>NZ_CP077084.1:0-5447500 GCF_014268275.3 Pseudomonas tritici
ATGTCCCGACTCAATCCCCGGCAGCAAGAAGCCGTGAACTACGTCGGCGGCCCTCTATTGGTGCTCGCCGGTGCAGGCTCCGGCAAGACCAGCGTGATCACCCGCAAGATCGCGCACCTGATCCAGCAGTGCGGCATCCGCGCCCAGTACATCGTCGCCATGACCTTTACCAACAAGGCCGCGCGGGAAATGAAAGAACGTGTCGGCACCCTGCTCAAGGGTGGCGAAGGCCGCGGGCTCACCGTGTGTACGTTCCACAACCTGGGGCTGAACATTATCCGCAAGGAGCATGCACGTCTGGGCTACAAGCCAGGTTTCTCGATTTTCGACGAGACCGACGTGAAGTCGCTGATGACCGACATCATGCAAAAGGAATACGCAGGCGACGACGGTGTGGATGAGATCAAGAACATGATCGGCGCCTGGAAAAACGACCTGATCCTGCCCGCCCAGGCCCTGGAAAACGCACGCAACCCCAAGGAACAGACTGCCGCCATCGTCTACACCCACTACCAGCGCACGCTAAAGGCGTTCAACGCGGTGGACTTCGATGACCTGATCCTGCAGCCGGTCAAGCTGTTCGAGGAACACGCCGACGTCCTCGAAAAATGGCAGAACAAGGTGCGCTACCTGCTGGTGGACGAATACCAGGACACCAACGCCAGCCAGTATCTGCTGGTGAAGATGCTGATCGGCAAGCGCAACCAGTTCACCGTGGTCGGCGACGATGACCAGTCGATCTACGCCTGGCGTGGCGCCCGCCCGGAAAACCTGATGCTGCTCAAGGACGACTACCCGTCCCTGAAAGTGGTGATGCTGGAGCAAAATTACCGCTCCACCAGCCGCATCCTGCGCTGTGCCAACGTGCTGATCTCGAACAACCCCCACGAGTTTGAAAAACAACTGTGGAGCGAGATGGGCCACGGCGACGAGATCCGCGTGATCCGCTGCCGCAACGAAGACGCCGAAGCCGAGCGCGTGGCCGTCGAGTTACTGACCTTGCACCTGCGCACCGACCGCCCCTACAGCGACTTCGCGATCCTGTATCGCGGCAACTACCAGGCCAAGCTGATCGAGCTGAAGCTGCAGCACCACCAGATTCCGTATCGACTGTCGGGCGGCAATAGCTTTTTCGGACGTCAGGAAGTGAAAGACCTGATGGCCTACTTCCGTCTGATCGTGAACCCGGACGACGACAACGCGTTCCTGCGCGTGATCAACGTGCCGCGCCGGGAGATCGGCTCCACGACCCTGGAAAAACTCGGCAACTACGCCACGGAACGCAAGATCTCGATGTACGCCGCTACCGACGAAATCGGCTTGGGCGAACACTTGGACACGCGCTTCACCGACCGCCTGGCGCGCTTCAAGCGCTTCATGGACAAGGTGCGCGAGCAATGCGCCGGCGAAGACCCGATCAGCGCCCTGCGCAGCATGGTCATGGACATTGACTATGAAAACTGGCTGCGCACCAACAGTTCCAGCGACAAGGCCGCGGATTACCGCATGGGCAACGTCTGGTTCCTGATTGAAGCGTTGAAGAACACCCTGGAAAAAGACGAAGACGGCGAGATGACCGTCGAGGATGCCATCGGCAAGCTGGTGCTGCGCGACATGCTCGAGCGCCAGCAAGAAGAGGAAGACGGCGCCGAAGGTGTGCAGATGATGACCTTGCATGCATCCAAGGGCCTGGAATTCCCCTATGTGTTCATCATGGGCATGGAAGAGGAAATCCTCCCGCACCGCTCCAGCATCGAAGCCGACACCATCGAAGAAGAGCGCCGCTTGGCCTACGTGGGCATTACCCGCGCGCGTCAGACCCTGGCCTTCACCTTTGCAGCCAAGCGCAAGCAGTACGGCGAAATCATCGATTGCGCGCCCAGCCGGTTCCTGGATGAACTGCCGCCGGACGACCTGGCCTGGGAAGGCAATGACGACACCCCGACCGAGGTGAAGGCCGTTCGCGGCAACACCGCCTTGGCGGATATACGCGCGATGTTAAAGCGCTAGAATCGACTACTTTTTAATCTACTTTCGGCGCGCACCGCGCCATTAGAGGAAGCTTTCCGTGGAAGCACTGCACAAGAAAATTCGCGAAGAAGGCATCGTGCTTTCCGATCAGGTACTCAAGGTCGACGCCTTTTTGAACCACCAGATCGACCCGGCACTGATGAAACTGATCGGCGATGAATTCGCCGCGCTGTTCAAGGATTCGGGCATCACCAAGATTGTCACCATCGAAGCCTCTGGCATCGCACCGGCGATCATGACCGGTCTGAACCTGGGTGTACCGGTGATCTTCGCGCGCAAGCAGCAATCGTTGACCCTGACGGAAAACCTGCTGTCGGCGACGGTGTACTCGTTCACCAAGAAAACCGAAAGCACCGTAGCCATCTCGCCACGTCACCTGACCAGCAGCGACCGCGTGCTGGTGATCGATGACTTTTTGGCCAATGGCAAAGCGTCCCAGGCGCTGATTTCGATCATCAAGCAGGCGGGCGCGACCGTTGCCGGCTTGGGGATTGTGATCGAGAAGTCGTTCCAGGGCGGCCGCGCGGAGCTGGATGCGCAGGGTTATCGGGTGGAGTCGCTGGCGCGTGTGAAATCGCTGGCCGGTGGCGTGGTCACCTTCATCGAATAACTTGATAACACCGCAATTAAATGTGGGAGCTGGCTTGCCTGCGATGATGGCCTGTCAGTCGACATCTTTGTCGCCTGACACGCCATCATCGCAGGCAAACCAGCTCCCACATTTGGTCTGGATGTTCGTTAGTGCCCGGTGGCCTGGAGGCCGGCGAGTAATAACCGCTGATACAGATCCTCTTTCAGCCCCTCCGGCTTATCCAACCGCATCCGCTTCAAATGCTCCGGATAAGCCTCCGGTTCAGGCGCATCCAACGCCGCCTTGCCTAACTCCAGCATCTCCGTCAGCTTGAATTTGCTCTTGAGCCAGTTCAGCGCCCGCAACAAATCTCGTTCCTCATCGGTGAAATCACTGCCCAGTGGATATTCCGGAAACAACCGACGATGGCGCGCTTGAATCGCCTGTAGCCGCTCGGGCGTGTTATCGGCAAAGCGCGGATCCAGCTGGAAATCCTTGGGCAACTTGCCGGCTTTTTGCGCCTGTTCGATCAAATCGTCCTGGAAGCGTGAGTCAGTAATGTTAAGCAATGCCTCGATAACCCGGGCATCCGTCTGCCCACGTAAATCGGCGATCCCATACTCGGTGATGACAATATCCCGCAGGTGCCGGGGAATCGTGCAATGCCCATAGTCCCAAACGATATTGGAACTGACCTCCCCCGCTGACTCGCGCCAGCTGCGCAGGATCAGGATCGAACGCGCGCCTTCCAGTGCATGGCCCTGGGCCACGAAGTTGTACTGCCCGCCCACACCGCTGAGCACGCGACCGTCTTCCAACTGGTCGGCTACACCCGCGCCAAGCAACGTGACGATAATCGCGCTGTTGATAAACCGCGCATCCCGGCGTTGCAGGCGCTTGAGTTCTTCCTGGCCGTACAGCTCGTTGATGTAGCTGATGCGAGTCATGTTGAATTCGAGGCGCTTGGCGTGGGTCATTTCCTGCAGGCGCTGGTAAAAACTTCTCGGGCCGAGGAAGAAACCACCGTGGATCGAGATGCCATCAGGCTGCGCCGCATCGTCGAGCGTGCCGGCGTTGGCCTGCTCCTGGGTCGTTACATCCGGGTAAACCTTACGGCGAATAATCCCCGCGTCCGCCAGTACCAGCAGGCCGTTGACGAACATCTCGCTGCAACCATACAGGCCACGGGCAAACGGATCGACACCACCTTCCCGGCTGATCAAAGGCGCCCATTGATACACATCGATGTCGGTCAGCAGCAGCCGGTAGGCCTCGTTGTCGGCTTGGCGCGCCAGCAACGCAGCGGTCAGCGCATCGCCCATTGAGCCGATACCAATCTGCAAGGTGCCGCCATCGCGCACCAGGGTGCTGGCATGCAGGCCGATAAAGTGATCCTGGAAACCCACCGGCATATTCGGCGTGGAGAACAGCGTGGTGCTGTCTTTTTCATCGATCAGGTAGTCGAAGGCGTCCATACCCAACTCGGAATCGCCGGGCATGTAGGGCAAATCGCCATGGACTTGGCCAACGATCAGCACGGTTTCCCCCGCATCACGTCGCTTGGCGATCATCGGCAGCAGGTCGAGGGTGATGTCCGGGTTGCAGCTCAGGCTCAGGCGATCAGGGTGTTCGGCGCTGCTCGCAACCAATTGCGCCACCAAGTTCAGGCCGGCGGCGTTGATGTCGCGGGCAGCGTGGCTGTAGTTGCTGCTGACATAGTCCTGCTGCGCCGACTCGCTGTGGAGCAAGCTGCCGGGCTGCATGAAGAACTGCTGCACGTGGATATTTTTTGGAAGACTGTCTTTATGCAGGTCAGCGAGGAAATCCAGCTCGGGGTAATCGCCAAACACTCGTTCGATAAAGGGTTCGAGAAAGCGTTTCTGCAGGCCATCGCCCATCGTCGGCCGGCCAAGACTTAGGGCGGTATAGATCGTCAGCGCCCGATCCGGCAATTTAGCGATGCGCCGGTACAGCGCGTTAGCAAACAGGTTGGGCTTGCCCAGGCCAAGCGGCATGCCCATGTGGATATGCGCCGGCAAGCGCGCCAGTACGTCATCAACTGCTTGCTCGATTGAACACAACTGCACCATCCGACCCTCCTGAACATTCCGTGATTAGGGGTTGGACAGAGAGTGGCGGGTCTTTGCTGCAAAGAACAGTGGTGAAACACAATTTGCGGGCACAAAAAAGCCGCTCGTAAGCGGCTGTTTTGGCGAAGATCGGCTGATTAGAGGCCGGACATCTTCTTGATGGCGCCTTTAAGGTCATCATCCGAGCAGTCAGCGCAAGTACCCTTAGGTGGCATGGCATTGATACCGGTGATCGCCTTGGCCAGAATGCCGTCGAGGCCGCCCTGGTGGTCGGCTCGCTCTTTCCAGGCGGCGGTATCACCGATTTTTGGCGCGCCCAGCAGGCCGGTGCTGTGACATGCGTTGCAGTGTTTGGCGATGATTTCGTCGGGGGTTTTCGCCCCACCGCCACCCGCTGCCACGGCGACTTCCATTCCCTTGCATTCCTGACCCTGAACACACACCTGGCCGACAGGCTCCAGGCGCTTGGCAATGTCATCATTGGTCGCAGCTTGAGCGCTGACAGCCCATAGGGCCAGTACGGTTGCTGGTGCAGCCAGCATTTTCATAATTAGGTTCACGCGTTCACCCTCAATGGTGGCTATTCACGCCTGCGGCCACGGTTTCGCAGGCGGCGAAAGTATAACGGTTAGCCCGCCTGGCCGAAACAACCCTATTAAACAAAGGGAGATTCAGCTTCACGGAATACTGCTACGGGAACCTCTGCAATGCTGGCAGGGCGCCTCTATTCTTAAAAGTTCGCGGGTGTGGCTGCGCTGATTAGTCGCGCCGGCACATCGAACGGGTTGCGAAAACGATGGGGCTTGGTGCTTTCAAAGTAGTAGCTATCGCCAGCTTCGAGCACAAAAGTTTCAAGACCGACCACCAACTCCAGGCGACCTTCCACCAGAATCCCGGTTTCTTCGCCTTCGTGGGTGAGCATTTCTTCGCCCGTGTCGGCGCCCGGCGGGTAGATTTCGTTGAGAAACGCAATCGCCCGACTGGGGTGAGCCCGGCCGACCAGTTTCATGGTGACGGCGCCGTCAGAGATGTCGATCAGCTCATTGGCTTTATAGACGATCTGCGTCGGTATTTCCTGGAGGATCTCCTCGGAAAAGAACTCGACCATGGACATGGGGATGCCGCCCAGCACCTTGCGCAAGGAGCTGATCGAGGGGCTGACGCTGTTTTTTTCGATCATCGAAATGGTGCTGTTGGTGACACCCGCGCGCTTGGCGAGCTCACGCTGGGAAAGACCCTTCAGTTTACGGATGGATTGCAGTCGTTCGCCGACGTCCAATGCAGGTGCCTCCTAGGATTCAGGCTTTGTTGTAATTGAGCGTTATCATGGCGACAGCGTTCAGTATTTACAACACTTGGGCCTAAATCCCGGACGGTTGTGTTCGTGCCTGACGATCAGGCCCCGGAATAGAGCCTTGGCACGCGGCGCAGATTGCAGAACAGCTGATAGGGAATGGTTTCGGCGGCAACCGCCACATCACTGGCCAGGATGTTTTTGCCCCACAACTCCACTGTAGAACCTAGCCCGGCCTGCGGTACGTCCGTCAGGTCGATACACAGCATGTCCATCGACACGCGGCCCAGCAATTGGCTGCGCTGCCCGGCCACCAGCACCGGGGTTCCCGTCGGCGCGTGACGCGGGTAGCCATCCGCATAACCCATGGCAACCACACCAATGCGCATCGGCTTGGGCGTGATGAACTTCGCGCCGTAGCCCACCGGCTCACCGGCCGGCAATTCCCGTACACAGATCACCTTGGATTCCAGCGTCATCACCGGCTGCAAACGCGCCGCCACCGCCTGGTCTTCACCAAACGGCGTGGCGCCGTAAAGCATGATGCCGGGGCGAACCCAGTCGCTGGACACAGTCGGCCAGCCCATGACCGACGGTGAGTTGCGTAGGCTGACCTCGGCCGACAAGCCCTGGCGCGCTGCTTCAAACACCTCAACTTGTTCATCACTGCGCACGCAGTCGAGTTCATCGGCGCGGGCAAAGTGACTCATCAGTACGATTTTGGCCACTTTGCCGCTGGCCAGCAGGCGCTGATAAGCCTCGTGATAATCCTTGGGGTGCAGGCCAACGCGGTGCATGCCGGAGTCGAGTTTGAGCCAGATGGTCAGCGGCTTGGTCAGCCTGGCCTGTTCAATGGCTTCCAGTTGCCATAGCGAATGCACCACGCACCAGAAATCATGCTCGATGATCAGCGGCAGCTCGTCGGCTTCGAAAAAGCCTTCCAGCAGCAGCACTGGCGCACGAATCCCGGCGGCGCGCAGCTCCAACGCTTCCTCGATGCATGCCACGGCAAATCCATCAGCCTCGGCTTCCAACGCCTGTGCCACGCGCACGGCACCATGGCCGTAGGCATCGGCCTTGATCACGGCAAGGGCCTTGGCCCCCGTGACTTCACGGGCCAGTTTGTAATTGTGACGCAGGGCTTGGAGGTCGATCAGGGCACGGGCTGGACGCATGGCGGCAGGCTTCTAGGCGGCAGAGTGAAGAAAAACCGGTACCGACAGACAGCGTCGGCACCGGGAGAGGGATCTTGCTTAAGGCAGGGCCGCCACGACGGACAGCTCCACCAGGATTTCCGGTTCACACAGCTTGGCTTCAACCGTGGCACGGGCCGGGGCAACGCCCTTGGGCAGCCACTTGTCCCACACCGCGTTCATGCCGGCGAAATCGGCGTCGATGTCTTTCAAGTAAATCGTCACCGACAACAGCTTGGTCTTGTCGGTGCCGGCCAGGCCCAGCAAACGCTCGATATTGGCCAGGGTTTCACGGGTTTGCTGTTCAATCCCGGCGGTCATGTCGTCGCCGACTTGCCCGGCCAGATACACGGTACCGCCGTGGACAACGATCTGGCTCATGCGCTCATTGGTGAGCTGGCGCTGGATTGACATGTCGTGCGGACTCCTGGTGGTTGCCATAACGGGAAATATCGAGGCCTTCGGCGCTGATCTGTGGGGTTTTCTTGGCCATCAGGTCAGCCAGCAAGCGGCCGGAGCCACACGCCATGGTCCAACCGAGCGTGCCGTGACCGGTATTCAGGAACAGGTTCTTGAACGGGGTGGCACCGACAATCGGCGTGCCGTCGGGCGTGGTCGGGCGCAGGCCGGTCCAAAACGAAGCTTGGGTCAAATCGCCGCCCTGAGGATAAAGGTCGTTGACGATCATCTCCAGGGTTTCGCGCCGACGCGGGTTAAGCGACAGGTCAAAACCGGCTATTTCAGCCATGCCGCCGACGCGGATGCGGTTATCGAAACGGGTAATCGCGACCTTGTAGGTCTCGTCGAGAATGGTCGACGTCGGCGCCATCGCCGGGTTCGTGATCGGTACGGTCAGCGAGTAACCCTTGAGCGGGTAGACCGGCGCCTTGATCCCCAGCGGCTTGAGCAATTTCGGCGAGTAGCTGCCGAGGGCCAGCACGTAGCGGTCGGCAGTTTCCAGCTTGCCATCGATCCACACGCCGTTGATGCGGTCACCGGCGTAGTCGAGCCGCTGGATATCCTGCTCGAAGCGGAACTCCACACCCAGTTGCGTGCACATATCGGCCAGGCGCGTGGTGAACATTTGGCAGTCGCCGGTTTGGTCATTCGGAAGGCGCAAGGCACCGGCGAGGATATCCGTGACGCTGGCCAGGGCCGGTTCAACGCGGGCGATGCCGGCGCGGTCGAGCAGTTCGAACGGCACGCCGGACTCTTTCAACACGGCGATGTCTTTGGCGGCACCGTCGAGTTGTGCCTGGGTGCGGAACAGTTGGGTAGTACCGAGGCTGCGGCCTTCGTAGGCAATGCCGGTTTCAGCGCGTAGCTCGTCGAGGCAGTCGCGGCTGTATTCGGACAGGCGGACCATACGCTCCTTGTTCACCGCATAACGGCTGGCGGTGCAGTTGCGCAGCATCTGCGCCATCCACAGGTATTGGTCGATATCGGCGGTGGCCTTGATCGCCAGCGGTGCGTGGCGTTGCAGCAGCCATTTGATGGCCTTGAGCGGCACGCCCGGCGCGGCCCACGGCGATGCATAGCCTGGGGACACCTGGCCGGCGTTGGCGAAACTGGTTTCCATGGCGGCGGCAGGTTGACGGTCAACGACTACGACGTCAAAGCCGGCCCGCGCCAAATAGTAGGCACTGGTCACACCAATCACGCCGCTACCCAAGACCAGAACGCGCATTTTTATATCCTCATCGCGGGCATGGCCGCTGACGTGTGTTATTCGAGCAATGATGAGCGCAGTGTAAAAAACAATTGCCAGTGCATTTCACTATATAACTGCCTATATTTGGCGACAATTCTCGGCAAAAACCCTTTTCACAGAGGCGTATCCCCTATGCGTACCAACACCCAGACCAAGCGGGAGCTGGACAAGATCGACCGCAACATCCTGCGCATCCTGCAAACCGACGGACGTATTTCGTTCACGGAATTGGGGGAGAAGGTCGGGCTGTCGACCACGCCCTGTACCGAGCGAGTGCGCCGTCTGGAGCGTGAAGGGATCATCATGGGCTACAACGCGCGGCTCAATCCCCAGCATTTGAAAGGCAGTTTGCTGGTATTTGTCGAGATCAGCCTCGATTACAAATCCGGCGACACCTTCGAGGAATTCCGCCGCGCCGTGCTGAAACTGCCGCACGTGCTGGAGTGCCATTTGGTATCTGGAGACTTTGACTATCTGGTGAAAGCGCGGATCTCCGAGATGGCGTCGTACCGCAAACTGCTCGGCGATATCCTGCTCAAGTTGCCCCATGTGCGGGAGTCCAAGAGCTATATCGTGATGGAAGAAGTGAAGGAGAGCCTGAACCTTCCGATCCCGGACTGACTGACACAACACCGTCAACTGTGTCAGCTGGCTTGCCCGCGATAGCGGTGTATCAATCGGCACATGCGGGCCTGGCACACCGCTATCGCAGGCAAGCCAGCTCCCACATTAACCGAGTCAGACCAGCACTTGCCGCGTGCTCGCCATGTATTCGTGGATCTGCTTTTCCACCCGCGGGTGAATCAGCTCCACCGGCCGCCGCCCGTTAGGGCACGGCAAAGTCTTGGTAGTGCCGAACAGCCGACAGATCAACGGCCGCTCGTCGTACACCGTGCACCCGTTGGGCCCCAGGTGCACGCAGTTCAGCTCATCCATGGCCGCGTCCTGCTCGGCAGCAGTCTTGCGCGGCAGGCGCGACATTTCCTCGGGCGAAGTGGTCACCGGCCCACAGCAATCGTGGCAACCGGGGACGCACTCGAACGAAGGTATCTGCCGACGCAGCGCGCTGATTTTCTGACTGTTGCAACTCATCGAAACATTTACCGAACGGCGACTAAGTATGGATTCTGCCGTAAAACGCCCTGCGCAGACAGCTTCGTCCGACCGCTGTATCCTGCGTCAAATTTTCCAAACAGGGATGCTCCCATGACCGCCAGCGCCCGGCACACCGCCTCTTACTACGCCGCCAGCAGCGTGCCGCAACCGGATTACCCCGTGTTGGCAGGCGAAGTCACTGCCGATGTGTGCGTGGTCGGCGGCGGTTTTTCCGGGCTGAACACGGCGCTGGAGCTGGCCGAGCGCGGGTTCAGCGTAGTGCTGTTGGAGGCGCGCAAGATCGCCTGGGGCGCCAGCGGACGTAACGGTGGCCAGTTGATTCGTGGCGTCGGCCATGGCCTGGACCAGTTCGCCAATGTGATCGGCACCGATGGTGTGCGCCAAATGAAGCTGATGGGCCTGGAAGCCGTGGAGATCGTGCGTGAGCGCGTCGAACGTTTTCAGATCCCCTGCGACCTGACCTGGGGTTACTGCGACCTCGCCAACAAACCCCGAGACCTCAAAGGCCTGGCGGACGACGCCGAAGAACTGCGCAGCCTCGGTTATCGCCATGAGGTGCGCCTGCTGCAAGCAGACCAGATGAGCAGCGTGATCGGCTCCGAGCGCTACGTGGGCGGCATGATCGACATGGGCTCGGGCCACTTGCATCCGCTCAACCTGGCCCTCGGCGAAGCCGCCGCCGCGCAGCAATTGGGCGTGAAGCTGTTCGAGCAGTCCCAGGTCACGCGCATCGACTACGGCCCCGAGGTCAACGTACACACCGCCCAGGGCAACGTGCGCGCCAAGACCTTGGTGCTGGCGTGCAACGCCTACCTCAATGGCCTCAACCCGCACCTGAGCGGCAAGGTGTTGCCCGCCGGCAGTTACATCATCGCCACCGAGCCGTTAAGCGAAGCTCAGGCCAGCAAACTGCTGCCTCGGAATATGGCGGTGTGTGACCAGCGGGTAACGGTGGATTACTTCCGACTGTCCGCCGACCGCCGCCTGTTGTTCGGCGGTGCCTGCCACTATTCCGGCCGTGATCCCCAGGACATCGGCGCCTATATGCGCCCGAAAATGTTGCAGGTATTCCCGCAGTTGGCCGATGTAAAAATCGACTATCAATGGGGCGGCATGATCGGCATCGGCGCCAACCGCCTGCCCCAGATTGGCCGGCTCGCGGAGCAGCCCAACGTGTATTACGCCCAGGCCTACGCCGGCCATGGGCTCAACGCCACGCACCTGGCGGGCAAGCTGCTCGCTGAAGCCATCAGCGGCCAGCAACAGGGCCGCTTCGACCTGTTCGCCCAGGTGCCGCACATGACGTTCCCTGGCGGCAAGCACCTGCGCTCGCCACTGTTGGCGCTGGGGATGCTCTGGCACCGCTTCAAAGAGCTGGTGTGAATCAGCTGCGCCAGAAAGGTTTCAACCCTTCCTGGCGCGTCTGTTCAGCGCTCAGCCCGACGTCGCGCAATTGCTCACGGGTCAAGTGCAGCAAAGCCTTGCGCGTTTGACGGCGGTGCCAGAACAGGTTCCAGCGGCTGACGTTGCGCGGCGCCGTCGCCCGCTCCTGCCCAGCCTCCAGTTCCTGGCTGTGTAACGCCAGCCGCACATCGCTCATACCGTTCATTTTGCTGCCCCTCATTTGCGTTGTCGCCTTGAGTGACAAGCATGAGTGCGCAGCACAAACCAATACAGATTCAACCTGCTTATATTAAATCCATACAGACACTGCCTATTGGCGCCTGAATCCTGTATTTTCGCCCAATCTGTACTGGTCCCCGGGGAGCGACCACCATGACCCTTTATGTGAACCTCGCCGAATTATTGGGCACGCGCATCGAACAAGGCTTCTATCGCCCCGGTGATCGCTTGCCGTCTGTGCGGGCCTTGAGTGTGGAACATGGGGTCAGCCTGAGCACCGTGCAGCAGGCCTATCGATTGCTGGAAGATAACGGCCTCGCTATGCCCAAGCCGAAATCCGGCTATTTCGTACCGGTCGGCCGCGAGCTGCCAGCCCTGCCCGAAATTGGTCGACCGGCCCAACGACCGGTAGAGATATCCCAGTGGGACCAAGTGCTGGAGCTGATTCGCGCGGTGCCGCGCAAAGATGTCATACAGATGGGGCGCGGCATGCCAGATGTGCTGTCCCCCACCCTGAAACCTTTGCTGCGCAGCCTCGCCCGCGTGAGCCGCCGCCAGGACCTGCCCGGCCTGTATTACGACAACATCCTCGGCTGTATGGAGCTGCGCGAGCAAATTGCGCGACTGTCATTGGATTCCGGCTGCCAGTTGACCGCCGAGGACATCGTGATCACCACCGGTTGCCATGAGGCGCTGTCCGCCAGCATCCATGCCATTTGCGAGCCTGGCGACATCGTCGCAGTGGATTCGCCGAGCTTTCACGGCGCCATGCAGACCCTCAAGGGCCTGGGCATGAAAGCCTTGGAAATCCCTACTGACCCGATCACCGGCATCAGCCTCGAAGCGCTGGAACTGGCGCTGGAACAGTGGCCGATCAAGGTCATCCAGCTGACCCCCAACTGCAACAACCCCCTGGGCTACATCATGCCGGAGGCGCGCAAGCGGGCACTACTCACCCTGGCCCAGCGCTTTGACGTGGCAATCATTGAGGACGATGTGTACGGCGAATTGGCCTATAGCTACCCGCGCCCGCGCACCATCAAGTCCTTCGACGAAGACGGCCGTGTACTGCTGTGCAGCTCGTTCTCGAAAACCCTGGCGCCCGGTTTGCGCATTGGTTGGGTGGCTCCCGGTCGATACTTGGAGCGCGTGCTGCACATGAAATACATCAGCACGGGTTCCACGGCGACACAACCGCAGATCGCCATTGCCGAATTCCTGAAAAACGGGCACTTCGAGCCGCATTTGCGGCGGATGCGCACCCAATACCAGCGTAATCGCGACTTGATACTCGATTGGGTCAGCCGCTATTTTCCGACAGGCACCCGCGCCAGCCGGCCCCAGGGCAGCTTCATGCTATGGGTCGAGCTGCCGGAGGGCTTTGATACCTTGAAGCTCAACCGCGTGCTGATGGAGCAAGGCGTCCAGATTGCCGTAGGCAGCATTTTTTCTGCATCGGGCAAGTACCGGAACTGCCTACGCATGAACTACGCTGCCAAGCCTACGCCGCAGATTGAAGAAGCTGTGCGCAAGGTGGGGGCTGCCGCGAGCAAAATGCTGGCCGAGGCAGCCGACTGACCTTTCGCAGAAAATCGCCGTCATATGCCGACAACCGCCCTGATCTGGAAGCAACTCCCTTGATGATGCAACGGCTATTACCGTTTTTCCTGTTGGGAGCCCTGGCTCTGGGCGGCTGCGCCACGGCGCCTGCACCGCGTATCCCGAGCGATGCCCTGCCCGCGGCGCAGTCGTCGTTCGGCCGCTCTATCCAGGCCCAGGCCGCGCCGTATCAAGGGCGCTCGGGTTTTCGCCTGCTGCCCAACAGCAGCGAGGCCTTCATGGCCCGCGCCGAACTGATCCGCAACGCCCAGACCAGCCTGGACCTGCAGTACTACATCGTGCACGACGGCATCAGCACGCGCATGCTGGTGGACGAACTGCTCAAGGCCGCCGACCGTGGCGTGCGCGTGCGCATCCTGCTGGACGACACCACCAGCGACGGCCTCGACCAGATCATCGCCACGCTCGCCGCCCACCCCAAAATCGAAATCCGCCTGTTCAACCCCCTGCACCTGGGGCGCAGCACCGGCGTGACGCGCGCCATGGGCCGCTTGTTCAACCTGTCACTGCAGCATCGGCGCATGCACAACAAGCTATGGCTGGCGGACAACAGCGTGGCCATCGTCGGCGGACGCAACCTGGGGGATGAGTATTTCGATGCAGAGCCCAACCTGAACTTCACCGATATCGACATGCTCAGCGTGGGCCCGGTAGCCGAGCAGCTTGGACACAGTTTCGACCAGTACTGGAACAGCGCCCTGAGCAAGCCCATCGACAACTTCGTTTCCAATACACCTTCCAAAGGCGACCTCGCCGACGCGCGCGCGTACCTGGAAGCATCGCTGGCCGAATCGCGCCAGCAGAACCATGCACTCTACAACCGCTTGCGCACCTACCAGACCCAACCGCGCATGGACATCTGGCGCCGCGAACTGATCTGGGCCTGGAACCAGGCGCTGTGGGACGCACCAAGCAAGGTGCTGTCCAAAGCCGACCCAGACCCTCGGTTGCTGCTCACCACTCAACTGGCACCGGAACTGGAAGGGGTCAGCCATGAGCTGATGATGATCTCGGCGTATTTCGTGCCGGGGCAACCGGGGCTGGTGTACCTGACCGGGCGCGCCGATGCGGGGGTGTCGGTCAGCCTGCTGACCAACTCCCTGGAAGCCACTGACGTGCCGGCTGTACACGGCGGTTATGCGCCCTATCGCAAGGCGCTGCTGGAACACGGCGTGAAGCTCTACGAACTGCGCCGTCAACCCGGTGACCCCAGCGCAGGCAGCGGGCCGCATCTGTTCCGGCGCGGCACCTTCCGCGGCTCGGACTCCAGCCTGCACAGCAAGGCGATGATCTTTGACCGGCAGAAATCGTTTATCGGCTCGTTCAACTTCGACCCACGCTCAGTGCTGTGGAATACCGAAGTCGGCGTGCTGGTCGACAGCCCCGAGCTGGCGGAGCACGTGCGCAACCTAGCGCTGCAAGGCATGGCACCGGCCTTGAGCTATGAGGCGAAATTGCAGGATGGCCAAATAGTGTGGGTGACCGAGGATAACGGCCAACTGCACACCCTGACCCGCGAGCCGGGCAGTTGGTGGCGACGGTTCAATGCGTGGTTTGCAACGTCAGTTGGCTTGGAACGCATGCTCTAGAGCCAGAGGAGATCAACTGTGGGAGCTGGCTTGCCTGCGATGGCGGAGTGCCAGGCAACGGATAAACTGCTGACCCACCGCTATCGCAGGCAAGCCAGCCCCCACATATTGATCGCATTTCAGGGTCAGGCCGGTTGCGCCACGCCGAACGCGCCTTGGCGCAGCAACAGCACCACCAATCCCAACGCACCGGCTGCCATTAGCAGCGGCAGTGCATGCCCGCTGATCCACTGGCTGCCCGCCCCTGCCACCAAAGGGCCGATCAGGCAACCGATGCCCCACAGTTGCGCCACGTGGGCATTGGCGCGCACCAGGGCATCGTCGCGATAACGCTCGCCGATCAGGATCAGCGACAGGGTAAACAAGCCTCCAGCACTCGCGCCGAACAACACCCAGATCGGCCAGATCAACGACGTATGCATCAACAACGGAATCGCCAGGCTCGACGCAAGCAACAGCACCGCACAACTCAGGAACAGCGTGCGCCGAGGCAGGTAGTCGGCCAGTGCACCAATGGGCAACTGCAGCAACGCATCGCCGACCACCACCGTACTGACCATGGCCAAGGCGATTTCGGCGGTAAAGCCTTGTTGCAGGCAGTAAATCGGCAACAACGTCAGAATCATCGCCTCGAACGCAGCGAATAACGCCACCGCCCACGCAATCGCCGGCAGGCTCAGACAGAAACGCCACAAGTCAGCGAAGGTCACGCTGAAGGACTCGGCAGTCGGTGCGCCGGAGCGTCCCAGCAACAGCAACGGCGCCACCACCAACAGACCGACGCCGACCCAGAAACCGTAGTCATGGTCGGTGCCGATCAAGCCCAGCAACAATGGGCCAGACAGTTGGCTCAGGGCATACGTGCAGCCATACAGTGCCACCAGACGGCCGCGCCATTGCTCCACCACCAACTGGTTGATCCAGCTTTCGCCCAGGATAAATACGATGGTCAGGATCACCCCGATCATCAGGCGTAGCACCAGCCACACCGGGTAGCTGGGCAGGATCGCCAACAAGCCGATGGACACCGCGCCCGCCCACAAACACAGGCGCATGAGGTTGGCGGTTCCGAGCCAGGAGGCCATGCGACTGGACACCTTCGCGCCGAGCAGCACACCGAAGGCCGGCATCGCCGCCATCACGCCGATGGCAAAACTGCCATAACCCCAGCTTTCCAGGCGCAGGGACACCAGCGGCATACTGACGCCCAGCGCCAGGCCGACACTGAGCACCGAGGCCAAGACGGCGAAATAGGTCGCCCAACGCATGTCCACGCTCCTGTGGATAATTCTTAAGGTCATACAAAACAGTGTGGGAGCTGAGTTTGTGTAGAAGCTGGCTTGCCTGCGATCGCATCACCTCGGTATGACTGACATACCGAGGTGTCTGCATCGCAGGCAAGCCAGCTCCCACACAAGCCCGCTCCCACATTTGGACTGCGGTGTTGCTTAGAGCTTGATCCAGGTCGACTTCAGCTCGGTGTACTTGTCGAACGCATGCAGCGATTTGTCGCGACCATTGCCCGACTGCTTGAAGCCACCAAACGGCGCGGTCATGTCGCCGCCATCGTATTGGTTGACCCACACGCTACCGGCACGCAGGGCTTTGGCGGTCAGGTGCGCCTTGGAGATGTCTGCCGTCCACACCGCGGCAGCCAGGCCGTAGACGGTATCGTTGGCGATCTTGATCGCTTCTTCTGCGCTGTCGAAGGTGATCACCGACAGCACTGGGCCAAAGATCTCTTCCTGGGCGATCTTCATCGCGTTGGTCACGCCGTCGAAAATCGTCGGCTCGACGTACGTGCCGCCCGTCTCTTCCAGGGTGCGCTTGCCGCCAGCTACCAACTTGGCGCCATCGGCATGGCCGGCTTCGATGTACGAAAGCACGGTGTTCATTTGCTGGGTATCCACCAGCGCGCCCACGTTAGTGGCTGGGTCCAGCGGGTTGCCGGGCTTCCAGCCCTTGAGGGCTTCGATCACCAGCGGCAGGAAAGTGTCCTTGATCGAACGCTCCACCAGCAGACGCGAACCCGCGGTGCACACTTCGCCCTGGTTGAACGCAATGGCGCCAGCGGCAGATTCGGCGGCCGCTTGCAGGTCCGGCGCATCGGCGAACACGATGTTCGGGCTCTTGCCGCCCGCTTCCAGCCACACGCGCTTCATGTTCGATTCACCGGAGCGAATCAACAGTTGCTTGGCGATTTTGGTCGAACCGGTGAACACCAGGGTGTCGACGTCCATGTGCAGCGCCAGCGCATTGCCCACGGTGTGGCCGTAACCCGGCAGCACGTTGAACACGCCTTTTGGAATACCGGCTTCAACGGCCAGGGCCGCGATACGGATGGCGGTCAGCGGGGACTTTTCGGACGGCTTGAGGATTACCGAGTTACCGGTGGACAGCGCCGGGCCGAGCTTCCAGCAGGCCATCATCAGCGGGAAGTTCCACGGCACGATAGCGCCCACCACGCCGACAGGCTCGCGGGTCACCAGACCCAGTTGGTCGTGCGGGGTGGCGGCAACTTCGTCGTAGATCTTGTCGATGGCCTCGCCGCTCCAACTCAGGGCATTCGCCGCGCCGGGTACGTCGATGTTCAGGGAGTCGCTGATCGGCTTGCCCATGTCCAGGGTTTCAAGCAGCGCCAGCTCCTCGGCATTGGCCTTGAGCAACGAAGCGAAACGGATCATGGTGGCTTTGCGTTTGGCCGGTGCCAGGCGCGACCACACACCGGAATTGAACGTGGCGCGGGCGTTTTCCACGGCGCGCTGGGCATCGGCGACGTCGCAGCTGGCAACGGTGGTCAGCAGGCGGCCATCGACCGGGCTGATGCATTCGAAGGTGTCACCGGAAACGGCAGCGGTGTACTCGCCATTGATGTAGGCGCGGCCTTCGATCTTCAGATCCTTGGCGCGTTGTTCCCAGTCGGCACGGGTCAGGGTGGTCATGCGAGTGTCCTCCTCTTATTGAACACGAGGGCCAGGCGATGTCCCCCGGCAGCCTCAAAGAATGCTTGCCCCGCCAGCCATCTGTTCGGCTCAAGGCAGCTGCCACCCTAAACCAGCGGCTGGGGGTGTTTCAATATATTTGACATAACGCCAGTAAACGCCCTTGCGATGTTCATTTTAATAAACATAGACTTTGGGCTCTCCAACCGCAGGCCAGACGGGAACCGCACATGAGCATCCAGGACATCGTCGACTTCAGCCAAGCCAAGACCGCCGCCGAGCGCTACCGCCCTGCTGCCGAAAAAATCCTCAAGGGCGATCCCGAGCAAACGGTCTACAACCACTACAACAGCCCGTGCGGCCAAATGAGCGCCGGGGTCTGGGAAGGTGAGGTCGGGCACTGGAAGGTCAACTACAGCGAGCATGAGTACTGCGAGATTGTGCAGGGCGTGTCCGTCCTGCGTGATGCCGACGGCAACGCCAAGACCTTGCGCGCCGGTGACCGCTTCGTGATCCCGGCCGGTTTCAGCGGCTCCTGGGAAGTGCTGGAGCCGTGCCGCAAGATCTACGTAGTGTTTGAACAGAAAGCCTGATCAGCAAATTGCAGGCAAAAAAAAGCCCGAATCGTGAGAGACGGGCTTTTTTTCACATTGAAGAAAACCAATTACTTGATTTTGCCTTCTTTGTAGATCACGTGCTTGCGAACGCGCGGGTCGAACATTTTCTTTTCGAGCTTGTCCGGGGTAGTACGCTTGTTCTTGTCGGTAGTGTAGAAGTGACCAGTACCGGCGCTAGAGATCATTCGAATCAATTCACGCATGATATAGCTCCTTAAATCTTGCCAGCGGCACGAATTTCGGCCAGCACGACAGTGATGCCACGCTTGTCGATGATACGCATGCCTTTAGCAGATACGCGCAGACGGACAAAACGTTTCTCTTCTTCAACCCAGAAGCGGTGATGCTGCAGGTTTGGCAGGAAACGACGACGGGTTTTGTTATTTGCGTGGGAAATGTTATTCCCAGTCACCGGACCCTTACCGGTAACTTGACATACTCTCGACATGCCTCAGCCCTCTAAAACCACATGCCCAACCCGGCATGGGTTGGCCGCTTAATCTCTCAGTCATTTGGCGCCAGGCGCCGCGTTTCTTTAGGGTCTTACCGGCTACACCTACAAGCGAAGGAACCGGGCCCCTAGAAAAGAGCGCTGCTTTATACCAGAAAGACCCTAGTGCAACAACAGCCCGTGTGTTTTTACCGGCGTAAATCTCGGCGGCAAACGCCTGAACCGTTGCTAATAGGGGCCGCAGTAACAATCGACCACTCGTCGCACAGAATGATTTACAGCGCCCGCGCGCGCAGTGAAGCGCACGGCGGAACGCGCTGAGGCGCCATCAAAACAGCATTTCAGGCAAAAGCACAGGCAAAAATGGGCTAGTCATTTATCTGTCAGACCTCTACGGTAGGACTTTTCCAGACTGCACTCGCAGATGGGCCTTCGATCTGCAAAGGAAACCGAACATGCGCCTCGCTGCCCTACCGCTATTGCTTGCCCCTCTATTTATCGCTCCGGCGGCTGTTGCTGCCACCAATCTGAGCGTTTGCACCGAGGCCAGCCCCGAAGGGTTCGATGTGGTGCAATACAACTCATTGACCACCACCAATGCTTCAGCCGACGTGCTGATGAACCGCCTGGTGGACTACGACGCGGCCAGCGGCAAGCTGGTGCCAAGCCTGGCAGACAGCTGGGAAGTCTCGCCGGATGGCCTGACCTATACCTTCAAGCTGCACCCGGATGTGAAGTTTCATCGCACCGAATACTTCACCCCAAGCCGTACCCTGACCGCGGAAGACGTGCGCTTCAGCTTCGAACGCATGCTCGACCCGGCCAACCCGTGGCACAAGATCGCCCAGAGCGGTTTCCCCCATGCGCAGTCGCTGCAGTTGCCCGCACTGGTCAAGAAGATCGACGCTCTTGACCCGCTGACCGTGCGCTTTACCCTCGATCACGCCGACTCCACCTTCCTCGCCGCCCTGAGCATGGGCTTTGCCTCGATCTACCCGGCCGAATACGCCGACAAACTGCTCAAGGCCGGCACGCCGGAGAAGCTCAACAGCCAGCCCATCGGCACCGGGCCGTTCATCTTCAGCCGCTTCCAGAAAGATGCCGTGGTGCGCTACAAGGCCAACCCGGACTACTTCGCCGGCAAACCGGCTGTGGATAACTTGATCTTCGCGATCACGCCGGACGCCAACGTGCGCCTGCAGAAATTGCACCGCAATGAATGCCAGATTGCCCTTTCGCCCAAGCCGCTGGACGTGGGCGAGGCCGAAAAGGACCCGGCGCTCAAGGTGGAGAAAACCGCCGCCTTCATGACCGCCTTCGTGGCCATTAACAGCCAGCACCCGCCCCTGGACAAGCCCGAAGTACGCCAGGCGATCAACCTGGCCTTCGACAAGGGCAGTTACCTCAAGGCCGTGTTTGAAGGCACTGCCGAAGCCGCGAACGGACCTTTCCCGCCCAACACCTGGAGCTACGCCAAAGAGCTGCCCGGTTATCCACAGGACCTCGCCAAGGCCAAGGGGCTGCTGGACCGTGCCGGGCTCAAGGATGGTTTCAAGACCACTATCTGGACCCGCCCCACCGGCAGCCTGCTGAACCCCAACCCGAACCTCGGCGCACAACTGCTGCAGGCTGACCTGGCCAAGGTCGGCATCCAGGCCGAGATCCGCGCGATCGAATGGGGCGAGTTGATTCGCCGCGCCAAAGCCGGCGAGCACGACTTGCTGTTCATGGGCTGGGCCGGCGACAACGGCGACCCGGATAACTTCCTTACCCCGCAGTTCTCCTGTGCGGCAGTCAAATCCGGCACCAATTTCGCCCGCTACTGCGACCCCGCCCTGGACAAGCTGATCAGCGCCGGCAAGACCACCAGCGAGCAGGGAGTACGCAGCAAGCTGTATCAGCAGGCCCAGGCGCAGATCCAGCAGCAAGCGTTGTGGCTGCCGCTGGCGCACCCTACGGCATTTGCCCTGACCCGCAAGAATGTCGAGGGCTATCAGGTGAGCCCGTTCGGGCGCCAGGATTTCTCCAAGGTCAGCGTCAAGCCCTGACAACCAAGCCCGCCCCCATGGGCGGGCTTACATCCACCCGTATTCCGCCATCGACAACGGATCGCCATCGCCCACAATGATGTGATCCAGTACCCGCACGTCCACTACTTCCAAGGCCTTTTGCAGCAACTTGGTCAATTTTCGATCAGCCGCACTGGGCTCTGCGCTGCCGGAAGGATGGTTGTGGCACAGGATCAAGGCCGCCGCGTTATACGCCAGGGCGCGCTTGACCACTTGCCGGGGGTAAACCATCGCCGCGTCAATGGTGCCCTGGGATAACGCTTCGAAACCCAGCACCCTGTGTTTTGAGTCGAGAAACAGGCAACCGAAGATCTCGTGAGGCTCATGGCGCAGCAAAGCCTTCAGGTAATCACGCACGGCTACCGGGCTTTCCAGCACCGAATCCTTACGCAGGCGCTCGGCCATATGTCGCCGGGACATTTCCAGCACTGCCTGCAACTGGGCAAATTTCGCCGGCCCAAGGCCCAATTGCTGGTTGAACAGCACCTGGCTGGCCTCCAACAATGGGCGCAAGCCACCGAATTGCGCCAACAGATGGCGCGCCAAGTCCACCGCGCTCCTGCCAGCGACCCCGGTACGCAGGAAGATCGCCAGCAGCTCGGCATCCGACAGGCTCGCCGCGCCCCATTCCAAAAGCTTCTCTCGCGGCCGCTCTGCTGCTGGCCAATCGCGAATACTCATCCCGCCTCCCTTTCCCTATGCGTCCTATGCGCCACGTGCACCGCTGTTGCCTCGCGGACGCTGTGTTATCGTAGGCCCTCTTTTTTGCCGCGATTTCCCCTGGGGAGGGGGCATCGCAGGCGCCACTGAACTGGCATCACTGAACTGGAAAGGCAAACCAATGCAGCGTCTGTATCGGAAACGCATCGTTCTCGGCGTTGGCGGCGGCATTGCCGCCTACAAGAGCGCAGAGCTGGTCCGCAGGCTCCTGGACCAAGGCGCCGAAGTGCGCGTGGTCATGACTCGCGGCGGCAGTGAGTTCATCACGCCGTTGACCATGCAGGCCTTGTCCGGGCACCCGGTTCACCTGGATCTGCTGGACCCGGCGGCCGAAGCCGCCATGGGCCATATCGAGCTGGCCAAATGGGCCGACCTGGTGCTGATCGCCCCGGCCACCGCCGACCTGATCGCCCGCCTGGCCCAAGGCATCGCCGATGACCTGCTGACCACCCTGGTACTGGCCACCGACGCCACCGTCGCCATCGCCCCGGCCATGAACCAGGCCATGTGGCGCGACCCGGCCACCCAGGCCAACACCCAACTCCTGCAAAGCCGTGGCCTCAAGGTATTCGGCCCGGCGTCCGGCAGCCAGGCCTGCGGCGACGTCGGCATGGGTCGCATGCTTGAAGCCACCGACCTGGCCCAGTGCGCCGCCGAGTGCTTCCAGCACTTGGCACTCACTGGCAAGCATGTGCTGATCACGGCTGGCCCAACCCAGGAAAACATCGACCCGGTGCGCTACATCACCAACCATAGCTCAGGAAAAATGGGCTTTGCGCTGGCCGAAGCGGCGGTCGAGGCAGGCGCACGCGTTACCTTGATCACCGGCCCGGTGCATTTGCCGACCCCGGATCGGGTCACGCGAATCGACGTAGTCAGCGCCCGCGACATGCTCGCGGCCTGTGAGGCGGCCATTCCGTGCGACCTGTTTATCGCCTCGGCAGCGGTTGCGGACTACCGCCCGGAAGTCGTCGCCCCGCAAAAGCTCAAGAAAGACCCTACGAGCGGTGACGGCCTGCTCCTGCAAATGGTGCGCAACCCGGACATTCTGGCCACCATCGCCACGCGCCCGGACCGTCCGTTCAGTGTCGGCTTCGCCGCCGAGACCGAGCATTTGCTGGACTACGCAGCACGCAAATTGAAAGACAAAAACCTCGACCTGATCGTTGCCAATGATGTCGCCAACCCGAGCATCGGCTTCAACAGCGAGGAAAACGCCTGCAGCGTGATCGACCGCGAGCTGCACGCCACCCTTTTCGCCCAGACCAGCAAAGGCAAGATTGCCCGCCAACTGATCTCTTTTATCGCCCAACGGCTGAACCAGGTTTAATGTCCATGCACGCTTTGCAAGCCAAGATCCTCGACCCACGCATCGGCAACGAATTCCCGCTGCCAGCCTATGCCACCCCGGGCTCCGCCGGCCTCGACCTGCGCGCCATGCTCAAGCAAGACACAGTGCTTGAGCCGGGCCAGACCATTCTGATTCCCACGGGCCTGTCGATCTACGTCGGCGACCCTGGCCTCGCTGCGCTGATCTTGCCGCGCTCCGGCCTGGGTCATAAACACGGCATCGTGCTGGGCAACCTGGTGGGCCTGATCGACTCGGACTATCAGGGCGAGCTGATGGTGTCATGCTGGAACCGTGGCCAGACCGCGTTCAACATCGCCGTCGGCGAGCGCATTGCCCAGTTGGTACTGGTGCCGGTCGTACAGGCACATTTCGAACTGGTAGAGGAATTCGACGAAACCCAGCGCGGCGCGGGCGGGTTCGGGCATTCCGGCAGCCACTGACTAAGCTGAATCTGGCCGGGCGCCGTTGCCCGGCCCGACGCCACCGCTGGGCTTTCAGGACGAAGAATGCGCGGATTTTATCAGCGAGATTTCTCCATAGAAATCAACGCATTACGCAGACAACAAGTCGGGGCCAGCACTCCGATGGCATTTTTGCACAACGAACTCTCTGCCGAAAACACCGTCATACCCTTCAGTTTGAGCCTGCCGGTCAGTCACATTAAGGCCAGCCTTGCCCCCTTCAGATGGAGTTTCCCCCCGCGATGAGTACCGCAGCCCGCGTAGCCCCGACATTCCCCGACAGCATCTTTCGCGCCTATGACATTCGTGGCGTGGTGCCCAAGACCCTGACTGCCGAAACGGCCTACTGGATTGGTCGCGCCATCGGCTCCCAGAGCCTGGCCCAGGGCGAGCCCAACGTCTCGGTTGGCCGTGACGGTCGCCTGTCCGGCCCGGAGCTGGTGGAACAA
This sequence comes from Pseudomonas tritici, assembly GCF_014268275.3. Lineage (NCBI taxonomy): Bacteria > Pseudomonadati > Pseudomonadota > Gammaproteobacteria > Pseudomonadales > Pseudomonadaceae > Pseudomonas > Pseudomonas tritici. Next base: position 23,899 of record NZ_CP077084.1, read on the forward strand.
CTGATCCAGGGCCTGGCCGACAGCGGTTGCCATGTCAGCGACGTGGGCCTGGTGCCGACGCCTGCGCTGTACTACGCAGCCAACGTACTGGCCGGCAAGTCCGGGGTGATGCTCACCGGCAGCCATAACCCGTCGGACTACAACGGCTTCAAGATCGTCATCGCTGGCGACACCCTGGCCAACGAACAGATCCAGGCCCTGCACAACCGCCTGAAGACCAACGATCTGACCAGCGGCCAGGGCACCGTCACCAAAGTCGACATCCTGCAACGCTACTCTGATGAAATCACCCGTGACGTCAAACTCGCGCGCCGCCTGAAAGTGGTGGTGGACTGTGGCAACGGCGCGGCCGGCGTGATCGCGCCGCAGCTGCTCGAAGCCCTGAACTGCGAAGTGATCCCATTGTTCTGCGACGTTGACGGCAACTTTCCGAACCATCACCCGGACCCGGGCAAGCCTGAAAACCTGGTGGACCTGATCGCCAAGGTCAAGGAAACCGGGGCTGATGTGGGCTTGGCCTTCGACGGCGACGGCGATCGCGTAGGCGTGGTGACCGAAACCGGTGAAATCGTGTTCCCGGATCGCCTGCTGATGCTGTTCGCCCGCGACGTGGTCGCGCGCAACCCCAACGCCGAGATCATCTTCGACGTGAAGTGCACCCGCCGCCTCACGCCGCTGATCAAGGAATATGGCGGTCGCCCGCTAATGTGGAAGACCGGTCACTCGTTGATCAAAAAGAAAATGAAGGAAACCGGCGCGCTGTTGGCCGGCGAAATGAGCGGCCATGTGTTCTTCAAGGAACGCTGGTTTGGGTTTGACGATGGGATTTACAGTGCCGCACGCCTGCTGGAGATCCTCAGCAAGGAAAAATCCACGGCCGAAGAGCTGTTTCAGACCTTCCCGAATGATATTTCTACGCCAGAGATCAATATCCATGTGACCGAGGAGAGCAAATTCAGCATCATTGACGCACTGCACGATGCGCAATGGGGCGAAGGCGCCAACCTGACCACCATTGATGGTGTGCGAGTCGATTACGCCAAAGGCTGGGGCCTGGTTCGCGCGTCCAACACCACACCGGTGCTGGTCCTGCGTTTCGAGGCGGATACCGAGGCTGAGTTGCAGCGCATCAAGGACGTGTTCCACGCCCAGTTGAAACGTGTTGCCCCTGATCTCCAATTACCGTTCTGATTTTTAACCGGAGCCCTGAATGACCCTCGAACGCGAAGCCGCTGCCAACACTGCCAAGGTCCTTTCCGAAGCGTTGCCTTACATCCGACGCTACGTCGGCAAGACGCTGGTGATTAAGTACGGCGGCAATGCCATGGAAAGCGAAGAGCTGAAAACCGGCTTTGCCCGCGACATCGTGTTGATGAAAGCCGTGGGGATCAACCCGGTGGTAGTCCACGGTGGCGGCCCGCAAATCGGCGATCTGCTCAAGCGCTTGTCGATCGAGAGTCACTTCATCGATGGCATGCGCGTCACTGACGCGCAAACCATGGACGTGGTGGAGATGGTCCTCGGCGGCCAGGTCAACAAGGACATCGTCAACCTGATCAACCGCCACGGCGGCAGCGCCATCGGCCTGACCGGCAAGGACGCAGAGCTGATCCGCGCAAAAAAACTGACGGTGACCCGCCAGACGCCAGAGATGACCCAGCCGGAAATCATCGACATCGGCCAAGTGGGTGAAGTCATCGGCATCAACACCGACCTGCTGAACCTGCTGGTGAAAGGTGACTTCATCCCGGTGATCGCGCCGATCGGCGTGGGTGCAAACGGCGAGTCCTACAACATCAACGCCGACCTGGTGGCCGGCAAGGTGGCTGAAGCGCTGAAGGCTGAAAAGCTGATGCTGCTGACCAACATCGCCGGCCTGATGGACAAGGAAGGCAAGGTGTTGACCGGCCTGACCACTCAACAAGTGGACGAGTTGATCGCCGACGGCACCATCTACGGCGGCATGCTGCCTAAAATCCGTTGCGCGCTGGAAGCGGTGCAAGGCGGTGTGGGCAGCTCGTTGATCCTGGATGGCCGGGTACCGAATGCGATCCTGCTGGAAATCTTCACCGACACGGGTGTGGGCACGCTGATCAGTAACCGCAAGCGTCCGTAGCTGCAAACAAAAAGGCCCCCGCTTAACTCAATTGAGCGGGGGCCTTCGTGTTTGTACGCGGTCCCACTGTGGGAGCTGGCTTGCCTGCGATGGCGGCGACACATTCAACAATTCTATTGCCTGATACACTGCTATCGCGGGCAAGCCCGCTCCCACAGGAGATCTGTGTCAGACGCCGAATTGTTCGCGGTACGCACGCACAGCCGGCAGGTGTTGCTTGAGCTGCGGATCATCTTCCAGGAACTGCAGCACCTGGTTCAACGACACGATGCTCACCACCGGAATACCGAAGTCGCGCTCCACTTCCTGGATCGCCGACAATTCACCGTTGCCACGTTCCTGGCGGTTCAGCGCGATCAGCACGCCGGCGGCCTTGGCGCCGTCCTGGGACGCGATGATCTGCATCACTTCGCGGATAGCAGTACCGGCCGTGATCACGTCATCGATGATCAACACATCGCCAGTCAGCGGCGCGCCCACCAGGCTACCGCCTTCGCCATGGGCCTTGGCCTCTTTGCGGTTGAAGCACCACGGCAGGTCCTGCCCGTGATGTTCAGCCAGGGCCACGGCAGTTGCAGCCGCCAGGGGAATGCCTTTGTAGGCCGGGCCGAACAAAACGTCGAAGGAAATACCGCTTTCGACGATGGCTGCCGCGTAGAAACGACCCAGCTGAGCCAGGGCCGAACCCGAGTTGAACAAGCCCGCATTGAAAAAGTACGGGCTGGTGCGCCCGGACTTGAGAGTGAACTCACCGAAGCGCAAAACGCCGCGATCGATGGCAAAACGAATGAAATCGCGTTGATACGCCTGCATGAAAAAAGCCTCAGATACCACGGATTTAGCTAATTAGGTAGACGGCGTGTATCATACACGCACGCGATTTTTGGGGCCATTTATGCGGATCATCAGTGTGAACGTTAATGGTATTCAGGCTGCAGTCGAGCGTGGTTTGCTCAGTTGGCTGCAAGCCCAGAATGCCGACGTCATCTGCCTGCAGGATACCCGCGCCTCCGCCTTTGAACTGGACGACCCAGCCTTCCAACTGGATGGCTACTTCCTTTATGCCTGCGATGCCGAAGTGCCCACCCAAGGTGGCGTGGCTTTGTATTCGCGGTTGCAACCCAAGGCGGTCATCAGCGGCCTCGGCTTCGAGACAGCCGACCGCTACGGGCGCTACCTGCAAGCCGATTTCGATAAGGTCAGCATCGCGACCTTGCTGCTTCCTTCGGGGCAGAACGGCGATGAAGACTTGAACCAGAAGTTCAAGCTAATGGACGATTTCGCCCGTTATCTGGATAAACAGCGGCGCAAACGTCGCGAGTACATTTATTGTGGCTCGCTGTACGTGGCGCAACAGAAGCTGGATATCAAGAACTGGCGCGACAGCCAGCAATCCCCGGGTTTCCTGGCGCCAGAACGCGCCTGGATGGACGAGATTGTCGGCAACATGGGCTACGTGGATGCCCTGCGCGAAGTCAGCCGCGAAGGCGACCAGTACAGCTGGTGGCCGGACAACGAACAGGCTGAGATGCTCAACCTGGGCTGGCGTTTCGACTACCAGTTGCTGACCCCAGGCCTGCGCCGGTTCGTTCGCAGCGCACGCCTGCCGCGCCAGCCGCGCTTCTCGCAGCACGCGCCGCTGATCGTGGACTACGACTGGACATTGACCATCTGAGGTCTTTTTCCAGGCACAAAAAAACCGGCATCGCTGTCGGTTTTTTTGTGCCTGCTCATTATTTGATCACGCGCCAGGTCAAGGGGTAGCGATAGGCAATGCCCTTGTTGGCCTTGATACTGCCGATGATCGTCAGCACCACAGTGGCAATCGCCAGCGCAAACATCAGGAAAAACCCAACCACCGCAAAGGCCAGCACGATGCAAACCATCCAGGCGATGGCCACGGTGATCTGGAAGTTCAGGGCTTCCTTGCCCTGATCATCAATGAACGGGTCCACTTCTTTCTTCATCTGCCACAGGATCAGCGGCCCTACGACACTGCCGAAAGGGAACACAAACCCCAGAAACGCCGCGAGATGGCACAACATTGCCCCCTGACGCACTTCGTAGGAAGGCGTAGGCACCGGCATTTGGCTGTCATTCATGGCGTTTCTCCTTGAGGCCGACTCAGTCAGCCAGTGCGGCGTTCTGCAGTTCGAAAATCTCGGTCATGCCTTTCTGGGCCAGGGCCAGCATGGCGTTCAGATCAGCCGGCTGGAATGGCGCGCCTTCGGCAGTGCCCTGCACTTCGATGAAGCCACCAGTGCTGGTCATCACCACGTTCAGGTCGGTCTCGGCGGCCGAGTCTTCCAGGTAGTCCAGGTCCAGCACAGGCTCGCCTTGGTACATGCCTACCGATACGGCAGCGATCATTTGCTTGAGCGGGTCACCGCCTTTCAGGCCGCCACGCTTCTTGATCACTTTGAGTGCATCAACCAGGGCGACCATGGCGCCGGTGATGGACGCGGTGCGGGTGCCGCCGTCGGCCTGGATCACGTCGCAGTCGACGTACAGGGTCACGTCGCCCAGCTTGGACATATCCAGGGCTGCGCGCAGGGAACGACCGATCAGGCGCTGGATTTCCAGGGTGCGGCCGCCTTGCTTGCCACGGCTGGCTTCACGCTGGTTACGCTCACCGGTGGCGCGCGGCAGCATGCCGTACTCGGCGGTCAACCAACCCTGGCCCTGGCCTTTAAGGAAACGCGGTACGCCGTTTTCGACGCTGACGGTGCAGATCACCTTGGTATCGCCAAACTCGACCAGTACAGACCCCTCGGCGTGTTTGGTGTAGTTGCGGGTGATGCGGATCGAGCGGAGCTGATCGGCAGCGCGACCACTTGGACGTTTCATAGGGAGACACCTGTACTGAGGACGAAAAACTGCCGAGCATTATAGAGCCGCGAGCCGATTCGGGGCACTGCTAAAAAATCCGGTTACGAATGGTCGAGTTTGGGCGTGCTCGCCCACTGCGCTACAATCCTGCGCCTTCTTAACCATCAGCCCGTGTTTGCGGGACTGCAACGCGAGGTACCTCCATGGTGCACAGCATGACCGCCTTCGCCCGCGTCGAAAAAGCCGGCGTACAAGGCACCCTGAGCTGGGAGCTGCGCTCGGTCAACAGCCGCTACCTGGAACCGCACCTGCGTCTGCCGGAGTCATTCCGCGACCTCGAAGGCGCCGTGCGTGAGGCGCTGCGCCAGGGCATCTCCCGAGGCAAGCTGGAATGCACCCTGCGCTTTACCGAAGAAACCACCGGCAAGCCGCTGCAGGTTGATCGCGACCGCGCGGCACAATTGGTGGCCGCCGCCGAGACCATCGCCGGCCTGATCAAGCAGCCTGCCGCGCTCAACCCACTGGAAGTGCTGGCTTGGCCTGGCGTATTGGTGGCCGACGCCACCGACCCGCAAGCCCTCAACGCCGAAGCCCTCGCCCTGTTCAACCAGGGCTTGAAGGAGCTCAAGGCAGGCCGCGAGCGCGAAGGCGCCGAGCTGGCACGCCTGATCAGCGAGCGTCTTACCTCCATCGAAGAAGACGTGGTCACCCTGCGCGAGCTGGTGCCGCAGATGCTCGCCACCCAGCGCCAGAAGGTGCTCGACCGCTTTACCGACATGAAGGCCGACCTCGACCCGGTGCGCCTGGAACAGGAAATGGTGTTGCTGGCGCAGAAGAGCGACGTCGCCGAAGAACTCGACCGCCTGAGCACCCACATCCTTGAAGTGCGCCGCGTGCTCAAATCGGGCGGTGCCGCCGGTCGGCGCCTGGACTTCCTGATGCAGGAACTCAACCGCGAAGCCAATACACTGGGCTCCAAGGCGTTCGATCCGCGTAGTACCACGGCTGCGGTCAACCTCAAAGTGTTGATCGAGCAGATGCGCGAACAAGTACAGAATATTGAGTAAGGCAACCTCCATGACCCACAGCACCGGCACCCTTTACATCATTTCCGCCCCCTCGGGCGCGGGCAAAAGCAGCCTGGTCAAGGCCCTGACCGACGCTGACGAGCAGATCCGCATCTCGGTTTCCCACACCACCCGCGCCATGCGCCCGGGTGAGGTGAACGGCGTGCACTATCACTTCGTCGAACGCACCGAGTTCGTCAAGATGATCGAGCACGGCGACTTCCTCGAGCGCGCCGAAGTCTTCGGCAACCTCTACGGCACGTCGCAAAGCCACTTGCAGCAGACCCTGGACGAAGGCCACGACCTGATTCTGGAAATCGACTGGCAGGGCGCCGAGCAAGTGCGCCAACTGATGCCCAAGGCGCGTTCGATCTTCATCCTGCCGCCGTCGCTTGAAGCCTTGCACCAGCGCTTGAAAAATCGCGGCCAGGACAGCGACGAGATCATCGAAGGCCGCATGCGTGAGGCCGTCAGCGAAATGAGCCATTACGTCGACTATGACTACCTGATCATTAACGACGATTTTGCCCACGCGTTGGACGATTTGAAGGCGATTTTTCGCACCAACCAGCTCCAGCAAAAGCGCCAACAACAGCGTTTCGGCAAATTACTGGCCGAACTGCTCGGCTGATTGGCTCTTCCCAAAACCGCTGCAAGGGCTTTACATTGGCGCTTGTAGCGGTTTTGCGAGGGCCTGCGAAAAATCAGCGCTTCCCTAAACGCTGGTGATTTTTTAAACTGTTTAGTCCGCTCGCCCAACCGGGCAGCGCGCATCTTGCATTCGCTCCGAGGAATACCATGGCCCGCGTAACCGTTGAAGACTGCCTAGAACACGTGGATAACCGCTTTGAGCTGGTCATGCTCTCTACCAAGCGTGCCCGTCAACTGGCCACTGGCGGCAAAGAGCCCCTGGTCCAGTGGGAAAACGACAAGCCTACCGTTGTAGCCCTGCGTGAAATCGCTGAAGGCCTGATGAGCTACGAGTTCATCGCCAACGCCGAAATCGTTGAAGACGAACCGCTGTTTGCAGCGTTCGAGGACGAGTCCAACGAGGCCGTCTAAGCCTATGCCTGGTCGACGTAGCACGGCGCGGGGTCACAGCCAACGGCAGGAGTTCACACTTTGCCGAGCATAGACGCCCTCGCCGATCGCTTATCGGCCTACCTCGGCCCAGACCAGGTCAACCTGGTCCGCCGAGCGTATTTCTACGCCGAACAAGCCCACGACGGCCAACGCCGCCGTAGTGGCGAGGCGTATGTCACGCATCCCCTTGCGGTGGCAAATATTCTTGCCGACATGCACATGGACCATCAAAGCCTGATGGCCGCAATGCTGCATGACGTGATCGAAGACACCGGTATCGCCAAAGAAGCGCTGCAAGCGCAGTTCGGTGAAACCGTGGCCGAACTGGTCGACGGGGTCAGCAAACTGACCCAGATGAACTTCGAGACCAAGGCCGAAGCCCAGGCGGAAAACTTCCAGAAGATGGCCATGGCCATGGCCCGCGACATTCGGGTGATTCTGGTCAAGCTGGCCGACCGGCTGCACAACATGCGCACGCTGGAAGTGCTGTCCGGCGAAAAACGCCGGCGCATCGCCAAGGAAACCCTGGAGATCTACGCGCCCATCGCCAACCGGCTGGGCATGCATGCCATCCGTATCGAGTTTGAAGACCTCGGTTTCAAGGCCATGCACCCGATGCGTTCGGCGCGCATCTACCAGGCGGTGAAACGCGCCCGGGGCAACCGCAAGGAAATCGTCAACAAGATCGAAGAGTCGCTGAGCCATTGCCTGGCGATCGACGAGATCGAAGGCGAAGTCAGCGGGCGGCAGAAGCACATCTACGGCATCTACAAGAAGATGCGCGGCAAACGTCGGGCCTTCAACGAGATCATGGACGTGTACGCGTTCCGGATCATCGTCGACAAGGTTGACACCTGCTACCGCGTGCTCGGCGCTGTACATAATTTGTACAAGCCCCTGCCCGGCCGCTTCAAGGACTACATCGCGATTCCCAAGGCCAACGGCTACCAATCGCTGCATACCACGCTGTTCGGTATGCATGGTGTGCCGATCGAGATCCAGATCCGCACCCGCGAAATGGAAGAGATGGCCAACAACGGCATCGCCGCCCATTGGCTGTACAAATCCAGCGGCGACGAGCAGCCCAAAGGCACCCATGCCCGCGCCCGCCAGTGGGTCAAGGGCGTGCTGGAAATGCAGCAACGTGCCGGCAACTCCCTCGAATTTATCGAAAGCGTGAAGATCGACCTGTTCCCGGACGAGGTCTACGTGTTCACGCCCAAAGGCCGGATCATGGAGCTGCCCAAAGGCTCCACGGCGGTCGACTTTGCCTACGCGGTGCACACCGACGTGGGCAACAGCTGCATTGCCTGTCGGATCAATCGCCGCCTCGCGCCGCTGTCCGAACCGCTGCAAAGCGGCTCCACGGTCGAGATCGTCAGCGCGCCGGGCGCACGCCCGAACCCAGCCTGGCTCAACTTTGTGGTCACCGGCAAAGCGCGCACACATATCCGTCACGCCCTGAAGCTACAGCGCCGCTCCGAATCCATCAGCCTCGGCGAACGCCTGCTGAACAAGGTACTTAATGGTTTCGACAGTGCCCTAGACAAAGTTCCTACAGAGCGTGTGCAAGCGATGCTTCACGAGTATCGCCAGGAAACCATCGAAGATCTGCTGGAAGATATCGGCCTGGGCAACCGCATGGCCTACGTCGTCGCCCGCCGCTTGCTCGGCGAAGGTGAGCAGCTACCAAGTCCGGAAGGCCCACTGGCGATTCGCGGCACCGAAGGCTTGGTGCTCAGCTACGCCAAGTGTTGCACGCCGATCCCGGGCGACCCGATTGTCGGCCACTTGTCGGCGGGCAAAGGTATGGTGGTGCACCTGGACAACTGCCGCAACATCACCGAAGTCCGTCACAATCCGGAAAAATGCATCCAGCTCTCGTGGGCCAAGGATGTCACCGGCGAATTCAACGTCGAGTTGCGCGTCGAGCTGGAACACCAACGCGGCCTGATCGCCCTGCTGGCCAGCAGCGTCAACGCGGCCGACGGCAATATCGAGAAAATCAGCATGGACGAGCGCGATGGTCGCATCAGCGTGGTCCAGCTGGTGGTCAGCGTGCACGACCGTGTGCACCTCGCCCGCGTGATCAAGAAACTGCGCGCCCTGATCGGTGTGATCCGCATCACCCGTATGCGGGCATAGGCCTTCAAATACGTCATCACCTCTTACAAGGAGTCATAAATGACCAAGACCGTTATCACCAGCGATAAAGCCCCGGCCGCGATCGGCACTTACTCCCAGGCGATCAAGGCGGGCAATACCGTCTACATGTCTGGCCAGATCCCGCTGGACCCAAGGACCATGGAACTGGTGGAAGGCTTTGAAGCACAGACCGTGCAGGTCTTCGAAAACCTCAAGTCGGTTGCTGAAGCTGCTGGCGGTTCGTTCAAGGACATCGTCAAGCTGAACATTTTCCTCACCGACCTGAGCCACTTCGCCAAGGTCAACGAGATCATGGGCAAGTACTTCGAACAGCCGTACCCAGCCCGCGCTGCCATCGGCGTTGCTGCCCTGCCAAAGGGTGCACAGGTTGAGATGGACGCGATTCTGGTCATCGAGTAAAACACCCGGCGCGGCCCTCCCATAGGCTGCGCCGACTTCGTTTTAAAAGGATTTCATGATGCGCAAAGCGCTTGTAGCCTCATCACTGCTCGCCCTGCTGCTCGGCGGCTGCGCCAGCAACCCTGCCGACCTGGACGTGAGCGGCACCTGGATCAACCAGGTCGCCATCGATGCGGCAGCCAAAGGCGGCCCTTTGCGTGAAGCCTTGCAAAGCTATGGCCCTAACCTCGAATGGGAGGTTAATACCAAGGCTTCGCAGGCGCGCTACTACAACGGCTTTGAAGTAGCCGAAGGCAAATTGCTGGGTGAAAAATCCGGCGCCTGGAGCGTGGATTTCTACGGCAGCTCAGCTACCGAACTGAAGCGCAAAGGCAAACAACTGCTGCAATCGGCCAACGACAACGAGCCGGAACAGCTGTTTGCCCGCGCCAAGGACCCCGCGCCGGAAGGTGCCCCCATAGGCGCCAACTTTGAGCGTGCGCTGTACGCGACCTACATGGGCGGCGACTGGAAGATCAGCGACGGCTTCGGTAGCGGCGCCATCGTGCAGTTCCAGGCTGACGGCAAGGTTGTCGGCTTGCCTAATGTTGATCGGTACTCGCTGTGCCTGGCCGGTGATTGCGCCTCGATGAGCGGCGGCTATGACAGCATCTGGCTGCAACTCAACGGCCAGGGCAACCCGTGGATTTTCTTGCGCAAAGGCAAGCAGCTGGAAATCTTCCAGGCGATCAATACCGCGCGAGCGGATGAAGTGCCTTCGTTTACGCCCGGACCGCGGCAGTGGTTGCTGGAAAAATAATTAAGTAGCCAAACACAGCTCCCACATTTTTTGACTGTGTTTCAGCCTTTGAGGATCGCCGCGTAGCCTTCGCGGTAAGTTGGGTAGGTCGGCGCCCAGCCCAGCGTCTTCGCTCGCGCATTGCTGCACTGCTTGCTGCCGGCACGACGCACACTCGCATCCTCGGACCACTCCGTCACACCCAGATACTCGCGCAACCACGCCACCACTTCCGCCAGCGGTGCGGGCGCATCGTCGACGCCGATGTAGACCTTATCCAGCGAGCCACCCTGCTCCACATGCCGCAACAAAAACGCCAACAAGCCCGCCGCGTCATCCGCATGAATGCGGTTGCCATATAAAGGCGGATCGATTGCGACACGGTAGCCCTGGCGAACCTGGGTCAGCAGCCATTCGCGGCCTGGGCCATAAATACCGGTCAGACGCACGATGCTGGCCGGGATGCCACTATTGAGCGCCACTTGCTCAGCCTCCAGCATCACTTGCCCGGAATAACCCTTGGCTTGAGTCTCCGACGTTTCGTCGACCCACTCTCCATTCTGCTGCCCATAGACGCTGCTGCTGGAAACAAACAGCAAGTGTTTCGGCTCCTGACCGTAGTCGCCCAACCACTCCAGTACGTGTTTCAACCCTTCTACATAAGCGGCGCGATAGCCGGCTTCGTCGTGATCTGTCGCAGCGGCGCAATACACCAGGTAATCCACCCCGCCGATCGGCCAGGTGTCAGGGCAATCCTTGTTGAACAGGTCGCCGGCAATGCCAATCACGCCGGCGGGCAGCCGCGAAATATCCCGCCGCAAGCCGTGCACCTCCCATCCCGAGGCGAGCAATTGGCTAGCCAGCCGACTACCCACATCGCCACATCCGGCAATCACAACAGAAGGCGCTGACATCACAAAACTCCGTATTGAAAGGTCTAGGTTAGCCGTCGCGGTAGACCGACGGCCAGAAAAAGCACAAATAAAGTTACTGTATTACTTCTGTTAACAAGAATTACTTGCAATAATAACCGCCCATTTGTCCTCGACCCCTTGGGTCTGGAAGGACGATCACTCATTTTTTTACTCAGGTCCGGCCAGCATGACACGTAATACAACCCCCGCTTCGCCAACCAAGCCTCACAGCCCATCCCGCGCCTGGCGCGCGATTGCTGCGCTGCTGTTCAGCGTTCTGCTGGCACCGACCGCCGCCTTTGCTGATGCCACCGCGCCGACGACCCCGCCTGCTGCTGCCGCACCGGCCGCTCCGGCCGCCGCGCCAGCCGCTACCGACCCGGCCCAGGCTGCTGACCCAGCCTCCACCGACGACACCGGCGTAGTTCTGGAAGAAGACAACACCTTGGGCATGGCCCACGACCTGTCGCCGTGGGGCATGTATCAGAACGCCGACGTCGTAGTGAAAGCCGTCATGATCGGCCTGGCCATTGCCTCGATCATCACCTGGACCATCTGGATCGCCAAAGGCTTCGAGCTGCTGGGCGCCAAGCGTCGCCTGCGTAGCGAAATCGTCCACCTGAAAAAGGCCACCACCCTTAAGGAAGCGAGCGAAAGCGCGACCAAGAAAGGCACCCTGGCCAACACCCTGGTGCACGACGCGCTGGAAGAAATGCGCCTGTCGGCCAACGCCCGCGAGAAAGAAGGCATCAAGGAACGCGTGGCCTTCCGCCTGGAGCGCCTGGTGGCGGCCTGCGGTCGAAACATGAGCAGCGGCACCGGCGTGCTGGCAACCATCGGTTCCACCGCGCCCTTCGTCGGCCTGTTCGGTACCGTGTGGGGCATCATGAACAGCTTCATCGGCATCGCTAAAACCCAGACCACCAACCTTGCCGTCGTTGCCCCCGGCATCGCCGAAGCCTTGCTGGCTACTGCCCTGGGCCTGGTTGCCGCGATTCCTGCGGTGGTGATCTACAACGTCTTCGCCCGTTCGATTGCCGGCTACAAGGCCCAGGTATCGGACGCGTCGGCAGAAGTCCTGCTGCTGGTCAGCCGCGACCTCGATCACCTGCCTACCGAGCGCAGCTCGCAACCGCACATGGTGAAAGTGGGGTAATCGGCCATGGGCCTGCATTTGAATCAAGGCGACGACGAACTCGTCGAGAACCACGAAATCAACGTCACGCCGTTTATCGACGTGATGCTGGTGCTGCTGATCATCTTCATGGTGGCCGCACCGTTGGCGACCGTGGACATCAAGGTCGACCTGCCCGCGTCCAGCGCCAAGCCTGCGCCGCGGCCGGAGAAGCCGATCTTCCTCAGCGTCAAGGCGGACCAACGCCTGTTCCTGGGTGAAGAAGAAGTCAAGACTGAAACCCTGGGGCCGGTGCTCGACGCCAAGACCCAAGGCAAGAAAGACACGACGATCTTCTTCCAGGCCGACAAAGGCGTGGACTACGGCGACCTGATGAGCGTGATGGATGCCCTGCGGGCAGCCGGCTACCTCAAGGTAGGCCTGGTCGGACTTGAGACGGCAGCCAAGAAATGATCACAACGCGCCACAAACTGACGCGTTATGGCACCAGCCTCGCCGTCGTACTGGGCGTGCATGCCGTCGCGATCGCTATCGCGCTTCATTGGTCAGCGCCGCGTACGGTGCAGTTGCCACCGGCTGCCATGGTCATCGACCTGGCACCGATGCCAGCCCCACCGCCGCCGGCACCGCCCAAGGTGGTCACGCCGCCGCAACCGCCTGCCCCGGTCGAAGAGCTGCCCCTGCCGAAACTGGCCGAGGCACCCAAGCCGACGATCCAGGTGCCCAAGCCCGTCAAGCCCAAGCCAAAACCGCAGCCGCCCAAACCTGTGGAGAAAAAGATCGAGCCACCCAAGGAGAAACCCTCCGAGGAACCGCCGAGCGACGCTCCACCGACTAACACGCCAGCGGAAAAATCGGCCCAGCCCGTACCTGGCCCGTCGCCGCAACAGGTCGCCGCCAAAGCGTCCTGGGAAGGCGCACTGTTGGCGCACTTGCAGAAGTACAAAAAGTACCCGCCAGGTGCCCAGGCCCGTGGCAAAGAAGGCTTGAACCGCCTGAAATTTGTGGTGGATGCCGAAGGCAACGTGCTGTCCTACGAGTTGGTGGGCCGTTCCGGCAACGCTGACCTGGACCGCGCAACCCTGGACATGATCCGTCGTGCCCAGCCGCTGCCCAAGCCGCCAGCCGATATGTTGAAAGGCGGCAGCATCGAGATCGTTGCACCGTTCGTGTACAACATCGAGAAACGCCGTCGCTAAAGGTTGCAGGAGTCAGCTTGTGTGGGAGCTGGCTTGCCTGCGATAGCATCACCTCGGTGCAACTGATAGACCGAGGTGCCTGCATCGCGGGCAAGCCCCACATTTGAATTCACTGCCTCAAAAAATCCGTTTTTAGCTAAATCCTCCGCACTCCCCGCTCAATCCCCAGCAAAGTTCTGATAACGTGCGTCTATCGATTGCAGCCGGTATGCTTGGCCCGCAACTTCATGGACGCCCGCTATGACTCTTACAGAATTACGCTACATCGTTACCCTCGCCCAAGAGCAGCACTTCGGCCACGCGGCCGAGCGTTGCCACGTCAGCCAGCCGACGCTGTCGGTGGGCGTGAAAAAGCTTGAAGACGAACTCGGTGTGCTGATTTTCGAGCGCAGCAAGAGCGCCGTGCGCCTCACCCCGGTGGGCGAAGGCATCGTGGCCCAGGCCCAGAAGGTACTGGAGCAGGCGCAAAGCATTCGCGAACTGGCCCAGGCCGGCAAAAACCAGCTGACTGCACCGCTGAAAGTCGGCGCCATCTACACCGTCGGCCCGTACCTGTTTCCGCACCTGATCCCGCAACTGCATCGCGTCGCGCCGCAGATGCCGCTGTATATCGAAGAAAACTTCACCCACGTATTGCGCGACAAACTGCGCAACGGCGAGTTGGACGCGATCATCATCGCCTTACCGTTCAACGAAGCAGACGTACTGACCCTGCCGCTCTACGACGAGCCGTTCTACGTGTTGATGCCCGCCTCCCACCCGTGGACACAAAAAGACACTATCGATGCCGGCCTGCTCAACGACAAGAGCCTGCTGCTGCTCGGCGAAGGCCACTGCTTCCGCGACCAGGTGCTGGAAGCCTGCCCGACGCTGACCAAAGGCAACGACGGCGCCAAGCACACCACGGTGGAATCCAGTTCCCTGGAAACCATTCGCCACATGGTCGCTTCCGGCCTGGGCATTTCAATCCTGCCGCTGTCGGCAGTGGACAGCCATCACTACGCCCCCGGCGTAATTGCAGTGCGCCCACTGACGCCGCCGGTGCCGTTCCGCACCGTGGCGATCGCCTGGCGCGCCAGCTTCCCACGGCCCAAAGCGATTGAGATCCTCGCCGACTCGATTCGCCTGTGTTCGGTGGCCAAGCCGCCTGCCGCGAGCTGAGCAACGGTATGACGGAGCTGTCGCAGGTGTCGGTGACGGCACTCAAGGGTGTCGGCGAGGCCATGGCCGAGAAGCTGGCCAAGGTCGGCCTGGAGAACCTCCAGGACGTGCTGTTTCACCTGCCCCTGCGCTACCAGGATCGCACCCGCGTGGTGCCCATCGGCCATCTGCGCCCTGGGCAGGATGCGGTGGTCGAAGGCACCGTCAGCGGCGCCGACGTGGTGATGGGCAAGCGCCGCAGCCTGGTCGTGCGCCTGCAGGACGGCACCGGCGGCCTGAGCCTGCGCTTTTACCATTTCAGCAACGCGCAGAAGGAGGGCCTCAAACGCGGCACCCGCGTGCGTTGCTATGGCGAAGCGCGGCCCGGCGCGTCGGGCCTGGAGATCTACCACCCGGAATACCGCGCCATCACTGGCGACGAACCGCCGCCGGTCGACACCACACTCACCCCGATCTACCCCCTCACCGAAGGCTTGACCCAGCAGCGCCTGCGCCAACTGTGCATGCAGACCCTGGCGATGCTTGGCCCGAAGAGCCTGCCCGACTGGCTGCCCCTGGAACTGGCCCGCGACTATCAACTGGCGCCGCTGGACGATGCGATTCGCTACCTGCATCACCCGCCCGCCGACGCCGATGTCGATGAACTGGCGCTGGGTCATCACTGGGCCCAGCACCGCTTGGCCTTTGAAGAACTGCTGACCCACCAACTGTCCCAGCAACGCCTGCGCGAGAGCATGCGTTCCCTGCGCGCGCCGGCGATGCCCAAGGCCACGCGTTTGCCTGCCCAATACCTGGCCAACCTCGGCTTCGCGCCGACCGGTGCCCAGCAGCGCGTCGGCAATGAAATCGCCTACGACCTCAGCCAGAAAGAGCCGATGCTGCGGCTGATCCAAGGCGACGTGGGCGCGGGCAAGACCGTGGTCGCCGCCCTCGCTGCCTTGCAAGCACTGGAAGCCGGTTACCAGGTAGCGCTGATGGCACCCACCGAGATTCTCGCCGAACAGCACTTCATCACTTTCAAGCGCTGGCTCGAACCGCTGGGCCTGGAAGTCGCGTGGCTGGCCGGCAAGCTCAAGGGCAAGGTGCGTGCGGCCGCGCTGGAGCAAATCGCCGGTGGCGCACCGATGGTGGTGGGCACCCACGCACTGTTCCAGGACGAAGTGAAGTTCAAGAACCTCGCCCTGGTGATCATTGACGAACAGCACCGCTTCGGCGTGCAACAGCGCCTGGCCCTACGCCAGAAAGGCGTGGGTGGCCGGATGAACCCGCACCAGTTGATCATGACCGCGACGCCGATCCCGCGCACCCTGGCCATGAGCGCCTACGCCGACCTCGACACTTCGATCCTAGACGAATTGCCGCCCGGCCGTACCCCGGTCAACACTGTGCTGGTCACCGACACCCGTCGTGTCGAAGTGATCGAGCGCGTACGCGGTGCCTGTGCCGAAGGCCGCCAGGCGTATTGGGTGTGCACCCTGATCGAGGAGTCCGAAGAACTGACCTGCCAGGCGGCCGAAACCACCTTTGAAGACCTCACCAGCGCCCTGGGTGAGCTCAAGGTCGGGCTGATCCACGGGCGCATGAAACCTGTGGAAAAGGCCGCGGTGATGGCCGAATTCAAGGCCGGCAACCTGCAACTGCTGGTGGCCACTACCGTGATCGAGGTGGGGGTGGACGTGCCCAACGCCAGCCTGATGATCATCGAAAACCCCGAGCGCCTTGGCCTGGCGCAACTGCACCAGTTACGCGGCCGTGTTGGCCGGGGCAGCGCCGCCAGCCATTGCGTGCTGCTCTACCACCCGCCACTGTCACAGATCGGCCGTCAGCGCCTGGGCATCATGCGCGAAACCAACGACGGTTTTATCATCGCCGAAAAAGACCTCGAACTGCGCGGCCCCGGCGAAATGCTCGGCACTCGCCAGACCGGCCTGCTGCAATTCAAGGTTGCCGACCTGATGCGCGACGCCGACTTGCTCCCCGCCGTGCGCGATGCGGCGCAAGCGTTGATGGAACGCTGGCCGGAACACGTCAGCCCGTTGCTGGATCGCTGGCTCAGGCACGGGCAGCAATACGGTCAAGTGTAAGGTGCGACGCACTTAACCGACCTACAGGTGTATCAAGCTGGTTATACTTCGATGACTGTACGAAATTGGATCAGGCCATGTCAGAAGTCGCCCTCGCCACAGCCCCACTGACCGCCCCGCCGGTCATTCGGGCTCTGCTCGCAAAACTCGCCATCCCCTACACGGAAGTCAGCGATCTACCGGGCCTGAATCCTGCGCAAAAGGTCCAGGCGGTGCTGCTGGAAGATGCAGTGGGCGCGCTGATGGTGCTGTTCCCGCAGAACCAGCTGCTCGACCTCAACCGCCTCGCCGAGCTCACTGGCCGCCGCCTTATCGCCGTGTCGCCGGACCGCGTCGCACGCATGCTCGGCAAACATGAGCTGAGCCTGTTGCCGGGCCTGCCGCCGCTCACCAGCTCGCCGTGCCTGTACGAAGGCAGCCTGCTCAACGAGCCGAGCCTGCTGGTGCATTCGGGTGAAGCAGGCCTGTTGCTGGAGATCTCCAGCGACGCCTTCAAGACCATGCTCACCAAGGCCAGCGCCGGCCACTTCGGCGAGCCGCTGAGCAACATCCGCCCCAACCTTGACCGCCCGAATGATGACCGTGAGGAAATCACCCAGGCCATGCAGGCGTTCACCGCGCGCCGCATCCAGCAGCGCCTGGAAGCGACCATCGAGATTCCCCCGCTGGCCGACACTGCGCAGAAGATTATCAAGCTGCGTGTCGACCCCAACGCCACCATCGATGACATCACCGGCGTAGTGGAGACCGACCCGGCCCTGGCCGCGCAAGTCGTGAGCTGGGCCGCGTCGCCGTACTACGCGTCGCCGGGCAAGATCCGCTCCGTTGAAGACGCCATCGTGCGCGTGCTCGGCTTTGACCTGGTGATCAACCTGGCGCTGGGCCTCGCGCTGGGCAAGACCTTGAGCCTGCCCAAGGACAACCCGCACCAAGCCACGCCGTACTGGCATCAGTCGATCTACACCGCCGCCGTGATCGAGGGCCTGACCCGCGCCATGCCGCGCGCCCAGCGCCCGGAAGCCGGCCTGACCTACCTCGCCGGCCTGTTGCACAACTTCGGTTATCTGCTGCTGGCGCACGTGTTCCCGCCGCACTTCTCGCTGATCTGCCGTCACTTGGAAGTCAACCCGCACCTGTGCCACAGCTATGTCGAGCAACACCTGCTGGGCATCAGCCGCGAGCAGATCGGTGCCTGGCTGATGCGCTACTGGGACATGCCGGATGAGTTATCCACCGCGCTGCGCTTCCAGCACGACCCGACTTATGACGGGCAATACGCTGAGTATCCGAACCTGGTGTGTTTGGCCGTGCGCTTGTTGCGCAGCCGGGGGATTGGTTCCGGGCCGGATGAGACGATTCCGGATGCGCTGCTTGAGCGCCTGGGGCTGACGCGGGACAAGGCTGAAGAGGTAGTCGGCAAAGTGCTGGATGCCGAGGTGTTGCTCCGCGAACTGGCTTCCCAGTTCAGCCAGGGCTGAGTCTATTGCCTGTTACTCCGCTATCGCAGGCAAGCCAGCTCCCACATTTTGACCGAGTACATTCTTTGGAATGCGGTCGAATGTGGGAGCTGGCTTGCCTGCGATGAATCCACCTCGGTCTACCTGTAAGACTACTTCTTTTTCTTCGGCTTCAAATACTTGGTCAACCCCTGGAACCAGATTACCAGCGCCGGGTTGCCCTTGATCTGGATCGACTTGTCCTGAATCCCCGTCATGAACGCCAGTTGCTTGTTCTTCGCCTGCATCGTGGCGAAGCCGTAGGCGGCATCTTTAAAGGCAATGGCAAACGCCGGCGCAGGGTGAACACCTGAGCGGCTGGTGATGCGCTGGTCTTTGACGATGAAGTGACGGGCAACCTTGCCGTCGAGGGTCTGCAGCTGGAAAGCCAGGTCTTTATCACCCAGTTGCTGCTGGAAGGCAGGATTGGTGCGGCTGGCTTTGCCCATCATCAGGCCCAGCACCCACAGCAGAAGACGAAATTTCATGCACACGGCCTCGATGTAATTATTGAGTGGCCGCAGCAGTTTAACGATTTGCAAAGAGAACGCCACCGATCTAGCGCATTAGCGGAAGATCGGCTGGCGTTTGACGCTTATAGCAGCATGTTACTTAAACGTTTGGGCAAGGTACCGGTGCCCAGTCGACCAGGTTTGGATCGCGGCAGGCGCCTTCCATCTGAGCCTTGCCGGCGCTGGCGACCTGCTTGCTTTCAGCTTGCTTGGCCTGAACGGTCTGGATGCTCTTCTCGGTGGTGACCGCTTCTTTAGGCACGACCGGCAAGTCCTTCTTCTTCGCGACTTTTGGCGGGTTCTTGCCTTTCTTGGCCGGTACAACCGGCGGCGCCACGTCGGCCTGGGCCACGGTGACCACGTCATTACGCTGCACGCCTACTTGCTGCAGGTCTTTCTCGTAGGCCTGGGTGTAGTTGTTCAGGTCTTCGCTGGCTTTGCCGTTGACCGCGACGATCAGGTCATTGGATTCCTTCAGGCCTGAAACGATTTCCGCCAGGCGCTTGCGGCCTTCAGTGTCGTTGACGGTCTTGGCCTTGCGGTCGGCCACCAGCTTGGTGAATGCGCTCTGGTAGCACTGCTGCGAGGCTTTGGCGTAAGCGGTGCTGCGGTCGATGTCGGACGCGCTTTTGTTAAAGTCGGTGGAGTAGGAAGCAATGCGTTGGTTGTCATCGCTGATCTGCTTCTGACGCTCGGTGTAGTAACCCGCCGCGCCGCCAGCCAGGGCGCCGCCCGCAGCGCCAATCGCGGCGTTGCGGCCGCGCTTTTCCTTGTCGCCAGTGAAAGCACCCAGCAGTGCACCGCCGGCCGCGCCGATGGCCGCGCCAGTGACGACCGACTTGGTCATGTCCGAATCAGTCGCGCGCAGGTGCTGCACCGGCTCGTAGCAGTTCGGGTAGTACTCGACCTTGGTGCTCGACGCGACCTTGGAGGCCGGCGACGTGGCACAACCGGTCAGCACAGTGCTGAAGCCGGCCGCGATCAGCAGCAAGTGACGCTTGGAAACCGCCTTACGGGAAAAAAGCATAGGTGTGTTCTCTTTTAAGTTTGACTTGCCCAGCACGGCCCACCGCCGCCTGAGTCCCTTCCAAGCTCGCCATACAGCCAGCGATCATCGCTGACCGCTCGCTGCGAGCAATTCCTTCAAGATCGTCGCCGGGTCGGCCCGCTGTTGCTTGCGGTAGTTGCCGACATGACGAACGAACAGTGTTGCGCGCGTCACCAGGCTCTTGCCGAGCACAGGCTTGCGATCCAACTCTTCCTTGATCCGTTGAAACTGCGCCTGGATCACCGCATCGGTATAGCGCGTGCCGGTGGCCAGGTTGTCGATATAGATCGCCACTGCGCCATCCAGCGCGCTGCGGCCGTTGGCAATCGCCATGTCAAACAGCTGCGCGCTGGCCTCGTCTTTGTTGTCGATAGCCTGCTGACGACTCTTTTGCAGATTGGCCAAGCGAATGTTGTAGTTGCTGATGGTTTCGGCCACCAACGCGGCGGACTGAATCAGGTTGCCCGCCGCTTCTTCGCGTTGCTGGGCGATCAGCGAGACGTTGCGCTTAAGTTCTTCGTTGACCAGCCCAAGCTCGGCTTGCAGCTTGGGGTCGACGCTGGCAGCGATAATACTGTCCAGGCGTTTGGTCGGGTCCTGGGCGTCGTCGATGGCGTCAGTCAGCGAAGCCAGGCGGCCCTCCTTTTGCCACTGCGCGAACAGTTCCTTGTAGCGCGAACGCGGCGCCGACAATGCGCCAATCGCCACGCGAAAGCCGGTGGTCTCGTTGCTTTGCTCGGTGCCGTCGGCCGCAAACAGCGGGTACTCGCGGCGCATGCCGGTGAACAGCGTGCCCTCGCCTTCCAAATAGTTGCCGCCCTTGACCACAAAGCCGCCATAGGTGCCCTGACGGCGCCCGGCATGCACCAGCTGGAAGGATTCCTGGACCATTTCCGCCGCATTGCCGATCACGTCGAACAGGCCAATCGGGTTAGGCAATTTGGTGCCGATGGGCATCAGGCGTGCGGCCTGGCCAGTGCCGCCGGCGACCTGGTTGAACACGGCGTAATCGCCGAGCGGGCCGTCGCTTTCGCTGCCCTCAACACGGCGCGGAAACAGGCGCCCTTCAAGGTCCTGACGGCTCACGGCTTGGCCACCGCGCGCGGCGTATTCCCATTCCACTTCGGTGGGCAGGCGCACAAAGCCCAGCCCGCCATCCTCCGCTGACGAGCCGCGCCCACTGACCGGCAGCAACTCGCGGTGGTATTTCATCAGCCAGGCGCTGTACACCGCCGAGAAGCGCTCGGCTTCAAAGCGCGACAGTTTCACCTTGGGCAAGCGCCCGGCCATGCCGGTTGGCGCATCGCACGCCGGCGCCGGTTCGCCACTGGCCAGTGACTGCGCCTGGGCCATCACTTGGGCGTATTGGCGTGCAGTCACTTCGTACTTGCCGATGAAGTACAGCATGGGCTTGAGCGGGGTCTTGGCGTCAGTCTTCGGCATCAATGGCGCGATGACTTTGTTCCAGTCTTTGGGCAAGTCCTTGAGGGTGAACTGGCCGTTGATGAAGTCGCGGCGGTAACCGGAAATAAACGACTGCTGATAGCCCGCTTCGCCTTCGGCAAAGGGGTAGCCGAGGCTGATTTCGCGATCGTCCAGGGTCCCTTGGGCCAGCACGTAGGCGTAGCGGAATACCATGTTGCCTTCACACGGCAGCGGCAGGCTCACGTCATCCGGCAACGGCTTGGGGTTGTCGAGTTTGTCACTCGCTTCATCAGCCCAGGCCATCGAGGCCAGGCTCAGCGCCACGGCGGCGCCCAGTAACTTATACATCTCTGATTCCTTCAGAAGCCTGGATACGCGCCACTCGCCAACCGCCACACACCGCCGCCACGGCGCTTACGCCGAGCACAGCAGCCAGGGCCAGGCCGTAATGACGCGCCAGCAGATGGCTGGCGTATTCGCCCGGCACCTGCACAAATAGTTGATTCAAAGCGGCCTCGGCCAGGCCATACAACCCGGCACTGAGCGCAGCAGCAAAACCTGCGCTGTACAGCGCCTGCACCACCACAAACACCAACAGCCCGCCTGTGGAAAACCCCAACAGGCGCAACACGGATAACTCTCGACGCTTGCGCGCCACGGCGGCCAACGCTCCGGCAAAGATCGCCGCAAACGCGCCCGCCAATGCCAGCCCGCAGATCACCCAGAATACGATCGACAGGTTGCGGCTTAACGACTGCACTTGCGCAATGGTCTGCGCCTGGGTCGACACCAACACATTCTGTCCCGCGAAATACACCCGCAGCGGCTCCACATCGGTGAGATTGCGGGCATACAGGCGAAACGCGGGATACACGCGCTGTTCGCTCACTCCCGCCTCATCACCGGCCCAACCCAACGTCGGCACTGCACGGCCATCGCGATAATCTTCAACCGCTTCCAGCAAACTCAATTCAGCAAACAAACCGTCACGGGCAAAGGCTTCCAGCGGCAATACCGCCAACACCTGCACGCGCATGCGCTGGGCTTCTACGCGCCCTGCCACTTGCCGAGCAAAGCTGGTCTCCAGCCAATCGCCGGGCCGCGCCGCGAGCTTCTCAGCAGCGGTGTGGCTCAGCACGATCTGCTCCAGGCCCTTTGGCACCGGCAGACCGCCCAACAACGGATCACCCGCCGCGGTCGGCAGCATTTCCAGGCTCAGCGTACCCACTTGCGCCGTCGCTGCAATCTGCCGCGTACGGGGCACGGCAAACGCCACGTCACTGCGCTGACTGAGCTGCTCGATAAATGCACTGCTGAATCGACCACCGCCCAACGGAATAATTTCACGGGTGGCGGGGTCGGTCTGCAAACGTTCGGTCAAACTGCTAACCAGTCCAAATTTCAGGCCGAATAACACCAGCAACGGCGCGATCACCGCCACCAGCGCCAGCACCGAACAGGCCGACAGCCACGCATCGTTGCGGTAATCCTGCCAGGCCAGCGACGCCACCAGGCCGATGCGCATCAGCACGCCTCCCCAAGGGTGGCGGTGACGCCGCCGTCGGTGTCGCGACGGCAACTGATACGTCGCACCTGCAAGCCACTGGCGCGCGCCAGGGGCTCGTCATGGGTGGCGATCACACACGCCGCGCGGTGTTCGCGAGCCTGGGCCAGCAACGCCTGCATCACGCGCTCGGCATTCAAGGGGTCCAGCGACGCCGTCGGTTCGTCTGCCAACACCAGTTGCGGTGCATGCGCCAGCGCACGGGCGCAGCTGACGCGCTGGCGTTGGCCCACGGAGAGCGCCGCCGGTTTCTTGGCCAACTGGTCGCTGATTTCCAGCTGCTCGGCCAGGCGTGCCACGCTGCCGTCATCCTTCAAACCCAGCAGTTGCCGCGACAGGGCGATATTGCCACGCACATCGAGAAAGCCCAGCAAGCCACCGGTTTGCAGCACATAGCCCAAATGCTGGCTGCGCAATGCGGCCAGCGTGGATTGCTGATCGCTGCGCCACAGCCCACGGATATCGTGCTGATTGAATTCAAACTGCCCGACCTGATCCGGCGCCAGGACCAGCGCCAACAGGTCCAGCAACGTGCTTTTGCCACACCCGCTGGGCCCGACGATCGCCAATTGCTCACCCGCGCGCAGCGCCAGCGCCGGAATCACCAGGCTATAGCGCTGGCTGCCGACGCCCCGGCTCTTGTGCACCGCGTTCAGGTTCAGCATCACGGCAGCGTCGACAACGGCACGCGGTACAACGCATCACCCGGCTCGGCATCGCCGAAACGGACCCAATTGGCCACGTCATTGTGGAAGGTCTCGTAGAGGCGGATTTTCGAATCCAGCTCGTCGATAAAGTCTTCCTGCTCGGCCACGCTCAACGACAACCACAGGTCCTGGGTCATGTTCAGCGATTTGCTGCGGTACGGCAGGCCTTCGAGGTATTCGCCGAGGATGCCGCCGTCGGCGAGGTTGCCGCCCTTGCGCAAGGCTTGCGGGTCGCGGCTCATGTAGGCCGAGGCGCTGGCGATTTCCTGGAAGAAATCCTTGGGTGAGGTCTGGGTCTTGCGCGCCGCATCGACAATCAGTTTCAGCGACTGCTGCAGGTCATTGAGCTGCAACTTGGTCAGCATCACGCACACCTGGAACGCCGGCAGCGCCGGGTTGGTGAGGTCGCGGTCGGCGGTCCATGCGCTGACCAGTTGCGGCGCCTGGCTTGCGGTTTTGCGCCCCAGGAAATCCATGTGCATGGCATAGCCGACTGCTGCGGATTTGTCTGCCAAGGTTGGTGCAGAACTCAGCAACGGCACCGGCTGCGGCGTATTGCTGCGCACCTGGTGCACCAGGTTGGCGAACACCGTGCCGATCTCGTCGACGCGCTCGCCCAGCTTGCGCACGTCGCCACCCGGCACCGGCGTGTAGAGGTCGCCGATCTGCGGGTTGGCGTCGGCGGTGAGGATGCGGTACTGGCTTTCGGCGCCGGCGTGGGTTTTCTTGCCGGCATCGGTGCGCAGGTGCAGGGCGTAGATCTTGATCTGCTTGCCCAGCGCGGCCTGACGCACTTCCGCCTCGTTCATCTGGGTGGCGGCAAACGGGTCGTTCTTGCGCAGTGCGCCAGCATCGGTGACCAGCAGGATGATGCGCCCGCCGTAACCGGACCAATCCATGCCGTCCACCGCCTGCATCACCCCGGCGAACGCATCTTCGTTGAACGAATGGCTGGACACGGTGGACGCCTTGACCTGGCGCGCCATGTCGAGGAAGCGTTGCGGGTCGCGACCTTGATCGAGGCTGATCAGGGTCTTGGCGACGTATTCCAGGCCAGGGGTTTTCTTAATGCTGCTGCGAAAACCCACCATGCCGAAGCTGACACTGTCTAACTCGCCGCGCTCGCCGATGCGGGTTTGCAGTTCGTGCACCACGTCACGGATCTGGTCGATGTAGGGCTGCATCGACACGGTGGTGTCGACCACCAGCACAACGGCCGTGCGGAAGGCGTCGGCATTCGCCTTGATCACAGGCGTGGCCGGTTTAACCGCGCTGGTACCTGGATCAATGGAGGCCACATTGAGCAACTGCACCGGCTGGCCGTTTTCGTCAAAGCTCTCTTTGGAGTCGAAGATCGGCAACAGGTAGAACTGGTTCTGCGGCACGGCGCTGGCAGTCGGTTCCAGCGCAAGGATCTGGCTATTGTCTTCGCTGTTTTTCTGCGCCTTGGCCAGCACGCCTTTGGCGGCGGCCGGGTCGGCCAACAGCTTTTCCACTTCGCCCGATTGACGCAGGAACATCACCGGCGCCCGCCCCGAGCGCTCGGTAAATTTCAGCACCAGGCTCTGCTTCCAGTCGCTGACCTGCGCGGCCGGCAACCAACCGTCGCTGCGCCCATCGGTGGCCGCGCCGACGCGTACCCACGGGCTGCCGTCGACGTCTTTGCGCTGGTAAACGTAGAGTACGGAGAACGCCGGCAGCGCCTTTCCTGGCGCGCTGCCTGCATCCGCTGAAAGCTTCGCACCGGGCTTGCTGAGCACGCGCTGGAACAGGGTCTTCTTGCCCGCCATCAACAGCGGGCGCTGACCGCCATCCACTTCAGCGACTGGCGGTGGCGTCACCTTGGGCACCACCGCAGCAGGCGGTTTGGCCGGCTCATCGCTGCCGCTCAACCACCAATAACTGGCGCCACCAATGGCCAATGCAACCGCTACCGCAACAGCGGCCAGGGCCAACACCGGCCCACGGCGTTGCTCGGACACGGCTTTGTGTTGCGTCGAAGTCACCACAGGTTGGCGCACTGCAGGTTGCGGCTGTGGTTTATCGGTCGGAATATCGATGGTGACCGGGGTCATGCCCGCCAGATCAAAGCTCAGCGGGATCGGCAGCGGCCGCACCAGCGTGGCTTCCGGTGAATCCGCCGGCAGTTGGTCCAGCGCCAGCAACAACGCCGCCGCATCCGGGAAGCGTTCCGCCGGGTCCTTGGCCAACAGCTTGCGCAGCACGCCCTGATAACGGCCGTGGTGCACCGGCAATTCCGGCAACGGCTCGGTCAGGTGTGCGAGCGCAGTCGAAAGCGCATCGGTGCCGCTGTAGGGCAGCTTGCCGACAAGGATTTCATACAGCACCACGCCCAGCGCATACAGGTCGGCGCGGCCGTCGATCTCCTGGCCCCGCGCCTGTTCCGGGCTCATATAGCTCGGCGTGCCCACGGCAAAACCGGCCTGGGTAAATTGAGTGCGGTCATCCAACGACTTGGCGATACCAAAGTCGGACAGCACCGCCGTGCCATCAGCGCGAAACAGAATGTTCGCCGGCTTCACATCGCGGTGCACCAGGCCTTGGGCGTGGGCATAACCCAACGCCGAAGCGATCTGGCGGATCAGCGTCACGCCCTGCTCCGGCGTCAGCCCAGCGGCAATGCGCTCCTTGAGCGTGCCGTTGGGCAGGTACTCCATGGCCATGTAATACAGCTCACCGACATTGCCGATGTCATGGATGGTCACCGTGTGCGGGTGCGACAAGCGCGCCAGGGTCTTGCCCTCGCGCAGGAAACGCTCGCAAAAGCTCGGGTCGGCCGCCAGTGCCGCCGCCATCACCTTCAGCGCCACCTTGCGCTCCAGCGAACGCTGGGTCGCCAGGTACACGCTGGCCATGGCGCCTTCGCCGATCTCGCCTTCAATGTCATAACCCGGGATGACGATGTTCATGACGATACCTTCACGACGATGGCGGTGATGTTGTCCGGCGCGCCCCGGCTAAGCCCGAGGTGCACCAGGCTGCGCACGATTTCATCCGGCGTGTCATGGCTGAGGACTTCGCGGATTTCATGGTCTTCGACGGTCTTGTTCAGCCCATCGCTGCACAGCAGGTAGCTGTCGCCGGGGGCGATCAGCAGGTCAACCGCCGCCAGCTCCAGCTGGGCTTCTACGCCCACCGCGCGGGTGACGATGTTGGCGCGCGGATGCGTGCGCGCATCGGCTTCGCTGAGCAAGCCGCTGTCTTGCAGGTCCTGCACGTAGCTGTGGTCGCGGGAAATGCCTTCAAGCACGCCGTCACGCAGGCGATACAAGCGGCTGTCACCGGCCCACAGGCACACGCCGCGCAAGCCGCGCGCCGCCAGCAACACCACGGTGCTGCCCATCATGATCACGCCACGGTTGGCGGTTTCTTCGCGCACGGCAGCGTTGATGCGAATCAGGTCATTGCGCAAGGCCGCAGAGTATTCTTCAAGGGAACGGCCCAGCGGCACACCGCGCAGGCTATCGACGATCAGGCTGCTGACATAATCCCCCGCCGCATGCCCGCCCATGCCATCGGCGACGGCCCACAGGCGGTTTTCCGGCAGGTCCAGGCAGGCGTCTTCATTGACCTGGCGGACCATGCCCACATGGCTTTTGCTCGCGGATTTGTACGTCGACCCCATCTACACCACACCTTCTTGTCCGAGCAAAAACTGCGCAAAATCGCCAGCGGCAGGCAGGCCCTGACACCGCAATAAACCAGGGGAAATCTGTTGCGAACCACGGCCCCACCACAAACTCGCGCCTTCACAGGCCTGTTCGGCGAGTGCGGTCATGCGCCCATGGGGCACGGTAGCGCTCACGCGCTGCAGGCCGGCGAAGCGGCTGTCCACTGCGCGCGGCTCAGTCGCCGGCAAGCCCAGGGTGTCGAGGCCGTCATTGAAACGCTCAAAGGTGGCGCCGGCATCCAGGGTACTGAGCAACAGTTCTTCGGCCTGCTCGAACCAGGTGTCCGGCCCGCCCACGAGGGACGCTGGATTGGTGTCGTGATCAAGCAGCGCCACCACTGCCAGCGGGAAATACCGCCCGACCCGGTCAATGCTCGGCATCACCACACCCGCCGCCGCATCCGGCCCGCATACGCCCGGCGCCAATACAAAACGCCACAACGGGCTGACCAGGTACACATTGAGCCAATCACCGCCGAGGCTGTTTTGGCTGGCGAGCAAGCCTGCCGCCAGCCAGCTGTCCCACGGGCCGATAAAACTCTGGGGCAAGGCGCGGCTGACAAAGTCGCCGCGGCTGGCCAACTTGCCGTAGAAACCCAGCGTCGTCATAGCCGCTCCGGCAGGCTGAAGCCGCTGAGCACGCGGCTCTTGAACGGGTTGAAGGCGCTGTTGGCGCGCAACTCGTAGGCGATGCTCGCGCCGTCGACCCGCAGGCGCAGGTTGAAACGATCCGGCGAATTACCGGCGGTGAGGTCCGATTGCTCCAGCAAACGGAACCACGCCCACGGCCCGTCGAGGGTCACACCGGAGCGGCCACTGGCCGACGGCGGCATGATGGAAATACGCACCACACCAATGCTGCCGGGGTTCGGCCATTGCATCGCAACCGGTCGGCTTGGGCCGTGGTCGTAGCTCAATTGCTGGCCATCGAGGTCGAGCAGGAACTGGGTGATGGTCGGGTCCATCGACACGGGCTTGAGTTCGAAACGCACGACGGGCTGCGTGCCCCCCGATCTGAAGAACGCATCACGAATGGTCGCTGCACGCTGGAAGGTTTGCAGCACGCCCGGTGCAATCCCGAGTTTCTGCGCCGCGCCCGGCTGCCAGCGCCAGGTTTGTGCGGAGGTGTCGACGTAAGGCTGCAGGTATTTGCGGAAGTAGTTGTCCATCACCCCGCCCACGCCGAAAAATTGGCCGAAGTCGTCCAAGGTGGCATCGCGCGCGCTGCCCGGCGACATCGGATAACGCCCAGCCAGGGACTGGCGATACACGTTGACCACTTCACTGACCCACGCCGCGTTCAGTTGGTTACGCACCCCGCCCATCATGCTGTTGGTGGTGGAATTGACCACCGACTTGACCATGCCCTGCACCAGCGGCGGCTGGCGCTCGGCATTCAGGCTGACCCGCGTGGCCGCAGCCGCCGCCTGGTTCTTCGCCTCGCCCAGCAACGCATCGCCGCTGGCGCCGACCATGGCGCTGACCTGCACATACAGCGCGTTCATGTCCGTGAGCAGGCCGTCGATGGCCGCCGGTTCGCCTTCGCCCTTGCTGACGATGCTGTTGAGTTCGGCGAAGTGCGCGGTCACCGGATCATCCGCTGCTTGCGGTGCATTGGAGGTCGGTTGTTCCTGGCCGAGCAGACTGCCCAGGCGCTCCTTGAGCTTGTCGACGCCGCCTTCTACCGGCACGCCTTTGGCGGCCAACTGGCGTTCTTCGGCTTGCAGGTCGGTTTCCTTGGCCACCGCCACCAGCAGTTTTTTCAGCGGCGAGGTCGGGCCGGATATCACCCGCAATACGTCGGCCGCCTGGGCCACGCTGGTGATCGGCACAAAGTCGATGTCCGCCAGCAAGGCATCCCACTGGCGCTGGTAGTCCTGGAAATACAAGCGGCGCACATCGGCGGCCAGGCTCACCACGTTCTGCTGGTCGGCCTGTTCATGGCCCAGCACCCATTGCTCTTCGGCAAGGGTGCCGGTCTGGTTCAGGCTGCTCAGCAGGAACGCCTGACGATAGCCTTTGGCGGTGAAGAACCCACTCAGCGGCTCGCCCAACGGCTTGCCGCTTTTACGGCTGAACACCAGCGCCGCGTCACGGCCGGCGGCTTCGTTGATACGAAAATCCGGAATGCCTTCGGGCAGTTTCTGGCGCTTGACCCGGTCGTAGACGCGCTGGGCCACCGGCAGTTGTTGCAACTGGCGGCGCAGGTCATCAATCAAACGTGGGTCGAGGCGCGCGCTTGGCGGATGGCGCTCGAACAACGCCTGCAAGTGCCCGGCCAGGGCCTGGCGCTGATCAGCCGGCAGGTCGCGCGGCAGGTTGCGGTCCCAGTCGAGGGCGATCCAGGCCTTGATGAAGTCCGGGTCGTAATGCTCGGTGTCAGCGAGCATCAGGTAGGCCTTGAGGCCTTCGTAGAGGAAGTCGGAATTGCCGCCGCCGTGCAGTTGCTCTTCGATACGCGTCACCAGGCGTGGCGCGAACACGGCGATCAACAGCTTGCGGTAGACGCTGGCGGATTCGGCTTCGAGCATGTCGCCTTGGTACAGCCCCAGGCCTTCGGACCAGCTCGGCGAGTCGCCTGCCAGGTTCTTCACGGCGTTGAGCAACGGCAGCACGGCGAGCACTTCGCGCTGCGCCGGGCTCAGGTTCTGGACGGTCTGGCCCAGCGGCGCGACCTTTTGGTCGACCTGGGCGATATACGCCTGGTTGGCGCGATAACTCACCCACCACAGGCTGCTGACCACCACCACCAACGCAACGGTGGCGGCGAGGACACCACGAGCAATCCACTTGCGCCGCCGCTCGACCTTGGGGTTCACCCCCACCAGGCCACGCTCGGCAAACGCCACGGCGGTGAAGAGTTTTTCGATGAAGTAACTGCGGCCGGTGCCGCTCTGGCGTGCCAGGTGCTGGCGGTCCAGATTCATGCTCTGGGCCATCGCGCCGATCAAGCGATCAATCGGGCTGCCTTCCTGGGTACCACTGGTGAAATACACACCGCGCAGCAACACGCGCTCCTCAAACGCATTGGGCTTGAACACGCCTTCGAGGAAGCTTTGCAGGCAATCCTTCAACGCGCCGAACTGCTGCGGGAAACCGTAGATCAGGTCGCGCCGCGCTGGGTCACGTTCCTGTTGCAGGCGTTCGACCAGGCGTTCGTTGAGGCGCTGTTCCAGGCCGGAGAATTCGCTCTGCAGGTGCGCTAGCGGGCTGTCACTGTTCTTGCCATCGTCCAGGGCAAAGGTCATGCCCCACACCTGGGCGCGGTCTTCCTTGCTCAGGTTGTCGAAGAACTCCATGAAGCCCGGCACCAGGTCGAGCTTGGTGAGCATCAGGTAGATCGGGAAACGCACGCCCAGTTGGGTGTACAGCTCCTGGATACGCAGGCGGATGGCCGCGGCGTGGGCGGCACGTTCAGCATCGGTGCCCAGCAGCAAGTCCGACAGGCTGATGGCGATAAAAGCGCCATCGATAGGCCGACGCGAGCGCTGCTTTTTCAGCAGGTCGAGGAAGCCCAGCCACGCGGCTTTATCCACCGTGGAGTTGCTGTCCTGGGTGGTGTAGCGCCCAGCGGTGTCGAGCAACACGGCCTGGTCGGTAAACCACCAGTCGCAGTTACGTGTACCACCAACACCACGCACGGCACCCGCGCCCAACTGCGCGGCCAATGGGAAATGCAGCCCGGAATTGACCAGCGCGGTGGTCTTGCCCGAACCCGGTGGGCCGATGATTACGTACCATGGCAGCTCGTAAAGATTGCGGCGCTCATCGCCACCGAGCTTGGCCTTTTTCAGCAGCGTCAGCGCTTCGTCCATGCGCTGGCGCAAGGTGGTGAGTTCTTCGGCCGTGGCGACGCTGTTGGGGTCGGCCGGGGTTTCGGCGGCCAGGCTGCGCATCACTTCGGCGGCCTGGCGGCGGGCCTGGATGATGCGGAACACGCGGTAGGCAATCCACAGCGCAAACACCAGGATGATCAGCGCCCAACGGCGCCCTTCCGGCACCAGCACGTCGAGCAACGGCCCGACAAACCAGATGATCAAACTCAGGGCGATCAGGCCCAGCACGGGGATCACCCAGCGAATCATAAAACTGAAAAACGCCTTCACTCGACGCCCTCCGCCAATACGGTGATTTCAACCCGACGATTACGGGCGCGGCCTTCGGCTGTAGCGTTGGTGGCTACCGGCTCGGTGTCGCTTCGGCCCTCGGCGCTGAAGCGATCCGCCTGGCCGGTCTTGGCCGCGAGGATCTCCAGCACTGACTTGGCCCGTGCTTCGGACAACGCCCAGTTGGACGGGAAGCGCAGCGTGGCAATCGGGCGGTTGTCGCTGTGCCCGGTAACGCGCACCTGGCCCTTGACCTTGCGGATGGCGTCGGCGATGCGCAGCATCAGCGGCTGGTAGTCATCCACGATGCTTGAGCTGGCGGACGCAAACAGTTCATCGCCACGGATGGTCACCACGGAACGGTCGACGGCATCTTCAACGGCAACGCGGCCGGCCTTGATGTCTTCCACCAGGAAGCCAGCCAGGCGCGGGCGTTCGATCACTTTCGGCTGTGCCACGGGACGGTCGATGGCCTGCACCGGGATTTCGCCCAGTGCATGGATATTCTTGAACACCGGCTCGGCATCCGAAGCGAGCTTGAGGCGCAGGCCAAACAGCAACGCCAGCAACAGCGCGACGCCGATGGCCACGGCGATCCACGGCGGCATGAATTGCGCCAGGCGATCCCGTGCCACGGTCACGCCGCGCCAGTGCGGCGACAGCTCGCGCTCATGTTCGCCACGGGCGCTGCGGATAGCGGCGGCGGTGCGTTCACGCAGGGTTTCCAAATGGCTGCGACCGTCGTTCATCACGCGGTAGCGGCCTTCGAAACCCAGGCACATGCACAGGTATAACAGCTCCAGCAGATACAGGCGTTCCCGTGGGCTTTGCAGGCAGTGATCAAGCAACTGGAAGACTTTTTCCCCGCCCCAGGCTTCGTTATGCACGGTGATCAACAGGCTTTGCTTGCCCCAATCACTGGTGCTGCCCCAAGGCGTGCTCAACACCGCTTCATCAAGGGCGGTGCACAACGCGTAACGCGCCAACAGCACTTCGTTGCGGGCGATGCCGGCCGCCTCTGCGCGCTCTTCGAACTGGCGCAGGTAGGCCAGCAATTGCGCGCGCAGGCTGGCCGGCGCCGGGTGGGCGATGGTGTTGCGCAGGCGCGTCAGCAAGGCGAGCAAAGGGCCGGCGGCGCTTTCCAGCGGGTTGAGGCCCTGGCTCTTGCCAGTGAGCATCGGCGCAGCCGGCATCGCCAGCGGCGAGGGTTCAGCACGCACAGGCTCCGGCGCACGGCCACCGGGGCGCGGCATGAACTGGGTGCGGTCATCATCATTGGGATGCATCGCGGATTATCCTCGGATCGCCCAGAAGGCCAGGTTCAAGCCCGGGAACTGCCCGGCGATGTGGAAAGCGAAACCGCCGGAATTGCTCAGCTGTTGCCAATGCTCGCTGCCACGATCCAGCTCGTAATACGTCGAGCCTGCGTGGTACGGCAGTTGGCGTGGCGCCACCGGCAACGGCAACAGGCCGATCCCCGGCAGTTGCAGGTTAACCATGTCGCGGATGTGCTCCACCGAACCGACTTTGCTCTGCTGGCCGAAGCGCGCGCGCAGGGTTTCACCGGGCACATCGGCGCGCACCACCAGGATGAAGCTGGCGCTGTCGATCAGGGTTTTGTCGGCCAGCATCGCCACGTGGATGCCATAGGCTTTCTCCACAATCGGGATCGGCGTGGCTTTGCTGTCGATCAGCATCGACAGCGCTTCACGCAGCGCGGCCATGACCGGGGCGAAGCTCAGCACCAGGTCGTCGTGCTGGTAGTGCGGGTATTCCTGAGGGCGCCGGCCCGAGGTCGAGAACGTCGAAAACTCGCCGGCCAGGCTGACCAATTCACTGAAGAAGCGTTCAGGATGCAGCGGGCTCAACTGGCTCAAATGCTGGATCAGCGGTTGGGCCCGGTTGACCAATTGCAGCAGCATGAAATCGGCAATCTCCGAAGCACCACCCGCGCCCGAGGCAACTACGCGGCCGGCCAGGGCTTCGCCGCGCTGGTGCAGCAGGCCGAGCAGCTCGCTGCGAAACGCCGTCAGCGGTTTGCTTGCGGCCACGTCCAGTACGGGCGGGATGTAAGTGTCGTCGAGCACCAGCGCACGGTCGACGCGTTTTTCCTTGATGCGCACCAGGCCGATAGCGGCGTAATCGCTGACGCCATCCTGGGCGGTCAACAGGCGCAGGGCGCGAGAGCCGACAGCCACTGGCGCACGGTTTTCGAAGGGGGCGTTGTCGTCACGTACTTCCCGCACCTGGCTCACATAACGCGCGGCTTCCAGGGCCTCGCCTTCGTCCACGGTATCGCGGGCGCCGGCGCGCTTGAGCGGCAAGGCCAGGTACACCAGGCCGTCGCGCAGGTTGTCGTCGATATTCAGCGGGCTCGGCGCGAGGTCATCATGGGGGATGTTGAAGGGCGTACCGTCGGGCAACAGGCCGCGCGCCGAGACGATTGCCAGTTTGCCCTGGGCCAGCAGGCCCTGATCGATCAGCAACTCGGAAAACCCCCAGGCGCCTGCGGACAACGGGCGGCTGCGGGCGTCGATCAGGTTTTCCAGGTAACGGTCATGCTGTTGGAAGTGCTGCGTTCCAATGAACATGCCTTCCGACCAGACCACGCGATTGTTCCAGGACATGGGGGCTCCGATTGCTTCTTATTGGGCAGGGCTGGATGGGGAGACCACGACGTCGGCGCGCACGGCACGTACATCGAGGCTGATCTGGTATTCGGTGTACTGGCGCGCGGGCACGTTGATCACCGTGCGCCATTGCGCGCGGTCCAACTCTCGATAGCCCACCAACAGCCCGATCTGGCGCGTGGACGGGTCGAGGTCGCGCTGGATGCTCAGTTGCTCGCCGGGCTGCACCATCACTTCGTCCTGGTCCAGCAGGTCCAGGCCGAGCGTGGATTGCGCGCGATCCGCCAGGGCGAAGTAATCGGCGCGTGCGAAGGTGGCGGCGTTTTTCAGCTCGAAAATACGCACCCGCACCGGGGCGGCCTGGCCGTTGGCGCCGGGGTTAAGCCCGTTGATCGCGTGGAAGTGCAGCTCGACAGCAGCTGTATCGGCCTCTGCTTCTGCCACCGCTTCGGGTTTCGCGGCGTCTTTGGCACACGCCGTCAGCAGTAGCAAGGTGGCGACTGCGAGTAAAAACCTGGGAATCATCCTGCGTCCTCAATGACGTACTTAGCTATCCGTTAATCCATGTGTTGCGGCGCGGGTTTAGCGACGCTGTCGTGCGCTGTGTTCTTCGTAGGCCCGGCTGAATTCGCGGCCGAACAGGTCCTGGAAATCTTCCTGGGCCTCGCGGGAAATATTGCTGTAGAGCTCGGTGAACTGCTGCCAGTACTGGGCCTGGCGCGAGCCGTTGAAAATGCTCGACAGCCCGCCGGGCTTGCCCATGCGTTCTTCCAATTGCGCGGGTTCAAAACGGCTGAGCAGGTGCTTGATCGCCGCCTCCACGCCGGCCATCACCGCCAGTTGGTGGGCACGCAGGTCGTTGAAACTGTCGCGTACGGCGAGGTCCGGTGCCATGAACGCCTGGTTACCGTGACGCAGCAAAAGCAGCAACGCTTCGTCGGCATTCGGGGCGAATTTCAACGGATTGTTTTCTGCAGGCTGGATCATCGTCTGCTGCATGCGGAATTCGCCCTTGAGGCTGGCGCGGGCACGCAACACGTCGATCAGGCCTTCGACCATCAGACGGTAGCTGCGGCCGATGCTTTCCATCTGGGCTTGCGCCTGGGTTTTATCGAGGCTCAGTTGATCGAGACCAGCACCGCGCAGGAAGGCTTGCAGGAGATCGGGTTGTTGGCTGTCTGCCACTGGGAGCACAGGCTCGACCACGGGTGGCGGCTGGATCGCCGGCGCGGGCGGTGGAGTGGGTGGTGCGCTGACCACCGGCGCCGGCGCATCGCCAAGCAGGTCCCAATCCTCAGGAATCACCGAACCTGACACCACAGGTTTCTCGACCACTGGCACGGTGACGGGCGTCGGCGGGCGGAAGTCATGCTGTTCAGAAGGCACGTGATCCGCCACGGTCGGCGGCGGCACGGCGGTGGGGCTGAGGAAGTCAAACAGGTCCGGCAGGGTGTCCATCGACGAAGCGCCCTGGAACTGGGGCGCGATAACCGGTGCTGGGATTGGCGTGGGCGTGCTCACCACGGCGCCCAGCAGCGCTTCAAAGCTGTTCGGCGAATCACCGGCAAACGGCTGGCTCTCGACGGCCTGCACGTTGAAATCGATACGTGCCTGGATCTCGTAATCGCCGATACGGATCAACTCACCATCTTGCAGCGGCTCGCTGTTACCCCGGCGCATACGAACACCCGCTTTAACCAACTCCACACCATTAGTGCTGTTATCGGTTAGGTAATAACGGCCGTCTTTGTATTGAATAACACAGTGTTGCGAGGAAACCAGGCGCTCAGGGTCAGGCAGGATCCAGTCATTTTCCGAGCTGCGGCCGATAGCAATCGCGCCCTGGTTCATGGACTTTTCGGAGCATTGCCCAGGGGTAATCTTGTGATAACTAGTGATAGTCAAACACAGCGACATCTTGCCTCCTTGCTGATACTTCGCGCGCGGTCGATTCCCGGAACTGCGCCTCCGGGATATCCTCATCAGGTCGAGCAACCGACCCTATAACCTGCCAATGCCAGCATGATCGCTGATCTTAACTGGGCTCTGTGACAAAAATCCTGCCCCGGTGCGTCGTTCGACCCACCAGTCGCCCAGGTTGTTAAGCACCGCACATCTGTCACAGAGGGCGAATAGCTTACCTTGACAAGGCATAAGTACTACACCAAAAATGCACAACTTCTTGAATACCAGTAATGGCACATTAATAGCAGTGCGCCTATATGACCAAGAAAACATGCAAAGTTCCTCGCGCAACTAACGCATGAATTGCCCGTCATCTAACGGGCTGATAGGGAGATCGATTTCAGTGGATGTGCCGTTGCTGCTCACCGCCGTTTCTACGACTTCGCCGTGTGGCGAAGACATGGAATATGACGCGCAATTTTTGCAATTGGAGCGTGATGCCAAGGGCCAACCCGAGCGCAGCATGGGCGACTCCACCCTGCCCGCTGAACCGCCGGAATGGCGCAGCATCCAGCAGCAAAGCCTCGACTTGCTGGCGCGCAGCAAAGACCTGCGCATCACCCATTTCCTGCTGCAAAG
Source organism: Pseudomonas tritici (assembly GCF_014268275.3). Classification (NCBI taxonomy): domain Bacteria; kingdom Pseudomonadati; phylum Pseudomonadota; class Gammaproteobacteria; order Pseudomonadales; family Pseudomonadaceae; genus Pseudomonas; species Pseudomonas tritici. Next base: position 60,553 of record NZ_CP077084.1, read on the forward strand.
CTCCCTCGCCCTGCAGGGCGTGGCTGGCTTAGCCGAAGCCCTGACACTGATCAACGCGTTGCTGCGCGACTACTGGGCCGACCTGCACCCGCGTCTGGATGCCGACGACGATAACGACCCCACTGTGCGCATCAACGCCCTCACCGGCTTGACCTGCGACACCAACATTCGCCTGCTGCGCGAAAGCATCCTCACGCGTTCACGCACTTTCGGCCCCGTGAGCCTGCGCGCTGCGCTCAACGCCAGCGGCCTGCTGAGTTTCCCCGATGAACAACTCGGCGCCCAGCAACTCACCGCCGCGTTCCTCGACAGCGACCCCGAGCAACTGCAAGCCACCCGTGACGCCCTGATTGCAGCGCGTGCGGCGTGCGAAGCCATCGAACAGCAAGTCAATGATCAGGTCGGTTCCGCCCAGGGCGTGGACCTCAGTGCCTTGAAGCAGCCGCTTAAACAGGCGTTGCAGATACTCAATCAAGCGGTGCCTGGCGCCGACAGCAGCAGCGAACCCGAGGCCGTCAGTGACGACAATGCCCCCTCGGTCGACTTCGCCGCCGCCCCCGCAGCACCGCGCCCCGCTGGCGATATCGCCAACCGCGACGATGTGTTGCGCAGCCTCGACAAGATCCTTGCGTACTACACCCGGCACGAGCCTTCGAGCCCGTTGCCGGTGCTGTTGAACCGGGCGAAGCATCTGGTGCACGCCGACTTCGCGGCCATCGTGCGCAATCTGATTCCCGACGGCATGTCCCAATTTGAAAACCTGCGCGGCCCGGACGGCGAGTAAGCCGCCCGGCAGTCCAGTAACAACACCGTCGCTCAAGCGACCAGGAGCAGCAACGTGGCGAAGCAAAGTTCTCAGAAATTCATCGCGCGCAACCGCGCGCCTCGAGTGCAGATCGAGTACGACGTCGAGCTTTACGGCGCCGAGAAAAAGGTCCAGCTGCCCTTCGTGATGGGTGTGATGGCCGACCTCGCCGGCAAGCCTGCCGAGCCTTTGGCGGCGGTGGCTGACCGCAAGTTCCTTGAAGTGGACGTCGACAACTTCGACTCACGCCTCAAGGCCATGCAGCCGCGCGTGGCCTTCCACGTACCGAACGAGCTGACCGGCGAAGGCAACCTGAGCCTGGACATCACCTTCGAAAGCATGGACGACTTCAGCCCGGCCGCCGTGGCACGCAAGGTCGACTCGCTGAACCAACTGCTCGAAGCCCGCACCCAGCTGGCCAACCTGCTGACCTACATGGACGGCAAGACCGGCGCTGAAGAAATCATCATGAAGGCGATCAAGGACCCGGCATTGCTTCAGGCACTTGCCAGCGCGCCTAAGCCTGCAGGGGACCAGTAATCATGACTGACAATACCGCCCGCGAAGGCTCCCAGATCCTGGGTACCCAGACCGAAGAAGCCAGCGAGTTCGCGAACCTGCTGCTGCAGGAATTCAAGCCCAAGACCGAGCGTGCCCGCGAAGCCGTCGAAACCGCTGTGCGCACCTTGGCCGAACAGGCCCTGGCGCAAACCGACCTGGTGTCCAATGACGCGATCAAGTCGATCGAATCGATCATCGCCGCCATCGACGCCAAGCTGACCGCCCAGGTCAACCAGATCATCCACCATCAGGATTTCCAGCAGCTGGAAAGCGCCTGGCGTGGCCTGCACTACCTGGTCAACAACACCGAGAGCGATGAGCAGCTCAAGATCCGCGTGCTCAACATCTCCAAGCCCGAATTGCACAAGACCTTGAAGAAATTCAAGGGCACCGCGTGGGACCAGAGCCCGATCTTCAAGAAGATGTACGAAGAAGAATACGGCCAGTTCGGCGGCGAACCGTACGGTTGCCTGGTGGGCGACTACTACTTCGACCAGTCGCCTCCCGACGTAGAGCTGCTGGGCGAGCTGTCGAAAGTCTGCGCCGCCATGCACTCCCCTTTCATCGCTGCGGCTTCGCCGACCGTGATGGGCATGGGCTCGTGGCAGGAACTGTCGAACCCGCGCGACCTGACCAAGATCTTCACCACCCCGGAATACGCGGGCTGGCGCTCGCTGCGTGAATCGGAAGACTCGCGCTACATCGGCCTGACCATGCCGCGCTTCCTGGCACGCCTGCCGTACGGCGCCAAGACCGACCCGGTGGAAGCCTTTGCTTTCGAAGAAAACACCGACGGTGCCGACAGCTCCAAGTACACCTGGGCCAACGCCGCGTACGCGATGGCGGTGAACATCAACCGTTCGTTCAAACATTACGGCTGGTGCTCGCGCATCCGTGGCATCGAGTCCGGCGGCGAAGTGGAAAACCTGCCGGCCCACACGTTCCCTACCGATGACGGTGGCGTGGACATGAAGTGCCCAACCGAAATCGCGATCAGCGACCGCCGTGAAGCGGAACTGGCGAAGAACGGCTTCATGCCGCTGCTGCACAAGAAAAACACCGACTTCGCCGCGTTCATTGGCGCGCAATCGTTGCAGAAACCGGCCGAATACGACGATCCGGACGCCACCGCCAACGCCAACCTGGCCGCGCGCCTGCCGTACCTGTTCGCCACCTGCCGTTTCGCTCACTACTTGAAGTGCATCGTGCGCGACAAGATCGGCTCCTTCAAAGAGAAGGACGAGATGCAACGCTGGTTGCAGGACTGGATCCTCAACTACGTGGACGGTGACCCGGCGCACTCCACCGAAACCACCAAGGCCCAGCACCCATTGGCTGCCGCCGAAGTGATCGTGGAAGAAGTGGAAGGCAACCCGGGGTACTACAACTCCAAGTTCTATCTGCGCCCGCACTACCAGCTCGAAGGGCTGACCGTGTCGCTGCGCCTGGTATCGAAGCTGCCTTCCGCTAAAAGCGCCTAACTGACTCATGAACCGGCTCCTCTGTGGGAGCCGGGCTTGCCCGCGATGCAGGCGACGCGGTCTGCCAGTCAGACCGCGTCGCCTGCATCGCGGGCAAGCCAGCTCCCACAGAAAAGCAAAGCCCCATTGGGCTTAACCAAATTTCGTGGCTTGGGCCACACAGGGAGAAAACATGGCTGTTGATATTTTCATCAAGATCGGCGACATCAAGGGCGAGTCCATGGACAAAGCCCACAAGGACGAAATCGACGTACTGAACTGGAGCTGGGGCATGGCCCAGTCCGGCAACATGCACGTTGGCGGTGGCGGCGGCGCGGGTAAGGTGAATATCCAGGACCTGTCGCTGACCAAATACGTCGACAAGGCTTCGCCGAACCTGATGATGCACTGCGCCAGCGGCAAGCACATCGACAAGGTCAAGCTGACCGTGCGCAAGGCCGGTGGCGAAAGCCAGGTCGAGTACATGGTGATCAACCTGGAAGAAGTGCTGGTCACCTCGCTGAGCACCGGCGGTTCGGGCACCGATGACCGCTTGACCGAGAACGTCACCCTGAACTTCGCCCAAGTGATGGTTGATTACCAGCCGCAGAAAGCCGACGGCACCAAAGACGGCGGCGCGATCAAGTTTGGCTGGAACATCCGTTCCAACACCAAGCGCTGATAGCCCTTGTGGCCATGGCTTCGCGCCATGGCCACAAGCATCCGCCCCGCTGAAAAACTGTCCCCTCACAACCCGTCCGTGGAGCTGCTTTGGTGGTAACTGAAATCGCTTCCCGCGACCGTCTGCAACCGTCCCTGCTGGACCGGCTGACTGACGACGACCCAACCAACCCCAAGGAAAGCGCCGACAAACGCGTGCTGTCCCTGACCCAATTAAAAGCCTCGGTGCTGCGCGACCTGGCGTGGCTGCTCAACACCACGTCGTTGCTGGATGCCGACGCCACGCTGCACACCCCGGCCGGTACCTCGGTGGTCAATTACGGCCTGCCGGCGCTCGCGGGCAACAGCGTTTCCAGCGTGGACATCAAGGCGCTTGAAGCCTTGATCTACCAGGCTATTGCCACTTTTGAGCCACGCATTCTGCGCCACACCCTGCGCGTCAAAGCCCGCGTCGGCCATGGCGAGATGAACCACAACGCGCTGAGTTTCGAGATCGAAGGCGACCTGTGGGCGCAGCCGGTGCCGTTGCGCCTGTTGCTGCAAACCGACCTGGACCTGGAGTCCGGCCATGTACGTGTGGTCAACGCCGACCAGCGGAGACGCCCATGAACCCGCGCCTGCTGGAGCTGTACAACCAGGAACTGCACCACGTGCGCGAAAGCGCCGCCGAGTTCGCCAAGGAATACCCGAAGATCGCCAGTCGGCTGACCCTGTCCGGTATGGACTGCGCCGACCCGTACGTCGAACGCTTGCTCGAAGGCTTTGCCTACCTCACGGCCCGCGTGCAGCTCAAGCTCGACGCCGAGTACCCGACCTTCACGCATAACCTGCTGGAAATCGCCTACCCGCACTACCTGGCACCGACGCCGTCGATGACCGTGGTGCAATTGCAGACCGACCCGGACGAAGGCTCGCTGGCCAGCGGTTTCCCCCTGCCCCGCGACACGGTATTGCGTGCCGCGCTGGGCCGTGAAACCCAGACTTGCTGCGAGTACCGCACCGCCCACCCGGTGACGTTGTGGCCGTTGCAGGTGAGCAACGCCGAGTACTTCGGCAACCCCGCCGCCGTGCTCGGGCGCCTGGCTGCGAGCGAGCCGAAGGCCAAAGCGGGCTTACGCCTGACCCTGCGCACCGGCGCCGAGTTGCCGTTCAACAGCCTGGACCTAGATAACCTGCCGCTGTACCTCAGCGGTGCCGATGAGCAACCGTTTCGCCTTTACGAACAGTTGCTGGGCAACGCCTGCGCGGTGTTCGCGCGCAAACCCGGTGGCGATTGGGTCGAGCGCCTGCCGCCAGACGCGCTGCGTTCCCGTGGTTTTGACGATGCCGACGCGGCCATGCCGGTGGTTGCCCGCGCGTTCCAGGGCTATCGCCTGTTGCAGGAATACTTCGCCCTGCCCCATCGCTTCCTGTTCGTCGAATTCGCCGAACTGAGCCGTGCGGTCAAGCGCTGCGACGGCCAGGAGCTGGAACTGATCGTACTGTTTGACCGCCACGAACCGAGCCTGGAAGGCAGCGTCGGCGCGGCGCAGTTCCTGCCGTTTTGCACCCCGGCGATCAACCTGTTCCCGAAACGGGTGGACCGTATTCACCTGTCTGACCGCGTCAACGAACACCATGTGATCGCTGACCGCACGCGTCCGATGGATTTCGAGATTCACTCCTTGAGCGGCATCACCGGCCACGGCACCGGGCCGGAACAGCCGTTTTTGCCGTTCTACGCGGTACGCGATCCATCCCGCTACGGCCGCGACCAGGCCTATTACACGGTGCGCCGTGAGCCGCGCGTGCTGTCCAGCGACCAGCGCCGCAACGGCCCGCGCTCCACGTACGTGGGCAGCGAAACCTTTGTCAGCCTGGTGGACAGCCGGCAGTCGCCGTACCGCCATGACCTGCGCCAACTCGGCGTGACGGCGCTGTGCACCAACCGCGATTTGCCGTTGTTCATGAGCGTGGGCAACGGCAAGACCGACTTCACCCTGGCCGACAGCGCCCCGGTGTTGTCCGTGCGGTGTGTGGCAGGCCCAAGCCGCCCTCGCGCCAGCCACGCCCATGACGCCAAGGCCTGGCGCCTGATCAGCCAACTCTCGCTCAACTACCTGTCCCTGAGCGAACAGGGCCAAGGCGCGGCAGCCTTGCGCGAACTGCTGCGCCTGTATGGCGACAGCAACGACGCAGCCCTGCAATTGCAGATCGAAGGCCTGCGCGAAGTCAGCAGCAAAGCCGTGACCCGACGCCTGCCCATGCCCGGCCCGATTGTGTTTGGGCGTGGCCTGGAAATCACTCTGGAATTTGATGAAAACGCGTTTCGCGGCACCGGCGTGTTCCTGCTGGGTGCAGTACTGGAACGCTTCCTGGCACGCTACGTGTCGATCAACAGTTTTACCGAGACGGTGATCCGTACCACCGAACGCGGCGAGATCATGCGATGGAAAGCCAAGCCCGGACGTCGTCCGACCCTGTGAGTACCCTTGATGCGATGCATCAGGCGCCCTGGGAATACGATTTCTTCCAGGCGCTGCGGCGTATCGAGTGTGAATCGCCCGAGCTGCCGCGCCTGGGCCATTCCCTGCGCCTGGCGGATGACCCGTTGCGCCTGGGCCAGCAGGCTGATTGCACCTTCGCCCCGGCCACACTGGCCTCGGTCGATCCGGGTGGCGATGGCAAGCCGGCGCGACTGGAGCAATTCTTCTTTGGCCTCGGCGGCCCCAACGGCCCGTTGCCGCTGCATATCACCGAATACGTACGCGAACGCCAGCGCAACAACGCTGACAGCACCAGCAAGCAGTTTTTGGATGTGTTCCACCATCGCCTGCTGAGCCTGTTTTACCGGGCCTGGGCCGAGGCACGGCCGACGGTCAGCCACGACCGCCCGGACGATGATTACTGGTCTGCACGCCTGGCGGCCTTGAGCGGTCGTGGGATGCCGAGCCTGCTCAATCAGGGACTCATCCCTGATACCGCGAAGCTGCATTACAGCGGCCACCTATCGGCGCAAACCCGTTACCCGGACGGTTTGAAGGCGATCCTCGGCGAGTATTTCGGCCTGCCGGTGGAGATAGAAGAATACGTCGGCCAATGGCTGGAATTGCCCGAACGCAGCCGCGTGGGCGTGAGCGCCAACAGGCTGGGTGTGGACTTTTGCCTGGGCAGCTTCGTGTGGGACCGCCAGCACAAATTCCGTATCCGCCTGGGTCCGCTCAAGCTGGATGACTACATGGGCATGCTGCCCGGCCATCAGCCGTTCAACGAGCTGGTGGCGTGGGTGGCCGAGTACCTGGGCCATGAATTGGACTGGGACCTGAACCTGGTTTTGCAACAACCCGAAGTCCCGGCGCTGCAACTCAACGGCCAGTTCCGCCTGGGCTTCAACACCTGGCTCGGTAGCCCTGCGCACGACGCCAACGACCTAATCCTGGCCCGGCATTACGCCGATCAGGCCACCACCTCAAGGAATCCAGAGCATGGGTGAAATCAGTCGCGCCGCACTGTTCGGCAAACTCAACAGCGTGGCCTACAAGGCCATCGAAGCCGCCACCGTGTTCTGCAAGCTGCGGGGCAACCCGTATGTGGAACTGGCTCACTGGTTTCATCAATTGCTGCAACTGCAGGACTCGGACCTGCATCGCATCATCCGCCAGTTCAACCTGGAACCGGCACGCCTGGCCCGTGACCTGACCGAAGCCCTGGACCGCCTGCCGCGCGGCTCGACTTCGATCACTGACTTGTCGTCCCATGTGGAAGAAGCCGTGGAGCGCGGCTGGGTCTACGGCAGCCTGATGTTTGGCGAAAGCCAGGTGCGTACCGGTTACCTGGTGCTGGGTATTTTGAAGACGCCGAGCCTGCGCAATGCGTTGCTGGGCCTGTCGTCGGAGTTCGACAAGATCAAGGCCGAAGCCCTGAGCGAACGCTTTGACGAATACGTCGGTGACTCACCGGAAAACGCCCTGAGCGCCAGCGATGGCTTCAATGCCGGCGCCGTGCCGGGCGAAGCCAGCGGTGCCATGGCGCCGAGCGCGATGGGCAAGCAGGAAGCGCTCAAACGCTTCACCGTCGACCTGACCGAGCAGGCACGCAGCGGCAAGCTTGACCCTATCGTGGGGCGTGACGAAGAGATCCGCCAACTGGTCGACATCCTGATGCGCCGCCGCCAGAACAACCCAATCCTTACTGGCGAAGCTGGCGTGGGCAAGACCGCCGTGGTCGAAGGTTTCGCCCTGCGCATCGTCGCCGGCGACGTGCCGCCTGCACTCAAAGACGTGGAACTGCGCAGCCTCGACGTGGGCCTGCTGCAAGCCGGCGCCAGCATGAAAGGCGAGTTCGAACAGCGCCTGCGCCAGGTCATCGAGGACGTGCAGGCGTCGCCCAAGCCGATCATCCTGTTTATCGACGAAGCCCACACGTTGGTGGGTGCCGGTGGTGCTGCAGGCACTGGCGATGCGGCCAATCTGCTCAAGCCTGCATTGGCGCGCGGCACCTTGCGTACCGTGGCCGCCACAACTTGGGCCGAGTACAAGAAGCACATCGAGAAAGACCCGGCCCTGACCCGCCGCTTCCAGGTAGTGCAGGTTGCCGAGCCGTCGGAAGACAAGGCGCTGCTGATGATGCGCGGCGTGGCTTCGACCATGGAGAAACACCATCAGGTGCAGATCCTCGATGAGGCGCTGGAAGCCTCGGTCAAGCTGTCCCACCGCTACATCCCGGCGCGTCAGTTGCCGGACAAATCCGTGAGCCTGCTGGACACCGCCTGCGCACGCGTCGCCATCAGCCTGCACGCGGTGCCGGCGGAAGTGGACGACAGCCGCCGTCGCATCGAAGCGCTGGAAACCGAGCTGCAAATCATCGCCCGCGAGCATGCCATCGGTATTGCGATTGGTGCGCGCCAGACCAACAGCGAAGCGCTGCTGAGCGCTGAACGTGAGCGCCTCGCCACGCTGGAAAGCCGCTGGGCCGAAGAGAAAACCCTGGTGGACGAACTGCTCGCTACCCGCGCGACTTTGCGCGAGAAAGCCGGCGCCGTAGACAGTGGCGACGACGCCTTGCGCGAGCAACTGGTCGACCTGCAACAGCGCCTCAGCGCACTGCAAGGCGAAACCCCGCTGATCCTGCCGACCGTGGACTACCAGGCCGTGGCCTCGGTGGTCGCCGACTGGACTGGCATCCCGGTCGGCCGCATGGCGCGCAACGAACTGGAAACGGTGCTCAACCTCGACCAGCACCTGAAAAAACGCATCATCGGCCAGGACCATGCCCTGCAGATGATCGCCAAGCGGATCCAGACTTCGCGCGCCGGCCTCGACAACCCGAGCAAGCCGATTGGCGTGTTCATGCTGGCCGGTACCTCCGGCGTGGGCAAGACCGAAACTGCCCTGGCCCTGGCCGAAGCCATGTATGGCGGTGAGCAGAACGTCATCACCATCAACATGAGCGAATTCCAGGAAGCCCACACCGTGTCGACCCTCAAGGGCGCGCCACCGGGCTATATCGGCTATGGCGAAGGCGGCGTGCTGACCGAAGCGGTACGGCGTAAACCCTACAGCGTGGTCCTGCTGGATGAGGTGGAAAAAGCCCACCCGGACGTGCATGAAATCTTCTTCCAAGTGTTCGACAAGGGCGTGATGGAAGACGGCGAAGGCCGGGTGATCGACTTCAAGAACACCCTGATCCTGCTGACCACCAACGCCGGTACCGAGCTGATTTCCCGGGTGTGCAAAGACCCGGCGAACGTGCCGGAGCCGGAAGAAATCGCCAAGGCCCTGCGCCAGCCGCTGCTGGAGATTTTCCCGCCGGCGCTGCTCGGCCGACTGGTGACGATTCCGTACTACCCGCTGAGCGACGAAATGCTCAAGGCGATCACCCGCCTGCAACTCGACCGCATCAAGAAGCGCGTGGAGAACACCCATAAAGTCGCCTTCGTCTACGACGACGAGGTGGTCGACCTGATCGTCTCGCGTTGCACCGAAACCGAAAGCGGCGGGCGCATGATCGACACCATCCTGACCAACAGCCTGCTGCCGGACATGAGCCGTGAATTCCTCACGCGCATGCTCGAAGGCAAGGCGTTGGCGGGGGTGCGGATCAGCAGTCGGGATAATGAATTGCACTACGACTTCAGCGACGCAGATTGACCTGACGGAACACGGTCAAAATGTGGGAGCTGGCTTGCCTGCGATAGCGGTGTATCAGTCAACATAAATGTTGAATGTTCAATTGCTATCGCAGGCAAGCCAGCTCCCACATTGGATTCGGTTCCTTCAGTAATCAAGACCTTTACAGGACGCCCAATGCTATTCAACCAAGCCTCACGCCTGGCCAAGATCACCAGCCCCCTCGGGCCGGATGTGCTGTTGCTCAATGAAATGGGCGGCGGTGAAGAGCTGGGCAGGCTGTTCAACTACGAACTGCAACTGACGTCCCTGGACGCCAACATCGACCTCAACCAGTTGCTCGGCAAACCCATGAGCGTGGGCCTGCAACTGGCGGACGGCGGCGAGCGGCATTTCCACGGCATCGTTGCGCGGTGCAGCCAGAACATCGATCAGGGCCAGTTCGCCAGTTACCAGGTGACGCTGCGCCCGTGGCTGTGGCTGCTCAGCCGCACGTCGGACTGCCGGATTTTCCAGAACCTGAGCATTCCGCAGATCATCAAGCAGGTGTTTCGCGACCTGGGTTTTTCCGACTTCGAAGACGCCCTGAGCCGGCCGTACCGCGAGTGGGAATACTGCGTGCAGTACCGCGAGACCAGCTTCGATTTCGTCAGCCGCTTGATGGAACAGGAAGGCATCTACTACTTCTTCCGCCACGAACAGGACCGCCATGTGCTGGTGCTGGCCGACGCCTATGGCGCCCACACCACCGTGCCCGGCTACGCGTCGATCCCGTACTACCCCAAGGACGAGCAGCAGCGCGAACGCGACCACATGCACAACTGGCACCTGGCGCAGGAAGTGCAGCCAGGCTCGCTGGAGCTCAACGACTACGACTTCCAGCGACCCAGCGCCAGCATCGACGTGCGCTCGGCCATGCCGCGCCCGCACACCGCCGGCGACTATCCGCTGTACGACTACCCCGGCACCTACGTGCAAAGCGAAGACGGCGAGCACTATGCGCGCACCCGCATCGAAGCCCTGCAAACCCTGCACGAACAGATCGAGTTCAGCGGCAATGCACGGGGCCTGGGTTCGGGGCATCTGTTCAGCCTCACCGGCTTCAGCCGCCAGGACCAGAACCGCGAATACCTGATCGTCGGCTGCCGCTACTACATCGTCCAGGAAAGCCTGGAAAGCGGCGGCGGCTCGGGGTCGGCGCAATTCGAAAGCAGCCTCACCTGCATCGACGCCCAGCAGAGCTTCCGCCCACTGGCCAACACCCACCGCCCTATCGTCAAAGGCCCGCAGACCGCCCTGGTGGTCGGCCCCAAAGGCGAAGAAATCTGGACCGACCAATACGGCCGCGTGAAGGTGCACTTCTACTGGGACCGTCACGACCAATCCAACGAAAACAGCTCGTGCTGGATTCGTGTGTCGCAATCCTGGGCCGGCAAGAACTGGGGCTCGATGCAGATTCCCCGGATCGGCCAGGAAGTGATTGTGAGCTTCCTCGAAGGCGACCCCGACCGGCCGATCATCACCGGCCGCGTGTACAACGCCGAGCAGACGGTGCCCTACGACCTGCCGGAAAACGCGACTCAGAGCGGCATGAAGAGTCGATCCAGCAAAGGCGGCACGCCGGCCAACTTCAATGAAATCCGCATGGAGGACAAGAAGGGGTTGGAGCAGTTGTATATCCATGCCGAGAGGAATCAGGACATTGTCGTCGAAGTCGACGAAAGCCATTCCGTGGGGCATGACCGTAACAAAAGTATCGGCCACAACGAGACGGTGACCATCGGCAACAACCGCCTGCGCATCGTCAAGCAGGAAGACATCCTCTCGGTGGGCCAGAGGAAGACCGACAGCATCAGCCAGAGCTACGTCATCGAAGTGGGCGAGAACCTGCGCCTGGTCTGCGGTGAAAGCATCCTGGAGTTGAATGCGAGCGGGCAGATCAACCTCACCGGCGTGCAAATCAGCTTCTACGCCAGCGGCGACGCCGAGTTCAACACCGGCGGCGTGCTGCACCTGAACAACGGCGGCGGCCCCGGTGCCACGCCCGATGGCCAGGGCCAGAAAGGCGCTATCGACGCCAACATTAAAGCCGCGTTCCCCGCGCCTAAAAGTTCCTGACGAGACCTGTCTGCCATGACGTACCGGATCAACGAATTTCAGTTTCAACTGCCTGCGGGTGAGCTGCAGGACGCGACGATCAATATCCTCAAGTTTCCTGAATTGGGGACGTCCCTGATCGTCAGCCGCAGCTTGCTGGCCGAAGGCGAAACCCTGCACAGCAACTTCAATGACCAACTCCAGCGCCTGGAAAAACAGGTGCAGGATTTGCGCTATCAACCGGGTGTGGACGTGCGCCTGGGCGCGGCTCAAGAAGTGGAAGGCATTGAGCTGCGCAGCCAGTTCAATAAGGGCAATGACAAGGTGTTCCAGTACCAACTGGCGCTGGTGTTGCCGGGTACGCGCAAGATGCTTGCGTTGAGTTATGTGAAGGCTGACAAGCTTGGGGACGCCGAGGCGGCGCACTGGTCGACGATCAAGAGCTCGCTCGTGTTCGACGTCCCCCAGTGAAGCGGCCTTTGCATGTCTGACGCACTGCTCTGGGCTGCGCGCCTGGGCGATGGGCTGTCCCACACCTCTGTCATGGCGGACATCCTCGGCGGCGTGCTGGAAGTGGCGGCTAACGTGGCGATTACCGCGCTGGCAACCGCTGCGGTGGTGGCGGCTACCGGCATTACCGTCGCGACCGGTGGACTGGGGGCCTGCGTGCTGGGGGCGGTAGTCGGCGTCATCGTCGGCATCGCCATGAGCAAGACCGGGGCCGACAAGGGGTTGAGCGCCATGTGCGAGGGAATCGGCAACGCGCTGTTCCCTCCCTCGGTCATGGCCACAATCCTCAGCGGGTCCACCGACACACTGATCAACGCCTTGCCCGCTGCGCGCGCGGCCGGCGTCGTGCCCTCCCACGTTGCACCTGCGGGCACCGAAACCGAAACAACGCCGCCAGCACCGGAACACAGCGAAGAGCCCGGCTACCTGGACATGGCCAAAGGGTTCTTTGCGCAAATGTGGCGCCCCACCGTCGCCACGCCAGCGCCCGGTGCAGTCCCTAAACCGCTGGACGTGGTGACCTGCACAAAACACCCGCCGATGCCGCCGCAGTTTCTGGCCGAAGGCTCGGAAAAGGTCACGGTCAACGGTCAACCGGCGGTACGCAGCGGTGACCGGAGCACCTGCGACGCCACCGTGGTGTCGTCGGGGCTGATTTCGCCCAATGTGACGATCGGCGGGGGCTCAGTGGTGGTGCGCGAGATCCGCAGCGGCAAGACGCCGGGCGTTGGCCTGGCCGTCACCGCGCTGATGATGCTCAAGGGGGGTAAAGGCAAGTTCCTCAGCAATCTTCCCTGCATGCTGCTGGCAGGCGTCAACTCGTTTGTGGTCAGTCAGGCCATGGGCGCGCTGGCCAACGCCGCCATGGGCTCTTCCAATCCGGTGCACGCGAGCACGGGGGCCAAAGTGCTGGGCGGCCCCGAGGAGCTGGATTTCGCCTTGCCCGGGATCATGCCCATCGACTGGCAGCGCTTCTACAACAGCCGGGATGAACGCCGCGATGGCTTGTTTGGTGCCGGCTGGAGTGTGCCCTATGAAGTCAGCGTGCAGCTGCTGCCTCACCTTGAAGGGGGCGACTACGCGTTGTACATCGACGAGCAGGGTCGACGTATCGACATGGGTTCGATCCCTTTGGGGGGTGCCGTGTTCAGCGCTGGCGAAGGCCTCAGCGTCAAGCGTCACTTGAGCGGCCAGTGGCTGATCGAAAGCGCAGACGGCTTGTACCGGCTATTCGATCCGGCGCCACAGGACGCATCGTTGCTACGCCTGAGCCAACTGGGAGATCGCAACGACAACCGAATCCACCTCGACTATGACGACGATGGTCGCCTGCAGGGCCTGCGTGACACCTTTGGCCTGGTGAGGGTCGAGCTGACGTACGACAACACTTGGCCCCATCGCGTCAGCCGAATCGAACGCCTGTATCCCGACCAACACCGTGAAGTACTGATGCATTACGCCTACGACGCCCGTGGCGACCTGGCCTCTGTACGCCAGTCCGACGGGCACGTGAAGCGCCGTTTTGCCTATGATGCCGGGCGGCGCATGGTCGAGCATCAATTGCCCACCGGCCTTCGTTGCTTCTATCAGTGGGCCAAGGTTGACGACCTTGAATGGCGTGTTGTCCGGCATTGGACGGAGGCCGGGGACACCTACACATTCGACTATGCGTTGGATACAGGCATCACCCGTATCACCGACGGGCTGGCGCGCGTCAGCAGTCGACACTGGGATGAGCGACACCAGATCATCGCGTCCACCGATGCACTGGGGCGAACCTGGGCCTTCCGGTGGAATGATGATAGCCAACTGCTGGGCGCAACCGACCCTCTCGGTGGGCATTATCAGTTCAGCTACGACGATGCCGGCAACCTGACTGAGACCCTCGACCCCCTGGGGCGCAGTGAATCGACCTTGTGGCTGGAGCACTGGGCGCTGCCACTGGCGGAGACCGATGCCGCTGGCAATACCTGGCAGTACGATTACGACTCGCGGGGCAACTGCATTCGCGAAACCGACCCACTGGGCAACCGCACGGTCTATCACTATGACGGACACGGCCAAGTCAGGGAGATCATCGACGCCAGCGGCAAGCGCAAGACCTTGCGCTGGTCCCCACTGGGTCAATTGAGCGAGCACACCGACTGTACGGGCCTTACCACCCGTTTGAGCTACTGCAAGCGAGGCTTGCTGCTGGCCAGTACCGACGCGCTCGGGGAACGCACCACCTTCAATTATGACGATCAGGGCCGACTGATCAGCAAGCAGTTGCCCGATGGGCGCAGCGAGCACTATCAGCGTGACGCCAGCGGCCAGTTGATCGGCTACAGCGACCCTGCCGGCCACACCACGCGCTTCGAGCATTCGTCGAACGGCCAGTTGCGCCAGCGCATCGACGCCCATGGCCGCCGTGTGGAGTTGAGCCATGACGTCTATGGCCGCCTGCACAGCCTGACCAACGAAAATGGTGAGCACTACCGATTCGACTGGGACGACGGTGATCGCCTGACGCTCGAACAGCGCCTGGACGGCTGTCGAAAACGGTACACGTACGACCCGCTGGACAATGTCACCCAGGTAGAAACCCTCGCATCGTCCGACGCCGAGCCCGCCATCATTCATGATCTGGAGCGGGATGCAGCAGGCCGGCTGATCGCCAAGCGCACCGTAGATGGTTGCACGACGTACCGCTACGATGAACTCGACCAAGTCACAGCCATCACCTTTACAGGGCACGATGGCGAGCAGCAAACCCTGGGCTTCGGTTATGACGCCCTCGGTCAGCTGACCCTCGAACAAAGCGCCGCCGGTTGCCTGGAGCATCTCTACGACGAATTGGGCAACCTGACCCAGACCCGACTTCCCGACGGCCGCTGGCTCAACCGCCTGCGCTACGGTAGCGGGCACTTGCATCAGGTCAACCTGGATGGGCAGGTCATCAGTGACTTCGAGCGGGACCGTCTGCACCGCGAAGTGCTGCGCACCCAGGGCCGTATCAGTACGCGTAGCGAATATGACCGCAGTGGACGTCTGCGTGTCCGCCAGCGCCGCCAACCGGACCACTCGCTGTTACATCCACCGGCGCAGACACGCTTGGGCTATGACGACAGCGACCAACTGGTCGAACGCTACGACAGCCAGCCCGGCGCGGCACACCGCCAATTGCTGCATTACGACGCTACCGGCCGCATTCTGGCTAGCCAGGACAACCTCTTGGGCCAACGGGAAGCCTTCCGCTACGACCCGGCGGCTAACCTGCTGGACGGCTCAGGACAGGTCGCCAACAACCGATTGCTGACCTACCAGGACAAACATTACCGCTATGACGGTTTTGGCCGGATGGTTGAAAAGCGCAGCCTTCGGCGCGGCACCCAACGCTTCAGCTACGACGCGGAGCAACGGCTGGCACAGGTGCACAACGATGACGGTTCCTGGGTCATCATGACCTATGACCCGCTGGGCCGGCGCACCGCCAAGACCATCTACGACCGCAACGGTGTGCAGCGGAGCCAGACACGTTTCACTTGGGACGCGCTGCAACTCGTGCAGGAGCACTGCAATCAGCAGACCAGCCTCTATATCTATGCCGACGAGGGCTACGAACCACTGGCCCGTATCGATGGCACAGGTGACCTTCAAAAAATCCGCTACTACCACAACGACCTCAACGGTTTGCCCGAACGCCTCACCGAGAGCGACGGCCATACGGTGTGGCAAGCGCGCTATGAAGTCTGGGGCAATACCGTCGAGGAAAGCCGAGAACCCTATTTCATCGAAGAACAGAACCTGCGCTTCCAGGGCCAGTATCTGGACCGGGAAACGGGGCTGCACTACAACACTCTGCGCTTTTATGACCCGGATATCGGGCGCTTCACCACACCCGACCCCATCGGTCTGGCCGGCGGCCTGAATCTCTATCAATATGCGCCCAACCCGCTGAGCTGGATTGACCCGCTGGGCCTGATGAAATGCTCCAGCCCACCCAAGGGGCGCAAGGTCAGTCGCACCGTGTATCGGTTCGAGGAACCGGGGCGCATCGGGACCACTTGGCAGGCGCACAAGTGGAATGTGGAGTCCACACACCGCTACACCACCAAAGGCGTCGGCGGGGTGTATGGCGCGAACTCACGGAAAACCGCGCTGGGCGAGGTCACGCACTGGAAGGTCGACCTGTCCAAACGGGTGTTGGTCAGCAAGAAAGTGCAGCTCAATAATGTCTTGGACCTGACCCGCGCCGATGTGCGCAAACAGCTAGGGGTCAGCCTTAAAAGCATCACCGGCTCGAAGTACACCGAGACCCATCAGATCGGCAACTGGGCCAAGGCCAACGGCTATGATGGAATCCTGGCGCCATCGGCACGCAACCCGACCGGCAGCAACTTGATCTCCTTTGCAGGTTTTTGAACATGGAACGACTGGAAAACGAATACCCGGGTGACGCGGACTGGCAGAGCACAGTGGCCTTGTATGAAGAAGACTACCTTGACGACGATGCGCGTGAACTGGCCAAGGCCTTGGGCGGCCATCTCGACATGGCAGTGATACTGCGCGGGAAACGGGGCCTTGAGGAGGGGTTGTGGTGGATCGGGCAAAAGGTTCCGGCACTGGACAACATCACCCCACTGGCATGCCTGGAAAGTCCCACGCTGATAAAACGGTTGAAGACAGCACTGATGCGTATGCCATGACACTCAAGGACACGGCGACTATGGAAAGTTGTGCGTTCAATTCAATCAGGCACGGAAGTGCAGTCCTTGTCTGATGCACTCTGGGCTGCCCGGATGGGCGATGCGCTCTCCCACACCTCGATGATGGCGGACATCCTTGGCGGGGTGCTGGAGGTGGCGGCCAATATCGCGATCACCGCCGTGGCAACCGCTGCGGTGGTTGCCGCCACTGGCATTACCGTTGCGACCGGTGGGCTTGGCTGTTTCCTGCTGGGTGCCGTGGTGGGCACGATTGTCGGCCTGGCCATGAGCAAGACCGGGGCCGACAAAGGCCTGACGAATTTATGCGACACGTTCGCCAACGCGCTGTTTCCGCCCACGGTGCAGGCCAATATTCTTACCGGCTCCACCAACACCCTGACCAACAACATCCCCGCCGCCCGCGCCGCCGGGGCGATCAGTTCCCATGTCGCGCCAGCTGGGACCGAGTTAGAAGAGCCCGCGCCCGAGCCAGAAGCCAGTTACCTGGACATGGCCGGGAGCTTCTTCTCGCAGATGTGGCGCCCTACGGTTGCGACTCCCGCGCCCGGCGCCGTGCCCAAGCCGCTCGACCTGGTGGTGTGCATGAAGCACCCACCGATGCCGCCGCAGTTTCTTGCCGAAGGGTCGGACAAGGTCACGGTCAACGGCCAGCCGGCGGTGCGCAGCGGTGATCGCAGTACCTGCGATGCAACCGTGGTGTCGTCGGGCCTGATTTCTTCCAACGTGACCATTGGCGGTGGTTCGGTGGTGGTGCGTGAAATACGCAGCGGCAAGACCCCGGGTGTGGGGTTGGCGGTCACGGCGTTGTTGATGCTCAAGGGTGGCAAGGGCAAGTTCTTCAGCAAGTTGCCGTGCATGCTGATCGGCGGAGCCACTTCGATGGCGGTCAGCAGTGCGATGGGGGCGATGGCCAACGCAGCGATGGGTTCGTCGAATCCGGTACATGCGGCGACAGGCGCGAAGGTACTGGGCGACGTCGAAGAGCTGGACTTCGTCTTACCCGGCATCCTGCCGATCGACTGGCAACGCTTCTACAACAGCCGCGACGAACGCTCGGGCAGCCTGTTTGGCGCTGGCTGGAGCGTGCCCTATGAAGTGTGCGTAGAGATCCGCCCGCATCCCGAAGGCGGCGAGACGCTGATCTATACCGACGAGCAGGGACGCCCGATTGACATGGGTTCGATCCCGTTGGGCGGCGCGGTATTCAGCCCCGGTGAAGGGCTCGCCGTGCGGCGACACCTCAATGGGCAGTTGTTGATTGAAAGCGACGACGGCCTCTACCGCTTGTTCGAACCCACTCCGGCCAATCCCTCACTGCTGCGTCTGAGCCAACTGGGCGATCGCAACGACAACCGCATCCATATTGACTATGACGAAGTAGGGCGCCTGGTACGTCTGCGCGATACTTTCGACTTGGTGCAGGTTGAGCTGATACGTGACCAAGACCATCTGACCCAGATTGAGCGCCTGTACCCCGACCAACGCCGCGAAGTGCTCGTTAGTTACGGCTACGACACGGCCGGCAATCTGGCTGAGGTGCGTGACGCAACCGGCCAGGTGCAACGGCGTTTTGCCTACGACATCGGTCAGCGAATGGTGGAGCATCAATTGCCCACCGGGTTGCGCTGCTTCTATGAATGGGCCTTGATTGAGGATTTGGAATGGCGCGTGGTTCGGCACTGGACCGATGAGGGTGACACTTACCAGTTCGACTATGACTTGAAGGCTGGCCTCACTCGCATCACCGATGGTTTGCAGCGCGTCAGCACTCGCCATTGGAACACTCAGCACCAGATCATTCAGTACCGCGATAATCTCGGTCAGACCTGGCTGTTCGAGTGGAACGACGAACGCCAATTGCTCAGCGCCACCGACCCCCTGGGTGGGCGCTATGAGTACAGCTACGATGAAAGCGGCAACCTGATAGGCGAGACCGACCCGCTGGGCCGCAGCGACTCGACTTTGTGGCTGGAACACTGGGCGCTGCCGCTGGTAGAAACCGACGCCGCCGATAACAGTTGGCAGTATCGCTACGACCCGCGCGGCAATTGCATTGCCGAAACCGATCCGCTGGGCAACGTCACGCGCTACCGCTATGACGCTCATGGCCAGCCCGTGGAAATTATTGACGCCACCGGCAAAAGCAAAAAACTGCGCTGGAATCCGTTCGGGCAACTGGCCGAGCACATCGACTGCTCAGGTTATCCAACGCGCTTCAGCTACGACGAGCGGGGGTATTTGCAGGTCATCACCGACGCCCTTGGCGAGCGCACTCAATTTATCTACGACGCTCAGGGGCGCTTGCTCAGTACCCAACTGCCGGACGGCCGCACCGAGCACTATCAGCGCGATGTCAGCGGTCAGCTGGTGGGTTACACCGACCCGGCCGGACACACCACGCTTTACCAACACAACCGCCGTGGCCAAGTGCGCCAACGCACCGACGCACATGGGCGGCAGGTGCAGTTCGGCTATGACAGCTATGGACGGCTGCAAGCGCTAATCAACGAGAACGGCGAACGCTATCGTTTTGCGTGGGACGCCGGGGATCGGCTGACTGAACAGCAAGACCTCGACGGCAGCGCCAAGCACTACAGCTATGACCCGCTGGATAATGTCACGGCGGTGACTGCTGTGCCGGCGCCTTACGGAAACGGGCTGGCCCTGGTGCCCGAAACGCCGCCCGCACCCATCATTCATCGGCTGGAACGTGATGCGGTTGGCCGGCTCATCGCCAAAACCACCGACGATGGCCGTACCGATTACAGCTACGATGCGGTGGACCAGCTCACGGCTGTCACCTTCACCGATTCGCAGGGCAACGCCCAAGCCCTGGGCTTTGCCTACGACGCCCTCGGCCAACTGCTTTGCGAGCAGAGTTCGGCAGGCAACCTGCAACACCACTACGACGAACTTGGCAACCTGATCCAAACCCAACTGCCGGAAGGCCGCTGGCTCAACCGCCTGTACTACGGCAGCGGCCACCTGCACCAGGTCAACCTGGACGGCCAGGTCATCAGCGACTTCGAGCGTGACCGCCTGCACCGCGAAGTGCTGCGCACCCAGGGCCAGCTCAGCACCCGCAGCGAATACGACCGCAGCGGCCGCCTGCGTTCACGCCAGCGCCGTCACGCCAGTCAGTCAACCTTGCTGCCCGCTGCGGCGCAAAAACAGTTTGAATACGACCCCGCCGACAACCTGATCGGCAAACTCGACCAACAACCCGCTGCGCAACACCGCCAGTTGCTGCACTACGACGCCACCGGCCGCATCATCGCCAGCCAGGACAGCCTGCACGGCCAGCGTGAAACCTTCGCCTACGACGCCGCAGCCAACTTGCTAGACGGTCCCCAGGCCGGTGCCGGGTTGGTGGTGCATAACAAGCTGCTGACTTATCAGGACAAGCGTTATCGCTACGATGCGTTTGGACGGATGATTGAAAAGCGCAGTGCCAAGCGCGGGTTGCAACGTTTTGCCTACGATGCCGAAAGCCGACTGATCGAAGTGCGTAATGAAAAAGGCAGCGTGGTCAGGATGACCTATGACCCGCTGGGTCGACGCATCGAGAAAACTGAGCATGGCAGTGATGGTTATCCGCTGGGAGAAACTCGATTCACCTGGGACGGACTGCGGTTATTGCAGGAGCATAAGCACAGTCAGACCAGTCTTTATGTTTACGACAATGACGGCTATGAACCCCTTGCCCGCGTCGACGGTACTGGTCCGTTGCAGAAGATTCGCTACTACCACAACGACCTGAACGGGTTGCCCGAACAACTGACCGAGGCCGATGGGCACAGCGTCTGGCAGGCGACTTATCGGGTGTGGGGCAACACGCTGGAGGAAGTGCGCGAGCCTTATTACATTGAAGAGCAGAACCTGCGGTTTCAGGGGCAGTATCTGGACCGGGAGACGGGGCTGCATTTCAACACGTTCCGGTTTTATGATCCGGATGTGGGGCGGTTTACAACGCCGGATCCGATAGGTTTACACGGAGGTTTGAATTTCTATGCGTACGCGTCCAATCCGTTCGGTTGGATCGACCCACTCGGCTTGTCCTGCCGTCTGAACTCCGTGGGTAGAACACCAGGCAAAGCCAGCCGTACAGGGAAAGCGGTGATAGCGCGGATGAGAGCCGAAGGGAAAATAGTTGGCTCCGGAAAAAACATGCGGTTCCAGAGCACTGATAAAAAGTGGTACTCGATCAAAGATGCTGATATGGCTCATAAAACCGATGCTGTTAAATATTGGAACAGCAAAGGTGGTTACCACGGAGCTAAAACCAAGGAAGTGAGAGGTTGGATGCGCGATCCTGACAACTATGAGCTGGAATACTATTCCCACAACCGATCAAAAGGCGCACTGCTGACGGACCGGTACAAGGACCCCGGCGACTTTATCGGCCCGGCAGAAAAGCCTAAATATTAGTAAGGATTATGTATGAAAGACTTGGCAGACGAAAATCCAACACTGGCAGACAAAATCATGGCTGTCATGGCGATGGGCAATGATCTCGATGAGCAAAACAAAAAAACTGAAGCGCAGGTCCTGTACCAACAGGCATGGGATTTACTGCCTGAGCCAAAGCTTGAGTGGGCGCCCTTATCGTCGTGGGTTACAGGTTCTTTCTTCAACCTTCACTTCGACAGCGGCGATTTCCAGGCAGCTGAGTCATGGGCACAAAAGACGCTTGATGGCCGAGAGTCAGATATTGATACCGGCCCACTGATAAACGTCGGAATGGTATTTCTCGAATTGGGAAAAAAGGCCGAGGCTTACAAAGCCTTTGATGAGGCGTATGGGTTCGGTCAGGCACGGGCCTTTCAAGAAAGACCAAAGAAATATCTGAATTTTTATTTGGATGAAAAGAAAAAGAGCCATTGATTGCTAGCCTAAACAAAAAATGGGCACCCGATCCAGTCGGCGTGCCCATTTTTCCTACCACCCCGCCCCCTTCGAGACGGTAACGCCATTACGCGTTAACAGTGTCTTTCAGCGATTTGCCCGGCTTGAACGCGACAGTGTTGCTCGCCTTGATTTTCACCGGCTCACCGGTTTGCGGGTTTTTGCCGGTGCGGGCGCCGCGATGGCGTTGCAGGAAGGTGCCGAAGCCAACCAGGGTGACGCTGTCCTTGCGGTGCAGGGCGCCAGTGATTTCTTCGAGAACGGCGTTGAGGACGCGGTTGGCCTGTTCTTTGGTGAGATCCGCTTTTTCAGCGATGGCGGCTGCGAGTTCTGGTTTACGCATAAGTGAAGCCTCTTTGACGGTTTTTTGTTGTTATGTCCGTGCTGCTCATCGTTGGAGCAACGCCCAAAGCGCCGCAGGCTCTACTCTGCGGCAGACGGGAGTGAGGATGGCATGCCCTCGCACGCTCCGCCAGTCTCGCGGCGACCTTTCTAGGGTGAAAAACGTGCTTATTCCGACAGAACGACCGGTATTTACGCCAGCAGTGGCGGAAGTTCTTTGTTGAGGGCAAGTTTTTCCATCACGGCGGTGCCGGTCAGTGCGTAACCCAGCAGGCGACCGCTGGCGTCGCGGCACAGGGCCTTGATGTCGGCACCCTCGCCGTCAACGCTCCACACGCCTTCGGTGCCCCGTGGTGGGGGTGAAACCACCAGCGGGCAGACCGGCGTCTTGACGGTCACTGGCATCGGGCCGTAGCTGACGGCCGTGGCATTGCCGGCCAAGGTCTGGGCCAGGGCGCGGGCGCAACTCATCAGCGGCATCACGTACAGCAGGTTCAAGCCGTCGACTTCGGCGCAGTCGCCCAGAGCGTAGATGTTGGCGTGGGAGGTCTTGAGGTGGCGGTCCACCATGATCCCGCGATTGGTCTGCAAGCCGGCAGCAGCGGCCAAGTCGACACGTGGGCGCAGGCCGATGGCGGAGACCACCAGGTCGCAGGCGATCACTTCACCGTCCGAGAGGTGCGCTTCCAGGCCGCCTGCGGTACGCAGCAGGCGATTGAGCACCGGGCCCAGGTGGAAGCGTGCACCAAGGCCTTCCAGCCCGGCTTGCACCGCCGCGGCCGCTGCCGGGTGCAGCAGGGTCGGCATGACTTGTTCGCACGGCGCCACCAAGTCGATTTCATAACCGCCAAGGATCAGGTCGTTGGCGAATTCGCAGCCGATCAGGCCTGCGCCGAGCAGCAGCACGCGGCGTTTGCCGGCAGCGGCAGCGCGGAAGCGTGCGTAGTCTTCGAGGTCGTTGATCGGGAAAATCAGTTCAGCCGCATCGCCTTCAACCGGTACGCGCACGGTTTCTGCGCCCCAAGCCAGGATCAGGTCGCGGTAGGCCACCGCTTCCTCGCCGATCCACAGGCGCTTGTGGCCGGGGTCGATGCCGCTGACGCGGGTGTGGGTGCGCACTTCGGCCTTGAGTTGCTCGGCCATGGCGCCCGGTTCGGCCATGCTCAGGCCATCGGCTTCCTTGTTCTTGCCAAAGCCGGTGGAGAGCATGGGTTTGGAGTAGGAGCGCCCGTCATCCGCGGTGATCAGCAGCAATGGGGTCTCGCTGTCGAGCTTGCGAAACTCCCGGGCCACGTTGTAACCGGCCAATCCTGTGCCGATGATCACGACAGGTGCGTTCATTCCTTTCTCCTTGTAGTACGGTTCTTAAATTTGCAGATCAGCCGATTTCGATCATTTCGAAATCCATTTTGCCCACGCCGCAGTCCGGGCACAGCCAGTCTTCCGGGACGTCCTGCCACAGGGTGCCCGGAGCGATTCCGTCATCCGGCCAGCCGTCTTTCTCGTCATAGATCAGGCCGCAGACTACACATTGCCACTTCTTCATTACTTGCTTCCTCAGGGTCCAGGCAGTTTGGCCGACGGTCGATGGATCCAGCGTTGCCGTGCGGCTCAGGGCGTTTTGTACTGATCGGGGCCGGCAGATGCAAGCACGATCGACGCAAGGCACCGGTTCAGCGCGGCAAAAGTCCAAGGTGCCATGGTAAGCTCGCCGCCTCTTTTGCTGCCAATACTGACTCACCGTGCCGCACTCAATCGACCTTCCCGATGCTTGCCAGTGGCTGACCCAGAGCCGTTTGATCCCTGCGCCCGCGCCCTTGACCCTCAACTGGCTGTTCAACGAAGACTCGCTCACCCGGCGGCTGACATGGCTGTCGGACGACGGCTTCAGCGTGACGCCACTGTTCGAAGGCTGGCAGCCACTGCGCGATGATGAATGTGCTGCCCTGGCGCTGGCGCCGGCCAGTATCGGCTGGGTGCGTGAAGTGTATTTGCGTGGGCAGGGCCAGCCGTGGGTGTTCGCGCGCAGTGTGGCGGCGCGCAGTGCCTTGCAGGGCGACGGCTTGCACATGGATGAGTTGGGCAGCCGATCACTGGGCGAATTGCTGTTTTGCGACCAGGCCTTCACCCGCCAGGCGATCGAGGTGTGCCATTACCCGCGGCAGTGGTTGCCCACGGCGGACCAGGCCGACGGGCTGTGGGCACGCCGCTCACGCTTTGATCGCGGTGCGCTGAGCGTGCTGGTGGCGGAGATCTTTTTGCCGAGCTTCTGGCACGCGCTGCATGCCCATCCGGAGAACTGCTGATGTATCAACGCCTGCTCAAATCCCTGAACCGCCTTAACCCGAGGGCCTGGGATTTCATTCAGTTGACCCGGATGGACAAACCCATTGGCATCTACCTGCTGCTGTGGCCAACGCTGTGGGCGCTGTGGATTGCCGGCAAGGGTTCGCCGTCCTTTATCAACATCGTGATTTTCGTGTTGGGCGTGGTGCTGACCCGGGCAGGCGGCTGCGTGATCAATGATTGGGCCGACCGCAAGGTCGACGGCCATGTGAAGCGCACCGAGCAGCGCCCGCTGGTGAGCGGCAAGATCAGTTCCAAGGAAGCGCTGGTGTTTTTTGCAGTGCTGATGGGCATCAGTTTCCTGCTGGTGCTGTTGACTAACGCCACCACTATCCTGCTGTCCCTCGGTGGTTTGGCGTTGGCGGCGAGCTACCCGTTCATGAAGCGTTACACCTATTACCCTCAAGTGGTGCTGGGCGCGGCGTTTTCGTGGGGCATGCCGATGGCGTTTACCGCCGAGACCGGCAGCTTGCCCGCCGCTGCCTGGCTGCTGTACATCGCGAACCTGCTCTGGACGGTGGGCTATGACACTTATTACGCGATGACCGACCGTGACGACGACTTGAAGATCGGCGTGAAATCCACCGCCATTCTGTTCGGTGATGCCGATCGCGTGATTATCCTTACCCTGCAGGGCCTGGCGTTGGTGTGCCTGTTGCTGGCCGGTACACGGTTTGAGCTGGGCGGCTGGTTCCACCTGGGGTTGCTGGCGGCGGCTGGATGTTTTGCCTGGGAGTTCTGGTACACCCGCGACAAGGATCGGATGAAGTGCTTCAAAGCGTTTTTGCACAACCACTGGGCGGGGTTGGCGATTTTTGTCGGAATTGTGGCGGACTACGCGTTTCGCTGAGCGCCGTTTTTCGTGGTGATCGAACTGACGCCCTCGACTTGCTCGCGAAGGCGTCAGAAGCACCGCGTGGTCAGGGCTTGATCACATGCCACGCCCCACCCTTGCCATCACCGGTCTTGTCACCGGCCTTTTTATCATCCTTGTAGGTGTAGACCGGCTTGCCGTCATAAGCCCACTGGCTGGTCTGGTCGTCGCGGGTGATCACGGTCCATTTGCCCATGGAGGTATCGGTGGACTCAGCCTTCAGCGGCGGCCAGTTGGTCGCGCACTGGTCCTTGCACACTGACTTGCCGTCAGCATCCTTGTCGAAGGTGTAGAGGGTCATGCCCTTGTGGTCGACCAGCATCCCATCTTTAGTCATCGCCGGCTCCGCCGCGAACGCCAGGGTCGGCAGCGTTAACACGGCCGTTACCAGCAGGGCTTTCCAGGAAATCGTGCTGTAAGTCATCGGAACCTTCCTATTTTGGTTGTCAGGATTCGGACCCACAGCGTAGTCCACAGAGGCGAGAATTGCCCGAGCGACTAAATTACTGTCACACGACTGCAATAATTCCGTTATCTAATGCGGCGCAAGACAGTTAAATGACAAGAGGATTTTTGAGCATGGTTGGCAGGAGCATTCTGATTGTTGACGACGAAGCGCCCATCCGCGAGATGATCGCCGTTGCGTTGGAAATGGCCGGCTATGACTGCCTGGAGGCGGAGAACTCCCAGCAGGCCCATGCCATTATCGTCGACCGCAAGCCGGACTTGATCCTGCTGGACTGGATGCTGCCCGGCACCTCCGGCATCGAGCTGGCCCGCCGTCTCAAGCGTGACGAGCTGACCGGAGACATCCCGATCATCATGCTCACCGCCAAGGGCGAAGAGGACAACAAGATTCAGGGCCTGGAAGTCGGCGCGGATGACTACATCACCAAGCCGTTTTCCCCACGAGAACTGGTCGCTCGTCTGAAAGCCGTATTGCGCCGCGCCGGCCCCACCGATGGCGAAGCGCCGATTGAAGTCGGCGGCCTGTTGCTGGACCCGATCAGCCACCGCGTGACCATCGACGGCACGCCGGCAGAGATGGGCCCTACCGAATATCGCCTGCTGCAGTTCTTCATGACCCACCAGGAGCGTGCCTACACGCGCGGCCAACTGCTCGACCAAGTGTGGGGCGGCAACGTGTATGTGGAGGAGCGCACCGTGGATGTGCATATCCGCCGCCTGCGCAAAGCCTTGGGCGAGGCCTACGAGAATCTGGTACAAACCGTGCGCGGCACTGGCTATCGGTTTTCCACCAAGGGCTGAGCCTGCCATCTTTTTAAGAGCCCGACTTAACAGCTGACAAGGACGCATGTTCAAGTGAATCAAAACTGGCATGGCACCCTGATCCGCCACATGCTTTTGCTGATCACCGGCTGCCTGTTGGTGGGCCTGGTCAGTGGTTATTACGGCTGGAGCCTGGCAGTCGGCATTGCCTTGTACCTGGGCTGGACCCTCAAGCAACTGCTGCGTCTGCACGAATGGCTGCGCCAGCACAAACCCGACGAAGCACCACCCGACGGCTACGGCCTGTGGGGCGAGGTGTTCGACAGCATCTACCACCTGCAACGCCGCGACCAACGGGTGCGCGGGCGCCTGCAGGCGGTGATCGACCGGGTGCAGGAATCCACCGCCGCGCTCAAAGACGCGGTGATCATGCTCGACAGCGACGGCAACCTGGAATGGTGGAACCGCGCGGCCGAAACCCTGCTGGGCCTCAAGACGCCCCAGGACAGCGGCCAGCCGGTCACCAACCTGGTGCGCCACCCGCGCTTCAAGGAGTACTTCGAACAGGAGAACTACGAAGAAGCCCTGGAAATCCCCTCGCCCACCAATGACCGCGTGCGCATCCAGCTATACCTGACGCGCTACGGCAACAACGAACACCTGATGCTGGTGCGCGACGTGACCCGCATTCACCAGTTGGAACAGATGCGCAAAGACTTCGTTGCCAACGTCTCCCACGAGCTGCGCACGCCTCTGACCGTGATCTGCGGTTACCTGGAGACGCTGCTGGACAACGTCGACGAGATCAACCCGCGCTGGAGCCGGGCCCTGCAGCAGATGCAGCAGCAAGGTTCGCGCATGCAGACGCTGCTCAACGACCTGCTCTTGCTGGCTAAGCTTGAGGCAACTGACTACCCGTCGGATAACCATCCGGTGGCGGTGCAAAGCCTGTTGCAGACCATCAAGAACGACGCCCAGGCCCTCTCCGGTCAACGCGGGCAGCAGATCACCCTGGAAGCCGACCCGACCGTGCTGCTCAAAGGCAGCGAAGGCGAGTTGCGCAGCGCGTTTTCCAACCTGGTGTTCAACGCCGTGAAGTACACCCAGGACAAAGGCAATATCCGCATCCGCTGGTGGGCCGACGAACAGGGTGCACACTTGAGCGTGCAGGACTCCGGCATCGGCATCGACGCCAAACACCTGCCGCGCCTGACTGAGCGTTTCTACCGCGTCGACTCCAGCCGCAACTCCAACACCGGCGGCACCGGGCTCGGCCTGGCGATCGTCAAGCACGTGCTCTTGCGCCACCGCGCCCGCCTGGAAATCAGTAGCGTGCTGGGGCATGGCAGTACGTTTACCTGCCATTTTCCGCCGGCGCAGATGACGCGTTCGCGGCTGGTTGGCACAGACGAGTAACTCGAAAACGACGCTGGACTAACTGTGGGAGCGGGCTTGCTCGCGAATGCGGTGGGTCAGCTACGAATGAGTTGACTGAGCCACCGCTTTCGCGAGCAAGCCCGCTCCCACAGGGATATGAGTTGTTTTGGAGATTGTATTCCTTGCCCCGCCCGGCAGTGGGCACTAGGCAAGCGCCCCGTCAGCCGCTACATTGGCCGACTTGCGCCTGCCCTTCAGGCTCACCTGCCACCCTTTATTGAACACGGAACCTGCAAAACCCCATCATGGACCCTTCCCCTGGTATCACCCTCGCTACGCTCTTCGCCGACTTCGGCATGATTCTTTTTGCACTGGTCCTGGTACTGCTCAACGGTTTCTTCGTTGCGGCGGAATTTGCCATGGTCAAACTGCGCTCGACTCGGGTCGAGGCCATCGCCCACACCAACGGCTGGCGCGGGCAGATCCTGCGCACCGTACACAGCCAGCTCGACGCCTACTTGTCGGCCTGCCAGCTGGGTATCACCCTCGCCTCCCTGGGCCTGGGCTGGGTCGGTGAGCCGGCCTTCGCACACATCCTCGAGCCGCTGCTGGGCGCGATGGGCGTCGAGTCCCCGGAAGTCATCAAAGGCGTGTCGTTCTTTGCCGCCTTCTTCGTGATTTCCTACCTGCACATCGTGGTTGGCGAACTGGCGCCCAAGTCCTGGGCAATTCGCAAGCCCGAGCTGCTGTCGCTGTGGACTGCGGTGCCGCTGTACCTGTTCTACTGGGCCATGTACCCGGCGATTTACCTGCTCAACGCCAGCGCCAACGCCATCTTGCGCATCGCCGGCCAAGGCGAGCCTGGCCCGCACCACGAACACCATTACAGCCGCGAAGAACTCAAACTGATCCTGCACTCCAGCCGTGGCCAGGACCCGAGCGACCAAGGCATGCGCGTACTCGCCTCCGCCGTGGAAATGGGCGAGCTGGAAGTGGTGGACTGGGCCAACTCCCGGGAAGACCTGGTGACCCTGGACTTCAACGCCCCGCTCAAGGAAATACTCGCGCTGTTCCGTCGTCACAAATTCAGCCGTTACCCGGTATATGACGCGGTGCGCAACGAGTTCGTGGGCCTGTTGCACATCAAGGATTTGCTGCTGGAGCTGGCCGCCCTGGACCACATCCCCGAATCCTTCAACCTGGCCGAGCTGACCCGCCCGCTGGAGCGTGTGTCGCGGCATATGCCGTTGTCGCAGTTGCTGGAGCAGTTCCGCAAAGGCGGCGCGCACTTCGCCCTGGTGGAGGAAGCCGACGGCAACATCATCGGCTACCTCACCATGGAGGACGTGCTGGAAGTACTGGTTGGCGATATCCAGGACGAACACCGTAAGGCCGAGCGCGGCATCCTGGCCTATCAACCGGGCAAGCTACTGGTACGCGGCGATACCCCGCTGTTCAAGGTGGAGCGCTTGCTGGGTGTCGACCTGGACCACATCGAAGCGGAAACCCTGGCCGGGCTGATCTACGACACCCTCAAGCGGGTGCCGGAAGAGGAAGAAGTGCTGGAGGTGGAAGGCTTGCGCATCATCATCAAGAAGATGAAAGGGCCGAAAATCGTGTTGGCCAAGGTGCTGCTGCTGGATTGAACCCTCAATTGCCCAACGCGAAGTTGGGCAATGCACCCACTGGCTGGTTGAACTCGTACGGGATCGACACCAGCCCCGCCTCGCTGGCGCGCTGCACCACAAAATGCAGATGCGGCCCGCTGCTGTTGCCGGTATTGCCCGACAACGCCAGCGGGCTTCCCACCGCTACACGCTGCCCTGCCCTGACACTCACCGAACCTTGCTTGAGGTGCAGGTACACGCCCTCGGTGCCGTCATCGTGACGCACCCGCACGAAATTGCCTGAGGCATCACTGCCACGCCCCTCCTGCTCAGTCTCGGTCTTCACCACCACACCGCTGCGCGCCGCAATGATCGGCGTGCCTTCCGGCATGGCGATGTCCATGGCGTAGCGGCTCTTGGCGTCGGTGTGGCTGAAGCTACCGTTGGGGCCTTGGCTCAGGCGGAACGGGCCGCCGCGCCAGGGCAAGGGATAGCGGTAGGCTTGTTGTGAATAACGCGGTTGGGGCGCCAGGGGCATCAGCGGTTTCACGCGTTCGACCCTACGCTCCTGGATCACAAACGCCTGGGCACCCGGGGTTTGCCGGTCACTGAAAAACACCTCGCCATTGGCATCGGTGGATTTGTAGAGGGTCATGGCCTGGGTCGAAGTGACGACCGCTGCCAGCCCGCAGCACAGTAGTAAGCGCATGAGCATGGCGTGAACCTGCCGATATGACTGCACGGGAGATTAGCTAGCGATCGTTACAGTCTGTAGTGAGCGGGCTTGTCCCGCGCTGGGTGGCGAAGCCGCCCTAATGCAGCCACCGCATTTTTTCAGATGAAACGCGTCGTCTGGTTTTGGGGCGGCTTCGCCACCCAGCGCGGGACAAGCCCGCTCACTACAAATCACGCACCCGGCACAAAATGCTTCTGCGCCGTACCGCGTGCAATCAGGCGGGAGATGTAGTCGAGCTTCTGCGCGTCCTGGTCGATAAACCGGAAGGTCAGTTGCAGCCAGTCGCTATCAGGCTTGGGTTCGAAGGCGACGATGGCATGCAGGTAGCCGTTGAGGCGCGCCACTTCAGCGTTGTCGCCTTGTTCCAGGTCGAGCACGGCGCTTTCCAGTACCTGAGGCAGGACTTCGCCGCGACGGACCACCAACAGCGCTTCCTTTATGCTCAACGCCTTGATCACGCATTGTTGGGTGCCACTGGACAGGCGCAACTGACCTTGACCACGACCGCCGGCCGGGGATGCCGCGGCAGGCGCTTGAGCCGCTGGGCTGTTGAGCAGGCCTCGGCTCGGAGCAGGAGCAGCAGCCACTGGTGCCGACTTGACCGCTTCGGGTTTGCCGCCGGTCAGGGCGCTCAGGGAGTCGTTGCCGAAGGCCGAGTTCATCTTGGTGGGTGCGCTGGCGACCAGGGCGTCGAGGCGGCCAACCTTATGCAGCGCCTGCTTGACCTTGCTCAGCAGCTGTTCGTTGGTGAACGGCTTGCTGACGTAGCCGGAAACCCCGGCCTGGATGGCCTGGACCACGTTTTCCTTGTCGCCACGGCTGGTCACCATCACAAATGGCATGGCCTTGAGGTGAGGTTGCTCACGGCACCAGGTCAACAGCTCAAGCCCGGACATCTCCGGCATTTCCCAGTCGCACAGCACCAGGTCGAAGGATTCGCGCATCAGGATGGCCTGGGCCTTTTTACCGTTCACCGCGTCTTCAAGCTTGATCCCGGGGAAGTAGTTGCGCAGGCACTTCTTCACCAGGTCGCGGATAAACGAGGCGTCATCCACCACCAATACACTGACTTTACTCATCGACCCTTCATCCTATAAAAACTTCGGCACGCAAGACGCCTGACTGATGGCATTTTGCCAAAACTCTGCAGTCACGTTCGGACTATCTTTCATCCGAAACGTAATAAATTCAGCTGCCGCAAACGAAAACGCCCGACCAAAGGCCGGGCGTTAATTTCTCGGGCAACCTTACTTATCGTCAGTTACGCCCGGAACATTAGGGATTTGATCGACTGAACCTTCAACTTCGGCCTTCATGCGCTTGAGGCCCATGTGCCGTACGTCGGTGCCGCGCACCAGGTAGATCACCAATTCCGAGATATTGCGCGCGTGGTCGCCGATCCGCTCCAGGGAGCGCAGTACCCAGATAATGCTCAAGACCCGCGAGATAGAGCGCGGGTCTTCCATCATGTAGGTCGCCAGCTCGCGCAGCGCGGTCTTGTACTCGCGGTCAATGACCTTGTCGTACTGGGCCACCGACAGGGCCAGGTCAGCGTCGAAGCGCGCAAACGCGTCGAGTGCATCACGCACCATGTTGCGCACCTGGTCGCCGATATGACGCACTTCCACGTAACCACGCGGTGCTTCGCCTTCTTCGCACAGCTGGATGGCACGGCGGGCGATCTTGGTGGCTTCGTCGCCGATGCGCTCCAGGTCGATCACCGACTTGGAGATGCTGATGATCAAACGCAGGTCGGACGCTGCCGGTTGGCGACGGGCGAGAATGCGCAGGCATTCTTCGTCGATGTTGCGTTCCATCTGGTTGATCTGGTCATCGATCTCCCGCACTTGCTGGGCCAGGCCCGAGTCGGCCTCGATCAGCGCAGTGACGGCGTCGTTGACTTGCTTTTCCACCAGCCCGCCCATCGCCAGGAGGTGGCTGCGCACTTCCTCGAGCTCGGCGTTGAACTGCGCGGAGATGTGGTGGGTAAGGCCTTCTTTGCTAATCATGTTGGCGTCCTTGGAGCGTCCGGTAAGGTGCGGAGAACCGCAGCGTCAGTGCGATGAGAACCACAGCGTCCTAGCCGTAGCGACCGGTGATGTAGTCTTCGGTCTGCTTCTTCGCCGGATTGGTGAACAGGGTATCGGTATCGCCGAATTCCACCAACTTGCCCATGTACATGAACGCGGTGTAGTCGGAAACCCGCGCCGCCTGTTGCATGTTGTGGGTCACGATGACGATGGTGAACTTGGACTTGAGCTCGTAGATCAGCTCTTCAACCTTCAGCGTCGAAATCGGGTCGAGTGCCGAGCAAGGTTCGTCGAGCAGCAGCACTTCCGGTTCCACCGCGATGGTGCGCGCGATCACCAAACGTTGCTGCTGGCCGCCGGACAAGCCGAGTGCCGACTCGTGCAGGCGGTCTTTGACCTCGTCCCACAGCGCCGCGCCCTTGAGTGCCCACTCAACCGCTTCGTCGAGAATGCGCTTCTTGTTGATGCCCTGGATGCGCAGGCCGTAGACCACATTTTCGTAGATGGTCTTGGGGAACGGGTTGGGCTTCTGGAACACCATGCCCACGCGACGACGCAGCTCGGCCACGTCTTCGCCCTTGCGGTAGATGTTGGTGCCGTAGAGGTTGATGGCACCTTCCACGCGGCAACCGTCGACCAGGTCGTTCATGCGGTTGAAGGTGCGCAGCAGCGTCGACTTGCCGCAGCCCGACGGGCCAATGAAGGCGGTCACACGCTGCTTGGGGATGTTCATGCTGACGTCGAACAGCGCCTGCTTTTCACCGTAGTACAGGCTCAGGCCCGGCACTTCGATGGCCACGGTTTCCTGGGCCAGGCTCAGGCTCTGCTTGTCGCGACCCAGGGCAGACATGTTGATGCCGTGGGAATGGGTGTCTTGTTGCATGGGATGCTCCCTGTGCTACCAATTCGTTTCGTTGAACCGCCGGGGCGGTTTACTCAAAAATCTGTGTCTGGCGCTGGCCCCTGTGGGAGCTGGCTTGCCTGCGATGGCATCACCGCGGTGTACCTGCTAAACCCAGTCGTCTGCATCGCAGGCAAGCCAGCCCCCACATTGACCGTGTCCGGCCCGCTTAGCTGTCCAACGCCTTGTATTTTTCGCGCAGGTGGTTACGGATCCACACCGCCGACAAGTTGAGCGTGGCGATCACCAGCACCAGCAACAAGGCGGTGGCGTACACCAGTGGCCGTGCCGCCTCGACGTTAGGGCTCTGGAAGCCGACGTCATAAATATGGAAGCCCAGGTGCATGATCTTCTGGTCCAGGTGCAGGTACGGATAGTTGCCGTCCAGCGGCAGCGACGGGGCCAGCTTCACTACACCGACCAACATCAGCGGCGCCACTTCACCGGCGGCGCGGGCCACGGCGAGGATCATGCCGGTCATCATCGCCGGGCTGGCCATCGGCAGCACGATCTTCCACAGCGTTTCCGCCTTGGTCGCGCCGAGTGCCAAGGAACCTTCACGTACGGTGCGAGGAATCCGCGCAAGGCCTTCTTCGGTGGCCACGATCACCACCGGCACCGCCAGCAGCGCGAGGGTCAACGAAGCCCAAAGCAGGCCCGGCGTACCGAAGGTCGGCGCCGGCAGGGCTTCGGCGAAGAACAGGCGGTCAACCGAGCCACCCAATACATACACGAAGAAGCCCAGGCCGAACACGCCGTAGACGATGGCCGGTACGCCGGCCAGGTTGTTCACGGCGATACGGATGATGCGCGTCAACGTGTTCTGCTTGGCGTATTCACGCAGGTACACCGCCGCCAGCACGCCGAACGGCGTCACGATCATTGCCATGATCAGGGTCATCATCACGGTGCCGAAGATGGCCGGGAAGATCCCGCCTTCGGTGTTGGCTTCCCGCGGGTCATCGCTGAGGAATTCCCAGACCTTGCTGAAGTAGAAGCCGATCTTGGTCATCGTGCCCATGGCGTTAGGCTGGTAGGCGTGCACCACTTTGCCGATGCCGATTTCCACTTCCTTGCCGTTGCCGTCACGGGCGGTCAGCGAGTCGCGGTTGAACTGGGCATGCAGGTCGGCCAAGCGTGCTTCGATGTCTTGGTAACGGGCATTCAGTTCGGCGCGGTCAGCGTCCATGTCGGCTTGGGCGGCGGCGTCGAGCTTGCCTTCCAGCTCCAGTTTGCGACCGTGCAGGCGGATGCGTTCAAGGCCGGCGTTGATCGCGCCAATGTCGGACTTCTCCAGGGTCTTGAGCTGGACAGCCAGCTTGTTGACGCGGTCGACACGGGCCTGCAGCTCTGGCCACGCAGCTTCGCCTTCGGCGATGACCTTGCCATCCTGTTTGACGTTGACCAGCGTGCCGTAGAAGTTGCCCCACTCACGCCGCTCGATGGTCATCAGGTTCGCAGGCGTGGTCTGGTCCTTGAGCCACTCGCCGACGATCCAGGTGAAGTCGTTGCCGTTCAGGTCGCGGTTGCCGACCTTGATCAGCTCGCGGGTCATGAATTCCGGGCCTTGGTCCGGCACGGGCAGGCCAGCGCTTTTCAGGCGCTCACGCGGTACTTCTTCTTTCTGCACCACTTCGCCGATGACGATGTGATTGGCCTGGCCCGGTACGGTGTAGTTGGCCTGGATCAGGTCGGCTGGCCAGAAGTGGCCCAAACCACGCACCGCAATCACAGCCAGCAAACCAATGGTCATGATGACCGCGATGGACACCGCGCCACCGCTGATCCAGACGCCCGGGGCGCCGCTCTTGAACCATCCATTCAGGGAGTTCTGTTTCACAGACTTCTACCTTTCTTAAAGCGACGAGTATTTCTTGCGCAGACGCTGACGGATCAGCTCGGCGAGGGTGTTCATGATGAAGGTGAACAACAGCAGCACCAGCGCCGAGAGGAACAGCACGCGGTAGTGACTGCCGCCGACTTCCGACTCGGGCATTTCCACCGCGACGTTGGCCGCGAGCGTGCGCAGGCCTTCGAACAGGTTCATTTCCATCACCGGGGTGTTACCGGTGGCCATCAACACGATCATGGTCTCGCCGACAGCGCGGCCCATGCCGATCATCAGCGCCGAGAAGATGCCCGGGCTGGCGGTCAGAATCACCACGCGCGTCATGGTCTGCCACGGGGTGGCGCCCAGGGCCAGGGAGCCCAGGGTCAGGCCGCGCGGCACGCTGAACACAGCGTCTTCGGCGATGGAGTAAATGTTCGGGATCACCGCGAAGCCCATGGCCAAACCGACCACCAGGGCGTTGCGCTGGTCGTAGGTGATGCCTAGGTCGTGAGAGATCCACATACGCATGTCACCGCCAAAGAACCAGGTCTCCAGGTAGGGGCTCATGTACAGCGAGAGCCAACCCACAAACAGGATCACCGGGATCAGGATCGCACTTTCCCAACCATCGGGAACGCGCAGGCGGATCGACTCAGGCAGGCGGCTGAACACGAAGCCGGCGACCAGGATGCCAATCGGCAACAGCATCAGCAGGCTGAAAATCCCCGGTAGATGCCCTTCCACATACGGCGCCAGGAACAGGCCGGCGAAGAAGCCGAGGATCACCGTCGGCATGGCTTCCATCAGCTCGATCACCGGCTTGACCTTGCGGCGCAGGCTCGGAGCCATGAAGTAAGCGGTGTAGATCGCCGCGGCAACGGCGAGCGGCGCAGCCAGCAGCATGGCGTAGAACGCAGCCTTCAAGGTGCCGAAGGTCAGCGGGGCCAGGCTCATCTTGGGTTCGAAGTCGGTGTTGGCGGCGGTCGATTGCCAGACGTATTTAGGCTCGTCGTAGTTTTCGTACCAGACCTTGCTCCACAACGCGCTCCAGGAGACTTCCGGGTGCGGGTTGTCCAGCATCAACGGCTGCAACTTACCGCCGGCTTCCACGATCACGCGGTTGGCGCGGGGCGACAGGCCATACACGCCTTGTCCGTCGACGACCGGGTCAACCAGCAGCGTGCGGTGCGCGGTGCTGTGGAACACGCCAAACTTGCCGGAGGCATCGAGGGCAGTGAAGCCTTTGCGACGCTCTTCAGCGGAAATTTCAACGATAGGCGTGGTGCCCATCTGGAAGGTGCGGATCTGCTTGAGGTGCTGCTCGCCATCCGGGTCACGGGCCATGAACCACTGGGCCAGGCCGCCCTTGGAGTTACCGATGATCAGCGAGATACCACCCACCAACTGAGTGCTGGCGGTGACTTCAGCGTTGCCGTCTTCCAGCAGCTTGTAGCGACCGTTGAGGCTGTTGTCGCGCAGGCTGAATACATCGGCGAGGGCACGGCCGTTAATCACATAGAGCCACTGCTGGCGTGGGTCGATGAAGATCGCCTTCACGGGCTCAGTCATTTGCGGCAGCTCGATACGCTTCTGCTCACTGGTGACTTCGCCGGTCATCATGTTTTCTTCGCGGCTCAGGGACAGCACGTTCAAGTGCGAACCGGCCGAACCGGCGACTACCAAGGTGGAGTCCGTGGCATTGAGGGCGACGTGCTCCAACGGACGGCCGGCGTCATCCAGCACGATCGGGGTTTCACCGTAGGGGTATTCGATTGCAGGCGAAATGGTTTTGTTGCCGTCCGGGTAGGACACCTTATAGGTGTGGCGGAACACCAGGGACTGGCCGTTGGACAAACCCAGGATCACCAGCGGGCTGCCGGGTTGGTCTTCACCGATGGACGCAACGCTGGTGCCGGCGGGCAGGGGCAGGTCGACACGCTTGAGTTCGGCGCCCGTCGCCACATCAAAGAACAGCGCCTGGCCCTTGTCGGAAACCCGCATGGCAACTTGGTTCTGTTCTTCGAGGGAGATCATCAGCGGCTTGCCGGCGTCCTGGATCCAGGCCGGGGTCAGTGCGTCTTCCTTGGTCAATGAGGCGCCCTGGAACAAGGGCGCGACGACATAAGCAAGAAAGAAGAAAATCAGGGTGATGGCGCCGAGGACAGCGAGGCCGCCGACCAGTACATACCAACGGGTCAGTCGGTCCTTGAGCGCGCGAATGCGGCGTTTGCGTTGCAGCTCAGGCGTATTGAAATCAATGCGCTTG
This sequence comes from Pseudomonas tritici, assembly GCF_014268275.3. NCBI lineage: Bacteria > Pseudomonadati > Pseudomonadota > Gammaproteobacteria > Pseudomonadales > Pseudomonadaceae > Pseudomonas > Pseudomonas tritici. Next base: position 97,928 of record NZ_CP077084.1, read on the forward strand.
GGGGGAGAAGTCGTCGTCATGGTGGAATTGGCCAGATCATTCATGCGCACACCCTAGCGATCCTGTATGACAGAAAGATGACAGTGCAGTGACGCAACAAATCCGCCGCGAAGCATAGCTGGCAGCGGATTGGAAAATTCGGATGCGGAGCCGGCAGGCCGGCCCCGCAGAGGCAATCAGTTGCCTTCTTTCAGACCCAGGTCAGCCAGTGCCTTGGCGGCGACTTTGGCTGGCAGTGGGATGTAGCCGTCTTTCACTACAACTTCCTGGCCCTGTTTGGACAGCACCAGCTTCACGAACTCAGCTTCCAGCGGAGCCAGAGGCTTGTTCGGGGCTTTGTTGACGTAAACGTAGAGGAAGCGCGACAGCGGGTATTTGCCGTTCAGGGCGTTTTCTTCGCTGTCTTCGATGAACTCAGTGCTGCCTTTCTTGGCCAGGGCCACTGTTTTCACGCTGGCGGTCTTGTAGCCGATGCCCGAGTAACCGATGCCGTTCAGCGAGGAGCTGATCGACTGCACGACCGAAGCCGAGCCTGGTTGTTCGTTCACGTTTGGCTTGTAGTCGCCTTTGCACAGGGCTTCTTCTTTGAAGTAGCCGTAGGTGCCGGACACCGAGTTACGACCGAACAGTTGTACTGGCTTGTTAGCCAGGTCGCCGGTCACGCCCAGGTCACCCCAGGTTTTCACGTCGGCTTTGCCACCGCACAGGCGAGTCGAGGAGAAGATGGCGTCGACTTGTTCCATGGTCAGGTGCTGGATCGGGTTGTCCTTGTGCACGAATACAGCCAAGGCATCCACGGCAACCGGGATAGCGGTTGGCTTGTAGCCGTACTTCTGCTCGAAGGCGGCCAGTTCGGTGTCCTTCATCTTGCGGCTCATCGGGCCCAGGTTGGAGGTGCCTTCAGTCAGCGCAGGTGGCGCAGTAGCGGAGCCGGCAGCTTGAATCTGAATGTTGACGTTCGGGTATTCCTTCTTGTAACCCTCGGCCCACAGGGTCATCAGGTTAGCCAGGGTATCGGAACCAACGCTGGACAAGTTGCCCGACACACCAGTGGTCTTAACGTAAGCCGGGATTGCCGGATCAACACCAGCGGCCACCGCGTTGGCGGTCGCAACGCCAGCAGCGACAAAAGTCATTGCCGCCATCAAACGTTTCAGTTTCATGCCTTGCTCCTAGCAGATAGGGATAATTGGATCGGGGCCAAGTATCAGGAGGCCGTGTGAACACTCTATGTCGGGAATGTGACAGTTAGATGAAAGGCCACTATTGGCAAGGGAGGGGATAAAGCGAGGAACGGCCATCACTCCCACGCAGGCCGTGGGAGCGATCGTTATCAAACAATCAGCGGGCGCGCTTCCACAGATACCCACCCACTACCATCCCCATCACACACAGCGCGGCAACGTAGTAGGCCGGGCCCATCGGGCTTTCTTTCATCAACAGCGACACGGCCAGCGGCGTCAGCCCGCCGAACACGGCGTAGGCCACGTTATAGGAGAACGACAACCCGCTGAAGCGCACCACGGGCGGGAAGGCTTTGACCATCACGTATGGCACCACGCCGATGGTGCCTACGAACAGGCCGGTCAAGGCGTACAGCGGGAACAGCCAGTCCGGGTGGGCCATCAGGCTGTGATACAGCGTCCAGGAAGTCGCCAGTAACAGCGCACATCCGCTGATCAGCACGCGGCCAGCGCCGAAGCGGTCGGCCAGGGCGCCCGAGGCGATGCAACCCAGGCTCAGGGTGACGATGGCCAGGCTGTTGGCCTGCAGCGCCACGGTCGGGCTGAAGTGGTAGACGGTTTGCAGCACGGTCGGGGTCATCAGGATGACCACCACGACGCCGGCCGACAGCAGCCAGGTCAGCAGCATCGACAAGACGATGGCGCCACGGTGGTCGCGCAGCACGGCGCGCAATGGCAGCTCGGCGGCCAGGGTCTTGCGTTGCTGCATTTCGGCGAAGATCGGTGTTTCATGCAGCCAACGGCGCAGGTACACCGACAGCAGGCCGAACACACCGCCAAGCAGGAACGGGATCCGCCAGGCGTAATCCGAGACCTGCTCCGGGCTATAAAGCGTGTTGATGGCGGTGGCCACCAGCGAACCCAGCAAAATGCCGGCGGTCAGGCCGCTGGTCAGGGTGCCGCAGGCATAGCCGATATGGCGTGGTGGTACGTGCTCGGAGACAAACACCCAAGCGCCTGGTACTTCGCCACCAATGGCTGCGCCCTGGATGATGCGCATCAACAGCAGCAGGACCGGGGCCCACAGGCCAATCTGTGCGTAAGTCGGCAGCAGGCCCATGATCAGGGTCGGCACGGCCATCATGAAGATGCTCAGGGTGAACATCTTCTTGCGACCCAGCAGGTCACCGAAGTGCGCCATGATGATGCCGCCCAACGGGCGTGCCAGGTAGCCCGCGGCGAAGATGCCGAAGGTCTGCATCATGCGCAGCCATTCGGGCATGTCGACGGGGAAGAAGAGTTTTCCGACCACGGTGGCGAAAAACACGAAAATGATGAAATCATAAAATTCCAGCGCCCCGCCCAAGGCAGACAGCGACAGGGTTTTGTAGTCGTTGCGGGTCAGCGGGCGCGAAGGTTGCGCACTGCTTGCGGGCACGGAGGACATGGCAAGGCTTCTCTTATTAGTCAGAACGGCAAGCCCGAGGTGTTGGCAGGGCCGGAGCAGGTTCGGCAAGATAGCAAATCGCCCGGAAAAGCACACCAGAAGCACAGTTGCCACAAAAAGCCCCCATACAGCCGCGAATTGCCGACCAAATGAGCCCCCAGAGGTCGTCGTGGCGCCAGGGTCCCGATATACTCGGCCCTTACAGGCGCAAGAACCGCAGTCTTGAGGGGCTGCTGTGCCAAAACGTTGTTGGGTGCCGTCCAGCCGATTTGGCAGAGTTTCCCTTTAGTACGCCTTACGAGAAACGCATCACGCGGTGTATGTTGGTGCTGAAACGTTTTTCCATAAGACGGCTATCCACTTGAAATACCCATGAAGCGTCACGGGTCAGAGGCCCTCGGCATGATCGAACTCGAACAAGAAGATCCAATCCCGCAAGGCGATCTCGCCCTGCAAATCACCGCGCTTCCACGTGAAACCAACGGTTTCGGCGATATCTTCGGCGGCTGGCTGGTCGCGCAGATGGACCTCGCCGGCACCGCCATGGCCAGCAAGGTCGCAGGCGGGCGTGTCGCCACCGTGGCGATTGATCGCATGGCGTTCCTTGTGCCGGTTGCGGTGGGCGCGCAGCTTTCCTTCTATACCCAGGCCTTGGAAATCGGCCGCAGCTCGATCCAGATGATGGTCGAAGTGTGGAGCGACGACCCGCTGTCCAGCGAATGGCGCAAGGTCACCGAGGCCGTATTCGTGTTTGTCGCCATCGATGGCAGCGGCCGTACGCGTTCGGTACCGTCACGCGCGCGTTAAACCTCACACGGTTTTGACGGTCAATTGCCCCATTGCCTGCCATTGAAGAGTGTTGCTATGCCTACGCCCCACGTTGAGACCGCGAAAATCGACGAGCTGGATTGCTGGCGCATCCGCCACAACGGCGCCGAACTGATGGTGGCCCAACAGGGTGCACATATCTTCAGTTACGGACGCGACGGCGAGCAGCCGCTGATCTGGCCGAACCCTGACGCGGTGTTCAAGCAAGGCAAAGGCATTCGTACCGGTGTGCCAGTGTGCTGGCCGTGGTTTGGCGTATTCGACCGCAACCCCCAGAGCGTCAAGGCGATGCGTCAAGGCGATCAGCCTGCCGGCGCGCACGGTTTTGCGCGCACGGCACGCTGGGAATTGGCCGGCACCGAGCTTGAAGGCGAGGCATTGCGTGTTGACCTGGTGCTGCCAGTACCTACGGGCGGCTTCCCTGGCTGGCCCCATCTAGTCGACCTGAGGCTGAGCCTGCTGCTCGACGACCAACTGCATATCCGCCTCACCAGCCACAACCGTGGCACTCACACCGTGACCTTCAGCCAGGCGCTGCACACCTATTTCGCCGTGAGCGATGTGCGCAACGTGCAGGTCGAAGGGCTGGACGGATCGGCGTATATCGATACCGCCGACGGCTGGAGCACAAAACAGCAATTCGGGCTGCTGCACTTCACCGGCGAGACCGACCGAATCTACCTGGATACACCAGCGCAGTTGAGCATCATCGATAACGACTGGCAGCGCCGCATCCAGCTCACCAGCCAGGGTTCGAAGTCGACCGTGATCTGGAACCCTTGGACCGAGCGTGCCAAAGCCTTTGATGACATGGCTGATGATGGCTGGACAGGCATGCTGTGCATCGAAACAGCGAATGTGCTGGATGATGTGGTAAGCCTGGCACCCGGTGAAAGCCACACGCTGGGCGTGAGCATCGCCGGTATCGCCCTGTAAACGCTGATCAAAATGTGGGAGCTGGCTTGCCTGCGATGCAGAAGATTCGGCGTATCAGTGATACCGAGCCGATGCTATCGCAGGCAAGCCAGCTCCCACACTGATTGGTGTTGAGCCCTAGAGATCAGATTCCTTCACCACCCGCACCTTCCCCGCATCCAGGGCATAGGCGGCGTCGGCCAAATCGTTGTTGACCTTCTCCACCTTCAACGTGCCCGTGACCCACAGCGGCGTGTAGATATCGTCCAGCTTCAGCCCTTTGGGATAACGCACCAACACTAATTGGTTAGGCGGCGGTGGCGGCACATGGATACACGCGCCCGGATACGGCACCAGGAAGAACAGCGTGCTGCGGCCCTTGGCGTCGGTTTCCAACGGCACCGGGTAACCGCCGATGCGGATGTTCTTGCCGTTCATGGCCGCCACGGTCTTGGTGGAATACATCACCGCCGGCAAGCCTTTGCTTTGTTTCAAGCCGCCTTTGTCGGTAAAGGTGCCTTGGGCTTCGGGCGAGTTGTGGTCGATCTCGGGCATGGCTTCGAGGGCTTTTTGATCCGACAGCGGCATCAGGTCGAGCCAGTCGGTTTCCGGCAGTTCGCCGGCGTGTGCCAGGCCAGGGCCCAGCAAGAGGAGAGTCAATAGAAGACGGCGCATGGAGAAGCTCGGCAAGTACAAGTGCCGAGCATTCTAGCCCTCTGCGCCTGCGCAGCGCAGAGGACTTTGTCGGCTGATTACTTTCTTTTGATCAGGCCGTAGATCACCAGCAGCACGATGGCGCCGACCAAGGCACCGAGGAAGCCTGCGCCTTGACCCGCCTGGTAGATACCCAGTGCCTGACCACCGTAGGTAGCGGCCAGGGAGCCGGCGATACCCAACAGGATGGTCATGATCCAGCCCATGCTGTCGTCGCCAGGCTTGAGGAAACGCGCGAGCAGACCGACGATCAAGCCGATGAAGATGGTTCCGATGATACCCATGGCATTTCCCTCTGATTGAATGTGAGTCATGCCAAAGCCTAGCCAGGCTTTAGCATCCTGCAATCAGAGAGACGACGGTGACCAATGGTTCCCGCCGCCCCTCGGCTTATTGCTCGGCGATCAGCGCTTCGACCTTGAGGATCTGCGCTTGCAGCGTCGCGCGGTCCTTGCTGCGCAGGTTGGCGTGACCGACCTTGCGCCCGGCCTTGAAGGCTTTGCCGTAGTGATGCAGGTGGCAGTCATCGATCGCAATCACACGCTCAACCGGCGGTACCACACCGATGAAGTTGAGCATGGCGCTTTCGCCGACCTTGGCCGTGGAACCCAGCGGCAAGCCCGCAACCGCCCGCAGGTGGTTTTCGAACTGGCTGCACTCGGCACCTTCGGTGGTCCAGTGCCCGGAGTTGTGCACGCGCGGGGCGATTTCGTTGGCCTTCAGGCCACCGTCGACTTCAAAGAACTCGAACGCCATCACGCCCACATAGTCCAGTTGCTTGAGCACACGGCTGGAATAATCTTCGGCCAGTGCCTGCAACGGGTGATCGGTGCTGGCCACGGACAGCTTGAGAATGCCGCTGTCGTGGGTGTTGTGCACCAACGGGTAAAAGCGGGTTTCGCCATCACGGGCACGCACAGCGATCAGCGAGACTTCGCCGGTGAACGGCACGAAGCCTTCCAACAGGCACGCGACGCTGCCCAATTCGGCAAAGGTACCGACCACATCGGCGGCAGTGCGCAGGACTTTCTGGCCCTTGCCGTCATAACCCAGGGTGCGGGTTTTCAGCACGGCCGGCAGGCCGATGTTGGCGACAGCGGCGTCCAGGTCTGCCTGGGACTGGATGTCGGCGAAGGCCGGGGTCGGAATGCCCAGGTCCTTGAACATGCTTTTCTCGAACCAGCGGTCGCGGGCAATGCGCAAGGCTTCTGCGCTCGGATAGACCGGCACGAACTGCGACAGGAACGCTACGGTTTCAGCCGGGACGCTTTCGAACTCGAAGGTCACCAGATCGACTTCGTCGGCCAGCTGACGCAGGTGGTCCGGGTCGCTGTAGTCAGCCCGCAGGTGTTCACCCAAGGCGGACGCGCAGGCGTCCGGCGCCGGGTCCAGGAAAGCGAAGTTCATCCCCAGCGGGGTGCCCGCCAAGGCCAGCATGCGGCCCAGTTGGCCGCCACCGATTACACCGATTTTCATCGTCAACAACCTCAGGCGATACGTGGGTCTGGATTGTCCAGCACGCTGTCTGTCTGCTCAGCGCGGAATTTTTTCAGCACCGCGTGGAACTGCGGGTGCTTGGCGCCCAGGATGCTGGCGGACAGCAAAGCGGCGTTGATCGCGCCGGCCTTGCCGATCGCCAGGGTCGCCACCGGAATGCCGGCTGGCATCTGCACGATGGACAACAGCGAATCCACGCCCGAGAGCATCGCCGACTGCACCGGCACACCAAGTACCGGCAGGTGCGTCTTGGCCGCGCACATGCCTGGCAAGTGCGCTGCACCGCCGGCACCGGCGATGATCACCTCGATGCCACGGGATTCTGCTTCATCGGCATACTGGAACAGCAAATCCGGGGTGCGGTGGGCGGAGACCACCTTCACTTCGTACGGAATGCCGAGTTTTTCCAGCATATCGGCGGTGTGGCTAAGGGTGGACCAATCGGACTTGGAGCCCATGATCACGCCAACCAATGCACTCATCGTCGTGCCTCTTCTCTCTGGGCGCCCGCGGGCGCGTCAAAAAACAACAAGCCACGCGGGAAATCCGGCGTGGCTTGTTGTACGAAATTGGGCCGGTTGGACCGGCCGAAGGCCGCGCAGTATACCGTAATAATTAAGATAAACAGCCCCTTGGATGACCATCTGTCTAGCGGCGCAAAGTGGCGGTTTTATTGACTTATGAGTCAGTCCAAGGCGCTGGAGAATCATGTGGGAGCAAGCCCGCTCCCACATTTGATGTTCGTCGCTCTCAGGTGCCTTGCGCCGCGCCACCTTCCAACTTGCGCCACAACAACCGCACGTTCGCCTTGCGCACCAACGCACAGCGATACAAACGAATCTCCAGCGGCACGTGCCATTGCGGCCCGCCGCACACCACCAATTCCCCGCGCGCCAGTTCAGCGCGCACGCTGAGCTGCGGCACCCAGGCGATACCCAACCCTTCCAAGGCCATGCTTTTGAGGCTGTCCGCCATGGCGGTTTCGTAAACCGTGGTAAAGCGCAGCGCACGCTGGCGCAGCAGCAAGTGCACCGAACGCCCGAGAAACGCACCGGCGCTGTAGGCCAGCAACGGCACGCTGCCCTCGCCTTCCAGGTCAAACAACGGTTTGCCGTCGGCATCGGCGGCGCACACCGGGAGCATTTCGGTGTTGCCCAAGTGCAGCGACGGGAAGATTTCGGCATCCATTTGCATGGCGGCATCGGGGTCGTAGAACGCCAGCATCAGGTCGCAGCCGCCCTCGCGAAGGGCGTGCACGGCGTCACCAACGTTAGTGGCGACTAACCGCGTGGCGATGTTCAGGCCTTCGTTGCGCAGTTGCGCGATCCAACGTGGGAAGAAACCCAATGCCAGGGAGTGAGCGGCCGCCACTTGCATGACCTCTCCCTGCCCGCCTTCCAGGTGATGCAAATGGCGCAGCACTTCACCGAGCTGCTCGACCACTGTGCGCGCGGTGACCAGGAACAACTGCCCCGCCGCCGTCAGCTCCACGGGGGTGCGGGAGCGGTTGACCAAGGTCAGGCCCAGCGCGGCTTCCAGGCTGCGGATGCGTCGGCTGAACGCCGGCTGGGTGACGAAGCGCCGTTCTGCCGCCTGGGAAAAACTGCGCGTTGCCGCCAGGGCGCTGAAGTCTTCCAGCCATTTGCTCTCAAGGTTCATCACTTCCTCCCACGGGTACGCACCATTTTGGCACACACGCCCGCCATCATAGCTGGGTCACACGCGCATTATGCCGTTTGTGCATAGGCCAGTGTTTAACAGCATTGGCCCAAAAACGTCTACACGCCTAGCATTCGCAGCGTTCCGGCCTGTTCCGGGTCCCTATCGAGATGATTTCCGTCATGTCCTCCGCTGCATCATTCCGCACAGAAAAAGACCTGCTTGGCGTACTCGAAGTACCTGCCCAAGCGTATTACGGCATCCAGACCCTGCGAGCGGTGAATAACTTCCGCCTCTCGGGCGTTCCGATTTCGCATTACCCGAAATTGGTGGTCGGCCTGGCAATGGTCAAGCAAGCAGCCGCTGACGCCAACCGCGAGTTGGGCCAGCTCAGCGAAGCCAAGCACGCTGCCATCAGCGAAGCCTGTGCCCGCCTGATCCGCGGCGATTTCCACGAAGAGTTCGTGGTGGACATGATTCAAGGCGGCGCCGGCACTTCAACCAACATGAATGCCAACGAAGTCATCGCCAACATCGCGTTGGAGGCCATGGGCCACAACAAGGGCGAATACCAGTACCTGCACCCGAACAACGACGTGAACATGGCGCAGTCGACTAACGACGCCTACCCGACCGCGATCCGCCTGGGTCTGCTGCTGGGCCATGACGCGCTGCTGGCCAGCCTCGATAGCCTGATCCAGGCGTTCGCTGCCAAGGGCGTCGAGTTCAGCCACGTGCTGAAAATGGGCCGCACCCAATTGCAAGACGCCGTGCCAATGACCCTCGGCCAGGAATTCCGCGCCTTCGCAACCACCCTGGGTGAAGACCTCGCACGCCTGAAAACCCTGGCACCGGAGCTGTTGACCGAAGTGAACCTGGGCGGCACCGCCATCGGTACCGGCATCAACGCCGACCCGCGCTACCAGGCCCTGGCGGTACAACGCTTGGCCGTGATCAGCGGCCAGCCGGTCGTACCGGCCGCCGACCTGATCGAAGCCACCTCCGACATGGGCGCGTTCGTGCTGTTCTCCGGCATGCTCAAGCGTACCGCAGTGAAACTGTCGAAGATTTGCAACGACCTGCGCCTGCTGTCCAGCGGCCCACGTACCGGCATCAACGAAATCAACCTGCCGGCACGCCAGCCAGGCAGCTCGATCATGCCCGGCAAGGTCAACCCGGTCATTCCGGAAGCCGTTAACCAGGTCGCGTTCCAAGTCATCGGCAACGACCTGGCGCTGACCATGGCAGCCGAAGGCGGCCAACTGCAACTGAACGTGATGGAGCCGCTGATCGCCTTCAAGATCTTCGACTCGATCCGCCTGCTGCAACGCGCCATGGACATGCTGCGCGAGCACTGCATCGTCGGCATCACCGCCAACGAAGCCCGCTGTCGCGAACTGGTGGAGCATTCCATCGGCCTGGTCACCGCGCTGAACCCTTACATCGGCTACGAAAACGCTACCCGCATCGCACGTATCGCCCTTGAAAGCGGGCGTGGCGTGCTGGAACTGGTGCGCGAAGAAGGCTTGCTCGACGACGCCATGCTCGACGACATCCTGCGCCCCGAAAACATGATTGCCCCACGTTTGGTCCCGTTGAAGGCCTAAGCGTTTGTTGCACCGCTCACCAGGTTGAGGGACTAGACACCTCTCACCTTTTGAGGGCCTGAAGGCTCGTTCTTCAGGCCCTTTTTTTTGCCTTGAGGTTGCGAAATGACGCCCATAAAAACTCCAATATCGCCCTGCAAACCCACCTTGACCGCCACTGCGTGGCTGAAACCTTTAATCAGCCCGAGCAGACGAATCACGTTCGCCTAGGTATAGTGCCGCCCCTCTCGCGTCTGCGGCCGTCGGTAACGAGGCCCTCAAACAGCGCGAAACCGCATGAATAACAACCCGCAAAAGGATTGGGGTCGAACTGTCGCGCACTGCCTGGTGCGATGCGACGGCGTTGAACCGTCCTGCGTTTGCCATTAGAAAAATCAGCGAGGAACACTCCATGCTCGAAGTCATCAACGACTTCCTCTCAGGGAAAGTACTGATCGTGCTCATTGTCGGGCTCGGCGGTTATTTCACGATTCGCTCGCGTTTCGTTCAATTGCGTCACTTCTTCCACATGTTTTCGGTGTTTAAAGACAGCCTCAAGAGCAGCTCGGGCCAGCTCAGCTCGTTCCAGGCGCTGATGCTCAGCCTGGCCGGCCGTGTGGGTGCCGGTAACATTGCCGGTGTCGGCATTGCCGTGACCCTCGGTGGCCCGGGCGCCGTGTTCTGGATGTGGGTCACCGCGTTGGTGGGCATGTCGTCGAGTTTCATCGAGTGCTCCCTCGGCCAGCTGTACAAACGCACCGACGCCGAAGGCACCTACCGTGGCGGCCCGGCTTACTACATCCAGCACGGCCTGCAAAAACGCTGGTTGGGGATGGTCATGGCGTTCCTGCTGTTGGTGACGTTCGGCTTTGCCTTCAACGGCCTGCAAGCGCACGCCGTGACGCACTCGCTGAACAACGCCTTTGGCCTGGACACCACCTACACCGGCCTGGCGCTGGCAGTATTACTGGGCCTGGTGTTCATCGGCGGGATCAAGCGCATCGCTTCGATCGCCGACCTGCTGGTGCCAGTCAAGACCTTGGTCTACATCGCGGTAACCCTGTACGTGATCGTGCTGCAATTCGACCACGTGCCAGCCATGCTCGCGACCATCGTCAAGAGTGCCTTCGGCCTCGACCAAGCCTTCGGTGGCCTGGTAGGCAGCGCGATCATCATGGGTGTGAAACGCGGCGTGTTCGCCAACGAAGCCGGCTTGGGCAGTGCGCCTAACGTGGCGGCGGTGGCTTCCGTGGAACACCCGATTGCCCAAGGCGTGGTCCAGGCGTTCAGCGTGTTCCTCGACACCTTCGTGATCTGCACCTGTACGGCATTGCTGATCCTGCTTTCCGGTTTCTACACCCCAGGTTTTGAAGGCGACGGCATTGCCCTGACCCAGAACTCCCTGGCCGCCGTGGTCGGCGATTGGGGCCGCATGTTCATCTCGGTGGCCCTGGCGTTGTTCGTGTTCACCTCGATCATGTACAACTACTATCTGGGCGAGAGCAACCTGCGCTTTTTGGTCGGCAACAACCGCAAGGTGTTGATGGGCTATCGCGCGCTGGTGCTGGTGCTGATTTTCTGGGGTTCCATCGAAAACCTCGGCACCGTGTTCGCCTTCGCCGACATCACCATGACGATGCTGGCGTTCGTTAACCTGTTCGCCCTGGCGTTCCTGTTCAAGATCGCCATGCGCATCTTGAATGACTACGACAACCAGCGCGCGGCGGGCATCAAGACCCCGGTGTTCGATTCCAGCCAGTTCCCTGACCTGGACCTGGACCGCAAGGCCTGGCCGGCCAACCCGGTGAAGTCCGAGCCAGCGGCTCAAGCGTCGGCTGAACTGAACGCTCAACCGCAACGCTAAGCCTAGAGAGATGACACGCCGCCCGGCCTTGGGCATGCTCTGGGCCCGGCGGCGTTTTTCGTTCAGGAGAATCTTCGATGCAATCAGCCAACAACGTGATGGTGCTCTACACCGGCGGCACCATCGGCATGCAGGCCAGCGCCAACGGCCTGGCCCCGGCATCCGGTTTCGAAGCGCGCATGCGCGAGCAACTGGCCGACGCGCAGGTGCCGACGTGGCGCTTTCTGGAAATGTCACCGCTGATCGACAGCGCCAATATGACCCCCGCCTACTGGCAGCGCCTGCGCACCGCCGTCGTTGAGGCCGTGGACGCAGGCTGCGATGCCGTATTGATCCTGCACGGTACCGACACCCTGGCCTACAGTGCGGCGGCCATGAGCTTCCAACTGCTGGGCCTGCCGGCACCGGTGGTGTTCACCGGCTCGATGCTGCCCGCCGGCGTGCCCGACAGTGATGCCTGGGAAAACGTCAGCGGCGCGCTGCAAGCCTTGGGCAAAGGCTTGGCGCCAGGTGTGCACTTGTACTTCCATGGCGCGCTGATGGACCCGACGCGCTGCGCGAAGATCCGCAGCTTCGGGCGCCATCCCTTCGCCGCCTTGCAACGCCAGGGCGGTGTGCCGCGCGCCACCGCCTTGCCTGCTGCGTTGGAGTATCGCCAAGCCAAGGGCCTCGCCACGGTCGGCGTACTGCCGCTGGTGCCGGGTATCGACGCGGCGGTGCTGGACGCAGTGATCGGCAGCGGCATTCAGGCGTTGATCCTGGAGTGCTTCGGCAGCGGCACCGGGCCAAGCGATAACCCTGGGTTCCTCGCCAGCCTCCAGCGTGCGCAGGACCAGGGAGTGGTGGTGGTTGCGGTCACTCAATGCCATGAAGGCGGCGTGGAACTGGATGTCTACGAAGCCGGCAGCCGTTTGCGCGGCGTGGGCGTGCTGTCCGGTGGCGGCATGACCCGCGAAGCGGCCTTCGGCAAGCTCAATGCACTGATCGGCAGCGGTTTGTCGTCCGACGAGACTCGAAGCCTGGTGGAAACCAACCTGTGCGGCGAACTGGGCTGACCCGCCGCCGTACATAAACACCGCCAAGCCTGGCCGAGCGATTTCTAGCATGGCAGCACCCGAGGCACGACCTCGGGCGTTGCCATCACTCGCTCACCAGGACTTGCCATGCCCGCCGCCAGCTCCACCGCCCCTCAACGGCACAACGCCGCCGCCGCCCTGCTCACCCAACTGTCCATCGGCCCCGCCTTTCGCGAAGTCGCCGCCCTGCTGCTGCGCGAACAATTGCAGGAACGCTACCCGCACCTGGACATCAACCCCGACATTGCCATGGTCGGCACGGCCACCTGGAAAATCGCCGAAGACCAGGTGCTCACCGGCCCCACCCACTACCATGCACTGACCGATATCCTCGAGCGCCAAGCGGTGTCGGGGGTGCCTGCCCTGTACATCGAAGGCGAACATTTCCTCACGCAACAACCCATCGTCGAGCCGGCGTTGCACCTGCCGGTGCGCATCCAGGACATCGCAAGGATCCTCAACCTGCTGGCACCAGTGATGCTGCGGGCCTATCAGCAGCGGCAACTGGATTTCTGGAACCAGCCCACCGGCAGCAGCGCCGCTCACTGGTATGAGCTGGCCGACACGCTGCGCAGCGTGTGGAACGTGGAGCAGGCACCGGGCTGGAGCAAGGACGATTGCCTGATCGCGCGCCAGGTGTCCCTCGCGCCAGACCTGGCCTATCGAAAAAGCCAAAACTCCTACGCCACCCGCGCCTATGTGCTGGACATCGATGGCGTGGACCCCGACGGCACCGCGCACCACCTGGACGATCACTTGATCACGGTGCTGATCGGCAAACAGCAGGAACAGGAAATCATCCTCTCCTATTCGCCGTTGCTCGGCTATCACCGCTACACCTCGCTGGCCAAGTTGGGCGGGCAAGTCCTCGACTGGGTGGATCCGTCCAAGAACCACACGAAAATCCAGTGGCGCCTGGTCGAACCCGAGGGGGACTTTTTCGACTACCTGGCCTGCGAACTGGTGACGCTCCAGATCAAGGCCATCGGCGCCATCGACTTTGCCACCCTGCTGGACGATGCCAGCGATGCGCCGCTTGCCGCGCCGCCCAGCACCGAGCTTGCGGGCAAGGGCCCAGGTCCGCAGTGGTTCCAGCAGGCCTTGCCGGCTTGGCTCAGCGTGGCGCCCACCTCGGACCTGATCGCTTATTCGCGGCATATGAAGGACCTCGCGGCCCTCAATAACCGCAATGCAGGGGCGTCTTATCAGGATGGCATCGTGCCGATCCGCCAATACGCTCAGGAGCAGCTTCAGGCACAGATGCTCAAGGAGCATCCCGACGCCACCCACCTGATGCTCGACCGCTTTGACATCGTGGTGCAACGCCCGGTGATGTGGGGCACATTCGTGGTGCCTGGACAGATTGAAACTTCAGTGTTCAGCCTTGTGGACCTGGCCCTGCAAAACCTTATCGCCCTGCCCTGGGGCTCCCGCGCACTGCGCCCGAAAGGCGGCCAGGACCTGCCCGACTGGCTGACCATTGAGTATGTGAAAAACCTGATCACCCAAGTCGATATCGGTCGCACCTACCCGGCCCTGATCAAAACCACACTGCTCGACGACCCGCAGGTCAGCGCCCAGCGCCAGCAGCTCTACAGCCAGCACTTGCGCGTGCAACTGCCGTTGCTGGCACTGCAATGCAAGATCCGCGGGGAAGCCGGGATCGACGAGCGTGGCTACCGCTACGTGGTCGCGGTGATGGCAGACGAGGTGGCCGACCGCCAGGTGGATGGCTATCCGATCGTCATACGGCCACTGGCGTTTTCCCCCACGCGGCGGCTGGATAACTCGCAGGATGTGGTGGCGAATATGTTCGTGATCGCCCCGCAAGACCCTTCAGCCGGGCCCTGCCTGTTGTACCGGCCGCTGCTGGACCAACCCCTGAGCCAATACCCTTCACCCAGCAACTTGCTGTATGCCATCCAGCAATCCACCAGCCTGCGCGAATCGGTGCTGGCGTGGTTGCCTGACGACGTGCGCAGTGACTACGCCCGCTATGTGTTTCCCGGCGCATTGCCGTCGCCTTGGGCGGTGGTGGACTTCCTGGTAGACCCACTCAAGGCCTGGACCATGGGCGGGCCGATCGTTTTAGGCGAGCCGCCGCTCAATGGCGAGCCGTTCGCCGCCTTGTTCAAGGCCAACGCCAATGCCTTGGTAGAGCTGGCAGACCGGCAATCGGTGTCCAATGTCGAGGCGCGCTGGGCCAGCTTCAAACACGCTGGCTGGTTGATCTTCAATAGCACCTTGCCGTTTCTCGGCGGTGCGGTGGGCGCCGCCGCGTGGATCTGGCAGATCATGGAGCAGTTGCAGGCGGTTGCCGATGCGCAGCAGCAACCGGATGAACAAGCCGCCTGGGCCGCCTTCACCGATCTGCTGCTGAACCTCGGCGTGGCGATCGCGTTGCACTGTGTGAGCCGTAACGCGCCACGCCGCACTGGTAAGGCGAGCACGCCCCAGGCGCCACCCCGCTCGTTGCTCAAACCCGTACCGGCGGTGGTCAAGCTGGCGACTGTCGCCCCCGAGCAACTGGCCGAAAGCCATACGCGCCCGGTGCACACCAGCGGCGCGGTGAACCGCTCGCCTGCGCGCCTGGGCATCGTACTCGACAGCTTCAAGGTGGAAAAACCCGCCGCCCTGGGCGACCCCATCAGCACCACCGGTCCCCTCCAGCATCTGTGCCAGATCGGTCACGACTACTATGCCCTGGTGGGTGCGCGCTGGTTCCAGGTGCGCGTCGATGAAAACGACAGCGTGATTATCGTCGACCCCAAGCGCCCCGGTCGCACCGGACCGCCGCTGATCAGCAACCGCCTGGGTGCCTGGTTTGTCGATACGCGCCTGCGCCTGCGCGGTGGCGGCCCCAAGCGCTTGATCAGCAAAGCCCAGACCCTCGCGCAAAAGCGCGCCGAGATGTTGCGCAAACAGTTGAGCGATTTCGAGGCCGAGAAGAAAAAGGCCCAGGATGAATTGCAGCAGGCACACAGGGCCATGTCAGAGCCCGGCCCTTCCACATCGACCGCCGCCAAGCGGCGCCAATACCTGCAAAAACTGCACACCCAGAGCGAAGACTACGAAAGTGCCTTGCAGAACCTCAAAGAGCTGAACCTGCATGCGCCATTACCGGACTACCCGCAAAAAGCCCTCAACTACGTCAAGGCCCAGACCGAACTGACCAGCGCCGGCATCCGCGAAACCATGACCGAGTTCACCCCCGCGCTGCGGTCGGTGCTGGACCTGATTGAACGCCAGGCCGACGAGCCTCAGGATCGCTACATTGAAGAAGCCCAGCGCATGAATACCCTGAGCCAGGAAATGCTCACGCACTTGGAATACATGCAGACCCGCTTCACTGAACTGCAGAAACTGGCCAAGGACGGCACCCGGCTGATCAGTACGACCCAGGGCACTTTGCCGGCCTACAGTGTCGATGATCTAAAAGCCCTGCAAGTGACCATGGCGCGCAACCTGTGCCTGCCCAAAGATACCCTTGCCAGCCTGCCGGAAGCCTGGCATACCATCGACCAGATTGTCGACAGCGCCGATGTGGCCCTGCAATGCCTGCGCGACACCTTGCGCGAACACAGCGACAGCCGCCTCGATGAACGCATCGACACCTTGAGCAGCCTGGTGGAACAGTTCCAGTTGCTTGATGAGCGCCTGACGGACTTCACCGAGCAATACGCCGATCACGCCATCCAGGCCCCCGTCCAAGGCCTGCGCGAGCAATTTGCCGCGTTCAACCGGCGTGCGATCAGCAACCTGGCCTTGCTCAGTGCCGAACGCACTATCCTGAAAAACCGCCCCACGCCGCTCCCGACCCCGCCCCGGCCGCAGAAAAAGTTCATCCGCACCCGCTACAGTGGCTTGCTGATCGGTGAACCGCGCCTATCGGATGTCGGGCAGGAAACCGGCCTGGTGGATATTCGCTCGCCGCTGACGCATAAAGTGGTCGCGACCTACCATGAAAAAAACCAGGGCATATGGGTCGAGCGCCTGAAAACACCCCCCCACAGTCCACCGGTGGTGGATTTGCTACAGAGCATCGTCAACGGCCAGGACCTGCTCGACACGCTGCCCGCTTTCCTGCAACGCGCCGAAACCCATGCCGCCCAGGCAGACCGCACACCCATCGGCATCGAACACCTGTATCACCACCGCGCCCTGCAACTGGAAAAGGCCATGGCCGCCATCGACACGGCGTTGACCCGCAGCAATGCGACAGGCAGCTCGAACCTGTCGGCCAGCACGGTTAACAAAGCGCTGAATGCGGCGGCTGAAAATCTCTACCGGCAAAGCAACGTGCACGTGGAAAAACTGCTCAAGCAGCGCCCGCCGACGGTGGCGGCGGTGCAATGGCTCAAAAGCCATAACGCGATCAGCATCAAGAAAACCCAGACTCGTCGCCGCGTGAAAAGCCTGCGTCCGGACTACCTGGACGAGTACACCATCAGCGAACGCGGCACCCAGCAAGTGCTTTGGTATGCACACTTTCACTACAGCACCAGCTGGATTCCGGCCAAGGCATACCTCAGTGCGCGCCTCAAAACCGTGGAGGAACACCGCGTGGGCCTCGCTGCCGACAGTCCAACGCGCCTGAACAATGCACAGAAAACCGCGTTCTACCGCAGCGAGATCAGCCTGGAACAGGCACGCCAGCTGTTTTTCGAGAACACCGAGCTGGCGACTCAACCCTGACCGGCAACCCGCGTCAGGGCACGCGGCACACAACTTGCTCCATTGCCCCCTATACCCCGGCGCCGAGTTCCTATGCTGCATTCACACCTGACCACCCTCAATGCCGTCTCGCTGGTGCTGGCGACCTTCAAGGACCTGGGCTTGCCCAGCGAGGCTCTGCTCGCCGGCAGCGGCATAGGCACCGCAGACTTGAGCCACGCCGACACGCGCATCACCACCTTCCAGGAGATGCAGGTGTGCGCCAACGCCGTGGCGCGCAAACGTGACATTGGCCTGGATCTGGGCCGGCGCATGCATGTGTCAGCCTACGGCATGCTCGGTTACGCCCTGCTCACCTGTGCCACCTTCGGTGACGCTTTGAGGTTGGCGCTACGCTACCCGGCGCTGTTGGGAACACTTTTCGAACTGAGCCTGGAGGCGGATGGGGAATGTATCTGGCTGACCGCCAGCGACTACCGGGAAAACCCGGCCCTGACCGCGTTCAACGTGGAACTGTGCCTGGTGTCGCTCAAGGTGATCTGCGATGACCTGCTAGGAAGGCCCCTGCCGTTGCTGGGCGCACGTTTTGAGTATGCGGCGCCGAACTACCAGGCCCGTTACGCCGAATCATTCGATTGCCGGCTGCAGTTCAATGGGCCGTCCAATGCCTTTGCCTTCAACCGAAGCTGGCTCAATCAACCGCTGCCCCTGGCCGACACCGTCACCCATCGCGCCATGGCTGAGCGTTGCCGTAAACAGAACACCGAATTCACCGGGCGCCAAGCCTGGCTCGGGCGCGTGCGCCACCTACTCGGCGCGCAACTGCATGCGGCGCCGGGCCTGGAAGGGCTGGCCGGGCAGATGAACTGCTCACCACGCACCCTGCGCCGACACTTGCACGCCCTCGGGTGCAGCTACCAGGAACTGCTCGACGAACTGCGCTTCGAGCGCGCCAAGCAATGGCTGGGGGAGGATCAACTGCCGATCTGGCGCATCGCCGAGCAACTGGGTTTCAGTGAGACCGCAAGCTTTCGCCACGCCTTCGTGCGCTGGAGCGGCGTGGCCCCGAGTCACTTCCGCCCTTGATCAGCGCACGGGCGCACAAGCAAGGGGCGAATAACGGACACACCCGTTGGCCACTTCGATCCCCTTTTGGCCGCTCCTGCCGTTCTCTGGAAGCCCGCGCCCCGCAACACTGCCAGCATCCCACTGAGCCTGCGGAGAACAACAACAATGCTGACGATCTATTCCGACGATCACCATTTGCACCACGGCCGCTGTGAACTGATGGATGGGCAACTGATGCCCTGTTTCGAGATGCCGTCGCGTGCCGACCACGTGTTACAACGGGTCAAGGACCGCGAACTCGGCCCGGTGCAGGCGCCGCAGGATTTCGGCCTGGCGCCGCTGCAACGTATCCACAGCCGCGACTACCTGGAATTTTTCAAAGGTGCCTGGGCGCGCTGGACTGAATTCGCCACCGACGGCGATCTGCTGCCGTATACCTGGCCAGCCCGTACGTTGCGCCGGGTATTGCCGACCAGCCTGCACGGCCAACTGGGTTACTACAGCTTCGACGGCGGCGCACCGATCACCGCCGGCACCTGGCAAGCGGCGTACAGCGCGGCGCAGGTGGCGCTGACCGCGCAACAGGCAATCCAGCAAGGCGCACACAGTGCCTTTGCGCTGTGCCGCCCGCCGGGGCATCACGCCGCCAGCGATTTGATGGGCGGTTATTGCTACCTCAACAACGCCGCCATCGCGGCCCAGGCATTTCTCGACCAGGGCCACAAGAAGGTCGCAATCATTGACGTGGACTACCATCACGGCAACGGCACCCAATCGATTTTCTATGAGCGCAGCGACGTGCTGTTCACCTCGATCCACGGCCACCCGGAAGCGGAATTTCCGTTCTTCCTCGGCTATGCCGACGAGCTGGGCGAAGGCGCGGGAGAAGGCTTCAACTTCAACTATCCGCTGCCTGCCGGTTCGGGTTGGGATCAATGGAGCGCGGCGCTGGACGAGGCCTGTAAGGAAACCGAACGCTATGACGCCGACGTCATCGTGGTGTCTCTGGGCGTAGACACGTTCAAGGACGATCCGATCTCCCAGTTCAAACTCGACAGCCCAGACTATTTGGCCATGGGCCGGCGCCTGGCTCGCCTTGGCAAACCCACGCTGTTCGTGATGGAAGGCGGCTACGCGGTGGAAGAAATCGGCATCAACGCCGTCAACGTGCTCGAAGGTTTCGAACAAGGAGCTACCCGATGAAGCTGCTCACTACCCTCGCCTTATGCGCCACGCTCTTGAGCGGCGCGGCCCTGGCCGAAGAAAAAACCCTCAAGGTCTACAACTGGTTCGACTACATCACCCCCAAGGCGCTTGAGGATTTCAAGGCGCAGAACCCGACCATCAAACTGGTCTACGACATCTTCGACACCAACGAAGCCCTGGAAGCCAAGCTGCTCACCGGCAACTCCGGCTATGACGTGGTAGTGCCGTCCAACGTGTTCCTGGCCAAGCAGATCGAAGCCGGTGTGTTCCAGCCCCTCGACCGCAGCCAGTTACCCAACTGGAACCACCTCGACCCCAAGCTGATGAAGCTGATCGAAGCCAACGACCCCGGCAACAAATTCGCCGTGCCCTACATGTACGGCACCATCCTGATCGGCTTCAACCCCGACAAGGTCAAGGCCGCATTGGGGCCGAACGCACCGGTAGACAGTTGGGACCTGATCTTCAAGGAAGAAAACCTCAGCAAGCTCAAGCAATGCGGCGTAGCCTTTCTCGATTCGCCCTCGGAGATCCTGCCACTGGCCTTGCAGCACCTGGGCCTGGACCCCAACAGCAGCAACCCCAAGGACTACGTCAAGGCTGAAGCGCTGCTGATGAAGATCCGCCCCTACATCACCTACTTCCACTCCTCCAAGTACATGGCCGATATCGCCAACGGCGACATCTGCGTGGCCGTGGGTTACTCGGGCAGCTTCTCCCAGGCCGCCAACCGCGCCAAGGAAGCCAAGAATGGTGTGACGGTGGACATGCGCCTGCCTAAAGAAGGCGCGCCGATCTGGTTCGACATGCTCGCTATCCCCAAGGGCGCGCAAAACCCGCAGGACGCCTACACCTTTATCAACTACCTGCTGCAACCCCAGGTGATCGCGCCGGTGAGCGATTTCGTGGGCTACCCCAACCCGAACAAGGATGCGACCGAGTTGGTCGACCCGGCGATTCGCAACAACGCAAACCTGTACCCCACCGAGGCGGCGATGGCCACGCTGTACACCCTCAAACCGCTGGGGCGTGATGCCGAACGCGCGCGGACGCGGGCCTGGACCAAGATCAAATCGGGCACCTGATCAGCATCGCCAGGCCTGGCGCAACCGCGCCAGTGCCGCGGCGATATCGGCTTCGGACACCGCGGCAAACCCCAACACCAGACCAGCGCGTTGGTCCGCAGGCGTGGTCGACTGCGCCAGCCAGTAGCTGCTCAAGCCGTTGACCTCGACATCCACCGCGTGTGCCTGCGCCAGCAATTGCTGCTCGCGGGCCAAGCTGTCGACACGCACCGTCATATGCAGCCCCGCCGCAACGCTGGGCAGTTCTCCCACACCGGGCAGGCCGCTGGGCCAACCCGCCAACAACACATTGCGCCGGCTCAACGCGGCCCGGCGCATGCGGCGAATGTGCCGCTGGAAATGCCCGGCCGCCATGAATTCAGCCATCACCGCCTGGGTGCTGACCTCGGAGTGGCGCATGTCGACGGCGCGGCGCCGGGCGAAGGCGTCTACCAACGCCGGTGGCAATACGAGGTAACCGAGGCGCAACGCCGGAAAGGCCACTTTGCCAAAGGTGCCGACGTAGAGCACCCGCCCGTTGCGGTCCAAGGCGGCCAACGGCGAGAGCGGCGCGCCACTGTAGCGATACTCTCCGTCGTAATCGTCTTCGATGATCCAGCCATCCGTGCGTTCGGCCCAGGCCAGCAATTCCAGGCGCCGCGCCAGGCTCATTACCACGCCCAACGGATACTGATGTGAAGGCGTGACATAGGCCACACGGCAATCCTGCAAGCGGTTGAGCACCTGGCAATCGATGCCCTCGCCGTCCACGGGCACACCGTGCAGCTTCCCGCCGGCCAGGGCGAACGCATGCCCTGCGGCGCGGTAGCCGGGGTTTTCCACCGCCACGCCATCGCCGGGCTCCACCAGCAGCTGTGCACAAAGGCTGATTGCCTGCTGCGCGCCACTGGTGATCACAATTTGTTCAGCTGAACACTGCATGCCCCGTGAACTGCGCAGGTACGCGGCGATCAGGCCACGCAAGCGGTCGTCTCCCGCCGGATCGCCATAACAGAGTTTTGCCAAGTCGGGCTTGCGCCAGAAAGCCCCATTCAGCTTGGCCCATACCTCAAATGGAAACAGATCGAATGCTGGAACACCGACCCGAAACGCCCGTGGCGGCCCGGGAGGCGGCGCCGGTAAATGGTGAGTTTGCACACGCCCCAAAGCGGGCCTGTGGATAACTTCACTGGCGGAATTAACCGGCAAATCCAACCAATTTGTGGATAAGGCTGGGGATAAGCCTGTTGAAAACCCTGTGGATACTTTTGTGGATAGTTTTTTTGCCGTAGGCAATTGAGCGACGTAAGTGCCATCGCCTACTCGGCTTTCAATAAACCCTTCTGCGTACAGCTGATCGTAGGCGCGCACCACGCTATTGCGCGAGATCGACAGTGCAGCCGCCAAGTCACGACTGGCGGGAAGGCGCGTGCCGCTGACCAATCGCCCGTCCAGCACGCGTTGACGCAGCGCTTCATACAGCTGGCGCGTCAGCCCTTGACGGCGATCCAGCTCGATACCGGCAGGGTTGAACGACAACGGCGGCGTAATGGGCGGCATATTGGACCTATGAAATTAGCGCTAGATGGCTCTTACAACGAACCATTAGCCTGCCTAGGATGCAGGCATTCGCCAAGGAAAATTTCTATGTATACGCCCCGTGCCTTTGCCCTCGAAGACTTGTCCGAATTGCAGCAATTGATCCAGCACACCCGCTTGGCGCAGTTGGTGACCGTAGGCGAGCAAGGCCTGCAAGCCAGCCATTTGCCGCTGCTGCTCAACCCCGATGAAGGCCCTGATGGCACACTCTACGGGCACCTGGCTAAGGCCAACCCGCAATGGAAGGACCTGCAAAACGGCAGCGAAGCCCTGGTGATCTTCGCCGGCGCCGAGGCGTATATCAGCCCGTCGTTTTACCCGGCCAAGGCCGAGCACGGCAAAGTCGTGCCCACCTGGAATTACATCGCCGTGCATGCCTACGGCAGGGCCGAGGTGTTTACCGATGCCGAGCGTTTGCTTGGGGTGGTCAGTGCATTGACCGATCGCCATGAAGGCAGCCGCGCTCAGCCGTGGAAAGTCAGCGACGCCCCGGCCGACTACATTGAAGGCATGCTCAAGGCCATTGTCGGCTTTGCGTTGCCGATCGAGCGCCTGATCGGTAAACGCAAACTCAGCCAGAACCGCAGCGCCGCCGACATCGCCGGCGTGCGCGAGGGTCTGGCCGCCAGCGTCGACGTACGCGACCAGACCCTCGCCCGCTTTATCCCCCAAGGAGTCCCAGAATGAGTCAGATCGACATCCGCCAGGTCACCGCCGCTGACCATGGCGCCTGGCTGCCACTGTGGCAGGCGTACCTGAAGTTCTACAACACCGAACTGCCGGACGCCGTCAGCCAAAGCACCTGGCAGCGCCTGATCGACGCCAACGAGCCGACCTATTCCGCACTGGCCTGGCAGGACGGCAAGGCGGTGGGCATGGTCAACTTCATCTACCACCGCTCCAATTGGAGCATCGAAAACGCCTGCTACCTGCAAGACCTGCTCGTAGACCCCGCTCAACGGGGCACCGGCGTGGGCCGCAAGCTGATCGAGTTTGTCTACGCCACCGCCAAGGCTGACGGCTGCTGTAAGGTTCACTGGCTCACCCACGAGACCAACGCCACCGCGATCCAGCTGTACGAACGCATCGCCGAACGCCCTGGTTTCATCCAATTTCGCAAAGGTCTTTAAGGAGCGCAGCATGTCCACTTCCCTCGCCGACTGGAAAGGCGTCCCGGCGCCTACCGTGCAACTGCTTGAAGGGCGTTTTATCCGCCTGGAAAAACTCGACCCGGCGCGCCATGGCGATGACGTGTGGCAAGCCCTTGAAGGCCCCGGTGCCGATCCCAAGCTGTGGGACTATTTACCCTACGGGCCTTTTCCTGAGCGCAGTGCGTTCAATGACTGGTTGAACAACCACGCTCAACACAACGAGCCGTACTTCTTCAGCGTGGTCGACCTCAAGACGGGTCAGGTGCAAGGCATCCTCAGCCTGATGTCCATCGTCCCGGCCCAGGGCCGTATCGAAATCGGCCACGTCACCTTTGGCGCGCCGATGCAGCGCTCACCGAGAAGCACCGAAGCGGTATACCTGCTGGCCAAGTATGCGTTCGAGCAGGGCTATCGTCGGCTGGAATGGAAGTGCAATAACGGCAACGCCCGCTCCAAGTACGCCGCAGAGCGCTTGGGGTTCAGTTTTGAAGGGGTGTTCCGCCAGCACATGGTGGTCAAGGGGCAGAACCGGGATACCGCATGGTATTCGATCATCGATACCGAATGGCCGGCGATTGGGGCGGGGTTTGAGGCCTGGTTGTCCGAGACTAACCAGACAGATTCAGGCCAGGTGAAAAGCCTGGCGCAGTGCCGGGCTTAATACCTACAGGCACTACAAGATAAAGGTGGGAGCTGGCTTGCCTGCGATGGCGGTGGATCAATGGACACATCCATTGCTGAAACACCGCTATCGCAGCATAAGTGTCTACACATTTTCACTGTGATAGTGCGTAGCAGCTGTCGAGCCCCAGCGAGGCTGCGTTTGCGGCCTGTCTGACACACCGCGGACGCAGCCTCGCCGGGGCTCGACAGCTGCTACGCCAGGGTATGACTAAAGATATGTAGATACCTATGGCTATCGCAGGCAAGCCAGCTCCCACACTTTTGATCTGTGTTGTCTTAACTACCCCAGCTTCTGGGCCAACACCGCAATGTGCTCAGGCCCGATCCCGCAGCATCCGCCCAAATGGCTGGCACCGCGAGCCTGCCAGTCCGCTGCCCAATGCAGGTAACCCGGCGGGTCCAGGTCCTCACGCAATGGGTCAAGACCATCGTTGGCCGTAGCTTCCTTGGGCTGCGGCGGGAAGGCATTGGCGTAGGCGCCCACCTCAATCTGCACGCCCAGGCGCTCGAACGTCTGGCGCGCTGCGTCAATGGCATCACCGATCACTTCCGGCTGGCTGCAGTTGAACAACAGCACTTGCACACCCAACTGCGCCGCGGCTTCGGCCGCATCCGCCACCGGTTCGCCGGAGCGCAGGCGCGGTACGTCGTCGGTGTCTTCGTCCTTGAGGGTAAACGACAGCCAGAACGGTTTGCCGTCCTCGGGTAAACCGGCGTGGATCGCACGGGCTTCAACGATCGAGCTCTGGGTTTCCGCCAGCCACACGTCAACAAAAGGCGCGAGACCTCGCACCAACGGTGTCAGCAATTCGGATACGCGCTGGGGCTCGAACAGGTCGGGGCGATACGAACCAAACAGCGGCGGCAGCGAACCTGCCACGCGCACGGCCTTGCCGGATGCGTCTACGGCTCGCCTTGCCAGCTCACCGGCAAGCGCCGCCAGGGCTTCGCCCTCCTCGGCAAACCGCGCCTCGCCGATATGGAACGGCACCACCGCGTAGCTGTTGCTGGTGATCACGTTGGCACCACTCTGAATGTACGCCGCATGCACCGCCTCCACCGCTTGGGGCGCTTCGCTCAAGGCCAACGCTGACCACTCCGGCTGCCGGAACGGCGCGCCACGGCGTTGCAGTTCACGGCCCATGCCGCCATCAAGAATTACTGTTGCTGTGGCCATATGCTTTTTACTCATAAGCTTATGAAAATAACTCACTATGAGAGTCGTTCTTATAACTATTTAATACGTCCAATCCGTTTCATAACAACTCTTTTTTCATTCAGGTACCGATCCATGAAATTGAAACCGCTGCTGGCCTTGGGCCTGACGATGCTGGCCGCTTCAACGCAAGCCTTTGGCGGTGCCACGCTGGACCGTATTGAGAAGAAAAAAGAACTGGTGGGCGTGCTGATGGAAAGCTACCCGCCGTTCTCGTTCCTGAATGAGCAAAACCAACTCGATGGCTTCGACGTCGACGTGGCCAAGGCCGTGGCGCAAAAACTCGGTGTGAAGCTGCGCCTGGAGACGCCCTCCTGGGACGTGATCGCGGCCGGCCGCTGGAGTGGCCGCTACGACATCTGCATCTGCTCCATGACCCCGAGCAAGGCCCGCGCCGAAGTGTTCGACTTCCCGGTGGAGTACTACGCCTCGCCGGCGGTGATCGTGGTCAACGCCAAGGATGATCGCATCCACAGCGCCAAGGACCTGAGCGGCAAGAAAGTCGGCCTGACCAGCGCCTCCAGCTATGAAAGCTACCTGAACAAAAACCTGGTGATTGAAGGCGCCGAAGACACACAGTTGCAGTATCCATTCGACAACGTACAGATCGCGCCCTACGACACCGACAACGTAGCCTTCCAAGACCTCGGCCTGGGCGCCGGCGTGCGCCTGGATGCAATCCTCACCAACCTGGTCACCGCTCAACCGCGCCTGACCGAGGACAAGCGCTTCAAGCTGGCCGGCGAGCCGCTGTACTCCGAGCCCAACTCGGTCGCCATCGAAAAAGGCGACGCTGAATGGGACGCCAAGGTGCGTGAAGTCTTTGCCCAGTTGAAACAGGACGGCACCCTGAGCAAGCTGTCGCAAAAATGGATCGGCGCCGACATCAGCCAATGACTGCGTTTCCCACACCTCCCAAGCTCAAGGAGTCGCGGCTGCAGCGGCTCTTCGGCTTTCGCACGCGGCTTTACCTGACCTGGGCCGCGCTGTTCTGCCTGTTCGCCAGTTTCTTCCTGAGCTTTGACCTGAAGTTCTCGATCATCCTCGACAAGCTGCCCAACCTGGTGGGCGTGCACCTGGCGCCCAACGGCTTCCTGCAAGGCGCGGCGCTGACGCTGTTCTTGTGCCTGTGCTCGATCGGGATATCGTCGGTGCTGGGGTTTGTCACCGCACTGGGACGCTTGTCGAAAAGCGCCGTGGCCTTTGGCATCGCCAGTTTTTATGCATCGTTCTTTCGCGGCACGCCGCTGCTGATCCAGATCCTGCTGATCTACCTCGGCCTGCCGCAACTGGGCCTGGTGCCGGGCGCCATCGTCGCCGGGATCATCGCGTTGTCGCTGAACTACGGCGCTTACTTGAGCGAAATCTTCCGCGCCGGCATCCTCGGTGTCGCCCACGGTCAGCGTGAAGCGGCACTCGCCCTGGGCATGCGTGACAGCGTGATCTTCTGGCACGTCACCCTGCCCCAGGCCATGCGCACCATCATTCCGCCGACCACCAACCAGTTCATCTCGATGCTCAAGGACTCGTCCCTGATCTCGGTGATGGGCGTGTGGGAGGTCATGTTCCTGGCGCAGTCCTATGGCCGCTCGAGCTATCGCTATATCGAGATGCTGACCACGGCGGCGATTATTTACTGGGTGCTGTCGCTGGGCCTGGAGCTGATCCAGGCGCGGATGGAACGGCATTATGGCAAGGGGTATGTGCGCCGTAGTTAAGCTCCAAAAGCTGCATTAACATGCATATTGGTGTGCTTTTAGGAGCGTGATTACGCAATAAAATGCAGACGTCTCTTATCGCCGACCGATAGCGACAACTCCCGCGCACCGCGACTCCGTGGCCTGACAGTTATCCCTCCTTCACGTCGCTAAATTCCCCGCCTCATTCACCAAGAGGTTGGGAATTCATGCCCACTACACTCCGCAGAATCGTACTTGCCTTCAGCCTTATCGCTACGGCCAACCTTCAGCATGCACAGGCGCGCGGCGATATCGAATACATGCCGTACTGGTATCAACCCTACGACGCACCGGCTTTTGAGTCGTTCGGCCTTCCCGAAGTTGAAGCGGCGCCCATCGACGGCTATCTAACTGGACAAGCGACCACCCACAATGGCCGGCAGGTGGCGAAGGTGCTCGAGCCTGCACTGACTCGCCTGCTGGAGTCCGGCGAGCTGAGCTCCGAGCAAATCAAGGCCCTGGAAAAACTCAACGCCGAACTCGCGCAGAAACCCGGTGCGTTCGGCGCGGCGCTTGAGCAACTGGCCGGCAGTCAAAACGCGAACCTGGCGGCAGCAACCCAGAACACCACCCAGCAACTCAGCAGCCGAGTGCTCTCGACCCTGCGCGAATTGCCCACCGACTCTGACGGCCACTTCTGGGTAAAAAACCTTGGCAGCGAAGGCAGTCTCGACAGCCAGCGCGGTACTGCCGGTCTGAATACGGCCAACCAAGGCGTTTTAATGGGCGCAGATTGGTCGGTCGACCCTGCGTGGCGCGTCGGTGTGCTAGGGGCAAAGTCCAGCAGCCATTTCGATACGCAGCGCTTTAACGCAGACCTGGACAGCTGGCATCTGGGCGGTTACGCCGTGCGCCAGGACGGCCCGTTGGCGTTACGCTTGGGGGCGATCTACAGCAGCCATGCGGGGCAGAACAAACGTGGCGTGGATATCCTGGGTTACAAGGACACGCTCAAGGGCAGCTACACCGCCAACAGCCAGAATGTCTTCGGCGAAATGGGCTACCAACTGGGCAGTGGCGACATCAGCATCGAGCCGTTTGCTGGCCTTGGCTACCAGCGCTACAGCCGTGACAGTTTCAAGGAACACGGCGGTCCGGCCGCGCTGAACGTCGATGCGCAAACCCAACAGAACCTGAGCAGCACCTTTGGTCTGCGCCTGGCCAAACTGTTCCGGTTCGACAACCAGATGACCCTCACACCCCATCTGAGTACGCACTGGAAACACCTCTATGGCGACGTCGACAGCCAGGTGCGCCAGTCCTTTCGCCACGGCGGCATTGACGGTTTCACCCTTCAGGGCACGTCCCTCGACCGCAACAGCCTGAACCTGCAGGCTGGGCTCGATCTGGCACTCTCAGCCAACCACACCGTCGGCCTGGCCTACAGCGCGGAAAACGGCACTCAAAGCAGCAGCCAAGGCTTGATAGGCCAGTGGCGGATACGTTTCTAAGCAAACTACAGGCGAAAAAAAAGGGGAGCACCTGCCCCCCCCCGAGGATTAAACGGTCGTGTCGAAGGCTGTGTCAGCCTTCGATTTCAATCAGGATTTCGCCAGGGTTGACCCGGTCGCCCTTGGCGACATGAACGGCGGTCACCTTGCCGGCAATCGCTGCCTGCACTTCGGTTTCCATCTTCATGGCTTCGGTAATCAGTACAGCCTGGCCGGCCTTGACCACGTCGCCTTCCTTGACCAGCACGTCGACGATATTGCCCGGCATCGCGGTGCTGACATGGCCTGGCTCGGTGGCCTGCTTGCGCTTGCTGCTGCCTCCGCTGACAAACTCGTTGAGCGGTTCGAACACCACTTCTTCGGGCATGCCGTCGATGGACAGGTAGAAGTGGCGCTTGCCTTCGGCCTTCACGCCGACACCGGTGATGTCGACGCGGTAGCTCTCGCCGTGCACGTCGATGACGAACTCGGTCGGTACGCCTTCGCCACCGGCACGGGCCACGCCGCCCGCTTCAGGAATCGGCAACAGTACTTCCGGCGCCAGGGTGCCGGCGTCGCGCTCTTCGAGGAACTTGCGGCCGATGTCCGGGAACATGGCGTAGGTCAGCACGTCTTCTTCGGACTTGGCCAGCGCGCCGATTTCGCCACGCAGCTTGGTCATTTCCGGCTTGAGCAAATCGGCCGGGCGTACGTCGATCACCTCTTCGCTGCCGATGGCCTGGCGGCGCAGTTTCTCATTCACGGTGCCCGGCGCCTTGCCGTAGCCGCCTTGCAGGTAGAGCTTCACTTCGTTGGTGATGGTCTTGTAGCGCTCGCCGGCCAACACGTTGAAGAACGCCTGGGTGCCGACGATCTGCGAAGTCGGGGTCACCAGCGGCGGGAAGCCAAGGTCTTCACGCACACGCGGGATTTCGGCCAGCACTTCGCTCATGCGGTTGAGGGCGCCCTGCTCTTTCAACTGGTTGGCCAGGTTGGAAATCATACCGCCTGGCACTTGGTTGACTTGCACACGGGTGTCGACGGCGGTGAATTCGCTTTCGAACTGGTGGTATTTCTTGCGCACGGCGTAGAAGTACAGGCCGATCTCTTGCAGCAGTTCCAGGCTCAAGCCGGTGTCGAACTCACTGCCTTTAAGGGCGGCGACCATCGACTCAGTGCCCGGATGGCTGGTGCCCCAGGCAAAGCTGGAAATGGCGGTGTCGATGTGGTCGGCACCGTTCTCGATGGCCTTGAGTTGGCACATCGCGGCCAAACCAGCCGTGTCGTGGGAGTGGATAAAGATCGGCAGGTTCTGTTCGGCTTTCAGCGCCTTGACCAGTTCGCCGGTGGCGTACGGGGTCAACAGGCCGGCCATGTCCTTGATCGCAATCGAGTCGCAGCCCATGGATTCGAGCTGTTTGGCCTGGGCCACAAACGCTTCGACAGTGTGCACCGGGCTGGTGGTGTAGGCGATAGTGCCCTGGGCATGTTTGCCGGCGGCCTTCACCGCTTCGATGGCCACGCGCAGGTTACGCACGTCGTTCATGGCGTCGAAAATACGGAACACGTCGATGCCATTTACGGCGGCCTTGGCCACGAACGCTCTTACAACGTCATCGCTGTAATGGCGATAGCCCAGCAGGTTCTGGCCACGCAGCAGCATTTGCAGGCGTGTGTTGGGCAACGCGGCACGCAGTTTGCGCAGGCGCTCCCACGGGTCTTCTTTGAGGAAACGTACGCAAGCGTCGAAGGTCGCGCCGCCCCAGACTTCCAGGGACCAGTAGCCGACTTTGTCGAGCTTGTCGCAGATCGGCAGCATGTCATCGGTGCGCATGCGGGTCGCCAGCAACGATTGGTGGGCGTCGCGCAGGATGGTGTCGGTGACAAAGATTTTCTTGCTCATTCTTATATTCCTCACAGGCCTGCGTGGGCGGCGATGGCGGCAGCGATGGCCAGGGCCAGCTCTTCGGGTTTGCGCTTGATCGAGTAGTTGGTCAGTTCAGGGTGGGCTTCAACGAAGCTGGTATTGAACTGGCCGCTGCGGAATTCCGGGTTGCGCAGGATTTCCTGGTAGTAGGCGGCGGTGGTCTTCACGCCTTGCAGGCGCATGTCGTCCAGGGCACGCAGGCCGCGGTCCATGGCTTCTTCCCAGGTCAACGCCCACACCACCAGTTTCAGGCACATGGAGTCGTAGAACGGTGGGATGGTGTAGCCGGTGTAGATCGCCGTGTCGGTGCGCACGCCAGGACCGCCGGGGGCGTAGTAACGGGTGATCTTGCCGAAGCTTGGGAGGAAGTTGTTCTTCGGGTCTTCGGCGTTGATGCGGAACTGCAACGCGAAACCCCGGTGCTGGATGTCTTCCTGTTTCACCGACAGCGGCAACCCGGAGGCGATGCGGATCTGCTCGCGGACGATGTCGATCCCGGTGATTTCTTCGGTGATGGTGTGTTCCACCTGCACCCGGGTGTTCATCTCCATGAAGTACACCTCGCCCTCCGCGAGCAGGAACTCCACGGTGCCGGCGTTCTCGTAACCCACGGCCTTGGCCGCGCGCACCGACAGGTCGCCGATGTAGGCGCGCTGTTCCGGGGTCAACTGAGGGCTTGGGGCGATTTCGATGAGCTTCTGGTTGCGACGCTGGATCGAGCAATCGCGCTCGAACAGGTGCACCACGTTGCCAAAGCTGTCACCGAGGATCTGCGCTTCGATGTGCTTGGGATTGACGATGCATTTTTCCAGGAACACTTCCGCCGAGCCGAACGCCTTGGTGGCTTCGGAGATCACACGGGGGAAGGCTTGTTCAAGTTCTTCGCGGCTGTTGCAACGACGGATACCACGACCGCCACCACCGGAGGTGGCCTTGAGCATCACCGGGTAACCAATACGGTCGCCTTCCGTCAGGGCTTCGGCGATGTCGGCGACGTTGCCTTCGGTGCCGGGCGTGACCGGTACGCCAGCCTTGATCATGCTGCGGCGCGCTTCGGTCTTGTCGCCCATGCGGCGGATCACTTCAGCGGACGGGCCGATGAATTTGATCCCGCGTTCGGCACAGATATCCGCCAGTTCGGCGTTCTCCGACAGGAAGCCATAGCCGGGATGCAGCGCATCACAACCGGTTTCCACCGCCAGGTTCACCAGCTTGCGCGGGTTCAGGTAACCGGCCAGTGGCTCGGCACCAATGCTGTGGGCTTCGTCGGCACGCTTGACGTGCAACGCATGGCGGTCGGCGTCGGAGTAGACCGCGACCGAGCGAATGCCCATCTCGGCGCAGGCACGCACGATTCGTACGGCAATTTCACCACGGTTGGCGATCAGGATCTTTTTTATCACTTGGAAATTCCCTTGAGCCGATTGCTGCGTTCTTCGACCCACTGAAGCTGGGTCGGCGCGTGACCAAATGTTTCATGACAGTCGCGAGACACACACTAAGCCCGTGGAGGGATTAACAAAAATCAATAATTATTGGGTCACGCATAAGTAAAGACTTATAGTTGTGCCGCCGGCTTGGGATGAGGAGAGCGAAAAATGCGTAAGTCATTGATGCGACTGACATTGCGTCAGCTGCAGATCTTTCATGAAGTGTGTGATTTGCGCTCTTACAGCCGCGCCGCCGAGGAAATGTCCCTCACACAGCCCGCCGTGAGCCTACAAATTCGTCAGCTTGAGGAGCTGATCGGCCAGCCGCTGTTCGATTATGTCGGCAAAAAACTCTACATGACCGAGGCCGCTGAAGCGCTGCAACGGGCCAGTCGCGATATCTTCGGACGGCTGGAGAACCTCGATATGCAGCTGTCGGACATGCAGGGCTCGCTGCAGGGCCAACTGAAGCTGGCCGTGGAATCCAGCGCCAAATACTTTGTGCCGCATTTGTTTGCTGCCTTTAAGCGCCAGCACCCTGAGGTGCAGTTGCACCTGACGGTGGTCAACCGTGCCCAGGTGATCCGCCGGCTGTCGGACAACCGCGACGATCTGGTGATCATGTCCATGGTGCCCCAGGACATGGGCCTGGAATTCCTGCCCTTCCTCAACAACCCGATTGTCGCCGTGGCGCCCCTCGACCATCCATTGAGCCTGCAAGGCCCATTGCGCCTGCAAGATCTGGAACCTTACACGCTGCTGCTGCGTGAACCGGGTTCCGGCACGCGGATGGCTTGCGAAGAGTACTTCAAGGAGAAACGCGTGCACTTCACCCAGACGGTGGAGGTAGCCTCGGCCGAGGCGCAGCGCGAATGTGTATGCGCGGGATTGGGCGTGGCCTTGCTGACGCGCCACGCGGTCAACATGGAACTGGCCACCGGCGGGCTCAAGGAGCTGCCGGTGGAAGAGCTGCCGCTGTACCGCAGTTGGTGCCTGGTGCAAGCCAAAGCCAAGCGCCTGTCACCGGTGGCCCATGCGTTCCTGGGCTTTATCCGCAGCGAACGGGTGCAGATCAGCGCGCTGGCTGAGCGCTTCGCTGGGCAGCCGCGGGTGCCTGCCAGTGGAGTTCCGGGTAGTCACTGATGCTCTGGAGCAATTGGCGCTCCTCGCACCGGTCTTCGATTGCGCGACGGAACGCCATGCGGCGTTGGTCTTCCTGCTGACGACGGGTCTTTACGGTGCTGTTGCTGTCTTCGTAGGGCCGGGCCATTTGGAGTCTCCCAATGCGAGTGCGGGGAGTACAGGATGGGCGCAGGGGATGACGGTTTGGCGGCGCGGGGGTTACAGGACGATGAATATTCTATAGCTGACGCAAATCCACTGTGGGAGCAGGCAAGCCAGCTCCCACATTTGACCGAGTGTGACTTTGAATCAATCGTCGAGGGCTTTGACCGACTTAGGCGACAGGCGAAGGCTACGCAAGCTGCGCTTAACACTCTTGAGGTGGTTGACCAGGCTCGGCCCACGCGCCATGGCCACGCCCATTGCCAACACATCAATCACCACCAAGTGGGCGATACGCGAGGTCAGCGGCGTATAAATCTCAGTGTCTTCATGCACATCGATTGCCAGGTTGACCGTAGACAGTTCCGCCAACGGCGTCTGGCTCGGGCACAGGGTGATCAGGGTCGCACCGCTTTCACGCACCAGGTTGGCGGTGATCAGCAGGTCTTTGGAGCGGCCTGACTGGGAAATACAGATGGCGACGTCGGTAGGCTTCAAGGTCACCGCCGACATCGCCTGCATATGCGGGTCACTGTAGGCGGCGGCGGTGAGCAGCAGGCGGAAAAACTTGTGTTGGGCGTCAGCGGCCACTGCGCCCGACGCACCAAAACCGTAGAACTCGACACGCTGGGCCTGGGACATAGCGGTCACGGCCTTTTGCAACTCCACCGGGTCAAGCTTCTCGCGCACTTCCATCAGGGTGTGCAGGGTGGTGTCGAAGATTTTCAGGCTGTAGTCGGCGACGGAATCGTCTTCGTGAATCGCAAATTGCCCGAAGCTGGCACCGGCGGCCAAACTTTGGGCCAGCTTGAGTTTCAAGTCCTGGAACCCGGAGCAACCGATGGCGCGGCAGAAGCGCACGATGGTTGGCTCGCTGATGCCCACGCTGTGGGCCAGGTCAGCCATGGAACTGTGCATCACAGCCGCAGGGTCAAGCAGCACGTGATCGGCAACCTTGAGTTCCGATTTGCGTAACAGGTGGCGCGACTGGGCGATATGTTGCAACAGGTTCAAAGGGCAGGACTCTTGTTATGGGCAGGGCCAAGGATGTAGCAAGCTTGTAGTTATACTACAAGAATTGTCGTTTTGCCCGTCCGAAGCATCACTAAATCGCCCTGCTCCCCTTTGAATCTAAGGGCGGCCAAGTTGTAGCCACAGGGGCGGCCTTGGCGTCACTCAGGAAAATCTGCATTTTTCCGTAACAAATCTGCCAACCCTTCGGCCTGCATCGGCCGGCTGATCAAATAGCCCTGCACTTCGTCACAACGCTCCCCGCGCAGAAAATCCAGCTGCTGTTGATCTTCCACACCTTCGGCCACCACTTTGAGCGCCAACCCGTGGGCCATCGCAATGATTGCCCGGGTGATGGCCGCGTCTTCACGCCCCTGGCCAAGCCCACGGATAAAGCTCTGGTCGATCTTCACGTAGTCCACGGGGATGCGCTTGAGGTAGCTGAGGGACGAATAACCGGTGCCGAAATCATCAATGGCCAACTTCACGCCCAGGTCGCGCAGTTGCTGGAAGGTAGCGATGATGTGTTCAACGCTGTCGAGCAACTGGCTTTCGGTCAGCTCCAACTCAAGGTATTGCGGGTCCAGCCCGGTTTCTTCGAGCACCTGCCGCACCAGGCTGACCACCTTGCCCTGGCGCAACTGATGCACCGACAGGTTCACCGACACGCGGATCGGCGCCAGACCCTGACGCTGCCATTCACAGGCTTGCCAGCAGGCCTCGCGCAGCACGAATTCACCCAGTGGCACGATCAGGCCGGTTTCTTCGGCCAGGCCGATAAAGTCCCCCGGCGGCACCATGCCCCACTGCGGATGCTCCCAGCGGATCAACGCTTCGGCAGCATTCAGCTTACCGGTGGCCAGGCACAGTTTCGGTTGGTAGAACACCGTGAGCTGGCGCTCCTCGATGGCCTTGCGCAGGTGGTTTTCCAGCTGTAAGCGCTCCAGGGTGCTGGCTTGCAGGCTGTCGGTGTAGAACTGGAAATTATTACCGCCCAGATGCTTGGCGTGCTGCATCGCCATGTTCGATTGGCTGACCAGCGCGGAAATTTCACGCGCATTGTCCGGCAACAGGCTGACACCCATCGAAGCACTCACTACCAGCTCATGCCCGTCCACCGTCACCGGCACGCGCAGCTTGGCCAGCAGTCGTGTGGCGACTCGCGCCAGGCTCGACAGGTTGCCATAAGCGTCGAACAACACGGCGAACTCGTCCCCGGACAGGCGTGCGATGGTGTCGGCCTCGGGCAAGGCGTTGATCAGGCGGCGCGCCATTTTCTGCAGCAATTGGTCGGCGACTTCATGGCCCAAACTGTCATTGAGCAGTTTGAAGCGGTCCAGGTTGATATGCAGCAGCGCCAGGCTGCGCCCGCCCTGACGCACGCGCTGATGAGCCTCGCGCAGCCGTTCGCGGAACAGCGAGCGGTTGGCCAGGCCGGTCAATTCGTCATAGTGGGTGAGGTAGCGCATGCGCTCTTCGGACTCACGCCTGGCCGAGAGATCGGCGAAGAAGCCCACGATATGGCTGACTTTCCCCCGGACATCGCGCACCACGTTCAATTGCAGCCACTGCGGGTACAGCTCGCCGTTCTTGCGCGTTTCCACCAGCTCGCCCTGCCAGGTGCCGTGGCTGAGCAGCGCCTGGCGGATCACCGGGAAGTGGCGGCGGGCATCGCGGCTGCTGGGCAGCTCCACGACATTGCGACCGATCATGTCGTCGGTTTCAAAACCGGTCACACGACTGAATGCCTGGTTGACGGCGACCAGCTTGTAGTCTGGGTCAAGAATCACGATCCCTTCGCTGGCCGCCTCGAACACGGTCGACGCCAAGCGCTGTTGCTCCTCCAGGGCCTTGCCGGCGCTGATATCGCGGCGCGTGCCAAGCATGCGCGTGACCCGCCCGCTGGCCGTGCGCTCCACGGCACGGCCACGGTCTTCGATCCATACCCAGTGCCCATCGCCGTGGCGCACGCGGTATTCCACCTGGTAGTCCTCGCTGCGGCCCTTAAGGTGTTCCACCAGGGCGCGCTTGAGCAGCGGCAGGTCTTCGGGATGCAGGCGCGGCTTGAGATGGCCGAGCATCGCCGTGACGTACTCCGGCTCCAGACCGAACAATTCCTTGAGCTGGGTGTGGTGGACTTCGTCGGTTTGCAGGTTCCAGTCCCACAGGCCAAGTTCACTGGCTTGCAGGGCCATGGCCAGGCGCGCTTCGCTTTTATTCAGGGCCAGGCTGGCGGCGTCCAGCTCCTGGCTACGTTGCGCCACGCGGTCCTGCAGGCCGATTTGCGCGTCACGCAGCTCCTGCTCGACCTGGCGGCGCTGTTCGACTTCGCGCACCAAGTCCTGATTGAGTTGTTCGCTGCGCTGCTGCGCCTGTTGCAGGTGCTCGATCAGCGCCTGGTTCTGAAAGCGTCGCAGCAGCCCGCGCTGGATCAGGCGATTGACCTGCCACGCCACCAGGCTCAAGGACGCCAGCAGGATCAGGCCCAGTACACCCCAACCGCGCTGCCGCGGGTCGCCGCTCCAGAACAGGTAGATGATCGCCGGCACCAGGCACGGCAAGGCGAATGACAAAAACGCCGGCAGGCTCACGGCATAGGCCACGCTGGCCGACAGCGTCGCGGCACCGATCAGGCCGAACACCCAGGCCTGCTGCATAAAGCTGTCCGCCGGCACCAGCGCGATGGCGGCGGTGGCCAGGGTCAGGCCGCTGACCGCCGAACCGAGCATGAACATGCGCCGCCATACCGGCTGGGCCTGGCGGCTGGGCATGGCTGAATCAAACGCCGCCACCTGGATCACGCGCATGGCCACCAGGGCCAGCAGCCAGACCAGCCAGATGCTGTCCAACAGGTATTGCTTGGGGTTCCAGAGCAGCCAGGCGCAGACCAGGCCATTGACCAACATCAACAGGGTCGGCAGCAGCGAGCCCTGATACAGCAGGCGTGTGCGCTCGACCGCCATCTCCGTGGCGTAGTGTTTGCGAAGAACCTGCGCAGGCGCCGCCGAGGGGCCAAACAGGTCGGTGCTGAGGGTCATAGGCAGTGTTCTTATAATGGTGAGCCCGAAACGTCGACGGAGCATACACAAGCAAACGCTTGGGCCAAACTGCTCTACGTCATAAAAACGGCACGGTCATGCGCCGCAAACTTCGGGGCCAGACGGCTTGAGCGAGGCGCTGCGCGGGCTGTGGCCATTGACCAACCGGTCATCACCCTGATTGTTTTCCGTCGACCACCCGGCATTGGTATTTGCCCCACTTCCCCGTGGGCCATAGAATGCGCCGATGCGCGATGATCTCTCTCTTTTGCTTAACTCCCTCAACGATGCCCAACGCCAGGCCGTAGCAGCCCCCGTTGGCCGTCAGTTGGTCCTGGCCGGTGCTGGCTCCGGTAAAACCCGAGTGCTGGTGCACCGTATCGCCTGGTTGATCCAGGTCGAGAACGCGTCCCCGCATTCCATCCTGTCGGTGACCTTCACCAACAAGGCCGCTGCCGAGATGCGCCACCGCATCGAGCAGTTGATGGGCATCAGCCCGGCCGGCATGTGGGTAGGCACCTTCCACGGCCTGGCGCACCGCCTGTTGCGCGCGCACTGGCAGGAAGCGGGCCTGGCCCAGACCTTCCAGATCCTCGACAGCGATGACCAGCAACGCTTGGTCAAACGGGTGATTCGCGAACTGGGCCTCGACGAACAGCGTTGGCCGGCGCGCCAGGCGCAATGGTTTATCAACGGCCAGAAAGACGAAGGCCTGCGCCCGCAACATATCCAGGCCAGCGGCGACTTGTTCCTGGCCACCATGCGCAGCATTTATGAAGCCTACGAGGCCGCCTGCGCGCGCGCCGGGGTCATCGACTTCTCCGAGCTGCTGCTGCGCGCCCTCGACCTGTGGCGCGACAACCCAGGCTTGCTGGCCCATTACCAGAAACGCTTCCGACACATTCTGGTGGACGAGTTCCAGGACACCAACGCCGTGCAGTACGCCTGGTTGCGCCTGCTGGCCAAAGGCGGCGACAGCCTGATGGTGGTGGGCGACGACGACCAGTCGATCTACGGCTGGCGTGGCGCGAAAATCGAAAACATCTACCAGTACTCCGAAGACTTCCCGGACGCGGTCACTATCCGCCTGGAGCAGAACTACCGCTCCACCGCCGGGATTCTCAAGGCCGCCAACGCCCTGATCGCCAACAATACCGGGCGGCTGGGCAAGGAGCTGTGGACCGACGGCGGCGAAGGCGAAGCGATCAACCTCTACGCCGCGTTCAACGAGCACGATGAAGCGCGCTATGTGGTGGAAACCATCGAAAGCGCGCTGAAAACTGGGCTGGCGCGCAGCGACATCGCGATTCTTTACCGTTCCAACGCCCAATCGCGGGTATTGGAAGAAGCCTTGCTGCGCGAGCGCATCCCGTACCGCATCTATGGCGGCCAGCGCTTCTTCGAGCGCGCCGAAATCAAGAACGCCATGGCCTACCTGCGTTTGCTGGAAGGCCGTGGCAACGATGCGGCGCTGGAGCGCGTCATCAATATCCCGGCGCGGGGCATCGGCGAGAAAACCGTCGAGGCGATTCGCGAGCACGCTCGCCATGCAGATGTGTCGATGTGGGAAGCCATGCGCTTGCTGATCGCCAATAAAGGCCTGACCGGCCGCGCGGCGGGCGCACTGGGCGTGTTCGTCGAGCTGATCGAGAACCTGTCGGCCAAATGCGCGGAAATGCCGCTGCACCTGATGACTCAGACCGTGATCGAACAGTCCGGCCTGATCGCCTACCACGAAGCGGAAAAAGGCGAGAAAGGCCAGGCCCGGGTAGAAAACCTTGAGGAACTGGTGAGCGCCGCGCGTGCGTTCGAAAACACCGAGGAAGACGAGGAGCTGACCCCGCTCGCCGCATTCCTCGGGCATGCGTCGCTGGAAGCCGGCGACACCCAGGCCGATGAGCATGAAGACAGCATCCAGCTGATGACCTTGCACAGCGCCAAGGGCCTGGAATTCCCGTATGTGTTCCTGGTCGGCATGGAAGAAGGCCTGTTCCCCCACAAGATGAGCCTGGAAGAGCCCGGCCGTCTTGAGGAAGAGCGTCGCCTGGCCTACGTCGGCATCACCCGCGCCATGCAGAACCTGGTGATGACCTACGCTGAAACCCGACGCCTGTATGGCAGCGAGACCTACAACAAGGTGTCACGCTTCGTACGTGAGGTGCCGAAGGGTCTGATTCAGGAAGTGCGCCTCTCCAACAGCGTCAGCCGCCCGTTCGGCGGAGGCCAGCAGCAAAGCGCCAGCAGCCTGTTCGCCGGCTCCGAAATTCCGGAAACCCAGTTCAGCCTTGGCCAGCAGGTCAGGCATTCGGTGTTCGGCGAAGGCGTGATCCTCAACTTCGAAGGCGCGGGTGCCCAGGCGCGGGTGCAGGTGAACTTCGCCGAAGGCAGCAAGTGGCTGATGATGGGTTACGCGAAGCTCGAAGCCATTTGAAACATTTGCCTACATGAAGGTGAGTGGCCCGCCCTTGTTTTTAACAAGCGCGGGCCAATATCTGTAATAAGTCCTACAGACTATTCTGAATCAGTCCTACGCAAAAGCCCGAAACATTATGTCGCTAGCCACTGTCACTACACCTGTGCAACATGGCGCGCGTGCAATCCACAAATGGGAATTCCCTTTATGAAACGTTTTCTTAGCATCGCCATGGCGTTGTGCATCGGCCTGACGATGAGCATCGACGCCAACGCCAAGCGCTTCGGTGGCGGCAAAAGTTCGGGTGCAGCACCGACTCACCAGACCAGCCAAATGGCTCCATCCGCCGGTGCCGGCGGTGCTGCGGCTACCGCAGGCGCAGCCGGTGCTGCGGGCGCTGCTGCCAAGGCTGGCGGTGCTTCGCGCTGGTTAGGCCCTCTGGCCGGTATCGCCGCCGGTGGCCTGCTCGCTTCCATGTTCATGGGCGGCGGCTTCGAGGGCATGCAGATCTTCGACATGCTGATCCTGGCCGTCATCGCCTTTGTGATCTTCCGCTTTATCGCCGCCCGTCGCCGCAAGCAGCAGGAGCACCTGGCTCCAGCCGGCGCGCCGATGCAGCGTGAAGTGTTCAAGCAAAAACCAGCCATGGGTTCGATCTTCGGTGGTTCGGCAGCACCTGCTGCAGCCCGCCCGGTGATCAACGCACCGGCCTGGTTCAACGAAGAACGTTTCGTCGAAGCGGCCCGCAGCCACTTCCAGTCCCTGCAGCAGCACTGGGACGCCAACGAAATGGACAAGATCGCCGAGTTCGTCACCCCGCAACTGCTGGAGTTCCTCAAGCGCGAACGTGCCGACCTGGGCGACGCTTTCCAGTCGACCTACATCGAAGACCTGCGCGTACAGCTGGACGGTGTGGATGATCGCGCCGACAAGACCATCGCCACCCTGACCTTCAGCGGTGTGTCGAAGACCTCGCGCTTCGACCAGGGTGAAGTGTTCAGCGAAAGCTGGAACATGGAACGCCCACAAGGCGACAACCAGCCATGGCTGGTCGCCGGTATCCGTCAGAACGGCTGATCCCTGCACGCTTGAGCACGCAGTCACAAAAAACCCCGGACCTGTCCGGGGTTTTCTATTTCACGGTTGCACTTATAGCGAGCTACTGTATAAAACGCCCCTATAAACCGCGCCATCTAGCAAGAGGATCCCGGCCGTGGAAGAAATCATCGAACAATTGCGTGAAGCCAACGAACCGGTCCCGGTTCCCCTTGAACTGCCTGATGAAGACCAATTGGTGGAAATCGAGGAACAACTGTTCATCGACATCCCGTTTGTCTTCCGTGAATTCCTGCTGACCGTCAGCGACGTGGTGTACGGCAGCCTGGAGCCGGTGACTGTCACCGACCCACAGTCCCACACCTACCTGCCGGACGTGGCGGCAAACGCCTGGGATGCCGGCGTTGATCGCAGCATGATCCCGATCTGCCAGGACGGTGACGACTATTACTGCGTCGAGGAAGACGGCACCGTGGTGCTGTGGTCCGGCGAAGAAGAGCTTGTTACCGAAGAAACCTGGGAATCGGTGTGGCACTGGGCGCGGGACGTCTGGCTGGAAAGCTGAGTCCACACCCAGGCCGGGTCAGTGCTCTGGCGTATCTTTGTGATTATCCAGCGTCTCCAGCAAAGCGACCTGCATCCGCGTATGCACGCGGATGAACCATCGCCAGAGCACGGCCGCCACCGCTGCCGTGACCACGGCGATCAGCACCAGCAACTTGTTGGTCGGCAGAATACTGGCCGACAAGGCTGCCAATAGCAGGAAAATCACCAGCAGCGAGAGGATTGGGATCAGCTCCGCAATCACCCGCCGCACGCGCTGAGTATGCCGCCCGGCCATTTCCGGCTTCACGCTCATCTCCGCCAGCAGCATCGACAGCGCCTTGAGCTTGCGGTACGCCGCAATCAGGAAGGGCAGCGACAGCAACAATGCCCCGCCCCAGATCAACGCCTTCTGCCAGCTTGGATCACTGATCCAACCCTCCAGATACCCGCCGATACGCGCCGCAAAAAAACTGCCGGTAAAGAAGATCGCGACCACCAGCGCCAGGTTCACCCCCACCTGCAGGATGATCTTGCGGATCATCGACGCCAGCATCGCACCCTCGCCCTGTGGCTGAATGCTGCGCAGCCATTCGCCATACATGCCGAACACCCGGCTCATGCGCTTGGGCATGACCGCCGCGATCTTCAATGACAGCGGGTCAGCACCACGGATCAGGTACGGCGTGAGCAAGGTGGTAATCGCCGAAACTGCCACCGCCACGGGATACAGGAAGTCGCTTGTCACCTGCAACGTCATCCCCAACGCCGCGATGATGAAGGAAAACTCGCCAATCTGTGACAGCCCCATACCTACGCGCAGTGAGGTACGGCCGTCATTGCCGGCGATAAACGCCCCCAGGCCGCAAGACAACATCTTGCCCAGCACCACGGCCACGGTGATCACCGCAATCGGCCAGGCGTATTGCAGCAGGATCTGCGGGTCGATCATCAAGCCGATCGCCACAAAGAAGATGGCGCTGAACATGTCGCGAACCGGCTCGATCAAGCGCTCGATCTTAATCAACTGCCGGGATTCGGCCATGATCGCGCCGATCAGGAAGGCGCCCAGCACCATGCTGTATTCCAGCTTGACCACCAGCAAGCAGAACCCGAAACACAGGCCCAGTACGGTGATCAGCAGCATTTCATTGCTGTCGAACTTGGCCACGTAGGCCAGTAAACGCGGGACCAGCAAAATGCCGATGACCAACGCAACGATCATGAACAGCGAAAGCTTGCCGACCGTCGAAAACACCTCGCCGGAGCTGACCGTTCCGCTGACGGCGATGCTCGACAGCAAGGCAATGATGCCGATACCGAGGATGTCTTCCACGATCAGCACGCCAAAAATCAGCTGGGCGAAGCGCTGGTTTTTCATCTTCAGGTCATTGAGCGCCTTGACGATGATGGTGGTGGAGGAAATCGCCAGGATGGCTCCCAGGAATAACGAATCCATGGTGTTCCAGTCGAACCACTGGCCGATTTCGTAGCCGATCCAGATCATCAGGATGATCTCCAGGAAGGCCGCGATAAACGCCGTGGCGCCCACCTTGAACAGCTTGCGCAGGCTGAACTCCAGGCCCAGGCAGAACATCAGGAAGATCACCCCCAGCTCAGCGAGGGTCTTGATGGTGTCTTCGTCGTGGATCAGGCCGAACGGCGGGGTGTGGGGGCCGATAATGAAGCCGGCGACGATGTAGCCCAGCACCACCGGCTGTTTGAGGCGGTGAAACAGGATGGTGACAACCCCTGCCACCAGCATGATCACGGCCAAATCCTGAATAAAGCTGATGGCGTGCATGGCGAGGGGCTCCTTGAGGGTACTGGCGCTTTTCCCACTTCCGCACGCCGTTGAACGGTCGCAGAGAGCGGAAGGAAAAGTCGGCCTTAATCGTAAGAAATGCCCTGAGATGGACTTTTGAAGGTTAACACCGCGACTTCCGGCAGAAAGCCGGTGCAATATATGGAAACAGATCGGTAGAAGCGTGACGGCAAGCCGCCCACCGGCGTCCCGTTAGGGATGGCGCTGCAAAGATTCCAGCACCCGCAGAGGTGCCCCCCAACCAATGCCTACAACCCGTGAGTGTGCTATGGAACCCGGAAACGCCCAGCTGTCGATGACGGTATTGATGACCCCTGACATGGCCAACTTCTCAGGCAATGTCCACGGCGGTACCCTGCTCAAATACCTCGACGAAGTCGCCTACGCCTGTGCGAGCCGTTATGCCGGCCGCTATGTCGTCACGCTGTCGGTAGACCAGGTGATTTTCCGCGAGCCGATCCATGTCGGTGAACTGGTGACGTTCCTCGCGTCGGTCAACTACACCGGCAACACCTCGATGGAGGTGGGCATCAAGGTGGTAACCGAGAACATCCGCGAGCGCTCGGTGCGCCATACCAACAGCTGCTTCTTCACCATGGTGGCCGTGGACGACCAGCGCAAACCGGCC
Source organism: Pseudomonas tritici (assembly GCF_014268275.3). NCBI lineage: Bacteria > Pseudomonadati > Pseudomonadota > Gammaproteobacteria > Pseudomonadales > Pseudomonadaceae > Pseudomonas > Pseudomonas tritici. The sequence goes on from NZ_CP077084.1 coordinate 141,684, forward strand.
GCCGTACCGCCGCTGCAACCGCATAACAGCGAAGACAAGCGCCGGTTCGTGCAAGCCCAGCAGCGCCGCCAGATCCGCCAGGAGCTGGAAAAGCGCTACCAGGAAATCAAGGCAGACGCGCTGTAGGCATCAGTAGTGCCAGCACTTGTCGAAGTGCGCGCACACATCAAAGCGCTGATCCAACTGCCCCATGCGCGCCAGGTGATGGTTGAGCACTTCAATCATCACTGACTTGCGAGTGTTGGTGTAATAGGCCGTCATCACCTTGTCGTTCGCCGCCACAAGATCGCGCGTAGCGTTGTCCGTCGGGTTCAGCCATTGCTCCAACACGGCGTCCTCGGTGACGCTTAGTCGATAGCGAAAAACCTCTACATAGAGGCCCATCGTCCGCGCCTCTTGCGCCGCCGCCTCTTCATTCAGCAGTGTGAAATTCTGCCGATATTGAGTCCAGTAGGCTTCTGGCAACGTGAACGAGCCCATTGCCGCCTTACGCTTGGCAATCTGCGCTTCAAGCGACGTGGGTGTCGACGGCGGCTCGACGGGTGTGTCCGGGTTCATCATCTTGAACAACTGCACGTTGGTGTCGACGATGGTGTTGATCAGCGCAGCGCGCTTGGGCGTTTCCGGAATCTGCTTGGGGAACATCGGCGTGCTGCCGGCGCACGCTTGCAGCGGGGTTTCGATCATCGGCTGCGGAATGCGCTCGTCTTTACCGTTGAAGCGTTGCAGGCGTTGGAAGGTCGTGATGCAACTGCCCCCCGCCACGTCGAACGTCACTTCATATTCCTTGCCCGCTTCCGGTGTGAAGCTGATCGCCTTGGCACACACATAGCCGCCGCCATTGGTGTTGATGCGCATGAATAGCGGCTTGCCAGGCGCCAGCTTCACTTCCAGCAGGCCACGGGCTTTTTCCGGCGGCGGCACGATCATGCCAACCCGACGCTTGGTGTCGGTCATCAGGGAGTTGTTGAGCATGCCGGTGGTGCGGCCTGCGCAGTGCTGCGCGTCGAAGAAGTCGAGCGTGGAATTTTGGGTATTGGAGACGAATCGCAACTTGGCGGCATCGGGTTCGGTGGCGTCCGGGTAGCTACCGTTGATGCTGCAAGCGCTGAGCAGCGAAACCAGGCTTAGCGCGGAAAAAGCCCGTAGGAAATGCGACATGGTTCTTCCTTGAAAAGCACAGGGGACAAAGAGGCGCCTGATAGTACCGGACGCCCTTTGCCTGGCTCAATCAGGAATGTTCCTACAGGCCGATGGCGGTGGCTTCAAAACGCACCCGAGGATGGGCGATGCGATCCTGGGCGCGCACCAGCTCCAGCTCGTAACTGGCGCAAGCCTGGGTCTCCAGCAGCACTTCATGCACCGCTGCGGCGGTGAACTCAAAGGCGGCCAGCAGGCTATCGCCCAACAACACGCGCGCCAGGAACAGCCCCGAGGTCAAATCGCCAACGCCCACTGGCTGACGCGGAAACGCCAGCAGCGGTCGGCGCAGGTGCCAGCTGCCTTCGGCGGTCACCAGCAGCATCTCGAAACCATCCGGCAGCTTACCGGGGTAATCCAAATGCTTGACCAATACTGCCTTCGGCCCGCGCGCCAGCAACGCTTTGGCCATGGCCAGGCAATCGAACAACGATTGCGGCTTGCGCCCGGCAAAGCTGTCCAGCTCCAACTGGTTGGGGCACAGGAAGTCAGCCATGGCCGCGGCTTCGTCCAGCAGGAAATCGCTGACTTCCTGGGGCACGATGCAGCCTTTCTCCGGATGGCCCATCACCGGGTCGCACAAATACAGGGCTTTGGGGTTGAGGGCCTTGATGCGCGCCACGCCGGTGAGGATCGCCCGGCCCTGGTCCGCGCTGCCGAGGTAGCCGGACAGCACGGCGTCGCAGTTGCCCAGCTCGCCGATCGCGGCAATGCCTTCCACCAGCGCCGGAATCTGCTGCGGCGCCAACACTTCGCCCGCCCACTGGCCATACTGCGTATGGTTAGAGAACTGCACTGTGTTCAATGGCCAGACGTTCACCCCAACCCGCTGCATGGGGAACACGGCGGCGCTGTTTCCGGCGTGGCCAAAGACCACATGAGACTGGATCGCAAGCAGATGAGGTGTGCGTTTCATGCAGGGGATTCCGTCAAGCCGTTGAAATTCTGGGCGCGCAGTATGCGACTAAACACGGCCTATACGACAGACCGGCGACACAGTTAAGCTGCTCTCACTTTGTTGGAGTTCATCGCATGCTGACCCTGGGAAACATCTTCGTGTTGATGCTGCTGGCGACCGGCGCCGCCTGGGTGTGGCACAACCACGGCTTGCGCGAACGGGCGCTGGAGCGGGTCAAGCAGCATTGCGCCAAGCTCGACATCGAACTATTGGACGGCGCGGTGGCGCTCAAACGCATCGGTTTTGTGAAGGATGCCAACGGTCGACGGCGCCTGGCACGTATCTACAATTTCGAATTCACCGTAACCGGGGAAACCCGCCATCCTGGGACGATTACCCAATTTGGTGCCCACAGTGCACAGATCGAACTGGCACCCTACCCGTTCGAGATCAAGACGCCGCTGCCCAGTGCCGAGGTGATCGAATTGAGCCAGTGGCGCCAAGACCACGGCACCAAGAACCGTCAGTGACGGCAGGCCGCCAATGCAGCCTGCAACGCGGCCAAGTCTTGTGGCTCGCTGAAAATCAACTCGATCCGCGAATCACGACGCCACTCACTGGGTTGCCAGGCGAGCGGGCTGTTATCCACAGCGTTGGCGGAAACCCAACCTTCTGCGCTGTGGATAACCAGCTTGGCGCGACGCCATTCAAGGTGTGTGAGCCATTGATACAGCCGCTGCGCATCGAATTGCTGGCTCGGGTGCCAGCGCCAGCCAACACTCCAGTCGCCCTCTTGGGCTTGGCTGAGGCAGATCGGTAACGTGGGATCGCTCCAGATGGCCGGGATTTGCGCGAGGCCTTTTTGCACTGCGAAGTTATCCACAGCGCGGCTCGCGTGTTCGTGCAGGCCTGGCAACTGCTCAAGAGGCAGCTGGGCCTGGCGCGTCCAGTAAAGCGGACATTCCGGTAACAATTGCTCAATCGCCTGGCGCTGTGCGGCGTCCAGCGCTTCATCCTTGTTCAATACCAGCAGTCCTGCATGGGCCAGCGCTTCCTGTTGCGCTGTTGGTAAGGGTTTGCCTGCCGCCAGGGCCTGCGCATCCAACACCATCACGCAAGGCTGAACGGCCAGCACCTCCTGCCACGGCGCTGCGCGCAGTTGCTTGAGCAATTGCGCCGGATGGCCCAGGCCCGACGGTTCGATAAACAGCCGATCAGGCTTGGCCTTGCGCAACAAGCGACCAAGTCCTACCTGAAACGGGGCTCCATTCACACAGCACAGACAGCCTCCGGCGACTTCGCCCAGGGCAATGCCGTCGTCATCCTGAGTGAGCAAGGCGGCGTCCAGGCCGATCTGCCCGAACTCATTGATCAGCACGGCCCAACGCTCGTGTACCGGACGCTGGGCGAGCAGGTGCTTGATGAGGCTGGTCTTGCCGGCGCCCAGGGGCCCGGCAATCACGTGGGTAGGAATGTTCTGCAGCATGAGGGGCATCGTTCGGACCGTGTAGAGCGTTGATCCTACGCGGTTATGCGAGCCAATCCAGTGTCAGGATCAAGCGGCGTTCATCGGCTTTGAGGGCTGGCGAGCGGTGAATCAAACCGTGGCCTTCGTTGCCATGCCATTTGGTGCCCTTGAGCAGGGCGACTTCGCCGCAGTGGATCTGTTCGATACGCTCGCTGGGCTCCGCGTCCGGTTGGCTCAGCTGGCGACGCTCCATCACGCCTTCGCGCAACCACTGGCTGCCGATGCCGGCATAGGTGGTGATCAGCCGCACCGGCACATGATCGACGTGAAAACGCGGGCACATGGCCTTGTCCAACAGTCGCAGCCGCACACCAATGCGCTTGGCACCCAGTAAGCAGGCAAACGCGCTGACCAGCCACGATACATCGGCGACAAAGCCTTCATAGCCTTCAAGATCGCGGCAACTGGACGCCAAGCCCTGCAAGTTGGGCAGGGCGTCTTCGTTGTTGAGCTCGATGACCATGGAATCGGCCAGCGGCTCATTGAGCGCCACCAGCAAGGCGCCGAACTCAGCGATGTGCAGCGGCAATTGGCGCTGCCACAACGCTAGGTTCACGCCGTCTTCGAGAATGTCAGAGAGCGCCAGCGGCGTTTCACCAAAGACCTGGCGAATCACGGGCCGCAGGGGAGTCACCGGGGCCAGCATCAGGCGGCTGCCTCTTCATACCAAGGGCCAAAGGGATCGGCCAGCAGGCGCCAACCTTCGACGCCCAGGGCCATTTCTTCATCGTTGAGCAGGCAGGCGTCCAACTCGACGCGCATCAAGGCGAAATCAATGTTCTGCCCGATAAACACCAGTTCCTGGCGACAATCGCCGGTGCTCAGTTGCCAGTTACCCATGATCGCCGCGACGCTTTCTTCGTCCTGCGGCCACTGGCTTTTCGGCACAAAGCGCCACCAGCGGCCGGCAAAACCATGGCGCATCAAGCCGCCGGCCTGGGACCAACTGCCTGCATCCTGGTGCTTGCTGGCCAGCCAGAAAAAGCCCTTGGAGCGCAGCAGTTTGCCGTTAACCCAGGGCCGGTCGATAAAGTCGAAAAACCGCTGCGGATGAAAGGGGCGGCGCGCACGGTAAGCGGTGGAAGCAATGCCGTACTCTTCGGTTTCCGGCACGTGTTCTCCGCGCAATTCCTGCAACCAGCCCGGGGCTTGGGCGGCGCGTTCAAAGTCGAAACGCCCGGTGTTGAGGATCTTGTGCAGCGGCACTTCGCCCATGACCATCGGGATGATTTCCGCCTGGGCATTAAGACGCTCGAGGATCGCTATCAACTCTTCGCGTTCGCGGCTGCTGATCAGGTCGATCTTGCTGATGAGGATCACGTCGGCGAATTCGATCTGCTCGATCAGCAGGTCGGTGATGGAGCGTTCGTCTTCTTCACCGAGGGTTTCGCCGCGTGAGGCCAGGCTTTCAGCGGCCTGATAGTCGAGCAGGAAGTTCATCCCGTCGACCACGGTAACCATGGTGTCCAGGCGCGCGATGTCGGTCAGGCTTTGTTCGTTTTCATCACGAAAAGTGAAGGTTTCGGCCACGGGCAACGGTTCGGAGATGCCGGTGGATTCGATTAGCAGGTAATCGAACCGACCTTCCTTGGCGAGCTTTCCGACTTCTTCCAGCAAGTCTTCCCGCAAGGTGCAGCAGATGCAGCCGTTGCTCATTTCCACCAGCTTTTCTTCGGCGCGGTTGAGCGTGACGTCGCGCTGGACTTCGCTGCCGTCGATGTTGATTTCGCTCATGTCGTTAACGATCACCGCCACCCGCAGGTTCTCACGGTTGCGAAGGACGTAGTTGAGCAGCGTGCTTTTACCGGCGCCGAGAAAGCCGGACAACACAGTAACGGGGAGACGATTGGGCATCAGGACATTCTCATCAGGCCGCCCGGTCAAGCCAGGCTGTATTTTTATGTTATAGTATAACAATACAAATAAGCCAATCCTGTCTTGCTTGCCACGACGAAGGGCGCAATGCTTGAACACTTTCCCACCCTTGAGAAACCCGATGAAATACTTGGTGTGCGCCCTGTTATTGGTGGCGGTAGGAACTGCCTGCGCCCAAGCGCCGAGCCTGCTGGCCAACTGCACGCGCAGCGCCAACCTGCTGGCCTGCGTCGACCCATTGGGTAACGCCTACAGCGTAGCGACAGTCGGCAGCACCACGTACTTGCGCGGGTACGAGGTAATCGGCAAACGCTATTGGGCACAGACCAACAGCCGATACGGGCAACTGACGTTCTTTACCGGGTTGGCATCGGACGGTGAGGCATGGGTCGGCTACACGCGGCGCGTGGGCTGGACCACCCTCAACCGGTTTTCCAGTTCGGGCGGCGCCAGCGCCAAATTCACCTGCAGCCGCATGACCGGCTGTTAGACCTGACCGTTCTTCTGCTCCTGCACCCACGCCATGTAGCTGTTCATCGGTGGGTTCTTCTGGAAATACTTTTTCAGGCCTTCAAACAGACCATCCGCAACCGCCTGTTGATGGCGCGCGGTAACCAGGCGCGCGCTGTCCCTTGCATTGGAAATAAACCCGGTCTCTACCAGGATCGACGGCACGTCCGGTGACTTGAGCACCGCAAACCCAGCTTGTTCCACGCGCTTCTGATGCAGGCTGGTGATGCCTTCCAAGCTGCCCAAAATCGAACTGCCCAGCTGCAAGCTGGAGGCGATGGTGGCGTTCATCGACATGTCCAGAATCACCCCGGCCAGCATCGGGTCCTTGTCCTTCAGATTGAGCAGACTGGTAGCCCCGAGCAAATCGGCGCCGTTCTCCCGTTGCGCCATGAATCGCGCCGTGGCTGAAGTGGCGCCGCCCTCGGACAAGGCATACACCGAAGCGCCCGATGCGGTGATGCGTGGCGCGGCATCCGCATGCACTGAGATGAACATATCGGCATTGTGCTTGTGGGCGATTTCCACGCGCTTGCGCAGCGGTACGAAGAAGTCGTCGTTGCGCACCAGCTTCACGTCAAAGCCCTTTTCGCGCTTCAAGCGTTTGGCCAACAACTGGGCAATGGACAGCACCACGTCTTTCTCGCGCTGGCCTTTGGAGCCGACGGCGCCTGGGTCCTTGCCACCGTGGCCGGGGTCGACCACCACGATGATGTCGCGCTTGGGGTGCGCCTTATCCACTAACGGCGCAGGTTCGGCGGCGATTTGTCGAGGCGCCTGGGTGGCGCTGGTCAGGTCCAGTACCAGGCGATGACCCTGGCCGTCCTGGGGCGGCAATAGAAAGCTGTTGAGCTGCATCGGCGCCGCCAGGTCCAGCACGATGCGCGTATCGCCTTTGCCGAAATGCCCGGAGCGGATTGAGGTGATCCCGCTGTTCTTCAACGCCAACTGAGTGAAATCACCACTGAGCCCGGCGCCGCTCAGGTCGATGATCACACGCTCCGGTGCGCTCAGGGTAAACGTCTTGTATTGCACCGGGCCGCTGAGGTCGAACACCAGCCGCAGCTTGTCGTCCGAGCGCCACAAGCGGGCGTTGCGTATCTGCGTGGCGTGGGCCGCAAACGGCAGCGTGAAAAGAGGGCTGGCCAAGAGCAGGTTCAGGAGCTGACGTCTGTGCATACGGATACCGCAAATGAAGGAGCGTCCCTACTCGACATGACTGAAAAAAGGCTGGAGCAGAAAAATCATCGTCGACTCAATAGTTATAATATAACATGTCTTTTTATTTCCAACGATGGACCTGCTCATGAATGCGCTGACTCTGCCGGATATCGCCGCGCAGGCTTCACGCCAAGCCTTGCCACTCGATTGGGTGGGCATGTGCGGCATCGCGTTGCCGATCCTGATCAACGGCCAGCACCTGACGGCCACCGCCGACGCTGGCGTGAGCCTGGACGATGGCAACGCCCGTGGCATTCATATGTCACGCCTGTACCTGGCGCTGGAGATGCTCGACCAGCAGTCTCTTACGCCTGCACATCTGCGTAATGTACTGCAGCGTTTTCTCGACAGTCATGAAGGTTTATCTAAGAACGCCTACCTGCGTATCCACACCGATTTTCTGCTGAAACGCGCCGCCCTAGTCAGCCCCTTGGCTGGGTGGAAGCGCTACCCGATCAGCATCGAAGCGCGTCTCGAAAACCAGATGTTCCACGTGGAACTAAAAATTGACGTTACTTATTCCTCGACGTGCCCGTGCTCCGCTGCCCTCGCCAGGCAGTTGATTCAGCAGCAGTTTCTCGAAGATTTCGCCAACACTCCGTTGCGGCACGACGACGTGTTGACCTGGCTCGGCAGCGCCAACGGCATCGTCGCCACGCCCCACAGCCAGCGCAGCAATGCGCAATTGCATGTTCAGCTGCAAGGCGAGCAATTACCTATTACAGAGTTGATCGATAAGGTCGAAGCCGCCCTCGGCACCGCCGTACAAACCGCTGTAAAACGTGCGGACGAACAAGCCTTCGCCCTGGCCAATGGGCAGAACCTGATGTTCTGCGAAGACGCCGCCCGCCGCCTGAACCTCGCCTTGAAACGCTCGGATGCCGTCAAAGCCTTCCACCTGAAAGTGATCCACGCCGAAAGCCTGCACGCGCACGATGCCGTGGCCGAAAGCCGCTGGACGAGAAACCCTGCATGATCACCTGCACCGCTTTGCGCTGGGGCGCCCCAGGCCAACCACTGACGCCCGCCATAAACCTCACCCTGGAAAAAGGCAGCCTGACCGGCATCATCGGGGCCAACGGCACCGGTAAAAGCAGCCTGCTCAAGGTTATCGCCGGCCTGCAAAAACCTCTGGCGGGCAAAGTCAGCGTGGACGTTCCACGCCGTGGCGGCCTGTCGTTCCTGCCCCAACAGCAACAGCTCGACCGCCAGTTCCCCATCAGCCTTCAAGAATTGGTCGCCGCCGGTTTCTGGGGCACTCAACTCTCCCCACAACAACGCAGCCAGCGCCTAGAGGCGGTATTGCAAGACTGGTGCCTCAGCGGCCTGGAGCACCGCCCGCTGATGGCCTTGTCCGGTGGCGAATTGCAGCGCGCCCTGCTCGCCCGTATGAGCCTGGCCGAAGCGCCCGTGTTGCTGCTCGACGAGCCTCACGCCGCCCTCGACGAAGAAGGCCAGGCACTGTGCTGGAAACACATCCACGCCTGGCACGCGCAAGGCCGCACGCTGATCGTCGTCTGCCATGACCTTGCATCCGTGCGCCAGCACACCCAGCAAGTGGTGCACATCAAAAGCACCGGCTGCGTGTTTGGTCCGAGCAAAGAGCTGATCCGCCCGCAGCCTCAGATGCAGGTGGCCTGATGCATTTCGCCGCCCACCTGTGGATGCCATTCGTTGATTTCGTGTTCATGCGTCGCGCCTTGATTGGCGGCCTGGTGCTCGCCTGCAGCACCGCACCGTTGGGCGTGTTTTTGATCCTGCGGCGCATGAGCCTGATCGGTGACGCCGTCGCCCACGGCATTCTGCCCGGCGCCGCGCTTGGGTTCTGGTTTGCCGGCCTCAGCCTGCCCGCCTTGACCATCGGTGGCCTCGGCGCGGGCCTTAGCATGGCTGGACTGTCCGCTTGGATCACCCGCCGCACCGGCCTGCGCGAAGACGCCAGCCTCGCCGCCCTCTACCCCATCTCGCTCGCCGCCGGCGTGCTGATCCTCGGCATCGCCGGCAAGCGCCTGGACCTGCTGCACCTGCTGTTCGGCTCCGCCTTGGCCGTGGACCAAACCACCCTCACTGGCATGCTCTGGGTCACAGGTTTCAGCGTGAGCGTCATGGCTGTGATCTACAAGCCGCTGCTGCTGGACACCCTCGACCCGCTGTTCCTGCAAACCATCAGTCGCCTCGGCCCCCTGGCTCACGGGCTGTTCCTGACCCTGGTGGTGCTGAACCTGGTGATCGGCTTCCAGGCCATCGGCGCCTTGATGGTGGTGGGCCTGATGATGTTGCCGGCCATCGCTTCACGTTTCTGGAGCCGGCGCCTGCCCGTGCTGATCGCAGTATCGGCAGTACTGGGATGCGTGTCGGTGTGGCTGGGTTTGTTGCTGTCGTTCTACTACTCGTTGCCCAGCGGCCCGGCCATCGTGCTGGTGGCGGGTGCCGGGTATCTGCTGTCCGTGGTTTTCGGTCCGGTGCACGGCTTGCTGCGCCGCCCGCCTTTGCTGTCATCCCAATGAGGTGTTTCCCGATGCGCGCTCTATTCGTGCTGTTCAGTCTCGTCTTGTCGTTATCGACGGCTCAGGCCGCAGACAAGCTTCAGGTGGTTACCAGCTTCAGCATCCTCGATGACATCACTCACCAGATCGGTGGCGATCACATCCAGATCAGCAACATGGTCGGCCCCGACGCCGACGCCCATACCTATGAGCCAACGCCGGACGATGCTAAAGCGCTGCTCACGGCCAGAGTCATCATCAAGAACGGCCTCGGCTTCGAGCCTTGGCTGGACCGCCTGGTGACGAGCACCGAAACCAAAGCCACCGTAGTCACTGCCAGCAAAGGCGTGATCTCTCACACCATGGATGAAGACGGCGAAACCATTCCCGACCCACACGCCTGGCATAACCTGGCCAATGCCGAAATCTACGTGAACAACATCACCAAGGCGCTGATCGCTGCCGACCCCGCCAACAAGGCCGACTATCAGCGCAACAGCCAAACCTACCTAAAAGAAATCTACCGCCTGCTCGCCGAGGCCAAGACCAAGTTCGGCGCGCTGCCACCCGGTAACCGCCGCATCGTCACCTCACACGACGCCTTCGGTTACCTGGGCCAGGCTTACGGTATCGAGTTCCTCGCCCCCCAAGGCCTGTCCACCGAACGTGAGCCGTCCGCTGCCGAAGTGGCCGCGCTGATCACGCAGATCCGCAAAGACAACGTCAAAGCCGTGTTCATGGAAAACATCAAGGATTCGCGCCTGCTCAAGCAGATCGCTGATGAAAGCGGCGCGCAGATCGGCGGCACGTTGTACTCCGACGCCCTCGCCGCGGAAGGCCCGGCCAGCACCTTCACAGGACTGTTCGAATACAACCTCAACACCCTGTGCGCCGCGTTGGGCAAGCCATGATCCGCAAGAACCCGTCGGGCGATCTGCCCGTGATTGCCGAATCCGCCTATGTCGACAAGACCGCGATCATCTGCGGCAAAGTCATCATTGGCGAGAACGTCTTCGTCGGCCCCTACGCCGTGATCCGTGCCGACGAAGTCGACGCCAGCGGCGCCATGGACCCGATCACCATCAGTGCCAACTCCAACATCCAGGACGGCGTGGTCATCCATTCCAAGTCCGGCGCGGCGGTGACCATCGGAGAATTTACTTCCATCGCCCACCGTTCCATCGTCCACGGCCCGTGCAGCGTTGGCGACCGCGTGTTCATCGGTTTCAACAGCGTGCTGTTCAACTGCGCCGTGGGCGACGGCTGCGTGGTGCGCCATAACTCGGTGGTCGACGGGCGCGACTTGCCCGCCGCGTTCTACGTGCCCTCCACCACCCGCATCGGGCCCACCACCGACCTGTCGCAATTCCCGCCGGTGAGTGTCAGTGCCTCGGAGTTCTCCGAAGACGTGGCACGCACCAATGTCGATCTGGTGCGCGGCTACAAAGCCCTGCAAAACGAGTTCTGAACCATGAGCCGCCTGCTGATCCGCAACGCCCGCCTGGTGAATGAAGGGCAGGCATTCGACGCCGATGTCTTTGTTGCCAATGGTCGTATCGAGAAGATCGCCAGCAGCATCGAAGGCTGCAACGCGCCCGTGGCCATCGACGCCCAGGGCCAGTGGCTGCTGCCGGGCATGATTGATGACCAAGTGCATTTTCGCGACCCCGGGGCACCGGACAAAGGCAGCTTCTACAGCGAATCCCGCGCCGCGGTGGCCGGTGGCATCACCAGCTTCATGGACATGCCCAACACCAGCCCGGCTACCCTGAACCTTGATGCCCTGGCCGATAAAAAACGCCGCGCCGCCCTGCACTCGGTGGCCAACTATGGCTTTCACTTCGGCGTGAGCAACGACAACCTCGACACCGTCGCCGCGCTCGACCCGCGGGAGGTGGCCGGGGTCAAAGTGTTCATGGGCGCCTCGACCGGCAACATGTTGGTGGACGATCCACGCATCCTGGAACGTCTGTTCGCCGAAGTGCCGACCATTCTGTTGGCCCATTGCGAGCACACGCCGAGCATCCAGGCCAACGAGCTGCGCCTGCGCGAACGCTTCGGCGAGCACATCCCCGCCGTCGCGCACCCGCTGATCCGCGATGCCGAGGCGTGCTATCGCTCCTCATCTTTTGCGGTGGAATTGGCCAAGCGTCATGGCACCCGCCTGCACGTATTGCACCTGACCAGCGCCCGTGAGCTGGCGCTATTCGAAGACAAGCCACTGGCCGAAAAACGCATCACCGCCGAAGTCTGCCTGCATCATCTGCTGTTCGATGACCGCGACTATCACCGCCTCGGCCACCAGATCAAATGCAACCCGGCGATCAAGACCCGCGCCGACCGCGACGCCTTACGCCAAGCGTTGTTGAGTGATCGTCTGGATGTGATCGGCAGCGACCACGCACCGCATACCTGGGCGCAAAAACAGCTGGGATATCGCGAAGCGCCGTCAGGGCTGCCGTTGGTGCAGCACGCCTTGCCGGCATTACTGGAGTTGGTTGCGGACGGGCTGCTGCCCATCACCACCTTGGTAGCGAAGACCAGCCACCGGGTCGCCGACCTGTTTGCCATCCCGGACCGAGGTTATCTACGCGAAGGGTATTGGGCCGATCTGGTACTGATCAAACCAGAGCCCGAGGGAAAGCCCGTCAGCAGCCAGCCGATCCTGGCCCGCTGCGGCTGGACGCCCTTCGCTGAACGCAGCTTTCGCCACAGCGTCAGCACCACCCTGGTATCCGGCCACCTGGCCTGGCACAACGGCCAAGTGGTCGATAGCTGTCAGGGTTTACCCCTGCATTTTCTGCGTTAAGCGCGGGGCTTGACCGTACCGCAATCGGTACCCAGCCACTGGGCATGGCTGTCCAGGCTGCCCTTCTGCTGGATGCCAGTGGCATTGAAGGTGCCGTTGACGGTGGTGGTGAATTCCTTCTGACTCTGGAACGTCGCCACGCCCGTGCCCTGGGCTTTCGGGCAACTGAAGCGGAATTTCCACTGGTTGCCGGTCTTGTCGGTCACTTCCTGTTTGCAGCCCGATTGCGGGTCGGTCAGGGGGATCGAATCGGAGGCCACCTGTGCCGGTGTAAGGCACACCTGCACACCTTTACCGGCCATGGTGATGCCTTGTTTTTCGAGCATGGCGCGCTGTTCGGGGGTCATCTGTTGCTTGAGTTGACCGAGGATCAGCGACAAGTCCGGCAGGTCCTGGTTATCGACTTTCATATTGCTGGTGGTCAATTCCCACAAGCCCGGCGCCAGCATCTGCGCCTGCGCTGCCACGGGCAGCGACAAACCAACAACCATGGCCAAACCTAGCAGACGAGCATTCATCGGGTAACTCCTGGGCAATTGTGGGCGTTAGACGCCGCAAAAGCGCCAGTGTTGCACGGCAAATAAAATAGCGACATTCGTGACCAGACATGGTCTGTTAGGCATTGGATTGCCTGGAGTACCGTCGTCCATGGATTTCTTTGGCCCGCATCTGCTTGCCTACTTCATTGCCACGCTGCACTTTCTCGGGACCCTCGCCGCGATTCATGCGGTGCTGACCGTCAGGACCGCCCAAGGCTCGATCGCCTGGGCCTTGTCGCTGATGTTCATGCCTTACCTCACGCTGATCCCTTACCTGATCTTTGGTCGCAGCACGTTCGATGCTTACATCCAGGCGCGTCGCCAGGCCAACCAGGAAATGCACAAGGCAATCACCGCACTCAATTGGCGCCCGTGGGTCGAGGAGGCACTTGCTGCGCGTAACTCCAGCGCCTACGCCTCGCTGCGCGCCATGCCCAAGCTGGGCCGCATGCCGTGCCTGGCCAATAATGAGGTGCGTCTGCTGGTGAACGGCGACGCGACCTTCAGCGCGATTTTTGAAGCCATCCGAAACGCGAAAACCGCCGTGCTGTTCCAGTTTTTCATTATTCATGACGACGAACTGGGCCGCCAATTGCACACCTTGTTGAACAAAAAAGCCGCTCAGGGCATAGCCGTTTACGTGCTGTACGACCGTATCGGCAGCCACGCCCTGCCCCATCGCTATGTGCAATCACTGCGTGAAGCCGGCGTGCATATCAAAGCATTCGCCACGCGCAGCGGCTGGCTTAATCGCTTCCAGGTCAACTTCCGTAACCATCGCAAGATCGTGGTGGTGGACGGCATCACCGGGTTTGTGGGCGGGCATAACGTCGGCGATGAGTACTTGGGCAAAAAACCGCCGCTGGCGCCGTGGCGTGATACGCATGTGCAGGTCACCGGCCCGGTGGTGGCGTGCTTGCAGGAGTCATTTGCCGAAGACTGGTTCTGGGCCGCGCGAGAACTGCCGCCATTGATTCTGCCGGACGCCTACCCCGAGGACGGCGTGCTCTGCCAATTACTCGCCAGCGGCCCCGCCGATCCTTATGAAACCTGCTCACTGTTTTTCGTAGAAGCCATTCACGCAGCCACCCAACGCGTGTGGATCACCAGCCCGTACTTTGTGCCCGATGAGGCGGTATTCGCCGCCCTGCGCCTGGCGGTTCTGCGGGGTGTGGATGTGCGCCTGTTGCTGCCGTCACGGCCCGATCACCGCATCGTTTACGCCGCGTCCAGCCTTTATGCGGCCGAAGCCGTGCGCGCCGGGGTGCGCGTGTTCCGCTACACGCCAGGTTTTCTGCATCAGAAGGTGGTGCTGGTGGACAGCGAAATCAGCGCCATCGGCAGTGCCAACATGGACAACCGCTCGTTCCGGTTGAATTTCGAAGTGATGCTGCTGACGGTCGACGAAGCGTTCGCTAAACAAGTCGAGCACATGCTGCTGGACGACTTCGCCCTGGCCCATGAGGTCAGCCAGGAAGAAAGCCGCGAGACCCGACGCCTGCAACAGCTGGGTATGCGGGTGGCGCGGCTGATTTCGCCCATATTGTAGGCAGCACGGCCGATTTACGACTGATTTGTCGATAGCCGACCAGTGACATCTTCATTCGTGCAGCACCTGCTCTAGGCTCAAATCTGTCACTTCCGACAATTGGAGCTAATCATGGCACCCTCATTGATGGACCAACCCCAACGACCCACTCAGACGGCCATCTCGATAGAGGTAGATATCGGCGCCCCCACCTACATTATCTACCTGCGGTACGAGGTGCTTTACGACGCCAAACCCTTTGAGGACGCCGTCGTGTATCTCTACGACAACGGCGTCTACAAAATCATTTCCCCCGGTGAAAACCACTACGGTGTCTATGTCATCAAGGGAGAAATCAGTGGGGAACGATGGGAGATAACCTTCCTTTCCATCCCTCATCCAGACTGGGGTGGCAACGTGGCGCGGCATGACCTCACCTTCAACAGAACCAGCAAAGTATTCGGACAGCAGGCTTATCTGCAAGTTGATCCAGACATTCCCAAGCAGCACGGCAGGTTCCACGTGACGTCAAACAACGTCATCGACCCGCGCCCGCTCACCTGGGATAACATCCCTCACCCGAAACTCGATCAGCGATAAATATCCTCGCGCGTCCACGGCAGTTCATGGCTGCCATCTGCATGGGGCTTGGTTGCAAGGATTTGATGCAGATTTATCCAGCCCCGCGCAAACGCATACGCGCAACCAGCCAGGTACAACCGCCAAATGCGCAACGCTTGCTCCGGCACCATCCTCGCCGCCGCTTCCAAGTTGTCTTCCAGGCGCTCGCTCCAATGGTCCAGCGTGCGGGCGTAGTGCAGGCGCAGGCTCTCGACGTCGACCACTTCCAGCCCGACTTCACTGATTTCGGCGGTCATCATCGCCAGGTGCGGCAGCTCGCCGTTGGGGAACACATAACGCTCGATAAACTCCCCCGCGCCACGGCCCACAGGGCGACCGTCGGTGTGCTTGGCGGTAATGCCGTGGTTCATCACCAGGCCGCCTTCACGCACGGCGCCGTACAACGTCTTGCAATACTCCGCCAGATTGGCGTGGCCGACGTGTTCAAACATGCCCACGCTGACCACCTTGTCGAAACGACCGTCTTGCGGCAGGTCGCGGTAGTCGAGCAGTTGCAGGTCCACCTGATCTCCCAGGCCCTCGGCGTTCACCCGCTCGCGGGCCAGTGCCAACTGCTCTTTACTCAAGGTGATGCCAAACACCTTGACCCCGAACTCCCGCGCGGCAAAACGCGCCAAGCCGCCCCAGCCACAACCGACGTCCAGCAAGTACTCGCCGGCCTGCAACCGCAATTTGCGGCACAAGTGGCGGAATTTGTCTTGTTGGGCCTGATCGATGGATTCGCTGCCGGTTTCGAAATACCCGCAGGAGTACGCCATGTCCTGGTCCAGCCACAGCTGGTAGAACGCGTTGGACAAGTCGTAATGGTAGGAAATAGCGGCTGCGTCAGTGGCCTTATCGTGAATCGAGCGCACCGGACGGGTTTCATCGTCGTGCACCAGCGCGTGACTCAGTTCATCACACACCCGGATCACTTCGGCAATAGAGCCTTCCAGCTCCAGCTTGCCTTCGATAAAGGCTTCGCCCAGTAAGTTGAGCGTGGGATGGGTCAATTGGCTGACAACCGCGGGGTCCTTCACCACGATGGTCACACTGGGCTCGGGGCCCAAGTTGAATTCATGGCCATCCCAGAGTCGCAGACGCAGCGGTAGCTGAAGATTCTGTAAGGCCGGTGGAAGTTGCGCGAGCATGAGTAGTCCCCCCTTGTTTCAGACGTCTGGCTTGAGGGTAGACCATCCGAAGACAAAGTAGGAGGCTATCGATTTGATAGCGCTCGCCTATAAGGCCCGGCGCTCGAGCAAGCCGTCCTGAACCCATTGTTTAAGCCACGTGACGGCCTGCAACGGTGCACCCTCTGCGTAACTGACTGCCAACGCTGCGCACAGTTCGGCAAAGGTCCAGCCGGTGGTCGCCATTCCCGCCAGGGCACAGGCTTCTTCAGGTTCCAGGCTACGGTAATGGCAAACATTCTGATGGCGCCACACCAGGCAGATCTGTGCCGGGCTCAACGCCTGGCTGTCGGGAAAATCCGACTCGTCCTTGCTGGCGCGCCAGATCGCCACGCTATTGAAATGACACAGCACTTGTTGCACCGATGGCGCCAGGGTGACCTGCAACACTGGCCATTCTTCAGGTGGCAACAACGCCATATCGTTCAGCGTCAGCGCTTCGCCCTGCGGTGCATCAAAGGCCAGGGTAAACGCCCACTCCAACCGCGCCAGTTCCGCCAGCGGCGCACTTTGTGCCGCCACCAAATGCTCAAGGATAAACCCAGGGAAACGCTGACCCAGCCAGCGCAGGCTGTAATGGGCCGATGGGTAACGGCGCACATAGGCCTGGGTCAGCGAGGCGAATTCATCATCGCCCAACCAATAATGGATAGCGCGGAAGTCATGCCGCAAAACTTCCTGCAGCCGCGCGATATAGGCGTTGTGGTAAATCGCCAGGCCCGTGTCCACATCCAGCGTCGGCCCACCCAGCAAACTGGCGGCGAAGCCACTGCTGGCGGTCGGTGTTTCGGCTAACAGGTGCTGTTCGAAGGCCAGCTGCCAATCGGTCAGGCGCATAAATGCCTCCCGGCCAGGGCCTTAGCGCCCAACTCACGGGCCTTGCTTAATTCGGTGAGCAGCTCTTCAAAGGGTGGGAAATGGTCGTCGCGCTCCAGTAGCGTCGACACAGGCCCCAGGTGCTCAAGCGTCTGTTGATAAAGCGCCCACACCGGGTCACACACAGGATGGTCATGGGTGTCGACCACGTAGTCGCCGTAGTCCATATGCCCCGCCAGGTGCAGCTGGCGGATGCTCTCAGGTGGCAGGTTACGAATAAACGTCCAAGCGTCGAAGCCATGATTGCGCGAGCTGACATACACATTGTTGACGTCCAGCAACAACTGGCACCCCGACAAGTGAGCCAACGCGTTGAGGAACTCCCACTCGGTGAATTCGTCGGCCTTGGAGCGCACATAACTGGAGACATTTTCCAGCACCAGAGGGCGTTGCAACACGTCCTGTACTTGGCGCACGCGGGCAGCGACGTGGTAGAGGCTTTCTTCGGTGTAAGGCAGCGGCAGCAAGTCATGTAACTGGTGGGCGCTGCCGCGGCTCCAGCACAGGTGATCGGAAATCCATGCCGGCTGGATACGCTCGGCGAGCTGTTTGATTTGCTTCAGGTAATCGGTATCGAGGGCATGGGGCCCGCCGATGGACAAGGACACGCCGTGCATCACCAGGGCATAGCGCTCGGCTATCGCATCCAGGTAGTACAAGGCTTTACCGCCCTGGACCAGATAATTCTCGGAGATCACTTCAAACCAATCCACGGGCGGCGACTGTTCAAGAATCTGCGGGTAGTACTCACTGCGTAAACCCAGGCCGTAACCGAGGCTCGCAAGGGGGGTAGGCATAAGACACTCCTGGGAAAGTGTCCGCAGCGGACGGTAAACCGCTGCGGTAGCACTCGGCTGCGATTACTCGCCGACTTTGCCGCCAGCGGCGTCACAGGCAGCCTTGGTCATGGCCTTGAAACCATGACCCTTGCAGGAGCCCTGCCCTTTGCAGGCATTTTCAGCGGTCTTGCAGTCGTTCATGCCTTTGCAGGAAGTTACGCCGTAGCAATGAACAGTAGCGTCGGCGGCCTGTGCCTGGGTGGCGACACCGGCAAACATAGTGGCGGCAGCGAAAGCCAGGGCAGCACCGGAAACGGCATTTTTGATGTTCATTTTGTAGTCCTCAGGGATCAGTGTGGGTGTCGGTCTGAACGGATTGTTCAGTCTCGACACACCACTAGAGCGAGGTCCCCCATCGGCGTTACAGCGCCTTTCAACTATTTCTGAAGATTATTCTTCAAGCTTCAACAGGGGTTCCTGAAACCGCAACAAACGCCCGGCATTTCCAAGTACCAGCAACGTGCTGAGGTTATGCAGCACCGCCGCAATCATCGCGCCCGCCGCACCCAGCCAACCGAACGCCGCAAACACGACGATGGCCAAGGTCCAGCCCAAGCCGATGATCACATTGACCTGCAACGTCTGCCGGCACTGGCGACTTAAGCGCACACAAGTACCCAGGCGCCGCAGGTCGCTGCCGATCAGCACCACGTCAGCCGATGCCAGCGCAATATCCGCGCCGCCCGCGCCCATGGCCACGCCGACCACACCGGCCTTGAGCGCCAGGGAATCATTGATGCCGTCGCCCACCACCATCGGGCGAAAACCGCTGCCGATTTCCCCCAGCACGCGGTTGAGCTTGTCTTCCGGCAGGGCCTGGGCTTCGACGTCGCTGATGCCCACCTCCAGCGCGAGGCTGTCGGCCACGCTTTGGCGATCGCCCGTGAGCAGCAGTTGCCGACCGAGGCCGAGCTCGCGCAGCTCTTGCAGGGCTTGGCGTGCTTCCGGTTTGACACTGTCGGCCAGCAGCAGCCAGGCCAGAAATTGCCCGTTCAGCGCCAGCCCGGCGATCGGGCCATCGTGGTTCGGCACAGCCGTGGTGACAACGCCCAGTTGCTCGAATAACTCTGGCCGGCCCAAGGCCGCTTCGCCCTGCTGGGTTTGCGCCACGACGCCCAGCCCCTGGCGTTCGCGAATGTCCGTCAACACGTGCATCTGGTCCTGCGTCGCCAACCCCGCCAACGCCCGGCTGACCGGGTGGCTGCTGGCCGAGCCCAGGCTGGCCGCCAGGTTCAACACCACCTGCCGATCCGGCGCCGTGGTTTCGATGGATTGCAGACGCAAGGTGCCAAAGGTCAGGGTGCCGGTCTTGTCGACCACCAGTGAAGTCAGGTCCGCCAACTCCTCCAGAAACGCCGAGCTGCGAATCAGAATCCCATGCCGCGCCGCCACCGCAATTCCGGCAATCGCCGTGGCCGGCGCCGACAGCACCAGCGCACATGGACATGCCGCCACCAGCACGGCGAGCATCGCCTGGGCGTCATTGGTCACAAACCAGGTCACCGCCGCCAGCAACAACACCAACACCATATAGCTGCCGGCATAGCGCTCCAGCAGCCGCGTAATCGGTGGCTTGGAACGCTCGGCGTTCTGCATCAGCGCGATGACTTTGCCTAAGGTGGATTCGTTACCGGTGCGGGTCACCTCAAGGCGCAGCAGGCCGTCGAGGTTGATCGCGCCGCCAAACACCAGCACCCCTGCGCTGGCTTCCAACGGTACCGACTCACCGGTAATCGGCGCCGTGTCCAGGCTCGCCTGGCCCGACAGCACCACGCCATCGGCGGGCACCCGATCACCCGCGCGCACCTCGACGACATCGCCAGTGTTCAGCGTGCCGTTATCCACTTCAACAATGCTGCCGTCAGCCTGCACCCGCCGCGCATGGCTGCGGGTCAGTTTGCCCAGGGCATGGATCGCTTCCTGTGAGCCGATTACGCTGCGTTCTTCCAGCACGTGGCCGAAAATCATGATGATCGGCAACAGCGCGGCGGTCAGCAGATCCCCCGTAGCCCAAGCACCGAGCATGGCCAGGGCGATCAGTTGGTCGGTGATGCCATGCAGGCTGGGGAACCGCAGGCTGTACCAGGCCGAACGCATCACCGGCACGGCCACCAGCAAGGACGCCACGCCCAGCAGCAATTGGCTCACACCGTTCTGGTCCGGTGCCAGCCAGCGCCATACCAGGCCCAGTATCAGCAAGCCCAAGGCCAACATGGCCAGGGTCAATTGCCGGGCGGCGCTGCGCTGTTCGGCGGAGGTCAGCATGAGCACGCTCATTGTTCGGCTCCCTGGATGATCAAGCGGGAGTCGTCTTTTGGATCGACCGTGGTCACGGAACCGGCCTGGCCGAGAATCTTCGGCAGACGTTCACGGTACAGGCGCAACAACAGGCCCGGGTCTTTCACCTGGGCCAGGCTGGCGACGGTTGCGGTTCGCGCCTGGGCATTGGCCAGGCGTTCGCTGGCCTGGGCGTGGGCAACTTGCACCAGGCGATCAGCTTGTTGGGTTGCATTTTGGGTGAGCTTTTCGGCTTCGGTGCGAGCGTTGGCCACGGCTTTATCGGCTTGTTGACTGGCAGTGAGGACGGCATTGAAGGCATTCACCGCCGGGCCCGGCAGGCTCGATTGCACATCGACGCGGGTCACTGCGATGCCCAATCCCAAGCCTGTGGAAGCCAGCTCCGTGAGGCGCTTATTGATGCCTTGCACCAGATCGCCGCGCAGCCGCTCACGGCGCTCGGCGGCGCCATTGTCGGTACCGATCAGTTCGGGGCGCGCCACCAAAATCGTGTCCAGGTCACGCGCGGCCGTCAGGGCCACGGCGCTGCGGGTCACCAGCCGATCCAAAGCCGGCAACACATGGTCGCCCTGCAACACAAAGGCGTAAGGTTCAGTGACTTTGTAGAACACCCGCACATCCAGCTGCACCACACCGGCATCGCCGGTCAGCAGGTAGCCGGAGCCGGCCAGCGCATCACTCAACGGCGTGGCGAAGCTGGCCACGCGGTCGGCCTGGATCGCCGCGTCGGAACGCAGCAGGTTCTCCACCCGACGTTCGATCACCCGGTCGGCGGCCGGCAACAGCACCACCTGCTCGAACGGCTGCGGCCACGCCAACAGCAACCCGGCATTCTGGATACGGTCGAGGGCGCCAAAGTGCAGCACCACGGCGCGGTTCTGCGGGTCGATCTGGCGCACATTGGAAAACGCCCAAGCCAACGCCGCCAACACGGTCACCGCGTACAACGCCAGGAAGGTCAGACGCCCGGCTTGGATCCATGGGCTGTCCGGACTGGCACGCTCGGTCATGGCTGAACGTCCTTCGGCCCGTCCACCAAGGCGCGGAACGGGGCGGCATCGGTGCGCAGGATGATCTTGGTCCCCGGCGTGACCACGGTGCCCAAGGTATCCAGCGAGCGCAGCAGGTTATACAGCTGGGGATTACCGGCGTAGGCGCGGCCATAAATCTGCGCGGCTTCGACCCGCGACTGCGCTTCGATATCGGCGGCTTTTACCGTGGCATCGGCCTGTACGATGCGCGCATCGCGCTCGGCGGCAGAACGGATCTGCGCCGCTTCGCGCTTGCCCACAGCGGTGCGTTCGGTGGCGATGGTTTCACGCTCGGCGCGCATGCGGTCGACAGTGGCGGTGAGGGTCACCGACGGCAGGGTCAGCCGCTCGATCCCCACTTGGGCCACGCGCACGCCGTAAGTGGTGAGTAATTGTTGATCAATCTGCTGGCGCAACTGCGCTTCGAAATCGGCAATGCGCACCTGGCTGGCATCGGTGTTGATCAGGCTGGACAAGTCGAAACTGGCCGCCGTGGTTTCCAGCGCCGACCCCACAAAGGTACGGATCTGTCGCGCCGCTTCATCCGGCTGGTTCTGCACGGCGCGCATAAAGCGCTGCACATTCTCGGCGTCACCCTGCACCTGCCACGCCACATAGGCCTGCACGATGATGCGCAGACCATCACGGGTGCCCACATCCTGCAACCCGCTGGAGGTGGTGCGCAGGCGCAAGTCCACCGGGATCGCTGCTTCGAACGGCGCCGGCCAGCGCCAGCCAAGGCCCGGTTCCAGCAGCACCCGCGATGGGTTGCCGAAACGGGTAATCACCGTGGCCTCGCCGGAGCGCACCTGCACCAGGCTGGCGGCCGCGACCGCAAACAGCACCAGCAACAGCGCCCAGGCCATGCGCCGCCATGGGAATGGGCCGGCGGCTTGCTCGCTACCGTGATGATGGTGGTGATGGCCGTGATGATGATCGTGAGAATGAGCGCTCAACAGACAAACTCCTTATTGAACGGCTTTACGCGGCACCGAGGGATCGGCCGGCAAGGTAAAAGAACGCAGATCGATCGTCGGCGCGCCATCGGCGCCCAAGCGATGATCCAGAATTAACAGCTTGGCGTGAGCCAGGCCCTGGCTGAGTTGGCCCAAATACTGTTCCAGCACGAACGCCTGGCCGGCCGTGGCGTAGGCCTTTTGTTCGGCGATAAAACGCAGGTCGGCCGCTTGGGCGCCCGCATTCACTTCGCGTGCAGTGGCCTGGGCCTGGTCGCGCGCGGTGCTGGCCTGGAGCAAGGCCTGGTTGGTTTGTTCGCTGGCCGCGCCGCGTTCGCGAGAGATCAACGCTTGGGCGCCAATTTGTGCGGCTTGCACGCCGTGATAGGCGTTGGCGGCACCGGCCGGTGGGTGGATCGCCTCGACCACGGTGGCGAGGATTTCCACGCCGCTGTCGAGCTTTTGCAGGTCCGCCTGCACCGCGCGGCCGATCTCGTCGGCCAGGCTGGTGCGTTGTTCACCGAGCAGTTCATCGAGGGTGCGCGAGGCAAAGTCGTGCACCAGGATGCGGCTGGCGGTGCTGCGGATCAGGGTCGGCACATCCGCACTGTTATAGGTGGCGGCAAGCGCGGCCTGGTCGGTGAGGCCAATGCGGTAGACAAAACGCACATCCATATTGACGATCTGGAAGCTCTGTTTGTCGCCGCTGCTGCTGGCGATCACTTGGGATTTGTCATTCACATGGCTGGCATCCCACAAGCGGTTGGCGATCAGCGGCGGTGGGCCTTCGGCGGGGGCGAGTTCCGGGGCGGCGGCTTCACTGACGCTGGTGGCCAGCTCATGCACCACACCATTTTCAACGCTTATTACGCGGCCCAACGGCCATGGCAAACCCGCATGCAGGCCAGGGCCGAAGACCTGCACCGGTTTGCCGAAGCGCTCATAAATCCCACGCCCTTGCAGCGGCACTTCGTGCACGCCGGTCAGCCCCCAGCCTACCGCCAGCACCACCAACAGCACCGGCAGAAACGCGCGACGCATGTAGGTAAACGCCCAGATCTGGCGCAAATCGATACCGAATCGGTTGTGCAACTCGTGCTGCAACGCAAGCAAGGGTTGTGGCGGCCAGCGCAGCAGCCCCGCGATAAAACTTTGCGCCATCAGGCGGGGTTCGAGGCGTGGCTGACGCGGGCTAAACAGTGACAGCACTGCTCTTAAAAGAAACTCCAGCGAGACCAGCGCCGGCAGCAGGCCGATCAACACGGCCAACCTAAGGGGCCAGACGGAATTCGCCCCTGCGAACAGCAGGCAAATCGCACTGATCACCAGGCAAATAATCGCCACTCGGCTTAGCTGCGCCAGTTGCGCGGCTTCCGGCCACTGCGCAGCGGTTTCCTGGGCCAGACGACGTTCGAACACCAGCAGGCCAAATGCCAAGGCCAGCGCCAGCGCCGCACCGATGCTTGCCGATTGACCGACCGGCGCGGCGGGCAAGGCCAGGTTCCAGAACTCGATAACGCTGACCAGTGCCAGCAGCGACCAACCGCCAAGCCACAGCACCGGCGCGCCGATCTGCTTGCCAAAACGCTCTGCAAGGCGCGCGTACCGGCCGGTGTCTTCAACCGGTTCTTCAACCGCCGGCGCTTCCAACGCCTGGGCGCGCCAATCCGCCACCCACCATGCCGATTGCAAACCAGCCACCAGCAGCAGCAACGCCGACGTACCGTTGATCAACACCACCGGCCAAATCGACAGCGGCGCAAACAGCGCGACAAACAGCGCCAGCACCCAGCCGGCAACGGCCAGCACCGTCAGGCTGATACCGGCTTGGCGCAATCGACGGGCATGGAACAGCCCCTGTTGAAACCGCGGAAGGCCTTCCACCGAAGCGCCGTCAGCTTCCAGATCCATTTGCATCCACTTAGCGTCCGCATGTACACAATTCGTTACGATATAACACGACGCGTGAAATTTTTGTTCGAAAACCGGCAGTTTCAGTACACCCTAAATTCTTGTGGATGCGGGCTTGTGTGGAACATTGTTGTGTTCAAGATCGTGACTAAACCCCCATAAACACGCGCCATCACTGGTGCACGCCACGATTAATCGGCACACTCCAGAACAGTTTTTCGCGGGTCAACGGACAAGGAAGCGTCACCCCTTATGATTTCGATCTATCAGCTCAAGCCGCGCTTTCAAAACCTGCTGCGCCCGCTGGTGCAGCGCCTCTACGACAACGGCACCACCGCCAACCAGATCACCGTTTTGGCCGGCGTGATTTCGCTGCTGGTCGGCCTGTTGATCGCCAGCTTTGCCCAACACCTGTGGCTGTTTGCGCTGATCCCGCTGTGGATGATCCTGCGCATGGCCCTCAATGCCATCGACGGCATGCTCGCCCGCGAATTCGGCCAGCAGTCGCGCCTGGGCGCCTACCTCAATGAACTGTGCGACGTAATCGCCGACAGCGCGTTGATCCTGCCGTTTGCGTTGATCCCCGGCGTAAGCCTGGCGCCGGTGTTGCTGGTGGCTTTGCTCGCAGTGTTCAGCGAATACGCCGGAGTGCTTGGGCCGATGGTGGGCGCATCGCGCCGCTATGACGGGCCGATGGGCAAGAGTGATCGAGCGTTTGTATTGGGCGTACTGGCCACCGGCGTGGCGCTGGGCTGGCTGGGCGCGGGTTGGGTCGATGCAGTGATGTGGCTGGTCGCTGCCCTGCTCGCCTACACCCTGGTCAACCGCGTGCGCCAAGGTCTTAAAGAAACGACATCCCCTTCTGCATAAGGATTTTGCGATGCGCGAACAGCAAGAGCACACCTTCAGTACCCACGATGGCGTCGAACTTTTCTACCGGCACTGGCCCGCTACCGCTGCGTTTGGCGAGGAGCCGCGCAAGGCGATCGTGCTGTTCCATCGCGGCCACGAGCATTCGGGGCGCATCGCCCATCTGGTGGATGAACTGGACCTGCCGCAATTCGACTTTTTCGCCTGGGATGCCCGTGGCCACGGCCAATCGCCCGGCGAGCGCGGTGACAGCCCGAGCTTCGCCACCAGCGCCCGCGATGTGCAGACGTTCTGCGATCACATCGGCGCCACCTATGGCATCGAAGAAGAAAACTTCGCCGTCATCGCCCAAAGCGTCGGCGCGGTGATTGCCGCGACCTGGGTGCACGATTACGCACCGAAGATCCGCGCCCTGGTACTTGCGTCCCCGGCGTTCAAGGTCAAGCTCTACGTGCCATTCGCCCGGCCGGGCCTGGCGCTGATGCGCAAGTTTCGTGGCAACTTTTTCGTCAACAGTTACGTCAAGGCCAAGTTCCTCAGCCATGACCCGGAACGCGTGGCGTCCTACGACAGTGACCCGCTGATCACCAAGGCCATTTCGGTGAATGTGCTGCTCGGCCTGTACGAAGCGGCCGACCGTGTTGTAGCCGATGCCCAGGCGATCCAGGTGCCGACCCAATTGCTGATCTCGGGCTCCGACTTTGTGGTGCACCGCAAACCCCAGCAGCAATTTTTCGATCGTCTCGGCAGCCTGAAAAAAGAGCTGCATATCCTTCCCGGTTTTTTCCACGACACGCTCGGCGAACGCGACCGCGCTACCGCCGTGAGCAGCGCCAAGCGCTTTATCCTGCAGAACTTCGAACACCCGCTGGACCGCGCCTCGTTACTCGACGCCGACAAAATCGGCGCCACCTGCGCCGAATCTGAATCCCTTGCAGCGCCTCTGCCGCGCAACTCCTTGCGCGATTTGTACTGGCGCATGACCCGCGCCAGCATGGGCCTGGGCAAAAACCTGTCGGATGGGGTGAAACTGGGTTTCGACACGGGCTTCGACTCCGGCAGCACCCTGGACTACGTGTACCGCAACACGCCCACCGGCAAGGGCGGGCTGGGGCGCATGATCGATACCAACTACCTCAACTCCATCGGCTGGCGTGGCATTCGCCAGCGCAAGCTGAACGTCGAGGAACTGCTGCGCCTGGCCATGGCCAAGTTACGCGCGGATGGTCGCGAAGTGCGCATCGTGGATATC
The DNA here is from genome assembly GCF_014268275.3 of Pseudomonas tritici. Taxonomy (NCBI): domain Bacteria; kingdom Pseudomonadati; phylum Pseudomonadota; class Gammaproteobacteria; order Pseudomonadales; family Pseudomonadaceae; genus Pseudomonas; species Pseudomonas tritici. The sequence continues at coordinate 168,122 of NZ_CP077084.1, forward strand.
GCCGCCGGTCATGGTCGCTACATCCTGGAAGCCCTGCAGGGCGTTTCGCCGCTGCCGGAATCGATCCTGCTGCGCGACTACAGCGACATCAACGTGCGCGACGGTGGCGCCTTGATTCGCGAGAAGGGCCTGGGGGATATCGCGCAGTTCGTCAAAGGCGATGCATTTGATCGCCTCGACCTGGCCGCGCTGGACCCCAAGCCGACGCTGGCAGTGGTGTCTGGGCTGTATGAGTTGTTTGCCGATAACGGCATGGTCGGCGGTTCGCTGGCCGGCCTGGCAGAAGCGATGGAGCCCGGCGGTTACCTGGTGTACACCGGCCAACCGTGGCACCCGCAGCTGGAACTGATCGCGCGTGCGCTGACCAGCCACCGCCAGGGCCAGGCCTGGGTGATGCGCCGCCGCAGCCAGGCGGAAATGGATCAGTTGGTCGAGGCTGCGGGCTTTCGCAAGATCACCCAGCGTGTGGATGAGTGGGGCATCTTTACCGTGTCCCTGGCACAGAAGATCTAAGCATGCGCGAACCCGGTTTATTGAAACCCGCAGTGTTGTGGCTGCTGCTGTTGGCGCCGCTGTTCTTCAGCACCTACGGCTTTGCCACCTGGGTCACCAGCCAGCGCAGCGACGTCGGCACGCTGGTGTTCGGCTGGGAAACCCATATGCCGTTTTGGGCTTGGACCATCGTGCCCTACTGGACCATTGACCTGCTGTATGGGTTCTCACTCCTGCTGCCCAATACCCGCCACGAGTTGAAACAACATGCGTTGCGGCTGCTGAGTGCGCAGGTGATTGCCGTGAGCTGCTTTCTGATCTGGCCGCTGCGCTTTACCTTCGAGCGGCCGGAACTGGATGGCGTATTCGGCTGGCTATTTGCGGTGCTGGCCGGGTTCGACAAACCGTTCAACCAGGCACCTTCGCTGCATATCGCGCTGCTGGTAATCCTGTGGGTCATGTTCCAGCGCCACACCCACCGGTTCTGGCGGTGGGTGGTGCATGGTTGGTTCGCGTTGATCGGTATTTCGGTACTGACCACTTATCAACATCACTTTATTGACTTACCCACAGGCGCCCTCGCGGGGTGGATTTGCGTGTGGTTGTGGCCGGTTGAACACCCGAGCCCATTGTTGAATGCCCGGCTAACGCGCGACCCCAAGCGCTGGCGGTTGAGCGTGCGTTACGGCGTGGGCGCTCTGCTGTTGGCAGTGCTTGCCTTTGTACTCGGCGGTGGCTGGCTGTGGATACTCTGGCCGGCGGTTTCTCTCGCGTTGATCAAAACCAATTATTTAGTACTGGGCGCTTCCGGCTTTCAGAAACGCGCAGATGGCCAATTAACCCCCGCCGCGCGCTGGCTATACGCGCCCTACCTGGCAGCTGCCTGGATCAACTCACGCCTGTGGACACGCAAACATCCACAACCCGATTTGATTGTGGATAACGTCTGGCTTGGGCGCATTCCTACGACAAGTGAGCAGGCGCCCTTCATGGCCATCGTCGATCTCTGCGCCGAATTGCCGATTAATCCACAGGGGCGCGCCTATCAGTCCATTCCCGTGCTGGACCTTATCGCACCGACACCCGACGAATGCCGACAAGCCGCACACGCCATCGAACGCTTGCGCGCCAGCGGCCCATTGCTGGTGTGCTGCGCCCTTGGCTATTCGCGCAGCGCCACCGCCGTCGCCGCCTGGCTGTTGCATACCCGACGTGCCGCGACGGTAGAGGATGCGCTGACTATCATTCGTACAGCGCGGGCCGAAGTGGTCCTGCACCCTGCTCACCGAGAAGCGTTGGAGGGTTTTTCCCATGCCCGCTGATATGGAACTCCAGGTCGTCGCCAGCCTGCTGCGTCGCGGCCGTTCGCTGGATCAGTTATCCACAGGCCTGACGCTGGTCGGCGTATTATTCGGCTTGGCTCAACTGTTGATGGCGAGTATTTCGCCGATTTGCCTGCTGCTGAGCCTGTGGATGATTATCCTCGGGCTGCTGCAAAAGTACTGGGCGCTGCGTGTGGCGTTTGACGCTGACCTCTTCGCCCTGCTGGCGCGCGACATCGAGCGCACCGCCGACCTCGACCAGGCCCTGCAAACCCTCGGCCTGCAGTCGCCCAAACGCGCTGGCCGGCCCTGGACCGAGCGCCGTCGCGGCGCGCTCAAACTGCTGCGCAAACAAGCCTGGCTGCTCGGTGCGCAAGCGCTGCTGACCCTGGCCGTGATCCTCGCCAGCCCTTGGCTGCCTTTCGCCGGATAAGGAATCCCCATGTTCGAACCCGTGGTCGCCACGCTGATTACCTCCATGGCCCGCACCGTCACTGGCGCCCGCAGCCTGTGGCTCGGTTGCGCGCCGGTGCCGGTGCAACGCATCTATTTCGCCAACCACAGCAGCCACGGCGACTTTGTGCTGCTGTGGGCCTCGTTACCGCAAAACCTGCGCAAATTCACGCGCCCGGTAGCTGGCAGCGATTACTGGAATAAAAGCGCCTTGCGCCGCTACATCATCAACCGCGTGTTCAACGGCGTGCTGATCGACCGCGAACGCAAAGACCCTGTGGATAACCCATTGCAGCCCATGCTCAATGCCCTGGAAGGCGGCGACTCGCTGATCATCTTCCCCGAAGGCACGCGCAATCTTGAGGATGGACTGTTGCCGTTCAAAAGCGGCCTGTACCACCTGGCAAAAAGTTACCCACAGGCCGAACTGGTTCCTGTGTGGATCGCCAACCTGAACCGTGTAATGCCCAAAGGTCGCGTATTGCCGCTGCCATTGTTGTGCACCACCAGCTTCGGCGCGCCGCTGCAACTGGAAGAAGGTGAAGACAAAGTCGCCTTCCTCGCCCGTACTCGCGATGCTCTGCTCGCCCTTGCCCCGGAGCATTCCTGAGATGGATAGCCAAACCCTGATGTTGTTCGGCGGCATCGGCGCGATCCTGGTGCTCGCCTCGCTGATCGGCCTGATCCTCAAACTGCGTACCCGTGGCAGCCCGAACGCGGTGATCGACAACCTCAACGCGCGCATCAACGCCTGGTGGGTGATGGTGGTGGTCATCGGTGTCGCCTTTTGGCTCGGCACCGGCGCGGTGATCCTGCTGTTCTACGCCGTGTCGTTCTACGCCCTGCGCGAATTCCTCACGCTCACGCCCACCCGCCGCAGCGACTACCCGGCACTGGTCGCCGCGTTCTACCTGGCGTTGCCCCTGCAATACCTGCTGATTTATTCTGACTGGTACGGGTTGTTCTCGATCTTCATCCCGGTGTATGTGTTCCTGCTGTTGCCGATCCTCGCCTCGCTGGGCGGCGACAGCACGCACTTCCTTGAGCGCGCGTCGAAGGTGCAATGGGGCCTGATGATCGCGGTGTTCTGCGTATCCTTCGTGCCCGCCTTGCTCACCCTCGACATCCCCGGCTACGAAGGCCGCAACCTCTTGTTGATTGCCTACCTGGTGATCGTGGTGCAACTGTCAGACGTGCTGCAGTACGTGTGCGGCAAGCTGTTCGGCAAACACAAGATCGCGCCTAACTTGTCACCGTCGAAAACGGTGGAAGGGTTTGTCGGCGGCATCCTCTTGTCATCCCTGATCGGCGCGGCACTGTGGTGGACCACACCGTTCAATCCGTGGCAGTCGTTCCTGATTGCGTTGTTGATCAACTTGCTGGGGTTTGCCGGCGGCATTGTCATGTCGGCGATCAAGCGCGACCGGGGCGTGAAGGACTGGGGGCATATGATCGAAGGGCACGGCGGGATGCTGGATCGGCTGGATTCGGTGTGTTTTGCGGCGCCGATTTTCTTTCATCTTGTGCGCTACTGGTGGACCTGACAACAGACCCCAAGGCCGAGGCGGATCAAAAATGTGGGAGCTGGCTTGCCTGCGATAGCGGAGTGTCAGACACCATCACTTTTTGCTCCGCCGACGCAATCGCAGGCAAGCCAGCTCCCACATTCGTTTTGCGGTGAGTTCAGTTTCAGTGTCAACCCGGCAAATGCCCCAGCGGCAAAGCCCCTGGGGTTTTCACGGTCTGGATCGCGAAGTTGCTGCGGATATCTCTCACGCCCGGCAGCTTCAGCAGGCTGCCAGTGACAAACCGCTCATACCCGCGCAAATCCGGCACCACCACCTGCAGCAAAAAGTCCGATTCCCCCGAGACCAGAAACGCTGAGATCACTTCCGGCAATGCCATCACCGCCTCGCGGAAGGCATTGGCTTCGGTGTCGTTATGCCGCTCAACTTTCACGCCCACGAACACCATCATCCCCAACCCCACCCCATCGCGGTCGAGGGTGGCCTGATAGCCGCGAATCACCCCGGCTTCTTCCAGCAACCGCACGCGTCGCAGGCAAGGTGAGGCGGACAGGCCGATCTCGTCGGCCAGTTGCACATTGCTCAAGCGGCCATCGCGTTGCAGGGCCTCTAGAATCTTGCGGTCGAACGCATCGAATTTCAGATTTGGCATAAGTGAATGGCCGGCATTGTTATCAGTGGCAGATAGTGCCAAGACTAGACGCTTTTCCGGCTGACTACGCAAGCACCTGCGTCACCCTTCGGCCCTAGAATTGGCCGGCACATAAGGGGAGTGGAACATGGCGGAACTCTGGTTATTTCTGGTGGCCCTGTCGGTGGCGTATCTGTTGCCCGGGCCGGACATGATCCTGTTGCTGCAAACCGGCGCGCGCCAGGGCAAGGCCTTGGCGCTGACCACGGCGATTGGCCTGGGGCTGGCCCGCGCGTGCCATGTGGCGTTGGCGGGCATGGGGCTGGCGACGTTGTTCAAGGTCGCGCCGTGGACCTTCGACGTGGTGCGCCTGGGTGGCGCGACCTATCTGTTGTGGCTGGGTGTGCAGTGCCTGCGGGCGAACATGCTGCCGGCCCTCGACACTGCTAATACTCCGTCAACGGTGCATGCCTGGCGCGCAGCGTTTCAGCGCGGTTTGCTGACCAATCTGTTGAACCCAAAGGCCCTGCTGTTCTGCTCGGTACTGCTGCCGCAGTTCATCAATCCGCATGCCGGCCCGGTGGCTGGGCAATTTGCGTGGCTGGGGGTCATCCTGGTGGCAGTCGGTTTCGCTTTCGACTGCTGCTACGCCCTGGCCGGTGCGCGCCTCGGCCAATGGCTGGCACGCAGCCGCTCGGCGCAGCGGATGCAGCAATGGTTATTCGGCAGTCTTTTGATCGGTTTTGCGGTGCGTCTCACCTTTGTGCAACACGCCTGAGCACGTCGGCGTATCGCGTCATCTTTTGTATCAAAGACGCGTGTAAGATACGCCGCACTTAGCCAGGGATGCTCACCATGTTCGATTCGTTCAAAGCGATCAGCCGCCGTATTGTCGGCGCGTTATTGACAGTGGTGGGGGCCGTCTTTGGCCAATGGCATCCGCCGCTTTGGCTGCGCGCTACCGGCCGTGGGTTGGCGAACCTGGGTAGCAAAGCCCGCGCTTATCCGCGCCAGACCGGTGCCTGCGTGTTAGGCCTGGTCCTGCTGGCCGCCGCCGGGTTCTACGGCTGGCATTGGTATTCCAACCTGCCGCAGCCGCACACCGCGAGCTATTCGCTGCACAAACCGAACCTCACCGACTACACCCAGCAGCCGCCGGTTGTGGATAACTTGCAGGTGCGTTTCGGCGAATCCGTGGCCCCGTTGGCGGCCATCGGCAAACCGGTCACCGATGGCATTACCCTCAACCCTGCGGTTGCGGGCACCTGGCGTTGGTCCGACGACCGTACCCTGCAGTTCGTACCTGAGAAAGACTGGCCCATCGACGCCCATTACACCCTGGACCTGGCCAAGAAAAACCTGCTGGCCGACGGCGTGTTACTGGACCAGTACAGCACGCAGTTTTCCACCCAACCGTTCCGCGCCACCCTGGCGCAAAACGAGCTGTACCAGGACCCGTCCAACCCGACGCTGAAACAGCTGGTGGCCACCTTCCATTTTTCCCACCCTGTGGATGAAGACAACCTACGCAAACGCGTAACGGTGACCCTTGGCAAAGGCCTGGCCTACCGCGACGCCCAGTTGCCCAACCGCCCGGAAATCACCTTCGACGAGAAAAAGCTCAACGCCTACGTACGCTCCGCCGCCCTCGCCACGCCCCTGGAAAGCACGCCGGTCAGCGCCAAGCTCGACGAAGGCATCAAGGCCCGCGACGGCGGCAACGCCAGCAGCGCACCGCTGGTGGCGGAGGTCACCGTACCCGGTCGTTATCGCCTGACCTTTACCGGGGCCGAAGTGAGTTTTGTCGACAACGAACGTGGCGAACCGGAACCCGTGCTGATGTTCAGCAGCTCCAGCGCCGTCGCCGACGACACCATCGCCGGTAAGGTTCAGGCCTGGCTGTTGCCGGAAAAAGCCCAGGACGACACGCGCCCCTACAACAGCAACGAGATTGACGACGCCCTGCTCGCCCGCAGCACCAAGGTCAACCTGACCCACGTGCCCAGCGTCGAGCCGCTGAACACCCTGCACGCCTTCAAATTCAAGGCCCCGGCCGGTCGCGCGGTGTACGTACGAGTGCCCGCCAACCTGGAAGCCATCGGTGGCTACCTGGCAAAAAATCCTACGGCGTCGCTGATCAGCATGCCGGCGTACCCACGTACCTTGCAGTTCTTGTCTGACGGCGCCTTGCTCAGCCTCAATGGCGAAAAACGCCTGGGTTTCATGGCCCGTGGCGTGCCCGGCGCCCATGTGGAAATCGCCCGCCTATTGCCCAACCAGCTGCAACACCTGGTGGACCAGAGCAGCGGCAGCTTTGCGCGGCCGAACTTTGGCAATGAGTACTTCGATCGCATGGTCGAGCGTCAGTCTTTGGATATTCCTCTGTCATCCAATGACCCGGCAAAAACCGTCTACGACAATGTGGACCTCAGCCACTACCTCACCGCCAATGGCGGACGTCGCGGTATTTTTGTCCTCAAGCTCAGCCCGCAGGATGACCCCGCCGAGCGTACGTTCGAGTACGAGCACAACAGCACCAGCGACCTGCGTTTTATCGTAGTGACCGACCTCGGCATCATCGCCAAGCGCTCCAGCGATGGCAGCCACGATGTGTATGTGCAGTCCATCGGCAACGGCTCGCCGGTGTCCGACGCCCAAGTCGATATCATCGGTCGCAACGGGTTGCCGGTCGCCAGCGGCCATACCGACGGCGAAGGCCACGCGCATTTCGCCAAGCTGGATGAACTGCGTCGTGAGAAAACGCCACTGATGTATGTGGTCACGCGCGGTAATGACCAGTCGTTCCTGCCCATTGCCCGCCAGTCCCAGCAACTGGATTTGTCGCGCTTCGACGTAGGCGGTTTGGAAGAAGATGGTGCGATTGATCGCCTCAGCGCCTACCTGTTTACCGACCGTGGCTTGTACCGGCCAGGTGAAACTGCGCACCTGGGCATGATCGTGCGCAGCGGCAACTGGAAAGGCGCGCTGCAAGGCCTGCCGGTGGAGCTGCAAATCACCGACCCGCGTGGCCTGGAAGTCATCCGCCAGCCGTTGAAGCTGTCTGCCAGCGGCTTTGAAACCTTTGATTTCCCCAGCAGCGAAGTGGCGCCGGCCGGAGAGTACACCGCGACCTTGCAGTTGATTGGCCAGAAGCAGACCCGCACCGACTTGGGCAGCGTGAGCTTCAAGGTCCGCGACTTCGAGCCGGACCGCATGAAGGTCAGCCTGAGTTTGCATGACACGCCTGTGCAGGGCTGGATTCCACCGGACCAAGTGGTAGCCAAGGTCACCGCCATGCACTTGTTCGGCGCACCGGCGTCCGGCCGTCGCGTGACCGCGAAAATGTCCCTGAGCCCGACGCTCGCGGCGTTTGATCGTTACCCCGATTACCGTTTCCGCCTCAACGACTCCCTGGAAGACGCCAGCACCGAAGACCTGGCCGAAACCACCGTCGACGACAACGGCCAGGCCGTGCTCGACCTCAACCTGCAACGCTTCGCCAACAGCACCTATCGCCTGCAGGTGATGACCCAGGTGTTCGAAGCCGAAGGCGGACGCAATGTGGCGGCGCAGAGTGCCTTGCTGGTGTCATCCGCGCCCTACCTGGTCGGTGTGAAAAGTCAGGATTCGCTGTCGTACGTCGCCAAAGACGCGCCGCGCCAGGTGCAATGGCTGGCTGTCGCGCCAGACCTTACGCCGCTGGCGGTGGACGGCCTGACCAGCGAAGTGGTCGAACACCGTTATGTGTCGGTGCTGGTGAAACAGTCCAACGGCACCTACAAGTACGAGTCGCGCATCAAGAACATCAGCCAGCCGGCGCAGCCACTGGTGATGACCGCGCAAGGCGCTAAGCAGACCCTGAACACCGCAACCCCGGGCGATTTCACTCTGCAACTCAAAGACGCCAACGGCAACCTGCTCAACCAGATCGACTACAGCGTGGCCGGGCGTGGCAACACTTCGCGCTCACTGGAACGCAACGCCGAGCTGCAACTGCGCCTGGATAAACGCAGCTACGCCACCGGTGATGAGATCGCCATCAGCATCCGTGCGCCCTACACCGGCGCCGGCTTGATCACCATCGAACGCGACAAGGTCTACACCCAGCAGTGGTTCAAGGCCGACAGCACCAACAGCGTGCAACATATCCGCGTTCCGTCAGGGCTTGAGGGCAATGCCTACGTCAACGTGCAGTTTGTGCGCGATATGGGTTCGGCCGAGGTGTACATGAGCCCGCTGTCCTATGGTGTGGTGCCGTTCAGCATCAACCTGGATGCGCGACGCATGGCGCTGAAGGTTGAAGGCCCGGCGAAAATCGAGCCGGGGCAGATGCTGGATATCAAGGTCACCGCCGACCGCCCGGGCCGCGCAGTGGTGTACGCGGTAGATGAAGGCATCCTGCAAGTGGCGCGCTACCAGACGCCGGACCCGCTGGGCTTCTTCTTCCAGAAGCGTGCGCTGGAGGTAGGCACCAGTCAGATCCTTGACCTGATCCTGCCGGAATTCAGCCGCCTGCTGAGTGGGGCGGCGCCCGGTGGCGATACGGAAGGCGCCCTGGCCAATCACCTCAACCCATTCAAGCGTAAACATCAGCCGCCCGTGGCGTGGTGGTCTGGGTTGGTAGACCTGCCAGCCGGCGAAACCCTGCTGCATTACCAGGTGCCGGACAGCTTCAACGGCAAGCTGCACCTGTTTGCGGTGGCAGTGGACAGCGACAGCGTCGGTGTCAGCGAAGCCAATACCGAGGTGCGCGGGCCGATCGTGATCACGCCAAACGTACCGGCCTTTGTGGCGCCGGGGGATGTGTTCAACGTCAGCGCCGGGGTGTTCAGCAACCTCGATGCAGCGGCGGACGTGAAGTTTGAACTTCAGACCAGCGATGGCCTGAAGGTACAGGGCGACAAGGGCAGCACGTTGTCACTGCAACCGCGCAAGGAAGGCACGGCCGAGTTCAAGATCAAGGTGGGTGAAATCCTCGGTTCGGCTGACCTGCGCTTTGTCGCCGTATTGCCCAACGGCAAGCGTATCCAGGTGGCGGAAACTACCTCGATCCGCCCGCTGAGCGAACATCGCGTGGCACTGAGCCTGGGCCGTTTCGACAGCGCCAGCAAAGAACTCAAACCTACTCGCGAACTGTTCAGCCAGCTGCGTGACGTGCAACTGGGCGTGGCTGCCTCGCCGCTGGTATGGGCCAATGGCCTCAAGCATTACCTGGATGACTACGGCTATGCCTGCACCGAGCAATGGGTGTCCAAGGCCATGCCGGCGTTGATCTGGGGCGGTAACGCACCGGAAGCCGAACAAGCCTTCAGCAGTGCCGTGCGCATGCTGCGCCAACGCCAGAACCAGGCCGGTGGCTTCGGTTTGTGGGCAGCCAACCCGGACGTGGCGCCGTACGCCAGCCTGTACGCCACCGACTTCCTGATCGAAGCCAAGGAGCGCGGGTTGCCGGTACCGGAAGATCTGCTGGTGCGCTCGAACGCGTATCTGACAGACCTGGCCAACGGTCCTAGCGAAGGCCTGTCGGAATTGCGCAACCGCGCCTACGCCAGTTACCTGCTGAGCCGTCAGGGGATTCTGGTAAGTGGTGCATTGAGCGATATCCGCGAGCGCTACGAGAGCTACTTCAAGGACACCTGGCAGAACGACCTGGGCGCCGCTTACCTGGCTGCCAGCTACAAATTGCTCAAGCAGGATCGCCAGGCCGATGCACTGTTCCGCAAAATCCCATGGCGTTCGCTTGTGGATAAGTGGGACAGCGACGGTTTGTATTACGACCCGCTGGTGCATGATGCCGAACACCTGCACCTGCTGGCGCGCCACTTCCCCGAGCTGATGGACGATGTGCCCACGGCCTTGCTGGATAAACTCGGCAAGCGCCTCAATGAGCAGCGTTACAACTCGCTGTCGGCGGCGCTGTTGCTGCGCGCCCTGGACAACTATGGCCAGCGCGCGCAAAGCGACATGACCCTCAAGGCCACCGCCTGGCTGGGTGACAAGCAGCAGCAATTGCTGGAGATGGCCGGTCAGCCACCGCGCGCCGCCGTGCCAGGCACCACGCAAAAGCTGGTGATGGAAAAATCCGATGGCCCGGCCGCGTTCTACATGCTCAGCGAAGCCGGTTTCGACAAGGGCGCCAAGCTCAAGCCGATCAACAATGGCCTGGAAATCATCCACGAATACCTCGACCTCAAGGGCGAGCCGGTGAGCAAGGTGGCGGTAGGTGATGAGTTCCTGGTGCGCCTGCGTCTGCGTGCTACAGACCGTGATCAGGTGCAGCAAGTGGCCGTGGTCGACTTGCTGCCGGGTGGCGTAGAGCCTGTGTATAACTTGCCGCCGGAGCCGGAAGCCGCCAGCAGTGAGGAAGGTGAAGGCGAAGCGTCCGAATACGTGGAAGAAGACAGCCAGGAAGCGGACGCATGGCAAGCGCCCATCGGCGAAACCGAGCTGAGCACCTGGCAGCCGGACTATGTGGACGTGCGTGATGATCGAGTGGTGTTGTACGGCACTGCGCTGCGCGATGTAGGCACTTTCGTCTACCGTGTGCGCGCCACCAACGCCGGCACCTTCAATACGCCACCGGCCTACGCCGAAGGCATGTACGAAACCACCCTGCAAGGGCGAGGCAAAGTAGGCCAGCTTGAAATTACCAAGCCTTAAGCGCCTGACGCCGCTGCTGGCAGCGGCGGTTCTACTGGCGGGGTTGCGGCTGTGGCCCCATGCCCCGCTGGAACAGGCCGTGACCTCGTCACGGGTGGTATTGGCCGACGACGGCTCGCTGCTGCGCATGACGTTGGCGGATGACGGGCAATACCGTCTGTGGCTGCCGCTGGAGCGCATGTCGCCGTCATTGGTCGAGGCCTTGCTGCTCAAGGAAGACCGTAATTTCTACTGGCACCCGGGGATCAATCCCCCGGCGTTGCTGCGCGCAGCCCTGGCCACCTACAGCGGTGGCCAACGCCAGGGCGGGTCGACCTTGAGCATGCAACTGGCGCGGCGCTTGTGGGATCTGAACACCCGCCAAGTGCCAGGCAAGTTGCAGCAGATGGCGTTGGCGCTATGGCTGGAAGCACGCTACAGCAAGCACGATATTCTTGAGGCCTACCTGAACCTGGCGCCCATGGGCGGCAATATCGAGGGCGCCGAGGCAGCGAGCCGCATCTACTTTGGTAAGTCGGCGGCGCAACTGTCGTTGTCCGAAGCGCTGGCGTTGGCGGTGATCCCGCAGCAACCGGGGCGACGTGCGCGCTTCGGGCCGTCATTGCAAAACGCGCGGCTGCGCTTGATGGCTGACTGGCGCGAGACTTATCCACAGGACCCGCGTAACGACAGTTTGTTGGACCTGCCTCTGGAGGCGCGCAACCGCCAGCAGATTCCTTTCCTGGCGCCGCACCTGAGCGAGCAATTGCTGGCATCCCAGCCCGGCAACGAGTTGAACAGCACCCTCAACTTGCCCTTGCAACAGTTACTCGAACGCCTGATCACCGGGTTTATCGCCGAGCGGCGCAGCACCGGTGTGGAAAACGCTACGGCCATCCTGATCGACAGCCGCGACCAGAGCGTCAAGGCGCTGGTAGGGTCGGCGGATTACTTATCCACAAGCCTCCACGGTCAAGTGAATGGAGTGCTGTCGCGACGCTCGCCGGGGTCGACGCTTAAGCCGTTTTTGTACGGCCTGGCGCTGGACCAGGGGGTGATCCACCCGATGAGTATCCTCAAGGATCTGCCAAGTAATTTCGGCTACTTTCAGCCGGAAAATTTCGACGGCAGTTTTGTCGGGCCGCTGACAGCCCGGGATGCGTTGATCCGTAGTCGAAATATCCCGGCGGTGTGGCTGGCCAGCCAGGTTAAGTCGCCGTCCTTATATGGATTGCTGCAGCGCGCCGGTATCAAAGGCCTGCGCGACGAAAGCCACTACGGTCTGGCGTTGGCCCTCGGCGGCGGTGAGATGACCCCGGAAGAACTGGCGCGGCTGTATGTGATGGTGGCCGGTGACGGGCGCTTGCGGCCCTTGCGCTATTTGCAGGAACAGCCCCAGACCACCGGCGCCCAACTGCTAACGCCCCAAGCCGCCTTCATGGTGCGCGACATGCTGCGTCGCAACCCACGCCCGGATGGCTTGCCTGGCCGCCACTGGCGCACCGCCTGGAAAACCGGCACCTCTTGGGGGTTCCATGATGCATGGAGCGCAGGCCTGGTCGGGCCGTACGTGCTGGTGGTGTGGGTGGGCAACTTTGATGGCCGGCCAAACCCGGCGTTTATCGGCGCCAAGACGGCTGCGCCGCTGTTTTTCCGCATCGCCGACGCCCTGCCCCTGGCCCTGCCGAATGTGGTGATCAAACCCGACAAGCCACCCGCCGGACTGGTGCGCATCGACATCTGCGCCGCCTCCGGCGAGTTGCCCAACCGCTGGTGCCCGCAAACCCGCAAGACTTGGTATATCCCCGGCGTCTCGCCGATTCGCGTGTCCAACCTGCACCGCCCGGTGCTGATCGACACCCGCACCGGTAAAGCCGCCTGCCCGCCGTTCGAGGCGCAATACACCCGCGAAGAAGTCTTCGAGTTCTGGCCCAGCGACGTGCAACGCCTGTACCGCGCCGCCGGCCTGCCGCGGCGCACGCCGCCCAACGTGATGAAAAACTGCCAACCCAACCGCATCAGCGACCAGAGCGAAGCGCCGCAGATCCGTTCGCCGCTGACCCAGGTGAGCTATCAGCTGCGCCTGTCCCAGCCACAGGAAAGCATCCCGCTGAATGCCAATGCGGCCAGCGATGCGGCGACGTTGTACTGGTTCGCTGATCAAACCTTGATCGGCCAAGGGCCGCCGCAAACCACGCTGAATTGGCGGCCGGGCAAGTCGGGGGAGTATCGGTTGCGAGTCAGTGATGATCAGGGGCGCAGTGCGAGCCGGGGGTTGCGGGTGGAGTTTGTGCCTTAGGAGTGGTTGTCGCACTCAGCAAGTTCAACGTAGCTTGACTCCCCGCCTCCCGTCGCACCCGATAACCACCCCCAGACGAAGCTCAGCGTGGTACGCCCGGCCTGGTCGACGTCGACCGTGCCACGAGACCAACCGGCCAGTAGTTTGCCTTCTGTCGTCACGCACTGATAAAGCAATTCGATGGTATCAGGGCCGGTTACACGCCCGACCTGCTGGCCGAGACGAATCCTTGCGCCTTGGTAAGTGCTCGAGATGGCATCGCCATCGACAAGGTAATGAAACACCGTGCCCGTACCTGAGAGACCTTGGGTATTGTTTGCGACCGCAAACCGGCGATTGTTCAAACGTGCGTGAATCTGGGAAGAGGGTTGCATCGAGGTCGCATCCTTTCGCTGGAACCTGGAGACCCCAAGGGTGGTTTTAGAGAATTAAAACTGTCGCAGAGCCCCCTGAAAAAAGGGGGCTGCAGCCAATCTCTGAGAAAGCGCAAAACTGTCGCAAGCGGCCAAAACAACAGGTCAGACACAAGCTCTAGAGAATTAAAACTGTCGCCACCATGTAGGACAAGCCTTTCCGCGGCTTGACCAACTGTTACCGCGCGGCGACCTCAGCAACCTGATCGTATCGGGCTGATGAACATACCATGGCCAAGTCATGTAGTTTAGCGTGATGCTAGTTCGGCAAATTAGCTTCAATTCCGCGCAACAGATGGTGGAATATTCCGATACGAAACCGATGGGTGTTTGCTCACCGGCCCCTTTCTTTAATCAGCAGGGCTACTGGCATGCCGGACAGCTTTCCCGCCCTGAGTCATGACACTTGTCACAGTGACTATGGCCCTCCTCACCGTTCGCTCCGCTGGAACCATGACACTGTCGACACCTGACCTCTTCCGACCCACCGCAAGTCAGGCAGTCGTCTTCGGACAAAAGGCCTGTTCCTTGGCAAGGATCGCAAAGAACAGTTCCCTGACCATCACAATAGTCACAGGCGTCTGCGTTGACCCCACCCTCACCTTCGCACCGGTTGCACTGGCGCGACTTCCCAGCATCCGGATCGTACCAACAACCATCTCCGCCGCAATCAGGACAAGTAACCCCCGCGCGACCACCGTGGCAGTTCGGGCAACTGCTGTAGCCATCATCACAATGTGGGCAAGCAATAAGACACGACACATCAACTCTCCCCCTTGGGCAATAATGCGCGATGAGAGCTTGATACATTCCTATCTTCCAATGATTCACAAATGGAGCGGTAGCCTCACCCACATCTAAGATCGTTTCCCTGATATCTTGCTCAGACAATCCTTTATCACGCATGCGATCCATTTGCGCCAATATCGTTATCGCATTCTTACCCGCAATAGACCTGTACCTTCCAGCGATATTGAAGTCGACAAAATGTTTGGTTGCTCTCGCCTTGTCTACAGCCTCCCAATGGACAGGGGGCTTTACTATAAAATCAAAAACACCAGGTTTTTCAGCGTTTCCTGGTCTAAAACTTGCAAATATCCATTGTTCAGTAAAAAAGCAGTCTTTGTCGGTATAAGGCTGAATTATTTGAGATTCGGCATCCACGGCAAATGCCGTAGCTTTAGCATCCATATTACAGTCCCTGCATGAGGGCACTAAATTGCTTGGCAAAATCGCAAACTGCGGAAAATTAAATTTTGGCAAGAAATGATCTAAATTTCTAGGAGTGCCAAGTCCACCGCAAAAAGGACAGTCATCAAGAGCAGCGGCTAATAGATAGTCGTATATTTCCCTTGCTGGTTTAGAGCCCGGAACCAAATATTGCTCATAAACTTTAACCAGATCAGACTTTTTCAACAGTCCAATTACAACTGGATCCGGGCCCGCCTTCAAATCGATTGGCGCAATTGTATATAGGTTTCCAATTTTTGATCTCTGCTCGTACTGTAAAGCAGCGACTAGAAGTTCTGCTTTAGCTCCTTCCACCCCGGCTTTTAATACAGCATTTCCAGTTACACCCTCTATGCAACGGTCGATTACATATTCAGGATTATACTTTTCACAATTAAGACGCATCATGGGCGCGCTCCTGATCTCTTGTTTCCACTAAAGACCTAAGCAGTGCCCTCCCCTCCAAACCAAGCTGACCACTATACTCACTGATTATTTCCTCATATTTCTTCCCACTTCTAACAGACGCAGCCAACAAATCATGAAATCCTGAGCGATCAACCTCCAAGTTGAAAACCTCACTAGTGATAACACCAACGTTCTCTCCAAATGTTTCGATTTTAGGTCGGATAGTCACAGAAGCCTTACCTACTCTATTTATCACCCATGCACACGACTTAGGTATTTCTTGCAAGACTACCGGCGAGTGTGTAGCGATAATAGCGACACCATTTCGGTCGTGAAGAAGATCTGCTAATGCTCGAACGAAAGCTGACAATAGTGGAGGGTGCAGGTGGCTTTCTGGTTCGTCTAAAAGAACAAGCGTTTTTTCTTCGACTAAAGCAACTAGCCGGGTTATTGTCAACAAAACAACAGAATGCCCTGAACTCATTTTTTCTAGATATGGCAAAGCTTTGCGATAATAATTATCGTAGAAAATTTGCGAGTCCGCCTGACTTGTTCCGCTTAATTCTTCTTTAATAGCACGAAATACAGACTCTAGCTGATGAAGGCCCATTCTGGAGAAATTTTCATCTGATCCAAGCTTTTCTATAGCTTTTAGCCAGCTATCTACTTTCCCGGGAGCACCAAAACATGCGACCAGCGATTTTATACAGTCTCCGCGCAACTCTTGCAGGGTTTTCAGGCTATCATCTATTCCCACTTTTTTAAGGCCGACATAAAAATAACACGTACCTTTTGCAGGGTCCGGTTGGTCAGCAGGCGGAGTGAATGGGTCGAACACACTGAACGAAACAGACACCAAGCTGCTAAAATAGTCGGAAGCAATAGGAGACCCAGATTTATCTAGAAAAAAACCTTGGTTCTTTTTGTTATTAACTGATTCAATCATTCCATTGAGTAAAGTTGTCTTACCTACACCATTACGACCGATGATCGCGTGCACATTGGTGTTTGGCTTGACGTCGACAGAAACGTCAAACGACATTGTTATGCTGCCCACATCCGAGTCTTCAGGTCGTCTATATTGAAAGGCGTATTCGGTAAGCTCTGCCTTACCCCATAAAATACGCGCAAACTGGCCTTTCACCACAGAAAGGCTGTGATATCTCAATAAAGAAGTCCCAAAGACATCCTCGCCAGTAATTTCCTGAATAATTTCTGGCTGGACCACTATATCGCGTAGCGCTGTTAGCACAGTCCGCCTGGTATCGCGATTAAGCTTGGTCATAGCTTTGTAGAAATCAACGCTATTACCAAGTGAAAAATATCGTTTATCTAGCTCAGTGAAGCTTTTATCCAATGTAGAAAACGTAGAAACACTTGTGGTTTGTCCTTTGAATGCTATTTTAATGCTACCAACGATTACATAATTCCCATTAGCATCATGCAATGACATATCAAACATTGTCACATATGAGTAATCATTCCAGTTATCCTTTTTTAGATAGACGGTATTTCTACCTAACTGCGGCACCGTCGCGTCAACGGTCAACACCTTAAATTCCATTTTCAGCACCTACTTTCTAAAGAATTTACTATGGATAGCGATCCGGGCTTTAAGCGTGTAGCACAGATGCTGAGCAACCAATAATGTGTCCAGGAAAAGATGACAACAACTGGTTCCAAATAGGGTGCAAATACAAACTTAAATCGCGCCCCCCCTAATTCAAATGACAACCGGACGCTTCGATAAGTTTTCAGCGCCGCCAATGTGACCACGCCCCGCTTGCGCTAGCGGATGAGAAACAAAGTATTGATTGAATATATGATGTAGCTTTTTGTCGCCAGATGCCTTTACTTCTGCCTGTATATCATTAACAAATTTAACTGAAACGCTGTATTTTTTTACGGACCCGGAAATTTTTTCAATCTCCATTCTGGATTTCTCAGAAATCTTACCGGTAGTCCAAAGCTCAAAATGAACGGTAGTATTTTTCCAATCATGATGATTCAAACTGTACTTGTACGTTATAGGTATACGAATGGTTAACCAGCGCGTGATTTCATCCTCTGACACTAACGCGTATGGAGCATATCCTTTGCACTCAATGAAATAAGTCCTGCCATGCGCTTCCACAAGCACGTCCGTTTCGCTCTCTTGTCCGCCCGGATTACGAATCTTCTCGTTCAAACGCACCCGGAACGAGTTCCGGGTTCGAGCTACTACATCTGCTACAAAATATTCGAACAATGTGCCTCTGAGATTCCCGATAGCGCCTTCGAATTTTTTAAGTCCCGCAAACAATTTTTCCAGGACTTCCGCATCGATGGCTTGCTGCCCGGCTTCGGTAAGGGTTTCCATCAACAGCCGCAACGCTGAAGCCACATCGCTGCCAAACAGTGTTTCAGGTGTGGCAGGAACGATGCCTTTGCTTTTCAACAGAATAAAAGCTTCGCTTGAATAGCTTTCGGCGATGAAAAAACAAATGCAGGCGCCTACGTTTTTCAGGTTTTTAACCGTCTCAACCTTCGTAAGAAAGGCCAGCACACCAGATTCAGATACCTCGACATCAAAGAGAATATCGGCCAGCAAAAAGCCTGGCTTTTGCGCTCCATCAGACTTTCTTTGACTGATACCAGAGAGGTAGGAAGGTGCAGTGAGGTCCCAACAGAAGGTTCCAACCTGCGGTTGAGCCTCCCCTTCAAGATGCCTCAATTTGGCCTTGTCGTAGCTGATCAATCCCAGATTCTTACACCAGGTTTCAAACCCTGCGAGGAAGATATCCTCGGCGGCAGCTCTCGCTCTGATGGTAGCGACTGCTCCGTCGTACATGCCGGGGCCTTTAGCCAGTGCAATACAGTTACCAGAACCAGGTATGTATTGCCTCTCCACCAATTGGGCGCGGAGCAGCTGCTCAATCATCGTGGTACTGGAAATGTGCTTTTTCAGCCTCAGCGGAGCGCCACAAGCAATGTGAAAAAAAGGCTCCGCCACGATACCGCCCCGCTGTATCAACGCCGCGAGAGCTTTGCCGTACGCAGCATTAGCTTGTAGTAGTGCCTCAGTGAGCTTCAGCCAGTACTCATCTGAGCCAAAGTACTCTTTGATGTACAGGAATACGGTATTACGGGGAAACAGGTTGTAGACCCGCCCAATACGTTCGTCAGCGCGGCTGACTCGCTTTCTAGCGGCTACAGCACTGACGCCTTCCTCCTGCACCATATCTGCAACCAAATCACTGGAGAGGCATGGTCCTTTGTCTTCAAGGCGGTCATAGACGCTTGTCATCGGCTCTCCATGTCACACTGCGCTATTAATATTACAATCCTTTCCTTCAAACGAGCAAAAACGGGCAGTTGCCGTGAGGCGCCGAATCTCGTGGGCTGCAGAGGCATCGATACTGAAATCACCTGTTGAAATGTCACAGTCGCTAATTTCTGAACTCGGCAACGGGACTTCAACAGCAAGGTAGTGCGTAGTCTAGCATCGCTGGATCATCGGGCAAAAATGGCCACCCCGGTCCGAGAACCGAACCAACAAAAATGTCACGGGTCTATCAAGCGCTGTGCGATTTAGCTCGCGAGCAATTTAATGCTCTCTTGAATCCTGATCAATGAAAACAGGCTCGGAATACTCACTTATATTGGCTTATCTGAGATTCCTCGCCTGTTTTGTTGCTTGGTCGCTGATCTGTCGACTTTCTGCGTTAATCGATAGCCCTTTACTCGGCTTGCTGTATGTTCTGAACTATTTTGAAAAATTCATCGTAATCTGAGAAGCTGCAGAAACCAGCCTGTTCGCCACGAGTCGAGATGGATATTAGTGGAGGTACTCCTGAGTCGATGTCCGCCAACAAACCCTCAATGAAGCTACTGACAATACTGATTTGCTTGTAATAAACCTCACCAGTATCATGTTCAGAAGGCTTTTTTTTAGGTTCTTTCAGGAAGTTTTTTAAAATGATTATTCCGGCGGGTGGGTTATTTGAAAAAAGTTTTAGTATGCCTTTAAAGTAATTGGCGCTTGATGCATGTGTTGCCTCTGCGAGCTCATTTAACATGCTTTCAAGTGGATCAGCTTGGATTTGGAACATATTTTTCAGATGGGTTATCTGAAAGATAGACATATAGGCAATATCGAAACCACCATCGGCAGATATTATCAAGCAACGTAGAGAGTCGATTTGATTTCCCTTGGCCGCAAGGTGCAATGCCATTTCGTAGCACGCCCCGAGATGACCTCTGTTGTGAGCCATCGATAACCAGAGTAGGCAATCATCATTCCGGCCCCCACCTAGCGAGGCTCCGATCCGATACATGGCGCTGATATGCCCATTAGACGCCGCTTTAGCTAACTCATAGCTTTCGGCATCAGAGAGCTGATGCTGCGCAAGCATAATGGGTATACAGGCGTCATTTATCCTTATCTTGAGCAATTCGATTAACTTATCCCAGTTAAGCCCAAAATCACTTAGCGAGCAGTCGTTGAGGTACTGTTTCGCTGATGAACGAGGCCTTCGTGGGTGGGCGTTGTACTCAGCCCTTTTTTCTGTCTTGTAGATCGCTACTGTTTTTTCAGTCGGAAGTATAATGTCATCTGTATGGACCTCACGAAGTGCTTCCGAGGCTTTTCCGTGAAGGTGCTGAAACCAGCTTCCGATCCTGATTTCATACGTTACGTTATTATGTGTGATAGCTGTCATTTTCTTCATCACGGCTGTCCTTGCTTAATCATGTGCTCGATTAAGATAAGCTCGCGCCGCGAAGAGAGCCTGGTCCCAGGACATATTTGGGTGACTCTCCATATAGTCCACTGCAATATTGAGAAGTAAGCGCTCAGCGCCAAGCGGACCAGACTCCAGCATTTTTTGCTCGCGATCAAGGCGTGCAAGCGCACGTCCCTTTTTCTTGCGAAATTCGGGAATAGGTAGAGAAGAAGGTAATATTTCTGACATAACTGCCTCCAGAGTAAGAGGCGGTTTCGCGAATGCAAAGATCCACCTCTCACTATTTAAAATTAGCGAGAAAGAGAATCCGTAACTTGCTTTCGCCGGCCACGAATAAAGCCGTATCGAAAACTTAGCTAAAAAGCAGAGAAAGGTCAACCACAAAAGCATACCTGGTGGAAAAGTGCATAGCATCCAGGGTGTGTACGGGTGCGGAGCCCTTCTCAGTCGGAGGAGCCTGAGGCAAGTTTTCCATAGCGATACCCGTGATCTCAAGAAGATGCTGAAAAAAGCGTACCTTCCCTAGCTCTGAATCTGCATACGTGGCTCACGCTGCCAAGCCCTGAGGTAATTGATATGACATTTGGCACAACCTACGGTGTGGTCAATCAAGTGCCGGATGTCATTGGCCACATGTGTTTCCTGCATCCGAATGACATGACCGCCGATATGCAGTCTCACCCGCAGCTGATTGGGTGGGATACCTGGAGCGGATCGATGCTACGCACACCTTGCTGATGCCGTCTTGAGCCTCAATCACGCCGTAAGAGCCTGCTGATCATTGAAAGACGCTGGCCCTACCTGCGGGCAGGAAGCTCATCGAAACCAGCGGCAATCAGATTTGGGCGCAGTGCTTTCAGGCAGGTATGAGGCACGGCCAACCAGAACAGGTTACGAGCTCTGGTCACAGCGACATAGCCGATGCGACCTTCCTCGGTAAGGGTGCCGGCAAGCAAGGCTTCAACGTTCGGCTTTTTGGTCACATATAGAACCGCACCGATAGACTCGCCCTTCACTTGGTGGATGGTTTCCACTCTAATCCCAGGGCCCCGATATTTCTCCTCTACTGCACCAGTTAGGGGAAGATCCAACAACCCTGTTTTAGCCAGCTTGTTGCCCAGCTTGTCTGCAGCCTTCAACCCAAATTGCCCTTCGGTGGTCGAGAGAAGCTTTTTGAGATTAGTCAGTAATTGGGGATGCCACTCGGTTTTAGCCAAAAGCGTAGATGAAGGTAGCCCGGCCTCAGCGTCGCGGATGAAACCCCACAGCAGTCGTCTAAGCCCAAACATCCATGCATCCTGCGGGGCACCCTGAAGGTGAGTGCTGAGGCCATGCGGTGGCTTATCCATCAAACCCTCCACCGCTTGGCACACAAGCTTGAAGCAATCTTGATAGCGGCCTTGCTGGTCTCGGACCAATGCTGCTTTGGTGAAAAGAGCGACCGTACCTTGACCTGGTGGAGCAGCTTTTCCGGATAGCACTGCCGCCCGGTCAGTCCCCCGGCTGAGGATCACCGCATCTTGATATTGCATGCCCAAGTCATCAATTTGCGCTTTGAACGATTCAAAAAGCTTAGGAAGCTCGGAGTCCTTGTATCCGACGAAGTACGCCCCCCCGTTTTCAGGCTCCCGATCGGCCTCATCCTCTCGGCCACAGAGTGAATTAGCGATGCTGATGATTGGAGGCAGTGAACGATAATTGCGCGAGAGCTTGTAGTCATTCACCCCCGCACGGTTGTAATAGGTGCTCAGGAATGAACCGTCAGCTCCTGCGAAGCCGTAAATGCCCTGGTTTACGTCACCGATGAGCGAGACTTGAACTCCAGCCTTGATGAGCAATTCCAAAATAGCCTGATGCAAGGTGCCCAGATCCTGGGACTCATCGACCAAAATCTGCGGGTAGCGGGCGGCAAGCGCTCGCAAGACTGCTGGTTGCCCGATCAACGTACGGTACACCCAATACCGGCCAAGCTCGTGCGTGTAGGCCCCAATGCGGCCCAGACGCCTGATCGCATCTAATGCCTTAGCGGTATCGAGCTTCACCAAATCATCGAGGGTGCCGGTAAAGAAGTAGAAGTTCCCATGCTCCAGCCCCACTTTGACGTCCTTGATGTGGGTCGGACGTCCTTCCTCAGGCCAGTATTTAAAGTTTGCTAGGAACGGCTCGGTACCGGATACAAGGTACGCAACCTGGTCTGAGGACATTGTTCGATAAGCGTGGGGACGCAGCACATGCTGGGTGAAGAAACCGTCGAGCGTGTCCACCTCTACGCGCTTGCGGTTAGCGTCGTCTGGAAGATCTGAAGCGAGCTGGGCATAGCCTTTGTTGAAGGTATTGACCGCAACATTAGAGAAAGACAAAAGGACAACCCGACCCCGACTATTTTCCATTTTTTGCCGGACGGCAATCAGACGCCTGATCGCTGTTGCCGTCTTGCCGCTACCTGCGCAGGCCGTGACTGCGATAGGTCCTAGAGGCGCGTTGATTATGTCCTTCTGCTCATCGGAGAGCTTCATGGTTTGATCGCTCCCTGGCAGACATGCTCAATCGCTTTGCGGAGATAGTCAGGTACTTCGCACTTTGGCGTGCTAGCAATCTGTTCAGCCAAAGCCTGGGCAAACCGCCCCTTTTGCAGATTACCGCTACTCGCTTTACGCTCGAACATGCCACAAAACAGCGCCTTTGCCTTCGCGGTGTTGTCTGGCTGAGCATCGACGATCGTGCGTAGCGCTGCCGAAATGATCGGATGAGGGTCAGCCAAGGCCTTGAGCATCGAGTCGCGGTTCGCCTCAAGCAATGCAAGGTCGTATTCCAGCGTTTTCAAACCGTGGAACACCTTGACGAAAGCGTCTTCCGATTTCTTCATCTTGACGGTGTTGCTCGATAGCCTCACTTCGTCTCCCAGCGACGGGTAGACTTCTTTCCGTTTTAGCTTCTTCTTTTTCTTGGCACGCTCAGCTAACGGATCATCCGCGTAAGGACCATCGGCGACAGGGGCACCCGTTTCTTCGAGATACGCAGCCTCGGCAAGAATGTCTTCGATGTCACCTGCATCCAGCGCACCTTCCGCAAGCTCGTTGGCCTCTTCCTCCTCGAAAGGATCGGCGTCTGTTACGACGGCAACCGGGATCCGAAGTCCGTTTTCACCGAACAAGGGTAGGAAAGAATCGAAATTGAGTCCTTCGACACTGATCAGGCTGACCCCGTACTCTCGCAGGTCCAGCCCCATGAGCGTGGCCAGAGCATCGACGAGCATAAGCTCGGCGGCGCCTTCCACGAATATTACCCGGCGAGCAAAAAAAAGTTCGGCTCGGGTCACGTCCAGATAGCGCTCCAGCTTTTCGCGTTTGCCCTTACCGAACTTGATGTCGCGCGGGAAGAAGGTCTCTACGCCGGCATCGTTCTCAACCAAACACACCAGGGATTCGAGCTTAGAGTTGCTGGCAAAATTGGGGGAGTGGCTGGTGACGAACAGCTGCACCGCCTTTTCACCTTCGCTCGTTGGC
Source organism: Pseudomonas tritici (assembly GCF_014268275.3). NCBI lineage: Bacteria > Pseudomonadati > Pseudomonadota > Gammaproteobacteria > Pseudomonadales > Pseudomonadaceae > Pseudomonas > Pseudomonas tritici. Next base: position 191,765 of record NZ_CP077084.1, read on the forward strand.
ACGCCTGCGAGGTAGCGCAACAACACGCGCTGCAACTGAGGATGCAAATGGGCTTCCGGCTCTTCAACAATCAAACTGCGATACGCGGCGTCCGGATTCTTGGCCAGCTCGCTTAGCACTACCGCCATGAAAATCAGGTTGTTGAAACCCAGGCCATTCTGCTCAATTTCCATTGCTTGAGCCGTGAGGGAAAGCCGAGCAGATAACCGCTGAAAGTCCGTCGCGCTAAGCCCAACAGAGAGTGTCTGTGCCAATTGATCGCCCATCATCAGGCCGTGTCGGGACGAAATCGCGGTATGGGTGTGCTGGATCGCTTCGGTCTGTTGGAGCTTTTCGTCCAGTTCCTTCAATGCTTGGTTAATCGCGTCACGGCCTGGTTCATCCGTGAGCATGTGAAGCAGGCGTGCCAGCTGGCTGTTGCGGCTGGGTCGAAGTCCCTGAGCGGCATCCCGCAGGGGTTGGAGATAAACGCCCCTGAGGTTTTCCATCATGTCTGAGGTAAGGGCCACGTCCTGATGATCGCCACACCAACGTTTTACCCTGAAGCGTCCTGTCTGATCTGCATCGGTATAGCGGACATGGATATGGGCTTCCATGGTTTTATCAGCTGCAGGCTTGAGCGCAGCGATAAAGTCTGCTTCATCATCGTGGCTTAAATCACGAAAGACAAAATGGAAGGAAATGTCGCCAGCCGGCTCGCCTTCAAGCGGACGGTGCCGGTCGGCGATATCAAGGCGGGGATACGGTTCGTCATGACCTGCGAGAAGGGTCCGAAGCGCATCCACTACAGCGCTTTTGCCAACATTGTTTGGACCTACCAGCACATTCAACCCAGGCTGAAATTTCAGCTTGGCGTCACGTAGCTTGCGGAAATTCTTAATAGTCAGCTCAGCGAGATACATGAAAATCTCCATCCGTGTTGTGCGTATAAAAGCCTATATGAGCTGATGTGTGTTGGCGCTGACGCCGGGTTGACCCAGTGGCCGATGCCACACTGACCCAACACCAATCGGCAAAAATCCAGCACTGGTAATGTCCCCCGAGTTAGGAGCCTAGGTCTACGTTAGACCCGTATGCCTTCACGTCAAAAAACAATGCCATCTTCTAGGTCCAGGAATGAAGAATGGTCGGGCTCGACATAACCCTCTGGCGCGGTGAAATATGATCCGCTTCCGCTTCGATAGACCTTTAAGTTTTTCCGTTTTGCATGTGCTTGAGCGTCCTCCCTAGAGCTGTGGTACAGCGGTAAGTCTGCGAAGGCTTCCTCACGCATTTCTGCGTAGTACTCATCCTCTTGCGCTTGGCGTAACTGCACCTCAGGAGCTTGGGACGACTGGGTGCCGGCATTGATCGTTTGTACAGTTCTCAGCACCTCCTGGTAGGCGAAAGCGTGCTCGAAGATCATTCCGAACAACTCCGCATCGGTTCGCTGTGGTTGATTCGCCGGCCCGGAATTGACCTGGCACCAATGGGCCAGATTCTTCGTAAAAAAACCAGTCGCAAAAGGGTGGTATTCGATGATCAATCGGTTTGCCTCAGCCAGCGCGTCCTCCTGAAACTCGACGGTGTGGCCTGTCATCGCCTGTATTCCTTTGAAGATGCCGAGCACGTGATTGACTAGGTCCAGGTCTACCAAACCCTGTGCGTACAGCGCCTGCACCGCAATGCGTCTGGCATACGCGTAGGCCATTTGAGAAAGAAGGGGGTGAGATTGAGCAGTTTTGATCCAGTCGCCCAAGTCATTGTTGATGTCGGCAAAAATGTAGCCGGTGCTGAAATTGCGAGGAACGGTGTCCTTGAGACTTTGCTGCATACAGGTCCTTTGCGCGGTCGTTGTAGGTACCGGCCGTCCCGGTGCCTCTTCTTATTTAGCCAAACGTTCGACGGCTGGGCTGGGTGCAGCTGAATGACTTTTTCTAGGACTCAGGGGTGTTCTTTAGACCTGATAAAAGCGTCCAAATTTGGCATAACATTCGCGTCGAGGTGATCCTGCATTCGCTGGCTCAGATGGTGCTCATTGGGAATATCAATGCCCTGTTGGCTCGCCCATCCCCGCAAAATGCCCAGGAATACCATGCTGACGATGTGACCATCCTCCATGTACTGGAGCAGGAAGGCCTTTAGCCTCCCTCGCCCTTCATCGGAATGCAGGTCAAAACCGCCCGGCACATCATGTAGCCGATGCGCAATGATGTTGCGATGCTGGAGGAAGCGCTCCAACTTGTCGTCGAAGGTGGGATGCAGATCAGCCCGCTCCCTCAGCGCTTTGAGCAGTCGCCCCAAAGTGGCTTTTGAGTGTCGCTCAAACAGGAGCTGAAGCTGTTCCACAGTTTGAAGTGGCTCGCCGTGTAAAGGAAAAGTAAGGCAACTGCTCAACAGGTGCTCAACACCCTGCCCGGCGATCATCGCAAGACCCAGTGTCTTCAACACATCGTCCTGTATAGGCTTGTAGCCTAATTGCGCTTCATCTTTCATAATCCGAGATCACCTTAGGGATCCGCAATGGTTTAAATGACCTGCGATGTTCAGGCCGGCCCCACGTTTGAGGGCAGGGCTTTGGTGCACTTGATGCGATTTTGCCTAACTGCGTGAAAGCTTTTTGGTAATGAAGTAACCAGTCGTTTTTTCCGATGTCTTGTGATGGCAGCATGGACACTCGATGTCTGCGTTATCTGGCTTATATGGCTGCCCACCGCCTATCTCGACAACCTCAAATTTCTCGCTACATTTCTCACATTTATCGGTTCGCATACCTCTCCTACTCTTCACCAAGCCAAGTCCGTCTCTCTACCTGGCAAGCCTCGCGCTTTAAGCTTGGATACCTTTTCTTCGATCCAGCGCATAAGTGCCGCTTGGCCTTGCGGGCATTAGCCGTAGCCTTCTTCCAAAGCAGCAGCAATTCCTTGAAGCTGATAGCTATTCATAGCTCTTTCCTTAAACAGTTTGCTGGCCGCCAAGAACAGCGTTCAGTTTGCCCGCCAGGGCTTCACCAGCCTCTCAGTAAGGGTGCTTAGGACCGGCAAACCGGTGGCCGCACTCACATCCGTAGTTACGCTCGGTTCCTTCGAGTGGCTTAGCCAAGGCTCCGCACTTGTTACATGGCAGGAAATGGTTCCGATAGCGCTGGTTGGCTTCCTCCTTATTGGCATCTTCCTCGGTAATCCTCTGGTAGATCCCCATGCCAATTTCGGCGGCGCCCTTGAGTACACTCCATAGCATGATGACAGTCCTCTATCTGCTCAGTTGGTACACTTCTACTAGATCGGCCCGCACATTGGCGGGCCTTAGGTCTTGAATGCAGAAATCCACATCAGTTGCTCTGCTGCTCCGAACTCAAAATGGTGCAGGTCCTTGAGCATCCCTTGATGCTTTGAGGGGTAAAGCCACATATGGAACCGTAAAGTGGAATGCAGTCCGACCTGTTCTTGAAGGACAAAACAGCGTTTGTAGGCACACAAGAGGCCATATCCCTAATGAAAGTACGCCACTCATTTCTATGTCTAGCGACATCGGGCCCGTTCAGGAGTGACCCTATTCATTGCAATTGAGAATATGGCTTAAGAGGGGCGGGTAATCTGCTAGCCCAATGTCAATCTCTCGCGAATTTTTTCGCCATTTTAACACGCTCAAATTGATGTCAATGCACGAGGGGGCATTGTCAGCTTTCAACAGCTTCTTCATCGCTTTTCCCCCTCAAAGAGCGGCGCTGACTTTGGCAGCACATTCACTGACGCGATCAGCAATAGATTCGAGGGCCGCGTAAGCATTCTCGGGTGTGCCATAGGATGACGCCATCAGCTCAAAAGCAGGTCCGTTGAGACCTGCGTTGGTCAACCGGTCAAAGCGGTATTCGTTATTGCGAACTGTCATGGCGAAGGCGACGTAGTTGCTGAACTGGAGGGAAGCGTAGGCCTTTCCACTCGACTTAACTACTCCATCGATTTGTACCGGGGTTACTGTTAATCCATCGACTTCAGCCTGCATACATGCAAGGACACGAGAGACATCGGCTTTAGGACGCTTAAACGTGATGGACTTTACGACAGGGTATCCATCCTTTCCCGTACCGGTGATAACACCCTGTTTAGACGCTAGCTCCTGCGAAACAGTTTTTGTACCGCAGCCAGCAGCTATAGCCGTACAGATTAACGCTCCGATAGTTACCAGCTTCCAATTCATAGAATTTGTCCCTTTTTCCCTTAGCTGATGATGTTCCTGATGATCCGTGCAAGGCCAAGGCCCGAATAGCCCTCCGAGTATCCGTGAGACACATCAACCTCATGCTGCTCCAATGCTTTCAGGACACGGTTCTTCACCATCTTTGAGCCACGCGATTGCCCGGCCTCATAGGCGAGGAAAGCCGCAAAACAGGCCAGTACAAAGCACATAGCGTAAGTGCCAAACATTTTTGCTCCATTCCAATATCGCCCCGGCTGGAGGGGCTGTGGTGTTGCGGGACTTTTGTTCGCACATGCGGCCAGAGCGATGTGCAAGCGCTCCATCCACTCTCGTTGATCAGCGCTAGGCTCATCCACGTTAGCGGCCGCGTCCAGCACATCCAGCAACTCGGTGGCAACCTCGACAATCGCAACCGTCCGACGGCGTATCGCCTCATCCAGTTGTTCGGCGTCTTGGCAGTCTTCACGCAGATTGGCAGCGAGTTGCTCTGGTGTATCGCAGTACCCGCAGGCTTAGGGGATACCTACCGAATGCTCATCACCCTCGATTCTGTAAACGAACAGCAGTCATCTTCGCCCTTTGCTGCTCCCTGACCACAGCCTGCTGATCTATTCGCGTCTGGATTTGGGTATAGAGCTGAGCCCGCTCGTTGTCGCGGTCGGCCACCGTAACCACCAGCGAATATTGTTCCTTTTCTGCAGCCGAGGGATTCCAGTCACGATCCTGCCTGACTACGACCACAAACCACTTCTCGCCGGGTTTCCCTTGTTTGAACGTCCAGCGAGAAGACTGAACCGTGCCATGGTTTCTCATTTGGGCGGGAATGTCGCGATTTGTGTCCCTGGCTGTTGGCGCCGGCGCCGAATTAAACCAGTTGCGGAGATATTACTGACCCGGGCAGACTCCTCGAGAACCACTACTTTTACTGGATTTGTGTTGACTTGAGGGTGGGTTAATCCCAAGTCAGCACGTGGGTCAATTCAGCGTTGGCGTTAAAAGCCTGGGCTATGGAACGGATCTACTGGTTTTTGAATTGCCCCCCAGAAATTTGTGATTAGCATTTTACCAACATGGAGGTGAACGTGGAACCGGCGGAATTTTATGCATTCTTGAGGGACCCCAAGCTATTGGAGCTGATGGAGCTCAACAAAACCGTCGACGACGTTTTTGAGGTGACGACACTTCTGGAGAACCAGAACTCTGAAGTGCTTGCTTGGTGCATGAACCCCCATGAAGGCCATTCCCAAGGCGACTGGGTTATCAAGGACTTTCTGGAAGCGGCCCACGCCGCCAGCGATGGATGCACGTATGACAACCGTAAGTTTTTTGCGAAGTGGACGCCGGGGAAAATTCGCACCGGCAGCTTCGGTGCGGCATTCGTCACCCGCGAGTTCAGTATCAAAGTAGACGAAGGCACCGCCAATGGTAGGCTGGATCTGTTTCTGGTCGACCCGGCGAACAAGATTCTGGTCGCGATTGAAAACAAGGTGAAGGCATCGCTGACAGTGCAGCAGCTCGAAAAATATGTACGTGCTGTCAAGGGTCAAATCAGCAATCGTAGAGTGTTTGCGGACTACGACTTGGCTTTCATCGTGCTCGATCAGGACCTTGAGAGCTACAAGGAAAGGCAATTGCTGGAGTTGGGCAAGCGCTGGGCGCTTCTCGACTATCGATGGCTGGAAGCCTCCGCTAGCAGGGCGCGATTCCAACTGAGTCGGGGTAACAACTCCGCGCAGTTGCTGATTGCCTATTGCCAAAGCGTGACCCGATGGCAAAGCCCGACCAACGAAAAAATCTCGGACCTTGCAGCGGATCTGGTCCTGACTCATCAGACTGTGGTTAATGCAATGCGCTCGTCGAAAGGTAAGCCGCTGAATCAGTGGATACCCGCCACCGTCCAGGGGCATCTGGGCGAGTTGACCCTGTTCGTCGTCCAGCATCGCCAAGTATGCGACAAGCTACTGAGCGTAAGGGGCGTGGCCAGCCTAACGCCCCTGTTGCTCAAGGCCATCCCGACGCTCTCAACCGAGCTGGTTGATCAAGGTGTTCAATGGATCTCAATAACACCACCGGAAACGACGGGGCTAATGCGCGATGAAGGCTGGCCGGTCTACGTCACTATCTACCGGGTGGCCAAGGTGTCTAAGCCATCGGCACCCAAATATAACGTAAGGCTGGTCTGGGATAAAAACGAATTCGATGTGGACAAGGTCAGTGAGAACGCTCTACGGCTTCACTTGAGCAAAAGCTTCCCCGGGTTGGAGAAGTTTGCTTCATCGCAAATGCGCCGGATCCTGTTGGCTGAGCATGTAACGCCCATACAGGCGATCAACTCTGCCGCAAAAATCATGAAACTTCTATCTGCCCAGATATCCAATTGTCCCGGGCTGGATTAAACCGATAAGGAGGCAAATCGGGTCGAGCCCAGCTTTGCACGTCTACCCATCAAATGGATTCAAAGTGGTGGCGTCGCGGCCTTCGATAGTCGTGTAGGAAATGAGGCACGCTGCGCACTGCAGCAAAACACCAGCATCGGAGCACTGAGGCTTTTCGTAAGCTTGTGCATGCTTGCGGATTACTACACTGGGCAGGTGAAGACTACTTATCCAAAGCTGATTGCTTTGTCCGGTTTATCGAGGCCGATTGTTGCTCGATCACTCAAGCGACTCGTGGATGAAGGGATGCTCGATAAATATGACAAGCCCGTGCGTGAGGGGACCATATTGCAGATGGCCGGATGGGAGGATGGCTTCCATGGAAAGCCTCCCAAATCCAAACTCTACGACGGAAGCAGGACACAATTGCTCATGTTGCACCAATTTGAATTTAGTGCGTTGAGCCTATACGCGCTAAAGGTATTTTTCGTGCTTTGTGCATTCAGGAATAGAAACAATTTCAACATCGCAACCATTAACTATTCCACCATTTCGCGCCTGTCGGGTGTACCGATGTACCAGATTCCAAGCTCATTGAATCGTCTGTATCACTTGGAGCTAATCTCCTACAAACAGGCTGACTACTACGAGCCAGGAAACACTGATCAAGATCGGACCAATCGCTACCTGATTCGAGGCCTTGGTGACAAGTCGCCCGCATTCAATCCTGAGAAGTCGACAGCTAAGTCAGGCAAGGCAAGCAAGGCGAAAATCGCGGCTGCCAATGAATTCGTCGCCATCAAACCCTGAATTCGTAGATGTAAATCGCCCGCATCATCAGGTGTTCGGTCATTCGTTCGTTGTCAGTCTTGAAACGTGACACTGTTTATCGGCTACTTGGCCATTGAGGGAAGTGCTGAGTAGCGTGGATGAATCCACTCAGGGATTTTGGTCATAGTGGTGAGGAGGCGCTCGGTAAGCGTACGGCCAACTCATCTTGACGTAAGCGTCCGGCTAGGACTTGGTACTCCAGGAGAGACAGAGCTGTCGGCGCCGAGGCCGATGTGACCCGGTTGCCGAGATTTCACTGCCCCAGCCTGACTTTTCGTAAATCATTGTCTGTGCTGGATTTTTGCAGGTTTGGAGATGGGGCAATCTTGCGTCGGCAACTGGATCAATCCAGGGGCAGCGCCAACAGCTACGCGCCCTGTCGATAACCGCATGCACAAGCTAACCATGCATCCTCCAGAACATTCAAACCTCCTAAAAATCATAGCCGCTCAAGCACTACTAAAGCAGTCCTGGAACTTAATATGGGGCTGTGCGACAATTCATTGGCACACTAAGTGGCCGAAGGCCATCACTTGACTATGCTAAATGCGATGACAACCCCGAAAAAGCTACGATTTTGCGACGTGTTTGCCGGATGTGGAGGCCTCTCATTGGGCCTCCTTGAGGCTGGACACGAAGGTGTCTTTGCCATAGAGAAGAGCTCTCTAGCTTTTGAAACGCTTCGCTTCAACTTGATCGAAGGAACTAAGTACCAGTTCGCTTGGCCAAAATGGCTTCCAAAGCAGGCCATGACCTGCGAAGACTTACTCTCAGGCTTTTCTGAAAACGTTGCGGCGCTCCGAGGCCAGATTGATCTCATCGTTGGTGGTCCTCCATGCCAAGGATTTTCAACGGCGGGAAAACGCGACCCCACTGACCCTCGCAACAAAATGACAGAGCAGTACCTTGCTCTTGTTGGTTTATTGCAACCTCAATACTTAGTTATTGAGAACGTTGCTGGATTCAACATGCGCTTCGAGACCAAGGGAGGAGTTGCCGAAGATATTGCGAATGCCGGCCAGGCCTCATACGCGAAATACATTGCAGAGAAATTAGATGCTCTCGGATATGACGTCGACTCAGGACTCGTCAATTGCGCAGATTTTGGTGTCCCCCAAACCCGCCATCGCTACTTTATGCTCTGCGAGCGAAAAGGGAATTCTTCTCAACGATCTAACCTGCTGAAAATGGTACAGGAAAGCCGGCGCGATTTTCTAACCGCCAAAGAATTACCCATCACTCGCCATGTAACAACACGAGAAGCAATTTCTGACCTTGAAACACATGGGAAAATTCTTGTTTCCAATGAAGACTCTGGAATGTCGAGATTTCTTGAAGCAGAATATACCCCTCACCCAAACCCCAATGCGTTCCAAAAACTTATGAGGCTAAGCTGCGAGAATCGTGCACCGAATAGCCGAAGACTTGCGAGACACAAGGCCGAAACCAGAGAATATTTTAAGCATATTCAGGAAATCTGTCGCCCAGGGTATTGCTTATCACAGGAGGAGCGAGAACAAGTAGGAACTAAAAAGCACGCAACAACAGTTCTCGATCAAGGTAGACCAGCCCCAACAATTACGACCTTGCCTGATGATATCCTCCATTACAGTGAACCAAGAATTCTTACCGTACGTGAAAATGCTCGGCTTCAATCATTCCCAGATTGGTTCGAATTTCAGGGAAAGTATACGACCGGTGGAAAGCAAAGAAAGCAAGAATGCCCCCGCTACACTCAGGTTGGTAACGCCGTCCCACCATTAGTCGGCGAGGCTATTGGTCGGATGTTAGCCGTCCATAAGCTTTACTAAATCGCAGAGCTCCTTACCGGTACCATTTGAAAATACCGGCCTTCGGGTCGGTGTTACAAAAGCCCGCTACACAACACCTCCCATATCCGCCCGGGAACTGCTCTGTCACCTAAAGAGCTCTTGCTGCACTGCCTGCACAGTATGCATATAGCCTAATCTAAGGGTATGATAGCCATGTGCTGCATACCCTATACAAGCGTCCGCCACACCCAGCAGCCTACATCACTAAACATCTCAAGGGAGCTCCCGATCTTAAGACAGTCTGCTTGTGACTGGCCGGCTGCCCGGACAGGCCAGCTGCTTCCGGACTTCGCAAAACTAACTCTGACAAGAAGCCAAAAGAGTGCTTTAACTATACCCAAACAGGGAGGCTGCTCGGACGTACCAGGCACAAACGACTAAATGCATCGCACCTGACTATACGGAGCTACCTTTCAACGGTTCGCTATCTTGCCGCATGAGTGAGAAATCATACGTATGAACGCTAGTGAGGACGGCCTTCTCGAACCCCAGACTGAGATACCCAGCCAATTTGGCCATGTACAGGAGCTGCCAGATTCCAAGAGCAAGCCACTCGACGATAGATTCAGCGAATGGAATCTTCGCTTGCTACATAGCTTCTTCTCCGAGGCATCCAAGGGTGAGGAGGTGTTCCTTAGGGTGGACAAGGAGTTTCTCGACCAAATTGGTCAAGATATCGGTGGTGACGCTGGATTTTTGGACGCAGTTCGTATTGGCCATATCTGGGCCAACCCAGACGGTAGCCTCGCTCAACGCATACGTGATCTGGTTGAACAACGAAAAGGAGATGCTAATAACCGCAACTACATGGACCCTGGCGCTTTGGATCCTACCTACCTAGGCCTGCATGCCCCTGCATACCTTCCCTACCTTGCCGCTCTGATCAGGAACGATGCGGAGAACCCGAACTCGTATTATGGGGGGCTACAAGCAGATCTTAAACTGCACCATACTTTCGGCCCCAATGAAATGGATCGCGTTGAATCGGCTTGGGCCGATTTGCAGAAGTGGACGGAAAGAAATGCTGGGCGGTTCGGCTCCTTTAAACTGAGGAGATTGGGTGGCTATCACCGGATCGGCGTGCCAAGATCCCAAAGCATTTTAAAGCCCCAAGATATAGAAAGCCTTGCACAAGCGTTTGTACAGGCACAAATTAGACCTGGCCAAGAATTGTCCAAAGCATCCTTATCGCGGATATTGGACGAGGCGCGTGCGACGAAACGGATTTTCACTGCCGGATTTCAAAAGGCACTCGATATTCCTGATTTCGAACAGCCTATCCTTGCTGCAATCAGCACTGCATATTCCGATTGGGATGGAACATTAACGGATAAAAATAGTAGTTCACATTATTCATCCACTGATTTAAAAGATTTAAAAGGAGTTGGCATTTCTTTAGTGGTGGTGCAGGATGCCCCCCTGGAGATTTCCCCTCGCTGGCGTCTGCCTGCTTTACAAGATACTGGTAAGTTTGTGCTGTCCCACAATGAATTGAAGTGGAAGGGATGCTTTTCCGGCACGGAAGGGACAAACTGCACGTCATCTGCCAAGCAAGATGCGGAGTTCTGGAGAATCGCTGAACAAGCATCTGAAAACACCCTGCAGTTTAATGTCCAGTACCTTGGTATCGAAGAGTCAGAACCTACAACACTCCAACTTCTGTTAAGGCGACATCTGCTCTGGGTTCTGGTTCCGGCGTTTGATTCTGTGACTGGAAACTTAGAGTTGAGAGAGGGTGATCTTCCTGGGAGTGGACAGGCCTTTCTATTGGCCCCGCCCCACAGTTTTGCATCTCTCAAGAGCTACCTCGAACGTGTCAAACCTGATCACAAACTGATATCGGCGGCAGGAATTCCTGATAACTGGTTGTTTGTTAATTTAGTGGCGTGTGACAGTCTTACGCTTGAGCAACGTCTTCTCCCTGATGGGGAGGAATGTGCCCATCCAAAGCCTCGTAGTATCCGTTTTGTTGGTGGAAGGTCGATTCGACGCGGCTACAGTCGCATGTATCTGCCCTACGATCTACCCATGATTGAGTTAGACGCTCCTGAGGACACGCGCATAACATGCTCTCAAGACATCATTATCCATGAGACGTTCTTACCCACTTATGCGAACACGGGCGAGCAAGCCCAATTGATACCGTTAAGACGATTCGAGATTAGGCTGCCTAGTGCAAGAAGTGCATCGTATGTGCTCCACGCAACTACCAAAAATGGTACCCAACTCGGCCAGGCAAAGTTGAGAGTTGCCGGTCTGGGAGGAGACTTTGTTGATATAGGGCGTCCATTTAGTCTGGACAATCTTGGAATACCGATGACATCAGACGAAGGTTTGTCTGGTGTTTTCCTGCCAGTTATTGAGCAATCAGCCTTCAAGGTCGTTGGTTTTGATTTAAAGCCCGTAGAACTTGGGGCCATCGTTAAACACGACGCTGTCATTATCGATGTTCGGAAAAAATTCCTCGACTCACTCGCCCAGTCAGGTAGTTTTGATTACGGCGTAGCAAGAAATCAATTACAACGACTTATCCGTACTTCTGATGCATTCGGTGATCCCGCATTAATCCTGCTGGACCTTTGTCGGCGCGGTCACCTCGAAATTTCCAGAACGCATAAGGGGCATATAGCTCGAATACATTCGGTTAAGCCCACTTTTTACTCGCTACCTTCCACATCTCACGGCCCTCAAATTTGGGGGGTTGCGGGAACCTTACGTATCTCTCATTGGGAGAATATCGCAAGAGCAGAAAAGGCGTGGACTACGCACAGCTTGATCACCAATGCGGTTGAATTCGAGTCATGGCGATTGCTCATCATTAATGAATTTGAAGCTAAAAAAACATTAGATCAAATAGGTTTCCAGCTTACACAAACACCTTGCATTTCAATTGCGAATTGGGCTGGCAGTTTGAAGGAATTCACAAACGTAACGCTTCACAACACAATGGAGTCTATTGGAAGCGCTCGAGGTAGCGCCATGCGATTCCACGCAGGCCAGGGGCGATTTACAGCCAACCCCTGCGGCAATACAAGCGAGCTTTGGAAGGTGCAAGATCTTGACACAGGAATGGACAACCTGTACGTGCTCGCGGACCAAGGAAGGTACGCCTTCGTCCGCGACTCACGTTGGGGTGTTTGGCTGGCGCTTGACGCATTTGCAAAGTGGGTGAGCATTAGAACAGGCCTTGAGGACCTTCACCCAATACCTATCACGTATGAGCGAAATAATGGGACCGTTTGGCTCCCAGCCAGAATTGGCTTACCAAGTGTTCTTGAACGTGCCCTTGTTCTATGTGCTGGCTATGCCCCAGAGGTTCTTACGCTTCAAAAACAAGAGACGAATGGCTCAGGTAATAGGATCTCACTTTCCTACACAGTAGATGGACCAACAGTCTTTTTCGCCAATCGGTTTTACAACGATATGGCAGAAGGCAAGTGGCTTGCATACCGACATGTCCCTGAGGTGGTTGCTAATCTTATTGCCACCAAACTTGGGGCGGTTCTAGATATTTTCTGATTCGCAGCACACTAATTGAAGCTATAAGGAAAAAGAATGAAAGACCCAGTTGGCGCTTTCGATACTTTCCAGAACGGAATCAAGCGATACATAACCTCAGCATTTCGAACGAACTCCCAAACCTTTGAGGAAGATCGAAAGGAATTACTGGACCTGCCTGGGGTTCTGTTTCAAACACCCTATGTTGAACCAATTCCTTCCTACAAGTCAGGTCGAAAACTTACAGAGTTGCTCGAAAGTGACCTCCCTAGCTTAAACGAGGTGGGACGCGATGCGTTCAAAGCGGTTGTCAGTGCTGGGCTATTCAGTGGTGGTCATCCACTCTACCTACATCAGCAAACGATGCTTAGGAAGTCACTGGAAGGCAAGCATTGCGTCGTCGTAACCGGCACAGGTTCAGGCAAGACGGAATCCTTCTTGCTTCCCGCCTTGGCCAATATCGTCCGGGAGGCTACAAGTCCATCCACTCAATGGCAACATCCTTCGAAGACTCCTAGTGAGTGGACCAAGGAAGAACTGCCGAAATGGAATGATACTCGAAAAGAGTTGCGTGGTGAGAAGCGTACGGCGGCAGTTCGGGCACTCGTTCTGTATCCCATGAATGCACTCGTTGAAGATCAGGTTTCTCGCCTACGCCTCGCACTCGATACAGATGAAGTCCATGCAGCGCTTGACCAATATCTCGCGGGTAATCGAATCCGATTTGGCCGCTACAATGGTTCCACGCCAGTTTCCGGCCATCCTTTCAAGGCCGATGGGAAGCCACATACAGGCAAGCGCTCCGAGCTACGCGAGGATTTGAAGGCAGCAGTCACAGACTATGTCTCAATGTGCCAAAAAATTAAGCATTGCCGTGATGCGGTTGCTGAAGCTGAGGCAGCCAATATCTCGGAAGAGATTGACAAGGCCAGAAAACAACTATCTCAATCATTAGAGGAAGCCAGTTTCATCCGACGTATGTCACCAGACGCGGCGGAAATGTTTCATCGCTGGGAAATGCAGGCAATGCCGCCGGACATCCTCGTCACAAACATCAGCATGTTGTCCATCATGCTAATGCGGCACCCCGATCCCCACATACCCGGTGATCGTGCCGACTCCGACATGTTCGAGGAAACGCGAAAATGGCTTGAAAAAGATCGTCAGAACCACGTATTCCAACTCATCGTAGATGAACTCCACCTGCATCGTAGCTCGGCAGGTACGGAAGTCGCTTATCTAATACGTCTCCTTCTGAACAGACTCGGGCTTGACCCGACAAGCCCTCAGTTACGGATACTCGCATCTAGTGCGTCGCTTGATGGAAGTGATGATGCCACCTACGAATATCTTGGCGGCTTCTTTGGTTATACGAGTGAGGATGCGAAGTCTCGCTTCCATATCGAATCCGGAGAGCACCTCCATACACTGGAAGACGACATCCCCGAATTCAACAATGCCATAGTGGAAGCCTGCCTCAAGGCTGGGGGTACCAATATTCAAGAAGGCGACGACAATGAAACCCTAGAAGTGATTTCTGTCGTTGATCTCCTTGCCGTCGACGAAGTCACCAGCAACAAGTGCATTCTCGCTGGATTCGATACCAACGGGCAGATCCGAGCCAAGCCGATCAATATGCTTTCCGATTACTGGTTCGCTAGCCTTCCCGCTAACAAGCGCCCCATTGCCGCTAGGGGTTTGTTCCGTGCCATTGGTTCCAAGCACGCGAGGGACAAGAGGCTGTCCTTCCCGCGCCTTCGCTTCCATTGGATGGCCAAGAATGTCGAAGGTCTCTGGGCAACCATCGAGTTGCACGACGAAGACCATGATCGACGCAGCGGAATGCTCCTGCCTGACCGGAAGCTCTCCTTGGATGGGCGGCGCGTGCTTGAAGTTCTTTATTGCGAGTGTTGTGGCACGCAGCTTCTATGTGGGAACAGGATTCCGCTAAAGAATGGGCTGGGAATCGAAACACAATTCGAATTAACTTCCCTCGAAACCCAAATCAACGGACTTCCCGAGACTACAGTCGAGACACGCACAGACGCCCAGAGATATAAGGATGTCGGTGTCGTTTGGTTGCGTAACCTTGATTTCGACCCTACTACAATCCCGGACAATCTGAAATGGAAGCACGGTACGATTGAAACTGACTCAAAGGATGGTCGCCCAGGTAAGCCACGAGACAACAAACCCGCAAGTTGGATTACGGCGACCATCGATCCCATTACAGGTCTAGTCACTACTGGGACACAAAAAGGTGGTCAGCCCTGCTATCTCTTTCACGCAGAAATACCAGAGGCAAACCGCCATGAATACTCGGCGATGCCCCAGCGTTGTCCATCGTGTCACATTGACTATTCAGAACGTTATGGCCGTCGTACGCCGATCCGATCGTTTGTGACTGGCTTGGCGCGCATGTCACACTTGTTCTCCAAGCACCTGATGGGAGTCCTACCTGAGGGAAAGAGCCGTAAGCTTGTGGCTTTCTCTGATAGCCGCGAGGCGGCAGCGAATCTTTCTGTTGGCGTGGAAGAAGAGCAGTGGATGCTGCTGCTACGCACTTTCATCAATCAAGAGCTGAAGAAACGATCTGATAGCGGCATAGATGTGTTGATGAAGGACGCTCTGCATGCAATTGAATCTGTAGAGGTAGAAAAAGTCCAAGGCATTCGTGAAAGGGTCAAGAATCTATTTGGTCAAACAGATGGATCGCTACAAAGATTCAATTTGTTCGTGCAAGCCGCAAGGGCGGTGGTCGAAGACAAGGAAGGCGCTACAGACGAGCAAGTAGACCAAGTAAAAAGAATACGCGCCCATAAGCATGGGTATGTGCGTGTCGATGACATCATTGCAAAGCCAGGCCCCGATAGACAGTTAAGCCCTCTTTGGCGAGATTTCATCGAGAAGGGAATTAACCCTGGCGGTGCATCCGTCGATAAACGAAAGGTTGGACACAAAGGGAAAGATTGGACGTCTATCTTCAAGACATCTGACGGAAACCTGGTCGCCAAATTAGAAGATGAGGCCAACCTGCATGATATTGAGTCAATTTCCGAGTCGCTGAGAAAGGTTTCGTGGCGAACTCTAGCCGGGCGCCTCTTGTATGACCTTGAGGCGCAAGGGATAGGTCACCTAGCTTTTCCGCCAGACAAGGCTCTTCAGTCGCCAATTGGCATGCCTTCAGAAGTCTTCCGCCTCGCATGCGATAGCATCCTCCGTATCCTCGCTGAGGAAAACCGGCTGGATCCCAATCCATGGAACAGGCCAACCGATGGCTGGAGACACGACCAGCCCACTGGCGCGGCAAACGAAGGAGCTGCGAAGAAGCGCGTCCATGGCTATCTGACGAAAGTGGCTGCGGCCCATAGAATTAACCGTGACGCACTGCATGACTCCATGGTTAATGCCTTCAAGTTGGTGGGGCATGTACAGGGGGACCTTTGGGGCGTGGTCCGGCTGGAAAAACTGTGGACCCGTGTTGTCGGTCCTGAAGACTATCCATGGGTATGCTCGAACTGCGGGCGGGTTCATTGGCATGCATCTGCGGGCGTGTGTTCACGCTGCCTAGGCAAGCTCGAGACACAGCCCAATGGGAAGGCCACGGCCAAGGAAATCGAAGACGAGCACTACTATGCCCACGAGGCGAATGATAAGTCGTCTGCATTTCGCATTCATGCTGAGGAGCTAACCGGCCAAACTCAAGACCAAGCCCAACGCCAAAGGCACTTTCGCGACATCTTTTTCGATGAAGAAACGATTGAAGATATCGGTACGCGCAATGTATTGAGGAATGTAGATTCCATCGATTTCCTGTCGGTCACGACAACGATGGAAGTTGGTGTGGACATCGGTTCGTTGCAGGCTGTGATGCAAGCGAACATGCCCCCAGAGCGCTTTAATTACCAGCAGCGTGTAGGGCGAGCTGGTCGTAAGGGACAGGCTTTTTCAGTGGCCTTCACCTTTTGTCGCGGACAAACTCATGACCGCATTCACTTCGAACACCCCAGCGAAATGACAGGGGGCGTGCCCCCGCAGCCACGACTTGCCATGGGCGACGATCAACGCATATTAGCCGAGCGCCTCATCGCCAAGGACATTTTGAGACAAGCTTTTCGTGCTGCAGGCATTTCATGGGTTGCAACTAGCCAAGATCCTGATACACACGGTGAGATGGGCACCCTTGCCAATGCCGAAGCAAATATTGCGTTGGTCAGGAATTGGATTGCTGTGAATGGAGAAGCCATCAAGAACGTGGCACGAACCATAACCTCAGGCTCTAATGTATCCACCGAGACCCTCATAGAGTATGTGTCACATCTGCCCGAAAAAATGAAGGATGCCGTTGAAGGAAATGAGTTCGTGGCATCCACACTGGCTCACCGCCTCGCTGAGGCGGGTATTTTGCCAATGTTTGGCATGCCAACGAGCGTCCGAGAGCTCTACTTCAAACTTCCCTCTGGAAAAGGTGACGCGGAGCGCGATGCAAAGTCTCTCGACAGGCCTGCAGACCAAGCCATCGCGGACTTCGCTCCAGGCTCGGAGCGCACATGGGACAAGCGACGGCTAACCCCACTGTACGTTACAGGACCACTGTTCAATGATCCTCGTGTTGGTCGCTGGAAAGCCTCAGGGGCCCCCATAGGAGCAGCGTATGTGCACGTACGCTGCGGAGCATGTAGGCAACTTCATGTAGAGCGCATTTCTATAACCGCCATGAGGACTCACGCAAGTGAATCAGGGTTGTGGAATCCAAGCTGGCTTCAGAACCCTCCTCTGAGCGTTATTTGCCCAAATTGTGGGGCACAAGACGCGAAGCCTTACATGGCCGTAGCTCCGCGTGCATTTGCAACTGACATGGATACTACTAAGCCAGCGCTTGGAGGCGGCGAGAATAGGGGGCGTTCGGGCTCAACAGACATCTCCAGCCCCCGACTCAGCGCTGAGGGTTTCAAACAAGTCTGCAATACACAGGTCAAGCTAGAGCGGCAAGCTCCCGTATTTCGTACCAATACCAACCGTAGTGAATACTTTGGCTTTAAAGAGGTTGGTAGTATTCAGGAAGGCGGGAGTAAATGGATTCATGCTGAGGGCGAATCCATCTGGCGATCAGAAGACGAAAACCCGGATTTTAAGGTTGCACTTACTTCACCCAAGACCACGGATATCCTTGCAATACGCATGCTCGATGGTAATGGCTTGAAATACTTCGAAAGCAAGGACGAGGCTAGCCTAACAAGACGCCGCGCCGCTTGGTATTCTGCCGCGACCATCTTGCAGCGTGCCATCGCTCTAGAATTAGATGTTGATTCGATGGATGTAGAGATCGCATCTGTCCACGCGGTCACAGACCTTGGCGGTGGGGAGATGTACCTTGCCGACGCCCATCCGAACGGTGCGGGAATCGTAGATTCGGCAATGTCTCAATGGGAATCCATCCTACGAGGGAGCTTGTTTGGGGAGGGTGACACTCCGCGAATGGGCAATATGATCCGTGAAGAGATTGATCTCTCAAAAACGAAAGGCAACGAGTGGCGCAGCCCGGACCTCCTACTCCGGGGTTTCCGTAACCGTCAAGTTCATGGTCTTCTTGATTGGGAGCTAGGCATCGACTTGTTGGCCTCCATGCTAGATGCTAACTACAAACCTGGGTTAGATACCGTGGCTGCCAACAAGGTCCTGCCCATTGGAGCAGAGGGCAAATGGGACGTTCGCGCAGCTAGGCTTGTCGATGCATGGACTAAGAATGGATTTCCTGCAGAATCTATCATCCACGATGGTAACGTTCATGGATGGGCAACTGATGGAGTTCTCAACGTAGTCGTCCATCCTCTGTGGGATGGCTATGCTAGCGAACGAAACGCGATTGGTGACGCACATCATCTCGCTGCCAAACAAGGCCTTGGCCGGATCCGGCGCATCGATTCCTTCAACTTGTCCCGTCGCATGATCTGGGTCCGCGCTAACCTACAAAACGACCAGATGTTTGTCGTCGAAGACGTTGATCCCAATTCCACGCCGGGAGCACTGAGCAAGACGCAACTAAGCTCGCAGTACAATGTAACTGCGAAGGCTCTTACCAGCCTTCCGGATGACACCACTTTTTCTTTTGCCGGCAGAAACTGGCGGAAAGTTGGCCCGCGCAAGATCAGCCAGCTCAGTGATGGCGAGGAATGGCTAGCAGTTACTAATAGGGGGGAACTCTTGCCTGTCACCGCGTACTTCAAACGGAGTATGGCTACCCCAAGGCTCCGCACCCGCGACGGTTTCATCCGGAGCGAAGAAGCCGAAAAATTTCGGTTTGTTGCGCTGCTTACCAATTCATAGGACGGAAACCGATGCCAAGGATCATTGGAAATCTTCCAGCAGACCGCTGGGAGAACGAAGTGCTAAAAGCACTCAAGAACCAGTTACCAGACAATTGGGTCGTCATGCCTAGTGTTAAATGGACGCTTGCGAAGAACGGCTACGTCCGTGATGGAGAAGCAGACTTCGTCGTTCTCGCACCAGACTCAGGTCTTGTTGTCCTTGAGGTGAAGGGTTCCAAGGAGTTCAAGGTGGACGAGGATGGGAAGTGGAAGCGAAAGCAAGACGATGAGACGTGGGTCTTGCTTAAGGAATCCCCACCCGAACAAGCCATGCGGAATATGCACGATCTGCTTGGTGTCCTGTTGGAAAGAAACAAATGGAAGGAGTTTCCGGGACGATTCTCCTACATCGTTGTGTATCCCCAAGGAGAGGCACGCAGCCTTCCGGCTATGTTCGATGAGTCCACCATCGGAACTCGCCGTCATATGAGCCAGTTAGTGTCCCGGCTTCGAAATTCACTGGAAAAGCGTGGAGGGACGGGACGTGCCGCGCAGTTCACTCCACAAGTCGTTGAGTCTGTGATCAATGACCTCAAGAACAGACAATTCCAGATCCAGAAAGTGGATACGGACGAGGACGTTGTCAGCGACATGGGGAAAATCGAGCAACTGACTCGACAGCAGTTCGCTAGCCTGAAAGGCTTATTCCAGCTTCCAAGCGTTGCAGTTATAGGCCCTGCGGGGTCAGGGAAAACTGTTCTGGCTATGTGGAGACTGCACGCTTTAGTCGAACAAGGTCTACGGTGTATATACGTTTGCTATAACCGCACGCTCGCCAACATCTTGCGTCTTCGCAATCCAGACCACACCGAGTTCATCTGGAACGTTGATAGGTTGTTCCTTGAACTTTGCCCGGATTCGCGCCACAGGTTTGGCCAAGACGATTTCCATCGGGAGGTTCTGCCGAGCCTGGTCATGGACAGATCGGATGAAGTAGTCAAATACGATGCCATCATCGTTGATGAAGGCCAAGACTTCTCGGAAGAACAGATCATCGCACTACTCGAGCTCCTTTCTGACGAAGGAGGATGGGCATTCTTCGCCGACTGGAAACAGGATTTGTACAGTGCCGGAAAAGGTGTCCCGATCGGCGCAGAAGTGATTTTCCATCTCCACTACAATTGCCGGAATACGGTGAAGATCAACGAGGCATCAAATCGCTACTTAAATACAAAAGTTGAATCAATGACCGGCATGCCTGTTGGTGTTTCGCCAATGGTCGAATCGACTAACGATCAGGTGAAACGCGCTTGGGAGATTGCGAAACAATGGAGTGGAGAAGGCCCAGTGGCGATACTGAGTCCATTCAAGCTTGAAAATTCCGCTATGAAAGGCCAGAAGTCTGGGCACGGACTTAGTCTAAGTACAGATATTGAAGATCTAGGAAAGAAGGATACAGTTTTCTTCTCTACTATCAAATCATTCAAGGGTATCGAGGCCACATCAGTCATTGTTGTTGACGTAGGCATCCCAGGTGAACATATTGCGTTCACAGATGAAGACCTCTATGTCGCTTGTACACGCGCAACCACAAGGCTGGCCCTTCTTTCTTCGAAGAAAGAAGTAGTCAATTATTATAATAATTGACTGGCTGTTGGCGCTGATGTGATTTTGATCCCACCTGCTGATTTCGACTGACCTATATGCTTCCTCTGAAACTCCGCGCAAAGACAGAGTGTTACTGAGTATCCGGTTGGGTTAAAAAATTTCCGCAGTTTGGGTCAGAATCGCATCAGCGCCAATATGCCGATAGCCCAAAGTAAAGAAATGTTGTCCTTATGGTTATTTTTAGCACTTAAAGGAAACATTTCTTTTCCTTGCTGCATGGATTTTTTGGACGCCCAGCCAGCAAGCTGTTGGCGCCGGCGCCGAATTGACCCAGTTGCCGAGATATCACTGACCCGGGCAGACTCCTTGCGAACCACTACTTTTACTGGATTTGTGTTGACTTGAGGGTGGGTTAATCCGACTTCAGCACGTGGGTCAATTCAGCGTTGGCGTTAACATATGGGGTAATGAAAGCATTCCTAGAGATCTTCCTCAAAAGCCGCTTACCCTCCTTTGTTACAGGGTCGAATTGCCGCGCTTCTCTTCGTACGAAAACTATCGGCTGAACCGGGCGAAGCTGTAGGGAGGAATGCATGGATAACCAGCATAAAGGCTAAGTAGACCGGTAATGGCACCAGTTGGAGGTGCGTCCGGACATCCCGTCTTGCGCAACTAAACCGGTCGCCACCTATGCGGTAGTAGCTCCGCAATCTCACTTGCCCGCTGCGTCGGCAGGCGCGTGAGGACGTCCTTCAAATAAGCATACGGATCATGGCCGTTGAGTCGCGCCGATTGGATCAAACTCATGATCGCCGCTGCACGTTTACCGCTGCGTAACGATCCCGCAAACAGCCAGTTCGAGCGACCAAGAGCCCACGGACGAATTTGATTCTCGCACCAGTTATTATCGATGGGCACAGCACCGTCATCGAGATCCAACTCAACTTCGGAGCCGTGTCGCACACCCGGCCAGAAGAAGCGTCCTTGATTCAAACGCCGGGCGGCAAGGTGTGTTGCCCGGACGGTTACTTCGCGGTGCCCAAGCCTGGTGATTAAGAACAAATCATTATCTGCTCTGCTGTTTATGCCGGGCGTACATCACACCGCTGCCACCGGAAGCATTACGTGCCTGAAGCTCGAAGGCGTGCGGGTAGCCTTTTATAAGGTCGCTCAGCTTTTTGTAGCCATGAGTCCTGGGATCGAAATCTGGCCGCAGCTTCGTGATGTTCGCGCCAAGCGCGCCTAGGTGTGCCCACCCATCCTCGTCAGCGATGTCGTCGAGGATTTTCGCGATGAATCCCACAGGGGCTTTGGGCTTTTTAAGCGGCTCAGTCTGCGTGGCTTCACTGGACTCGCTGGCGCTGGTAGCGGATGTACCGGATAGTTCACTTGTGGGGAGAGGAAGGGCATCCTCACGTAGCAATTCGATGTAAACGAACTTGTCGCAGGCAGCCACGAACGGCTTCGGTGTTTTCTGTTCACCGAACCCATATACCGTCAGTCCCTCTTCACGCAGGCGAGAGGCGAGGCGGGTGAAGTCGCTGTCACTGGACACTAAGCAGAAGCCGTCGAAGCGTCGGGTGTACAACAGATCCATCGCATCGATGATCAGTGAGCTGTCGGTCGCGTTTTTCCCTTTGGTGTAGGCGAACTGCTGGATCGGCTGGATGGAGTGATCGAGCAGGACCTTCTTCCAACCGCCTAGCTGTGGGCCAGTCCAGTCGCCATAGATGCGCTTGACGCTGGCAACCCCGTATTTGGCGATCTCTTCGAACAGAGCTTCGACGATTGCTGCCGGGGCATTATCAGCATCGATCAGAACTGCCAAATGCTTCTGTGTATTGGAGGAGGTATTTATGGCCATGGATCATCCTTGAGTGATAGCACTGCACACCACCATACCCACAATTGGAGAATTATTCCGGGCATTTGGGCGGTTCTGTAAGAACTGACCGATGGCAAAGCGGCCAAGCTTTGAACCTCTAAACTTGAGTTATGTGTTAACCGAGGCTTGGATGGGATGAAAATCACAGGTCGTGTAGAAGTCGAAGCTGTGACCGACGTGCGTTGTGACGTATGCGATTGCTCTACCCGTCTAGGAAGCGGCAATTTGAAGTATGGGAGCCTCCATGCGCATTGGGGCTATGGTGCCTTGCACGACGGTGAACGCTATGAGGTGCATCTCTGCGAAACCTGTTTTTTTGCTACCCTCGCTTACCTCAAGCAGGAGAGACGCACAGCGCACATGTTTGAGACTGACCCTAAATGGCCGGGAGACGATTTCGGGCTGGCCACCAAGGATGACTTTTTCCATGACAGGCACTGACCGACAACCATGGTGAGGTCATCTATCTAGGCTTTTTGGAACCGGATGACGGCGACTCCATGTACTGACGGAAGGATCGCATTAAGTCCTCGTCGGTAGCCTTTGGTACGGGCGCGCACCGCGTGGATTTGGCTGGGTGTCGCCAATCGTTGTGGCGATACCGCATAAGCCAAAGCATGAGTCGCAGGGGAAATTGCTGGGCAACTCACTTACCTTTGGAATGACCAACCAGGCTATCGAACACGCACATTGAAGAGATTGTGAACACGGAGGCGCCGCTCATGAAACTCTCGGACTTCGCGATTTATTTGGGAGCAGGTGAGCCTATGTCAGGTTGTTCTTTGCCTCTAGAGGCAGCAACGGATCTGGCTAAGACGCGATGTCCCGAGCACCCCTTCTGCTTGGTTTCGGACTGGATACTCTTTGACCTCACGATGACGCCCGAGCAGATAGGTGCCGTTCATTCCGTTGGACAAGAGCCTTCAGCTGTCTATGCGCGCAAAGTTGTTTTGGACAGTAGACGTAGATTTCAGGAAGGCGACTGGGTAGTGAGCACTTTAAAGATCTGGTGCGAGGACGAAGGGCTTTTTTGTACGCGTAACACGCTCTACATACTTTTAGGAAATGGACGCCGACATTCGCTTACGCTCACAGACTATCTATCACTTATCTGAAAGCGGCCTGCCGCGGCCCACATGATTATGGACTGATGGGCTCGCAGCCTGTGCGGGTTTGTGGCGGCAAGTCCATGTTGTTTGAACGCTCCTGCCCAACGCGCGTAACAATCTGATTTCATCACATAGAAAAGACCCAAGCCATTTTACACATGATTAAGGAATCGCTATTTGGGCTTCGTCGGCTTGGGCGGTGCTACCGTATCGATGTACTCGAAGAATGCACTCGCTTGCTCCTCTGCCGACAGTTGAACTAATGAGGTGGACCGACGTTTTTTGGATAGTTGGGGATCTGTCTGCACGAGAACGTCCACAGACTTCTGAGCCGCTCGTTCGTGCTCAGTCAGCGCTGAATCGAAGACCTTAGAAATGACACGCTGATGACGGTCATCACGCGTAAATTTCACAACGTTCGACTTCATCGGTGCCGGCACATCAAACGGGCATACCAAATGCAGCTGCGCTTTCTTGGGCCGCCCACCTATCGCCAAGTATTGCAATTCCTCCACCTGACCGGCGCTTACTGTGTAGGCGGTAGACCGGTATGCGTTAAGGATGTCTATAACATTCACCGACTGCCGACCCGCACTGCGACATTCCACATATGCAAGCTTCAAAAGCAGCGCTACCAATCGCTTGATCCCAAAAGTGCAACGGTATACCTCCTCAGCAAGCTCAACGATGTCCACGCTAATGTAACCATTGCTCACCCGCAGGCATTCAGCGATGTAATCTATCCAATCCTGGCTATTGGGCTCTTCCGGTAACATCAGTCGAGGAGCAGCAAGCAGCCGCTGAGTATCTTCGCTGTTTCGCTTAAGAAGCTTGTGGGCAAGACTGTAGTTGCACACGAAAACCATGGGTGGGCCAATCGCTGCCATGGTCAACAGGATATCAGTCACCATTGCGGCCCCAGCCCCCGTGCTAATGTGTTGCATCTCCTCCAGTATCGTGAGAGAGACCCCATGCTTGTTAGCCGCTCGTCGCGACTCCTTTAGAAGTATGGCAACAGTGCTCATGCGAAGCTTGGGGTTATCTCCAAAAACAAAGTTCTCAAGAAGAGCTTTTCCGCTCGCCTTACCTCTAGCACTAGCATACCAATGCGACAGCAGGGGCACGGTGCCTTGGTAAAGATCGCACGACAGCTCTGTTGGCTGCGGTAGTACCTTGCGCAACGCCACAATGGTTTGGCTTTTTCCAATCCCGGCCAAACCCGTTAAGCACAGGGGGGATACTTCGAGCTCTGGTGGGTTGAATACCCTCGCTGAGTATTGGGCCTGGCTCGAGAAGAGCTGCTGACTGTGTAATGACGCCCTGCCTACCATCTCTTTGATGAATGCCAGGGAAAACTGATTGGGGATAAAAATTTGTTTAAGCGTACTTTCCAACAGCTCAGCTGCAATCAGAGGATCGATGGATTCCAGTCCCTCTACAGGCTCTGGTCTTACGGTGACCTTGGTACGGATTTTTTCTGAGTCCAGGCAATCACTGAACCGAGTGTCGGTTAGAGTGTTCATCCCGTTTTACCTGTTAAGCGATCATAGTCGTCTGAATCTCGCAGCACCGACGAGTTTCTTGGAGGACGCCCCGGTTTTCGACTACCGCTGAATGCTTCCTCCCCTGTGTTCTGCTTGAACTTGTCCCACATGTGCTGCTCCGTGGCTGGGGTTTCGTCGCGAAGCACAGCCTTACCTTCGTGCCTCATTTGATCAATGTCTTGGAGATCGCGTAGCGAAATATCCACGAACCTCTCACTGGTCCTTTGAGAGCGGAGGAAGTCGAGCTCATAGAGCGTACCGTTTACCTCAATCCATATGTGCCGTACGCACATTGTGAGGGTGTAGGCTGATGTAGAAATCACTCCGTTCTTCGCTACCCGATCAAATACACCTGTCGCGACCAGCGATTGAGATCTGTACTTACGCCCGTAAAAGTACACTGCGTCCTTCTGGATTGTGGCTGGTCTTTCCGCCAGGAATTTCCTGACAGCAGTATCGGGATGCATCGTTTGGCCTGAGTTTCTGGCCCGCTTGTCCCAGTACTGAAAGATCGCAACCGGTGTAGGCTTAACTCCCGCCAGTATCAGCTCCTCATCCATTCGACGACTGGCGTCTGACACACGATTATCCAGTAGCACCTGCACGATTTCTCGTTTTGCCATCTGCACGAAATTCAGCGTGCTGTGGAAATAGCTGGGTTGATCCCATGTTTTCTTGTCTCTCGGGTGAGATGACTCCACCGTCGCTTTGGACTGTCCGGAGAACACAGGGGTATTCTCAAAGGTGCCTAGCCAACTGATTTCGGACTCCACGTCGTAGTTAGCTCCCGGACCGCGATCGAATACGAGCGCCCCAGATAGACCGTGACTTGGCCAATCATCAGCCTCAATGGGAATCCCGAATAGCTCACAATATTTGACCTTATCGCTAGCCATCGAATACAGGCACATTCTGTAGGCGTCCATGCTTTCCTTTCCATCAGCGAAACCGATGCCCAAGATGAGTCCCGAGAGTCCACACACGGCTCGAACGACGCAAAAGCTATCGACCGCGCTACCCTCCGTTACTCCGGAAAGCTTCTCGGAGATGTAATAGCCATCAAATTCAACACGCTGATTCACGTTGAGCAATCGATCCGCGAAGCTTCCCAGAGATCCCGAGATGGCACGCGTCTTGTGCGTCCCTCTAACCCCAATGGATCGCTGCTTAGGATTGACCGCTTGTTCAATCTGATATCGGACTTGGGAAAACGTGGGAAAAGGTTCACCGTTGGGATGAATGAACCTGATGCCATCGCTACCTTTCTTCGTCACACACCCAAACACCTTGGTAAGAATTTCCGCATAAATGGTGTTTGCAGTTTTGTAGGGAGAACGGCAAGCGATATATCCCGAAAGAATCTTTTCTTTCATCGCTTGGTCGGACCGAAAGCCCCAGCTCTTACCATGTGGCGAGGGGCGCCCCAATTTGCGTACGTATGACGGATCATCTCGATTCCACCCACCAATACGATGCAGTGGTGGCATCAGCGCCCATTTGTTGTGGCCGAATACGATGTAGGTATAGAACCAGAGCCGTAGACGAGCAGCATTTTGCTCAGGCTTGTGAGCCTTGGCATGTGCATTGATGATGGCGTCCGGGCTGTCACTGGAGAGTATTTCGGCGAGTCTTAGGACCAGATCAGAAATGGCAGCGAAACGACGATTGACCTTCTGATCATAGCTTTCCTTGGAAGACACACGTCGGCTCTCTCGATGCGATATGGAAATGCCTCCAACAGGCTCAAGCCACGGGGGAGTATTGTCTGTTATACCAAGCTCGAGTATCAGTCCATCCTCAAGCGCCTCTTCAAATTCGATTCGTGTCAACGTAATGAGAAGTGAGGCAAGCTCATGATTGCCGTCATAAAACTCAACCAGGCGGACTCGGTTGGTACTGCCGTCACTGTGGAGGAAGTGGTAGATCTTCCCCTTTTCCAGAGACAAAAAACCCTCAGGCGCGATCAGTCTAGCGCCCGAGATCACGACGCTATCCCCTGAAAAAGTGATGCGTATATCTGAAGAAGATCACCTCCTTCCATGTCGAGAGGCTGATCAATGAGTATAGGTTTTAAGAAGTTGACCAGGAGCTTGCGTTGCCAGATATCCTGGTAGATTTTCGCAATGAATTGATCCCGACTCGCCCAGCATTTCGCGTATCGGATCGCAACGTACGCTACAGGCTCGCCGGCAAAAGCTGCTTCCCGAACCGCAGAGCTAAAGTCATCTAACAAATTAGGACCTAGCGACAACGGCAGTTCGTGGGTCATGAATAGCAGGTCCAAATTGGCAATCACTGTAGGGGACAGCTCATCCATGGACATCTGCACAGTTCTGACGCCAGCGCTGGCGTAGTAGAGCTTTTCCAACTCGGTTCGAAGGGTAGCGTGCGCGCGATCTTTCTTTTGCTGCACCGGGGTTTTTGCAGCCGTGATCCGACGTTCACCGAATGCCGCTTTGCTGTCCTTCACCGTCCAGTTGATGGTATATGGAATGCCTTCCTGGTCCTTCAGATACAACAGGAGGTCTCCTTGGTAGGGGAACGGCATTTTCACCCGCCGCCCATCGGCCAAGTCCACACCGATCTCGTGATGCTTAAATCCCAACTCTTTGGCTATCTCGACCGTCCCAGTGACAGGACAGAGGAAGTAGCCCTTCGTGAGTGGATGACCGCGGAGCGGATGCCCGGAGCTCAACGGCCACAGCATTTTCTGCTCGTGAAGGTCGATCAAATCGGGATGGTAGAGCGCTAACTGACTAAAGACCTTTTCTGGAGTCGAAAGAGCATGTATTGCGCGGCCCAGCCTTCGACTATTGAGCCGGCTTATGCGAGAACCCTTCGGTGCCTCCCGGGGAATTGCCAACGTCGCCGGGATGTACGTGTCGCCCCATTCGAACCGACCTTGCCGGCTCATTATGAGCTCCATTCTTTTCTGCGGTGTCATACAGATAGTCCAATTTCTATAGGGCACCACTCAGTCATAAAAGCTGGGGATAAAATCAATGACTTACGTGGAGCCCTTGCCGTTCGGGCACGTGTACATCAGCGCTTCTGTGGATAAAGCGCATTTCTTGTGGATGAACGAATCCTTGCGAGGCTTGACGCCTCACAACCAGAAATAGAGAATGGAATGGTCAGCCGGTTAAATCTGACTTATCCACAGGGGCTCAAGGTCGCACTTGAGTCCCTGTCTCTAATTAGTTCGTAACGTAGAAATTTAATAGTTATTCATCGGTAGCCTCGGTGATTCCGCCATTGCTTACCCCATAGTCAGTTATCACTCTACCTTCTCTGGGTTTAAACGCGCATAGAAGAAGCATATTACCGTTAGGACGGCGACAGTGACAACAGATAGCGTTGTTCCCGTCGGTGGGTGTTCGTGGGCTATAAGAGGTTAATCGACAAGCTCTCATAATCATTTCTTACTTAAAATATCCAGTTATACGATTTGGAAATTAAAAGCCTAATTAAGAATTTTGGAATACCACTGTTATAAAAATAAGTCTCCCTCCGTGTAGAAGCATTTCCTAGTCTTAATGCTCTATCGAGGATGGACTAATGAGTATCTGCATTTCAACAGCGCCCACAGAAGTGCTCAAATGGTTTGAAGATGAAACCTTCTACAGCCTTTGCAGCCGCCAGCACTGCTGGTTGGGGCATATAGATACGCCGGCAACGCTAGAGTGGCTCTATGGCCCTAACTACCGCTCAGTAACTCACGATTTCCCTGGCAATCTCGATGCGCTAAGCAGCCGGCTTACAGATTGCTGGGGCGACGTAGAGTCCATAATCTATGGACACACCATCTTCCCGTTATTTCGCCCATTCCAGTGCCAGACACAGATCCAAAGTGTAGAGACGTTGATGAGAGGTCCATCAGTCGGCTCACTGAAATATCGCTTAGGGTTGCTAACAGGCCGGTTCGGGGCTGAGCACCCCTTGAAAGCATGTTCCATCTGCATGGGCCGAGATCTGAGTCTACATGGCGTAGCTTACTGGCATAGGAGCCATCAATATCCAGGAGTGCTTTTGTGCCCAATACACCATTCGCCTCTGCTGGTAAGTGCACTCAATCGCCCATGGTCAGGGCGCTTTCGCTGGGTCCTTCCGGAAGAGCAATATCTGGAACCCTATACATCAGTCCTTCAAACGAACAGTGCAGCGCGGTCTATTGGAGGCGCTGTTTTGGATCTGGCATCCCTCCCATTATCGAGACGTTTTGAACCATCCATAGTCTGCACCGTGTATCGAGACTTTATAGATAGACCTACGCATAACCTATCAACTTTTTTGGAGCACACTAACTTACTGCAGCCGTATTCACCGTTCACATCACTCCCTACTACTAATAAGCAAGCGAAGATGTTCATCTCGCAAATGTTAAGAGCCCCACGTGGCCATCACCATCCGTTGAAGCACTTGACGTTAATAACTTTCCTTTTCGACAGCTTCGCTGAGTTCGTTAGTGCGTATGATCGCATGGTAATTTCGCACGATGAGCAACCCCATTTCAGAGTTAGTGCTAATAAGCGCCTCAAAACAACGCGAGTTTTAACATCCCCGAATCGCCAGACTATGGCTCGCAAGCCAAAAAAGCTAAAACCTCCTATACGGGCTAGCATAGTTCGGCTCTTGTTAACAGGATTACCAAAGCAGGATATTTGCGATAAATTCGATATCACTATCTGTACGCTAAATCGGATTATCCGAGAAGAAGAAGGCCTAAAGTATAAAAGGAAAGAAATTGAGCTGGAATTAAATCTACAAGCGTATCGATCAACGTGGACAAATGCAGTCTCTTTAAATAAAGATGCTAGTGCCAAAAAAATACGATATGTTATTCCTGAAACCTACGCTTGGCTATATAGAAATGATCGAGAATGGCTGAATACGCAAATCCGCAAATTGCCGTCAGGGCGTGGCGGAAACAATTCTAGATTGAATTGGGATGAGCGTGACGTGTCGCTTGTCTCTCTGGTCGAGACCGTCTTAAAAGAAAGCGCTCAAAAACCGGATGGAGCACATATTAAAATGAATGATATTTATCGTTTGGTGCCTATGTTGTATCGATCCCTCGAGATAAAGGACCGCTATCCGAAGACTAGAGCATTAATCCGAAAAATTATTTGTGGACGATATTAGTTCTTATAAACTCCGCTTACTCTGATGTTTGACGTTCAAAATTATGCATCGCTATAAACAAGCGGTTTTTTTTGGGGCGGGAAAGTCGCAGCACGCATACCTTGCCTTTTTTCTACGGGCGAGACTATCTAAAGTTTCAGATTCCGCAAAATCTTTAAACGGATACGGACAAGACCAGTACCCCATGCCATGCACTTCATCCTCTTGTACAAACTGAAGCGACTCGAATCCACCAGAGTTATAAGTATGCCAAAGAGAGTCTATAGGACGAAAGCTAGCGCTGGCTGCTCTCAGGCTATTCAGAAAATGATCGAACCTGTCAAAATAAACTATTACCATGTCAAAATAAGAGAAGCTCAGCACATTGACCATCAGTCCGTTATTTTGGGACTTGGCACAGCTCATCGAATGTATGCGCTTATCGAGCCATTCTAGGTCATTTTCAAGTTGATCGATACGTTCAGACGTTGTAGATCTAAGTTGAAGCAGTCTTTCTATTAAAACGCAAATGGCTTTTTCAATTGGAATATGGAATGAGCATTTATAGAAACCCACTACGAAAGAGGCCAATTTAGCTTCCACTTCATCAACACCGGTGTCTGCAACTACCTCATTCAGATATCTGCCATTGCAGCCACTCCACATTACTTCCAGCCCATGATTATCGACCGAAAAATGTTCACCACAAAATGGACAGTTGTGAACCAGCTTGGTTGAATGCTTTGTACAAACATTCACATCGCTGTGCAAGGGACGGCGCCAGTACGAATAGCCCAATGACTTTATGTCGTCTGATAAACAATCAGGGCAGAACGAGTGTGAAAGCGCGCTGCTCTCAATCACATATCCAGAATTGGTGTAGCTGGCTAGCGAATATGAAATGTCATGCTCATCCTTGAAAACTGAGTTCATTGGATAGTTAGTATGCTCATGCAGAAGCCGATTAAACCCATGACATCCTGACCAGCCAAGGATGGAAGCAATCTTTCTAACATCCTTGGTTAGGATATTCCCATTGGCTAACGAGGAAAGCTCATGTTTTCCGAAATTCAGGTACAGAGTCCGCGCTACGTATGAACGCAAAGACTCACCACGCTGGATTCTGAGACGCATCGAATCCCCAGTGATTGGCATTTCTTTCACCACGACACAACCGACGATCAAGAAATGTCGAGAGGCTACCTAGCCTGGCAGCCCCATCGACAGTTTTAATTCGCAAGCGACAGCTTTAATTCACAAAGACCAAGGGCCTCCAGGCGCGTGCCGTATTACTCCACCGTCACCGACTTCGCCAGGTTGCGCGGCTGGTCAACGTCAGTGCCCTTGAGCACGGCGACGTAGTAAGACAGCAGTTGCAGCGGGATGGTGTAGAGAATCGGCGACAGGGTGTCGTTGATGTGCGGCATGTTGATGACGTGGGTGCCTTCACCATTGGTCATGCCGGCTTTCTCGTCGGCGAACACCACCAGTTGGCCGCCACGGGCGCGGACTTCCTGCAGGTTGGACTTGAGCTTTTCCAGCAGTTCGTTGTTTGGCGCGACCGTGACGACTGGCATGTCGTCATCCACCAGGGCCAATGGACCGTGCTTGAGCTCGCCGGCCGGGTAGGCTTCGGCGTGGATGTACGAGATTTCCTTGAGTTTGAGCGAGCCTTCCATTGCCACCGGGTATTGCGCGCCACGGCCGAGGAACAGGGTGTGGTTTTTGTCGGCGAACAGCTCGGCGACTTTTTCCACGATGCTGTCCATGGCCAGGGCCTCACCCAGGCGGGTTGGCAGGCGGCGCAGTTCTTCGACCAGGGTGGCTTCAACACCTGCGGCGAGGGTGCCACGTACTTGGCCCAGGGACAGGGTGAGCAGCAACAGGCCGACCAGCTGGGTGGTGAAGGCTTTGGTGGAGGCCACGCCGATTTCGCGACCGGCCTGGGTCAGCAGGGTCAGGTCGGATTCGCGCACCAGGGAGCTGATGCTGACGTTGCAGATCGCCAGGCTGGCGAGGAAGCCCAGCTCCTTGGCGTTACGCAAGGCGGCCAAGGTGTCGGCGGTTTCGCCGGACTGCGAGATGGTCACGAACAGGGTGTCAGGCTGGACCACCACTTTGCGGTAGCGGAACTCGCTGGCCACTTCGACCTGGCATGGGATGCCGGCCAGTTCTTCCAGCCAATAACGGGCAACCATGCCGGCGTGGTAGCTGGTGCCGCAAGCCACGATCTGCACATTGCGCACTTTGGCGAACAACTCGGCGGCTTGTGGGCCAAAGGCGTTGACCAGCACTTGCTTGTCGCCCAGGCGACCCTCCAGCGTGCGTTGCACCACGGCCGGTTGCTCGTGGATTTCCTTGAGCATGAAGTGGCGGTATTCGCCTTTGTCGGCGGCTTCGGCGCCGTCGCGGTATTGCACAGCTTCACGCTCGACAGACTGACCGTTAACGTCCCAGATCTGCACGCTTTCACGGCGGATGTCAGCGATATCGCCTTCTTCCAGGTACATGAAGCGGTCGGTGACCTGGCGCAGGGCCAACTGGTCGGAAGCCAGGAAGTTCTCACCCAAGCCCAGGCCGATCACCAACGGGCTGCCACTGCGGGCGGCAACCACGCGATCGGGCTGGCTGGCGCTGACCACGGCCAGGCCGTAGGCGCCGTGCAGTTCTTTTACGGTGGCTTTGAGGGCGACAGTCAGGTCGCCCAGGTCTTTGAGCTTGTGATTCAGCAGGTGGGCGATGACTTCGGTGTCGGTGTCCGAAGTGAATACGTAGCCCAGCCCCTTGAGTTGCTCACGCAGCACTTCGTGGTTTTCGATGATGCCGTTGTGCACCACCGCCAGGTCGCCGGAAAAGTGTGGGTGGGCGTTGCGTTCGCACGGCGCACCGTGGGTAGCCCAACGGGTGTGGGCGATGCCCAGACGGCCAACCAACGGCTCACCGGCCAGGGCTTGCTCCAGTTCACTGACTTTGCCCGGGCGACGCATGCGCTCAAGCTTGCCGGCGTTGGAGAAGACGGCCACACCGGCGCTGTCGTAGCCACGGTATTCCAGGCGCTTGAGGCCTTCGAGCAGGATGGGAGTGATGTTGCGTTCAGCGACTGCGCCTACGATGCCACACATGGTGTTTCTCCTAGATGATTGCCGCACATATCAGCGTAATGCCGCGGGCTTGAATCTGGTCGCGGGCCTCAAGCGGCAGGCGATCATCGGTGATAAGGGTATGGACGCTGCTCCAGGGCAGTTCCAGGTTGGGAATCTTGCGGCCGATCTTGTCGGATTCGACCATCACCACCACTTCACGGGCGACCTCTGCCATGACGCGGCTCAGGCCCAGCAGTTCGTTGAAGGTGGTGGTACCGCGCTGCAGATCGATGCCGTCGGCGCCGATAAACAGTTGATCAAAGTCATAGGAACGCAGCACTTGCTCGGCGACCTGGCCCTGGAACGAGTCCGAATGCGGGTCCCAGGTGCCGCCGGTCATCAACAGCACCGGCTCGTGCTCCAGCTCGCTCAAGGCGCGGGCCACGTGCAGGGAGTTGGTCATCACCACCAGGCCGGGCTGGTGGCCCAGTTCGGGGATCATCGCGGCGGTGGTGCTGCCGCTGTCGATGATGATGCGCGCGTGTTCGCGCAGGCGCGTCACGGCGGCACGGGCGATGGCGCGCTTGTAGATCGAGATGGGTTGGGCGGCGTCGCCGACCAGTTCCTGGGGCATGGTAATTGCGCCACCGTAACGGCGTAACAGCAGGCCGTTGCTTTCGAGGGCAGCCAAGTCCTTGCGGATGGTCACTTCCGACGTTTCGAAACGCTTGGCCAATTCGTCCACGCTGACTTCGCCCTGTTCATTGAGCAAGGTCAGGATGTTGTGGCGTCGTTGGGGGGTATTTCGTTTCGACATGGTGATGGTAAGTTTCGTTTCGAAAGATAACGAAGGCAATCAAAACCTATTGGCGAAACATCGTCAAGTGGGGCGTGCGAAATTTTTAGGTGCACACCCCAAAATAAATGTGGGAGCTGGCTTGCCTGCGATAGCGGAGTGTCAGGCAACATAAATGTTGAATGCCAGACCGCTATCGCAGGCAAGCCAGCTCCCACAGGAGGCAGCGTTCAGCCAGACAGATTGTGGATAACTCAGGTCTTTTTGATTTTGACCGGGCGTTTCCAGCCATCAATGTTGCGTTGGCGGGCACGGGCGACTGCCAGTTGGGACTTATCCACATCCTGGTTGATGGTTGAGCCCGCGGCTGTGCTGGCGCCATCGTCGAGGGTAACCGGGGCGACCAACGAATTATTGGAACCGATAAATACATCCGCACCAATGGTGGTCTGGTGCTTATTGGCGCCATCGTAGTTGCAGGTGATGGTGCCCGCCCCGATGTTAGTTCGCGCACCTACAGTGGCATCACCCAAGTAGGTCAGGTGTCCGACTTTGGCTTCGTCGTCCAATGTGGCGTTTTTCAATTCAACAAAGTTACCCACATGGGCTTTAGCGCCCAATACGCTTCCTGGACGTAACCGCGCAAACGGCCCAGCATCGCTGCCCTCGCCCATCACGGCGCCGTCGATATGGCTGTTGGCCTTGACCACCGCGCCTTTGCGCAGGGTGCTGTCCTTGATCACGCAGTTCGGGCCAATCACCACGTCGTCTTCGATGATCACGCGGCCTTCGAGGATCACGTTGATGTCGATCAGCACGTCGCGGCCGACAGTGACTTCGCCACGCACATCGAAGCGCGCCGGGTCGCGCAGGGTCACGCCCTGGGCCATCAAGCGGCGGCCTTCGCGCAGCTGGTAGTGACGTTCAAGCTCTGCAAGCTGCTTGCGGTCGTTGGCGCCCTGCACTTCCATCGGGTCGTGTGGCTGTTCGGTCGCGACCAGCAGGCCATCGCTCACGGCCATCTCGATGACGTCGGTGAGGTAGTACTCGCCCTGGGCATTGTTGTTGGACAGGCGGCTCATCCAGTCGGCGAGCTTATTGGCAGGGACCGCCAGAATCCCGGTGTTGCCTTCGGTAATGGCGCGCTGAGTTTCGCTGGCATCCTTGTGCTCAACGATGGCCGCGACCTTGCCGTCGGCATTGCGCACAATGCGCCCGTAACCGGTAGGGTCATCCAGTTCAACGGTCAGCAGGCCCATCTGGCCAGACACGACATGCTTGAGCAGGCGTTGCAGGGTTTCCACTTCAATCAGCGGTACGTCGCCGTACAGGATCAGCACGGTGTCGGCAGTGATGAAGGGCACGGCTTGTGCGGTGGCATGGCCGGTGCCGAGTTGTTTGTCCTGCAAAACGAAATTCAGGTCATCCGCGGCCAGGCGCTCACGGACCACATCGGCACCGTGGCCAATCACCACGTGGATGCGCTGCGGGTCGAGTTGCCGGGCGCTGTGGATAACATGACCAAGCATGGAGTTGCCGGCCACCGGGTGCAGCACCTTGGGTAGGGCCGAACGCATACGGGTGCCCTGGCCTGCGGCGAGAATGACGATTTCAAGAGACATGAGTGGCTACCAATCCTGGGCGGTCCGACTTCAGACCAGAGAAGTGTTTTGCAAAAAAAGAAAAAGGGTAGCCGAGGCTACCCTTTTTAATCAATCGCGCATAAAGCATGACGGCATGGCCGCTTACTTCTTGCGGATCTGCTGGAGCGTGCGCAGCTGAGCTGCAGCCTCGGCCAGACGTACAGCAGCAGCGCTGTAGTCGAAGTCGGCACCCTTTTCGTTCAGGGCCTTCTCGGCAGCCTTGACGGCTTCCTGAGCGGAGGCTTCATCCAGGTCGCCAGCACGTTGCACGGTGTCGGCAAGTACCTTGACCATATTCGGCTGAACCTCGAGGAAACCACCGGAGATGTAAAACACCTCACGTTCCCCGCCTTGCTTGGTCAGCGTGATCGGACCTGGTTTCAAGCTTGTGATCAGCGGGGCATGACCCATGGCGATACCAAGATCACCCAGGTCGCCGTGCGCTGTAACAAACTCGACCAGACCGGAGAAAATTTCCCCTTCCGCGCTGACGATATCGCAATGGACTGTCATAGCCATCTGATTGCCTCAACCTGATGAGCGCCCGTTACCGGGCGCCTGGATTACAGTTTCTTGGCTTTCTCGATCGCTTCTTCGATGCCGCCGACCATGTAGAACGCTTGTTCTGGCAGGTGGTCGTAGTCACCGTTGAGGATGCCTTTGAAGCCAGCAATGGTGTCTTTCAGGGAAACGTATTTACCCGAAGCACCGGTGAAGACTTCAGCCACGAAGAACGGCTGCGACAAGAAGCGCTGGATCTTACGAGCACGGTTTACCAACTGCTTGTCGGCTTCCGACAGCTCGTCCATACCCAGGATCGCAATGATGTCCTTCAGTTCTTTGTAACGCTGCAGCACGTACTGAACGCCGCGAGCGGTGTCGTAGTGCTCCTGGCCGATCACGTTCGGGTCCAGCTGGCGCGAAGTCGAGTCGAGTGGATCGACCGCTGGGTAGATACCCAGGGAAGCGATGTCACGGGACAGAACGACGGTGGCGTCCAAGTGGGCGAAGGTGGTCGCAGGCGACGGGTCGGTCAAGTCATCCGCAGGTACGTATACCGCTTGGATCGAAGTGATCGAACCTTCCTTGGTCGAAGTGATACGTTCTTGCAGAACGCCCATCTCTTCAGCCAGGGTCGGCTGGTAGCCTACTGCGGAAGGCATACGGCCCAGCAGTGCGGATACTTCAGTACCGGCCAAGGTGTAACGGTAGATGTTGTCGACGAACAGCAGAACGTCGTTACCTTCGTCACGGAACTTCTCGGCCATGGTCAGGCCAGTCAGTGCTACGCGCAGACGGTTACCCGGCGGCTCGTTCATCTGACCGTAAACCAGTGCCACTTTGTCCAGAACGTTGGAGTCCTTCATCTCGTGGTAGAAGTCGTTACCCTCACGGGTACGCTCACCCACACCGGCGAACACGGAATAACCGCTGTGCTCGATGGCGATGTTACGGATCAGTTCCATCATGTTTACGGTCTTGCCTACACCGGCACCACCGAACAGACCGACTTTACCGCCTTTGGCGAACGGGCAAACCAGGTCGATAACCTTGATGCCGGTTTCCAGCAGGTCGTTGCCGCCAGCTTGTTCGGCGAACGAAGGTGCTGGACGGTGAATGCCCCAACGCTCTTCGGTGTCGATCGGGCCAGCTTCGTCAATCGGGTTGCCCAGTACGTCCATGATCCGGCCCAGGGTCGCTTTACCGACCGGTACGGAGATGGCTGCGCCAGAGTCGATTACGTCCAGACCGCGCTTCAAGCCTTCGGTGGAACCCATCGCAATGGTACGAACTACGCCGTCGCCCAGCTGCTGCTGAACTTCCAGAGTAGTGTCCGCGCCTTGTACTTTCAGCGCGTTGTAGATGCTCGGTACGCTGTCGCGTGGAAATTCCACGTCGATAACGGCGCCGATGATTTGAACGATACGTCCGCTACTCATAGCTGGATCCTCTGAATATTTGAACCGTTAAACCGCGGCAGCGCCGCCGACGATTTCCGAGATCTCTTGGGTGATCGCAGCCTGACGCGCCTTGTTGTAGATCAGCTGCAAATCGCTGATCAGATCACCGGCGTTATCGGTAGCGTTTTTCATCGCGATCATCCGCGCTGCTTGTTCAGCTGCGTTGTTCTCGACCACCGCCTGGTACACCTGCGACTCCACGTAGCGCACCATCAAGCCGTCAAGCAGCTCTTTGGCGTCTGGTTCGTAGAGGTAGTCCCAGTGGTGCTTGAGTTCCTGATCCGGAGTCGCCACCAGTGGAATCAATTGCTCCACGGTTGGCTGCTGGGTCATGGTGTTGATGAACTTGTTGGATACCACGGAGAGGCGGTCAATCCGGCCTTCCAGGTATGCATCCAGCATCACCTTCACACTGCCGATCAAATCATTGATCGACGGCTCTTCACCCAGGTGGCTGATAGCTGCAACGACGTTACCGCCGAAGTTGCGGAAAAAGGCCGCACCCTTGCTACCAACAACACACAGATCGATCTCGACGCCGTTTTCGCGGTTTACCGCCATGTCCTTGACCAGGGCCTTGAACAGGTTGGTATTCAGACCACCGCACAAACCACGGTCACTGCTCACAACCACATAACCGACGCGCTTGACTTCACGCTCGATCATGAATGGGTGGCGGTATTCCGGGTTGGCGTTGGCCAAATGCCCAATTACCTGGCGGATACGCTCCGCATAAGGACGGCTAGCAGCCATGCGCATTTGTGCCTTGCGCATTTTGCTGACCGCCACTTTTTCCATGGCGCTGGTAATCTTTTGCGTGCTTTTGATGCTCGCAATCTTACTGCGAATCTCTTTTGCGCCTGCCATGTAACACCTATCAGGTTAGCAAGCGGGAGCCTTGCGGCTCCCGCTGCGGCTTACCAGGTTTGGGTGGCCTTGAACTTCTCGATACCGGCTTTCATGCCAGCGTCGATATCGTCATTGAAGTCACCCTTCACGTTGATCTTCGCCATCAATTCGGCGTGATCGCGGTTGAAGTAAGCAATCAGCGCTTGTTCAAAGCTGCCAACCTTGGCGATTTCAACGTCGGTCAGGAACCCACGCTCAGCGGCATACAGCGACAACGCCATGTCAGCGATCGACATTGGGGCGTATTGCTTCTGCTTCATCAGCTCGGTAACGCGCTGACCATGCTCAAGTTGCTTGCGGGTCGCTTCGTCCAGGTCAGAAGCAAACTGGGCGAATGCCGCCAATTCACGGTACTGAGCCAGAGCGGTACGGATACCACCGGAGAGCTTCTTGATGATCTTGGTCTGAGCGGCACCACCCACACGGGATACCGAAACACCGGCGTTCACTGCTGGGCGGATGCCCGAGTTGAACATGGCCGATTCCAGGAAGATCTGACCGTCAGTGATGGAAATCACGTTGGTCGGAACGAACGCGGAAACGTCGCCAGCCTGGGTTTCGATGATCGGCAGTGCGGTCAGGGAACCGGTTTTGCCGGTCACTGCGCCGTTGGTGAACTTCTCTACGTATTCTTCCGAAACGCGGGATGCGCGCTCCAGCAGACGGGAGTGGAGATAGAACACGTCGCCTGGGTAAGCTTCACGGCCTGGTGGACGGCGCAGCAGCAGGGAAATCTGGCGGTAAGCCACTGCTTGCTTGGACAGATCGTCATAAACGATCAGCGCGTCTTCACCGCGGTCGCGGAAGAATTCACCCATGGTGCAACCGGAGTACGGTGCCAGGAATTGCAGCGCAGGAGATTCCGAAGCACTGGCAGCCACGATGATCGTGTTGGCCAGGGCGCCGTTTTCTTCCAGCTTGCGAACCACGTTGGCGATGGTCGATTGCTTCTGACCGATCGCTACGTAGACGCAGAAAATGCCGCTGTTCTTCTGGTTGATGATCGCGTCGATGGCCAGAGCGGTTTTACCGATCTGACGGTCACCGATGATCAGCTCACGCTGGCCACGGCCGACTGGGATCATGGCATCGACAGCCTTGTAGCCAGTCTGTACAGGCTGGTCTACCGACTTACGCCAGATCACGCCTGGAGCAACTTTCTCGACCGCGTCGGTCTCGGTGTTGCCCAGTGGACCTTTACCGTCAACAGGGTTACCCAGTGCGTCGACTACGCGACCCAGCAGTTCCTTACCTACCGGAACCTCCAGGATGCGGCCAGTGCACTTGGCGCTCATGCCTTCAGCCAGACTGGTGTAAGCGCCCAATACAACGGCACCTACGGAGTCTTGCTCCAGGTTGAGGGCCATACCGAAGACGCCGCCCGGAAACTCGATCATCTCGCCGTACATTACGTCGGCCAGACCGTGAATCCGCACGATACCGTCAGATACGCTGACGACAGTGCCTTCGTTACGGGCTTGGGAGGTCACATCGAGCTTGTCGATGCGGCCCTTGATAATTTCACTTATTTCGGAAGGATTGAGTTGCTGCATTGCTCTGCTGCCCCTTCAAACTCAAGATTTCAATGCTTCGGCAAGATTCGCGAGTTTGCCGCGAATCGAACCATCGATAACCAGGTCGCCGGC
The DNA here is from genome assembly GCF_014268275.3 of Pseudomonas tritici. Lineage (NCBI taxonomy): Bacteria > Pseudomonadati > Pseudomonadota > Gammaproteobacteria > Pseudomonadales > Pseudomonadaceae > Pseudomonas > Pseudomonas tritici. The sequence goes on from NZ_CP077084.1 coordinate 232,093, forward strand.
GCGAATGATGACACCACCAATCAGGGTGGCATCCTCCGCAACTTGCAGGCGCACTTCCCGGTCGAGTCGTGCACTGAGAACCTTGGCGAGTTTGTCTTGCTGTTCTTGGTTCAATGCGAAAGCACTGGTCACTTCAACATCTACCGACTTCTCTTGCTCGGCCTTGTACAGGTCGAACAGAGCGGCAATCTCCGGCAAAAGCAGGAGACGGTCGTTTTCGGCAACGACGTGCAAGAAGTTCTGCACTTTCACATCAAACTTGTCGCCGCACACGTCAATAAACGTGGCGGCCTTGTCTGCGCTCGTCAGTCGCGGGGCCTTGAGCACGCGCTGCATGGTGTCGTCTTGCGACACTGCTGCAGCCAGGCCGAGCATGGCTGACCAAGAGGCCAGCTGCTGGTGGGCCTGGGCGTGCTCGAAGGCTGCCTTAGCGTAAGGTCGGGCCAACGTGGTCAATTCTGCCATGATCGCCCTCGCTTAAATTTCAGCAGCCAGTTTGTTAACCAGCTCCGCGTGCGCGTTTTGATCGATTGTGGCGCCCAGGATCTTCTCAGCACCGCCGACGGCCAGAGCACCCAGTTGGGCACGCAGCGCATCTTTGACACCGTTCAGTTCCTGCTCGATCTCGGCCTGAGCCTGAACCTTCACACGGTCAGCGTCGATACGGGCTTTTTCAACAGCCTCTTCAACAATCTGGTTACCGCGTTTCTTGGCTTGCTCAATGATCTCGGCTGCTTGGGCTTTCGCTTCGCGCAGTTGCTGACCCGCTTTATCTTGGGCCAACTCCAGGTCGCGAGCTGCTCGGGCTGCAGCGTCCAGTCCATCCGCGATCTTCTTCTGACGCTCGTGCAGAGCTGCGATGACCGGAGGCCATACGAACTTCATGCAGAAAACGACAAAAATCAAGAACGCTAAGGACTGACCAATAATGGTTGCATTAATGTTCACGCCAATACCTCGCTCATTCGTTGCACAACACACCAATCACTCGAAAAACGAGTGATTAACCGGCGAGTTGACCAACGAAAGGGTTCGCGAAGGTGAAGAACAGAGCGATACCAACACCGATCATGGTCACGGCGTCGAGCAGGCCGGCGACGATGAACATTTTAACTTGCAGCATTGGAACCATTTCTGGCTGACGCGCGGCGCCTTCCAGGAATTTGCCGCCCAGCAGGCCGAAACCAATGGCAGTACCCAGGGCGCCCAGGCCGATCAACAGTGCAACAGCGATAGCGGTTAGACCAACTACAGTTTCCATCTTTCCTCCCGACTTTTACGTCGTATGGTTTAGGTTTTTTAGATTTTAAAGCGGTAAAACAAATCGTTTCATAGCCCTGGTGGGCCACCTTCCCGTTTCACCGGGAAGGACATCAGACTAGTCGAGACTGGCCTTAATGGTTCTCTTCGTGCGCCATCGACAGGTAGACGATGGTCAGCATCATGAAGATGAAGGCCTGCAGGGTGATGATCAGGATGTGGAACACAGCCCACGCCCACTGCAGAACGATGCCCAGGCCGCTAAGCCAGAGCAGGCCGCTGCCGAACATCACAGCGATCAGAATGAACACCAACTCGCCGGCATACATGTTGCCGAACAGTCGCAGAGCCAGGGAAATCGGCTTGGCGATCAGGGTTACGAATTCCAGCAGGAAGTTCACCGGGATCAGCAGGGCTTGAACAAAGATGTTCTTGCTGCCGAACGGGTGCAGGGTCAGTTCGCCGATGAAGCCGCCGATGCCCTTGATCTTGATGCTGTAGAAAATGATCAGCGCGAACACCGACAAGGCCATGCCCAGGGTAGCGTTCGGGTCAGTGGTCGATACCGCGCGGAATGGAATGTGCGGGTCGCCGGAGATCAGGATGGCCAGCTGAGGAATCCAGTCAACCGGGATCAGGTCGACGGCGTTCATCAGGAACACCCAGACGAAGATGGTCAGTGCCAGCGGTGCAATCACCGGGCTACGGCCATGGAAGCTGTCTTTCACGCTGCCATCGACGAATTCGACCAATACTTCAACGAAGTTCTGCAAAGCACCTGGCTGACCGGAAGTTGCCTTCTTGGCCGCCATGCGGAAAATCAGAACGAAGATCAGACCCAATGCGACCGACCAGCCCAGAGTATCCAGGTGGAAAGCCCAGAAACCCATTTCTTTGGCTTCTGCTGCGGAGTGGGCAAAGCCCCAGCCGCCATTAGGAAGCTGACCGAAGGTCAGGTTCTGCAAGTGGTGCTGGATATAGCCCGAAGCGGTTGTTTCTGCCATGGTTGCCTCAAACGCCCTAAGGTTTCGAAAGTCTTGTTTTCATTAGCAGGGGAGCGAACCAGCTGACCAGTTGGGTCAACACGAAGACGCCGAATACAGCCAGCGGCGCCAATGGCTTCACACCTGCAAAGGTCAGTGCAAACAGCACTGCCGTCAAAATCAGTTTCCCCGCCTCGCCGGCATAAAAAGACCGGACGATAGCCTGGGCTGCTCGGGCGCCGGAAAACCGAAAGGCCCTGTGAGCAAAATACATATTGGGCAGCAAGGCTATCAGGCCTCCGCAGAGTCCTGAATATCCGGCTACGACTCCATGCCCGTACCAAAGCGCCAAAGCGGCGATCAGTAAAATCACAAATTGAGCCAATAAAACCGGAAAAACGGCCAAGCGATGGAACGGCAACGTGTTTGGCGTGCGGGTTTCCATCACTTTTGCTCCTCAATGGTCGGCTGCCGGAAATCAATAACTTGGCATAATTTGTGCCGACAAAATGCGCGCAGAGTATAGGGGCGGTTCAGCCCCTATTCAACTGCCGGGTAGTGATTTCCGATCGCGCGCTACATGAGCAAATGTTTCAGCGGATGTGAGCAAGAACACCCTGAAGCTCATCCAGCGAGTTATACCCGATAACCAGTTGCCCTTTGCCCTTCTTGCCGTGACGAATTTGCACCGAAGAGCCCAGCCGCTCGGCCAGGCGCTGCTCAAGACGCGCGATATCCGGATCAGGTTTGGCCGTTTCGACCGGTGCAGGTTTGCCGCTGAGCCACTGGCGAACCAGGGCCTCGGTCTGACGAACGGTGAGCCCCCGTGCGACAACGTGTCGCGCCCCTTCAACCTGTTGATTTTCCGGCAAACCGAGCAAGGCACGGGCGTGGCCCATTTCCAGGTCGCCATGGGACAACATGGTCTTGATGACTTCCGGCAATGCGATCAGGCGCAGCAAGTTGGACACGGTCACGCGGGACTTGCCCACCGCGTCCGCGACTTGTTGCTGGGTCAACTGGAATTCCTGCTGCAGACGCTGCAAAGCGATCGCTTCTTCGATCGGGTTGAGGTCTTCACGCTGGATGTTCTCGATCAACGCCATGGCGATGGCGGTTTCATCCGGCACATCGCGCACCATCGCCGGGATAGTTTCCTTGCCAGCCTGCTGGCTCGCGCGCCAGCGGCGTTCACCGGCGATGATTTCATAACGGCCGTCACCAATCGGGCGTACCACGATTGGCTGCATCACGCCCTGGGCCTTGATCGAATTGGCTAACTCCTCCAGCGCCTGGGGGTCCATGTCCCGGCGTGGCTGGTATTTGCCGCGCTGGATCAGGTCCAGGGGCAGGTGTTGCAGCTCGCGCTCGTCGGCCTGCACCGCTTGTTCTTCAAGCGATGTGACGGTCGGACCACTCAGCAGTGCATCCAGTCCACGTCCGAGACCTCGTTTCTTGACGGCCATGGGGATTCCTTAAGTTGGCTGGGCTGCAGCGGTGCGTGAGTTGCGGCGTTGGCGACGAACCATCTCGCCGGCCAGTGCCAGGTAAGCAATGGCACCGCGCGACGTTTTGTCATAGGCCAACGCGGGCATGCCATAGCTTGGCGCTTCGGCCAGGCGGATGTTGCGTGGAATCACGGTGTCGTACAACTGCTCGCCGAAGTGTTCCTTGAGCTGCGCCGACACATCGTTCATCAGGCTCAGGCGCGGATCGTACATCGTGCGCAGTAAGCCTTCGATCTGCAGGTTCGGGTTGAGCAACTCGGCGATTCGCTTGATGTTATCCACAAGGTCGCTCAAACCTTCCAGTGCGAAGTATTCGCACTGCATGGGGATAATCACCCCATCGGCGGCCACCAACGCGTTGAGCGTGAGCATCGATAGCGACGGTGGGCAGTCGATCAAAATGTAGTCGTAGTTCTCGCGGATCGGCGCCAAGGCGCTGCGCAGACGGCTTTCTTTCATCTGCATTTCGAGCAGCACCACTTCCGCCGCGGTCAAATCGCGGTTGGCCGGCAGCAGTTGATAACCGCCGTGCTCGGAGTAGTGCATGGCCTGGCCCAGGTCGCACTCGCCAATCAGCACGTCGTACACCGAGTTTTCCAGGCCGTGTTTATCCACACCGCTACCCATGGTGGCGTTGCCCTGTGGATCGAGATCGATCAACAGCACCCGACGCTTGGTGGCGACCAGGGATGCTGCGAGGTTGATGCAGGTGGTGGTTTTACCCACGCCACCTTTCTGGTTCGCTATTGCGAATACCTTAGCCATTCTTGCTTGTGTTCCCAATCATGCCGTGCGGCGCAGTATCAGCAGATGGCGTTGGCCTTGGCAACCGGGTACGGCCAAGGCGTGTTCGCTATCGAGGTGGAAGTCTGCCGGCAATGCTAACAGCTCGTCGCTTGGATGAACGCCCTTCATTGCCAGCCAGCGCGTGTCACGGTCGCCAAGGTGGCGAGTCCAGTTGCTGAAGTTCTCCATGCTGCTGAACGCCCGGGAAACAATTCCGTTGAAGGGCTGTTCAGGCGTGAAGTCTTCGACGCGGCTGTGGATAACCTGCAGGTTGTCCAGTTTGAGTTCAAGTTTGACCTGGGTCAGGAAGCGGGTTTTCTTGCCGTTGCTGTCAAGGCAGGTCACTTGCGACTCGGGAAACAGGATGGCCAGCGGGATGCCAGGCATGCCACCGCCACTGCCCACGTCCAACCAGCGACCGTTTTCGATGAATGGCATTACGCTCAAGCTATCGAGCAAGTGACGCGAAACCATTTCATCAGGGTCACGCACAGCAGTCAGGTTGTAAGCCTTGTTCCATTTGATCAACAGGGCCAGGTAGCCCAACAGCAATTCGTGCTGGGCCGGGGTCAGGTCAACGCCCAGCTGGAGCGCCCCAGTGGATAACTCTTCGGCGTGTTGCGAGGTAACAGACGAACTCAAGCGCTTTGCTCCAACTGACGGCCCGCGCCGCGTTTTTTCAAATGAATCATCAACAGCGAAATGGCTGCCGGGGTGACACCGGGAATACGTGACGCCTGCCCCAAGGTTTCTGGCCGAGTTATCCCCAGCTTGCTTTGAATTTCTTTCGACAGCCCGGAAATCCCGGTGTAGTCGATATCCACAGGCAGCTTGGTGTTTTCACTGGCACGCAGCCGAGCGATCTCGTCCTGCTGGCGGTCAATGTAACCGGCGTATTTGGTCTTGATTTCGACCTGCTCGGCAACCTGTGGGTCTTCTGCGCCGTGGCCGGTCACTTCGACCAAGCCAGCGTAGTCGATTTCCGGACGGGACAGCAGGTTCAGCAAGTTGTATTCGTGGGTCAGCGGCGTGCCGAATTTTTCGGCGATCGCGTCGCCCTGCTCGGTGCCCGGGCGAACCCAAGTGCTTTTCAGGCGCTGCTCTTCCAACGCAATGCTTTCGCGTTTTTTGCAGAAAGCTTCCCAGCGTGCGTCATCGACCAGGCCCAGCTCGCGGCCTTTTTCGGTCAGACGCAGGTCGGCGTTGTCTTCGCGCAGGATCAATCGGTATTCCGCCCGGGAAGTGAACATCCGGTACGGTTCCTGGGTACCCAGGGTAATCAGGTCGTCGACCAATACGCCGATATACGCTTCATCGCGGCGCGGGCACCAGCTGTCTTTGCCCTGCGCGCGCAATGCCGCGTTGGTCCCGGCCAGCAAACCTTGGGCGCCGGCTTCTTCGTAACCGGTGGTGCCGTTGATTTGCCCGGCGAAAAACAAACCGCCAATGACTTTGGTTTCCAGGCTGTACTTCAGGTCACGCGGGTCGAAGTAGTCGTACTCGATGGCGTAGCCCGGACGCACGATGTGCGCGTTTTCCATACCGCGAATCGATTGCACGATCTGGATCTGTACGTCGAACGGCAGTGAGGTGGAAATCCCGTTCGGGTACAGCTCGTGGGTGGTCAAGCCTTCGGGCTCGATGAAGACCTGGTGGCTTTCCTTGTCGGCAAAGCGGTGGATCTTGTCTTCAATCGACGGGCAATAACGTGGGCCGATGCCTTCGATCACCCCGGAATACATCGGCGAACGGTCGAGGTTCGCCGCGATGATTTCGTGGGTGCGTGCATTGGTGTGGGTGATCCAGCAGCTGACCTGTTTGGGGTGCTGTTCTTTGGAGCCCATGAACGACATGACCGGGATCGGTGTATCGCCGGCTTGTTCGGTCATCACCGAGAAATCCACAGAACGCCCGTCGATACGCGGCGGGGTCCCGGTTTTCAAACGGCCGACGCGCAGCGGCAATTCACGCAGTCGTTTAGCCAGGGCGATCGAGGGGGGGTCACCCGCACGGCCGCCGGAATAGTTCTGCATACCGATGTGGATAAGTCCGCCGAGGAACGTACCGGTGGTCAACACCACGGATTCTGCGTGAAACCGCAGGCCCATCTGCGTGACAACACCGCGTACCTGGTCTTGCTCGACGATCAGGTCATCCGCTGCCTGCTGAAATATCCACAGGTTCGGCTGGTTTTCCAGGGTTTCGCGTACCGCCGCCTTGTACAGGATGCGGTCGGCTTGAGCCCGGGTAGCCCGTACGGCCGGGCCTTTGCGGCTGTTGAGCACGCGAAATTGAATACCACCTTTGTCAGTCGCCATGGCCATCACGCCGCCAAGGGCGTCGATTTCCTTGACCAGATGGCTTTTGCCGATCCCACCGATGGCGGGGTTGCAGCTCATGGCACCGAGGGTTTCCACGTTATGCGTCAACAACAGGGTTTTGACACCCATGCGTGCTGACGCCAGTGCTGCCTCGGTACCGGCATGACCGCCGCCGATGACGATCACTTCAAAACGGGAAGGGAAATCCACCACGCACCTCGTGCCTGCTTATGTAGGTAATCAGGAATTGTCTGTTGAAAGAGATTGGAGCAATGCCGGCAAGTATAGGGACTTAGCCCTTGCTAAAGAACCCTTTGCACAAAATTTAACCAGCTGTGGATGAATCACAGACAATAGAAATTAAAAGAGAGAAATTTATTAAATCTTTGTTTTTATGTTTATTTCTACTTATCACCTTTTCTGTGGATAGATCTCTACAAGCCCCTATTTACAATGTGTACAGAGATTCAAAAGTCTGTGGTCATGTGCCAATGAGGCCCTTGGATAAGTGGTTTAAGCCTGTGGATTAAACAGGTGGTTATCCACAGGCAGGTTTTTACTCAGGTTTCAGGCCCTGTTATCAACTGGGCACAAGGGCGGTTATTCACAGGGTTTAATCCACAGAAATTGGTTCAACCGTGTGTATTTCGCCCACACGCAGGCCAACCAAATCCTCACATTCGTTGGTAAGCGCAGAAAGTAGAGATCTATTGTGGGAACACCGTAGGGCAGTTAATAATAGCGATTATCATTAACCTAGTTCGTCATGCCCTATGCCCCCTTCTTCACACACGGTTGCAGTCCAGCATATCTATGAGCAGCACCATTCCTGGTTGCACGGGTGGCTCAAAGGGAAGTTGCATAACGCCTGCGATGCCGCCGATGTGGCGCACGATACGTTCGTGCGGATACTAGGCGGACGGCATGCGGCGCAGATCGTTGAACCGCGGGACTATCTGGCGACCATCGCCAAGGGCCTGGTGATTGATCGTTATCGCCGGCACGCCATCGAACAGGCCTACAGACAAACACTGGCTGAACGGCCTGAAGGCACCGCCATCAGTGAAGAAGACAAGGCCATCATCATTGAGACCCTGGTGGCTGTGGATAAAGCCCTGTCCGGACTCGGCGAGCGGGCGCGGCGGATTTTCATGATGTCGCAGATCGAAGGGCTGACTTATCAACAGATCGCCAATCAACTGCAGGTGTCACTGACCACAGTGAAGAAGCATATGATTCGGGCATTGACTGAGTGTTCGCTGATCATGGCCAGCCTGTAATGGCGATTCCCGATCGCAAGACCTTCGAGTCCGCAGCCAGTTGGTATGTGCAATTTCAATCCCAACCGGCTACACCCGCAGAACGCCAGGCCTGGCAGCAATGGCTCAACGATGATCCGGCCCATCAGGCGGCATGGAACCAGATGGAGCAATTACAGCGCAGTCTTGGCGCTCTGCCCCAGGATTTAACCCGCCGTGCATTGTCGACCACGCAGCAACGTCGCCAGGTACTGAAGTGGATGCTGGTGTTAGGCGGTACCGGGTACTTGGGCTGGAATGTTCAGCAACACACGTCTCTGGGCAATGTATTGGCCGACTACCGGACTTCCGTGGGTGAACGCCGGCGTATCGAATTGGCCGATGGCACGCAACTTGATCTCAACACCGGCACGGCGATTGACGTGGTATTCGACGGGCGTCAGCGTTTGATCCGCCTGCGCGAAGGTGAAGTACTTATCCACACGGGAAAATTGGGCGGGCACACGCCCTTTTATGTCGAAACCCGCCAAGGGCGAGTCCAGGCATTGGGTACCCGATTTACCGTGCGCCAACTGTCGGACACCACACGTGTCGGCGTTCTGGAGGATCGCGTGAGCGTGTCGCCAGGTGACCAGCCCAACCACGCCCGCTTGCTCGGAGCAGGTGAAAGCGCTGACTTTGATCGCCAAAACGTCGGGCCGAACATTGTGTATCGCGGTTCCCAGGCGGCCTGGGTCGATGGCCAGTTGATCGTATTGGATGCTCGACTCGGGGATGTACTCGACGAGCTCGCGCGTTATCGGCCGGGCGTATTGCAATGCGACGTGGCTTCGGCACGTCTGCGCGTTTCCGGTACGTTGCGCCTGGATTCAACGGATGCGGTACTGGCCAATCTGCAAGCGACCTTGCCGATCAAAGTGAAGTATTTCACTCGCTATTGGGTTTCGGTGAAGCGAATCAGCTGACTGGAAAAATTATCCATAAGGGGGTTACCTTTTTTTTGCCTGGTGCGGCCCTACAGGTAATCACGACGCAACCTTCAGGGCTAACCCACCTATGCGCCTCCCTACCAAGTTTCGCCAGCGGCTTTCCTACCACGGTTTGACCGGCAGCCTACTGCTCAGTACTGCAGCCACGGCCGCTGTTTTGCTATCAACCAGCGCCATGGCCGCCAGCACGGTGCAACACTACGCCATTGCTGCAGGCCCGCTGGATAATGCCTTGAGCCAATTTGCTGCCAGGGCGAATGTGATTCTGTCTTTTTCGCCCCAGCAAACCACGCGTTTGAACACGCCAGGGTTGGAAGGTGACTATTCGGTGGATCAAGGCTTTGCGCTACTGCTGCAAAACTCGGGATTGCAGGCGGTCGTCCAGGCGCCCGGCAGTTATGTCCTGCAGGCCATGCCTGCTGGCGAACTCACACTGGCGCCCACCACGGTAAGCACTTATCAACAGGCTGGTTTCAATCAGGAGATCGCCGGTGACGTGGGCTACAAGGCGCAAAACAGTCGCATCGGCACCAAGACCAGCACGCCTTTGTCAGAAACACCGCGTTCGGTTTCGGTTGTCACCGGCCAACGCATCAAGGACCAGAAGTCGCAGACGCTGACTGAAGTATTGGGCTATGTGCCTGGCATCTTCGCCCCGCCTTTTGCGGCCGGCGATGGCTTGGCCGGTGACCTGTTCTTCATCCGCGGTTTCAACGCCACGGATTACGGCTACGGCCTACTGCGAGACGGCCTACGCGTACAAGGCAATCGGTACGACACAACGAGCGAGCCTTACGGTCTAGAGCGAGTCGAAGTATTCCGCGGCCCTTCTTCCCTGCTCTACGGTGAAAACGCACCAGGTGGGTTGGTGAACCTGGTCAGCAAACACCCGACCGCCACACCGCAAGGTGAGGTGCAACTGGGTTACGGCTCAAACAACCGACGCCAAGTGGGTGTGGATATCTCCGGCCCGCTCAATGACAGCGACAACATTCTTGGGCGAGTGGTGATGCTTGGCCGCAAGTCCGATACACAGACCGATCACGTCCCAGACGATCGACTCTACATTGCGCCTTCCCTGACCCTGAATTTTGACGACTACAACACCCTCACCCTGTTGGCCAATTACCAGAAGGACCACACCAACCTCGAACTTGGCCTACCAGCCGCAGGTACCTTGCTTACAAACCCCAATGGCAAGCTGTCCAAGCACACCATGCTCGGTAACCCGGATTGGAACACCTTTGAACGCGAATCCTGGAGCACCGGCTACGAATTCAGCCACAGCTTCAACGACGATTGGCAGTTCCGCCAGAACTCGCGCTATATGCAGTCGCGCATTAACCGTCATGAAACCTGGCCTGGCGCGTTGAATAACCGTGGCTTTGGCACTCAGCTGAACATGACTGCCTACGACCGCTACAACAAGTCGATGGTCTACTCCCTGGATAACCAACTGGAAGGCAAATTCCAGGTCGGCGGGCTGGAAAATACCGTGCTGTTCGGCGCGAGCTATGACCGTACCTCGTTCAACCAGGATTGGGACGCAGGCTCTGCCGGCACCATCAATGTGTATAACCCTGTGTACTTGCGAGATCCTTTGACGCCGGTGGCTGTGCAAAACACCTTGCTCGAACAACAGATGAAAGGGGTTTATGCACAGATCCAGAGCAAGTATGACCACTGGTTGTTCTTGCTTGGCGGTCGCCAGGATTGGGTCGACAGCGATTATCGCGACAAGGTGAACAAGGCCAGCAACACAGGCTCCGAAGACCGCAAGTTCACCTACCAGGGTGGGGTGATGTACCAGTTCGACAATGGGCTTACGCCCTATGTCAGCTACTCCACTGCGTTCGTCCCGGTGCAGCAGATTTCCAACGCGGGTTCACCGTTGAAACCGATCACCAGCAGCCAATACGAAGTGGGCGTGAAATACGAGCCGATCGGATGGGATACGGCGATGACGGTTTCGGTGTATGACTTGCGCAAGCAGGACGACACTTACCTCGATGCCACCACCAACAGCTATCGTCAAGTCGGCGAAAGCCGGGCCAAGGGCGTGGAAGTTGAAGTGAACAGCGCCATCACGCCTAACCTGAATGTGACTGCTGCCTACACCTACACTGACGCGCGGATTACCAAGGATTCGGCCACCTCTCTGGTTGAGGGGCACCAGATGACCGGCGTGCCGCGTAACCAAGCGTCGATTTGGGGCAAGTATCGATTCCTCGACAGTCAACTCAAAGGTCTGTCCCTGGGGGGTGGTGTGCGCTACTTCGACAGTACGTTTTCCTACACGGCACCCAGCCTTTACGGAAAACTGGATGCCGGCAGCGTGACGCTGGTAGACGCTGCAGTTGGCTATCAAATCGACAAAAACTGGTCAGTCGATTTAAACGCCAAGAACCTGTTCGACAAGGAATATGTATCTGGTTGCAACGATGCAGGGCGTTGCTATTGGGGTGACAGCCGTACCTTGCTCGGTACGGTGTCTTACAACTGGTAAGGTTGTGGATAACTCGGTTATTTACCAATGCAGAAGCTGGAGAAGATCCGGCCCAACAAATCATCGGAGCTGAATGCGCCGGTGATTTCCCCCAGCAGCTGCTGCGCCTGACGTAAATCCTCAGCCAGCAGCTCCCCTGCGCCCGCCAAGGTTAATTGTGCCTTACCGTGCTCCAAGGCTGCGCTCGCGTGGCGCAACGCCTCCAGGTGCCTGCGGCGCGCACTGAAGCTGCTTTCCGAGGTCTGCTCGTAGCCCATGCAGGCCTTGAGGTGATCACGCAGCAATTCCAAGCCATCACCTGCTGACTTTGCGCTGAGGCTGATAGTGACATGGCCATCCGCGCTGGTTTCCATCGCGATGGCTTCACCCGTCAAATCGGCTTTGTTGCGAATCAACGTGACCTTGGCCGGGTCTGGACGTTGCTCGAGGAATTCCGGCCATAGGGCGAAAGGATCCACAGCCTCGGGCGCCGTCGCATCCACCACCAGCAACACCCGATCCGCTTCGCTGATGGCCTTAAGGGCGCGTTCCACGCCGATCTTTTCAACCTGGTCATCGGTATCGCGCAAACCCGCAGTGTCAACCACGTGCAGTGGCATGCCGTCGATGTGGATATGTTCGCGCAGGATATCCCGGGTCGTGCCGGCGATCTCAGTGACGATGGCTGCTTCACGTCCCGCCAGTGCGTTGAGCAGACTGGATTTGCCCGCATTGGGCCGCCCAGCGATCACTACCGTCATTCCATCACGCAACAAGGCGCCCTGCCCGGCTTCGCGCAGCACTGTGGATAACTCGTCGCGCACCTTGTCCAGCATCGCCAATACGTGGCCATCGGCAAGAAAGTCAATTTCTTCCTCGGGAAAATCAATCGCCGCCTCGACGTAGATACGCAGGCTGATCAATTGTTCGGTCAAGTTATGCACACGCAAGGAGAACGCCCCCTGCAGCGAGCGCAACGCATTGCGCGCCGCTTGTGCAGAACTGGCTTCGATCAAGTCAGCGATCGCTTCGGCCTGAGCCAGGTCGAGCTTGTCGTTCAAAAACGCGCGTTCGCTGAATTCTCCTGGGCGGGCCAAGCGGCAGCCCAATTGCAGGCAGCGCTGCAACAACATATCCAGCACAACGGGGCCGCCATGGCCCTGCAATTCGAGGACGTCTTCGCCGGTGAAGGAATTTGGGCCCGGGAAATAAATTGCCAGGCCTTCGTCCAATACGCTTTCGTCAGCGTCCAGGAACGGGCCGTAATGCGCATAGCGCGGTTTCAACTCACGACCACTGATGGCCTTCGCTGCCAAGCCCGCGAGCGGCCCGGAAATTCGAACGATACCGACACCGCCGCGACCTTGAGCGGTAGCGACAGCAGCGATGGTTTCACGACGAGCGCTCATCAGCAGGTTCCAGAACAAAAGTGACGGAAAGCAAAACGCCCCACTAGGGGGCGTCTTGAGTGGTTATCCACAGAGTAAATTACGCCTCGGCTTTTTTGGTAGCCGCTTCGATTTTACGTGTGATGTACCACTGTTGAGAGATCGACAACACGTTGTTGACCACCCAATACAGCACCAGACCAGCTGGGAACCACAGGAAGAAGAAGGTGAAGATGATTGGCATCATTTTCATTACCTTGGCCTGCATCGGGTCCGGCGGAGTCGGGTTCAGACGCTGCTGGATAAACATGGTTGCGCCCATGATGATCGGCAGGATAAAGAACGGGTCTTTGATCGACAGGTCAGTTATCCACAGCATGAACGGTGCCTGGCGCATTTCCACGCTTTCCAGGAGTACCCAGTACAGCGACAGGAATACCGGCATCTGTACCAGAATCGGCAAGCATCCACCCAGCGGGTTGATCTTCTCTTTCTTGTACAGCTCCATCATGGCCTGCGACATTTTCTGCCGGTCATCGCCATGTTGCTCTTTCAGTGCCGCCAGTTTCGGCGCCACGGCACGCATGCGCGCCATCGACTTGTAGCTGGCTGCCGACAGAGGGAAGAAGATCCCTTTGATCAGCATGGTCAGGAAGATAATCGACCAGCCCCAGTTACCGACAATGCTGTGGATATGTTGCAGCAGCCAGAAAATCGGCTGGGCAATGAACCACAGGAAGCCGTAATCCACAGTCAGTTCGAGACCTGGGGACAACTCTTTCAGTACAGCCTGGCTTTTCGGACCGGCGTACAGGGTGGCGCTGGTTTCTGCCTTGGCACCTGGAGCAACGGTCAATGCCGGGCCAGTGTAGCCAATGATGTAATTGCCTTTGGTGTCCTTGCGAGCCGCAACCACGTTGTTCTGGCCAGGCTGAGGAATCCACGCCGTCACGAAGTAGTGTTGCAACCAGGCAACCCAGCCGCCGTTCACGTTATAGGTGATCGGTGCCTTTTGTTTGTCTTCGTTGACCTTGTCGATATCTTTCATCGACACTTTTTTGTAAGGCTCCGAACTTGTCCACAGGGCTGCGCCCAGGTACGTCGCGGTGCCAGTGGCGGTGCTGGACGACGGATCGGAGCTGGCATCACGCTTGAGCTGCGCAAACATAGCGCCGGTCCAAGGCTGAGCGCTCTGGTTGTCGATCAAGTAGGTGACAACAACGTCGTACAGGCCACGTTTGAGGGTGAACCGCTTGATGTAGTTGACGCCGTCCTTGCTGAACTTCAAGTCAACAACCAATTGGTCCTGGCCGTCGGCCAGTTGGTAACTCTTCTTCTCCGAAGAGAAAACCGGACGACCGGTAGCGCTTGCATCGGGACCGTTGGTGCCGATCAGGCCACTTTGAGCCAGGTAAACACGCTCGCCACCGTTATCGAACAGCTGGAATGGAATTTCCGGATGATCCTGACGGCGCGGATACAGCGGAAGCGTCAGCTTGGCAACATCGCCACCTTGCGGGTCGATAGCCAGGTCCAATACATCCGTCTTGATCTGGATGAGGTCCGTGCTGGCGGCAACTGGAACTTCGGCAGGTGCGTTTGTCTCGCCCGGTGCACGTGGAATGTCGTCACTGGCGGCAGTTTTGGTGCCACTCACTGTGTCGGGAAGCCCCGCAGGAACAGCATTGGCAGCAACATTCTGAGTCGGCAGGGCAGCTTGGCCGTAGTCCTGGTTCCACTTAAGAACCATGACGTAGGACACGATTGCCAGGGCGACGATCAGGATCGTGCGTTTAATATCCATGATTACTCGGCCATCGAAGAAGAACGGGAGGTAGGGATAGATGGAACCGGGTCATAACCACCGGGATTCCACGGATGACAGCGACCTAAACGACGAAAGGTCAGCCAGCCACCGCGCAGAAGACCATGATTTTCTATGGCCTCTAACGCGTAGCAGGAACAACTGGGGTAGAAACGACAGTGGCTGGCCATCAGAGGACTAATGGCATAGCGATAAAACTGGATCGGAACGATGGCCAGTTTACGCATCAAGGCTGTCTACCCCTACAGTTTCGGTGCTGACTGCTGGTGCTGGCTTGTGGGTACGCGCCAAACGTTTCCAGAGCTTGCCGAAATGCTGAATCAATTCGGGGTTTTCTACGTCCCCCAAGCCTTTGCGCGCGACGATAACAATATCCCAACCAACCAGAGTGTCCTGGTGGAGGCGAAACGATTCGCGCATCAGACGCTTGAGGCGATTGCGCTCAACGGAGAGCTTTACGCTCTTCTTGCCGATCACCAACCCGAGACGGGGGTGATCAAGATCGTTGTTACGCGCAAGGAGCAGGAGATTTTTCCCCGGAACCTTGCCGGTGGGGGAGTCAAAGACTGCCTTGAAATGCCGGGGGGTCAGCAAACGCTTTTCCCGACTGAAGTCCTGACTCACCACCAGTACCGGATTATCAAACTGCCAGACGCGCACGACCTTTGGCGCGACGACGCGACAGGACAGCACGGCCGTTCTTGGTAGCCATGCGAGCACGGAAGCCGTGAGTGCGGGCGCGTTTGATGGTGCTTGGTTGGAAAGTACGTTTCATGGCGTTGTTACCTGGTTCGTCCACAACGGGCCGGAATGGCCCCCGTTTTAAGAGACCGGCGATTCTAGAGAAAGCAAGCCTCTAGGTCAATTTCCAACCAGCTTTTCCTTCAATTAGATCTCTAGGCTCCATTTGGCCTTTTCTGTCTGCTTGGCCTTCACGGGCAGTGGCATAGATATAAAAATAAAGAAGGAAGTTATTTAAAGCTTTTCTGTAAAGCTTATAAAAGCTAGGCAGGCCATCCTTTGTGGATAAGTGCCTTTAGGCCATATTCCACGTGATGTACAGAGAATGACAACACGGGGGAGAAACGGTGCTCTGCCTGTGCTGCGCTGTCGGATAAGCTGTGTGTGGAATGGTCTGTTATCCACAGGCCAGTTACCCACAGACTTTCGCCCCCACTTGTACAACGACCTTAGGAGCGCTTATCCACAGAGCTTATGCACAGACCATTGGTCGACTTCTTTACCGTTAAGACGTTGATTTTGGCTGGCCTCTGATCAACCTACATGTGGATAAGTGGGCGGCTCGCCGCTACAATGGCGGCTGTTTTTGCCTCACCGGCTTTCAACTTAGGGGATATCCGTGTCAGTGGAACTTTGGCAGCAGTGCGTGGAGCTTTTGCGCGATGAGCTGCCTGCCCAGCAATTCAACACCTGGATCCGTCCGCTACAGGTCGAAGCCGAAGGCGACGAGTTGCGTGTCTACGCGCCCAATCGTTTTGTCCTCGACTGGGTCAACGAGAAGTACCTGAGCCGCGTTCTCGAATTGCTCGACGAACATGGCAACGGCCTCGCGCCCGTGCTTTCCTTATTAATAGGCAGCAAACGCAGCTCCGCACCTCGTGCTGCGCCGAATGCGCCGTTGGCCGCTGCTGCGTCGCACGCTCAGGCCGCTGCTGCACCGGCCCCCAGTGCACCTGCGCCGACAGCCTCCAAGTCCTCTGCGCAAAAGAATGCATCACAGCATGAAGAGCCGTCCCGTGACAGTTTTGACCCGATGGCCGGGGCCGCCTCCCAGCAAGCACCGGTTCGCGCTGAACAGCGCACCGTGCAGGTAGAAGGCGCGCTCAAGCACACGAGTTACCTGAACCGCACGTTTACCTTCGAGAACTTCGTTGAGGGTAAATCCAACCAGCTGGCTCGTGCAGCTGCTTGGCAGGTAGCCGATAACCCCAAGCACGGCTACAACCCACTCTTCCTTTATGGCGGCGTTGGCTTGGGTAAGACTCACTTGATGCACGCTGTGGGTAACCACCTATTAAAGAAGAACCCGAATGCCAAGGTCGTGTACCTGCACTCGGAGCGCTTCGTGGCTGACATGGTCAAGGCCTTGCAGCTCAATGCCATCAACGAATTCAAGCGGTTCTACCGGTCGGTTGACGCCTTGCTGATCGATGACATTCAGTTCTTCGCCCGCAAGGAACGTTCCCAGGAAGAGTTTTTCCACACCTTCAACGCCCTGCTCGAAGGCGGCCAACAGGTCATCTTGACCAGTGACCGTTATCCGAAAGAAATCGAAGGCCTGGAAGAACGTCTGAAATCGCGCTTTGGCTGGGGCTTGACCGTAGCTGTAGAGCCGCCGGAACTGGAAACCCGTGTCGCGATCCTGATGAAAAAGGCCGACCAGGCCAAGGTCGACTTGCCGCACGACGCGGCGTTCTTCATCGCCCAACGCATTCGTTCCAACGTTCGTGAGCTGGAAGGCGCGCTCAAGCGGGTTATCGCGCACTCGCACTTCATGGGCCGCGACATCACCATCGAGCTGATTCGTGAATCCCTCAAAGACTTGTTGGCACTGCAGGACAAACTGGTGAGTGTGGATAACATCCAGCGCACTGTGGCCGAGTACTACAAGATCAAGATTTCCGACCTGCTGTCCAAGCGCCGTTCGCGTTCGGTAGCACGTCCCCGTCAGGTGGCCATGGCGCTCTCCAAGGAGCTGACCAACCACAGCCTGCCGGAAATCGGTGATGTGTTTGGCGGGCGTGACCACACGACAGTCTTGCACGCATGCCGCAAGATCAATGAACTTAAGGAATCCGACGCGGATATTCGCGAGGACTACAAGAACCTGCTGCGTACACTGACAACTTGATGACACCAGCGCAGCTTATTAAGGCAAGGGACTAGACCATGCATTTCACCATTCAACGCGAAGCCCTGTTGAAACCCCTGCAACTGGTCGCAGGCGTCGTCGAGCGCCGACAGACCTTGCCGGTGCTTTCCAACGTATTGTTGGTCGTCGAAGGCCAGCAGTTGTCCCTGACCGGTACCGATCTGGAAGTGGAGCTGGTCG
Organism: Pseudomonas tritici; assembly: GCF_014268275.3. NCBI lineage: Bacteria > Pseudomonadati > Pseudomonadota > Gammaproteobacteria > Pseudomonadales > Pseudomonadaceae > Pseudomonas > Pseudomonas tritici. The sequence continues at coordinate 249,970 of NZ_CP077084.1, forward strand.
GTCGTGTGCAGCTGGAAGAGCCTGCCGAACCTGGCGAGATCACTGTGCCTGCGCGCAAGCTGATGGATATCTGCAAAAGCCTGCCAAATGACGCGTTGATCGACATCAAGGTTGATGAAGCCAAGTTGGTGGTCAAGGCGGGTCGCAGCCGTTTTACCCTGTCCACTTTGCCAGCCAATGATTTCCCAACGGTTGAAGAAGGCCCAGGTTCGCTGACCTGCAGCCTGGAGCAGAGCAAACTGCGTCGCTTGATCGAGCGCACCAGTTTCGCCATGGCGCAGCAGGACGTGCGTTACTACCTCAACGGCATGCTGCTGGAAGTGTCGGAAGGCATCATCCGTGCCGTGGCTACCGACGGTCACCGCCTGGCGATGTGCTCGATGCGCGCCGATATCGGTCAGCCAGACCGTCACCAGGTGATCGTGCCGCGTAAAGGTATTCTCGAGCTGGCGCGCCTGCTCACCGAGCCGGAAGGTAATGTCAGCATTGTGCTGGGCCAGCACCATATTCGCGCCACCACCGGCGAGTTCACCTTCACTTCCAAACTGGTCGATGGCAAATTCCCGGATTACGAGCGCGTGCTGCCTAAAGGTGGCGACAAGCTGGTGATCGGTGACCGTCAGGCCCTGCGTGAAGCTTTCAGCCGCACCGCGATTCTTTCCAACGAAAAGTACCGTGGTATTCGTCTGCAGTTGGCCAACGGTCAGCTGAAAATCCAGGCCAACAACCCTGAGCAGGAAGAAGCGGAAGAAGAAGTGGGCGTCGACTACAACGGCGGTTCGCTGGAAATCGGCTTTAACGTGAGTTACCTGCTGGACGTGCTGGGTGTGATGACCACTGAACAGGTTCGCCTGATCTTGTCGGACTCTAACAGCAGCGCTCTGGTGCAGGAATCCGATAACGACGACTCGGCTTATGTTGTCATGCCGATGCGCCTGTAATCATGCTCAGCAGAAGCTAGATGTCCCTCAGTCGCGTCTCGGTCACCGCGGTGCGCAATCTGCACCCGGTGACCTTCTCCCCTTCTCCCCGCATCAATATCCTCCACGGCGCTAATGGCAGTGGCAAAACCAGCGTGCTGGAAGCCATCCACTTGCTGGGGCTTGCCCGTTCATTTCGCAGTGCCCGCCTGCTACCGGTTATCCAGTATGAACAATTGGCGTGCACGGTGTTTGGCCAGGTCGAACTGGCTGAGGGTGGGCACAGCAGTCTTGGAATATCCCGTGACCGCGGCGGAGAGTTCCAGATTCGCATTGATGGGCAAAATGCTCGCAGTGCTGCGCAGTTGGCGGAAATCCTGCCACTGCAACTGATCAACCCTGACAGCTTTCGTCTGTTGGAAGGCGCGCCGAAAATCCGTAGGCAATTCCTCGATTGGGGAGTGTTCCACGTGGAACCGCGTTTCATGGCCACTTGGCAGCGCCTGCAGAAGGCCCTGCGGCAGCGGAACTCATGGCTGCGGCATGGTACACTTGACGCCGCTTCGCAAGCGGCCTGGGACCGGGAACTGTGCCTGGTTAGCGACGAAATAGATGAATACCGCCGTGCCTATATCAAAGCCTTGAAACCAGTCTTTGAGCAGACCTTGAGTGAGTTGTTGGACCTCGAGGGCCTGACGCTGAGTTACTACCGTGGTTGGGACAAAGAGCGTGAGCTGAGTGCTGTGCTCGCGACGTCCTTACAGCGGGATCAGCAAATTGGCCATACCCAGGCCGGACCCCAACGGGCTGATTTGCGTCTTAGATTAGGCGCTCACAATGCTGCGGACATTTTGTCCCGTGGTCAGCAAAAGTTGGTGGTGTGTGCGCTGCGGATCGCCCAAGGCCATTTGGTTAGCCAGGCCCGGCGCGGTCAGTGTATTTATCTGGTGGATGACTTGCCGTCCGAACTAGACGAGCAACATCGCCGCGCGTTATGCCGTTTGTTGGAAGAATTACGCTGCCAGGTGTTTATCACCTGTGTAGACCACGAATTATTGAGGGAAGGCTGGCAGACGGAAACGCCAGTCGCTTTGTTCCACGTGGAACAAGGCCGTATCACCCAGACCCACGACCATCGGGAGTGAAGGCATGAGCGAAGAAAATACGTACGACTCGACCAGCATTAAAGTGCTGAAAGGTTTGGATGCCGTACGCAAACGTCCCGGTATGTACATTGGCGACACTGATGACGGTAGCGGTCTGCACCACATGGTGTTCGAGGTGGTCGACAACTCCATCGACGAAGCTCTGGCCGGTCACTGCGACGACATCAGCATCATCATCCACCCGGATGAATCTATTACCGTGCGCGACAACGGTCGCGGTATTCCGGTAGACGTGCACAAAGAAGAAGGCGTTTCGGCGGCAGAGGTCATCATGACTGTGCTCCACGCCGGCGGTAAGTTTGACGATAACTCCTATAAAGTCTCCGGTGGTTTGCACGGCGTAGGTGTGTCAGTCGTGAACGCGCTGTCCGAAGAGCTGATCCTGACTGTTCGCCGTAGCGGCAAGATCTGGGAACAGACCTACGTGCACGGTGTTCCACAAGAACCGATGAAAATTGTCGGTGACAGCGAAACTACCGGTACGCAGATTCACTTCAAACCGTCTGCCGAAACCTTCAAGAATATCCACTTCAGCTGGGACATCCTGGCCAAGCGTATTCGCGAGTTGTCCTTCCTTAACTCCGGTGTGGGTATCGTCCTCAAGGACGAGCGCAGCGGCAAGGAAGAGCTGTTCAAATACGAAGGCGGTCTGCGTGCGTTCGTTGAATACCTGAACACCAACAAGACTGCGGTCAACCAGGTGTTCCACTTCAACATCCAGCGTGAAGACGGCATCGGCGTGGAAATCGCCCTGCAGTGGAACGACAGCTTCAACGAGAACCTGTTGTGCTTCACCAACAACATTCCACAGCGCGACGGTGGTACTCACTTGGTGGGTTTCCGTTCCGCACTGACGCGTAACCTCAACACCTATATCGAAGCCGAAGGCTTGGCCAAGAAGCATAAAGTCGCCACCACCGGTGACGATGCGCGCGAAGGCCTGACCGCGATCATTTCGGTGAAAGTGCCGGATCCCAAGTTCAGCTCCCAGACCAAAGACAAGCTGGTGTCTTCCGAAGTGAAGACCGCAGTGGAACAGGAGATGGGTAAGTACTTCTCCGACTTCCTGCTGGAGAACCCGAACGAAGCCAAGCTGGTTGTCGGCAAGATGATCGATGCTGCACGCGCCCGTGAAGCCGCGCGTAAAGCCCGTGAGATGACCCGTCGTAAAGGTGCGCTGGATATCGCCGGCCTGCCGGGCAAACTGGCTGACTGCCAAGAGAAAGACCCTGCCCTTTCCGAACTGTACCTGGTGGAAGGTGACTCTGCTGGCGGCTCCGCCAAGCAGGGTCGTAACCGTCGCACCCAGGCTATCCTGCCGTTGAAGGGTAAGATCCTCAACGTCGAGAAGGCTCGCTTCGACAAGATGATTTCCTCTCAGGAAGTCGGCACCTTGATCACGGCGTTGGGCTGCGGTATCGGCCGTGACGAGTACAACATCGACAAGTTGCGTTACCACAACATCATCATCATGACCGATGCTGACGTCGACGGTTCGCACATCCGTACCTTGCTGCTGACCTTCTTCTTCCGTCAGTTGCCAGAGCTGATCGAGCGTGGCTACATCTACATCGCCCAGCCGCCGTTGTACAAAGTGAAAAAGGGCAAGCAAGAGCAATACATCAAAGACGACGACGCCATGGAAGAGTACATGACGCAGTCGGCTCTGGAAGATGCCAGCTTGCACCTGAACGATGAAGCCCCGGGCATCTCCGGTGAGGCGCTGGAGCGCTTGGTTAACGACTTCCGCATGGTGATGAAGACCCTCAAGCGTTTGTCGCGCCTGTACCCTCAGGAACTGACCGAGCACTTCATCTATCTGCCAGCCGTGAGCCTGGAACAGTTGGGCGATCATGCGCACATGCAGGATTGGCTGGCCCAGTACGAAGTGCGCCTGCGCACCGTCGAGAAGTCTGGCCTAGTGTACAAAGCCAGCCTGCGTGAAGACCGTGAACGTAACGTGTGGCTGCCAGAGGTCGAACTGATCTCCCACGGCCTTTCCAACTACGTCACCTTCAACCGCGACTTCTTCGGCAGCAATGACTACAAGACAGTGGTTACCCTGGGCGCGCAGTTGAGCACCCTGCTGGATGACGGCGCTTACATTCAGCGTGGCGAACGCAAGAAGCAGGTTAGGGAATTCAAGGAAGCCCTTGACTGGCTGATGGCTGAAAGCACCAAGCGCCACACCATCCAGCGATACAAAGGTTTGGGCGAGATGAACCCCGACCAGCTGTGGGAAACCACCATGGACCCCGCTCAGCGCCGCATGCTGCGTGTGACCATCGAAGACGCCATTGGCGCAGACCAGATCTTCAACACCCTGATGGGTGATGCGGTCGAACCTCGCCGTGACTTCATCGAGAGCAATGCGTTGGCGGTTTCTAACCTGGACTTCTGATCCAGATAATCGCAAACACAAAAAGGCCAACGCTTAGCGTTGGCCTTTTTTATTGAGTGCAGATGGGTGACTTTCCAAATGCTCCACGTGGAACATCATCATTTTCAGTCTTGAGATGCCGCTGCCACACTCTCCAACCGATACCCGTACCCGTAGATCGTCAGCAACTGCCAACCGCGGTCTGCGGTCAACCCCAGCTTGTTGCGCAGCCGATAGATATGCGTATCGAGCGGCCGCGACGAGACCATTTCTTCATGGGTCCAGAACCGCTCGTAGAGATACTCTCGGGACAGTGGCCGCGCCAGGTTGGCAAACAAGCAGCTAGCCAGACGATACTCACGTTCGGTGAGGTTGATCGGTTTACCTGCGCGCGTCACTGTCAGTTCAGCATCGTCAAAGGTCAGGTCATTAAAACTCTGTACTTCGTGAGTTGCTGACTTCTGCAGGCCGTGGCGACGTAGAACCGCGGTGACTCGTGCTTTCAACTCATTAGGACGAAAGGGTTTGCTGACGTAATCATCGGCGCCGCTGTTCAGCGCAGCGACGATATCGCTCTCGGCATCACGGCTGGTGAGCATGATTACCGCGGGTGGCGACTCCATGTGTTCACGGGTCCAGCGCAGCAGCGCGATACCGGTGATGTCCGGCAGTTGCCAGTCGAGTATCAACAGGTCGAAGGTTTCGCGACGCAGTTGGCGTAGCAGGTCTTCACCGCGTTCGAAGCAATGCAGGGTCCAGGGCTGTTCGGCGGTGCTGGGGATTTGTCGCAGTGTCTGTTCCACCCGTCGCAATTCCGCGGGCTCGTCATCCAGTATTGCGACACGCATGAGTGGGTCCTTTCTTGAAGAGTACAGCAGCCGTCGGCCGGTTTATTTACAGGCACATACAGCGCAGATGCCGGTCTTTGAATCTGAATAATTGTGCTCAGATTCGTCGACCCCTTGGATCTCTCTATACGATGACATCAATGAGCTATTAACCCATTGAAAGTCTTCGATACCGATGGGGGAAAGATACCGGCTCCCGACCGTAAGGAAAAGGATCAGCCGACGCATGCGCTGTCGTAAACTCGTGTGTGCTGATGTCAGATGCCCTCTGGAATCCCAACCGTGATGAGCACCATGATCCTTTCCCCCAACTGCTTGCGCCTTGCCCTCCCCTCATTGTTGATCATGGTGTTCGGTTCTGTGGATGCTGCCGCCAAGATTCGCTCGCCTTACATTGATGACAACCAGCTGTGTCGCGCCCAGCCTTTGCCGGCAGTAGTCCTGCACCTCACGGGGGACGCCTGGAAGCTCGATCCCAAGGGCAAGGCGAGCCCTTTGCTTGAAGGCATGACCATTGATGAACAGGAAGGCGTGAAGACCTCGTCGACCGCGTTTGTCAGCCTGTTGCTCGGCGATGGTTCCCGGGTGGTGTTGCCCGCCAGCTCCCAAGTGCGATTGCACCTGGAGAAAAAGCTTTCGATTCCCCAGGTCGTGCTCGAACAGGGCCAGGCCGAGGCCTATGTGATCAAGCGCGCCAGTGACCACGACCGCTTTCAGATCGTGACGCCGGTGGGTGTACTGGGCGTGCGAGGTACGCACTTTCGGGTGCGCAATGATGCGGAGCAATCGGTGCTTGAGGTGTTGGAAGGCCAGGTAGCGGTCAAACGCGACATGAAAACCAAGCCAGTGGAAAACGAAGTAAAAGTGGGTGCGCGGCAAGGTCTGCTTTTCAAGACACAGGGTGAACTGAAACCCGTGGAACTGCTCGCCGCACCGAAGCTTGTTGGGCAGGACGGTCAGAAAGGCGACGCTCCCGTCTGGAGTTTGTACCTTCGGCCTTTGCCCGGTGCCCAGCGATACCGTGCCCAGGTCGCCACTGATAAAGCCTTTATGAACATCAAGCAGGAAAATTTTTCCAGCGTGCCGAAAATGAGCTTCACTGGGCTCAAAGCCTCGTTTTATCACGTGCGGCTGTCGGCATACGATGAAAACGGACTGGAGGGAGAAACCGGCGTCTATGACATCTTTTACTACCCGCCCACCACTCAGGCACATGACCAATGATGCTCTGGCGCAAGACCGAGAAACGTCAACCTACCCATGCTCAGCGCCTGTTCCATGGCTTGGTGCGTGAGTGGTTATGGATTGGTTTGCTGCTGCTGCCCTTCACCGCTTATCTGTCATTGAGCCCAGGCCTGGCTCTGAATAACCCGTTGTACGACAGCCTGCGCCGTCTCACGCCCCTGCCGGTCGACCCGCGTATCCTGCTGGTGACCATCGATGATCCCAGCCTGAAAAAACTCGGCCAATGGCCCTGGCCGCGAAGCCTGCACGCGGATCTGATCGACCGCCTGAGTGCCGCCCAGCCCGCGGGTATTCTGTTCGATGTGATCTTCAGTGAACCCGGCGATCCTGCACAGGATAAGCGCCTGGCCGAGTCCGTCTGCAACGCCGGCAATGTCTTGTTGCCGCTGGTGCGCGAAGGTACGGCGAGCTACAGCCAACCCGGCGCGCAGATGCTGCCGTTGCTCAAATGTGCCAAGGGCGTGGGCCACATCAATGTGGAGGCGGACAGTGATGGCATAGTCCGTAGCCTGTATATGCGTGAAGGCCCACCCGATGCTACGGCGCCGCAACTGGCCTGGCTGGCCTACGAGATGAGTGGTGAGTTATCAGAGATGCCGGGTGAACCTCAGCGGTCGATCACCCAGCACTGGCATCGTGAACATGCAATCCGTATCCCGTTTATCGCGCCACATGCGCGTTTTCCCAGTGTGTCCTATGTCAGTGTCCTGCGCGGTGAGGTACCTCCCGAGCAGCTGCGCAATCGACTGATCCTAGTCGGGTCGACGGCTTCCGGGATGGGCGATCGGTTCGTTACACCACTCTCCTCCACGGTCGGCAACACGGCGGGCGTGGAGATCCAGGCCAACGTGCTGAATGGCTTGCTGCAAGGCCGCAGCATCGTTGATCTGCCGGGCTGGCTCGCGGCGCTGATGGCGACCTCCCTGGTGGCGTTGCTGCTGGGCCTGCTGCTCTACCGACCGCGCTATGCGCTCTGGATGACCCTGGGCTGCATGGCCATCTCTCTGCTGGGTGCCTGGGCGTTGCTGCGCCTCGGCCATTGGTGGTCGCCCGCGGCCTGTTTGATCGGCTTGTTGCTCAGCTACCTGATCTGGAACTGGCGTCGTCTCAGCGTGATCATCGCCTACTTCGGTTGGGAACTGACCCGCCTTGATAACGAGCCCAAAGTACTGCCCGAACGCCGCCGTGCGCCCGCCAGCAAAGGCGATGTGCTACAGGCGCGTATCTTTGCCCTGGAACAAGCCGTAAGCCGCACGCGCGACACACGACGCTTCATGTCCGATGGTCTGGAGTGCTTGCCGGTAGCGACGCTGATTACCGATCCCAAGGGCAATATCCTGCTGGCCAACCGCATCGCCCGCGAAGTGTTCGGTAATGTCCTGGTCAATGAAAACCTGTTGGAGCAACTGGCAGATCTCGGCTACCCGCCGCTGCACAATGGCGTCCGCCCTGCCCTCTCAGCGCTGGAGCTCGTCGAGTTCCGGGATATCCACCAGCGCAGCCTGCGCATGGAGCTTGCACCGTTGCTACCGGCCGAGGGCGATGTTGCACTTGGATGGCTGCTAAGCCTGACGGACTTGAGTAAGGAACGCGAAGCCCAGCAACACCGCGAGACCATGTTGCGGTTCCTCTCCCACGACCTGCGCGCACCGCATTCGGCGATCCTCGCGCTGCTGGATGTGCATAACGGCGAGTCACCGGTTTTCGCTCAGATCGAACAACAAGTGCGTCGCGCCTTGAGCCTCACCGAATCCTTCGTGCAACTGGCGAAAGCCGAAGCTGACGGTTACCAGTTCCAGCCAACGTTGTTCGCCATGTTGGTAATGGATGCCTTTGATCAAGTGGCAGTGATCGCCCAACTGAAGGGGATCCATCTGGTTCACGACCTGAATGAAGCCGATGAGGGTATGGTCTCGGCTGACCAGTCACTGCTTACGCGTGCGTTGTTCAACGTGCTTGAGAACGCCATCAAGTATTCGTCCTCCGGTACGACCGTGAGGTTGAGGAAAAGCAGCGCGCAAGGCTGGTTGGAATGTCGCATCAGTGACCAAGGCCCAGGGATTGCCGAAGAGGACTTGCCGGAACTGTTCAGCCAATACCGTCGCTTCGATTCAGCTCAGGGCAGCGAGGGATTAGGATTGGGACTGACCATGGTCAAAGCCGTGGTGGAGCGTCATGGTGGGCGCATCAGTTGCGAAAGCGTGGTGGGCAAAGGCAGCACTTTCAGCCTGCAACTGCCGCTGCTGGAAGACTGAAAAAATCGACTTTAGCGCTGTGCATAAAAAACCGGTCACAAGGACCGGTTTTTTTATGCTGAAAAAACTTATGCACGTTTTTCGTGATTTTATGAGCTTTTGAAATATCTAACAAAATCAAATTCTTATAAGACAAAAAGGGCAATTCGCCAACAATCCGTGCACAGCTTATCCACAGATACTCAGATCACGGGTGTGTCGACCACAATCGGCTCCGGCGGCAGCGAACCCATCGCCCGTTGCTGCGCTTGATTCCATGCCTGGGCACGGTCATTCAACGCGGCAATTGCCCGTGGACCTTCACCTTCGGCGTACATCGGTTCGCCAATGACCACCGTGATAGTCCCCGCGCGTTTGGCCCAGCCAGTCTTAGGCCAAAATTTGCCGGCATTATGCGCAATCGGCAGCACTGGCAGGTTGGCGTTGACCGCCAAAGCCGTACCTCCGCGCGAGAACTTGCCTACGGTGCCGAAGGGCACACGTGTACCTTCGGGGAAGATCAGTACCCAAACGCCATCCTTGAGCAGCTCGTCGCCCTTCTTGGCCACATGCTTGAGCGCTGCCTTGGGGTTGTCACGGTCAATAGCGATCGGACGCAACATGGCCATGGCCCAGCCGAAGAACGGCACGTACAGCAGCTCACGCTTGAGCACCTGGCTCAACGGCGAGAAGTACGCCGAAAGAAAGAACGTCTCCCAGGTGCTCTGGTGGTTCGACAGAATCACGCAGGGCTGGTCCGGGACATTTTCCGCGCCTTTGATCTCGAAGCGAATGCCCAGGAACACCTTGGTCAACCACAACGCGCAACGGCACCAATAGACATTGATAAAGCGATAACGCGCTTTGAATGGCAGGAACGGTGCAATAAAAAAGCTCAGGGTGCACCAGAGAAACGAACTGGTGCCCAGCAGCAGGTAAAAGAAAAAGGTTCTGATGGCCTGCAAAATCGACATGGCGGCATTTACCGTTGCGGGACAACGCCCGCCTGTTAAAAGCGCTCTCCCGAACATCCTTGGTCAGGAAGTCGAGGGCAGCTAGTTGTTGATAAGTTCTGCGGCCACGGCCGCCAGATCGTCAAAAATCAAAGTGCCTACCGGCAGGTTTTTCGCCTGGGTCTTTTCGCCTTTTCCGGTCTTAACCAAAACTGGCTGAGAGTCGACGGCTTTGGCCGCCTCCAGGTCACCGAGGCTGTCCCCGACGAACCATATCCCAGCCAAGGGCACCTTGTAATGTTCTGCAATGGTTTTCAACATGCCGGGTTTGGGTTTGCGGCAATCGCAGCCCTCATCCGGCCCGTGGGGGCAATACACCACCAACCCTACCTCGCCACCCTGCTCGGCCACCAAGGTGCGCAGGCGCGTGTGCATGGCGTCCAGGGTTGCGATGTCGTAGTAGCCACGGGCGATGCCGGACTGGTTGGTGGCGATGGCCACCGTCCAGCCGGCTTTGCTCAACTGCGCGATGGCCTCGATCGAGCCGGGCAGTGGAACCCATTCCGCCACCGACTTGATGTAAGCGTCGGAGTCGTAATTGATCACCCCGTCCCGATCGAGAATCAGCAGTTTCACCATGGTCAGCTCAGCGTCGAAATGTCAGCGATGTTGACGAACAAGCCACGCAGACGCGCGAGCATGGCGTAGCGGTTTTTCCGCACGCCTGCATCTTCGGCATTGATCATCACGGCTTCGAAAAACGCATCCACCGGCTCACGCAAGGTCGCCAGGCGCGCCAGTGCTTCGGCGTAATTACGCTCAGCGATCAGCGGTTTCACTGCGTTTTCAGCCTTGGCGATGGCTGAGTTCAGCGAGAACTCCTTGGCATCGGCGAACAGGCCAGGGTCGACGTCAGCGTTGCCCAGGCCTTCGGCCTTGCTCAGCAGGTTCGACACACGCTTGTTCACGGCAGCCAATGCGTCGGCTTCCGGCAGTTTGCGGAAGGCCTGCACGGCTTGTACGCGCTGGTCGAAGTCCAACGCCGAACCCGGTTGCAGGGCACGCACAGACAGGTACACCGACACATCCACGCCTTCATCTTCGTAGCGCGCGCGCAGGCGGTCGAACACGAATTCCAGCACTTGCTCGGCGAGGCCGGCTTGCTTGACCTTGGCACCGAACTGGCCGACCGCGAACACCACGGCCTGGGTCAGGTCGAGGTCCAGCTTCTTGTCGATCAGGATGCGCAACACGCCCAGGGCCGCACGGCGCAAGGCATACGGGTCTTTACTGCCGGTGGGCAGCATGCCGATACCAAAGATGCCAACGAGCGTGTCGAGCTTGTCAGCGATGGCCACGGCTGCACCGGTCAGGGTGCTTGGCAACTCAGCGCCAGCACCGCGCGGCATGTACTGCTCGTTCAGCGCCAAGGCAACGTCATCCGGCTCGCCGTCGTTGAGCGCATAGTAGTAGCCGGCAACACCTTGCATCTCCGGGAACTCGCCGACCATCTCGGTGGCCAGGTCGCACTTGGACAGCATGCCCGCACGCGCCGCCCAAGCAGCATCGCCGCCAATGCGTGGCGCAATATAAGCGGCCAGCTTGGAAACCCGCACGGCCTTGTCGTAGACGCTGCCGAGTTTTTCCTGGAACACCACGTTTTGCAGGCGCAGGTTGAAGTCTTCGAGCTTCTGCTTTTTGTCTTGCTTGAAAAAGAACTCGGCGTCGGTCAGGCGCGGGCGAACGACTTTCTCGTTACCGGCGATGATCTGCTGCGGGTCCTTGCTCTCGATGTTGGCCACGGTGATAAAACGCGGCAGCAACTTACCGTCAACGTCCAGCAGGCAGAAATACTTCTGGTTGTCCTGCATGGTGGTGATCAGCGCTTCTTGCGGCACATCGAGGAAACGTTCTTCGAACGAGCACACCAGCGGCACCGGCCATTCGACCAATGCGGTCACTTCGTCGAGCAGGCCTGGCGGCACGATAGCGGTGCCTTCCTGCAGGCGGGCCAGCTCCTCGGTGCGCTTGCTGATCAACTCGCGACGCTCATTGGCGTCGGCCAGCACGTAGGCGGCACGCAGGTCGGCGGCGTAGTTGGCCGGCGAAGTGATGCGCACAGCTTGCGGGTGGTGGAAGCGATGACCACGGGAGTCACGACCTGCTGTTTGGGCGAGGATCGTGCAGTCGATGACCTGGTCACCGAGCAGCATTACCAGCCACTGGGTCGGACGTACGAACTCTTCTTTGCGTGCGCCCCAGCGCATGCGCTTCGGGATCGGCAAGTCGTTCAGCGAGTCTTCAACGATGGTGGGCAACAAGCTGGCGGTCGGTTTGCCAGTGATGACCTGGCTGAACCGCAGTTTCGGGCCGCTCTGGTCGATCTCGCTCAGCTCGACGCCACACTTCTTGGCGAAGCCAAGGGCGGCTTGAGTCGGGTTGCCTTCGGCGTCGAACGCAGCCTGGCGTGGCGGGCCGTCGATGTTGATGCTGCGGTCCGGCTGCTGGGTTTCCAGTGCGGTCAGCAGTACGGCCAGGCGACGTGGCGCGGCGTAGACCTTCTTCGCTTCGAACTTCAAGCCAGCGCTTTGCAGGCCTTTTTCGATACCGGCCAGGAACGCGTCGGCCAGTGTGTTGAGAGCCTTGGGTGGCAGCTCTTCGGTGCCCAGTTCAACCAGGAAATCTTGAGCACTCATTGTGCAGCCTCCAGCTTAGCCAACACTTCATCACGCAGGTCCGGGGTTGCCATCGGGAAGCCCAGCTTGGCGCGAGCCAGCAGGTAGGCTTGGGCGACGGAACGCGCCAGCGTGCGTACACGCAAGATGTATTGCTGACGCGCGGTCACCGAGATAGCACGGCGCGCATCCAGCAGGTTGAAGGTATGGGACGCCTTCAACACCATTTCATAGCTTGGCAACGGCAGCGGCTGGTCGAGTTCGATCAGGCGCTTGGCTTCGCTTTCATAGAAGTCGAACAGTTCGAACAGCTTGTCGACGTTGGCGTGTTCGAAGTTGTAGGTGGACTGCTCCACTTCGTTCTGGTGGAACACATCGCCGTAGGTGACCTTGCCGAACGGACCGTCAGCCCACACCAGGTCGTAGACCGAGTCCACGCCCTGCAGGTACATGGCCAGGCGCTCGAGGCCGTAGGTGATTTCGCCAGTCACCGGGTAGCACTCGATGCCGCCCGCTTGCTGGAAGTAAGTGAACTGCGTCACTTCCATGCCATTGAGCCAGACTTCCCAGCCCAGGCCCCAGGCGCCCAAGGTTGGCGATTCCCAGTTGTCTTCGACGAAACGGATGTCGTGCACCAGTGGGTCTAGGCCGACGTGTTTGAGCGAGCCCAGGTACAGTTCCTGGAAGTTGTCCGGGTTCGGCTTCAATACCACCTGGAACTGGTAGTAGTGCTGCAGACGGTTCGGGTTTTCGCCGTAGCGGCCGTCAGTCGGGCGACGACTGGGCTGCACATAAGCGGCGTTCCAGGTTTCCGGGCCAATGGCCCGCAGGAAGGTAGCGGTGTGGAAAGTGCCGGCGCCTACTTCCATATCGTAGGGCTGAAGTACCACACAACCTTGCTCGGCCCAGTATTGCTGGAGGGCGAGGATCAAGTCTTGGAAGGTACGCACGGCTGGCGTAGGCTGGCTCACGAAATTCACCTGTTACTTGGGCTGCGATTTAAAGAGCGGGAGTATACCCGATTCGGCCGCGCCACCATCCCCTGGAGCCTTATGCCACGCTGCTTTTGGTGTTCTGAAGATCCGCTGTACATGGCTTATCACGATCAGGAGTGGGGAACGCCGCTGCGCGATGCGCAGGGTTTGTTCGAGTTGCTTTTGCTCGAAGGGTTCCAGGCGGGCCTGTCCTGGATCACCGTTTTACGCAAACGCGAGCATTATCGAAAGGTCTTGTTCGGGTTTGATGCGCAACGGTTGGCGCAGTTGAGCGATGGCGAGATCGAAGCCCTGATGCAGGATCCTGGCATCGTGCGCAATCGACTCAAGCTCAACGCCACTCGACGCAACGCTGCGGCCTGGCTGGAATTGGACGACCCAGCGGGGTTGCTCTGGTCGTTTGTCGGCGGCAAACCCAAGGTCAATCATTTCAAGGACCGCAGTGAAGTCCCGGCGATCACGCCCGAGGCCGAAGCCATGAGCAAAGCCCTGAAAAAAGCCGGCTTCACCTTTGTCGGGCCAACCATTTGCTACGCGTTCATGCAGGCTTCGGGGATGGTCATGGACCACACTCAGGACTGCGACCGCTACGCGGACTTGGCCAACGCCGGTTAGAATGCCCGCTTTGCGCACCACACACGAACAGGAGTGACCTGTGGAAAAGTTTAAAGGCGCCTTGCTGGTAGGCGCTCTCCGGTTGTTTGCCCTGCTGCCTTGGCGCGCAGTCCAGGCCGTCGGCACGGCGATTGGCTGGATCATGTGGAAAACCCCCAACCGTTCCCGCGAGACGGTGCGGATCAATCTTTCCAAATGCTTCCCCGACATGGACCCCGCCGAGCGCGAAGCGTTAGTCGGCCGCAGCCTGATGGACATCGGCAAGTCCCTCACCGAAAGCGCCTGCGCCTGGATCTGGCCAGCCCAGCGCTCCATCGACCTGGTGCGCGAAGTCGAAGGCCTGGACGTGCTGCACGAAGCCTTGGCTTCGGGCAAAGGCGTGGTCGGCATCACCAGCCACCTGGGCAACTGGGAAGTGCTGAACCATTTCTATTGCAACCAGTGCAAACCCATCATTTTTTACCGGCCGCCCAAGCTCAAGGCAGTGGATGAGTTGCTGCGCAAGCAGCGGGTGCAACTGGGTAACCGGGTGGCGGCGTCGACCAAGGAAGGCATCCTCAGTGTGATCAAGGAAGTGCGTAAGGGCGGCCAGGTGGGTATTCCGGCGGACCCGGAGCCGGCGGAATCTGCGGGGATCTTCGTACCGTTCTTCGCCACCCAGGCGCTGACCAGCAAGTTTGTGCCAAATATGTTGGCGGGCCACAAAGCGGTCGGCGTGTTCCTGCATGCGCTGCGGCTGCCGGACGGTTCGGGTTACAAAGTGATCCTGGAAGCGGCGCCGGAAGATATGTACAGCACCGACACCGCCACGTCCTGCGCGGCGATGAGCAAGGTGGTGGAGCGGTATGTCGGCGCTTACCCGAGCCAGTACATGTGGAGCATGAAGCGCTTCAAGAAACGCCCGCCGGGTGAGGCGCGGTGGTACTGAGCCACCTCTGACTCAAGACCCATGAAGATCTGATGTGGGAGCTGGCTTGCCTGCGATGGCATCACCTCGGTGTAACTGAGAGACCGAGTTGCCTGCATCGCAGGCAAGCCAGCTCCCACAGAAGATCGGCTCAAGTTTGGCGATCGAGTTTCTTCAAGAACACCGTCATCTCTTTTTCGGCCTGTTTATCACCATGGGCCTGGGCCGCTTCGATGCCCTTCTCCCACGCCAGCCGTGCCGCTGCGCGATCCTCCAATCCCATATGTGCCTTGCCCAACAGCTTCCAAGCCGCCGAATACTTAGGATCGAACTCGACGCATTTGTGCAAATGCTCCGCTGCCTTGGCGTTTTCCTTCAAGTCCAGATAACCCTTGCCCAAACCAAAGCGAAGCAGTGAGTTATCCACGCCCTTGGCGAGCATTTTTTCCAGGGATTCGAGCATTTACTGTCACCTTGAGCGAAAGAAGGCTGTTGTGGCGAGGGAGCTTGCTCCCGCTCGAGTGCGAATCGCTCGCAAAATCTACGGGACCGCTACGCAGTCCAACGGGAGCAAGCTCCCTCGCCACAGTGGAATACCCGATTTAGAAGAAGCTCAACCCCACGTGGAACAGTTTCTCCACATCGCGGATATGTTTCTTATCCACCAGGAACAGGATCACATGATCCCCGGTTTCGATCACCGTATCGTCGTGGGCAATGATCACCTCTTCGTCACGAATAATCGCGCCGATGGTCGTCCCCGGCGGCAAGCCGATATCGCGGATGGCCTTGCCGATCACCTTGCTCGACTTCGAGTCACCGTGGGCAATGGCCTCGATGGCTTCCGCCGCGCCACGGCGCAGGGAGTGCACGCTGACGATGTCGCCCCGGCGCACGTGGGCGAGCAAGGTGCCGATGGTGGCCAGCTGCGGGCTGATGGCGATGTCGATATCGCCGCCCTGGATCAGGTCGACATAGGCCGGGTTGTTGATGATGGTCATCACCTTCTTCGCGCCCAGCCGCTTGGCCAGCAAGGAGGACATGATGTTGGCTTCGTCATCGTTGGTCAGGGCCAGGAAGATATCCGCGTCGGCAATGTTCTCCTCCATCAGCAGGTCGCGGTCCGAGGCGCTGCCTTGGAGTACGACGGTGCTGTCGAGGGTGTCGGACAAATGCCGGCAGCGTGCCGGGCTCATCTCGATAATCTTCACCTGATAGCGGCTTTCGATGGCCTCGGCCAATCGCTCGCCGATCTGCCCGCCGCCCGCGATGACGATGCGCTTGTAGGTCTCATCGAGTCGGCGCATTTCGCTCATGACGGCACGAATATTCGCCTTGGCGGCGATGAAGAAGACTTCGTCGTCGGCTTCGATCACCGTATCGCCCTGCGGCAGGATCGGCCGATCCCGCCGGAAAATCGCCGCGACGCGGGTTTCCACGTTGGGCATGTGCTCACGCAACTGGCGCAGTTGCTGGCCGACCAGTGGGCCGCCGTAATAGGCCTTCACCGCGACCAGTTGCGCCTTGCCGCCAGCAAAGTCGATTACCTGCAAGGCGCCCGGAATTTCGATCAAGCGCTTGATGTAGTGGGTGACCACCTGTTCCGGGCTGATCAATACGTCCACTGGAATCGCGTCGTTGTCGAACAAACCGGCGCGGGTCAGGTAGGCCGCTTCGCGCACACGGGCAATTTTGGTCGGGGTGTGGAACAGGGTGTGAGCGACCTGGCAGGCGACCATGTTGGTTTCGTCGCTGTTGGTCACAGCCACCAGCATATCCGCGTCATCGGCACCGGCCTGGCGCAGCACCGTCGGGAACGACGCGCGGCCTTGTACGGTGCGGATGTCGAGGCGGTCGCCGAGGTTGCGCAGGCGCTCGGCGTCGGTGTCGACCACGGTGATGTCGTTGGCTTCGCTGGCCAAATGTTCAGCCAGCGTGCCGCCGACCTGCCCTGCTCCAAGGATGATGATTTTCATCCGGTCACTCCCTTAAAACCATTCAGCCGCGCGCGGCGGCAATCTTGATCAGTTTGGCGTAGTAGAAGCCATCGTGTCCGCCTTCTTGCGCCAGCAGTTGGCGACCGTGGGGCTGCTTGATGCCGGCGGTTGTGGCGAGATCCAGCTCCCGAGCACCACTGGTGCGGGCGAGGAAGGCTTCGATCACCTCGGTATTTTCAGTCGGCAAGGTGGAGCACGTGGCGTAGAGCAGGATGCCGCCGACTTCCAGGGTCGGCCACAGCGCGTCGAGCAGCTCGCCTTGCAGCACGGCCAGGGCGGCAATGTCGTCGGGTTGGCGGGTGAGCTTGATGTCTGGGTGGCGGCGGATCACACCGGTGGCGGAGCACGGTGCATCGAGCAGAATGCGCTGGAACGGTTTGCCGTCCCACCAGGTGGCGGTGTGACGGCCATCGGCGGCGATCAGCTCGGCGCTGAGGCCCAGGCGTGCAAGGTTTTCCCGCACGCGCACCAGGCGCTTGGCTTCGAGGTCGACAGCGACGACACCGGCGAGGTCTGTTTCGACTTCCAGAATGTGACAGGTCTTACCGCCAGGTGCGCAGCAGGCGTCGAGCACGCGTTGGCCGGGCGCCAAGTCGAGCAGGTCGGCAGCCAATTGTGCGGCTTCATCCTGCACGCTGATCCAGCCTTCTGCAAAGCCCGGCAGGCTGCGCACATCGGCGGCCGCTTCGAGCACGATGCCGTCGACGCTGTACACGCACGGCGTAGCGTTGATGCCAGCGTCGGTGAGCAATTGCAGGTAGGCGTCGCGGCTGTGATGACGGCGATTGACCCGCAGGATCATCGGCGGGTGCGCATTGTTGGCTGCGCAAATGGCTTCCCATTGCTCAGGCCAGAACGCCTTCAACGATTTTTGCAGCCAGCGCGGATGGGCGGTGCGCACCACCGGGTCATGTTCCAGTTCGGCCAGCAGCGCTTCACTCTCGCGCTGGGCGCGGCGCAGCACGGCGTTGAGCAAGGCCTTGGCCCAGGGCTTTTTCAGCTTGTCGGCGCAACCGACCGTCTCGCCGATGGCGGCGTGAGCGGGTACGCGGGTGTAGAGCAACTGATAGAGGCCCACCAGCAGCAGCGCCTCGACGTCGGCATCCGCAGCTTTGAACGGCTTTTGCAGCAACTTGGCGGCCAGTGCCGACAAGCGTGGCTGCCAACGAGCAGTGCCAAAGGCCAGGTCCTGGGTGAAGCCGCGATCACGGTCTTCAACCTTATCCATCTGCGTGGGCAGCGAACTGTTCAGCGATGCCTTGCCGTTGAGCACGGCGGCAAGGGCCTTGGCGGCGGCCAGACGCGGGTTCATTGGGCGACCACCCCGAGAACAGTGCCCAGGGCAAACTTCTCACGACGGCTGTTGAACAAATCGCTGAAATTAAGCGCCTTGCCACCGGGCAATTGCAGACGGGTCAGGCACAGCGCCTGTTCGCCACAAGCGACCAACAGGCCGTCCTTGCTGGCGCCGATGATTTCACCCGGCGCGCCTGTGCCCTCGGCCAGGGTCGCGGCCAGTACTTTCAAGGCTTCGCCGTTGAGGGTGCTGTGGCAGATCGGCCACGGGTTGAAGGCGCGTACCAGGCGTTCCAGCTCCACGGCCGGGCGCCTCCAGTCGATGCGCGCTTCGTCTTTGTTCAGCTTGTGGGCGTAGGTGGCCAGGCTGTCGTCCTGCACGTCGCCTTCCAGGGTGCCGGCAGCCAGGCCGGCGATGGCCTGGATTACGGCGGGCGGGCCCAGCTCGGCAAGGCGATCGTGCAGGCTGCCGCCGGTGTCTTGGGCGGTGATCGGGGTGGTGACTTTCAGCAGCATCGGGCCGGTGTCCAGACCCGCCTCCATGCGCATTACGGTTACGCCGCTTTCGCTGTCACCCGCCTCCACCGCGCGCTGGATCGGCGCCGCGCCGCGCCAGCGCGGCAGCAGCGACGCATGGCTGTTGATGCAACCCAGGCGCGGAATATCCAGCACCACTTGCGGCAGGATCAAGCCGTAGGCCACCACCACCAGCAGGTCCGGCTTCAGGGCCGCCAGCTCGGCCTGAGCCTCGGTGTTACGCAGGGTTGGCGGCTGCAGCACGGAAATGTTGTGTTCCAGCGCCAGTTGCTTGACCGGGCTCGGCATCAGTTTTTGCCCACGACCGGCCGGGCGATCCGGCTGGGTGTACACCGCGACGATGTCATAAGGGCTGGCAAGCAGTGCCTTCAGGTGTTCGGCCGCGAATTCAGGAGTGCCGGCAAAAACAATGCGCAGTGGCTCGGTCATGGGTGGTCTCGGTTAAAAGCAGTCACAAAAGAAAAAGGCTTGCCGCAGCAAGCCTTTGGAAGGAGGGCATCAAGCTTGCTGGCGATGCTTTTTTTCCAGCTTCTTCTTGATCCGGTCGCGCTTGAGCGTCGACAGGTAATCGACAAACAGCTTGCCGTTGAGGTGGTCGCACTCGTGCTGGATGCACACCGCCAGCAGGCCTTCGGCGATCAGCTCGAACGGCTTGCCGTCGCGGTCCAGGGCCTTGATCTTCACGCGCAGCGGTCGCTCGACGTTCTCATAGAACTCCGGCACCGACAGGCAGCCTTCCTGGTATTCGCCCATCTCTTCGGTCAGCGGTTCGAACTCGGGGTTGATGTACACCCGCGGCTCGCTGCGGTCTTCCGACAGGTCCATGACCACGACACGCAAATGCACGTTGACCTGGGTAGCGGCGAGGCCGATGCCCGGGGCTTCATACATTGTTTCAAACATGTCATCGACCAACTGACGAACCTTGTCGTCCACTACGGCCACCGGCTTGGCGACAGTGCGCAGGCGCGAGTCGGGGAATTCGAGGATGTTCAAAATAGCCATAAGCGTAATTGCTGCACATGTGAGGTAGAGGCAAATCGGCGTTGGGATGGACCCAGACCGCCGGTGTGAAACACCCAAAAGCCGCGAAGGCTCTGGCATTTCACGCGAACGCACATAATAAAGGAGATTCACCCCATGAGGAAATCGCTACTCGTCTTGCTGTTGTGGGCCCCGTTCGCCATGGCCCTGGTGCCGCCGCCTGTGCAGCGGCTGGATCAGCCGACGCAACAGGCTATCCAGCGCTTTTTACTGCATAACCGCATTCTTGATTCGCCTCGAGACCTGGACAACGCGCCGTACATCGTTGCCGCCCATGCTGGCCGAGTGCTGGGTGCCAATGGCGAGCGGGTATATGCCAGGGGCGACTTGGAGCCTTCCCAGCCGAATTACGGAATATTCCGACGAGGCAAGGTTTACACCGACCCGGTGACTAAAGAGCTGTTGGGCGTTAACGCTGACGACATTGGTACTGCGCGATTTGTCGTGGCGGGCGACCTTACTACCCTGACCGTACAGCGCGTCACGCAGGAGGTGCGCCCCGGAGACCGCTTGCTGCGTGCACAACCGCCTATCGATCCGACAACGCTTGCGACCGCGCCCACCGTGCCCTTTGTTGAAGGACACATCATCGATATCCCCAAGGGTGTTACGCACATCGGCGTGCTCGACGCGGTGACCCTCAACAAAGGCCGACGCGATGGTCTGGTCGAAGGCCAACTGCTCAGCGTGATCAAGACCGGCGCCACCGTCCGCGACAGCCTCACTGGCGCGCCGACGCAACTCCCTGATGAACGCGCCGGCACCCTGCTGGTGTTTCGCACCTACGAAAAGCTCAGTTACGGCCTGGTGCTCAGTGCTTCACGGCCGCTGGCGGTAATGGACCGTTTCAAGACTGCCCATCAAACACAATAAATAGCCTGCTAAATAAGTTACCAACAGAGTTATCCACAGCTTGTTCCGGTCAAGGACGATCACATGCATCCCATAAACAACCGCGAAGTATCCCCGTCAGAACTGGAAGCCCGACTACGCTTGCACAGGCTGCCGGAACTGGGTCCGAAGCGTTTTCGCTTACTGATCGAAGCGTTCGGCTCGGCGTCAAAGGCCATCAGCGCGCCTGCGAGTGCCTGGCGTTCGCTGGGGTTGCCAGCCATCAGCGCCGATGCCCGGCGCAGTCATGAGATCCGCGACGGCGCCAGTGCGGCATTGGCCTGGCTGGCGTGCCCGACCCAGCATTTGCTGATGTGGGACCAACCGGAGTACCCCGCTCTGCTCGCCGAGATTGACGATGCGCCGCCGCTTTTATTCGTCGCCGGTGACCCTTCAATCCTGGAAAGACCGCAACTGGCGATGGTCGGAAGTCGTCGCGCTTCTCGTCCTGGTATGGACACCGCCGCTGCGTTTTCGCGCAGTCTGGCGAGCGCCGGTTTTGTCATCACCAGTGGCCTTGCATTAGGCATCGACGGCGCAGCCCATCAAGCGGCATTGGATGTGGGCGGTCAGACAATCGGCGTACTCGGCACTGGGCTCGAAAATTTTTATCCACAACGCCACAGACGGCTCGCGGAGGCGATGATTGA
The DNA here is from genome assembly GCF_014268275.3 of Pseudomonas tritici. Classification (NCBI taxonomy): domain Bacteria; kingdom Pseudomonadati; phylum Pseudomonadota; class Gammaproteobacteria; order Pseudomonadales; family Pseudomonadaceae; genus Pseudomonas; species Pseudomonas tritici. The sequence goes on from NZ_CP077084.1 coordinate 271,323, forward strand.
CCAGGGCAGCGCCGTGGTTTCCGAGTTTCCACTGGACGCACCGCCCCAGGCCAGCAACTTCCCCAGGCGTAACCGGATCATCAGTGGTTTGTCCCTGGGCGTACTGGTGGTGGAAGCCAGCATGGCCAGTGGTTCGCTGATCACCGCGAAGCTGGCCGCCGAACAGGGGCGTGAGGTGTATGCGATCCCGGGCTCCATCCATCATCCCGGCGCCAAGGGCTGTCATCAGTTGATCCGCGACGGCGCTGTGCTGGTGGAGACCATCGAGCACATCCTTGAAGGTTTGCGTGGCTGGCAAGCGCTGTCGCGCCCGGCGCCGATGCCTGTCATCCATCCGCTGGTGGCGCTGTTGCACGCAGCACCCCAGACCAGTGAGGCCTTGGTGATTGCCAGCGGGCGCCCGTTGTCCCAGGTGCTGGCGACGCTGACCGAGTTGGAGCTGGAAGGTCAGGTTATCTGTGAAAATGGGCGCTGGCTTGCGCGCTGCTAGGTTTTGTAAAGAAGATCGGTAAACTGCGCAGAGCTTTAGTCTGGAGAGTAAACAATGGTCAACCGGTGGCGTGTGCTGGAAACCGCACGAGAAATTCGCGCAGGCGCGGTGATTGCCTATCCGACCGAAGCGGTCTGGGGCTTGGGCTGCGACCCGTGGAATGAAGAAGCAGTGGACCGTTTGCTCGCCATCAAGAACCGCTCGGTGGACAAGGGCCTGATCCTGGTGGCGGACAATATCCGCCAGTTCGACTTTCTGTTCGAAGACTTCCCGCAGGATTGGATCGATCGCATGGCCAGCACCTGGCCTGGCCCGAACACCTGGCTGGTGCCTCACCAGGGGTTGCTGCCGGAATGGGTAACAGGTGTGCACGACACCGTGGCGGTGCGGGTCACTGATCATCCGCTGGTGCGGGATTTGTGCTCGTTGGTGGGGCCGTTGATTTCCACCTCGGCCAACCCTCAGGGGCGCCCGGCTGCGCGCACACGGATTCGCGTGGAGCAGTATTTCCGTGGGCAGGTGGATCTGGTGTTGGGTGGTGCGTTGGGTGGGCGCAAGAACCCGAGCCTGATTCGGGATTTGGTGACGGGTGAGGTGGTGCGGCCTTCCTGAGACCGAGTCATGGCCATCGCGGGCAAGCCCGGCTCCCACAGTTGATCGGTGTCCTTCATGACAACGCGGTCAAATGTGGGAGCCGGGCTTGCCCGCGATGAGGCCCTTACAGACTCCAGATATCCATAGCCTTATGGCAGGAGAATGGTCGACCCAGTAGTCCGCCGCCCCGACAACGCCGTCTGCGCCTTCGCCGCATCCGCCAGCGCATACCGCTGGTTGATATCAATACGCACCTTGCCGCTCTTGATCATCGAGAACAGGTCATCAGCCATCGCCTGCAAGTTCTGCGGGTTATTGGCATAGGTCGCCAAGGTAGGCCGGGTGACATACAGCGAGCCCTTGGCCGACAGAATCCCCAGGTTCACCCCATCCACCGCGCCTGACGCGTTGCCGAAGCTCACCACCAGCCCGCGCGGCGCCACGCTGTCCAGCGAGGTCAGCCAAGTGTCCTTGCCGACGCCGTCGTACACCACCGGCACTTTTTTGCCGTCGGTCAATTCCAGCACACGCTGTGCGACGTTTTCCTTGCTGTAGTCGATGGTTTCCCAGGCGCCGAGGGATTTGGCCAGTGCGGCCTTTTCCGGCGAACTGACGGTACCGATCAACTTCACGCCCAGGGCGTTGGCCCATTGGCAGGCCAGCGAGCCCACGCCACCGGCAGCGGCGTGGAACAGGATGGTTTCACCGGCTTTCACTTCATAGGTCTGGCGCAGCAGGTACTGTACGGTCAGGCCCTTGAGCATGGCGCCGGCCGCTTGTTCAAAGCTGATCTCGTCCGGCAGGTGCACCAGGTGGGCGGCGGGCAGCACGTGCAATTGGCTGTAGGCACCCAACGGACCACTGCCGTAGGCCACACGGTCGCCGACCTTGAATTGGGTGACTTCGCTGCCGACCGCGTCGACCACGCCGGCGCCTTCTGCGCCCAAGCCCGATGGCAGGGCTGGCGGCGCGTACAGACCACTGCGGAAATAGGTGTCGATGAAGTTCAGGCCGATCGCCTCGTTACGCACGCGAACCTGCTGCGGGCCAGGCTCCGCTGGCGTGTAGTCGACATACTCAAGCACTTCGGGGCCGCCATGGGCACTGAACTGGATACGTTTTGCCATCTGCCTTCTCCTTGGTTCGAACTCGCGTAGCCGCCTATCGAACTCCTAAGCTTGATCTTCGTCAACTGCGACGCAATGGGGTGCGGTGTTATCCTGTGCGCCCATTTGCCGCCGACGCCCAATGGCTTCGCGTAGCTTTGCCCGATTCAAGGTGATGCCATGACTACCCGCACCGAGGCCGTAAAAGCCTACCTGCTTGACCTGCAAGACCGCATTTGCAGCGCCCTGGAAACCTTCGAGACGGACACTCGTTTTATCGAAGACGCCTGGACCCGGCCTGCGGGCGGCGGCGGTCGCACCCGTGTGATCGCAAACGGTTCGGTGATTGAAAAAGGCGGCGTTAACTTTTCCCACGTATTTGGCAGCGGTCTCCCACCGTCCGCGAGCGCGCATCGCCCAGAGTTGGCCGGTCGCGGCTTTGAGGCCCTGGGCGTGTCGCTGGTGATCCACCCGCATAATCCCCATGTGCCGACCTCTCATGCCAACGTGCGCTTTTTCATCGCCGAAAAAGAAGGCGAAGAGCCGGTGTGGTGGTTTGGCGGCGGCTTCGACCTCACGCCCTACTACGGTAACGAAGAAGACTGCATCCACTGGCACCGCGTGGCCGAGCAGGCCTGTGCGCCATTCGGCGCGGACGTGTATTCGCGCTATAAGGCTTGGTGCGACAGTTATTTTCATATCAAGCACCGCAACGAACCGCGTGGCATTGGCGGCCTGTTCTTCGATGACTTGAACGAGTGGGACTTCGACACCTGCTTCGCCTTCATCCGCGCCATCGGCGACGCTTTTATCGACGCCTACCTGCCGATCGTGCAACGGCGCAAGGCCATCGCGTACACCGAGCAACAGCGCGAATTCCAGGAATTCCGTCGCGGCCGCTACGTTGAATTCAACCTGGTCTACGACCGTGGCACCCTGTTCGGCCTGCAATCGGGCGGGCGCACTGAGTCGATCCTGATGTCGCTGCCGCCGCAAGTGCGCTGGAGCTATGACTGGAAGGCTGAGGCTGGCAGCGAAGAAGCGCGCCTTACCGATTACTTCCTGCAAGACCGCGATTGGCTGGGCATCGCTGCGCCCAAGGCGGCGGTCTGATGGATCGTTATGTGGTATTTGGCAACCCCATCGGCCACAGCAAGTCGCCGCTGATCCACCGCATGTTCGCCGAGCAGACGGGCGAGCAACTGGACTACAGCACCTTGCTTGCGCCGCTTGCGGATTTCACCGGCTGCGCCCGTGAGTTTTTCCTACAAGGCCGTGGCGCCAATGTGACTGTGCCGTTCAAGGAAGACGCCTACCGCCTGGCCAACACCCTCACCGAGCGCGCCCAACGCGCTGGCGCGGTGAACACGTTGAGTAAACTCGCCGAGGGCACCTTGCTCGGCGACAACACCGACGGTGCTGGCCTGGTGCGCGACCTCAAGGTCAACGCCGGGTTGACGTTGCAAGGCAAACGCATCCTGCTGCTGGGCGCCGGTGGGGCGGTGCGCGGCGCGCTGGAGCCGTTACTGGCCGAGCAGCCGGCTTCGCTGATCATCGCCAACCGCACGGTGGAAAAGGCGGAGTTGCTTGCCGAGTTGTTTGCCGATCTGGGCCCGGTGTCTGCCAGTGGGTTCGACTGGCTGCGTGAGCCGGTGGACGTGATCATCAACGCTACGTCGGCCAGCCTGTCAGGCGATGTACCGCCGATTGCTGGCAGCCTGATCGAGCCGGGTAAGACCTTTTGCTACGACATGATGTATGCCAAGGAACCTACCCCGTTCTGCCGCTGGGCGACTGAACAAGGCGCAGCCGTGGCAATGGATGGGTTGGGCATGTTGGTGGAGCAAGCGGCCGAAGCTTTCTACCTGTGGCGCGGTGTGCGCCCGGAGTCGGCGCCGGTGTTGGCTGAGCTGCGCCGGCAGTTGGCTGCCAACTGATTTCACGCCCATGAAGATCTAATGTGGGAGCTGGCTGGCCTGCGATGGCGGTCCAGCAGATACAGATGTAATGGCTGATCCACCGCTATCGCAGGCAAGCCAGCTCCCACAGTTTTAACTGCGTTCAGTCTTCGAAATGGAGGGGGCAGTTTGCCGGTCCTTCGAGCTTCTTCAGTTCTTCCACCACCTGCGGCCTGGCCCGGCGCAATGTCAAACTTCGCCCCAACCCCTTCAACCTCCGCGCTTCCTGGTGCAGCATCTCCACCCCCGAATAATCGATAAAGTTGATCTGCTGCGCCTCAATCACCACCCGCTCGCCCTGCAAACTTTGCAGGCGTACCTGCAGATAATGGCTGGCGCCAAAAAAGATCGAGCCGCCCACCCGCAGCACATCTTCATCCCCGTCTCGCCATTGCTGAACCCGAGGTTGCGACGTGCGTTTGAGATAGAAAAACAGCGACGCCAATACCCCGGCGTAAATCGCCGTTTGCAGCTCCAGCAACAAGGTCGCCACGCACGTCAGACTCATCACCACAAACTCAGCGCGACTGACGCGGAACAACGCGCGAATGCCGCGATGGTCCACCAAACCCCAGCAAATCAGCAGGATGCTCGCGGCCATGCTCGGGATTGGAATGTGCGCGATCAGCGCCGCACCCAACAACGCGAACAACGCCACCCACAGCGCCGAAAACACGCCGGCCAACGGCGAGCAGGCGCCCGCCTCATAGCTGAGGCCCGAGCGGGTAAAGGAGCCGGCCGACAGATAGCCGGAGAAAAATCCGCCAACGATATTGGATAAACCCTGCGCACGGACTTCCTGGTTGGCATCAAGCAATTGCTGTGAACGCGCCGACAGCGAGCGGGCAATCGACAGGCTGGTCACCAGCCCCAACATGCCCACCGCCACGGCGCTGGGCAGCAGGCGCAGGATCATGTCCAGGTCCATCGGCAACGGGCTGAACGGTGGCAGTTTGCCGATAAACGAACTGACCCGTGCCACATGTCCGAACAGGGCTGGCCACAGCCACGCCGCCAGGCTGCCGAGTGCCAGGGCGATCAACAGCGTCGGCCAGCGGGGCACCAGGTATTTGAGCAGTGCGCCGACCAACAAAGTGCCCAGGCCAAGGGTGAGAGAGGCGTGGTCCCATTCTCCACCGTGATCCACAAGCGCCAGTAAACTCTTGATTGCCGTGGCCTGGCTCGGCAAATCCAGGCCCAGCAGGTTGGGCAACTGCCCCAGTGCGATCACGACCGCAGCACCCAGGGTGAAACCCAGCACCACCGAATGGGAGACGAAATTCACCAAAGTGCCAAAGCGCAGCATGCCGAGTAACCACTGAAACACCCCGGCAAGGAATGTCAGCAGCAGGATCAGCGTGATGTAGTCCTGTGACCCCGGCACGGCCAACGGACTGACGCTGGCGTAGAGCACAATGGAGATCGCCGCCGTGGGGCCGCAGATCAGGTGCCAGGATGAGCCCCAGAGGCAGGCGATCAATACTGGGATGATCGCGGCATACAGTCCGTACTCGGGTGGGAGACCCGCGATCAGCGCGTAGGCAATCGACTGCGGCAGCGCGAGCACGGCGCCGCTGAGACCGACGATTGCATCGCGTCCGACGCTGGCGCGGGTTTGGCGCGGGAGCCAGGCGAGGAAGGGGAAAAGTGTGTGGCGGTTGGGCCGGGGCATCGAAGGCTCGGGTAGAAAAGGTTTGGCTCAGGGTATCAGTACACACCGGATCTTGTGGAAGCTGGCAAGCCAGCTTCCACAAGGGATTGGTGTTGGGCTTTAGAGTTTGGCTTTTACCGCCGCCAACGCGTCCTTGCCATCCAGGGTTTTTACGCCGTCCAGCCATTTATCCAGCACCGCCGGATTCGCCCTGATCCACGCTTTCGCCGCATCCGCATTGCTGACCTTGTTGTTGGCCACCTCAGCCATGATGCTGTTCTCCATCTCCTGGGTAAAACTCAGGTTGGTCAGCAATTTGCCTACGTTCGGACAGGCCTGTGCGTAACCTTTGCGGGTCAGGGTGTACACGCTGCCGGTGTCGCCAAAGTATTTCTCGCCTCCTTTGAGGTAGTGCATTTTCAACTGCACGTTCATCGGGTGTGGCGTCCAGCCAAGGAAGGTGACGAATTTCTGTTTCTTAACGGCCCGCGACACTTCGGCAAGCATCGCCTGTTCGCTGGACTCCACCAGCTTCCATTGGCCGAGGTCGAAGTCGTTCTTCTTGATGATCTCCTGCAGCGAGATATTCGCCGGCGCACCGGAGCCGATGCCATAGATTTTCTTGTCGAACTTGTCCGCAAACGTGTTCAGGTCGGCAAAGTCATGCACCCCGGCGTCCCATACGTAGTCGGGCACGGCGAGGGTGAACTCGGTGCCGTCGAGGTTTTTCGCCAGTTGCACCACATCGCCATTGGCCACGAATTTGTCGTAAAAGCCCTGCTGCGCCGGCATCCAATTGCCCAGGAACACATCCACCTGGCCGTCCTTGAGCCCACCAAAAGTGATTGGCACCGCGAGGGTGTCGACCTTGGCCTTATAGCCCATGCCCGTCAGCAAAAAACCGGTGATGGCATTGGTGGCGGCGATATCGCTCCAGCCCGGATCAGCCATCTTCACGGTCTCGCAACTGGCGTCCGCGTACACATTGGCGCTACTCAACACCCACATACCCAGCACTACAGTCAACTTTTGCATGGCCTTCCCTCAGTCTATTTATTGGTTTTGGCAGGGTTGTGGATAACGTGCCTTGCGCTCCAGGTCGTCGAGGTCGATGTGGTTGCGCATGTACTGCTGACTGGCGTCTACCCATGGCTGGTGATCCCAGCTCTTCAGCTTGCCTTGGGTCAGTGCTTCAAACACCAGGCGGCGGCGGCGTTGGCTGGCGAGCACCTGTTGGTGGATCGTCGGGATGTCCCATTTGGCCCGCGCCTCACTCAAAAACGCCTCGAACAGTGGCCGGTGTTCCGGTGACTGGCTGAGGTTCTCCCGCTCGTGCGGGTCGTTGTGTACATCGAACAGTAGACAAGGGTCGTCTTCGCTGTAGATGAATTTGTAGGCACCCCGGCGAATCATCATCAGCGGGCTGATAGTGCCTTCGGCCATGTATTCGCCAAACACTTCGTCGTGCCCGCCCTGCCCTTGCAAGTGCGGGACCAGCGAGCGGCCGTCCAGCGGCAGGCGCGGGTCAAGCTCGCCGCCGGCCAGTTCCACCAGGGTTGGCAGCAGGTCGGCGGTTGAGACGGCTTGGGTTACGCGGCCCGGCGCGAATTGCCCCGGCGCACTGACCAGCAGCGGCACGCGGGCGGCCATTTCAAACCAGTGCATTTTGTACCAGAGGCCGCGCTCGCCAAGCATGTCGCCGTGGTCGCCGGAGAAGATGATGATCGTGTCATCAGCCAGGCCGGTGTCTTCCAGCGTTTGCAGGAGCTTGCCGACATTGTTGTCGATGTAGCTGCACGCACCGAAGTAGGCACGGCGGGCATCACGGATCTTATCCAGAGGCAGCGGCTTGTCCCACAGGTCGTAGACCTTGAGCAGGCGCTGGGAGTGCGGGTCGAGATCACCTTGCGCGGGTGTTGCAGGCAACGGGATGTCGGCGTCGTCGTACAGGTCCCAGAATGGCTTGGGAATCGTGTACGGATCGTGTGGGTGAGTCATCGACACGGTCAAGCAGAACGGCTGGTCGCCGTCCTCGCGGATGTGATCGAACAGGTATTGCTGCGCCTTGAACACCACTTCTTCGTCGAAATCCAGCTGGTTGGTGCGCACGCACGGGCCGGCTTGCAGCACCGAGGACATGTTGTGATACCAAGTGGGTCGTACGTCCGGCTCGTCCCAGTTCACCGCCCAACCGTAGTCGGCGGGGTAAATATCGCTGGTCAGGCGTTCTTCATAACCGTGCAGTTGGTCTGGCCCGCAAAAGTGCATCTTGCCCGACAACGCGGTGCGGTAGCCGAGGCGACGCAGGTAGTGGGCATAGGTCGGTACATCGGCGGGGAAATCGGCGGCGTTGTCGTAGGCGCCGATCTTGCTCGGCAACTGGCCACTGACCAGGGTGAAACGCGACGGTGCGCACAGCGGGCTGTTGCAGTACGCCGCGTCGAACACCACGCCCTGCGCAGCGAGGCGGCTTAGATTAGGCAGCTTGATAGGCGAAGAACCGTAGAACGGAAGCAACGGCGCGGCCATTTGATCGGCCATGATAAAAAGAATGTTCTTGCGCTTCATGGGTTCTCGGCATTCCATAGGCGGTGTTTATGCGAATGAGCATGCAGCCCATGGAAATTGGGGTAAAGCCCATGAAAAGCAATGTCTAGGATAAGCACAGCTTATGTATGAAGCCCTCGGTGACGTGTCCCTCGATTTGCTGCGCGCCTTCGAAGCCGCAGCGCGCCACCGCAGCTTTACCGCCGCCGCGATGGAGCTGGGCACCACCCAACCGGCCATCAGCCAGCAGATCAAGCGCCTGGAAGAGCAACTGGCGATCCGTTTGTTTGATCGGATCTACCGGGGTATCGAACTGACCGACGCCGGTGCCCTGTTGTTCGAGCATGTGCAGGGCGGTTTGCAGGCCATCAACGCGGGCCTCAGTGCGATCACCGAGCAGGATCAGCACGAAGTGCTGCAAGTGGCCACCGACTTCGCATTCGCCGCCTATTGGCTGATGCCGCGTTTGCATCGCTTTCACGCAGCCAACCCCCAGGTGGATGTGAGCCTGGTGACCAGCGAACGCAACCACGCCACCCTGCGCAGCGATATCGATGTGGCGGTGCTGTTTGGCGACGGGCGTTTCAAGCAGGGCGACAGCCTGTGGTTGTTCAACGAGGAAGTGTTCCCGGTGTGCAGCCCGCAGTGGCTGAAGGACCAGGCCACACCGCTGACTGTACAAAATTTGCACGATTTCCCCTTGCTGCACCTGCGCCAGGAAAATAACAGCCAGTGGTTCGACTGGAGCGGCGTGTTTCGCGAACTGGGCATCGCCACGGCGCCCACGCCCGGCCAACTGCGCTTCGACAACTACACGCTGCTGATCCAGGCCGCGATTGCCGGCCAGGGTCTGGCCATCGGTTGGCGCCATCTGGTGGATAACCTGTTGGAGCAGAACTGGCTGTGCCGACCGCTCAGCGACACCGTCATCTCGCGTTTCGGCTATTACGTGGTGCAGCCCCAACGCAAACGCCGGGGGCAGCTGGTGGAGCGGTTTGTCGACTGGCTGGTGGCCGAGCAGGCCAGCAGCGCGCAGTCGCTGACCGGGCTGGCCCTGCCGTCCATTGCGGTCTAGGATTTGGCGCACATTGGATCCGGAGTCGGTCATGCAACGTATCAAGGGCTATCACGCCCATATCTACTTTGACGCCAGCACCATTGAGCAGGCGCGCACCTTGTGCGAAGACGCCGCCAAGCTTTTCCCGCTGCGCATGGGCCGTGTGCACGAACGGCCCGTGGGCCCGCACCCGGACTGGAGCTGCCAGCTCGCGTTCGACGCCGAATACATTGGCGTGGTGTTGCCGTGGCTGGTCATCCATCGCAATGGGCTGGTGGTGTTCCTGCACCCGGATACCGGCGATGACCTGAAAGATCACACCGACTATGCCATCTGGATGGGGGCCATGCGGGAACTGAACTTGTCAGCTTTTTCTTAAATGCCATCCCTAAATATGGGATTGATATTTATATATTGAGACTTCCTCGCGCGTAGGTTTATATTCGCTGCATCCGCTCAGAACTCAGGTGAAGCGATGCAGGCGCAATTGATCGCGCTCGATTGGGGAACCAGTTCCCTTCGTGCTTATAAACTCGGCCCCGCAGGCGTAGTGCTGGAACAGCGCTCGCTGGCGTGGGGCATCATGCATTTGCCCAGCGAGCCCCGCGACATCGCCGGCGTGCGCTGCAGCGATGGCTTTGAGTTGGCGTTCGACGCGGCCTGCGGGGATTGGCTTGAGGCGCAACCCGACCTCCCGGTGATCGCCTGCGGTATGGTCGGCAGCGCCCAGGGTTGGAGCGAAGCGGCTTATCGCAATACGCCCGTCGACGTCGCCCGCTTGGGCCAGGCGCTGCATAAGGTGCGCAGCCTGCGCGGGGTTGATGTGCATATCGTGCCCGGTGTGATCGAGCAAAACGGTTTGCCCAACGTGATGCGCGGCGAAGAAACCCAAGTATTGGGCGTGCTGCAAGGGTTGGGCGCCGATGTATTGATCGGCCTGCCCGGCAGCCATTCCAAGTGGGTCGAGGTGGTCGATGGCTGCATCACTCACTTCGACACCTTCATGACCGGTGAGCTGTTTGCAGTACTGAGCAAGCACAGCATCCTCGGCCGTACCCAGCAACCGTCCGAAATATTCCAGGCCGAAGCCTTTGACCGAGGCGTGCAAGTGGCGCTCTCCAAAGACGGCCAGCGCGGCGTGCTGTCCACCTTGTTCAGCGCGCGCACCCTTGGGCTCACCGCCGAACTCGCCCCCGACGAACAGCCCGATTACCTCTCGGGTTTGCTCATCGGCCATGAACTCGCCGGCTTGCCCGGCAAGGCCAAACACACGCCGATCATTCTGGTCGGTGCCGCGCCACTCTGCGCCCGCTATCAACGCGCCCTCGCCCTCTGCGGCTTCGCCCACGTCAGCCTGGCGCAGGAAGCCAGCGAACGCGGCCTGTGGCAACTGGCAGTGGCGGCTGGGCTCACTCAACCTGTATCGGAGGCCTGACATGCTCAAGCAAGCACTCGCGCAAAACGGTTTGATCGCCATCCTGCGCGGTATCCGCCCGGACGAAGCCAAGGCCGTTGGCCAGGTGCTGTACGAGGCCGGATTTCGGGTGATCGAAGTCCCGCTGAATTCGCCCGACCCTTACACCAGCATCCGCACCCTGCGCGACAGCCTGCCCGCCGATTGCCTGATCGGTGCCGGTACGGTGTTGCTGCCTGAGCAGGTCGAGCAGGTGAAAGCCGCTGGTGGCCAGGTGATCGTGATGCCCCACAGCGATGCCAAGGTATTGCGCGCCGCCAAAGCAGCGGGCCTGTTCCTTTCACCGGGTGTAGCAACGCCCACCGAAGCCTTCGCCGCACTGGCCGAAGGTGCCGATGTGTTGAAGTTGTTTCCGGCCGAGCAAATGGGCCCGTCGGTGATCAAGGCGTGGCTGGCGGTATTGCCGGCAGGCACGTTGTTGCTGCCGGTGGGTGGCATCACCCCGGACAACATGCAGGTGTTTATCGACGCCGGCGCCAAAGGCTTCGGGCTGGGTTCCGGGTTGTTCAAACCGGGCATGACAGTGGATCAGGTAGCGAGCCGCGCCCAGGCTTATGTCGCCGCCTGGAAAGCCCTGAACTGAATTCAAGTTTCGCGCCCACAGGCGCCGCATCTATAAGAGAGATAACAGATGAAAATCACCAAACTGACGACCTTTATCGTCCCGCCGCGCTGGTGCTTCCTCAAGGTCGAGACCGACCAGGGTGTGACCGGCTGGGGTGAGCCCGTAGTCGAGGGCCGCGCCCACACCGTGGCGGCTGCCGTCGAAGAACTGTCCGACTACCTGATCGGCAAAGACCCACGCAACATCGAAGACATCTGGACCGTGCTCTATCGCGGGGGTTTCTACCGCGGCGGCGCCGTGCACATGAGCGCCCTCGCCGGTATCGACCAGGCGCTGTGGGACATCAAGGGCAAGGCTCTTGGCGTGTCGGTCAGCGACCTGCTCGGTGGCCAGGTACGTGACAAGATTCGCGTGTACTCGTGGATCGGCGGCGACCGCCCGGCCGACACCGCTCGTGCTGCCCAGGAAGCCGTGGCCCGTGGCTTCACTGCGGTGAAAATGAACGGTACCGAAGAATTGCAGTTCGTCGACAGCTTCGAAAAAGTCGACCTGGCTTTGGCCAACGTCGCCGCCGTGCGTGATGCGGTCGGCCCGAACGTCGGCATTGGCGTCGACTTCCATGGCCGGGTGCACAAGCCCATGGCCAAGGTGCTGATGAAAGAACTGGACCCGTACAAACTGATGTTTATCGAAGAGCCAGTGCTCAGCGAAAACTACGAAGCCCTCAAGGAGCTGGCACCGTTGACCAGCACCCCGATTGCCCTGGGCGAGCGCCTGTTCTCGCGCTGGGACTTCAAGCGCGTGCTCAGCGAAGGCTACGTCGACATCATCCAGCCGGACGCCTCCCACGCCGGCGGCATCACCGAAACCCGCAAGATCGCCAACATGGCCGAAGCCTACGACGTGGCCCTGGCCCTGCACTGCCCGCTGGGCCCGATTGCCTTGGCGGCTTGCCTGCAACTGGACGCGGTTTGCTACAACGCGTTTATCCAGGAACAAAGCCTGGGCATTCACTACAACGAGAGCAACGACTTGCTCGACTATGTGAAGGACCCGCGTGTATTTGATTACGACAAAGGCTTCGTGAAAATCCCTAACGGACCGGGCCTGGGTATCGAGATCAACGAGGAATACGTGATCGAACGCGCGGCCATCGGCCATCGCTGGCGCAACCCGATCTGGCGCCATGCCGACGGCAGCTTTGCCGAGTGGTGATAGTTCTCTGAAGAAACCCATTCAAAATGTGGGCGCTGGCGTGCCTGCTCCCACATTGACCGGGTTCTTTCAGCAAGATTTGTCCTCAATAAACATAAGAAGAGGCACCCCCTCATGCACCCTGAATCCTTCACCGGGCAGGCGTCTTTAGTCACGCCTACCAGAAAGCGTTTTTTCATCATGGTGCTGTTATTCATCACCGTGGTGATCAATTACCTCGACCGCAGCAACCTGTCGATCGCCGCCCCGGCGCTGACCAGTGAACTGGGGATCGACCCGGTGCACGTCGGCCTGATCTTCTCCGCCTTCGGCTGGACTTACGCCGCCATGCAAATCCCCGGTGGCTGGCTGGTCGATCGCGTGCCACCGCGCATCCTCTACACCGCAGCACTGCTGTTGTGGTCCATCGCCACCGTAATGCTCGGCTTCGCCGCCAGCTTTATCGCGTTGTTCGTGCTGCGCATGGCGGTGGGCGCGCTGGAAGCGCCGGCCTATCCGATCAACAGCCGTGTGGTCACCACCTGGTTTCCCGAGCGTGAGCGCGCCACGGCGATTGGCGTCTACACCTCGGGCCAGTTTGTCGGGCTGGCATTTCTCACGCCGGTACTGGCTTGGCTGCAGCATGCGTTTGGCTGGCACATGGTGTTTGTGGCGACCGGTGGCGTGGGGATTGTGTGGGCGGTGATCTGGTACGCGGTGTACCGCGAGCCCAAGGATTTCAAAGGCGCGAACGCTGCGGAAATCGAGCTGATCCGTGAAGGCGGCGGGCTGGTCGACATGCAGGAAAAAACCGTCAAGGCGCCGTTCAGTTGGGTCGACCTGGGCATCGTGTTGAGCAAGCGCAAACTCTGGGGGATCTACCTGGGGCAGTTCTGCCTCAACTCCACACTGTGGTTTTTCCTGACGTGGTTCCCGACCTATTTGGTGAAGTATCGCGGCATGGACTTCATCAAGTCCGGCCTGCTGGCATCGCTGCCGTTCCTTGCGGCGTTTGTCGGTGTGCTGTGTTCCGGGCTTTTTTCCGACTGGTTGATTCGTCGCGGCGCGTCGGTGGGTTTTGCACGCAAGCTGCCGATCATTGGCGGTTTGCTGATTTCCACGGCGATCATCGGCGCCAACTATGTGGACTCGACCGCGTGGGTGATTGCGTTCCTGGCGGTGGCGTTCTTTGGTAATGGCCTGGCGTCGATCACCTGGTCGCTGGTCTCGACTCTCGCGCCTGCACGGCTGCTGGGTTTGACAGGTGGTGTGTTCAACTTCATCGGCAACCTGTCGGCGATTGCCACGCCGATCGTGATTGGCTTTCTGGCCAGCGGTGATTCGTTTGCGCCAGCGATTACCTATATCGCGGTGCTGGCGTTGCTTGGGGCGCTGTCCTACATCTTGCTGGTCGGCAAGGTCGAGCGGATCGAGTTGTAAAAAAAAGGGCGACCTCGCGGTCGCCCTCTGCCCTGGGTCATGGCACAGACATTTCGTTGCGGAACACATTCAGCGGGTCCCAGCGCTGTTTGGTGCGGCGCAGGCGGCTTTCGATCATGAGGTCAGGGAAGAAGATCTTGTACCACTGCGGGTTCAGGCCCTTGCTTGGGTCACCGCCAATAAACAGCATGTCGCGGTCCGGGTAATTGATGTAGCACCCCTGGAATTGGGCATTGACCGGAACGCCACTGTCATTGGCGAAGGCTGCGAAAAACAACCCTTGGATCCACTTCTCATGTGCTTGATCCGCCGCGATCTCTTCATCACGCCAATAGCACTGTGGTTGCCACTTCAAGTACGACGAGCGCTGCGCGACTGATGATTCACGGCGGACTGCGGCGCTGGCTTCATTGATCTGCCCACCGAACGACTGGATCTGGATCAGGCTTTGAGTCAGAAATTTCTCAGAGTCATTCCACGTCAGCGTGTCCCAGATCGCCTGCAGCACCGTTGGGGTGAACACGCCTGTCTGGTAAGCCGACTTATACCGGCCACGCTGGTTGGGCCCGGACCCGTTGAGTGTCTGCTGGCAATGCAGCCAATCCATTTGACGTGTGGCCGCCAGCGCCGTCGACAGTGAGTTGATCGTGCGCCCTGCCGGGTTGCTGCGTGGCAGGTGGGTCGTGGGTAGTTGGCTGAGGCATTCGGTGGCGGGAATGCCGATGGCATTGAGCATGGCGGTCACGAAATCATCGAAGGCTGCCCGATCATTCAGCCCGCCATCCTTGTCCACATAATGAACATCCAGGGTGACATTGCCGGTGTTCTGATGGCGCATTTCCAACTTGGTCGCCAGGCCCCAGGTGTCTGGGTGGGCTTGGTTGCGGGCAAACCAGTCCTGATAAGCCGTCAGCAGGTTGTCGAGCGCTGGCTTGGTCAGCAGCGACCAGTCCCACTCCATCACCAGCCACAGCACTTCATTGGGGGCGTCAGGCAAGTCTTCGAAGTAGTAGCTGGTGATAATCCCGAACTGCCCGCCGCCTGCGCCGCAGCACGCGGCAAACAGATCCAGCTCGTCCTGATCTGTGCTATTGCGGGCTACATGCACCGGTATCAGGCCGTCGCCTTGGGCGTTTGGCACGAGCATATCGACACCGCTCAACCAGTCGCACACCAAACCATCCTTGCGCGACAGCAACCCATAGCCGCCCCCGCAGATATGGCCTCCCAGCCCGACCGAGTAACACGAGCCGCCGGGCAGGCTCTTGTTAGCCAATTTGTACAGCGCTACGTAGGCGTCCCAGTTCTGGCCGCCCGCTTCCAGGCGAAAGCTGTAGCGATGAGGTGAGGTGGGTACCAGGTCGGAGCGGATCTGCCCGTTGGCGTCGTACAGCACTTGGTTGAGTTGGCTGATATCCAGAATCGACAGTGCCTCATTGATGCTGTTGGGCATCTTGTTCGACACGAAACCTTCATAGCAATGACCGCCGCTGCGCACGGTGATCCGGCCATTGGGCACCGCCAGCGCCTGAGCGGCTGCGGCGATGATGTCCTGCGGGGTGTAACAAAGGTAAATCAGGTCGGCGCCATTAGGTGCGGATTGACCCTGCACATTGCCCAGTGGCCAGCGCAGGTTGAAGCCTTTTTGTAAGGTTGAGTGGCGGCGGTCCGATGCGGTGATGAGATCAAATGCCATGTTGTACTCCGGGGAGCCAAAGATGACTTCTGATGCGAATAACTTAACGACCGAGAGGCAAGAAATACGTGGCTTGCAGAGGTGGTTAGACGGCAATAGGCATGAAGTGGGTTAAGAGGGGAACGGTGTGTTCCCCTCCAAGCCTAGCGGAAGAAATGCAGCTGTCGCGTGGTCAGTTCAACACGCCATCCAGGATTTCATAAACGACGCCCGTGCCCACGGCGATCAGCACCACATCCGGCCCGGAGCGGCGCCATTCGTAACCCGGGTACACCGGCAGGCGTGCCAGGGCACGGCCGTCAAGGCGTTCGCCGTAGTAGCCACGCGGCAACGGCTGGCCACGCACCAGGCGCACATTCGGCGGTGGCGGTGCGCCACGGGAGAACTGGCCGTGATTGTCGTGGATGATCTGCCGCACCGGGCCGAAATCCTGGGGTGGGCCGCCGCGACGGTTGTCCTGCGGGCCGCGATGCTCGTCGCCACGTTGTTCGTGCTGGCCTGGTGGACCGCCACGGTCAGGGCCGCCTTGGTCGTACGGCGCGGCCTGCACCAGGGCGCTGGCGCCGAGCACCAGCACGCCAAGGCCTGCAATCACGGATTTGGGCATTTTCATCGGGTATTCCTCAGGGCACACACACAAAAAAGGGATCTCGAACGAGGTTCGAAATCCCTTGGTCTTGCTGTTTAGGCTGTGCCCGAGCGGGTTGATTCCTCTGTATCAGGAACTTTACCTACTGGTTACGGGGCCTTTACTTACGGGCGTTACGTACGCCTTCCGACAGCGCCGCGCAGAGGCTCAACACGCCGTCGATGGCTTGTTGGTCATTGCTGGCATTGGCGATGTGATCGATCAGCGCCGAACCCACCACCACACCGTCCGCCAAGCGCGCGATCGCTGCGGCTTGTTCCGGGGTGCGGATACCGAAACCAATGCTGATCGGCAGGTCGGTATGCCGACGCAGGCGAGTCACGGCTTCTTCGACGTGCTCCAGGGTAGCGGCGCCAGCACCGGTCACACCGGCTACCGACACGTAGTACACAAAGCCGGAGCTGCCGTTGAGGACGGTCGGCAGGCGCACGTCATCGGTGGTCGGCGTGGTCAGGCGGATAAAGTCGATACCGGCGGCCTGGGCCGGGTCGCAGAGTTCGCCGTTATGCTCAGGCGGCATGTCGACCACGATCAGGCCATCCACACCGGCTTCCTTGGCGTCGGCGATGAACTGCGGCACACCGTATTTGTGGATCGGGTTGAAGTAGCCCATCAACACCAGCGGCGTGTCATTGTTGTCCTTGCGGAACTCGCGGACCATTTGCAGGGTTTTCACCAGGTTCTGCTTGGCTTCCAGCGCACGGATGTTAGCCAACTGGATCGCCGGGCCGTCGGCCATCGGGTCGGTGAAGGGCATGCCCAGCTCGATCACGTCGGCGCCAGCGGCGGGCAAACCTTTGAGGATGGCCAGCGAGGTGTCATAGCCTGGGTCGCCGGCGGTAACGAAGGTCACCAGGGCGGCGCGGTTTTGTTCTTTGAGTTGGGCAAAGCGAGTTTGCAGGCGGCTCATCAGTGTTTCTCCTGCTTGGCTGGCTCTTGTAGAGAGTTTTCCATATGGTGCATGACGGTCTGCATGTCTTTGTCGCCACGGCCGGACAGGTTGACCACCATCAGGTGATCCTTCGGCAGGGTCGGTGCGCGTTTGAACACTTCGGCCAGGGCGTGGGCGCTTTCCAGTGCAGGAATGATCCCTTCCAGGCGGCAGCATTTGTGGAACGCATCGAGGGCTTCATCGTCGGTCACCGAGGTGTACTGGACGCGGCCGATATCGTGCAACCAGGCGTGTTCAGGGCCGATGCCAGGGTAGTCCAGGCCGGCTGAGATCGAGTGGGCGTCGATGATCTGGCCGTCGTCGTCCTGCAACAGGAAGGTGCGGTTGCCGTGCAGCACGCCCGGCACGCCGCCGTTGAGGCTGGCGGCATGCTTGCCGGTTTCGATGCCGTGGCCGGCGGCTTCCACGCCGATGATTTCGACGCTGGTGTCATTCAGGAACGGGTGGAACAGGCCCATGGCGTTGGAGCCACCGCCGATGCATGCGACCAGGCTGTCCGGCAGGCGGCCTTCCTGGGCTTGCAGCTGGGTACGGGTTTCCTTGCCGATCACGGCCTGGAAGTCGCGCACCATCGCCGGGTACGGGTGTGGGCCGGCCACGGTGCCGATCAGGTAGAAAGTGTCTTCAACGTTGGTCACCCAGTCACGCAGGGCTTCGTTCATTGCGTCTTTCAGGGTGCCGGTACCGGCCACCACCGGGATCACTTCAGCGCCCAGCAGCTTCATGCGGAACACGTTGGCCTGTTGGCGCTCAATGTCGGTGGTGCCCATGTAGATCACGCATTGCAGGCCAAAACGCGCGGCTACGGTGGCAGTGGCCACGCCGTGCATGCCGGCGCCGGTCTCGGCGATGATGCGTTTTTTACCCATGCGCCGCGCCAGGAGGATCTGGCCAATGCAGTTGTTGATCTTGTGCGCGCCGGTGTGGTTCAGCTCTTCGCGCTTGAGGTAGATCTTGGCGCCGCCGCAGAACTCGGTCAGGCGTTCGGCGAAATACAGTGGGCTCGGGCGCCCGACGTAGTCGCGCTGGAAGTAAGCCAATTCCTCATTGAATGCCGGATCAATCTTGGCCGCTTCGTATTCGCGGGCCAGGTCGAGGATCAACGGCATCAGGGTTTCAGCAACGTAACGGCCGCCGAACGCGCCAAACAGGCCGTTGGCGTCAGGGCCGTTGCGTAGATCGGTCTGGGACTGAGTCATGGGACGCTCCAGGAAAGAATCGGTATGAGAAACAATGAGGGCCACTCTACCCCTGACGGCCTATGCTGAAAACCGATAAGATCGCCGTAACCTGTCAGGAAAACTCACAGATGAGCCGAGACCTTCCACCCCTCAATGCCCTTCGCGCGTTTGAAGCCACCGCGCGGCTGAACAGCGTCAGCCAAGCAGCCGAACAATTACACGTGACCCACGGCGCCGTCAGTCGGCAGTTGAAGGTGTTGGAGGAACACCTGGGTGTCAGCTTGTTCGTCAAGGATGGGCGCGGCCTTAAACTCACAGATTCCGGCGTGCGGCTACGGGATGCCAGCGCCGAAGCCTTTGAGCGATTAAGGGATGCATGTGCAGAGCTGACCCAGGCCAGCGCTGACGCGCCCTTCGTGCTTGGCTGTTCAGGCAGCCTGCTGGCGCGTTGGTTGATCCCGCGCCTGGGTCGCTTGAATGCGGACTTGCCGGATCTGCGCCTGCACCTGTCGGCAGGTGACGGTGATCTTGATCCTCGCCGCCCCGGCCTGGATGCGCTGCTGGTGTTCGCCGAACCGCCTTGGCCGGCGGATATGCAGGTGTATGAACTGGCCAGCGAACGCATCGGCCCGGTGATGAGCCCGCGTTTTGCCGGTTACGAGCGGTTGCGCGAGGCACCCGCCGCTGCGTTGTGCGATGAAGCGTTGCTGCACACCACATCGCGCCCGCAAGCCTGGCCCAGCTGGGCGCAGCAACACGGCATCAAGCCGGGCGCGTTGAAGCACGGCCAGGGTTTTGAGCATTTATATTATTTGCTGGAGGCGGCGGTGGCAGGGCTGGGTGTGGCGATTGCGCCGGAACCGCTGGTAGCAGAGGATTTGCGGGCGGGTCGCCTGGTGGCGCCGTGGGGGTTCAGTGAAACCCCGGCGCACCTGGCGTTGTGGCTACCCAAGCGCGCCGCAGACGGGCGCGCCGGGCAACTGGCGCAGTGGCTCAAGGTTGAGCTGTTGCGACAGGCTGATTAGCGGGTAAAAAATCAGTCACCACGTTTGCACAGCAGATAGGCTGCCAGCAGACCCAGTGCGCCGACAGCAACGCCGGCTGTGGTCCATGGGTGCTCTTGCGCGTAGTCACGGGTAGCAACGCTGGTTTCGCGGATTTTGACTTTGCTTTCTTCGTAGGCATCGCTGATCAGATGACGGGAGTGCTTGAGGGCATTCTCGGCATTGCTTTTCAGGGCCTTCAACGTTTTGCGCGACTCGTCGGACGCATCGTCCTTGAGGCTCTCAAGGGACTTGAGCAGGCTCGAAATCTCGGCTTCCATGCTTTCCAGTGACGCTTTGCGTAAAGAAGTGTTGGCCATGTGGACATCTCCTGAAGTGATTGAGTGGCGTGTGTAGATACCGACTGCGGCCTATTCAAAAAGTGCAGTAAATCTGAACTTTCGAGGACGAATCGTCGCCAGAAGCAGTAGGAACATTGACTGCTACGCTCACTAGAGACCTCAGGAGAAACGCCATGTCTGATCATCACACGTACAAGAAAGTCGAATTGGTGGGTTCGTCCACCACCAGCATCGAAGACGCCATCAACAACGCGGTGGCTGAAGCCAACAAGAGCATCAAGCACCTGGAATGGTTTGAGGTGACTGAAACCCGCGGCCATATCGAGAATGGCAAGGTTGCGCACTATCAGGTCACGCTCAAGGTAGGGTTCCGAATTGCCAGCAGTTGATCCTGTGAGTTGAACTTGCTGACTGGCCGATTGCCATAACCTGCGCTACAACGTTGGGGTGCCGATGCGACAGCGTCGGCACGTTCTATTCGATCAGCGTAAGGAAGTAACGGATGAAGAAGTTTCTGTTAGCAGTCGGTTTGTTGAGCATTGCAGGTACAGCCCTGGCGGCGGGCAAGCCATGCGAAGAGCTGAAAAGCGAAATCGCAGCGAAAATCGACGCCAAGGGCGCTTCAGGTTATTCGCTCGAAGTGGTGGATAAAGGCGCTTCTACCGACGCTCAAGTGGTCGGCAGCTGCGAAGGTGGTACCAAGGAAATCGTCTACAAGCGCGGTTAATCTCGTGCTCCAGACATAAAAAACCGACGCGAGTGCGTCGGTTTTTTTTCGCTTCGGGTTTAGCCTTTCATGACTTGCGCGAGCAGCTCGTAGGAATGAATCCGGTCAGCATGTTCGTACAGGTCGCTGGTGAAAATCAGCTCATCGGCGCCGGTCTGCTCGATCAACACCTCCAGCTTGGCGCGAATCTTCGCCGGGCCGCCGACCATCGCCAGGCCCAGGAAGCTGCCGACCGCGTCTTTTTCATGGGGCAGCCACAGGCCGTCCATGCTGTCCACCGGTGGGCGCTGCACCAGGCTTTGGCCGCGCATCAGCGCGAGGATGCGTTGGTACACCGAAGTGGCCAGGTAGTCGGCCTGCTCATCAGTGTCTGCGGCGACCAGCGGAATGCCGAGCATCACGTAGGGTTTGTCCAGCACGGCTGAAGGCTTGAAGTGGTTGCGGTAGACGCGAATCGCTTCATGCATCAAACGCGGTGCGAAATGCGAGGCGAATGCGTAGGGCAAACCGCGTTCGCCCGCTAGTTGTGCGCTGAACAAGCTGGAACCGAGCAGCCAGACCGGCACATTGGTACCGCTGCCGGGCACCGCAATAACCCGTTGGTCAGGCGTGCGTGGGCCCAGGTAGGCCATCAGTTCGGCCACATCGTCCGGAAAATCATCCGCGCTGCCGGAACGCTCACGGCGCAGGGCGCGGGCGGTCATTTGGTCGGAGCCGGGTGCGCGGCCCAGGCCCAGGTCGATACGGCCGGGGTAGAGGCTTTCCAGGGTGCCGAACTGTTCAGCGATCACCAACGGCGCGTGGTTGGGCAGCATGACACCGCCGGAACCGACGCGGATGGTCGAGGTGCCGCCGGCCAGGTAACCCAGCAATACCGAGGTGGCAGAGCTGGCGATGCCGTCCATGTTGTGGTGTTCGGCCACCCAGAAACGGTTATAGCCAAACTTTTCCACATGCTGGGCCAGGTCCAGGGAATTACGCAGCGCCTGCGCCGGGCTGCCGTTGGCGCGCACGGGCACGAGGTCAAGGGTCGAGAATTTTACGTCGGACAGCGATTTCATAAGCCTGCTTCTCCAATGGGGGCGCAGGCTTCTTAGACGAACCAAAACCTGCCGCTTCATGTGCATGGTCTATGCAATGAGGGCATATACCCGAGATTCAATAGCGGAATGGAAATTTCCTACTAAATTGCTAGGTTTCTCCGACAAGATGAACTTTGCCACGCCAACTATCCTCAGAACCCTTACTGAAGCAAAACCACCGTTCGAGGAGACCGCTATGAGTATCGTTAAAAAAGCATCCGCGCATTGGGAAGGTGACCTGAAGACTGGCCTGGGTTCCATTTCTACGGAGACCGGCGTATTGCGTGAAGCACCTTACGGCTTCAAGGCCCGTTTCGAAGGCGGCAAAGGCACCAACCCTGAAGAATTGATTGGCGCGGCCCACGCTGGCTGTTTCTCCATGGCGTTTTCCATGATTCTCGGCGACGCCGGGCTCAAGGCTGACAGCATCGACACCCAGGCTGACGTCACGCTGGATCAGGTCGAGGGTGGTTTTGCGATCACCGCCGTGCACTTGACCCTCAAGGCCAAGATCCCAGGCGCGAGCCAGGCGCAGTTCGATGAGCTGAGCAAGAAGGCCAAGGAAGGATGCCCGGTGTCCAAGGTGTTGAATGCGACCATCACCCTGGATGGCACGCTGGTTAACTGACACAGCAGATCCAATGTGGGAGCTGGCGTGTGTGGGAGCCAGCTCCCACACTTAGTTATGCGTTAAATCAGAACTCGTGTTTCACAAATGTGGTCCTATAGCCATTGCAGCCTTAGCCGCACACTCGTGCGCAATGCATTCAGGGAGCTTCACACATGAAACGTTTTGCCTTGGCGATCATCTGCGGTGTATTGGCCACATCGGCTGTGGCCGCTCCGAAAGATTGTGAAGAGCTCAGGAAAGAGATCGAGGTAAAGATCCAGGCCAAGGCTATTCCCTCCTACACCCTGGAAATCATTACCGCCGAAGAAGCCAAGAATCACGACAGCGCCATGCTTGTCGGTTCGTGCGAAAACGGTACCAAGCGTATCGTCTACCAGAAGAACAACGACTGATCAGATGCAGTTGACGCTGCGTTCTTCCGCGAGCAACTGACGTGCCGAGTCATACAGCCGGATATTAGGTGTGAAGGCCAGCGAGCGCCCTTCCAGCACATAGCGCTGGCCAGCCTGGAAGTGGTCGTATTGCAGGGTCATGAAGCAGGTGCGATACATCATCGAGCTGAGTCCGCCCAGGCCACCGCCTGCGGGCACTTCAAAATCGAAGCGCACCATTAATTCGTGACTGCCGGGCGGCATTTGGAAGTAACGCCCATCATTCAGGTTCTTACCGTCCAAACGCTGTGCCATCACCAGCCTGGACCCCGGCGTCGGCGTCGTGAAATCGACCCAGGCCTGTTGCGGGTCTGCCGGTGGCACAGGGGTTGTGGTGCAGGCACTGAGGAACAGGGCGGCGACGGGAAGCAAGAGCTGACGCATGGCAGGCACTCAACGGGATGAGAGAATTAAGCCTGGCGCCGACGGCAACAGACTCCCTATGAGTATAAACACGTCATGCCATGAAAAAATTCCACGCAGGCGCGATAGTCTGGCGGGCAGATTTCCCAGGAGCGGTCGGGGCATGGTCAGGCGTTTTCTTCCAGGGCTGATGGTGGTGGTGCTCAGCGGCTGCTCGAGCGTGAGCTATTACAGCCAATTGGCGAGTGGCCAGTGGCAATTGCTGCGGGCCCGGGAGCCAGTGGCGCAGGTTATCGCCGACCCTTTCCGCCCACCGCTGCTGCGCGAGCACCTGGCGCAATCACAAAAAGCGCGAACGTTCGCCAGTGAACATCTGCGCCTGCCTGACAACCAGAGTTACCGGCTGTACGCCGATATCGGCCGGCCTTATGTGGTCTGGAATGTCTTCGCCACGCAAGAATTTTCCCTTTCACCTGAAACCCATTGCTTCCCCATTGCCGGTTGCGTGGCCTATCGCGGCTACTACAACCAGGGCGCGGCGCGGGGCGAGGCGGCGTTGTTGAAGCAGCGGGGCATGGATGTGTCGATTGGCGGCGTCGAGGCTTACTCCACGCTGGGTTGGTTCAACGACCCGATCATGAATTCGATGATGAATTGGGGCGATGAACGCCTGGCCACGCTGATTTTTCATGAGCTGGCGCACCAGCGCTTCTATGTGAAGGACGACACCGAGTTCAATGAGTCGTTTGCCACGTTCGTTGAGCAGGAAGGCACTCGCCAATGGCGAGCCGCGCGAGGTTTGGCACCGCTTAGCAACGCATCACTGCAGCAGCGCGACCAATTTATCCGCCTGATTCTCGACACCCGTAAACGCCTGGAAGCGCTCTACGCCAAGCCCTTGGCGGCCGACGTGATGCGCCAGGCCAAGGCCGCGCAGTTCGAGCGCTTGCGCAGTGATTACCGACAATTGCGCGATAGCCAGTGGGGCGGTGATAAGCGGTATGACGCCTGGATCAACCAGCCGATGAACAATGCGCGGCTGTTGCCGTTTGGGTTGTATGACAGGTGGGTACCGGCGTTTGCGGCGTTGTTTGCGCAGGAGGGTGGGGATTGGGTGAGGTTTTATGCGGCGGTGGAGAAGATGGGCGGGTTGCCGGTGGAGCAGCGTAGAGCAGCGTTGAAACAGTTGGAAGGTGTTGGGCTTTAGGGCCTCATCGCAGGCAAGCCAGCTCCCACAATAGACCGATTTCCAGCATGAGAATGCGGTCGAATGTGGGAGCGGGCTTGCTCGCGAAGGCTATTTCAGCTGCGCGGCATAAACGCCTGATGCATCTCGGCCAATGTCTCAAAATGCCAAGTCGGCGCCTCGGCATTCAACTCCTCGAAACTGCCAAACCCATACCCCACCGCCGCCGAATCCAGCCCGTTGCTGCGCGCGCCGACCAGGTCATGCTTGCGATCACCAATCATCAAGGTGGTGGCCGGGTCCAGGCCTTCCTCACTGATCAGGTGGGCGATTAACTCGACCTTATTGGTGCGCGTGCCGTCCAGCTCGCTGCCGTAAATCACTTTAAAATGCCTGGCAAAATCGAAGTGCCGGGCGATCTCGCGGGCAAACACCCAAGGCTTGGACGTCGCCACATACAGTTGGCGGCCCTGGCTATTCAAGTCCTCCAACAGTGGCATCACGCCGTCAAACACGCGGTTTTCGTATAAGCCGGTGACTTTGAAACGCTCGCGATAGAAATTCACTGCCTCCCAGGCCTTGGCTTCATCGAAGTCGTAGAACTGCATAAAGGCTTGCAGCAACGGCGGGCCGATAAAATGTTCCAGCTTTGTCAGGTCTGGCTCGTCGATACCCAGCTTGCCGAGGGCGTATTGGATCGAACGGGTGATGCCCTCGCGCGGGTCGGTGAGGGTGCCGTCCAGGTCAAACAGGACGGTTTGGTAGGGCAGGCTCATCGGTCGAATCCTTCAGCCAGGTGCAGGTCTTTGAGCTTCACGTAGTTCGCGGCGCTGTAGGTGAAAAAGGCGCGCTCCTTGTCAGTCAACGCGCGGACTTGTTTAACCGGGCTGCCAACATACAAAAAACCGCTTTCGAGCTTCTTGCCCGGTGGCACCAGGCTGCCGGCGCCGATGATCACGTCATCTTCCACCACCGCGCCGTCCATCACGATGCTGCCCATGCCGATCAGGATGCGGTTGCCCACGGTGCAACCGTGCAACATGACTTTGTGGGCGATGGTCACATCGTCGCCGATCAACAACGGGAAACCGTCCGGGTTGAACGGCCCGGCGTGAGTGATGTGCAATACGCAGCCATCCTGCACGCTGGTGCGTACACCGATCCGGATGCGGTGCATGTCGCCGCGAATCACCGTCAGTGGCCAAACCGAGCTGTCGGTGCCGATTTCGACATCGCCGATCACCACCGCCGAAATATCGACAAAAGCCCCGGCGCCCAGGGTTGGCGTGTGGTTCTGATAGGTGCGAAGGGTCACGATAGCCTCTCTCTCTTCTGCTGATAGCTGCGGTGGGTGTTGATTGTAATTAAGATGGCCCCATCTTTGTCTTATCAGTTTCTTCAGCCAAGGTGCCAACCGTGAGCGCGAACAACCCTCTTCTGCAGTCCTACGACCTGCCGCCGTTCTCGGCGATCCGTGCCGAGCACGTCCAGCCGGCCATCGAACAGATCCTTGCCGATAACCGTGTTGCCATCGAAGGCATCCTGCAAAGCCAGGGGAAAAATCCGACGTGGGCCGGCCTGGTCCTGGCGATGGATGAATTGAACGACCGCCTGGGCGCCGCCTGGAGCCCGGTCAGCCACCTCAACGCCGTGTGCAACAGCGCTGAACTGCGCGAAGCCTATGAGGGCTGCCTGCCCGCGTTGAGCGCCTATTCCACCGAGATGGGCCAGAACCGCGCGCTGTTCCAGGCTTTTGAAGCCCTCGCCAATAGCCCGGAAGCTGCCGGTTTCGACGTGGCGCAAAAAACCATCCTGGAACACGCCCTGCGTGATTTCCGCCTGTCGGGCATCGATTTGCCGCCGGAACAGCAAAAGCGCTACGCCGAAGTGCAAAGCAAGCTGTCCGAGCTGGGCAGCAAGTTCTCCAACCAGTTGCTCGATGCTACCCAGGCCTGGACCAAGCACGTTACCGAGGAAGCCACGCTCGCCGGCCTGACCGACTCGGCCAAGGCGCAAATGGCTGCCGCTGCCCAGGCCAAGGGCCTCGACGGTTGGTTGATCACCCTCGAATTCCCCAGCTACTACGCGGTAATGACCTACGCCCAGGATCGCGCGCTGCGTGAAGAAGTCTACGCGGCGTACTGCACCCGCGCGTCGGACCAAGGCCCGAATGCCTGTCAGAACGATAACGGCCCGGTGATGGAACAGATCCTCGACTTGCGTCAGGAGCTTGCCCAATTGCTGGGCTACGCGTCCTTCTCGGAGTTGAGCCTGGCCACCAAAATGGCCGAGTCCAGCGACCAGGTGCTCAGCTTCCTGCGTGACCTGGCCAAGCGCAGCAAACCGTTTGCCGCCCAAGACCTGCAACAGCTCAAGGCTTATGCCGCCGAACAAGGCTGCGCCGACCTGCAAAGCTGGGACAGCGGTTTCTACGGCGAGAAGCTGCGTGAGCAGCGTTACAGCGTGTCCCAGGAAGCCCTGCGCGCCTACTTCCCCATCGACAAAGTGCTCGGCGGCCTGTTCGCGATCGTCCAGCGTCTGTACGGCATCGAGATCGCCGAGCAAAAAGGCTTCGACACCTGGCACCCGGATGTCCGCCTGTTTGAAATCAAGGAAAACGGCCAGCACGTCGGCCGCTTCTTCTTCGACCTGTACGCCCGCGCCAACAAGCGTGGCGGTGCCTGGATGGACGGCGCGCGCGACCGTCGCCGCACCGTAGACGGTGTACTGCAAAGCCCGGTGGCCAACCTGGTGTGCAACTTCACCCCGGCCGACAGCGGCAAGCCTGCCCTGCTGACCCATGATGAAGTCACCACGCTGTTCCACGAATTCGGCCACGGCCTGCATCACTTGCTGACCCGCGTCGAGCATGCCGGTGTGTCCGGCATCAACGGCGTGGCCTGGGATGCGGTGGAGTTGCCGAGCCAGTTCATGGAGAACTGGTGCTGGGAGCCGGAAGGCCTGGCGCTGATCTCTGGCCATTACGAAACCGGCGAGCCGCTGCCCCAGGACCTGCTGGAAAAAATGCTCGCGGCGAAGAACTTCCAGTCCGGCCTGATGATGGTGCGCCAGCTGGAATTCTCGCTGTTCGACTTCGAACTGCATGCCACCCACGGGGATGGCCGCAGCGTGGCGCAAGTGCTGGAAGGCGTGCGCGATGAAGTCTCGGTGATGCGTCCGCCGGCCTACAACCGCTTCCCCAACAGCTTTGCGCACATCTTCGCCGGGGGTTATGCGGCGGGTTACTACAGCTACAAATGGGCTGAAGTGCTCTCGGCGGATGCCTTCTCCAAGTTTGAAGAAGACGGCGTACTCAATGCCGAAACCGGCCGTGCTTTTCGCGAGGCGATCCTGGCTCGTGGCGGTTCCCAGGCGCCGATGGTGCTGTTCGTCGACTTCCGCGGACGTGCGCCGTCGATTGACGCACTCTTGCGCCACAGCGGCCTGAGTGAGGACGCGGCAGCATGAGCGAAGGGCCTGTGATTACCAAAAAGCAATTCATCGCCGGGGCGGTCTGCCCGGCGTGCAGCGAGCCGGACAAGTTGAAAATGTGGACCGAGGACAACGTGCCGCATCGCGAGTGCGTGGCCTGCGGTTATACCGACACACTGAATGACCAGGGTCTGTCGGTGCCCAAGGAATTGGGTACGCGGGTCAACACCTCAGCGTTGAAAGCGCCGGCTGATCCTAAAATTCAAGCCGTACAGTTTTTCCCCAACCCGAAGCTGAAAAAAGAGTAGGCGTCATACGCTGATCTAATGTGGGAGCAGCTTGTGTGGGCGCTGGCTTGCCTGCGATAGCATCACCTCGGTCTGATAGGACGACTAAGGTGTTTGCATCGCAGGCAAATCAGCTCCCACACAAGCTGCTCCCACTTTTTTTGCCTGCATTTATTCGACTTAGGTCGCTGAATCGATTCCCCTTATCCTTAGCCTGCTATCATTTGTAACTATTGATTGCCAAAAAGCTCACTAGAAGCTGATAACCCGTGACCAAATGATGAGGTGCCACCATGTCTGATCAAGATCAAGACAACCCCCGGCGTGACTTTTTGCGCAAATCCTTGACCTTGATCCCGGTGGTCACGGTTGCCAGCACCGGCCTCGGCGGCTCGATGCTGATGGCTACGCCAGAGCCAGCGCAGGCCGCGCCCGCGAAGCCTGCGGCCAGCGACAACGCCTATGAGCCTACGTATTTCACCGCCGAGGAATGGGCGTTTATCAATGCCGCCGTCGAGCGCCTGATTCCCGCCGATGCCCAAGGCCCAGGTGCCCTGGAAGCGGGTGCACCGGAATACATCGACCGCCAGATGAATACGCCTTACGCCAGTGGTGCCCTGTGGTTCATGCAAGGCCCCTTCAACGCTGACGCACCGCCCGAGATGGGCTGGCAGAGCAAATTGGTACCCAAAGAGATCTATCGTCTGGGCATTGCCGCGACGGATGCATGGTCGAAGGCGTTCAACGGTAAAGCTTTTGCTGCGCAAGACAGCGCTACCCGAGACGATATGCTGCGCCGCCTCGAGGCTGGCGGTAGCGAAGTTGCTGCGCATTTCGAGACGGTGCCGCCGAAGATGTTCTTCAACTTGCTGCTGCAAAATACCAAGGAAGGCTTCTTCTGCGACCCGATCCACGGCGGTAACAAAGGCATGGTCGGCTGGACCATGATTGGTTTCCCCGGCGCTCGCGCCGACTTCATGGACTGGGTTGAACGCAACGAGCAATACCCCTTCCCGGCAGTTTCTATCCGCGGTGAGAGGGCATAAACGTGGCGACCATCATGAAGAAAGTAGATGCAGTGATCGTCGGCTTCGGCTGGACCGGCGCGATCATGGCCAAGGAGCTGACGGAAGCGGGCCTCAACGTGGTCGCGCTGGAACGCGGGCCTATGCAGGACACTTACCCGGACGGCAACTATCCGCAGGTCATCGACGAATTGACTTACAGCGTGCGTAAAAAACTCTTCCAGGACATTTCCAAAGAGACGGTGACCATTCGCCATAGCGTGAATGATGTGGCGCTGCCTAACCGTCAGTTGGGTGCGTTCTTGCCGGGCAACGGCGTCGGCGGTGCGGGCCTGCACTGGTCGGGCGTGCATTTTCGCGTCGACCCGATCGAGTTGCGCATCCGCACCCATTACGAGGAGCGCTATGGCAAAAACTTCATCCCCAAGGACATGACGATCCAGGACTTCGGCGTGAGCTATGAAGAGCTGGAGCCGTTTTTCGACTACGCGGAAAAAGTCTTCGGCACCTCCGGCCAGGCCTGGACGGTGAAAGGCCAACTCGTCGGTGAAGGCCGTGGCGGCAACCCCTATGCGCCTGACCGTTCCAATCCGTTCCCGTTGGAATCACAGAAAAACACCGTCTCCGCACAACTGTTTCAGAAAGCGGCTAGCGATGTGGGTTACAAACCCTACAACCTGCCGTCGGCCAATACCTCGGGGCCGTACACCAACCCCTATGGTGCGCAGATGGGCCCGTGCAACTTCTGTGGTTTCTGCAGTGGCTATGTTTGCTACATGTACTCCAAAGCCTCGCCGAACGTGAACATCCTGCCAGCTTTGCGCCAGGTACCGAATTTCGAACTGCGGCCTAATTCCCACGTGCTCAAGGTCAACCTCGACAGCACCAAGCGCAAGGCCACCGGTGTGACGTACATCGACGCCCAGGGCCGGGAATGCGAGCAGCCGGCAGACCTGGTGATCCTCGGCGCATTCCAGTTCCACAACGTGCGTTTGATGCTGCTGTCCGGAATCGGCAAGCCTTACGACCCGATCACCAATGAAGGTGTGGTGGGCAGGAATTTCGCCTACCAGAACATGGCGACCATCAAGGCGTTCTTCGACAAGGACACCCACACCAACAACTTCATCGGTGCGGGCGGCAATGGCGTGGCCATTGATGACTTCAACGCCGACAACTTCGATCACGGGCCTCACGGCTTTGTGGGCGGCTCGCCGATGTGGGTCAACCAGGCCGGTAGCCGACCGATTGCCGGTACGTCCAACCCGCCGGGAACCCCGGCCTGGGGCAGCGCGTGGAAGCGCGCGACCGCCGATTACTACACCCACCAAGTGTCGATGGATGCCCACGGCGCCCATCAATCCTACCGGGGCAACTACCTGGATCTGGACCCGGTTTATCGGGATGCCTACGGCTTGCCGCTGCTGCGGATGACGTTCGATTGGCAAGAAAACGACATCAAGATGAACCGCTTCATGGTCGAGAAAATGGGCAAAGTCGCCGAAGCGATGAACCCCAAGGCGATTGCCGTGCTGGGCAAAAAGGTCGGTGAGCACTTCAACACCGCGTCGTACCAGACCACCCACCTCAACGGCGGCGCAATCATGGGCACCGACCCGAAAACCAGTGCCTTGAACCGTTACCTGCAGTGCTGGGATGTACACAACGTGTTTGTGCCAGGCGCATCCGCTTTCCCACAAGGTTTGGGCTACAACCCTACCGGCCTGGTGGCGGCGCTGACCTATTGGTCGGCCCGGGCGATCCGCGAGCAGTACCTGAAAAACCCCGGCCCACTGGTTCAGGCATAAGGAGCGATGACCATGAAAGCACTTGTTATCGCGACGTTTGCCCTATTCAGCAGCTGCTCGGTAAGCGCGGCTGAGACCGATCTGGTCAAGCAGGGCGAATACCTGGCCCGCGCCGGTGACTGCGTGGCCTGCCACACCGCCAAGGGCGGTAAACCGTTCGCCGGCGGCCTGCCGATGGAAACCCCCATCGGCGTGATCTATTCCAC
Organism: Pseudomonas tritici; assembly: GCF_014268275.3. Lineage (NCBI taxonomy): Bacteria > Pseudomonadati > Pseudomonadota > Gammaproteobacteria > Pseudomonadales > Pseudomonadaceae > Pseudomonas > Pseudomonas tritici. Next base: position 302,400 of record NZ_CP077084.1, read on the forward strand.
CAACATCACGCCGGACAAGACCGGCCTGGGCGACTACAGCTTTGAAGACTTCGACAAGGCCGTGCGCCATGGCGTCGCCAAGAGCGGTAGTACGCTTTACCCGGCGATGCCCTACCCGTCTTACGCACGTGTCAGCCAAAGCGATATGCACGCGTTGTATGCGTATTTCATGAAGGGTGTTGAACCGGTCGCCCAGGAGAACAAGGACAGCGATATTCCCTGGCCACTGAGCATGCGCTGGCCGTTGGCGGCGTGGCGCTGGATGTTTGCGCCCGAGGTGGCGGACTACCAGGCGCCCGCCAATGCTGACCCGGTGATCAGCCGTGGTGCTTATTTGGTGGAAGGCCTTGGCCACTGTGGCGCGTGCCATACGCCACGGGCTTTGACCATGCAGGAAAAAGCCCTGAGTGCCACTGATGGCAACGCGTTCCTGTCTGGCAGTGCGCCGTTGGAGGGCTGGATCGCCAAGAGCCTGCGCGGCGACCACAAGGACGGCCTCGGCAGTTGGAGCGAGGAGCAGCTGGTGCAATTCCTCAAGACCGGCCGCAGTGATCGCAGTGCGGTGTTTGGTGGCATGAGCGATGTTGTGGTCCACAGCATGCAGCACATGTCGGAAAATGACCTGACGGCTATCGCCCGTTACCTCAAGAGCCTGCCGGCGGTAGACCCCAAGGACCAGCCGCACCAGTACGACAAGCAGGTGGCTGATGCCCTGTGGAAAGGTGATGACAGCAAGCGAGGTGCGTCGGTGTACATCGACAACTGTGCGGCCTGCCACCGTACTGACGGCCATGGCTACACGCGGGTGTTCCCGGCGCTGGCGGGCAACCCGGTATTACAGACGGCGGATGCCACGTCGTTGATCAACATCGTGTTGAACGGCGGCACGTTGCCGGCTACGCACGCGGCGCCGTCGACCTTCACCATGCCAGCATTTGCCTGGCGCCTGTCGGACCAGGAAGTGGCGGATGTGGTCAGTTTCATTCGTGGCAGCTGGGGCAACCAAGGCGCGCCGGTGAAAGCCAGCGAAGTGGCGGACCTGCGCAAGAACGATATGCGCACCACCCCGGGTGACGACCTGGGACAGGTCACTCAAAAGCACTGACCGCCAAACGGCACTGGTCAGAAACCTTGTGCCTCGATACTGTATATAAAAACAGTATCGAGGCGTTTTCATGTCTACTCCGCTGCCGCCCCGTGGTCGGGGCACGGCCACCAACCTGCACAACCGCTTTGCGCCCACCGTCAGCGTGGTCGAGGACGACGGCTGGTATCAGGAAGTGCCGCCGACCCAGGGCACCGAAGTGCGTATCGAAACGGCCAAGACCATCATCACCCGCAACAACTCGCCGGACTTGCCGTTTGATCGTTCGATCAACCCTTATCGTGGCTGCGAGCATGGGTGTATCTACTGCTATGCGCGGCCCAGCCATGCCTATTGGGACATGTCGCCGGGGCTGGATTTCGAAACCAGGCTCATCGCCAAGACCAACGCCGCGGATGTGCTGGAGCAGCAACTGTCGAAGCCCGGCTACGTGTGCGCGCCGATCAATCTCGGTTCCAATACCGACCCTTACCAACCTATCGAGCGCGAGTACCGAATCACGCGGCAAACCCTTGAAGTGCTGCTGCGCTATCGGCACCCGGTGACCATCATCACCAAGGGGTCACTGATTCTGCGCGATCTCGACCTGCTCACCGAGCTGGCCCGGCAGCGTTTGGTGGCCGTGATGATCAGCCTCACCAGCCTGGACGACGAGCTCAAGCGCATCCTGGAGCCACGCACGGCGGCGCCCAAGGCGCGGTTGCGGGCGATTCGGGTGATGCGCGAGGCCGGGATCCCGGTGGGGGTGCTGTGCTCGCCAATGATCCCGATGATCAACGACAGCGAATTGGAAAGCCTGCTCACCGAAGCCCACGCGGCGGGCGCACAGAGCGCGGCGTACATGATGCTGCGCCTGCCGCTTGAGGTGGCGCCGTTGTTTGAAGAGTGGCTGGCGGCGCATTACCCGCAACGTGCGGCCCATGTGATGAGCCTGGTGCGCCAGGTGCGCGGCGGCGAGGTGTATGACAGCCGCTTTGGTGTACGCATGCGCGGCGAAGGGCCATTTGCCGATCTGCTGGCCCAGCGGTTCAACAAGGCGATCAAGCGGCTGGGGCTCGACCGTCGGGAAGGGTTCAATCTTGATTGCACAGCCTTCTGCCCACCGGGCAGGCAGATGGCATTGTTGTAGACTGACGTGTAAGGCGGCATCCGCCTTGTAGGAATAATCGCCTTTTGACATCACTGAAAGCCGCGTTCTAGAGCGGTTCATTCAGTTTGAGTTAAGTTTCGACGGTTACCTTGTTCAGCGAGTGACTGATGAGTCGGCACTCTGACCGTTGGGCGGTTTACAACTTTTCCAGTGGCCTGGCGTCGAACTGACCTGAAAACTCCCCTGCATTAATCAAGAGGATGAATCATGAGTGACAAGGATAAACAGCCGTTGGCTGCGTCGGCTTCAGCCCCTCAGGTGGCGGAAACCGCCGATGCAGCGCTAAAGCATATCGTTGACGGCTTTTTGCATTTCCATCACGACGTCTTCCCCCAACAGGAAGAACTCTTCAAGAAACTCGCCACGGCCCAGAGCCCACGGGCGATGTTCATTACCTGCGCTGACTCGCGCATCGTGCCCGAGCTGATCACACAAAGCTCCCCTGGCGACCTGTTCGTGACGCGTAACGTCGGCAACGTAGTGCCGCCGTACGGGCAGATGAACGGTGGCGTTTCCACCGCTATTGAGTACGCCGTACTGGCCTTGGGCGTGCAGCACATCATTGTCTGCGGGCACTCGGATTGTGGCGCCATGCGTGCGGTGCTCAACCCCGCCAGCCTGGAGAAGATGCCGACCGTAAGGGCCTGGTTGCGACATGCCGAGGTCGCCAAATCCATGGTCGAGGACAACTGCGACTGCGCCAACGAAGGCGAGAGCATGAAGGTGCTGACTGAAGAAAACGTCATCGCCCAGCTGCAACATTTGCGCACCCACCCTTCCGTGGCTTCGCGCATGGCCAATGGTCAATTGTTCATCCATGGTTGGATCTACAACATCGAGACCAGCGAAATCCGCGCCTACGATGCGGATCAATCGACGTTCCTGCCGTTGGGCGGCGATGGGCCGATTCCTTCCGCGACGCCTAAAGCGCGCTTCTAAAACACTTCCCTGTCGGGTAAAGCGGTGGCTGCCATGGATGCAGCCAGGTTTTACCGCGCCCGGCCAATGCCTCGGGAGAGTCATCATGCGTGCTGCTCAATTGAAAGCTGTATTGCCACGAGAGCTGCTCGCCTCGGTGGTTGTTTTTCTGGTTGCCCTGCCCCTGTGCATGGGCATTGCTATTGCGTCCGGCATGCCGCCGGCCAAAGGGCTTATCACGGGGATCATCGGTGGTTTGGTCGTGGGTTGGCTGGCAGGGTCGCCGCTGCAAGTCAGTGGGCCCGCCGCAGGTTTGGCTGTGCTGGTCTTCGAGCTGGTGCGCCAGCACGGGATGATGATGCTCGGGCCGATCCTGTTGCTGGCGGGCTTTCTGCAACTGGTCGCCGGGCGTTTGCGTCTGGGCTGCTGGTTCCGTGTCACGGCGCCGGCGGTGGTGTATGGCATGCTGGCAGGGATTGGCGTGCTGATCGTGCTGTCGCAGATCCACGTGATGCTCGACGGCGCGCCCAAACCTTCGGGGCTGGATAACCTGGCAGGCTTCCCTGCGGCGTTGGCTGAAGCGATCCCGACCCTGGGCGGCGGCCTTGGCTGGCAGGCGGGATTGCTCGGTTTATCGACAATGCTGGTGATGTACACCTGGGACAAATTACGCCCGCAACGCCTGCGCTTTGTGCCGGGCGCCTTGTTGGGCGTTGGCCTGACCACCGTTGTCAGTTTGGTGCTGGCGTTGCAGGTCAAGCGTGTGGAGGTGCCGGAAAATCTCGCCGATGCCATCGACTGGCTGCGTCCCAGCGACTTGCTGAACCTCGCTGATCCGCAACTGTTGATCGCCGCGTTCGCCGTGGCGTTTATCGCGAGTGCCGAAACCCTGCTCTCCGCTGCGGCGGTCGACCGCATGCACAGCGGTCAGCGTTCTGATTTTGACAGGGAATTGTCTGCGCAAGGTGTAGGCAACATGCTGTGTGGCCTGGTCGGTGCCCTGCCGATGACCGGTGTGATCGTACGCAGTTCGGCCAACGTACAGGCCGGTGCCACGACGCGCTTGTCGGCGATGTTCCACGGTGTGTGGCTGTTGGGTTTCGTATTGCTGCTGTCGAGCGTGCTGCAAAGCATTCCAGTGGCGAGCCTGGCGGGTGTGCTGGTGTATACCGGGATCAAGCTGGTGGACATCAAGGCGTTCAAGGCGCTGGGGCGCTATGGGCGGATGCCGATGTTTACCTATGCGGCCACGGCGCTGGCGATCATCTTTACCGACCTGCTGACCGGCGTGCTGGTGGGCTTTGGGTTGACGTTGGTCAAACTGGCGTTCAAGGCCTCACGGCTTAAGGTCAGCCTGATCGACTTGCCCCAGGTCGATGAGATGGAGCTGCGCCTGACGGGGGCGGCGACCTTCCTGAAAGTGCCGGCGTTGACTCAAGTGCTGGCAACAGTGCCCGCTGGGACGACCTTGCACGTACCGCTGAACAACCTGAATTACATTGACCATTCTTGCCTGGAGTTACTGGAGGAATGGGGGCGTGCCAATGCGGCGAAGGGTTCGACACTGGTGATCGAGGCGCGTGGGTTGAAGCGCCGGTTGGAAGGGCGGGTGCGAATGACAACGGGGATAGGTTCGGCGCCATCTGTAAGCTGACGAAACCGGATCAAAATGTGTGCGGGCTTGCTCGCGAAGGCGGAGTGTCAGTCACCGGAAGTGTTGACTGAACCATAGCATTCGCGAGCAAGCCCGCTCCCACATGGGTTTTGCATTGGATCTAAGATCTAGGCCGGCTGATCCAACGCCAACTCAACCCCCAACTGCCGCGACAGGCACGGCCAGCGCTTCCACGCGGCCTCGGTGTTCGGGCTCTTGAGCGTTTCGCGGTAAGCCTCCACCGACTCCAGCGCAAAGCTCTCTTCGTTGAGCATTTCATCCACTGCGTGATGCACCGCCTCATCCAGTTGATTAGCGAATGTTTCGCCAATCAGTTGGTGGGCAATCACGTTAGCCACAGTGGTATCCGCCGGAATCAACGGCTGACCGAAATGCTTGATATACAGATCGTTGACTTCTTCCACCAGGCGATGGGCCAGGTAAGCCTCATCCAGCAGGCCGTCGAGCCCCTCGTGGCCCGCCAGGATCGCAGGCGGCTGCAGGAAGAAATGCTCGGCGATCTTCAGCACCGGTTTGATCTGGCTTTCGATACCGGCCTCGCGGGCCACGTCGTTGGCAGCGTCCAGCAAATCCGGGACGAGGTCGATGTAGGCGGTGACAAAGCGGCTCATGACAATGTTGCGATCACCGTCAGCCAGGGAAATGGCCGAATGCAGGTGCGGCAATTGTTTTTCCAGTTGCTGGGCAAGCTGGCCCGTGCTGGTTTCGTGTTGGTGGGCACGGGAAATCTGCTCGCGCAATGCGGCGGTGTTCATGAAGGCTCCAGTGATGCAGGCGTAGGAAAAGGGAGAGGATAAGGTAGCTCGTTTATACGAGCGCCTCAGACGCATTTGTCATAATTATTTCATGGTTATGCGCAGGCGTTATATCGAATCGCGATAGCGCAGCGCATAAACGATTCCGCAGCCTGTTTCATTAGGCCCAAATGCCTCATTTCAGCTCATTTACCCCTACACATTGCGGGGTTGCAGAGCCTGTCTATACTCGGATTTGTACGCGATTAGCTGATGACGCCAGACTGCATAAGCAGGCAAGGCTAAGCGGTTGTAAGCAGTATGGAAGCCGCTCCCTTCGACGCAGGTGCAAACCGGCGGGATAACAAGAACGATAAGGGGAACCCGCAATGATGCGACATCCACATGTTTGGATGGGCCTCCTGTTGTGGTCAGTATTCGGCCAGGCACATGCCGCCTGGACAACGAATATGGCGCCAGGGGCGACAGAAGTCAGTCACGCTGTGTTCGACCTGCACATGACCATTTTCTGGATTTGTGTGGTGATCGGCATCATCGTGTTTGGCGCGATGTTCTGGTCGATGATCGTTCATCGCCGGTCCACGGGCCAGGTCGCGGCGAAGTTCCACGAGAGCACGACCGTGGAGATCCTCTGGACCGTAGTGCCCTTGCTGATCCTGATCGCGATGGCCATTCCGGCGACCAAGACCCTGATCAATATCTACGACAGCAGTGAATCGGATATCGATATCCAGGTCACCGGCTACCAGTGGAAATGGCATTACAAATACCTGGGCCAGGACGTGGAGTTCTTCAGCAACCTGGCCACGCCCGCCGAACAGATTCACAACCAGGCGACCAAGGGCGAACACTACCTGCTGGAAGTCGACCAGCCGCTGGTGTTGCCAGTGGGGGCCAAAGTGCGCTTCCTGGTGACGGCCGCCGACGTGATCCACTCGTGGTGGGTGCCGGCTTTTGCGGTCAAGCGTGACGCCATCCCCGGCTTCGTCAACGAGGCCTGGACGCGTGTCGAGAAGCCCGGCATCTACCGTGGCCAGTGCGCCGAACTGTGCGGCAAGGACCACGGCTTCATGCCCATCGTGGTCGAGGTCAAGTCCAAGGCCGATTACGAAACCTGGCTCGGCGAGCGCAAGGCAGAGGCCGCCAAGCTCAAGGAGCTGACCTCCAAGGAGTGGACCCTGGAAGAGCTGGTGGCGCGTGGCGACAAGGTCTACCACACCACCTGCGTGGCGTGTCACCAGGCTGAAGGCCAGGGCCTGCCGCCGATGTTCCCTGCACTCAAGGGCTCGAAGATCGCCACCGGCCCGAAAGAAGGCCACCTGAGCATCGTCTATCACGGCAAGCCCGGCACCGCGATGGCCGCCTTCGGCAAGCAGCTCTCGGAAGTGGATATCGCCGCCGTGGTGACCTACGAGCGCAACGCGTGGGGCAACAACAAAGGCGACATGGTCACGCCTAAAGACGTGCTGGCCATCAAGCAGGCGGAAAGCAAATGACCTCTTTCATGGCGTTTACCTCGACCCGCCCTGCCCACTTGCTCTCAGGAGAACGGCCATGAGCGCTGTGATCGATGACCATGGTCACGCTGACCATGCCCACGGCCCCGCCAAGGGTTTGATGCGTTGGGTGCTGACCACCAACCATAAAGACATTGGCACCCTGTACCTGTGGTTCGCCTTCACCATGTTCCTGCTCGGCGGTTCGTTCGCCATGGTGATTCGTGCCGAATTGTTCCAGCCCGGCTTGCAGATCGTCGAGCCGGCGTTTTTCAACCAGATGACCACCATGCACGGGCTGATCATGGTGTTCGGCGCGGTCATGCCGGCGTTTGTCGGCCTGGCCAATTGGATGATTCCGCTGATGATCGGCGCACCCGACATGGCCCTGCCGCGCATGAACAACTTCAGCTTCTGGCTGCTGCCGGCGGCGTTCCTGCTGCTGGTATCGACCCTGTTCGCCCCCGGTGGTGGGCCGAATTTCGGCTGGACCTTCTACGCGCCGCTCTCCACCACCTATGCACCGGAAAGCGTGACGTTCTTTATCTTCGCCATTCACCTGATGGGCATCAGTTCGATCATGGGCGCCATCAACGTGGTCGCGACCATCCTCAATCTGCGTGCCCCCGGCATGACGTTGATGAAAATGCCGCTGTTCGTCTGGACCTGGCTGATCACCGCGTTCCTGTTGATCGCAGTCATGCCGGTGTTGGCCGGCTGCGTGACCATGATGCTGATGGATATCCACTTCGGCACCAGCTTCTTCAGTGCGGCCGGTGGCGGTGACCCCGTGCTGTTCCAGCATGTGTTCTGGTTCTTCGGCCATCCCGAGGTGTACATCATGATCCTGCCGGCCTTTGGCGCCGTCAGTTCGATCATCCCGACCTTCTCGCGCAAGCCGTTGTTCGGCTACACCTCAATGGTCTACGCCACGGCGAGCATTGCGTTCCTGTCGTTCATCGTCTGGGCGCACCACATGTTCGTGGTCGGTATTCCGTTGGTGGGCGAGCTGTTCTTCATGTACGCCACCCTGCTGATCGCCGTGCCCACCGGGGTGAAGGTGTTCAACTGGGTCAGCACCATGTGGCAAGGCTCGCTGACGTTTGAGACGCCGATGCTGTTTGCGGTGGCCTTCGTGATTCTGTTCACCATCGGCGGGTTCTCCGGCTTGATGCTCGCGATTGCCCCGGCGGACTTCCAGTACCACGACACCTACTTCGTGGTGGCGCACTTCCATTACGTGCTGGTGCCCGGCGCGATTTTCGGCATCTTCGCCTCGGCCTACTACTGGCTGCCGAAATGGACTGGCCACATGTACGACGAAACCCTGGGCAAGCTGCACTTCTGGCTGTCCTTCGTGGGCATGAACCTGGCGTTTTTCCCGATGCACTTCGTCGGGCTGGCCGGGATGCCGCGCCGGGTGCCGGACTACAACCTGCAGTTCGCTGACTTCAACATGGTTTCGTCGATTGGCGCATTCATGTTCGGGGCCACGCAGATTTTCTTCCTGTTTATCGTGATCAAGTGCATCCGTGGCGGTACACCGGCGCCGGCTAAACCGTGGGATGGCGCCGAGGGCCTGGAATGGAGCATTCCTTCGCCCGCGCCGTATCACACCTTCACTACGCCGCCGGAGGTCAAGTGAGCACATTGGTGGCTACTACTCCCAGCTCCCACAGAAAGTCAAAAGCGGGGGTGGTGTGATGGCTGAGTCCGTTCCGCTCAAACGCCTCGTCACCCGCCTGCTGATCCTGGTGGTGGCGATGTTCGCCTTCGGCTTTGCGCTGGTGCCGATCTATGACGTGATGTGCAAAGCGTTCGGCATCAACGGCAAGACCGCCGGGCAGTACGAGGGCTCGCAGGTGGTGGACCCCTCACGCCAGGTGCGCGTGCAGTTCTTGTCCACCAATGCCATCGATATGGTCTGGGATTTTTATGCCAAGGCTGACGAAGTGGTGGTCAATCCGGGCGCGGTGACCGAGATGCTGTTCGTGGCCTACAACCCCACTGACAAACCGATGACGGCCCAAGCCGTGCCGAGCATTTCCCCGGCCGAAGCGGCGATGTACTTCCACAAGACCGAGTGCTTTTGCTTCACCCAGCAAGTGCTGCAGCCAGGCCAGCGCATTGAGATGCCGGTGCGCTTCATTGTCGACCGCGACATGCCCAAGGATGTGAAAAATCTGACCCTGGCGTACACGCTGTTTGATATCACCGCGCGCCAACCGCCCGTGGCTGTCCATACCGGTGGCTAGCTACTGTTTGCCCGCTCAATCAGGAGAGCGAATACATGTCGACTCATGATACGTACTACGTACCGGCGCAAAGCAAATGGCCGATAATTGCCACGTTTGGCTTGTTGATCACCGTGTATGGCCTGGGTCTGTGGTTCAACGACTTGAAGGCGGCGCGCCCGGAATCCCACGGCCCGTGGATCTTTTTCGTGGGTGGCTTGCTGCTGGCCTACATGATGTTTGGCTGGTTCGGCGCGGTGATCAAGGAAAGCCGCGCCGGTTTGTACAGTTCGCAGATGGACCGCTCGTTCCGCTGGGGCATGACCTGGTTCATCTTTTCCGAAGTGATGTTCTTTATCGCGTTCTTTGGTGCGCTGTTTTATGTGCGGCACATGTCGGCGCCGTGGTTGGCTGGCGAAGGCTCAAAAGGCATTGCGCATATGCTGTGGCCAAACTTCGAGTTTGCCTGGCCGTTGCTTAACAACCCTGATCCGAAACTGTATCCCGCGCCGGAGGGGACCATCAGTCCGTGGGGCCTGCCGCTGGTCAATACCATCTTGCTGGTGAGTTCCAGCGTGACCATTACTATCGCCCACCATGCCCTGCGCAAAGGCCATCGCGGCGCGCTGAAGATTTGGCTGGCGATCACCGTGCTGCTGGGTCTGGCATTTCTTGGGTTCCAGGCCGAGGAATATATCCACGCTTATAAAGAGTTGGGGCTCACGCTCGGCTCGGGCGTGTACGGCGCGACCTTCTTCATGCTCACCGGCTTTCATGGGGCGCACGTCACCATCGGCACCATCATTCTGTTCGTGATGCTGATGCGCATCCTGAAGGGGCATTTCAATGCCGAGCACCAGTTCGGCTTCGAAGCAGCGAGTTGGTATTGGCACTTTGTGGACGTGGTGTGGATCGGGCTGTTTTTCTTCGTCTATGTGCTGTGAGGCGCCTTACCACGGCGCATGAGAAACCAGCTGGCCGCTGAAAAAGCCCCAGGCGATCAGCGCCACGGTGATCACGGCCAGTACCACGCGCACGGTCAAGGCGGTGACGAGGCGGTTGGAGTTGCCCTCGTCCTTGACCAGAAAGAACAAGCCACTGAACAGGCTCACAACAGTCGCGATCAGCATCAGGGCAATAGCGGCTTTGAGCATGGTCTGGCTCCAATTGGATGGGCGGGCAATGAAAACAAGTATAGCCAGCGCCATGAAAAGCTTTCGCCCCGGGATTGCGCCGACGCTGGTGGTGTTGGTGCTGCTGCCGTTGATGGTGGGCCTGGGGTTCTGGCAATTGTCCCGCGGCCATGAAAAACAGCTGATGGTGGACAATTATGCCGAGCGGCGCGCGGCTGATCCGATCAGCAGTGCACAGCTCAACGAGCTGGCTGACCCGGCTTTTCGTCGTGTGCGCCTGCGCGGGCAATTCGACGCTGAACACAGTGTGTTTCTCGATAACCGCCTGCGTGACGGCAAGGCCGGCGTAGAGCTGCTGCAACCCTTCCACGACCAGGCCAGCGGCCTGTGGCTCTTGCTCAATCGCGGCTGGCTGCCTTGGCCGGATCGGCGCACGCCGCCCGTCTTTGCCACCCCTGAGCAGCCCTTGAACCTGGATGCCTGGGTGTACGTCGCCCCCGGCGAAACCTTCCAACTGCATGCCGACCCGGCGAGCGCGCAATGGCCGCGCTTGCTGACCGCCCTGCATCCGGCCGCGCTGTGGGCTGAACTGGGGCGCAGCGGTTTCGCCTACGAGCTACGGGCCGAAGCAGGCCCCGGCACCTACGAAACCACCTGGCCCATCGTGGCCATGGGGCCGGAAAAACACCTGGCGTATGCCGTGCAGTGGTTCGCCATGTCGCTGGCCCTGCTGGCGCTTTACCTCTACCTCGGATGGCACAACAAAAAGGAGAAGCCCCATGGGAGCGGCCATGAATCCACTCAACATGTCTGACGTGCCTGATCGGCGCAAAGGCCGTTGGCAGCTGTTGCTGATCCTGATGATGGTGATCGGCCCGATGGCGCTGGCGACCTTCATGTACAAATTGCAGTTCTGGGTGCCGGAAAGCCGCAGCTACCATGGCGAGATGATCGGCAACGGCCAGACCCGCGCCGATATTGGCGTGCAAGCCGATGAACAGCGTTGGCAACTGCTGGTCACCGCGCCCGCTGCCTGTGCCGCGGATTGCCAGCAACTGGTGTACCTCGCGCGCCAATTGCAGATCGGTCTCGGCCGCGACGCCTCCCGTGCCAGCCACGCCTTGGCCAGTGCGCAGCCGGTCACCACCGACTACGAGGCCAAGCTCAAGGCTGAATACCCGCAACTGCAGCGTTACCCGCTGGACCTGGCGACCTTCACCAAGGACGCCGGCGCGCCGGGCGATGCACAGCTGTGGATCGTCGATCCCCACGGCAACCTGGTGCTGCGCTACGACGCTAAGGTCAAGGGCAAGGACTTGCTCAACGATCTGCGCCATCTGCTGAAACTGTCGAATATCGGATAAGGGCATCGTCATGGCCAAACCTGGATTTCGCCTCGCGTTGTTTGCCACCTTGCTGGCGCTGATCGTCGTGCTGCTGGGGGCTTATACCCGCCTGACCCATGCTGGACTGGGGTGCCCGGACTGGCCTGGCTGCTACGGTTTTATCAGCGTGCCGCAGAGCGAAACTCAGCTGGCCCATGCCGAACTGCATTTCCCCGATACACCGGTTGAGGCGGACAAGGGCTGGAGCGAAATGATTCACCGCTACTTCGCAGGTACGTTGGGCCTGCTGATCTTGCTGCTGGCGGCGCGCTCGTGGAGCCATCGGCGTGATCCCGGTCAGCCGGTGAAATTGCCGCTGTTTCTATTGGCGGTAGTGTTTGCACAGGCGGCGTTTGGCATGTGGACGGTCACGTTGAAGCTGTGGCCGCAGGTGGTGACGGGGCATTTGCTCGGCGGCTTTGCGACCCTGAGCCTGTTGTTTCTGTTGACCCTGCGCTTGTCGGGCGTGCTGCCTGCGTTGATCGTGCCCAAGCGCCTGCAGTATTGGGCGACGGCAGGCTTGGTGCTGGTGATCGGGCAGATTGCGCTGGGCGGCTGGGTCAGCTCCAACTACGCGGCGGTGGCCTGCGTTGATTTGCCAACGTGCCATGGCGAATGGTGGCCGGCGGCGGATTTTGCCAACGGCTTTCATCTTACCCAGCACATCGGCCCCAATTACCTGGGCGGGCAGCTGGACAGCGAAGCGCGCACGGCCATTCACCTGACCCACCGCATCGGTGCTGTCATCGTCAGCCTGGTACTGCTCGGCCTGGCCTGGCAACTGCGCGCCGTGGGCATGACGCGGTTGGCGGGCTTGCTGCTGATCGCCCTGGCTGCGCAAATCTGCCTGGGCCTGAGCAATGTGGCGTTCGGGCTGCCGCTGGCAGTGGCTGTAGGCCATAACGCTGGGGGCGTTGCGTTGTTGCTGAGTCTGGTGCTGGTCAATTACCACGCTCGCACCAGCCTGGTTCGGGTGCGTAATCAACGGCCGTTCGGCTGGCGTTTCAGCCCGCGCAAACACGTATCGGGCCTCATCACCCTTAAAGGAGAGATGCCATGGCGACCTTGATCGGCGCGCGTCACGGCCAGGCGATCTGGCGTGACTACCTGGAGCTGACCAAGCCGAAAGTGGTGGTGTTGATGCTCATCACCTCGCTGGTGGGGATGTTTCTCGCAACGCGCGCGGGTGTGCCGTGGACAGTGCTGGTGTTTGGCAACCTGGGCATTGCACTGTGTGCCGGTGGCGCGGCGGTGGTGAACCACGTGGTGGACCGGCGGATTGATGCGGTGATGGCGCGCACTCATAAGCGGCCGTTGGCGCAGGGGCGTGTGTCGCCGTTGGCTGCGTTGGCCTTTGCATTGTTTCTGGCTGTTGCGGGATTGGCGCTGTTGCTGGCGTTCACCAACCCATTGGCAGCATGGCTGACCCTGGCTTCGCTGCTGGGGTACGCAGTGATCTACACCGGTTTCCTGAAGCGTGCGACGCCGCAAAATATCGTCATCGGCGGCCTCGCCGGTGCCGCGCCGCCATTATTGGGCTGGGTCGCCGTCACCGGCCATGTCAGTGCCGAACCCCTGCTGCTGGTGCTGATCATCTTCGCCTGGACCCCGCCGCACTTCTGGGCCCTGGCCATCCACCGCAAGGAGGAATACGCCAAGGCCGATATCCCGATGCTGCCGGTCACCCATGGCGAGCACTACACCAAGGTGCATATCCTGCTCTACACCTTCGCCTTGCTGGCGGTGAGCCTGATGCCGTATGTGATCCATATGAGTGGCCTGTTGTACCTTGCGTGCGCGCTGGTATTGGGCGGGCGCTTTCTGCAATGGGCCTGGGTGTTGTACCGTGGCGCTCGGCCGCACGCGGCGATCAACACCTTCAAGTATTCTATCTGGTACTTGTTGCTGCTGTTTATCGCCCTGCTCGTAGACCACTACTTACTGTTGAACCTATGACTCGAACTCAAAAAACTGTCTTCATCCTGGTGGCCCTGGTGGCATTGATCATGGGCCTGACCGTCAACAAAGTGCTCTCGGGCAAAGGCCAGGGCAACCCTACTGCCTTGATCGACGCCGGCATCATCCTGCTGCCGCAAAGCCGTCAGCTACCGCCGGTGACCATGACTAATCAGGACGGCCAGCCAGTGCTGGTCAATGAGTTGAAAGGCAAGTGGAGTCTGCTGTTCTTCGGCTACACCTTTTGCCCGGACATCTGCCCGACGACCCTCGCCCAACTGCGCCAGATCAAGAGCGAGCTGCCCAAGGACGTTGTGGATAAGTTGCAGGTGATCCTGGTCAGCGTCGACCCGCACCGCGACACGCCGACTCAGCTCAAGCAGTACCTGGGCTACTTCGACCCGCAGTTCCAGGGCCTGACCGGCGCGAATGTGGAGGATGTGCAGAAGGTCTCGAATGCCGTGAGCATTCCGTTCATTCCGGCGGATACCAGCAAGCCGAACTACACCGTCGACCACAGCGGCAACCTGGCGCTGATCGGGCCGGATGGGACGCAGCGTGGGTTTATCCGGGCGCCGTTGAACAATCAGAAGCTGGTGGTGCAACTGCCGGTGTTGCTACAGCGTAAATAAGCCGGACGCCAATTCAGCCTACACCACAAAACAAATGTGGGAGCTGGCTTGCCTGCGATAGCGGTGGGCCAGTCAACATATTCGGTGACTGACGCTCCGCCATCGCGGGCAAGCCCGCTCCCACATTTTTTGATCTCCAGTGTCTGGGAGATCGAGTTGGATCAGAACGCCGGCTTGATCGCGCCTTTGTACTTCTCTTCGATGAATTTCTTCACTTCCGGCGTGTGCAGGGCTGCGACCAGCTTCTTCACAGCGTCCGAGTCTTTGTTGTCTTCGCGGGTGACCAGGATGTTCACGTAAGGCGAGTCGCTGCCTTCGATGACCAGGGCGTCCTTGGACGGGTCCAGCTTGGCTTCCAGCGCGTAGTTGGTGTTGATCAGCGCCAGGTCAACCTGGGTCAGCACGCGCGGCAGGGTGGCGGCTTCGAGTTCGCGGAACTTCAGGTTTTTCGGATTGGCGGTGATGTCCTTGATGGTCGATAGGATGTCTGTCGGATCCTTCAGGGTGATCAGGTTGTGCTTGGCCAGCAGCAACAGCGCGCGGCCGCCGTTGGTGGCGTCGTTCGGGATCACCACGTTGGCGCCATCAGGCAGCTCAGCGAGGGTTTTGTATTTGCTGGAGTAAGCGCCCAGGGGTTCCAGGTGCACACCGGCTACGCTCACCAGGTGAGTGCCCTTGGTTTTGTTGAACTCATCCAGGTACGGCTGATGCTGGAAGAAGTTGGCGTCCAGGCGCTTTTCAGCGACCTGTACGTTCGGCTGCACGTAGTCGGTGAAGACTTTGACCTGCAGGTCCACGCCTTCTTTGGCGAGGGCAGGTTTCACGAATTCCAGGATTTCCGCGTGCGGGACCGGCGAAGCGGCGACCGTAATGGTCTCGGCGTGGGCGGAAAACGCGGCAACGGCGGCGAAAGCAACCAGTAGTTTTTTCATCCAGCAAACTCCTTGTTCGGGCATGGCCGGCGGGGGCCGGCAATGGCCGTTATTTTCGAGAATAGTGCGTCACCAGCTTATCGCCGATGGTCTGCAGAATTTGTACCAGCACGATCAACATCACCACGGTGACGACCATGACGTCGTCCTGAAAACGCTGGTATCCATAACGAATGGCCAGGTCACCCAAGCCTCCGGCGCCCACTACACCCGCCATCGCGGTGTAGCCTACCAGTGCGATCGCAGTGACTGTGATTGCAGCAATGATACCGGGCTTAGCCTCCGGCAAAAGCGCCTTGATGATGATCTGCCGGGTGGTGGCGCCCATTGCTTGAGTCGCCTCGATGATGCCGCGATCCACTTCGCGTAGGGCGGTTTCCACCAGCCGTGCGAAGAACGTCGAAGCACCTACCACCAGCGGTGGAATCGCGCCGGCCACGCCAAGCGACGTGCCTGTGATAAAGATCGTCGTAGGGATCATCACAATCAGCAGAATGATAAATGGCAGAGAGCGTATGGCGTTGACCACGAATGCCAGTACTGCGTAGGTGGTCTTCTGCTCCAGCAACTGTCGGGGGCTGAAGAGAAACAGCAGAACACCCAGCGGCAGGCCCACCAGCACGGTGAACAGCAGCGAGGTACTGAGCATCAGCATGGTGTCGCCGGTGGCAACCCAGATGTCAGCCCAGTCAACTTTGTCGAAGTAATGCAGTAAAACGTCCATTAACGCAGGACCTCCATGTGCACATCGGCTGCGGTAAAGCGGGCGAAGGCCGCTTCCATGTCACCGCCGGTGATGGCCAGGGTCAATTGCCCGTAGGGGATGTCTTTGATGCGGTCGATACGACCGGCAAGGATGCTGTAGTCCACACCCGTTTCACGGGCGACGGTACCCAGCAAAGGCGCGTAGGTCGATTCACCCTGGAACGTCAGGCGCACGATGCGGCCTGGGACGTGGGCGAAATCATCGCGTTGCTCTCCTTCATCGACCTGCTCGGATTCTTGTACGAAGCGCTTGGTGGTCGGGTGCTTGGGGTGCAGGAACACATCGGCGACCGAGCCTTGCTCGACGATCACGCCGGCGTCCATCACCGCCACCTGGTCGCAGACGCGGCGGATCACGTCCATTTCATGGGTGATCAGCACGATGGTCAGCTTCAACTCGCGGTTGATCTCGGCCAGCAGTTGCAACACCGAAGCGGTGGTTTGCGGGTCGAGGGCGCTGGTGGCTTCGTCGCACAGCAGGATCTTTGGCTTGGTCGCCAAGGCACGCGCGATGCCGACGCGTTGCTTCTGGCCGCCGGACAACTGCGCCGGGTACTTCTTGGCGTGGTCCGACAGGCCGACACGGGCGAGTAACTCGGCGACGCGCAGGTCGATTTCCTTGCGCGACAATTCGCCGGCCAAGGTCAGTGGCAGTGCCACGTTGTCGGCAACGGTCTTGGACGCGAGCAGGTTGAAGTGCTGGAAGATCATCCCGACCTGCTGGCGGAAACGGCGCAGGCCGTTGGCGTCCAGGGCAGTGACTTCTTCGCCATCAACGGTGATTTGGCCGCCACTTGGTTCTTCGAGGCGGTTGATCAGGCGCAGCAGGGTGCTTTTGCCTGCACCGGAGTGGCCAATCAGGCCGAACACCTGGCCGTTTTCGACACTCAGGCTGGTGGCATGCAGCGCGGGAATATCCTTACCGGCGACGCGGTAAGTTTTATGGACGTTATGAAACTCGATCACGTAGCGAACCTTGTGGGGCGCATGGAAAAGGGATCAGCGGTTAGCCGGGCGCGCATTTTAGCCTGTCCGTATAGCGTTTCTTAGCATTTATTTCGCATTCAACCAGCGATTTGGCAATAACGCGATCAAAGGTCATAAAAAAGGAACGGCCCAAAACCTCATCAGTCACTACTTAAGCAACGCGATATCCCAGGTGCCGTGCCTGGGGTTTTTGCTCAAACGAGCCGGGGATCGCTCTGGCCACTTTGAATAAGGAGTTTTGTCTGATGAGTACCAAGAAGCCAGCCACCCCGTCGAAGAGTGAACTCGCGGGCACCGATACCCTGGACCGTGGCAACACCAACGCCAAGCTGCAGGCCCTGGAGGAATTCCGTTCCGATGCGACCGGCCAGGCCCTGCGTACCAACCAAGGCGTCAAGATTTCCGATAACCAGAACACGTTGAAAGTCGGCTCCCGTGGCCCGTCGCTGCTGGAAGACTTCATCATGCGTGAAAAAATCACGCACTTTGACCATGAGCGCATCCCGGAGCGCATCGTGCATGCCCGTGGTACGGGCGCTCATGGCTTTTTTGAAACCTATGCAGACCACTCGGCGCTGACCAAGGCCGGCTTTCTGCGCAATCCCGGGCAGAAAACCCCGGTATTTACGCGCTTTTCTACCGTGCAGGGCCCTCGCGGCTCAGGCGACACGGTGCGCGATGTACGCGGTTTCGCAGTGAAATTTTTCACCGACGAAGGCAACTTCGACCTGGTTGGCAACAACATGCCAGTGTTCTTCATTCAGGACGCGATCAAGTTTCCCGACTTTGTTCACGCCGTGAAACCTGAACCCCACAACGAAATTCCTACTGGCGGTTCGGCCCACGACACGTTCTGGGATTTTGTTTCGCTGGTGCCGGAGTCGGCGCACATGGTGGTGTGGGCAATGTCCGACCGCGCCATTCCCAAAAGCCTGCGTGCCATGCAGGGCTTTGGCGTACACACGTTTCGCCTGATTAATACCGAGGGCAAGTCCAGCTTCGTGAAATTCCACTGGCGTCCAAAAGTGGGCACCTGCTCGCTGGTGTGGGACGAAGCGCAGAAGCTGGCCGGTAAAGACACCGATTACCACCGCCGCGACCTGTGGGAGTCGATTGAAACCGGCGATTACCCTGAGTGGGAACTGGGTGTGCAGATCGTTGCAGAAGAGGACGAGCATAAGTTCGACTTCGACCTGCTCGACCCGACCAAGATCATTCCCGAAGAACTGGTGCCGATCACGCCGCTGGGCCGGATGGTGCTGAACCGCAACCCGGACAACTTCTTCGCTGAAGTCGAGCAGGTCGCCTTCTGCCCAGGCCATATCGTGCCGGGTATCGACTTTACCAATGACCCGTTGCTGCAAGGCCGTCTGTTTTCCTACACGGACACCCAGATCAGCCGCCTCGGTGGTCCGAACTTCCATGAGATCCCGATCAACCGCCCGGTCGCGCCGAACCATAACTGCCAGCGCGATGCCCTGCATCGCACTGTGATTGATAAGGGTCGTGCTGCTTACGAGCCGAACTCCATCGACGGCGGTTGGCCGAAAGAAACGCCTGCCGGCCCGACCGACGGCGGTTTCGAGACCCACTACGAGCGTGTCGATGCGAACAAGGTGCGTGAGCGCAGTGAATCGTTCGGCGACCATTTCTCCCAGGCCACGCTGTTTTTCAACAGCATGAGCCACCACGAGAAAGAGCACATCATCGCCGCCTACAGCTTTGAATTGGGCAAGGTCGAGCGCGAGCATATTCGTGCGCGTCAGGTGAATGAAATCCTCGCCAATATCGACCTGGAGCTGGCCAAGCGCGTTGCGCAGAACCTGGGTCTGCCGGCGCCGAGCAAAGGCACAGTAGCGCCACGTGAGACTTCGGTTAAAGAGTCCCCGGCGTTGAGCCAGGTGAACTTGCTGTCGGGCGATATCAAGACCCGCAAGGTGGCGATCCTGGCAGCAAACGGGGTTGATGGTGCTGCCATCGACGCAATGAAAAAAGCGCTCGCAGCAGAAGGCGCGCATGCCAAGTTGCTGGGGCCAACCTCGGCACCGGTCACCACGGCGGATGGCAAATCCCTGCCGGTGGATGCGTCCATGGAAGGCATGCCGTCGATTGCGTTTGATGCGGTATTCGTACCGGGCGGCGCGGACTCTGTGAAAGCGCTGAGTGGCGACGGTGTTGCACTGCATTACGTGCTGGAGGCCTACAAACACCTGAAGGCAATTACGTTGGCCGGTGAGGCCAAGCAGTTGCTGGACGTGCTCAAGCTTGAGGCGGATGCAGGCTTGATCGTGGGCGGGGATGCCAAGGCGTTCAAGGCGTTCTTCGCGGCGATCGCGCAGCATCGGGTTTGGGATCGTGAGCCTAAGGCCAAGGCGATTCCGGCTTAAGTCATTGGTTGTTTGTTAGATCGTCATCGCGGGCAAGTCCGCTCCCACAGTTCAAATGTGGGAGCGGGCTTGCCCGCGATGCTTTTAGTCCGCCTTGCGCGGAATCAGCACAACCTGCGCCGGAATGTGTTTCAAAATCTGCCGGTGAATCTTCAGGTCATACCCCGAATCAATCCGCTTCACCCGTTTGGTCAGTAACGTGGCCAGCCACGGGTAATCCTCGGTGCGCGGCGCCTGGATGCTCACGTCGCACTGGTAATTCACGACGTCGGTGGCGATTGCATCCAGCTGATGGCGCAGTGCTTCGATGTCGGTGAGGTTCAGTGCCACGGTGGTGCTTGGCGCTGCCGGGTCGATGACCTTGGCGGCGGGCTTGGTTTCAGCGGCTTTCAGGGCGGCTTCGGCTTTATCCAGCTCGGCTTTGCGGGCGTGGCTGATGGCGCTGTTAACGCCGCCAGTAAGTGCCGGTGCCTTTGGCATCAGCGCACGCGCACGGCTTAGCGCGGTGGCAGCTGCGTTAACGTCACCTTTTTGCAACACGATCTGGCTGCGCTGCAGGTAGGCCTCGGCCAATTGGCGTTGGTAGCCCTCAAGCGTCGGGTCGTTGGGCGACTGGGCTTGCAGGGTAGTCAACTGATCTTCGGCGGTAGCCAGCTCGCTGCTGGCCAGGTTTTGCTCCAGCTGCGCGATGGCCACAGCGCGTGCGTCCGGTGCCTGTTGGGCGGCGGGCGGTGTGCTTTGACAGGCGCCCAGCAGCAGGGAAAATGCGGCAAGGAGCAGATAACGTGCGGTGAACGGCTTCATTCCTGCGACTCTCTATTTGCGCAAAAAGCGAGCAAGTCTACACCCCTCGACGGGGCAGGACAAAACTCAGCAGAAACAGGGCGGCGGCCGTGACCACAATCGATGGCCCGGCAGGCGTGTCCTTGAACCAGGACAGCGCCAAGCCCCCGCACACTGCAAACATCCCCAACAGGCTGGCGCCGATCGCCATTTGCTCCGGTGAACGGGCATGGCGCTGAGCGGCGGCGGCGGGAATGATCAGCAGCGACGTGATCAACAATACGCCGACAATCTTCATCGCGACAGCAATCACCACGGCGATCAACAACATCAGGGCCATGCGCAGGGCCGGCACGGGCAAGCCCTCTACCGTGGCCAGCTCTTCATGCACGGTGATCGCCAGCAGTGGGCGCCACAGGGCTACCAGCAACACCAGCACGGTCGCGCTGCCGCCGAGGATCCAGGCCAAGTCAGTGGGGCTGATCGCCAGCAGATCGCCGAACAGGTAGGCCATCAGGTCGATACGCACTTCGTGCATAAAGCTCAGCACCACCAGGCCCAAAGACAGGGTGCTTGGCGCCAGGATGCCCAGCAGGGTATCGGAAGCCAGTGGCTGGCGCTGTTGCAGGGTTACCAGCAGCACCGCCAAGAGCAGGCAACCCACGGTCACGGCGATGGTCGGGCTTACATCGAGCAAAAAGCCCATGGCCACGCCTAACAACGCGGCATGCGACAAGGTGTCGCCGAAATACGCCATGCGCCGCCAGACCACGAACGAGCCCAACGGACCCGCAACCAGTGCCAAAGCCAAGCCTGCCAGCAGGGCGTAGAGCAGAAAATCAGCCATGCTTGCAGCTATCTCCATGAACGTGAGGGGTAGAAGGATCCTCCACGACCGCGCCATGCAGGTCATGCGCGTGGTCGTGGTGGTGGTGATAGATCGCCAGGCTCTGCGCGTTTTTGCCGAACAGCTCGACGAACGCGGGGTCGCCACTGACCTGTTCCGGGTGGCCGGAGCAGCACACGTGTCGATTGAGGCAGACCACTTGGTCGGTGGTGCTCATCACCAAGTGCAAGTCGTGGGACACCATCAGCACGCCGCAGCCATGCCGGTCGCGCAGGCGCGTGATCAGGCTGTACAGCTCGGCCTGTCCGGCGACGTCGACGCCCTGCACGGGTTCATCCAGTACCAGCAGTTCCGGCTCGCGCAACAAGGCGCGGGCCAGCAGCACGCGCTGCATTTCGCCGCCGGAGATGCTTTGCACCGGGCTGTCGATCACCTGTTCGGCGCCGACTTCCTTGAGCGCAGCCTGCGCGCGGGTGCGGTCCACGCCCGGCACCAGGCGCAGGAATCGCAACACCGAGAGTGGCAGCGTGGGGTCGACGTGCAGCTTCTGCGGCATGTAGCCGACGCGTAGCTTGGGCTTGCGCCAGACGCTGCCGGTGTCGGGCTTGAGCAGGCCGAGCACGGCGCGCACCAGTGTGGTCTTGCCGGCGCCGTTAGGGCCGATCAGGGTGACGATCTGCCCGGGTTCGACGCTCAGTGCGATGTTATCCAGCACGTTTTGCCCGGCGAACGTGACCCCGACTTGTTCCAGGCGGATTAACGCATTGCTCATCAAGCCCCCTGGCAGCCCGAGCACAGGCCGACTACTTCGACCGTTTGCCCTTCGACCGTAAAGCCGACATCGGCAGCGCTGCTGATAATGGCGTCGCTGATGCTTTTTTGTTCAAGTTCGATGGCGGCATGGCACGCGCGGCAGATCAGGAATTGACCTTGATGCGCGTGTTCCGGGTGGTTGCAGCCGACAAAAGCGTTGAGCGAGGCAATGCGGTGCACCAGGCCGTTTTCCAGCAGGAAATCCAGCGCACGGTAGACCGTGGGTGGCGCTGCGCGGCGGCCGTCCTGCTCGCTGAGCACCCCGAGAATGTCGTAGGCGCCCAGTGGCTTGTGGCTCTGCCACACCAGTTCCAGTACACGCCGACGCAAGGCGGTCAGGCGCAAACCCTTCTGTGCACAGAGGGTATCGGCCTCCGACAGCGCGGTATGCACGCAGTGGGAGTGGTCGTGGGGACGGCTGGCAAGCGGTGTAATAGGCATGAGCGGCGACAGACATTTGATAGAGACGTTATTATGTTACCCGTTCCTACGCCATCGAGTGGTCATCGTGTCCCGACTTTTTCCCGTTTTTGTCGTATTTGTCACCAGTTTGTTCATCAATGGCGCCGCTCAGGCCGAGGTCAAGGTGCTGACCAGCATCAAGCCTTTGCAGTTGATTGCTGCGGCTGTGCAGGACGGCGTGGCGGTTCCGGAGGTGTTGCTGCCGCCGGGTGCATCGCCGCATAACTACGCGCTGCGTCCATCCGACGTACGGCGCGTGCAGGCGGTGGACCTGCTGTACTGGATCGGTCCGGATATGGAGAGTTTCCTGCCGCGCGTGCTGAAAGGTCGTACGGCAACAACGGTAGCGGTGCAGGATCTTCCGGGTATGAAGCTGCGGCGGTTTGCCGAAGATAGCCACTCTCACGCCGACGATGCCGACGAACATGATCATGATCACCGCCCAGGCAGCCTGGATTCGCACTTGTGGCTGTCGACCGTGAATGCTCGCGTGATTGCGGCGCGTATGGCTGCTGATCTGGCGGCCGCTGACCCGGCCAATGCCGTGCGTTATCAGAGCAATGCGAAAGCCTTTGATGGGCGCCTGGATGTTCTGGATGCCCGTCTGAAAGCTCGTCTGGCGCCGATTGGCGGCAAGCCTTACTTCGTGTTTCATGAGGCCTTCGATTACTTCGAAGAGGCTTATGGGCTCAAGCACGCCGGTGTGTTCAGCGTTGCCGCTGAAGTACAGCCGGGCGCCCAGCACGTGGCGGCGATGCGTACGCGTTTGCAGGAAGTGGGCAAGACCTGCGTGTTCAGCGAGCCGCCGTTGCGTCCGCGTTTGGCTGAAACCCTGGTGGCGGGTTTGCCGGTGAAGCTGGCGGAGTTGGATGCGCTGGGCGGGTATACCCCGGCTACGGCTCAGGGTTATGAGCAGGTGTTGGAAAAGTTGGGGAATGACTTGGCTGGGTGCCTGGAATCGTTGTAACAGACGGCGCAGGTCAAATGTGGGAGCTGGCTTGCCTGCGATTGCGGTGGGCCTGCGACGAAATTGCTGGCTGACCTGACGCTATCGCAGGCAAGCCAGCTCCCACATTGACCGAGTTGGGGCTTTAGAGGGCGAACGGCAGTTGGATTGTGACCTGCTGGCGTTGTGCCAAGCGGTGCTCGAACTCTGCCGGGTCATGGATCAACACATCCTGCCCTGCAAACGACTCGGCGGCGATCAGGCGTGACAGCCAGAACCGCACACACGCCACCCGCAACATCGTCGGCCACAGTTCGGCTTCCTTGGCGGTGAACGGTCGCAGGCCGGCATAGGCGCCGAGCAGCGCACGGGCGCGTTGTCCGTCAATCACGCCATCGGCATCCGAACACCAGTCATTCAGGGCGATCGCCACGTCGTACAGCATCGGCCCGGAGCAGGCGTTGTAGAAGTCGATCAGGCCTGTGAGGTGCGTGCCTTCGAACATCGCATTGTCGCGGAACAGGTCGGCGTGGACGTTGGCGCGCGGCAGGGCGAGGATCTGGGCCTTGTGAGCGTCGATTTCCGTCAGTGCAGCTTGCAGCAGGCGCTGCTGTGCGTCGTTCAGGTGCGAAATCAGTTGCGTGCCTTCAGCCAGCATCCACTCCAGGCCGCGGTCGGTCTTGCGTTCCAGCACCTTTTCGCCTTGTGTCGCCAGGTGCAGGTGGCCAAGCAGGTCGCCGACCTGGGTACAGTGCTGGGCGTTGGCGTCCTTGATGTGCTTGCCGGCCAGGCGCGGTTGCAACAGTGCGGGTTTACCTTTTAGCTCGCGAAGAGCCACTCCATCGGTGGTGCGCAGGGCGTAAGGCACCGGCAGGTCGGCGTCGTGGAGCACGTCGAGCAGTTCGATGAAGAACGGCATTTCTGCGACCGGGCCGCGCTCAACCAGGGTCAGGACGAACTCGCCCTGCTCCAGGCTGATAAAGAAATTGGTGTTTTCGCTACCGGCGGCAATCCCCTGGAAGTCGAGCAGGCGGCCGAGCCCGTAAGGGGCGAGAAAGGTTTCCAGCTCGGGCCGAGCCAGGGGGGTGAACACAGACATGGTTAAAACTGCCAGTACGGGCGCCGCTGTGCGCGGCGCCAATTTAAGTTAAGAAATCATTTCCATTCGAAGATCTTCCATGACGGGATCAGCATATCCGGCTGGTCAGAGCGGATGAAGTTCGCATCGGTTCCGTCCGCGCGCACCAGGAAATACGGAGGCGCCCCTTTCGGAGTGACCTTGATTGCGTACAGGAACCCGTTCTGACGGTATTCCTGGATGGTCTTGTCGCCTTCCGTGCGAATGGTCACTTCCGGATCACCCCCAGGCGCATCGTCTGCCGCCATGGCAGCCAACGGAGCGAGTGCAATCAAGCCGGTCAACAGCAGGCGATTGAATGTGCGCATGATAACCTTGTCCCTTTGTCGTCATTGGTCCGGCTATTCTAGCGCCTGACCCGCCGAAAAGGTTGATTCTGCTCATGAGCCAAGCACCCCTCGTCCTGGTGGACGGTTCTTCTTATCTGTACCGCGCTTTTCATGCGCTGCCACCGCTGACCACCTCCAAAGGCCTGCCGACCGGTGCGGTCAAGGGCGTGTTGAACATGCTCAAAAGCCTGCGCAGGCAGTACCCGGACAGCCCGTTCGCGGTGGTGTTCGACGCCAAGGGTGGGACCTTTCGCGATGACATGTACGCCGAATACAAGGCCAATCGCCCAAGCATGCCCGATGACATGCGCCTGCAAATCGAGCCATTGCATCAAAGCGTAATCGCGCTGGGCTTCCCGCTGCTATGCGTCGAAGGCGTCGAGGCCGATGATGTGATCGGCACCCTGGCCCGCAGCAGCGCCGCCGCTGACCGCCCGGTGGTGATTTCGACCGGTGACAAGGACATGGCGCAACTGGTGGACGGCCACATTACCTTGGTCAATACCATGACCGGTAGTGCGATGGACATTGAGGGCGTAAAGGAGAAATTCGGCGTCGCTCCGGAGCAGATCATCGACTATCTGGCGTTGATGGGCGATTCGTCCGACAACATTCCGGGTGTTCCGGGTATTGGTCCTAAGACCGCGTCCGGCTTACTTGTAGGTGTGAACGGCGGCCTAAAAGAGCTTTATGAACAGCTGGATATCGTGCCGACCCTGCCTATCCGTGGCGCGAAGACGCTGTCGGCCAAGCTGGAAGAGCATCGGGAGATGGCGTTCCTTTCCTACCAGCTGGCGACGATCAAGATTGATGTGCCGCTGGATGTGGGCCTGGATGATCTGCACCTGATCGAACCGAACCGTGAAAAACTGCTGGAGCTGTATACGCTGCTGGAGTTCAAGAGCTGGATTGACGAGATCCAGCGTGACGCCAAGCGTGTCGAACTCAAGGCTGCTCCTGTCGTTGAAGCAGTCGTTGAAACCGTGGCGCCAGCGCAGACCACCTACACCACCATCCTCGACCAGGCGACGTTTGATGTCTGGTTGAAGAAGCTCAACGAGGCGAAGTTGTTCGCCTTCGACACAGAAACCACTGGCATCGACGCCCAACAGGCACAGTTGGTCGGTGTTTCCTTCGCCGTGCAGCCCCATGAAGCCGCCTACATCCCGCTGACCCACGCCTACATCGGCGTGCCGGAGCAGTTGGACCGTGACACCGTGCTGCTGGCCCTGAAGCCACTGTTGGAAGACCCGACCAAACTCAAGGTTGGCCAGCACGCCAAGTTCGACATGAACATCCTGGCCAACTGCGCCATCGGCGGCGACCCTGCACACGGCATTACCGTGCGGGGCATCGCGTTTGACACCATGCTCGAATCCTATGTGTTGAACGCCACCGCAACCCGGCATGACATGGACAGCCTGGCGAAGAAGTACCTGGATTACGACACCGTCAGTTTCCAGGATATCGCCGGCAGGGGCGCCAAGCAGCTCACCTTCGACCAGATCGCATTGGAGCAGGCCGGCCCTTATGCGGCTGAAGATGCCGATGTGACCTTGCGTCTGCATCAGGCGCTGTTCGCGCAACTTTCAGCCATCCCGAGCCTGGTGAGCGTGCTCACGGATATCGAGATTCCGTTGGTACCGGTGCTGGCCCGTATCGAGCGCCAGGGTGCGCTGGTGGACAAGGCGCTGCTGGGCATCCAGAGCATCGAGCTGGGCAACAAGATGGTCGAACTGGAGCGCCAGGCGTTCGAGATCGCCGGTGAGGAATTCAACTTGGGTTCGCCCAAGCAGCTCGGCGCGATTCTTTACGAAAAGCTCGGCCTGCCGGTGCTGAAAAAAACCGGCAAGGGCCAGGCGTCGACGGCCGAAGAAGTGCTGGCCAAGCTGGCTGAAGATGACTATACGCTGCCCAAGGTGCTGATGCAGTACCGCAGCATGAGCAAGCTGAAAAGCACTTACACCGATCGCTTGCCGGAACAGATCAACCCGCGCACCGGGCGGATCCACACGTCCTATCACCAGGCGGTGGCGGCTACCGGGCGCTTGTCCTCGAGTGACCCGAACCTGCAGAACATCCCGGTGCGCACCGCCGAAGGGCGGCGGATTCGCCAGGCGTTTGTTGCGCCGAAGGGCTACAAACTGCTGGCGGCGGACTATTCGCAGATCGAGCTGCGGATCATGGCGCACCTGTCGAAGGACGAAGGGTTGATGAACGCCTTCCGTCACAACCTCGACGTGCACACGGCGACGGCCGCCGAAGTGTTCAAGGTTGAGCTGGGTGAGGTTACGTCTGACCAGCGCCGCAGCGCGAAGGCGATCAACTTCGGTTTGATCTATGGCATGGGCGCGCAGAAGCTTGGCAAGGACATCGGCGTCGATACCAAGACGGCCAAGGCGTACATCGACGTGTACTTCGCCCGTTATCCCGGGGTTCGCGAGTACATGGAGCGCACCCGCGCCCAGGCTTCCGACCAGGGCTACGTCGAAACTTTCTTCGGGCGCCGGCTGTATTTGCCGGATATCCATTCCAACAAGCCCCAGGAGCGCGCAGCGGCAGAACGCACTGCGATCAACGCGCCAATGCAGGGCACGGCGGCGGACATCATCAAGAAAGCCATGGTGCTGGTGGACAATTGGCTGACCGATTCGGGCCTGGATGCCAAGGTCATCCTGCAGGTGCACGATGAATTGGTGCTGGAAGTGCGTGAGGACTTGGTGGCCGAAGTCAGCGAGAGGATCCGTGAGCACATGAGTGCGGCTGCTCAGCTGGATGTGCCGCTGCTGGTGGAGGTAGGTGTGGGTGATAACTGGGACGAAGCGCACTGATTACGGGGCTTTGCCACCACCTTGCGTGGTGGCAGAGTGCTTTAGTCCGGAAGTCACCGTCAGTTATTTCCAATAGTTTTTTGAGCCTGCCGGAACTTAACCCGTGAACTGCCACTCAGAGTTACTGAATGGGTGGTGAAGCCCTTCAATGCTCCTATGTTGTGTTAAGTGTTGGCAGATATCTGGACCCCGCCCTAGCGGTCCGGAACTTGAACCCCGAACTTCCCCTCCCCATACGAAGTCCGGGGTTTTTTTTGCCTGCAGAAAAGTTACTCCGCGATTTCCGCGCCCTTGTCGGCCAATTCCATCCAGCCGGCCAGCACGGTGTAGGCGTCTTCCAGGCCCAAGCGCTTCGGCGCCGAGAACAGCTGGATAGTGATCGCGTCACCCCAGCCTTTACGGATTTCGGCCTGCACTTTGAGCAGGGTGTTCTTGGCGGCGCCGTAGGTCAGTTTGTCGGCCTTGGTCAGTAGGATATGCATCGGCATACCGCTGGCAACAGCCCAATCGAGCATCAGCAGGTCGAAATCGGTCATCGGATGGCGGATGTCCATCATCAAAATCAAACCCTTCAAACTCTCGCGACCACCCAGATAAGCCTCGAGGTGACGCTGCCAGTGCAGCTTCAGCGGGATGGGTACTTTTGCGTAACCGTAGCCCGGAAGGTCGACCAGACGCCGATCATCGTCTAGCTTGAAGAAGTTGAGGAGTTGCGTGCGACCCGGGGTTTTCGAGGTGCGTGCCAGGCTGGCGTGAGTCAGGGTGTTCAGTGCGCTGGACTTACCGGCGTTGGAACGACCGGCAAAGGCGACTTCAAAGCCTTCGTCATCGGGGCATTGGTCAACTTTGGCGGCGCTGAGCATGAATGTGGACTGTTGGCACAGGCCGAGGATGGGATTCTTGAGTTGCATGAGATTTCCGATGTGGGCGATGCCGAGAAAGGGTGCGGCAAGCGGTGTCGTTTCCGTTTCAGTAGCGCCAGTATATAATGCCGCAGATTTTGTGTGTGCTTTGTCCCAGCGAAGGACGAGGTTCACGGGAGCGAAAGACCTTTATTGCGCATTAGAACGCAAAACGCTCTCAAACCCTGAAATGGTCGACGTATGACCAAGTGGTTGCGCGCTGTCGGTGTCCTGGTCCCGCTTTAATGGTGCTCAGGCTACACAGGATCCTGAAGCGGTGTACAACCGAGTTTGCGTGGTCACGCTGGTGCAACACGTGACCCAGGGTTTCAAGGCAATGCCGCCGCGTGGTTTGTGCATGGACTGCAGTACTGAGGATTACCAGGCCATCATTGAGTTGATGGTGAGTAAACCCGGTTGATAACTCTTAAACCCTTAGCCGTAGTTGGATTAGCTGATGAACAAACTGATCGTGAGTCTGCTGTTGACCTTGGGCATCACCGGTGTTGCCCATGCTGCAGGCGACGCTACAGCGGGCCAGGCGAAAGCCGCCGTATGTGGTGCTTGCCATGGACCGGATGGTAACAGCCCGGCGCCGAACTTCCCCAAACTGGCCGGCCAGGGAGAGCGCTACCTGACCAAACAGATGCAGGATATCAAGTCTGGCAAGCGCACGGTCCTGGAAATGACCGGCTTGCTGACCAACCTCAGCGATCAGGACCTGGCAGACATCGCCGCGTATTTTGCCAGCCAGAAAGGCAGTGTGGGAGCTGCCGATCCGAAACTGGTGGCCCGTGGTGAGAAACTGTTCCGCGGCGGTGACCTGGAAAAAGGTCTTCCTGCCTGCACCGGCTGCCACTCGCCAAATGGCGCTGGTATAGCAGCCGCTGGCTTCCCGCACTTGAGTGGCCAGCACGCAATCTACATCGCCAAACAGTTGACCGATTTCCGTAAGGAAGAGGCCGGGCGAAGCAACGACGGCGATGCGATGATCATGCGCACAATCGCTCGCAAGCTGAGTGATGAAGACATTGCGGCGGTCTCCAGCTACATCCAGGGCCTGCACTGAGGCGCGCACGACGTTAACGCTCGATTAATCCATCGATGCAAGCATAAAAAGGGTGGCTTAGGCTGCCCTTTTTTGTGGCCGCTACCGTTACACTAACGAACTCATGCCCGCGTAGACCTGTCACAACAAAGGTCGCGTGAGGCGACTTTATTTGTCCAGGAGTAAAGCATGCGTAATCTGATCCTCAGCGCCGCTCTCGTCACTGCCAGCCTCTTCGGCATGACCGCACAAGCTGCCGATGTGCCGCTTGAAGCCGGGAAAACCTATGTTGAATTGGCCAACCCGGTTCCGGTTTCGGTGCCAGGCAAGATCGAAGTGGTGGAGCTGTTCTGGTATGGCTGCCCGCATTGCTACGCTTTTGAGCCGACGATCAACCCATGGGTTGAGAAACTGCCTAAGGATGTGAACTTCAAACGTATTCCAGCCATGTTTGGCGGCCCATGGGATGCTCACGGCCAACTGTTCCTGACCCTGGAAGCCATGGGTGTGGAACACAAGGTCCATAACGCTGTATTCGAAGCTATCCAAAAACAAGGCAAGCGCCTGACCAAACCAGACGAAATGGCTGACTTCGTTGCCACCCAAGGTGTCGACAAAGACAAGTTCCTGGCTACCTTCAACTCCTTCGCGATCCAGGGCCAGATCAAACAGGCCAAGGAACTCGCGCAGAAGTATGGCGTGCAAGGTGTACCGACGCTGATCGTCAACGGCAAATACCGTTTTGACCTGGGTACTGCTGGCGGCCCGGAAGCTGTGCTTAATGTTGCCGACCAACTGATCGCCAAAGAGCGCGCAGCCAAGTAAGGGGCCCGTCATGCGCCGCTGGGGTACCGAACGTGTGGTTGGCCTGCATGATCCGCAGGTCAACGAACATCACCTGGAAACCACGGGTTTGCCGCCGGACAGTCGTCTGCGGCTGCTGAGCTTCAATATCCAGGTGGGCATCAGTACCGAGAAGTATCGGCATTACCTCACCCGTGGCTGGCAACACCTGTTGCCCCACAATGGGCGTGCCGGCAACCTGCAAAAGATCGGCAACCTGTTGAATGACTTTGACCTGGTTGCCCTGCAGGAAGCCGATGGCGGCAGCATGCGCTCCGGCTATATCAATCAGGTGGAGCACTTGGCCCAGCTGGGTGCCTTCCCTTATTGGTACCAGCAGCTCAATCGCAACCTCGGGCGTCTGGCGCAGCACAGCAATGGCGTGCTCAGCCGCTTGAAGCCTTCTGCCATCGAAGACCACCCGCTACCAGGCCCCAAGGGCCGGGGCGCTATCCTTGTGCGTTTTGGCGAGGGGCCAGAGGCTTTGGTCGTGGTGATGATGCACCTGGCGCTGGGTGCGCGCACCCGGACCATGCAATTGGCCTACATCCGAGAGCTGATTGGCAATTACAAACACCAGGTGCTGATGGGGGACATGAACACCCACGCCAGCGACCTGCTGCTGAATTCCCCGTTGCGCGACCTTGGGCTACTGGCACCGCAAGCCGAAGCCACGTTTCCCAGCTGGCGCCCGCAACGCTGTCTTGACCATATCCTACTAAGCCCGACCCTCACACTCGAGAGTGTGCAGGTGCTGGCGCAGCCCATCTCCGATCACCTGCCGGTCGCGGTAGAGATTCGCCTGCCGGGTTCGCTCACGGCCGATGCATTCCCCGCGCTGAGTCCCGGCCCTCGCGGACCCCTTGCATGAGCGACGACGCCCAGCGCTGGAAAGAGAAGTACCTTAAAAGCATCGAGCAACAGGAAAAGCTCGAACGTCGCTGGGCCGCCCGCCTTGACCTGCTGCGCCGTGGGCTCGTACGCAGTACGTTGGCGGCTGAGGGCACCGATCGCGCGGTTGATCAATGCATGAAGGAAATGCGCGACGTTGTCCGCACGGATGACATGGACGCGGCCCTCGCCGCGTTGCTGCCGCGCCTGGAAAAGGCCGTTCTGGATTCAGAGCAGCGCCGCGAAACCCGGGTCGACCAGATCAGCACCGCGCTGACCTCCCTGGTCACGCAACTGCAAAAGCTGCCATTACCGCGTGAGGTCGCCCGGCCGCTGAAAACATTCGCCAAGCAGTTGGACGGACGCGTCGGCCAGGCACGTGAGATCCCGTTGTTGCTGAGCGAGTTGAGTGGCCTGCAAAGCCAGGCGCTGAATAACCTGGAGCCGGACAGCGAAACTATGCGCTCAGGGCCTGGGCTCTTGCAGCGCCTGTTTGGTTCCAAGGATTTTGCGAACGAGACGGTAGCGGACGAGCCGGTCCCCAGCCCGGCGGCGCCCCTCCCTGTGGCCAAGCCTGTCGCCGAACCTCAGCAGCCCGAGCAGTCCGAGGAACTGACGCAAGCCTTGCGCGCCTTTTCGCCACAGCCTCGAGCACCGGTTGCCCCTGCAGTTGAACCAGATGCTCCGGCAAAAGTTGCCGAGGCCTCCAGTGAAACGTTCGTCTACGAGGCCCCTGCTCAAGCCGCTCCAGTTGACGAGCTCGTAGCGCCCTTGGCACGTGTGGAACCCGAGCCCGAGCCCGAACTTCAGGCAGAACAGCCGGCACCGGAAAGCGCCCTTGCCGCCTTCATTGAAACATCCGAACTTCAGGTCGAAACCCCGGATAAGACTGTCATCGGCAGCCTGTCGCTGCCGCCTGTGCTGGAGGTCGAAGAGTCCGACCCCGACGAGCTGCAATCGGATGGCGTGTATTCCTTGCCCGACTCGCCGGAGCCGTCCTACAGCTCCGTGGCCAAGCACATTGAAGACACCCTGCTCGGCCTGCTGGAGGAGCTGGCATTGCCCGAGCGCCATCAGCCCCAGGCCGAAGCCATGCGTGAGCGTCTGGCCCACGGCCTGAACTGGTACGAACTGCTGCCTATCCTCGACGACCTGGCAGTCTTGATGCTGGCGATCACCGACAGTGGCCAGCATGAGTTCGAGGCTTACCTCAAGCAGCTCAACGAGCGCCTCGAAGCGTTCCAGGGGCATTTGCAGGTCGCCAGCGACGGCCACGCCGATAGCCGTTCCGCCGCCCGGGAGCTGGACACGCAGATCCGCGAACAGGTCGACGGCCTGCAAAGCAGCGTGCAGGAAGCCGCCGACCTGGACAGCCTCAAGCACGTATTGGAAAGCCATCTCGAAGGCCTGCTAGGCACCATGGATGAGCACCAGCAGCAGCGCGATCAACGTGAGCAGGAAACGGCTGCACGTCTGAAGGGCCTGGCCGAGCGGGTTGCCAATATGGAGCAGGAAGCCCAAGGCTATCGCGAGCACCTGGAGGTTCAACGCCAGAAGGCCCTGATCGATCCACTCACCGGCTTGCCCAATCGCGCAGCGTGGAGTGAGCGCCTGGATCAGGAGGTCAACACTTGGCACCAGCGCGGCAACAACCTTTCGCTGGCGATGCTGGACCTGGATCACTTCAAGCGCATCAACGATGGCTACGGCCACCTGGCTGGCGACAAGGTGCTGAAGATCATCGCCAATGTGCTGCGCAACCGCCTGCGACCGACTGACTTTATCGCGCGCTTTGGCGGTGAAGAGTTTGTCTTGCTGATGCCTGACTCATCCTTGACGGATGCCCTGGCGGCGGGCGAGGTGTTGCGCGCAGCGATTGAAGCGTGCCCGTTTCATTTCAAGGGCGAGCCGGTGACGATCACGGTGTCCATGGGCGTGGCGCAGTTCCAGCCGGGAGAGCGCAGTGACCTGGCGCTCAAGCGCGCCGATGCGGCGCTATACCGGGCAAAGGCGGCGGGACGGAATCAGGTGCAGGCAGCCTAAAAAATGTTCCATTTTGTAATTTGACCGCCGGGCCACAATCGGTACGTTACACTGTTGCATTATCGTCTTCAGTGTAATGCCTTCCGCCATGAAATCCTTGTACTTTGCTTTTGTGCTCCTTCTGCTTGCGGGCTGCGCCAGCGGCCCTCGCCTGGACACCAACCACCCCTCGGTGAATCACGATAACCGCGTGCAATTCGTGGTCGTCCATTACACTTCCACCAACCTTGAACGCTCCCTGGCATTGCTCACCCACGGCCAGGTCAGCAGCCACTACCTGATCGGCGACGATGCCTCCGCCACCATTTACAAGCTGGTGGATGAGAGCCAGCGCGCCTGGCATGCAGGGGAAAGCGAGTGGATGGGGCGCACCTGGCTTAACTCCAGCTCCATCGGGATCGAGATCGTGAACCCTGGCTACAAGGACACGCCGACTGGCCGACTCTGGTACCCCTACTCTGAGGCGCAGGTGCAATCCCTGGTGGTCTTGCTCAAAGACATCAGTAAGCGCAACGGCATCGACCCCAAAAACATTATTGGTCACAGCGATATCGCACCGCTGCGCAAGTTGGACCCGGGCCCGCTATTTCCTTGGAAGCGCCTGGCTGCTGAAGGGCTGGGCGTATGGCCAGATGCCCAGGCTGTCGCGCGCTACCGGGTGCAATACGCCACCGAGCTGCCGAGCATTACGTGGTTTCAGGAAGAGTTGGCGCGTCTGGGCTACCAGACACCCCAGACCGGGGAGCTGGATGTAGCCACGCGTCACGTGATCGCCGCGTTCCAGATGCATTTCCGGCCATCGCTGTTTGATGGCGCGCCGGATGCGGAGAGTGCAGCGATCCTGCGAGCGTTGAACCACCGTTAAAGCGGCAACGCCATATAGAACTGAGTGCCTTGCCCCGGCCGCGAATACACGCCCATGCGGCCGCCGTGCAATTGTACGATCTCCTTGCACAGCGCCAGCCCCAGGCCAGCGCCGCCTTTCTTGCGACCCACCTGAACAAAGGGCTCGAAGATCCGCCCCTGTTGCCCGTAAGCGATGCCTTCGCCGTTATCTTCGACGCTGATAATCACCCGCTCGCCATGCCGGCGCGCCTGCAGGCGAATCTGTCCGCCCGTGGCGGTATGGCGCAGGGCGTTACCCAGCAGGTTGTCGAGCACCCGCTCCAGTTGTGCCTGGTCTGCATACAATCTGGGCAGGTCGGATTGAGTTTCTACCAGCAGTTCGACGTTTTGCGCGTTGGCCGGCTCGACGAAGCGCGCCCGGGCGTGTTCCAGCAGGTCAGTCACATCGCACGGCCCCAGCGTGAGTTTCTGCAGGCCGTTCTGGTAGCGCGAGAAATTGAGCAGGTCGTTGATCAACTGCATCAGGCGCTGCATCTCTTCATTGACCGTGTCCAGCAGGTCCGCTTCACGGGACTCTGCGGGAAACTTCGCGCGTTCGCGGAACAACCCGAATGCCATGTGCATGCCCGTCACCGGCGTACGCAGTTCATGGGAGGCGCGTAGGACGAACTCGCTGCGCACCCGCTCGAATGCCCGTTGTTCGGTGACGTCATGCAGCACCATCACCGCGCCGAGGATGTGCCCCTCGGTATGGCTCACAGGGGTCAAGCTGTAGGTCAGCAGGCGCAGTTCGCCTTCGACTTCCACTTCCAGATCATCCGGCGCCCGCTCCAGGTTGCCGCCTCGCAGTACCAGTTGCAGTTGCTCGTCCAGTTCCGGACGCACCAACGCCTCGCCCAGGCCTTGGCCGAGGCGTTCCTCGTCCCAACCTAATTGCCGCTGGGCGACAGGGTTGAGATGCTCCAGGCGGCCTTGGCGGTCGATCATCAGCAAGCCATCGTCAATGCTGTCGAGCACCGCTTGCAGGCGCTGCTGGCCCGCCAGCAGTTCATCGACGTTGGTCGCCTGATGCTGGCGCAACGCTTCGGCCATGATGCCGAAGCGCCGGGTCAACAGGTTCATTTCCGCGGCAGAGGAGATGGGCAGCGTCACTTCGAAATCGCCCTGCCCGATCTTGTCCGCCGCCTTGGCCAGGGCTTCGATCGGCCCGCCAAAACGCCGGGCAATGCCATGAGCCGTAATGAATCCGATGATCAGCACCGCGAGCCCCACCAATCCCAGAAGGCCGGCAATCAGCAAGGCGCGCGCGCGGGACTTGTGTTCGGTGGAGCTGATGTTTTCCAAGGCGTGCTTGTGTTCGGCGATCAGGCCGTTACGCAGCACGTTGAACGTTTCGTGGAGTTTTTCCTTGCTGCCCGGCGGCGGCGAAGCCTGCTGAGACTCATCGAAAGCCTTTAGGAAACTCAAGTAGTCCGTCTTGGCCTCGCTGAAGCCGCTTCCGGTGTGCGCTTGCCGCTCATGGGCAATCCCCTGATCGAGCAAATCAAAGTAGCGTCCTTTCGAGGCTTCCAGGGCGCCCGGATCAGGGCGCGCCTCCAGCATCATCATCAACTGGTCGCCCAGGCTCTGACGCAGCTTGAGCCCCAGGTCGAGGGTAACGAAGTTGCTGCGAATTGAAGACTCCTGGGTCTTGGCCATTTGCATGACGCTGACCAGGCCCAGGATCAAACCCAGCAGGGCAACGGTGATCAGCGCGGAGATGCTCAGGAATAACCGAGTGCGCAGTTTCATCGCTAACTTCATAGGGTACAGCTCACAGGTTGTACTGTTTACGTTTGCGGTACAGGGTCGACGCGTCGATACCCAGGGTGCGAGCCGCCTGGTCCAGTGTGTCGCTGGTAGCGAGAACGGCGCCGATGTGTGCCTTCTCCAGCTCGTCGAGGCTCAGCGCCGCACCGATACGCGGCGCATTGTTGGTCGGCTGCTCAGACATCCCAAGGTGACTGATTTCGACCTTCTCCTGGGGACAAATGATGCTGGCGCGCTCCACCACGTTGCGCAGCTCACGGATATTCCCCGGCCAGCGATAGTTGAGCAACGCTTCGCGTGCTTCATCGCTGAAGCCGCGTGCAGGTCGGGCGTATTCCTTGACGAAGCGCGCCAGGAAACGGTCGGCCAGGGTCAGGATGTCTTCACTTCGCTCGCGCAGCGGCGGCAGGTGCAAGGTGATCACGTTGAGGCGATACAGCAAGTCCTCGCGGAAACGGCCGTCGCGCACCATGTCTTCCAGATTCAGGTTGGTGGCCGCGAGGATACGTACGTCGGCACGACGGGTGACCGGATCGCCCACACGCTCGTATTCCTTGTCCTGGATGAATCGCAGCAATTTAGGTTGCAAGGTGAGTGGAAAGTCGCCGATCTCGTCGAGAAACAGCGTGCCGCCATCGGCTTGGTTGACACGGCCCAAGGTGCTTTCACTGGCACCGGTAAAGGCCCCACGGCTATGGCCGAACAACTCACTTTCCATCAGCTCTGCGGTCAGCGATGGGCAGTTAATGGTCACACAGGATTTCTTTGAGCGCTTGCTCCAGCCGTGAATGGCTCGTGCCAGCTCACCTTTACCGGTACCGGATTCACCCAGGATCAAAATGTTGGCGTCTGTCCCGGCCACCTGGCGTGCGGTTTCCAGCACCACCATCATCGACGGGCTGTGGGAGTCGAGGCCATCTTTCGGTTGGCGCACTTCGCCCTCGAGGGCCTCGAGGCGCGCAGAGAGTTGACGCACTTCCAGTTGCTTGGCGGTGGCGAGGCGCAGTTGGTCGGGGCTGCACGGCTTCACCAAGTAGTCGGCGGCGCCAGCCTGGATCGCGTCAACAGCGGTGTCGACCGCCGAATGGGCGGTCACAATCACCACGCGCATCCAAGGCGCCTGGATGCGCATCTGCGCCAGCACATCCAGACCGTTGTCTTCGCCCAGGCGCAAATCTAGGAAGCACAGGTCGAACACCTGGCGCTGCATCAAGGTATCGGCCTGGGCAGCGCTGTTCGCGGTAGCCACTGTGTAGCCTTCATCTTCCAGGCAATAACGGAAGGTGCGGAGGATCGCGGATTCGTCATCCACTAAAAGAATGCGGCCTTGAAGTTCCTTGGCTGATTCCATCTGTCCCGCGCTCCCTAAAAGTATGAATGATGGTGTTTAGTCCCGGAATAATCGGGCAAGTTGCATGGTTTATTCTGATCGATAAATGACGACCTCGTGCAGGTATCTGCAGTCCTGTCTACAAACCCCCGTCTGATGGCGTTTTCATGCCGTCTTGCCAGTTCGGCAACACACCTTCCGCTTTCTATCCCTTGATCCGACCGCTGGCCGTCGTGCATTTCGCACGGCGCCAAGTGGGGGATCGTGCAGGATGCTGGGCTCATGGTTATTCATGAATAGATAAGTTATTGATTTAATTAGGTTTTATTTTGTAAAAAAACTGGCATGCGCTCTGCAATATCCCTCTCAACAAATAATCAAAATGTGGGAGACCAGCAGCATGACTCGCCAAAGCCTTAGCCAATTGCGTGTATCGCCACTGCGCTTGCAGCAAGGGCTGTTTGCCAGCTTGGCGCTGATGGTCACGTTGATTGGTGGTCAGCAGTTGCAACATTGGCAGCAGAGTCAGCAGCAGGTTCCTCAGTTTGAGCGTCCGGCCATGACCCAGACCCATTTCCGTTCCGTTGGCAGCGTTGCTCCCAGCGCAACAGCCCCGCAATTGCGGATGGTTGACCAGGCGTCTTCCCTGAGTGAACTGCCATCCCAAGAGCGTTGGGTGTTCTAGGCAACAAAAAGGCCACTTGTGTTGAGTGGCTGTACGGCACCACAGCTGTTACCTCTTAAAGAACGATAAGGAGAATCACCATGTTGAGTTGGGCAATCACATTTCTGATCATCGCCATTGTGGCTGCAGTCTTGGGCTTCGGTGGTATCGCGGGCACCGCCACGGGTATCGCAAAAATCCTGTTTGTGGTCTTCCTGGTGATGTTCATCGCTTCTTTCTTCTTTGGTCGTCGCGGCCGA
This sequence comes from Pseudomonas tritici, assembly GCF_014268275.3. Classification (NCBI taxonomy): domain Bacteria; kingdom Pseudomonadati; phylum Pseudomonadota; class Gammaproteobacteria; order Pseudomonadales; family Pseudomonadaceae; genus Pseudomonas; species Pseudomonas tritici. Next base: position 340,695 of record NZ_CP077084.1, read on the forward strand.
GGCTGAAAATGACCACTCTGTCCTTCAAAGCCATTACTGCCGCCCTGCTTCTGGGCGGTAGCGGCTTGGTGATGGCCGCCAATGACGGCCAATCCCGAGCCAACGAATTGCTCAGCGCGGACCCGCAATACCGTGAAACCTGGCAAGGCGTGGTGAAGAAAGAAGAGCGTCTGCCGGAATGGGTATTGAACCTGTCGGGCACGGCCGAGCAAATGAATGCCGTGGAAGAAGACGGTGATAAGTATTTGGTTGGGCCGCTCTGCGAAACCGCTGACACGTGCCTGAACAAGCGCTTGATCGTTGCCTTCAGCCTCGACAAGGAAGATGCCTACGCCATGTTGGTGGAAGTCCCGGCCGGCCTGCCGGCGGACAAGTCACCCACGCGGCACGCCGACTACCGTTTTATCGGCAAGCCGGACGAGGGCATGCAGAAGCTCCTGATGGAGCAACTCAAGAAAGATCCGAATTGGTACTAGGTTCCGTTTGACGCGATTGTCGTCTGCGGAACTAGCGTCCATGGAAAGAAGCCCCCTCGCTTCTTTCTATCTGCACAGCACGCCAAGTGCTGTGCATGACCAAGGGGCCGGGTTGTGCTGATCAATCGCGATCGGCGTGACCTACGGGTACAGGGAGTACCTGCGAAAGGGCCGGGTCAGGCGAAAGGCTGCGACGCAGGTTCACAAGCTTATGGCTTGCTGAACTTGCGGCGCGCTTATGACGTAAACCCTCTGCCTCGTTGTCCCTCTTCATATACCTGCCTGTACCTCCCTTAGTCGCAAATTTCCGTTCTGCTTGTTCCCAACCATTTCTTAGTGTGTCGGCTCGACCATCTATCGATAAAATTGGTCTGGGCCTATAGGGCATTTCTGACACTAAACAGCGGAGTTCCCAAGCATTTCTAGCAATGCTCGCGACACGCGCTGAATCTCTGCGCGAGCCGGGTTTGGCAGGTTCACGGCATGTTTGTCGGACAAAATGTCACATTTGAACTGACCGTTCGGACAGTTATTATGAAAAAAGACCATGCCGATTCGGCATAGGGTAGGCGTTTACGGCATTAGACGTCGCTCCCTTGCATGGGAATAGTTGCGCCTTTTTTCGCCTGCCAGTAAGCCATTTCGGCCACGCTGCGGTGACCTTCCATGGAGGCAGATGCACACACTTTTTCGCCCTCGGGCGTTGCAGCTGGCGCGTTTGCCTTAAGTTCACTTGAAGTAAGGGTAATGACATGAAGAAGGCAAAGCTAAGCCTCGCCTGGCAGATCCTCATCGGTTTGGTGCTGGGGATCGCAATCGGTGCTGTGCTCAACCATTTCAGCGCTGAAAAGGCCTGGTGGATCAGCAATGTGTTGCAGCCAGCGGGCGATATCTTTATCCGCCTGATCAAGATGATCGTGATCCCGATTGTGATCTCCTCGCTGATCGTCGGCATTGCCGGTGTCGGTGACGCGAAAAAACTCGGGCGTATCGGCGTCAAAACCATCCTTTACTTCGAAATCGTCACCACCATCGCCATCGTGGTCGGCCTGCTGCTGGCCAACCTGTTCCACCCGGGTGCTGGCATCGACATGAGTACCCTGGGTACCGTCGATATCTCCAAATACCAGGCGACTGCCGCCGAAGTGCAGCATGAGCATGCGTTCATCGAGACCATCCTCAACCTGATCCCATCGAACATCTTCGCCGCCGTGGCCCGTGGCGAAATGCTGCCGATCATCTTCTTCTCCGTGCTGTTCGGCCTGGGGTTGTCGAGCCTCAAGCCTGATCTGCGTGAGCCGCTGGTGACCATGTTCCAGGGCGTGTCCGAGAGCATGTTCAAAGTCACCCACATGATCATGAAGTACGCCCCGATCGGCGTATTCGCACTGATCGCCGTGACCGTCGCCAACTTCGGCTTCGCCTCCTTGCTGCCGCTGGCCAAGCTGGTGATTCTGGTTTACGTCGCCATCTTGTTCTTCGCTTTCGTGATTCTTGGCCTGATCGCCCGCCTGTTCGGCTTCTCGGTGATCAAGCTGATGCGCATCTTCAAGGATGAGCTGGTACTGGCCTACTCCACCGCCAGCTCCGAAACCGTGCTGCCGCGCGTGATCGAGAAGATGGAAGCCTACGGCGCGCCGAAGGCCATCTGCAGCTTTGTGGTACCGACGGGTTACTCGTTCAACCTCGACGGTTCGACCCTGTACCAGAGCATCGCGGCGATCTTCATTGCCCAGCTGTACGGCATCGACCTGTCGATTGGCCAGCAGCTGATGCTGGTGCTGACCTTGATAGTCACCTCCAAAGGTATCGCCGGTGTACCGGGCGTGTCCTTCGTGGTACTGCTGGCTACCCTGGGCAGCGTGGGCATTCCGCTGGAAGGCCTGGCGTTCATCGCCGGCGTCGACCGCATCATGGACATGGCGCGTACTGCGCTCAACGTGATCGGCAACGCCCTGGCCGTACTGGTCATCTCCCGTTGGGAAGGCATGTACGACGACGCCAAGGGCGAGCGCTACTGGAACTCCCTGCCGCACTGGCGCAGCAAGCAAGCGCGGCCGGTCGGCCAAGCCACGCGCAGCTGATAGCACGACGGCTCTGAAACAAACCCCGGAAAATTCCGGGGTTTGTCGTTTCTGCCAGCCCCGTTATCATTCGCCCCATTCTTTGGGGGATTCAACTGATGCTCAATGGCCTGTGGCTTGGCTTCTTTGTCGTGGCAATGGTGTCAGCACTGGCGCAATGGCTGATTGGCGGTAATGCCGGGATTTTTGCGGTAATGGTCGAAAGCATTTTCGCCATGGCCAAACTGTCGGTGGAAGTGATGGTGCTGCTGTTCGGCACCCTGACGCTGTGGCTGGGTTTTTTGCGCATCGCCGAAAAAGCCGGGATCGTCGATTGGCTGGCCAAGGCGCTGGGCCCATTGTTTCGCCGCCTGATGCCTGAAGTGCCCGCCGGCCACCCTGCCATTGGCTTGATCACCCTCAATTTTGCAGCCAACGGCCTGGGCCTGGATAACGCGGCAACGCCCATCGGCTTGAAAGCGATGAAGGCATTGCAGGAACTCAACCCCATCCCCAACACGGCGAGTAACGCGCAGATCCTGTTCCTGGTGCTCAACGCGTCTTCGTTGACGCTGTTGCCGGTGACCATCTTCATGTACCGCGCGCAGCAAGGTGCTGCGGACCCGACGCTGGTGTTTTTGCCGATCCTGCTGGCGACCAGTGCGTCTACCTTGGTGGGTCTGTTGTCGGTGGCGATCATGCAGCGCCTGCGGCTGTGGGATCCGGTGGTGCTGGCCTATCTGATTCCGGGTGCGTTGGTGCTGGGCGGCTTCATGGCGTTGCTGGCGACGCTGTCCGCCACCGCACTGGCTGGCTTGTCGTCGATCCTCGGCAACCTCACGCTGTTCGGCCTGATCATGCTGTTCCTGGTGATTGGCGCGCTGCGTAAGGTGAAGGTGTACGAGGCGTTCGTCGAAGGCGCCAAAGAAGGCTTCGATGTGGCCAAGAATCTGCTGCCGTACCTGGTGGCGATGCTGTGTGCCGTCGGCGTGCTGCGAGCATCCGGCGCGCTGGACTTTGGTCTGGAAGGTATTCGCCACGTCGTGGCCTGGACCGGCATGGACACGCGGTTTGTGGATGCCTTGCCCACTGCCATGGTCAAGCCGTTCTCCGGCAGTGCCGCGCGGGCGATGCTGATCGAGACCATGCAAACCCAAGGTGTGGACAGCTTCCCGGCGCTGGTGGCGGCGACGATCCAGGGCAGTACCGAGACCACCTTTTACGTGTTGGCGGTTTATTTTGGTTCGGTGGGGATCCAGCGGGCGCGGCATGCGGTGGGATGTGCGTTGCTGGCGGAGTTTGCCGGCGTCGTGGCGGCGATTGCGGTGTGCTACTGGTTCTTTGGCTGAGGCTTAAAACCCTATCATAGGTATCTACACATCTTGAGCGAGCCCTCTGCGTAGCAGCTGTCGAGCCCTGGCGAGGCTGCGTCAGCGGTGTGTCAGACAGACCGCAAACGCAGCCTCGCCAGGGCTCGACAGCTGCTACGCACTATCACATCTAAAATGTGTAGATACCTATGCCTATCGCAGGCAAGCCAGCTCCCACATTTGACTGTATTCACACATCAAAATGTGGGAGCTGGCTTGCCTGCGAAGAGGCCCTCAGCGTTTCGGTGCACTATTGCCCTGCGCAACCACCCAATCCACCACCTGCTTATTCAACTGATCCCCCGCCAGCCCGAACCCAGCCACCACGGCCGGCACTTTGGTGTCATTCACCGGCTGTCTCACCTCAAATCGCCGGCTGGCAATAATCCGCTGATCACTCCCCCGCACCAGCCGCGCATCCAGGCGAATCACCACCTCCACCGCACTGCCTCGGTACTCACTCTGGAATGCCTGCAATTGCCCGCCCAGCTCATAGTCGGCCTGCAGATTGGTCTCGTCGGTGCTCAATAACGTTACCCGCCCATCGCGCTGAAACCCGTCCAGCAGGCGATTACGCAACAGCACCGGGGTGGGATCGCTCCAGCGCGAGTTCGCATAACTGCTGATCAGGTCGCCATTGGGCACCACGGCAATGCGCGGGCTGTCTAGAAATTCGCTGGTCTGCGGCTTGGTCACGCGCAGCGACCAGGCGACCGGGGTGCCCTGTGTGGTGGTCTGGGCCGAGGCCAGGCGATACACATCCGAAGGGTCGGCCTTGGGCAGGATCGAGCACGCGCTGACGAGCGCCAGGGCCACAGGGGCGATCATTTGGTAAGCACGCTTCATGGCGTGAACTCCTTGTTCTGGTCGCTGCCCAGCAGGTAACCGCTGGGGTTGGCTTCCAGGCGGCGAGAGATAGCGCGCAGCGAGCCGAGGGTTTCGCGCAGTTCGCGCACGGCCGGTGCCAGTTCATTGAGGCCTTGCATGCCGCTGTTTACCGAACTCTTGTTGTCTGTCAGCAAGGTGTTGATGGTGGCGGTGCTCTGTTCAAGAGACTTCATGGCTTTTTCTGCGCTGCCAAAGGCTTGTTTGCCTTGATCGTTGAGCAAACCGTTGGCATTGCGCATCAGCACCGTGGTTTGCTCCAAGGCGGCAGTGGCCTGCTTACTCACTTGCATCAGTTGCTGCATCACCACCTTGATGTCGCCACGCTGGTCGGCGATGGACCCCGTGGTTTTTTCCAAGTGGTCCAATGTGTTGCTCAGGCGCTCGACATTCTGCGCGGAGAACATGTCGTTGGCGTTGTGCAGCAGCAGGTTGATGCTGGTCATCAAGTCGTTACTGTTATTGAGCAGGCGCGCGATGGGCGAAGGCGAAGCGATGATTTCCGGCAGGTTGCCGTCTTTGCCTTTGAGTTCGGGGCTTTGGGGCGTGCCGCCGCTGAGCTGGATGATCGAGGTGCCCGTGATACCGGTCAGTGCCAGTTTGGCCTGGGTGTCTTCCTTGATCGGCGTCTGGCCGGCCAGGCGGATGCGTGCGAGGACGCGGCGCGGGTCCTTGGGGTCCAGGCGCAGGCTGATAACGTCACCCACTTTGATGCCGCTGTACTGCACCGAACTGCCCTGGGAAAGCCCGCTGACGGCTTCGTTGAAGACCACTTCGTAATCCTGGAAAGCGCTGTCGATGCTGGACTTGGCCAGCCACAGGCCGAACAGCAGCGCGCCGACCACCACGATCACGCTGAACAGACCGATCATCACATGATGGGCTCGGGTTTCCATGTCATACCTCGTTAAGCGATTGAGCGGCATCCAATGCCGCGCGGCCCCGGGGGCCGTGGAAATATTCGTGAATCCACGCGTCGTCCGTTTCCGAGACGACGTCGATGGCACCGGCGACCAGCACTTTCTTCTGTGCCAGCACCGCCACGCGGTCGGTGATGGTGTACAGCGTATCCAGGTCGTGAGTGACCAGGAACACACTCAGGCCCAGCGCATCGCGCAGGGTCAGGATCAGTTGGTCGAACTGCGCCGCACCAATCGGGTCGAGGCCGGCGGTGGGTTCGTCGAGAAACAGGATGTCCGGGTCCAGCGCCAGCGCACGGGCCAGGGCCGCGCGCTTGATCATGCCGCCCGACAACGAAGCCGGGTATTTGTCGGCCGCCGACAGCGGCAGCCCGGCCAGGGCCAGCTTGACCGCAGCCAAGTGCTCGGCGTCGCGGCGGCTGAGGCCGGCGTGTTCAATCAGTGGCAGCGCGACGTTTTCGGTGACGGTCAGCGAGGAAAACAGTGCGCCCTTCTGGAACAGCACGCCGAAGCGTCGTTCCACCAGCGAGCGTTCGTGTTCCGAAAGATTGGGCAGGTTTTTACCGAACACCCGCACTTCACCTTCGCTGGGCCGGCGCAGGCCAACAATGCTGCGCAACAGCACCGACTTACCGCTGCCGGACCCGCCGACGACCGCGAGGATCTCGCCTTTGTACAAATCCAGGTCGAGGTTCTCGTGCACGCTCTGCCTGCCAAAACGATTGCACAGCCCGCGCACTTCAATCACCGCCTCACTGGGCGCTCGGTGTAGACGACTCACCAGCCCATCTCCATGAAGAACAGCGCAGCCACCGCATCCAGCACGATCACCACGAAAATCGACTGCACCACGCTGGAGGTGGTGTGAGCGCCGACCGACTCGGCACTGCCACTGACCTTGAAGCCTTCCAGGCAACCAATGGCAGCAATCAAAAAGGCGAAGATCGGCGCTTTCACCATGCCCACCAGGAAATGCTGCACACCAATGTCCGATTGCAGCAACGAGAGAAACATTGCCGGGGAAATATCCAACGCCACGGCGCAGACCACGCCGCCGCCGACAATCCCGGAGAGCATTGCCAGAAAGGTCAGCATTGGCAATGACACCAGCAACGCCAGCACGCGCGGCAATACCAACAGTTCCATCGGGTCGAGGCCCAGCGTGCGGATGGCGTCGATTTCTTCATTGGCCTTCATTGAGCCGATCTGCGCGGTAAAGGCACTGGCGGTGCGGCCGGCGATCAAGATGGCGGTAAGCAACACGCCGAACTCGCGTAGGAAAGAGAAGGCCACCAGGTCCACGGTAAAAATCGTCGCGCCAAAGCTCTTGAGCACCGTGGCGCCCAGGAACGCTACGACGGCGCCGACCAGAAAGGTCAGCAGGGCCACAATAGGCGCAGCGTCGAGGCCGGTTTGTTCGATGTGCGCGACCATCGGCGTGATGCGCCAGCGCTTGGGGCGGAAAATACCGCGAGCAAAGGTTTCGAGAATCAGGCCGATAAAGCCCAGCAGTTTTTTGCTGTCCTGCCAGACGGTGTCCACCGCCCTGCCGATGCGCGCCAGCACCTGAATGCCGGTGGCTTCTTCCGGTGCTTTCTCCGGCACGCAAAAATCATTCAGGGAGCGGTAGACGGTCTTCAGCAGCGCGCGGTCGGCGGCTGACAGGCTGCAATCGGTCTGTTCGGCGGATTGCTCGATACGGGTCGGCCCCAGCAACTCCACCAGCAGCGAGGCGCCGGCAGTATCCAGCGCGCCGAGGCCGTTGAGGTCGATGCGCGCGCCGGCGTCGTATTGGCCGTCAAGTTTGTCCGACAGCTTCTTCAGGCCGGCATAGTGGGCAAGCGTCCAGTCCCCCGTAATCCTCAGCTGTGGCGGGGTGGTGGACGTATCAAGGTGAGCTGCGCCGGCGGTCGTACGGGTGGTCATAAGCTCCGAGCTTGTTTGGCTATCCACAATTCCTACGTAATAGCACGATACGTCCTACTTTGGATTGTCCGTTTGTGCTGTGTCGGTGACTTTGAACCGCAGTACGCCGATCACCTGCCCGTCTTCTGTCAAAACCTGCACTTGCCAGCGGCCTACCGAGTCGCCTGGGAAATTCTGCTTGTGGGTCCAGGCGCGATAGCCCTCTTTGCGCCCGCCGTGGATATCCAGGGCGATGCGGTCGACCTCTTTGCCGTTGAATTTCCACACGTGGTAGATCCGTTCATCCAGCCCGCGCGGGGCGTTGATCGCGGTGTAGGCGTACAGCCCGCTGCTTCGCAGCTGCGCGGCGTTGACTTCCTTGAGGTCATCGCCGGGGGTGCGGTCTTGCAGTTGGGTACTGATGGCGACTTCAGTCATCCACAACGTGGCTGGCGGTACCCAGCTGCGTAGAAACCAACCGGCACAGCCTATGGCGGCAGTGACCCCGAGCAGCATCGCCCAGCCTTTGAGGCTGCGCAGCGGCAGGCTCACCGCCAGGCTCGGAATCGACAAGACCATGGCTACGCCGAGGGCGAGCTTGTAACTCTGGGCCGTGGTCAGGTGCATGATGATCGGCAGTGCGGTGAGCAATGCGGCGAACAGTGTCAGGGTATGCAGCGCCAGAAACAGCGAGCGCTTGGGCGCCAGCCACTTGTAGTACAGCGGGTCGATGATCGACACCAGCGCCGCCGCCCCAAGCAGCCCGGTGAAAATCGATTGGCCGCTGTTCCAGGCGGTGGTGACAAAAAAGAACGGCAGCACAAAAAACAGACTTTCCTGGTGGATCATCTGGGTCGCGTAGCGCAACAGGGGTTCGGGAATTTCGCGCTTGAAGACTTTGGTGAACAGCTGGGTAAAGCTGTTTTCCAGCATCAGCCATAGCCAGCTCACCAGCATGATCACGGCGATCCAGCTCGCCATGCCTTGCTGGCGATCCACCAGGATGAAACTGCACACACCCGAGATAAAACCGCCGAGTGCAATCACCCCTGGGTAGCGCTTCATCAGCTCGAGGATGCGGGTGATTATGCGGGTCAGGTTTGGCATTCGGCGGTTCGCAGTCTTTGTAGGGAAAAATCCGAGACAGAATAGCGTCTTAGCCCGTCGTCCGGTGCCTCATTACGCGATCCGTTTGCGATAAACCCGCACGCCGATCAGCATAATGGCGATCAGCCCGAGTACGCCGGCGCCGATCCAACTGAGGGCGTCATAGCTCAGCAGCGGTTTCTCGATGCGCCAGTAGCCGGGCTGCTTGAACACTTGGCGCATGGCTTGGTTGGTCTGGTCCAGGCTCACCGCCTTGATGCGCTTGGCCGGGTCGCTGAAGCGGCCTTTGTTGTAATCGCTGGATGCACTCCAATAGTAGTCGGCCAACGCGCTGTTACCTTGAACGGCCCAGGCCTGGCGCGCGATTGCAGCCTGTTGCAGGCGCGCGAATACCGCAGGGTCGAGGCCATCCTTGAGCAGTTGCGCCTTGAGGTCCTGGAGTACCTGTTCGGCTACGGGGAGGTTTTCCCGCTCAAGGTCGGCGTTCAGGCTGAGGAAGCCGACGCCGCCGAGTACTTCGCGTTCGCTCCAGGGGCCGTAGGACAAGCCGTGCTTGAGGCGTAGTTGGCGGTACAGCGCCCAGTCGAGGTAGTCCTTGAGCAAGTCGTAGGTTTCGTCGTGCTGTTCGTCCAGCACCGGCTCGGGAAACAGCCAGTGCAGCTTGGCGCTGTCGCCTACCCAGCCGTGAATCAGTTCACGATGACTGGCGGCGGCGTGCTGGATGTCAGGCAGCGCGGGGTGTTCAGTCGGCTCGACCGGGTCGAGTTGGCCATAGGTGCGTTCCAGATAAGCCGGCAGCAGTTTGTCGAGGTCGCCGACGATGATCAGCGTCATGTTGTTAGGCGCGTACCAGTTTTTGCGCAGCTTCTCCAATTGGTCGCGGGTCAGGTGATCGACCTCCGCACGTTCAGCACACTTGAGGCCAAGCTCGACGGCCAGTTGATTGCTGGCAGTGTGGCCCAGGTCCTGGCGGTCCAGTAGGCGTTGCAGGTGTGAATAGTGGCCGCCGTCTTCGCGCTCGACCACTTGTTTGGCGGCGTTGATGTTGGCGTCGGTCAGTTCGGTACGGGTGATGATCGCCAGCAGCAGGTCGAGCACCTTGCGCTGGTTTTGCGCGGGCGCTTCGATCACAAAGGTGGTGTCGGCATTGCTGGTGTACGCGTTCCACTCCCCGCCCAAGGCTTGCATGCGGTCTTCCAGTTCGCCTTCGCCGCCGCCGTCGATGCCGCTGAACAGCAAGTGTTCCAGCAAGTGCGGCAGCTCTTTGTCCTCGCAACTGAAGTCATCCAGCCCTACGCCCACCACCAGGCGAATCGCCACGTGCCCGCGCTCAGTGCCCGGTTTGAGCAGCAATTGCAGGCCGTTGGGCAAGGTGTAGCCCTCGACTTGCAGGCGGTCAAAGGCAAAGGCGTGGGCACAGCTCATGAGCAGGCAAGCGAATAACAGGCGACGCATAACAAGCTTCCTGGCGAGTGAGGTCAGCTTTAACTGACTTCACGGGCCATCATCCGTTCAGGGCGAGTGTGTGATGTCGGCAATATCTTCGGCGGAGAGCGCGCCGGTGTCGGACGTTTCCAACACTACATAAGCACTGCTGCAAAACAACGAGTTCAGGCGTTTCATGTCGGCAATCAGTTCCAGATGCAGGGAACTGGTCTCCAGGCTCTGTACGATTTTGCGCTGCAGGCGGCTGACATGGGCGTGGGCCAGACGGCGTTCCTGGGCGCGGAAACGGCGCTTCTCGCGCAGCAATTGGCGAGCGCTTTCCGGGTCCGCGCTGAGGAATACCGACAAGCCGAGGCGCAGGTTGGCGATCAGTTGGCCGTGCAGGCCGGTCAGTTCTTCCAGGCCCACTTCGGAGAACTGGCGGCGCTGGGAGGTTTTCTGCTGCTGGACTTTGCGCAGCATGCGCTCGATCAGGTCGCCGGCCAGTTTCAGGTTGATCGACAACTCAATGATCTCGGCCCAACGGCGGCTGTCCTGTTCGCTGAGGTCTTCGCGGGGCATTTGCGCCAGGTAGAGTTTGATCGCGCTGTAGAGCGCTTCGACATCGTCACTGAGGCTGCGCATTTCCTGGGTGATAGCGGTCTGTTTGCCGCGCAGTACCTCCTGCATGGCGGTGAGCATGTTGTCGATGAGGTCGCCCAGGCGCAGGGTTTCGCGGGCGGCGTTGGCCAGTGCCAGGCTCGGCGTGGTCAGCGCGGTAGGATCCAGATGGCGCGGTTTGGCCTTGCCGTTGACCTCTTCACGCTCAGGCAGCAGCCAGGCGCACAGCCGTGCCATCGGGCCGATGGTGGGCAACAGGATCAGGCAACGACTGACGTTGTAGAGCAGGTGGAAGGTGATGACCATGCCTTGGGCGCTGTAGTCCAGGCCGTCCATCCACAGCACCAGCGGGTCGAGTACCGGGATGATCAGCAGCAGGCCGATCAGTTTGTACAGCAAGCTGCCCAAGGCCACTTGGCGGCCGGCGGCGTTCTGCATGCTGGTGCTGAGGAAGGCCAGCACGCCGCTGCCGATGTTGGCGCCGATCACCAGGCCGATGGCCACGTGCAGGCCGATCACGCCGGCGCCGGCCAGGGTGGCGGTCAGCAGCACGGCAGCCAGGCTTGAGTAGGAAATCATCGCGAACAAGGCACCGACCAGGGCGTCGAGCAGGATGTCGCCGGTTAATGAAGCGAACAGCACTTTCACGCCCTGTGCGTGGGTGATCGGCCCGGCGGCTTCGACGATCAGTTGCAGCGCGAGGATGATCAGCCCGAGGCCAATGCCGACCCGGCCCAACTGCCCTGCCCGCGTCTGCTTGCGCGACAGGAAGAAAATCACCCCGAGAAAAATCAGCAGCGGCGACAGCCAGGACAAGTCAAAGGTCAACACGCGCGCCATCAGCGCGGTACCGACGTCGGCGCCCAGCATGGTCGCCAGGGCGGGCATCAGTCCCATCAGGCCCTGGCCAACAAAGGACGTCACCAGCATCGCCGTGGCGTTGCTGCTCTGCACCATGGCGGTCACCAGGATACCGGCGACAAACGCCAGCCAGCGCTTGGACATGTTCTGCCCGATGACTTGGCGCAAGTTGGAGCCGTAGACCCGCAGGATGCCGGTACGGACGATGTGCGTGCCCCAGATAAGCAGGGTCACGGCGGAAAGCAGATTGAGCAAGGTCAGCATGCTCGGCCCCCCGTGTGGGTGTGCGCCAATCGACGCAAGTGAGAATTGCCGCTGCCGTTCTACGTCTTGTGATTAAGCTGTAGTTGGCGAATGGGTTCTGCGCCAGCATCGCATAGCTAAAGTGGGGATTGAAACAAAACTGTCATGAAATCAGCTTTTTGCAGACGAGAAAAAAGGGCTCGAAAGCCCCTTTTTCAGCAGCGAGTCAGTTTTATTGACCCGGAATATCTTTGCGCAGTTTCACAGGATCCTGCTGTTTGCGCTTTTTCGCGATGGCGGTACGCATCTTGATGTTCACCGCTTCCACTGCCAGCGAGAACGCCATGGCGAAGTAGACGTAGCCTTTTGGCACGTGCACATCGAACGATTCGGCGATCAGCACGGTACCCACGACCAGCAGGAACGACAGCGCGAGCATCTTCAGCGACGGGTGCTTGTCGATGAATTCGCTGATGGTGCCGGCCGCCAGCATCATCACCAGCACTGCCACGACAATCGCCGCAACCATGACCGGCACATGGGAAACCATGCCGACAGCGGTGATCACCGAGTCCAGGGAGAACACGATGTCGATGATCGCGATCTGGATGATGGTGTAGATGAACTTGCCACCTTTGCCGCCCGGTTCTTCGTGGGTTTCGTCTTCACCTTCGAGCGCGTGGTACATCTCCTGGGAGCTTTTCCACAGCAGGAACAGGCCACCGAAGAACAGGATCAGGTCGCGACCGGAAATGCCTTGGCCGAAGACCACGAACAGGTCGTTGGTCAGTTGCATGACCCACGTGATCGACAGCAGCAACAGAATGCGCGTGACCATGGCCAGCGCCAGGCCGAAGATCCGGGTGCGCGCCTGCATATGCTTGGGCATGCGGCTGACCAGGATCGAAATCATGATGATGTTATCGATACCCAGAACGATCTCGAGGGCCGTCAGCGTGAAGAAGGCAATCCAGATTTCCGGATTGGTCAGCCATTCCATGTGTATTCCTTTGAGCAAGTGTTAGACCGCGCAAGCTGCAGCGCCGCGCGGTGAGTGAGTCGGTACGATTATAGAGTGCTGAACAGCGGAAAAATCCCCATCAGCAATGCGGCGAACATTATGCACAGGCATACCAGCACTGCCCACTTCAGCGTGAAGCGCTGGTGATCGCCAAATTCGATACCGGCCAGGGCTACCAGCAAGTAGGTCGAAGGTACCAGCGGGCTGAGCAAGTGCACAGGCTGGCCAACAATAGACGCGCGGGCCATCTCGACGGCGGTGATGCCGTAGTGGCTGGCGGCTTCGGCGAGTACGGGCAGTACGCCATAGTAGAACGCGTCGTTGGACATGAAGAAGGTGAAGGGCATGCTGACCAGCGCGGTGATTACCGCCAGGTACGGGCCCATCGCTTCCGGGATGACCGCCAGCAGGCTCTTGGACATGGCGTCGACCATGCCGGTACCGGACAGAATGCCGGTGAAGATACCCGCGGCGAAGATCAGTCCCACCACCGCCAAGACGCTGCCGGCGTGGGCGGCGACGCGGTCTTTCTGCTGTTGCAGGCACGGGTAGTTGACGATCATTGCGATACTGAACGCCACCATGAACAGCACCGGCAGTGGCAACAGACCGGCGATCAGGGTGCACATCAGCGCCAGGGTCAGCGCGCCGTTGAACCAGATCAGCTTCGGACGGCGGGCATCCGGGAATTGCGACACGCTGATTTCACTGTGGTCGATCTCGTCACCTTGCAGGTGCAGTTCACCCAAGCGCGCACGTTCGCGCTTGCCGTACATGTAGGCGATCACCAGGATCGCGACCACGCCGGCGGCCATGGCCGGGATCATCGGCACGAAAATATCCGAGGGGTCCACATGCAGCGCACTGGCGGCGCGGGCGGTCGGGCCGCCCCAAGGGGTCATGTTCATCACGCCACCGGCGAGAATGATCAAGCCGGCCATGATCCGCGGGCTCATGCCGATGCGCTGGTACAGCGGCAACATGGCGGCCACGCAGATCATGTAGGTGGTGGCCCCGTCACCGTCGAGGGACACGACCAGGGCCAGCACAGCGGTGCCGACGGAGACTTTGAGCGGATCACCCTTGACCATCTTGAGGATCTTGCGCACGGCCGGGTCGAATAGGCCGGAGTCGATCATCAGGGCAAAGTAGAGAATGGCGAACATCAGCATCACGCCGGTCGGCGCGAGCTTGGTGATGCCTTCGAGCATCATCGGGCCGATCTTCGGGGCGAAACCGCCGAACAGCGCAAACAGGATCGGCACGATGATCAGGGCGATCAGCGCGGACAGGCGCTTGGTCATGATCAAGAACATGAACGTGATGACCATGGCAAAGCCAAGGAAAGTCAGCATAGGAATACTCCAGGCGTAGCGCGGCTAGGGAATGGCGAACCGGTGGGGGTCAGCGCAGAACGAAAGGCACGAGGCGTACGGGTGGAGTTGGGGCGAACAGGCGGGTACGGGCGGACATCGGGAATCACCATTGTTGTTGTGTACAGCCGGTCTGTTGCCGGCAGTTGGAGGTGATCCTAGTCGCGAAAGCTTTCAGCCAGCTTTCGCTGGCAAAACAGGTGATGAGAGGTGCAATAAGTTGTCGTAGCAGCTGTCGAGCGCCAGCGAGGCTGCGTTGCGGTGCGTCAGGCAGTCCGCCGACGCAGACTCGCTGGCGCTCGACAGCTGCTACGGGAGTTGCGGGTGTCTATGGGAGCTCCAGACCGCCGGCGGCCTTATGCAATGCCCGCAAATGCTCGCCCACCTGCTTGAGGTTGGCTTCGCACGCAGCAATTTCGGCGGAGCGGGAAGGCTCCAGCAGCGCCCTCACCTCTTTATCCAGTTCGCCGGTCAGCGATTGCAGCTGCTTCTGGCGTTCGGCGCTTTCCGATTCCAGGCGTTTGGATTCCGACGGTTGCGGCAGCCCGTAGCCACCGCTGCCCAGCAGCTCCGCCGGGCGGCTGAGGAAGCCGCTGTTGGCGAGGATCTGTTGCAACGTGGCGTTGGCTTTCTCCATGCCACCGTTTTTCAGCTCGCGAGCGCCGAGGTAGCGTTGTTTGACCTCGTCCTGGGCCAGCATCAACTGTTTACGAAAGCTCGCCTGCTCCAGCAGCAGCAACGCGGCGCTGGTGCGCAGGTCGGCCTGGCCGAACCACTGGCGGCGTTCCTCTGCGCTGAGAGACAGCCAGTCTTCGACCTGGGTTTGTTTGATCGGCAGGTGTTTTCGCAGCACATCGAACATCGCTTGGTAACGCTCGCGGAAGGAGTCGAAGTGATAGCCCAGGCGCAAGGCCTTGCGCTTGTCGTCCAGCACACTTGTGTCGGCCAGGCCGCGGGCGCTCAGAACCTCCAGCAAACCATTGGGGGTGATGTTATCCAGGCCGGTCAGTTGTGGGTTGGCGCTGCCGCTGCGTAACAGCTTGAGGCTTTCCACTGCGCAGTTGTTGGAAATGAAGAAGTAGTTGCCGTCATAGCTCCAGTGCATTTCGGCGGCATGTTCGACGGTGTCGTTGATTTCCTGGCGGGTCAGTTTCAACGGTACAGAGGCCAAGCCGCGCAACTCGGTCTTGGTGTACTCGTCGATCACTTGCGCCAGCGGCAGTACAAACAGTCGCGATGGGTACTTGCCAACCAGGCCATCCCAGCTCGACAGCTGTACGTCACCGACAAACGCGCGGTAGGACAACACTAGATGCTGGTCCAGGTCCAGCCGACAATCCGGCCCTCGCGGGCGCCCCGGCGCACAGATCACCAGGCGCAACATGCTGTGGCCCCAGCGGCTGACCAGGTTCTGGTTGGCTTCGGCCAGCAGGTAGTCAATTTCGTAGACGCGCTCCGGGTCGACATGGCCCAGCGGTGTCTTGGCGAAATCGTTGCCGGCATTCAGGAATGCGTAGCTCTTGGCGCAAGTGTCTTGTTCGGGCGGGGCCCAGCCGAAGTGTTCCTTGTAATAGCGGAACAGTGAGGGACGGCGGCAGGCGTAGCTCGGGTCGAGGAGGAAGTACTCCATATTGACCGCGACAAATTCCAGCGGGCTGGTGGTTTCGTAGATGTCCGGGCTGCGGGCGACCTGGTGATTGTTCTGCTCACGCTCGCCGCGCCGACCAACGTATTGCGGCCAGCCGGCAAGGTCCAGCAGGCGAGGGTCATCGCTTAGGGTAAAGCGTCGGCCGTTCTGGCCACGGCATTGATCAGGCAGACCGATGAGGCCGGTGAGGCTGTTCTGGCGGCTGCAACGATTGATCAGCGCACGGTCTTCTTTGGACCACAGGCGCGCACGGTCATAGATATGGGTCAGTTCATGCAGCACCGTGGCAAGCATTTCCCGGCGCACAGTGCCGTGGGGGCGATTGGTTTTCTGAGTAGCGGCGCTGCCATCGGTGAGGCTGGCGAGCAGGTTGCGGTTGAGGTCCAGCTCGGACACCAGGGAGGCTTGACCGTAGGCGTTTTCGGGCATCTTGTCGGTCCAGCCGACATCGATGCGTCGGTCCAACTGCTCGATAAAGCGCGGCGGCAAAGAGCGCATCGCTTCGTCGAGCAACGCCTGGCTGGCCTGTTGTTCAGCCGGGCTCAAGCCCTCGGTCTTGAGCCGCAGTTGCAGGCTGGCCTGGGCCGCGCTGGCACACAGCAGCACGGCCCCGGCCAGGAGCCAGGCG
Organism: Pseudomonas tritici; assembly: GCF_014268275.3. NCBI lineage: Bacteria > Pseudomonadati > Pseudomonadota > Gammaproteobacteria > Pseudomonadales > Pseudomonadaceae > Pseudomonas > Pseudomonas tritici. Next base: position 357,241 of record NZ_CP077084.1, read on the forward strand.
GCAATTCGCCTCACAGTGCGAGGATAGCTTCAGCGAGCGTCTGGTCACTGGCGTCACGGGCTTCGGGCAAGCGTGTGCGCAGGGTGTCGAAGGCTGCTTCCAATCGCGCGCCACGGATCTCGCCGTTGGTAGCTACGAAGCTGGCGGCGTCATCGTGGGCTTCGCGCACCACTTTGGAATCGCGGATGGAAGTGGTGGTGTCCGAGGTGAAATCAATGGTGCGGCCAGAGGCGCGAACAATGATGTTACTGGTGGCAACCAAGGTATGCGCCTGGGCAACGTCGGCCAACAACAGCAGGCCAAGGGTGGCGGCGATCAGCGGGCTACGCATGGAATAACTCCAAATACAAAGATGGAAATACAAAGATGATTATTGGACGAGAATTGCTTGCGCCAGTTCAAGGTCGCTGGCGTTAAGTTTTGGTTGGTTACGGCGCAGGTAATCCAGCGCCGACTCCAGCTGTGCACCCCGCCATTGGCCGTCAGTGGCGATAAATGCAGCAGCGTCGTCCTGGGCGGCCATTATCACTTTTTTGTCGAAGGGTGCGGAGGTCACTTTACTGGTGGCGTACGCGCTGACGACGGTGCTCTGAGTGGTCAGGTCAAAGGCCGAAGACAGTGGCGACCAGCCGGCGGAAAATATCAAAGGGACTATTAAAAGGCGGTATGAAAAAGCCATAGGACTCGACTATTGAAAGCGAGCGCCAAGGCTAGCGCAATGCCCGGGCGAGAGCCAGCGCCCAGGCATCCGTCCTGTCGTCAGATCGCCAGGATGGCCTGGGCCAGTTGGGCGTCAGTCGCAGTGTTCAGTTGCGGAGCCTGTTGGCGAATCTGCGCCAGGGCGCTTTCCAGTTTTACTCCACGAATGGCGCCTTCGCTGGCGACAAAGCTGGCGGCGTCGTCACGAGCGGCGCGCACGACCTTATTGTCACGCAGGGACGAAGTGGCATCGGAGCTGGCGTCGGAAGTGGCCTTCAGCGCGCCGACGATGGAGTCGGTGGTCACGATGAAGCTGGTCGCATTGGCATTGGCAGCCAGGGCCAACAGGGCTGCAGCACTCAGCAGGCGAAGACGGGACATGGGGTGACTCCTGTAGATGAACGGATAAGGTGGCGCAGGGCAACCATTCGGATCAGACGCCCGTGCTACGCGGTTCGCCACGTGTTGAGTGGATATTAAGCCGACACTTATCCATTCGGGAAGCGCCTCGACTGCCTAGTCACGCCAGAACGGCTTGGACAGTTCAGCCATTTGGTCCCCATGGCTGATACCGAGATCCGACAGCTCCCGGCCATCAAGCCGCGACAGCTGGCGTCGTTCATAGGCGCGGCGCATCCATTTAGCGAGGATGGAGGTCGTCTGGTGCAAAAACCGCTTATAAGGAGGGGATGGCATATCCATGGCGGTTACCTTTCATGAGGTCTTGGAACACCATGTTGAGCGAGCCCGTGTGACCGGTACAGATACACCAATGCTAAATTGTACTGCTTAACTGTTGTATTTTTTAAACTGTACCTGTCGCTATGAAAGACTTCTGTTTTCCCGTTCAAAACCACCATCCCGGAAACAACAAAGCCCGCCTCCGGTTTCCCGGGGCGGGCTTTGTTTTGAAGAATCAGTGCTGGCAGTGGACCCGGTGGGTCAGGGCCAGCGAGCGCTAAGTTAGCGCCAGAACGGCTTGCTCAGCTCTTCGTAACGTTGAGCTTCGCTGATACCTGCGTCAGCCAGCAGACGCGAATCCAGGCGAGCCAGTTGGTGACGGCTGGAGATGCGGCGCTGCCACAACATCAGGTTGGCCAGAACGCGCAGAGGCATTGCGGCTTGGTTGTTTACAGCTTTTTCAGAGAACAGATCGGAACTGAGTGTACGTTCCATGATGACATCCTTCCGCTTGTGGCGGGATTAGGTAGTGGTTTAACTGATGCCAATGATCCTCTTCCGACGCAAGACTCTCTAGATACAGTTCACTTGTATTGTGAGAGGGCAGTTAACTGTTTAAGGGTGCTGTACTGTACGAAAACGGGGCAACTGTACCTGTCCGCACTAAATAAGTGCGAAATAGGCATTTTTGGCGAGGTATGTGGGATATTTAGGTAGGAAATGACCAGTACAGCAGTACAGTTTTTTCATTAAAAGGCCAGGAGGGTGCCGAGCTGATGAAACTGTATTTGCATCAGCTCGAATCTGTATCAATCACGCCTTGAGCATGTGCCCCGTTTCTTCCAGGTTAATGTGCCAGCTCAGTGCTTCACGCAGGATGTGTGGGGTATGCCCACCGAGGGCACAAGCAGCATTGAAGTAAGTGTTCAGCGCATCGCGGTAGGCCGGGTGCACACAATTGTCGATGATCACCCGTGCCCGCTCCCTCGGCGCCAGGCCGCGCAGGTCGGCCAATCCGACTTCTGTCACCAGGATGTCGACATCATGCTCGGTGTGGTCCACATGGCTGACCATTGGCACCACACTGGAAATTGCACCGCCTTTGGCAATCGACTTGGTGACGAAGATCGCCAAATGCGCGTTGCGCGCGAAATCGCCGGAGCCGCCAATGCCGTTCATCATCCGGGTGCCGCAGATATGAGTGGAGTTGACGTTGCCGTAGATGTCGAACTCCAACGCGGTATTGATGCCGATGATGCCCAGGCGACGCACCACTTCAGGATGGTTGGAGATCTCCTGCGGGCGCAATACCAGCTTGTCCTTATAGTGTTCGAGGTTGCCGAACACATCGGCATTGCGTCGTTCTGACAAGGTGATCGAGCTGCCCGAAGCGAAGCTCAGCTTGCCTGCGTCGATGAGGTCGAAGGTCGAATCCTGCAACACTTCAGAATACATGGTGAGGTCTTCGAACGGCGAATCGATCAACCCGCACATCACTGCGTTGGCAATGTTGCCGATCCCGGCCTGCAGCGGGCCGAGCTTGTTGGTCATGCGGCCAGCGTCGACTTCCTGCTTGAGGAAGTTGATCAGGTGATTGGCGATGCCCTGGGTGTCGTTGTCAGGCGGCGTCACGGTAGAGGCCGAGTCGGCCTGGTTGGTGATAACGATGGCGACGATCTTTTCCGGTGGAATCGGGATCGCGGTGCTGCCAATGCGATCGTCAACGTTGACCAGTGGGATTGGCGTACGTGTTGGCCGATAGGTGGGGATATAGATGTCGTGCAACCCTTCCAGATTTGGGTTGTGCGCCATGTTGATCTCGATGATCACCTGCTTGGCAAAAATGGCGAAGCTGGCCGAGTTGCCCACGGAGGTGGTGGGCACGATATGTCCTTGCTCGGTGATGGCGACGGCTTCGATCACGGCGATGTCCGGCAGCTTGAGCTGGTTGTTGCGCAGTTGCTCCACGGTCTCCGACAAGTGCTGATCGATAAACATCACTTCGCCGGCGTTGATCGCCTTGCGCAATGTGCTGTCGACTTGGAATGGCATGCGTCGTGACAGTACGCCGGCTTCGGTCAGTTGTTTATCCAGGTCATTGCCCAGGCTCGCGCCGGTCATCAGGGTGATCTTCAGTGGGGAAGTCTTGGCGCGTTCGGCCAGGGCGTGGGGGACGGCCTTGGCTTCACCGGCACGGGTGAAGCCGCTCATGCCGACGGTCATGCCGTCCTCGATCAGTGCGGCGGCATCTGCCGCGCTCATGACCTTGTTCAACAACGAAGGCAAGCGGATACGATCACGGTACATGGATTGTTATCTCGGGCTACGGAGGCAAGGTGCGCAGTTTAGTGATTTCAAAAAAATTCGGCCCGCTACCATGGTCGAATGCCGGGCAGCGATTTAGAGCCTTTGGTCGGGTTTCATGCAGTCATAAAAAACCCCAGCCTACAGCAGGCCGGGGTTTCGAGTATTGCGCTGAAGCATTGTTACTCGACGGCTTTGACCATGTCTTCGATGACCTTCTTGGCGTCACCGAAGACCATCATGGTCTTGTCCAGGTAGAACAGCTCGTTATCCAGGCCAGCATAACCGCTGGCCATCGAGCGCTTGTTGACGATGATGGTCTTGGCCTTGAACGCTTCGAGGATCGGCATGCCAGCAATCGGCGAGTTCGGGTCATTCTTGGCGGCCGGGTTGACCACGTCGTTTGCGCCCAACACCAGCACCACGTCGGCCTGGCCGAACTCGGAGTTGATGTCTTCCATTTCGAACACTTGGTCGTAAGGCACTTCTGCCTCAGCGAGTAGGACGTTCATGTGCCCAGGCATACGCCCCGCCACCGGGTGGATCGCGTACTTCACGGTAACGCCGCGGTGAGTCAGCTTTTCGGTCAGCTCTTTGAGCGCATGTTGCGCCCGAGCGACTGCCAGGCCGTAGCCCGGGACGATGATCACGGTGTCGGCGTTGGTCAGCAGGAAGGTGGCGTCGTCGGCCGAGCCGGATTTTACCGGGCGTGCTTCCTTCGAACCTGCCGCAGCACCGGCGTCCGGCGCATTGCCGAAACCGCCGAGCAGCACATTAAAGAAGGAGCGGTTCATCGCCTTGCACATGATGTACGACAGGATCGCGCCGCTCGAGCCCACCAGGGAGCCGGCGATGATCAGCATCGAGTTATTCAGCGAGAAGCCAATACCCGCCGCCGCCCAGCCGGAGTAACTGTTGAGCATCGACACCACCACTGGCATGTCGGCGCCGCCGATTGGGATGATAATCAGCACGCCAAGCACGAAGGCCAGGGCCAGCATCAGCGAGAACGCGGTGAGGTTGCCGGTGAACATGAACGCCAGGCCCAGGCCGAGCGTTGCGAGGCCGAGCACCAGATTAAGCTTGTGCTGACCGCCGAACTGAACGGGTGCGCCCTGGAACAGGCGGAACTTGTACTTGCCCGACAGTTTGCCGAAGGCGATCACCGAACCGGAGAACGTGATGGCGCCGATGGCTGCACCGAGGAACAGCTCCAGGCGGTTACCCGCAGGAATCGCGTCGCCCAGGTGTTTGACGATGCCCAGGGATTGCGGCTCCACCACCGCCGCGATGGCGATAAATACCGCGGCCAGGCCGATCATGCTGTGCATGAAGGCGACCAGCTCCGGCATCTTGGTCATTTCTACGCGCTTGGCCATGACCGAACCGGCAGTGCCGCCGACCAGCAGGCCGACAATCACGTAGCCGATGCCGGCAGTGGCGAGCTCAGCGCCGAGCTTATAGATGAGGCCCACGGTGGTGAGTACCGCCAGCGCCATGCCGAGCATGCCGAACAGGTTGCCGCGCCGCGAGGTGGTCGGGTGCGACAGGCCTTTGAGGGCCTGGATGAAACAGATCGACGCGATCAGATACAGCGTCGTGACCAGATTCATACTCATTATTTCTGCACCTCTTCTTTAACTTTGGGCGCTTTCTTCTTGAACATCTCAAGCATCCTGCGGGTGACCAGGAAGCCGCCAAACACGTTGACTGCCGCCAGTGCCACGGCAAGTGTGCCCATGGTTTTGCCCAGCGGTGTCACGGTGAGCGCCGCAGCCAACATGGCGCCGACGATTACGATCGCCGAAATGGCGTTGGTCACCGCCATCAACGGCGTGTGCAGCGCGGGGGTAACGTTCCAGACCACGTGGTAACCGACATAAATCGCCAGCACAAAGATGATCAGGTTGTAGATACCGGGGGAGATAAGCTCTTCCATCGTCTGAATCCCTGCTTAGGCGTTTTTGCGGATGACTTGGCCGTCGCGGCACATCAGGCACGCGGCGACGATGTCGTCTTCGAGGTTGAGTTCAAACTGCCCTTCCTTGTTGAAGACCAGCTTCAGGAAGTCCAGCAGGTTGCGTGCATATAAAGCCGACGCATCGGCGGCTACGGCACCGGCCAGATTAGTCGGGCCGCAAATGATCACGCCGTTCTCCACCACCACTTGATCGGCGATGGTCAGCGGGCAGTTGCCGCCCTGGGCTGCGGCGAGGTCGATGACCACCGAGCCAGGCTTCATTTGCGCAACGGTCTCGGCGCTCAGCAGCGTCGGTGCCTTGCGGCCAGGAATCAACGCAGTGGTGATGACGATGTCGGCCTGCTTGGCGCGCTCGTGCACGGCCAGGGCCTGACGCTGCATCCAGCTGGTTGGCATTGGACGGGCGTAACCACCGACACCGACGGCGCATTCGCGCTCTTCATCGGTTTCGTAGGGCACGTCGACGAACTTCGCGCCGAGGGACTCAATCTGCTCCTTCACGGCCGGGCGTACGTCAGACGCTTCGATCACCGCACCCAGGCGTTTCGCCGTGGCGATGGCCTGCAAGCCTGCCACGCCAGCACCGAGGATCAGCACGCGCGCCGCTTTCACGGTGCCTGCGGCGGTCATCAGCATCGGCATGAAGCGCGGATAGTGATGAGCGGCGAGCAGCACAGCTTTATAGCCGGCGATGTTGGCCTGGGAAGACAGCACGTCTAGGCTCTGGGCCCGCGAGGTGCGCGGCGCGGCTTCGAGTGCGAAGGCGGTGATGCCGCGCTCGGCAAGCTTGGCGATAGTTTCGTTGCTGAACGGATTGAGCATGCCCACCAACACGGTGCCGCTTTTGATCAGCGCAAGTTCGCTGTCGCTGGGCGCAACCACCTTGAGAATAAGCTCCGCGCCAAACGCATCGCTGGCACTGCCAATGGTTGCGCCTGCCGTTTCATAGGCACTGTCGGGGACGCTGGCGTTAATGCCTGCTCCGCTTTGAACAGTGACCTTATGGCCCTGGCCGATCAGCTTCTTGATGGTTTCCGGGGTGGCAGCCACCCGCGTTTCACCGGTCTGGGTTTCGAGAGGAACACCAATGTGCACGTCAAATCTCCTGCATGATCTTTTTGCTTTTGATCTTTTTGTAAAAAGGCCAGTGCACCGCGAGTGGCGCAGCTGGGGCGGCCGATCAGCACGATCCCGCTGAAATGACAGCGGGGCGCGGCATTTTGCAGGCGAACTTTACGGCCTTCAAGGGATTATGACGCGTGACGAAAAATTAACTACAAGTCACCCTGTGACTGATTGTCGCAACAAGCCGAAATAAACGCTTCTAATACATGGAGTTAAAGCGCTTCAGGCGTTTTTGCGGTGTTTTGCAATGGTTTGTGTGAATAGTCGCCTATTGGCTTGTAATAGTCGCTACAAGCCATGTAGGTCATGGCTTTTAGCCTGATTTTTGATTGACAGATACAGTCTGTTGAAATGCGACATATATGTACATCTGTAGGCTCGAAAATTAATTGACTACAGAGTCAGCAATTCAGCTTTAGCCTTTAGATACTAGGGCTGTAGCGCTGTGATTGGTCGATTAACCAGTCTCTGAATGCGTGCAGGGAGGCAGATTCTACTTTTCTCTCAGGAATCATCAGGTAGTAAGCCTTTGAGCTGGTCAGTGTCTCGGGGTTTGCAATCACCAGGTGGCCCTCCTCCAGCTCGCGCTGGATGAGGAACGGCGGGATCAGCGCGATTCCCATGTCATGCATGGCTGCCTGGGACAACATCGAGAATAGCTCGTAACGGGGGCCTGTCATGTCGCGGGGGATGTTCAGCTGTTGGGCACTGAACCACTGGCGCCACGCGTAGGGTCGAGTGGTCTGCTGCAGGAGCGGCAGCTCTGCAATCTCCTGAGCGCTGAGCTGCGTGCGGCTAGCCAAAAGTCGTGGGCTGCACACGGGGACAGGGTTCTCACCCATCAGTCGATGGGATTCAGTGCCGGACCAGTCGGCATCGCCGAAGTAGATGGCGGCGTCGAATTCGGTATCGGCAAACAGAAAGGGACGCGTGCGGTTGGTCAGGTTGACGGTGACTTCCGGGTGCTGGCGTTGAAAGTCCTTAAGGCGAGGTATTAACCATTGAGTGCCAAACGTCGGGACCACGGCCAGCTCGATGACGTTGGCGCCCTGCTGTCCCATTACCGAAAGCGTATCGCGCTCCACTGCGTCTAACTGTGTGGCAACGCGACGGCTGTAGGAAAGCCCTGCTTCCGTCAGCTTGACCCCGCGCCGTGAGCGCCGAAACAGCTCGACACTCAAAAACTCCTCAAGGCTGGCGATCTGTCGACAGATGGCGCCTTGAGTGATCGAAAGCTCGTGCGCGGCCTTGGTGAAGCTTTCGTGGCGGGCTGCTGCTTCAAAACTGACCAAGGCGGTGGTGCTGGGAATTTTTCTGCGCATATACCGTGTCCTCACTCATAAAGCGCTGATGGGCCGTTCTTAACCGTTACGAAGTGAGAAATTAGCACAACCCTATGCGGAAACCTCGTTTGCCCTGTGCGCCTGGCGGGCCTAGGCTCATTCCACGACTTCCGATTTTCTCCGCGAGGACTTATTCATGGCTGGTAAGGCAAGCTTCAACTGGATTGATCCACTGCTGCTGGATCAACAGCTCACCGAAGAAGAGCGCATGGTGCGCGACAGTGCTGAGCAATTCGCCCAGGACAAGTTGGCACCGCGTGTGCTCGAAGCCTTTCGCCATGAAAAGACCGATACGGCGATTTTTCGCGAGATGGGTGAGACCGGGCTGCTCGGCGCAATGATTCCGGAGCAGTACGGTGGCAGCGGTTTGAACTACGTCTGCTATGGGTTGATTGCGCGTGAGGTGGAGCGTGTCGACTCGGGCTACCGTTCGATGATGAGTGTGCAGTCGTCACTGGTGATGGTGCCTATCAACGAGTTTGGCACTGAGGCGCAGAAACAAAAGTACCTGCCGAAGTTGGCCTCTGGCGAATGGATTGGCTGTTTTGGCCTGACAGAGCCTGACCATGGTTCCGACCCGGGCGCGATGATTACCCGTGCGCGCAAGGTAGAGGGCGGCTACAGCCTGACCGGCGCGAAGATGTGGATCACCAATAGCCCGATCGCGGATGTATTTGTGGTCTGGGGCAAGGACGATGCCGGTGATATCCGTGGTTTTGTCTTGGAGAAAGGCTGGAAAGGTCTGAGCGCCCCGGCGATTCACGGCAAGGTCGGGCTGCGCGCCTCCATTACGGGTGAAATCGTCATGGATAACGTATTCGTGCCCGAAGAGAACATTTTCCCGGATGTGCGTGGCTTGAAGGGGCCTTTCACCTGCCTCAACTCTGCACGTTATGGCATCTCCTGGGGGGCTTTGGGCGCCGCAGAATTCTGCTGGCACACCGCTCGCCAATACACTCTGGATCGTCAGCAGTTCGGTCGTCCATTGGCGGCGACTCAATTGATCCAGAAGAAACTGGCCGATATGCAGACCGAGATCACTCTAGCCCTGCAAGGCTGCCTGCGTTTGGGTCGTATGAAGGATGAAGGCACTGCAGCGGTCGAGATTACTTCAATCATGAAGCGCAACTCGTGTGGCAAGTCCCTGGATATCGCGCGTATGGCGCGGGATATGTTAGGTGGCAACGGTATTTCCGATGAGTTCGGGGTGGCGCGCCATTTGGTCAACCTCGAGGTGGTGAACACCTACGAAGGCACCCATGACGTGCATGCCCTGATCTTGGGGCGTGCGCAAACCGGTCTTCAGGCGTTCTATTAACAGGAGCACGGCATGGGCGCGCTTTCGCATCTGCGGGTACTGGATTTATCGCGAGTACTGGCGGGTCCCTGGTCCGGGCAAATCCTGGCGGACCTTGGGGCAGAGGTAATTAAGGTCGAACGGCCTGGCAATGGCGACGACACGCGTGCGTGGGGACCGCCCTTCCTTAAAGATGCCTATGGCGAGAACACCAGTGAGGCGGCGTATTACCTGTCGGCCAATCGCAATAAGCAGTCCGTGACTATCGACTTCACGCGGCCGGAGGGCCAGGCACTGGTGCGCGACTTGGCGGCCAAGTCGGACATCCTCATCGAGAACTTCAAGGTGGGTGGTCTTGCGGCGTATGGGCTGGATTATGAGTCGCTCAAGGAGATCAATCCGGAGTTGATCTACTGCTCGATTACCGGCTTTGGTCAGACGGGGCCTTATGCGGCGCGTGCTGGCTATGACTTCATGATCCAGGGGTTGGGCGGGCTTATGAGTCTGACCGGCAGGCCGGAGGGTGATGACGGGGCTGGGCCGGTGAAGGTGGGCGTGGCACTGACTGACATTCTTACGGGGCTTTATTCGACCGTAGCGATACTGGCGGCGCTGGCGCATCGGGGGCATGACGGTGGCGGGCAACATATTGATATGGCGTTGCTGGATGTGCAGGTGGCTTGCCTGGCTAACCAGGCGATGAATTACCTGACAACTGGGGAGGCGCCTAAGCGCTTGGGCAATGCTCACCCGAATATTGTGCCTTATCAGGATTTTCCCACGGCCGATGGTGACTTTATCCTGACGGTGGGTAATGACGGACAGTTTCGTAAGTTTGCTGAGGTGGCTGGGCAGCCTCAGTGGGCGGATGATCCGCGTTTCTCTACTAATAAGGTGCGAGTGGCCAATCGCGCGGAGCTGATTCCGTTGATTCGCCAAGCTACGGTGTTTAAGACGACGGCTGAGTGGGTGTCACAGTTGGAGCAGGTGGGTGTGCCTTGCGGGCCTATCAATGACCTGGCCCAAGTGTTTGCCGATCCACAGGTCAAGGCGCGCGGGTTGGCGATAGCGTTGCCCCATGCGCTGGCGGGGATGGTGCCCCAGGTTGCCAGTCCGATACGGTTGTCCAAGACCCCTGTGGAGTACCGGAGTGCGCCTCCTCTATTAGGGGAGCATACGGCGAAAGTGCTGCAGGATGTGCTGGGATTGGGTGTGGCCAACGTAGCTGTCTTGAAAGGGTTGGGTGTTATCTGAGTCTTCTCTTCTATATAGAGGGCGTTATCGTAGCTTTTCTGGTGGTTTTTTAATCAATCCTAACTAATTGATATAAAAAGCAAAATTAAGGGTTGACGGCAGATCCTAGAAGTCTATAATTCGCCCCACTTCCGGCGCAGTCGAAACGGAAAACTCCTTGGTAAACAAAGAGTTATGCGAGATTCGACAGCGAGTTGCTTCAGTTGATCGAAGCCCAGAAGGAGTTGGTAGAGCAGCGTTGTTTGGCTCTATTAACGTTTCGATCCTCTCGGTCGAAAGCGGAGAAAAAGAGGTGTTGACAGCAGCGTTTAACGCTGTAGAATTCGCCTCCCGCTAACGAGAGATCGGAAGCGCAAGTGGTTGAAGTTGTTGAAGAATTCTTCGAAAACTTCTGAAAATAATCACTTGACAGCAAATGAGGCTGCTGTAGAATGCGCGCCTCGGTTGAGACGAAAGATCTTAACCAACCGCTCTTTAACAACTGAATCAAGCAATTCGTGTGGGTGCTTGTGGAGTCAGACTGATAGTCAACAAGATTATCAGCATCACAAGTTACTCCGCGAGAAATCAAAGATGTAACCAACGATTGCTGAGCCAAGTTTAGGGTTTCTTAAAAACCCAAAGATGTTTGAACTGAAGAGTTTGATCATGGCTCAGATTGAACGCTGGCGGCAGGCCTAACACATGCAAGTCGAGCGGTAGAGAGAAGCTTGCTTCTCTTGAGAGCGGCGGACGGGTGAGTAATGCCTAGGAATCTGCCTGGTAGTGGGGGATAACGTTCGGAAACGGACGCTAATACCGCATACGTCCTACGGGAGAAAGCAGGGGACCTTCGGGCCTTGCGCTATCAGATGAGCCTAGGTCGGATTAGCTAGTTGGTGAGGTAATGGCTCACCAAGGCGACGATCCGTAACTGGTCTGAGAGGATGATCAGTCACACTGGAACTGAGACACGGTCCAGACTCCTACGGGAGGCAGCAGTGGGGAATATTGGACAATGGGCGAAAGCCTGATCCAGCCATGCCGCGTGTGTGAAGAAGGTCTTCGGATTGTAAAGCACTTTAAGTTGGGAGGAAGGGCAGTTACCTAATACGTGATTGTTTTGACGTTACCGACAGAATAAGCACCGGCTAACTCTGTGCCAGCAGCCGCGGTAATACAGAGGGTGCAAGCGTTAATCGGAATTACTGGGCGTAAAGCGCGCGTAGGTGGTTTGTTAAGTTGGATGTGAAATCCCCGGGCTCAACCTGGGAACTGCATTCAAAACTGACTGACTAGAGTATGGTAGAGGGTGGTGGAATTTCCTGTGTAGCGGTGAAATGCGTAGATATAGGAAGGAACACCAGTGGCGAAGGCGACCACCTGGACTAATACTGACACTGAGGTGCGAAAGCGTGGGGAGCAAACAGGATTAGATACCCTGGTAGTCCACGCCGTAAACGATGTCAACTAGCCGTTGGAAGCCTTGAGCTTTTAGTGGCGCAGCTAACGCATTAAGTTGACCGCCTGGGGAGTACGGCCGCAAGGTTAAAACTCAAATGAATTGACGGGGGCCCGCACAAGCGGTGGAGCATGTGGTTTAATTCGAAGCAACGCGAAGAACCTTACCAGGCCTTGACATCCAATGAACTTTCTAGAGATAGATTGGTGCCTTCGGGAACATTGAGACAGGTGCTGCATGGCTGTCGTCAGCTCGTGTCGTGAGATGTTGGGTTAAGTCCCGTAACGAGCGCAACCCTTGTCCTTAGTTACCAGCACGTCATGGTGGGCACTCTAAGGAGACTGCCGGTGACAAACCGGAGGAAGGTGGGGATGACGTCAAGTCATCATGGCCCTTACGGCCTGGGCTACACACGTGCTACAATGGTCGGTACAGAGGGTTGCCAAGCCGCGAGGTGGAGCTAATCCCAGAAAACCGATCGTAGTCCGGATCGCAGTCTGCAACTCGACTGCGTGAAGTCGGAATCGCTAGTAATCGCGAATCAGAATGTCGCGGTGAATACGTTCCCGGGCCTTGTACACACCGCCCGTCACACCATGGGAGTGGGTTGCACCAGAAGTAGCTAGTCTAACCTTCGGGAGGACGGTTACCACGGTGTGATTCATGACTGGGGTGAAGTCGTAACAAGGTAGCCGTAGGGGAACCTGCGGCTGGATCACCTCCTTAATCGACGACATCAGCTGCTCCATAAGTTCCCACACGAATTGCTTGATTCATTGAAGAAGACGATAAGAAGCAGCCCGAAATTGGGTCTGTAGCTCAGTTGGTTAGAGCGCACCCCTGATAAGGGTGAGGTCGGCAGTTCGAATCTGCCCAGACCCACCAATTTTGTGTGGGAAACGCCTGTAGAAATACGGGGCCATAGCTCAGCTGGGAGAGCGCCTGCCTTGCACGCAGGAGGTCAACGGTTCGATCCCGTTTGGCTCCACCACTACTGCTTCTACGTTATGAAAGCTTAGAAATGAGCATTCCATCGTTATGATGGTGAATGTTGATTTCTAGTCTTTGATTAGATCGTTCTTTAAAAATTTGGGTATGTGATAGAAAGATAGACTGAACGTTACTTTCACTGGTAACGGATCAGGCTAAGGTAAAATTTGTGAGTTACTCAGTTTTGAGTATTATCGAATTTTCGGCGAATGTTGTCTTCACAGTATAACCAGATTGCTTGGGGTTATATGGTCAAGTGAAGAAGCGCATACGGTGGATGCCTTGGCAGTCAGAGGCGATGAAAGACGTGGTAGCCTGCGAAAAGCTTCGGGGAGTCGGCAAACAGACTTTGATCCGGAGATGTCTGAATGGGGGAACCCAGCCATCATAAGATGGTTACCTTACACTGAATACATAGGTGTATGGAGCGAACCAGGGGAACTGAAACATCTAAGTACCCTGAGGAAAAGAAATCAACCGAGATTCCCTTAGTAGTGGCGAGCGAACGGGGACTAGCCCTTAAGTGGCTTTGAGATTAGCGGAACGCTCTGGAAAGTGCGGCCATAGTGGGTGATAGCCCTGTACGCGAAAATCTCTTAGTCATGAAATCGAGTAGGACGGAGCACGAGAAACTTTGTCTGAATATGGGGGGACCATCCTCCAAGGCTAAATACTACTGACTGACCGATAGTGAACTAGTACCGTGAGGGAAAGGCGAAAAGAACCCCGGAGAGGGGAGTGAAATAGATCCTGAAACCGTATGCGTACAAGCAGTGGGAGCCCACTTTGTTGGGTGACTGCGTACCTTTTGTATAATGGGTCAGCGACTTATTTTCAGTGGCGAGCTTAACCGAATAGGGGAGGCGTAGCGAAAGCGAGTCTTAATAGGGCGTCTAGTCGCTGGGAATAGACCCGAAACCGGGCGATCTATCCATGGGCAGGTTGAAGGTTGGGTAACACTAACTGGAGGACCGAACCGACTACCGTTGAAAAGTTAGCGGATGACCTGTGGATCGGAGTGAAAGGCTAATCAAGCTCGGAGATAGCTGGTTCTCCTCGAAAGCTATTTAGGTAGCGCCTCATGTATCACTGTAGGGGGTAGAGCACTGTTTCGGCTAGGGGGTCATCCCGACTTACCAAACCGATGCAAACTCCGAATACCTACAAGTGCCGAGCATGGGAGACACACGGCGGGTGCTAACGTCCGTCGTGAAAAGGGAAACAACCCAGACCGTCAGCTAAGGTCCCAAAGTTATGGTTAAGTGGGAAACGATGTGGGAAGGCTTAGACAGCTAGGAGGTTGGCTTAGAAGCAGCCACCCTTTAAAGAAAGCGTAATAGCTCACTAGTCGAGTCGGCCTGCGCGGAAGATGTAACGGGGCTCAAACCATACACCGAAGCTACGGGTATCACGTAAGTGATGCGGTAGAGGAGCGTTCTGTAAGCCTGTGAAGGTGAGTTGAGAAGCTTGCTGGAGGTATCAGAAGTGCGAATGCTGACATGAGTAACGACAATGGGTGTGAAAAACACCCACGCCGAAAGACCAAGGTTTCCTGCGCAACGTTAATCGACGCAGGGTTAGTCGGTCCCTAAGGCGAGGCTGAAAAGCGTAGTCGATGGAAAACAGGTTAATATTCCTGTACTTCTGGTTATTGCGATGGAGGGACGGAGAAGGCTAGGCCAGCTTGGCGTTGGTTGTCCAAGTTTAAGGTGGTAGGCTGAGATCTTAGGTAAATCCGGGATCTTAAGGCCGAGAGCTGATGACGAGCTAACTTTTAGTTAGCGAAGTGGTTGATGCCATGCTTCCAAGAAAAGCTTCTAAGCTTCAGGTAACCAGGAACCGTACCCCAAACCGACACAGGTGGTTGGGTAGAGAATACCAAGGCGCTTGAGAGAACTCGGGTGAAGGAACTAGGCAAAATGGCACCGTAACTTCGGGAGAAGGTGCGCCGGTGAGGGTGAAGGACTTGCTCCGTAAGCTCATGCCGGTCGAAGATACCAGGCCGCTGCGACTGTTTATTAAAAACACAGCACTCTGCAAACACGAAAGTGGACGTATAGGGTGTGACGCCTGCCCGGTGCCGGAAGGTTAATTGATGGGGTTAGCTAACGCGAAGCTCTTGATCGAAGCCCCGGTAAACGGCGGCCGTAACTATAACGGTCCTAAGGTAGCGAAATTCCTTGTCGGGTAAGTTCCGACCTGCACGAATGGCGTAACGATGGCGGCGCTGTCTCCACCCGAGACTCAGTGAAATTGAAATCGCTGTGAAGATGCAGTGTATCCGCGGCTAGACGGAAAGACCCCGTGAACCTTTACTATAGCTTTGCACTGGACTTTGAATTTGCTTGTGTAGGATAGGTGGGAGGCTTTGAAGCGTGGACGCCAGTCTGCGTGGAGCCAACCTTGAAATACCACCCTGGCAACTTTGAGGTTCTAACTCAGGTCCGTTATCCGGATCGAGGACAGTGTATGGTGGGTAGTTTGACTGGGGCGGTCTCCTCCTAAAGAGTAACGGAGGAGTACGAAGGTGCGCTCAGACCGGTCGGAAATCGGTCGTAGAGTATAAAGGCAAAAGCGCGCTTGACTGCGAGACAGACACGTCGAGCAGGTACGAAAGTAGGTCTTAGTGATCCGGTGGTTCTGTATGGAAGGGCCATCGCTCAACGGATAAAAGGTACTCCGGGGATAACAGGCTGATACCGCCCAAGAGTTCATATCGACGGCGGTGTTTGGCACCTCGATGTCGGCTCATCACATCCTGGGGCTGAAGCCGGTCCCAAGGGTATGGCTGTTCGCCATTTAAAGTGGTACGCGAGCTGGGTTTAGAACGTCGTGAGACAGTTCGGTCCCTATCTGCCGTGGACGTTTGAGATTTGAGAGGGGCTGCTCCTAGTACGAGAGGACCGGAGTGGACGAACCTCTGGTGTTCCGGTTGTCACGCCAGTGGCATTGCCGGGTAGCTATGTTCGGAATAGATAACCGCTGAAAGCATCTAAGCGGGAAACTAGCCTCAAGATGAGATCTCACTGGGACCTTGAGTCCCCTGAAGGGCCGTCGAAGACTACGACGTTGATAGGTTGGGTGTGTAAGCGCTGTGAGGCGTTGAGCTAACCAATACTAATTGCCCGTGAGGCTTGACCATATAACACCCAAGCAATTTGACTACTCGAAAGAGCATCAGATTGCGGTGTGTGAAGACGATAGAACCGAAAGTTCGATCTCACGAAAACACCGAAAGCTGTCACATACCCAATTTGCTGAAGCGAGGCCATCTGGTCACGACTCAGTACCCGAATTTCTTGACGACCATAGAGCATTGGAACCACCTGATCCCATCCCGAACTCAGTAGTGAAACGATGCATCGCCGATGGTAGTGTGGGGTTTCCCCATGTGAGAGTAGGTCATCGTCAAGATTAAATTCCAAAACCCCTGTTTGCTAACGCGAACAGGGGTTTTGTTTATGTAGAAGTCCATGAATTTCACTGGTACGTTGCTAACACAACGGTCTGGTACACAGAATTTCTTGACGACCATAGAGCATTGGAACCACCTGATCCCATCCCGAACTCAGCAGTGAAACGATGCATCGCCGATGGTAGTGTGGGGTTTCCCCATGTGAGAGTAGGTCATCGTCAAGATTGAATTCCGAAACCCCTGTCTGTTAACGCAGACAGGGGTTTTGTCGTTTAGATCAGCAATTTTGTATTGCTGACAGACCTGATTGATCACCCGGGCATCCAGCCCGTAACTCGCTGCATTATTGGTTGGTTTCATTTTCTATCGCAGGACCTAGACCAAGGTGCCTAAGCGCTCAAAGCGTTCGTTATCCAATCCTCGTACGACAACCACCGGTCGGTTTCCTACGAAAAATGGCGATCCGTCTTACATTTTCCTAAGTTTTGCCTCGGCTTGGCCGAAAGCCTGACGAGCCATGCGTGCACCGAAATAGAGCGGCCCAAGAGTCCGCCTATAACGTTACATGGAATGTTCCACTCGGCACGCTAACCCCCCTTTGGCAAAAGAAGTCGATGAAATGAATCTCAAGTTCAGTCATAAAATTCTGTTGGCCGCGTCAGGCGTTGTGGTTCTGGCCTTCGCGTTATTTACCCTCTACAACGACTACCTGCAGCGCAGTACCATCAAGCAGAACCTAGAGTCGTCCATCGAGCAATCAGGTGAGCTCACCGCCAGCAGTGTGCAGAACTGGCTTAGCGGACGAATACTGGTGCTCGAAAGCCTCACGCAAAACGTCGCCCATCAAGGCGGTGCTGCCGACCTCCCTGGTCTGGTCGATCAACCGGCGTTCACCTCAAACTTCCAGTTCACCTATGTTGGCCAAACCAACGGCGTGTTTACGCAACGTCCGGACGCGAAAATGCCCGACGGCTACGACCCCCGTCAGCGCCCTTGGTACAAACAGGCAGTGGCTGCGGACAAGCCCATGCTTACACCACCGTATATGGCCGCAGTGGGTGGGCAGATCGTGACCATCGCGATGCCGGTGAAAAAGAACGGTGAATTGCTCGGCGTAGTCGGCGGTGACCTGAGCCTGCAGACCTTGGTGAAAATCATCAACTCGGTAGACTTCGGCGGCATCGGCCATGCGTTCCTAGTCAGCGGCGACGGCCAAGTCATCGTCAGTCCTGATCAAGGGCAGGTGATGAAAAACCTCAAAGACATCTACCCCGGCACTCAGTTACGCATCGAGAAGGTCAGTCAGGAGGTCGTTCTCAACGGCCAGGACCGCATCCTGTCATTTACCCCGATCAGCGGCTTGCCCGGCGCAGATTGGTATATCGGTCTGTCGATTGATAAAGACAAAGCCTACGCAGCATTGGGTAAGTTCCGTACTTCCGCGCTGATTGCCATGTTGATCGCCGTGGTTGCGATTGCCGTGCTCCTGAGTGTGCTCATCCAAGTGCTGCTGCGGCCTCTGACCACCATGGGGGTGGCGATGCAGGACATTGCGCAGGGCGAAGGTGACCTGACCCGTCGCCTGGCTGTCACCAGCAAGGACGAGTTCGGCGAAGTCGGCAGCGCGTTCAATCAATTCGTAGAACGCATCCACGCATCGATTTCGGAAGTGTCTTCGGCAACGCGCCAGGTGCACGACTTGTCCCAGCGTGTGATGGCCTCGTCCAATGCCTCTATCATCGGTTCCGACGAGCAAAGCGCGCGCACCAACAGCGTGGCCGCTGCGATCAACGAACTGGGCGCCGCCACCCAGGAAATCGCGCGTAACGCCGCCGATGCCTCGCAGCACGCCAGCGGAGCCAGTGAGCAGGCCGATGATGGGCGCAAAGTGGTGGAGCAAACCATCCTTGCAATGTCGGCACTGTCGCAGAAGATCAGCCTGTCCTGCACACAGATCGAAACCCTGAACGCCAGTACTGACAACATTGGTCACATCCTTGATGTGATCAAGGGGATTTCTCAGCAAACCAACCTGCTCGCACTCAACGCCGCCATTGAAGCGGCACGTGCCGGTGAGGCTGGTCGAGGTTTTGCGGTGGTCGCTGACGAGGTGCGCAACCTGGCTCACCGCACCCAGGAGTCCGCCGAAGAGATCCACAAAATGATCACCTCACTGCAAGTGGGCTCGCGTGAAGCGGTTACCACTATGAATGCCAGCCAGGCCTCCAGTGAAGAAAGCGTCGAGGTCGCCAACCAGGCGGGTGAGCGCCTGGTCAGCGTGACGCAGCGGATCGTCGAGATCGACGGCATGAACCAGTCCGTCGCCGCCGCTACCGAAGAGCAGACAGCCGTGGTGGAAACGCTCAACGTCGACATCAACCAGATCAACCTGCTGAATCAGCAGGGCGTGGCCAATCTCAATGAGACCCTGAAGGATTGCGATGCACTGTCGCAGCAGGCCAATCGATTGAAGCAACTGGTCGATAGTTTCAAGATCTGACCTGCTGATTGATCGGGCAGGGGCGAGTAGCCTCGCTCCTGCCGCTCAGCCAAGCAACCGACGGACATTGTCCAGGGCGCTGTTGGCGAAGTCCTGCACAAACTGTTCAAACCCTGCGTTTGCCTCATCCATGGGCTGCGCAATAATCGTCCATGTCACCCTGGAACACTCCACTCCTAGTGCTTCAACGCCGATCGCCGCCCATAACCTGGCCACGCCCAAGGTGTTATAGATTGTGGTCCAGGTCATATGCATGGTCTGCTCGTCCCGGCTATTGAGCTGCTCCACCACACAGTTGCCATCGCGGAAAAATTTTGTACGCAAGGCGCCTACACCTGTGCCTGTCATTTCGATATGCGTCAGGTCAGGAATGAACACATCGAAGCCTGAAAAATTCCCGACCATGTTCCACAGACGGGAGGCATGGCAGTCGACCACGACCGACGCGACTATCGGCAGGCCGTCCGGGTTGCGAATTAACGTATCGGGTTGCAGTGGTTTCATGAGGTTGTCCTGAGGCGTTCAAAGAAAGCCAATGGCCTTGAGGTAATTGCAGCCTTTGCTCAACAGCGCCGAATCTTTGTCGGGGTAGTGTGCCCCCATCTGCTGGACGCCCTGTCGCGCGTTGTCGTGGCGGATCATTGAGGTGTCGCCGATGTCTTCGTCGAGGCGCTCGAGATAAAAACCAAGCACGCCAAACAGTGCGTTGTCCTGGCTGACCGTTCGTATCTCCTGTTGCCAATGTGCAATGCTCACCCGCCTGAACCGGTGACCCGCTCGGCTGAAAGCATCCAGGTAATGCGCCCAGCTCAACGGTTGTGGGTTGTGCAGGTTGAACACACTGCGATTGGCTTGAAAGCCGGCGCAGTGGAATGCAATGAAACGAGCCAGGAAGTCCACCGGCATCAGGTCGAAATTCAACGCCAGCCGCGGTACCAGGCCAAGTTGAAGTGAGCCCTTGAGCATCAGCATCAGCCGATTTTTCTGCGGCTGGCAGGCCCCCGTGCGGCTGTGGAAACTGATATTGCCGGGGCGATGGATGTTCACCCAGGCTCCGCGCTCCACCGCACGTCCCAGTTGCCGCTCGGCGACCCATTTGGACAGGTTATAGCCATTCTTGATGTACAGCGGCAGCGTGGTCGCGGCGGGTGCCTCAAGGACATAGCCCTGGGTGTCCAAGCTGCTTGAGGCTGACAGCGTCGAGATAAAGTTAAAGACCTTCTTGCAGTGCGTCTCGCACAGGCGCAAGCATTCGAAGATGGGGTCAACGTTGTCCCTGGCCAGTGATGCGTAGTCCATCACGTGGTTGACCCGTGCCGCGTTGTGCACCAGCACACCGAAGTCCCGAGTGAGCGTGTCGTAAGCGTCGTTGGCCAACCCCAATCGAGGCAGGCTGATATCGGCGGCGAATACCTGCACCCGGCTCAGGTCCAGATGATCCAGGCGGTACTCGCGCAACGCTTGGGTAAACCGCATCATCGCCGAATGCCCCGGCTCCTCACGCACCAGGCATGCCACCTGGGTTGCATGACCGGCCAGCAACGCCTCGACGATATGCACACCAACAAAGCTGTTGGCCCCTGTCACGATCACTTTGTGCGGGTCGCCTGCGCGGTTCTCGGGAAGGATGTTGAGTGACCACTCCTGTTGTGCGTCGCGAACCGCCTGACTAGAGGGCGCATCGGGTCCTTCCCCGTCCTCCACCCATGTTGCGAGGGTACGAATAGTCGGCGCCTCAATGAAGTGGCTCAACGAGAAGCTGCGGCCGAATTGTTCGCGAAAACGCAATAAGAGTGTCGACAGCAAAATCGAATGGCCGCCGAGTTCAAAGAAACTCTCATCGATGGACAATTCATCCACGGGCAACGCCAGCAGCTCGATCCACAAGCGGGTCAATCGAATCTGAAGTGGGGTTTGCGCCGCGTTGCTGGGAGTCTGCAAAACGGATTGAGCCGGTAATGCGAGCAATGCTGCCCGGTCGACCTTGCCGTTGCTGGAACATGGCATGTGCGGCAACAGGCTCCAGAAACCGGGGTGCATGTAATCCGGCAGCCACTGTCGCGCGTGTTGCTGCAGGGCCGCCAAGGTGGCCCCCGGTTCGGGTTGAGCGACAAAGCTACGGATCCTGCGGTCATGGTCGATCACCACTGCGACCTGGCGATACAGCCGGCGGTTACGCAAGCACTGCTCTATCTCTTGGGGCTCGACCCGAAAGCCGCGGATTTTCACCTGATCATCACGGCGCCCCCCCAGCACAATCCCATCGGCGGTCCACTGTGCCAGATCACCGCTGCGGTAAGCCCTCAGCGACTGGCCCCCTGGCACCGCCAGTTCCACGAAAGGGCTGGCAAGCTGTTGCAGTGCGTTCACATACCCCAGGCTCACCCCAGGGCCGATGATATAGACCTCGCCTATGACCTGTTCATCTACCGGCTGCAGGTTCTCGTCAAGGATCAGCACCTGGCTGTTGGCGATGGGGCTTCCGACGTTGCGGTTGCTATCACCGGGGAGCAGCGTGCGATGGGTGACCAGCACCGTGGCCTCCGTGGGCCCATAGAGGTTGTGAAACTGGCAGTGCCCCGCGAGGCGTTCGATCACATGGGGCTCGCACACATCGCCGCCGGTAAGCAGGTGCGTCAGGCCCAGCGGTTGATCGAGCGGCAGAATGCTCAGCAGCGCAGGCGGCAGGAAGGCGTGGGTGACGCGCTGCCGTTGAAGCAGATCCAGCAGTTGCTGAGGGTCCTGTCGTTGCTCTGCGCTGGGGACAATCAACTCGGCCCCTGCTAACAAGCTGGGGAAAATATCGATCAGCGAAGCGTCAACGCTCAATGGCGAAAATTGCAGGACGCGGCTCAGCTCATCCAGGCTCATACAGGACCTGAACCAGGCCGTGAAATGCGCCAGGTTGGTCTGGCTGAGCAGCACACCCTTGGGTTGACCGGTGGTGCCTGATGTAAAGAGCGTCATGCAAGGACCGTCGGGGCGCGGGCGAGTCTGCACCAACGGACGCATGACGTCGGCGCTCCGCGGGTCGACCTTGCTGACATCCAGTGCAGTGAAGCGTCCCCGCAAGGGATGCTGACCCGCGTCAAGCAATACCCTGGCTTGCGCGCTCTCAAGCATGGCCTGATGGCGTTGAACCGGGTGGTCCGGACCCAGCGGCAGATACACGGCTGCGCAGCCCATCACCGCAAGAATGCTGGCGTACAACTCGATGGATTTTTCCAGGCACACGCCGACCACCGTTGGCGCCTGCCCAGTCGCCAGCAACGGCTGTAGTTGTTGCTGGATCGCCAAGGCGTGAAGCTGCAATTGACGATAGATCACTGTGTTGCCGGCGATGTTCAGCGCCGGCCGATCGGCGAAGGTGCGAAGGCTGGCCTGCAACTGTTCGATCACGGGCACCTGGGCTTCCCGCATGACAACAGGGTCTTCTGTGCGGTTGAATCGATGGACAAATGCCAGCGCGTCAAGCGCGTCCAAGCCTTGCTCGGGCCATTCATTGGCGGCCGCGTGCACAGAGAAATATCCAGTGTCCCGCGAGAATCCACTCACGTGCAGCGCGACCCACTCCACCAAGGCATGGGTTACCTGCTGGCGCAGCCGTTGGCCGTTGCCACTGGGTTCTTCGGTGATGCCAAGCACAGCCGATAATCGCCCGTTGGGCCCATAGGCGCGCAGTTGCAGCGCGGGTAGCCCGCATTCGGTTACCGGGCCAACACCCAGGCGCAGGCTGAACACCGGGAGTTGATCTGCTGGGTCCCGCAGCGACTGACTGCCGTCATCGATCAACAAGTCGATGCCTTCATCACTCAAGGCATGCCCATACTGTTCCAGCGCTTGCCTGATGGCGCCCAAGGCGCTGCTGGTGCCAGCAAACCCGATGGTCAGGCGCCTCATGTCAGCCTCCCGGACACCGGCAAGTAATTGCCCAACGCTTGCGCCACACTCGGCGTTTGCAGCAAGCCGCTGTGTTGCAGGAAACCCAGAATGTTGTCCATCAGCGGGTGCCGACGGGTGATCGGGAACGCCAGTGCCGTCACTTCATCGCGCAATGCGCTGCGCAGGCCTTCGCTGGCATCGAGGTGTTCGATCAAGTGCAGGTCGAAGTTTTTTTGCAGGTCGTTCGTCAGGTACTGAGCCAGGAATATCGGCAGCACCTGAGCGATGCTGTCGCGGTCTTCCGCGCTCGCCGTGTGCCAATACAGGCGTACGAGCCGTGTCCAGAATTGCGCATGGCGGCCCTCATCAAACAGGTGATCGGCCATCAAGCCACGGATCGACGCTTTAACACTGGTGTCCTTGGCGAACGCCGCCACATCGTGGGTCACGGTGTTTTCGGCAATGGCCACGCCAATCAGTGCTATTGCATCGCGCAGGTGGGCTGGCGCCTTGGCCTGGGCCGCAGGCAACGCACGGCTCAATTCAATTTCCCTTGGCGGTTGC
Source organism: Pseudomonas tritici (assembly GCF_014268275.3). Classification (NCBI taxonomy): domain Bacteria; kingdom Pseudomonadati; phylum Pseudomonadota; class Gammaproteobacteria; order Pseudomonadales; family Pseudomonadaceae; genus Pseudomonas; species Pseudomonas tritici. The sequence continues at coordinate 380,717 of NZ_CP077084.1, forward strand.
AACGGTTGTATGCCGGTCATGGCTACGGTTTGCTGCAGGAAATCCAACGCAACCAGTGCGTGGTAGTCCTCGTCCACGACAACGGTCATCGCATCTACGCGGCAGGCAAGCGGGAAGGGCACCGAGAAGCGATTCTTGGCAATGCTGCGCGCAGTCTTGTCGACGATCTCAGTCTCGAAGATCACCACGTCGTTGATGAATTTGTAGAAGCTTTGCACCAGCACGAAATCGCGCCATTGCGGGCAGTGTTCGAGGAAGGTTGCACAGAGCACCAAGGGCTGGCGGCACATCGGGTAGATGAGCTTGTCATCGTCTTCCAGCAAACGGCGAGGGCGTGTGCGGATGGTTGCGCGGCGCTCCCAGTCGTCGGCAATGGCGTGGTAGTCGGCTGCGCTCATGGGTGCACCTCCAGCAGCGAGGCCTGAACCTCATCCCAGAATGCAATACGGCTTTGCACGGCCGCGAGGGCGGCATTGTTGGCCTGTTGCGGGTACGCCGGGTCTGCACTGACAAGGTGTTGGAGCAACTGCTCTGCTGCTGGGCCATGATCCTGGGCGTCCAATTCGATGTGACGCTTGAGGTAAGCGCACAGTGTCGGCGCGTGGCGATGGATAAGCTCATCAGATTGCAGGATGCGCTCGAATATCGTCGGGATGACATGCTCGCGACCGTGCAGGAATGTTGCCGCCACACAATGGGTAGGCGCGTTCAGCGCGAGATGCAATGTGTCGCTGACGAAGCGGGCCACGCCGGGAAGAATCTCTACCTCACGCAAGGCGGCAGTCGCTTCCATGCCTTGGCGTTGCAGCGCAACAAAGCGTTTGATCGGCGAGGTGCTGGCGCCCACTTCGGCCATGGCCTCCAGATAGAGTTCGAAGTGGCTGCAATAGCCTCCCTCGGGATGCTCGTCTGACTCCTCACTCAGCACGACCTCATTGATCAGGCGCGCGGCTTGCGTGTCGGCAGGTGGCAGCCAGGGCAGACGCGTGCAGGTCAGGTCCCGTTGCAGACGTTTGGCGAGGGTCATGAAGTCCCAGACGGCAAATATGTGGCTTTCCATAAAAAGTTGTAACTTGCGCAGGGAAGTTATTTCTGGAAATAACGAATGGCTGCATAACTGCAATTTTGCTGTTTCAAGTAACGGTTGATGCATGGTTGGTGCCTATAAGTTATTGCGTCTGCTGTGAAAAAACAGCGATGAGTTCTTGTAGTTGGCAAGAGGTGAATAGGTATGGACCAGCCGTACGCGTGCAAGGCGCTTCTAATGAGGCGACTGCAGCATCGAGTGAAGTGTCTGGTTTAGTAATAAAAGATGATAAGCGGGTTAAACAATTTGGCGAGCATACAAATGTGTTAGAAGTTTTTCTAAATAATATGGGCTGTAAGTTAGTGTCTTTATTGAAAGTGGGAAGTTTCGTGGGGCGGGGTACTAACCGTTAGTTAGGGAACCCCGCAACACTGCAAGATCGAGACAGGAAAGCTGGAAGGCTTATTACGTGCCTTTTTTGTCGCCGGCATCCAGGCCATTGAGGTATGCCGTGATTACCTCCATGCCTCGCATCAAGTGATTGCGCAGCGTCAGGATGCTTTCTTCGATTTTTTTCTGTGCCACCAGGCTCAGCAGTTCGCGGTGATCCTCCTGGGACGTCTGGCCCAACCCCATGGCCTCAAGGTTGTAACGCAGGAAACGTTCTTCCTCGTTCAAACCGTGCTCCACCAATTTGAGCAGCCGCTGGTTCGGGGCCTTGCCATACAAGGCCATGTGAAACAGCCGGTTGAGGCGACCAATCTCGGTGTAGTCTTTTTCCTGCTCCAAGGCGACGATGATGGCGTCCGCCTCGGCGATATCGGTTTCGGTGAGCAAAGGGATGGACGAGCGCAGCGCTTCAGACTCCAGCAGCATCCGCAGTTCATAGGTTTCGGCCGAATTATCCTCGATCAAGGGTGCGACGACAGCACCCTTGTGGGTCACCACATGCAGCAGTGACTGGGCTTCCAGCTGGCGCAAGGCTTCGCGCACCGGCATGCGGCTGACCCCGAACAGGCTGGCCAATTCCTGTTGGCGCATGGCGGTACCGCAGGGCAACCGACCGTCCAAGATGGCGTTGCGCAAGGTTTCTTCAATCACGGAGCGAGCGAGATGGGCGGGGATCGTTCCGCTGATCTTGATGCTGTTCAAAGGGGTCGGCTTCTGCGTCACGGTTACGTTATGCTCCTTATTAGAATGGGCATGGCTAATTGGATCCAATGCACACTAGAGACTGACCATAGGCTTGTCAAACGCGCACAGTTTCGGCTTGTAAGCGCTTCAACATAACGCTCTGAGCACCCACAGCCAGCCTCTATCGGGTCTTACGCATTCAGGTTCAACTCGCCTGCTATCGAGCGGGAAATTGCAGTACAGGCAGCTAAGCGCTCGTCACTTCGACACTGCAGTTTATTCCCTTGGCGCCAAGCGCGCGGGGTTTGGTCACCACATTCCCGTATATCGATATTCACTAACGGTATTTAAAATGCCGTTCTTATATCTATAAAGTCATTTCCCTGTCTGACCGGGAGTGACCTCATGTCCGCCACCTCTACTGTTCCAACAGCGACCGCAACCGCCCAAACGTTCGAGATTCGTCCATTTCCCGGTAGCGTTGGCGCCGAGATCATCGGCCTGGACCTGTCGCGCCCGGTCAACGATCAGGATTTCTCGCGTATTCACCGTGCGCACCTGGACCATCACGTCGTGGTGTTTCGCGATCAGCGCATCACCCCCCAACAACAGATCGCCTTCAGCCGTCGCTTTGGCGTGTTGCAAATCCATGTGCTCAAACAGTTCTTGCTGGCTGACCATCCGGAAATCCTGATCGTCTCCAACATTATCGAAAACGGCCAATCCATCGGCCTGGGGGATGCGGGCAAGTTCTGGCATTCAGACCTGTCCTACAAGGAGCTGCCCAGCCTGGGCTCGATGCTTCACGCCCAAGAGTTGCCTTCAGAAGGCGGCGACACCTTGTTTGCTGACATGCACAAAGCCTGGGACCAATTGCCGGAACACCTGCGCAAAGCCGTCGAAGGCCGCAGCGCCGCCCATTCCTACACGGCGCGTTACAGCGAAACCAAATTCGAAGGCAACTGGCGTCCCACGTTGACCCCTGAGCAGCTGGCCCAAGTTGCGGAAGTCGTACACCCCATCGTGCGCACCCACCCGGAAACCGGCCGCAAGGCGCTGTTCGTCAGTGAAGGTTTCACCACCCGTATCGTCGGCCTGCCGGAAGACGAAAGCCGCGACCTGCTGGCCCAGCTCTACGCCCACAGCGTGCTGCCCCACAACATCTACCGCCACCAATGGCAGCCCCACGACCTGGTGTTTTGGGACAACCGCTCGCTGATCCACCTGGCCGCCGGGTGCCCGAGCCACCTGCGCCGCAAGCTGTTTCGCACCACCATCCAGGGCGACGCGCCTTTCTGATACGGAGCATGACCATGTCCAGGAAACTTCCATTTGCACGGCTGGCCGCGACCGTCGGTCTGGGCGTCAGCCTGCTGGCTGGCGGCCTTGTTGCACCGGCTGCTGCGCAGGCTGAAGGCGAGATCCGCATCGCCGAGCAGTTCGGCATCGTTTACCTGTTGCTCAATGTGGTTCGTGATCAGAACCTGATCGAAAAATACGGTAAGCAGGAAGGTATCGACATCAAGGTCGACTGGACCCAATTGTCCGGTGGTGCAGCCGTCAATGATGCATTGCTCTCCGGCTCCATCGATATCGCGGGTGCCGGTGTCGGCCCGCTGTTGACCATCTGGGACCGCACCCACGGCAAGCAGAACGTCAAGGCGGTCGCTTCCCTGGGCAACTTTCCGTACTACCTGGTGAGCAACAATCCCCAGGTCAAGACCATTGCCGATTTCACCGAAAAAGATCGCATCGCTGTACCGGCAGTAGGCGTGTCGGTGCAATCGCGCTTCCTGCAATACGCCGCCGCCAAACAATGGGGCGATAAAGCATTCAATCGCCTCGACAAGTACACCGTCGCTGTCCCGCACCCGGATGCCACCGCGGCACTGATTGCTGGCGGTACCGAGCTGACTGGGCACTTCTCCAACCCGCCGTTCCAGGACCAGGCCCTGGCCAACCCGAACGTGCATGTGGTGCTCAACACCTACGACCTGCTCGGCCCGAACTCGCCGACGGTGCTGTTCGCCACCGAGAAATTCCGCAACGACAACCCGAAAACCTACAAGGCGTTCGTCGAGGCATTGACTGAAGCTGCGCAGTTCGCCCAGAACGATAAAGGCGCCGCAGCCGACACTTACATCCGCGTGACCAAGGCCAAGATCGACCGTGCCGCGTTGTTGAAAATCATCGATAACCCGCAGTTCGAATTCAGCGTCACGCCGAAAAATACCTATCCGCTGGCGGAATTCCTCTACCGCGTCGGCGCCATCAAGAACAAGCCTGAATCGTGGAAGGACTACTTCTTCCAGGACGCCAAGCCCCTGCAAGGAAGTTGAGATGAACGCACCCTTGCAAGGCCACACGGCCAGCAACCTGCATACCACCGCCCCGTTACTGGCGGTGGATAACGTCAGCCTGGAATACCGTACGCCTGAGCGCGTGGTGCGGGCTACTCACCAGGTGAGTTTCGAGATCGACCCGGCCGACCGCTACGTGCTGCTCGGGCCTTCGGGCTGCGGCAAATCCACCTTGCTCAAGTCCATCGCCGGGTTTATCAAGCCTTGCGAAGGCGAGATCCGCCTGTTGGGCCAAAAGGTCGAACAACCTGGTCCGGATCGCATCGTGGTGTTCCAGGAATTCGACCAACTGCCGCCGTGGAAAACCGTCAAACAGAACGTGATGTTTCCACTGCTTGCGTCGAAAACCTTGAAGCGGCCTGAAGCCGAAGAACGTGCGTTGCATTATCTCGACAAAGTCGGCCTCACGGCCTTTGCCGATGCCTACCCACACACCCTGTCCGGCGGCATGAAAGCCCGTGTCGCCATCGCCCGTGCCTTGGCCATGCAGCCGAAAATCCTGCTGATGGACGAGCCCTTCGCCGCCCTCGACGCGCTGACCCGGCGCAAGATGCAGGAGGAGTTGCTGCTGCTCTGGGAGGAGGTGCGCTTCACCCTGTTGTTTGTCACCCACTCCATCGAAGAAGCGCTGGTGGTGGGCAATCGCATCCTGCTGTTGTCGCCCCATCCCGGGCGTGTGCGCGCGGAAATCCACAGCCATCAATACGACCTGCACAGCCTCGGTGGCGTGGCGTTCCAGGCGTCGGCGCGGCGGATTCATCGCTTGTTGTTCGATGAAGCGCCCGAAGCCGAACGTGAGTTGGGTTTTGCCGATATTCGCATCGCTTACTGAAGGGTCAACCCAATGCGCCAGGAATACGAAATTACCCTAGAACCGCTGCTCAGCGTTCCCGTGGAACGCGAGCTGCCCCTGCGCCAACGCCTGTGGCAACAAGGCTGGCTGCGCAAGGGGTTGATCTTGATCGTGCTCGCGATCCTCTGGGAAGCCGTTGCGCGCTACCAGAACAACGACCTGCTGCTGCCGAGCTTCCTGCAGACCTTTCATGCGCTTTACGACGGCCTGCTCAGTGGGGAATTGCTCAGCAAAGTCAGCATCTCGCTGGTGGTGCTGATCAAGGGCTACCTGATCGGCATCGTGCTGGCGTTTGCCCTGACCACCTTGGCGGTGTCGACCCAACTGGGCCGCGACCTGCTAAGTACACTGACCTCGATGTTCAACCCGCTGCCGGCCATCGCGCTGTTGCCGCTGGCGCTGCTGTGGTTTGGCCTGGGGCAGAACAGCCTGATTTTCGTGCTGGTGCATTCGGTGCTGTGGGCGTTGGCGCTCAACACGTACTCGGGGTTCCTCGGCGTGTCCGAGACCCTGCGCATGGCCGGCCGCAACTATGGCCTCAAGGGCATGCGCTTTGTGCTGTTCATCCTGATCCCGGCGGCACTGCCGTCGATCCTCGCGGGCCTCAAGATCGGCTGGGCGTTTGCCTGGCGCACGCTGATCGCCGCCGAGCTGGTATTCGGTGCAACAAGCGGCAAGGGTGGTCTGGGCTGGTACATCTTCCAGAACCGCAACGAGCTGTACACCGACAAGGTGTTTGCTGGCTTGGCGGTGGTGATCCTGATCGGGTTGCTGGTGGAAAACCTGGTGTTTGACACGTTTGAGCGGCTGACGGTGAAACGCTGGGGCATGCAACGCTGAATACGCTACGATTGCGCCAAGTTCACTCCCCACTGATCACGAGTGCCTGGCATGCAGCTACCGGACATGAACCTGTTGGTCGCCCTCGACGCCTTGCTTGATGAGGGCAGTGTGGTCGGCGCCGCACGGCGGATGAACCTCAGCCCGGCCGCGATGAGCCGCACCCTCACGCGGATTCGCGAAGCGGTGGGCGACCCGATTCTGGTACGCGCCGGTCGCGGCCTGGTGCCGACGCCCAAGGCGCTTCAGTTGCAGGGCCAGGTGCGCAATGTGGTGGAGCAGGCGGCGCTGCTGTTCCGCTCGGCGGACCAGGTTGACCTGAGCACCTTGCGCCGCCGCTTCAGCGTGCGCGCCAATGACTTTTTTATCGGCGTGTATGGCGGTCGCCTGTTCGACACCATGGAGCGCATGGCACCGCTGTGCGAGCTGTGCTTTGTGCCCGAAGGCGACACCGACGACGAGGCCCTGCGCGAAGGGCGGCTGGATTTGCGCGTGAGCAACACCACGCCGACCAGCCCCGAAGTGAAGGTGCAAAACCTGTTTTCCACGACCTTCGTCGGCCTGGCGCGGGAAGACCACCCGTTGTTCGACGAGGAAATCACCGCCGCGCGCTTCGCCAGCTATTCCCATATCAGCATCTCGCGGCGCGGCATTGCCCGTGGGCCGATCGACACCGCGCTGAACGCCCAGGGCCTTGAGCGTCGGGTGGCGATGATCGCTCCAGGCTTTCACGGCGCGATGTTCATGCTGCCGGATTCCGACCTGATCCTGCCGGTGCCCAAGGAAGCGTTGTTGAGCGCCAATCGCCTGAAACTGCCACTGCGCGCGTTCGCCTTGCCGATCTCGCTGCCCACGCTGGTATTGGCGCAATCCTGGCACCCGCGATTCGACAAAGACCCCGCCCATAAATGGCTGCGCGAAACCATGCGCGAAAGCTGCCACGCCACTTGGCTCGAAGCCCAACCCACTTGAATCTAAAGCGAGCACGGTCCATGTGGGAGCTGGCTTGCCTGCGATAGCGGTGGGTCAATTAACCAGTGTGTATCAGACAGCCCGCCATCGCAGGCAAGCCAGCTCCCACAGGAGTTTGCGCAGATTTTTAGGATTGCGTCTGGCGCACTTATAACCTGCCAACAAGTAACTTTTTGTCATATGTGTGCCTGATTAAACTGCTCGGGTATTGACCATTCCGAGTTACCTGTTCATGACTTCCCTCGCTGCCCCCACCCTTGCGGCCGCAGCCAAGCCCACTGCCATCACCCCGCCCGTATTCGGCCCGCGCATCATCATCGGCCTGGTCGGCGTGTTGTTGGCGGTGCTGGTCTCCGGTCTCAACGAGATGGTCACCAAGGTGGCCCTCGCAGATATTCGCGGCGCTCTATACATCGGGTTTGACGAAGGCACCTGGCTGGTTGCGGCCTACACCGCCACCTCCGTGTCGGCCATGGCCTTTGCGCCCTGGTGTTCGGTGACTTTTTCGCTGCGGCGTTTCACCCTGTGCGCCATCGGCCTGTTCACCGTGCTCGGCATTTTGTGTCCGTTCGCGCCGAATTACGAAAGCCTGTTGGTGCTGCGCACCGTGCAAGGCCTGGCGGGCGGTGCATTACCGCCGATGTTGATGACCGTGGCGCTGCGCTTCCTGCCAGCCAACGTCAAGTTGTACGGGCTGGCCGGTTATGCGCTCACCGCTACCTTCGGTCCAAGCCTGGGCACACCGTTGGCGGCGCTGTGGACCGAATATGTCGGCTGGCAGTGGGCGTTCTGGCAGATCGTCGCGCCGTGCCTGTTGGCGATGGCCGCCGTGGCCTACGGCCTGCCGCAAGACCCGCTGCGTCTGGAGCGCTTCAAGCAATTCAACTGGCGCGGCTTGCTGCTGGGCTTCCCGGCGATCTGCATGCTGGTGATCGGCATCCTGCAAGGCAACCGTTTGGACTGGTTCGAGTCGGGGCTGATCACGTTCCTGCTGAGCGGCGGCGGCGTGTTGCTGGTGCTGTTCATGGTCAATGAATGGTCGCACCCGATGCCGTTTTTCAAGCTGCAGATGCTTGGCCTGCGCAACCTGGCGTTCGCCTTGATCGTGCTGGCAGGCGTGCTGATGGTGCTGACCTCGGTGATCATCATCCCGTCGAGTTTCCTCGCCCAGGTCCAGGGTTACCGGCCCCTGCAAACTGCGCCGGTGATGTTGCTGATGGCGCTGCCGCAGTTGATTGCACTGCCGTTGGTGGCGGCGCTGTGCAACCTGCGGTGGGTCGACTGCCGCTGGGTGCTGGGGATTGGCCTCGGTATGTTGGTGCTGTGCTGCATAGGCAGCGCGCACCTGACCTCGGAATGGATTCGCGACGATTTTTACGGCCTGTACCTGCTGCAAATCTTCGGGCAACCGATGGCCGTGTTGCCGCTGCTGATGCTTTCCACCGGCAGCATCCAGCCAATGGACGGGCCGTTCGCCTCCGCCTGGTTCAACACCGTCAAGGGCTTGGCCGCCGTGATTGCCACGGGCGTGCTCGATGCGCTGACCACCCAGCGCCTGCACTTTCACTCGACGATGTTGGTGGACCGCCTGGGCAACTCGCCCCTGGTCGATGGCGACGCGTCGGGCCTGGCGCACCGCCTGCACGAGCAGGCGGTGGTGCTGACCTCTTCGGATCTCTATTACGTCATGGCCGCGGTCGCGGCGGCGTTGATCCTGCTGATTTTCTGGATGCCCACGCGGATCTTCCCGCCCCGCGCACCGACTTGATTGAAAGGACTGCTCATGAAACGCAAAGACAAAATTGCCGTCTCCGTTATCGCCGTATTTGCTGTCGGCGTTCTGGTGTACCTGGCCGCGCCGGGCCTGCTCGGCAGCAAGCGCCAGACCACCAACGACGCCTTCGTCGCCGCTGACTTCACCCTGGTAGCACCGCGCGTGGCGGGCTTTATCAAGGAGGTGCTGGTGGAAGACAACCAGCGCGTCAAGGCCGGGCAACTGCTGGCGCTGATCGACGACCGCGATTTTCGCGCCGCCGCCCAGGCGGCTGACGCCGATACGCTCGTCGCCCAAGCCCAACTGAAAAACGCCACCGCCACTCTGGAGCGCCAAAGCTCGGTGATCGCCCAGGCCCAGGCCACCGTCGCGGCGGATCGCGCCGAAGTGTCTTTCGCCGAACACGAGCTGAACCGCTACAACCACCTCGCTGGTGTGGGCGCTGGCACCGTACAGAACGCCCAGCAGGCCAAGACCCGCATCGACCAGGCCACCGCGCGCCTGGCCAGTGCTACGGCGGTGCTGGCGGCTGAACGCAAGCAAGTGGAAATCCTCACGGCCCAGCGCGATGCCGCCGAAGGTGGGCTCAAACGCGCTCAGGCCGCGCTGGAATTGGCCAGTTACCAACTGTCGTACACGCGCATTGTCGCGCCAGTGGATGGCATGGTCGGCGAGCGTGCGGTGCGGGTCGGCGCCTATGTGACGCCGGGCAGCAAGATCCTCGCGGTCGTGCCGTTGGAGGAGGCCTACGTGGTGGCCAACTTCCAGGAAACCCAGCTTTCCCATATGCACGCCGGCCAAGCCGTGCAGGTGCGCGTCGACAGCCTCGACGGTGAACTGCTCAACGGCCATCTGGAAAGCCTGGCGCCCGCGACTGGAGTGACTTTCGCCTCGGTCAAACCTGATAACGCCACGGGCAACTTCACCAAGGTCGTACAGCGCATTCCGGTCAAAATCGTCCTCGAACCCAATCAGCTTCTGACCGAACGCCTGCGGGTCGGCATGTCGGTGGAAGCCAGCGTCGACACTCAGCCGGTCGCGCAGCAGCGTGAGGTGGCCCAGCAATGAAACAAATTGCCTGGCTCATGTTGAGTATCATCAGCCTGAGTGCCTGCACCGTCGGCCCGGACTTTCAGAAACCCCAGAGCCCGCAAGTGGCGCAATGGAGCGAACCCCAGGGCCGCAAGGCGGCCAGCCGCGCCGTCAGCGACCCGCTGCAGGAACGCTGGTGGGATGTGTTCCACGACGAGCAACTCTCGGCCCTCACGCGTCGCGCGCTCACCGATAACCTCGACTTGAAACTGGCCAGCAGCCGCCTGCAACAAAGCCGCGCCGTACGCAAAGTGACCACTGCCGAGCGCTATCCCAACGTCAATGCCACCGGTGACTACCAACGCCAACGCAACAGTGGCAAAGGCCTGAGCGACCCGTCCGGCAACAACGGCCGTTCGGCCTTCAATCAATGGGACATGGGCTTCTCCGCCTCCTGGGAGCTGGATTTCTGGGGCCGCGTCAAACGTGAAACCGAAGCCGCCGACGCCACCCTGCAAGTGGCTGAAAACGACCGTCGCGCTGTGCTGCTGTCAGTGTTGGCCGAGACCGCCCAGGACTACATCCAACTGCGCGGCGTACAGAACACCCGCGCCGTCACTGAGCAAAACCTCGACGTCGCCCGCCACAGCCTCAAGCTTTCGCAGTTGCGCTTGGCTGACGGCGTGGCGACAGATTTGGATGTGGCCGAAGCCGCTGCCCAAGTCGCCGCCATCGAAGCGCGCCTGCCAGATTTGCAACAGCGTCAGGACCAACTGATCAACGCCCTCAGCCTGCTGATGGGCGAGCCGCCGCAAGCCTTGCACGCGCAGTTGTCCAAGGACGCCGCCGTGCCGCAAACCCAGCGCCAGGTTGCAATTGGCTTGCCGTCGGAGTTGGCCGAGCGTCGCCCGGATATCCGCCAGGCCGAGGCCCGGCTGCACGCTGCCACCGCGAGCATCGGCGTAGCCAAGGGCGATTTTTACCCGCGCATCACCTTGTCCGGCAGCCTCGGTTCCCAGGCCATGCAACTCTCGGATTTCGGTTCCTGGGGCTCACGCGCGTTTGCCTTCGGTCCGCAGTTCAGCCTGCCGCTGTTCAATGGCGGGCGTTTGCAAGGCATGCTGAACCTGCGCGAAGCCCAGCAACAGGAAGCGGCGCTTGCCTACCAGCAAACCGTACTGCGCGCCTGGCATGAGATCGACGACCAGCTGACCCGCTACAACGCCAGCCAACTGCGGCGCGACAGCCTCGCTGAAGCCGTGCGCCAGAACCAGATCGCCCTGACCACCGCGCAGCATCAGTACGTTGAAGGGGTGGTGGATTTCGTCAACGTGCTGACCGTGCAAAGCGCGCTGCTGGCCACGCAAGAGCAGTGGGTGGAAAGCTCCACCGGTGTGTCCCTGGCGATGGTTGGCCTGTACAAAGCCTTGGGTGGCGGCTGGGAATCGGTGTACCCGCTGCAAGCCGCTGGGCGCTGAGTTACAAAGAGTTTTTGTCAGTCGCGAAATAAGGTGTAATGATAATTGCTCTCAATAGTGTATCTGAGCTTTTCATGGACACCGCGACTGACGGCCAGCAACAGCTTCATCTTTTGTACCGCGATCATCACGGCTGGCTCCAAGGCTGGCTGCGCAAGCGCCTGGGCGATCGCGAACACGCCGCCGATATCGCGCAAGACACCTTCCTGCGCCTGCTGGTGTCGGGACGCTTCCCCGGCGATAAGGAAAGCCGCAGCTACCTGGCGCAGATCGCACGCAACCTGGTGATCGACCAATGGCGGCGCCTGCGCATTGAGCGCGCCTATTTGGAAAGCATCGCGCACTTGCCCGAGCCGGAGTCGCCGTCCCTGGAAACCCGCGCGCTGATCCTCGAAACCCTGATGCGGATCGACGCCATGCTCGACCGCATGCCTGACAACGTGCGCCGCGCATTCCTGCTGTCGCAGTTCGAAGGTCTGAGCTATGCACAGATCGCCGAGCGTTTGGGCGTCACCGTCAGCTCGGTGCAGAAATACATGACCCGTGCGATTGTGGCTTGCTACCAAGTAGCTTACGAAGAATGAAACATGACGCGCCTATTGCCCAGGCCATTGTCGAGCAAGCCAGCGAGTGGCTGATGCTGCAATGGGGCGGCGACCTGCAAGGCGAACAACGCCAGGCCTTTGCCCGCTGGCAGGCCGCCGACCCGGAACACCGGCGTGCCTGGCAGCGTTTGCAGCACTTGCAACACACCCTTGGGACCGTACCCGCCGACAGCGCCCGCGCAGTGTTGCGCGACACACCGGACACCCAGCGCCGCGCGGCGCTAAAGCTGCTGGGCGTGTTGTTGATGGCCGGCGGCAGTGGTTACTTGGTGCAACGCAGCGAACCCTGGCAAGCCGCGTTCGCCGAATATCGCACCCACACCGGTGAGATTCGTCACGTCACCCTGAGCGACGGCACGCGCCTGGACCTCAACAGCGACAGTGCGGTGGACCTGCGTTTCAGCAGCACTGAGCGGCGTATCCGCCTGATCCGGGGTGAGATCTTGCTGACCAGCGGGCACGACCCGGTTCGACCTTTAATCGTCGAAACCCCAGCGGGTGATGTGCAGGCGCTGGGCACGCGCTTTGCCGTGCGCGAGCTGCCCGACGGCAGCCGTGTCGACCTGTTCGAAGGCCGCGTGCGCGTCACCCCGTTGCATGGCGCAGCCGTGCAGATGAATGCGGGCGACAGCCTATGGTTCAACCAGCGCCAAAGCTCGGCGCTGGCGGCGGTGAGCGCCAATGCCAGCAGTTGGACCGAACACCGCCTGATCGCCGAGCGCCAACCGCTGGGTGAGTTTGTCGCGCAACTGAGCCGTTATCGTCCGGGGTTATTACGGTGTGATCAGGCGGTGGCGGGCTTGTTGCTCACCGGCGTGTTTCCGCTGAACGATACCGACGCCATTCTCGCCGCGTTGGAGCGTTCGTTGCCGGTACAGGTGCAGGCGGTCACGCGCTATTGGGTGACGATCAAGGCGCGGGTCTGAACATTTTTTCAGGCGTGCTTGTCGGTTTTTGCGTCCCGCTCGGGATACCTCTTGAAAGCCAATCAAGAAGCGTTCTCATGGGGAGTCTTGCAATGCCGCACCACCCAATCCAACCCTTGGCCCGCGCCCTGCGCCGTGGCTTGTTTGTCAGCCTGTTGGCGACGGTGCCGATGGTACCGACTTTCGCTCATGCCGAAGAAAGCGCCGAGACGCTGCGCAGCTACAACATTCCAGCCGGCAGCCTCGACCAGGCGCTGAACCGCTTTGCCAGTGCCTCAGGCATCTTGCTGTCGGTGGACGCCACGCTCACCGAAGGCAAGCGCAGTGCCGGTTTGCAGGGGCGCTTCGGGGTCGGGTCCGGCCTGGAACGGCTGCTGGCGGGCAGCGGTTTGTTGGCGGTGCAATCCCAGGGTGGTTGGTCGTTGCAGGCGATTCCCAATGGCGGGCCTTTGCAGCTTGGCGCCACCCAGATCAGCGGCCAGCAAGCGCAGGAAAGTGCCTGGGGCCCGGTGGACGGCATCGTGGCAACGCGCAGTGCGTCCGGCAGCAAGACGGACTCATCGCTGGTGGAAATCCCCCAAACGATCAACGTGATCACCGCCGCCGAAATCAAGGCGCGTGGGGCCCAGAGCGTCACCCAGGCGTTGCTCTACACCCCTGGCATGAGCGCTGGCGGCTTCGCCGACCGGGTCAAGTTGTTCGATGAGCCGACTTCCCGGGGCTTCTCGCCCACGCCGCTTTACCTCGATGGTTTGCACCTGCCCTACGGCGGCGGCAGTACCGGGGGCGCGTTGCAGATCGAGCCGTATTCCCTGGAACGCATCGAAGTGCTCAAGGGCCCGGCCTCGGTGCTTTATGGGCAGAACCAGCCCGGCGGCATCGTCAATATGGTCAGCAAGCGACCCAGCGCAACCCCGATACACCAAGTGGTACTGGAAGCCGGCACCTACGAGCATAAAAGCGCGGCTATCGACCTGAGCGGCCCGCTGGATGAGCAGGGGCAATTTCTGTATCGCCTCACCGGCCTGGCCAACGATGGGCAGGACGAAGTCAATTACGTCGAAAACAAACGCCAGTTCATCGCGCCCAGCCTCACCTGGCGGCCCAACGATGACACCAACGTGACGCTGTTCGCGCAGTACCAGAAAGACAAAGGCGTGCCCGAAGCCCAAGGCTTGCCGGCGTCCGGCACCTTGTGGGACAACCCCAACGGCAAGATCAAGCGCGACCTGTTCATAGGCGAACCGGGCGTCAACCAGTACAACCGCGAGCAATACGTGCTGGGCTACGAGGTTTCCCACCGCCTCAACGACACCTGGACCCTCAAGCAGAACGCACGCTACGCCGAGGTCGACGACCGCTACACCGCACCGTTGCACGGCTACCGTTTTGTCGCCAACCCGGTCACCGGCGTGCAGGACCAACGCTACCTGCAACGCTTCGGTGTGGACTGGGCGCAGAACAACAAAGTGTTTGGCGTGGACAGCATCGCCCAGGCCGAATTCGACACGGGTGCGTTCTCCCACACCATGATCTTCGGCCTGGATTACTACCATTCCAACTCGCAGTTCCATGGTTTGTACGATCGCAACCCGCCGATCATCGACCTGTTCAAGCCGGTCTATGGCCAGCGCTTGAACTTTGGCCAGCCGTATCGCTGGGACCGCACCATCACTCAGACCGGCCTCTACGTGCAGGACCAGATCAAGTGGGACAAATGGGCGTTGGTCCTCGGCGGTCGCTACGACTGGGCCAACGTGGTCAATAAAGAACCCCTGACCGATACCCGCTTCGCCAGCAAAGACCAGGCGTTCACTGGGCGTGCGGGACTGGTGTACCTGTTCGATAACGGCCTGGCACCCTTCGTCAGTTATACGGAATCCTTCCTGCCGTTGGCGGGCACCGATGCGAACCAAAAGCCGTTCGAGCCGTCCACCGGCAACCAATACGAAGTCGGCGTGAAGTACCAGCCGCCCGGCCAGAAGAGTTTCGTGCAGGTTTCGGTCTACCAACTGGACCAGGAAAATGTGCTCACCACCAATCCCGTGGACACCACCTTCAGCACCCAAAGCGGCGCCATGCGTTCACGCGGAGTGGAGCTGGAAGCCAAGGCTGCGCTTAGCGACGCTTGGGACATCGTCGCATCGGCGTCGCGCAACGACATCAAATACACCAAGGACAACGACGGCCGCCAAGGCCGCCACCCTGCCGGCATCTCGCCGCTCACCGCATCGATGTGGGTCAATTACACCGTGCTCGGCGACACTCCACTGGCCGGCCTCGGCGCAGGCCTGGGCGTACGCTACGCGCGCCAAAGCCTGGGCGACTACTACGAAGGCGCCTTCAACGTGCCGTCCTACAGCGTCTACGACGCCAGCCTGAGCTACGACCTGAGCCGTTCGCCGCTCAAGCTCAAAGGCGTGAAACTGGCGATGAACGTGCAGAACCTCACTAACAAAACCTACGTGTCGCAGTGCACCAGTAATCTGGATTGCTACTACGGGGAAGGGCGCACGGTGGTGTCGAGCCTGACCTACGACTGGTAGGTAATCGGTTGTAGGAGGCCTCCTGATTGAGTGGGGTGTGAACTTTGAACGTCTCGCGAGCGTTAGCTTCGGCTGGCAACCCTCGCGAGATACTGCCCATGTCCATCGCCGAAAATCCCTATGCCACACCGCGCTCCAGCCTGAGCTGGATGCCGGTTCGTGAACCGATGTTTCTGGTCGTGGCCCCGCGCAAATTCCTCGTCATGATGCTGCTGACGCTGGGCGGCTACTTCGTCTACTGGCTCTACCGACAATGGACGTTTTATCAGCGGGCCACGGGCAAGAGGCTATGGCCCTGGGTTCGGGTGCTATTTCCGGCGTGCTATTTCTGTTCGCTGATCCTCAGCGTGATGCGTGAACTGGAGCAGGGCGAGTCCGCCTACCACTGGTGGCCACGTTGCCTGGCGGTGGCGATTTTTGTGTGCGGGTGTTTGCCCTTCACGGTGTTGTGGCTGCTTTCACCGTTCGCCGCACTCGCTGTAGCTGCCTGCATCGCAATGTTGCAGGTCGCGCTGGCGTTGCAGTTGCAAGATGCGATTAATCATTTGGAGCATGACCCCGACGGGGCGAGAAACACGCATCTCACGAGCGCCAATTGGGTTGCAATAGTGGTTGGGCTGCTGGGATGGGGGTGGGTTGTGACAGGCGTGGTGTGGGGCGCCGGTTGAGGGGGAGTGTTTCAAGGGTTCTGCAAAAATACCACATACCCCCGAAACCACTCACTCCGCTGCAAATACCCAGGTTCCTCCCACGTCCCGCCTTGAATCAGCCCGATCTTGAACGGCAACCCCAGCCTATTCATTCGTGGCAGGTACGCCGCGTAATCCGGAATGCTGTGCCGCCCTTGATAGGTCTGCACTACCACTTCATCCACCACGCCTTTGAGCTGCGCAATGGCGGCCGGGTCGGCGTTGCTGCTCCAATCCATCAGGCCAGTGATGCTCAAGCGCAGGTCGGCCGGCAGGCGTTGGCGCAGGTCGCGCAGGAAGTCGGCGTATTCGTGCAGGTATTGGGTGCGGGCGTCGAAGTCGATCTGGATCCCGACGACCGGGTTGCCCGCTTCACGCCAGCGTTGCACCTGGCCGAGCAGTTGACGGTAGACCTGTTCTGGCCAGCGCAGGGTGTGGGCGCGGTAGACGATCCAGATTTCACCCTGAGTGATGCGCGGCACGCTGATGCCCTGCGCGATCATCTGCACGCCGCGCCCTGGCGCGCGGCGGGTGGCGTTGATCTGGCCCTGAAGGATATACAGGGTTTTGGCCTGCTTGAGCACCGGTTGTGGGGTGACGCCGCTCCACAGCCAAAAGGCGTCATAGTTGCGGGCGTCGACGGCGCCGAAGGCCGGGCTTGCCAGTAACAGCAAGCCTAGCCACAGGTGTTTCACCAGTAGTACTGCAGCGACTTGCCCCACTGGGTGTCGGCAAAGCTGCTTTTCAACTGGCGGAACCAGGCTTTGCGCACGGCGGGCTCAACGTCTTGCCCGCCGCAGCTGTTGTAGCCGGACGGCCCATAGCAGTTGATGACGCGGAACAGCGCGTAGGCCCTGTCATTCTTCGGCGCCTTGGTATTGCCGATCACCTGTTTGTAGCCGTCCAGGCGCGAGAAGGTTTCGCCCTTGAAGTCCGATGCGGTGCTGCCCAGGCTGCCGGCGGCGCGCGCCTGCTCCAATGGCATGCCGTCCAGGCCGTTACGCAGGATGAATTCACCCAGGCAGTTCAGGCCCTGTGGATTCTTCGCGTCATTTTGCAGGACGGCGGCGGTTTGCGTGATGGCTGGGCAGGCGTAGCCGGATTCGGCTTTATCGCCATTCCACTGGAACAGCTTCAAGGTCTGGCTGGCGCTGTAGACGTAGCCCAAGCTGGTACCCAGCTTATCTTCAGGGGCAGCGACCGGCAGTTGCTTGAGGTCCTCGGCGAATGTCGCGTACTGGCCGCGCAGCAGGTCTTTGTAGAGCAGCACGAATTGCGCGGTCTGGCGTTCCAGCGGGTCGCTGGCCTGGGCGATCTGCTGGCGCAGCAGCTCAGGGCCTGCAACGTTGCGCAGCAGAATGTAGCGCACCTGCTTGGCGCTGATCGGCGAATCGGCGGCGAACACTTTGGCCAACTGGCCGCTGCGCTCGTAGTTCATCGCCAACGCCAGCTCAAGCTGGTCGCGTTGCAGCGGCATTTTCGCCAGGGGCAGCAGTTGCAGCCATAGTGCTTCGGCGCCTTTCCAGTCTTGCTTGGCTTCCAGGGCCAGTGCGCGCAGGGTCTGTTGGCTGAAGGCGAAGTAGTTCAGGCTCGACGGCACGCTCTGGGGCAACTGCTTCAAGGCGGCGTCCGGTTGATGCTCGATGTACAACGCACACACCGCCAGCAAGTAGTCGTACAGCTCCGGCGCGCTGGCGAATGCGGCTTTTTGCTTCTCCAAGTCGGCGCGGGACAGGGCAGGCTGGTTGCCACCGCGCATCACCATCAGGTCGCTGACAAGCTGGATCATCGGCGTGGTGACGGTCTCGCTATTAACCATCAACAGCTTGAGGTCGGCTTCCTCCACCAGTTCGTCCACCGACACATTGCGCTGCGTATCAGTCGCCTGAGTCATCGCCCAGGCGTAGGCCTCGGCGAGCTTGGTGTTGTCACCCGCCAGCCAATACACGCGGCGCAACAGGCCACGGGCGGAGGCCACGTAATCGCCCTGTGGATAAGTTTTCAGGTAGGTGAGGAATCCTTCTTCGGCATCGCTCAGGGCGGACTTATCCACATGCTCAAGACGCGGCATGCCGTATTCGTCGAAGGCTTCAGCCTGGGCCTGGTTCAAAGAAGTGCGCGCCGTCATGTACAGCGCGGTTTCCTGCAGCCAAGGCACATTGCTACTGCTGGCAGCGGCAAAACCGCGTTCGGCGTCACTGAAACGACCGCTGTAGAAGTCGGCGGCGGCCTGCAGGTAAGTGCGAAACAGCTGGCCGTCGGCGGACTGGATCTGCTGGGCGTCCGCCACTTGGCCGTCCCAGGAGCAGGCGGTCAGCAACTGCAAACGCGCCTTCACCAGCACCTCGCGCTCGGCCGCCGGCATGTCAGCCTTGATCACCTGGCTGATAAATGCGGTGGCGCTGTCATCGTCGTTGCTGCGGCAGCGGCTGCCCTCGCCATTGAGGAACGCTTCACCGGCGGTTTTGTACTCGTCGCGCTTGATGCCCAGAGCTTGGAGCAGCGTGTCGAGTTCGGCGGTGCGCGAGTCGTCCGGCTTGTTGTCGGGTTCTTCGTTTGTGCTGCGCATAGGCGCCAGTCGATAGACCGGGAAGGGCACCGGGCCAAAGCCCTGGGCCAGGTCGTCTTCGCTCAAGGCATTGGGCGCCAGGAGCGCAGCCTTTTTGTCCGCCAGCAGCAGGCGCAGGTTGACGCGGCTGTCGTTGCCCGGGTTGAGGAAGGGTTGGTTGCTGCACGCGTCGAGACTGTCACGCGAGACCCGCCAATCGGGGTAGCACGAGTCGTCGGAGCTGGCCTGGGCCTGTTGGGTCATACCCGCGAGCAGTGCCAGTGCCAGGGGTGACAGAAAACCGATGCGCATGACGTGTCCTTGATCCTGAGTCCTTGGAGGAGGGCAATAATAGCGTGTTCCTACGGTCGCTTCGGAGAAGCCCTGCACAAATTGCCGATTTATCGGGTTATAGAAGCGAATCAGGGGCTTTTGTCCTAGAGTGGCGGTGTTTGCACTCAGGCAATCAAGGGCAGGGGAATCGAGGTGCGTCGGTCTGTGGTAGAGCAAAACGAAAAGGTCGGGACGTTACCCGCACTCAACCGCCTCTCTTGGGAAGGTGCCGGTTGGATCAGCCGACTCTGGTGGGTGCCGATTCTGGCGCTGGCCATGGCCCTGCGTTTTTACAACCTGACGGCGGCGGCGATCTGGGGCGACGAAGGCTCCAGCCTGTTGCTCAGCGAATACGCCGTGGCCGACCTGTGGTTCCACGCGGCGCATGATGTGCACCCGCCGCTGTATTTTTTTCTGCTGCGCGGCTGGATTGAGCTGTTCGGCGACAGCATCTGGTCGATTCGCAGCATGAGCGCCGTCCCCGGTGTGGTCGCCGTGGGCCTGGGCGTCTGGCTGACGCAGCAATTGTCCAGCCGTCGTGCGGCGGTGCTGGCGGGCATTTTGCTGGCGCTATTACCCACGGCGGTGCGCTACAGCCAGGAAGTGCGCATGTACTCGCTACTGGGCGTGTGGTTGCTGGGCGCCACGCTGGCGCTGGTGTATTGGGTGCGTCAGCCCGAGCGCACGCGTTATCTGGCGGCCTATGTCGTGTTGATGAGTGCTGGTTTCTACACCCATTACTTCACGGCGCTGTGTGTGCTGGTGCATTGGGCCTATCTGGGTGTGCTTTGGGGTACGGCGCCGCGAGACCGGCGCCTGATCACCCGCCCGGCATGGTGGGTGGCTAACGCCGCGATTGTGCTGTTGTATCTGCCTTGGCTGCCTAACCTGTTGGACCTGGTGCAACACGTCGAACAGCTCAAGGTGGGCGGCGACATAGGCTGGGAAGAACCGGTCAGCCTGTTCTCCCTGCCTTCGATGATCTGGCAGTTCGTGCTCCAGGATGAAGGCGTTGGCTTCTGGCCGCCGTTGTTCTGGCTGTTTCCGCTGCTGCTGGTGACTGTTGTTGTGATCACCGCTTGGCGAGATCGCGAACGCTACCGACCGGCCAGCCTGCTGGCGCTGTTTTTCCTGTTGCCACTGCTGCTGGTCTACGGCGTGTCATTTGTTTCCCCGGTGTTTATCGAGCGCTACTTGACGGTATACGCCTTGGGCTTGCCGGTTCTTGTGGCGATGGCTATCGACCGCCTGCCGTCGCGGTTTTCACTGCTGGGGGTGGCGCTGTTTGTGCTGTTTGTCGGCGTCGAACTGGTGGGGTTGAAGAACAACTTTGCCGTGGATGAACACGACCAGTTCAACGTGCCGGTGGAGTTCGTCAACCGCAACTACCAGGAAGACGACCGCATCGTCCTCAGCGACATGATGTGGTACCTCAGCTACGTGTATTACGACCAGACCGACGCCCAATTGCAGCTCTACACCCCGCCCAAACCGGACGGCACGCCTACTCGGCCGAATGCGTATGGCTTCGGTACCTTGGTAGACCAGGACGGCGGGCGCATCTATCTCGACCGCCTGTCAGCACTGCCCGCCGAGACCCGGCGCGTGTGGTTGATCAGCAGCAACGAAGCGCCGGATGAATTCGCGCCGCTGCCCGTCGGCTGGCGCGAACTCAGTCGCCAGGATGGCGGCGGTGCCAGGGCGCGGTTGTTTGTGTTGTGCAACGTACCGTCGGCGCAACCCGAGGGCTGTCGCTAGACTGGGTTAATTCTTTTCTTTCAGGAGCCCGTCATGGAATCGCCCGTGCATAGTTTGCCGTCATTGTTCAAACAGCTGGGTCTGGAGAATGACCCGGTGAGTATTGAGCGGTTCGTGGCGGTTCATTCGCCGCTCAACCCGGAGTTGAAATTGGCGGATGCGTTCTTTTGGACGGACAGCCAAAGGGCGTTTTTGCGCGAGGAGATTCTGGAGGATGCGGATTGGGCGGTGGTGGTGGATGAGTTGAATCTGATGTTGCGGGGTGGACGAGGGGTTTAAGCCAGACAGTAAGCTTGAAGCCAGCCCGGTCTAAACGTGGGAGCTGGCTTGCCTGCGATAGCGGAGTGTCAGTCGACATCTACCTCGACTCGACCACCGCCATCGCAGGCAAGCCAGCTCCCACGTGTGTTTTGCAGCGACTCAAATGACTCGCCCGCGCTCAAGCCCGCTTTCTCCATCCCCAGCCCCCACCACCCATCCGCTAAATTGTTTCAAAACTTGACGATGGTGGCTTCATCTACCATATTGATAGTTAGCAAACTAACTGTATGCGAACTATCCAGTGCCTCAATCTCTCGAACAACTCCAGATGAACCTGAGCAGCAGCATGGTGGTGGGCGCCCGTCACTGGCGCAAAATCTGCCAGACCACGCTGGTGAGCTACGGCATCTCCGAAGCCTGCGCCGTGCCGCTCTTGATGATCGGCCGCTTGGGCGATGGCGTGCACCAGGTCAAAGTGGCCCAGGCCTCGGGCATGGAAAGCCCGTCGCTGGTGCGCCTGCTCGACCGGCTGTGCACAGACGGCTATGTGTGCCGCACAGAAGACGTCCACGACCGTCGCGCCAAGTCCTTGAGCCTCACCGAGCGCGGCCGTGAGCTGGTGCAAGCGGTGGAGGCGCAATTGGTGCGTCTGCGTAAGGACGTACTGGCGGATATCGCCCCCAACGATCTGGAAGCCGCGCTGCGGGTATTGCGCGCCTTCGAGGCGGCGACGCTTTGAACGGATTTTTTACCGGTTTCCCGCCCGCCCGTGACTGGTTCTATGGGGTGCGTACCTTCGCGGCGTCGATGATCGCGTTATACATCGCCATGCTTATGCAAATGCCGCGTCCGTATTGGGCGATGGCCACCGTGTATATCGTGTCCAGCCCGTTTGTCGGCCCTACCAGTTCCAAGGCGTTGTACCGCGCCATCGGCACCTTCATGGGCGCGGCGGCGGCGGTGATTTTCGTGCCGATGTTCGTGCAGTCGCCTTATATGTTGGTGGTGGTGATTGCCTTGTGGACGGGCACGTTGCTGTTTCTGTCCATGCACCTGCGCACCGCCAACAACTACGCGTTGATGCTGGCCGGCTACACCTTGCCGCTGATCGCCTTGCCGGTGGTGGATAACCCCCTGGCTGTGTGGGATGTGGCCGAAGCGCGTACCGAAGAAATCTTCCTCGGCATCGTCGTCGCGGCGGTAGTGGGCGCGATGTTCTGGCCGCGCCGTCTCATGCCGGTGTTCGATGGCTCGGTGACCAAGTGGTTTGCCGACGCCCAGGTTTATAGCCAGCGCTTTCTGGCCCGCAATGTTGAGCCTGAAGAAATCAGCACGCTGCGCGGCGGCATGGTCGCCACCTTCAACACCCTCGAACTGATGATCGGCCAGTTGCCCCACGAAGGCGCAAGGCCACAGACGGTGCGTAATACCAAAGAGCTGCGCGGGCGCATGATTCACCTGCTGCCAGTGGTGGATGCACTCGACGATGCGCTGTATGCCATCGAGCATCGCGCGCCGGAGTTCCTGGATAAAATCACGCCATTGCTGGAAGCGACCCGCCAATGGCTGGAAAACACCCAGGACAGCGCGCCGATGGACAGCTGGCGCGCCCTGCGTGACCAGGTCGACGCCCTGCAACCCCACGGCGAAGCGCTGGACGACCGCCACACGCTGCTGTTCTCCAACGCCCTTTACCGTTTGGGCGAATGGATCGACCTGTGGCAAGACTGCCGTAGCCTGCAAGCCGCTATCCAATGTGAAAGCCAGGACAGTTGGCGCGCCGTCTACCGCCACTGGCGCCTGGGACGCCTCACGCCCTTCCTCGACCGTGGCCTGATGTTCTACTCGGCGTTCTCCACCGTCAGCGCGATCATCGTTGCTTCGGTGCTGTGGATTTTGCTGGGTTGGACCGACGGCGGCAGCGCAGTGATCCTGGCTGCTGTCGCCTGCAGCTTCTTTGCAACGATGGATGACCCCGCACCGCAGATCTACCGGTTCTTTTTCTGGACCGCCATGTCGGTGTTGTTCGCCAGCCTCTATCTGTTTTTGGTGCTGCCCAACCTGCATGACTTCCCGATGCTGGTGCTGGCGTTTGCCGTGCCGTTTATCTGCATCGGCACGCTCACCGTGCAGCCGCGATTTTACCTGGGCATGCTGCTGACGCTGGTGAATACCTCGTCGTTTATCAGCATCCAGGGCGCCTATGACGCGGACTTCCTCAACTTCGCCAACGTCAACCTGGCTGGGCCGGTGGGCTTGCTGTTTGCCTTCGTGTGGACACTGATTGCACGGCCGTTCGGTGCTGAACTGGCGGCCAAGCGCCTGACGCGTTTCAGTTGGCGCGACATCGTCACGCTCACCGAGCCCGCGACCCTGGCCGAGCACCGGCACATGGCCGTGCAAATGCTCGACCGCCTGATGCAACACCTGCCGCGCCTGGCCCTGATCAACCAGGACACCGGCACCGCCTTGCGCGATTTGCGCGTGGCGCTGAACCTGCTCGACCTGCTGGCTTACTCACCGCGCATCCTCGGTGTGCCACGGGTGCTGCTCAATCAGGTGGTGGAAGGCGTGGGCGCTTACTTCAAGGCGTGCCTCAAGGCCGGTGAACGCTTGCCGGCGCCCAGCGGTCTGCTGATGACGCTGGACCGCACGCGTCGCGCCCTCAACGGCCAGGGTTTGCAAGACGAAGATGACACCCGCCTGCATCTGCTGCACGCGCTGGCTGGTTTGCGCCTGTCACTGCTGCCGGGCGTGGAATTCATTGGCGGCGCCGAGGTGCAAGCGCCGCTACCCGATGGAGCGCCTTTATGATCGGTGATCTGGATATCAGCGGGGTGTTCCTGCCCACGTTGCTGGTGCTGATGGGCATTACTTATGTGTTGTTTCTGGTGGTGCACGGGTTGTTGACCCGCGTCCACTTCTATCGCCTGGTCTGGCACCGGGCATTGTTCAACGTGGGACTCTACGCGCTGTTGCTGGGCGCGGTGGACTCACTCAGTCGATACCTGATGACATGAAAAAACCTTTTTTGACCATCGGCCGTGTCGTCCTGACGCTGTTGATCGTGACGTTTGCGGTCGTCGTTGTGTGGCGCATGGTTATGTACTACATGTTTGCCCCCTGGACCCGTGACGGCCACATCCGTGCCGACATTGTGCAGATCGCCCCGGACGTGTCCGGGCTGATCCAGCGCGTCGACGTGCGCGATAACCAGTTGGTAACCAAGGGCCAGGTGC
The DNA here is from genome assembly GCF_014268275.3 of Pseudomonas tritici. NCBI lineage: Bacteria > Pseudomonadati > Pseudomonadota > Gammaproteobacteria > Pseudomonadales > Pseudomonadaceae > Pseudomonas > Pseudomonas tritici. The sequence continues at coordinate 405,092 of NZ_CP077084.1, forward strand.
TGTTCGCCGTCGATCAGGACCGTTTTAAGCTGGCCCTGCGCCAAGCCCAGGCCGCCGTGGCCGACCGCCAGGAAACCTTGGCCCAGGCCCAGCGCGAGTACAAGCGTAACCGTGGCCTCGGCAACCTGGTGCCCAGCGAGCAACTGGAAGAAAGCCAATCGCGCGTGGCCCGGGCCCAGTCTGCCCTGGCTGAAGCCCAGGTGACGGTGGACTCTGCCCAGCTCAACCTCGACCGCTCGGTGATCCGCAGCCCCGTGGACGGTTACGTCAACGACCGTGCGCCGCGTACCCAGGAGTTCGTCACCGCCGGGCGCCCGGTGCTGTCGGTGGTGGACAGCAATTCCTTCCATATCGATGGCTACTTCGAAGAAACCAAGCTCGACGGCATCCACGTCGGCATGAGCGTGGATATCCGCGTGATTGGCGACAACGCTCGTCTGCGTGGCCATGTGCAAAGCATCGTCGCCGGTATCGAAGACCGCGACCGCAGCAGCGGCTCCAACCTGTTGCCCAACGTCAACCCGGCGTTCAGTTGGGTGCGCCTGGCCCAGCGGATCCCGGTGCGCATTGCGTTTGACGATGTGCCAGCGGACTTCCGCATGATCGCCGGGCGTACGGCGACTGTCTCGATCATCGGCGATAAGGTTAAAGACGGAGACAAACCATGAAGCAGCTGTTGGCGACCGCCGCGCTGGGTTTGCTGCTGTCGGCCTGCCAAGTGGTGGGCCCGGATTACACACTGCCGGATAAAGCCGCCGTCAACCGTGGCGATCTGCAAGGGCAAATTGTTGGGGAGGGTAACAACGTGGTGTCGGTGCCGGTGCCGGCCGACTGGTGGAAACTGTACAAAGACCCGCGCCTGGATGAGCTGGTGCGCCAAGCGATGGCGTCGAACACCGACTTGCGCGTGGCGGCTGCGAACTTGCAGCGTGCGCGCTTTCAGACCCAGCAAGCGGAGTCCGCAGGCGGCTGGAGCTTCGGCGCGAAGGCTGAAGCCCAGCGTCTGCAAGAGTCTGGCGAAGCGTTTTTACTGACGGAAAAAGTCCCGGTGGGCAATATTGGCAGCGTGGGTATCACCACGTCCTACCAGTTCGATCTGTTCGGTACGCTGCAACGCGGCATCGAAAGCGCCCAGGCCAGTGCCGACGCGGCCCAGGCGGCTGCTGATATTGCGCGCATCACCCTGGTAGCCGATGTCGTGCGCTCCTATACCCAGGTCTGTGCCGCGAACGAAGAGCTGGCAATTGCCAATGAGTCCCTCGACCTGCAGGCCCAGAGCACTAAGCTCACCCAGCGTCTGCGTGACGCCGGGCGTGGCGATGAAACCCAGGTGACGCGCTCGCAAACCCAATACAAATCCTTGCGCGCCGACATGCCGCGCTACCAAGCATTGCGCCAGGCCGGGCTGTTCCGCCTGTCGATGCTGTTGGCCAAGCCGGTGGACCAACTGCCGGCGGGCACTGGCACCTGCGCCGAGCTGCCGCACATCGCCCAACTGCTGCCGGTGGGCGATGGCGCGGCGTTGCTCAAGCGCCGTCCCGATGTGCGTCAGGCCGAACGTCAACTGGCCGCCGCCACCGCGAGGATCGGCGTGGCGACTGGCGCGCTTTACCCGGATATCAGCATTGGCGCCACCGTGGGCACCGTTGGCCTGCTCGAAAACCTTGGCCAGCCTGCGACCAACCGTTGGGGCTTTGGCCCAATGATCAGTTGGACAGTGCCGACCAACGGCGCCCGCGCGCGCGTTCACGAAGCCGAAGCCGCCACCCAGGGCGCTCTGGCGCACTTTGACGGCGTGGTGCTCAATGCCATCCGCGAAACCCAGACCGGCCTGGCGCAGTACACTGCGCAACTGCAACGCCGCGATGCATTGGCCGAAGCCGGCGAATCGGCCAAGGAAGCAGCAGGGCAGACCCACCGCTTCTTCCAGGCCGGCCGCGCGTCGTTCCTGGCCGACCTGCAAGCCACCCGCACCTACACCGATGTGCGCGCGCAACTGGCGGCGGCCAACACCCAGGTTGCCATGAGCCAGATCGATCTGTTCCTGGCCCTGGGCGGCGGTTGGGAAAGCGGACGAACGCACGCGTCACAACCCGGCAAACCCTGAGCGAATAGCTATGCTTTGACAGGCGGACCGCCGTGACGATCCGCTTGTCACTGCTCGCGTTTGCTCATGGGGATTCCAATAATGAAAAACCCTTATGCTCCCGCTTTCTGGTGCGTGTGTTTCGCACTGGTGTTGTTATCGGCGACCTATTTCTACGGCGTGATGCTCGCCCATCAGCTCGACAAGGCGATGGTGTTTCTCGACAGTGCCTGCCTGGTGATCGGCACCCTGTCCATCGGCGTCGTGGCGTGGGCCTCTTACCAGAATCAACGGGTGAAGAAAAAACTCCTCGAACAAGGCAAGACCCGCGTGGCGATCTGGGACACCAAGGTCGCCCTGCGCCGGGTCGAGACCGTGTTCGACCGCTATTTCTGGGGCAGCTATTGGCAGCCGGGGCGGACCTTCCAGGAAGTCATGGGTGACCTCACCGGCACGCCCCTGGAGAAAAGCCTCGAAGTCCTGAAAAAACAGTGCGTGGCACTTGATCAGCAGGTCGCTGACGGTAGGCACTGGCTGAACAACGCGCGGGAACTGTCCGACGTCGCCACGCAAATGGCCCGCGAGCGCTACCAGCTGGACTTCTGCGACCCCAAGTCGGACACCCCCGGCAATGCGGTCATACACCGCGAGTTTGAGGTGCTGGTGTACACCTGGACGGCACGCCTGAAGAGTTTCGACCACCAGTTGGATGAAATAGAACTGGAGTATTCGTGAACTAGTGCTGAACTGATCCCTCTGAAAGGCTGGGCCGTTTGTGGCCGCCAGTGCTAATCTTCCCCCGTTTTCGGCGGGCTTGAGCCAATCCCCTTCGGGGTTCAAGGAAGACAGCCCACTTCTCACAGGATTTGATCAGGTCACTTCATGAATAAGCCAGCCGTTGTTCTTTTGGGTTTCGTTGTCGCCGTTGGCGTCGTCAGTGCAGGCGGTGCCTGGTACACCGGTAAGCAGCTGGAGCCCGTGCTGCAAACGGCGGTGCAGGACGCCAACAAGGAACTGCAACGTTCCATGGCCGGCGTCGACGGCACTGTTGCCCTGGAGCTGGTGTCCTTGGACCGTGGCCTGTTCAGCAGCACCGCGCACTATCGCCTCAAGGGCCAGGGCTCGTTCTTCGGCGAGCAGAACCCGAACCCCGAGCTGCTGATTGTCGACCATATCGAACACGGCCCGCTGCCGTTCTCGCGCCTGGTATCGCTGAAATGGCTGCCGGTCATGGCGACCAGTCACTACGCGCTGGAAAAGAACGCCACCACTGAGAAATGGTTCGCCGCCGCCAAAGACGTGTCACCGCTCAAAGGCGTGGCCAATATCGGCTACAGCCGTTCGGTGAGCGGTAATCTGGAACTGCTGCCGCTGGAGTTCAAGGACGAGACGGCTTCGGTGAATTTCTCTGGCCTCAACCTGGATTTCGACAGCACCGCCGAGGGCAAGAAGGTCAAGGTCGACGGCTACATGAACAGCCTCAAACTGGCTGTGGTCGATGCCAATGGCGCACCCTTCGACGCTGAATTCGCCGGCCTGACCGTGGCCAGCAACCTGGAGAAATCCACCTTCGGCTTCTACACCGGGCAGAACACGATAGAGCTGACCGACACCAAGCTCACCTTCGGCCCACAGAAAGCCGTGATGACCCTCAAGGGCTTCGAGCAGAAAGACACCAGCGAAGTCAAAGACAACAACATGTCTGGCCGCGTCGACTACAAGATCGACGAGATCGGCTATCAGGGCAAACCCGTGGGCTCTGCCGCCATGGCCCTGAGCGTGAAGAACATCGATGTGCCCTCTGGCCTGCTGCTGACCAAGCTGTATCAGGACAAGATGCAGCCGGTGCAAGCTGCTGCCGCCGCCGGCCAACCGGTGCCGGAGCTGCAACTGACTGAAGCCGAGCAGGCCCTGGCTGAAGCCAACGTCGGCCAGTTGCTGGCCGCCAAGCCACACGTGGCGCTGGAAAACCTGTCGCTGAAAACCACCCACGGTGAAAGCAAGTTCAACCTGGTGCTGGACCTGGCCAAGCCGACCTCCATGGAATTGCCGCCGGTTGAGTTGGGCAAGCAAATGGTCGCGCTGCTGGACGCCAACCTGACCCTGTCCAAGCCAATGATCGCCGACGTTGCCGCCCTGCAAGCGCAGGTTGGCGGTGTGACCGATCCTAAAGCCATCGAGCAGCAATCCCAGATGGCCAGCGAAATGGTCAGCGGCATGGCCGTTGGCACACAACTGGCGACCCTGGTGGGCAGCGACGTGGTTTCCAAGCTGCATTACGCTAACAATGAAGTGACCTTCAACGGCCAGAAAATGACGGTCGAGCAGTTCATTGGTTTCGTTATGTCAAAAGTCGGTGCGGTCGGCGGCGCACAGTAAAAACTGGGTCATCGCCCAGAAATAAATAATGGGGGAGTGGGGTTGCCCGCGATAAGGGTCAAACGGTCGGCACTCGTGCTGATGGGTTACCCGTTATCGCAGGCAAGTCTGCTCCCCCATTCATTTTCAGATTCACAGGGCAATTCTGAACAATTGTTATGCATTGTCCTTTTTCGTACCTGCGTCGGGGATAGTTCATACAGGAAAGCTAGGTCGGGTCACGAGACGCCGACACCCTGATGCAAATCGCTCAGGACCACCCATCGTTACAGCTTTCCGTGTGTAAGGAAGCTCACGATATGCTGCGAAATCTCCCACTCAGTGCCTCAGGCCGGTTACGGCTGCTCATCGGGGTAACCTTGTGCAGCCAGTTGCTGATGCCCACCTTTGCCATGGCCGACCCGGCCTACGACGCCCTGATCATCCAGGCGCGCAACGGCAACTTCACACCCGCCCTGATTCAACTGCGCCAATTGCCTGCCGAGCGCCAGACGCCAGGCCAGATCAGCGACCACGTGGTGATCGCTGGCTGGGCCGGCCAGGATGCCGAAGTGCTGAAGGTGTACGAGGCACAGGGTCAGAATCGCAACTTGACCGCCCAGGCGCTGGCCACGGTTGCGCGAACCTATCGCAACCAGAAGCAGTGGGCGCAGGCCGAGGCGGTCTATCGCAAAGCGCTGTTGCGTGAACCGAACAATGTCGACCTGCAACTGGGCCTGGCCCTTACCCAGGCTGACGGCGGCAAAACCAGCGAAGCCGTGCAACGCACCCGCGCGCTGGTAGCCGCCAAGCCCGATGACCCCAACCGGCGCATGGCCCTGGGCTACGCGCTGACCCGCGCCGATTTGAACTACGACGCGCTGTTTGAATTCGACCAGGCCTTTATCCGCGCCGGGGACAAACCTGAAGTCGCCCGCGAATACATCGTCGCCCTGCAAAAGGCTCGCCTGCCGGAAGCCGCCTTGCGTCTGTCGGCCAAGCGCCCGGGCCTGATCGATGCAGTCACGCAGCGCCGCCTCGAGGGCGACCTGGCCGCCGAGCGCGTGCGTATGGCCGAGTTCGCCACGCGTACCGAGAAAGAACGCTTTGTGATCGCCGACCGCGCACTTGAGGCCTACGACAAACTGCTCGCGCGCTGGACCCCCGACGCCAGCGCCAAGGGCGACGTGGTGGTCTGGCGCATCGACCGCCTCGGCGCGCTCAAGGCGCGGGCGCGCACCGCTGAGGTGATTCGTGAGTACGAAACGCTCAAGGCCGAAGGTGTGCAACTGCCGACCTATGCCGTGCGCTGGGTCGCTGCCGCCTACCTCGACCAGCGCTTGCCGGAAAAGGCCGCACCGCTGTATCGCCAGGCGTTGACAGCTGCGGATGCCGACCCCGGTGATCACGTTAAAGACAGTTCTGCCTTGTTCTACGCCTTGTTGGAAAACGACCAGGTGGCAGAGGCACGCGTTGTTGCCGATAAATTGGCCAGCACCGAGAAACCTCGGGTTGAACTCAAGGGCCTGCCCATCGGCAACCCTAACGACGAGTGGATGGACGCCCAACAATTGGCCGCCCAAGCCGGTACCTATGGCGATGACCTGAACGCCAGCGAAGCAAACCTGGAGGCTTTGGGAAATAAAGCCCCAGGCAGCATCGGTGTGCGTTTGGCGCAGGCGGAGATGTACCGTGCCCGTGAGTGGCCAAGACGCGCTGAAGATTCACTCAAGGAAACTGAAAACCAGAGCCCGCGTGACATCGGCGTGGAAATGTCCCAAGGCTTCACGGCGCTGGACCTGCAGGAGTGGCGCCAACTCGACCTGCTCACCGACGACGTCGTCGCCCGTGCCCCGGAAAACCGCCAGGTACAGCGCCTCAATCGCCTGCGCAATGTGCACGACATGGCCGAAGTCCGCGTCGAGGCCTACACCGGTAAAAGCTACGGTGGCAGCAATAACGAGGAGGCCGGCGCGATAACGGGTAGCCGTGACTGGGGCATTGAAAGCGTGGTCTACACGCCGCCCATCGACGAAGACTGGCGCCTGTTCGCCGGTGTGGGCTACGGCACCGCCGACTTTACCGAAGGTACCGGCCATCACCGTTGGCAGCGCGTGGGTGTGGAGCGGCGTACCCGTGACATGACCCTTGAAGCCGAGGTGTCCAACCACTCCTACGGCTTTGGCTCCAAACAAGGCGCGCGCGTATCGATTGCCCGCGACATCAACGACCACTGGCAATACGGCGGCAGCCTCGACTACCTCTCGGCGACCACTCCGTTGCGCGCCCTGAATACCGATGTCACGGCCAACGGCGGCAGCGGTTTTATCCGCTGGCGTGCCAACGAAAGCCGCGAGTGGAAACTGGCCGTGAGCCCGTCGCATTTCAGCGATGGCAACGACCGCATCGAAGCCTTGCTCACTGGCCGCGAGGGCATTTACAGCTCACCCAAGGTGCAAGTGGAGTTGGGCCTGGAAGTCAGTGCCAGCCGCAATAGCAAGGAAGACACGCTGTACTTCAACCCGAAGTCGGATTTCGGCGTGATGCCCACCGTCAACGTCAACCATGTGCTTTATCACCGCTACGAGACCCAGTGGAGTCAGCAGTTCCAGATCGGTGCGGGTACTTATCGCCAACAGGATTACTCCGCCGGCGGTGTCGGTTTGATCGGTTACGGCCAGCGTATTCGCTGGAACGACGTACTGGAAGCCGGCGCCAACCTGAGCCTGGTCAGCCGAACGTATGACGGCGATCGCGAACGCGATCTGCGCCTGCTCGTCGACCTCACTTACCGTTTCTAGAAGAGCCTGATCATGACCCTCCTCAGCCGTTGTTTGTTGGTCCTGGGCGTATTGCTGGCCAGCGCCTGCGCCCAGCAACCCGCGCCATTCACGCCACCCGCCGAGCGCCCGATACTGGCCAATGAAGCGCCGTGGCCGAAAAACCATTTCCTGGGCATCGCCTACCACGACGTCAATGATACCGACCCCGACCAGGCGGTGGTGGCGGTGCGCACCGAGCGTTTGATCGAGCAGTTGGCTTGGCTGCGGGAGAACGGCTACCAGGCGGTCAGCGTGGATCAGGTCCTTGCCGCTCGCCGGGGTGGGCCGCCACTGCCAACCAAAGCCGTGATGCTCAGTTTCGACGATGGCTATTCCAGCTTCTACACCCGCGTGATGCCGATTTTGCGTGCCTATAACTGGCCGGCATTGCTCGCGCCGGTAGGCAGCTGGATCGATACGCCGTTGAACCAGCCGGTGGACTTCGCCGGTACGCCACGGCCACGGGGCGACTTCCTGACCTGGCAGCAGATTCGGGAAGTGTCCCGCTCCGGCCTGGTGGAAATCGCTGCCCATACCGACGCCAATCACAAGGGCATCCTGGCCAACCCCCAGGGAAACCTGGAGCCTGCCGCCACGACGCGGCGCTTTGATCCGGCGACCAATCGCTATGAAACCGAAGCGCAGTTCCAGGCGCGGATGCGGGCTGACGTGGCCGCGATATCAGACAAGATTCGTGCAGTCACCGGCAAGGCGCCCCGGGTGTGGGTATGGCCGTATGGCGCAGCCGACGGCACCTCGCTCGCGGTCGTAGGTGAGCACGGTTATGAGATGGCGCTGACCCTGGACGACGGTCTCGACGACTCGAACAAGTTGATGAACAGCCCGCGCTTTCTGGTGGACTCCGATCCAGACGGCGAGCACTTTGCCAGCAGTATCGTCTCGGTGCAGGCCAAGGCCCCGCTGCGCGTCCTGCATGTGGACCTGGACCACGTCTACGACCCCGACCCTGTGCAACAGGCGCGCAACCTCGATGTGCTGGTACAGCGTGTGGTGGATATGGGCTCCGTGACCGTATTCCTGCAAGCCTACGCCGACCCCAAGGGTGACGGCCTGGTGCATTCGCTGTACTTCCCCAACCGCCACCTGCCGATGCGTGCCGATCTATTCAACCGTGTCGCCTGGCAGTTGCACACCCGTGCCCGCGCCAGCGTGTTTGCCTGGATGCCGGTACTGAGTTTCGCCCTCGACTCCAAATTGCCGCGCGTGACGCGTTGGGACCCGGAAACCGGCAAGGTGAGCATCGATCCGGATCAATACCAGCGCCTGTCACCGTTCGATCCGAAGGTGCGGCAGATGATCGGCGAGATCTACCAGGACCTGGCGAGCACCGGCAACAGTGCTGTCGACGGCGTGCTGTACCACGATGATGCGCTGCTCAGCGACTTTGAAGACGCCAGCCCCGCAGCGCTAAAGGTGTACGCCGCCAACGGCCTGCCAAACACCATCGCCGCCCTGCGCGCCGACCCGGCAGTGATGCAACGCTGGACCCGCTTCAAGAGCCGCTACCTGATCGACTTCACCAACGAATTGACCGCCAAGTTCCGCGCCATCCGTGGTCCGCAGGTGTTGACCGCGCGCAATATCTTCGCCGAGCCGATGCTCAACCCCGGCAGCGAAGCCTGGTTTGCGCAAAACCTCGATGATTTCCTCCAGACCTACGACTGGACGGCGCCTATGGCCATGCCGCTGATGGAAGGCCAGACCTTGAAGAACTCCAACGCCTGGTTGGAAAAACTGGTGGCCACGGTCAAGGCTCGCCCCGGTGCGCTCGACCGGACCGTATTCGAACTGCAAGCCAAAGACTGGCGCACCAAGGCCGCGCCGGATATCAGCGCCACGCAGTTGGCTGAATGGATGGGCGTACTCAAGCGCCAGGGTGTCACGAGTTTTGGTTATTACCCGGACAACTTCCTGGAAAACTCCCCGGACCTGAAGACTGTGCGTCCGGCCCTTTCCAACCAATGGAACCCTTGACCATGTTCGACAGAATCCTGGCTTTATTCGTGCTGGCATTGGTATTGGGTGTGCCCCTGGGCCTGATCTTCCTGGTCACCGGGCAGTTCCTGATGGACTTTGTGTTTTTCTACCCGCTGTTCATGTCAGGGTTGTGGATTGCAGGCGGTTTGTATTTCTGGCTGCACTGGGAGCGCCACTGGCCCTGGCAAGAGGACACGCCGGCCCCAACGTTGGCCGGCGACCCGCTGATCTCGATCATCATCCCTTGCTACAACGAAGGGGAGAACGTCGCCGACACCATGGAGGCCGCGCTGGCCCAGGTGTACCCGAACATTGAAGTGATCGCCGTCAACGACGGTTCCTCGGATAACACCGCAGCGGTACTGGATGCCCTGGCCTTGCAGCATCCACGCTTGCGCGTGCTGCACCTGGCGCAGAACCAGGGCAAGGCGGTGGCCTTGCGCATGGGCGCCGTTGCCGCGCGCAGCGAATACCTGGTGTGCATTGACGGTGATGCGCTGTTGGATAAAAACGCGGCCGCCTACCTGGTCGCGCCGATGCTCGACAACCCGCGCCTGGGCGCCGTGACCGGCAACCCACGCATCCGCACACGCTCGACCCTGATCGGCCGCGTGCAGGTCGGCGAGTTCTCTTCGATCATCGGCTTGATCAAGCGCACGCAGCGGGTAATCGGTCGGATCTTCACGGTGTCCGGTGTAGTGGTGGCGTTCCGTAAAAAGGCGCTGGACCGCATCGACTACTGGAGCACCGACATGATCACCGAAGACATCGATGTCAGTTGGAAGCTGCAACTCGATCACTGGAGCATCTTCTACGAGCCCCGTGCCCTGTGCTGGATCCTCATGCCCGAAACCGTCGGTGGCCTGTGGAAACAGCGTCTGCGCTGGGCCCAGGGCGGCGCCGAAGTGCTGTTCAAGAATATCCGCGGCATTTGGCAATGGCGTCACCGCTACCTGTGGCCACTGCTGTTCGAATACTGCCTGTCCACCGGCTGGGCCTTCACCTTTTTGCTGTCGGTGATCTTCTGGGGCGTGGGCAAATTCATCCCGCTGCCACAAGCGATTGCTGTCGAGTCGTTGATGCCGCCGGCGTTTACCGGGTTGGTGTTGGCGATGGTGTGCCTGCTGCAGTTTGCGGTGAGCATCCTGATTGACCGCCGCTACGAGAAAGACCTGTGGAAAACCCTGTTCTGGACAGTGTGGTACCCGATGGTGTTCTGGCTGGTCAGCCTGTTTACCACCCTGGTCAGTTTTCCAAAAGTGCTGTTCAACCAGCATCAGAAGCGTGCGCGCTGGGTCAGCCCGGACCGTGGTATCAAACCGCTCGAAAATGAGGAGGCGTGATCATGAAACTGGTCAGAACCCGCCAACGCTCCGTGATGTGGGTCATCGATGTACTGTTGACCCTGATGGCCTGGGCCGGCTTGATCTGGTTGTTGGCACGAGGGATTACCTCGATGCTGGAGACCCATGGCGGCCCTCGATTCGAGGCGCCGATTTTCGCCGCGCTCAATACCCTGCAGATCTACCTGTGGATCGCCCTGTTCAACGCCGTCATCCTGATCAGTTGGGCGCGCTACCAACAACGCCGAGGTCGCAAGTTCGCCCAGCGCCGGGCCGAGGCCAAGGCGCTTACTGACAAAAACCTGAGCGAGAGCTTCAGCCTCGGCGAAGGTGACCTTGAGCAACTGCGTCGGCCTGGGGTGTTGGTGATCCATAACGACGAGGAAGGCGGTGTTGCGGAGGTGAAATCCCATGTCTCCCGTGATGTAGAAAAACCGGGGTTGACCCTGGTGCCAGGCAAGGATCAGAACAAAGACGCCAGCTAAGAAGAACGCTGGAAAATCGTTCCCATGCAACGTGGGAACGATTTTGGTAAATACCGATAAGTGGGATCCAATTCACAAAACCTCCGCGAACTTTTCTGACTTTTTCGGTACTAACTTATCTCGGAAAGAACTTGATGGCCAACTAGTGGCAATTATTAAGTTCTCCGACGAAATCGTCATCAATACAGCTGCCGCTTGTCGGAATATAACTTCCAGTAATAAGCCGTATGTCTGTTTGATAGTTTTTAATTGTTAATAATCAATGAGTTGCGCGAACAGCTTGAATAATTATTCAACTTGCTCTGTTCTTTGAGTAAGCGGAAGTTCGATGTTAGTTTGCCGCCCTTGATTTTCGATGGATCGAACATGTCTTTGTTAACGCCACGGACTCGGTATCTGCTATGCACTTTCCTGCTCGCTTATTTGAGCTTGAACAGCGCCATGGCCGCCCCTACGCCAGGGGATCAAGACCTGATCCGCGACCGCCAGAATCGCCTTCTCGAAGAGCAGCGCCGACGCCTGGAAGAACTCCAGGACCTGCCCGGCAAAGACACCAAGCCCCAGGCCCCCGCACTGCCGGCGGATACCCGCTGCTTTCCCATCCAGGACATCGAACTCAAGGGCGCCGACAGCCTGTCCGGCGGCGACCGCACACTGCTGCTCAAACCCTATGTCGGCCAATGCCTGGGGGTGGCGCAGCTCAATGAACTGCTCAAAGTCATCACCGACTACTACATCGCCAAAGGCTGGGTCACCAGCCGTGCCTACTTGCCGCAACAAGACCTCTCCAGCGGTCATCTCCAGGTGCTGGTGGTGGAAGGCAAACTCGAAGGGCTGAAGGGCGCACAGGGCAGCAGCGTGACCGACCGCGAGCTGGCCATGGCGTTTCCCGGCAAGGTCGGCGAAGCACTCAACCTGCGCGAAGTCGAGCAGCTGGTGGACCAGCTCAGCCGCTTGCCGTCCAAGCAGGCGCAGATGGAATTGACCCCTGGCAGCCAAGTAGGCGGCAGTGAAGTGCTGGTCAAGAACGTGCCGCAAAAGCCCTGGCGCGCCAGCCTGTCGCGTAACAACGACGGCCAGAAAAGCACCGGCGAACAGCAGTGGGGCGCGGGACTTGAATGGGACAGCCCGTTGGGCCTGGCCGATCAACTGATCCTGCGCGGCGGCCACGACGCCATCAGCGACCATCAGAAAACCTCGAAAAGCAGCATGCTCTACTACAACCTGCCGTGGGGCTGGTGGAACTTCAGTTACACCTACAGCGAAAGCGAATACCGCACCTTCTTCATGCTGGATGACCTCAAACTCAAGCAGAACGGCGACAGCCAGAACCATCAGCTGCGTGCCGAACGCGTTATTCATCGCGACGATGTGAGCAAGACCTCGGTCAACGTCGGCCTGTCGCACCTGCGCACCAACAACTACCTGCTTGACTCGCGCCTGTCGACCAGCAGCAACCGCCTCAGCGAATTTCAAGTCGGCCTCACCCATGGCCGACGTATCGGCAATGCCTTCGTCAACCTGGACGTCGGCATGCAAAACGGCATTGGCGCCTTCGACGCGCAAAGCAATCAACAAGAGCGGGATGCCAACGGCAACCTCACGGCGACCCCGCGCTATCGCAAGTACACCGCCACGGTCAGCTACCTGCAGCCCTTCACGCTGTGGGGCGAGTCGCTGAGTTTTTCCAGCCTCGCCACCGGGCAGCGCAGTGAAGACGTGCTGTACCCGGCGCAACGCATGAGCCTGGGTGGTTCGTACTCGGTGCGCGGCTTCAAGGACCAGCAACTGAACGGCGACAGCGGCGGTTACTGGCGTAACGAAGTGCGCTGGGCGCGCCCGGTCACCCTCGACTGGATGCGCCCGGCCTTTGCCGAGTACGGCGCCAGCGTCGGTTATGACCAGGGCGTGATTCGCAACGATCGCTACAACGATGACGAGCATGGTCGCGTGTCGAGTAACTCCCTGGAGCTGTTCGCCCGCGGTAAAAACGTCAGCACCAGCGTGACCTTTGCCCATTCCCTTGAGCGACCTGGCGTGGTGACCGAGCGCGAAGCGCCGATCTATTTCCGCCTGGATTTTTTCCTGTAATCAACACCGCTGCCTTGAGATTTTGAATATGGACGCTCGCCCTGCTACCGCCCTGAAAAGCCTGACCCAACGCGGCCTGGCACTGATCCTGGCCAACGCGCTGTTCTGGCAGCCGCTGCTGGCCCAGGCCGACGGCATTGCGGTCAGCGGCCCGGGCACTACGGTTGGCCAGGCAGGGAATGGCGTGCCGGTGGTGAACATCGCCACACCCAATGGCAGCGGCCTGTCCCATAACCAGTTCAAGGACTATAACGTCGGCCCCAATGGCGTGATTCTCAACAATGCCACGGGCGCGGTGCAGAGCACCCAACTGGGCGGGATCATCGTCGGCAACCCCAACCTCAAGGGTGGCGCGGCGAACGTCATCCTCAACGAAGTCAACGGTGGCAGCCCCAGCCAGTTGCGTGGCTACACCGAAGTGGCGGGCCAGTCGGCCAAGGTCATCGTGGCCAACCCCTACGGTGTCAGCTGCAACGGCTGCGGGTTTATCAACACGCCCAACGTCACCCTGACCACCGGCAAACCCGTCATCGATAAAGTCGGCCGCCTGGATCACTACCAGGTCGATGGAGGTGCGGTGACCATCGACGGCCAGGGCTTGAACGCCAGCAACGTCGACCGTTTCGAGATCATCACCCGCACCGCCAAGATCAATGCAAAGATCAACGCACGCCAGCTCACCGTGATTGCCGGGCGCAACGATGTCGACGCGCAAAGCCTGAAAACCACCGTGCGCGCCGATGACGGCAGCGCGAAACCGGAACTGGCGATTGACTCCTCGGCCCTGGGCGGCATGTACGCCGGCGCCATCAAGCTGGTGGGCACTGAAGCCGGCGTTGGCGTGAAGCTCGACGGTACGTTGGCCGCCAGTGGCGGCGATATTCAGCTCGACGCCAACGGCCACTTGAGCATGGCCCAGGCGGCCGCCAGCGGCGCGGTGGATATCAAGGCCGCGAGCCTGGAGACCAAGGGCGCGGTCTATGCGGGCACCCGCCTCAAGGCGCAGACCAAGGGCACGCTGAAAAACAGCAAGACTCTCGCCGCTCGCGACAGCATCACCCTGGCCAGTAACGGCCAACTGACCAACACCGGCATCATTGAAGCCGGGGTCAACGCCGACAACACCCGCAATGCCGTTGGCGACGTCACGTTCGACAGCCAGAACATCAGCAACACTGGCACGGTGATCGCCAATCGCACCCTCACCGCCACTGCCGCGCAAAACCTGGATAACCAGGGCGGTACGATGAGCGCCAGGCAGGCGCTGGACGTCACCGCCGATAGCGTCGACAACCGCAACAAGGGCCAGTTGCTCAGCGACGGCACACAAACCCTCAACGTCAATGGCCTGCTGGACAACAGCCAGGGCGGCATCATCGACAGCACGGGCGCGTTTACCCTGCATGGCAACCGCCTCGACAACAGCGCCGGCAACCTCACCGGTGGCGGTGCGATCACCCTGGATCTGCTCGGCGACCTGATCAACCGCAACGGCAAGCTGGCGAGTGTCGGGCCGTTGCTGGTGCAACGCGCTGCCCACATCGACAACCAGGGCGGCAAGCTCGCCAGCCAGGGCCTGCTGACGCTGTTCGCCAACAGCATCGATAACCAGAACAAAGGCACCCTCGCCGCCAACGGCGGGGTGGCAATCACCACGACGGGCCTGCTGCAAAACGGCGCCGACGGCTTGATCCACAGCGAGCAGGGCGGCCTGAACATCACCGCCGGTACCCTCGATAACAACGGTGGGCGCATCGCCGCCAAAGCCGGTAACGCAGTGGTTGACGCGATCAACTTCAATAACGGCAACGGCACACTGTTCGCCGGCAGCGGTGTGAGTCTTACCGGGGTCAATGTCGACAACGGCGGCGAGATCGCCGGCAACCGGATCGACGTCAACCTGCGCGGTATCCTGACCAACCGCAGCTTGATCGAAAGCGCCACGACCCTCGATGTCGCGAGCGCCGGCCTGAACAACAGCGGCCAGATGCGCGCCCTGGGCAACACAGGTAAAACCCGCTACGCCATCGGCGGCCTGTTGAATAACAGCGGCAGCCTGGAAACCGCCAACGACCAGTTGAGCCTCGCTGCAAACACCTTCCAGAACACCGGCGGCAAGGTGTTGCACGTGGGCACCGGCGTGCTCGACCTGAGCGGCATCAGCCTGGATGACGTGGGCGGCAGCCTGGTCACCAACGGCGACCTGACCCTCGACAAAACCGATTGGACCAACAGCACGGCGATCCAGGCCGGGCGCCTGACCGTCAACGTCGACAACCTGAACCAGACCGCCACCGGCCAATTGCTCGGCACTCGCAGCCTGGCCGGCAAAGGCCTGGACTGGACCGTCGGCGGCACCGTCGCCAGCCAAGGCAACCTCGACCTGTCCGTAGACAACCTGCTCAATGACCACGGTTTGATCTTCAGCGGCGGCGACATGAACCTGCGCACCGACCGCCTGAAAAACCTCGGCGCCACGATTTACGCCATGGGCAACCTGCGCGTCGATCGCGACGGGCAAGGCGCGGCGGCCACCAGCATCATCAACAGTTCGGGGACGATCGAAAGCGAGCGCAACCTGATCCTGGCCGCCAGCACGATCGATAACATCCGTACCGTGCTGACCACCCAATCGGGCATCTACAGCGCTTCGATCACACCCACTGCCTGTATCTTTGGCGTGACCGGTGGCGACTGCGACGGCGGCAAGCAGAACCGACCGTTCCAGATCACCGTGCGTGATCACTTTATCGTCAGCGACGCGACCGCAAGTTCCAGCATCACCTCCGGCGGCGACATGCTGCTGAGCGGCGGCGACCTGCTCAACAGCAGCAGTAGCATTGCCGCCGGCGGCGCCATGACCGTGCGCGTCAATCAACTGAGCAACGTCGGCCTTGTGACTCACGACACCCAATACGACCGGGTCTTTACCTCCGAACGTGAGCGCAAGCCGGGTGGTTGGTACCGCGAAGCGGCCTCCTTCACCCAGCGCTATGCGGCGGGCCAGAACATGGACGGTGTCGAAGCCGGCCTGGCTTCGTTCATCGGCAAGATGCAAGACGAAAAGACCGCCCTGAGCAAAACCACCCAACTGATGGCGCCCGACCAAAGCTACGCCGCCGTGATCCAGGCCGGTGGCGCCGTGGACGTGAAGGCCCAGGACGGTATCGATAACCGTGTCGTGAACCGTGGCTACACCTACGTCGGCAGCGGTGCCAACACCCATGCACCCGGCTACTCGACCGAGGTCAAACTCAACTCGCAATTGCCGCCGGACCTCACCCAGCAACAGGTCAACCCACTGAGCCTGCCGGGCTTCGACCTGCCCACCGGGCAGAACAGCCTGTTCCACCTCAACGATGGCAAAGGCGCCAACGGCCTGCCCACCAGCCAGTTCGCGACCAGCCCGCACAAATACCTGATCGAAACCAACCCGCTGTTTACCGACATGCGTCAGTTCCTGGGCTCGGACTACATGCTGACCCGGCTCGGCTACGACCCCGAGACGGCACAACGTCGACTGGGCGATGGTTTCTACGAGCAGCGCCTGATCCAGCAAGCCGTTCTCGCCCGTACCGGCCAGCGTTTCATCGACGGCCAGACCAGCGACGCCGACCTGTTCAAGCACCTGATGGACAACGCCATCAGCAGCAAAACTGCGCTCAACCTGTCAGTGGGCGTCAGCCTCACCGCCGAACAAGTCGCGGCCCTGACCCACGACATCGTGTGGCTGGAAAACACCACCGTCGCCGGCCAACAAGTGCTGGTGCCGGTGCTGTACCTGGCCCAGGCAAACAACCGCCTGGCGCCCAATGGCGCGCTGATTTCCGGCAGTGACGTGAGCCTGATCACTGGCCGCAACCTCAATAACGCCGGCACCCTGCGCGCCACCGGCAGCCTGCTGGCGAACGTCGGCGGCGACCTCGCCAACAGCGGTTTGATGCAAGCGGGCGGCCGTCTCGATGTGCTGGCCGGCAACAACATAAGCAACCGTGCGGGCGGTGTGATCAGCGCGGGCAACGTCAACCTCGCCGCCGGCGCCGACCTGCTCAACGAACGCAGCGTCACCACCCACGAAAGCGCGAGCAGCTACCGCACCGAACGCAGCGACTTCGTCGACAGCGCCGCGCGCATCGAATCGGCCAACGATCTGGCCTTGAAAGCCGGTGGCAACATCAACAACGTCGGCGGCGTGCTCAAGAGCGGCGCTGACATGGCGGTCCAGGCCAAAGGCGACGTCAACATCACCGCCTCGAAGAGCCTCGACAGCGGCGCCATCGGCACCCGTTCCAACTTCACCACCATCGCCCAGCAAGGCTCCGTGGTCGAGGCTGGCCGCGACCTGCACGTGATCGCCGGGCGCGACATCAGCGCCGTGGCCAGCCAGGTCGAGGCCAAACGCGACGTCAACCTGATTGCCACCCGCGACCTCAACGCCATCGCGGCAGCCAACGAACAGCACTCGACCTACAACTCGAAAAAGATCAAAAGCATCGAAGACCACGTGCAGCAAGTCTCCAGCGTGATCAAGGCCGGCGGCGACGCCACCCTGAGCGCCGGGCAGAACCTGCAATTGGTCGCCAGCCAGGTCAATGCCGGCAACGAAGCGTACCTGGTCTCCGGCAAAAACCTCGAGCTCAAGGCTGCTGCAAACCAGGACTACAGCTTCTACAGCAAGACCAAGAAAACTTCCCAGGGCAAGAAATTCCGCCTCGATGAAACCGACGCCGTGAACAACGTCGGCAGCCTCGTCAGCGCTGGCAAAAACAGCACCGTCGTGGCCGGTGAAAACTTGCTGCTGGCGGGCAGCTCAGTCACTGCCGAAAAAGGTGCGACGCAATTGGTCGCGGGCCAGGATGTGAGCATTCTCGCCGTCAGCAACTCAGACAGCGCCCGCCACGAACGCAAGGAAAGCAAAAGCAGCTGGGGCGGCCTCAAGTCGAGCAAAGTCCAAGACAAAGTCGACGAAAAACGCACCACCGCCCTGGGCAGCATGGTCTCCGGCGAAACCGTCACCGTCGCCGCCAAGCGCGACGCCACGGTCACCGGTTCCAACCTGGTCAGCACCGGCGACCTCGCCGTGCAAGCCGGCCGCGACCTGACCATCGACGCGGCGCAAAACACCTTCGCCCGCACCGACATGCACAAGGAGAAGAACCGCGACCTCACCGGCGTGTTGACCGGCAACAAGCTCGGTCTGGACGACATGACCGGCAACCAGAAGCTGTACATCAACAGCTCCAAACACAACGGCACAGCCAATGAAATGACCTTGACCGGCAGCACGATTGGCTCTAGCGCGGGCAACGTGTCGCTGACGGCGGGGCGTGAGTTGAAGGTGGTGGCCAGTGATTTGGTGAGCACCAAGAACATGGAGTTGAGCGGGGCGAATGTCACCGTTACTTCGGGAATGGAGACGGTCAGTCAGACCAGTCAGGACAGTTCAAAAAGTTTGGCGGTTGGGCGTGTGATCGCGGGCTCGGTGGTGGACACCGCCACCAGCATGCGCGATGCCGTCAAAGCGGCGCGCAGTGCTGATGACCCACGCCTCAAGGCAGTCAAAATTGCTCAGGCAGCCCTCGCCGCCTACAACCTCAACGGCCAGGCGTCGGACGCCAATGCACAAAGCTCCGGCTTCAAAAACAAAACTGGCGGCACGCCCGGCAACGGTTCGCTGATCAAGATCGGCACTGAACTGGCCAATAACCGCAGCAAGAACAGCAGCGAATTCAACAGCGCCACCGCCAAGCAGAGCACGCTCAACGCTGGGCAAGACTTGTCGATCGTTGCCACAGGCGCGGCGGCGGGGACTCAGGGTGATATCCAGATCACCGGCAGCCGCTTGAAAGCCGCCAACACCCTGTTGCTGGCCAAAAACGATGTGCTGATGCAAAGCGCACAAAACACCACCGACCGCAAAAACGAAGGGTCGAAAACCAAAACCGCCATCGGCGCCAGCTTCAATATTGGCGAGCAAAACGGTTTCACCCTCGACCTCGGTGCGCAGGGTGCCAAGAACAATGGCAACGGTAACTCCGTTACTCAAGTCAACAGCACCCTCGATACCGGCAGCCTGTTGTTGCAAAGCGGTGGCGATACCACCCTCAAAGGCGCCCAGGTTCGCGCGGACAGGATCAAGGCCGATATTGGCGGCAACCTCAATATCATCTCTCTCCAGGACACCGAGTCATCGCGCAGCAAACAGAACAGCGCAGGCTTCGGCGCGAGCATCTGCGTGCCGCCGTTCTGCTACGGCTCCACCGTCGCCGCCTCGGCGAACCTTGCCGCCGCCAAGATGAACAGCGACTACAAGGGCGTGACCAACCAGAGCGGCTTGTATGCGGGCACAGGCGGCTACGACATCAATGTCGGCAAAACCACCACCCTGCAAGGCGCGGTGATTGCCAGCGAAGCCAGCGCTGACAACAACCGCCTCAGCACGGATCGTCTGATCGTCAGCGATATCAAGAACAAGAGTGAGATCGAGAGCCAGTCGGCGAGCATCTCGGTCTCCACCAGCAGCGGCGGCGGCACCTCGCCGGGCGGCGCCATCCCGATAGCACTCAAGGATAAAGACCACAGTTACACCCGCAGCGCGGTCAGCGAAGGCACGATTGTGGTTCGCAATGCCGAAGGCGCCAATGACCTAGTCGGGCTGAACCGCGACACTGCCAATGCCAATCAGAAGCTCGACCGGCCTGATGAAAAGGCCATGCAGGAACGTATCGACCTGATCCAAAGCTCGGCGCAGTTGGCCAGTGGAGTGATCAGTGCGGTGGGCAAGGCGAAGGCGGACGAGGCGAAAGCACTGGCCGATAAAGCCAAAACCCAGACCGAAGCCGGTTCGCCGGACGCCGCTGGAACGGTACTCGCAGCAAATGCCGCTTATGCGGAAGCCAAGCGCTGGCAGGTTGGTGGCGACAAGAAGTTAATGGCAGACATTGCGACCGGGTTGATTGCGGCAGGGCTGGGTGGTGCACCTGTGGGAACGACGGTGGGTATTGTCGCTAACACGGCCTCCAGCGATATCTTCAATAAAATTGGCGATTACGCCCACTCACGTGCGACTGATCCGAAGGCAGATGCGGCCACTCGGGCGGCTTGGGCTGAAGGAGGCGCGGCGCGTGTGATGTTGCATGCGCTGGCGGGCGCGGCTATGGGGTTGTCCAGTGGCAGTGTGCAGAGCGGTGCGTTGGGCGCGGGGGCTTCTGCGGCCTTGATGCCGAGCATTGCGGATGCGTTGGGTAAAAATGGTATCAAGGGTGTGGATCAAGATGCGATGGCCGCATTTATCGCAGCAGGCGTCGGGACTGTAGTCGGCTCTGGCAACGGTACCTCTGGCGCTGTTGTTGCGGCGGGGAATGCGATGTCGGTAGACGTCTATAACCGAGCTGCTCATGAGGCCGAGATAGCTGCGATTAAGGCTGAGGCGCAGAAAGGCGACTTCACGGAGGCCAATCTGGATAAGGCCACGTGCTACATCATCAAGTGCTGGGCTCATTTGGATAGGGGTACGAAGGAATATCACGATGCATATCTGAGCGAGACCGATATGGTCGGTTTGAGCAAGGAGCTTGAGTGGGTAAATGCGCAAAAAGACAAAGGGCTCTTCAATTACTCAATGACCGATACCGTATTTGACTTCAGCACACGCGATGCCCTTCCGGTGACAAAGGATGCTGCCGCGATAGGGGGGGGAGCGATTAGCGTGTCGGCGGGTTACGCATTATGTGTCTCGCTAGTCGGGTGCGGCTTCGGCATTCCGATGGGGACCTTCGGGCTCGGCAACGTGTCAGAAGGTATTACGGGAGTTTATAATCATTTCAACAATAGCCGGGGTGGCTATAACCCCGTAAAAGAAGTATTTAATGAGATTCCTGGCGGTTATGGACCTGTTATTTATAGTGGTGCAGATTTAGCATTGTCATTGGGCTCTGGCTTCGTTAAGGTTCCTCTTAAAATGGGCTTGGCGGACGGACTTAATAAGCCTAACTCGATGTTCGGAGTTACCGTGCATAGTTTTGATAATAATAAGTTTGTTTTTGGAAAAGCAGTACCCTATGGCTCAGCACTGACACTGTATCTGAAGTCTGTTGCTGATAAAGGGTATACTTTTTATGAGGGGGTTTCGCATGAGAAAAAATAAATGGATAGATGGGTTTTTTTTATCCATCTCCCTTTTTTTTATGATATTGGCTATTAGCTTGGTACTTGCAATGCTCATCGCGGCTGTGATTACTCTTGTCTTGGGTACGGACTCTCCGTGGGTTTACAACTGGATCGGATTTCCTCTTACATTTTTATTTTCCGCGTATTGGATCGTCACGAGATGGAAGTATGTCAAGTCTTATATATCTGGTAATGGGGGATGGTAGTACACGGTATTACTGAGATAAAGGAAACGGATTTGTTCAGTGGTAATCGGGGTCAGGCAACGTTTTTTGTGTGAGTGTGAGTGAGTGGAGCTTGCTTGGCAATATTGCGTTCTTTAAAAATTGAGTTTTTATTTTTATCTGTGTGAAATGCTTCAAATAAGGCGGTTATGAAAATAACCGCCCATTTTTATTTATGAATTTTGTGAATTCAACTTCCGCCCAATCACATCGAGCAAATCACACCCATCTCTCAGCGGAATTGCCAACAACAGTGCAAAGTCGTGCAGCACAATCGCATCACTGCTGATCTCCTCCCGAAACGCAAGGTTCTCCAAAAACTGAGTCACCGCACGAATGCGGTACGTGGCGGCGTCATAGAGAACATCAAGGGGCGCTTGCGTGTCGATCAGCAGCGCCGGGATAGCTGAATCGTGGCCTGTCAGGGGCATGTATCTATTCATTTTTGGACTCTCTACTTAAGTGATGAATGCCATCACTCAAACGTCGCCAAACGAATGGGTGACAGCTGTACGCAGGTTGGCGAACCGGCAGTAGAGAAAACCGGCAGACCCGAAGGTCTCCCGCGCACAGCCGTCATAAGACGACTTTGCAGGCGCGCAAGTGGCTGCAAAAAAGCTCCCAGCTTGCGCATTCTCTACCGTCAGGTCGCCAAACCTGAATCGCCATGTGGGCGACCGGCGGACTATAAGTCCTCAGCGTAAAAACGCGCAAGGCATCAAAAAGCCAACACGTCATTCTGCAAGCCGGCTGCGACCTGCACGTGATCGCCACCCTCAACGCCATCGCGGCAGCCAACGAACAGCACTCGACCTACAACTCGAAAAAGATCAAAAGCATCGAAGACCACGTGCAGCAAGTCTCCAGCGTGATCAAGGCCGGCGGCGACGCCACCCTGAGCGCCGGGCAGAACCTGCAATTGGTCGCCAGCCAGGTCAATGCCGGCAACGAAGCGTACCTGGTCTCCGGCAAAAACCTCGAGCTCAAGGCTGCTGCAAACCAGGACTACAGCTTCTACAGCAAGACCAAGAAAACTTCCCAGGGCAAGAAATTCCGCCTCGATGAAACCGACGCCGTGAACAACGTCGGCAGCCTCGTCAGCGCTGGCAAAAACAGCACCGTCGTGGCCGGTGAAAACTTGCTGCTGGCGGGCAGCTCAGTCACTGCCGAAAAAGGTGCGACGCAATTGGTCGCGGGCCAGGATGTGAGCATTCTCGCCGTCAGCAACTCAGACAGCGCCCGCCACGAACGCAAGGAAAGCAAAAGCAGCTGGGGCGGCCTCAAGTCGAGCAAAGTCCAAGACAAAGTCGACGAAAAACGCACCACCGCCCTGGGCAGCATGGTCTCCGGCGAAACCGTCACCGTCGCCGCCAAGCGCGACGCCACGGTCACCGGTTCCAACCTGGTCAGCACCGGCGACCTCGCCGTGCAAGCCGGCCGCGACCTGACCATCGACGCGGCGCAAAACACCTTCGCCCGCACCGACATGCACAAGGAGAAGAACCGCGACCTCACCGGCGTGTTGACCGGCAACAAGCTCGGTCTGGACGACATGACCGGCAACCAGAAGCTGTACATCAACAGCTCCAAACACAACGGCACAGCCAATGAAATGACCTTGACCGGCAGCACGATTGGCTCTAGCGCGGGCAACGTGTCGCTGACGGCGGGGCGTGAGTTGAAGGTGGTGGCCAGTGATTTGGTGAGCACCAAGAACATGGAGTTGAGCGGGGCGAATGTCACCGTTACTTCGGGAATGGAGACGGCCAGTCAGACGAGTAAGGACAGTTCCAGGAGTTTGGCGGTTGGGCGTGTAGTGGGTGGCATGATCGTCGACACCGCCACCAGCATGCGCGATGCAGCCAAGGCGTCGCGTAGTGCCGACGACCCACGGCTGAAGGCAGTGAAGATCGCCCAGGCTGCGCTGGCGGCCTACAACCTCAATAATCAGATGGGCGACCTTGCTAATAAAATCAACGGCAATGACGACACCGGCGGTGGTTCCTCCGGTTCTATGATCAAGATTGGCACCGAACTGGCCAACACCCGCACCAAAAGCAGCAACGAGTATGCCGCGCAGACCGCTCACCAGAGCAGCCTGAACGCCGGCGGGAAACTGTCGATCATCGCGGCGGGCGATGCGCCGGGTACCGCAGGGGATCTGTTGATCACCGGCAGTTCATTGAAAGCGGGCAACACCCTGCTGTCGGCGAAAAACAACATCCTGCTGCAAAGCGCGCAGAACACCACCGACCGCAAAAATGACGGCTCGCGCAATCGAACCGCCATCGGCGTCAGCTTCAACATCGGCGAGCAAACCGGTTTCACCCTCGACCTCGGCGCGCAAATCGCCAAAAACCTGGGTTCGGGGAGCTCCGTCACCCAGGTCAATACCACCCTGGACACCGGCTCGCTGGTACTGCGCAGCGGCCAGGACACCACGCTGGCCGGGGCCCAGGTGCGTGCTGATCGCATTGATGCCGACATCGGCGGCAACCTCAACATCCTGTCGCGCCAGGACTCCGAAACGTCCAAGAGCAAGCAGAACAGCGCCGGTTTTGGCGCGAGCATTTGCATTCCTCCGTTCTGCCTAGGCTCCACCGTTTCTGCGTCCGCGAACCTGGCGGCGTCGAAAATGAACAGCGACTACCAGGCGGTGACCGACCAGAGCGGCTTCTTTGCCGGTAAAGACGGCTACGACATCAATGTCGGCAAGACCACCACCTTGCAAGGCGCGGTGATTGCCAGTGAAGCCAGCGCTGACAAGAACCGCCTCAGCACGGATCGCTTGCTGGTCAGCGATATCAAGAACAAGAGCGATATCAAGAGCCAGTCGGCGGGCGTGAGCGTCTCCGGTTCTTACGGTGGAGGGGTGGGAACACTCAAGCCAGGTCCCTTGTATGGCATGGCACTAAACGACTCGGATCACAGCTACACGCGCAGTGCGGTAAGCGAAGGCACGATCATAGTGCGCAACCCTGCGGGCGCTAGCGATCTCGTCGGTTTGAACCGTGACACGGCCAACGCCAACCAACGCCTCGACAAGCCCGATGAAAAGGCGATGCAAGAGCGCATGGACCTGGTCAAAAGCTCGATGGAGCTGACCAAGGGCATTGGCGACGCGATTGCCGAGGCCAGAATCAAGGCAGCAAACGACCCCAACAGCGACGTCAGCAAAGCCACGCGGCAGAAGCTGATTGATGACGGTGTCGCTAACCCGACACCGGAGCAAATCAGCTTTCGTGCCCAACAGGATTACGGCGTCGGCAGCAGCTTCCAGAAAGCCAGCCAGGCGGTGACGGCTGTGGTGCAAGCGGCCATGGGCGGTAGCGTCGGGGGCGCGTTGGCGGGAGCGGCGGCGCCGTATCTGGCAGAAACAATCAGGGACAGGACCAAGGGCGACCCCACAGCCAATCTGATGGCCCATGCGGTACTGGGTGCTGTGCTCGCCAAGGCTGGCGGTAACTCAGCACTTGCTGGCGCAGCCGGTGCTGTTGCGGCGGAGGAAACCGCGCGTCTGATCAAGGAAAGCCTGTATGGCGATGTCAGTAATGAAAAACTGTCCGAAGGGCAAAAGCAGACAATCTCCAGCCTCGCAACCTTGGCAGGTGGTCTTTCCGGGTCGCTTACCGGCAAGGGCGCGCTGGATGCGGTCGCAGCGGCACAAGTCGGTAAGAACGCGGTTGAAAATAACCTTTTGAGTCCAGCCAACGAGTCTTTGCTTCAAAAGGCCCGCGACTCGTTCAAGCGCAACAAGTACACCCTCGAGGACGCAAAGACGCTTATCGCGCTCGATCAGCGAGATCAGATTTCAAATGCCCTGGTTGAGCGCCTGCGCCGCAACCCAGACTCGATGTCGGCTGCCGATAAAGTCGCAGCACAGGCCTACCTCGCGGATTACGAAAACGCACTCGTTGCGGCGTATGGTCAGGGTGAGGCTGATCGTCGCATCTACGCGCTGATGCGGCCCGGTCCTCTGCGGCAAAGCAACGATGTGGCATACGCGGCTGGCAGTTCCAATAAAGACGCTTCGCTGGAACGGCTCTATCCCGGCGACTTGTTGGCGCAGATGAACCGCTCTCCTAGCGAAAACGAACAGCTTTACCGCGAAGCGCAAAAGACATTGCGCATCGGACAGAACTACGAAGGAGAAGCTGCAATCGGTACGCCGGCTTTGTATGTGCTGGGCGGGGGCATGGGCTTGGCGATACGGTTGGTGACGGCTGAAAGTGGCATATTGCAGGCTACTTATGGTGGGGTGCAGACCTACAAGGGTGATTCGGGCGACGGCGCCCAAAACATTTTCCTTGGGCTTTTGAACGCTTCGGCTGCTGGGTTGCCGAGCGTGTTTAAGGGGCAGTCGGTTGCAGGCTCTGCTAAAGGTGCGGTTGCTAAAAACGAGGGAATGTTTTGGGGGCAGGCGGACTCGGAGATGGGTATTCCGATTGAAAGGAATGTTCTACCAGGCGGTCCAGATTTTGCCAAAGGAGTGAAAACGCCGGCAGGTTCGGTAGAAAGTCAAGCGACGCCTAATTTTCTAAATCAATTCCCAGATCATCCAACAGCTGTTCCAACACTTATCGCAGATACAAAGTTGACTAAAGGTATAGGAACATATAACTATGTTGTTCTTGAAGATGGTAACTTAGTAATCGGGCGAAAGTTTAATGAGGTAGGTGGAGGTCAAATTGACCTTGCGAATAGTAAACCCGTTATTGCAGCTGGCGAGGTGAAAATTGTGCGCGGGGAAGTTAAATATATAGATAACACTTCTGGGCATTATGAACCTTCCGGTCGCGCTGCACAGATCGCAGCAGAAAATGCGTTCTCTCAAAAAGGACTTGATGTGACTGGTAAATACATAGAGAAAGTCTGGGTGCCAGATCCTGGTAATCCAAGAAAAGGTGCTTGGGTGCCAAAATGAATGACATTATTGAACAGTTTGATATTCTTTGTGATGTAGCTATGGCCGCTTTTAGTGAAGAGCTGGAAATTTCCTATGAGATGTCATTGTTAAATATTTTAGAATTTGTAAAAAAACATCCGGACTATAGAGAGTGGTTTATAGATAGATTTAAACTGATTTTAACATCTAGGAACTCGCCATTTGAAGCTGTGGCATTTTGCATGCGTGAGTTGCAGTGGCCTGAAATAAAAGAATTTGTAATTTCAAAAATGAACCCTTCAGAAGATCCTCGTAGTGAGGCCCTTCGAAGTCTATTGACCGCATATGATGAGTTTTGGCCGGATTCGGATCTTTATAGTTATTATAGTATGAGTTAGTTTGTGTAAAGATAAAGGAGGATTGTTTAAGTTTTTCGTTTGGCGGTAAGCTATTAAATAAATCTTTCCCCTGTAATGTGGGGTGCATGTGGGAAGGTGGGTCAGGTGTATGGAATCATTACGCAGGGATAAAGGGGGCGGATTTATTTAAATGTGACGCTGATCGGTAGGCTATTAATAAATCTGTCCCCTTTAATTCTGATACCTTTGCAGGCAGTGTTGAAGGCCTACGACAATATGCCAAAAGTACCATGTCCGGATTTTGTTTCAGGAGAAAAATAGGGTGGGAATTAATGATGGAGTTTACAACCGCCTATACGCCAGTCACTGGAAAATAGGGGTCAGACCACGATTACTGCTAAAACGTATATTGGTGGTCTGACCCCTATTTTCCCAGCCAAAACGTTCACATTGGGTGGGAATCGGGGTCAGACCACGTTTTCAGCGAAATCCATACAAGGGTTTAACTTTTTTGTGATGTTTAATTAATGTATCTAACGGTTTTCGCTATTTATAAAAATTATGCTCTTTAAAAATTTGATTTATTTTTTGAAATCATTATCTTCCTTTATTTTTGTTGCAGACGACTAAGCTGATCTCTTTCAGAAATCAGGGGTTTGTTATGGCTCGTCGTCCTCGGTTGTTGGTACCAGGTCTTCCGCTGCACATCATACAGCGCGGAAATAATCGTTCGGTTTGCTTCTATTCAGAAGATGATTATATTTTTTATATCCACCTCTTAAAGCTCTTGTCGGAAACGCATGGCTGCAAAATTCACGCGTGGTGTCTCATGACGAATCACGTGCATTTGTTACTGACTCCAACTACCGCTCTAAGTGCTTGTTCGTTAATGAAAGGACTTGGTCAGCGTTATGTCCAAAATATAAATCGTACTTATCAACGAACGGGAACTCTGTGGGAAGGTCGTTATCGTTCTTGTTTGGTGCAACACGAAAGCTATTTGATGGCCTGTTATCGTTACATAGAAATGAATCCCGTCAGAGCGGGAATGGTGGATCATCCCGCTGAGTATCGTTGGACGAGCTACCGAGCAAATGCAGAGCTGGAAACTTCAGCACTTACAACGCCTCATGATTGTTATAAAGAATTGGGTAGTAATGTCGATCAGAGGGCTGAGGCGTATCGTCGTCTTTTCAAGGATGAGCTTCAGCAGGAAGTAATCGACCAAATCAGAGATGCTACAAATGGAAATTACGTATTCGGAACGGGAAAGTTTGCGTCGCAGATAGCACAAGCTTTGGGTAAGCGAACCGTTAGAGGATTCGCTGGCCGACCAAAGAGATGACTTTCAAATGTCAATTGTGTTCTGACCCCTATTTCCCCGTTCTTTGGTTTTTTAATGTTCGTTGATCTGCTAAGAGTTGGGGGCAGACCACGATTAGTGCACCAATGTATATTGGTGGTCTGGCCCCTATTTCTGGAGATCCCCGAGTGGTCGACGCCTCTGGCGCCAAAACGGTGAAGGCATGAACGTTAAAACGGCATTAGAAGCCCTGGGGTTACACGACGCGCTGGTGGCATGCGCCGATGGAAGCATCGGCACGCCCATCTGCACACTGCGAGCCCCTGCCGAGTGGTATGGGTTTCCACCTGCGTTGATCCCGATATGGAGTGACGGATCTTGGCCTACCTATATTGGGTACTGGAAGCACTGGTTTGTTGATCGTGAACCCACCTTCGTAAAAATGTATGTTGGCATCGACCGAATGACCGTAGAGATCGCCCGCACGCCTGCGCAACTGATGGGCGTGCTCGCAATGATGTCGATGAGTCTTGAGGAGGGTGTCACGCCCGAACTTGAGCAGTTCGCCAAGGCGGTGGGGCTTGATTGCCTGGAAGCATTGGATGCGCAGTCGTTGAAAACTGGCGACGACTCCAAAGGCTTCGCCAACGTTGAACCGTTCAAGACGTTGACGCCACTGGCCAGTATTTCTGACGGTGCAAAGCGTTATACCGGAAACTTTCCGAACCCGTTCGACCCAATCCCTAATTGGTGGGAAAGCAGTTGCTATTTTGAAGTTGTCGACCAGCACATCCCAGTGCCGAACGGCGTGGAACTGCCCACTTGGTTTGATCCTGAGCGCGAGAAAAAGCCGTTGTTCGAGGATTTTATGCAAGCGGGACGCCTTGACTGCGCATGGCTGACTCTGAACTCCACTGGCTGGTCCATCGGCGATGCACGGCAGGCACTGGTTGCGTTGCAGGAGCGCGCCGATGATAAGGCGTTTGACGCGGTTGTTGCTTACTGGTTGTCCATTGCGGATTTGGATGCTGGGGCATATTAAAAGTGAAGGGGAATCGGGGTTAAGGGATCGGATAAAGGTGACTGATTTATTTACAAGCTGTTTAATAAATCTGCCCCTTTAATGCTGCCATCAGATATACCAAAGGGAATACCTATTAATGGTCATGCCAGTCTTTTATAGCAAATCCTGGTTCCGTGCAAAAAAATGCGCGATAGAACCAATGAATGAGTCCACGGCACGGGCCGAGCATCAGGCAGGTAAGTCATATACCGCTCTAATTGGGTCGGAATCAACGCCTTCTTGTTTTGTTGAAATGTTGATAGATAAGGGTATGGTTGGCGTCGGTTTTCTTGACGATAGAGGCCATGAGTATCTGACCTATCAATTTCACTACTTAGACGAAAGCCAACTTTTTCTCTCGATGGCCACCCACCGTGAATTCGAGGGGGGCAAGGTCGCTTTTGGAACAACTTATATATTTGGACGGCAGGGTGGTCTTGTCGTTAGGCGTGAGAGGATGATTCCCTATACGGTTGAAGATGCTCAATCAACCTTTGAACCGGCAGGGAACTACGAAGTTGCACCGAAATTTGGTGATTATTCAGGTGTAATAAATATTAATCGGTGAGGGGGGTGATTTAGGAAGTAAACGTGACGGATTTATTTAATGTGGAGGGATCGGGGTCGGGCCACGTTTTTAGCGAAATCCATATAAATTTAACGTTAATGGTGGTCTGACCCCTATTTCCACTGGCAGTGGGAGCGGTGTGCTTTATGCATTCGATGCAGAGAACGATTGGGCAATCGTAGAAATTGATCCTGAACTGGATGGGGCAACGGTTTTGTTCGAAGATTTTTCCAGCTTCATTTTGAGCCAGTTAGCGGCGGTCAAGGGTTACGTGGATTGGCGCGCCGCACAGTAATATGCGCAACGCGCGTACTTGCATTATTAAGGATGATCAATGAAACCCGTAAAACTCTCCCTACAAGCTTTCCTGATGTCCTGCCTGGTGGCCGGCTGGGGGCTTGTCTACGTGGGCCGTATCAAGTGGGCCATTTCGGTTGCCGCGCTGTTGTACGGCGGTGTGGTGCTGCTCGGCGTGTTCGGCCTGAGTGCCTCGCCCATTGGGCTGTATGTGTTGTTCGGCTGGATTATCGCGGTCAAGCTCAGCTCGGCGATCGTATCGGCAGTGTTGGCCCGTCGCTACACCGGCCCGGCGGGCGTGCCGCGCAAACGGTTCCACGCGCTATACGTCGGCGTGTTGATCGTGATCACGTTCATTCTGTTGGAGGTCCTGCGGGGGCCGCTGATGGGGTTCAAGAACTACTACATTCCGACCGGTTCGATGGCGCCGACGGTGTCCGTGGGCGACTACATTGTGGCCGACCTCAAGGCCGGTGCGCCGAAGGTCGGCGATATCGTGGTGTATCGCTGGAACGGCACTGAGGCGATCAAGCGCGTGGCGGGTGTTGGGGGAGATACGTTGGCCATCGTCAACGGCGAACTGATCCGCAACGGTGAAAACCTCGGCCTGTTTCATGCGCCGGCAGACCGTGTGAATGGGCCGGCGTCGATGGAGTTGGCTCCGCTCAAGGTCGAGCCAGGGCACGTCTACCTGCTGGGTGACAACCGCAATAACAGCAATGACAGCCGCTTTATGGGACAGGTGGCCGTTGAAGAGGTGGTCGGTAAGGTCACAGGCATCTGGTTTTCCGAAGAGCGGGCACGCATCGGTATGACGTTCCCGTGAATGCTCAAATGCGCTCGGCGCGCTTTTTCAGCATCGGGTGTCGGGTTGCCCAGTGGCTGTGCCTGTTGGTGATGTGCGCCAGCGCCACGGTAGTCATGCTGGCCTGGGCCTACCTCGATCCTGGTTCGACGCCGTTGGGCGTGGCAGTCGCAGGCTTCGTGTGGTGCGGCATTGGGCTGTTGTTCGCGTTCGTGTTTGAGCGGTCGCGCACAACCGCAGCAACGCTTCGATTCATGCTGACTCGGATGGCTGCGATACTGGTGCTCGCGGCCGCGGCGGCCTACTTGCTCGGCCTGCTGTGGGTTGAGCCTGGGCGCGATTCCCTGGACGCTCTGTTGGAAAGGGCGTCCTGTGAAAAGTACGGCGGCACGATTGAAAAAGGCTGGGAGCGCAATTGCACCCGCCCGGAATAGACGCAATCACTTTGAAGTTGGAGTAATCCTGTATGGACGCAAATAACACCCCTAAACGCCCCACAATCCTGGCCAGCATCGGCCGTCGCCTGGCCGCACGCATCATCGACTGCGCCATCGCGGTGCTGATCTTTTTCATCGTCAAATTCGTCGCCGGGGCGTTGTCTGCCTATGTCCCAGGGGTGACGCCCAAGGCTGGTTTCCTTTGCGCGTTTTTTGCGGGCTTTGCCTACTTCCTGCTGGCCGATGCACTCCCCAACGGCCAGAGCCTGGGCAAGCGCCTGCTGAGCATTGCCACGGTGGACCGCAAGACCCTCAAGGGTTGCAGCGTTTCCCAGTCGTTCACGCGTAACTCCGGTGCACTGGTGGTCATCGATTGGGTGTGGATCCTCATGGAATCCAGGACACGCCTTGGCGACATGTTCGCCAAGACCATCGTGATCCAGACCGGTAACCTGACGAGCGTTCGCAGCCTGGCGGATATTTATGACAAAGGCAGGGGATAAGCGCGTTATGAACGATTCAGCATCGGCGGCAGAAACCTGGAACCTCGCCAGCCCGTTCAGGCGGCTGCTCGGCTATGTCATCGATATGGCCGTGGTGTTTTTCCTGCTGTTTTTGATCCGCAACCTGGACTACGCGTATCTGTCTTTGCACTCAGTGGTGGGCCCGCTGTTTTTCGATGGCATCCGCTATGTGCTGATGTTTTTAGCCTTCGGGTACTTTCTGTTTTGCGATGCCTTGCCCAAAGGCCAGAGCCTGGGTAAGCGGGTGTGCCGCACGGCGGTGGTGGGTTACCCGTATCCAACGAACTGCACGCTGTTTCAATCGTTTCTGCGTAATTTTCCGAAGCTGCTGTTCAGTATGCTGGACGGGCTTTTTGTGCTGTTCGGGTTGCGCCGTCGATTGGGCGATATGTTGGCCAAGACGATTGTGATCAACACTTGAGCAGGGCGGCATGGCTGTAACAATGTGGGAGCGGCGGTTCGCAGCTCCCACATTTTTATTGAGGTGCGTCAGCTGGATATCCGCCGACGTACAGGCCTTACAGTAACTTGCGCTGCACCGCCTCATCCAGCGTACTGCGCGTCAACGCCTCGACCACTTCCCGTGTGTCGGTCTGGAAAGGCAGGCCTACGATCAGCACCAGATGCACCCATGTGCGCACCGACTCACTCTTTTTGACCCGGCCCAACTCTTTGCCGTCCTTGTCCTTGAACACCGTTTCGAGGGTAAAGATGTTCTTCGCAGTGGTGGGGATGATGCAGAACGTGAAGCCGGTAATAAACGCTGACACCGGGCTGTATTCTTCATTGTTGTGCAGGGTGGCATCCACGTAGAGGTCCGAGTCAACCTTGTCGGTGCTCACTCGCGAAAAGCGGTTGGACTGCTGGAAGGTGTCGGCCACAGCCTTTTCCCACAGCACCACCGGGGCACCCACTGCCGCGTTGCCTGGGCCACCGTTGACGTGGTTTTGCGCCGTGGTGCGCACGTACGCCGTCGGCTTTTGTGCCGGTGCGTTAGCGGTTGGTGGCCAGGTTTGCACTGCCGGCAGCTCGTGCTGCGAGTAGGAAACGCAACCGGTCAGTAAGACCGCCGCGAGGACCAGGCAGTGTTTGATCAATCCTTTCATGTGTTGCTCCTTAAATTTACGGTTTCGCCAGTTTGGCGGTAGCGGTGTCGAGCAATTGCGCGACCAGCTTGGTCAGTTGCTGGCCGCCCATCGAAGGCGCCCAATACTGGCCGCTGTAAAGCCCGACGTTGTGTTCGAACTTGATCGACTCTTTCGCCGAAGCCAGTTCCTGGCCGTTGCGGTCGACGATGACCAGGTCGCCGGCTACGTCGAAGCTGTCCACGTAGATCGGGCCGTTGACCCAGATCCAGATCGTCAGCGTCAGCAGCGCGCCCGGCACATACGCAGGGTGCGGCGCGCGATGGCCTTTGAGGGAGGTCATGTTGAATTTGAGCGTGACGTCGTGCTCGCCCAGGCGTACCGGATACTCGGTGACCTGCTTGAAATAACCCGCCGTGCGCACGTACTGGTTGATCTGGGCCGTCAGCGAGCGGCTGATGGCCGTCTTGTTGGCCTCGTTGACGTCGGCAGCATTCACCGTCACATCGGCGACTTGCGCACTGCGCGAGCTACTGCTGGAGGCCGGATGGAGCGGGGCGCCGATGGGGCCAGTGACGGTGTACGACACACAGCCGGTCATGGATAACGCGGCGACGAGCGCCGCCGCCCGGAAGAGGATTTTCAACACGCAATATCCCTATAAATGAACGAACCAAGCCACTGTCTCGTCCTTCACGGGCATAACTTGAGCATGCATTTTTTATTTGATCGGTGCAGGCTAATAGCCATCATTGTTTTTGTTTTGCTGACAATGCCTTAGGGCATTTCGCCGCGGACTTGGGCGTAAGCGCCAGTAAAACGGCGCAGCTTGGGCGTCAAAACAACTTGAGAACGGCTTTCAACTCCGTAAAATGCCGCGATTGTTTAAAGCACGATACTTTTCAGGGACGAATTCAGACATGCGCCTGTTTGCCGTATTCCTCGCGGCCTGCCTTATGGCGGGCTGTGCCTCCAAGCCGGCGTATTACATCTCCCCGGCGCCGGTCACTATTCCCAAGACGGCTACCTACTGGGTCGACACCTTCGACGTTGAAGTGGGCGGCAAAAGCAAACATTTCATGCCCGACGACAAGGTTCGCCAGGAACTCGGCGTCGACCTGGTCAACCGCCTGCTCAACGCCAAGCGCTACGCCACCAGCAAGGAAACCGCCGATTATTTGCTGGACGTGGATATCGTCTACGTACGCCATATCATCGACACCAACGGCGGGCTGTCCAATTTAGTCATCGACGACGGCACCATCCTGCAAAGCATCGATTTCGGCTACAAGGTCAAGGTCAAGAAAGCCGGCGCCCAAGTGCTGCGCTTTGCCCACGACCGGCCAGGCCTGGTGCCCAACAA
Source organism: Pseudomonas tritici (assembly GCF_014268275.3). Classification (NCBI taxonomy): domain Bacteria; kingdom Pseudomonadati; phylum Pseudomonadota; class Gammaproteobacteria; order Pseudomonadales; family Pseudomonadaceae; genus Pseudomonas; species Pseudomonas tritici. The sequence continues at coordinate 439,357 of NZ_CP077084.1, forward strand.
CTGGGTGGGCCAGGTGCAGCAATGGAAGACCATCGGCGGCATCATCACCAATACCGGTAACGCCAGTGTCGAGCGACATTTCACTGGTGGGCTGAGCCAATACATTGTCGACGACCTGCAAGATATCCCTTCTCGATAGCGGCTAATCGCTTTGGATTTCCCCACTTAGGAGCACCCTGTGAACTCACTGTCCAAAATCCTGCTGTCCGGCCTCACCGCCGCAGCGCTGCTGACCGTGGCCGGTTGCGCCACCGAGAGCAACCGCGCGCTGCCGGTGGAACAAGTCGCCAGCGCCAACGTCGCCTATTCCGGCGTGCGTGTACCGATTGCCGTGGGCAAGTTCGACAACCGCTCCAGCTACATGCGCGGCATCTTCTCCGACGGTGTCGACCGCCTCGGTGGCCAGGCCAAGACCATCCTGATCACCCACCTGCAGCAGACTAACCGCTTCAGCGTGCTGGACCGCGACAACATGGGCGAAATCTCCCAGGAAGCCGCGATCAAAGGCACCGCGCAAAAGCTCAAGGGCGCTGACTACGTAGTGACCGGCGACGTAACCGAGTTCGGCCGCAAAGAAACCGGCGACCGCCAGCTGTTCGGCATTCTTGGCCGTGGCAAGACACAAGTGGCTTACGCCAAAGTCGCGTTGAATATCGTCAACATCAGCACCTCCGAAGTGGTGTATTCCACCCAGGGCGCCGGTGAATACGCGCTGTCCAACCGTGAAGTCATCGGCTTTGGCGGCACCGCCAGCTACGACTCCACCCTCAATGGCAAGGTCCTCGACCTGGCCATGCGCGAAGCCATCAACCGCCTCGTCGACGGCATCAACGCCGGCGCCTGGAACCCACGCAACTGATCAGCAGCACCTCAAGGAGCAGTACAAGGATGAGCAAGGCAGTTAAGTTGGCGCTGATGCTGACAGCAGTTGCAGCGGTTGCTGGGTGCCAGACGGCGCCCCAGCCCCTGTATCAATGGGAAAGCTACCAGCCGCAGGTTTACGAGTACTTCAAGGGCGAGCCCAAGGAAGCGCAGGTCGAGGCATTGGAGCGGGATCTGCAAAAGATCAACGCCAGCGGCCGCAAGGCCCCGCCGGGTTACCACGCCCACTTGGGTATGCTGTACCTGAGCATGGGCAAGGATGACCAGATGGTGCAGGAGTTTCGCACCGAGAAGGCGCTGTTCCCTGAGTCCGCTGCCTACATGGATTTCCTGCTGAAAAACGCCAAGACCGGAGTTGCCACTAAATGAGCCTGTTAAAACTCACTGGCGCCTTGCTGGCCCTGGCTTTGCTCGGCGGTTGCGCGGCACCCAAGACGATTGATTACACGGCGTACAAACAGGCGCGACCCAAGTCGATCCTGGTACTGCCGCCGATCAATGAATCGCCGGAAGTGCAGGCGTCCTACAGCCTGGTTTCGCAAGTGACCTACCCGCTGGCCGAAGCCGGTTACTACGTGTTGCCGATCGCTCTGGTGGACGAAACCTTCCGCCAGAACGGCCTGACCACCGCCAACGATATCCAGGGCGTGGCACCGGCCAAGCTGCACGACATCTTTGGTGCGGACGCGGCGCTGTACATCACCGTTACCAATTACGGCACCAAGTACATGCTGATCTCCAGCGACACCTCCGTGACGGCCTCGGCCAAACTGGTCGACCTGCGCACCGGCACCACCCTGTGGACCGGCTCGGCGCATGCTTCCAGCGAGGAAGGCAACAACAACGGCGGCGGCCTGGTCGGCATGCTGATCACGGCGGCGGTCAAGCAAGTGATCAACAGTTCCACCGATGCGGCGCACCCGATTGCCGGTATCACCAGCGCGCGCCTGCTGTCGCCGGGGCAGCGTGCGGGGATCCTGTACGGTCCGCGTAACCCGAAGTACGGTACGGACTGAGGTAATAGCCTGGTTCTGAAATCACCGAGGATCAACATGTGGGAGCGGGCTTGCTCGCGATAGCGGACTGTCAGGCAATACCAACGCTGAATGTATCGCCGCCATCGCAGCATAGGTATCTACACATCTTGAGCGATCCCCGGCGTAGCAGCTGTCGAGCCTTGGCGAGGCTGCGTTTGCGGTCTGTCTGACACACCGCTGACGCAGCCTCGCCAAGGCTCGACAGCTGCTACGCACTCTCACATTGAAGAGGTGTAGATTCCCATGGCCATCGCAGGCAAGCCCGCTCCCACAATGATTGAGCCGTTATTCGAGATTTAACCCGAACCCCCCACACCTTGCGTCTGACCTTGTGAACGGATCATTCATTCACGAGGTTCAGCCCATGTCCCGTCCTCTGCTCTACCTGCGTCCTGCTGCCCAGGGCTTTGCCGTTACCTTGCTGGTGGCGCTGGCCGGTTGTGGGCTGTCTACGTCCAGTGATGTGTCGACGCCTGTCGAGCCCGCACCCGTCGCTGAGCTGCAAAGCGCGCCGGCCCAAGGCGCGATGGTCAAGCGCATGGCGATGCCTGCACCCATGCGTATGCAGGAGTCGGCTGTGATGGAGTACCGCAGCGAGCCCCGCGAACAGTACGAAAACCTGCCGGACAACCCGGTGCATCGCGTGGCTGAAACGCCCGTGTCCACCTTCAGCGCTGACGTCGACACCGGCAGCTACGCCAACGTAAGGCGTTTCCTAAACCAAGGCAGCCTGCCGCCCGAAGGCGCTGTGCGACTGGAGGAAATGGTCAATTACTTCCCCTACAGTTATGCGCTGCCCACCGATGGATCACCCTTTGGCGTGACTACCGAAGTGGCCGCCACCCCCTGGAACCCGCGCACTCAACTGCTGCGTATCGGCATCAAGGCCTCTGACCGCGCGGTAGCGCAGCTGGCGCCGGCTAACCTGGTGTTCCTGGTGGACGTGTCTGGCTCCATGGACCGCCGCGAAGGCTTGCCGCTGGTAAAAAGCACCCTGAAATTGCTGGTGGATCAGTTGCGTGAACAGGACCGTGTTTCGCTGGTGGTCTATGCCGGTGAATCCCGCGTGGTGCTCAAGCCCACCTCGGGTCGCGACAAGGTGAAGATCCGCAATGCCATCGACCAGCTGACTGCGGGTGGCTCCACAGCCGGTGCATCCGGCATCGAACTGGCCTACCAGATGGCCCGCGAAGGCTTTATCGACAAGGGCATCAACCGCATCCTGCTGGCCACCGACGGTGACTTCAACGTGGGCATCAGTGACTTCGACAGCCTTAAGCAGATGGCCGCGTCGCAGCGCAAAAGCGGCGTATCCCTCACGACCCTGGGTTTTGGCGTGGATAACTACAATGAACACCTGATGGAGCAACTGGCCGACGCGGGCGACGGTAACTACGCCTACATCGACAACCTGCGCGAAGCCCGCAAAGTGTTGGTCGACCAACTCAGCTCGACCCTGGCCGTGGTCGCGCGGGATGTGAAATTGCAGGTGGAGTTCAACCCGGCGCGTGTCAGCGAATATCGCCTGCTTGGCTATGAAAACCGCGCCCTGAAGCGTGAGGATTTCAACAACGACAAAGTCGACGCCGGTGAAATCGGTGCAGGGCACACGGTAACTGCGTTGTACGAAATTGTGCCGAAGGGCGAGAAGGGGTGGTTGGAGCCTTTGCGTTATGCCGCTGCGCCTGCAGGCGAGGGTAAGTCCGGTGAGCTGGCGATGTTGCGTGTGCGCTACAAGCCCGCCGGGGGCGGTGAAAGCCAGTTGATCGAGCGGCCCATCAGCAACGAATCCACCAAGGCCAGCGACGACCTGCGCTTCGCGGCGGCCGTGGCAGCGTTCGCCCAACAGCTCAAGGGCGATGGCCGCTACACTGGCAGCATGAGCCTGCAAGACACCGCCGCGCTGGCCCGCTCGGCCCGAGGCGATGACCCGTTCGGGTTGCGCAGCGAGTTTGTGCAACTGGTAGAGCTGGCGCAGGGCCTCAAACACTGATCGCGCAGGCAACGACGATCCAATGTGGGAGCTGGCAAGCCAGCTCCCACAAGGGTTCTGTTTTACTGGCTAGAAGGAGTTCGCCACTTACATGGCCGTACCAGATGCTTCACCCAGCGACGAATCGCTGCTGGCCCGCTACCGAACCGGTGACGCTGCGGCGTTCGAAGCGCTGTATGCGCGGCATCGCCAGGGCCTGTACCGCTTCCTCGTGTCCCTGAGCAACAAGACCGAACTGGCCGAGGAAATCTACCAGGAGACCTGGCTCAGCCTGATCCGCAGCGCCACCCAGCCACAAGGCCGGGCGAGTTTTCGCACATGGCTGTTCCAGATAGCCCGCAACCGGCTCATCGACCATTGGCGCAAGCACGGCATCCACAACCCGCTGCACGACAGCTACGACGAGCAACTGCACGCCCAGCCCGACGACAGCGCCGGCCCCGAGCAGCAACTGAGCCTGAGCCGCGACCAGGCGCGGCTCGACGCCGCGCTGCAAGCGCTGCCCGAAGACCAGCGCGAAGTCTTCCTGCTGCGCCTGCACGGCGAACTCGAAGTGCCGCAAATCGCCGCCCTCACCGGCGCCCCGCTGGAAACCGTAAAAAGCCGCCTGCGTTACGCCCAGCAGAAACTGCGCCGCCTGCTGGCCGAGGAGATACCCGCATGACCGACTCCCGACACACCCCGGATCCTGACGACGTGCTGCTCCAGCACATGCGTCAACACAGCACCGGCGAACCGCCCGCGTCCCTCGACGCCTTCATCCTCACCGCCGCCCACCACGAAGCCCCGGCTCCGCAGCCGAGCCTGTGGCAGCGTTGGCTGCAAGCCTGCCAACGTCCGCGCTGGCAGATGGCGTTCGCCACTGTGGCCGGTTTAGCGCTCATGATCGGCGTAGTGACGCGCTCCCCCGTGCCGCAACCTGAAATGTCCACGGCAACCTTCTCCGCCCTTCATGAGGAAGCTCCACGCCCCGCCCCGCCCGCGATGTCCGCGCCCGCACCGGTGGCCCGAATGGCCGTCGCGCCCCAGGCCGAGCGTGCGCAAGTCATGGGCTCGATGGCGGATGAAACCACAACCAAGCTCAGCAAACGCGCGCCGGTGGCGTTACTTTCGTTGGAGGAGGGGTTGCAGGAGATTGTGAGGTTGCGTGAGGCCGGGGAGACCAAGGCGGCGGATGAAAAGCTGCTGGCTTTGCATGAGCGCTTTCCCGAGGAAGACTTGCCGATGCGGTTGGAAGCGTTACAGAAGCGTTAAACAGGCGCTCATAAAAAAGCCCCAGGCCTTTTGGCCTGGGGCTTTTCGTCATATCTGGTGCCCCGGCGTCGTTTGAACTGGACAGTAAGATGCCCGTATTCATTGGGTATGTTTGATGGCGCTTCGGTTAGGCATACACGTGGGCATACACGGCGCTTCCTCCTGGCCACTTTTTTCGTGGTATCCCCGTAGGGTGAAGCAACACCAAATGGTTACTTATGTGGTGCCTTCCAGCTGAGTCGTTACTTCTTCGTTCGACCTTCCGCCGCCAGTGAGGCGAGCGCAAGGGTGATGAATCCTGCATTTTCATCCAGGGTATCCAGTGCCCCTCGAATGTTCTGTGCCACTTCCGTCGATCCTCTTTGCTCAACCCAGTTTGACAGCTCCTCGATAGCTGCCCCCAGCGCCAGTTGGTTTTCATTCATGCGCTTGAGTAATGACGCAAGCAAAGGGGTGTCTTCCATGATGGTCTCTCGCCGTTTTGTCAGGTAGTCAATCTACCTCGAGCCAGTGGCATTGCATATCAGCTGTCCTCACCACCTGGTGATTAGAAATCATGCCGACCATCTTGATTCACTAAAGGCCAACAATGTGATGTAGGGCCAATTTGGAAAGACAGCATGAGAGCACACACCTAGCCCCCTCCAAAACCGGTGTAACTGGTGTTACGAGTGTAACGCCCTTCACCAAACGCCCGGTTTCATTGGCTTTCACGGCTGTTACACAGTTGAGCGGCATCGCGTACATCGGATGTAACGCTGCCCGTGCGTGTAACGCTAACGTCAGCATCCAGGTGTCGTGGGCAGGTGCTTTGCGCTCCAGCCTACCAAGCGAGTTTCGCTTGCTCCGCCTCTCGATGACAGGAAATCACGCTGGGGACCCTGAGAGGTTTCGCGTTACACGGGGCATGAAACCCGCGGAATCGAGTTAGTGGGAGGCGTTGGAAGTTACTGAAATTTCAATGGTTGAAATTGAAAGGATCTTGAAGAAAAAGGGCCATCGTTACAGCTTCGGTAAAGGTGGCTGTATCGGTTGCTGATAGTGAACACCTGCATAGCGTCAACCAGGGTAATGGGTGTCAACCACTTCAACCTGTCAACTAACTTGAAAAATCCAGCCGCTAACACGAACGCGCAGGTTTCCGACACCTCGATCAAATTAACTTCCGGGGGACCCCACCGCGTTTTTAAGTCGCTGATGCGGCCCAGGTTTTTCGCTGGTGGAACCTCCATCCAGGGGCTAGGGGTCTATCGACTAAAAACCTTGTTACGTGTGTTACCTATAAATGCAAGATATTGAATTTATGGGAAAATATTGAATTGCACACCTTTGCGATGTCAACGTAAGGGCTTGTTGCGGGGCTAAAAGGTGTTACGTAAATAATTGGCTTGTGCGTAACGATTAATGCCCACTGTGGTGAGTGTCAAAGCACCAGAGACTGATCCTGTCGCTCTAAATTAGCTTGACAATAATTTCTAGATCTCTAAAATTTTGCTAAAGCCGGACTGGTCTCGTTCGGCGCTGCTGGCCTTGCGCGAATTCTTTGGATACGAGACCAATCTGCTTAAGCCGCCACACCCACTATTTTGATACGAAACTTGACCCTAGTCAGGTGCACCACGGCCCGCCAGCTACTGTGTGAACTCTGTGCCCCTGAACGAGGAGTTTATATGGTTCGTATTCCCGTTACATCGGCCGACCTTGATACCGGCCGCATCAAAAGCTCTATTTCCAAGCTGAGTAAGCACCATCCCGATCAGTCCGTGAAGCCTAAGCGGTCCACTGTGCAGCATACCTTTGCTCAGATATTGGGTTATGGAGGGTATGAAGAGTTGCGCTCGCAGGCCAAAAAAAATGGGGCTATCTATTCCGGCCAATCGTTAGAGTTGGATGATGTCGTTACGCATATTTCACTGCGCATATCGCGTTACTGGAATGTGTCGATCGAAAAGGCGGAGTCCATTGCAGTCGCGTTAGGCCTAGTACATCTTGACGTATTCCGCCCCATTCCCCGCTCTATTCAAATGCCGCACTTACGAGAAGTTCGTGTGAGCCCATCCGAGCGGTTGGTGAGAGTTCCCTTATTACAAAAGTCACTTTTTGATGCTGTGCGCCAAGCTACAGTGATGCCAATGGCGCAGATGGAGTTATTTCGTGCTGGATTGGAGGCAATGGCGCATATTGCAGCGATTCAAGAAGCGATGAAGCCATCGGCCCAAATGGCCGCGATTCATGAAGCGATGAAGCCATCGGCCCAAATGGCCGCGATTCATGAAGCGATGAAGCCATCGGCCCAAATGGCCGCGATTCATGAAGCGATGAAGCCATCGGCCCAAATGGCCGCGATTCATGAAGCGATGAAGCCATCAGCCCAAATGGCCGCGATTCATGAAGCGATGAAGCCATCGGCTCAAATGGCCGCGATTCATGAAGCGATGAAGCCATCGGCCCAAATGGCCGCGATTCATGAAGCGATGAAGCCATCGGCCCAAATGGCCGCGATTCATGAAGCGCTGAAGCCATCGGCCCAAATGGCCGCGATTCATAAAGCGATGAAGCCATCGGCTCAAATGGCCGCGATTTATGAATCGATGAAGCCATTGGCTCAAATCGCAGCGATTCAGAATGCAATAAATCCAATGGCGCATATTTCAGCGATTCTTGCTTCTCTGAAGTCAAAGCCGAACTAAGAAGTTCTATAGTGAGAATAAGTCTTTAGAAATGAGGGCAATGGTGAGGGTACGTTGCAGTGCCTTCACTATTTGCAAAATCCCATTCTGTCGGTTGGTAGGTTTTGCTTGAATCCTCATAACTTCGATTTTTTCAATTGCCCCCGCCGATTTATGGATGGAGGCTTTTACTGGTAAGACATGGCGGTCGTTTGTCTCAGTCTTAGTCTTGGTATGGGTAATCCTCAACTACCCGCCTCAATTCAGGTAGGATACCTACTCGGGGTATCCAGACGAAGTGTCTTAAATTTCTCGAAAGGTGGCACCAACAGCCGCTAATGCGTCTATAGGCTGTAATACCAAGGTTCGTAATACTGTAAAGTAATGGGCGAGTGCCGCTTAGCTGGTTCGAACCATACCTAAAATGGACAGCCGCCTTGCTTCGAAAGTCGCTATGCATAACAGGCTACCTCCGGGTAAGAGCAGATATTAGGTAGTGGAGAAACGCCGATGTTGTAAATCCGCGATTCGTACCTCATGATTAGCGAACTTAAGATTATTCACAGCTTGCACTGAGCACGATTTCTTGAGTTGGGTAAAACTCAATTTTTCAATATGGAGTTATAGTTTTGATTAAGGATCATCTGTCTGTTGTTGCTCTTGTAGTGGGTTTGGCCCTTTCGACTATTAGCCTGAAACAGTGGTTCTCGGCGCCGGCGATCGAGTTGAGCGCTAGCGTAGAATCGAGCGCTTATCGAACACACCCAAGTATTCAAGAGTATATTGGTAAGGAGCTAACCAGTGTTTCAGATATTGAAGCTAATTTAGAAAAAATAGATAATGTCAAGATTCAAGGGTTTACTAGTTCACAGCTTTCTTTAGTTGCTAACCTGCTCAGGGATCAAGCGTATAGTACAAAATACAGTTTTGATAACGATGCGCGTACTTTTCTTGTCTATACGATAGATAATTCTGGAGATAAAGCTGCAACCAATGTAGGTCTCGTAAATTATCTTGAAGGTGTCGCCCTAATTGAAGGGGCTAGCAAATCTATTCGAGTTAGTGATAAAGAACCCATTGAGCTTGGTGAAATACCACCTAGATCCTCTAAGGTCGTATATTTCTGGACGTCGGATTATTTTTTTCTTCGCGGCAACAAAACTTATGTTAAGTACTCAGACGGTACTATTGATGTCGATGCAACGGTGCCTCTCGGCGGACTATATAGGCATTTTCATGAATTTAGCATAATTTATCAGTTTGTCATTATTGTAATTGCGTTATTCTTAGTTATTTTTCTATTCGACAAGTATTATGGCAAAACCTCAGCGGCTCCCACTGTGCCTGAACAAGCTAAGCCGAAGCGAAGAAGACGACGAACTCGATCTAAGGCTCGCCCTGTTACTCCGTCGGAAGATTAAATCAGCCGTAGTCTTTAGGTAAATAAGGGAAATAGAATGACCAACGAAGATCGGTCTTATCAGTTGCCTGAAAAAACCCTGCCCGCAATAAGTTTTCAAGATCATGCTGCTGACTTAATAAAATTTAAAGAGTTTGTAGATGATCTCGGAATCAAAACTCACAATACTCGGATTGCTCGATACACGCAGTATTTTCTTCAATTGGCTGAAGGCGAGCTCATTGATGAAAGAAAGATATTCAAAAATGTTAATGATGCGAGGTTCCAAAGTGCTCTCGATTGGCAATTGTATTTGTTGAGAGAAGCTCATGAGTTAATGTGGATATTACGCGGATTAAAAAAATATGTGCCAAAGGGGATTGAAGAGAAAATAGAAAAAATAGTGAGTGGCAGCGATTTCGCGGCTCTAGACAAAAATACAGAATCTAGAGACACGCAGTTTGAACTGCGGATTGCGAGTTACTTTTGTCAAACTGGTTGTTCAGTCGACATCAGCACTGATACTGACATCATCGCCGTCACGGATAAGCATGCCTTCTTTGTAGAGTGCAAAAGGATAGCTGGTTCGCGGAATCTTAAAGACAACCTGGTAAAGGCAAGAGATCAGATAGTTTTACGCATGCCCAAGAGATATGAAGAAAAGCATGCTTTCGGAGTAATAGCGGCAGATGTTACAAAGTTAGGGTTTTCACACAACGGCCTGACTATGGCGCTTACATCTGATCATGCGAGAGATGTTATCCAGAATAAACTAAAGGATATTAAAAGAAGGGCATATGCGTTGCCAATATTTACAGGGCGACCTGATATTATCGAGTGCTTGCTTCAAATTCATATGCCGTCAGTTGTCGCGTATCCGCCGGCAACTACTACTCGCTTTTCTTCATGTTCGTTAAATAATTTAAAGGTCGACAGAAAAAGTAGGTCGGCAATTGCAGAGCTTAACTCGATCTTCAATGCAGGTGGAATAATTGATGATAGAGAAATACCTGCGAAGCAGTTGAAATATAGAACGACATTAGATATTCCTAGCGGCACCGATTTTTTCTTAGAGCAGGAATTGATAACGGCTGTTCTCTCAAATCCTAGTGATGAAGTCAATGCGCCAGAGCTAGTCGTCGCCTCAATGAAGATGAATGATGTTACTCATGAGTTTTCTGTCATGGAACTACGTATGGTTATGGGTAAGTTTAAGTCAGATCAGCTTCGTCATTTTGTAATGAATGTTTCTTCAGAGAGAATTGAATTAGTTATAAGAATGTTCATGCAGCGCTATCCTTATGAAAATAGTCAGTATTAGTCCAGCGATGGTTTTCTGGCTGGTTTTGTCGCGAGGTAAGTTATGCATCTGCCGAAGCGTAACTTACTCGCAATAGAAGCCTGATCCAAGGTCATGATCATGTCTTAACATCAATGCTATTTTACTACCCCGTATATTTTTGCTCTACGCAAGAATGCTTCACGAGCTCCTTCCAAAATTTTACACGCAGCCACTCTGGACTCTTCATCGTCAATCGACCCACGAGCTACAATTACACTTCTCTCGCTAGTGCTTTTTAAAATAATCAACTGTTCTGCATCTCCAAGTACAGCTATGTTAGCGTTATGGGTCACGATTATGACTTGACGGCGTTCTTTGGCTCTGCGTAGAACGGGAACGAAAGTATGTACAATAAACTCACTATCCAGATTGTCTTCCGGCTGGTCGATAATTAGTGGTTTCTTGCTATCTGATGAAAGAATGAGTGCCAGTAGTACTGATTGTTGTTGTCCTAAGGACAACTGAGAGAAATCTTTCTGTATGTATCTCAAGACGTTCGGGTCGTCTGCTTTTTTTGTTACTGTTAACTTCGGTAGGTCATCAACTTGACATTTCTCAAGAGAGAATTTCACAGACGACTCGCTGAGTACCTCGATTAATTCTCTGGCATCTGCCATAGAGAACATTTTAATATCTTCTGATGCCACTACACCGAACAGTGCATCCGAATTACTTTTTTCAATAGCGCTGAGTAATCCCGGAACCTTCAGTTGCTCGACTATTGCCTTGGCCTTGTTCTGGCTACTGGTTTTCCATTTCATCGCGCTCACGATTATAGATACTGCTTCAGAGGAGTAAGCGCTTTCAGAGTATGCAAGTTTTACCTGAAGATCATCGAGGACTTCTGCCAGTGACTTAGAGGCTTTTACTGCATATCTTTGACGATCATTGGCTACTTGTCTTCGGGCGGCCCATCGTGCCTTTAAGGCAGAGGCATATTGAATTTTCAAAAGCTGAAAATGTGGAATCCACGTTTTCAAACTTTCCAAGCTAATTTTAAGTTGGCCCTCCTGTTGGGTTAGCTTCGTGATATGCCCCATGTCTAGCTTCACACCTTTGGCTTCTAAGGCGCTACGCTTTGTTTCAATGTCGGCTCGAATAGGTCGCTCTTTCGCCTCCCATTGTTTAGAGAGTTCCTTGGTGCTAGATTGAAGCTCGATGAAGGCACTCTTTAGAGTGCTGTAGAAGTTCTCAGCTTTATTGGTGAATGCTTCTATAGCGCTTTCAATTAACTTCGCTTCCTCCGATCCAACTGAAATACCTTTACCACTTATTAATCCATTCATTTCTCCCAGTAGTTCTTTTAATTCTGACGGATTAATAAGGTTGTCAATTTCGCAGATTGATTTGTCTAGGCCTGTTCGGATTTCTTTCTCGATCGCCATGCCGCGTTGTAACTTTACTAGTTCAGATCCTTGGGCCGCCTCGAATGCTGTTAGTTGCTGCTGTACTACGCTTAGTGTCCGTTGGACATCCTGTATCTGCGCAACATTTCGCTCAGCCTCTACAACCTTTTCACGGATCGCGGAAAGTGTAGTTATAGCCTCGCATTCGATTTTAATGGCGTCCCCAACCCCTGTGAATGTATCTAGATATTTTAAAAGGGCTAGGGGGTCTCTTTTGCTTTGCTCACGTACTTTGGAAGCCTCACCCTGTCCAAAACAATCGATATCAAAACTTACTGGACCACTTTGAATATCATCAAGGTTTTCAAGTGATCCGTTAATGCACCTTGAAAGAGAATGCCTCTGTCCTGCTTCATCCTGCCAGAATAAATTCAGCTGTTGTGGCCATACTTCAGAGTCGACAACTTCGGCGCCTGAATCACTACCAGTCAAACACCGGATTGCCTCAAATGTTGTCGATTTTCCTGATCCCCTTCCTCCAATTATACAATTTAAGTTCTTGCTAAAATGTACCGCCTGCTTAGATAGGTAACCTCCCTCCAAGGATACGCCTAAGATATAAGGTGTAGTAGTAGGGATTTCATTTTCAAGCCTTACCCGTGAATCGTTTTCGCGTAAAGCTAGTACTAGCCCGGAAAATGTCGGTGTTGCCATTTTGTATCTAGTCAGTTTTCTATCTTGTGATGCGTTTCTACCAAGTGCGTTTAAGGTATGTGAGTCGGAGTTTAAAAGGCGTGCGAGATATTGTTTTGCGCCAAGTCCTAGGCGCTCGACTCTAGATTTTCCTATCTGCGCTCTAACGTCGTCTATGTCCTCCGCTGAATAGGAAACTAGTGATTCAGGGCTTTTCAGCTCAATTCCCAGTAGTCCCTCGTGGCATAAAATATCAAGCTTATGAGGGGATCCTCCTGGATAGTTAGTCTCAAGACCATTTCCACCGTCAACGTGGGCCAGAACGCAAAAACCACCCAAATCAACGGCGATATCCAAACACGAGTGCATTGCATTTTTACATCTGCTTGTCGAAAGGCCCCGATCAACAATATCTAATCGCCCATGAAATCGTTGTAATGATGAAAGATTCGGGAAATAGCACAGTAAATGCCCTTCAGGTGTAGAAAGCTCCACAGCTGGTATTACCAACACCCCGGCCGCTACTCCCGCCTCTACGGCGCGCTGAACGTTACCAATTTCGTTATGGTCTGCAATGGCGATTATCTGCAAGTCCTCTGAAACCGCCGTAGCCACAATTGCCTCTGCAGTCATTCCGTCATCTTTGACATCATGAGATGCTATATAGGAGTGGATATGTAAGTCCCCGCGATAAAATCGTGATCCGTTTGGGAGAGCTACACACGCGCTAAGCTTGTCGTTCATGCTTAAAACTCCATTTTTCGCTGCCGACTTCGATACTAGTGGCTTGACTAGCGCTAGCCTCCTACCAGCTAGCAGAGGGCGCACGTATAGATAGCACAACGCCATATTAGAGTGTTATTGAAATATAGCGTGTACTTTCAAGGCGGGGATCAAGGCTTGTCGCCAATGAATGAATCCAGGAAGTCCGAGGGGCGTCAAGTTCTCAGCTGCTGCCCGCGAGCGCCGAAGTTGTTCGGATTTGTGGGCTGAATCGCTCGCGAATTTCTAGACAAGGGTTGAGGGCTTTCTTCTGATAAATGGCCGGGTGCGTGCTGCTTGTGCGGTTCAGCATAGCGGAAGCCTTTAAGACTGCCGCTTGTGTATCACACTCCCTTTTTATTGAGCTTAAGGTCAATGAAATCAAGCTCTGCCTCTATTGCAGCAATCGTGAGCGTCTCAACCTTTGTGTCTTTGTTTGCTCTTGCGTTGAGCTTATTCACTCCATCCATCCCGACAATTATCCCGTTCAAATGCAGCCTTCGGGCCTTTAGGTCATCAGGCATCTGTGCTCTGTTCTGTGGTGGTTTGTTCATGGTTAGACCGATGGTAGGCCCGAAGCAACCCGCCTTCGCCGATTGCTTCGGGGAGGTTGAGGTTAGGCCGCCAACAGGTCAAGCAGGCTGTGTTGGTGTGATCGTTCTGCAAGCTCTCGGAAGGTCCAGCTTCCGAAGTTTTCACCTTGCTCAGGGATTTCCAGCTTCAGCAGCGCAACCGGATCTTGACTAATCAGTCTTCGCGCAGCCCACAGCTTGCCGCCGGTCTCCAACAGTGCTTTCGCAGCCTCGTTCCACTGTTCTTCCAGCACAGTGTTCGCCAGGTGAGCCGCTTTGTTCTCGATCTTGGCGCGTTCTTTTTGTGCCTCCGTGATGTGCAGATCAATCGTCACCAGCTCTTGCTCCAGTGCGTTGATGATCAGTTGTTGGCGACGGTGATGCTCAGCCGCAGCCGTTAGGTTTTTTGCTGCCTTTTGAGCTTCCACGTTAGCGGCTTTCTCGCCCTCTACATCGCCCCAGGCGACAGCCTGCGCATAAGCGGTGGCTGCGTCCGTTTCAGCTTGTCGAGCCTTTGCCATGTCTTCCTGATCGCTCTGGCGGACTTGCTGCAACCTGGTCACAATGCTGCTGCGCTTTTCGTTGAGCTCCATCTCGTCGGCTTTCCAGTTCGCAATGCTGCTGAGGTAACCCGCAGCTAAGCTCTCACGGTTCGCCAAAGCCTCAAGGCGATCGATTTTTTGATTCAGGCGATAGATCTCGTGATCTCGTGAGTCGATGCGTCTTTTGTGATCGTTGATTTGATCTTGCACTGCCCGTTGACGACCTTGCTGGACAACCTCCGGGCTTTCCAGCGCTTCTTCGAAGGGCGCCAGGTCGCGCTGAATGCTCTCTACTTCGAGGGTCAGTGTGTCGCGGCGGTCTTTCAGTTCTTGGATAGTGTTCATCTGTATTGTCTCTGGGTACTGCGGTTGATAGGGGTGGTTGTCGAACGGCTGGCGAGGCCGGTAATCAGCCGGCGCTACCTCGATCAGCAGGCATGCCGTCAGGCAGCCCTGGCCTCGCTCTCTTCCGAGCCCGGAATCGTCTTCACGATGTAGCAGCGTTGCTGACCCAGACCGGGTAACCGAACCAGGCTCGACGCCTTTCCGTCGCTGGACGGTTCCAGCACGCCTCGTTGCAGCAGCTCCTTGTTCACTGCACTGATGTTCATGCCCTTGAAGATTTCGGCCCTCCAGGCTTCTGGCAGTACGTAGTAGGTGTTGGTGGTGTGCAGTGCATCGCCCATGCCGTGTTCCATCGTCTTGCGAAAGCCGAGTCGATCAATCGTGCGTGGGCCGTGCTCATCGATCTTGGCGGCGGCAGATTCCCAGCGGGTAAAGCGGCTTTCTCCGAACCGTTCGATGACCTGGTGTAACCGCGCCAAGATCGCATCACCCTCGAAGTTACCGGCGCCACCACGCTCAGCCAGCCACGCATGCAGGCAAACCCGTGCAGCAGTCGTGGCCGTACCATCCGGCCAACCGGTGACGCCGAAGGCAGTGGCCAACTCTCCGGCCGCTGCTGCGAGGCCAAAGCGAAGGGCGGCACGCTGGGCCTGACCACTGGCCGATGCGGGTAGGTTTTGGGTGATGAACTGCTCCACCGTGCGGCGAATGATCACCGTCCACCTGAGCATTTCCCCGGGCGCGCACAGAGCGCGTAGGAAGGCGGTGAGGGGCGTGCCGTAGTATTTGGCTACACGGGCCTTGAGCGCATCGGAAAGGGCAGCGGCGTCTTCAAAACCGTTCAGCACGTCGAACATGCCGAGGCCTTTGCTCGCGTCCGCAGGCACGGCAAGCATGCGCACTTCCATACCTGCTTTCAGCTCCTTGTTGGCATCCGCCATGTGCTGCGCCAACGTCTTCTCGCCGGTCGAGAGAAACAGTAAGCGCCACTCCTGTACCTGTCGGCCCGCTTGTCCTCGATCATTCGCCCGGGCCTTGCCGGTGCCGTTGCCGAGCATGTACACCGTCTCGCCGATAATGCGTGGGTCACACATGCCGATTTCGTCCAGCACCAGGAGACCGTCTGAATGGGCGGCTGCGATGGACTCCAGGGCGTTATCTGTCGAGCGCCATGAACGCACCAGGCGCGGCCCGCCATAAACCGAGGCGGCGACTTGTAGGTGAGTGGTCTTGCCCCCGGAGCTGTCGCCGTAGAGGTGGAAGCCGCCCGACTCATGCCCCAGCAGGTTCAACAGAGGGCCAGCAAAGGCCACAGAGACGACAAACGCCAAGCGATGGTTGCCAACGCACAGTGCGCCGATTTGCTGCTGCCACTGCTCCAGAGAGCCCGCCTCGCTGATCGGTGGCAGCTGGGCACCTGCCTCATAAAAATGCAGGTGTTCGGCATGCGAGCCAATCTGTTGTTCGGGCAATAGAAACGCCTTGTCGTGCCAACCCAAGCGCGTTACCAAGCGTGCGCGCTGGGCGCTATCGAAGCTGCCGAGATAACTCTGCAGATCATTGCGTGCGTTACGCCCAGATCGACTTCCTGCAAGGCGCAAACCCATATCTACCAGTGGCCCGAGTACGTCCTTGCCGAAGTCGCCGGTCATGGTCCGGGCTGGAATGTTCCAACGTTTTTTAGCGCCGTCCGGGTCATCGAACTCAACCAACAAGCCCCAGTTGTGGCCCTTGTCGTCGCGAGTGCGGGCGATGATTTCCAGAGGCGAACACACGGGGCGTGCCTCACCATCGTCGCCGGAATAAAAAACACCTTCAGCGGTCAGACGAAAGCCGCCCGGCAACAGATCATTTTTCGATTTCGCGGGGCGTTTGGCGGGCGCCTTGGCCTTCGGTTGTTGAGGTTCGGTTGGCTCAGCGGCACCGCCGAAAAACTCACCGCTGCGCACCATCTCGGCTACGTGACCAGCGGTCCAGCCTTTGGCTAATGCGTCTGCTGCATCGTCTCCGTCAGCCCATTTTCCACCTTTGACGAGTGTTGGCTTGCCGCCTTTGCTGCTGGGCTTGAGATTGAACACGTCGAGCGCAATTCGTTGCACTGAAGCGGCGCCCAGCTCAATCAACTTGAGTTCGATGGCGTCCATGCAGGTCTTGCCGCTGGCATCGTTATCCGGCCAGAGCACCACAGCTCGTCCTTTGAGTGGCGACAGGTCGGCCTTGTGCCAAGAGTTGGAGCCGTTCGGCCAACAGGTGGCGATGTGGTCGGGCATCAGTTCAGCTGCGGCGTCAGCGGCCTTTTCGCCTTCACACAAAACCACAGGCGCGTCGGCGCGCTGTGTCAGCTCATCCAACCGCAGCAGTGGCCGAGGTTCCGCCAACCCTTGCCAGCGCCATTGTGTGGTTTGCCCATCGGCGCGTTTGCACCAGGTCAACGGCGCAAAGACCTTTCGTGGTTTGCCGTCTTCATCTGGGTCCAGGTCGAAGCGATACAGCGCCATGACCGGCTGGCCCTTTGCATCGCGATAGATCCACACCTTGGAAGGGGCGCCGTGTTGTCGGTGTTTGGCCGGGCACTTGTTCATGGCCTCGACCGGGATCGGCTGAAGCGCGATCCATTCCGGCGCTGCGGGCTTGGTCGGTGTGCTTTTGGTGGTTGCAGATCCTGCGGAAACGCTGAGCAGATCTGCCAGCTTTTTGCAGGCCTCAACGTCCGTGCCGCCGTCGATGTAACGCACCAGGTCGATCAGATCGCCGCCTTTATCGCCGGTGGCAAAATCCGCCCAAGTGCCTTTGCTCAAATTGACCTTGAGTGAGCCAGCGCGTTTGTCTGTGCGCGTGGGGTTCGGTGCGGTGTATTCCTTGCCGCCGTCGACACGTTTGCCGTTTGGCAGCCAGTGAGCAAGTACACGGTCGATGTTCGTAAGAGCGGCGCTTTTTACGTTGGCAAAGCTGGGGCGTTTTGAGGTGTTGCCGGTGCGCTGAGTCATGGCGCTGTACTCGCTGCATACAGCGCATCGTTCACGTCATCGATCAGCGCTTTAGCCATCTCGCCTAGGTAGAACGCCGGCCAACTGAAACGCTCGCCTTCGTCACTCATGGCGGCATCGAGAGTCAGTTGATTGGCGTAGTGCTGAAACAGTGAAATTGCTTCAAGCGCATCCTCAAGCGGCACGCCTGCATTCACCCGAAATAATTTCTGGTGGGTGTCGTTAGCACATGAGAATTCGGCACGCCCGAGAGTAGTGGCAGTGTTCACAAGGCACCGCCTTTCTGGCCCATTGGCACAGAGGAGGCATCACCGTACAAGGCGAGTGTTTTGATCAAGCCCAAGGTGCCGCGCACGTCCCAAATGACGGATGACAGCACGCGGTTGGAGAGTACGGGTTTATCGCCGTCTAAATGATCTTCCAGCAGCATCAGAACTGAATCGGCACGGTCGAGGGCGCAGGTGATGGCATCAATGGGAATACCGGCTTCGGCGTCCTGGCTGACGCGGAGCAGATCCTCGGGAAGTGAAAAGCCTGGGAGCATGCTCATTGGGCACCCCCTGCGGCTTCCAGGGCGCGAGCCTTTGACATGTGGGCGTTGTAACGGGAAAGACGTGTAGCGAGGCTGGAGTTGGCGTGTAAAGCGGCGAGGGCCATAGCTCGATGAGCGGCGGCGCGAATTTTGGACGGATTGAGGGCGTGCATGGGGCGAAACTCCTATTGTTGAGGAGCTGCCACACTTCGTCGCCAAACGAATTAGGGTGGCAGCTGTGCGCAGGTTGGCGAACCGGGACAATAGGAACCCGGCAGACCCGAAGGTCTCCCACGCACAGCCGCCATAACACGTGAATGCGGGCACAAAAAAAGCGCCTGCAATCGTAATGGGGGCGCCTGTGCGCCTATTGTAGATCGGGTCGCCAAACCCGGTCGCTGAATTTGCAGCAACAGCCAGAGAGTAACGCCCGTTTTTTGAAAGTGCAACTGTGCAGATCACTTGCGGATTTTTTCGATGCGGCATAAATTGATCAAGCATGTAGATTTACCTCAACGCCTCCGGTTGCCGCCGGGGGCGTTTTCGTTTCAGGCATGGATGTCCCAGCGAAGGGAGACAAAGGGCAACAGGTCACCTTCGAGGCAGGCGCGCGCATCCTCGTAGGCGTCGATTTGTTGGCCTTCGTCGACGATGATTGCTTGAGGGGCTTGGCAGGGAACTGACAATGCGCACCAGATGCCATCTCTCCATCGCATCACCATGACGTCCCGGTTAAGGCGTTTTTGCTCCGTGCGGTAACGTTCAAAACGCTGCATACCGCGTGATGAGAAACCCACTTTTCTGAGTACAGAAAAGGGCTGCAAGATGGCCCTGTTAGCAACATGATTTTTCATGCGGCCACCTGGTCGCGAGCCTCTATGCGGCTTCGTGCCCATGTTTGGATTTCAGATAGAACCCAAGCTACGGGCGCACCGCGGGCGTTGCTGTTGCTCAATTTGACGGGCAGGGGAAACCCGCTATCTGTGCGCTGCATGAGTTTGTAGATGGTGGAACGCTTCATGCCCACGATCCGCTCGACCTCAGGCATACGGATCAATGTCGACGATGCGTCAAAGATGGGGTCTGGAGTGGTTGGGTTAAAGCGGGGAAGTTTGGTGATAGACGCTTTCATAGGTCTTGCTCTCGACTGGTTAGGACTGAGAGCAATGATCTAGGTGCAGGTCGGAGGTGAGCAGTTCACTTCCAATTGAAATCCGATTGAAAATTCTGGCTTACAGCACGAAATAGCGTTTGAGAATGGTCTCAATTCTTTTGCGGGTGAGGGCTTTTTCGGTCTCAAGCGCAATCCACTCAGGCCGTTGTTTTGGAGGTTTTTCTACCTCACCTTGTAGCCAGGCATGCACCTTCGTTGCAATGTTGCGTTTGGACATCCCCGCTGCGCGGTAGTGAAGCCCCTGTTTCACTATCGCGGCGTCTCGAACGCTAATTTCCTCGTTACGCTCCATACCGCTGATGAGGCCGCCTTTTTTGCGAATGGCATTTTTGATCGCTCGGTCGGCGATGGGTCTTAGTTCATCGTCGGCCAGGCAGGGTAGGGATGTGATCGGTTTCAGATAGAGGGCGTAATCATCAAGTGTCTGAATGCGCTCATCCAGATCGACCTGCATCTCGACGAACTGGCAGTAGAGATCCCTGGGCCAGTCGGCAGGAGGTTCAGAGACATGAGACCAAGCCTCTTGATCAGCTGTCTGCATCCAGTTGGCTAACGTTTCCAGCGCTTTTACGGCACAAGCCATGATGTAGGCAGAATGAAAATCACGCTCTGATGCCGAGTAGCAATTGCTGTACATGCGGACCCAATGCGCGAGGCGTGCGCTGGTGTCGGTGGAGGCATATTGAAAAATTGTCTCCTCCTTGATCGTCGTCTGAATGCACATGCTGGCAAGATCTTTGTTGATACCATCACCATGAATGCGCAGACAGCATTGGTCGATCAAGCGGCAGGCGTCAGCAACCTGCTCACAGCAGAGGTCATAGAGCGGTTGCGCTGAGAGATAACTGAACAAGCCCCGGCTTAGCGCCAAATGCAAAATGGGTTGGTGATCAGTCATCGCGAAGTGTCATCGGTACCGTGTAACGGAGAGTCCCACGCCCTGGATTCAAAGCGGGTAACCAGCGAAAGCCGCTTTGTAGGCATAGGTGCAGAACGCTTGCCCGCAGCAGTCGTGCGCTGGCTTTGGCGTTACACGCATGGGCAGCGTTACATCGGATGTACGCTAAGCTGCTGAACTGTGTAACGCACCTGAAAGCCAATGAAACCGGGCGTTTGGCGATGGGCGTTACACGAGTAACACCCGTTACACCGGTTTTAGAGGGGGGTTGGGTATGTGCTCTCATACAACCTTCCCAAATTGCCCCTGCACGACATTTCCATTCACTACAGCATCAAGGTGATCGGCGTACCACTGCATCATCACTCTACGCTGAGGCAGGTACACCGCTTTGTTATAGACCCCGGCAATACCCTCCTTTGCATGAGAGAGTTGGGCCTCAATGTGATTTTCATCGAAACCCTGCTCATTGAGTATTGTGCTAGCGATGTGACGAAAGCCGTGGCCTGTTTGCCGACCGGCATATCCCAGTCTACGAAGCGCCATTAGAAAGACTGTATTGCTACGGGGGACTGTCCTATCTTTCCTGCCTGGAAATAGGAGAGGGTACGCACCTGTCAGTGTTCGTAACTCAGTGAGCGCTTCAATTGCCTGTCGAGAGAGAGGCACCACATGTTCGCGACGACGTTTCATTCGCTCGGCCGGGATCGTCCATAGCTTTTTGGAGAGATCGATTTCTGACCAGCGTGCTTCTCGGATCTCGCTCGGACGCGATGCTAATAAGGACAGCAAGCGAAGCCCTATACGAACGTCCTTTGCGTGAGGGTAGGAGTTGATCGCTCGAAGTAGCGCAGGCAGTTCTTCAATCGAAACGTGTGCATAGTTTTCAGCGCTACGTGATTGCAGGAATTTGCTGAGACCTTCAAGGGGGTTGTGGACGGCTCGTCCTGTTACGCGGGCCAGGTCATAGATCTCTTTGCAAAAGGCACGAACTCGGCCCATTTGTTCAATGATCCCCTTCTGCTCCATGCCGCGTAGAAACTCCATCCATTCCAGGGGCAGTATTTCCGTGTATACGCGTTTGCCGAACACGGGGAACACGTGAAGCTCCAGTGCGCCAAGCACTCGTCGAGACGTACCTGACTCCCAGCTTGTGCGTCTGGCCTCAAACCACTCGCGGCCTAATGCTTCAAAGGTGTTGTTGGCAGCCACCTGGTCTGCAACCTTGCGAGCTTGCTTGCTCACCAATGGGTTTTTGCCGGTCGATGCGTCTTCCCGCAGTTGAGCTGCTTTCTGTCTCGCCAAAGAGCCACTGATTTCCGGGTAGCCGCCGAGACCCAGCCAAGACCATTTCCCGTCTGGCTTTTTGTAGCGCAGCTCCCACGATTTTTGACCGTTAGGTTTGACCCGGAAGTACAGGCCATTCCCGTCCTGCTCCCGATATGTAGCGTGCTCAGGCTCCAGGCCTGCAAGCGTGGTATCTGCTAAGGGGCGGCGTTTGATTTCAGAGCGCTTCACTTCCTGTATGCCTCCAGTTATAGGAATCTCAAAGCATACACGTGGGCATACACGGCGGGAAGTTATAGGGGTGGACAGGGATGGATAGCCAGAAACAAGAAAGCCCGCACGGGGCGGGCTTCTTGGGGTGTTTCGTAGACTGTCTGAGACAGCCCGAGACTGCTATATGGTGCACCCGGCGGGATTCGAACCCACGACCCCTGCCTTCGGAGGGCAGTACTCTATCCAGCTGAGCTACGGATGCTTGTGCGGGCGACATCATACCCATGTCGACCTTGGGCGTCCATGCTGGTCTTTGGGCGTTCACGTGTAGGAATTTGCCGTACCAGAGGCCCTAAGCCGGGCACCACTGATCAGGGCGGGGAACTACGCTGATCAGATAAACCCGGCAAATGCGTCGTTTTCGTTCTTTTTTTCGAACATCCTATTGCCCTGTACCCCCATTGATCCTAGGATTCGTTTGAGATTTCAAACGCTCTGTCTCCCGTGCGCTCTTTCATTTCATCCGCGCGCTGGGGCTGATTTCCCTGACGGCAGCCCACAAGGCGCCTTTCAACAACTCTAATTCGCTCCGCGTGCGCGCGGTGCTGTTAAGGAAAGCCGACATGCAGCTTAAAGATACCCAGTTGTTCCGCCAGCAAGCCTTTATCGATGGCGCTTGGGTCGATGCGGACAACGGTCAAACCATCAAGGTCAACAACCCTGCCACGGGCGAGATTCTCGGTACCGTGCCAAAGATGGGCGCCGCTGAAACCCGCCGCGCCATCGAGGCCGCCGACAAGGCGCTGCCGGCCTGGCGTGCTCTCACCGCCAAGGACCGCGCGAACAAGCTGCGTCGCTGGTTCGAACTGATCATCGAGAACCAGGACGACCTGGCCCGCTTGATGACCCTGGAGCAAGGCAAGCCACTGGCCGAAGCCAAGGGCGAAATCGTCTACGCCGCCTCGTTTATCGAGTGGTTCGCCGAAGAAGCCAAGCGCGTCTACGGTGACGTGATTCCGGGCCACCAGCCCGATAAGCGCCTGATCGTTATCAAGCAGCCGATCGGCGTGACCGCCGCCATCACTCCGTGGAACTTCCCGGCCGCGATGATCACCCGCAAAGCCGGCCCGGCGCTGGCCGCCGGTTGCACAATGGTCCTCAAGCCTGCGTCGCAAACCCCATTTTCTGCATTCGCCCTGGCTGAGCTGGCGCAGCGTGCCGGTATTCCAAACGGTGTTTTCAGCGTGGTGTCCGGCAGTGCGGGTGACATCGGCAGCGAGCTGACCAGCAACCCGATCGTGCGTAAATTGTCCTTCACCGGCTCGACCGAAATCGGTCGCCAGCTGATGGCTGAATGCGCCAAGGACATCAAGAAAGTCTCCCTGGAATTGGGCGGCAACGCACCGTTCATCGTGTTCGACGATGCGGACCTGGATAAGGCTGTCGAAGGCGCGATCATCTCCAAGTACCGCAACAACGGCCAGACCTGCGTTTGTGCCAACCGCCTGTACATTCAGGATTCGGTGTACGACGCGTTCGCGGAAAAACTGAAAGTGGCCGTGGCCAAGTTGAAGATCGGCAACGGTCTGGAAGAAGGCACCACCACTGGCCCGTTGATCGACGAAAAAGCCGTGGCCAAGGTTCAGGAACACATTGCGGACGCCTTGAGCAAAGGCGCTACATTGCTGGCTGGCGGCAAGGTGATGGAAGGCAACTTCTTCGAGCCGACTATCCTTACCAATGTGCCGAAAAACGCTGCGGTCGCGAAGGAAGAAACCTTCGGCCCACTGGCGCCGCTGTTCCGTTTCAAAGACGAAGCCGAAGTGATCGCGATGTCCAACGACACCGAGTTCGGCCTGGCTTCCTACTTCTATGCCCGTGACCTGGGCCGTGTGTTCCGTGTGGCTGAAGCCCTGGAATATGGCATGGTCGGCGTCAACACTGGGTTGATCTCCAACGAAGTGGCGCCGTTCGGCGGCATCAAGGCTTCGGGCCTGGGCCGTGAAGGTTCCAAGTACGGGATCGAGGATTACCTGGAAATCAAATACCTCTGCCTGGGCATCTAACCGGCAAGAGATTGCAGTAAACGCAAAGGGCACGAGAGCGCTGACCCTTTGCGTGTTTCACACCGTACTTCGTAGTGGTCGGGAAAGCTGTGGCAGTCGATCATCGCATGCTGCCGTAGTTGCCTCCCCGCCACGTATTCCTTGGACCACGCCACCCGATGAGTGGCGAATGAGGACTTTATGAGCAAGACCAACGCATCCCTGATGAAACGCCGCGAAGCCGCTGTACCCCGCGGTGTTGGCCAGATTCACCCGATCTTCGCCGAATCCGCGAAGAACGCCACCGTGACCGACGTTGAAGGTCGCGAGTTCATCGACTTCGCCGGCGGCATCGCCGTACTGAACACCGGCCACGTGCACCCGAAAATCATCGCCGCCGTGACCGCGCAACTGAACAAGCTGACGCACACTTGCTTCCAGGTGCTGGCCTACGAGCCTTACGTGGAACTGTGCGAAAAAATCAACGCCAAGGTCCCAGGTGATTTCGCCAAGAAAACCCTGCTGGTCACCACCGGTTCGGAAGCTGTCGAAAACGCCGTGAAAATCGCCCGCGCCGCCACTGGCCGTGCTGGCGTGATTGCTTTCACCGGCGCTTACCACGGTCGCACCATGATGACCCTGGGCCTCACCGGTAAAGTCGTGCCTTACTCGGCCGGCATGGGCCTGATGCCTGGCGGCGTGTTCCGTGCGCTGTTCCCGAATGAACTGCACGGTGTGAGCGACGACGATTCGATCGCCAGTATCGAACGCATTTTCAAGAACGATGCCGAGCCGCGTGATATCGCTGCCATCATCATCGAGCCGGTGCAGGGCGAAGGCGGTTTCTACGTCGCGCCAAAATCCTTCATGAAGCGCCTGCGCGAACTGTGCGACAAGCACGGCATCCTGTTGATCGCCGACGAAGTGCAGACCGGCGCCGGTCGTACCGGTACGTTCTTCGCCATGGAACAGATGGGCGTTGCTGCCGACCTGACCACCTTCGCCAAATCCATCGCCGGCGGCTTCCCGCTGGCGGGTGTGTGCGGCAAGGCCGAGTACATGGACGCCATCGCGCCAGGCGGCCTGGGCGGCACCTACGCCGGTAGCCCGATCGCGTGCGCGGCTGCGCTGGCGGTGATGGAAGTGTTTGAAGAAGAGCACCTGCTGGACCGCTGCAAAGCGGTTGGCGAGCGTTTGGTCACGGGCCTCAAGGCCATCCAGGCCAAGTACCCGGTGATCGGTGAAGTGCGGGCCTTGGGCGCGATGATCGCGGTCGAGCTGTTTGAAGGTGGCGATAGCCACAAACCAAACGCCGCTGCCGTTGCTTCCGTGGTAGCCAAGGCGCGTGACAAGGGCCTGATCCTGCTGTCTTGCGGCACCTATGGCAACGTGTTGCGCGTACTGGTCCCGCTGACCTCGCCGGACGAGCAGTTGGACAAAGGCCTGGCGATCATTGAAGAGTGCTTCAGCGAGCTGTAATCGGACGCTGGCCTGATCGATACAAGAAGCCCGCCTCGGCGGGTTTTTTGTGCTCTTGGGGGGGCTCAGCCCGCGATTACGCGGTTCTTGCCCAGGCGCTTGGCCTCGTACATGGCGGCATCGGCGCGGGCAAACAGGCTGTCCAGGGTGGAATCCTGTTCGGTGAGGCTTGCCAGGCCCTGGCTGATGGTCACCTTGAACGCCTGGCCTTCATAGCTGAAACTCAGCGCTTGAATCTCCTTGCCCAGGCGTTCGGCCACTTGCAGCGCCATCTCCGGCGCGCAGCCCGGCAGCACGGCGGCGAACTCTTCACCACCGATGCGTCCGAACAGATCGCCACGGCGCAATACCCCTCGGCCGCTCTCAGCGATGCGCCGCAGTACCTGGTCGCCTTCCAGATGCCCGTAGGTGTCGTTAACGTCCTTGAAGTCATCGATGTCCAGCAGCAGGAACGCCAGCGGCGCGCCTTGCGCACAGGCACTGTCGAAGGCTTGATTGGCGCATTCGAAGAAGTGCCGGCGGTTGCTGCTTTGAGTCAGCACGTCGGTGGTGGCGAGACGGTGCAGCTCCAGCGCCATCTGTTTCTTTTCGGTGATGTCTTCGGCTATGCCTACCACGATCAAGGGTTCACCAGGTTCGATCTGCTGGTTGATGTAACACTTGTCGCTCAACCAGCGGATTTGCCCGTCGGCGGTGATGATGCGGTACTCGCGTTCTTCCACGGCGCCTTGTTCCAGCACGCGGGCCAGGCTGTGTTCGGCGTAGTCGAGGTCTTCGGGGTGAATGCTGTTGCGCCACTCCCGATGGTCGGCCAGCAGCAGGCCGGCGGAGCGCCCGAACACCCGCTCATAGGCCGGGCTCACATACAGTACGCGGCGCGTTTCCCAGTCGATGGCCCACAGCACGGCGTTCACGCTCACCAGCATTGAGCTGAGCAACTGCTCGCGCTCACTCAGCCGCTCGACTTCACCCTGGGCGTGCACCAGTGCCAACAGGGTCGCCGCCGCCGCCGGACGCGGATGTTCAGCGGTGGGCGGATCGGACAAGTAGGGTTTTTCGTGAACCATCGGCACAACTCTCTCTGGGCGCGCCGCACATTGAAACAGCGGTCACTACAAGGGGCCACCATGATGGCGAAGTGTTAATTGAGAGAGGCGAATTGCAGTGAAGTTCCGTCAACAGGACCGATTGCCGGTGACCGAGAAATGACGCCAAAAAGCCGATGGGTGGGAGGGCAAGCCCTCCCACCGTGCGGTCAGACCGCCGCAGGACGCAGCGAATAGGTCTTCAATTGGTGGGCGAAATCCCGCAGGGACTGGATGCCGCTGGCCTCGGCTTCATGCACCCATTCCTTGATGGCTGCCAGCATATCGTGGCCATTTGAACTGGTCTTCAGCCAGATCTGCTGCAGTGCCAGGCGCTTTTCGTAGATCACTTTAAGTGCCTGGCTGTGTTCCAGCATGCTCTGGATACGCAGGTGGTGGCGATCATCCAGCAAGCTGGTTTCTCGCGACAGCAGGCGCTTGGCGCGGTGGAATTGGTGGCGAACCGAGTGATCGACTTTTTCCAGCTCCTGCTTGACGAGCGGGGCGATCACCAACTTGCGGTACTGGGCCATGATCTGGAAACGGTTGTTGAGGATCGCCATGGCGGTGTCCATGTCCAGGTGGCCCTTGCCTTCGACGCGGTGGGCGATGGGCGCAACGCGTTGCACCTTCGCCAGGCGCAGGAAACTGAACACTTTGATCCAGGCCCAGCCCATGTCGAATTCCCACTTCTTCACCGACAACTTGGCGGAATTGGGGTAGGTGTGGTGGTTGTTATGCAGCTCTTCACCACCGACGATGATGCCCCACGGCACCAGGTTGGTCGCCGCGTCACGGCATTCGAAGTTGCGATAGCCCACGGCATGGCCCAGGCCGTTGATCACGCCGGCGGCCCAGAACGGGATCCACATCATCTGGATCGCCCAGATGGTGATACCGATCGTGCCAAACAACAGCAGGTCGATCACGCCCATGATCGCCACGCCCAACAATGGGTAGGGGGTGTAGACCTTGCGTTCGATCCAGTCGTCCGGGCAGTTCTTGCCGTAGATGCGCAGGGTCTCAGGGTTTTCGGCCTCGGCGCGGTACAGCTCGGCGCCTTTGCGCATAACGGTGGACAAACCCTTGATGACCGGGCTGTGCGGGTCATCGACGGTTTCGCACTTGGCGTGGTGCTTGCGGTGGATGGCTGTCCACTCGCGGGTGTTCTGCGCCGTGGTGAGCCACAGCCAGAAGCGGAAGAAGTGTTTCAGGCCGGCATTGAGCTCCAGGGAGCGATGGGCTGAATAGCGATGCAGATAGACCGTGACCCCAACGATGGTCACGTGGGTCATCAACAGGGTGACTGCAACCAGTTGCCAGGCTGACAAGTCAAGAAAACCGTTGTACCACATAGGCTGTATGGCCCTCAGATAAAGAAAAGAACAGCTCACGCATTATCACTAAGCCTACACAGAAAACCAGCCGCTCTTTCAGATAGGAGTGACTGGATGTTTCTTATTCTATAATCCCCAGCCTTTGTAGGACGATTCTGTTTTTTTGGGTAAGGATTACTGAGCATATGCTGTTTTCATGCCGAGTTGCCCTGCGTGCGGGGCTGGTATACCTGCTGGTTTCCATTCTGTGGATAGGCCTTACTCGGCAGGTATTGATCGAGTTTCTCGATGACCCCAGCGAGCTGAACCACTGGTTGCAAGTGCGTGGCTATGTGTGGGTGGCCCTCAGCGCCTTGGTGATTTACCTGATGTACGCCCGGTTTGCCCGTGCCCACCAGTTGCAACAACCCCTGAAGGAAAACCGCGAGCGCCTGCGCCAGGCGGCCGCCGTGTTCGATTGCACCCGTGAAGGCGTGCTGGTCACCGACGCCCATGGGCTGATCGTCCACGTCAATCGCGCCTTTATGGCGATTACCGGTTATCAAGGTGAAGACGTCATGGGCCAGCGTCCCAGCCTGTTCAAGTCCGGTCGCCACTCGTCGAATTTCTACCGGCAGATGTTCCAGAGCCTGCAGAGCACCGGCGAATGGAGCGGAGAAATCTGGAACCGGCGCAAGAGCGGTGAAATTTATCCACAGTGGCAAACCATTCGTGTGATTCACGATGACCAGGGCCACGTCAGCCATTACGTCGCAGTGTTCTCCGATATCAGTGCCATCAAGGACTCCGAGCACGAACTGGCCCACCTCGCGCACCACGACCCCCTGACCGACCTGCCCAACCGCTTGCTGTTCACCGACCGCGCCGAGCAGGCGCTGGCCTCGGCGCAAGTCCACAAGCGCGGTTGCGCCCTGCTGTTGCTGGACCTGGATCACTTCAAAATCATCAACGACAGCCTGGGCCATAATGTGGGAGACCAGTTGCTCAAGCTGGTGGGCGAACGGCTGCAGGGGTTGTTCGGCCCCGGCGTGACCCTGGCGCGCCTGGGTGGAGATGAGTTCGCCGTGCTCGCGGAAAGTTGTCCACAGGTGGTTCAGGCTGCCGCCTTGGCGCAACGCATCCTCGATGCGATGAAGCAGCCGTTCAGCTTCGACAGCCACCAGCTGTTTATCAGCGCCAGTATCGGTATCAGCCTCTTTCCCAGCGACGCCCTGAGTGCTGAACAGTTGCTGCGCAATGCGGACTCCGCACTGTTCAAGGCCAAGAGCGCCGGCCGTGAAGGCTACGCGTTGTACACCGAAGAACTCACCGCCCATGCGCAGAACCGCGTGGAAATTGCCAACGAGCTGCGCCGTGCCCTTGAGCTGCAAGAGCTGCGCGTTTATTACCAACCGGTGCATGAGCTGCACGGCAGTCGCCTGATTGGCGTCGAAGCGCTGGTGCGCTGGCAGCACCCGGAGCGTGGCCTGGTGCCGCCGGGAGAATTTATCCCGATTGCCGAGCGCACGGGGTTGATTGCCGATATCGACGCTTGGGTCATGGATCAGGCTTGCCGGCAGATGTGCCAATGGCTGGCCGATGGGGTGCCGTTGAGCTTTATGGCCGTCAACGTGTCCAGCCGTTTGTTTGCGCGGCGCGAATTGTACGAGCAGGTCGCCCAAGTGCTGCACGACACGGGCCTCGACCCCGGCTTCCTTGAACTTGAAGTGACCGAGAGCGCGGTGATGGACGACCCCGAAGTCGCCCTGGAGCAACTGCACCGCCTGCGCGAACTGGGCTTGCGCCTGGCCATCGATGATTTTGGGACCGGTTACTCGTCGCTTCTACGGCTCAAGCGCCTGCCTGTGCAGAAACTCAAGATCGACCAAGGGTTTGTTGCTGGGTTGCCGTGGGATGAGGACGATGCAGCGATTGTGCGGGTGGTGATTGCGCTGGCGAAAAGCATGGGCATGCAGGTGCAGGCCGAAGGGATCGAGCAGGTGGAGCAGGCGCGGTTTTTGTTGGAACAGGAATGCGATCTGGGGCAGGGGTATTGGTTTGGGCGGCCGATGCCGGCGCAGGAGATTGATTGGTCGAGAGCACCCGCCATCCGAAATTGAAATGCGTTAAAAATGTGGGAGCCAGCTCCCACATTTGAATCTGCTCAAGGCTTTATTTTGGCGCTCGGGCACATAAACCGCGCGCAACCCCACGCCCCACCAGAAAATTCTTTCTGGTTATATAAACATTCTTAAATAGTATTTTTAAGAATATCCGCGCTTATCTACTATCGCCCTCACGCCGCAAGCAGTGCCGCCACTGCGAGGCACTATTCATTTCAGGAGCGAGACCATGAGCGCATCTCTACGTAGCGTCGACGGCCAGGACGAAGCAGCCATTTTGCGTGAGATCCAGAGCGCCCTGCGCGATCTGCGGTTTGGCGCGGTGGAAATCACGGTGCACAACGCGCAAGTGGTACAGATCGAACGCAAAGAAAAATTCCGTCTGCAGAACCCGGGTAACAAACCGAGCTAAGCAAGAACGGCGATAGACCCGCAATTATAAGAAAAAGCCAACACCCCAGAATTTCAGGAGCTTCTATGTCGTCGATTCGCCGTTACGCCCTGGCCGCCCTGGCCAGCGCCGTGTTTGCAGGTTCCGCGGTTGCCAAGGACTACGAGTTGCTCAACGTCTCGTACGACCCTACCCGTGAGCTGTACCAGGACTACAACGCTGAGTTCACCAGTTTCTGGAAACAGTCCCACCCCGGCGACAACGTCAAGATCCAGCAATCCCACGGTGGTTCGGGCAAACAAGGCCGCGCCGTGATCGACGGCCTGCGCGCCGACGTAGTGACCCTGGCCCTGGCCGGTGACATCGACGAAATCGCAAAACTGGGCAAGACCCTCCCGGAAAACTGGCAGACCCGCCTGCCGGACGCCAGCACCCCGTACACCTCGACCATCGTGTTCCTGGTGCGCAAGGGCAACCCTAAAGGCATCAAGGATTGGGGCGACCTGATCAACAAAGATGTGTCCGTGATCACCCCGAACCCGAAAACCTCCGGCGGCGCACGCTGGAACTTCCTCGCCGCCTGGGCCTACGGCCTCAAAACCGGCGGCAGCGAAGCCAAGGCCCAGGAGTACGTGAAAGAGCTGTTCAAACACGTGCCTGTGCTGGACACCGGCGCGCGTGGTTCGACCATCACCTTCGTCAACAACGGTCAGGGTGACGTGTTGCTGGCCTGGGAAAACGAGGCGTTCCTGGCCCTGAAAGAAGACGGCGGCGCTGACAAGTTCGATATCGTCGTGCCTTCGCTGTCGATTCTCGCGGAGCCGCCAGTGGCCGTGGTCGACAAGAACGCCGAGAAAAAAGGCAACACCGAAATCGCCACTGAATACCTGAAACACCTGTACAGCCCGGCTGGCCAGGAGATTGCGGCCAAGAACTTCTACCGCCCACGCGATGCAAAAGTGGCCGCCAAATACGCCCAGCAGTTCCCGAAACTGGACTTGGTGACTATCGACAAAGACTTCGGCGGCTGGAAAACTGCCCAACCGAAATTCTTTAACGACGGTGGCGTGTTCGACCAGATCTACACGGCGCAGTAAACCAAAATACCTGTAGGAGCCTCGCTTTTCTGTGGGAGCTGGCTTGTGTGGGAGCCGGGCTTGCCCGCGATAGCCTCACCGCGGTGTGTCAGTCACATCGCGGTGGGGCTATCGCAGGCAAGCCAGCTCCCACAGAAAGCGCGCTCCTACAGTGGCATTTACCCCTTTAACCAAGGACTCTTATGTCGCGTCGTATCTCCCCCGTCATACCCGGCTTCGGGCTGACGCTGGGCTACACCGTGGTGTACCTCAGCCTGATCGTACTCATCCCCCTCGCGGCGATGTTTGTACACGCCGCACAACTCACCTGGGATCAGTTCTGGGCCATCATCTCCGCACCGCGCGTGCTGGCGGCGTTGCAGCTGAGCTTCAGTACCGCGCTCTACGCGGCGCTGATCAATGGCGTGATCGGCACGCTGCTGGCCTGGGTGCTGGTGCGCTACACCTTCCCGGGCCGCAAGATCATCGATGCGATGATCGACCTGCCGTTCGCCTTGCCCACCGCTGTAGCCGGTATCGCGCTGACCGCGTTGTACACGCCGAACGGCTTCGTCGGCCAGTTCGCGGCTGACTTGGGCTTCAAGATCGCCTACACCCCCTTGGGCATCACCCTGGCGCTGACCTTCGTCACGTTGCCGTTCGTGGTGCGCACGGTGCAGCCGGTACTGGCCGATATCCCCCGGGAAGTCGAAGAGGCCGCCGCCTGCCTGGGCGCCAAGCCGTTGCAGGTGTTCCGCCACATCCTGGTGCCGGCGTTGCTGCCGGCCTGGTTGACCGGTTTCGCCCTGGCGTTCGCGCGGGGCGTTGGCGAGTACGGTTCGGTGATTTTCATTGCCGGCAACATGCCGATGAAAACCGAGATCCTGCCGCTGCTGATCATGGTCAAGCTCGACCAATACGACTACCGCGGCGCCACGTCCATCGGCGTGCTGATGCTGGTGGTTTCCTTTGTACTGCTGCTGCTGATCAACTTGTTGCAGCGGCGCATCGAACGTCCATAAGGAGGCGCGGAACATGTCCCAATCGTCTATTTCCGCCGCGTCCTCGGCCAATGCGGCCCGCCGTGGCAGTGCAACGTCGCGACGTATCCTGATCGGCCTTGGCTGGCTGGTGTTCGTGTTGTTCCTGCTGTTGCCGCTGTTGATCGTGGTGACCCAGGGCTTGAAGAACGGCCTCGGTGCGTTTTTCACCGCGATCCTTGAGCCCGACGCACTGTCGGCACTGAAGCTCACGGTGATCGCCGTGGCGATTTCGGTGCCGCTTAACCTGGTGTTCGGCGTCAGCGCCGCGTGGTGCGTGAGCAAATACTCGTTCCGTGGCAAGAGCATCCTGGTCACGCTGATCGACCTGCCGTTCTCGGTGTCACCGGTGATCGCGGGTCTGGTCTATGTGCTGATGTTCGGCGCGCAGGGCTTCTTTGGTCCGTGGCTGCAAGAGCATGACATCCAGATCGTGTTCGCCTTGCCCGGCATCGTGCTGGCGACCATCTTTGTCACCGTTCCCTTCGTGGCCCGAGAACTGATCCCGCTGATGCAGGAGCAGGGCACCCAGGAAGAAGAAGCCGCGCGCCTGCTGGGTGCCAATGGCTGGCAGATGTTCTGGCATGTGACCGTGCCGAACATCAAATGGGGCCTGATCTACGGCGTGGTGCTGTGTACTGCGCGGGCCATGGGTGAGTTCGGCGCGGTGTCGGTGGTGTCCGGCCACATTCGCGGCGTGACCAACACCCTGCCGCTGCACGTCGAGATCCTCTACAACGAATACAACCATGTCGCCGCGTTTGCCGTCGCGAGCCTGTTGCTGATCCTGGCGCTCTTCATCCTGCTGCTCAAGCAGTGGAGCGAGAACCGTATCAACCGCCTGCGCAACAGCGCCGGTGAGGAATAAGTCATGTCGATCGAAGTCCGTAATGTCAGCAAGAATTTCAACGCCTTCAAGGCCCTGAACAGCATCAATCTGGACATCCAGAGTGGCGAGCTGGTGGCGTTGCTTGGCCCGTCCGGCTGCGGCAAGACCACCTTGCTGCGCATCATCGCCGGCCTGGAAACCCCGGATGACGGCAGCATCGTGTTCCACGGTGAAGACGTGTCCGGCCACGACGTACGCGATCGCAACGTCGGCTTTGTGTTCCAGCACTACGCGCTGTTCCGCCACATGACGGTGTTCGACAACGTGGCGTTCGGCCTGCGCATGAAACCGAAAAACCAGCGCCCGAATGAAAGCCAGATCGCGGTCAAGGTGCATGAACTGCTGAACATGGTGCAGTTGGATTGGCTATCGGATCGCTACCCGGAACAGCTCTCCGGCGGCCAACGCCAGCGTATCGCCCTGGCCCGCGCCCTGGCGGTAGAACCCAAAGTGCTGTTGCTCGACGAACCCTTCGGCGCCCTCGACGCCAAAGTGCGTAAAGAGCTGCGCCGCTGGCTGGCGCGCCTGCACGAAGACATCAACTTGACCTCGGTGTTTGTGACCCACGACCAGGAAGAGGCCATGGAAGTCGCCGACCGCATCGTGGTGATGAACAAGGGCGTGATCGAGCAGATCGGTTCACCGGGCGAAGTCTACGAAAACCCGGCCAGCGATTTCGTCTATCACTTCCTAGGGGATTCGAACCGCCTGCACCTGGGTGAAGACCAGCACGTGCTGTTCCGTCCACACGAAGTGTCGCTGTCGCGGCATGAGCTGGAAGATCACCATGCGGCTGAAGTGCGCGACATTCGTCCATTGGGCGCCACCACGCGGGTAACCCTGAAGGTCGAAGGCCAGAGCGAACTGATCGAGGCTGAAGTGGTGAAAGACCACGACAGCCTGACCGGGCTGGCGCGGGGTGAGACGCTGTTCTTCAAACCCAAGGTCTGGCAAAAAGCCTAAAGCCGGTGCAAAACCCAATGTGGGAGCGGGCTTGCTCGCGAATGCGGAGTGTCAGTCAATGCATTCATCAGCTGACAGACCGCATTCGCGAGCAAGCCCGCTCCCACATTTAGACCTCTCTCGGCTTCAGACCGTGGCGCGTTTTTCTCTGACGGCCACCGGCCCCGAGCGCTGCTCTATCTGTTGCTTGAGGTCATTCCGCAACCCCAGCAAAAACGCCAACTCCGCCACCACAAACAACGGCCCCACGATCAGCCCCGACACATCATCCACAAACGCCGGCTTCTTGCCTTCGTAGTAATGCCCGACGAACTGAATCACCCAGCCCACCACAAACATCCCAATGCCGCCGCTGAGCCACACCATCGTGCTCTGTGCCGCCAGCACATGCCCGGCCCACACCGACAAGCCCATCAGCAGCGTCATCAACACACCCAGCGCCAGTTCCAAGCGCAGGTAAAACCCCGCCGACAGCAGTGCGACGATCACCGCCGGTGAAATCCACACCCCGCCTATCGCCCATTCCGGGCGTGACAGCAGCACGGCCACCGCGACGACAATCAGTGGAATGCCGACAAAGTGGCTGGCGATATTGCGCGGGTCGCGGTGGTAGGCAGCGTATTGACTGAGGTGGTCGACGAGGCTTTTCATTGTTATTCCTCCTGTAGGATGTTTGATCATCTCCCGTCAGCCAGTGACTGACTGTCAACTGGGCGACAATCTCTGGAGTTCTCATGATTGCGGCAACATGGCATGCCCGATTGGCCACCGGTCAGTGGTTCAGCCACCTGCCTGTACAGCTACAGGATAGTTTGCTGGCGGCGGCTCGGCTGCGTCAGCTGACGGCGGGGCAATACCTGTTCAGGCGCGGTGATCCGCCCTGTGGGGTGTATGCGGTATTGGAGGGGGCCATGCGTGTCAGTGCGGTCAATGCGCAGGGCAAGGAAGCGGTGTTGAGCCTGGTTGAAACACCGTTCTGGTTCGGCGAGATCTGCCTGTTCGACGGTTTGCCGCGTACCCACGACGCCTTGTCGGTTGGGCCGTGCACGCTGTTGCAGGTGCCGCAATCGGCGATGCTCGAGATTCTTGACCAAAACCCGGCGTATTGGCGTGACGTGGCGTTGTTGATGAGCCAGAAGTTGCGCCTGTCGCTGATCAATATCGAACAGATGAGCCTGATGCCGGCGTCGACGCGTATCGCCCACCGACTGCTGATGATTGCCGGCGGGTACGGCGAGATAGAGCACTCCCGTCGCGTCTTGCACCTGCCCCAGGAAGATTTGGCCGCGATGCTGAGCCTGTCGCGCCAGACCACCAACAGTTTGCTCAAGGCGTTAGAGCAGCAGGCGATCATCAAGCTGAGTTACGGCGCGATTGAAGTGCTCGACTTGCCGCGCTTGCGGCAGGCCGCGGGGGCCGGCTAGGAACCGCGATACGTCGAAAAGCCGTAAGGGCTCAGCAGCAGCGGGATGTGGTAGTGCTGGTCGGCCTGCTTGACCTCGAATATCACCGGGACTTCCGGGAAGAACGTCTCGCGATGGGCTTTCTTGTAGTAGTCGCCGGTCTTGAATACCACGCGATACTCGCCCGGTTTCATGGCTTGGTTGGCCGGGAACAGTTCGGCGATGCGTCCCTGCTGGTTGGTGACACCTTCGGACAGCGATTGCCAGTGATCGCCTACGTGCTGCTCCAGGGTGACGCTGACACCGGCAGACGGCAGGCCGTTTTCCAGGTTCAGGACGTGCACGCTCAGGGGGTTGCCGGCCGCCAGGGCCAGGCCGCTCAGGCCGCTAAGGCTGAGGGCGGCGAGGGTCTTGGTCAGGGTTTTCATCGAGGTTTCCTCAAGGGGTGATTGTCAGGCCAAGTTGATTGGCTGCCTTTACCGCGCACGCTTCGTCCTGCTCGGCACCGCCGGCACCGGCAATGCCCAGCGCGCCCACCAGTTCAGCGTCGGCAAACAGCGGGATGCCGCCCCCGAGCAACAGCAATTCGGGCAAGCTGTTAAGGTTGGCGGCCTCGGGGTTGTTGCGCGCACGCTCGGCAAACAGCCGGGTGGGGGTTTTAGTCGACAACGCCGTGTACGCTTTGCGTTGGCTGGCGATGCTGTTGTGCGGGCCTACGCCGTCGGCCCGCAGGCTCAGCAATGGATTGCCGCCCCGGTCGAGTACGGTAAGTGCGGCCGTGCACTGCGCCAGGCTGGCGTCTGCCAGTTGGCGTGCGGTGTGCAAATCCAGGTCGGCGTGGCGCGGCAGCGGTGGTGCAGCCAGGACGCTGGCGCTGATGGCGAAGCTCAAGAACAAGGCATTGCGGTACATGGGAACGGCTCCAAAAAGCAGGCCGCTACCTTAGCCAGCGATCTCGGTCAAAAGCCGAACAATTCGATTACAGGTTTGTAATGAACCAAGAGGTAGGCATGCAGGTGTTGTTAGTGGAAGACCAGCCGAAATTAGCGCAACTCATGGCCCAGGGCTTGAGTGAGGCCGGCTTCGCAGTGGAAGTCGCAGCCAATGGCATGGCGGCTCAGCGGTTTGTGGAAAGCACTGAATATGACTTGGTGATCCTGGATGTGATGTTGCCGGGTTTGAATGCCTGGAAGTTGCAGCAGGCGATACGCAAGAAGGGTGAGACGCCGGTGTTGTTCTTGACGACCCCGGAAGGGATCGAAGACCGCCTGCGTGGGTTGGAACTGCATGAGGATGATTACTTGCTCAAGCCGTTTGAGGCCAAGGCGTTGGTGGCGCGGGTGAAGAAGCTGTTGCGGCGGGATCGTGGGCGCTGACTGATCCGGCATCTTCAGTGCCTGGGCCACCGCCATCGCAGGCAAGCCAGCTCCCACATTTGGAATGCATTCCCCCTGTGGGAGCCGGGCTTGCCCGCGATGGGGCCCTCATGACCACCCTACATTTCCCTACCGCAACCCATCCCGAAACTGCCCCGGCGTCATCCCCGTCCAGCGCTTGAACGCCCGGTTAAAGCTGCTGGTATCCGCAAACCCCAACAAATGGCTGATCTCCGCCAATGAGCACTGCGGATCACGCAAATGCAGCAACGCCAAATTCTCCCGGCATTCATTGAGCAACGCATCAAACCGACACCCTTCATCCGCCAGGTGCCGCTGCAAACTGCGCAAGCTCAGGTGCAGGGCCTGGGCAATGCGCTCAGCACTTGGCTCGCCGTCCGGCAATTGCGCTTCAATAGCCGCACGCACCTTACGCTCCCAGGTCAGTGGCTGCAGCTGGGCGAGGGTGCGCTTGAGCACGGTTTCGTTGTGCTCGGCCAGTTCGGGGTTGGCGTCGTCCAGGTGGCTGTCGAAATCGTGGGCGGCAAACTCCAGGCAGTCTTCTTCGGCGCCGAAGAACACGGGCGCACGAAACACGGTGTGCCACGGATTGGGATCGGCAGGCTCTGGTCGTCGCAGGTGCACCGCCAGCGGTGCGTACTCACGGCCCAGGCGATTGCGGCAGGTGCGCACATAGATCGCCGCAAACGCATCAATGGCTTCGAATGCCGGTGCCGGGCTGCCCGGTGGTTGCAGCAGGCGAAAGCGGTAGCGCTCGCCATCCCCGCTGAGCTCCAGCGTCAGCGCATCACTGACCACCTGGTGATAACGCACGATGCGCTCGAACACCTCCCGCAGGCTGCCGCTGGCCACCAGCGCATACCCCAGCGCATGAAAGGTGGTGGGGCTGACAAACCGCGACACCCGCAAGCCAATCGCCGGATCACCGCTGGCGTGCACTGCCAATTCCCATAACCGCGTCGTGGCCGACAGCGGATAACGCGCATTGGGATCGTCCATCTGCTGCGGGTCGAGCCCGGCCTGCGTGCACAGCGCGGCGCTGTCCAGGCCCAAGGCGTCGAGCTGCTTGCGCAGGGCGCGGGTCCAGCTGGCGAGGGAGGTGGGTTCGGTCATGACGATTGGCGCTTGCGGTCAACAGGTTGGCGTCCAGGGCTAGCGTCCTGCCAGATCGCGTGGGGCAGGATGAACGCATCGATAACCAGAGGATGTGATCATGGACGGTACTTCTGCAAGCCCCCAGCAGA
The DNA here is from genome assembly GCF_014268275.3 of Pseudomonas tritici. Lineage (NCBI taxonomy): Bacteria > Pseudomonadati > Pseudomonadota > Gammaproteobacteria > Pseudomonadales > Pseudomonadaceae > Pseudomonas > Pseudomonas tritici. The sequence continues at coordinate 477,735 of NZ_CP077084.1, forward strand.
TGAACGCACAACAGCGCTCGGCGCATATCCGTGACGTGGTGCTGGCCGAAGGCGTGCGCTTGCGCCGGCAGCACCCCTGGTTGCTGCATCAAGACGCATTGGGCGCGGGCATTCTGGCGTTTGCGCTGGTCGGCATGATTGGTTCGGCAGCGCTCTACATCACCGGGTATATGGCCTGGTGGGTGTGCCTGCTGCTCAACGCCTTCCTCGCTTCATTGACCCATGAGCTGGAACACGACCTGATCCACAGCATGTATTTTCGCAAGCAGCGCCTGCCCCACAACCTGATGATGGGCCTGGTGTGGCTGGCGCGCCCGAGCACGATCAACCCGTGGATACGCCGCCACTTGCACCTCAACCATCACAAGGTCTCCGGCACTGAGACCGATATGGAAGAACGCGCCATCACCAACGGCGAGCCTTGGGGTTTTGCGCGGTTGCTGATGGTCGGCGATAACGTCATGTCGGCGTTTATTCGCATGCTGCGGGCCAAGACCTGGAAGCACAAACTGTCGATCCTCAAGCGCTCGCTGCTGGTATACGCACCGCTGGCGCTGCTGCATTGGGGCGCGTGGTATGTGTTCCTGGGTTTCCATGCCGCCAATGGCATTGCCAGCCTGTTGGGTGCGCCCATCGAGTGGTCTGCCGGCACGTTGCAGACGATGCAGGTGATCGACATCGCCGCCGTGGTGATCATTGGCCCCAACGTACTGCGTACCTTTTGCCTGCACTTTGTCAGCTCCAACATGCACTATTACGGTGATGTGGAACTGGGCAATGTGATCCAGCAAACCCAGGTATTGAACCCTTGGTGGATGTGGCCGTTGCAGGCGTTCTGCTTCAACTTCGGCAGCACCCACGGCATCCACCATTTTGTGGTGAAAGAGCCGTTTTACATCCGTCAGATGACCGCGAAGGTGGCGCACAAGGTCATGGCGCAAATGGGTGTGCGCTTCAATGATTTCGGGACGTTTGCGCGGGCCAATCGGCTTGGATTTCCACCGCCTGCAGGGTTTCGATCAGCGCCTTCGCCGCAGGCGACAAGCGAGCCCCAGCGCGGCTGATCACCCGCTATGGTTGTTCAGGCTGTCCAGGGCACGGGGCAGGTTGCGCCAGTGCAGCCTCTGCAATTGGCCACTGGCGAAAGCGTCGACGAACGCTTCTTCGGCGCCCGCGGGCAGTTGGCGAAGGTCCATGGTGGGTCCGGCATCCTGTAGGAGAACCGGAATTTTAAGGGGACGCCTTATTCCGTCAATGAAGCGTTTTTGTTTTGTCTGGATCTTAAAGGCATATCTATAGAGCGGGTGCCGTTCGATAGGTGGCGGGGCTGAACACGCGGGTCACCACCAGCATCGCCACTGCCGTCACTGTCAGCACGACCCAGGCGCTGGCAAAGCTGCCGGTGAGTTCGCGCAACCAGCCGGTCAACCATGGCGAAATCGCATTGATCAAAAAGCCCACGCCTTGCACGAACGCCGCCAGTTGCCCGGCTTGGCGCGGGTCGCGGTGATGGTCGAGCGTCAGTAGCAGACTTAGGGCGAAACACGCGCCCAGGCCGAAACCACACAGCGCCACCCACAGATGGGGAAACTGCAACGGCGCCATTAACAGGCCGAGATAACCAATGGTCTGGGCCAGCAGGCTGATCCACAGCAGCGGCCGACGATCAATCCCGCGTTGTGCCAGCACCGGCATCAACAGCGCGGCGATTACCTGGAAGATGGTCATGAACGCCAGCAGCGAACCACTCGGCAGCACGCCCCAGCCCAGTTGCTGATAATAGGCCGGCAGCCACGCGACCAGGCTCATGTAGCCGCAGTTCACCAAGCCGAAATACAACGCCAGCAGCCAGGCGCGGCGATTGCGCAGGCCCTTGAAGGCGGGGATGACTTTCGCGCTTTTTGCCGCTCCCAGTGGCAGCCGGATCCACAGCAACAAGGCCGCGAATGCGGGCAACAGCCATATACCGAGCCCCGCCTGCCATTGCTGGAAATGCGTGGCGGCCACCGGGCTGAGCAGCGCCGCCAGCCCACCGCCGGCCATCAACGATGCGGAATAAACGCCCATCGCCACTGGCACACGGTGATGAAACTCGCGCTTGATCATCGCCGGCACCAACGCCTGGATCAGCGCGACACCGGCACCGCCCAGCAACGCGGTCACCAGCAGCGTAGAACCTTGGCCCATCAGCCAGCGGGCCAGGCACGCCAGCAGGATCATCACCAGGCCGAGGGCGATGCCACGCCGTTCACCGAGCTGCGCTTCAACGCGTACACCCACCAGCGCCACCAGGCCCATGCACACCACGGGCAGGCTGGTGAGCAGGGCACTGCTCTGGAAACTCAAGCCGGTGGCCAGGCGAATCTCACCGAGCAGCGGACTGATGGAGCTGAGGATGGGCCGCAGATTGAGACCCAGGACGACCAACAGGCCCCAGCCGGCGAATTTGCCGGCAGATGAAGGGTTGAACGTCATGCAGCAGGCTTCCGAAGGGTTAAAAATGAGGGGTGAGTATGGGCAGCGCCACGGGTATTCTGAAATTAAATATAACCATGCCAACCAGTGGCAAATGGAATGGTGAGCGCCATGCTTGATCCCGTGTTATTGCGCAGCTTTGTCGCCGTGGTGGATTGCGGCAATTTCACCCGTGCCGCTGAGCGCCTGCACCTGACCCAATCGACTGTGAGCCAGCAGGTCCGCCGTCTAGAAGAAGGGGTGGCGTGCCAGCTGCTGGATCGCGACCAACGCCGTGTGGTGGCGACGGCGGAGGGTGAGCGACTGCTGGCCTATGCGCGGCGCATCCTCGCGTTGCATGAAGAAGCCGCCGACGTGTTGATCAGCCAGCAGAGCGACGGTGTGCTACGCCTCGGTGTACCGGAAGACTTTGCCGCCGAACGCCTGATGCCATTGCTCTCGGCCTTTGTGCTGGCCTATCCGCGGGTGCGCCTGGAAGTCACCAGCGGCCTCGGCCCCGAGTTGCAGCGCCAGTACCGCAGCGGTGAGTTCGATGTGTTGCTGGTCAAGCAGATCGGTGACAGTGACGAATGCCTGGCCTCATGGCCGGAGCCATTGTGCTGGGTGGATAGCCTCAGCACGCCGTCTCTGGGCCGCGATCCCTTGCCGTTGGTGGCATTTCCGGTGGGCGGCTTGTACCGCAATGAAATGCTGCAACACCTGGAAGTGGGCGGCTGGCGTTGGCGTATCGGCTACTCCAGCGCCAGCCTGGCCAGTGTGTGTTCAGCGGTAGCGGCGGGGTTGGGAATCAGCCTGTTGCCCCTGCGCGTGGTGCAGCCCGGCCATAGGGTGTTAGGTGCTGACAGCGGTTTGCCCGCGGTACAAGGCGTACGTTTGGCGCTTTACGCCCGTACAGGCCTGGGAGCAGCAGGGCATGCATTGCAGCAGCAAATCTTGAAGTTGTGCGCCGGGCAAATGGCATAGGTCGGTGGGTTCTATTCACTGTGGCACTCGCGCTTAATAGCGAGAGCTGCTCTGTGAGTTGAGCAGCTCGCACACAAGCGCCGTTGCTGCACCTTGTCCGCAGAGGTGGGCGATGTCTTGTCGTGAGCCCACCGCGGATTGCCCATCCTGGCCCGTATAGGCCAGCGTTCCCCCCAGCACTTCAACGGCACTGTGGTACCCGTTGCTGATCAAAAACGCGGCGGTGCCAGCCGCGCGTGCGTAGCGAGCGTCCCGTTCTCTGGGTGGTAAGTAAGCCATGGGATCGTTCGTGTTGCTTGATTGTTCTCTGAACGTGTCCATCACTTGAGTGAAGGGCTTTTGCTCACCGCGAAGCATGTCCCAGACGGCCAGGGTTTCCGCCTGTGTGCCAGACATGTGTGCCACCAACGGTTCGTCGGTGGTGTTCACCCGTTCGGTTTTCAGCTGCGCCACGTCCCATCGGCTAGGAAGCAACCGCTGTGATTGCGCAATACCCAGCAGGTCATCCGCTTGTCTCCCCAGGTTGTGAATGCCTGTGCGTGGAGGTTGCTCATTTGGCGGTTTGATTCGTTCCTGTTTTTTAGTCGGGCCGATGGTGCCCGAGCCCCCCAGTTCGGTAGTGGCGGCCATGGATTCCGCCGCCGGATGCGCAAGTCCCAGTAGGCGAGGAATCCATTTGCGCAGTTGCTGATTCTGCTCTTTCGTACGCTCGATGCCGGTCGTTGTATCGCTCAGAATCGCTCCGATATCACCCATGAGTGCTATCAGTACCGACCGATCTTTAGCCGTCGCGCTGTGACTGCCCGCCGGTATGTCGTTGACCAACCGTTGCAGGGTATTGAGCAAGGCCTGCGGCTTTTCGCCAGGCATGAGCCCTTCAGCTCCCAAAAGATGCCCCCCCAATGGGCCTTGCAGAATACCCAAGTAACTGATCATTTCGTGCGCTCGGCCCGCCGCTAACCCTATCTAGGTGCGTAACGTTTGACCGGGATGATAGAGCAGGTCCCTGGCCGCCACGGTTTGTTGCAATGCCAGTTCGCGTGTACGGCTTCCCTCCACGGACCGACTGGCGGGGTCAACAAACGCATTTGTCTGCGACGGTGCAGCAAGTTGGGTGACCGCGGCAGTGCCGTTGAATTGAGGTATTGAAGAGGAGGAGATCTGATGGATGAACATGTCAATACACCTTTTGGTTAGCTTGGTGTCGTTCAGTGACAGGGGCCACGCGTCGAGTTCCATGCCCCGCAACGGATCAACTGCGCTCGCAACGCCTGCTAAATGATGCCTTTCATGAATATTTTGTATGCCTGAAAAGCATTGGAACAGTCACGTGTCAAAGCCAGCCCTCGCAGGCCGTGGCTTTCAGGTTTTTCGATGTTTCGTTTATTCGGTTTTGATCTAGGTATAAATTTAAAGGTTACTTTAAGAGATAAGCGTCTAGGCCCGATGATTCAGCCTAGGACGGCCTTCCACGCAGGCCTGTCGGTTTTTTGTTTCAAACCGTAGGAAGGCGCCATGGCGCCAGGCCCCGGTTGGTGAGTTGGTCGACCTTGGCCGGCCGCACCGCGCGCCGTTGGGGCAACTGCGAACACAGAAAACTGTTTATCAACAAGGATGAAATCCAGCCGAACCTGCTGGAATTCAACTTGCAGGCGGCCAAGGCCAAGGACCCCGATGTGCGGGTGCAATTGCAGGCTGACGATGGCGTGAATTACGGCGAAGTGGCACGCGCCATGGCGTCTATCGAGCGCGCGGGGATTACCACGCTGTCGGTGATTACAGCGCGCTAATTTCAAACATCTCGACAGTTTTTGGGCCGTCTCCTTGGCAGGGTGCGGCCTTTTTTTTGCGCGCGATTCCTGCCACGACACTGAACCACTGTGTGCGGGCTTGCTCGCGAATGCGGTGGATCAGCCGGTACATGTATCGACTGACCCACCGCATTCGCGAGCAAGCCCGCTCCCACATTTTGATCTTCTGTGGGGTTGAGTTTTTGGTTATTAATAAATAGCTTCTTATTCCTTAACGAATATAATCCCCGTCCCTATACTGTTCAGCAACGTTAAACGCTGCAGGAGGGCACACCCATGCACAGCGAGTCGATTCGTTATCTGATCGTGCCGGGCTGGCAAGGATCGCCAGAAGATCATTGGCAAAGTCATTGGCAGAACAACCTGCCCAACAGTGCGCGCGTGGAGCAAGCCGATTGGCTCACCCCCCGCCGCGAAGACTGGGTAGCCGCGCTGGCCGAGGCCGTCGCCGCTGACAGCACGCCGGTGATCCTGATCGCCCATAGCCTGGGCTGCATCACCGTAGCGCATTGGGCGGCCACGGCCCCCGTGCAGTTTCTGCGGCAAGTGCGCGGCGCCTTGCTGGTGGCCCCGGCCGATGTCGAACGTCCTGCCTGCTCGCCGGCCTTGCGTAATTTCGCGCCGATTCCGACCGACCTGCTGCCGTTTCCCAGCCAAGTGGTCAGTTCCGACAACGACAGTGCCGTCAGCGCCCCTCGTGCCCTGGAGTTCGCGCGTAACTGGGGCGCCGAGGCCGGCTTTTTGTCCGGTGCCGGGCATATCAATGTGAAGTCCGGCCACCAGCGCTGGGAGCAGGGTTTCGCTTACCTCTATCGCCTGCAAAGCCGCCTAGAGCACCACGCCCGGCGTACTGCCTGAACATTTTTCAACGCCCCGTCCCTGAGTGGATTGGGGGCGGGAGCCTGCCATGAGTCTGCATGAAACCTACGGCCAGCCCTTGCTGACCTTTCCCGACGCCGAGAAAAGCCCACTGAGTATCCGCGCCAAGGCGTTGGTGTTTGTCGATCCCCGTTCGCGGCAACTGCGCGAAGAGCTGGAAAGCCTCGCACCCCGCGCCTTGCCCGTGTTGATCCGTGGCGAGACCGGTAGCGGTAAAGAGCTGCTCGCGCGGCATATCCACCGTGGCAGCGACCGCACCGGGTTGTTTGTCTCGGTCAACTGCGGCGCCATCAGCCCGACTTACGCCGATGCCGAATTGTTCGGCTATGCCGCTGGCGCCCACAGTGGCGCGGCCAGCAGCCGGGCCGGTTGGTTCGGATCGGCGAATGGCGGCACGTTGTATTTGGATGAAATCGGCGACCTGCCGCTGCCGATCCAGGTGAAACTGCTGGCCGCCCTGGAAAACCACGAAGTCACCCGCGTCGGTGCCCATCAGCCTAGCCCGGTGGATGTGCGCCTGGTCGCCGCCACCAGCATCGACCTGGCCCAGGCCGTGGCTGCCGGCAAGTTCCATGAGCGCTTGTTCCATTACTTGAGCGAAGGCCGGTTGGACTTGCCGGCGCTGCGCGAGCGCGTCGGCGATATCCTGTCCCTGGCCGAGTACTTCCTCGGGATCTACAGTCAGCGCCTGGACCTGCCGGTGCCGCTGATCAGTGATGACGCGCAGCGTGTGCTGGAACACCACAGCTGGCCGGGAAACACCCGTGAGCTGGAAAACGTTATTCACTTTGCGTTGCTGGTCAGCAGCGGCGACGAGATTTTGCCCGAGCATTTGAACCTGCCAGTGGCGGGCTCGCCGCTGGAGCAAGTACAGCGAATTTTCAACAGTGCCAGCCCTGCCGAGCAGGAAACCCTGCGTAAATTCCTGTATGAGCAAAATGGAATATCAACGTGAATAAAAGATATTGTTCGGGAATAAAAAATCTAGGTATTGTCCCTCCCATGCCGCGATAGCACTTCGCTGGCACACCACACAAGAACGGTCGTCAGAGACGCCCCGGAATTTCGATAAGGACACTGCATGAAAAAGGTTCTGTTGTTTACCGCACTGGCGGCTGCCCTGACTGCGAGCTTGGCCCAGGCCAACGAGAAACTGGTGGTTGCTGCCACTCCGATCCCGCACGCTGAGATCCTCGAGCTGATCAAGCCGACCCTGGCCAAAGAAGGCGTGGACCTGGAAATCAAAGTCTTCACCGACTACGTGCAACCCAACACGCAGGTTGCCGAGAAACGCCTGGATGCCAACTACTTCCAGACCCTGCCGTACCTGGAAAACTTCAACAAGGGCAAGGGCACCAACCTGGTCACTGTAATTGGCGTACACGTTGAGCCAATCGGCGGTTACTCGAAAAAAATCAAGAATATTTCTGAGCTCAAAGATGGCGCCACCGTTGCCATCCCGAACGAAGGCTCCAACAGCGGCCGTGCCCTGTTGCTGCTGCAAAAGAACGGTTTGATCACGCTGAAAGACCCGACTAATGCCCTGTCCACGCCGAAAGACATTAAGGACAACCCCAAGCACCTGAAATTCAAGGAGCTGGAATCGGCCCTGCTGCCACGCGTACTGGATCAGGTTGACCTCGACGTCATCAACACCAACTACGCCCTGGAAGCTGGCCTCAACCCGGCGAAAGACGCACTGATCATTGAAGACGCCAAGTCGCCCTACGTGAACTTCCTGGTGGCACGCCCGGACAACAAGGACAGCGACGCTATCCAGAAACTGTCCAAGGCCCTGACCAGCCCGGAAGTCAAAGCCTTCATCGAGAAGAAGTACAACGGCGCGGTAGTGCCGGCGTTCTGATGTAAGCCAAAACCCCCTTCAAGGTTTCAACGCCGACGGCTACTACAGCGTCGGCGTTTTTTTATGCGGTCTTTTTGAAAAAAAACAGGGTTGGAAAATATAGGCGCGTTAACTGCTTTATTGGCCTTGGCAAATGGTTTGGTTCATTTATCAGTTTGAATAATTATTTCTGAGTGTATTTATAAATTATCTTACAGTTTTAGTTTTGCCCGATTGAATGTGTGAGAGCAAGCTTGCACAGGTTGTAGGAGTCATCGCATGGAGGCGCCAGTGAGTTATATAAGCTTTTGGAGCCGTTATTATGTTGAAATCCATTTTCCCCGATCATGTGCCGACCTTTATGGCAGCTCCTGCCATTGGAGCTCACCCGCCGGAAAGTGCTGCAAGCTTCGAAACCCAATACCCCAAAGACCAGTTCAAGCCGGTGGCCAATAATATCCACATGGTCTGGGTCGGCTCCAAGCCCGGCTCAAACCAGGACATCTACTTACGCCAGTGGGCCAAGATGAACCCCAACCATAAAATTATGTTGTGGGTGGACTCTACTCAATTTGATACTTATGCAACTAATAAAACTGCACAGGCCAAAGCTGAAAGTATCTATCCAAACTATCAGTCGGAAAGGCCTGTTCGTGGTTTGTTCAGTCAACTTAAAACGGTGATGAGCAGCCCGGGGAACGAGCCGCGTAATAAGATTGAGCAAAAACAAGTGATCTCAGAGCTTAATAAAGAACTGTCGTCCCCAGGTAACAAAGCATTGAGGGCTTCTCTGCTGCCTGAGGGTGGGAAAGTGACTGCGGAAAATGCTTCGCAAGTGCTAAGTGCATTTGCGCGTCATGCTTCGCGTACCGATGATAAGTTTAATCAAGCAGAAGCCACCATTCTCGACCAGACCACTAAGTCCTGGGACCGCTATGTCAGCAACCCGCCCCGTGATACGACGGCGCTAACTGCTTTGCAAGAGCGATTCGCAGACCTGAAAAACGTACAGATACGTGATTTGAGCAATCCGGCCGATATACGTTTGAAAAACCAGGACGTTTATCAACATGAAATCATCGGACGCAATGGCGGTTATGCCGCAGCCTCTGACGTCGCCCGGTATGAAATCGTCAATCGACATGGCGGCACCTACACAGACATCGATCTGGAAAGCGTACGCCCGCTCGATGGCGCGTTGAATGCCCATCCGGACCTGATGCTGGTCGGCATGGCGGCAGGCAAGAGTGAAGCGAGTGGCAACGCCACACCTTATTTTGCCAACGCGTTGTTCGCCAGCCATCCCCAGAGCGCGATGCTGACGACCATGATTGATGACATCGGGGATAAATATCGCTCGATGAAAGGTAATGAGTACGCCGGCGACCGTTATTTCAGCCGCCCGAACAAAAGCACGATCGAAACCACCGGGCCCAACGCATTACGCGGGCATGTCGACCGGGTGATACAAGAAGCCAAAGGGCAACCGGACCAAATACGTAACGACGCCGCATCCTCCGCCGAACGTATATGGGACATGGCGAAGCCAGAGAACAAAGAGTACTGGAGCCTGGTGGATTCGCACTTCAAGTTCCCGGACAACTACGTCAATTTTGAAACGGAAGAGCAGCAGAAAAGTGCCACCAAAGCCATGGCGGGGGGCGCTGATCGGCGGCCATCGGCGCAAGGTTGAAAGCGTGAAAACAGCCTCACCGTGGTGAGGCTGTTTTTTTGTCACAGTGCCTGGCTATTGATTGCCCTGCGCAACGCCATCAACCATTTCACCAACTCCTGCGGATCAATCGGTTTCCCTTCGTTCATTGTTCAATCCCTCGAATCTCAGACCCCACAACCATAGCCGTCACCCGGCAAACCCGCGAATCCGCCGGTTATCTTTTTGGGTGATATCAATATGCTATTTTGGTATTTAAATTTTGCTTTTTATGCCTTTAAAGTTCGCGCTACCCGGCGTTACCCATGTCGGATCGGATTGCGCTCGCTGCATTACCCTTGCGGCGTCATGGACTGGAAATGACCTTCGATTTCGCTTTTATCCTCAGCACCCTGCCGGCGTTTTTGAAAGCCGTGGGGGTGACCCTGCAAGTAGGCTTGATCGCCATTGCCACCTCGCTGCTGGTGGCGCTGATCAACGCGGCGCTGCTGGTGTTTCGCACGCCGTACCTGTCGCGCCTGGTGGCGCTGTACGTGGAGCTGGCCCGCAACACGCCGCTGCTGATCCAACTGTTTTTCGTGTACTTCGCGCTGCCGGCCCTGGGCTTCAATATTTCCGGGTTCTGGGCGGCGATCATCACCATGACGTTCCTTGGCGGCGCGTACCTCACTGAAGTGCTGCGCGCCGGTGTGGAAGCCGTGCCGCTGGCGCAGATCGAGTCGGGCAAGTCCATCGGCCTGTCCGATTGGCAACTGCTGCGGCATGTGATCCTGCCGCAGGCCGGCATTCTCAGCCTGCCGGCGCTGTTCGCCAATTTCATCTTCCTGCTCAAGGAAACCACCGTGGTCTCGGCCGTGGCGGTGCCGGAGATTCTCTACACCACCAAGAGCTACATCGCGCTGTACTACAAGACTTACGAGATGCTCGCCGTGCTGACGCTGATTTGCGTACTGCTGTTCTTGCCGCTGTCGCTGCTGCTCAGCCGCTTGGAAAGGAGGCTCCAACATGGCCAGTTCGGGTCTTGAGTTGTTGTGGGTGTCGTTGCCGCAACTGGGCAAGGGCGCTGCGCAAACCCTGTCGATTTCATTCTTGAGCATCGCCTTCAGCACCGTCGGTGGCGTGTTGTATGGCGTGCTGCGCACCTTGAATAACACGCTGATCAACGCGGCGCTGCGGGTTTATCTGGAGCTGTTTCGCGCAATCCCGGTGCTGGTGTGGTTGTACCTGCTGTTTTTCGGTCTGCCGATTTTCTTTGGCCTGAGCATCCCGAGTTTCTGGTGCGCGGTGCTGGTGCTGTCGTTGTGGGGCGCCAGTGAAGTCGGCGAAGTGGTGCGTGGCGCCTTGCATTCGTTGCCTCGCGGCCAGCGCGAGGCGGGGTTGTCGATAGGCCTGTCTGATCCGCAGCTCTACGGCTACGTGCTGCTGCCACAGGCGCTAAAGCGCATGACGCCACCGACCATCAACGTCTACACGCGCATCATCAAGACCAGCTCCCTGGCGGTGCTGATCGGCGTGGTGGATGTGATCAAGGTCGGCCAGCAAATCATCGAACGCACCTATGAGTCGGTTCTGATCTATGGCGTGCTGTTCCTGTTTTTCTTCTTTATCTGCTACCCGTTGTCGGCCGCCTCCAAGGTGCTGGAACGGCGCTGGGCCCAAGCATGAGCGCATTGATCGAGTTTCAGGGTTTCAACAAGTTCTTTGGCGAGGCGCAGGTGCTCAAGGGCATCGACCTGAGTGTGCAAAGCGGTGAAGTGGTGGTGATCCTCGGCCCCAGTGGCTGCGGCAAAAGCACCTTGCTGCGTTGCCTTAATGGTCTGGAAGTCGCGCATAGCGGTAGCCTGCGCTTTGCCGGCAATGAGCTACTGGACAAGAAAACCGACTGGCGCCAGGTGCGCCAGGACATTGGCATGGTGTTCCAGAGTTACCACCTGTTCCCGCACATGAGCGTGCTCGACAACATCCTGCTCGGCCCGTTGAAGGTGCAAAAACGCGACCCTCGTGAAGCCCGTGAGCAGGCCGAAAAGCTGCTGGACCGCGTGGGCCTGGCCGACAAGCGCGACGCCTTCCCACGCCAGCTCTCTGGCGGCCAGCAGCAACGCATCGCCATCGTCCGCTCGTTGTGCATGAACCCCAAAGTGATGCTGTTTGACGAAGTCACCGCCGCCCTCGACCCGGAAATGGTCAAGGAAGTGCTGGAAGTGATCCAGGGCCTGGCCCGCGATGGCATGACCCTGCTGATCGTCACCCACGAAATGGCCTTCGCCCGCGCCGTCGCCGACCGCGTGGTGTTTATGGAGGCCGGTCGCATCCTTGAACACAACACCCCCGAAGAATTCTTTACGAACCCGCAAACCGCACGCGCGCAGCAGTTCCTGGAGAAGTTCTCCTTTGTGTCAACACTGCCCAAAAAACCTAAGGAACTTGCGCTGATATGAAAAAGTTACTGCTGCCACTGTTTGCCGTCGCCTTACTGGCCGGGTGCGATAAAAAGGCCGAAGAGCCTGTAAAGCCGGCTGCCACCGTAAGCTCCATCGACAAGATCAAGGCGCGCGACAAACTGATCGTCGGCGTCTTCACCGACAAGCCGCCGTTCGGTTTTGTCAACGAAACCGGTCGCTATGTGGGGTTCGATACCGACATTGGCCGTCAATTCGCCAAGGACCTGCTGGGCGACGAAAACAAAGTCGAATTCGTGGCGGTCGAGCCGGCCAGCCGTATTCCGTTTCTGCAAAGCGACAAGGTCGATCTGATCCTTGCCAACATGACTGTGACCCCGGAGCGCAAGGAAGCGGTGGACTTCACCAACCCCAACCTGAAAGTCGCGGTACAGGCCCTGGTGCCAAACAATAGCGCCGTGAAAAGCCTGGATGACCTGGCCACCCGTACGACCATCGTCACCACCGGTACCACGGCTGATATCTGGCTGACCAAGAACCACCCGGACTGGAAACTGCTCAAGTTCGAGAAAAACTCCGAGTCGCTGCAAGCGCTGTCCGCTGGCCGGGGTGATGCCTACGCCCAAGACAACCTGGTGCTGTTCAGTTGGGCCAAGCAGAACCCGGGTTACCGCGTGCTGGAAGAAAAACTCGGTGATGAAGCGCCGATTGCGCCAGCGGTGAAGAAGGGCAACATCGAACTGCGTGACTGGGTGAATGCCGAGTTGGCGAAGTTGGGTGAGGAGAAATTCCTGCTCAAGCTCTACGACCAATACGTGCGTAAAGAACTGAGCGATGACACCAAGCCTGAGAGTGTGATTGTTGAGGGTGGGAAGTGGCAGGGTTGATCCGTTCATTATTGAGTGACTGACCTACCGCTATCGCAGGCGAGCCCGCTCCCACATTTGAAAGTATTCACACATCAAAATGTGGGAGCGGGCTTGCCCGCGATGAGGCCAGTACAGGCGACGCCTATTCTGGCCAATGCCAAGCTGGCGCATCCAGAATCCCCTGCCCGACGATCCGTGTCTCCCCCAACACCTTCTCCAGCACAATCGAATTACACCCCTCATCCTGCTGCAACGCCGCAATCAAGCGGCTGGCATGGGACACCACCCACACTTGGCAATGCTGCGAAGCCTGGATAATCAAGCGCGCCAACGCCGGTAACAAATCCGGGTGCAGGCTGGTCTCCGGCTCGTTCAGCACCATCATGGTCGGTGGCCTCGGCGTCAGCAGCGCCGCGATCAGTAGCAAGTATCGCAAGGTGCCGTCGGATAACTCTGCCGCCGACAGTGGCCGCAGCAAACCTTCCTGATAAAACTCAATCGCAAAACGCCCGCCCTGCAGCGGCTCGATATTCAGGCGCGTGCCGGGGAACGCATCGCTTACCGCCCGCTGCAAAGCCTCGGGGTCACCGATCTCGCGGATCGTCTGCAACGCTGCCGCCAGATCGCGCCCATCGTGGTGCAAAACCGGTGTGCGCGTACCCAATTGCGGCTGGCGTACCGGTGCATCCACATCGCTGCGAAAGTGATCATAAAAGCGCCAGCCACGGATGCTTTCCCGCAGCAGCAACACCTCCGGCGAGCCGCGCAGGCTGCCGACCTGGTCAAATAGGCTGTGATAGTTGGGCGTGTGCTGGGCGAGGACATCCCAGTTTCGACCGTCGCGTGCGCGCACCATGGGCCCGGACCGTTGCACCAGCAGGCTCGCCGGACGGTAGAGGTGGCCGGCCCAGATGCATTCCTTCTTTACTTCCGGGTCCAGGGAGAAGTACGACAGAGTCTTTTCCGGCAGCCCAAGGGAAATCGCGTAGCTGAAGTCGTCCCCGGCAAAGCCCAGGCGTAAGCGTTTGACGCCCTGGCGCACGGTGGCCTCAACCGGCACCTCACCGCTGCGCATGCGCCGGCTGATGGTTTCCGGCCCGGCCCAGAAGGTGGAGTCCAATCCGCCTTCACGGGCCAGCGCATTGATCACCCCGCCCTGGGCGGTTTCCGCCAGCAGGCGCAGCGCGCGGTACAAGTTGGACTTGCCGCTGCCATTGGGCCCGGTGACCAGGTTCAGCCGGTCCAGGGGCACCACTAATGTGTTGATCGAGCGGTAATTGGCCACCGCGAGGGTCTTGAGCATCGGTCACATACCTGTAGTGAGCGGGCTTGCCCCGCGCTGGGGTGCGTAGCAGCCCCAAAAGGAATCACCGCATTCTATCGGAAAGAACTTCTGCACCTGGCGGGGGACCGCTTCGCAGTCCAGCGCGGGGCAAGCCCGCTCACTACAGAAAGCGCCCACCTGTGGAACCCTGAACTAAGCTCACAGTCGCATAAACACTGGCAAGTCGGCATCACGCAAAAGGAGCCTGCATGGGCGCTCGCATTTCCACCTGTATTTTTGGTCTTGGCTTACTGACGCTACTGAGCGGCTGTGGCGAGGAAAAGGCCGAACCCAAGGCGCATTCACGGGTGTTTGTGCAGACCGTGCAGTCGGCGGATTTTGCGGCGGCGGTCACGCTCACCGGCGATATCCAGGCCAGGGTGCAAACCGATCTGTCGTTTCGCGTCGGCGGTAAGATTATCCAGCGCATGGTGGATGTGGGTGACCGCGTAACCGCCAAGCAAGTGCTGGCCAAGCTCGACCCGAAGGATTTGCAAACCAACGTTGATTCCGCCCAGGCCCAGGTCGTGGCCGAGCAGGCGCGCGTCAAGCAAACCGCCGCCGCCTTTGTCCGCCAGGAAAAGCTCCTGCCCAAGGGCTACACCAGTCGCAGCGAATACGATTCCGCCCAGGCCGCGCTGCGCAGCAGCCAAAGCGCACTGGCGGCCGCCCAAGCCCAGTTGGCCAATGCCCGCGAACAACTCGGTTATACCGCGCTGATCGCCGAAGCGCCGGGTGTGATTACGGCGCGTCAGGCCGAGGTCGGCCAGGTGGTACAGGCCACTGTGCCGATTTTCAGCCTGGCCCGCGATGGCGAGCGTGATGCCGTATTCAACGTGTACGAGTCGCTGCTGGTAGAGCCGCCGCCGGATGCGCCGATCACCGTCAGCCTGTTGGATAACCCGAGCATCAAGGCCGTTGGCAAGGTCCGTGAGGTCACGCCAGCCGTGGCCGCGAATACCGGCACCGTGCAGGTGAAAATCGCCCTGCAAGCCCTGCCCAAGGGCATGGAGCTGGGCTCGGTGGTGAGCGCTACCGCCAATGGTCCGGCCAAGGCCAGTATCGAATTACCCTGGGCCGCGCTGACCAAAGATCTCAGCGAGCCCGCCGTTTGGTTGATCGACGGCGACGGCAAGGCGCAATTGCATAAAGTTACCGTGGCGCGTTACCTCACCGGCAAGGTCATCATTGGCGATGGCCTCAAAGGCGGCGAAAAAGTGGTGGTGGCCGGTGGGCAATTGCTGCACCCCGGCATGCTGGTCGAGATCGCCCAGCAAGGAGCGCAGCCATGAAGCGCCTGACGGGGGTACTCGCCGCCAGCCTGTTGCTGGTTGCCTGTTCGAAGGAAGAGCCGCCGCCGGAGCCCCTGCGCCCGGTGCTGTCCATGGAAGTAACATCGGAAGATCAGGAAAACCTCGGTCGTTTTGCCGGCACCATCCAGGCCCGCTACGAAAGTAACCTGGGCTTTCGCGTGCCTGGGCGTATTGCGCGGCGCGCCGTGGATGTGGGGGCCGAAGTGGAGAAGGGTGCCTTGCTCGCCGTACTCGATCCCACTGACCAACAGAACCAATTGCGTTCCGCCCAGGGCGATCTGGCGCGCGTACAGGCGCAATTCATCAATGCCCAGGCCAACGCCCGCCGTCAGCAGGAGCTGTTCAACCGTGGCGTCGGCGCCCAGGCCCAGTTGGATATTGCCCAGACTGACCTGAAAACCACCCAGGCCACCCTCGAGCAGGCACAAGCCTCAGTCAATCAAGCCAAAGACCAACTCAACTACGCCGAACTGCGCACCGACCATGCCGGCATCGTCACCGCCTGGAATGCCGAGGCCGGCCAGGTGGTCAGCGCTGGACATCAAGTGGTGACCCTGGCCCGTCCGGATATCAAGGAAGCGGTGATTGATTTGCCTGCCGGCCTTGCCGAGCGCCTGCCGCATGACGTGGTGTTCCTGGTCGCCGGGCAACTCGACCCGAGCGTCAACACCACAGCCATCGTGCGCGAGATTGAGCCCCAGGCGCAAAGCGCCACACGCACCCGTCGCGCGCGGCTAACGCTGGCCGAAACACCACCGGCATTCCGCCTCGGCACGGCGATCAGCGTCACTCTGAGCACCGCCATCGCCCCGCGCATCGAAGTGCCCCTGAGCGCCCTGCAGGACGTCGACGGCAAGACCCGCATCTGGCTGCTCGACACCCAAAGCCAGACCGTGCAACCGCGCGACATCAGCGTGATCAGCCGTGATGCCAACAGCGCCTTGCTCAATGGCGGCGTCAAACCCGGCGAGCGCATTGTCACCGCTGGCGTGAACAGCCTGAAGCCTGGGCAGAAGGTCAAAATCGACGAGGACAGCCCGCGATGAAAGGGAGTTTCAACTTATCCGACTGGGCCCTCAAGCATCAGTCTTTCGTCTGGTACTTGATGTTCGTCGCGCTGCTGATGGGCGTGTTCTCCTACATGAACCTGGGCCGCGAGGAAGACCCCTCGTTCACCATCAAGACCATGGTGATCCAAACCCGCTGGCCGGGCGCGACCCAGGAAGAAACCCTCAAGCAGGTCACTGACCGCATCGAGAAAAAACTCGAAGAGCTTGACTCCCTCGACTACGTAAAAAGCTACACGCGGCCGGGCGAGTCCACGGTGTTCGTGTTCCTCAAGGACACCACCAGCGCCAAGGACATCCCGGGCATCTGGTACCAGGTCCGTAAGAAGATCGACGATATTCGCGGCAACTTCCCTCAAGGTTTGCAGGGGCCGTCATTCAACGATGAGTTCGGTGATGTGTTCGGCTCGGTGTATGCCTTTACCGGCGATGGCCTTTCGATGCGCCAGTTGCGCGACTACGTGGAACAGGTGCGCGCTGAGATTCGTTCGGTGCCGGGGTTGGGCAAGGTCGAGATGATCGGCCAGCAGGACGAAGTGATTTACCTGAATTTTTCCACGCGCAAGCTGGCGGCCCTGGGGATTGATCAGCGCCAGGTCGTGCAGAGCCTGCAGTCGCAAAATGCGGTGACCCCGGCCGGGGTGATCGAGGCCGGGCCGGAGCGGATTTCCGTGCGCACGTCGGGGCAATTTGCCTCGGAGAAAGACCTGGCCAACGTCAACCTGCGGCTCAATGACCGCTTCTATCGCCTGGCAGATATCGCAGAGATCACGCGTGGCTACGTCGACCCGGCGCGGCCGATGTTCCGTTTCAACGGTAAGCCGGCGTTAGGCTTGGCCATCGCGATGCAGAAGGGCGGCAATATCCAGTCGTTCGGCAAGGCCCTGCATGAACGCATGGACGAGTTGACCGCCGACCTGCCGGTGGGCGTCGGCGTGCACAAGGTCTCCGACCAGGCGGAAGTGGTGGAAGAAGCCGTCGGCGGCTTTACCAGTGCGCTGTTCGAAGCGGTGATTATCGTGCTGGTGGTGAGTTTTATCAGCCTGGGCATGCGCGCCGGGCTGGTGGTGGCGTGCTCGATTCCGTTGGTGCTGGCGCTGGTGTTCGTGTTCATGGAGTACAGCGGCATCACCATGCAGCGGGTATCGCTGGGCGCCTTGATTATCGCCCTCGGCCTGTTGGTGGATGACGCGATGATCACCGTCGAGATGATGATCACGCGCCTGGAAAAAGGCGAAACCAAGGAGCAGGCGGCGACCTACGCCTACACCTCGACGGCGTTTCCGATGCTCACCGGTACTTTGGTGACGGTCGCCGGCTTCGTGCCGATTGGCCTTAACGCCAGCTCGGCGGGCGAGTACACCTTCACCCTGTTCGCGGTCATTGCCGTGGCGATGCTGGTGTCGTGGGTGGTGGCGGTGCTGTTTGCGCCGGTGATCGGCGTGCATATTCTCAGCGCCAACGTGAAGCCGCACGATGGCGAGCCGGGGCGAATTGGCCGCGCTTTCAATGGCGGCATGCTGTGGGCCATGCGTAACCGCTGGTGGGCGATCGGCATCACCGTGGCGCTGTTTGTGGCGTCGGTGTTCTCCATGCAGTTTGTGCAGAACCAGTTCTTCCCCTCGTCGGACCGCCCGGAAATCCTCGTCGACCTCAACCTGCCGCAGAACGCCTCGATCAACGAGACCCGTAAAGCCGTCGACCGTCTGGAAGCGATCATCAAGGATGATCCGGACATTTCGCGCTGGAGCACCTACATCGGCCAGGGCGCGATCCGGTTCTACCTGCCGCTCGACCAGCAACTGGAAAACCCCTACTACGCGCAGTTGGTCATCGTGAGTAAGGGCCTGGAGGAGCGCGGCGAGTTGATCCAGCGTCTGCAAAAGCGCCTGCGTGATGACTTTGTCGGCATCGGCAGCTTTGTGCAGCCGCTGGAAATGGGCCCGCCGGTGGGGCGCCCGATTCAGTATCGCGTGTCGGGCAAAGACACCGACCAGGTGCGCAAACACGCCATCGAACTGGCGACGTTGTTGGATAAGAACACCCACCTGGGCGAGATCATCTACGACTGGAACGAGCCGGGCAAAGTGCTGCGCATCGACATTGCCCAGGACAAGGCGCGGCAACTGGGGCTGTCGTCGGAAGACGTGGCGCAGTTGATGAACGGCGTGGTCAGCGGCGCTTCGGTGACCCAAGTACACGATGATATCTACCTGATCAACGTGGTCGGCCGCGCCGAAGACGCCGAGCGCGGCACGCCGGAAACCTTGCAGAACCTGCAGATCGTCACGCCCAACGGCACCTCGATTCCGCTGCTGGCCTTCGCCACCGTACGCTATGAGTTGGAGCAGCCGCTGGTGTGGCGCCGCGATCGCAAGCCGACTATCACCATCAAGGCCTCGGTGCGCGATGAGATGCAGCCGACGGATCTGGTGAAGCAGCTCAAGCCGGAAATCGACAAGTTCAGCGCCGGTTTGCCGGTGGGCTACAAGGTCGCCACCGGCGGTACCGTGGAGGAAAGCGGCAAGGCCCAGGGCCCGATTGCCAGCGTGGTGCCATTGATGCTGTTCCTCATGGCAACCTTCCTGATGATCCAGCTGCACAGTGTGCAGAAGATGTTTCTGGTGGCGAGTGTTGCGCCGCTGGGGCTGATCGGCGTGGTGCTGGCGCTGATTCCCACCGGCACGCCCATGGGCTTTGTGGCAATCCTGGGTATTTTGGCGCTGATCGGCATCATCATCCGCAACTCGGTGATCCTCGTGACGCAAATCCATGAATACGAGGTGGCCGGTTATACGCCGTGGGATGCGGTGGTGGAAGCTACCGAGCACCGGCGTCGGCCGATCCTGCTCACGGCGGCGGCGGCGAGCCTGGGCATGATCCCGATTGCGCGGGAAGTGTTCTGGGGGCCGATGGCGTACGCGATGATTGGCGGGATTATCATCGCCACGTTGCTGACGCTGTTATTCCTGCCGGCGCTGTATGTGGCTTGGTACAAAATCCGCGAACCCAAACAGGAAACCCAGGAAAAACGCAGTTAAAAATGTGGAAGCGGTGGTGCGACGATTCGACTTGCTCGCGAATGCGGTAGCTCAGTTACAGATGTACTGACTGACACCCCGCATTCGCGAGCAAGCCCGCTCCCACAGTCGGAATGCATTGCCAGGCTGCTTTCAGCGTTTGCGCCAGACACTCGCCAGCCACGGTTGCTGCTCCCGAGGCAACCCAGCGGGACGGTAGTAATGCTCCAACTCATCAAACCCAGCCGCTGTCAGCAGTGACTGCCACGCCTCCAGGTCGTGATAAGACCCATACCGTGGCCCGTTCCAGCCTTCCCGGTTTTCGCCGCGTGGATTGGAGCTGAACAAGACTCCGCCTGATTTCAACGACCCGTGAAGCTGCTCCAGCACACGCGGTAATTCCTGCTTGGGAATGTGAAACAGCACCGCATTGGCAAAGATTCCATCGAAGCGCCGGGCCGGCAGATCTAGTTTGAGGAAATCCTGCTGCAACACTTCACAGCCACTGTCTTCGCGCGCCATCTGCGCAAACCGCTCCGAACCATCAAGCCCCACGGCGATATGCCCCATGCGCGTAAACGTCTGCAAATCGCGCCCCGGCCCGCAGCCGAAATCCAGCACGGTAAACGGCGCTGAGCCCTGGATATGCCGCAACAGCGCGTCGATGTTCTGGCTCACATCGTGATCGCGGGTGCCTTCGCGGAAATCCTCAGCCACTGTGTTGTAGTGGCCAAGGGTGGTGGCGGTGATCTGGTCGAGGTCGTCGGGCTTGAGAGTCATGGAGAGCAATACCGGGCGCTGAGATGGTCCGACTATACCTCACCGCTTGTTCAACACCCGCGCCAACCGATCCCCACCCAACTGAATCACCGCCACCAGAATCACCAGCAGCACGATCACCGTCAGCATGATCTGCGTATCGAAGCGCTGATAACCGTAGCGGTAGGCGATGTCACCCAAACCGCCCGCGCCAATCGCCCCGGCCATGGCGGACGAGTTGATCATGGTCACCAGGGTGATGGTGAACCCGCCGACAATTCCCGGCAACGCTTCCGGCAGCAGCACGTGCCAGATGATGTGCCAGCGTCGGCAGCCCATGGCTTGCGCGGCTTCGATCAGGCCGTGGTCAACCTCACGCAGGCTCACCTCGGCAATCCGTGCAAAAAATGGCGTGGCGGCGATGGTCAATGGCACGACCGCCGCCCACACGCCGTAGGTGGTGCCGACGATCAATCGGGTGAACGGGATCAATGCCACCATCAGGATCAAGAACGGAATCGAGCGGAACAGATTGACGAACGCCCCCAGCACGCGGTTCAGCGCCGGGGCTTGGTAAATGCCGCCCTTGTCGCTGGTGACCAGGAACACCGCCAGTGGAATTCCCACCAGCAACGCGATCAGCGACGACACACCGACCATCAACAAGGTGTCGATGGCGCCCTGCACTAAACGATCAAACCACATAGCCCAGCACCTCCACCTGTTGTGCCCAATTCCCGGCACGTTTACGCAGCTCGCAGGCGTCGTGGGGCGAGCCACTCACCGCCAGCAGCAGTTGCCCCAGGGCGTGCCCCTGGATACGTTCCACGCCGCCTTGCAGTAGGCGTACACGCCCGCCGAGCGCGCTGAACAACGCGGCCAGGTCCGGCTCGTCGGTATCGCTGCCGGTAAACTGCAAACGCAGCACCACAGCGGCATCGGTGGATTGCGGTGTGGCCTGCAAACGGCTTTGCAACTCGTCCGGCAGCCCATGTTGCAGCGGTGCCAGCAGGGTTTTGCTGACGTCATGTTGCGGGTTTCCAAACACTTGCCATACCGGGCCCTGCTCAACGATGCGCCCGTGTTCCAACACCACCACGCGGTCGCAGATTTCGCGGATCACTGCCATCTCATGGGTGATCAATACGATGGTCAGGCCCAGGCGCCGATTGATCTCACGCAGCAGGCCGAGGATCGACTGGGTGGTCTCTGGATCAAGGGCCGAGGTGGCTTCGTCGCAGAGCAAAATCTCTGGGTCGTGTACCAACGAACGAGCGATGCCCACGCGCTGTTTTTGCCCTCCGGAAAGCTGCGCCGGGTAGGACGTGTGCTTGTCCTGCAAACCCACCAATTCCAGCAGTTCGCGCACCTTTTGCTCACGTTGGGGCTTGGGCACTCCGGCCACTTTCAGTGGTAATTCGACGTTTTGCCACACGGTCTTGGCCGACATCAAATTGAAGTGCTGGAAGATCATGCCAATACGCCGACGCAGCGCCACCAGGCGGTCTTCGTAAAACTCGCCAATGTCCACCTGATCGATCAGCACCCGTCCGCTGCTGGGCTGCTCCAGGCGGTTGATGGTGCGGATCAGCGACGACTTGCCGGCGCCGCTGCGGCCGATAATGCCGAACACTTCACCGCGCTGTATCGCCAGGTCTATGCCTTGCAAGGCGTGCACGGTGCCGTCATAGGTCTTGCCCAGGTTGATAAAACGCACATGGGCGCGGTTCAGGTCCGGATGCAGTTCTGTCTGCTCGGCGTCCCTGGGCGCTGAGCCCAGGTCGCGCAATTGGGCATTGGCGGCGGTCATTTTTTATCTTCCCAGCCGACTTGGTAGAGCTTGCCGAGGGACTTATCCAACGCAGCGCGTACCACGGGCGAGTGCTGGTAGATATCGACGAACTTGATCACCCGCGGGTCGGTTTTGCTTTTCGGCTGGATCACGAACTGGATCACGTACTCCGGGTGGTCGAGGCCGTCGAACAGCAGCGCCGATTCAGCATCGAAGGTTTTGGACAGGCGGATATAGGCCGGGTAGCCCTGCACCAGGTCTGCATCGTCATAAGCGCGCACCAGTTGTACGGCCTCGACTTGCAGGATCTTGATCTTTTTCGGGTTGGTCACAATGTCTTCTTCGGTGGCCTTGTAGCCCACGCCCGGCTTGAGGGTGATCAGGCCAGCCTTGGCCAGCAATTGCAGGCCGCGACCGCTGTTGATCGGGTCGTTGGCAATCGCCACGCTGGCGCCCTGGGGCAAGTCGTTGATGCTTTTGTATTTTTTCGAATACAGCCCGACGTTGTTGATGATGCCCGGCGCGTACGGCACCAGGTCAAAACCGGCGGCGGCCTTGGCGTTTTCCAGGAACGGGATGTGCTGGAAGTAGTTCACGTCGATATCACCGGCGGCCAGGCTGACGTTGGGCGCGATCCAGTCGGTGAACTCCACCAGCTCGACCTTCAGGCCTTGTTTGTCGGCTTCGGCTACCGCGGCTTCCAGGGGAATGGCGAAGGCGGCGGTGGTGCCGATTTTCAACGGCGCATCGGCGGCGAACGCCGCAGAGCTGAACAAACCGAAGGCCAGGGCCAGTGCTTTGACTGGGTGAGAGAGCAGTGTTTTTTTCATGGTCGATTTCCAGTCATAAGGTGTATTCATTAACAACTCGGTCAACTGTGGGAGCTGGCTTGCCTGCGATGGCGGTCTTTCAGCCACATGTGTATTCGCTGACCTACCGCTATCGCAGGCAAGCCAGCTCCCACAGTTTTGGTTCAGTGTCGGTAGGTCGAGCCGGTGTGTTGTTCGGGTAAGCGGGCGCTGCCACCGAAGACCTTTTCGCGCAGCGTTCCGGTGTCATAAGCAGTCTTGTACGAGCCGCGGCGCTGCAACTCCGGCACCACCAGATCAATGAAATCCACGTAACTTTCCGGCGTGACAATGCGCGTCAGGTTGAAGCCATCCAGGCCGGTCTCACTGATCCACGACTCCAACTCATCAGCAACCTGCTCAGGCGATCCCACCAACGTGATATAGCGCCCGCCTAGGGCGTGTTGCTCGAGCAATTTGCGCCGGGTCCAGTCGTTGTTCTGCAGGTTCTTGGTGGCCGATTGGATCGCATTGCTCTTCACGTATTGGATCGGCTCGTCCAGTTCGTACTGAGCGAAGTCGATCGCGGTGGACGCCGAGAAATGCGCCACGCCGGCCTCTGCGCTGGCGTAGCTCAGGTATTCGGCGTGCTTGGCCCAGGCCAGCGCTTCAGTGGCGCCAACGATCACGTTGAGGCCCATGAACACCTTGATGTCATCCGGGTTGCGCCCGGCTTCCACGGCGCTGGCGCGCACCTTGTCCACCTGGAGCTTGGTCGCGGTCTTGTTCTGTCCGCTGATGAACACGCATTCGGCATGACGCCCGGCGAACAGCAAGCCCCGGTCCGAACTGCCCGCCTGAAACAGCACCGGCGTACGTTGCGGCGAGGGTTCGCACAGGTGATAACCCTCCACCTGATAGAACTCACCGTGATGCTCGACCTTGTGCACCTTGCCCGGCTGCGCATACACCCGCGCTTGTGGATCGTTGATCACTGCGTCGTCTTCCCAACTGCCTTCCCAGAGTTTGTAGAGCACCTCCAGGTATTCATCGGCCTGGTCATAACGGCGGTCGTGCTCGACTTGCTCGGTAAGCCCCATGGCCTTGGCGGCGCTGTCGAGGTAGCCGGTGACGATGTTCCAACCGACCCTGCCACGGCTCAGGTGGTCGAGCGTGGACATGCGCCGGGCAAACAGATACGGCGGCTCATAGGTGAGATTGGCGGTGAGGCCGAAGCCGAGGTTTTTTGTGACGGCGGCCATGGCCGAGACCAGCAGCAACGGGTCATTCACCGGCAGTTGGATCGACTCCTTGAGCGGCACATCAATCGAGTGCTGGTACACGTCGTACACACCGACGATATCGGCGATGAACAGGCCGTCGAACAGCCCACGCTCCAGGGTTTGCGCCAGGTCGGTCCAGTACTCGATGGTCTTGTACTGGGTGGACGTGTCCCGTGGGTGGGTCCACAGGCCGTGGTTGATGTGCCCGATGCAGTTCATGTTGAAGGCATTGAGCAGGATTTTTTTCTTCGCCATCAAATGGTCCCCCGCAGTGGCGGGTTTTCATTGTTGAGGTAGTAATTGCCCACCGCGTGGTACTTCCAGCGCACCGGGTCGTGCAGGGTGTGCACGCGAGCGTTGCGCCAGTGACGATCAAGGCCGTGCTCGACCAGGGTGGCCTGGCTGCCGGCGAGTTCAAACAGCGCGCTGCCGGCGGCCAGGGAGATTTCGGTGCTCAAGGCGCGCACTTCAGCGACGGCAATCGAGGCGGCCGCAACCGTCTCGGCATTGCTGTCGGCCTGGGCACGGTCGAGAAATTCCCCTGCGCGTTCCAGCAGTGCCTCGGTGGCATGCAGGCGGATGCTCAGGTGGCCGAAGCTTTTCAGGGTCAGCGGGTCTTCAGTGGCCTTGTCGCTGCCGGAATCGATCCACGGGCGGGTCTTG
This sequence comes from Pseudomonas tritici, assembly GCF_014268275.3. Classification (NCBI taxonomy): domain Bacteria; kingdom Pseudomonadati; phylum Pseudomonadota; class Gammaproteobacteria; order Pseudomonadales; family Pseudomonadaceae; genus Pseudomonas; species Pseudomonas tritici. Next base: position 502,655 of record NZ_CP077084.1, read on the forward strand.
GTGCGCACGAAGTGCAGCGCATCTTCAAAGGCTGCGCGGGCAATGCCGGTGTCGATGGCCGCATGGAGGATCTGCGCCAGCGGGCCGACGGTGGTCGGGCGTTCGAAGGCGCTCTGGAACGGGATTACGTCATGCGCGGCGACCCACACGTTGTCGAACACCACCGAACCGCTGCCAGTAGTGCGCTGGCCGAAGCCGCTCCAGTCGTCGATGACCGTCAGGCCGTCGCTGTCGCGCGGGACAAAGGCGAGTTGCTGCACGCCCTGTTCATCCACCACTGACGTGGGGATGCGCTGGGCGTAGATCGCGCCGGTGGAATAGAACTTGCGGCCGCTGATGCGGAACCCGTCGCCGTCGCGGGTGATTGAAGTGACGCGGTCATGGGCGGTCTTGGTGCCCAGTTCCGCCAGCGCATTGCCGAAGCGCTGACCGGCGAGCACTTCGGCGTACAGACGCTTTTGCTGCGCAGGGCTGCCGTTTACGCGCAGCACTTCCAGTGCGTAGAAATGGTTCTGCGGGATCTGGCCCAGCGAGGCGTCAGCCTGGGCGATCAGCGCAATGACCTTGGCCAGGGTGACGTTGGACACGCCTGCGCCGCCGTACTCCTTGGGCACGCTGATGCCCCACAGGCCGGAGCGCGAAAACACGTCCAGCTCGGGCAAGGGCAGGCGGCGCTCGCGGTCGCGCTGGGCGCTGTCGCGGCGGAAGTCTTCGGCCAGGTCGCTGGCGACAATAAGGGCGTGTTCGTCGCTGGTAATGACCGCGACGGGGTTAGAGAAAGTCATGATGTTCTCCAGATGTCTGGTCAGTCAGATCCAGGAATGTCGAGCCGGCAACGTGCCGTTCAGTCGATAAGCGCCCACCGCGTGATACTTCCAGCGCACCGGGTCGTGCAGGGTGTGCACCCGCGCGTTGCGCCAGTGACGGTCGAGGTTGAACTCGGCGAGGGTGGCGCGGCTGCCGGCCAGTTCGAAGAGCTTTTCGCTGACCAGCAGCGACACTTCGGTGGTCAGCACTTTCGCCTCGGCCACGGCAATCGACGCACGCGCGGCTGACTGAGCGGTGATCGGCGCGGCGCTGACCTGGTCCAGCACCTGACCGGCCTTGCGCAGCAGGGCTTCGGCGGCGTGCAGTTCGATCTTGAGCTTGCCGATATCGGCGATCACATACAGGTCATCACTGGCGCGTTCGACCTTGGCATCGATCCAGGGACGCGAGCGTTCACGAACGAAGGCGATGGTGTCCTCAAGCGCGCCGCGCGCAATGCCGGCGTCGATGGCGGCCTGAATCAGTTGGGAAACGGCGCCCTGGATGTTCGGGGTTTCGCCGATGCGCCAGTTTTCCACGACCCGTTCGGCGTCCACCGGCACCTGGTCCAGCAGCACCGTGCCACTGGCGGTAGTGCGTTGGCCGAAGCCCGACCAGTCATCAACAATGCGCAGCCCTTCGGTGCCACGGCGCACGAACGCCATGACCTGCTTGCCGTCATCGTTCAGGGCTTTTACCGCAACCCAATGCGCAAACAGCGCGCCGGTGGAATAGAACTTCTGGCCGCTGATTACGTAACCGTCACCCTTGGCGGTGATGCGCGCCTTGAGCTCCAGGGTGTTCTTGGTCCCGCGTTCAGGGCCGCCATTGCCGATGCGCCAACCGTCGAGGACGCTCTGGAACAGCTGCTTTTTCTGGCGCTCGGTGGCCGCACCCTGTAACAGGTGCAGGATGCCGAAATGGTTCTGCGGGATCTGCCCGAGGGCCGGGTCTGCCGCGCTGATGATCGCGAACACGTCGGCCAGGGTTACAAAAGACACCTGCGGGCCGCCGTATTCACGGGGAATGGAAATACTGCCCAGCCCACTGCGGGTGAACTGTTCAATCTGCGCCCACGGCAACTGGCGTTGCCTGTCGCGCTTGGCGGCTTGCAGGCGCGCAGCCTGAGCCAGCTCACGGGCAGCGTTCAACGCCTCTGCATCGTTGCGCAGCACAGCGGCCGGCAACAGCAGGGGGGCTACATCCAGATCACGCTGGGGAGTTGTTAGAGCCAAGTTAGACATCAGCGCCGCTCCTTGGCTGCACGTAATGCCCTGGCGTTGCGCACCGGGGTAATTCTGACCATACCGACCTCGCATTCAATGAAATAAAAACAGAAAAATCAGAGATGTCCGGTGGTCCGGTGCATATACCCTAAGCGTGTTAAATATTTAAATAAACTAACTTTTGGGAATATGCATAGAAGGTCTGTCACCCAGGTTCGCAGGGCGACCCGAGAGGGCGGGGACGATAGATCAGCGCAGTCCCGGCCGGGTGGGTTGGCACCTCGGCGGCAATGCGTAAAGTGCGGGCGGGTGCCCAGCGTGAGTTGTTGCCGACGCGATCCAGAATGCAATAGGTCACCTCCAGCCGGCAGTCGTCGCCGGCTTCGACAATCACCGTCGAAGGCACCCACACCTGCACCGCCTGGCCGATTTCCCTGGCCTGGATCTTCGGCAGATCCAGGCGCACATCGCCCCAGCGCAGGGTGATGGCATCGCCGGTGGTCATGTTCAGGTACGGCTCGATGGTCAGGGGAATACCACGCCGTACCTGGCTGGCGTTGACGCCGCAGCGGCGGATGGTCTCGGGCAGGCCCACGGGGGCGAGGTTGTGGTTTTCGTCGCGGTACAGGGGCGAGGGTTGGCCGCCAGGGTAGTGGGTCTTTACGCGCACCCGCGTTTCGGCGGAGCGCGCAGGGCCATGGCCGATCTGCATGATCTGGTAATGGACCTGAGCCGGTCCATCCAGCACGAAACTTTCCGGCACCCGCAGGTGGGTGAATGCGCCGACCTTGCACGCGGTCACCCGCCGTGAAGCGGCAAAGCAGTTGTTCCAGAACAGCTCGATCAGGTCGCCTTCATCCATGCCGGGATACGGCGCGATGTCGACCTGCAGGTGTGTGGCGGCCAGGGCATTGATGCCATTGCCGATGGCCTGGGGCAGTGTCGGGGCAGTGAGCAGGGGGGGCGTCATAAATAATCTCCTTGATACAGCCAGCAGCAATCGTCCCGGACCTTTGGCGCGGGTGCGCGGGGTGACCGAAATGAACGATTCAGAAAACAGCTGGGATAGGATCCAATCCTCTGAACGCTAGATAAGAGGGTTGGCCAAGGGGCGTCAATGGCGGCAAAAGGCTAAACGGCGGGTTTGGCGATATTCAGAAGGGTCTGACTGGGGCGGGGATATTCAGGCGGATACGGGGGGATGTTTTACAGGTTGGAATGAGGACTTCCTGTAGGAACACCCTTGTGTGGGAGCTGGCTTGCCTGCGATAGCATCACCCAGGTGTGACTGCTCTACCGAGGTGTCTGCATCGCAGGCAAGCCAGCTCCCACACAGGGGTTCAGTGCGCCAGAAACTTGCTCAAAAACTGCCGGGTGCGTTCTTCCTTGGGGTTGGCAAACAGCGTCTTGGCTTCGCCTTGTTCAACGATCACGCCCTTGTCGAAGAAGATCACGCGGTTGGCCACGTCACGGGCAAAGCTCATCTCGTGGGTGACGATGACCATGGTGCGGTTTTCTTCGGCAAGGCTGCGAATGGTCGCCAGCACTTCGCCCACCAGCTCCGGGTCCAGCGCCGAGGTGGGTTCGTCAAACAGAATCACCTCCGGCTCCATGGCCAGTGCACGCGCAATCGCCACGCGCTGTTGCTGGCCACCGGACAAGCGCCGTGGGTAGACATCTTCCTTACCTGCCAGGCCCACCTTGGCCAGCAGTTTGCGCCCCAGGGTGTCAGCGGCTTCGCGTGGCATCTTCTTGACCACGGTGGGGCCTTCGATGACGTTTTCCAGCGCAGTGCGGTGCGGGAACAGGTTGAAGCTCTGGAATACAAACCCCACGTGCTGGCGCAGGCGCCGCACCAGGCTTTGTTGCTGGTTGATCGGCCTGCTGGTGTCGATTTCGATGTCGCCTACCTTGATGCGGCCACTGGTGGGCTGTTCGAGGAAGTTCAGGCAGCGCAGGAAGGTGGTCTTGCCGGAACCGCTGGGGCCGATAATGGCGATGACTTCGCCTTCCTTGACCTCAAGGTCGATGCCGTTGAGCACCACCTGACCGTTGAATTGTTTGGTCAGTTTTTCAACCACGATCATGCTTCAGGACTCCAGGTCATGCCGGTTGACCCGGGCTTCCAGACGATTTTGGAAATACGCCAGGATGCTGACCAGCACCCAGTAGATCAGGGCGGCCGACAGGTACATCGCGAAAATCTCGAACGTGCGCGCGGACACCAACTGCGCCTGGCGCAGCAGCTCGGGCACTTGGATGGTCGCTGCCAGCGAGGTGTCCTTCACCAGCGATGTAAAGCTGTTACCCAGCGGTGGCAATGCAGTACGCATCGCCTGCGGCAGGATCGCCCGACGCAGGGTCTGCACACGGGTCATGCCGATACTGGCAGCGGCTTCCCACTGGCCACGCTCGATAGAGCTGATGGCGGCGCGCAAGGTTTCACAGATATACGCTGCCATGTTCAATGAGAGGCCGATCAACGCGGCGGGAATCGGGTCGAGTTCGATACCCACTTGCGGCAAGCCGTAATACATCATGAACAGCTGCACCAGCAACGGCGTACCGCGAAAGAACGACACGTAGACGCGGGCGATCCAACTCAGCGTCTTGAAGCGCGACAAACGCATCAAGGCCAGGCCGAAGCCCAGCACAAAGCCGAAAAACAAACCGCCCAGGCTCAAGATCACGGTGAAGTACACGCCCTGCATCAAGAAGGGCGTGGAATTCAGGATCAATTGAAACTTTTCTTCCATTATTGGGTGACGTCAGCGTTGAAGTACTTCTCGGAGAGTTTTTTCAACGTGCCGTCTGCGCGCAGTTTTTCGATGGCCTTGTTGACCGCAGCCAGCAACTCAGGCTCGCCTTTACGCAGGGCTACGCCTGCTTCTTGACGAGAAAACGCGTCACCGGCAGCGGCGGTGTCCGGGGCTTTTTTGGCGTATTCCAGTGCCGCCAGGCGGTCGATCAGGATGGCGTCGATACGGCCGATGCGCAGGTCCTGGAACTTGGTTGGGTCATCTTCGTAGGTGCGGATATCAGCGTTCTTGACGTTGGCTTTCACCCACTCCTCGTAATTGGTGCCCAGGCCCACCCCGACCTTTTTACCGGCCAGGTCGGCAGCAGATTTGATATTGAGTTTGTCTTCGTTCTTCTTCAGTACCAACGCCTGAATCCCGGAAACGGTGTAGGGCTCAGAAAAGTCGTACTTCTTTTTGCGCTCTTCGGAAATGGTGACTTGGTTGATCACCGCGTCCAGTCGCTTGGATTCCAGTGCGGCCAGGATGCCGTCCCACTTGGTGGCCTGCAGTTTGACCTTCACGCCCAGCTCCTTGGCCAGCGCTTCGGAAAACTCCACTTCAAAACCCGCGAGCTTGCCGTCTTCCCCTACAAAGCTGAAGGGTGGGTAAGTGCCTTCCAGACCGACGTTGATGACGCCGGCTTTCTTGATGTTGTTCAGCTGCTCGCCGGCAATTGCCTGGCCCATCAGGCCAGCCCCGAGTGCCAGGCCCAAAGTGCCGACCAGCAACGTGCGACGGAATACAGAAATAGTCATGAAGAGCCCCTGTGTTTTTATGTTGAGCGAAGCAGGTGACGCGGTAGTCGTATCCTGCCTTAAAGCGCGTAGCGCGTCTTCGCCTACGGCGCGACTATAAAGCTGGTTTTTAAGACTTGAAAATAATATAAATATAAATTGATATTCTTTTTTGGAATATATAAAAGATCTAATGTGGGAGCGTTTATTCAGCTGAACACTGAGTCATAGGCAAACAACGCCGGCGCCCCGCCGGTATGCAGGAAAATAATCGGCCCGTCTTCAAACCGGTTACGGCCGATACCGTCCAGCAAGCCGGCCATGGCCTTGCCAGTGTAGACCGGGTCCAGCAGCAGGCCTTCCTGACTCGCCAATAGCTTGACCGCAGAAAGGGTGCCGGCGTTCGGTTCGCCATAGCGCGGCCCGAAGTATTCGTCCCACAGGATCACCTTGAACGCTTGCGGGATATCCACACCCAGCAACTGCGCGGTACGTTCGGCCAAGTCCTGCACTTTCGGGCGCTGGGCTTCGTCGGTACGCGACACGGTGACGCCAATTACGGGCAGGTCTGGCAGCACTTCACTCAAGGCCAGGGCGAGGCCGCTGTGGGTCCCCGCACTGCCGGAGGCCAACACCACGGCGGCAAATTCGATGCCGCTGTCTTCGATCTGCGCGGCCAGCTCAAGCCCGGCGCGTACATAACCCAGGGCGCCCAGGGCATTGGAGCCGCCGATAGGCACCAGGTACGGCTTCTTGCCGCTGCTGCGCAGGCGGTCGGCGAGGGCATTGAGCTGGTCGTCGACGTTGTCGAGGTTTTCCACCAACTCTACTTTGGCGTCGAACAGGTCAAGCAGCAGGCGGTTGCCATTGCCCAGGTAGTTGGGGTCGTCGGTACCGGTAGGGTTTTCCAGCAAGGCAACGCAGCCCAGGCCCAGCTTGGCGGCCAGCGCAGCGGTCTGGCGTACGTGATTGGACTGGATAGCGCCGGCGGTCACCAGGGTGTCGGCGCCTTGGGCGATGGCATCGGCGGCCAGGTATTCAAGTTTGCGCAGCTTATTGCCGCCCATGGCCAGCGGCGTGGTGTCGTCGCGCTTGACGTACACATCCCTGCCCAGCCAGGCCGACAGCCGCTCGAGTTTTTCCAGGGCAGTGGCGCCGCCCAGCAATTCCAGGCGGTTAAAACGGTCGAGCTGTTGTTTGATCATGGCTACGCACGGTTGATGAGTATGGGGCGACTATAGGCAGGCACTTTTCATCGGGCAACCGACAATCGCTTATTCCGGACAGTTCTTAGTATCACACCATTGGTTCTTAAGAGTGGCCCGGGCGCATACCGTAAAGTGATGGCCATTTCGTCAGGAGTGAATACCGTGAGTGAGCGTTCCAGTCATTGGCAACTACAGACCATCGTCAGCCAACTGCGCGGCGCCCGGGACCAGTGGCGAACGCGCAATGGGCGCTTGAGTGGCGAGCATGGCGGCCGTGAGTTGCCGTCACGCGAGGCGGTGGCGCAGATTCTCGAAGCACTGTGTGGCGCGCTTTTCCCCATGCGCCTGGGTCCGGTGGACCTGCGTGAAGAGAGTGAAGATTTTTACGTCGGCCATACCCTCGATGTGGCACTCAATGCTCTGCTTGGTCAAGCGCGCCTGGAGTTGCGCTACGCTGCGCGCCAGGGCGCCCAGGACGACAGCACTGTCGATGCTCACGCCATCCGGCTGATCCAGGATTTCGCCCTGGCCCTGCCGTCCCTGCGCAGCCTGTTGGACACCGACGTTCTCGCCGCCTATCACGGCGACCCGGCCGCGCGCAGTGTTGATGAAGTGCTGCTGTGCTATCCGGGGATCCTGGCGGTGATTCACCATCGCCTGGCCCACCACCTGTACCGCGCCGGCCTACCGCTGTTGGCGCGGATCAGCGCGGAAATTGCCCACTCGGCCACCGGTATTGATATCCACCCCGGCGCGCAGATCGGCCCGAGTTTCTTTATTGACCACGGCACCGGTGTGGTGATCGGCGAAACCGCGATCATCGGCGAGCGCGTGCGCATCTACCAGGCCGTGACCCTGGGCGCCAAGCGCTTCCCGGCCGATGAAGATGGGCAGTTGCAGAAGGGCCACCCACGCCATCCGATTGTCGAGGACGACGTGGTGATTTACGCCGGGGCGACCATCCTGGGACGCATCACCATTGGCAAAGGCTCAACCATCGGCGGCAACGTGTGGTTGACTCGCAGTGTGCCGGCGGGGGCGAACCTGACGCAGGCGAACCTGCAGCACGATGACGGCACGCAAAAGTAAACGCGTCAGCCGTCAAGCCGACTCAGTGACAGGCGGGTTTGCTCGCGCAACCATTCGTTGCGCCGCGCGGCCAGGTCGTTATAGACCCGGTCGTAGAGCGGCACATATTGCTTGGCGTTTTCTGATCTTTCCTCGGGTTATGTGCTGAACGTTTTGTCATCTCCGCCCGTCATACCTTTCCCTGAGCTAGTGTAGGAATTGTCTACCGCTCGGCCCTGCGATTAGTCCCAGACCGCCTATCCATGTTTAACTTGAATGCTCGTTCAAGTTAAACCCGGTGGTTCGCTGCCCGCTCACAACAGGAGGCTTACCTTTGCTGAGTCCGTTATTTACAGCCACATCCCTCATCGTCGGGGTGCATCGTTCATGAGTGCATCGTCCACCCCCGCAAGCGGCCTGGTGCGCATGAATGCGCCGGTCTTCTACTTTGCCGCCAGCTTCATCCTGCTGTTCGGCATCACGGTCATCGCTATTCCGCAACAGGCCGGCGCCTGGCTGCTGGCGGCGCAAAACTGGGCGGCCAATACGGTCGGCTGGTACTACATGCTGGCGATGACCCTGTATCTGGTCTTCGTGGTGGTCACCGCGCTATCGGGCTACGGCAAGATAAAACTCGGTGCCGACCACGACGAGCCCGAATTCAGTTACCTGTCCTGGGCCGGCATGCTCTTCGCCGCCGGGATCAGCATCACGCTGTTCTTCTTCTGCGTGTCCGAGCCGCTGACGCACTTGGTGCAACCGCCTCAGGGCGCGCCGATGAACGCCGATGCCGCGCGCCAGGCCATGCAGGTGCTGTTTCTGCACTGGGGCCTGCACGGCTGGGGCGTGTTCGCCTTTGTCGGTATGGCCTTGGCGTATTTCGCCTACCGGCATAACCTGCCGCTGGCGTTGCGTTCGGCGCTGTACCCGCTGATCGGCAAGCGCATCAATGGCCCCATCGGTTACGCGGTGGATGGCTTCGGCATTATCGCCACGGTGTTCGGCCTCGGCGCCGACATGGGCTTTGGGGTGTTGCACCTCAACTCCGGTCTCGATTACCTGTTCGGCATTGCTCATACCCAATGGATTCAGGTCGGCCTGATCACACTGATGATGGGCGCCGCGATCCTGGTCGCCGTCTCCGGCGTCGACAAGGGCGTGCGGGTGATGTCCGACATCAACATGCTGCTGGCCTGTGCGCTGCTGCTGTTCGTACTGTTCGCCGGGCCCACCCAGCATTTGCTCAACACCCTGATCCAGAACATCGGTGACTACTTGGGCGCCTTGCCGACCAAGAGTTTCGACGTGTATGCCTACGACAAACCCAGCGACTGGCTGGGCGGTTGGACGGTGTTCTACTGGGCCTGGTGGATTGCATGGTCGCCGTTCGTGGGCCTGTTCATCGCACGCATTTCCCGTGGCCGGACCATCCGCGAATTCGTGTTCGGCGTGCTGCTGATCCCGCTGGGCTTCACCCTGGCGTGGATGTCGATCTTCGGCAACAGCGCCATCGACCAGGTGCTCAACCACGGGCTGACCGCACTCGGTCAGTCGGCCATCAATGACCCGTCGATGAGCCTCTACCTGCTGCTGGAAACCTACCCGTGGAGCAAAACCGTCATCGCGGTCACGGTGTTTATCAGCTTCGTGTTCTTCGTCACGTCGGCCGACTCCGGCACCGTGGTGCTCTCAACCCTGTCGTCCAAGGGCGGCAACGCCGACGAAGATGGGCCGAAATGGCTGCGGGTGTTCTGGGGCGCGATGACCGGGCTGGTCACCAGTGCCTTGCTGTTTGCCGGCAGCATCGACTCGCTTAAATCTGCGGTGGTGCTGACCTCGTTGCCGTTCTCGATGATCCTGCTGCTGATGATGTGGGGGCTGCACAAGGCGTTCTACCTCGAATCGCAGAAGCAGATCGCTCAACTGCATTCGCTGGCGCCGGTGTCGGGTTCACGCAAGGGCACAGGCGGCTGGCGCCAGCGCTTGAGTCAGGCCGTGCATTTCCCGTCACGGGATGAGGTGTACCGGTTCCTTGAGACCACGGTGCGCCCGGCGATTGAAGAGGTGACGGCGGTGTTCGTCGAAAAAGGCCTCAGGGTTGTCACCCAGCCCGATCCGTCCAACGACAGCGTCAGCCTGGAAATCGGCCACGGCGAGGAACATCCGTTCGTTTATCAGGTGCAGATGCGTGGCTATTTCACGCCGTCATTTGCACGCGGTGGAATGGGTTCCAAGCAGCTCAACAACCGTCGCTACTACCGGGCGGAAGTGCACTTGAGCGAGGGCAGCCAGGACTACGATCTGGTCGGCTACACCAAGGAGCAGATCATCAACGACATTCTCGACCAGTACGAGCGGCACCTGCAGTTCCTGCATTTGGTGCGCTGAGGCGAAGGACCGCGCATTTACGTCATTGGACCGTACCACTCTGACAAGACTTTGCTGTAAAAAGAAAGGGCAGAGTTAAGCGATTCAGCTGGTTAAAAGGCCTGGGAATATCGTTATTCCCAGGCCTTATTTGCCTACGTCCAAGAGAGGATTCGATGACTTACATTGCTGCCGAAAACCGCTATGAATCTATTCCGTACCGCCGCGTAGGCCGCAGTGGATTGGTGCTGCCTGCACTGTCCCTGGGGCTGTGGCACAACTTTGGCGACAGCACTCCGATCGACACCCAGCGCGCCCTGCTGCGCACCGCGTTCGACCTGGGGATCAACCACTTCGACCTGGCCAACAACTACGGCCCGCCCTACGGCAGCGCCGAGATCAACTTCGGCCGTTTGCTGCGCGAAGACTTCAAGCACTACCGTGATGAACTGATCATTTCCAGCAAAGCCGGCTGGGACATGTGGCCTGGCCCCTACGGCCAGGGCGGCGGTTCGCGCAAATACGTGCTGGCCAGCCTCGACCAGAGCCTGCAACGCCTGGGCGTCGACTACGTGGATATCTTCTACTCCCACCGTTTTGACGCCGACACCCCATTGGAAGAAACCGCCAGCGCCCTCGCCACCGCCGTGCAACAAGGCAAGGCGTTGTACATCGGTATTTCCTCCTACTCCGGGGTAAAAACCCGCGAAATGGCGGCCTTGCTCAAAGAGTGGAAAGTGCCGCTGCTCATCCACCAGCCGGCCTACAACTTGCTCAACCGTTGGGTCGAAAAAGACCTGCTGGACACCACCGAGGCGCTCGGTGCCGGGGTGATTGCCTTCACACCACTGGCCCAGGGTTTGCTGACTGACAAGTACCTCAACGGTGTACCGGCGGATGCGCGGGTCAATCGCCCGGGCGGTGGTTCGTTGCAGGCCAAGCACCTGTCCGAAGAAAACATCGCTCATGTGCGGGCGCTTAATGAAATCGCCCAGCGTCGTGGTCAGAGCCTTGCGCAATTGGCGTTGGCTTGGACGTTGCGTGATCCACGGGTGACCAGCGCGTTGATCGGTGCGAGCCGGCCGGAGCAGATTATCGAGAACGTCGGGGCGTTGAAGAATTTGAGCTTCAGTGCAGAGGAATTGGCGGAGATTGATCGGTTTGCGCAGGAAGGCGGGATCAACTTGTGGGAAAAGCCATCCACCGCTGAATAACCGGACACACCTGGGTAAATTTGTGGGAGCGGGCTTGCTCGCGAAGGCGGAGTGTCAGTCGATGAATCTGTTGGCAGGTCCACCAAGCTCCCACATTTGAGCTTAGCCAGGCTCTAGAACGGTACGTCGCCCAAGATTGTGGCTCGATGCATCACCCGCCGCTGCGGCCGGTAGTCATCCACTGCGTAGTGCTGGGTCACACGGTTATCCCAGAACGCCACGTCGTGCTCCTGCCAGCGCCAACGGATGGTGAACTCCGGGCGGGTGGCATGGGCGAACAACAGCTTCAGAATCGCCTCGCTTTCCGCCGGTTCCAGCTCGTTGATCCTGGTGGTGAAGCCCTCACTCACAAACAACGATTTACGCCCACTCACCGGATGCGTGCGCACCACCGGGTGTGACAGCGGTGGGTTCTTCTTGCGTGCTTCTTCCCACCGAGCCAGGTCTTCGGCGGTGTTGCCAAAGCGCTCCAGCGGGAAGGATTTAGTGAAGTCGTGGGTGGCGGTGAGTCCATCGAGCAATCGTTTCAATGGCTCGGACAGTGCTTCATACGCCGCAATCCCACTGGCCCACAGCGTATCGCCGCCAAATGCCGGCAGCAGCTTGGCACTCAGCACCGCACCCAACGCCGGAGTGGGCAGGAAGGTCACGTCGGTGTGCCAAACGGCATTGTCGCGCACGTCGGTGACGGCGGTGTCCAGGATCAATACTTCGGGCTGTTCCGGCACGTTGGGGTAGATCGGGTGAATATGCAGATCACCGAAATTCGCCGCGAACCGTGCTTGCTGCTGTGGGGTGATCGGCTGGTCGCGAAAGAACAGCACCGAATGCGTGAGCAACGCCTGTTCGATGGCGTCACGCTGTTCGAGGGTCAGCGGCTGGGTGATATCGACGCCATTGATCTGGGCGCCCAAGGCGGTGCTTAGTGGGGTAACGGTCAGGCTGCTCATGCTGTTCTCACTCAATGTGCCTGGCCATGCCACGGCACCAGTTTTCGCTGCAGGGCACGCAGGCCCATTTCCATGGCGAAGGCGATCAGGGCGATCACCAGGATGCCCAGCACCACCACGTCAGTGACCAGGAACTGCGCCGCCGACTGCACCATGAAGCCCAGGCCGCTGGTGGCCGCGATCAGCTCGGCGGCGACCAAAGTGGACCAGCCCACACCCAGGCCGATGCGCACGCCGGTAAGGATGTCGGGCAGGGCACTCGGCAGGATTACGTGCCGAATCAGCTGGGCACGGGTAGCGCCCAGCGACTGCGCCGCCCGCAATTTGGCGGGGTCAACAGTGCGCACGCCGGTGGCGGTGGCGATGGCAATCGGTGCAAAGATCGCCAGATAAATCAGCAGCACTTTGGACAGCTCGCCAATGCCGCACCAGATCACGATCAGCGGCAGATAAGCCAGGGGCGGGATCGGCCGGTAGAACTCGATCAGCGGGTCCAGAATGCCCCGCGCAATTCGGTTGGAGCCGATGGCAATCCCTACCGGCACGGCGGTCAGTATGGCAAAGCCCAGGCCCAGGCCGATGCGGCTGAGGCTCGCACCCAGGTGCTGCCACAACGTGGAGTCCATGTAGCCCGTGGTTGCCAACAGCCAGCCTTTTTGCAGCACGGCGGAGGGTGGTGGCAGGAACAGTGGTTCGATCAAGCCGGTGGCGGTCACGGCCCACCAGATGGCCAGCAACGCGACCAGGGTCAGCAGGCTGATCCAGCGCGTGCTCAAGCTGCGACGTGCCGGAATAACCGCGTGCGCCACCGGTTGTGCGGCGGTGGCGGGGAGTTCGTAGCTGCTCATGCGGACACCTGCCGTTGGGAGAACACTTTGCCCAGCACGTGCTCGCGGGTTTCGATAAAGCGCGGGTCAGACTTGATTGCCCGTGCCGATTCACCCGCTGCATAGCGTTGGCCGAAATCCAAATGCAGACGCTCGACGATCTGGCCCGGGTTGGGCGCCAGCAGAATCAGGTCGGTGGCAAGAAACACGGCTTCTTCGATGTCGTGGGTAATCAGGAACACCGGCTTGGCTGTACGCCGCCAGACTTGCAGCAAAAGCTCCTGCATCTGTTCGCGGGTAAACGCATCGAGGGCGCCGAAGGGTTCGTCCATCAGCAACACGCGAGGGTCGGCAGCCAGGGCGCGAGCCAGGCCAACGCGTTGCTTCTGGCCGCCGGAAAGCTGCCAGATGCGACGGCTGTCGAAACCCGCCAAGTCCACCAACGCGAGCATTTCCCGGGCGCGCACTTCACGTTGCGCCTTAGGTACACCGGCCAGTTCAAGGCCGAAGCCCACATTAGCCAGCACGTCCTGCCAGGGCAGCAGGGCGTCGTCCTGGAACACCACGCCACGCTCGGCGCTGGGGCCTTTGACCGGCACGCCGTCCAGGGTGATGCGCCCGGCAGACGGTTCGACAAAGCCGGCGATCAGGTTCAACAGCGAAGTCTTGCCACTGCCGGACGGGCCGAGCGCCACCAGCAATTGCTGGGGCCCAAGGTCGAGTGAAATGTCGGACAGTACCGGTTCTGTGGCGCCTGGGTACTGTGCGCTGATGCGCTCCAGCTGAAGCAAGGCCATCGCAATGAACTCCTGATCAGTGGGTAATGAATTTGGCGCTGACGAAAGGTGCGTAGTCCGGCAGCACCGCTTCGACCTTGCCTTGTTCCTTGAGGAACGCAGCGGTGTCGGTCACAGCCTTGGTGGTCGGTGCACCCAACAGGGTCACCTGATCAGCGGCCAGCGGGTAGACGTTGCCTTGCAGCAGCAATGGGATGTCGCTGGCCTTGGCGCCGGAGAGCTTCACCAGTTTGTCGACGTTGGTTTTGTCGGCGAGCCAGGCTTGTGGGTCTTTGCGGTAGGCGGCGTAGGCATCCAGGGTGACTTTGGCGAACGCCGTGACGATTTCCGGGTGCTTCTCGGCGAAGTCCTTACGCACGATCCATGCGTCGAAGGTCGGCGCGCCGAACTTGGCCAGCTCGCCGGAGGTGATCAGCACCTTGCCGTTTTCCTTGGCCACGCCCAGGGCGGGGTCCCACACGTAAGTAGCGTCGATGTCACCGCGCTTCCAGGCGGCGATGATCGCCGGTGGGGCGAGGTTGAGGATGGTCACTTTGGACGGGTCGATGTTCCAGTGTTTCAACGCGGCGAGCAGGCTGTAGTGCCCCGTGGACACGAAGGGCACGGCGATCTTTTTACCGATCAGGTCCTGCGGGCTGTTGATCCCGGAACCGTTGCGCGCCACCAGGGCTTCGGCGCCGCCGATCTGGGTCGCGACAAGGAAGGTTTCCACCGGTACTTTGCGGGTGATCGCAGCGGTCAGCGGGCTTGAGCCGAGGTAGCCAATCTGTACGTCGCCGGAAGCGATGGCCGCGATGATGTCGGCGCCATTGTCGAATTTGCGCCAGTCGATCTTGGCGTTGGTGGCTTTTTCGTACGCGCCGTCGGCCTGGGCGACTTTGGCCGGGTCCACGGTGGTCTGGTAAGCGATGGTCACATCCGCCGCCTGGGCAAACAGGCTGGCACCGGCCAGGGACAATGCGGCCAGGAAGCGCAGAGGGGTTAACAGTTTCAAGGGGAAGCTCCTCAATCAGGCGGCCGAGGGTCGGCGTGTGAGGAGACTAAATGATCTAAGAATCCGAAAATAAATAACGTTTTCGAATTAGCTTATGAGCAGAAAAGTGCGACTCGGTCTTCAGGCTGAGGCGCAAATGTGGGAGCTGGCTTGCCTGCGATGCAGACAACTCGGTATTCCAGATAGACCGAGTTGATGCTATCGCAGGAAAGCCAGCTCCCACAGGGGACCGCGTAAGGATTTAGTTGCTGATGGCCAGAATGCTCGCCTGGTACGACCCGACAAACACATCAAAGTCGCCCACTTCGTTCTGCTCCAGCTCTGCCTGTTGCGCCAGCGATGTACGTGCCAGCTGTTCAAAGCGCGCCTGCTCGTCCGCCGGCAACGGCTCCTTGCGAAAGTGCTCAGCGTGCACCTGGCTCTGGTGCAGGGAGAACTGCGCAAAACTCTCTTTACGCTCGGCCATCGCCGCCAGCACCTGGGCCGACGGCGTCAGGGACGGGTCCTTGACCTTGGCCAACTGAGCGTCCAGCGCCTGGCTGTGCTCGGTGATGCCGTGGCTCTCATCCAACAACGCGGCCAACGGTGCAATCTGCTCCAGCAGCTCGGCAGCCCATTCCTTCATGTCCACCGGTTGCCCCTGACGTTGCAATTGCAGGCCCGGACGGCGACCTTCCTTGACCACGCTGAGGAAGTTGGAGGTTGCGTTGCCACATTCGTTGTTGGCGAACAGCGGGCTGTCGTTCAGCGCGCAATACAGCAGGAAAGCGTCGAGGAAACGCGATTCCGGCAGATCGATGCCCATCGGCAGGAATGGGTTGATGTCCAGGCAGCGCACTTCGATGTACTGGATGCCACGCGCCATCAGCGCCTGGATCGGCCGCTCGCCGGTGTAGGTCACACGCTTGGGGCGGATGTTGGAGTAGTACTCGTTTTCGATTTGCAGGATGTTGGTGTTGAGCTGTACCCATTCACCGTCCTTGTGCGTGCCGACTTCTACGTACGGCGCGTAGGGCGTTGCCACCGCTTCACGCAGGCTGTCGGTGTAGCTGGCCAGGTCGTTGTAGCACGGCGTGAGGCCGGCCTGGGCGTTGCTCTGGTAACCCAGGTCGCTCATGCGCAGGCTGGTGGCGTAGGGCAGGTACAGGGTGTCAGCGTCGAGCACTTCCAACTGGTGCGAGCGACCGCGCAGGAAGCCCGCGTCCAGCGCTGGCGAGGCCCCGAACAGGTACATCAGCAGCCAGCTGTAGCGACGGAAATTGCGGATCAGCGCGATATAGGCGTTGGACTGATAGTCGCGGTCAGTACCGACAAATCCTTCAGTTTCCTTGAGCAACGGCCACAGCTGTTCCGGCAGGGAAAAGTTGTAGTGGATGCCCGCGATGCATTGCATGGTCTTGCCGTAACGCAGGGCCAGGCCCTTGCGGTACACGTACTTGAGCTGTCCGATATTGGACGTGCCGTAGTAGGCAATCGGAATGTCTTCCTCGGCCGGCAACGGGCACGGCATCGAGGGGCTCCACAGGTATTCGCTGCCGAGCTTGGTGTAGGCAAAGCGGTGGATCTTGTCCAGGCTGCTCAGGGTATCGGCCGGGTTGGGCAGGGCGGGAGTGATGAACTCCAGCAGCGATTCCGAGTAGTCAGTGGTGATCAATTCGTTGGTCAACGCGGCGCCCAGGGCTTCGGGGTGCGGCGTTTGTGCCAGGCGGCCCTCACCCGTAACGCGCAGGCATTCGCGCTCGATGCCGTGCAAGCACTGCTCTAGCAGGGAGAGGTGTTCGCGCTTGCCGAGCAAAGCCAGGCGGCGGTTGAGAAGTTCGCTCAAGTTGGATTCCTTCACGCGTCAGTCGCCCCAATATGGGGGTGGGCAGGACGGTCTACAAGGGTGAAGTTAAAACTGGCGTGATCGCCTGGTTTAGAGTCGATTTGACCCGCTGTGAAAAAGCCTACTTCACTCCATGAATTTGGCTACAGCGCGGCAAGAAAATTCCGACGCTGTGATTGCAGCGCCGAAATTAACTCAAATCGGGGGTAGGGAGCTATAGGACAGCGAAGGTGCCCTGCGCTTTTGCGACAAGTCTTTCGTCTTGGTACACATCCGCCTCGACCACCAGCGTGCGGCGCCCGGCATGAATCACCCGGCTGGTGCACAGCACGTCACCGCCTTCCACCGCTCGGATATAGTTGATTTTGCACTCGATGGTCGCGCTCTGCTGGTCGAAACCATGTGAGCTGGAACAGGCCAGCCCCATCGTAATGTCCACCAGGCTGAAAATCGCCCCGCCATGGAGCTTGCCCGCGCGGTTGCGCAGGTGCGGCTCGAGGGTCAGGGCCACCTCGGCAACGCCTTCCTCCAGGCGTTGCAGACGGCAGCCGATCAGTTCGCTGAACGCGCTCTGGGTCAAGCCGGCCGGAATTTCCATCAACGCTTCTTCAGCTGTTTAGCGTTGGCGAACAGCGAGGCCATGGCGTTGTTGCTCGGCGCTGCGGTGGCGGTTTCCTTGCGTGGCGCGCTGTTTTGCGACTGGCGCGGTGCGGAGCCTGGGCGTGCGCCACGGGCACCGTCGATTTTCTCGCCGGGGGTGTCGCTCATGCGCATCGACAGGCCGACGCGTTTGCGCGGGATGTCGATTTCCATGACCTTGACCTTGACCACGTCACCGGCTTTCACCGCTTCGCGCGGGTCCTTGATGAATTTCTCCGAAAGCGCGGAGATATGTACCAAACCGTCCTGATGCACGCCGATATCCACAAAGGCGCCGAAGTTGGTCACGTTGGTGACGACGCCTTCGAGGATCATGCCCAGTTGCAGGTCCTTGAGGTCTTCGACACCGTCCTGGAACTCGGCGGTCTTGAACTCGGGGCGGGGGTCGCGGCCCGGCTTTTCCAGCTCTTGCAGGATGTCGGTGATGGTCGGTACACCGAAGGTTTCATCGGTGTACTTCTTTGGATCCAGACGCTTGAGGAATGCAGCGTCACCGATCAGCGAACGGATGTCGCGGTCGGTTTCGGCGGCGATGCGTTGCACCAGCGGGTAGGCTTCCGGGTGAACCGCGGAAGAATCCAACGGGTTATCGCCGTTCATCACGCGTAGGAAACCGGCGGCCTGTTCGAAGGTTTTTTCACCCAGGCGTGCGACTTTTTTCAGCGCTGCACGGGTTTTGAACGCGCCGTTTTCGTCACGGTGAGTCACGATGTTTTGCGCCAGCGTGGCGTTGAGGCCGGAAATACGTGCCAGCAACGCGACGGAAGCGGTGTTCACGTCTACGCCCACGGCGTTTACGCAGTCTTCCACCACTGCATCCAGGCCGCGCGCCAGTTTCAGCTGCGACACGTCATGCTGGTACTGGCCCACGCCGATGGATTTAGGGTCGATTTTCACCAGTTCGGCCAGTGGATCCTGCAGGCGACGAGCAATCGACACCGCGCCACGGATCGACACGTCGAGGTCCGGGAATTCCTTGGATGCCAACTCCGACGCCGAATACACCGAAGCACCAGCCTCGGAGACCATGACTTTGGTCATCTTCATGGCTGGGTATTTCTTGATCAGTTCGGCGGCCAGCTTGTCGGTCTCACGGCTGGCGGTGCCGTTGCCGATAGCGATCAGGTCGACCGAGTGTTTGGCGCACAAGGCGGCCAGGATCGCGAGGGTCTGGTCCCATTTGTTGTGCGGCACATGCGGGTAGACAGTCGCGTGGTCCAGCAGCTTGCCGGTGGAATCGACCACGGCCACTTTGCAACCAGTGCGCAGGCCTGGGTCGAGGCCCAGAGTGGCACGTGGCCCGGCCGGGGCAGCCAGCAGCAGGTCGTGCAGGTTGTGGGCGAACACGTTGATCGCCTCGGTTTCGGCGCCGTCGCGCAGTTCGCCCAGCAGGTCGGTTTCCAAGTGGGTGTAGAGCTTGACCTTCCAGGTCCAGCGCACCACTTCACCGAGCCACTTGTCCGCAGGACGGTTCTGATTCTGGATGCCGAATTGTTGACCGATCATGCCTTCGCAAGGGTGCATGGTGCCCGGCAACTCGTCGCCGACCTTCAGCGCGGAGCTGAGAATGCCTTCGTTGCGGCCACGGAAAATAGCGAGTGCGCGGTGGGACGGCATGCTCTTGAGCGGTTCGTCGTGTTCGAAGTAATCGCGGAACTTGGCGCCTTCTTCCTCCTTGCCGGCGATGACGCGGGCACTGAGGATGGCTTCCTGCTTGAGGTAGGTACGCAGTTTTTCCAGCAGGCTGGCGTCTTCGGCGAAGCGCTCCATGAGGATGTACTTGGCGCCTTCGAGGGCGGCCTTGACATCGGCGACGCCTTTTTCGGCGTCGATGAAGCGTGCGGCTTCGGTTTCCGGGGTCAGCGACGGGTCGTTGAACAACCCGTCGGCCAGCTCGCCCAGGCCAGCTTCCAAGGCGATCTGGCCCTTGGTGCGGCGTTTTTGCTTGTAGGGCAGGTACAGGTCTTCGAGACGGGTCTTGGTGTCGGCGAGCTTGATGTCGCGCTCGAGTTGTGGGGTCAACTTGCCTTGTTCCTCGATGCTGGCGAGGATGCTGATGCGCCGTTCGTCGAGTTCTCGCAGGTAGCGCAGGCGCTCTTCCAGGTGACGCAGTTGGATGTCGTCGAGGCTGCCGGTCACTTCTTTACGGTAACGGGCGATGAAGGGCACCGTGGAGCCTTCATCCAGTAGAGCGACGGCCGCTTCGACCTGTTGTGGGCGTACACCGAGTTCCTCGGCGATGCGGCTGTTGATGCTGTCCATAAAACCACCTGAAATTCTTAAAAGCAGCTCGCAAGCCCGGAAAACAAGGCGTTGGGAGGCTGGTTGAGCGGCCCGACTGGCGCCGCTGCCTGGGTCAAGAGGCAGCCTATTGACCCTCGAAATCGAAAAAATCACGACAAGCGGTGAAAAAAGCCTCGGCATCAAACGGTAACGATCTGACGTTGCCCTGCACGACGGCGCCGCATTATAACCAGCGTTCTGCCCTTGGGGGGGATTGCGCCAACGGTTGTAGGGCGCGGGTTCGCTGGCAGTAGAGGAAAAATCTGCTAACAATGCACACGGTGCGTATAACGGCAGCTAGGCCATAATGCGCGCCGAGATAAGAGGAGCATCTAATGAGCAGCACTGCACAAACTGCTGAAGGCGAAAAAATTCTCATCGTTGACGACGATCCGGGGCTGAGCAGCCTGCTGGAGCGTTTCTTCAACTCCAAGGGCTACCGCGCCCGCGCGGTGCCGAACACTGAGCAGATGGACCGCCTGTTGGGGCGTGAAGTGTTCAACCTGGTCGTACTCGACCTGATGCTGCCCGGCGAAGATGGCCTCACCGCCTGCAAACGCCTGCGCGGCGCGAACAACCAGATTCCAATCATCATGCTCACCGCCAAGGGCGATGAGCTTAGCCGCATCAAGGGCCTGGAGCTGGGCGCTGATGACTATTTGGCCAAGCCGTTCAACCCCGATGAGCTGATGGCGCGGGTAAAGGCCGTGTTGCGTCGCCAGGCGGCCCCGGTACCGGGCGCACCCGGCAGCGAAGACGAAAGCGTGACCTTTGGCGACTACGAACTGTCGCTGGCGACCCGTGAGCTCAAGCGTGGCGATGAAGTGCACATGCTGACCACTGGCGAATTCGCCGTGCTCAAGGCCCTGGTGATGAACGCTCGCCAGCCGCTGACCCGTGACAAACTGATGAACCTGGCCCGTGGCCGGGAATGGGACGCCCTGGAGCGCTCCATTGACGTGCAGATTTCCCGTCTGCGCCGGATGATCGAGCCGGACCCATCCAAGCCTCGGTATATCCAGACCGTGTGGGGTGTGGGTTATGTGTTTGTGCCGGATGGCAATAAAACCAGTTGACCGATGATTTGCAGGGCGGGCCTCCCGGCGTTTGATTCCATGAGAATCGACGGGAGGCCCGGCGTCTGCAATTCTGCGAGCGCTGCTCGTTTCTGCAAGGTATCTAGCTGTCTTCTATGAAAACCCCGCTGTGGTTCCCCCAAAGCTTTTTCTCTCGCACCCTTTGGCTGGTGCTGATCGTCGTTCTGTTTTCTAAAGCACTCACGCTGGTTTATCTGTTGATGAACGAGGACGTGCTGGTGGATCGACAATACAGCCACGGTGTTGCCTTGACGCTGCGCGCCTATTGGGCGGCTGACCCCGAGAACCGCGAGAAAATCGCCAAGGCCGCCACGCTGGTCCGTGTGGCGGGCGCGGGGGTGCCCGAGGGTGAGCAACACTGGCCCTACAGTGAAATCTACCAGCGCCAGATGCAGTCTGAACTCGGTGAAGACACTGAGGTGCGGCTGCGTATGCATGTATCGCCAGCGTTGTGGGTGCGCGCGCCAAGCCTGGGTGAGGATTGGCTGAAAGTGCCGCTGTACCCGCATCCGCTGCGTGGGCAGAAGATCTGGAACGTGCTGGGCTGGTTCCTGGCGATCGGGCTGCTTTCAACGGCGTCGGCGTGGATCTTTGTCCGGCAGCTCAACCAACCACTCAAACGCCTGGTGTTTGCCGCCCGCCAATTGGGCCAAGGGCGCAGCGTGCGCTTGCCGGTCAGCGATACGCCCAGCGAGATGACCGAGGTGTACGGCGCGTTCAACCAGATGGCGGAAGACGTCGAGCAGGCCGGGCGCGAACGCGAGTTGATGCTGGCGGGAGTTTCCCACGACTTGCGCACACCCTTGACGCGGCTGCGCTTGTCTCTGGAGTTGATGGGCAACCATAGCGATCTCACCGATGACATGGTCCGCGACATTGAGGACATGGACGCTATTCTCGACCAGTTCCTCGCGTTCATCCGTGATGGCCGGGATGAGGTGGTGGAAGAGGTCGACCTGACTGACTTGGTGCGTGAGGTGGTCGCGCCCTACAACCAGAACGGTGAGCAGGTGCGCATGCGCCTTGAGCCGATCCAGCCTTTTGCGTTGCGGCGGGTCTCGATGAAGCGCCTGTTGAACAACCTGATCGGCAACGCTTTGCATCACGCCGGTTCCGATGTTGAAGTGGCGGCGTATGTATCCGGCGACAGTGCTGCGCCCTATGTGGTGCTGAGCGTCATGGACCGGGGCGCGGGCATCGACCCGGACGAGCTGGAGGGGATCTTCAACCCTTTCACCCGCGGCGACCGTGCCCGAGGTGGTAAGGGTACTGGTCTGGGGTTGGCAATTGTGCGGCGGATTGCCTCGATGCATGGCGGCAATGTTGAGTTGCGTAACCGCGAGGAGGGAGGGTTAGAGGCGCGAGTGCGTTTGCCGCTCGGGCTGATGTTGCCGAGAGACGCGGTCTAACAAACAGCAGCGATCCAAATGTGGGAGCTGGCTTGCCTGCGATGAGGGCGGCGCATTCAACGTCATTGTTGACTGAGCCTCCGCTATCGCGGGCAAGCCAGCTCCCACAGTCGTTGTGAGAGTCTGGAGGTGGAGGGTTGGGGTTTGTCAGCCCTTGCCCTTGGTCCGAGTCATATTCGCCCCGCCACTCTTTTCCAAATGCTGAATGATGATCCCCGCCACATCCTTGCCTGTGGTGGTCTCGATCCCTTCCAGCCCCGGCGATGAATTCACCTCCATCACCAGTGGCCCATGGTTGGAGCGCAAGATGTCCACACCCGCCACGCTCAAACCCATCACCTTCGCCGCCCGCAGCGCGGTCATGCGTTCCTCGGGGGTGATCTTGATCAGGCTGGCACTACCACCGCGGTGCAAGTTGGAGCGGAACTCCCCCGGCTTGGCCTGACGCTTCATCGCCGCAATCACCTTGTCACCCACCACGAAGCAGCGGATATCGGCGCCGCCGGCTTCCTTGATGTATTCCTGCACCATGATGTTCTGCTTGAGACCCATGAATGCCTCGATCACGGATTCCGCCGCCGTCGCGGTTTCACACAGCACCACACCTATGCCCTGGGTGCCTTCCAGTACCTTGATCACCAGCGGCGCGCCATTGACCATCTCGATCAGGTCGGGAATATCGTCGGGGGAGTGGGCAAAACCGGTCACTGGCAGGCCGATGCCCCGGCGTGAAAGCAGCTGCAGCGAGCGCAACTTGTCCCGAGAGCGGGCAATGGCGACTGATTCGTTGAGGGGCGATACGCCCATCATTTCAAACTGGCGCAATACCGCGCAGCCATAAAACGTCACCGAAGCTCCGATGCGAGGGATCACTGCATCAAACCCCTCCAGCGGTTTACCCCGGTAATGGATCTGCGGTTTATGGCTGGCAATGTTCATGTAGGCACGCAACGTGTCGATCACCACCATTTCGTGGCCACGTTCAGTGCCGGCCTCAACCAGGCGACGGGTGGAATACAGACGCGGGTTTCGCGACAGCACAGCAATCTTCATGCAGCACCTGGGGCAGAAATAGTAGAGACCGGGAACACCGGCTTGTCTTGAACGTACTTGACGCCTGGACTGACCACCAATTGGCCGTCAATCAGCGCCTTGGAACCCAGTAACAGGCGATAACGCATGGCCTTGCGGCACGCGAGGGTGAATTCCACCCGCCATACCCGATCACCCAGCGCCAGGGTGGTGCTGATCACGTAGCGCACCTGCGCGTGGCCGTTGGAGCTTTTGATGGTTTTCATCGTCACCAGCGGCGCCTCGCAGCGGCGGTGGCGCAGTTGCACAATGCTGCCCAGGTGCGCGGTAAAGCGCACCCATTTCTCGCCGTCGCGCTCAAAAGGCTCGATATCGGTAGCGTGCAGGCTGGAGGTACTGGCACCGGTGTCGATCTTCGCGCGCAGGCCTGCCACTCCCAGGTCGGGAAGTGCCACCCACTCACGCAGACCCACAACGGTCAAATGGTCAAATGTCTTCAATATGGGTAACCGATCGATTCGCCCAGGCCTGGGGTGAAACCTCAGCCAGGGCTTTGAATGCAGGCTTGGCGAACCAATAACCTTGCATCAGAAATATTCCGCAGTCGGAAAGGAAGTCACGCTCACCAGCACTTTCGATGCCTTCGGCGATGACAGTAACCCCTAACTGCTCACAGATTGTGACAATCCCCCGGACGATGATCTGTCGGACACGATCCTGATCGACATCGCGAATCAGTGCCATGTCGAGTTTGATCAAGTCAGGTTGAAAATCGGCCAGCAAACCCAGCCCTGAATAACCCGCACCGAAATCGTCGATGGCGGTCTTGAAGCCGAATTCGCGGTATTCACGCAGAATATTCGTCAAATGGCGATTGTTATCTACGTGCTCGCTTTCGAGTGTCTCGAAAATCAGTTGGTTCAGCGGGAAATTGTTCGCGCGAGCCGCCTCCAGGGTGCTGCGGATGCACAGCTCCGGACGGTACACGGCGTTGGGCATGAAATTGATGGAAAGATGGGTTTGCATACCCAGGGCCGCCGCCCCGGCGATCGCTTGGGTTCGGCAGCGTTGGTCGAAACGGTAGCGGTTGCTTTCGTCGACCTGGTCCAGCACAAACTGCGCCCCTTCGCCTTGCGTACCGCGCACCAGGGCTTCGTGGGCGAAGATCGAATGGTCCCGAAGGTCTACGATAGGCTGGTAGGCAAACGCAAAATCGAAGCCCAAGGGCTCGCTTTGCTGGCAGCCCACGCAGCGCTGGTCAGGCGAGGTGAGTGAAGTGGGAAAGTCGGTCACAGCGTATCCTCGCGAAAACAGGGTGCTACCTGGCGTATCTTAGGTGAGCCTTGAGGTTTATGCGTCGAAGGGTTTCAACGTTAAAGTTGCGACATTTTTCAGAGCGAGGAATTCAAGTGGCTCAAAAGCAGGAAGAGGAAGAAAAAGTCCGTCTGGACAAGTGGCTGTGGGCTGCGCGCTTCTATAAAACCCGTGCCCTGGCGAAGGCTGCCATCGAGAGCGGCAAGGTGCATCATCGTGGCGAGCGCTGCAAGCCGGGCAAGGAACCTCGCGTCGGGGATGAATTTCAGATTCGTACCGGGTTTGATGAAAAAACGGTCGTGGTCCAGGCGCTTTCAATCGTGCGCCGTGGGGCGCCTGAAGCGCAGGCGCTGTATACCGAGACCGAAGCCAGTATTGCCAAGCGTGAAAATGCGGCGGCGATGCGTAAGGCCGGCGGTATCGGCATGACCACCGATGGCAAGCCGAGCAAGAAGCAGCGCCGCGACTTGTTCAAGTTTCGCGGCAGTGGCAATGACGACTGACCGAGCGCGTTTCTGTAGTGAGCGGGCTTGCCCCGCGCTGGGCTGCGAAGCGGCCCCAATCGAATACAGCCACCGTGGATTCACCATCAGAACGCATTGACAGGTTTTAGGGCCGCTTCGCGACCCAGCGCGGGGCAAGCCCGCTCACTACAAGCGTATGACGCTTAGCCGACTAATCAGTGGCACGCGTTGAAACAGCCGGAAGACGGGCGCTGTCACCCGCAACAACCCACCCGACACCTTCGCCGCAAACGGTGTGTAATACCCCCACCCCAGCGCCAACAGTGCCAGCAACACACCACCGATGTAGTCGTCCTGCCCCCAATGTGCCCCCGCCACCAGGCGCGGCATCATGAACAACATTGCCAGGCCCCAAATCACCAGCACCTGGCCGATGCGCTTGGCGAACACCGTCATGAACATCCCCCAGATCAACAGCACCGACGCGTGATCCCCCGGGAAACTCTGGCTCGAACGGTCCTTCAGTTCCCACGTCTTTTCCAGCCCCGGGAAGTAGTCGCTCATCTGGATCGCCCCGCTGATTACCATCGACGGGCTACTGTGTTGCCAGCCCATGTGTGCCGCGATTTTGGAAAACAGCATGCGGATAAACAGCAACAGCAGCAGAATTCCGACAAAACCTAACAATGCCTGGCGCACCTGCACGGCCTTGAATACCCAATCACCGCGAATCAACAGCAGCAGCAGAATTACGCCGACCACTGCATCAAACGGTCGCAAACTGGCCACGGCCCACACGTGCAGCCATGTGGAGTTGCTCGCCAGCGGATCATTGAGCAGATGAAACAGCCACTCGTCGAAAACCACACACAGCATCTGGCCCGTGGGCCACAGCCAAAAACACAGCAGCCCGATCGCGAGTAGATTGCACCAGGCCCATCCCCCGAGGTTCCACTTGGCTTGGAACAAACCCGGATTGTTCATAAACTGTCCCCCACGGCTCTAGAAAACCGCACCAAAACGGTGCTAAAGCGTTTAATTCTATAAACCTTGTAATCAATTTGTCATCAATTCAGATACCCAGACCTATGACTGATCTACCGGATACCGACTTCACCCAACGCTTCATCTTCGACGAGAACGACGCCCGCGGCGAACTGGTCTCGCTGGAGCGCAGCTATGCCGAAGTCCTTGCCAAGCACCCCTATCCGGAGCCGGTTGCGCAACTGCTCGGCGAGCTGATGGCGGCCGCCTCGTTGCTGGTGGGCACGATGAAATTCGACGGTCTGCTTATTTTGCAGGCGCGGTCTGAAGGTCCGGTCCCGATGCTGATGATCGAGTGTTCCAGCGAACGCGAAATCCGTGGCCTGGCCCGTTACGACGCCGACCAGATTGCCCCGGACGCCACCTTGTCCGACCTGATGGCCAACGGCGTGCTGGCGATCACCGTCGACCCGACCGAAGGCCAACGCTACCAAGGCATCGTCGACCTCGACGGCGAAACGCTGTCGGACTGCTTCACCAACTACTTCGTGATGTCCCAACAAGTCGGCACCAAGTTCTGGCTCAACGCCGACGGCAAGCGTGCCCGCGGCCTGTTGTTGCAACAATTGCCGGCTGACCGCATCAAGGACGACGATGAGCGCACCGATAGCTGGCGCAAGCTGACCGCCCTTGCCGGTACGCTGACGGCGGAAGAGCTGCTGGGTCTGGACAACGAAACCATCCTGCATCGCCTGTACCACGAAGAAGCCGTGCGCTTGTTTGACGCACAAGGCCTGCGCTTCCGTTGCAGCTGCTCACGTGAGCGCTCAGCCAATGCCTTGGTCAGCCTGGGCCTGGAAGATGCCCAGGATCTGGTGGTCGAGCACGGCGGCAATATCGAGATCGACTGCCAGTTCTGCAACCAGCGCTACCTGTTCGATGCGGCCGATGTCGCCCAATTGTTCGCCGGCGCAGGCATCGATACCCCTTCCGACACCCGCCACTAAAACGTTTAAGCACAGGTGAATCACCTGACAATTGCCGGTTTAGCGCTGTTCTGACGGGAGGGCCCTACTTTTTTTGGGCTTTTCTGGCATAATCCGGCCCACTTTTTTCGCGGTAGTAGTGCGCAACTTTCTACTACAAAACGTTTGGAGCACTCGGCCATAGGCCGACGGGGAACCTCATGACGCAAGCCAACAACGCCGTATACACCGATCTGAGTGTTGATGATCTGGTTAAAGAAGCCCTGCAGCGCGGTGAAGGCGTGCTTGCCGATACTGGCGCACTGGTCGTAGAAACGGGTCACCGTACCGGTCGTTCGCCGGTCGACCGTTTCATCGTTGAAGAGCCTTCCACCCAGGACGCCATTGCCTGGGGCCCAATCAACCGCAAGTTCCCGGCCGACAAGTTCGATGCCCTGTGGGCTCGCGTCGAGGCGTTCAACAACGCGCAAGAGCATTTCGTTTCCCACGTCCATGTAGGTGCTTCCGAAGACCACTACCTGGCCGTGAAGATGACCACCCAGACTGCCTGGCAGAACCTGTTCGGTCGCTGCCTGTTCATCAACCCGGCCCAGTACAACCCGGCCGGTCGTGAAGAGTGGCAAGTGCTCAACGTGGCCAACTTTGAATGCGTGCCTGAGCGTGACGGCACGAACTCCGACGGTTGCGTGATCCTCAACTTCGCCCAGAAGAAAGTGCTGATCGCCGGCATGCGTTACGCCGGTGAAATGAAGAAAGCCATGTTCTCGGTACAGAACTTCCTGCTGCCGGCTTCCGACGTCCTGCCGATGCACTGCGCCGCCAACATTGGCGAAGCAGGCGACGTGACCCTGTTCTTCGGCCTGTCGGGCACCGGCAAAACCACCTTGTCGGCCGACGAAAGCCGTTACCTGATCGGTGACGACGAACACGGTTGGGGCGAAGGTGTGGTCTTCAACATCGAAGGCGGTTGCTATGCCAAGTGCATCGACCTGTCCGAGAAGAACGAGCCGGTCATCTGGAAAGCCATCAAGCACGGCGCCGTGCTGGAAAACGTGGTTATCGACGATGCCAGGCACGCCGACTACACCAACGTCAGCCTGACCCAGAACAGCCGCGCCGCTTACCCGCTGGAGCACGTTGCCAAGCGTTCCGAAAAGAACCTGGGCGGCGAGCCAAACGCGGTGATCTTCCTGACCTGCGACCTGACCGGCGTGCTGCCGCCCGTGTCGATTCTCAGCGAAGAACAAGCGGCTTACCACTTCCTGTCCGGCTACACCGCACTGGTGGGCTCGACCGAAATGGGTTCCGGCAGCGGCATCAAGTCGACCTTCTCCACCTGCTTCGGCGCGCCGTTCTTCCCGCGTCCGGCCGGCGAATATGCTGAGCTGCTGATCAAACGCATCCGTGGCTTCGGCTCCAAGGTCTACCTGGTCAACACCGGCTGGACCGGCGGCGGCTACGGCGTCGGCAACCGCTTCAACATCCCGACTACTCGCGGCGTCATCGCAGCGATCCAGAGCGGCGCGTTGATCGGTGCTGAAACCGAACACCTGGACACCATCAACCTCGACGTGCCATTGGCCGTACCGGGCGTTGAGACTGGCCTGTTGAACCCACGTAACACCTGGGCTGACAAGGCTGCTTATGACGACGCGGCGAAGGCGCTGGCTGCGTTGTTCATCGAGAACTTCAAGAAGTTTGAAGTGAGCGATGCGATCAAGGCTGCGGGTCCTAAGTTGTAAGATTCGATCGGTGTGAAAAAGCCGCCTCTCGTAGGCGGCTTTTTTGTGTGCGAGAGTTTAATCGGCGATGTGCAGAACCACAGCGCCGACCAGTACCAGCACAACCCCCAGCACCTGCACCGCCGACAACCGCTCCTTGAAAAACACAAACCCAAGCATCGCCGCAATCCCGCCCGACAACGTACTGATCACCGTCACCACCGAAACCGACCCCGCCATCGCCCCCCACGAAAACGCCGAGAACCCACCGAGGTTCATCAGGCTAGCCCCGGTCAAGGTCACGCAGTTTTTCAGCGGCGGGATTTTCAGGCCGTCCTTGATCTTCAGCACCATCACCACCAGCACGCACAGGCCTACCAGGTAACCCAGCCACAACATCGAGACCGGCCCCAGCGCCGGTAAGGTGTACCGGCCTTGCAGCCAGAAACTGGTGCCGTACAGCAACGCGGCAAGCATGGCGTAGGCAATGGACAGGCGTGGGTTGTTGTGGGGTACACCGTTGTCCTTGTGGATGCTGGAGAGGATCACGCCGATCACGCACAGGGCGATGCAGCCCAGCTGGATCAGGCTGATGTGCTCACCGCTGGCCCAGGACAGCAATGTGGTGACCACGCCGTAGGACGTCACCAGTGGCGCGACGATGGCCGCTTTACCCAGGGCAAAAGCCTTGGACAGCGCAAGGGCGCCGGAGACGGTAAGCAATGCAGCAGCGATGCCCAGCAGCCAGACGCTCAGCGGCGCATCGAGAGATTTGAACAGGAAGGTGGGGAAGATGACCAGCAGCAGCGTCATGATCAGGAAACCGAGCGCTTGGCCAAAATAGACCGCGCGTTTAACGCCCACGGCTCTGGCGTTGAGGCCCACGAGAAAGTCCGTGCCACCCCAGAGCACGGCGGCCAGCAGGCCCATTATTACGTCCATGTAAAGTCCTTGTTGTTCAGTGCGCGGTTGAGCAGATTAGTGCAGATCCAGTGTGGGAGCGGGCTTGCTCGCGAAAGCGATGTATCAGTCAACATATTCGGCGACTGACCCTCCGCTTTCGCGAGCAAGCCCGCTCCCACATTTGACTTTCAGTGTGTTCGAAATCTGTATTCTCTCAGCTCAGATTCTCCAGCGTCTGCGTATCCCAGCTATGGGTCTTGATAGCCAGGTAGAGCATGCCGATGGTCAACGGCACCTTCTCGCCTCGCCCTTTGGCCCGGCGCTTGAGAAACACATCAAACACCGGTGGGTTGAAGTAACGATAAGTGTCGTAGTCGCCGAGGTCGAGCGCGAATTCCTGCTCCAGTGCTTCCATGAGTTGCTTGGCCTCACTGCCGTCACAGCCCAGGTCGAAGTTGAGTGAGGTTTGCAGGCGGATCGTCTTGTGTTTCGGCAGGCCGATTTCTTCGTGCAGCAGTTGCAGGAGTTGCTGCATCACGGGGTCTTCGGGGAGGTCAGGGGCCAGGTTCATGGTGGGGGCACGCAGGAGTGGGTGAGGGGGATGGTTGTGTGGGTGTCGGTATTTAGTTTGGCGGATCAGCAAAGCAACGCCCGTAACAAAAGCAATGACAAGCAGGCTCTCGATCTGTGACGCCCTTATCCAAGAGGTCGCGCAGAATAGAAGTGTAGGACCGATTACCACAAGGATCAGCCCACACCATTTTCTAAGGGCAGGGCGCTTGAGTGTTTTTTCAACTAAGGCGGCAACGGCAAAGAGTAGGGTCAGGCTGATCCAGTCGAGGTAGTCGGTCATTGTATTAGCCACCCTGGCGATTGGCAGCCAAGAGGACAAGGCGAATCACCGTCAAGATGACGCCGCAGTGAACTATGGGTTGAGTCCTTTCCATATTCACGGGTCTTAGCCGAAACGGTTGAGAGGACGCTATTTTCCGTCAGCGGTGGGTAACATCTACAGAGGGGCGAGCGACTGTTTGAAGCAGTTTGGGAAAAGTACGGCGCGAGGGTTAGAGGTTTCTTACAGCGGTTTCCGGCATTTGTAGCTTGAAAGTGATTTAACAGAAAACGCTCCCACATTTGGTTTGAGGTGTTCCTACAATCGCTATCGAATCTGTCTGATTTGGCCCAAGGCCATCGCCGCACCCTGTGTATCATCCTGTCTCTTTTTTCCTTGCGACCTTTCTCGATTCGCTGAGATTCCCAGGCTATGTTTTTAAGCCAACTCAGCGGTCAATGGAGTGACAGCCTATGCACGACACCCTCCAGCAGGTCTTTGGTTATCCACAGTTTCGTTTGGGCCAGGAGCAAACGGTCAACGCCGTACTGGCCGGTCGTTCTGCAGCGGCAATTTTTCCTACCGGGTCGGGCAAGTCCTTGTGTTACCAGCTGTCGGCGGTGTTGCTGCCGCACCTGACGCTGGTGGTGTCGCCGCTGTTGGCGTTGATGCAGGACCAGCTTGGTTTTTTGCAGCGTCACGGTATTTCGGCAGGCAGTATCGATTCGGCCCAGAGCCGCGATGAGGCCAATGACGTGATGGCCCGTGCGCGCTCGGGTGAGTTGAAAATCCTGATGGTTTCGGTGGAGCGCTTGAAGAACGAGCGCTTCCGTAACTTCCTGCAAAGCGTGCAAATCTCGCTGCTGGTGGTGGACGAGGCGCACTGTATTTCCGAGTGGGGCCACAACTTCCGCCCGGACTATCTGAAGCTGCCGGACTACCAGCGCCAGTTCAATATCCCACAAGCGCTGTTGCTGACAGCTACAGCGACGCCCAAGGTGATTGCCGACATGCAGGCGAAGTTCGCCATTGCACCGGACGATGTGGTCACCACGGGCTTCTACCGGCCCAACCTCAATCTGTTGGTGGAACCCGTCAGCGGTGCGGACAAGCGTCGTCGTTTGGTCCAGTGGATGAGTGAGCGCGCCAATCAACCCAGCATCGTCTACGTCACACTGCAGAAAACCGCCGAGCAGATTGCCGAGCACCTGAACCGCAACGGTATCCAGGCCGAGGCCTATCACGCCGGTCTGCCCCACGATAAGCGCGAGGGCATCCAGCAGCGCTTCATGGACGGGCGCTCCAATTGCATCGTCGCCACCATCGCGTTTGGCATGGGCATCGACAAGAGTGACATCCGCAACGTGGTGCACTTTGACCTGCCCAAGTCCATCGAGAACTACAGCCAGGAAATCGGTCGCGCGGGGCGTGATGGGCAGCCGTCTGACTGCCTGGTGTTGGCCAACCGCGACAGTCTCAATGTGCTGGAAAACTTCGTCTACGGCGATACGCCGGAGCAGGACGGTATCCATCGGGTGCTGGAAGAATTGCAGGCCGCGCGCGGCGATGGGCAGTGGGAGTTTTTGCTCCGGTCTTTGTCGGACCACAGCAATATCCGCGAACTGCCGTTGAAGACCCTGCTGGTGCAGCTGGAGCTAAAGGGCGTGGTTGCGCCGCGCTACGCGTTTTATGCCGAGTACCGCTTCAAGTACCTGATCGAGCCAGAGGCTTTGCTGGCGCGATTCTCCGGCGAGCGGCAGCAGTTCGTGGCGGCGATCATCCAGGTATGTAAACGAGCGAAAACCTGGGCGACGGTGGATTTCGACGCACTTTATCAACAGCACAATGCCGAACGCAGCCGGGTGGTGAAGGCGCTGGATTACTTCCAGGAGCAGGGCCTGATCGAGCTGGAAAGCAAGCAGATGACGGAGGTCTACAGCCTGCTGGATACCGATTTTGATCCACAGGTCTTGAGCACTGAGTTGTACACAGGCTTCAAGCAGCATGAGGTGGGCGAGGTCGCACGAATTCATGCGATGCTCGATCTGTTCGCCACCGAGCGCTGCCTGGGGCAGCGCCTGGCGCAGTATTTCGGCGATGAAAATGCACCGCAGCGTTGTGGGCATTGCTCGGTGTGCCACGGTCACGTCGCGCACCTGCCGCCACCGCCAGGCTTGCCGCCGCTTGTGGATAAAAACTTCATGGGGCTGTGCGGTGATTTTATCCA
Source organism: Pseudomonas tritici (assembly GCF_014268275.3). Classification (NCBI taxonomy): domain Bacteria; kingdom Pseudomonadati; phylum Pseudomonadota; class Gammaproteobacteria; order Pseudomonadales; family Pseudomonadaceae; genus Pseudomonas; species Pseudomonas tritici. The sequence goes on from NZ_CP077084.1 coordinate 535,385, forward strand.
CAGGCATCATGAGCACACCGGAGAACTGCCGGGCGCGGAACGACTGACACGTTTCCTCGGCGGGATCAGTGTGCCGTTGTTTACCAAGTTGAAGGCGCGGGGTATTCCCGGTTTCGCTGCGTTGGAAGATTACCCTTACGCTGAAGTACGCGAGTGGGCGCAGGCCCATTTGAATGACCTGTAAACCCACCTCCGCGAGACTTACCGATGCCTGACTCAGTGCCACGACGTGCCGATTATCCTCACTTCCAGCCGATCATCACGCGCTGGCACGACAACGATGTGTATGGCCATGTGAACAACGTGACTTACTACAGCTTCTTCGACACAGCGGTGAATACCTACCTGATCGAACAAGGTGGCCTGGATATTCATGACGGTGAAGTAGTGGGGTTTGTGGTGAGTTCGGCGTGTGATTATTTTGCGTCGATCGCTTTTCCCGAGCGCATCGAAATCGGCCTGCGGGTGGGCAAGTTGGGTAACAGCTCAGTCCAGTACGAATTGGCGGTGTTCAAGGCAGGCGAGGAAGAAGCCTGTGCGGCGGGGCGCTTTGTGCATGTGTTTGTGGATCGCGGGTCGAACCAGCCGGTGACGATTCCGGGTTCGCTGCGCGAGGCGTTGCAGCGGTTGGTGGCCTGACCCACGATCATGCAAACAATGAAGGCCAACTGTGGGAGCTGGCTTGCCTGCGACAGCGGTAGTTCAGGTTAAAAAGTGTCGCCTGACACTACGCTATCGCGGGCAAGCCCGCTCCCACATGGTTTTTGCAGTGGTGTTCAGACCGCTGACTTACCGGTGACGGTAGTGATGCTTGTTCTTGCGATGCCCATAGGCATGCCCGCGTCCACGGTGATCGTCGCGGTCATACCGACGGTTATCACGGCTACGCGAACGACGGTCGTCGTCATCGCTCTTGTTACCCATGTAGTTACCCAGTGCGCCACCCGCACCGCCGCCGGCGGCTGCGCCGATCAGGCTACCGGTGTTGCCGCCCATGCTGCGGCCAACCACGTTGCCGCCCGCTGCGCCCAAGGCGCCACCGATGGCTGCTTCGCCACGGCTGCGTTTGTCGGCACCCACCGCACTGCCGCCCGCGCCGCCCAGGGCTGCGCCGATGGCCGAGCCCGTGTTGCCGCCGATCGACTGGCCAACAACCGAACCGAGTACCCCGCCCAATGCGCCGCCCACACCGGCTTCGGTGGTGCCACCAGCCATGGCTGCGCCACTGACCAGGCCAAGGGACAACAAGAGAATCGAGGAGAACTTCATAGAGAGACCTCAAGAGGATGACGGCGCGATCCTGAGGCTGTGTCGACATTGTGACAATAGAAATCCGACCAGTAACACGAGTTGTACACAATTCGCTAAGTTACTGTTTTAGCTGGGGAACTTAAGTCGAATTAGTGAGTCTTTAGCTACTTGGGAATGGCCGCTTTTATGCAAAAGCGGCCTTTTTTGTGCCCGGAATTCATGGTTGTAATGAGCGGGCATTACGCCGAGCGGGCCATGATCAAGCCATTGTCACTTGCCGATTCCAAGCGGATCGCCACGAACTTCGACGTCGGCGTATGGCTGCCATCCCCGGTGCTTTCCAGCGGCACCAGTGGATTAACTTCCGGGTAGTAAGCCGCAGCCTGGCCCGCCGGAATATCAAACGCCAGCAAGGTAAAGCCTTTCACGCGGCGTTCACGCCCATCTTCCCACAGCGATACGATGTCAGCCTTCTGCCCCGGCTTAAAGCCCAGGCGGATGATGTCGGCTTCGTTGACGAACAGCACGTCGCGCTGGCCTTTGACCCCACGGTAGCGATCGTCCAGGCCATAAATAGTGGTGTTGTACTGATCGTGGGAGCGCATCGACTGCATGATCAGGTCCGGTATCCGGCCGGTGGCGTGGGTGCGCTCGTGGATCAGGTCTTTGGGCAGGATGTTCGGGCGGAAGTTGGCGCGGCCCGACGGCGTGTTCCAGCGGCGCGCACCTGCGGAATTACCCAAGTAGAAACCGCCCGGATTTTTGATCTTCTCGTTGAAGTCCTTGAAGCCAGGAATGGTGTCGGCGATCAGGTCGCGGATACGCCCGTAGTCCGCCACAAGCCAATTCCAATCAACGGGTTTGCTACCCAGGGTGGCGGCCGCAATGCCCGCGAGGATTGCCGGCTCCGATTTCATCAGCTTCGACAGCGGCTGCAGTTGGCCGTTGGAGCCGTGCACCATGCTGAACGAGTCCTCTACCGTTACCGCTTGCGGGCCATCGGCCTGCATATCAATGTCGGTACGGCCCAAGCACGGCAGGATCAGTGCGTCTTTGCCGTGCATCAGATGGCTGCGGTTGAGCTTGGTGCTGATCTGTACGGTCAGGTCGCAATTGCGCAAGGCTTCGAAGGTGCGTGGGCTGTCCGGCGTAGCTTGGGCGAAGTTGCCGCCCAGGCCGATAAACACCTTGGAGCGGCCTTCGAGCATGGCGTGAATCGCCTCGACCACGTTGTGGCCGTTGTCACGCGGCACCTGGAACTGGAAACGTCGCTCCAGGGAATCGAGAAACGCCACCGGTGGGCGCTCGTTGATGCCCATGGTGCGGTCGCCTTGCACGTTACTGTGACCGCGCACCGGGCACAGGCCGGCGCCAGGGCGGCCAATGTTGCCGCGCAGCAGCATCAGGTTGGCGATTTCCTGGATGGTCGGCACCGAGTGGCGGTGCTGGGTGATGCCCATCGCCCAGCACATGATCACGTTCTTGCCTTTGGCGTACATGCGCGCCGCTTGCTCGATCTCGACCAGGGTCAGGCCGGACTGCTCGACGATTTCATCCCAAGAGGTGTCGTCGATCTTGCCCAGGTAATCCAGCACATTAGCGGTGTGTTCGTTGAGGAAGTCGTGGTCGAACACCGCTTCCTTGCCTTCGGCCTGGGCCTGGCGTTCCCGCAGCAGCAGGAACTTGGCCATGCCGCGCAGAATTGCCATGTCGCCACCCAGCGCCGGGCGGAAGTACGCGGTATTAGTCGGTTTGTCGCCGTTGGTGAGCATTTCCAGCGGGTGTTGCGGGTGTTGGAAGCGTTCCAGGCCGCGCTCTTTCAGCGGGTTGATGCACACCACTTGGGCGCCGCGTTTAACCGCTTCGCGCAGCGGCTCGAGCATGCGCGGGTGGTTGGTGCCGGGGTTCTGGCCCCAGACAAAAATCGCGTCGGCATGTTCGAAGTCATCAAAGGTCACGGTGCCTTTGCCCACGCCCACGCTCTGCGCCAGGGCCACGCCGCTGGCCTCGTGGCACATGTTCGAGCAATCCGGGAAATTGTTGGTGCCGTAGGCGCGTACAAACAACTGGTACAGGTACGCGGCTTCATTGCTGGCGCGGCCCGAGGTGTAAAACTCGGCCATGTCCGGGCTAGGCAGGGCGTTGAGGTGTTTGCCGACCAAGTCGAAGGCCGCTTCCCAACTGATGGGCAGGTAGCGGTCGGTTTCGGCGTCATAGCGCATCGGCTCGGTCAGGCGGCCCTGGTATTCCAGCCAATAGTCGCTCTGTTCAATCAAGGCACTGACGCTGTGCTTAGCGAAGAACGCTGCATCCACGCGACGTTTGGTGGCTTCCCAGTTCACCGCCTTGGCGCCGTTTTCGCAGAACTTGACCATGCCGCTTTCCGGCGAGTCGCCCCAGGCGCAGCCCGGGCAGTCGAAACCGCCGTTCTGGTTGGTCTTGAGCATCATGCGCAGGTTTTTCAGCGCGTTGTCGCTGGTCAGCCACGCCTGGGCCACGCTGATCAGTGCGCCCCAGCCGCCCGCCGGGCCTTTATAGGGCTTGTAGCGTGGGGTCGGGGTTTGGTCGGCTTGGTGATGATTGCTCATGGCTGGTACTCCATCGCAGGGCTGTAGACCCGCGGCGCGCTTTTCTGCGGCAGGTGGATGAGATTGAGGTTGTGTCGGCGCGCCCATTGCAGGGCCAGGCCGGTGGGTGAAGACAGGCTTACCAGGGTCTGGATGCCCGCGCGCAGGACTTTCTGTATCAATTCGAGGCTGCAACGGCTGGTGACAATCGCCAGGCCGCCGTCAGTCGGGATCTTTTGACGGATGAGTGCGCCAATCAACTTGTCCAGGGCGTTATGCCGGCCGATGTCTTCACGGCCCAGCAGCAATTCGCCCTGGCCGTTCATAAACACCGCCGCATGCACCGCGCCACTGTATTGGCCCAAGGGCTGGAACGCGCTGATGCGCTGGCGCAGGCCGTCGAGCCATTCGGCAGGCGGCAAGGGTGCGCCGGGCAGCACTTGCAGGTCTGGCAAGGCTTGCTCCACCGCTTCCACGCCGCACAGGCCACAGCCGCTGGTGCCGGCCAACTGGCGGCGCTGCTGCTTGAGGTTCCAGAAGGCACGGCTGGAGATCTGCACCTGAGCGTATTGGGCCGAGCCCGGACCGCTGAGTTTAAGATCATATATGTCGCTAACGTCGGCGATAATGCCGCTTCCGAGGCTGAAGCCGACGATGAAGTCTTCCAGGTCGGTGGGCGTTACCAGCATGACCGCCTGGCTGATGTCGTTATAGGCAATCGCCAACGCCACTTCTTCCGCCAATGCAGTACTGGCGACTTCTGTGTGTTCGAGGTTGCAAAACTGGTAGCTCTGGCTGGCGGAGGGCGCAGGCGCTTCAACAGCGGGCGCCGCGCAGACTGGACGCTTGGCGTTCATGGGGCAGTACCACCGACGGATTGATCAGTGCTCAGACTAGGCGCGACAAAGCGTCACGTCTAATTGCCAGTACTGATCCGCCGATAGATGACGTCGATCAAGATTCGATTTGCGATTTCTGATACAGCGCGAAACACGCCTCCGCCAACGCTGAACGCGGCGCGCTGCGGCGCATGATCAACCCCAGGCGGGCCAGTGTATGGGCGTCTTCGATCGGCTGCAGGCGCAGATGTTCGGTGAGCGCGTCCAAGCCCCCATCCAGCGGCATCACCGCACAGCAGAGGCCGCCATGCACAGCTTGTAACAACTGATGGACGGCATCGGTCTGCAGCAACGGCTGCGGGTTGAGCCCACGGCTGTGGAAGTTGTGGTCGATGGACTGGCGAAAGTGCATGCCACTGGTCAGCATGCCCAGGGGCAGTTCGATCAGCGCTTCCCAGCTCAACGGCGTATCTCCAAAGCTGAAGAAGCGCTGGTCGTAAAGCAGGCCCATACGGGTTTCGCCCAACGCCAGCGAGTCGAAGCGTTCGTTGTCCAGGCGTTCGAGGTAAGACACACCCAGGTCCAGCCGATTGCTCGCCAATTGTTCAAGGATCTGTTCAGAGCTGAGCGCCGACAGCTCGAAGCGCAGGCTCGGGTGTTCTTTATGCAGTTGCTGCATCAACGCCAAGGGATCGAAGCTCGACAACGGCACCACGCCCAGGCGCAACGTACCCACCAGGTTGCCGCGACAGGCTGCCGCTTCGGCCTGCAAGCCGTCATATGCCGCTAGCACCGTGCGAGCCCATGCCAACACCCGCTCACCGGGGGCGGTAAAACCTTCGAAGCGCTGGCCACGGTTGACCAGCGATAGATCAAGCTCTTCTTCCAGGTTGCGCAATCGCATCGACAGAGTCGGTTGGGTGATGTGGCAGCGCGCCGCCGCCTGGCCGAAGTGACGGGTTTCGTCGAGGGCGATGAGGAATTTCAGCTGTTTGATGTCCATCTTCGCTCCAGGGCTTATTCCAATGGCGGGGGGATTCTAGCGCGTTTGGGTCTTGGGTCGGGCTGGAACCCAAGTCCACAGGACTGGTCTAGTCTTGGGCATCTGGAAATCAAAAACCAAGGAGAGCGCACTATGAGCATTTTTAGCTTTATCAAGGAAGCTGGCGAAAAGATTGTCGACCTGTTGACGCCGGGCAATGCAAACGCCAGTGAGCAGTTGAAGGACCACGTGTCCAAAGTGGGTCTGGGTAATCCGAACGTGCAGACCACGGTAGATGGCGACAAGGTGACGGTGACCGGTGAAGTCGCCACCCAGGAAGAGAAAGAGAAGATTCTGCTGGCGCTGGGCAATATTGCCGGTGTGGCCAGTGTGGATGACCAGATCACTGTAACGGGGCCGGCTGTCGAGGCTGCCACTTTTGTAGTCGTGAAAAAGGGCGACACGCTGAGTGCTATTTCTCTCTCGGTGTACGGTAACGCCAATCTGTATAACAAGATTTTCGAGGCGAACAAGCCGCTGTTGTCCCATCCGGACAAGATCTATCCAGGCCAGACACTGCGTATTCCCAAGTAATACGAAGGCCTAAATGTGGGAGCGGGCTTGTGTGGGAGCCGGGCTTGCCCGCGATAGCATCGCCTCGGTTTGAGCTAAACACCGCGGTGCCTGCATCGCGGGCAAGCCCGGCTCCCACATGGATCTTCTCCCACTTGGGGGTCAGAGTCCGACAATGAGATCTCGGTAATCACCCACCGCTGCGAATTCAGCTGTGTCCTTGGGCCCCTTCTTACTGTCCGGCTCTTTCACTGCCAGCAAATGCCCCACGCCAAACGCCTGGGCGCTGCGCAGGATCGGCAACGTGTCGTCGATAAACAGGCTGCGGGCGGGGTCGAAGTTGATGTCGGCTTGCAGGGCATCCCAGAATTGCGGGTTTTCCTTGGCGAAACCGTAATCGTGGGAGCTGATCAACCGTTCGAAATACGGCGCCAGTTCAATGCGTTCCAGCTTCAATGACAGTGAATCACGATGCGCGTTGGTGATCAGGATCACACGCTTGCCGGCCCTTTTGATGGCCGCCAGGAACGTGTCGGCATCCGGGCGCAGGGCGATCAGGTGGGCGGTCTCCAGCTTGAGTTCGCGCACCGGGATCTTCAGCTCCGCGCTCCAGAAATCCAGGCAATACCATTGCAACTGTCCAGCGTTACGCTCGAACAGGGGCTGCAACTCCATCTCGGCCATGGCGCGGCTCACCCCGTGCAGCTCGGCGTACCGCTGGGGCAGGTGGTCCATCCAGAAATGGTTGTCGTAATGCAGGTCGAGCAGGGTGCCGTCCATGTCCAGCAGGACGGTGTCGATGGCGTGCCAGGGCAAAGCGGGCATGGGGCGTTCTCATGTAAGTAAAGATATCCGACACAGACAATCGGAAAAGCCACGGTATAGTAACCCGATCACGCCAAGGAGCCGTTTATGCGCCAGAAACCCACCGTCCTCGCCCGCGAAATAGTCGCCAGTAGCCGTTTGTTCCGCGTGGAGGAAATGCAATTGCGCTTTTCCAATGGCGTTGAACGGACCTACGAACGCCTTGTGGGCCGCGGTGCCGGCTACGGCGCGGTGATGATCGTGGCGATGATCGATGAGGATCATGCATTGCTGATTGAAGAATACTGCGGTGGCACCGACGAGTATGAGCTGTCCTTGCCCAAGGGCTTGATCGAACCCGGTGAAGATGTGCTGGCGGCAGCCGATCGCGAACTCAAGGAGGAAGCCGGCTACGGCGCGCGGCAGTTGGAACACATTACCGAGTTGTCATTGTCGCCCGGTTACATGAGTCAGAAAATCCAGGTGGTGCTGGCCACCGACCTCTACGAAGAACGCCTTGAAGGCGATGAACCTGAGCCGATGCGTGTGGACCGGGTGAACCTGCGCGAGCTGTCGATGCTTGCGCAAAACGAGCAATTCAGCGAAGGCCGCGCCCTGGCCGCGCTTTACCTGGTACGAGACCTGTTGACCCAGCGTGGAGCATTTACGGCATGAGCGAACTGTTTTTAGGCCACGCGTTTATTGCCCCAGTGATCGAACTGGCACGCCAGGCGGGTGAAGTGATAATGCCGTACTGGCGCGCCGATGTGGCGGTGACTTCCAAGGCCGACGATTCGCCGGTGACGGCGGCGGACCTGGCTGCGCATCATCTGATCCTGGCAGGCCTGACCGCGCTGGACCCGAGCATTCCGGTGCTGTCCGAGGAAGACGCCGACATCGACCAGAGCGTGCGTGCCGGCTGGGAGCGCTGGTGGTTGGTTGACCCGTTGGACGGCACCAAGGAGTTTATCGCCGGCACCGAAGAGTTCACCGTCAATATCGCCCTGATTGAACGAGGCCGCGTGGTGTTTGGCGTGGTGTCGATGCCCACCAACGGGCGTTGTTATTTCGGTGGCGCGGGCCTGGGCGCTTGGCGTTCGGACGTCAATGAAGCGCCCAAACAGATTCAGGTGCGCGCCGCGCCGGCGGCGGGTGAGTCATTTACTGTGGTCGCCAGCCGTCGCCATACAAGCCCTGAGCAGGAACGTTTGCTGGACGGTTTAAGCGAAGGCTTGGGTGAGCTGAAACTGGCGAATATCGGCAGTTCGTTGAAGTTTTGCCTGTTGGCCGAAGGCAGCGCCGACTGTTATCCGCGTTTGGCACCCACTTCACAGTGGGACACTGCGGCGGCTCAGGGCGTGCTGGAAGGGGCTGGGGGCGAGGTGTTGGAGTTGAACGGCGCGCCGTTCAGTTATCCGGCGCGGGCATCGTTGCTGAACCCGTTCTTTTTGGCGTTGCCGGCAAAGGCGGCCTGGCGTGAGCGGTTGCTGACCCTGGCCCGGTCCTAAGGCCACCATACATTCAATGTGGGGGCTGGCTTGCCTGCGATGGCGGTGGTTCAGTCACTGAAACGGTGACTGTCAGACCGCTATCGCAGGCAAGCCAGCTCCCACAGTTGGTTTTGCATGATTGCTTTTAGCGGTGCAGGACGTATTGACCGGTGAAAGCCACCGCTCTTTCCTCACTGCCTTCATTCACAATCCACGTCTCCAACGCCAACCGCGCACGGCCATGACGCTTATACGTCGCCACAAAGCGTTTCCACACCTTCTCCTCCGGCGCCGCGCAAACAGCCGTCGCATCCCGCGTGACCGGCAGCGGATAGCTGATCTGCCCCTCCTGAATCACGATATGCCCGTCTTCAATCCCTTCTTCACGCAGCTGCAAGTGCAGCCAACCCCAGCCCGCCAGGACTGCGCCGCAATACAGGCTGCCGCCGAACATGGTGCTCTTATGGTTGATATTGGCTTGCAAGGGCAGGTGCAATTCCAGCTGTCCGTGCTGCCAATCGAGCACCTTGAGACCCATTTCCCGGGTGAGGGGGATGTCGTGGTGAAGGATGGATTCCAGGTAACGGCTGTCGCGGCTCATGGGGGCCTCTTGGCGGGTGGGAGCGGTCATTCGTCGTCGCCACTTTGGTTGGCGAAGTTCAGGCCGTGCTTGCGCAGTTTGTCGTGCAAGGTTTTGCGCGGTACGCCCAAGGCTTCGGCCAGACTACGCATAGAGCTGTGCGGGCGGGTCAGTTCGGCGGCGATCAGGCTTTTTTCGAACTGCTCGACTTGCTCGCTGAGGCCGCCTGGCGTGGAGGTCAGGACACCGGCCGATGGATTGTCCGGTGTGTTATCCAGCGCCAGTTCCAGGCCCAGGGCGAAGCGTTCGGCAGCGTTTTGTAGCTCGCGCACGTTGCCCGGCCAGCTATGACGCAGCAGCAGCGCGCGCTGGCCCGGTTGCAGCTCGTGCAGCGGCAGGCCGTGGCGGCTGCTGGCTTCATCGGCAAAATGCTGGAACAGCATCAGCGCATCTTCACCGCGCTCACGCAGCGGTGGAATACGCAGCGGCGCGACGTTGAGGCGGTAATACAAGTCGGCACGGAAACGGCCCTGGTCGGCGGACTGGCGCAGGTCTTCCTTGGTCGCAGCGATGATGCGGATATCCAGCGGTATCAGCTGATTGCCGCCCAAGCGCTCGACGACGCGCTCCTGCAACAGGCGCAAGAGTTTGACCTGTACATCCAGGCTCATGCTCTCGATTTCATCAAGGAACAACGTGCCGCCATTGGCGAATTCGAACTTGCCGATGCGGCGTTTCTGCGCGCCGGTAAAGGCGCCGGGCTCATGGCCGAACAGTTCGCTTTCCACCACGGATTCGGCCAAAGCGCCTGCGTTGATCGCCACAAACGGACCGCTGCGGCGGCTCGACAGGTCATGCAGCGCGCGCGCCACCACTTCTTTGCCGGCGCCGGTTTCGCCGAGGATCAGCACATCGGCTCTGGTCCCCGCCAGTGCACCGATCTGTTCGCGCAGGCGCAGCATTTGTGGTGAGTGCCCCACCAGGCGTGTGCTCAATTGCTGGCGGTCGCTGAGGGCCAGGCGCAGGCTGCGGTTGTCCAGTACTAGGCGGCGCAAGGCCAGGGCACGGCGCACGCTGTCGAGCAGGGCATCGCTGGCGAAGGGTTTTTCCAAGAAGTCGTAAGCGCCGGCGCGCATGGCTTGCACCGCCAGCGGCACATCGCCGTGGCCGGTGATCAGCAGCACTGGCAGGTCCGGGTCCTGGCCGTGCAGTTCGGCGAGCAGCTCCAGGCCGTCCATGCCGGGCATGCGGATGTCGCTGACCACCACGCCCGGCCAATCCCGCGACAGGCGCGCGGTAAGGCCTGTGGCTTCGCCCAGGGTCAGGACTTTCAGCCCGGCCAGGTCCAGGGTCTGGCACAGGGCCTGACGCAGGTGTGGATCGTCGTCGATCAACACCACCTGAATCTGGTTATCGATACTCATACACTGCGGTCCTCGGACGGTTGCAGACTGACGCCCGGCGAGCCGGCACGCAATTTCAAGGTTAACAGCGCGCCGCCTTCCTTGTGGTTGGCAAACAGCAGTTCACCGCCAAAGGCGCGCATCAGGGTTTCACAGATCGCCAGCCCCAACCCCAGGCCCTGGGTGCGGGTCTTGGTGGTATAGAACGGCTCGCTGGCGCGGCCCAGGGCCTCCATGCAAAAGCCCGGTCCGTTGTCGCGAATGTAAAGGTTGACGCCCTGCACGGTGGTTTCGGCACTCAGCCAGAGTTTGCGCGGCGGACCTTTTTCGGTGAGGGCGTCGAGGGCGTTGGCCAGCAGGTTGCCGAGCACCTGGCGTAACCGGGTTTCGCCGGCCTGTACCCACAATGTTGCCTCCGGCAAATCGCGGATCAGCTCCACCTCCATCGACCGACGCCGCTTGGCCAGCAAGGCCAGCGCATCGTCCAGTGCCGGTTGCAGGGCTACGCTTTCGGGCGCATGCCGGTCGCGACGGGCAAAGGCGCGCAAGTGGGCAATGATCGAGGCCATGCGCCCGGTCAGTTCGCTGATCAGCTTGAGGTTGCCCCGCGCGTCGCTGGTGCGCTCGTGGTCGAGCAGGATTTCGGCGTTTTCCGCATAGCTGCGAATCGCTGCCAAAGGCTGGTTGAGTTCGTGGCTGATGCTCGCCGACATGGTGCCCAGCGCCGACAGTTTGCCGGCCTGTACCAGGTCGTCCTGGGCACGCACCAGCTCCTGCTGAGCGTGCTCGCGTTCCAGCACTTCCTGTTTCAGGCGCCGGTTGAGGCCTTCAAGGTCACTGGTCCGTTCGACCACTCGCGCTTCCAGCTCGCGCCGGGCCTTGGCTTCAAAGGCGATGCGTTCCAGGTAATGGCGGCGGCGTTGCATCATCAAGCCCAGTAACAGCATCAACACCAACAGCGTGGCGCCACCCACGGCAACGACCGTGCGTACCGGGCGGTTGATCAACGAACGTGGCGCGAGGATTTCCACGTTCCAGCCGGTCTCGGCGATGGCCGTAGATTGGCGAAGCCAGGCGGTGCTGCTCAGGCTCAGCGGCTGGGGATCGCGGGTGGGGTAGGGCTGGATGGCGATGATGGCCTGGCGCTCTTCAGCCGTCAGCGGCCGGGTGGCACGGAATCGCCACTGTGGCCGCGACGTGAGAATCACCACGCCGTTATGGTCGGTGACCAGCAGTTGTTCCGGGGTGTTGCCCCACAGGCTTTCGGTGTGGTCCAGGTCGACCTTGACCACCAGCACGCCGATGATTTTATCGCCATCGCGCACGGCGGCGGCGAAGAAATAGCCGCGCTTGGCCGACGTGGTGCCCAACCCGAAAAACCGCCCCAGGCGCCCGGCCATGGCTTCGCTGAAGTAGGGACGGAACGAGAAATTGCGCCCGACAAAGCTGTCTTGTTTATCCCAATTGGAGGCGGCGAGGGTCTTGCCGGAGGTGTCCATCAGGTACATCACCTCCACCCCGGCCTGGGCGGCGACGTCCTTGAGCAGCAGGTTGGCGTTGACCAGGTTGGTGCTGACCTGGGGCGCGCCAAGTGCCGTGCGCAAGGCCGGCAGGTCGCCAAGAATTTGTGGCAGTACTTCGTAGCGGTGCAGGGTGCCCAGCAGGTTGGCCACGTACAGGTCAAGGGTCTGGCGATTCTGGCCGGCCAGCTCACTGCGGTAATAACGCTCGGCCAGGTGCTCCAGCGGCCACAGCAGCGGTGCCAGGCACAACGCCAACAGGGCGAGGCTACGCCAGCGGGGTCTACGCGGGAGGGGTGGAGTCATGGGATTCGTGCGCCTGTGGGTACAGGCGCATTATGCCTAGTGCTGCCCTGCAAGACACTCGCGCAATGCGTCTTGCCACGGCGGTTGGCTGATGTGCCATTGCTGCTGCAGGCGACTGCAATCGAGACGCGAGTTCAATGGGCGCCTGGCTAGCGTCGGGTAGGCGCTGGCAGGGATCGGCTCCAGTTCAGCGCAGGCGTTGCCTTGCGTGCGCAGATGCTCGCCAATCGCCTCGGCAAACCCGAACCACGACGTTTCGCCTCTGGCGGTCAAGTGATAGACACCCCATTCCCCCGGCTCGCCCGCCTGCCAGCGCTCGATCAACCCACGCGTGCTGTGGGCGATGCTGCCGGCCCAGGTTGGCGCGCCGATTTGGTCGGCGACGATGCGCATCTGCGGCTTTTCCTTTAACAGGCGCTGCATGGTCAGCAGGAAGTTCTTGCCGTGGCTGGAGTAGACCCAGCTGGTGCGCAGGATCAAGTATTTGCCGCCAACGGCCGTAATCGCCTGCTCGCCCGCCAGTTTGCTCTGGCCATAGACGCCCAGCGGGTTCGGCGTGTCGGCTTCGGTGTAGGGGTCGGATTTGCTGCCGTCGAACACGTAGTCGGTGGAGTAGTGGATCAACGGGATGCCCAGGGCTTTGGCTTCCTCCGCGAGAACGCCGGGGGCGATGGCGTTGATCGCGAACGCTACGTCCGGCTCGCTTTCAGCTTGATCGACAGCCGTATGGGCCGCGGCGTTGATGATCAAGTCAGGGCGATGGGCGCGGACTTGCTGGCGGATCTGGTCGGGGTTGGCCAGGTCGAGTTGGTCGCGGCCGAGAACGATGAGATCGCCGAGGTCCTGGAGCCGAAGTTGCAGTTCGCGGGAGACTTGGCCGTGTTGGCCGGTGATCAGGATCTTTAGAGCGGAGGTCATGCGAACAGGTCCGCATCTCTCAGGCTTTTGCCGTTTTGATCCTTGACGGACAAGATCGGCGGGCCGTTGAGTTGCCAATCAATGTTGAGATCAGCATCGTCCCAGCGAATGCATCGCTCTGAAGAGGGGGTATAGTAATCAGTCGTCTTGTAGAGGAATTCAGCGTAATCGCTGAGCACTACAAAACCATGAGCAAATCCCGGTGGAATCCATAGCTGGCGGCTATTATTGGCCGACAACCGCACGCCTGCCCATTTGCCAAAAGCTGGTGAGCTTTGACGTATGTCCACCGCCACGTCCAACACTTCACCTGCGGTCACGCGCACCAATTTGCCTTGGGGATGCTCCACTTGGTAATGGAGTCCGCGCAGGACTCCTTGCTGCGAGCGTGAGTGGTTGTCCTGCACGAACTGCTGTTGTAACCCGGTAGCTTTCGCGAAGTCCCGGGCATTGAAACTTTCATAGAAAAAACCGCGTTCATCGCCAAATACCTTCGGCTCGATGATTAATACACCGGGCAACTCAGTGGCGGATACATTCATATGGATTATCCCCTGCAAGGGTGAGCAAGTATTTACCATAGCCGGTCTTGCCAAAATATTTGGCCCGCTCCAGCAAATACTCACGATTAATCCAGCGATTCTGATAAGCGATTTCTTCCAGGCATGCCACTTTCAGGCCCTGACGATGTTCAATCGTCTGTACATAAAGTGAGGCCTCTAGAAGGCTGTCGTGAGTTCCTGTATCGAGCCAGGCGAAGCCTCGGCCGAATCGTTCCACATGAAGGTCGCCGCGCTTGAGGTAGGCGTTATTAACATCCGTAATCTCAAGCTCACCCCGGTGTGAGGGTTTGACCGCTTTGGCGATTTCGATCACGTCGTTGTCGTAGAAGTAAAGACCGGTCACGGCATAGGGTGACTTTGGCTTGAGAGGCTTTTCTTCGATGGAGAGGGCCCGGCCTTCCTTGTCGAAATCAATCACGCCAAAACGCTCCGGGTCCTTGACCCAGTAACCGAATACCGTGGCACCGGAGGGCCTTTTAGCTGCTGCACGTAGTTGGTCGCCGAAATACGAACCATGGAAAATGTTGTCGCCCAAGATCAGGCAAACCGGATCATCCCCGATGAACTCTTCGCCAATAATAAAGGCCTGCGCCAGGCCATCGGGAGATGGCTGTTCTGCATAGCTGAACCGTACGCCAAACTGACTGCCATCCCCGAGCAGATTGCGGTACTGCGGCAAATCCGCCGGGGTGGAAATCACCAGGATGTCCTTGATTCCCGCCAGCATCAGCACCGAGATCGGGTAATAGATCATCGGTTTGTCATACACCGGCAGCAGTTGTTTGGACACGCCCAAGGTAATGGGGTGCAAACGGGTACCTGAGCCCCCCGCCAATACGATTCCCTTCATCATGCAATCAGATCCTTCATGTCGGTATTGCCCAATCGTTCACCCTGATAACTGCCGTCTTGGACCCTGCGGCACCACTCCAGATTTTCGAGGTACCACTGCACAGTCTTACGCAAGCCGCTCTCAAAGGTTTCCTCAGGAACCCAGCCTAGCTCACGTTCGATCTTGCTGGCGTCAATTGCGTAACGCTGATCGTGACCCGGTCGATCCTTCACGAAGGTGATCAGGTCGGTAAATTTCCCTACACCTGTCGGGCGTTGCCGTGCCAGCTCTTCCAGCAGGTCGCAGATACCACGCACCACATCAATGTTCTTCTGCTCGTTATGGCCGCCGATATTGTAGGTCTCGCCTACCATGCCCTCTGTCACCACTTTGAGCAGGGCGCGGGCGTGGTCTTCGACGAACAGCCAGTCGCGTACCTGTAAACCATTACCATAGACCGGTAGCGGCTTGCCCGCGAGTGCATTCAGTATCACCAGTGGAATCAGCTTCTCGGGGAAGTGGAATGGCCCGTAGTTGTTTGAACAGTTGGTCAGCAATACTGGCAGGCCGTAGGTGCGCTGCCATGCGCGCACCAAGTGGTCGGACGCAGCTTTGCTGGCCGAATAGGGTGAGCTGGGCGCGTACGGCGTAGTCTCGGTGAACAGATCGTCTACGCCATGCAAGTCGCCATACACTTCGTCAGTAGATATGTGATGGAAGCGGAAGGCGCCCTTGGCGGGTTCTGCCAACGTGTGCCAATAAGCACGAGCAGCTTCCAACAGGCTGTAGGTGCCGACGATATTGGTCTGGATAAAGTCCGAGGGCCCGTCAATCGAACGGTCAACATGGGATTCGGCCGCCAGGTGCATGATAGCTTGGGGCTCGAAACGCGTCAGTACGGCGCTGACGGTGGCCTGGTCGATAATGTCGGCCTGAACAAACTCATAACGGCTATTGCCCGCGATGCTGCTCAGCGATTCCAGGTTGCCTGCATAAGTGAGCTTGTCCAGATTGAGCACTTCGTGCTCGGTGTGTTGAATCAGGTGGCGAATCAGGGCGGAGCCGATAAAACCAGCACCACCGGTGATGAGAATGCGCATGTCGGAGGGCCTTTTCCTTAGACAGACAGTAAACGAATGGAGCATAGCTTGAGTTGTGCGGTGGGGTGGTGCAAGCGCGGCATGCTTCGGGGGTTGCCTAACCCCCCTGAAAAATGGCGATATACACCCCTAAAAAACCGAGGCTACCCTCCATGTTGCTCGCCACCCTGATCCATCGCGCCAGTCTACCCTGTCCGCAAGTTGGCCCCGATCAGGCTGCTCGGCTGCTCGAGGAGCATTACGGCCTGATGGGCACGCTGCACTCGTTGGGGAGCCAGCAGGACCTCAACTACAGAGTCGACAGCCCCCGCGGCCGGTTTGTTCTGAAAATCTGCCGCGGTGACTACGCTGCCGTTGAGCTGCAGGCCCAGCACGCGGCGCTCAATGCCCTGCAGGCCCAAGCCGATGTGCACGTGCCCAAGGTCATCAAGGCCGTGAGCGGTGAAGAGTTGCTGACCCTGACCCTCGACAGCCAAACCCTGCACGTGCGGGTGCTGGACTATATCGATGGCCAGCTGTTGACCCATCAGCCTCATCTGGGCCGCGAGGTAATTGCAGGTTTTGGTGATCTGTGTGGGCGGATGAGCCAAGCGCTGGCGCCGTTCGAACACCCGGGCCTGGAGCGCACGCTGCAATGGGACCCGCGCCATGCCCGGGAGCTGATCACCCATCTGCTGGCAACCCTGGAAAACCTGCCCCACCGCGAAGCACTGGAGCACGTGATCGGGCAGGTCGAAGACCACCTCCGTCCCTTGGCTGATCATCTACCGTGGCAAGCAGTGCACATGGACATCACCGATGACAACGTGGTGTGGCAGCGTGATGCGCAACGTCACTGGCAACTTCAGGGCGTGATCGATTTCGGCGATCTGGTGCACACCTGGCGCATCGCCGATCTGTCAGTGACCTGCGCCGCGTTGCTGCACCATGCCGAAGGTGATCCCTTTGCCATCTTGCCGGCGATACAGGCCTGTCATGCGGTGACACCGTTGCAACACGAAGAATTGCAGGCGCTGTGGTCGCTGATCGTTGCACGGGCGGCGGTGCTGGTGTTGAGCAGCGAGCAGCAGCAACGCCTGGATCCGGATAACAGCTACCTTCTGAAAAACGCCGCACATGAGTGGGAAATTTTCCACGTGGCGACGTCAGTGCCGTTTGAGTTGATGGAGGCGGCGATCCTGGGCTGTGTCGGGCAGGCGTTGGCACCGATTGCCGGCCAAGGCTTCGCGCCCTTGCTACCGGGCCTGGTGGGACGTGAGTTTGCGTTGATCGACCTGGGCGTGCTCAGCCCGCATTTCGAGGCAGGCAACTGGGAGCAGGCGGGTATCGATCAGCGCTTGTTGCAGGATGCAGCTGCCGTGCACGGCCTGGCGGCCAGTCGCTACGGGCAGTACCGCTTGTCGCGTACGCAGCCCGACAGTGCTTATGAACCTGAGACGTTCGCGCTGCACGTCGAGCTGCACGTGCCCCGGGGCACCTCCATCGAGGCTCCGTTTGCGGGCATCGTCCGCCCCGGCGTGAATGGCGAACTGCGTGTGCACAGCAGCGAAGCCAATGTGCGGTTGTGGGGTGCCAAAGCGCTGTTGCAGCCTGGCGCCGCTGTACTCAAGGGGCAGGTGATCGGTGAGGTCGAAGGCCCGCTGACCGTGCAACTGTGCCGTACTGGCTTGCCGGCGCCGCTGTTCTGCACGCCGTCCCGGGCGCAGGCGTGGCAGGCGCTGTGTCCCTCGCCGGCGGCGCTGCTGGGCCTGGCTTGCGACGCAGAGCCCGAGTTGGACTCCGAGGCCTTGCTCGCTCGCCGCGACGCCAGTTTCGCCCGTTCGCAAAAGCACTATTACGTCGACCCGCCGCGCATCGAACGCGGCTGGCGCAACCACCTGATCGACATGCAGGGCCGTTCGTACCTCGACATGCTCAACAACGTGGCAGTGCTGGGCCATGGCCACCCGCGCATGGCGGCGGTGGCGGCGCGCCAGTGGTCGCTGCTCAATACCAACTCACGTTTTCACTATGCGGCGATTGCAGAGTTCTCCGAGCGCTTGCTGGCGCTGGCGCCGGAAGGCATGGACCGCGTGTTCCTGGTCAACAGCGGCACCGAGGCCAATGACCTGGCGATCCGCCTCGCCTGGGCCTACAGTGGTGGCCGCGACATGCTCAGCGTGCTCGAGGCGTACCACGGCTGGTCGGTGGCGGCAGATGCGGTGTCCACCTCGATTGCCGACAACCCCCAGGCGCTGAGCAGTCGCCCGGACTGGGTGCACCCGGTGACCGCGCCCAATACTTATCGAGGTGAGTTCCGCGGGCAGGACAGTGCGCCTGATTACGTACGAAGCGTGGAACACAACCTGGCGAAAATCGCCGCGAGCAAACGCCAACTGGCAGGGTTCATCTGCGAGCCGGTGTACGGCAATGCCGGCGGCATCTCCCTGCCGCCGGGCTATTTGCAGCAGGTGTATGCACTTATCCGCGCCAGGGGCGGCGTGTGCATCGCCGATGAAGTGCAAGTGGGTTACGGCCGTATGGGGCATTTCTTCTGGGGGTTTGAAGAGCAGGGCGTAGTGCCCGATATCATCACCATGGCCAAGGGAATGGGCAACGGCCAGCCGTTGGGGGCGGTGATCACCCGTCGCGAAATCGCCGAGGCGCTGGAGGCTGAGGGGTACTTCTTCTCATCGTCGGGGGGTAGCCCGGTCAGTTGCCGGATCGGCATGGCCGTCTTGGATGTGATGGAGGAAGAAAAGCTGTGGGAAAACGCCCAAGTGGTTGGTGGGCATTTCAAGGCGCGGCTGGAAGAATTGATCGATCGTCATCCATTAGTGGGGGCTGTCCACGGCTCCGGGTTTTATCTCGGCCTGGAATTGGTGCGCGACCGGCACACCCTGGAGCCGGCCACTGAGGAGACCGCCTTGCTATGCGACCGCCTGCGGGAGCTGGGGATCTTTATGCAACCCACGGGGGATTATTTGAACATCCTCAAGATCAAGCCGCCGATGGTCACGTCCAAACGCAGCGTGGATTTCTTTGTCGACATGCTGTCGAAGGTGCTGGACGAACACGCGTAATAATCGATTGTTATCGGTTATTTTCTGTCATCTTCATCTGCTATGAACTTATGTTGCTTTTAAAGCCGATTTATATCCGTTATAAAGTCGGCCTTTACCCCCATTCGGAGTCCTGATCGCCATGACCACCCTGCACAGCACCCCTCGCGCCGATGGCTTCCACATGCCTGCCGAATGGGCGCCACAGACTCAAACCTGGATGATCTGGCCAGAGCGCCCGGACAACTGGCGCCTGGGCGGCAAGCCAGCGCAGGCCGCTCACGTGGCGGTGGCCAAGGCCATCGCACGTTTTGAGCCGGTGACCGTAGCGGTTTCCGCCGGCCAGTACGAAAATGCTCGCGCGCGCCTGGATGTGCCGAATATCCGGGTGCTGGAGATGTCCAGCGATGACGCCTGGGTGCGCGACACCGGGCCGACCTTCGTGATCAACAACAGCGGCGAAGTGCGCGGTGTGAACTGGGACTTCAACGCCTGGGGCGGTTTTGATGGCGGCCTGTATTCGCCGTGGAACCGCGATTCGCAGGTCGGCGGCAAGATCCTCGAGATCGAACGGGCCCCGCGCTATCGCACCGAAGGCTTTGTGCTGGAGGGCGGTTCGATCCATGTTGACGGCGAAGGCACCCTGATCACTACCGAAGAATGCCTGCTCAACCGCAATCGCAACCCGCACTTGGGCCGTGCCGAGATTGAAGCGGTGCTGAGTGCCAACCTGGCTGTGGATAAAATTATCTGGTTGCCAGACGGCCTGTTCAACGACGAAACCGACGGCCATGTGGATAACTTCTGCTGCTACGTGCGCCCGGGCGAAGTGCTGCTGGCCTGGACCGATGACCCGCAAGACCCGAACTACGCACGCTGCCATGCCGCCATGGACGTGCTGCAAAGCAGCACCGATGCCCAGGGTCGCTCGTTCACAGTGCATAAAATGCCGATCCCTGGACCGCTTTACGCGACCGAGGAAGAATGCGCCGGTGTTGATCCGGTTGACGGGACCCAGGAGCGTAATCCGACCGTGCGGTTGGCCGGTTCCTACGTCAACTTCCTGATCGTCAATGGCGGCATCATTGCGCCGAGCTTCGATGACCCGCTGGACAGCGTGGCCAAGACAATCCTGCAGGACCTGTTCCCGCAGCACGAAGTGGTGATGGTGCCGGGCCGCGAACTGTTACTGGGTGGCGGTAATATCCATTGCCTGACCCAACAACAGCCAGCCCCGCACAAAAATTGAGTGCACTTGTAACAGTGTCTTGGCGCTAGCCGGGTGCTTCCCGGTTTCAGCGCTAACAGCAAGCCCGCGGCCCCGCAAGGTCGCGGGCTTTTTTGTATCGGCATACCTATAAACACGAAACATTGGCATAGGTCTTGTATCGCTGTTGTCACAGTGGCCCAAGGTGATGACTGCGCAGTTCTGTCATAAACCTTGAGTAAGTTAGCCGCTCACGCAGTAGGAGAGAGCGCTGAAATGAACGCCGATATCAACTCGATGTACACGCGCACGTTCCACCCCTTGAGGGTCAATGGTGACGCGATCCATGCGCTGGGGCTCTGGTTGAAGGAAAACGGTTCGCGACAGATCAGGCAACAGCCTGACTTGCACAGTGTGATGCGTGAACGCTACCCGGCGGGGTTGTTCAGTGAGGACGAAGTGCATGCGTTGTGTGACGTGTTGAATAGCTGAAGCACCACCGAAATCAAATGTGGGAGCTGGCTTGCCTGCGATAGCGGTGTATCAGCCAACTATTCGCTGGCTGGCCCACCGCTTTCGCAGGCAAGCCAGCTCCCACACTGACCGCGTTTTCCTCAGAAACTGTAGGTGCCTGTAACCACCACGCTACGCGGCTCCCCTGGCTGGATCTGCGCCACACTAGTCGCCGACGCATAGTAGGTTTTATCCGCGATGTTGTTCAGCGCCGCCCTTACATCCCACTCCTTCTGACGGAACCCCGCCAACGCATCCCAGCGGCCATAACCCGGTAGCACCACGGTGTTGAGGCTGTCGGCATAACGGTCGCCGACCAGCGTCAGGCCGGTTTCCGCGTACCAGCCCATCTCCGGTTTCCAGGTAATGAACAGGCTGCCGTTACGCTTGGCCACATCGCTGACGCGCTTGCCTTCGAAGCCGTTGTTGTCCTTCTCGACCGTGGCATTCTGCAAGCCCACACCACCGCGTACATACCAGTTTCCGATGATCTTGCCGGTGGCGGTCAACTCCACGCCGCGAGAGCGCTGCAAGCCGCTGAGCAGGGTGATGGTGCGGTCCAGCGGGTCGCTGGTGCGGCGGTTGTAGAGTTCCAGCTCGTACACGGCGAGGGTGGTGCTCAGGCGGTCGTCGAGCCAGTCGCTCTTGACCCCGATTTCCTTCTGCTTGGTCAGCTCAGGGCTCAGGTCGTTGACGCTGCCGGCGGCGTTCGGGGTGATGCCGATCAAGCCGCCGCCCGCTGGGGAGAACGTCTTGCTCCATGAGGCATAGAACGAGTGATGTTCCAACGGCGTCCACACCAGGCCAAAACGCGGGCTGGTGCTGTGGCTTTTGACGGCCTGCTGGGTGTTGAGCAGCTTGTTCTTGGTGTCTACCTCGAAGCGGTCATAACGCAGGCCGGCCAGGATTTGCCACTGGTCATTCAGGCGCAGTTGATCCTGTGCATAAATGGCGCGACTGTCGACTTCGGTGTGGTTGTTGCTTTGCAGGCTCATCCGTCCGGTGTGGCTGAGGTTGCGGTTGGGCTGGTTGAGATCCAGGGGCGGCACGACGCGGCCGCCTTGTGCGACGGCCGTGGCGGTATACAGCTTCGGGTCGCGGCGCTGGCTGCCCAGTTCAAGGCCGGTGAGCAAGCGGTGCTCCAGGCCGAAGGTGCTGAAGCCGCCTTCCAGCTCGACGTTGTTGAAGATGTTGAGGGTGGTCAGGTCCTGCTGCCAGCGCTGGCGCGTGACACGGTTGGTCGACGGGGTATAGGCGGTGAGGTAGGTGTTGTCGAAATCGCTGTCGAGCTTGAACACACCCAGGGTCTGGCGCAGTTGCCAGTTGTCGTTGAGCTCATAGGCGAGCTTGGAGCGCAGCGACTGGGTTTTGTCGTCGATGTAGTCGCGGCTGTCGCCGTAGGTGGTGCTGCGGCTCACGTCAGCCGGGCGCCCGTTGACTCCGGGAATGCCACGGTCGGGCGTGCGGTTGTAGCGACTGTATTCGTATTGCACCAGCCAGTTCAGGTCTGGCGTCAGTTGCCAGCTCATGGACGGCGCGAAGAGCTGGCGGTTGCCGCTCACACCGTCGCGAAAGCTGTTGTTGTCCTGGTTACCCATGTTCAGGCGCAGGCTGATGTTATCGGTGGGGTCGGTGCTGAGGTCGGCGTACAAGCTGCGCAAATCATTGCTGCCGCCTTGGGCCTCAATGCTCGACTTGTGTCCGGCGACCGGCAGCTTGCTCACGCGGTTGACGATCCCTCCCTGGCCGCCTCGCCCGTAAAGTACTGCCGCCGGCCCCTTGAGCACTTCGATGCGCTCGATGTTATGCAGGTCGCGAATGTATTGGCTGTCGTCACGAATGCCATCCAGGTAGAAGTCATTGCTCGCGTCGAAACCGCGGATGCGCAAACTGTCGAAACGCGTGTCGGCGCCGCTGCTGACGTTCGGGATGCCGCTCAACGCCTGGCCCAGGTCGTTGGTGCCGTAGGCGCGCAAGCTTTCGGTCTTCACTGAATCGATCGCCTGAGGCACGTAACGCACGGGTGTGGCGGTGCGGGTGGCCGTGCTGGTTTCCTTGACCCGGGGGTCGTCTTCGTCAGCTTCGGCACTGATCGAGGTTTCAGGCAAGGTGGTGGCCGCACAGGCAAAACCGGCAGACAGCAGAACGGAAAGCCCAAGGGTGATGGGCGTCAGGCGAAGGGCAGGCATGAAGGCATGTATCCGAATTGTTTGGGAGGAAAACTGCACGTTAATGGTAATGCTTTGCATTTGCGCGCGTTATCTATTACCAAACGTATCGACTTCTAAATATGTTACGAGATGTGTTTCAAGGGCATTTGAAGGTGTTTTTTTGTCGTTTTCAGAACAGCAATAGGCCTTTGCTTAGAATTATTTCGCCTAAATACAGACGATTCACGAAATTGACACATAGTTCAACGCGCGACTAGGATTGCGCCCAACGCCTGTGGCTCACCGCCATGACTCATCCAATAAAAAAAGGCTCGCGGCCTGTTAAGGCGTCCGCGGGCCTTCTTTTTTCAGGACGCAGTCGATACCAGAAAGCGACATGGGGCCTGGTGTCATAGCGCGTACTCAACCAGAAATAAGGAATACAAAAAAATGTTGAAGCAACGGATGAGTCTGATCGCTCTGGGGATTTTGAGCGCATCGACAGCAATGGCCAACGACCAGGACCAATCCAAGGGTTTTGTTGAAGACAGCCACCTGAATATCGCCGCACGTAATGCCTACATCAGCCGTGACTACAAAAACGGCAAGCAAGACAAAGCCGAATGGGGCCAAGGCTTCATCGGTAAGTTCGAGTCCGGTTTCACCCAAGGCACCGTGGGTGTGGGTGTGGACGTGATCGGCCAATACGCTATCCGTCTGGACGGTGGTCAAGGTCGCGCTGGCGCGGGCGGCATCGACTTCTTCAAACAGGGCAACGGCACTACCAACCCTGATGGCTCGAACAACCCTGGCTCGGCACCCCACGACCTGGCCAAGGGCGGCGCTGCCGTGAAGTTCCGCGTTTCCAACACGGTGCTCAAGTACGGTGATCAGTTCCCGGCTGTGCCTGTGCTTCAGTACGACAACTCCCGTCTGTTGTCGGAAACCTACACCGGTACTTCGATCGTCTCCAAAGAGATCGCCGGTCTGCAACTGGACGCGGGTCACTTCACCAAAGAAGCGCGCAAGAGCATGGAAGGCACCGACAGCGGTCGCCTGAAAAGCATCGACTATATCGGTGGTAGCTACAAATTCACCGAAAGCCTGTCGGCCGCGCTGTATGCCTCCGACATGCAGGACGTGCTGAAGAAGCAATACGTCAACGTCAACTACGTGCTGGCCCTGCCAGAGAAGCAGTCGCTGACATTTGACTTCAACGGCTACAAAACCAAGCTGGACCGCAGCTTCGCCCTGGAAAACCAGAAAGATGCTGACGCCCGCGACAACAAAATCTGGAGCCTGGGCGCCACGTGGGCTGTTGGCCCGCACAGCTTCACCGTCGCTCACCAGCGCAGCACCGGCGACACCGGCTACCTGTATGGCGGCTACCGCAACGCTGGCGGCATCGGCGACGGTGGCAACACCATCCTGCTGGCCAACTCCTACTGGTCTGACTTCAATGGCAAG
Source organism: Pseudomonas tritici (assembly GCF_014268275.3). Classification (NCBI taxonomy): domain Bacteria; kingdom Pseudomonadati; phylum Pseudomonadota; class Gammaproteobacteria; order Pseudomonadales; family Pseudomonadaceae; genus Pseudomonas; species Pseudomonas tritici. The sequence goes on from NZ_CP077084.1 coordinate 559,491, forward strand.
GATGAGCGTTCGTGGCAACTTGGCTACGGCATCGACTTCGCCACCTTCGGCGTACCGGGCCTGACCTACAACGTGGCCTACGTGCGCGGTACCAATATCGACGACGGCACCAACCGTGGCGATGGCACTGAGCGCGAAATCTGGAACCAGTTCAAGTACGTGGTCCAGAGCGGTCCAGCCAAAGACCTGAGCCTGCGTGCTCGCGCCTCGTGGCTGCGCGTTTCCAACAACGTTGACCAGTACAACGTAGGCGGTAACGAAATCCGTCTGTTCGCCGACTACCCGATCAACGTTTTCTAATTGATCCGGCGTCGCGCCTGATGCCAGGCGATAAAAAGCCCCGACCTGTTCGGGGTTTTTTTATGTGCGCCCGGCAGTCCTTTTGCGCCTCAGGCACAAGCTTTATGCCCACAAACGTTGCGCAGATCCCTTTTCAGGAGCGCTGTACACCATTTTTTAAAAGCACTGACAAGGCGGGACGTCTGAAAAAACGGATAGCAGGTAAGTGGCAAAAATTTCGCCTAACCCAATCGACGTTAACCGCGTTTAAACACCCGAATATGAGTCAATTAAATGACGGTGATTTAAAGTCGCCTACCGTCTGGCGGCATAAAAGACGATATGTTGACAGTTTCTCCCGGATCTAACATGATCGGCGGCGTTTTGATGGCTTCAAGCCATTAAACTGACATCATTGCACCAAGCGGGCTGAGGGATTTGTCAGTCTGTGCTGGGCCTTAATCGTGCCACCGTTAGCGGACTGCCTATATGAAATCTCCGCTTGAGTCGTCAGGAAGAACCTCCATGGATGTTAAGCGAGTTTTGATTACCGGTGGTGCAGGCTTTATTGGCTCGCATTTGGTAGAGGCCTTGCTGGGCAAGGGTTACAGCATTCGTGTGCTGGATAACCTGTCGACCGGCAAGACGAGCAATTTGCCTATCGGGAATCCGCATTTGGATGTCGTCGTGGGTGACGTTGCAGACACGGCGGTGGTCGAGCAAGCCATGCAGGGATGCCATGCTGTGGTTCACCTGGCAGCAGTGGCATCGGTGCAGGCGTCGGTGGACGATCCTGTCGCTACCCACCAGAGCAATTTCGTCGGCACGCTCAATGTGTGCCAAGCCATGCTGAAGGCGGGTGTGAAGCGTGTGGTATTCGCTTCCAGCGCTGCAGTCTATGGCAACAACGGCGAAGGCACGGCCATTGAAGAAGACACCCCCAAGTCTCCCCTGACGCCTTACGCGTGCGACAAGCTGGCCAGTGAGTATTACCTGGACTTCTATCGTCGTGAACATGGCCTGGAGCCGGTGATCTTTCGCTTCTTCAATATCTTTGGCCCACGCCAGGACCCGTCCTCTCCGTACTCGGGTGTGATCAGTATCTTCAGCCAGCGGGCAATCGCCAAGCAGCCGATTACCGTATTCGGTGACGGTGGGCAAACGCGCGATTTTGTCTACGTGCAAGATCTGGTGAGCATTCTCGTGCAGGCCGTGGAGGCCCGCGAGGCAGCCTCTGGTGCGGTCAATGTCGGGTTCAGCCGCGCGACCAGTTTGAACGACCTGATCAGCGAGCTGGGTGGTGCGACCGGTACGGCGCTGACGGTGACGCATCAGGCGCAACGCCAAGGCGATATTCGTCATTCCCGCGCGGATAACACGCGCTTGCTGCAACGCTACGTGCTCTCGGAACCGACGTCCGTGGGCCAGGGGTTGGCACAGCTGCTTCGCAGTTTGTAACCCTCCGGTCACCTGTTTGACCTTAGCGCCGTCCCAGTTTCAATCATTTCAAGAGTGCATTATGGAAATCGTTTTTCGCAGGACGCGTGTCCGCGCAATAGCCGAGCGGCTGCTGGCCGCGTTTGCGTTGTTCGTTGGCGGGGCCCCTGTGCAGGCCGCTACTGTGCCGCAGCCGGCCAGCGTGGCCTTTTGGTATGCCGATCAGCCGCCCCTGGCGGAGTTGGCGCAGTTCGACTGGGCTGTGGTCGAGCCCGGCCACATGACGCCCGCCGACGTCAAAACCTTGCGCACGCTGGGCAGCGAACCCTTTGCTTATTTGTCCGTGGGCGAATTCGACGGTAATAAGGCAGAGCTCGACAAAGCCGGCTTGAGCAAAGCGGTTTCCCCGGTGCGTAACGATGCCTGGGACAGCCAGGTCATGGACCTCACTTCGCAAGCCTGGCGTGAGCATTTATTTGCTCGCGCCAAAGCCTTGCAAGCCCAAGGTTATGGCGGTGTATTTCTGGACACCCTCGACAGTTTCCAGTTGCTGCCTCAAGCCCAGCGTGAAGCTCAGCGCGTGGGCCTGGCCAACCTGCTGCGTGAAATGCACAAGCGTCAGCCAACATTGAAGTTGTTCTTCAATCGCGGTTTCGAAGTATTGCCCGAGCTGGATGGCGTCGCCGCCGCCGTGGCAGTCGAGTCGATTCACGCGGGCTGGGACGCCTCCGCCAAGCGTTATCGCCCGGTCTCGGAGTCCGACCGCGAATGGCTTGAAACGCATTTGAAACCGCTGCGTGCCAAAGGCATCCCGCTGGTAGCGATCGATTACTTGCCGCCTGAGCGCCGTGAAGAAGCGCGCAAGCTCGCAAAGCGCCTGCGCGAAGAAGGCTACATCCCGTATATCAGCACGCCTGACCTCAACACCCTGGGCATCAGCAGCATCGAGGTTCAGCCACGCCGTATCGCGCTGATCTTCGACCCGCGCGAAGGTGCGCTGGAAGATGCTGCCGGTCATAGCGACCTCGGCGGCTTGCTGGAGTACCTGGGCTATCGCGTCGATTATTTTCCGGCCGACAGCAAGCTTCCGCTGTACAGCTTCAGTGGCCTGTACGCCGGCGTTGTCACATGGATGACCAGCGGCCCGCCCCAGGACCCGGCTGCGTTTAATCGCTTCATCAATGCGCGCCTGGACGAACAGGTGCCTGTGGCGTTTTTCAGTGGTTTGCCGATTGAGGACAAGCTGTTGCTCAAGCGCCTTGGCCTCAAGCGTGATGCGCCGCCCGCCACGCAGGTGCTGACCGTTACTCACCAGGACAAAGCCCTGGTGGGCGCATTTGAAGCGCCGGTGGTGCCGCGCTCGCGTGACCTCGCCGCCGTTTCCGTGATGCCCAATGGCCCGACAGCGGCGCTGTCGTTGAAGGGGCCCGGCGGTGACGTGTTCACGCCGGTGGTGGTCGGCAAATGGGGTGGCTTGGCACTTGCGCCCTATCTGCTTGAAACCAACAACGAGCGCAGCCGCTGGATCCTCGATCCCTTTGCGTTTCTCCAGGCCAGCCTGCACCTGCCAAGCCAGCCGCGCCCGGACAGCACTACCGAAAATGGCCGGCGCATTGCGACCGTGCACATCGATGGCGATGGCTTCCCTTCCCGCGCCGAAGTGCGTGGCACGCCTTACGCGGGTCGCCACACGCTGGACGACTACATCAAGCCCAACCCGTTCCTGACGTCGGTGTCGATCATCGAAGCCGAGATTTCGCCGCGCGGCGCGTTCCCCTTCCTGGCCCGTGAGCTGGAGCCGATTGCACGCGAGATCTTTGCCAACCCTAAAGTTGAAGTGGCCACGCATACCTACAGCCACCCATTTTTCATGCAGCCGGATAAAGCCAAGAAACGCGAGAACTTCAATCCGGAATACGGCATGAACATGAAGGTGCCTGGCTACGACAAAATTGATTTTCGCCGCGAAATCTTTGGCTCGCGCGACTACATCAACCAGAACCTGACCACCCCGCAGAAGCCGGTGAAATTGGTGTTCTGGCCAGGTGATGCACTGCCATCGGCGAGCACCATCCAATTGGCGTATGACGCTGGCCTGAAAAACGTCAACGGTGCCGAAACCATCATGACCAAGGCCAATCCGTCGCTGACCGGCCTTAACCCGCTGCTGCGCCCGACCGCAGGCGGCTTGCAGTACTACGCGCCGATCATCAACGAGAACCTCTACACCAACTTGTGGAAGGGCCCGTATTACGGTTTCCGCGAGTTGATCGAGACCTTCCAGCTCACCGACAGCCCACGCCGTCTGCGTGGCCTGCACCTCTATTACCACTTCTATTCCAGCACCAAGCAGGCGTCGATCAAAGCCATGCACGAGATCTATGGCTACATGCGCGAGCAGCAGCCGATGTCGTTGTGGATGAGCGACTACCTCGACCGTCTGCACGGTTTGTATCAGGCGAGCCTGGCACGCACCGCGGATGGCGCCTGGCAGATTCGCGGGATGGACGCACTGCGTACCGTGCGCCTGGACGCGCAAATGGGCTGGCCGGACCTGTTGCAATCGCAGGGTATCGCCGGCGTGCGCGATTTGCCGCAAGGGCGCTACGTGGCCCTGAGCAGCGACAAGGCGTTGCTGGTGCTGCGCCCGGATCGAGACCCGAGACCGGCGCTGGAAGAAGCTAATTTGCCTCTGCTGGACTGGCGTTACCTGGATGAGCGCCGCGTGAGCTTTGCGTTCGCCGGCCAATTCGACCTGACCTTCTCCGTACGTTCGGCTACTGCCTGCCGCGTGGAAGTGGATGGTCAACGATTTGCGGGCAAGGCTTCCGCCGGCCTGTGGACTTTTCAATTACCTATGAAGCAGGTGAGTAATGGTCAGCTCCTCTGCAACTAAAAACAGCCGCCTGCTCAATCCTTGGGCATTGGCGGTGGTGGCGGTTGCCGTAGGTGGCCTGTTGTGGGCGACCTTCCAGCGTGAAGAAGTGTTCCAGCCTGACGGTCGCCAGCCGGATGCGGTCTCGGCCAACTATGCCGAGCTGCTGCTGACGGCGCACCCGGACGACGATCACCTGCGTCTGCAACTGGTCGATTTGTTGATTCGCCTCGGTGACTACACCAAAGCGCGCCAGCACCTGGAAGCGTGGCCCAAGCCACAGCCGGAAACCCAGGCTTATTACCGCCTGGAACTGGATGCCCTGGTCGCCGACAGCAGCAACGACCTGATCGCGCAACGGGCCCTGGCCGAGCGCCTGGGTAGCTTCGACTACCGCAAGTTGCCGATGCCGCAGTTGCAAAACCTGGCCAAGCGCGCGTTGACGTTGCAGGCGCCTGAGTTCGCGGCCAACGTGTATGAAGAAATCGCCGCGCGCGATCCGGCGCAACGTGCCGACTCGCTCAAAGCCGCCGCGCAGTGGTACATGGCCGCCGGCCAACCGCAGCATGCCGCGGACATCTACTTGCAACTGCGTCGCGACGCCCAGCTACCGGCCGAGCGCCGTGATTATGCGCAGTTGGCGTTCAACAGCTTGCTGTCGGCGGGCCACGACGAACAGGCCGCGCAGGTGCTGTCCGACGAATTGCCCCAGCTCACCCAGTCCTCGGCCGATGTGGCGTGGTTGGAGCAGGGCGTCGATGTGGCCGTGGCGACCAAGCGCTTTGACCTGGCGCAGCGCGTGCTCAAGCAGTGGCGCGAGGTGCAGCCGGACAACCCGAAAATTGCCCTGAAAGAATTCCACGTGCGCCTGGCCATCAACGACCTGGCCGGTGCGTGGGAAACCGGCCAGCAATTGACGGTCGACTACCCTGATGACCCCGTATTGCTCGAGCAAATGGCGCTCCTGGGCGAATGGCGCGGCGATAACGCAGCGGCCGTGGGTTATTGGATTCGCTTGCTCAAACTCAAGGAAGACCCGAAAACCCGCGAGCACGCTTGGCGCCTGGCGAGCCAGCTGTTCGATTTCGACCGTTCGATCCCATTGCTCGCCGAAATCATGCAGCAGCGCGCGCTCACCGATATCGAGCTGGACGCCTTGGTCTACGGCCACGAATCGCGCGGCACGCCCGCCGAGGCCGAAGCCTGGTTGCGCACCTATCTGCGCAAATACCCAGGGCACCGCCTGGCGTGGACACGCTTGCTGCAAAACCTGGACAACACAGGGCAGTTCGCCGCGCGCAGCAAGGTCTACAACGACTACGCCAAACGTTTCACGCTGACCCCGGCCGAGCGAGTGGACTGGGTTGGCACCGAGATGAAGCTGTTTGACGAGCAGGCTGCATGGGACGTCGTGAAGTTGGATGACCCTTCGATCGAGGATCCTGAGTATTGGCACGCCCGCGCTAGCCTGGCGTGGGACCTGGAGCGTGATGAAGACCTGCGCGTTTCGTTGGAACGCCTGCTGGCGATCAACGGCAAGCTGGTCAGCGGCGACGAGAGCCAGCTCATCACTCTTTATCGCACCCGAGACCCACAGCGCGCCCTGGCCCTGATGGTCGCCAGTTGGAAACGCGCCCAAGACCCGCAACGCTTGGTCGAGGCCTTGCAGCTCGCCCAGGAATTGCAGGAGTGGGACCAAGTGGTCGCGTTGCTCGAAGACGCTAAACAGTACCCGGAGGCCTACGAGCAAGCCCAGGTCCTGGCCGTGCGGGGGGCATTGGCGATTGAGCAGGGCGACAGCGCCGAAGCCGAGCGTTTGTACCTGCTGGGCCTGTCACGTTATCCCAACGACAACCTGTTCCGCGAACGCATGATCTGGATGTATGTCGACCAGGGCAACACCGAGAAACTCAAGCCATTGCTGGCCAAATGGCGTGCCTATGCGCGTGAAGACCGTCTGCTCTGGCTGCCATTTGCCAGCGCCAGTCAGTTGTTGAATCGTGATACCGACGCCTTGGCCTGGTACCGCATGTACCTCAAGCTCACCCCGAACGACTGGCTGGTGCAGGCGGCATACGCCGACGCACTGGACACCGCCGGCTATCAGGATGCGGCGCAGCGGCTGCGTTTGAAACTGCTGCGCAACCCCGAGGCTGAAGGGCTGCAACCTTCGTCCCAGCGCTACGCAATCTGGTTGCGACTGATGTCCAGCAGCTACTCGCCACGCAAGGCGCAGCAGGAACTGTTGAAGTGGAAAGACGGTTCGCCGTCGATGAAGCAGATGTGGTTCGAGCGCTTGCTGGCACGGCTGGATGCGACCAATCAGGAGTCGCAGAAAGACCAATGGCTGGAATGGGCACGTAGCCAAGGCCTCAAGGTCGACCGTTACGAGCAGATTCAGGAAGCGCTGCGCAGTCGCAACAAGGCCCAGGTTGAAACCCTGTTGGCCAGCAGCGACCTGAACCCGGCGCAACGTGCGCAGGCACTCAGCCGCCTGGGTCGCACCAACGAAGCGCTGGACGTCAGCTTGACCGCACTGGGTGACGACCAGCCGGAGTCGGTGCGCGAGCAACTGCGCCGTCAAGCCGTGGAGATCCACGAAAGCACCCCGCAAGGCGCGCTACTGTCCTACCAGAAGCAAGACTTCGGTGGCCTCTCGTTTGATGCGCCGCGCCTGGAAATCGCCCACAACCTGGGTGACAACTGGTACGCCGACCTCGAGATGGAGCATGGCAACTACAAGGGCGACGACATCATCTCATCGAGGATCGGTGACGAAAGCAACGCAGCCCTGACCTTGATTCGTTCGGTGGAAAACGGCAGCTGGAAGGTGTTCGCCGACACCAGCCAGCGCAAGGACGACGACCGCAATGGCCTGGGCCTGTCGCGCATGTGGCAGCTGGGTTCCAGCCACCAACTCGAGACCGGCCTGGACTGGCATCGCAAGAGTGACGACAGCGGCTTGATGCGCGCCTTCGGCCAGCAGGACCGAGCCTGGGTCGGTGGGCGTCATGGCCTGACCGCCCGGGACCAGTTGAGCTGGGAAGTGGCGCAGCGTTCGTTCTCTACCCGTGCCGGCGACTCGCTGGGTACCGGGCATGCGCTGAAGGTTGAGCTTAACCACACGCTGGAATTTGCCGGGCCTAACTGGACGGTGCGCGGCGGTGCGGATTATCAGAAGAACAGCGTGAAGGACCGGGAGCTTGACTACCTGTCGAGCCGCAACGGCGGCGCCGTCAAGGTGACGCCTCAGTCGATAGATACCGACACGGGTCTGCCTGATCCTCTCGATGTAGACCCGGTCACCGCCGACAACCTGCTGCAAAGCCGCTACGGCCAACTCTACGTCGGTACCACCTGGCGTCGCGGCATCCCTGGCGCGCTGGTGCGCACCAAGCCGCAATACACCTGGTTGGTGGACGTGACGGCAGGCTGGCAGTGGACAGACCAAACCTTTAACTACGGCATGAACACCGGCATCGGCTTTGAAGTGCTGGGTGACGACGAACTGGCCCTGACCGTCGGTTACCAATCTGCGCCACAAGGCGGGGATGGTAAATCCGGCGGAACACTGGGCATGAGCTACGGCGTGCGTTTCGGGCGCTGATTACAGAATCTCTACGGGAGAAAACCTATGCAAGTAATTCGTAAACTGAGCCTGGCGCTGACAGTCCTGTTCGTTGCCGGCTGCTCAAGCTTCACCAGTGAGACCAGCCCGAACCTGCCGCGCAATGCGCAGTGGGGCATCGTGCCGATGGTCAACTATTCGCAGACCCCGCAAGCCGGTGAGCGCAGCGAGCAGATCCTGCTCAGTGTGCTCAGCAGCCATGGTCTGCAACCACGGGTTTACCCTGTCACCACCCAGGGCGAACAAGCCTTGATGGACGACAATGAGCGTCTGGCCGGTGCCCTCGATTGGGCCCGTGAGCAGAAACTCGATTACGTGGTCGCGGGCAGCGTGGAAGAGTGGCAGTACAAGAACGGCCTGGACGGTGAACCGGCGGTGGGCATCAGCCTGCGCGTGCTGGAAGCCAGCAGCGGCCGTGTGCTGTGGAGCAAAAGTGGCGCCCGCGCCGGCTGGTCCCGTGAAAGCCTGGCGGGCAATGCTCAAACAGTCATCGACAAACTTGTTGGCGCCCTTCGGTTCGAGTGAACGTAATGAATTCTCCACACATGGATTACAGCCTGGCGCCTCGCGCCAGCGGGCCGGTGTCTTGGCTGGAAACGATACTGGTGACGGGCCTGGCGATCGGCCTCGGCTTCTGGCTCACGCCTGAAGACCCGTTGCAGATGCATGCCGGTTTCCCTTGGCCGATCCTGGCACCGCTGCTGTTAGGTGTACGTTATGGCTTCGTGCGCGGCTTGTTCAGCGCGGTTCTGGTGGTGGCGGCGCTGTTTGCGCTGCGCAGCAGCGGGCACGAAGGTTACACCCAGCTTGATCCGTCGTTTATCGTCGGCGTGCTGGTGTGCGGGATGCTCGTCGGTGAAGTGCGGGACCTGTGGGTGCGTCGCCTTGAGCGTCTGCAGATGGCCAACGAATACCGTCAGTACCGTCTCGACGAATTCACCCGCGCCCACCAGATTCTGCGGGTCTCCCATGACCTGCTCGAGCAGCGTGTGGCGGGCAGCGACCAGAGCCTGCGCAGTTCCTTGCTGGGCTTGCGGGAAAAGCTGCGCGGCATGCCGGTCGAAGGCGATGCCCTGATCGCGCTGGCTGAGCCCATCGTAGCGATGCTCGGCCAGTACGGCGCCTTGCGCGTGGCTGGGTTGTACCGCGTCGACGACAGCGAAAAAAACATACTGCCGCAAGCCCTGGCGATGATCGGTGTGATGGGCCCGTTGGACGCGGGTGATGACCTGATCAAGCTGTGCCTTGAGCGCGGTGAACTGGTCAGCGTGCGCCAGGAATTGATTGATTCCGGCAACTCCTCGCAGTTTTCGTCGCTGCAAGCGTGCATCCCGCTGATCGATGCCGAAGGCAACCTGATGGCCATCCTGGCGGTTCGGCAAATGCCGTTCTTTGCGTTCCAGGACCGCACCTTGAGCCTGTTGTCGCTGCTGGCCGGCCACATCGCCGACCTGCTGCGTCGCGACCCGCAAGTGCTGCAACTGCCGGACGCCGACGCCCAGCAGTTCACGTTGCAACTCAAGCGCTCGCTGGTGGACATCGAGCAGCACACCTTGCCGGCCGGGTTGTTCGCGTTTGAGATGACGCGCCCCAACGACGAGCTGACGCGCCTGATGGAGCGCAGCCAGCGCGGCCTGGACCTTCACTTGCCGGTGCGCAACAACCGCGACCACGCGCTGCTGTTGGTGTTGTTGCCGTTGACCAGCCCGCAAGGCACCGAGGGCTACCTGGCCCGTATCAGTCTGCTGTTGCATGAGCACTTTGGTATCGACAGCGACTTCGAAAGCCTGGGCGTACGGGTGATGCCTTTCAACCTGGAGCCTGGCTGTGATCGCAACGGGCTGCGTAACTTCCTTTACAACGAGTGTGGCTTGAATGATCAGCAAGTGGCTGTTTAGCGGAGCCTTGTTGTTAGAGGCGGGCAGTTGGGCCAGTTTGTGGCTCGATTCGCCTCAATTGCACCAATTGCTGGTCTTCTCCTTCAGCCACGGGCTCGCCTGCCTGATGCTATGCGCGGCCGTGTGGCTGTTGCTGCCGGCGCGCTACCGCAAGCCGTTGCCGTGGAGCCCGCTGTTCATCTTCAGCCTGGCGTTCTTTGTGCCGGTCATCGGCACCTTGGGTGTGGTGGCTGCGATCTTCCCGGCGCTGTACTTGCCGCGCAAACGCGACAAACAAGCCTGGCAGGCCGTTGGTATTCCAAGCTTGCCGTACCGCGCGCAGGCGCAATTGCACAAGCCGGTTTTCGCCGATGGCGGCTTACAAGATGTGCTGCGTCACGCGCCCGATCCGGACCAGCGTTTGTCGGCCTTGTTGGCCACGCGACGGATGCCCGGCAAGGAAGCGGTGCCCATTCTCAAGTTGGCGCTGGCAGACCCCAGCGACGACGTGCGCCTGCTCGCCTACTCGATGCTCGACAAGCAGGAAAGCGATATCAACCTGCATATCCAGATGGCCCTCGAGCAACTGGTGGATGTCAGTACGCGCACCGCAGGCCCGGTCCACAGCATGCTGGCGCGCTGGTACTGGGAACTGGCCTACCTCGGCCTGGCGCAAGGCAGCGTGCTGGAGCACGTACTCAACCAGGCCAGCGAGCATGCCGAGCAGGGCTTGGCGGCGGGCGAGGGCGGTGAGCTGTTCCTGCTGGCCGGCCGTATCGCCCTTGAGCGCGGCGAGAACGAGCGCGCCGAAGTCCTGCTGCGCCTGGCGGAAGAAAACGGCATGGGTTCGGCCCAGGTCTTGCCGTTTCGCGCAGAGCTGGCGTTCGAGGCCGGTCGTTATCACGAAATTCCCGGGTTGCTCGCCAGCCTTCCCGAGAAAACCCGCCAGCGGCCACCGTTCGCTGAGTTGGTGAGGAGCTGGAATGAGTAACAAGCAAGAGGCACCGATTGCAGACATCTGCCTGCTGCTCGAAGGCACCTGGCCTTACGTGCGCGGCGGCGTGTCGAGCTGGATTCACCAGATGATCCTCGGCCTGCCGGAGTTGACCTTTTCGGTGATGTTCATCGGCGGCCAGCGCTCAGCGTATGAGAAACGCCGTTACGAAGTGCCGGCCAACGTGCTGCACATCGAAGAGATGTTTCTCGAAGACGCGACCCATCCCACCCATTTGCGCGGCACACCGCGCGAAGCCGACCCACAGCACCTGGCCGACCTGTATCGCTTTTTGCATCACCCGGATCAGCCTGAACGTGAGCTGGGTGAGAAGCTGCTCGATTGCATCGCCAACGGCGACATGACCCTCGACGACGTCCTGCGCAGCCGCGCCAGTTGGGAGACGCTCAGCGAAGGTTATCGCCTGCATTGCGCCGACCCGTCCTTCGTCAATTATTTCTGGACCCTGCGCTCGCTGCAGTCGCCTTTGCTGATGCTGGCCGAAGCCTCACGCAAAATGCCGCGGGCGCGCATGCTGCATTCGATTTCCACCGGTTACGCCGGGCTTTTGGGCTGCATTCTCAAGCAACGCTGGAACTGCGCCTACTTGCTCAGCGAGCACGGCATTTACACCAAAGAACGCAAGATCGACCTGGCCCAGGCCTCGTGGATCGCCGAGACCTCCGGCCAGGCGCTGAACCGCAGCCTCGACGGCGGCTCGGGTTACATCCGTACACTGTGGGTGCGCTACTTCGAGCGGATCGGCCAATTGGCCTACAACAGCGCCGACAACATCATCGCCTTGTATGACGGTAACCGTCAGCGCCAGATCAAGGACGGCGCCGAGCCTGCGCGCACGCAATTGATTGCCAACGGCATCGACCTGTCGCAGTGGAATCGTGTGCTTGAAACACGCGCGCCGGGCATTGCCCCGCGGGTGGGCCTGATCGGGCGTGTGGTGCCGATCAAGGACGTGAAAACCTTCCTGCGGGCCATGCGCGGTGTGATCAGTGCCATGCCTGAGGTTGAAGGCTGGATCGTCGGGCCGGAAGAGGAAGACCCGGAGTACGTCAGCGAATGCCGCAGCCTGATGGCCAGCTTGGGCCTGGAGGGCAAGGTGCACTTCCTCGGCTTCCAGCGCATCCAGGACATCCTGCCGCAGCTCGGCCTGATGGTGTTGACCTCGATCAGTGAGGCGCAACCCCTGGTGATCCTCGAAGCCTGGGCCGCCGGCACGCCGGTGGTCAGCAGCGACGTGGGCTCGTGCCGCGAACTGATCGAAGGCGGCAGCGCCGAAGACCGTGACCTTGGTATTGCGGGCAAGGTTGTCGCGATCGCCGACCCACAGGCCACCTCCGTCGCCATCCTGGAACTGCTGCGCAGCCCGGAACGCTGGCAAGCCGCACAGGCCAGCGGCCTGGCGCGGGTCAACCGTTATTACACCGAAGCCTTGATGTTGCAGCGCTACCGCGACCTGTACCAGGCAGCCATGGAGAACAGCTAAATGGCCGGTATTGGCTTTGAACTGCGCAAGATCCTCTCGCGCGACTCTTACACCGCCACCCTGCATGCCTACGTCTATGCCGGGCTGATCAGCTCCGGGCCGTGGGTGTTGTCGATCATCAGCGTGATGCTGGTGGGCATCATCAGCCTGGGCTTGATGTTGCCCAACTCGCTGGTCGGGCAGTTTCTGGTGACGGTGACGTACCTGATGGCCAGCTCGTTGATCCTGACGGGCGGCCTGCAACTGTTCTTTACCCGGTTTGTGTCCGACCAACTGTTCCAGCGCAACTACGAGCAAATCCTGCCCAACCTGCTGGGCATATTGCTGATGGTTACCGTGGGCGCTGGCGTACTCGGCATCATCCTGCTGGCGGTGCTGTTCGATCAGCCGCTGATCTACCGCGTGCTGGTGCTCTCGAACTTCGTGGTGCTGTGCAACCTGTGGCTGGTGATCATTTTCCTGTCGGGGATGAAAAAATATAACCGCATCCTGCTGGTGATGCTGGTGGGCTACTCGCTGATGGTTGCGAGCGCCTACCTGCTGAGCTTCCTGCAGATGCCAGGCTTGCTGCTGGCGCTGTTGATCGGGCACAGCACGTTGCTGTTCCTGTACCTCTACGACATCCTGCGCGAATACCGGGCTGAGAAGCTCATCGCCTTCGACTTCCTCGATCGCCGCAACGTGTTCCTCAGCCTGCTGGTGACCGGGTTCTTCTACAACTTCGGCATCTGGGTGGACAAGATCATGTTCTGGTTCAACCCGGCCACCTCCAACACCGTCATCGGCCCGCTGCGCGCCTCGATCCTCTACGACATGCCGATCTTCATCGCCTACCTCGCGATCATCCCCGGCATGGCCGTGTTCCTAGTGCGCATCGAAACCGACTTTGCCGAATGGTACGACCGCCTGTTCCGGGCCATCCGCGACGGCGAAACCCTGCAGCATATCGGCTCCCTGAAGACCGAAATGACCCTGTCCATCCGCCAGGGTCTGCTCGAAATCTGCAAAGTCCAAGGCCTCACCGTGGTGCTGCTGTTCCTCTTCGCACCACGCCTGCTGGACTGGCTGGGCATCTCCAGTTACTACCTGCCACTGTTCTACATCGACCTGATCGGCGTGAGCATCCAGGTCGTCTTCATGGCGCTGCTCAACGTGTTCTTCTACCTCGACAAACGCCGCGTGGTGTTGGAATTGTGCGTCCTGTTCGCCGTCCTAAACGCCGGCTTGACGCTGCTGAGCATGCACCTGGGGCCGAGCTTCTTCGGGTATGGGTTTACGCTGTCGCTGCTGGCGTGCGTACTGCTGGGGCTGGCGCGGTTGTCGACGGCGTTGGAGGATCTGGAGTACGAGACGTTTATGTTGTCGCGCTGATCGCGGTGGCTGGCGAATAAAAAAGGCACTTGTCGGTTAGCGGCAAGTGCCTTTTTTGTTGCTGACGGCGGGTTATTGCCCGGTGTTTCAAGGAGACTCCAGCACCTTCAGGACTGTTTTTACGTACGCTCTTAACATGATCCCTATCCCTGAATGACGGCAAAAGGATACTGCCGCGCTGAGTGTAGGTCAGTCGTAGTTTTTTGCTCGAGCGGGAGAATCAAGTCGCTGTTTGTTTGTAGAGCAGAAGCTTTTTATGCGTCTAACTTACGCCGCGAGGGGGAGGGAGGCTCATTTCGCGAGGACTTTGAGAAGCCGCGGCGCAAGCTCAAACGGGGCGAGGCAACTCGCAATAACACCAAAGTGTAGAAACAACAAAGGCCCGCATTTCTGCGAGCCTTCGTTTTGTTTGGTGCCGGCACCAGGAGTCGAACCCGGGACCTACTGATTACAAGTCAGTTGCTCTACCAACTGAGCTATACCGGCGTGTTAGGGCGACGATTATAGCGATTGCCAAGCTTCTGTAAACCCCTGAATTCTGACTATTTTTGCAGAAGCCAAGGTTTTCTCGCAATGATCCCTTTTTCCTCGCAACGAGGTAGGATTCATCCCTCGTCATCTAGCGGTCTACTCGGCCTTGATCGAGGCAGCCTCCGCACCATTTCTACCAAAGGAAGCCCTACATGAAACGGACTCTTTCACTGTCCCTCATCCTTCTCGTCACGGCCCTCAGCGCGTGTTCCACCCATAAGCCTGGCAACGATCCAGCTTTGGTCGGCACCTGGAAGGGTTTGCGCACGGAGACCAGCAAGTGCCAGTTCCTGTCGTGGACCAATAACCTCAAGCCGGACGGCCGTTTCACTATTACCTTCTTCCGTGATGCGCAGCAGACTCAGGTGATTCAGACCGAGCAGGGCACGTGGGCAGCGGCCAATGGCAAGAATGAATTGCGCACGGATGGCGTGCCTTCGCCGGATATCTACACGTATAAACTGGTGGACCCGGATACCGTGCATTACGTAAGTGTGGCGGCGGATCCTTCCAGTGATTGCCAGGGTGATTACGAGTTCACCGAGCGCCGCATTCGCCCTTAAGTCGATTGGTGTGCCAGAACCGGGCAGTCGGGTGCCCGGTTCGTTCATGTGTACAAATACTTTGGGGCCAATGCTGGCGTGGTCATTAATTTGACTACTTGCCGCCGGTCTAAAAATTCAGCGTTAACTTCATCAAAATAATGACACTTTGTTGTCGGTGTCAGAGAATGCGGTAGCAGAGCCGCCTATATAAAAAGACCTGCGGTAAGCCTTCTTCTTGCCGACCCTTCACGTCTTTAGGCAGCGTCGTGTGGGAGTTTGGTCATGAGCCTTACTGACGAGATTTTTGTGTTGCTCGGCAAACATGTCACTCGAGATGTGCGCGGGCTGAGCGCGCGGTTGCATTTCTTCGGCAGTGTTCCGGTCGACGATGGCGCCCCCTTTCCTTCTTCAGGCCCGAGCGCCAATGAACCACCTCAACAGGAAGATGTTGCCGTGGCACGGCCAACTGTAGTCGCGTTGGTATCGGCCAATGGAGGCGTGGGCCGCAGCACGCTGGTCACTGCCTTGAGCAGCGGCATGCAGCGGTTGGGTGAGTCGGTGGTGGCCTTGGACTTGGACCCGCAGAACGCATTGCGTCATCACTTCGGCGTCAGCGCGAGCTTGCCTGGCATCGGTCGCACCAGCTTGTTGAATACGCCCTGGGCTCAGATCCAGCAACCGGGCTTCGCCGGGTGCCGGGTCATCCCCTTTGGCGATATCGATGCCCAGCAGCAGGAAAACCTTCACGGTTGGCTCAAGCGCGAACCGGGTTGGCTGGCGCAGCAGTTGTCGGGGTTGCACCTGAGCGCGCGGCAAACGGTGATCATCGATACCCCCGCCGGTAATAATGTCTACTTTCATCAAGCCTTGAGCGTGGCCGATGTGGTGTTGGTGATTGCCAAGGCTGACGCCGCGTCCTTGGGCACCCTGGACCAACTCGATAGGCTGCTGGCGCCACATCTTGCGCGCGAGGGCCCGCCGCAGGTTCGCTATGTGCTTAACCAACTGGATGAGGACGATGCCTTCACCCTGGACATGCTTGAGGCGTTCAAGCAGCGCCTGGGTGGACAGCCGCCGTTGGAGGTGCACCGCGACAAGGCAATCAGTGAAGCGCTGGCGTTTGGTATCGACCCCTTGGACAGCCAGGCATTGACCTTGGCCGGAGACGATATCGACGAGCTTTGCCGGTTATTGATTGCGCGCAAAAAATCGCTATAAGTCGCGGTTTATACGCTTAACGCCAGATGCTTATGCACAATCGGTTGGTTGAGGGGGTCACGTAACAGCCATTTTGTGGAGCGGTTCTCATCCCGCCGCAACTGCCTGTTTTGCGGGTGTTTTATTTTGTGAACAAAAAATGATCAGCTTGGTTTTTGACCTGTAGCGTAGATGGCTACAGGCTCTGTAAAGAATCCATCAACAGAGTTATCCACAGGCTGTGGTGCGACAATTCTGCCCCTTAATCGCGCTCGGCAAGCACCATCAAGTTGCGCGGCGTCAATGCGGGTTCGCAGAAGCTGCCCACTTCGACCTTGTAGCCGGTTTCGCTTAGAAACAATGCCCGATCCAGTACCAGCCATAACTCCAGCGGGCGCCGAAATAGGCCACGCACCAATTCCAGGTTTCTGACCTCGGCCAAGCGGCTCCAGCCGTACGCCTCTAATGTCGCCCACTTCTGTTCACCTGTGGATAACCCTTTAAGGCGTGCCAGTTCCCGGCAGTAGTCGGCGAAAGGCTTGTCCAGCCAACTCGTGGGCAGCGAAGGCGCGGGCAGGTATTCGTCGCAGCCACGCAGCTCGCGTTGCAGTTGATCGAAACCCAGGCGCCGCGCCATGGATGTGTCGCGCTGCAAGCGCACCCGCTTGCCGGCGGTGACGGTTTCGCTCAGGGGCAGGCCAAGGTCATCGATCGACAGTTGCAAGGTTGAGGCGCGGCCTGCGTTGGACAGTGCCTGGTAGGTGTCGGCGGTGATGCGGTTATAGCAGCAGGGCGCCAGCGCGAGCTGTTGGCAACCGACCGCGTTGGCCAGTTTTAGCAGGCGCACGTGCAGGTCGCCACAGGCGTGCAGGGCGACGGGCGTGTGTTCACGGCTGAGCGCCACATCGGCCATCACATCTTGCAGGCGATGGATAACGGGCAGGCCATGGTGATCGCTCAACGCCTGGCCTGCGGCGATCAACGCCGGATCATATTCCAGGCAGGTCAGCGCTTGATCGGCTTGCAACAGGCGACGGCCAAGGTAGCCCTTGCCCGCACACCAGTCGAGCCAGTGCGTGGGTGTTTGCGCAAACTGCAGGGCAGCGCCGAACGCTTCGATTTGCTGCCATTTGCGGCCGGGGACGTCGACGTTCAGGCGATGGCGAGCGGGTGCCAGCGGCTGCGTTGGTAATTGATCCACAGCGCTGAGGTGTCGGGCTTGCGCGGCAAGTTGTGGAAACGGAGCAGGTGCCGCCAGATCATGCGGCTGGTTGTGACTGGTTTCCGCATCGGCCAACGAACGTTGACGCAGCCAGGCGGCGAGGTCGGGATGTTCGGTTTCCCAGGGTAGATGCCGATGCGTAAAGGGCCGTGGTTTCCACAGCCCTTGGTGCTCGATCAGAAACGCATCCAGCGCCTGGAAGCGTGCCTCAACGTCCCTGGCATTCATCGACGCGCAGCCAGCGTTCCAGCAGTTTGAAACCGCGTACCAGCAGGTACGACATCAGCAGGTAGAACACGCCGGCGGTGAAGAACATATCCACCGTCAGATAGTTGCGCGCGATGATCGTCCTGGCCATGCCGGTCAGCTCCAGCAGTGTCACCGTGCTCGCCAGCGAACTGGCCTTGAGCATCAGGATCACTTCGTTGCTGTAGGCGGGCAGGCCGATGCGCGCGGCACGGGGCAGGATGATGTAGAACAACGTCTTGGGCCTGGACATGCCCAGTGCCCGGGCCGCTTCGATTTCACCCGGTGGAATCGCCTGGATCGCGCCGCGCAGGATCTCGGCGATGTAGGCGGCGGTGTGCAGGGTCATGGTGGCCGTGGCGCACCAGAACGGATCACGCAAATACGGCCACATGAAGCTGGTTTTCACCGCATCGAATTGAGCCAGGCCGTAGTACACCAGGAACAATTGCACCAGCAGCGGTGTGCCACGGAAAAAGAAGATGTAGGCGTAGGGCAGCGAGCGCACATACCAACGCTTGGACGCCCGGGCGACGCCTAGGGGAATCGCGAGTAGCAACCCGAGAATCACGGCAATGCCCACCAGCTCCAGGGTCAGGATGGCGCCCTGGATAAATTTCGGCAGCCACTTGAGGATGACTTCCCATTCCATTACGTCGTCCTCACGAAGCCGCGCGCGGCGCGTTGTTCCAGCAAGTGCATGCCGATCATCGACAGCGAAGTAAGGCCCAGATAGATGAAGGCCGCCACCAGATAAAAGGTGAAGGGCTGCCGGGTGACGGTGACCGCGATCTGCGCGTGACGCATGATTTCTTCAAGGCCGATGACGGTGACCAGCGCGGTATCCTTCATCAGGATCATGAACAGGTTGCCCAGGCCCGGTAGGGCGATGCGCCACATCTGCGGCATGATCAGGCGCGTGAAGATGCGGGTTTTCGACAGCCCCAGCGCCAAACCGGCTTCGCGGTGGCCCTTGGGGATGGCGATGATTGCGCCGCGCAGGACTTCCGTGGCGTAGGCGCCATAGCACAAGCCCAAGGCGATGACCCCGGCGGCGAAGGCACTGAGTGACAGGTCGGGAATGCCGAACACCTCGCCCAGTTCACGCATCAGATTGATCGTGCCGAAGTAAATGAGCAGCACCCACAACAGTTCCGGCACGCCGCGCACGATGGTCGAATACGCGCCACCCACCCATTGCAGCGGCTTGTACGGTGAAGTCTTGGCCAAGGCCCCGGCAAGGCCGAGCACCAGCCCCAGGCACAAAGCCGTGAGCGCCAGTTTGACGGTCATCAGCGCGCCAGCGGCAAGCGCCGGGCCGAATCCGTAGAGATCGAAATTCATGGTGTTTTCATATCGCGGCAGGCATTGCAAAAAGCCGACGCGCTCACATGAGCGCGTCGGGCATACCGTTCAGATCATTCGATGCTGAAAGGGAAGTACTTGTCGTTGATCTTCTTGTAGGTGCCGTCTGCCTTGATCTCCGCCAGGGCTTTGTTCAGGCGTTCGCGCAGCGGGTCGCCTTTACGTACGGCGATACCGATCTTGTCGCTTTCTACCACCGGGTCGCCTTTGAACTCGTAGGCGGAACCGTCTTTGCTCTTGAGCCATTCGTACTGCACGTACTTGTCGGCCAGGATGCCGTCCAGGCGACCGGACGTCAGGTCGAGGTAGGCGTTTTCCTGGGTGTCGTAGAGCTTGGCTTCGGTATCAGGCAGCTTGTCTTCCAGGTAAGTACCGGCCAACGTCGCGCGTTGTGCACCGATGACTTTTCCTTTCAGGTAAGCGGCGTCGGTCTTGAAGTCGGCGGTGGCTTTAGGTGCGATGAACTGCAGTTTGTTGGAGTAGTACGGGTCGGTGAAGTCGACGGCCTGCTTGCGTTCATCGGTGATGGACAGCGAGGACACCAGGAAGTCGAACTTCTTGGCGTTCAGGGCCGGGATGATGCCGTCCCAGTCGGACACATACACTTCGCACTTCTCGACTTTCATCTTGGCGCACAGGGCGTCACCGATGTCTTTGTCGAAGCCGACGACGTTGCCGCTGGCGTCCTTGTTGTTGAACGGCGGATAGGCCGCTTCGATCCCCATTTTCAAGGTTTCTGCCATGGCCGTGGCGCTGAACGCCATCGAGACGGCCGCGGCCAGAAGGAATTTTTTATAGTTCTGCATGCATGTTGCTCCGTTAGCGGTTGCTGGACATGAATTGTTTGCAGCGCGCCGAAAGCGGGTTTTCAAACACCTGCTGTGGCGATCCTTGCTCTTCGACCAGGCCCTGGTGGAGGAACACCACTTCACTGGACACTTGGCGGGCGAAGCCCATTTCATGGGTGACCAGCAGCATGGTGCGGCCTTCTTCGGCCAGCGCGCGGATCACATTAAGTACTTCCTGAACCATTTCCGGGTCAAGCGCCGAAGTGGGCTCGTCGAACAGGATGACCTTGGGTTGCATCGCCAGGGTGCGCGCGATGGCCGCCCGTTGTTGCTGGCCGCCGGACAATTGCGCGGGGTAGGCGTGGCGCTTGTCGGCAATCCCGACCTTGGCCAGCAGGGCTTCAGCCACTTCAATGGCTTCGGCTTTACTTTGGCCGAGCACACGGCGGGGGGCCTCGATGATGTTGTCGAGGATGCTCATGTGCGGCCACAGGTTAAAGTTTTGAAACACAAAACCGATTTCGCTGCGCAGGCGGTTGATCTGCTTGCCGTCGGCGGCCATCAGCTCGCCGTTTTTCGCGGCCTTGAGCTTGAGTTCTTCGCCGGCCACCAGGATCTGGCCCTCGTGCGGGTTTTCCAGCAGGTTGATGCAGCGCAGGAAGGTGGACTTGCCGGAACCGGAGGAACCCAGGATCGAGATCACATCGCCGTCGCGAGCGGTCAGCGAAATACCTTTAAGTACCTCCAGCTCACCATAGCGTTTATGCAAGTTGCGGATTTCAAGCGCGGGCGTGGCCTCGGCCATGTGCGGTCCTCGTTGTGTTCGTTGCGATCTTCGCTGTTGGTCCGCCTTCCTGGCGAGGCGCCAAGCTAGCATAGCGTCTTGATGGCAGCCAACAGCGCGGCCGGCGGTAAACAGGTGGTGTGCGGCAGGGTGTCGCATCGGCACAGCAGCGTGTCGCGCCATCAACAACCGAACAACCGTTTGAACCCGAAAAGCCGCAGGCTTCGCGTAAAAAAGGGCGCGATGGTGCCAGCTTTGGCCGGGGGTTGGAAGGGTTAACCGGGCAAACGGTGCTTATCAGCCCTTTTGTAGGGCGTCACGTACTTTTTGTGTGTGTTTATGGTGCGTTTATTCGTCTTGAAAGTGAGTCGCACGGTAACGGTATAGCGGAATGCCATTGTTCTCAATGACTTGCGATGACTGCTCAATCTTCCTACAACCCGCGTCAATCGCGACGCCGTAACATTTTGGCGCAAATCTTGCGTAAAAAATAAAGAACGCCCTGTTGGTTTCTTTTCACGAGAAAGATCGCAGGCCGGGCGGACCGTTTTCGCAATTCCTCGTAAAGGTGTGTCAATGAGTAGTACGCAAAGCTCCAATGACCTCGAACAGGGGCTCAAACCGCGTCACGTCACCATGCTGTCGATTGCCGGCGTCATCGGTGCCGGTTTGTTTGTTGGCTCCGGCCACGCGATTGCTGCCGCTGGCCCGGCCGTACTGTTGGCTTACGCCGCTGCGGGTACGCTGGTGGTGTTGGTGATGCGCATGCTGGCCGAAATGGCCGTCGCGTCGCCGGACACCGGTTCGTTCTCCACCTATGCCGACCGGGCGATCGGCCACTGGGCCGGTTTTACCATCGGCTGGCTCTATTGGTGGTTCTGGGTGCTAGTGATTCCGTTGGAGGCCAACGCCGCCGCGACCATCCTGCATGCCTGGTTCCCGGATGTGGCCATCTGGGCCTTTACGCTGATCATCACCTTGCTGCTGACCGCGACCAACCTGTTCAGCGTGAAGAACTACGGCGAGTTCGAGTTCTGGTTTGCGCTGATCAAGGTCGTGGCGATTGTGGGCTTCGTGATCCTCGGCCTGGCGGCGATTTTCGGTTTCCTGCCAACCAGCCAGGTCAGCGGCGTTTCGCACTTGTTCGACACCCAAGGCTTCATGCCGAATGGCATGGGCGCGGTATTGGCGGCGATCCTGACCACCATGTTCTCCTTCATGGGCACCGAGATCGTCACCATCGCGGCGGCTGAATCGAAGAACCCAGGCCAGCAAATCACCAAGGCCACCAACTCGGTGATCTGGCGGATTGGTCTGTTCTACCTGCTGTCGATCTTCATCGTGGTGTCCCTGGTGCCATGGAACGATCCGACCCTGGCAGCGGTGGGTTCGTATCAGACCGTACTGGAACGCATGGGCATCCCGAATGCCAAGCTGATTGTCGACCTGGTGGTACTGGTCGCCGTGACCAGCTGCCTGAACTCGGCGCTTTACACCGCCTCACGCATGCTGTTCTCCCTGGGCCGTCGCGGTGATGCACCGGCCGTGGCCAAGCGCACCAACAAGAGTGGCACGCCTTACTGGGCTGTTCTGCTGTCTACTGGCGCAGCGTTCCTGGCAGTGTTCGCCAACTACGTGGCCCCGGCGGCAGTGTTCGAATTCCTGCTCGCCAGCTCGGGCGCCATTGCATTGCTGGTCTATCTGGTGATCGCGGTGTCGCAACTGCGCATGCGCCAGAAACGCGCCGCGGCGGGTGAGAAGATCGTCTTCAAGATGTGGCTGTTCCCGGGCCTGACCTACGCGGTGATGGTGTTCATCGTGGGCACGCTGACCATCATGCTGTTCCAGGAAGCGCATCGGGTCGAGATTATCGCGACTGGGGTGCTGAGCTTGCTGGTGGTGCTGGCGGGATTGTTTGTATCCAGCCGGCGCAAGGCGCAGAGAGCGGGTGCTGCGGTGCTGAACTAAACATTGTGGGAGCCGGGCTTGCCCGCGATGACGGACTGATAGTCGATATCTTCGTCGGCTGACACACCGCCATCGCGGGCAAGCCCGGCTCCCACATTTTGTCCGGTGTCAGTCTTGCGAGCTGGTCAGCACCTGGGATGCCGCCACGTAATCCGCCTGGAACTCTGGCGACTCAATCCACGCCAGTGCTGCTGCTTCATCATCAGTGTCCGTGGCCCACTGCCGATACTCGATCAGCGCCGCCAGGATAAAGTCGGTGGCTTCTTCTTCGCCTTCCTGCTCAAGCACCAGCGCCAGCAACGGGTGGGCCAGGAACACGGCGCAGAGGGCTTGCTGGCTGGTTTCTCCTGCAGCGCGCATTTCTACGAACAGCTCGGTCAAATCCACTGACTCAAGGTCAATGCGGCTGTCATCACCGGCAAACGCATCCGGCTTGGTCGCGACAGCGCGCTGGGTACGGTTTTGCTTGGCCTTGGCCTTTGCCCGTTGGGCACGTTTTTGCTGCTTGTCTGGCGAGGCCATGGGCTTAGCGTCCTAGGGTTCTGAAACTGGGGGGGTATTGAAGCGCAGGTTGGGGGAAATCCCAAGGGGATCCGCAGCTAATTGGCCGTTTTGCAGCCACACCAATGCAATCGGCCACAGCCTCTCCTGATGCTCGCTGCGAAAAAATGCGAAATGTCCGACTGCCTTTTCGCCAATATCTGCAGGCGCGATCCGCAGATGAGTGCGCTCACTGCCGTCGAAGTAACCCAGTAGTCGCTCGATGGCTGCGACGGTCCCGAATGGATCATCGGTGATGCTGATGGCCAGTATCTGCGCCTTCACGCGACTGAATGGCAACTCACCCAAGGTTCGCCCGCTGGGTCGCGTTTCAAACCTGGGCGTTAGCGTGCTCCAGTCCCGCACCACGCCCGCTGGCGTGTCCTCCAGCCAGCCCAAGCGTTTGCCGGGGAAGTACCCGCATAGTGCCGTCGCCAGCGGCATCACTACATGCCATTTGGCAAACATCCGCCAACGCTCATTTGCTGCGTAATCGCGCCAGTACGCAAACTGCGCCCCTACGGTCACGACCCGCCGGATGATCGCGCCCGACGCCCCGAGCCCGGCTGCACAGCCACCGAAGCTGTGGCCGACGACATCAATCGGCTGCCCTGGAAATTCCCGTTGCGCTCGCTGCAGCATCGCCTCGAAATCCAGCACGCCCCAATCCGACCATGAGGCTTTGAAGCCACGCAGTGAGCCGCTGCGGGATTCGCCGATGCCACGGTAGTCGTAGGTGATGACGTCAAGGCCGTTGGTGAACAGGTAGTCGGCGAAGCGGGCGTAGTGGCGGCAGCGTACGGAGGTGGCGGCGTTGATGACGACGACGGGGCGTTCGAGGGCGGTGCGCAGGTGGCGCCAGGTGAAGCCGCCGATGGGGTAGCCGTCAGCGGCGGGCTCACGGAACGCTTCGGGGGCGGGACGGGTTGGCAGGTGCATAGGGCGACTCTTTCCTTGCGCTTTTCTATGAGGGCTTGGTAGCTCACGCGCTTTTTATAAAGAATTGAAACTAACAAATTTCGCTCCCCTGGGCGCGGAGACTGTCACGATGCTCGACGTGATCCGTTTGGGTGCATAGGCTGACGAACTTTCGATCGATCTGAGTCAGGCCATGACCCGCGACACCCTCGAACACAACCAGATCCCGGTCTACTTCGTAGCTGTGCTGCTGGCCGCCGCTTTTGGCCTGCTCGCACCCTCACTTGCCCACGGCCTCAGCGCGCTGGTCACGCCCGCCATTGCGGTGCTGATGTACGCAATGTTCCTCCAAATTCCTTTTTTGGATCTGCGCCAGAGCTTGAGTAACAAGCGTTTCCTGTCGGCACTACTGCTCGCCAACTTCATCCTGGTGCCCCTGCTGGTGTGGGCATTGACCCAGAGTCTGGTCGGGCGTCCGGCATTGCTGGTAGGGGCGTTGCTGGTGTTGCTGACCCCGTGCATCGACTACGTGGTGGTGTTTACCCATATTGGCAAGGGCGATTCGCGGTTGATGCTGGCGGCCACGCCGGTGCTGTTGCTGCTGCAATTGGCGCTGTTACCGATCTATCTGAGTGTGATGCTCGGCGCCCAATCCGAGGTGGTGGTGGAGGCAAGGCCGTTTTTCGAGGCGTTTCTCTTGTTGATCGTGGTGCCGATGATTCTGGCGGTGGTGACGACTTCCCTGGCACGGCGATCGTCGGTCGTCAGTGTTTGGAACAGTGGCTGGGCGTGGTTGCCGGTGCCTGCGATGGCGGTGGTGTTGTTTGTGGTGATCGGCTCGCAAATCACATCGGTGGTACGGGATATCAACCTGTTGCTGCCGGTGATCCCGGTGTATGTCGGTTTTCTGGTGCTGGCGCCGCTGATGGGCGTGTTGGCCTCGCGGTTGTTTGCACTCCCGGCGGCGACGGCCAGGGCGGTGACATTCAGCGCGTCGACACGCAACTCGCTGGTGGTATTGCCTCTGGCGCTGGCCTTGCCCGAGGATGTGCGCGGGTTGGCGGCGACGGCGGTGATCCTGCAAACCCTGATCGAGCTGGTGGGCGAGTTGATTTACGTTCGGTTGATCCCTAAGTGGGTGTGGCCCGCAGGTCGGTAAGCGCGGGAATGTTCAGGTCTGTTCAGGCGTTATTCAGCAGGGCAGTCGGCACCATAAGTCGGCGCCCCTTACCTGACAGGTCAACCGATGGATCACCGCAACCGTTTTCGCCTGGAATCCCTGGGCATTTTCCTGTTTGCCCTGTTGCTGTTCACCTTGGGTATATGGGATCAGCAACCCCAAGGGTTTGACGGACGCTGGGCGCTGTTCCTACAAGAAATGTTTCGCCATGGTGCGAGCCTTTTCCCGACTACCTATGGCCAGCCCTACGCGGATTACCCCGGCACCGCGACCTTTTTCAGCTTCGTGTTCGCACGGCTGTTTGGTGCGCCCAACCATCTGGCGAATGTGCTGCCCACCGCCCTGGCGTCCGCTGGGGTGGTTGCCTTGATCTATCGCTTGCTCGTCCCGGCGAATCGCCAGTGGGCGCTGCTCACCGTGCTGCTGACGTTGCTCACCACCCAACTGCTCGAAAAATCCCGCTCGGTCTGCCTGGACCAGATGGTAGCGTTGCTCTGTGTAGGCAGTTTTTACCTGCTGCACAGTGGTGGGCGCTGGAGGCGGCTGGCGGTGTTTGCGTTGTTCATTCTGGGCTTTGCCATACGCGGGCCACTGGGGTTGATCGAAGTCTGTGGCGTGGTGTGCGTGTATTGGGCGCTGGGCAAGCCTGGCGAGCGCGTGAAGCAAGTGCTCATTCATGGCCTCGTCGGCCTGGTGTTGTTGGCAGCCTGTTGGTGGCTGTTGGTGAAACTGGCGCGCCTCAGCGGTGGAGACGCATTTGCCGATGAAGTGTTCAAGATGCAGGTGGGCGGACGCCTCGATGAAACCGGTGAGCCGTTCTATTTTTACTTCCAGCTGAGCTTGTATCGCTACTTCCCGGTGGTGCCGTTGGCGCTGGCCACCATGATTGCGCTGCGTCATCGCTGGGCCGAGCGGTTCGAGGGCGATATGCAATTGGTGGTGCGGCTCGGTGCCTGCGGCATGATGATCTTGCTCGGGCTGTCGGTGCCGCACTTCAAGCGCGCTTACTACATCCTGCCCATGGTGCCGATGTTTGCGGCTGTCGCGGCCTATGGGCTGCTTCAGTCGCAAGGTTGGCTCGCTGGCGTGCGCCGATGTTACGAAGGGCTTGTCGCGGCGCTACCGGCGTTGTGCGTGGTGGCAGTGTTTGTCTGTCGGCATGGCTGGCAGAAGCATGGTGACTGGCCAGATGTTTCGCTGCCGCTGCTGATCAGCGCGTTGGCGCTGCTACAGGTGGCGACGTTGATCGCCTGGCGGCGGGTGGGGCGGTTGGTGTGGCTCAGCCTGATCGCTTTGTTGGCGCAATGGTTGTTGTTGGTGATGGTGGTAGAACCGGCCAAGGACCTGCAGTTCGATACGCGGCAGTTTGTCGGCCAGGTGGAAGCACTGCGCGTTACGCAGCCGGGGCCTTTGGTGTTTATCAACCTTGGCCGGGATACCTGGGCAGTGCGCTACATGATGAACCTGGATCACGATGAGCGGCCGGTGTTTGTGGGGGCTCATGAGCTTGACCGATTAGGTACTTTGCCACGGCCGGCGTGGGTGATTGTGGCGCGCAAGGAAGTGGCGTTGCTGCAAGGGACATCCCTGGAGGACGTCGCTCCAAGTTTTGAAGGGCGGTTGAACGATAATCCGCTGATGGTGTTTTTGCTGAAGTGAGCGAAGCACCCAATCAAAATCGCCACTGGGTTAAGTCAAATTCCAGGCAACAAAAAACCCGCACTAGGCGGGTTTCTTGTGTGTTTCAGATGACGTTAGCACCACCTGAAACTAATTAGTGGTGCCCAGAGACGGAATCGAACCGCCGACACGGGGATTTTCAATCCCCTGCTCTACCGACTGAGCTATCTGGGCAACGGGGCGCATTAAACGGGTTTTTCAGGGGGTCGTCAAGCAAGTTTTCAAAAAATATTTAATTATTACCGTCGCTTACGTGCCGACCCCGGTTTTTGATCAATTATTGAGCAGGCGGCACGTAGCCGTCGGCCTTGGCGTATTCCTCGCCGGAAAAGAACTTGTCCATCTCGCCCGCCAGGTATTTACGGTCTTCGGCGTTCATCATGTTCAGGCGTTTTTCGTTGATCAGTAGAGTCTGGTGTTTCAGCCAGTCGGCCCAGGCTTTGGCGGAGACGTGCTCGAAAATGTCCTGGCCCTTGGCACCTGGGTACGGAGGGCGTTCGAGGCCTGGCAATTCTTCTTTGTACTTGCGGCACATGATGGTGCGGGTCATGACGAAACTCCTGCATTCAATACGTCGGCCGCGCGCTTCAGCAGTTTTTTCACCGGGGCGGCAAGGCCCAGGCGCGGCGGGGTGGCGAGGTTATACCAGAGCCAGTCGGCCTCGGCCACGTGATGGGCGGATTCCTCGACCTGGACCAGCCAGGGTTCGATAGCCAACTGAAAGTGGCTGAAGGTGTGAATCAGGCTCGGCAGTTCCTGTTGCTTGCCCAGTGCCAGCGCGTGCTGGTTGGCCAGGTGCTCCAGGTCTTGCAGGTCATCCAGCTCCGGCAAGCTCCACAGGCCGCCCCACAGACCCGTCGAGGGGCGACGGTAAAGCAGGATCGCGCCTTCGGCATTTGCCAGCAGCGGCATCAGCGTGCGCTTCTGCGGGATGGTCTTGCGCGGCTTGGGGATCGGGTAGCGCGTCTCCAGGCCGAGCATGTGCGCTTCGCAGCCTTTTTCCAGCGGGCACAACAGGCAGCTGGGTTTGCTGCGGGTGCAGAGGGTGGCGCCCATATCCATCATCGCCTGGGTGTAGGCGTTGACGCGATCATGCGGCGTGAAGCGTTCTGCGGTGGCCCACAGTTGCTTGGCCACCTTGGGTTCGCCCGGGTAGCCCTCCTGCGCGGTGAAACGTGCCAGCACGCGTTTGACGTTGCCGTCGAGGATCGGCGCACGCAGGCCCATGCTCAGGCTGGCGATCGCTCCGGCGGTGGACAAGCCTATGCCGGGCAACTCGGTGAGCTTCTCGACATCCTTGGGAAATTCGCCGCCGTATTCGGCCACGATAATCTTCGCCGTCTTTTGCAGGTTGCGCGCCCGGGTGTAGTACCCCAGCCCGGTCCACAAGTGCAGCACTTCATCTTCCGGCGCAGCCGCCAGGGCCTCGACCGTTGGCAGCGACGCCATGAAGCGGTCGAAATAATTGAGCACGGTGCTCACCTGGGTCTGCTGCAGCATGATCTCCGAGACCCACACCCGATAAGGCGTTATGCCCTGTTGCCAGGGCAGGTCGTGGCGACCGTGGCGGTCGTACCAGTTCAGCACCGCCTCTGAAAATTGCTCGTTTCTCATCGATTGAACAGGCCTTTCAGTGCGTCTTTGAGCTTCGGGTTAACCTTGTCGAGCTTCTCTTCAAGCTTCTCGTTGAGGCGGTTGCCCGCCGCCTTGATCGCGACTTGGCCAAGGCCGTCCTTGTCCAGGCGGCACGCCTTGGCGCCCAGCTCCAGCGGGCCACGGCAGCGCAGCGGCACTTCGATGCCCTGGAAGTTGGAGCCCACCTGGCAGGCCGGGTCCGGCGTTTCGCGCTGGTCACCTTCGACAATGATGCCGACGCGGTAGTCCATGCCCAGGACGCGCAGATCGACATCGCCATTACCGTTGACCGTCAGGCCCGGGATGCGCACTTTCAGGTCCGGGTTGCTGGCGACACCGTTACGGAAGGTCAGGTTGCCCTTCAGTTCCTGGAACGGCGTGTCCTTGCCTTGCGGTGTGCTGCTCAAGGTTTTGCGGTTGAGCAAGGCGATGCCGGTGCACAGTTGCTGTTCAAGGTTGGCGTTGAGCAGCACGCCGTTGTTGATCACGAAACTGGCGGTGCCGTTGAGGCTGTCGATCAGCGCTTTCTGGCTATTGCCGCGGCCAGTGAGGTTGCTGTCGAGGGTGATCTGGCCCTTCACCGGCGGGGTTTGCCCCTGGGCTTGCAGGATGCGTTCGACCGGTACCTGCTTGATCCGGCTTTGCAGCGCGAGCACCGGGATATCCTGGCGCACATCGAGGTTGCCGTTGGCCTGGAAGGTGCCGTTGTAGAGACCGCCGCTCAGGGTGTCGAGCTTGAGTTGGCCATCGATGCCGGACGCTTTGAGCACGGCATTCTGGATCGGCAACTTGCTCAGGGTCAGTTGGCCAAACGCGAGGTCGGCGTCCACATCCAGCGTGCGCAGGCGGGTCAATGGCAACAGTTTGTCGGTGCTCCAGGCGCCTTTGGTCGGCGCTTCGGGCAGCGGTGTGGTGCCGCCGGCAGCCATGGCACCGGCTTCGCTGTTCTGCACTTCGGCCTGGCGGGCAGTGGCTGCGCCCTTGGCGGATTCGGACTTGGCCGGCAGATAGTTGTCGGCATTGAACGTGTCGGCCTTGAGCTGAACGCGCAGGGATTGCTTGGCGAAATCCTCCACGGCGACGCGACCGGTGAAGGTGCTGCCGTCGAGTTTCAGGTTCAGGTCTTCCAGGGCGATGCTGCTTGGCGTGCCCTTGAGGCGGCTGACCAGTTCGACCTTGCTCAGGCTGCCCTCGGCCATTGGCGGCAGCGGGTGGCCGACGCTGTCGAGGAACTTGGCCAGGTCGAATTGGGCGATGGACAGGGCGCCGCTGAGCTGCGGGGTCTTGTCGAGGTCGTTGACCTTCAGCTCGCCCAACGCGCGCAGTTGGTTGGCCGAGAGCTTCATGTTGGTCCATTCGGCGATATTCGCCGCCTGGTCCACCAACAGTTGGCCCTGGGTCGAGAAGGTCACGGTCTTGCCTTGCAGTGGCTCGCCCGTGGCTTCGCCGGTGATCTTCATGTCTTCAAGCTGGTAGCGCTTGAGCGCACGCTGGATGCGCAGGTTGCCGTTGAGTTCGGTCTTGACGCGCATCACCGGCTGATTGCTGCCGAAGAAGGCGGTGAGTTTCACCGGGATGCTGGCGCCTTCATGCACGGCGCCAGCGCTCAATTGGATGCTTTCGGCGCTGAACTGCTTGCCGGTCTGCTCATCGTTGTATTCGATGCGGGCGTTGTTGACCGTCAGGCTGTCGATATCCAGGCGGATGGGTTTTGCCGGCTTGTCCGATTCGGGTTCGGCCGGTTGTTCAACCGAGCCAGGGCTGCCGACGCTCGTCTCTGTCACGTTCTTGCCGATGTCTTCCCAGTTGCCGTGCCCTTCCTTGTTGCGGTTGAGGCGCAGGTTGAGACCTTCGACACGCACGTCACTCATCTGCACTTCGCGGCGCAGCAGCGGCAGCACGCGTACCGACAGGCCGAGCATCTGCAGGTCGGCGAAGGGCTGGGTCGGTGCGGTCAGGGTTGCCACGCTGGCTTCGTGCAGTTCCAGGCCAAGCCAGGGGAACAGGCTCCAGCCGATGTCGCCATTGAGCGTCAGCTCGATGTGGGCCTTGTCGCGGGCAATCTGGCGAATCTCGTCTTTATAGTCGTTGGGATCGAAGAGATGGGTCAGGGCAAAGCCTAGAGCCACAATGATCAGCAACAGCCCGAGAAGTACCAGACCCAGGATTTTGCCGAACGCTTTCATGGGCGAGTCCTTGTATGTCGATTTCAAAATTTAGCCGCAGAGTATAACGCCCGACGGCCTGCGTCAGTGCTCCGATCGTTACATTGTATCCAGCGGTGGGGGAACGGGTTTTTGGCGTCAAATAAACAAATTTCCTGAAAAAGGTGATGTCACTTTGGTTTTTCTGTCATCGACAGGTGCTAATCTCTGCACGTTCGTCCGCCTTCTGCGACCTAAGGTCGCGCCTAAAATGGAGCTTCACTCAACAAAACGGCCACGCTTTGCGTGCAAGGCCGAGGGAGAGAGCGCCTGACGGACACATACTAACAACTGGGGGAAACACCAATGAGCACTAGCACTGCGGCAGGTTCATCTGCTGCAAAGCCAGCGTTCCTGTCCAAGGAACGCATCATCGCCAAGCCCGGCTTCAACCGCTGGCTGGTTCCACCGGCCGCCCTGGCTATTCACCTTTGCATCGGCATGGCCTACGGGTTCTCGGTGTTCTGGCTGCCATTGTCCAAGGCGCTGGGTATCACCAAGCCGGTTGGTTGTGCGCCGGACATGAGCTTCATCGCCCAAGTCTTCTCGTCCCAATGCGACTGGCCCATCTCCATGCTGGGCTGGATCTACACCCTGTTCTTCATCTTCCTGGGCTGCTCGGCAGCCATCTGGGGCGGCTGGCTGGAACATGCCGGGCCACGTAAGGCCGGTGTTGTATCGGCGTTGTGCTGGTGTGGCGGCCTGTTGATCTCGGCGCTGGGTATCTATACCCACCAGATCTGGCTGATGTGGATCGGCTCCGGGGTCATCGGCGGTATCGGCCTGGGCCTGGGCTATATCTCGCCTGTATCGACCCTGATCAAGTGGTTCCCGGACAAGCGTGGCATGGCCACCGGTATGGCGATCATGGGCTTCGGCGGTGGTGCGATGGTTGGCGCCCCGTTGGCAGCCGCATTGATGGGGCACTTCGCAACGCCAGACAGCGTGGGTGTATGGCAGAGCTTCCTGGTGATGGCCGCGATCTATTTCGTGTTCATGATCGGCGGCGCCTTGTCCTACCGCGTTCCGCCAACCGGCTGGAAACCTGAGGGCTGGACCGCACCGGCGAAAAAAGCCAGCAACGCGATGATCACCCACCGCCACGTGCACGTGAACGTGGCGTGGAAAACCCCGCAGTTCCGTCTGGTTTGGCTGGTGCTGTGCCTGAACGTATCCGCCGGTATCGGCATCCTCGGCATGGCGTCGCCACTGCTGCAGGAAGTGTTCGGCGGCAAGCTGCTGGGTGTGGATGTACCGTTTGGTCAGCTGGATGCCGGTCAACTGGCTTCCATCGCAGCCATCGCCGCAGGTTTTACGGGGCTGTTGAGCCTGTTCAACATCGGTGGCCGGTTCTTCTGGGCGTCGTTCTCCGACTACCTGGGGCGTAAAAATACCTACTTCGTGTTCTTCGCCCTGGGCTTTGCCCTGTACGCGTTGATCCCGAACCTGGGGCATTTGGGCAACGTGGCGCTGTTTGTGGCGGCGTTCTGCATCATCCTGTCGATGTACGGCGGTGGTTTTGCGACCGTTCCGGCCTACCTGGCTGACCTGTTCGGCACGCAAATGGTCGGCGCGATCCACGGTCGCCTGCTGACTGCCTGGGCCGCTGCGGGCGTATTGGGCCCGGTGTTGGTGAACTACCTGCGTGAGTATCAGCTGAGCATTGGCGTTGAACGCGCGGCGGCCTACGACATCACCTTGTACATTCTCGCCGGCCTGCTGGTGCTGGGTTTCATCTGCAACCTGCTGGTGCGTCCGGTGGCCGACAAGTACTTCATGACCGACGCCGAATTGGCCGCCGAACAGGCGCTGGGCCATGACAAAGGCGCGGATGCGACCACTTCCCTGGAGTGGAAAGCGGCTTCCGGCACTGTGCCATTGGCGATTGCCGCCTGGCTGGTGGTGGGTATTCCGTTGGCGTGGGGTGTGTGGGTGACCCTGCAGAAGACGGCGGTACTGTTCCGCTAGCACCAAACCTGTAGTGAGCGGGCTTGCCCCGCGCTGGGTGGCGCAGCCGCCCCCAAAACCGGACACCGCGTTTTAACTGGAGAATTCGGTGTCTGGGTTGGGGCGGCTGCGCCACCCAGCGCGGGGCAAGCCCGCTCACTACACGACTGGCTCTCACATGTATGCACATGTCTATCCCCGACATCTCTCGCTTCAACTCGTCAGTCTTATCCCCTTCGATGTTTCTGTTTAGCGCCCGCGCCCCTATAATGGCTGCCTTTTTCGCCCAATGATTTTGCGGAGCTGGTGATGGCCGAACGTAAGGCGTCCGTCGAGCGCGACACTCTGGAAACCCAGATCAAAGCCTCGATCAACCTGGATGGCACCGGAAAGGCCCGATTTGATATCGGTGTCCCTTTTCTTGAGCACATGCTGGACCAGATCGCCCGTCACGGGCTGATCGACCTGGATATCGTCAGCAAGGGCGACCTGCATATCGACGACCACCACACGGTGGAAGACGTTGGCATCACCCTCGGCCAGGCGTTCGCCAAGGCTATCGGCGACAAAAAAGGCATCCGTCGCTACGGTCACGCCTATGTCCCGCTGGACGAAGCGCTGTCGCGCGTAGTCATCGACTTCTCCGGCCGCCCAGGCCTGCAGATGCACGTGCCCTACACCCGCGCCACCGTGGGCGGCTTTGACGTCGACCTGTTCCAGGAATTTTTCCAGGGTTTCGTCAACCACGCACTTGTCAGCCTGCACATCGACAACCTGCGCGGCACCAACACCCACCACCAGATCGAAACCGTGTTCAAGGCTTTCGGCCGCGCGCTGCGCATGGCCGTCGAGCTGGATGACCGCATGGCCGGGCAAATGCCGTCGACCAAGGGCGTCCTGTAATGCAGACGGTCGCGGTTATCGATTACGGCATGGGTAACCTGCACTCGGTGGCCAAGGCCCTCGAGCACGTCGGTGCCGGCAAGGTGCTGATCACCAGCGATGCCAACGTGATTCGCGAGGCCGACCGCGTGGTGTTCCCTGGTGTTGGCGCGATTCGCGATTGCATGGCCGAGATCCGCCGCCTGGGCTTTGACAGCCTGGTGCGCGAAGTCAGCCAGGACCGTCCGTTCCTCGGCATCTGCGTGGGCATGCAAGCCTTGCTCGACAGCAGTGAAGAGAACGACGGCGTCGACTGCATCGGTTTGTTCCCGGGCCAGGTGAAGTTCTTTGGCAAAGACCTGCATGAAGACGGCGAACACCTGAAAGTCCCGCACATGGGCTGGAACGAGGTCCGCCAGACCGTGGATCACCCGCTGTGGCACGAAGTGCCGGACATGGCGCGCTTCTACTTCGTGCACAGCTACTACATCGCCGCCGGTCAACCGGCCCAGGTGGTGGGTGGCGGACACTACGGCGTCGACTTCGCCGCAGCGCTGGCCGAAGGTTCGCGCTTTGCCGTGCAGTTCCACCCGGAGAAGAGCCATACCCACGGCCTGCAATTGCTGCAGAACTTCGCCGCCTGGGATGGTCGCTGGTAATGGCCAGGAAGCCGAAGCAGCCGATCTTGAACCTCACCCCCGAGCAGGAGAGTGAGGCTACCCTCAAGATCAAGCGCTTCATGGAAGACCGCTTCGAGCTCAAGCTGGGCTCGTTCGAGGTCGCCGAGATTCTTGAGCTGTTCACCACCGAAGTGGCTCCGCATTATTACAACAGAGCGATTTTCGATACGCAGACGCTCCTTAAAGAAAGGTTCGAAAGCATCGAAAGCGACCTGTGGTCGCTTGAGAAACCCTGATTTCCCAAGCATTGCTGAATATCGAATAAGGTTTGCCAGATGCTGATTATCCCCGCTATCGATCTCAAGGACGGCGCCTGCGTCCGTCTGCGCCAAGGCCGCATGGAAGACTCCACCGTGTTCTCCGATGACCCGGTGAGCATGGCTGCCAAATGGGTGGAAGGGGGCTGCCGTCGTCTGCATCTGGTGGACCTGAACGGCGCCTTCGAAGGCCAACCGGTCAACGGCGAGGTGGTCACTGCGATCGCCAAACGCTACCCGAACCTGCCGATTCAGATCGGCGGCGGTATCCGCTCCCTGGAAACCATCGAGCACTACGTCAAGGCTGGCGTGAGCTACGTGATCATTGGCACCAAGGCCGTGAAAGACCCAGCCTTCGTCGCCGAAGCCTGCCGCGCATTCCCAGGCAAAGTCATCGTGGGCCTGGACGCCAAGGATGGTTTCGTCGCCACCGACGGCTGGGCTGAAATCAGCACCATCCAAGTGATTGACCTGGCCAAGCAGTTCGAAGCCGACGGCGTGTCCGCCATCGTTTATACCGACATCGCCAAAGACGGCATGATGCAGGGCTGCAACGTGCCGTTCACCGCTGCGCTGGCCGCTGCGACAAAGATTCCGGTGATCGCCTCCGGCGGCATTCACAACCTGGGCGACATCAAGTCGCTGCTGGACGCCAAGGCCCCCGGCATCATCGGCGCCATCACCGGCCGCGCGATCTACGAAGGTACCCTGGACGTCGCCGAAGCCCAGGCTTACTGCGACGCCTACAACGGCTGAGGACTGACCATGGCGCTGGCCAAACGCATCATCCCTTGCCTGGACGTCGACAACGGTCGCGTGGTCAAGGGCGTCAAGTTCGAGAACATCCGTGATGCCGGCGACCCGGTGGAAATCGCGCGTCGCTACGATGAGCAAGGTGCCGACGAGATTACCTTTCTCGACATCACTGCCAGCGTCGACGGCCGCGACACCACATTGCATACCGTCGAACGCATGGCCAGCCAGGTATTCATCCCGCTGACCGTGGGCGGTGGTGTGCGCACCGTGCAGGACATCCGCAACTTGCTCAATGCCGGCGCGGACAAGGTGTCGATCAACACGGCAGCGGTGTTCAACCCGGAGTTCGTCGGCGAAGCAGCGCAGCACTTCGGCTCGCAATGCATCGTCGTTGCCATCGACGCCAAAAAAGTCTCCGGCCCGGGCGAAACCCCGCGCTGGGAGATCTTCACCCACGGCGGTCGCAAGCCGACCGGCCTGGACGCGGTGGAGTGGGCAATGAAGATGGAAGCCCTCGGCGCCGGTGAAATCCTGCTGACCAGCATGGACCAGGACGGCATGAAAAACGGCTTCGACCTGGGCGTGACCCGCGCCATCAGCGATGCGCTGGGCATTCCAGTGATCGCTTCCGGCGGCGTCGGCAACCTGCAGCATTTAGCCGATGGTGTGATCGAAGGCCACGCCAGCGCGGTGCTGGCGGCGAGTATTTTCCACTTTGGCGAGTACACCGTTCCCGAGGCCAAGGCCTACATGGCGGCGCGCGGTATCGTCGTTCGCTAAACGCTGCTGGACACCATGGCAAGTGCGCGGCACTCTCTGCGCTTGCCATGGATTCCGGTAGCCTTCATGTTCAAGACCCTGCTGCTCGCCCTCGCCAGTACTTCCCTCCTGCTGGCAGGTTCGGCCAACGCCGAAGAACCGTCTGACGCCTCCCTGGTGTTGCTGACGGAAAACTTCCCGCCCTACAACATGGCGAAAAACGGCAAGAACTTCGCCAAGGACGAGAACATCGAAGGCATCGCCGTGGACATCGTGCGCGAGACCTTCAAGCGTGCCGGCATTTCCTACAACCTCACCCTGCGTTTTCCTTGGGAGCGCATCTACAAGCTCGCCCTGGAAAAACCTGGCTATGGCGTATTCGTGATGGCCCGTTTGCCGGATCGCGAGGCGTTATTCAAATGGGTCGGCCCTATCGGTCCGGACGATTGGGTGCTACTGGCCAAGGCCGACAGCAAGATCCAACTGACCGACCTTGAGCACGCGCGCCGCTACAAGATCGGCGCCTACAAGGGCGACGCCATTGCTGAAACGCTGGAAAAGCAGGGCCTTAACCCGGTCGTTGCACTGCGTGACCAAGACAATGCGCAAAAGCTGGTGGAAGGCCAGATTGATCTGTGGGCGACCGGTGACCCGGCGGGTCGTTACCTAGCCCGCCAGGTCGGGGTGACCCAGCTTAAAACCGTCTTGCGCTTCAACAGTGCCCAGCTTTACCTGGCGTTGAATAAAGACGTGCCGGATGAAGTGGTGAGCAAGCTGCAGGCGGCGCTTGATCAGTTACGGGATGAGGGCGTTATCGATCAAATCATGGCCCGTTACCTCTAGGTTCGGCTCTGCTTGAGGGGCTTCTGATGCTGGAGGCGCTTCATCCGGCAATGGCGCGGCCTCGGAAGACTCGCTCATATAAATGTGATCACCATTGGTGTAGCTGACGGTACCTGAAACCTGGCTGCCGTCCTGACGCAGCAGGCAATACTCACTGCGCACAAGGTAAGCCGCGACGGCTTTGTTTGGCGGGACGTAAGTGATGATTTCCAGCGGCGAGGCGTGGCTCCAGCCTTTCGCCGAGCGTTGGGTGTGCGTGAAGTCTCGGTCCAGATGCGCCGAAAAATTCAACTCAAAGGCATGTGGGTACACGGGCCACTCGTTGCTCAGGTCGATGCTGGTGTTGGCTGCCAGGGCCTTGGCATTTCCTCCCAGTTCGCCCTTGGTGGCCGTCCACATGAACGGCTGACTGGTCGCCTCGGTGTTGTGCCCGAAGCCGGCGATAAGGTGGCGGTCCGTGCGCTCCAGGCGATAGGTGGGCGACGACTGAGACTGTTCGACTGCAGTCAGCTCCGGGTCTTTTACACAGAACCACGGCAGCTCGCACACCTGAAGCGTTGAGGTGGTGTCATCCGCAGCAGGGCTT
Organism: Pseudomonas tritici; assembly: GCF_014268275.3. NCBI lineage: Bacteria > Pseudomonadati > Pseudomonadota > Gammaproteobacteria > Pseudomonadales > Pseudomonadaceae > Pseudomonas > Pseudomonas tritici. The sequence goes on from NZ_CP077084.1 coordinate 596,969, forward strand.
TCATGCCCGATGAGGGCGGGAGGTGCCGGCAGGTCGCTGAGTTGCGCGGTCAGCGCCAGCCGCAGCGCGTAGGTCTCTACGCTTGGCCTGGCATAACTGTCACTGCCAAGGAAGGTGCCAGGTGCCAGGTAGGCTTCGCCGGGAGATGCACCGGGAGGGATGACCGACCAGGCGCTGAAATCGTTGGCGGAGCCGCTGCCTTTATCATTCCAGATCAGTTCGCCCGCTTGAGCTGTTACGACCAGGTCTGCTCGTACGCAGCGTACGGCATGGCGCGAAGGTTTGTCGTAGCCGACACCGCACACCAGTCCCATCGTGACGTAACCCTCCGGGGGCAGCGGGCGCCAGATTGAAAAATTGGCGTGAGCGCCAGTCCCTTCATCGTGCCACACCAATTGATAGTCAACGGGCGCACGCAGGGCCGTGCCGTCGACCTTATTCGCGTCGCTCACGACGGCGACGATCTTGCTGTGGTTGATATTGCGATAGTGACCCACCGCAATATCACCCAGGGCGTAAAACGGGTTCAGCGCGTCGGATGTCATGCTGGGCCGCCAGAGGCCGACGGCTTCGTGCGCGCTGGACCCCTTGTCGTTCCACAGGGGCAGGAATTCGCTGGTAAAGCTGATGAGCAGGTCGTTGAATTGCAGAGGCTTCATGATGGGCTCTCCAGTTGATGGGAGCATCAACTATCGAGCAGTCAGCGCATTGCCGGGCTGTATCTATCTACGCGCTGGAAGGTAGGTGCCGTTTTTGCCGTGACCCGCCATCGCTTGGTTACTGCGCACGCTGATCATCAACTTGATATCGATCCAATCGACGCCCTGAGCCTTAAGTTTGGGCAGCTCGCGCTCCAGCACCGCCAGGGTTTGCGGGTAAGGGTGACCGATCATCACGACCGAACCCTGCTTGTGGGCCAGCTTGATTGCGGTCTGCAATTGCGTGGTGATCGCTGCTTCAGTGCGCTCGTCATCGAGGAATACATCCCGCGAGACATGGGCCAATCCAATCTTCTGCGCCTCGGCTGCCGCGACGGTCTGCGCGCTGGTGCGGCTGTCGACGAAGAACTTGTTGCGCCGTTGCAGCTCGGCCATCAACCAGGCCATGGCGACCGGTTGCGCGGTCATGCGGCTGCCCATGTGGTTGTTGATGCCTGCGGTGTAGGGCACCGCCTTGAACGCAGCGTCCAGGCGCTTGGCGAGTTCTTCGATGGGCAGCTCAGGGTGCCAGGCGAAGGGGCCGGTCGCCGGGTCCATGGGCATATGCAGGATCACGATCTTGCCGGCTTTGTGTGCCTCGCGGGCAAATTCGGCGGCGTGGGGTGTGTCGGGCATGACCGCCGTGGTGACCGGCCCAGGCAGGGCCAGCACGCGACGATCCCGGGGCAGGTTCTGCCCGAGGTCGTCGATGATGAGGGTCAGGTAGGCTTTGTGCGGCTCGCCGGCAGGCGTCGCATGGGCGACGCCTGCCAGGCTGCACAGCACCGCGATGATCAGGGCAAAACGCATATCAACGGCTGCGCGTGATGCTCAGGCCTTTGAGCAGGCTGAGTGCCTGAGCCAGCTGGTAGTCGTCGTCCTGCGGCATCGGCTTGGCTTTCTTGCCGCTGCCGGTCGGTTGGTCGGCGCCGCCGTTGCCATTGCCCAAATGACCTTGCAGGTCCGCTTCTTTGTAGTACTCGCTGTCGATCTCGTTGGTGATCTTGGCCTTGCGCACCTCAATGTCCGGCACGATGCCCTGGGCCTGGATCGAGCGGCCGTTCGGCGTGTAGTACAAAGCAGTGGTGATCTTCAGCGCACGCTCGTTGTTCAGCGGCAACACGGTTTGTACCGAGCCTTTGCCGAAGCTGGTGGTGCCCATCAGCACGCCGCGTTTCTGGTCTTGCAGGGCGCCGGCGACGATTTCCGACGCCGAGGCGCTGCCGCCGTTGATCAGCACGGCCAGCGGCACGTTTTCGCTGAGGTCGTTGCCGGTGGCCGAGAAGCGCAGTTCGGAGTTGGCAATACGGCCCTTGGTGTAGACGATCAGGCCCTTGGTGATGAAGTGATCAACCACTTCCACCGCCGATTGCAGCACGCCGCCTGGGTTGTTGCGCAGGTCGAGCACGATGCCGCTGAGTTTCTTGCCGTTGTCCTTGCGCAGCTTGGCCAGGGCCTTGGCCACTTCGTCACCGGTCTTGACCTGGAACTGGGTGATACGGATGTAACCGTAGCCCGACTCCAGCAGCTGGCTCTTCACGCTCTTGACCACAATGGTCGCGCGGGTCAGCGTTACATCGAACGGGTTGCCGCCGTCGCGTACCAGGGTCAGGGTGATTTTCTGGCCGATCTTGCCGCGCATCTTGTCGACGGCTTCGGTCATGGTCTGGCCACGGGTCGGCTGGCCGTTGATCTTGACGATGAAGTCGCCGGCCTGGATGCCGGCCTTCGACGCGGGGGTGTCATCGATCGGCGAGACCACCTTGATGTTGCCGTCTTCGGCGCCAACTTCAATGCCCAGGCCGCCGAACTCACCGCTGGTGCTTTCCTGCAGCTCGGCAAAATCTTCCGGGCCCAGGTAGGCGGAGTGCGGGTCGAGGTTGCTGAGCATGCCCTTGATGGCATTCTCCAGCAGGGTCTTGTCATCTACGGGTTCGACATAGGCTGCCTTGATCCGGTCCATGACCTCGGCAAAGGTGCGCAGCTCGTCCAGCGGCAACGGCGCCTTGGTGGTCGCGGCGGTGGCAGCAGGTGCAGCCGGGGCGGCCTGGTCGGCGAAAGCCAGGGGCGCGCCGATCACCAGGGCGATCGTCAGGGCCAGCGAAGTGAGGCGGGACAAATGCAGCATGTCGAACGAACTCCTAATGTAGATGCGACCCTTATCCTTGGGTTCTGCACCATTGTGCAGGATCGCTCGGGCGACCCTGCTGACGAATAGCGAAGTACAGCGCCGGAGTGTCCTGGCCACCACTGTTACCCACAGTGGAGATGGATTCACCGGCTTTTACAACATCACCTGCCGACTTGAGTAAAGTCTGATTGTGGCCGTAAAGGCTCAAATAGCCATTACCGTGGTCGAGAATCACCAACAAACCGGCGCCGCGCAGCCAATCGGCAAATACCACGCGCCCACCGTGAACAGCGTGGACCTGGCTGCCGGCAGAGGCGCTGATCATCACCCCGTCCCACTTGGCGCGGGTGTCATCGCCACGGGTTTCACCGAAGCGTGCCAGTAATCGACCATCAACCGGCCATGGAAGTTTGCCGCGAGCTGAAGCAAAAGGGCCGCCGAACGACTCGCCGGCGCTGGAAACCAGCGGGCCAGGGGCTGCATGCGCCGGTTTGCGCGGTGCCGGGGCGTCCGAGGTGGCAGCCAGTTCGGCCTCACGCTGGCGCTTTTTTTCGGCTTCCTGCTGGGCGATCAGCGCTTTCTGCCGCGCTTCTTCGGCCTCACGTGCCTGGCGAGCCAGGGTTTCTTCGATGGTCTTGAGCACTTTGGCCAAGTCGGCCTGGTCCTGCTCGCGGGCTTGCAGCTTGGCGTCGCGCGCCTTTACGTCGTCATTGAGCTTGGCCAGGGCCAGCTGGCGCTCCTTGCGGACCTTGTCCAGCTCGTTGCGCTGGGTGTCGAGGGCGCTTTTCTGGTCCTGCAATTGCGATTGCTGGTTGGCGATTTCCTGTTCCACATTGACCAACTGGCGCAGAGTCTCGTTGAAGCTTTTCAATTGCTCCATGCGGGCTTTGCTCAGGTAGTCGTAGTAGGTGAGGGTGCGCGCAAATTTCTCAGGGTTCTGCTGGTTGAGCAGCAGCTTGAGGTACTCCTGGCGGCCGTTCTGGTAGGCGGCGCGGGCCTGGATTGCGATCAGGCGTTGCTGTTCAACGCGTGCGCTCTGGAGTTTTTTTTTCTCAGCGTCGAGTCGCTCCAGTTCCGACTCGCTCTTCTTTAATTCTTTTTGTAGCTCCTGGACCTGCTTCTCCAGCTTGCCCATCTCGGTTTCCGTGCCGCGTAGGTCTTTCTGCACCCCGGACTTTTCTTCCTGGAGCTTGCCGAGCAGCTTTTTCAGCTCGGTAATGTCCTGACGCGTAGCGTCCAACTGTTGTTGGGTTTGTGCGCGCTCATCGGCAAACGCCGGTTGGAGCAGGCAGACAAGAGCAAGGGTAATCAAGGCGCGAAGCATAGAGGCGGGCGACACCAGGGAAATGGACGGCCTAGTATGCCCGCCAAGCGCGGCAAAAAAAACGCCCAATTGGGGCTGGAAGGCAAGATAGGTGCCGAGTGGCACAGGTATGGCGAAAAGATATCTTCCAAACAGCGCAAAACCAATGTGGGAGCGGGCTTGCTCGCGAATGCGGTGCGTCAGTCGTTGAAAATGTCGACTGAACGGCCGCATTCGCGAGCAAGCCCGCTCCCACACGGGTTTTTGGGTGAGGCTGAGAATCAGACCAGGATCGAGGTCCCGGTCATTTCTTGCGGCTTCTCCAGCCCCATCAACATCAACATAGTCGGCGCCACATCCGCCAGCACGCCGCCTTCACGCACTTTGAAGTCGCGCTTGCCGACGTAGATGAACGGTACCGGCTCGGTAGTGTGGGCGGTGTGGGCCTGGCCGGTGGATTCGTCGGACATTTGCTCGCAGTTGCCGTGGTCGGCAGTGATCAGCGCTTCGCCGCCGACTTTTTCCAGGGCATCGACGATGCGGCCGACGCACAGGTCCAGGCATTCCACGGCTTTGGTGGCGGCTTCCAGGTTGCCGCTGTGGCCGACCATGTCGCCGTTGGCGTAGTTGACCACGATCACGTCGTAACGCTGGTGTTCGATGGCGTCGACGATCTTGTCGGTGACTTCCGGCGCGCTCATTTCCGGCTGCAGGTCGTAAGTGGCGACTTTTGGCGACGGGATCAGGATGCGCTCTTCGCCCGGGAACGGCTCTTCACGGCCACCGGAGAAGAAAAACGTCACGTGGGCGTATTTTTCGGTTTCGGCGATGCGCAGCTGGGTCTTGCCGTTTTTCGCCAGGTAGTCGCCCAGCACGTTATCCAAGGTGCCTGCTGCAAAAGCGGCGGGAGCCGGGATGCTCGCGGCGTATTGGGTCAGGCCCACGTACTGCACCTTCGGCTGGCGCGCGCGCTCGAACTCCTTGAAGCCGTCTTCGACAAACACGCGGCTCAGCTCGCGGGCGCGGTCGGCGCGGAAGTTCATGAACACCACGGCGTCGCCGTCTTCGACTTTCACCGGCTCACCGATGGTGGTGGCTTTGACAAATTCATCGCTCTCGCCACGGGCGTAGGCGGCTTCGAGGCCTTCCTGGGCGGTGGCGGCGTGGAATTCGGCCTGGCCGTCGACGATCAGGTTGTAGGCCTGGGCTACGCGGTCCCAGCGGTTGTCGCGGTCCATGGCGAAGTAACGGCCGACCAGGCTGGCGATACGGCCTTTGCCCAAGGCGGCGAAGGTGGTGTCGAGCAGTTCGATGGACGATTGCGCGCTTTTCGGCGGGGTGTCACGGCCGTCGAGGAAGGCGTGCAGGTAGATCTTGTCAGCGCCGCGCTTGAACGCCAGTTCGGCCATGGCGACCAAGTGGTCCTGGTGGCTGTGGACGCCACCATCCGACAACAAGCCCATGAAATGCACAGCTTTACCGGCAGCCACTGCTTTATCGACCGCCGCGCAGATGGTCGGGTTCTCGAAGAACTCGCCATCGCGGATCGCTTTGGTCACACGTGTGAAGTCTTGATAGACCACTCGTCCGGCGCCGAGATTCATATGGCCGACTTCCGAGTTGCCCATCTGGCCGTCCGGCAGGCCCACGTCCATGCCCGAGCCGGAGATCAGGCCGTTTGGCACGGTGGCGGTCAAACGATCGAGTACCGGCTTCTTGGCCGCGTACACCGCGTTGTCGTGGTGGCTTTCACTGTGTCCGAAGCCATCGAGAATTATCAGGACCAAAGGTTTAGGCGTGGTAGTCATAGATCCTCTCGCGGCGGTAATAAAGGAAGACAATTGAAAAGGGAGTGGCAGTTTAAAGCGAAGTTCCGACCACGTCACCGCTTTACGGGGGTTGGCCCCCCCTGACGGCTGTGTATACTTACCGCCATTTTAACGCCCTGGAACCTCCTTGATGGTTGATCACCTGATTGCATTTGCCACTGCCCACTACCTGCTTGTGGGTGCCTTCGTCATCCTGCTGGCGCTGCTGATCGCTCACGAATTGAGCCGCGGTGGCCGCAGCCTGAGCACGGCGGAGCTGACCGCGCTGGTCAACAAGGATGAGGCCGTTGTCGTGGATATCCGCCCGGCCAAGGATTTCGCCGCTGGCCATATCGTCGGCGCCCTGAACATTCCTCAGGACAAGCTGATCGCGCGCCTGGCCGAGCTGGAAAAGCACAAGGCCAAGACCATCATCCTGGTCGACGCCCAAGGCCAGCACTCCGGCACCCACGCCCGTGAGATGCTCAAGTCCGGTTTCACCGCCGCCAAACTGTCCGGCGGTATTGGCAGCTGGAAGGCCGATAACCTGCCACTGGTGAAGTGATATGAGCCAGGTTGTCGTGTATTCCAGCGATTGGTGCCCTTACTGCATGCGGGCCAAGGCCTTGCTGGAGAAAAAGGGCGTTGCCTTCGAAGAGATCAAGGTCGACGGCAAACCCCAGGTGCGTGCCGAAATGGCCCAGAAGGCGGGGCGCACGTCCGTGCCGCAAATCTGGATCGGCGCCAGGCACATCGGTGGCTGCGATGACCTGTTCGCCCTGGAGCGCGCCGGTAAACTCGATGCGCTGCTGCTCGTCTGACTTCTAAACCCTAAAAGACCCCAAGATAGAGAAGGATCTGCGATGACTGATCAACAGAACACCGAAGCAGCAGAAGCCCAAGGCCCACAGTTCTCGCTGCAGCGGATCTATGTGCGTGACCTGTCGTTCGAAGCGCCGAAAAGCCCGGCGATCTTCCGCCAGGAATGGACCCCAAGCGTTGCGCTGGACCTGAACACCCGTCAAAAAGCACTGGAAGGCGACTTCCATGAAGTGGTGCTGACCCTGTCGGTCACCGTCAAGAACGGCGAAGAAGTAGCCTTCATCGCTGAAGTGCAACAGGCCGGTATCTTCCTGATCCAGGGCCTGGACGAAGCGTCCATGAGCCACACCCTGGGTGCGTTCTGCCCGAACATCCTGTTCCCGTATGCCCGCGAGACCCTGGACAGCCTGGTCACCCGTGGCTCGTTCCCGGCGCTGATGCTGGCACCGGTGAACTTCGATGCCCTGTATGCGCAAGAGCTGCAGCGCATGCAAAGTGAAGGTTCGTCGACCGTTCAATAAGCTGCGGATGTAAAAAATGTGGGAGCGGGCTTGCTCGCGAAGGCGGTACTTCAGTCGATACCTTCATTGACTGGCACACTGCTTTCGCGAGCAAGCCCGCTCCCACATTCGTTAGGGGTGTTATTTAAAGCCGAGTTGGCGCCAGCCTTCGTAGACAGCGACGGCCACGGTGTTGGACAGGTTCAAGCTGCGGCACCCCTCGCGCATCGGCAAACGCAGACGATGACCGTCTGGCAGTGCGTCCAGCACCTCCGGCGGCAGGCCCCGGCTCTCCGGACCGAACAGGAACGCGTCGCCCTCGGCAAAGCTGGCATCGTGGAACGGTCGCGAACCCTTGGTGGTGAACGCGAACAGTCGCGGGTGCCCCAGGCTTTCCAGGCAACTCGCCAGGTCGGCATGGCGCTTGAGGGTGGCGTACTCGTGGTAGTCCAGCCCGGCGCGGCGCAGGCGCTTGTCGTCCATGTCAAAGCCCAGGGGCTCGATCAAATGCAGGTGGCAGCCACTGTTGGCGCACAGCCTGATAACGTTGCCGGTATTCGGCGGAATTTCTGGTTGAAAAAGGATGACGTGAAACATGCACGGCTCCGAAGGCAAAGATGCGCTGCATTCTACCCCCGAAGACGACCCAAGGCCGAAGCTATTGCCCAGGGTCATGGGCTCGTTGGCGATTGTCGGCTTGATGGTGGGCTTGATGATTGGCCGCCTGACCACCCCGGACCCGGTCGAACTGCAGCAGGTTGAGACCGCGGCGGATGGCGTGGTGGTGTGGTTCAACAGCGAACCCAAGCTGCACGGCGAGCATATCGACGGCACCGTGGCGCTGTTGTTTGACGCCCAAGGCAAGGGCACCAGTGGGCAACTCAAGATCAATGAAAAGGACGTGAACTGGCGCGTGCGCAAGACCGACGGCGGCTTGCTGCTGAATCTGGTGGCGGCTCGGCCGTTGCGCGGGGATTGGAGGGGGGAAGAAGTTGATGGCCGCTGGCGGCTGGAGATCCATCTCCAAGAGCAATAAAAGAGGGAGTTCCCGGCCTGCCTGTACCAGGGCTCCCAAAACGGGGTGAAGCCAGAGGCTTCGGTGTTAAAGAGGGAATCCCCGGCCTGCCTGTACCAAGGTTCCCCAAAGCGGTGTGGAGCGCGATGCGGTTCGCATCAAGCACCCCGGGTGTAAAGAGGGGAGTCTCGGCCTGCCTGTACCAAGGTCCCCGAAACTGGGTAGTACAGGGGTTATTGCAGGGCGCGTGCCAGAGTGGCCAAGGTGTGCCAAAAAAAACTTCTAGAAAGCGCAAGGCCCCGGAATACGGGGCTTCGTTGTTTTCGGGATTCTCTATGTTCTTACTACGATGCTTGCTTGAGGCTTGGAAGGCGTGCGCGATGCTGGTACAGGGTGCATTGAAGCGGTGCACGCGCCTGGACCCTTATGGAGATCCAAATGTGGGAGCGGGCTTGCTCGCGAAGGCGGTGTTTCAGTCACTGATGTGCTGAATGACACCGCCTTCGCGAGCAAGCCCGCTTGTGTCTTGAACCAGGCTTAAACTGAAGGTGAGAGCGGTGAGTGACAAGCTGAATGCCCGAAGTGCTTAAAGCACGTGTGGGAGCCCATGCTGTCACTCACCTCTCCACTCTGGTCATTGAGCCCGAACAGTTGAACGAGCCCACCTCGAACAGTTACAAGCGTGGGCCAAGCCAGAGCGCTCTCACCTTGAGTGTAAGAGGATTTGGCTATGTTTTCCTATCCAGCAGGTATTGATGTCTCCAGCGGTAGCCTCGAGATTCGGGTTGATCAACTGGATGTAGCGATGAGTTGTTCCAATTCGCAGAGTGATTTTCCTGGGTTAATTGGATGGCTAACCCTGCATCGCGTGGGTCGAGTGTTGCTGGAGGCCACTGGCGGTTACGAGCGCAAAGTCATGAAAGCGCTTCAAGCTGCGGGCTTTGAAGTCATACGGATCAACCCTTGCCGAGCCAAAAGCTTTGCCCGGGCTATGGGGCAACAAGCCAAAACCGATCCGATAGATGCACGCCTTCTTGCGCAGTTCGCAGCGGTCATCAAATCGCCCGATAGCCGGGTTACCAGCGCCGAGCAGGATGATTTGCGCGCCCTAGTCCAACAGCGAGAGCACTTTGTTCAGCAAAGAGATGACGACAAACGGCGGCTTAAAACGGCCTCCTCTGACGTGGTCAAGCCTGCGCTGCAGAGTCATATCGACTATTTGCAAAAAGTGCTGAAGGAGCTGGAAAGCCTGATCCGCCAAAGTACAGAACGTCTGGATCGTAAAAAAGTAGCCCTTCTGTGCTCAGTCAAAGGCATAGGACTTGTTACAGCGGCCAGCTTGATGTCCTATCTTCCGGAGCTAGGCGAGGTGGGTAGACATCAGATTGCAGCATTGAGCGGCACTGCGCCCTACAACGACGATAGCGGCAAGCACAAAGGCAAGCGTCATATCAGCGGCGGCAGGTTCGCCGCGAGGCGCTCACTGTATATGGCCTGTTGGTCAGTGATCCGGTTTCAGCCTGAGTTTGCCGCGCGATATAAGGCGCTGCGCGAGAAAGGAAAATGCGCCAAAGTGGCACTCATCGCGTGTATGCGTGTTTTGCTGGTACGCCTAAACGCAATGATCCGTGATGGATCTGAATGGAAAGAGCAAGCCGCCTAAAATCCTGCGGTAGCTATTTCCTAAAGCAGTTACACGGAGTACAGCCGTGGGAGCGTTGCCGCCTCTGGAAAAAATGGCTTGATGAAAACCATCAAGACAGTTGCTCCCACATTAGATCTTCAGTGAGCCTGTAAGTCAGGCGTCGTCGCCCTCATCGTCGTCACCACCATCGACCTTCATCCCCAGCTCCTTGATCTTGCGCGTCAGGGTGTTGCGGCCCCAGCCCAGCAGCACGGCGGCATCGCGACGGCGACCTGCGGTGTGCTTCAGGGCGGTTTCGATCATGATCCGCTCAAACGCTGGTACGGCGCTGTCCAGCAGGCTCGACTGGCCGCGAGCCAGGGCCTGATCCGCCCATTGGCGCAGCGCCTGCTCCCAGTTGGTCACCGGCGCAGAGTCCTGCGGCAGGCTGAGCAGTTCCGGTGGCAGGTCGCTGATATGCACTTCGCGCCCGGACGCCATCACCGTGATCCAGCGGCAAGTGTTCTCCAGCTGGCGCACGTTACCTGGCCACGGCAGGTTCTTCAGGTATTCCTCGGTCTCGCTTTTGAGCAGCTTCGGCTCAACCGCCAGCTCTTGCGCGGCGCGGGCAAGGAAGTGGCGGGCGAGCGTCGGGATGTCTTCGCGACGGTCCGACATCCGCGGAATGTGGATACGGATCACATTGAGGCGGTGGAACAAGTCCTCACGGAATTTGCCCGCATGCACCAGGGTTTCCAGGTTCTGGTGGGTCGCGGCGATGATACGCACGTCGACCTTGACCGGCGTGTGCCCGCCAACCCGGTAGAACTCGCCGTCCGCCAGCACGCGCAGCAGGCGGGTCTGGGTATCGGCCGGCATATCACCGATTTCATCGAGGAACAGCGTGCCGCCGTCCGCCTGTTCAAAACGCCCGCGACGCAGGTTGGCGGCGCCGGTAAACGCGCCTTTTTCATGGCCGAACAACTCGGACTCCATCAAGTCCTTCGGGATAGCCGCCATGTTCAACGCAATAAATGGCGAAGCCGCCCGTGGGCTGTGACGGTGCAGGGCGTGGGCCACCAGTTCTTTACCGGTCCCCGATTCGCCATTGATCAGTACGGTGATGTTGGAGTGGCTCAAACGCCCGATGGCGCGAAACACTTCCTGCATCGCCGGCGCTTCGCCGATGATTTCCGGGGTGCGGGTCAGGGCGGGTGGGGCTTCTTGGTTCTGCTGTTCCTGGGCGTGCTGGTTGGCGCGTTTGACCAGCGCCACCGCCTCGTCCACGTCGAATGGCTTGGGCAGGTATTCAAAGGCGCCGCCCTGGTAGGACGCGACAGCGCTGTCCAGGTCCGAGTGCGCGGTCATGATGATCACCGGCAAACGCGGGTGCTGCTCGCGAATCCGTGCCAACAGGTCCAGGCCACTGGCGCCGGGCATGCGGATGTCGGAAATGATCACGTCGGGCTGCTGGCGAGCCAGGCGGCTCATCACCCCGTCGGCGCTGTCGAAGCTCTGGGTGGTCATGCCTTCCTGTTGCAAGGCTTTCTCGAGGACCCAGCGGATAGAACGGTCGTCATCGACGATCCAGACAGTTTCACTACGGCTCATGTCGATGGGGCTCCTTGTTCCAGTGGCAGAAAGATCGAGAACGTGGTGTGGCCAGGATGGCTCTCACATTCGATCAGACCCTGGTGCTGGCTGATGATGTTCTGGGTAATGGCCAGGCCCAGCCCGGTACCGTCCGGGCGGCCGCTGACCATGGGAAAGAAAATGGTTTCCTGCAGTTCCGCAGGAATGCCCGGGCCGTTGTCGATGATCTCGACCTTGGTCACCAGGCGATGGCGCACATGGCCGATGGTGAACTGGCGCAGGGCACGGGTGCGCAGGCTGATGCGGCCCAGGCGCAGTTCGTTCTGGCTGCTGATGGCTTGCATGGCGTTGCGCACGATATTGAGCACTGCCTGGATCATCTGTTCGCGGTCGATCAATACGTCCGGAATGCTCGGATCATAGTCGCGCACCAAGGTAATGCAGCCCTGGCTTTCGGCCTCGACCAGGTGGCAGACGCGCTCCAGCACTTCGTGCACGTTGGTCATCGCCAGCGACGGCAGCTTGTTGGAGCCGAGCATGCGGTCCACCAGGTTACGCAGGCGGTCGGCTTCTTCGATGATGACGTTGGTGTAGTCCTTGAGGTGTTCCTCCGGCAGCTCGCGGGCCAGCAGTTGCGCCGCGCCGCGAATCCCGCCGAGGGGGTTCTTGATCTCATGGGCCAGGCCGCGCACCAGCATCTTGCTGGTTTCCTGCTTGGACAGCTGCGCTTCTTCCTTGGTAATGCGCAGCAGGCGGTCGCGAGGGTGCACTTCGAGCAGCAGCAGGGTCGCGCCATTGCTCAGGATCGGGGTGACGGCGTAGTCGACCGTCAGCGTCTGGCCGGTGAGGGCGGTGAGCATCGCTTCGCGTTTGGTAAACGGGTGTGCCTGCTCCACCGCCTGGCGCAATGAGCTCAAGGCTTCGGCTGACTCGGTGAACAGCTCGCTGATGAACTGCCCATGGCTGCGCTGGCCGCTGATGGCCAGGAGCATCTCTGCTGCCGGATTCATGTACTCAAGACGCAGATCGGCGTTGAGCAGGATGGTCGCGGTGGTCAGGTTGTCGAGTAACAAACGGTGCAGTGCATCACTGATGGTCATCGGGACCTCTTTTGGAGCAAGGCGCGTGCTTGAGGCACACGCTGATACAAGGAAAATGCAAAAACCAAACCAAGGCTCCGAAAAGAAGCGTTAATCGCCTGAAATAGGCGTTTAAGGCTCGAATCTGTGGCGTTCTGCCAGCTTCATCGGGAAGATTCGAACCAAAATGGGCTGGACAGGTGGGAAGGGTGCAGTGGGTCGCACCAATATAGTGCGGTTTTGTGAAGGTTGTTCAGGAACTAGGAAATTACGGTGAATCGCCTGGAAGGTTGCGGTGGGTGTGGGCGCTGGCTTGCCTGCGATAGCGGTTTTGGATGTACCGCGCTTATCGCAGGCAAGCCAGCTCCCACATTGTGATCGGGGTTACAGCCTCAGTTCTTCTGGATGCACAGCTCGGCCGTGGCGCGAATCATTGCCAGTTGCCGCAAAGGATCGTTCAGCGGCTCATGCACGGCCGTGGCGAGCCATTGCGGGCACTGCGGGTCGGTGCGCTGCGGGCTGAAGTCGGCCAGTTGCTGCAGCAGGCGCTTTTGCAGTTCATCCAGCTGCGGGCGAATCTGCTTGACCAGGTCCGGGCGCGGATCATCGGGCGCCTTGCCCTGGAACTGCCAGTCGGACAGGTGCGTGTACTGCACCAGTTTGTTCGCTTCGATCTGCGCCGAGAAAAACTGCTCGGCGGCGGCAGGGTCCAGCTTGTAGCTTGGCGCCTGGGCGACAACGCTGGCGATCACCTCTTGTTCGCGTTTCTTATCTTCTACGGGTTTTTTGCTGTCCCATTTGCTCAGGGCTACCTGGTCGGCAATTTCCAGGCGCTCGGCGATGCTGTTGAGCAGCGGCTCAAGGGTAGGTGGCGCGGCGCTCGCACCGGTACTGACAAATAACAGAGCGAACACAAATCGGTATTTCAAAGGTGATCTCCTGTGGGAGCGGGCTTGCCCGCGATGGCGGTGGGTCAGTCATACATCAGGTGGCGGGCAGTACGCTATCGCGGGCCAGCCTGCTCCCGCATTCTTCACAAATCGCGGGCAAAAAAAGACCTCCTGAAGGAGGTCTTTTTTCAGCACGCCACGTTAAGCGGCGCTACCGGATCAGCAGCTGTAGTACAGCTCGTATTCCAGCGGGTGTACGAAGGTGCGAACCTTGATTTCTTCCGCGCTTTTCAGCTCGATGTAAGCGTCGATGAAGTCGTCGCTGAACACGCCGCCTTTGGTCAGGAACGCACGGCCCTTGTCCAGCTCTTCCAGGGCTTCTTTCAGGCTGCCACACACTTGTGGGATCTCTTTGGCCTCTTCAGGCGGCAGGTCGTACAAGTTTTTGTCGGCGGCGTCGCCAGGGTGGATCTTGTTCTGGATACCGTCCAGGCCGGCCATGACCAGGGCAGCGAAGGCCAGGTATGGGTTGGCTGCTGGATCCGGGAAGCGCGCTTCGATACGGCGAGCACGAGGGCTGGACACGTAAGGAATACGGATCGACGCGGAACGGTTACGTGCCGAGTAAGCCAGCATTACCGGTGCTTCGAAACCTGGGACCAGACGCTTGTAGGAGTTGGTCGACGGGTTGGTGAAGCCGTTCAGGGCCTTACCGTGCTTGATGATACCGCCGATGAAGTACAGGGCGGTGTCGGACAGGCCGGCATAACCTTCGCCAGCGAAGGTGTTCTTGCCATCTTTGGCGATGGACAAGTGAACGTGCATACCCGAGCCGTTATCGCCGTACAGCGGCTTAGGCATGAAGGTAGCGGTACGGCCGTAGGCAACGGCAGTGTTGTGTACGCAATACTTCAGGGTTTGAACTTCGTCAGCCTTGGCCACCAGGGTGTTGAACTTCACACCGATTTCGTTCTGGCCGGCAGTCGCCACTTCGTGGTGGTGCACTTCGATGACCAGGCCCATGTCTTCCATGGCGTTGCACATGGAGGTACGGATTTCGTGGTCATGGTCGAACGGCGGAACCGGGAAGTAGCCACCTTTGATACCTGGACGGTGGCCATGGTTGCCGCCTTCCACGTCCTGGTCGGACATCCACGAACCTTGTTCGGAGTAGATCTTGAACATCGAACCGGAGATGTCGGACTTGAACTTGACCTGGTCGAAGATGAAGAACTCTGGCTCCGGGCCTACGAATACGGTGTCGCCGATACCGGTGGACTTCAGGTATTCCTCGGCACGCTTGGCGATCGCACGTGGGTCGCGGTCGTAGCCTTGCATGGTCGAAGGCTCGATCACGTCGCAAACCAGGATCAGGGTTGGCTCTTCGGTGAACGGGTCCAGCACGGCAGTGCTGTCGTCCGGCATCAGGATCATGTCGGAGGCTTCGATGCCTTTCCAGCCAGCGATGGAGGAACCGTCGAACATTTTGCCTTCTTCAAAGAAAGCATCATCCAGCGCATCGCGAGCCGGCATGGTCACGTGGTGCTGAGTGCCTTTGGTGTCCGTGAAGCGCAGATCAATCCATTTAACGTCATGATCTTTGATGAGTTGAACCGACTTCGACATAGTGTCCTCCGGGTGGCTTCGGGCTGGGTAGTGGAGTAGCCCTTAGAATTTGGGTGATGCCGGCGCGGATACTCCGCCATGGCAACCTGCCTCACAAGAGAGCAAATTGCATGCCAGTGCGCCAACATGGGTTTTTTGATCCAAAAACGCCCCTATAAAGGTGCATTGCGACAAAAGCGTAAAATCTTCGCACCGCAATGTGGCGCAATGGAACGAAAGCGCACCCATTTAGTGCGTTGCGTGTGCTATGCATATTAACTGGTTAAACCGTGAGCGATTTCCGCTATAATCCGCGCCCCCCTTTTTCAGCAGGCCCGGCGCGCGCTGTTTCCATGAAATTAATCGTTAAAGTCTTCCCCGAAATCACCATCAAGAGCCGACCGGTACGGATGCGTTTCATCCGTCAATTGGCCAAGAACATCCGTGCCGTGCTCCGCGATCTGGACCCGGCTGTGGTGGTGAATGGCGTGTGGGACAACCTCGAGCTGGAAACCCGTGTCACCGAGCCCAAAGCCTTGAAGGACATGACCGAGCGCCTGAGCTGCATGCCGGGCATCGCGCATTTCCTGCAGGTGGATGAGTACCCGCTTGGCGACTTCGACGACATCACCGAGAAGTGCAAACAGCACTTCGGTAATGAGCTGGAAGGAAAGATCTTTTCGGTGCGTTGCAAGCGTGCCGGCAAGCACACCTTTAGCTCCATGGATGTCGAAAAATACGTCGGCAGCAAGCTGCGTCGCGAGTGCGGCGCCGCCGGAATTTCCCTGAAAGCGCCGCAAATTGAAGTGCGCATGGAAATTCGCGACCAACGGTTGTTTGTGATCCACAGCCAGCACAACAGTATCGGCGGCTACCCGCTGGGCGCCCTGGAACAGACCCTGGTATTGATGTCCGGCGGTTTCGATTCCACGGTGGCGGCTTACCAGATCATGCGCCGCGGCCTGATGAGCCACTTCTGCTTCTTTAACCTGGGCGGGCGTGCACACGAATTGGGCGTGATGGAAGTTGCGCACTTTATCTGGAAGAAATACGGCAGCTCCCAACGCGTGCTATTTGTAAGCGTACCGTTCGAGGAAGTGTTGGGCGAAATTCTCGGCAAAGTCGATAACAGTCATATGGGCGTAGTTTTGAAGCGTATGATGTTGCGCGCTGCGTCGCGGATCGCCGACCAGTTGCAGATCGACGCGCTGGTGACCGGTGAGGCGATCTCCCAGGTGTCCAGTCAGACGCTGCCGAACCTGTCGCTGATCGACTGCGTGACCGAAAAGCTGGTGCTACGCCCGCTGATCGCCAGTCACAAGCAGGACATCATCGACCTGGCCGAAGAAATCGGTACCGCTGATTTCGCCAAGCATATGCCTGAATATTGCGGGGTCATCTCGGTGAACCCCAAGACCCACGCCAAGCGAAACCGCGTGGAGTACGAAGAACAACAGTTCGACATGGCGATTCTTGAGCGTGCGCTTGAGAACGCCAAAATGGTCCCGATCGATCGCGTAATCGACGAACTGGGCCAGGACGTAAAGATCGAAGAAGTCAGCGAAGCCCTGGCCGGCCAGATCGTCGTCGACATCCGTCACCCGGATGCCGCCGAAGATGAGCCGCTGGAAATCGCCGGCATCGACGTACAAACGCTGCCGTTTTATGCATTGAACGCGCGTTTCAAGGAACTGGATAACAGCCGTCAGTACCTGCTGTATTGCGACAAAGGCGTGATGAGTCGCCTGCATGCCCACCATTTGCTCAGTGAGGGGTATGCCAATGTGCGCGTTTATCGACCGAGCTAAGAGCCCGGGGCTGTTTGCCTGTGGCCTGCGTCACCGGCCCCCCGACTCTGCCGTCAAGCTGTAACGGCAAGGCCTGACTCTACTGTAAATCGCTGCCACGACCTGTCAGCACACCGAATCCTCTGATCGAGATACACAAGTGATCGAAAATCTACGTAACATCGCCATCATTGCTCACGTTGACCACGGTAAAACCACCCTGGTAGACAAACTCTTGCGTCAATCCGGCACCCTGGAGCGCAACGAGCTCAACGACGAGCGCGTGATGGACTCCAACGACCAGGAAAAAGAGCGCGGTATTACCATCCTGGCGAAAAACACCGCTATCAACTGGAACGGCTACCACATCAACATCGTGGATACCCCGGGCCACGCCGACTTCGGCGGCGAAGTAGAACGCGTAATGTCGATGGTTGACTCCGTTCTGCTGCTGGTTGACGCTCAAGACGGCCCTATGCCGCAAACCCGTTTCGTGACCAAGAAGGCTTTCGAAGCCGGCCTGCGTCCGATCGTGTGCATCAACAAGGTTGACCGTCCAGGCGCGCGTCCGGACTGGGTTCTGGACCAGATCTTCGACCTGTTCGACAACCTGGGTGCTACCGAAGAGCAACTGGACTTCCAAGTTATCTACGCCTCGGCCCTGAACGGTATTGCCGGTCTGGAACACACCGCCATGGCGGAAGACATGACCCCGCTGTACCAGGCGATCGTTGACCACGTTCCACCACCGAAGGTTGACCGTGAAGGCCCGTTCCAGATGCAAATCTCGGCACTGGACTACAACAGCTTCCTGGGTGTTATCGGCGTTGGCCGTATCGCGCGTGGTAGCGTCAAGCCGAACACCCCGGTTGTCGCTATCGGCGCCGACGGCAAGAAGCGTAACGGTCGTATCCTGAAGCTGATGGGGCACCACGGTCTGCACCGTATCGACGTTGAAGAAGCTTTCGCAGGCGACATCGTGTGCGTGAGCGGTATGGACTCGCTGTTCATCTCCGACACCCTGTGCCAGCCGGACACTGTCGAGGCGATGAAGCCTCTGACCGTTGACGAGCCAACCGTTTCCATGACCTTCCAGGTAAACGACTCGCCTTTCTGCGGTAAAGAAGGCAAGTTCGTGACGTCCCGTAACATCAAGGAACGTCTGGACAAAGAGCTGCTGTACAACGTTGCTCTGCGCGTTGAAGAAGGCGACTCGGCTGACAAGTTCAAGGTTTCCGGCCGTGGTGAGCTGCACCTCTCGGTACTGATCGAAACCATGCGTCGCGAAGGCTTCGAAATGGGCGTTGGTCGTCCGGAAGTGATCATCCGTACCGTTGACGGCGTGAAGCAGGAACCGTTCGAAAACGTCACCATCGACACCCCTGAAGAATCCCAGGGCAAGGTCATGGAAGAGATGGGCCTGCGTAAGGGCGACCTGACCAACATGGTGCCGGATGGCAAAGGCCGTGTACGTCTGGAATACAACATCCCTGCTCGTGGTCTGATCGGTTTCCGTAACCAGTTCCTGACCCTGACCAACGGTGCTGGCATCCTGACCTCGATCTTCGATCGCTATGACACCATGAAGTCCGGCGACATGTCCGGCCGTCAGAACGGTGTTCTGGTATCGGTTGAAACCGGCAAGGCACTGACCTACTCCCTGGAAACCCTCCAGGCGCGTGGCAAGCTGTTCGTTGAACACGGTCAAGAGATCTACAACGGTCAGATCGTTGGTCTGAACAGCCGTGACAACGACATGGGCGTCAACCCAACCAAAGGCAAGAAGCTCGACAACATGCGTGCTTCGGGTAAAGACGAAACCATCGCCCTGGTTCCACCTGTTCGCTTCACCCTGGAACAGGCCCTGGAATTCATCCAGGACGACGAGCTGTGCGAAGTGACGCCTAAGTCGATCCGCCTGCGTAAGAAGATCCTGGACGAAGGCGAGCGTACCCGCGCTGCCAAGAAAGCCAAGAACTGAGTTAACTCAGGCTGAATGAAAAACGCCCCCGGTCGAAAGGCCGGGGGCGTTTTTTTATGCCTGCAGTTTGTGTGGTGTTTGTGCCGACCCTTTCGCGAGCAAGCCCGCTCCCACATTCGACCGCGTTGTTTCAGGATGAGCGCGGTCAAGTGTGGGAGCGGGCTTGCTCGCGAAGAGGCCAGTCAGAACACCCCAAAATCCAGATCAGAACTTATCGAGGGTCTTGAACTTGGTCTCGCGCACCACTTCCTTCGGCTTGTACGCGCAATACCCAGGCCGTGGCCCGATCTTCGGGTGATTGCGGCAAGTATCCGGGCGCTTGTCATAAATAGTGCAGAAGCGCGTCTTACGATCCAGGTACAGGCAATCGTTGTTGCTCATGCGCTGTAGAGTAAAAATTTCTGACTTGGAATTGAAACGCTCGACGATGCCTTCCTTCTGCAAGCGCTTGGCGATGTTCTTTGGCGGGTCGCCGCGCTCGAACTCATCGACGATGCCGATGCGGATCAGGTCCTTGATCTTCACTTCGACCGGCAGCGTGCAGCAGCTGGACACGCAACCACCGCACATGTGCGCGGAATATTTCTGCCACGTTTCAAGACGGTCGAGTTCCGCGGCGGCGATCAGTTGAGGCTTCATCAGGGTTCCAAAAGGTGGGGCTGTATCCGGGCGCGCGATGATACCGGGATTGGTGATTTTTTGAACAATATTTTCCGGGTTTCTGCTGGAAGGCTTTTGGAACGTCAAAGCAGGCACGGCCCCTGCATCTAAATCCTGTATAGGTGAATGCGTTAAAAAACTGCCGAACCAGAGCGGCCGCCGTCTGTCAGACCGTCTAGGCTCTAGCAACTCCTTCTATCTCGCCCGAGGTCGCAATTGATGTCTCAGGAACCACTTGCACGAGAAGCAGAGGTAGCCGCGTTTCGCGATGCCGTCTTGACCAAACTCACCTACGCGGTGGGCAAGGACCCGGATCACGCCTTCGACCACGACTGGTTCGAAGCCATTGCCCTGGCCGCACGCGACCAGATGGTCGACCACTGGATGGACCATACGCGGCGTATTTACCGCAAAGGTCAAAAGCGCGTTTATTACCTTTCCCTGGAATTCCTCATCGGTCGTTTGCTGTACGACAGCCTGAGCAACCTTGGCGTGCTGGAGATCGCGCGCGAGGCACTCTCGGAGCTGGGCGTCGACCTTGAGCGCATCCGCCTGCTGGAGCCCGATGCGGCGCTCGGCAACGGTGGCCTGGGCCGCCTGGCCGCGTGCTTTATGGAAAGCATGTCGACGTTGGGCATTGCGGGTCACGGTTATGGCATTCGTTATGAGCACGGCCTGTTCCGCCAGGCGATTGTCGATGGCTGGCAACAGGAGCAAACCGAACGCTGGCTGGATTTCGGCAACCCATGGGAATTCGAACGGGCCGAAGTGATTTACCCGATCGGGTTTGGCGGCAGCGTCGAAACCCTGCCGGATGCTTCCGGCAAGCTGATCCAAGTGTGGACGCCGAGCGAAACCGTACGCGCGGTTGCCTACGACACCCCGGTGGTCGGCTGGCGCGGCGCGAGTGTCAATACCTTGCGCCTGTGGCGTGCTCGCGCAGTGGAAGACCTGCACCTGGAACGTTTCAACGCCGGCGACCACCTGGGCGCCGTCGCCGAAGTGGCCCGCGCCGAAAGCATCTCCCGGGTGCTTTACCCCGCGGACAGCACCGAAGCGGGGCAGGAACTGCGCCTGCGCCAGGAATACTTCTTCGTCTCGGCCTCGCTGCAGGATTTGCTGCGTCGCCACAAGAACATGCATGGCTCGGTGCTGAGCCTGGGCGAACACGCTGCGATCCAGCTCAACGACACTCACCCGTCCATCGCCGTGGCCGAGTTGATGCGCCAATTGGTCGACTTGCACGACATTCCGTGGGAAGCGGCGTGGGACGTCACCGTCGAAACCCTTTCCTACACCAACCACACCCTGTTGCCCGAAGCGCTGGAAACCTGGCCGGTTGGCTTGATGGAGCGCATGCTGCCGCGGCACATGCAGATCATCTACCTGATCAACGCCCAGCACATCGACTCGCTGCGCGCCAAGGGCGTCCACGATTTCGACGTATTGCGCGCCGTATCGCTGATTGAAGAAGACAACGGCCGCCGTGTGCGCATGGGCAACCTGGCATTCCTCGGCTCCCACAGCGTCAACGGTGTGTCGGGTTTGCACACCCAGTTGATGCGCAACACGGTGTTCTCTGAGCTGCACAAGCTGTACCCGGAGCGCATCAACAACAAAACCAACGGCATCACCTTCCGCCGCTGGCTGTATCAGGCCAACCCGAAACTCACGTCGATGCTCGTGGACGCACTGGGCCCGGACATTCTCGACAACATGGAAACGCGCCTGGGCGAGCTGGAAACCTTCGCCGAGAAGCAGACCTTCCGCAAAGCCTTCGCCGATCAGCGCCTGCACAGTAAGCGCGCATTGGCGGACATCATTCACGAACGGCTGGGGATCGCGATCAACCCGGCGGCGATGTTCGATGTGCAGGTCAAGCGAATTCACGAATACAAGCGCCAATTGCTGAACCTGCTGCACACGGTGGCGTTGTACCAGGCCATCCGTGCCGAACCGGGCACCGACTGGGTGCCGCGTGTGAAGATCTTCGCGGGTAAAGCGGCGGCGAGTTATCACCAGGCCAAGTTGATCATCAAGTTGACCAACGACATCGCGCGCACCGTTAACAACGACCCGACCGTGCGCGGTCTGCTCAAGGTGGTGTTCCTGCCCAACTACAACGTCAGCCTGGCGGAAAGCATCATCCCGGCGGCGGACTTGTCGGAGCAGATCTCCACGGCCGGCTTTGAAGCCTCGGGCACCAGCAACATGAAGTTCGGTCTCAACGGTGCGTTGACCATCGGCACCATGGACGGCGCGAACGTGGAGATGCACGAGCGCGTCGGCGCCGATCACATGTTTATCTTCGGCCTCAGCGCGCAGCAGGTGGAGGCGCGCAAACACGCCGGTGAATTCAACGCCGGGCAGGACATTGCAGCGTCCCATCGCCTCAGCGATGTGCTGCAAGCGATTCGCGGCGGGGTGTTCTCGCCGGATGATCCGGGCCGGTATGTGGGGTTGATCGACGGGCTGATCGACTACGACCGCTTCCTGGTGTGTGCCGACTTCGATTCGTACTGGG
Organism: Pseudomonas tritici; assembly: GCF_014268275.3. NCBI lineage: Bacteria > Pseudomonadati > Pseudomonadota > Gammaproteobacteria > Pseudomonadales > Pseudomonadaceae > Pseudomonas > Pseudomonas tritici. The sequence goes on from NZ_CP077084.1 coordinate 618,989, forward strand.
AGGCCCAGGCGCGGGTCGAGGCGCATTGGCATGATTCCAAGGCGTGGTGGCGTTCGGCGGTGCTCAATACCGCGCGGATGGGGTGGTTCTCTTCGGACCGGACGATCCGCGAATACGCCACTGAGATCTGGAAAGCGCTCGACTAAACACGGCTGATCCCAAGGTGTGGGAGGGGGCTTGCCCCCGATAGCAGAGTGTCAGTTTGCAGATATGTCGACTGGTGCACCGCTATCGGGGGCAAGCCCCCTCCCACATTGGGCCCGCGTCGATATACTGAGCGCCGGTTTGCCTAGGGAATATCGACAATGCAATGGATTTTCATGCTGATTGGCCTTGCGCTCGGCTGGACGCTTGACGAGTCGTTCAGTGACGCGGGCATCGGTGCGCTGTTGGGGCTCGGCATTGGCCAGGCGATTCGCCTGGCGAAGCTGTCGGCCCAAGCGGACCAGCAGGCGCGTCAGTTGGAAACCACGCAAAAGTCGCTGATAGCGCTGGGTGAGCGCCTGCGGCAGTTGGAAGTGCCCGCGCCGACGAGCAGTGTCATCGTCGAAACACCCGTCCCTGAGCCGATAACTGTCACTAAAGCGCCCGAGCTTGTTTGGGAGCTGCCTGCCGACATCGCACCTGTTGCCATGGTCACCGAACCGAGCCAGCCGCTGCCGGCCGACGTTTGGACGCCTGCCCCAACTCCGCGCCCTCAAGCACCTGCGATTCCTCGTGGCCCCAACTTGATCGAACGCGCCATCAGCGGCGCACGCAATTGGCTGTTTGGCGGCAATACCGTGCTGCGGGTTGGCGTGGTGTTGCTGTTTCTCGGCCTGGCCTTCCTGCTGCGTTACGCCACCGAAGGCATGGTGGTGCCGATCGAGGTGCGTTACGCCGGGGTTGCCGCTGCGGCGTTAGGCTTACTGGGCCTGGGCTGGTGGCTGCGGCTGCGTAACAGCAACTACGGCTTGATGTTGCAAGGCACCGGGATCGCAGTGTTGTACCTGACGGTGTTTGCTGCGATGCGTTTGCATCCGTTGATAGACCCGAGTGCGGCGCTGGGCTTGCTGGTGGCCGTCACGGTGTTTTCGGCGATCCTGGCAATCACCCAGGATGCCTTGGGGCTGGCCTGTGCGGCGGCGCTCGGCGGCTTTGCGGCGCCTATCCTCACGTCTACCGGTGCCGGCAACCATGTGGCGCTGTTCAGCTATTTTGCCCTGCTGAATGCAGGCATCCTCGCCATCGCCTGGTTCAAGGCCTGGCGTTTGCTCAACCTGATCGGCTTTGTCGGCACCTTTGGTATCGGCTTCGCCTGGGGTCTGCGCTCCTACACGCCGGAATTGCTGTGGAGCACCGAGCCGTTCCTGATTCTGTTTTTCCTGATGTACCTGACCATCGGCCTATTGTTCGCCCGGCGCAAACTGCTGGAGATGAGCGACGCGCCCGAGGATGACAGCCGTGGCGCGCTGCTGCGCTGGTCGGCGGCCAAGGGTGATTATGTCGACGGCAGCATGTTGTTCGGTCCGCCGCTGGTAGGTTTTGGCTTGCAGTTCGCGCTGGTGCAGCACGTGGAATTCGCCGCCGCGTTCAGCGCGTTGGGCTTGGGCGTCATCTACATGGGGTTGGCCCGGCTGCTGAGCGGCGGGCGCGCCTTGCTGTTGGCGGAGACCTGCCTGGCCCTGGGTGTGATCTTCGCCAGCCTGGCGATTCCCCTCGGGCTGGATGCACGCTGGACGGCTGCGGCCTGGGCGGTGGAAGGCGCCGGAATCTTCTGGCTGGGCTTGCGTCAACAGCGACCACTGGCGCGAGCGTTCGGCTTGCTGCTGCAACTGGGCTCAGCGGTGGCATTCGTCAGTGAGTTGAGCGTTGGCGAGCACACCTTGCTGGACGGAGCGCCATTGGGTGCGCTGCTGCTGGGCGCGGCGTTGCTGTTCAGCTTTGATCAGTTGCGCAAGGCCTCTACCGAACAAGCGACGGATTGGGAGCGCAAAGGCCTGCCCGTGCTGGCGAGCCTTGGCTTGAGCTTTTTGTACCTGCTCGCACCCTTGCTGCTGAATACTCAAGGCACGGCTGTCAGTTGGGCAATCGCCGGTCTGGCGACGCTGTTTGTCGGCCTGCGCATTGGTTCGCGGACCTTCCTGTTCACTGCATTCGCCGTGCAGTTGCTGGGCGGCGCGTTGTTCCTGCTGCGCTTGCAGGGCGGTGACGGGGCGGCGGTATTCAATGCGGGCTGGAGTGGCTTGCTCACGGCTTCGCTGATCGGCCTGGCGTTGATTGGCGGCATGCTCCTGGCGGCGCGCGATGAGATGGTGCGCGGCGATGTACGGCTGTTACGTGGCTTGTCGGTGGTTCTGCTGGCGGGTCTTATCCTGATTAATCTCGCGGTGCTGTTCGTCTTGCCTTGGGAGAGCGCGAGCGGCGTATGGGCGGCCAGCGGTTTGTTGGTCATCTGGCTGAGCCTGTACCTGCAACAGCGCGTCAGCTTTGTGTTCGGCTTGTTGCTGCAACTGATCGGCGGCGGCTCGTTCCTGTTGGCAGTGCCGGAGTTGCTCGGCCCGTTGACCCGTGAGGGGCTGCGTCCGTTGGCCCATAGCGGTTTCTGGACGCCGATGGTGCTGGGCCTGGCGGCACTGGTCGGCGCCTGGCGCTTGCAGCGCGAACCCCACGCGCCGGTGTTTGCCGTGTTGAAATTGCAACGCCTGTCCGACTTGCTGCTGGTGTGGGGCACGGCTTGGTGGACGCTGGCATTGGTCGGCGAAGTGTTGCGGTTTATCCCGCAAGAGCTGCAGGGCCCGTTCCTGCTCGGCACCGCAGCAGTCAGCGTGGCGATCTGGGCGTTTCTGTCCGAGCGGCTGCGCTGGGCGTCGCTGGGCATGCTCTGCACCCTGTTGATGCCGGCGGCCGGTGTGGTGTTGCTGGTGTCTGCGCATAACTATTACCACCCGGCGGCGCAGTACGGTTGGCTGGCTTGGTTGGCGGTGTTTGTGGTGCATTTCATCTCGCTGCGGCGTTTGGCGGCGGTGGTTCCGGCCAAGGTGCTGAGCGCGGCGCACGTAGTGGGCTGCTGGATGCTGATCGGCGTGCTGGCGCTGGAGGTGCGTTACGGCTTGCTGGTGCTGTCGAGCGAGTACAACGCCTGGCGCTGGCTGGGCTGGGCGATTCTGCCAAGCCTGTACCTGGTGCTGGCCGCCGCGCCGCGCCGTTGGCCATGGCCGGTATCGGCGTACCCAAGGGAATACCGCGTGCTGGCCGCGCTACCGCTGGCGGTGCTGATGTTGGGGTGGTTCTGGCTGGCGAACATCTTCAGCGACGGCACGGCCGAGCCGTTGCCTTATGTTCCGCTGCTCAACCCATTGGATCTGGGCTTGTTGTTCGCGCTGCTGGGCATTTACCTGTGGTCGCGCAGTGCGGCGCCTGAGCGTGGGCCGCGTATTGAATTGATCGCCCAGGGCGTGGCGGGTGTCTCGCTGTTCGCCTTCTTTACGGCGTTGGTGATGCGTACCGCTCATCATTGGGGCGGCGTGCCGTTTCAATTGGATGCGTTGCTGGAGTCGATGCTGGTGCAGGCCGGCCTATCGATCGTCTGGACCTTGATTGCCCTTGGCCTGATGATCGGCGGTCACCTGCGCCATCGTCGCGAAGTGTGGCTGATCGGCGCGGCGCTGATTGCGGTGGTGGTGGCCAAACTGTTCTTTGTCGAACTGAGCAACCGTGGCGGCCTGGCGCGGATTGTGTCGTTTATCGGTGTGGGCGGGTTGTTGCTGGTGGTGGGCTACTTTGCGCCGCTGCCGCCAAAACGCGTTGAACCTGTGACTGAAACCGAGGGGGCGTCTTCTTGATGGGCAAGCTGAAACTGAGTGGTTTGGCGGTATGGCTGGCGTGTTCGGCAGCCTTTGCACAGGAAGGTCCGTCCGACTTCACCACCCAGGTACCGCTGGCCGTGAGCGGTAGCGGGCCCTGGTATCGCCTGGAACTGCCACTGGCGGTGCAATTGAGCGCGCGCCAGGCTGATCTCAGCGATGTGCGTGTGTTCAACGCCGCCGGCGAGCCGCAGGCTTATGCGTTGTCGCGTCAATCTTCGCAACGCACCGAAAGCCGCAACGTCACCGACGTGAAGTGGTTCCCGCTGTACGCCGCCGACACCCAGCAAGCCCTGCCCGACGTGGTGATGAAAGCCACCAGCACAGGCACCCTGGTGGAAATAAAACCGTCTACCGCGCCAAAGCCCGGCAAGCAAGTGCTGCGCGGCTGGGTATTGGACGCCAGCGCGATCAAGGCGCCGTTGCAGCAATTGAGCCTGGATTGGAGCCGCGAGCAAGAGGGCTTCCAGCGTTTCAGCATTGAGGCCAGTGATGACTTGCAGCACTGGCAAGCCTGGGGCGATGGGCAGGTGGCGCGCTTGTCATTCGCCGACGAGCGGGTCGAGCAGCATGACGTGAACTTGCCTGGGCAATCGGCACGTTACCTGCGCCTTGTCTGGCAAGGCCAGGCGGCGCCGCTGCTGACCTCGGCAAAGCTGGTGAGCGCGACGAGCAGTAGCCTGCCGATGCCGTTGGTGTGGTCGCAACCCTTGGCGGGCACGCGGCTCAACGCCGGGGAATACAGTTGGCAGTTGCCCACGGGGCTGAGCATCGAGCGACTGCGCATCGAATTGAAGCAACCCAACACGCTGGCGCCCGTTACGCTGGCGGGGCGCAGGGACAGCAAACAGGCGTGGCAGCCACTGAGCAATGGCGTGCTGTATCGCCTCACCCAGAATGGCCAGGACGTGGTGCAGGATGAATTGCAGCTGCCGGGCCAAACGGTCGCCGAACTCAAGTTGGCAGTGGATGAACGCGGCGGCGGCCTGGGCATTGAGGCGCCAGCGCTGCGTTTTGCGGTGCGCGCCACGCAGTTGGTGTTCCTGGCCCGGGGCGAGCCGCCATTTACACTGGCGCTGGGGAATGCATCGGTCAAGGCGGCGAACCTTCCGCTTTCGACCTTGATCCCTGACTACAGCGCCGAGCGTCTCAAGGCATTGGGACAAGCGAAAGTCGCCGGGGAAGTCGCGGTGACGTCGCCGCCGATCGTAGCAGCTGCCGATGCCGGCACGAACTGGAAAAAACTCGGGCTCTGGGCCGTGTTACTGCTCGGCGTGGCGGCACTGGGCGCCATGGCCTACAGTTTGCTGCGCAAGCCGCCGGTGGCACGTTAAATAAAGTCCATGAACTCTATTGGGTTTAAATCCTCTGATAGGAGGAAATACGCCCCGACTCGCGCTAAACTGCGCGGGTTTTCAAGCCACCCATTCTCCGGAGCCATACATGTCCCGCGTTACCTTGAGTCGCTATTTGATCGAGCAGACCCGCAGCAACAACACGCCTGCCGATCTGCGCTTCCTTATCGAAGTGGTGGCGCGTGCTTGCAAGGAAATCAGCCACGCCGTGTCCAAAGGCGCACTGGGTGGTGTCCTGGGCAGCATGGGCACTGAAAACGTGCAGGGCGAAGTGCAGAAGAAGCTCGACGTCATCTCCAACGAGATCCTGCTCGAAGCCAACGAATGGGGTGGTCACCTGGCCGGCATGGCGTCCGAAGAAATGGACAATGCCTACCAGATCCCGGGCAAGTACCCGAAAGGCGCGTACCTGCTGGTGTTCGACCCACTGGACGGCTCGTCCAACATCGACATCAACGCTCCCGTCGGCACCATCTTCTCGGTACTGCGTTGCCCTAACGAGTACTTGAGCCAGAACGAAGCCCTGAACGAAAAGGCCTTCCTGCAGCCAGGCACCGAACAGGTCGCGGCTGGTTACGCGATCTACGGCCCGCAGACCATGCTGGTACTGACCCTGGGCGACGGCGTCAAAGGCTTCACCCTGGACCGCGAAATGGGCAGTTTCGTACTGACCCACGAAGACATCACCATTCCTGCGTCCACCCAGGAATTCGCGATCAACATGTCCAACCAGCGCCACTGGGAAGAACCTGTGACCCGCTACGTAGGCGAGTTGATGGCTGGCGAAGAAGGCCCGTTGAAGAAAAACTTCAACATGCGCTGGGTCGCCGCCATGGTGGCCGACGTGCACCGCATCCTGACCCGTGGTGGCTTGTTCATGTACCCTCGCGACAGCCGCGAGCCGTCCAAGCCGGGCAAATTGCGCCTGATGTATGAAGCCAATCCGATGTCGTTCCTGGTTGAGCAGGCAGGCGGCGCGTCCACCGACGGTCACCAGCGTATCCTCGACATCCAGCCTGAAGGCCTGCACCAGCGTGTGGCGGTATTCCTGGGTTCGAAAGAAGAAGTTGAGCGTGTGACGGCCTATCACAAGAAGTAAGTTGCGGCGATAAGTGATCGGCGTTATTGGGAGCCGGTTCACCCTTAAAGAAGCCCCGAAACGTTTCAGCGTTTTCGGGGCTTTTTTGTTTTCGTTCGTCGGGAACCAGAAACCTCTTTTCCCTTCTAAGCTTCTGGCAGACCCCCATGCTGCTTAGTCCCTCCAGGAGCTTTTCCATGTCGTTACGTCGTCTCGCCTTGCTGACCTTTTGCGTGCTGTTGGCCGCTTGCAGCAAGGTCAACCAAGAAAATTACGCGAAGCTTTCCGCTGGCATGCCTAAGGCTGAAGTGGAATCACTGCTGGGTCAGCCGACTGACTGTTCCGGCGCACTGGGCATGTCCAGCTGCACCTGGGGCGATAAAAACAGCTTTATCAGCGTGCAATATGCCGGTGACAAGGTTCTGATGTTTTCCGGGCAAGGCCTGAAGTAAACCGGGGCGAAAGCCTGCGGGAGAAGAAGAATGATCCGTTTTGTTTTGTTTCTTTGTGCCAGCCTGTTTTTGGCGGGCTGCGCCAGCCATTCTGGCGATGATCTGCAACCCAAGACTGCGAGCAACGTCAACCTCAAGCGTTACCAGGGCACTTGGTATGAGTTGGCCCGATTGCCGATGTACTTCCAGCGCAACTGCGCGCAGTCCGAAGCCCGCTACACATTGCTGCCTGATGGCGACATGTCGGTGTTCAACCGCTGCCTGACGACCGAGTGGAAGTGGGAAGAAGCCAAGGGCACGGCTACGCCGCAAGTGCCGGGCAAGACTGACAAGCTTTGGGTGGAATTCAATAACTGGTTTACCGCACTATTGCCGGGCGTTGCCAAGGGCGATTACTGGGTGTTGTATGTCAGCGATGACTACAAGACCGCGATTGTTGGCAGCCCGAGCCGGCGGTACATGTGGATTTTGTCGCGCACGCCTACGGTGAGCGCCGACACTCGCGAAGACCTGCTGAGCAGGGCGCGGCAGCAGGGTTATGACACCACGCGGTTGATCTGGCGCACGTCGGACAAGCAGATGGCGAAGACTTCGCAGTAAACGGAAACACTGCCGATCAAATGTGGGAGCTGGCTTGCCTGCGATAGCATCACCTCGATATGCCTGACATACCGAGGTGCTTGCATCGCAGGCAAGCCACCTCCCACATGTGTTTTAGGGTGTTATTAACTCAGCAAATCTCTCAAGACTTGTGTGAACGCCCGGCTGCTTTCCTCTTCGCCGGCATGCCGCCCATCCCGCACCACCCACTTCCCGTTAACCAGCACATCACGCACCTGCCGATCCCCACCGGCAAACAACCAGCGATTCAAAATCCCGTCTTCGCTTGCCGTCGCCAGGTACGGATCATTGCCATCCAGTACCAGCCAATCCGCACGTTTACCCACTTCCAACCGGCCAATCGGCTGCCCCAATGCCTGGGCGCCGCCGTCCAGCGCCGCGTCAAACAGCGTGCGCCCCACCATCGGCTGATCATCGCGATACAAGCGGTTACGCCGTTGATCGCGCAGGCGCTGGCCGTATTCGAGCCAGCGCAATTCCTCCACCACGCTCAGTGACACATGGCTGTCGGAACCGATGCCCATGCGTCCGCCTTGGGCGAGAAAATCCACGGCCGGGAAAATCCCGTCACCCAGGTTAGCCTCGGTGGTCAGGCACAAACCGGCAATTGCGCGGCTCTTGGCCATGCGCGTGACCTCTTCAGGATCTGCATGCGTGGCATGCACCAGGCACCAGCGTTCATCCACCTCGACATTGTCATACAGCCATTGCAGCGGGCGCTTTCCGCTCCAGGCCAGGCAGTCGTCGACTTCTTTCTGCTGTTCGGCAATGTGGATATGCACCGGGCACGCCTTGTCGCTGGCGGCCAGCACTGCATGGATTTGCTCGGGCGTGACGGCGCGCAGCGAGTGGAAACACAACCCCAACTGCTGCGCCGGCTGTGCTGCCAGGATCGGTTTCAGCCGCGCCTGCAGGTCCAGATAGTGTTCAGTGCTGTTGATAAACCGCCGCTGGCCTTCATTCGGTGCCTGGCCGCCAAACCCGGAGTGGGTGTAAAGCACAGGCACCAACGTCAGGCCAATGCCACTGCTGGTCGCTGCCTGGCTGATCTGCCGCGACAACTCCGTGCGGTCGGCATACGGCTGGCCGCTGACATCGTGGTGCACATAGTGAAATTCGGCCACCGAGGTATAACCGGCCTTGAGCATCTCGATATACAGCTGACGCGCGATGACGTGCAATTGCTCCGGACTGATCTTGCCGACCATGCGGTACATCAGGTCGCGCCAGGTCCAGAAACTGTCATTCGGGTTGCCGGCCACTTCTGCCAAACCTGCCATTGCACGCTGGAAAGCGTGGGAGTGCAGGTTCGGCATACCCGCCAACACCGGGCCTCTCAGCCGTTCGGCAGCGTCTGCGCTGGCATTGGCCTCAACCTTTGTCAGCACCCCATCTGCGCTGACTTCAAGACGTACATCGTTGGCCCATCCATTAGGCAGCAGCGCGCGTTCGGCAAAGAAAGCGGACATGATCAAGGCACCCCGGTCGTGTGTTTATTTGTATATACATATACAGACGTTTGCCTGCTCGGTAAACTCCGGCAATCTATGCATCTTTTCCCCTGCAAGGATTCCCTGTGCCGACTCCGCCTGCCAAGTCTTCGCTGGCTGCCCACATGGACGAAAGTCCGGCGCCCTTGTATGCCCGCGTCAAACAAATGATCAGCCAGCAGATCCTCAACGGCAACTGGCCGCCTCATTACCGTGTGCCGTCGGAGAGCGAACTGGTCAGCCAGTTGGGTTTCAGCCGCATGACCATCAACCGCGCCCTGCGCGAGCTCACCGCCGAAGGCTTGTTGGTGCGCATGCAGGGCGTCGGCACCTTCGTCGCTGAGCCCAAGAGCCAGTCCGCGCTGTTTGAAGTGCACAACATTGCCGATGAGATCGCTTCTCGCGGTCATCGACACACCTGCCAAGTCATCACCTTGGGCGAAGAAGCTGCCGGTTCCGAGCGCGCCGTCGCCCTGGAAATGCGCGAAGGCGGGCGGGTCTTCCACTCGTTGATCGTGCACTTCGAAAACGATATTCCCGTGCAAATCGAAGACCGTTTCGTCAATGCACTGGTCGCCCCGGAATACCTGCAACAGGATTTCACCCAACAAACGCCCTACGCCTACTTGAACCAGGTTGCACCGTTGACCGAAGGCGAGCACGTGGTCGAAGCCATCCTCGCTGACGCCGCCGAGTGCAAGCTGCTGCAGATCGAGCCCAGCGAACCGTGCCTGTTGATCCGTCGACGCACCTGGTCGGGCCGCCAGCCGGTGACGGCTGCGCGTTTGATTCACCCCGGTTCCCGTCACAGCCTGGAAGGACGTTTCAGTAAATGAGTTCCGTAAAAGTCTGGCGCGCTGCCGATTACGTGCGCATGCCCTGGAAAAACGGCGGCGGCAGTACCGAAGAAATCACCCGTGATGCCGGCGCAGGCCTGGATGGCTTTGGCTGGCGCCTGTCGATTGCGGATATTGCGGAATCGGGCGGTTTTTCCATCTTCGCCGGCTACCAACGGGTGATCACCGTGATCAAAGGCGCCGGCATGGTGCTGACCGTGGATGGCGAAGAACAGCGTGGGTTGTTACCGCTGCAACCTTTTGCGTTCAAGGGGGACAGCCAGGTGGAGTGCCGATTGATCACTGGGCCCATCCGCGATTTCAACCTGATCTATTCTCCGCAGCGTTACCACGCGCGGCTGCAATGGGTCGACGGTGTGCAGCGTTTCTTCAGTACGGCGCAGACGGTGTTGGTGTTCAGCGTTGTCGATGAGGTGAAGGTGCTGGACGAGAAATTGGGGCATCACGATTGCCTGCAAATCGACGGTAACACTGGCCTGTTGGACATTTCCGTCGCCGGCCGTAGCTGCATCATCGAACTGACCGCACGCGGTTAAAAATGTGGGAGCTGACTTGCCTGCGACAACGGCGTTTCAGTGCTAAATGTGCTGACTGACACGCCGCCATCGCAGGCAAGCCAGCTCCCACAATTGTTTTGTGGGGAACATTAAATCTGTTTCCAGTCTCTGCACCAGTTTGTTACCGAATGCCCCAGCGTGGCGCAAAACGACGTTGTCGTGACAAACCTCCCTCGCAGCAAAAGCCTCCCGTAAGAAATTTCATCAAGCCTCGAAGCCTTAATTTCCAAGGCTCGCGCAGGCATCCCCAAAAATTCTCGGCAGCTCTTTTAGAAAGTTGGCCGCTTGATTGCATATGCTTGTATGTACAAGTAAAGATGTGTGCGTAAGAGTCCACTTCGCACCAACACAGTATGCGCATCAATCGCCGAGGAGTTTTTTGTGACTAAGCCAACCAAGTACCGTGACGTAGAAATCCGCGCCGCCCACGGTAACAAGCTCACCGCCAAAAGCTGGCTGACTGAAGCGCCGCTGCGCATGCTGATGAACAACCTCGACCCACAAGTGGCCGAGAACCCGAAAGAACTGGTGGTATACGGCGGTATCGGCCGTGCGGCGCGTAACTGGGAGTGCTACGACCAGATCGTCGAGAGCCTCACCCACCTCAATGATGACGAAACCCTGCTGGTGCAATCCGGCAAGCCGGTTGGCGTGTTCAAGACCCACAGCAACGCTCCGCGCGTACTGATCGCCAACTCCAACCTGGTGCCGCACTGGGCCAGTTGGGAACACTTCAACGAGCTGGATGCCAAGGGCCTGGCCATGTACGGCCAGATGACCGCCGGCAGCTGGATCTACATCGGCAGCCAGGGCATCGTCCAAGGCACCTACGAAACCTTCGTCGAAGCCGGTCGCCAGCATTACAACAGCGACCTGACCGGCCGTTGGGTCCTCACCGCCGGCCTCGGCGGCATGGGCGGCGCCCAACCACTGGCTGCAACCCTGGCCGGCGCGTGCTCGCTGAACATCGAGTGCCAGCAGGTCAGCATCGATTTCCGCCTCAGCAGCCGCTATGTCGACGAGCAAGCCACGGACCTCGACGACGCCCTGGCGCGCATCGCCAAATACACACAGGAAGGCAAGGCCATCTCCATCGCCCTGTTGGGTAACGCGGCGGAAATCCTGCCGGAACTGGTCAAGCGCGGCGTGCGCCCGGACATGGTCACCGACCAGACCAGCGCCCACGACCCACTCAACGGCTACCTGCCGGCCGGCTGGACCTGGGACGAATACCGCGCCCGCGCCAAGACCGAACCGGCTGCCGTAATCAAGGCCGCCAAGCAGTCGATGGCCGTGCACGTCAAAGCCATGCTGGAATTCCAGAAACAAGGCATCCCGACCTTCGACTACGGCAACAACATCCGCCAGATGGCCCAGGAAGAAGGCGTGGAAAATGCCTTCGATTTCCCAGGCTTTGTACCGGCGTACATCCGCCCACTGTTCTGCCGTGGCATCGGCCCGTTCCGTTGGGCTGCACTGTCCGGCGACCCGCAAGACATCTACAAGACCGACGCCAAAGTCAAAGAGCTGATCCCCGACGACGCGCACCTGCACAACTGGCTGGACATGGCCCGCGAGCGCATCAGCTTCCAGGGCCTGCCGGCGCGTATCTGCTGGGTTGGCCTGGGCCAGCGCGCCAAGCTCGGCCTGGCGTTCAACGAAATGGTACGCAGCGGCGAGCTGTCGGCTCCGGTGGTGATCGGTCGCGACCACCTCGATTCCGGCTCGGTCGCCAGCCCGAACCGCGAAACCGAAGCCATGCAGGACGGTTCCGACGCCGTGTCCGACTGGCCGCTGCTCAACGCCTTGCTCAACACCGCCAGCGGCGCGACCTGGGTCTCGCTGCACCACGGCGGCGGCGTGGGCATGGGCTTCTCCCAGCACTCCGGCATGGTCATCGTCTGCGACGGTACCGACGAAGCGGCTGAGCGGATCGCCCGCGTGCTGCACAACGACCCGGCTACCGGGGTGATGCGTCATGCGGATGCGGGTTACCAGATCGCGATCGACTGCGCCAAGGAGCAGGGCCTCAATCTCCCGATGATCAAATAACAAAATGTGGGAGCGGGCTTGCTCGCGAATGCGGTGTATCAGTCACCGGAATCGTTAGCTGACCCACCGCTTTCGCGAGCAAGCCCGCTCCCACATTTGATCTGCAGTGAACCAGAAAACAATCCATCAGAGGTTGAACACACATGGCTGCAAATGACACCACCCCGTTGATCGAAAGGCGTTCGATCGACTACATCCCGGAAGCGGAAAGACACGGTCGTCTATTGAGCCAGTTCACCCTGTGGATGGGCGCCAATCTGCAGATCACTGCGATTGTCACCGGGGCTTTGGCCGTGGTGCTGGGCGGTGATGTGTTCTGGTCGTTGATCGGTTTGCTGATTGGCCAACTGATTGGCGGCGGCGTGATGGCGCTGCATGCGGCGCAAGGGCCCAAGCTGGGCCTGCCGCAGATGATCTCCAGCCGGGTGCAGTTCGGTGTGTATGGCGCGGCTATTCCGATCGTGCTGGTCTGTTTGATGTACCTCGGTTTTACCGCCACCGGCACCGTGCTGTCCGGTCAGGCGCTGGGCCAGTTGTTCGGTGTCAGCGACAGCGTCGGGATCCTGATCTTTGCCAGTGTCATTGTGCTGGTCACGGTGCTGGGTTACCGGGTGATCCATTTCATTGGGCGTGTCGCCAGCGTCATTGGGGTGATTGCCTTTGTCTACCTGTTCAGCCGTCTGATCGGCCAGACCGACGTTGGCGCGCTCCTGCAAATCCGCCACTTCAGCTGGAGCAGCTTCCTGCTGGCGGTGTCGCTCGCGGCCTCCTGGCAGATAGCCTTCGGCCCTTATGTGGCTGACTATTCACGCTATCTGCCGAGCAAGACGTCTTCGGTGAAGACCTTTTTCGCGGCTGGCGCGGGTTCGGTGATTGGGGCGCAGGTGGCGATGACCCTTGGCGTGTTTGCCGCGGCCATGTCCAACGGGCAATTTGCCGGTCACGAAGTGGCCTATATCGTGGGTTTGAGCGGTACCGGTGCCACCGCTGCCCTGCTGTATTTCAGCATCGCGTTCGGCAAGGTCACCATCTCCACGCTCAACTCCTACGGCAGCTTCATGTGCATCGCGACCATCATCAGCGGCTTCCGTGGTCGCCTGGAGGTTACGCGCCTGCAGCGCCTGGTGTTTGTGCTGGTGATTGTCGGCACTGCGACCCTGATCGCGTTGCTCGGTCAGCACTCATTCCTCGGCGCGTTCAAGTCTTTCATCCTGTTCCTGCTGGCGTTCTTTACGCCATGGAGCGCAATCAACCTGGTCGACTACTACTGCATTACCCGCGAGCGCTATGACGTGCCGGCGCTGGCCGACCCTAACGGTCGCTACGGCCGTTGGAACCTGCTCGGTATCAGCGTGTATGTCTTCGGCGTGCTGGTGCAGTTGCCATTTATCTCCACCAAGTTCTACACCGGTCCCTTGGTGGCTGCGCTGGGTGATGTGGATATCTCCTGGATCATCGGGCTGGTGCTTCCCGCAGCCTTGTACTACGTGTGTGCGAAAAAATGGCACGGCACAGTGCCCGATCAATTGATCCTGCCAGTAGAGCAGGGCGCTACACCAACAACAAACGGGCTGGCTGCACAAGCCTGATGGGACGTGGACAGGGCAGGACGCCTACTGACTGCCGTAATCCATTTCAAGATTGGGAGCGTCACAACAATGAAAATGCATAAGACCCTGTTGGCCACACTGTTCTCTGCGGGCGTGCTGGCGAGCGTTGGCGCCCAGGCGGCGGGCTGGTGCGAATCCGGCAAACCGGTGAAGTTCGCCGGCCTGAACTGGGAAAGCGGCATGTTGCTTACCGACATCCTGCAAACCGTGCTGGAAAAAGGCTACGACTGCAAAACCGACAGCCTGCCAGGTAACTCCATCACCATGGAAAACGCCCTGAGCAGCAACGATATCCAAGTGTTTGCCGAAGAATGGGTCGGCCGCAGCGAGGTCTGGAACAAGGCCGAGAAGGCCGGCAAAGTCGTCGGTGTCGGCGCTCCGATCGTCGGCGCGATTGAAGGCTGGTACGTGCCGCGCTACGTGATCGAAGGCGACGCCAAGCGCAAGCTGGAAGCCAAGGCCCCGGACCTGAAAAACATCGCCGACCTGGCCAAGTACGCCTCGGTGTTCAAGGACCAGGAAGAACCGTCCAAGGGTCGCTTCTACAACTGCCCGGCCGGCTGGACCTGCGAGCTGGACAACAGCGAAATGCTCAAGAGCTATGGCCTGGAAAGCACCTACACCAACTTCCGCCCAGGCACCGGCCCGGCGCTGGATGCGGCGGTGCTGTCGAGCTACAAGCGTGGCGAACCGATCCTGTTTTACTACTGGTCGCCGACCCCGCTGATGGGCCAGGTCGACCTGGTCAAGCTGGAAGAAAAACCCGGCGTGGATAAGAGCGTGAGCATCAAGGTCGGCCTGTCCAAGACCTTCCACGAGCAGGCCCCGGAACTGGTGGCTGTGCTGGAAAAGGTCAACCTGCCGATCGACCTGCTGAACCAGAACCTGGGTCGTATGGCCAAGGAGCGAATTGAGTCGCCGAAACTGGCGAAAATATTCCTCAAGGAACATCCTGAAGTCTGGCACGCCTGGGTGAGCGAAGACGCAGCCAAGAAAATCGACGCGGCCTTGTAGGTCAAGACTGTCCGGCTACCCTTAGGGGCTGGTCGGACAGCCGGCCACAACCCATTGGATCGAGAGCACGTTATGTTTCCTGAGAGTTTTACGTTTTCCATCGCCGACTGGGTCAACGGTTGGGTGGATTCCTTGGTTACCAACTACGGTGATGTGTTCCGGCACATTTCCGACACCCTGCTGTGGGCCATCGTCAACCTGGAAGGGATGCTGCGTGCGGCGCCCTGGTGGTTGATGCTGGCGATCGTCGGTGCGGTGGCCTGGCACGCCACGCGCAAGGTCGTAACCACGGCGGTGATCGTCGGGTTGCTGTTCCTGGTGGGCGCAGTTGGCCTGTGGGACAAGCTGATGCAAACCCTCGCGTTGATGATGGTCGCCACCGTGATCTCGGTGTTGATCGGCATTCCGCTGGGCATTCTGTCGGCACGCAGCAATCGCCTGCGTTCGGTGCTGATGCCGCTCCTCGACATCATGCAAACCATGCCGAGCTTTGTGTACTTGATCCCGGTGCTGATGCTGTTCGGCCTGGGCAAGGTCCCGGCGATTTTCGCCACGGTGATCTACGCCGCGCCGCCGTTGATTCGCCTGACCGACTTAGGCATTCGCCAGGTCGACGGCGAAGTCATGGAAGCCATCAACGCCTTTGGTGCCAACCGCTGGCAGCAACTGTTCGGCGTGCAACTGCCGCTGGCATTGCCCAGCATCATGGCCGGGATCAACCAGACCACGATGATGGCGTTGTCGATGGTGGTCATCGCCTCGATGATCGGCGCCCGTGGCTTGGGTGAGGACGTGCTCGTCGGCATCCAGACCCTCAACGTTGGCCGTGGCCTTGAGGCCGGGCTGGCGATCGTGATTCTCGCAGTGGTCATTGACCGCATTACCCAGGCCTATGGTCGTCCACGGCATGAGGCGAGCAAATGACTACTGTCAGCAAAATCGAAGTTAAAAACGTCTTCAAGATCTTCGGCAACCGATCCAAGGAGGCCTTGGCGATGGTTGGCCAGGGCAAGACCAAGGATCAGGTCCTGGCTGAGACCGGCTGCGTGGTCGGCGTGAATGACCTGTCGCTGAGCATCGGCACCGGCGAGATCTTCGTGATCATGGGCCTGTCGGGTTCCGGAAAATCCACGTTGGTGCGCCACTTCAACCGCCTGATCGACCCTACCAGCGGCGCGATCCTGGTGGACGGCGAAGACATTCTGCAACTGGACATGGAAGCCCTGCGCCAATTCCGTCGGCACAAGATCAGCATGGTGTTCCAGAGCTTCGGCCTGCTGCCGCACAAGAGCGTGCTCGACAACGTCGCCTACGGCCTGAAAGTGCGTGGCGAAACCAAGCAGGTGTGCGCCGAGCGCGCCTTGCACTGGATCGAAACCGTGGGCCTCAAAGGCTACGAAAATAAATACCCGCACCAGCTTTCCGGCGGCATGCGCCAGCGTGTCGGCCTGGCCCGTGCATTGGCGGCTGACACCGACATCATCTTGATGGATGAAGCCTTCAGCGCCCTCGACCCGCTTATCCGCGCCGAGATGCAAGACCAGTTGCTGGAACTGCAAAAGACCTTGCACAAGACCATCGTGTTCATCACCCACGACCTCGACGAAGCCGTACGCATAGGCAACCGCATTGCGATCCTCAAGGACGGCAAGCTGATCCAGGTCGGCACCCCGCGCGAGATTTTGCATTCGCCGGCGGATGAGTATGTGGATCGGTTTGTCCAGCGGCGGGCGGCGGTGGTGTGAGCCAGGTTTTGTGGTGAACCGGCTGGCGCTATCGCAGCGGTGCGACGATTCGACAAGCCAGCTCCCACATTTGACTGGGTTCACGCAGTTCAAATGTGGGAGCGGGCTTGCTCGCGAAGAGGCCGGCAAAGCTGCACAAGAATTAAAGAAGGTATGAAGATGTCCCAGGCAGCAAAAATCATCATCGCCGACGCCCCCCTGCGCTGGCAGGACGTGGTCGCCGTGGCCCGCCACGGCGCCGTGCTCGAACTCTCGGGCCAAGCCTGGGCGCGCATCGACAATGCCCAGGCCATCGTGCAGCGCATCGTTACCAGCGGCGAGCGCGCCTATGGGGTGAACACCGGCCTGGGCGCGCTGTGCAATGTGTCGCTCAAAGGCGAGCAACTCAGCCAGCTGTCGCGCAATACCCTGCTCAGCCATGCCTGTGGCGTCGGCCCGGTGCTCAGCGATGAACAAACGCGCGCGATCATCTGCGCCGCCGTCATCAACTACAGCCACGGCAAGTCCGGCCTGCATCCGCAGGTGGTGCATTCGCTGCTGGCGTTGCTCAACCACGGCATCACACCGCAAGTGCCGTCCCAGGGTTCGGTGGGTTACCTGACCCATATGGCCCACGTCGGCGTGGCCTTGCTGGGTGTTGGCACGGTGAGCTATTGCGGCCAGATAGTGTCGGCGCAAGAAGCCCTGGCTGCTGAAGGTTTGCAGTCGGTGGTGCTTGGCGCCAAAGACGGCCTGTGCCTGGTCAACGGCACGCCATGCATGACCGGGCTGAGCTGCCTGGCCCTGGCCGACGCGCATCACTTGCTGCAATGGGCCGACGTGATCGGCGCCATGAGTTTTGAGGCCCAACGTGGTCAGATCGATGCGTTTGATGAAGAAATCATCGCGCTCAAGCCGCACCCCGGCATGCAACACGTGGGCAGCAACCTGCGCGCCTTGCTTGATGGCAGCGAAGTGATCGCCAGCAGCCGTGGTATTCGCACCCAGGACGCACTGAGCATCCGCTCAATCCCGCAAATCCACGGCGCGGCGCGTGACCAGGTGGAGCACGCCACGCGGCAGATTGAGACTGAACTCAACAGCGCCACCGACAACCCACTGCTGCTCGGCACGCCGGACCACTACCGCGTGGTGTCCCAGGCCAATCCCCACGGCCAATCCGTCGCATTGGCGGCAGACATGCTCGCCATTGCCATGGCCGAAATCGGCTCGGTGGCCGAACGCCGCCTGGACCGCCTGATCAACCCGCATGTCAGTGGCTTGCCGGCGTTCCTGGTCAGCAACCCCGGGGTCAACTCCGGGATGATGATCGTGCAGTACGTCGCCGCCTCGCTGTGCGGGCAAAACCGCCAACTGGCGCAACCGGCGGTGCTCGACAACTTCGTCACCTCGGGCCTGCAGGAAGACCACCTGAGCATGGGCACCAACGCCGCGCTCAAGCTGCACCAAGTGTTGGCCAACGTGACGCAGATCCTTGCCATCGAGTACTTGCTGGCGGCCCAGGCGTATGAGTTCCTCAAAGACCAGCGTTTCGGTGCAGGCACTGACCGCGCCTGGCGCCTGCTGCGTGAAGTTGTACCTGCTTATGAGCAGGACCGTTGGCTGGCGCCGGACATTGCGAGCGCTGCCCAACTGATCAACGACACCGCTTTCCCTAATTTGCACTGAACACTTTATTCAAAAGAACAATTCACAAGGAGTATGAATGTGACTGCGCTAAACCTGATTCCAGGCCAACTGAGCCTTGCCCAACTGCGGGCCATCTACCAGCAGCCGGTAACCCTCAGCCTGGATGAAAGCGCCACGGCGCAGATCGAAGCCAGCGTTGCCTGCGTGGAGCAGATTCTTGCCGAGAACCGCACCGCCTATGGCATCAACACCGGCTTCGGCCTGCTCGCCTCGACCCGCATCGCCAGCGAAGACTTGGAAAACCTCCAGCGCTCCCTCGTGCTGTCCCACGCCGCCGGTGTGGGTGAGCCGATCAGCGATGCGCTGGTGCGGCTGGTCATGGTGCTCAAGGTCAACAGCCTGAGCCGTGGGTTCTCCGGGATCCGCCGCCAAGTGATCGACGCGCTGATCGCGCTGATCAACGCCGAGGTGTATCCGCATATTCCGTTGAAAGGTTCGGTCGGTGCGTCCGGCGACCTGGCGCCGTTGGCGCACATGTCCCTGGTGCTACTGGGCGAAGGCAAGGCGCGCTACAAGGGCGAATGGCTGGAAGCCACCGACGCGCTGAAAGTCGCCGGCCTCACGCCGTTGACCCTCGCCGCCAAGGAAGGCCTGGCTTTGCTCAACGGCACTCAGGTGTCCACCGCCTATGCCTTGCGTGGGTTGTTTGAAGGCGAAGACCTGTTCGCCGGCGCCCTGGCGTGCGGCGCCCTCACCGTGGAAGCGGTACTCGGTTCGCGCTCGCCGTTCGACGCACGTATTCATGCCGCACGTGGCCAGCGTGGGCAGATCGATTCAGCAGCGGCCTACCGTGACCTGCTGGGCGAAAGCAGCCAGGTTTCGCAGTCGCACCAGAACTGCGACAAGGTGCAGGACCCGTACTCCCTGCGCTGCCAGCCCCAAGTCATGGGCGCTTGCCTGACCCAGTTCCGCCAGGCAGCTGAAGTGCTGGTGGTGGAAGCCAACGCCGTGTCGGATAACCCGCTGGTGTTTGCAGCCGAAGGCGACGTGATCTCGGGCGGCAACTTCCACGCCGAACCTGTTGCTATGGCTGCCGATAATATGGCGCTGGCCATCGCTGAAATCGGTTCGCTGAGCGAGCGCCGTATCTCGTTGATGATGGACAAGCACATGTCGCAATTGCCGCCGTTCCTGGTGGGCAATGGTGGGGTCAACTCCGGCTTCATGATCGCCCAGGTGACTGCCGCCGCACTCGCCAGCGAGAACAAGGCGCTGGCTCACCCGCACAGTGTCGACAGCCTGCCGACTTCTGCCAACCAGGAAGACCATGTGTCCATGGCACCGGCTGCCGGCAAGCGTCTGTGGGAGATGGCTGAGAATACGCGTGGCGTTCTCGCCGTGGAATGGCTGGCAGCCTGCCAGGGCCTGGACCTGCGCGAAGGCCTGAAAACCTCGCCGAAGTTGGAAAAGGCGCGCGGAATTCTGCGCGACAAAGTGGCGTTCTATGACAAGGACCGATTCTTCGCCCCGGACATCAACGCCGCCAGCGAATTGCTCGCCACTCGCTGCCTGAATGAGCTGGTGCCGGCCAATCTCCTGCCGAGCCTGTAACCGCAACACCTTGTAGTGAGCGGGCTTGCCCCGCGCTGGGCTGCGCAGCAGCCCTGAAGTGGCCACCGCATGTCTTCAGACAGAACGCGAGGCAGGTTTTGGGGCTGCTTCGCAGCCCAGCGCGGGGCAAGCCCGCTCACTACAGTTGTCAGGCGCCAGGTTCGGATTTTTCTCAGGATAAAAATAATTAAGGACGAGAAATGCACCAGCAAGAAAAGGGTTTGAAACGCGGGCTCAGCGCCCGACATATTCGCTTCATGGCACTCGGTTCCGCGATTGGTACCGGGCTGTTCTATGGCTCTGCCTCTGCGATCCAGATGGCGGGCCCCGCCGTGCTGCTGGCCTACTTGATCGGCGGCGCCGCCGTGTTCATGGTGATGCGCGCCCTCGGCGAGATGGCCGTGCACAACCCAGTGTCTGGCTCCTTCGGCCAGTACGCCAGCACCTACCTGGGCCCCATGGCCGGGTTTATCCTGGGCTGGACCTATGCCTTTGAAATGATCATCGTGTGCCTGGCCGATGTGACCGCGTTCGGCATCTACATGGGCTTCTGGTTTCCCGAGGTTGCGCGCTGGGTCTGGGTGCTCGGCATCGTGTTTCTGATCGGCGGCCTGAACCTGTGCAACGTCAAAGTGTTTGGCGAAATGGAGTTCTGGCTGTCGCTGCTCAAGGTCGGCGCGATTGTCGCGATGATCCTCGGCGGCTTCGGCATCATGCTGTTCGGCATCCATTCTTCCGGTGAAACCCAGGCCAGCGGCCTCAGCAACCTGTGGGCCCACGGCGGCTTCATGCCTAATGGCATCGGCGGCCTGATCGCCTCGTTCGCAGTGGTGATGTTCGCCTTTGGCGGCATCGAAATCATCGGCATCACCGCCGGCGAAGCCAAGGATCCGCAACGTGTGATCCCCAAGGCGATCAACGCGGTACCGCTGCGCATCCTGTTGTTCTACGTGCTCACCCTGTTTGTGCTGATGGCCATCTACCCGTGGCCGCAGATTGGCAGTCAGGGCAGCCCGTTCGTGCAGATCTTCAGCAACCTGGGGATCGGCTCGGCGGCGACCATCCTCAATATTGTGGTGATTTCGGCGGCAGTCTCGGCCATCAACAGTGACATTTTTGGCGCCGGCCGCATGATGTACGGCCTGGCCCAGCAAGGGCAGGCGCCCAAGGGTTTTGCACAATTGTCCAAGCACGGCGTGCCGTGGATGACCGTGCTGGTGATGGGCGCGGCACTGCTGGGCGGCGTGGTGCTCAACTACCTGATCCCGGAAAACGTGTTTCTGGTGATTGCCTCGATTGCTACCTTCGCCACTGTTTGGGTGTGGCTGATGATCCTGTTCACCCAAGTCGCCATGCGCCGCTCGATGACGAAAGAACAGGTCGCCGAGCTGAAATTCCCGGTGCCGTTCTGGCCCTACGCGCCAGCGGCCGCCATCGTCTTCATGCTGTTCGTGTTTGGCGTGCTGGGTTACTTCCCGGACACCCAGGCCGCCTTGCTGGTCGGTGCCGTGTGGATCGTGTTGCTGGTCGTCGCGTACCTGCTGTGGGTCAAACCTTCGGCAGGGCAAGCGGCCAAGGTCCACTACGACGCGGCTTTGTCTCATCGATAACTTAGGGAGGCGTTGATGAAAACGCTTTGGCAACACTGCCACGTCGCAACCATGGCCCAGGGCAAGTACTCGATCATCGAGGATGCCGCCATGGTGACTGCCGGCTCGCTCATCCAGTGGATCGGCCCCCGCAGCCAAGTACCCACGGCGGATTACGCCCAGGTGCATGACCTGCAAGGCGCGTGGGTCACCCCCGGCCTGATCGACTGCCATACCCACACGGTGTTTGGCGGTAACCGCAGCGGCGAATTCGAGCAGCGCCTCGAAGGCGTGAGCTACGCCGAGATCGCGGCCAAGGGCGGTGGCATTGCCAGCACCGTGCGTGCCACTCGTGCCGCGACCGAGGATGAACTGTTCGCCAGCGCCCACAAGCGCTTGCGCAGTTTGCTGCGCGACGGCGTCACTACGGTAGAGATCAAGTCCGGCTATGGCCTGGACTTGGTCAACGAACGCAAAATGCTGCGGGTCGCCCGTCGCCTCGGCGAAGCGCTGCCGGTCAGCGTGCGTGCCACGTGCCTGGCGGCTCATGCGTTGCCGCCGGAGTACAAGGACCGCGCCGACGACTACATCGACCACATCTGCGCCGAGATGCTGCCGGCCTTGGCGGCAGAAGGGCTGGTAGATGCGGTGGATGCGTTCTGCGAATACCTGGCGTTTTCCACCGAGCAGGTGGAGCGCGTGTTCAAAGTCGCCCAGCAACTTGGCCTGCCGGTGAAGCTGCACGCCGAGCAACTCTCGTCGCTGCACGGCTCCAGCCTGGCTGCGCGTTACCACGCGTTGTCGGCGGACCACCTGGAGTTCATGACCGAAGACGACGCCATCGCCATGGCCGCCTCCGGCACCGTCGCGGTATTGCTGCCAGGCGCGTTCTACTTCCTGCGTGAAACCCAATTGCCGCCCATGGAGGCCCTGCGCAAGCACGGCGTGAAAATTGCCATCGCCAGCGACCTCAACCCCGGCACTTCGCCGGCGCTGTCGGTGCGCTTGATGCTGAATATGGCCTGCACGCTGTTTCGCATGACTCCTGAAGAAGCATTGGCCGGCGCCACGCAACACGCGGCCACCGCATTGGGCATGGGCGACACCCATGGTTCCCTGGAAGCGGGCAAGGTCGCGGATTTTGTTGCCTGGCAGATTGATCGTCCCGCCGACCTGGCTTACTGGCTGGGCGGCGAGCTGGATAAACGCGTCGTGCGCCACGGCGTCGATGTCACCGTATAAGGAGTACTGCTACTGTGGATAAGGTTCTGAACTTCAAACAAGGCCGCGTGCCGCTGCTGATCAGCATGCCCCACGCCGGCCTGCGCCTGACGCCCGCCGTCGAGGCCGGGTTGATCCCCGAGGCGCAAAGCCTGCCGGATACCGATTGGCACATCCCCACGCTTTATGACTTTGCCGAAGAGCTGGGCGCCAGCACCCTGGCGGCGGAGTACTCGCGGTTTGTCATCGATTTGAACCGGCCGTCCGACGACAAACCGTTGTACGCAGGCGCCACCACCGGCCTGTACCCGGCGACGTTGTTTGATGGCGTGCCATTGTTCCGCGAAGGATTGGAACCGAGCGAGGCGGAGCGCGCCAGTTACCTGCAAAAGGTCTGGGGCCCGTATCACCGCACGCTGCAAGAGGAGCTGGCGCGACTCAAGGCCGAGTTCGGCTACGCCTTGCTGTTTGATGCGCACTCGATTCGCTCGGTCATCCCGCACCTGTTCGAAGGCAAGCTGCCGGACTTCAACCTCGGCACGTTCAACGGTGCGGCCTGTGATCCCGATCTGGCCAGCCAGTTGGAAGCCATCTGCGCCCAACATCCGCAATACACCCATGTACTCAATGGCCGTTTCAAGGGCGGGCATATCACTCGGCATTACGGTGATCCGGCGCAGGATATTCACGCCGTGCAGTTGGAGTTGTGCCAAAGCACCTATATGGAGGAGTTCGAACCGTTCCGCTATCGCCCGGATTTGGCCGAGCCGACGCGGGTGGTGTTGAAGCAACTGCTGGAAGGGCTCCTGGCTTGGGGGCAAGCGCATTACCGGTAAATTTTCGGTGTTGCAGCAATAGCCTTACAGTCGCCGCAGTGCAATTGCCGGTCGCCACAGGTCGCGTCAACCAAGGCTTCACTGGGTAGGGTTGTGCATCAAAAACAGCCGAGTGAGCCCTTATCCATGAAAAGACTGTTGTTGACCGTCACCAGCGCCCTATTGATCAGTGCCAACGCCATGGCCGCCGAACCGGCGTCCTGCAAAAACATCCGCATGGGCGTGGTCAGTTGGACTGACGTGGTCGCCACTTCCGGCATGGCGGACGTGCTGCTCAGCGGCCTGGGCTACGACAGCAAACAAACCAGCGCCGTGCAGCAGATCATCTTTGCCGGCATCCGCGACAAGCGCCTGGATATCTTCCTCGGCTACTGGAAACCGGCGATGGACAACAACATCGCGCCGTTCCTGGCGGCCAAGCAGGTCAAAGTCTTCGACAAACCCAGCCTCACCGACGCCCAGGCCACCCTGGCCGTGCCGCAATACGTAGCGGATGCCGGCCTGAAGACCTTTGCCGACATTGCTCGCTTCAAGGACAAACTGGGCGGCAAGCTCTATGGCATCGAGCCCGGCAGTGGTGCGAATACCGATATCCAGAAAATGATCGACACCAACCGCTTTGGCCTGGGCGGCTTCAAGCTGATTGCCTCTGGCGAAGCGGGGATGCTGGCGGCGGTACAGCGGGCGGTGAATCGCAAGGAGTTCGTGGTCTTTGTCGGTTGGACGCCGCACCCGATGAACATCAACATGAAAATGGCTTACCTCACTGGCAGTGAAGATGTGTTCGGCCCCGACGAAGGCCGCGCCACCGTCTCTACCGTCACTGCGCCAGACTTTGCCGAACGTTGCCCCAACGCCAACCGTTTGTTGGCAAACCTCACCTTCACGGCCGCTCAGGAAAGCCAGTTGATGGTGCCGATCATGGAGCGCGAATCGCCCCAGGACGTGGCCCGGCAATGGTTGCGCGATCATCCCGAGGACCTGCAGCGTTGGCTGGTCGGGGTCACGGCGTTTGATGGTTCGGACGCAGTGGCAGCTGTACAAGCCAGCCTGGAGCTTTGAGAACCTGCACCGCTCCCACCGTTTAGGGATATTTGCGCATGTATCCGATTTCTCCACCGCTTGCTGCGTTCGTCGCCAAGACCGAGTCCTTCACCAGCAACGACTCATCGCTGGCGGGCTTGCGCCAGAGTTACCATCGCATGTGCCAAGCCTTCACCCCGCCAAAGCCTGAAGGGCTGCAAGTCTCGGCCTATGCATTGGCCGGTGTAGGCGTTCGCAGTTATCTCCCCGCGTCACCTGCACCGGCTGAGGGCTGGCCGTGCCTTCTATATATACACGGTGGCGGCTGGGTCGTCGGCGGCCTGGATTCCCACGATTTCATCTGCTTCGAACTCGCCAGCGCTCTGCAGGTGTTGGTGATCGCCATCGATTACCGGTTGGCGCCTGAGCACCCTTTTCCGGCAGCTTACGAAGATTGCCGTGCGGTGTGGCAGGCGATCCAGGCGGGGCAGGGCCCGCACGTTATCAATCTGCAACAGCTGGTGGTGATCGGTGACAGCGCAGGCGGCAATCTGGCAGCGGCGTTATGCCTGGGGCTGCGCGATGATCGGCAACCGTTGCCTCTCGCCCAAGTGTTGATCTATCCGGGCCTGGGTGGCCCATCCGACCTGCCGTCGCGCCGCGACTGCATGGACGCCCCGCTGCTCAGCAGCGCCGACGCCGAGGGCTATCTGGCGCTGTACCTGCGGGGCAGTGGCAAGCCGTCGGCCTACGCCATGCCGCTGTTGGCCGAAGATCTCAGCGGTTTGCCCAAGGCATTCATTGCCGTGGCCCAGTTCGACCCACTGCGTGACGACGGCCTGCTCTACGCCGAACGCCTGCAAGCGGCGGGCGTGGCCAGCGTACTTTATCCAGGAAAAGGCCTGGTCCACGGCTGCCTGCGGGCGCGGCGGCAGGCGCCGGAGGTGGATCAGCTCTACGATTGTCTGTTGCAGTACCTGGAGAGAGAAGGGCTGACACAGGTCTAAGCGCGCAAGGACATGCTCATTGCACAATTCGGGTTTATAGTGCCAGACGGCAGAATAAAAGACGTCCCCCCAGGGATGAACCCGACCCCTTACGGAGCGCGCAATGCAGACTTGGTACCCGCAGATCAAACCCTACGCCCGGCACGATCTGGCAGTCGATGACACCCACACGCTGTACGTCGATGAAAGTGGCTCCCCCGAAGGCTTGCCCGTCGTCTTCATCCATGGTGGCCCAGGTGCCGGCTGTGATGCCCAGAGCCGCTGCTATTTCGACCCGAACCTGTACCGCATTGTCACCTTCGACCAGCGTGGCTGCGGGCGCTCCACCCCGCGCGCCAGCCTGGAAAACAACACGACCTGGGACCTGGTCGCCGACCTAGAGCGCATCCGTGAGCATTTGGGCATCGACAAATGGGTGCTGTTCGGTGGTTCCTGGGGCTCGACCCTGGCCCTGGCCTACGCGCAAACCCACCCGGAGCGCGTGCTTGGCCTGATCGTGCGTGGCATATTCCTGGCCCGCCCGCAGGATATCGAATGGTTCTACCAGGCCGGTGCGAGCCGGCTGTTCCCGGATTACTGGCAGGATTACATCGCGCCGATCCCACCGGAAGAGCGCCACGACATGATCGCGGCCTACCATAAGCGCCTCACCGGCAACGACCAGATCGCCCAGATGCACGCGGCCAAAGCCTGGTCCGGCTGGGAAGGGCGCATGCTCGGCCTGTGCCCGAGCCCGCAGCACGTCGAGCGGTTTTCCGAGCCGCAGCGCGCCCTGTCCATTGCGCGGATCGAGTGCCACTACTTCACCAACAACTCCTTCCTGGAGCCTAATCAGCTGATCCGTGATATGCACAAGATCGCTCATCTGCCTGGCGTCATCATTCATGGGCGCTACGATATGATTTGCCCATTGGATAATGCCTGGGAGCTGCACCAGGCCTGGCCCAACAGTGAACTGCAGGTGATTCGCGAGGCCGGTCATGCGGCGTCCGAACCCGGGATCACCGATGCGTTGGTGCGTGCGACCAGCGAAATGGCACGGCGCTTGCTCGACCTGCCGCCAGAAGAAGCATGAAGGGCCTGTTGCAACGGGTGCGTAGCGCCCGCGTAGAGGTGGCGGGCGAAGTCGTCGGCGCAATCGATCAGGGTTTGCTGGTGCTGGTGGCCGTCGAACCTTCAGATACCCCCGAGAGCGCCGATAAATTGCTGCATAAGCTGCTGAACTACCGGGTGTTCAGCGACCATGAAGGCAAGATGAACCTGTCATTGAAGGACATCGGCGGTGGGTTGCTGCTGGTGTCGCAGTTCACCCTGGCGGCGGATACCAAGAGCGGGCTGCGGCCGAGCTTCTCCACAGCGGCCCCGCCGGCCCTGGGAGCGGCGCTTTTTGATCACTTGCTGTTACAAGCGCAACAATTGCATGGCAAGGTGGCGTCTGGGCGTTTTGGCGCCGATATGCAGGTGCATTTGGTCAATGACGGGCCTGTCACCTTCCTCTTGCAGACGTGAATGTATTAAAAACGACTTTTAATGCCTAAAAACGCAGTGTTTCGCTACAAATACTTCGTTATCCCTGATGCGTTGTTTCGCGGCCTACTAGATAATCGCGCGCTACGGGGATCAGCGTTGTTTGGTCCATTTTGACTTAGGTAGAGACTTGTCCGACAACCCATGGGGAATCATTTTGCCCTGAGGGAGTCGGAACAATGCTCGCCAACCTGGCATATAGATAGCTGGCCGTTGGTTTTTTGATCTGTTTTCGGCGAGGGTTGCTCGTGATTGTTAGTCCCTGTAATGCACCAAAATTGTCTGCCAAACGGTTACGAAACGCACTGGTAACGGGCTCTGCCCTGTTTTGCCTGTTCGGCGCGGGTCAACTGTGGGCATTCAGTCTGGATGATGTGTCGGCCAAGGCGAAAGAGCTGGCCGGGCAGAAATACGAAGCTCCGCGCAGCAATCTGCCGAACGAATTCCGCGAAATGAAATTCGCGGACTACCAGAAAATTCGTTTCCGCAACGAAAAAGCCGAGTGGGCCGATCAGAACACCCCGTTCAAGCTGTCCTTCTATCACCAGGGTATGCACTTCGATACACCGGTGAAAATCAATGAAGTCACCGCCGACAGCGTCCAGGAAATCAAATACGACCCGACGCGTTTCGATTTCGGCGACGTGAAGTTTGATCCTAAAGCCACTGAACAGCTGGGTTATGCCGGCTTCCGTGTGCTGTACCCGATCAACAAGGGCGACAAGCAAGACGAAATCATGACCATGCTGGGCGCCAGCTACTTCCGCGTGGTCGGCAAAGGTCAGGCCTATGGCCTGTCTGCCCGCGGCATGGCGATCGACACTGCATTGCCTTCCGGCGAAGAATTCCCGCGTTTCACCGAGTTCTGGATCGAGCGTCCAAAGCCGGGTGAAAAACAGCTGGTGATCTTTGCCCTGCTGGACTCGCCACGGGCAACCGGCGCTTATCGCCTGATCCTGCGTCCGGGCACCGACACCATTGTCGATGTGAAATCCCAGATGTTCCTGCGCGACAAGGTCAGCAAGCTGGGCGTTGCCCCGTTGACCAGCATGTACCTGTTCGGCGCGAACCAGCCGTCCAAAGTGCTCAACTACCGTCGTGAGCTCCACGATTCCAGCGGCCTGTCGATCCATGCCGGTAACGGCGAGTGGATCTGGCGCCCACTGAACAACCCTAAACACCTGTCGGTCAGCAACTTCACCGTCGAGAACCCGAAAGGTTTCGGCCTGCTGCAACGTGGTCGCGACTTCAGCCACTACGAAGACCTTGACGATAACTACGACAAGCGCCCAAGCGCCTGGATCGAGCCTGAGGGCGACTGGGGCAAAGGCACCGTCAACTTGGTAGAGATTCCGACTGCCGATGAAACCAACGACAACATCGTTGCGTTCTGGAGCCCTGCGGAACTGCCGGAAGTCGGCAAGCCGCTGGACGTTTCCTACCGCCTGCACTGGACCATGGACGAAAAAGCCTTGCACCCGGCCGACAGCGCCTGGGTCAAGCAGACCCTGCGTTCCACCGGTGACGTGAAGCAATCCAACCTGATCCGCCAGCCGGATGGCAGCGTGGCGTACCTGGTGGACTTCGAGGGCCCGTCCCTCAAGGCTTTGCCGTCGGATGCCGCGGTTCGCAGCCAAGTCAGTGTCAGCGACAACGCCGAACTGGTTGAAAACAGCGTGCGCTACAACGAGCACACCAAAGGCTGGCGTCTGACCCTGCGCATGAAGATCAAGGACGCAGGCAAGCCGACCGAAATGCGTGCAGCGCTGGTGCAGGATGTTGCCCCGCCTGCCCCTGAGCAGGACTCGAGCCACGTGCTCAAGGCCGACAAGGTCCTGGCCAAGCAACACGAGAAACAGGCCAAGAAAGACGCGAAAGACAAGGAAGCCAAGCAGCCAGAAGCTGCCCCAGCCACACCGGAGCCGATCAAGACAGAACAAGTCCTGACCGAAACCTGGAGCTATCAGTTGCCTGCCGATGAGTAATTCTCAAGCCACGCCCGAGACTCTGTCCGAGTACCTGGCGCATCTACCGATGACCGCTGAGCAGCGCGCCGAACTGGCGGGCTGCACATCCTTCACCGAGTTGCACGAGCGCTTGTCATCGTCGACGTTCGACGCGCCCATCGACGCCGCCCAGGCGTCGGTTGGCCGCCGGTTGACCCTCAACACTGCCGAAGAGCTGCAAGACGCCGAAATGCTGGCGCTCGACGCCAGCGGTCGCGTGTGCCTCAAGGCCACGCCGCCGATCCGTCGTACCCGTGTGGTTCCGGAGCCGTGGCGCACCAATATCCTGGTGCGCGGCTGGCGCCGTATCACCGGCCGCAGCAATCCGCCGACACCGCCGAAGGATGAACGCGTACTTCCGGCCGCCCGCTGGCGTACCGTCGGTTCGATCCGCCGTTACATCCTGCTGGTGCTGATGCTCGGCCAAACCATCGTGGCCGGCTGGTACATGAAAGGCATCATGCCTTACCAGGGCTGGTCGCTCGTTGACTTCGACGAGATCCGCAACCAGACCCTGCTGCAAACCGCTACCCAGGTGCTGCCTTACGCCCTGCAAACCAGCATCCTGATCATGTTCGGGATCTTGTTCTGCTGGGTGTCGGCCGGTTTCTGGACCGCGTTGATGGGCTTCCTGGAACTGCTCACTGGCCACGATAAATACCGCATCTCCGGTAAAAGTGCCGGTGATGAGCCGATTCCGAAAGACGCCCGCACCGCGCTGGTGATGCCGATCTGCAACGAAGACGTGCCCCGGGTATTTGCCGGTCTGCGCGCTACGTTCGAGTCGGTCGCCGCCACCGGTGACCTGGATCGCTTCGACTTCTTCGTGCTCAGCGACAGTAATGACGCCGACATCTGCATCGCCGAACAGCAAGCCTGGCTCGACGTGTGCCGCGAAGCCGGTGGTTTCGGCAAGATCTTCTATCGCCGTCGCCGCCGTCGCGTAAAGCGCAAGAGCGGCAACCTCGACGACTTCTGCCGTCGTTGGGGCGGTGACTACAAATACATGGTCGTGCTTGACGCTGATAGCGTGATGAGCGGCGAATGCCTGACCAGCCTGGTGCGCTTGATGGAAGCCACGCCGGATGCCGGGATTATCCAGACCGCGCCACGTGCGTCGGGCATGGACACCCTGTATGCGCGCATGCAGCAGTTCGCTACCCGTGTTTATGGCCCGCTGTTCACCGCCGGCCTGCACTTCTGGCAGCTGGGTGAATCCCACTACTGGGGTCACAACGCGATCATCCGCATGAAGCCGTTTATCGAGCACTGCGCCTTGGCGCCATTGCCAGGTAAGGGCGCGTTCGCCGGTTCGATTCTGTCCCATGACTTCGTTGAAGCAGCGCTGATGCGCCGTGCCGGCTGGGGCGTGTGGATTGCCTACGACCTTCCGGGCAGCTACGAAGAACTGCCGCCGAACCTGCTGGACGAACTCAAACGTGACCGTCGCTGGTGCCACGGTAACCTGATGAACTTCCGCCTGTTCCTGGTTAAAGGCATGCACCCGGTGCACCGCGCGGTGTTCCTGACCGGCGTGATGTCCTACCTGTCGGCGCCGTTGTGGTTCCTGTTCCTGGTGTTGTCCACGGCGCTGCTGGCGGTGAACACGCTGATGGAGCCGCAGTACTTCATGGCGCCACGCCAGTTGTACCCGCTGTGGCCGCAATGGCATCCGGACAAGGCGGTGGCGTTGTTCTCCACCACCATCGTGCTGCTGTTCCTGCCCAAGCTGCTGAGCATCATTTTGATCTGGGCCAAGGGCGCGAAAGAGTTCGGTGGCAAGTTCAAGGTGACGATGTCGATGCTGCTGGAGATGCTGTTCTCCATGCTGCTGGCGCCGGTGCGGATGATTTTTCACACCCGTTTCGTGCTTGCCGCGTTCCTCGGCTGGGCCGCGACATGGAACTCGCCCAAGCGTGATGACGACTCGACCACCTGGGGTGAAGCATTCAAACGCCACGGTACGCAGACCTTGCTCGGCTTCCTCTGGGCCCTGCTGGTGGTGTGGTTGAATCCAAGCTTCCTGTGGTGGCTGGTGCCGATCGTCGGCTCGTTGATGCTGTCGATTCCGGTGTCGGTGATTTCCAGTCGGGTCAACCTGGGCCTCAAGTCCCGCGACGAGAGCCTGTTCCTGATCCCTGAGGAATACAATCCGCCGCAGGCGTTGCTGTCGACCGAGCAGTACACCCACGAAAACCGTTGGCACGCGCTGAACGACGGCTTTGTGCGCTCGGTGGTTGATCCACAGCAAAACGCCCTGGCGTGTGCCCTGGCGACCTCGCGTCACCGTGAGGCCGAGCCGATTGAGTACCTGCGTATCGAGCGTGTGCGTCATGCGTTGAAAGTCGGCCCAGCCGGCCTTAACAACGGCGAACGCGTGGCATTGCTCAGCGACCCGGTAGCCCTGGCTCGCCTGCACGAGCAGGTGTGGAGCGAAGGCCATGCCGAGTGGCTCGCCGCCTGGCGGGACTCGATCAAGGCCGATCCGCACGCGCCGTTGCTACCCCTGCAACCGCTGTCGTCCCAGGCCCAACCGGCCTGATTCAGACCCCCCCGAGGGCTCACCTCGGGGGCGTTCGAAGCGCTGCTCCTACAGCGTTTCCAAGCTTTTCCCTCTCTCGTTAACCTCCTGTTATTTCGAAACAAAAGACCCTCGTCCGAGGCGTATTGCCGTGCCCGTGGCTGAGTTAGCATCGCCCCCCGGATTTGACTCGGCCACTGGGGTATTCATGAGCAAAGGCTATTGTTCGGCGCTGCTGATAGGCGCTGTCGCATTGATTCACATAGGCCTGGCACAGGCAGGCGCGATTGACGACGCGGTTCGACGCGGTGTGCTGAAAGTCGGCACCACGCCCACTTACATGCCCTTTGAAATGACCGACAAACAAGGGCGCATCGTCGGTTTTGAAATCGACCTGCTCAAGGTCATGAGCCAAGCCTTGGGGGTTGATCTTGAATTGGTTGCAGTGCCTTACAACGAGTTGGTGGAGGGGTTGCAGGCGAAAAAATTCGACCTGATCGGCAGCGGTATGACCGTCACCCAGGAACGCAACATTAAGCTGAACTTCAGCGATTCGTTCATCGTGGTCGGGCAGTCAGTGTTGTTGCATCCACGTCTCATGGGCAAGGTCGCCAGTGTCGAAGACCTGGACGACGCCAGCTACCGAATCGCTACCGCCGAAGGCACCACCGGCGAGTCAGCGGCGCGACGGTTTCTGGGGGCGGCCCGGCTCAGCAGTTTTGTAACGCCGGAAGAGGGCGTGCGCCAAGTGGTGCAAGGCAAGGCCGATGCCTTTATTCATGACGCACCCTACAACCTCCTCGCCTTGAGTCGCCCGGAAAACAGCGCGCTGCTGGCGCTTGAGCAACCCTTCACCTTTGAGCCCCTGGCATTCGGCTTGAAGAAAGGCGATTTCGATAGCCTCAACTGGATCAACCACTTCCTCAACCAGGTTGCCCAGGATGGGACCTACGATCGCTTGCACGACAAGTGGTTTAAGGAAACGGCCTGGATGGCGGAAATCGACTGAAAGTCATAACTCTTTACACATCAATCCGTTACTGCTGCGCTCTGCCCAAGTGTCTATGCGTGCACTTTGCCGTAGCGTTGCGGGGTTTTTCCGACATACGCCGATAACAAATAGCCGTGAAACCTTTGTGGCGGGAGGCGAGTGGGTTAGGATCGCACCCCGAAATGGTGCAGCCCTTTTGCGCGCCGACCTTACAAGATTCGTTCAGGGGACTTGATGATGAAGAAGTATCTTTCGATGCTGCTGCTTGGCGTCACCGCGCTGGTCGCGGCCAACGCGGCCCAGGCCGGCGCAATCGATGATGCGGTCAAGCGCGGTACGCTGAAAGTCGGCATGGACCCGACCTACATGCCGTTCGAAATGACCGACAAGCGCGGTGAAATCATCGGCTTCGAAGTCGACATCCTCAAGGCCATGGCCAAGTCCATGGGCGTCAAGCTGGAGCTGGTATCCACTGGCTATGACGGCATCATCCCGGCCTTCCTGACCGGCAAGTTCGACATGATCGGCAGCGGCATGACCCTGACCCAGGAACGCAACCTGCGCCTGAACTTCAGCGAACCCTTCATCGTGGTCGGCCAGACCCTGCTGATTCGCAAGGAGCTGGAAGGCACCATCAAGTCCTACAAAGACCTGAACGACGAGAAATACCGCCTGACCTCCAAGCTGGGTACCACGGGCGAGATGGTCGCCAAGAAGCTGATCTCCAAGGCCAAGTACCACGGCTACGACAACGAGCAGGAAGGCGTGCTGGACGTGGTCAACGGCAAGGCCGATGCCTTTGTGTATGACGCACCGTACAACGTGGTTGCCGAGAAGAAAGTCGGTAACGGCAAGCTGGTGTTCCTCGAAGAACCGTTCACTTTCGAACCCCTGGCGTTTGGCCTGAAAAAAGGCGACTACGACAGCATCAACTTCATCAACAACTTCCTGCACCAGATCCGCAACGACGGCACCTACGATCGTATCCATGACAAGTGGTTCAAGAGCTCCGAGTGGCTCAAGGATATGGAATAAGGTCTCAAGACCGAGTTGCCTGCATCGCAGGCAAGCCAGCTCCCACATTTAACGGTGTTCACAAATCAAAATGTGGGAGCGGGCTTGCCCGCGATGGCGGCCTGCCAGGCGATACACACCCCCGGAAAGTGAAATGAAACAGAAAAAAGCCCAATGGCCCTGGCACCTGCTGACCGTGGTCGTGCTGGTCGGCCTGGCTGGCGCCTTGTACTACGCCACCTCGCTGATGTCCTACGAGTGGCGTTGGAACCGCGTGCCGCAATACTTCGTCTACCAGGCTGAGACGTCCCAGCGTGCCGCCGACATCTCCACGGTTGTCGAGTTGGTGCGCAAAGGCGATGTGGCTGAAGTGACCCTGCGCAGCGACGCGGGTGCCGAGCAAAAGCTGACCGTTGCCGACAACAGCCTGCAAGTGGCGCGTGGCGACGATGTGGCCGAAGGCGACGTGGTGGGCGTGACTCGGCATTGGGCGTTGGGCCCGTTGATGTGGGGGTTGTGGACCACGCTGTGGCTGTCGGTGGTATCCGGCATCCTCGGGCTGGCGATCGGGCTGGCGACCGGCTTGTGCCGGCTGTCCAATAACCCGACCCTGCGCGATCTGTCGACGATCTACGTCGAACTGGTGCGCGGCACGCCGCTGTTGGTGCAAATCTTCATTTTCTATTTCTTTATCGGCACGGTACTCAACCTGTCCCGGGAATTCGCCGGGATCGCCGCGCTGTCGCTGTTCACTGGCGCGTATGTGGCGGAAATCGTGCGCGCTGGCGTGCAGTCCATCACCCGTGGCCAAAACGAAGCCGCTCGCTCCCTGGGTCTGAGCGCCAGCCAGTCGATGCGCCATGTGGTATTGCCGCAGGCGTTCAAGCGCGTGCTGCCGCCGTTGGCCGGGCAATTTATCAGCCTGGTAAAGGACACTTCCCTGGTGTCGGTGATCGCGATTACCGAACTGCTCAAGAGCGGCCGCGAGGTGATCACCACTTCGTTCTCGCCGTTTGAAATCCTGTTCTGCGTCGCAGGCCTGTACCTGCTGATCAACCTGCCGCTGTCGAAAATCGCCAGTCGGCTTGAGCGGAGGCTCGCGCAAAGTGATTGAAGTCCGCGATCTGGTAAAAGTCTTCGACACCCGCGGCCAAGTGGTGCGCGCGGTGGACCACGTCACCACCCAGGTGGCCAAGGGCGAAGTGCTGGTGGTGATCGGCCCGTCGGGCTCCGGCAAGTCGACCTTCCTGCGTTGCCTTAATGGCCTTGAGGAGTTCGACTCCGGCTCGGTCAGCATCGACGGCCTGCAACTGGCTGATCCGAAAACCGACGTCAACGCCTACCGCCGTGAAGTTGGCATGGTGTTCCAGCACTTCAACCTGTTCCCTCACATGACTGTGCTGGAAAACCTGTGCCTGGCGCAGAAAGTCGTGCGCAAGCGCGGCAAGCAGGAGCGTGAGGCCAAGGCCCTGGCGCTGCTGGAGAAGGTCGGTATCGCGCAAAAGGCCAATGAATTTCCATCCCGCTTGTCCGGGGGCCAGCAACAGCGGGTCGCGATTGCCCGAGCCCTGGCGATGGAGCCCAAGGTGATGCTCTTTGATGAGCCCACTTCCGCGCTCGACCCGGAAATGGTCGGCGAGGTGCTGGACGTGATGAAGACCCTGGCCCTGGAAGGCATGACCATGGTCTGCGTCACCCACGAAATGGGCTTTGCCCGTGAAGTGGCCGACCGCGTGCTGTTTTTCGACCATGGCAAGTTGTTGGAAGACGCGGCCCCGGCCGAGTTCTTCGCTGCGCCCAAAGACCCTAGGGCCCAGGCGTTCCTGCGCCAAGTCCTCTGATGTCGCACGCCACAGGTCAGAGCCGGAACCTGTCGACCAGTGTCTGCAGGTCCAGGCTCAACCGCTTCAACTGAACACTGGCCACCGCCGTTTCCTCGCTGGCGGCCGCGGTTTGCTCCGACACGTCCCGCACTTTCATCACGCTGCGATTTATTTCCTCGGCCACGGCACTTTGTTGCTCGGCGGCAGCGGCGATCTGCGGGTTCATTTCCTGGATGATCGAGACCGTACGGATAATGGCTGCCAATGCACCGCCTGCATCGCGGCTCAGGTCGACACTGTTGTCGGTCAACGCGCGGCTGCCGTCCATAATGTCTGCCACCTGTTGGGTGCCGGTGTGCAGGCCGCAGATCAGGCCCTCGATTTCTTCAGCGGACGCCTGCGTGCGCAAGGCGAGGCTGCGGACTTCATCGGCGACTACGGCAAACCCTTCGCCAGCCGTACCCGCACGTGCTGCTTCAATGGCCGCGTTCAGGGCCAGCAGATTGGTCTGCTGAGACACCGACTTGATGACGTCCAGCACACCTCCGATTTTTTGGCTCTCGCGTTGCAATGCAATCATCGCCTGGCTGGAGCGCGCCATTTCATGGGCCAGATGGCCTATCTGCTCCACCGCCTGCCCGACCACCTTGTCCCCGGCGGTGGCTTGTTGATCGGCCTCATTGGCCGCCGCCGACGCGTGTTCGGCATGTCGTGCGACTTCTTGGGCGGTGGCGAGCATTTCATTCATCGCTGTGGCCATCTGGTCTGTTTCGTCTTTCTGATCATTGATCCCGGCGCGGGTCTGCTCGGTGACGGCTGAGAGCTGCGTGGCGGCGCTGGCGATCTGCCGGGCGCTGTCGCTAATACTGCTGATCAGGCTGCGCAGGTTGCGGGTCATTTGCCCGATGCTTTGCTGCAATTGGCCCAGTTCGTCGCGCCGTTCCACCGGGATGTCGTGGCTCAAGTCGCCGTCGGCGACACGGTGGGCGGCGGTG
The DNA here is from genome assembly GCF_014268275.3 of Pseudomonas tritici. NCBI lineage: Bacteria > Pseudomonadati > Pseudomonadota > Gammaproteobacteria > Pseudomonadales > Pseudomonadaceae > Pseudomonas > Pseudomonas tritici. Next base: position 655,458 of record NZ_CP077084.1, read on the forward strand.
AGGATTTCTCGCAGCGGAACAGCGATCTGCCGGGCGATCCACCAAGCGGCGAAGGCACCCAGTAACAACGCGGCCGCCGTGACCCCCGCGAGCAATCTGCGGGTTTGCCCAGCCTCACTGTCGCGCTTGGCGGTTTGGCTTTGGCTCAGCCACTCATTGTGTTCCAGCAACTGGTTGAGTTGTTGTTCAAATCGGTTCTGTACGGTCTCCGTGGTGAGCTGGGCTTCCTTGAGTGTGAGGAGGCGCGTGCGATAGTTCGCCAGGTCGGTTTTGAGCAGGGCCGAATCCACGGGCAGGCGGGTCACGGCGGCCTGAGCAACGTCCAGGGCGTCGAGGGTGTTGTTGACGGCGTCGGCGTAGGCTTGCAACGTTTCGGCCGCCCAGGCGGGACTCTGGGCGCGATCCTCGGCCTGCTCCATGACTTGGCGCAGGTTTTCAATCGCATCCAGTGCTTGCTGGTCTTGCTGGTCAGGCAGTTCGCTGGCCAGCTGCGCGAGGGTGTCGCTGGCCTGCAGCGCGATCGCGTGGAGCGGGGGGCGGGTGTTGTTGCGCCGTTCGATCAAGGGCGGCAGTTCGACGAGCGCGGCTTTGAAACTGGCCACCAGGCGTTCCGCTTCCTGGACGCGCCGCAGTTCGGCCGGGTCCTCCAGGTGGTTTGCCAGATCGCGCAGATGCTGGTCGATGGTTTCAATCTGTTGCGCCATCTTGCTCAGGCTGGCGGTGTCCGTGAGGGTGCGGTACACGATACGGTCGGCGCGCATGGCCTCCGCGACAGCCGCCAGTTGGCCCAGTGTCGACAAGTTGCTTGAGCGCAGAAGTACGTCATTCAGGGCCTGCCAGCCGGTCATGGCGATGACGAGGCTGAGGACCAGCACCTGGCCAAAGCCCAGGGCGAGTTTGAGACGGACGCTGGCGTTGACCAGCAAGCGAGTCAGCCGAGGAAACATGGTGAACCTCCAAATCTGAAAAAGCGCGTAGACCAACGCTAAATCGATTCGGGGTGATGGCGGGCTGATAACTGCGTAGGAAGTTTCACAAGTTGCGGCGGCCTCGACTGGCCGCCGCGTAGGACCGATCAGATACGGAAACGTCCGACCAGCGTCTGCAAGTAGATGCCCAGGCGTGCCAGTTCAGCACTGGACGCGGCGGTTTCTTCACTGGCCGAAGAGGTTTGTTCCGACACATCGCGCACGTTCAGTACGCTGCGATTGATCTCTTCAGCCACGGCGCTTTGTTGCTCGGCGGCGGTGGCGATCTGCGAGTTCATTGCCTGGATGGTCGAGACCGTGCGGGTGATGTTCGCCAAGGCGCTGCCGGCACGGCGGGTCAGTTCAACGCTGCTGTCGGTCAGGCCACGGCTGTTATCCATGATGGTCGCCACCTGTTGGGTACCGTTTTGCAGGCCGACAATCAGCTCTTCGATCTCTTCGGTGGACTTCTGCGTACGTTGGGCCAGGCTGCGCACTTCATCGGCCACCACCGCAAAGCCACGCCCGGCTTCACCGGCGCGCGCGGCTTCAATCGCGGCGTTGAGGGCCAGCAGGTTGGTTTGCTGGGCCACCGACTTGATCACGTCGAGCACGCTGCCGATCTTGTCGCTTTCGCGCTTCAGGTCGCCCATGGCGACGGTGGAGTTGCCGACTTCCGTGGCCAGGCGTTCGATCTGAGCGATGGCTTCGCCGACCACTTTGTCGCCTTCACGGGCTTGCTGGTCTGCGGCCACGGCGGCTTCGGAGGCTTCCTCGGCGTTGCGCGCCACTTCCTGCACGGTGGCGGCCATTTCGTTCATGGCAGTGGCGACCTGGTCGGTCTCGACCTTCTGGCTGTTGACCCCGGCGCTGGTTTGCTCAGTCACGGCGGACAGCTGTTCGGCGGCGCTGGCAATTTGGGTGACGCCGTCGCTGATACCACCAATCAGTTCACGCAGGCCGACCGTCATGCTTTGCATGGCCCGTTGCAGTTGGCCCAGTTCGTCCTGGCGCAGGGAGATCAGGTTGTGGCTCAGGTCGCCCGAGGCCACGCGCTCGGCCACCTGGAGAGTCTGGTTCAGCGGGATGATGATCTGGCGGGTGATGGCCCACGCGGCGACCAGGCCGAAGATCAGCGCGAGTGTGGTGGCCAATAGCAACAGTTGTTTGGCGTGTGCGGCATCGGTATCGCGCACGACCGTTTGCGAGGCAGTCAGTTTGTTACTGCGGTCCAGCAGTATATCGCCTTGGCTGGCCATGATTTTCAAGGCGCCGGCGCTGGCGACCTGAGAGTCACGGTATTGGCTCACCGCGGCGCGGTAGGCTTGCAGCGATACGCTGGCCTGTTGCAGGTTGTTTGTATATTGCTCGGGTAGCTGGCCATTGAGGGTGGTGATTTTCTTCAAGGCGTTGTCGATGGCGTCCAGCGCTGGCTGCTCGGCCTCGACCTTGCCGCTGTAGGTGTAGCCACGCACCTGGAAGCGGGCTTGCTGGATCAACTTGCTCAAATCGACAAGGCTGTTGAACAGGCTGACGCTGTCACCTTGCAGCAGGGCTTTTTCAACCTCACCCACCTTGGCCACTGCGTTGTCGGCCGTATCGCCCAATTTGCTACGGGCGTTTTCCCGGTTGGCACCGGCCTGCACCATGGCGTCGAATGCGCGCTTGTACTGGTCGACCGCCGCGAGTTGATCATCGATCAAGGCAATGTCAGCGGGCTGCTCAATGAGTGCCCGTGCGGTTTTCAGACCGCTTTCCAGTTGGCCGAGAAAACCATTGACCGCCGTCGGACCCTGCTCGCCACGGCGCATTTCAAAATCCAGGCGGGCTATGCGCAAGTCCTTGCTCAGGTCGTTGAGGCTGGCGATGTACCCCAGTTTGTCACCGCGACTGATCACGCCGGAGAGCCCGGTCCAGCCGGTGAGCGTGATCATCAGCGTCAGCAGCAATACCAGCCCGAAGCCCACGCCCAGCTTGGTTTTGACACTGACATTCCCCAGCTTTTCGGCTAACCATCGATACATGCTGCAAACTCCCCTGGAACAAGGCTTGGACTTATTCGAAGGCTATCGGCTGTCGGGGAGATATCTGTAGGAAATGAGGATTTTGTAGTGAGCGGGCTTGGTGTTAGAAGAGGCGAGCGAGCAAGGCTGTGACGGCGGTTTCGACGCGCAGGATGCGCGCGCCGAGTTGCACGGGCTGCATGCCGGCCTTGGCCAGCAAGTCCACTTCGTAGGGGATCCAACCGCCTTCCGGGCCAATCGCCAGGGTCACCGGCTCAGCCAGCCCACGCGGGCAGGCCGGGTAATCGCCGGGGTGGCCGATCAGGCCCAGGGTGCCTTCGGTCATGGCCGGCAGGCGGTCTTCGACGAACGGTTTGAAGCGCTTTTCGATCACGATCTCGGGCAGCACCGTGTCCCGCGCCTGTTCCAGGCCCAGGATCAGTTGCTCGCGAATCGCCTCGGGCTCCAGGAATGGGGTTTGCCAGAAGCTCTTTTCGACCCGGTAGCTGTTGACCAACACCACCTTGGGCACGCCCATGGCGGCCACGGTCTGCAGCACCCGGCGCAGCATTTTCGGGCGCGGCAGGGCCAGCAACAGGGTCAGCGGCAGTTTGGCCGGTGGCGGCTGGTCGACGCTCACTTGCAGCTCGGCTTCACCGGCGTCCAGGCGCAGCAACTGCGCATTGCCCATCAGTCCGCCGATACGGCCGACGCGCAGGCTGTCGCCGACGGCGGCGCGGTGGACTTCCTGCATATGCACCAGGCGTCGATCGCGCAGCACCACGCGGTCAGCCGTAATAAAATCGGCCTCTTCCAGCAGCAGCAGGTTCACGGCTGGGTCGCTGGCGGCTGGTCGTCGTCGGCGGGTTGATCATCCGGGTGTTCGCCGCGCTTGCTGATCAAGCCGCTGAACAGGATGCCAATTTCGAACAGCATCCACATCGGCACGGCCAGCAGGGTCTGGGAGAAGATATCCGGCGGCGTGAGGATCATGCCGACCACGAAGCAGCCGATGATCACGTAGGGGCGGATCTTCTTCAGGTACGCCACGTTGACCACGCCGATCCACACCAGCAGCACCACGGCCACCGGGATTTCGAAGGCCACGCCAAAGGCGAAGAACAACGTCATCACGAAGTCGAGGTAGCTGGTGATGTCGGTCATCATCTCCACGCCGGCCGGGGTGGCAGCGGCGAAGAACTTGAAGATCAGCGGGAACACCAGGAAGTAGGCGAACGCCATGCCGGTGTAGAACAGCAGGATGCTCGACACCAGCAACGGCACCGCGATGCGCTTCTCATGCTTGTAAAGGCCCGGCGCTATAAAGCCCCAGATCTGGTGCAGGATCACCGGGATCGCCAGGAACAGCGACACCATCATGGTCAGCTTCAACGGCGTGAGGAATGGCGACGACACATCGGTGGCGATCATCGTCGCGCCGGCCGGCAGGTACTGGCGCAGTGGCGTCGAGACAAAGGTGTAGATCTGCTGGGTAAAGGCGAACAACCCGGCAAATATGATGAAGATGGCCGCTACGCAACGCAGCAGGCGGGTACGCAGCTCAGTGAGGTGCGAGACCAGCGGCATATGCTGGTCGTTTTCCGGTTTATCAGCGCTCATGGGGCTCGCGGCGGCAATGTAGGGTCATGGGGCGCGGGCGACGCAACGGGCGTCGGCGCAGGCTCGGTTGGCGCGGTCGTTGCCACGGGGGCGGTTTCAGCGGCGGGCGCGATGCTGTGTTCGGCCACAGGCTGCGCCGGTTTGGCGGGCTCCTGCACGGGCGACAGAATCTTCCGCGCCTCCTGTTCCAACGACAGAATGTGCTCGTTGTGCAGTTGCCGACGAATCTCGTCCGCGCCGATTTCCCGTTCAACTTCCTGTTTGATGGCGTTGAAACTGCGTTTCAGGCGCCCGATCCACAGGCCGGCCGTGCGCGCTGCTCCGGGCAGGCGTTCCGGCCCCAATACCAGCAAGGCCACGAGGCCGACGAGCAGCAGTTCAGAGAAGCTGATACCAAACATTAGTCAGTGCTCACGAGTCTTTGCGGGTCGGCTCTTCGACTTTCTCAGCCTGCACGTCGAAGGTACGACGCTCGGTGATCGGCTGGGTGGCCTGCGGGTGCACAGGCTGGGCCGGTGGTACCGGGTTGGCGACCGGGTCTGCCGGTTTTTCATCATCGTTCATGGCTTTGCGAAAGCCCTTGATCGACTCGCCCACGTCGGTGCCGAGGTTTTTGAGTTTCTTGGTGCCGAACACCAGTACCACGACCACCAGAATGACGATCCAGTGTTTCCAGTCAAAAATGCCCATGCTGCAAATCCTCAGTCAACGTTATTCAAGTGGACGGACGCGAAGCCTTTTCGGCATGCCCGGACAAGCCAAAGCGACGGTCCAGTTCATCCAGTACAGCCTGCGGATGCTGGCCCAGTTGGGCGAGCATGACCAGGCTGTGGAACCAAAGGTCGGCGGTTTCGTAGATCACATCGCTGCAGTCGCCGCTGATTTGCGCGTCTTTGGCCGCGATAATGGTCTCGACGGATTCTTCGCCGAGTTTTTCCAGAATCTTGTTCAGGCCCTTGTGATACAGGCTGGCGACGTAGGAGCTGTCGGCGTCCGCACCTTTGCGGTCCTCCAGCACCTGGGCCACACGGTTCAGGGTATCGCTCATGTCTAGTGTCCTGCCGGGTAGATGGCGTGCGGGTCTTTGAGTACCGGCTCGACGATCTTCCATTCGCCATTCTCGAACACGCGATAGAAGCAGCTGTGACGGCCGGTATGGCAAGCGATGCCGCCGATCTGCTCGACCTTGAGGATCACCACGTCGGCGTCGCAGTCCAGGCGTAGCTCGTGCAAGGTTTGCACGTGCCCGGACTCTTCGCCCTTGCGCCACAGTTTGCCACGCGAGCGTGACCAGTAGATGGCGCGCTGCTCAGCGGCAGTGAGGCTCAGGGCCTCGCGGTTCATCCAGGCCATCATCAGCACGCGCCCGGTCTTGTAGTCCTGGGCAATGGCCGGCACCAGGCCGTCACTGTCCCACTTGATCTCGTCCAGCCAGTCTTTCATGTTCGGCTCCGGCAATTTGCGACAGTGTATAACCGGATTGGCTATCGACGCACGATCAGATAAACACCCACGGCGACCATGATGCCAGCCGGCCAGTGCCCCAGTTGGTTCAGTGGCCCCCCAATCGCCAGCATTACGCCGCCGACCAGATGGGCTGCACCCAGCAGGCGCAGGAACCAGTCGTCCTTGCGTTTCTGCCATGGCGGCGCCGGGTCCTTGGCGTGGGGCTGGGACATGCGCTCCAACAAGTCGCGGGTCATGTTGGCCAGGTGCGGCAGTTGTTCCATCTGGCTGTGCAGGTTGCCCAGCACGGTTTTCGGGCTCATCCGCTCGCGCATCCAGCGCTCCAGGAACGGTTGGGCGGTGTTCCATAGGTCGAGGTCCGGGTACAGCTGGCGGCCCAGGCCTTCGATGTTCAGCAGGGTTTTTTGCAACAGCACCAGCTGCGGCTGCACTTCCATATTGAAGCGCCGCGCGGTCTGGAACAGGCGCATCAGCACCTGGCCGAATGAAATATCTTTTAACGGTTTTTCAAAGATCGGCTCGCACACGGTGCGGATCGCCGCCTCGAATTCGTTGAGTTTGGTTTCTGCCGGTACCCAGCCTGAGTCGATGTGCAACTGCGCCACGCGGCGATAGTCACGCTTGAAGAAGGCAAACAGGTTACGCGCCAGGTAGTCCTGGTCCTCCGGGGTCAGGCTGCCGACGATACCGCAGTCGATCGCAATGTACTGCGGGCTCCACGGGTTGACGGTGCTGACGAAGATGTTGCCCGGGTGCATGTCGGCGTGGAAGAAACTGTCACGGAACACCTGGGTGAAGAAAATTTCCACGCCGCGCTCGGCGAGCATCTTCATATCGGTGCGCTGGTCGGCCAGGGTCGCAAGGTCGGTGACCTGTACGCCATAGATGCGCTCCATCACCAGGACTTTGGGCCGGCACCAGTCCCAATACACTTGCGGCACGTACAGCAACGGCGAGCCTTCGAAGTTGCGCTTGAGCTGGCTGGCGTTGGCCGCTTCGCGCAGCAGGTCGAGTTCGTCGTAGATGGTTTTTTCGTAGTCTGCGACCACGTCCACCGGGTGCAGCAGTCGCGCATCGGCGCTGAAACGCTCGGCGGCGCGGGCGAGGATGAACAACCACGCCAAGTCTTGCCCGATGATGGGCTTGAGGCCTGGGCGGATCACCTTCACCACCACTTCCTCGCCGGTCTTGAGCTGCGCTGCGTGCACTTGCGCGACCGAGGCCGAGGCCAGTGGCTCGACGTCGAAGCGGCTGAAGACTTCGCTGATCTTCTTGCCAAGCTGCTCTTCGATCAGCTTCATTGATTGCTGGGAGTCGAAGGGTGGCACGCGGTCCTGCAGCAGCATCAGCTCGTCGGCGATGTCTTCCGGCAACAAGTCGCGACGGGTCGAGAGGATCTGCCCGAACTTGATAAAGATCGGCCCCAGGTCCTGCAAGGCCAGGCGCAGGCGTGCGCCCCGGCTGAGCTCCAGCTGTTTACGCGGGAACCAACGCCATGGCAGCACATAGCGCACGGCAAGCAGGAACCAAGGCAGGGGCAGGGCGAACAGCAGGTCATCAAGGCGGTAGCGGATTACAACGCGCTGGATACGAAACAAACGGCGGACGGCAAGCAGCTTCATGCGTTATCGCTTGGATCAAGGGAACGGCTCAGGCGCTCGAAGCGTGCCTCAAGGCGTTCCAGGTCGATTTTGGCCTTGTCGAGTTCACGAAAGCGCGCTTGCGCTTCCCGTTCTCCGACCAGGGTGCGCGATTCTTCGCTCAGGTATTCGGCGAGGTTCTGGTTCAGGCTGGCGAACCCTTGCTGGTACCAACGCGACCTGCTGCGCAGGTGTCCGCTGATCAACTGGGTGGCCACGGGGCCGATCCAGCGGGAGAGCTCGTATTCCCAGTCCAGTTCCAGGTCTTGCAACACGGCGGCCAGGTCCATCAGCGCCGCGCTGTCGCCTTCCAGCTCCACTTCGGCACTGTGCAGGATGGCGGTCTTGTTGCGACTCAGGGCCAGGTGCAACAGGCTCGATGCCGGCGCACGCAAGGTGCAATCGGCCTCGGCGGCCCATTGGCTCGCAAGCATCAGGCCTTCATCGCTGGGCAGGATAAACAGCTGCAAGGCGGGGCTGCGGCAATCGACGGCAATGACTTTGCCGTTGAGGTGCGCAAGCCGCGCCAGCGCGGTGCTGTCCAGGCGCAGTACACGGTTGAGGCCGTGTTCGACGCTGGCGAGCAGACCGGCGAACAACATCAGGGCTTGATGCCGCGGTGCAGGGCGACGATGCCCGAGGTCATGTTGTGGTAGGTCACGCGGTCGAAACCGGCCTCTACCATCATCGACTTGAGGGTTTCCTGGTCGGGGTGCATGCGGATCGATTCAGCCAGGTAGCGGTAGCTCTCGGCGTCATTGGTGATCAGCTTGCCCATCAACGGCATGAAGGCGAACGAGTAGGTGTCGTAGACCTTGGACATCAGCGCGTTGGTCGGCTTGGAGAATTCCAGCACCAACAGGCGGCCGCCCGGCTTGAGCACGCGCAGCATCGAGCGGATCGCGTCTTCCTTGTGGGTCACGTTGCGCAGGCCGAACGCGATGGTCACGCAGTCGAAATGGTTGTCGGGGAACGGCAGCTTTTCAGCGTCGGCCTGGACGAACTCGATATTGCCGGCCACGCCTTTGTCGAGCAGGCGGTCGCGACCGACCTTGAGCATCGAACCGTTGATGTCCGCCAACACCACTTGGCCGGTCGGGCCAACGAGCTTGGAGAACTTCGCTGCCAGGTCGCCCGTGCCGCCGGCGATATCCAACACGCGATTGCCGGTGCGTACACCCGACAACTCGATGGTGAAGCGCTTCCACAGGCGGTGCATACCGCCCGACAGCACGTCGTTCATCAGGTCGTACTTGGCGGCTACAGAGTGGAACACCTCAGCGACTTTTTCCGCTTTTTGGCTTTCCGGGACGTTCTTGAAGCCGAAGTGAGTGGTGGGTTCGGCATCGCTGCCTTTGCGCTGATCAGTCATATCGCTGTCACCAAAAGAGAATGCGGGACATGATAATCCCCAAGGCCTGCTTTGTCTTGGCAAGGCTGCAGGTAAGATAGGTCATCACAGAGACCTTTTGCCGCATGGAAGGTTTACAACGTCGCTATAAAGAGGAGTCATTGCAATGGCCCGTATAACCGTTGAGCGTGCACATTCCCTGGGTAAAGAAGGCGCACGGGCAAAGGCCGACAAGTTGGCGCAAAAACTCAAGGAGCAATATGGCCTCGAGCCGTCATGGTCCGGGGACACCTTGAACCTCAAGCGTTCTGGGGTGAAAGGCACGGTAGTAGTGGCCGATGATTCTTTACGCATTGATGTGGAGCTGGGCCTGTTGATGTCGGCCATGAGCGGCACCATCAAGTCTGAAATTGAAAAGGCGCTGGATAAGGCGCTGGCGTGATCCGCTCGTTCTTAGGGTGCCGATTCTAATTTTTCACCCTACTTTGTGCCCAAGCCCTCAACTCCTGTGGGCCGTTCCTCCACCCTATTCTGCGTGAGGTGCACCATGGCCAAAGTTATCCTGAAGAAAAAAATCGACGTCGAGACCACTACGCTGAGCGACGTTAAATCCTACGCCCGCAAGATCTGGCTGGCAGGACTTGGTGCCTATGCCAAGGTTGGAAGTGAGGGCGGGGAGTATTTCAAAGAGCTGGTTAAAACTGGTCAACATGTTGAAAGTAAAGGCAAAAAAGTTGCAGTTGAACAACTTGAGGCCGCCAACAGTCAGATTGATCAAGTAAAGAGTAACGTCTCCTCCGTCAAAGGCCTGGTAGAAGTTCAGCTGGATAAAGTTGAAAAAGCTTTTGATACTCGTGTTGCAAGTGCCTTGAATCGAATCGGCATTGCGTCTAAACATGACGTTGAGACACTCTCTGCTAAGCTCGAAGAGCTGACGACATTGCTAGAACGTGTCGCGCGTAAACACTAAGGAGACATCGGGATGGCTGTTAAAAAGACTACTCAGAAAGAAGGCAGCTCGTGGGTCGGGGAAGTTGAAAAATATTCCCGTAAGATCTGGCTTGCTGGTTTAGGCGTGTACTCGAAGGTTAGCAGTGACGGTGGCAAGTACTTCGAGACTTTGGTCAAGGACGGCGAGAAGGCCGAGAAGTTGACCAAAACCACGGTTGGTAAAAAAGTTGAAGCGGCCAAGGCAACTGCCGGTTCCGCCAAGTCGAGCATTTCTGACACGTGGGGCAAGTTGGAAGAAACTTTCGACAAGCGCCTTAACAGTGCCATTTCGCGACTGGGCGTGCCTAGCAAAGCAGAACTGAAGACGCTGCACAGCAAGGTCGATACCCTGACCAAGCAAATTGAAAAGCTCACGGGTGCCAAAGTAGCTCCGGCGAAAACTGCCGCCGCTAAACCCGCTGCCAAGCCGGCTGCTAAAACTGCTGCGGCCAAACCTGCCGTGAAAGCGGCCGCCAAGCCCCTGGTAAAAGCTGCCGCCAAACCGGCTGCCAAAGCTGCGGCCAAGGCGCCAGCCAAAGCTGTTGCTAAACCAGCCGCCAAGCCTGCGGCAAAAACGGCAGCTGCCAAGCCTGCCGCCAAGCCTGCCGCTAAACCGGTAGCCGCTAAAGCTGCTGCTAAGCCCGCCGCCAAGGCAGCAGCAAAACCAGCCGCCAAACCTGCGGCTAAAACCGCGGCGGCAAAGCCTGCTGCCAAACCAGCCGCAGCGAAACCAGCAACCAAGTCCGCCGCCGCGAAACCTGCTGCAGCCAAGCCTGCGGCCAAACCAGCCGCCGCGAAGAAACCAGCAGTAGCGAAAAAACCAGCAGCATCCAAGCCTGCTGTTGCGGCCAAGCCTGCTGCTACGGCACCCACCGCTTCCACAGCCAACTCAGTGTCCGCACCGACCCCTGCTGCTGTGACCCCGACTGCAACGCCGGCAACCCCGACGCCATCCAGTCAGTCCTGATTTTCCCCAGGACACAAAAATGCCCGGCCTGCAAAGGTCGGGCATTTTTTATGGGTGGTAGCTGGCTTGCCTGCAATTGAGGGGTGTCAGGCCCCACATGAGCTGACTGATCCAGCGCTACCGCAGGCAAGCCAGCTCCTACATTTTCAGACGGGGTCATCCAGGTATTTCAGCGCGAATTTCTCGGTTGCCAGCCGCGCCGGCAACAACAGATGCGGCGCCACCAACATCATGATCTGGTACACCACCACCTGCACCTCGCCTTCACGGTCGAGAATCCGTTGGTAATCCAGGGAAAACAACAAGGTCATGGTGATCTGCTCCACCAGTTGCCCCAAGGCTTGAGTGCCACTCACCAACTGCCCCGCCGCCTTCAGCCGCGCCAGCAACGAAGCCAGGGTGCGCTTGAGCGCCGTGAGCAGGTTGCGAATACCTTTGGCCAGCTTCGGCAGGCGCCCGGCCAGGTTCGACAGGTCTTGGAACAGGAACCGGTAATGGGCCATGCGCTCGACGATCAGGTGCAGGAACAGCCAGTAATCCTCGGCTTCCAGCTGTGCGTCGGCGGGTGGGTCGAGCAGCGGCGCCAGCTCATTCTGAAAGCGCTCGAACAGCCCGAGGACCAGCGGCTCCTTGCCATGGAAGTGGTAGTAAAGGTTGCCGGGGCTGATCCCCATTTCATTGGCCACCTCCATGGTCGACACGTTCGGTTCGCCCTTCTGGTTGAACAACTGCAGGGCACATTCAAGGATACGGTCGCGCGTCTTCATCCAGTCTTCTTAATGTGATTGTTGAGCTCAACGCACCCGAACATAGGTGCCAGGCGCTGCTTCCATCGGTGGGTAATTCTGGTTGCCCAGGGCGGTGAGGGTTTCGCGTTGCACGCCTGAGCGTTGCTGGACCCACTCCAGCCATTGCGGCCACCAGCTACCCTCGACGTGGTTGGCGTCGTAGTACCAGGCGCGCGGGTCGCTGCTCATCTTAGGGTTTTCGACGTAATTGGCCTTTGGGTTGCCCGGCGGGTTGAGGATGCTCTGGATGTGCCCGCTGTTGGACAGCACGAAGCGCCGGTCGCCGCCCAGCAGTTGGGTCGAGCGGTACACCGCGTCCCACGGCGTGATGTGGTCGTTGATCCCGGCCACACTGAAACTGTCCACCGTGACCTTTTGCAGATCGATAGGCGTGCCGCATACCTCCAAGCCGCCGGGATGGCTGAGTGGGTTGTGCTTGAAGAAGTCCAGCAGGTCGCCGTGCAGCGCGGCGGGCAGGCGCGTGTTGTCGTTGTTCCAGTACAGGATGTCGAAGGCGGGCGGTTCCTTGCCCAGCAGGTAGTTATTGATCCAATAGTTCCAGATCAGATCATTGGGGCGCATCCAGGCAAAGACCTTGGCCATGTCGCGGCCATTCAGCACGCCTTGCTGGTAAGAGCGGCGCTTGGCGGCTTCCAGGGTTTGTTCGTCGGCGAACAGCGTGGCGGGGCTTTCGATCTGGCTGTCCAGCAGGCTGACCAGGTAGCTGGCGCTGGAGATGCGCCGCAGCTGGCGCTTGGCCTGCAGGTGGCCTTGCAGCGCGGCGATGGTCAGGCCGCCGGCGCAGGCGCCCATCAGGTTGACCTCGCGCGCGCCGGTGATCGCCCGGCACACGTTGAGCGCTTCTTCCGCAGCGGCGACGTAGGTCGAAAGGCCCCATTCGCGGTGCCGCACGTCGGGGTTTCGCCAACTGATCATGAAGGTCTGCAGGCCGTTTTTCAGGGCGTATTGCACAAAGCTGTTGGCCGGGCTCAGGTCGAAAATGTAGTACTTGTTGATTTGCGGCGGCACCACCAGCAGGGGCTTGGCATATTGTTTTTCGCTCATGGGCTTGTACTGGATCAGCTCCAGTAGCTCATTGCGAAACACCACTGAGCCGGGTGTGGTCGCCACTGTCTTGCCGACCTCGAACGCGTGCTTGCTCACCTGGCGTGGCAGGCCATTGTTGTGCAGCAGGTCCTCGAACAGGTTGCTCACGCCGCGCACCACACTGTTGCCACCGGAGTTGAGCAGCTCCTTGATGGCCAGCGGGTTGAGCAGGGTGTTGGAAGGCGAGACGGCATCGTTGAACAGGGCGAACGCAAAATGCGCCCGTGCCCGGTCATCGGCGCTCAGGGTGCTGTCGTCAATCCAATGGCGGGATTGCTTCTGCCAGCTCAAATAGGCTTGCAGGCTGCGCCGGTACAGGGGGTTGAGTTTCCAGGTGGGGTCGGTGAAGCGGCTGTCATTGGGATTGGGCGCATGCACGGTTTCGCCCAGCAATACACGGCCCAATTGCCCGCCCAGCGCCACGGCGTGGCGCGCGGTATGCACCGGGTTGCGCAAGCCATGGGCGGCGACGCTGCGCAGGGTTGACAGTAAATCCCGGCCACGCAGGCCGGTGATCGCAGTTTGCGCATTGATGAACGCGGCAGGGGTGGGCGCCGGGTTCGTCACGGGTCTTTCTCGCATGAGCCAACACTCCTTCGTCAAGCCATCAACAGGCACGCCAATTCAGAACCATAGTCGGTTCCTGGCAAGTTGCGCGGCGATGGGGTCCTTACACCGCCGGTCGCGGATGAATCACCGCGCGCATGCGCTCCTCTTCGAGAAACTTCATGATGATCGGTGCCACGGCTTCGGCCCGGGTGATCAGGAATAGGTGGCCATCATCAATGATGTGCAACTGCGCATTGGGAATGCGCCAGGCGAGCATGCGCATGTTGATCAGTGGGATCAGCGGGTCGTCGTCCCCGGCCAGCACCAGGGTGGGCTGGCGGATTTTGTGCAGCCAATGGATGCTGGTCCAACCCAGCCCGGCAAACAACTGCCAGTAGTAACCCAGCTTGCCGGCCGAGCGCACTTTGCTCGCGTGTTCGGCGGCCAGTTTCGAATCGCGGCGGAACGAGCCGCCGTAAATCATCGGCGCAATGCGCACCACGTGGGACGGTTGGATGTAACGGCGTGGGCTGGCCATCAGCCACAGCACTTTGGGCTTGCCCGGCACCATCACCGCACCCGCTGCCGTGGCCGCGAGGATCAGCTTTTTACAACGCTCCGGGTAGTCGTAGGCGAATTGCTGCGCTAGCGCGCCACCCCACGACACACCCACTGCGCTGACCTGGCCGTAGTCCAGGTAATCGAGCATGCGCGCGGTAAGTTTGGCCAGGCCGGGAAAACGGTAGGGCCGGTTGGGCGTCGACGAGCCGCCCACGCCGGGCACATCGAAGGCGATCACTTCCAGGTCCGGGTCCAGCGCCTGGACGAACGGAAACACCAGCTCGAGGTTGGCGCCGATGCCATTGAAGATCAGCAAAGGCGTCAAGTGAGGCTTGCCCGGACGCACCGCCGTGCGGATGGCCTGGCCATCCAAGTCGATGGTACGGAAGATGAACGGTTGCGGCATGCTCAAGCCCTGTGAGGTGGTGCATAGTTCTAATGGGTGATGCGGACCTTGTGGGAGCTGGCTTGCCTGCGATGGCGGTGGTGAATCCCATACCGCTTTCGCAGGCAAGCCAGCTCCCACATCGATCTCATTTCAACCACAAGGTTGGGTTAGCGTTCATGCACGTATGTTCCGGGCGCCGCTTCGGCTGCGGCGTACGTTTTATTACCTAATGCCGTCGGTGCTTTCTTCAACTTCCCCGCCCGCTCCGCCTGCCATACCTGCCAATGCAGCCACCAGGAATCGGTGTGCTTGGTTGCATTCTCCTGCCATTCCAGCGGTTTCGCCGTGAGGCTGTCACTGGTCTGGTAACGCGCCTTGGGATTGCCCGGTGGATTAAGAATGCTCTGGATGTGACCGCTGCTGGACAACACGAATTCAACCTTTCCACCAAACAGCTGCGCCGACTTGTAGCAAGACTGCCACGGCGTGATGTGGTCGTTGGTGCCGGCCAGTGAATAGATATCGGCGGTGACCTGCTTGAGGTCAATCGGCGTACCGCACACTTCCAGGGCGTTGGCGCGGACCAGTGGATTATTTTTGAACAGTTCGATCAGGTCGCCGTGGAAGGCGGCAGGCAAGCGCGTGGTGTCGTTGTTCCAGAACAGGATGTCGAACACCGGCGGCTCGTTGCCGAGCAGGTAATTGTTGACCCAGTAGTTCCAGATCAGGTCGTTGGGGCGCATCCAGGCGAACACCTTGGCCATGTCGCGACCTTCCAGCACGCCGGCCTGATAGGAATGGCGCTTGGCCGCTTCCAGGGTCTGTTCGTCGACAAACAGCGCCACCTGGGTGTCCAGCGTGGTGTCCAGCACGCTCACCAGCAGGGTCAGGGCGTTGACCTTCTTCTCGCCCAGCGCCGCGTAGTGGCCCAGCAGCGCGGTGCAGGTAATGCCACCGGAGCAGGCGCCGAGCATGTTGATGTCTTTGCTGCCGGTGATCGCGGTGACCACATCGACCGCTTCCTTGAGCGCTTCGATATAGGTCGACAGGCCCCATTCACGCTGGGCCTTGGTCGGGTTGCGCCAGCTGACGATAAACGTCTGCTGGCCATTGCGCAGGCAAAAGCGCGCCAGGCTCTTATCCGGGCTCAAGTCGAACACATAGAATTTGTTGATCTGCGGCGGCACCACCAACAGCGGGCGCTCGTGCACCTGTTCGGTGATCGGCTTGTACTGGATCAACTCCAGCACGTCGTTGCGAAACACTACGGCACCTTCGGTGGTGCCCAGGCTCTTGCCCACTTCAAAGGCGCCCATGTTGACCTGGCTCGGCATGCCGCCGTTGTGCACCATGTCCTTGGCCAAGTGTGACAGGCCGTCGAGCAGGCTTTTGCCGCCGGTTTCAAAAAAGCGTTTGACCGCCGCCGGGTTGGCCGCGCTGTTAGTCGGGGCCATGGCTTCGGTCATCAGGTTGATCACGAAGTGGCCGCGACTGATGTCCTGTTCCGACAGGTTGCTGTCGCCGATCCAGTCGTGCAGCTCCTTGCGCCACGCCAGGTAGGTCTGCAAATAACGTTTGTAGAGCGGGTTCTGGCTCCAGGCAGGGTCATGGAAACGACGGTCGTCGCTTTCGGGTACCAGCTGCGATTTGCCGAACATCACATTCTTCAATTCCACGCCAAAATGCGCGACGTGTTTGACGCTGTGCAACGGTTGCTTGATGGCTTGGGTCAGCACCATCTTCGCCGAGGCGAGTAAATCCTTTTTACGTAACGCGATGATCGGGTTCAGCCCCAGGGTGTTTTCCGAGGCCTGGCGTTTCAAGTCATCGTTATTCTTGTTACTCATCTACGACGCTCCATTGTCCGAAAGACGAGTACCCGTTACTGCCGCTGTGCACCCAGTTTCGATACACAACACAAGCCAGGTACTGCGACTCGGGTGACCGTTGATACCGCATCGTCAAATGCAGGGAACTTGCCAGCTCCATTGGTTACCCGAGTTTAATTTTTTTCGCAAGCGGACCAATCGTTGGTCACGCGACAGGGCATTCAAGCAGATGAAATTAGAAAATGCCCTCTAAAGAGCAAGACGCCTGGGCTAGAGCATCAGCCGCACGACCGACTGATTCGGATCGCGGGTTTTGCCGGCCGCTTTAAGTTCGGCAAGGTAGTCGGCCCACAGCGCATCCTGACGCACGGCCAGCTGGTAGAGGTAGTCCCAGGTGAACAGTCCGCTGTCATGCCCGTCGTCAAAGGTCAATTTCAGTGCGTACTGACCGGCGGGTTCTATTTTGACTAACCGAACGTTGAGCTTGCCGAATTGCAGGATGGGTTTGCCGTGGCCCTGGACCTCGGCGGAAGGCGAGTGGGTGCGCAGCAGTTCGGCGGGGAGTTGGTAAACCTCGTCGGGGCCGTAGGTGAGGCCGAGGGTATTGGAGGTTTTGTGCAGGTTTACAGCTGTAGGAAATTTGGACATGGAAGATGATCCTGAAGGAACCGGCTCAAAAATGTGGGAGCGGGCTTGCTCGCGAATGCGCAGTGTCAGTCAGTACATATGTGACTGATTCACCGCATTCGCGAGCAAGCCCGCTCCCACATTAAAGCAAAGCGGTTCTGCGTGAGGCTTACAGGATATAACGAGACAGATCTTCGTTCTGCGCCAATTCGCCCAGATGGCTGTTGACGTAATCCGCATCAATCTTGATCACTTCGCCATTTTGCGCACCGGCCAAGTCGCCTGCGCTGAAGGACACTTCCTCCAGCAAACGCTCAAGCAGGGTATGCAGGCGACGCGCACCGATGTTCTCGGTCTTCTCGTTGACCTGCCAGGCGATCTCCGCCAGGCGCTTGATGCCATCGGTTTGGAACTCGATGCCCAAGCCTTCGGTTTTCAGCAGCTCACGGTATTGCTCGGTGAGAGAGGCATGCGGTTCGCTGAGGATGCGCTCGAAGTCGCCCGGGGTCAGCGCCTTGAGCTCGACGCGAATCGGCAGGCGGCCTTGCAGCTCCGGCACCAGATCGCTTGGTTTGCTCAGGTGGAAGGCGCCGGAGGCGATAAACAGGATATGGTCGGTCTTGACCATGCCCAGCTTGGTGTTCACGGTGCAGCCTTCGATCAGCGGCAACAGGTCGCGCTGCACGCCTTCACGGGACACATCCACGCCGCCCGAGTTACCGCGCTTGGCGACCTTGTCGATCTCGTCGATAAACACGATGCCGTGCTGCTCGACTGCCTCCAGGGCCTTGGCCTTGAGTTCTTCCTCATTCACCAGGCGCCCGGCTTCTTCGTCGCGCACCAGTTTCAGCGCTTCCTTCACCTTGAGCTTGCGGCTTTTCTTCTTGCCCTTGCCCATGTTGGCGAACAGGTTCTGCAACTGGCTGGTCATTTCTTCCATGCCAGGCGGGGCGGAGATGTCGACACCGGAGACTTCGGCGACTTCGATCTCGATTTCCTTGTCGTCCAACTGGCCTTCACGCAGGCGCTTGCGGAACAGCTGGCGGGTGTTGGAATCCGAGGCCGGTGCGGCGTCTTCGTTGAAACCCATGCGTGCCGGTGGCAGCAGGGCATCAAGGATGCGTTCTTCTGCGGCGTCTTCGGCGCGGTGGCTGACCTTGGTCATTTCCTGTTCGCGCAGCAGCTTCAGCGCGGCATCGGCCAAGTCACGAATGATCGACTCGACGTCGCGGCCCACGTAGCCCACTTCGGTGAACTTGGTGGCTTCGACCTTGATGAACGGTGCATTGGCCAGTTTGGCCAAGCGACGGGCGATTTCGGTTTTACCGACGCCGGTAGGGCCGATCATCAGGATGTTTTTCGGCGTTACTTCAACACGCAGCTCTTCGGGCAGTTGCATACGGCGCCAGCGGTTACGCAGCGCGATGGCAACGGCGCGCTTGGCATCGTCCTGGCCGATGATATGGCGGTTGAGTTCATGGACGATTTCGCGGGGAGTCATGGACATAGTGTTTGGCGGCCTCAAGCGAGAATAAGCCTAAGGCTTATTCGGCGAGGTCCTGCTCCTCAATGGTCTGATTGTGGTTGGTGAACACGCAGATATCGCCGGCAATGCCCAAGGCCGTCTCGACGATTTCGCGGGCCGACAGGTCGGTTTTCTTCAACAGTGCGCTGGCTGCCGCTTGGGCGTAGCCACCGCCGGAACCCATGGCGATCAGGCCATGTTCAGGCTCAACCACATCGCCGTTACCGGTGATGATCAGGGAGGCATCTTTGTTGGCGACGGCCAACATGGCTTCCAGGCGGCTGAGCGTGCGGTCGGTGCGCCATTCTTTGGCGAGCTCGACGGCGGCGCGTACGAGGTGGCCCTGGTGTTTTTCCAGCTGGCCTTCGAAGCGCTCGAAGAGGGTGAAGGCGTCGGCGGTAGCGCCGGCAAAGCCCGCGAGAACCTGGCCGTGGTACAGGCGACGCACTTTCTTGGCGTTGCCTTTCATCACGGTATTGCCAAGGGAAACCTGGCCGTCGCCGCCCATGACGACTTTGCCGTGGCGACGTACTGAAACGATGGTGGTCAAGGGGAGAGTCTCCACGCAGCGGGGCGAAAATGCCCTGATGGAAACTGATATGGGGGTGGCGAGGGGGATTTCAACTGTAGGACGGGAGGGCGGACGAGTGGTGTTTATGTGTCGGACTCGGTCCTGCGACCGCTGAAAATCAAATGTGGGAGCTGGCTTGCCTGCGATGGCGGTGTGTCAGTCACTGAAAATATTGACTGTTACACCGCCATCGCAGGCAAGCCAGCTCCCACATTTTTACTGTGTTGGCTGCGAGCTAGCGGCTTTGGCGTTGTTGTAACAACAGGTTGCTAAAGCCCGCGCCGGCCAATTGTTTCTGCGCGACGGTCAGCTGTTCACGGTTGCTGAATGGCCCCACCAGCACGCGGTACCAGGTCGCATCCTTCACCGTACCCGACTCTACCGTCACCGCCTGGCCCAGCAGAATGATCTGCGCACGCACGCGATCCGCATCCGCCTGTTTCGGGAACGAGCCCGCTTGCAGGAAGAACTTGGTCACCGGCGCTGCCTTGGTCTCGGCGACCGGTGGTGCTGGCGGCGGGGTGATCCCGGCCAATGCGGCCTGGGCGCGCGCGGTGTCGATTTTCGCCGCTTCTGCCGGGGTGACCGGCGTGGTCGGCACTTGCGGCGTCGGCAGGGTTTTCTCCGGTACGGCGTCAGGCGGCACGATCACTTCCGATTCCGGCAGCAGTGTGTAGAAGTCGTACTTTGGCTTCACCGGTGCTGTCGGGCTTGGTGCGGTCTTATTGGCTTCGGCCATTTTGGTGGCTTTCTGCTGCTCCTGTTTGACCCGTTTGACGTCGTCGCCCTGGCCTGGGTCCAGTTTCATCAGGAACACGATAAACGCGCCAACGGTGAGGCCGATGGCCATCCACAGCCAGCCTGGAATAGGCTTCTTTGCCGGGGCCTGGTAACGGCTGGCGCCGCGCTTGGGTGCAGGTTTTTTCTTGGCAGCCAACTTACATACGCTCCAGAGTTTCCAGGCCTAACAGTTCCAGGCCTTGCTTGAGGGTCCGTCCAGCCAGTGCGGCGAGGCGCAGGCGGCTTTGCTTCTGGGCTTCGTCGTCGGCGGTCAGGATCGGGCAGTTCTCGTAGAAGCTGGAGAACAGGCCCGCGACTTCGTACAGGTAGGTGCACAGAATGTGCGGGGTGCCTTTCTCGCCGACGCTGTTCAGCACTTCGCCGAATTGCGCGAGCTTGGCGGCCAGTTCTTGCTCGTGCGGAGCGTCCAGCACGATCTGGCCGTCAACTTCGCTGAAGTCCTTGCCCAACTTGCGGAACACACCGGCCACACGGGTGTAGGCGTACAGCAGGTAAGGCGCGGTGTTGCCTTCGAAATTGAGCATCAGGTCGAAGTTGAAGCTGTAGTCGCTGGTACGGTGCTTGGACAGGTCGGCGTATTTGACCGCGCCAATGCCCACCACGCGGGCGATGTTGCGCAGGTCGGCTTCGGCGAGCTCCGGGTTCTTTTCCTTCACCAGGGTGTAGGCGCGCTCCTGGGCTTCGGTCAGCAGGTCGATCAGCTTTACCGTGCCGCCATCGCGGGTCTTGAACGGGCGGCCATCGGCGCCGTTCATGGTGCCAAAGCCCATGTGTTCCATGTGCATCGGGTGGGTGACGAAACCGGCTTTGCGCGCTACGGCGAACACTTGCTGGAAGTGCAGGGCCTGGCGCTGGTCGACGAAGTACAGCGCGCGGTCAGCCTTGAGCGTGCCGCTGCGGTAGCGTACAGCCGCCAGGTCAGTAGTGGCGTAGAGGTAGCCGCCATCGGCCTTGACGATGATCACCGGCAGCGGCTCGCCGTCGGCGTTCTTGAATTCGTCGAGGAACACGCACTGGGCGCCGTTGCTCTCGACCAGCATGCCAGCAGCCTTCAAGTCGTTGACCACATTGATCAAGTCGTCGTTGTAGGCGCTTTCGCCCATCACATCGGCCATGGTCAACTTGACGTTGAGCAGTTCGTAGATCTTCTGGCAGTGGGACAGTGAGATGTCCTTGAACTTGGTCCACAACGCCAGGCATTCGGCATCGCCGGCCTGCAGCTTTACTACCAAGCCCCGGGCGCGGTCGGCGAACTCTTCTGATTCATCAAAGCGCTTCTTGGCCGCGCGATAGAAATTTTCCAGGTCTGACAATTCGTCGCTGGTGATCGGGTTTTCCTGCAGGTAGGCCATCAGCATGCCGAACTGGGTGCCCCAGTCGCCGACGTGGTTCTGACGGATGACTTCGTCACCGAGGAACTCCAGGACCCGTGCTACGCCGTCGCCGATGATGGTCGAGCGCAAGTGGCCGACGTGCATCTCTTTGGCCAGGTTGGGGGCCGACAGGTCGACCACGGTGCGCTGGGCCGGGCCGGCTTTGCGCGCGCCCACATGGGCATCGACCAAGGCCGCGTCGAGGCGATTGGCCAAGGCCTGGGTGTTCTGGAAGAAGTTGATGAAGCCAGGGCCGGCGATTTCGGCCTTGGTGACGCTTTCATCGGCAGGCAGCGCGGCAATGATTTTTTCAGCCAGGTCGCGTGGTTTCATGCCGGCAGGCTTGGACAGCATCATCGCAATGTTGCTGGCGAAGTCGCCGTGGGTCTTGTCGCGGGTGTTTTCCACCTGGATCGCCGGCGTCAGGCCTTCAGGCAACACACCTTCGTTGACGAGTTGGGTGAGGGCTTGTTGGATCAGCTGGCGAATGGTGTCTTTCATGGTGTTCTCTTTCGACCGCAAGCGGCGGCGCGCGATGCGCAGGTGGAAAAACTGGGCATTATCCGTGGCGAGGGCGGGCTTGCCAACCATTCAGACGGGTTGGCGGACCTGCGGGCCTCATCGCGGGCAAGCCCGCTCCCACATTTAAGGCTGTTCACATTTCAAATTATGGGAGCTGGCTTGCCTGCGATGGCAATTTAACGGTCAGTACAAATCCACCGGGTCCACATCCAACGACCATCGCACTTGTCGGCCGCTGGGCATTTGCTCCAAGGCAAGCAACCAGCTACTTAATAGCCGATGCAGGGGCGCACGGGAGGTTGCTTGCAAGAGTAGCTGAGCACGATAACGCCCGGCGCGGCGTTCCATGGGCGCAGGCACTGGGCCGAGCAGTTCGATGCCGCTCAGACCCAGCTCGCCGAGCAAACGTTCGGCGGCGCTGCACGCTTCATCCAGAAAGCTCTCGGCCTGCCCTGGTTTGTGGGCTTCGGCGCGTAACAACGCTAAATGGGAAAAAGGCGGCAGGCCGGCGGCGCGGCGTTCGCTCAGCGCCTGTTCGGCGAATGCAAAGTAACCTTGTTCAGTCAGTTGGATCAGCAGCGGATGTTCGGCCAGGTGCGTCTGGATAATCACTCGGCCTGGCTCTTCGGCGCGCCCCGCGCGGCCAGCGACCTGCACGATCAATTGCGCCATGCGTTCGCTGGCGCGGAAATCCCCGGAGAACAGCCCGCCGTCGGCGTCCAGGATCGACACCAGGGTCACCCGTGGAAAATGGTGCCCTTTGGCAAGCATCTGCGTGCCGATCAAGATGCACGGTTGGCCCTTCTGGATGGTCGCGAACAGTTGGCTCATTGCGTCTTTGCGCGAGGTGCTGTCACGGTCGACGCGCAGCACCGGGTAATCGGGGAACAGAATGCCCAGGCGCTCTTCCGCACGTTCGGTGCCCGCGCCTACCGGTCGCAGGTCGACTTTGCCGCATTGCGGGCAGTGGCGTGGCACCCGCTCCACATGGCCGCAGTGATGGCAGCGTAATTCGCCGTGGCGCTGGTGCACGGTCATGCGCGCATCGCAGCGCTCGCACTCGGACATCCAGCCGCAGTCGTGGCACAGCAGGGTCGGCGCAAAGCCCCGGCGATTGAGAAACACCAATACCTGCTGGCCGGCGGCGAGGGTCTGGCCGATGGCTTGTTGCATGGGCCCGGAAATACCGCTGTCCAATGGGCGACTTTTAACGTCGAGGCGCAGGAAACGTGGCTGCTTGGCGCCGCCCGCGCGCTCGTTCAGGCGTAGCAGGCCGTAACGGCCGGTGTAGGCGTTGTGCAGGCTTTCCAGGGACGGCGTGGCCGAGCCCAGCACAATCGGGATGTCTTCCTGGCGTGCGCGCACCAGCGCCAGGTCGCGGGCATGGTAGCGCAGGCCTTCCTGCTGTTTATAGGAGCCGTCGTGCTCCTCGTCGATGATGATCAGCCCGGGGTTTTTCATCGGGGTGAACAGCGCCGAACGGGTACCGATAATAATGTCGGCTTCGCCATCTCGCGCGGCCAGCCACGACTCCAGTCGCTCACGGTCGTTAACCGCCGAGTGCACCAGGGCGATACGTGCGTTGAAACGCTGTTCGAAGCGCGCCAGGGTTTGCGGGCCCAGGTTGATCTCGGGAATCAACACCAGTGCCTGTTTACCGGCTTGCAGGGTTTCGCGGATCAACTGCAAATAGACTTCGGTCTTGCCGCTGCCGGTGACCCCGGCCAACAGGAAGGCGTGGAAACTGTCGAAGCCTGCACGAATGGCTTCATACGCAGCGCGTTGCTCTGGGTTCAGCGGCAATTCCGGCTGGGCCAGCCAGTGTTCGTGGCGGGCGTTGGGGGTGTGCTTGCGGATCTCCACCTGCACCAAGCCTTTAGCCAGCAGCAGGTCGAGGCTGTCCTTGCTCAGCATCAGCTTGCTTAACAGTTGATGAGCCACGCCGTGGGGATGCTGTGCCAGTGTCGCCAAGGCTTCACGCTGGCGCGGGGCGCGGGCGATACGCGGGTCGTCGAGGCGCGCGCCGGGCACCGTCGACCAGAAGCGTTCCTGGCGTGCTTCGGCCAGTTCGCCTTGGCGCAACAGTACCGGCAATGCCCAGCTTAAAGTGTCGCCCAGGCTGTGCTGGTAATACTGGGCCGTCCACAGGCACAGCTTGAACAGCGCAGGTGGCAGCGGTGGGGTGGCGTCCAGCATAGCCAGCGCGGGCTTGAGCTTTTCCGCAGGCACTTCGCTATGGTCGGCGACTTCCACCAGGATGCCGATCATTTCCCGCCGGCCAAAGGGTACACGTACGCGCATGCCCGGCTGCAACTGCGCTCGCAGCACGCCAGACGGAGCCCGGTAATCGAACAGGCGGCGCAGGGGCGAGGGCAGGGCTAGGCGCAAAATGGCGTCGGGCACGCGGGTGTCTCATATAAAGGCAGGCGGTGGCGCAGGGGCGGGAGCCTAGCAGACAGGCGCAGGCTTGGGTATGCCGCACTTTCTGATGAAAGGCGGGGATTCAGCCAGATGCGCCGCTTGCGCGATTAAAAAGGTCTGGTAGAATCCGCGGCCTAATTACGTGCGGTATTCGACAATAGTGTCGAGTGGCGGCACGCTAGCCCGAGGAAGTGCCATGAAAGCCGATATCCATCCAGCGTACGAAACCATCGAAGTAACCTGCAGCTGCGGCAACAAGTTCGAAACGCGTTCGAACCTGTGCAAGCCACTGGGTACTGACGTATGCAACGAGTGCCACCCGTTCTACACCGGTAAGCAGAAAACTCTGGACACCGGCGGCCGTGTACAGCGCTTCGCTGATCGCTTTGGTGCTTTCGGCAAGAAGCCTGCTACTCCAGCAGAGTAAGGCTCAAAGGCCTTATGGGCTTTTGCCAGCTGTTGAAAAAGGCGTCCCTTGTGGGCGCCTTTTTTGTGCCTGGGTTTTGGCAATCAGCCGCCCAGGCGAACGTGTTCTGCCCCGCGCCGCCAGGCCTTGCCCAGGTGGAGGTGCAGCGCGTGGTGGATGGCGACACGGTGCGCCTCAAGGATGGTCGCAGCGTACGGATGATTGGCCTCAATGCGCCGGAGACCGGCAAGCGAGGCCGTTCCGACGAGCCCTTCGCCGTCGCTGCCCGTCAGCGCTTGCAGGCATTGGTTGACGCCAGCGACAGTCGCCTCGGCCTGGTGCCTGGGCGCGAGGGCAAAGACCACTACGGCCGTACGCTGGCTCATTTCTACGGTGCCGATGGCGAGAATCTGGAAGCGCAGTTGCTGGCCGAGGGCCTGGCGTTTCAAGTGGGTGTCGCGCCCAATGTCGATCTTGTCACTTGCCAGCAGGCGGCCGAAAACACTGCCCGCAAGGCGCGACTGGGTCTTTGGCGCCAGTCGCCAGTGCAACAGGTGGCGCAGCTCAAGCAATCCGGCTTCGTGCTTGTCAGCGGTAACGTGCGCAAGATCGAACGCAATCGTGGTGGAATCTGGATCGAATTGCAGGGTTCACTGGTATTACGCATTGCACCCGACCTCATCCGACAATTCGACACCGCATGGCTAAGTGGTCTGCAAGGCAAGACAATCGAGGCGCGCGGCTGGGTGCAGGACCGCGCCAAGCGGGGCGCCCTGAAAAACGGCCAGGCACGTTGGCTGCTGCCAGTGACCGATCCCGGTATGCTCAAATCGATTTATTAATAAAAAATTGTAGACATTTTTTTAAGCGATTGTGAACACTTGAGCCCTTGTATCCCGTGGCCTTAGACCAAAGTACGGCACTTTGGGGCCTTGACACCTGTGACTGCCCAGTCTTGTAGGGACTTTGCGACACGCGTATCCTCGGCGGTCCGTCGACCAACAGTAAAAGCGGAATGCCGATATGTCTGATTTGAAAACTGCCGCTCTCGAATACCATGCCCATCCTCGTCCAGGAAAGCTGAGTGTAGAGCTCACCAAAGCCACTGCCACCGCCCGCGACCTGTCGTTGGCCTACAGCCCTGGTGTTGCCGAGCCCGTACGTGAAATCGCCCGCGACCCTGAACTGGCGTACAAGTACACCGGCAAAGGCAACCTGGTTGCAGTGATTTCCGATGGCACCGCGATTCTCGGCCTGGGCAACCTTGGCCCATTGGCGTCCAAGCCAGTCATGGAAGGTAAGGGCGTGCTGTTCAAGCGCTTCGCCGGCATCGACGTTTTCGACATCGAAGTCGACTCCGAAAGCCCGCAGGCGTTCATCGACACGGTCAAGCGCATTTCCATCACCTTTGGTGGCATCAACCTGGAAGACATCAAGGCACCTGAGTGCTTCGAGATTGAAAAGGCCCTGATCGAACAGTGCGACATTCCGGTATTCCACGATGACCAGCACGGCACCGCGATCGTTACCGCAGCCGGCATGATCAACGCCCTGGAAATCGCTGGCAAAACCCTGGCTGATGCCAAGATCGTCTGCCTGGGTGCCGGCGCTGCGGCCATCTCGTGCATGAAGTTGATCGTGAGCATGGGTGCCAAGCTGGAAAACATCTACATGGTTGACAGCAAGGGCGTGATCCAGTCCGAGCGTACCGACCTGAACCAGTACAAGGCGATGTTTGCCCATCCTTCGTCCAAGCGCACCCTGGCTGACGCGCTCGACGGTGCAGACGTGTTCGTCGGCCTGTCCGGCCCGAACCTGCTGAGCGCCGAAGGCTTGAAGTCCATGGCGGCCAACCCGATCGTGTTCGCCTGCTCCAACCCGGACCCGGAGATCTCGCCGGAACTGGCGCATGCCACTCGCAACGACGTGATCATGGCCACTGGCCGTTCGGACTACCCGAACCAGGTCAACAACGTTCTGGGCTTCCCGTTCATCTTCCGTGGCGCCCTCGACGTTCGCGCCAAGCGCATCAACGAAGAGATGAAAGTGGCTGCTGCCAACGCCCTGCGTGAACTGGCCAAACTGCCGGTGCCTCAGGACGTGTGCGATGCCTACGGTGGCGCCAAGCTGGAATTCGGTCGCGAGTACATCATCCCGAAACCAATGGATAAGCGCCTGATCACCCTGATCTCCGATGCCGTGGCCAAAGCCGCCATCGAGACCGGTGTGGCTACCCTGCCGTATCCGAAGAACTACCCGCTGCAAAGCGTGGATGATGTGTTCAACGGCTAAGCCGTTGTAGCGCACCAACAAAAAGCCCCGGCTCTCGCGAGTCGGGGCTTTTTTGTGGCGATTCACTTGAGCCCTGTGGAGATACAAGTGTGGGAGCGGGCTTGCCCGCGATAGCGATGGGTCAATCAGCTCATGTGGCGCCTGACACACTGCAATCGCGGGCAAGCCCGCTCCCACATTGGATCTGTTTCAGGCCATAAATCTCACTAGAACAGGTCGATCGGCGCTGCCTCATCCGCCGGCAGCGGGCTGCCCGGTGCAACGCCATTGCCCAGCTCATTGACCGACGGCGGCGTGTCTTCGCTCTTGAACAGTTCGAAGTACGCATTCGGTGTGCTTGGCGAGGCCGCGCGGCCGCTGACCGGATCGATGCGCAGGCTGAGGATGCCTTCCGGCTCAGGCTGCGTGTGCGGCGGCTTGTCCTTCAAGGCCGCGCCCATGTAGCTCATCCAGATCGGCAGTGCGACGGTGCCCCCGAACTCGCGGCGGCCCAGGCTTTCCGGCTGGTCATAACCGGTCCATACGGTGGTCACGTAGTCGGCGTTGTAGCCGGAGAACCAGGCGTCCTTGGACTCGTTGGTGGTACCGGTCTTGCCGGCGATGTCCGGACGGTTCAGCGCCAGTGCGCGGCGGCCGGTACCTTTCTTGATGACGTCTTCCAGGATGCTGTTGAGGATATAAGTGGTACGGCCGTCGACGATGCGCTCGGCGACTGCAGGCGTCTGGGGCTCAGCCGGCGTGCCGTTGGCCGCAGGCGTTGTGCCTGGGGTCGGCTCGATGGTGATGCCTCCGTTGCTCGGGGCTGCCAGGCCATCAGTCGCCGCCACGCCGTTGACCACATCCCCCGGCACGCGCGGCGGGTTGGCCGTGAACAGGGTGTCGCCATTGCGGCTTTCGATCTTGTCGATCAGGTACGGCGCGATCTTGTAGCCGCCGTTGGCAAACGTGCTCCAGCCGGTGGCGATTTCCATCGGTGTAAGGGTCGCCGTACCCAAGGCCAGGGACAGGTTCGGCGGCAGGTCCGACTTGGCAAAGCCAAAGCGCGTCATGTAATCGATGGTCTTGCCCACGCCCATCGCCTGCAGCAGGCGGATCGACACCAGGTTACGCGACTTGTACAGCGCCTCGCGGATGCGGATCGGACCGAGGAACGTGTTGGTGTCGTTCTTCGGGCGCCAGACCTTGTCCAGGTACTCGTCGACAAACACGATAGGCGCATCGTTGACCAGGCTGGCGGCGGTGTAGCCGTTGTCCAGTGCGGCGCTGTAGATGAACGGCTTGAAGCTCGAACCGGGCTGGCGCTTAGCCTGGGTCGCACGGTTGTAGTTGCTCTGCTCGAACGCGAAGCCGCCGACCAGGGCGCGGATTGCACCGTTCTGTGGGTCCAGCGAAACCAGCGCGCCTTGGGCCAGTGGCACCTGGCTGAATTTGAGGCTGTCGTCCTTCTGGCGTTGCACGCGGATCAGATCGCCCACTTGCGCCACGTCCGAAGGCTGCTTAGGCATCGCGCCCATGCTGTTGGTATTCAGGAAAGGGCGCGCCCATTTCATGCTGTCCCACGCCACATGGGCTTCGCCGGTACGGGTCAGCACCTGCACGCCATCTTTCTTCACCTGGGTGACGATGGCCGGCTCCAGGCCGCTGATCGGGCGTTGTTTGCCAAGCTCTGTGGTCCAGGCGCTCAGCGTTTTGCCCGGCAGGCGCGATTCAGGGCCGCGGTAGCCATGGCGCTGGTCGTAGGTGATCAGGCCGGAATGCACCGCCTCATTGGCGATGTCCTGCAGGTTGCTCGGCACGGTGGTGGTCACGCGGAAACCTTCGGTGTAAGCCTCGCTGCCGTAACGGCCGACCATCTCGGCGCGCGCCATTTCGGCGATATAGGGTGCGTTCACTTCCGGCGTCGGCACGTGGTAGCTGGCGTTCAGTGGTTCGGCGATGGCGCTTTCGTAAGCGGCCTGGTCGATCTTGCCCAGCTTGTACATGCGCCCCAGGATCCAGTCGCGGCGTTCTTTGCTGCGCGCCGGGTTGGCCAGGGGGTTGAAGCGTGATGGGGCCTTTGGCAGGCCGGCAATCATGGCCATCTGCGCCAGGCTGGCATCACGAATTGACTTGCCGTAGTAGACCTGCGAAGCCGCCTCGATTCCGTAGGCGCGGTTGCCCAGGTAAATCTTGTTCACGTACAGCTCGAGGATCTCGTCCTTGGTCAACTGGCGCTCAATCTGCAGTGCCAAGAGGATCTCCGTGGCCTTGCGCGAAAAGCTGCGCTCGCTGGTGAGGAAGAAGTTCTTCGCCACCTGCATGGTGATGGTGCTGCCGCCGGATTGAATGTGTCCGCTTTTTACCAATTGTGTCGCCGCACGCACCAAGCTGCTGGGGTCGACGCCATAGTGGTTGGCAAAATTATCATCTTCGGCCGACAGCAAGGCGCTGATGAAATTGGGTGGAATATCGGCAAAACGAATCGGTGTGCGGCGCATTTCGCCGAACTCCGCGATTAATTTTTCATCGCTGCTGTAGACCCGCAAAGGAATCTGCAACTGGATACTTCTAAGAGCCTCTACGGAGGGTAAACCCGGACTAAGGTAGAGGTAGGCCCCGCTGAGCACGAGCAGCAGCCCGCAAACGATGGCGACAATGGAGTACCCGAAAAACTTCAGCAGACGAATCAAGGCTTTTGGATTTCCAGAGAAAAGAATGAGTTAGGCGTCGGGGCATGCATGGCAAACGATGGATCGACCCGAGCTGCAGATAAAAGCGGGAAAAAACGCTGGGCATTAAAGCATTTTTCGACTTGGGGCGTCATTCGCGCCGGTTCAACAAGTCGACCGAATGCATGGTGCACAACGGCAATCAGGCGGTATGACAGACAAAGTTTTAGGGAGTTTTATGAGAAAGGGATTTTTCACGCGAAAAGCCGACACCTTGCTAGGTGTCGACATCAATGACACGACCATCCGGCTGATCGAGCTGGGTCGCTCAGTTTCGGGGTTCAACGTTCAAGGCTATGTTACACAGGCGTTGCCTGCGCACACGGTGGTCGACGGCACATTCCTCGATCTCGAGGGTGTAGGGCGCACCTTGCGCAGTGCGTTGTCGCGGTTATCGACGTCGGCCCGTGGTGCCGCCGCCTCTGTGGCCGGGCCTTCGGTGATCACACGGATGATCGAAATGGAAGCGGGGCTCACAGACGATGAGATGACCTGGATGATCCAGATGGAGGCAGACCAGTACATTCCTTATCCATTGGATGACGTGGCCATCGACTTTCAGGTGCGCGGGCCGACGGCACTTGACCCAGGCCGTGTCGAGGTACTGCTCGCTGCATGCCTCAAGGATCAGGTGGAAGCCCGCGAGGCAGTTTTGGCCCTGGCGGGGCTGGTGCCGAAGGTG
Organism: Pseudomonas tritici; assembly: GCF_014268275.3. Lineage (NCBI taxonomy): Bacteria > Pseudomonadati > Pseudomonadota > Gammaproteobacteria > Pseudomonadales > Pseudomonadaceae > Pseudomonas > Pseudomonas tritici. The sequence continues at coordinate 685,614 of NZ_CP077084.1, forward strand.
GTCGATGTCGAAGCGTTTGCATTGGCGCGCGCTTGCAGTCACGATTTCGCCAGCTTCACGCCGAGCCATCGAGTGGATAGTGCACAATGGGCCGTGGATGCCCAAGGGATGGGAATTGCTTGCGGGTTGGCCCTGAGGAGTTTCGCTTGAAGACACGAATCAACCTACTGCCTTGGCGCCAGGCGCTGGCAGAGCGGCGTCGCAAGAATTTGCTGGCGTGTTTGCTGGTGTTCGCTTGTGCGGCGCTGGCGACGGTGTGGCTGGCGGATCAGGTGATCGACCAAGCCATTGATCGTCAGGTGACTCGCAATGACCACCTGGGCAAGGAAATCACCGGCCTGGATTCACGCATCAAGACCATCGATGACCTGCAGGAGCAAAGCCAGCAACTGGCGCAGCGCATGAAAGTCGTGCAAGACCTGCACGATGCCCGCTCGAATGGTGCTCAGCTGTTGGATCAGTTGGCGCGTGCGGTCCCTGACGGTGTGCACCTGCATGAAGTGGTGGCGAAGGGCGATACGGTGAGTATCAGCGGCAGCGCTGAATCCAGCCAGGACATCGCCCAGTTGATGCGCCGCCTGGAGGCCGCGGAAGGCGCCCATTCGACGCGGCTGCAACATGTGCGGACGGATGGCGCGCGCGGCAACAATGAGTTCCAGCTGATGGTCCGTCAGGGAGAGTCCACCGAGGCTCAACCTTGAGCCTGCTGAGGCTCAATCTTTCTGCACTCACTCACAACGCTGCAAAATGGCCCTTACCCGGCAAGGCCCTGTTGGGCTGTGCGCTGGCGGGTCTGGTGTTTGTGGTGGGCGACCTTGCGTACCTGAGTCCTTCGCGGGCGCGGTTACATCAGGTCGAGGCGCGGGAAGTGGCCCTGCAGCAGCAAGTCGCACAAAAAACTGTCCTGGCTGCCAGCCTTGAGGCGCGCACGCAACAGCTTCAGTTGATGCAGGCGAAGGTCGATGAGCTTTTGCAGGCGTTGCCGAGCGAGTCAGAAATGCCCGGCTTGCTGGAAGACGTTGCGCGTCTGGCACTGGCCAATGGTTTGTTGGTTGAGAGCGTCACCCCGTTGGATGCGTTGTCTCGGCCGTTCTATCACGAACAACCTGTGCAGATCGGCGTCGCGGGCGCTTATCACGACCTGGCGATGTTCCTGAGTGGCCTGGGTAACCTGTCGCGCATCGCCACGGTGCACGATGTGGCCTTTAGGCGTGATGGCAAGCTTTTACGCCTTGACCTGCTGGCCAAGACTTACTGGCATGCCCAGGGCGGTGGGCGAGGCGGGCAAGGGCTGCCGTTTGTCTACGACTCATTGGGGCTGCGCGATCCTTTTCAATTGCTTGCCGTTCAGGTTGACCACGTGTCTGGTCGGCCAGCCCGCGCGCCAGACCTCGGCCGGCCACGTGGTGTACTGGAAAGCCTCCCGATGGAGCAGTTTGAAATGGTCGGCACGCTGTCCCGTGGGGTGCGAGCTTTCGCCCTGCTGCGTGCGGCATCCAAGGTGCACCGCCTGGCGGTCGGTGACTACCTGGGGCCGGACCATGGGCGGATCACTGCCATCCATGAACGTTACATAGAACTGGTCGAGCTGTTTCCTGATGGTCAGGGCGCCTGGCTCGAGCGCCCACGAACGCTGGTGTTAAACCTCAATTCATAATGGAATCAAGCAATGAAAAGGACTTTTTCGTCCGTCGGTGTGGCGCTATGGATAGCGTTCACGGCACCGATGGCTACTGCTGTGCCCAATCGTGTGGATCTGATCCAGTTGCCGCCTCCCGGCAGCGCCACGTCAAGCGCCTACACAGGCGACAAGCTGAACCTTAACTTCCAGAGCATCGAGTTGCGTACCGCGTTGCAGCAAATTGCCGATGTGGCAGGCCTCAACCTGGTAGCGAGCGACGACGTGCAGGGCTCGATCACGCTGCGCCTCAAGGATGTGCCCTGGGACCAGGCGCTGGACCTGGTATTGCAAGCCAAGGGATTGGATAAGCGGGTAAAGGCCGGCGTATTGCTGGTGGCGCCTGCCGAGGAGTTGGCCGCGCGTGAGCTGCTGACCCTTGAGTCGCGCAAGCAAATGGCCGAACTGGCGCCGTTGCGCCGTGAGCTGTTGCAAGTCAATTACGCCAAGGCGGCGGACCTGGCCAAGCTGTTCCAATCGGTCACGGGCCTCGAGGGCGTCACCGATGAGCGAGGCTCGGTGGCGGTCGATGATCGCACCAACAACATCATTGCCTACCAGACCGGGGAGCGGCTCGAGGAGCTGCGGCGGATCGTGGCTCAGCTGGATATTCCGGTGCGCCAGGTCATGATCGAGGCGCGGATTGTCGAGGCCAATGTCGATTACGACAAAAGCCTGGGCGCGCGCTGGGGTGGCCGGCTGAATCGCGGAAACTGGGGCGCGGGGGGTATCCCCAAGCCTCAGTCTGAGGGCGCGGAACCACCAGAGAACCCACCCAGCTCACCCTTTGTGGATTTGGGTTCGCTGACCGGCACCTCGGGCCTGGGCATCGCCTTTATCACCGATAACTTGCTGCTGGACCTGGAACTCACCGCCATGGAGAAAACCGGCAACGGCGAAATCGTCTCGCAACCCAAAGTGGTCACCTCCGACAAGGAAACCGCGCGCATCCTCAAGGGCACCGAGATTCCTTATCAGGAATCCAGTTCCAGTGGCGCCACTTCGGTGTCGTTCAAGGAAGCGTCGCTGTCGCTGGAGGTCACCCCGCAAATCACCCCCGACGACCGCGTGATCATGGAGGTCAAGGTCACCAAGGATGAGCCCGATTACCTGAACAAACTCAACGACGTGCCGCCGATCAAGAAAAACGAGGTCAATGCCAAGGTGTTGGTGAAGGATGGCGAGACCATTGTTATCGGCGGGGTTTTCTCCAATACCCAAAGCAAAGTGGTAGATAAAGTGCCATTTTTGGGCGATGTGCCGTATCTTGGCCGCCTTTTCCGGCGCGATGTGCTGGCGGAGAAAAAATCCGAGCTGCTGGTATTCCTGACTCCGCGTATTATGAATAACCAGGCGATTGCTGTGAGTCGTTGATTCTGTGCGAAATTTGATTCTTGTAGGACCGATGGGGGCTGGAAAAAGCACCATCGGCCGTTTGCTGGCCAAAGAGCTGCGCCTGCCGTTCAAAGATTCCGACAAGGAAATTGAATTGCGCACGGGTGCCAATATCCCATGGATCTTCGATAAGGAAGGCGAGCTGGGCTTTCGTGACCGCGAGCAGGCGATGATCGCCGAGCTGTGTGGCTGCGATGGCGTGGTATTGGCGACTGGCGGTGGCGCGGTGATGCGCGACGAAAACCGCCGCGCGCTGCATGCCGGTGGTCGGGTGGTCTATCTGCATGCGTCAGTCGAGCAGCAGGTGGGCCGCACCGCCCGCGATCGCAATCGCCCATTGCTGCGTACGGCCAACCCGGAGAAAACCCTGCGGGACCTGCTCACGCTGCGCGATCCGCTGTACCGGGAGATCGCCGATCTGGTGGTGGAAACCGATGAGCGGCCCCCACGGATGGTGGTCCTCGACATTCTCGAGCGTCTGCAACGGCTGCCACCCCGTTAAAGCCGGGCCCGAAATGCGCTATTCTCGGCGGCGCGCTATCACCCTGCGGGGTGTGGCGTAGAGCCATCAGGTGATGTCAGATCTTGGCGTTGCCGGTCGTCAATACATCTCTAACGCGGGGACACATGCAGACACTTAAGGTCGATCTAGGCGAGCGCAGCTACCCGATCCATATTGGCGAAGGTCTGCTGGACCAGCCCGAGTTGCTCGCACCGCACATTGCCGGGCGGCAAGTGGCGATCATCTCCAACGAAACGGTCGCGCCGCTGTATCTTGAGCGTTTGAGCCGAAGCCTGTCGGCGTACTCGGTTATCTCTGTGATCTTGCCCGACGGCGAAGCCCACAAGAACTGGGAAACCCTGCAACTGATCTTTGATGGCTTGCTGACCGCACGCCATGACCGCCGCACCACTGTGATTGCTTTGGGCGGCGGCGTGATCGGTGATATGGCCGGCTTCGCAGCCGCCTGTTACCAGCGTGGCGTGGACTTTATCCAGGTGCCGACCACTCTGTTGTCCCAAGTCGATTCGTCGGTGGGCGGCAAGACCGGGATCAACCACCCGCTGGGCAAGAACATGGTGGGCGCGTTCTATCAGCCTCAAGCCGTGCTGATCGACACCGCGACCCTCAACACCCTGCCACCGCGCGAGTTGTCGGCGGGCCTGGCGGAAGTCATCAAGTATGGGTTGATCTGCGACGAGCCGTTCCTGACCTGGCTGGAAGAACATGTAGACGCATTGCGCAACCTCGACCAGGTGGCACTGACCGAAGCGATTTCCCGTTCCTGCGCCGCCAAGGCGCTGGTGGTGAATGCCGACGAACGGGAGTCCGGTGTGCGGGCCACGTTAAATCTGGGCCACACCTTCGGCCATGCGATCGAAACGCACATGGGCTATGGTGTGTGGCTACATGGCGAGGCCGTGGCTGCTGGCACGGTGATGGCGTTGGAGATGTCGCAACGCTTGGGCTGGATCAGCGCCCAGGAGCGTGATCGCGGTATCCACCTGTTCCAGCGCGCCGGTTTGCCGGTCATTCCGCCTGAGGAGATGACTGAGGCGGACTTCCTCGAACATATGGCGATAGACAAGAAAGTGATCGACGGTCGACTGCGACTGGTGCTGCTGCGCCACATGGGCGAAGCGGTAGTGACCGACGATTATCCAAAAGAGATTTTACAAGCCACGCTGGGAGCGGATTACCGTGCCCTGGCTCAGCTGAAAGGTTAATCAGATCCCGATGACTAGTTTGCATGCCGACGAGGCGTTCCTCGGCCACTACCAGTTAAGCCACGACCCCTTTGCTCCACGGGTGCCTGGTTTCAAATTTTTCCCGGCCCAGCGCAAGCCGGTGCTTGGTCAGTTGCATCACCTCGCGCGCTACAGCCAACTGCTGCTGGTCGTGACCGGCCCGTTGGGCAGCGGCAAGACGCTGCTGCGCCAGGCCCTGGTGGCCAGCACCAACAAGCAATCGGTACAGAGCGTGGTGGTGTCAGCCCGTGGTGCCGGTGATGCGGCGGGCGTGTTGCGCCAGGTTGCCCAGGCGCTGGACGTGGCCACAGCCGAGCCGAACGCGATCCTCAAGCAGGTTGTGCAACTCGGTCTGACCGGCCAGGAAGTCTACCTGCTGGTGGATGACGCCGAGCAGCTTGACGAATCGGCGCTGGAAGCGCTGTTGGCGCTGGCGGCGGGCACGCCGGAAGGTCGCCCGCACGTGTTCCTGTTTGGTGAGTCGTCGTTGATCGCCGACCTCGAGCAGATCAGCGGTGATCAGGAGCTGTTCCACGTCATCGAGCTGCAGCCGTACGAAGAGGAAGAAACCCGCGAATACCTGGCTCAACGCCTGGAAGGCGCCGGGGCGGGTATCGAACTTTTCTCCGCTGCGCAGATCTCTGATATTCACGAAAGCTCCGACGGCTGGCCTGGCAACATCAATCAGGTTGCCCGCGATGCCATGATCGAAGCCATGATTGCCAGCCGCACCGCGGTCAAGCGTCCAAAGATGGGGTTCACTATGCCTAAGAAGCACGTATTGGCGATTTCCGCCGTTGTCGTGGTCGCTGTAGCGGCTGCCTGGTTGATCCCAGGTCGCAGCAAAGCACCGACCACTGCCGGCGCGCCAACCGAACAGGCGCAGTTGCCACTGGGCAAGCCCACGCCAAACGTTGAATTTGCCAACTCCGGCCAACCGACCAATTTGCCGATGGTCGGCCAACCGGTAATGCGCGGCCCGCTCGCTGAAGAAGCGGGTGGCATTTCCGAAGGTGACGACGGTGTACCGGTGGAAGGTTCCAGTGCTACGCCGCCGACCGTGACCACCACCGCACCCCCTGCGGGCGTGCCAGCGGGCCAGCCGGCTGCCAAGCCAACACCTGCGCCTACGGCGGTCGCCACTGCCAAGCCTGCGCCAGTGACCAAGCCGGTCGTGCCTGCGCCTGCCGCCAAGCCAGCTCCGGCTGCCAAGCCTGCTGAAAAACCAGCCGCCACTGTTGCCAAAGCCGGCGCCGCTGGCAGCAGCTGGTACGCCAGCCAGCCAACCGGCAACTTCGTGGTGCAGATCCTTGGCACCAGCTCCGAAGCCAATGCCCAGGCGTTCGTGAAAGAGCAGGGCGGCGAGTACCGTTACTTCAAGAAAGTGCTCAACGGCAAGCCTCTCTACGTGATCACCTACGGCAACTTCTCCAGCCGTGCAGCCGCAGATTCCGCGATCAAATCCTTGCCAGCGAAGGTTCAGGCTGGTAAACCTTGGCCTCGCACTGTTGCCAGCGTTCAACAAGAACTCGCAACAACTCGCTGAAGGTCCGGCGGCCTTACCCAGGCCGCCCTCCCAGCACCTCAAAAAAACGACAACAGCGTGCAGCCCTGAAGGCCGCGCGCTTTGTGGTGTCTGCGTCACGTAGCTTTTGAGTCGTAGCGGTCAGAATTAAAAAAGTTTTGACTAGCACAGCATATCGCTTTAAACCTTTCATAAATGCGACATAGATTTGCGACATTTCGTCGCTAAATTTGTGAGCGTCTGTGTCGGTGTGTACAATGACCTCCCTTTTGCCCCCGCTAAGCCGGCGTACGTTCGGCGTGGAAGGTAACCGGTTGAATTGAAAAGAAATTTGCCTCGGTATAAGAGGCAGCCTGGTGAGAAAGTGTCTATGAAAGCAGGTCTGTATCAACCCGATGAATTCAAGGATAACTGTGGTTTCGGCCTGATAGCCCATATGCAGGGCGAGCCCAGTCATACCCTTCTGCAAACGGCCATCGAGGCCCTGACCTGCATGACCCACCGCGGTGGGATCAACGCCGACGGCAAGACCGGTGACGGTTGTGGCTTGCTCATTCAAAAGCCCGACCAGTTCCTGCGCGCCATCGCCCAACAGCATTTCGCGGTCGACCTGCCCAAGCAGTACGCCGTGGGCATGGTGTTTTTCAACCAGGACCCGGTCAAAGCCGAGGCCGCTCGCGAGAACATGAACCGCGAGATCCTCGCTGCCGGCCTGCAACTCGTTGGCTGGCGCAAAGTGCCGATCGACACCAGCGTGCTCGGCCGCCTGGCCCTTGAGCGCCTACCGCAGATCGAACAAGTGTTCATCGCCGGCGACGGCCTGAGCGACCAGGACATGGCGATCAAGCTGTTCACCTCTCGTCGTCGTTCGTCCGTGTCCAACGCCGCCGATACCGAGCACTACATCTGCAGCTTTTCGCACAAGACCATCATTTATAAAGGCCTGATGATGCCGGCGGACCTCACCGCCTTTTATCCAGACCTGAGCGATGAACGCCTGCAAACCGCAATCTGCGTGTTTCACCAGCGTTTCTCCACCAACACCCTGCCGAAATGGCCGCTGGCCCAGCCATTCCGCTTCCTCGCCCACAACGGCGAGATCAACACCATCACCGGCAACCGCAACTGGGCCGTGGCCCGTCGCACCAAGTTCGCCAACGACCTGATGGACCTGGAAGAGCTCGGCCCGCTGGTCAACCGCGTAGGTTCCGACTCTTCCAGCATGGACAACATGCTCGAGCTGATGGTCACCGGCGGCATCGACCTGTTCCGTGGCGTGCGCATGATCATTCCGCCAGCGTGGCAGAACGTCGAGACCATGGACCCCGATCTGCGGGCGTTCTATGAGTACAACTCGATGCACATGGAACCGTGGGACGGCCCGGCTGGTGTGGTAATGACCGACGGCCGCTACGCGGTGTGCCTGCTCGACCGTAACGGTCTGCGCCCGGCGCGTTGGGTCACTACCACCAACGGTTTCATTACCCTGGCGTCGGAAATCGGCGTGTGGAACTACAAACCGGAAGACGTCATTGCCAAAGGCCGCGTAGGCCCTGGCCAGATCCTCGCCGTGGACACCGAAACCGGGCAGATCCTCGACACCGACGCCATCGACAACCGTTTGAAGTCCCGTCACCCCTACAAGCAATGGCTGCGCAAGAACGCCCTGCGCATCCAGGCGACCATGGAAGACAACGACCACGGTTCGGCTTTCTACGACGTCGACCAGCTCAAGCAGTACATGAAGATGTACCAGGTCACGTTTGAAGAGCGCGACCAGGTGCTGCGTCCGCTCGGTGAACAAGGCTACGAGGCGGTCGGCTCCATGGGCGATGACACGCCAATGGCCGTGCTGTCCCAGCGCGTGCGTACGCCGTACGACTATTTCCGCCAGCAGTTCGCCCAGGTGACCAACCCACCGATCGACCCGCTGCGCGAAGCCATCGTGATGTCCCTGGAAGTGTGCCTCGGTGCCGAGCGCAATATCTTCCAGGAATCGCCTGAGCACGCCTCCCGCGTCATCCTCAGCTCGCCTGTGATTTCCCCGGCCAAGTGGCGCTCGTTGATGACGCTGGATCGCCCAGGCTTCGACCGCCAGATCATCGACCTGAACTACGACGAAAGCCTCGGCCTTGAAGCTGCTGTGCGCAACGTCGCCGACCAGGCCGAAGAAGCCGTGCGCGCCGGTCGTACCCAGATCGTGCTGACCGACCGTCACATCGCGCCGGGCAAGCTGCCGATCCACGCCTCCCTGGCGACCGGTGCGGTACACCACCGCCTGACCGAAAAAGGCCTGCGTTGCGACTCCAACATCCTCGTGGAAACTGCCACCGCCCGCGACCCGCACCACTTCGCGGTGCTGATCGGTTTCGGCGCCTCGGCGGTGTACCCGTTCCTCGCGTACGAAGTGCTGGGTGACCTGATCCGCACCGGTGAAGTGCTGGGCGACCTCTATGAGGTGTTCAAGAACTACCGTAAGGGCATCACCAAGGGCCTGTTGAAGATCCTGTCGAAGATGGGCATTTCCACCGTCACCTCGTACCGTGGCGCTCAATTGTTCGAAGCCATCGGCCTGTCCGAAGAAGTGTGCGATTTGAGCTTCCGTGGCGTGCCAAGCCGCATCAAGGGCGCGCGTTTCGTCGACATCGAAGCCGAGCAAAAAGCCTTGGCAGCCGAAGCCTGGAGCGCGCGCAAGCCGATCCAGCAAGGCGGCCTGCTCAAATTCGTACACGGTGGCGAATACCACGCCTACAACCCGGACGTGGTCAGCACCCTGCAAGCCGCCGTGCAGCAGGGCGACTACGCCAAGTTCAAGGAATACACCGCGTTGGTGGATAACCGCCCGGTGTCGATGATCCGCGACCTGTTCAAGGTGAAAACCCTGGACACGCCGCTGGCCATCAGTGAAATCGAGCCGCTGGAGTCGATCCTCAAACGCTTCGACTCTGCTGGTATTTCCCTGGGCGCCTTGTCGCCTGAGGCTCACGAAGCCCTGGCCGAAGCCATGAACCGCCTGGGCGCGCGTTCCAACTCCGGCGAAGGCGGCGAAGACCCGGCGCGCTACGGCACCCTCAAGAGCTCGAAAATCAAACAGGTGGCGACCGGCCGTTTCGGTGTAACCCCGGAATACCTGGTCAACGCCGAAGTGCTGCAGATCAAGGTTGCCCAGGGCGCCAAGCCCGGTGAGGGCGGCCAACTGCCCGGTGGCAAGGTCAACGGTTTGATCGCCAAGCTGCGTTACGCAGTGCCGGGCGTGACGCTGATCTCGCCTCCGCCGCACCACGACATCTACTCGATTGAAGATTTGTCGCAGCTGATTTTCGACCTGAAACAAGTCAACCCACAGGCCCTGGTCTCGGTGAAGCTGGTAGCAGAAGCCGGCGTGGGCACCATCGCCGCTGGTGTGGCGAAGGCCTATGCCGACCTGATCACCATCTCCGGCTACGACGGCGGCACCGGCGCATCGCCGCTGACCTCGATCAAGTACGCCGGCGCACCGTGGGAACTCGGCCTGGCTGAAACCCACCAGACCCTGCGCGGCAACGACCTGCGCGGTAAAGTCCGTGTGCAGACTGACGGCGGCCTGAAAACCGGCCTCGACGTGATCAAGGCTGCAATCCTCGGCGCTGAAAGCTTCGGCTTCGGCACCGCGCCAATGATCGCGCTGGGCTGCAAATACCTGCGCATCTGCCACCTGAACAACTGCGCCACCGGTGTGGCGACGCAGAACGAGAAGCTGCGCAAGGATCACTACATCGGCACCGTCGACATGGTGGTGAATTTCTTCACCTACGTCGCCGAAGAAACCCGTGAGTGGCTGGCCAAGCTGGGCGTGCGCTCCCTCGAAGAGCTGATCGGCCGCACCGATCTGCTGGACATTCTCGAAGGCCAGACCGCCAAGCAAAACCACCTGGACCTGACGCCGTTGTTGGGCAGCGACCACATCCCGGCAGACAAGCCACAGTTCTGCCAAGTGGACCGCAACCCGCCGTTCGACAAAGGCCTGCTGGCTGAAAAGATGGTCGAAATGGCCGGCGGCTCGATCAACGACGCCAGCGGTGGCGAATTTGCCCTGGATATCTGCAACTGCGACCGCTCCATCGGCGCACGCGTCTCCGGCGAAATCGCGCGCAAGCACGGCAACCAAGGCATGGCGAAGTCGCCAATCACCTTCCGCTTCAAGGGCACTGCGGGCCAGAGCTTTGGCGTGTGGAACGCCGGCGGCTTGCACATGTACCTGGAAGGCGACGCCAACGACTACGTGGGCAAGGGCATGACCGGCGGCAAGCTGGTGATCGTTCCGCCTAAAGGTAGCGTTTACAAGACCCAGGACAGTGCCATCATCGGCAACACCTGCTTGTATGGCGCCACCGGTGGCAAGCTGTTCGCCGCCGGTACCGCCGGTGAGCGTTTCGCCGTGCGTAACTCCGGTGCTCACACCGTGGTGGAAGGCACTGGCGATCACTGCTGCGAGTACATGACCGGGGGCTTTGTCGCCGTATTGGGCAAGACCGGTTACAACTTCGGTTCAGGCATGACCGGCGGTTTTGCCTACGTGCTCGACCAGGACAACACCTTCGTCGACAAGGTCAACCACGAATTGGTCGAGATCCAGCGGATCAGCGGCGAAGCCATGGAATCCTATCGGAACCACTTGCAGCACGTGCTGGACGAGTACGTTGAGGAGACCGGCAGCGAATGGGGTCGTAACCTCGCCGAAAACCTCGATGATTACCTGCGTCGTTTCTGGCTGGTCAAGCCCAAGGCTGCCAACCTGAAATCGTTGCTTTCCAGCATCCGTGCCAACCCGCAGTGATATGCGCCTGAAGAGTTTGATGAGGTTTTAACATGGCTGAACGTCTGAATAACGACTTCCAGTTCATCGATGTCGGGCGCAAAGATCCGAAGAAGAAACTGTTGCGTCAACGCAAGAAAGAGTTCGTGGAAATTTACGAACCCTTCAAACCCCAGCACTCGGCCGACCAGGCCCACCGCTGCCTGGGTTGCGGTAACCCGTATTGCGAATGGAAGTGCCCGGTGCACAACTTCATTCCCAACTGGCTCAAGTTGGTGGCCGAGGGCAACATCCTCGCCGCCGCCGAGCTGTCGCACCAGACCAACACCCTGCCGGAAGTCTGCGGCCGGGTGTGCCCGCAGGACCGTCTGTGCGAGGGTGCCTGCACCCTCAACGACGGCTTCGGCGCGGTGACTATCGGTTCGGTGGAGAAGTACATCACCGACACCGCGTTCGCCATGGGCTGGCGCCCGGATATGTCCAAGGTCAAGCCGACCGGCAAGCGCGTCGCGATCATCGGTGCCGGGCCTGCCGGCCTGGGCTGCGCCGACGTGCTGGTACGGGGTGGCGTGACCCCGGTGGTGTTCGACAAGAACCCGGAAATCGGCGGCCTGCTGACCTTCGGCATCCCCGAGTTCAAGCTGGAAAAAACCGTACTGAGCAACCGTCGCGAAGTGTTCACCGGCATGGGCATCGAGTTCCGCCTGAACACCGAGATCGGCAAAGACGTGACCATGGAGCAACTGCTCGAAGAATACGATGCCGTATTCATGGGCATGGGCACCTACACCTACATGAAGGGCGGCTTCGCCGGTGAGGACCTGCCAGGCGTGTATGACGCGTTGGACTTCCTGATCGCCAACGTCAACCGCAACCTGGGCTTTGAAAAGTCGCCGGAAGATTTCGTCGACATGAAAGGCAAGAAGGTCGTGGTACTCGGCGGTGGTGACACCGCGATGGACTGCAACCGCACGTCGATCCGCCAGGGCGCCAAGTCGGTGACCTGTGCGTACCGTCGTGACGAAGCCAACATGCCCGGCTCGCGCAAAGAGGTGAAGAACGCCAAGGAAGAAGGCGTGAAATTCCTCTATAACCGCCAGCCGATTGCCATCGTCGGTGAAGACCGCGTTGAAGGCGTGAAGGTGGTCGAGACCCGTCTCGGCGAACCGGACGCCCGTGGCCGTCGCAGCCCTGAGCCGATCCCGGGCTCCGAAGAGATCATCCCGGCTGACGCCGTGGTCATCGCCTTCGGCTTCCGCCCAAGCCCGGCGCCGTGGTTCGAGCAGTTCGAGATTCAGACCGACAGCCAGGGCCGCGTTGTAGCCCCGGAACAAGGCCAGTACAAGCACCAGACCAGCAACCCGAAGATTTTTGCCGGTGGCGATATGGTGCGCGGTTCTGACTTGGTGGTGACCGCGATCTTCGAAGGCCGCAACGCCGCCGAAGGGATCCTGGATTACCTGCAGGTCTGATCTGAAATACGCTCAAATGTGGGAGCTGGCTTGCCTGCGATAGCGGTGTAACAGTCACAGGATGTATCGACTGATCCACCGCAATCGCAGGCAAGCCAGCTCCCACATTGGTTTCCAGCGTGTTCAAGAGATTGCGACAAATTGACCCGATAGACAAAAGGCACGGCTCACTCCGTGCCTTTTGCGTCCGGCTCTGAGAAAATGCCCGCACTTTTTTTGCGGATGCCGACATGACTGCCCTCAAGAACGACCGTTTCCTTCGTGCCCTGCTCAAGCAACCCGTGGACGTCACCCCCGTGTGGATGATGCGCCAGGCCGGTCGCTACCTGCCGGAATACCGCGCCAGTCGCGCCCACGCCGGCGACTTCATGAGCCTGTGCATGAACCCGGAGTTCGCCTGCGAAGTCACGATGCAGCCGCTGGACCGCTATCCGCAACTGGATGCGGCCATCCTTTTCTCCGACATCCTCACCATCCCTGACGCCATGGGGCAAGGCCTGTACTTCGAAACCGGCGAAGGCCCGCGTTTCAAGAAAGTCGTCAGCACGTTGGCCGACATCGAAGCCCTGCCGATCCCGGACCCGCACAAGGACCTGGGCTACGTGATGGACGCCGTCAGCACCATCCGCCGTGAACTCAACGGCCGCGTGCCGCTGATCGGCTTCTCCGGCAGCCCATGGACCCTGGCCACCTACATGGTCGAAGGCGGTTCGTCGAAAGACTTCCGCAAGACCAAGGCCATGCTCTACGACAACCCGCACGCCATGCACCTGCTGCTGGACAAGCTCGCTCAGTCGGTCACTTCCTACCTTAACGGCCAGATCATGGCCGGCGCGCAAGCGGTGCAGATCTTCGACACCTGGGGCGGCAACCTGTCGGCGGCGGCCTACCAGGAGTTCTCCCTGGCCTACATGCGCAAAATCGTCAGCGGCCTGATCCGCGAACACGAAGGCCGCAAGGTTCCGGTCATTCTGTTCACCAAGGGCGGCGGCCTGTGGCTGGAAAGCATCGCTGACGCAGGTGCCGATGCCCTGGGCCTGGACTGGACCTGCGACATTGGCGAAGCACGCCGTCGTGTCGGCAACCAAGTCGCGCTGCAAGGCAACATGGACCCGACCGTGCTGTACGCCAAGCCGGAAGCGATCCGCACCGAAGTCGGCCGAATCCTGGCCAGCTACGGCAAGGGCACCGGGCACGTGTTCAACCTGGGCCATGGCATCACCCCGGAAGTGAACCCGGAACATGCCGGTGCGTTCCTGCGTGCGGTGCACGAGCTGTCGGCGCAGTATCACGAATAAACGCAAAACCAATGTGGGAGGGGGCTTGCTCCCGATAGCGGTGTGTCAGTCACCAGATTCATTGGCTGACACACTGCAATCGGGGGCAAGCCCCCTCCCACATTAAAAGCAAGATCGCGTCAGGCCCGCACATTCCCCAACGGCGGCAACTTCGCCAACTTCAACGCCACCAGCAACGCGCCGATCAGCAGCGCGATGATGAACGCTCCAATCCCATTCCACCCGGCAAAATGCCAGAAGAACCCGCCTGCCGTCCCGGCAATACTCGACCCCACGTAGTAGCAGAACAGGTACAGCGACGACGCCTGCCCCTTGGCCTTCACCGCGCGTCGGCCGATCCAGCTGCTGGCCACTGAGTGGGCGCCGAAGAAGCCGAAGGTGAAGATCAGCATGCCCGGCACGATCAGCCATAGCGGTGTGAGCAAGGTCAGCGTCATGCCCGCGAGCATCAGCACGATAGTCGCCCAGAGCACGCGACGGCGCCCGAGGCGGTCGGCCAGGGAACCGATCTTCGCCGAGCTGTAGATCCCCGAGAGGTATACCAGCGACAGCAGGCCGACCACGGCTTGGCTGAGGTCGTAGGGATCGGCCAGCAGGCGGTAGCCGATGTAGTTGAACATCGTCACGAACGCACCCATCAGCAGGAACGCTTCAAGGAACAGCCACGGCAGGCCCGCGTCCTTGAAGTGCATGACAAAACCGTCCACCAGGCTGCGCGGCTTGAGGCTGCTGGCGCGGAAGTTGCGCGATTCGGGGAGGATTTTCCAGAACACCGTGGCGGCGATCAGCGCCAGGGCGCCAATGATCAGCATTGCGGTGTGCCAACTGACGAAGTCGATCAACACGCCGATGATCAGGCGCCCGCTCATGCCGCCAATCGCGTTGCCACCAATGTACAGGCCCATGGCCAGGCCGATGTGCTGCGGGTGGATCTCTTCGCTCAGGTAGGTCATGGCCACGGCGGCCAGGCCGCTCAGCGACAGGCCCACCAGTGCACGCATGAATAAAATCCCTTCCCAGGACGGCATCAAACCACTGGCAATCGTCGCGAGCGCTGCGCAGAACAACGCGGCGACCATCACCGGTTTACGTCCCAGGGTGTCGGAAATCGGCCCGGTAATCAGCAGGCCCAGCGCGAGCATCGCGGTGGACACGGACAGGATCAGGCTGCTTTGCGCTGCATTGATGGAAAACTCGTGGGACAGCGCCGGCATCATCGGTTGCACGCAATACAGCAGGGCAAAGGTGGCGAAACCACCGGAGAACAGCGCCAGTACCGTGCGCATGAACATCGGCGTGCCCTTTTCGATGTACGCGTCATTGAGCTGGGCCACCACCTCATCCAGGGCAGTGGGCGGGACCTCTTGAGCGAGTGGAGCGACAGCAGAATTCACGGGGACCTCGTGGAGGAAGAACGTGCCAGGACCGGCCATGCAAAAAAGAATATAGCTGGCTAATGATTCTTTCCAATATATTGTTCGACCTGTTTGATAGCTTTTGCGACCTAATGAGGCTTGTATGGAATTGCGTCACTTGCGGTACTTCATTGCCGTGGCCGAAGAACTGCACTTTGGCCGGGCTGCGCAGGTGCTGGGCATCTCGCAGCCGCCGCTGAGCCAGCAGATACAGGCGCTGGAACAGGAAGTAGGGGCACGCTTGTTTGAGCGTACCAATCGTCGGGTCGAGCTGAGCGAGGCGGGGCGGTTGTTCCTGAATGAGGCGCGATTGGTGCTGGCTCAGGTCGACAAAGCGGCGGACGTGGCGCGCCGGGCGCAGTTGGGTGAGCTGGGCGAATTGAAGATCGGCTTCACGTCATCGGCACCGTTTAACTCCAGCATTCCCCAAGCGATCTTTGCGTTTCGCCAGGCATTCCCGGCGGTGCACCTGAGTCTGCAGGAGATGAGCAGCACCGAAGTGGCTGACTCGCTGGTGGATGAGTCGATTCAGGTCGGACTGATGCGGCCATTACCGTTGCCGGATTCACTGAGTGTGGTCGAGCTGATGCGCGAGCCATTGGTGGCCGTAATGAACGCTGGCCACCCGTTGGTAGCAGGCAGTGAGCGTGGCCTGCACCTGGCGCAGCTGGCGGAAGAGCCATTCGTGTTTTTCCCGCGCAGCTACGGCAGTGGGCTCTACGCGCAGTTGCTCAGCCTGTGCCGTGACGCCGGGTTTAGCCCGCACTTTGCCCAGGAAGCGGGGGAGGCGATGACCATCATTGGCCTGGTTGCGGCGGGGCTGGGCGTGTCGGTGTTGCCGGCCTCTTATCAGCGCATACGGATAGACGGGGTGGTGTATCGCACGCTGCTGGATCAGGAGGCGGTGACGGCGGTGTGGCTGGTGCAGCGAAAAGGCGCGCAGACGCCGATGGCTGCGGCGTTTGTGGAGTTGTTGACGCGCAAGGCGGTAGTGTAGGCACCGTCACATATCAGGTAACGCAACCGGCTTAGTTATTCGCCGGAAAGTTACGCAGAATCGCTTTTTCTCAAGCGAGTGATATGGATGGCACTTCTCTATCAGCCCAAGGAGGGCAGCGTGTTGATCTGTGATTTCCGAGGTTACGAAGTACCGGAAATCATCAAGATCCGCCCGGTCATTGTGATACGCAAGCACCGAACCAATAAGTTGCTGGTGACGGTTGTACCCTTGAGTACCACTGCCCCGCAGACGATTCTGGATCACCATTTGCAACTCGATAGTCATCTTCAAGGAGCGAGCCCTATCTGCTGGGCAAAATGTGACATTGTGGCGACCGTCAGCCTGGGCAGGCTCGACCGAATCAAAAGCAAAGACCGTCATGGCAAACGAACTTACAAAATCGCTGAACTCACCTCTGATCAGTTTCTAGCGATAAAAGCGGCGGTGCGCAGTGCGCTGGGGTTGCGCTGAGGGATGAGCGGCACTCTGCCACGGGTTGCTGGGAAACTGTTTTCAGGCATACTGCACAAGTTCCCGAAAGGGGCTTGTGAGACTCTGAGGATCCTGGGCAACCAGCCATCGCAGAGCCGGGCAGGAAGCGGCGATGACAAGCCAACCTGTTTGTGAAGAGGGCGCCGAAAGGCGCCCTTTGTCGTTTCTGGAGCGCAGCGAGCTCCAGTTTTATTTCGAAGTGCCCGTCTGCTCAAACAACTGCGCCGCAGTCCCAGACTCATTCACGCCAGTGTTGCGCAACGCCGCCATGATGTCGCGGTCCAGCATGCTCACCCAGCGGTTGTAGTTGCGATGGATCTTGCCATCCTTGTAGCCCAGTTCGCGGCTGTCGCGGTAGGTGATGGCGTAGCTGTTGCGGGTGTAGCGGATGTCGATGGCGGCGTAGTACTGGTTGCGCACGGTGATCTCGGCCTGCACCAGTTGTGGGCTCAGGCGTTGTACCGTCCATTCGCGCTTTTGCAGGGCGTTGACGATCACCGTTTTCATTTTCTCTTCGCTGACCTGGGCAGTGGCCGGCAGGTCGTGCTGGGTGTTGAGCACCGGTTTGCTGGTGCAGCCAGCGGTGGTCAGCAAGGCCAGGGTGATCAGGGTCGCGCGTAGCAAGGAAGACATTCCGTATTCTCCAATCGATTAAAAAGTCAGGACCAGCGGCGGAAGATCAGCGAGGTGTTGACGCCGCCAAAGGCAAAGTTGTTGTTCATCACGTAATCGTTGTGCATCTCGCGGAATTCACCTTGCAGGTAATCCAGCTCGCCGCATTGTGGGTCGACTGAATCCAGGTTGAAGGTGTGTACGTACTGGTTGCGGTTCATCATCTCGATGCTGAACCACGACTCCAGTGCGCCGCACGCACCCAAGGTGTGACCGAGAAAGCTCTTCTGCGAACTGATGGGCATGCGGGCGCCGAACAGGCTGCTGGTGGCCTGCGTCTCGGCAATGTCGCCCTGGTCGGTGGCAGTACCATGACCGTTCACGTAGCCGATAGCGGAAGGCTCAAGCCCGGCATCTTCAAGAGCCAGCTCCATCGCGCGGCGCATGGTTTTCTGCTCCGGACGGGTGGTGTGCTGGCCGTCGGCGTTACTGCCAAAGCCGACAATCTCGGCGTGGATATGCGCACCCCGCGCCAAGGCGTGTTCCAGTTCTTCGAGCACCAGCATGCCGCCACCTTCGCCGATCACCAGGCCATCGCGGCCGCTGTCATAGGGGCGTGGGCTGGTTTGCGGCGCGTCGTTTTTCAGGCTGGTGGCGTAGAGCGCGTCGAACACCATGGCTTCGGTGGGGCACAGTTCCTCGGCGCCGCCCGCGAGCATCAATGGCAGGCGGCCGAACTTGATCGCTTCATAGGCATAGCCGATGCCCTGGCTGCCGCTGGTGCAAGCGCTCGACGTAGGGATCAGCCGCCCGGTGAGGCCAAAGAAGATGCTGATATTCGCCGCCGTGGTGTGCGGCATCATGCGCACGTAGGAGTTGGCATTCAGCCCCTCGGCGACCGAGTTCAGCAGCATGTTGCCGAACGCCTTGATCTCGTCGGTGCTGCCGGTGGACGAGCCGCAGGCCACGCCCATGCGCCCGTCCTTGATCGACTCATCGCCGAGCAAACCGGCGTCCTGCAACGCCTGCTCCGCGGCCCACACCGCCAGGCGCGACACCCGGCCCATGCTGCGCAGTTGCTTGCGCGTCCAGTGCGCGGGCACGACAAAATCGTCGATCGGTCCGGCCAGGCGCGTGTTCAATTCAGTAAAGCGGTCCCACTCGTCCATGCGCCGGATGCCGCTGCGGTTGGCGCGGAAGTTGGCGGAAATGGTCGCCCAATCCCCGCCCAGGGAGGTCATGCCGGCCATGCCGGTGACGACGACGCGTTTCATCAGCACAGGCCTCCATTCACCGCCAGGACCTGGCGCGTGATATAGCCGGCTTCGGCCGACATCAGGAAGTTCACTGCGCCGGCCACCTCTTCAGGCGTGCCCATGCGCTGCGCCGGGATCATCTTCATCAGCTCTTCCACCGGTACGTTTTCATCCAGCATCGCGGTGTCGATCAAGCCGGGTGCGACGCAGTTGACGGTGATCTTGCGCTTGCCCAGCTCGATGGCCAGGGCCTTTGCCGCGCCGATCAACCCGGCTTTGGAGGCACTGTAGTTAACCTGGCCACGGTTGCCGATCAATCCGGAAACCGAGGTGATGCACACAATGCGCCCGGCGGCGCGACGACGAATCATCGGCATCATCACCGGGTGCAGGACGTTGTAGAAACCGTCGAGGTTGGTGCGCATCACCACGTCCCAATCGTCTTCCGACAACGCCGGAAACGCACCGTCACGGGTCAGACCTGCGTTGAGCACCACGCCGTAATAGGCGCCGTGTTGCTCTACGTCGGCCTCAAGGATTTCCTTGCACGTCGCGCGATCCGCCACATCGAATTGCAGCACCCGCGCCTGGCGGCCCAGGGCTTCAATCTCGGCCTGTACCGCCTCGGCGTCGCTACGGCCACTGCGGCAATGCAGCACGATGTCATGCCCGGCCTGTGCCAGGCGCAGCGCGATGGCGCGGCCGATGCCACGGCTGGAGCCGGTGACCAGTACGGATTCAGTCATGGCGATACGTCCTTCGATTCATCTAAATAGGTGGCCGCCTGGGGCGGTCGAAATACATTCAAGCGGGCGCTGGCCTGGATACCGCTGCCGGTAAGGTGGCATTCGAACACACCCATGCCGTTGTCGTCTTCCAGGGAGCGCAGGCCGTGGATCGTCAGCTCGGCGTCTGCCGGGAAGTGCTCCACGTTACACTCGAACTTACGTGTGCCGAGCAGGAAGCCCAGTTCCACCGCTTCGCCTTTCTGGCGGGCGCGGCAACCGGCATAGGCGGCGACGCTTTGTGCCATCAACTCGATGCCGACCCAGGCCGGGAGGCTGCCGTCCGGGCGGTTGAACAGGCCGCCGGGCTTGATAGTGGCACGGGTACGAATCTGCTCTTCATCGAACGACAGCACCTGGTCGATCAGGATCATGTCGCCGGCATGAGGCAGCAGTTCGGCGAGTGGCCAATCAATCATGGGGCCTCTCCGATAATCAGGCTGACATTGTTGCCGCCGAAGGCAAATGAATTGCTCATCAGGCAGCGTTTTTCCAGGGCTTGCGCGGCCTGCGCCCACTGCAGGGCGGGCAGTGCCGGGTCGGCCTGGCCGTCCCATACATGCGGTGGCACCCGCTTATGGACCAGGCTCAACCAACAGAACGCCGCTTCCAGGGCGCCGGCTGCGCCCAGGGTATGCCCGCTCATGGGTTTGGTCGACGAGCAGGCCACGCCTTCCGGGAACAGGCCGGCGACTGCCAGGCTTTCCATGGCGTCGTTATGCTGGGTGGCGGTGCCGTGCAGGTTCAGATAACCGATCTGTTCGGGCTGCAACTTTGCGCTGGCGAGCGCCTTGCGCATCGACTGCAACGCACCTTTGCCGGAGGGCTCGGGCGCGGAAATATGGTGCGCATCGCAACTCGCGCCGCTGCCTAACAGGGCGATCGGCGCCGGTTTCTTGCTCATCAGGAACAACACCGCTGCTTCGCCGATATTGATGCCGTTGCGGTTCGCCGAAAACGGGTTGCAGCGCTGGTTCGACACGGCATCCAGCGCGGTAAAGCCATTGAGGGTCAACTTGCACAAACTGTCGACGCCGCCGCAGATCACCGCATCGCACACGCCCAGGTCCAGCAGGCGCTGGGCACTCATCAGCGCGCGGGCGCTGGAGGTGCAGGCGGTGGAGATCACGTAGGCCGGGCCACTCAGTTGCAGCCAGTCGGCGAGGAAGTTTGCCGGGGCACTGAGTTCCTGTTGCTGGTAGTCGTAGTCGCCGGGGAACTGGTTTTCCCGAAGGTAAAGGGCAATCCCGCGACTGGCTTCGTCGATGCCCGAGGTGCTGGTGCCGAGCACAATACCAACCCGTGATGCGCCGTGGGTATTGATCGCCTGGCGGAGCTCGTCTTCGATCTGCAACGCTGCTTCCAGCAGCAACTGGTTATTGCGGCTGCTCTGCTGGCCCAGTTCTACCGGGATGGTTGCGAGTTCGCCGCGCACACCGGCCACCGGCAGCACGCGCTCCGGCACCCAGCCGCTTTCGGCGCGCATGCCCGAGCAGTCACCGGCAAACAGGCTGCGGCTGACTTCGGCCTGGCCACGGCCGAGGGCGCAGATGATGCCCAGGGCGTTGAGGTAGGCGGTCATCGGGCAGCCCCGAGCGGCGTAATGCGGTAGCTCAAGGGCTGCCCGGTCATGTTCACGCTGAAGACCTCGGACGATTGATACACGATCTGCCAATGCCCCGGCAGGGTGCGCGTCAGGTCCATCGCCTGCGCGCTGGGGTAGAGCGCGCGCACGTCATTTGCCGATGTCAGCGCAAACAGCAATGCGGCAAACAGCTCTCTGGCCTGCGGATTGGGCGGCAGCAAGCCATCGGCCTGCCACTCGCCATTGATCAGCTTTTGGCGGGCCTGTGGGATGCCCAGCGGGTCCATCATCGACCACCGAATCGCCGCGCCTTCGTGCTGGATCACCAGCAGCCAGTCCTGGCTCTGGCCGTCGGCCAGGCGCTGCACATGCAGTTGCAGCGGCAGGGCCAGGGCCGGCGTTTTCTCGGGCAGCGGTGGCTGGCTGGCGCAGGCGCTCAGCAGCAACAGACAGCCGATCAAGAGCATGCGCATCATGGGGCAGTACTCGCCAGGGGTTTGCGGGCCACGCAGTTGACCAGGGTTTCTTCGCGCTGGCCCACTGGCGGCGCCTTGCGCAGGCCCCAGCGCTCGAGCAGGCCGAAGTCGCTGGAGCGGCTCCACCACAAATACGGGTACGAGACGTTCTGCGGGCCAAACTCGAAGCCCTGCTCGCGGAGCATCTGCAGGTACGCTTCGGCGCTTTTCTGCACGTGCATGGGGTGGCGAAACAGCCAACGGATGACCCAGGTATCGATATAGGCTTCGGTGGACTCGGCAAACAGCAGATAGCCGCCGGGCTTGAGTACACGGTAGAACTCTTTGAGGGCGCGGTGCTGTTCAACCAAATGGTGGAAGGTCTGGTGGCAGAACAGGATGTCGACGCTGGCGTCCGGCACGTCGAGGGTGGCGCAGTCGCTGCCGATCAGTTCGACGCTCAAGCCTTGGCGCGTGGCCTCAACCTGGCTCAACTCCAGGCTGTGGGGGTCAGCGTCCAGGCCGATCAACCGTGAAGGCGCAAATACCTGCTGCAACAGCGTGAAGGATTTGCCCTGCCCGCAACCGGCATCCAGCAATACCGGCGCCTCAGGCAATGGCTCCGTGAACAGGCTGCGCAAGTCGTTGATCGCCACGCGTAACACGCGATGCTGCCAGGTGTGACTGCGCAGGAACCAGAGGCCGAATTTGGTTTCTTCGACGTAGTGCTTACTTAAATACTGGCTGCTCATACCGGTTCACTCGCACAAATCTCCGACAACATCCGCAGCCGCCGTTTGGGCTCACTCACAAACGGGTTGCGCTCATCCCACGCGTAACCGGCGAGGATCGCACTGATCATCCGACGAATCTCCGGCGAGCTGCTCGGATGGAAAATCACATCCTGGAAGGTCCCGGCGTACCAGCCTTCGACGTAGCAGCGAAACGTGTCGACACCCCGTTTCAACGGGGCGGCGAACTCGGTTTGCCAGTCGACGGTTTCGCCTTTGAGCTGACGGTGCAGCACACCGGCGGCCATGCTCGCCGAACGCATGGCGATGGTCACACCCGAGGAGAACACCGGGTCGAGGAACTCCGCCGCGTTGCCCAGCAGCGCAAAGCCCGGGCCGTGCAGGGTTTTGACGTTGGCCGAATAGCCGCCGATGGTGCGCGCCGGCGTATCCCACACAGCGTTTTGCAGCACGCCGGACAGGCTTGGGGTTTCATCGATAAAGCCGCGCAGACAGGCATCGAGGTCGCCGTCGCGGCCGTCGAAATGCTCCTTGGCCGCAACCACGCCCACCGAGCAGCGGCCGTTGCTGAACGGGATGGTCCAGAACCAGATATCGCGCTGGGTCGGGTGGGTGGTCACGAGGATCTTGGTGCGGTCGAAGCCTGGGTGTTCGATGTGGTCTGCAACATGCGTGAATACGGCCTGGCGCACCGGAAAAGTCGACGGTACGTCCAGGTCCAGCAGGCGCGGCAACACACGGCCATAGCCGCTGGCGTCGAGCACGAACTTGGCCTTGAGGTGGTACTCGCTGCCGTTTTCGCGACGTACGTGCAGGTAGCGGCACTCGCCGCTGAAATCCACACCGACGATGGTTTCGCCGTAGCGGATCTCTACGCCCTGCACGGCTGCCTGATCCGCCAGCAACTTGTCGAACTCGCCGCGCTGCACCTGAAAGGTGGTGGGCTTGCCGTTGCTGAACGTATCGCTGAAATCAAACGCGCTGTAGCGCTCGCCCCAGGCGAATGCGGCACCTGTTTTCACCTGGAAACCCGCCGCCTGTACGGCGTCGAGCATGCCGGCTTCTTCGATAAAGTCGATGCAGTGGGACAGCAGGCTTTCGCCAATCGAGAAGCGTGGAAAATGCTGGCGCTCGATGATCAATACATCATGCCCTTTGCGCTTTAACAGCGCGGCGGCGATGGCCCCGGACGGACCGGCACCGATCACCACCACCTGGCGACGTTCCATTTCAACTGTGGGCACGAGGGCTCCTTGCCACATTGGCATTAATCACATTCATAAGGCGTGCTTCTGTTGCCCGGCCCAGGGTGCCAGCATAAAGCTGAATGCCAGGCCCAGGCTGACCGATAAGCCGAAATTACTCACTGCCGGTGTACTGGACACGGCCAGCAGGCCAAACGACAACCAGGTCGTCAGCGCCGCCAGCAGTGTGCCTAGCAGGCTGACCGCCGGCCCGCCGATCTGCTCGCGCATCAGGATCGCGTAGTCGACGCTGATCGCCGTGACCAGCAGCAAGCCGAACAGGCTGAACAGCGTCAGCGGCTGGCCCAGCCAACCGAGGCTGGCCAGGCTGCACAGCGCCGCCAGCAGCGGCAGGGCGACAATGCGCAAGGCACCGCCAAAACCGAACGGCAGGATCAGCAAGAGCACGATCAGCACGCAGGACATCAATTTCAATTCGGCGGCGCTGATTTGCGTGTCGGCGAACACCCGGTTCAAGTCGCCCAGGCGGTCCACCAGTTGCACGCCGGGTAAATCCACTGCTTGCACCCGCAGCAGCGCCGGGTTGTTCAAACCTTGCAGGCTAACCATTGCCGCCACGCCGCCGTCCACCGGGCCCAGCCACAGGGTGCGCCAAGGCTCGGCCAATGGGCCTGCCAGTGCGGCGTCGATATCCTGCGTAGGCAACGCTTGCAGTTGCGTCACCTCGGCTTGCAGGGCGCTGGCCGGTACGCCAAGGTCCAGCAATGGCTGCCAGTGCTGCGGCAGTTTATTCAATGCGTCGCGCACTTGTTGCTGCTCGGCGGGCAGGCTGACCAGTTGATTGAGCGCCAGATAGCCCTTGAGCTTATCCATGTTCACCAATTGATCCAGGCGCTGCGCCAGTGCGCGCTGGCGCTCCAGCAACTGCTGCTGATCCTGCGCCCGCACCAGGAAAAACTGGCTGGTGGGTTGGAACCCGGTAATCCGCGCGACGGCCTGTGCTTCTTCCAGCAATTGCGGCGGCGCGCCGATCCACTGGCGGATATCGTTTTTGCTGTTCAACTGCCACAAGCCACCGGCGCAAAACAGCACCAGCAGTGCCAGCAAGACCGGGCTCGGCACACGCTTGAGCAGCGAGGCGCGCAGCCGCCACAGGCCTTCGGCGATCCGCAGCGGCCATTGCGCCGGGCGCAGCTCGACGCCCTTGAGCAGTGCCGGCAACAAGCATACGGCGGACAAATAAGCGCCCACCAGGCCGGCGGCGGAGAACACCGCGATCTGTGTCAACGCCGGGAACGGCGTCCACGCCAGCGCCAGGTAACCGATGCAACTGGTCGCCAGGCTCAGGCTCAGGCCGGGCAAGGTCAGGCGCAACGCCGGCCAGCTGCGCCATGGGCGCATGCTCCAGCTTTTCGACAGGTAGTGCAGCGGGTAATCCACCGCCACGCCGATCAGGCTGGAGCCGAGCACCAAGGTCATCACATGCATGTGCCCGAACAGCGCCACACAGGCCACCGCGCCAAACAACATGCCCACCAGCACCGGTACAAAAGACAGCAACACGCGCCAGCGTCGGAACGCCAGCAACAGCAGTAACAGGATGCCGACGGTAGCGCCGCCGCCGACCCAGGTGATTTCCCGCGTGGCTTGCTGCTGACCATTGGCCGCATACAGCAAGCCACTGGCGGCGAGCAGTTGCGCGCCTTGCTGACTGGCCTGCTCGCGGCTGGCCTGGAGCAAGTCCGCCACTTGCAGCGGCAGGTTCATGTCAAAGGCGTTGCCGGTGGTGCTCGCACGCAGCAGAACCCAACGCTTGCCGTCGGCGTCGGCGACCAACGCGCCGCTGCCGATATCCAATTGCACGGCGCCTTGTTGCGGCTGGCTGTTTTGGATACGCCCGGTCAGCCCCAGCCAGTCATCCTGGCTCGGCACCAGGCTGAACCCGGTAAAGGGGTCGAACAGGGCTTGCACGCGTTGCTGGATAAACGCGTCGGGCTGGTTGATCAGTTGCTCGCGGTCCTTGGCCGAGAGCATCGCCAGGCGACCGCGCAGCAATTGCTCGCGTAGCGCCGGCAAGTCGGCTTGCAGGTTCCACTGCACCTTTTCAAACAACCCGCTGGCCTGCCAGCGCTCGCCCAATTGTTGCGCCACGGCGACCGCTTGTTGGCGGTCGGCATGGCCCACCAGCACGAGTATTTGGCGGTTAAGCGGTTCCTGCATGCGCTGTTCGGCTTGTTGCTCCAGGGCGTCCGGCGTGTTGCCCGGCACCAGCTCCATCAGGTTGGCGGACAACGGCGCGCCGTGGCGCCACTGCCAGCCGGCCAGCGCAAGCACCGCCACCAGCAGGATCAGGAAAAGGCGCGGCAGCAGGCGCTCACTGGGCAAAGTCGTGTTGCTCCGCGTCGCTCAACGGCTGGTTGGCAGTGCTGTCCTGCATGCGCAGCACGGTGCTGTCGCCTTGGGTTTCCAGCAGTTCGATGGTGTGTACCAGCTCACTACCGTCGATATTGATCTGGGTGAATACCTGTTTGAGCAGCAGTGAACGCGGGATCAGCGTGAGCTTCCATTGCTTGGCTTCACCTTGCAGTTGCAGCTCAAAGTCACGCTGCAAGCCGCTGCTGTCGCCCTGGAGCACGGCGAGGAACAAGCGGTTCTGCTCGGCGCCGGCACTCTTGTTTGGCAGCAGTTGCCAGCCATTGGCGTCGCGGCGGGCAATGCCTTGGGCGCTGATGCGGTAGTCCTGTTGCAGCGGGGTTTTCAGCAGCCACAGCAGGCCGTGGTCCTTGGCGAGGACGAAGGTGCCTTTGCTGACCAGCGGTTGGGGCAGCGCACGCAGGTGTTTTTCCTGGGTGAAGCTGCCGTGGATCACTGAGGGTTTTGCAAGCTGGTCGCTGAGTTGTTGCAGGTCGAAGGCGTGTGCCGCCCCCGAAAAACCAAACAACACAAACACTGTAGGAGCGAGCTTGCTCGCGAAAAACCCGAGAGCGCCGCGTGGTATCAGGAAACCCGCGTTATCGTTGACGATCTTCGCGAGCAAGCTCGCTCCTACAAAGAACGGGGTCAGCATTTCAGGGCCCTTTCTACGGCGTCGGTGAATATTTTGGGCGAGGCCAATTGCATCTCACGGCTGGTAACTTCCACCGCCACTTGCACAGTACTGGCACGGGTCAAACGCTCGCCGCTGGCGAGGTCGGTGATCAGGTAATTGACCTTCAAGCGGTTCTCCCACTCCACCAGGCTGGCGCGCACGTTAATGGTCTGGCCGAACACAGCACCGCGCACGTAACGCAGTTGCATGTCGATCACCGGCCAGGCGTAGCCGGACTCGAGCATCGCCGTGTAGTTATGGCCGATCTGGTCCAGCAGCGCGCAGCGCGCCACTTCCAGGTACTTCACGTAATGCCCGTGCCACACGACATTCATGGTGTCGACGTCAAAAAACGGCACGAGGATTTCAGTGTCGCAATGCAGCACACCGGGGCTACGCATGCAGCCTCCAGTGTTGCTCGGCGATGCGTTGCAGGCACAGGCGCAGTTCACCTTCCAGGGCACGGTCTTCGATGACCGGCGGGAAGTCTTTGGCGAGTGCTTCGTGCATCGCCGCCAATGCCGGTGGCAGCGCGCGCGCATCCTCAGCCTGGGCACGCAGCCAAACGCCTTGGTTGGCAGCGAGCAAGGTAGCGGCGGCGACCTGTTCGGTCAGCTCCAGCACGCGGATCGCATCGCGTGCGGCGATGGTGCCCATGCTCACCTTGTCCTGGTTATGGCACTCGGTGGAGCGCGAGAACACGCTGGCCGGCATGGTGTTTTTCAGCGCTTCGGCGGTCCAGGCGCTGGTGCCGATCTGCACGGCCTTGAAGCCATGGTTGATCATCGCGCGGTCCGCCGGGGCGCCGGACAGGTTGCTCGGCAGGCCGTGGTTGTAGCGCACGTCCACCAGCAGCGCGAGTTGGCGGTCGAGCAGGTCGGCAACGTTGGCCACCAGGGTCTTGAGGCTGTCCATGGCGAAGGCGATATGCCCGCCGTAGAAGTGCCCGCCGTGCAACACGCGTTCTTCTTCAGCGTCGAT
Source organism: Pseudomonas tritici (assembly GCF_014268275.3). Lineage (NCBI taxonomy): Bacteria > Pseudomonadati > Pseudomonadota > Gammaproteobacteria > Pseudomonadales > Pseudomonadaceae > Pseudomonas > Pseudomonas tritici. Next base: position 713,152 of record NZ_CP077084.1, read on the forward strand.
GATCGGGTTGTCGTTGGCGCTGTTCAGCTCGATCTCGATGAACGAACGCAGCCAGTTCAGGCTGTCGGCCAGCACGCCAAGCACGTGGGGCGCGCAGCGCAGCGAATAACGGTCTTGCAGGCGATGCAGGGGGGCGGTAGGCGCATCAATCGCCAGGTCTTTGCGCAGCCAGGCGGCGACTTGCATCTGGCCTGGATGCGGCTTGGCGGCGAACAGGCGCTCGTCGAAGTGTTCCGGGTTGCCTTGCAGCGCCACCACGTTCAGCGCCGTGATGCGCGTGGCCAGTTGCAGCAGGTAGTCGGCGCGGGCGAAGGCCAGGCAAGCCAGGCCGGTCATCACAGCGGTGCCGTTCATCAGCGCCAGCGCTTCCTTGGGCCGCAGTACCAGCGGTTCCCAGCCCAGCTCACGGTGCACGTCGGCAGCCTGGCGGCGTTCGCCACGGAACATCACTTCGCGCTCGCCGGACAGGGTCGCGGCCACGTAGGACAGCGGTGTCAGGTCACCGCTGGCGCCCACCGAGCCCTCTTCCGGGATCAGCGGCAGCACGTCGTGTTCAAGGAAGGCATGCAGGCGCTCGAGCAGTTCCACGCGCACACCGGACACGCCGTGGCACAGCGACTGCAAACGCGCGGCCAGCACGGCGCGGGTCGCTTGGGCGTCGAGCAACTTGCCCAGGCCACAACCGTGAAAGGTGTACAGGTGACGCGGCAGCGCCTCGACGTGCTGCAACGGCACCGCTACCACGCAGGAATCGCCGTAGCCGGTGGTCACGCCGTAGATCACGCCTTCCTTGTCCAGCAGCGAGTCGAGGAACTGCGCGCCCTTGGCAATGCGCTGGCGATACGCGGCATCGTCTTGCAATTGGGTGGGCGCCTGACGATTGGCCAGGGCCAGCACGTCTTCGATGCGCAAAGCGCGTTCGCCAAAGGTTACTGGCTCAAGATGCGTCGTCATCAGTCTTCCAGAAAGGGTAAAAGTTGAACCATTGTTGGGGCGCTTCCAGGCAAAACTGGCCCAGGCGTGCAGCGTAGCGTGCAGTCCACAGGGCTATGACCTGCTCGCGGGTGTTGCGTTTCCATTCGACCCGTTCGGTGAAAGGTTCAATGCTCAGGCGATAGCGGTTGTTGTGCTTGAGGCACATCAGCAGGTTCACCGGGCACTTGAGCAGGCCGGCCAGCAGCCAGGGGCCTTGGGGGAAGGCGGCGTCATGGCCGAGGAAATCCACGCGCACCGTGCGCCCACCGTGCAGCGGCACGCGGTCGCCGGCAATCGCCAGCCACTCGCCGTCGTCCAGGCGCTGGCTGAGCAGCAGCATGGTGGCCGGGTCCAGCTCGCTGACCTGGATCAGGCGCAAGTGGCTCGCGCCGGCTTCGCCCAGCAGGCGGTTGAATTGTTCGGCGTGCTTGGTGTGCACCAGCACGTTCATGGTGACTTTTTCACCGATCTCCGCGAGGGCGCGGCACACTTCGAGGTTGCCCAGGTGCGCGCCCACCAGCATCTGCCCACGTTCACCGCGCAGTTGCCCGCGCAATTGCGCCGGGTCGTTGATGTCGATCTGCTCCAGGCGCAATTTGCCGTTCCACACGTCGAGCTTATCGAGCATTGAGTCCGCAAACGCCATGAACTGACCGAAGACTTTCCTGTGGGTGGGGCGCAGGTCATCACGCCCGCTCCAGTCGGCCAGGCGTTGCTGGTATTGCCAGGCACTCTGGCGCGCCGTGCGGCCGAACAGGAAGAAGTACAGGACGATCCCGTACAGCAGCGGGCTCAACACCCGACGGCCGAGTACTTTGGCGGCGAAGGCCGTGAGCTTCATCAGCCAATAGCTGCCGCGTTCCTCACGGTCAGCCCAGTGTTTATTGCTGTCGCTCATGCCTGCCACCGTCGCCACAGGATCATCGGTGCACGGATCAGCATGCCGAAGAACAGCCGGGTGTGCATGGCCGAGATACGGACGTTGTCGCGGAACAAACGAAAGTGCGACAAGCCGTCGGCGGGGTAGTGCACCTGGGTGGGCAGCCAGCGCATTGGCTGGTTGCGCCAGGCCAGGCGCACCAGGATGTCGGAGTCGAAGTCCATGCGTGTGCCGATGTAGGCCGAGTCCATCAGCGTCAGCACCGGCGCCAGTGGGTACACGCGAAAGCCGCACATCGAGTCGCGAATCTGCAGCGACAAGGTGTTGATCCACACCCACACGTGGGTCAGGTAGCGCGCGTACAAACGGCCCTTGGGCACGCTGTCGTCGTATTCGGGGTAGCCGCAGATAATCGCATCGGGGTGCCTGCGCGAGGTGTCGATAAACGTCTCGACTTCGCGCAGGTCGTGCTGCCCGTCGGCGTCCACTTGCAGCGCGTGGCTGAAGCCCAGGCGTGCGGCTTCGCGAAAGCCGGCCATCACCGCGCCGCCTTTGCCCTGGTTGTGGGGCAGGGTGAGCAGGGTGACGTTATCCAGGGTGGCAAGCTGCGCCAGCACGGCCGCGCAGGCCGCGCTGCTGCCGTCGTCGACCAGCAGGCAAGGCAGGCCGCTGTTCAACAGGCTGTGGACCACGGCGGGTACGGCGGCTTCGTGGTTGTAGACCGGGATCAGGGCGCAGGGGTTATGCATGACTTTGCTCCCTCGCCACAGAAGCCTACTCACTTGGCATCTCCAGCATTATTCGGCCGCTGGAGCAGGCGGCGACGCCGTTGCGGTAGGCGAAGTACAACTTGCCGCGCTCCCGGTCGAAGCGCAGGTGCAGCTCGATTGCGTCGCCGGGGCGTACCAGTTGCTGGAACTTGAGCACTTCCATTCCGGCAAAGGTCGGCGGCAAATCGAGCAGTTGCTGGCCCAGGTTGAACGCCCATTCCACCTGCACCACGCCCGGCAACACCGGCGTGACCGGGAAGTGCCCGCTGAAATAGGCCAGGTCCGGCGGGACGCTCAGTTGTGCGGTCCATTCGCCGTTGGCTTCGACTGTCTCCAGTACTTCTGGCGCCTTTGGGCGCGGCGCCAACAGCAGCGCCTCGACGTCGGCCTGGGGCAGTTTGCCTTGGCTGTTCAGCGGTAACTGCCTCAGCAAACGCCAGCGACGCGGCAGAGCCAGCGCTTCGCAATGTTGGCTCAAGTGTTGGCGCAGGGTTTGGGTGAGCGTACGCCGCCCCTGATTGCGCAGGGCATGCAGGCCCTCGTCGCTCAGCACCACCAGGGCGCCGAGGGAGGCGCGGTTTTCCTGCACCACGCCCAGGCGGGTTTCGGCGACCCACGGATGGGCCATCAGTGCGTGTTCCAGCATGGGCAGGGAAATACGTTTTTCTTCCAGTTTGACGATGCGATCCAAGCGGCCCAGCAGTTCGAAACGGCCATCGGCGTGAATGCGCGCGGCGTCGGCGGTCTGTTCGATATGCCCGTCAGGCAGGTACTTCGAGGCGATGCGCAGCGCGCCGTCTGCATCCTGGCTCAGTTGCACGTCGGCAAACGGCTGCCAAGGCTGCGCACCCTGGCGCCAGGCGATGCCGCCGGTTTCCGAGCTGCCGAGGATTTCCGTGGGCCACTGCTGCAAGCGGTCGTAAAGGCTGCCGGCAGCGTCCACGGGCAGCGCGCCGCCGGAGGAAAACACCCGCGACACCTGGCTCAGTGCCGGCCAGTCGAGGTTATCGCCCATGCGCTTGAGCAGCGCCGGGCTGGCGACCCAGGCAAATTGTCCGTGCTCGCGGCTGGCGCGCTGCATGTCTTCAGGGAAAGCCAACTGCTTGCGCACAAAGGTGCGCCCGGCGCACAGCGGCCAGAGCACGCGGAACAGCAAACCGTAGATATGTTGAGTGGCCACGCTGCCGATGATGCAGGCGTCTTTAAGGTCCGGGCCCCATAGGGTTTCCAGCGCCTCAACTTCGTTAGCCAGCTGGCGCAGCGTCTTGTCGATGCGCTTGGGTTCGCCGCTGGAGCCGGAGGTGCACAGGCTCAGTTGGCAGGTGTCCAGATCGAGGGCGGCTGGGTTCAGCGGTGTTTGAAACAGCGCGTCCAGGTCAGCCGCGTCGGTCAGCCAGGCATCAACGGCCTTGTCCCAGCGTTGGCGGGTCTGAGGTTGCAGGTCGGCGGGCAGCAGCACGCTGACCCCGGCCCGCCAGGCGCCCAGCAGGGCAATTGCCAGCAGGCCGGCATCTTCCAGGTACACGGCCAGGCGCTGGGTACCCCGCGCTTGCAGGCCCGCCGCCAGGCTCAGGGACTGCTCCCACAGCTGTGCATGATTCATCTCAGGTTCGGTGGTGACCAAACGCTGTTGCAGCGGCTCAAGCAGCAAGTGCTCAAGTTTCAACCCATTCATACGCGGCCTCGAACCCTTTGTCGTACCAGCCATTCCACGGCAAACAACAGCCCCATCAGCCCGTAGGCGATCAAGCCGTTGTACAACGTCCACCAGCTCAGCGGCGCCCACAGGGTGAGGGCGGCGGCGAGCAGGCCATTACACAGAAAAAACACGCTCCATACCACGGTAACCTGGCGGGTATACACAATGGCGTGGGGCGGCAACACCGGATCGGTCATGCGCGCCAGGCGCTCGACCATCGGTGGGCCGTATTTCAGGCTCAAACCGAACAGCGACAACATGAACGCGCTGACCAGGCTCGGGTACCAGCGCAACAGTTGCGGGTTATCGAACCAGGCCAACGCTAAACAAAACACGATGATCGCCAACGCCATCCAGCGGCTGCCGGGGCGTCGGGCACCGGTCAGCCCACGCAACAGCCACAGGCTGCCGAGCAGCAGGCCGAATTGCCACGGTGCAAAGTGCTCGGTGCCGTAATACACCGCAAATGGGTACAGCAGCCCCGCCAGCAACAGGCCAAGGCCGATCAGCCGGCTCATGCGGCCGGCTGGACCAGACGGTACACCGCCTCAACCACGTCGTTCACAGTCCGCACCGCCTTGAATTCTTCGGCGGCGATCTTCTTGCCGGTCTGGCGCTTGATATGGTCGATCAAGTCGACGGCGTCGATGCTGTCGATTTCCAGGTCCTGGTACAGGTTGGCGTCCAGGGTGACGCGTTCCGGCGGCAGTTCAAACAGTTCCACCAAGGCATCGCGCAAGGTGTTGAAGATATCGTCACGAGTCTGCATGGTCCGGTCTCAAGCTGCCTGTCTGTCCGTGACGTACGCCGCAAGGCTGGCCACGTTGGTGAAGTGATTACGGGTGTCCTTGGCGTCGGCATCGATCTTGATGCCGTACTTTTTCTGGATCGCCAGGCCCAATTCCAGGGCGTCTACCGAATCCAGGCCAAGGCCTTCGCCGAACAGGGTTTGCTCGCTACCGATGTCGTCGACGCTGATGTCTTCCAGGCCCAGTGCCTCGATGATCAGCATCTTTATGTCGTGCTCAAGGCGGTGTCTGTCGCTCATCTTCGGCGAGCTCCTTAAAAAAATAGTGGTGCAGGTAATCGTTGAGCTTGCGTGAGGCTTGGGGCGCGGGGCCCAGTGATGCGAACGCCTGTGGTTCTATATCGGCACCCACCCGCAAACTGAAGTGCACGCGGCATTTTGGGATGCGATACCAGGGTTCGGCCTTGGTCAGCGTCGTGGGGCTGACCTTGATCACCACGGGGGTGATGATTGTCGCACCCCGCAGCGCAATGGCGGCGCCGCCGCGATGAAAGGCAGGCGCCGCGCCGGGTGTGGTGCGGGTGCCCTCGGGGAAAATGATCAGGGTCTGGCCTGCGCGCAGGGCATCGGCGGCGGCATCGAGCATTTCAGCGCTGCCGTCGTTGCTGATGTAGCCCGCGTCGCGCACCGGCCCGCGGGTAAAGGGGTTCTGCCACAGGCTCTGCTTGACCACGCAATTGGCCTGGCGCACCAGGCCGATCAGAAACACCACATCGATCAGCGACGGGTGGTTGGCGATGATCATCTGGCCCGGGCGCCCAAGTTTTTCCGCGCCGTCGACGCTATAGGTGAGCACGCCGGCGCGTTGCATCAAGCGAATAAAGAACCAGAACAGCCAGCTGATGGTGTGGCGGGCGCGGCGTCGGTGGCTTGCCGCGCTGCCCGGCAGGCAACTGAGCAGGGGAAACACCAGCAACCGCAGGCACAGCCCACCGAAGCCAAACAGCGCGAAGCTGGCGGCGGTGGCGAACAGGCGCCAATAGTAGGCGTCCCGCGGTTTATCGTTCAGGGTTTGCGTTGCCAGTTCCATACGCGGTTCTTCCAGGCATGTTGGCAGGCGACCTGTTCGTTGAGCAGGGTGCGCAGCAGGTTCAGGGCGTGGGGCCACTGGGTTTGAGTGAGTTGGACAGTGCTGGTGCTGAGTTCCAACTGCCACTCGTCGCCCGGTGTCAGCAACAGGCCGAGGGCGTAAGGAAAGGGTACGTCAACGATCCAGCTGGCGTAGGCCTCGGGCGGCTGTTCTTCGGTAATCACCAGCAAAACGGCCGGCGCGCCTTCGTTGAGCAGCGCGGCGGCCTCGAGCATGCCGTGTTCCAGGCCATCGCCCGCGGCCGCGAGGGCGGTCATTTCGCTGGTTTCATTGCGCAGGATCGACCACAGGCCAATCACCGCGTTATGCACCGACAGGCTGAACTGGGTTGGCGACAGTGGCTGGTCGTTGGCCAGGTCGCTGAGAATATCGAGGGTGCGCGGCGTCTCGCCATGCCGGGAAACAAACACCAGTGGCAAGTCCTGCAGGCCCTCGGCCAGCGGCCAGCCTACGCTGAACGCCATGCGCGCCAGGCGGCTCAGGCGGCGACGTTGCATGGCTGGCAGGAACGAGACGTCGGGGCAGGCTTCGCTGGCAGGCAGAGACACCGGTGCCTGGCACCAGGCACGCCATTCATCCGCGCTTTCCAGGCCAGGGGCCCAAGCGCGCCATTGGGCGATGTTGAAAGTGATCACTGAGAAGGTATCCCGCCCCTGCGGGCTTCCATGTGCGACTTTTGGCCCCGAATACCGGGACAGGGAGCAATAGCCGAATGGCGCGCATTATCCGGGTGCCGTGGGGTTCTAGCAAATATTGGTAAAAAATTGTTCACGGCTGATTACAGTTGGGCGGGAAAGATTTACAGATTGTCCTTCACCGGGCGCTGGGTTGGGTTGTCGGACCGGTCCTGTTCGTTTGTCGGGGATGGATGAACGAGGTAGCGAACATTCGCTTAAGCCCTCTACACTCGGGCATTCATTGATACACGGAGGTTTTTCCATGCGGCGCGTGGTGTTCAATCAAAAAGGCGGCGTTGGCAAGTCCAGCATTGCCTGCAACCTGGCGGCGGTCAGCGCCAGTGAAGGCTATCGAACCCTGTTGGTGGACCTCGATGCACAAGCCAACTCAACCCAATACCTCACCGGGCTGACCGGCGACGACATCCCCATGGGTATCGCGGATTTTTTCAAGCAAACCCTGTCTTCCGGGCCGTTTTCCAAGAAAAACAAAGTCGATATCTACGAAACCCCCTTCGACAACCTGCATGTGATCACCGCCACTGCGGAACTGGCAGACCTGCAGCCCAAGCTTGAAGCCAAGCACAAGATCAACAAGCTGCGAAAGCTGTTGGACGAACTGAGCGAAGACTACGACCGGATTTACCTGGATACGCCGCCGGCGCTGAATTTTTATGCGGTTTCGGCGCTGATTGCTGCCGATCGCGTGCTGATCCCGTTTGATTGCGACAGCTTCTCCCGTCAGGCACTGTACGGCCTGCTGGCTGAAATCGAAGAATTGAAGGAAGACCACAACGAAGGCCTGGAAGTGGAAGGTATCGTGGTCAACCAGTTCCAGGCGCGAGCGAGCTTGCCGCAGCAGATGCTCGATGAGTTGATTGCAGAAGGGTTGCCGGTGCTGCCGGTGTACCTGACCAGCTCCGTGCGCATGCGTGAGTCGCATCAGGAGAACAAGCCGCTGATCCATCTGGACCCACGGCATAAGCTGACGCAGCAGTTTGTGGAATTGCATAACCTGCTGGAAAACGCGTGACCTGAAAGACAACACAAAACCCCTGTGGGAGCGGGCTTGCTCGCGAAAGCGGTGGTTCAGTCAGCTAATGCAGCGACTGACACACCGCTTTCGCGAGCAAGCCCGCTCCCACATTTGCATTGCATTCCTGCAGGGGGATTTGGATTTGTCCCACAGAGGCTGTAGGAAGGGTCTGGCAATAGGGGGGGTGCCTTGTAACGTTGCCTACAGGTAAGCCAGAATCGCCCGGCTTGTGCGTCTGGATGGGCGTCTCTAAGGTTCTCGGGCCGCTGAATTCTCAGTGGCCGGGTTTAGTAGCCCAAACAGACGAAAGTATGTGCACTGCTCCTAAAGCATGGCGTTTTCTCGCCTATCTGATGGTGGCTGTGCGCAGGGCACCTTCGGGTGCGCCGGTTTTTGCTTTCGTTCCCGGTCTACTAACCTGCGTACAGCTGCCGCCCTCGTTTAGTAGCGAATAGGTGGTGGCCCTATCAGAGAACGAAAAGCATGTTATTCACCGTCACCCCCAACCTCCCCACCGAAACCCTCGTCCTCAACAGCTACGAAACCTTCTCCTCCGTCCGCACCCTATTACTCAACCTGTCCAACGACCTCAGCGGCGAACACCGTGACGTAGCCCTGGCCATCCACCAATTGAGCGAACTCGGCGTAATGCTCGTCGGCCAGATGATCGACCGAGAAGCACCCGTGGCCTCAAGGTAAAACGCGATCCAAATGTGGGAGCGGGCTTGCTCGCGAAGGCGGTGGTTCAGTCAGCTAATGCAGCGACTGACACACCGCCTTCGCGAGCAAGCCCGCTCCCACATTGGCCGGTGATGTTTTGACGATTTGGTTATACCCCCTGGCTACGCAACCAACTCATCAACTGCGGCAACGGAAACGCCCCGCTCTGACGCGCCACTTCGCGGCCATTCTTGAACAGAATCAGGCTGGGAATCGAACGAATCCCCAACTGCGCCGACAACTGCTGATTGGCCTCGCTGTCGAGCTTGGCCAACCGGCACTTGCCCTCCAACTGCCCAGCCGCTTGCTCAAACACCGGCGCGAACGACTTGCACGGCCCGCACCAGTCGGCCCACACATCCACCAGTAACGGCAGGTCGCCCTTGATCTGGCTGGCGTAGTCGCCCTGCTTCAGCTCGAAAGGCTTGCTCAACAACACCGGCTGCTTGCAACGCCCGCATTTGGGCGCGTCACTCAGGCGTTCGCCGGGGATGCGGTTGAGGCCGTTGCAATGTGGGCAGGGGATTACAAGCGATTCGGACATCAGGGGCTCCTAGGGTGTGGCCAATGGGTTCAATCTGGAGCCGGCGCTGACGTTTATCAAGGTAAGCGCAGGCCTGTAGTGAGCGGGCTTGCCCCGCGCTGGGCTGCGAAGCAGCCCTAAACCCAAGCACCGCGATCTTCATGAAACACCGTGGCAGCTCTATTGGGGCGGCTTCGCCACCCAGCGCGGGACAAGCCCGCTCACTACAGTGCTTATGAGGAACAGCTGATTTCCAGGTGTTTGCCCCAATCCGGCGGCCGCTGCGCGTATTGCTCCATCCCCGCTTGCTCCTCGAACGGCTTGGACAGCACCTCATGCAGCCGCCGGACTTCGCTGTAATCGCCTGACTCGGCGGCGGTGATGGCGTTCTGCGCGAGGTAGTTGCGCAGGATGTACAGCGGGTTCACCGCGTGCATCCGCTCACGGCGCTGTTCCTCGCTGTAATCCCCGTCCCGTTCAACACGAGCCTTGTACAACTCAGCCCAGGCATCAAACCCGGCGAGGTCGACGAAGTCGTCGCGCAGTCGTGCCACGGCCAGCGCCGCGGACTCGTCCCCCAGGCGGCGGAAGAACAGTGTGTAATCAACGCCACTGTTCTGCATCAGTTGCAACAACCGCTCCACCAGCTTCTGGTCATCGTCTTCAGCGGTGGTCAGCCCCAAGCGGCGACGCATCAAATCCAGGTAATTCGCCTGATACAACGGCAGATACAGCCCAAGCGCTTCTTTCAAGGCGTCGACGCGGATAAACGGCGTCAACGCCTGTGCCAATGCACTGAGGTTCCACTGCCCAATCGGCACTTGGTTGCTGAAGGAGTAACGTCCTTCATGGTCGGAGTGGTTGCAGATGAAGTGCGCGTCAAAGTCATCCAGAAACGAAAACGGCCCGAAGTCGAAGGTGATGCCCAAGATCGACATGTTGTCGGTGTTCATCACGCCGTGGCAGAAGCCATACGCCTGCCACTTGGCGATCAATTCGGCGTTGCGCTCGACGATTTCGCGGAACATGGCCAAGTAAGGCTCTGGTTGTTCGCGGCACTCGGGGTAATGCAGGTTCAATACGTGTTCAGCCAAAAGTGCCTGCTGTTCGGGCTTTTTGGTGTAATAGAAATACTCGAAATGCCCGAAGCGGATATGGCTCGGCGCCATGCGCAGCAGCATCGCGCCTCGTTCCTGCTTCTCACGCCACACCGGGGTGTCGGAACCGATCACGCACAGCGCGCGGCTGCTGGGGATACCCAGCGCGTGCAGCGCTTCGGAGGCTAAAAACTCGCGGATCGAAGAGCGCAACACGGCGCGCCCATCGCCCATGCGCGAGTAAGGCGTCATACCGGCGCCCTTGAGGTGCAGGTCCCAGTGCTCGCTGGCCTCGTTATACACCTCACCCAGCAACAGCCCACGGCCATCGCCCAGTTGCGGGGTGTAGCCGCCGAACTGATGCCCGGAATAGACCATCGCCCTCGGCTCTGCCTCGGCCCACAGCTTGTGCCCGCCAAACAGCTCGGCAAACACCGGCGTTTCGGCCACGGCCGGGTCGAGGTCGAGCAACGCCATGGCAGCGTTACTCGCCACTACCAGGCGCGGTGCGTCGAGGGGTTCGGGCAGTACGTGGGTTGAGAACGCGTCGCCCAGGCGTGCGAAGCGGTTGTCGAAGGTCAGTTCGTCGAGGGCTTTCACCGGCCATCTCCAGCAGAATGTCCGAGCATTCTGCTGGGGATAGCGGCGTTAGTCGAGTTTGCTCGGCGGAGGCTCCGGCGCATCTTCGACTTTGGCGGCTGGCGGCTCGGGGGTGTCCTGCTCAGGGGCCGGCCCGACGATGGTCTTGCGCTCGTCTTCGACCGGCACCAGCTTGTACTCCTGGCCGTGCATGTTCTTGAGGTACACCTCCATCTGCCGGAACGAGATGTTGATGTGCTGCTTCTTGAACTCACGGTTGATGTAGCGGTTGACCTCATCCAGCACGGGGTTGCGGTCGCCCAGGTCGCGCACGTGCATGCGCAGCTCGTGGTCGAGGGTGCTTTCGCCGAAGTTGAGGAAGTACACCAGCGGTTCCGGTTCCTTCAACACGCGTGGGTTTTCCCTGGCAGCCTTGAGCAACAATTCCTTCACCAGGTCCAGATCGGAGCCGTAGTCCACGCCCAGCTTCAGGGTGACCCGGGTGATGGTATCGGTCAGCGACCAGTTGATCAGTTGCCCGGTAATGAAGGTTTTGTTCGGGACAATGATGTCCTTGCGGTCAAAGTCGGTGATCGTCGTGGCGCGGATGCGGATCTTGCTCACCGTGCCCGACAGGTTGCCGATGGTGATGGTGTCACCGATGCGCACCGGGCGTTCGAACAGGATCATGATGCCGGAGATAAAGTTGGCGAAGATCTCCTGCATACCAAAGCCCAACCCCACCGACAGCGCCGCCACCAGCCATTGCAACTTGTCCCAGCTCACGCCGAGGGTGGAGAGGGTGGAGACAAAACCGATGCCGGCAATCACATACGACAACAGCGTGGTCGTCGCGTAGGCGCTGCCCTGGGCCAGCTCCAATTTGGACAGCACCAGCACCTCGAGCAAACCGGGCAGGTTGCGCGCCAGTGCGAAGGTAATGCCGATGATGATCAACGCGCCGAGGAAATCGCCGATGCTGATCGGCACCATGCTGATATTCGCTCCGGTGCCGCTGGTGTATTCGTACAGGGTGACGTTGTCCAGGTAGGAAAATACCGAGATCAGGTCCGACCACACCCAGTACAGCGCCGCGATGAAGCCGCCGAGCAAGGCCAGGCGGATCAGGCGCATCGACTGCTCGTTAACCTGCTCGATGTCCAGGGTCGGCTCTTCGATCACCGCTTCGCCATCACCGGCTTCCTTGGCGGCCTGGCGTTTAGCCAGTGCCCGCGCATAGGCCAGTCGCCGTGCCGCAACACCCAGGCCGCGTACAAAGGTGGCTTCGATCACCAGCCAGAACATCAGCAGGTACAGGGTGTTGATCAGGCGGTCGCTGAGCTTGAGCGCGGTGTAGTAATAGCCAAAGCACACGGCGATAAACAGGGCGACGGGCAGGGCGGTAAACAGCAGGCCGATCGCCTTGCGAAACAGTGAGGCTTTTTCATGGGTTGGGCTGTTGAGCAGCAGGCGACCCAGCAACCAGGCCATCAGCGCGTAGCACGTGAGCACCACGCCAATGCCCAGCACATCGTCCGCCAGCGCCGCCGGCTGGTGCTCGGCGATCGCCACAACGGCCACCAGCGCCAGCACCACCAGCCCGAGCTTGCGTATCCAGCCTTGCAGGAATTCGACCTGGGGTTTTTCCCAGCGGAAGTGCAATTCCGCCACGCCACCCGGCGCCAGGATGCGATAAGCGGTGTAGAACACCAGCCAGGCCTGGGCGATTTGCAGCAACGCAGCGCCGAGGTTGGCGTTCTGCCCACGGGCGTCGATTTGCAGTGCATAGCCGCACAGCGCCAGGCCCAGTGCTACCGGCATCGCCAGCAGGATGTTGATCAGGATGGCCTGCGGCGTGTGCCACTGGCTGTCGCGTTTGAAGTGGCCGATATCCAGGTGGACCTTGCTCAGGCGCTGATACAGGGCTTTACGTCGCCACAGCAGGGCACCGATCACCAGCAGCAGCGGCAGGAACAGCAGCGGGCGCTGGGTCAGGCCGTCATAAAGTTCGCTGACGCTGGAGGCCCACGGCAGTGTGGCAACTTGCTTGCTCAGGTGCGCCGGGACCGTTTCCAGCCACTCGGTGTCCAGCGGCTTGTTGCTGGGGATCCAGAACATCTGCTCATCCAACGTCGCCCGCAGGGTGGTGGCGGTGCTGAGCAGTTGTTTCTGGTTCAGTTGCAACGTGATGGATTCATTCAGCAGCGAGCTCAGCTCTCGGCTCAGGCGCTCCAGCAGGTCGCTGCGGGTGATGGCCAGTTCCAGCAACGTGCGGCGCAGTTGCGGGGTGACATCCTCCGGCGCCTGGTTGGCCAGCAAGTTATCCACATAGGCGCTGGGCGAACTGATCAGCTCGCGCTGCTGGTTGACCTCAAATTGGTACAGGCGAATGTTGGCGATGTCGTCTGCCAGGTCGCGGTCTACCGTCAGGCGCGGCAGCGCCTGTTTCTGTTTGTAGAGGATCTTGGACAGCAGCAGGCTGCCCTTGAGCACGTTGATCTGCTCGTCCAGGGCCGAGTCGCTCTGGCTCACGGTGTCCAGCTGCTGCTTGGTTTGCAGGTTTTTCTGGGTCAGGTCGTTGAGGCGGTCAGTGCTTTTAAGCAGGTAGTCGGAGAGCTTGAGGTTGGCCGCGCTTTCCGTGGCCAGCAGGCTGCTGCCGCCAGCTTTTTGCGCTTCGATGGACTGCTGGGTGACGGTCTGCTGGGATTGGGCCAGGCGCTTCTGGTTGATCAGGGTTTGCAGGTCCTGGATTTCTTGCTCCAGGCGCGCGGTTTTTTCCTGAATCAGGTCGTGCTGGCTGTTGCCCAGGTCTTGCAGTTGGCTGTTGCCCGCCAGTTCCTGGCGGCGCAAGGGGATCAGGGCGTTCAGGGCGGCCAGTTCGGCGTTGAGCTGGTTGCGCTGGTCGGCATTGAGGGTTTTGCCGTTGTCTTTGCCAGCCTTGAGGATCGAATTGATCTGCAGGATGCGCGTCTGGCTGCTGCTGATTTCGGTCTGGGCGCGCTCGGGCCGGGTCTGTGCGGCGATGGACAGGCTGTTGGCGTCGGCCAGTTCTTTTTGCAGGTCGCCCTGCTGGGTGCTGCGCTGCACTAATAGTTGCTCAAGCTGCGGCACAGGCAGGGTGGCGTAGCGTTGGGCCACCGGGATGACTTTGGTGGCCTTGAGCCGGGTCAGCTCGCGCTGGTTCTCGGTGGTCTGGCGCGGGGCGTCTTCCAGTTGGCGCTTCAGGTCGACGAGGCGCTGCTCATAGTCCTGCTTGTTGCCCAGGTACGTCAGGGTCTGTTGCAGGATCGCCTGCAACGCCTTCATGTCGGCGTCGGGCAGCTTACGGTCGGGCAGCTTGTCCAGGGTTTGCTGGATGGCGTCGGCGTTGGGCGGGTCGGCCGCGTGGACGGTGCCGACACAGAGGGTCAAGCCCAGCAGGGCAGTGGCGAGAAATGTGCGCAGAGTTGGCATAGAGACCGGTCGAGCAAAATGAAAAAAAGGGGGCGAACTGTCGCCCCGCAGTTTAGAGGAAGAGTCCGGGGCCCGGGCGACTTCCTTCGGGGAATCTGACGCCCACTTTGCCAATCTTGTTCCCGTCCATGACCGCGACGGTCCAGATGGTGTTGTTCCACTCCACCTGGTCGCCTACGACTGGCGCACCGCCGACTTTCTGGGTGATGAAGCGGCTCAGCGGCATGTCCGGGTCAATGCCCTCCAGCTTCAAGCCGTACAGGGCGGAAACCGCGCCCAGCTGGGCGTCGCCTTCCAGTACGAAGTCGCCGAAGAAGCGCAAATCCAAACCGCGTTGCGGTGCCTGGCTGAACAGTTTGCCCAGGGCTGGCAGGTTGTGTTCGTGACCGATCACGCAGAGCAAATCATCCACCTCCAGCACCGTACTACCCGACGGATGGAGCAGTTGCTGGCCACGGAACAACGCCGCGATCCGCGTACCTTCGGGCATTTTCAGCTCACGCAGGGCGGCGCCGATGCACCATTTTTCTGCGCCCAGGCGGTAGACGAACAGCTCCCACTCGCTGGTGACATGCACTTCCAGGGCCGCACGGGAGATCGGCGCCGGGTCCGGCGGTACGGTGACTTTGAGCAGCTTGGCCACCCACGGCAGGCTCGTGCCCTGCACCAGCAGCGAGACCAGCACGATAAAGAACGCCAGGTTGAAGTACAGCTGTGCATGGGGCAGGCCGGCCATCAGCGGGAACACCGCCAGAATGATCGGGACCGCGCCGCGCAGGCCGACCCAGGCGATAAAGGCTTTTTCGCGGCCATGAAACGCCTTGAACGGCAGCAAGCCGACCATCACCGACAGCGGCCGAGCAAACAGGATCATCCACAGTGCCAGGCCCAACGCCGGCAGGGCAATGGGCAGCAAATCATGGGGCGTGACCAACAGGCCCAGCACCAAGAACATGCCGATCTGCGCCAGCCACGCCATGCCGTCGAGCATATGCAAAATGCCATGACGGCTACGCACCGGGCGGTTGCCGATCACCAGGCCGCACAGGTACACGGCGAGGAAGCCGCTGCCATGCAGGGCGTTGGTCAGGGCGAAGACGAACAGGCCGCCGGCAATCACCAAAATCGGGTACAGGCCGTTGGCCAGGTTGATCCGGTTGACCATCTGCAGCATCAGCCAGCCGCCGCCCAGGCCGACGATACCGCCGATGCCGAACTCGCGGAGCAGGTGAGTGAGCAGGCTCCAGTGCAGGCCGGTCTGGCCACTGGCAATCATGTCGATCAACGTGACCGTGAGGAACACGGCCATCGGGTCGTTGCTGCCGGATTCAATTTCCAGGCTGGCGGTCACCCGTTCGTTCAGGCCCTTGCCGCCGAGCAGCGAAAACACCGCGGCGGCGTCCGTCGAACCGACGATGGCGCCAATCAACAGGCCCTGGATGATATTGAGGTCAAACAGCCAGGCCGCAGCCATACCGGTGAGGCCGGTGGTAATCAACACCCCCACCGTGGCCAGCGACAAGGCCGGCCAGAGTGCCACGCGGAAACTCGCGACCCGGGTGCGCAAACCGCCGTCGAGCAGGATTACGGCCAGGGCGAGGTTGCCCACCAGGTAGGCGGTCGGGTAGTTATCGAAGATGATGCCGCCGCCATCCACGCCGGCGACCATGCCCACGGCCAGGATGATCACCAGGATCGGAATACCCAGGCGGGACGAAAGAGAACTCACCAGAATGCTCGCACTCACCAGCAACGCGCCGATCAAGAACAGGCTGTTGATGGTCGTCGCATTCAAAGGCAGTACTCCATGAGCAAACAAGACAGGGCGCAAACTGACCATGCAGTCTGCGTGCCAGCGATTCTAACCTGTTGAATTGCTGCGCTGTCAAAAAGGTTTTTCTGATTTGCGCAAAGCCAAATGTGGGAGCTGGCTTGCCTGCGATGGCGGCGTGTCAGGCGCTAGAGGCGCTGGCTGACACATTGCTATCGCAGGCAGGCCAGCTCCCACAGGGATAGGCGTCGTCAGGCGAATCTTATTTCAGAGACGGAACCGCCCCACCATCCCGTTCAAATCCACCGCCAACCGTGACAGCTCACTGCTCGCCGCACTGGTCTGGCTGGCGCCGGTCGCTGATTGCACCGACAGGTCGCGGATGTTCACCAGGTTGCGGTCCACTTCACGCGCCACTTGCGCCTGTTCTTCCGCCGCGCTGGCGATCACCAGGTTGCGTTCGTTGATCTCGATGATCGCGGTATTGATGGTATCCAGCGACATCCCCGCGCCTTTGGCGATGTTCAGCGTCGACTCAGCGCGTTCGGTGCTGTTGCGCATCGAATCCACCGCATGCTCTGTACCCGCCTGGATACTTCCGATCATCCGCTCGATTTCGCTGGTCGACTGCTGGGTACGATGGGCGAGTGCGCGTACTTCGTCGGCAACCACCGCAAAGCCTCGTCCGGCTTCACCGGCGCGCGCCGCTTCAATCGCGGCGTTAAGGGCCAGCAGGTTGGTCTGGTCGGCCAGGCCGCGAATCACGTCGAGCACCTTGCCGATATCGCGCGACTCATTGGCCAGGTCGCCGATCAGCGTGGCGGTGGCCTGTACGTCGCCGCTCATGCGTTCGATGGCGCTGACGGTTTCCTGCACCAAGTCACGGCCATCACCGGCGGAGGTGGTGGCGTTGCGCGAAGCTTCGGAGGTGCTCACCGCATTGCGTGCGACTTCTTCGACAGCGCTGGTCATCTCATTCACCGCAGTGGCGGCTTGTTCGATTTCGTTGTTTTGCTGGGTCAGGCCACGGGCGCTTTCGTCGGTGACCGCGTTCAGCTCTTCGGCAGCTGACGCGAGCTGGGTAGCGGAACCGGCGATGCGTTGCAGGGTGTCGCGCAGCTTGTCCTGCATCTTGGCCATGGCGGCCAGCAGGCGCCCGGCTTCGTCGTTGCCGTCGACTTTGATCGGGCGAGTCAGGTTGCCTTCGGCCACTTCTTCCGCCGCTTCCAGTGCCTGGGAAATGGGCAGGGTGATGCTGCGGGTCAGCAGCCAGGCGAACAGGAGGGTCAGCAGCGTGGCGATCACCAAGAGGCTCACCACCATGTTGAAGGCCATTGTGTATTGGTCTTCCGCCTCCTTGTTAGTCGCCAGGGCCATCTTGTTATTGATGTCCAGCAGGCGCGTGAGCACGGCGTTGACCTGTTCGGAGTTGCTCAGCAATTCGTTATTGAGCAGGCTGCGCAGCTCTTCCACCTGATTGGCCCGCGACAGGCTCTTCATGCGTTCTTCAATCTGATGGTACTGGCCAAGCAAGCGCACGTAGTCGTCGTAGGCCGTACGCTCTTCGCTGCTCTCGATCAGTTTTTCGTAGATGCCCTGGGCCGTGCGAATCTGCTGATTACGCACTTCAAAGGCTTCCAGCGTCTTTTGCTGAACCTCCGGCTCACGGTTAGTCAGCAAGCGGTACGACAGCACCCGTAGGCGCAACGTCAGTTGGGTGAACTCATCGAGGGCGCGAATGCTCGGCACGCTGGCCAGGGTGATGTCTTCGGTAGCGGCTCGTATCTTGCTCATCTGGTTCAGGGCGAACACGCCAAGAAACAACATCAACGCGCCGATAAACGCGAAGCCGAGGAAGGCCCTCGGAGCGATATTCATATTACGAAGCGACATGGGGGAATCCTGGGGGAGAGCGCGATCCGTGCGGCCATGAGACGGTGTGTCCCTCTCTATCGGTCGTACGACTAAAGTCTAAAGGGGCGTGTGCGTTTTTGTCGCACCTGACGAGGGGCTTGGTCGATTCAGGAACCAGATCGGGTAAATGCAGTCACTAAGGCTCGAAAGTGCGGCCCGGCCCTTAAAAATCGGGCTGCGCGCCAGGGATAACCCTGGCATCCGAGGTGAATTTTCTTTATCGTCACCGCCCTTTGAAAAGCCAGAGAAATCAAAATGTTAGAAGCATCCCTCAGCCAATTGGAACAACTCGTCAGCGACTTGGTACAACAAAATCAGGATCTGCTGGGCACCAACGAATCCCTCAAGGCGGAATTGGCCCGCGCCAAGGATGAGAACGACAGCCTACAACTGAACCTGATGGAGCAGGAAGAAAAGCACGGCGCTACCGCCGCCCGTATCCAGGCGCTGGTTGAGCGTGTGAGCGCAGGGCCTGTCAGCGCATGAGTGAAGGGATAAAGGTCGTTTCGATTCTCGGAGAGGATTACTCGATCAAGGCACCGGCCGGGGAAGACAAAACCCTGATGCACGCCGTGACCCTGCTCAAGGCGTCCCTTGCCACCACCAAGAAAAAGTACCCGACCCTGATCGGTGACAAATTACTGGTGCTGGCGGCGCTGAACCTGTGCGCCGAGCAGATCGAAATGCAGCAGGCTCACCAGCAGGAACTCGACCGTTACCAAGAGCAAGTCAGCGCCACGGTCGATGTGATTGCCAAGGCGATCGGAACGCCTTAGAACCACTCATCCTGCATGCCGAGGCACGTGTCATCGCGTGCCTCCAGAATTGCCAGTTCATGATGGCAGCTCGGTACTTCCCAGGTCAGGAAGTACCGGGCGGCCTGGAGCTTGCCTTTATAAAAGGCCACATCCGCCGCATTGCCCCTGGCCAATCCTTCTTCGGCGCGAATCGCCTGCTCCAGCCAGCGCCAGCCAATCACCGTATGCCCGAACACCTTCAAGTACAGCGCCGAATTTGCCAGGCTGCTGTTGACCTTGCCTTGGGCGAGATCCGTCAGCAGGCCGATGGTGACGCTTTGCAGGCGGTTGACCAACTGTTCCAGCGGTTCCCTTAGTGCGGTCAGGCTTGGGTATTCCTGCGCCCGTGCACCGGTTTCGGCAATCAGTCGTATGAGTTGCTTCAACCCCGCGCCGCCGTTCTGCGCGAGCTTGCGCCCCAGCAAATCCAGGGACTGGATGCCGTGGGTGCCTTCGTGGATCGGGTTCAGGCGGTTGTCGCGGTAGTACTGTTCCACCGGGTACTCGCGGGTGTAGCCATGGCCGCCGAGAATCTGGATTGCCAGTTCGTTGGCCTTGAGGCAGAACTCCGAAGGCCAGGATTTGACGATGGGCGTGAGCAGGTCCAGCAGTTCGTGGGCGTGCTTGCGCTCGGCTTCGGTTTCCAGGGTGGTGGTGTCGTCGAACAGTCGTGCAGCGTAGAGGCCAAGGTCGAAGGCGCCTTCCACGTAGGATTTTTGGGTCAGCAGCATGCGCTTTATATCCGCGTGCTGAATGATCGAGACCGGCGCCGTTGTGGGGTCTTTGCTGTCGGGCAGGCGACCTTGTGGGCGTTCGCGGGCGTATTCCAGCGAGTAGAGGTAGCCGGCATAACCGAGCATCACCGCACCCATGCCGACGCCGATGCGTGCCTCGTTCATCATCTGGAACATGCAGCTCAGGCCCTGGTGCGGTTTACCTACCAGATAGCCGACGCAACTACCGTTATCGCCGAAGTTGAGCGCGGTGGACGTCGTCCCGCGCCAGCCCATCTTGTGGAACAGCCCCGCCAGCAGCACGTCGTTGCGCTCGCCCAGGCTGCCATCGTCGTTGACCAGGAACTTGGGCACGATAAACAGCGAAATGCCCTTCACCCCGGCGGGCGCATTCGGCAGCTTGGCCAGCACCATGTGCACGATGTTTTCCGACAGCGGGTGATCGCCACCGGAGATGAAAATCTTGTTGCCCTTGAGCCGGTAAGTGCCGTCCGCCGCAGGTTCTGCGCGCGTACGAATATCCGACAGCGAAGAGCCCGCATGGGGTTCGGTCAGGGCCATGGTGCCGAAGAAGCGGCCGTCGATCATCGGTTGCAGGAAGCGTTGTTTCTGATCATCGGTGCCGAAACTTTCGATCAGGTTGGCGGCGCCCATGGTCAGGAACGGATAGGAAGTGGACGCCGCGTTCGCTGACTGGAAATGCGCAAAACACGCTTGAGAGAGCAGGGTGGGCAGTTGCATGCCGCCCGCTTCGAAGCTTCGGGCTGCGTTGAGAAACCCGGCTTCAAGGAAGGCATCCACCGCCGGTTTGACTTCCGGAATCAGGATGGCTGCACCGTTCTCGTAGCGCGGTTCGTTCTCGTCGTTCTTGCGGTTGTGAGGGGCGAAATACTTTTCGGCGATGTTGCGCGCGGTACTGATGGCCGCATCGAAGGTTTCGCGGTTGTGCTCGGCAAACCGCTCGCGCTGGGTCAGGCCCTCGGCATCGAGGACTTCGTACAGCTCGAAAGCCAGATTGCGGGAACTGAGCAGCGTCTCGGACATGGCGGCTTACCTTTGGAGGAATTGGCCTGAGTCTAAGTGCGCGAATGGAGGCTGGATAGCAAGATTGATCTGGGTGATGGAGGGGCAAAACAACAGCGCAAGGCGTGCACAGTCCATGTGGGAGCTGGCTTGCCTGCGATGGCATCGCTACGGTCTGTCAGTAGCACCGCGTCGCTTGCATCGCAGGCAAGCCAGCTCCCACAGGGGGAAGGGTTTAGCCGATGGTCATCAAACTGGCGTTACCGCCCGCTGCAGCAGTGTTGACACTCAGCGCACGCTCAATCACCAAACGCTCCAGCGCAATCGCCGTTTCGCCTTGCGACAAACCATGCACCCCAACAATCGCGCCACCACGCTGGGCCACTTGCTGGCACACCGCACGCAGCTGGTCGGAATCACCGTGATGCAGAACCGCGTCAAACACCACTTCATCCTTGGTCCAGTCGGCCACGCGCTTGATCTTCGCCTGAATTTCTTTAGGCAGGCGTGAGAACAACGCCTTGGTCAGCTCGGTTTCCGGCCATACCGCCGAACCGCCCACCGCCAATACCGCCGCCAGTTGAGTCAACAAATCGCCTTCCACGTCCGCCAGGCACAGTACGTGCTCGCGGGGCAGGATGGCGTAGCTGTTGCGCTCGCCGGTCGGCCCGGCCAGTTGGCGGGTGATACCGCTTTGCGATTGCGCGGCGAACTGGCTGCACAAGGCACTCAGTTCGCTGAACTTATTGCTGTCGGCCCAGGTTTTCAGGGCGGTCAGCGGCTGGCTCATGGCGTCGCGCAGGCGCACGTCCGGTGCAGCCAATGCGTCGCCACGTACGAAGGATTGCTCGATGGCATCCGTAGGACGCATTGACAGCAGGCGGTACAGGTACAGTGGGCCGCCGGCTTTCGGGCCAGTGCCCGACAGGCCTTCGCCGCCGAAGGGTTGCACGCCGACCACAGCGCCAACGATGTTGCGGTTCACATAGACGTTACCGGCATTGACGTTGTCGATCACCTTGGCGATGGTCTCGTCGATACGCGTGTGCACGCCCAGGGTCAGGCCATAGCCGGAAGCGTTGATCTGGCCGATGAGCTGGTCGATCTCTTTGCGCTTGTAACGCACCACGTGCAGTACCGGGCCGAAGATCTCGCGTTGCAGCTCGTCGAAGCTTTCCAGCTCGATCAGGGTTGGCATCACGAAGGTGCCGCGCTTGATTTCTTCGCCGTCGGCAATCGCCACTTGGTAAACGTTGCGGCCTTTGTCGCGCATGGCCTGGATGTGTTTCTCGATGCCGGCCTTGGCTTCGGCGTCGATCACCGGGCCGATGTCGACGGACAGACGTTCCGGGTTACCCAAGCGGCATTCCGCCATGGCGCCCTTGAGCATTTCGATCACACGGTCTGCCGAATCTTCCTGCAGGCACAGCACGCGCAGGGCCGAGCAACGTTGGCCGGCGCTGTCGAAGGCCGAAGACACCACGTCGATGACCACTTGTTCGGTCAGCGCCGAGGAGTCGACGATCATCGCGTTCTGGCCGCCAGTTTCGGCGATCAGCGGGATCGGACGGCCCTGGGCATCCAGGCGACCGGCGACATTGCGTTGCAGCAGGCGCGCCACTTCAGTGGAGCCAGTGAACATCACGCCTTTGACGCGATCATCACCGACCAGGCGCGCACCCACGCTCTCCCCCTGACCCGGCAGCAATTGCAGCACGCCTTCCGGAATACCGGCTTCGAGCAGGATGCGCACGGCTTGGGCGGCCACCAGCGGCGTTTGCTCGGCAGGCTTGGCCAGTACCGGGTTACCGGCGGCCAAGGCCGCGGCGACTTGGCCGCTGAAAATCGCCAGCGGGAAGTTCCACGGGCTGATGCACACCACCGGGCCCAGTGGGCGGTGGGCGTCATTGGTGAAATCGTTGCGCGCCTGCACGGCGTAGTAACGCAGGAAGTCCACGGCCTCGCGTACTTCGGCGATGGCGTTGGCGAAGGTCTTGCCGGCTTCGCGAGCCAGCAGGCCCATCAGCGGTTGGATCTCGCCTTCCATCAGGTCGGCGGCGCGTTCCAGGATCGCGGCGCGTTCGGCGGGCGGGGTGGCCTGCCAGATCGGACCCGCGTTGATGGCGCACTGGATAGCGTTGTCGACGTCTTCGACAGTGGCTTCCTGCACATGGCCGACCACATCACGCAGGTCGGACGGGTTCAGTACCGGTGCCGCTGCTTCATTGCTGGAAGCGCAACCGAGCATCGGCACCGCTTTCCAGTTGTTGTGAGCGGTGGCCAGCAGGGCGCAGGACAAGGAGGCCAGGCGATGTTCGTTGGCCAGGTCGATACCGGCCGAGTTGGCGCGGTCGCTGCCATACAGGTCACGCGGCAAAGGGATGCGCGGGTGCGGCAGGCCGAAGCCGCCTTCCAGCGTAGCCATTTGCTCGATGCTGGCCACTGGATCGGCCACCAGCTCCTGAATCGAGATGGACTGGTCGGCGATACGGTTGACGAACGAGGTGTTCGCGCCGTTTTCCAGCAG
This sequence comes from Pseudomonas tritici, assembly GCF_014268275.3. NCBI lineage: Bacteria > Pseudomonadati > Pseudomonadota > Gammaproteobacteria > Pseudomonadales > Pseudomonadaceae > Pseudomonas > Pseudomonas tritici. The sequence goes on from NZ_CP077084.1 coordinate 736,225, forward strand.
GCGACGTACCAGGTAAGCCAGCAATGTTTCGTGGGTGCCGACTGGTGCGTACACGCGGCACGGACGGTTCAGCTTGCCTTCGGATACTTTGCCTACAACCTGCTCGTACAGCGGTTCGCCCATGCCGTGCAGGCATTGGAACTCGTACTGGCCGGGGTAATAGTTCTGACCGGCGATATGGTAGATGGCCGACAGCGTGTGGGCGTTGTGCGTGGCGAACTGCGGGTAGATGACTTCCGGCACCGACAGCAGCTTGCGTGCGCAGGCAATGTAGGAAACGTCGGTGTAAACCTTGCGGGTGTACACCGGGTAGCCTTCCAGGCCTTCAACCTGGGCGCGCTTGATCTCGCTGTCCCAGTACGCGCCTTTTACCAGTCGGATCATCAGGCGATGGCGGCTGCGGCGTGCCAGGTCGATGACGTAGTCGATCACATACGGGCAACGCTTCTGGTAGGCCTGGATCACGAAACCGATGCCGTTCCAGCCGGTCAGTTGCGGCTCGAAGCACAGGCGCTCCAGCAGATCCAGCGACAGCTCCAGGCGGTCGGCCTCTTCGGCGTCGATGTTCAAACCGATGTCGTATTGCTTGGCCAGCAGCGTCAGGGACAGCAGGCGCGGGTACAGCTCATCCATCACGCGTTCGTACTGCGCACGGCTGTAACGCGGGTGCAGTGCCGACAGCTTGATGGAGATGCCCGGGCCTTCATAAATCCCACGGCCGTGGGAGGCTTTGCCGATTGAGTGAATGGCTTGTTCGTACGAGGCCAGGTACTTCTGCGCATCGTGCTCAGTCAGCGCGGCTTCACCGAGCATGTCGTAGGAGTAGCGGAAACCCTTGGCTTCGAACTTGCTCGCGTTAGCCAGGGCTTCGGCGATGGTTTCGCCGGTGACGAACTGCTCGCCCATCAGGCGCATGGCCATGTCGACGCCCTTACGGATCATCGGCTCGCCGCTTTTGCCGATGATGCGGCTCAAGGACGAGGTCAACCCTGCTTCGTTATGCGTGGCGACCAGTTTGCCGGTCAGCAACAGGCCCCAGGTGGCGGCGTTGACGAACAGCGATGGGCTGTTGCCCAAGTGCGGGTGCCAGTTGCCGGTGCTGATCTTGTCGCGGATCAATGCGTCACGGGTGCCTTTGTCCGGGATACGCAGCAGCGCTTCGGCCAGGCACATCAGCGCCACGCCTTCTTGGGAAGACAGGGAAAATTCCTGCAGCAGGCCCTGAACAATCCCGGCACGGCCGCCGGCACTTTTCTGGTTACGCAGTTTTTCGGCGATCGAGGCGGCGAGCTTGTTGGTGGCTTCGGCCATCGAGGCCGGCAGGCGAGCCTGCTCGATCAGCATCGGCACCACTTCCGGCTCAGGGCGGCGGTAAGCGGCGGTGATCGAGGCGCGCAGTACGGACTGCGGCAGGATGCTCTCGGCGAACTCAAGGAAGCACTGGTGGGCGTGGTCGTTCTGGACCTCGCCTGCGTCGTCTGCCTCCTTGCTGCTCAAGCCATTGAGTTCAGTCAGGGTTGCACCACCCTCCAGTTTCTCCAGGTAATTGAAAATCGCCTGCTTGATCAGCCAGTGCGGCGTGCGATCAATGGAGGTCGCGGCAGCCTTGAGGCGCTCGCGGGTTGGGTCGTCAAGTTTGACCCCAAGGGTGGTCGTAGCCATTTTCTTATCCTCATGGGTGCCACTACCGAGTGGCATCAGCTGGCGGCAAGATTAGCTTTGCGCATGCATAGGTGCAACCGGGTGCAACCCTTTTTATGCATGAAATTTTCGCACGGGTACCTGAAATAAAATGGACCTCAATGGAATCGGCTCTGCCTTGGTGCGTTTGCTTCTGAGTTTGGCTGTTCTTGCTCCGAAAAGTAGCAAAAACGGGGTGTTTTGCACTTTTCACATCAAGGTGCAACTTATTCTCACGAAACTGGTTGCACCTTATTTGCTTTGTTGAATAGCATTCGCGGCCAAGGTGCAACCACTCCCGCGAGTCGGTTCATCGGCTGACGGCTTTCCTGGGGAAACGTCAGTCATAAATGCGCGGCACGCAGCTACGTCTAACCTACTTGCAGTGGGTGGCCGTCTGACAGACCGTCGCTACATAAAAACAAAGCCAGGGCGTCACTCCTATGAGCGTTAGTAATCCAACCCTGATCACGTTCGTGATCTATATCGCAGCAATGGTGCTGATCGGCTTCATGGCCTATCGATCCACCAATAACCTTTCCGATTACATCCTGGGCGGCCGTAGCCTTGGTAGCGTAGTGACTGCCTTGTCGGCCGGCGCCTCAGATATGAGCGGCTGGTTGTTGATGGGCCTGCCGGGCGCGATCTACATGTCCGGCCTGTCGGAAAGCTGGATCGCTATCGGCCTGATCGTCGGTGCCTACCTCAACTGGCTGTTCGTCGCCGGTCGCCTGCGGGTCCAGACCGAGCACAACGGTGACGCCCTGACCCTGCCGGATTACTTCTCCAGCCGTTTCGAAGATAAAAGCGGCCTGCTGCGGATCATCTCCGCCGTGGTGATCCTGGTGTTCTTCACCATTTACTGCGCCTCCGGCATCGTGGCCGGTGCTCGCCTGTTCGAAAGCACCTTCGGCATGTCCTACGAGACCGCGCTGTGGGCCGGTGCTGCAGCGACCATTGCCTACACCTTCGTCGGTGGTTTCCTGGCAGTGAGCTGGACCGATACCGTACAAGCCACGCTGATGATCTTCGCGCTGATCCTGACGCCGATTATCGTGCTGCTGGCTACCGGTGGTGTTGACACCACCTTCCTGGCCATCGAAGCCAAGGACCCGACCAACTTCGATATGCTGAAAAACACCACCTTTATCGGCGTCATCTCGCTGATGGGTTGGGGCCTGGGTTACTTCGGCCAGCCGCACATCCTCGCGCGTTTCATGGCGGCGGACTCGGTGAAGTCGATTGCCAAGGCGCGTCGCATCTCCATGGCCTGGATGATCCTGTGCCTGGGTGGCACTGTGGCCGTGGGCTTCTTTGGTATCGCCTACTTCTCGGCGCACCCGGAAGTGGCCGGCGCAGTGACTGAAAACCCTGAGCGCGTGTTTATCGAGCTGGCAAAAATCCTGTTCAACCCATGGGTTGCCGGTGTTTTGCTATCGGCCATTCTCGCTGCCGTCATGAGCACGCTGAGCTGCCAGTTGCTGGTGTGCTCCAGCGCCCTGACCGAAGACTTCTACAAAACCTTCCTACGCAAAAACGCCTCCCAGCTCGAGCTGGTGTGGGTCGGTCGCCTGATGGTGCTGCTGGTTGCCCTGATTGCCATCGCCATGGCCGCCAACCCGGAAAACCGCGTACTGGGCCTGGTGAGCTATGCATGGGCCGGTTTCGGCGCCGCGTTCGGTCCTGTGGTGCTGATTTCGGTCATCTGGAAAGGCATGACCCGCGACGGCGCACTGGCTGGCATCCTGGTCGGCGCGATCACCGTGATCGTGTGGAAACACTTTGAGTTGCTGGGCCTGTACGAAATCATCCCAGGCTTCATCTTCGCCAGCCTCGCGATCTACTTCGTAAGCAAGATGGGCGCACCGACTGCTGGTATGGTCGAGCGCTTTGACGCGGCGGAAAAAGACTACAACCTCAATAAGTAATTCGCTGGGCGTGAAGCGCCCTACGAACTGAAAAAAAGGCCCGCGTCCTACCGATGGCGGGCCTTTTTTTGTGTGTGGTTTACGTGGGACTGAAGAAAGTTCTGGCGCGTGCGTGTAGGGTTTTACTGATTTGTTTGGGGTGTGCTCAGCAGGGTGAAACGTTGGTGCAGAATCTGCCACCTATCCCTCGCAGAGAAACACCGGATGTTCGCTCCTGCCAATCAAAGTGCCTTCACCCTGACCCTCGATGGGGAGCCCAGTGAACTCAAGGTGTTCGAGTTCAGGGGTGTTGAGTCCATCAGCCAACCCTACTGTTTTGAACTCGAACTGGTCGCCGAGCAACCCGATCTCGACCTGGAAAGCCTGCTGCATCACCCGGTGTATCTTGGGTTTGATGATCGGGGCCATGGTGTTCATGGTCTGGTTCACCGAGTGGCGCAAGGTGATTCAGGACGCCGACTGACGCGTTATCAAATGACGCTTGTACCGCAGCTGGCCTATCTGGCGCACAGCAGTCACCAGCGTATTTTCCAGCACAAGACCGTACCGCAGATTGTTGCGCAGGTGCTGGAGGGGCAGGGGATCCAGAGCGACCGCTTCGAGTTCCGGCTCAGCGGCACCTACCCCGAGCGCGAGTATTGCGTGCAGTTTGGCGAAACTGATCTGGCCTTCATTCAGCGGCTTTGTGCCGAGTTGGGCATTCACTATCACTTCCAGCATTCCGCCGAGGGGCATTTGCTGGTATTCGGCGATGACCAGACGGTGTTTGCCCAAGCGGATCAGCCCACTCCTTACACTCCCGGTTCAGGGATGGTCGCGGACACCCCGGCGATCAAGCGGTTTACGGTGCAGGTGCAGACCCGCGCCACGGCAATCAACCTGCGCGACTATGACTTTCGCAAACCCAGCCTGGCGCTGGAAAGCGCGGTGTCTGGCGAGCAGTTACCCAAGCTCGAAGCGCAGGATTATCCCGGCCACTTCAGCGACCGTGCCCATGGCAAATACCTCGCACAGCGTGGCCTGGAGCGTCATCGCAGCGACTATCGTGTCGCCTGTGGCAGTGGTGATGAACCTGCTCTGGTCAGCGGGCGGTTCCTCAGGCTGGCCGGTCACCCGCGCGAAGACTGGAACGCCTTGTGGTTGGTGACGAAAGTAACCCATGAGGGCAAGCAGCCCCAGGTACTGGAAGAGCTTGTAACCGAGGTGTCGGGCGGGGATTTTCGCCAGGGCTATCGCAACGAATTCGCCGCCGCCCCGTGGGATGTGGTTTTCCGGCCGCCAATGCCAGAGCAGCCTCGCCCGAGCATTGCTGGCTATCAAAACGCAACGGTGACCGGCCCCGTCGACAGTGAAATTCATTGTGATGAATACGGCCGGGTCAAGGTGCAGTTGGCGTGGGATCGCGCCGGAGAACATAACGACCATTCCAGTTGCTGGCTGCGGGTTGCCAGCGCTTGGGCGCATGACCGTTATGGTTCGGTCGTGATCCCGCGAGTCGGGATGGAAGTGCTGGTGGGCTTCGTCAATTGTGATATGGATATGCCGCTGGTGGTGGGCTGCTTGGCTAACGCGGCAACCCAGGTGCCCCTCGACTTGCCGGCGGACAAGACCCGCAGCATTTTCCGCAGCCAAAGCAGCCCAGGCGGGGGTGGCTACAACGAGCTACGCATTGAGGATCGCAAGGGGGCCGAGGAAATCTACCTGCGTGCCCAGCGTGATTGGACGCAGCATGTGCTGCATGACCATCGGGTGAAGGTGGGCGGTGAGTCGCACCATGAACTGCAGGGCGAAGAGCAGTGCATAACCCATGGCAACCGCTTGACCGACCTCAAGCAAGACGACCATCTGGTGGTTGGCGGCTCGCAGCAGGTGCGCGCCGGGCAGACCATCCAGATCGGTGCAGGGCAAAGCGTTGTCATCGATGCAGGCGCGACCGTCACGATTCAGGCCGGTGGGCAGTCGATCACGCTGTCTGCGGGCGGCATTTTCAGCAGCGTACCGATTCAGCTCGGCGGCTCGGCTGTTCCGACGTCCGCGCCGTTGATTCCTGGCGTGAAAGAGAAGTTGCTGGCCGTGATTCCTGCACCGCTGAGCCGCGTACAGATCGCGAGTCTGAAGCGCAGCGCGCCGTTTTGCGAAGAGTGTGAGCGTTGTAAAAACGGCCAGTGTGATCTCACCTGACCTCCACCTTAAAAGGACTTTACGTCGATGCATCAACCCTTGCTTGCTGGTGAACAACTCTTCGCGGTATTGGGCGCTGCCAGCGACGCCAAGCCTTTGGAGGCTTGGCGGGCGCTTGCCGTCGGCGCCCCACTGCAACCCGTTTGGGCCGGCACCGCCTATGCGACATGGGAAGAGGTAATGCCCTACTTGGGTATCGTCGAACCGGGCAGCCCTTTCCTCGATTGGGCCGCCTCCACTGACGCAACGGATTGGGGGTGGCTGGCCATATCGTCGAGCCCGTTGGAAAGGGTGGTGGCACATCTGCAAGGCTTGACCAAGGTGTACCTGCCCGATGGCCAGGAGGTGTTTTTGCGTTTATGGGATGGCGATCAGATGCTACCGATCCTCCAGCAAGTAGGGGGGGAGGTGTTGCCGGTATTCCAGCGTTACCTGATCAATGGCCAGTCGCTGACCGTTGCGACTGGCCCGGTCACGGCGGCTAAAGCCAGCCCGTGGTGGCGGGTGCCTGCACCGTTATTGGAGCACCTGGCCGGGCAATCGCCGCAAACCCTTATCGGCAACTTGCTGCAGTGGCTGGAAGAGCAGCGCCCCGACCTCTACACCGCTTTCCCGCCGACGACCTTGCAGCACAAGGTCGCCTACTTCTCGCGCGGTCCGGATGTCAGCCATCAGGCGCTGGCCGACTATCTGGCCTCAGAGCTGAGTTGACCCCAGTGCCTGCTGCAGATCTTCGATCAGGTCTTCAATCGCCTCGATACCGACTGACAGGCGAATCATCTCCGGCTTCACGCCGGCCTTGGCTTGTTCCTGCTCGTTCATCTGCCGATGGGTGGTAGAGGCGGGGTGACAGGCCAAGGATTTGGCATCGCCGATGTTTACCAATCGCTTGAAGATCTGCAGCGCGTCGTAGAAGCGCACACCGGCCTCGTAACCACCCTTTAGGCCAAACGACAGGATCGCCGACGGTTTACCCTGCATGTATTTCTGCGCCAATACGTGATGTGGATGGTCTGGCAGGCCGGCGTAGCTGACCCACTCGACATCCGCGTGGTCTTGCAGGAATTGCGCAACTTTCAGGGCGTTTTCGGTATGGCGCTCCATGCGCAGGGCCAGGGTTTCCAGGCCCTGTAACAGCAGGAAAGCATTCATCGGTGCCAGCGCCGCGCCGGTGTTGCGCAGCGGCACGGTGCGAGCGCGGGCGATAAAGGCGGCGGGGCCGAATTTTTCCGTGTATACCACGCCGTGATAGGCCGGCTCGGGGGTGTTGAGGCCGGGGAATTTTTCTGGGTAGTCGGTCCAGGGGAAGGTGCCACTGTCGACGATCACACCGCCCAGGGAATTGCCGTGGCCACCGATGTACTTGGTCACCGAGTGCACCACGATATCGGCGCCGAACTGGATCGGCTTGCACAGGATCGGCGTGGCGACGGTGTTATCCACCATCAGCGGCACGCCACGGGCGCGGGCCACCTTGGCCAAGGCTTCCAGGTCGACGATATTGCCGGCTGGGTTGCCGATGCTTTCGCAGTACACCAGCTTGGTGTTGTCGTCGATCAGCGCGGCGATGGCTTCTGCAGAGTCATCCCGGGCGAAACGTACATCGACGCCGAAGCTCGGCAGCAAGTGCGCGAACAAGGTGTAGGTGCCGCCGTAGAGTTGCGGGGTGGTGACGATATTGTCGCCGGCACGGGTGAGGGTCTGGATCGCATAATGGATCGCCGCGCTGCCGGCCGACACCGCCAGGGCGGCAATACCCCCTTCAAGGGCGGCAATGCGCTGCTCCAGCACATCGTTGGTGGGGTTCATGATCCGTGTGTAGATATTGCCGGGTACGTCCAGGTTGAACAGGTCGGCGCCGTGCTGGGCGTTATCGAATTCGAAAGCGACATTCTGATAGATCGGCACGGCGACGGCCTTGGTAGTCGGATCGGACTTGAAGCCGTGATGCAGCGCGATGGTGGCGTCTTTCATGATTGTTATTGACCTCCCTGGATAGTGGATGGCCACAATAAATCTGCTCCAGTGCTGACATTTAGATTTTTTTCAACCAGCTTCCTGTCTTTACGATATAAGCACCGCCCGGCACGCCACCCTGCACCTGAGCCTGCGTAAAAGGTAAACTTCGCCCCCTGCGCAGGAGCAACCATGAATTATCGTCACGCCTTTCACGCCGGCAACCACGCCGATGTCTTCAAACACCTGACCTTGACCCGCCTCATCGCCCTGATGTCGCGCAAGGAGCAGCCGTTCGCCTACCTCGACACCCACGCCGGCATCGGTCTGTACGACCTGCAAGGCGACCAGGCCAACCGCACCGGTGAATACCTGGAAGGCATCGCGCGCCTGTGGGGCGAAAGCGACCTGCCGCCGCTGACCGCCGATTACATGCGTGTATTGCACGAAATGAACCCGGATGGCGAGTTGCGCTACTACCCGGGCTCGCCGGAGCTGGCGCGGCGCCTCACGCGTCCACAGGACCGCGTACTGCTCAATGAAATGCATCCGGAAGACGGTCTACTGCTCAAGGACAACATGAAAGGTGATCGCCGGGTCAAGGTGCACTTGGGCGAAGGCTGGCATGTGCCACGTGCCTTGCTGCCGGTGCCGGAAAAGCGCGCGCTGATGCTGATTGATCCGCCGTTCGAGAAACTCGACGAGATGCAACGTTGCGCGGCGTCCCTCAAAGAAGCCGTGAGCCGCATGCGCCAGACCGTCGCGGCCATCTGGTACCCGGTGAAGGACCAGCGCCTGTTGCGCCGTTTCTACCAAGACCTGGCCGGCACCGGTGCGCCGAAGTTGCTGCGTGTGGAGTTGCTGGTGCATCCGCTGGACACGCCCAACACCCTGACCGGCTCGGGCCTGGCAATCGCCAACCCGCCGTGGGGGCTGGAGGAGGAGTTGCGTGAGCTGCTGCCGTGGTTGTCCAAAAAACTTGGGCAGACCCAGGGTGGGTGGCAGATGGATTGGCTGATCGCTGAATAACTGCAGTGAAGGGCGTTGGTGTAGTGAGCGGGCTTGCCCCGCGCTGGGTTGCGTAGCGGCCCCAATAAATCCACTGAGATGTTTCAGGTAAACCGCAGTGTGAGGTTGTGGGGCTGCTACGCAGCCCAGCGCGGGGCAAGCCCGCTCACTACAATAACCCTAGATATAGCGTCAGATCGGGCAGCTCACGCCCGTACCGCCGATCCCGCAATAGCCCTGCGGGTTCTTCGCCAGATACTGCTGGTGATACGTCTCGGCGAAGTACACCGTCGGCGCTTCTTCGATTTCCGTCGTGATCTCACCCAGGCCGGCCTTGGTCAATTCAGCCTGATAGGCATCAGCACTGGCCTGCGCCGCCGCCAACTGCTCCGGCGTGGTCGCATAGATCACCGAGCGGTACTGGCTGCCAATGTCATTCCCCTGGCGCATGCCCTGGGTTGGGTTGTGCAGTTCCCAGAACATCTTCAGCAGGTCTTCGTATTTCACTTTGGCTTGGTCATACACCACCAGCACCACTTCACTGTGGCCGGTCAGGCCCGAGCAGACTTCTTCATAGGTCGGGTTCGGCGTGTAACCGCCGGCGTAACCCACCACGGTACTGACCACGCCATCGCGCTCCCAGAACTTGCGCTCGGCGCCCCAGAAACAACCCAGGCCGAAGATCGCAAAGCCGACGTCATCGAGGAACGGCCCCAGCAGCGGGTTGCCGTTGACGAAATGAGTCTCTGGCAGCGTCATTGGGGTTTCACGACCAGGCAACGCTTGTTCTTGAGTTGGCAGCACGTTTTTGTTCACCAGAATTTCCGAGCGCAAGACCATGATCAGTCCTCTCAGTCAGGTTGAGTTAGATGCGAATTCAGACCGCCAGTGTGCCCGAGTGTTACAACGCTGTCAGGCGATTGGCCCGCGCGGATAGCGTTTGAGCTTATCAAGCAGCTCTGCGCCGGGGATTGGGCGGTCAAACAGGTAACCCTGGCCGACATCGCAACGGTGCCGGCGCAGGAACGCCAGTTGCTCGACCGTCTCGATGCCCTCGGCCACGACCTTGAGCTTAAGGTTGTGGGCCATGGCGATCACCGCTGAGGTGATTTCCATGTCGTCCTGGTTGTCCGGGATTTCGTGAATGAAGCTGCGATCAATCTTGATGATGTCGATGGGGAATTTTTTCAAGTAGCTCAACGACGAGTAACCGGTGCCGAAGTCATCCATGGCCAATGTCAGGCCAAAGCTTTTCAGCTGATCGAGTTGCAAGCGCGTGTCTTCGGTGGCTTCGAGCAGCAATCCTTCGGTCAACTCCAGTTCCAGCAGATTGGCCGGCAGTTGTTCTTCCTTGAGGATCGTGGCAATCGACGCGACCAGGTCCGGGTCAGAGAACTGCTTGGGCGACAGGTTGATCGCCACCTGCAGATTGCCCATGCCGGCGGCACTCAGTTGCTTGCTCATGCGGCAGGCCTGGCGCGCAATCCATTTGCCGATGGGGATGATCAGCCCGGTCTCTTCAGCCACGCTGATGAACTGGTCCGGGCGGATCATGCCCTTTTCCGGGTGGTTCCAGCGCAGCAGCGCCTCCATGCCCAGCAAGCGGCCGCTGCGCAGGCACAGCTTGGGCTGGTAGAACACGTCCAACTCGTTCTGGGTGAGGGCGCGGCGCAGGTTGTTTTCCACGAACAGTTTGTAGCTGGCTTCGGCATTCAGGGCTTCGGTAAACACTTGCACCTGGTGTTTACCGTTGGCCTTGGCCTTGTGCAGGGCCAGGCCGGCGTTGCGCATCAGGGTTTGCGGATCGCGGCCATGCAGCGGCGCGCAGGCGAGGCCCACGGAGCCGGTGACGCTGATCAACTGATTATCGACGAACATCGGTTTGTCGAGGGTCGCGAGCAGTTGGCTGGCGACCTGCTGGCCGGTCTCCAGATCGGTGTCGTCGAGCAGTACCGCAAACTCGTTGCTGGCAAAGCGGGCCAGGCTGCCGCTGGCGCTCAGGCTGTTGCGCAGGCGGCGCGCCAGGCTGATCAACAGTTTGTCACCGGTCTGGTGGCCAAGGCTGTCGTTGATTCGCTTGAAGTTATCGATGTCCACCAGCAACAGGCTGATCGGGCTGTCGCTGTCACGTGCAAAACGTTCATCCAGGTTGCGGATAAACGAGGGGCGGTTGCCCAGGTTGGTCAAGTTGTCGGTGTAGGCCAGGCGCTCGATGCGCTGCTGGGCCAGCTTGGTCTGGGTGATGTCTTCGTAGATGCCGATGTAGTGCGTCAGCTCACGGTTATCGCCATAGACCTTGGAAATCGACAGTTGGCCCCAGTAGGGTTCGAGGTTTTTACGCCGGCTTTTGAATTCGCCCTGCCAGCTGTTGCTCTTGGCCAGGCTCGACGGTGCGTCGAACAGTAATTCGCTGAGGTTTTCCAGCGCCGGCAATTGGGCCAGGCGGTGGCCGTGGACTTCTTCGGCGCTGTACTGGGTGATCGCGGTAAAGCTTGGGTTGACGTACTCCACCACGCCGTCGCAGTTGACCAGCAAAAACGCGTTGGCGCTTTGTTCCACGGCACGCTGGAACAAGTGCAAGGCACTGGTGGCGGTGCGGCGGTTGTGGTTGTTGATAACTTGCGCGAACTGATCGGCCAGTTCGCCGGCAAAGGCAATTTCGTCGGCCTGCCAGGCGCGCGTGCAGCTGCTTTGTTCCAGGCACAACACGCCGACGACCTGGCCATCGACGCGGATGCTCGCGTCGAGCATGGCGTGAATGTCTTTGTTCTCGGCCATTTCCCGGGTACGCGGGTCGCGCAAGGCGTTGGTGGCGTCAATGGCGCGGCTGGTGTGCAGGGCTTCGAGGTAATCCGGGAAGCAGCTTGCGTCAATGGGGTCGGGCAGGTGGTGCTGCTGGTCGTCGCGGTGGTAGGCCGAGATGGGCACCAGGCGCTGGCCTTCGAGGTTCCAGATGCTGGCGCAGTCGATCTGGTAGATATCACAGGCACTGCGGGTGATCAGCTCAGCGGCTTCTTGCAACGAATTGTTGGTGGTGTAGCGCTGCCGGGCCAGCAGCAGGATCAACTCCTGTTGGGCACGCACCCGCTCCAAGTGTTGCAACTGTTCCTGCTGGGCGCGCTGGTTGAGCTCCAGTGCGATCTGCAGGCGGCTGTTCTGGTTTTCCAGGTCTGCCGTGGGCACGGCAGCGGGGAGTTCGCTGAACAGGCCGTCGACCACCATCAGGTAGCCGCGCAGCAGGTGGCGATTATGTTGTTTATAGGCTTCGCCCATTTCCAGCAGGCTCAGCGGGCCATCATTGGTGTGCAGGGTATAGCGCACCAAGTAGTGAGGGCTCAGGGCCAGTTGCTGCTGGATGGTGTCGTGCAGTTCATAACGCGCCTGGGGTTCCATCAGGCTGGCGTAGGGCGTGCCGAGCAGGGCACACAACTCTACAGCCGACAGACCGAATTGGCGCTCGCAATTGGGGTCGAGGTAAAGGAGGGCCCAGCTTGCCTCATTAAGCCGCTCGAAACGCAGCATACCGAGGCGCGAAGGCACCGGTAACTGCGTCACTACCTCGGCCGCCATTCGGGCGACATCGGGTTGGCTTTTCATGGGGCAGACTCACTTGAAATAACGCGCACGGCGCCGGGCTTACGCCCTCTTTTCTGTTGCCTGCGGCAAGGTTGCATCATGCGGCGCAGGCTGACAAGAGAGGATGAAGGCTAAGTGCTATAAGGGGGTTATCGGCCGCGGGAGGGGTTTCTTCAATCGGAATGATGGAAGGTGTACAAACCTGTCTTCTTTATCCAGCTTCCTGCTGGAAAACAGGCAAAAAAAGCCCCGCCAAGTGGCGGGGTTGAGGTACGAGCGTGGCGCTCGGAAATCGGTGCAACCAGGCCTCCTTGGTGAGGAGGAGGCCCGTTGAGACTTACAGCAGGATGGTGCGGATGTCGTTCAGCAGTTGGCTCAAGCGCTGCGTGAAGCGAGCAGCAGCGGCGCCGTTGATCACGCGGTGATCGTAGGACAGCGACAGCGGCAACATCAGCTTAGGCTGGAACGCTTTACCGTCCCACACAGGCTGGATAGTGGCCTTGGACACACCCAGGATCGCCACTTCCGGCGCGTTGACGATTGGCGTGAAGCCAGTGCCGCCAATGTGGCCGAGGCTGGAGATGGTGAAGCACGCGCCTTGCATGTCGTCTGCGGTGAGCTTCTTGTCGCGGGCCTTGGCAGCCAGTGCAGCGGCTTCGGCAGCGAGTTGCAGCAGGCTCTTCTGGTCGACGTTCTTGATGACCGGTACCAGCAGGCCTTCCGGGGTGTCGACGGCAAAGCCAATGTGCACGTATTTCTTGCGAATGATCGCCTTGCCGCTTGGCGCCAGCGAACTGTTGAAGTCCGGCAGTTCCTTGAGCAGGTGCGCACACGCCTTGAGCAGCAGTGGCAGCACGGTCAGTTTCACGCCGGCCTTCTCGGCCACGGCTTTCTGCGCAACGCGGAAAGCTTCCAGGTCGGTGATGTCGGCCTGGTCGAACTGAGTCACGTGCGGGATGTTCAGCCAGCTCGCGTGCAGGCTCGACGCGCCGATTTGCATCAGACGGGTCATCGGCACTTCTTCGGTTTCGCCGAAGCGGCTGAAGTCCACGGTGCGGATTGGCGGAATGCCCGAACCACCGGTAGCGCCACCGGCAGCCGGCGCTTCCTTGGCTTTCTGCATCATGGATTTGACGTAGACCTGAACGTCTTCCTTCAGCACGCGGCCGTGAGGGCCGGTTGCCGACACAGCATTCAGCTCAACGCCGAATTCACGGGCCAATTGACGCACGGCAGGACCGGCGTGAACCTTGGCACCACTTAGCGCAGGTGCGGCAGCAGCAGGGGCCGGAGCGGCCTCAGCTTTTGCAGCAGGCGCAGGGGCGGCAGCAGCCGGAGCAGCTTCAGCCTTGGCAGCCGGAGCAGCGGCTGGTGCTGGAGCGGCTGCAGGCGCAGCGCCTTGTACTTTCAGCTTGAGGATGAAGTCACCGGTGCCGACTTCGTCTTCCAGCTTGACCGCGATGCTTTCCACCACGCCGGCAGCCGGCGAAGGGATTTCCATGGAGGCCTTGTCGGACTCCAGGGTGATCAGCGACTGGTCGGCTTCGACGGTGTCGCCGACCTTGACCAGCAGCTCGATGATCTTGGCCTTGCCCGACGAGCCGATGTCCGGGACGTGGATGTCCTGAACGCTGGCGGCGGCAGGTTCTGCAGCCGCAGGGGCTGCAGGGGCCTCGGCAGCAGCAGGCTTTTCAGCAGCAGGCGCGGGTGCGGCAGCGGCAGCAGGCGCTGCATCAGCAGCCCCTTCGATTTCCAGTTCCAGCAGTTCGTCGCCTTCTTTCAGGCGGTCGCCCAGCTTCACTTTCAGGCTCTTGACCACGCCGGCCTTGGGAGCAGGGATTTCCATGCTCGCCTTGTCCGACTCCAGGGTCAGGATGCTCTGGTCGGCTTCGACGGTGTCGCCGACCTTCACAAACAGCTCGATTACTTCACCTTCACCGCTGCCGATGTCAGGTACGCGAATGAGTTCGCTCACAAAAAATCTCCTCAGCAGTCCAGTGGGTTGCGTTTTTCCGGGTTGATCCCGAACTTGACGATAGCGTCAGCCACCACCTTGGGTTCGATCTCACCACGGTCAGCCAAGGCTTCCAGGGCTGCCAACACCACGAAGTGACGGTCGACTTCGAAGAAGTGACGCAGCTTCTTGCGGCTGTCACTGCGGCCGAAACCGTCGGTGCCCAGGACTTTGAATTCCTTGGACGGGACCCACTGGCGAATTTGTTCAGCAAACAGCTTCATGTAGTCGGTGGACGCGATGACCGGACCTTTACGGCCGTTCAGGCATTCTTCGACGTAGCTCAGTTGTGGCTTCTGGCCAGGGTGCAGGCGGTTGTTGCGCTCAACGGCCAGGCCGTCGCGACGCAGTTCGTTGAAGCTGGTAACGCTCCACACGTCAGCGCCGACGTTGAACTCGTCACGCAGGATCTTCGCCGCTTCACGCACTTCACGCAGGATGGTGCCGGAGCCCATCAGCTGCACGTGGTGCGCCGCTTCCTTGGTGTCTTCTTCGAGCAGGTACATGCCCTTGATGATGCCTTCCTCAACACCGGCCGGCATGGCAGGTTGCTGGTAGGACTCGTTCATCACGGTGATGTAGTAGAAAACGTCCTGCTGTTCTTCGGTCATCTTCTTCATGCCGTCCTGGATGATCACCGCCAGCTCATAGCCGTAGGTTGGATCAAAGGTGCGGCAGTTCGGGATGGTGGCAGCCAGGATGTGGCTGTGACCGTCTTCGTGTTGCAGGCCTTCGCCGTTCAACGTAGTCCGGCCGGCGGTACCGCCGATCAGGAAGCCACGGGTACGGCTGTCGCCTGCTGCCCACGCCAGGTCGCCAATACGCTGGAAGCCGAACATCGAGTAGAAGATGTAGAACGGCAGCATTGGCTGGTTGTGGCTGGAGTACGACGTACCGGCAGCGATGAAGGAGCTCATGGCGCCCGCTTCGTTGATGCCTTCTTCGAGGATCTGGCCCTTCTTGTCTTCCTTGTAGAACATCACCTGGTCTTTATCGACTGGCTCGTAGAGCTGGCCGACGGAGGAGTAGATGCCCAACTGGCGGAACATGCCTTCCATACCGAAGGTACGGGCTTCGTCCGGGATGATCGGGACGATGCGCGAACCGATTTCCTTGTCCTTGACCAGCTGCGCGAGGATCCGCACGAAGGCCATGGTGGTAGAGATTTCACGGTCGCCCGAGCCGTCCAGGATAGCCTTCAGCGTATCGAGTGGCGGGGTCGGAATGCTTACGCTCTTGGCTCGACGCTGCGGCACGAAACCGCCCAGTGCAGTGCGACGCTCGCTCAGGTAGCGGGCTTCGGCGCTGTTTGGCTCCGGCTTGAAGAACGGCAGGTTTTCCAGCTCTTCGTCCTTGACCGGAATGTCGAAGCGGTCGCGGAACAACTTCAGGCTGTCGACATCGACTTTCTTGGTGTTGTGCGCAGTGTTCTTCGCTTCGCCGGCACCGGTGCCATAACCCTTGATGGTCTTGGCCAGGATGACGGTGGGTTGTTCTTTGTGGTTGACCGCTTCGTGGTACGCCGCGTAGACCTTGTACGGGTCGTGGCCGCCACGGTTGAGTTTCCAGATCTCGTCGTCGGACAGGTCTGCAACCATCGCCTTGAGTTCTGGCGTGTTGAAGAAATGTTCACGCACGAATGCGCCGTCTTTGGCTTTGTAGTTCTGGTACTCGCCGTCGATGACTTCGTCCATGCGACGTTGCAGGATGCCGTCGACGTCCTTGGCCAGCAGTGGGTCCCAGAAACGGCCCCAGATGACTTTGGTCACGTTCCAGTGAGCGCCGCGGAACACGCCTTCGAGTTCCTGGATGATCTTGCCGTTGCCGCGAACCGGGCCGTCGAGGCGCTGCAGGTTGCAGTTGATGACGAAGATCAGGTTGTCGAGCTTCTCGCGGCCGGCCAGGGAGATGGCGCCCAGGGATTCCGGCTCGTCACACTCGCCGTCGCCCAGGAAGCACCAGACTTTCTGCTTGCCTTCAGGGATGAAGCCACGGGCTTCCAGGTACTTCATGAAGCGTGCCTGGTAGATCGCTTGAATTGGACCCAGACCCATGGAAACGGTCGGGAACTGCCAGAAATCAGGCATCAGCCAAGGGTGCGGGTAGGACGACAGGCCCTGGCCGTCGACTTCCTGGCGGAAGTTGTTCATCTGCTCTTCGGTGATGCGGCCTTCCATGAACGCACGGGCGTAGACGCCTGGCGAGGTGTGGCCCTGGAAGTAGATGAGGTCGCCGCCGTGTTCGTTGGTCGGCGCCTGGAAGAAATAGTTGAAGCCGATGTCATACAGGGTTGCGCTGGAGGCGAAGCTGGAGATGTGACCGCCCAGGTCAGAATCTTTCAAGTTCGTGCGCATTACCATCGCCATGGCGTTCCAACGTACCAGCGAGCGAATGCGGCGTTCCATGAACAGGTCGCCAGGCATGCGTGCTTCGTGGGTAACGGGGATGGTGTTGCGGTATGGCGTAGTGATGGCGTAAGGCAGTTGCGAGCCGCTGCGGGTCGCGAGTTCGCCCATACGGGTCATCAGGTAGTGAGCACGGTCTTCGCCTTCTTTGTCGAGAACCGATTCCAGGGCGTCCAGCCATTCCTGGGTTTCGACGGGATCGAGGTCTTGCATGGCTTGCTCCAGGGCGGAAAGGCTACCAGAATCGGTTGCCTGAAGTTTGCGACTGGCCTTGTGGGCAGACGACATAAATTCTTGGATGGCCGAAGGTTGCTTCGGCGTCCTGTAGTTTTACTACAAATCGTCGGCCATTTCAGCCTTTCGAATGTATATACGAGTAGTAAAACTACACAAGACTGAGCGTATGGCTCGGTCTGGCTGGTGAGCATAATCGTTATTGTTGATCTTTTGCGAACAAGAAAAGGTAGAAGTTTAATGTTCCCTGCCAACAACTATGAATTTTCAGCTATTTATAACCTTTGTTCGACAGTCCTTCATGTAGCGCCGGTATCACGTCCACCGCAACCCGCCATTTACGCGCTGATCAAGGATAGACCATGAGCCTTCCAACGCTGGCCGAACTGCCGGCCATTCTCTTGCCAAAAGCCCAGCGGGCCGAGCAGTCATTTCGTGACGCCGTGGCCGCGCTGGACGACGATCATGGACTTTCTGCGTGGACGCCGCAACGGTGGGCCGACTTCGTCCGCGTGTGCGCCGCCAGTGATTTCGTGATTGAACAGAGTGTTCGTGACCCTTTGATGTTGCTCGAATTGGTGGCCTGGGGCGAGCTGGACCGGGGGTTCGCCCCTGGCGAGCTGTGCGGGCAAATTGCTGGCGCAGTGCAACAAGCCGAAACAGAAGACGAGCTGGGCCGTGTGTTGCGTCGCCAGCGTACCCGCCAGCAAGTACGCATCATCTGGCGCGATTTGACCCGCCAGGCGGACCTGGTGCAAACCTGCCGCGACCTTTCCGATATGGCCGATGCGAGCATCGACCAGGCCTACCAGTGGCTGTACCAGCGCCACTGCGCGCAGTTCGGCACGCCTACCGGCCGGCGCAGCGGCGAGCCGCAGCACATGGTCATCCTCGGCATGGGCAAGCTCGGCGCGGTGGAGCTGAACCTGTCGTCGGATATCGACCTGATTTTCGCGTATCCCGAAGGCGGCGAAACCGTCGGTGTTAAACGCTCGCTGGACAACCAGGAATTTTTCATCCGCCTTGGTCAAAAACTGATCAAGGCCCTCGACCCGATGACGGTTGACGGCTTTGTGTTCCGCGTCGATATGCGCCTGCGCCCCTACGGTTCAGCGGGCGCGTTGGTGCTCAGCTTCAATGCGCTGGAGCAGTACTACCAGGACCAGGGGCGTGACTGGGAGCGCTACGCCATGATCAAGGCGCGGGTGGTGGCGGGCGACCAGGTGGCGGGTGCGCAACTGCTCGATATGCTGCGACCGTTCGTTTATCGGCGCTATCTGGACTTCTCCGCCATCGAAGCGCTGCGCACCATGAAGCAGTTGATCCAGCAGGAAGTGCGGCGCAAAGGCATGGCCGACAATATCAAGCTGGGCTCGGGCGGTATCCGCGAAGTGGAATTTATCGCCCAGGCCTTCCAACTGATCCATGGCGGCCGCGACCTCAGCTTGCAACAGCGGCCGCTGCTCAAGGTGCTCGGCACCCTGGAAGGCCAGGGTTACCTGCCGCCTGCGGTGATCGCCGAATTGCGCAATGGCTACGAATTCCTGCGTTATACCGAACATGCGATCCAGGCGATTGCCGACCGCCAGACGCAAATGCTCCCGGACGACCCGCAAGATCAGGCGCGCATTGCCTTTATGCTGGGCTTCGCCGACTGGGCCGCGTTCCACGAGCGCCTGATGTACTGGCGCGGGCGCGTGGACTGGCATTTCCGTCAAGTGATTGCCGATCCAGACGAAGAAGAGGGTGAAGAAAGCGAGCTGGTCGTGGGCGGTGAGTGGTTGCCGTTGTGGGAAGAATCCCAAGACGACGAAGCGGCCTGCCGCCAATTGGCCGAAGGCGGGTTCACTGACGCGACCAAGGCGCTCAAAGCGTTGGCCGGCCTGCGCAACAGCCCGCAACTGCGTGCCATGCAGCGCCTGGGGCGCGAACGCCTGGATGCATTTATTCCGCGTCTGCTCGCCCAGGCTGTCGAACACGCCAACCCGGACCTGGTGCTGGAGCGCGTGTTGCCGCTGGTGGAAGCGGTCGCCCGGCGTTCTGCCTACCTGGTGCTGCTCACGGAAAACCCCGATGCCCTGCGTCGCCTGTTGACCCTGTGCGCCGCCAGCCCGTGGATCGCCGAACAGATCACCCGCTTCCCGCTGCTGCTGGATGAATTGCTTAACGAAGGCCGTTTGTTCAAGCCGCCATTGGCGCCGGAGCTTGCGGCTGAACTGCGCGAGCGCCTGACGCGAATCCCCGAGGACGACCTTGAGCAGCAGATGGAAGCCTTGCGGCACTTCAAGTTGGCTCACCGCCTGCGCGTGGCCGCGTCGGAAATCGCCGGCAGCCTGCCGCTGATGAAAGTCAGCGACTACCTGACCTGGCTTGCCGAGGCCATTCTTGAGCAGGTGCTGGCCCTGGCCTGGCGCCAGACCGTCGCGCGTCACGGCTCGCCACAGCGGTTGGACGGTACGTTGTGCGATCCTGGGTTCATTATTGTCGGTTACGGGAAAGTCGGCGGGATCGAACTGGGGCATGGTTCGGACCTGGACCTGGTGTTTATCCATGACGGCGATCCGCAGGCTGAAACCGATGGCGCCAAGCCGATTGATGGCGCGCAGTTCTTCACGCGCCTGGGCCAGCGCATCATTCACTTGCTGACCACCCAGACCAACTCCGGCCAGCTGTATGAAGTGGACATGCGCCTGCGGCCTTCCGGGGCCTCCGGGCTGTTGGTCAGTTCACTGGGAGCGTTCGATCGCTATCAACAAAATGAAGCCTGGACCTGGGAACACCAGGCATTGATCCGTGCGCGGGTGCTGGTCGGTAGCCAGGATGTGGGGCATGCGTTTGAACACGTCCGGGCTAAAGTGTTGGGCCGGGAGCGGGACCTGGCGAAGCTGCGCCAGGAGGTCAGCGAGATGCGCGCGAAGATGCGTGACAACCTGGGTACCAAGACCACGGCGGCCGGCACCGGCGCCAATGCCTTCGAAGCCACGGCGGCGTTCGACCTCAAGCAGGACGCCGGAGGTATCGTCGATATTGAATTTATGGTGCAATACGCGGCTTTGGCGTGGTCTGCGCAACATCCATCGTTGCTGCGCTATACCGACAATATCCGCATTCTGGAAGGCCTGGAGCAGGTGGGCTTGATGCCCGCCACCGATGCCCATCTGCTGCGTGAGGTGTATAAGGCCTACCGTTCCGCCGCGCACCGCCAGGCCTTGCAAAACGAGGCCGGTACGGTGGCCGGGGATCAGTTCGCCGACGAACGGCGCCAGGTGATGCGAATCTGGAAAGAACTGGGGTTAAGCTGAAACTTGATGAATTGAGCGACGCCGATCTGATGTGGAAACCGGCTTTATGTGGGAGCGGGCTTGCTCGCGAAGCAGGCGCTGCGGTCTGTCTATCGGACCGCGGTGATGCCTTCGCGAGCAAGCCCGCTCCCACACAAACCGGTGTTCACACAAACCCGGTCTTATAGTCATTATCGAGGCGGGGAGGCATAAGCCTCCCCGTATCGTTTGTGGAAACTACATGAATATTCTGATCGTTGGGCCCAGTTGGGTCGGTGACATGGTGATGGCGCAGACACTGTTCCAGTGCCTGCGCATGCGCTACCCAGACTGCCAGATCGACGTGCTCGCCCCTGAGTGGAGCCGGCCGATCCTTGAGCGCATGCCCGAGGTGCGCAAGGCCTTGAGCTTCCCGCTCGGTCACGGTGCCCTGGAGTTGGCGACCCGCCGCCGCATCGGTAAATCCTTGGCGGGCGAATACGACCAGGCGATCCTGTTGCCCAACTCGCTCAAGTCGGCGCTGGTGCCGTATTTTGCCGGCATCCCCAAACGCACCGGCTGGCGCGGCGAGTTTCGCTACGTGCTGCTCAATGATGTGCGCAGGTTGGACAAAGCCCGCTACCCGCTGATGATCGAGCGTTTCATGGCCCTGGCGTACGAGCCGGGTGCCGAGTTGCCCAAGCCGTATCCGCGCCCGAGCCTGCAGATCGACCCGGTCAGCCGCGACGCCGCCCTGGCCAAGTTCGGCCTGCAACTCGACCGTCCGGTCCTGGCGCTGTGCCCAGGGGCCGAGTTTGGCGAGTCCAAGCGCTGGCCATCGGAACACTACGCCAAGGTCGCCGAGGCCAAGATCCGCGAAGGTTGGCAGGTGTGGTTGTTTGGTTCGAAGAAGGATCATCCGGTGGGTGAAGATATTCGCCAGCGCCTGATTCCCGGCCTTCGCGAAGAGTCGGTCAACCTCAGTGGCGACACGTCCCTGGCTGAGGCCATCGACCTGCTGTCCTGCGCTGATTCGGTGGTGTCCAACGACTCCGGCCTGATGCACGTCGCCGCCGCGCTGAACCGCCCATTGGTGGCGGTGTACGGCTCCACTTCCCCTGGTTTCACCCCGCCTTTGGCCGATAAGGTCGAAGTCGTGCGCCTGGGCCTGGAGTGCAGTCCGTGCTTTGAGCGCACCTGCCGTTTCGGTCACTACAACTGCATGCGCCAATTGCTGCCGCAGCCGGTGAACGAAGCCTTGCAGCGGTTGCAGGGCTCTGTGGTCGAGGTCCGATAGTTTGCGCGTACTGGTAATCAAGACCTCATCCCTGGGCGATGTGATCCACGCGTTGCCGGCACTGACCGACGCGGCGCGGGCGATCCCCGGCATTCAATTCGACTGGGTCGTGGAAGAGGGCTTTGCCGAAATTCCCACCTGGCATCCGGCGGTCGACAAGGTCATCCCGGTGGCGATCCGCCGCTGGCGCAAAAACATTTGGCAGACCCTCAAAAGTGGCGAATGGCGGCGCTTCAAGCAGCAGGTCCAGTCGACCAAGTACGACCTGGTGATCGACGCCCAAGGCCTGCTTAAAAGCGCCTGGCTGACCCGCTATGTACGTGCCCCGGTAGCCGGTTTCGACAAGCACTCGGCCCGTGAACCGTTCGCAGCACGCTTTTACTCCCGGCGCCTGGCCGTGGCCCGCGGGCAACATGCGGTGGAGCGTTTGCGCCAACTGTTCGCCGTGGCGCTGGGTTATGACTTACCCAAAGGCCTGGGCGACTATGGCCTGGGCGTCGATAAGCTGCTCGGCCTGCCGCCGAAAAAACCCTTCGTCCTGCTGCTGCACGGCACCACCTGGGACACCAAGCACTGGCCAGAAACCTACTGGCGTGAGTTGGCCGAACGCATGGGCCGCCTGGGTGTGGACGTGAAATTGCCCTGGGGCAACGCCGCCGAAAAAGCCCGCGCCGAACGCCTGGCGCAGGGCCTGCCAAATGCCGAAGTGCTGCCCAAGCTGAACCTGGCCGGTGTCGCCCGCGTATTGGCCGGCGCACGCGCCTGCGTGGCGGTTGACACCGGTCTCGGTCACCTGGCTGCTGCGCTGGACGTGCCGACCATTTCCCTGTTCGGTCCGACCAACCCAGGCCTCACTGGCGCCTATGGCAAGGGCCAGATTCACCTGGCGAGCGACTTCCCCTGCGCGCCCTGCCTGCAAAAACACTGTACCTATCAACCGACGGCCGACGACCTGCGTCGGTTCGACATCACGCGCGAGTCGCCCCTGTGCTTCACGCGCCTGAACCCTGAGCGTGTGGCAAGCCGACTGAGCACGTTGTTACTGGCTGAGGAGCTGCACTGATGCAACTGGCTTTTGTTCTGTACAAATATTTCCCCTTTGGCGGCCTGCAGCGTGACTTCATGCGCATCGCCCTGGAATGCCAGCAGCGTGGCCACCAGATTCGTGTCTACACGCTGATCTGGGAAGGCGATATCCCGCCCGGTTTCGAAGTGCTGGTGGCGCCGGTCAAGGCGTTCTTCAACCATCGGCGCAACGAGAAACTCAGCGCCTGGATGGAGGCCGACCTGGCCCAGCGCCCGGTGGACCGCCTGATTGGTTTCAACAAAATGCCTGGCCTGGACGTGTACTACGCCGCCGACGGCTGCTTTGAAGACAAGGCGCAAAACCTGCGCCATTCGCTGTACAAAAGCTTTGGCCGGTATCGCCACTTTGCCGAGTACGAGCGCGCGGTGTTTGCCAAGGACGCCAAGACCGAAGTCTTGATGATTTCCGAAGTGCAGCAGCCGCTGTTCATCAAGTATTACGACACCCCGCTGGGACGCTTCCACTTGCTGCCGCCGGGCATTGCCCAGGACCGCCGCGCGCCGCCGAATGCCGCCGAGATTCGCGAAGGTTTCCGCAAGGAGTTCAACCTGGGCGCAGACGATCTGTTGCTGGTGCAGATCGGCTCCGGCTTCAAGACCAAGGGCGTCGACCGCAGCCTCAAGGCCGTGGCCGCCTTGCCAGCGGAGCTGAAAAAGCGCACGCGTCTGTTTGTAATCGGCCAGGACGACCCCAAAGTATTCCAGTTGCAGAGCGCCACGTTGGGGCTGGGCGATAACGTGCAGTTCCTCAAAGGCCGCAGTGATATCCCACGTTTCCTGCTGGGCGCCGACCTGCTGATCCACCCGGCGTACAACGAAAACACTGGCACCGTATTGCTTGAAGCCCTGGTGGCCGGGTTGCCGGTGCTGGTCTCGGCCGTGTGTGGTTATGCGCATTACATCAATGAGGCCGACAGCGGCCTGGTGCTGGATGAGCCGTTTGAGCAAACGCAGCTGAACCAGTATTTGGCCCAGATGCTCACCGACACTGCACAGCGCGCGGCCTGGAGCCGCAATGGGTTGGCCTTCGCCGAGACGGCCGACCTCTACAGCATGCCGCAGCACGCGGCAGATGTGATTCTGGCGGAGCCAAAACGATGAAGTTGATTCTTGCCGAACCGTTCAAGACGTTGTGGGCCGGGCTTGATGCCTTTGCCGAAGTCGAGAAACTGCAAGGCCAGGTATTCCGTGAGCTGGCGGCGCGTCGCACCTTGCGCACCGAGGTCGATGGCCGCCCGTATTTCGTGAAAATCCATCGCGGCATTGGTTGGGCGGAAATCTTCAAGAACCTGATCACCGCCAAGTTGCCGGTGCTCGGCGCCGGCCTTGAGTGGGACGCCATCCACCGCTTGCAGGCACTGGGCGTGCCGACCATGACCGGTGTGGCGTTCGGCGAAAAGGGCAGCAACCCGGCGGACCAGCACTCGTTCATCATCACCGAAGAGCTGGCGCCAACGATCAGCCTGGAAGACCTGACAATCAATTGGGTGGCCGAGCCGCCCGCGCCTGCGTTGCGCCACGCCCTTACGGCTGAGCTGGCGCGCATGGTTGGTGATATGCACCGAGGTGGCGTCAATCACCGTGACTGCTACCTGTGCCACTTCTTGCTGGACACCGCCAAGCCTATCGATGCGAAAGACATCAAGCTGTCGGTGATCGACCTGCACCGTGCCCAACTGCGGGCCCATCTGCCGCTGCGCTGGCGCGACAAGGACCTCTCGGCGCTGTACTACTCGGCGCTGGAAATCGGCCTGACCCGCCGCGACAAGCTGCGCTTTCTCAAGGGCTACTTCCGCCAACCGCTGCGCCAGATCCTGGCCGAGCAATCGGCGTCGTTGAGCCTGATGCAGCGCAAGGCCGACAAGCTCTATGCGCGCAAGCAACGTTACGGGGATGCAATCTGATGGCGGGTTGGATTCTGGAGCCTGCCTACGCCCACCTGGCGGATGATTTTGGAAGCCTCGAAGCGGTTTTTGCCCTGCAAGGTGAGCGGCTGACCCGCGACCCGCTGTCGGAGGTGATCCGGGTGGAGCGCGGCGGGGTCAATTACTACGTCAAGCGCTACGTCGGCGCCGGCAAGGGCTTGCGGCGTTACCTGGGCAAGCCCCGGGTCAAGTCCGAATGGCAGAACCTCAAGCGCTTCGCCAAGTGGGGCATTCCCACTGCCGACGTGGTTGCCTGGGGCCTGGAACGCAAAGGCCTGGCCTACGACCGTGGTGCGATGATCACCCGCGAGTTGCCGAGGACGGAAGACCTGTCGGTGCTGGCCGAGCGTAAGGATGCACGCCTGCGCGATCCGAAGTGGGTCGACGCGGTGAGCCGCCAGCTCGCTGAATACACGCGCACCATGCACGATCATCGGTTTACCCATAACGATTTGAAGTGGCGCAACCTGCTGATCGACGACCAGACAACGCTGTACCTGATCGATTGCCCCAATGGCGACTTCTGGCGCGGCTTCTGGCTCAAGTACCGTATTACCAAAGACCTGGCCTGCCTGGACAAGGTGGCCAAGTATCACCTGTCCGCCACCCAGCGCCTGCGCTTCTACATGCAGTACCGTCAGCGCCGGCACCTGAGTGCGTCGGACAAGCAGCGTATTCGCCACGTGGTGAAGTTTTTCGAGGGGCGCGAATGAGTGATTTCCTGGCGGCTGAAGACCGTGCGCTGCTGGAGCGCAACGGCCTGGCGACGTTCGATGCCCTGTGGGCCAAACAACTGGATGCGGTGGACGAGCCGAATACCAGTCGCGGCGGCTGGAGCAGCGTGTTTCGCCTGGAGCTCGACGGCCACGGTTACTACCTCAAGCGCCAGAGCAATTACCTGACGCGTAGCCTGCACCGCCCCTTTGGCGAGCCGAGTTTCTCCCGCGAATTTCGCAATATCAGCCGTTATCGCAAGCTCGGTATTCCGGCTTTGCAAGCGGCGTTCTACGGGGAGCGAAAAGTCGCTGGCGAACACCGCGCGATGCTGCTGACCCGCGCCCTGGACGGCTGGAATGACCTGGATTCGTTGCTGGAGCAGTGGCCTTCACTGAGCGATGCCCAGCACCGCGCGATCCTGCTGGCCTGTGGCCAACTCGCACGCCGACTGCACAGCGTCGGCCAGGTGCATGGCTGTTTCTACCCCAAGCATATTTTCCTGCGGGCCACCGGTGACGGTTATGCCGCGCAGTTGATCGACCTGGAGAAAACCCGCCCGCTGCTGTTCGGCTGGCGTGATCGGGTCAAGGATCTGGAGCCGTTGTTGCGTCGCGCACCACAATGGTCCGATGCGCAGGTCCGCCAACTGTTGGCGGCGTATCTGGAGCAGCCTGAGAGCAGCGAGTTGGTCGCCACTTGGTTCCAGCGCCTTGGCGCCCGTCGTAGTCACAAGGAAAACCGTTGATGCGTTTGTCCGAGCTGAAAACCGCCGGCCGTACTCCCACCCTGCCGCTGACGATTGAATTGGCCGATGCGGCGGGCCCAGGCCAGTTGCAACTGCTGAGCCTGTTGCGCGTGCTGCCGGGCGAGCGCTACGTAGGCGCAGCGGTGTGGCGCGGGCGTCCAGTACTGGCCAAGTTGCTGGTGGGCAGCAAGGCGGCGCGGCACTTTCAGCGTGAACTCAATGGCGTGCGCCTGCTCGCCGAGCAAGGCCTGACCACACCGTTGTTGCTGGCCGATGGCTTGCAGGAAGGCGAGGGCGGTTGGCTGTTGTTCGAATTTATCGAAGGCGCCGAGAGCCTGGCGGATGCCTGGCACGCGGTCGAAAGCCTGCCGCCCTTGGCTGACGAGCAAACTGCGGTGCTTGCCGAGGCATTGGGTGCGATTGCCCTGATGCACACCAAAGGCCTGTGGCAGGAAGACCTGCACCTGGACAACTTGCTGCGTCGGGACGGCAAGCTGTATTTGATCGATGGTGCCGGGATTCGCGTCGAAGAGGCGGGCAAGCCCCTGTCGCGCAACCGCGTACTGGAGAACCTTGGGGTGTTTTTCGCCCAGTTGCCGAAGCATCTCGAGCCATTTACCGAAGAGCTGCTGGTGTACTACCTGCTGGGCAACGGCGAGCACGCTTTGCCCTTGGAGGCTTTGGAAAAACAGGTGCGCAAGGTCAGCGCTTGGCGCCTGAAGGACTTTCTCAACAAGGTCGGTCGCGAATGCACGCTGTTCAGTGTGCTGCGCGGGCCGTTTGCCCTGCGTGCAATCCGTCGCGAGGAAGAAGTCGCGATGCTGGCGGTGCTGGAACAGGCCGATGCCTTGCTCGAGCAGGGCCACTTGTACAAGACCGGTGGAACCGCCACGGTGGCCAAGGCCGAAGTGGCGGGTCGCCCATTGGTGATCAAGCGTTACAACATCAAGAGTTTCGCCCACTGGTTCAAGCGCTTCTGGCGCCCAAGCCGTGCCTGGCATTCCTGGCGTGAAGGCAATCGCCTGGCGTTCCTCGGTATCGCTACGCCCAAGCCGCTGGCCGTGCTGGAAAAGCGCTTTTTCGGCCTGCGCGGTCGCGCTTACCTGATTACCGAATTCCTGCCGGGGCCGGACATCATCGAGCGCTTTGCGCCTTACGTTGAGAACGGTGACGCGCCGGAAAACGAACTGCTCGCCCTGGATCACCTGTTCGCCGAGCTGATCCGCGAGCGCATCAGCCATGGCGACTTCAAGGGGCATAACCTGTTCTGGGACAAGGATCGCTGGTCGTTGATCGACCTGGATGCCATGCGCCAGCACAGCACCCAAGCCAGCTTCGCTCCGGCGTTTGCCAAGGACCGCGCGCGGTTCATGCGTAATTGGCCTGAGAGCAGTGCGTTGTATCAGCTGATTGATCAGCGCCTCCCCAAGCAGACCGCCTGATCCCTGACACCGCTTTTTACTTGAAAAAACGCTAGGGCCGCTTCGCAGCCCAGCGCGGGGCAAGCCCGCTCACTACAGGTGTTGCGTGGGCAATAGTGTTTGGGGGGTGGAGCTTCAGCGTTGCCAGTCGACGTTATTGTGCGTTGATCAGCGTCGTATGGGTTTTGTATTTGCCCTGGATCACGTCCTCGGTAGCAAAGAAATACCCGTAGTCCTTCAGGTACATGACGGTGCTGGTGGCCTGGTAGTTATCACCTGCGGCAGTGCAATTGAGCTCCTTTGCATTGCCACTCAGCGTCGAGTTGATGCTGCTGGCTGGCAGTTCGCGCGCCACTACACAGGTGGTATTGCGGGACAGCACGCGATCCTCTTCAGCGGTGTTGCGATTCAGCTCTTTGAGTTTGAACCCCAGCGTTGCACCGATCGGCATCTGCTTCCAGTCGCCGGTGAAGCTGAGTTGCTCAACATTGCTGGCGGCCGAGACTTTCATCCCGTGCAGTTCGAAATCGCTTTGGAAGGTCAGGCTGAACAACCCTCGGAATGTGGTGATGTGGGTGCTTGAGAATTGGGTGGCTCGGCGGATTTTAAGCTGACCGTTTCCGGTTCCGGGCTCAATGAACACGTCAGTGCGCAAGCTGGAAGAACCCAAGTCGCGCTTCTCCATAAGGTGGCGCAGAGGTTTGGCTGCGGGGGGCATTCCCAGTGCGGAGATCGCCTCTGTCACCGCTGTCGGGACAGGTGCGGGTGTCAGGGTTTGCTCGAGCTTGGTACGCGCAACGGCTACCGGGAGTTGCGCCACTGTTGGCGAGCACGCGGCCTTGAGCAGGGTCTGGGTGTCCGTCTCGGCGCTGCTGAAAGGCTGGTCGATGGGGACTGCTACCACGCTGCCGAAGGTCACGACGTTTTTCGGGGTGAGGCTGAAAGTGGCCAGAGTGCGATAGGTCTGGCGGCTGCAACTGACCTCCCAGTGCATGCGGGTCTGGGCGTAGGGCATCTTTTTCAGTTTGTTGGTCAGGATGAGCGGTTCATCGTAGGCGCCCCAGAGCTCTACTTTCTCACCCACGGTCTTGAGGCTGGCACGGTCGATCAGCAATTGGCGTTGAGTGGCTGTACTGCTGACGAGGCGCCAATCCGGGCGTGGCGTGCGCGCGCAAGCGTCGGTAAAGCTGGTGTTCTGTTGCAGTTCGCCAACCACGGCCGGCGTCAGGTTGCGCATGACGGTAATGCGCGTGGGCTGGCCGTCGGGCTTCGGGGTTCCGGGCGCTTCCAGATACAGCAGGTTCCCGCTCGGCGTGGTGCAGGACGCCTGAAGCTGCGCGATATCGGGTACGGCGAGATTGTTGGTCAGCGTGACTTGAACCTGGTAACTGAGGTCGTCGCCATCGCGCATGATCGAGTCGGCCAGTAGCGGTTTCTTAAGCATGTCTTTATACGGGGCGTCGGCCTTGTCGCCGCTCTTGATGCCTTGCGTGCCGCAACCACTGAGTACGCCTAGGGCGACGATAACCGCGATGTGTTTCATGAGCGTTCCTTGCAGGCTAAAGGGGGATCAGGGCCTTTCGACCGTCCGCATCGCGTTTTGTGCGGGGCGGGCTGATCAGAACTCGTACTCCGCGCCTGCACCCGCATACCAGGAGCGCCCTGGCGCCGCTTCGTAATAGCGGTTGTTGCCATCGCCGACGATCACCGAACCGACGTACTGGCGGTCGAGCAAGTTATCCAGGCGCAGGGTCTGATGGAAGGTCCAGTGTTCGACCTTCTGCTCGAAGCGCGCACGCCAGTTAAACACGCTGTAGGCCGGTGCGGCGTGTTGGCTGTTGGTGTCCTCGACGTAGACCTTGCTGCGGTAAATGCCTTCGATGGCGGTGCTGACCCAGTCGCGGGGCTTCCAGTTCAGTTCGGTGAACAGCGTGGTTTGCGGCACGCCGGGCAGGTAGTTGCCCTTGTCGACGGCGTTGTTGCCGCCGCTGACGAAGTCGCTGTCGTAAGTGGCCTGCAGGCGGGTGTAGGCGAGGCTGCTGCTCCACTGCTCGCTGAGCTGGCTTTCGAGGCCCAGTTCGAAACCGCGGCGCAGGGTGCGGCCGGCGTTTTGGTAGCTGGTACGGCCGTCTTTGGATTGAGCCACCACTAACTCATCTTCTGTGGTGATCTGGAATATGGCGGCATTGATCC
Organism: Pseudomonas tritici; assembly: GCF_014268275.3. Classification (NCBI taxonomy): domain Bacteria; kingdom Pseudomonadati; phylum Pseudomonadota; class Gammaproteobacteria; order Pseudomonadales; family Pseudomonadaceae; genus Pseudomonas; species Pseudomonas tritici. The sequence goes on from NZ_CP077084.1 coordinate 765,851, forward strand.
GGGTGTTGTTCACCTGGGCCTTTAATCCCACTTCGTACTGGGTACTTTCTGACGGCTTCAATCCGAAGTTGAACCCTTCCACATTTCCCGGTGCATAGGCCAGCTCAGCCTGTGTCGGCGTTTCGAAGCCTTTGCCCGCACTGACGTAGCCATGCAGCTCGGGCGTGAATGCGTACATCACGCTCATCGATGGCGTATTTTTCTGATAACGCTTGTTGCCGCTGGCATCGCCGTTGCTCAGGAATTGATCATCAACGTCCAGTTCCATGGTGCTATGCCGAACACCTGCTTGCAGGGTCCAGCGGTCTAGCGCCCAGTTGGCCTGGATATAGGGATCGAGGCTGCGGGCGGTGTCAATTTCATCTCGGCGTAGCTGGCCTTTTACGCCAAGGGTGTTGCCGCTGAAGTTCTGGTAGCCGTGGCGACTGTCTTCGCTCTGATCGAAGTCCAGGCCGGTGATGATCATCAGTTCGCCCGGCGCACGTTCGATGGGCTGCATCCAGCGCACGCTGCCGCCGTAGAACTTGCGGTCGAATTGCACAACGCCACCGCCGCGTTCATTAGCGGGTGTGCCTTTGGGAATCGACAAATACTGAATCACACTCCGCCGTCCCGTATACGCATTCACCTGCAACGTCGCATCGCCGATATAGCGCTCGTAATTCAGCCCCAATTGCTGATGATCGATACTTTTGCGCGTGTTGTACGTCAGCGCATTCGCACTCACCGAGCGTGGATCGGCCTTGTACGCCGACCACGTCTGCCCGAGCGGGTCCTGTGTGCCGTTCTGCTCCAGGCTGCTGTAGATCAGCGCCAGCTTGCTGTCGTCATCCGGCTGGAAATTGAGCTTGGCGAAGGTCTGGTCACGTCGCGCGCTGCTGTGGTCGCGGTAGCCGTTGGTGTCCATGCGCGAGGCGTCGAGCACGAAGCCAGCGCCGTTGGTGGCGCCCTCGGCGGTCAGGTGGTTTTTGTTCAGGCCGTCGCTGCCCACCAGGGTTTCGGCGCCGATGCGCGGCGGGCCTTCGCCGTCGCGGGAGAACATCTGGATCACCCCGCCGGCATTGCTGCCATACAGGGTGGCCGCCGGCCCACGCAGTACTTCGATGCGCTCTGCGGTGTCGAGGTTGAAAGTGGCGGCTTGGCCCTGGCCGTCCGGCGTGCTGGCCGGGATGCCGTCGGCGATCAGCTTGATGCCGCGCACGCCGAATGCCGAGCGGGCACCAAAGCCTCGGGAGGAAATCTGCAGGTCCTGGGCATAGTTCTGGCGGTTCTGCACCACCAGGCCGGGCACGCGGGAGAGGGCTTCGGAGGCATTGATGCCGAGTTGACCGTCACTGATCTGTCCACGGCTGATGCCGTCCACCGAGTAGGGCAGGTCGAAGGTCGGGCTGGCGCTGCGTGAGCCGCTGACCACACTGGGGTCGAGAACCAAAGGCGTGTCCTCGGCCAGTGCCGTATTGCTCAGCGTGAGCAGGCCTGGCAGCAACAGGGTGAAGCGGGCGAGGGTGTTCATCAGTCAGGCAAAATCCGTGGCGCGCGTAGGAGGTAAACGCGCAAAGGGGCGCGAGTTTAGTGAATCAGGCGATTTTTATCATTTAGGAATCGTCTTACGCTGCAAATCGTGCTCCCGCCCTGGGTCGTCAGGCTATGCGATGTTAGCGTGGCCCGCCTTGGCAATAACAATGTCTGTTGGGGCAGAGGGAGGGGGTCATGAGGATTAGGTCGAAAGTGTCATGGCTTGTGGTGTCGTGTTCGTTGGCCGGTTGCGGAACCATCAATACCGTCTTTCGTCCAGACGCCGTAGCCAGCCAGAACCTCAAGGACTCGCGCAGTCACTGCGAAAACGTGCCACGCATCTACAGCGGGGTGATCTACGGCTTTTGCACGCTCAATGGCGAGCCAGCGCCTGACAAGAGCCTTAAGGACAAGAGCCTGATAGACCATGGGGGCAGCGTGTTGCCTATCGTCGCCGTGGAGTTCGTCGCCTCCGGCGTGCTGGACACCCTCGTGCTGCCCTACACCATTTACCGCCAGAATAGGGACGGCAGCATCGAGATCTTCCGCTGATCCCTCTTGCCACGTGCCGCTAACAGCTGCGCACTGCTTTTAAGCTATAATCCCGCCCTTTAGCTGTTTCCTGCCCAGGCAGGGGGCACACTTTTTTCAGGCGTAACCCGCCTGCATGCAGACTAAAAGAGGCTAGACCCCTGTGGCATTGACGATTCTTGGCCTGTCCGGCGCCCTTAGCCATGATCCTTCCGCAGCCTTGTATATCGACGGCAAGCTGATTGCGGCCGCCGAAGAAGAGCGCTTCGTACGCGACAAACATGCAAAGAACCGCATGCCCTACGAATCGGCGAAGTTCTGCCTGGAACAGGCCGGTATCAAGCCTTCCGACGTTGACGTGGTCGCGATCCCGTTCGCCCCCATCAGCCTGTTCGGCGAGGCGCGCTGGCACTACGCCAAGCGTTACTGGTACGCCCCGGACCGCGCCCTCGACGCGATCCTGATGGGCAACCGTCGCTACAAGCGCTACCGCAACAAGATCGTCTGGTGCCTGGAGCAACTGGGCTTCGATCCTAAGAAAATCAAGATCGAACCGGTTGAACACCACCTGGCCCACGCTTCCAGCGCCTACCACTGCTCTGGTTTCCAGGAGAAAACCGCGATCCTCGGGATCGACGGTAAAGGTGAGTACGCCACCACGTTCTTCGGCTACGGCGAAAACGGCAAGATCCACAAGATCAAGGAATTCTACGATCCAGACTCCCTCGGCGGCCTGTATGGCGCGATCACCGAATTCCTCGGTTTCGAGATGCTCGACGGTGAGTTCAAGGTCATGGGCATGGCGCCGTACGGCGATGCCAGCAAATACGATTTCTCGCGCCTGGCCTCCTTTGAGAATGGCGAGTTGGTGATCAACACCGACTACGCCAACGTCATCGGCCTGCGCCGCTACAAAGAGAAGGGCAAGGGCTTCTACTTCTCGCCAAAACTGATCGAGTGGCTGGGTCCAAAGCGCGAAGGCGATATCGCCGACGAGCCGTACATCCACTACGCCGCCAGCATGCAAGCGCTGTTCGAGAAACTGGCCCTGCAGATGATCGACCACTACCTGGGCGACATCCTCAAGGACACCGGCAAACTGGCCTTCGCCGGCGGTTGCGCGCTGAACGTCAAGCTGAACCAGAAGATCATCGCCCGTGACGACGTCAAAGAGCTGTTCGTGCAGCCGGCGTCGGGCGATGCTGGCACTGCGGTCGGTGCGGCGGCGTATGTTTCCCACGCCCGTGGTGTGCCGGTCGAGAAGATGGAACACGTCTACCTCGGCCCGTCCTACAGCAACGAAGACGTGATTGCCGCGTGCGCCAAGCACGAGAGCAAGCCGAACTGGCGCAAGATCGAGAACATGCCCCAGCGCATCGCCAAGATCATGGTCGACGGCAACCCGGTGGCCTGGTTCCAGGGCCGCATGGAGTTTGGTCCGCGCGCCCTGGGCGGTCGTTCGATCATCGGTTGCCCGAGCGCCACCGGTGTGGCGGATCGCATCAACCACCAGATCAAGTTCCGCGAGCGCTGGAGGCCTTTCTGCCCGTCGATGCTCGACACCGTGGCCCCGCAGATGATCAAGGTCGATCATCCGGCGCCGTTCATGACCTTCACCTTTGAAGTGTCCGAAGAGTGGAAGACTCGCGTGCCGGAAGTGGTCCATGAAGATGGTACCTCCCGCGCCCAGGTGCTCAAGCGCGAATACAACCCGCGCTACTACGACATGATGAAAGAGCTGGAAGTGCTCACCGGCAACGGCGTGTCCCTGAACACCTCGCTCAACCGTCGTGGCGAAGCGATGATCTGCTCGCCGACCGACGCGCTGAACATGTTCTTCGGCTCTGACCTGCAGTACCTGATCATGGAAGACATCCTGGTCGTCAAAGACGGCGTGGACCCTTATGACGCGCTCGGCTGACCGCCACGTCCTGCAGTTCTGCCACGGCTATGACGGGCCGTTCCTAGACTGTGCGCGGCAGTACGCCAGTGTGTTTGCAGGCTCCGGCTACAAGGTGACCACGGTGTTTCTCACCGGGGTCGCCGACCCTGAGGTGGCGGCCGGTTGCGCCAGTGATGAAGTGTTGTTCATGGAGTACAGCTCGAAGGCCATCCGTGGCCTCAAGCTGGGCGCCATCGCCGAGATGCGCAAGATTGCCGCGTCGCGCAACTTCAGTTTCTGCATCGCGCACCGCGCCAAGCCGATCTACATCGCGCTGCTCGCCACGCGCTTGCAGGTGATTGGCGTGCATCACGCGTTTGGCGACTATCAGCGCCGGGGGCGTCGGCTGTTTGCAAATATTTTCCGCAAGCGCCTGAGCTTGTTGGGCGTTTCCGATGCCGTGCGCGATGACATTCGTCGCTGCCTGCCGAAATGGCCGGCGGCGCGTATCCAGACCTTGTACAACCGCATTGATGTCGAAAACCTGCAGGCCCAGCAGGTTTCGAAGGATGAGGCGCGCGACGCCCTTGGCTTGTCGCCGGATGAATGGGTGGTCGGCAATGTCGGCCGCCTGCACCCGGACAAGGATCAGGCCACGCTGCTCAAAGGTTTTGCCCTGGCATTGCCAACGTTACCGGCTGAAAGCCGTCTGGCGATCCTCGGCACCGGGCGCCTGGAGCAGGACCTGAAAGCGCTGGCCCGCGAGCTGGGGATTGCCGACAAGGTTGTGTTTCTCGGCCAGGTGCCGGAGGCGCGTCGCTATTTCCGTGCGTTTGATGTGTTTGCGTTGAGCTCCGACCACGAACCCTTTGGCATGGTGTTGCTGGAAGCCATGGCGGCCGGTGTTCCCTTGCTCGCCACTGCCTGCGGCGGCGCGCGGGAAGTGGTTGAGGGCGTTGGTATCCTGTTTCCCTTCGGCGACGCCGAGCACCTAGCCCAAGGGTTGGGACACTTGGCCGCGATGGATCAGCACCAGCAACGCCAGTGCGCTGATTTGATGCTGGAGCGCCTGCACGCACGATTCTCGGATCAGGCGGTGCGCACTACTTTCTGGCAACTGCCGCATGTCATTGAACTGACCGCGAGGGCTTGATGCTCAATCGATTCCAAGGCTGGCGCGAGCGCGGCTGGTCCGTCGTCGATGCGCCTGTATACAGCGAGGCCTGGCAGCGTTTTGGCGGCAGCGTCGCGACGCATCCGCAAGTGGTCGAGCGCCTGGCCGGGTTGGCGCAGATTCCGGTGCGTTACCTGGCCTGGGAGCAGGCGGGTGAGCTCAAGGCGTGCATTGCCACCTGGGGGCGCGACCTGGCGCTGTCCAAGGACGTGCTTAAGCGCAGCGGCAAGAAAGGCCTGTTCGATCTGGGCAATGCCGAGCTGATCCTGCCGGCCGCCGCCGACGCGCAGGCGCCGCTGAGGCAGCGTGCGCGCTACCTCTCTGCGCTGAACGAAGGGCGTTTCAGCGGCCTCAAGCTTCAGGCCGAACAGTTGGCCATGGCGCGCACGCCCGAAGAACTGTCGAAGAAGTTTCGCTACAACCAGCGCCGCGAACTGCGTTTGCTGGAAGAGGCGGGCGGCGTGGTGCGGTCGGTCAGTGAGTTTTCCAGTGCGGAGCTGGCGTCCATCTACTGTGACCTGTTCCTGCGCCGTTGGGGCTTTACCGCCACGGGCGCCGAGCGCTTGGCGGAAGTGATCGAACTGATGCGCGAGTGGTTGATAGGCTCGGTGATTTTTCTGAATGACGCGCCCATCGCAATCCAGTTGGTGTATCGGGTCGAGTCACCGGAATGGATCAGTGTGGAATACGTCAACGGTGGGGTCGATCCTGAAACCCGCGCCTTCAGCCCCGGCAGCGTGCTGAGCTTTCTCAATACCCAGGGCGCTTGGGAGCAGGCACGCGAAGTCGGCAAGCCACTGCGCTTTTCCTTTGGTCGCGCCGACCGCGAATACAAGGACCGTTGGTGCAATCCTGTGCAGGTATTCAGCGTATGACCCGCAAGCAGCAATTGCTCAAACGTCACCGGCGCAACAAGCGTACGGTGCTGATCATTGGTGTGTTGCTGCTGTTGCTGGTCGGCATCCTGGTGGTCTGGTGGTTACCGTTGCTGTTGGCCCTGCTGGCCTGGGTGGCCCATGAAGCGTGGTTTGCCGACCACCTGTTCTACGCGCCCAACGAAGATTATCAGTACCGTTTTTCGGCGGATGCCGAGCTGGCGGGCGTGCGCTTGGAACATGGGCGCTTGCTGCTGGATCAGGCGGTGGACGCGGACGCAACGGTGGTGCTGGCGATCAAGGTCAAGAGCACTTGGCTGGGCCGTTTTTTTGACCCGTGCGTCGAGCTGGCGGGCGATCGGCAAACGTTTGAGCGTGGCGTCAACGGCGTGCGTTACCTGAACCTCAGCGGTTTGGCGCTGAGCGACTTAACGTTGCGCGGTCGCCATTGCCGATTGCTCGGCACGCCCCGTCTGTGGGCCTGGACCCATCCGGACTACCGCGCACAGCGCGTGATGGTGATCGCGCCCCACGCCGACGATGCTGAATTGGCGGCCTTCGGCCTGTACAGCCAGGCCGAAAATCCCTGGATCGTCACCCTGACGGCGGGGGAGATTGAAGCTGAGCATTATCAGCAGATGGGCCTGGACGCGGTCGAAGCCGCACGCATCAAAGGCCGCCTGCGCGCCTGGGACAGCATCGCTGTGCCGTTGTGGGCGGGTGTGCCGCAGGCGCACTGCGTGCAATTGGGCTATTTCTGCCTGCAGTTGCAGGCGATGCAGGCCGCGCCGGACCTGCCGTTTGCTTCCCGTGAAGCAGAGCTGACGGACGTTCGCCCATTCCGGCAATTCAACCCGTTTCCATTGCCCGCGGACAGCGACGGCTTGCCCACCTGGAACAACCTGTTGGCCGACCTGCGCGAGGTGCTGATGATGGCTCGCCCGGACGTGATCGTGTTGCCGCATCCGGTATTGGACCCGCATCCAGACCATGTCTGTGCACAGCAAGCCGTTTTGGAAGCCTTGCAAGGTCTTGAGTGGCAGCCAACGACAGTACTGGGCTACGCCAACCATCTGCATGACAACGACCGCTGGCCCATGGGCAACGCCGGAGCCGGTATTGCGTTGCCACCGTTGTTCGACGCGACCGTGGAGTTGCTGCCGTGCAGCCTGCCACTGACGTTGGCGCAGCAGCGTGATAAGGCCATGGCGCTGGGCATGATGCATGACTTGCAGCCGGCACCGCCGTTCAAGCGCCGTGTGCGACGCTGGTTGCAGCGGGTGTTGGCAGGTCGCGCGAAATCGCCTTACGGTGAGAACGAATTTTTCCGTAAGGCCGTACGACGGCATGAGTTGTTCTGGCGTTTGGGAAAGGATAAGTAATGAAAGTCTTGTTTCTGGTGCAGAAAGAGCAGCGCGCCATCCTCGACCGCTTGTACGAAGGTGTGGCCGAGCACTGCGAATGTGATATCCGCTGGTTGAGCAGCGATGAGCAGCGCAACCTGCGCGGTTACTTTCGGCGCGAAGTCGACGTGACCCGTTACGACCGCATTGTGTTCTTCCTGCGCTTCAAGCAGGAGATCCGCCAGGCCGGGTTTATCCGCACGATCCCAAACCTGGTGATCCTCGAGCACGACGCTTACCAGAACTACATTCCCTGCAAGTACACCGGCAAGTTCAGTGCCCATTACCGTCGCTTGCCGTGGGTTCGCGTGATCAGTTCAGGCTACATGGTGACCGAGCGCCTGCGCACCGAAGGTTTCGATGCGGTGTTCGTGCCCAAGGGCTATGACCAGGCACTGCTGCAGCCCCAGGATCGTGAACGAGATATCGAACTGGCGTTTGTCGGCAGCACCAACAGCGTGGCCTATAGTGGTCGCAAGGCTCTGCTCGATGAACTGGCGCGGGTTGAACCTTTGGTGGTGACGCGCACCAAATCGGGTGAGGAATACTGCGCGACCCTCAACCGGATTCGTTTTTTCGTCAGTGCCGATGTGGGCATGGGCGAGTACATGATCAAGAACTTCGAAGCCATGGCCTGTGGTTGCGTGTTGCTGGCGTTCGATCAGGGAGCCGAGGAGAACGCGGCCCTCGGGTTTGAGGACATGGTCAATGTGGTGTTCTACCAGGACATCCCGCAGTTGCAGGAAAAACTGGCCGTGCTGCGGTCCAATCCGCAACTGGCCGCGGACATTGCGCGCAGTGGGCAGGACTTGGCCGTCGGCCAGTTCGGTTTCGCCCGTATCGGCCAGCGTATTGTCGAAGCCCTCGAGCCGCCCTTGCGGCCTCGTGCGCCGTTGAATGTGCTGGAAAGGTTACGTCTGAAGCTGGGCGTTTAATACCGGTCAGATATGGCTGCGAATAGTGGCTATGTGATATTATCGAGGCTTGAATGCAGTTCTCCGATCAAAGCGACATAACGCTCGTGGTGACCAGTTGTGGTCGCTTCGATTTATTGAAGCGGACGCTCGAGAGCTTCGATCTGTTCAATACGGCGGATATCCGCGAAGTTTTCATTACCGAAGACTCCGGCGATGAAGCCGTGCGCCTTGCGGTGCCGCCGCACTGGCACAGCCATTGCACTTTCCTGATCAACCGCCCGAAGCTTGGGCAGTTGGCATCCGTCGATTTGGCCTACGAATCGGTCAAGACCCCCTACATATTCCATTGCGAGGATGATTGGGCGTTTTATCGACCAGGCTTTGTCGAAGACTCCAAGGCGGTACTGGAGCAGCGACCCGATATTTTGCAGGTGTGGTTGCGCAACTACGTTTACGACTTGCAGGTGCACAGCCCTTATATCCATCTGGGGCCACGTGAGGTGATTGGCGGGGTGCCGTGTTATCCCCTGCTGTCCGACAAGCCTGAGTGGCAGGGTTTTTCGCTGAATCCAGGGTTGCGGCGTATCAAGGAATATCGCTTGTGCGCGCCCTACGCCGGGTTCGAGGGTGAGAAGGGGCTATCGAAGCGTTACGCGCAGCTGAACCTGGCGGCCGTGACACTGGAAGGCGATGCGGTTTTGCACACGGGTTTCGGTTTGCATGTGGCGACGGCAGAAGAGCGCTTGACCAAGGCGCGGCGCAAGCGGCGAGAGCGGATCAAGCTGGCAGTCATGCTGGTACTGGGTGTCGGTATCGGCTGGTTGATCCATTAAGTACACGCAGAAAGCCACCACAACGCCGCAAAAGGTCATTTTTCAGATGAGTATCCTCAACATCATGTGGGCCGGTGGTTCTGCATTCGCTTCGGTGCAGAAGGTTCACCAACAGATACTTTCCCACGCCGTTTGCCGGGCACCGATCACTACCTGGTTGCTGCAAGGCGGTTCGGACGAGAGCGAGCCGGCAGTGGAATGGAACTTCTCCTCCGCCCAGCTCAAGGGTCGGCACCTGTGGAAGTTGCTGGCACCCTGGATGCGCGCGCGTTTTCAGAAGGCGCTGCCTGACGATCTGGAAGTTGTGCTGCTGGACGGGGTTGGGGTGGCGCGGGTGATGTTGCCGGTGCTCAAGCACTTGCCACATGTGCGCGCCGTCGTCGTGTTCCATGGCGTCACGCGCATGCGCCGGGCAGACCAGAAGCTCTTCGAACAGTTTCCGGCTACGCAACTGACCCTGGCGGCTGTTTCGCAAACCCTGGCTCACTCGCTTGAGCGTTACCTGCAGCGACCCGTGACAGTGCTGCGCAGCGCTTTTGATCCGGTGGCGTTCCGTGCGGCTGCGCTTTCTCGGGCGCAGGCGCGGTCTCGCCTGGGCCTGACTTTGGACGACTCGCCCGTGTTGGGGGCGGTAGGCCGGCTGGTAGACGGCAAGGGTTTTGGCTGTTTGCTGGACGCGTTTGCTGGCGTGTCGGCCCAGCAGCCGGATGCGCGGCTGGTGATTATCGGCGAGGGCGCTGCGAGGCAGACCCTGGAAGCGCGTATCGAACAGCTCGGCTTGCAGGGCAAGGTTTCGTTGCCGGGCCATCTGCCGGACGCCGCGACGCTTTACCGGGCCTTCGATTGGGTCGCCATTCCGTCGACGCAAGAAGGCTTGGGGTTGATCCTGCAAGAGTCGGTGATGGCGGGCGTGCCCGTTCTGACCAGTGAATTGGCCGTGTTTCGCGAGCAACTGGCGGATGCGGGCTGGTACGCGCCGTCAGACGATGTGCAGGCCTGGGGCAGTCTGATGGAGCGTGCGTTCGCCACATCTACCCAGGATGTGCTGGAGGCTCAGGCGCAAGCGCTGGCCCCGGACCAAGCCTGGAAAGATTTCAGTGAAACCTCCCAGCGCCTGTTTTCATGCCGCTAGCAACGCCTGCTCCAGTGCCTGCATTGGAAAGCGTTCGTTCAGCTTCTCGCGTGCAATATAACGTGCAAAGTGCTGCAAGTTGCGCCGTGCGAGTTCCGGGTTCAGCGGCGCGCGCAAAAAGCGCATATCCGCCACATCAATCAGCCCCATTTCGTTATCAGGTGTGACAACGATATTGCCCAGGTGCAGGGAGCGGAAGTAAATTCCCGCACCGTGCAAGCGGCGGATGAGCGCCACCAGCGGATCGAGGTTCGATTGCCAGTCAAAGCCTTCCTTGTTGGAAATCTGACGCAGCGTTTCACCCGGCAGCGGCCGATACAGCACGGCGGTCATGCCTGGCGCGGCCAGTTGAAAGAACGCGAGTACGGTCAGGGTGGGGATGCCACGCTGTTGCAATTGCGCCACGTTGTCGATGAACCGCTTGGAGTAGGGGCGCAACAGCGCTGACGAAAACAGACGCTTGCGGCGAAACAGTTTGAGGATATTCCCGTCGGCCAACAGGTAGACTTTGGGGCCGTAGCTGTCCTGTTCGAGGATTCGGGCACCTTCAATCATCGCGTTTAAATCGGCTTGGGGAAGCCTTGAACATTGCATCGTCGGAAAGCCTTGTGGGAGTCGCGGGCACAGTGATCGGTAATAATGCCGAAAGTTTTGGGTTTTAACCATGCCGGGTTGGCGGGTTGTACGTATTCAGGAGCGGGTGATGCAGGTAGGTCGTTGGGCGCAGGTATGGATGATTTTCGGGTTACTTTGGTTTTTGCTGGCGATTGCCTTCGCGCCGACCAACAAGATTTATCAACAAGGCTTGACGCTGTTTCTCTGGTTGCCGGCCATGGTGTTTGCCTGGTCGGCGCGTGAGCGCCTCAAGGAAGTCTGGCGTGAACAGCGCTGGATGTGCCTGATGATTGCGGCGCTCGCCGCCTGGGGCGCAGTCAGTTTGTCGTGGACCAATGCCGAAGACCCTTCGCGGGAGGCCAAGCGCTTGCTGTACATCGGCGTGTTCCTGCTGTTTTTCCCGGTGTTTGCCTGTGGGCAGACCGAGCGAGTCATCCGCGTGATGCAGTGGGGTGGCTTCGGGTTGGCCCTTTCTTCGCTGGTCGCGATCGTCAAGTTTTATGGCGTTGAGCATAATGTCTGGTATGCACGGCTCGAAGGGCTGGGCCAATTATCCCACCCGATTCTGGGGGCCTATGTGATAGGTCTGGCTGCCGTCTGGTTGTTGCATTGGGTGCCGCGTGGCCGCTGGATGCAAGTGGCGTGGGTGCTTTCTGTCGGGTTCCTCGGGCTTTTTGTGGTGCTGAGCCAAAGCCGCGGCGCCGCGCTGGCCCTGCTGCTGACGGTGGTGGCAATGCCGGCTTGGTGCCGAGACCGACGCACCACCGTGATCGCTATCGCGGCAGTCGTGGCGGCACTGGCGGTGTTCTTCGCCATGCAATCGCTGATGTTGGCCCGTGGCGTTTCCTACCGGCCGCAGATCTTTATGGCGGCCGTCCAGATGATCTCCGAGCATCCGTGGACCGGTTTGGGCCTGGGTGGTGATTACAAGGTATTCGCCGATAACCTCTATTTTGATCATTCCCACAATCTGTTCACTCACGTGAGCATCGAGTTGGGCCTGCCCGGCCTGCTGCTGTGGTGCGGGCTGTGGTTCGGCGTGCTCTGGCAAGCCTGGAAGGCTCGCGACACGCTTTACGGCAAGGGCATCATCGGTATGTGGATGTTTTCGTTCCTGGCGATGCAGTTCGATGCGGCCAGCCTAACGGGCACCCCGCGGGCCGAGTGGTTTATCTCGTGGCTGCCGATTGCGCTGGCCAGTGTCTTGGTCTGGGCTCGGGCCAACCCCGATGCATGTGATAAAGTTCGCGTCCTACCCAATCAGTGAGCTCGACACATGAGTGACGCACCGCCCAAAGCGGACCAGGAATCCAGCCTGAAAATTTACTTCAGGCTGCTGGGCTATGTGAAACCGTACATCGGCATGTTCATGCTGAGTATCTTGGGCTTCGTGATCTTTGCTTCCACCCAGCCGATGCTCGCCGGGATCCTCAAGTACTTTGTGGATGGCTTGAGCAATCCCGACGTGGTGTTCCTGCCCAAGATCCCGCTGTTCAAGGACCTCAAGCTGCTGATGGCCGTGCCGCTGCTGATCATCCTGATCGCCGCGTGGCAAGGCCTTGGCTCTTTCCTCGGCAACTACTACCTGGCCAAGGTCTCCCTTGGCCTGGTGCATGACCTGCGCGTCCAGCTGTTCAACAAACTGTTGGTACTGCCGAATCGCTATTTTGATACGCATAACTCCGGGCACCTGATTTCCCGCATCACCTTCAACGTGACCATGGTCACCGGCGCCGCCACGGATGCGATCAAGGTCGTGATCCGTGAAGGTCTGACGGTGGTGTTCCTGTTCGGTTACCTGCTGTGGATGAACTGGAAGCTGACCCTGGTGATGCTGGCGATCCTGCCGCTGATCGCCATTATGGTCGGCAGCACCAGCAAGAAATTCCGCAAGCAGAGCAAGAAGATCCAAGTGGCAATGGGCGATGTCACCCACGTGGCCTCGGAGACCATCCAGGGTTACCGCGTGGTGCGCAGTTTCGGTGGCGAAAGCTACGAGGAACGCCGTTTTGCCGCCGCCAGCCAAAGCAACACCGACAAACAGCTGCGCATGAACAAGACCGGCGCGGTCTACACGCCGATGCTGCAACTAGTGATCTACACGGCCATGGCCACCTTGATGTTCCTGGTGCTGTTGCTGCGCGGCGACGCCACGGCGGGTGACCTGGTGGCCTACATCACCGCTGCGGGCCTGCTGCCCAAGCCGATCCGTCAGTTGTCGGAAGTCAGCTCGACGATCCAGAAAGGCGTCGCCGGTGCCGAAAGCATCTTCGAACAGCTCGATGAAGAGCCGGAAGTCGACAGCGGCACCGTGGAGCGTGATCGCGTCAGCGGTCGCCTGGACGTGCGCAACCTGAGCTTCACCTATCCGGGTGCTGAGCGCGAAGTGCTGAAGAACATCAGCTTCACGGCGGAACCTGGGCAGATGATTGCGCTGGTAGGGCGCTCAGGCAGTGGCAAGTCCACGCTGGCCAGCCTGATTCCGCGGTTTTACCACCACGAAACCGGCGAAATCCTGCTGGATGAGGTGGAGATCGAAGACTACCGCCTGCGCAACCTGCGCCGGCATGTGGCCCAAGTGACCCAGCACGTCACCCTGTTCAACGATACCGTGGCCAATAACATCGCCTACGGCGACCTGGCGGATGCACCGCGTGCCGACATCGAAAAAGCCGCCGCCGATGCCTATGCCATGGACTTCATCGCCGAACTGCCCAAAGGCCTGGACACCGAAGTCGGTGAAAACGGCGTGCTGCTCTCCGGCGGCCAGCGTCAGCGCTTGGCCATCGCCCGCGCCCTGCTGAAAAATGCCCCGTTGCTGATCCTGGACGAAGCGACTTCGGCGCTCGACACCGAGTCCGAACGCCACATTCAGGCTGCGCTGGACAAAGTCATGAAGGGCCGCACCACCCTGGTTATCGCGCACCGACTGTCCACCATCGAGAAAGCCGACATGATTCTGGTGATGGACCACGGTGAAATTGTCGAGCGGGGTACACATGTGGAACTGCTGGCCCTGGGCGGCTATTACTCGCGCCTGCACGCCATGGGCCTGGATGAGCCCATCACGGCTAACATCACCTGATGTGCCGGGGCGCGCAATGCGCCCCGGGGTTTGTATCAAGGCCCTTACACGGCTTGACCAAAGCCAAATAATTCGCAGCCTGTCGTTTGTTATGTTGGCCTTCTCGATTCGAATGACGAACGAGAGGGCTAACCTTCTTGCGTGGGTAATGGAATGTTGCAACGTCTGTTCTGGAAACTGCTTCCCAAACCCCAAAGGGTGTTTTTGCTGGGACGTTTGTCAGTGGTGGATCGCCAGGCGGTGAACAAATCGTTGTCTGGGGTGACGGCACTTCCGCCTGCTTTCGAACGACACAACTGCGTGTTTATCCATGTGCCCAAATGCGCCGGCAGCAGCGTCTGTTCGGCGTTGCTCGATGGGCGCTGGCCAGGGCATTTGCCGTATTACTGGTATCAGCAACAGTTCCCCGAACATTGCCAACGCAGTTTCAAATTTGCCTTTGTGCGTGATCCGCTGGAGCGCGCCTACTCGGCCTACACCTACTTGCGCAGCAACCACATGGGCCCTCGCGACCTGCAGGCACAGGCACTGGTGTGCAGCTACCGCGACTTTGACCAATTCGTCGCCCACTGGTTGTGCCCGGAAAACCTGCGCCGCCAGCTGCACTTTGCTCCCCAGACCGACTTCCTGGTCGATCACATCGGGCAAATGGCCATGGATTTCCTGGGTCGCCAAGAGTCCCTGGAGCAAGACTTCCAGCAGCTGTGCGAGCGCCTCGGCGTAACGTCTTCGCTGCCCCATCTCAATGTTTCACTCGGGCGGCGCAGCGAGCCGGTCAGGGACTTCTGCACCCTGCGTACGCGGCGCCTGGTCCGGCGTGCCTATCAACGTGACTACGAGGTCCTGGGTTATGAATAGTCCGTCGCTCTCCCGTGGCTCTGCCTCCATTCGCCCCTTTGCCTTGTCGTTGTCGGCCGCCGCGCGCGCCGCGCTCAAGCACCAGCAGCCTTGCTGCCTGTGGCTGACAGGGTTGTCCGGGGCCGGCAAGTCGACCCTGGCCAATGCCCTGGAAGTGCAGCTCAATGAGCAAGGCCGGCATACCTTTGTGCTCGATGGTGACAACTTGCGCACGGGGTTGTGCAACGACTTGGGCATGAGCGATGCGGCGCGCAAGGAAAACATCCGGCGCATTGGCGAAGTGGCGCGACTGATGGTTGACGCGGGATTGATCGTAATCGTCTCGGCGATTTCTCCGTTCAGCGCCGATCGTGCGACTGCCAAGGCACTGTTCGGCCCGGGGCAGTTTTTCGAGGTCTACATCAGCACGCCGTTTGACGTGTGCGCGCGGCGCGATCCCAAGGGGTTATACCGTGCGGCGCTGGATGGGCGCATCAAGGCCTTCACCGGGCTGGACAGCCCTTACGAAGCGCCGCTTGCAGCCGACTGCGAAGTCAACACCGATGAGGTCGAATTGGCCGACGCGGTGGACCATATCCTGGCCGCTTTGTTTAAAAAATGAGCAGATGTCGCCTGTGATGCCTCCCGGATAAAGCTCTCGAACTAGGCGGCGCTCACCCTGTGCTAATATCGCGCCCCTGTTCATTTTGTATGTGGGTTGCTCCATGAAGTTGTCCATGCCGCGATTCGATCAAGCCCCTGTCTTGGTGGTCGGCGATGTCATGCTCGACCGTTACTGGCATGGCGGTACCTCACGGATTTCCCCTGAGGCGCCGGTACCGGTAGTCAAGGTCGAGCAAATCGAAGACCGCCCAGGCGGCGCTGCCAACGTTGCCCTTAATATTGCCGCCCTCGGCGCCCCGGCCTCCCTGGTGGGCGTGACCGGTGACGACGAAGCCGCCGACAGCCTGGCCAACAGCCTGCGCGGTGCTGGCGTGCGCGCGCTGTTCCAGCGCATTGCCCATCAGCCGACCATCGTCAAGCTGCGGGTCATGAGCCGTCACCAGCAATTGCTGCGTATTGATTTCGAAGAACCCTTCGCCACCGACGCCCTGGCCCTCAGTGGCCAGGTTGACGAGCTGCTCGAAGGCATCAAGGTGCTGGTGTTGTCGGACTACGGCAAAGGCGCCTTGAAGAACCACCAGGTATTGATCCAGGCCGCCAAGGCCAAAGGCATCCCGGTGCTGGCTGATCCCAAGGGCAAGGACTTTTCGATTTATCGTGGAGCCAGCCTGATCACGCCGAATCTCAGCGAGTTCGAAGCCATCGTCGGTGGTTGCGCCGACGAGCACGACCTGGTGACCAAGGGCGCAGCGCTGATGGCCGACCTCGACCTGGGCGCCTTGCTGGTGACCCGTGGCGAGCACGGCATGACCTTGCTGCGTCCGGGCCACCCGGCGATGCACCTGCCGGCGCGAGCGCGTGAAGTGTTCGACGTCACCGGCGCCGGCGACACCGTGATTTCCACCCTGGCCGCCTCGATTGCGGCCGGTGAAGAGCTACCGCATGCGGTGGCCCTGGCCAACCTGGCCGCGGGCATCGTGGTGGGCAAGTTGGGTACTGCTGCCATCAGCGCACCTGAATTGCGCCGTGCGATCCAGCGCTCCGAAGGCTCGGAGCGCGGCGTGCTGAGCATCGAGCAATTGCTGCTGGCGATTGACGATGCCCGTGCCCACGGCGAAAGCATTGTGTTCACCAACGGCTGCTTCGACATCTTGCACGCCGGTCATGTGACGTACCTTGAGCAGGCGAGCGCTCAAGGCGATCGCCTGATCGTTGCGGTCAACGACGACGCTTCGGTCAGCCGCCTGAAAGGCCCGGGGCGCCCGATCAACAGTGTCGACCGGCGCATGGCGGTGCTGGCAGGTCTGGGCGCAGTGGACTGGGTGATCAGCTTCCCTGAAGCGACCCCGGAAAACCTGCTGGCCCAGGTCAAGCCGGACGTGCTGGTCAAGGGTGGCGACTACTCCGTCGACCAGGTCGTGGGGGCGGATATCGTCAGCGCCTACGGCGGCACGGTCAAAGTGCTGGGCCTGGTTGAGAACAGCTCGACTACGGCTATCGTCGAGAAGATCCGCAACAATGAGTAAACGGGTACTGATCACCGGTGGTGCAGGCTTTATCGGCTCGCACCTGGTCGATGGGCTGCTCGCTAAAGGCTACAGCGTGCGGGTGCTGGATAACCTCTCCACCGGCAAGCGCAGCAACCTGCCGTTGGACGATCCGCGCGTCGAACTGCTGGAAGGTAATGTGGCCGATGCCGAGCTGGTGGCGCGTGCCGCTGTCGGCGCGGCAGCGGTGGTGCACCTGGCGGCGGTGGCCTCGGTGCAGGCATCGGTGGATGATCCGGTCAGCACGCACCAGAGCAACTTTGTCGGCACCTTGAATGTCTGCGAAGCCATGCGCAAGGTTGGCGTCAAGCGTGTGGTGTATGCCTCCAGCGCTGCCGTCTATGGCAACAATGGCGAGGGTGCTTCGATTGATGAAGAAACCACCAAGGCGCCGTTGACGCCTTATGCGTCCGACAAATTGGCCGGTGAGTATTACTTCGACTTCTACCGCCGCCAGCATGGCCTGGAGCCGGTGATTTTCCGCTTCTTCAATATCTTCGGGCCGCGCCAGGATCCGTCATCGCCGTATTCGGGCGTGATCAGTATCTTCAGCGAGCGCGTACAGCAAGGCGTGCCGATTGCCGTGTTTGGCGATGGCGAGCAAACCCGTGACTTCATGTACGTGGAAGACCTGGTGGACGTATTGGTCCAGGCCGTAGAAGCGCCCGCCGCACCTTTGGGCGCAATCAACGTGGGTTGGAACCGCACCACCACCCTCAGGCAAGTGCTGCAAGCCCTGGAAGAAATAGTCGGCAAGTTGCCAACAGTGACTTACGGGCCGGCGCGTTCCGGGGATATCCGGCATTCGCGGGCGAACAACCAGCGGTTGTTAGCGAGCTTCACACTGCCGGAGCCTACCCCGTTGAAGGCTGGCCTGGAGCGCTTGCTCAAAGGCTGAACGCAATCAATTGTGGGAGCTGGATTGGATATCCATGCAATTTTCAAAGTGAAAGTGCGTAGCAGCTGTCGAGCCCTGGCGAGGCTGCGTTTGCGGCCTGTCTGACACACCGCTGACGCAGCCTCGCCAGGGCTCGACAGCTGCTACGCAGGCTCAAGATGTGTAGCTATCAATACTCATCACAGGTCTGCCAGCTCCCACATTGGGTTCGCGTTAAGCCTTGGCTTTTTTCTTCGGCACGATTTTGCGCAGCACCCGCTTTGCCAGGCGCTTCAATTTCGATTCTTTCTCCGGCACCGCGAGCCCTTGCTGGCGCAGCCAATCCTTCCAGCGAATCCGCTCCTCACGCACCACCCAGCCTTCCTGCTGGGCGAAGCTTTCTGCGAGGTACAAACCCCGCGTGCTCGCTGGATACAGCTGGTCCTTCTTGACGGTGTACAGCTCGGCCAGGGGTTGGCCGTCTTTGAGGGGCATCAGGTACAGGTCTGGCCGCTGGCGGTCCAGGCGCGCGACCAGTTGATCACCTTCCAGGCGCTCGTCCACATGGAACAGGCTCAGGGATTTGGCTTCCTTGGGCACTTCCAGGCGCAGGTCGTAAATCAATTGCAGCGATGCGGTGGGCAAGTGCACGTAGGCGCGCGGGCGCTCGATCAACTGGGTTGTGGCACAACGCACCGGGCGGGCAGCACCGGACAAGGGGCTCAGGCGAAACGGCAGCGCTTCGCGGTAATGCAGCGCGGCGGAGTAGGGCGCCGGCAGCCAGGTGTCATTGAAGCGCCCGCTGAGCCAACCCTCCGGCGTCTCCAGCAGGCACTCTTCAGCAATTTCCTGGATGGCAGTGTGCAGCGGCAGGTTCAGTTCATGGGCGGGCACGTAGCCGGAAATCAGCTTGAGCACCACATCGCCACGGTCCTGCCGGCGTTGGCGTACCAGCACCCAGTAATCGCGGTTCTGCCAATGCAGGGTCAGGCGTACCGAAACCCCCAGGTTGGCCAGTTCCAGGGCGAAGCGCTCGGGGTCTGCCACCTCCACCGGCTTGCGCCGCTGCAGGGTCTGGGCAAAGTTGAGCGGCATGCCGACGCTCTGGTAGCTCAGGCCTTCGGGGGTGGCTTCGACGTGCAGCGGCAGTGTTTTGAAGTTGCTGGGGTTTTTTCTTATGAGCGTACGCGGCATGTCGGCTCCTTCTTGCGACGGGGTCGGCCGCGTCGGCGGCATCAGAGTTGACGAATGACTTGGGCAGCGGTCGCCACGTTATGGGCCAAGTGCAGCGGATTAATGGTCCCGACAATAGCACTGGCGACGCCGGTTTGCGCAAACAACAATGTGAAACTGGCGCGAATTGGATCCACTCCTGGCGCAAGGCATACGTGGCCGCTGGCCAGGGCCTTTTTCACCAATATGCCCTTGCCGTGTGCCGCCGCATACTCAATGACGGCTTTCTCGGCCTGTTCGTTCAAATTGTAGGTGACCATCGCGCAATCGCCCTGTTCCAGAGCCTTTACACCGCCTTCGACGGTTTTGCCGGAAAACCCGAAGCCGCGAATCTTGCCTTCCTTTTTCAGCTCGGCCAGGGTCTGGTAGACCTCACAGTCGTTGAGGATATGCAGGTCATTACCGTCGGAATGCACGAGTACCAAGTCGATAAAATCAGTTTCAAGTCGTTTCAGGCTGCGCTCGATTGACATCCGCGTATGAGCCGCGCTGAAGTCGTGGCTGGACGCGCCATTCTCGAATTCTTCACCGACCTTGCTGACAATCACCCAGTCCTTGCGCTGATCCCGCAGCAGCGGCCCCAGGCGTTCTTCACTCATGCCATAAGCCGGTGCGGTATCGATCAGGTTGATGCCCAGTTCACGGGCCTGACGCAACAGCATACGGGCCTCGTCGTCACCGGGAATCTGGAAACCGCTGGGGTATTTCACCCCTTGATCGCGACCCAGCTTGACGGTGCCCAGGCCCAGCGGCGAGACCAGCAGGCCGGTGCTGCCCAAGGGGCGATGCAGGTCATGCAGGGTTGGCAGGCTCATGGCAACAGTTGCTCCCAGGCAGGTACACCGATGGCGGGTTTGGGCAGGACGGGCAGTGGCTCGCTGGCGCTTGGGCGGATGCCATCACGCTCCAGGCTGTCGATCACCCGATCAGCGAAGTCAGGCGCCAACGCCAGCTTGGTCGGCCAGCCCACTAACAGGCGGCCTTGCTCGGCGATGAAGGCGTTGTCGGGGCGGGATAAGCCTGATTGCAATGGTTCGGCACGGTCGACGCGCAGGGTGGCCCATTGGGTCTGGCTCATGTCGATCCAAGGCAACAGCTGGGCAAGCTCTTTCTGCGCGGTGGCGATCTGTTCTTGCGGGGTGCGCGCCACGCCATCGGCTTCGGCAATGTCGCCGCCCATGTACCATACCCAATTGCCATCGGCCGCCGGGTGAGTGGTGACGGTGATGCGCGGCTTGGTCCCGCCGCCCAGGCAGTGGGCGTACAACGGCTTCAGGCCGGGCCCTTTGGCGATGATCATGTGCAATGGACGCTTTTGCATGGCTGGCTGGCTGAGGCCCAGCGCGGTCAGCAAATCTGCCGTGCCGGCGCCGGCGCTCAACACGATGCGCTGAGCGCGAATCGCGCGACCGTCGACCTTCAAACCCACCAGCGCGTCGCCTTCCAGCAACGGTTCAATCTGTTGCCCGGCGAGCAACCCGTCGCCGGCCAGTTGTGCCAGGCGTTCGATCAGGCTCGGTACATCCACTACCAGTTCGGCCAAGCGATAGACCTTGCCTTTGAAACGGCGGTCTTGCAGGGCGGGTGGCAGGTCATTGCCCTTGACCTGGTCGACGCGGCCGCGCACGGCCTTGCTGGCGAAGAAACTGGTGAGGTTGCCAGCGAGCGTGCCGGGGGACCACAGGTAATGGGCCTCGGACAGCAAGCGTACGCCGGACAAATCCAGCTCACCGTTACCTGCCAGCGCTTCACGCCAGCGGCGCGGCATATCGGCAATCGCTTCGGAAGCGCCGGTAAGGGCACCGTGCAGGGCGTATTTCGCACCGCCGTGAATGATCCCCTGGGACTTCACGCTTTGCCCGCCACCCAGGGTGGCGCTTTCCACGACCACCGTGGAAAAGCCCTGGCGGCGCAGGCGCGCATTCAGCCAGAGGCCGGCAACCCCGGCGCCGACAATCAGAACGTCGGTGGAAATAACGGATGGCATGGGCGACCTCTCTTCAAAACAAGGCGCCAAGTATACATTCTCAAGGCATGCGCACCGTAGGCGCTGTCGAGCTTCAGTGAGGCTGCGAATTCTGGATTCAGTTAAGTTTCAAGTGAACAATCAGTGCCCGGCGGTTTTCGAGAACAATTGAATGACCACCACGCCCAGTACAATCAGGCCCATTCCCAGCATCGCCGGGATATCCAGCTTTTGCCCATAAATAAACAGCGCCGCGATGCTCACCATCACAATGCCCATCCCGGCCCACACCGCGTAGGCCACGCCGACCGGTACCGTGCGCACCACCAACGTCAGCATCCAGAACGCCACGCCGTAACCGACGATCACCAGCAGCAGGGGAATTGGCGTGCTCCAGCCCTTGATGGCCTTCATCGAAACGGTGGCGATCACTTCCGAGCAGATGGCAATGGCCAAGTAGTAGTAGGCGGCGTTCATGGGTCAATCCTCGGGGTAAAGCAATCAGATAAGGCTGGCATTTTAGAGTTTTATCAGATGGGGTAAAGTCATTACCTATCCGAATTAGAGATGGGTTGAGCCATGAGCGTGCAGTGGGATCTGGAGCAGATGCGCCTATTTGTCAGCGTCGCCGAGCAGCGTTCGTTTTCGGCGGTGGCGCGTGAGCAGCGCAAGGCCCAATCGGCCGTCAGCAATGCGATTGCCATGCTGGAGGCGGACCTGGGCGTCAGCCTGTTCGAGCGCAGCAGTGGCCGCCAACCGCGGCTGACTGAAGCCGGCAGCGTGTTGCTGGAAGAAGCACGCGAAGTGCTGCGCCAATGCGAGCGGCTCAATGGCCGGGCGCTGTCATTGACGCGCGGCGAGGAGGCTTGCCTGCGCCTGGCTCAGGATGAAGCCATGTTGTTCCAGCCTGTCCTTGATAGCCTTGAGGCGCTGGCGGGGCAGTACCCGCTGCTGGAAGTGCAACTGTCCAGCGCCGCCCAGGGTGATGTCGCGCGCAAGTTGGTGGAGCGCAAGGCGGACCTGGGCCTGTTGTTCTATCACGACCAGATCCCCGAAGCACTCGAGCGGCGAGTAGTCGGCAGTGTGGAGATGGTCACGGTATGCGGTGTCAATCACCCGCTGGCCAAGGAAAAGTACGTGGATTGCCAGCGCCTGGCGCAATTTCGCCAACTGCTGATGTCGACCCAGACCAGCGTTTACCCCGGCAGTGAAGCCGCCAGCCCGCTGGTGTGGCGCGCCGACAGTTTCTACGTGCTGGCCGAATGGCTGATGAGTGGCCTGGGCTGGGCCTGGCTGCCCCGGCATATCGTGCAGTACCCGACTTATCAGCAACAAATGGTCGAATTGGACAGCGAATGGACGCCGCCAGCCCTGGTGGTGGAATTGGTGTGGCGCCGCGACGAGCACTTGGGGCCCGCCGCGCGCTTCCTGGCCAAACGTTTTGCTGAGTGCTTGCAGGCGATCGACTGAAAAAGCCGATAAACTCCGGCGCCATGAATAGAACTCTCTACAGCTGTCTGTTTTACCTGGCGCTGCCGTTGGTGGCTTTACGTCTGTGGTTACGTGCGCGCAAGGCGCCGGCCTATGCCAACCGCGTCGGCGAGCGCTTTTCCTATGGCTTGCCGGTGATGCGACCGGGCGGGATCTGGGTGCATGCGGTGTCGGTGGGCGAAAGCATCGCTGCTGCGCCGATGGTTCGGGGGTTGCTTGCGCGTTATCCAGCGCTGCCCATCACCGTCACCTGCATGACGCCTACCGGGTCTGAGCGCATCCAGGCGTTGTTCGCCAATGAGTCGCGCATTCAGCACTGCTATTTGCCGTATGACTTGCCGTGCGCGGCCAAGCGTTTCCTTGATCGCGTGCAGCCGAAACTCGCGGTGATCATGGAAACCGAGCTGTGGCCCAACCATATCCACGCCTGCGCCCAGCGCGGGATTCCGGTGGCGTTGGCGAATGCGCGGCTGTCGGCGCGCTCGGCCAAGGGGTATGCACGTTTCGCCAAGCTGACGGCGCCGATGCTGTCTGAGCTGAGCCTATTTGCCGTGCAGACGCAAACCGAAGCCCAGCGCTTCCTGAGCCTGGGAGCTCGTGCGGAAACCGTCGAAGTCACCGGCTCGATCAAGTTCGACCTGACCATCGACCCCCAGTTACCGGTGCGTGCTGCTGCATTGCGCGAACAATGGGGCGCCAGCGAGCGTCCTGTGTGGATCGCCGCCAGCACCCATGAAGGTGAAGATGAGGTGGTGTTGGCTGCCCATCGCCAACTGCTCGACAGCTATCCCAACGCGTTGCTGATTCTGGTGCCGCGCCACCAGGAACGCTTCGGACCGATGTTCGAACTGTGCGAACAGCAAGGCTTTTCCACTGTGCGCCGTTCCAGTGGCGAGTCCGTCACTGCGGGCACTTCGGTTCTGCTCGGCGACACCATGGGCGAGCTGCTGTTTCTTTACGCGTTGGCCGACAGCGCGTTTGTTGGCGGCAGCCTGGTGGCGACCGGTGGGCACAATCCTTTGGAGCCGGCAGCGTTGGCCAAACCCGTGATCATGGGGCCGCACGTGTTCAACTTCCTCGAAATCACCGCAATGATGCGTGAAGCCGGGGCGCTGCGAGAGGTGGATGACGCCGAAGGATTGGCCGAAGCCGTGCGCCAGTTGTTCGAACTGCCGCAAGATGCACGCAAGATGTCCCAGGCTGGCCTCAAGGTGATGCAGGCCAACCAGGGCGCGCTCAAGCGTTTGCTGGACGGTTTGGACAAACTGCTTACCCGCTGACAACACCAATCAAATGTGGGAGCGGGCTTGCTCGCGAATGCGGTGTATCAGCACCAGATGTACTGGCTGACACACCGCATTCGCGAGCAAGCCCGCTCCCACAATTAGTTATACGGTGTGTTTAATAGCCGGGGCGAGCCTTCAACTGTTCGGCCGCGGCCTTGGCCAAATCCGGTGGCAGGAAGTCCTTATCCGGGTTGTAGTCAACCTTGAGGTAGCGCGCCAGGTCCTGCAGATCCCCTGGGTTCAAGGTGCCCGCTGCCTGCTTCAAACGCAGGTTGTCGAGGATGTAGTCGTAGCGGCTGTTGTTGTAGTTACGCACCGATGCGTAGAGCTGGCGCTGTGAATCCAGTACGTCAACGATATTGCGCGTCCCCACCTGATAGCCGATTTCCGTGGCTTCTACCGCGCTCTGGTTGGAGATGATCGACTGGCGGCGCGCCTGTACCTGTTCCACATCAGTGTTTACCGCACGGTGCAGGTTGCGCGTATTTTCCACCACCTGGCGGCGCAGGCCTTCGCGTTGCTGCTCGGTCTGGCCCAGGCGCGAGTAGGATTCACGCACCTGCGAGCTGGTCAGGCCGCCGCTGTAGATCGGGATGGTCAACTGCAAGCCGATGGTCCGGCGCGAGGCGTCGCCGTGATAGTCCGGGCCGAAAGCGTTGGGATTGCTGGCGCCGAGGGCATCGTTGTCACCCTTTTGGTACTGCGCCACCGCATCAAGGGTTGGAGCATGCCCGGCCTTGCGTTGCTTGAGGGTCTCTTCGGCGGCGGTGACGGCGTAGTTGCTGGCGAGGAGGTTAAGGTTCTGGCGACCTGCCGTTTCGACCCAGCTTTTGGCGTCGTTCGGTGCCGGCGGCAGCACTGGCAACGTGTGGACAATGCCCTGGATCGAGTTGTACTGACGGTTTGTCAGGGTAATCAACGCTTCGAAAGCATCATCCACCTGGCGCTGGGCGACAATGCGATTGGCGCGCGCCGTGTCATAGCTGGCCTGCGATTGCAGTACGTCAGTTTTATCCGACAGACCGACGTCGAAACGTTCGTTGGATTGGTCCAGTTGGCGTTTGAACGCAGCTTCTTCTGCTTTGGTCGTCGCCAGATTGTCCTGGGCTCGCAGCACGCTGAAGTAGCTTTCGGCGCTTTGCAGGATCAGGTTCTGTTCGGTGGCCGAGAGTTGCAGCGCTGCCTGTTCGTTGACGGCTTCAGCGGCTTGCAATTGAAACCAGCGGTCGGCACGAAATATCGGTTGGCTCAAGGTCGCGCGCCAGGAATGAGCGTCACGGTCAATCTTGGCGGCGGGCTGATCAAATTCATTGCGCACACTATTGGAATCGGCGCCAGCCGACAGGTTAGGCAGCAGCCCGGCGCGGGCCTGGGGCACCACTTCCTTCTGTGCGCCATATTGAGCGCGGGCGGCGGCCAAGTCGGCGTTGTTGTCTACAGCTTCCTGGTAGACGCTGACCAAGTCGGTTTTGGTCGACAGGGGCGCTTCAGCTGCCCAGACCATTCCGTTGGTTGCACAAGACACGGCGAGCGCCAGTGAAAGTTTGCGCAGCATGGGCAATCCCTAGATTGAATATTACGATTATAATTTGGTGCTCAAGGCTAAGACGAGTAATCCATAGCGTCAAGCCTTGAGGCAGTTGCCGAGTGTAGTGGCGCTGCCATTGCACAACAATCCTGTAATTGCGCCATTCATCACGCTGAATGCTCGGGTGTTGGCAATTTGCCCACGGCATGGTCTAGACTGGCCGCGTTCTTGTCGGGGTGCCTTGTTGGAAGGCTGAGATCGGTAAATACCGGATCCCGTTGAACCTGATCAGGTTAGCGCCTGCGTAGGGAACAAGATTTCTCGTCACCCGGCGAGTCCTCTTGTGCTTCGTCCGGGATGTTGTTCGACAATCGAACAGCGCTCGTGCGCCAAGCACAGCACTGGTTTCAGTGCGTCCATCCGTCACAGGTTCGCTCCGACAAAAATCCACCGCCTGGAATAAGTTGGAGAGCCCGTGATGAGCACAGAAATAAAAAGTACAAAACTGAAAAACACCGTGCACCTGAGTGAATCGGCCAAGGTCGACTCCGGCTCCGTGCAGCCGTTTACCCGCTCGCAAAAAATCTACGTGCAGGGCACTCGCCCAGACATCCGCGTGCCGATGCGCGAAATCAGCCTGGACGTGACCCCCACCGATTTCGGCGGTGAAATCAACGCCCCCGTCGTCGTCTACGACACCTCCGGCCCCTACACCGACCCCAATGTGATCATTGATGTGCGCAAAGGCCTGGGCGATGTACGTTCGCCGTGGATCGAAGTGCGTGGCGATACCGAGCGCCTGCCCGGCCTGAGCTCGCACTTCGGCCAACAGCGTTTGAGTGATGCCGAGTTGACCGCGCTGCGCTTCGCCCACGTTAAGAACCCGCGCCGCGCCAAGGCCGGCGCCAACGTCACGCAGATGCACTACGCGCGCAAAGGCATCATCACTGCCGAGATGGAATACGTTGCCATCCGCGAAAACATGAAGCTTGAAGAAGCCCGCGCCAGTGGCCTGCTGGACCAGCAACACGCCGGCCACAGCTTTGGCGCCAGCGTACCGAAGATCATCACCCCGGAATTCGTGCGCGAAGAAATCGCCCGTGGCCGTGCAATCATCCCGGCCAACATCAACCACACCGAACTGGAACCGATGATCATCGGCCGTAACTTCCTGGTGAAGATCAACGGCAACATCGGCAACAGCGCCCTGGGTTCGTCCATCGAAGAAGAAGTGGCGAAACTGACTTGGGGCATTCGCTGGGGCTCGGACACCGTGATGGACTTGTCCACTGGCAAGCACATCCACGAAACCCGCGAGTGGATCATCCGCAACTCGCCGGTGCCGATCGGTACCGTGCCGATTTACCAGGCGCTGGAAAAAGTTGGCGGCGCCGCTGAAGACCTGACCTGGGAGCTGTTCCGCGACACGCTGATCGAGCAGGCCGAGCAGGGCGTCGATTACTTCACCATCCACGCCGGCGTGCTGCTGCGCTACGTGCCGCTGACCGCCAAGCGTGTCACCGGCATTGTGTCCCGTGGCGGCTCGATCATGGCCAAGTGGTGCCTGGCGCACCACAAAGAGAACTTCACCTACACGCATTTCGACGAAATCTGCGAAATCATGAAGGCCTACGACGTCAGCTTCTCCCTTGGCGATGGCCTGCGGCCCGGTTCGATTGCCGACGCCAACGACGCCGCGCAGTTCGGCGAGCTGGAAACCCTCGGCGAACTGACCAAGACCGCCTGGAAGCACGACGTGCAGACCATGATCGAAGGCCCCGGCCACGTGCCGATGCAGTTGATCAAGGAAAACATGGACAAGCAGCTCGAGTGCTGCGACGAAGCACCGTTCTACACACTCGGCCCGCTGACCACGGACATTGCGCCGGGTTATGACCACATCACCTCCGGCATCGGTGCGGCGATGATCGGTTGGTTCGGTTGCGCGATGCTCTGCTACGTCACGCCCAAGGAACACCTGGGTTTGCCAAACAAGGATGACGTGAAGACCGGGATCATCACCTACAAGATCGCTGCGCACGCGGCTGACCTTGCAAAAGGCCATCCAGGCGCGCAAATCCGCGATAACGCCTTGAGCAAGGCGCGCTTCGAGTTCCGCTGGGAAGACCAGTTCAACCTTGGCCTGGACCCGGACACTGCGCGTTCGTATCACGATGAAACCCTGCCGAAGGATTCGGCCAAGGTCGCGCATTTCTGCTCGATGTGCGGGCCGAAGTTCTGCTCGATGAAAATCACTCAGGAAGTGCGTGAGTACGCGGCCAACCAGCGCATTGAAGCGGTGGATGTCGATGTAGCCAAGGGCTTGGCGGAACAGGCGGAGCGGTTCAAGCAGGAAGGGAGTCAGCTGTACAAGAAGGTCTGATCCAGAGGTGGCGGTGACTGTGTCGCCGCCATCGCGGGCAAGCCCGGCTCCCACATTTAACCGAGTGGTGCACATATCTTGTGTTCACAGCAGGTCCCCTGTGGGAGTCGGGCTTGCCCGCGATAGCGATCTCCCAAACAACAAATGTTCTTCAGAGATAACACCCTTGAGCATTCAACCCAGCACCTACTCCCCGGACATCGCGGTCCC
This sequence comes from Pseudomonas tritici, assembly GCF_014268275.3. Classification (NCBI taxonomy): domain Bacteria; kingdom Pseudomonadati; phylum Pseudomonadota; class Gammaproteobacteria; order Pseudomonadales; family Pseudomonadaceae; genus Pseudomonas; species Pseudomonas tritici. The sequence continues at coordinate 793,795 of NZ_CP077084.1, forward strand.
CGCTGACAAACGCGTCTTCGGCGCCCGCGACCTGTTCTCCCTCTGGTTCTCCCTCGGCATCGGCCTGATGGTCCTGCAAACCGGCGCACTGCTCGCGCCGGGCCTGGGCTTGTCCGGCTCTTTGCTGGCAATCTTCCTCGGCACCCTGGTCGGTGTGCTGTTGTTGGCCGCCGTTGGCGTGATCGGCAGTGACACCGGCCTGTCCGCCATGGCCGCCCTCAAGCTCAGCCTCGGCACCAAAGGCGCGAGCCTGCCGGCGCTGCTCAACTTGTTACAACTGATTGGCTGGGGCTCGTTCGAAATCATCGTGATGCGCGACGCTGCCAGCCTGTTGGGTACGCGGGCGTTCAGCGACGGCAGCCTGCTGGCCAGCCCGTTACTGTGGACCCTGTTTTTCGGCGGCTTGGCGACCCTGCTGGCCGTCAGCGGCCCACTGACCTTCGTGCGCCAGATTCTGCGCAAATGGGGCATCTGGCTGCTGCTCGCCGCCTGCCTGTGGCTGACCTGGAACCTGTTCGCCAAAGCCGACCTCGCTGCGCTATGGGCGCGGGCCGGTGACGGGTCTATGCCGTTTGCGGTGGGTTTTGATATTGCTATCGCCATGCCGCTGTCGTGGCTGCCGCTGATCGCCGATTACTCACGCTTCGGCAAACGCGCAAAAAGCGTGTTCGGTGGCACTGCGCTTGGATTCTTTATCGGTAATTTCTGGCTGATGAGCCTGGGCGTGGCGTACACCCTGGCATTTGCGCCGAGCGGTGAAGTGAATGCGCTATTGCTGGCGTTGGCCGGGGCTGGCCTGGGCATTCCGCTTTTATTGATTCTGTTGGATGAATCGGAAAACGCCTTTGCCGATATTCACTCGGCGGCAGTCTCCAGCGGGATATTGTTGCGCTTGAAGATCGAGCACCTGGCGTTGGCCATTGGCGTTATCTGCACCCTGATCGCCTGCTTTGCACCGTTGGCTCAGTACCAGAATTTCCTGCTATTGATCGGCTCGGTGTTTGCGCCGCTGTTTGGCGTGGTGCTGGTGGATCACTTTATCCTGCGCCGCCGCGGCCAAGGCGCAATCGCCAACCTGCGCTGGCCGGCGTTATTGGCCTGGCTGGGTGGCATCGCGACTTACCACCTGCTGGCCAATCTGTATCCGGACATCGGCGCGACCCTGCCGGCACTGGTGCTGGCAGGGCTGTTGCAGTGGATCCTGGGTCGGATCTTCAGCGGCGCGCGGGCACCAGCTCAGGCCTGAGGATGCCGTCCAGGCGCGAGTAGGGGATCTGCAGCTCGACATGGCCCAAGGCATAGGGGGCGATCGTGGTGGTCGGGTACTTGAGGATCACACCACCATAGGTCAGCGCCACGTTCGGGGTTTTCTGGAAGGGGTAGGTTTTCACAAACTCCGGCTCCAGGCTCAGGCGGGTGCTGATCAGCCAGCTGTTGTGGGCCACCTGGGCGGCTTTCCAGAACGCGTCTTCCTTGCCGGGCAGCAGCATGTCGGTCAGGGTCAGCGCCTTTTGCTGCTGGCGCGAATAGTTGATGAACGCACGGCCTGGTTCGCCGTGGGTAGCACCTTGGTCCAGGTAGCTGGACAGCTCGATGATCACCAGACCGTCATGCTGCTCCCGTACCTTGGCCTGCAAATACATGCTATTGCGCGGTGCAGCGGTGCGCAGGAACTGCTCGCTGTACGACGCAAGGCTCGTCGGCAGTGGGTCGGCTTGTGTCATTTCCAGCAGGCGCTGTTCGATCAAGGCATCCAGCTTGGGTTCTTTGGCAAAATGCACGGTGTCGATATTCACCAGCGGGCAATCGGTGCTGGCGCAGCCCGGCTTGCTTTGCTCGGTGGCGTCGCGGGTGGCTTCCAGCGGCGCGCGATAGCTCGGTTGGAACAGGCTTTGGCAGGCACCCAGGGTCAATGCGATGCAGGCCACGGAGGCGATTTTTAAAAGCGACATGTAGGGTCTTCGTCCGTCGATAAGAGCGAAATTGTGCAGCTTCGACTACCGGCAAGGCAGTCAGTTCGCCACTAAGCTGATTAGAGTGAGTTTGACGCTCGCCGTCTATCCCGGCAACTGGAAAGGGGCTGCACCAACCGGCGTGAGCGCGTTAGGATGGCGCGAATTGCACAGGCTAACGAGGAAGGATATGACGGACATTGCGAAATCGACGCCGAGCAAGATTGAAATTGTTCAGCGCGACAATGCTTTCAAGGGCTTCTATCAGCTCGACCGCCTGCAGCTGCGTCACGAGAAATTCGATGGCGGCATGAGCCGGGTGATCAACCGCGAGGTCTTTGTGCGTCATGATGCCGTGTGCGTATTGCCCTACGATCCGCAGCGCGATGAAGTGGTGTTGAACGAACAGTTTCGCGTCGGCGCCATGGGCCGTACCGACAACCCCTGGCTGATCGAAATGGTCGCCGGCCTCATCGACAAGGACGAGGAACCGGAGGAGGTTGCACACCGCGAAGCCGAAGAGGAAGCTGGGCTGACGTTCTCTGCGTTGTGGCCGATCACCAAATATTTCCCTTCGCCCGGCGGCAGTACTGAATATGTGCACTTGTACCTGGGCCGTTGCGACAGCACCGGTGTAGGTGGCGTCCATGGACTGGAAGAAGAAGCTGAAGATATCCGCGTCACCGTATGGGCTTTCGAAGATGCCCTACAAGCGGTGCGTGACGGCAAAATTTCCAACGCAGCCAGCATCATCGCCCTGCAATGGCTTGCGCTTAATCGCGCGGAAGTGAGGGGGTTATGGCAGTAAAGGCACGGGAACGTTATCGAGTCGACCTGATCGGGCTGCAAGCCGCCTGCGAGGCCAACTATGCGCGGCTGATGCGCCTGCTCCCCGACATGCGCCACGCCCCCGAGGCGCGGCGCATCGGTGTGACCCATGGCGACCAGATGCTTGGCGTGCTGGCCCTGGAAGTCATCGTCAACTGCCCGTACACCACCACCCTGCGCGTGCGCCAGGAACACAGCCTGCCATGGCTGCCGGTGCCGCAGCTGGAAGTGCAGGTCTACCACGATGCGCGCATGGCCGAAGTGATCAGCGCCGAACATGCGCGACGCTTTCGCAGCATCTATCCTTACCCCAACGTGTTCATGCACCAGCCCGATGAGAAAGCACAGCTCAATGTGTTCCTCGGTGAATGGTTGAGCCACTGCCTGGCCCTGGGCCATGAGTTCGAAGCTGTGCGGTAGATGTGAACTGCGTCTGCTTCATGGGTTTCCTCTTTGTGTCCTGCCCCAGCATAATCACGCCAAACGTCCATTCCTGTGATTGCCTTGGGAGAGCGCCTTGCCGAGCGTATCCACTGTGAGTCCTGATGCGCCAGCCTTGCTGGTGCAACTGTCCGACAGCCATTTGTTTGCCGAGACCGATGGCACGCTGCTGGGCATGAACACCCGTGAAAGCCTGCAACGGGTGATCGAGCTGGTGCACACGCAGCAGCCGCGGATTGATTTGGTGTTGGCCACGGGGGATTTGTCCCAGGACGGCACATTGGCGTCGTACCAGCAATTTCGTGACATGACCGCGCCCATCGGTGCCCCGGCCCGCTGGATCCCCGGTAATCACGATGAGCCGCAGATCATGGCCGACGCCGCCATGCACAGCGACTTGCTGGAGCCGGTGGTCGATGTCGGCAACTGGCGCGTCACCTTGCTGGACTCGGCTGTACCCGGTTCGGTACCGGGCTACCTGCAAGACCAGCAACTGCAATTGCTCGCCCAGGCCCTGAGCGAAGCACCGAGCCGGCATCATCTGGTGTGCTTTCACCATCATCCGGTGCCCATCGGTTGCGCCTGGATGGAGCCCATTGGCCTGCGCAATCCCGATGCTTTATTTGCCGTGCTCGACCGTTTTCCACAGGTACGGGCGGTGCTCTGGGGCCACGTGCACCAGGAGATCGACCGCGAGCGCAACGGCGTGCGGCTGTTGGCGTCGCCGTCCACTTGCATTCAGTTCGCGCCGGGCAGCGAGGATTTCAAGGTCAGCGAGCAGGCGCCGGGGTATCGCTGGCTACGCTTGCATGCCGACGGACGGTTGGAGACCGGCGTGGAGCGGGTCAAGGATTTCGCATTTACCGTGGACTACGGCAGCAACGGCTATTAAAAGCTGTAAACGCTGATCAAAAGTGTGGGGGCGGGCTTGCCTGCGATAGCTGCTTGCCAGCCAATACATGCAGGACTGATCCACCGCCATCGCGGGCAAGTCGGCTCCCACATTGGTTCTGCAGCGGCTGGACGATAGGGGACTCACACACCACCCCGATCCCTGTAAACTGCGCCTCTTTGGCCACGTCACGGAGAGCCCGGCATGTCCGCTTCGATCCTGTATATCCACGGCTTCAACAGCGCGCCGGCGTCCAACAAGGCCAGCCAGTTGATCACCGTGATGGATACCCTCGGCCTGGCTGACCAACTGCGCGTGCCGGCGCTGCATCACCATCCTCGTCAGGCGATTCCTCAGTTGGAAGCCGCTATCGCTGAACTGGGGCGGCCACTGCTGGTCGGCAGCTCACTCGGCGGCTACTATGCAACCCATCTTGCCGAACGCCATGGCCTCAAGGCGCTGCTGGTGAACCCAGCGGTCAGCCCCCATCGGATGTTCGACGGTTATTTGGGCACCCAAAAGAACCTCTACACCGACGAGACCTGGGAACTGACCCACGACCACGTGACGGCACTGGCCGAGCTGGAAGTCCCGGCGCCCCAGGACGCCGCGCGTTATCAGGTGTGGTTGCAGACCGGGGACGAAACCCTGGACTATCGCCTCGCCCAACAGTATTACCGGGCCTGTGCCTTGCGCATCCAGGCCGGTGGCGACCATGGTTACCAAGGGTTCGCCCAGCAATTACCGGCGCTGCTGAGCTTTGCCGGGATTGGCGCAGATCAGTATCAATCCTTCGACTTTGCAGCACTGTAAAGTCGCAGGTCATTTTTTAATCGAACGACTCACGACGAGACCCCATGGCCACTCCCAGCGCTAGCTCTTATAACGCCGACGCCATCGAAGTCCTCTCGGGCCTCGACCCGGTGCGCAAACGCCCCGGCATGTACACCGACACCAGTCGGCCGAACCACCTTGCCCAGGAAGTCATCGACAACAGCGTCGACGAAGCCTTGGCCGGGCACGCCAAGTCGGTGCACGTCATTCTCCACGCTGACCACTCCCTGGAAGTGTCCGACGATGGTCGTGGCATGCCAGTGGACATTCACCCTGAAGAAGGCGTGTCGGGCGTCGAGCTGATCCTCACCAAGCTGCACGCTGGCGGCAAGTTCTCCAACAAGAACTACCAGTTCTCCGGTGGCCTGCACGGTGTGGGTATTTCGGTGGTCAACGCCCTGTCGAACCACGTCCGGGTCAAGGTCAAGCGCGACGGCAACGAGTACGAGATGACCTTCGCCGATGGCTACAAAGCAACCGACCTGCAGGTGATCGGCACCGTTGGCAAGCGCAACACTGGCACCAGCGTGTACTTCGCGCCGGACCCGAAATACTTTGATTCGCCGAAATTTTCCATCAGCCGCCTCAAGCACGTACTTAAAGCCAAGGCTGTTCTTTGCCCAGGCCTGCTGGTGACCTTTGAAGACAAGGGCACCGGCGAGAAGGTCGAGTGGCACTACGAAGACGGCCTGCGCTCCTACCTGGAAGATTCCGTCAGCGATTTTGAGCGCCTGCCTAACGAGCCGTTCTGCGGCAGCCTGGCCGGTAATAAAGAAGCCGTCGACTGGGCGCTGCTGTGGCTGCCGGAAGGTGGCGACAGCGTGCAGGAAAGCTACGTCAACCTGATCCCGACGGCCCAGGGCGGTACCCACGTCAACGGTTTGCGCCAGGGCCTGCTGGATGCCATGCGTGAATTCTGCGAGTACCGCAGCCTGCTGCCACGCGGCGTGAAGCTGGCGCCGGAAGACGTGTGGGAGCGCATTGCGTTCGTACTGTCGATGAAGATGCAGGAGCCGCAATTCTCCGGCCAGACCAAAGAGCGCCTGTCGTCCCGTGAAGCGGCAGCGTTTGTCTCCGGTGTGGTCAAGGATGCGTTCAGCCTGTGGCTCAACGAGCACCCTGAGCTGGGCCTGGCGCTGGCGGAACTGGCGATCAACAACGCCGGCCGTCGTCTCAAGGCCAGTAAAAAGGTCGAGCGCAAGCGCATCACGGCGGGCCCGGCACTGCCGGGCAAGCTGGCCGATTGCGCGGGGCAGGACCCGATGCGCTCCGAGCTGTTCCTGGTGGAAGGTGACTCCGCCGGTGGTTCCGCCAAGCAAGCGCGGGACAAGGAGTTCCAGGCGATCCTGCCGTTGCGCGGCAAGATCCTCAACACCTGGGAAGTCGATGGCAGCGAAGTCCTGGCCAGCCAGGAAGTGCATAACATCGCCGTGGCCATCGGTGTCGACCCGGGCGCGGCCGATATCAGCCAGCTGCGCTACGGCAAGATCTGCATCCTCGCCGACGCCGACTCCGACGGCTTGCACATTGCCACGTTGCTGTGTGCACTGTTCGTCCAGCACTTCCGCCCATTGGTGGATGCCGGCCACGTCTACGTCGCCATGCCGCCGCTGTACCGTATCGACTTGGGCAAGGAAATTTACTACGCCCTGGACGAAGCCGAGCGCGATGGCATCCTCGACCGCCTAGTGGCCGAGAAGAAGCGCGGCAAGCCGCAGGTCACGCGATTCAAAGGCCTGGGTGAAATGAACCCACCGCAACTGCGCGAAACCACCATGGACCCGAACACTCGGCGCCTGGTGCAGTTGACCCTGGAAGACTACGCCGCCACGTCGGAAATGATGGACATGCTGCTGGCGAAGAAGCGCGCGCCGGACCGCAAGTCCTGGCTAGAATCCAAAGGCAACCTGGCCGAGGTGCTGGGCTGATGCGCACAGGTTTCGCCCTGGCGATCCTGATGTTGAGCGGGTTGGCGGCCACCGAGGTGGTCGCCGCGCCCGTTGCAGAGCTCAAGCTTCTCTCCGAACACCCCGTGGACGGCATGCGTGGCGGTAACCTGTCGGGCCTGGCCGTATGCGGTCACGAGCTGTGGACGGTTTCCGACCGCGATGACGACCAGATCTATCGCCTGGATATCAGCGCACCGACCTGGCAAGCCGAGGTTGTGAAGATCGACGTGCCGCCGGTGCCGGAATCCGGGCTGCCGTGGGGGTTGCGTTCGCGCACCAAGGCCGCCTCGTTCATTCGTGGCGGCGACCTGGATTTTGAAGGCATTGCCTGCGATGCCGTGGGTAATCGTTACATTGTCAGTGAGGCCCATGCGGCGGTGCTGCAAGTGCCAGTGACGGGCGCGCCTGAGTGGTTGAAGATCGCGCCGGGCATGGTGCGTGAAGCGCGGGCCAGCGGCATGTTGTTGCACTTTAATGCGTTATTCGAGGGGCTGGCGATCAATCCCGAGGGCAATCAGATTTGGCTGGCAGCCGAGCGTGAAAGACGCGGCCTGATTTCGATCAAGCGTCCTCAAAGCTTATGGGACTGTGACGGCCCCTGCGTATTGTTGAGCGAGGCCGGCCAGGAGGTACAACCGGCGCAGTTCCCTAACGCCAAGGCGGTGTCCAAGGATTTCGCCGACCTGGCGCTGTTCAACGGCAAGCTGTTCACACTGGAGCGCAATGCGTTCCAGATTTGCCGGCGCGATGCGGTCACGGCCAAGGTCGAGCTGTGCTGGTCGTTTGCCGACGAGACCCTGACGCCCGAGCGGCGTTATCCCCAGCCTTACGGCCTGGCTGAAGCCCTGGTGGTGGACGCGGAAGGTGCCTGGCTGGGCATCGACAACAATTTCGGCCCGCGTGCCGATGGTGAAAAGCGCCCCGTGGTCTATCGTTTCGCCGCCCCTGCCGGTGGTTGGAGCGCCCAGCCATGAACCGCTGTTTTTTTGAATTGACCCGGCGCAGCGGCAATTCCGCTGCGCCTTACCCGACAATGATGAGGCCCGCATGAGTGACATCCTCGCAGACAGCTTAGACGGCGTAGAACGCCGGTCGCTGGCTGACTTCACCGAAAATGCCTACCTCAACTACTCCATGTACGTGATCATGGACCGTGCCTTGCCGCATATCGGCGACGGCCTGAAGCCCGTCCAACGGCGCATCATCTACGCCATGAGTGAGTTGGGCCTGGATGCCGATTCCAAGCACAAGAAGTCGGCGCGTACCGTCGGTGACGTGCTCGGTAAGTTCCACCCCCACGGCGATTCGGCGTGCTACGAAGCCATGGTGCTGATGGCCCAGCCGTTCAGCTACCGCTACACGCTGGTGGACGGCCAGGGTAACTGGGGTGCGCCGGATGATCCCAAGTCCTTCGCCGCCATGCGATATACCGAAGCGCGCCTGTCGCGATATTCGGAAGTGTTGCTCAGTGAGCTGGGCCAGGGCACTGCGGACTGGGGGCCGAACTTTGACGGTACCCTCGACGAACCCCTGGTGTTGCCGGCACGTTTGCCGAATATCCTGCTCAATGGCACCACCGGTATTGCGGTCGGCATGGCGACCGACGTGCCGCCGCACAACCTGCGCGAAGTCGCCACGGCCTGCGTGCGTTTGCTCGACGAGCCGAAAGCCACGGTCGAGCAGCTCTGCGAGCATATCCAGGGCCCGGACTACCCGACCGAAGCGGAAATCATCACGCCGCGTGCCGACCTGCTGAAGATGTACGAAACCGGCAAAGGCTCGGTACGCATGCGCGCTGTGTACCACATTGAAGACGGCGACATTATTGTCACCGCGCTGCCGCACCAGGTGTCGGGCGCCAAGGTGCTGGAGCAGATCGCCGCGTTGATGCAGGCGAAACCGTCGAAACTGCCGCAGGTTGCCGACCTGCGTGACGAGTCTGACCACGAAAACCCATGCCGCATCGTGATCATCCCGACCAACAGCCGGGTCGACCACGAAGTGCTGATGCAGCACCTGTTCGCCAGCACGGACCTGGAGTCGAGCTATCGGGTCAACGTCAACATCATTGGCCTGGATGGCAAGCCGCAGCTGAAAAACCTGCGCAATCTGCTGGTGGAGTGGCTGGAATTCCGCGTCAACACTGTGCGCCGCCGCTTGCAATTCCGCCTGGATAAGGTCGAGCGCCGCTTGCACCTGTTGGACGGCTTGCTGATCGCCTACCTCAACCTGGATGAAGTGATCCACATCATCCGCACCGCCGAGCACCCGAAAGCCGAGTTGATCGCGCGTTTCGAGCTGAGCGAGATCCAGGCTGACTACATCCTCGACACCCGCTTGCGCCAGTTGGCGCGACTGGAAGAAATGAAGCTGCGCGACGAACAAGACGCGCTGCTCAAGGAACAAGCCAAGCTGCAAGCGCTGCTGGGCAGTGAAGCCAAGCTGAAGAAGCTGGTGCGCAGCGAGCTGATCAAAGACGCCGAAACCTATGGCGACGACCGTCGCTCGCCTATCGTGCAACGCGCCGAAGCGAAGGCTCTGACAGAGACCGAGCTGCTGCCGAACGAGAAAATTACCGTCGTTCTGTCGGAAAAGGGTTGGGTTCGCTCTGCCAAAGGGCATGATATTGATGCCACTGGCCTGTCGTACAAGGCGGGCGACGGGTTCAAGACCGCTGCCGCCGGGCGTTCCAACCAGTTTGCGGTGTTTATCGATTCTACCGGGCGCAGTTATTCGGTGCCGGCCCACACCTTGCCATCCGCTCGGGGGCAGGGCGAGCCGTTGACCGGGCGCCTTACACCGCCGCCCGGAGCGAATTTCGAGTGCGTGCTGCTGCCGGACGACGATGCGCTGTACGTGATTGCGTCAGACGCGGGTTACGGTTTTGTGGTCAAGGGTGAAGACCTGCAGGCCAAGAACAAGGCAGGCAAGGCGCTGCTGAGCCTGCCGAACAACGCCAAGGTGATCCTGCCGCGGCCGGTGGACGACCGCGAGAGCAACTGGCTGGCGTCGGTGACCACCGAAGGGCGTCTGCTGGTGTTCAAGATCAGCGACCTGCCGCAGCTGGGTAAAGGCAAGGGCAACAAGATTATTGGTATCCCCGGCGAGCGGGTTGCCAGCCGCGAAGAGTACGTGACCGACATTGCTGTCATACCAGAAGGCTCCACGCTGGTGCTGCAAGCCGGTAAACGCACCCTGTCGCTGCGCCCTGACGACCTTGAACATTACAAGGGCGAGCGCGGTCGTCGTGGTAACAAATTGCCACGTGGCTTCCAGCGAGTGGATGCTTTATTGGTGGAAACGCCTGTTTAAGGCGGTTTAGAGCCCTCGATCTACGATTTAAAGCGTAGATCGACGCTTTGGCGCTGGAGTCATGGCGCATATTCACGGATGATATGGCCTTTCCAGCGCCGGCGTGGCCGAGCGTGTTTAGGTTATTTTTAGTATTACATTGTGGTTCGCCTTGTGGCAGCCACCTGGATGGGATGATGACTGCTCCACGCCTTCCTTTTATTTTCGTGCTCGCTGGCCTTTTGGGGTTGGCGGGTTGCAGCACACATCAGCCTGTGTCGCTGTACCAGCTGGACAGCGGAAGTCCGGCTCAGCCAGCACAAAGCGCTGGCCTGGCCGTTTTGTTGGGCCCGGTGGTCGTAGCCGACTACCTGCAACGCGAAACCCTGCTGCAACGTCAAAACGACGGCAGCCTGCAAGGTTCCACCGATGGTCGCTGGGCGGGCAGTTTGTCCTCCGACATCAACCAATTGATGCTGCGCCAAGTGGCCGGGCATCTGGATAGCCAGCGTGTTGTACTCGCGCCTGCGCCCACTGGTTTTAGCCCGGATGTGCAAGTGTTGCTGACCATTACCCGGCTTGACTCTGGTACATCGCAACCGGCGATCCTCGATGCGCAATGGCGCTTGATCGACCGTCGTGGCCAGGTGCGCGATAATCGCATCGTGCATCTGCAGGAAGAACACACCGGCACCACTGCGTCTCAGGTCCAGGCCCAGGGCGTGCTGTTGCAGCATCTGGCGCAGCAATTGTCGGTGGCGCTCAAGCCGTTGGCCAATCAGCCGCCGATCGCCGAGGCACCCCGCAAGCAGAACGCCCCGACACAGGCCAAGCCGGCAGAGCCGCAGAAGCCGAAGATGCCGATGGCGGTGCCGATTCGTACAGATATGGAAGTGTTCAGGTTCTGATTTGAATCACGCACAAACAAAAAGGCCCGCTGACTCAGCGGGCCTTTTTGTTTGTGCGCGACTCAAAATGTGGGAGCGGGCTTGCTCGCGAATGCAGTGTGTCAGTCAGCGAATGCCTCAGCTGGAATACCGCCTTCGCGAGCAAGCCCGCTCCCACACAAGCCCGCTCCCACAGGGATTGTGTCGTGTTGCTTATGGCTTGCGGGTCTCGTGCATCCGCGCCAACTGCCGCTCCAGCATCGACGGATACGGCTCCATCAACCGTTCCACGCAGCTGGCGCCCTCTGGGCTGGCAATTGGGCGGATACGTGCGCGTTGGCGGATCAGCGTGTCTTCGCTGATCTTGCGCTCCACCAGCAGCAAATTGCGGCTGTGTTGCGACAAGGCCAAGGCGTCCTGGGCGATCTCCGTCAGTAACAGGTCGATCTGGCTCATGCCGAACAGGTCGTCGCCTACGGTCAGGCCCAGTTGCAATTGCAGGGTAATGCCGCTGTCAGCCACTTCGATTTGCAGGGCGTGGCCCAGGGCACGCAGCAGTTCACCGCAGCAGATAGCGTTGGTCAGGTAGTCCTCGCCGCTGTCTTCGCTGTGGAACAACATCAGCGTGCTGCCATCGTTCAGGGTGTGCAGTTCGCTCTGGTACAGCGAAGCGGCCTGGTCGAGGCAGTCACGGTAGCGTTCCAGCAATTCGGTCAGGCGCGCACGGGGCAGGCGACGCAATTGGTCCTGCGCACCCAGTTGCACAGCCAGTACGGCGCTGTACTGGGGTTCGGTGCTCTTGACCGGTGCCGGTTTTGGCGCGATGGCCGGGGCGCTTGCCGAGGTGTCGCGCAGGTCGGCAAACGGGTCTTCGTCGTCCAGCTCGTCTTCTTCGGCTATGAACGCGCGGCGTGTGGCAGGCTTCAAGCCCGCTACCGGAGCGTCTTGCTCTTCAAATTCGGGCTCGTCGTCGTAGTCCGTATCGTCGAACTCAGGCTCAGGTTCAACCTCACGCACTACCGGTTCCGGGGCAAAGCTGGCGTGCAGTTGGCGGGCCAGGTCGCCGATTTCATCCTGGCGGTCAGTGGCCGGGGTGTTTTCATCGATGTCCCGCAGCCAGATGCGCAGTTGCATCAGCGGTGTAGAGATGTGCCGGCCCAGGCGCAAGCTCAACGCCAGGGCCAAGGCCAGCAGGATCGCGCTGAGGATGCCCATGCTTTGCAGGCTGATGGTCATCGGCTGCTGGAATTGCTGCATGTCCAGGCTGATGCGCAGTTGGCCGGCCTTTACATCCTGAAACGTGATATTGCTCTGGTAGAGCCCTTCGGCTTCACCCAGCAGGCCGTTTTTCGGGCGCTGCCCGGCTTCGGCCATGATCCGGTTGTCCACGCTATAGATGGCCGCATGGGCCACCAGCGGGTTTTTGGTCAGGTTGTTGAGCAGCACGTTGAGGCTGAGGATGTCGTTGGACACCAGCAGCTCAGTCGCCGAGGTGGCGGTCTGGGTGGTCAGGCTCTCGCCCAGGGCGTCGGCTTGCTCGTGCATGGCCTGTTTGAACTGCAAACCCATCACGCAGGCGTAGATCACCAGGGCCAGGGCGACCAGGATCACGTTATGGCTGGCGATGCGTAATGCGATCGGTACACGGCGGTGGCGCAGTGCCCGGAAGATCAGCAGGAAGAAGTTATCGGTTTTTACTGGCGTGGGCCGGTTCACTTGCGCTCGGCTCTTGGTCCGTGAAGTTGACGCGCAGTATAGCGACAGCCCTAGGACCGGCAAAGCGCTGGCTGTGCCCGATGGTCACTGAAAGTGGGTAGAATGCGGTTTTTTTCCAGCCTGGGGGTGCGCCTTGCGCGAAATTGTCCTGATTAACATCACGGGGGAAGACCGCCCAGGTCTGACCGCAGCCATTACCGGTGTGCTGGCACAGGGTGGTGTGAACATTCTCGACATCGGCCAAGCGGTGATCCACGACACCTTGTCGTTCGGCATTCTGGTTGAGATCCCGAGCACTGAACAGGCGTCATCGGTGCTCAAGGACATCCTGTTTACGGCGTACAAGCTGGATCAACAGGTGCGTTTCACCCCGGTGTCCGAGGCCGATTACCAGCAGTGGGTGGCCGGCCAGGGCAAAAAACGCCACATCGTGACCCTGTTGACCCGCAAGGTCACCGCTGAGCAATTGCAGCGTGTCAGCTCGATCACCGCGCAGTATGGTTTGAATATCGACCATATCGACCGTTTGTCGGGTCGCATGCCGCTGGACACTCCCGCTGACAAGGGCAAGGGCTGCATCGAGTTCTCCGTGCGCGGTGAGCCAGCCGACCCTCAAGCTCTGCGCGCCGAGTTCCTCAGCGTGGCGCAGGAACTGAACGTGGATATCGCTTTCCAGGAAGACTCATTGTTCCGCCGCAACCGTCGCCTGGCGGTGTTCGACATGGATTCCACGCTGATCGAAGCCGAAGTTATCGACGAGTTGGCCAAGGCTGCTGGCGTCGGCGAGCAGGTGTCGGAAATTACCGAACGCGCCATGGCCGGTGAACTCGACTTCCGCGCCAGCTTCAAGGAGCGCTTGGCGCTGCTCAAAGGCCTGGACGTCAGCGTGCTGGACTCCATCGGTGCGTCCCTGCGCCTGACCGAAGGCGCAGAAACCCTGTTCGCTGAACTCAAGCGCCTGGGCTACAAGACCGCAATCCTGTCGGGTGGCTTCACTTACTTCGCCAAGCAATTGCAGGCCAAACTGGGCATCGACTATGTGTTCGCCAACGAGCTTGAAGTGGTGGATGGCAAGGTGACTGGCGTGGCCGTGGAGCCGATTGTCGATGCACAGCGCAAGGCAGATCTGCTGAAGGAGCTGGCTCACAAGGAAGGTTTGCGTCTGGAGCAGACCATTGCGGTCGGCGACGGGGCGAATGACTTGCCGATGCTGGCGATTGCCGGGTTGGGTGTGGCGTTTCGCGCCAAGCCGTTGGTGAAGCAGTCGGCGAAGCAGGCGATTTCGACCTTGGGGTTGGATGGGGTGTTGTATCTGCTGGGCTTCCGCGATCGCGACGGTCAGCTGTAACTGAATAAATGCGGTAAAAAATGTGGGAGCGGGCTTGCTCGCGAATGCGGGGTATCAGTCGACACATCATTGACTGAACCACCGCTTTCGCGAGCAAGCCCGCTCCCACATTTGGATTTGTGTCAGGCTTTAGGTAAAGCGATGCCTTGGCCCATCTGCACAGGCGTACCTGCCACCAGCTCTTGCGCCCACGTCACCTGATCCGGCCCAAACAGCACGATCGCCGTAGAACCCAACTTGAAGCGACCCAACTCCGCGCCTTTTTCCAGATAGATCGGCGCGCGCGCCGCTTCGTCATAACGGACGGTTTTCAGTTCACGCTTCGGCGGCGTCACCAAGCCGGCCCATACGGTTTCAATCGACGCCACGATCATCGCGCCCACCAATACCACGGCCATCGGGCCGCGTTCGGTGTCGAACAGGCATACAACACGCTCGTTACGCGCAAACAGTTCCGGCACGTTTTCGGCGGTGGTCTGGTTGACCGAGAAGATGCGGCCTGGCACGTAGACCATCTCGCGCAGGGTACCGGCCAGTGGCATGTGCACCCGGTGGTAGTCCTTCGGCGACAGGTAGATGGTGGCGAAATCGCCGCCCATGAACGGCGCCGCTACAGCGGCATCGCCGCCCAGCAATTCCAGCACGCTGAAGCTGTGGCCCTTGGCCTGGAACACGCGGCCATGTTCGATCGGGCCGAGCTGGCTGACCGCGCCATCGGCTGGGCTCAACACCGCGCCTGGTGTTTGATCCAGTGGGCGCGCGCCGTCTTTCAGCGCGCGGGTGAAGAAGGCATTGAAGTGCTCGTAGGCGGTCACGTCTTCAACCAGCGCCTGGGACATGTCCACTTGATAGCGCTTGGCGAACCAGGTGGTGAAGGCATTCTTGAACCAGCGCACGCGGCACTCGGCGATGCAGCCGGCCAGGCGCGACAGCAAGTGGTGTGGCAGCAAGTACTGGCTGAGGATAAACAACTGCTTTTTCATAACTGTCCTTAAACCTTAAATCTCGACGGGGGTGTCGGGGTGGTTGCCCCATTCGCCCCAGGAACCGGCATAACCTTTGACTCGCGGATAACCGAGCGCCTTGGCCACCAGGTAGGTGAAGCCAGAGCGGTGGTGAGTCTGGCAGTGGGTGATGATTTCTTTATCTTTGGTCAGCCCGAGGCCTTCGAGGATTTGCGGCATGTCGCGTCGGATACGCAGGCTGCGTGCCGGGTCCATGCCAGCGGTCCATTCGAAGTTCACGGCACCGGGGATGTGCCCGCCTTTGGCGGCGAGGACTTTCTCACCGGAATATTCCAGCGGGCCGCGTGCGTCCCAGATGCCCAGGTCGGCAGCACCCAGGCGGCTTTGCAGGTATTCACGGGTGGCGGTGGGGCCTTCGTGCAGCGTCAGGCTGACCGGACCGCCGACGGGGGCGGGTACGTCGGTGGAGACCGGGCGTTCCTCTTCCAGCCAGGCCAGCAGGCCACCATCCAGGTAGTGGTATTTCTGATGGCCGATCACGTCGAGCATCCAGATGAACCGCCCGGCCCAGCCGCCGCCTTCGTCGTCGTAGACCACGTAGGTCGCGTCCGGGGTGTGGCCCAGTTCGCCGAACAACGTCTCCAGGTCCGCCTTGTTGGGCAGCAGGCCGGGTGCCGGCGCCTGGCCCAATTGGGTGCGCTTGGGGTCAACGAAATGCGCGCCGGGGATATGCCCTTCGGCGTAGCGGGCGGCACTGGTGAGGTCCACCAGAATCAGGTGTTCGGCATCCAGTTGACCGAGCAGGTCGCTGGGTTCGATCACCAGCGGCAAGCCAGAGAAGTCAGGCATGTGAGGTCTCCTGGTCACAAATGTTGGCGATAAAAGAGGGCGATTGTAGCGCAAGCATCAGGCGCTGCGGTTGGTAAAGCAGTGCAGGGCTTTCTCGATGCATTGGGCGGTTTTGCCGAAGGCCTGCACGGTGGTTTCCGAGAACGGTCCGCCGCCCTGGTCGGCCACCATCAGCATCACCACCTTGCCATTGCAGCTCAAGGAGCGCAGCAGCAGGTGTTCACCGGTAAACAGGCGGCGCAGGATCGGTGGCAGCAAGGCCGAGAACTGGGCGTGGTTTTCAGGGTTGAGACGCACCTGGGCGGACTTTTCCAGCAGGCGCTGCAGCAGCGTGCTGTTAACCACGTCCAGGCTCAGGTTGGTGGCGTCCTTTGGTAGGCCGTCAACCTGATGCACGCGCAAAGTGCTTTGGGCGCGGTCGGTCATCAGCAGCATGACCCGTTGCATGCCGCTGGCCACCAGGGCCTCCTTGGCGCAGGTGGTCAGGTGCATCGCGTTGGCAAAGCGGCTCGGTTCTACCAGCAGTTCTGTGCACCGTTTACGCCACACGGCCAGCGACTCGGCGGTAGGCGGCGGTGCCGGCAGCAGGCCGCGATGAATCTTCTGCACGTGCCAGGGCCAGATCAGTGACAGCGCCGGGTGCCAGAGGTCGGGCATCAGCGTGGTGCGGGCGCTGGTCACGGCTTGTTGGTGGACGTGTTGCTGTATCTCGCTCAGGGGCTGCTGCAGGTAAAGTGCAGTGAGGAGCTGCCAGCGTTCGGTGTGCGGGCAGGTCCAGGACTCTTGCGCCGACATCGCCAGGCCGTTGGCCAGCAACACGGTATTGGCCGGCTGGTTCAGCCAGCGGCGCAGGTTGGGTTCGGCGTCGAGCAATTGCTGATGGCGCAGCGGGTCATCTTCGCGGGCGATATGCAGCGCCTTGACCAGCAAGCGCCGTTCGCTCAACAGCAGCTTGTAGCCCTGGGAGACCCAAATCGGCAGGTGCCAGGCTTCGGTCAGGCCGACGCACAGGTCGAGCAGGCGTATGCCGAACAATTCCTGCTCGACCTGGCGGGCTGATTGGCCTTTATGGATAACCCGCAGCTCCCATTCTTCCAGAAGCTTGGGGTAGGCGACCGCCATCGGCCACAGCGGCGACAGAAACAGCAGGCTGCCCCAGTGAATGTCCTGCCACAGTCGTGCCAGCCGGCTGCCGAACAGGCCATTGGCTTGCTGCGAAGCGTGCTGACTTATCAACAACAGTTGGCGCAGCGCCACGGGAATCTCGCTGGCGGGCACCGAAGGCAGGCGCGCCAACAGTTCCTCGGCGCGCTTGAGGCCCAGGCGGTTGAGCGCTACTTCGAGGTTTTCCGCCGGTTCCGCCAGGCTGCCATGGGTGTGGCTGTTGGCTTCGCGCATCACGCTGAGCACGAGGGCCGGGCTGTCTTGCATCAGCTCGGCAATATCTCGTAATGAGCTGCGGCTGTCGCGGATGCCTTTGCACACGCGGTCGTGGCTGGCCTGGGGAACAGGCAGCAGCACATCGTCCAGGCGCTTGATCCAAGCGGCGAGAGAAGTAGGTTTTGCAGTTGGGACTGTCGTTTCATTAGCCATGATTGGGGCGCGATCATCACTTGCGGTCAACACGCCCGGAGCGGGCCGAACTGGCTTTTCGCCTTAACGGGCTATAGTCTGGCGCAGTTTTGCCGATAAGAGGAACAAGAGTTTTCAGTTCCCCCCAATATGTCCATGAACCCGACGGCGCAAGTACTCATCTCCTATGGCTAAAATTATCGGCATCATCGTCGTCATCGCAAGTGTGCTCGGTGGCTACGTCCTGTCCCACGGTAAAATTGCTGCGCTGGTCCAGCCCTTCGAAGTGCTGATCATCGGTGGTGCGGCGTTCGGCGCATTCTTGCAGGCGAACCCTGGCTACATGACCATGCACGTGGTCAAGAAATCCCTGGGCATGTTTGGTTCGCGCTTCACCCACACCTTCTACCTGGAGGTACTGGGGCTGGTCTACGAGATCCTCAACAAGAGCCGCCGCGAAGGCATGATGGCCATCGAGGCCGACATCGAAGACGCCTCGGCCAGTCCGATTTTCGCCAAGTACCCGGCCGTGCTCAAAGATGAGCGCATGACCGCCTACATCTGTGACTACCTGCGCATCATGTCCTCCGGCAACATGGCCCCCCATGAGTTGGAAGGCCTGTTCGACATGGAATTGTTCAGCCTGAAAGAAGAGCTGGAGCACCCGTCCCACGCCGTGACCGGCATCGCCGACGGCATGCCGGGTTTTGGTATCGTCGCGGCGGTACTCGGTATTGTTGTGACCATGGCCTCCCTGGGCGAAGGCGACCAGGCAGCCATCGGTATGCACGTGGGTGCGGCGCTGGTAGGTACCTTCTTCGGTATCCTCGCGGCCTACGGTTTCTTCGGTCCGCTGGCCACCTCGCTGGCCCATGACGCCAAGGAAGAAATCAACCTGTACGAATCGATCAAAGCCAGCCTGGTAGCCTCCGCTTCCGGCATGCCGCCCTCGCTGGCGGTGGAGTTCGGTCGCAAGGTGCTGTACCCGAAACATCGCCCAAGCTTCGCCGAGCTGGAACAAGCGGTTCGCGGTCGCTAAGCCATGGAAAACAACCAGCCGATAATCATCAAGCGCGTCAAGCGCTTCGCTGCGGGGCACCATGGTGGCGCCTGGAAAATCGCCTTCGCCGACTTTGCGACGGCGATGATGGCGTTCTTCCTGGTGCTGTGGCTGATGTCTACCGCCACGCCGGAACAGAAGATTGCCATCGCCGGCTACTTCAAAGACCCCATTGGTTTCTCGGAAAGTGGCACGCCCTTCGTGATCGACCTGGGCGGTTCGCCGCAGTTGGCGCCTGAGCGCACCATTAATCCAGAGGTCAAGACCGAAGCGCCGCAGGAAAAAATCCCGATCGAGCGCGACACTGTCGAATCCATGGCTGAGCAGGTCGAGCAAGAACGCCTTGAGCTGTTGCTGCAAGAGTTGCAGACCAAGGTTGAGGAAAACCCGCAGCTGCTGAAATTCAAGGATCAGATTTCGTTCGAAA
The DNA here is from genome assembly GCF_014268275.3 of Pseudomonas tritici. Lineage (NCBI taxonomy): Bacteria > Pseudomonadati > Pseudomonadota > Gammaproteobacteria > Pseudomonadales > Pseudomonadaceae > Pseudomonas > Pseudomonas tritici. Next base: position 812,806 of record NZ_CP077084.1, read on the forward strand.
TCACGCCTGAAGGTCTGCGCATCCAGATCACCGACGCGGCCAACCGGCCGATGTTCGACTCCGGCAGTGCGCGCTTGAAGCCGTACTTTGAAGACATCCTGCTGGCCATGGCTGACACCATCAAGGCAGTGCCGAACAAAATCAGCATCAGCGGCCACACCGACGCCAAACCGTACGCGGGCCAGGGCGACTTCGGCAACTGGGAACTCTCGGCCAATCGCGCCAACGCGGCACGCCGCGCGCTGGTGGCCGGCAGCTACCCGGACCCGCAAGTGGCGCGCGTGGTGGGTTTTGCCTCCTCGCAGCTGTTTGATCATCAAGACCCGTTCAACCCGTCCAACCGCCGTATCGATATCGTGGTGCTGACCAAAAAGGCCCAGCGTGCGATTGAAGGTGATCAGCCGCCGGCGCCGCAACCCACCCCAGGCGCAGGTGCGCCGGGTGAAGTACCGGTCGACCCGAACGCCATTCCGCCAGGGCAGGAGCCGTTGCCGGCGCATGAGCTGCGTCAGAAGCTTAATTTGTTTGATGATGGTGGGGTGAAAGATCCTACGGTGCCTCGTGCGGGGTCATAGGAAATTAGCGGCACATCTCCAATGAAAACGCCCCGACTCATCGGGGCGTTTTCATTTCTGGTTAGAGCGGGAGATAGGCTTTGACGCCGCTGATCACTCCTCGCATATCGTCAGTGCACAAGCGTGGTACGAATTACTCTCGCCCTTTGGACCGAGTTTTTCTATGGAGCTTGTCGAGGCGCTCGAAGCTGACGGTGTAAATCATGTCGCACTTCACCCACAGCTCCTTGTAGCCGTCGGATTGAAGCGGATTGGTGCGTAGCAAATGGTGCCAGTCGTGCTGTATCTCGGGAGCGGTAGAGGAGGTCGGCACCACGGTACAGAGTTTGCGATTGTGCGTAGCTGTAGGGGATATCACTACGACTTTGCGGATTTTGAGCATTTCGGGAGCGACAAAGCCTCGCGTGAAGTCGCAGAGGAGCACATCGCCTTGTTTGGGGTGATAGTAGAGAGCCAATCGTTAATGCCCCACAAAAAGCAAAGCCGCCCGAAGGCGGCTTCATTCGACGCGCAGTGGAGCTTGCTTCGCCCCTTCTGCGCCGCTGGATCAACCCCGAAAAGGATCCAGACTCCTGCCAGCTTGCGCTGGTGACGGAGCAATTATGAGCATCAGGATTTTCGGATTCAAGCTGGCTTGCGTCGATGAGCTACCCAGTTGAGCCGAATTCTTGATGCCGGCGCCCGTTAAATCAATGGACTAGGGCGCTTCGTAGTGCCATTTATCTGTATCAAAAAAGGGCAACTTAGTAACTGCTCTCCGGCAAACTCGCAATAATAGACCGATAGCTGTTCATCCGCTGCTGCTGCACGCGGCCATCTTCCAGCGCCTTGAGCAATGCACAGCCAGGCTCGCGGTCGTGTTTGCAGTCGCGGAAGCGGCAGGTGCCGATTAGGTCGTTGAATTCGATGAAGCCCGCTTCCACATCGCTGCGGCTGACGTGGCCGAGGCCGAATTCACGGATGCCTGGGGAGTCGATCAGCTCACCGCCGCCGGGGAAGTGGAACAACCGCGCGGTGGTGGTGGTGTGGGTGCCCTGGCCGGACAGTTCCGACAGCGGGCCCACACGGGTGTCGACTTCCGGCAGCAGGCTGTTGACCAGCGAGGATTTACCCACGCCCGACTGACCAACGAACACGCTGATGTGCCCGTCCAACTGCTGCTGCAGCTGTTCCATGCCGTTACCGTGATGCGCCGAGACTTCCAGTACCGGGTAACCCAGCGTGCGGTAGACCGCCAGCAGCGCATTCAGCGCCGGGGCATTCTGCTCGTCGATCAGGTCGAATTTGTTCAGCAGCAACAATGGGCGAATGCCGGCATGTTCGGCTGCTACCAGATAGCGGTCGATCAGGTTGGCATGCGGCTCAGGCAACGGCGCGAATACGATCACGATCATGTCGACGTTGGCCGCTACCGGCTTGAGTTGACCACGGCTGTCGGGGCGGCGCAGTTCGGTGTTGCGCGGCAACTGGGCGACGATTACGCCGATGCCCTGGTTGCCGGCACGCCAGACCACTTTGTCGCCGGTGACCAGCGCCGGCAGGTTGGCGCGCAGGTGGCAACGGGAGACCGAGCCGGCGAGTTCGCCTTCCAGCGCCTCGACTTCGACCTGCACACCGAAGTGCGCGATCACCAGGCCCGTCTGTTCGGGCCCCAGGTCGCCGCCCTCGAGCGCTTCTACGGCGGAGGATTCACGTTTGGCGGCGCGCGCGGCGCGTTCACCTTGAATCTTTTCGATGCGCCAGTTTTGGCGACGATTGAGCTGGCGTTTGGCCATTGGTGTTCCGTGTCGATAATGCAAAGGTTTAGGTGAAACGGTCGCGAGTCTAGCACGGCGCTGCCTGCTAAACTGCGCAGCTACGCCAAGGTGCCAAGAGAATCAAGCCATGCAAAACCCACAGAACCTGATTTGGATCGATCTGGAAATGACCGGTCTGAACCCCGACACCGACGTCATCATCGAGATGGCCACGATTGTCACCGACAGCAACCTCAACACCTTGGCTGAAGGTCCGGTGATCGCCATCCACCACAGCGATGCCGTATTGGCCACCATGGACGAGTGGAACACCCGCACCCACGGTAACTCCGGCCTGACCCAGCGCGTGCGCGACAGCCGCATCAGCATGGCCGAAGCCGAAGCCGAAACCATCGCCTTCCTGGAAAAATGGGTGCCCAAGGGCAAGTCGCCGATCTGCGGTAACAGCATTTGCCAGGATCGTCGCTTCCTCTATACGCACATGAAGGGGCTGGAGAGTTACTTCCACTACCGCAACCTGGATGTGTCGACGCTTAAAGAGCTGGCTGCGCGCTGGGCGCCGGAAGTCAAAGACAGCTTCCATAAAGGCAGCACCCACTTGGCGCTGGATGATATTCGCGAGTCGATTGCAGAGTTGCAGCATTACCGTAAGCATTTCATCAAGGCCTGACCTGGCCCTGTAGTGAGCGGGCTTGTCCCGCGCTGGGCTGCGAAGCAGCCCTAATTTAGCCAACACGCATCTACAAACGGATATCATCGCCGGCTTTTGGGGGCTGCTACGCACCCCAGCGCGGGGCAAGCCCGCTCACTACAAAATCGCAAGGATCGCCATCATGCTGCTGATGCTCTACCTCATCGCCATCACCGCCGAAGCCATGACCGGGGCGCTGTCGGCCGGACGGCGTGGCATGGATTGGTTCGGCGTGGTGCTGATCGCTTGTGTGACGGCGTTGGGTGGCGGTTCGGTGCGTGACGTGCTGCTCGGGCATTACCCGCTGACCTGGGTCAAGCACCCGGAATACTTGGTGCTGACCTCCATCGCAGCACTGGTGACGATCTTTATTGCGCCGCTGATGCGCCGCCTGCGCTCGCTGTTCCTGGCGCTGGACGCCGTGGGCCTGGTGGCTTTCACGCTGATCGGCTGTATGACCGCCCTGGAAATGGGCCATGGCATGCTGGTCGCCTCGGTCAGCGGCGTGATCACCGGTGTGTTCGGCGGCATCCTGCGGGACATCTTCTGCAACGACATTCCGTTGATCTTCCGCCGCGAGTTGTATGCCAGCGTGTCGTTCCTCGCCGCCTGGTTTTACCTGCTGTGCCTTTATCTGGAACTGCCCAGTGAACAGGCAATACTCCTGACCCTGTTCAGCGGCTTTCTATTGCGCCTGCTGGCGATCCGTTTCCATTGGGAAATGCCCAAGTTCGTCTACAACGACGACGTGCACTAGCGGGTGGCGTGCTGGTTCAGCGCCCATTCCACATGTTCGCGCACCAGCTCCGACGGGTAGTCCCGCCGCGCCTTCAGGGCTTCCAGTACCGGAATGCTCGACGGCGCGTTGCCCAGGCCCACCGCGAGGTTGCGCAGCCAGCGCTCATACCCGGCGCGACGTAGCGGCGAGCCTTCGGTGCTGCTGAGGAATTTATCCTCGTCCCACATAAACAGCTCGGCCAGTTCTGCGTTATCCAGGTTGTGGCGTGGCTTGAAATCGCTTTCTGCGGTGGCGCGGGCGAAACGATTCCATGGGCAAACGATCTGACAGTCATCGCAGCCGAACACTCGGTTGCCTATCAATGGGCGCAAGTCTTCAGGAATGGCGCTTTTGAGCTCGATGGTCAGGTAGGAAATACAACGCCGCGCATCCAGCACGTAGGGGTCGACAAAGGCGTTGGTGGGGCAGATGTCCAGGCACGCGGTGCAGCGCCCGCAGTGTTCGGTGCTGTGAGGGGCGTCAACCGGTAGCGGCAGGTCGACAAACAGCTCACTCAGGAAGAAGTAGCTGCCGGCCTTGCGATTGAGCACGAGGGTGTTTTTGCCGATCCAGCCCAGCCCAGCTTGCTCGGCGATGGCTTTTTCCAGCACCGGCGCGCTGTCGACAAAGGCACGGAAACCGAAGGGGCCGATCTGCGCCTGGATGCGGTCAGCCAATTGCTGCACGCGCTTGCGGATCAGTTTGTGGTAGTCGCGGCCCAGGGCGTAGCGCGAGATGTAGGCTTTTTCCGGCTGGGCCAGCAGTTGAGCCATCTGCGTGTCGCCTGGCAGGTAATCCATGCGCAGCGAGACGACGCGCAATGTGCCCGGCACCAACTCGTCGGGGTGGGAGCGTTTGCTGCCGTGGGCGCCCATGTATTCCATCTCGCCGTGGTAGCCCGCGTCGAGCCAGCGTTGCAGGTGCTGCTCATGCTCGGCCAGGTCCAGGCCGCTGATGCCGACTTGTTGAAAGCCCAGCTCGCGGCCCCAGTCTTTGATCGATTGGGCGAGGGCGGGCAGATCGGAGGTAATGGCAGGCATGAGACACGGGAAACCACAGGTTAGATAGGTATAATTCTGCCAGACATCGGAGCTTGAAGACGCATGCCGCAGACAAAACACGCAATAACCGACGTACAGACCCTGTTGCCCGGCCATTTGCCGCAACTGGCTGCGCGTTCCCCGGATGCCCATAAAGGCCAGTTCGGCCACCTGCTGGTCATTGGCGGTGACCGCGGCTTTGGCGGTGCTGCGCTGTTGAGCGCCGAAAGTGCCTTGCGCAGTGGCGCCGGCATGGTGTCCCTGGCAACGCGCCTGGAGCACGTGCCTGCTGCGTTGGCGCGTTTGCCGGAAGTCATGACCGTGGGGGTCAGCTCGGCGAATCAATTGATGGGCCTGCTGGAAAAGATCTCGGTCATCGTGATCGGGCCAGGGCTCGGTGACGCCTCCTGGGGCAAAAGCCTGCTTTCTGTTGCCGCCAACGCTAAACAGCCGCAGGTCTGGGACGCCGACGCCTTGAATCAACTCGCGAACGGCAGCGTGGCCCTGCCGGCCAACTGCGTGATCACCCCGCATCCAGGGGAGGCCGCGCGCTTGTTGGGCATTTCGACAGCCGAGGTTCAGGCCGATCGCCTTAAGGTGGCGCGCGCGTTGAGCCAGACATTCAGCGCGGTGACTATCCTCAAGGGTGCTGGCAGTTTGATCGCCAGCCCGGACGGACGTGTTTCGCGATGTGACCAGGGCCACCCGGCGATGGCAACGGCAGGGCTCGGTGATGTATTGGCCGGCCTGGTGGGCGCGCTGCTGGCCCAGGGCATGCACGCCTATGAAGCAAGCTGCCTGGCCGTGTGGTTGCACGCCACGGCGGGGGATCGTCAGGGTACTTTTGGACGAGGGTTGGCTGCGAGCGATCTAATACCCGCCATTCGTCAATTGTTGGAGGAACAGTCGCCGTGCCTGAAGTAATTCTTTTCCTGGCCGATGAAGACGCCATGGTTGCCTTCGGTCAGCGCATCGCCCAGGTCACGGCCGGGGCCGGGCTGATCTTCCTCGAAGGTGATTTGGGGGCGGGCAAGACCACGTTGTCGCGGGGGATCATTCGCGGTTTGGGCCATGCGGGGGCGGTGAAGAGCCCGACGTTCACCCTGGTCGAACCCTATGAGATCGGTACGGTACGCGCCTTCCACTTCGACCTCTATCGCCTGGTTGACCCCGAAGAGCTGGAGTACATGGGCGTCCGTGATTACTTCGATGAAGATGCGTTGTGCCTGATCGAGTGGCCAGATAAAGGCACAGGCTTTTTGCCAAAGCCGGACCTGACCATTACCATTACGCCGCATGAGCACGGACGTCAGTTGAAGTTGTTGCCCCAGAGCGCGCGCGGCCAGTCTTGGTGTGCGGCTTTGGCATTGGAATTCAAATAATTGGTGGGGTTAGGTATGCGCTTTCGCGCGTTGGTTGCTGTCGTGGGGGTGTTGCTTGCGGCAATGACTGTCAATGCTCTGGCTGCTTCACAGGTGAAAAGCGTTCGCCTGTGGCGAGCGCCGGATAACACGCGACTGGTGTTCGACCTGTCTGGCCCGGTCCAGCACAGCGTCTTTACCCTGACGTCGCCCGATCGCCTGGTGATCGACATCAACGGCGCGACCCTGGCCGCGCCGTTGAAGGTCTCCACTGCCAACACCCCGATTACCTCTATGCGCTCGGCCCAGCGCACGCCGACTGACCTGCGCGTGGTGATCGACCTGAAAAAGGTTGTAACGCCGAAAAGCTTCTCGCTGGCGCCAAACGCCCAATATGGCAACCGGCTGGTGGTCGACCTGTTCGACAACGCCGCCGATGCCGCGCCGCCGCCTGCTCCAACGCCAAGCGTGGCAACGGTGCCGGCAGTCCCGGTGAGCCCGTCGCAACCACAAGTCAAGCTGCCACCGCCGCCACCGGCTCCGGCTGGCAAGCGCGACATTATCGTAGTGATCGACGCCGGCCACGGCGGTGAGGACCCAGGTGCTTCCGGTTCGCGCGGCCAGCACGAGAAAGACGTGGTATTGGCCATCGCTCGTGAGCTGCAGCGCCAGGTCAATGGCATGAAAGGCTACCGCGCCGAGCTGACCCGTACCGGCGACTACTTCATTCCGTTGCGCGGCCGAACTGAAATCGCCCGTAAGAAAGGCGCCGACCTGTTTGTGTCTATTCACGCCGACGCCGCGCCCTCGACCGCTGCATTCGGTGCTTCGGTGTTTGCCCTGTCGGATCGCGGCGCTACGTCCGAAACCGCGCGTTGGTTGGCCGACAGTGAAAACCGTTCGGACTTGATCGGCGGTGCCGGCAACGTGTCCCTCGATGACAAGGACAAAATGCTCGCGGGGGTGCTGCTCGACCTGTCGATGACGGCCTCGCTGACCTCCAGCCTGAACGTCGGCCAGAAGGTCCTGAGCAACATCGGTCGCGTCACTTCGCTGCACAAGCAGCGTGTCGAGCAAGCAGGGTTCATGGTGTTGAAGTCGCCGGACATCCCGTCGATCCTGGTAGAAACCGGGTTTATCTCCAACGCCAACGAAGCCTCGAAGCTGGCCAGTGCCAGCCACCAGCAGGCCTTGGCGCGTTCCATCAGCGCCGGTATTCGCCAGTTCTTCCAGCAAAATCCACCGCCGGGCACTTACATTGCCTGGCTGCGTGATTCGGGGAAAATCGCCCAGGGCCCGCGTGACCATCGCGTGCAGCCGGGCGATACCCTGGCCATGCTGGCAGTACGTTTTCAGGTGTCGGCCGCTACCTTGCGCAGCGCCAACAATCTGAAGACGGATGAGTTGAAAGTCGGCCAGGTGTTGACCATCCCTGGCACTGAATTGGCGGCACAGTAATGAGTGAGTCCACCCTGAACAGCGGCTCGCGCATTGAGCTACTGAGCCCACGCCTTGCTAACCAGATCGCTGCCGGCGAGGTTGTTGAGCGTCCGGCGTCGGTGATCAAGGAGCTGCTGGAAAACAGCATCGACTCCGGTGCCAAGCGCATTGATGTCGATGTAGAGCAGGGCGGCGTCAAGCTGTTGCGCGTGCGTGACGATGGCAGCGGCATCTCCTCTGATGACCTGCCGCTGGCCCTGGCCCGTCACGCCACCAGTAAGATTCGCGACCTGGAAGACCTTGAGCGCGTGATGAGCCTGGGTTTTCGCGGCGAGGCCCTGGCCTCTATCAGCTCCGTAGCGCGCCTGACCCTGACTTCGCGCACCCGTGACGCCGACCAAGCCTGGCAAGTGGAAACCGAAGGCCGCGACATGGCGCCTCGGGTTCAGCCAGCAGCCCATCCGGTCGGTACATCGGTAGAGGTGCGCGACCTGTTCTTCAATACCCCAGCGCGGCGCAAATTCCTCAAGGCCGAAAAAACCGAATTCGATCACCTGCAAGAAGTCATCAAGCGCCTGGCCCTGGCCCGTTTTGATGTGGCTTTCCACCTGCGCCACAACGGCAAGACCATCCTCAGCCTGCATGAAGCTCATGATGACGCCGCGCGCGCGCGCCGGGTGTCGGCGATTTGTGGCGCGGGCTTCCTGGAGCAGGCGCTGCCGATTGAAATCGAGCGTAATGGCCTGCGGCTGTGGGGCTGGGTCGGTTTGCCGACCTTCTCCCGCAGCCAGGCGGACTTGCAGTACTTCTTTGTGAACGGCCGCGCCGTGCGCGACAAACTGGTGGCCCACGCGGTGCGCCAGGCTTACCGCGACGTGCTGTTCAATGGGCGGCACCCGACGTTTGTGCTGTTCTTCGAGGTCGACCCATCGGTGGTGGACGTCAACGTGCACCCGACCAAACACGAAGTGCGCTTCCGTGATGGGCGTATGGTGCATGACTTCCTCTACGGCACCTTGCACCGCACCTTGGGTGACGTGCGCCCGGATGATCAACTGTCGGCACCGATTGTGACGGCGATGGTCCGCCCAAGCGGCCCGGAAGCGGGTGAGTTCGGCCCTCAGGGCGAAATGAGCCTGGCGGCAAACCTGCTGCAATCGCCACAGCCGCAGCCGTCGTACACCACGCCGGGTTCTGGCTCGGGTGCGGGTTACCAGTACCAATACACGCCACGCCCGCAGTCGGCAGTGCCGGTGGCCGAAGCCCAGGCGGCATATCGCGAGTTTTTCGCGCCGCTGCCCGGTGCCGAGCCTGGCGCTGCTGTGGCCTTGCCGGAGGGCGGCGGGGATATTCCGCCGTTGGGTTATGCGTTGGCGCAGCTCAAGGGCATCTACATTCTTGCGGAAAACGCCCACGGCCTCGTGCTGGTGGACATGCACGCCGCCCATGAGCGGATCATGTACGAGCGCCTCAAGATTGCCATGGCCAGCGAAGGCCTCAGCGGCCAGCCGCTGCTGGTGCCGGAATCCCTGGCGGTCAGCCAGCGTGAGGCTGATTGTGCCGAAGAGCACCATGCTGTATTCCAGAAGCTGGGCTTTGAATTGCAACGCCTGGGGCCGGAAACCCTGGCCATCCGCCAGATTCCCGCGTTGCTCAAGCAGGCTGAGGCCAACCGTTTGGTCGCCGACGTACTGGCGGACCTGATGGAATACGGCACCAGCGACCGCATCCAGGCGCATATCAACGAACTGCTCGGCACCATGGCCTGCCACGGTGCCATCCGCGCCAACCGCCGCCTGGCCCTTCCGGAAATGAACGGCCTGCTGCGCGACATGGAAAACACCGAGCGCAGCGGCCAATGCAACCATGGCCGACCGACCTGGACCCAAATGGGCCTGGACGATCTGGACAAACTATTCTTGCGCGGCCGTTGATGAGCGCCTTGCCCCCCGCGATCTTCCTGATGGGCCCAACGGCCGCCGGCAAGACCGACCTGGCCATCGAGCTGACCAAGGTGCTGCCGTGCGAGCTGATCAGTGTCGATTCTGCCCTGGTTTACCGGGACATGGACATTGGCACCGCGAAGCCATCCAAAGCGCTGTTGGCTGAGTACCCGCATCGTTTGATCGACATTATTGATCCCTCCGAAAGCTACTCGGCGGCGGATTTCCGTGCCGACGCCCTGGCGGCCATGGCCGAAATCACCGCGCGCGGCAATATTCCGCTGCTGGTGGGCGGCACAATGCTCTATTACAAGGCTTTGCAGGAAGGTCTGGCGGACATGCCGCCGGCGGACGCCCTGGTGCGCGCCGAACTTGAGGAAGAGGCTGTACGCCTTGGCTGGCAAGCCCTGCACGACCAGTTGGCGGCTGTGGACCCGGTATCTGCTGCACGCATCCACCCCAATGACCCACAGCGCCTCACGCGGGCTCTGGAAGTCTGGCGTGTCAGCGGCCAGACCATGACTGAACATCGGCTGAAACAAAGTGCGCAAAGTGCTGACGCAGGCGCATCTGGACAGCCACAATTACCCTATACTGTGGCGAATCTGGCCATCGCTCCGGCAAATCGCCAGGTGCTGCATGATCGAATTGCACAAAGATTCACAATTATGTTGGAACAGGGGTTTGTCGACGAGGTCGTAGCACTGCGTTCCAGAGGTGACCTGCATCCAGGGTTGCCTTCGATACGTGCTGTAGGCTATCGCCAAGTCTGGGATCATCTGGATGGCAAGCTGACGTCAGCCGAAATGCAGGAGCGCGGCATCATTGCCACGCGCCAATTGGCGAAACGCCAGTTCACCTGGTTGCGCAGCTGGAGCGACTTGCACTGGCTGGACAGCCTGGACAGCGACAATCTGTCACGCGCCTTGAAATACTTGGGAACGGTCTCCATATTGAGCTGAGTCCTTGCAATAGCCGTCTATCCTTGGGGGTGTGACGGCCATAAGCTATCTATTTTCCGATTTTTTATTATTGATCCTTAAAGGAGTGCGGCACATGTCAAAAGGGCATTCGCTACAAGACCCTTACTTGAATACTTTACGTAAAGAAAAAGTGGGGGTTTCTATCTATCTGGTCAACGGTATCAAGCTGCAAGGCACGATCGAGTCGTTCGACCAGTTCGTGATCCTGCTGAAAAACACCGTCAGCCAGATGGTCTACAAGCACGCTATCTCGACAGTCGTCCCTGTTCGTCCAATCCGTCTGCCTAGCGCAGCAGGTGAAGATGCAGTTGACGCTGAGCCAGGTAACGCCTGATAGGAGTCTCCTTTGTTCTTTGAGCGCCACGGTGGTGGTGAGCGGGTAATCCTCGTTCACTTGGATGGACAGGACCCTGAGGCGCGCGAAGATCCGCAGGAGTTTCAGGAGTTGGCAAATTCGGCCGGCGCCGAGACCGTTGCGTTTTTTAACGTGCCGCGTCATCGGCCAACCGCCAAATACCTGATCGGCAGCGGCAAGGTCGAGGAGCTTCGCGACCTGGTCCACGCTGAAGAAGCCGATCTGGTGATCTTCAATCACGTCCTCACGCCCAGTCAGGAACGTAACCTCGAACGTGTTTTCGAGTGTCGCGTGATCGACCGTACCGGTCTGATTCTGGATATTTTCGCCCAGCGCGCCCGTACCCATGAAGGCAAGCTCCAGGTTGAACTGGCCCAGCTTGACCACATGAGCACCCGGCTGGTTCGCGGCTGGACTCACCTTGAGCGTCAGGGTGGCGGTATCGGCATGCGTGGCCCGGGTGAGACCCAACTCGAAACCGACCGACGTCTGCTGCGGGTTCGCCTGCGTCAGATCAAGGGTCGCCTCGAGAAGGTGCGCAGCCAGCGCGAGCAATCGCGACGTGGCCGTTCCCGTGCGGATATCCCCACCGTGTCGCTGGTGGGCTATACCAACGCAGGCAAATCCACACTCTTCAACAACGTGACGAAATCGGACGTATACGCGGCCGACCAACTGTTCGCGACCCTCGACCCCACCTTGCGCCGTCTGGATCTGGACGACCTGGGGCCGATTGTCCTGGCCGATACCGTGGGTTTCATTCGTCACCTGCCGCACAAGCTGGTTGAAGCATTTCGGTCTACGCTCGAAGAGTCGAGCAATTCCGACCTGCTGTTGCACGTGATCGATGCGGCTGAACCGGATCGCATGTTGCAGATTGAACAGGTGATGCTGGTGCTGGGCGAGATTGGTGCCCAGGACTTGCCGATCCTTGAGGTCTATAACAAACTCGATTTGCTTGAAGGCGTTGAGCCACAAATCCAGCGCGACGAGGACGGCAAGCCCCAGCGGGTCTGGCTGTCGGCGCGTGATGGCAGTGGTCTTGAGTTGCTTGAACAAGCCATTGCCGAATTGCTCGGCGGCGATTTGTTCGTTGGCACCTTGCGCTTGCCGCAGCGTTTTGCTCGACTGCGTGCACAGTTTTTCGAATTGGGCGCGGTACAGAAAGAAGAACACGACGAAGAGGGTGTCAGCTTGCTGGCCGTTCGATTGCCGCGCTCGGAGCTGAATCGGCTGGTCAGCCGTGAAGGTGTTGTACCGGCAGAGTTCCTCGAACAACACACTTTGCAATAAAAGCCTCCCAAAGCGGTTGTGCCGCAGTGGCAGGCATTCTGTAGCATTGGTCGGCGCGCCGTGGGTGCGTCTTTGCTTTATCAGATGGAGAGCGCTATGGCTTGGAATGAGCCGGGTGGCAACTCGAATAATCAGGATCCTTGGGGTGGTAAACGCCGCAATAATGGCGACCGCAAGGGGCCACCAGATCTCGACGAGGCCTTCCGAAAGCTGCAGGAAAGCCTGAATGGGTTGTTCGGTGGTGGGAAAAAACGTGGTGGTGACGACGGCGGTCGCACAAGCAAGGGCGGTGGCTATGGCCTGCTGGGCCTGGGTCTTGTCGTGCTGGCGGCCGTATGGCTGTACAGCGCCGTTTACGTGGTGGACGAGCAGGAGCAAGCCGTGGTGCTGCGCTTCGGCAAGTACTACGAAACCGTCGGCCCGGGCCTGAACATCTACTTCCCGCCGATCGATAAAAAGTACATGGAGAACGTCACGCGTGAGCGTGCCTACACCAAGCAGGGCCAGATGCTGACCGAAGACGAGAACATCGTCGAAGTGCCGCTGACCGTGCAGTACAAGATCAGCAACCTGCAGGACTTCGTGCTGAACGTCGACCAGCCGGAAATCAGCCTGCAACACGCCACTGAAAGTGCCCTGCGCCACGTCGTCGGTTCTACCGCGATGGACCAGGTGCTGACCGAAGGTCGTGAATTGATGGCCAGCGAAATCAAGGAGCGCCTGCAACGGTTCCTCGATACCTATCGCACCGGCATCACTGTCACCCAGGTGAACGTACAGAGCGCAGCTGCACCGCGTGAAGTGCAGGAAGCCTTCGATGACGTGATCCGCGCTCGTGAAGATGAGCAGCGTTCGCGCAACCAGGCTGAAACCTACGCCAACGGCGTCGTGCCGGAAGCCCGTGGTCAGGCCCAGCGTATCCTTGAGGATGCCAATGGTTACCGCGACGAAGTGGTCTCCCGTGCCAAGGGTGAGGCGGATCGCTTTACCAAGTTGGTCGCCGAGTACCGCAAGGCGCCGGAAGTTACCCGTGAGCGTCTGTACCTGGACACCATGCAGGAAGTCTTCAGCAACACCAGCAAGGTTCTCGTGACCGGCAGCAAAGGTGGGCAGAACAACCTGCTGTACCTGCCGCTGGACAAGATGATCGAAGGTGGTCGTAGCAGCACCAGCACACCGTCCACCGGTTCCAATGCTGCTGCCAATGAAGCGAGCGCCCGTGCGGCCGCTGACTTGCTGCAACAGCAAACACGTACCAGGGAGAGTCGTTGATGAGCAATAAATCGCTGACCGCCCTGATTGTGGGCGTCGTCGTGGTCATCGCTGCCTGGAACTGCTTCTACATCGTGGCTCAGACCGAGCGTGCGGTGCTGCTGCAATTCGGTCGCGTGGTCCAGGCGGATGTCCAGCCGGGCTTGCATGTGAAAGTCCCCTACGTCAACCAGGTGCGTAAGTTCGACGCCCGCCTGATGACGCTGGATGCACCGACACAGCGCTTCCTGACCCTTGAAAAGAAAGCCGTGATGGTTGACGCCTACGCCAAGTGGCGCGTCAAGGATGCCGAACGCTTCTACACCGCGACCTCCGGCCTCAAGCAGATTGCGGACGAGCGTTTGTCGCGCCGTCTGGAGTCGGGCCTGCGTGACCAGTTTGGTAAGCGCACGCTGCACGAGGTGGTATCCGGTGAGCGTGACGCGCTGATGGCTGACATCACGCGTTCGTTGAACACGATGGCGGAAAAAGAGCTCGGCATCGAAGTGGTTGATGTTCGGGTCAAGGCCATTGATCTGCCAAAAGAAGTGAACCGCAGCGTGTTCGAGCGTATGAGTACCGAGCGTGAGCGTGAAGCGCGTGAGCACCGCGCCAAGGGTAACGAGCTGGCGGAAGGTATCCGTGCGGATGCTGATCGTCAGCGCCGCGTACTGTTGGCTGAAGCTTACCGTGAGTCTGAAGAGGCCCGCGGTGATGGCGATGCTCAAGCGGCGGCGATCTACGCCAAGGCTTACGGCCAGGATCAGGAGTTCTACGCGTTCTACCGTAGCCTGCGTGCCTACCGTGAAAGCTTCGCGAACAAAACCGACGTCATGGTGCTGGACCCAAGCAGCGACTTCTTCCGCTACCTGGAAAAGTCCAAGTAACCAGCCTGTGATTCTGTAGGTGTCACTCCCGTCGGGCGGCTAAAACGCCTGGCGGGGTGATCCTTTCAGAAAACGGGTGTATGATGCGGCAGCCGGGAAATTCCCGGCTTTTTTGCGTCTGCATGTTTGATTCGGCAGGCGTGACAGGTTTTTCGAGGAAAGTGCCCGACGAGGCCGGTGATAGGTCGTTCGTCACGTCGTTCTTGCGCGTGGTTTATGCAAGGGGGCGGGTATTTTCTGCTCTACTCAAGGCTCGGCTGACGGCTGGCCGCCCGGATCATAGGGGAATGGCGTAATGGCAACGGTAGACCGCTGGCTGCTGCCAGATGGCATCGAAGAAGTACTGCCACCGGAGGCTGCGCGCATTGAAGTAGCGCGCCGCCAGGTGTTGGATCTGTTCCAGAGCTGGGGTTACGAGTTTGTCGTGACCCCCCATATCGAGTACCTGGAATCCCTGCTGACCGGCGCGGGCCAGGACCTGGATCTGCGCACCTTCAAAGTCATCGACCCGCAATCGGGCCGGCAAATGGGCTTTCGTGCCGACATCACGCCGCAAGTGGCGCGCATCGATGCGCACACCCTGCGCCGCGAAGGCCCGAGCCGCCTGTGCTACGCCGGCAGCGTGCTGCATGCGCAACCGCGTGCACTGTCGTCTTCGCGCAGCCCGATCCAATTGGGTGCCGAGTTGTACGGTGATGCCAGCCCGAGCAGCGACGTTGAGGTGATCAGCTTGATGCTGGCCATGCTGCAACTGGCTGACGTACCGGATGTCCACATGGACCTGGGCCACGTGGGTATCTACCGTGGCCTGGCCCGTGCGGCCGGTTTGTCCGGTGAAGTGGAACAACAGTTGTTCGATGCCCTGCAACGCAAGGCCATCGATGAAGTGATTGCCCTGACCGCTGGCGTGCCTGCCGATCTGGCCGACATGCTGCGTGCGCTGGTGAACCTGTGTGGTGGCCGTGAAGTGCTGGTAGCTGCGCGTGACCGCCTGGCCAATGCGCCGGCGCCGGTACTGGCTGCACTGGATGACGTGCTGGCCATTGCCGAGCAACTGTCGGCGCGCTTCCCGCAGTTGCCGCTGTATTTTGACCTGGGTGAGTTGCGCGGCTACCACTACCACACCGGTGTGGTGTTCGCGGTATTTGTACCGGGTGTTGGCCAAGCCATCGCCCAAGGCGGTCGTTATGACGATATCGGCGCCGATTTCGGTCGTGCGCGTCCGGCCACCGGTTTTTCCACCGATTTGAAAACCCTGGTGACCCTGGGGCGTGCTGAGGTCGAGCTGCCGTCTGGTGGCATCTGGATGCCCGACAGTACGGACGCAGCACTCTGGCAGCAGGTTTGCCAGTTGCGCAGTGAGGGTCAGCGTGTTGTCCAGGCCTTGCCTGGTCAGCCATTGGCCGCCGCCCGTGAAGCGGACTGCGACCGGCAATTGATTCTGCAGAACGGGCTTTGGCAAGTATCGCCACTGGCTTCTTGAGTTTTCCTGCCGGCCATCGCCGGCACCAAGTTTGCGCGAATGAGGACAAGTGTTATGGGTAAGAATGTCGTAGTCCTGGGCACCCAATGGGGTGATGAGGGCAAAGGCAAGATCGTTGATCTGCTGACCGAACATGCTGCCGCCGTAGTGCGCTACCAAGGTGGCCACAACGCTGGCCACACCCTGGTCATCGATGGCGAAAAAACCGTCTTGCACCTGATCCCCTCGGGTGTACTGCGCGAAGGCGTGCAGTGCCTGATCGGCAACGGCGTGGTGGTTGCACCTGACGCACTGTTGCGCGAGATCACCAAGCTGGAAGAGAAAGGCGTACCGGTGCGCGAGCGCCTGCGTATCAGCCCGTCCTGCCCGCTGATCCTGTCCTTCCACGTGGCGCTGGACCAGGCCCGCGAAAAGGCCCGTGGCGAGCTGAAGATCGGTACTACCGGTCGCGGTATCGGCCCAGCGTATGAAGACAAGGTTGCTCGTCGTGGCCTGCGTGTTGGCGACCTGCTGAACATGCCGCGCTTCGAAGACAAGCTGCGTGAACTGGTGGATTACCACAACTTCATGCTGGTGGGTTACTACAAAGAGCCGGCCATCGAGTTTGAAAAGACCCTGGCCGAGTGTAAGGAATACGCTGAGCTGCTCAAGCCGCTGATGCTGGACGTGACGGCTGAGTTGCACGACCTGCGTCGCGCTGGCAAGGACATCATGTTCGAAGGCGCCCAAGGCTCCCTGCTTGACATCGACCATGGCACCTACCCGTACGTGACGAGCTCCAACACCACCGCGGGCGGCGTTGCGACCGGCTCGGGCGTTGGTCCTATGTTCCTGGACTACATCCTGGGCATCACCAAGGCTTACACCACCCGTGTAGGTTCGGGTCCATTCCCGACTGAGCTGTTCGACGAAGTCGGTGCGCACTTGGCCAAACAAGGTCACGAGTTCGGCGCAACCACCGGCCGTGCTCGTCGTTGTGGCTGGTTCGACGCCGTTATCCTGCGTCGCGCTATCGATGTGAACAGCATCTCGGGCATCTGCCTGACCAAGCTGGACGTACTCGACGGCTTGGAAACCATCAATATCTGCATCGGCTATAAAGATGCAGAGGGCAAGGACGTTGCCCCGACTGACGCTGACAGCTACGTGGGCCTGCAGCCTGTGTACGAAGAAGTGCCGGGCTGGACCGAATCGACCGTGGGTGCCAAAACCCTGGAAGAGCTGCCAGCTAACGCCCGTGCCTACATCAAGCGTGTTGAAGAGCTGATCGGCGCACCGATCGACATTATTTCGACAGGTCCGGACCGCAACGAAACCATCGTTCTGCGTCACCCGTTCGCTTAATAAGCCGTTGATGTAAAAAGCAAAGGGCTCCTCATGGAGCCCTTTGTCGTTTCTGTCGCTTTAGCGGCACGACCCTTGCTTCGGTTCTCTCTTTCGCGGTGCTATCAAATTAATGGCACCCGTGGTCGAGGGATTCCCGATGTCTGCCGTTCTCTCATTGTTACAAAGCCGTCTGTTGCGGCCGGTGTTCGTTACCCTAGGTATCGCCCTTTTGGTGCAAGTGCTGGTAGCGGTTGCTCTCACACGCAGCACGGTTACGGCGCTGGAGGCTGATCTGGGCAATCGCCTGGGTATCGACAGCCAGAAACTGTCTGGCGAATTGGCGCAGGCGGGTAAAGAAGTCACGTCCAGTCTGGATAGCTTGTCTACCAGCACCCGTCAGCGTCTGACAGCAGGGCTTTCGACCCGCCTGCAGGAAGAGCAGAAGCAACTGCGTGCGACCCTGGAAAAAGACCTGCAAGACTCCGCCAATGATATGGCGCAACTGCTGGCCTCGGTGGCGCCTCGCGCCATGTGGGACAGCGACGTACCGACGCTGTCGGAGTTTGCGCGCCGTGCGCAGCGCAATCCCAACGTGCTATTTGTAGTTTATGACGACGCCGCGGGTGAGCATTTGACCCGCTACCTGAATCGCGAGAATCCGATCAATCAGGCACTGCTGGCTAAGGGGGCGGGTGATCGCGCGTTGGATAAGGTGCTCGACGCGGCCAAGTCCGACCCTTCCGTGTACTACGTCGAGGCGTCTATCAGCCCCAATGGGGTAGAAATTGGCAAAGTCCGCATGGGCGTTTCGACCGCGTCGGTTGAAGCCGACCTGCAGGCATTGGACAAGCGTTTCGCCGCGCTGATTGCCAGCGGCGATCAACTGGTCGGCGACAGCCTCAAAGGCGCGGCGGCTGACAGCGCGGCCGCCATGGGCGCCCGTTTGCAATCCGCGCAAGCCACGGCCACCCAGATGACCGCCAATACCACCAGCGCCGTTCAGGACGCTGCTGGCACCTTGCGCTGGCGCATCGGCATGGGCCTCGCACTGGTCGGTCTTGGCGTATTGTTGCTGATCGCTATCGTGCTGGGTCGCCGTGTCGTCAACCGTTTGAAGCTGCTGATCGCAGCCATGGATGACCTGGCGGCGGGCGAGGGCGACCTCACCAAGCGTGTGCAGATCAGCAGCAAGGACGAAATCGGCGACATGGCCTCGGCGGTCAATCGCTTTGTGGATAAGTTGCAGCCCATCGTCCGCGAGGCGGGGGATGTGGCCCAGCGTACCGGGGTGGAAATCGGCGCCATGACCTTGCGCAATGCCGGTGCTGATGCAGCGGCGGGCTTGCAGCGTGATGAAGTGGCCGAGAGCTTGCGCGCGCTGTCGCAGATGGCAGACGAAGCACAAGCCGAAAGCCATGCGATGCAGGCGGCGTTGCAGCAGGTGGTGGATATTCGCCAGGCCACGGATGAGAACTCGCGGACTTCGGCGGAGGTCGGCAGTTTGATTGAGGCGCTGGCGGGCCAGGTGCAGGCAGGCTCCCAAGTGATTGAGCGTCTGGCCCAGCAAAGCGAGCAGATCGAGGTGGTGCTGACCGTGATTCACGGCATCGCCGAGCAAACCAACCTGCTGGCGCTCAATGCGGCGATCGAAGCGGCCCGCGCGGGTGAGACCGGTCGCGGCTTTGCCGTGGTGGCAGACGAAGTGCGCGCGCTGGCGAGTAAAACCCAAAGCTCCACCGGTGATATCCAGGCGCATATCGTGGCGTTGCAGCAAGGCGCTCGTGAGGCGGTGGAAACCATCGGCAAGGCCGGACGCCAAGCCAATGAAGGTTTGCTGGTGCTGCGCGATAGCGTGCGCTTGCAGCAGACGGTGCAGGCCTCGGTGGAGCAGGTGCATGCGGCGATTGGCTTGGCGACGCGCGCGGCTGAGCATCAGGCGCAGGGCGCGCATGCGGTGCGTGGTCGCGTTGAAGTGATCCATGCCCAGGCTGAGCGTGCGGCGCAGGCGGTCGTGGAAACGACCGCGAGTGGCAAGGTGCTGGATGGGTTGGCGGCGCAGTTGAAGGCGAGCCTGGGGCAGTTTCGGGCCTGAGGTTGTCTGGTCCGGCCTCATCGCAGGCAGGCCAGCTCCCACACTTTGAATTGTGAACCCATTCAAATGTGGGAGTCGGCTTGCCCGCGATAGCGGTCTCAGCGGCTCAAATACATCCGAGTCGTTAACAGATACACCGGCAACCCCGACACCAGAATCAACAGCGCCGCATAGGGCGCCGCCGCCGCAAACTCAACATTCGAAGTATGCGCCCACACCGCCGTCGCCAATGTATTCAACCCTGTCGGGCTGAGCAGCAACGTCGCCGTCAACTCCTTCATCGCATCCAGAAACACCAGCGCAAACGCTGCACCCAGTGCCGGGAAAATAATCGGCAACGTCACCCGGCAAAACGCACTGAACGACGACGCCCCCAGCGTACGCGCAGCCTCTTCCAGCTGCGGTGCAGCCTTGTTCAGCGCTGTACGAATCGGCGCCTGAGCCAGCGGCAAAAACAACAGCGCATAAGCGATCAACAACAGTGCTGATGTCTGGTACAGCGCCGGCACGTAATGCAGGGCGAAATACACCAGCGTCAACGCAATCACCAGGCCGGGCAGGGCGTGCAGCAGATAAGGCAGGCGCTCGGCCCAGATCGCCAGTTGGCCTTTGTAGCGCACCACTAGCAGGCCCACTGGCACCGCCAGCACCAAGCATAGCGTCGCTCCGCCGAGAGAAAGTGCCAATGAAGACAGCAGCGCTTCACTGATCTCAGCCACCGGGAATGCGGCGGAAGAACCCACTGCCAACCAATACCCAAGCATCCCCAGCGGAATGCCGCTACCGATGATCGCCAGTACCAGGCAATACGCCTGGCCCAGCGGTGCCCACTTACCGAGTCGAACTTGCTCGGCATGCCGCGCCGCGCCCTGGCCGATACGTACATGTCGGCCCTTGCCGCGCACGCGCAACTCCAGCCACAACAGCGTCAGGCACATCACCAGCAGCACCGCCGAGAGCATCGCGGCGTTGGCATTGCTGAATTCCAGTTCGAATTGTTGGTAGATCGCGGTGGTAAAGGTCTGCAGCCCGATGATCGACAGCGCGCCGAATTCCACCAGCATGTGCAGCGCGATCAACAGTGCCCCAGCCAGCAGCGATGGCCACAGCAAAGGCAATGTGACGCGAAAGAACACTTCCCAGCGATTCAGTCCCAGGGTGCGAGCCGACTCTTCCAGTGAGGGGTCAAGGTTGCGCAGCGTCGCCGCCACTGGCAAAAACACTAGCGGGTATTTCGACAAGCTCATCACCAGGATCGCGCCGCCGAGCCCTTCGAAGTTGGCGCTCAGCGAGACCCAGGTAAAGCTGCTGACAAATGCCGGCACCGCAAACGGCAGGCACAAGATCACGCCCCAGATGCGTCGCCCTGGCAGGTTGCTGCGCTCCAGCAACCAGGCCAGGGACAGGCCGATCACGCCGCATGCCAGCGTCACGCCGACCATCAGCGCCAGGGTGTTGCGCAGCAGTCCGAACACATAGGGCCGCCACAGCAGGTGCACCGCTTCCGCCCAGCCGGCCTGCCAGGCCTTGAGCCCGACATACGCCAGCGGCAGCAGGCTCAGGCCAACCAGCAACAGCACGGGCAGTAACAGCCAGATCGAAGGGCGCTTGCGCCTTGGGCTGAAACCCCTGCGCGAGGCAGGGGCGGATAGCGATGGGTTCATCAGTTCAAGCCAACGTCACGTTCCAGGTCCAGGGCTTCTTCGGCGTTGCCCAAGTCGGCAGGGGTGACTTTCGGCGGTTGCAGCTCGCTGAAAGGCTTGAGGCCACGGTTGGATTCCATGCCTTTGTGCAGCGGGTACTCGGCCGAGGTGTTGGTGATCACGCGTTGGCCTTCTTCACTGGCCATGAACGCCAGCAGTTGCTGCGCTTCCTTGGGGTGCTTGCTGGATTTCAGCGCTGCAGCCGAAGACACGGTGATCAGGCCGCCGGCATCACCATTGGTGAAGTAGTGCAGTTGGGAGTCCAGGTTGGTTTTTTCTTTCTTCAGCGCGAACCAGTAGTAGTTGTTCACCAGCACCGTGGCCACTTCGCCGTTCTCCACGGCTTTGAGGGCGACCATGTTATTGCTGTACACCTTGCCGAAGGCGCGCAGGCCGGTCAGCCATTCTTCGGCGGCTTCGCGGCCGTGCAGCTTGATGATCGCCACGGCCTGTTCCTGAAATGCGCCACTGGTGGGCACAAAGCCAACCTTGCCTTGCCACTCGGGACCGGCGAAATCCAATACCGATTTAGGCAGGTCTTTTTCAGCAATCAGTTTCGGGTTAAAGGCCACGACGCGGGTGCGTGCGGTTACGCCCATCCAGTCGCCATTGGCGCCGACATAATCCTTGGGCAATACGTCGAGGGTGCTGGCGTCGATCTTGGCCAGCAGGCCTTGTTCGCCGAGTTTGTTCAGTGGTGGCGATTCTTCGGTGTAGATCACGTCGGCAGGGGAGCGGTCCCCCTCTTCGACGACCTGGCTGGCCAGCTGGTTGCTGCTGCCTTTGCGCACGTTGACGTGAATGCCGGTCTTGGCTTCGAAGGCCTTGGCGAGTTCATCGCCGACTTCTTTGTGCTGGCCGTTGTACAGGGTCAGGGAGACCTTGTCGGCGGAATAGGCGGTTGGGGAGAGCAGGGTCAGGCCGAGCAGAGTGATGGTCAGGCCACGCAGAAGGGATGTCTTGAGATGGGTATCGCGGATCATCATCCGGGTTGTTCCTCACTTGTATGCAACAAATACTTACAAGGATAAACGATAAAACTTCTCAAGTGCGGACGAGGGGGAAATCGCTGGGGAAGTTTCCACGCGATTGTTTTCAAACCCCAGAAACGAAAAAACCCGCTTTCGCGGGTTTGATCTGAATTTGGTGCCCAGGAGAAGACTCGAACTTCCACGACCTTGCGATCACCAGCACCTGAAGCTGGCGTGTCTACCAATTTCACCACCTGGGCATTATCAAGCAACGTTGCCGCTGTCGATGGGGCGAACTATACGGCGGGGTTTTTGATCTGTAAACCCCTGATTCGAAAAAATAAATCGAGTTTTGCTTTAAAAATCAAAGACCTGAAACGAAAAAACCCGCTTTCGCGGGTTTGATCTGAATTTGGTGCCCAGGAGAAGACTCGAACTTCCACGACCTTGCGATCACCAGCACCTGAAGCTGGCGTGTCTACCAATTTCACCACCTGGGCAGCATCAACAACGTTGCCGTCGTCGATGGCGCGCACTATACGGAGTGGGATTTGCACTGTAAACCCCCGCTATCAAAAAAAACTGGAAAATAGCACCGACGGGCGTGCAAGCTGTATTTCGGAAGCTGTAAAGTGCTTTTAACGGCTTGTTCGTGCCTGAAATTTCCCGTTTCAATACGCGTATGCCAAACTAACCCGTATATAGACAAGGTGAAAACTCTCTAATGGCCGATTGGCAGTCCCTCGATCCCGAGGCCGCTCGTGAAGCGGAAAAATATGAAAACCCTATTCCTAGCCGTGAACTGATCCTGGCGCATCTCGCCGATCGGGGTTCGCCTGCTAGCCGTGAGCAACTGGTTGAAGAGTTCGGTCTGACCACCGAAGACCAGCTCGAAGCCCTGCGCCGCCGTTTGCGTGCCATGGAGCGCGACGCTCAACTGATCTACACCCGCCGTGGCACCTACGCGCCTGTGGATAAGCTCGACCTGATACTGGGCCGCATTGCCGGCCATCGTGACGGTTTCGGCTTCCTGATTCCGGACGACGGCAGCGACGACCTGTTCATGAGCCCGGCGCAAATGCGCCTGGTGTTCGATGGCGACCGTGCCCTGGCCCGCGTTTCCGGCCTGGACCGTCGTGGTCGCCGCGAAGGTGTGATCGTTGAAGTGGTGTCCCGCGCCCACGAGTCCATTGTCGGCCGTTACTTCGAAGAAGGCGGTATCGGCTTTGTTGTGCCGGATAACCCGAAGGTCCAGCAGGAAGTGCTGATTACCCCGGGCCGCAATGGCGCCGCCAAGGTCGGTCAGTTCGTCGAGGTGAAAATCACCCACTGGCCAACCCCGCGCTTCCAGCCACAGGGCGATATCGTTGAAGTGGTCGGCAACTACATGGCGCCGGGCATGGAAATCGACGTTGCGCTGCGCACCTACGATATTCCTCACGTTTGGCCTGACGCGGTGCTGAAAGAAGCCGCCAAGCTCAAGCCGGTAGTTGAAGAAAAAGACAAAGAAAAACGCATCGACCTGCGTCATCTGCCGTTCGTCACCATCGACGGCGAAGATGCCCGCGACTTCGACGATGCGGTTTACTGCGAAGCCAAGCCTGGCAAGCTGCGCCTGTTCTCCGGCGGCTGGAAGCTGTTTGTCGCCATTGCCGATGTGTCCAGCTACGTGAAGATCGGTTCGGCCCTGGACAACGAAGCCCAGGTGCGCGGCAACTCGGTGTACTTCCCTGAGCGCGTGATCCCGATGCTGCCTGAGCAGCTGTCCAACGGCCTGTGCTCCCTGAACCCGAAAGTCGACCGTTTGGCCATGGTGTGCGAGATGACTATCTCGAAAACCGGCGAAATGACCGACTACCAATTCTATGAGGCGGTGATCCACTCCCAGGCGCGCCTGACCTACAACAAGGTCAGCACCATCCTGGAAACGCCGAAAACCAGCGAAGCCAAGGCCCTGCGTACCGAATACGCCGGTGTGGTTCCGCACCTCAAGCAGCTCTATGCACTGTACAAGGTGCTGCTGGGTGCCCGTCACGTACGTGGCGCGATCGATTTTGAAACCCAGGAAACCCGAATTGTCTTCGGTTCCGAGCGCAAGATCGCCGCGATCACCCCGACCACGCGTAACGATGCTCACAAGCTGATCGAGGAATGCATGCTGGCGGCCAACGTGGCCACTGCTGAATTCCTGAAAAAGCACGAAATCCCTGCGCTCTACCGCGTGCACGACGGTCCGCCGCCGGAGCGTCTGGAGAAGTTGCGTGCGTTCCTCGGTGAGCTGGGCCTGTCCCTGCACAAAGGCAAAGATGGCCCATCGCCGAAGGATTACCAGGCGCTGCTCGCGAGCATCAAGGACCGTCCGGATTACCACGTGATCCAGACCGTGATGCTGCGTTCCCTGAGCCAAGCGGTGTACAGCGCTGATAACCAAGGCCACTTCGGTCTGAATTACGAAGCCTATACCCACTTCACTTCACCCATTCGCCGTTACCCGGACCTGCTCACGCACCGTGCGATCCGTAGCGTGATCCATTCCAAGCAAAACACCCCGCACGTCAAGCGTGCCGGTGCGATGACCATTCCGAAGGCGCGGATCTATCCGTACGACGAAGCTGCGTTGGAACAGTTGGGCGAGCAATGCTCCATGAGCGAGCGCCGTGCCGACGAAGCCACCCGTGACGTAGTGAACTGGCTCAAGTGCGAGTTCATGAAGGATCGCGTGGGCGAGTCGTTCCCGGGTGTGATCACTGCGGTGACTGGCTTTGGTCTGTTCGTTGAGCTGACCGATATCTACGTCGAGGGTCTGGTGCATGTCACCGCCTTGCCGGGTGACTACTACCACTTTGACCCTGTGCATCACCGCCTGGCGGGCGAGCGCACCGGTCGTAGCTTCCGCTTGGGTGATACGGTTGAAGTGCAGGTCATGCGCGTCGACCTCGACGAGCGCAAGATCGACTTCGGTATGCCCGAAAAGCCTGCCGAGGCGCCGGGCAGCCGTAAAAAACGTGGCAGCGAGCCTGCTGCGCCAGCCAGCAAGGGCAGAGGCACTTCCGCGAAAGCGGTAGCCGCCGAGCCTGCGTCAGCCAAGGCGGGTCGTCGCTCGTCTAGCAAGGAAAAGGCTCCTGAGGCCTACCGCCCAAGCGACGCAGCGGCGAAAAACGCCGAATTGCGCAAGAGCCGCGAGTTGAAGCAGCAGTTGCTCAACGAAGCCAAAAGCGGTGGTAAAGCGGCGTCTGGGGGAAAGTCTCGCGGGGACGAAAACCCGTCGAGCAAGCCAAGTAAACACCGTAAAGGCCCGCCCAAAGCGGGTTCGGCCCCCGCGAAAAGCGGTGGATCGCGCAAACCTAAGGCCAAGTCATGAGTCTGGAAAAAATCTACGGCGTGCACGCCGTAGAAGCACTGCTGCGTCACCATCCTAAGCGCGTCAAGCAAGTGTGGCTGGCAGAAGGTCGCAGCGAGCCACGCGTGCAAGCGCTGGTCGAGCTGGCCACCCAAAACAAGGTGGCTATCGGTCAGGCTGAGCGTCGTGAAATGGACGTGTGGGTTGAGGGTGTTCACCAAGGCGTGGTTGCAGACGTCAGTCCGAGCCAGGTCTGGGGCGAAGCCATGCTCGACGAGCTGCTTGACCGTACCGAAGGTGCCCCGCTGTTGCTGGTGCTGGACGGCGTGACCGACCCGCATAACCTCGGCGCTTGCCTGCGTTCGGCGGATGCTGCCGGCGCGCTGGCAGTGATTGTGCCTAAAGACAAGTCGGCCACCCTGACGCCAGTCGTGCGTAAAGTGGCCTGCGGCGCGGCGGAAGTGATTCCGCTGGTGGCTGTGACCAACCTGGCGCGCACCCTGGAGAAACTCCAGCAGCGTGGCCTGTGGATCGTGGGTACGGCAGGCGAGGCTGAGGTCAGCATTTATGACCAAGACCTCACCGGCCCGACCATTTTGATCATGGGCGCCGAAGGTAAGGGCATGCGTCGCCTGACCCGCGAGCACTGCGATTACCTGGTGCATTTGCCGATGGCTGGCAGTGTCAGCAGTCTGAACGTTTCGGTCGCGACCGGCGTGTGCCTGTTTGAAGCCCAGCGCCAGCGTGGCGCCAAGGCTAAGACCAAGCCCAAGAAGTAATCCGGCTTGGCGCAGTTCAAAATGTGGGAGCTGGCTTGCCTGCGATAGCATCACTTCGGTATCACTGATACACCGAGGTGCCTGCATCGCGGGCAAGCCCGACTCCCACACAAGCCCGCTCCCCCATTTGCTGTGTGGTGGTTGGAGGATTGTTCAAATAATCACCAATCACCTTGCGCCCTTCCTCCCCCTTCTCTACAATTGCGCCCCTTGCCTTCCTGGCGGGCACCGATGTGCCTCCCTTTGGCAAGATCCATAAGTGTCATTCACTCCTTGTCTGACCGTTTTTGAGCGGCAGGCTACAACCCGTAAGGAGCATTCATGCGTCATTACGAAATCATCTTTTTGGTCCACCCGGATCAAAGCGAGCAAGTCGGCGGCATGGTAGAGCGTTACACCAAGCTGATCGAAGAAGACGGCGGCAAAATCCACCGTCTGGAAGATTGGGGCCGTCGTCAACTGGCCTACGCAATCAACAATGTTCACAAGGCTCACTACGTGATGCTGAACGTTGAGTGCACTGGCAAGGCCCTGGCCGAGCTGGAAGACAACTTCCGCTACAACGATGCAGTGATCCGTAACCTGGTCATCCGTCGCGAAGAAGCCGTTACCGGCCAATCCGAGATGCTCAAGGCTGAAGAAAACCGCAGTGAGCGCCGTGAGCGTCGCGACCGTCCTGAGCACGAAGGCGCTGATAGCGCTGATAGTGATGACAGCGACAACAGCGATAACGCTGACGAGTAATCCACGGACCTTTTAAGGAGCCTATCAAATGGCACGTTTCTTCCGTCGTCGTAAATTCTGCCGCTTCACCGCTGAAGACGTGAAAGAGATCGATTACAAAGATCTCAACACTCTGAAAGCCTACGTATCCGAGACCGGCAAAATCGTTCCAAGCCGTATCACCGGTACCAAAGCACGTTATCAGCGTCAGCTGGCCACCGCTATCAAGCGCGCCCGCTTCCTGGCCCTGCTGGCCTACACCGACAGCCACGGCCGCTGAGACCGGGCAGTCGACAAGTAGTAAGGGATTGAATGCATGCGCGCCTTAGCTGAGTTCATCATGCGCGGTCGTGTGCAGGCCACTCTGGTAGTGGCTGGATGTGCAGCATTGCCGTTGTTGTATTGGTTGGGTGCTGCCGCTGGATGCCTTGTGCTCCTGCGGCGCGGTTTGCAGGGCGCCGTTGGCGTCCTGGCCCTGGGAGTGTTGGCCGCCTTGATCTGGTGGCTGCAACTGGGCGAACCCAAGGTACTTCTGGTACTGCTGGGGTCGTCGAGCCTTGCGTTGGTTTTGCGCGCAAGTGAGTCCTGGGTCCGCACGCTGCTGGTCAGCGTGGCATTGGGATTGGTGTTTTCGGTGTTGATTGACGCGGCTTTCCGCCCGCAAATCGAGGCGCTGTCGCAAGAGATCGTCAAGATCCTGCCGATGGCCCTCGGGGAACTCTACCAGCAGCTGTCGGTAGATGAGCGAGCGCGACTGGCAACACTGATTGCACCGGCCCTGATCGGCCTGATGGCGGTAATGATGCAGATCGTCAGCTTGTTGAGCCTGATGCTTGGGCGATATTGGCAGGCGTTGTTGTACAACCCGGGTGGTTTTGGTCGCGAGTTTCGCAGTATCAGAATTCCCGTGGGCCCGGCGATGTTGCTGCTTGCACTCATGGTTATCGGACCGAACCTTGGTTCGCAGATGGCCTTGATGGTGCTGTTTTGCAGCGTACCGCTGATGTTCGCCGGACTGGCCCTGATTCACGGGCTGGTCGCGCAGAAGCGTCTGGCCAAGTTTTGGCTGGTGGGGTTGTACGTAACGATGTTGCTGTTCATGCAGCTGATCTATCCGTTACTCGTGGTTCTGGCCATTGTCGACGGCCTGATTGATTTTCGCGGTCGTCTGGCGCCGAAAGACGCCGATAACGCGAACGGTGAAGGTTAAAAGTTAGAGGATTTTCACATGCAACTGATCCTTCTGGAAAAAGTCGCCAACCTGGGCAACCTGGGCGACAAAGTGAACGTTAAGGCCGGCTACGGTCGTAACTACCTGCTGCCATACGGCAAAGCCACCGCTGCAACCGCTGCCAACCTGGCTGCGTTTGAAGAGCGTCGTGCTGAGCTGGAAAAAGCAGCAGCAGACAAAAAAGCTTCGGCCGAAACTCGCGCTGCCCAACTGGCTGAGCTGGAAGTGACTATCACTGCCACCGCCGGTGACGAAGGCAAGCTGTTCGGTTCGATCGGCACCCACGACATCGCTGATGCACTGACCGCCTCCGGCGTTGAAGTGCAGAAGAGCGAAGTTCGTCTGCCGAACGGCACCATCCGCAACGTAGGCGAATTCGACGTAGCCGTGCACCTGCACGCCGAAGTTGAAGCCACCGTACGCGTTGTCGTGGTAGCAGCTTAAGCAAGACCCAACTGGCTGGCACCTTGCGTGACAGCCGGTTAACATCGGGCACGATCCTGTTTACAGGTCGTGCCTTTTGTTTTTTACATACCCCTAATTCCAAGTGGCCATGAACGATATTTCAGCTCCCGAGCAATACGATCTGCAAACCGCTGCCCTGAAGGTGCCGCCGCACTCCATCGAGGCCGAACAGGCCGTGCTCGGTGGTTTGATGCTGGACAACAACGCCTGGGAGCGCGTGCTGGATCAAGTCTCGGACGGTGACTTCTATCGCCATGACCACCGCCTGATCTTCCGCGCCATCGCTAAGCTGGCCGATCAGAACTCCCCCATCGACGTCGTGACCCTTGCCGAACAATTGGACAAGGAAGGCCAGACCTCGCAAGTGGGCGGTCTCGGCTACCTTGGTGAGCTCGCAAAAAACACCCCGTCGGTCGCCAACATCAAGGCCTATGCGCAGATCGTCCGCGCGCGGGCAACGTTGCGTCAATTGATCGGCATTGCCACTGAAATCGCTGACAGTGCCTTCAACCCGGAAGGGCGTACAGCCGAGGAGATCCTCGACGAAGCCGAGCGGCAGATCTTCCAGATCGCCGAAGCGCGGCCGAAAACCGGCGGCCCGGTCAGCGTCAACGACCTGTTGACCAAAGCCATCGACCGTATCGATACCCTGTTCAACACCGACAACGCGATCACCGGCCTGTCCACCGGCTACACCGACCTGGACGGCATGACCAGTGGCTTGCAACCGGCTGACTTGATCATCGTCGCGGGCCGTCCGTCCATGGGTAAAACCACCTTTGCGATGAACCTGGTGGAAAACGCCGTTCTGCGCAGTGACAAGGCGGTACTGGTTTACTCCCTGGAGATGCCAGGTGAATCGCTGATCATGCGGATGCTTTCATCCCTGGGCCGCATCGACCAGACCAAAGTGCGTGCCGGTCGCCTGGAAGACGATGACTGGCCGCGACTGACCTCGGCCGTCAACCTGCTCAACGACCGTAAGCTGTTCATCGATGACACCGCCGGTATCAGCCCTTCGGAAATGCGCGCGCGCACTCGGCGCTTGGTGCGCGAGCACGGCGACATCGCCCTGATCATGATCGACTACCTGCAGTTGATGCAGATCCCCGGCTCCAGCGGTGACAGCCGAACCAACGAGATTTCCGAGATTTCTCGCTCGTTGAAAGCCCTGGCCAAGGAGTTCAACTGCCCAGTGGTGGCGCTGTCGCAGCTCAACCGCTCCCTGGAGCAACGGCCCAACAAGCGCCCGATCAACTCTGACTTGCGGGAATCCGGAGCGATCGAGCAGGATGCTGACGTGATCATGTTCGTGTACCGCGACGAGGTGTATCACCCGGAAACCGAGCACAAGGGCATCGCCGAAATCATCATCGGCAAGCAGCGTAACGGCCCGATCGGCACCACGCGCCTGGCGTTTATCGGTAAATACACTCGGTTCGAAAACCTTGCGCCAGGCAGTTACAACTTCGAAGACGAGTAAATGAGCGCCTCCAATTCCGACTGCAAAGGTCGGAATTGGTCAAATTTTGTGCTATATTCCGCGCCCGCGATTTTTCATCTCAACACCGGTCACCGTCATGCAAACAGCCAAGCCGTTATTTGACTATCCCAAGTACTGGGCCGAATGTTTCGGTCCTGCGCCATTCCTGCCAATGAGCAGGGAGGAGATGGATCAGCTTGGCTGGGATTCCTGCGACATCATCATCGTCACCGGTGATGCCTACGTCGACCATCCGTCGTTCGGCATGGCGATCATCGGCCGGCTGCTGGAGTCCCAGGGCTTCCGTGTCGGGATCATTGCGCAGCCGAACTGGCAGTCCAAAGACGACTTCATGAAGCTCGGCGAGCCGAACCTGTTCTTCGGCGTCGCGGCCGGCAACATGGACTCGATGATCAACCGCTACACCGCCGACAAGAAAATCCGCTCCGACGACGCCTACACCCCAGGCGGCATGGCCGGCAAACGCCCGGACCGCGCCAGCCTGGTGTACAGCCAGCGTTGCAAGGAAGCCTACAAGAACGTGCCGATCGTGCTCGGTGGCATCGAAGCCTCCCTGCGCCGCATCGCCCACTACGACTACTGGCAGGACCGCGTGCGTAACTCGATCCTGATCGACGCCACCGCGGACATCCTGTTGTACGGCAACGCCGAGCGCGCAATTGTCGAAGTTGCCCAGCGCCTGTCGTGGGGCCACAAGATCGAAGACATCACTGACGTGCGCGGCACCGCGTTCATTCGCCGTGACACGCCGGCAGGCTGGTACGAAGTGGACTCCACGCGTATCGACCGTCCGGGCAAGATCGATAAGATCATCAACCCGTACGTGAACACTCAGGACACCCAGGCTTGCGCCATTGAGCAGGAAAAAGGTCCGGTTGATGATCCGGACGAAGCCAAGGTCGTGCAGATCCTGGCCAGCCCGCGCATGACCCGCGACAAAACCGTAATCCGCCTGCCGTCGGTGGAAAAAGTCCGTGGCGACGCGGTGCTCTACGCCCACGCCAACCGCGTGCTGCACCTGGAAACCAACCCAGGCAACGCCCGCGCCCTGGTGCAGAAGCACGGTGAAGTGGACGTGTGGTTCAACCCGCCGCCCATTCCCATGACCACCGAAGAAATGGACTACGTGTTTGGCATGCCTTACGCCCGTGTCCCGCACCCGGTGTACGGCAAGGAAAAGATTCCGGCCTACGACATGATCCGCTTCTCGGTGAACATCATGCGTGGTTGCTTTGGCGGCTGCACCTTCTGCTCGATCACCGAGCACGAAGGCCGCATCATCCAGAACCGTTCCGAAGAGTCGATCATTCGCGAGATCGAAGAGATCCGCGACAAGGTCCCGGGCTTCACCGGGGTGATCTCCGACCTCGGCGGCCCGACCGCGAACATGTACCGCATCGCCTGCAAGAGCCCGGAAATCGAATCCGCGTGCCGCAAGCCGTCGTGCGTGTTCCCTGGCATCTGCCCGAACTTGAACACTGACCATTCATCGTTGATCCAGCTGTACCGCAGCGCCCGTGCGTTGCCGGGTGTGAAGAAGATCCTGATCGCCTCCGGCCTGCGCTACGACCTCGCCGTCGAGTCGCCGGAGTACGTCAAAGAGCTGGTCACCCACCACGTCGGTGGCTACCTCAAGATCGCCCCGGAACACACCGAGGAAGGTCCGCTCAACCAGATGATGAAGCCGGGCATTGGCAGCTATGACAAGTTCAAGCGCATGTTCGAGAAGTACACCAAGGAAGCGGGCAAGGAGCAGTACCTGATCCCGTACTTCATCGCCGCCCACCCCGGCACCACCGATGAAGACATGATGAACCTGGCCCTGTGGCTCAAGCGCAATGACTTCCGCGCCGACCAGGTGCAGGCGTTCTACCCGTCGCCGATGGCCACCGCCACCGCGATGTACCACTCGGGCAAGAACCCGCTGCGCAAGGTCACCTACAAAAGCGACGCGGTGACCATCGTCAAGAGCGAAGAGCAGCGCCGCCTGCACAAGGCGTTCCTGCGCTACCACGACCCGAAAGGCTGGCCGATGCTGCGTGAAGCGCTGACCCGCATGGGCCGTGCCGACCTGATCGGGCCGGGCAAGGAGCAACTGATCCCGCTGCACCAGCCGTCTACCGACAGCTACCAGAGCGCGCGTCGCAAAAACTCGACGCCGGCCGGCAGCCACAAGGTCGCCAAGGAAACCACCAAGATCCTCACCCAGCACACCGGCTTGCCACCGCGCGGCAGCGACGGCAGCAACCCGTGGGACAAGCGTGAACAAGCCAAGGCTGCGGCCATGGCACGCAACAAACAGGCGGCTAAAGAGCGCACCGACGCGGCCAAGGGCAAAGGCAAGAAGCCTGCGCGCAAGCCAGTCGTGCCGCGTTGATCGTAGCCTGAAAATGCAAAACGCCAGCCTCGTGCTGGCGTTTTGCTTTCTATTCGGTGGCGAGCCTGTTTGTTAAGGTGGCGACCATTAAATCGCCTTCGCGGGCAAGCCCGCTCCCACATTTTGATTTGCGAATACTCAAGTGTGGGAGCGGGCTTGCTCGCGAAGGCGTCGGCTCAGCCACCACCTATTTCAAGGAAGAACACCCCCATGGGCAACCCCCTGGCCGGCATCGGCATGGACTCCAACCGCTCCCAATTCATGGCGCGCCAGCGCATCGAGAGCCAGATCAACCTGCCGCGCCTGTTTGCGGCCATTGACGCTGACCCCGGCATTGTCGGCGCAGGTGTCGTGTATATCGATGCCGATTTCAACGTGATCACCCTGCGCGAGTTCAGGCCCATCTGCAGCATCAGGCCCAAGCGCATTATTTTGCGCGAGGCGCAGAAGTACATTTCGCCTGCGCAGTTTGTGGAACAAGTAAAGACCGATCCTCGGGAAGGACGCCTTCAAAAAGAGGCGTTTGATATGGGTCTTTCCTGTGGTGCGGCGGTAATCGGCTGGATCGTGGTGTTCAGCGGCAGTGTTGCGGTACCGTTCACGGCAGGTGCCAGTGCATTTGTGGTCGGCATTGGTATCACGGCGGCGCTGGCCAGCAGCGCGCAATGTGGGTTTGGCGTGGCGCGTACGTATAACGAAGTGCTTGATCCTGATGCCAATGACCGTATGGACGACGCCGAATGGTACGGCGCCGTTTCACCTATCCTTGACGCGGCCTCTTTGGTGGGCATCGGCACGGGTGCGTTGACCACCGTCAGGCTGCTCAAGGCCAACAAGGCCGCAGCATTGGGCAAGAGTTGGTACGAACTGCTCAAGGGCCTGAGCCGTCAGGAACG
The DNA here is from genome assembly GCF_014268275.3 of Pseudomonas tritici. Taxonomy (NCBI): domain Bacteria; kingdom Pseudomonadati; phylum Pseudomonadota; class Gammaproteobacteria; order Pseudomonadales; family Pseudomonadaceae; genus Pseudomonas; species Pseudomonas tritici. Next base: position 846,050 of record NZ_CP077084.1, read on the forward strand.
CAAGAAGTTGACCAAGGAACTGCTTAGCCTCAGGGACCCAAGCCTGACGCCCAAGCTACTCAAATTGCAGCAGCGCGCCGGCAAGCTGACAAAGAGCTACAGTTCCACGGAGATCCGTCATGCCACTTTGACCCAACTCAAGGATGCCTTGGGCGGGCTCTTGGGTATCTGGGGCAGCTATAGAACGGGTCACGTAGGCACTGCCGAGACCATTGCCATTGGCCTGTACGAGGACTTGACGGAATGAACGGCTTCCCCGAGATGGGCAGTTTCCTCGCCCGCTATTTCCCCGTGTTCATGGGGACGATTTTCATGGCGATCTTCTCCGGCTCAGCCTCGGTCTCCATGGCTGGCGTGACCTATTTGCGCGGTCTTGATCCCGCGCTCAAGGCCAACTATTCAGTAGGCGCGATACTGGCGCTAGTGGCGGTGCTGGTCTTTGGCAACGTCATGATCGCACGCGGCTATCCCTGGGCTACGCGGCTGGTGGCGGCTTACTTGGGCGCTTGTCTGTTGTTCGTACTGCCAATGATTCAATACGATCTCAACAAGCTGGTCTATGGCTCGGCTGTCCTCTTTCCGCTGTTGGGGTTACTGCTGCTCAATAGCAAACGCCACCGCGAAATGCGCAAAAAACTGTCCGAGATACGCCACCTGCGCCAAGCCGTAATCGCAAAGCGCAAAACCCGGTGATTGGGTAGATTCGCCACCCATCCTCACATTAACGCCACAAATATGTGCGGCGCCTGCACCACGACACCACCGTTGGCGCCGTTTTGGTGCTGTACTGCACCGGGTCCCACGATAAAGCGCAATGACGGCCGCTCTGGCATAAGTCTTGCGCGCTTTGTTTCCATGCCCTGGCTCGCAGGAGGCCGCCGTGTCGATTCATGTCGCGTTGCACCACGTTACGCATTACCGCTACGACCGCGCGGTCGAACTCGGCCCGCAGATTGTGCGTCTACGCCCGGCGGCCCACAGCCGCACGCGGATCTTGTCCTACGCGCTGAAAGTGCTGCCCGAGCAGCATTTCATCAACTGGCAGCAAGACCCCCAGGGCAATTACCTGGCGCGGCTGGTGTTTCCGGAAAAGACCAATGAGCTGCGCATCGAGGTCGACCTGGTCGCCGAGATGGCGGTGTTCAACCCGTTCGACTTTTTCCTTGAGCCCTACGCCGAAAAAATCCCCTTCAGCTACGCCGCCGATGAGCAGCGCGAGCTGGCGCCGTACCTGGAAACCTTGCCGCTGACGCCAAGGTTTGCCGCTTACCTGGCCGGCATCGACCGCACGCCGCTGCCTGCCGTGGATTTTCTGGTCGCCCTCAACCAGCGCCTGGCCGCCGATATCGGTTACCTGATCCGCATGGAGCCGGGCGTTCAGACCCCGGAGTTCACCCTGGAGAACGCCTCTGGCTCCTGTCGCGATTCGGCCTGGCTGCTGGTGCAACTACTGCGCAACCTCGGCTTGGCGGCGCGGTTTGTGTCCGGTTATTTGATCCAGCTGACTGCTGACGTCAAAGCGCTCGATGGCCCGTCCGGTACCGAAGTGGACTTCACCGACCTGCACGCCTGGTGCGAAGTGTATCTGCCCGGCGCTGGCTGGATCGGCCTGGATGCCACTTCCGGGCTGTTTGCTGGTGAAGGCCACATACCGTTGGCCTGTAGTCCCGATCCATCTTCAGCGGCGCCGATCAGTGGGTTGGTGGAACCGTGTGAGTGCGAATTCACCCACGAGATGTCGGTGGAGCGGATTTGGGAGGCGCCGCGCGTCACCAAGCCCTACACCGAAGAACAATGGCTGGCGATCCAGGCCCTGGGCCGGCAGATCGATGGCGACCTGCTCAAGGACGATGTACGCCTGACCATGGGCGGCGAGCCGACCTTCGTCTCCATCGACGACCCCGACGGCGCCGAGTGGAACACCGCCGCGCTCGGGCCGGACAAGCGTCGCCTGTCCGCCGAGCTGTTTCAGCGTATGCGCAAACACTACGCGCCCAAGGGCCTGGTGCACTTCGGGCAGGGTAAGTGGTACCCCGGCGAACAACTGCCGCGTTGGTCGCTCAATTGCTACTGGCGCCGTGACGGCGTGCCGATCTGGCACAACAGCGCGCTGATTGCCGATGAGCAGGAGGATTACGGCGCGGACGGCGTCATGGCTGGGCGCTTCCTGGCCAGTGTCGCCGAGCGTCTGAAGCTGCCGGCGCGTTTTGTGTTCCCGGCCTTCGAAGACAATTTCTACTACCTGTGGCGCGAAGGCGCGCTGCCGCAAAACGTCACCGCCCAAGACCCGCGCCTGAGCGACGACCTGGAGCGCGAACGCCTACGCAAAGTGTTCAGCCAGGGCCTGGATAAAGTCATCGGCCAAGTGCTGCCGCTGGCGCGTACGGCAGCGAATGACCGTTGGCAGAGTGGTCGTTGGTACCTGCGCGATAACCATTGCCGCCTGGTGCCAGGGGATTCGCCGCTGGGCTATCGCCTGCCTTTGGCCTCGCAGCCTTGGGTCACGGCGGCGGAATATCCGTTTGTGCATCCCACTGACCCCAACCAGGATCAGCCGGAGCTGCCGACCACCACCCAACTGCAAAGCCACGGCGAACCCGCACCCAGCGATGAGCGTGTGCCAAAGGTCGACGAGTCTGCGGACTGGCTGACGCGCACGGCGCTCTGTGCCGAGGCACGGGAAGGTCGGCTGTATCTGTTTATGCCGCCGCTTGAGCGCGTCGAAGACTATCTGGAACTGGTGGCTGCCATCGAAGCTACCGCCGAAGAACTGCATTGCCCGGTATTACTGGAAGGCTACGAGCCGCCGGCTGATACACGCCTGAGCAACTTCCGCGTCACGCCGGACCCAGGTGTGATTGAGGTCAACGTGCAGCCATCCGCCACCTGGGATGAGCTGGTGGAACGCACCGAATTCCTCTACGAAGAGGCGCGGCAAACCCGGCTCACCACCGAGAAATTCATGATCGACGGGCGCCACACCGGCACCGGTGGGGGTAACCACTTTGTGCTCGGTGGCGCCACGCCCAAGGACTCACCCTTCCTGCGCCGGCCCGACCTGCTGCGCAGTCTGATCAGCTATTGGCATAACCATCCCTCCTTGTCCTACCTGTTTTCCGGGCTGTTTATAGGCCCGACCTCCCAGGCGCCACGGGTGGACGAGGCGCGCAACGACGCGCTGTACGAACTGGAAATCGCTTTCGCGCAAATGCCGGAGCCCGGCGAAGAGTGCCCGCCCTGGTTGGTGGACCGCCTGCTGCGCAACCTGCTGATCGATGTGACGGGCAACACCCACCGCGCCGAGTTCTGCATCGATAAACTCTACTCGCCGGATGGCGCCACCGGCCGCCTGGGCCTGCTGGAATTGCGTGCATTTGAGATGCCGCCCCATGCGCGCATGAGCCTGACCCAACAATTGCTGCTGCGCGCCTTGGTCGCACGTTTCTGGCGCGAACCCTATGCGCCGCCGAAACTGGCGCGCTGGGGCACCGAGCTGCACGACCGTTTCCTGTTGCCGCACTTCATCGAGCAAGACTTTGCCGACGTGATCGTCGAACTCAACGCCGCCGGTTACCCGCTACGCGCCGAATGGTTTGCCGCGCATCTGGGGTTCCGTTTCCCCAAAGTCGGCGACTATGCCGTCAGTGGTATCGAACTGGAGCTGCGCCAGGCCCTGGAACCCTGGCATGTGCTGGGCGAGGAGGGCGCCGTGGGCGGCACGGTGCGTTATGTCGATTCGTCCCTTGAGCGCCTTCAGGTGAAAGTGACCGGGCTGCCGCCGCAACGCTACCTGCTGACCTGCAACGGCATTCCGGTGCCCTTGCAACCCACCGGGCGAGTCGGCGAGTTTGTGGCCGGCGTGCGTTATCGCGCCTGGCAGCCGGCCAACTGCCTGCAACCGACCATCGCGGTGCATGCGCCGTTGGTGTTCGATTTGCTGGATACCTGGATGCAACGCTCGCTGGGCGGCTGCCAGTACCATGTCGCCCATCCGGGCGGGCGCAATTACGACAGCTTGCCGGTGAATGCCAATGAAGCGGAAAGCCGGCGCATGGCGAGGTTTTTCCGGTTGGGGCATAGCCCTGGGACGCTTCCGGTGCCGGCAGTCGTCATCAACGATGAGTTGCCGATGACCTTGGACTTGCGGCGTTTCCCCAATAAAAATGACTAAACGCCGGTCCAGAATGTGGGAGCTGGCTTGCCTGCGATAGCGATTTATCAGTCACCAACACTGTCGACTGAACCACCGCCATCGCAGGCAAGCCAGCTCCCACATTAGATCGTAGTGAATTTGAATTAAACTGTGGCCCCCTTGCCTCTGCCGAGCGTTCCATGTCCGATTTGCTCGACCGTTACCCGCTGACCGCGGGCACCTATCACGAACTGCTGGACGACGGCGGCGCGGTGCGTGCGCATTGGCAGCGCCTGCTCGACCACCTGCAACGCAGCACACCCGCGCAACTGGCCCAACGCCAGGCGCTGCTGACCCGGCAGATCCAGGAAAACGGCGTGACCTATAACGTCTACGCCGACCCCAAGGGCGCCGACCGCCCATGGGAGCTTGACCTGTTGCCCCACGTGCTCGCAGCCGATGAGTGGCAGCACCTGTCGGCCGGTATTGCCCAGCGTGCACGGCTGCTCAATGCCGTGCTGGCCGACCTTTATGGCCCGCAGCGCCTGATCAAGGAAGGCTTGCTGCCGGCCGAGCTGGTGTTTGGGCACAACAACTTCCTGTGGCCGTGCCAAGGCATTCAACCGCCGGACGGCGCGTTTCTGCACCTGTACGCCGTGGACCTGGCGCGCACCCCGGATGGCCGCTGGTGGGTCACCGCCGACCGCACACAGGCGCCGTCGGGTGCGGGCTACGCGCTGGAGAACCGCACCATCGTGTCCCGCGCGTTCCCGGACCTGTACCGTGATCTGCAAGTGCAGCACCTCACGGGGTTCTTCCGTACGCTCCAGGAAACCTTGGTCCGACAGGCGCCCGGGGATGATCAACAGCCTCTGATCGTTCTGCTCACGCCGGGCCGATTCAACGAAAGTTACTTTGAACACCTCTACCTCGCCCGCCAACTCGGCTACCCGCTGGTGGAAGGCGGCGACCTCACCGTGCGTGACAGCACGGTGTTCCTGAAAACCCTCAGCGGCCTGCGCCGGGTGCACGCAATCATGCGTCGTCTCGACGACGACTTCTGCGACCCACTGGAGCTGCGCACCGACTCAGCCCTTGGCGTCCCCGGTCTGCTCGATGCGGTGCGCCAAGGCAATGTGTTGGTGGCCAATGCGTTGGGCAGCGGTGTGCTGGAGTCGCCCGGTTTGCTCGGCTTCCTGCCGAAGATCAACGAATTTCTGTTCGGTGAAGCACTGATCCTGCCGTCCATTGCCACGTGGTGGTGCGGTGAAGCGCCGGTGCTGGCCGAAGCTCTGGAAAAGTTGCCGGAGCTGCTGATAAAACCGGCTTTCCCGTCGCAAAGTTTCGCGCCGGTATTCGGCCGTGACCTGAACGACGAAGAGCGCCAAGCCCTGGCCGAACGCATGCGCGCGCGGCCGTACGCCTACGTCGCCCAGGAACTGGCGCAACTGTCCCAGGCGCCGGTGTGGCACACCGTGGATGACCACCTGCAACATCGCGCCATCGGCATGCGTGTTTATGCCGTGGCCAGCGCCGACGGTTATCGCGTGCTTCCCGGCGGCCTGACCCGCGTGGCCGCCGAGGCCGATGCCGAAGTGGTGTCGATGCAACGCGGAGGCGCCAGCAAAGACACCTGGGTGCTCGGCGAACGCGCGGCCGGTAGCGAACACTGGCGTGCGCAACGCGCCATTGGTGCCCATGACCTGGTGCGCCGCGATCCGTATCTGCCGTCGCGGGTGGTGGAAAATCTGTTCTGGTTTGGTCGTTACTGCGAGCGCTGCGATGACAGCGCGCGCTGGTTGCGCGTGGTGCTGGCGCGGTATGTCGATGGCGATGACGCGCTGGCCTTGCAGGCGGCGGTGGAATTGGGTGAAAACCTGCGCCTGCTGCCGGAAGAGGGCGAATTGCCAGAACGACTGCTCGCGGCCTTGCTCGGTGATGACTGGCCCTCGAGCCTGCGCGCCAACCTGCAACGCTTGCAGTGGGCGGCGTCCCAGGTGCGCGGCAAGTTGTCCCGGGAAAACTGGCAGGCGCTGGTAGAGCTGCAACGCGAAGCCCTGGAGCTGGAAAGCGAGGCGCCGGACTTTGGTGAATTGCTGGACTTCCTCAACCGCCTGGTGATGTCCCTGGCGGCGCTGTCCGGGTTTGCCCTGGACGACATGACCCGCGATGAAGGCTGGCGTTTTTTGATGATGGGCCGGCGCATCGAGCGTCTGCAATTTCTCAGCAGCAGCCTTGCCGCATTCTTGCGGGGCGTGGCGGTGTTCGATCAGGCCGGGCTGGAGTGGTTGCTGGAGCTGGGCAACAGCAGCATCACCTATCGCTCGCGCTACCTGGCGGTGCCGCAGTTGATCCCGGTGCTCGACCTGTTGCTGCTGGACGAGCAGAACCCGCATGCGGTGTTGTTCCAGCTCAAACTGGTCAGCCGTACCCTGCGACGTCTCAACGACGATTTCGGTGTACCCCGGGAAACAGGTCTCGCGCCGTTGGTGGAGCGCCTGTCGCGTTTCGACCTGGGCTGCCTGGAGAACCCCCTGTTTGGCGAATCCAGCGTGCGTGCCGCGTTGGATGGCCTGGCCGACCTGCTGCAAGCGGTGGCCGATGAAAGTGGCCAAGTGTCGGATCGCCTGGCCTTGCGCCACTTTGCCCATGTGGATGATGTCAGCCAACAAACGGTGTCGGTGTGATGAGTGCGCGCTACCAGATTTTCCACGATACCCATTATCACTACGACAGCCCGGTGTCCTTGGCCCAGCAGTTGGCGCATCTGTGGCCACGGCCGTGCGCCTGGCAGCGTTGCAGCTCGCAGCAGCTGGAGATCAGCCCGGAGCCGACGTCGCGCCGCGATGAACTGGATGTGTTCGGCAACCCGATCACCCGCCTTGCGTTCGAACGTCCCCATGATGAATTGCTGGTGAATGCCGGGCTGACCGTGGAAGTGCTGGCGCGACCGGTGCTGGATTTCCAACAATCGCCGGCCTGGGACCAGACCCGCGACAGCCTGACCTACAGCTGCCATCCCATGTCCCTTGAGTTGATCGAAGCCTGCCGCTATCGCTTCGAATCGCCCTACGTGCACTTGAAGCAAACGTTCGTGGAGTTCTCCGAAAGCTGTTTCCCGCCTGGTCAGCCGTTGCTGCTGGGCGTGCAGGCGCTGATGGAAAAGATCTTCAGCGAATTCACCTTCGATGCCGAGGCCACCCAGGTCGCGACGCCGTTGGTGGAAGTGCTGGAGCGCCGGCGCGGTGTGTGCCAGGACTTTGCTCACCTGATGTTGGCGTGCCTGCGCTCGCGGGGCCTGGCGGCGCGCTATATCAGTGGCTACCTGCTCACCCAGCCACCCCCCGGCCAGCCACGGCTGATCGGCGCCGATGCGTCCCACGCGTGGGTCTCGGTGTATTGCCCGGTATCAGGTTGGGTGGATTTTGATCCGACAAACAATGTGCAGCCGGCTCTGGAGCACATCACCCTGGCCTGGGGCCGGGATTTTTCCGATGTGTCGCCGTTGCGAGGGGTGATTCTGGGGGGAGGGAGCCATGACCCGGAGGTTCGGGTGACGGTGATGCCGCTGGAGTAGAGGTGGATTGTGCCGAGCCGGTCTGGCCGGCTCAGCACAAAGGAAATTATTCAGCCGGATCTTTCGGTGTTTCCGTTTCGTCTACTGCCACTTCACCTTCCGCATCCGGGTTCAGTGCGCCCGCTTCTTCGTCAGCAGCGGCTTTCTTGCGTTGCAGTTTTTCCTCTTTCTTCTGTTCCTTGGCCAAGTCTCTCTGACGTTTGGCGAAGGAGTAATTAGGTTTGGCCATGGGCGATCCTCTAAGGTCGAAGGTGAGGGTGGGCGGCGCGCAGCTGCCTTGGGTCGCTATGGTAGCAGCTTAGCAGCGCGCTTGGGCCTCACTTACCGCAGGCGTAGGCAGCCAGCAGGCCGTTGAACAGTTGGTTGAGGTGCATGGCGTAGGCTCCAAGGGGAATGAGCCGATCATAGGCAGGTGCCGGTACTTTGGCTGGTAGATTGTGTTGATAGGTCTGATAGCCTAAAGTTGTATACAATCTGTTGATTCAGATCATAAGAATTTCGGCCTGCTTGAGGCACCCTTGTCGCAATACGCTTTTTTTAAACCCTGCCTTGGAGATTCACATGTTTGCCAAACTCGTTGCTGTTTCCCTGCTCACTCTGGCGAGCGGCCAGTTGCTTGCTGCAGAGTGCAAGGTCACCGTCGACTCCACTGACCAGATGTCCTTCAATACCAAAGCCATCGAAATTGACAAGAGCTGCAAGACCTTCACCGTCGAGCTGACTCACTCCGGCAACCTGCCGAAAAACGTCATGGGCCACAACTGGGTGCTGACCAGTGCCGCCAACATGCAGCCAGTTGCCACTGACGGCATGGCCGCCGGCATCGACAAAGACTACTTGAAGCCAGGTGACGATCGCATTATCGCCCACACCAAGATCATCGGTGCTGGCGAGAAAGACGCGGTAACCTTCGACGTGTCGAAGCTGGCCGCCGGTACTGATTACGCGTTCTTCTGCTCGTTCCCGGGCCACATCTCGATGATGAAAGGTACTGTGACCGTTAAGTAAGCCGACGCCGGTCGAAAAAAAAGCGCCCCGAAGGGCGCTTTTTTGTGGGCGGTCAGTTGAACCGAGTCATCGTTCATCGCAGTCAAGCCAGCTCCCACATTCAACCGCATTCTCATGCTGGAACCCGGTCAACTGTGGGAGCTGGCTTGCCTGCGATAGCGGTCTAACAGTCAACACAAGCCTATCTGGCTCACCTCACGGCGCAAACGGCATCACCCGCTTGTGCTCAGTCTTGCGATACGTCTCACAGATAATCCGGAACGCTTCCTCGCGCACCGGCTCGCCGTGCAGGAACGCATCGATCTCGGTGTAGGTCACGCCATGTGACGCTTCGTCCGGCTTGCCCGGCGAGAGGTCTTCCAGGTCCGCCGTCGGCACTTTCTCCACCAACGACTCAGGCGCACCAAAGTGCCGTGCAATCGCGCGCACCTGGTTCTTCACCAGCCCGCTCAATGGCGCCAGATCGCACGCGCCGTCACCAAACTTGGTGAAAAAGCCCATCACCGCTTCTGCCGCATGGTCGGTGCCAATCACCAGCCCACCGGCCGCGCCGGCGATGGTGTACTGCGCCACCATGCGCATGCGCGCCTTGGTGTTGCCCAGCACGAAATCGCGGGACACCGAAGCCTTGCCTTCAAACGCTGCCACTTCATTGGCCAGGGCTTTCACCGCCGGGCCGATGTTCACGGTGTGGCGCTCGTCCGGTTCGATAAAGTCCACCGAGGCCTGGGCGTCGATTTCGTCGAACTGGGTTTCGTAGGGCAGGCGCACGGCGATAAAACGGTAGGCGTCATCCCCGGTGCTGGCGCGTAGTTCCTGCATCGCGCGTTGGGCCAACAGGCCGGCGGTCAGGGAGTCGACGCCACCGCTGATGCCCAGCACCAACGCTTTGAGCCCGGAATTGCGCAGGCAGTCCTGGATAAAGGTCACGCGCCGGGCAACCTCGGCCTCGAGGGCTGCCGGGTCTTTGAACGGCGCTTGGACCTTGAGCTGTTCAGCAATCTCACGCTGTACGGCTTGCATGATTCACTCCTTGCTAGAGATGGCAGGTACTTTGAAAACATGACGCAAATAGGCGACGAAATTCGGGTCGGTGCAGTGGGTCTTGCCCGCTTCATCGGAAATCTTCGCGACGGGCTGGCCATTGCAGGCGGTCATTTTAAGCACGATGCTCATCGGCTCGACACCTGGAATGTCGCAGGTCAGGTTGGTGCCAATGCCAAAGCTCACATTGATCCGACCCCGCAGTGCGCGGAATATCTCCAGGGCCTTGGGCAATGACAGGCTGTCGGAGAACACCAGAGTCTTGCTCATCGGCTCGATACCCAGCTTATGATAATGGGCGATGGCTTTTTCCGCCCATTGCACCGGGTCGCCGGAGTCATGGCGCAGGCCGTCGAACAGCTTGGCGAAGTACAAATCGAAGTCGCCGAGGAACGCGTCGGTGGTGATGCAATCGGTCAGGGCAATGCCCAGCAGCCCACGGTACTCGCGGACCCAGCAATCGAGTGCGGCGATCTGGCTGTCGATCAGGCGCGGGCCGAGTTGCTGGTGGGCCATGATCCATTCGTGGGCCATGGTGCCCAGCGGTTTCATATCGAATTCGCGGGCCAGGTGCACGTTGCTGGTGCCGACAAAACGCCCTGGGAAATCATGCTTGAGCACGCTGACCACTTCTTCCTGCACGCGGTACGAGAAGCGCCGGCGCGTGCCGAAGTCGGCCACTTGCAGCTCTGACAGCTCATCGCTGCTGGCATTTGCCGTCAGCCAGTCGAATTTGCGATACAACTGCTCGCGGGCCTGTTCGAGGATCACGGTCTGGTAGCGGTAGCGGTTACGCACTTCGCTGACGATGGCCAGCATTGGCACCTCAAACAGGATCACATGCAGCCACGGCCCGCGCAGGCGGATGAACAATTCGCCGTTCTCGATGCCGGTTTGCACGTAGCGCAGGTTGAAGCGGAACAGCCCGAGAAAGCGCAAAAAATCCGGCTTCATGAAGCTGATGCGTTCGAGGAAACCCAGTTGGTCCGGGCTCAGGCTCAGCTCGGCGAGGCGTTCGATCTGGTAGCGGATCTCCGCCAGGTACGGGCGCAGGTCTTCGCTGTTTCGGCAACGAAACTCCCATTCAACTTCCACGTTGGGGTAGTTGTGCAGCACCGCCTGCATCATGGTCAGCTTGTAGAAGTCGGTGTCGAGCAAGTTCTGCACGATGCGATCGGCAAACACACTCTCGCTCATAACGGGAATCTCCAGACGGGTCGGCAATGGGCGCCGACCTTTACGCACAATTAGGGAAGAGGGCTAGTGGCGCATAGACCTGTGTTGTTTTGCCAGTGATTTTTTTGCCAAGGCCACCGGCGCTTTCGCGAGCAAGCCCGCTCCCACACTTGGAATGCATTTCAAACTGTGGGAGCGGGCTTGCTCGCGAAAGCGATATTCCAGGCACTAAATAACCTGCTCCATCATCCACTTCACAAATTCGCGCACCTTGGGCACTTCCGCCGAATGCTCCGGATACGCCAGGAAATACGCATCCTGACTCGGCATTGCGTGCTGCCAAGGGATCACCAGCGTGCCATCCGCCAGTTCCTCTTCCACCAGAAAGCGCGGCAGCAAGGCCACGCCACAGCCGACCTGGGCCGCACGAATGCACATATAAAAGGTGTCAAAACGCGGTCCGTGATAGCTGTGCTCGGTGTGGAAGCCCTGGCTGGCAAACCAGTCATGCCACCCCTGGGGCCGTGAGGCGTTTTGCAGCAGGACCAGGTCGCTGAGTTGCGTGGGATCGGTGAACGGCTGCGCGGGCAGGCTTTCGGGGGCGCACACCGGCACCAGCTCTTCGCTGAACAATTTCAGACTCTCGGTGCCGGGGCGTGAGCCCTGGCCAAAGTAGAAGGCCATGTCGGCCTTGCCTTGCAGCAGCTCGTCCGGCTCCTGCTCGTTGCACAGGTCCAGGTGGATCTGCGGATGACGCAGGCGCCAGCCCTTGAGGCGCGGTACCAGCCAGCGCGCGCCAAAGGTGTAGGGCGTAGACACCCGCAACACTTCGGTCTCGCCGCCGTAGGAACGCAGGTAGTGGGTGGACATCTCCACCTGCGTGAGGATCTTGCGCACTTCCACCAGGTACAGGTCGCCCGCTGGCGTCATCTGCAAGCGGCGGCGCACCCGGCGAAACAGCAGGTGTTGCAACAACTCTTCCAGCTGCGCCACCTGCTTGCTCACCGCGCTCTGCGTGAGGTTCAGTTCCTCGGCGGCGCGGGTGAAACTCAGGTGGCGGGTGGCGGCTTCGAAACACTGCAAGGCAGTGATCGAGGGCAAATGTCTTTTATTGAGCACGGCACGCCTCTTTTTATTCTTTGCATGAATAAACGGAATGATATCTCGCCTAATCGTCGTTTGTTGGCAAGTCTTCGGCCAGCTACAAATAAGCCCTGGATCGCCGTGTCTGTCGGCGGCGCAATTTTCTGTTTGCAGATTGAAGGAGTGACCCATGGTTGCCGCATTGCTTGAACGTCTCGGGGTAAACCCGGCGCTGTACCAGTCGGGGAAACAACCCGTGCATTCGCCGATCGATGGCAGCCGTATCGGCAGCGTGAACTGGGAAGGTGCCGCCGAGGTGGAGCAACAGGTCAGTCGCGCCGAGCATGCATTCGAGGCCTGGCGCAACGTGCCGGCACCACGCCGCGGCGAACTGGTGCGTCAGTTCGGTGATGTGTTGCGCGAGTACAAGGCCGACCTCGGCGAGCTGGTGTCCTGGGAAGCCGGCAAGATCACCCAGGAAGGCCTGGGTGAAGTGCAGGAAATGATCGACATCTGCGACTTCGCCGTCGGCCTGTCGCGCCAGCTGTACGGTTTGACCATCGCCTCCGAACGCCCGGGCCACCATATGCGTGAAACCTGGCACCCGCTGGGCGTGGTCGGCGTGATCAGCGCCTTCAACTTCCCGGTCGCCGTGTGGGCGTGGAACACCACCCTGGCGCTGGTGTGCGGCAACGCGGTGATCTGGAAACCCTCGGAAAAGACCCCGCTTACCGCGCTGGCTTGCCAGGCGCTGTTCGAGCGTGTGTTGAAGAAATTCGACGGCGCGCCCGAGTACCTCAGCCAAGTGATCATCGGCGGCCGCGACGCCGGCGCCGCGCTGGTGGATGACCCGCGCGTCGGGTTGATCAGCGCCACCGGCAGCACCCGCATGGGCCGCGAAGTGGCACCGAAAGTCGCCGCACGGTTTGCCCGCAGCATCCTGGAGCTGGGCGGCAACAACGCAATGATCCTCGGCCCAAGCGCCGACCTGGACATGGCCGTGCGCGCCATCCTGTTCAGCGCGGTCGGCACGGCCGGCCAGCGTTGCACCACCCTACGCCGGCTGATCGCCCACGAGTCGGTGAAGGAGGAAATCGTCACCCGCCTCAAGGCCGCCTATTCCAAGGTGCGCATCGGCCACCCGCTGGAAGGCAACCTGATCGGCCCACTGATCGACAAACACGGCTTCGAGAACATGCAGGACGCCCTGGAGCAAGCCTTGAGCGAAGGCGGCAAGGTGTTCGGCGGCAAGCGCCAACTGCAAGACACATTCCCTAACGCCTACTACGTGTCGCCGGCCATCGTGGAAATGCCCGAGCAAAGCGACGTGGTGTGCACTGAAACGTTCGCGCCGATTCTTTACGTGATTGGCTACACCGATTTCGCTGAAGCCCTGCGTCTGAACAACGCCGTGCCTCAAGGTTTGTCGTCATGCATCTTCACTACCGATGTGCGCGAAGCCGAGCAGTTCATGTCGGCCGTGGGCAGTGACTGCGGCATCGCCAACGTCAACATCGGCCCGAGCGGCGCGGAAATCGGCGGCGCGTTTGGCGGTGAGAAAGAAACGGGCGGTGGGCGTGAATCGGGTTCGGATGCGTGGCGCGGGTATATGCGTCGGCAGACCAATACGGTGAACTACTCGTTGGAACTGCCATTGGCCCAGGGTATTACCTTCGACTGATCTCTCAGTCGGAGTGAGGTCAGAATGTGGGAGCTGGCTTGCCTGCGATAGCATCACTTCGGTCTAGCTGATACACCGAGGTGCCTGCATCGCAGGCAAGCCAGCTCCCACCGTTGATTGGGTTTACAACCCTGAAACTGTTGTTTGTTAGGTCTCATCGGAGTCTGGCAATGGCACTGCGCGAAACATGTTTGTGGGAACACCTCACCCCTGGCCGGCCAGACCGCGCCGCGCTCAAGGGCGACGTCAAGGTGGATGTGTGCGTGATCGGCGCCGGGATCACCGGGCTGTCGGCGGCCATCCACTTGCTGGAACAGGGTAAAAGCGTTGCCGTGCTGGAGGCCCATCGCACCGGCCACGGCGGTTCGGGGCGCAACGTCGGGTTGGTCAATGCCGGGATGTGGATCCCGCCGGATGAGATCGAAGCCGGTTTCGGCGAGGCGGTGGGCAGCCAGCTCAACCGCATGCTGGGGGCGGCGCCGTCGCTGGTGTTCAGCCTGATCGACAAATACAACATCGACTGCCAATTGCGCCGCGAGGGCACGTTGCACATGGCGCACAACGCCCGTGGCGAAGCAGATTTGCGCAGTCGTGAAGAACAATGGAAACGCCGGGGCGCGCCGGTGGAATTGCTCACCGGCCAAGCCTGCGAGCAAGCCACTGGCACTAAGAAAATCGCTGCCGCCTTGCTGGATCGGCGCGCCGGCACCTTGAATCCAATGGCTTACACCAGTGGTTTGGCGAATGCGGCTGTCGGCCTTGGCGGGCAGTTGTTCGACCATTCCCCAGTCACCCAGCTCGAACGCCAAGGTGCGCACTGGTCGGTGCAGACTGCCCAAGGCTCAGTGCAGGCTGCACAGGTGGTCATCGCCTCAAATGCCTACACCGAAGGCGAATGGACCGAGCTGCGGCGCAATTTCTTCCCCGGTTACTACTACCAGGTCGCGTCGGCCCCGCTGACGGGGGACGCCGCCCAGCAAATCCTCCCCGGCGGCCAAGGTTCGTGGGATACGCGCCAGGTGCTGAGCAGCATTCGCCGCGATGCCGATGGCCGCCTGTTGCTCGGTAGCCTGGGCAACGGAAACCAGAAACCGGCTTGGTTCCTCGAGGCGTGGGCCGATCGGGTGCAGCAGCATTACTTCCCGTACCTCAAATCGGTGCAGTGGGAATACACCTGGACCGGCTGCATTGCCTTCACTCCGGACCACTTGATGCGCCTGTTCGAACCCGCCCCTGGCCTGGTGGCAGTAACGGGCTATAACGGGCGCGGCGTGACCACCGGCAGCGTGGTGGGCAAGGCGTTCGCCGACTACGTGTGTCACCAGAATCCACAGGCATTGCCGATCCCCTTCGCGCCTATGCAACCGCTGGCTGGGGTGGGCCTGCGCAGCTGTCTTTATGAAGCCGGATTTTCGCTGTATCACGCGGGCCAATGCCTGAGGATCGTGATCTGATCAGCGAAATACCGCTCAAAAGCCTGCATTTTCTTAGCAGGCTACTAATCTGTATTGGTGCAAGTCGTAGCAGTCACGCACTGTAAATGTGCAGTTCCGTTACGCCGTTTGTTACAGCGGTAGGAACTGTCGTTTATGGGGTTGGTTGCAGGTGCGACCTGTCGAGGTTGTACTTTTTCGATCCATTGGTTGCACCTTCTGATGCTAGACGGTTGCACGTCCTTGCGATGGGCGCTGAAACGCCTGCAATAACAATGACACCGTGTCTTTTTGAAGAATAAAAACGTAGTGGCACGCGCCTTGCTCTGAGCTTTCAGTGAAAAGTTTGAACGCAAGTTGTCGTGCCAAAAATCAAAAATATCGGAGCACCACTCATGTCCCAGACGTTTTACAAGAAAGGTTTCCTGGCCCTCGCCGTTGCAGCGGCGCTGGGTGTTTCTGCGTTTGTTCAAGCTGATGTGAAGATTGGCGTTGCGGGGCCGATGACTGGCGCCAACGCCTCTTTCGGTGAGCAGTACATGAAGGGTGCCCAAGCGGCAGCCGATGCGATCAACAAGGCCGGCGGCATTAACGGTGAGCAGATCAAGCTGGTCGCCGGCGACGATGCCTGCGAACCCAAGCAGGCCGTAGCCGTGGCCAACCGGCTGGTCGACCAGGACAAAGTGATCGGCGTGGTCGGGCACTTCTGCTCGTCGAACACCATCCCGGCGTCCGAGGTGTATAACGACGCGGGCGTGATCGCCATCACCCCAGGTTCCACCAACCCACAAGTGACCGAGCGCGGCATGAGCGCAATGTTCCGTATGTGCGGGCGTGACGACCAGCAGGGCATCGTGGCCGGCGACTATATCGTCGACGTGCTCAAGGGCAAGAAAATTGCCGTGATCAACGACAAAGACACCTACGGCAAAGGCCTGGCTGACGCCACTGCTGCCCAGTTGACCAAGCGCGGCGTCAAGCCGGTGCTGGAAGAAGGCCTGACCCGTGGCGAGAAAGACTTCAGTGCTCTGGTCACCAAAATCCGTTCTACCGGCGCTGACGTCGTGTACTTCGGCGGACTGCACCCGGAAGCCGGTCCTTTGGTTCGCCAACTGCGTGAAGCCGGCCTGAAAGATGTGAAGTTCATGTCCGATGACGGCGTAGTGACCGACGAATTGGTCACCACCGCAGGCGGCAAGCAATACGTGGACGGCGTCTACATGACCTTTGGCGCCGACCCGCGCCTGTTGCCCGAAAGCAAGGCCGTGGTGGAAGAGTTCCGCAAAGCCGGCTACGAGCCTGAAGGCTACACCTTGTACGCCTACGCCTCGCTCCAGGCCCTGGCCGCCGGCTTCAACGGTGCCAAGTCCGACAAAGGCGAAGACGCCGCCAAGTGGCTCAAGGCCAACCCTGTGAAAACCGTGATGGGCGAGAAGACCTGGGACGCCAAGGGCGACCTGAAAGTCTCCGACTATGTGGTTTACCAGTGGGACAAGGAAGGCAAATACCACCAGTTGGAAAAACAGAAATAAGCGTAAACACGATCACTCCGGCAACACAGAGCCAATGTGGGAGCCGGGCTTGCCCGCGATGACGGACTGGCAGTCAGCACGTGTGTTGAATCTGAAACCGCTATCGCAGGCAAGCCAGCTCCCACAATGGATCGCAGTTGTCAGTCCCATCGTGTCAGGCAACAAGATCTGTCTTTTCCTCCAGAAGCGCCGCACACCCACCGGTGTGCAGGTGCTCACCGCGTGAGATTGCGTTATGGATGGTATTTTCCTGCAGCAACTGGTCAACGGCCTGACCCTCGGGTCGGTCTATGGCCTGATCGCCATCGGCTACACAATGGTCTATGGCATCATTGGCATGATCAACTTCGCCCACGGCGAGGTTTATATGATTTCCGCTTACCTCGCGGCGATCAGTCTGGCACTGCTGGCTTACTTCGGCATCGAATCCTTTCCGCTGCTCATTCTTGGCACCTTGGTCTTCACCGTCGTCGTCACCGGCGTTTACGGTTGGGTCATCGAACGTGTCGCCTACAAACCGCTGCGTAACTCCACCCGCCTGGCACCGCTGATCAGCGCCATCGGGATTTCCCTGATCCTGCAGAACTACGCGCAGATCGCCCAGGGCGCCAAGCAACAAGGTATTCCAACCTTGCTGGCAGGGGCCTGGCGTGTCGACATCGGCACCGGGTTCGTGCAGCTCACGTACACCAAGGTGTTCATCCTCGTGGCGGCGTTTGCCGGCATGGCGTTGCTGACCTACATCATCAAATACACCAAGCTCGGCCGCATGTGCCGCGCGACCCAGCAAGACCGCAAGATGGCCTCGATCCTCGGCATCAACACCGACCGGGTGATCTCCTATGTGTTTGTCATCGGTGCCGCCATGGCTGCACTGGCCGGCGTGCTGATCACCCTCAACTACGGCACCTTCGATTTCTATGCCGGCTTCATCATCGGCATCAAGGCGTTTACCGCGGCGGTACTCGGCGGCATCGGCTCCCTGCCAGGGGCGATGTTGGGCGGGATTATCCTGGGTATCTCCGAGTCGCTGTTCTCGGGGTTGATCAACTCTGACTACAAAGACGTGTTCAGTTTCTCCCTGCTGGTGGTGATTCTGATTTTCCGTCCTCAGGGCCTGCTTGGTCGCCCACTCGTGGCTAAGGTGTAAACATGTCTGCTGCCAAACCAATCGATATCAAGAAAAGTGTGGTCGATGCAGTCCTCGCCGGGCTGATTTCGTTGATCATCTTCGGGCCCATCGTTGGCGTTGTCCTCGATGGCTACAGCTTCAACCTGGAACCGACCCGCGTCGGCGTGATGGTCGCGATTGTGATGCTCGGCCGGTTCGCCATGAGCCTGTTCCTGCAAACGCCCAAGGGTATAAGAATCCTGCAGGGATTCGAGAGCAGCGGCTCCGGCGTGCACGTACAGAAACCGGACTATAAATCGCGGCTGCGCTGGATCATTCCGGCACTCATCGTGATCGCCATCGTGTTCCCGATCTTCGCCAACAAGTACCTGCTGACCGTGGTGATCCTCGGGCTGATCTACGTGTTGCTCGGGTTGGGCCTGAACATCGTGGTAGGCCTGGCGGGCTTGCTCGACTTGGGCTACGTGGCGTTCTACGCCATCGGTGCCTACGGCCTGGCGCTGGGTTATCAATACCTGGGCCTGGGTTTCTGGACGGTGCTGCCACTGGCGGCCATTGCGGCGGCGCTGGCGGGGTGCATCCTCGGGTTTCCGGTATTACGAATGCACGGTGACTACCTGGCTATCGTGACCCTGGGGTTCGGTGAAATCATCCGCTTGGTGCTTAACAACTGGCTGTCGTTTACCGGCGGCCCGAATGGCATGCCCGTGCCGTCACCGACCTTCATGGGGCTGGAGTTCGTGCGCAAGGCCAAGGATGGCGGGGTGCCCTTTCATGAGTTTTTTGGCATCGATTACAACCCTAATTTCAAGTTCATGTTTATCTACATCGTGTTGTTCATCGTGGTGATGCTGGTGCTGTACATCAAGCATCGCCTGACCCGCATGCCGGTCGGCCGTGCCTGGGAAGCGCTGCGCGAAGATGAAATCGCCTGCCGTTCCATGGGCCTGAACCACGTACTGGTCAAGCTCTCGGCGTTCACCATCGGTGCGTCGACTGCGGGCCTGGCCGGGGTGTTCTTTGCCAGCTACCAGGGCTTCGTCAACCCGTCCTCGTTTACCTTCTTCGAGTCGGCGCTGATCCTGGCCATCGTGGTCTTGGGTGGCATGGGCTCGACGGTCGGCGTGGTGATTGCGGCCTTCGTATTGACCGTCGCGCCCGAACTGCTGCGCAGCTTCTCCGAATACCGCGTGCTGCTGTTTGGCGTGTTGATGGTGGTGATGATGATCTGGCGACCGCGCGGCTTGATCCGCATCAGCCGTACCGGTGTGACACCACGTAAAGGAGTGGCGCCATGAGCAAGGAAGTCGTCCTTTCCGTTGAGCACTTGATGATGCACTTCGGTGGCATCAAAGCCTTGAGCGATGTGAGCCTCAAGGTGGAACGCAACTCGATCTTCGCCCTGATCGGCCCCAACGGCGCCGGCAAGACCACGGTATTCAACTGCCTCACCGGCTTCTACAAAGCCAGCGGCGGCAAGATTGAACTCAATGTGCGTGGTAAGCAGACAAACGTGATCCAACTGCTCGGCGAGCGCTTCAAAGCCGTCGACTTTGTGTCGCCGAAAAGTTTCCTCAGTCGGGTGTACTACAAGATGTTCGGCGGCACCCACCTGGTGAACCGTGCTGGCCTGGCGCGAACCTTCCAGAACATTCGCCTGTTCAAGGAAATGTCGGTGGTGGAAAACCTGCTGGTGGCCCAGCACATGTGGGTCAACCGCAATATGCTCGCGGGTATCCTCAACACCAAGGGCTACCGCAAAGCCGAAAGCGATGCCCTTGACCACGCTTTCTACTGGCTGGAAGTGGTGGACCTGGTGGACTGTGCCAACCGCCTGGCCGGCGAACTTTCCTACGGCCAGCAGCGCCGCCTGGAGATCGCTCGCGCCATGTGCACGCGGCCGCAGATCATCTGCCTCGATGAGCCGGCAGCGGGCCTCAACCCCCAGGAAACCGAAGCCCTCAGCGCGATGATTCGCCTGCTGCGCGACGAACACGACCTCACGGTCGTGCTGATCGAACACGACATGGGCATGGTGATGAGTATTTCCGACCACATCGTGGTGCTGGACCACGGCAACGTGATCGCCGAAGGCGGGCCGGAAGCGATCCGCAACGACCCGAAAGTGATTGCCGCCTACCTGGGCGCCGACGAAGAGGAGCTGGTATGAGCGGACCTATCCTCGAAATGAAGGACCTGGACGTGTACTACGGTCCGATCCAGGCCCTGAAAAAAGTCTCGCTGCATATCAACGAAGGCGAAACCGTCAGCCTGATCGGCTCCAACGGCGCGGGCAAGTCCACGCTGCTGATGTCGATTTTCGGCCAGCCACGGGCCGAGTCAGGGCAGATCCTCTATAACGGCGTCGACATTACCCACAAGTCGTCCCACTACATTGCCTCCAATGGTATTGCGCAGTCGCCGGAAGGGCGGCGGGTGTTCCCCGACATGACCGTCGAGGAAAACCTGCTGATGGGCACCATCCCGATTGGCGACAAGTTCGCCCAGGAAGACATGCAGCGCATGTTCGAGCTGTTCCCACGGCTCAAGGAACGGCGTACCCAGCGGGCCATGACCATGTCCGGTGGCGAGCAGCAAATGCTCGCCATCGCCCGCGCGTTGATGAGCCGTCCAAAGTTGTTGCTGTTGGACGAACCTAGCCTGGGGCTGGCGCCAATTGTGGTGAAGCAGATCTTCTCGACCCTGCGCGAGTTGGCGGCGACCGGGATGACTATTTTCCTGGTGGAGCAGAACGCCAACCATGCGCTGCGTCTGTCGGATCGGGCGTATGTGATGGTTAACGGTGAGATTCGCCTGACGGGTACTGGTAAGGAATTGTTGGTCAACGAGGAAGTGCGCAACGCCTACCTCGGCGGCCACTGATCTAAATAACGACGCAGCACCCACTGTGGGAGCCCACATAAAAGCGGCTCCCGCAGTCTTTTTAGTGCTATCCACAGACCGTTCTGGAAATTGTGGAAAACAAATCCAGCCGCCCTCTAAAGCGCGACATATAGCCGCCGCAAATCCCTGTTTTGTCACAGTTTTGACTTGTCCCCATCCACTGTGGAACCGGCTGTGGGTAACGTGGGAGTAGCTGGCTGAAAGCCTTTAAAACCGTGGCTTGTAGCGAGTCGGTTGTTTTTTGATCAGCGGCTTTTTCGCGACCGCCCGAGGGCTTTGTCAACCTGTTTAAAGACACAGGTATATGACCGAAATATGTCCCGCCAGCCTGTGGATAAGTCTGTGACTAAACTCTGGAAAGACGGCCGCAGAGGCCGGAATGACTGGCCTGGAGCCATCGTTCTGATTTCCCGCCTGTCGATGGGTCTACATACGGCCCGTCTAAGGTCAAGCAAAAAACTTTCTAAAACCCCCTGTAACCCTTGTGTACAGAGGCCTGGAGCTTTTTGCACTTGCCCCCAAAGACTGTGGGCGCAGTTGTGGATAACCTGCGTGCATATGGCTGCACGCCACGGTTCATAAGGCTTTGCGTGCAATGGTTAAAAAGTGATCAGCTGCACATGAAGTTATGCGCTTAGCGGTTGCCGCCACCGCGGCGTAAGGGCATTCTGCTGGCAACTTTTTTCCCGATGCCCGCAAGGAGAACACCATGTCCGACACGCTGTTTATTACTGGCGCAACCTCAGGTTTCGGCGAAGCCTGTGCTCGTCGTTTTGCCGACGCTGGCTGGAAACTGGTGCTGACTGGCCGGCGTGCCGACCGCCTGAATGCGCTGGTCGAAGAGCTTTCAAAGCAGACCGAAGTGCATGGCCTGGTTGTGGACGTGCGTGACCGCAAGGGCATGGAAGACGCCATCGCCAACCTGCCGCCGTCGTTCGCGAAGCTGCGCGGGCTGATCAACAACGCCGGCCTGGCCGTGGGCACTGACCCGGCGCCCAAGTGCAGCCTCGACGATTGGGAAACCATGGTCGACACCAACATCAAGGGCTTGTTGACCACCACCAGCCTGCTGCTGCCGCGCCTGATCGCGCATGGCCGTGGCGCCGGGATCATCAACCTGGGCTCCATCGCCGGCAGCTACCCGTACCCGGGCAGCCATGTGTATGGCGGCTCCAAGGCGTTTGTTAAGCAGTTCTCGCTGAACCTGCGCTGCGACCTGCAAGGTACCGGCGTGCGCGTGACCAACATCGAGCCAGGCCTGTGCGAGAGCGAGTTTTCGTTGGTGCGCTTTGGTGGTGACCAGGCGCGGTATGACGCGACGTATGCCGGTGCCGAGCCGATTCAGCCGCAGGATATTGCGGACACGATCTTCTGGGTCATGAATACGCCGGCGCATGTGAATATCAACCGGTTGGAGTTGATGCCGGTGAGCCAAACATGGGCTGGGTTTGCGATTGAGCGCGGCGCTAAAGCCTGATTTTGTAGTGAGCGGGCTTGCCCCGCGCGAGGCATGCTCGCTCACTACACATTTCATTGTCAGCCGCCAAATAGGCAGCAAATCGGCCAAAACACGGCATAAGGTACACTCCACCTCTGAAAACCCCTCCGCACTGTGCGGTTTTAAGGTTTTGACAGGAGGAAATGTGAGTAACCGAGGTGAGCAGTCACTGCTCAAACAATCGACCATCCTGATGTTCGCGGTAGCGATCGCCGGGATTGTCACGGGTGTGGTATCTGGCGCCCAATCCATTCTGTTCGACGGCTTTTTCTCGCTGATCGCCACCGCCATCAAGGTGTTGATGCTGATCACGGCCAAGCTGATCGCCAAGAAAAGCAACGAGCGCTTCCAGTTCGGCTATTGGCACCTGGAGCCCATGGTGTTGCTGATCGAAGGCAGTTTCCTGTTGCTGATCGCCATTTATGCGTTCCTCAACGGCGTGTTCGGCATTATCAATGGCGGGCGTGAGATCGAGTTGGGGCTGGTGATCCTCTACGCGGCGGTGTTTACCGTCGTCGAATTCGCCTACTTCTTTTACGTGCGCTATCGCAATCGCACGCTGAAATCATCGCTGATCCAGTTCGACAACATCAGTTGGCTGGTGGACGCGATGCTCTCGGTGGGCTTGCTGATCAGCTTTCTGGCGGCACTGCTGCTCAAGTCCCAGGGCTATGGCGAGTGGGCGGTGTATGTCGACCCGTTGATCCTGATCCTGCTGGCCCTGAGCATGCTGGCGCCGGCGTTCAAGATCCTGCGCCCGGCGTTGCGCGAGGTGCTGGGGATTGCCCCGGACCACCTGGATGACAAAGTGCGCGAAGTGATGGACGCGGCACAGGCCAAGCATGGTTTCGACGACTACGTGTCCTACGTGCAAAAACACGGGCGGGCGCGGTTTATCGAGATTCATGTGGTGCTGCCGGCGGATTATCCGGTGGATAACGTTGCGACCCTGGACGGGCTGCGCGAAGAGATATCCACAGGGCTCGGCACGCCGGATGCGGCGCGCTGGCTGACGATCAGTTTTACGGGAGATCGTAAGTGGATTGCGTGAGGGCAGTTAGACCGAGGTGAAGCCTTCGCGAGCAAGCCCGCTCCCACATTCGACCGCATTCACATGTTGGAACACGGTCAAGTGTAGGAGCGGGCTTGCTCGCGAAGAGGCCCTGAAAATCAGCCGAGAGACCGGATCAGACCCTGATAGCAAGTCGCCAAATGATAAGGCGTAGTCGACGGCATATCCCGTCGACTCACGACGCCCTCGGCATCCAGGCATTCATTCCAACCCTTTTCATGCAAGAAGTGCTGTTGCAGCGCGAGCAGTTGGCGCTGTAGCACCGCTTCGCTGCCTGGCCGCAAGGTCAGTGCCCGCAGGTATTCGGCCTGGGCCCAGATACGTTGAGTGCCGTCGCGTACCGTGCCGTCCAGCGCCAGCATGCCGCTGACCGCGCCGCTTACGTTATCCACACCCTGTTGCTCGGCGTAGGCGAAAGCCCGGGTCAGCGACGCATGCAGCGGCGTACCGCGCAGTACATCTGACGATTCCAGCAAAAAGAACCACTCGAACTGGTGTCCCGGTTCGAACCAGTTATCCACAGCGCCCAGCGGTTTTTCCATCATCACGCCGTGCTGGCGGTCGATGAAGCGCTGTTGCATGGCTGTCGCCAGTGCCAGCAGGGCTGCCTGCACGCGGGCGTCTTCACGCACCGCGAGGGTGGCGAGGAACCCTTCGGCCAAGTGCATCAATGGGTTTTGCAGCGGGCCGGATTCAAGCGATGACCAGTTGCGCTCCAGCACGGCTTCATACAGGCCGTCGCCTGTGGAAAACCGCTCGGCGACCACTTCCAGGGCCGCATTGAGCACCGATTCTACCAGCGGCGCACGCACCTTGGCCCAGTAATGGGCGCAGGCGAAGATGATGAAGGCGTGGGTGTAGAGGTCTTTGCGCTGGTCGAGCGGCTGGCCGGCGGGATCAATGCTGTAGAACCAGCCGCCGTGCTCGGCGTCATGGAAGTGCTGTTGCAGTGAACGGAACAGAACCGCTGCGCGCTCCTCGGCGAAGGCTGCGCCAGGCTCGCCGATCAGGCTGGCAAACAGGTACAGCTGCCGCGCGCAGGCCATGGCGCGGTAGCGTTGTGGGGGCAGCGGCCGGTGATCGGCATCCAGCGCCTCATAGGGCAGTGCCAGCTCGGCGTTCCAGCCCGGGCCTTGCCAGAGCGGTACGATCAGGCTGTGGAAGTGCGTGAGCACGGTGTTCAAGGAGGGTTGGGAAGCGCTGGGCATTGGCTGGCGTCGTCACGGCAGGGGTGTAGGCGCGCATGGTATCAGGCTTGGGTTGTGTGGTGTCTTTGAGACCGCCATCGCAGGCAAGCCAGCTCCCACAGTTTGATGTGCGAACCCAATCAAACGTGGGAGCTGGCTTGCCTGCGAAGAGGCCCTTACAAACGCAACAAAATTCAGCCCGCCAGCAGCCAAACCCCAGTCGCCGCCGACGCCGCCCCTGCAACCCGCACCAACGGCGCCGCAGCCGCCGGCAGGAAGCGCACTACCGCATAACCCGCCGCGTGCAACACGGCCGTTGCGCCTACAAAACCAGCCGCATACGCCCAAGGGTTGGACATGTCCGGCAGCTCCAAACCGTGCGCGACGCCGTGAAACAGCGCGAACAATGCCGTCGCCCCCACCGCCACAAACAACGGCGGTCGCACCGTCAGCGCCACCGCCAGGCCCAGTGCCAGCACCGACGCGGCAATCCCGCTTTCCAGCGCCGGCAATGCCAAGCCCTCAAAACCCAGCACGCCGCCAATCAGCATGGTGCCCACAAAAGTGCACGGCAGTGCCCAGCGGGCGGCGCCTTTTTGTTGGGCGGCCCACAAGCCGACGGCCACCATGGCCAACAAGTGGTCAATGCCACCCAGGGGGTGGCTGATGCCGGCCACCAGGCCGTTGTCGCCGTGGCCCGGGTGAGCGAAGGCGAGGGCGGGGGCCAGCAGCAGGGCGGCGGCGGTGAAAAGTTTCTTGAGGCTCATAAACGGGCTCCTTGGGGGTTGGTCAGGCGGCGGTCAGCAGGCCTTGGCGTTCGATAAAGGCGACGATGTCATCCAGGCCGACACCGGTTTTCTGGTTGCTGAACACAAAGGGTTTACCGTTGCGCATGCGCTGGGTGTCGCTGTTCATCAACTCCAGCGAGGCGCCCACCAGCGGTGCCAGGTCGATCTTGTTGATCACCAGCAGGTCGGATTTGCAAATACCAGGCCCGCCCTTGCGTGGCAGCTTGTCGCCGGCTGACACATCGATTACGTAGATGGTCAGGTCCGACAGCTCGGGGCTGAAGGTGGCCGAAAGGTTGTCGCCGCCGGACTCCACCAGGATCAGGTCCAGGCCGGGGAAACGGCGGTTGAGCTGATCCACGGCTTCGAGGTTGATCGAGGCGTCTTCACGGATCGCCGTGTGCGGGCAGCCACCGGTTTCCACGCCGATGATGCGCTCGGGTGCCAAGGCTTGGTTACGCACCAGGAAATCGGCGTCTTCGCGGGTATAGATGTCGTTGGTGACTACTGCCAGGTTGTAGCGGTCACGCAGCGCCAGGCACAGCGCCAGGGTCAGGGCCGTTTTGCCGGAGCCCACCGGGCCGCCGATACCAACACGCAAAGGTTGTGAGTTCATGTAGGTGTTCTCCTAGGAACGGAACAGGCGGCTGTACTGGCGCTCGTGGGCCATGCACGCCAGGGACAGGCCGAAAGCGGCGCTGCCGAAATGGGTAGGGTCGATGCGGCTGGCGTCCTGCTGGGCTTGTTGCAGCAGCGGCAGCAGTTCGCTCGTCAGGCGCTGGGCGGCTTGCTGGCCCAGGGGCAGGGTTTTCATCAGCACGGCCAGTTGGTTTTCCAGCCAGCTCCACAACCACGCGGCGAGGGCATCGGCGGGGCTGATGCTCCAGGCGCGGGCGGCCAGGGCCCAGCCCAGGGCCAGATGCGGCTCGGTGCACCGCTCAAGAAATGCGCGGGCGGCGTCGTCCAGTTCCGGCAATCCGCTGAGTAATTGCTGCAGCGAGTAGCCCATCTGCCGGCTCTCCTGATACAGCTCGCGGGTCTCGCGGCTGGCGCGATGCTCATCACACCATTGCGCCAGGCGCGGCCAATCCTCATCAAAGGCCGCTTGGCAGTGCGCGAGCAGCAACGGTGCTTCGAAACGCGCGAGGTTGAGCAGCAACTGATCGCTGATCCAGCGTCGTGCAGTGGCCGCATCATTGACGCGACCGTTCTCCACCGCCATTTCCAGGCCCTGGGAATAGCTGTAGCCGCCAATCGGCAATTGCGGACTGGCCAGACGCAGCAGCGCCCAGGCTGGGTTCATAGACGCACGCCGAACTGATGCAGCTTGGGTGGGTAGTTGAAATCTTCATCGCCATGGCGCGAGTGATGGTGGCCGCCGCCGTAAGCGCCGTGCTCCGGCTGGAATGGCGCTTCAATAGTTGCGGTCTGCGCGCCCAGCTGTTCGAGCATGGCCTTGAGCACATAGTCGTCCAGCAGGCGCAGCCAGCCGTCCCCTACCTGCAACGCCACATGGCGGTTACCCAGGTGATACGCCGCGCGAGTCAGTTCAAATGCGCTGCTGCAGGTGACGTGCAGCAGATGTTCAGGCCGGGCGCATACGCGTACGACGCGTCCGTCTTCAGCCTGTAGGAATTCGCCATCGTGCAGCGGCGGCTGGCCGCGCTCCAGGAAAAGGCCGACGTCTTCACCGTCGGCACTGAAACAGCGCAGGCGACTTTTGCTGCGTGCTTCGAAATTCAGCAGCAACTCGGCGGCCCAGAGGGCTTGAGGGGCGATTCGGCGGTGGATCACCAGCATCAGGAAGCTTCCAGCTATGAGCGATGAAACAGCTAGAGCAAGGGCCTTGCCAATGTCGATAGAGAGTAGGAATTGCCTGTAGGCAAGGACGATGGCGCCACTAAATGGAGCGAGGAGCAATTCTCTGTGTGCGCCAGAGTGGTGCGTATTTTTATAGGTTGCACGCGTGGTGGGCGTTTTCAGATTTTCCCTACAGGGTATGAGGATTCGGCGTTCATCAAGTTACCTGCAAGATCATTAGCCTGTGCGCCGTGTTTAATCCACCGCGACGTTCATCATGTTCAAGTCATTTTGTTGTCTGGTTATTGTCAGTCTGTCTCTCGCTCTTTCATCGGCTTCGGCCAATCTGAACTCCCATCCCTCTTTCACCGCGTCACCCAAAGAAGCGTCTATCGAGGATGTGGTCGACCGTGCCCACGAACTGTTGGGTACGCCTTACAAATGGGGCGGTACCTCGGCAGAGCAGGGTTTCGATTGCAGCAGCCTGCTGGTGTATCTGTTCAAGACTCAAGCCAATATCCGAATACCGCGCACCACGGCGGCAATGCAACGTTCGACGGCCGCGACCATCAAGCGCAACTCGCTCCAGCCCGGCGATGCGGTGTTTTTCAAAGGAAACGGTAGCGGCCAGGTCAGCCATGTGGGCCTTTATATAGGCGAGGGCAAATTTATCCATTCACCGCGCAGCGGCAAAAACATCCGTATCGATTCGCTGAGCAACCGCTATTGGAACAAGCACTACACCACGGCCAAGCGTTTCCATTCGGCAGGCTAATTGCGTTATTCGGTGCTGCCCAGGCCTTGCCAGTGCTTCAAACCGATAAAGATAAAGCGCAATTGCTGGGTGATTTTCGCCTGCGGCGTGAGGTGGGCGGGCAGGGCGTGGGCTGGCGGGTCGATGATGTCGGGAAGGGTGGCGAACACACTTTTGACGATCAAGTCCGCCATCACGTGCAAGCCTTCAGCGTCCAGGTGCTGCAGTTTGGGCATGAAAGTGAGGTCAGCCGCCAGGTCGCGAGTGATGTCTTCGCGCAGCGCCGCGATGGCTTGGCGCACGGCGAGGCAGCCGCCGTATTGCTCGCGGGCGAGGAACAGGAATTGCGAACGGTTGGCCGAAACCACATCGAGAAAGATCCGCACGGAGGCATCGATAATGCCGCCCATCACGAATTCGTTGTGGCGCACCAGGCGGATCGTAGCGCGAAAGGTCTGGCCGACTTCACTCACCAACACGAGGCCAAGCTGGTCCATGTCGGCAAAATGGCGATAAAAACCGGTGGGCACGATGCCAGCTGTCTTCGCCACTTCGCGCAGGCTCAGGCTACCAAACCCACGGCCACATTCCATCAGATGGCGGGCTGCGTCCATCAAGGCGAGGCGGGTCTGTTGCTTTTGTTCGGCGCGGGGCAGCATGGGCGGGCAGGCTTTGTTGGCAAGTACAGCGACGCACTCTAGCAAAACAGCTTTGCCGGCGTCGAACTTGGCGGGGAAGTACGTGACGCGATCTACAGGAAAGCAAAAGCCCGATCGACGGATCGGGCTTTTTTCTGGGCCACCACGGGTTAGCTCTGTGCTTGATGCAGTTCTTGCAGACGGTCAGCACCGCCCTCAGCAACACCTTCGGTGTAGGCGCGTTCGTTGGCTTGTTCAGCACCGCCTTCAACCAGGCCTTTTTGTTCCAGGCGATCACGGCCACCTTCGGCGACAGCATTGCGTTCCAGCAGGCGATCCGCACCACCTTCAACCAGACCTTTCTGTTCCAGGCGGTCGCGGCCATTTTCGGTCAGGCCTTCGGTGTAAGCGCGTTTGTTGGCTTGCTCCGAACCATTTTCAGCAACAGCGCCTTTGGCGTAGTCACGGTTCTCTTCTTCTTGCGAGCCGCTGCGCGCTACGGTCTGGCTGAAATGCACCGCGTCGGCTTTGACTTGTGGGGTGGCCTGTTCAACGGCTGGCAGGGCAAAGGCACTGGAAGCCAGGATGGACAACAGGACGGTAGCGAGTACTTGGCGTTTCATGATGGGTTGCTCCTTGGGAGGGCGATAAAGTGGGTACAGGGCTAATGCTACTCTCGATAAGTCGATATAAAAGTTCATAAACACAATGGTAATAATCAACAGAATTGATTGTTCTGGGCGGAGGCTCTAGATCGGGCCTCTCAAGCACGCGGTTTTGCACCGGTGTGGGTATTTTCGACACGCACATGGGTAACAATGGTGCGCTGTCGTAGGGGGATTCTGTCGAAGTGGTCAGAAATTGAGGTTTTTCCCGGCAAATGGCCGATTGGGTTAAACCCCCAAGCGGTTTGCCAGTCGTAGTCGTATAAGCTGTCCATAAAGGCTGTGACCCAGCCAGTCGTATTCAGGAGTCCTGTGCAATGACGCGCACTCGTAAAATCGTCGCTTGGTGCTGCGCCAGCTTCGTTCTGTTAATCGCCGTGGTGGTATTGGTTCTGGTGTTCTTCGACTGGAACCGCATCAAGCCGCCCCTCAATGCCAAGGTTTCCGAAGAGCTGCATCGACCGTTTGCCATCAACGGCAACCTGGCGGTGGTGTGGGCGCGTGAGCCCGACGAAGGCGGTTGGCGCGCCTGGGTGCCGTGGCCCCATGTGATTGCCGAAGACCTGACCCTGGGCAACCCCGACTGGTCGAAAACCCCGCAAATGGTCACGCTTAAAAAGGTCGAATTGCGCATTTCGCCGCTGGCGTTGCTGGTGCAGCGCGTGGTGATCCCGCGCATTGACCTCACTGAGCCGAGTGCGCAATTGCAGCGTCTGGCCGACGGCCGCGCCAACTGGACCTTCAAGTTCGACCCCAAGGACCCGAACGCCGAACCCTCCAACTGGGTGGTGGACATCGGCGCTATCGGCTTCGACAAAGGCCACGTGACCCTCGACGACCAGACCCTCAAGACCCAGCTGGATGTCATCATCGACCCGCTGGGCAAACCCGTGCCCTTTGGTGAAATCGTTGGCGACGCCGATGCCAAGAAGGCTTTGGAAAAAGGCTCGGCGCCGCAGGACTATGCGTTTGGCCTCAAGGTCAAAGGCCAGTACCACGGCCAGAAACTCGACGGCACCGGCAAAATCGGCGGCCTGCTGGCGTTGCAAGACGCGGCCAAGCCGTTTCCGTTGCAGGCTCAGGTCAAGATTGCCGACACCAGCATCGCCCTGGCCGGCACCCTCACGGATCCGCTGAATCTGGGTGCCCTAGACCTGCGCCTGAAACTCGCAGGTTCCAGCCTGGGCAACCTCTACCCACTGACCGGCGTGACCCTGCCGGATTCGCCGGCCTATTCCACCGATGGTCACCTGATCGCCAAGCTGCACGAAGCCAGCGGCGCCTCGTTCCGCTACGAAAACTTCAACGGCAAGATCGGTAACAGCGATATTCACGGTAGCCTTGGCTACGTCGCCAGCCAGCCGCGCCCCAAACTCAGCGGCGCGTTGGTGTCCAACCAACTGCTGATGACCGACCTCGCGCCCCTGATCGGCGCCGACTCGAATGCCAAGCAAAAAGCCCGTGGCGGCGACAGCAAACAACCCGCGACCAAAGTGCTGCCGGTGGAAGAGTTCCGCACCGAGCGCTGGCGTGTCATGGATGCCGATGTGGAGTTCACCGGCAAGCGCATCGTGCACAGTGCCGATCTGCCCTTCACCGACCTCTACACCCATGTGGTGCTCAATGACGGCGAACTGAGCCTGGAGCCCCTGCGTTTCGGCGTGGCCGGCGGCAAGCTGGATGCACAGATTCGCCTGAACGGGCGCACCGCACCGATGGAAGGTCGCGCCAAACTGACTGCGCGTAACTTCAAGCTCAAGCAGTTGTTCCCGACATTCGAACCGATGAAAACCAGCTTTGGTGAGCTCAACGGCGACGCCGACATTTCCGGTCGCGGCAACTCCGTGGCGGCACTGCTGGGCACCTCCAATGGTGACCTGAAGATGCTGATCAACGACGGCGCCATCAGCCGTGGTCTGATGGAAATCGCCGGGCTTAATGTGGGCAACTACGTGGTGGGCCGACTGTTTGGCGACAAGGAAGTGAAGATCAATTGCGCCGCGGCGGACTTCGGCATCAAGACTGGCCTGGCGACGACGCGGTTGTTTGTGTTTGATACCGAGAACGCCATTATCTATATCGATGGCACGGCGAACATGGCCACGGAGCAACTGGACTTGACCATCAACCCCGAATCGAAAGGTTTCCGACTGTTCTCCCTGCGTTCACCGCTGTACGTCAACGGGCCGTTTATCAAGCCGAATGCCGGTGTGAAAGCCATTCCTCTGGCGCTGCGTGGCGCGGGCATGGTGGCGCTGGGTGTGATCGCAGGGCCTGCGGCCGGTTTGCTGGCATTGATCGCACCCAGCGCCGACGCGCCTAACCAGTGCGCACCTTTGCTGCAACAGATGCGGGAAGGCAAAGCACCGAAAACAGTCAAAGGGTGATTGCTGAAAATCACCCACTTGCCCATTAATCAAACGATGTGTCGCAACAGCGCTAGCGAACATTCTGCGCCAGCGGTGTTGCGACCCTAGGCAATCTGGGTCGCAAACCTGCCCACCGCATCGACCACTCGTTTGGCGCCATCCTGAATCTC
This sequence comes from Pseudomonas tritici, assembly GCF_014268275.3. Lineage (NCBI taxonomy): Bacteria > Pseudomonadati > Pseudomonadota > Gammaproteobacteria > Pseudomonadales > Pseudomonadaceae > Pseudomonas > Pseudomonas tritici. Next base: position 877,693 of record NZ_CP077084.1, read on the forward strand.
AACAATGACGTGGCCCGCCTGGGTGGCGAGTTCAAGACCTTGCTCTGCCTGGGATTTGCTGTTTGCCATCTCGGCGACGGTCTCATCCACCAGCTTCTGGTTCTGCAAGACAACCGATGCAATTTCTTCGGTAGCCGTGCTGGTACGCCCAGCCAATTGCCGAACCTCATCCGCCACGACCGCAAAACCGCGCCCCTGCTCACCTGCGCGCGCGGCTTCAATCGCAGCGTTCAATGCCAGCAAGTTGGTTTGTTGGGCAATACTACTGATCGTCTGGATGATCGAGCTGATCAACAATGACTGCTTGCCGAGCGCTTCAACGCCGCCAGAGGCCGCCTGCATATCAACGGCGACTTTACGCATGGTGTGCATCGTGTCGTTAACCACGACGGCGCCGCGCTGAGCCGTCACGTCAGTCTGCTGGGAGATTTCAAATGCAGTTTGGGCGGCTTCACTGACGGCTTGTTCACGGGCCACCTGGTCGGTGACCACCGTTGCAAACTTAACGACCTTGCAGAGTGTGCCTTCGGTGTCGTACACCGGGTTATAAGTCGCCTCCAGCCATACAGTCTGACCGCGACTGTCCATTCGTTCGAAGCGGCCAGCAACAAATTCACCCTTGTTCAGCGTTGACCAAAAATCCTTGTAGTTCTGCGACGAAGCTTCTTCTGGCTTGCAGAAAATACGGTGGTGACTGCCTTTCGCTTGGCTCAAGTTGTAGCCCATGGCTTTTAAAAACTGCTCATTCGCCATGAGCACATGCCCGGATAGGTCGAACTCGATCACCGCCGTCGAACGCAGCAGCGCGTCAATGAACGAGGCGTTTTCCGAGGCTTTTTCTACGCGGGACGTAATGTTGGTCGCATAGCAAGCGATATGACTTAACCGGCCAGTCGCCTCGGTTATGGGCTGCCAATGAGCATGAATCCACACTAACGAACCGTCAGCATGCAGGTAACGGTATTCGTCAGAGATCGATTTACCTGCGGCGACGGCGGCTCGAAAGTTGTGAAAGCACGGCAGCTTGGAGACGTACTGGGGAACGATATCGGCCATGGCACGGCCCAGAAGCTGATTCTGGGTGTAGCCCAAGGCCTGTGCGAAATTGTCGTTGCAGGCGGTAATTTTAAATGTCGAATCGATACTCAGCGTCAGCATTTCATGGCTGAGTCCATCACGCAGTTGGCGCAGCTGCGCCAGCTCGGCTGTCTGAGATTGAAGCTGGTTCTTGATTTTGGTATTGAACATGGGAAAACCGCCTGTTGGGTCTTGATAAGGCTATCGGCAAAGTCAGCAGCTTGTTGGTCCTTTGCGACGCCTAAGCAGCGCTGAAGAACGCAACTTTTGCAGTAAGGCGATCCGCCAACTGCGCGAGTTCCATGCTCGCCGTTGCCACTTGGCGTGAGCCGGTGGCGGACTGCACGGTGGATGCGTGAATACGGTTGATGTTTTGCGCCACGTCTTCGGCCACGCTGTTCTGCTGCGAGGAGGCACTGGCGATTTGGGCGTTCATGTCGCTGATCGCACCCACCTGCTCGCTGATCTTGGCTAACGCACTCTGCGCCCTACGGGTTTGCGCCACGGTTTGGCTTGCCAGCTCGCAGCTGTCACGCATGGTTTGCGAGGCGGTTTCAGTGCCCACTTGCAGCGTGCTGATCATCTCCCGAATTTCCTCGGTCGACCGCTGAGTCCGGTTGGCCAGCGAGCGCACCTCATCGGCGACTACCGCAAACCCGCGCCCATGCTCTCCAGCCCGCGCGGCCTCAATGGCGGCGTTCAGGGCCAGCAAGTTGGTTTGCGCAGCGATGGAGTTGATAACATCGATCACTGACTCGATCTTTTCGCTGTGTTTGGACACCTGGTTCACAGTGCCTGTGGTCTGCTCCAGCGTGACGGCCAGTTGTTCGATGGCCAGTGTGGTGCTAGCCACCAGTCGATTGCCGCTTTCCACTTCTATATCAGCCAACCGGGATGCCTCAGCTGCCTGCGCGGCATACCCTGAGACTTCATTCACCGTTGCCGCCATTTGCGTGATGGCGGTGGCCACCTGCTCGGCTTCACGGGTTTGCAGGCTGATCTGGTCATTGTTGGCCGATGAAGTGGCAGACAATTGAGTCGACGAGTGATTGACCTCTTGGGCCGCCCTGCGCACTTGCTGGATAGTCTCTGCCAGGTGGCTAAGTGCGTCTTTCAATACGCCCATCACGCTATTGGGGTACTTCGTGGCTATCGTCTGGTTCAGATCACCCGCTGCCAACCGCGCGATGGCCAATGCAACTTCCGTAGGCTCTGCGCCCAGCGTGGAGTTGACGAAGCGAATAATTACCGCCGACAACATAATGCTCAACAACAGGGCAATGCCGGTCGCGATGATCATCAGCGTACTGAACTGGCTGGCGGTTGCTTGCACCGCGCCAAGCTTCGCCTTGATTGACGCCTCTTCATAGTCGATCAGCGCATTCACGCGCTTGAGCCACTCGCTGTATTCCAAAGACGTTTGACGCATCAGCAGCGCTTGGGCGCCCGGAATATCGCCCGCTTGGCGCAGGGAGATTATGGCCTGGGTAGATGCCAGGGTTTGTTGTTCGATGGCCTTGATGGCGCTCAGTAATCGAACCTCTTCGGCGGTGACGCGGGTGCCCTTGAACAGCTGGTCCATAGGGGCCGCCGAGTCGGAGTAGGCCTTTTCCAGGGCTCGAATCTCATCCAAGTGTTTTTCCAGGTCCGCGTTGTTCGCCACCAGCACTGCATCCCGGATCGCAATGGCTCGGTTATGCACGCTGCCGCGGAAATTGATTGCGTAGCGCTGTACCTTCGCAGCGTTTTCGCTGACGTCGCCCAAGGTGGAATCAATAAACGCCACGCGCTGAATGCCGATGGCAGTGATCACTACAAGAAGCGCCAGGATGGCCGCGAAGCTAAGCCCTATACGTGTGGCCAACGAAAGCGTTTTCTTCATGGCTAGCTCGGAAATTCGCCCTGCACTGGGCTGAGTTGATGCGGATGACGCGAATGGCGCTATTAGCCGCTCACGTTGAGTTCATTGACGATACGTCGGTGCAATAAGGGCCATCCAGTTAGCAATACTCACTGCATTGATAGCTATGTGCTATCGGGCAGGGTCGCCGAGCAGGCTCCATCAAAAAACTAAATTCACAGCGGCGTGGGTGCCCGTTGTCAGCGATGGATTTTGAGCCTATCGTGCCATTAAACTTATACAGGATGCATATCATTGTACAAGAATTAGCGGTGACCACTGACGCTTTATTTTGATGGTGAGTGCCCACTTTGCGCTCGAGAATCAGTTGCGCGGCGATGTGGCGTCAGCCTCGCTGTAGTGGCACTTTCTGATGCGTCACGGTAACCGCCCACACAGACAAAAAGGGCGCGCTGGTTATCCAGCGCGCCCTTTTTGGTATTCCGGTTTTTTTGGTATTACAGGCTTTCGAGAATATCCGCCATGTCGTCGGCGTGCTCTTCTTCCTGGGCCAGGATTTCCTCGAAGAGACGGCGCGTGGTCGGATCTTTGTCACCGATGTACTGGATGATTTCACGGTAGCTGTCCACCGCGATCCTTTCGGCCACCAGGTCTTCGTAGACCATTTCCTTCAAGCTGTTACCTGCCACGTATTGAGCGTGGGAGTTTTTCGACAGCAGATCCGGGTTGAACTCCGGTTCGCCGCCCAACTGCACGATGCGCTCGGCGAGTTTGTCGGCGTGCTCGGCTTCCTGGGTGGCGTGCTCGAGGAACTCTTCTGCGGCTACATGGGCTTTGACGCCGCTGGCCATGAAGTAATGGCGCTTGTAGCGCAGTACGCAGACCAGTTCGGTCGCGAGCGAGCCGTTGAGCAAGCGGATGATTTCTTCGCGGTCGGCGTCGTAGCCTTCGGTCACGGCACCGTTTTCGACGTTCTGGCGGGCGCGTTGGCGCAGGGTTGCTACGTCAGTCAAGTTTGCTTCAGTCATCTCAATCTCCTGGTGCTAATCCGGTTTTACGCCACGCTCTACCGGCGTGATCGCTCCAAGTTGTGAGTGTTGGCTGAAGCAAAAAGTTTTATCGGATTTCACAAGGCGTGCCCGGACAGCCTGACTTCCTCCTGCATCCACTGGAAAAACGCCCGTACCGGCGGGTGACGCTCACGGCCCGGTACACACAGCGCGCTGTAACCGGCACCGCCTACGCTGATCTGTGGTTGGAAAGGCACCAGCAAGCCCGTGGCAATGCTCTCCGACACCAGAATATTGCTGGCCAGGACCAAGCCCTGACCGGCGATGGCCGCTTGCAGCGCGTAGTGTTCTTCGTCGTATTCACGCAGTGCCGGCGCGTCCTCCAACCAGCGTTCCCCGGCCTTTTCACACCAGGCTTGCCACCCCAGGGCATAGAGCCTGGAGTTGTGCCAGCGCACGCTGATCAGCGTCGGCACCTGCGTGTGGGCCAGCGCCACTTGTTCGGGGGAGCCGTACACCGCAAATCGCTCATCGAACAGGCACAGGCCGTAGAGGTTGGGGTAGTCATCGAGGCTGTAGCGGATTACCAGATCGACGCTGGCGTCTTGCTGCAGGTCAACGACGTCGCACTGGGTATCCAGGCGCAGGTTGATCCCCGGATGAGCGGCATAAAAACGTCCCAGCCGCGGCACCAGCCATAACGCGGCAAAGGCCGGCGTGGTGGACAGGGTAAGGTGCCCAGCGCTGCGTTGTGGGCGTAAGGTGTCAACGCTTTGCGCCACATCCAGCAAGGCGCCGTGCAGGCTGTGGAACAGCCGTTCGCCACACGCCGTCAGGCGTACCTGGCGCGGTAGGCGCTCGAACAGCGGCACCCCTAGCCAGGTTTCCAGGCTGCGTATCTGGTGGGACACCGCTGTGGGCGTGACCGACAACTCCTGGGCCGCCGCCTTGAAGCTCAGCAGACGCGACGCCGATTCAAAGGTGCGCAGGGCAGTGAGGGGCAACGAGGCAAACATTCTGGCTCCATGGATGAATTCAATTCATCCAGATCAACTATTGCTCATTTGTTGGAAGCTGCGTGCAGCACTAGATTTGCAGGCAAGAGCAGCGACCATACAGGTTGCCTGAGTCTAACGCGCGAAGGTCCTACAGATGAAAAAAATGCTAGTTGTCCATGCCAGTCCCCGGGGCGAACGCTCTCACTCCCGGCGCCTGGCCGAATCGTTCCTGGACGTGTGGCAGGCCGCCAACCCTGGTGCGCAGATCACCCGTCGCGAAGTCGGCCGGGCCTTCATTCCCCACGTCAACGAAGCGTTTGTGGCGGCGAATTTCTACCCCGAACCGCACTCTCTGCCCCGGGTCATGAAAGCTGACCTGCAGCTGAGCGATGAACTGGTCGGCGAGTTGATCGACCATGAAATCCTGGTGATTTCCATGCCCCTGTATAACTTCGGCGTACCCAGCGGTCTCAAGGCTTGGATTGACCAGATCGTGCGCATGGGCCTGACCTTTGACATCACTCAAGACAGCCAAGGTATCGCGCAGTACCAGCCTTTGCTCAAAGGCAAGCGTGCATTGATCATTACTAGCCGAGGCGGTAATGGGTTTGGTCCGGGTGGCGAATATGAATGGATGAACCATGCCGATCCGCACCTGCGCACCGTGCTGGGTTATATCGGTATTGACGATGTGCGGGTGATCGCCGCCGAGGGTGAAGAGTCGGACAAGAGCGTTTTCCTGCGTGCCTGCGAGGAGGCCGAACGCCAGTTGCACGATCTGGCCGGGCATTTTTAAAGAGCCCGCGTGTCACGGATTGGTCATGGTGCGGTCATGTCGATTTATGCAGTGTTGGTCTAGGATGGATTTATCGTACTGAGACCAGGATGTCTGCTCCATGCCCCACTCCCTTGCCACGCGTTATCCCCTGGTGCTGGTGCCTGGCATGCTCGGGTTCGTGCGCCTGGGGCTGTTCCCGTACTGGTACGGTATCGTCCCGGCACTGCGTGCGGGTGGCGCCCAGGTGTATCCCGTGCAGGTGGCACCGCTCGATTCCAGTGAAGTGCGCGGCGAGCAATTGCTGGTGCAGATCGAGCGCATCCGCCGCGAGACCGGGGCCGACAAGGTCAACCTGATCGGCCACAGCCAGGGCTCGCTCACCGCGCGATATGCGGCGGCCAAGCGACCGGAGTGGGTGGCGTCGGTGACGTCGGTGGCTGGGCCTAATCATGGCTCGGAGCTGGCCGACCATATCCACACCCATTATCCCGTCGACGGCGCCAAGGGCCGGATCATGAGCGCGCTGTTTCACCTGGTCGCCTGGGTGATGGGCGTGCTGGAAACCGGCTATCGCGGTCCGCGCTTCAAGGCGGATCTGCAGGCGTCCCATAGGTCCCTGACCAGTGCGGGGGTGGCGCTGTTCAATCAGCAATATCCACAAGGATTGCCCGAGACCTGGGGCGGGCAGGGCGCCGAAGAGGTCAATGGGGTGCGCTATTACTCGTGGTCCGGCACCTTGCAGCCGGGCATCACTGACCGTGGCCGTAACCTGTTCGACGGTACGCACCGCAGTTGCCGTTTGTTCGCCCGCAGCTTTGTGCGGGAAAAGGGCCAGTGCGATGGCATGGTCGGGCGCTACAGCTCACACCTGGGGGTGGTGATCGGTGATGACTACCCCTTGGACCATTTCGATATCGTCAACCAATCGCTGGGTCTGGTGGGTAAGGGGGCCGAGCCTATTCGGTTGTTTGTCGAGCATGCACAAAGGCTTAAGGCTGCTGGGGTGTAACTGTGGGAGCAGGCTGTGTTCAGGCAGTACTGACGGGGGTAGTCCAACGCTCCGACAAAATCACCCCGCCCAACGTCAGCAAGCCGCCCACCAGGTGGTACAGCGCCAACTCTTCCTTCAACACCACCGCTGCAATCAGCGCGGTAATCAACGGCAGCAGGTTGAAAAACAGCGTGGTGCGGCTCGGGCCCAAGGTCTTCACCGAATGCATCCACGCCAGCGGCGCCAGCATCGAGGCCAGCAGGCACGCATACAGCACCAGCGGAATATTCGCCCAGCCAAGGCCGGCTTTTGCCGAGAACAGGAACAGCGGAAACAGCACCACCACGGCCACCAGCACCTGCAAATACAGCAACACCAGTGGTGGCAGGCGCAGTTGCCATTTTTTCAGCAGGGTGCTGTAGACCGCGTAGGCCAGGGTGGCGACCAGCATCATGCCGTCACCCAGGTTGACCCCGTGTTGCAGCAGTGCGCCCAGGCTGCCCGCCGACACCACCACGACTACGCCGGCAAACGACAGCACGGCACCGGTCAATGCGCCGTAGGTCAGGCGCTGGCCAAGGCTGATGATGGCCGCCGTGAGTGCCATCAACGGCATCAGCGACAGAATGATGCCCATATTGGTGGCGGTGGTTAGCGAGGCGGCGTAGTACGCCAGGCTCTGGTACACCGCCATGCCGAGCGCGCCTAGGATGAAGATCTTGCCCAGGTTCGGGCGGATCAACGGCCAGTTGTCAATCACCGGCTTGAGCATGAACGGCGTAAACAGCAGCGCGGCCAGTAACCAGCGGTAAAACCCGATTTCAGCGGGGAAGATCGAACCCACCGCCAGCTTGTTGACCACGGTGTTGCCGGCCCAGATAAAAATGGCCAGCAGGGGATAAGCGTATTGCATCGAAAGAAACCAGGCGTGTTGATGAGGCAGGATTATCCCTTGTCTGGATTGAAGCTTATACTGCGATCCAGACAAATGACCTCTGTATCCAGACAATATGGCCAAGCACAACGTACGCCTTCAGGATTTCCCCCAACTGCCCAGTCCGGTGTACTTCCGCTATTCGGATTTCGCCCCGGACACCGAATGCACCCCACACCAGCATTTCTGGGGCTCGCTGGATTACTCCGCCAGCGGCGTGATGCGCATGGAAGTGGCCGGCAGCCGCTTCATGTCACCGCCGCAATACGCGGTGTGGGTGCCGCCGCACACCGAACACAGTTCCTACAACGCCGAGGCGATTGTCTACCACTCGGTGGGCCTTGCCCCGGAACTCTGCGAGGAACTGCCGCAACAGCCTTGCACCCTGGCCATCAGCGATATCCTCAAGGCCATCCTTCGCGACTTCGCACAGCGCGACGTAAATATGCCGCAGAGCGCATCCGATATCCGCCTGGCCCAAGCGCTGGTGGACCAGCTCAAACAGGCGCCGATCCACGAGTGTTTCCTGCCCTACGCCCGCCACCCAGGGTTGCTCGGCGTATTGGAAGGCATGCAGGCCGACCCCGCAGACAACCGCCCCCTGTCGCATTGGGCCGAGCAGGTACACGTGAGCGAACGCACCCTGGCGCGTCAGTTTGTGCGCGAACTCGGCATGAGCTTTGGTGAATGGCGCCAGCGCCTGCGCTACCTGGCGGCCATCGAAGCCCTCGACAGCGAGCGCAGCGTGCAACATGTGGCATTCGACTTGGGCTACAGCACCGCCTCGGCCTTTATCGCCATGTTCCAACGCCAGGCGGGTTGTACCCCGGAGCAGTATCGGCGGACGCATATACGCAGTCGGTGAAGATGTAACAGGTTTTGACTACACTGCTGGAAGGCCGTGCCCTCCGGCACGGTAACAGGGAGAAAACTCCATGAAGATGCTGCGAATTCCGCTGTTGATGATGGGCCTGCTGCTGTGTTCCCAGGGCTTTGCCGCCACCGCCCAGCAAAACAAAATGACCACCTGCAACGCTGAAGCCTCCACCAAGACGCTCAAGGGCGACGAGCGCAAGGCCTTCATGAAAACCTGCCTGTCGGCCCCGGCGGCCAACGACGCCAAGACCCTGACCCCGCAGCAGCAGAAGATGAAGGATTGCAATGCATCGGCGAAAACCAAGGCGCTGACGGGCGATGCGCGCAAAACCTACATGAGTACTTGCCTGAAAGGCAGCTGAGTGCGCGAATCCCCCTGTGGGAGCGGGCTTGCTCGCGAAAGCAGTTTTTCGTTCAACACATCAGTGACTGAACCACCGCATTCGCGAGCAAGCCCGATCCCACACTGACCGTGTTCACAACACTAAGACCTCTCGCTTGATTTCCCCAAGGCTGGCAGACTGCCCATCCTTTAACGCCGTTCGTTTTTGAGGCTGTATGCCAACGTTTTCTCAGCGTCATGTGTTGTTGCTGGCCAGCTACATCATCATTTTCGGCGGTTTGCTGCTGGTACTGCCGCTCAAATTGCTGCCCAGTCTGCTGGCGGGTCTGTTGGTGTTTGAACTGGTCAACATGCTCACCCCCCAACTGCAACGGCTGATCGAAGGCCGGCGCGCGCGTTGGCTGGCGGTGGCTCTGCTTGGCACACTGATCGTCAGCGTGCTGACCCTGATCTTTGCTGGCGCCATCAGCTTCCTGCTCCACGAAGCGGAAAATCCCGGAGCTTCCCTCGACAAATTCATGGGCGTGGTCGACCGCGCGCGCGGCCAACTGCCGCCGTTTCTCGATGCTTACCTGCCCGCCAGCGCCGCCGAATTCCGCGTGGCCATCGGCGATTGGCTGAGCAAACACCTGAGCGAACTGCAGCTTGTTGGTAAGGATGCCGCGCATATGTTCGTCACCCTGCTGATCGGCATGGTGCTCGGCGCGATCATCGCCTTGCAGCGCGTGCCCGACCTGACCAAACGCAAACCCCTGGCCGCCGCCCTGTTTGATCGCCTGCACTTGCTGGTCCAGGCCTTTCGCAACATTGTTTTCGCCCAGATCAAAATCGCCGCACTCAACACCGCCTTCACCGCCGTGTTCCTCGCCGTGGTGCTGCCGCTGTGCGGGATTCACCTGCCACTGACCAAAACCCTGATCGTGCTCACCTTCCTGCTCGGCTTGCTGCCGGTGATCGGCAACCTGATGTCCAACACCCTGATCACCATCGTCGCGCTGTCGCTGTCGATCTGGGTAGCAGTGGCGGCGTTGGGGTATCTGATTGTTATCCACAAGGTCGAGTACTTCCTCAACGCGCGGATCGTGGGTGGGCAAATCAGTGCCAAATCGTGGGAACTGTTGCTGGCGATGCTGGTGTTTGAAGCCGCGTTTGGTTTGCCGGGGGTGGTGGCGGGGCCGATTTATTATGCGTATTTGAAGAGTGAGCTGAAGCTGGGCGGGATGGTCTAGGAACGCTGTCCAAAGGCTTGGTGTTCGTTGCACTGGCGCTGCTTGCCGGGTGTGCGCCCTCGCATTCCGCATGGGTATCCAGTCGAGATGGCTCGAAAGGCACCCGATGGACTCACATATCCGTACGATCTGCTCCCAATCACCTGGGAAATGCTCGGATTCGTTCTGGTCGCCCGTCAATCAGAACCGAGTGTTTGACCGCGTTGTGGAAGAGGGTCAGGGCAAGCGCTACTACATCACGTGGATACGTGACTGCCGTTATTCCGTTTGGGTGGATGAAAACAGGGTGGTCAAGTCCTGGCGGTATGAGACGGAAAATACCGGAAGTTGCTACATTTTCTAGGTCTGGTGCGCGATGGACGCAGATCAAAATGTGGGAGCGGGCAACCCCCCCACATTAGTCATGCTGTGTTGGCGATAAAGGGGCAGATCAGCAGCCGTATCGCTTGCTCGCCTCAATCGCCAACCCACTGCCGATGCTGCCAAAGATATTCCCTTCCACATGCCGCGCATTCGGCAACATCGCCGAAATGCTGTGACGTAGTGCCGGAATCCCGCTGGAACCGCCGGTAAAGAACACCGTGTCCACCTGCGCCACACTGACCGATGCATCGTTGAGCAACTGCGTGACACTGCCGCGCACGCGCTCCAGCAAGCCATCGATGGCCGACTCGAACAGTGCTCGGCTCAGCGCTACGCTCAGCCCCGGCTCAACCCGGTCCAGCGCAACATGGCGGCTGTCTTCATGGGTCAGCTGGATCTTGGTTTCTTCCACTTCCATCGCCAACCAGTGCCCGGCGCGCTGTTCGATCAGCTTGAACAGGCGATCGATACCACCGGTGTCCTCGATGTCATAGCGCATGCTGCCCAACGCCAGCTGGGATTTCTGCGAGTACACCGAGTTGATGGTGTGCCAGGTGGCCAGGTTCATGTGATGGCTGGTGGGCATGTAGGCGCCACTTTTCATGCGGCTGCCGTAACCGAACAGCGGCATCATGCCTTGCAGGCTCAGTTGCTTGTCGAAGTCGGTACCGCCGATGTGCACGCCGCCGGTGGCGAGGATGTCATCGTGGCGGTTGTCGTTGTGACGACGGTCTGGCGACAGGCGCACCAGCGAGAAGTCTGAAGTACCCCCGCCGATGTCGACGATCAGTACCAGCTCTTCCTTTTCGATGGTGGACTCGTAGTCGAAGGCGGCCGCAATCGGTTCGTACTGGAACGAGATGTCCTTGAAGCCGATCTTGCGCGCAACGTCGACCAGGGTGTTTTCCGCTTCCTGGTCGGCCATCGGGTCGTCATCGACGAAAAACACCGGGCGGCCCAGCACCACTTCTTCGAACTCACGGCCGGCGTTGGCTTCGGCGCGGCTCTTGAGTTGGCCGATAAACAGCGCCAGCAGGTCTGTGAACGGCATCGCCGTGCCGAGCACGCTGGTGTCGTGCTTGATCAGCTTGGAACCCAGCAGGCTCTTGAGCGAGCGCATCAGCCGGCCTTCGTAGTTTTCCAGGTACTCATGCAGGGCCAGGCGGCCGTACACCGGGCGACGCTCCTCGAAGTTGAAGAACACCACCGACGGCAACGTGATCTTGTCGTCCTCCAGCGCGATAAGCGTTTCCATGCCGGGGCGGATCCAGCCGACGGTGGAGTTGGACGTGCCAAAGTCGATGCCGCAGGCACGGGCTGGGGATGGGTTTTTCATGTCTATCGGGTTCCGGTTGAAAAACGGCCGCGCAGTGTATGCCAGTCGAAGGCGGATGCGTAGGCCGACCATCCGTTAAATCGTGCTTGAATCCTGGGGATTTGCCCCCACATCTGCTGCATACGGCAAGTGCCGATAACACTTTGACGCACCCCCAGGCCACAAGACTCAACAAGTGCAAACCAGCGCACGTTGTGCCCCGGGCTGTGCGATCTCGATTGAAGGATGGTGAACCGCCGATGGATTTCAAAGACTATTACAAGATTTTGGGTGTCGAGCCGAGTGCTGATGACAAGGAAATCAAGGCCGCCTATCGCAAGCTTGCACGCAAATATCACCCGGATGTGAGCAAGGAAAAAGACGCTGAAGCCAAGTTCAAGGACGCGTCCGAAGCCTATGAAGCGCTTAAAAGCGCCGATAAGCGCGCGGAATACGACGAGCTGCGCAAATACGGCCAACATGGCCAGCCATTCCAGGGCCCGCCGGGCTGGCAGAGCCGTGGTGGCTATGGCGGTGGTGGCGGCGGTGAGGATTTTTCGGACTTCTTCAGCTCCATCTTCGGCTCGCGCGGCGATGCCTTTGGTGGCGGCCAGCGTCGTCCTGCCGGGCGCAAGGGCCAGGATGTGGAGATGCACCTCACGGTGTCGCTTGAAGAGACGCTGTCGACCGAGTCCAAGCCGATCAGCTTCCAGGTGCCGCACTACGACGCCTCGGGCCGGCATGTGAGCAATACCACCAAGAGCCTGAACGTGAAGATCCCCGCCGGCGTGGCCGACGGTGAGCGCATCCGCCTCAAGGCGCAGGGCGCACCGGGGATCGGCGGCGGGGCCAATGGCGACCTGTACCTGATCATCAAGTTCGCGCCGCACCCCAAATTCGAGGTGGACGGTGAAAACCTGATCATCAACCTGCCGCTGGCACCGTGGGAACTGGCCCTGGGCGCGGAAGTCGCCGTGCCGACACTGACCGGCAAGATCAACCTCAAGGTGCCCGCCGGCAGCCAGAACGGCCAGCGCATGCGCGCCAAGGGCCATGGCCTGTTGAACAAGGCGGGGCAGCGCGGGTACCTGTTCGTGCAGCTCAAGGCGGTAATGCCCAAGAGCAGCGACGATGAGGTGAAGGCGCTGTGGCAGGAACTGGCGCAGAAAGCCGCGTTCAACCCACGCGAGCACTTCTGACACCTGTAGGCGCGAACGTGCTCTGCATCGCAGGCTCGCGCCTACATAGTTAGCCCTCGTCCCCAGGCACCGATCATTAGGCTGATGGCTTTCCCATCAGTCACGGATGATCCGCCATGCCCAACCCGCAACCCCCCGCGTCCGCCAGTATCCACGGCCCCTTTCTCGAACAAAGCATTCCCGACTGGCTGATCAACGCCACCCCCGAACGCCGCGCCACCCTCAAGGAGGCCCGCACCATCGCGCCGGATTGGTACACCCGCGCCACCCCCGCCCAGCGCCTAGCCCTGAACAACCGCGTGCTTGCCAGCTTCAATGCGCAAACCGCGCTGGACAAGGCCGTGGCCTCGCTGCAAAGCGTCGACCAGTTCGCTGAACCCCTATTGCGCAAGGCGTTGCAGGATCAGTTCAACCTGCAGTTGGACGTCAACACCACCTACCTGCACCTGCAAAAGCCGGTGGAGCTGGGCGTGTTCGCCGTCGAGGTCGACCGCTTCGATGTGCTGAAACTGCCGCTGCTGCAGGCTGCGCTGCACAACTTCGAAGAAGCGGAAGCCAAGCCCGGCGCTTTTCATCGGCAATCCGGTTTCCTGCGCGAAACCCAGACCCCAGGCACTTTCGACCCCATCACGACAGCGTTGACCGTGCCCCAATTCATTCACCTGTGCCGCACCCTGGATATCGGCGCGCTCTACCAGGCCTACCTTGAGCGCTTCCTCAAGCCGCAGGACGACCAGGCCCTGCGCCAGGCTTTCATTGCTGCGCAGAAAGCCGCCCTCTCCGTGGCGGCGGACCAGGCGTTGTTGCAGCAGGATATCCGGCCCGCTGACTACCGGATGATCCAGGACGTGATCAACGGTGAACGCCACCCGCGCCTGGGCGGCAAACCGGTGTGGTTCCGCGATCTGGGCATGATGAAAAAACGCCTGACCGGCTGCGTGGTATTTGTGATGAGTGAGCAGTATCGCTACTCGGACGAGCTGATTCTCTATATCCCCAACGACCCCCTTCACCCCCTCAAGCGCTACACCTTCGAAGGCATGCGCGCTGCGTTCAAACAGCATTTCACCGCCCGTGACAACGCTGCCGAAGCCAACGGCAACCCCACTGGCTATCAGCGATTTTTCAGCCAATTCGTCGACTATGCCGATCGCCCGTACTTTTTCAGCCAGTTCACTGAAAACGCGCCTGCCGCCTCCCTGGGCGAGGCGCTGCAACCCTATGCGCCGCTGGCCAATCAGGGGCTCAAGGGCATCAATCCCTTTATCCTGCTCGTCGCCCCGCGTGAATTGCCGCCAGCGCCACCCAGGCCCAAGGTCGCCAACCTGGATCCTTACATTGACGCCAGGGCGCTGTCGCGCAAGGGCCATGGCATCTGGGCAGAGAACATCGACCTGTGGACTTATCTGTTCGAACAGTACCGCGACAAACTGATCAATGACGCACGCAGCCACGCCGTGCCCACTGCCGATGTGGATGCGCGGGTGCGCTCGGAAAAATTCAGTGCGTTGCTCAACATCGGCCTGCTGGTGCTCAACGCCGTGTCGATGTTCGTCCCGGTGCTGGGGGAGGTGATGATGGTCGTGATGGCCGGCCAACTGTTGCACGAGACCTTCACCGGTGTGATCGAATGGAGTGAAGGCGACCGCCGGGCGGCTAAGGCCCATTTGATCGATGTGGCGGAAAACCTCGCGGTGCTGGCATTGATGGTCGCCGGCGGCAAGGCCCTGGCCAAATTGACGGCGGCCAAGGCCGAGCCGGTGATAGAAAACCTGCACCCGGTCAGCCTGCCTGACGGCCAGGTCCGCCTGGGCAAAGCCGACCTGCGTGGCTACGAAAGCCCGGTGCTGCTTGAAGGCTCACCGAATGCCCAGGGCCAGTATTTCAAGGGCGGCAAGACCTACATTCGCCAGGGAGACAAGGCCTATGAGCAGCGCTACGACGCCACTGTGCAACGCTGGCGCATCGCGCACCCCAGCGACGCCAGTGCCTATCAACCGCTGCTCAGCCACAACGGCCAGGGCGCATGGCGCCATAGCCTGGAGCGGCCACTGGCCTGGGACCGCCTGACCCTGCTGCGCCGCATGGGCCACAGCACCCAAGGGTTTACCGATGCGCAATTGCTCAAGGCCGCCGACATCAGCGGCGTCACCGATAACCAACTGCGCCGCATGCACATGGACAACCGGTCACCTGCGCCTGAGTTGACCGACGCAATGCGCCTGATCGAGGCTGACCAAGGCGTGGACCAGGTCATCGAGCAGATCCGGACCGGGCAATCGACCAACGGACGCTACCTGTTCACCTTGCCTCTTATCACCGAACTGCCGCGCTGGCCGCTGGGACGCGTGCTCGAAGTGTTCGACAGCCGTGCATTGACCGGGCGCTCGATCAAGTACGGCTCCGAGCGGTGGTTTGCCGGGATCGAGGCCAAGGCACCGATCCGCATCAGCCGCGCCGACGTGCTCAGCGGCGAACTGCCGACGCGGATTCTCGCCGCACTGAATGAAACGGAAATTACCGCGCTGTTGGGCGGTGAACCGGCGCGCGTGGTGGCCGAGCGACCCACGGAGTTTCGCAAGCAGATCGCCGACTTCGCACGCACCCGCCAGGCGGCAATCTTTGAAAGCCTGTACAACGGCCACGCCGCATCGCACCCGGATATCGCCAAGCTGCAACGGCTCTGCCCAGGCCTCAGCGAGCCGGCTGCGCGTAACGTGATCGAGCTCGCCGACGCTGAGCAACTGGCACGCCTGCACAGCACCGGGCGCATGCCCTTGCCGCTGCTGGAACAAGGCCGTTGGTACGCCCGCCAAGGCCGCCTGGGCCACGCCTACGCCGGATTGCACCTGGAAAACATGGCCGCCGGCGACAGCACGCGCCTGGCCCTGCACGCTCTGCAACGCCTGCCGGGCTGGTCCGATCAACTGCGCCTGGAAGTGCGCGAAGGCAGCATCAGCGGGGCCCTGCTCGATGGCATCGGGAGCGAGACCGCGCCTCAGCGCAAATACCTGGTCAAGCACGGCCCGGTCTACCAGGCCTTCAACGCGCGTGGTGAAAGCCTCAACAGCCTGCCGCGCCATGGCGACAACTTCTATGCCTCGATCATGCACGCCTTGCCCGACGAGGCGCGCCAGGCTCTGGGCATGCCCCAGGTCAGCCAGAGCGCCGACCTGCGCCGCGCGATCATCGACTATGCCTTGGGCCATCGTGGCGAGATGGCCGCACGTCTCGACCGTCACGCCGCCACCCGTCAACGCATCAAGGCGCCGACACGTATCAGCGTCAGCCAGGTGGGCTACCTCGCCAGCGGCCGCGGCAGCGGCGTCGACCCGTCACTGGTCTCGCGGGTGCAGGACCTTTACCCCCAACTCACCGAGCAACAGGCCAACGGGTTCATCCTCGAGCAGCGCCTGGCCGGGCAGAGCGATGCGCAGATCTACGGCCTGCTGCAAGCGCGCACGCGTGAATGGCAAAGCTTGGAGGCCAGCCTCGACCAGTGGGTCGGCCCCCAGCCCCAAGGGCTGCAGTCGTCGTCCTTCGGGTCTAGGGCAGTGGCCGACAGCATCAAAGACTCCTGGCGCAATGCCCCATTGGCCGGCGAAGACCCACGCTACGCGCAGTTGCGCATCATCCATTTCTCCTCGCTGCCGCCGCTGCCTCGGTTGAGCGCCGACTTTTCCCATGTGCGCGACCTGCAACTGGTTACCTCCAGCGCCGATGACTTGCTGGCCCTGTTCCCCAACCTGGAAAAACTGCACATGGCCGGCAGCTCTGACCAGCTAGACAGTGTTTTCGAACACGTGCGCAACCTGCGCCAACTGCGCAGCCTGAGCATTTCGGTGCCGCTGACGCCGCCCATCCTGTCCAGGCTCGGCACCCTGACCCACATCGAGGAGCTGAGCCTGGTGTCGGCGCGCTTCGACGGACCGGCGCTGCCCAGCCCGCCGCTGGATGTGAGCGCATTCAATCACCTGCGTCGCCTGGAAATCATCGACCCCTGGATGAAGCAGTGGCCGACCGGCGTGCTCGACCTGCCGGCCTTGGAACGCCTGAACCTGCGCCAAACCGCCATCGACGCTTTGCCCGGCGGAATCTACGACGGTCATGAACGGCTGTTTGCCGGGTTGTCCCTGGACTGGTCGCGGTTCCCGCGTGAGGTGTTCAAGCCGGCGTATGAGTTTGTCAGTAGCCGCGCTGAACATTTGATGGACCTGGAGGAAATGGTCAGTGACTACTGCCGTGGCGAACTCAAGCGCCTGACCGAGATGGGCCCCCAGTCCCCCGACATCCTGTTCACGCGATTTGCCGAACAATGGCCGGGCGCCGAAACGCGGTTTGCGGCGATTGAGGCGCTGAGTGCGCAATGCCGTGAAATCAATGGCCTGCTGGAGGCCTGGGTGGGCGATTCGATGACGCTGGAGGGTGGCGGCTATGCACGCTCCACCCTGGCCTCCACGCTGAGAACCTGTTGGCGTAATGGCGTCTACCGCCAGTACGGTTCATCCACCGGCGAGCCGAGCCTGGACCGGTTGTACGGGCACATGAGCGACTCCTCGGTGCTGGACCTGCCTTACATGCAATTGGATACGCTGCCGCATCTGCCTGCGGCGGGCTTTAGCCATGTGCGCACCTTGCGCATGCGCAACCTGCGGGTGCCGGCGGATCAGGTCCAGGTGTTTATCCGGGCGTTTCCATCGGTGCAGATGCTCGACCTCAGCGGCAGCGCCCTGACGCAACTGCCGTTTGAAACCCGCGATTTACCAGCCCTTGAACACCTCAACTTGCGTAACAACCCACTGCACAGCTTGGATGTGCGCGGCCTGGAGCGTTTGCAATCACTGAGTCTGCGGGGAACCACACTGACAGCCTGGCCGACCGGCGTCGAACACCTGTCGCAGCTCACCTGGCTGGATTTGCGCAGCAGCCAGCTCACCCGCGTACCAGCCTCGGCCCTGGCCCAGGAGCGCGTGCTGCTCAACGCCAACCTTACCGATACGCCGCTGACACCCGAGGCGCACACCGCGCTGAAGACGGCCATGCACCGGGTAGAGCAAGCGCGTGGCTTGCCCGAAGGTACCTTGCAACGGTTTGCCGAGAATCAGGTGCCCGATCATTTCCCTCCTGCGGAGAGCGGGGGAGCCATTGCCCGACACTTGTTGCCGTTGCTGCCTGCCGAAATCCAAGGCGCATCCCTGGAGCAGCGGCTGCATCGTCTGTGCCCGGCGCTCGACGAGGATGGCGCCGCGCAGTGGCTGGCCAAGTTGCGCGAGGATGGGGTTGGCGATGCCCAACTGCATCAGCGTGTCGATGCCTGGAACCGTGACTTCGAAGACCTGACGCGGCGCTTGAATGGCTGGATGTACCTGCGCGAAACCCGGGGCATCGATTGGACTCGCGGGGGCAACTGGATCCTGTCGGCACAAAGTCGTGGCATGGCGGCGCGGCGCATCATGGCCTGCTGGCGCGACGGCATCCTGGCCTGCTGGCGCGACGGCATCCTGGCCTGGAGTCGCGAGGCCGATAGCGTGTTGACCCTCAACGGGTTGCAACTCGGCGACTTGCCACCACTGCCGGTATCACTTGCCCACGTTGGCACCCTGGACCTCAGCGGTGTGCGCGTCACCGAGCTGGGTTCCAACGGCTTCTTGAGCGCGTTCCCCCAACTGCACGTGTTGGAACTCAGCGGCAACGGCTTGCAACTGCTGCCCGAGCCGGTGGGTGCGATGAGCCAGTTGGAACGCCTGGAACTGGGTAGCAACAGCCTCGCCGACCCCGAGCCTTTGTATCGCACATTGGCAAACCTGACCCAGTTGCAATGGCTGGACCTGAGCTACAACAACTTGGAAACCTTCAGTGTCGACAACCTGCACACGCTGCACACCCTGGACCTGCGCAACAACCGCCTGGTGCAGTGGCCAGACGGCGTGTTGACCGCCCCGAACCTGCGCAGCCTGAACCTCAGTGACAATGAAATCTCGTTGATCCCCGATCATGCGCTCAATGGTCAGCACGATACGTTGCTCGATGGGGTCGACCTGTCCGACAACGTGAGTTTGTCCCTCGACAGCCTTGAGCGCCTGCGCGACTACTTGGTGGCTGGTCGGCGCGATCGCGCGCTGGGGCTTACGCGTAGCGATATCGAGCAACTGCTGCACGATCTGGACAGCGATACCGAAGACGCCAATGGCAACAGTGGCGTAGAGGAAGACGAAGATATCGTCGAGGCCCAGGGTGAGTCGCCACAACGCGCCGCATGGCTGGAAAATATCGACCCCGACGCCGTACAGGGCCACATCGAGCTGTGGGAGCAGTTGCACGCCGAGCCAGATAACCAGGCCTTCTTCCACCTGCTTGCGCGGTTGCAGGACACCCTGGAGTTTCGCGTGGCCCGCGCCGACCTGACGCGACGGGTGTGGGACGTGGTAAGCGCCGCCGCCGGCAACAGCCAGTTGCGGGAGATCCTGTTCGCCATGGCCAACACCCACGGCACCTGTATCGACGGGCGCATCCTCACGTTCAGCGGCATTGAGGTCAAGGTGTATGAATACAATGCGTTGCTCGGCCTGGACCCCGAACGTCTGGACTTGAAGGGCCAGGCGCTGTTGAACCTGTCGCGCCAGCTGTTTCGCCTGGGCAAGGTCGAGGCGTTGGCGACTACCGAGGGCTCTGTGGATATGGCAGAGAGGCGCCTGGAGTACCGCATAGGCCTGACTGACGGCTGGCCGGATGGCCTGGTGTTGCCCGCTCAACCCCGCCACATGTCGTATGGGCGGCCAATTGCTGGCGAGCTGCTCAATGAAGCCCGGGCCGAAATACTGCGCCTGGAGGGCACCGATGCGTTCTACGAGGACCTGATCAGCCGCGACTACTGGGTGCAGTACCTGACGGAGCGATACCCCGATGAGTTCAACACCCTGAGCCAGATCACCACGCGCCGGCGCAGCAGCCTTGAGGCCGCTCACGAGCAGATCGACGAAGCCTACGGCGAGGCTGCCAACGCGCTTGAAATCGAGCTGTCCACCCAGCGCAATCAGAAACTGATCGAGCTGTCCCGCCGCGAGACCGGCGCCTGATAGCTATCTACCGCTGAACCTGCCTGCGGGCGTGGTGTGCTGTGACTCTTACATTAACTGGAGAGACACCATGCCCGCAGGCACCCCCCCGGCCGCCCAGACCGAGCCGCTCACGGCTGAATATGCGCTGATCAAACAGAACACGCCGCAGTGGTTGATCAAGGCCGCCGCACCCACTCGCGAGGCGTTCAAGAGCGCCTCCACCCAGCCCCTGGAGTGGCTCGTAAGCCTTCCGGACGACCAGCGCCAGCAGCTCAAGCGCTACAACGAGGCCAGCGCCGACTCGCAAAATGCCTTGGACCAGGCCATGGCGCCGTTGCAGACGGTCGAGGCGTTCGCCAAACCCATACTGGCCGAACGGCTCAAGAAAACGTTCAACATCGAACTGGATCTGGACACCACCTGGCTGCACCTGCGCAAACCGATTGCCCTGGGCGCGCTGGAAATCAAGATCGGTGAATATTCCGTGCTCAAGCTCACCCTGCTGCAGGCCGCCTTGCACAACTTTGAAGAGCGCGAGTGCGTGGAGGGTGCCTTTGACAGGTCATCGGGCTTACGCGTCGGCGATGCGGACAACAGCGCAGCAGTCACCTCCTCGATGTCTGTAGAACGCTTGCTGCGGTTCTGTCGCGCCGTCGACATTGGCGACCTGTACCAGCGCCATCTCAAGGCATTCTTCGACAGCAACGAAGCGACGCTGCGGCCATTGGTGATCCGCGCCGAAAAAGATGCGCTGCAGGCGGCGGCCTACCTGGCCCTGCTGCAGCAGGACATTGGCCCTGGCGATTATGCTGTGATCGAAGCAGTGCTCGCCGGCCACCGCGATGTGCAGCAAGGCGGTAAGCCGGTGTGGTTCAGCGACCTGAGCATCATGGGCCTGCGCCTGAGCGGCTGCACCGTGTTCGTGCCGGTGGACAAGTACCAGTATTCCTCTGAAGTACTGGTCTACCTGCCCCATGATCCCGTGCACCCGCTGAAAAAATACCCCAACTCCCATGCCCTGGAAGGCGAGTTGACGCGCCAGTTGATGGCCGCCGACAGCAAGGGGCCTGGCCGCTACCCGCGCTATTTCGCGCAGTTCCTGGCCTATGCCGACCAGCCGGTATTTTACAGTCGCTTGACCCAGGAGGGCAGCACCACCAAGGCTCAGATCCTGTCGACTGTCGGTTCGGCCATCAACCAATACGTGCTGCCCTTTGTGTCGGCCACCGTGTCGATCCTGCTCGCGCCCAAAGAGCTGCCGCCCAAGTCGCCGGCCCCCCGGGAGCCGATCAAGGACCCGAATTTCTACATCCGGGTGATTTCAAAGCGCGGCCTGTGGGAAGAAAACGTCGCACTGTGGGAGCACAACGCCGACCGGCTGCGTGACAAGCTGATCGCCGATGCCCGCCAGCACGCGGTACCCACCGCGGATGTGGATGCGCGTGCGCGGGCCCGCAAGATCGCCGCGCTTGAGCAGGCGGGTCTGTTCGGGCTGAACCTGGTGTCGATGTTCGTGCCGGTGTTGGGCGAGGTGATGCTCGGGGTGATGGCCGGGCAACTGCTATATGAGACCTTTGACGGCGCAATCGAATGGAGCGAAGGCGATCGCGAAGCCGCGGTCGGGCATATCACTGACGTCGCGGAAAATCTTGCGCAGATGGCGCTGATGGCCGGCGGTGGCGCAGTGCTCGGGCGTGTACTGCGCCCGCCGCCGGTGATCGAAAACCTCAAGCCGGTGACCTTGCCGTCCGGTGAGCAGAAACTGTGGAAAAACGACCTGACACCCTACAAGGCCAACGTCGAGCTGCCCCCCGACGCGCGATCCGATGAACTGGGCCTGTATCACCATGAAGGCCAGGCGCTGCTGCCGCTGGAAGGCGAGCATTATGCGGTGCAGCACGACCCGCATAATGGCGAGTACCGTATCCAGCATCCCACGCGGCCGGACGCCTATGCGCCGGGGCTTGAGCACAACCAAGAGGGCGCCTGGCACCACGAAGGTGAAGCACCGTTGACCTGGGATGACGCGACCGTACGGCGTCGCCTTGGCTATTCGAGCGATGCCGTGCAGTTGGCGCAAGTCAGCAGCGGGATTGATACCGACGTGTTGCGCGCCGCCCACGTGGACCATGAGTCCGTCCCGTTATTGCTTGCCGATAGCCTGCAGCGTATTGCCATCCACCGCGAAATGACGGGCTTTATCGAGCAACTCGCCAGTGCCGAGCCTGCGGTGTACGCCAAGGCCGATGTGGCTTTGCAGATGCACCTGATGCAGCGCCGTGGCCTGCTTTCCGGTGCGCCGAAGCTGCGCGTGATGGACCGCGCCGGCAAGGTGCTATGGGACGACCCGACGGCCAGCACCCTCAAACGCCATGTGGTGGTGCTCAGCCCGACGCATCTGGCGCGTGGCGAGGCCCTCGATCAGTTGCTATTCAGCCTGGAAGGTTACCCTGACGTCTTAAAGGAAATGCCCGGTTCGTCCGCCGACGCCCTGGCATCCCGCGCCGGCAAACTACGCAGCTATCTCGCGCAAAGCGCCGAAACTATCAAGGCCGCGCTGGTCGAGGAACGCTATACGGCTCGCACCCGTAGCGCCGACCCCGATGTGCAGCGCCTGCTTGCCGAGCATCGCAGCCTGCCGTCGGCCATCGCCTCGCGGGTACTGGAGCGCTTGAGCCCTGAAGAACGCCAGTTGTTTCGCGACAGCGAACGCTTGCCCGAGCCATTGGCCGAACAGGTACGCTGGTACGAACAAGAAACCCGCGCCGCGCGCGCCTATGAGGGGGTGCTGCTGGGTACCCCCAGCGATCTTGACAGCCAGCGCCTGGCCCTGCGCACCCTTGAAACCCTGCCCGGCTGGCGCCGGGGTACGCGCGTGGAACTGCGCTACCACTCGGCCCAAGGCAAGGTGCTGGATGCCATCGGCTCCCCGGACCATGGCGCAGCGCGCAGCCTGGTGCTTGATGAACACGGGGATTTCTACACGGCGGCCTGGCAATTGTTGTCGGCCAGCGAACGGCAAAACCTGGGAATCGCCGACAGCGCCCAGCTCAAGGCTGCGATCCAGCGAAAGCCATTGCCACGGGCGGCATTACGCACGGTGCTGCTGGATAATCCGATCCGCAAACCGGCCTATGATCCGTCGTTGCGCCTGTTGGGTGGCGGGCGCGGTCTGCAGCAACTGGTGACCTCGACCACCAACGTGTTTCGCACCCCCGAGGCGCGGGTACGGCGCCTGTATCCGACCTTCGGCGACGCCGATGTAGGGGCCTTCATCCAGAACCTGGGGCCTGATGTACGTGGCAGCCTGTCGCGCCTGGAAAGCGAATATGCCAGCCTTGAGCACGACCTCAAAAGCTGGGTGCGTACCCACGCCCCGCAAATGACGGCCACGGCCTTTGATCGACGGGGAGGGTATGTGGGCAACCTGGCGAACCAGATCAAGCGCTGCTGGCGCCGGGAAACCGGACGCAGCCTGCACATCAGCGGCAGTGAAGGCCTGCCGCTGCCGGCCTTGAGCGCCGATTTCAGCCATGTCGACGAACTCGAACTGACCCGTATCGCCTGGGCACCCTCAGGGCAGCGGTTCCTGGCCAATTTCCCCCGGCTCAAGCATCTGCGTATGGCCGAGGCCAGCCTCAACGAACTGCCTGAGTCGATCACGGCCATGGGTGACCTGACCCACTTATGGTTGCGATCCAATAACGTGTGCCTGACCGTTGAAAGTGCGCAGAGACTGGCTGGCATGCGTGCGTTGGAAACCCTCGACCTATCCGGCAACCCGCTGGGCATCACGCCGGATGTCAGCGGCATGCCGCATTTGAAAAACCTCGACCTGAGCCATACCAGCATCACCCAGTGGCCCCGGGGCCTGCGCGATCAGGCGGCCTTGCAACGCCTGGACCTGAGCCACAATTGGTTGAGGAACATACCACCCGAGCACTTGAACCCGCCCGCTGAGGACCTCGAGCGCATTGCCCGCATCAACGGCGTGACCGTGATGCTCGGCAATCCGTTTTCCCTCGAGACGGCTGCCGAACTCGACCAGTATTGGCGCCGCCTCAAGCGACGTGAACCGGCACTGCCTGACAGCGGCATCGACGATGCATTTGCCATCGAGACGCCGCAGATCGCCCAGGTGCGGCGCATGTACCCCCACTACAGCATTGCCCAGGCCCGGGACTATATCTGGGCCTTGGGGGAAGACGCCGCGCAGCAGTTGCAACAACGCGAAGTCGAGTTCATCGGCTTGAACCAGCAACTCAACGGTTGGGCGTTTTCCGGCACCAATGAAAATGCCCGCGCGCCCAATACCTATGTGCGGGCCTATCAACGCCGGCTCAACGCCGATGTACAGATCGATCGTTTCGAAGCCAAGAGTCGTATCCTCAACTGCTGGCGGCGGGCAACCGCGCAGAAACTGGCGAGTGACGGCACCCCCATCGGCCTGGAGCTCGACCTCAGCGGCTTGAACCTGCCGGCCCTGCCGGAGCTGGAAGCCGATTTCGGTCATGTGGGGTCGCTGAAGCTGAACAACATGAACCTGACCGTTTCTCCTGAGCAGTTCCTGTCGCGCTTTCGCGGCGTGCGCTGGTTGGACCTGTCCAACAACCGCCTTCGCGAACTGCCGCCGGCCTTGGGCGAGATGCATGGGTTGACGCGGTTGTTCCTGCAGAAAAACCTGATCCGCCTGACCCCTGAGAGCGCGCAGATCCTGGCGCAGCGCACCACGCTGCGTGCGTTATGGATGGACAACAATCCACTGGGCCTGACCCCGGATTTCAGCTTGATAACCGATATGCGCTCCCTGAGTCTGGACGCTACCGGCATTGACACCTGGCCCACCGGCCTGGGGGCGCAACCGGCGCTGGATAAGATCAACCTGCGCAGTAATAGGCTCACCAACATTCCCGACTCGGTGATCGCGCCACCGGACGATCAGTTGGCGCAATCGGCACGCCTCAACAACATCACCAATGTCACCGATAACTCCTTCACTGCCGAGACGTTGGCGCGCGTGAACACCTATAGCGAGCGCCTGCACGAGGCCGGGATCACGCAAGGTAGTGACATCAACTTATTGGTGATGACTGCCAGGACCTCGGGCGCAAGTTTCCGTATGGCGCCGACCGTGGATGCACGGATCCAGCGTTGGACCCGTGGGCTGTCCGCCGAGCAAATCGCGGCGCGCCAGCAGCAGTGGCTGGCGTTGCGCGAGCAAGAAGGTTCGGATGGATTTTTCCAGATGCTCGACGACCTGATCAGGCCCGAGGGTGACGGCGATGAGCTGCAACAGCGGGTGTGGGAGGTGATCGATACCATCACCGAGAACACGGCTGAATCCCATGCACTGCGCCAGGAGATGTTCGACTGGGCCGGGCGCGCTGCGTGTTGTGATCGTGCGGCCTTGTCGTTCAGCAACCTGGAAATCAGGGCCATGGTGTATCGGGCACGCGCCTTGGCGACCGATGAAACCCAGGGGGCGGCGCTGATCAAGTTGTCCAGGGGCCTGTTGCGCCTGGACGAAGTGGAAAAAACCGCCCTGGCCGATATCGAGGCACGCAAGGCGCGCATCAACAACGCAAAGGGCTTGTCCGCCAGCCAGAAGCAACGCCAGATCGACCTGCTCGAAGAGGTGGAAATTCGACTGGCCTATCGCATGGGGCTCAAGGGGCCGGAGGCGCCCGGCGCCAAGCAACTGGACCTGCCTGGCCAGCCGCACATCGCACGGTTTACCAACATGGTCGGGGTCAGCCAGGCGACGCTAGATGCCACCTACGACCGGATCATCCAGCTCAACGAGTCGCCGCAGGAATTCCAGGCCTTGATGTCGCGGGAGTTCTGGCAGGACTACGTGACCCACAAATACCGTACGCAATTCGGTGCCCAGAGCCTGCCATACCAGGAACGTTTAGCGCAGCTGCGTGACAGGGTCGATGCGGGCACGCTGTCCGAGGGCAACTACGAGGCCCGGGCCAAGGACATGCAGGCGCAACTGGCGATCGAGGAAGCGAGCTTGATGGAGCGCCTGAGTCGCCAGGAAATCGCCGAATACCTGATGCCCCATGGCGAGATTCAAACCTTGGCCGAACCCTCGCTGGTGTTGCGGCTTTCCGAGGCCGAGAAGATCGAGTACGAGGGCAAGCCTTACTTCATCGCCAGTCTGCCTGATGCCGGTGATGGGCTGCACTATGTGTTGCGCGTCCAGGACCCGAAGAATCCGTTTGTATTGGTCAGCGCCGGTATCGTCGCCAAGCCGGACATAGCCGGTGCCTGGAAGCGCAGGGGCTTGTCGGGGGGAATGAAAGCGGACGTTCCCGACGACGAGTTCGAATTGGCTTCGGAATCAATGCAGGTCAAACCCTACACCCGTGCCGAGTTGGATTTCATGCGGCATGAAACCCACTTCATCAACCTGGACAACCGCCTGGGCACGTATAACCGTGCCAATAACGGCAAGTACCCTTTAAGGGATTACCAGGGCCGGCCGATTCGCATTCGAGGCTTGGAGAGTCGGGTTACAACCGCTGAGGGCCATCGCTATAGCTCGGCGCAAATCAAACCCTACATCCAATTCGAAGGCTATGAGCGCGTCGCGGCGCTGTATGACGAAAAGCTGCAATTGCGCACCTTTACCGCCGAGGATGTGAAGGTGCCCGGTGAACGGGGGTTGATCGGCCAGTCCATGGTGGTGGCGAATCGGCGAATTGCAAAAGGTGAAATCCTCGGGGTTTACGGGGGGACGATTCTCCCTCGTGGGCTCGTTGCGGACGCAAGCAGCACCTTTGGCATGGTCGTTGGCCACACCAAGGCACCGGAAGTCGAGCCGATCACGCTGGTGGGTGACAACATTATTTCCAGGATGAACACCCACTTTGAATACGACGCCGACGGCAAACCCATACGCCAGGCAGAAGGGGGATATAACGTCGAAGTGGTGCCTTTCCGGGCCGAAGCGGTGTATGCAACCAGCCGCTCCGGTGCCCGCGAGGCGTTTTCGTTGAATGCCGCGTTTGCGACCGAAGACATTCCGGCGGGCGTCGAACTGCGCTGGGATTATCAGTACACCGACGGCATGATAAAAAACCAATTCTCCTGAGCAGATGATGGGCAACGGTGAGTGTCACTCGCACATGTACGCCCTCGGCGAGGGGCGCATCAACACCCTGTGCTCCGTTATCCACCCGCTCATGGGGGGCTCAGAACAGGAAGTAACGCTGCGCCATCGGCAGCACCTCGGCCGGTTCGCACCACAGCAGTACGCCGTCGGCCTTGACCTGATAGGTCTGCGGGTCGACCTCGATGTCAGGCAAGTAATCGTTGTGGATCAGGTCGGTTTTCTGCACCGAGCGGCAACCCTTGACCACGGCGATCTGCTTTTTCAGGCCCAGGGCTTCGGGCAATCCGGCGTCCTGGGCGGCCTGGCTGATAAAGGTCAGGCTGGTAGCGTGCAGGGAGCTGCCGAAGCTGGCGAACATCGGGCGGTAGTGCACCGGTTGTGGCGTCGGGATTGAGGCGTTGGCGTCGCCCATCAGGCTCGAGGCAATCGCGCCGCCCTTGAGGATCAGTGTCGGCTTGACCCCGAAAAAAGCTGGGCGCCACAGCACCAGGTCGGCCCATTTGCCGACTTCGATAGACCCGACGATATGGCTCACGCCGTGGGTGATCGCCGGGTTGATGGTGTACTTGGCGATGTAGCGCTTGATGCGGAAATTGTCGTTGCCCGGGCCATCGCCAGGCAGGGCGCCGCGCTGGCGTTTCATCTTGTCGGCGGTCTGCCAGGTGCGCGTGATCACCTCGCCGACACGGCCCATGGCCTGGCTGTCGGAGCTGATCATCGAGAACGCGCCGAGGTCGTGCAGGATGTCTTCGGCGGCGATGGTTTCGCGGCGGATGCGGCTTTCCGCGAAGGCTACGTCTTCGGCAATGCTCGGGTCCAGGTGATGGCAGACCATCAGCATGTCCAGGTGTTCGTCGATGGTATTGCGTGTGAACGGCCGCGTCGGGTTGGTGGAGCTGGGGAGCACGTTGGCGAAGCCGCAGGCCTTGATGATATCCGGCGCGTGCCCCCCACCGGCACCCTCGGTGTGGTAGGTGTGGATGGTGCGGCCCTTGAGCGCGGCCAGGGTGGTTTCAACGAAGCCGGATTCGTTGAGGGTGTCGCTGTGGATCGCTACCTGCACGTCGTATTGGTCGGCGACGCTCAGGCAGTTGTCGATGCTCGCGGGTGTGGTGCCCCAGTCTTCGTGCAGCTTCAAACCGATGGCGCCGGCCTTGACCTGTTCGATCAACGGCTCCGGCAGGCTGGCGTTGCCCTTGCCGGTAAAACCGATGTTCATCGGGAACGAATCGCTGGCCTGGAGCATGCGCGCCAAGTGCCAGGGGCCGGAGGTGCAGGTGGTGGCGTTTGTGCCCGTGGCCGGCCCCGTGCCGCCGCCGATCATGGTGGTGACGCCGCTGGTCAGCGCTTCTTCGATCTGCTGCGGGCAGATGAAATGCACGTGGCTGTCGATGCCGCCGGCGGTGAGGATCATGCCCTCACCGGCGATCACTTCGGTACTGGCGCCGATGGCCATGGTCACGCCGGGCTGGATGTCCGGGTTGCCGGCTTTGCCGATGGCGTGGATGCGCCCGTTCTTCAGGCCGACATCGGCCTTGACGATGCCCCAGTGGTCGATGATCAGCGCGTTGGTGATCAGCGTGTCGACGACTTCATGGGCGAGTAATTGGCTTTGACCCTGACCGTCGCGGATGACCTTGCCGCCGCCGAATTTGACTTCTTCGCCGTAGACGGTGAAGTCCTGTTCGACTTCGAGGAACAGGTCAGTGTCGGCCAGGCGGACTTTGTCACCGACGGTGGGGCCGTACATGTCGGCGTAGGCTTGTCTGGAGATCTTCATGTGTCTGCCCTGAAATATTTGTGTTGAATGTGAAATAGCTATCGCAGGCAAGCCAGCTCCCACATGGGACTGTGTTCACACATTTGGATTTGTGAATACAGTCCCATGTGGGAGCTGGCTTGCCTGCGATGAGGCCCTAGAGATCACCCATAATGCGTCCGGCAAAACCGAACACCCGCCGCCCACCGCTCAAATCCACCAACTCGACCTCACGACTCTGCCCCGGCTCAAACCGCACCGCTGTCCCCGCCGGAATATTCAAACGCATGCCACGGCTCGCCGCACGGTCAAACGTCAGCGCGTCATTCGTCTCGAAAAAATGATAATGCGAGCCCACCTGGATCGGCCGATCGCCGCTGTTGGCTACGCCAAGGGTGACGGTACGGCGGCCGACGTTGAGTTCGATCTCGCCAGGCTGGATCTGATATTCGCCAGGAATCATGCAGGTTGCCCCAGGGTCTTGAAGTAGATAGCGGTCGGGCTGTAGCGCCCGTCCGGGCTTTGGCAGTAGTCGGGCAGTTCGCCGACCTTGATGTAGCGCAGCGACTGGTAGAAGGCTTCGGCGCCGGAGCCAGCCTCGGTGTCCAGGTACAGCAGGCCGCGCTTGTGCTGGCGCGCGGCGAGTTCCAGGGCGTTCATCAATTGCTGGCCCAGGCCATGGCGCCGTGCGCGGCTGTGCACCAGCAGTTTTTGCACCTCGGCGCGGTTCAGGCCGTTGGCCTTCTGGCACAGCGCCAACTGCACGCTGGCGATCACCTCTTCGTCGCGCACCACCACCCACAGCAGCAGGCTGGCGTCTTCAATACTCGCCTGCACGCCGTTCAGATAAGCACGCGCTTGAGCCTCATCGAAATCGGCCATGAAACCCACTGAAGCGCCATGCTTGACCGCGTCCAGCAACAGCTCGATCAAGCCCAGGCGGTAGTGGGCAAAACTTTCAGCATGGACTCGACGCAGTTGAGCAGCGTTCATCGGTGTCACTCCTGGGGCGGTTCTGCGCCCGGATTCAAGGCAAGCTGCATAAAGGTGAGGTCGAGCCAGCGGCCAAACTTGATCCCCACTCGCGGCATCTGCCCGGTGGTGATGAACCCCAGGCGTTCATGCAGGCGGATAGAGGCCTGGTTGCCACTTTCGATGGCGGCGACCATCACGTGTTTGCCGCAGGCGCGCGCGCGTTCGATCAGCGCTTCCATCAAGCGCGGGCCCAGGCCCTTGCCGCGTTGGTCGTTGCGCACGTACACCGAGTGTTCGACGCTGTAGCGGAAGCCCTCGAACGGGCGCCAGTCGCCAAACGCGGCGTAGCCCGTGACTTCGCCGTTTTCCACCGCCACCAGGATCGGATACCCCAAAGCCTGGCGCGCGCTGAACCAGGCCTGACGGTTGGCCAGGTCCACCGGTTGTTCGTTCCAGATCGCCGTCGTGTTCAGCACCGCATCGTTGTAGATGTCGCGGATCGCAGGCAGGTCCTGCTCGGTTGCATCACGAATCATGGCCGGCCTCTTACGCAATGGGTTGGTGGACGGTGACCAGCTTGGTGCCGTCGGGGAAGGTGGCTTCTACCTGGATATCCGGGATCATTTCCGGGATACCTTCCATCACCTGCTCGCGGCTGAGCAGGGTGGTGCCGTAGTGCATCAGGTCGGCCACGGTGCGGCCGTCGCGGGCGCCTTCCATCAAGGCGGCGGAGATGTAGGCGATGGTTTCCGGGTAGTTGAGCTTCACCCCGCGCGCCAGGCGACGCTCGGCTACCAAACCGGCGGTGAAGATCAGCAGTTTATCTTTTTCCCGTGGGGTCAGGTCCATGGTTCAAGGTCTCTCTTAGACAGCATTCTTATCAACAATGGAGATCCAGTGTGGGATCTTCATGTGCTCCAGATTCTCGGTGATACCGCTTCCCTGCCTAATACGGCCGGGCGCAACACGCGCCATAAATCAATCAACCACCCCCGTGCCAGCAGCGCTTCGCTGGCCAAACAACGGGCCACCAGCAAGCCGGGCAATTGGGTGAGATCGCCACGCACCGCGTGGGGCAGGGCGCGGCAGGTTTCCAGTAATTCAGGGTCAATATCAGCGGTCAGCAACAGCGTGGCAAACACCGGTTGTCCGTCCAGGCCGATAGGTGAATCGAGCAAACCGTCGGCGCCCACAATGCGCTGGCGCTCATGCCAGAGCAACTGGCCGTCGCGGCGGATATCCAGGTGCGACTGGAAGTGGCCCAGGTCAAAACGCTCGCCACTGGCCGGGCGACCGAGGGCGACCACGTCCCAGTAGAACAGTCGCGCATCGCCTTGCAGCTCAATGCGCGTGGTGAGTTCGGCCTGGGCGGCGCTGAATACAATGGTTTCCTGGGGTAGCCATTCCAGCGTCGCGCCGGCTTCGACCCTGAGGTCGAGCTGCTGAAACGCCGGCCCGTTGGCGCGGTACCACTTGGCCGCGCCGGGGCTGGTCAACTGTGCCCAGGCACCGGCACCGACGTGGGCGCTGATGTCCAGGCGATCGCCACCGGCAATCCCGCCCGGCGGGTGCACGATGATGTGCTGGCACACCTCGGGGCCTTCGGCATACAGGTGTTTTTGCACGCGCAGCGGGCCGAGGTGGCGACGCATCACCGGGCGCGTGGTGTCGCCGAAACGCGCGTAGCCGAGTTCCAGCTCGGCGTGCCAGCTGGGGGTGAACAGGGCGGAAGTAAGGGGCAGGTTCATGTTGTGCGCTTATCGTCAGGACGCTACAGGTTAGATCGTAACCAGGCCGCGTACACCCTCGCTTTCCATATTTTCACCACGGCCCTGCTGCACGATTTCACCCCGGGACATCACCAGGTATTGATCGGCCAGTTCCGCGGCAAAGTCGTAGAACTGCTCGACCAGCAGGATTGCCATATCGCCACGCTCAGCGAGTTTCTTGATCACCGCGCCGATCTCCTTGATCACCGACGGCTGGATGCCTTCGGTGGGCTCATCGAGGATCAACAGGCGCGGACGGCTGGCCAGGGCCCGGCCGATGGCGAGCTGTTGTTGCTGGCCGCCGGACAGGTCACCGCCACGGCGATGCTTCATTTGCAGCAACACCGGGAACAATTCGTAGATGAAGGCGGGCACTTCCTTGGCTTCTGAGCCCGGAAAACGCGAGAGCCCCATCAGCAGGTTTTCTTCCACGGTCAGCCGACCAAAAATCTCCCGGCCCTGGGGCACGTAGGCAATCCCGGCATGCACGCGCTGATGCGGCTTGAACCCGGTGATGGCCTTGCCTTCCCAATTCACCACGCCTTCCTTGGAGGGCAGCAGACCCATCAGGCATTTGAGCAGGGTGGTCTTGCCTACGCCGTTACGGCCGAGCAGGCAGGTGACTTCGCCGACTTTCACATCAAAGGACAGCCCGCGCAGGATGTGGCTACCGCCGTAATACTGGTGCAACTTATCGACTTGCAGCATATTCAACTCTCCTCAGCGACCGAGATAGACCTCGATCACCCGCTCATTTTCCTGCACCTGCTCCAGCGACCCTTCGGCCAGCACGCTGCCTTGGTGCAACACGGTCACGTGGTCGGCAATCGAGCCGACAAACCCCATGTCATGTTCCACCACCATCAGCGAGTGCTTGCCCGCCAGGCGCTTGAACAGTTCGGCGGTGAATTCGGTTTCGGCGTCGGTCATGCCCGCTACCGGCTCGTCCAACAGCAGCAGTTGCGGGTCTTGCATCAGGAGCATGCCGATCTCCAGGAACTGCTTCTGGCCGTGGGACAGCAAGCCGGCCGGGCGCTGTGCCGAAGCGATGAGACGAATGGTGTCGAGCACTTCATCGATACGGTCCTTCTGCTCACCGCTCAGGCGTGCGCGCAGGCTGGCCCACACCGATTTATCGGTCTTCTGCGCCAGCTCCAGGTTTTCAAACACGCTCAGGGCTTCGAATACCGTGGGCTTCTGGAACTTGCGCCCAATGCCAGCCTGGGCGATCTGCACTTCGCTCATACCGGTGAGGTCGAGGTTTTCGCCAAACCAGGCGGTGCCATGGCTGGGGCGAGTCTTGCCGGTGATCACGTCCATCAGCGTGGTCTTGCCCGCGCCGTTGGGGCCGATGATGCAGCGCAATTCGCCGACGCCGATGTACAGGTTCAAATCGTTGAGTGCCTTGAATCCATCGAAGCTGACGCTGATGTCTTCCAGGGTCAGGATGGTGCCGTGGCGGGTGTTCAGGCCCTTGCCGGCGGCCTGGCCAATGCCGATGGCATCGCGGCCGCTGCCTGCGTCGAAAATAGGTTCAAGCATGACGTTCCTCATTTCTTCAGCAGACCGATAACGCCCTTGGGCAGGTACAGGGTGACGATGATGAACAGCGCCCCGAGGAAGAACAGCCAATATTCCGGGAAGGCCACGGTGAACCAGCTCTTCATGCCATTCACCACCCCTGCGCCCAGCAGCGGGCCGATCAACGTCCCTCGCCCGCCCAAGGCCACCCACACCGCCGCTTCAATCGAGTTGGTCGGCGACATTTCACTGGGGTTGATGATGCCCACTTGTGGCACATACAGCGCCCCGGCCAACCCACACAACACCGCGCTCAACACCCACACGAACAGCTTGAAGCCACGTGGGTCGTAGCCGCAGAACATCAGGCGGTTCTCGGCGTCGCGCAAGGCGGTCAGCACCCGACCGAACTTGCTCTTGGCCAGGCGCCAGCCGATGTACAGGCTCGCCACCAGCAGCAGCACCGTTGCCACAAACAACACTGCCCGCGTGCCCGGCTCGGTAATCCCAAAGCCGAGAATGCTGCGGAAATTGGTGAAGCCGTTGTTGCCGCCAAAACCAGTCTCGTTGCGGAAAAACAGGAGCATCCCGGCGAAGGTCAGGGCCTGGGTCATGATCGAGAAATACACGCCCTTGATCCGCGAGCGGAAGGCGAAGAAACCAAAGACCAGTGCCAGCAGACCAGGCGCCAGCACCACCAGGCACATGGCCCAGAGGAAGTGCTCGGTGCCGACCCAGTACCAGGGCAATTCCGTCCACGAGAGGAAGGTCATGAACGCCGGCAACTCATCGCCGGACGCCTGGCGCATCAAGTACATGCCCATCGCATAGCCGCCCAGGGCAAAGAACAAACCGTGGCCGAGAGACAACATACCGGCATAGCCCCACACCAGGTCCAGCGCGAGGGCGACGATGGCGTAGCAGAGGATCTTGCCCACCAGCGTCAGGGTGTAGGCCGACACATGCAGCGGGTTTTCCGGTGACAGCAAGGAACACAACGGCAGCGCCAGCAGCAGGATCAGGATCACTGCGCCGACGGCAATCGTCACCTTGGGGCCGGCCTTTTGCGCGGCCGTAAGCATCAATGGCTGGTTCATCAGTCGATCACCCGTCCTTTCAGTGCGAAGAGTCCCTGCGGGCGTTTCTGGATAAACAGAATGATCAGCGCGAGGATCAGGATTTTGCCGAGCACGGCACCGATCTGTGGTTCCAGAATCTTGTTGGCGATGCCCAGCCCGAAGGCGGCCATGACACTCCCGGCCAACTGGCCGACGCCGCCGAGCACCACGACGAGGAACGAGTCGATGATGTAGCTCTGGCCCAGGTCCGGGCCGACGTTGCCGATCTGACTCAGCGCCACACCGCCCAACCCGGCAATGCCGGAACCCAGGCCAAACGCGAGCATGTCCACGCGGCCTGTCGGTACGCCGCAGCACGCGGCCATGTTGCGGTTCTGGGTCACGGCACGCACGTTGAGGCCCAGGCGAGTCTTGTTCAGCAGCAGCCAGGTCAGCACCACCACGCACAATGCGAAAGCGATGATCACAATGCGGTTGTACGGCAGCACGAGGTTGGGCAGCACTTGAATCCCGCCCGACAGCCATTCGGGGTTGGACACTTCGACGTTCTGCGCGCCGAACACCAGGCGCACCAACTGGATCAGCATCAGGCTGATGCCCCAGGTGGCCAGCAGGGTTTCCAGCGGCCGACCGTACAGGTGACGAATCACCGTGCGCTCCAGCGCCATGCCGATGGCAGCGGTGACAAAAAACGCCACCGGCAGCGCGATCAGCGGGTAGAACTCAATGGCTTGCGGCACGTAGCGCTGCATCAGCATTTGCACCACATACGTGGAGTAGGCGCCGAGCATCAGCATCTCGCCGTGGGCCATATTGATCACGCCGAGCAGGCCGAAGGTGATCGCCAGGCCCAGGGCCGCCAGCAACAGAATCGAGCCCAGGGACATGCCGCTGAAGGCCTGGCCGAGGAGCTCGCCGACCATCAACTTGCGTTTGACCTGGGCCAGGCTGGTTTCGGCGGCGGTGTGCACGGCGGCATCGGTTTCGACGCCTGGTGCCAGCAGCGCCTCAAGGCGGGTGCGGGCCAGTGGGTCGCCGGTGTTGCCGAGTAAGCGCACAGCGGCAAGGCGCACCACGGGATCAGGGTCGACCAGTTGCAGATTGGCCAACGCCAGGCTGAGTGCCGTGTGCACGTCCTCATCTGTTTCGGCGGCGACCTGCTGGTCGAGGAATTTCAGCTGCGCAGGTTGCGCGCTTTTTTGCAGGGTTTGCGCGGCGGCGAGGCGCACCTTGGGGTCGGCGGCGAGCAGTTGCTGGCTGGCCCGTACGTTGTCGATCAAGCCGCGCAGACGGTTGTTCAGGCGGACGGTTTTGGTCTCGCCGTTGACGGTGAGTTGGCCTTGTTGCAAGGCGTCCACCAACTCGATACGCGCCGGGTCAGGCTGCGCAGCCCAGTCCTGCAGGAGCTTGGCTTGTTGGGTCGGGTTGGCAGACAGGAAGTCTTCGGCGTCGCTGGCGTGTGCGGCGAAAGGCAGCAACAGCAGGGTAGCCAGGATGAAGCGGTAGAAGGCAGTGGGCATATTCGTGGGCCTTGCTCGAACTAATGTGGGAGCCTGGCTTGCCTGCGATAGCGGTACATCAGACAAACCGAGTCGTCTGCATCGCAGGCAAGCCAGCTCCCACAGGGTGTGTGTCTGCACTCAAGTGCCGACACCCCTCGGATCAGTTGCTCTTCACGGCATAATCCGGCTTCTTGTCATTCCCCGGAATGTACGGGCTCCACGGCTGCGCCCGGATCGGTTCCTGGGTCTGCCACACCACCGAGAACTGCCCGTCAGCCTGGATCTCGCCGATCATCACTGGCTTGTGCAGGTGATGGTTGGTCTTGTCCATGGTCAGGGTGAAGCCGGACGGCGCAGCAAAGGTCTGCCCGGCCAGTGCTTCACGCACTTTGTCGACGTCGGTGGACTTGGCTTTTTCAGCCGCCTGCGCCCACATATGGATGCCCACGTAGGTGGCTTCCATCGGGTCGTTGGTCACGGCTTTGTCGGCGCCCGGCAGGTTGTGTTTCTTCGCGTAGGCTTTCCAGTCGGCGACAAATTTCTTGTTGACCGGGTTCTCCACCGACTGGAAGTAGTTCCAGGCAGCGAGGTTGCCCACCAGCGGCTTGGTGTCGATGCCGCGCAGTTCTTCTTCACCCACCGAGAACGCCACCACGGGTACGTCGGTGGCTTTCAAACCCTGGTTGGCCAGTTCCTTATAGAACGGCACGTTGGAGTCGCCGTTTACGGTGGAGATCACAGCGGTCTTGCCGCCCGCCGAGAATTTTTTGATGTTGGCCACGATGGTTTGGTAATCGGCATGGCCGAACGGGGTGTAGACCTCTTCGATATCTTTATCCGCTACGCCTTTGGAATGCAGGAACGAGCGCAGGATTTTATTGGTGGTGCGTGGGTACACGTAGTCGGTGCCCAGCAGGAAGAAGCGTTTGGCGCTGCCGCCTTCTTCGCTCATTAGGTATTCCACTGCCGGAATCGCCTGCTGGTTCGGCGCCGCACCGGTATAGAACACGTTTGGCGACATCTCTTCGCCCTCGTATTGAACCGGGTAGAACAGCAGGCCGTTGAGCTCTTCGAACACCGGCAATACCGATTTACGCGACACCGAGGTCCAGCAACCGAACACCACGGCGACCTTGTCCTGGGTCAGCAACTGTCGGCCTTTCTCGGCGAACAGCGGCCAGTTCGACGCCGGGTCGACGACCACAGGTTCGAGCATCTTTCCGTTTACCCCACCCTTGGCGTTGATCTCGTCGATGGTCATCAATGCCATGTCTTTGAGCGACGTTTCGGAGATCGCCATGGTGCCGGACAGCGAATGCAGGATGCCGACCTTGATGGTCTCGGCAGCCTGGATCGTCCAGGTCATGCCCATGGCGGCGATGGATGCCGAAAGAGTGAAAGCCTTGATCAAGCTGCGACGCTTCATGGTGCGATCTCCGTGACCGATATTTTTATGGGTGGCAGATGAGGGACGTTGCAGAGGTGATAGCAAGGGGTGTGCCGAAGTCGCAAAAGCCTTGAACAGATGGCGTGGCGGGGTAGCGCAAGGTTGCTAGCGCACCAATGTGGCTCCCGGTTGCAGCGGGTGGGCACGGGTCTGTGCCGTAATGGTGCGTGCTGCCAACGCCGGACAACGGTGAGCGCTGATCCCGCAGGCTACTTATCTACCGATTGAAAGACGCGCCCCGCCCTAAGAATGAGGGGCCGGGCGCTATGCCCAGGCATTCTTTCAAGGAGTTGAAATGGCTATCAGATTGTCACGTGAAGAACGCGCTGCGAGTTCGAACCGGGGGGCGGCCAAGCTGCCGCCGCTGAGCCCTGCGTTTGTGAATGAAGCGGACGCCGCCTACTGGGCACACCAGGCAATCGGCGACCGGCGCGATGTCGAGTACGGTGGGGTGATTGTGCGCAGTTCCGCCGGTGACTATTTCGCGACCCAGCCGGTGGCGGGGGCGGGTATGCAGTTTGATCTGCGCGCGGTATTGGGCATCAGCGCCGATGGCTACTATCTTCAGCCAGCGGGCTATACCTGTGTCGCCAGCTACCACTCACACCCTGCGCAGCATGAGTTGATTCTCCAAAGAAACGCCAGTTTTGATGAGCGCATGGCCAAAGCGTTTCTGGGTTTTTTGTCTAGCACGGACTTTTACCGGGATGTGCATGATCGCGACTTTTTCCCATCGTCCTACTTGTCCGGGCCGGATGGCTCGCTGATCCGCCATACCCCCTCCGGTACGCCGGCAGAATTCAGTTTTGCCTTGTGGGTGCAGGCTGGGAAGCCGCCCAATAGCCCGGTGGGGGTGTATGGCGGGTTTGATGAGTTCGTCAAAAAAATAGCCACGTTCGGCTCCTTGAGCTTGATTGTGCCCACCGCGTTGTGGGGCGGCTCCGTTGGCCGAGTACCGGCCGATTGGGTGGTATTCGAACCTTTTTCGTCGTCAGCGCTGACCGAGCAGCCACTGTTCACTGCCGTCTTTGCCCAGGCGCCGTTGGCGCTGGCGGCAGCGCTCTCTTCACCGTCGGCACAGCCTACGGAGCCGCGCGTTGGCGTTGTGCTCAAGCACATCAGCGAAGACCGTTTTATCGCGACCATCGCGTCGCCCAAGCGTGAGCCTTTGTTTGCGCTGGATGCATTGTTTCCAAAGGGGCCTGGCGGCGTGTTGGTGTTGCCTGCCCAGTATCGTCTGGAGGCCATTTACTTCAAAGACTGGTACGAGAAGGATGCCGTGGCGGCGAAAGAGCGCTGGCTGGCCAGCGCGTTCTTTTCTCCTGCACAAGTGGTGGCCGCTATTCGTCAGGGGCAAAGTACGCTGGCCCTGCAAAACCCCAGCCGCGGTCTTGACCTCTACATGCGTGCCCATGACGACGCGTTGCTCAAGCTCAAGGTGCCGTCGACAGCACTGGTCACCGAGCTGTTCAAGCCAGATAGCGACGGCCTAATCAGTGACAACGGCGCCCAGGCTGCACTGGTCGCCGGTACGCTGACACCGCGCAACTATTTACGCAGGGTGATCCAAGCCACTGAGCTGTGGGTGGTGCAGGCGGGTAACTTATGGCGTGATGTTGGGCGCGTGGATACGCACTCGCCGCTGTTGGCCCCGAAGTATCCGCAGGCCTTTGGGCGCTCGTTTCTCAGCGCTCGTGATGCGGCTCTGCACGCCCATGAACAAATCGGCAGCCGACGCAGCCTCTATTACGGCGGGTATGTGCTCAAGGGGGCAGACGGCCGTTTCGTGGTCACGCCGCCCCTGCAAAGCATGGGACATCCGTTTTCGTCCACGCTGTTTTTTCCCGTGGGTGACCAAGGGGCGCTGATCCCGATGGAGGATTATGAGCTGCACGCACGCTACGGCTCGCATACGGCGCTGTCGATGGTCCATCCGAACTGGGTCATGCAACGTGGCTGGACGCAGGAAGAAGCGCTGATCAACCTGCAAGTGTTTTCCGATGACGAGATGTACTCGATCATCTCGGATGAACGGGTGGCCTACCTGTCCGGGGCGCAGGATTGTTTGTTGGAGTACGCGCCGACCAATTCGCCTCAGGAACAGTTGCTGCTGGCCAATATTGGCCCTCCGGCCGGGGAGAACCGACTCGGGCGGCGACTCGATCGCGGTGTGATCAGGCCGGCTGATTGGGTGCGGCGACTGGCGGTTGCAGGGGAGTTCAAAATCATCCAGGGCAACACGTTGTGGGGCCCACGTGGGGTTGTCTACAGTGATTGGTCGCCTAACTTCACCTATGCACCCAGGTTCGGACCACTCGATTACGTCCTCTATAGTGCGGTGTTCTCCAGTGGCGATGATGCTGCGCGTAACCTGCATGCGCGTTTGCAGGAACGCACAGTTCCCGAGCCGGCCTGCTATGCGTACATCCTTAAGCATAAAGACCTGCCGCAGTACATTGCGACCGAAGCGGTGGGCGCCGTCAACGCAGGTGCGCTGTTTGAGTTCAATCGCTTGTTCGCTCGCAACCTACGTAATGAACCGATATTGCCCGAGGGCTATGAGATGCACGCCTTGTTCCGGTCGCAGCATTGGTCGCCGCCGTGGCTGAAGGGGGCGAATGCGTGGTTGACGCAGTATTTTGTTACGCCGGAAGTGTTGCTGGTCGCGTTGACCGAAGGCCTGCGCGGTAGAGCGCAGAGTCTGCCGGTTTACTTTTCCAACCTTGACGGTGCGCTTTTGCGCTATCAGCCATCATTGATCGACGTGAAAGCCGGAGGCCTGGCGGACAACGTGCTGGGGATCGCAAGCACGCAGTTGGAGTCCGGCAAGAAAACGGCGTTGGAGTTTGTTCAGGAATGGATCGCCAAGGGCATGCTTTACGTGGTGCGCGGCAGTCAGCTCTGGGATAGGAGCGGGCAGGTCAAGCCGACGTGGAGTGGCTATGAAACGCTGACGCCTCGACGCCTGAGCCCGGCGTTTGCCTCACCGGATGATGCGGCACGCCATGCCGCGGTTGCGGTCGGCAGCAGGCAGCGCCGGACCTACGGTGGCGTCATCCTCAGGCTGACCAATGGCCTGTTTGTGGCAACTGAACCGTTGCTGGTCCCGGCTCAAGGCCCAACACTGGAGTGGATCTACCCTGACCCCGTGATTGCGACTGGCCTCTATCCAGGGGGCGCGACCCTTGCGGCTTTCTACCAGTCCCGGATGGAACAGGAGGTGCAGATACTGTTGTCGGCTTCTCAAAAAGTCCTTTATCAAAGCATGATCCCCACGGCGGTTTTGGGCAGGCTGCTGACCCGTGAAGCGCACGTTAAACGCCAGTATGTGTTCGGGCCAAATGGCACGATCCTCAGTTATCAGTTGACGGGCGATGTCGAGGAAGCGCTGTTGAGAAACAAGTTGGTCGCTACAACCCCTGGCGCTGGCGACTTGAGTGATAACCCCATCGAACGACAACTGCGCAGTGGAGCACTGCTACCGCAGGCATTTATCGATCAAGTGGCACGGGCCGGCAATTTGCGTGTGGTGGAAGGCAATGCAGTGTGGGGCAGTCCCAGACGGATACAAATCGGGTTTGTGCCGAATCAGTACCGCGCTGGCCCATTGGAGGTGCGCGATGCTGAAGCCGACTCACCGTGCGGCCCGATCTTTACCCGCGCACTCGATGCGGTTCGGCATGTCTACCGTAATTGGAACGCACAGGCTCAGGTTGCCGTCGGTTATGTGCTCAAGGCGTTTGGCAAGGAGCTGTACATGACGACCCTGCCGCTTGTCAGAGACCGTTATGACGATTTGAAACCGGTCTTTGTCAAGGGCCAACTACCCCAAGGCTATGTGTTGGCGGGTTTGTACTTGTGCGCGTCGACCGAAACCATCGCTGCCGCTGACGATGAAATGGCCCAGCACTTCTTTGCGCCGCCGGCCATCTCCAAAGCGTTGTCATTCATGACGACGCCACGCAACGGCGAGGCATTGCCGCTGTACCTGCTATGCGCTGACCGTGCACTGCTTTGGTATACCGTGCCCAAGAGCGCGCCCGTGTCCGAATGGGCAAGCAATGTGAGCCACGATTCGGCGCGACTGCGCGAGGGCTCGTTAACCGTACTCGACTATGTGCGCCGGCTGGCAGCCATGGGGGATTTGCGCATCCGGGTCACCAGTGAAATATGGGGGCGCAAGGAGCAGGTCACGACGCTATGGTGGCCCAAGCGGCCGCCGCATTCGTTCACTGCCGACCCCCATTTCCATTCATTTTGCGGGCCGTTGTTTTTTTATGCCGATGACGCAGCCCGTTACGCTCAGCGATTGATCGCGCCCTTTGCCGGTAAAACGTACCTAGGCGCGGTGCTGATGCCTCCGAAAATGACCGGGTTTGTCGCGATCGATCCCGTGGAGGACAGCCCCGGTTTTGGTAACAGTACGCTGGAGTTGCTGTTCTGGATGGGGCATGCCGGGTTCGACGTACCGGCTGAGAATGTGCTGCGCAATTACAAAGTTGCGGCGGTGCATGCCTTCTACAAGTCCATCCCGTCGAAGCCCAATCTCAAGCCGCTTGACCTCGTCCTGTTACCTAATTTTATCTCCAGCGACGTACTGAACCGCTACCTGTCTGTGGTGCTGAGTAACCAGCCCGACGCCGAGCGTATTTACCTGTCCTGCCAGCATGGTGCCCTGCTCAAGTACATACCGGCGCTGACGGCGGCCGAGTCGACGATACTCAGTGCCCGGCCAGCGCCTTCCCCGAGTGCGCTGGTCAGTCGTTTGAGGCAACTGGGCAGCCTGTCGGTGCTGGTCACTGATACGTTCTGGAGAAAACGTGGGCCGTTGGGTGATGAATGGGCCGCGATAGATCCGGATGTAGGCGAGCCCTGGTATGGCCATCAAAAAGATGAGCTTTGATGACGGCGTTTGTGCGCTTCATCGTGAACCTGAGACCGATTGATGCTGGCCAAAAAAGCGTGACAGCACCAGGCGATCCAGCGCCCACACGACGATCAGCGATGCACCCACCAGCGGAAAAATGATCGCCAGCCCGAGCATGATCACCATCGCGGTTTTCCATCTCGGCAGGTCATGGCGTAACGGCGGAACCCCCAGGCCGCCCTGTGGCCGGCGCTTCCACCAGATCACTACACCGCTGACGGCACTGAGCAGGATCATCAGGCAGATCAGCAACACGATGATCTGGTTGATCGGGCCGAACATCTTGCCTTCGTGCAGCATCACGCCGGTTTCGGTGGCGCGGGCGACCAGGTTGTAGTGCTCCCAGCGCACATCGGCGAGCACCTTGCCGGTGTACTGGTCCACATGCAGGGTGGCGTCGTTGCG
Source organism: Pseudomonas tritici (assembly GCF_014268275.3). Lineage (NCBI taxonomy): Bacteria > Pseudomonadati > Pseudomonadota > Gammaproteobacteria > Pseudomonadales > Pseudomonadaceae > Pseudomonas > Pseudomonas tritici. The sequence continues at coordinate 920,229 of NZ_CP077084.1, forward strand.
CGGGTCGTTGGCGAACACCGCAACGGTGAACACGCCTTCGGCGGTGGTGGGGAAGGTGATGCTGTAGCCGGGCTCGACCTTGCGCGCGGTGGCCAGGTCGACCACCTGTTGCAGGCGCAAGGTGGGCGCGGCCGGCGCGGAGTGCATCGCGCCGTGGTTCATGTGCTCCGCGTGGTCGCCGGACATGGGCATAGGGGTGTTTTCCATGGCCCAGGGCACGGTCTGTTGCGTTGCGGTATTGAGTGCTCGCGCCTGCTGGTCGGACTGCGGCACGTTGTTCCACATGGCCGCCGGGAACCTGTTCCACAGGTCGGCGTATTGCTTGCCCCAGAAGCCGGTCCAGGTCATGCCGCTGAGCAGCATCACCAGCAACAGTGACGCGCCCCAGAAGCCGGTGACCGCATGCATGTCGCGCCAGAACACCCGGCCACGACTGCTGAACCGCGGCCACAAAACGCCTGCCGAAGACTTGCCGCGCGGCCACCACAGGTACAGGCCCGACACCACCAGCATCACGCCCCAACCGGCGGCGAGTTCCACCAGGCGGTCGCCGACGGTACCGATCATCAGCTCACCGTGCAGCGCGCGGGCGATGGCTTGCAGGTTGTATTTGGCGTCCTGCTCACCGAGCACGGTGCCGCGATACGGGTCGACGAAGATCGTTACTTCGTGGCCGCCGTTATGCATCACGAACTGCGCGCTGCTGGTGGCGTTGGCCGGCGGCAGGTATTTGCTGATGGCGCCCTGAGGGTAAGCGGCCTTGGCGCGTTGCAGTTGTTCGTCGGCGCTCAGGGCGTGTTCGGCGGCGGGTACGGTGAGCAGGTTGCCGTACATCAGCGGGTCGAGCTGGGGTTTGAACAGGTAGATGATGCCGGTGAGGGCCAGCAGCACCATGAACGGCGCGACGAAGAGGCCGGCGTAGAAGTGCCAGCGCCAGGCCAGGTTGTAGAAGGAAATTTTTTGAGTGGTCATCAGGTGCTCCGCAAAGGCTTTAATTTTTGTCGTCAGGTATGCCGCTATCGCGGGCCAGCCCGCTCCCACAGGTGGATGCATTTCGCCTGTGGGAGCAGGCTTGCCTGCGATGCTTTTAGAAGCTCATGTCCACCTTGGTCCAGAGGGTGCGACCGGGCTCCTTGATGGCCTGCGGGTCATTGGCCGGGTAGCCGAACCCGGCATTGCCGGCCAGGTTCAAGTGCTCGGCGTAGGCCTTGCCAAACAGGTTGTCGACGCCGGTGCTGACTTTGAAGTTTTTGTTGATGCGGTACGCCGCGTTCAACGAGAACACGCCGAAGCCGCCGCTCTTGTCGAAGTCCTTGCCGACTACGTTGCCCTTGTTTTGATCGATGCGGTTTTGCGCGGCGACCACGCGCCACAGGGCGCCGGCACTCCAGTTGTCCTCGCTGTAGGTGAGGCCCAGGCGTGCGTCCAACGGCGGCATTTGCGGCAGCGCCTTGCCGTCGCTGCTGTTCTTGCCCCAGGCGTAGGCGAGGGTGGCGTCGGCCTTCCAATGGCGCGTCAGTTTGTACGCCGCGCCCAGTTCACCGCCCATGATGCGGGCGTCGACGTTGCGCGCCTGGGAGGTGGTGCCCATCATCCCTGGCCTGTAGTCGAACAGGATGAAGTCCTGCACCCGGCCGATGTAGCCCGAGGCCCAGGCTTCAAGCGCCTCGGCTTTGTATTGCGCGCCGAAGTCGAGCTGGGTGGTTTTCTCTGGCTTTACGCCGTCAAAGGCATTCACCGTACCCGCCGCGCCGGTGTTGGGGGAAAACAGCTCCCAGTAATCCGGGAAACGCTCCGAGTGGCCCAGGCCCGCGTAGAGGGTGGTAGGGCTGTCGGCCAGGTCGTGTTCATAGCGCATAAAGCCGGACGGCAGGGTATCGGCGCGGGTGTCATCGGCGGTTGGGTTGGCGCGGGCGCTCATGCCGGAACCGGTGGTTTGCCTGAAGTCCTTGGCCGAGGCGCGATCCAGGCGTGCGCCTGTGATCAGGCGGTCACGGTCGGCGGCGTACCAGGTGAGTTCGCCGAACACGCCATAGTTGTGGAAATTGGCGTCCTTGACCCGGGGCAAATCCTTGTAAGTGTCGATGCCCATGCTGCTGCGCTGGCGGTGTTCGTTGGTCTGCGCGTCCAGGCCGCTGATCAGTTGCACATCGGCCCAGCGCCAAGTGGCCTTGATCCGTGCACCGAGGGTACGGCGGTCGACGTTGGAGGCCATCGGCCCAGCCATCATGCCGGTGCCGGAGGGCGTGCGCAGGCTGTAGTTGTCCATCACGTGGTCGGCGTAGTTGTAGTAGACCTGGGCCTCGACCTTATCCAGCACGTCGCCGATGTTGGACGTTTCGAAGCGCAGCCCCAGGCTTTCACGCAGGAACTGCGAGCCGTCCATACCGCGCCCGGCGTAGCGTGCCTCGCCATCGCCACGGCCGGCGGTGAGTTCCAGCAGGGTGTCGGCGTCGGGGGTGAAACCGACGGCTACATCACCGTTCCACTTGTCGTAGCGCGAGGCGACGGTGTCGTTGTTGCCGTCCTTGTAGTCATCGGCATGCGCCTGGTTGCCAATTACCCGTACATAGCCCAGCGGCCCACCGGCGGCGGCATCGATGACCTTGTCGAAGCGTCCGTTGGAACCGGCCAGCACACTGGCGTTGAGGCGCGTGCCCAACTCGCCGAACTGCTCCGGCTCGCGCTCGAACAACACGGTGCCAGCGGATGCGCCGGGGCCCCAGAGCACGGTTTGCGGGCCTTTGATCACGGTGAGCTTGTCGTAGGTTTCCGGCGAGATGTACGAGGTCGGCGCATCCATACGGCCGGGGCAGGCGCCGAGCATCATGCTGCCATTGGTGAGGATATTCAGGCGTGAGCCGAACATCCCGCGCAGCACCGGGTCGCCGTTGGTGCCGCCGTTGCGCACCAGCGCAAAGCCCGGGATGGTCTTGAGGTAGTCACCGCCGTCACTGGCGGGCACCGGTTGACGCGGGTCCTTGGGGTTGGTGACCACGGTCAGCGGCGAGCTGGGGGCGATCGCGGTGATCACGGTGGGGGTGAGCTCGTGCTCAGCGTGCTCATCGGCATACGCCTGTGGAGCCAGGAGTGCGCCGCATAGAACGGCGAACACAGGAGTGCTTCCCAAGCGGGTGTCAGCAGAAAACCTGGACATGACAAATTCCATCAATCAATCGTAAACAACACGGCCAGCAGCCTGCGGCTGTCTGTCTAAAGTCGGCCGGGGTGAAGTAACGGTGTGAAGTGCTTACGAAGCGATGGGCGGCGCGCGACTGCGGGCGCCGGGGAAGATGCTCTGCCGGGCGTGGCCCAGGCGCGTGGCGGCGGTGAGGGCGTTGGCAGGTGCCGGGCTGTTTAGGTTGAACGTTGAAATGCCGCCAGGCAGGGCGGGGCAGCTGTAGAGCAGGTCGCAATAGCCGCACTTGGACCAGAGGGCGTGGTGTTCGTCAGCGGCCTTTTTGTGATGGGAATCGCCATGGTCCATCGGCATTTCCATCGACATGCCGGCGTGATGATCCATCGGCATCGCTTGGGAAATCAGCGGACCGATAAAGATCATCAGCATGGCGAACAGGCTGATCCAACTGCCGCGCATTACGCGGTGGCGTGGAGACAGCCTGGCGCGAGGGGCGCCCATCTGGAGTCTGCCTATTGGGCGTGTTTATGCTCGTGTGTGGCCATTGGCGGCACCTTCTGCACCGACACTTCCACCTCGACCTTGCCGGCCTTTTCGAAGGTGAGGGTCAGCGGGAATTGCTTGCCGTCGGCCAACAGGCTGCGGTCTTTGAGGCCGAGCAGCATCACGTGATACGCCATCGGCGCAAAGGTCAGCTCGCCTTTTGCAGGTACGGCGACGCTGGGCACCTGCTGCATCTTCATCAGGTCGCCCTGCATCACATGCTCATGCAGCTCGGCCTTGTCGGCCACTGGCGTCTCGACGCTGAGCAGACGGTCCGGGGTAGCACCGGTGTTATGAATCACGAAGTACGCCGCAACAGTCGGCGCGTTGGGCGGCAATTCCTGGGACCAGGGATCGCTGACCAACAGGTCGCCGGCCTTGTAGTCATCGGCATTGGCAGCACTGAACACCGGCAGCAACAACGCAGCCAGAAGCAGGGAAGATTTGAGCATGGCAGTTCTCCAGAACGGTTCTAAACGCAGTTCACTTGCGAAGAAGATCAGACCGTTGGAGAGGCACGGGGGTTGAGGCTCGGCCATTGCTGGCGCGGGGTAGGGTTTTGCAGTGGGGGCTGCGGCAGGTTTTGCACCGCCTCGAACCGCGTGACATACAACTGCGGCACATGCCCCGGCAACGCCACCAACGGCGCCGAGCCTGAGCAACACCAGCAATGCTGCATGGTGGAGTGATCGTCCTGTTGTGGCGCCGGAATTTCCAGCGTGCCCAGGGCAATGGTCTTCAGGCTGGCGCCATTGGAGGAACAGAAACTGCCCCAGAGCAGTCTCTTGACCGGATCATCGGCTTGCTGCATCGCACTGGCCATCGGCATGGCAAAGGCGTTGAACAGCACTGCAAGGCAGGCGATCCAGGCGATTGCAAAGCGTTGACGGGCCATGGCGCACAATCCGTAGGGTTAAACGATCAGGGGGGTATTTAGCCTGATCGGTGGGGATAAGTAAAAAGGGTGGGTGTGGTTTGGTGTCGCAGTGACTGGTTACAGGATAGACGGGAACCACGGATTGCCAATTTTTGCAGATTGGGCGCGATGCTCAAGGTGCTGCGCAAACCTGTGGGAGCTTGCTTGCCTGCGATGGCATCGGGATCTGCGCATTTTTTAATGGCTTAAGAGCAATTTGTAGTGAGCGGGCTTGTCCCGCGCTGGGCTGCGAAGCGGCCCTAAAACCTGGCATCGCGTGTTACCTGAAAAGCGCGGTGGCCTTATTGGGGCCGCTTCGCAGCCCAGCGCGGGACAAGCCCGCTCACTACATTGTGTCGACAGCGTCGACACAATGGGTGACGTAGGGCCGCAAATTATGCAGTGGGAACTCCGTGGACCTGCATATCAACACCCAGGGCTTTTCTAATCACCGCAAAAATTGCCGCGAGGTTATCCATGCTTGGATTGCCACTGGCCGACAGCATTCGGTGCAGGCTTTTACTCGGTTTGGCCGTTTCTTTCGCAAGGCCTTCAAAGCCTACTGTGGCGTTGACCAGATCACGCAGAATGACACGTGAAACTTCCGGCTCACCATTTAGAAACAACGTAGCAGCCTCATCAAGGAGAGCCTGGGCAAATTCAGGGTCGCGCTGAGCACGTTCGGCGATGGTGTGTTTGTAGCTGCGGGTGAGCGCCATGTCGGTTACCTCTGTTGTTTCAATTTCTTGTCACGCTGATGTTCATTGATCAGCGACTTCACGACTTTGATATCGCGCTTTTGACTGGACTTGTCGCCACCACCGAAAAGGATGATTAGTCGGTGGGCTTCTTGTATCAGATAGATTCGCAGGCCTGGTCCCCAGTCGATGCGGTATTCGCCCAACCCATCGAACCACTTGATGTTGCTGGTGTTGCCCATTTCAAGTCGAACCAAAGCGGTGGAAACTCTGGTGGCTGCCGGCACACTCAAGGATGAAAACCACTCATCGAACGGGCTGGACTGGTTATCGCGTCGGTATTCTTCAATCTCAATCATTAGCCGTCCTGAAGGTAACAAATAGGTTACTAATCAAGCAAGCGAGCGATCCTGACTTACCGAATGAAATTTGCCAACGCGATGAGTGTTTCATCAGGCGACAAGAGTTCCCGATCTACTTGAGCCAACACGGGCCGCTTCAACACCAACACCGGTACTCCGCGCTCCCGCGCCACCTCCAACTTCGGCTCGGTTGCGCTGCTGCCGCTGTTCTTGCTGATCAACACATCGATCTGCCGTCTTTCAAATAGCGCCCGTTCGTCTTCAATCAGAAACGGTCCGCGTGCGCCGATCACTTCACACCGCTCATTCCCCGGATACACATCCAGCGCACGCAACGTCCAGAACTGCTCCGGCGGGATTTCGTCGAGATGCTGCAACGGCTCACGCCCCAGCGTGAACAATGGGCGTTTGAAGGGTTTGAGCGCTTCGATCAACGAGGTCCAATCACCCACCTCGCGCCAATCATCCCCCGCCTGCGGCTGCCATGCCGGTCGGCGTAACGCCCAGCACGGCACATGGCTTAACTGCGCAGCCTCGGCGGCATTGCGGCTGATCTGCGCCGCATACGGATGAGTCGCATCGAGAATCAAGCTAATCGCCTCATCCCGAACAAACTGCGCCAAACCCTCAGCGCCACCGTAACCGCCGACCCGCACTTGGCAGGTCAGATCAGTAGGCACGCGGCCAACGCCGGCCAAGCTGTAGATATGCTCCGGCCCCAAGGTCCGTGCGATAGCCAGCGCTTCAGTCACGCCGCCCAGCAGCAGGATGCGCTTCATAGCGGCTTGACCACTTCCAGCAAGGTGATCGGCAACGCCTGGCGCCAGGTATCGAATTCCCCCAGCGGCTGAGCCTGAGCCACATGGATGCGCGTCAGTTCGCCGCCGTGCTGCGCGCGCCAAGCCGTCAGGGTCATTTCACTTTGCAGGGTCACTGCGTTGGCGACCAATCGCCCCCCAGGCCGCAGGTGTTGCCAGCAGGTGTCGAGCACGCCTTCGCGAGTAACGCCGCCGCCGATGAAGATCGCGTCCGGTGCTTCCAGGCCGAGAAGCGCATCGGGCGCCTTGCCGCGAACCAGTTGCAAGCCAGGCACGCCAAGGGCGTCGCGGTTGTGTTCGATCAGGCCTTGGCGGCCCGCATCGCCTTCAATCGCCACTGCACGGCAGCTCGGATGAGCGCGCATCCATTCAATCCCAATGGAGCCGCTGCCCGCGCCCACATCCCACAGCAGTTCGCCGGGCATCGGGGCGAGGCGGGCGAGGGTCATGGCGCGCACGTCGCGTTTGGTCAGTTGGCCGTCATGTTTGAACGCCGAATCCGGCAGGCCGGCGAGGCGCGACAGGCGCGCAGTATTCGCGTCGGCCAGGCAGTCGATGGCGACCAGATTCAAATCAGCGACCAAGCTGTGTTCCCACGCCTGCGCCAGCCCGTCGAGACGCCGCTCATCCGTGCCGCCCAAGTGTTCAAACACGCTCAACCGGCTCGGCCCGAACCCGGACTCAGCCAGCAACGAGGCAATCAACGCAGGGCTGCGACCGTCATTACTCAACACCAACAATCGCACACCACTGGCCAGATGCGCATTCAGCGCCGCCAACGGCCGCGCCACCACGGATAACGTCACCACCTCCTGCAACGGCCAGCCCAGCCGCGCCGCCGCCAGGGACACCGACGAAGGCGCCGGCAATATCAGCAACTCATCCACCGCCACCTGTCGCGCCAAACTCGCCCCCACGCCATAGAACATCGGATCGCCACTCGCCAGCACACACACCGGCTCCCCGCGCCGCGCCAGCACCGGCTCCAGCGAAAACGGGCTCGGCCACACCTGGCGCTCGCCACGAATACACACCGGCAACAGGTCCAACTGACGCTGACCCCCTATAATCCGCGAGGCGCGCAACAGGGCATGCCGGGCATTCCTGCCCAGCCCCTTGAAGCCGTCTTCACCGATGCCTACAACCGTCAGCCAGGGCGACATATGAATTCCTTGAACGACATCCGACGGGCAGGCTTTTCATGCCGCCGGACAAAGCAGGCATAATACCGCGCCTTTACCCGCGAACCGGTAGCCCCGTGAACCAGACGCCCGCTGTGAATACCTTGCGCCCCTCGGCTTGTCCGGGGTTGCTGCGTATTGTCCAGGCGCTGGACGGTGGCATTTGCCGGATCAAATTGGCCGGTGGTTCGATCACCGCAGTGCAGGCCCATGCGGTGGCGGACGCGGCCCAGGCCTATGCCGGTGGAGTGATTGAGGCGACCAACCGCGCCAACCTGCAGATTCGCGGGATCGGTGCCGAAGAGCACGCCTTGATCGCCATGCTGCTGGCCGCAGGCCTAGGCCCCAGCAACGCCGCTGGCGACGATGTGCGCAACCTGATGCTCAGCCCCAGCGCCGGTATCGACCCGCAGATGCTGTTCGACACCCGCCCGCTGGCCGATCAGATCCTCGCCACCCTGCAAAACCACCCACGTTTCCATGAGCTGTCGGCAAAGTTCGCTGTGCAGTTGGATGGCGGTGAAGCGCTGGCGATGCTCGAACATCATCATGATCTGTGGCTTTCGGCGTTTGTACGCGATGGTGAGACGCTCCTCGCATTCGGCCTGGCCGGTTGCCCTGGGCTGGATGCACCGTTGGCGGCTGTGCCATTGGAGCAGGGCCATGCGCTGGTGGTGGCGGTGCTGGAGGCGTTTCTTGACCTCGCCACTCCGGAACAAACCCGCATGCGTCATCTGCCTGTGGATAACCTGCTGAGCCGCTTGCACCTGAAGCTACTGCCGGTCGACGGCTTCAATCGCCCGCCCAGTGGTGCTTTGCTGCACCTTGGGACTTATCCACAGACGCAAAAAAATCAGTTCTATGTCGCTGCCATCGCACCCTTGGGTCGCCTGGATTCGGCGATGCTTGCGGGCGTCGCACAACTCGCCAGCGAGTACGGCGACGGCACCTTGCGTTTCACCCCTTGGCAGGGCGTGCTGCTGCCCAACGTCGAAAAGCCTCACGCCGTGACCGAGCGCCTAGCGCAGCTGGGCTTCCTCTGCTCAGTTGACCAACCCCTGGCGCGCATGACTGCCTGCACCGGTTCCAGGGGCTGCGGCAAAGCGCTGGCCGACACCAAGGCTGATGCGGTGCAACTCGCCGCGCTGAAACCCGATCACGACGTGCACCTGTCCGGCTGCCCACGTTCCTGCGCCGCCGCACACGTTGCGCCGGTGACATTGCTGGCCGTGAGCCCCGGCCACTACGACCTCTATTTCCGCGAAGCAGCCCATCCCGGTTTCGGCCGGTTGCACGCGCGCAACCTTTCTATTGAAGCGACGGGCGCCTTGCTGCGCGCTCGCCCACGGAGCAACACCGATGATTGATTACATCCGCGATGGTCAGGAGATCTATCGCAACTCCTTCGCCATTATTCGCGCGGAAGCCAAGTTGGACCGCATCCCGGCCGACCTGGAAAAACTCGCGGTGCGCGTGATTCATGCCTGCGGCATGGTCGATGCCATCGACGGCCTGCAGTTCTCCGAAGGCGCAGGCAAGGCCGGGCGCGATGCGTTGGCCGCTGGCGCGCCGATTCTGTGTGATGCGCGGATGGTGTCCGAAGGCGTGACCCGCACACGCCTGCCGGCTAACAATCAAGTGATCTGCACCCTGCGTGACGACAGCGTGCCGGAGCTGGCACGGGCGTTGGGCAACACCCGTTCCGCTGCCGCCCTGGAACTCTGGCGCCCGCACCTGGAAGGCAGCGTGGTGGTGATCGGCAACGCGCCGACCGCGTTGTTCTACCTGCTGGAGATGCTTGATGCTGGCGCACCAAAACCGGCGTTGATCCTCGGCTTCCCGGTCGGCTTTGTGGGCGCCGCCGAATCCAAGGCGATGCTGGCCGCCGACAGCCGCGGCGTGCCATTCGTGATCATGCAAGGCCGCCTGGGCGGCAGCGCGATGGCCGCCGCAGCGGTGAATGCCCTGGCCACGGAGGTCGAATAATGCAGGCACGCGGACGCTTGATCGGCTTGGGCGTTGGCCCCGGTGATCCCGAACTGATCACCCTCAAGGCGCTGCGCCTGCTGCGCGAATCGCCTGTTGTGGCGTACTTCGTGGCCAAGGGCAAGAAGGGCAACGCCTTCGGCATCATCGAAGATCACCTGGTGCCGCAGCAGACCCTGATGCCGCTGGTGTACCCGGTGACCACCGAAGCGCTGCCGGCGCCGATGTCCTACGAGCAAGTAATCAGCGATTTCTACGACGCCGCCAGTGTCGACGTCGCCGCGCATTTGGACGCTGGCCGCGATGTGGCGGTGATCTGCGAAGGCGACCCGTTCTTCTACGGCTCCTACATGTACCTGCACGACCGCCTCGCCGAACGCTACGAAGCGCAAGTCATCCCAGGCGTGTGCTCGATGCTAGGTGGCGCCTCGGTGCTGGGTGCGCCGTTGGTGTATCGCAACCAGAGCCTGTCGGTGTTGTCAGGCGTGTTGCCACATGAGGACCTCAAGCGGCGCCTGGCGGATGCCGACGCGGCGGTGATCATGAAGCTGGGCCGTAACTTCCCCAAAGTGCGCCAGGTGCTCGAAGAACTCGGCCTGGCCGGGCGTGCGCTCTATGTGGAACGCGCGACCATGGCCAACCAGAAAATCGTGCCGCTGGATCAGGTGGAACCGATGTCGTCGCCGTATTTCTCGCTGATCATCGTGCCTGGCGAACGGTGGCAAGGTTGATGCGCCCGGCGATTGTCATCCTGGGGCAGGGCAGCCTGGCGACTGCGCGCCAGATCCAGCAGGTTTACCCAGGCGCGGTGATCCACGGCTTGGCCGGACGTGTTGAAGGGGCTGACCAGGCCTACAGCGAGTTCGGCGCGACCCTGCGCCAGCTCTATCAACACGGCACGCCGCTGATTGCCCTGTGCGCCGCCGGCATCGTCATACGCACCCTGGCGCCGTTGCTGCTGGAGAAAGGCGAAGAACCCGCCGTGCTGGCCGTGGCCGAAGACGGCAGCGCAGTGGTGCCGTTGCTCGGTGGCCTTGGCGGTGTGAATGTCATGGCGCGCGAAATCGCCGCTGCCTTGAACGTTGCCGCTGCAATCACCACCAGTGGCGAGCTGCGTTTTGGCACCTGCCTGCTTAATCCACCGATGGGTTATGAGCTGGCTGATCTGGAGCTGGGCAAGCGGTTTGTCTCGGACTTGCTGGCCGGCGAAAGCGTGCGCATCGAAGGCGCGGCGCCGTGGCTGGAGCAGGCCAACTTGCCTCAGGATCAACAGGCGCGCCTGGCGATTCATGTGGGCAGCGCCGAGCGCACGCCTGCGGCCAATGAATTGTTGATCTACCCGAAGAATGTATGTGTTACGTGCAAACCAGGCGTGCAATTGGCTGAGCGTGTGCGCACGGCCTTGCATAAGGCGGGTATCGCCGTGCAATCCCTGGCCTGCTTGCTGGCCAGTGATACGCAAATGGCCGAAGCATCGTTGCATGAAGCGGCTCTGGAACTCGGCGTACCGCTGCGGTTTGCCAGTGTTACCCAGGACGCCGACATCCTCATCAACGTTGCCGAGCAACCCCTGGACCTGGCGCAAGTCGGTCGCCCCCGTGGCCGACTGGCCGTGATCGGCCTGGGCCCCGGCGCTGCCGAATTGATGGTGCCCGCGGTGAAAGCCGAACTGGCGCGTTGCACCGACGTGCTCGGCTACGAAACCTACGTGCGCATGGCCGGGCCGTTTCGCGACGATCAGGTGCAGCACTGCACCGACAACCGCGAAGAAATGCAGCGTGCGCGCCACGCCTTCGAGCTGGCCGCGCAGGGCCGTTCGGTGGTGGTGGTGTCGTCCGGCGACCCTGGCGTATTTGCCATGGCCGCCGCGGTAATCGAGGCCTTGCACGAGTCCAGCGACCCGGCCTGGCATCAGGTCGACCTGGAAATCCTGCCCGGCGTCTCGGCCTCCCTGGCCACCGCCGCCCAGGCCGGTGCGCCGTTGGGCCATGACTTCTGCGTGATGTCGCTGTCGGACAACCTCAAGCCCTGGTCGATCATCGAGAAGCGCCTGGACCTGGCGTCCCAGGCCGATCTCGCCCTGGCGTTCTACAACCCGATTTCCCGTTCGCGCCCGTGGCAACTGGGGCGTGCCCTGGAAATCGTCGCGCTGCATCGCACGCCGCACACACCGGTGGTGCTGGGCCGCGATATTGGCCGTCCGGGGCAGACCTTGCGTGTCACCACGTTGGGGCAACTGACGCCGGACCAGGTGGACATGCGCACCATGGTGCTGATCGGCTCGTCCACCACCTGCACATTCCCCCGTGCCAGTGGCGGTGAATGGGTATACACACCGCGCTGGTATGGCGAGAAACCTGCCTGCTGAAAACGGCCTGCAGGTTGCCGGAAAGCTCCGAATGATCCAGGGATATTCCTGGCGTTGTTCGGGGCTTTTTCTTTTTTTTGCGACGAAGTCTGGAGGCTCACCCGTTACGCCACGCGATTGCTGGGCGCGGTAGTTTTACGTGGCGCGGCAAGGGATGTTTGTCGTCTGGTAAGCCCGTCGGTGGGTGGACTAGGGTGGACATAAGCCCCGAGTTGGGGTGCTTGTGGAGAGTCAAAATGGAGCGACATCACAGAAGGATCAACAGTAAACAAAGGCGCAAATTGATTGCCGCCTACAAACTGCCGGGAGCGCCAGGAGCGCTGAAGGCGTTGCCGATGGACACTGAGGACGATTTCAATGCGGCGGTGGTCAACAACAGCGTGATTTCGTTTGCCGATGGCCTGTCGGGCCTGAACCGGGAATACATTCGCAAGAGCTATCTGCTGGCCAGCAGCTACGTCAGCGATGTGTTGAAAATCCAGCGCGGTACCGAGGTCTGGTACGAGGAATTTATCAAGGTGATGGTCGGGTTGGGCTGGCTGCCGGTACGCAGCCGTTTCGAGCGGGTCTCACGTTCGGGCAAGGGGCTGACCGTGCAGTTGGCGGTGCTGAATATCATCGCCGCCATGCTGGCATCGACGTCATTGTCCGCAGCGTTGCTCGCGGCTTTGCCTAAATTGGCCGCCGATGCGTTGGAGGCGTTGAAGCAGACGCCGGCGAATTTCGAGTTGTTCAAACGCAACAGCGCGGTGCACCAAGGCGGTGATTTCGGCCTGGCTTCCTGTGCCGAAACAGAGGGTGAATTGATGATGGTGCTGGTGACCTACAGCACCCACAGCGTGAGCAAACAGGTAGGGCTGCCATTCCTGGAATGGGACAGCTCCTCGTTCGAGGCTTTCAGCGGGCAGACGTGCCTGGTGCTGAATACCTCGGTGGTCAACGAAAAGACTATCCAATTGATGCGCGAGAGCGCGGGTGACAAGGTGCAACAGGCGATCGCCAAGTACCGGATCTAGGGCACCAGGTAGCCGCGCACCCCGGTAAAGATGATTTGCGCGGCCAAGGCGCACACAAACAATCCCATCAATCGACTGACAATCTGCAAGCCCTGATCACCGAGGATGCGTTCGATACGGTTGGACAGGTACAGCACCACGCCGACCGTGAGGCTGGCCAGGGCGATGCTGAGGATGGCGGTGAGCTTGTCATCCCAGTGCGGCTGGCTCACGCCCATCACCAACAGTGCACCAATGGTGCCGGGGCCGACGGTGAGGGGAATGGTCAGCGGCACGATGGTCACGTCCTGCTGCACGTTGTCGGTCTGCACGGCCGACTTGCCTTGGGCCATGCCCAGGGCAGAGATAAACAGCACACTGCCGGCGCCGATGCGGAAGGCGTCGACGGTGATGCCGAACACGCTGAAAATCACCCGGCCGAACAGGTAGAGCAACACGCTCGAGACCAGGGTCGCCAGCGCCACTTTCCAGGCCAGGCGCCGACGCTCTTTGCTGGAGTAGCCGCGAGTAAGGCTGATAAAGCAGGACAGCACGAAGAACGGGCTGTAGAGCACCAGCATTTTCAGGTAGACGCTGAATAACACGTGGAGCATGTGAGTGGCTCGCGGGCGGAAAAAGTGTGGGCAGTCTATCAGGCGAAACAAATCAAATGTGGGAGCTGGCTTGCTGTGGCGAGGGAGCTTGCTCCCGTTCGACAGCGCAGCTGGAGTCGTTTTTTTTGGGGGCGCTTCGCACCCCAGCGGGAGCAAGCTCCCTCGCCACAGCAAGCCAGTTCCCACAGGGGACTGTATTTCAAGTCAAGAAGGCGCGTGCTCCGGGCGCTGCTGACGCTGCGCCACCCAGAACTCCACCAGCTCACGCAACTGCGACAACTCCACCGGCTTGGCCATGTGCCCGTCCATCCCAGCCTGGCGTGCACGTTCTTTGTGCTCCGAGAGGATATGCGCGGTAAGCGCCACCACCGGTGTGCGAATGCGCTGGTGGCTGACTTCCCACGCACGCAGTTGCTGAGTCGCCGAGAAGCCATCGAGGATCGGCATTTCGCAGTCCATCAACACCAGGTCATAACGCTGGGCTTTCATCGCCTCCAGCGCTTCTTCGCCGTTGCTGGCGGTGTCCGGGTTGAGGTTGAGCTTGCCGAGCATGCCACGGATCACTTTGGTGGAAATGCTGTTGTCCTCGGCCACCAGGATGCGGAAATCGCTGGGTACGGTGACGGCTGCTGGCGCGCTGGGCAACGCACGCGGTGGTACGGTGCCTTTGCTGCGCTGGGTCAGTTCATCCGCCAGGGTGGTCTTGAGCGTGTAACCCGCGACTGGCTTGGCGAGGATGCGTTTGATCCCGCAGTTGCGCGCGATGATCTTGCTCGGCGCGTTGCTGATGCCGGTGAGCATGATCAGCAGGATGTCGTGGTTCAGGCTCGGGTCTTCCTTGATTTTCGCTGCCAGTTGCATGCCGGTCATGCCGGGCATGTTCTGGTCCAGCAGCACCACATCGAAGTAGTCGCGCAGGTGCGCCTTGGTACGCAGCAACGCCAGGGCCTCCTTGCCCGATGGCACGGCGCTGACGTTAAGGCCCCAGGCCGAGCATTGCTGCACCAGCACCTTGCGGCAGGTGTCGTTGTCGTCCACCACCAGCACCCGCGCGCCTTTGAGCGGGCCGTCGAGGTCGGAGGTCGGGTGTTCCAGGCGTTCCGGGTCCAGCGGCAGGGTCAGCCACAGGGTGCTGCCCTGATGGCTGCCGCTTTTGATGCCGAACTCCCCGTTCATCAGCAGGATCAACTGGCGGGCGATAACCAGGCCCAAGTGGCCGTTCAAACGGGTGGCCGAGAAGAAATTCTTGCTGTGCAGTTCGCTGTGCAGCAGGGCGTCGCGCTCGGCCGCTTCCATCGGCAGGCCGCTGTCTTGCACGGCAATGCGCAGGCGTGGCTTGGTGCTGCGATCGTCCAGGGCAACCACGATCAGCACTTCGCCTTCGTCGGTTTTTTGCAGGGCGTTTTCCAGCAGGCTCAACATGGCCTGGCGCAGGCGTGTCGGGTCGCCGCTGATCACGCGGGGCACCTGGGGCTGGATAAAACTGATCAGTTCGACGTTCTGCTGTTCGGCCTTGGCGCGGAAGATGCTCAGGCAATCTTCGATCAGCGCATTGAGGTCGAACTGCACGTCGTCCAGTTCTATCTGGCCGGACTCCAGCTTGGAGATGTCGAGGATTTCGTTGATCAGGGTAAGCAGTTCATTACCTGCGCTGTGGATGGTTTGCACGTAGTCGCGCTGTTTCACCGACAGCGGCGTGCCCAGCAGCAGCTCGGTCATGCCGAGCACGCCGTTCATGGGGGTACGGATTTCGTGGCTGATCTTGGCCAGGAACTCGGCCTTGGCGGCGATCTCGGCATTGCTCGCTGCCAGGTCGCGACTGAGGCTGAAACGTGCCTCGACAATCGCGCGCTGGCGTTCGCCCAACGCCAGGCTCATCAACAAGCCGCTGAGGCAGATGAACGCCAGCAGCGTGACGATCAGGCCCTGGGGCGAAATCATCGTCAGGCCAAGCAGCGCCGGCAGGATGATCAGCGTACCGATGTTGAATACCACCATTGCCGCCACGAACAAGCGTGCCGGGCGGTAGCCTTTCTGCCAGTGACAGGCCGAGATAAACAGCATGCTCAAGCCAGCCAGGGCCACCAGCGCGTACGTGATGATGTTCAGCGGCAGGGTGTTGACGAACAACAGCAGCAGGCCGCACAGCACGATGACCAGGATGTCGGCCATCAACAGCTTGTTCAGTGGATGTGGGCCCAGAGGCATGAAGAAACGGTAGGCAAACATCAGCCCGCAGGGCGCGGTCAGCAGCAACGCCAGGTAGGCGCCCGGTGTCTGGATCGCATGCCAGTTCGGCAGCCATGGGCCCACCAGGTTCAGCAATAGCGCCAGGCTGAGCATCAACAGCGCTTCGCAGGCCGCCAGCCACAGGCTGCTGCGTGAGCGGTGGTAGGCGAAGCGCGTGAGGTTGTGCAGGATCAGCATCAGCAGGCAGCCGAACAATAGGCCGTAGATCAGCGTCT
This sequence comes from Pseudomonas tritici, assembly GCF_014268275.3. Classification (NCBI taxonomy): domain Bacteria; kingdom Pseudomonadati; phylum Pseudomonadota; class Gammaproteobacteria; order Pseudomonadales; family Pseudomonadaceae; genus Pseudomonas; species Pseudomonas tritici. The sequence continues at coordinate 936,314 of NZ_CP077084.1, forward strand.
GGGTCTGGTCGGCGGCGGCGAGCACAGCCGGTTCCAGGGTGATATACGGGCGCAGTTCGTGCTCCGAGACCAGGCGCAGGTAAACCTCTAACGGTTTCTGGCTCTGGGGCATCGGCAGCATGAAGTCGCTGCTGGGCAACGGCCGCTCAGTCTGGGGCTGGCGCGTGCCGGTGCTCTGTTGTTCCACCAGGGTATCGCCGTCCAGTACATAGAGGCTCAGGTGGGACAAATCCGGGGCAAATACCCGCAACACTTGCTCGTGTTTGCCGGGTTGCAACTTAAACCGTATCCACAGCGCGCCGTTCGGTTCCGCGGCGCTGATGCGGTCCAGTTCGATGGGGCTGAATTGATTGGTGTAGCGTGAAGAGCGGATGTCGCTCAACTGCAGGTCGGCCTGTTCATCAAGCAATACTGCCCAGCCACTGCCTTGCGCGGCAGCCTGGGCCGGGAACAGGCAGAGCAGCGTCAGCAGGCTGACAGTAAAACCTATGGCGATCCTGAGCCAGCGCACGGCGAAATCCCTTCGTAGGTTGATGCACGGGGTAACTATGCGCGGGGAGGCCCGTATACGGCAAGGGCCAGAGGCCCTTGCCTAGCCGAACGGATAGCTACTGACGTCGGCGGCTTAGCTGTTTTCGCCACGTTCGCGGGCGATGGCGCGGTAGCCGATGTCTTTGCGGTAGAAGCAGCCTTTCCAATCGATTTTCGCGGCCAGCTTGTACGCTTGCTGCTGCGCGGCGTCGACACTGGCGGCCATGGCGGTGGCGCACAACACACGGCCACCGGCGGTCACGACCTGGCCATCCTTCAGCGCGGTGCCCGCATGGAACACCTTGCCTTCCAGCGTCGCGGCGGCGTCGAGGCCTTCGATGACGTCGCCCTTGTCGTAGTCGGCAGGGTAACCACCGGCCGCCAGCACAATGCCAACGCTCGGACGTGGGTCCCACTGCGCTTCAACCTTGTCCAAGGCCTGTGCCAGGGCGGCTTCCACCAGTAGCACCAGGCTCGATTGCAGGCGCAGCATCACTGGTTGGGTTTCCGGGTCGCCAAAGCGGCAGTTGAACTCGATGACTTTCGGGTTACCGGCTTTGTCGATCATCAAACCGGCGTACAGGAAACCGGTGTACACATTGCCCTCATCGGCCATGCCGCGCACGGTCGGCCAGATCACCAGGTCCATCACGCGCTTGTGCACGTCGGCGGTGACGACCGGGGCAGGGGAGTAGGCACCCATGCCGCCGGTGTTCGGGCCGCTGTCGCCGTCGCCGACGCGTTTATGGTCCTGGCTGGTGGCCATCGGCAATACGTTCTTGCCGTCGACCATCACGATAAAGCTGGCTTCTTCGCCGTCGAGGAACTCCTCGATCACCACGCGGGAACCTGCGTCACCGAAAGCGTTGCCGGCGAGCATATCGCGCACGGCGTCTTCGGCTTCTTGCAGGGTCATGGCGACGATCACGCCTTTGCCGGCGGCCAGGCCGTCGGCCTTGATCACGATGGGCGCACCTTTTTCACGCAGGTAAGCCAGGGCCGGCTCGATCTCGGTGAAGTTCTGGTAGTCGGCGGTCGGGATCTTGTGGCGCGCCAGGAAATCCTTGGTGAACGCCTTGGAACCTTCCAGCTGGGCAGCGCCGGCGGTTGGGCCGAAGCAGTCCAGGTTGCGGCTGCGGAACAGGTCCACCACGCCGGCAACCAATGGGACTTCCGGACCGACGATGGTCAGGGACACATTCTTTTCAGCAAAGTCGGCCAGTTGTTCAAGGGCGAGCACGTCGATAGCAACGTTCTCGCACTTGGCTTCAATGGCGGTGCCGGCGTTGCCGGGTGCAACGAAAACTTTCTGGACGCGCGGGTCTTGGGCAACTTTCCAGGCCAGGGCGTGTTCACGGCCACCGCTGCCAATGATCAAAACATTCATTTCAAAAACCTCTGGGAAACGCTGTGCTTCACTGTAGGAGCGAGCTTGCTCGCGAAGATCGTCAACGATAACGGGGGAAACCTGACACCCCGTGGCGCTCTCGGGCTTTTCGCGAGCAAGCTCGCTCCTACAGTCGAAAGCAGTGGTGTTTAGTGACGGAAGTGGCGCATGCCGGTGAATACCATGGCAATGCCGGCTTCATCAGCAGCGGCGATCACCTCGGCATCACGCATCGAACCGCCCGGTTGGATCACGGCGGTCACGCCGGCTTTCGCGGCATTGTCCAAGCCATCACGGAACGGGAAGAACGCATCGGAAGCCATTACCGAACCCACGACCTGCAAACCGGCGTGTTCAGCCTTGATCGCGGCGATACGCGCCGAGTTCACGCGGCTCATCTGGCCGGCACCGACACCGATGGTCTGGCGGTTCTTGGCGTAGACGATGGCGTTGGATTTAACGTACTTGGCCACTTTCCAGGCGAAGATCAGGTCGTTGATCTCTTGCTCGGTCGGTGCGCGCTTGGTCACCACTTTCAGGTCTTCGCTGCCGATCATGCCGATGTCGCGGCTCTGTACCAGCAAGCCGCCGTTGACGCGCTTGTAGTCCCAGGCAGCGGCGCGGTCAGCCGACCACTCGCCGCACGCCAGCAGGCGCACATTGGCCTTGGCGGCGACGATGGCGCGGGCTTCTTCGCTGACGCTTGGCGCGATGATCACTTCAACGAACTGACGCTCGACGATCGCCTTGGCGGTCTCGGCATCCAGCTCACGGTTGAAGGCGATGATGCCGCCGAACGCCGATTCGGTGTCAGTGGCGTAGGCCAGTTCGTAGGCCTGGCGGATACCGCCTTCTGCGTCCGGGCTCACGGCCACGCCGCACGGGTTGGCGTGCTTGACGATGACGCAGGCCGGCTTGACGAAGCTTTTCACGCATTCCAGCGCGGCGTCGGTGTCGGCCACGTTGTTGTAGGACAGCTCTTTACCTTGCAGTTGGGTCGCGGTGGCGATGCCGACTTCGGCCGGTTTTGCCTCAACGTAGAACGCCGCGCTCTGGTGCGGGTTCTCGCCGTAGCGCATTTCCTGGGCCTTGATGAACTGGCTGTTGAAGGTGCGCGGGAACTGGCTGCGGCCTTCGGTGCTCAGGGTCTCGGCCGTTTGGTTAACGGTGCCCATGTAGTTGGCGATCATGCCGTCGTAGGCGGCGGTGTGTTCGAACGCCTTGAGCATCAGGTCGAAACGCTGGGCGTAGGTCAGGCCACCGGCTTTCAGGCTTTCGAGCACGTTGGCGTAATCGCTGGCGTTAACCACGATGGCCACGTCTTTGTGGTTCTTGGCCGCCGAGCGAACCATGGTTGGGCCGCCGATATCGATGTTTTCGATAGCGGTCGGCAGGTCGCAGCCCGGCTTGTTGATGGTGGCTTCGAACGGGTAGAGGTTAACGGCCACCAGGTCGATCGGCTTGATGCCGTGTTCGGTCATGATCGCGTCGTCGATGCCGCGACGGCCGAGGATGCCGCCGTGGATTTTCGGGTGCAGGGTCTTGACCCGGCCGTCCATCATTTCTGCGAAACCGGTGTAGTCCGCCACTTCCACTGCGGCCACGCCGTTGTCCTGCAGCAGTTTGAAGGTCCCGCCCGTGGAGAGGATTTCCACACCCAGGGCTTCCAGCTCCCGGGCAAATTCGAGGATCCCGGTCTTGTCGGAAACACTGATCAAGGCGCGGCGGATCGGCAGGCGGGTAGTCTGGTCGGTCATTTCAATTTCCATCAAAAGCAAAGGAGTCAGCAAAAAAGGCGACCGGTTTTACGCGGGCGCCTTTCTGGTTTGATTGAATGCTTACAGCAAATCGTATTGCTTGAGCTTTTTGCGCAAGGTGCCACGGTTGAGGCCCAGCAGCTCACTGGCTTTGGTCTGGTTGCCCTTGACGTAGTTCATCACGCTTTCGAGCAAGGGCGCCTCGACTTCGGAGAGCACCAGGTTGTACACGTCCGTGACGGAAGCGCCCTCAAGGTGGGCGAAATAATTGTGCAGCGCCTTCTCGACACTCCCGCGAAGGGTTTGGCCTTCTTCGCTCGGCGTGTTGAGGTGCTGTTTCAAATTGACGTTGTCGCTCACGGGTGCTGTTCCACTCACTAAAGTCTCGGTCATCATCGTCATGCGGCCACCCCCTTTGCATCCCCTGTTCCCAGGCTGTTGTCACGTTCGGCGAAGAACTCACGAACGGTGGCGACCTGTGCCTGCGTTTCATCCAAACGATTGAACTGGGCGCGAAACTCCTTGGCGCCCGGCAAGGTTGCGAGATACCAGCCGACATGCTTGCGAGCAATGCGCACGCCCATCACGTCTCCGTAGAAAACGTGCAGGGCATTCAAATGCTCTAGCAGAATACGTTCCACCTCGACCAACCCTGGCGCCGGTAACATTTCGCCGGTACGCAGGAAATGCTCGATCTCACGAAAAATCCACGGCCGCCCCTGGGCGGCCCGGCCAATCAACAAACCATCGGCGCCGGTTGCGTGCAGTACGCGCCGGGCTTTCTCGGCTGAGTCGATGTCGCCATTGGCAAACACCGGCATCGACACCGCCTGCTTGATCGCAGCAATGGTGTCGTACTCGGCTTCACCGGTGTAAAGGTCGGCGCGGGTGCGGCCATGCACCGCCAGCGCTGTAATGCCTGCCTGTTCGGCGATCTTCGCCACCACCAGGCCGTTCTTGTTCTCCCGGTCCCAACCCGTGCGAATCTTCAGGGTGACCGGCACATCCACTGCGGCGACAACGGCCTGCAGGATCTCGGCAACCAACTGCTCATCTTTCAACAGGGCGGAACCGGCGGCCTTGTTGCAGACCTTCTTGGCCGGGCAGCCCATGTTGATATCGATGATCTGCGCCCCCAACTCCACGTTGGCCCGGGCCGCATCCGCCAGCATTTGCGCATCACCGCCGGCGATCTGTACCGAGCGGGGCTCGGGATCACCTTCGTGGATCATGCGCATCCGCGATTTGCGGGTGTTCCACAAGCTCATGTCGCTGGTGACCATTTCCGAGACTACTAGACCCGCGCCCAAACGCTTGCACAGCTGACGAAAGGGCTGGTCGGTGACGCCCGCCATCGGGGCGAGAATCAAGCCGTTCTGCAATGTGTATGGGCCGATGCGTACCGCCGACATAGGACTTCCCTGTTGTGGGGCCGGATCATTAGAGTTCGAAAAAGGGTTGGCATGATACCCGCTCTCGATGACTGGATAAAGGCTGAATTGGATAAAATCTGAACAGTTATTTTCTTATCGCCACCGGTTTGGTTGCCGATGGTCCAGCCATTCAATCCGCGATGCGGGCCTTGATTTACTCGGGCGAGTGAAAGCTCAGGCTGTAATTCACGGCTTTATTGCCCGGATCGAGGATGTCCAGGGAGATGTGGATCGGGACCTGTGATGGCATTTCGCTAACGCCGGCCAGTTCGCCGCTGAGGTATTCGGCGGGTTTGAAGCGACGACTGGCAATCAGGCCGCCGTTCAAGTCGGCAAAACGCAGCTCCAGCAGCGGGAAGGGCTGGGAGAAGGTCGCGCGGTTATAGATGATCGCGTCCACTACCAGCGCCCCGGCGAAGTCCGGGTGGCTGCGCACCACCAGGTTGCTGCTCTTGATATGGGCAATATCGACCCGTGACGGCACGGTGCAGCCCAGTGTAGGGCACAGTTCCTGGAACCAGGGGCGATAGGCGTCCTGGCGGGCCAGCTCGTCGAATTGGTAGGCGATGTACTGGCCTGCGAGACCGGCGGCGGCGATCAGTACCAGCAACAGCCAGATCAGGCGACGGCCCAGGCTGGCCGGACGCTTTTGCGCGTAGAGGTGCAGCGGGTCGTCTTCGAGATCCAGCAGTTGGTCGTCGTGCACATTCGTTTCGGCGCGCGGGCGCTTGCGCCGGGGTTTGGGGCGTTCTTCGGGTTCAACGTCATCGGCCGACTGGGTCAATGGCGTGAATGGCGGATCGGTGTCGTCATCTTCTGGCGTTGAACGCAGTGGCGGTTCATCGTCGATATCGTCGGTGTGGAACGACATGGACGGTTCGGTGCGCTGCTTGGTCGCAGGTGCGTTCGTCGGCTCGGGTTCGGCTTCAGTGCTTTGGGCACGCTCTTCAGGCGGTTCGCTGAACAGGCTGGCGGCCCATTTTTCTTCTTCGGCTTTAACCGTGTCGCGGCTGGCGCTGAAGGATTCTTCTTTTTGGCGCCGCTCGGCGCCGGGCTGGCGACGTTCTGCACCCGCCGGCAGCGTGTGCTGAATCTCGCGACGTTCCAGCTTGGCCAGCTCTTCGTCCAAGTCAAGGTTGTCCAGGTCCAGCTCTTCGGCGGTCCACTGCTTCTGGCTGATTGCCCGCGGTGCCTCAAGTGTGATCTCTGGAACAGGCTCGGCAGCAGGCAGATCAGGCAGATCAGGCTGCGGCGCCGGCACTTGGCCACGCTGCTCCAGCAACTGGCGAGCTGCATTGAACACTTGCAGGCACGAGCCGCAGCGCACCACGCCGCGGGCCACGCTCAATTGGGCGTGGTTGACGCGAAAGCGCGCTTGGCAATGCGGGCACTGGGTGACGAAACTGTCGGTCATGCGGCCATCCGATTCAGGCAAGCGCTCATTCTAGCGCCGACGACCGCTGATGCGTACCCAGCCATCACGGTTAGCGATGGGGTCCAGCTCGAAATCCTGCGCGTAGGCAGCGGCGACGTCTTCGCCTTGCTCTGCGAGGATGCCCGACAGCGCCAAACGGCCGCCCGGCTTGACCAGGCTGGACAGCTGCGGCGCCAGGGACACCAGCGGCCCGGCGAGAATGTTCGCCACGAGCACATCGGCCTGCACCTGGGGCAATTGCTCTGGCAGGTAGAGTGGGAATTTGCTTTCAGGAATGTTGTTGCGTCCGGCGTTATCGCGGGAGGCTTCCAGGGCCTGTACGTCGATATCGGTGCCCACGGCTTCCTTTGCGCCGAGCAGCAGGGCGGCAATTGCCAGGATGCCCGAGCCGCAGCCGAAGTCCAGCACGTGGCTGTCGGTCAGGTCCTGGCCGTCCAGCCATTCCAGGCACAGGGCGGTGGTCGGGTGGGTGCCGGTGCCGAACGCGAGGCCCGGGTCCAGCAGCAGGTTGACGGCATCCGGCTCAGGCGCGGCGTGCCAGCTTGGCACGATCCACAGGCGCTGGCCGAAACGCATCGGCTGGAAGTTGTCCATCCAGCTGCGTTCCCAGTCCTGGTCTTCGATCACTTCGCTGTGATGCTCCGGCAATGGGCCGCCGGTGAGCAATTCCATGTGGGCCAGCACGGCGGCAGCGTCGGTGCCGTCTTCGAACAGGGCCAGCAAATGGGTGTGGGACCACAGCGGGGTGGTGTTGAGTTCAGGTTCGAAGATCGGTTGGTCTTCGGCGTCCATGAAGGTGACCGAGACAGCGCCCACTTCGAGGAACGCGTCTTCATAGGTTTCGGCTTGTTCTGGGCTGATGGCGAGACGGACTTGCAGCCAAGGCATGGCGGGCACCTTTGAAAAAATGAGTGTGCAGCGGGGTTGGGCTGCGAAAGGGCGCAAGTTTACGCGAGCGGAGGGCAGAAGACGACTGTGCCGACGATATGCGGTGCAGGGGATACACACACAACAAAATGTGGGAGCGGGCTTGCTCGCGAAGGCGGTGTATCAGTCAGCACATGTATGACTTGACACACCGCCTTCGCGAGCAAGCCCGCTCCCACAGGGGATGGTGTTTTTCCACAGAAACCGGGGGGAGTAGAAACAACAAAGCCGCCCGAAGGCGGCTTTGTTGAGTGGAGCACTTACTGGTTGGCCAGCTTGTGTTCCAGGTAGTGAATGTTCACACCACCCTCGCAGAAGCCTTCATCACGAACCAGGTCCCGGTGCAGCGGGATGTTGGTCTTGATGCCGTCGACCACGATTTCGTCCAGGGCATTGCGCATACGGGCCATGGCCTCGTCGCGGGTGGCGCCCCAGGTGATCAGCTTGCCGATCAGCGAGTCGTAGTTGGACGGAACCTTGTAGCCGCTGTACAGGTGCGAATCGACGCGAACGCCGTTGCCGCCTGGCGCATGGAAGTGCTTGACCAGGCCTGGACTCGGGATAAAGGTTTTCGGGTCTTCGGCGTTGATCCGGCACTCCAGGGAGTGGCCGTGCATCTTCACGTCGTCCTGGGTAAAGGACAACACGTTGCCAGCGGCGATGCTCAGCATCTCCTTGACGATGTCGATACCGGTGACCATCTCCGAAACCGGGTGCTCTACCTGCACACGAGTGTTCATCTCGATGAAGTAGAAACGGCCGTTCTCGTAGAGGAACTCAAAGGTACCGGCGCCACGGTAGTTGATGTCGATGCACGCCTTGACGCAACGAGCCAGTACTTCCTGGCGCGCTTTTTCGTCCAGGCCGGGTGCCGGTGCTTCTTCCAACACCTTCTGGTGACGACGTTGCAGCGAGCAATCGCGATCGCCGAGATGGATGGCGTGGCCTTGGCCGTCGGACAATACTTGCACTTCCACGTGACGTGGGTTGGTCAGGTATTTTTCCAGGTAGACCATCGGGTTGCCGAACCAGGCGCCCGCTTCGGAGCGCGTCTGCTTGGCGGCTTCGATCAGGTCTTCTTCCTTGTGCACCACGCGCATGCCGCGACCACCACCGCCACCGGCGGCCTTGATGATCACTGGGTAGCCGACTTCGCGACCAATGCGCAGAGCGGTTTCTTCGTCTTCAGGCAGTGGGCCGTCGGAGCCAGGAACGGTGGGCACGCCGGCTGCAATCATGGCGTCCTTGGCCGAGACCTTGTCGCCCATCAGGCGAATGGTTTCGGCTTTCGGGCCGATGAAGGCGAACCCGGATTTTTCCACCTGTTCGGCGAAATCGGCGTTTTCCGCAAGGAAACCGTAGCCCGGGTGGATGCCGTCAGCGCCGGTCACTTCTGCCGCGGCGATGATGTTCGAGACTTTCAGGTACGAGTTCGTGGCCAGTGGCGGGCCGATGCAGATGCTTTCGTCCGCCAGTTTCACGTGCATCAATTCGGTATCGGCCGTCGAGTAAACAGCGACGGTCTTGATGCCCTCTTCCTTACAGGCGCGCAGGATACGCAGCGCGATCTCGCCGCGGTTAGCGATCAGGACTTTTTGCAGTTTCTTCGCAGGTTTCAACATCGAAGGCGCTCCGCGGTTCAAACGATGGTGAACAGCGGCTGGTCGTACTCAACCGGCTGACCGTTTTCTACCAGGATGGATTCGATGACGCCGGCTTTCTCAGCGGTGATGTGATTCATCATCTTCATCGCTTCAACGATGCAGATGGTGTCGCCCACTTTCACCGTCTTGCCGACTTCAACGAAGGCTGGCGAAGTCGGTGCCGGGGTACGGTAGAACGTACCGACCATTGGCGACTTGACCACGAAACCGTTCAGCACAGGCGCTGCGGGTGCTGCAGGTGCAGCGACAGCAGGTGCGGCGGCCGGAGCAGCAGCGGCCGGAGCCGGCGCTTGCATCTGTGGCGCGTAGAACTGTTGGGCCGGAGTCTTGCTGTGACGGCTGATCCGTACGGACTCTTCGCCTTCCTTGATTTCCAGCTCGTCGATACCGGATTCTTCCAGCAGCTCGATCAGTTTCTTAACTTTACGGATATCCATGAATCATCAACTCCCAAGGGTCGGTCAGGGGCGCTTGGCCGGTTGTTCAAGCTGTTCCAGGGCGGCCTCCAGGGCCAGTCGGTAACCGCTGGCGCCAAGGCCGCAGATCACTCCTACCGCTACGTCGGAGAAGTAAGAGTGATGGCGGAAAGGTTCACGTTTGTGCACGTTCGACAAATGCACTTCGATGAATGGGATGCTCACCGCCAGCAGCGCGTCACGTAATGCAACGCTTGTGTGCGTAAAAGCGGCGGGATTGATCAGGATAAAGTCCACGCCTTCGCCGCGCGCGGCATGGATGCGATCAATCAATTCGTACTCGGCATTGCTTTGCAGGTAGAGCAGATGGTGGCCGGCTTCACGCGCCCTGCGCTCAAGATCGAGGTTGATCTGATCCAGGGTAACTGCCCCGTAGACGCCCGGTTCACGGGTGCCGAGCAGGTTCAGGTTGGGTCCGTGAAGAACCAGTAAGGTCGCCATCGGCTGTTCCTTGTTATTGATGTGAGTACGGCAGAACCCGGCGACTATGCCGCAAAGCCTTTGTGACTGTCCAGTTCTATGCAGTAGGCAGCACGATTAGCGAGGATAGCGCAAAGTATGTGACCAAGTCGTAGGATCTGGTCATTGGTGGTACGTCTTCGAAGTTGATGGAGATTCAATGTGGGCGCTGGCTTGCCTGCGATGGCGGTGTGTCAGTACCGGATGTGTTAACTGGCCCACCGCTATCGCAGGCAAGCCAGCTCCCACAGTTTTGATCTGCGCATAGCCCGTGATCTTGATGAGGCGGTAGATCGGATTAGACGCGGAACGCCTGCACCGCGGTGTTGAGCTGCCCACCGAGTACCAGCAGATGCTCACCCTGGCTGCGCCCCTGACCAATGCGCAGCAAGTTATCCTCACCCAGCTGATGAATCCGCTCACTGTTATCGCGAATCTCACTCACGGCCCCACTCTGCTGCGCCGTCACATCGGCAATGCGCACGGCCGTGTCGGAAATGGTCTGGATCGCGCCGACGATCTCATCCAGCGCACCGTCCGCCGCCTGGGCCTGTTGGGCGGTGGCTTCTGCGTGTTCGACCTGGGCGCGCATGCCTTGCACGGATTGGTGGGCGGCGCTTTGCAGGCCCGCAATCAGGGTCTGGATCTCCGCCGTGGCGCCAGCGGTGCGTTGGGCCAGGGAGCGGACTTCGTCGGCGACCACGGCAAAACCACGTCCGGCTTCACCGGCACGGGCAGCCTCGATGGCAGCGTTGAGGGCCAGCAGATTGGTCTGCTCGGCAATCGCGCGAATCACGGTGAGCACGCCGCCGATGGTGGCGGATTCTTCGGCGAGTTTTTCGATCATCTGCGCGTTTTGCTGCACTTCGCCCACCAGGGCGTGCAGCCCGGTCAGGCTCAGGCCGATCACGCGTTGGCCTTGCTCTACCGCCTGGCCGGCACTGCGACTGGCGCCCGCGGCCTGGCTGGCATCGCCGGCGACTTGCTGGATGGTCGCTTCCAGTTCCCCCAGCGAATCGCGGATCTGCGCGGTATCCCCAGCCTGGCGTTTGGCACCGTCGTGCAGGCCGCTGCTCAGTTCGGCCAATGCCCGACTGCTGCCGGCGACTTCCTCGGCATTGCCGCGAATAGTGCCCACCAAGTCCACCAGATAGGCACGCAGGCGGTTCAGCGAGGCTTCGATATCGTGCAGCTCACGGTTGGTCTTGCCCAGGGCAATCGGCTGGCTGAAGTCGCCCTCGGCCCAAGTCGACAGGGCCGGCGCGAGGTTGGTCAGCACGCGTGCCAGGCGCCGTTGCAAGGTGTCGATCAACAACGCGATCAGCAGGATCAGGCCGATCATCACCCCTTGCATCAGGCGAACTTCGCCCTGGATCGTGCCGTGCTGCGCGCGCACCACCGGCTCCAGGCCGGCGATGGCTTCCTGCACGGCCTTGATTTTCAGGTGGGTAGCGGCGGCCAGTCCGGCGCGTTGCTGGATCTGTTCGCGGGTGCGCTTGAGTTCGGCAGGGTAGCGGGTCAATAAGCTGTTGAGTTCGCGCTTGAGGTCGACGCCGGTGTCTTGGGCCTCGGTTTTCTCAGTGTTTTCCAGGCCCATCAGCGCGGAAAAATCATCCGCGCTGGATTCGGCGCTGGCCTTTACGCCCAACAGCGGCAGTTGTTCCAGCACATCCGCCTGGCTGCGGATATTGCCGACTTCGCGCTCCACATCATCAGCCAGTTCCGCGCGCCCGCTGCTCACCAGTTTGTCGCGGGCCAGGGACAGTTTGGCCAGATGCTGGGACGCCGCCAGCAGTGGCGGCAGGTAACGTGCGGCCTCTGCAGAATTGACGCCGATGGCGTACTGGCCCAGTTGCTCCAGGTTCGCGCCGAGTTCGCGCTCGGCTTGCAGCAGCAGGGCCTGTGGGTCACCCGCTAATTTGCCGGCGGCGAGCAGGTCAGTCTTGCTGAAGGCATCCAGGTCCACCAGGCTGGGGCGCAGGCTTTGCGCCAGGTCGGCGGGCAGTTGATCCAGGTCTTGCAACAGGCTTTCCAGGCTCTGGCTGGCGCTGCTCAGGCGCAGCGCGTCGCCGCTGGCCAGGTAGTCGTCAATATTGCGCGCGGCCTGGTTCTGAAAAGCCTGCGACAGGCCCAAGTAGCGCTCCATCAGCAAATACGGCCGTTCCAGAGCGCGCTGCGACCACCACAGCGTCGCCCCGAGCGCCAGGCACACGGCCACAATAAGGAGGGTGTTGAGATTGGTCAGCAGCTTCAGGCGCATGCGTGGTTTCAACCGACAGCAAAAGATAAGTGCCTGAAGTTATTGCGTTTCCATTACAGCGTTATGACCGAATCGGTGAATTCAGGTGAAAAGATGGCACTTTGCTTTGACGTGCGCGCCGCTTGCACGCGGTTACGCCCGGCATGCTTGGCACGGTACAGCGCTTCATCGGCCTGGGCGGCCATCATCAGGCTGTCGGAACCGTCGCACAGTTCCACCAGCCCGGCGCTGAAGGTGCACCACAAATCCTCGGGCTGGGCCGGGTAGTGGATTTCCGCAAAGCGCCCACGGATATCATCCAGGACCTTGCAGGCCGATTCCAGGTCGGTGTCAGGCATCACGATGGCGAATTCTTCGCCGCCGTAGCGCCCGATATAGTCAGTCTTGCGCAGTCGCTGCTTGAGAAACAGCGCCAGGCTCTTGATCACGCGGTCGCCCATGGGGTGGCCGTGGCTGTCATTGACCCGCTTGAAGTGGTCGATATCGAGCATGGCAAAGCTCAACGGCTTGTTCTCGCGGCGTGCGCGAAAGCTGCAGTCTTCGAGCAATTGCAGGATGTGGGTGTGGTTGTACAGCCCGGTCAGGCTGTCGCGCACCATCCGCGCCTTGAGGTTGCGCGCACGGGCCGCGCGGTTGCGCACGGTGGTGATCAGGTGGCGCGGCTTGATCGGCTTGGTGAGGAAGTCGTCGCCGCCTTCGCTCATGGCGTCCAGTTGCTTGTCCAGATCGTCTTCGGCCGACAGGTAGATGATCGGCACGCTGACGTAACGGTCGTTATGGCGGATGACCTTGGCCAGTTCGGTACCGGTACAGGCGGGCATGTACATGTCGAGGATGATCAGGTCCGGCTGGAAATCCGCCAGCTCGGCCATGGCCTGGATCGGTTCGATCAGCGTGCGGGTGACGATGCCGGCGCTGTTGAGCAGCCGCTCGGTGTGCAGCGCCTGGGCCCGCGAGTCATCGATGATCAGCACTTTATACGGCTCGTACTGGGCGACGCAGGTCAGTACTTCGATTTTTTCCAGCAGGCTGGAGGCTTCCAGGGTGCCGGTGAGGAATTCCTGGCCCCCGGCGCGCACGGCGGCCAAGCGAGTTGGCGTATCGGTTTCGTGGAGGCTGAAAAACAGCAGCGGCAACTTGTGCTCCAGGCCCTCCTGGGCTTCGGCGGCGAGCTTGAGCCCCAGCCCTGTGCCGCAGAAATCCACATCCATCACAATCGCCGAAGGCAAGCGTTCGGCCATCGACGCGCGAAATGCCGCCACACTGTCGAGGGATTGGGCGCTCATGCCAAAGAATTCCAGTTGCTTGGCCAGGCGCTCGGCGCGATCGTGATCGGCCAGCATCACGTAGATCGGCTTGCGCATCGGCGGCAGAAAGGTGTGTTCGAACTGGTCGCCCTGGCGCAGGCCGGTGCGGGACAGGCGCTGCATCAAGCGGTTGAGTTCGGTGATCAGTTGGCTGCTCAGGCGGCCACGGTTGTCGTCCACTGCTTTGAGTGATTCGCCGATATGCCGCGCCAACTGGCCGTGCTCGGGTTGTTCGAAGCGCTCGGCAAAGCGCAGCAGGCGCAAATTGGCTTCGCTGAGTTCGGAGAGGTCGGCGCCGGACCATTCGCTGCGTTGCAGGCGCTGCCAGATCTCAAGAATTTGACGTGCCTGATGAATTACCCGCTGGGCAAAATGCTGCTTGAGACGCTCACGGCTGGGGTCTTCTGGCTCGGTCATATCCTGACTACTAGTTAGGGTGCATGCTGAGGTCGAGTGGTGGCTCTATGCTAGCACCATCTTTCCGATGGGATGAGTGTCTTGCGTCAATAAACTGCTCTTCCTTGTTATTCAGTTGCTGACCCGGTGGTCGCGCAGCGGAAAAAGCGTGCATCCTTTATAGTCGAACGCTCCCTGTGCGCCAGTTTGGCGAAAAGCCCCGCATGGGCGGGCACGATGGGGTAGGGTTGTGGTCGGAGTGTTTGAACGCACGCCATCAATTCAAGTGCATGAACTCAAGTGATTGAAAGGATATCGCCATGCTGGACTGGAAAAACCGTGCAGGCAGTGCCAAAGGCCCTGCGCCTGAGCCCAAGTCGGCCAACCGCAGCTACTTCCGTACGCTGCTGATGAGTCGGGCATTGCTGAGCGTCCTCGGCCTGTACCTGTTGGTCACCGGCGCGCTCGGCTGGTACTGGAGCGAAGAGCCGGCGCTGTTTCCGGTCCAGCAAAATGCGCAGATCGCCGCCGAAAAAGACGGCAAGCAGATGGTGGTAGGGTTCACTACCGTCGAAACCCTCAAGACCGTGGTCGGCACCTTGCTGAACAAGCCGGGTGGCTACATTTCCAATGACCGCTTCCCGCCGGGTCTGTGGATGGACAACATGCCGAGTTGGGAATATGGCGTGCTGGTGCAGGTGCGCGACCTGACGCGCGCCCTGCGTAAGGACTTCGCCCGTTCCCAGTCGCAGTCGGCCGAAGACGCTGATTTGGCCAAGGCCGAGCCGCGCTTCAACTTCGACAACAAAAGCTGGGTGCTGCCGTCCAGTGAGTCGGAGTACCAAGAAGGCATCAACTCCCTGAGCCGCTATGAAGCACGTCTGTCCGACCCGAATCAGCGCGGTGCGCTGTTCTATGCCCGCGCCGACAACCTGAACAACTGGCTGGGCGACGTCGCCACCCGTTTGGGTTCGCTGTCGCAACGCCTGTCGGCCAGTGTAGGTCGGGTGAAATTGAACACCGCTCTGAAAACCGAGGCGCTGGCGCCGGGTGAAGTACCGCAGGTCGATGAAGAAGTGGTGGAAACCCCATGGATGCAGATCGATAACGTGTTCTACGAGGCTCGCGGTCAAGCTTGGGCCCTGTCCCACCTGCTGCGCGCCATCGAAGTCGACTTCGCCGACGTGCTGGCCAAGAAAAACGCCACCGTCAGCGTGCGCCAGATCATCCGTGAGCTGGAAGCCTCGCAGGAACCGGTTTGGAGTCCTATGATCCTTAATGGCAGTGGCTTCGGCGTACTGGCGAACCACTCGCTCGTCATGGCCAACTACATTTCCCGGGCCAACGCTGCAGTGATCGACTTGCGTCAGCTCCTCAACCAGGGGTGATGATGGACGCTCCTCAAAAGGAGGCCGCGCACCGCGCGGCTTCCGATGCTGAACTGATCTGCTGGGTCGACGAGCAGGACAACCTGCTCGGCACCCTTGTCAGGTCCGACCTGCGCCAGCGTGGCCTGATCGGCCGGTGCACCTTTATCTTCCTGTTTAACGCCCGTGGTGAGCTGTGTGTGCATCGACGCACCCTGAGCAAAGCCATGTATCCCGGTTTCTGGGACACGGCAGCGGGTGGGATGGTGGCGGCGGGCGAGTCCTACGCCTTATCGGCGGCCCGCGAGTTGGAGGAAGAATTGGGCGTCAGCGGTGTGGAGCTGACCGAACACGATCATTTCTACTTCGAAGACGGTGACAGCAAACTCTGGTGCAAATCCTACTCCGCTGTCTGGGACGGGCCGCTGCGCCTGCAGCCCGAAGAGGTCATGGAAGCGCGCTTTTTACCGATTGAAGCAGTCCTGCAGGAGGCTGAACAAAAGCCTTACTGCCCGGACGCCCAGGAAGGCTTGCGACGCTATCTGGCGTCACGTCGCTAAAGTTGCATGAAATGGCGCCATTTGGCCCTTAGCAAGTGGGCTTTTTGTCGTTACACTGCGCCACTTTTCATCCCCCAAGAGGATTGCCGGTGGCCAAAAAAGCCGCATCCTTCGCCGCCCTGGGCGGCCTGGTATTTTCCACCGACGCAGGTCGACACTGCCCGGACTGTCGCCAGCCCGTGGACGCGTGTACCTGTAAACAGACCCTGATCCCCGAAGGCGACGGTATTGCCCGCGTGCGACGCGAGAGCAAGGGCCGTGGCGGCAAGACGGTGACCACCATCACCGGCGTGCCGCTGGCAGAAGACGCGCTGAAGGAGCTCGCCACCACGCTGAAGAAGCGCTGTGGCACCGGCGGCGCGTTGAAAGACGGCGTCATCGAGATCCAGGGCGATCACGTCGAATTGCTGTTGGCCGAGCTGATCAAGCTCGGGTACAAGGCCAAGAAGTCCGGCGGCTGAAAGCCTCTTCCCGACCTGTGTCTAAACTCTGTCCTGCGAATGAGGTCTACCTCCCTCACAGGCAAATCGTCATTTTTATTCTTTAGACTGCGCCAGCCTCTGCGAGAGGTGGCGCCTTCGCCTTCATTTATAGGGGACTTCGATGTCCGTACGACGCACACGCAAAGACGATGGCAGCCAATGGACAGTTGCGGACAGCCGCAGTGTTT
This sequence comes from Pseudomonas tritici, assembly GCF_014268275.3. Taxonomy (NCBI): domain Bacteria; kingdom Pseudomonadati; phylum Pseudomonadota; class Gammaproteobacteria; order Pseudomonadales; family Pseudomonadaceae; genus Pseudomonas; species Pseudomonas tritici. The sequence goes on from NZ_CP077084.1 coordinate 952,943, forward strand.
ACGGGATCCGCCATTGGGGGGCCGGGTATTTCGCGATCAATGAAGCCGGTCGCGTTGAAGTCCGTCCGAACGGCCCGAACAGCACGCCCGTGGACCTGTACGAGCAAGTCGACGAATTGCGTAAAAGCGGCCTGTCGCTGCCGTTGCTGGTGCGCTTCCCCGACATTCTGCAAGACCGTGTACGCCAGCTGACCGGCGCCTTCGATTCGAACATCGAGCGCCTGGAATACCAGAGCAAGTACACCGCGCTGTACCCGATCAAGGTGAACCAGCAGGAAGCGGTGATCGAGAACATCATCGCCACCCAGAATGTGTCCATCGGCCTGGAAGCCGGCTCCAAGCCTGAGCTGCTGGCCGTACTGGCCCTGGCGCCGAAGGGCGGCACCATCGTCTGCAACGGTTACAAAGACCGTGAGTTCATCCGCCTCGCGCTGATGGGCCAAAAGCTCGGCCACAACGTGTTCATCGTGATCGAGAAAGAATCCGAAGTTGAGCTGGTGATCGAAGAGGCCGCCAGCCTCAAGGTCAAGCCACAGGTCGGCCTGCGCGTGCGCTTGTCGTCCCTGGCGTCGAGCAAGTGGGCAGACACCGGTGGCGAGAAGTCCAAGTTCGGTTTGTCGGCGGCGCAACTGCTGTCTGTGGTCGAGCGCTTCCGCGCGGCGGGCCTGGACCAGGGCATTCGCTTGCTGCACTTCCACATGGGCTCGCAGATCGCCAACCTGGCCGACTACCAGCACGGGTTCAAGGAGGCCATTCGTTACTACGGCGAACTGCGCAACCTCGGCTTGCCGGTGGACCACATCGACGTGGGCGGTGGTCTGGGCGTGGACTACGACGGTACGCACTCGCGTAACGCCAGCTCGATCAACTACGACATGGACGACTACGCCGGCGTGGTCGTGGGCATGCTCAAGGAATTCTGCGATGCGCAGAGCCTGCCGCACCCGAACATCTTCTCTGAAAGCGGCCGCTCCCTGACCGCTCACCACGCCATGCTGGTGGTGCAGGTCACCGACGTCGAGAAACACAACGACGAAATCCCGACCATCGAAAACAAGGAAAGCCTGCCGGAAACCGTGCAATGGCTGGTGGACCTGCTCGGCCCGACCGACATCGAGATGGTCACCGAGACCTACTGGCGCGCCACTCACTACATGAGCGACGTGGCCACCCAGTACGCCGACGGCAAGCTGACCCTGGCCGAAAAAGCCCTGGCCGAGCAGTGCTACTTCGCCGTGTGCCGTCGCCTGCACAACTCGTTGAAAGCCCGCCAGCGCTCACACCGCCAAGTGCTGGACGAACTCAACGACAAGCTGGCCGACAAGTACATCTGCAACTTCTCGGTGTTCCAGAGCCTGCCGGACACCTGGGCCATCGGCCAGGTATTGCCGATCCTGCCGCTGCATCGCCTCGACGAAGAGCCGCTGCGCCGTGCCGTGCTACAAGACCTGACCTGCGACTCCGACGGCAAGATCAAGCAGTACGTCGATGAGCAGAGCATCGAGACCAGCCTGCCGGTTCACGCCTTGAACGAAGGTGAGGACTACTTGCTGGGGATCTTCCTGGTGGGCGCTTACCAGGAAATCCTCGGTGACATGCACAACCTGTTTGGTGACACCGATTCGGTGAACATCTACCAGCGTGAAGATGGGTCGGTGTACAGCGCGGGTATCGAGACCCACGACACAATCGAAGACATGCTGCGGTATGTGCACTTGTCGCCGGAAGAGTTGATGACGCATTACCGCGACAAGTGTGCAAGTGCGAAGATCAGTGCGTCGGAGCGTACTCAGTTCCTGGATGCGTTGCGCTTGGGGCTGACGCGGTCTTCGTACCTGTCCTCGTAATCTGAGCTGACATCAATCTAATGTGGGAGCGGGCTTGCTCGCGAAAGCGGAGTGTCAGTCACCGAAAATGTTGACTGACCCACCGCTTTCGCGAGCAAGCCCGCTCCCACATTTGGATCTCATTTCTTCAGTTGCTACCTAGCCATAACCCCCGCCGATTTAAACGCCAGGCAATCGCCCACAGCGTCAGGCTGCGCACCGCCATAAACATCAGGAAGGTTATCCACAGCCCGTGGTTGCCCAAGCCTTGCAACATCCATGCGACAGGTAATGTCAGCAATACCGTCAACAGCATCCCATTGCGCATCTCCCGCGCGCGCGTAGCGCCGATAAACAAACCATCCAGCAAGTAACTCCACACCGCAATCAACGGCAATACCGCGAGGTAAGGCAGGTAGATGTCGGCGGTTTCGCGTACGCTGGGAATATCGGTCTGCATGGCGATAAACAAGTGGCCAGCGACGGTGAACAGCAGCGCGAAACCGACGCTGGCGATCAGCGACCAGCCGCCGGCCACTACCAGCGAACGGCGCAGCGCTGGGCGGTCATGGGCGCCGATGGCGTGGCCGCACAGGGCCTCGACGGCGTGAGCCAACCCATCCAGGGCGTGGGCGGTCAGCAACAGGCCGTTGAGCAGCAGCGCGTTGGCGGCCACGGTAGCGTCGCCCAGGCGGGCGCCTTGTACGGTGATCATGAAAAACACCGATTGCAGCGCGAGGCTGCGGATGAAGATGTCGCGGTTGACCGCCAATAGCGGGCGCCAGCTTTCCCACAGCTTCAGTGCCGCCCAGGCGATGTGACCGGGGTAGGCGCGCAGGGCTTTTTGCGTCAGCGCGAGGCCCAGCAGGGCGCCGGTCCATTCGGCAACGACCGAGGCGCGGGCGGAGCCGACCACCCCCCAATCCAGGCCCAGTACGAACCACAGGTTGAGGGCGATGTTGACCAGGTTGGTGGTCAGCAGAATCGCCAGCGGCGCGCGGGCGTTTTGTGTGCCGAGGAACCAGCCGACCAGCGCGTAGCTGGCCAGCGCGGCGGGCAGGCCGAAGAGGCGGGTGTGGAAGAAATCCTGCGTCAGTTGATTGAGCTCGGGGGAGGGCTGCATCCACTCCAGCGCCAGATGGCTCAGCGGGATGCCCACGGTGCCGAGCAGCATCGCCAGGCCCAGTGCCAACAGCAAACCTTGCAGCAGGATTTGCCGCAGCGCTGCCCCATCATTGCGCCCGGCAGCTTGGGCGGCGAAACCGGTGGAGCCCATGCGCAGGAAACCCATGGCCCAGGCGAGGAAGGTATACAGGCTGGCGCCGACGGCTACGGCACCCAGTTGGTGGGCGTGGGGCAGGTGGCCGATGACCATGCTGTCGACCAGCGCTACGAGCGGCACCGAGATGTTCGACAGGATCATCGGCGCAGCCAGGGCCCAGACGCGGCGGTGGGTGGGGCGGTGGCGCCAGTCGGTGAGCAGGGTGGTCATGAGGGCTCCTTTGGGGAGGGGTATTGTAACTGTCCCTCCATGACACCGCGGAACCAATGTGGGAGCTGGCAAGCCAGCTCCCACATTTAGATCTCTGTTGTTTGTGGGATTTGGCTTGGTCTGGAAGGCCCTTAGAGCCAAACCATCCTCCCGTCGGTCAATGTGACCAGCACCTCATCGGCCCCACTCGGGCTGATATATAGTGAGTCCTTCGGTCCCTCCCACTACGAGTGCCTCATGCTTAACAAAGGATTGTTCCTGGCCTGCGCGCTGGCCCTGCTGAGCGCCTGCGATTCTTCCGATAAACCGACTGCCCCGACCGCGCCTGCGGCGGCAACGGTTGCACCCAAGCCGGCTAAAGCGGCGGTGGATGTGGCGGCGCTGAAGCAACGCTACGCCGGGCGTGAGTTGAGCGTGGTGGACGTGTCTGAAGTGCAGCTCGATGGGGCCAGTACCTTGTCGGTGAGCTTTTCCATTCCGCTGGACCCCGATCAGAAATTCGCTGACAAATTGCACTTGGTGGACAGCAAGTCCGGCAAGGTCGATGGCGCCTGGGAAATCTCCGACAACCTCATGGAGCTGCGCCTTCGCCACCTGGAGCCACAGCGCAAACTGGTGCTCACGGTGGATGCCGGGGTGAAGGCGGTCAACGACAAAACGCTCGCCGCCGAGTACATCGCCCGTCTGGAAACCCGCGACCTGCAAGCCACTGTCGGCTTCGCCAGCCGTGGCACCTTGTTGCCGACGCGCCTGGCAGAAGGCCTGCCGGTGATTGCGCTGAACGTCGACAAGATCGACGTCGAGTTCTTCCGCATCAAGCCCGAATCCTTGCCGTCATTCCTGGCGCAGTGGGGGCGTAATACCAGCCTGCAAAGTTATGAATCCCGCGAACTGCTGCCGCTGGCCGACCTGGTCTACGGTGGCCGTTTCGACTTGAACCCGGCGCGCAACACTCGCGAAACCCTTTTACTGCCGATCGCCGGCCTCAAGCAACTGCAGCAGCCGGGCGTGTACCTGGCGGTGATGCGTGCGTCGGGCACCTACAACTATTCGCAACCGGCCACGCTGTTCACCTTGAGTGACATTGGCCTGTCGGTGCACCGCTACGCCAACCGATTGGATGTGTTTACCCAGGCGCTGGAAGGCGGCAAGGCACTGGATGGGGTTGACCTTGAAGTACTCGACGCCGAGGGCCGTGTGTTGGGCCAGGGCAAGACCGAGAAGGGCGGCCACGCTGAATTGCCGCTGCCGAAAAAGGCCCAGGTGCTCCTGGCCAAGCAGGGTGAACAGACCAGTCTGTTGCGCCTCGACAGCGCTGCACTGGACCTGGCCGAATTCGACATTGGCGGCCAGCCTTCCCACCCCTTGCAGTTCTTTGTGTTCGGCCCGCGTGATCTGTATCGCCCCGGTGAAACGGTACTGCTCAATGCACTGTTGCGGGACAAGGACGGCAATGCCGTCAAACCGCAGCCGGTGAGCGTCGAAGTGCGTCGCCCGGACGAGCAGGTGAGCCGCAAATTCGTCTGGGATGCGGATGCCTCCGGTCTTTATCAATACCAGCTGCAACTGGCCGGCGAAGCGCCGACTGGGCGCTGGCAGCTGGTATTCGACCTGGGCGATGGCAAACCGCAGTTGTATGAGTTCCTCGTTGAAGACTTCTTGCCCGAGCGCCTGGCGCTGGAACTCAAGGGCAGCGACACCGCGCTGAGCCCCGCGGACAACCCGGTCATTCAGGTTAACGGCCGTTACCTGTACGGTGCGCCAGCATCGGGCAACCGCGTCAGTGGTCAGGTTTATGTGCGCCCGTTGCGCGAAGCGGTCAAGTCATTGCCGGGCTACCAGTTCGGCTCTGTTACCGAAGAAGAGTTGAGCCAGGATTTCGAACTGGATGAAAGCGTGCTCGACGCCAAGGGCCAGGAAGCGCTGACCCTGGAAAGCAAGTGGGCCGACGCGAAGTCGCCGTTGCAATTGATCGTGCAAGCCAGCCTGCAAGAGTCCGGCGGGCGCCCGATCACGCGGCGTCTGGTGCAGCCGATCTGGCCCGCCGAGCAGCTTCCGGGCCTGCGTGGGTTGTTTGACGGCACCGAAACCAATGGCGATGGCCCGGCGGAATTTGAAGTACTGCTGGCCAATCAGGATGGGCAGAAACTCGCCGCGCAAAACCTCAAGGTACGCCTGGTGCGCGAGCGCCGTGACTACTACTGGAACTACTCCGAGAACGATGGCTGGAGCTATCACTTCAACGAGAAATTCCTCAACCTTGACGAGCAGACCCTGACTATCAAGGCTGGCGACACCGCCAAGGTCAGCTTCCAGGTGGAGTGGGGCCCGTACCGCGTCGAGGTCGAAGACCCGCAGACGGGGTTGGTCAGCAGCTTGCGCTTCTGGGCCGGCTACCAGGGCCAGGACAATACCGAAGGCGGCGCTGTGCGCCCCGATCAGGTCAAGCTGGCGCTGGACAAACCCGCGTATGGCGATGGTGACACCGCCAATGTCACCGTCACGCCACCGGCAGCCGGTAAAGGCTACCTGCTGGTGGAGTCCGCCGAAGGGCCGCTGTGGTGGCAGGAAATCGACGTGCCTGCCGAGGGCAAAAGCTTCGCCGTGAAGCTCGACCCGAAATGGTCGCGGCATGACTTGTACGTGAGTGCCCTGGTGATTCGCCCAGGCGAGCGTAAAGCCAATATCACCCCCAAACGTGCAGTGGGCCTGCTGCACCTGCCGCTGGATCGCACCCAGCGCAAACTGGGCGTGACCCTCACTGCGCCGGAAAAAATGCGCCCCAAACAACCGCTGGCGGTGAAGATCTCGGCTAAAAATGCCGATGGCAGCGTGCCGAAACAGGTGCACGTACTGGTGGCGGCGGTGGACGTGGGCATCCTCAACATCACCGAATACCCGACACCGGACCCGTATTCCAGCCTGTTCGGCCGCAAGGCGTATGGCGTGGACCAGTTCGATATCTACGGCCAGTTGATCGAGGCCGGCCAGGGTCGCCTGGCCAGCCTGGCGTTTGGTGGTGACGCAGCGTTGGCCAAGGGCGGCAAGCGTCCGGACACCAGTGTGACCATCGTTGCCCTGCAAAGCGCGCCGGTCACTTTGAATGAGCAGGGCGAAGGCGAAGTCAGCGTCAATATTCCCGACTTCAACGGCGAACTGCGCCTGATGGCCCAGGCCTGGAGCGATGACCGCTACGGCATGGCTGAAGCCAAGACGGTCATTGCTGCACCGCTGATTGCCGAACTGTCGGCGCCACGCTTCCTGGCCGGTGGTGACCAGACAACGTTAGCGCTGGACCTGTCCAACCTGTCGGGCAAGGCGCAGAAGCTTGATGTGCAACTGACTGCCGAGGGGCAGTTGGAATTGGTCAACAGCGGCGCGCAAACCGTCGAGCTGACACAAGGCCAACGCACCACCTTGCGCATCCCCGTAAAAGCCTGGGGCGGGTTGGGGCAGGGCAAGGTCAAGGTGACCGTGAATGGGCTGGACTTGCCAGGTGAGCACCTGCCGCCGTTCACCCGTGAATGGACCTTGGGCGTGCGGCCGGCGTATCCGGCACTGCTCAAACATTATCGCGCGGTTCTCAAGGATCAGCCGTGGAGCCTGCCACCGGGTACCCTGGATCAATTCGATACCTCGGGGCGCCAGGCCCTGCTGAGCCTGTCGAGCCGGCCGCCGTTGAACCTCGGTGCGCAGATCAGTGCACTCAAGGCTTACCCTTACGGTTGCCTGGAACAGACCGCGAGTGGCCTGTACCCGTCGTTGTATGCCGACGATGCCTTGCTCAAACGCCTGTCCATCAAGGGCGAATCGGACAGCGAGCGCAAACGCAAGATCGAGCTGGGCATTGAGCGTTTGCTGGGTATGCAGCGCTACAACGGCAGCTTTGGTTTGTGGGGCGCCGATGGTGAAGAAGAATATTGGCTGACGGCCTATGTCACCGACTTCCTGTTGCGCGCCCGAGATCAGGGTTTTGCGGTACCGCCTGAAGCCTTGAAAAAGGCCAGCGAGCGCCTGCTGCGTTATGTGCAGGAGCGCAACCTGATCGATGTCGACTACAGCGATAACGCCGATCACACGCGCTTTGCCGTGCAGGCCTACGCCGGCATGGTCTTGGCGCGCAGTCAGCAGGCACCGTTGGGCGCGTTGCGCAGCATCTTTGAACGACGCAGCGACGCCCGCTCCGGGTTGCCGCTGGTGCAGTTGGCTATCGCGTTGCAGAAGATGGGCGACCAACCGCGTGCCGATCAAGCCTTGCTGGCCGGGTTGGCGGCGCAGCGCAATGCCAATGAATGGCTGGCCGATTACGGCAGCCCGCTGCGCGACCAGGCAATGATCCTGGCGTTGCTGGAAGAAAATGATTTGGCCAAGGGCAAGCGTGAGGAGCGCTTGTTTACGCTGTCGGATCAACTGGCGGCCAGTCCGTATCTGTCGACCCAGGAGCGTAATTCGTTGTTCCTGGCGGGGCGCCTCGGTTTCGCCAAGCCGGATTCGAACTGGCAGGTGTCGCTGACCGGCAGTGGCGGTGTGCAAGCGTTGAATAATCAGCAATCGACGCTGGCGCTGGAAGGCAAGCTGCTTTCCAGTGATTTGACCTTGAGCAATCAGGGCGAAACGCCGGTGTATCAGCAACTGACGATCTCGGGTTATCCACAGCTGCCACCGGCTGCCGGCGGCGACAACCTGAGCATTCGCCGTGAGTACCTGGGCATGAATGGCCAGCCGTTGAATCTTCGTAGCCTCAACAGTGGGGATCTGGTGCTGGTGCATCTGGCGGTCGGTGCCAAGCAACGTGTGCCGGATGCCTTGGTGGTGGATTTGCTGCCCGCTGGCCTGGAGCTTGAAAACCAGAACCTGGCGCAGAGTGCTGCCAGCCTGGAGAACGCCAGCAGCCAAGTGAAGGAGTGGCGTGAGTCGATGCAGAACGCGTCGCTCAAGCATCAGGAGTTCAGGGATGATCGGTATGTGGCGGCGATTAATCTGGAGGGGTCTGGCACCACGCACCTGCTGTATCTGGCGCGGGCGGTGACACCGGGGACTTATCGCGTACCACCGCCGCAGGTGGAGTCGATGTACCGACCGAATTGGCAGGCGGTGGGGGAGACGCCGGCGGATTTGGTGATCAAGGGGCGCTGATAACCTAACTGGCAGGACTGGCTCCCACAGGGGGGTTGAGGTGTTTGTAGGGTTAGTGGACGACCCAGCTCAGGAGCCATAGGCCGAGCAGTAGCCAGATGATGCCCATGATGACCGAGGCGCGCATGAAGGCGCGTACGGCGGAATACAGGAACAGCAGGCCGATGATCAGGGTAATGATGCTGATGATCGAGGTGTCCATGCCCAGGGTGCGGGACAGGCCTTCGACGAAGTTGCCGCCGGCGTTGGTCAGGGCACCGAACAGGCCGCTGAGGCCGTCGACGATAAAGCGGATGATGGAACCGAGCGCCTGGCCCAGCCATTCGAAAAAGCTTTCTACCTGCATGTGTGTGTCCTGATGAAGAGGTGGGCGTATCTGTGTCTTTGGTTGTTATTGCGAGAGGCTAGTTCCCTACAAGCATAGAGGTTTGCTCGGTTGAATTTGCGATTAAGTTGCGTCATTTGCGGGTGTACGCTCCCACATTTACTGCGCTGGGCTTTGGGGGCAGTGGTGTTGGTGGTGGTGTTGTTGTGGGGGGCGGATCGGGTTTGGCCGTTGCCGTTGCCCCAGGATGATTTGGCGCGGGTGGTGTTGGCTGAGGATGGCACGCCGTTATGGCGGTTTGCCGATGCGAATGGGGTGTGGCGCTATCCCGTGCAAACCAGCGAAGTGTCGCCGTATTACCTGGATGCGTTGCTCACCTATGAAGACCGTTGGTTCTATCAGCATCCTGGCGTAAACCCGCTGGCGCTGGTACGGGCGACTTGGCAGAACCTGACCGGGGCGCGTGTGGTGTCGGGGGGCAGTACGTTGTCGATGCAGGTGGCGCGGTTGTTGGATCCGCATTCGCGCACCTTCCACGGCAAGTTGCGCCAGTTGTGGCGCACGGCGCAGTTGGAATGGCACCTGTCCAAGGAGGAAATCCTCAACCTCTACCTGAATCGCGCACCGTTTGGCGGAACATTGCAGGGCGTGGCGGCGGCCAGTTGGGCGTATCTGGGCAAGTCTCCATCACAATTGACCCATGCCGAAGCCGCCTTGCTCGCGGTTTTGCCCCAGGCGCCCAGCCGATTGCGCCCGGACCGTCACCCGCAGCGTGCCCAGGAAGCGCGCGACAAAGTGCTGCGTCGTCTTGGCGAGTTCAAGGTGTGGCCGCAAGCCGCCGTCGATGAAGCCCTGCAGGAACCGCTGCTGCTCGCCCCGCGCCTGGAGCCGAGCTTGGCGCCCCTGCTCGCGCGCCGCCTGAACCGCCCCGACAGCCCGCCGCTGATCCGCACCACCCTGGATGCCACCCTGCAACGCCGCCTCGAAGACCTGCTGTTGGGTTGGCGTGCACGCTTGCCGGAGCACACCTCCGCCGCGATCCTGGTGGTGGAGGAAGAAACCATGGCGGTACGCGCCTACCTCGGCTCGGTGGACATCAATGATGCCAAGCGTTTTGGCCATGTGGACATGATCAGCGCACGGCGTTCGCCGGGCTCCACCTTGAAACCCTTTCTCTACGGCATGGCCCTTGATGACGGGCTGATTCATTCTGAGTCCCTGCTGCAGGACGTGCCGCGGCGTTACGGGGATTACCGGCCGGGCAACTTCTCCATGGGTTTTACCGGCGCAGTGCCGGCGAGTACGGCGCTGTCCAGTTCGCTCAACCTGCCGGCGGTACAGTTGCTGGAAGCCTATGGGCCGAAGCGGTTCGCCGCCGAGATGCGTATCGGCGGGGTGCCTTTGGCGTTGCCGGCGTTGGCCGAGCCGAACCTGGCCTTGATCCTGGGCGGCGCAGGCAGCCGTCTGGAAGATCTGGTGAGCGGCTATAGCGCCTTCGCCCGTGACGGCAGGAGTGCAACTATTCGATTACAGCCGGACGATGCGCTTAGGGAGCGGCCATTACTGTCGCCAGGGTCCGCCTGGATTGTGCGGCGCATACTCAGCGGCCAGGCGCGTCCCGACCGCGACCCGCGTGCCGAGCTGGTGCAACGCCCGGTCCTGGCCTGGAAGACCGGCACCAGCTACGGCTTTCGTGATGCCTGGGCGATTGGCGTGGGGCCGCGTTACTTGATCGGCGTGTGGATCGGCCGCCCGGACGGCACGCCGGTGCCGGGCCAGTTCGGGCTGGCCTCGGCGGCGCCGTTGATGTTGCAGGTGCACGACGTACTGAGCAACCGCGACAGCCAGCGCGGCATCAGCGCGCCGGTCAAACCGGTGCCCGCCAATGTCGGCGTGGCAGCGATCTGTTGGCCACTAGGCCAGCCCATGAGCCGCAGCGACCCCAATTGCCGCCGCCAGCGCTTCGCCTGGACGCTGGACAACACCACGCCGCCGACCTTGCAGGCACTGGACCAACCGTTGAGCGTGGGCCTGATGGAAAGCGTATGGGTCAATGCCAAAGGCTTGCGGGTCGACGCCCATTGCCCGGGTGCGGAGCCGAAAAACATCGCCCTGTGGCCTGCGCCCCTGGAACCCTGGCTGCCAAGGGCCGAACGCCGCGAAGCACGCATCCCGCCCGCTGACGCCGATTGCCCGCCACCGGCGCTGGCCGCGTCTTCACCGCTGTCGATCGTTGGCGTACGCGAGGGCGACCAACTGCGCCTGCCCGCCGCCAGCCAGCAAACCTTGCGCCTGAAAATCTCCGCCCTCGGCGGCAGTGGCCGGCGCTGGTGGTTCCTCAACGGCGCGCCACTGGGCGACAGCGCCAACCAGGACTTCATCAACGCCAGCTTCGAACACCTGGGCCGCTACCAACTCAGCGTCCTCGACGAAGCCGGCCAAACCGCCCGCCTGGAATTCAGCGTCATCGACTAGAGCCTTATCGCAGGCAAGCCTACATTTTGATTTGCAAACCCATTCCAATGTGGGAGCTGGCTTGCCTGCGAAGGCGTCCTCAAGCACACCAGAGATTCACTTGCCTTAACCGCCAATCCCCCCGAAGCTACCCACCTTCAGGAGCCCCCGCATGAACCTCGAACACCTCACCGAACGCCTGCACCGCATTCGCGATACAAATAATTGGAAACAATTCCACAGCCCAAAAAACCTGGCCATGGCCGCCAGCGTAGAAATGGCCGAACTGGTGGAAATCTTCCAATGGCTGAGCGAAGACCAATCGCGCCAGCTCCCGGCTGAGAAACTCGCCCACGCTGGCCAGGAAGTCGGCGATATCGTGTTGTACCTGCTGTTGCTGTGCAGCGAACTGGGCCTGGACATGAACGAGGTGGTGCGCGCCAAATTGGCCGACAGCGAACGGCGGTTTGCCCATGAGTGATCGTCATTTCGACCAACTGGCCACGCGCTTTGCCGAAAAAATCTACGGCGGTGCCAAAGGCGCGATTCGCCTGGCGGTGCTCCAGGCCGACCTCACCGAAGCCCTGCCCAAACGCCCCTTGCGAGTCCTGGATATCGGCGCAGGCCTGGGCCACATGTCGCTGTGGCTGGCCGAGCAAGGTCATCAGGTTACCTTGGCGGAACCTGCTGAACCGATGCTCGACGGCGCCCGCCAACGTTTTGCCGACGCCGGGCAGACCGCGACCTTTATCCATGCGCCCTGGCAAGACCTGCTCGGCCAACTCACCGAACCCTACGACCTGGTGCTGTGCCACGCCGTGCTGGAATGGCTGGCCGAACCTCATGCGATCCTGCCGATGCTGCACCAGCTCACGGTGCCTGGCGGCTGGTTGTCGTTGGCGTTCTACAACCGCGATGCGCTGATTTACCGCAACCTGCTTAAAGGCCACTTCCGCAAAATGCGCAAGAACGACATGGCCGGCGAAAAGCAGAGTCTCACCCCGCAGCAGCCGCTCGATCCACGTGAGTTGGCGGCGCAACTCGAAGGCCTTTGGCAGGTCGAAAGCCAAAGTGGCGTTCGCGTATTCCATGACTATATGCCGGTGGAATTCCAGGCCCGCGCGGATTTGCAGGACCTTTTGGAGATGGAACTCGCTCACCGTCGTCACCCAAGCTTTGCCGGACTTGGGCGTTATTTGCACTGGGTTTGCCGTCCGGTTTAAACGGCCCAGTCTGCGGAGGTCGAAATGCGTCGTCTCTGTTTGATCCTGTTATCTCTCGGCTTGGGGGCGTGTTCGAGCCCCAACCCTTATGTCTCCGCTTCGGCGCCGATTCCACCGGCGCCGCCGCAGGCAGCCAATACCTTTGATGCCAGCGCCTATCCCGCGCCCGTGCGCGACTACGGCGCCTACCGCAACTGGGCGTGGCGCAATGGCCAGCTCCCGGCGGGCACGGCCTGGGCGGATTCGGCGCAAATTGCCGAAGCGGTCAGCGGCGCGCTTGACCAGCGCGGCCTGCGTCCCTTGCACGACAACCGCCCGGCAGACCTGCTGGTGAGCGCCGATGTGCGTCAGGAGAAGCGCCTCAAGCAAGTCCAGGATGACTATGGCTACGGTTACGGCGGCTACAACCGCTATGGCAATGGCTACGGCATGTACAACTCGGTGCCGATCGTACGCACCTATGAAGTCCAGGTCGTGGTGGTGCGCGTCAATCTATTCGATGCCCGCACGGGCCAGCCGGTGTGGAGTGCCAGCGCGGAAACCAGCAGCCAGGGCAGCCTCAGTGAACGGGGAGATGCCTTGCGCCAGGCGGTGCAAAAGGCAATGACGGCGTATCCTCCGAGTTAACAGCTATTCTCATCTTGAGCGCGGGTCGCTTTTTGGAGAAAAACCATGTTTTGTCGTATCGCTTTGCTCGCAGTTGTCATGTTGCTGGGCGGTTGCCAGACCAGCCAGGTCAACCACGATTTTGATGCCAGCCGGGACTTCGGCGCCTACCGCAGTTGGGCCTGGAAAGACCCGGCCCTGCAATATCGCCCGGATGACCCACGTATCAAGAGCGACCTCACCGAACAACGCATCCGTCAGGCAGTGGGCGAACAACTCGACCAACGCGGCCTGCGCCCCGCGGCACCGGGCAGCAAGGCCGACTTGAGTGTACAGGCCTACCTGATCGTCGAAGACCGCCAGCAACAAGTCACCACCAATTATGGTGGTGCATGGGGCGGCCCATGGAACGGCTATTGGGGCGCGCCGATGTACAACGAAACCCGCAACATCACCTACAAAGTCGCCACCCTCCAGATCGACCTGCTTGACGGCAAAGACGGCAAACTGGTCTGGCGCGGCAGCGACGAACAAATGATGGCCAGCTCGCCCAACCCGCAGGACCGCAACAACGCCATCCGCACCACGATCACCCGAATCCTCTCCAGCTACCCACCCCACTAAAACCCAGCACAGATTCAATGTGGGAAATCCAGTGTGGGAGCGGGCTTGCTCGCGAATGCAGTGTGTCAGTCACACATGTACCGATTGACCCACCGCATTCGCGAGCAAGCCCGCTCCCACATTGGAACTCGGTCAGCCAATAAGTCTCTGTCAATCATTCATCTGGCGACTGGCCAGCCCTTGTCTACACTCAAAACCAACTAAGGAGAGTAAGCGCTAAGGAGTGCCTGATGTCTCCCCGACTTGGTTCCCGTCAGCGTGGTGCGATTGGCCTGATGGCTGCGGGCACCCTCGCAGTGGCCCTGGTGTTCATGCTGCTCGCGGTAGACAGCGGCCGCCTCCACCTGGAAAAGCGCAAATTGCAATCCATCGCCGACACCTCGGCCCTGGAAGCCGCCGGCCGTGGCGGCCTGTGCACGCCCACCACCACCGCCAACGACTACGCCAAGGAAAACGCCACGCGCAACGGCTTCACCGTGGTCGCCGGTGACAACAGCCGTGGCCTGGCCGTGACCTGCGGAACGTTGACCACCAATGCCAGCAATATCCGTGTATTCACCGCAGACGCCACCAAAAACGATGCCGTGCGAGTGGTGGCCACGCGCAGCGTGATGACCAGCATTGCCGGCGGGATCTGGAGCATGTTCAGCGGCGGGCCAACATCCACGCAGATGATCCTGAGTGCCACTGCCGTGGCTGCGTATGCGCCGCCGGTGGCGCAGTTGACGATTCGCAGCGGCCTAGGAACGGTCGACGCCAGCAAATCTCCTCTATTGAACATGCTCATCGGCAATCTGTTGGGCGGCAACCTGTCCCTGACGGCTGCGGGCTGGAACGGCTTGCTGACGACGAACGTGAACCTACTCAGCTACTTGGATCAGCTGGCGATTCAATTGAATGTCAAGGCAGGTGACTACGATGCGTTGCTCAACACCGCTGCATCCGCCAGCCAGTTGATCGACGCCGCGGTAAAGGTGCTGCAAAAAAATGGCTCGGTGGCCACGGCGATCATTAACGACGTGATTTCAGTGAAAGCAATCGCGCCCAACACACAACTGTTGAAGGTCGGAGACCTGCTGAAGGTCGCTACTGGAACACCGGCCGCAGCCTTGAATACCAGCGTGCAGGTGTTTCAACTCCTACAGACCGTGGCGCAGCTTTCCAGTAGCAAGAGTGCGGTGAGTGCTGCAACTCAGTTGAATATTCCCTTGATAGGAAACGTTTCGGTCCAAACCAAAGTGATCGTACCTCCCCAACTGTCGGCTATTGGTAACCCTGCAAAGGCCAAAGCGGGCTTGTTGAAGACCCCTCCGACAGATCAGATTTTTGTGCGTACGGCGCAAGTCCGCACGTTGGTGTCTATTCAACTTCCTGTGCTCAACGGACTGAGTCAGTTGACGTCTGCGGTTTCAGCGTTGACGACCCCGGTAACAGGAGTGGTCAATAACCTGTTGCACCTGAATCTTGTGGGCATGCTGGATCCGCTTCTGTGTCTAGTGTTGAAACCGTGTGACCGTACGGATGTGCAATTGCTTAGCGGCCTGGATATCAACATCGAAATGGCCAGTGCAAATGCCTATGTCACTGACTTTAGTTGCGCGAGCAATGCAACGAAGTCACTGACCGTTCAGGCGAGTACAGCGCTGGCGGACGTGTCAGTCGGAAAGGTTGACCCGGTGCAGGCATTCTCCTCGGCAGCGGCTGCCACTGTTCAGCCCGTCGCTCTAGTGGATATTGGTGTACAGACGTGCGCAGGGATTTTTGGATGTGCCCCACGTAAAGCCGGTTTGGGGGGCAGTTTATTGCTATCGGTTGTACACGCGACGGTTGGAGGCAGTACTCAGAAGCTTACGTTTTCACCGGTCAATGAAATGAACCTGACACCCACCTATCAACCCGTTGTTCCTGCTTCAGATGTAGTTAAAAGCTTGGTCAATACGCTGGGCGGGATTCAGGTGATATACGTTCCCCCTCCTGGGAATCCAACGAGCGGCCCATTGTCTAGTGTCTCGGGTTTGCTCGCGACCATCACCAACACATTGATCACTGCTGTCAAAGACGTCTTGTCGCCGGTGCTGGACCCGATCGTGAACGGGTTGCTCAGTGCACTAGGCATCACTGCTGGCAACGCCGAAGTCGGCGCCAACCTCAGTTGCCATATGGGCCGCGCCTACTTGGTGATCTAACTGATCGGCAATTCCACACAAAACCGCGCACCGTGCTCCCCATTGGCAACGCTCAACCGTCCGCCCATGTTTTCCACAATCCCGTAGCTCACCGACAACCCCAACCCCGTGCCCACGCCAATCGGCTTGGTGGTAAAGAACGGCTCGAAAATCCGCTCCAGCAACCGAGGGTCAATGCCACCAGCGTTGTCTTCCACCCAGATCCGCACATGCCGACTGTCGTGCTCGCAATGCACTGCGATCCAGGGGCGGAACGCCGGGTCCTTTTCCTGTTTGCTCAACAGCGCATCGCGGGCATTTACCACCAGGTTGATCAGCACCTGCTCAAGCTGGTCGACGTAACCTTTGACCTGCATCGCAGCGTCCGCTGGCGTGACGCGCACCTCCACACCTTTGCCGCGCAAGCCTTCACCGAGCAGTGACAGCGTGCCTTCCACCGCCTGTGACGGGTCGAAGGGTTGTTGTTCGATTTCCGAGCGGCGGCCAAACACGCGCATATGGTCCACCACCCGCGCCGCGCGCTGCACCTGGGTGTCGATGCGCTGGAGCTTGTCAGTGAGGTAGTCGATTTGCGCATCGCCAGTGCGCAGGCGCTTGAGCACATTAACGATCGCCATGCGCATCACGTTCAGCGGCTGGTTGATCTCATGGGCCAGGCCCGTGGCCATTTCGCCAAGGGTGGCCATCTTTGCGCTCTGGGTCAGTTGCTGCTGGGAGCGGCGCACTTCGGTGTTGTCGCGGCCCACCGCTTGCACTTCCACCAGCGTGCCCTGTTCATCGAACACGCCACGGTCTGACCATACCCACCAGGCGTGTTCGCGGCCGGGCAATTCCAGGCTGATTTCGGCGGTGCTGACCGGAAATTCCGCGCTCAATTGGCCGATACGTTGCACAAAGGCCTGGCGCTGTTCTTCCGACAGCCAGTGCCCCAGGTTCTGCCCCGGCAGCTGTGCGGGCAAGCATTCCAGGTAATTGGCCAGCGGCGTGTTGCCAAAGGTCAGGGTCAGGTCCGGGCGGTAGCGGCAGATCATTGCCGGGGAGTCTTCGACGAGGATGCGATAGCGCTCTTCGCTTTGTTTGATCTGCTCGGCAGCCTGGGTTGTCTCGGTGACGTCCAGCCACAGCCCGACGGCTTCCAGCGGCAATCCTAGGTCATCGCGCAGTAATTTGGCTTCATCGAGCAGCCAATGGTATTGGCCTTGTTTGTCGCGCAGGCGGTAGCGGCTGCGCACGGCGCCTTCGCGCAACAGTTGGCGGGTGCGTTCGAAGTACAGGTCGCGGTCTTCGGGGTGAATCAGCGACGCCAGGCTGTCGTGGTTACACTCGGCCAACGTCCAGCCCAGCAGCGGCAGCAGGCTATCGCTGAAGAACGCCGGGTGCAGGGCACCGCTGACATAGCGCTGCACATAGATGACTGCCGGTGAACTGGCGATGAGGTTGTCCAGGCGCGCATGGGCGGCGGCGGCTTGCAGTTGTTGGTTCTTGATGTCGCTGATGTCGAGCATGAAACCGACCCAGCGGCGGTCATCGCCCATGCCCAGCACCTGGCCCTGTACGCGGTACCAGAGGGGGTTGTGCTCGGCGTCGGTGCGTTGCAGGCGTACGCTGGTCAGCAGCGGTTTGCCCAGTGCCTGCAGATCGTGCAAGCGGCTGTTGAGTTCCTGGCGGTCGGCGGGGTGGATCAGCTCCAGCCACAGGCCCAGCGGTTGGTGGGTGGGGCCGTCCTCCGGGCTGAGGCTGTGCAGCAACTGCGGGGCGAGCTGGATTTCCTGGGTAGCCGGCAGCAGCTCCCACCAGCCGGTGCCGAGCAGGCCTTGCAGGGCTTCCATGCGGTCGAGCTGTTGATGATAGCGTTGCTCGCGCAAGCGGCTCAGCAAGGGGGCGGCGAGGGCGGCGGTGAGGTTCAGCCAGTCCTGTTCGCGGGCGTGTTGCTGGCCGTTGTAGAGGCCGCAGAGTAACCACGCGGCGATGCCCTGGCTGTCACGGTAGGGCACCAGGAATCCATCGGCATTGCCGAAAATGCTCTGCAGGCGTGGGTTGTCGCTACGCTCCTGGGCCAGGCTCAACGGCGTGTTGCCACTCACACTGTCGAGGCTGGTGCCCAGGTGTTGGCCGGTCCGCCACAAGGCGGGGGCATCGTGGGCGGCGTAGTGGCTGTAGATCCGCCAGTCCTGGTCTTCTTCATCGAGCAACGCCAGCGCGAGGCAGGGAATTCGCCAGCGCTGCGCCACGCTCCGCAGGTGCTCGTTGAACACCTCGGGCAGTCGGGCCAGGCTGCACACCCGCAACTGGCTGCTTATCTGGCAGGCCAGTTGATGATTCTGCTCACGGTGTTGGGCCAGTTGCGAGCCAGCCAGCAAGTCGCCGACGTCCAGCAGGCGCAGGCTCCAGCCGTCACCCTCGGCTTCGATCCAGCCGCGAGTGTGCAGGACCTGGCCGGTAGCACCCTGGAAGTCCAGGTCCAGGTTCTGGTGCTGCCAGTCTTCCGGACGGCCTTCAATGCTCAACGCGCTGCTGGCGCACAACAGGTCACGCAATAGTGGTCGGGTTTCGCCCACCTCATGCGACGCGAGCTGCGGCCGCAGAGTGCCGCTGATGCTCAATACGTGGCCCTGGGGATCCAGTTGCAGATGCAACCCTGGCGTGGGTGCGGCGGGCGTGTCGAGCGGCGTGGCGCTGGTGCGGCCGAGCAGGCGCCCGAAGAGGTTATCCCCCGAGGTCAAAACTGCAGACTCGACATGGCCGTCAGGTTGGCCGGCAGATTTGGCACGGGGCCTATGCCCGGCACTACCAATGTCGGAAACACTGAATAGAGACGGCTGGTGGGGTATTTAATCGTCACAGTCAGCGTGGTGCCGTTGTAGGCGGCGGTGATTAAATCGTCGGTAAATTGGAAGCTGGGTGGAATCCAGTTCAACTGCTGGATCGCCGTGGTTTTGGCGCGATCAGTCACCTGCGTGCCATAAGCGGTGCCCGCGGCTACCGGGTCCACCGCCATGGCCTGGCGTACGGCCTCCGCTGCCGCCTGGTTGAACGACTGCATTAACAGCATTGGCAGGCTATAGCTGATCAATCCATAGAACACCGCAAAAAAGATCCCGAAGACCAGCGCGAACTCAATCGCCGCCGCACCTTTTTGCTTTCTAGGGAGGCTTGTTTTCATGACTGCGTCTACCCTGACGGCTACTACTTGATATCAGCATAGAATCATTCGGCAAAAAGGGATGTTTTTTACGTGATCCATGGCGTGGTGATACTGCTCTGGTTGGGGCTCTGTGCATGGCAGGACATGCATCAACGGCAAATCGCCAACGGCTTGACCCTGGGGGCGGCGCTGCTGGCGCTGTTCTACCTGTTATGGACGGGCACCACCTGGCTCGGAGCGCCCGCCGGCGAAGGTGGCTGGGCCTTTGCCGTGGCACTGCTGCTGACCTTGCCCGGCTATGCGCTGGGCCGCTTTGGCGCGGGTGATGTGAAGCTGCTGGCCGCCCTGGCGCTGGCCAGTACGCTGGACTATTTATTGTGGTCTTTGATCGGCGCAGCGCTGTTCCAAAGTGGCTGGGTGCTTTTCCGTCAAAGGCTTAGCGCACCTCTTCAAGGTGCGGCTACGGGAGCGTCAACAAAACAGCCTTTTGCGCCCTTTGTATTGACTGGGTTTGGACTATATTGGTTTTGGATCCATTAGTCTGACGAGGTCTCTATCGCGGTGTACAGAGTCGGAAAGTAGGTCTACGTTTATTAACTGGATGTATAGGATTTTTTGTCAAAAGGGATCGATCAATCTTTTGGCTTTCCAGGCATGGAGTGGCGCGTGAACAAGCTTACCTCAGCGGTGAAAGTGCTCGTGGTCGACGATCAGCCGATGATCGTGGAAGAGCTCTGCGAATTTCTTGAAGGCAGTGGTTACCGCTGCGTCCCTTGTGAATCCAGTCGGCATGCGTTGCAACGCTTCGGCGAGGATGCCGACATCGGCTTGGTCCTGTGCGACCTGCATATGCCGGACATGGATGGCATCGAGCTGGTGCAGGCCATGCAGAAGGTAGCGGGCAAGCAGCGGGCGTTCGAAGCGATCATGCTGACCGGACGTGCCGACAAGCAGGACGTGATCAAGGCCCTGCGCGCAGGAATCTCGGATTACTACCAGAAGCCGATCAACCTCGATGAGTTGCTCGAAGGCCTGCAACGCCAGGAAGCGGCGTTGGAAGAACGGCAAAAAGAGCTGCAACTGGGGCACTTGAACCAGAAGCTGCAATACCTCTCCGAATCCATCAATGACCTGTACCAGGACCTCGATAAAGTGCGCCGCAGCCCAAGCCCCGGCTTGGTGGACGATGGCGAGCCGGTCGCCGAAGAGGCTGGACCAGTGGAGATTCCGACCATCTTCAACCAGCTGTCACCGCGCCAGCTCGATGTGGCTCGTCTGGTGGGCAAGGGCCAGACCAACTACCAGATTGCCTGTGAGCTGGGGATCACCGAGAACACCGTCAAGCTGTACGTGTCTCAGGTGCTGCGCCTCACCCACATGCACAACCGCACCCAGCTGGCGTTGGCCTTGTCACCGAATAACTCGGCGATGCGCCAACGGGTCACCGCCCACTAGGGTGTCACTGGCTCTTCCCGCCTTGGGAAGACCCTCCCGACTCCGATTCAAAGAACTCCGGAATCGGATGCTTATTGCTGTCCAGCCAGCGCTGAAAGGCTTGCTCCCGTTCTGCGGGAGTGGTCCTTTGCGGTGTCGCCGAAGCGGCCCGACCATTGACCTGCAAGGCCAGCCAGTTTTCCGTCTCCGCTTGTTGCGGGGACGACGGGCCAGGTTCGAGAGCCAGTGCGCTCAGCGGCAGCAGCGCCAGGCCAATAAGGTAATGTGCTTTCATCAATCACTCCTTACTTGAGGGTCACCGGCAGGGCATCGCTCACCGCCGCTACTTTGCGCGTCGCCGCGCGGGAGCCCTTGAGTTTTTCCGCGCGTGCCTGGGCAACGGTGACTTGCTCGGGGTTCAGGCCCAACTGGCTGACCACTTTCGCCGCTTGCCCCCAGTCGTCCTGATAGATCAACAGCGTCACCAGGTTGACGGCGGCCAAAGGATCGCCCTGCTTGAGCTCGATGGCGGTCATGAATTCAAAGCGAGCGTCTTCCAGGCGCAACTGGTTGAGGTACACCACGCCCAAGTCATTGCGGATCTTTTCGTCCGTGGGCGCCAGCCGCGCCGCTCGTTGCATATGGGCCATCGCTTGGTCGTTGTCGCCCTTGGCCGCGGCCAATTGCCCCAGGCCGTGTTCGCCTTCAGCGGTCATGCAGGTGCCGAGCAGGCTGCGGTACAACGGCTCGGCCTCGCTGCGCCCCAGCAAGCGGTAATTGCGGGCCTTGCGCTGGCGCACCTGGGGCAAGGACTCGGGCTGGCTTTGCAGGTTGGCGAGGCTGGCGTGCAGCTTGCCTTCGTTGGCCAGGTCGTCCGACAGGTTGAGCGCCAATTCCTGGTCTGAACTCGGCTTGGCGCAACTGCCGGATGAGGTCATCGCGGCCCAGGGTGATTGGCCGTTGGTGGCGCAGCCGCCGAGCATCAGCAGGGCCACGCCGGCAATCAGTACTTTCATCAACGTCTCCTCAAAAGTGATTCAAAGCGCTGGCGATGCCGATAAACGCCGGGCCACCGAGCACGATCAGCAACGCGGGGAACAGAAACACCATCATCACCACTGACATTTTTGCCGACATCTTCGAGATGTACTCCTGCAGGCGAGTCAGGCGTCGGTCGTCGAGCAACTGCTTGAGCGCCAGCAAGGACTTCATCGCGCCGCCACCCTGATGGATCAATTGCTGCAGGATGATGCAGGTGTCGGTGAACTCATCCACTTCCAGCAAGCGCGCGGTCTTGCCCAGTTCTTCGCTCAGCTCCAGGCCGGAATCGACACGCGCCAGGATCAGCCGCAATTCATGGGTAAGCGCGGGTAGCAGGCGTTCGGCTTCGTTGCCCAGCACCCGCAGCGACTGCTCGACCGCCATGCCCGACTCGAACAAGATGCGCAGCAGCGGAATGAACGTTGAGATTTCTTTGGCGATGGCCTGCTGGCGATGTTTGGCCGCCGCAGCCAACACGCGTTTTGGGAGCAGGTAGCCGATGCCCAGCGCAAACATCGGGGCAATCCATGCAGGTTCTGCGTGAGGAAACAGCAGTTGCTGGCCGATGAGCGTCAGACCCAGCAGCACGATAGGCAAACCAATCTGGAAGGCAGCAAACAGCGAGCGCTGGCTAGCCTTGCGCCAGCCGACCCGGTTGAGCAGGATCTGCGTCTCGTTGTCCAGGCTGACCGAGCGCTGCGCCAGGGTGCTCGCGCCCAATTGACGTATGAGCGTGCCGATCCTTGCATCGCCGCTCATCCGCCCCTGCAAGCGTTCAGCCACCCGGCGTCTGCGACGTCGATTCTCGAGCACTTGGCCGCCCACCAATACCGCGGCGGCGAGCAACAACAAGGCGCAGGCCAAAAGTGCCATCTCAGACACTCCTCAGCATGCGCCACATGATAAAGGTGCCGCCGAGGTCCATTGCCAGCGCGGTGAACAGCATCATGCGCCCCGTGCCGTCGTTCCACATGGTCATCAAATAGCCGGGGTTGACCACCATGAAGTAACCCACGATCAACACGGGCAGGCCGCCCAGCACATAGGCCGTCATGCGCGTTTCGCCGGTCATGGCTTTGAGTTGACGGGCGCCTTGTTCCCGCTCGCGAATCATGTTGATCAGGTTTTCCAGCAATTCGCTGGCATTGCCGCCATAGCGATGGTTGACCTTCAAGCCAAGGGCAAACAGGCGGAATTCGTCCTGTTCGTAAAACTCGGCGAAGTCGCTGACCGAATCCGGCAGACTGATCCCCATGCGCACATTGCGTTGCACGCGACCCATGGCGTCCTTCAGTGGGTTTTCAACGCTCTCGACCCCGCCCAGTACGGCGTCTGCCAGGGTTCTGCCGGATTTGAGGCTGCGTACGCTATGGTCCAACAACTGTGGCAATTGCTCGACCATGCGCTGCACGCGCTGTTGATAACGCCAGCTGATAAATATGCGCAATGCCAGGGGCGGCCCCACGATCATGGCGATCAGGCCCAGCCCGTCGGCGAGCAACCAGCCCAGCAGTGCGCCGATGACCCAGGCGCTCAGCCACAGGCCCAAACGGTCCGTGGGTTTGCCCAGCCCCGCGCGCAGGAACATGCGTTCAAGGCCGGTCCATCTGGTACTCGGTTCCTGGGCCTCGGGCTGGCCATCGCCGAGGCGTTCCAACACGCGGTCCGTCTGTGCCTTGCGCAGGGCATGTTGAAGCTGCCAGAACGACAAGCCGATCAGCAGCAGGCAGACAAGCAGCAACACCGGTCCAGTCATCACGCGCTCCCTAGGGTGGCAAGGCCGATTCGCGGCGCAGTTTGTCGCCGGCCGGGTTGAGGGCTTCGCGCAAGAAACCAACGCCGGTGCGCCGGTCCAGGCGGAACAGGGTGTTGGTGACATACACGTCATCGCGCACGCCGACCACCTCCACCACCTCGCTCACGCAGCGACGGCCATCGGGCATACGCGTCAGTTGGATAATCACGTCCAGTGCGGCGCAGATCATCTGGCGCAAGGTTTTTTCCGCGATCACGCGACCGGTCAGGCCCACCAGGGTTTCCAGGCGCAGCAACGCATCCTGGGCATTGTTGGCGTGCACCGTGCTCATGGAGCCGTCGTGACCGGTGTTCATCGCAGTCATCACGTCGAGCACTTCCACACCACGGATTTCCCCGAGGATGATGCGGTCCGGGCGCATCCGCAAAGCGTTGCGGATCAGGTCGCTGGACCTGACCTCACCGTGTCCCTCAGCGTTGGGCGGACGGGTTTCCAGGCGGACCACGTGCGGGTGGCCCAGTTGCAGCTCGGCGACGTCTTCGATCGTTACCAAGCGCTCGTGGGGGTTGATCAACTGACTGAGGATATTCAGCAAGGTGGTCTTGCCGGTACCCGTACCGCCGCTGATCAGGATGTTGCAGCGCCTGCCCACGGCCTCCTGGAAGAACTCGAAAATGCTCTGGTCGATAGTCTGCATGGCCACCAGATCGCTGCTCTTGAGCATGTCTTTGCGAAACTTTCGAATCGACAGGCACGGGCCGTCCAGGGCAATCGGCGGGATGATCGCGTTCACCCGGCTGCCGTCGGGCAAGCGTGCATCCACCATCGGCGAGGACTCATCCAGGCGTCGGCCCAGCGGCGCGAGGATACGTTGCATCACGCGTTCCACGTGGTGGTCGTCGATGAAGCGCAAGTCACTCTGGTGCAGCAGGCCATCACGTTCGATAAACACCCGGTGCGGCCCGTTGACCAGGATTTCGGTGACCGACGGGTCGCGCAACAGCACTTCCAGCGGGCCGAAACCGGTGAGTTCGTCGACGATCTCTTCGGCCAGGCGCTCCATCTCATAGCGCGAAATCGCCAGGCGCATGCGCGTGATGTATTCCGACACCTTGTCGATGACAAATTGCGCCAGCGACTGGCGCGTGCCTTCGAGCAGGTTTTTGCCCGACTCCTCGATGGCGTCGATGATGTAGCGATGCAGCACCAGTTTCAGCCCATCGTGATCGCTGTTGCCGCTGACGCTGCGGGCCGGACCGCCAAACAGTTTTTCGCCGCTCATCGTCCCGCCCCCAGGATGCGTTCAAACCAGCGCATTGAGGGCTTAGCAAGGCCCTCGGAGCGTTTTGCCAGGCGCTCGCCCAAGGTGCGTACGGCTTGGGTCAGGGGTTCACGTGGGGCCAGGGCGAACAGGGTCTGGCCTTGGTTTTTCACGTTCAGGCGCAGCTCAGCGCTCAGGGGCAGCACGGCGACGCACTCAAGGCCGAAGCTTTTTTCCAGGGCGTCGGTGTCCGGCGCACAGGCCTTGATGTACCGGTCGATCACCAGCCTGGCGTGATCGAGCTTCATGCCTTTTTCGCGCCAGCGGCTGAGCACCGCGAGGTTGCGGCGACAGTCCAGTACGTTTTGGTCGGTGCACCACAGCAGCTTGTCGCAATGGCTGACAAAGGTGCGCAGCGCTTCACTGTCTGGCTGGCCGGTGATGTTCACGACGATGTGCTGGAAGTGTTGGCGCAGTGCGCTGAGTAACATGTACAGCTCGGCGGCGCTGGTCAGTTTGAGTGGCTCGTCACCGGTGGCGTACGCCAGGATGCGCAGGCCATCCAGGGCGGTGGTAAAGGCACTGTTGATCAACGTGGTATCAAGGCGGCGTAAATGCCGCAACGCATCACCGAAATTGAACGTGCTCTCCAGGCCCAGCAAGGCCAGGCTGTCGCTGCGGGGCAGGCCCAGGTCGAGCAGTAAGGTCTGCTGCCCGCTTTTCTGCACGACCATGGCCAGGTGGGTTGCCAGCATTGCGCCGTCAGCGTTGCTCTGAGTGCCAAACAGTACGGTCAGGCCCCCCAGCTGTGCATTGTGGGCGACGGTTGGCAGGCGCTTGCTCAGGCGTCGCACCAGCCCCGCCACTTCGCTGGAACGCGAGCCGTAGGCTACAAAGTCGCGGGCACCGGCGCGCATGGCGTTGAGTACCAGCTGGTTGTCCATGCCATCGCCGAGGGCGACCACGGCGAGCATCGGCTTGGCTTCCAGGGCACCTTCGATGAGCGCGCTCTGGGCCACGACGTTTTCCCGGTCGAGGCCGACGAACACCAGGTTGGCGAACGTCACGTCCACCAGCGCCAGCAGTTCGTCCAGGCTGCCGGTGCCGGCGCTGACGACTTGGCCAAGGGGCGCGAGGGCACCCTGCAGCCACTCCAGGTCGGTGGTGTTGCGCGTGATGGCGAGGAAGGTCTGGCTCAGGCTATCGCTCATTGGGAAAGTCCACTGCGACGGTCGAAATTACCGTTTTCCAGGAAGAACATCCGGTACCAGTTCGGGTCGTAGCCGCGCAGTTTTTCACCAGGCAGCGACGGCAGTTGGGCGTTGGCGGCCAACGGCTGCACCAGGTGCGGCGTGACGATCATCAGCAGTTCTTTTTCTTCGCGGCTGATGTTGGAGTCGCGGAAAAATGCCCCGAGGACCGGGATATCGCCCAGCCCGGGAAACTTGCTGATGGTGGAGCGGTTATTGGTACTGATCAGGCCACTGATCACGAAACTTTCGCCATCGGCCAGGGACACGCTGGTGTCGGTGCGGCGCACGGTCAGGGCCGGCACCTGGATGCCTTGGATCTGCACCGCGTTGCTGTAGTCCAGCTCACTGACTTCCGGCGCCACCTTGAGGGTGATGCGGTTGCGGTCAATCACGGTGGGGGTCAGGGTCAGGCGAATGCCGAACTCCTTGTACTCGATGGAGATGGTGTCGCTGCCGGCGCTGGGCACCGGGATCGGTACCTCGCCACCGGCCAGGAAGGACGCGCTCTGACCGCTCATGGCCACCAGGCTTGGGCGTGCCAGGGTGTAGGCGAAACCGCTGCGTTCCAGCGCGTTGATCATGGCTTTGACCCGGCCCCCGCCAAACCCGATGTTGAAACTCTCAGTGCTCACCGGCAGCTTGAAGACGCTCTCCGCGGGGGACAGGAGATTGGGGCTGCCAAGGAAGAAGTTTGTGCCAATGCCCAAAAACTTCGTGCTGGCTTCCTTGAGCTTGGTGCGGCTGACTTCCACAAAGCGGATATCGGTCTGCACCTGGCTGGGCAGCAGTGGGTCTTGCGATGGCGACAATGATAGGCTGGTCAGCGCCGAGGTGGCTTTGCCCTTGACGAACACCATGCTCTGGCGCGGCGCGCTGGCACAGGCGGTCCACACCATCAGGCTGGTGGCGCCGCTGGTGACGCCGGTCAGCAGGAAGTGACGGTCGCCATTGACGCGCACATCGGCAATTTTCGGGTCGCCGATTGCCAGGCGCGTGATCGCCACTGGCGATTGCAGCTCTTGTTGCAGGCCTTCTCCCACTTCGACCACGGCCGGCAGTTGACCCAGGGCGCTGCAGTTGCCCGGCGCCGCCAAGGCCATGCCGACCGGCAGGCACGACAGCATCAAAGCCCAAGCCATTTGCGTGAACATGGGTGCGTAGCGATGGCTCATTCAAGGCATCCTTGCTCGATCACGGAGTTTGTGGCGCCGCTTGGGCACCGCGAATCACTTCAATGCCACGGCGCACGCCAGGCCCGCCACCGGCCGGCGCGATTCGTTTTGGCGGGCCGGTCAGGGCTAATTGGGTGAATTGGTAAAGGTCGCGGTTGGCGCTGTCGAGTTTCTCCGGCGCGTCGTTTTCGCCGGCCCAGTAGCGGCTGAGCAGTTGCTCCTCGGCGCTGCGTACGGCCAGGCGCAAGGTGCCGGCTTGCGCCGCGAGCATCAGGCGGCTTAATAAAGGCTCTGGCACGGCCAGCACCACGGTGCGTGCGGCGGCGCGGCGTTGGGCGGCTTGGACGCGCTCTTCGGCCGTGGCCGGCGGTGGCAGTGCGGGCTGGCCATCGTTGGCCAAACCCAACTGATCGCCGACGCTGAGCAGGCGCATCGCCGGAAGGGCAACCTGGGCCGATTGCTCGCTGTTGCTGGCATCCTGGCGCAGGAACAGCAACACATCCACGTAATCCCCGGGGGTCAACTGGCCGCCCGCGCCGATCACCTCATCCACGGCGACGGCCAGCGCGCGTTCATTGGGACGAATCATGCGCGCCAGCGGGCCACCGCCGCTGAAGCTGTCCTCGGTGAGCCAGGTGCCTGCACCCAGGGCGCGCAGCGGCATGCGGCCGAGGGCCTGGTCGAGTTGGGTCAGGCTGCCGGCAGGCACGGTGCGCAGTTTTTCCACCGCGAGGTCGGCGGCGGTCAGGGGAATAAAGGCGGGCACGTCATGCACCAGGACCACTACCGGTTGGCGGGTTTGGTCTTCAGCGGTGGCGACGGTGTTTTCCACGGAAACGACAGGTGCGGCGGGGGCTGCGACAGGTTCCGGTGCGCGGCTCAAAACAAGCCCCCAGTACCCGGCGATCAATGCCCCGATCAGCAACAAGCCGGCCAGGACCATGCTGATGCGACTGTTCATGACGGCTCTCCCTTTCCCCGTTGCACTACACACCCGTCTAATCCAAACGAGTTAATCCGCAACCTGGCTGTGATGAACATCTAACGATTTGGCTATTTGAAGGTAGCTCAGCTAGGACAAAAAGCCATTAACCCAGGAAAAAATTATCGGTCCTTTAAACCTCGCCTTTTAAACCCTACGTTTATGGCGCCAACGTTGCGACTAATACTTTGTGATTAATCCGTTCTTACAGTTGTGAGTCTGAGGTTTGTTGACAATGCTTTAGTGGCACGCCGTGATCATCTGGTGATAGAGCCCTTCCGGCTTTCAGTGGCGTTTTAGGGAGAAGTATTATGTTCCTTGACATGA
The DNA here is from genome assembly GCF_014268275.3 of Pseudomonas tritici. Taxonomy (NCBI): domain Bacteria; kingdom Pseudomonadati; phylum Pseudomonadota; class Gammaproteobacteria; order Pseudomonadales; family Pseudomonadaceae; genus Pseudomonas; species Pseudomonas tritici. The sequence goes on from NZ_CP077084.1 coordinate 981,186, forward strand.
TGTTGAAACTTTATGTCCAGACGCAGTTGTTTTTTCAACGCAAAGACGGCGCGTCGGGTATTGAATACGCGATTATCGTGGCCATGGTTGCACTGGTGATCGTCGGTGCAGGTACAGGCCTTGGAACTAAGATCAAGTCCATCTTTGATAGCGTCGCTACTAAAATGACGACTTGATAGTCTGCTGATAACTGTGAGAAACACTCATTAACGTTCTTTCTGTCCAGGTACAGCCATGAGCGCCTCTTTTTCTTCCCGCCAACAAATTCTTTTGGTGGATGATGAAGAGGACGCCCTCATCGAACTCGCCGAGTCCCTCGAAAACGAGGGGTTTGTCTGTTTTACCGCCAACTCCGTCACCTTCGCCCTGCAAGAATTGACACTCCATCCCGACATCGCCCTGGTCATCACCGACCTGCGTATGCCCGAGGAAAGTGGCATTTCCTTGATCAAGCGCCTGCGCGAACACACCTCACGTTCTCATCTGCCCGTGATTGTGATGTCGGGCCATGCCGAAATGGATGATGTGAGCGACATGCTGCGTTTGCAGGTGTTGGACCTGTTCCGCAAGCCGATCTACCTGGTGCGGCTGATCGACACGTTGAACAACCTGTTTCCCCTTCCCAACGCTAAATCGTAGTGAGCGGGCTTGCCCCGCGCTGGGCTGCGCAGCAGCCCCATTGGCGGCGCTGAGTTTCCACAGTTGGAACGGAGGCGGCTGAATAGTGGGCTGCTGCGCAGCCCCGCGCGGGGCAAGCCCGCTCACTACAGTCAGAGCTGATAACTGAAGCTTAACGAGTAGCGCGGGCGTCGATCGAAGCTGTCCAGCGCTACGTCGGACATCGGCTTGGCGACTTCCAGCGCGATGTTGTAGTACTTGGCGTCGCCAAAGCGCAGCCCCACCGCTGCCGATGACATGTCGTTACCCTTGACCGGCAGGTCGTTGAACCAGGTCTTGGCGCGGTCGAACACCACGTAGGGTTGCAGGATCCTCACCCAGTCGCCGGCGCGGTTGTAGCTGTAGTTGACCTCGTACGCCACGCCCCAGCCTTTGTCGCCCGTGCCCTGGTCGTCGGGGTAGCCGCGCCCGAAGCTTTGCCCGCCGAAGGTGGCGCGTTCGCTGTCGGGCAGGTTGTCGTTACTCCAGTAGAGCGCACCGGACAGTACGCCTTGCCAGTTGTCGAGCAGCTTGTTGCTTTGCACGCCGGACAGGCGCAGGCGGAAGAAGTCGAGGTCGGGTTTAAGACCGCCGAAATCCGTGTGAGTCGTGGCGCCCATGCCATTGATGCCTTGGTACACACCGCCGCTGATGATGCGCAGCGACGTGGTGTCTGCCTTGCGCCAGTCTCCTTCGAAGGCCAGGGCGCGCAGGTCGGTTTGCAGTTCAAAGCGCTGGGGGAAGCCGTCCAGTGTGTAACGGGTGGTCTGGTCGACGGCATAGAGGCGCGTACCGAGGCTCAACGACTCCGTGGGCGAGGCGATAAAGGGGTGGCTGAGGCCGATTGAGTAACGGTCGATTTCCTGGTGCGGCTTGAGCTCGAAGCCATCACCCAGTTGCAGGCGGGTGCTGGGGTCGGCGCGGTAGCGTTCGCCGGAGAGCACCACCTGGGTGCCCTCGGCATTGATGAATTGGCTGTAGCTGGCGCGGTAGTAATGTTCTTTGTCTTCGCCAGGTGGAAACAGGCCGCTGAGGCTCAGTTGTTCGCCCATGGACGTCCATGAGTTGCTGGTGCCGGTCAGCAGCGCCTGGGTTCCGCCGCGGCTGGCCTCGTTGAGGCTCATGCTGGTGGTGAAGGGCTTGCGGCTGGCGGTGATCTGCATGTGAGTGCCGCCGTCTGTCGTGCTTGGCGGAGGCACTTGCGCCTGCAAGGTCACGCCTGGGATGGCGCTCATCAGGGTGGTGTAGCGCTCGAAGGTCTTGCGCGTGAGTGGGCGCTCGGCCGTGAGTTTTCCCGCCAGTTTGTCGACGTAGGACGAGACGGCGCCGATGTCGCCTTGCAGCTGGTAATCGCGGATGTAGCCTTCGACCAGCACCACCTGCACCAGGCCGCCTTCGAAGCGTTGTTCCGGCAGGAAGGCGTAGGACAGCAGGTAGCCGTCTTCCTGGTAGCGCCGGGTGATGTTGCGGGTGGCTTCGATCAATTGCGCCAGGTTGGTTTCATGGCCAATCAGCGGCTCGAATACCTGGGCGATGTCCTTGAGTGGGTAAACCGTTCCGCCGTCGATCTGCAGTTTTCGAATGGTCACTTTGCTGTCCATCAGCAACGGCTGCCCGGCGGTGGGGGCTGGCACCGGCACCTGGGTGGGCGTCGCGGCCGGTCGGTAGGCATCGGCGGGCAGGTTGGGCACCGGAAGGTTACGGATGGTGTCGTTGCTGTTGAGGAAGCTGGGTAGGGTATCGGCGTGGGCGTAAGCACTGAGGGTGAGCAATAACAACGGTGTCAAAGCGCGCATAGGACACTCCATGGTCAAAATTGCTGCAGCGTTTCGCAGATGCCCGCCGGGCTCTGGGGGCGCGGTTCGGGTGTTTTCAGGGGTCGATCATTGACCCCTAAAAAAGACGAGAGACTTAGTGGGTCTCTCGTCTCAACCAAGCGTAGGCGCTGTAGGTGAGGCCGTCTAATCGGCCAGGTGCAATTCTAATTTTTGCCGGTCACGCCACCCAACAGCCCACCCAGCAGGCCCCCATTTGCACCGGCGCCTGCTCCTGCACCCGCAGAGGCACCGGCGCCGAGGTTCAGGCCTCCACCGAGCAAGCCACCACCGGTATTGGTGCCGCCGGTGACCAGGCCGCCGATCGACGCGACGGTGCCACCCACGGCGGTCACGGTGCCGCCCAGGGCGTTGGTGACCGGGTTGGCAGTAGTGCCGCTGATTTTGCCGCCGAGGCTGCCAACCGCGTTGCCCACATGGGTGACCAGGCCGTTGACCGGGGCGCCCAGGCCGGTGGAGCCGCCAATGGTTTGGGTCAGGCTCTGCACGCCGCTGGTCACAGGGTTGAGTGCATTGCCGATGGGGCCGGTCAGCCCTGCGACCGGAACGCTGGTTTTAGTGCTTGGCGTGCCACCACCGAGGGCGGCCACGGTGATGCCCGTTTTGACACCGGTGACGCCTGCTGCGCTGACCACGCCATTGGTGTTGCCAGCATCCAGGCCACCGCCGGCACCGGCGATCACGCCACCGATGAGTTCGGCGAGGCCCAGTTTATCGGTGCTGCCTGTACCGCTGTCGTCGCTGCCGCCGCTGGTGTCCGCATCAGGGTCGACATAACCGCGGGCCTTGTCGACCACGCCGCCAACGCCATTGAACACGTGGCCCACGGCGCCAGTCACGGGGTTGCCCGTGCCGCCTGCGCTGGCGACTTTATCGCCCAGGCCATCGACGGTATCGCCGACTTTTTCCAGCAGGCCGCTCACCGGCTTATCAAGGCCCGTCGCGTTGCCGACTTTAGCGGTGGTGTTTTCCACCAGGGAAACAACCGGCACCAGGACTTTCGCACCTGCCGCGTGGGTAACCGAACCCAGTGGGCCGCTGGTGCTCGCGGTACTCAGGGTGTCACCAAGCATGGTCACGGCATAGCCGACCTTGCCCACCACATTGCCCACCGCCGGTGCGGCGCCGCCGACCACCGGCACGTTCCCGAGCAGGGTGGCGACGTTGGCACCGGTCACGGTCACGCCATCTCCCAGGTCGGACACACCATTGGCCACGCCAGCGACGGTTTTGCCCAGTGCGTTACTGTCGGTACCCAGCGTCCCCAGGCCATCCGACAAGCCGCGTCCGATGGTGTCTACTGCGTTGCCGGTCGCCGTTACCAGGTCGCCAGCGGTTGCGCCAACGATCGGCAGGCTGCCAAGGGTAGTGCCCAGGCTCCTGAAGGTGTTGCTGAGGTCGGTCATGGTATCGCCGCCGGTATCGACCACGTCGGCAGTGACCAGTGAGGCTGAGCTGACGCCTGGATCGGTGCCGCCGCCAGTCCCGCCACCGCCGGCATCGGAGGAACCGCCGGAGGAACCACCGCTTTTATGCCCGCCACCACCGCTGCTGCAGCCGCCGAGTGCCAGTGCTACTGCCAGGGCCAGCGCGGTACTTGCTTTCCAAAACACGATTTGAGTTTTCATGATTGAGTTCCCTGCACCTGTACAACCTTGGTTGTCTTCAAGCGCTCGCTATTTCTTGGGATAGCGATGCGTTTGTCCGTGTGGCTATAACAGCCCCGGCGGCGCGCTCTCTCAATTATCTCTTTGGTATTAACGATTTATATACCGCTGCAATGAACCGGTTAAGCGACTAATGCCAAGGGTATAGGGGGAGGGTGTATCAAGATGTATATGTTTTTGAAATCAAAGAGTTGAATAAAAAAGCGGACTTAAAAAAGTCCGCTATTACTTAAGGTGTATATATACAATTAATCAGTTTATTTCAGGCTATCGGCCGCCACTTACCTACCATATGTTCAATGTCGCCAGCGCCTTTCAACCACAACTCACCGGTGGAACCGGCGGCGCTGGTTAATAACGTCACATCACCGGGCAGGCGCACGGGTTTCTTGAACTCGACGTCTATTTCGATATTGGCGGCGGGCAGGTGTTCGCTGAGGGCGGCGAGCGTGCGCGCCTTGTTCCATAACCCGTGAGCAATGGCCTGAGGGAAGCCGAACAGCTTGGCGGTCAGGGCGCTGAGGTGGATCGGGTTGTAGTCACCGGAGACCCGTGCATAACGGCGGCCGATGTCGGCAGGGGCTTTCCAGCGGGTCAGTTCGTTGACGTGGGTCGGGGAAGGCTGGGCGTGATCCTCTGCGTCATCTTCCAGTTTCACGCCCCGGCACAGCATGCGGCTCTCAGCTTCCCAGAGCAGGCCGAGGGAATCCTCGACGCTGGTCACTAATTCAAAGGTCGCGCCTTTGGGGTGGGGCTTGAGGTTTTGTGTGTGCACGCTGATGGACAGCTCGCTCACGCCGCCCAGGGGACGGTGAAGGCGGATGCGATTATTCAGGTGAATCAACCCCAGCAGTGGGAAGGGAAAGTTGCTCTCCGTCAGCAACTGCATCTGCAAACCAAACGCCAGGATATGCGGATAAGTTGCCGGCAGAATCGGGCTGTCGGTAAAACCACAGACCTTGCGATACGCCGCCACCTGCTTGGGGTGGATGCTCACCCGACAGCGCAACCCCTGTTCGGGCAGGGTGTTGCCGGTAATCTTGCGCTTAAGCGCCGCGCGCCAATACAACGGCGGCAGAAACGGCGTAGCGCCTAATGTCTTCCATTGCATGCCTATGCTCCCAGGATACTTTGCCCACACACCCGCAGCGCTTGCCCGCTGACCGCACCGGAACCCGGTTGGCCAAGCCAGGCCACCGCTTCGGCGACGTCTTGCGGCAAGCCACCCTGGCCCAGCGAACTCATGCGCCGCCCGGCCTCACGCAGCGCGAACGGAATATGCGCGGTCATCTGGGTTTCGATAAAACCGGGGGCCACGGCGTTAATGGTGATGCCGCGTTCCTTGAGCAATGGCGCCCAGGCTTGCGCGAGGCCGATCAACCCGGCCTTGCTCGCGGCATAGTTGGTTTGCCCACGGTTACCGGCGATGCCGCTGATCGATGCCAGCAGCACCACGCGGGCGTTGTCGTGCAGGGTGCCGCTGTCGAGCAAGGCCTTGGTCAATAGTTGCGGTGCGTTTAGATTGACCGCCAGCACCGCGTCCCAGTATTCCGGGGTCATATTCGCCAGGGTTTTATCGCGGGTGATACCGGCGTTGTGCACCAGGATGTCGAGGCCATCGGGCAGTTGTTCGATCAATTGGCTGGCGGCGTCTTCGGCGCAGATATCCAGCACCACGGTGCGGGCACCCAGGCGCGCGGCCAGGGCTTCGAGGTCGGCCTTGGCCTGCGGCACGTCGAGCAGGATGACCTCGGCGCCGTCGCGGGCCAGGGTTTCAGCGATAGACGCGCCAATGCCTCGGGCGGCGCCGGTGACCAGCGCCTTGCGCCCGGCCAGTGGTCGCGTCCAATCCTCAACGGGGGTGGCGCAGGCTTCCAGGCGAATCACCTGGCCGGAGATATACGCACTTTTCGGCGAGAGGAAAAAGCGCAGCGCGCCTTCCAGTTGGTCTTCGGCACCCTCGCCGACGTAGAGCAATTGCAACACGCCGCCATTGCGCAACTCTTTGGCCAACGAGCGGCTGAAACCTTCCAAGGCGCGCTGGGCGCTGGCGGCGAACGGGTCGCGGAGGCTCTCCGGCGCGCGGCCGAGGATCACCACGTGGGCGCTGTTATCCAGGTTTTTCAGCAACGGCTGGAAGAACTCGCGCAGTTGCTTGAGCGTGTCGGTGTGCTGCAGATCGCTGGCATCGAATACCACGGCCTTGAGTTTGGGGCCATGGCCGGGAATCCACGTCGAGGCTTGGCTGCCGTAGGTGTAGATAGCGTCGGTGAATTTGTGAGCAAACGCTTGCACGTTGGTTGCCAGCGCACCACCGCCCAGCAGCAACGCGCCTTCCACCGGACGCAGGCGCCCGGCTTGCCAGCGTTCCAGGCGTACCGGTGACGGCAGGCCAATGGCGGCGACCAGGCGATGGCCGAGGCTTGAGTTGGCGAAGTCGATATAACGGTCAGACATGGAACGCTCTCCGAAGGCTGGGGTTCAAAGGGTTGACCACCCCGGGGTGGCAGTCGTTCGATTGAGCCTAGGCTAGGCTTGATGATTCCACCCACAACCATCAGGGAGCTTTCCATGACTCAATTGCGCCGTGTAGCGATCATTGGCGGTAACCGCATTCCTTTCGCTCGCTCCAATGGTCCGTATGCCACCGCGAGCAACCAGGCGATGCTGACGGCTGCGCTGGAAGGCCTGATCGAACGCTACAAGCTGCACGGCCTGCGCATGGGCGAAGTGGCGGCCGGCGCGGTACTCAAGCATTCGCGCGACTTCAACCTTACCCGCGAATGTGTGCTGGGCTCGCGCTTGTCGCCGCAGACACCGGCCTATGACATTCAACAGGCCTGCGGCACCGGGCTGGAAGCCGCATTGCTGGTGGCCAACAAGATTGCCCTGGGCCAGATCGAATGCGGGATTGCCGGCGGGGTGGACACCACTTCCGATGCGCCCATCGGTGTAAATGAGGGCCTGCGCAAGATTCTGCTGCAAGCCAACCGCAGCAAATCCATGGCGGATAAATTAAAAGTCCTGTTACAACTTCGTCCCCATCACCTCAAGCCCGAACTGCCACGTAATGGCGAGCCGCGCACAGGCCTGTCCATGGGCCAACATTGCGAATTGATGGCGCAGACGTGGCAAATCCCCCGCGCCGAACAGGATCAGTTGGCCCTGGAAAGCCACCAGAAAATGGCCGCCGCCTACGCTGAAGGCTGGCACAACGATTTACTCACACCGTTCCTGGGCCTGACCCGCGACAACAACCTGCGCCCCGACCTGACCCTGGAAAAACTCGCCGCGCTTAAACCCGCCTTCGAGCGCAGCGAGAAGGGCACGCTGACTGCCGGCAACTCCACGCCCCTCACGGACGGCGCGTCGTTGGTACTGCTGGGCAGCGAAGCCTGGGCCAAGGAACGCGGCTTGCCAATCCTGGCGTATCTGCGCGATGGTGAGGCGGCGGCGGTGGATTTCGTCAACGGCGCCGAAGGCCTGCTGATGGCACCGGTATATGCCGTGCCGCGGCTGCTGGCGAGGAATGGCCTGACGCTGCAAGACTTCGATTACTACGAGATCCACGAAGCCTTCGCTGCCCAGGTTTTGTGCACACTCAAGGCCTGGGAAGATGCGGACTACTGCAAGACGCGCCTTGGGCTTGACGCGCCGTTGGGGGCCATCGACCGCAGCCGGCTTAATGTAAAAGGCAGTTCCCTGGCCGCCGGGCATCCGTTTGCCGCCACAGGTGGGCGTATCGTCGCCAATCTGGCAAAGTTGCTCGACGCAGCAGGTAAGGGGCGAGGCCTGATTTCGATCTGTGCCGCCGGCGGTCAAGGCGTGACGGCGATCATCGAGCGTTGATTGCGCCACAAATTGGCATATTGGATGCATTCTGAAGGGGTCAGAGGTCGGTAGCCTCTCCCACCGGCGAGCCGATTGCCGTATAACGAGTTCCACACGCGTGTTTGGTAATACAGGACCCACAATAAAAGCTGATGAAGACTCCTAAACGCATTGAACCCCTGATCGAAGACGGTCTGGTCGACGAAGTGCTGCGCCCACTCATGAGTGGTAAAGAAGCAGCTGTTTATGTGGTGCGCTGCGGCAACGAATTGCGTTGCGCCAAGGTTTACAAGGAGGCGAACAAACGAAGTTTTCGTCAAGCGTCCGAATACCAGGAAGGCCGTAAGGTCCGTAACAGTCGTCAGGCCCGGGCCATGGCCAAAGGCTCCAAGTTCGGCAAGAAAGAAACCGAAGATGCCTGGCAGAATGCCGAAGTGGCGGCGTTGTTCCGCTTGGCCGGCGCGGGCGTTCGCGTGCCCAAGCCTTACGACTTCCTGGAAGGCGTGCTGTTGATGGAGCTGGTGGCCGACGAGTATGGCGACGCCGCGCCACGTCTGAACGACGTGACGCTGGATCCGGACCAGGCGCGCGAATACCACGCCTTCCTGATCTCGCAGATCGTGCTGATGCTGTGTACCGGCCTGGTGCACGGTGACTTGTCCGAGTTCAACGTACTGCTGACGCCAACCGGCCCGGTGATCATCGACCTGCCCCAGGCGGTGGATGCGGCGGGCAACAACCACGCGTTCAGCATGCTGGAGCGGGACGTGGGCAACATGGCTTCCTATTTCGGGCGTTTTGCTCCCGAGTTGAAGAAGACCAAGTACGCCAAGGAAATGTGGGCGCTGTACGAAGCCGGCACCTTGCACCCGGCCAGCGTCTTGACCGGCGAGTTCGACGAGCCGGAGGAGTTGGCGGACGTGGGCGGTGTGATCCGCGAAATCGAAGCAGCGCGGCTGGATGATGAACGTCGTCAGGCGATTCGCGCGGCGGATGATGCGCCGCAGAGCAAAGTGTCGGACGAGCCACCGCCACCGCCGTGGATGCAGTAGTCAGAGCAACTGCGATCGAATGTGGGAGCTGGCTTGCCTGCGATAGCATCAACTCGGTGTGACTGACATACCGAGGTGTCTGCATCGCGGGCAAGCCCGGCTCCCACACAAGCCAGCTCCCACAGTTGTTTTGTGTACGCCTGGTCAGGCGCAACAGCTGCCCGATGCCAACTCCTTGAGAATCGGACAATCCGGCCGATGATCGCCCTGACAGTGCTCCACCAGGTCCTGCAATGTATCGCGCAGTTGTCCCAGTTCCAGAATCTTCTGGTTCAACTCTTCGATGTGTTGGCGCGCGAGCGCCTTCACGTCAGCGCTGGCCCGTTGCCGGTCCTGCCACAGGGTGAGCAACTTGCCGACTTCCTCCAATGAAAACCCCAAATCCCGCGAACGCTTGATAAACGCCAGGGTGTGCAAGTCATCCTGGCCGTACACGCGATAGCCACTGTCGGTGCGGTGGGCGGCTTTGAGCAGGCCGATGGATTCGTAATAGCGAATCATCTTGGCGCTGAGCCCGCTCTGGCGTGCGGCTTGGCCGATGTTCATGGGCGTTGATCCTCCAGATCCTTGGGTTTCCAAGTCTTCAACAGTAACGCATTGCTTACCACGCTGACGCTGGACAAGGCCATCGCGGCCCCCGCCAGCACTGGATTGAGCAGGCCAAACGCTGCCAGGGGAATGCCAATTAAGTTATACACAAAGGCCCAAAACAGGTTCTGGCGGATTTTTGCGTAGGTCTTGCGGCTGATCTCCAGCGCGGCCGGCACCAGGCGCGGATCGCCGCGCATCAGGGTGATACCGGCCGCGTGCATGGCCACGTCGGTGCCACCGCCCATGGCGATGCCGATATCGGCGGCGGCCAGGGCCGGGGCGTCGTTGATGCCGTCGCCGACCATCGCGACGACGTCGGTTTTCTTTAGTTCGGCGACGGCGGCGGCTTTGTCGGCGGGCAGCACTTCGGCATGCACATCATCGATGCCCAAGGCCTCGGCGACCACGCGGGCGCTGCCGCGATTGTCACCGGTGAGCAAATGGCTGCTGATGTGCTGGGCCTTGAGTTGCTGCACAGCCTCCAGCGCACCGGGCTTGAGGGTATCGCCAAACGCGAACAGCCCCAGCACACGCGGTTGCGCACCTTGCTCGATCAACCAGGACAAGGTACGCCCCTCGGCTTCCCACGCCTTGGCGGAGTCGGCAAGGTCGCCCATGCGTAAGCCGCTTTCTTCCAGCAGCCGACGATTGCCCAAGGCCAGCGGTTGCCCCTCAAGCGTGCCGGCGATACCGCGCCCGGTCAGGGATTGGCTGGCGCTCACGTCGGTCACGTTCAAGCCTTGTTCATGGCACGCATCCAGCACGGCCTTGGCCAACGGGTGTTCGCTGCCGCGTTGCAACGCGCCGGCTTTTTGCAGCAGCAGCGCTTCATTGCCATCCACTGCCGCCAAGTGGGCGATTTTCGGCGTGCCTGAGGTGAGGGTGCCGGTCTTGTCAAAGACCACGGCGCTGACTTCATGGGCGCGTTCCAGGGCTTCGGCGTCCTTGATCAGGATGCCGTGGCGTGCAGCGACGCCTGTACCGGCCATGATCGCGGTGGGAGTGGCCAGGCCCAGGGCGCACGGGCAGGCGATCACCAGTACCGCTACGGCATTGATGATCGCGGTCTCCAGGGACGCGCCATACAGCCACCAGCCGATCAAGGTGACGGAGGCCAGCACCAACACGGCAGGGACGAACACCTGGCTGACTTTATCCACCAGTTTCTGGATCGGCGCCTTGGCGGCTTGTGCGTCTTCCACCAGGCGGATGATCCGCGCCAGCACGCTTTCGGCGCCGAGGGCCAGCGTGCGCACCAACAGGCGGCCTTCACCGTTGATGGCGCCGCCGGTGACTTTATCGCCGGTCTGCTTGGGCACCGGCAGGCTTTCGCCGCTGATCAAGGCTTCATCGGCATGGCTTTGACCGTCCACCACTTCGCCGTCCACCGGGAAGCGTTCGCCGGGTTTGACCAGCACCAAGTCATTGAGCTTCAAAGCGCTGATGGCGACGTCTTCTTCGCGACCGTCGAGCACTCGAATCGCCCGTTCGGGACGCAGGGCTTCCAGGGCGCGGATGGCGCTGGCGGTCTGGCGTTTGGCACGGCTCTCCAGGTATTTACCCAGCAGCACCAGCGCGATCACCACCGCCGAGGCTTCGAAGTACAGGTGCGGCGCCATGCCTGGGTGGGCCGTGAGCCATTCATAAATGCTCAGGCCGTACCCGGCGCTGGTGCCGATGGCCACCAGCAGGTCCATATTGCCAGCGCCGGCCCGCACGGCTTTCCAGGCAGCGATATAGAAGCGCGCGCCAAAGATGAATTGCACCGGTGTGGCCAGGGCGAACTGCGCCCAGGCGGGCAACATCCAGTGCAGGCCAAAAGGTTCCACCAACATGGGCAGCACCAACGGCAGTGCCAGCAGGATCGCCAGCAGCAACGCCCAACGCTCGCGATGCAGGCGCTGGGCTTGATTGGCTTCGGTGGCCGTTTCGCTTTGGGGCAGGGTGGCGGTGTAGCCGGCCTTGTCGACGGCGGCGATCAGCACGCTGGCGTCCATTTGGCCAAGCACTTCAACATGGGCACGTTCGTTGGCCAGGTTGACGCTGACGCTTTGCACCCCCGGCACTTTGCCCAGCGCGCGCTCGACCCGGCCGGCACAGCTGGCGCAGGTCATGCCGCTGATGGGCAGGTCAAAGGTGGTGGATCCATTCATGGGGCAGTCCTCCAGGAGAAGTTGCCCCTAGGATCAACCTTGACCTGTGGGGAAGGTCAAGCGCCGTTAATATTCCAGTGCGGCGGGTTTGAGGTACATGCCGTCCGGGCCCTGGGCGATACGCAATTTGCGCACGTCACCGACCTTGAGCGTGATGTTCTGCGCGGGAGGCGCGAGCAGGCCTGGCAGGCAACCTGGGGATTGGCCCGGTAGCAGCTTCAAGCGCAACGACAGATTGCCCGCCGGCAGGTTGAACGACGTGGCTTGCTCCTGGAACAACCGGCCGGCCAGTTGATCATTCAGGTATAGGCCGATCTCGCAGTTGGTCGGCACTTCCAGGCGTTCCCGGGAAATGATCAGCACCGCATAGTCTTCTGCGGCAACGGCCTGGGGCGCAGCGGCAGACAAGCTCATCAGGCCGGCAAGGGCAAAAAAAGACCAGCGCATGGCGAATGCTCCGTGGTTTGAATCGAAGAGGAATGAAGCTTGGCCTTTGAGGCCGCCAAATACCAGCCCGGCAGAAGTTTTCAGAACTTGACCTTGCCATCGTGGCAAGGTCGAGACTGGGTTCAACCTCATCAAAGGAGTCATGTCATGCAAGTATTCAGCGTTGAAGGAATGACCTGCGGCCATTGCGTTCGAGCGGTGACCCAGGCGCTGCAGAGCCAGGACCCGGCGGCCAGCGTAAAGGTCGACCTGGCGGCAAAGGAGGTCGGCGTCGAGAGCCGCCTGTCTGCCGACCAGGTGATCAGCCTGATCACGGAAGAAGGCTACAGCGCCAAGCTTGCCTGACGGGTAAAAATAGTTAGCGAGCTATCGTGTTCAATGCGCCCAAGCGCGGCTAGACTGTCGGGCTGCCGTTTGACTTGGGTGCCCGATGAACCTTCGCATAATCCTGATTCTGGGCGCCTTGAGCGCCTTCGCTCCGTTGGCGATCGATTTTTACCTGCCGGGCTTCCCGGCAATGGCCAAGGCCTTTGCCACCGATGAAAAACACATCCAGCTGACCCTGGCGGTGTACTTCGCTGGCCTGGCCATCGGCCAGTTGATCTATGGCCCACTCGCGGACCGCTTTGGTCGACGCGGCCCGCTGCTCAGTGGTGTCACTCTGTTTACGCTGGCCTCCTTTGCCTGCGCCTTCGCGCCATCCCTGGAATGGCTGATCGGCGCGCGTTTCGTGCAGGCCCTCGGTGGCTGCGCCGGCATGGTGATTTCCCGCGCGGTGGTCAGCGACAAATGCGATGCGGTGGGCTCGGCCAAAGTGTTTTCCCAATTGATGCTGGTCACCGGCCTGGCGCCGATCCTCGCGCCGCTGGCTGGCGGTGTGATGGTGGGATTATGGGGCTGGCAGTCGATTTTCCTGGCGCTGTCGATATTCAGCGTGATGGCGGCAATCGCCGTGGCGATCGGGCTGCCGGAAACCTTTCCGGCCCATCAGCCGCGCCAGCCGTTGTCCGGGTCGTTACGTCGCTACGGCTCGCTGTTGTCCGATCGGGTTTACCTGGGTTACGCGCTCACCGGCGGTATTTCGATTGCCGGGATGTTTGCCTACATTGCCGGTTCACCGTTCGTGTTTATCCAACTCTACGGCGTGCCAGCCGAGCATTACGGCTGGCTGTTTGGCTCTAATGCCGCAGGCTTTATCCTGGTGGCACAGGTGAATGCGCGGTTGCTGGCCAAGCGTGGCCCGGCGTACCTGCTGTCGCGCAGTGTGTGGGTTTACCTGTTGGCGGCGTTGACGCTGCTCGGCATCACGGCCTTACGCACCGAAGCGCTGTGGCCGTTGCTGGTGCCGCTGTTTATCTGCATCGCGAGCCTGGGCTGCATTTTGCCCAATACCTCGGCGTGTGCCATGGGCGGGCAGGGTGCACGCGCCGGTAGCGCGTCGGCGCTGCTCGGGTGCATTCAGTTTGGCGTGGCGGCGGGCGCTGCTTCATTAGTGGGTCTGCTGCACGACGGCACGGCGATGCCGATGGCCATCGTCATCAGCCTGTGCGGTGTATTGGCGGTAACGATTGCGATGTCGACCCAGCGCCTGCAACGGGCGAGGGCCGAGCAGGCGCAGGGCTGAAGCGCGGATCAGCCAGCGGCGGAGCGTTGCTGGCTGTTCGGAAAGCGGTGGGGGGCTTGGATACGGGCTTGCAGGGTGTCGGCAAAGGCACGGGCTTCGGCCTCGGTGCGGAAGGTGAACGCGTCGCCGTCGAGACGAACCTGCCATTTATTGCCTGCGGATTTTGCTAACGCTTTTATCAGGATCTTCATTGCTGACTTCCTCACGTAAAAGAATCGTGGCAAAGGCGGCCAATATAAACCCGAATACGCTCACACATATGACAAAGATCAACTCTCAGACTAGCGGTGTCGTCCATTACTCACAGGAATAATGGACAACACTGACAGACGTTTTTCAGAACCCTTCCAGCACGATCTTGCCCTTGGCCTTGCCGCTTTCCAGCAGCGCATGGGCACGCCGCAGGTTCGCCGCATTAATCACACCGAAGTGCTCACCCACTGTGGTTTTCAGGGTGCCTGCGTCGATCAGTTCGGCCACGCGATTGAGCAGGTTGTGCTGTTCGATCATGTCCGGGGTTTCGAACATCGAGCGCGTGTACATGAACTCCCAATGCAGTGACAGGCTCTTGCGCTTGAGCTTACTGACGTCCAGTGCCTTGGGATCGTCGATCAGCGCGAGCTTGCCCTGGGGTTGCAGGGCTTCGACCAGTTGGTCCAGGTGATGGTCGGTCTGGGTCAGGCTGGCGACGTGGGTCACTTGCGCGTGGCCGGCTGCTTTCAGCGCTTCGCTCAGCGGTTGGCTGTGATCGATCACCAGGTCGGCGCCGAGGGCCTTGGCCCATTCCTGGGTTTCCGGGCGCGAAGCGGTGCCGATCACTTTCAAGGCGGTGAGCTGGCTGGCCAACTGGGTCAGGATCGATCCTACGCCACCCGCGGCGCCGACGATCAGCAGGCTCTGGCCTTCATCCTGTTTGCCTTCACGCACTTGCAGGCGTTCGAACAGCAGTTCCCAGGCGGTGATGGCGGTCAGTGGCAGGGCGGCAGCGTCGGCAAAACCCAGGCTTTTCGGCATGTGCCCGACGATGCGTTCGTCCACGGTGTGCAATTCGCTGTTGCCCCCCGGGCGTACCAGAGAGCCGGCGTAGAACACCTTGTCACCGGCCTTGAACAGCGTCACTTCGCTGCCGACAGCCTTGACCACGCCAGCCACGTCCCAGCCCAGCACCTTGGCGGCGCCGTTTTCCGGGGCGACGTTCTGGCGCACTTTGGTGTCCACCGGGTTGACCGAGATGGCTTTGACTTCCACCAGCAGGTCACGCGGGCCGGCGACGGGCGCTGGCAACTCAATGTCTTGCAGGGCGTTCGGGTCGTTGATCGGCAGCGAGGCGTAGTAGGCAATGGCTTTCATGATGGCTCCAGGAAAAGGGCGGGTGATCAGGCAAGAAACTTCAGGCGCTTGAGGTCGAAGTGTTCGATCACATCAGCGGCCTTGGCGCGAAAGCTCTGGATGTGCGCGCTCTGGTCGTGGTCGGCCAGTGCTGCGTCGTCGCTCCAGCGTTCGAGCATGTAGAAGGTTTCGGGGTGTTGCAGGTCCTGGTGCAGGTCGTACTGCTCACAACCGGCCTCAAGGCGGGTGGGTTCCAGCAGGCCGCGCAGCAAGGTTTCCAAGGTGGCCTGCTGGCCGGGTTTGGCGATCAGCGTGGCGATGACGTTAAAGGCAGTGGACATATTCAACTCCAGATACGTAATGAACGGGATGCACGGATGATTGGCTATTTCCCCAGGAGATAAAAGCCGCTAAAACAAAGGTCTGTTTCAACCAAATTTTGATAATGAGCGGGAATGCATGCTGCGTTTTGATGATTTGCAGTTGTTTGTGCGTGCGGCGGACCTGGGTAGCCTGTCCGCTGCCGCACGGGTGATGGACCTGTCGCCTGCGGTAGCCAGTGCCGCGCTCAAGCGCATCGAACAGCAACTGGGCACGCGCTTGCTGGCGCGCTCTACCCGCAGCCTGCGCTTGACGGCTGAAGGCGACGGTTTCCTGGAATATGCTCGCGCCGCGTTGAGCTCGCTGGATGAAGGGCGGCGCTTATTGGCCAGCGGCCAGGACCATGTCAGTGGCGTGCTCCAGCTGTCGGCGCCTTCCGATTTCGGGCGTAACCAATTGCTGCCGTGGCTGGATGAATTCCAGCATGAGCACCCGCAACTGAGCGTGCGCCTGTTGTTGGGTGATCGAATTGCCGACTTGTTCCGCCAGCCGGTGGACATCGCCCTACGCTACGGTGAACCCGAGGATTCCAGCCTTGTCGCGCTCCCCGTCGCGCTGGAAAACGTTCGCGTGTTATGCGCTTCCCCCAGCTATCTCGCGCGGTTTGGCGAGCCTCGGCAGTTGGAGCAACTGGCCCAGCACAATTGCCTGCTGTACATGCTCGGTAGCCGGGTCCACGACCACTGGACTTTTCACGACGGTAAACGCGACGTCAGCCTGACCGTCTCCGGCGACCGTTTCAGTGACGATGCCGACGTAGTCCGCCGCTGGGCGGTGGCGGGTGTAGGCATTGCCTACAAGTCCTGGCTGGATGTGAGTACTGACGTGCTGGCCGGGCGCCTGCGCTTGATCCTGCCTGAGCTGCGCGGTGAGCGTACGCCACTCAATCTGCTGTGTGCTCATCGCGCGCAACTGAGCAAACCCATCAACCTGTTGCGGGAAATGCTCGTGTCCCGTTGTGCGATGTTGACTGCCCAATTACCGGAGCCATTGAGCGCGACGTAACGGCCTCCATCAAAGCAGGAAATTTCACTCAGATACCGTCCCTATCTACGCTGTCAGACGCCGTGGAACCGGCGATTTACGGCCCTATACTTTGGCGCCAACCTCAGTAGAAAAATAAATCGACAGGGAGTGAAAAGATGGAAGTGGCACCTTGCATCAGTCAGATCGCCAGCTTGCTCGCCGAGCCCAAACGCACCGCCATGCTGTGGGCCTTGATGGATGGCTCGGCCAAATCGCCGGTTGAGTTGGCAACGCTCGCCGGGTTGTCTCCGACATCCGCCAATGCGCACTTGGCGCGAATGACCGCAGGTGGTTTGCTGCGGGTTGAGGCCCGGCGTGGCAAGCGTTTGTTTCGTGTTGCGGCACCTGATGTCAGCGCTGCCATCGATGCCTTGGCCAGAACCACCATGGCGTGTGTTGCACGCAGCGCGCCGGGCGTAACAGCGGCGGCCCTGGTTGCTCCGCCGCTGTTACGCCATGCCCGGTTGTGCCACGGCCACCTCGGCGGGGAGCTGGGGGCGCAGCTGTATCAACATCTGTTGGAGGCGGGGTGGATCGAGCGCTATGAGTTGCGTACCGACATTACGGTCAAAGGCGCGCAGCACTTGGCCGGCCTGGGTATTTTCATTCAGGCATTGGCATCGCCGCTGGTGTGTAGCTGTTTTGACTGGAGCCAGCAGCAACCGCACCTGGGCGGTGCGTTGGGGGCAGGGTTGTTGCAACTGTTTTTGCAGTCGAACTGGATCAGTGTGATCAACGAGTCGCAGGCCTTGCAGGTGCACGCTATCGGGCAGCGGGAAATCGCCCGATTCACCCTGGCTGGGTGAGGTGTTGACGTGAGATCGATGAATTGAATGTGGGAGCCGGGCTTGTCGAACCGTCGAACCGCCGCGATAGCGGTGTGCCAGGCAATAAATTGCTCACTGATACACCTCTATCGCAGGCAAGCCAGCTCCCACATGTTGGACTGCGTTCAGTCAGTTATGGCTTGACCAGTCTGGCATCCAGGCTGTTCTGCGCCAGGCGCTTGGCCTGGTCCTGGGTCATGCCCAGCGAGGTGTACAGCGCGTGGAAGTTCTCGGTGACATAGCCGCCGAAGTACGCCGGGTCATCCGAATTCACCGTCACCTTCACGCCACGCTCGAGCATGTCGAGGATGTTGTGTTGGGCCATGTCGTCGAACACACACAGTTTGGTGTTGGACAATGGGCACACGGTCAGCGGGATCTGCTCGTCGATGATGCGCTGCATCAAGCGCTCGTCTTCGATAGCGCGCACGCCATGATCGATACGCTCGATCTTCAGCAGGTCGAGGGCTTCCCAGATGTATTCGGGCGGGCCTTCTTCACCGGCGTGGGCCACGGTGAGGAAGCCTTCGTGGCGGGCGCGGTCGAACACGCGCTGGAACTTGCTCGGCGGGTGACCCATTTCCGAACTGTCCAGGCCCACGGCCACAAACGCGTCACGGAACGGCAAGGCCTGGTCCAGGGTTTTCTCGGCTTCGGCTTCGCTCAAGTGGCGCAGGAAGCTGAGGATCAAACCGCTGGTGATGCCCAGTTGTTGCTCGCCATCTTTAAGGGCCGCGGCGATGCCGTTGAGCACCACTTCGAACGGCACGCCACGGTCGGTGTGGGTCTGCGGGTCGAAGAAGGGTTCGGTGTGGATCACGTTCTGCGCTTTGCAGCGCAGCAGGTAGGCCCAGGTCAGGTCGTAGAAATCCTGGGAGGTGCGCAGCACATCGGCGCCCTTGTAGTACAGGTCAAGAAACTCTTGCAGGTTGTTGAATGCGTAGGCCTTGCGCAGGGTGTCGACGTCGTTCCACGGCAGCGCAATCTTGTTGCGCTCGGCCAGGGCGAACAGCAACTCAGGCTCCAGCGAGCCCTCCAGATGCAGGTGCAATTCAGCCTTGGGCAGGGCGTTGAGCCAATCGTACATTTTCTAAATTCTCATCAGGTGCAATGGCGACATTCTACAGGCCATAGCTGAAATAATCGGTAAAACCTGACCAGCAGGAGAGTTTTGGTTTTATTCATGCAAGAACCCTCTCAACTAAGATGTAACGAAACGTTAGCGACACCGCGCAGTCTGTACCCCATCAATGACAGATTTGCCGTACTAAAAGGCCCGAAATGCTTACCTCACTCAAGCAAGAAAAATTCATGCTGCTGGCGCTGATTGCCGCCATCGCCGCCTACCCGCTGGAGCACTGGATGCTGCACAGCGGACAAATGGTGGCGCTGCTGGCTGGCGCGGCACTCATTGGCTTTATTGTGATGGCGTCGATGCGCGTTGCCCATCACGCCGAGCAACTCGCGGAAAAAGTCGGCGACCCCTACGGCACCATGATCCTCACCCTCGCCGCCGTGCTCGTGGAGGTGGTGATCCTGGCGATCATGATGAGCAACGAGCCTTCGCCCACCCTGGTGCGCGACACCATTTACTCGGCGGTGATTTTCTAGACACACTCCGCTTTGGTGTCAAAGCCCTTAGGCTTTGACCTGCTCCTGCTCCTGCTCCTGCTCCTGCTCCTGCTCCTGCTCCTGCTCCTGCTCCTGCTCCTGATGTGGAAGCTTAAGATCTGCATTTGACTGGGAATGCTCTTGCCTGGGCCTTCCTGGCACACCTCGGTCTATGGCATACCCCGGAAGCCCGAAAAAGTCTGAGTGATGTCGGCTCACAACTCCAGATGCCGCTCTGTTCGATTTGTATCAATCGTCGGTATCTGCGGGTCTTGCCATCAAAGCACCTGCGAATTTCTTCATTCTTGCCTTGAAGCCTGTTTTGTTCGAAAGGTCTTTATGCACCTTGGGCAGCCGCTCTTTGAGTTTTGTCACATAGGAGGCATAGGTGTCTTTGTGATCCTTAGAGATCGACCAGTCTGCGAGCTGTTCCCATCTGCTATCTAGGAAGTCCGAAGCTAGGGAGGTAGATCCTGGCTCGCGGTGGAGGAACAAAAGTATTCGGAGTAAGCGGTCTTCCTCAACGGCATTTCGAGGAGCGACACTTGGAAGTAGGGCTCCGAACTCAGACAATATGAATATCGAGGACTCAACAGCGGTAGCGCTATCATAGATGCAAGCTCTAAGTTCGGTACCGACAATAAACTTAGTGTCCTTGTCGAAAAGATTCAGTACGTTTTTTATATTTCTGAGCGCCGATGGGGAAAGGGCCACGAATGGAGATTGTTTGACCGCAGTCGTAAAGTACGTTGAGATTGCAGAGTGAGCGTTTTTCTCTCCTGCGAAATCTAGCTTACGAACCGCCATGTGATCCAGCGCATTAGCTACCCTAGGGTTGGGGCTGTTGAATATCGCGAGCCAAGCAGGAGCAGCAATCTCCGGCCCAAAGTCTCTGTTTAGAATATGTGCTCTGAACGCAAGTAGCATCTTGTTCGATCCGGTGAGGATCTCCTCAAGAAACTGCGGATCTATTTGGTCTAATGTTGGAATGTTCTGAACCGCTAAAGGAAATGAAGTGAACCATTCTAAAAATTCGCCTTCTTGTAGGCCGGCATCTTCTAACGCTTCGCACAGTTCGGTGTAGTGTCGGTATACATCAACAGTAAAAATGCTAGCTGCCAGTCTGTCCTTAATCACTCGGACGAGTAACGGAGCCACTAGCTCTCTTGACTCGGGCTGTAGAACCAGCGCGAACAGATTACCAGTTGTTATCAAAGCGCCCGTCATCGCATTTAGAAACTCTGGCTCTTGAGCAAAAGCAGATTCTATTTCTGGAATCTCGGCAAGCTCAGCTCCCATATCCTGTCGGATATATGCAACCGCCATAGCGATCTTTATAAAGTTTGATTTTGTAGAGGATGCGTAGCTCTTGATAAGGGTAGGTATGGAGCTAGAGTATTTTTCAAAAAAAGCCAGGCCAAGCCAAGCTCGCTCGTCGGCAGGATCACTGCTAATCGCAGTCGTAATTTCCGCAGCTTGTTCATCGTCTAGTTGATAATCGCGCTTCTTTACGGATAGCTTCATTTGCCCGAAGTATTGGTAAAGGCAGTGCACCCACTCATCTTCCGGCAGGGGAGTCATTTCAAGAGCGACGGTATCATTGGAGATAATCTGTCTAACTGCGTCGACACGGCCCTTCTGGCTGAGAGAAATGCGATTGGTGTCGATTACCAAGAGGTCTGGATCCGGAACTAAGGTGTGGAACAGTACCTCAGAGCTATCCATAGTCAGCTCTGGAAATTGATAGTCCAACGCATGGAGATAACTGTCATACAGAGTGATTGTTTTCTGATATGAGTCATTGGCGTCGGGGTCGAACGCTTGCCTGTTCATCTGCAAGAAAGCGTCGTGGGCAGCTTCAAGCTTTCCATCGAAAATCGTTTTGCTGACTCCCAGATTAATCAATCCTTTTATAGCCTCAAAATAACCTGTTTCGGGAACGTGACCTTCCAGTAGAGGGCTCTCTGTAAACCGTTTATTGACAAGAGGAATCAGCGCACCGATGTCGCAGTTCCCTGACGAAGCCGCCTCATGCAGTGTGAGGAATAGATTATTAGGCGAGACTGCACCTTCCAAGCCCCTCACAAATGAGTCGGTAAAGCCAAAGTACGGCACTAGCGAAGCTAGTTTTTTTCCGTCCTGAGATTCAATGGCAGTTGCCAAGGGTTGATCAATCAGTTCAGCGATGGCGATATCAGGAGATGTTTGGAAATGGATCTGGAGAATTTGAATTGGCCAGCCTTGATCCATGTCCTCCCCGAACAGTGTTTGAAGAGTGCGTCTGGTTCTGACCAGGTTCAAGCTAGTTATCTCTTTTAGCTCTTTTTCATCAGCCTTATCGGTCGGAGTAGCAGAGTCTGTCGCCGGCGCACTTGGCTCCTTTAGCAACGTCTCTATGGGGATATTGTTGTATTTACAGACCGCGATATAAGCCGCGATGCATACAACGCTTGGCTGCCCGGCTGTAACCAGCATGGTCGTGGCGATATCGTTAATGAATCTTTTTTGTAAGCGTGGTGTAACTAAGCCTCCTGCCATGGGGCTGTGACGTTGCAAAATGATGCTGCAAGTATCTGCATCGCTTTGACTCGCTGGGCCGAAGGTCTCAGACCACAGCGCGCGAAATGCATCCTTCCATCCGGATGTGATGATTGGTGGTGTACGAAATACGACAGGGAATTTCTTAGCGATGAAATCCTTGGAGTCGTAGCTATGCTCAGTATCTCCATTTAGGTATTTCGACACCTTCGTTGAGCAAAAAGGAACAATCACGCTCAGGTTCTCGGTTCCCGTTACTGATGTGAAGATCTCCAGGTCACTCCATACCGAGCGTAGGACGTCTCGAGGCAGTCGGTCGAGGTTGTCTATCACTATAATGAAATGATGCTCTTTAACTGCGTGAAGATGATTTCTTAATGCCCGTTTCAAGTCTAAAGGGCTGACTTCCTTGCTGATCTCAATCGTCTCGGTGATCTGGTCATCCGAACTCCCTTTGAGGAGGCTGCTGATGTTCCAGCGCTTTTTGCCAGTTTGTTCTTTGCCGTTGAAGAAATATGCGAGGATCAGAATGATAACTGGGGCTAGGCTAGTGCCTAGGTAGAAGAGATGTTGCCACCAGGGTAACTCTGCACTCGCCCTTAGCTGTGGTAGGTAGTCTCTAATGAACGTAGGGCTGAGCACACCACTTGCGATTAGAAGGACTGCCCATACGCTGATGTGGCTTCTAGTATCTTTTGTATAACTGAAGTGTCGGCCTAAGGCAATGTCACGGGTTTTCAGGACTTCTGGTATGGCGTCCTTATCTCCAACTTTAGTGAGAAGATCTGTAACTTGATCAGTAAATAATTCGATAAAATTACTTTTTATAGATCCTTGATAGTTTTGCTCGCAGTCGAATATCCATAGTACGGATTTCGAACCTTTGTCCTTTATTTTTTTCTCGAGCATTTGCAGGATAGAGCTTTTGCCTGAACCAAACTCACCATCAAGTCCGATTACCCGGTGGTTTTTTCGACTACTTATATAGTCATGGATAGCTTGCGCTACCCTGTCGTGGCTCTCGCCTTTGAACGCGTCCCGTTCGGATGGGTTCTCGCTTTGAAAATTTAAGATGTTCATCAGTCCCTTGCACCTTTGAGGCTCAACAACGTGGCCAATGACCACGAGGATACTGCTTTTGATGGCTAAGTGCCCACATCGATTTTACAAATAACACTTCCACGGTTTATATATTTCGAGCGGCCCGGAAAGCGCTAAGTGCCTTGCCGTGTGGCGATGTCTTGTCTGAATACCGAACGGTGTCTCCCAGCGATGGTCTAGTAGCATGTCGATGCCCCATAACTGACGGAAAGCCGTTCTCTGTCTACATCGTGGACGCTCATGGCCGTGGCCCAGCGACGTCTCTATTAACTAAAAAATCAAGTAAGGAATCTCGTAATGGCGGGCAGTAGCCTCTTCGCACTTCTGGACGACATCGCCACGCTGCTAGACGACATCTCCCTCATGAGCAAAGTCGCGGCGAAGAAATCGGCCAGCGTCTTGAGCGACGACCTTGCTGTGAATGCTGAGCAGGTCACCGGCATGAAAGCTGACCGAGAGCTGCCGGTGGTATGGGCTGTATTCAAGGGCTCGTTGAGAAACAAAGCCATCCTGGTGCCTTGTGCCTTGGTATTGAACGCACTGTTGCCTGCGGCGGTTCACTGGCTGCTCATGATTGGGGGAGCATATCTCTGTTATGAGGGCTTTGAGGCTATCAAGGACAAGCTCACGGCTGGTCGAGACGATGACACAGGGCAGCCAAACAAAACGAAGCCTAAGACGCCTGAAGAGCTTGCAGCTTATGAAAAGCGGAAGATTGCAGGGGCTGTTCGAACGGACTTCATCCTGAGCGCCGAGATCATCGTCATCACCCTAAATATCGTTACTGATGCCCCGATGCTCCAACAGATTTTGACGTTAGCGCTGATCGCGGTAGTCATGACAGTGGGCGTTTACGGATTGGTCGCGGGGATCGTCCGCTTGGATGATGCTGGTCTTATTCTCCAGAAGTCTAAAGCTACCGGTACATGGGGTTCTGTGGTGCGGACTGTCGGGCGATGGCTGCTGTCGGCTGCTCCGAAGCTTATGAAAGCATTATCCTGGATCGGAACTGTGGCAATGTTCCTGGTCGGGGGGGCGTTCATTACAGAAGGCATCGGGCCGATGCAGCACTTTGCTGAGAGACTGGTCGAAGGGGCAGGGGCGTGGGAAACCTTCGCAACTTTAGGCATTCACTGCCTGGTAGGCGCGCTTGTAGGCATGGTTGCCGTACTTGTGGTCAAAAGCATCACATCCATCACTGGAAGTAAGGCTTAAAGCTAGCTCTCATCGACGATGTTGAATCTGGAATCGCATACAACCTTACTTCGTAAGGAATCGCTGGGTTCAGCGCCGTTGATCCCATAACAGCGTTTGGCATAAGGTGAGTCGAACTGGCGTTTTAAGCCTGAAAAGTAGGGCAGTGGGCCGAGAGAGGAGCATTGGCTAATGCTAATGTCCTGCTTCTCTAGCCCTCATATCATCCGTTATGACCTTGATCATCTTGAAATACTCTGCTCTACCTTGGATTGCTTCTGGAGTAGATTCAATTTCTAGATTTGCCATATGGACAGCAGGATCTATGACGTAATGGCTCGCCTGCATATAGTTCTTGATGGCTGGGATAATCCAGCATGCGGGATAGAAACGGAGAATTCCATTACCAGCCTTCTGAATCATACCGACCCAGGCAACCTGGTTGGATTTAGGCATTAGGTTAGAAACCATCCCACCACTCATTCCATTCATTTCTGAGTGTGTGATCTGACCAAGAAAACGCAGGATGGGGGCTGATCCTTCGAACTCACAAACACCGTGAAAGATATGCTTATTGATCACTGTCGAGCAGTTGTAGTCATCGCCATACGGATACTCAATCGGGTTTTCATCTATTGGGTAGCCAGAGGCTACCAATAACATGCCGTCATACAAATCGCTTACAGCTACGGCTATACGGCCATTCGTGCCATCTAGGTCGATGAATTTATCGGGAAAACGGAATAGCGAGGATGAAAGCTCGATCAGCACGATGTCTTGCATGTCGATACAGGGACTATCTGCCGTTATCAGCTCACCGATACGCCAGCCGCGCATTGGGAATCCCATACCCTCTATTCCTTCCCAGCCTCTCTTAGCAAAGAGGTGAGTGAAGAACGGCGACTCGTTTTGTGCCGCCTCGTAGTTCGCATCTAGAACGTGTTGAGCCGTCAGGAGAAAAAATTTCTGCTGGTACTTGATCAGTATTCCTGTCCCGCCTTTGCTATAGACCATATCGGCGTGATACCGGCCAAGCTCTTCAATAGGCTGAGAGCAATGGGTGAATATAAGCCTTCTCACAGACTGAATTACGTTGCTCTGAGACGTATTCTCGTAGAACCGATTTAGCTTTCGTACTGGAATTTTAATGTTTTAACTTCCTGTATCGCAGGGTAGAAATTTGTTGCGGTTACGGAGCTTGAAGCTTCGTCTGCATGTCAGCGACATCGCCCCATTTTCTAGCCAAACCGCTCCTGAGTATCACAGCCAAAACAACTGCCAGCCAACGGTTAGCCAACTTTCCAAGGTAGATCCACCGGCAGGTCAATTTGCAAGCTGCTAGCCGCTACGTCCAGATCTGCGGTGGTCTCCGCAACCATCTGAACCTGAAACTCGGTATCTGCATATCGCTCCATAAGTGGCGCACGCATCAGTAATACTCGAACGCGAGCCTTGAGGCGCTGCCCCTCTGGATGCCCACAAGCGATCAACCTGCCTATGCGTCCCATCACTCGACGCGCCTCCTTTTCATCATCAGCGGACAGCTGACCTGAATTACCTTCGAAGCGATCCTCTAGCTGTTTCACGGCGGCGCGGATTGCCATCCGATGTTTTTTGGGAAGCGCCGGTATCGGCCCGTTCACCACTAATCCGGTCACGGTGACGGCGTCAGCTTTATCGCTAGTGATCAATGCTTGCCCGCGCTTACGAACATGCAGCTTGCTCCGCTTCTGCAGGCAGCCTTTTTGTCCGAGCATCCATGTGACAGAGGCAATAACTTGGGAGGTGGTAGCTTGATCAATACGAGTTTTGCTAGATACAGTAATGTCATCTGCGAAGCGCGAATACGCCAGTCCCTGAGCTTTAAAGCGAGTGACGAGCGCCGGCTCGATATCCCAAAACACTAGGTTGGCCAAGTAGCTACTTGTACTCGCCCCTTGTGGAACCTGGCCCTCACGAGTAACTAGATCCGCAAGCAGAGTGGCTACATCTGCGGAGAAGCGGAAGAGACCCACGAACAAGCGATGAATGTGCTCGTTTGTAATTGAGGGGAAGAAATCAGCGATGTCCTGAAGAATGACTGTCTTGGCGCCGGTATGAACCCGAGCGTTCGAGTAAATGCTGCGGGGTAGCTTGGGATCTCTGATACCGCCGTGCAGGTATCCAGGGAACGCAACCTTGCTGAGGATCCGATCCACGATCTTGCGCTGGATCGTCTTCAGAGGCTCATGAGCATCATAGGTATGTCTGGGTGTTATGCCGTCTTTTTTTGTTTGCGGGACATATCGATAAAGACGAGAGCTACGATGAGCAAGTGCGATTAGCCTCTCGACTGGCTCTCCGAGAGCACGTGCTAAGGCGCTGATGCTGTGGATAGGGCTATGAGGATAGAACGGAGCATCCATGTCCAAGCTTCCGGTGATGGGCCGGCCCCGAAGAACCGGCCCCTCTGAATTCGAATGATGTGGTTTGTTGTGTCATGGGAGGTTCTCAATAAATGGAATCACCACTGTCTCGACAAAATCCCAGCCCTCAACAGTCTTCTCCCATAACCAGATGCATAGACGAATACGTGCGATCCACTTGAGCAGGGTTACTGCCTTCGCCTTTACCCACGCAATCCGACCCGCTTTAGGTTCTTGAGATGGAGCTGTCTCGATGACACGAGCATCTTCACTGTTGTGCATAGACTGACGCGCCTTGCGGCGCGCTAGGTTCTTTAAATTAACCATGACTGATGTTCCCAACGACAGGCGAAATTGCCCCGCCGCCAAGCATTCCGGGCCGAAAGGAACGCTGAAGATGCCACTACAAACCACAGTTCTGCTTATCAAGTCCCTTGATAAGCCGTCCGCCGCATTACCGCCACATCACATTTCGCCTCAACGCATCAAACGATCAGAGACAAACCCTTGGATCACCTTTGGGATTGCCCTAGGCGCTAAGCACTCAGGAGCGATGGGCAGCACCAACCTGCGCGGCGAAGAAAGCCAAGGCGAACACCAAGGCGACCAGTTTCCCGGTCAAAAACCGCAAGCCCAAATTTCAGTCATATTTAAAGAGCACTTGGGTGGTAGCACCCAACAGACGCAGTATTTATCAGAATAAACAAACCGGCGACAACTGTTATTTGTTGCAAGAGTTGTTCTTTGTATAAGTCGTATTTTTGACTGTATAAAGCGTCAAAATTTAAGTGTCGCTCGTGTTAATGCCACTTAGGAAATTGAGCATCTTTCGAGTTGTCGAGTTGGGCTCGTTGACCTATGATCCCACTAGGCGGTGATGGTCGCCTGGCGCCTGTTTCGCGAAGCAATAGCCCATCGTAGATGCACCCCACGTTTTACATCGGCATGTCCCTACCCAGACGCTGCCCGGTGAACAGGCAATCGGTACCAAAGCGTCGAATGGTTTTGGATACTTGCTATGTCCGATTTCTCCCCTATCAGCATCATCAAATCGCAAGCCAAGCAGCATGCTCGTGAACACGACACGAAGCTTTCTGCTGCCCAAGAAGCGCTTGCGCGTCAGGCTGGGTTCGAGGAGTACCACGAGCTCGTTGTCGTCGCCCACCGAAACCCCACGGATCCGCGTTTGATGCTCGCCGCCTTTGGCGTGCGTGACTTCAAGGAAGCGATCTTCGAGGATTATGTATTCTCCGAGCTGGATCGAGAGCTGGAGCACATGCTGTCCGGCGCGATGGCCGAGACCAACGCTAGTGAGTTCACCATCTGTGATAGCGAGGTGGAGTCAGTCTCCTATGACGATGCAATTGGCGCACTCAGGTTGGGCATGTCTATCGACTGGGAAGGACAGCAGGATCCTGACCGTGTCTACTACGGTAGGGTTTTCTTCCTTAAGGCGGATGTTAATCTGGTTCGGCGAGATGGCAGGTGGTCGCTCGGTGAGGACGGTGTTTGCATCATCACTAGCGAAACGGATGCAGACCGTGATCGCAGGACTGAATGGGAGGACAGGGCGCACCAACAGGCCGCTGAAAGCGGGGAGCACCGTCCCAGCATTAGCATGGCGCAAGCGCTGGCCAGTGGGCTTGAGATATCCCTAGAGGATGCGGAGCTTCTGGCAGGCGCGAAGGTTAGAGGGTATACCTCAGATGACGGGATGATCTACAGCTACTGGGTGGACGTTGAGCCGTGTGCCGAGGGAGCGCTGCGAGCAGATCTGTTGGCCCGGTTCGGCACCTTGGAGTTCGAGGTGGACGTCAATTCCTTCGACGACATCCATCCTGAGATGTGAGTGAACTGGGGATGGCTGGCTGCGGATGCTGGCCACCTTCAGGCCTCGGGATCGCCGAGTACGAACAGCTAAGTTGGGGTTTGACCCTGGGGGGCACGGCTGTTGTGAACCAAACCTCGGCGACGCCGAGTTGTGGCCCTACCGGCGTCCAGTCAGACCAACCGGGAAATGAGTCGCAGGGAAATTAGAGCCAACCGTCTGCGTCCCAGACAGGTCACGGCTTGAACAACTCATCCAGCGGCACGAACGCAGCGCCAGTTTCTGCGGCAGCTCTAACCTTCCGGTCAATCACCTCCGCAATGGGTATGCGCCGTCCCAGTGCTTTGTAGATATCCTCGCCGGACATGCAAATCACCTTCCGACCTCTGCCGAATGCGTGAAGGCCTTCTTGTGTGAACCCGCCATAGCTGATGAAAACGCCACGCGCCCATGCAGCCTTTTGATCGAGTTTCCCCTGAAACGTGTGTAGCTCCGCTGCCCCAATCGGATCTCTGACCCATTTGGCCTCGATCAAGTACGTTTCGTTTCCAAGCTGGAAGCTACCGTCTATTTGCTCGCCAATCAGGCTGAACGGCGAACGCGCCTGAAGTTTGGATGAGTCAAAAAGCTCTTTGAGAAATCCTTCGAATTCGTAGCCACGCTTCTGCGGTGGCAGATCGCGCAGATCGTAAAGCCGCTGTTTCAGTGCGTCGAGTATTGGGCCCTGATTAACCAGCGCCGCTGCAGCGAAAGGATTTTGTACCACCTGGGCGTGCTGCCCCGGCGATCTAATTGACTCGAGCAGGGATAGAAAGCGGCCTTCGGCGTTCACGACATCTTCCGTAGCCTTGCTCTCTGCCCGTATCATTTGCCGGTGTTTCCAGAGGGCTTCGAGCACTCGAGCTACCGTGGAATGATCGGCGTTCTGGAGGAGGCATCTGACGCGCCTGGCCTTGGAGGTGCCATCCTTGGAAAACATCTCGTGCGAGATGTCGATTTCAAGCTCCTCCATGAAGAACTCGTCCATCGTGCGGTTGGAGAAGTCGAGAACGTATCCGCCACCCATGTCGAAGATCGAATCAAGGAACCGCATTTCTGTCGATTTGAAATTCGCCACACCTTTCCTCGGTCTTCATGTGCCCGACACTCAGATGCCAAGCCAAGATAGCGTTGAAAAATTATTTTAATAATATGCCCCAATCCAATCCCGAGGAATATCTTCATGACCTCCGATACGGTGACTCGGCGATGGGCGCGCTTTCTGAATACCTTTCTACATCTCCAATCAAATCAGCTACTCACCAAGGCATTGAGGTAAAAGGGCTTTTCGAAAAAAGCACTATAAATGGGTACGCCTTTCACGCCAGGTGGATACCTACAAAAAATGACTGATGTTCGAGAACGCTATCGCTAACCCAGGCTGCGCCGGATGGATGAAGACGAAATACGCGGCAAAAATGAAGGGGCCAGCCTCTTGAGTTCGACGATGCTCTGCCGATATGCTAAATGAAAGCGGTGAACGGTTCGTCGAGTGTTGCATCTTGGCGATCCGACGAATCGCGGGAACTTCACTGTTCGTTTGTTGATCAATCTGTATAATGCGCACCCGTTTCGATGCACCTTTCGGTGCACGTCACGCACGCTACCGCCAGAGCGATTCATTTTGATGCTGTCGTGAAGCTAGATGCATTCCGCATCGTTTCGTTTTGCATTGACTAGCGCTTCTGCTACCTTCAATGAAAATGTGCACGTTCTTGAGAGACGCCATGAGCCTGAAAGCACTGATTGACCTTGCCAACCGCCAAACTGTAGAAGACTCGCGCGCCCGCGACCGTCGGAACCAGGACAGCTATGCGCGCGTTAAACAGTACGGCAAAGAGGTCGAGCAACGTATCGCCTCCAAAGCCGTGAGTCAGGAACTGCTAGCAAGAGCCTGTAGCCTTTAATCCCCCTTTTTGAGGAAGGAAGCAGCCATCGCGGCTGCTTTTTTTATGTCCATGATTTCATATCTCGTATCTTCGTTCGAAAAGCAGACGATCACCAATCTCGTCAGGGAATGCTTTGGTTATGATTTCCCCGACATTTTCGAAAAAGCTCAGGTCGATTACATTTTCAATTACCTGAACAACCTTCCCGGTGGGAAAAAAGCTAAGTCAGTTTTGCTGGAGTACAACTACGTCGACAAGGACTATCTGGAAGATTTTTCGCGCTACTACGTGAAGCGTTTCGGCAACGATGGCCACAAGTGCGCACGCCTTCACTTCTTCAGTCGTGAGGTTGATCATCGCCGTGTCACGGAGATTCTGGAAGGAGGAAAAGGCGCTCGCGCTAAGATGGCCGAGCTCAACAAAGCCTACCTCGGGTTCATGGTCATCAAGCCGCTTCCCAGAACATTCATCGGTAAAACCTGCCTCATCGTTCTGCCAGACGCTACTACCAGTGCGAAAACGAAGAAGCGCTTAGCACGTGAATATAGAGTCGATTTGTTCGGGATTCCTCTCTCAGTGCGATCAATCGCATTCCAGGAGCAGGACAAAGTCGTTGCCGCCTGCGCTACCACCGCAATCTGGACAGCGCTGCACTCATTGCCGTGGCGTGAAAGCCGGAGCATCCCCTCTTGCAGTGAGATCACGATCAACGCCCTTAACCATGTTGAAGGATCAGCCAATAGCTTTCCTAGCAAGCAGCTAACCCACAAACAAATCCTTAGGTCGCTGGACGTTGAAGGGGTGCGATACCATGCGGAAAGCATGGAAAAACCGGTTGCCGAGGAGTTTTTGGCGTCGGTTGTGGCGCATATTAATAGTGGCCTTCCGATGATCCTGACAGGTGAAGTTTTCACTCGAGAAGAATCGGGCGACTTCGAAGGACAAGGTGGACACGCGATTAGCATTGTCGGTTACAAGGTCGACCAGGACGAGCAGGTTCTTTACGTCCATGATGATCGGCTTGGCCCCTTCGCTCGAGCAAAGCTTGTTCAGCTCGAGGATTACACGTTGACGGGTACATCCGACATTAAGGGACAGACGTGGGCATTGGGCCTTCAGAAAATGAAATCCAAGACCAAGTGGGAGAAACCCCATGAGCTGATCGTGCCTTTGTCATCCATCGTCCCGAGTGACAAGAAAGCGCGACTGCCTTTCTACTATGTTTACGAAACCTGCAATCTGATTGTCGAAGAGGCGAAACGAGAGCTGAATGTTCAGCACAGCGAAGTGAAAGCCCTCACCTATGACATTCAGCTCAAAGATATCTCCAGTATTCGACAGGAGATCATTGAGCATGTCGCTGATCGGAAAGTGTATGAGGACGGCTCAAGGCTACAGGTCGACCACATCGACTACGCGAAGTGGATGAGCGATAAACAAAAATTTTTGACAACGAGTTACGCACGGCTTCAGTGGTCGGCAGCTTTTAGCTATCAAGGAACGCTTCTATTCACGTTGTTTATCGATGCCAGTGATATTCCACAGGGCAATGCTGTGTCTGCGATCTACGTTCAGAACATCAAGCTTGCGGAACTGGTACTGAAAGGTTTCCGAGGGAAGGATCCTGACAAAATCGAGCACAACACAGGTCATTTTTATCAGTCCTTCCTTCGCCGCCTCAACAAAGTTAGCGACATACGAGAAAGCCACCTGAACGAGACATACGGAACCCCACGCGCGCCCAAAAAGCTTAGGCTCACAGAGTTTGAAGGGGGAAGCATCAAGCTGAACAATACACTCCAAACCTATTACGAGCCGAGAGGCGACCAGCTCCTAACGGTTTTTCAACGCTTTGCACTCAAACAAGTTCCTAACCTAATTTGGGCGATTTCTTTGGATGGTGATCTTCTGATTGCAGAGGAGCACGACGGAAATGGGCACCCTAGCATCACCGGCTTCAAGCCCGCACGCATCGCTGGTGAGATCAAGCACACAGATGAAGGATTTGTGCCGCCAGACTCCCGTGCCTGGCTTTATATAAACTCGAAATCTGGTCGATATAGCTCCGACTATTTCAACACCAAAGAGCTGCTTGAAAATGCCAAGAAACGTTTTGAACTCTATTTCCCAGAGCGCTTCCACATTGAAGAGCAAGTATTCTAAGTAACATCGCCTAGCCAACATCCGTCGACCGAATCGGCAGCAACGGCGACGGACTCAGGGCAGATTCGTGAAATGCCGACGCGCAGCTAGATGACGAAATATCGGAAACGCGGCGATGAACGTGGATTCCTATGATTTTCCTACCCAAACCCAGGAGCAGGATACGTAAAACGTACTTTCTCACATCCTGCTGGGAGATTGTTTTGCGTCGTCACGCTAGCTCGCCTTGACCGTCCGAAGCCGATCTTACCTTGGTGGTATGACTCTGGCCCATCAAATCGCTACGCATTGCCCAGCAAAGGACAGCAAGTAGCGATGCTATCCGGCGGGGTTGGTCTCAGTTGCAAAAGCAATTAACTCTCCTAACGCAATAATGACTGTAGCTTTCTAAACGTCCAAAGCGCCTACCGCAGCAGTGGCACCCGCAATCTAGCTTCAGTGCATCCCGATAGACTAAAATCAGCGCGAGCTTTTCTCCGCACTCTCCGCTGGGATGAGGGAGAAGCAGTCCTTGGCCGACAGCCAGTCCCCTGGAACCGCCATCAAAAAAGCATCCCCAACCTGCAACTCATGCGGCTCCTCGCCACGCATGACTTCTACCTTCGCAGCTAGGCTATCGGCGAACCATCGCAGTGACTCGAACTGGGTGGCTGTTCTTAGGAAATGAAGTTCACTAATTCGAAAAATGCCCAGTCTATCTTTCCAGTCGTCTGCGACCTTCTTCGTTTCGGAGCTGACTCTGACCTTGTTCCTCCAAGGAGCGATCTGAATAGCGCTCACGCCGTCCATGACGATCACAGGATCTAAGGCGCGCTCGTCCAGAAGATGCTTGACAATGGCCAATTCAATTAAGACAAAACAGGTAATGCTCTCCTGCATGAACAATACGGTATTGGCGGGTGACATTGAGGCTGTGAACGATTTACACGGTAGCCAATTAGGCTCTGGGGTTAATGCGACTATCAAAGTGGTTGGTGTTTGATGCCGCATCACCAGATCATCAATTGACTGAGCCCACTGGATATCATTTCGCCCACAGATGTATGTCAGGCCCGGCTCGGGGATGAGAGCTGCTGTACCTCGAAGCTGAGCCTGCGACATACAATTGTTGATCTCTTCCTCGTAGCTAATAAGAGGAACCGAGACTTCGATGCGCTTGGTGTTGGGCACACCTCTGAAGTTCGCCGCCCCGTCATCTCTGAAAAACTCATACAGTTCGCGCAGTTGTTTCTGCTGTCTACGCACCCTAGCGTTCACATTCGCCGAGCTCTTCACTTCCAAGGGCACTGGATCGGCAGCCCCCATCAACAAGATGTCGCCATGCCTGATTATATTCGTAAGATCGGAAAGCACAGCAGGTACGTTCATCGCGAGAGCCTTCCGCAGCAGGCGATACTCGTTCATGAATCCAGCCTTACCGAGTATGAAACCTGGATCGCTTTTGACCTGATAATCACCATCGAAGTAGAGGTGCTTCAAGCTGTATGAACTCTGATATACGCAGGCTATTCCATCACCAAAGCATCTCCAGAGGAAAAGAAGGTGATGGAGATTTTGGATGCGATCTTCGACCTTTGAGACAAATTTCTTAAGAAAGGCAGATCTGTCCTTAGTCGAGCCTTTCCGCCTTAAAGAAACCATCCTGCTCCTAGCCTTCTTCAGTCGTTTGATTCTGTGCTCGACAGTGATGACTTGCCTTAATAGAAAGCGCTGTAGACCCCGAACAGCGAATAGATCGTCAGGAACGTTTTGGATCTTATTGAGTAACAGCGCGGCCATTCCTAGACGCTCTGTCTCCTTGGGGAATCTCATCAATGGCTCTCGCACGCAGTGCAATCAGAGGAAGATCAACGGGGATGCATACCCACTCAAAGCCACTATTCCAGGCTCGTACACATCATGTTGTCCCTGCTCCCCAAGCCCAATCGCCGCCCACCACAATGAAGATTTCAGACGTCAATAGTCGCGCTCGGAAAGCGGCTTGTACCGAGTTACGGACATCGTTTCGTACAGCAACCGCGCTGGTGCCGTTGAAGAAACCCATCGTAGAGGTGGTGGGAATGACTACATGATGCCCCTCGTCTGCCTTAACCACTTTTGCTAGGCCGATCCGCTGAAGATCTGCATAAACGTTCTCGTAGTCCTTAGAAGAGGCGTTCTTCAAGTCAAACGTGCAATAGACCAAATAGCTCATAGTACAAACTCCTGGAAAACTCACACTTGAAAAATGGGGGCCAGCCCATGCAGCAGCCGGCTCACCAAAGAGCGAGAAATCTGACCTCTAGCCTCTTCCTACTGGGTGTGGCATGCAGAAGAGCACGTCCGGCAGCCGTTCGACTGAGGGTAAGTGTTGCGAGCCTGACGCACGGCAGTCACACAGCTGCTGTGTTGGCCTAAATCGAGGCGGTTCTGCAACGCCGGCAAGAAAATGCATGAACTGGTATGCACTTCATGATCGCCATTGTTTTGGGCATTGCGGTTAACGTAATACTGAGCCATCTCACTCACCCCGCTGTTTATTCGATTGAGTGAGTACCGAGGCCGCGAGGGTCTTGGTGGTGGCGTTGTATTTGTTGCTGTCGAGGACGTGGCTGGCTTTCGTCTCCATTTCGGCACCGGTTTGCTTACCGCTAGAGGCCTGAGCCATTGCCGAGCCTGCCAGTTCTTTCTGAATGGCCGAGGAGCTTTCGCTACGCAAGGTTTTGGCTGCCAGGCTGGCGACCGCAGTCGAGGTTTGTTTAGGGTTTTTAGGCACGATTAGGTGCTCCTGTAACTATATGAACATCAAGTAGGCAGGAACGACCCTTGAGCGGAAACCCGAGCTGAATGGTTGACATCCAAAGTCGGTTTTTCTCTAATGCGCGCCCCACCAGTGTTTGCATTGGTTCAGGGATAGGCGGGTATGTGTGCGCGGCTACCAAACTTTGCACGCATACCCGCTGTGTTCACTGAAGCCTCAGCTTCCCGCCAAAAACACAACATGTAGTGCTGATCTCGAGATGACCTACAAGATAATGTGGTAACTTTGACATTGCAAGATGACAAAGCTGTGGATAACTTGTGTGCAAACTGTGGGTTGGATCCATTTTTTCCTGTATGGATGCCCAGGCCCTTCTAGATCGCGGGCTGCGCCCCCGCAGGCTCGACACAACTTGAAACACTCTCCCTTGTGATGATCGTTTTTATCGCCTGAAACATGGCTTTCACCCATCTAAAGATGACAATTCAGTGGCGTCATTTCTTTGTTTGAATAAACTCCGAACTGCCACTTTCCATAGCTCTTCAGGGCCGCAAACTCTCTTCTCGTCGCTTGGCTTATGTACCCTAATCGACTCATTTAGGCCTTTAAACAGGCCTAATGTGCTATTTACGGATCCTTACGCTTAGCGAATCATCACGGCAATTTAACGTGCGTGGGATTGTGGAAGCGGCTCTCTCACCAGTTGCCAAAAAATTAAATCGGATTCCTTGCTCGAAGGGTAGTAGTGGATCTTGGAGACTTACCTCGCAGTCCCAACCACTAAAACCTGAGGTTTCCCATGATCCGTAAATCCGCTTTCACCGGCTGGTCAGCCCTTAAAGACTCGTACCACCTGCAGCAAGCCCGCGAGAGTTTCTCCGAGCCTGACTACCTTAACGCTCTCGCACAAAGTATCCAGGACGTGAAGCCAGGCACCTGCTTTCGTGACGCCATGCGCCAAGCCATCACAGTGGACGAGTACACTGTGGGCGTGCTCGGCGGCCAAGAACTGGGCAAGCGCACTAGGGCAATCCTCGAAGATCAACCTGCCGACGTCCCTGTTCGGTAATCAGAAATGGAAGAGATAATGAACGACAAAGGACAAGACAGGCTTGCCCAAGGTTTTTTGGCTCGTAAAGACCGAGCTCTCCAAAGCATCCAAGAAATTCTGGGGCTCGACAAGCAAACGTATCAAGGCTGGCTTGATGCCATGACCCCGGAAGAACGCTCCACCCACGACGATGAGGTCGGACGGTACATGGAGCTTTGCACGATCATGTATGCCGAGCACAAACAGTGGTCTAGCCAGCTCCTGCTTGGAGCACCTGAAAATGCGCTTGCGCACTCCGTAAATCAGTCCAGCATGATAGGCGGACTTGGCGCGATACTGCTGGATGAGCTAAAAAAGCCATCAGGCAGGGCTATCCCACAGCATCTGCGCAAGGCTGGAAAACAAATCGAAAAGCTGACCACAGCCAAGAAGCGTTTCCTTGACGAGCTCTATAAGCAGCTTCGCTCGGACGAACAAGAGGTCTATGGGGATCTTCTGACGTCGTGTATCCCCCTATTGTGTGCCATGCCCGACTTGGCCCTATACGAAACCTTTGGCCGAGTTGATCTAGCCTGGAAGTTCCGCTCAAGTCTGATGATCAAGCCCCAACCTGGCGTCCCAGAATCAGGTCTTCAAGCCGTGATCACCAGGCTGCATAAGCGCGTCACAGAGCTATCCAGCCAAGCTCTGAGCCCGATACTCTCAAGGTCGATTACTCAGAAAAAAGACTCCCTAGCGGCCAAGCTAATGCTGGCCACTCTGGTGAACCGTTCACACTGGGAGTTTCTGGAGCTAGAGCGTTTCGAAGGGATCGCAACCCAAAGCCTTCTGCGACTGGTCATGAGCTTGAGGCGCTCTGACCACGCGAAAATCCCTGCCAACGGGACTAGAGGGAACTTCACGCAGTGGCTAACAAGGACGTTCTGTGTTGACAGCTATGCCGGAGAACAAACCTGGAGAGGTCTCAAACCAAAGCACGTAGATCGCTTCTACAAGCAGGCCGAGTGGATCCTGCTTTGGGAGAAGCGAGATTCTGTCGAGCACTATGACTCCGAAGAAGCACTGCTGAACCTGTGTGTTCTCGGCATGACATGGAGCTACTGCACTCATGAGAAACATGACGTCAGAGTACCCGACGTCAAAGATTATGATCTGGTCAGCGGACGAGAGGTTGAGCACGGCGAGTTGGTGCCTCTGACTCGGATCATGTACCAGCAACGACAGTTGAACATTTTGGCCAGAAGCCAGCAGCACTATGCCCTGAGCCCGAGAAAGCTGGAAATTCAGTCGGCCTGCTCGAAAGTCGGACGCCAAGAACGGATGACGTACATTCGCTCGAACCTCAGAAACACTTCGCTCGCGCAATGGAGAGGACTGACCAAGGGCATTTATGAGGTGCTCGCACCGCTTCTGCAGGGCCAGGCCGCAGTACCCATCACAGTAACGTAGCCTTGGCTCTAGACGGACTGCGTGTTCAGCACTGTTCACTCCCGTCAGATCGCCAGACAGCTCAACTTCCGAGGAAGAAAAAAATAAATCGGAAACCCTGCCAGTTCTGTCGAAACGCTGCTGTTTAAATACGGTTGCCCTAAAAAAGGAGGGGGCAACCAATGAGTAAAACTGCTTTAAAAACAATCTTGCGGGATGTGGTCGTTGCGGTCTTAAGCGCCTACATCGTTGCACTGCTGCAGGCTGGTGATCAGCCGAAATCCGACGCTGATCGACCGCCTCAGTTGATGTACGTCCAGCACCAGGAGCCGGCATATGCCGGCGATCAGGTCTTGGTGACGATATGATGGCGGAAGACCGCACTACGCGGTCGCCGGCATCTTGTCGGGGGAGTTTTTGCTGCCAACGCAAAACTCGCGATTGCCCGAGGAAGTGCTGCTGAGGGGGTTGTCATCAGTTTTCTTGGCAACAAACCTTCTCCTGCATCAGGCCTCTAGAATCGGAGGCTTCAGCCTTGGGACTTCAGCCGCCAGGATCTGGTTGAACGTGAGTTCACCAAACGAAAGGTTATTGCCCTGCCTTCTGATCGAATCAAAATGCCCATTGATATAGGTTATCTCGTACGGCGCCACCATTCCTTCTCCATACACCTCAACAGAGCCTGTCGCAGTAGCGAGGTTGCCTTCTACCTTGAAATGTTTCGGGGCGATCAATAACGATGTGTCGGCGAACGACAAACGTAGCGAGCTACCTTCTCGTTCCTCTTCCCGACCACTGCTGTCAGTGACGAGGTACGCGGACGTCTTCGCCTCAGTAATGAAACCATCAAGGTCATACAGCGGCTGTATCCATTCTTCGATGCTCTCCATCAAACCGCTCAGTTGTGCTTCCCAAACGAGCAGCGCATCCCTCGATGCAATGTTGGTTTGATTCCGATATTCGATCTGTTTTTGTGCGGCGATCTTGAGGGCGTTCTGGATGGCGTTCATTTATAAGTCCTTGTTAAGAGTAATGGGCATCCTGCGAGCAAGCACCAACCTTGCAAAATACACAGTGGTATATCGGCCAGCTACCCGGTGGGCGGGCTCGAGTTAAGCACTACCTGAATTGCATATGCTGACTGGTCAGCGGCAAGGAATCAAAGCTCATCTTCACCGCGAATCCAATGGTGATCAGGCACGATCATAGTTCCGATAATCCCATCTGCCTGCTTACTCAAGATTTCCTCCTGCTGAGAGATTGCAAGCACGAGCATCTGAATTGCAGACCTAGCGACCCGAAGCGCACCTAGGGTCTCGTTAATAAAATCTGAGTGGTTGAGATGCTCGACTTCAGGAGCTTGCCTCGCTCGCGAGGGATCCCCAAAGTCATGAAGCACTACGAATCGGTGCGTACCCGCGTTCCGCAGATCCTTCTGTGAGCGGAGAATTCCCTCGTTGTCATCATAGTCTTCTGCCAGCTCAGCCAAGCCGTACAGCGCGTACACGCCTGCACGAATTAGTACCTCTACTTTTTTTGCGAGCGGAGTACCTGTTTTCTTGTCTGCGGAATCTCTCCATAGCCTTCCGAAACTTACTTTTTTGGGAGCTAATCCAAGCTCGAAATAGTGGTTCGCCGTTACGGCTACCTTGTCGAGCAGGTCAAGGGCTGTTCGATGTGCCAGCATAAGTGCCGAGATGTTAGGGCCGTACATTGCATAATCGAGCGTGTCCGCAAACTGTCCTGTCCTCGACCAAACGCTTGCATCACTTGCACGCCATGCCAAATCTCGGGCTAACAGAAAATCGCTCTTCAGCAGATTGAACATGGCAAACAATGGCGGCGGGCTCCCTCCCATATCTGTCTCACGCTCGAGAATTCCTGGGAGGGTAAGCCAATCTAGCTTGCCCAAGGATGGATCAACGAGCTCGACAGTTGGGGCTAACGTCAGGCGCTCCTCCTCCACCCATTTGATGAATGGATCTATATGCTCAGGCCGCGATGGCGGGTCACTTAACTCACCTGCTAGTGCTTCAACTTTGGCCGCTACGCGTGCGCCGGCGTACTGGACGATTCGCTCCTTATTTCGAAGTGCCTGCCTGGCTAGCATCACGGCCTCCATGCGTGTCAATTCTGAGTAGCCGCCTCGGTGGAAAAGCCACATCAGACCCAATGCTGCGCAAAACGCGGCGACGCCATTCGTGGGATCAACCTTCAACGCTGAAAGACGTGCGTCATGGGCCTCAGAAAGCCGGTAGGTTTTTTCGAACAAATTAGCGATGTTCGTCCAAGCCTGTGTGCGTAATTCGACATCGGCATCTACGTCTTGCGACACCCTCCAATAGCCTTGTCGCGCTTCGGCCCTGTAGGCTCGGGTTCGTTCCTGATGATCTAACCAATCGGAGTCATCACCACCAAATTTTGAGGCTTCCACGAGCGTGTTTGCTAGGTTGTAAGTGACATCTGCTGTCGGATATAGACCATGAAGCTCGCGGTACAGCTCAAGCCCCTCCTCAATCGCGTCTTGTTGTCCAACCGAGGCGCCGGCATTCACCAAAGTCGCTGCGCGCAGGGACATCCAATTAGCGCGATCACGCCCGTCTAGATCAATTTCACGAGCTTTTTGCAATGCAAGCTTGGGATCCGTATCCACCAAGGAACTGAGGTGTGATGAGAGCTTCGTAAATACGCTCAACATGTCTGGTACCTCCTTTCAAAGTGAACGATCAGCAATGCAGGCATGTCTCACTCATCCGCAAATGCCTCAAGCGCGGCGAGCAGCTTGGCAAGCTCAGCCAGGTTGGCTGCCGTCACGATGTCATATTCTCCTCGACTACTCAGCCGATATACCTCTCGAGCCTTTTTGACCCGTTCCAGTAGAGGAACAACAATGCCTGACGCTCTTTCAAGAAATTCGTTAATGTCTGCCCGTGTTTGAGGGATCTTGTAGCCTTTGGCCGCGCTTGTGATGATGACGTCCGCATCCCGAAGCTTCGCAATGCCACTGGATCGGATTCTCTGGCCGTTGACCTCTCCCAGTCCGCTGTCTTTTAGATGGGCCATGATCTCCGTAGTCAGCACGTAATCCTTGGTGACGAATTCGCTTTGAAATCTTAAGAACCGCAGGATACTCAATTGCAGGCGCTCATCCTCATCAGGGTGTTCGCCAGCCCGCTCGCTAAAACGATCAGCCTGGCGGAGAGCTTCTTGGTGTACCTGGTAGTCTGCATACCCAGATTCATCCGTCGGCGGTGGCAGAAGAGACTGGTACTTGGATGGCCACTCAAGCATTCCAAGAGTCAGGCTGCGAAGGATTTTCTTGTAGGCAAGAACAGCTTCTTCCGATGCTTTCTCTTCGTAGATCTGAGCGACTGAGCCAGCAAAAAAATCTGCAACCTGAACCAAAACGTTGTCCTTACTGGCCATCGTCTGGAACGCATCCTTATCGCCAAATAGGTCGTCCACGAATCGTTCTGCAACGTAGCTTTTGAGACTCTCCTGAAATTCCTGGCCACCATGCTCGTCTACGATCATCTGGAGGTCAGGGTATGCGCGGAACAAACGTCCATAGAGCAACCCGTTCACGTATTTTATGAACGAGGTCTTGATACGGAGGCCACCGTCTTTGTGAATTCGGGACTTATCAACGACGGTGAAATAGAGCTTGAATGGCAGCTCAGCTAGCTCGTTGAGGATTCGGTCACGGCGATCTGAATCCTTCGGCTTCAGATTGCTGGATTTGATCTCGCCTGTTTGAAAGTGACGCATGCGGAGTGCTTCAGCTTGGGCATAAGCAGCTTCCAGGTCTTTCTCTGCCACCAGAATGGAGCACACGATGAAGAAGCCCGAGCTTCCTCCCTTTGACGTATCAAGGTCGGAATTCCCGGACTCATCCACGAAGGCATATGTTCTGTCCATGAGCTTGCTCCATCAACAACGTGCTGAGCGCAGTGGGTCGCTCAATGGCAAGGTGGGGGACTCAGTTCGTCGCAGTGGTAGTGCCTGGAGCGGGGCCTTCGCTGAACGTGTAGTTGATGACCACGTCATTTCGGATTAAGACGTCGAGAGTTTTCTGAGTGCCCGTAGTCGTCACCTTCATGGTGACCACGTAGCTTTGGGCATGGGCTGAGCCATTGGTGTAGGTGTAGATCCACTTCTCGTCAGTCTCGCTGACCGCGCTCTTGGCGTAGGGCTCGCCAAATAGCGACTTCAGTTCTGAAGTGGTGGTTTTACCTTTGGTGATGCTCGCTACACTGGCCGACGGAAAGTCTCGTCCTGCGGTGTAGTGGGACGTAGCGCATCCGCCTAGTGCGACAGAGATACCCATTACTGCGATGAGCTTTTTCATATCCTTCCTTGATCGTAGAAAGCTCCAAATCTAGCTGGCATTGGGGCCAAAAGCCACTATCCCTGCGGATCGACTTTCAACAGCATCGTTCAGAAACCGGCCACTCTAGCCGCCGGTTGTCTGGACGCTCGCACTAATGATGCA
The DNA here is from genome assembly GCF_014268275.3 of Pseudomonas tritici. Lineage (NCBI taxonomy): Bacteria > Pseudomonadati > Pseudomonadota > Gammaproteobacteria > Pseudomonadales > Pseudomonadaceae > Pseudomonas > Pseudomonas tritici. Next base: position 1,023,085 of record NZ_CP077084.1, read on the forward strand.
GCGCAATGTCACAATGATGTCATGTGGGAGGCAGCGAAGCCTCCCCACCCCTCCCATAATATGCGTGACACCATGCCTACGACCGACGATTTCCGATTCAACGCCCATCACCTCCTGCTAGATCTGGATGCAGCTACAAGTCACCTAATGATGCTTGTAGTGTCACGTGAGGTGACAGGCAGCCGTTGGGATGACGCTGTGTCTCGTCATAAGCAAGCGTATACAGCGTGGGCCTCCATCCTCACGGGAATTCAAATCGATCCAATGCCTGCCCTTGATGGTCGACCGGTAGAAGGGAGCAGCTCTGCCGCTGAGTAGCATGCAAGGGTTGAAGATCTTCAGAAGTCTCGATCCGTGTGTCCTTCCCGAGTCGAAACAGCCTTTTTTTGGCAAGAATCGTCATGAGCTCTCCGCTTCTAGCCGAAAACAGCCGTTCAAGACGGTTGGTTTTTTAGGCGGTAGATGCTCATCGCGTCTTTGCTACTTGGCTCTCACTGTCCACAACTGGTCTAGCTTCGTCGTGTAACTCTGGCTCATAAGCTCCCGACGCATCGCCCATCCAGGTGCTGTAGGCACGCTGGCTAAACGCAGCACTCCCTTTCCCCAGCGAACGTTAATCTCATCCAGCACACCCATCACCTTGTCTGCCAACGCCGGTTGGGATTGCGCGAACAGGTCATCAGTGAATTCGCCGGGCTGTCGCAGATCCATCAGCAGAACCTCCGCCTTGCTGTATTTGTAGCCCGGACGGAAGATGCGATTGACCGCTTCAGTTGCAGCCTTCGTCATGAGTCGCACGTCGTTTGTTGGGTACGGCAATTCCACCAAGGCGCCATTCGCATATTTCGCTTCCTGGGGATTGAACATGCCGGTTCTAATACTCACGCGGATCTTCTTGCATAGCGAGTTTTGTGCTCGGAGCTTTTCCGCCGCGCGTTGCGTGTAGGTAGCGACAGCTTCCTTTATGGGCTCAATCTCGGTGAGCCGCGTGCCGAACATCCTGCTACAGCAAATCTCCCGCTTGGGAGGATCAGCCTCACCCAACTCGAGACTTGGGGTGCCGGCGAGTTCGCGAGCGGTTTTCTCGACCACCACACTGAATTTTTGGCGAAGCATCCACGGGTCGGCTTTTGCCAAGTCCATCGCGGTCTTGATGCCCATGACTTCCAGGTGAGCTTTCATACGCTTGCCAATGCCCCAGACCTCGCCGACATCGGTATTGCGCAGCGTCCAGTCCCGTTTGAACGGGTCGCAAAGATCGACCACACCGCCGGTGATATCTAACAGTCGCTTGGCGGTATGGTTTGCGAGCTTCGCCAGCGTCTTGGTGTGGGCAATACCCACACCGACTGGGATCCCGGTGCACTTGAAAAGAGTGGAGCGCATACGGCGCCCAAAAGCAGATAGATCACCTGGGACGCCAGTGAGGTCGGCAAACGCTTCATCAATGCTGTAGACCTCGAGCGCTGGCACCATCGATTCGATAATCGTCATGACGCGTTCGCTCATGTCGCCGTACAGGCTGTAATTACTGCTGAAGGCCACGATTCCATGCCGGCGTAGATGGTCTTTGATCTGGAAGTATGGCTCGCCCATTTTCACGAAAGGCTTCGCGTCGTAGCTGCGCGCAATCACACAGCCGTCGTTGTTGGACAGCACCACGATAGGCGTCTTGGCGAGGTCAGGTCTGAAAACGCGCTCGCAGCTCGCGTAAAACGAGTTGCAGTCGATCAGGGCGAAGACAGGCTCACGTATTGTCATGATCGCGGACGCTGTACTTCACGACACCCCAGATCACAAGCTCATCACCTTCCATGACATGTCTCGCCGGATATTTTGGGTTCTCCGACAAAAGCATCACGGCGTTCTCGCGCAGAAGCAGGCGCTTGCAGAACGGTTCCGAATTCAACGCGGCTATGACGATATCGCCACTGACCGCATCAATGCTCCGATCAACCACCACCAGATCCCCTGAGTAAATCCCGGCGCCCTGCATACTGTCCCCATCGATCCTTACCAAGTACACGTGCGGTGCACGGATATCGAACAGCTCATCGAGGGAAATGTGTTTCTCAATGTGGTCAGCAGCTGGCGAAGGGAACCCCGCAGGCACCTTGGAAGAATAAAGAGGCAGTTTCTTACCGCCAGGTGCGAGTGGGCCGAGGATGGTGATGCTCATGATGCAAGCCTTAGAGTGGTGAGCTGTACGTATATACAGTTAACGATTTGCTTTGCTTGCGGTCAATCTCATAGGCACGACAATTCGACGGGTGACAGCATGTGCGGACGATACTCAATCTACGAGTCGATGGATCACTACCTCAAGGTGCTAGCCCCGAAGCGGCTGGTGATCAATGGCTATGACCTCTGGCCCGTCGACCGATACAACGTCGCGCCATCGACGCGAGTGGAAATCATCCGGCCCGTTCTGGAAGGTTTAAGTGTTAACAAGGTCAAATGGGGATGGGCGCCTTTCTGGGCGAAGGGGAAGCGTCCAGACCCGATCAACGCGAGAGTCGAGACCGTCATCACCGGCAGGTTTTTCAATCAGCTTTGGCCAAACGGTCGTGTGCTTGCCCCGGCGAACGGCTGGTTTGAATGGGTTAAAGACCCCGATGATGCAAAGAAAAAGCAGCCCTACTTCATCACCTTGAAAGAGCAGATTCCAATGTTCTTCGCAGGGTTGGCCGAGGTGCACGAAAGCCTGGAGCCGGATGATCGCGATGGTTTCGTCATCATCACAGCTGCGAGTGACCAGGGCATGGTCGATATCCATGATCGCAAGCCTCTGGTCTTGTCACCTGAGCACGCTCGTGAATGGATTGATCCCGACACTCCACCTGAACGAGCACGCGAGTTAGCGATGGAGCATTGCCGGCCAGCAACAGACTTTCATTGGTACAAGGTTGGTAAGGATGTCGGAAATGTTCGAAACCAGGGCCCGCATCTGATTGAGCCGCTTTCCTTGGCCTCGGATGCCGATGATTGAGCGCAGATGCGACAACCTTGTCTTGAAGGAGCGTCACGCTCTGCTTAGGCACGCGGACACCTATCTAAATTAGCTCACCCCATTTTTTTTATCGGTTTAACCGAGACCACTTCCACGTACTTGTACTTCTGTCTGGCAGCCTTCACAGCATCTTGCTCAGCCAGCAACGAGCTCAACGTGTCGGCGTCCTGGATGAGCTCGTGCATCTCCCCCTCGTATTCGTTTCCAACCCGAAGCGTGACCCTGATCCTAGGCGTAAACGCTTTCGCCGCTTTTTTCGTAGCTATAGGCGCCGCTATCGCCTTTGTGAATACGACTTCTGTCACAGGCTCCGGTACTGGAGAGGCAGGCACCTCTCCGGGTTTAGCCGTACCAAACAAGGCGCGGCGCATCTCTTCTTCAGTTAAATCAGCTTTCATAAATCGTCTCTATAGAACAGCAATTAGCTCAACAAGTTGTTCGGGAAGGCTTAAGCCAAGAAGAGCTGTGGAGCAGGAGGAGATTTCAAATACCTAGGTCAATTTCGAGACAAGAACCCCTCCAGGCTCGGGAAAGTTGCCCCTTCGGCAGTCGCGTAATGAGCCCGTCTGCTAGGTCACTGGCGTGCCGGGAGTACAGTGTTACGGTGTCCGGAACCGGTGTCCGACCCGCAACGAATGCACCCACTCGCTCTTGGGCAATTTTCAGTATATTCAGGACTTCTTGGCTCATCTCTTTGGTGGACAGGTATTCCACGACTGGCTTGGGCGGAGGCGCAGCTTGACTCCACATTTCTATGACCACCTTGAGGAGCCCGTCCGAGCCAAAATGCTTGAGGGCCATTTCCCACAGCTCACCTTCCTGCACCATATCCAGGCGAGGCCTAGTCATAACGGAGTTCTGTCAAATGAGGCTCTTTCTTGATTGCGAGTTCACCCGGCTCTCAGCTACAGCGAAGCTAATATCACTCGCACTGGTAGCTGAGAATGGACGCGAATTCTACGTGGAATTGCTCGACACATGGCGAGAGGAAGATTGCAGCGACTTCGTCGTAGAGATCGTTCTTCCGCAGCTCTGGGGCAGTGACAATGCACAACCCATTATTGGGGCAAGAACTGCCCTGCTCGATTTCCTAGCGTCGTTCGACGAAGTTCTAGAAATTGTCACAGACGCACCACAGTTCGACTGGGAGCTTTTCTGCGAACTTGCATATAACGACGGTAAATGGCCAGGGAACGTTCGGAATTACCCCACCGACGCAACCACTCTGGATGCTACAAGTGACGGGGTTCCGCTTCCGCATCACGCTCTCCTCGATGCCCGTATCATCGCTGGCATGTTCACCAACAGCAATCGAAAGAAAGAGTGACTCTGAGAAGGGCAGTCAATCAGTAGTCTGTATGGGCCAATCGCCTGGAGCGAAATATGAAATGGAAAGCGCGCACGACCAAGCAAGTCGCCGAATTGATTTGTGGCGACAACACGAAAGGTTATTTCCTCTACCTTATCCGTGCGTGCAGCAGAGGCAACCGTCATTATTCGCTCAGCTTAATGTGCCCGGATAGGGCCATTGAGCCCAAAAATGATGGTTAATGTGCCGTATTGGGGACATTAGCTCGCACCTCATACGGAGAAGTGCTTTGCATCCGGCTTCAAGACGGCAGTTGATTCTCTGAGTCGCTAGGCTCATGCCTAGCCCAGTGCAACGTAGCTACCGCAGCCCTCCACAGCAGCCCTTCCTGTGACATTTTTAGCAGGGAGCTGGTCATTGAAAAATCACTCGGAATTAATTCGCTCAGACGTGGTTGTTTTCAGATATCTGCGGACAGTGGATCTCGACAGATCCAGCCTCTCTGCGATTTCGGACACCGCTACTCCGGCACTGCGGAGGCGATCCGCTTCAGCCGCTTTTTGCGCCGCATCGGATCGGACGGGTCGACCAGGCGCCGGCTTTCCGTCTCGTGCCATTGACTTCATTTCCTGGTCAACGCTTTCTTTTTTAATTCTGTTCAGCTGTTTGGAAATGCGTTTAAGGCCCTCCCCGAACGGCTCATTAGATTGCAGGGATGTTGCCATGAGAATCAGCGAGGCCGGTTCAACTTCCATTATCGCTGCAAGACGAATGAGCACATCAATCGTGATATTCACCTCGCCACGCTCTATCCGTCCCCAGTAGGAACGGTCAATCGTGATCAGGTTTTCCTGCGTAAAACCCTTTCTTCTACGCAGTGCTCGTACCACTACAGCTAGGGCTTCTGCGGCCTCCATGACATTTCCCCAAGCAAATCGAGGATGAGGCCATATTGCGAAGCACCATAACACGGACTATCATCCTCATTATGGTGCTCCTAGCGCTTTCAGGTTGGCTTCCCTTGATCTGATTGACGTCTCCAACCCCACACAGCTGGCGCGCGGAGAGGTTCCTACGAGGGGCGAGCGCAGACAAACGGGATTGAATTGTCAATTTCCGGGTAATTAATTGAGGTGAACCCTATGGCTAGCGTCCAAGAGCCCGATTTTATGAAAGGGCCTAGAACGTCCCTAGAGGGCCTGACAGGTACTTCCGAAGCTCGAGCTTTAGCAGTCGAACGATTGCCTAAAAAGCCTTACTGCCTAGTTCGCGACTGGACAATATTTCGCATTGAAGTCACCCGTGACGAGCTCTTCAAATGCAATGCAGCGGGCCAGCTCCCGATGATCCTGTTTGCCCATAACGTGGCAGAGGACAGTCAAGGCCGTTTCGAAAGGGGCGACTGGGTTCGTTCAAGCATGTGCACCGGTTTCCACGATGGTGTTGTGTTCGAAACCAGAAACACGATTTACGTGTTGATCGGCCCAGGTTATGAACAGCTCGCAAGCCTGAAAGACGTTTTCTCCCTCTTCTAACCTGCGCTCTGTATCGGAGCCCTTTCAGGCCAAGGACATAAAATGTTTAGAACACACGACGCCGACATGCTGGGCCTACCAGGCATGTTCGGTGAGGGTCAGTACCAATGGCATCAGGTATCCAAAGTGCTTCGTAATCACTGGTATCACGTAACCGTCCAGGCTAAGACCGAGGGCAGAATTTCCGAGGCGGTTCTGATGATCGACAGCGAACCTCGACTGCAGCAGGTGCTGATTGCCCAAGACGCTGAGACGATCATTACAGAGGTACAAGTAGTCACTCCCGCCCATATGAACGGAACGAGAAACTGGCGAATGGAGACTCTGACCAAGGTGACGCTCGGCGAAGACGAGAACGAATGCGTGGTGTGTTTGTTGGAAGTGGATACAGGCTCCCTATATCACAGTTCTCATCAACCCGGCTTCAGTAGCGGTGCACTGAGCAACCTTCGTCCGATCTATCATTCGAACATGATTCGTACAGCCTGAAATTTATCAAGAATCCCGCACGATATCAGCGCAAATGGTTCCGTGTGGATTTACTGGTAACGCCATACGGGCTGCGAAAGGAGCGCAATTATGCTGAACACTTTTGATGTGAATTTCCATGGAAAACGACATACAGATTTCGATCTCGCACGAATTCTAAGAGCACAAGCGCAAGGCTTCGACAAACCGATAACAGCCTATCTCTGCGGAGTATCCATAAAGGCTCGTGCTGGATTAGGCGTCGTGTTTGGTCACAACCGTAAAGACCAATATGGACGGTTCGGCGACGGTCACCTGATTCGGACTTCTGACGTGATCAAAGTCGAGCGTGAAGGCAGGTTTTGGGTGATGACGACCGAAAATTCCAGATACGTGCTCGTAACATTTCAGCGCGGTAACGGGCGTGCGAGCCTGCGGGAGTTTCTGCGGCTTTCACAGGGGATGCACCACTTCACCCCGCGAGGGTTACAGTAATGGTCGTGGTCTTCTTCCACTGGCAAAGCCTCCTGAATGGCTTCGAGGTGGTGTCATGATCGTCAAGGCAGGCGAAGTCATCTGCATTGCCTCGGGCATTTTTGAGAATTACGACCGCGCTGGGCCCTTTGTTGCAACGCAGGACTTCGACCTCGATTCATTCATAGCAGAGGCAATGAAGCCGCTCACAGAGAAATGGGAAGTGTCGAGCTTGTTTGCGGATATTCCCAGGGTGCTTTTCGATAACGGGCTCATCACCAAGCTTCCTTGTCGCAAAATTTACCTAGGAGCGATGGGCGAAGTCGACATTTGGGAAGAGCAGGATGACCTTTGATGACGACGCTTCAAGTATTTGGCAAAAGCCTAATGAAGGTAGCGATAGAGCTGAGATTCTTTGCCTTGCAGCAGCCGCACTTAGGATCGCGGTAAACGTCGATGACTTCACCGCCTTGTGCCGCTCCGGTCATGAGTAGTGTCGTGAACGCGGCAATTCGCAGACTGGCATTAATGGGAGTTCTCCTGTTTATAAATAATGCTTACCGGCAGCAACATCCGCCGCCGTTCCCGTCACAGCCCGAGGTTTATTACTCGCTACGCTTTCCACTGTCGCCAGCATTGCTGGATAGCCCGCGTTCTTCAGGGCCGCAAGCAGTGCTTGGCTGTCCGAATCGCCGCTGACCTTCACCCGTCCGGATTGTAAATCCACTGCTACGTCACTGACTCCTTCAAGTGGGCGCAGCGCTTCAGTGACATGTTTGACAAATGAGCCACAGCTCATGCCCTGACTGTCGAGCAATCGCCCGAGCAAATCAAAGTTGCTCAACCGATCAATCGCCGTACCTCAGTCAATCGCTTATAGCACTGCCTTCTGACTTGGGTCGCCTTAGCGCACCCTGAAATTCGAGGAAATCTAATCTAATTTTTTACGATTTCTTTACGGTAGGTTTTATCGCTCATCCCGATACTGGCCGTGATTTTTGATCGTCCACGTGCCTGCTCTGCAGTTGGCCCTGGAAAAACGTAATGCCCAAGGACGGCATGCAGTTACTCCCCGCTAATTGAGAGGGCGCCACCTTGAGTGAGACCGCAACCGCTACACACGTAGACTCCCCATCCAAAGCATCAGGGGTGGGCTTACTCGTCGCTGCTGTAGGTGTGGTTTACGGAGACATTGGCACGAGCCCCCTCTACACGTTGAAAGAGGTCTTTTCCGGGCATTACGGTGTTCAGGTGAATCACGATGGCGTGCTTGGCATTCTGTCGTTGATCTTTTGGTCACTGATCTGGGTAGTCTCGATTAAGTACGTATTGTTCATTTTGCGTGCCGACAACCAGGGCGAAGGCGGCATCATGGCTTTGACTGCGTTAGCCCGCCGCGCAGCTGCACCTTACCCACACATGAGCAAGATACTGGTTCTGCTCGGCCTATTCGGCGCGGCACTTTTTTACGGCGACAGCATGATTACCCCGGCTATTTCGGTGCTCTCTGCGGTCGAAGGATTACAGTTAGCATTTGATGGTATCGAGCACTGGGTCGTGCCTATATCAGTGGTCGTGCTCGTCGCCCTGTTCTTGATACAGAAACATGGCACAGCTCGAATCGGCATACTGTTTGGCCCTGTCATGGTGCTGTGGTTTGTGGTGCTGGGCGCCCTCGGTATCCACGGCATTTTGCAGCGGCCCGAAGTGCTGCAAGCGCTAAACCCTGTTTGGGCAGTGCAGTTCTTTGTTGCTCATCCAGGCATGGGTGTAGCGATTTTGGGCGCCGTCGTGTTGGCATTGACCGGTGCTGAAGCACTGTATGCCGACATGGGCCATTTTGGCCGCAAGCCGATTTCTCGGGCATGGTTCATGTTGGTGTTGCCGGGGCTGGCACTTAATTATTTTGGCCAAGGCGCCTTGATCCTGGAAAACCCGGAGGCTGTGCGCAATCCGTTCTACTTGCTTGCGCCGAGCTGGGCACTGCTGCCGATGGTCGCGCTTTCCACACTGGCGACCATCATCGCTTCTCAAGCCGTAATCTCCGGTGCTTTCTCCCTGACGCGCCAGGCCATCCAGCTAGGGTACGTCCCTCGGATGTTCATCCAGCACACCTCCAGCCAAGAGCAGGGGCAGATCTACATCGGCACGGTTAACTGGGCGTTGATGGTAGGTGTTGTACTGCTGGTGATCGGGTTCGAGTCATCCAGCGCCTTGGCTGCCGCTTATGGGGTCGCGGTGACAGGCACCATGTTGATCACAACGATCCTGTCTTCGGCTGTCGTCCTGCTGCTATGGAAAACACCGCGCTGGCTGGCGATCCCGATGCTGCTTGGCTTCTTGCTCGTCGACAGCTTGTACTTTGCGGCCAACGCTCCGAAGATTTTTCAGGGCGGAGCATTCCCGGTCATTGCCGGTGTCGCTCTTTTCATCCTGATGACGACTTGGAAGCGGGGTCGAAAAATCATTGTTGAGCGGCTGGATGAAACCGCGCTTCCTTTGCCCTTGTTCATCAGCAGCATTCGCTCGCAGCCTCCACATCGAGTGCAAGGAACAGCAGTCTTTCTCACGGCGAGGGCTGATGCCGTACCTCATGCGCTGCTGCACAACTTGCTGCATAACCAGGTCTTGCATGAGCAAGTGGTGCTCCTCACCGTTGTGTCTGAAGACAGCCCACGCGTCAGTCCTGCGCGTAGGTTCGAGGTCGAAGCTTATGGGGAAGGTTTTTTCCGAGTGAGCCTTCACTTTGGCTTTATGGAAGAAGCCGACGTTCCTCTGGCATTGAGTCTTTGCCACTTGGCTGACCTTGATTTCAGTCCGATGCGCACAACGTATTTCTTGAGCCGAGAGACCGTGATTCCTACTAAACGAATCGGCATGGCGCGCTGGCGAGAGAGTCTTTTTGCCTTCCTGCTGAAGAACGCAAACAGCAATCTCAAATATTTCAAATTGCCCATCAACAGGGTGATCGAGCTGGGTACCCAGGTGGAAATGTAAAAACATCTGAAGCCGCATGTGTCATTTAAAATGGCAAGGCTTTGGTTCGGGAAACGGCTGCTCACGACTTGTTCGTGTTGATCTTCCCAGTGTCTATTTTCGATGGAGGCTTGGGCAAGCCGGATTCGAATAGGAAGCGATGATCAAGAAAACTAATCATGCTTCCTACCGCCGCAATCACAACCATCATCAACATACCGATATCCGAAGATTGCATCGTGTGCTCCTGACCGAGATACCCATTAAAAAAGCGAATTCGTTAGGCCATACGCCGCAATGCGTAAACCATTCCCGCACCGACGAAACCCATGCACATGATCAGTACGGGAAAGGACATCCACCAGGGAACACCGGACGTCATCATGCTGAATTCCGACATCCCGCCGATGCCGGCGATAAGGTTTAACGGGAGGAAAACGACATTGATGAGCGTAAGTTTGCGAAGGGCTCGATTCATGCTGTTGTTTGCAAGGTTGCCGTGCGACTCGATCAGGTTTGCGAACACCTTCGCGTGAATTTTGGCCTGCTGATAACTTTGCTCGTTTTCTATGATCAGGTCGTTTAGCGAATCTAGCTGTCTGTCACTGAAGCCTTGTCGCTGGCCATGGTTTCGCAGCAGGGTCAAAACCGCGCCGTTACCTTGAATCGCGTTTACGTAGTAAACAAGGCTTTCGCTCAGGTTGTACATTTGAGCCAGCTGCTGGTTATCCATCGCTCGGGTGAATTGGTGCTGAATCTCTCGAGCAATTTGTTTCACTACCCTCAAATGCCCGAGGTAGTGATGAACGCTTTCAGCGAGTAGCGCCATCAACACATCCACTGGGCCAGTCATTTGCAGATCGTGCTCAAGACTGGACAGCAGCGAATTGCTTGCACAAATCACCACCAGCCGCTTTTCACTCGACACCACGCCGAACGATGAGACATTGAATGCTCGCCCGTCAAAGCTTTCCGGGCGCTTCCAGATCAGGAACAGGTGATCTGGTTTGATCTCGATTCGAGCCACCTCATCAGGATCGAGGGACGATTCCATCGCTTGAGCGCTAATGCCCAAGCGACTCTGTAGCTCGGATTGCTCGGCTGCGTCCGGGGCGACAGACAGCCAAATACACGCGTCGTCTTTTGATGCGCAGCACAGGGAGCCAGACTGTATAGAGTAACCTTCAACCATCGGTCACCACGCCTGGCCACGGTGTTTCAGTTCCAGCCTTTGCGTGAAGGCCAGCAATACGCGCCGATACAGTTCGTCACCCAGCACGGCATCTTCGATACCAGCGTCGAGGTTGGGGTTGTCGTTCACTTCGATCACCAGTACCCGATCACCTGCCTGCTTGAGGTCGACGCCGTAGAGCCCATCCCCAATGAGACGGGCCGTTTGTACGGCAAAGGCCTCAAAAAGCTGGCGACCGATCTCCTGCAGCGGTTCAATCGACGCCTTGCCGAAGTACAACGAGAGCGTGAAGGCTTCTGTTTCGCCGTATGGGTGATTTGCCAGCGCTCGCTCCAGGGTACGTTCAAGATCATTCAGCCCGACCCCGTAAAGCGCTTTGCGTGCCAGCTCGCTGACGGTGCGTACCGAGGGGAAAACTTTGTGCCCGCGCGCCTCTGCCAGCAGTGAGCAGTAGTAACCCTGGCCGAGGTATTTGTAGTTGCGACAGAGGTTGATGACTTGGGTGCGGTGAGGAAAATCATCGCTGTGTTCAAGGTAGTCTTGGGCAAGCATCAGGCTCTCGCTGGGCAAGTAATCTGCCCAGTCGTCCTTACGCTCGACCAGTATGAGCAGTCGGTTCCCTGAGCGTTTGATACTGGGAGGTTCCTCACTGAGGGAGATTGTAGAACGCTCGGTTTTATCTAATACTTCGTTCACGTTGGCTTGCACCGCTGACATGAGTAATTGATCCCTGTTGAAGAAGACGCCGCTTCAATAAATCACGGGCATCTCAGTCTGTCCCGGTTCGTTACTCAAAAATTACGGTGTTGCCATGTCTTTTGATTTCCGCTTTGCATCTCTGGACGATGTTGATGAATTGGTCGAGTTGGAGCAGGAATGTTTTACGCTGGATCGGCTGAACCAGCGCAACTTCAGTTGGATGATTAGTCGAGCAAACGCGTCTCTCATCCTGGCTACCTCAGGCGGCAAACTCGCCGGTTACGCTCTTTTGCTTTTCCATCGAGGCACTTCGCTCGCGCGCTTGTATTCCATAGCGGTTAGCCAGGCTTGGCGAGGTCATAGTCTCGGGCAGCGCTTGCTGGACGAAGCCCAGGCATGTGCCTTGGCGCGCAATTGCGCGTGGCTGCGACTGGAGGTGCGTCTCGACAACCCTGCCGCCATCCGACTCTATGAAGCAAATGGGTACCATCGATTCGCAATCGTGGAGGACTACTACGAAGACCATGCTGAGGCGTTGCGCTACGAGAAACGCATCTTGTGCGATGCTCCACCGCCAGCACGTCAGGTACCGTATTACCAGCAGACCACAGAGTTCACTTGCGGCGCGGCTTGCCTGCTAATGGCCATGGCCGCCATCGACGTGAATCGTCTTATGAGTCGCTCGGAAGAGATACAACTGTGGCGCGAGGCAACCACCGTTTTCATGACTGCGGGACACGGTGGCTGCAGTCCCCAAGGGATGGCATTGGCGGCATGGCGACGCGGTTATGACGTGCGTCTAGAGCTCAGTCATTTGGGCTCGCTTTTTCTGCACGGCGTACGTAGCGCTCAGAAGAAGGCCGTCATGAAACTGGTGGAGGAAGGGTTTGCCCAAGATTTGACTGAAACGAGTGTTGAGCAGGTTCTGGCCTCTACTCTGGATGTCGGCGCTGCATTGGAGGCCGGATTTAAACCGGTGGTACTGATTAGCAGCTACCGATTCACCCGTCTAAAAGCCCCTCACTGGGTGATCATCACCGGCTGCGACGATGAGTTCGTTTACCTGCATGACCCAGATATCGACCATAGCAAGCTGAAACGCAGCCTGGACTGCCAGCACTTGCCGATTAGCCATGAAGAGTTCCTTCGCATGAGTGTATTTGGCGTTCAGCGCGTTCGTGCTGCCGTTATGCTGCGCGCAAGGTGAACGGGTGGCCACCTATGCAAAGACCGAGTGCCGAGGGGTGATATTGTCTCAATACCATCATCTACATCTTGGACTGCTTAAGGCTGTTGACCAGATGTCATGATTGCACCGAGAACAATCTGCGCGTTGGGCCTCCGCAATGTGCTGAGGGCAACCGCAATTTACGCAGCAGAACAGGGCCGTCGCAGGCGCAGTTTCAAACTCAGCACGATGTTCTAATGGTAGGACGGACAGCCCAGGGCGCAGATCTTTCTGTTCGAAAAAATAAAGGCTGATGTCGCCGTCGGTCTCAACGAGACCGAGTCTTACTTGTCCGAGATGTTCAACACCTTGCTGTCGTAACTCCATCAACAATTCGTTGGATGAGATGTTCAGCGTGTCTAAAGACTTAAGCTCATAGAGACCGTCACGGATGACAGTTACCGGAAGCCCATCCATCCAGGCTTCGAATCTTTTGCTCTTGGTCATCACTAAGACGGTAAGCCGGTAGAGAAGCAGGAGCGTGAGAAATACTACGGCGACCGGCAGCAGCGGAACGTCATGATAGAAGGACACATCTCCTGCTGCTGAGCCCAATGTCAAAATTACGACCAGCTCAAAAAGTGAGAGCTGTCTGATCCCTCGTCGACCGCTGGATTTCAAAAAAAGAAACACTGCGAGAAAAGCGAAGGTGGCCCGGAAACCCACCTCCAGCAAGAACGTTAAAGGAAATTCGTCTATGAGCATCCGCTGGATATCAAAAGGCGACATCGTGACCTCGATTTTATTGTGAGAGCAGCCGACGGATCGATTCAACATTTGATTCCAAAAGCTGGTACCAGAGTATTCAGCGGGGAATCGAACTTTGCGGTGGGGCTGCGACGCGTAGCGGCTTTATCAAAGGTTCGCGCCATATCACGCGCTACTACGTTGAGCTGGCTCGCCAAGTGACATCGGTAATGCCGTATTTTTCGGCTTGAGGTTTGGACACCATCTTCAGTGGCGGGCGTCCAGGCTTGGGAATTGGGGCTGCGCCCGCATCGCAGCTAGCCCAGTGCCAGGCATCAGCGTTTTGCATCGCTTTGCTACGGATGATGAAGGACTTGGGCACACCATGAAGCTTGTAGTTGATGACGAATAGATTGTTTTCCATGACTTACTCCGTCTGCTCTGATCTAACGGAGTCATCGGGCGCGGAAAAATTCAAAAAATTCAGGGACTTCACCCCCATATTGATTTAGGGCAGTGGAGATGCAGACTCATCCGCTGAGCACCAACTAAGTCCTGCATGACCTCACGATTTCGAAGCCAGGCTCAACGTTTGCTAATCGGGTTTCCTGGCTGGAGAAGCTCCGCCACTGCCACTACCATGTCATCCAGCGACCAAGGCTTGTGCAGGTAAATGGTATGAGCTGGCACTGCGGTGCTCTCGATCAGATATCCCGAGGTAAGTATCGCAGCGATGTGAGGCCACCTGCCTTTAACCATTTCTATGAACTCGATGCCTTGGACTTGTCCGGGAACGCCATGATCGGCGATCACCAGGACGCATTCACCATGCGCTTCCAGCAGGTAGGTCAACGCATCATCCGCCGTCGCGAACGGGACAGTCTTCGCGCCAATCTCATCCATGATATCGGTCATGAGCGACTGCAGAGTTGGGTCGTCCTCAATGACGATGATCTCACCGCGAATCGGCAGCAGTCCTTCCCAATTTACGTCCAAACAATCCTCCTCTAATCAGGGAAACCGACCAAACAGACGGAACGGTTGGATGAGTGTAAGCGAAAATATCGCGTTTGCCGTGAAAGCGCTTGGAGCACGCGGGACACTCGACTCATGTCATGTCCCCTGCAGATGTCCTCGAAGCACATTGAAAGAGCGTCTGGCGCCTCGCTTTTTGTGATCGCGCGAGCATCGCAGTTAGATTCAATTGTGCGCGTAGAGCTATGAATGCTGCTTAGCAATCCCTTGATCTAGATCAAACTTTGCGCATTTTTTCGAACCTTCCCCCCTGGTACCTATCGAAACCAGGAAGAGAGTCAACGCATCGCAGGGAACATAGACCAGCACTCATTCGCAAAAGTAGATGAGGCAGCTGAGTCAAACTGGAGCATGCAATCTAGGATCGATCCATGCAGAAAGAAAGCCACAACCACCAAGTGATCGTCATCGGCACTTCAAGCGGCGGGCTCGCTGCATTGCGTGAGTTTCTTGCCGAGCTTCCGTCGGATTTAACTGCGGCAGTCTTTGTCACGATGCATATCGGAGACCAACCTAGCGTTCTCCCAAACCTTCTTGCCCAGACGAGCCCATTGCCTGTCGGCTTCGCCGTGGGTGAAGAGCCGATACAGACGGGTCGTGTATACATAGCGCCTCCGGATAAGCATCTGCTTGTCAGAAAAGGAGCTATTCAGGTCGTTCGAAGTGCAAAGGAAAACCACTCGCGACCTGCGATTGATCCGATGTTTAGATCGGCTGCCATCAGCTACGGAAGCAATGCCATAGGGGTGTTGATGACTGGCGAACTTGATGACGGTGTAGTTGGACTCCAGGCGATAAAGGCCTATGGCGGACTGGCCTTCGTACAGGATCCTGAAACTGCCGAAGCTCCCTCAATGCCGACGAGCGCTCTTCGTCATGTAACTGTTGACGGATGCCTGCCGCTCACTGATTTGGGTAGGAGGCTCGTACAGATCATCAATCAACGCATAGCCGGAGCGACAGCGCCTTCTGAATCAAAACGTATCGAGCCATTCGCTACGGAGAATGATCTGGCTGAGGATTTCAGTAAGGGTGGTTCTTACGCGCTGGATGAGATCGGCCAAGTCGCAGCCATTTCCTGTCCTGAATGCGGAGGCGCTCTGTGGGAGATAGACGCGTCATCACCACGGTTTCGCTGCCATACCGGTCATGCTTATACCGCCGCCGCATTGTTTCATGCCCAAAATGAAACGATTGAGGAGGCACTCTGGGTGGCCATTAGAGCCTTGCATGAAAAACAGTTGCTCTTGGGTCGGCTCATGCAGAGCAGCAAAGACGGCGGGCGCTTGGGCGCGTTACGAGAATACGAACTTGCGGGTGAGGGACTCGAAGGTCATAAGGCGACCCTACGCGCATTGCTTACTTCGTTACGTCCCGCTTGAGAACGTGCCGATTTGGATCTTGTTGTCGTATCGCCTAGGAACGTCCGAAGCGGATTTCCGAAAGCATTCAGCGTGCCGCAAATCCGTTCAAACTCTCCGGATCTCTAATGGTCAACTTGATAGCAGGTATCGATACGTCATATCAGAGGCGAGCCAATGGATAACTATCACATCAAGAAAACAGGAAAGCTTTGGGAGCTCGTCAAAGAGGGCGCGCAACGCGCCTCCAAGACCGCATCTACCAAAGCAGAAATTACCGAGATAGCGAGCGAATTTCTTCAGGGCAAGACAGCCTCTCTCAAAATTCACAAAGAGGACGGCACGATCCAAGAGGAGCGTACGTTTCCTCGATCAGCAGATCCTAGTAAAACAAAAGGCTGAACCGGGCACATGAAAATGGTTGCGGCGCGCATTTCACTGGCACTGCTATGCAAGCAACCGACCTGAAGTCTCGGTCATCCCAAATGGACTTCGCTTCAACTACAGGTGCTGATGATGGTCATTGCATGTCTAGGATGGGGATCTTTGATTTGGAAGCCGGATGCCTTACCGCTCGCGAGCGAGTGGTTTATGGATGGCCCCGTGTTGCCCATCGAGTTCGCGCGAATCAGTGACAACGGAGATCTTACGACGGCCATATGCGCGAATGCGCCTGGGTGCACAGTGCTTTGGGCGATACTGGATCTGGACAACCTTGATGAGGCACGCGAGGCCCTTAGAATTCGGGAGGGGGTACCTCAAGATCGGGAGGATGGCATCGGTAGTTTCATGGTTGGGAAGACCGTAGCGGGGGTCATTGCTGAATGGGCGATCCCCCGCCAATTGGACGCGGTAATCTGGACTGGATTGCCACCAAGGTTCGGAGGCATTGAAGGTTTAGTTCCCGCAGCTGAGGACGCTGTTGCCTATCTTGCCGGCTTAAGCGGAGAAGAACGTGAACACGCGCGCGACTACATCAAAAATGTGCCGTCCCAGATCGATACACCCTACCGGCGCCAGATCATGACAGGGCTTGGGTGGCATTGATTCGGTAGAACACCAAGTAAAAATCGCCGCCATCACTCCGAATTGGTGGCTCCGAGAAACTGGCTGCAAATATCTTCACCAGACAAAGGAGGTGAGTTGGTCGATCTTCGCAAGCATCAGGATAGACCGTTTGGGGTTTGTCCGGCGTTTCACAAAGTGCAGGAGCCTTCGAATTTTCTACGCTCTGGCGATGTCCGCTGCGTCCCGGGGTGCTCAGAAGCCACCGGCGAATGCTTTGATCTTTCTTTAGATGTACGGTATGAAGATTGCTCTATGAAGTCCACCGCCAATTTGACGACGCGCACATGACGCTCTCCTTACCGATCTACACAAGGCTGACACCTAAAGCGTTGTCCCTTTCGCTGATAGGTTTCATTCTTCTGGTCTGTTTTTCGTTGATCCTTGCTACTGCTTGGCAGATGGCGAAGTCGTCCGGTGAGCGAGTAGACGCGGCCAAAATAACTGTTTCGAACATCGTGCTTGCCGCTGAGCAGCAGGCCCGTGACACGATGCTGCAGGCCGACAATACCTTGCGAGATCTTGCTGAGCGTGTAGCGCACGATGGAAGCGGCCCTGATCAACAAGAGCGATTGGCGAAGCTGCTGGCCCGACAGGTGAATAATATTGAAGGTGTTCAAGGGCTTTTCATCTTCGATGCTCACGGCAACTGGATGGCGAATTCATTTTCGGAAGGCCTACACACCAAAAACAACAGCGACCGAGCATACTTCGTTTATCACCGCGAGCACGATGATCAGTCCATCCACATCGGCTCCATAGTCGAAAGTCGAACGACTGGCGAGATGGTGATCCCTATCAGTCGGCGTATCGAAACAGCCGATGGAGCATTTGCAGGAGTTGCGTTAGCCACGGTTCCGGTTTCATATTTCCAAAGCTTTTTCAAGCGTGTGGACGTTGACGACGAAGGAGTAATTTTCCTAGCACTCGATAACGGCGAGCTACTCGCCCGACGCCCGACAGTCGCAGCTTTGATGACGACCAATCTTTCCAAAGGTGAGATTTTCAGCCGGTACCTACCTCAGAGCGACAGTGGTACTGCAGTCATCAAATCCATTGTAGATGGCATTGAGCGGATCTACGCCTATCGTCGCTTGGCAGGGTTGCCTATCGTCGCTGCAGCCGGAGTGTCGTACGAGCATGTATTTGCTCCTTGGTGGTCATATGTTTACCAATCGGTTGCACTGGTAGGCTCCATCATATTGGCTTTGGCGTTTTTAGGTAGCTTGCTATATCGGCAGATCCAACAGCTGCTTGTCGCAGAGCGTGAGCTCAAAGCAATCCGAAAAGAGCTAGAGGTGATAGCCCATACAGATGGTCTCACTTCTCTAGCCAATAGGAGAAATTTTGACTTGGCTATGGATAAAGAATGGAAGCGTGCCACGAGAAATCAGACAAGCATATCCGTAATCCTTTTGGATATAGATTTGTTCAAGCAATATAATGACCATTACGGCCATTTAAGTGGTGATGATTGCCTTGTGCGCGTAGCGAACCTTATTGCAGCTAACGTCAATAGACCAGGTGATATCGCTGCTCGCTACGGTGGGGAAGAATTTGTAGTTCTGCTTCCGGACACTGAACTCGCAGGTGCGGTTATGGTTGCAGAGAACATTAGGCTTTCCTTGTTGGATGCAAAAATTCCACATTCAGCGAGCCCATTCGGCGTAGTCACCATAAGCTCTGGTGTAGTCTCGACTGCTAAAACAGGAGAGGAGAATCATAAAGAATTTCTGATCAAAGCTGACCGTTTGCTTTACAGCGCTAAGGCTCAAGGACGGAATCGAGTAGCAAGCTGAACACCGATAGCCTACAAAACGCCTCGAACGTTATCTCCAACTTCACCGCTACCTTGGGCTTCGACATGGAGCGTTAATTCCATCAGTGCAGCCTCCAGGGCGAGCTGATTTGATATCCTTTCCAGCGCTTTCGATAATGGATATTCGCTTGCCATGAGCTTCCTTTATCCTTGAAATTGTCTGAGCGTAGCAGCGGGTTCGGGTTGGGCATGAGGTGTGCCGCAACCGTTGCGAGGCGTAGCTCAGCATCTCTTTTTTTGGATCCTTGACTTCGAAACTATTCCTGCGAGACGCACATAGGAGGAGGTTATGAACAAAGCAGTCTTTACTGTGGGTCATTCGACAAAGCCTATCAATGTCTTCGTCCAGATGCTCCAGAGCTTCGATGTTGACGCCGTGGTAGACATCCGGACTGTGCCTCGCTCCAGGACGAATCCTCAGTACAATTTGGATGTGCTGCCAGAGTTATTAGCCAAATCTGAAATCTTGCATTACCAGATCGAGAGCTTAGGCGGATTGCGAAAAAAATCCAAAAACGTCCCGGATGACATCAATGCATTTTGGGAAAATAGAAGCTTCCACAACTACGCTGACTACGCTTTATCGGATGAGTTTGAAGACGGTTTGCATCAACTGTTGAAGCTGAGCGACACCAAGCGTTGCGCCATCATGTGCGCGGAAGCGGTCTGGTGGCGATGCCATCGTCGTATAGTCGCTGACTACCTGCTGAACCGAGGGGCGGAGGTCTTTCACATTATGGACATTGGCAAGTCCACGAAGGCGATACAGACTCCTTCTGCCGAGCTAGTGGGAAGCAAGCTTACCTATCCGAAAAAAGGCGAATCGAAAGAATAGCCTCCGTTTTGCCGAATTTTCCGTCGTTGTACGTGTAGGGCTTTCTCCAGCCAGGGGACACCTCTTGCTAACGTCATTCCCCTCGCACTCCCGCTACAGTTTTCTACCAGGAGGGTGTGGGGACGATAGGCTTATAGCCGCTTTAGACTCCTGCAACCATTGTTCGGCGTACATAGCCGAATCGTCATCTGGCAGCGGATAGCCTGCGGCTGAGAGAGCTTCGGCTCGCTCTTCAATGAGCAGGCGCTCAGGATCGCGGGCGACTTGATAGGCTCTGCCCGGCACGCGCCAGGTGGCATCCATTCGTGACTCGGGGGCTGACCGGCTTACTCTCCACCCGTCTTCGTCGGGATCTTTCGAAAGCAGGCACTCACCACAATTGGGTACGTGGTTCGCGATCTCATACTCACGCCAGTCCACCATAGCTCCGCCATCCATGCTGAGCGGCTTGCGCTCAATAAGCCAGGCTACGGCGTTGATAAGCTGACCATGCGAAAACGCTACGATGTCTTGAGCTGGATGTTCAGCAAGGCGTTCCATGAACACTTGAGCTCTAGCTATGAAATCTAGAAATGACTCAGCGCCTTCACCATCCGTGAAACCAGAATCTGCTTTTGCCCAATAGGCATCCACCCATTCGCGTCTCTGGGCGACGGTTGTGTTAGTGCACCGTGCAGGTTGAAGGTAAGTGAATTCTTGGATGGGCCAAGTTTCAAAAGGGGTATGAGGAAAGACCGCTGCGGTCGCCATAGCGGTTGAATGCGCTCGGCTGAACGGCGAGGCAACGATCAGAGCCGGAGGATGTTTGAACGATAGAGCCACCAGGTGCGCTTGCTCAAATCCTTTCGGAGTCAGAGGAATGGTCGCGTGATCTAACGTGGCTTGGCCTGCGTTCGCAGCGCTCTCTCCGTGGCGAATTAGCCTGACATGCTTCATTAACCAACTACTCGCACAGGTTCGGCCATCATTTCACTAACATCCCCAAGATTACTGTACTCAACCTTCAATCAAGAAGCCTCGAAAGCAATCCCTCTATCTGGGTGCCTGAATGCTTGAATTTCAGCTCTTCGAGCTTAGCTGCCCTTCGTTCCCCGGTGAGCAGGCTGAGTCCGTGAAGCGCATTAAGCAACTTCTGAGACTCACCAATTTCCGAACGCAAAGTCAGCCAGGTAGTGTTCACTCGACGAGTCAGCTCGTCGGCCTCATGGCTCAAGCTTTGCGACTCAATTAGCCTATTAGCGTGGATGGTTGCTTTCAGATTACCTACCGTCTGCTCAAGTTCTTCCAATAGCTCGGTAACGACGTCCGCTTGGTCAAGTGACACTGGACGCCCTTCGACGTAAATCGTGTCGTCCTGAACGCAATAGATAGCGAGTGGCCCTTCCCCCCCTCCCGTACAATCGAGTGCCAGAACGTTTCCTAATCGAACCGGCGCTGGAATCCAGGTGTGGCCCGTGCACACACGCCAGGCCCCTTTGATACCTTCTCGATGGTGCTTTTTGATCCGCTCGCGCCCCCATAGCGCAATCTCTTCGACAGCAGGGATTGATATGTCTCGAGTGAACTCGACCCATGACATCCCGGAAGGAATGTCCGCGTGAACAACGCCAACCAAGCCGCGAGGCGACTCGATTTCTATGACGGATGGAAGGCTCTCAAGCTTTCCAACTATCATCTCTTTCGATTCGTCGGCTATGGTCGACCACCAGCCTGCGCCATGAGCTACGTAACGAGCGCTGGGGTCTTCCCTGTAAGCATTGATAAGCATCTGCTCATGGTTACCTTGAACGGTAAAGAACCACGGCTCACCAAGAAGCTTCAGACCGTCGAGGACTCCAGGCCCGCGATCTATGAGGTCGCCCACCCCGATGACTCGGTCGATAGCTTTGTCGAAACCTAGCTTCAACAATCCTTTATGAAGATCAATCGTCTTGAAGTGGATGTCACCGACGACGAAGTCGCGACCGACCTCGTTCCGGGGAAGCCTCAGGACTTTCTGACTCATGCGCGGGGTTCCTTCCTGAATGGCCAGCTACCAGGTGACCAAACCCGTATTGTCCACCCAGCGACCGCACCTTCCAACAGAAATATGGCCGGACAGGATGACTACACTCCATTGCGCAGGGCTGAGGAAAACCGAGTTCTTCCGTCGATAGAAATGACCAGAGCAAGCGGAGCGCGCAGGCCAGTAAGGCCGGAGGCGCGAGGATGGAAGCCCAAAGGGCCATGACTTGGCGTCAGTCATGGCATGGTTTACGACAGCCGACCCGATAGGGCGCGCCAAAACCGCGATTTGCTTAGATTGCAGGATTGCTGATGTTCTGCAGGCTTATGTATTCCAATATTTTTGGACAGTGCTTCGCGCAACGCCGAGCTTTTCGGCGATTGTTTTCCTGTCGAAACCTTGCGCTTTCAGGGCTCGAATGTAAATCGCGTTAACGGGCCGCTTTGGCTTGCCTTGGGAGCGCTTGATGAGCTTTCCGTCACTGAACTGCTCCTCTACCAACTCCCACCCTCCAGACATCTCGAATTCCCTGACACGCAAGGCAGTACGCTGTAAAGCCTCTGACGGGAGTTCTTCACCCTGGGCAGCAATGGCGAGAGTGACCATCGTCAAAAGGTCGAGCCCTAGGTAGTCAGCGATCTCGTCCAGCTTCTCCAGCGTCGGCGTCGTCCTGGCCTGCTCAAGCTTCCCTAAATTCGTTCTGTGCGTCGCACCTGCCAGATCCTCGTAACTCAACCCTTGGTGTGCACGGGCTCCGCGTAATGCCCCCGCCAGCGCTTCCTTCAGATTCATGAGTCGGATCCTCAAAAGCGAGGATAGAGCCACGGCAAGTGTGTTTCGATAAACAGACCATGGTGATATTATCGTGACATATGGTTTGCCAGGCCGTCGTTTGATCATAGCGGCGCGATGTCTGGATTGGTGATGGATTGGTCATCAGAGCAGCACCTAAGACACGGCCAGGGACGTCTCGATGGGAGACGCGCTCATCAAGTCCGGCGTCTATGGCCCGCGTGAGCCCGCCTGCAATAGTCACTGAGCGACGTCTTGGCAAGAACCAGATCCACTTTTTTGAGCGAAGGCAGGGATAGTGAGTGATGAAGTTCGATTGCGTGAAAGTTTCAGGAAAAGTTGACTACGTTCGATCTGTTGATCGAATGAACGGCGGACATAAAGCTAAAGTCAGCATTGACGGTGCAGTTATCCCGAATTTGCAAGTATCGAATAAGCTTTACGAAGAGTTAGAAGTCGGCGAAAACGTAACTTTGTATGGCCTTTTCAAAAGAAGTAATGACAAGGAAAAAAACACAGGCATCTTGTACGGCCTAGCGAAGCAAAACGGCGAGAAATCATTTGCAACCCAGTACAGATATCAAGTCCCGCTTTTCCTGATCGTCACTGCGGCCATCGCATTTTGCTTAACTTTCGTCGCCGGCTGGATAGCTTCGATATTTCCAGTGCTTTTCTTATTTGGAGAAAATTCAGATTATATGTATACCACTACGGTATTTGCAGTAATTGAGTCGAGCTTGGTTGCCGCTTTTTTCCTGTGGAGGGCATTGGTGATGTTCAACGCTACGTCTGATCCTGAAGCTTGGGAAACTACCGAAGCCGCAGCGCTATCGAGTCGCTTCAGTAAGCTCCACAAGTAATAGGCCTATACGTAGGGCAAGCTTACACCCGCCCCGGCTTCAGGATCGCTGCGCAGGACTATCCTTACCGTGCAGTTCAGAAGGCAAGCGGAGCGCGCAGGCGTGCGGGATGAAAGCCCGTAGGGACGAGACGTGGCTTGCCACGGCTCGGTTCACGCCAGCCATCCGCCGAAGGCGGCACGCCATAACCACCGCCCAGCGTTGTGAAGAGGAGGCTTAAATGAGCTGCGATTTACTCCGCGAGCGTGAGAGAACTAGGCGAAGGGTTCTGTGGGCGCTTGCCACCTTCGACCCTGGTGATCCCAGCGCATCTGACCTCCTTGCCATCCTCGATGTTCTCGACGACCAAGAGCGAAACGACACCCCCTGTAGCGATAGGCTACTTGAGCTCCCTGAGGTTCGCAACTCTGTCTCGGTTATGCGCCACAACTCCGGAATCGACATCATTTTGGAGCGGTCTATTCCGCAACCCTGGAGAGAGCGTTTCCACCAAGCAAGCATCGGGTCGACCAGAGTTCCTGATGGGCCCTACTCCACAGACTGGGATAAATTTTTGGTTGAATGGGAGCGTGAGATGCAGCATGTGAAAAATCACCGAGCTGCACAGGCTGCTACCAGCTAGAGCGGCTAGTTCGCGCGATGGCGGCGCAAGCACACAAGCAGTCGGTGTAGCCTGGTGAAGTCGCACCCTCAAAACAGGAGCAGCAGAGTGGAACGGCCTTCTTTTTTTATCGATTTCGAAGCTTCAGGTATAGCCCCGGATAGCTATCCTATCGAAGTCGCCGTCGTGTCGAGTGAGTTCGCCTTCAATACGCTGATCAAACCAGCAAGGTACTGGACGCACTGGTCATTCGATGCGCAAGACATGCATGGTCTCACTCAGGATCATTTGCTTCAGGAAGGTGATACCCCACACACCGTGGCGGAACGAATGAATCAGCTGTTTTCAGGGCAGGTGCTTTGCAGCGACTCACCTCAAGACGTGTTTTGGTTCGATGTCCTTTATGAAGCAGCAGATCTGAGACCTACCTTCGAGTTGAAGCCTTTGGAGGTGTTGGTGGGCCGCGAGGCGGCTAGTGACATTTATCGCCTACTGCCAACATCTAGTCACCACCGAGCTTTGAATGACGCAACTGCTTTGATGAACGCCTGTCGTGCTTTTTTTGAAGCTGAACTTTCGAAGGGTTTAACCCAGTGAGCTTTGGATCTAGCTCAGTCTGGGTGTCCGCTCGAACCGAAGGAAGGTGATCACACGGCTGGATAAGCAATGCAAGCGGAGCGCGCAGGCGTGCGGGATGGAAGCCCGAAGGGCCGAGACGCAGGCTCGGTTTACGACAGCTCGCCCCCGAAGGGGCACGCCCCAACTGAACGCTCAGGGTCATTAAAGCTCCGTATCCCAAGCATTCATCGCCTCACTCAAAGTCGCGTACCAATGGAGTCCACCGCTCTGAAGTGCATTTGCAACTTGCCTGTTGGTATTGCCATCGACCCAAGTCGGGAGACTCTCTATGGCCTCTGTGAACAGACTGGCTGTAGCGACAGCGAATCGCCCCGTACTTGTAGACTGGAGGCACACGTAGCGCAATGCAGCGCCACTGGAAAGCCTACGCCAGGCCACGACCTCAATGCAGTCCATTGGCTCCACAGGAGCCTCGACGGCGAAACCCGCGCCCTCATCCGCCCTATGGCTCTCAGATGCTCGGAACGGCCCGCCAAGCGCTCTTGGGTCGTGTACGAGGTGCTTCAACTGCTCACGTGCGGAGACAATTTGCTCCCGGAACTCTTCTGGATCAATGAACATGGCCCCTTCCGGCGTCACCCTAAGGGTCTGGAGGCTGTTCGCGGCTTGGATGAACGCAAGTTCGCGCTCAATCTCACGCTGAGGACGGCGGTCTTGGCGGATGAGATCCCATAGCGCACGGACTATTCGCATCTGAATATTCTCCCTGGTATCGGTAAACCCACACCGGCAGCGCGTGAAACTGTGATGACTCAGGTTCACAAGCCGTTCGGGTGGAGCAGCAACACTACTCAGCACTCTCGCGGCTGCTTAGCCGCATTTCCAGCTTTTCAACCAGAGCTTTGACGCTTCGGATCTCAACCGACAGATCAATTTTTTGCAGCTTGGATTTATGCTCCAGAGCAGTGAGCGTGTCTTTAACAGAGTCCAATTCGTCCTGGGCCTCAAGCATTGAACTGTAGGTAGAGCTCGAGGTGAGCGCCTTGTATTCAGCGTGAAAATAATGGTGGAGAGATGCAGGGTCAGTGTGGCCGGTGAGTTGTGCCACCTCTGCGCAAACATCGTCTCGCAGCGCCGGCGTCCACCCTTTCTTTAGAGCGGGGGTTTGGGCGAATCTTTCCTCCAGCCTGATATTGATTTGACGCGTGACAAAACGATGTCTAAACATGGACAGGCAAACGCGGGTGCCTGACAAACCAGCACCTAAACACAGTCGGTCAAACTCCTTAGTGATTGACTCTTTTTTCAGTCGACTACCGTTCTCACCTAGGAATATATGGTTTGGCTGATCGAAAAAAATATTACGATCTGCCATGAAGTCAATATAAGCTTTCCTAGCTTCCACGTAAGTTGCGAACCGCCTTGCATCTGCAGCATTGATTTTAAAACGGCGTAACGGTGCCGGAGTTCCGCGCTTTTTAGTGGGGATCACAATCTCCAGTGTGTTCGAAATGTTTTGATTGAGCTCAAGGTCGAGGTCAAACAGCTCCTCAGGACGTAGTCCTGTGAGCTTCATCATTCTTAACGTGAACATCCGCCGTTCGTATAGATACACACTGGTAGCATCGTAAAGATCGAGGTCACTGATTGATTTAAGTCTGGAGCTAGCAGGCAGATCCTCCCAGTCTCGCTTCCGGAAAATCTCATCCTGGATTTTTTGGATGATATGTTCGTCTATTGCCACCTTGTCATCGTTGTACGGCACGGGAGCTACGAGCAGTGGATGAACCATGTAGCATCGCTTGGTTTTGGGATTTGTCTCGTAAGATATCGTGATGTTTGCACCGCTATTCTTTAAGCCTATCAATGGTGTTTTAGATAGATTTGGGTAATTTTCGGTTAGCCAGTGCAGAAAGTTAAGCATGGTATGCTGAATTAGCCGGGTGCGGTTGTTGTTCCTTGCTGGTTCGATACCACGAAGGGTGGATTTGGTTTCTTCAACTAGCTGTTTAGTAAAATCCTGAAAATTAGTTTCGTTGAAATTACCGAATTGAATATTCTTGACAGAGCAGAAGCGAACGAAATGCGTGATGAGCGCCGCGTCTACTCGCGCAGAATCCCTGGCGCCTGTGGACGCGCAGATCTCATTCAACCATAGATTGGCAAGGTTACATGGCCTCCCGTTGGGCCAACGAATAAGTACGAAATTTCCGATAATGCGTGGCTTTCCAATGAACGCCCCAGTCTTCCGAACCGGCATAGCTTTGTCAGGTACGCTTACGGACTCATATTCCGTGTAGAGTTGCTTACCCATCCTTTTTGCCGCCGTCGATAACCTTCATTTTCTCTGAAGAAAATATCTGGTCGCTTATCAGGAAAGAGTGATATTTGGCCTTGGACGTTTTGACTTTAAGTGCGATGGCTGCACGGATTTCATCAGCGCTACGGGTGCTTTGAGGGTCAACACGCTCTAGGAAAGTCAGGATGTCAAAGTACGCCATCGAGGCGATGTGAGCCTCCAGCAGCGCGATGCGTGCCTGATCCTTGTCTGAAGGAAGGTTAGGCGCCGGCGCCGGGTTAACCTTGGGTGTCAACAGGGCGAATGCCATGGTTCTCATCTGTAGCATCTTGTCCCACAGGCTTGACCCAGAGATGCCAAACTGTGCAACCTTAGCCGCTTGCTTCAGGGAGTTGAGCGAAATCGATGTGAAGCAGCCAGCGACCTCCAGTTCGCAGAAGCCTCGCATCGAGGATAGAGCTCGAAGCTGGGCTTTCGACGGTGTAATTTCTTTAGATAGCACCTGTGAAAGCCAAGTGTGGCGAGAGTGGAGGTTTTTATTTGTTGTATCTCTCATCTTTTTGGCCTCCTAGACAAATAGCGAAATCAATGGTGTAGATTTCTTCATCGTAAGTTTCAAGCCTGACTTTATATGTGGTCATATCGAACTCAGGTTGTTGCACCATTTTGTCTAAGTATTTGAGTAATTCCTTGTTGCTAATCGAGGCGATGCTAGTGGCTTTAAAGTGCTTCAAGGCTTCTGTGTAAAGTGCTAGAAGCCCTTGGTTTGTATCTTTGGACAGTAAGCCGTTTTCAAGAGCAATGAGCTTGTCATCGATGCATTCGGATTCATATCGGACGGCTTCCGAGTCTGATGGCTCATAATCTGTGTAATCGTCAATATGCTTCCTATTGGAGTGACCTGCCATATACCTC
Organism: Pseudomonas tritici; assembly: GCF_014268275.3. Lineage (NCBI taxonomy): Bacteria > Pseudomonadati > Pseudomonadota > Gammaproteobacteria > Pseudomonadales > Pseudomonadaceae > Pseudomonas > Pseudomonas tritici. The sequence continues at coordinate 1,050,829 of NZ_CP077084.1, forward strand.
AGCAATTCCTTCCCTGAATCTCCTACGTGCCTGTGTACGAGCAGGAGGAAGAATTTTCTCATCTCGTGAATGCGCACATACCATCGCCGACCCAATTTATCGACGGGCAGGTGGACAACATCACAGAAAGTATTAATGCACAAGTTTACTTTCCATTCGGGAATTCCGCCACTAGGGCATTTGAATCCCCTGCCAGGAATATAGAACAGCCTCCGTGCGTACTCCGATTCATCCCCATAGATACCTGCCAGCTTTTCGCCGAGCACTTGGAGTAGCTGGATGGCATGAGCCGCAACGTAGGGGATAGGGCGTTCAATGAAGTCGTTTGCACCCAACTCCCCAGTTTTGCCGACCATGTGGCCCATAAAAGCGCCATTGTTGCCCCGGTCGGTAGAAAGGCAGTTGCGCTCCAGGGTGCTAAGCTCAATGTTCCGAATAGGTTTTATGATGCCGATAATTATGGCGCAAGCGCCATAAAAAGATTCCATTACCATTTTGTAGTTGTTTTTGTCTACAGGGAAATTCTTCTTCTCTTTGGTTTGGAGCCTGCTTATGGCGAGCGCTTGGAATAGCGGCTGCGCAGGTAAGTTTTCCATGCCTGTCGTCATCCAAAGGTGTTTCGTTTTCTGGAAGAACTCGTTCTTTTTTACGGACTGTTTCGACAATGAATTATCTTCGTCAATAGAGACGAATTGCTCGATATAAAAAATCAGAGATTCAACGATGGCATTCCCGTAGACGGTTATCCACTTGCAGGCTTGGTTCAGGCATTTGAAGCCAATATCAAGAGGTAGCAATTTGGTGTGGCCACCTGGCTTCAAATGTGGCTTGTAATTAAGAACAAGTTGATCAATGTTAAGTTTAATGTCGGGGATGTCTTCGGGCAGGATATCATGGCCTTGGAAAAACAATTTTAGGCATGACATAGTATCCTGGAAAGAGCTGATGCCCATTGCCCCTTCAGCTGCTTCATCTAATGTCTTAGTGTTTTGAGTGCTGTGAAGATTTGTGCGCACACCTCTTTGTAGTAATTCGTCATGGGCCAAGGTTGGCTCAAACTGCCTAATGAACAGGCGGAAATTTGCATTATGCAGAGACGTTGAAGGTCGACCGAGAATGGAGCCAATATAGTCTCTTGAAAGCAATCCTTTATCATAGGTGCTGCTTTGGGCGCTGGAGACATAGAGATCGTTTCGAGTGAAGTAGGAAATCGCTTCTCTTGTGAGCTCAACTGGTAGGGCGTCCGGGGCTGATATGAGATCCTCTAATGAGAAGGAGACAGGTAAGATATCAAGCAGGTGTGAAATGAAACGCTCCTTCAACAACAAAGCAGCAGTCCATCCACCCTGACTGAAAGTTTCGGCGATAGCTTTGCAAGCGTCCTCATCGAAGAGCCGGAAGCCATGCGAGCAGGTTTCATAAGTGTCTTTATAAAGATTGGCGCGTGCTGCCAAATTCATAGCGAAGCTAAAGTATGTAATCCATCGACCTTCCGCGACTGGTTTACCTGTAATGGTGCCCATGCGACAGTGAAATAACCATTTCTGCACCGTTTCTAGCAGCAGTTTATTAGAGTCGTCGGTGAGGTTGGTGCCGTCCGCCATCAAGCGATCAAAGCTCATGCACTGAAGCTTTGACCCACCCGGAAAACTGACCCACCATTCCTGACTTCCGATCCCGCCCCTTACCAGCCAATCTGCTTGATAGCTGTGGCTTCTTTTATAGATTTTGCTTTGCCGTTCCGCTTGTTCGATCATCGCTTTGATACGACGCTCGTCGAATGAAAAGTCTTCCATTAGACGGCCTTCCAAACAGAAAGCGAGACTAGCGGACGAAGGTCGTGTTTCAGGATGGTCGCACGAGCATGCGATTTCCGGAGTTCACTCATGGAATCGCCCGAGACCCTTTCCGCGATAGCCATCTCAGCGTTAGATGCGCTATCGAAATCGAGGGAAACTGTTTTCGCTACTAAATCCCTGAGCACCGGGAAGATCCATAGGGGCACGCTGGTTCGCTCATCGATCACCGAGCGTTCTTCTAGTGCAAGCTTATCGACGGCATCTGCGTATGCGTAGATCGCGGCAAGGCTACCCGCACTCCGATCAAACAGCAGCTCGCGCTCTACAAACATTTCAATTAGAGAGCTGGGATCAGGCGAGTAATGACCAAGCTTTGAGCGTAAGGCTTCGCTTAGGGGATCTCCCTTCTTAAGGCCTAATAGTATCCGTCGGACGAAAGCCTGTAGCTCTTCTCGAGTGCTAAAGTCAGATGCAGCTAACTGCCAAGGCTCGCCCTCTGTTGCTACTAAGATGACCTTTTGATGTAGCACCCTGAAAAACCTCGTCGCCCATCGATGAACCATCCAGGCCGGAATATATTTATCTCTGACCACCTGCAAAGAGTTACCCAGCATGTCCGCTACGGCCTGGAGACTACCAGTACGCAAAAACTCCAAAATCCCTTGAGTGCATCGGATCGTGTAGAGATTGACCATGCTTGGAGTTACGCCTACTTTGTCTAGTTCATCTTTATATAAATCGTGCAGAGAGAGTCCAGCATTTGTAGTCAAGGTTTTTGCAAAGTTAGGACTGGAGCCAATTTGGTTTCTGCTCGAGACAAGGAACAGCTTCCTCCACCCGCTCTTACCCTCCGATAAAAGGCGTCGTCTTGGCATGTTTGTACACCGAATCACATCCATAACGATCCGAGTGCTCAATGGGGGAAGTACAGCGACCTTGCGTGACTGCGCGCGAGGTTTGCTAACGCTGACTGTTATTCGCTTGGTGTCACTATTGCCGCGTAGATAGAATTTTCCGTCTCGTCGGTATAACCTTATGTTGGTCAGTGATGATGGATTGAACGAAGGGTTTTCTGATGCAATGATCGCACTTGCAACTGCGCAGTCTCTGGGTGACAAGTAGCCGAGTAGTCGGTTGAAAGTTTCATTAACTGTATTGTTATCGATACAGTCGTCGCCGGCAGCCTCCCATAGTCGTGCCCTAAGTTTTGGCTTGCTATGGGAGTTGTAGATGACGGGCCTAAAGAAAGGTAGTTCTTGCAGGTCGTCGAATGTCATCGATTTAAGCTCGTCAGTCTGTTCGGCGTAATATCGAGCGACGGCTAGAAACCAGTTGATACCTGTAGGCGAATCTGGATGCGCAAGATGCATGCCATTTCTGCTGAATTGTCCGCTCTCAAGCACCGCCTCGATTTCGTCGTTCGAGATGTTCTTACATAACTCATCACCTCGGGCGTGGCATCTTAGCATTCGCTTCCAGTAGTCTACCGAGCATTCGACAATGGCATCGGCCCTTGTCTCGAGAGTGTTCTTAAGATTAAGTAGGTACACGTCATCTTCAAAACTCAACCCTTCTTCCACAAGGTATTTTTTGGGAAGCAGAAATCGTGGCCCTTTGGGAATAGGCGTGTGCACAGTCCCGTAACCAGCCGGTTGAGACATATTCTCCGGCTGACTGACGGAATTCGCTTTTGCATCTGGGATGAATGTGTCTTCCGGTATGAATCCATCCCGCCTCAGTTTTTTGTAAATAAACGCCACCGCGTTCCAATGGTCATATCGGGTTTTGGGCTTATGATCTTTGTTGTAGAGGTGATGGGAGTAGTGTGTAAGTATGAAGTTGCTCCAGTCATCTTCCGCAGGTGGGAACTTTAACCGGAACTTGGTAACGTGGTTGAAGATATATCTACTTGCCCGGAAGCGTCCTGAATAGCTAGTGGTCTCTCCAGTGATGCATAATACCCTAACCGCATCGGCTACTTTATAGAGCACTTCTTTGTCGACCCACGATGGAGTGTGGATAGTAGAAATTCTGTAGTCGTGAATACATTCATCATCATCCCACTTGAATGTGATGCGATCATCCTGCACTTGGTAGGTAAGCATAATGAGATCCTACGTTGAAAGCGGCATAGCGTAGTGATCTGGTTGCTCTGGTCAAGAACTTTCGTGCGTGCTTTTAAAGTTTTAAACAGTGTATTAAAAGCATACTCTTACATGTATTTCGGGACGGGATTTTGCATTAACCTCACGTCGCAGTGAAAGGTTGGCCGACAATTGATATATTGTTTGGTATATCTGTTGGTCTGCGTTTCGCTGATAAGGAATTGCCGGCCTGGACGCTTATCTGCGAATACGCAGGGGGGTAAGGATTAGGCTAGAGAAGAGGGTTCGTCGTTATCGGCATACCTAAGCGTGGGTGAGCACAAGGAAGGCGGTTGCTGCTTCCCAGTGTACTCAGTTCCTAGGGAGCATTTCACTGAGCGATTGCTTGGTCATCCTCAACCAAGTCGTCTCTAATAGCTCTTTGCCGGGACTGCTGGCGGGGCATTAATTAAATCAATATTGACTTAGCGTTTGAACCAATTATCGATTTATCCGTCGCCGTGTTCTACGGATACTAGCACTACCTCCGCATATATTTAGTCCAGTTGGTGTTCGGCCCCTAGCTTGTAGTGTCGAAGCTAATATTAGTATCCGAATCGGCTTGAATCACGTCCAGCGCAAACCGTAATTCTTTTCAAGTGTGACTGGACATCCCGCGCCTCGCCGCAGACAACACTGCGATACGCGCCAGCTGTCCACCCTTGAGATTGGTGATTTGGGGGGGCAAAGGCGATGGACGGTGCGCTAGGGTTTCCCAACCGTCAATCCGAGGTGATGGGCAACCTGGCCACGATGACCTCATGTCGATCATTGTGGGAATCTCTCTTCCGTTCACAGCCTATGGGAGGTAGTGGAGTGCCGATGAATTCAGCGTTTTTTCGTCTGGGGTATCCGAAGCACATGGAAGTGGGTGTCAAGATTCAGGTGTCAAAACTGTTGGATAAGCTTTTGATCTGTAACGGTTTATACCTTCTAGATGAATTCATGTGTCTAGAAAAACCTAATGCTCGACATCAACGGGATTCTCGGCCTGGCTGCGCTGATGGGCGGTATCAAGCACGGTGAACAGTCCTACAACGACGATTCGGCGCGTACTTACAGCGTGATGATCCTCACCGCCATGGGCGTGTCGATGGTGGTGCCGGAATTCATCCCCGAAGCCGACTGGAAAATTTACTCGGCCTTCACCATTGGCGCGATGGTGGTGTTGTACACCCTGTTCCTGCGCATGCAGGTGGGGCCGCACAGTTATTTCTTCAGCTACAGCTACCCGGAAAAACGCCGCAAGAAGCAGCCGGAAGAACAGGAAGCGCCGTCGGTTAACCTGGCATTTTCCATCGGCACGCTGGTGTTTGGGGTGGTGGTGATCGGTGCATTGGCCGAAGTGATGTCTAAGACCCTGGACCTTGGCCTGGAAGGCACGGGCGCGCCGCCGGTGATCACGGCGATTGTGGTCGCGGCCATTTCGGCAGCGCCGGAAATTTTGACGGCGTTGCGCGCCGCTTTGGCGAACCGCATGCAGTCGGTGGTGAATATTGCGTTGGGTGCTTCGTTGTCGACGGTGATCCTGACGGTGCCGGTGATGGAAGCCATGGCGCTCTACACCGGCCAGCCCTTCCAGATGGCGATGACGCCGGTGCAGACCGTGATGGTGTTGATCACGCTCATTGTGAGCGCGATCAACCTCAACGATGGCGAAACCAATGCCATCGAAGGGATGACGCATTTTGTGTTGTTTGCGACCTTCATTATGTTGTCGTTGTTGGGGTTGTAAGGGTCTTCGGCACACCCCAAAACTAATGTGGGAGCTTTGTTTGGATTAGGTTCCGGCCATCAACTGCCGTGCCGCCTGGGTGTGATCGGCGATCAAGCCTTTCAGGTCCAGGCCTTCCACTTGGCCGTCAATCACACGCCACTTGCCGCCGATCATCACCCGATCCGCCCGATCCGCACCGCACAGCAGCAGTGCCGAGATTGGGTCGTGGCTGCCGGAGAAACGCAGCTCATCCAGCTTGAACAACGCCAGGTCGGCCTGCTTTCCTACCGCCAATTCGCCAATGTCTGTACGCCCGAGCAACTGCGCTGAACCTTTGGTCGCCCAGCCCAGCACGCCTTGCGGGGTGATCTTTTCCGCGCCGTAACGCAAGCGCTGGATGTACAGGGCTTGGCGTGCTTCAAGGATCATGTTTGACGCATCGTTGGAGGCGGAGCCATCCACGCCCAGGCCGATAGGCGCGCCTGCTGCCAGCAGGTCCAGCGTCGGGCAGATGCCGGACGCCAGACGCATGTTCGAGCTTGGGCAGTGGCAGATGCCGGTGCCGGCGGCGCCCAGGCGCGCAATCTCATCCGGGTTGAAGTGAATGCCATGCGCCAGCCAGGTGCGCGGGCCGAGCCAGCCGACGCTGTCCAGATAATCCACGGTGCGCAGGCCGAAGCGTTGCAGGCAGAAGTCTTCTTCGTCGAGGGTTTCCGCCAGGTGGGTGTGCAGGCGTACGTCGAGGCTGTTGGCCAGTTCGGCGCTGGCTTGCATGATTTCCGGGGTGACGGAAAACGGCGAGCAGGGGGCCAGGGCAATCTGGATCTGTGCGCCGTCGCCGCGCTGGTGATAGTCGCGGATCAGGCGTTGGCTGTCTTCAAGGATGACTTGGCCCTGTTGCACGGTCTGCTGCGGAGGCAGGCCGCCATCGGCTTCGCCGAGGCTCATGGAGCCGCGGGTTAGCATGGCGCGCATGCCCAATTCGCGCACGCTTTCAACTTGCACGTCGATCGCGTTTTCCAGGCCGTCAGGGAACAGGTAATGGTGGTCTGCCGCCGTGGTGCAGCCAGAAAGCAGCAACTCCGCGAGTGCCACCTTCGACGCCAGGGCGAGTTTTTCCGGGGTCAGCCGCGCCCAGACCGGGTAGAGGGTTTTCAACCAAGGGAACAATGGCTGATTGACCACCGGCGCCCAGGCGCGGGTCAGGGTTTGATAGAAGTGGTGGTGGGTGTTGATCAGGCCGGGAAGGATCACATGTTCGCGCGCGTCGAAGACATGCCCGCAAGGCACGGCAGGCTCTCTTCCCCAGCCCAGTACTTCGGTGATCACACCGTCTTGCAGCACCAGGCCGCCACGGCCATCGAGACCATTGGCAGTGAAAATCGCGAGGGGGTTTTTTAACCAGATACGGGTCGCAGGCATTGGCCGGCTCCTCTGAATGATGGGTTCAGGTTTGCCAGCTCAGTGTTGCCCTGTCTGCTGATCCAGGGTCGCCGGTGAAGGCGAGGGGCAGAGTTTACTTGTAGTCTATGTTCGGGTCTATCTGTAGGAGCGCGGTGCTCTTGAGATTATCGCGGGCAAGCCCGCTCCCACAGTGGATGGGTATTTACCAGGCGATGGTGTCGCCTTTGTAATCGATGAAGTGATGGCCGCCTTTACCGGTGTAGGCATTCACTTGGTCCACCAGGCCGCGCACGCTGGTGTCGACATCGATGTGCGCATTTTCGCCGCCCATATCGGTCTTCACCCAGCCTGGATGCAGTGACAACACCGTGAGTTTAGGGTCACCCAGTTGGGTGACAAAACTGTTGGTCATGGAGTTGAGCGCCGCCTTGCTGGCCTTATACAGCGCCAGGTCCGCCCCGTCGGGGATGGTCACGCTGCCCAGTACCGAACTCATGAAGGCCAGTACGCCGCTGTCCTTGCGGATCTGCCCGACAAAGCGCTGGGCCAGGTTGATCGGCGCCACGGCATTGGTGAAGAACAGTTGGCCGACTTCGGCCAGGGTGGCGTGGCCGGGTTCTTGATTGGCGGGTCCCTTGACGCCGGCGTTGACGAACAGCAGGTCGAAGGTGCGTTCCTTGAGACGCTTGCTCAGGGCGATCACGGCTTGTTGATCGTCCATGTCGAGCTTTTCGATCTGCGTTGGGCCGAGGGCTTTCAGCGCATCGGCATTGCTCGGATCACGCACGGTGGCGGTCACATCCCAGCCGTCCTGGATCAGTTGCTTGACCAGGCCAAGGCCCAGCCCGCGCGATGCGCCGATGATCAATGCGGTTTTTGGCGTAGGCATGAAAAGCTTCCTTTAGCGTTGCGGTTCAGGGCGTTCAGCGTTGTAGCAGGATACGCCCACGGCTGAGGTCGGCGAGTTGAATTTGCAGGGTGTCGATATGCGCTTCGCCCACCGCCAGTTGTAGTTCGACGCCGTTGGCGGTGAAGGTTTCTTCCACCACCAGCCCGCCCAGTTCAGCCACGCGCAGTTTCACCAGGTTGAGCTCGGCGAACCCGCAAGCGCAACTTAAGGGCACACGGCTGATCAATTCGATGCGTTCGGCATTTTGCAGGCATTTATTCGCGCCACCGCCGTACGCACGCGCTAGCCCGCCGGTGCCCAGTTGGATGCCGCCGTACCAGCGAATCACCAGCACCGCGACCTGATCAAAACCCTGTGCCTCGATGGCCGCCAGGATCGGCCGCCCGGCTGTGCCGCCGGGTTCGCCATCGTCGTTGCTGCGGTATTGATCGGCGAGTTTCCAGGCCCAGCAATTGTGCGTGGCGTTCAGGTCGCTGTGCTGCTCGAAAAAAGCCTGGGCGTCCTGCGGGCTGGTGATCGGTGCGGCGAGCGTGATGAAGCGGCTTTTGCGTATTTCTTCGCGAAATTCGCAAAGGCCGGTGAGCGTGAAAGGCATAAGTCGCTTCGTTTATTGGACGGGCTTGATGCCACAGCCCTTGAGAATGATGTGGATCAGGTTGGTGCCGGCGTCGTCCATGTCCTGCTTGGTCAGCTTGGTGCGACCGGTGACGCGGCAGATCTGGGTGGCGAAGTCGGCGTAGTGCTGGGTGCTGCCCCACAGCAGGAAGATCAGGTGCACGGGGTCGATGGGGTCCATCTTGCCGGCGTCGATCCAGGCCTGGAACACCGCCGCGCGGCCACTGAACCACGCACGATAGTCCTGGCTGAAATATTCGGTGAGGCATTCGCCGCCGCTGATGATCTCCATGGCGAAGATCCGCGAGGCCTGGGGTTGGCGCCGCGAGAACTCCATCTTGGTGCGAATGTAGCGGGTGAGGGCTACGGCCGGGTCGTCCTCGGCGGTCAGCGCGTTGAAGGTGCTGTCCCACAGTTCGAGGATGTTGCTGAGCACCGCGATGTACAGGCCCAGTTTGTTGGTGAAGTAGTAGTGCAAGTTGGCCTTTGGCAGCCCGGCACTGGCAGCAATCGTATTCATGCTGGTGCCTTTGTAGCCATGGCGCGCGAACTCATCTTCAGCAGCCTGGAGAATCGCTTGTTCGTTCTTTTGCCGAATGCGGCTGGCGGGTTTACCGGCTTGGTTGCTGTGGGCAGGAACTTCGAGGCTCATGGAGGTTTCCGTGCTGATCGATAGAGACGACGTGTGCACAGATAACCCACCCTCAAGCCTCAGACAAGTCCTGATGCAATAAAACTGTCAAAGCGGTTCCAGCGTGTCGCTTTCCGGTGTGTGGTTTGCGGCGACGCGGGTGGGTTTGGCTTCCGGTAATAGCAGGCACAGCACAATGGCAGTCAGGCCGCCGCTGGTGATAGCGGAGTCGAACAGGTTCTGCACCAGCGTCGGCATCAAGTGCAGCAGGTTCGGTTGGGCGGCGATACCCAGGCCCACACCAAACGAGGTGGCGATGATCAGCATGCTGCGTCGGTCCAGCGGTGCCTGAGCAAGGATGCGCACACCGGCGGCGGCCACGCTGCCGAACATCACCAGGGTCGCGCCGCCCAAGACCGGCTTGGGGATTTGCTGCAGGACTGCGCCAATCAATGGAAACAACCCGAGGCAAAACAGCACCACGCCGATATATAAGCCGACGTATCGGCTGGCGACGCCGGTGAGTTGAATCACGCCGTTGTTCTGCGCGAACGTGGTGTTGGGGAAGGCGCTGAAGGTGGCGGCGATCATGCAACTGACACCATCGCCGAGGACGCCACCCTTGAGGCGGCTTATATAAGAAGGGCCGCTGATGGGCTGGCGGGCGATCATGCAGTTGGCGGTGAGGTCACCGACCGTTTCGATGCTGCTGATCAGATAAATCAGCGCGATCGGCAGGAAAGCGCTCCAGTCGAAGTTGAAACCAAAGCGAAACGGAATAGGCAGGCTGACCAGCGGCAGGTCGGGCAGGGCTTGAGGCATGAGTTTGCCGCTGAACCACGCGGCCAGGCTACCGAGGGCCAGGCCGATGATGATTGCCGACAGGCGCACCCAAGGTGTGTTGGAGCGGTTGAGCAGGATGATGGTCAGTACCACGAACACACCCAGCGCCAAGTTGATAGGCGCGCCGAAGTCCGGGGCGTTGAAACCGCCGCCAAGGTCGGTGATGCCGACCTTGATCAAACTGATGCCGATCAACGTGATGACAATTCCAGTCACCAACGGCGTGATGACTCGGCGCAGTTGGCCGATAAAGCGGCTCAGCACGATCTGCACCACGGCGCCGAAAAAGCACACGCCAAAGATCATCGCCATGATGTCTTCCGGGCTGCCGCCACGTTGCTTCACCAAAAAGCCCGCCGACAACACCGCGCCGAGAAACGCAAAGCTGGTGCCTTGCAGGCAGATCATCCCGGCGCCGATACCAAATGGCCTACGTGCCTGGATGAAGGTGCCGACACCGGAGACCATCAACGCCATGCTGATCAAGTAGGGCAAATGGGCGGTGAGGCCCAGGGAGGAGCCGATGATCAGTGGCGGGGTGATGATGCCGACAAAGGCGGCCAGCACATGTTGCAGTGCGGCGAGCAGGGCCGGAGCGGGTTTCGGGCGGTCGTTGAGGCCGTAGATGAGGTCGCTGGAGCTGGAGGGTTCTGGTGGCATGGCGGGCAAACTCGAGTCGGACAGTTCTAGGTCCTGGTGGGCTTGCAAAAAACTGTCCAAGTGCTCAGCTTTTTGCTCGAGGCCCGCGTTAGCGCGTTGCTGCTAGACTTTCCAGGAAGCTTTCCAGCACCAAATGGGGGCGACGGCCCTTACGCGTGACCGATGCGAGGCTCAAATCGTAAAAACGTGTAGCCGGTTTCAGCGGGCGCAGTCGTCCTTGTTGTACCCACAGGCTGGCGTAGTGATCGGGCAGGTAACCGATATAGCGGCCGGTGAGGATCAGGAATGCCATGCCTTCGCGGTCGGAGGCGCTGGCGGTGCAGTTGAGTGCCTGGTAATGGGCCTGGATCTCGGCGGGCAGGCGGAACGTCGGTGCGATGGCGTCCTGGTCATCGATGCGAGCGTCGTCCAACTGCTTGTCGTCGGCATAGAACAACGGGTGGCCGACCGCGCAGTAGAGCAGCGAACGCTCGCTGTACAGCGGTTGATATTCCAATCCCGACAGGGCGCTTGCCTGGGGCACCACGCCGACATGCAGGCGACCGTCGAGCACGCCTTGTTCGACTTCGTTGGGGGCGATCATGCGGATCTGGATTTGCACATCCGGGCCGCGTTCCTTCAATTGTGCGAGCGCGTGGGTGATGCGCATGTGGGGCAGGGTGACGAGGTTGTCGGTGAGACCGATGATCAGCTCGCCGCGCAGATGCTGGTGCAGGCCGTTGACCTCGGTGCGAAAGCTTTCCAGGGCACTCAAGAGTTGCAGGGCCGATTGGTAGACCTCGCGGCCTTCTTCGGTCAGGGAGAAACCGGCGCGGCCGCGTTGGCACAGCCTTAGCCCGAGGCGTTGCTCAAGATCGCTCATTTGCTGGCTGATGGCCGAACGGCCTATGCCCAGCACGGTTTCTGCCGCTGAAAAACCACCGCACTCCACCACACTGCGAAAAATGCGCAGCAGGCGGATATCGAAGTCGCTGACTTGGGCCAGGGGATCGGGTCGACGGCTGCTCATAGTTTAGTGACGGCCTGACTGAAGGTTAGAAGAGTTGGATTTCACCGACTTTATCGCCATGGCAATTTAGCTGCAACCACGCGTTTCAATCCCGACGCTGCCTTCTGCCTTGCGAGGTTTTGCTGATGAACATGCCCGAAAACGCCCCATCGTCCCTGGCCAGCCAACTGAAGCTGGACGCGCACTGGATGCCTTACACCGCCAACCGTAACTTCCAGCGTGACCCGCGGCTGATCGTGGCCGCCGAAGGGAGCTGGTTGATGGATGACAAAGGCCGCAAGGTGTATGACTCGCTCTCGGGCCTGTGGACCTGTGGCGCCGGGCACACGCGTAAGGAAATCCAGGAAGCGGTGTCCAAACAACTGGGGACTTTGGACTACTCGCCGGGCTTCCAATACGGTCACCCGTTGTCCTTCCAACTGGCGGAAAAGATTACGGCCCTGACCCCTGGCAACCTTAACCATGTGTTCTTCACCGACTCCGGCTCCGAGTGCGCCGACACGGCGGTGAAGATGGTGCGTGCGTACTGGCGCCTGAAAGGTCAGGCCACCAAGACCAAGATGATCGGTCGCGCCCGTGGTTATCACGGTGTGAACATCGCCGGCACCAGCCTGGGCGGCGTCAACGGCAACCGTAAAATGTTTGGTCAGGCGATGATGGATGTTGATCATCTGCCGCACACCCTGCTGGCGAGCAATGCATTCTCCCGTGGGATGCCGGAGCAGGGCGGTATCGCGCTGGCTGATGAATTGCTCAAGCTGATCGAGTTGCACGATGCATCGAATATCGCGGCTGTATTTGTCGAGCCAATGGCCGGCTCTGCGGGCGTGCTGGTGCCGCCACAGGGTTACCTCAAGCGTCTGCGTGAGATCTGTGACCAGCACAATATCCTGTTGGTGTTCGACGAAGTGATCACCGGGTTTGGCCGTACCGGTTCGATGTTCGGGGCCGACAGCTTCGGCGTGACCCCAGACCTGATGTGCATCGCCAAGCAAGTAACCAACGGCGCGATCCCGATGGGCGCGGTGATTGCCAGCAGCGAGATCTATCAGACCTTCATGAACCAGGCGACGCCGGAGTATGCGGTGGAATTCCCCCACGGCTACACCTACTCGGCGCATCCGGTGGCGTGCGCAGCTGGCCTGGCGGCATTGGACCTGCTGCAGAAGGAAAACCTGGTGCAGAGCGTAGCCGAAGTCGCACCGCACTTTGAGAATGCGCTGCACGGTTTGAAGGGCAGCAAGAACGTAATCGATATTCGCAACTATGGCTTGGCCGGTGCGATCCAGATTGCCCCGCGTGACGGTGATGCCATCGTGCGTCCATTCGAGGCCGGCATGGCCTTGTGGAAAGCCGGTTTCTACGTGCGTTTTGGCGGTGACACCCTGCAGTTCGGACCAACCTTCAACAGCAAGCCGCAGGACCTGGATCGCTTGTTCGATGCGGTCGGCGGAGTGCTGAACAAGATCGACTGATTTCTCCTTCTATATAGAACAATTTTTCAGGAGCCCTGCATGAGCCTTATCCAGCATTTGATCAACGGTGAGATGGTCAACGACAGTGGCCGCAGTGCCGACGTGTATAACCCGTCGACCGGCCAGGTGATCCACCATGTGCCGTTGGCCAGCCGTGAAACCATTCAACAAGCGATCGACTCGGCCAAGGCTGCGTTCCCGGCGTGGCGTAATACCCCGCCAGCCAAGCGCGCCCAGGTGATGTTTCGTTTCAAGCAGTTGCTGGAGCAGAACGAAGCACGCATCTCGCAGTTAATCAGCGAAGAGCATGGCAAGACGCTGGAAGACGCGGCCGGTGAGTTGAAGCGCGGGATCGAAAACGTGGAGTACGCGTGCTCGGCGCCGGAGATTCTGAAGGGCGAATACAGTCGTAACGTAGGACCGAACATTGATGCCTGGTCGGACTTCCAGCCGCTGGGCGTGGTTGCCGGTATTACACCGTTCAACTTCCCGGCGATGGTGCCGTTGTGGATGTACCCGTTGGCGATAGTCTGCGGTAACTGTTTCATCCTGAAACCATCGGAGCGTGATCCGAGCTCGACGCTGTTGATCGCGCAATTGCTGCAAGAGGCCGGTTTGCCTAAAGGCGTGCTGAGTGTGGTGCACGGTGACAAGGGTGCGGTGGATGCACTGATCGAAGCACCGGAAGTGAAAGCACTGAGTTTCGTGGGCTCGACGCCGATTGCCGAATACATTTATTCCGAAGCGACCAAGCGTGGCAAACGCGTGCAGGCACTGGGTGGGGCGAAGAACCACGCGGTACTGATGCCGGACGCGGACCTGGATAACGCGGTGAGTGCCTTGATGGGCGCGGCGTATGGTTCCTGTGGTGAGCGTTGCATGGCGATTTCGGTGGCTGTGTGCGTGGGCGACCAAGTGGCGGATGCGTTGATTGCCAAGCTGGTGCCGCAGGTCAAGGCGCTGAAAATTGGCGCGGGCACGTCTTGCGGGCTGGATATGGGGCCGTTGGTGACGGGCCAGGCGCGTGACAAAGTCAGTGGCTATATAGAAGACGGAGTGGCGGCGGGGGCTGAGCTGGTTGTCGATGGTCGCGGCTTGAGTGTTGCCGGGCACGAAGAGGGCTTCTTCCTGGGGGGGAGTTTGTTTGATCGTGTGACGCCTGAGATGCGTATCTATAAAGAAGAGATCTTCGGACCGGTGTTGTGCGTGGTGCGGGTGGATAGCCTGGAAACGGCGATGCAACTGATCAACGATCATGAATACGGTAACGGTACCTGTATCTTCACGCGTGACGGTGAAGCGGCACGGCTGTTCTGCGATGAGATCGAAGTGGGCATGGTCGGCGTTAACGTTCCCCTGCCAGTGCCGGTGGCTTATCACAGCTTTGGTGGCTGGAAGCGATCGCTGTTCGGCGACTTGCATGCGTACGGTCCGGATGGGGTGCGCTTCTACACACGTCGCAAGGCGATTACACAGCGCTGGCCGCAACGGGCGAGCCATGAAGCGTCGCAGTTTGCCTTTCCTAGTCTTTAAGGCTCGGTAGGAAGAAAGCCGGCCCCTTGGGGCCGGCTTTTGCGTTTCTGGGGGCTTTTTGACCTATATGACAGAAATGTGAAAAAAAGGGGTTGACGGCAGATCCTAGAAGTCTATAATTCGCCCCACTTCCGGCGCAGTCGAAACGGAAAACTCCTTGGTAAACAAAGAGTTATGCGAGATTCGACAGCGAGTTGCTTCAGTTCATCGAAGCCCAGAAGGAGTTGGTAGAGCAGTGTTGTTTGGCTCTATTAACGTTTCGATCCTCTCGGTCGAAAGCGGAGAAAAAGAGGTGTTGACAGCAGCGTGTAACGCTGTAGAATTCGCCTCCCGCTAACGAGAGATCGGAAGCGCAAGTGGTTGAAGTTGTTGAAGAATTCTTCGAAAACTTCTGAAAATAATCACTTGACAGCAAATGAGGCTGCTGTAGAATGCGCGCCTCGGTTGAGACGAAAGATCTTAACCAACCGCTCTTTAACAACTGAATCAAGCAATTCGTGTGGGTGCTTGTGGAGTCAGACTGATAGTCAACAAGATTATCAGCATCACAAGTTACTCCGCGAGAAATCAAAGATGTAACCAACGATTGCTGAGCCAAGTTTAGGGTTTCTTAAAAACCCAAAGATGTTTGAACTGAAGAGTTTGATCATGGCTCAGATTGAACGCTGGCGGCAGGCCTAACACATGCAAGTCGAGCGGTAGAGAGAAGCTTGCTTCTCTTGAGAGCGGCGGACGGGTGAGTAATGCCTAGGAATCTGCCTGGTAGTGGGGGATAACGTTCGGAAACGGACGCTAATACCGCATACGTCCTACGGGAGAAAGCAGGGGACCTTCGGGCCTTGCGCTATCAGATGAGCCTAGGTCGGATTAGCTAGTTGGTGAGGTAATGGCTCACCAAGGCGACGATCCGTAACTGGTCTGAGAGGATGATCAGTCACACTGGAACTGAGACACGGTCCAGACTCCTACGGGAGGCAGCAGTGGGGAATATTGGACAATGGGCGAAAGCCTGATCCAGCCATGCCGCGTGTGTGAAGAAGGTCTTCGGATTGTAAAGCACTTTAAGTTGGGAGGAAGGGCAGTTACCTAATACGTGATTGTTTTGACGTTACCGACAGAATAAGCACCGGCTAACTCTGTGCCAGCAGCCGCGGTAATACAGAGGGTGCAAGCGTTAATCGGAATTACTGGGCGTAAAGCGCGCGTAGGTGGTTTGTTAAGTTGGATGTGAAATCCCCGGGCTCAACCTGGGAACTGCATTCAAAACTGACTGACTAGAGTATGGTAGAGGGTGGTGGAATTTCCTGTGTAGCGGTGAAATGCGTAGATATAGGAAGGAACACCAGTGGCGAAGGCGACCACCTGGACTAATACTGACACTGAGGTGCGAAAGCGTGGGGAGCAAACAGGATTAGATACCCTGGTAGTCCACGCCGTAAACGATGTCAACTAGCCGTTGGAAGCCTTGAGCTTTTAGTGGCGCAGCTAACGCATTAAGTTGACCGCCTGGGGAGTACGGCCGCAAGGTTAAAACTCAAATGAATTGACGGGGGCCCGCACAAGCGGTGGAGCATGTGGTTTAATTCGAAGCAACGCGAAGAACCTTACCAGGCCTTGACATCCAATGAACTTTCTAGAGATAGATTGGTGCCTTCGGGAACATTGAGACAGGTGCTGCATGGCTGTCGTCAGCTCGTGTCGTGAGATGTTGGGTTAAGTCCCGTAACGAGCGCAACCCTTGTCCTTAGTTACCAGCACGTCATGGTGGGCACTCTAAGGAGACTGCCGGTGACAAACCGGAGGAAGGTGGGGATGACGTCAAGTCATCATGGCCCTTACGGCCTGGGCTACACACGTGCTACAATGGTCGGTACAGAGGGTTGCCAAGCCGCGAGGTGGAGCTAATCCCAGAAAACCGATCGTAGTCCGGATCGCAGTCTGCAACTCGACTGCGTGAAGTCGGAATCGCTAGTAATCGCGAATCAGAATGTCGCGGTGAATACGTTCCCGGGCCTTGTACACACCGCCCGTCACACCATGGGAGTGGGTTGCACCAGAAGTAGCTAGTCTAACCTTCGGGAGGACGGTTACCACGGTGTGATTCATGACTGGGGTGAAGTCGTAACAAGGTAGCCGTAGGGGAACCTGCGGCTGGATCACCTCCTTAATCGACGACATCAGCTGCTCCATAAGTTCCCACACGAATTGCTTGATTCATTGAAGAAGACGATAAGAAGCAGCCCGAAATTGGGTCTGTAGCTCAGTTGGTTAGAGCGCACCCCTGATAAGGGTGAGGTCGGCAGTTCGAATCTGCCCAGACCCACCAATTTTGTGTGGGAAACGCCTGTAGAAATACGGGGCCATAGCTCAGCTGGGAGAGCGCCTGCCTTGCACGCAGGAGGTCAACGGTTCGATCCCGTTTGGCTCCACCACTACTGCTTCTACGTTATGAAAGCTTAGAAATGAGCATTCCATCGTTATGATGGTGAATGTTGATTTCTAGTCTTTGATTAGATCGTTCTTTAAAAATTTGGGTATGTGATAGAAAGATAGACTGAACGTTACTTTCACTGGTAACGGATCAGGCTAAGGTAAAATTTGTGAGTTACTCAGTTTTGAGTATTATCGAATTTTCGGCGAATGTTGTCTTCACAGTATAACCAGATTGCTTGGGGTTATATGGTCAAGTGAAGAAGCGCATACGGTGGATGCCTTGGCAGTCAGAGGCGATGAAAGACGTGGTAGCCTGCGAAAAGCTTCGGGGAGTCGGCAAACAGACTTTGATCCGGAGATGTCTGAATGGGGGAACCCAGCCATCATAAGATGGTTACCTTACACTGAATACATAGGTGTATGGAGCGAACCAGGGGAACTGAAACATCTAAGTACCCTGAGGAAAAGAAATCAACCGAGATTCCCTTAGTAGTGGCGAGCGAACGGGGACTAGCCCTTAAGTGGCTTTGAGATTAGCGGAACGCTCTGGAAAGTGCGGCCATAGTGGGTGATAGCCCTGTACGCGAAAATCTCTTAGTCATGAAATCGAGTAGGACGGAGCACGAGAAACTTTGTCTGAATATGGGGGGACCATCCTCCAAGGCTAAATACTACTGACTGACCGATAGTGAACTAGTACCGTGAGGGAAAGGCGAAAAGAACCCCGGAGAGGGGAGTGAAATAGATCCTGAAACCGTATGCGTACAAGCAGTGGGAGCCCACTTTGTTGGGTGACTGCGTACCTTTTGTATAATGGGTCAGCGACTTATTTTCAGTGGCGAGCTTAACCGAATAGGGGAGGCGTAGCGAAAGCGAGTCTTAATAGGGCGTCTAGTCGCTGGGAATAGACCCGAAACCGGGCGATCTATCCATGGGCAGGTTGAAGGTTGGGTAACACTAACTGGAGGACCGAACCGACTACCGTTGAAAAGTTAGCGGATGACCTGTGGATCGGAGTGAAAGGCTAATCAAGCTCGGAGATAGCTGGTTCTCCTCGAAAGCTATTTAGGTAGCGCCTCATGTATCACTGTAGGGGGTAGAGCACTGTTTCGGCTAGGGGGTCATCCCGACTTACCAAACCGATGCAAACTCCGAATACCTACAAGTGCCGAGCATGGGAGACACACGGCGGGTGCTAACGTCCGTCGTGAAAAGGGAAACAACCCAGACCGTCAGCTAAGGTCCCAAAGTTATGGTTAAGTGGGAAACGATGTGGGAAGGCTTAGACAGCTAGGAGGTTGGCTTAGAAGCAGCCACCCTTTAAAGAAAGCGTAATAGCTCACTAGTCGAGTCGGCCTGCGCGGAAGATGTAACGGGGCTCAAACCATACACCGAAGCTACGGGTATCACGTAAGTGATGCGGTAGAGGAGCGTTCTGTAAGCCTGTGAAGGTGAGTTGAGAAGCTTGCTGGAGGTATCAGAAGTGCGAATGCTGACATGAGTAACGACAATGGGTGTGAAAAACACCCACGCCGAAAGACCAAGGTTTCCTGCGCAACGTTAATCGACGCAGGGTTAGTCGGTCCCTAAGGCGAGGCTGAAAAGCGTAGTCGATGGAAAACAGGTTAATATTCCTGTACTTCTGGTTATTGCGATGGAGGGACGGAGAAGGCTAGGCCAGCTTGGCGTTGGTTGTCCAAGTTTAAGGTGGTAGGCTGAGATCTTAGGTAAATCCGGGATCTTAAGGCCGAGAGCTGATGACGAGCTAACTTTTAGTTAGCGAAGTGGTTGATGCCATGCTTCCAAGAAAAGCTTCTAAGCTTCAGGTAACCAGGAACCGTACCCCAAACCGACACAGGTGGTTGGGTAGAGAATACCAAGGCGCTTGAGAGAACTCGGGTGAAGGAACTAGGCAAAATGGCACCGTAACTTCGGGAGAAGGTGCGCCGGTGAGGGTGAAGGACTTGCTCCGTAAGCTCATGCCGGTCGAAGATACCAGGCCGCTGCGACTGTTTATTAAAAACACAGCACTCTGCAAACACGAAAGTGGACGTATAGGGTGTGACGCCTGCCCGGTGCCGGAAGGTTAATTGATGGGGTTAGCTAACGCGAAGCTCTTGATCGAAGCCCCGGTAAACGGCGGCCGTAACTATAACGGTCCTAAGGTAGCGAAATTCCTTGTCGGGTAAGTTCCGACCTGCACGAATGGCGTAACGATGGCGGCGCTGTCTCCACCCGAGACTCAGTGAAATTGAAATCGCTGTGAAGATGCAGTGTATCCGCGGCTAGACGGAAAGACCCCGTGAACCTTTACTATAGCTTTGCACTGGACTTTGAATTTGCTTGTGTAGGATAGGTGGGAGGCTTTGAAGCGTGGACGCCAGTCTGCGTGGAGCCAACCTTGAAATACCACCCTGGCAACTTTGAGGTTCTAACTCAGGTCCGTTATCCGGATCGAGGACAGTGTATGGTGGGTAGTTTGACTGGGGCGGTCTCCTCCTAAAGAGTAACGGAGGAGTACGAAGGTGCGCTCAGACCGGTCGGAAATCGGTCGTAGAGTATAAAGGCAAAAGCGCGCTTGACTGCGAGACAGACACGTCGAGCAGGTACGAAAGTAGGTCTTAGTGATCCGGTGGTTCTGTATGGAAGGGCCATCGCTCAACGGATAAAAGGTACTCCGGGGATAACAGGCTGATACCGCCCAAGAGTTCATATCGACGGCGGTGTTTGGCACCTCGATGTCGGCTCATCACATCCTGGGGCTGAAGCCGGTCCCAAGGGTATGGCTGTTCGCCATTTAAAGTGGTACGCGAGCTGGGTTTAGAACGTCGTGAGACAGTTCGGTCCCTATCTGCCGTGGACGTTTGAGATTTGAGAGGGGCTGCTCCTAGTACGAGAGGACCGGAGTGGACGAACCTCTGGTGTTCCGGTTGTCACGCCAGTGGCATTGCCGGGTAGCTATGTTCGGAATAGATAACCGCTGAAAGCATCTAAGCGGGAAACTAGCCTCAAGATGAGATCTCACTGGGACCTTGAGTCCCCTGAAGGGCCGTCGAAGACTACGACGTTGATAGGTTGGGTGTGTAAGCGCTGTGAGGCGTTGAGCTAACCAATACTAATTGCCCGTGAGGCTTGACCATATAACACCCAAGCAATTTGACTACTCGAAAGAGCATCAGATTGCGGTGTGTGAAGACGATAGAACCGAAAGTTCGATCTCACGAAAACACCGAAAGCTGTCACATACCCAATTTGCTGAAGCGAGGCCATCTGGTCACGACTCAGTACCCGAATTTCTTGACGACCATAGAGCATTGGAACCACCTGATCCCATCCCGAACTCAGTAGTGAAACGATGCATCGCCGATGGTAGTGTGGGGTTTCCCCATGTGAGAGTAGGTCATCGTCAAGATTAAATTCCAGAACCCCTGTTTGCTAACGCGAACAGGGGTTTTGTTTTGGGCGGTCGAAAAGCACATGGGGTGTTCGCGTAGGGCCAGAAAGACAATGCGCCGGCTGTAAACAGCAGTCGTCTGCGTAGCCAAGCGCACCCGAACTCGTCAAACAAATATGCACAGTTATTTCTGAACCAGACCACTAGAATAGGCACCTAACCTTTTTTAGAGTCCGAGCCCTACTTATGCCCGAGCCGGTTGATGCCCTTGAGGTATCGGATTTACCACTGGACGACCTGGCGGCATGCCATGAGTGCGACTTGCTGATGCGCAAGCCGGTGCTGGCCGTCGGTGAAAAAGCCCAATGCCCACGGTGCGGTTATGAGCTTTATGCTCATCGCCACAACGTCGTTGAGCGAAGCCTCGCCCTGGTGCTGGCCGCGCTGCTGCTGTATATCCCTGCGAACTTTTTGCCGATCATGCAGCTCAATCTACTCGGGCAGTCCTCGGAAGACACCGTATGGAGTGGCGTTGTCGGTCTGTTCAATACCGGTATGCAGGGGGTCGCCGCCGTTGTGTTTCTTTGCAGCATGGCCATTCCGCTGCTCAAATTACTCTGCCAATTGGCTGTGTTGCTCAGCATCCGCTGGAATATCGGCCGCAGTTATGGGCTGCTGTTGTACCGCATCTACCATCACATGAAAGATTGGGGAATGTTGGAGGTCTACTTGATGGGCGTGCTGGTGGCGATTGTAAAACTCGCCGACATGGCCTCCATCACGGTCGGCCTTGGTTTGGTCTGCTTTATCAGCCTATTAATGGTTCAGGTGCTGCTTGAGGTGGTGATGTCGCCCCACCAGATCTGGCAAGCGTTGTCAGGAGAGGATGATCATGCGGGCGATTGATGCGGGCATTCTGATTTGTACTGAATGCCACGAACTGAATAAACAAGACGCTGACTCCGACGAGCAACTCTGTACCCGTTGCGGTGCGCTGATTCATGCCCGACGCCCGAACAGCCTCACACGCACCTGGGCGTTGCTGATCACGGCGGCAATCTTGTATATCCCCGCCAATCTGCTGCCCATCATGACCGTCAACTCGTTAGGGCAGGGCGAGCCCAGTACTATCATGGCAGGCGTGATCCAACTGATGCAGCACGGCATGTACCCCATCGCAGCAGTCGTGTTCATCGCCAGTATTCTGGTCCCCACATTCAAGTTGGTGGGCATTGGGCTGCTACTGTTCTCAGTGCAGCGCCACCAGCCGCTGTCCGCCCAGCAACGCATTGTGATGTACCGCTTTATCGAGTTCATTGGCCGCTGGTCCATGCTGGATATTTTCGTAATCGCCATTCTGGTGGCGGTCGTAAACTTTGGGCGACTTGCCAGTGTCGAGGCCAATCTCGGTGCTGCGGCGTTCGCCAGTGTGGTGATCTTGACGATGTTCGCCGCAGTAACCTTTGATCCCCGACTGATTTGGGATAACACGGAGTCGGACGACGACAATGAGTGATTTGCCTAAAGCTAAAACCCGCCCGGCCTCCAATTGGTCGGCTATCTGGGTGTTGCCTCTGATTGCCCTGATCATCGGCGGCTGGTTGGGATGGCGTGCCTACTCCCAGCAAGGCCTCGAAATTCAGGTTCGCTTTGAAAGCGGTGAAGGGATCCAGGCCAATAAGACAGAAGTGGTCTACAAAGGCATGCCCGTGGGCAAGGTCAAAACCCTGGCCCTTGACGACGAAGGCAGCAATCGCGGGGTGATTGCCACCATCGAGATGAACAAGGACGTCGAGCAATACCTCAGGACCAACACCCGTTTCTGGCTGGTCAAGCCGAGCGTTACCCTGGCGGGTATCACGGGCCTCGAAACCCTGGTCTCGGGTAACTACATTGCTGCCAGCCCTGGCGACGGTGAGCCCACACGTAAATTCAAGGCACTCTCCGAAGAGCCGCCCTTGTCCGACGCCAAGCCCGGTCTGCACCTGACTATCAAGGCCGATCGCCTCGGTTCACTGGACCGTGGAAGCCCTGTGTTCTACAAGCAGATCCAGGTCGGCCAGGTTAAAAGCTACCTGCTCTCCGAGGACCAAAGCACCGTCGAGATCAAGGTCTACATCGAGCCGACCTACGCCAACCTGGTGCGCAAACACACGCGCTTCTGGAACGCCAGCGGCATCAGCATTGACGCCAATCTCTCCGGCGTGAAGGTGCGCAGCGAATCCCTCTCGAGTATTGTCGCTGGCGGTATCGCCTTCGCCACGCCAGAGAACCGCAAGGACAGTCCGCCGACCGATCCGAGCCTGCCGTTCCGCTTGTATGAGGATTTCGACGCCGCCGCAGCCGGTATCAAGGTCAAGGTCAAACTCTCTGACTTTGAGGGCCTGCAGGCCGGCCGCACGCCGGTGATGTACAAAGGCATCCAGGTCGGCAGTCTGAAGACCTTGAAGATCAACCCGGACCTGTCTAGCGCTAATGCCGAGCTGACACTCGACCCCCTGGCGGAAGACTACCTGGTCCAGGACACCCAGTTCTGGGTGGTCAAACCTTCCATTTCCCTTGCCGGTATCACCGGGCTTGAGGCATTGGTCAAAGGTAACTACATCGCCATTCGGCCCGGTGACAAAGGCACCCCGCCGCAGCGTGAATATGAGGCTCGCGCCAAGGCGCCGCCGTTGGACCTGCGCTCCCCCGGCCTGCATATGGTGCTGCTCACCGACACCCTGAGCTCGCTGGATGTCGGCAGCCCGATCCTTTACAAACAGGTCAAGGTCGGTTCGGTTCAGAGCTATCAGTTTTCGCGCAAGAAAAAACAGCTCGTGATCGGCGTTCATATCGAGAAGGAATACGAAAACCTGGTCAACGGTTCGACGCGATTCTGGAATGCCAGCGGCGTCACCCTCACGGGTGGCCTCACGGGAGGCATCCAGGTAAAAAGTGAATCCTTGGCCAGCTTGATGGCCGGCGGTATCGCTTTCGAAACGCCGGAGCCGAACGTGCCGTTGAAAAAACGCATCCCGCGTTTCCGCCTGTTCGCCGACCGCGAGGCCGCCAACCAGCACGGCACGTTGGTGACCATCAAAGTTGACCGCGCCGACGGCATGCGCCCTGGCACACCCGTGCGGTTCAAGGGCCTGGATGTGGGCAAGATTGAAAGCGTCGACCTCAGCGCCGACATGCAGTCGGTATTGCTCAGCGCGCGTATCACTCAGGTAGCGGACCGCATCGCACGGGTTGGCAGCCAGTTCTGGGTGGTCAAGCCAGAGTTGGGCTTGATGAAAACCTCTAACCTGGAAACTCTGGTCACCGGCCAATACATCGAAGTGCAACCGGCAGCCAGAAATGGCGGGCCACAAAAAAACTTCGTCGCCCTGGAACAGCCGCCTGAGGCTGCTCATAAGGAAGAGGGCCTGAGCCTGACACTCAGCGCCGCCCGCCGTGGTTCGCTGAAGGAAGGCGTTCCGGTCACCTATCGCGAAGTCACCGTGGGCAAAGTCACCGGCTATGAGCTGGGCCAGACCGCTGACCGTGTCCTCATCCATATCCTGATTGAGCCCAAGTACGCCGCCCTCGTGCGCAGCGGCAGTCGTTTCTGGAACACCAGCGGCTTCGGCTTCGACTTCGGGCTGTTCAAAGGTGCCTCCGTACGTACTGAATCCCTGGAGACCTTGGTCGCTGGCGGTATCGCCTTTGCCACGCCAGACGGCGAACGCATGGGCAACGCGGCGCGGCCACAGCAAACCTTCCCGCTGTTCGACAAGTTTGAGGATGAGTGGCTGACCTGGGCGCCTAAGATTCAACTCGGCAAGTAAACCGAGGTGCGTCCATCGCGGGCTTGTCCGCGATGAGGCCCTTCCATTCGACACAAAAAAACCAGCCATAAAAAAGGCCGCGATCCATAAGATCGCGGCCTTGTGCGTTTCAGCTATTCAAGTCAGACCTCATCCAACTCCGGCTCATCCGCCTGCACGTTCACCGTCGCCTTCACTACATCGTGACGACGGATGTACTTCCAATCCGCCTCATCGATATAGATCCCGTTCGGCCCGCTACCGCCTTCCAGGTCGATCGCCACCTGGGCGGATACCTGCGGCTTCACACTGGCCAGAATAGGCACGAAGCCCAGCTGCAAGCTCGTCTCCAGCAAGGCGGCCTGGTTCTTCTCATCGATGTCTGCTGCCTCGTCGAGGTAGTACGGCAAACGCACACGCCCGGCTTGGTCGCGATCCATCAAGTGCAGCAACAAGTACATGTTGGTCAGCGCCTTGATGGTCATGGTGGTGCCGTTGGACGCCGCACCATCGATATCGGTATGAATCACCGGCTGACCGTTTACCTTGGTGATCTCGAACGCCAGTTCGAACAAATCCTTTAGGCCCAACTGGTTATGGTTGGCAGCTACCAGGCGCGCCAGGTACTCCTTGGCTTCTTCGTTCTTGTTGTCCTGCTCGGCGCTATGGCTTAGGTCGAACACCGACAGCGTCTCGCCTTCTTCATACTGACCGGCACTGTGGATGATCTGGTCGATATGCTTGAGCGCTTCCTTGTTCGGCGCCAGCACAATACGGAAGCTTTGCAGGTTGGACACCTGGCGCTTGTTGATCTCGCGGTTGAACAACGCCAACTGGTGCTCAAGGCTGTCGTAGTCGCTACGGATATTGCGCAGGGTCCGGGCGATATCGGTGACGGCTGCACGGCGCGCCTTGCCCAGGGTCAGGGCTTCATCGGTACGGTGTGCATAAGCGTTGATCAGCAGTTGCAGGCGACGCTCAACGTCGTCCTCGCTGTCGAACTTGGCCACGCCCTTGAGGCGCACCTGCGCATACAGCGCTTCGATCTGGCCATCGGCGCGCAACAAACCTTGCCAGCTGTCCTGATAGTCATTGAGCAGCGGCAGCAGGTTGTCCATGGAATCGTCGACCGGGTCCATGAACGGCGTGCCGAACGGCAAGTCCGCCGGCAGCAACTGACGACGGCGCAAGGCGTCATCCAGCGTGCGCTGCTTGGCTTCCATGTCGCCGATCTGACGGCCGACCAATTGCAGCTTGGCCGACAACTGCTGGACGCGCTCGGTAAACGCATCACTGGAACGCTTCAACTCATCTTGCGCCGCTTCCATCTGCGCCAGGTTTTCCAGTTTCTCGCCTTCTTCTGCGCTCAGGGTCTGCGCGCGACGGAAGTCTTCCAGCGCTTTCTGCGCATCAAGTACCTGCTGGTACAGCGCTTCAGTCTGGGTTTTGCTCGCCGCGCGGTCAGACGCCACAGCCTGCTGGGTTTTCAGCTGCTTGAGTTCTTTTTCCAGACGCTCTTTCTGGTCGCGCAACGCCGCGCGATCCGCCAAGGCCTGCAACGCCGGTGGCTCGATGTGCGAGATATCGATGGCCAGCCCCGGTACTTCAAAACGCTCGCCCTTGAAGCCATCGAGGATCTGCTCCAGGGATTTCACCCACAGGCCTTCCTCGTCCAGCGTGATGCCATGCTCGCCCAGCGGCAGGCTGAACAGCGAACTGTTGAACAGGCGCATCAGTCGCTCGACATCCTGCTGCGAGAATTCTTCCCGTAGCTTGGCGTAGCTGTTGTTGTCCGCGTGATCCAGCTGCTGCTTGACCGACTTCAAGCGTTTTTCCAGGTCGCGCAGACGCTCGTCCAGGTCCTCGGCACTGAACTGTCGGGATTGCGCCAAGGCACCCGCCAACTCATCGTGAGCATCCTTGGCCGCCAGCAGTTGCTGCTCCAGCACCTTGACGTCATCGACCAGCGCAAAGCGATGCTTGAGCACCGACAGCTCGCCCAGCCAACGCTGAATACCGCTGATCTCACGCTCCAGTCGCATCAATTCCTGGGTGCCGCCACGCTGGTCGTTCTGCAGGGCATCCTGCTCGTTGCGGTAATGCTCGGCCTGGATCGTCAGCTCTTCCTTGCGTGCACTGGCGTAGTCGGACCAAGTGCCCAGCAACGAATCCAGCAATGGCGACAGGCGATGCAATTTGCCGCGCAAAATATCGCGTTGTTTCACGCCATTCGCCAGGGCTTCCACCAACGGCCCGGCAGCAACCAACGCGTTGTAGTCCTGCTCCATGCGTCGTACGTCGCGGAAGGCTTCTTCGCACGCCGCGATGTAATCAACACTGCCGGAACGCAGGCTGTGTTCGAAGGCATCCAGGAACAATTGCTTGAGCTTGGCCGCGGTGATTTCGCGCATGTGCAGCAGGTTGATAAACAGCGCGCGGAACGTCTTGAGGCTCTGTTCGCTGGTAGAGCGCAGCGGAATCAACGTCAGGTCCAGCGGGATCGATGTATGGCCACCCACCAGCAAACGGCGCAGCTCATCCGGCTTCAGCTCGTAGGCTTTGAGGCCCTCGCGCTCAAGGTTGGTGAACAGCTCTTTCTGACGCAGGCAGGTGTCATTCTTCTGATAGTGGGCCAGGTCCAGCTTGCCGGCATAGGCAAAGAACTGGTGCCCGAAACCGCCACCCGGGCCGCGCCCGACCACGCCGATTACATGCGGGCCGTGGGGCAGGGAGACTTCCACGAGGATGTAGCTGGTGTCGGTAGCGAAGTAGAAGCGCCGCGATTGTTCCAGGGTGTACTTGCCGAAACTCATGTCCGACATGCGCGCCAGGATCGGGAACTGCAAGGCGTTGATCGACGCGGATTTACCCAGGTTGTTTGCGCCGTAAACCGACAGCGGTTCTTCCAGCGGGAACAAACCCAGGCTGTAACCGGCGGTGTTCAATAGGGCGAAGCGGCGGATGCCGTAGCGTTCCTTACTCATGCGTCGGTCTCCTGTTCTTCGGCAATGGCGCGGGCCAGGGCGTCTTCTTCGCTTTCATCCGCGAAGTCGCTCAAGTCGAGAGGGTCATCGGTTTTCAGCAATTTCTCATCGCTGTCTTCGTCGATGATCACCGGCGCCGGCAGTGGCAACACGCTGTGCACGCTGGCAGCGAGGTCGCGGTCCTGCTGCACCGACAGGCACACATCCAGGAAACGGTGCATCGGCGGCAGGAAGCGGTAAATGCCGTTGTCTTCGCTGGCAAAACCCAGCTGGGTCATGCGGCGCATGATTTTTTCTTCGAGCTCTTCCTGGGTCTGCACTTCGGCCTGGATAAACAGGTCGCGGTACTTCTCCAACAGCGACGGCAGCTCATCGCGGCCCAGGCTGCCACCATCCAGCACGGCAATCGGGTCACGACCCTGGTCGGCCAAGTGCTCGACGATGATGAACGTGAACAACGCCAGGCGCTGCGCGGTCTTGTTTACCTGCGCGGCAGCCACGGCGGTGTCCGGCACGAAGTAGTAGAAGCCCCGCGTATCGCACACCAGCTCAAAGCCCAGGGCCTTGAACAGCGTGCGGTACTGGTCCTGGAAGTTCGACAGTTGCGCGTACAGCTCCGGATCGCGGCGGCTGACGTGGTAACCCTTGAACAGCTCGCGAAAGATCGGCGCCAGTTGGGACAGTTCGGATAGATCAAGATGCATAAGGTGTGCTCGCGGAATTCTCGGCCGCGTCAGGCGTGGCCGGGAGCAGGGCGAATGAGCGCAGGCTGACCTGGTGCTCGTGTGTGTGGTAATCGCGGCGTTCCAGGCGCTCGCGCTTGAAGCGTTTTTCGCGCGAGAGGCGCGAGAACCAGTACAGCAACTCGTCGGTCGCGCCGTCCGGTTCCTGCTCCAGCAGCCAGGTCATCAAGTCCGGCATCGGCAGCGCGTCTTCGCAGCGCTCGAGCATTTCCTTGACCGTCCGCGGTGCGCGCTGGGCTTCGCCCTTGTGGGATTTGTGCGCCTTGGGGAACCGCGCCGGTTTCGGCTCGAAATTCGCCAGGGCATACACATAAGCTTCCACCTGGCTGGCACTGCCGAGGAAGGTGCTTTGCGGCCGGGTAAACATCGGCATCGCTGCTTGCGGTACCGCGTCCAGGCCTTTGCGGCGGATCGCCGACAGCGCCAGCGCCGCGCCACGGGTCACGGCGTTGTGCCGGCGCGCTTCTTCGCGCAGAGGCAACAGCAGTTCCCGCGCATGACGCAAAGTCAGTTGGGCGCTAGTCTGCATTTCGAGGATGCGCGCGTGGGTGCGCAGCAGCATGTCGTCGTCCACCAGGTGGCCGAGGCGCTGTTGCTCAGTGAGCATGCGCAGCAGCACATTCTCCACCTTGCGCACGCCTTGCTCGAAGGCGCCGTCGGCGTTCACCAGTTGGATCATCGGTTCGACGTATTCGTCCCAGGTCGCCAGGACTTCGGCGTAGCGCTGGCGCAACGGGATCTGGCGGTCGCTGGTCTTGGCGCGGTCGGCCACGGCGGCTAGGGCCTGTTCGTCGTTGGCGAGTTTTTTCAACACGTCGCGCACGCGCATGTCGAGCAGGCGCAGCTGGCGGGCCAGGTCGTGGCCATCACGAATGTCGAAGGCGTCCTGGATATACCCGGCCAGGCGTTCGAGGTGGCGCAGGTAGGCTTCGATTTCCAGGCACAGGCCAAGCCGGTGCTCCTTACGAAGATAAGCCAGGAAGTCGTGGATCTGCGCGTTGAGCTCGAAACGGTTCGGGCTCTTGGCGACAGGCACCAGGATATCCAGGCGAATCCACACGTCCAGCAGGCTGGTGATGTCCTGGGGCGTGCTGTCCAGTTGTTGGGCGGCCAGTTGCGCACGCAGTTCGCTAAGGCTCAGGGTGCCTTGGTCGAAGTGTTCGCACAGTGGCTCAAGTAAGGCCCAGTGTTCGGCGAGGGCGCGCAGGACGCGCTTGGGTTCGATCATGGGAATGGCCGGCTGGTTGGCGATTAAAAGTCGCGATTGTACTGCATCGGACGCGGGATTTATCCACAGCCGGTCAGTGTGTAGTGGGCGATTGTTACCGAACAGCGGTAGAATCGCCGCTCTTTAGTTATCCACAAGTGGCCGAGCTGTGCTTATCGAGTCCCGACGTCGCGCTTACTTGACCGCCATGCAGGTGGTCAACTGGCTGCCCCGCACCGAACTGCCGTTTGCCGCACCGTCGCGGCCTGAGCTGTTGCAGGCGCTTGAGCCCTATGAGGCGTTCGAGTCTTCGGGCGAGGAGGCGGCCGCGCCGGTTGCGGTGGTCAAGCCTGTGCCCGAGGCGCGCCCCGTGGTCGAGCGGGCGAAGATCGAAGTGCCGCGCCCATCGCCGGTCGTCAAAGCCGTGGTCGTCGAAGAGGCCGCGCCGGTGGCCAAGGCTCCGGTGGTGCCGCCACCGCGCTTCGCCCTGCAATTGCTGCGGGCCGGGCGTTGCCTGCTGCTGGTCGAGTTACCGACCGGCGAGCGTTTCCAGACCCGCGACCCGGCCTACATGCTGCTCAAGGACATGCTGCGCGCCGCCGGCCTGCCCGATAGCCCACAGATTGTCGGCGACCCGGTGCGCTGGCCGTTGCTGGTGCGCGGCACCATGGACCAGGGCCCGGAAGCGGCGCGGGATTTTGTGCAAGGCTTTGTGTCGGCGCGCCTGGAAGACGAACCCTGTGTATGCCTGTGGCTGATCGGCCTGCCCGCCGTGCGGTTTGCCGGCGAAGCCAACGCCGAGGCCTGGTACCGCGAACTGCAAGTCGAAGGCTTGGGTTCGGTGTGGGCCCTGCCGGGCCTGGAATTATTAATGGAAGAGCCACAGCGTAAGGCTGATGTCTGGCAAGCCATGCGCCGGCTGATGGCGCGCTGGAAAACAACCGATGAGTGAGGCTTTATCCTTCCGCCCGATGACCGAGGCCGACCTCGACGCCGTGCTGAAAATTGAATACGCGGCTTTCAGCCACCCCTGGACCCGCGGAATTTTTCTCGACGGGCTGGGCAAGTATCAGATCTGGTTGATGTTTGAAGGTGAGCAGCAGGTGGGGCACGGTGTGGTGCAGATCATCCTTGATGAAGCGCATTTGCTGAATATCACCGTCAAGCCGGAGAACCAGAGCCGTGGCCTGGGTTTGGCGCTGTTGGAGCACTTGATGTCCCGTGCCTATGCCGCCAATGCGCGTGAGTGCTTCCTGGAAGTGCGGGATAGCAATACCGGCGCATTTCGCTTGTATGAGCGCTACGGCTTCAACGAGATCGGACGGCGTCGGGATTACTACCCTGCTGTGGGGGGGCGCGAGGATGCGGTCGTCATGGCCTGCACCCTGATCGACTGAACACAAAACTCAGTGTCCACACAGGCTCCTGTGGGAGCCGGGCTTGCCCGCGATGCAGGCGCCGCGGTGCGTCATCCACACCGCGGCGTTGCAATCGCAGGCAAGCCAGCTCCCACACAAGCCAGCTCCCACAGGGCCAGTTTTTACAGTGAGCTCCGTGGCGTTTCAGCGATTGCCGTCAACGGGATCAAGGTCGGCCAGTTCGGCCTCATCCAACCCATTCCCGCCGCCAATCTCATCCTCGTCCACGATGCTCAAGTCGAAATCCGCCGGATTATCGTCACCTTCCTCTCGAGCATCCCGCGCACCATCCTCGCGGATCAATGTTTCCGGGCTCATGTCGTCATCCGTTGACTCATGATCGTCGGTGGACGCTCCGGTCATCCCTGCTTCACGTACCCGTTCGTCAGGTATCAGGTGCTCGCGCTCGCGAGGCGGGATTTCATCGCCAATCTCAGCCGTTTGATCGGGCTCGTCAAAATCCAGCTCGCGCATAGAACCCATGCGATCTTCGTTATCATCAATCGGTTCGGGCTGTGTAGCGCCGTAGGGACGTCGTGATTCAGTCATGGCCAATCCTCATACTGTGGGGCTTATAGTGTGTGGACAGGCCGTGCGCCCCAAAGATTCAAGCTAATTTGCGCTAGGCGTGACCCGCAAGCGAGGTTGTCAGTCACAAAACTGCGCAACATTCCTGAGGCTTTCCCTGATGAACGAACTACAAGACCTGCTTGATAACAATGAGCGCTGGGCGGACGCGATCAAACAGGAAGATCCCGAATTCTTCGCCAAGCTCGCCCGTCAGCAAACCCCGGAATACCTGTGGATCGGCTGCTCCGATGCACGCGTACCGGCCAACGAGATCGTCGGCATGCTGCCCGGTGATCTGTTTGTGCACCGCAACGTGGCCAATGTGGTGCTGCACACCGACCTCAATTGCCTGTCGGTGATCCAGTACGCCGTGGACGTGCTCAAGGTCAAACACATCCTCGTCACCGGCCACTATGGCTGCGGCGGCGTGCGCGCCTCGATGCAGGACCGGCAGTTCGGCCTGATCGACGGCTGGCTGCGCACCATTCGCGACCTCTACTACGAAAACCGTGAGGTGTTGGCCGAGTTGCCGACCGAAGAAGAACGTGTGGACCGTATGTGCGAGCTGAATGTGATCCAGCAAGTGGCCAACGTTGGTCACACCAGCATTGTGCAAAACGCTTGGCACCGTGGGCAGAGTCTGTCGATCCATGGTTGCATCTACGGCATCAAGGATGGTCGCTGGAAGAGTTTGAACACGACCATCAGTGGCTTTGAGCAACTGCCGCCGCAATATCGTCTGCGTCCGTTGGGTGAAGTCTAGTCTCGGCATGATCGATGGTCAGCAGCTCACCGGCACGGATTTCACGCAAGGACCAGACCTCAAGGTAGTGCTTGTCGACACATACGTTCGGATCGCTGGAGGGTGAAAACAGCCCGCTGAACCAGCAGTCGTACAGGTGGACGCGCGGCGACAATTGCACGGTACAGGGGCGTTGCTCGCCCACCGCGTAGCCGGAGATCTTGGCGATGCACACGCGGCTATTGAAGTCGACAAGCGCCTTGATCCCTGCGCTCAGGCCATTAGCCACCTGCACCACCTCGAACTGCGCGGTAGAAGGGTAGCCCTTCTCAAGGTGTGACTTGAAGGGGTAAAGGCATTCGCTCTCGACGGTTTTAGCCTTATCCATGGTCAGAGTTTTCATCACTCTCCTCGGGTAGGCTGCATCGACCTGCAGGTGGTGTCTGACTACCAGTCTTGCAGCGGATGGACGCGGTTCAAGACTCGCTGAACAGGGCGCCGATTTCTACTGTCATTGTTGACAGTAGAAATCGGTTGGTTTTTGTGCAGCTTATAGCGCCGGGGTTGCAATAGCGGGGGATGGGGCGGCGTTCTTCAGCTGCTTCAACTGTGCCTTGATGGCGGGCGTGGCGCATTTTGCGTTTGCCTGCTCCGAGGGCAGGTTGCGCACCGAGCTGTAGAACAACTCACACGTCTGCTCCTTGCGCGTGACCTGCCAGGTGTTCATGCACGCTTTAAGCA
Organism: Pseudomonas tritici; assembly: GCF_014268275.3. NCBI lineage: Bacteria > Pseudomonadati > Pseudomonadota > Gammaproteobacteria > Pseudomonadales > Pseudomonadaceae > Pseudomonas > Pseudomonas tritici. Next base: position 1,083,592 of record NZ_CP077084.1, read on the forward strand.
TCACATTCGGGTCACTCGCCGGTTTCTGCCCCATTCCGGCCTGCCAGCAGGCGGCGCTCAAGTCCTGGCCCATCACCTTCAAGCCGGCCTCGTCGGCTTTCTGTTCGTTGCCCTCGTAGGTGTCCGGGCTTGCGGCATACCAGATGTAACTCGGATGGTTGGCGCCCAGCACCGGCACGGTCTGGCCGGCCCCCGGGCTGATCTGCGCCAGGCCCAATACACCCACGGTCTGCCCGTATTGCTGCTTGATCCAGCTGCGCACGGGCGCGCCAAACGCCACCATCGGCAATGCCCCTTTGGCGGGCAGGCTCAGTTCCTGGACCATGCGCATCTGGTAATCAGTGAAGTAGCTGTAGACGGCTTCCAGGTCCTTGCCGGCGTTGGAAGGCGCGGCGATGGGCGCGATGTCGATGATGGTCTGGTAAGCCGGTGTTTCAGTGGCCGGGATGCCATTGTCGACGAGCAGGGCTGCCCAACGGTCAGTGGTGGCCGATTCCAGGTAATCCTGGGCCTGAGTCAGCGAGTAATCCGGCGGGAAGTGCAGCAGCTCGATGCTTTTGCGATTTTCCAGGGCCATGCCCAGCGGCAGGAACAGGTACCAGTTGTAGGCCCACTTGCCGTCACTGTTGAGTTTGCTGGCGCCTTGATAGGCCAGGTCGGCGGTATTGAGCAGGGTGGTCAGGGGTTGGCCATAACTGTCAGGGACGCCACTGAACGTCGCTGCTACCTGCCCGTCATGGGTCTTGACGCTGACTTTAGCGCGGCTGTACCCATCCCGTTGCAGGCTCTGGCTCAGATAATGCTCGGCGGTCTGCTCCAGCGTCCATGGCCGAAAACAGATCACATTGCAGTTATTGGGGTAGGCGAACAGTTGGGTCACACGCTGCGTGCTCCCCAGCGGTACCTCGATGTCGGCCTGTACGACCGCACTCGCCATCAGTGCGGCCAGGGTGAAGGACAGCCTGGTCGGTTTAAACATGGTTGTTTCCTTGTCAGCGAAAGCCCGTCTGCGCGGGATGAAAGCCCACCTCCACACAGTAGCGTCTGACCAGGAAAACCGCGTGCTAAATCACCCGATGTGTCGTTATTGGATACGAAAACCTACAGGCTGAATTGCAAAGCGTTACTCAAGTCGCCCATCGGCTTTTGGCCGCGGGCGATCATCGCGTCATCACGTTGCTTCAGGCCGTCCAAGGTCTCCAGCTGGAACACTCGGGTGATCAACCGCAGGATCGATGCCGTGTCGTACACCGTATGGTCCACCGTGCCTTTGCGCGCGAACGGTGACACCACGAGCGCCGGCACCCGCGTGCCAGGACCCCAGCGGTCGCCCTTGGGCGGAGCCACGTGGTCCCACCAGCCGCCGTTTTCGTCGACGGTCACCACCACCACCATATTTTTCCACTGCGGGCTGTCTTGCAGGACTTTCAAGGCGCGGACGATGTGGCGGTCGCCCGAGGCCACGTCGGCATAACCCGCATGCATGTTCAGGTTGCCCTGAGGCTTGTAGAAGGTCACGGCGGGCAGCTTGCCGGCTTGGGCGTCGGCGAAGAACCTGTTGGTGCTCGACTCATCACCCAAACCACCGTCGCGCAGGCGTTTGTCACGTTCGGCGCGGTTCTCGGGGCCTTGTTTTTTGAAGTAGTTGAACGGCTGGTGGTGATACTGGAAGTTCGGAATCTTCGGAATCCCGCCCGAATCCTTGAACTGGTCCAACGTCGCTTGCCACGCGCCGGCGTACCACGCCCAGTCGACGTTCTTTTTCGACAGCTTGTCGCCGATGTGTTCGTGGGTTTGCGGCACCAGCACGTTGGGCAGGTCGGGCTTGGCGTAATCCGGATTTTCCGGGTCCCGAATCCAGGTCGGCCAGTAGGGCGGGGCCAGGGTGTTCACGCCGTAGCCATCCGGGGTGAGGGCGCTGGGACCGAACTGCGGGGGGCCAGTCATGGCGCTGGCCGGGGACTTGTCCAGCGGCTTGAGGCGCGGGTCGGTGGGATCTTCACTTTGCAGCGTGGCGATCTGCGCCTTGGCTACCGATTGAGCCGCATTCGGGTAAAACGGCGCGGTGGCGCTGACCAGATACTGGTGGTTGAGGAACGAGCCACCGAAAGCCCCCTGGAAAAAGTTATCGCAGAGCACAAACGCCTTGGCCACGTCCCACAGGCGTAGCGAATAACGGGTCTGGGCGTAGTGGCCCATCACCAAGCCGCCGGAGTCCGCCCAGGCGACGAAGTTATCGTTCTTGCCGCCGTTGATCTGCATCTGGTTTTGATAAAACACATGCCACAAGTCGCGGGTCACCAGGCTCAAGGGCAAGTCTTCAGCGTTGGGGCCCTTAAGAGCAAATGGCGCGTTAGGCAGGTTTTCCTGGAATTGCACGTCGCTGGGGTAGGTCACCCCATCTACAGTCTGCGGGCCCACTTGCAATACGCCACCCCAAACCGGGGGCAGCGTGCTCAGTACGCTGCCGTCGCGGTCGCGTTGCTGGGTGTCGGCGGCAGAAAGTGCCGACAGCGGTTTCTCCACCCCGGGGAAATCGGCAAACAAATTGTTGAAGCTGCGATTCTCTGCGTAGATGACCACCACGGTTTTCACCTGATCACGCAGCGCTTTGTCGAGCTCCTGCGGCGTGAGCGGCCGCGTCACAGGTTTGCCTGGCGCTTCGCTGGTGTTGCCGCAGGCACTCAAGGTGGCGCCAACCCCCAACACCGCCGCACCCCCCAGGAAGCGCCGGCGGCTGGTGTCTACCGGCGGCTGGGCTACGGAATCGGCGGAAGGGTGGTCTTCGTGATCGTCACTCATAGCGGGGAATCCCTGGCGAGTTGTTGCAAGATATTTCGCCAGGACGGTAGCAATGCAATATGACGGAACGAAGACAATTATGGAGTCAGAGGCTCACAACAGGCGCAATGCCAACTGGCTGCCGGCTCGCAAGTACTCTACCTGCGCCGTCAGCGCATCCTTGACGATGGCCTCGCCCGTGTCAGTCAGCTTGGCTTTTTTCGAATCGATAACAGTGGTCTGCAACAGCTGCATCGCCACGTCGATCGATTTCTGGAAGGCTGTGACGTTGTTATGCAGGCCAAACTCCTTGATAACGGTCGCCATACGACGGTCGGCATCGTCACGCAAAGCGCGGTACTCCGTGACCGAAACGTTGTCGTCCTTATAAATATCAGTGATCAACTCTTCCAACGATTTGGATAGGGGCGTCATCGGATTTTCCTTGGTGTTTTGTGAGTGGGAATCCGAGTCAGGTTAATCAAAGAGGTTGGCGGGAGGAGTCAGGTATTGCCATCGCGTGGGGTGGGACAACCCCACGCGATTCATCAGAAACAGGCCTCAATCGACAAGCTGACCACTGTCGTTAAGGCATCACCGGAGGCAAATATTTCAACGTCGTCCCCAACGCCCACAACAGGAACAACACCAGCGGCGTGTGCACCAGCAACTGCACGAACGAAAAGCCGATCAAATCCCGCGCCTTCAACCCCAATACCCCCAGCAGCGGCAGCATGTAGAACGGGTTGATCAGGTTCGGCAACGCTTCAGCGGCGTTATAAATCTGCACCGCCCAGCCCAAGTGGTACTGCAGGTCATTGGCCACTTGCATCACATAGGGCGCTTCGATGATCCACTTGCCACCGCCTGACGGGATAAAGAAGCCCAGCACCGCCGAGTACACGCCCATCAGCAGCGCGTAGGTGTCATGGGAGGCGATGGAGGTGAAGAAGGTCGAGATATGGTGTGCCAGCGTCTGGCCGTCGCCGCCTTTGACCACGGTCATCAGTGCCGCGATCGAGCCGTACAGCGGGAACTGGATCAGTACACCGGTGGTGGTCGGCACCGCACGGGCCACTGCATCGAGGAAGCTGCGCGGGCGCCAGTGCAGCAGGGCGCCAACCATGATGAACAGGAAGTTATAGGTGTTCAGCCCCGAGATGGCGCTGATCGCCGGCTTGGTCGAGAACTCATGGAACAGCCAGCCGGCAGCCAGCAACGCCAACAGGATAGTCAGCAACGGGCTGTGTTCCAGCCATTCGCCCGGTCGGGTCGGTGCTTGTAGCTTCGGCAGATTGAACGCCGGGTCGACGCCGCAGGCCTTGGCATCGCGCGCGCTGTTCGGGCCGGGCGCGGTGGCATAGGCGATGATCAGCGACACCACGATCAGCGCCAGCAACAGCACGCCGGATTGCCACAGGAAAATCGTGTCGGTGAACGGGATCACCCCAGTGATCGACAAAATCGACGGCGGCAGGCTCGCCGGGTTGGCCTGCAACTGCGCGGCCGACGACGACAGCCCCAACGCCCACACGGCACCGAGCCCCAAGTAAGCCGCAGCACCGGCCGCGCGATAATCCATGCGCAAATCGGTACGACGCGCCAACGCCCGCACCAGCAACCCACCAAACACCAGGGACAAGCCCCAGTTCAACAATGAGGCGACCATCGAGATCAACGCCACCCAGGCCACGGCCGAGCGACCGTTCTTGGGGATACGCGCCAGGCGGTCGATCAGTTTTACCGCAGGCGGCGAGCTGGCCACCACATAACCACCGATCACTACAAAGGCCATCTGCATCGTAAAGGGGATCAGGCTCCAGAACCCATCACCAAAGGCTTTGGCAGCATCGGTCGGCGCGGCGCCCATGCCCAGGGCCGCCACGGCGACAATGATCACGGCGAGGGCGGCAAACACCCAGGAGTCTGGAAACCAGCGTTCGGCGAAGTTGGAACAGCGCAGGGCAAATCGGGCATAGCGGCTTTCTTCGATAGCATCGGCCACGGGGCATTCCTCTTGTATTTATTAGGGGGGGCGGCAGTTTTCCGGCATGTTCCGCTACGGTCATTGATATGGGAATGCAGTTATCTTCATCGATCCATGAGGAAAACAAATATATCTGTCGCGATTGCCATCATTGGACTCAGCTCATAACCTGCACGCCATTTTGTTTGTCTGCCGAGCCTTCACATGACTGCCACCTTTTCCTCACAGGCGCAGCGTTTTTCCCGCTCCGACTACAAAACCCTGGGCCTGGCCGCCCTGGGCGGTGCCCTGGAAATCTACGATTTCATCATCTTCGTTTTTTTTGCGCTGACCTTGAGCCAGCTGTTCTTCCCCCCGGAAATGCCCGAGTGGCTGCGCCTGCTGCAAAGCTTCGGCATCTTCGTCACGGGTTACCTTGCGCGCCCGTTGGGCGGCATCCTGATGGCCCATTTCGCCGATCACCTGGGACGCAAGCGCGTGTTCAGCCTGAGCATCCTGATGATGGCCATGCCCTGCCTGCTGATCGGGATCATGCCGACCTACGCGCAAATCGGCTATTTCGCACCCTTGATCCTGCTGGCGCTGCGCGTGCTGCAAGGCGCAGCGGTGGGCGGTGAAGTCCCTAGCGCCTGGACCTTCGTTGCCGAACACGCGCCGCCCCATCATCGTGGCTACGCCCTGGGTTTCCTGCAAGCCGGCCTGACCTTCGGCTACCTGCTTGGCGCACTCACTGCCACATTGCTGGCACAAGTCTTCACCCCGGCTGAAATCCTCGATTACGCCTGGCGCTTCCCGTTCCTGCTCGGCGGCGTATTCGGTGTGATCGGCGTATGGCTGCGTCGCTGGCTCAGCGAAACCCCAGTGTTCCTCGAAATGCAGGCTCGCCGCCTAGCCGCCGCCGAGATGCCGCTGCGCACTGTATTGCGCGACCACCGCGCCGTGTTGCTGCCGGCGATGATCCTCACCTGCGTCCTGACGTCAGCCGTGGTCGTCCTCGTGGTCATCACCCCAACCATGATGCAAAAAACCTTCGGCATGAGCCCCAGCCACACCTTCGCCTTGAGTGCCTTGGGCATCGTCTTCCTCAACATTGGCTGCGTATTGGCGGGCTTGCTCGTAGACCGCATCGGCGCCTGGCGTGCCGTGCTGGTCTACAGCCTGTTGCTGCCAGCGGGGATTGCGGTTCTGTACGCGAGCCTGATCAACGGCGGCATCTGGTTAGGTGCGGCCTATGCCGTGGCGGGCTTGAGTTGCGGAGTGGTGGGCGCGGTGCCATCGGTGATGGTCGGGTTGTTCCCGGCGCCGGTGCGGGTGTCGGGGATTTCCTTTACCTACAACATTGCGTATGCGCTGTGGGCGAGTACCACGCCGTTATTGCTGATTGCATTGATGCCGACCAGCCCGTGGATTTGCGTGGGGTATTGCGTGGTGATGGGCGCGGTGGGGGTGTTGAGTGTGGCGCTGTTTGGCAGGCGCCACACCTTGGCCGCCTAGTTATCAGGTCAAGAAGTGCCAGAACAGCAACGTACCCACCAGGCCGACGACGGACACAATCGTCTGCAACACCGACCACACCCAAATCGTCTGCTTCAACTGCAAGCCAAAATACTCACGCACCATCCAGAACCCTGCGTCGTTGACGTGGCAGAAGAACACCGAGCCCGCACCAATCGCCAGCGCCACCAACGAGCTTTGCGTCGCTGCCAACCCCGCCATCATCGGCGCGAGAATGCCCGCAGTCGTGGTGGTGGCGACAGTCGCCGAGCCAGTGGCTTGGCGCAACGCCACGGCGATCAACCAAGCCAGCAACAGGTACGGCATGTGCGCACCTTCGGCGACCTTGCTGATGGTCTGGCTTACGCCAGCGTCCAGCAGGGTTTGCTTGAGGCCACCGCCGGCGCCGATGGTCAGCAGCAACACGGCGATGGGCGCGAGGGCTTTGCGCAGGGTATTGCCGACTTCCGCACGCGGCATGCCGGCGGCCCAGCCCAGGCAGATCACGGCGGCGATCACGGCCAGGCCGAGGGCGATCAGCGGTTCACCGAGGAACTTCAAGGTCAGGCCGACGGTGCTTTCGGCCGGCAGGGCGACCTTGGCCAAGGTGCTGCCCAGCATCAGGATCACCGGCAACAGAATGATCAGCAACGACACACCAAAGCTCGGCTGCCGCGGCGCCTTGGGCGGTGCGCTGAACAGTGCCCCGATGTCGGCCGGCTCATCCACGTGCAGGCGCTTGGACAGCCAGTTGCCATAGATCGGGCCAGCAAGAATCACTGCCGGCACCGCCAGGCAGAAGCCCAGCAACATGGTCAGGCCCAGGTCGGCGTGCAGCGCGCCCACCGCAATCAGTGGTCCCGGATGCGGTGGCATCAGGGCGTGCAGGGTGGTCATGCCGGCCAAGGCGGGAATGGCGATTTTCAGCAGGGGCTGGTTCGAACGCTTAGCCATCACAAAGATGATCGGCACCATCATCACCAGGCCCACTTCGAAGAACAGTGGTAGGCCGATCACCATGGCCACCAGCGCCATCACCCAAGGCAATGACTTGCCCTTGCCCAGCCCGAGCAGGGTAGTGGCGATGCGGTCGGCCGCACCGGATTCCGCCATCAATGCGCCAAGCATCGAGCCCAGGGCAATGATGATCCCGGCTTCACCCAGGATCGCCCCAGCGCCTTTGCTGAATGCCTTGGCCACTTCTTCCGGCGGCAGGCCAGCGCCGACGCCGGCGATAAAGGTGCCGATCAGGATCGACAGAAATGGCGGCAGTTTGGTCGCGCTGATCAGCACGATGATGCTGGCGATGGCCAGCAGTACGCAGAGCATAAGACGGGTGTCGTGAACCATCCACGCGGCGGTCGATAACTCCAAAACGGGACTCCTTATCGAGCAGGCTGGCTAAATTGTTTCTTTTTGTTTCTGCTTGAAAAGCATACCTGATAGAACTGCCGCGTAGCATTCATGAGCCGCTTTGGTGCGTTGAATTTAACGGGAAGCTGATGCGCGCCTTGCGTCAGAACCAGGACAAGGCTCGCGATGCGGTCACCCTGATGACCGGTGGCCGCCTGCAAGTCGAGCACGGCCTGGCCCTGGCGGCCGAGGCAGGCACGGTGATCGTGGAAACGCCAGGACGGCGCGCAGGAAGTGGTCAGCGCAGTGGAGCCGTTCGCCAACCCACTGTCGAGTTGAGCGTAGGGCTTCAGGTATCGTAGGTGCTTTCTTGCATGAAGAGTCGACCTTCCATGAGCCCTACCCACTGTCGCCCCGTTCCGCTGTCCAAGGCCTACCGTTTGCTCAACCACGGCCCGACCGTGTTGGTGAGCGCCGCACACAACGGCCAGCGCAATATCATGGCCGCCGCTTGGGCGATGCCGCTGGATTTTGAGCCGCCGAAAGTCGCCGTGGTGTTGGACAAGGCAACATGGACCCGCCAACTGCTGGAAGGCGCCGGCACCTTTGTGCTTCAGGTGCCTTGCGCGGCGCAGGCGGATCTCGTGCAGACGGTCGGCAACACCACCGGCTCCGAGACTGACAAGTTTGCTGCTTACGGTGTGCAAGCGTTCAAGGGTGAACACACCGAAGCGCCGCTGCTGGAAGGCTGCGTGGCGTGGCTGGAATGCCGCCTGCTGCCCGAGCCTCACAATCAGCAGACTTACGATCTTTTCCTGGGTGAAGTCGTCGCGGCCTATGCCGACGACCGCGTGTTCAGCGACGGCCGGTGGCACTTCGAAGGGCATGATGAACTGCGCACGTTGCACCATGTGGCGGGCGGGCATTTCCTCACCATCGGCCAGCCGATTGATGGGCGCCAGCTCTAAGCCTTACCAGCGTGCGTTTGCCAGCGCTTCGGCAAACGCCATCAGCTTCGGTGAATATTGCCGCGACGGCGGATAGACCAGCGAGATCGCCCGACTGCGTCCGGCAACGTCTTCCAAGATACGCACCAGGCGCCCGGCTGCGAGGTCGTCGCGCACGGCAAAATCCATCACCTGGGCGATGCCGAAACCGCCCACGGCACCGTCGACTAAGGCATCGCCGATATCAAAGATCAGCCGTCCTTCGACGCTCACGTCCCGCACCTTGCCCTCGATCATGAATTGCCAATCCACCATGCGCCCGCTGCGCAAATTGCGCACGGTGAGGCAGTGGTGGTCCTTGAGATCATCAACGCTTTGCGGAGTGCCAAAGCGCGCTAGGTAGGCGGGGGCGGCGACCGTGACCCAGCGTAATGGCGGCAGGGCGCGGGCGATCAGGCGTTGGTCCTGGATCTCGCCGGTACGCAGCAACGCATCGAAGCCTTCGTCGATGATGTCCACCAGACGGTCAGTCATCACCGCTTCGATACGCAACTCGGGGTAACGCAAGGTCAATTCGCCGATGACCGGCATCACCACTTTGCGCCCGAACAACGACGGCGTACTGATCTTTAACAGGCCCGAAGGGCTGCTGCGCCGGTCGAGCATCAGCTTCTCGGCTTCAGCCAATTCCGCCAGTAACGGCGCGCTGCGCTCGTACAACATCTGCCCGTCGGGGGTGAGGCTGACGCTGCGCGTGTTGCGTTGCAGCAGGCGCACGCCCAGTTCGTTTTCCAGGCGCGAAATGGCGCGGGACAAGCCGGATTGAGTCAGACCCAGGTCGCTGGCCGCGCGCGTGAAACTGCGGGTTTCGGCCACGCGGACCAGCAAGCGAACGGCGTTCAGATCCATGATTAAAGTCATTACTGAAAGAGTGATAGCGCTATTTATCATCTATCCGGCATGAAAGACACTGACGACCTCTCATTCCGGACAGGACGCTGTGATGCCTTCCTCTCGACCCTCAGGCTGGATGCTGACGTTGCTGGCCACGGCGCAACTGATCATCGCGCTGGATGCCACCATTGTGTTTGTCGCGTTGCCGCAGATCGGCACGCACCTGGATTTCTCCGCCCAGCAATTGCAATGGGTGGTGAGCGCCTACAGCGTGGCGTTTGGCGGTTTCCTGCTGCTGGGCGGCAGGGCCACGGACTTGCTCGGCAAGCGCCGCTTGTACCGGGTGGGGCAGTCACTCTACGCATTGGCTTCCCTGGCGGCCGTGCTCGGCGGCAGCGCGGTATTGCTGGTGCTGGCGCGAGCGGTGCAGGGCGTGGGTGGCGCGATGTTGTTCCCGGCCACCTTGGCGCTGATCAATACCCACTACGCCGAAGGGCCAGCACGCAACCGTGCGTTCGCCGTGTGGAGTGCGGCGTCGGCGGCGGGCCTGGCGCTGGGCGCGTTGCTCGGTGGTGTACTGACCCAGGTGTGGGGCTGGGAAGCAGTGTTCTTGGTGAATGTGCCTTTGGCCGGTGGCTGCGCCTGGGCGGCGCGTTACTGGATACCCGCCGATGGTGAGCGTGCGCGGGGGCGCAACTTTGATATCAGCGGCGCGTTGACCGTGACCGTCGGCGGTACTTTGCTGGTGTTCTCGTTGGTACAAGGTCCGGAGTGGGGTTGGGCAGCAACGTCCACCCTCGGTTGCCTGGCGTTGGCGGTGGCCCTGCTCGGGCTGTTCACCTGGATCGAACATCGCGGCCGCGACCCGCTGATGCCGCTGCGTTTGTTGGCCTACCGTGAGCTGCGCATGGCGATGGTGCTGACGGCGGTGTTCATGAGCAGTTTTGGTGTGCAGTACTACTTTCTGGCGTTGTATTACCAGCAAGTCTACGGCTACAGCGTGTTGCAGGCGGGGTTGGCATTTTTGCCGGCGACGTTGGTGTGCACGTTCGGCATCTGGCTGGCGGAGCGCTCGTTGGCCAGGATTGGGTTGCGTAATACGTTGGTCATTGGGCAGCTAGCCGGCGCGGTCGGAATCGCGCTGGTGTGCTGGGCGTTGCCGACCGGTGTGGGGTTCTGGTCGCTGCTGCCAGGGATTTTCATCTTGAGCATCGGCCAGGGCATGACTTGGACCGCGATGTGGGTAGCGGCGGGTCTGGGTATCCGGCCGGGTGAGCAGGGCGTGGCAGCGGGGATGGCGTCCACCAGCCAGCAGAACGGCGGGGCGCTGGGGTTGGCGGTATTGGTGTCGGTGGCGAGTGCGGGAGGGATTGAGCTGGCGTTGTGGTGGAGTGCGGCGATTGCGCTGGCGGGGGCGGTGTTGGCGCTGCGCTTGAGAGAAAGCAGCCCTGGGGCGATCACGTTTTTGGACGCAACATAAATCAAAATGTGGGAGCGGGTTGCATTTCAAATCGGGGTTTCAGCGCCCGAGCATCTTCACCCAACGCGACGGTGGCATGCCGTAGGTGCTGCGAAATTGCCGAGTCATGTGGCTCTGGTCGGTGAACCCCGCGGTCAACGCCGCGTCTACCAGCGACTGGCCCTGGGTCAACAGGCTGCGCACCAGGTCCAGCCGACGCATGGTCAGGTAGCGGTAGGGGCTGGTGCCGAACAACAGGCGAAAATCCCGCGATAGCGCCCAGCGGTCCCGGCCGGCGTGTTCGGCCATTTCATCCAGGGTGATGCTGCGGCCCAAGGCGCTGTGGATAAACTCCCGGGCGCGCTCGGCGGCGAGGTAATCGAAGGTCTTGCGGCTGACGATACCGCCCGAGAGGTTGTTCAGCGCATGGGCCAAATCGAACAGGGCGTCCTGCTCCTGCAACGGGTCGATGGGGTTATCCAGGTTTTGCAGCAGCACTTCGCTGGCGCGGAACAGCCTTGGGTCTGTGGATAAACCACTGGGGATAAAGGGCAACGGCTTGCCACCGAGAATCTGCTGGATCAGCGATGGCTCGATGTAAATCATCCGGTATTTGAAACCTTCGTCACTGCCGGCGTGACCGTCATGGGTCTCATCGGGGTGAAGCACCATGGTCGTGCCAGGCAGGCTGTGGATCATGGCGCCGCGATAGTGAAAGCTTTGCACGCCAGTCAACGTACGCCCGATGGCGTAGGTGTCGTGGCGATGCGGGTCAAAGGCAAAGCCGGCGAAGTACGCCTCGATACGGTCCAGGCCACTGGCGTGCGGGGCGCGGTGTAGCCAATCGAGGGTGACGGAGGGATTGCCCATGGTGAGTGGTCACAAAAAAGAGGTGGAAACACGTTAACCCAGTCTGCGGCGGCTTGTCTGTCGGGTCTTGAACGATTGTGCAAGCTGGATGCCATCTGCGCCTATCTGGATTGCCAGCCCGGTGATTTGCTTGTACATATGGCAGAGCCGGCTGCCGACCCGTAGGGGCTTGTCCACACCGCGAAGAAGGATCATTCGATGCTGCTCACCCACCTGCCGTACGCTGCTCCGTTGTTGTCGCTGGCGTTGCTCTGGACTGTCGCGGTGGTGACGCCGGGGCCTAACTTCTTCAACACCGCGCAATTGGCCGCCAGTTGTTCGCGCCGCCATGGTGTGGTGGCGTCCGCCGGTGTGGCGACGGGCACCATCATGTGGGGGTTGGCGGGAGGCCTGGGCATCAAGTCGCTGTTTACCGCCGCGCCGATGCTGTACATGGCGTTCAAGATCATCGGCGGCTGCTATCTGATTTACCTTGGCTTGAAACTCTTCAAGCGCTCGGCACCGAGCATGAGCCAGAACGTGCTGCCGGCTGAGGCGCGTCGTTCGCTGTTCTCTGCATGGCGCCTGGGGTTGCTGGGTAATCTGTCCAACCCGAAGGCCGCACTGTTTGTGGCGACCATCTTCGCCTCGACCATGCCGCCTTCGCCATCGCCGATGCTGTTGACGCTGGCGGTGATCACCATGGCGACCTTGTCGTTCAGTTGGTATTCCTGCGTGGCCTTGGTGTTTTCCAGCGAGCGTATGGCTAACGTGTACAGCCGCTCGCGTAAGTGGCTCGACCGCTTTGCCGGCGGCTGCTACCTGTTGTTTGGCGCGCATCTGGTAGCGAATCGCTGACCGCACGTGGTAAGAAGCCTTACTTTCAACAGTGAGGCAGGGTCATGAGCAAGGTGCGGGTAGGTATTATTTTTGGTGGCCGTTCGGCCGAGCACGAAGTCTCATTGCAATCGGCGCGCAATATCGTCGATGCGCTGGATCGCTCACGTTTCGAGCCGGTGCTGATCGGCATCGACAAGGCCGGCCACTGGCACCTCAACGATACGTCGAACTTCTTGCTCAACCAGGAAAACCCGGCCCTGATTGCCCTGAACCAGTCCAACCGCGAACTGGCTGTAGTGCCCGGCAAGGCCAGCCAGCAACTGGTGGAGACCTCTGGCACCGGCCTGCTGGAACATGTCGATGTGATCTTCCCTATTGTCCACGGCAGCCTCGGCGAAGACGGTTGCCTGCAAGGCCTGTTGCGCATGGCTGACCTGCCTTTCGTCGGCTCGGATGTACTCGGTTCGGCGGTGTGCATGGACAAGGACATCAGCAAGCGCCTGCTGCGCGATGCCGGGATTGCCGTTACGCCGTTCATCACCCTGACACGGAGCAATGCGTCGCGTACGTCCTTTGAGACGGCGGTGAGCAAGCTCGGCTTGCCGATGTTCGTCAAGCCCGCCAATCAAGGCTCCTCGGTGGGTGTGAGCAAGGTCGGCGACGAGGCCGAATACCAGGCTGGCGTCGAATTGGCCCTGGGCTTTGATGAAAAAGTGCTGGTTGAATCCGCCGTCCAAGGCCGTGAAATCGAATGCGCCGTGCTGGGCAACGAACATCCTATTGCCAGTGGTTGTGGCGAAATCGTGGTGAGCAACGGTTTCTATTCCTATGACAGCAAATACATCGACGACCAGGCTGCCAAAGTGGTGGTACCGGCCGATATCAGCCACGAAGCCAGCGAGCGCATTCGCGGGCTGGCCATTGAGGCGTTTGAGGTGCTGGGCTGTTCCGGCCTGGCGCGGGTCGACGTGTTCCTCACCGATGCCGGCGAAGTGTTGATCAACGAAATCAATTCACTGCCCGGCTTCACCCGCATCAGCATGTACCCCAAGTTGTGGCAGGCGGCGGGGATGAGTTACAGCGAGCTGGTGAGCCGGTTGATTGAGCTGGCGCTGGAGCGGCATGCGGGGCGTAAGGGGCTGAAGATCAGTCGGTGAGGCCAGCGGTTTGCGGCGAGGGAGCAATCCACGAATAGATCAACGTCTTCGCCTCCTCCGGGTGATGTGTCCTGCGGCGATAGCTCGCAAACGTGGGTGAGGTGCAGTAAGTACATACCTCACTCACCTCGATCTGCTCTGGTCGAACGCCTGCCGCTTGCAGCAACATTCCTCCATACCCACTCAAATCAAACCACGCGCTTCCCGCTTGCCTGGCTTGCGGCGGCGCGATCTGTGGTGGCAACAGCGGTGCAGGCTGCACGGTGCTCCAAGGCGCCTGAGCGCTGTGCCACAAGTGCCCCTGGTCAGCCTGAAGTTGGGCGACAAACGCCTCGCTCACCTCATAACAGCAAGGTTTGATCGCCGGTCCGATCGCGACTCGCAATTGGTCGACGTTAATCCCTTCATCGGCAAAACGTTTCACGGCATTGGCGATAATTCCGCCTTGCAGCCCCTTCCAGCCACCATGCACGGCCGCCACCTTCTCGCCATTTTCCGAGGCAATCAGAAGGGGCAAGCAATCGGCAGTGATCACGGCGATTGGCTGATGCTCACCCGTGTACACGCCATCCGCCTCCACGGTGTTGGTCACCTGCTCGGCTTGCCATTCAATCACCGACGCACTGTGCACCTGCTTGCAGATGAACACCTCTGCCGGGCGCAGCGGATCATTGATCGAACAAAAACCGTGGGCTACACCCGGGATGGTGTCGAGATTATCTGCCTGCTGCACGGGCGCTTTCTCCGTTGATTGAAATGTTCAGTCGCCGACCGCCTGGCCTTCGCGCCGTGGGTCGGCGCCGCCGTTCAGTGACACCTTGCCCTGGGCATCCCGCGTGCGAACGATGGCCTGGATGCCGCTGGTCATATCGATCTCGCTCACTGCATGGCCCTTCTCCTTGAGCGCCTGTTTCAATGCGGGGCTGAACATACCGGCTTCCAGCTCGGTCGCACCGTTGCGGCTGCCAAAGTTGGGCAGGCTGATGGCGGTTTGCGGGTCGAGCTTCCAGTCAAGCATCGCGACCAGGGACTTGCTCACGTATTCGATGATCTGCGATCCGCCGGGCGAGCCGACCGTGGCCAGTAACTCGCCGCTTTTGCGGTCGAACACCAGCGTCGGCGCCATGGCCGAACGCGGGCGTTTGCCGGGCTCGACACGGTTCGCAACAGGCTGGCCATTTTCTTCGGGAATAAACGAAAAGTCGGTCAGCTGGTTGTTAAGCAAGAAGCCCTGGACCATGACATGCGAGCCAAACGCCGCTTCCACCGTGGTGGTCATCGACACGGCGCCGCCCTGGTCATCCACTGCCACCACTTGCGAGGTAGAGATGCGCAGCGGCGAGCGATCGGGTGCGTAAGCCACCTGAATGCCCGCAGGCAAGCCCGGCTTGGCGATGCCCATGCTGCGCTCGCCGATCAAGGTGGCGCGCCTGGCCAGGTAGTCCGGTGCGACAAGGCCTGCCACCGGCACCGGGACAAAGTCGGCGTCGGCAACGTATAACGCGCGATCAGCAAAGGCCAGGCGACCGGCTTCGGCCAGCAGGTGCACGGCTTCGGGTGTCGGCTCAAGGCCGTCGTGCGATGGGCTTTTCACCGGTTGCATCGCTGCGATGGCCAGCCCTGGGTCGTGGGCTTCCAGCGCCTGCAAGGTGCCGAGGATTTGCGCGATGGCGATCCCACCCGATGACGGCGGCGGCATCCCACACACCTTCCATTGTTTGTAGTCAGTGCACAGTGGCGTGCGTTCCTTGGCGGTGTAGCCCTTCAGGTCTGCCAGGGACAGGCTGCCCGCATTACGATTGCCCTGCACTGTGCGGGCGATCTCATCGGCAATCGGCCCGTGGTACAGCGCATCCGGCCCTTCCTTGGCGATGCGCTTGAACACGTCTGCCAGTGCCGGGTTTTTCAACACGGTGCCGATGGCTTTCGGCGTGCCATCGGCGTTCAGGAAGTACGCCGCCATGTCTGGCGATTGCGCGATGTAGCGATCGGCCGCGATCAAACTGTGCAGGCGCGGAGAAATCGCGAAGCCCTGTTCCGACAGCCTGATCGCCGGTTCGAACAGCTTGGCCCACGGCAGGTGGCCGGTCTTTTTGTGTGCCATTTCGAGTGCACGCAAGACGCCAGGCGTACCGACCGAGCGCCCACCGATCTGCGCCTCGGGAAAGGTCATCGGCTTGCCGTCTGCCTTCAGGAACAACCGCTCGGTTGCCCCGGCCGGTGCGGTTTCACGGCCGTCATACGCCTGCACGTTTTTGCCGTCCCACAGCATGATAAATGCACCCCCGCCGATGCCCGATGATTGCGGCTCCACCAGGGTCAACACCGCTTGCATCGCAATCGCTGCATCAATCGCCGAACCGCCCAGGCGCAACATGTCGCGTCCGGCCTCGGCCGCCAGGGGGTTGGCGGCAGCGGCCATATGACGCTCGGCGTGTTGGGTCGTGAGGCCGGTGCGATAGCCCGAACCCAGCTCCGGTGCCGGCGGCTGTTCGGTGACAGGCGTGTGGCAGGCTGCCAGGGCGAGGGCTGCGGCAACCACTGACAATTGACGGCGGGAAATCGAAAACACGCGCTGAACTCCGTTCATTTTGAGAATGATCTGTTGTCCTTGGGGTACTGCTTTTTTACAGGTAAATCGTGCCTTGCAGGTAGAGCACCGCATGACCGGAAATGATCACGCGGTCCCCCATGAGTTCGCAGCGCAATTGGCCACGGCGCTTGCCGCCTTGTTCTGCGGTGAGTTGCACCTTGCCCAAGCGTTCGGCCCAGAACGGCGCCAATGACGTGTGGGCCGATCCGGTAACCGGGTCTTCATTCACGCCCACATTCGGGCCGAACCAACGGGAGATAAAATCAAACTGCGTGCTTTTGGCCGTTACCGCAATCCCGCGCTTGGGCAGGCCCTTGAGGCCTGCGAAATCTGGCGTCAATGCGGCAACTTGGGCTTCGTCTTCGAGCAGCACGATGTAGTCATCGGTGCTGAACACTTCGGCCTGTTCAATGCCCAGCGCGCTCAACATGCCCGCGGGCGGTTCGCAGCCTTGAGGTTGCTTGGCGGGGAAGTCCATCGCCAGTTCATCGCCCTGACGCGTTACCCGTAGCTCGCCGCTACGGGTAGCAAAGCGCAACACGTCTGGCGCATCCCCCATCTGATGGATCAGCACCCACGCCGCCGCGAGCGTGGCATGGCCACACAGGTCCACTTCGACTTGCGGGGTAAACCAGCGCAACTCATAGAACCCCTCACGAGGGACGAAGTAGGCGGTTTCGGAGAGATTGTTTTCCGCTGCAATGTTCTGCAGTTGCTCATCGCTCAGCCACTCGGCCAGCGGGCAGACCGCCGCCGGGTTGCCGCCGAAGACGGTTTGGCTGAAAGCGTCGACTTGATAGATATCCAGTTTCATCGAGCGCACTCCGTTGAGGGGGGAGCCGGACACTAACAGTGGGTCAGGCGAGCGTCAAAATACAGATGGAAGGTTTTTTCGGGCGCATGAAGTCGCCGTTGTGATTAGGCATAAATGGAACCAAAAACAGCGAGTGCCCACTAGACAGCTGTGATTCATTATGTTTAGGAGCATTACCATGCACACAGGATTAGATCCGCTTCTCAAATTACAGCGTGCCCTTGCCAATTGCGTGACGCAATGGCACGAGGAAACCCCTCCGCGTAAAAGCCCGCCGTTGTTACCGCCAGTGTCGTTGCTCCACTATCAAACACTTCAACCGACCTCAATGCAGTTCGATGCCCGACTTATCAACGGGAAGGTGCAGGCTGATACGACGCTTGCGGGGCGTGAAATCGCCCAACACCTCAACCAGCCGAATAAACACTATGTGGCCGATGGTCCTTCTGCAGCGGGTACCCATACGTTGCGGATGAAGGATGAACGTCGGTACCTGTTTCATATTCAGTCCACACCCGCTGTCGCAGCGGTGTTCAAAAGCAGCTTTCCCGATGCTGCCGACGGCGCAGGTGACGGCCCGGGGCGCGCGCATTTGGGTAGCGTCAGCGCCATTCAAACCACTGCAGAGGGCCAGCAGTTTCGCCTGGATGGCGCACGACTGTTTCGGTTCGAGCCCCTCACGCTTTCCTGGAAGCCAGACGCGGATGCTCGCGCATTCAGCCGCATTGGCCTGAGCAAAGAAGGTGAGTTGCTGAAGACGCCCGAAGCGTTTGCAGACAGCAGCGCCCAAGGGCGCACTACGGTGCTGCTAAGTCAGGACCGGGATATTTCTGTTGTGCATCTCCAAGGGGTTGGCGCACAGACTGTGCGCCCGGTCGATGAGTCAGGTTTGCCGGTGCAACTCATGCGTATCGGGGTGTCGGGAAACGCCTTGTTTGGTGCGACCACCGACGGTGAGTTAGTCCGTGCCGACCTGCGCATGGCACGAGATGACAAGCTGCCCATGGTCAGGCAAACGGTCGACGCGCTGGAGCGGGCGCTGAAGGGCGCCGTCAATGTGGAAGGCTTCTTTCATGATGACGCCGGGCAACTCAATGCCCAGGTGCGCGACGCACGCCTTCAATTGCACAGCGTGCCCTTGAGTGACGGACATGCACTAAGCCCGCAATGGAACCTCAGCGATGTGCTGGTCAAACACATCGAGAAAGGGCTGCCCCTGCCCAGCCTGCAGGCGCTGGCGTCGGCGGTGGATCTCGGACAACGGGGCAAGATTGCACTCGATGCAGGCAACCTGTTGACCTGGGATGCGACGGCACAACGTTGGGAAAACGCTGGGCAGCCTGGTATCGAACATCTGGCGTGTGGGCTGGATGGTCGCGCCTATGTGCTGCAAGAGGGGCAATTGAAGGCGGTAGCCATCAGTCAAGTGCGCGACCCGTTGATTGAGGGCGCCAGTCACGATCTGGTCGCACTTCCCGCGCCGCGCCCGCACGTGTCCCTTGGCGAGGTGCTCGCCGGGGATAGTCAAAAGCCCGTGACCGGATTCGCTGTAGCGGACGGCCGAAATTTTGTGACCGTCAATCAGGATAACCAGCTGCAGGTCCATCAGGACGGCGTCGCCAGGGCGTTGGAACTGAGCCCCACGATTGACATAAAGACACTCGCCCTGGATCACGTGGGAAATCTGTATGCACATACCCAGGAAGGCGATTTGTTCAGGTTGGATCGCCAGGCCTGGCAGGGCAAAACCGAGCAGGCGCAAAGCTGGAGCAAGGTTGAACTACCGGATCGCCAGCCCTTGGAATCCCTGCGGATGGGCGCCGATAAGCACCTGGTTGGCGGGTGGGACAAGCAGTTCCATCGGCTGGAGAATGCCACCGCCAGTACGATGAAGTGGGGCCCGGTGCAATCGACGAGTCAGGCACCGTCACTGGCTGATACGTTGGTGGATACTTCGATGCGTGCACAGTTCAATGGGGGCGCGCTGACCGTCAGCAGCAATGTGATGGGGCAAACCCGTGAGGGGGTGCCGCTCAAGCGCAATTTTATCAAAGGGATCAAGGCGCACTTCCACCCGCTGGAAGGCCTTAGCCAGATGGGTAAGGATATTCAGCACCATTTCAAAGGCCGCAAGGGGCTGGAAGGGATCTATGCTGACGATAAACGCCTGCATGAACAGCTCAAGCCTCTGGCGCAGAGTCGGCCGGTTCCTGCTGACCTGGGCGTGCGGCTCGCCGCCCTGAGCAAGCCGGGGCCGCGTCAGGCGTTGGCCGAGCAGATCCGCCAAGCGCTGACCGACGTCGAACACAGTAGCCAGTCAAGCGCGCGCCGCCTGGCAGACGTGCATGGCATGGCATTTGACGCTCGGCCCACGTTGAGCAGGGCGGCGATCGACCCCGGTTCGACGCTGCATCAACTGTATGACGTGTTTAAAAGAGTCTCCCCCTCGGCGCAAAAATCGACCGCTGCGCTATTGGCCAACCTTGAAGGCCAAGGCTTGGCGCTTCCTGCTTGGACGCCCGAGCGCAAGCGCAACCGTGACCACCCCTCGGCACTCATTGAGGGCGACCTGATTCATCATGCAAGCACGCTCAAGCAACTGGCGGATCTGGCACGTGCGCTCGACGATACGTCAGGCGTTAGCCCAAGCGGCCTGGAGCGCATAGGAACCGCTCTGCGCGAGACGATGCAGGCGTATAAAACCAGCCCTGTCCACACATTGGCCAGCCAAGGTATTGCCAGCTATGAGCAGGCGGAGTCGTTGTATGGCAACTTCAAACTGTTGGCCAAGGACCTTGGAACACCTGGTTCTGCGCTGCACTGGCATCTTTCGAGCCTGCTGGGATTGCCCACCGGTGCTTCCATCAAGGAGGCAATGACGCAGCAGGTACAGCAACTGGGCAGTGGCCAGACCCTCGCGCCGAGCCGGACCCAAGGTAAAAGCGTGGGGTTGATGGTGACGGAGGTAAAACCCATAGCCCCCCTGGAGTTCTTCTTGGGCGCCTCCAAGTCGCATACCCACGGTGTGAGTATCAGCCGCACCGACAAAGGCGCGCGGGTTGAGATCAGTACGGACGATATGCGGCGGCTGGCCGGTTCGGTGGCCTCTGGCTTGACGCTGGGGCGAGGACCGGAGGCGGTGGGGCCGGCCTTGAGGGTCGCTGCGGAACTGACAGCAGCGGTGGCGAAAAACACAGGGTCGAGCATCGGCTTTGACGTGAAAGAAGCAGACTTTGGCAAGATGATGTCGATCCTTACCGGCGAGAACGGTACCGTCTATGACTTGCTGGCGTTGGGTGAGGAGCACGCGACAGGCAAGAGCTCCAAGATCAGTGGTGACGTCAATCTGGACGTACTCACCCAATTGCGCTTGATGTACAGCCCGCGGGAAAACATCGCCGAGTTGGACTCAGTGATACGCGCTGGCGTCGGTGTGGTGGGCAACCTCAATCTCGCGCATGCAGATAAGAGCCAGTCGACCACGTACACCGCAACAGGTACCAGCCAAGGTACGACAACCAGTGCTCAATTATTCAGGCAGGGCGGGGTTGGCGCCAACATCGCGCCGCTCAACGCGTTGGCGTTAGGCCGGGCCGACAGTGACGGGCCCAGCGCGGCGGCGGCCTTGTTGCCGGAACTGTCGGTCATGGTGAAGTTTGATCGCGGCGAATCGCAGGCTTTCAGTTTTTCGTTCAAGCATCCGCAACCGGTTACGCAGTCTCAGATGGATGAACTCACCCGCAGCGTGTCGCTTTACTCGCCGACTTTCAGGCGGGAGCTGGCAGCGATCGGGCTGTCGGGGAGCACCATCGATCAACAGTTGGCCACGGTGCAACGGTTTCTCACGACTCATCCGCCCATGGCAACGAAGCCGGACGCTTATCACGCCATCAGCCAGTCACTGGATAAGTTGATCACCCAGCAGGACCTGGTGAAGAACGGGCTGCGCCAACTGGCGTCGGTCGAGTCTTCCGTCACGCGTGTGGGGTTACGGGATGACGGGCGCCATGCGTGGCTGGATGATGTGGCGCCGGCCAACAAGGCGGCCATTGAACAGTGGTTGAAGGATGACCCCCAGTTTGCCCAGGTACTTGATCAGTGGCGCCAGGGTGAGGGCACTTCAGTGAAGCTCGGCATGGAGCTCAAGCCGCAGGTATTGCGCGCAATAGAGCGTAGCCACCTCGCCGGTGAAAGTACCGAACCGCTGATCCGGCGTGCCCTGAGTGACCGTACCAACCTGCGTGTCAAAAACATGAGCCTGAGCTACACCACGACGCAATCCCATGGCATGTCGATACCCACTATGAATCTCAGTTTTTCCAGCAGCGCTGGGCTGAGTCTCACGCAGAAACGCGTCAATGCTGATCTTGAATACGGAATGGATCCCGATAAACCGTTGCGCATGAACCTGAACGATACGCTGGGCAGTCTGCCCAGGCATGATCTGACTATTGACCTGGCAGATCAGCGGGTGAGGACGCAAAACCGGCCGATCATCTGAATCACTTCGACGTGTGAGCGCGGCGCCGAGGTGCTGCGGCTGGCGGCCCCAGCAGTTTTCGCGAGGCATAAAAAAACGGCCTACCTTTCGGTAAGCCGTTTTTAGTACTTGGTGGCTACACAGGGACTTGAACCCCGGACCCCAGCATTATGAATGCTATGCTCTAACCAACTGAGCTATGTAGCCAAGTGGCGCGCATTATTCGCGTAGAACAGAAATGCGTCAAGCATTTATTTTGAATTTTTATCTACGCTTTCAACTGTTTAAGCGAAATCACCGGATCTAGCGACGAGTGGTTCGTGATTCACCCTGTCGAGTACCCGAAAAGCCTGATCGCGTTGGGCAGATATCCCTGCCGCCCAACGCGTGGTCTGGCTTTAAGGAAACTGCGAGTTGTGAGTGGCGCGTTTAAGCTGTTCGCGCGCCCTTGAAAGGCGCGAGCGAACAGTGCCGATAGGAATGTCCAGTGCGTCAGCTGTGTCCTGGTAGCTACCGTCGGTTTCCAGTGAGGCGTATAGCGTCTTGCGCATTTCCATCGGCAGGTGGTCGATGGCGCTCAGGGTTTTTTCCAGGCGCCGGTTCACCTCAAATTCCCAGTCCAGGTTGTGGTTGTCTTCCTGGCCATGCCACAGCGACTCATCAAATTCGCAATGCACAGGCTTGGCGTACAGGCGCCTGAAGTGATTGCGGATAAGGTTTTGCGCGATACCACACATCCAAGTGCTGAGTGTGGCATTGCCGCTGAAACGCTCTCGGTTGCGCCAGGCTTCCAGGTACGTCAATTGCAGAAGATCGTCTGCATCTTCCGGGTTGAGGACGCGCTTGTGAATAAAGCGCCGCAGTTTTTTTTGCTGATCGTCTGTCAGGTGAAGCATGAATTGAGGCGAGCTGCCAACGAGGTGCGCTAAAGCTTCAATAGGGATATTCATGATTGTTTCCTTGGGATAGACGCAGTCGAAAGTGTGTCGACGGGAACCCCTTTTGCACTGGCTGTGCCAAGAAAAAATCTTTTCTAACCCATTAATTTATATAGATAAATATTTTGAAATGAGGCGTTTTTGTGCAGTGCGTTGCGCAGAGCTCTGAAGATCTGTGCAAGTCTTTTCAAATTTGTCGCGGGATCCGGCTGGATGGAACCGTTTGAGCAGGTCTTGCCACACAGGGAAACACTCTTCCTGTTCAGGTCTGTCCATGAAAGTCGAATCCTCCCCCGATGTGCAAACGGTCCGTCCCCTGGATCAACCTGCTGTCATCCAGACCTCTACGCCTGCGCCCGTCAATGGCGTGGATGAGCTCGCCTACCTGTTCAACCTGGAAGTGGTAAACAATAGCCAGCCCTTGAGTCAGCGGAAGGTGAGCGTGCACGTGCCTCCGATCGAGCATATGGCGGAGCTTTATCGTCAGCTAGGTCATCCGGCCAAGAAGACCCTGGCAATGATCGCTTTGCTGGTCAGGGACGCGTTACGGCAGCGGGCTGATGTGGGCGAATTGCTGAGGCTTTCCGAGGGAGACCCCGCGCGCACGTTCGTCGTGCTCAAATATGTGGCGGCCCAGGCAGACACGGAAGTGCGCCCGTCCGAAGCGGCATTGGCGCGTGATGCCATGGCCAAGCTGCAGGTCCGCTTCAAAGGGGAGATTCAGGCCGGCCTGAACATCGCCGTGGCACTGCAGGCGGCCAGTGTCGATCCGCAGGAGCGCCAGGCGCTGCGTTCGCTCTACTACGCCAGTGTGGTCACGCGCCAATCGTTGTCGACGATGATGCAGGCGCTGCTCGGCGTGTACGGCGGCGAACGGTTTGCGGACGGGCTCAACGTGATGCGCAAAGCGCTGGCTGACGATATAGCGGCCAAGGTCTCATCAATGCCGACACCGCTGTTGCGCACTTTGTTACTGGGCCTGCAAAGCTGTGGGCAGTTGAGCGGGGTGCTGGCGGGTTGTCATGCGCTGCTCCAGCGCCTGGGCATCAATCACGACGCAGTGAGCTTGCTGCAGCGCATGCTGAGTTTCGCCGGTACTGGTATCACCGCTGCTGAGATTCTTCGGATCGGCGATGAACTGGCGGGTGGTCCGAATGCCCAGCAATTGGTGTCGCTCAATGCCCTTTACCCCTTGGTCCAGCAATTGCCATTAGCGTTATGGCTCGACAGTCGAGTGCGTGAAGAAACCCTTCGTGGCTTCCTGGCGGTGATGGGGGAACTGGAACGGATCGCGCGTGGCCCTGCACGTTTTCCAAGTGAACTGGGGGCCTTGGCGTGACAGCGCTTTCGGCCATCAACCGCTTTTTGCTCAAGGTAGCGCAGCGCGCCGAAGTGCTGGGCGCTGTGGTAGTGCTGGCCATCGTCTTCATTTTTATCGTGCCGTTGCCCACCTGGTTGGTGGACATCCTGATCGCGCTCAACATCTGCATCTCGTGCCTGCTGATCGTGTTGGCACTGTACCTGCCAGGTCCTCTGGCGTTCTCTTCGTTCCCGTCGATCCTGCTGTTGACCACCATGTTTCGCCTGGCGCTATCGATCGCGAC
This sequence comes from Pseudomonas tritici, assembly GCF_014268275.3. Lineage (NCBI taxonomy): Bacteria > Pseudomonadati > Pseudomonadota > Gammaproteobacteria > Pseudomonadales > Pseudomonadaceae > Pseudomonas > Pseudomonas tritici. The sequence continues at coordinate 1,107,782 of NZ_CP077084.1, forward strand.
CACGCGCCTGATCCTGCTGGAGCAAGACGCCGGTGACATCGTCGAAGCCTTCGGCAATTTTGTGGTCGGCGGCAACCTGGCCGTGGGGATGGTGATCTTCCTGATCCTGACCCTGGTCAACTTCCTGGTGATCACTAAGGGCTCGGAGCGGGTGGCGGAAGTCGCGGCGCGGTTCAGCCTGGATGCGATGCCCGGCAAGCAGATGTCCATCGACAGCGACCTGCGTGCTGGCCTGATTGACGGCATGCAGGCACGGGACAAACGCGAGCAGTTGTCGCGCGAGAGCCAATTGTTCGGGGCCATGGACGGGGCCATGAAGTTCGTCAAGGGTGACGCCATCGCGGGCTTGATTATCGTTGTGGTCAACCTGTTGGGCGGCTTCTCCACGGGCATGTTCCAGCACGGATTGAGTGCCGCCGATTCAATGGCGCTGTACTCGGTGCTGACCATCGGCGATGGCCTGATTGCGCAGATTCCCGCGCTGCTGATCTCCCTCACCGCCGGCATGATCATCACCCGTGTGGCGCCGGACGGGCGCAAGGGTGTCAGCAACATGGGCGCCGAAATTGCCCGGCAAATGACCAGCGAACCCAAGAGTTGGATGATCGCCTCGGTGGGGATGCTTGCATTTGCTGCAGTACCCGGCATGCCTACCGGGGTGTTTATCCTCATCGCGACGATAACCGGTAGCTTGGGGTACTACCTGATGCGCCAGCGTCAACGGCAGGAGCAACCCGAAGCTGAAGCCGCGGAAGCGGTGCGTCCCGAAGAAAACGGTCATGAGGACTTGCGTGGGTTTGATCCGTCAAGGCCGTACCTGTTGCAGTTCTCTCCGGTACTGCGAGGGACGCCTGAGGTGACGGACCTTGTCCACTCGATTCGCCAGGCCCGGAACGCACTGGTCGCCAATATCGGCCTGACACTGCCACCGTTCGAGGTGGAGCTCGATGATTCGCTCGCCGATGATGAAATGCGCTTCTGTGTGCATGAGGTACCGATGGTCAAGGCCTCGGTGGTCACTCATGTGGCGGTTGAGCGTAAGGCGCTGACGGTCGAGCCTGCACACGCGATACCGGGTTTGGCAGATCGCGATGAACAGCATTGGGTCTGGTTGGCGCCGAATGATCCGCTGCTCGATGATCCACAGGTGGAACGCTTCACCGCAGCGAGTCTGATCGTTGAGCGCATGAAGCAGGCAATGATGCTCAGCGGGCCGCAGTTCCTGGGGATTCAGGAGAGCAAGTCGATCCTTAGTTGGCTGGAGCACAACCAGCCGGAATTGGTTCAGGAGCTGCAGCGGATCATGCCGCTGTCCCGTTTTTCAGCGGTGTTGCAACGCTTGGCCAGCGAAGGTGTGCCGTTGCGGGCTGTACGACTGATTGTCGAGTCACTGATCGAGTACGGCCAGCATGAACGTGAGCCGGACGCGCTGGCCGACTACGCGCGCATTGCGCTTAAGGCACAGATCTACCATCAGTACAGCGAAGCCGACGGTCTGCATGCCTGGTTGCTGTCGCCGCAGACCGAAAACATCCTGCGTGAAGCGCTACGCCAGACGCAGACCGGGGTGTTCTTCGCACTCGACGACGAACATAGCGCGGCGTTGGTCGGGCTGCTCAACCAGGCCTTCTCGGTGCGCCCGAAACTCAAGAGCGTGATGTTGGTGGCGCAGGATTTGCGCAGCCCGCTGCGTACCTTGTTGCTGGAAGAATTCAACCACGTGCCGGTGCTGTCCTTTGCCGAGCTGAGCAGCACGTCCAAGGTCAAAGTACTGGGGCGTTTCGACCTGGGCCAGAATGAATTGATGCGCGGTGCGGTGGCATGAGGGTTGGCCTGGGTTCAGTACGGAGGGCTCGATGATGTTCGAGCTGCGAGTGCTTGATGGGCTGCATCAAGGCGCTGCGTTGCCATTGTTTGGGGAGCAGTGGAGCATCGGTGCACACGCCGATGCTGACTTGGTGCTGAACGACCCGGGCATCGCCGAGCAGCATGCGCGGCTGCGACTCATCGACTCGAACTGGTCGGTGCAGGCTGAAGCGGGGCTTTTGCAGGATGCCGATGGTCAGGTGTTGGCACAGATCGCACGCCTGGCGCTCAACGTCACGTTTTGGGTCGGCAGTGTGCGGCTGTGTGTGACCTTGGCCGATGAACCCTGGCCCCAGGCGCCCGCCCCCGTAGCGCCAGCGTCGCCACGGGTCAATGAGCCGGCACGGGCGCTTAAGTTATCGGCCATCTCGCATTCGCAGCAGAAGCGTCTGATTACGCTGGTGCTGGTGGTGACGGTCATCTTTGTTGTGGTGGGCATGGCGTCCACCGGGAACCCCGAGGCCCTGGCTTCCTTGATGCCGCCTGTGGTGCAGAAACAGGAACTGGCCTCACCGTTTGAGGTACGCCAGCAGTTGTTGAAGATGCTCAGCGAACGTGAATTGAACCAGCGAGTCGGTTTGCAAGTGATCAATGGGCAGGTCGCGCTCAGTGGAGATGTCTCACAGGATGAAGTGGACCTGGTCGCGCGCATGCTCAGCCGTTTTGGCGAGCAATTCGACAGCGCGGTGCCGGTGATCAGCCGTGTGCGCGTACGCGATGGGACGTTGCCGTTCAAGATCGTGCAGATCGTAGGCGGGCCCAATGGTCATGTGGTCCTGGAGGAGGGCAGCCGACTTTTTGTCGGGGATGAGGTGGATGGCCTGCGTCTGGTGCTGATCGACAACAGCAAGGTGGTCTTCGATGGCGTACAGCGTTATGAGGTGCGCTGGTGAACGCTGAACTGCAAGCACGCCTCGACGCCTGGCAGCAGCGCCAGGCCCAGTCGTTGACCACTTTTGCGCCTGTGACGATGCGAGGTCGCATCCAGCGAGTCAATGGCATGTTGCTGCAGTGCCGGCTGCCTCAGGCGCGTATCGGTGATTTGTGTCGGGTGGAGAAAAAGCCTGGCGACTACATGCTGGCCGAGATCATTGGTTTTGATCAGCAGGATGCCGTGCTCAGTGCCTTGGGCAACCTGGAAGGGGTGCGGGTGGGCGCTGGCGTGGAGCGTCTTGGGGTAGCGCATCGGGTCCAGGTCAGCGAGGCATTGCTGGGCCAGGTGCTGGATGGCTTCGGACGGCCGATCACGGGAGAAGGCCCCAGTGCGTTTGTCGAGGCCGACTTACCGGACACGAGTGCGGTGTTGTGTGAGGCGCCGTTGCCCACCGAGCGCCCGCGGATCAACCGCGCGCTGGCCACCGGGGTGCGCTCTATCGATGGCCTGCTGACGCTGGGCGAGGGGCAGCGCGTGGGCCTGTTCGCGGGGGCGGGCTGCGGCAAGACCACCTTGTTGGCCGAGATCGCCCGTAACGTTGAGTGCGATGTCATCGTGTTCGGCCTGATCGGCGAGCGGGGTCGGGAGCTGCGTGAGTTCCTCGATCATGAGCTTGATGAGCAACTGCGTTCCAAAGCGGTACTGGTGTGTGCCACGTCCGATCGTTCCAGCATGGAGCGCGCCCGTGCGGCCTTCACGGCGACTGCATTGGCTGAAGGGTATCGGCGCAAGGGGCTTCGCGTGTTGCTGCTGATCGACTCCCTGACCCGATTCGCCAGGGCCCAGCGCGAAATCGGCCTGGCCGCTGGCGAACCCCTCGGTCGTGGCGGCCTGCCGCCTTCGGTGTATAGCCTGTTGCCGCGGCTGGTGGAGCGCGCCGGGTTGACGCGTGAGGGGGTGATCACGGCGATCTATACCGTGTTGATCGAGCAAGACTCCATGAACGACCCGGTGGCTGATGAGGTTCGCTCGCTGCTCGACGGTCATATCGTGCTGTCCCGCAAGTTGGCCGAGCGCGGGCACTACCCCGCAGTGGATGTGCTGGCGAGCCTGTCGCGGATCTTGAGTAACGTCGCCGAGCCTGCGGATATCCAAGCGGGTACGGCGTTGCGGCGTTTGTTGTCGGCCTATCAGCAAATCGAACTGATGCTCAAGCTAGGTGAATACCAAGCGGGCAGCGATGCCTTGACTGACCTGGCGGTGGACAGTCGCCAGGCGGTCGACAATTTCTTGCGCCAGGACTTGCGTGAGCCCGCACCGATGGCGGCGACGCTGGCGCAACTCAAGGAGCTGACGGCCTATGTCCCTTTCTGATGTGTTGCTCGGTGAAGTCGAGACGTTGCGGCGCCTGCGTCGGCACCGGGCAGACCGTGCCGAACGTGCCTTGCGTGAGGCGAAGCGAGCCCAGCAGGCCCTGCTCGCGCATATCCAGCAGGCCCAGGATGCGCTTGAGCAAACCCGGCAGGAGGAGGCCCTGCAAAGTGCTCAGTTACTCAGCCAGCACCAGGGGCAGGTACTGACCCTGCAGGCCCTGAAATCCTGGGGAACCCAGGAGCGCTCGTTGTCGGCCAGCACCCGACGAGACATGGGGCAGTTGGAAGCCTTGCGGGGCCAGCGGGAAGAAAAGCAGACCCGCGTTGGCAGTGCCCAGAAACAGGTCACGGAATGCCTGCGGCAGGTGGAAAAACTTCAGGAGTTATCCCTTTTACTGGCGCAGGAGCCGATATGACCCAGGTTTCAGATAAACCCGCAGAACGCCCGCGCCTGCGGGAAACACGCGAGGAGCGAGAGTCGGGAAATGCAGGCGTAGTGCCCGCGGAGTTGACGCGGTTATTTGCCCGGTTTTGGGCCGATGACGGTGACGGCTCGGGTGCGAGAACCTCTCTGTCGGGCACGAAGGGCGTGGAGGGGGCAGCCATGATCGAGGCGCTTGCCGAACAACTGGCACCTCGTCTGCAGGCCGCTTCGCAGTGGCCGCTTCAGGCAGTGTTGTACCTGCCTCGCCTGGGGCGGATCAACGCCAGTGTGCGCCGCGAGCAGGGTGCCTGGAGTCTCGACCTGGAAGCGGAGGAAGAGGCTACGGCGCGCTGGCTCAGCGGCGTGCGGCGACAGGTTGAGGACCGGTTTACGCAAACAATGGGGCGCACGGTCAGCCTGCAGTTGGCCGTTGTTGGGTCGGCATGATGATGCCGCAGGTGACGCTGCCTCTGGTCAGAGGCGACACGGCTGTTGCTCGCCGTCGCCTGGGGCGTGGTTTGCGTCTGCCGTTTGAAGTTGCCGGGCGGCGCGGTGAGTTATGTCTTGAACCGGGCCGTGCCCCCGCTGGAGCGCAACCGCTGTGCTTCGAAACGGCATGTGGGGTGTTGGCGCTTGCGGAGGCGGGACCTCTGCTCAGTCTGCTAGGCGAATGTCCGGTGACATTGGCCAACGCAGGCAACGATCCGGATTCCTGGTTCTGGGCTTTATTCCAGCACCACTTGAGTCCTCAGGTGAAAGCGCTGTTGGGCTATGTGCGGCTACTGGAGGTTGATCGGCCCGAAGGGCTTGGTTGCCGACTCAGCGTCACGCTGGGGGCAGCCCGGGTGATGGGCTATGTGTGGCTGGCGCCCGAGACGTTGATTGCGTTGTGCGACGCCGGGTCTTGGCGCGCCAATGCTGCACCGGTACCTGCGTCGTTTCAACTGGCAATTGCCGTGACGCTAGGGCGCCTGCAGTTGCCGATTGCACAAGCGCGCAGCCTGCGGGTCGGGGATGTGCTGATGCTTGAGCAGAACTTTTTTCAAACCCAGGGCGTAGGTCATGTTCAGGTTGGCAGGCAGCGGCTGCATGGGTGCATTGACGATGGCACAGGGGCGTTGTGCCTGACACTTACTTCTATTGAGGGCACAACGGTGGACGAAGATTTTGAAGCGCCGCACTACTCGGGTTATGAAGAGGATGAGCCCGTGGTGGATGTATTCGGTCATGAGCCGTTCGACGAGCTCAGCATGGCGTTGAACGTACGTTGCGGCACGTTGGACCTGACCCTGGGTGAGTTGCGTAATCTCGCGCCCGGCGCGGTGCTGGGGGTCACCGGTTATTCTCCCGGTATGGCCGGCCTTTATTATGGCGACCGTCCGATTGGCCAGGGGCAACTGGTGGAAATCGACGGTCGCCTGGGGTTGCAGTTGTCCCGCGTGATGTTCGGCCGATGATACTTCAGGGGCTGGACCCGTTAGTCCTGGCGGTATTTCTTGGGGCATTGTCGCTGATGCCCATGCTGTTGGTCGTCTGTACGGCGTTCTTGAAGATAGTGATTGTGCTGATGATCACCCGTAACGCCATCGGCGTGCAGCAGGTGCCACCGAGTATGGCCATCAATGGCATCGCATTGGCAGCCACGCTGTTTATCATGGCCCCGGTGGGTTACGAAATCGCCGAGAGCGTCAAAGTATCGCCTCTGGACTTGAGTAACGTGCAAACACTCCTGCAGACAGGCAATGAGGCTATCAAACCGCTGCGTGCCTTCATGCTGCGCAATATCGACCCGGACGTGCTGACGCACCTGCTGGAAAACACCGCGCGCCTGTGGCCAGCGCAGATGGCTCAGGAGGTACGGCGCGAAGACCTGATCCTGCTGATCCCGGCGTTTGTCCTGTCGCAACTGCAGGCGGGGTTCGAGATTGGTTTCCTGATCTACATCCCTTTCATCGTCATCGATCTTATCGTCTCCAACCTGCTGCTGGCGCTGGGTATGCAAATGGTCTCGCCGATGACCATTTCCCTGCCGCTCAAATTGCTGTTGTTTGTCATGGTGTCTGGTTGGTCGCGGTTGCTCGACAGCTTGTTCCTCTCCTATCTCTGAGTAACTTATGGAACCCATCGTGCTGTTCAAGCAGGGCATGTTGCTGGTGGTAGTGCTGTCGGCGCCCCCGTTGATCGTGGCGGTGACGGTGGGGGTGTTGACGTCGTTGGTGCAGGCGTTGATGCAGGTGCAGGACCAGACGTTGCCCTTTGGTATCAAATTGGTGGCGGTGGGCATCACGCTGATCATGACCGGCCGTTGGATCGGTGTGGAGTTGATCCAATTGATCAACCTGACCTTCGACATGATCAGCCGTTCGGCCCTGAGCTGAGGCGCTGCCCGTGCTGCTCTATCTCGAATTTCTGCCCAGCCTGGTGATTGGCATGGCGCGTATCTACCCCTGCGGCATCCTGGTAGCGGCGTTTTGCTTTCAACATATACGCGGCATGCCACGGCACACCATTGTGATGGTCATGGCACTGCTGCCCGCGCCGGGTATCCATGCGGCATTGGCAGGCCAGGACCACTCCGCAATCATGCTCAGTGCTTTGGTGTTCAAGGAGCTGGCCTTGGGGTTTTTACTGGGGGTGTTGCTGGCAATGCCCTTCTGGATGTTCGAGTCGGTGGGGGCGCTGCTGGATAACCAGCGCGGAGCCTTGGCGGGGGGCCAGCTCAACCCTTCGCTGGGGCCGGATGCGACACCGATTGGGCACCTGTTCAAGCAACTGGCGGTGTTTCTGCTGATGGCGAGCCTCGGGTTGGGTACCTTGACCCAGGTGATCTGGGACAGTTACCTGATCTGGCCTCCCACCGCGTGGTTTCCGCTACCGGCGGTGAACGGCATGGGCGTATTCGTCGGCCTGCTGGGCGATACCTTCACGCATATGATGCTCTACGCCGCGCCATTTATTGCGGTGTTGCTGTTACTGGAATTCGGCATCGCGCTGCTGGGGGTCTACAGCCAACAGTTACAAGTGAGCACGCTTGCGCCACCGGTCAAATGCCTGGCAGGTATCGGTATTTTGTTGCTGTACTTTGCACTGCTGCAGGACCTGATCGTCGGGCGCATGAGCCTGCTGGGCGACTTGAAACACTCACTCGGTCTCTTGATAAAGGTCGCGATCCCATGAGTGATTCAGGCGAAAAAAAACACCCGGCCTCAGCCAAAAAACTGCGTGACCAACGCAAGACAGGCCAGGTCGCCCAAAGCCAGGATGTCGCAAAGTTACTGGTGCTGACCGCCATCAGCGAGATTGCCTTGTTCACCGCCGAGACCAGCCTGCAACGCTTCCAGCAATTGATGCTCTTGCCGATGTCACGCCTGACTCAACCCTTTGCGCGAGCACTGGAAGAAGTGCTGTTCGAGGGTTTGGTGGTGTTTTTCTCATTTGCTCTGTTGATGGTCGGGGTGGCGATTGCCGCCAAGCTCATCAGCAGTTGGATGCAGTTCGGGTTGCTGTTTGCTCCGGAGACCCTGAAGCTGGATTTCAACCGCCTCAACCCGATCAGCCAAATCAAGCAAATGTTCTCAGCCCAGCAATTGATGAACCTATTGATGAGCGTTGCGAAAGCAATTCTTATCGCTTTGATTTTGTACGTGGTGATCCGACCCTCATTGGGCACGCTGATCAACCTGGCCACCAGCGATCTGCAAAGTTACATCCTGGCGTTGATTGCGCTGTTTCGTCACCTGCTGCATGCCTGCCTGGGCATGCTGCTGGTGCTGGCGCTTATCGACCTGGTGATGGTCAAGCACTTCTTTGCCAAGCGCATGCGCATGACCCAAGTGGAGGTCGTCAAAGAGTACAAGGACATGGAAGGTGACCCTCACGTAAAGGGGCAGCGACGGGCACTGGCGCATCAGATGGCTCAGGAAGAACCAAAGGTCAAGCTGCCCAAGCTGGAAGAGGCCGATATGCTGGTGGTCAACCCGACTCACTTTGCCGTGGCCCTTTACTACCGGCCCGGTAAAACGGCGCTGCCCCTGCTGGTCAGCAAGGGCACAGATGACGACGCGCGCAAATTGATCCGGCGCGCCAAGGCGGCCGATGTGCCGGTGATCCAGTGCGTCTGGCTGGCCCGCACGCTCTACACGAAAAAACTGGGAGCCAGCATACCCCGCGAAACCTTGCAGGCTGTGGCGCTGATTTACCGTACCTTGCGCGAACTCGATGATGAAGCCAAGCGCGAAACCCTGGAACTGCCGGAGCTCGAGCAGCGCTGATCACCTGTCCAAGGCTTGCAGATTGGCCAGCGACAGCATTCGGCTGAGGATCCTGTCGAGGGTGGCGTTCGTTGCCGGCAATGCATGCCAGATCACCAAATGGCCTTTGGCGTCGAGGTAGATAAAACAGCCATCGAACGCCACCGCCTGTTCAAAACGTCGCTCCAACGCTCGCTGCAATTGCCCGGCCTGCAACGCTTCGCGAGCGACTTGCAGGGCCAGCCCTGGGCGATTTCCGGCGGGCAGTGTGCACACCTTGATACCGGGCGCGAGGGACAAGTGAGCGGCAGCGCCGCTCACCAGGTTTTCCAGAAATACCTGGCGCTTATAGTCGGGCATTTCCTGGGACCTCATCGTTCCAGTGACACAGTCTGGTAATCCGCCCGCTCACCGGCGGGGCCAGGTTCGACGCGCATCTGCGGCGGCCACCAGATCACCATCTTGTCCTTGGTCGATTGCGGGCGTGAGCACGAATCACCTTTGCAGGTGGGCGTACAGCCGGTGATGAGCACCGCTGCGCCGATCAGGGTTATGCACAAAAGTCTAAGTTTCATGGCGTAGCCTTTTTATCGGAAGTGATCAAGGACGGACGGGGCACACTGATATGTTCATCCTTCAACACGGGGCGCATGGCGATAAATACCTCGGCTTCTTCACCTGGCTTGAGCCAGGCACGTGGCCATACGGTGACCGCGAGGGTCTGCGAGTTGCTGCATTCCTTTTCATCGATACGCACATTGCGCTTGAACTGGTTGCGCAACACCACGACCGCCACGTTGTATTCCGGGCCGGCGTACCACTGGCTGCGTTCGGTATTCAATGCCAGCAAGTCTCGGGTGCTGCACAAGGTGTTCAGCCCCAGAGGCATCGGCGCGGGTTTGAACGCCTTGGGCACTTCCCCGCTGACGAGGCGTGCCAGGGTGCCGATGATGTCACTGCGCTTGATCACCGGCTCATGGGGGGAGTAGCGCCTGGCCAGTGGTGTGAGAGCGGCTTGTAGCTCGGCCTGGTCGGCTTGCGGCAAGTAGCGGGACGGGTCGTCCTGGTCGCCGATAACGCGTGGTGTGAGGATAAACAAGCGCTCACGCCGATTATTCTGGCGTTCGGTCGATGAAAACAGCGCCTTGCCCAACAGTGGAATATCCCCCAGCAGGGGGATCTTTTTTTGCCTGTCAGAACTTTCAGTGACGTGGAAACCGCCGACCACCAGCGAGCGCTTTTCCTCCATGACGGCCTGGGTACTGACCTTGCCCCGGCGCACGTCCAAGTGATTGGGGTCGGGGTTGGTCTCGTCGAAATTGCCATCCTCAATATCCACTGCCAAATGGATCTGGTGAACGCCGCGGCTGGTGGTGACCCTGGGTACGACTTGAAAGCTGGTGCCCACGGTGACCGGTAAGATAGTTGCGTATTCGCTGCCGGGGGTCAGGTATTGGGTGCGGTTGAAGTCAATCACCGCGGGTTGGTTTTCCAGGGTGAGCACCGAGGGGTTTGAGACCATGGTTGCCAGCCCTTTGGCTTCCAGCGCGCGGATATCTGCGTAGAAACGATCACGGTTCTCGATCGATAACTGCGACGAGGTGCCGGGTGCCATGTTCACGCCACCCCGGAAACGACTGTTCTGGAAGCCCCAGTTCACCCCGAATTCGCGCAATTGCGTGCGCTCGATATCCAGAATGATCGCATCGATTTCGATCAGCTTGCGCGCGACGTCAAGTTGCGTGATCAACTCACGGTACATGGCCTGGCGTTCCGGCAAGTCGTAGATCAGCACCGCGTTGTTGCGCAGATCGGCTTCGACGCGTATCCGGCTGTTGGAGACGGGCGCGCGCGGGGTCAATGCGGGGGCTGCGTCGAACTGACCGCTATTGCCATTTGCACCGAGCATTTGGCCTAGCAATGGGTTACCCAGCCGAGGGATGTTGGGGGGGAGCGGGGCAGGCTGGGACGTCGGGCGCTGGCTCAGTCCAGTGAGCGCAGGAGCAGAACGTGGTTCCAGCAGCCCCCGCAGAATAGTGGCGACGCCAGGTACGGTGAGCTTCTCTCCGCGATAATCCACATGACGGTCCGCCGCGCTGGCGAACTTCAGCGGGTAACTCAGCACGCTCTGCTTCTCATCCGGCGAGCGGCGCTGACTGCTGAACTGCTTGATCTGATCGATATAGCGCTTGGGGCCGGAGACGAGTACCACGCCGTCTTCGGGCAACTCGCCCCAACCGAAACGGCTGTCGAGCAATCCGATATCGGTCAGCGCCTGCTTGAGGTCGGCAATCGTTTCCGAGGAAACTTCCAGGCGCGCGGACTCCTGCTGGTCCAGTGTGCTGATGAAGAGGGTGTTGTTGTAGAGGTACCACTGAAAACGGTGCTCGACGCCCAGCCTGTCCAGCATGGATTGCGGGGTATTCGCGCGGATCTTGCCGTTGACGTCGCCTTCCAGCAGGCCCTCGATTTGCAATTGCGTGCCGAAGGTCTGGGCGAAGTCTTCGAGCACTTCCCGTAGAGGTTTGTGTTCGGCCTCATAGGCGTAGGCGGTGTTTTTCCATTCGGGTGGAATGGCAGCAAGTGTGGTCTCCATTGGGCTAAGCAACCAAGGCATCACTATCAAGCAACCCCAACGGGCTCGTTTTGATGGTGCACCAGATGAGTCCGTTTGCAAGTACTCAGGCTTGAAAGGTGGTGAATACATGGAGAGTTCTCTGATTAGTGCGTCATTGATCGTAGCAAGGTGGGAGTCACGCTCTTGCGGGGGCGGGAAAGGCGTGCGGCAACAGCTCGCCAGGTGTCGCGTTGGTTGAGCAGGGCTTCGAGAGAATCGATCAGGGTTTGTTCGCCTTGATCTGCGTGCAGACACTGGATTAGCCAGAGCGCACCATTGGTGGGTGCTTGAGCGAGCGCGCCGTGGAAGCGATTCAGGCTCGCGCCTCCCAGCCGTATCCATGTTTGCAGTTGCGAGTTATCGGGTGCTTGGCGGGTCAGTTGGACACTTAAGTGCAAAGTGCAAGCATGACGTTGCAAGACTATTTCAAAATCGTCTTCGGACAAGCTAATTTGTTTTTCGCCGCTGTTAAACCATTTAATAAGTAAACTGTTCAATTTACTGAAAGCTATCAAATGTCGTTTTGTACATCATGTGGGTGGCACGGCCATGTTCATGCTGTGCCAACTGAGTGTAAAAAGTATCCCTCGATAATTTTCCGAATATCGCTGAGAGTTCGCTTAGGTCACCAGGATCTTGCATGGCGTCGTCCATGGCATTGTCAAACTGTTTCTTGACAGCGTTTCGACTGCTTAAAAGTTGCGGTGCTAATTTATAGAAGTCCATATTTTCTTTCCTGATGTGTTTGCTGATGCTGTGGTTGTGGCTTTCCTCCAGTGATCAGTTCCTTTTTTATACGACTTTGAAAAAAATCTTACGTGAGTTTGTTTTTTTGACTACGCGCTCTAATGTTGTCCAAGCGCTTCAAGCATTGAACTCCAGCTGATACGGAAGTCTCCCTCATCTGTTTTAAGCACTAGCGTTTGAGGCTCGACAGTTTCGTCAGGTTGAAGCTTCCAGAGCGTGGACCTCTGGTGGGCGAAGCATCGTTTTACGATCTCTGTTTCAAGGGGATGGCAGAGTAGTGTCGCGCTGACTTCTGGGAGCTGAACCGCTATAAGATGCCTGAGCAGAGCTGCCAGACGTTTCGGTTCTGCGGTATCGTCAAGCAGTCTGTTGATGGCTTGATTGACGACTGAGGTGGCGTACCTTTCCAAGTCGTCGCACATTCTCTGACGTTCACTTTCCCAGCGCTTGAACTGGGCGTCCGCGCGTTGCCATATTTCAAACGCAGCCCTCTCCAGCATTGCTTCACGTTCTTCATTAGCTTCAGTCAGCAGCTTATTGGCTTGTGCCGTGGCGTGGCTCAGTAGTTGGCTGCCCTGCGAGAAGTCAGCAAGCGTCTGGCGCGAGATGAGGGTTTGCGCCAACTCAAGGTTGTCCTTTTGAACTTCAATTGTGCGTCGGCAGAACATCGCTATGCTCCTTGCTCGTTCGAGTCAGAATGAGTGTTAACGCGTGCCATGGTCGTAGCACGCCAAACGAACGCTTGCCAGAGTGTGTCCAGGCGGCCGTGTCCACTTTCAAGTGGAGAATATTTTTTCTCCATCTCAAGCACGCGTTCATAGGGGAAACGCAGTCTTAGACGCTGCCAAATGGCGGGCTCAACCCAGTTATGGAGCAGTTGCAGCGGATCATCGTTGGGTAACAGTATGTCCGGAGGAAGGGCCCTGGAAAGACGCATGCACCACAGCTGATGATCTTTGCTCAACGGGGTTACTGGCACAGGATTGAACGTACAGTGAATCAGCAAGAGTATTAAGTTGAGCTGCTCGGACGAGGCAAGAACCAGTCGAAGTAGAGTGGGAGTAGGGGGCGGGGGCAAGCAGGGAGCGATACCAACAGCGTTGAGGTTCATTGAAATGCCATTGCGATAAAGCGTTTCTATGGCCGCGTACTTATCGACAGATCTCCAGTCTTCGTGGGCGTATCGCCATGGGAGCGCCCACCACTGAGCCCACGTCAAACCCTCTTTAATCAGGTCGTCGTCACCAGGCATCATGAGGCTGAATGGTCAACTGGCAGTGGCGCCAAGAATGCTTGCTGTCGCTTATGGCGTAAGAACAATAGGGTAGAAGCCGCTAGCACTAAGCCGATCAGCAAGGACGTCACGCTGACTTGCCAGAATCCGATGTCACTCTCGGGGACGAGAAACGGACCGAAGTAAGCCATATGTTGCTGTTCCTGATACGCCGTCGCTGGCACGAATATCACGGTGAGCTTTTGCGGATTGTCCACGGCTGAAGTCATACCGGGGAGGCTGCTCGCCACGAGTCTGCGAACACGTGCCCGGATGTGGTCGGGGTCGAGACGTGCGTCGTGCTTTATAAAGACTGAAGCCGAGGCGGGCTGGACCGGTTCGCCTGGGGCTATGCGTTCGGGGAGTACCACATGCACTCGAGCGACAATGACACCGTCAACGTTGGATAAGGTGGATTCAAGCTCTTGTGATAGGGCATAGATGTAGCGAGCACGCTCTTCAAGGGGCGTTGAAATAACGCCTTCCTTGCGAAACGTATCGCCTAGCGTGGTTCGCGCCAATCTGGGTAGGCCTGCCGCTTCGAGCGTGCGTACTGCGCGCCCAATGTCTCGCGCATCGACAGCAACGACAACGCCATCTTTGGCTGCGACTTTTTGGGCGCGAATATTTTTGTCTGCAAGTTCTGCAATGACTTCATTTGCTTCTTGTTCGGTCAGTTTGCTGTGGAGTTCGACACGGTCGCCGCAACCGTTCAGCACAAATGTCAGGAACACGAGCAACACTACGGGCAGAAAATGATTCATACCTACCTACTGCAAATTACAAATCTTGTCGATACATTGGGTTGTTTTGCCAAGGCTCTTCACCAGGATTTGCGACTGAAACAACGCATTGGACAGTTGGTTCGGGAATTTGCCGAGCAGTTCTTCATTGCCCTTCTTGCTTATACCCTTCAGGGTCTTTTTGAGTTGGTCTGTTGTACTAGAAAGCTCTGAGGACGCGACAGTTAATATATTTGAGTTTTGCAAGAGGGCAGTAATCGGCTGGCTTGAGTGTGCAAGTGCCGATTTGAAGAAGTCCACATCCGAATGGGATGCCAGAGAGGCGAGGTCTGCCTCATTAGCGGCGAAACCACTACGCGTTGATCTTACAGCTTCTGTAGTTTTCATAGAGAGCCTGGCGTATGAAGAATGATGGATTGGCGCCCGTCCGGCGATCAGGAGTAAACGTTGTCTGTTTATCGTTTATTGCCATCTCCCCGACCATGAGTCGGGGAGATGAGCTTTATTAGTTTCGCGCTTGAATGGTGGCTTTGTCGTATGAATCTTTTTTTGCGTCATTCATGTCTTTAGCGGCTATAAGTTGGTCCTCTTTGGCTCGCTGCTTTTCTCCTTCCATTTGAGTGTCAGCGTTTTGGTATGCGTTATATCCGCTGTACGGCGAATTGCTGGAACTTGGAATCATAGGTATATCTCCAATTTTCAATTTGAGTGTTCGCATCACGTGGGCCGATATTCGGATGTCAGGAGTACATGGTCATCCGTCTAGGACCACAAAATGAGTGGTGCTCGAAATTAATTAGTTCCAGATATTTACACCATGGCATTTCAAAATATTGCACGGTCTTCCAGCTTTGCTCTCGATGTAATACATTGCACAATGTTGCGGCATCTTTTTGAACAATCATGGCTTTCATGTATAGTTCTTGGCGAGCGTAAACGCGCCGTTTAGAGTGTGTCATTGTTGGTGGAAAGTCATGGTTTTCAGTGGATGAGCCTGCGGCCTTAACTCAATAATATGTCCAGTTGTTTCATTCGGTAATATAGCGTCCGCTTGGCCACTCCCAATTCCTTCGCTGCGCCATCCACACAGTGAGCGTTGCGGTGTAGAGATTCCTCGATCAGTACTTTTTCGATTTGTTGCATTCGCTCTTTAAGACTCGACTTGATTCGCGGAATGCCCACCTCAGCCGCAGCCAGGGGCGTCAAGCCCAATACAAAGCGTTTAGCCGTAGAGCGTAGTTCGCGCACATTGCCCTGCCATGAATGGCATAGCAGTTGCTGGAGTAGTTCGCTGGAGGGGCAGGGAGTAGTGCAGTGATAGTAGGCGGCTTCCTGCCGAGTCATGTTCAGAAATAAAGGGATGATGCGTTCGCGCCGATGACGCAGTGGGGGAAGACTAATGTTGACAACATTAAGGCGGAAATACAGGTCCCGTCTGAACCTACCTTGCTCGACCATCTCATGCAGTGATTGTTGGGCGGACGCGATGACACGCATGTCCACCGGTATGAACCGGGTTGAGCCCAAGCGTTCAACACCCCGCGACTCCAGCGCCCGTAACAGCTTGGCTTGCAATGCGAGTGGCATGCTATCGATCTCGTCCAAGTACAAGGTGCCCAGGTGTGCGGCCTCGATGACGCCTGCTCGTGACTGTACTGCACCGGTGTACGCGCCGCTATTGACGCCGAACAGTTGGCTTTCGGCCAAGCTTTCCGGGATGGCGGCACAGTTAACCGCAATGAAGTTTCCCTTGCGGTGGGAGAGGTAGTGGATGTGTTGTGCCAGTGTATCTTTACCGGTACCTGTTTCTCCCAGCAAGAGAATATCTATATCAAGAGTGGCGGTATTGTTTATAGTTGTTTGGATGCTCGGGCAATCAGGAAAGGTTATATCTGTTATGAGCCTGTTCTGGCTAATCGTCGACATAGCAATTTGCTCCAATGCAGAGGCCGCTTTCAGAGGGCTATCTCCCTATGTTCTTAGTTAATCAGGATTTTTTTATGTTGTCATGATGGGGGCAAAACTTTGGAGGAGGTGAAGTGTGTAATTTGAAAAAATTAAAAAATTACAAGTGTTGATTTGTGTTTTTTTTAAAGTTTTGCGTAAGGGAAATCTTAAAATTATAGTAAGTAATTTTTAGCGGCTTGGTATTTTTCTGAGTGCCGTAATTAGTTATAAGTTTTTTGTGTTTTTAAAGTGTTAGAGCAAGTTTCACGCTCAGGAATTTTGTCATTTTATCTAGCAGTTTCAAATTTCCCGACATTCGAGTTCGTTCAAGCGCCCACAAAAAAGCCGATGCAATGCATCGGCTTTTTTAGCTCGGTATAAACCGCAGGCAGCACTTACACGTTGAAGCGGAAGTGCATCACATCGCCATCTTTAACGATGTATTCCTTACCTTCCAAGCGCCACTTACCGGCTTCCTTGGTACCGGCTTCGCCCTTGTACTGGATGAAGTCGTTGTAGGCGATCACTTCGGCGCGGATGAAGCCCTTCTCGAAGTCGGTGTGGATCACGCCGGCAGCCTGTGGCGCGGTGGCGCCGACTTTGACGGTCCAGGCGCGGACTTCTTCGACACCGGCGGTGAAGTAAGTCTGCAGGTGCAGCATTTCGTAGCCAGCGCGGATCACACGGTTCAAGCCAGGCTCTTCCAGGCCCAGGGCCTCGAGGAACATGTCTTTTTCTTCGCCGTCATCCAGCTCGGCGATTTCTGCTTCGATCTTGTTGCACACCGGAACCACGATCGCGCCTTCTTCGTCGGCAATGGCCTTGACCACGTCCAGCAGCGGGTTGTTCTCGAAGCCGTCTTCAGCAACGTTGGCGATGTACATCACAGGCTTGGTCGTCAGCAAATGGAAGCCCTTGATCACCGCTTTTTCGTCGGTGCTCATGTTCTTCATCAGGCTGCGCGCAGGCTTGCCTTCGGTGAAGTGAGCAATCAACTGCTCCAGCAGGCCTTTCTGGACCACTGCGTCCTTGTCGCCGCCCTTGGCGTTACGCGCGACTTTTTGCAGTTGCTTTTCGCAGCTGTCGAGGTCGGCGAAGATCAGTTCCAGGTCGATGATCTCGATGTCACGCTTCGGGTCAACGCTGTTGGAGACGTGAATCACGTTCTCGTCTTCGAAGCAGCGGACCACGTGGGCGATCGCATCGGTTTCGCGGATGTTGGCCAGGAACTTGTTACCCAGGCCTTCACCTTTCGACGCACCGGCTACCAGGCCGGCGATGTCGACGAATTCCATGGTGGTCGGCAGGATGCGCTTGGGATTGACGATGGCCGCCAATGCCGCCAGGCGCGGGTCCGGCATAGCCACGATGCCGCTGTTGGGCTCGATGGTGCAGAAGGGGAAGTTCTCCGCTGCAATACCGGACTTGGTCAGGGCGTTGAACAGGGTGGATTTGCCGACGTTGGGCAGGCCGACGATGCCGCAATTGAATCCCATGGTGTTTCCCCTCGGTAAGAGTCAAGCCTTCTGGCTGTGCAGGTTTTTCATCGCGCGGTTCCATTCACCGGCGAAGATATCCGGCAGCACGCCGAGGGCAAAATCGATGCTGGCATCGAGTTTTTCCTGTTCGGCGCGTGGCGCACGACCCAGGACGAAATTTGAAACCATACTGGCAACGCCTGGGTGGCCAATGCCGAGCCGCAGACGGTAGAAATTATTCTGATTACCCAGCTGCGCGATGATGTCGCGCAGGCCATTGTGCCCGCCATGCCCGCCGCCGAGCTTGAGCTTGGCAACGCCGGGTGGCAGGTCCAGTTCGTCATGGGCCACCAGGATTTCCTCGGGTTTGATCCGGAAGAAGCCCGCAAGCGCCGCGACAGACTGGCCGCTGCGGTTCATGTAGGTGGTGGGAATCAGCAGACGAACATCCTGACCCTGATGCGAGAAGCGCCCGGTCAGGCCAAAATATTTGCGATCGGCCGCAAGGTTTACACCTTGTGCGTGGGCGATGCGCTCAACAAAAAGGGCCCCCGCGTTATGCCGGGTCTGTTCGTATTCGGCGCCTGGATTTCCCAGGCCAACGATCAGTTTAATGGCAGTCACGACAGGGGCCCTTCCTTTGGAGTTGTGGATAACATCGCCGCAACCTGGTTGCGGCGAAAGTGGACGACAGAAGCTAACTTATCCAGAGATAAACTTCGCGTTATCGCCCGCTTTCTCGCTACGTTTCGGTCCGCGATGTTTCCTCAAGCTCCGACGTTACAGAGCAAATTACTCTGCAGCGGTTTCGCCTTCTTCATCTTCTGCTACTACACGTGGCGCGTGGACGTTGGCAACAGCCTTGTCGTCGTCGTGAGCCAGTGCTACGAACTCAACGCCTTTAGGGGCTTTGAGGTCGGACAGGTGGATGATGGTGCCGATTTCAGCAGCCGACAGGTCGACTTCGATGAACTCAGGCAGGTCTTTCGGCAGGCAGCTTACTTCCAGCTCGGTGGCGGTGTGGGAAACAACGCCGCCTTTCTTGACTGGAGCTTCTTCACCGATGAAGTGCACAGGCACGATAGCGGTCAGCTTTTGACCGGCTACAACGCGGATGAAGTCAGCGTGCAGCACGTGGCCTTTGGCTGGGTGGCGTTGCAGAGCCTTGATGATGACGTTCTGCTTTTTGCCACCGACGTTCAGCTCGATGATGTGGCTGTAGGCCGCATCGTTTTCGAGCAGTTTGGCAATTTCTTTAGCCAACATGCTGATGGATTCAGGGGCTTTTTCGCCACCGTAAACTACAGCTGGAACCAGGCTTGCGAGACGACGCAGGCGGCGGCTCGCACCTTTCCCCAGGTCGGAACGCACTTCAGCATTCAGAGTAAAATCGTTCATGTTGTATCTCCAAAATAACCACATTCGCCCCAGCGTTTGCGACCAGCGCTAAAGGCGATATGGGCAAAAAAGCCCCGCCCCAACAGTATGCTGGGGCGGGGCGCTTTTCGTCAGTGAGGTGTACCGAAGGTTTGACCCTTAACGGAACATCGCGCTGATCGATTCTTCGTTGCTGATACGGCGAACCGCTTCGGCAACTACCGGTGCGATATCCAGTTGACGGATACGCGAACAGGCTTGAGCAGCAGCGGACAACGGGATGGTGTTAGTCACCACCAGTTCGTCCAGCATGGAATTCTCGATGTTCTCGATCGCTCGGCCCGACAGCACAGGGTGTGTGCAGTAGGCGAAGACTTTAGCTGCACCGTGCTCTTTCAAGGCTTTGGCCGCGTGGCACAGGGTGCCGGCGGTGTCGACCATGTCATCAACCAGAATACAGGTACGCCCTTCGACATCACCGATGATATGCATCACTTCAGAGTGATTGGCTTTCTCGCGGCGTTTGTCGATGATCCCGAGGTCAACGCCCAGGGATTTGGCAACAGCCCGTGCGCGCACGACGCCACCAATGTCCGGGGACACGATCATCAGGTTTTCAAAGCGCTGGTCTTCAATGTCATCCACCAATACTGGGGAGCCGTAGATGTTATCTACCGGAATATCGAAGAACCCCTGGATTTGGTCAGCGTGCAGGTCAACCGTGAGAACACGGTCGATACCTACCACGGTCAGCATGTCAGCAACGACTTTCGCGCTGATAGCCACACGTGCGGAACGCGGACGGCGATCCTGACGGGCATAACCAAAGTAAGGGATTACAGCTGTGATTCGAGTCGCTGAGGAGCGGCGGAAGGCATCAGCCATCACGACGAGTTCCATCAGGTTATCGTTGGTCGGAGCGCAGGTCGGCTGAATAATGAAGACGTCTTTACCGCGGACATTTTCATTGATCTCGGCTGTAATTTCGCCGTCGGAGAATTTACCGACAGAGATGTCACCGAGAGGGATATGCAGCTGACGTACGACACGTCGAGCCAGATCGGGGTTGGCGTTCCCCGTAAAGACCATCATCTTGGACACGCGCAGTACCTAGAGGCTGAGGGTAACCTGGATGAGTATAGGAAAATGGCAGGGGCGGCTGGATTCGAACCAACGCATGGCAGGATCAAAACCTGCTGCCTTACCGCTTGGCGACGCCCCTGTATCTGTTGCAACGAGTGCCTAACACTCGATTCCTTTTAGAGCAGACTTTGCAGCTTGCGATGCAACATCGAAACGTTGCTTCCTTTTGCTACAAACCCTGTAAGGGTCTCTGTAAGAAGGGCCGAGACTTTATCAGCTTCAGCTTTGCTTGGGAAGCCCCCAAACACACAACTTCCAGTTCCGGTTAATTTTGCTTCGGTAAATTTACCTAACAAATTCAAAGCGTTACGTACCTCTGGATAACGCCTTGCTACAACCGGTAAGCAGTCATTTCGACTGTTTCCCTTGGGAACGGGGCGCACTTTAATGGGAGGAGAGTT
This sequence comes from Pseudomonas tritici, assembly GCF_014268275.3. Taxonomy (NCBI): domain Bacteria; kingdom Pseudomonadati; phylum Pseudomonadota; class Gammaproteobacteria; order Pseudomonadales; family Pseudomonadaceae; genus Pseudomonas; species Pseudomonas tritici. The sequence goes on from NZ_CP077084.1 coordinate 1,128,295, forward strand.
ACGTGTCAACAGCGGATCTGAAAAAATTTCTGCTGTACTTACAGATACTTGCGGAACAAGCACAACGTACCACGGCTCTTCGGGGTATTCCGGGCTGAGTTTCTCCCCCACACCCTCGGCGAAAGCCGCGTGCCCGCGCACGAAAACCGGGACATCAGCACCCAGCGTCAAACCCAGCGCAGCCAGGCGATCATGGTCCCAACCCAGTTGCCACAAATGATTCAGGCCCAGCAATGTGGTTGCGGCATTCGAGCTGCCGCCACCGATACCACCGCCCATGGGCAGGATTTTATCGATCCAGATATCGATGCCGAGCGGGCAGCCGGATTGTTCCTTTATTTTTTTGGCGGCCTTCACAATCAGGTTGCTGTCGTGAGGAACGCCGTCGAACTCGGTGTGCAACTGGATCACGCCGTCGTCGCGCACGGCAAAAGTCAGCTCATCGCCGTAGTCGAGAAATTGAAACAGCGTCTGCAACTCGTGATAACCGTCTTCGCGGCGACCCAGAATATGCAGCATCAAATTGAGTTTGGCCGGGGAGGGCAAGGTCAGCGTTTGTACGGTCACGTTATTGCCCCAGCTTGCGCGGTTGCCAGTCCTTGATCACCAGCGTGACGTCAAGGTCGGTACCGTGCAGTTTGATGCGCTCGGGCAACCAGTAACCGCTTTGTTCTACGTAGCTTAGGTATTCGACTTGCCAGCCATCCTGTTCCAGGGTAGCCAGGCGGCTGTCGCCATTCAGGCTCAGACGGCTTTTGCTGTCAGGCGCTGGCAGGCCGCGTACCCACCATACCAGGTGGGAAACCGGCAGCTTCCAGCCAATCTGTTCTTCAAGCAGTACTTCCGGCGAGGTCGCCTCATAGCGCCCCTGGTTGGCCACTTCAAGGCTGACTTGCCCCGGTCTGCCGGTCAGGCGTGCGGCACCCCGGCCCAGCGGGCCGGAGAGACGAATGTCGTAGTAATCCTGGCGTTGCAGCCAGAACAACGTGCCGCTGCCGGAATCTTTGGGGGCGCGAACCCCGACTTTGCCTTCGATCTGCCAGCCATCGATGCTGCTGAGCTGGTCTTTGTGTTGTTTCCATTGCGCCGGGTTGCCCTGGCCCTCAACGGATTCACGGGCACCGAAACCCGCGCAACCGGCGAGCAGGGCGATAAAACTGAACACTACGATGTGGCGCAAGAACATAAGCTTAAAGGGTCTCGGAACCGGTCAGGCGCTTGATGGTGCTGCGCAGGATGGGGCTTTCGGGTTGTTCCTTGAGGAATTTTTCCCAGATTTGACGTGCTTCGCGCTGTTTGCCATTGGCCCACAGCACTTCGCCCAGGTGCGCGGCGACTTCCTGGTCGGGGAAGCGTTCCAGCGCCAGGCGCAGCAAGCGTTCGGCTTCGTCCAGGTTGCCCAGGCGGTAATTCACCCAGCCCAGGCTGTCGAGTACGGCCGGGTCTTCCGGGTTGAGCTTGTGGGCTTGTTCGATCAGTGCCTTGGCTTCGTCGTAACGCGTAGTACGGTCGGACAAGGTGTAGCCCAAGGCATTGAGGGCCATCGCATTGTCCGGGTCGCGCTTGATGATCAGGCGCAGGTCTTTTTCCATCTGCGCCAAGTCATTGCGTTTTTCCGCTTGCATGGCGCGGGTGTACAGCAGGTTCAAATCGTCAGGGAATTGCAGCAACGCTTGTTGCAGCAATTTCCAGGCGCGCTCACCCTGATTGTTGGCCGACAAAGTCTCGGCCTGGATCAGGTACAGCTGGATCGCATAGTCCGGCTCGGCATCGCGGGCGGCGGTCAGGCGTTTTTCCGCCTCATCGGTGCGGCCGTTGCTCATCAGGATATCGGCCTGGCGCAATTGGGCTGGCAGGTAGTCATTGCCGGGGCCGACCTGGGCATATTCGAGCAAGGCGGCCTGTGGGTCGTTGCGTTCTTCGGCGATACGGCCGAGGTTCAGGTGCGCCGAATCCACATGGCTTTCGCGCTGGATCAGCTCTTCCAGATAACCCTTGGCCTCGTCCCACGCCTTGGCTTCCAGGCATACCAGCGCCAGGGAGTAACGCAGCTCGTCGTCGTCCGGGTATTGCTGCACCAGGTTGGCGAACTGCACCTTGGCGTCTTCCATGCGGTCCTGTTCGACCAGCATGCGTGCGTAGGTCAGGCGCAGGCGCTTGTCATCCGGATACTTCTTGATACTTTTTTCCAGCAGAGGAATGGCTTCCTTGCCGCGATTGAGGTTCTGCAGCAGGCGTGCGCGCAGCAGGATCGGGGCGATTTCGCCTTCTTCCGGCGGGTTCTGCTCCAGCAGCTTCAGCGCTGCGTCGGCTTCGTCATCCTGTTGCAGCAACAAGGCCTTGCCGAAAACCAGCTGGCTGTTCTTTGGATGTTTTTGCAGCAGGCGGTCGAAACTCTTCATCAGGCCATTGCGCGTGTCCTGGTCGGTGTCGGCAGCTGACAGCGCGAGGAAGTCGAAATGGGTGTCGCCTTTGCCCTGCAGGACTTTCTCCATGTAGACCATGGAGTCGTCATAGCGCCCGGCGCGCGCCAGTTGGATCGCCGCGGCTCGCTGTGCTTCCAGATCGTCCGGTGCGTTTTTCGCCCAGATCAGCGACGTGTCCAGCGCAGCCTGGTCGGCGCCCAGGTACTCGGCGATGCGAAACGCCCGCTCGGAAATCCCCGGATCCTGGGTGTTGATGGCCTGGGTCACGTAATTGTCCAGCGCAATATCGAAGCGATTGCGCTGGCCGGCCAGCTCCGCGCTCAGCAGGCTGAACACCGTTTCTTCACTGAACGAGGAATAAACCTTGGGCTTTTCAGGGGCGGGGGTGCTGTCTTCTACGGGCGGTGTACCGTCCGGCGACACGGGTGCCATGGCCTGGCAGCCGCTGAGGAAGACAAAAGCAAGGAGCAACGCGGAAGATCTATTCATATAGGAAGAGGACGACTAACCTGCGGTCGGATCATCATGACACAAGCCTTCGGCCAAACATAACCGAGACTCAGCGGACGCCTTTCATAGGCACAACATATAGGGACAATAGACGACGGTGGTTGTTCTGAATCTTTCGAAGTAGGACAATTGTCGGCTTCCCGACATCATCAGCGATCTTGAATGGCCTTCCTCGCACTCGGTATTAACCACAAGACTGCCTCCGTAGACGTGCGCGAGCGCGTGGCGTTTACGCCAGAGCAGTTGGTTGAGGCCTTGCAGCAGCTCTGCCGGCTCACCGACAGTCGCGAAGCTGCGATCCTTTCAACCTGCAATCGCACCGAGCTTTATATAGAGCAGGAACATCTTTCAGCGGATGTAGTGCTGCGCTGGCTGGCCGATTTTCACCATTTGAGCCTCGATGACCTGCGTGCCTGCGCTTATGTGCATGAAGAGGATGCGGCAGTTCGTCACATGATGCGTGTGGCGTCCGGTCTCGATTCGCTGGTGTTGGGTGAACCGCAGATCCTCGGCCAGATGAAGTCCGCCTACGCCGTAGCGCGCGAGGCAGGAACCGTCGGCCCGCTGCTGGGGCGCTTGTTCCAGGCCACGTTCAATTCCGCCAAGCAGGTACGCACCGACACCGCCATTGGTGAAAACCCGGTGTCCGTGGCGTTTGCTGCGGTCAGCCTGGCCAAGCAGATTTTCAGTGATTTGCAACGCAGCCAGGCCTTGTTGATCGGCGCGGGGGAGACCATTACCCTGGTCGCCCGTCACCTGCATGACCTGGGGGTCAAGCGGATCGTGGTCGCCAACCGCACGCTTGAGCGCGCCAGCATCCTCGCCGAACAGTTCGGCGCGCATGCCGTGTTGCTGTCTGACATCCCGGCCGAACTGGTGCGCAGCGATATCGTCATCAGCTCTACCGCCAGCCAGTTGCCGATCCTTGGCAAGGGCGCGGTCGAAAGCGCATTGAAGCTGCGCAAGCACAAACCGATCTTTATGGTGGATATCGCCGTTCCCCGCGATATCGAACCCGAAGTCGGCGAGTTGGACGACGTTTACCTCTATAGCGTTGACGATCTGCACGAAGTGGTCGCCGAAAATCTCAAGAGCCGCCAGGGTGCAGCCCAGGCTGCTGAGGAAATGGTCAGCACCGGCGCCGAAGATTTCATGGTGCGCCTGCGTGAATTGGCGGCGGTGGATGTGCTCAAGGCGTATCGTCAGCAAGGCGAACGCCTGCGCGACGAGGAGCTGGTCAAAGCCCAGCGCTTGCTGGCCAATGGCAGCAGCGCTGAAGAGGTGCTGATGCAACTGGCCCGGGGCCTCACCAACAAGTTGCTCCACGCCCCCAGCGTACAATTAAAAAAGCTTACTGCCGAAGGCCGCCTCGATGCGCTGGCCATGGCCCAGGAACTCTTTGCCCTCGGTGAGGGCGCGTCAGAAAGCTCTTCGGATAAAAAACCGCAATGAAAGCGTCACTGCTCAATAAACTGGACGTGCTCCAGGACCGTTTCGAAGAACTGACCGCCTTGCTCGGCGATGGCGAGGTCATTTCCGATCAGACCAAGTTCCGCGCCTATTCCAAGGAATACGCCGAAGTTGAGCCGGTTGTGGCCACCTATAAAAACTTGCTGAAAGTGCAGGCCGATCTTGAAGGCGCCCAGGCGCTGCTCAAGGACAGCGACCCGGACATGCGTGAAATGGCCGTGGAGGAGGTCCGCGAGGCCAAGGAAAAGCTGGCCGAGCTGGAAGTCGACCTGCAGCGCATGTTGCTGCCCAAGGACCCGAACGATGGGCGCAACGTGTTCCTTGAAATCCGTGCCGGCACTGGCGGTGACGAGGCGGCGATCTTTTCCGGCGACCTGTTCCGCATGTATTCGCGTTATGCCGAGCGTCGCGGCTGGCGGGTCGAAATCCTCTCCGAGAACGAAGGTGAACACGGCGGCTATAAAGAAGTCATCGCGCGGGTTGAAGGCGATAACGTCTACGGAAAGCTCAAGTTTGAGTCCGGTGCACACCGCGTGCAGCGCGTTCCGGCGACTGAATCCCAAGGCCGCATCCACACCTCGGCGTGCACCGTCGCCGTGTTGCCTGAGCCGGACGAGCAGGAAGCCATCGAGATCAACCCGGCTGACTTGCGTGTCGATACTTACCGCTCGTCGGGCGCCGGTGGTCAGCACGTCAACAAGACTGATTCGGCGATCCGTATCACCCACTTGCCGTCGGGTATCGTGGTTGAGTGCCAGGAAGAGCGTTCCCAGCATAAAAACCGTGCGCGGGCGATGTCGTGGCTGTCGGCCAAGCTCAATGACCAGCAGACCAGCGCCGCCGCGAACGCGATTGCCAGCGAGCGCAAGTTGCTCGTGGGTTCGGGCGACCGTTCCGAGCGTATCCGTACCTACAACTTTGCCCAGGGCCGGGTCACCGACCACCGGGTTAACCTCACCCTTTATTCCCTTGACGAAATTCTCGCGGGTGGCGTCGACGCGGTGATCGAGCCGTTACTCGCCGAGTATCAGGCCGATCAATTAGCGGCGATAGGTGAATAAATGACCATCATTGCCAGCCTGCTGCGCGCCGCTGATCTGCCCGACTCGCCCACCGCGCGCCTGGATGCCGAATTGCTGCTGGCGGCTGCGCTGGGCAAGTCCCGCAGCTACCTGCACACCTGGCCGGAAAAAATTGTCAGCAGTGAAGACGCGTTGACCTTTGCCGGCTACCTGCAACGCCGTCGCGGCGGTGAGCCGGTGGCGTATATCCTCGGCCAGCAAGGTTTCTGGAAGCTGGACCTGGAGGTCGCGCCGCACACGCTGATCCCGCGTCCGGACACCGAACTGCTGGTGGAAGCCGCCCTGGAATTGTTGCCAGCCACGCCCGCCAAGGTCCTCGACCTGGGGACCGGCAGCGGGGCCATCGCGTTAGCTCTGGCCAGCGAGCGCCCAGCCTGGCAGATCACCGCTGTCGACCGTGTATTGGAAGCTGTGGCCCTGGCCGAGCGCAATCGCCAGCGCCTGCACCTCGATAACGCAGCGGTGCTGAACAGCCACTGGTTCAGCGCGTTGCAGGGTCATACCTATGACCTGATCATCAGTAACCCGCCGTATATTGCCGACAATGATCCACACCTGGTGGCCGGTGACGTGCGCTTCGAGCCGGCCAGCGCATTGGTGGCCGGTCATGATGGCTTGGACGACCTGCGCTTGATCATCAAAGAAGCCCCCGCTCACCTGAACGTCGGTGGCCGGCTGTTGCTGGAGCACGGTTACGACCAGGCCCCGGCTGTGAGCGATCTGCTGCTGAGTGAAGGCTTTGAAGAGGTACACAGCCGTATCGATCTCGGCGGACACGAGCGCATCACGCTGGGACGCCGGCCGTGCTGACCGATCAGGAGCTGTTGCGCTATAGCCGACAGATTCTGTTGCAACATGTCGACATCGACGGCCAGTTGCGCCTGAAAAACGGCCGTGCATTGATCGTGGGGCTTGGTGGCCTGGGCGCACCCGTTGCGCTGTACCTGGCGGCCGCGGGCGTGGGCGAGTTGCATCTGGCGGACTTCGACACGGTCGACCTGACCAACCTGCAACGCCAGATTATCCATGACACCGACAGCGTCGGGCAGACCAAGGTCGATTCAGCCCTGCGCCGCCTGAGCGCCATCAACCCCGAAATCAAGCTGATTGCCCACCGCACGGCGCTGGATGCCGACTCCTTGGCTGCCGCGGTAGGTGCGGTCGATGTTGTGCTCGATTGCAGCGACAACTTCTCCACGCGCGAGGCGGTCAACGCTGCTTGCGTTGCCGCCGGAAAGCCATTGATCAGCGGCGCGGCGATTCGCCTTGAAGGCCAATTGTCTGTGTTCGACCCGCGTCGCGCCGAAAGCCCGTGTTACCACTGTTTATATGGGCACGGCAGCGACACCGAACTTACCTGCAGCGAAGCCGGCGTGGCCGGCCCGCTGGTGGGGGTGGTGGGCAGCCTGCAGGCGCTGGAGGCCTTGAAGCTGCTGGCCGGTTTCGGCGAACCCTTGGTAGGCCGCCTGTTGCTTATCGATGCCTTGACCACGCGTTTTCGCGAGCTACGCGTCAAGCGTGACCCTGGCTGCAGCGTGTGCGGGACCCAACATGGTTAAGGGCGCGCCAATCGGTGTGTTCGATTCCGGTGTTGGCGGCTTGTCGGTACTGGCCGAAATCCAGCAATTGCTGCCCCATGAGTCGCTGCTGTACGTGGCCGACTGCGGGCATATCCCCTATGGCGAGAAAACCCCGGCGTTTATTCGTGAGCGCTCGCGGCAGGTCGCGGCGTTTCTCCGCGACAAGGGCGCCAAGGCATTTGTGATTGCCTGCAACACCGCGACCGTCGCGGCCGTCGCCGACTTGCGCCAGGACTATCCCGACTGGCCACTGGTGGGCATGGAGCCCGCTGTCAAACCTGCTGCCGCCGCCACCCGCAGCGGCGTGGTCGGTGTGCTTGCCACCACCGGCACGCTGCAAAGCGCCAAGTTCGCTGCGCTGCTGGACCGCTTCGCCACTGATGTTCGGGTCATCACCCAACCCTGCCCGGGCCTGGTGGAGCTGATTGAAACCGGCGACCTGAACAGCCCCGCCCTGCGCCAGTTATTGCAGGGTTACATCGAACCGCTGCTCAGCGCCGGTTGCGACACCATCATCCTCGGCTGCACCCACTATCCCTTCCTCAAGCCGCTCCTGGCGCAGATGCTGCCCCCCAGCATCATCCTTATCGACACCGGTGCCGCCGTGGCCCGCCAGCTCAAGCGTTTACTGAGTGAGCGCGATCTTCTGGCCGTCGGCGACCCTGAACCTGCACCTGCACAGTTCTGGACCAGTGGCGATCTGCAACATTTCAGAAACATCCTACCTACACTATGGAAATCTTCCGGAAATGTGAGTAATTTCAGTTTGTGAAAAAGTCGTGAAAAAATCACGGTTTTTGACTGAACTTCTGCATTAATGGCGACTTCTATAGCACGTTAGCCTGTACATAAAATCTTACAACGTCGTTTGAAGGGATGTTTCATATGAAGCGTTTTCTCTGTTTGGCTGCGCTTGCGGCCGCGGTAATGGGGCACTCTTTTTCGGCGCAAGCCGCCGGGTTGGAGTTTGGTCTGGGGGCAACCAGTGATTCAACGCTGACCTATCGGTTGGGGTTGACGTCGGATTGGGACAAGAGCTGGATGCAGAGCGATACCGGTCGCCTGACGGGCTATTGGAGCGGCGCTTACACTTACTGGGAAGGTGACGATCGCGCTGGCGCCAGTAGCCTGTCGTTCTCGCCCGTGTTTGTGTATGAGTTTGCCGGGCAGTCGGTCAAACCCTACATCGAAGCCGGGATCGGCGTAGCGGTGTTCTCCCGTACCAAGTTGGAAGACAACAACATTGGCCAGGCCTTTCAGTTCGAAGACCGCCTGGGTTTTGGTCTGCGGTTTACCGGTGGGCATGAAGTGGGCATTCGTGCCACGCACTATTCCAACGCCGGGATCAGCAGCAATAACGATGGGGTAGAGAGCTACTCGCTGCATTACACCATGCCGCTGTAGTCTTCAGGCCGCTGAAGATATCCCCTGTGGGAGCGAGCAAGCCCGCTCCCACATTTAGATCCCCACTCATTTCACGATCAGCGATACGCCGTCGCAATCCCTTCGCGTTCGGTCAAGCACTCCGGAGCGCCCATCTCGAACTCCCGGCAAATCAACGGCCGTCGCTCATAGATCGTGCACATCATCGTGTCCCGATCCAGCGCTGCGCACCAGCCGTCGTCCAGGCGCAGCATCACTTCGCCGCCCCAATCGTCGGTATCGATATAGCGCTCCGGCACGCCGGTGTCGGTAATCAGCATGACTTCCAGCTGGCAGCAGCAGGCCGCGCACGTCGAGCAGGTGACGGCGGGTTCAGCGATTTGGGTGTGGGGGATGTTGGTCATAGGTGCGCAGTGTAAGGCAAGCGGGTCACGCAGATGTGAAACGGCTGACGGACGTCAACGCGCCAAACGGTGTAACCCCACGAAAACCAAGGCCCACAGCAGCGCCAACGCAATCAGGGTGGGCGCCACACTAAAACCAAACTGCACGCCCGCCAATTGGCTGCCGGCGTAATAAGAGAGCGGCCCGCCCCCTGCACCGAGCACGGCCGCCCGCCACCAGGGGCGTGCGCTCCAGGCCAGGCAGTGGCGCAATGTGGTGGCCAGCAGGGCCCATAGCAGGATTAGCCAGAGGGGAATCAGCGGGCCAGGCTCAGTAAACTGAAATACCCCCAGCGCGCGCAACGCGGTATCCAGTAGTGTGCCCAGGATTGTAACGCTGAGGATCAGCTTGCCCTCACTGGCCCATGAACTTATCCACAGCAGATGAATGCCCAGTACAGCCAGCCCTACCAGTAACCATAAGCTGTCACCGCCGAGCACGCAGGCGAACCAGCCGCACTGAAAAAGCACGGCATTGGCCAATGTCTTAAGCACTGAAGCGTCCGAGCAGCGGCGGGTTAATCGCTGACGGTTTGGCCAGCAGCAATTGCGCCGTGCCAATGGTGCGCTCCATAAAGCCTCCTTCGCAGTAACACAGGTAAAACTCCCACAGCCGCAGGAAGTATTCGTCGTAGCCCAATTCGGCGAGGCGGCCATGGGCGCGGCGAAAATTCTCATGCCACAGGCGCAAGGTTCGCGCGTAGTGCAGGCCGAAATCCTCCATGTGCAGCAGGTTCATATCGGTGTCTCGGCTGACGATGTGCAGCATGTTTTGCACACTGGGCAAAGCGCCGCCGGGGAAGATATAGCGCTGGATGAAATCCACGCTGCGCTTGGCCTGTTCAAAGCGTTGCTCACGAATGGTGATGGCTTGCAGCAACATCAGGCCGTCACTTTTGAGCAGGTGCGCGCACTGTTTGAAGTAGGTCGGCAGAAAACGATGGCCCACTGCTTCGATCATCTCGATGGACACCAGCTTGTCGTACTGGCCGGTCAGGTCGCGGTAGTCCTTCAGCAACAGGGTGACCTGGCTTTGCAGCCCCAGGGCCTCGATGCGTTTTTCGGTGTAGGCAAACTGTTCCTTGGACAAGGTCGTGGTGGTGACCTTGCAACCGTAATGCTGCGCCGCATACAGCGCCATGCTGCCCCAGCCGGTGCCGATTTCCAGCAGGTGGTCGCTGGGTTTGAGCGCAAGCTTCTGGCAGATGCGCTCAAGCTTGTTCAGTTGTGCTTGCTCCAGGGTGTCGTCGGGGGTCAGGAATTGCGCCGCCGAGTACATCATGGTGGGGTCGAGGAATTCTTCGAACAGGTCGTTGCCGAGGTCGTAATGGGCGGCGATGTTTTTTTGCGAACCCTTGCGTGTGTTGCGATTGAGCCAGTGCAGGCCCTGGGTGAACGGCCGGGCCAAGCGTGCCAGGCCGCCTTCCATCGCATCCAGCACATCCAGGTTGCTGACCATCACGCGCACCACGGCGGTCAGGTCCGGGCTGCTCCAGTAACCGTGAATAAATGCCTCGCCAGCGCCAATAGAACCGTTGGCCGCCACCAGGCCCCACACGGCGGGGTCGAGGATCTGGATCTCCCCCAGCAAGTGCGCTTCGCGTGCGCCGAATACTTGCCGTTCGCCATCCTCGATCACCACCAATTGGCCATGGCGCAATTGGCTGAGTTGGCGCAGCACGCCTTTGCGCAACAGTGCGGTGGTCATGCCGTTGACGTTCAGGCGGTTGGCCTTGACCGATACGTTAGGGGATTTCATGGCGGCGATCCTTGGAATAACCGACTGCGGTGCGGGAGGCGCCATCGGCGGCCCGGTGGGGAAAAATCGGTGTGCGTTTGAGCAACAGGCGCATGGCTTGCCAGTAGATCGCCAAGCAAGTCTTGGCAGTCATCCAGGGGAAGCGCCATAGGTATCGATGCAAACTGGTGCGGTTCAGCGTTTCCTTGTGCAGGCTCAAGGTGGCGTCGAACACTTTCAACTCGCCCTGCCAGTCGGCCATGTGCACGCCGAGTTTGTCGGCGGGTGGGCTGAAGCTCATGCGGTATTCCAGGTCGCGCGGCAAAAACGGCGACACATGGAAGGCCTTGGCCACGGCGAAGTGCTGGTGTTCATCCGCGCCGAGGGCCTGGGCGGGCAGCACGTAGTGATAGCGCTCGCGCCATGGGGTGTTGGTCACTTCACACAGGATCGCGGCCAGACGTCCGTCGGCCTCGAAGCAGTAGAAGAAACTCACAGGGTTAAAAGCCAGGCCCCAACTGCGGGCCTGGGTCAGTAGGCAGATAACGCCCTGGGGCGTACGCCCCAGCGCCTTGCCGACTTCCTGGCGCACGGCATCGCTCAAGCTCATGCCGGTACGCGTCAATTCACGCAGGTAATCCTGTTGGCGAAAACCAAAGGGCGCCAGCCAGCTGCGCCCGGCCAAGGGCGACAGCCCTAGCACTTCGTGTTCTTCGCTCAGATCCAGGTACAACAGGCCGATGCGGTAGCGAAAGGCGTGGGCCTTGGGCGCAAATCGGCGATGGGCAATCCAGCCGCTGTACAGGGCGCTGTTCACAGGGTTTCCCCAAACGCTTGGGCCACGCGCAAGGCGCTGACCACGCCGTCTTCGTGGAAACCGTTGGCCCAGTAGGCACCGCAATAGAAGGTGTTACGCACGCCAGACACTTCTTCCCAACGGCCTTGGGCCGCGACCGCTGCCAGGCTGTATTGCGGATGGGCGTAGGTGTAGCGGGCCAGCACCTTCAGCGGGTTGATCATCGACGTCTGGTTCAGGCTCACGCAAAAGGTCGTGGCGCTGTCGATGCCTTGCAGGATGTTCATGTCATAAGTCACCGCCGCCGGCGCCTGCCTATTGCCGGTCAGCCGATAATTCCAGCTGGCCCAGGCCAGTTTGCGGTCGGGCAGCAGGCGGGTGTCGGTGTGCAGCACCACTTCGTTATCGGCATAAGGCAGGGCGCCGAGGACCGCTTGTTCGGCTGGGCTTGGATCGGCCAGCAGTGCCAGGGCCTGGTCGCTGTGGCAGGCGAAGACCACCCGATCAAATGCCTCGCTGCCGGCCGGGCTGTGGATAACCACGCCGTCGTCGGTACGCTCAACGTTATGCACAGGGCAATTGAGGCGGATCTGTTCGCGGAAGCTGCGGGTCAGCGGTTCGATATAACGGCTGGAGCCTCCCTCGATCACGCACCATTGCGGGCGGTTACTCACCGAGAGCAAGCCGTGATTCTTGAAGAAGCGCACAAAGAACTGCAACGGGAAGCCAAGCATGTCGGCCAGGGACATCGACCAGATCGCCGCGCCCATGGGCACGATGTAGTGCCGGATAAACCGCTCGCCGTAGTGACCGGCGTTGAGATAGTCACCCAGGGTCATTTCGGCGCTGATGCGTTGGTCTTGCAGGTCCAGCGGTGCCTGGCGATTGAAGCGCAAGATGTCGCGCAACATGCCCCAGAAGCCCGGCGAAAGGATATTGCGACGCTGGGCAAACAGGCTGTTGAGGTTGTTGCCGTTGTACTCCAAACCCGTCTCCTCATCGCACACCGAAAAGCTCATCTCGGTGGGCTTGAACGTGACGCCGATCTGCCCCAGCAGGCGGATGAAGTTGGGGTAGGTCCAGTCGTTAAACACGATGAAGCCGGTGTCTACCGCGTAGCTTTTGCCCTCGACGGTCACGTTGACCGTGTGGGTATGCCCGCCAATACGGTCACCCGCTTCGAACAGCGTAATTTCATGCTGGCGGCTGAGCAGGTAAGCACTGGTCAGTCCCGCGATGCCGCTGCCAATGATGGCGATCTTCACAGGTCGTCCTTTTTCGGCGGTGGGCTGCGCAACATGCGTTTACCGATGATCAACTGCGCGCGATTCGGGAGTTTCGACAGTGGCCAGAGGGTGGCGATAAACAGTGCAGGAAAGGCGATTTCCAGCGGGCGTTTTTCCAGCTTGGCGAAGATGTGCCGCGCGGCTTTGTCCGCCGACCAACTGAGGGGCATGGGGAAGTCGTTGCGTTCGGTCAGCGGCGTGTCGACAAAGCCTGGGCTGATCACAGTAACGTCGATGTTTTCCGGCGAAAGGCTGATGCGCAGGGCTTCGAACAGGTAGCGCAAGCCGGCCTTGGACGCGCCATAGGCTTCGGCGCGAGGCATCGGCAGATACGTCACGGCGCTGGCGACACCCACCAAGTGGGGGCTGTGCCCGGCCCGCAAAAGCGGCAGGGCTGCTTCGATGCAATAGCTGCTCGCCAGCAGGTTGGTGCGCACCACGTGCTCGATGATCGATGAATCGAACTGCTTGGCGTCCACATATTCACAGGTGCCGGCATTGAGGATCACCGTGTCCAGGGAACCCCAGACCACGCCGATGTGTTCGCCGATCTCGCGCACGGTCTGGCTGTTGGTCAGGTCGCCGGCCACCACCAGCACTTGGCCGGGGTAACGTTGCGCGAGCGCTTCCAAAGGCCCCTTGGTGCGGGAGCTGAGTGCGACGTGGGCGCCGCTGTTGAGCAACTCCACGGCGAGCGCGGCACCGATACCACTGCTGGCGCCGGTCAGCCAATAACGACGGGGCGGTACTGCGTTCATCCCACTCTCCTTTTCAGCCAACTCACGACGCTGCCCAGCACGGGCACGTGTTCGTACAGCATGGCGCCGGCATCGAAATAGTCACGGTGGCGGTACACCTTGTCACGCCACATCAAGTGCGAGCAGCCTTCCACGCGAATCACCTTGCCGTTGGCCAGGCGCGGGTGGCTGAAACTCATCTTCCAGCGCAGGTAACCTTCGCCTTCGGCCACTTGGTCGAAACCGTGGAAGTCGAAGCGTAGCTGGCTGACGTTGCTGTACAACTCGCCGAAGTAGCGGTGCAGGGCGGGCAGCCCATGCACTTCATGGAGCGGGTCGGTAAAGGCGATGTCCTTGCTGTACAAGCTGTCGAGCAGGTGCAGGTTGTGCTTGTCCAGCGTGGCGAAGGCCTGGGCGAAGCGTCGCAGGAAGTCACTCATATTCACCCCCTGCGGCGTGTCGCGAGGGCAGGCTGCGGAAAGCGGCCAAGGCGCGTTCGCGGGATTTCTTCAGGTCGACAATCGAGCGTGGGTAGTCGGCCACGCCGAACAAACCACCGGCGGCTTCGGGGTTGTGCACATCCTTTTTATTCAGCGTGGCGAGTTCCGGCAGCCAGTGCTTGATAAAGACGCCTTCGCTGTCGAATTTTTCCGACTGGCTCAGAGGGCTGAAAATCCGGAAGTACGGCGCCGAGTCGGTGCCGGTGGATGAGCTCCACTGCCAGCCGCCGTTGTTGGCGGCCAGGTCGCCATCGATCAGGTGACGCATGAAGAAGCGCTCGCCTTCACGCCAGTCGATCAGCAGGTTCTTGGTCAGGAACATCGCCACGACCATACGCAGGCGGTTGTGCATCCAGCCGGTCTCCAGCAGTTGTCGCATGGCGGCGTCGATGATCGGCAGGCCGGTGCGCGCCTCCTGCCACGCGGCGAGATCCTTGGGCGCGTTGCGCCAGGCCACGGCTTCGGTTTCGGGGCGGAACGCACGGTGGCGCGACACCCGTGGGTAACCCACCAGGATGTGCTTGTAGAACTCGCGCCACAGCAATTCATTGATCCAGGTGATGGCGCCCATGTCGCCACTCTCGAACTCGCCACCGTTGGTTTGTAACGCGGCGTGCAGGCATTGGCGCGGCGAAATGACCCCCGCAGCGAGGTAGGCAGAGAGCTGGCTGGTGCCGGGCTTGGCCGGGAAGTCACGCTCGTCCTTGTAGTAGCTGATCTGCTGGTCGGCGAAGGCGTCGAGGCGGCGCCGGGCCTCGTCTTCACCGGCGGGCCAGAGGGCACGCAGCGTGTCGCTGGGCGGCTCGAAACCTTCGACCGTGTTCGGGATGGGATCGCTTTTCAGCTTGAGCGCAGCCTGGGCCTTTGGCGCTGCCACCATCTGCGGTAACGCGCTGTGCAGGCGGGTGTAGCAGACCTTGCGGAACTGGCTGTAGACCTGAAAGTAAGTGCCGGTCTTGGTGAGCACACTGCCAGGCTGGAAGAACAGTTGATCCAGGTAGCTGTGGAAAGTGACGCCTGCCGCTTGCAATGCCTTGGACACTGCCGCATCGCGACGGCTTTCATGAATGCCGTATTCCTCGTTGACGTGCACCGACTCCACCGAGAGTTCGCGGCACAGCATGCTCAGCACGCTGGGCGCCTGGTCCCAGGTGGCTGCGGTGCGAATCAGCAGGGGAATGTTCAACTCGCCCAGCGTTTTACTAAGCGCCTGCAGGTTGCGCAGCCAGAAATCCACTTTGCACGGCGCATCGTCGTGGGCCAGCCACTGCTCGGGTGTAATCAGATACACGGCCGCCATCGGACCCCGCTGGCTCGCGGCGGTCAGGGCGGTGTTGTCGTGTAGGCGCAAGTCGGTGCGCAGCCAGATCAGATGCATTTAAAGAAGTCCACGCTGGATCAGTAGCTGATGGGCCGACAACGGCTCTTCGGCGACGAGCAACTCAGGGATGTCATGGGTTAATACCGCCAACTCCGCCTGGTGGATGCACACCGTTGGTCCGACGATCAACTTAGGGCAACTGATGCCGCCCAGCAGCTTCGCGAACGTCGACAACTGCAGCGCCTTGCTCGAATACAGCAACACGGCGCGCGGTCGCAGGTGTTCCACCGCCAGGGCCAGCTCGCCGACGGGCAGTGGCCAATCGAACACTTCCACCGGGCAGTCGGCACTGCTGGCCAGCCAGGCGCTGAGCCACAAATGCGGTTCCAGCGGCAGGGCGGACTGGTTGACCAGCAGCAATGGCGCACCCTGCAATTGGCGATTGTTGTGGTAGATGCGCGCACCAAACTTGCTGCGCAGCCAGGACAAGAAAAATACCCGTTCCATCTGCGCGCCGAATTGACCTTGCCAACGCTGTTCCAGCTCCTGCAACAGCGGTAACAGCAGTTGCTCGCACAAGGTGCGTGGCGGGTACAGTGCCATGGCCTGGTTGAAGGCGTCGTCGACCCGGCGCTCGGTCAATTCACTGATGGCGTGCACCAGGTTCTGGCGCAGGGTTTGCCATTCATTTTCCACGGCATCGGGACTGGCCTGGGCGGAGTCGATCAGGCCTTTGACTTGGCTGACCGGCACGCCACGATTGAGCCAGGTGAGAATGGTGTGGATGCGTTGCACATGCTCGGCGCTGAACAGCCGGTGGCCCTTGGGCGTGCGCTGGGGCACGATCAGGCCGTAGCGGCGCTCCCAGGCGCGAAGGGTCACGGCATTGACGCCGGTCTGGCGCGCCACTTCGCGGATCGGCAGCCAGCCGTCCTGGAGGGCTTGGGCGATGT
This sequence comes from Pseudomonas tritici, assembly GCF_014268275.3. Taxonomy (NCBI): domain Bacteria; kingdom Pseudomonadati; phylum Pseudomonadota; class Gammaproteobacteria; order Pseudomonadales; family Pseudomonadaceae; genus Pseudomonas; species Pseudomonas tritici. The sequence continues at coordinate 1,144,520 of NZ_CP077084.1, forward strand.
CTTCGCCGGGTTCGTCTAGCAGGGCAGCTCTCATGGTCTAGATCGCATTTCGCAGGCTGAGGTTTTCCGGGTGCGGTTGCAGGTAGGCCTGCTGAGCGATGTAGCGGTCCGGGTGTTGGCGAAAGTGGTGCTTTAGCAGGGTCAACGGCACCACCAACGGTACGATGCCGTGGCGGTATTGGCCGATGACGGTTTGCATTTCCTGTTTGTCATCGGCGCTGATGGCCTGCTTGAGGTAGCCGCTGATGTGTTGCAACACATTGGTGTGGGTGCCACGGGTCGCGCATTTGCTCAGGCCGGTCATCAGGTCGCTGAAGTAACAGCTGGCCAATTCGTCGAGGTTGGCGCCCTTGGTCATGCTGCCCAGCAGGTGCCCAAGGCTTTTGTAATGCGCCGGGCTGTGGGCCATCAACAAGTATTTATAGCGCGAATGGAAGGCCAGCAAACGGTGGCGGGTCAGACCTTCGGCCAGCAGTTGTTGCCAACTGGCGTAGACGAACACACGGGCCAGGAAATTTTCCCGCAGCACGGGATCATTCAGCCGACCGTCTTCTTCCACCGGCAGGTCGGGGTGGCGTGCACAAAATGCCTGTGCGTAGATGCCACGCCCGCCGCCGTCCACCGGGGTGCCGTTGTCGCGGTACACCTTGACCCGCTCCAGGCCACAGGACGGCGACTTCTGCATAAAGATGTAGCCACACAGGTCGGTGTGTTCCGCGGCCATTTGCTGGCCGTAGTCGTCCAGCGGTTGGGTCACGTTCAGTGCGCGATTAACGGTGCCGACGGCTTCCGGATGGGCCGGGTCGCCCACCAGGCGGATCGGTTCGCGGGGGATACCCAGGCCGATCGCCACTTCAGGGCACAACGGCACAAAGTCGAAATAGTCAGCGAGGGTCTGACTGCACAGCAGCGATTGTTTATGGCCGCCGTTGAAGCGCACGTTTTCGCCCAACAGGCAGGCGCTGATGGCGATCTTCGGTTTGGTGGTGCTGGACATAAACCAACCCTCTGCAAGATTCCTGTACAAGATCTAAATCTTGTACAACTAAATCTCATCATAGGTTCGATGCTGTACAAGTCAAATTATTTGTACAAGTTTCGCGTGCGGTCTATTTCCAGCCAATTTTCCAGGCGTCGATATCTTGCAGGGTTTGCCAGGGCAGGCGTTCGCTGCGCCGGGTCATGACGGCTTGCAGTTCGATTTCCAGTACGGTGCCCTCATCGTCGCGAAACAACTCGGTGACCAGAAAGTGTTTTTCTTTGTTTCGGGGGCGCGCTGCTGTCCACTTCGACAGCAGCAATTTGGCGGGATTGATACGGTTCATTGCAGGTGTTCGATCAAGCGTCGCGCGGCTTCCTGGCCGCTGAGCCATGCGCCCTCGACGCGGCCCGACAGGCACCAGTCGCCACACACATACAGGCCCAGGTCTGCATCCGCCAGCACGCCGAATTCGTGGCTGCTGGACGGTCGTGCGTAGAGCCAGCGGTGCGCCAGGCTGAACGACGGCGCGGGCATGGCACTGTGCAACAGTTCGGCGAAAGCACCGTGCAGGTGCTCGATCACGTCCTCTTTGGACAGGTCCAGGTGGGTCTTGCTCCAGGCACTGGTGGCGTGCAGTACCCAGGTGTCGAGTGTGGCGTCGCGCCCTGGTTTGCTGCGGTTGCGCGCCAGCCAATCGAGGGGGCTGTCTTGTACAAAGCAGCCTTCCATGGGCGTATCCAGAGGTTTGTCGAACGCCAGGGCGATGGCCCAGGTCGGGTCCATTTTCACCCCGGCGGCGGCGCTCGCCAGCTTGGGAGCGGCGGCCAGCAGCGCGGTGGCTTGCGGAGCCGGGGTGGCGATGATCACGTGGCTGAACGGGCCGTGGTTCTCGCCGTCGGCGTCTAACAGGTTCCAGTGTTGTTTGCCCTGGAACACTTCGGTGATGCGGCAACCAAACTCCACCGGCAGGTCGTCGAGCAGCGCGCGGGTGATCGCGCTCATGCGGGGTGTGCCGACCCAGCGGATCTGTTCATCGGGGGAGGGTGTGAGTTGGCCGGACTTGAAGTTGTACAGCTGGGGCTTCCATTGCTCGGCCCAACCGTTACTTTGCCAGCGCTGGACTTCGTTGACGAAGCGCCGGTCGCGGGCGGTGAAGTACTGCGCACCCATGTCCAGGGCACCGGCATCGCTGCGCTTGCTGGACATGCGGCCACCGCTGCCGCGGCTTTTATCGAAGAGTTGCACAACGTGCCCCGCGTCTTGTAACGCTCGGGCGGCGGAGAGACCGGCAATGCCGGTGCCGATGATCGCGATGGGAACAGTCATGGGAGGCCTCATTTTACCGTTGGGTACAGACTACGCCGACACCAATAGCTGTACAATATTGTTTTTTGGTATAAGTTTTGGCTTACCTGTTCTTACGGCGTGACCTATGGTTAAACCAGAGGCTTAATCCAACGTTACGCCCGTTCAAATTGATCCCTGCTTATAAAATAGACCAGTGATCGGCGGCGAACGTTACATGAGGAGCGTCCCATGCATATTTTGCTGACCGGCGGTACTGGCCTGATCGGCCGCCAACTCTGCCAACACTGGCTTGCACAGGGCCATCGCCTGACCGTGTGGAGTCGTCATCCGGACCAGGTCGCCAAGTTATGTGGCGACCAAGTGTCTGGGGTTGGTCGCCTGCAAGAGGTTATCGGCCCGGTGGATGCGGTCATTAATCTCGCCGGCGCCGCCATCGCCGATCGCCCCTGGACCCACAAGCGCAAGGCGTTGCTGTGGAGCAGTCGTATCAGCCTCACCGAAACCTTGCTGGCGTGGCTTGAAGGCCTGGCGCAAAAACCAGCGGTGTTGATTTCCGGTTCGGCGGTGGGCTGGTATGGCGATGGCGGTGAACGCGAATTGACCGAAGCCAGCGGCCCGGTGCAGGACGATTTCCCCAGCCAGCTGTGCATCGCCTGGGAAGAAACCGCCCAGCGCGCTGAAGCCTTGGGCATTCGCGTAGTGCTGGTACGTACCGGGCTGGTGCTGGCGGCTGAGGGCGGCTTTTTGTCGCGGCTGTTGCTGCCGTTCAAACTGGCGCTGGGCGGGCCTATCGGTAATGGTCGGCAGTGGATGCCGTGGGTCCATATAAAGGATCAAATCGCCCTGATTGATTTTCTTCTGCACAAGCCTGACGCGAGCGGTCCTTATAATGCCTGCGCGCCACACCCGGTGCGCAATCGCGAATTTGCGAAAACCCTGGGCCAGGTGCTGCACCGCCCGGCGTTCATGCCGATGCCGGCCTTTGCGTTGAAGGTGGGCCTGGGCGAGTTGTCCGGCCTGTTGCTGGGTGGGCAGAAGGCGGTGCCCGAACGGTTACTGGCCGCTGGTTTCACTTTCCAGTTCACTGAGTTGCGCGCGGCTTTGGACGACTTGTCCAGCCGCCTCTAGAGATAGGATGTTGCATGACGGATCACGCGTTGTTACTGGTCAATCTGGGCTCGCCAAAGTCCACTTCGGTGGCCGATGTGCGCAGCTACCTCAATCAGTTCCTGATGGACCCTTACGTGATCGACCTGCCGTGGCCGGTGCGGCGCTTGCTGGTGTCGCTGATCCTGATCAAGCGCCCCGAGCAGTCGGCGCACGCCTACGCCTCCATCTGGTGGGACGAGGGCTCGCCGCTGGTGGTGCTCAGCCGCCGTCTGCAACAGCAGATGACCACGCAGTGGACCCAAGGGCCGGTGGAGTTGGCGATGCGCTACGGCGAGCCGTCCATTGAAACGGTGCTGACGCGCCTCGCCGCCCAAGGCATCCGCAAAGTGACCTTGGCGCCGTTGTATCCGCAGTTTGCCGACAGCACCGTGACCACGGTGATTGAAGAGGCCAAGCGGGTTGTGCGCGATAAAAAGTTGGACGTGCAATTCTCGATCTTGCCGCCGTTCTACGATCAGCCGGAATACCTTGATGCTCTCGCGGCGAGCGTCCGCTCCTATGTGGAGCAGGATTACGATCACCTGCTGCTGAGTTTCCACGGCCTGCCTGAGCGCCATCTGACCAAGCTCGACCCGACGGGCCAGCATTGCTTCAAGGACGCCGATTGCTGCAAGAACGCATCGGCTGAGGTGCTGAAGACGTGCTACCGCGCGCAATGCTTCAGCGTCGCCCGCGATTTCGCCGAACGGCTGGGCTTGCCGGAGGGCAAATGGTCGGTGGCCTTCCAATCGCGCCTGGGCCGGGCGAAGTGGATCGAACCCTACACCGAAGCGCGCCTGGAAGCCTTGGCCCAGCAAGGTGTGAAAAAGCTGCTGGTGATGTGCCCGGCGTTTGTCGCCGATTGCATCGAGACGCTGGAAGAGATCGGCGATCGCGGGCTGGAGCAGTTCCGCGAGGCCGGGGGCGAGGAGTTGGTGCTGGTACCGTGCTTGAATGATGATCCGCGGTGGGCGGCGGCGCTGAATACCTTGTGCGAACGCGCGCCGGTTGCGCTGTAACTGAGCCTTACACGCTCCAAATGTGGGAGCGGGCTTGCCCGCGATAACGGTGTATCTGTCAACGAATGTATTGACTGACACGCCCTCATCGCGGGCAAGCCCGCTCCCACATTTTTATCGTGTTTACAGGTTAAGGGTCAGGCTAACCGTGAGATTGCGCGGTTCACCGGGGTTGATCCAATAGCTGCTGTAGGACCGCTCGTAGTACTTTTCATCAAACAAGTTGTTGAGGTTCAAGCCCACGGTGACGTTCTTCGTAGCCTTGTAATGGGCCAGCAAATCGACGGTGTGGTAGGCGGGTAGCTCGAAACGCGTACCTGCCTCACCAGAGCGATCCCCTACATAAGTGAACGCCGCACCAAGGTCCGAACCCCGCAACGCGCCATCCTGAAACTCATACACCCCCAACAAACTGCCGCTGCGCTTGGCCACGCCGAGAATCCGGCTGCCGGCTGGAATGGCTTTGTCGCCCTTGGTGACTTCGGCGTCGATGTAGGCAAAGGCGCCGATCACGCGTACGGCATCGGTCACCTGCCCGGTCAGTTGCAGGTCAAGGCCCTGGCTGCGCGCTTTGCCCATGGCGCGATTCAGGTTGGTGGCAGGGTCCAGGGCCAGCACGTTTTCCTTTTCGATATGGAACGCGGCAAGGGTGGCGCTGAGGCGGTCGTCGAACAGCTCGCTCTTGATCCCCACTTCATAACCCACGCCTTCTTCCGGCTTGAAGGTTCTGCCGTTGGCATCCAGGCCGCTGTTGGGTTTGAACGAAGTAGAGGCGTTGGCGAACACGCCGACTTCGGGCGTTAGCTGGTAGAGCAGGCCAGCGCGTTGGGTAAATGCGTCGTGGGTTTGCCGGCTCTTGGCGTGATTGCGTGTGAAGTCGTCGGTGCTTTGTTCGAAATGCTCGAAGCGCGCGCCAACCATACCGCGCAAGCGATCGGTGAAGATGATCTGATCTTGCAGGTTCAATGCCTGGCTTTTGGTCTGTTCGAAGAAGTCGGTGCCGGAGCGCACGCCGTTGGGTTTGGTCTTGCCGTAGACCGGGTTATAGATATCGATGGCATAGTCGCTGCCGCCGATAGCCGTCACGCGCTCCTTCTTGCGGTAGTCCTCGTATTCAGTGCCGACCAGCAGCTCATGCTGCCAGCTGCCAATGTCGAACAACCCACGCAGTTCAAGCTGGGTAATGCTGTCGTGCCAACCCATGGAGCGTTCGCGATAGCGGCGGTTGATAGTGTGGCCGTCGGGATTCAGTGTGCGGTTTTCCGAAGCGTCGCCCCACAGGCTGCCTTGTTTGTAGTGGCTGGCCAGGCGCAGTTTCCAGGCATCGCTGAGGTGATGTTCCAGCGTGGCCTGGATGCGGTTGTTGTGGTTGTCGATGTCGCCATCGTTGGGCTCGCCGAGGAAGGTGGAGCGTGATACGCCACTGGCGTCGACGATGCCGCGGTCGAAGGTAGAGCTGTGGCGGACGAATTCGCTTTCCACCAGCAAGCTCGTGTCCGGGTCCAGTTGCCAACTGAACGAGGGCGCGACGAATACCCGCTTGCTCTGCACGTGATCGCGGAAGCTGTGGTTGTCTTCCACGGCCAGGTTGACCCGCGATAGCACGTTGGCTTCGCTGTCCAGCGGGGTGTTCACATCCACGGCGGTGCGGTAGCGGTCCCAACTGCCGGCGCTGGTTTGCACGGTGGTGAAGGCTTCCGGTTGGGGCTTCTTGGTGACGATATTCACTGTGCCGCCGGGGTCGCCACGCCCATACAGGCTGGCGGCGGGACCCTTGAGCACTTCAATGCGTTCGATATTGGCCGTATCCGGTGTGCTCGGGTAGCCGCGATTGGCGCTGAAGCCGTCCTGGTAGAACTCTGACGTGGTGAAGCCGCGCACGCTGTATTCGTAGAGGGTGAGGCCGCCGAAGTTGTTTTGCTTGGACACGCCGCCGGCGAATTCCAAGGCGCGTTCCACGTTGTTACTGCCCAGGTCCTTGAGCACTGTGGCGGGAATCACACTGATGGATTGTGGGATGTCACGAATGGCAGTGTCGGTTTTTGTCGCGCTGGCGGAGCGGGTGGCGCGGTAGCCTTTGACCGGGCCGGTGGCGGATTCATAGGCGTCGGTGGTGACACTGATGGTGTCGAGTTCCAGGGTGTTTTCTTCAGCGAAAGCGGGGTCGAGCAGCAAGCCTAAGGCCAGGCCAGCCAAGGGCACGATTTTTCGAGACGGCATGATAGAGCGTTCCAATAGCGATATTGAAACAATATAACATGACCAATGAGAATGGATTGCTTTGAAACATAAGCTTACAGGTGCCCGCGAACGGACACCCGGATGAGTCGGCTTATTCCTCTTCTTTAACCGGCGCGGGCGGTGGGCGCAGGCCTATTTCTGCCAGCAGCTTGATCTCTTTGCCGTTGCGCATCACCTGGATCGCCACCTTGTCGGTCGGTTTGATCCGCGCGACCTGGTTCATCGACTTGCGGCCATCGCCTGCCGGTTCGCCGTTGATGCTGAGGATCACATCGCCCAGCTGCAGGCCGGCTTTCTGCGCCGGGCCATCGCGGAAGATCCCCGCGACCACGATGCCTGGGCGCCCGGTCAAGCCAAACGACTCGGCCAGTTCCTTGGTCAACGGCTGTACTTCAATGCCCAACCACCCGCGAATCACTTGGCCGTGTTCGATGATTGACTTCATCACTTCCATCGCCAGCTTCACCGGGATCGCAAACCCGATGCCCTGTGAACCGCCAGACTTGGAGAAAATCGCCGTGTTGATGCCGGTCAGGTTGCCATTGGCATCCACCAGTGCACCGCCGGAGTTGCCCGGGTTGATCGCGGCGTCGGTCTGGATGAAGTCTTCGTAGCTGTTAAGCCCCAACTGGTTTCGCCCGGTGGCGCTGATAATGCCCATGGTCACGGTCTGGCCCACCCCGAACGGGTTGCCGATGGCCAGCGCCACGTCACCTACCCGCAAGCCGTCGGAACGGCCGAGGGTGATGGAGGGCAGGCTTTTCAAATCGATCTTCAGGACCGCGAGGTCGGTTTCCGGGTCGCTGCCCACCACGCGCGCCAGGGTTTCACGGCCGTCACGCAGGGCCACGACGATCTGGTCGGCGCCGGTGGTCACGTGGTTGTTGGTGAGGATGTAGCCTTCCGGGCTCATGATCACCCCGGAACCCAGGCTGGATTCCATGCGGCGTTGCTTGGGCCCGTTGTCACCGAAATAGCGGCGGAACTGTGGGTCTTCAAACAGTGGATGCGCCGGTTTGTTGATGACCTTGGTGGTGTACAGGTTAACCACGGCAGGGGCGGCAATAACCACCGCATCGGCATAAGTCACCGGACCTTGCACAACCGCGTTGGTTTGCGGCGCCTGTTGCAGGTTCACATCAAGGCTGGGTAGACCCACCAGCTCGGGGAAACGCTGAATAATCAGCATCGCGATCAGCACGCCAGCCAACAATGGCCATCCAAAAAAACGCAGCGCCTTGAGCATCAAGTAAGTCCTGACAGGTTGCAGGGGGCGGGAGAGCGCCCATAATGTCGCGCATTATACGAGGCTGCGAGCGCCTTCGAACGGGATATTTAGGAGTCTTTTATGGCCGTCCCCCTTACCACCCTCGTCGAGGAAGCAGACCGCTACCTCGGCAGCGCAAAAATTGCCGATTATTGCCCCAATGGCCTCCAGGTCGAGGGCCGCCCGCAGGTGATGCGCATCGTCAGCGGCGTGACCGCAAGCCAAGCCCTGCTGGACGCGGCGGTCGAAGCCCAAGCCGACCTGATCCTGGTGCATCACGGCTATTTCTGGAAAGGCGAAAACCCTTGTATCACCGGCATGAAACAGCGCCGCTTGAAGACGCTGCTCAAGCACGATATCAGCCTGTTGGCCTACCACCTGCCACTGGACCTGCACCCCGACGTCGGCAACAACGTGCAGTTGGCGCGTCAGCTCGACATCACCGTCGAAGGCCCACTGGACCCGAACAACCCCAAAGTCGTCGGCCTGGTCGGCTCCCTTGCCGAGCCCCTGTCGGCCCGCGACTTTGCCCGCCGGGTGCAAGAAGTCATGGGGCGCGAGCCGCTGTTGATCGAAGGCAGCGAAATGATCCGCCGCGTCGGCTGGTGCACCGGTGGTGGCCAGGGCTATATCGACAACGCGATTGCTGTCGGCGTCGATCTGTTCCTGAGCGGCGAGGCCTCGGAACAAACCTTCCACAGCGCCCGCGAAAACGACATCAGCTTCATCGCCGCGGGCCACCATGCGACTGAGCGCTATGGTGTACAGGCGCTGGGCGATTACCTGGCGCGGCGCTTCGCGTTGGAACATCTCTTCATCGATTGCCCCAATCCGATCTGAAGAATGCCGCTAAACAAATGTGGGAGCTGGCGGGCCTGCGATAGCATCGCTGCGGTTTACCTGACTGACCGCGGTGCCCGCATCGCAGGCAAGCCAGCTCCCACACTTGGCCGCATTCCAAGCCAAACTATGGGGCATATTCATATACCGTTTCGATCTAGCTGGCGCCCTGAATAGAAGCAGGTGCTGTGCTAGCATGCCCCGCTCGAACACGGCCCGCTGGCCGTCCACAAGATCGTTTTTCCGTGAGTAACCATGGTCGACAAACTGACGCATCTGAAACAGCTGGAGGCGGAAAGCATCCACATCATCCGCGAGGTCGCCGCCGAGTTCGACAACCCGGTGATGCTCTACTCGATCGGTAAAGACTCCGCCGTGATGCTGCACCTGGCACGCAAGGCCTTCTTCCCGGGCAAACTGCCATTCCCAGTGATGCACGTCGACACCCGCTGGAAATTCCAGGAAATGTACACGTTCCGCGACAAAATGGTCGAAGAGCTTGGCCTGGACCTGATCACCCACATCAACCCGGATGGCGTGGCGCAGGGCATCAACCCGTTCACCCACGGCAGCGCCAAGCACACCGACATCATGAAGACCGAAGGCCTCAAGCAGGCCCTGGACAAGCATGGTTTCGACGCAGCGTTCGGCGGTGCCCGTCGCGATGAAGAGAAATCCCGTGCCAAAGAGCGCGTGTACTCGTTCCGCGACAGCAAGCACCGCTGGGACCCGAAAAACCAGCGCCCGGAGCTGTGGAACGTCTACAACGGCAACGTCAACAAGGGCGAGTCCATCCGCGTGTTCCCGCTGTCCAACTGGACCGAGCTGGACATCTGGCAGTACATCTACCTGGAAGGCATCCCGATCGTACCGCTGTACTTCGCCGCCGAGCGCGACGTGATCGAGAAGAACGGCACGTTGATCATGATCGACGACGACCGCATCCTCGAGCACCTGTCCGACGAAGACAAAGCCCGAATCGTCAAAAAGAAAGTCCGTTTCCGTACCCTTGGCTGCTACCCGTTGACGGGCGCGGTGGAATCCGAAGCCGAGACGCTGACGGACATCATTCAGGAAATGCTCCTGACGCGAACTTCCGAGCGCCAGGGCCGTGTCATCGACCACGATGGCGCAGGCTCGATGGAAGATAAAAAACGTCAAGGCTATTTCTAAGGGGCTGTCATGTCGCATCAATCTGATTTGATCAGCGAGGACATCCTCGCTTACCTGGGCCAGCACGAGCGCAAGGAAATGTTGCGCTTCCTGACCTGCGGCAACGTCGACGACGGCAAGAGCACCCTGATCGGGCGCCTGCTGCACGACTCCAAGATGATCTACGAAGATCACCTGGAAGCCATCACCCGCGATTCGAAGAAGTCCGGCACCACCGGTGACGACGTCGACCTGGCGTTGCTGGTCGACGGCCTGCAGGCTGAGCGTGAGCAAGGCATCACCATTGATGTCGCCTACCGCTACTTCTCTACCGCCAAGCGCAAATTCATCATCGCCGACACCCCCGGCCATGAGCAGTACACCCGCAACATGGCCACCGGTGCGTCCACCTGTGACTTGGCGATCATCCTGATCGACGCCCGCTACGGCGTGCAGACCCAGACCCGTCGCCATAGCTATATCGCCTCGTTGCTGGGCATCAAGCACATCGTGATCGCCGTCAACAAGATGGACATCAATGGCTTTGACCAAAGCGTATTCGAGTCGATCAAGGCCGATTACCTGAAGTTTGCCGATGGCATCGCCTTCAAGCCGAGCACCATGGCCTTCGTGCCGATGTCGGCGCTCAAGGGCGATAACGTGGTCAACAAGAGCGAGCGTTCGCCCTGGTACACCGGGCAGTCGCTGATGGAGATCCTCGAAACCGTCGAGATCGCCAACGACCGCAACTACACCGACCTGCGTTTCCCGGTGCAGTACGTCAACCGGCCGAACCTGAACTTCCGTGGTTTCGCCGGCACCCTGGCCAGCGGCATCGTGCACAAGGGCGACGAAGTCGTGGTGTTGCCGTCGGGCAAGAGCAGCCGCGTCAAATCCATCGTCACCTTTGAAGGTGAGCTGGAACACGCCGGCCCTGGTCAAGCGGTGACGCTGACCATGGAAGACGAGATCGATATCTCCCGTGGCGACCTGCTGGTACATGCCGACAACGTGCCGCAAGTGACCGACGCTTTCGACGCCATGCTGGTGTGGATGGCCGAAGAACCGATGCTGCCGGGCAAGAAATACGACATCAAGCGCGCCACCAGCTACGTGCCGGGTTCCATCACCAGCATCGTGCACCGTGTGGATGTGAACACCCTGGCCGAAGGCCCGGCGAGTTCGCTGCAGTTGAACGAGATTGGCCGGGTCAAGGTCAGCCTCGACGCGGCCATCGCCCTGGACGGTTACGACAGCAACCGCACGACCGGTGCGTTCATCGTCATCGACCGCTTGACCAACGGCACTGTGGCCGCGGGCATGATCATCGCACCGCCAGTCACTCACGGCAGCGCGTCGCAGCACGGCAAGCTGGCCCACGTGGCCACCGAAGAGCGTGCCCTGCGCTTCGGCCAGCAGCCGGCCACCGTGTTGTTCAGCGGCCTGTCCGGCGCAGGCAAGAGCACCTTGGCCTACGCGGTTGAGCGCAAGCTGTTCGACATGGGCCGTGCGGTGTTTGTACTGGACGGCCAGAACCTGCGTCACGACCTGAACAAGGGCTTGCCGCAGGACCGTGCCGGGCGCACCGAGAACTGGCGTCGTGCCGCTCACGTGGCGCGTCAGTTCAACGAAGCGGGCCTGCTGACCCTGGCCGCGTTTGTGGCACCGGATGCCGAAGGCCGTGAACAGGCCAAGGCGCTGATCGGCGGCGACCGTCTGCTGACGGTCTACGTGCAAGCGTCACCGCTGGTGTGCGCCGAGCGTGACCCGCAAGGCTTGTACGCGGCGGGCGGGGATAACATCCCTGGCGAGTCGTTCCCGTATGACGTGCCGTTGAATGCCGATCTGGTCATCGACACCCAGGCCCTGTCGCTGGAAGACAGCGTCAAGCAAGTGCTGGAGTTGTTGCGTCAGCGCGGCGCGATCTAAGCCTCGCCGCCACAAAAAAGCCCGCCACCGAGCAATCGGTGGCGGGCTTTTTACATTCTTCAGTCGGAGTGCGGTCAAAAATGTGGGAGCGGGCTTGCTCGCGAATGCGGAGTGTCAGCCAATACATAGGTAACTGATCCACCGCCTTCGCGAGCAAGCCCGCTTGTGTCTTGAACCAGGCTTAAACTGAAGGTGAGAGCGGTGAGTGACAAGCTGAATGCCCGAAGTGCTTAAAGCACGTGTGGGAGCCCATGCTGTCACTCACCTCTCCACTCTGGTCATTGAGCCCGAACAGTTGAACGAGCCCACCTCGAACAGTTACAAGCGTGGGCCAAGCCAGAGCGCTCTCACCTTGAGTGTAAGAGGATTTGGCTATGTTTTCCTATCCAGCAGGTATTGATGTCTCCAGCGGTAGCCTCGAGATTCGGGTTGATCAACTGGATGTAGCGATGAGTTGTTCCAATTCGCAGAGTGATTTTCCTGGGTTAATTGGATGGCTAACCCTGCATCGCGTGGGTCGAGTGTTGCTGGAGGCCACTGGCGGTTACGAGCGCAAAGTCATGAAAGCGCTTCAAGCTGCGGGCTTTGAAGTCATACGGATCAACCCTTGCCGAGCCAAAAGCTTTGCCCGGGCTATGGGGCAACAAGCCAAAACCGATCCGATAGATGCACGCCTTCTTGCGCAGTTCGCAGCGGTCATCAAATCGCCCGATAGCCGGGTTACCAGCGCCGAGCAGGATGATTTGCGCGCCCTAGTCCAACAGCGAGAGCACTTTGTTCAGCAAAGAGATGACGACAAACGGCGGCTTAAAACGGCCTCCTCTGACGTGGTCAAGCCTGCGCTGCAGAGTCATATCGACTATTTGCAAAAAGTGCTGAAGGAGCTGGAAAGCCTGATCCGCCAAAGTACAGAACGTCTGGATCGTAAAAAAGTAGCCCTTCTGTGCTCAGTCAAAGGCATAGGACTTGTTACAGCGGCCAGCTTGATGTCCTATCTTCCGGAGCTAGGCGAGGTGGGTAGACATCAGATTGCAGCATTGAGCGGCACTGCGCCCTACAACGACGATAGCGGCAAGCACAAAGGCAAGCGTCATATCAGCGGCGGCAGGTTCGCCGCGAGGCGCTCACTGTATATGGCCTGTTGGTCAGTGATCCGGTTTCAGCCTGAGTTTGCCGCGCGATATAAGGCGCTGCGCGAGAAAGGAAAATGCGCCAAAGTGGCACTCATCGCGTGTATGCGTGTTTTGCTGGTACGCCTAAACGCAATGATCCGTGATGGATCTGAATGGAAAGAGCACGCCGCCTAAAATCCTGCGGTAGCTATTTCCTAAAGCAGTTACACGGAGTACAGCCGTGGGAGCGTTGCCGCCTCTGGAAAAAATGGCTTGATGAAAACCATCAAGACAGTTGCTCCCACATTTTGATCATCGGTTGTCTGGGAAATCTGTGTGCAATTTAGCGAGCAACTGATCCTTCTCTTCCCACAACCGATTGATCCACCCCTGGAACGCCAACCGATACTCCCCATCCTGCTCATAATTCTTTCCAATGAACTCAGCCGGGATCTGCACCTCTTCAAACTGCACCACCACGTCCTTCACATTCCCGCACAGCAAATCCCAATACCCAGGGCGTCCGGCAGGGTAGTGAATGGTCACGTTGACCAATGACTTCAACTGCTCACCCATCGCATCCAGCACAAACGCGATACCACCGGCCTTGGGTTTGAGCAGGTAGCGAAACGGCGAGTTCTGCTGCGCATGCTTGCCGGGGGTAAACCGCGTGCCTTCGGCAAAGTTGAAAATTCCCACCGAGTTGTCGCGAAACTTCGCACAGGTCTTGCGCGTAGTTTCCAGGTCCTTGCCCTTTTTCTCCGGGTGTTTTTCCAGATAAGCCTTGGTGTAGCGCTTCATGAACGGAAAGCCCAGCGCCCACCACGCCAGGCCGATTACCGGCACCCAGATCAGCTCCTGCTTGAGGAAGAACTTCAGCGGGCGGATCCGACGGTTCAGCACATATTGCAGCACCATGATGTCGACCCAGCTCTGGTGGTTGCTGGTCACCAGGTACGAGTGCTGGTAATCCAAGCTTTCCAGGCCTTTAAGGTGCCAGCGCGTGCGCCGGACCAGGTTCATCCAGCCCTTGTTGTTGGTGACCCAGGCCTCATGCGTGTGGTTCATCAGCCATTCGCTGAAACCCTTGGCAAACGGCAGCGCCTTGAACAGCGCGACGATAAACAAGAACGAGCACAGCAGGATCGTGTTCAGCGCCAGCAACAGCGATGCGATCACCCCGCGCACGGCGGCAGGTAGAAAATCCAGCATTTAGATATCCATAGGTCGGTTGGCGGCTTGGATCGCGGTGAGCGCGATGGTGTACACAATGTCGTCCACCTGAGCGCCACGCGGCAGGTCGTTGACCGGTTTGCGCAGGCCTTGGAGCATCGGCCCCAGGCTCACGCAATCGGCGCTGCGTTGTACCGCTTTGTGGGTGGTGTTGCCGGTGTTCAGGTCGGGGAACACGAACACCGTGGCCTTGCCGGCAACCAGGCTGTCGGGGGCCAGTTGGCGGGCCACGGTTTCGTTAGCCGCGGCATCGTATTGCAGTGGGCCGTCGATCAGCAGCGAGCTTTGTTGCTCATGGGCGAGCAGGGTGGCTTCACGGACTTTCTCCACTTCCTCGCCGCTGGCGGAGTCGCCGCTGGAATAGCTGATCATCGCCACGCGCGGCGTGATGCCAAAAGCAGCGGCCGAATCAGCGCTTTGCAGGGCGATCTCCGCCAGTTCGGCAGCGCTCGGGTGCGGGTTCATCACACAGTCGCCGTACACCAGCACCTGCTCAGGGAACAGCATGAAAAACACCGACGACACCAGCGTGCAACCCGGTGCGGTCTTGATCAACTGCAGGGCAGGGCGGATGGTATTGGCGGTGGAGTGGATAACGCCGGAAACCAGGCCGTCCACTTCATCCAGAGCGAGCATCATGGTAGCGATCACCACGGTGTCTTCCAGTTGCTGCTCGGCCATCGGCGCGTTGAGGCTCTTGCTCTTGCGTAGCGCGACCATCGGTTCCACGTAGCGCTGGCGGATCAGGTCCGGGTCGAGAATCTCCAGGCCTTCGGGCAATTCGATGCCTTGGGCGCGGGCGACCGCTTCCACATCCGCCGGCTTGGCCAGCAACACGCAGCGAGCAATGCCGCGTGCCTGGCAGATAGCGGCGGCTTGTACGGTCAGCGGTTCGCTGCCTTCCGGCAACACAATGCGTTTGTTGGCGGCCTGGGCGCGCTGGATCAACTGGTAGCGGAACACCGCCGGCGACAGGCGCATCTCCCGCGGCGTGCCGCAACGCTGGTGCAGCCAGCGCGCATCGAGGTGACTGGCGACGAAATCGGTGATGATTTCCGCGCGCTCGCGGTCATCGATGGGAATTTCTTTATTGAGGCTGTTGAGCTGGTTGGCAGTGTCATAGGAACCGGTGCTCACCGACAGCACCGGCAGGCCGGCCTGGAACGCACCTCGGCATAAATCCATGATGCGCGGGTCGGGCAGGGTGTCGCTGGTGAGCAACAGGCCGGCCAGCGGTACGCCGTTGATCGCGGCCAGGCTGACGGCGAGGATGATGTCGTCGCGGTCGCCGGGGGTTACCACCAGCACGCCGGGCTTGAGCAGCTCCACGGTATTTCGCATGGTGCGGGCGCAGATGATGATCTTGGTCATGCGGCGGGTTTCGTAGTCGCCGGCGTTGAGGATCTGCGCGCCCATCAGGTCGGCCACGTCGCGGGTGCGTGGGGCGTTGAGTTCCGGCTGGTAGGGGATGCAGCCGAGCAGGCGGAAATCACCGCTGCGCAGCAGGGGCGAATGTTCCTTGAGGCGCGCGGAGAAGGCTTGCATGCTTTCGTCGGTGCGCACCTTGTTAAGGATCACGCCGAGTACTTTCGGGTCTTTCGGGCCGCCGAACAGTTGGGCCTGCAATTCCACGCGGCCGGAGAGTTCGGTGAGCACTTCGTTTTCCGGGGCGGAGACCAGGATCACTTCCGCATCCAGGCTCTTGGCCAGGTGCAGGTTGACCCGCGCGGCATAGCTGGCGCTGCGGGTCGGCACCATGCCTTCGACGATCAGCACGTCCTTGCCCACTGCGGCCTGTTGGTACAGCGTGATGATTTCTTCCAGCAACTCGTCGAGCTGGCCGTCGCCGAGCATCCGCTCGACATGGGCCAGGCCCAGGGGTTGTGGTGGCTTGAGGCCGTGGGTGCGCGCTATCAGTTCGGTGGAGCGCTCAGGGCCAGTGTCGCCCGGGTGTGGTTGGGCAATCGGTTTGAAAAAGCCGACTTTCAGCCCGGCTCGCTCAAGGGTGCGCACCAGCCCAAGGCTGATGGAGGTCAGACCCACACCAAAATCGGTGGGCGCGATAAAAAAAGTTTGCATGCGAATTCTCTGGAGTTGCATGGCTTGGGTGGCGCTCTATGGCTGAGCGTCTACCGGGAATCAGATGCCAAGGTTATCGTTATTCGTGCACTTGCGCACACCAGCCGCAGGCAAAGGGCTGGCCTATTTTTTCAATACGTTGCGCGCGGTCAAGCACCCACGCGCGCGACTGCCAGGGCGGCTGGTGGCGCAGGTGCTGGGTGTGGCCGCAGGACAGCTCGGCAACCCAGTGCCGGTCTTCATCCTGATGAAAACCGGTGATCGTCGAGTGGCTTGTCTGACCCCGTCCGTCCGGGTTCTGTTCGCTTTCGGGCAAATCCTTGTTTAGACTTGTCCGTTCTTCATTCTTATGCAAAAGGTCTCGCCCCATGACGATCGCCGCTAACAAGGCTGTCTCCATCGACTATACCCTGACCAACGACGCTGGTGAGGTCATCGACAGCTCCGCCGGCGGCGCGCCGCTGGTCTACCTGCAAGGCGCAGGTAACATCATCCCAGGCCTGGAAAAGGCCCTGGAAGGCAAACAAGTTGGTGATGAGCTGACCGTTGCCGTAGAACCTGAAGATGCCTACGGCGAATACTCGGCCGAGTTGGTCAGCACGCTGAGCCGCAGCATGTTCGAAGGCGTTGACGAACTGGAAGTAGGCATGCAGTTCCACGCCTCCGCTCCGGACGGCCAAATGCAGATCGTCACCATCCGTGACCTGGACGGCGACGACGTTACCGTCGACGGCAACCACCCTCTGGCTGGCCAGCGCCTGAACTTCCAAGTGAAGATCGTTGCCATCCGCGACGCTTCCCAGGAAGAAGTGGCTCACGGCCATGTCCACGGTGAAGGTGGTCATCACCACTGATTGATGCATTGATCAGCTGGTAGCAAAAACGCCCCGACTGGTTCGGGGCGTTTTTTTTGTGCTCGAAAATACACTGCTCCCACATTTTGATCTGCGCACTCCACATATCGGGCGCAAACAAAAATGCCCCGGACCTTTCGGTACGGGGCATTTCTTAACTGTTTCACAACCTGGGTTGCGTTGCAGTTGTTACCACTTAGGCTGCAGCAGGAACGCTCAGAGCCTTGATGTGGCCATTCAGGCGGCTCTTATGACGAGCGGCCTTGTTCTTGTGGATGATGCCTTTATCGGCCATACGGTCGATAACTGGCACAGCCAGAACGTAAGCAGCTTGGGCTTTTTCAGCGTCTTTGGTGTCGATGGCCTTAACTACATTCTTGATGTAGGTACGAACCATGGAACGCAGGCTGGCGTTGTGGCTGCGACGCTTCTCAGCCTGTTTTGCACGTTTTTTGGCGGAAGGTGTGTTGGCCACCGTCGAGCTCCTCGAAAGACTTTTTAGGAAATAGCAAACAAAATAGGCCGCGAATCATGCCGATGACTTGATGTGTTGTCAAGAGCGGCTGATGCGAACTGCTGAGTGGTCGATCTGAAGAGGCGGGTGATTTATTTCCGGCGCTTGACCTGTAAACTCGCGAGCTTTGGCTCTGTGCTGTTGCAGGCGCGCAGTATCGCATAAGTGGGCGCTTCTTTCGCCTGCTGTTTATCTATAGGCGCAAACTCTTTCAATGAATCTGCTCAAATCGCTGGCCGCCGTCAGCTCTATCACAATGATCTCCCGGGTTTTGGGGTTTGTGCGTGACACCCTGCTGGCGCGCATTTTCGGCGCCAGCATGGCCACGGATGCCTTCTTTATTGCCTTTAAATTGCCCAACCTGCTGCGGCGAATCTTCGCCGAGGGTGCGTTTTCCCAAGCGTTCGTGCCCATCCTGGCGGAATACAAGACCCAGCAGGGTGAGGAAGCGACGCGCACTTTTATCGCCTATGTCTCGGGCCTGTTGACCCTGGTGCTGATGCTGGTGACCGTGCTCGGCATGCTTGCTGCTCCCTGGGTCATCTGGGCCACAGCCCCGGGTTTCGCCAATACACCAGAAAAATTCGCGCTGACCACTGACCTGCTGCGGGTGACCTTTCCTTATATATTGCTGATCTCCCTTTCATCGCTGGCCGGGGCGATCCTCAATACCTGGAACCGCTTCTCGGTGCCGGCCTTCGTGCCGACCCTGCTGAACGTCAGCATGATCATCTTCGCGCTGTTCCTCACGCCGTACTTCGATCCTCCGGTGATGGCGTTGGGCTGGGCAGTGCTGGCCGGCGGCCTGGCGCAATTGCTCTACCAACTGCCGCACCTGAAAAAAATCGGCATGCTCGTATTGCCGCGCCTGAACCTCAAGGACACCGGCGTCTGGCGCGTGATGCGCAATATGCTGCCGGCGATCCTCGGCGTCTCAGTCAGCCAGATTTCCCTGATTATCAACACGGCGTTCGCTTCGCTGCTGGTGTCCGGCTCGGTGTCGTGGATGTACTACGCCGATCGTCTGATGGAATTGCCGTCCGGCGTGCTGGGCGTGGCGCTGGGCACGATTTTGCTGCCAACCCTGGCGCGCACTTACGCCAGCAAGGACCGCCAGGAATACTCGCGCATCCTCGATTGGGGCCTGCGCCTGTGTTTTGTACTAGTGCTGCCATGTGCCCTGGCCCTGGGGATTCTGGCGGAGCCGCTGACCGTGTCGCTGTTTCAATACGGCCAATTCGATGCCCATGATGCATTGATGACGCAGTACGCACTGGTCGCCTATTCCGTAGGGTTGCTCGGCATTATCGTGATCAAGGTGCTGGCACCAGGCTTCTACGCCCAGCAAAACATCCGTACACCGGTCAAAATCGCCATTTTTACCTTGGTCGTAACGCAGCTGCTCAACCTGGTGTTCATCGGTCCGTTGGCCCATGCCGGCCTGGCACTGGCTATCAGCGTCGGTGCGTGCATCAACGCCGGGCTGTTGTTTTACCAGCTGCGCAAGCAGCAAATGTTCCAGCCGCAGCCCGGTTGGGGCCTGTTTGCGCTAAAGCTGCTGGTAGCGGTGGCGGTGATGTCGGCCGTGCTGCTGGGCTTGATGCACTATATGCCCGCCTGGGACGAGGGCCACATGCTGCAGCGCTTTATGCGCCTTGGCATGCTGGTAGTTGCCGGTGTGGTGGTGTACTTCGGGATGTTGCTGCTGCAAGGCTTCCGCCTGCGGGATTTCAATCGCAAGTCACTGAGCTAGAGAGTTTGCCGCGATAAAACGGTTGTTTTATCGATTCGATCCACTTGGCCTGTGCTGTTGCCTGTCGTCCGGGGCCGGGTGTGGTTATAATCGACCACTTTATGAGCAAGAAGCGCGTTATGCAGCTGGTTCGAGGTCTCCACAACCTGCGCCCTGAACATCGGGGCTGCGTCGCCACTATTGGCAACTTTGACGGTGTTCACCGTGGCCACCAGGCTATCCTGGCCCGGCTGCGCGAGCGCGCAGTCGAGTTGGGCGTGCCCAGCTGCGTGGTGATTTTTGAGCCGCAGCCGCGGGAATACTTTACCCCCGGGACAGCGCCGGCGCGTCTTGCCCGCCTGCGGGACAAGCTGCAACTGCTGGCGGAAGAGGGTGTAGACCGCGTCCTCTGCCTGGCTTTCAACCAGCGCTTGCAAAGCCTGAGCGCTGCCGAGTTCGTCGACCGCATCCTCGTCGATGGCCTGGGTGTGCAGCATTTGGAGGTCGGTGACGACTTCCGCTTTGGTTGCGACCGCGTCGGGGATTTCGATTTCCTGCTACAGGCCGGTGCCAACCAGGGGTTTACCGTCGAAGCCGCGCAAACCGTCGAACTGGACGGCCTGCGCGTGAGCAGCACCCAGGTGCGTAACGCCCTGGCTGCTGCCGACTTCGCCTTGGCCGAGCGTTTGCTCGGCCGTCCGTTCCGCATTGCCGGACGGGTCCTGCACGGCCAGAAGCTGGCGCGCCAATTGGGCACGCCAACCGCCAACGTGCAACTCAAGCGTCGTCGTGTGCCACTGACCGGGGTGTATCTGGTGAGTGTCGACATTGATGGCCAAGCGTGGCCGGGAGTCGCCAACATAGGCGTCAGGCCCACGGTTGCAGGTGATGGCAAGGCCCACCTGGAAGTACACCTGCTGGATTTTGCCGGTGATCTGTATGACCGGCGTTTGACGGTGGTTTTCCACCAGAAGCTGCGTGAAGAGCAGCGTTTCGCCTCCCTTGAGGCGTTGAAAACGGCGATCAATGCGGATGTCGCCGCCGCCCGTGCACTAGCCGCACCTAGCGCCCATCGCTAACCGAAGAGCCTTAAATGACCGACTATAAAGCCACGCTAAACCTTCCGGACACCGCCTTCCCAATGAAGGCCGGCCTGCCACAGCGCGAACCGCAGATCCTGCAGCGCTGGGACAGTATTGGCCTGTACGGAAAGTTGCGCGAAATTGGCAAGGATCGTCCGAAGTTCGTCCTGCACGACGGCCCTCCTTATGCCAACGGCACGATTCACATCGGTCATGCGCTGAACAAAATTCTCAAGGACATGATCCTGCGCTCGAAGACCCTGTCGGGCTTCGACGCGCCGTACGTCCCGGGTTGGGACTGCCACGGCCTGCCGATCGAACACAAAGTCGAAGTGACCTACGGCAAGAACCTGGGCGCGGATAAAACCCGCGAACTGTGCCGTGCCTACGCTACCGAGCAGATCGAAGGGCAGAAGTCCGAATTCATCCGCCTGGGCGTGTTGGGCGAGTGGGACAACCCGTACAAGACCATGAACTTCAAGAACGAGGCCGGTGAAATCCGTGCCTTGGCCGAAATCGTCAAAGGCGGTTTCGTGTTCAAGGGCCTCAAGCCCGTGAACTGGTGCTTTGACTGCGGTTCGGCCCTGGCTGAGGCGGAAGTCGAGTACGAAGACAAGAAGTCCTCGACCATCGACGTGGCCTTCCCGATCGCAGACGACGCCAAGTTGGCCCAGGCTTTTGGCCTGGCAAGCCTGAGCAAACCGGCTGCCATTGTGATCTGGACCACCACCCCGTGGACCATCCCGGCCAACCAGGCGCTGAACGTGCACCCGGAATTCACCTACGCCCTGGTGGACGTCGGTGATCGCCTGCTGGTGCTGGCCGAGGAAATGGTCGAAGCCTGCCTGGCGCGTTACGAACTGCAAGGTTCGGTGATTGCCACTACCACCGGCTCTGCGCTGGAACTGATCAACTTCCGTCACCCGTTCTATGACCGCCTGTCGCCGGTGTACCTGGCTGACTACGTCGAACTGGGTTCGGGTACTGGCATTGTTCACTGCTCGCCGGCCTATGGCGTGGACGACTTCGTGATCTGCAAGAAGTACGGCCTGGTCAACGACGACATCATCAACCCGGTGCAAAGCAACGGCGTCTACGTGCCGTCGCTGGAGTTCTTCGGCGGCCAGTTCATCTTCAAGGCCGACCAGCCGATCATCGAAAAGCTGCGTGAAGTCGGTGCGCTGATGCAAACCGCGACCATCCAGCACAGCTACATGCATTGCTGGCGCCACAAGACTCCGCTGATCTACCGCGCCACCGCGCAGTGGTTCATCGGCATGGACAAAGAGCCGACCCGCGGCGACACCCTGCGTAATCGCGCGATCAAGGCTATCGAAGAAACCAAGTTCGTCCCGGCCTGGGGCCAGGCGCGCCTGCACTCGATGATCGCCAATCGTCCGGACTGGTGCATCTCCCGCCAGCGTAACTGGGGCGTGCCAATCCCGTTCTTCCTGAACAAGGAAAGCGGCGAGCTGCACCCACGTACCGTTGAACTGATGGAAATCGTTGCCCAGCGCGTTGAACAGGAAGGCATCGAAGCCTGGTTCAAAATGGACGCCGCCGAACTGCTGGGCGATGAAGCGCCGCAGTACGACAAGATCAGCGACACCCTCGACGTGTGGTTCGACTCCGGCACCACCCATTGGCACGTCCTGCGCGGCTCGCACCCAATGGGCCACGAGACCGGCCCGCGTGCCGACTTGTATCTGGAAGGTTCGGACCAACACCGTGGCTGGTTCCACTCGTCGCTGCTGACCGGTTGCGCCATCGACGACCACGCGCCGTACCGCGAACTGCTGACCCACGGCTTCACCGTCGACGAGACGGGCCGCAAGATGTCCAAGTCGTTGAAGAACGTGATCGAGCCGAAAAAGATCAACGACACCCTGGGCGCCGACATCATGCGTCTGTGGGTAGCGTCGACCGACTATTCGGGCGAGATCGCCGTGTCGGATCAGATCCTGGCTCGTAGCGCCGATGCCTACCGCCGTATCCGAAATACCGCACGCTTCCTGCTGTCGAACCTGACCGGTTTCAACCCGGCGACCGATATCCTGCCGGCCGAGGACATGCTCGCCCTGGACCGTTGGGCTGTGGACCGTACCCTGTTGCTGCAGCGTGAGTTGCAGGAGAGCTACGGCGAATACCGCTTCTGGAACGTCTACTCGAAGATCCACAACTTCTGCGTGCAGGAGCTGGGTGGTTTCTACCTCGACATCATCAAGGATCGCCAGTACACCACCGGCGCCAACAGCAAGGCACGCCGCTCGGCGCAGACTGCGCTGTACCACATCAGCGAAGCGCTGGTGCGCTGGATCGCGCCGATCCTGGCGTTCACCGCCGACGAACTGTGGGAATACCTGCCGGGCGAGCGTAACGAGTCCGTGATGCTCAACACCTGGTACGAAGGCCTGACCGAACTGCCGGCCGACTTCGAACTGGGCCGCGAATATTGGGAAGGCGTAATGGCCGTCAAGGTTGCGGTGAACAAGGAGTTGGAAGTGCAACGTGCGGCCAAGGCCGTCGGTGGCAACCTGCAAGCCGAAGTCACCCTGTTTGCCGAGGAAGGCCTGACCGCCGACCTGGCCAAGCTGAGCAACGAACTGCGCTTCGTGCTGATCACCTCCACCGCGAGCCTGGCACCGTTTGCCCAGGCTCCGGCGGACGCGGTTGCCACCGAAGTACCGGGCCTCAAGCTCAAAGTGGTCAAGTCGGCCTTCCCTAAGTGCGCCCGTTGCTGGCACTGCCGCGAAGATGTTGGCGTGAACCCTGAGCATCCGGAAATCTGTGGTCGTTGTGTCGACAACATCTCGGGTGCTGGTGAGGTTCGCCACTATGCCTAATGCCGGTCGTTTCGGACGTCTGGGCTGGCTCGTACTGAGCTTGCTGGTGCTGGTCATTGACCAGGTCAGCAAGGCTCATTTCGAGGGCACTCTGGAAATGTTCCAGCAGATCGTAGTCATCCCGGATTACTTCAGCTGGACCCTGGCCTACAACACTGGCGCGGCCTTCAGCTTCCTCGCTGATGGAGGCGGCTGGCAGCGCTGGCTGTTCGCCGTGATCGCGGTGGTGGTCAGTGCGGTGCTGGTCGTGTGGCTCAAGCGTCTTGGTCGCGATGACACCTGGTTGGCGATCGCCTTGGCTCTGGTGTTGGGTGGCGCGCTGGGCAACCTGTACGATCGCATTGCCCTGGGCCATGTGATTGACTTCATCTTGGTGCATTGGCAGAACCGTTGGTACTTCCCGGCTTTCAATTTTGCCGACAGTGCCATCACCGTCGGTGCAATCATGCTGGCGTTGGACATGTTCAAAAGTAAGAAAACCGGAGAGACCGTCAATGACTGATCAGGTATTGGCTGAGCAACGCATCGGCCAGAACACGGAAGTCACCTTGCATTTCGCACTGCGCCTTGAGAACGGCGACACGGTCGACAGCACGTTCGACAAAGCCCCGGCTACCTTCAAGGTGGGCGACGGCAACCTGCTGCCGGGTTTCGAAGCGGCCCTGTTCGGCTTCAAGGCGGGTGACAAGCGTACCCTGCAGATCCTGCCGGAAAACGCCTTTGGCCAGCCCAACCCGCAAAACGTGCAAATCATCCCGCGTTCGCAGTTCCAGGACATGGACCTGTCGGAAGGCCTGCTGGTGATCTTCAACGATGCGGCGAATACCGAGCTGCCCGGCGTGGTGAAAACCTTTGATGACGCGCAAGTGACCATCGACTTCAACCACCCGCTGTCCGGTAAAACCTTGACCTTTGACGTTGAAATCTTCAGCGTTAAAGCGCTTTAAACTGACAGAAGCGGTTCCTGTGTGAGCTGGCTTGTGTGGGAGCTGGCTTGCCTGCGATGCAGACGACTCGGTGTATCGACTACACCGCGGTGATGCTATCGCAGGCAAGCCAGCTCCCACAGGAGTCGGTTTCCCCAAGGGCTGTGTTGATCTAATTTCTTGCAGGGCAAGACACGAGGCACAGCATGCAAATCAAACTCGCCAACCCCCGTGGCTTCTGCGCCGGTGTGGACCGGGCGATCGAAATCGTCAATCGCGCCCTGGAAGTCTTCGGGCCGCCGATTTACGTGCGCCATGAAGTCGTCCACAACAAATTCGTGGTCGAGGACCTGCGCGCGCGCGGTGCCATCTTTGTCGAAGAGCTGGACCAGGTGCCGGACGACGTAATCGTCATCTTCAGCGCCCACGGTGTTTCCCAGGCCGTGCGTACCGAAGCGGCAGGCCGTGGCCTGAAAGTCTTCGATGCCACCTGCCCGTTGGTCACCAAGGTGCACATCGAAGTCGCGCGCTACAGCCGTGACGGTCGAGAGTGCATCCTGATCGGCCATGCCGGCCACCCGGAAGTTGAAGGCACCATGGGCCAGTACGATGCCAGCAATGGCGGGGCTATCTACCTGGTCGAAGACGAAAAGGATGTTGCCAATCTTCAGGTGCAAAACCCTGAACGCCTGGCATTCGTGACCCAGACCACCTTGTCTATGGACGACACCAGCCGCGTTATCGACGCGCTGCGTAGTCGCTTCCCGGCCATCGGCGGGCCGCGCAAGGACGACATCTGCTACGCCACCCAAAACCGGCAGGACGCGGTCAAGCAACTGGCCGATGAATGTGACGTGGTCCTGGTGGTCGGCAGCCCTAACAGCTCCAACTCCAACCGCCTGCGTGAGCTGGCTGAGCGCATGGCAACCCCTGCATACCTGATCGACGGCGCCGAAGACATGCAGCGCAGCTGGTTCGATGGCGTCGAGCGCATTGGTATCACGGCGGGTGCTTCGGCCCCGGAAGTGCTGGTGCGCGGCGTTATCCAGCAGTTGCATGCGTGGGGTGCCACCGGTGCGGACGAACTGGCGGGTCGCGAAGAAAACATCACGTTCTCCATGCCCAAGGAGCTGCGGGTTCGCTCGCTGCTCTGATTGTCCGGGTGCCGGATTAGCTCCGGCACAATGCCTGCTCGGCACGGTCGCTGCGCAGGCTGATGCGCCCGCTGGGCGCCAGTACGACCTGATACAGGCTCTGTGGCTGCTCCGAGTCGCACACATGCACAGTACCTGCACGAAACCCTCCCCCTGAAAATATCGGCTCGCCCAGCCCGCTGAAGCGCACCTGGTTCTTGAGCGGCCCATTGCCGACGATCGGGACCTTCCCGCTGTCCTGGTGCTCCAGCAATACCGGGTTTTTATCGTCCAAGTGGCCGCGTCCGCTCTCATCCACGATCACCCGCCAACCCCGGCTCCAGTCTTCGTCCAGCGCGTGAATGACCACCGCCCGATTGCGTGCGACGGCTTCGGTGCGTGCGTAGCGCAGTCCTCCCGCCAAGGACTGTGCCGCGCTATGTCGTTGCTGTGATTCCAGCAGGCTCTTGAAACTGGGCACTGCCAGGTTAGCCAGGACGCTGCTCACGATCAGTCCGAGTAGCAGTTCAATCAGGGTGAAACCTCGTTGTTGCATATGCCATCCCTCCATGGATTTGAGTACAGCCATAGGTATAGCGCCCGTGCTGTGGCGCTGGATGGTGGCCTTTATGTCCAAAGTATTTCGCTTTGTTCCGGGAGCAGCGCGGGTGAAAAACCGACGCTAGTCTTGGGCCGTACAGCAGATTTCAGCTGCTTTTTTCTGGCCTTCGACACGGATGACGACGGTAATGCTTGCCTGCCCAAACACCAGTTTTCCCCACGCCTTACTCCGGCACCAACGCGGCATGACGCTGATCGAGGTGTTGGTTGCGGTGCTGATTCTCACCATCGGGCTGTTGGGCGCGGCGGTGATCCAGCTCAATGCGCTGAAATACACCGACAGTGCCAGGATGACCAGCCAGGCCAGTTTCATTGCCTACGACATGCTCGACCGAATCCGCGCCAATTCCGCTGCCGACTACGCATGGGAGCGGTCCGAGCGTGCTCCGGCGAGCAGCGCTACCGCTAGCGTGCGCGACCAGGACCTGCATGATTTCGAGGCGAATATTCTCGGCTTCGCCGGGGAGAGCGCCAAAGGCGCGGTGTCGATCAGTGCAAACGAAGCCACTGTCAGTATCAGTTGGGATGACAGTCGAGGCGCTAACAGCCCGGGTGCTCGGGAAACATTCATTCTGACCAGTCGCGTCAGTGATGAGCCGGGGGTGACGCAATGAGGCGTCGCACTCGGGGTTTCAGCTTGGTGGAATTGCTGTTGGCTTTGGCGATGGGCTTGGTGCTGGTGCTAGGGGTCAGCCAGGTGGCGGTCAATTCCAGGACCACCCACGACAGCCAGCAGGCCGCCATGATGCTGCAGGATGATGCGCGGTTCGTGCTGGGCAAGATGAGCCAGGATATCCGTCAGGCGGGCATGTTTGGCTGTTTGGCCACGGAGTTTATCGACAACGCTCCTCCGGCCTTTGATCGGCCTGTCAGTTGGAGTGCTGGGGCGGGTGCAAGGTCGCTCACGCTGGTGACCGCGGATGTCGGCAATGAGAGTGGCAAACCCGATTGGACGGTGCTGTCTGACTGCACAGGCAGCGCCCAAGCGTATGCCGGAAATTCCCCTGTGCCTGCACCCGGACAGATCCGTTTTGCACTGCGCCAACTCACGTACATCTTCGAAGCGGGCCAATTGAAGGTCAGCACGCCTGCGGCCCCTGCCAAGGCAGTGCTGGTGGATAACGTGCAGGCATTCGATATCAGCTTTGGCGTGGCTGCCAAACCCGCATCAACGGAGGTGGTGCGCTACGACCCGAGTCCGGCCGCCGTATCCCTGATACGCAGTGTGCGCATCCTGATGACGCTGCGAGATCCGACCGACCGGGTTAAAGATCAAACCTACAGCGTCGTGGCGGCGCTGCGAAACCGTCTGGGGTAAGCCGCCATGATGCTGACAGAGGGTATTCGTTTGCGCCAGGCGGGCATGGTTCTGCTGATCAGTCTGGTGTTCCTGTTGCTGGTGTCGCTGATCGGTTTGTCATCGATGCAAGGCGCAGTCACCCAGCAAAAGATCGCCGGTAGTCTCTGGCAGCGCAATCAGTCGCTGCAAAGTGCCGAGAGTGGCTTGAGGCGCGGCGAGCAGGCCATACAGCGGTCATTTGCGGCGCTGCCGTTGTGTCAGTCGATAGTTGCCTGTGCGCCGCCGCAAGCAGCATTTTCAGTGGTCGGGGCTGGAATGGACCCTGTTTCGGGCGTCACCTGGGTTGCGCTTAAGGGTGGTGTATACGGCATTCAGTTCCTCGGCCCCGGAGTAGGGTTGGCCCGTTTACCCGCGCAAACACCCGCTGCGGTGTACCGAGTGACGGCTGTCGGGCTGAGCGGCCAACTGCGCACGGTGCTGGAGAGCGTCTACGCGCGGGTGGAAGAAGAGGGCGGCTCACGTTTTCGGCGTGTGGCATGGCGACAACTTCAATAAGGAGCAATGTGATGGGCATGGATAGCCAGGGTTTTACCCTGATCGAGTTACTGATCGCTGTAGCGATCATCGCGGTTCTGGCCGGGATCGCTTATCCCGGATACACCGGCCATATGAAAAAGGTGTATCGCGCTGAAATCGTCGCGTTGTTGACCGAGCAAGCTCAACAACTGGAGCGCTTTTATACGAGGAACGGTACTTTTATTGACGCAAGCGGCGTCAGTGCGGGCAATGATCGCTATAGAATCAGCGCTGCATTGAACCCTCAGGATTTCCAGCTGGTGGCCACGCCTGCCGTCGACTCGATAATGGTCGGCGACCCTTGCGGCGACTTCAGCCTGACCAGCACCGGTGCGCGGTCCAATCCGGGCGCGGCGCCGGACATGTCGCGCAAGCTGTGCTGGGGGCAGTGATGAGGGTGCTGGATGATTGGGCGCCGGGTGCGCTTGTTCCTATTTATCGGCTGGATCAAATGATGGCAGAGCAACAGCAGGTAGTGATTGTCGGTGGCGGGGTCATCGGCTTGTTGACGGCGTTCAACCTGGCGACCCAAGGGCAAGCGGTGGTGCTGCTGGAGCGCGCGGGGTTGGGGCAGGAGTCTTCCTGGGCGGGTGGTGGCATTGTTTCGCCGCTGTATCCGTGGCGCTACAGCCCGGCAGTTACCGCGCTGGCGCATTGGTCCCAGGATTTTTATCCACAGCTGGCAGAACGCTTGTTTACTGCGACGGGTGTCGACCCTGAGGTGCATACCACTGGATTGTACTGGCTGGACCTGGACGACGAAGCCGAAGCCCTGGCTTGGGCTGAACGTGAGGGCCGGCCGTTGAGCAAAGTGGACGTGTCAGCCGCCCATGATGCCGTTCCGGTGCTGGGCAGTGGGTACTCCCAGGCGATCTATATGGCCAACGTCGCCAATGTGCGCAACCCGCGCTTGGTCAAATCCCTCAAGGCTGCACTGCTGGCGCTGCCCGGTGTGACCATTCATGAACAGTGCGAAGTGACCGGGTTTGCCCTGGACGCTGGCAATGTGGTGGGCGTGAAGACGGCCGACGGCCCGATCTTCGGCGATCATGTCGTTCTTGCGGCGGGCGCCTGGAGCGGTGAGTTGCTTGGCACACTCGGCTTGGCGCTACCGGTGGAGCCGGTCAAAGGCCAGATGATCCTGTACAAATGCGCCTCTGACTTCCTGTCGAGCATGGTCCTGGCCAAGGGGCGCTATGCGATCCCTCGGCGTGACGGGCACATCCTGGTCGGCAGTACGCTGGAGCATGAAGGCTTCGACAAGACTCCCACTGAAACAGCGTTGGAAAGCCTCAAGGCGTCAGCGGTGGAGTTGATTCCTGCCTTGGCGGACGCCGAGGTTGTTGGGCACTGGGCCGGATTGCGCCCAGGTTCGCCGGAAGGTATCCCTTACATCGGCCGCGTGCCGGGCTTCAAAGGGTTGTGGCTCAATTGCGGGCATTACCGCAATGGCCTGGTGCTTGCGCCGGCGTCCTGCCAATTATTTACCGACTTGCTGCTGGCGCGTACGCCAATTATCGACCCGGCGCCTTATGCGCCCGAGGGTCGGATCAACGCTGGATAGACTTCGGCCCCTGCTCCAGATGCGCCTGGGTGCAATACCACTCCTGGCGCGAGCCCAAGGCACGATCCTGCGGCAGGTGCACGCCGCAGTGGGCGCAACGCACCATCAAGGCGGCGTCGGGCTCACTGGCGCGTTGCTGTTTGGCGGCCGGGCTTTTGAATTTGCGCCAGAACCATACTGCAGCGGCAATGACGGCAATCCAGAACAGTAGACGAAGCATGATGGGCAGTTTCTCGACAAGGAATGCGCCAGTTTAGCCAAGGACATGCCAGGCGCACAGCGCAATAATACCGCTCACAAAAAAGGAGCCTCGAAAGGCTCCTTCTTGATGACGCAGGGTGCAATCAGTCAAACACACCAAAGGTCATGTAGCTGAACCACGAACGGTCCTGGTTGTTGCCCAGGGCCTGTGGCTCTTCCTCTTCGATCACGTCGCCGTTCTCGTCATGCGGCTTGAGGTCCGAAGGGATAGCGTCCTTGGCGTCCTGGTACTGCTTGATCACGTCCTGGTTGGCGCGGGTTTCGCCCGGCGGCAGCGGTGGACGGGACTCGATCAGGCCCAGGGTGTACTTGCTCAGCCACGAACGGTTGTCGGCTTCGGCAACCTGAGGCACGAACTGGCCATCTTTCAGGCTAGGGTGGTCAGGGTAGTTGAGCTTCAGGGTTTCCAGGCTGGTGCTGGCCAGGTCGTCCAGATGCAGACGCTGGTAAGCCTCGGTCATCACCGCCAGGCCGTCACCCACGGAAGGGGTTTCCTGGAAGTTCTCGACGACATAACGGCCACGGTTGGCGGCAGCTACATAGGCCTGACGGGTCAGGTAGTAGTGAGCCACGTGGATCTCGTAGGAAGCCAGCAGGTTGCGCAGGTAGATCATGCGCTGCTTGGCGTCCGGCGCGTAGCGGCTGTTGGGATAGCGGCTGGTCAGTTGCGCGAACTCGTTGTAGGAGTCGCGGGCAGCGCCCGGGTCACGCTTGGTCATGTCCAGCGGCAGGAAGCGCGCCAACAGGCCAACGTCCTGGTCGAACGAGGTCAGGCCCTTCATGTAGTAGGCGTAGTCGACGTTCGGGTGCTGCGGATGCAGGCGGATGAAACGCTCGGCGGCGGACTTGGCAGCTTCCGGTTCGGCGTTCTTGTAGTTGGCGTAGATCAGCTCGAGCTGGGCCTGGTCGGCGTAGCGCCCGAACGGATAACGCGACTCCAGTGCCTTCAGCTTCGCTGTGGCGCTGGTGTAGCTATTATTGTCCAAGTCTTTCTGAGCCAGTTGGTACAACTCGACTTCGCTCAGGTTTTCGTCGACGACTTCCTTTGTTGACGAGCAAGCAGCAGTCATGGCGAGGATGGCGATCAGCAGCAGGTGTTTCACTTGCATGGCGGCTTGCGTCCCTATGACGGCCGCTGTCTTGGGCGGGGCCGTCCTGTTATGATGAGCGCCCCGTTGAAAGCCTCGGGGCAAAAGACGCCGTATTTAACCACAAGCGCGCAGCCGAAACCAAAGGCTGTGCCACGCCTAGTCTGAGCATGTCCGATAAAATTGAACTTCGCGCAGAGGTGCCGTCCGAATTGGGCGGCCAACGCCTCGATCAAGTCGCCGCACAATTATTCGCTGAGCACTCGCGCTCGCGCCTTTCCGCCTGGATCAAAGACGGCCGCCTGACTGTGGATGGAGCGGTTATCCGCCCGCGAGACACAGTCCATGGCGGTGCGATTCTTGAGCTGACTGCCGAGCAGGAAGCCCAGGGAGAATGGGTTGCCCAGGACATTGAGCTGGACATCGTCTATGAAGACGACGACATCCTGGTCATCAACAAACCCGCAGGCCTGGTGGTTCACCCGGCCGCCGGGCACGCTGATGGCACTTTGCTTAATGCCTTGCTGCACCACGTGCCGGACATCATCAACGTCCCGCGCTGCGGCATCGTGCACCGTCTGGACAAGGACACCACCGGCTTGATGGTGGTGGCCAAGACCATTCAGGCGCAGACGCAGTTGGTCACACAATTGCAAAGCCGCAGCGTCAGCCGGATCTACGAATGCATCGTGATTGGCGTGGTGGTGGCAGGTGGCAAGATCAACGCCCCGATCGGTCGTCACGGCCAGCAGCGCCAGCGTATGGCGGTGATGGAGGGCGGCAAGCAAGCCGTCAGCCACTACCGTGTACTCGAGCGTTTCCGCTCCCACACGCATGTGCGGGTCAAGCTGGAAACCGGCCGTACGCACCAGATTCGCGTGCACATGGCGCACATTAACTTCCCGTTGGTCGGAGATCCGGCCTACGGCGGTCGCTTCCGTATTCCGCCAGCGGCCAGTGTGACCATGGTTGAATCGCTGAAATCCTTCCCGCGCCAGGCACTGCATGCACGCTTCCTGGAGCTGGATCATCCGACGAGCGGTAAGCGGATGAGCTGGGAATCGCCTCTTCCAGACGATTTGGTCTGGTTGTTGTCGCTGCTCAAGCAGGATCGCGAGGCATTTATCGGATGAGTGACTGGCTGATTCCTGACTGGCCTGCGCCGGCTCAGGTGAAAGCCTGCGTCACCACCCGTGCGGGCGGCGTCAGTCTGGCGCCGTTCGACAGCCTCAACCTGGGCGATCATGTCGAGGACAGCCTGGACGCCGTCCTGGAAAATCGCCGTCGGCTTACCGATGCCTTCGTTATTCAGCCGGCCTGGCTGCGCCAAGTCCACGGTATCAAGGTGGTCGAGGCCGATCCTGGCCAGACTGTCGAAGCCGATGGCAGTTGGACCAGCACTCCAGGCATTGCCTGTACCTCAATGACCGCCGATTGCCTACCCGTGTTGTTCTGCAACCGCGCCGGCACCCGTGTGGCCGCCGCCCATGCCGGTTGGCGCGGGCTGGCGGCAGGTGTGTTGGAAGCCGCTTTCGAAAGCCTCAACGCTGAACCTGCCGATGTGCTGGTCTGGCTCGGCCCGGCCATTGGCCCACAGGCCTTCGAAGTCGGCCCGGAGGTGCGTGAAGCCTTCATGCAGCAACTGCCGATTACTGCCGAAGCCTTTGTGCCCAGCCGCAATCCCGGCAAGTTCATGGCCGACATCTATCAGTTGGCCCGTTTGCGCCTTGCCGCGCGGGGTGTCACGGCTGTTTATGGTGGCGGTTTCTGCACCGTGACCGATCCACGCTTCTTTTCTTACCGCCGCAGCTCTCGCACCGGTCGGTTCGCCTCCCTTATCTGGCTCGAGCGCTAGACTCTTCTGATCTGCGTCAACTATCCGTAGCTTGAATCTCCCAGAATTGACCACATCTATAGGGGTATCTGGCAGGTTTCTTCATTCAGGATGTTTTATAGCTCCGGCCTGCTCAAAAGGAAGGTGACTAATGCGTATTGATCGTTTAACCAGCAAGTTGCAGTTGGCCTTATCGGACTCCCAATCCTTGGCGGTGGGCCTTGACCACCCGGCCATCGAGCCTGCGCACTTGATGCAGGCGCTCCTGGAACAGCAAGGTGGTTCTATCAAACCCTTGCTGATGCAGGTGGGCTTTGACGTCAACAGCCTGCGCAAGGAGTTGAGCAAAGAGCTCGACCAACTGCCGAAAATCCAAAACCCGACCGGCGACGTGAATATGTCGCAGGATTTGGCGCGCCTGCTGAATCAGGCTGACCGTCTGGCCCAGCAGAAGGGTGACCAGTTCATTTCCAGTGAACTGGTACTGCTCGCCGCGATGGACGAGAACAGTAAGCTTGGCAAATTGTTGCTGGGCCAGGGCGTGAGCAAGAAAGCCCTGGAAAACGCCATCAACAACCTGCGTGGCGGTGACGCGGTAAACGACCCCAACCATGAGGAGTCGCGTCAAGCACTGGATAAATACACGGTCGACCTGACCAAGCGCGCCGAAGAGGGCAAGCTTGACCCGGTGATCGGCCGTGACGATGAAATTCGTCGCACGATCCAGGTGCTGCAACGTCGCACCAAGAACAACCCGGTGCTGATCGGTGAACCTGGTGTGGGTAAAACCGCGATTGCCGAAGGCCTGGCCCAACGCATCATCAATGGTGAGGTGCCGGACGGCCTGAAGGGCAAGCGTCTGCTCTCCCTGGACATGGGCTCGTTGATTGCAGGTGCCAAGTTCCGCGGTGAGTTCGAAGAGCGTCTGAAATCCCTGCTGAATGAGTTGTCCAAGCAGGAAGGGCAGATCATTCTGTTTATCGACGAACTGCACACCATGGTAGGCGCCGGCAAAGGCGAGGGCTCCATGGACGCCGGCAACATGCTCAAGCCAGCCTTGGCGCGGGGTGAGTTGCACTGCGTCGGTGCTACCACGCTCAACGAATATCGCCAGTACATCGAAAAAGACGCCGCCCTTGAGCGTCGCTTCCAGAAAGTGCTGGTGGAGGAGCCGAGCGAAGAAGACACCATCGCGATCCTGCGAGGCTTGAAAGAACGTTATGAGGTCCACCACAAGGTGGCGATCACCGACGGTGCGATCATTGCGGCGGCCAAGTTGAGCCATCGCTATATCACTGACCGTCAGTTGCCGGACAAGGCCATCGACTTGATCGACGAAGCGGCCAGCCGTATCCGCATGGAAATCGATTCCAAGCCGGAAGTACTCGACCGTCTGGATCGGCGCCTGATTCAACTGAAAGTTGAGTCCCAGGCCCTTAAGAAAGAAGAAGACGAAGCGGCGAAGAAACGTCTGGAAAAACTCCAGGAAGAAATCGTCCGTCTGGAGCGCGAGTATTCCGACCTGGAAGAAATCTGGACCTCGGAGAAAGCTGAAGTGCAGGGTTCTGCGCAGATCCAGCAAAAGATCGAGCAGTCCCGCCAGGAACTGGAAGCCGCACGCCGCAAAGGTGACCTGAACCGCATGGCCGAGTTGCAATACGGGGTGATCCCGGACTTGGAGCGCAGCCTGCAGATGGTCGATCAGCACGGTAAAAGCGAGAACCAGTTGTTGCGCAGCAAAGTGACCGAGGAAGAAATTGCCGAAGTTGTTTCCAAGTGGACCGGCATTCCGGTGTCGAAAATGCTCGAAGGTGAGCGCGACAAGCTGCTGAAGATGGAAAGCCTGTTGCACCAGCGCGTCATTGGCCAAGAAGAGGCTGTGGTGGCGGTGTCCAACGCAGTACGGCGTTCCCGTGCCGGTTTGTCCGACCCGAATCGCCCAAGTGGTTCGTTCATGTTCCTCGGCCCGACCGGCGTGGGTAAAACCGAGCTGTGCAAAGCCTTGGCCGAGTTCCTCTTTGATACTGAAGAGGCCATGGTGCGGATCGATATGTCCGAATTCATGGAGAAACACTCGGTGGCTCGCTTGATCGGCGCGCCACCAGGCTATGTGGGCTACGAGGAGGGCGGTTACCTGACCGAAGCCGTGCGGCGTAAGCCTTACTCGGTGATCTTGCTGGATGAGGTCGAGAAGGCGCATCCGGATGTGTTCAACATCCTGTTGCAAGTGCTGGAAGATGGCCGCCTGACGGACAGTCACGGGCGCACCGTGGACTTCCGCAACACGGTGATCGTGATGACCTCCAACCTGGGCTCGGCGCAGATCCAGGAGCTGGTAGGTGATCGTGAGGGCCAGCGTGCTGCTGTAATGGATGCGTTGACCACGCACTTCCGTCCGGAATTCATTAACCGGGTCGACGAAGTGGTGATCTTTGAGCCTCTGGCACGTGACCAGATCGCGGGTATCACCGAGATCCAGCTGGGCCGTCTGCGCAGTCGTCTGGCCGAACGCGAACTGTCGCTGGAGCTGGGCAGTGACGCGTTGGAGAAATTGATCGCGGTCGGTTATGACCCGGTGTATGGCGCACGGCCGTTGAAACGTGCGATCCAGCGCTGGATCGAAAACCCGCTGGCCCAGTTGATTTTGTCGGGCAGTTTCATGCCGGGCACCAGCGTCACGGCGACCGTGGAAAACGACGAAATCGTCTTCCACTGAGCCCAGGCTGTAGGCGGATAAGACAAGGCCCCGCATTACGGGGCCTTTTTTTTCGATAGGGCGTTGAACTGTAAGGCAAAGGCTTGTAAAGTGCGCCCCGCAGCAACGTCAGCCCACGGGTTTCTTCTCCCCAAGAAGAAATCAGAAACAAGCGCAAATCATTGTCTTAAAAGCAATTTAAAGGGTTGACAGGGGTTTTTAAGATTGTAGAATAGCGCGCCTCAGACACATGAACGTAGCGATACGGGCAAGTCGAAGAGAAGGTTACACAGCAGTAAAAGTTGTACATTTGAAATATGTAGTTCCGTGATAGCTCAGTCGGTAGAGCAAATGACTGTTAATCATTGGGTCCCAGGTTCGAGTCCTGGTCACGGAGCCAATTTCAAAACCGGGGTATAGCGCAGTCCGGTAGCGCGCCTGCTTTGGGAGCAGGATGTCAGGAGTTCGAATCCCCTTACCCCGACCATATTTGGGTCGTTAGCTCAGTTGGTAGAGCAGTTGGCTTTTAACCAATTGGTCGTAGGTTCGAATCCCACACGACCCACCATTTTTGAGACCAGTTAACGCTGGAATCAGATCTTAAGATCAGAGGCCAAAAGCACTGATCGAAGAAGGCGACTGAAAGGTCGCCTTTTTATTACCGGGGTATAGCGCAGTCCGGTAGCGCGCCTGCTTTGGGAGCAGGATGTCAGGAGTTCGAATCCCCTTACCCCGACCATATTAAAAATCCTCGTATCGAAAGATACGGGGATTTTTTTTGTGCTGAAAATCTCAAATGCAACGCAAAAAAATGTGGGAGCGGGCTTGCCTGCGATAGCGGATTGTCAGCCAGCCTATGTGCTG
The DNA here is from genome assembly GCF_014268275.3 of Pseudomonas tritici. Classification (NCBI taxonomy): domain Bacteria; kingdom Pseudomonadati; phylum Pseudomonadota; class Gammaproteobacteria; order Pseudomonadales; family Pseudomonadaceae; genus Pseudomonas; species Pseudomonas tritici. The sequence continues at coordinate 1,180,718 of NZ_CP077084.1, forward strand.
CTGTTCCACCGCTATCGCGGGCAAGCCCGCTCCCACATTAATAAGCGTTGTTAGTGCAATTTCAGACGCGGCTCGGTGCCTCGGCCGATCTTGCTCCCCAGCATCAGCATCGCCGTACGGAAAAACCCATACAGCGCCACCTGGTGCATCCGGTACAGCGACACGTAAAACATCCGCGCCAACCAGCCTTCCAGCATCACGCTGCCAGTGAGGTTACCCATCAAGTTACCCACCGCCGAGAACCGCGATAGCGAAATCAGCGATCCATAGTCGGTGTACTTGTACGACGGCAGGTCCTTGCCTTCAATACGCAGCTTCAGCGATTTTGCCAGCAGCGACGCCTGTTGGTGAGCCGCCTGGGCCCGTGGCGGTACGTTGCGGTCGGTGCCCACTTGTGGGCAAGCAGCGCAGTCACCAAAGGCGAAGATGTTTTCGTCGCGGGTAGTTTGCAGCGTTGGCAACACCTGCAGCTGATTGATACGGTTGGTTTCCAGGCGGTCGATGTCCTTGAGGAAACCTGGTGCGCGAATGCCGGCGGCCCACACCTTGAGGCTGGCTGGAATCACTTGGCCGCTGCTGGTGATCAGGGCGTCGGCCGTCACTTCACTGACCGCCGAGTTGGTCAGCACCGTCACTCCGAGCTTTTCCAGGGTTTTATGCACAGGCCCGCCGATACGCTCCGGCAGGGCAGGCAACACCCGTGGCCCGGCTTCGATCAGGGTGATGTGCATGTTTTCCGGCTTGATGCGGTCCAGGCCATAGGCGGCCAACTCATGGGCGGCGTTATGCAGCTCGGCGGCCAGTTCGACGCCGGTTGCACCGGCGCCGACGATGGCGACGCTGATTTTTTCCACCACGTCGGTCTGCCCGGCATGAGCGCGCAGATAGTGGTTGAGCAATTGCTGGTGGAAGCGCTCGGCTTGCTTGCGGGTGTCGAGGAACAGGCAGTGTTGCGCCGCGCCTTCGGTGCCGAAATCGTTGGTGGTGCTGCCGACCGCGATGACCAGGCTGTCATAGTCCAGCACGCGCGCAGGCACCAGCTCACGGCCTTCTTCATCAAGCGTGGCGGCGAGCTGGATCTTCTTTTGTTCACGGTCAAGCCCGCTCATGCGCCCCAGTTGGAACTCGAAGTGGTTCCATTTGGCCTGGGCGACATAATTGAGTTCGTCCTCCGAAGAGTTCAGCGAACCTGCGGCCACTTCGTGCAGCAAGGGCTTCCAGATATGGGTCAGGTTGGCGTCCACCAGCGTGATGCTGGCGGTGCCGCGCTTGCCCAGAGTCTTACCCAGGCGGGTAGCCAACTCCAGGCCGCCGGCGCCGCCGCCGACGATAATAATACGATGGGTCATGGGGATATCTCGCAAGGCTAAAAGAAATCGGAGCAGTTACCCCCGCGAGCGCCAGGCAGCTCATAGCGTCAGGTAACTCAAAAGGCGACTCAACAGGCCGAGGCCGATCACCACTACAAGCACCACACCGAGGAGCAGCCACGGCCGGAAAGGCTTGCGCTCGACTCGGTGTTGGGAGAGTTGCAGGTACTCTTCGACATGCTGTTGGTCATCGGGGTTCAGGCGGCTGGTCATAAAGGCCTCGTCAGGTAGACGTTGCAAAAGGGCGCCACGTTACAGGCCGGGGGCTCAGAGGCTGATGCCCACGTCGAACACTATGCTGCGGCCCAGGTTGTTGCGCAAGAAATCCGGCGCGTCCGGGTGTGCGAACAGCACCCGTGCAAAAGTCGGCCCCACCAGTGACAGCGAGCGCCAGCCTTGGCGCAGGTATTCCGTCGGTGGCGGGAAGTGGCTGTTGAGGTCGAGCACTTCGCGCTTGAGGCTGGAGAAAGCGACGATATCCAGCTCCCCCAGGTCCATGCCGCGCTCTTTATAGTTGTGGGCCTTTTTGCGCAATGTGGGCGCCAGGCGCATTAAAAATTCATGGGCCGGGATACGTCGCGGCTTGGCTTCACGTCGTACCAGTTGGCTAAGGGAGAAGGCGCTGCGACGGCGCAGCAACTCGTCACGCCATTCGTCGTTCAGGCGACGGCCTTCATCCAGTACGAAAAACACTTCGAAGCTGGCATCGCGGAACAGCACGTCCGGCGGTTCTTGCCCGGCGGCGTGAAACTCTTCGGCACGGTAAGGCACGTTCAAGCCTTGCAGCAGGCGCTGGCAGACCCAACGCTCACGCTCCCACTTGCGGGCATTGGACAGGAAAGCGTTGGCTTGCTCGGCCGCCACGGTGAGCAGGCGCAAGTAATCTGAGTCATCCATAGGTAGCAGCTTAGCGCTCAAATCATGACCGCAGGAAGTCCCGCTGTAAAAGCTCGGTGTAGACTGGTCACTCGATCATCAAGCCGGACTTGAGGAGTGCGTAGTGAAGTTTTTAGCGGTGCTGATGCTCAGCCTTTTACCCGTGTGGTCCCAGGCCGTTGAAGTGGGTGAACGCCTGGCGCCCTGGACGTTGCTGGATCAATTCGACCAGGCCTACACCCTGGATGACCAAGCGCAGATCTTGCTGGTGGCGCGCAGCATGGACGCCGCCAAATGGGTGGATACGGCATTGCAAGGGCAGCCTAAGGGGTATCTGGAGTCACGGCGCGGGGTGTTTGTCGCCGATATCCAGCGCATGCCCCGACTGATCGCCAAACTGTTCGCAGTGCCGGCCATGCAGTCCTATAACTACCGGGTTATGCTGGACCGTGACGCGCGCGTTGCGCCGCGTTATCCGGGTCCTGTGGATAAGGTGCTGTGGCTGCAACTGGATAACGGCAAGCTGGTCGCGCAACGCGAATACAGCTCTGGCGCTGAGCTGCGCCAAGCCCTGGAGCAGGTGAAGCCGTGATCAGTGCGGCCGTGTTGGCGCCGCAAACCCTTGGCATCGGCTGGCTGTTGTACGCGCCGGTGGTGCTGTGGGCAATCTTGCGTTCGCCATGGGTCGAGTTGTTTGCCGACCGGCGGCGTCAGCATTTGCTGTTCGGCACGGTGTTCGCGTTGTTCATGCTGTGGCTGGTACGGCGGGATTTCGATACCGGTGTGTCCTACCACTTTATCGGCATGACTGCCGTCACCCTGTTGCTGGATTGGCCACTGGCGATCGTCGGCGGCTTTGCTGCCCAGGTGGGCCTGATGTTGTTGGGGCGCCAGGACTTGGCTGCCCTTGGTGTCAACGGCTTGCTGCTTGTCGGGCTGCCAGTGCTGGTTACCGAGGGTTGCGCACTGCTGGTCGAGCGTGCGCAACCACGCAATCCGTTTGTGTATATCTTCTGTTCCGGCTTTTTTGCCGCCGCGCTGTCGGCGTTGCTCTGCCTGTTGTTCGGGCTCGGGCTGTTGTGGTTCGACGGTCTTTTTGCCATGCCGGAATGGCTGGAGGATTTCGTCGGCTATCTGTGGTTGATCATCTTCCCAGAGGCCTTTATCAACGGCATGGTTATCAGCGCTTTGGTGGTGTTTTGCCCGGAATGGCTGGAGACCTTCAACCGTACTCGCTACCTCTCGGCGCCCTGGAAGGACGACGATTCACAGCGTTGACCCAGATCAAATCCCGCGTAGCCGAGCAGGCCCATGCTCTGCGAAATTTTCCTGGGCAAGGCGGGGGCACGATCATGAGTGTGTACGAGTGGGCACGGCAGGAGTTGCGCAGAAGCCAGGATGCGGCACAGGAAATCGGTTTTGACCCAGGCTTGACCCTGCGCGCCATGCTCAGTGCGGTGGTGCAGCAGAGCAAGGGTGTGCGCAGTTTTGAAGACCTGGCCGACGAGCTGCAATACCTTGCAGAGAACCTCGACGACCAGCAGGAATATGCCTTTATGCGCCCTTAATGGCGCGGCGGCAGGTCTTCGGAAAACAGCTCGTCTTCGGCATCCGGAGCCACCGGGATTTTGTGTTCCTCGGCCGCCCAGGCGCCGAGGTCGATGAGCTTGCAACGGTCCGAGCAGAACGGCCGGTTGAGGTTGGTCGCTTTCCATTCCACGGGTGCGCCGCAGGTTGGGCAATCGACGGTCAAGGGTTGGCTCATGTTCGGCCTCCACGCAAAGTAAGGTAAAAGTGGTGCAGTCGCTCGACCTCGCTGTGCAGCCAGGCGAGGTCCTTGTCGTTGACCAGTATGTCATCGGCATGGTTCAGGCGGCCTTCACGGCTTGACTGCGCCTTGAGGATTGCCTGTACCTGTTGTTCGGTGATGCCGTCGCGCTGCAGGGTACGCTGAATCTGCAGCGATTGCGGCACGTCGATCACCAGGATGCGTTGGGTCATGCTGTTCTGGCCTGACTCAATCAGCAGCGGCGATACCAGGATTGCGTAAGGCGACTGCGCGCGCGCCAGGTGGTTGCGAATCTCCTCGCCAATCAACGGGTGTAGCAAGGCTTCAAGCCAGCGGCGCTCTTCGGGTACCTCAAAGATCAGCTTGCGCAATGCGGCGCGGTCCAGCTGGCCGTCAGGCTGCAGCACGCCGGCACCGAAGTGCTCGGCGATGCGCGCCAGTGCCGGCCGGCCAGGCTCGACCACCCAACGGGCGGCGTGGTCGGCGTCCACCAGGTCAATACCCAGGTTGATAAAGTGCTGGGCAGCCGCGCTTTTGCCGCTGCCGATACCGCCGGTGAGGCCGAGAATCCAGGGTGCTGCAACAGAAGTGGTCATCTGAAACCGACAGACTGCAAATAGAAGTCGGTTATTTGACCACCCCAGAGCAATGCAATCCAGCCGGCAATTGCCAGATACGGACCAAACGGCATGGGCGCCGATGCCTGGGTCTTGCGTAGACGCATCAGGATCAAGCCTACGCACACCCCAAGCAGGGACGACATCAACAGCGTCATCGGCAGGATCTGCCAGCCACCCCAGGCGCCGAGCAGCGCCAGTAACTTGAAGTCGCCGTGGCCCATGCCGTCCTTGCCAGTGACCCACTTGAACAGCCAGAACACGCTCCACAGGCTCATATACCCGATCACCGCGCCCAACAGCGCGTCCGGCAATGTCGTCAACAGGCCCAACCCGTTGACGATCAGACCCAGCCATAACAACGGCATCACCAGCACATCGGGCAGCAGTTGATGGTCTGCATCGATCAGGCTCATCGCCAACAAGCCCCAACTCAGCACCATCACCGCTCCCGCCTGCCAGCCAACACCGAAATGCCAGGCCACCCAGGCCGAGATCAGCCCGCACCCCAGTTCTGTAAGTGGATAGCGGGCGCTGATCGCGCCCTGGCAATGGGCGCAACGGCCTCTGAGAAACAGATAACTGAGTAGAGGAATGTTTTCCCAGGGACGTATCGGATGATTGCAGTGCGGACAGCAGGAGTTGGGATGCATCAAATTGTAAGTCGGCCCGGCAGGTTCAGCGGGCAAACCGAGCACTTCATGGGCCTGGGCGCGCCATTCACGTTCGAGCATTTTCGGCAGGCGCCACACCACCACATTGAGAAAACTGCCAATCACCAGCCCCAATACCCATGCCATCACGACAAAAGCCAATGGGTGTTCACCCAGCACCAGGTTCAAAATGCACTCCCCAACTGGAAGACCGGCAGGTACATGGCGATCACCAACGCGCCAACGATACCCCCCAACACCACCATGATCAGCGGTTCCATCAGGCTGGTGAGGTTGTCGACCAAGTTGTCCACATCGGCCTCGTAATGGCTGGCGACCTTTTCCAGCATGCGGTCCAGTGTGCCCGACTCTTCGCCGATGGCCGTCATCTGGATTGCCATTGCGGGAAACAGTCCGCTGGCGACCATGGATTGGTTCAGTTGCATGCCAGTGGATACATCGTGTCGCATATGTTCGATTGCCTGTTTGAACGGTCCTGAACCTGCAGCACCAGCCACCGACTCCAGTGCCTGCACCAACGGAACACCGGCGGCAAAGGTGGTGGAAAGCGTGCGGGCATAGCGAGCCACGGCTGATTTGCTCAGCAGTTTGCCTGCCAGAGGCATTTTCAACAAACCGGTGTCCAGCCATAGACGAAAAGCAGGCAAGGCACGATAGGCGTGGCGCAATCCCAGGGCCCCCGCAAGAGCGCCCAGCGCCATGATCCACCAGGCTTTCTGCATGAACTCGGAGAGCGCGATAACCTGCAAGGTAAAACCGGGCAGTGTGCCGTCGACCCCGGCAAACAGGTTCTGGAACTGCGGCACGACGTGGATCAATAGAACGCTGGTGACAACGCTGGCCACTACCAGCACGGCGATCGGGTAGGTCATGGCCTTTTTGATCCTGGCCTTTAATTGCTCGTTCTTTTCCCGATGGATTGCCACGCGCTCCAGCAGTGTTTCCAGTGCCCCGGCCTGTTCGCCGGCTGCCACCAGGTTGCAATACAGCTCATCGAAATAGCGCGGTTGTTTGCGCAACGCTTCGGCCAGGCTGGAGCCGGCGGCGATCGCCTGTTTCAACCCTTGCACCTGCTCACGCACAGCTCGGTTGTCGAAGCCTTCGCCGATGATGTCGAAGGCTTGCAGAAGGGGAATGCCGGCCTTCAGCAGCGTGGCCAGTTGGCGAGTGAGTAGGGTGATGTCCGTCGATCTGATCGACGGTGCCAAGCTTGGCAGCACGGCAGATTGCTTGCGTACCACGCCTGGGCTGATGCCTTGCCGGCGCAACTGAGCCTTGACCAAGGCGGGGTTGTGCCCTGCGGTTTGCCCGGACACCTTACGTCCTTTACGGTTGATGCCTTCCCAGGCGTACAGCGTTGAAGCGTTATCCATGACAGGGTTCCGCAGAGAGGTCGTCGAAGATTTATAGCTTAGTCAGGTGACGGATTCGGGCAGGCAGGCAACGCAGGATAAAATGTCAGAATGTGCGTCCAGTGCGCGATTGAGCGCTTGCGGATGAGTACACTGGCGCCGCTGCACAACACGGGGCGCAGGAAGCGCCTTGTCATGAGTTCTATTCTGGAGAGTGAAAGTGATGCGTCAGAAAGGTTTTACTTTGATCGAGTTGTTGATCGTCGTGGCAATCATCGGCATCTTGGCCACCATCGGCCTGCCCATGTACACCACCCACCAGGCGAAGGCCAAGTTCACCGCCGGCCTGGCTGAAATCACCGCGTTGAAGCCTGGGTATGAAGACACCCTCAACCAAGGCACCGTACCCACGCTGGCGTTGATCGGTGGCGCCAGCCCGACCGCCAATTGCAAGATCGATGTGGCAGGGGATGTGGCGACGGGCGCGGGTTCCATCCGTTGCGAAATACTCGACGCTCCCGCGCCGGTACTGGGCAAGACCATCAGCCTGACGCGCAACGCCACCAGTGGTTGGAAATGCACCACCACCGCTGACGCGAAATATATCGCCAAGGGCTGCGGCGCCGACGGTGCATAACTGCTAGACCCTCCACAGGGAAGTTGAGGTGGCCGATGTATTTATCCATACAGCAGCGTGGCAGTATTTTTCTGGTAGCAGTGGTGTGTCTGCTGGTTGTCGGGATTTGTGCACCGTTCAGTGGGCATGATCTACAGCGGGCGATGCAGATTGCCATCGGGGCTTGTGCGGTGCTGTATGGGCTGTCGGTCGCCCCCGTTGAACGGTTGGTAGACCGGCCCACCACCCTGGGCCTGGCGCTGATTATTGGGCTGGGCCTGGTGTCATCGACGCTGGCCCACCAGCCGCTCTGGGCACTGGCCGAAGTGGCTTTGTTTGTCAGTTGCGGTGCGATTGCCGTGGCAGTTGCCTTGCTGCGTCGCCAGGGCGGCGAGCCTTTGGACCGCGCCTTGATCATGGTGGTGGTGCTGCTGTGCCTGATCAAGTCGATTCAATACGTGTATGCGGGCGCACTCGCGTTCGCCAGCGCCGAGCGGACGCTGGACCCTGACTTGCTGCTCTCTGGCTTTTCCAACAAGCGATTCTACGGCCAGTTCCAGACGTTCACCCTGCCATTGCTGGCGCTTCCCTTGTTGATCCCGACGCTCTCGCGCTCGCTCAAAGTTGCGGTGTTTGCGTTGCTGTGCGTGTGGTGGCTGATCGCAATTGGTGGCGGCACACGCGGCACCTGGCTTGGCATGGGCGCGGCGGGTGTGGTGTTGGCGGTGTTGGGGCCTTGGGGCCGGCGCTGGCTGGGGTGGCAGCTGGCCGCAGTGTGTGGCGGGCTGTTGCTGTACTGGCTGGTGTTTACGGTGTTAGCGGATTACCTGGGGATCGAACTCACCAGTGGCGCCAGCGATCGCCTCACCACCTCGTTGTCGGGTCGCGGGCCGATCTGGTGGCAGGGATGGCACATGCTCACCGAACGGCCAGGGCTGGGTTTCGGGCCTATGCATTTTGCCGATATCACCAACAGGATTGCCGCTCACCCCCACCAGGCCATCCTGCAATGGGCCAGTGAATGGGGTGTGCCATCGGCTCTGTGCGTCGCGGTGTTGGCGTGGCGAGGCGGCTGGGCCACATTCGGTATATTGCGTGAGCGTGCGCTGAGCGCCGAGCGTGCAGACCTGCTGCGGCTGTGCCTGTTTGCATCGGTGGTTGGCGCGTTGGTGCAGTCCATGGTCGATGGCGTGATTGTGATGCCCAACTCCCAGGTTTGGCTGGCGCTGGTGGTGGGCTGGCTGATGGCGCTGCATGTGTGGCGAATGCCGCCGACCGCTGAACTGCCATTGGCCCGGGGTGCTTGGAAAACGCTCAGTGTGCTGGCCGTTGGTCTGTTGATTTTTATTGTCGCGCGCGATGTACCTCACATCAAGCAAGCGCAGCAGCAGTACCTGGACGGCCATGACACCTTCCTGCAACCGCGCTTCTGGGCCCAAGGTGTGATTGCCCGTTGACGCCGGTAAGTTGCCGGACTTCCGATGCAGTGCTAGCTTTAGCCCACCGCCCGTGTAGCTCAGCCGGTAGAGCAGCGCACTCGTAACGCGAAGGTCGCAGGTTCGATTCCTGTCTCGGGCAAAAAGGCAACAAAGGCAGCACGTTTTCAGTTGATCCCAGAATGGTTCTGAAGGCCAGACGAGCCGGCATTCGCGCCCGCTCATTTGTATCTGCGCAACCCTTGATGACCCAGATGCATCCCCATTCCTCGATCTAAGAGAACACACATGACCACGACTGAAATGACCCAGGAAGCTCGGCACGAAGAAGCACTCAATAAATACCTTGAGGACACGCCGCAGCTTAAAGAAGAAATCAAGGACCTGAGCGCCGACGATCAGCGCGATCAGATTCAGTGGGCATTCGAGGACGAGGCCGAGAGCCAGGGCCTCCAGCCTTGGGAGCTGACCCTCAAGTACACCTCGACACCGGAAGAATTCGAAGCGGCACGGCTGGTCTTGCACAAAGAGGCGGCCGAGGTGCTGGGTGTCGATTGGGAAGAGTACTGCGAGATGAATAATCTGGTGGTCTGAGCGTTTTAAATGGGCGGGCTTGTTGTGGCGAGGGAGCTTGCTCCCGCTGGGCTGCGAAGCAGCCCTGATAGCGGGTGGTGAGGTGTATCAGATACACCGGCTGTGTCGGAAAGGGAGTGCTCCGCGCTCCAGCGGGAGCAAGCTCCCTCGCCACAGTGAGCTCGCTCTTAATTTGAAAGCTTAGATACTCAGCCGCATCGACAAATCCACCGCCTTCACATCCTTGGTCATGGCGCCGATTGAGATGTAGTCCACCCCGGTCTCTGCGATAGGCAGCAGGGTGCTTTCATTGATCCCGCCGCTGGCCTCCAGCTTCGCCTTGCCGCCGTTCAGGCGCACGGCTTCACGCATATCGTCCAGGCTCAACTCATCGAGCATGATGATATCCGCGCCCGCTGCCAGGGCTTCGCGCAGTTCATGCAGGCTTTCCACTTCGACTTCCACCGGCTTGCCGGGTGCGATCTTGTGGGCGGCCGTGATCGCCTGGGCAATGCCCCCGCAGGCGGCGATATGGTTTTCCTTGATCAGGAACGCGTCATATAAACCGATACGGTGGTTGTGGCAGCCGCCGCAGGTTACTGCGTACTTCTGCGCAAGGCGTAGGCCCGGCAGGGTTTTGCGGGTATCGAGCAGCTTGACCTGGGTACTGGCGACAAAATCTGCCAAGAATTGGGCGCGGGTCGCGACCCCGGACAGCAACTGCAGAAAATTCAACGCGCTACGTTCGCCGCTGAGCAGCGAGCGTGCCGGACCTTCCAGGTGGAACAGCGCTTGGTTGGGGCTGACGCGTTCACCGTCGGCGACCTGCCAATGCACGGCGACCCGTGGGTCCAACTGACGGAATACCGCGTCGACCCAAGCCGTACCCGCGATAACAGCGGCGTCGCGCGTGATGATGGTGGCGGTGGCCAGCCGTTCGGCCGGGATCAACTGAGCAGTGATGTCGCCGCTGCCGACGTCTTCCAGCAGTGCGCGGCGCACGTTGGCTTCGATTTCGGCGGTGAGGTCGGCAAGACGGAGATTCGGCATAACAGGCTCCACAAACAAAGTGCCCCGATTATAGGGGCAGTGCGCTTCTGAACCCAGGCTCACCCCTCATTTACCGTGCGATGGCAGAGTTTGCTGGCGCAACCCACCTCATTTGCAAGATAATCTTGCGCCTTGCAATTGGCGTCATAGCTTTGACGTTTAGACAGATAGCGCCGTTTCAGGAGGCCAGGATGCACAATGACGGAAAGGTGGTGCCAATCAAAAAGGCACACGCCACGCCATCGCCGCTCGCCCGACTTCCGGTGGTGTTGCTGCAGGTCCGCGACAAGGCGGTGCAACAGTTGCAGCAAGGGCTGCAGGAACTGTTCGATAACGCCGACGACACGTTGTTCGAAATGGCCGACAGGTCGCGCAACACGCTTGACCACCATATTTTCTTTGAAGCCATGCGCGACCTGCGCCTTAAGCGCAAGAATTTTGAGCGCGTGTTCCTGGAGCAACTGTTTGAAGCCTTCGCCAGCCTGGGCCAGGCGGGGCAGGGAGAGCTGCAACTGGTGCCGGTGGTTTCCTATGACGCGCCGCCCGGTTCATCCAAGGATGCCCTGGAAAAAGCCGTGGCGCTTGAAGCCATGCTCGGCCGGGTACGACATCGTGACGGCCTGGCCCTTGGTCAACTCACTGCGCGGTTGAGCGCATTACTGGGCAATCGCCTGGATGAGCGTGACAACCCGCTGGGCCCCGCGCTGTTGTGTGAGTTTTTCCTGCGGGCGGGGCGCAGCCTGGGGGTGGAGATCCGCGTTAAACTGATCATGCTCAAGCTCTTTGAAAAGTACGTGCTCAGTGACGCCGACCAGTTGTATGGCGAAGCCAATCAATTGCTGGTCGCGACCGGCGTATTGCCGGAACTCAAGGCCGTACCGTCCCGTCGGCTTGAGGCGCGTGCGGCCCGCGAACACCCGCACGAAGAGGCCCCGTCGGCCGCCGATCAGCCCGCCGACGACAATGGCCAGGAAGCCTTCGCCGCGCTCCAGAACTTACTCACAGCGGTACGCGGCAGCGTGGCGCCAACGCTTGAGGCCAGTGCCGAACCGCTGCCTATTTCCACCCGTGATCTGTTACGCCTGCTGTCCCACTTGCAGCAGTACGTGCCGGAGCCTGAGGCCGAAGACGATTTCGACCTGTGTAACCAGCTTGAACAGTTGCTCACCCGTGTCAGCGTCAAGAGTGGTAAGTCGCGGGTGGTAGAGGATGCGGACGAAGACGTGATCAACCTGGTCGCGCTGTTATTCGAATTTATCCTCAACGACCTTACCGTGCCCGGTGCCTTCAAGGCTTTGATCGGTCGCCTGCAGATCCCGATGCTGAAAGTCGCGTTGCTCGACAAGAGCTTTTTCAGCCGCGCCAGTCACCCGGCGCGACGCTTACTCAATGAAATCGCGGCCGCCGTCATGGGCAGCAGTCCGCCTGAAGACTGCCAGCGCGACCATCTTTATCTGCGCATCGAGCAAGTCGTGCAGCGTTTGCTCAATGAGTTCGTCGAAGACCCGGCGATTTTTCCCCAATTGCTCGCAGAGTTCAGCGTGTTTACCGCCGATGAACGGCGACGCAGCGACCTGCTTGAACAACACACCCGCGATGCCGAAGCTGGACGCGTGCGCACCGAAGCCGTACGCCAGCGCGTGGCCGATGTGCTTAATCGACGGTTGTTGGGCAAGGTCCTGCCGCGTCCGGTGGTGCAGTTCCTGCAGCAGGCATGGAGCCAAGTGTTGTTGCTGACCAGCCTCAAGCACGGTGAGCAGTCGGTGCAATGGCAAGCGGCGTTGCGCACCATGGACGAGCTGATCTGGAGTGTCAGCCTGCAGCAAGACACTGAAGCCGGGCGCCATTTGCTGGAGCAACTGCCTGGCTTGCTCAAGGCCTTGCGCGATGGGTTGACCAGTGCCGCGTTCGACCCGTTCAGCACCCGTGAATTCTTTCTGCGCTTGCAGGCCTTGCACGTCCAGGCGTCCGAAGGCATGGAAGATCTGATCGAAGTGCGCGAGCCGTTTGTCCTCAGCGCGGCGTCGCCCGCCCCGGTCATCGACCTGCCGAGCAACGACCCGGACTTGCTCAAGGCTCAAGAACTAAAGGTGGGTAGCTGGGTGGTGTTCCAAGCGGACGCGACCAGCACTCTGCGGTGCAAGCTGACGGCGATCATGGCACCGGCCAACACGTATATCTTCACCAGCCGCACGGGGCTCAAGGTGTTGGAGAAGAGTACCGGCCAGTTGGCGCTGGCGTTCAAGCGCGGCACGCTGCATTCCTTGGACGACGCCCCCCTGTTCGAGCGCGCGCTGGCCGCGGTGTTGAATAAACTGCGTCAACTCAATCGCGGCAAGTGATCGCAACCAGAGGGTCGAACGCGGCATACTGGTCATACGTTGTCTCGTTCAAGGAACCTGTATGCAGTTGGACCCCACCAGCGGTTGGTGCCAGGGCATTCGTCATTGCCCTTCGCCCAACTTCAACGAGCGCCCCGCAGGCGAAATCTCACTGTTGGTGGTGCATAACATCAGCTTGCCACCGGCGCAGTTCGCCACCGGTAAAGTGCAGGAATTTTTCCAGAACCGCCTGGATGTCACGGAACATCCCTACTTTGAAGGGATTGCCGACCTACGGGTGTCTGCGCATTTTCTGATTGAGCGCGATGGCACGGTGACGCAGTTTGTCTCCTGCCTCGACCGCGCCTGGCATGCCGGGGTCTCATATTTCGAGGGCCGGGAAACCTGTAATGACTTTTCCCTGGGGATAGAGCTGGAAGGCACGGATGATCAGCCGTTTACCGACGCACAATATGTGGCGCTGACCGACCTGACCCGCCAATTGCTGGCGGCTTACCCGGGCATCACCCCCCAGCGCATTTGTGGTCACAGCGATATCGCGCCGGGACGCAAGACCGATCCCGGCCCCGCTTTTGATTGGACGCGCTTTCGCAGCGCCCTGCAGGATGGAGGACACGCACGATGAGTTTTCTGGTGTTGGTGCTGGCCGTATGGATCGAGAAGTTCTCGGCCCTGCGCCAGCGGTTGCAGCGCGATGGTGGTTGGCTGCGCGAACTGGCCAAGCTGGAATCGAGCCCGAGCATGGGCAAGCGTCCCTGGCTGATTCTGGTAGTACTGGTGTTGTTGCCGGTGGCATTGCTGGCGTTGTTGCTGCTGGTGCTGGAGCCGGTGGCCTACGGTCTGTTGGCGCTGCCGGTGCACCTGGTGGTGGTGATCTACAGCCTGGGCCGTGGTGATCTGCTCGCCGGGCTCGGTCCGTTTCGCGATGCCTGGCGCCGTGGCGACCTGCAAGCTGCCGAGCACGTGGCCGAACGTGACCTGAACCTCAGCGCCGACAGTGGCGAACAGCTGCTCGAACGCGTTCAGGGCCATCTGTTGTGGCAGGCGTACCAGAGCTTCTTTGCGGTGATTTTCTGGTACTTCCTGCTGGGCCCGGTGGCTGCCTTGGCCTATCGCCTACTTGCCCTGGCCAGTGAGCACAGCAAGAACCCACGGGTCGCCGAGCGCGCCGGGCAACTGCGCCACGCGTTTGACTGGCTGCCGGTGCGCCTGTTGGCGGCCAGCTTTGCCTTGGTGGGCAACTTCGTCGCGGTTGGCCGCGTGATGCTGCACGAACTGCTGAGCTGGGACATCAGCGCTGCCCAATTGGTGGAAAAAGTCGGCCTGGTCGCCGCCGAAATCCCGCCACCAGCGGTGGGCGCCGATGGCATCAACAGCCTGGATCGCATATGGGAACTGCTGCTGCGCGCCGCCGTGCTGTGGTACGCCGGGTTTGCAATCTGGACGGTATTGCCCTAGCCGAGTGAATGCGGGCAAATTATTTTTCGGCAGCCCGCTGCCGTTAACCTTAAGTTACAAAACTCCCTTTCAAATTGAGCTATACAGATGCTGGCTAACTGCCGCCCTGGGCCTCAATAAAAATAAAAGAAAGGGAGTTCACCTGTGAAGAGCTTGCTCTATCCCGCTGTCGCGCTGATGAACCGCCTGAGCTTCGGCATGAAGTTCAGCTTGATCAGCGTGCTGTTCCTGCTGCCCATGCTGGCGACCAACTATTACCTGGTGCGCGATTCTTGGCGTGAATTCCAGGGCACACGCGTGGAATTGCAAAGCCTCGACTTGCTCGGCAGCAGCCTGGCCTTGCGCCGCGACTTGGAAACCCTCAACAACCAAGTCCAAATCAACGCCACCCTTGGCCAGTCCGGCAAGGCCGGCGACCTTGAGGGCAAGATCAGCGCATTGGAAAGCAGTGTCCTGAGCCGCCTGCAAAGCCTCAGCGCCATGGCGACCGATCCCGAGCAAATTGCCGCCTTTGACGGCAAGCGCGACGAGTTGATCGCGGCCTTCAAGGCCCAGCAGCAGGAAACATCGCTGCTGAGCAAAAGTGCACTGATCGGCAAGTTGCTTAACAAGGCACAGATGCTCAGCCAGATCATCGCCAGCCAATCCGGTTTGAGCCGCGACCCCCAGAGCGATCTGCGCCAGCTCAGCGAATTGATCACCAGCGTGACCCCGCAAGTCACGCAGACCCTGGGTGAAGGTCGGGCAATCGGCGCGTATTCCCTGGGCCAAGGTTTTCTCAATTCGTCGTCCAGTACGCGCTTTGACGAACTGTTGCAGCAATTGGAAAAACTCCAGGCTGAATATGGCTTGAAGTTGCACGATGCCTTGGGCGCCAGCATAGCCGCGCACACTGCACTCGATGGCCTGGCCAAGGCGAGTAACGCCAGCTTGAAGCAAGGCAGTGAGTTGTTTGAGGAGCAGGTGGTGATGGCCGAAACCCTTGACGCGCCCTGGCAGGGTTTCTACGACGGTATCAGCCAGCTGATGGCCCAGACCTACCAGTTGGACGACGCCACCCTGGCCTTTCTCGGACAGCAGTTGGAGCAACGCCTGGCGCAGAACCGCACGCACATGGTGGTGCTGGTCCTGGCCCTGACGGTCGTGTTCCTGCTGATCTTCTATTTGTACGCAGGGTTTTACGCCTCCACGCGCACAACCCTGCGGCGCCTGGGGACGATGATGGACAAGGTGGCGGCCGGCGATATGACGGTCACCTTTGTCGCGGATAGCCGCGATGAGTTGGGCGACCTGGGCCAGGTGTTCAATGGCACCGTAGCGAAGATCCATGACTTGATTGAACGTGTCGGGCACACCGTCGGCCAGGTCGAACTCCAGGCCGGCCAGGTGGAAACGGTCTCAGCCCAGAGCAATCAGGCGGTGTCCGGGCAGCGCACGCAGATCGAGCAAGTCGCGACGGCCATGAACCAGATGTCGTCCACAGCCCAGGAAGTCGCACGCAGTGCGGCGGCGGCGGTCAGCAGTGCCCAGAGCGTCAACGATGAAACTGTCAGTGGCCGTAGCCTGGTGCAATCCCAGCAGGGCAGCATCGCGCGGCTGGCCTCGGAGATCGATCAGTCGGTGCGGGTGATTAACCAATTGGCCACCGACAGCCAGTCCATCAGCAGTGTGTTGGAAGTGATCAAGAGCATTGCCGAGCAAACCAACCTGCTGGCACTCAACGCCGCCATCGAGGCCGCGCGGGCCGGTGAGCAGGGGCGTGGTTTTGCTGTGGTGGCCGACGAGGTGCGCACCCTGGCCCGGCGTACGCAGGACTCCACAGAAGAAATCGAACAGATGATCAGCCGCTTGCACAGCGGTGTGTCGGCCGCCGTGAAGGCCATGGGCAGCAGCCATGAAATGGCCAATGGCACCGTGGAGCAGTCGGAAAGGGTCCAGCAGGCCTTGGAAAATATCCTCGGTGCCGTGGGCATGATCGTCGATCAGAACCAGCAGATCGCTGCCGCCGTGGAACAACAGACGGCCGTCGCCCACGATATTGACCAGAATATCGTCGCAATCAATCGGGCCGGCGAATATGCCGCCGAGGGCGCGCATCAGACCGAAGCGGCGAGCCGGCAGTTATCGATGCAGGTGATCGAGTTGAAGCAATTGATCGGTGCGTTTCGCGTGTAAGACCTGGACGTAGGATTTATCGCTGGATGGCGTGGTGCTTGTCCTGATTTTCCGGCGTCCCTTTTCTGGCCCCCTGAATGGGTGAAAATTCTTTCACTCGATTTCAAGTTCTGGGGAGGCACAGCGATGACCGCTGCAATCGGCATCAAAGGGCACTGCGCCCATTGCAACATCACCTTTGAACTCAAGCCTTGGCAATTAAATGCCATTGCTATCGAAGAGCCATTCGATTGCCCGTACTGCCAGTGGATCTTGCGATTGAACTGCCCCCGGCAATTGCGTCAGTTCAAGTCCCTGGACCATTGGGCACTGGTGCGCCCAAGCATGGTGGTCTTGACCTGTATTGTGTTGATTGTGGTGCTGGTCGCGGAGTGGCTGGGGCTGATCAGTGTGATTGGCCAGTTCAACGTCTCGCTGGTGGTGCTGCTGGTGCATTTCCTGGCGTTGCGTTATGCCCGTTACCGCCAGCAGATAACGCTGGACCTGCAAGGGATCACGCCGAACCTACCAATTGAACAGCTCGCACGCATTGCGTGTGCTCGCCTCAGCCAGCAATAGGGAGCTGATACCCATGCGCTCGGCAAGGGCGGTGCAGATGGCTGGCAGGTGCTCGGGGCTGTTGCGTTGGCCGGGGAACATGGCCGGTGCCATATCGGGCGAGTCGGTTTCCAGCACCACCGCGTCGAGCGGCAGTTGCGCCAATACCTTGTGCATACGCAGGGCCTGGGGCCAGGTAGGGGCGCCGCCCAAACCCAGCTTGAAGCCGAGCTTGATGTACTCGCGGGCCTCTTCTTGGCTGCCGGCAAACGCATGGATGATGCCGCCACGGGGTAGGCGGATGCGCTTGAGGATGGCGATCACCGCGGCGTGGCTGCGACGTACATGCAGTAACGCTGGCAATTGGAAGTCCACCGCCAGCTTCAGTTGAGCTTCAAACAGGCTCTGCTGGCGTTCGCGGTCCAGTTGCTCGAGAAAGTAATCCAGGCCGATCTCACCGACCGCACACAGTTGCCGGTGGCCGTGCAGGCGAGTCAGCCAGTCGCCCAATTCCGTCAGGTCGGCGGGGCGATGCTCATCGAGGTACGCCGGGTGCAGGCCAAAGGCGGCGAACAAACCTTCGTCCGCTTGCACCAGATCCCACAGGCGCTGCCAATTCTGCTGATACACCCCCAGCACCACCATGCGGCGCACACCCAATGCCCGGCTACGACTGAGGACGTCCCGGCGGTCGCTGTCGAAATCCGCAAAGTCCAGGTGGGTGTGGGTGTCGATCAGCTCCACGCTCAGGCCTCGTGAATACGCTGCTTGAACGTCCGGCCAATGGCG
Organism: Pseudomonas tritici; assembly: GCF_014268275.3. Taxonomy (NCBI): domain Bacteria; kingdom Pseudomonadati; phylum Pseudomonadota; class Gammaproteobacteria; order Pseudomonadales; family Pseudomonadaceae; genus Pseudomonas; species Pseudomonas tritici. The sequence continues at coordinate 1,198,372 of NZ_CP077084.1, forward strand.
TGCACGCCAGGTTGGTACTGCTCTTCTTCGATAGCGGCCAGGGCCAGGCGCAGGGCGGTTTCGGCGATCTGCTGATGTTGTTGGGCCATGGCGTTGACCGGCAGCGGCAGGAAGTCCAGCAACTGGGTGTCACCAAACGTGCCCAGGCGCAGCGGGCGTGATTTGAGTGGGAAGTCATGCAACGCGTCGAACACGCCTTGCAGCAGCACGTAGGACGTGGTCACCAGCGCGTCAGGCAAATGCCCCAGTTGACGCAGAAGTTGCTCCATCAACTGTCGGCCACAGTCGCGGCTGAACGCTTCGCCGTGTTCGACGATGACCTCGCCGGTGAAACCTTCGAGTGCTTCACGGAAACCAGCGGCACGCTCCTGGCTGATGCTCAGCTCGGGCCGTGCGCCGATCAGCACGATCTGCTTGGGCAGCGGTTGCAGCAGGCTGCTGGTCAATTGCTGGCACGCCTGGCGATCGTCGCTGACCACCGAGCAGAATTGATCCGCGCCCATCACCCGGTCGATGGCAATCACCGGCAACCCTTTGGCTTGCAGCTCGCGATAACTGTCATCGCTGGCCGGCAGGCAACTGGCCACAAACAACGCATCACAGCGGCGGGCGCGGAACAGTTGCAGTAATTGGCGCTCGCTGTCGGCGTCATCGTCGGAGCTGGCGATCAGCAACTGATAGCCTCGCGCCCGTGCGCCTTGCTCCAGGAGCTTGGCGATGCGTGCGTAACTGGGGTTTTCCAGGTCGGGCAGGATAAAACCCAAGGTGCGCGTGTGCCGACTGCGCAGCCCGGCGGCCTGGGGGTTGGGGGTAAAGCCATGGGCTTCGACGACAGCACGCACCCGTTCGACGGTGGCGTTGCTGATGCGTTGCTGTTCGGCCTTGCCATTGATGACGTAGCTGGCGGTGGTCACGGACACACCGGCGAGACGTGCGATATCACTGAGTTTCAAACCGGGATTTCCTTGTTTTTTGGCGCTTGCCCCGACATTTTGTCCAATCGTAACCGATTCCTGTACACGACCAATGTCCTGGCTCAAGCGCCGAGCGGTTCTTCAAGGACAAGCAATTAACGCGTAGTCTTCCATAAAGTCTAGATTAAACGTTTCAGCCAGCGTATTTTTACGAAGATCGCGTCTGAGTAGCTACTGCCAATTGACTGCTCAGTCAGTATTGATGAACACCCCTTACACTGTTTGTTTAAAACAATACCTAGTGCGCCACCGCACTAACTAGGAGAACGGCATGCTTGAGCTCACTGTAGAGCAGATTTCCATGGGCCAGGTGGCTGTGGATAAATCTGCTGCCTTGCACCTGCTCGCTGAAAAACTGGTGGCCGATGGCCTGGTCGCCGAGGGTTACCTCAGCGGTTTGCAAGCCCGTGAAGCCCAGGGCTCGACCTTCCTCGGCCAAGGTATTGCCATCCCCCATGGCACCCCCGAAACCCGTGACCACGTATTTTCTACCGGTGTGCGCCTGCTGCAGTTCCCCGAAGGGGTGGACTGGGGTGACGGCCAGATCGTGTACCTGGCGATCGGCATTGCCGCTAAATCCGACGAACACCTGCGCCTGTTGCAACTGCTCACCCGGGCCCTTGGCGAAACCGATCTGGGCCAGGCACTGCGCCGTGCCGGCACAGCCGAAGCCTTGCTGAAGCTGCTGCAAGGTGCGCCGCAGGAGTTGGCACTGGATGCGCAGATGATCGGCCTGGGCGTGTCCGCCGATGATTTCGAAGAGTTGGTGTGGCGCGGCGCCCGCCTGTTGCGCCAGGCCGATTGTGTCAGCAACGGTTTCGCCGCCGTCCTGCAGCAGGTCGACGCACTGCCCCTGGGCGATGGCCTGTGGTGGTTGCACAGCGAGCAAACGGTCAAGCGCCCGGGCCTGGCGTTTGTCACGCCGGATAAACCCATGCGTTACCTCGGCCAGCCGCTCAATGGCCTGTTTTGCCTGGCCAGCCTGGGTGAAGCCCACCAGACGCTGCTTGAGCGCTTGTGTGCCTTGCTGATTGAAGGTCGCGGCCAGGAACTCGGCCGCGCCACCAGCAGCCGCGCGGTGCTTGAAGTGCTCGGCGGCGAACTGCCGCCAGACTGGCCAAGCGCGCGCATCACCTTGGCCAACGCCCACGGCTTGCATGCACGCCCGGCGAAGATCCTCGCGCAATTGGCGAAAAGTTTTGAAGGCGATATTCGCGTGCGTATCGTCGGTGGCCCGGTGGGCGCCGTGTCGGTGAAAAGCCTGAGCAAACTGCTCAGCCTCGGCGCGCGTCGCGGCCAGGTGCTGGAGTTTGTCGCCGAGCCGACGATTGCTGGCGATGCACTGCCTGCGCTGTTGGCGGCGGTGGAAGAGGGTCTCGGCGAAGACGTTGAGCCGCTGCCGACCCTGAGCGCCCAGCCCGAAGTCCTCGACATTGAGCCGGTGCTCAGCGCGCCGCTGGCCGGCAGCCAGGTCCAGGCCATCGCCGCCGCGCCCGGCATCGCCATCGGCCCTGCGCATATCCAGGTTCAGCAGACGTTCGATTACCCGCTGCGCGGCGAATCCTCGGCCATTGAGCGCCAGCGCCTGCAAAGCGCCCTGGCCGAGGTGCGCGGTGATATCCACGGCCTGATCGAACGCAGCCAATCCAAGGCTATCCGCGAGATTTTCATCACTCACCAGGAGATGCTCGACGACCCGGAACTGACCGACGAAGTCGACACCCGCCTCAAGCAAGGCGAGAGCGCCGAAGCGGCGTGGATGAGCGTGATCGAAGCCGCCGCCAAGCAGCAGGAGTCGTTGCAGGATGCTTTGCTCGCCGAACGTGCGGCTGACCTTCGTGATGTCGGCCGACGCGTGCTGGCGCAATTGTGCGGCGTTGAGGCGGTTCAGGCGCCAAGTGAACCTTACATTCTGGTCATGGACGAAGTCGGCCCGTCCGACGTTGCACGGCTTGATCCCTCGCGCGTCGCCGGTATCCTCACCGCCCGTGGTGGGGCTACCGCCCACAGCGCCATCGTCGCCCGTGCCCTCGGTATTCCCGCGCTCGTCGGTGCGGGTCCCGCCGTATTGCTGCTGGCCTCCGGTACGCCGTTGCTGCTGGATGGCCAACGCGGTCGCCTGCATGTCGACGCCGACGCTGCCACCCTGCAGCGCGCCACGGTTGAGCGCGACACCCGTGAGCAACGCCTGCAAGCCGCTTCGGCGCAGCGTCATGAACCTGCATTGACCCGTGACGGCCACGCCGTGGAAGTATTCGCCAACATCGGCGAAAGCGCCGGCGTTGCCAGCGCGGTGGAGCAGGGCGCCGAAGGCATCGGTTTGCTGCGTACCGAACTGATTTTCATGGCCCACCCGCAAGCGCCGGACGAAGCCACCCAGGAAGCCGAGTACCGCCGCGTGCTCGATGGCCTCGGTGGTCGCCCATTGGTCGTTCGTACCCTTGATGTAGGCGGTGACAAGCCGCTGCCGTATTGGCCGATTGCCCAAGAAGAAAACCCTTTCCTTGGCGTGCGCGGCATTCGCCTCACCTTGCAACGCCCGCAGATCATGGAAGCGCAATTGCGCGCATTGCTGCGCTCGGCGGACAACCGCCCACTGCGCATCATGTTCCCCATGGTCGGCAGCGTCGACGAATGGCGCGCGGCCCGCGACATGACCGAGCGCCTGCGCCTGGAAATCCCGGTGGCCGACCTGCAACTGGGCATCATGATCGAAGTGCCATCGGCCGCTTTGCTTGCGCCGGTATTGGCCAAGGAAGTCGACTTCTTCAGCGTCGGCACCAACGACCTGACCCAGTACACCCTGGCCATCGACCGCGGCCACCCGACCTTGTCGGCCCAGGCCGACGGCCTGCATCCGGCGGTGTTGCAACTGATCGATATCACCGTGCGCGCCGCCCATGCCCATGGCAAATGGGTGGGGGTGTGCGGTGAGTTGGCAGCGGACCCGCTGGCAGTGCCGGTGTTGATCGGCCTGGGGGTGGATGAGTTGAGCGTGTCGGCCCGCAGCATTCCTGAAGTGAAGGCGCGCGTGCGCGAATTCAGTCTGAGCGAGGCCCAGGGCCTGGCGCAAAAAGCACTCGCGGTGGGCTCGCCCGCCGAAGTGCGTGCCCTAGTGGAGGCCGTGTAGATGGCAAGGATTCTGACCCTGACGCTGAACCCGGCGTTGGACCTGACGGTACGCCTGGCGCGCCTGGAACCGGGTGAAGTAAACCGCAGCGAAACCGTGCTCACCCATGCCGCCGGCAAGGGCGTGAATGTGGCGCAGGTGCTGGCGGATTTGGGCCATCACGTGAGCGTGGGTGGTTTTCTCGGTGCGGCAAACCCCGCGGCGTTTGATGCACTGATTGCCAGCCGTGGGTTTGGCGACGCGTTCATTCGCGTGCCGGGCGAAACCCGGAGCAACATCAAGATTGCCGAACAGGACGGCCGGGTTACCGACATCAATGCGCCGGGGCCTGTGGTGAGTGAGCAAGCGCAACGAGAACTGCTCAAGAGGGTGGCGATGATCGGCCCTGAATTCGATGCGGTCGTGGTGGCCGGCAGCTTGCCGCGCGGCGTCAGCCCGCAATGGTTTCAGGGCTTGCTCGAGGAACTCAAGGCGCTCGGTTTGAAAGTCGCCCTGGACACCAGTGGCGAAGCGCTGCGCGCTGGCTTGAAGGCTGGCCCATGGATGGTCAAACCCAACACCGAAGAGCTGGCCGAAGCCTTGGGTAATGCCACGGACGCCATCAACCAGTTGCATCAACAGGGCGTGGAGCATGTGGTGGTTTCCGACGGCGCCGCCGGCGTGACCTGGTACAGCCCGGCCGGGGCGCTGCATGCCACGCCGCCACAGGTGACGGTCGCCAGTACCGTCGGCGCCGGCGACTCGCTGCTGGCCGGGATGCTGCACGGTGTGCTCAGTGGCGATACGCCGGAGCACACCCTGCGCCGGGCCACGGCGATTGCCGCCATGGCGGTTACGCAGATTGGTTTTGGCATCAACGATGACGCGCAGTTGGCGCGTCTCGAAAGCGGCGTACACGTACGCACGCTGACAGAACAATAAGAGGGTTTGTGATGAAGTTAGCCATTGTTACTGCCTGCCCGAACGGCATGGTCACCAGTGTGCTGTGCGCCCGCTTGTTGGACGCTGCCGCGCAGCGCCAGGGCTGGAGCACCAGCGTTGAGGTGGTGGATGTGCAGCGCCCGGAACGCCAGTTGTCCCAGGCCACAATCGACGACGCTGAGTGGGTGTTGCTGGTCAGCAGCACCCCTGTCGACATGCAACGGTTTGTCGGCAAGCGCGTGTTCCAGAGTACCCCGGCCCAGGCGCTGGCGGATGTCGACGCCGTGTTGCGTCGCGGCGCCGAAGAGGCGCAGGTCTACGTTGCGGCTGCACCTGTAGCCAAAAATACACCGCGCATCGTCGCGATTACTGCCTGCCCAACGGGCGTCGCCCACACCTTCATGGCCGCCGAAGCCTTGCAGCAGACGGCCAAGCGTTTGGGCTATGACTTGCAGGTCGAAACCCAGGGTTCGGTCGGCGCACGCACGCCATTGAGTCCGGAAGCTATTGCCAATGCCGACGTGGTGCTGCTGGCGGCCGATATTGAAGTGGCCACCGAGCGCTTCGCCGGCAAGAAGATCTACCGCTGCGGCACCGGTATTGCCCTCAAGCAATCCGAAGCCACCCTCAACAAGGCCCTCGCCGAAGGTGCCGTGGAAAGCGCGGCCAGCGGCGCGGTGGCCAAGAAAGAAAAAACCGGTGTGTACAAACACCTGCTGACCGGCGTGTCGTTCATGTTGCCGATGGTGGTGGCGGGCGGGTTGTTGATTGCGTTGTCGTTCGTGTTCGGTATTCACGCGTTTGAACAAGAGGGCACCCTCGCCGCTGCGCTGAAAACCGTCGGCGATCGCGCCTTCATGCTGATGGTGCCGCTGCTGGCGGGCTACATCGCCTACTCGATTGCCGACCGTCCTGGTATTGCGCCGGGGATGATCGGCGGCCTGTTGGCGGGCACCCTGGGCGCGGGTTTTATCGGCGGCATCCTCGCCGGTTTCCTCGCAGGCTACTGCGTCAAGTTCATCTCGCGTGCGGTGCAATTGCCGCAAAGCCTGGAAGCGCTCAAGCCGATCCTGATCATCCCGTTGCTGGCAAGCCTGTTCACCGGCCTGGCGATGATCTACCTGGTGGGCCCACCGGTGGCGCGTCTGCTCACGGGCCTTACTGACTTCCTCAGCACCATGGGCACCACCAATGCGGTGCTGCTGGGCATCCTGCTGGGCGGCATGATGTGCGTCGACCTCGGCGGGCCGATCAACAAGGCGGCGTATGCGTTTTCGGTCGGCTTGCTGGCGGCGTCCAGCGGTGCGCCGATGGCGGCGACCATGGCCGCCGGCATGGTGCCGCCCATTGGCATGGGCATCGCTACGTTCCTGGCGCGACGCAAGTTCGCCCAGGCCGAACGCGAAGCCGGCAAGGCGGCGATGATCCTCGGCATGTGCTTTATTTCTGAAGGCGCGATCCCGTTTGCCGCCAAGGACCCGCTGCGCGTGATCCCGGCCAGCATCGCCGGCGGCGCCCTGACCGGCGCGCTGTCGATGTACTTCGGCTGCAAACTGGCGGCGCCCCATGGTGGGTTGTTTGTGCTGGTCATCCCGAATGCGATGAACCATGCGCTGCTGTATCTGCTGGCGATTGTTGCGGGTAGTTTGTTGACCGGTTTGGTCTACGCGTTGATCAAGCGCCCTGAAGCGGTCGAACTGGAGATGACACCTGCCAAGGCCTGACTCGGTTTAAAAGTGTGGGAGCTGGCTTGCCTGCGATAGCGGTGGGTCAGCTTGCAAATTTGTTACTGATACACCGCTATCGCAGGCAAGCCAGCTCCCACATTTGATCTTCATTGTCTGTGGGGCTGGTGTCATATCTGCTTCATGCCGCCGTGGTTTAGTTTCCCTTTTGATCCTCAAGAGGGCACCTGCATGAGCCACTTCGATCTAGGCCGCCGCCGCGTGATGCAAGCTGTCGGCGCCGGGCTGTTGTTGCCGGGCCTGGCGCCGGCAGTGATCGCCTCAGTCAAGGACCGCCCGCAACTCACTGACGGTGTGCAGTCCGGCGACCTGCTCGGCGACCGCGCGATGATCTGGAGCCGCAGCGACCGACCCGCGCGCATGGTGGTGGAGTGGGACACCCGCAGCGTGTTCAGCAACCCGCGCAAATTCATCTCTCCGCTGGCCGACAACCGCACAGACTTTACCGCCCGCGTCGAACTCACCGGGTTGCCCGCCGACCAGGCGATTTTCTACCGTGTGCATTTCGAAGACGCCCAGACCGGTGTTGCCAGCGAACCCTGGTTCGGCCACTTGCGCAGCGTGCCGCAACAGCGCCGTGATATTCGGTTTGTGTGGAGCGGCGACACCGTCGGCCAGGGCTTCGGCATCAACCCGGACATCGGCGGCATGCGCATCTACGAAGCCATGCGCCTGCGCCTGCCGGACTTCTTTATCCACAGCGGCGACACCATCTACGCCGACGGCCCGGTGCCGGCGCAGCTTAAGGTTGAAGATGGGCGTATCTGGCGCAATATCACCACCGAAGCCAAGAGCAAAGTCGCTGAAACCCTGGATGAATATCGCGGCAATTACCGCTACAACCTGATGGACGAAAACGTGCGTCGCTTCAACGCCGAGGTGCCGCAGATTTGGCAGTGGGACGACCACGAAGTGGTCAACAACTGGTCGCCGAGCAAGCAGCTCGATGAGCGCTATCAGACCAAGGACATCAACACCTTGGTCGGCCGCGCGCGCCAGGCCTGGCTGGAATATTCCCCGATGCGCCGGCAAGGCGCCGATGGCGGCGGGCGGATTTATCGCAAGCTCAGTTACGGTCCATTGTTGGATGTGTTCGTGCTGGATATGCGCAGTTATCGTGGCCCCAACGATGACAACCTGGGCGGTGAAAAACCCTTCCTCGGTCGTGAGCAATTGGACTGGCTCAAGGGCGAACTCAAGGCGTCCCAGGCGCAGTGGAAAGTGATCGCCGCCGACATGCCCATCGGTCTTGGCGTGCCTGACGGTGAAGTGAGCCCCGGTGTAGCGCGTTGGGAAGCCATCGCCAACAACGACCCGGGTGCGCCGCAAGGTCGCGAGTTGGAAATCGCCGAATTACTGGGCTTTTTAAGGGCTCAGAAGGTGCGCAACCATGTGTGGTTGACAGCGGATGTGCACTACTGCGCCGCGCATCATTACCACCCGGATCGCGCGGCGTTCCAGGATTTCGAGCCGTTCTGGGAGTTTGTCGCCGGGCCACTGAACGCAGGGAGTTTCGGGCCTAATCCACTGGATAAAACCTTTGGGCCCGAGGTGGTGTTCGAGAAGGCACCACCGGCGCAAAACACCTCGCCGTTTGCCGGGTTCCAGTTTTTTGGCGAGGTGCAGATTGATGGGCAGACGGCGGAGTTGACCGTGGTTCTACGGGACTTGGATGGCGTATCAGTGTTTGAGCAAAAACTCCAACCAGCCTGACTTGGAGTGCAATCAAAACTGTGGGAGCTGGCTTGCCTGCGATAGCGGTCGTGAATTCACTATCGTTATCGCAGGCAAGCCAGCTCCCACATTGATCTCATCGTCTATGAGGGATCAGTAGACATCCCGGCGGTAGCGACCTTGCTCGATCAACCGCTCTACGGCTTCACTGCCGAGAATATCCACCAGCGCCTGATCCACCCCAGCCGCCATCCCCTGCAAACTCCCGCACACATAAATCGCCGCGCCATCCGCCAGCCACTTACGCAGCACATCGGCCGATTCACGCAGGCGATCCTGCACATAGATTTTCTCTGCCTGATCGCGGGAAAACGCCAGGTCCAGCAACGCCAGATCACCACTGGCCAACCAGCCCTGCAATTCGTCCTGGCAGAGGAAGTCGTGGGCGATATTACGTTCGCCGAACAGCAGCCAGTTGCGTTGCTGCCCATCGGCAATCCGCGCCTTGAGCAAGCTGCGCAGGCCTGCCAGGCCTGTGCCGTTGCCCAGCAGGATCAGTGGCACCGGTGCCTCCGGCAGGTGGAAGCCACTGTTGCGACGCAGGCGCAGGCTGACGCTTGATCCGATGGCGGCGTGCTCGGTGAGCCAGCCACTGGCCAACCCCAGGCTGCCGTCGGGGTGGCGTTCCTGGCGCACGATCAACTCCAGCACGCCCTCGCTGGCAATCGAGGCGATGGAGTATTCGCGCATGCCCAGGGGCACCAGCGCGTTCACCAGGGCCTGGGCGTGCAGGCCGACCAAGTGGGTGCGGTTGTCCGGCAGTTGGCGCGTGGCCAGCGCTTGGTTGAGGGACTGCGGCATGCCGTCGATCAATACGCCATCGCTGCCGGCCAGGCCGAGGCCGGCGAGGAAGTGTTCGATGGCCCAGGGGCAATTGCGTGGCAGCACTTCCACCAGATCACCGGCTTGCCAGCTTTGCGGCGAAGGCGAGGTGAGGCCCAGCAAATACACGTTCGAGCCGCTGCTGTCGCGGTTGAGCAGGGTGCGTTGGCTGAGCGTCCAGTTTTCGTACTGGGCGGTCGGCCAGGCTGCCACGGGGGCGTGGCCTGTGAGTTGTCCAAGCTGTTGTTGCCAGTGCAGCAGGGCGGTGGTGTCGCCGTTGTCCACTTCCACGGGCGCGAACAGGGGGTTGCCGCCCTGGTTGGTCAGCCAGAAACTCAGGCGCCGTGCAAAACCGCAGAAGTGTTCGTATTGGCGGTCACCCAAGGCCAGTACCGAGTAGTTCAGGCCTTTGAGGGACAGGTCCTGGCCGAGCACGCTGCGCTCGAAACCACGGGCGCTGTCGGGGGCTTCGCCGTCACCGAAGGTGCTGACCACGAACAACGCATTTTCTGACTGACGCAGGTCATCCTGGCTGACGCTGCCCAGGGGCTGCACCTTCACCGGCAAGCCTGCCGCTTGTAGTTGCCCGGCGGTCTGCCAGGCCAGTTGTTCGGCAAAACCGCTCTGGCTGGCAAAGCCGATCAGCCAGGCCGGGGCATCGCTGGTATTGGCCGTGAGCCCTTGCCGTGCATCGCGCACCTGGCGTTTTTTGCGACGACGGTCCAGGTAGAGCAGCCAGCCGGTGATGAAGAACAACGGCATCAGCAATGAGCTGACCGTGAGGATAATCCGCCCTGTCAGGCCAAAGTAGCTGCCGGTGTGCAGCGCATAAACGCTGGTCAGCAATTGGGCGCCGAGCGTCTTGCTGGCGTATTGGTCGTGGGATTTAACCTCGCCGGTGGCCGGGTCCAGGTTGATCTGGTTCAGCGCGCGGTCATGGGGCGAGTTGCTCAGCAGGTAGTAGACCGTGGCGGGTTGCCCCGCGACCGCTGGCATGCGGATGTTATAGGCGCTCAAACCTGGGCCGGCGTTGCTGTAGATACTGCTCCAGATTGCGTCGTAGTTGGCCACTGGCGCCGCACCGTCGGGCGCCGGGCCGCGCTTGCGAACCCTTTCATTGTGAGGCGCGTCGGACAACAGTTTGGTCAGGCCCTGGCTGTACCAGTCGTAGGACCAGGTCAGCCCGGTCAGCGCCGACAGCAGATAGGCCAGCAAGCACCAGGTGCCGAATACCGAGTGCAGGTCCCAGTTGAAGCTGCGCCCCTTTTTGCGCCAGTCCAACGTCAGCCAGGCCCTCCAGCTCGCCACTTGGCGCGGCCAGCGCAGGTACAAGCCGGAGAGGCAGAAGAACACCAGGATCAGCGTGCAGGCGCCGGTGATCTGCCGGCCGGTTTCGCCCATGACCAGGAAACGGTGCAGTTGCAGGATAAAACCGAACGCGTCCTGGCCGACGGCGTCGCCCATGTAGTCGCCGGTGTAGGGGTCGAAGTAGCGCATCTGGCCACGGCGCTCGCCGGGCGGCGGGGTGAAGAACACGCGTGCAGCGTTACCGCTTTCGCTTTCCACCCAGAGCATGGACACGGTCTTGCCTTCAGTGGCCTCCAGCTTGCGCACCAGCTCGGCGGGCGGCAGCACACCCGCTTCGCGTTTCTCGACGCTCAGTACCGTGGGGTTGAGCGCCCGCAGAATCTCATCCTGAAACGAGACCGCAGCTCCGGTGGTCCCCATCAAGGCCAGCACCAGCCCGGCAGTAATGCCAAAGAACCAGTGCAACTGGAACAGGGTTTTCTTCAACACGTCTGACCGCCTCGTCTATCTGAATATGTAGGGCACGGCGCGCATTATGCCGTGGCTTGTCGAGAAACATTCTGTGTAACACGCAAAAGCCCCACGCATCCGATGCGTGGGGCTTTTTGCTGCGTGGCGCTGCTGTTTAAAAGTGGAAGCTGGTGGTCAACAGTGCCGTACGACTGGCCGCCTGGTTGGCGAAGTGGGTCGAGAATGCCTTGTCGTAGTAAACCTTGTCGGTCAGGTTTTGCACGTTCAATTGAAGGTCGACGTTCTTGGTCAGCTCGTAGCTGGCCAAGAACGTCGTAGCGGGTGTAGGACGGTACGTATACGCCGTGGGCTGGTACCGACGCTCAGCCGAAGGCGGGGATTTTCGCGGGCAGTTCAGCTACGCGGCGGTGCTGGCGGACAGAGGCCAGATCGATGCGGCGTTAGTGTGGTTGCGCAAGGCGTTGGCGGGCGGGAATCTGAGGTTTTTGCGGGTGGCGCATAAAGCGCTTTTAAAAGCAAAGCAACCAGAGATCCACTCCGTAGCAGAGGAGTTTGAGGTGCAAATTGCTCGATTAAACGATGAGCGGCCGAGCATTGAGGTTGTTGTCCGAGCGTAAATCACTATGATTAGGTGTGATTCAGTTTTAATCATGTATCTCGCATCGATGCGGAGAGAGGGTTTATGGGGGCGGACACCAAAGTACTGACAGCTCACGTCCCCACGGCGCTGGCGCAAAAGGTCGATCAGATGGCGGCGCGAATGGATCGTTCTTGAGGTTGGATCGTCAAGCAAGCCCTCGCCGATTGGGTTGATCTTGAAGAGGAGCGCAGCCGGCTCACGCGGGAGGCTATGGCCGATGTTGACGCTGGTCGTGTGATTGACCAGCAGGCAGTGCAAGCTTGGGTTGACAGTTTGAGCACCGATACGCCGTTGCCGGTGCCGCGTTGATGGAGTTGAAGTGGACTAGTAGAGCCTTATCAGACCTGGCTCGGCTTTTCGACTTCCTCGCTGTAGTCAATCGACAGGCTGCGGCACGCACCGTGCAGTCTCTGTCCCAAGCACCTACGAGTTTGCTGACTAATCTACGTCTAGGTGAGCGAGTCGAAGAATTCGAACCACGCGATGTAAGAGGGCTTTTAGTGGTCCGGTACGAGATGAGGTATGAGATTCAAGAATCCACAAGCTATATCTTGCGCTTGTGGCTCGTCCGCGAAGCTCGATGATTTTTACTCATAAAAAAACCCATGACACGTCATGGGTTTTTTATTGGCAGTACGCTTACACGTAGAACGACTTCAACGGCGGGAACCCATTGAACTCAACCGCGCTGTAGCTGGTGGTGTAAGCGCCGGTCGACAGCCAGTACAAACGATCACCAATCGCCAGGTTCAGCGGCAAGCCGTACTTGTAGTTTTCGTACATGATGTCGGCGCTGTCGCAGGTCGGGCCGGCGATGACCACTTCTTCCATCTCGCCTTTCTTCTCGGTCCAGATCGGGAACTTGATGGCTTCGTCCATGGTTTCGATCAGGCCGGAGAACTTGCCCACGTCCGTGTACACCCAGCGCTCGACGGCGGTGCGCGATTTACGCGCGACCAGCACCACTTCGCTGACCAGGATACCGGCGTTGGCAATCAACGAACGGCCCGGCTCAAGGATGATTTCCGGCAGTTCATCGCCAAAGTCTTCCTTGAGGAAACGGATGATTTCTTCGGCGTAGGTTTCCAGGCTGTTGGTGCGGGTGATGTAGTTGGCCGGGAAGCCACCGCCCATGTTGATCAGCTTGAGGTGAATGCCGTCTTCTTCTTTCAGGCGTTCGAAGATCACCTTGACCTTGGCGATCGCCGCGTCCCATACGCTGATGTCGCGCTGTTGCGAGCCAACGTGGAACGAGATGCCGTAAGGCACCAGGCCCAGGTCGCGGGCGAGGATCAGCAGGTCCATGGCCATGTCGGTCTGGCAGCCGAATTTGCGCGACAAAGGCCAGTCAGCCGTGGTCGAGCCTTCGGTGAGGATACGCACATACACTTTCGAACCCGGCGCGGCCTTGGCGATGTTGCGCAGGTCGGCTTCGGAGTCGGTAGAGAACAGGCTCACGCCCTTCTCGTAGAAGTAGCGTATGTCCTTGGATTTCTTGATGGTGTTGCCGTAGCTGATACGGTCGGCGCTGACGCCACGGTCCATCACTTTGTCCAGCTCGTAGATCGAGGCGATGTCGAAGCTCGAACCTTTGTCCTTGAGCAGGTCGATGATCTCGACGGCCGGGTTGGCCTTGACTGCGTAGTAGACCTTGGCGAATTCGAAACCGGCGCGCAGGTCATCGTAGGCCTGGCTGATCATCGCGGTGTCGATCACCACGAATGGGGTTTCCTGTTTGTCGGCGAACGCCTTCATTTTGTCAAAGGTGGCGCGCGCGAAATAATCTTCGACGTTGATCGACATGCTGGGAACTCCTAAGGGCAAACTGGTTTGATCAATGGGTGCAAATGAACGTCCTCCGTATCCCCACTTTGGTTCGCCTACTTCCCAAGGCTTGTCGCCGAAAGCAAAAAGGCCATGGGCGTAACCGCTTCCCTTGGCCTTGCTGTCTCGTCGTCAGTACTTGAGCCGGATGGATCGTTTCCAGCATGGACGTTCGGCGCGAACTTTAGGGCTTGATGGGCGTGGGATCAACTAAAAATGTCGCGTTTTTGCACGCGTTCGTCGCGAGGACCGGTACAGCTACTTATGTAACCGACAGGTGTGACGGAATGATGTTCCCCGAATGGGGTAAATCAGCGTGAATTGTGATGCCTTCATCGCGGGCAAGCCCGGCTTCCACAGGGATCGGCGTTATTCATGACAACGCGATCAAATGTGGGAGCTGGCTTGCCTGCGATAGCGATTGATCAGGCCAGCGCAGTTTCAGCAGGCGAAACGATACTGGTCTTGCCCCCACGCGACTTACCCGAACTCAGGTACTCGGCAATCGACTCCTGCGTCACCTCGCCCAGGAACACCCGCTCCGCATCCATCACCGGCAACCACGAGCGGTTGAACTCGTACATGCGCGACAGCAGGATGCGCAAATGCTCGTCATACGCCGCCGTGGCGTTGAATTCGCGCAGGTATTGGCCGCAAGTACCGGTCTGACGGTGCAGGTCGCGACGTCGTACATACCCCAGCGCCTTGTTCTCGGCACAGGTGACCACCACATAGCGGCGGTCAGTTTCATCCATCAATTCCAATGCTTCGGCCACCGGTGTTTCCGGGCTCACAGACGGCGCGTTATCCGCCGCGTCCTCGGCTTTCACCAGCAACAGGCGCTTGAGGGTGCTGTCCTGGCCCACGAAGTTGCTGACGAACTCGTCGGCCGGGTGCGCCAGCAAAGTGTCCGGGTGATCGATCTGCAGCAGCTTGCCGGCGCGGAAGATCGCGATCTTGTCGCCCAGCTTGATGGCTTCGTCGATGTCGTGGCTGACCATGATCACGGTCTTGTTCAGCGCGCGTTGCATCTCGAAGAATTCGTTCTGGATCATCTCGCGGTTGATCGGGTCGACCGCGCCGAACGGCTCATCCATCAGCAGCAGCGGCGCATCGGCCGCCAGTGCGCGGATCACGCCGATACGCTGTTGCTGGCCGCCCGACAATTCGCGCGGGTAGCGATGCAGGTATTGCTTGGGTTCCAGCTTGATCATGCTCATCAACTCGCGGGCGCGGTCGTGGCATTTCTGCTTGTCCCAGCCCAGCAATTTGGGCACGACCACGATATTTTCCTCGATGGTCATGTTCGGGAACAGGCCGATCTGCTGGATCACATAACCGATGTTGCGGCGCAGGGTCACTTCGTCGAGGTCGGTGGTGTCTTCGCCGTTGATCAGAATCTTGCCCGAGGTCGGCTTGATCAGGCGGTTGATCATTTTCAGTGTGGTGCTCTTGCCGCAGCCCGAAGGGCCGAGGAATACGCAAATCTCGCCTTCGTTGACGGTCAGGCTTACGTCGTTGACGGCGGAAACAGTCTTGCCGTTGCTTTGAAAAGTCTTGGTCAGGTTTTGAAGTTCGATCATTTGAGCAGTCCTTTTGGAGTCAGCGAGCGTTGCAGCCATTGCAAAAGCAGGTCGGCGAAGATGGCCAGGAGACTGACCAGCACGGCGCCAACGATCAGCATCGACATGTCGCTGCGGCTGATGGAAGCCAGAATAAGTACACCCAGGCCACCGGCGCCGATGGTGGCGGCGATGGTCATTACACCAATGTTCATCACCACGGCGGTGCGTACACCGGCGAGGATCACCGGCACGGCGATAGGCAGCTCGACCATGCGCAGGCGCTGGCCGAAGGTCATGCCGATGCCTTTGGCGGCTTCACGGATGCCCGGTTCCACACCGGTGAGGGCGAGGTAGGTGTTACGCATGATCGGCAACAGGGAGTAGAGGAACACGGCGGTGATCGCCGGCATTGGCCCCAGGCCCTGGCCGAACTTGGAGTAGAACGGCAACAACAGGCCGAACAGGGCGATAGACGGCACCGTCAGCAAAACCGTGGCACTGGCTTGCAATGGGCCGGCCAGCGTCGGGAAGCGTGTCATCAGCACGCCCAGCGGCACGCCTACGACGATTGCCAGGATCACGGCGATGCCAACCAGGGTGATGTGCTGCCAGGTCAGGTGCAGGACCTGGGCCCAATCAAGATGGGAAAAGGCGTTCAGGAATTCCATGTCTTCTCCTCTTTAGTTGATGGGGTGTTGGCGCAGGAAATCGGCGGCAACAGCGGATGGGCTTTCATGGCCGACGTCGACCCGCGCGTTCAGCTCGCGCATGGTTTTATCGTCGAACAGATCGGCCAACGGCTTGAGTTCAGCGGCCAATTGCGGATGCTTGTCGAGATAGTCCTGACGGATCACCGGCGCGGCGGTGTAGTCCGGGAAGTAGTGCTTGTCGTCTTCCAGCAGCTTCAATTTGAAGGCATTCAGGCGACCGTCGGTGGTGTAGACCAAGCCGGCAAACACTTGGCCATTTCGCAGCGCGGTGTAGACCAGGCCGGCGTCCATCTGCCGGGTGTTTTTGCGGGTCAGGTTCATGTCGTACAGCTTGACCATGCCACCCATGCCGTCGGAACGGTTGGCGAACTCGGTGTCCAGGGCCACCAGGCGCGTGCCTTTGGTTTTTTCCGCCAGGGCTTGGGTCAGGTCGCTGATGTTATTGATCTGCGGGAATTCCTTGGCCACGTTCTCGGGCAACGCCAGCGCATAGGTGTTGCTGAAGCGCGACGGCGAGAGCCAGACCAGGCCTTTTTTCGCGTCGAGTTCTTTCACCCGAGCGTAGGACTGTTCGCTGTCGAGTTTCTCGTCGATATGGTTGTAGGCCACCAGCGACACGCCGGTGTATTCCCACAGCAGGTCCAGTTGCCCGCTTTCCTGGGCACTGCGCGCCAGGTTGCTGCCCAGGCCGCCGGTCACCTGGGTTTTATAGCCCTTGGTGCGCAGGTACTGGGAGGTGATTTCGGCCAGCAGGGTCTGTTCGGTGAACACCCGGGCGCCGATGCGGATCAACGGTTTTTCAGCGGCTTGCGCAATGCCTGCAAACAGCAGCACGCAGCTCAATATCAGAGTCAGTCTTTTCATGTGATTTCCTTTGCCAAGCCTTAAGACGGACGCAACCCGCGTTCCAGCCAGAGGCGGCTGGCCATGGTCACCAGACCGTCAAGCAGCAACGCCAGCAACGCGGTGCACGCGGCGCCGAGCAGCAATTGCGGCTGATTGTTCAGGGCGATACCGGGGAAGATCAGGCTGCCCAGGCTGTTGGCACCAATCAGGAACGCCAGCGGTGCGGTGCCGACGTTGATCGCCAGGGCCACGCGCACGCCGCCGATGATGATCGGCACGGCGTTGGGCAATTCCACGCGAAACAGCACCTGGCGCGGCGTCATGCCGATGCCGGTGGCGGCTTCTTTCAGCGAGCCTTGAACGTTTTTCAGGCCTTCGTAGGTGTTGCGCACGATAGGCAGGAGGGAGGCGAGGAACAGCGCAAAAATGGCCGGGCCGCTGCCGATGCCAAGGACGCCGAGGGCGATGGCCAGTACGGCCAGGGGCGGGACGGTGTTACCGATGTTGAAGATCTGCATGAAGCGTTCTGCGCGCCCGACCATGTTCGGTCGGCTGAGCAGGATACCGGCGGGGATGCCCACAATCAGGGCGGCCAGCATGGAGACTAGAACCAGGATCAAATGAGCTTGCAGGTAAAACAACAAATCGTCGCGGTACAGTTCGATCGTGTTGATGCCGATCCAGTGGATCAGCAGGGCCAGGAGAGCGACGACAACCGCTCCTCCCATAAGCCCTTTGCCATAGCGAATAGCCACAGGCGGACTCCTTTTTTCTTCTGTCGGCGCCCACATTCTCCGGCGGCAATGCCATTCCTGGCTGCCTCTGAATGTGGTCGCGAAATGCAGCTCGCCGATACCGGCAACGCGGTATGCGATCGAGCCATGAGCGCAGCCTCGTCAGGCTAACTTGCTGATTTATCAGCCCCTGTTCCGAGTGCGATAGCAGGGGAGTGGACGTCTCTACCTTTTAAAAGGTTCCACACTTGGCAGCATTTAGCCACCCCCAATGGGCTGAACGGTGGTCTGGCCGCCCGGGTTTGCGCTATACTCGCCGCCCTTTTTTGACTCACCTGCCAGGCGATTTCCCATGACCCACCAGGCCGCCGAAGTCGCGAAACGCCGCACTTTCGCCATTATTTCCCACCCCGATGCCGGTAAAACCACCATCACCGAGAAGCTGTTGCTGATGGGCAAGGCAATCGCGGTGGCCGGCACGGTGAAATCCCGCAAGTCCGACCGCCATGCCACCTCTGACTGGATGGAAATGGAAAAACAACGGGGTATTTCCATTACCACGTCGGTCATGCAATTCCCGTATCGCGACCACATGGTCAACCTGCTCGACACCCCGGGCCACGAAGACTTCTCCGAAGACACCTATCGCACCCTGACCGCGGTCGACTCCGCGCTGATGGTCCTCGACGGCGGTAAAGGTGTCGAGCCACGGACCATCGCGCTGATGGACGTGTGCCGTCTGCGTGACACGCCGATCGTCAGCTTCATCAACAAACTCGACCGCGACATCCGCGACCCGATCGAGCTGTTGGATGAAATCGAAGCCGTCTTGAAGATCAAGGCCGCGCCGATCACCTGGCCGATTGGTTGCTACCGCGACTTCAAGGGCGTGTATCACCTAGCCGACGACTACATCATTGTCTACACCGCCGGCCACGGTCACGAGCGCACCGACGTCAAGATCATCGAGAAACTCGATTCGGACGAAGCCCGCGCCCACCTGGGTGACGAGTACGACCGCTTCGTCGACCAGCTGGAACTGGTGCAGGGCGCCTGCCATGAGTTCAATCAGCAAGAATTCCTCGACGGCCAACTGACCCCGGTGTTCTTCGGGACGGCCTTGGGCAACTTCGGTGTCGACCACGTGCTCGACGCCGTCGTCGATTGGGCGCCGAAGCCTTTGGCCCGCGTCGCCAACGAGCGCACCGTTGAGCCTGTGGAAGAGAAATTCACCGGCTTCGTGTTCAAGATCCAGGCGAACATGGACCCGAAACACCGTGACCGCATTGCCTTCATGCGCATCTGCTCCGGCCGATACGAAAAAGGTATGAAGATGCGCCACGTGCGCACCGGCAAGGACGTGCGCATCGGCGACGCCCTGACGTTCTTCTCCTCCGAGCGTGAACAGCTCGAAGAAGCCTACGCCGGCGACATTATCGGTCTGCACAACCACGGCACTATCCAGATCGGCGACACCTTCACCGAAGGCGAAGCGCTGGGCTTCACCGGTATCCCGCACTTCGCCCCGGAACTGTTCCGCCGCGTGCGCCTGCGCGACCCGCTGAAATCCAAGCAACTGCGCCAAGGCTTGCAGCAACTGGCGGAAGAGGGCGCCACCCAGGTGTTCTTCCCCGAGCGCAGCAACGACATCATCCTTGGTGCCGTCGGTGTGCTGCAGTTCGACGTGGTCGCCAGCCGCTTGAAAGAGGAATACAAGGTCGAATGCTCCTACGAGCCGATCACCGTGTACTCCGCGCGCTGGATCGATTGCAGCGATAAGAAGAAGCTGGAAGAGTTCTCCAACAAAGCCGTGGAAAACCTGGCGATCGACGGCGGTGGCCACCTGACCTACCTGGCGCCGACGCGGGTCAACCTGGCGCTGATGGAAGAGCGTTGGCCGGATGTGAAATTCCGTGCGACCCGCGAACACCACTGAGTTCTTATCGGGGGGACTAAAAAACCTCACAGGCGCGAGTCTGTGAGGTTTTTTTTCGGCTGCGCAAGAGCCTGTTGACATGGCTGTCCGCTGTCAGAGTTGACAGTAGACGCTGGATTTGGGGTGAACTAGTTTGTGAACTCACAGACATGTGTTCCCGCGTTCCGCAGGTCATTTCAACAGGAGAAAGGTCATGACGGTTCAATTAGATGCAGGGCAAGTCAGGTTCAAAGATAGCAGCCATGCAAACCTGATATTTCAAGGTGCGTCTAATATGTATGACGCAGGGGGCGGCGGTGTAATAACGGCCGGTTCTCCCGATCAGAACGCGGGTTCTATTCAGTTGTTCTGGACAGGGTTGGAGCTATGGTTATCCGGTAGCCCATTGAGTACCGAGCTGAGATTTGAGTACATGCCAAGAGTTGATAATGGGCGTAAATGGAATGGGAGAGCGGGTGTTCTGAATGGTGTCATCAGCCACTCAGGGGCCTTGGCAATCGTCAGTTTCAAGGTCACGGTTCATCGTGATGGCTCACCGACGGAAACCCGTGACATTGAGGGGGGGGTATACTGTGACCGCTTCACCGGGGCGCAGAATCCTTCCTCCAACGGATGAACCTGTGTGGTTGCTTAAGTCGCCATTTTCGCCTGAAAGGCTCGGCTGGGAGAACGTATCCATTTGCACAACCCGTGCATCAGGTCTAGCGTTTCGGATGCGGCCTTACCCACGACTGAAAAGGAGACCTCCTTGCCAAGTGTTCGACGCACCCTCCGTCTGATGTTTTTGGGGGGCTTGGGACTTTCCATCGCCTGGGCCCACACCACGGCACTCGCAGACGCTGGAACGCCTGCATGGAAAGACACCGGCCCTGTCAGCAAGCGTAAGCAACAAGAAGTCAACTCCGGCAGCTGGCAGCCCCAAGCCCAGCCCGCCCCGAAGGAGGACCAGGAAAACCCCTACAACGAAGGCGAAGACAGCGAAACCTACGACGACGGCGACACCTGAGTCCTGGCGTAAACCCGGCATTGGGACTAGCGTCAACGCTGGCGACGGTGAGCGGCTGTCGCGTGGGATTTACCTACTGACTGGGCGGAATCAACCATGAGTATTTTTCAACGAGTCGTGCTGTTGATAAAGGTGCTGGTGCTGTTGTCGTTAGGGACGTCGACGGCCTGGGCGAAAAATCCGGTGCACAGCGGTCTTGTGTCTTCGGGGCATAGCCAAGATCTGCAGTTGGCCAAATCCGAAGCTGAACCCGGCGATCAGGACCAGGGCGGCAGCGAGGGTGACGACGACTCCACCACAGACGGCCCCGACAGCGATGCCCCTGACGATGAAGGCGACAGCCAAACGTAGGCATCGCCAAAAAGAAAGCCCCTCCCGCCAAGCTGATGCGCAACCTGGTGGGAAGGGCTGTAGAACACGTGCAATGCCCTGGGCTCAAGACTCAGGGCATTTTTGTTGCAGGGTCAGGCGACAAATTGCTCCGCATAGTGGCAAGCCACCTGGCGGTTATCCAAGGCGCGCAGTTGCGGCTCCTCGGTGCTGCACCGCGCGGTCGCGTACGGGCAGCGCTTGTGGAAAGCGCAGCCGGGCGGCGGGTTCAGCGGGTTGGGCAGTTCGCCGACGATCTTGATCTTCGGCTTGTTCGGGTCCGGGTGAATGGTCGGGGTCGCCGACAGCAACGCCTGGGTGTACGGGTGCAGCGGGCGGGCGTAGATGTCTTCCTTGGGGCCGACTTCCACCGGGCGACCGAGGTACATCACCATCACGTCATCGGCAACGTGTTGCACCACGGCTAGGTTGTGGGAAATGAACACGTAGGCCGTGTTGAATTCCTGCTGCAGGTCCATGAACAGGTTCAGCACCTGGGCCTGGATTGACACGTCGAGTGCAGAGGTTGGCTCATCCGCCACCAGCACTTTCGGTTGCAGCATCATCGCGCGGGCGAGGGCGATACGCTGGCGCTGACCACCGGAGAACATGTGCGGGTAACGCTGATAATGCTCAGGGCGCAGGCCCACTTGCTTCATCATCGCCTGCACTTTCTCGCGGCGTTCGGCGGCGGACAGGTTGGTGTTGATCAGCAGCGGCTCGCCGAGTTGATCGCCGACTTTCTGCCGTGGGTTCAACGAGGCGTAGGGGCTTTGGAACACCATCTGCACGTCTTTGCGCAATTGCTTGCGCTGGGCCTTGTCGGCGCCGGCGACTTCCTGGCCGGCGATTTTCAAGGACCCGGAAGACGGCTCTTCAATCAGCGTCAGCGCACGGGCCAGGGTGGATTTGCCGCAACCCGACTCGCCAACAACGGCGAGGGTCTTGCCGGCCTCCAGCTCAAAGGACACGCCATTCAGCGCACGTACCAAGGCATGGCCCTTGAACAGGCCACGGGACACTTCATAGTGACGGGTAAGGTCGCGGGCGGTAAGAACGACGGCCATTACGCCACCTCCTGGTTCAAGGGGTAGAAGCAACGTGCAAGGCTGTGGCTTTTCGGGTCAAGTCCGGGCCGCTGGGTGCGGCAGGATTCCTGCACGTACGGGCAACGGGGTGACAGCAGGCAACCTTGCGGGCGGTCATAACGACCAGGAACGATACCCGGCAGCGTGGCCAGGCGCGTGGCGCCGAGGCTGTGCTCGGGGATCGCCTTGAGCAGCGCTTCGCTGTACGGGTGCGCCGGAATGTCGAACAACTGCGGCACCTGGCCGACTTCCACGGCTTGGCCGGCGTACATCACGCACACGCGCTGGGCGGTTTCCGCCACGACCGCGAGGTCGTGGGTGATCAGCACCAGGCCCATGTTCTGTTCTTTCTGCAGGGCCAGCAGCAGTTCCATGATCTGCGCCTGGATGGTCACGTCCAGCGCGGTGGTCGGTTCGTCGGCGATCAGCAGTTTCGGCTCGCCGGCAATCGCCATCGCGATGGCTACACGCTGGCTCATACCACCCGACAGTTGGTGCGGGTAGGCATCCATACGGCTGGCGGCGCCTGGGATTTCAACCTTTTCCAACAGTTCGATGGCACGCTTGCGCGCTTGCTTGCCGGACATCTTCAAATGCAGGCGCAGTACTTCTTCGATCTGGAAACCCACGGTGTAGCTGGGGTTCAGCGCGGTCATCGGGTCCTGGAACACCATCGCCAGGTCTTTGCCGACGATCTGGCGACGCTGGCGGTTGCTCAGCTTGAGCATGTCCTTGCCGTCGAAGTTCAGCGCGTCGGCGGTGACGATGCCGGGATGCTCGATCAGGCCCATCAGCGCCATCATGGTCACGGATTTACCCGAGCCCGACTCGCCAACGATCGCCAGTACTTCGCCTTTGTCGACCGAAATGTCGAGGCCATCGACCACCGGCACGGCGGTCTTGTCGCCGAAGCGGACGTTGAGATTCTTGATTTCTAACAGTGACATGGGAATCTCCTCAGGCGGCGTTCTTGAGTTTCGGGTCCAGCGCATCGCGCAGGCCGTCACCCATCAAGTTGATTGCCAGCACGCTGAGCAAAATGGTCAAACCAGGCAGGCTCACCACCCACCAGGCGCGTTCGATGTAGTCACGGGCCGACGCCAGCATGGTCCCCCACTCTGGGGTTGGCGGTTGTACGCCGAGGCCAAGGAAGCCCAGGGCCGCGGCATCGAGGATCGCCGAAGAGAAACTCAAGGTGGCCTGTACGATCAGTGGCGCCATGCAGTTGGGCAGCACGGTGATGAACATCAGGCGTGGCAGGCCGGCGCCGGCGAGGCGGGCGGCGGTCACGTAGTCACGGTTCAGTTCGCCCATCACCGCCGCGCGGGTCAGACGCACGTAGGACGGCAACGAGACGATAGCGATGGCGATCACGGTGTTGATCAGGCCAGGGCCGAGGATCGCGACAATGGCAACGGCCAGCAGCAGCGAGGGCAAGGCCAGCATGATGTCCATCAAACGCATGATGGTCGGGCCGAGCAAGCGTGGGAAGAATCCGGCGAACAGACCCAGCAGGATCCCCGGGATCAGCGACATCACCACCGACGACAAACCGATCAGCAACGACAGACGCGAGCCCTGAATCAGGCGCGAGAGCAAATCACGGCCCAATTCGTCGGTGCCCAACAGGAACTGCATCTGCCCGCCTTCCAGCCAGGCCGGCGGGGTCAGCAGGAAGTCGCGGTATTGCTCGCTTGGGTTATGCGGCGCAACCCAGGGCGCGAAGATCGCGCAGAACACAATCAGCAACATGAACAACAGGCCGGCAACCGCGCCCTTGTTCTTGGAGAAGGCTTGCCAGAATTCTTTGTACGGGGACGGGTACAGCAGGCTTTGATCGACTGCTGACACTGGAGTAGGTGTGGTCATGGTCTTGATCTCAGCGCTGGTGACGGATGCGTGGGTTGGCGAAGCCGTAGAGGATATCCACCACGAAGTTCACCAGGATCACCAGGCAGGCGATCAGCAGAATGCCGTTTTGCACCACCGGGTAGTCCCGCGCGCCAATGGCTTCGATCAGCCATTTGCCGATGCCGGGCCACGAGAAGATGGTTTCGGTCAAAACCGCACCGGCCAGCAGCGTGCCGACTTGCAGGCCGACCACGGTCAATACCGGGATCAACGCGTTACGCAGGCCGTGTACGAATACCACGCGCGCCGGCGATAGGCCCTTGGCCTTGGCGGTGCGGATGTAGTCTTCGCGCAGTACTTCGAGCATCGACGACCGGGTCATCCGCGCGATCACTGCCAGCGGGATGGTGCCAAGCACGATGGCCGGCAGGATCAGGTGGTGCAGTGCATCCCAGAACGCGTCTGGCTCGTCAGCCAGCAGGGTGTCGATCAGCATGAAGCCGGTGCGCGGCTCGATGTCGTAGAGCAGGTCGATACGCCCGGAAACCGGGGTCCAGCCCAGGCTCACCGAGAAGAACATGATCAGGATCAGGCCCCACCAGAAGATCGGCATCGAATATCCCGCCAGGGAGATGCCCATCACCCCGTGGTCGAACAGGGATCCTCGTTTAAGTGCCGCGATCACCCCGGCCAGCAGGCCCAGGATACCGGCGAACAACAGGGCGGCCATGGACAGTTCCAGGGTCGCCGGGAAGAGGGCGGTGAATTCGGTCCACACGCTGGTCCGGGTCCGCAGCGATTCGCCAAGGTCGCCTTGGGCGAGCTTGCCGACATAGTCCAGATATTGCGCATACAAC
This sequence comes from Pseudomonas tritici, assembly GCF_014268275.3. Taxonomy (NCBI): domain Bacteria; kingdom Pseudomonadati; phylum Pseudomonadota; class Gammaproteobacteria; order Pseudomonadales; family Pseudomonadaceae; genus Pseudomonas; species Pseudomonas tritici. The sequence continues at coordinate 1,222,903 of NZ_CP077084.1, forward strand.
GGCTTGTTAAGGCCAAGGCGTTCCATTGCCTGTGCGTGCATCTCGGGGTCGACTCGTCGTTCGCCCATCATGACTTCGACGGGGTCGCCAGGGATCATGCGAATCAACGCAAACGTCAGCAACGTGATGCCGAAGAACGTGGGGATCAGTAACCCCAGTCGGCGGGCAATAAAACTAAACATCTTGTTGTGTACCTCAATCAGCCGGTTAGGCAGGTCCGGCGCCGTCAATAGCGACGGCGCCGAGCGTTTTTCTTATTTACTTCACCTGGGTGGTGGCGAAGTTATTGTTCGTCAGAGGGCTTTGGGTATAACCCTCGACGTTCTTGCGCATGGCGGTGAACATTTTCGGGTAAGCCATGGGAATCCATGGTTGGTCCTTGTCGAAAACGTCCATTGCTTGTTCATAGAGTGCAGCGCGTTGTGCGGGTTCAGCGACAGCGCGCGCCTTGTCGATCAAGCCTTGAAACTCTTTGTTACACCAGCGCGCGTAGTTTTCGCCGTTTTTCGCTGCATCGCAACTCAGGTTCGGCGTGAGGAAGTTATCCGGGTCACCGTTATCCCCCGCCCAACCGGCAGAAACCATGTCGTGCTCACCGGCTTTGGCGCGCTTGAGCATCTCGCCCCACTCCATGACCTTGATATTCACCTTCAGGCCAATCTGCGCCAGATCTGCCTGCATGCGCTGTGCGCCGAGCATCGGGTTAGGGTTGGTCGGGCCGCCACCGTTACGGGTGAACAGGGTGAACTCGGTGCCTTCCGGTACGCCGGCTTCCTTGAGCAGGGCGCGAGCCTTGTCGAGGTCACGCGGTGGGTTTTTCAACTTGTCGTTGAAACCCAGCAGCGTAGGTGGAAACGGGCCGGTGGCATCGACTGCGTTGCCTTTGCCGTATAGCGATTCGTTGTAGCCCTTTTTGTCGAACGCGATGTTGATCGCGTGACGCACCCGCGCGTCGCTCATGTATTTGTGGGTGGTGTTCAGGGCAGTGTAGGCGGTGGTCATCGCCGCCAGTTCATCGACCTTCAGGTTCGGGTCTTTCTTGATGCTGGGCAGGTCATCGGGCTTGGGATACAGCGCGACCTGGCATTCGTTGGCCTTGAGCTTCTGCAGGCGCACGTTGTTGTCGACCGCAATGGCCAGGATCAACGGATCTGCCGGCGGCTTGCCACGGAAGTACTCCGGGTTGGCCTTGAAGCGTACCTGGGCGTCTTTCTGGTAGCGGATGAAGATGAACGGACCGGTGCCGATCGGCTTGCTGTTGAGCTCATCGGTCTTGCCGGCGGCGAGCAGCTTGTCGGCGTATTCAGCGGAGTGGATGGCGGTAAACGGCATCGCGACATCGGCCAGGAACGGTGCTTCAGGGCGCGTCAGGGTGAAGACCACTGTGTGGTCATCAGTCTTCTCGACACTTTTGAGCAGTTCCTTAAAGCCCATGCTTTCGAAATAGGGGAAACCCGTGGCGGATTTGTTATGCCAAGGGTGTTTCGGATCCAACTGGCGTTGGAAGCTCCAGAGCACGTCATCGGCATTCAGGTTGCGCGTAGGCTTGAAGTAGTCGGTGGTGTGGAACTTGACGTCATCGCGCAGGTGGAACGTGTAGGTCAGGCCGTCGTCGCTGATTTCCCAGGACGTGGCGAGTGCGGGAACGATTTCAGTGGTGCCAGGCTTGAAGTCCACCAAACGGTTGAACATGGTTTCAGCGGCGGCGTCAGCGGTCACGGCCGTGGTGTACAGGACCGGGTCGAAACCCTCCGGGCTGGCTTCGGTGCAGACCACCAGCGGTTTGGCCGAAACGCCGATCGCCACGCTCAACAGCGCGGCAGCCATGGCGGCTTGTAGTGGAAGCATTTTCATTCAGAGCCCTCTGCAATCGATGGGACCAGACAAACGTAGACGGCGGGCTCGTCCTGAGCCCGCCGTCTACCTGGCGCTAATTAAAGGATGTTGAATGGAACAGTGGTCACCAGACGGAACTCTTTGATGCTGCCATCTGCCTGGAACTCGCTGCCACGGTGCTCAACATAGGTTGCGCGCACGGTGGTGGCCTTGAGTGGGCCGCTTTGGATGGCGTAAGAGCCGCCAACACCGTATTCCTGGTGTTTTTCGCCGTCCTGGTTCTGGATGCCGTCGTAGGCGAACTTGGCCCGACCGTTGTTGCCGGTGTAGTGAGTGCCGTCGATGCCCCAGCCACGCGCCGAGTAGATGTTGAACTTCAAGCCTGGCACGCCGTATTCGGCCATGTTGATGCCATAGGCAACCTGGAACGATTTCTCGTTCGGGCCGTTGAAGTCAGAGGTCAGGGAGTTGGCCAGGTAGATGCCGTTGGTTTCGTGCAGGTAGTCGAAGTATTCGTTACCGTTCACAGCCTGGTAGGAGAAGGTCAGGCTGTGTGCCTGGTGAGCCAGGCCCAGGGACAGGGAGTAGGTATCGTTGTCGATTTCCCCCATCTCTTTTTTGCCTTCATCGACAGTCTTGTAGTAGTTGAAACCGGTGGTCAGGGCCAGTTGCTGGGCATCACCCAGCTCGTGGGTTGCGCCGAAGTAGTACTGGTTCCAGAAGTCCTTCACGTTGGCGCCGAAGACGCTGACTTTCAGGCTTTTCAGCGGCTGGTAGTTCAGGCCCAGGGTGGACACCTTGTCGGTTTCCGCGCCATTGCCGTATTCGCTGCGGAATTTCGACAGGCTCTGTTCGGTACGTGGCGAAACGCGGTCAAACACGCCACCTTGGAACGACAGGTTGCTGAACTCTTCGCTGTTGAAACTCACACCTTCAAAGCTCGATGGCAGGGCACGGTTGCCGATGGTGTCGACGATGCCGCTGCTGAAGTTCTGACGACCGGCAGTCAACGTGGTGTTCGACACACGGAACTGCACGTTGGCCAGGCCCAGTTTGCTCCATTGGCCTACTGCATCACCGTCGGAGTCAGCCAGGGTACGGTTGGAGCCGCCCTTGATATCACGCTTGCTGCGGTCCAGGACCACGGCGTTGTACACCGCCAATTCAGTCTTGACGCCTACGGTGCCCTGGGTGAAACCCGAGCTGGCGTTGATGATCGTGCCCTGTACCCAGTTGGTACGGTTACGGTCAGTCAGCGTCTGGCCATGCTTTTTGTATTCGAAGGTGCCGCCACGGTATTTGCTTTCGTGGGAGTACCAGTTACGCGTGGTGCCGCCCAGGCTGAAGTCTTCGATAAAGCCTTTGGCTTCGCTTTGCGCGCTGGTGCCGGCCAGGGTAGTCGGAACGAAGTCCTGGCTGACGGATTCAGCGTAGGCGGTGGCCGTGATGCTGCTGATGGCCAGGGCCAGAAGCGCTTTGCTGCTCAGTTTCATGAATGAAGCTCCTTTGGTTCTCTTTTTAATGCCGGTCTTTTTTGGTGATCCGGCTATTGGGTGTGTAACTCGTTCAAGCCATTGCAAACGTTTGCCGTAGGAAAAATCCTAATAGAAGGCCGCGCGTTTGCAGCAAGGCGATGTTCGCCCTGCGCAATCCGGTTATTTTCTTATGGGGTGATACTGACGCCCGAGAACACGTTGCGGCCGAAGGGGCTCACTTTGAAACCTTCGACTTTGGTGCTTAACGGCTGGTTGACCGTCGAGTGGGCGACTGGCGTGATTGGCACCTGCTGCTTGAGCAGTTGCTGCGCCTGTTTGTACAGAACAGTCCTTTGTTCGCGGTCAGTCACGACCTTGGCTTGCTTGATCAACTTGTCGTACGCCGGGTCACACCACATGGAGTAGTTGTTCCCGCCGATGGCGTCGCAGCTATAAAGCGTGCCCAGCCAGTTGTCCGGGTCACCATTGTCGCCGGTCCAGCCGATCAGGCTGATATCGTGCTCACCGTTCTTGGTGCGCTTGATGTACTCGCCCCACTCATAGCTGACGATCTTGACCTTGAGGCCGATCTTGGCCCAGTCGCTTTGCAGCATCTCGGCCATCAGCTTGGCGTTGGGGTTGTACGGCCGTTGTACCGGCATTGCCCACAGGGTGATCTCGGTACCTTCCTTCACGCCGGCGGCCTTGAGCAGTTCCTTGGCTTTTTCCGGGTTGTAGGCGGCGTCCTTGATGCTGTCGTCGTAGGACCACTGCGTCGGCGGCATCGCGTTGACCGCCAGTTGCCCCGCGCCCTGGTACACGGCATTCAGAATGCTCTGCTTGTTCACCGCCATGTCCAGCGCCTGGCGCACTTCGAGCTGGTCGAATGGCTTGTGGCGCACGTTGTAGGCGATGTAGCCGAGGTTGAAGCCTGGCTTGGTCAGCAGTTGCAGGTTCGGGTCCGCCTTGAGGGCGTCCACGTCAGCCGGGCGCGGATGCAGGGTTACCTGGCATTCGCCGGCCTTGAGTTTTTGCACCCGCACCGAAGCGTCGGTGTTGATGGCGAAGATCAACTGGTCGAGCTTGACCCGGCTCGGGTCCCAGTACTGTTTGTTGGCCACGTAACGGATCTGCGAATCTTTCTGATAACGCTGGAATACGAAGGGGCCAGTGCCGATCGGCTTCTGGTTGATATCGCTCGGCTTACCGGTCTTGAGCAACTGCTCGGCGTATTCGGCCGACAGGATCGCAGCGAAACTCATGGCAATGTTCTGCACGAACGCAGCGTCGACCGTGTTCAAGGTCATCACCACGGTGTGCGGGTCGGTTTTCTCGACCTTGGCAATGTTCTTGTTCAGGCTCATCCCGTTGAAGTACGGAAACTCGGTGGGGTAGGCCTTGCGAAACGGGTGTTCAGGGTCAAGCATGCGGTTGAAGGTGAACAGCACGTCGTCGGCGTTGAAGTCCCGCGTTGGCTTGAATTCCTTGTTGCTATGGAATTTCACCCCTTCACGCAGGTGGAAGGTGTACGTCAGGCCGTCTTCGGAAATATCCCACTTGGTTGCCAACCCCGGCACCACATTGGTCTCACCTTTTTCAAACTCAACCAGGCGGTTGTACAGCGGCTCGGCCGCATCGTTATCGGTGGCGGTGGTGTACTGCGCGGTGTCAAAACCTGCCGGGCTGCCTTCCGAGCAGAACACCAGGCTCTTCTTGTCGGCGGCTTGGCCCATCGTGGCCACGGCCAGAAGGCTGGTGCCAAAAATTGCGGATAGAACGGTGGTATGGCGCATGACGATCCCGATCCTTGTTTGTAGTTGTCATCAGCGAGCAATCACCCTGGCGTTCGGCCAGGGGGACATCACTGATCCCACACGCAGCAAGTACCCTTCCGAGGTTGGTGCTTCTGCTGTCCTACGACGTTATGGGTCGCGGACCTGGCAGTAAATGCACCAAATCGGATTGACCTTGTAGGCAACGGAGTCACGCATCGCAGTTCGCTGCTGTAGGACGCAACGATTGCAAGCGTGGTCCGTTTCCTACGGGTCGGGCGGATGCAATAACGGCGACGTTATGCAACGTCGCCGCCAAGGCTTCTTACTTGCCGCTGACGCTCACGCCGTAGAAGGAGTTCAAGCCAAACGGGCTGATCTTGAAGTCCTGCACGGTGGTGCGCATGGGTTGATACACCGTCGAGTGCGCGATAGGTGTCATCGGGACTGCATCTTTGAGGACATGTTGCGCCTGCTTGTACAGCTCGGTGCGTTTGGCGACGTCCGATGTGGCCTTGGCTTCTTTCACGATGCCGTCGAATTTCTTGTCGCACCATTTGGAGAAGTTGTTACCCGACAGCGAGTCGCAGCCGAACAGCACGTTCAGCCAGTTGTCCGGGTCACCATTGTCACCGCTCCAGCCAATGATCATGGCCTGGTTCTCGCCACCTTTGGAGCGCTTGATGTACTCGCCCCACTCGTAGCTGGTGATTTTCACGTTCAGACCGATCTTCTTCCAGTCGTTTTGCAGCATTTCAGCCATCAGCTTGGCGTTCGGGTTGTACGGACGCTGAACCGGCATGGCCCACAGAACGATTTCGGTCCCTTCCTTGACGCCGGCTTCCTTGAGCAGCGCCTTGGCTTTCTCTGGGTCGAACTTGGCGTCCTTGATGGTGGTGTCATACGACCATTGGGTCGGTGGCATGGCGTTCACGGCCAATTGGCCAGCGCCCTGGTACACGGAGTCGATGATCTGCTGCTTGTTCACCGACATGTCCAGCGCCTGGCGCACACGCAGGTCGGCCAGCGGGTTTGGCTGGTCGCTGCCCTTGACCTTGTCCATGACGTTGTAGGCGATGTAGCCCAGGTTGAAACCGGCCTGGTGCGGCAGTTTCAGGTCCTTGTCTTCACCCAGCGCCTTGAGGTCGGCCGGGCGTGGGAACAAGGTGATCTGGCATTCGTTTTTCTTGAGTTTCTGGATACGCACCGACGGGTCGGTGGTGATGGCGAAGATCAGGTTGTCGATCTTCACATCTTCAGGTTTCCAGTAGTCCTTGTTGCCGGTGTAACGAATGTTCGAGTCTTTCTGGTAGCTTTTGAACACGAACGGGCCAGTGCCGATTGGCTTCTGGTTGATGTCCGCAGGCTTGCCTTCCTTGAGCAGTTGAGCGGCGTATTCAGCCGACTGGATCGAGGCGAAGCTCATTGCCAGGTTCTGGATGAACGCGGCGTCCACAGTGCCAAGGGTGAACTTGACGGTGTGCTCATCGACTTTCTCGATGTTCTTGATGTTGGTGTCCATCCCCATGTCCGTGAAGTACGGGAACTCAGTGGGGTAGGCTTTGCGGAACGGATCGTCCTTGTTGATCATGCGGTTGAACGTGAACAGCACGTCATCGGCATTGAAGGTACGGGTCGGCTTGAAGTACGAGGTGGTGTGGAACTTGACGCCATCACGCAGGTGAAAGGTGTAGGTCAAGCCATCCGAAGACACGTCCCAGCTGGTGGCCAACCCAGGAATCACAGCGGTGCCGCCGCGTTCGAACTGGGTCAGGCGGTTGAACATGGTTTCGGCCGAGGCATCGAAGTCTGTTCCGGTGGTGTACTGGCCTGGATCAAAACCGGCCGGGCTCCCTTCGGAGCAGAACACCAGGTTAGTCGCCGCTTGGGCGAAAGGCGCCGCGGCCATTAGGCCAGCGCTAACAATTAACGGAATGACTGCGTTTCTAAGCATGTTGGCCTCATGATTTGTTGTCATTTTTGATGGTGAGGGCGACCTCGTGAGTCGGCCTGCGGATACTTACGCAGGCGCCATACCCATTGCAAGATGCTGAACCGTTACGAGGGTGAAACAGTGGTACGAACGTACAGGAATGTCGCAATTATGAAAGTTTGTACATATTTGCGCATATTTCGAGGGTTTTTTCGGTGCAAGCAGCGCACTAAAAAAGACCAACCGAGGCGTCTAGCGCACTCGGTTGGGGCGTTGCTGTTACTTATCTAGACTCACGCCATAGAACGGCGTCAACCCGAAGGGGCTGATCTTGAAGTCTTTGACTTCCTTGCGCATGGGTTGGAAAACCGTCGAGTTTGCGATAGGCGTTATAGGTACCTGTTCCTTAAGGATTTTCTGCGCCTGTTGATACCACTTGATGCGCTGCTCGCGGTCATTGCTGATCTTGGCTTGTTGCACGAGTTTGTCGTACGCCGGGTTACACCATTTAGCGTAGTTGCTGCCCTTGACCGCAGCACAACTGTAGAGCACGCCAAGCCAGTTATCCGGGTCGCCGTTGTCGCCGGTCCAGCCATAAATCATCGCATCGTGCTCGCCGTTTTTGGCGCGCTTGATGTATTCGCCCCATTCATAGCTGACGATGTTGGCCTTGATGCCCACCTTTTCCCAATCCTGCTGGATCATCTGCGCGGACATGCGCGCGTTTGGGTTGGACGCGCGTTGTACGGTCATCGCCCACAGGTTGATGGTGGTACCGGGTGCAACCCCTGCTTCTTTTAGTAGCGCCCGAGCCTTGGTCGGGTCGTGCGGCGCGTCTTTGATGGTCGGGTCATAAGACCACTGCGCAGGGGGCAGAGCGTTCTGCGCCAATTGCCCGGCGCCCTGGTACACGGCCTTGATGATCGCCGGCTTGTCGATCGCCATGTCCAGCGCCTGGCGCACCTTGAGCTGGTCCAGCGGCGGGTGGGTCACGTTGTAGGCCAGAAAGCCCAGGTTGAAACCGGCTTGCTGCAGCACGCGCAGATTCGGGTCCTGCTTCATCACTTCGATATCGGCGGGGCGCGGGTAGCCGCTGACCTGGCATTCGCCGGCCTTGAGCTTTTGCAGGCGTGACGCGGCATCCGGGGTAATGGCGAACACCAGGTTGTCGAGTTTCACCTCTTCGGGCTTCCAATACTGTTTGTTGGCCACGTAGCGGATCTGCGAATCCTTCTGGTAGCGCTTGAACACAAACGGCCCGGTGCCCACCGGCTTCTGGTTGATGTCGGAGGCTGTGCCTTGTTTGAGCAGTTGCGCGGCGTACTCGGCGGATTGCACCGAAGCGAAGCTCATGGCCAGGTTCTGCACGAACGACGCATCGACGTTGTTCAGGTTGAAGCGCACGGTGTGTTCGTCGAGTTTGTCGACGCTCTTGATCGTGGTGTTCAAGCCCATGTCGGTGAAGTACGGCGACTCGGAAGGGTAGGCTTTGCGAAACGGGCTTTCGGCATCCAGCAGGCGATTGAAGGTGAACAGCACGTCATCCGCGTTGAAGTCGCGAGTAGGCGTGAAGAAATCCGTGGTGTGGAACTTGACGCCATCGCGCAGGTGGAAGGTATACGTCAGGCCGTCCTTGGAAACATCCCAGCTTGTCGCCAGGCCAGGTTCGACTTCGGTGCCGCCGCGCTTGAACTGGGTCAGCCGGTTGAACACGGTTTCGGCAGATGCATCAAAATCGGTGCCGCTGGTGTACTGGCTGGGGTCGAAACCGGCGGGGCTGGCTTCGGAGCAGTAGACCAGGGTGCTGGCCGCCTGGGCCAACGGCATAAAGGCCAGCAGGCCTGCGGCGAGGAGGAGCGGTTTTAAGGCGATTCTTTCCATGGAGACCCCTGAAGTGGCAGGCATACATAAGCTGCCCAAACGAAAACGACGCCACCGAGGGTAACGCCGTTCAGGTTTGTCAGGTAGGGGTCACTGCATCTGCACTTCGATCACGCCATCGGCACTCATGGTGACTTGGCTGGTGCCGGCTTCTACTTCCGGTGTCGGTGCCGAATCGGCCATCGCTGCCTTCATCATCATGCCGCCACGGGCATAAGGCATTGGGTAACCGTTGGTGTTGAAGTTCAGGTTGACGATCTTGTAGCCCTTGCCGCCCAACGCATCGGTGGCCAGTTGCGCGCGTGCCTTGAAGGCGGCAACCGCATCCTTGAGCAGCGCATCTTCACTGGACTTGCGCGTGGCGTCGGCGATGGCGAAGTCCATGTTGTCCATCTTCAGGGTGGTCAGCAGTTCGCCGGTGAGCTTGGACAGCGCCGGGAAGTCCGCGCTTTCCAGGCGCAGTTCGGCACGCTCACGCCAGCCAGTGATCTTCTGGTTCTTGTTGTCGTAGATCGGGTAGCTGTTGCGGCTGCCTTGGCGCAGGGTCACGGCTTTGACTTCGCGGGCCTGGCCGAGGGCCTTGTTCATCGTTTCAGTGATTTCGGCGGCGAGCTTGGCCGGGTCGCTGTTCTGGGATTCGGTGTACAGCGTGACGATCATCTTGTCGCGAGCCACTTCCTGGCTGGCCTCGGCGCGCAGGGAAATCTGGTTGTAATGCAGCTCATCGGCGGCCAGGGCCGGAAGGCTGGCCAGGGCGCTGACGCTGAGCGTGATAACGGCTGCACTGCGAGTGAAACGAGACATGAAAGCTCCTTGGAATGTTCGTGTTCGGTAAGACTGTAGACGATGGCGTTGGGTTCTTCGGGTTTACACATTAGCTACAAGTTGCGGCGACGCCGACGAACGGTCATTTGCCCGGCCTGCGGCAAAGAGCCACACGCGCCGTGCCAGCCTGCCGGCTTCGTTTATACTCCTGCCGATCCGCCTGCAGCGCTCACCGGGAGAGCTCATGCTCGCCGCCGTAAAACTGACTTCCGCCACCCGCCAGAACCTCTGGCGCCTGACGTTCATCCGTACCCTGGTACTGGCCGCACAGGCCGGCTCTGTCGGGCTCGCCTATTGGTTCGACCTGTTGCCGCTGCCATGGCTGCAATTGGGCGTGACCCTGGGTTTCTCCATCGTGCTCTGTGTGTTTACCGCCATCCGGTTGCGCACCACGTGGCCGGTGACCGAGCTGGAATACGCCCTGCAATTGGCGTGCGACCTGTTTATCCACAGTGTGTTGCTGTATTTCTCCGGTGGTTCCACCAATCCGTTTGTTTCTTATTACCTGGTGCCACTGACCATCGCCGCCGTGACCCTGCCGTGGCGCTATTCGGTGGTGCTGTCGGGCATCGCGTTGACGCTGTACACCTTGCTGTTGGCGCGCTTCTATCCGCTGCAAACGTTCCCGATCGCGCGGGAAAACCTGCAGATCTACGGGATGTGGCTGAGCTTTGCGCTGTCCGCTGCGGTCATTACGTTCTTCGCTGCCCGCATGGCCGAAGAACTGCGCCGCCAGGAAGAACTGCGCGCCATTCGCCGTGAAGAAGGCTTGCGCGACCAGCAGTTGTTGGCCGTTGCCACCCAGGCAGCCGGCGCCGCCCATGAGCTGGGCACACCCTTGGCCACCATGAGCGTGCTGCTCAACGAAATGACCCAGGACCATCACGACCCGGCGTTGCAAGAAGATCTCGGCGTGCTGCGTGAGCAGGTCAAGCAGTGCAAGCAGACCCTTCAGCAGTTGGTACGCGCCGCCGAAGCCAATCGCCGCCTGGCGGTGGAGATGCAGGACGTGACCCAGTGGCTCGACGAAGCCCTGAACCGCTGGCACCTGATGCGCCCCGAAGCCAGTTACCGTTTTCATCTGCTGGGGCAGGGCAGCGTGCCGCGCATGGCGCCGCCACCGGATTTGACCCAGGCCCTGCTCAACCTGCTGAACAACGCCGCTGACGCCTGCCCCGAAGGCCTGGGCGTACAGTTGGACTGGGATGCCGAAAACGTGACTATCAGCATTCGTGACCACGGCGCGGGTGTGCCGCTGGCGATTGCCGAGCAGATCGGTAAACCGTTCTTTACCACCAAGGGCAAAGGCTTCGGCCTCGGCCTGTTTTTGAGCAAGGCCAGCGTGACCCGCGCGGGCGGCTCAGTGAAACTCTATAGTCATGAGGAAGGCGGTACGCTCACCGAGCTGCGCCTGCCCCGTGTCGCACGAGGAGATATCGATGAGTGACGAGATCCAAGTCGAAGGCGAAGAACTGCCGCACCTGTTGCTGGTAGATGACGACGCCACGTTTACCCGCGTGATGGCGCGTGCCATGAGCCGTCGTGGTTTCCGCGTCAGCACCGCAGGTTCCGCCGAAGAGGGCCTGACCATCGCCCAGGCCGACCTGCCGGACTACGCTGCGCTCGACCTGAAAATGGACGGCGACTCCGGCCTGGTGCTGTTGCCCAGGTTGCTGGAACTCGACCCGGAAATGCGTGTGGTGATCCTCACCGGTTACTCCAGCATTGCCACTGCGGTCGAAGCCATCAAGCGCGGCGCGTGCAACTACCTGTGCAAGCCGGCAGACGCCGACGACGTTCTGGCCGCCTTGCTGTCCGAGCACGCTGACCTCGACACCCTGGTGCCGGAAAACCCGATGTCGGTGGACCGCTTGCAGTGGGAGCACATCCAGCGCGTGCTGACCGAGCACGAAGGCAATATATCCGCCACTGCCCGCGCCCTGGGCATGCATCGCCGCACCTTGCAGCGTAAGTTGCAGAAGCGCCCGGTACGTCGCTGAACCTAAGCTGAACAGTCTGCTTCAGGCCGCACAGGCGTATGAACCGATCACCTATGATCGGTTCATACGCCTGTGACCTAATCCCTACCGAGCCTGAACGATGAATCAGAACGCTGAGTACTCCGCGGTCAACGACGCGGTGCGTGGGCAATTTTTACGGCGGGTGTGGGGGCTGATCACGCCTTATTGGCGCAGCGAAGAGAAGGGCAAGGCCTGGCTGCTGCTGTTGGTGGTACTGGGGCTTTCGCTGTTCAGCGTCGCTGTGTCGGTATGGTTCAACAGTTGGAACCGCGACTTCTACAACGCCCTGGAGCACAAGGACTACGACGCCTTCACCCATCTACTGATGTACTTCAGCGTGATTGCGGTGGTGGCAATCGTGACCGGTGTGTTCACCTCCTATTTGCAACAGATGCTCACCATCCGCTGGCGCCGCTGGCTGACGGAAACCTACTTTGCCCAATGGTTGAGCCACAAGAATTACTACCACCTGGAATACGGCGGCTACACCGATAACCCCGACCAGCGTATCTCCGAAGACCTCAACGCTTTTACCAGCAGCACCCTCAACTTGGGGCTGGGTTTTATCAGCAACCTGGTGAGCCTGGTGTCGTTCTCGGTGATTCTGTGGGGCGTGTCCGGCAGTATCGAAGTGTGGGGCATCACCATTCCCGGCTACATGTTCTGGGCGGCGCTGGTTTATGCGGTGGTCGGCAGTTGGTTGACCCACTTGATTGGTCGAAAACTGATCGGCCTGAGCAACCGTCAACAACGGTTTGAGGCCGACTTGCGTTTCAGCCTGGTGCGGGTGCGCGAAAACGCGGAAAGCATCGCGCTGATCAATGGCGAGCGCAACGAACACCAGCAATTGAGTGCGCGTTTCGGGCGGGTGTGGAGCAATTTCTGGAGCATCATGCAGCTCAAGAAGCGCCTGAATTTCTTTACCAGTGGTTACTCCCAGATCGCGATTATCTTTCCCTTTGTGGTCGCGGCGCCGCGTTATTTTTCCGGCAAAATCGAACTGGGCGTACTGATGCAGGTGGCCCAGGCGTTTGGCAGTGTGCAGGGCAGCCTCAGCTGGTTTGTCGACGCCTATACGATGCTGGCCAGTTGGCGCGCCACCTGTGATCGTCTGCTGAGTTTCGACCAGGCCATGCACGACAACGAAAACCGCACCATGGGCATTGGCTTGCAACATCAAGGCGGGGATTTGCAGGTCAAGGACCTGAGCCTGGACCTCGCAGACGGCCGCCATCTGCTGCAGAGCGCCGACCTGGTCGTCGCCGAAGGTGAGCGCGTGATGCTCAGCGGTCGTTCCGGCAGCGGCAAGTCGACCTTGCTGCGGGCTATGGGCAACCTGTGGCCCAACGGCCACGGTAATATTCGCCTGCCGGCCGAGCGCTCTTTGTTCCTGCCGCAAAAACCGTACTTGCCGATTGGCACGCTGAAGGCGGTGTTGAGTTATCCACAGGACGACAGCGCCTACCCGGCAGAACGTTATGCACAGGTCCTCGAGACGTGCCGTTTACCCCATCTGGTGGGTCGTCTGGACGAAGCCAACCACTGGCAGCGCATGCTCTCCCCGGGCGAGCAGCAGCGCCTGGCCTTCGCCCGTGCGTTGTTGTATGCGCCGCAATGGCTGTACATGGACGAAGCGACGTCGGCTATGGATGAAGAGGATGAGGCAACGCTGTACCAAACGTTGATTGATGAGCTGCCGGGGCTGAGCATTGTCAGCGTGGGGCATCGCAGCAGCCTCAAGCGTTTCCACGGGCGGCATGTGCGGATCGAAAGCGGGCGCTTGCAAGAACAACCATTGGCGTAAGGTCTTGCACTGTTCAGGTGGGAGCTGGCTTGCCTGCGATAGCCATAAGTATCTACACATCTTGAGGGAGCCCTCTGCGTAGCAGCTGTCGAGCCCCGGCGAGGCTGCGTCAGCGGTGTGTCAGACAGCCCGCAAACGCAGCCTCGCCGGGGCTCGACAGCTGCTACGCAATTTCACTTTGAAGATGTGTAGATACCTATGCTGCGATAGCGGTGTGTCTGCCAGCGGATGTGCCCACTGACCCACCGCTATCGCAGGCAAGCCAGCTTCCACATTTGATTGATGTTGTTTGTGAGACTCACAAAAAAGCCCGGCTGATCATCGATCAGCCGGGCTTTTTATTGTTTGAAGACGAGTTACTTCTTCAGACCGTAATGCTCATCCAGCATGCCAGGGGCGTTCGGCGTTTTTGGCGCGTAGTCCCGTGGAGGCTCCTGGTTTTCCCGCGGCGGGGTCAGGCGCTCCCGTGGCGCTTGCGGTGCATCGGAATGCAACGCGGCCAGCAGACGCTGACGGGTAATATCGTCGAGAGCCAGGCGGTTGGCACCATCGGCGAGGTGGTCCTGTACTTCCTGGTAGCTCTGGGTGAGCTTCTTGACCAAGGTCGCGGTGCTGTTGAAGTGGGTAACCACCTCATTCTGATAACTGTCAAAACGTTCCTGAATGTCATCCAACTGACGCTGCGTGCGGTTAGGCGCGGCATTCGGCAGCAGGCGAGCAACCAGGAATCCAATGGCGACACCGGCAACCAGGGCAAGAGTCGGCAACAACCAAACTAAGAGCGAGTGTTCCACGAGTCCTTCCTCTATAAACGGCTTTGCTTTACGTTAACGGCTCAAACCTGCGCTGTATACCGCGATTAAGCTCGCAATGATGCCATGCACAGACTTTTAGCTAGACGAGTCGACCCATTGAGAGGTCACGGAGTTCATCTCTTGCTCATGCGTGAAACCCCCGTTTTGATCGATGGCCCGGTAGGCCAATTGGAAGCCCTGTACCTGGATCACCCCGAGCCGCGTGGCTTGGCGCTGATCTGCCACCCTAACCCGGTGCAGGGCGGGACCATGCTTAATAAAGTTGTGTCGACCCTGCAGCGCACTGCCCGCGATGCTGGATTGATTACTTTGCGTTTCAATTACCGTGGTGTCGGCGCAAGTGCCGGCACCCACGACATGAGCACCGGTGAAGTGGACGATGCCGAAGCGGCTGCCAACTGGCTGCGGGAAAAACACCCCGAGCTGCCGATCACCTTGCTTGGTTTTTCCTTCGGTGGCTACGTCGCTGCCAGCCTCGGCGGTCGCCTGGAAGCCAAGGGCGAAAAACTGTCACATCTGTTCATGGTGGCCGCTGCGGTGATGCGCTTGAGCGACAACGACCTGCTGCCCCAGGGATGCCCATTGACCCTGATCCAGCCTGAAACCGACGAAGTGGTCGACCCACAACTCGTCTACGACTGGTCTGCCGCCCTGAAACGCCCCCATGAGCTGCTGAAAGTGGCAGAATGCGGACACTTTTTTCATGGCAAGCTCACCGATCTCAAGGATCTGGTCCTGCCGCGCCTCTCGAATTGATAGCAGTCTGATAAGCGATAACCCATGACGACTCGTACCCGTATTCTCACCGGCATCACCACCACCGGCACGCCGCACCTGGGCAACTACGCCGGTGCAATCCGCCCGGCGATCCTTGCCAGCCAGGACGCCAATGCCGATTCCTTCTACTTCCTGGCCGACTACCACGCCCTGATCAAATGCGATGACCCGCAGCGCATCCAGCGTTCGCGTATGGAAATCGCCGCGACCTGGCTGGCCGGTGGCCTGGATGTAAACCGGGTGACGTTCTATCGCCAGTCCGACATCCCGGAAATCCCCGAGCTGACGTGGCTGCTGACCTGCGTGGCCGCCAAGGGCCTGCTCAACCGCGCCCACGCCTACAAGGCCTCGGTGGACAAGAACGTGGAAACCGGCGAAGACCCGGACGCCGGCATCACCATGGGCCTGTACAGCTACCCGGTGCTGATGGCGGCGGACATCCTGATGTTCAATGCGCACAAGGTGCCGGTCGGCCGTGACCAGATCCAGCACGTGGAAATGGCCCGCGACATCGGCCAGCGCTTCAACCACCTGTTTGGCAACGGCAAAGAATTCTTCACCATGCCTGAGGCGTTGATCGAAGAAAGCGTCGCCACCTTGCCGGGCCTGGACGGCCGCAAGATGTCGAAAAGCTACGACAACACCATCCCGTTGTTCACCAGCGCCAAGGACATGAAAGACGCCATCTCGCGGATCGTCACCGACTCCCGCGCGCCAGGCGAAGCCAAGGATCCGGACAATTCGCACCTGTTCACCTTGTATCAGGCGTTTGCCAGCAAGGCCCAGGAAGAGGAATTCCGTGCCGAGCTGCAGCAAGGCCTGGGCTGGGGCGAGGCGAAAAGCCGTCTGTTCCAGCTGCTGGATGGCCAGTTGGGCGAAGCGCGCGAGCGCTACCACGCGCTGATGTCGCGCCCATCGGACATGGAAGACCTGCTGCTGGTCGGCGCCAAAAAGGCCCGTGCCGTGGCAGCGCCGTTCCTCGCCGAGCTGCGTGAAGCCGTTGGCCTGCGTTCGTTTGTCGAGCAAGCTGCGGCGCCGGTCGCTGCGAAGAAGAAAGCCGCAAAAGCCGCGCGCTTCGTGAGCTTTCGCGAAGACGACGGCAGCTTCCGCTTCCGCCTGTTGGCCGCCGATGGCGAGCAATTATTGCTTTCGCGTCATTTTGCCGACGGTAAAGCCGCAGGTGCCGTGACCAAGCAACTGCAAAACGGTGACGCGCTGGATGTGCGCCCTGAGGCCCTGAGCTTCAGCGTATGGCTGGACGGTAGCGTGGTGGCGGACAGCGCCGAGTTCGCCGACGAAGCGTCCCGCGATGCCGCCATCGCCGCGCTGCGCGTCGCGTTGACCCCCCTCGAGGATTAACCCGACCAAGGGTTGATTGCCATTATCCAGGGCCGTCGTTACAGTGACGGCCCGTTTTTGTTGCCTTGCTAACGAAATTATGACGCCCCTAGAACGATATCAAGCTGATTTGAAACGCCCTGAGTTCTTCCATGACGCGGCCCAGGAAACGGCAGTGCGTCATTTGCAGCGCCTGTACGACGACCTGGTCGCGGCCTCGCAAAGCAAGCCAGGGATGTTCAGCAAGCTGTTTGGCAAAAAAGACCACACGCCGGTCAAGGGCCTGTATTTCTGGGGCGGCGTGGGCCGTGGCAAGACCTACCTGGTGGATACGTTCTTCGAAGCGCTGCCGTTCAAGGAAAAGGTGCGGACGCACTTCCACCGCTTCATGAAGCGTGTGCACGAAGAGATGAAGACCCTGCCGGGCGAGAAAAACCCGTTGACCATCATCGCCAAGCGTTTCTCTGACGAGGCGCGGGTGATTTGCTTCGATGAATTTTTCGTCTCCGACATCACTGATGCCATGATCCTTGGCACGCTGATGGAAGAACTGTTCAAGAATGGCGTGACGCTGGTCGCCACCTCGAACATCGTGCCTGACGGTTTGTACAAGGACGGCCTGCAACGCGCACGCTTCCTGCCGGCCATCGCGTTGATCAAGCAGAACACCGAGATCGTCAACGTCGACAGCGGCGTCGACTACCGCCTGCGCCACCTGGAGCAAGCGGAGCTGTTCCACTTCCCGCTGAACGAAGCGGCCCATGAAAGCCTGAAAAAAAGCTTCCGTGCGCTGACGCCGGAATGCACCCAGGCGGTGGAAAACGACAAGCTGATGATCGAGAACCGCGAAATCATCGCGCTGCGTACCTGCGATGATGTGGCTTGGTTCGAGTTCCGCCAACTGTGCGACGGCCCGCGCAGCCAGAACGACTACATCGAACTGGGCAAGATCTTCCACGCGGTGATCTTGAGCGGCGTGGAGCAGATGAGCGTGACCACCGACGACATTGCGCGACGCTTTATCAACATGGTCGACGAGTTCTACGACCGTAACGTCAAGCTGATCATTTCGGCGGAAGTCGAGCTGAAGGATCTGTACACCGGTGGACGTTTGAACTTCGAGTTCCAGCGCACGCTGAGTCGTTTGTTGGAAATGCAGTCCCACGAGTTCCTGTCGCGCGGTCACAAACCGTAAACGAGAGTTCGAAATGAAAAAGGCCCGCAGCGATGCGGGCCTTTTTTCATGCGATCTTCTGAGCAATGCAGATCAACTGTGGGAGCCGGGCTTGCCCGCGATGGCGGCGTGTCAGTCACTTATTTACTGACGGATGTACCGCTATCGCAGGCAAGCCAGCTCCCACATTAGCGTTGTGTTTGTCTTGGCTTACGCAGCCTGCTGGAACTGCTGGCGATACTGGTTCGGCGACAGTTCGGTGTGCTGCCTGAACAGCCTGGCAAAGAAACTCGCATCGTCATAACCCACCTCATAACTGATGGTTTTGATGCTCTTGCGGCTGCCCGAGAGCAGTCCCTTCGCCGTCTCAATCCGTAACCGTTGCAGGTAATGCAGCGGCTTGTCACCCGTGGCGGTCTGGAAGCGGCGCATGAAATTGCGGATGCTCATGCCGTGTTCCCGTGCCACATCTTCGAAGCGGAATTTGTCGGCGAAATGCTCTTCGAGCCAATGCTGGATCTGCAGGATGATCACGTCCTGGTGCAGCTTCTGCCCGCCAAACCCGATGCGTCCAGGTGCATAGCTGCGTTGCACTTCGTAGAGGATGTCGCGGGCCACGGCCTGGGCGATGTTGGCGCCGCAGAAACGCTCGATCAAGTAGATGTAGAGGTCGCACGCCGAGGTGGTGCCGCCAGCGCAATACAGGTTGTCGGCGTCGGTGAGGTGCTTGTCCTGGTTGAGCTGGACCTTGGGGAAACGCTCGCTGAAGGCGTTGAAGAAACGCCAGTAGGTAGTCGCCTCCTTGCCGTCGAGCAGGCCGGCTTCCGCCAGCCAGAACACCCCGGTGGCTTCGCCGCACAACACCGCACCGCGGGCGTGTTGCTCGCGCAGCCACGGCAGCACTTGAGGGTAGCGCGCGCACAAGGCGTCGAAGTCATCCCAGAAGGCCGGTAATACGATGATGTCGGCGTCTTCCAGGCCGCCGTCCACCGGCATGATCACATCACTGAAGCTGCGCACCGATTGCCCGTCGGGGCTGACCAGTCGGGTCTCGAACGCAGGGGTCAGGCCCTGGCCCAGTTGCTTGCCGTAACGCAGGCTGGCGAGGTGGAAGAAATCTTTGGCTTGCATGAGGGTTGAAGCGAATACCCGATCAATGGCCAAAATGCTGACGCGCCGCAACGGCGTGGAGATTTGGTTAGACATAATTTCATTTATTCTTATAGGGGAAAGTGGTCACCAGACGGCTGGATCGTCTTATTTTTTGTCGCATGTGTCCAGTGTCCCGTGATGCCTTCGCGGCATAGTCTCTGTGGGTTCGTCTTTGTCCGACAATCCACGCAGGTGACCCATGATTCCCAGAACCTTGTTCAGCCCGGAACACGAACTCTTCCGCGAAAGCGTGCGTACCTTCCTTGAAAAAGACGCCGCGCCGTTCCATGGGCAATGGGAGAAACAGGGCTACATCGACCGCAACTTGTGGAGCAAGGCGGGGGAGGCGGGGATGCTGTGTTCCCATCTGCCGGAGGAATACGGCGGGCTGGGCGCGGACTTTTTGTACAGCGCGGTGGTGATCGAGGAGATCAGCCGGCTGGGCCTCACTGGCATCGGTTTTTCCCTGCACTCGGATATTGTGGCGCCCTACATCCTGCATTACGGCAGCGAGGCGCTGAAGCACAAATACCTGCCCAAGTTGATCTCCGGCGAGAGGGTCACGGCTATTGCCATGACTGAACCGGGGGCGGGTTCCGACCTGCAAGGGGTCAAGACCACGGCGGTGCTGGAGGGCGATGAGTATGTGATCAACGGCTCCAAGACGTTTATTACCAATGGCTACCTGGCCGAGTTGGTCATCGTCGTCGCCAAGACCGACCCCAAGGCCGGTGCCAAGGGCACCAGCCTGTTCCTGGTGGACGCCGACACACCGGGCTTCGCCAAGGGCAAGCGCCTGGAGAAGGTGGGCATGAAGGCCCAGGACACATCGGAGCTGTTCTTCCAGGACGTGCGTGTGCCCAAGGAAAACCTGTTGGGCCAGGCGGGCATGGGCTTCGCGTACTTGATGCAGGAGTTGCCTCAGGAGCGATTGACCGTGGCGATTGGTGCCCTGTCATCTGCTGAGGCCGCTTTGCAGTGGACGCTGGAATACACCCGCGAACGCAAGGCGTTCGGCAAGGCAATTGCGGATTTCCAGAACACCCGCTTCAAGCTGGCGGAGATGGCCACCGAGATTCAGATCGGCCGCGTGTTTGTGGACAAGTGCATGGCGTTGCACCTGGAAGGCAAGCTGGATGTGCCTACGGCAGCGATGGCCAAGTACTGGGCCACGGACTTGCAGTGCAAGGTGCTCGATGAGTGCGTGCAGCTGCACGGCGGCTACGGCTTCATGTGGGAATACCCGATCGCCCGGGCCTGGGCGGATGCGCGGGTGCAGCGGATTTATGCGGGGACCAATGAGATCATGAAGGAGATTATTGCGCGGGCGCTTTGATCTTGTGGTGCTTTTGACGTCGCCAGCGCAGGCAAGCCAGCTCCCACATTTGACGGTGTTCACAAATCAAAATGTGGGAGCTGGCTTGCCTGCGATAGCGATCTAACGATCAATCAAGGCGCCGGATTCGGATGATCCTTCTGAATCGCCTCAATCCCCTCCAGCACCTCTTTCGACAGCTTCAGATCAGCACTGGCAATGTTGCTGTCCAGCTGCTCCAGGCTTGTCGCCCCGATGATGTTGCTGGTCACAAACGGCTGCTGCGTGACAAACGCCAAGGCCATCTGCGCCGGGTCCAGACCATGCTCCCGAGCCAGCGCCACATAACGGCTGCACGCTGCTTCCGACTGCGGGTTGAAGTAGCGGCTGAAGCGGCTGTATTCCGTCAGGCGCGCTTTTGCAGGGCGCGCGCCGTTCTCGTACTTGCCGCTGAGCATGCCGAACGCCAGTGGCGAATACGCCAGCAAACCGCACTGTTCACGAATCGCGACTTCCGCCAAACCCACCTCGAAACTGCGGTTGAGCAGGTTGTACGGGTTCTGGATCGACACCGCGCGGCTCCAGCCACGGGCTTCGGCCAGGGCGAGGAATTTCATGGTGCCCCACGGCGTTTCATTGGACAGGCCGATGTGGCGGATCTTGCCGGCCTTCACTTGCTCGTCCAGCGCTTCGAGGGTTTCCTCCAGCGGGGTGAGGTCGTCTTCGTCCTTGTGCTTGTAGCTCAGTTGGCCGAAGAAGTTGGTGCTGCGCTCCGGCCAGTGCAGTTGGTAAAGGTCGATCCAATCGGTTTGCAGGCGCTTGAGGCTGGCATCCAGGGCTTCGACGATGTGCTTGCGGTTGTGGCGCAGGTGGCCGTCGCGGATGTAATCAATGGTGTTGCCGGGGCCGGCAATCTTGCTGGCAAGGATCCAGTCGGCCCGGTCGCCACGGCTTTTGAAGTAATTACCGATATAGCGCTCGGTGGTGGCATAGGTGTCGGCCTTGGGCGGCACCGGGTACATTTCTGCGGTGTCGAGGAAGTTGATCCCCGCGGCCTTGGCCCGTTCGATCTGTGCGAAGGCCTCTGCCTCGCTGTTCTGCTCGCCCCAGGTCATGGTGCCCAAGGCTATCGCGCTCACGTTCAGATCCGTACGGCCCAGCTGTCGATAATCCATTGGGTACTCCTTCAGGGAAAACAATCATAAAAGCAGGTTGAATTTTTTTTCGCAATCTGCATAATTGCCCACCTCTTTCTGCAGTGGAAGTGATGCGCCGTCTGCCGAAGAATCTTGCCGTTGAACGGACGCGCCGACCCGAGCCCCCGATAGCGTCTGTATCCGGCTGCCTTTGACTTGTCAAAGTACGCACTATTCAGTAAGATCCGCCGTCTAATTTACAGGGCGGCCCCTGAGGCTATTAAAGAATGACAACTTTTACTGCAAAACCGGAAACAGTTCAGCGCGACTGGTTTGTCGTCGACGCCGCTGGTCAGACCCTGGGTCGTCTGGCCACTGAAGTCGCCAGCCGTCTGCGTGGCAAGCACAAGCCTGAGTACACCCCTCACGTTGACACCGGTGACTACATCGTGATCATCAACGCTGAGCAGGTACGTGTTACCGGCAACAAAGCGCAAGACAAAATGTACTACCGTCACTCCGGTTTCCCAGGCGGTATCAAGTCTTCGAACTTCGAAGGTCTGATTTCCAAGAAGCCTGAAGCCCCGATCGAAATCGCGGTCAAAGGCATGCTGCCGAAGGGCCCACTGGGTCGCGATATGTTTCGCAAGCTGAAAGTCTATGCGGGCGCTGTACACCCTCATGCTGCTCAGCAGCCCCAAGAACTGAAGTTTTAACGGAATAGTTCATTATGTCGGCGACTCAAAATTACGGCACTGGCCGTCGCAAAACCGCAACCGCACGCGTTTTCCTGCGTCCGGGCACTGGTAACATCTCGATCAACAACCGCACTCTGGAAAATTTCTTCGGTCGCGAAACTGCCCGCATGGTAGTTCGTCAGCCGCTGGAACTGACCGAGACCGTTGAAAAGTTCGACATCTACGTCACCGTTATCGGTGGCGGTGTAAGTGGTCAAGCTGGCGCAATCCGCCACGGTATCACTCGCGCTCTGATGCAGTACGACGAAACCCTGCGTGGCGCTCTGCGCAAAGCTGGCTTCGTGACTCGCGATGCCCGTGAAGTTGAACGTAAGAAAGTCGGTCTGCGTAAAGCGCGTAAGCGTCCGCAGTACTCGAAGCGTTAATTCGCTTTACGTTCCACAAAAGCGCCCAGCCTCCTCACGGAGCTGGGCGTTTTTTATTGCCTGCGATTTATGCATAAAAATCGCCGTGACAACTTGCCACATCCGTAGACCCCCTATACTACAAGGCCTGGAGGCGGAGCCCCGGGCAATTCCCTTGTCATACGTGGGGCTTTTCATTACCATTCGGCAAAATTTTTATAAGTTCAGATTTAATACTTAGTAGACGCCTGATTTAACAGGCCAAAAAGCTGATGGGAGAGGACTGAATGAGCAATGACGGCGTGAATGCAGGCCGGCGTCGCTTCTTGGTAGCAGCCACATCCGTGGTGGGTGCTGCAGGAGCGGTGGGGGCTGCGGTCCCGTTCGTGGGGTCATGGTTTCCCAGTGCCAAGGCGAAAGCCGCAGGTGCACCGGTGAAGGTGAATATCAGCAAGATCGAGCCAGGCCAGCAGATGATTGCTGAATGGCGCGGCCAGCCGGTCTTCATTGTTCGTCGTACCGAGGAAATCCTGGGGAATCTCAAGAAGATCGAGGGCCAGTTGTCTGACCCCAAGTCCGAGAAGTCCGACCAACCCGCCTACGCCAAGAACGAAGCACGTTCGATCAAGCCAGAGATCCTGCTGCTGGTTGGTCTGTGCACCCATTTGGGATGCTCGCCAACCTTCCGCCCGGAAGTCGCTCCTGTGGACCTGGGCAAGGATTGGGTCGGTGGTTATTTCTGCCCCTGCCACGGTTCCCACTACGACCTCGCCGGCCGTGTCTACAAATCCCAGCCTGCGCCTTTGAACTTGCCGGTTCCTCCGCACGAGTACGAATCTGACGACATCATTGTCATTGGCCTCGATAAGGAGAACGCGTCATGAGTAAGTTCATGGATTGGGTGGATGCGCGCTTCCCCGCCACTAAAATGTGGGAAGACCATCTCAGCAAGTATTACGCGCCGAAAAACTTCAACTTCTTCTACTTCTTCGGCTCCCTGGCCCTGCTGGTGCTGGTTAACCAGATCATCACTGGCGTCTGGCTGACGATGAGCTACACGCCGTCGGCGGAGGAGGCGTTTGCTTCCGTTGAAGGCATCATGCGAGACGTCAACCACGGCGCCATCCTGCGTTTGCTGCATGCGGTCGGTGCGTCGATGTTCTTCATCGTCGTCTACCTGCATATGTTCCGTGGCCTGCTCTACGGCTCGTACCAGAAACCTCGCGAGCTGGTGTGGGTCTTCGGCATGCTGATCTACCTGGCGCTGATGGCCGAAGCCTTCATGGGTTACCTGCTGCCTTGGGGTCAGATGTCGTATTGGGGCGCCCAGGTGATCATCTCGCTGTTTGGGGCAATTCCAGTAATTGGCAACGACCTGACGCAGTGGATCCGTGGTGACTACCTGATCTCCGGCATCACCCTGAACCGCTTCTTCGCCCTGCACGTGGTGGCATTGCCCATCGTGATTCTGGGCTTGGTGGTGCTGCACATCCTGGCGCTGCACGAAGTGGGTTCCAACAACCCGGACGGCGTGGACATCAAGAAGCACAAGGACGAAAACGGCATCCCGCTGGACGGCATCCCGTTCCACCCTTACTACACCGTCAAAGACATTGTCGGCGTCGTGGTGTTCCTGTTCGTGTTCTGCTCGATCGTGTTCTTTTTCCCGGAGATGGGTGGTTATTTCCTGGAGAAACCTAACTTCGAACAGGCCAACGCCTTCAAGACGCCTGAGCACATTGCCCCGGTTTGGTACTTCACACCGTTCTACGCAATCTTGCGCGCAATCCCCGACAAACTCATGGGCGTGATCGCCATGGGCGCGGCCATTGCGGTGCTCTTCGTGTTGCCTTGGCTCGACCGCAGCCCGGTCAAGTCCATGCGCTACAAGGGCTGGCTGAGCAAGATCTGGCTGTGGGTGTTCTGCATTTCGTTCGTGATCCTGGGTGTGCTGGGCGTATTGGCGCCGACGCCTGAGCGTACGTTGCTGTCGCAGGTCTGCACCTTCCTGTACTTCGCCTACTTCATTCTGATGCCGTTCTATACCCGGCTCGAGAAGACCAAACCGGTTCCGGAAAGGGTGACTGGCTGATGAAAAAGTTATTTGTTGCATTGATGCTTGCGGCCTTGCCGCTACTGTCCTTCGCTGCCGAACACGGCGGCCCGGAACTGGAAAAAGTCGATATCGACGTGTCGGACAAAGCCGCCCTGCAGGACGGCGCGCGGACGTTCGCCAACTACTGCATGGGCTGTCACAGCGCCAAGTTCCAGCGTTATGAGCGTGTCGCCGATGACCTTGGCATTCCTCATGAAACGATGCTGGAGAAGCTGGTGTTCACCGGGGCCAAGATCGGCGACCACATGAACATCGGCATGAAGCCTGCGGATGCCAAGGCCTGGTTCGGTGCTGCACCGCCTGACCTGACCCTGGTGGCGCGCGTGCGCGGTACCGATTGGCTGTATGGCTACCTGAAATCCTTCTATGAAGACCCGGCGCGTCCTTACCAGGTCAACAACCGCGTGTTCCCGAACGTCGGCATGCCTAACGTTCTGGTCGGCCTGCAAGGCAAGCAAGTGGTAGGATGCAAGCAGATTCAGGTCGTTGAAGACGGCAAGAAGCAATACGATCCGTTGACCGGCACGCCGTTGACTCATGAAGCGTGCGATCAACTGACGATAGAGACTCCAGGTTCCCAGACTGAGGAGCAGTTCGACGGGACGGTCAAGAACCTCGTGACCTTCCTGGCCTACTCTGCCAACCCGGTCAAATTGCAGCATCAGCGCATCGGTACGTATGTGTTGCTGTACCTGGCTTTCTTCTTCGTATTCGCCTATCTGCTCAAACGCGAATACTGGAAGGATGTGCATTGATCCAACCGTAAGCAATTGCTGTTAATCTTGCGCGCCCAGCGGCATCTCTGAACACGTAGCGATCTGGTTGTACCAGGCGTTATAGAGATGCTCTCTGGGCGCGCTCGTTTTTGAGCTTTCGATAATTTCAACAAGCGAGGAGGACCGCCATGGGCGTGACCAACCGGTTGGCCTGTTACTCCGACCCCGCCGACCACTATTCCCACCGAGTACGCATCGTGCTCGCAGAGAAGGGTGTCAGCGCCGAGATCATCAGTGTGGAGGCAGGTCGTCACCCACCGAAACTGATCGAAGTGAACCCTTACGGCAGCTTGCCCACCCTGGTCGATCGTGACCTGGCGTTGTGGGAGTCAACCGTGGTGATGGAATACCTGGATGAGCGTTACCCGCATCCACCTTTGCTGCCGGTGTACCCGGTGGCGCGTGCCAACAGCCGCCTGCTGATCCATCGGATCCAGCGTGACTGGTGCGGGCTGGTGGATGTGATTCTGGACACACGCAGCAAAGAGCCGGCACGCGTGCAGGCGCGTAAGGAATTGCGCGAGAGCCTCACCGGTGTTTCGCCGTTGTTCGCCGACAAACCTTTTTTCCTCAGCGAGGAACAAAGCTTGGTGGATTGCTGCCTATTACCGATACTCTGGCGCTTGCCGATTCTCGGTATTGAACTGCCGCGGCCGGCCAAGCCGCTGCTTGATTATATGGAGCGCCAGTTTGCGCGTGAGGCTTTCCAGGCGAGTCTGTCTGGTGTCGAACGCGATATGCGCTAAGGCTTAAGGAGCCGCTGATGAACTCCAGTCGACCCTACCTGGTCCGCGCGCTCTATGAGTGGATTGTGGACAACGATTGCACCCCGCACATGCTGGTCAATTCTGAATTTGCTGCGGTTCAGGTACCGCAGGGTTTTGCCAGCGACGGGCAGATTGTGCTGAATGTATCGCCGAGCGCCGTGCGCCACCTGCACATGGACAACGAAGCCGTGAGCTTCGAAGGGCGTTTCGGCGGCGTGCCGCATACGCTGTACGTGCCGATTGGCGCCATCCTCGGCATTTATGCCCGGGAGAACGGCCAAGGCATGGTGTTCGATCTGGAGTCGCCTTTCGAGGATGACGAAGCGATCGAAGCAGAAGATGGCGACGATCTGCCGCCACCGGATTCCGAGCCGCCGCGCCCTAGCGGCCGGCCAAGCCTGAAAGTCGTGAAGTAACCGGTTTTCACCCTCGGGTGAGCCTCAAAAATGCCTCGACCTGTGTCGGGGCATTTTTTTGCGCGCAGGATATAAATGAAAGTCGTGCCCGGGCAGTGATCGTACAACCGCCATGGGCTATGATGCGTGTTCAAGTTCGCCGAGAAAAATGGATCATCATGGATAACGCCGCCACCGCCCCTCGTCTTCCCCGCAAGCGTCGCAGCCTTGCCCAGGAATTGGTCACGGTGTTGTCCGAGCAGATCCGCGACGGTCAGCTCAAACGTGGCGATAAACTGCCCACCGAGTCGGCGATCATGGAGGCCCATGGGGTCAGCCGCACCGTGGTGCGTGAGGCCATCTCACGCTTGCAAGCGGCGGGGCAGGTCGAGACCCGTCATGGTATCGGCACGTTTGTGCTGGATACGCCGAGCCCAAGCGGCTTCCGTATCGACCCGGCCACCGTGGTAACCCTGCGTGATGTGCTGGCGATTCTGGAATTGCGGATCAGCCTGGAAGTCGAATCCGCTGGTTTGGCCGCCTTGCGCCGCAGCGATGAACAGCTGGCAGCCATGCGTGCGGCACTCGATGCCCTGAATGAAAGCGCGGCCCACGCTGGAGATGCGGTGGCGTCTGATTTTGCGTTCCACCTCGAAATTGCGCTGTCGACCGGCAACCGCTACTTCACCGATATCATGACCCACTTGGGCACCAGCATCATTCCGCGGACCCGTTTGAATTCTGCGCGCCTGGCCCATGATGACCAGCAACATTACATGGGGCGTTTGAGCCGCGAACACGAAGAGATTTATGAGGCGATTGCGCGCCGGGATTCAGATGCGGCGCGGGCGGCGATGCGGTTGCATTTGACGAATAGTCGGGAGCGGCTGCGCCATGCTCATGAAGAGGCGGAGGCGCAGCGGGGGTAATTCTGGTAACAGTGAATTAACTATTCAGGCGAGGGTGAAGTCGATTTGGTCGACATTGCCTCCGTTGATTACGAAGTTCTTGGCTACGACCTCCAGAGCTGGATCACCATCAAGTTCAATCGTGTCCCCGATGTTGGGCAGGTCGGTAGCGTCAACGTTATGAGTCGCCGATTTAGATTTGTTGGAACGGGATTTAAAGGTGCACTTTTTAGTAGCCATGATATGCCTCACTGATTTTAGGATGAGTGAATGGCCTCCAAGGTGTTTGCGCCTCTTTTCGCGAAAGAGGTAACCCGGCGGTCGAATGCAAGCTACTGGCAGTTGATTCACCTGCGATACTGTCAGAAATGACAGTGGCGACGAGCGGTCCCATGCGCGCGTCTGCACACACACATGGGATTTCTGTTAACTCAAGGCTGCGGTGCGTTCGGCGTGTAGTCCTTCAACAACAAATACGTACTCCACCCCCACCAATCATTCGTCCAGTGCTTGTCGTTCAAGTCATTTACATCCTTACGACGCAGCACCTTGTCCCCCTCCATCTTGAACAGCGGTGAGAAGTTGTTCGCCGGGTTCTGCGCGGCATTCAGGTCCGGCACATACAGCGGCGCCTTGAAGTTGGCCGGGGAGGGCGCCACACCACTGATAAAGGTGTCGAAGACCTCATCCGCCGAAGCCTGCACTGCGCGTTTAACCTGCCCCCGGTTGTCCGCGTCGATGGCGTCGAAGTAGCGTTTATCCCCATAAGCGTGCCACTGATCTCCCAGGGCATTGCGCACCTTGAGCCCGAACTTGCTGTCTTCATCGTGCATGAAACGGCTGATCAGCGAGCCTAATTCACCGGGCGTTACCACTGCCGCCAACTGCTTGCGCGGAACCCGCAAGTGGCCTGCGGAAAACAGATCGGTCAAAAAGTGATCAGCAAAGCTGTTCATGGCATACGCCAGTTCCAAGGCCTGGTCGGTGCCGGTTTGGTGAGCCACCACGGCTTGTTGCAGCGCCGCCGTATGCCCCGCCAAATAGGCCGACAGCGCCCATTCGCCAAAGTGGTCGGCATTGTCCGCCGCCAGTTTCAGGTAGCGGCCCAACGGAACAAGCGCCGACACCGCGCTGCCACCGCCAGTGATGCGGTTCCATTCCTCAGACAACGTATCGCCCAGGGCGTCGTAGGCCTCATGGGCTTGCTTGCCGTCCTTTATCACCTGCTTGACCGCAGTGATCTCCTTTTGCATCACCGCCAGGATCTTGTGTGCTTCTTCTCGCGAAGCGGGCAGCACGGCCAGCGAGTTGAAAGCGGCAGTGAAGCGCTGCACGCGCTCGGCCGGCGACGCGCCATCGCTGATGGGCTGGCCGGGGATGCCATAGAAGTCGCCGCCCAGGGCGATCACTTGGCCATAGGTGAGCGCCAAGCCGTTGGGCAGGTGCAGTTCGACTTGGCGCGCGGGGATCGCCGGTGCGTCCTTGACGAAGCGCAACAGGGTGTCATCGCCGATGGCAGTGTGTTCACCGCCCTCGAAACGTAGGGTAGGCGGTTTTTTTCGGGTGCTGCGAGTTCAAGACCTGACATGTTAGCTCCTTGCTATGTCGTAGGAATCTTCCGTGATGACTGTATGCGCATACAGTATTGGCGAGCTTAGAGGAAAAATTTCCTACGTCAAGGAGGCGGCTCTAAACACCTTGCGGATGAAGTTTGATGAATTGCAGTTGACGAATATTTTTATAGTTGTACGATGACGTACGACATCACCAAAACCAACAATAACCTTTCGACAGAAAGTCTTTACCCAGGGTGTTCGAATAATGAATCCACAAGAACTGAAGTCCATCCTCTCCCACGGTCTGCTCTCTTTTCCGGTGACCGATTTCAATGCCCAGGGTGACTTTCACCAGGCGGGCTACATCAAGCGTCTAGAGTGGCTGGCCCCGTATGGCGCGACCGCCTTGTTCGCCGCCGGCGGCACGGGTGAGTTTTTCTCCCTCGCGGCCAGCGAATATTCCCAGGTGGTGAAAACCGCCGTTGATACCTGCGCGACCAGCGTGCCGATCCTCGCCGGCGTGGGCGGTTCGACTCGCCAAGCTATCGAGTACGCTCAAGAGGCCGAGCGTCTGGGGGCCAAAGGCCTGCTGTTGCTGCCGCACTACCTCACCGAAGCCAGTCAGGACGGCGTTGCCGCCCACGTTGAAGCCGTGTGCAAATCGGTCAAGATCGGCGTGGTGGTCTACAACCGCAATGTCTGCCGCCTGACCGCACCGCTGCTGGAACGTCTGGCCGAGCGCTGTCCGAACCTGATCGGCTACAAAGACGGCCTGGGTGACATTGAGTTGATGGTGTCGATCCGCCGTCGCCTCGGTGACCGTTTCAGCTACCTTGGCGGCCTGCCGACTGCAGAGGTTTACGCCGCTGCCTACAAGGCCTTGGGAGTGCCGGTGTACTCCTCGGCGGTGTTCAACTTCATCCCGAAAACCGCGATGGATTTCTATCACGCAATTGCCCGCGAAGATCACGCTACCGTTGGCAAAATCATCGACGACTTCTTCCTGCCATACCTGGACATCCGTAACCGCAAATCCGGTTATGCCGTGAGTATCGTCAAGGCCGGTGCAAAAATCGCAGGCTATGACGCCGGCCCGGTGCGTACGCCGCTGACCGACCTGTTGCCGGAAGAATACGAAGCCCTGGCCGCGCTGATCGACAAGCAAGGCCCGCAATAACCTATCTATAAGGCCGCTGAGCAATCAGCGGCCTTTTGCGTCAGGAGAAGATTCGTGTCCCAAGCCCAACGTTTTGACAACTACATCAACGGCCAATGGGTGGCCGGCGCTGACTATTGCGTCAACCTCAACCCGTCGGAGTTGTCCGATGTCATTGGTGAATACGCCAAGGCTGATGTTGCCCAAGTCAACGCCGCCATCGATGCTGCTCGCGCGGCGTTCCCGGCCTGGTCCACTTCCGGCATTCAAGCGCGCCACGATGCCTTGGATAAAGTCGGCAGCGAAATCCTCGCGCGCCGCGAAGAGCTCGGCACCTTGCTGGCTCGTGAAGAGGGCAAGACCCTGCCCGAGGCCATCGGCGAAGTGACTCGCGCCGGTAACATTTTCAAGTTCTTCGCCGGCGAATGCCTGCGCTTGTCCGGTGACTACGTGCCGTCGGTACGCCCGGGCGTCAACGTTGAAGTCACTCGCGAAGCCTTGGGTGTGGTCGGCCTGATCACCCCGTGGAACTTCCCGATTGCCATCCCCGCGTGGAAGATCGCCCCAGCCCTGGCCTACGGCAACTGCGTAGTGATCAAGCCTGCTGAACTGGTACCGGGCTGCGCCTGGGCCCTGGCCGAAATCATCTCGCGCGCCGGTTTCCCTGCCGGTGTATTCAACTTGGTGATGGGCAGCGGTCGCGTAGTGGGCGATGTGCTGGTCAACAGCCCGAAAGTCGATGGCATCAGCTTCACCGGTTCTGTGGGTGTAGGTCGCCAGATCGCTGTCAGCTGTGTCTCGCGCCAGGCCAAAGTGCAGTTGGAAATGGGCGGCAAGAACCCGCAGATCATCCTCGACGATGCCGACCTCAAGCAGGCCGTCGAGCTTTCGGTACAGAGCGCGTTCTACTCCACCGGCCAGCGTTGCACCGCCTCCAGCCGCTTGATCGTCACCGCCGGTATTCACGACCAGTTCGTCGCGGCCATGGCGGAACGCATGAAGTCGATCAAAGTCGGCCACGCCTTGAAAAGCGGCACCGATATCGGCCCGGTCGTTTCCCAGGCCCAGTTGGACCAGGACCTCAAGTACATCGACATCGGCCAAAGCGAAGGTGCGCGGCTGGTCAGCGGTGGCGGCCTGGTGACCTGTGATACCGAAGGCTATTACCTGGCGCCGACGCTGTTTGCCGACAGCGAAGCCGCCATGCGCATCAGCCGTGAAGAAATCTTTGGCCCAGTCGCCAACGTTGTGCGCGTGGCGGACTACGACGCGGCGCTGGCCATGGCCAACGACACCGAGTTCGGTTTGTCGGCGGGCATTGCCACCACTTCCTTGAAGTACGCCAACCACTTCAAACGCCACTCCCAGGCCGGGATGGTGATGGTCAACCTGCCAACCGCGGGTGTGGATTATCACGTTCCATTCGGTGGCCGTAAGGGCTCATCCTATGGTTCGCGTGAGCAAGGTCGCTATGCGCAAGAGTTCTACACCGTGGTGAAGACCAGCTACATCGGTTCGTAACAGCGACATCAGGTGGGGGCCAGATGCCTGCTGGCTCCCCCAACAAAAAAACAGAAAACCATTACCCGCAAAAAAAATAATTAGTGGGAGTACTTCTACATGCAAGCGACCAAGCCGACCCACGTCCGCTATTTGATCCTGCTCATGCTGTTCCTGGTGACCACGATCAACTACGCCGACCGGGCCACCATCGCCATCGCAGGTTCCAGCCTGCAAAAAGACCTCGGCATCGACGCGGTCACCCTCGGTTACATTTTCTCCGCATTCGGTTGGGCCTACGTGGCCGGGCAAATCCCCGGCGGCTGGCTGCTGGACCGCTTCGGCTCGAAAAAAGTCTATGCCCTGAGCATCTTCACCTGGTCACTGTTCACTGTGCTGCAAGGCTATGTCGGTGAGTTCGGTGTCTCCACCGCTGTTGTTGCGCTGTTTATGCTGCGCTTCATGGTGGGCCTGGCCGAAGCGCCATCCTTCCCCGGTAACGCACGTATCGTGGCAGCGTGGTTCCCTACCGCTGAGCGCGGTACCGCCTCGGCGATCTTCAACTCGGCGCAATACTTCGCCACCGTGTTGTTCGCGCCACTGATGGGCTGGATCGTCTACCGCTTCGGCTGGCAGCACGTGTTTATCGTGATGGGCGTGATCGGCATTATCTTCTCGCTGATTTGGCTGAAAGTTATCCACAGCCCGCGCCAGCACCCGCTGATCAACGAAGCTGAGCTCAATCACATCGCCGCCAACGGCGCGATGGTCGATATGGATCAGGACAAAGGCAAGGGCAAGAAAACCGACGGTCCGAAGTGGGATTACATCCGCCAGTTGCTGACCAACCGCATGATGCTCGGCGTCTACTTGGGCCAGTACTGCATCAATGGCATCACTTATTTCTTCCTGACGTGGTTCCCGGTGTACCTAGTGCAGGACCGTGGCATGACCATCCTCAAGGCGGGTTTCATCGCCTCGTTGCCAGCGATCTGCGGGTTTATCGGTGGCGTGCTCGGTGGGGTGATTTCCGACTACCTGCTGCGCAAGGGCCATTCCCTGACGTTCGCGCGCAAAGCACCGATCATTGCCGGCCTGTTGGTCTCCAGCAGCATCATCGCGTGTAACTACGTTGACGTTGAGTGGATGGTCGTGGGCTTCATGGCGTTGGCCTTCTTCGGCAAAGGCGTTGGCGCACTGGGTTGGGCGGTAGTGTCCGACACTTCGCCGAAACAAATCGCCGGCCTCAGTGGCGGCTTGTTCAACACCTTCGGTAACCTGGCGTCGATCACCACGCCGATTGTCATCGGCTACATCATCGCCACCACTGGTTCGTTCAAGTGGGCCCTGGTGTTCGTCGGCGCCAACGCACTGGTGGCGGTATTCAGCTATCTGGTCATCGTCGGTCCGATCAAGCGTGTGGTGCTCAAAGAGCCGCCAGCCAAAGGCCCAGAGCTGACCAACCTTACCGAAGCGCATTCCTGAGGGGCGATGTAATGCAGTTGATTGAACATGCCGACTCGCCGCGCTCGATTCGTTTGCACGAGCGCGACAACGTGGTGATCGTGGTCAATGACCAGGGCGTACCGGCCGGGACGGAGTTCCCGGACGGCCTGGTGACCGTGGATTTCATCCCCCAGAGCCACAAGGTGACCCTGGAAGATATCCCTGAAGGCGGTCAGATAATTCGCTACGGCCAGACCATCGGTTACGCCTTGGCGCCGATTCCGCGCGGCAGTTGGGTGCAGGAAGATCAACTGCGCATGCCGACCGCGCCGCCGCTGGACAGCTTGCCGCTGTCCACTGAGGTGCCTGAGACCCAGGCGCCGCTTGAAGGGTTTACGTTCGAGGGATACCGCAATGCCGACGGCACCGTGGGCACGCGCAATATCCTCGGGATCACCACTACGGTGCAGTGCGTCACCGGGGTGCTGGACCATGCGGTCAAGCGCATCAAGGATGAGTTGCTGCCCAAGTACCCGCACGTCGACGACGTAGTGGCGCTGACCCACAGCTACGGCTGCGGGGTGGCGATCACGGCGACGGATGCCTACATCCCGATCCGTACCGTGCGTAACCTGGCGCGCAACCCGAACCTGGGCGGCGAAGCACTCGTGATCAGCCTGGGCTGCGAGAAATTGCAGGCCGGGCAGGTCATGCACGATAACGACAGCTCCGTCGACCTTAGCGAGCCGTGGCTGTATCGACTGCAGGACTCCAGCCACGGCTTCACCGAAATGATCGAGCAGATCATGGCGCTGGCCGAGACGCGCTTGAAGAAGCTCGACCAGCGTCGCCGGGAAACCGTGCCGGCGTCCGAGCTGATCCTGGGCATGCAGTGTGGCGGCAGTGATGCATTCTCCGGCATCACCGCCAACCCGGCGTTGGGCTATGCCTCGGATTTGCTGTTGCGGGCGGGGGCGACGGTGATGTTTTCCGAAGTCACTGAGGTGCGTGATGCCATCTACCTGCTGACTTCGCGTGCCGAGAGCAAGGAAGTTGCCCAGGAACTGGTCAGGGAAATGGACTGGTACGACCGTTACCTGGCCAAGGGCGAAGCGGATCGCAGCGCCAACACCACGCCGGGCAACAAGAAGGGCGGCTTGTCGAACATTGTCGAGAAGTCCTTGGGCTCTATCGTCAAATCCGGCAGCAGCGCAATTAATGGTGTGCTGGGCCCGGGCGAGCGTTTCAAGGGCAAGGGCCTGATCTTTTGCGCCACGCCGGCCAGTGACTTTGTGTGCGGCACCTTGCAACTGGCGGCGGGGATGAACCTGCACGTGTTCACCACCGGGCGTGGCACGCCTTATGGGCTGGCGATGGCGCCGGTGGTAAAGGTGTCGACCCGCACGGAGCTGGCGCAGCGCTGGCCGGACCTGATTGATATCGACGCCGGGCGTATTGCGACCGGGCGCGCGAGCATCGAGGAGTTGGGTTGGGAGTTGTTTCACTTCTACCTGGATGTGGCCAGCGGCAAAAAGCAGACGTGGGCGGAGCATCACAAGCTGCATAACGACATCACCTTGTTTAACCCTGCGCCGATTACTTGACTGTAGTGAGCGGGCTTGCCCCGCGCTGGGGGGCGAAGCCGCCCCAAACCCAGGCGACTGAGTTCCAACTGGAGAAACTCAGTGCCGGAGATGGGGCGGCTTGCCCCCCAGCGCGGGGCAAGCCCGCTCACTACAGGTATCTGGACCAGACGAAGCGGCCCGCACTGGCTTATCATTAGCCACCTAACGACGGTCACCAAGGTTCTCCCCGGCATGCTGGCAATTTTCCTCACCACCCTCACCATCACCGCGCCGGTGTTTGCCATGCTGTTCCTCGGTGTGCTGCTCAAGCGCATCAACTGGATCAACGACAACTTTATCCACACGGCTTCGTCCCTGGTGTTCAACGTCACCATGCCGGCGTTGCTGTTCCTCGGCATCCTGCATGCCGACCTGCATTCGGCGCTCAAGCCGGGCTTGCTGATTTACTTTTCCGTCGCCACCTTGCTCAGCTTTGCCCTGGCCTGGGGCTGGGCGATCTTTCGATGCAAGCGTGAAGACCGAGGCATCTACACCCAAGGCGCGTTTCGCGGCAACAACGGGGTGATCGGCCTGGCGCTCGCGGCCAGTATGTACGGCGACTACGGTATCTCCCTCGGCGCGATCCTCGCGGCGCTGGTGATCCTGTTCTACAACACGCTGTCGACCATTGTGCTGGCGGTGTACAGCCCGGTGATCAAGTCCGACCCGTGGAGCATTTTCAAAAGTGTGGTGGCCAACCCGCTGATCATCAGTGTGATCGTGGCTGCGCCGTTCGCCTATTTTCAAATCGGCCTGCCGGGCTGGCTGGAAAAATCCCTGCAGTACCTGGCAGACACTACGTTGCCACTGGCGTTGATCTGCATTGGCGGCACGTTGTCCCTGGCGGCATTGCGCAAGAGCGGCAACATGGCGTTGAGCGCGAGCTTGATGAAAATGGTCTGGCTCCCGGTCGTCGCCACTCTGGGGGCATGGTTGCTTGGCTTCCGAGGGCCAGAGTTGGGGATTTTGTTCCTGTACTTCGGCGCACCCACCGCCGCTGCAAGCTTCGTGATGGCCAGGGCGGCTGACGGTAACCATGAATTGGCGGCGGCGATTATCGTGATCACCACCTTGATGGCGGCGGTGACTACGAATATCGGGATTTTTGTGTTGCAGGCGGGTGGTTGGATCTGAGAGTGGCGGTGTGGTTCAGGGCCAATCGCAGGCAAGCCAGCTCCCACACTTTCAATGTATTCACAAATCAGAATGTGGGAGCTGGCTTGCCTGCGATAGCTATTTAAAAGTCACTGCTTATCGGCCTGATACGCCTCAATCACTTCCTGTGCCGCCCGAAACGCATCAATCGCCGCCGGCACACCGGCATACACCGCGCAATGCAGCAGCGCTTCGCGGATCTCTTCCACGGTGCAACCATTATTCAGAGCGCCCCGCACATGGCCCTTGAGTTCCTGCGGGCACTTGAGTGCGGTCAGGGCGGCGAGGGTGATCAGGCTGCGGGTTTTCAGCGGCAACCCTTCGCGGTTCCATACACTGCCCCAGGCATGTTCGTTGACGAAGTCCTGCAGCGGCTGGGTGAACTCGGTGGCATTGCCCAGGGCGCGGTCGACGAACACATCGCCCATGACCTGGCGACGCATTTCAACCCCGGGCTTTTTCTGATCGGTCATTGCGATTCCCTCTTGTGTTGGCGGCGCCAGGCTCGCAGCGTGCTGAACAACAGAAAAGCCACCAGCACTGGCAGGACATAAAACAACATCAGTTGCTCGAGCTTGTTGGCCAGGGGCATTCCGGTGGTGAACGCCATCACGTGCAGCCCGTACGCCAGGTACAGGCCCAGCAGCACCAAGCCTTCGGCGCGGGTCAGGCGGTAGCCGGTATAGAACATCGGCAGGCACAGCACCACGACAGCGAGCATCACCGGCAGGTCGAAGTCCAGGGCGTTGGGCGATACTGACAGCGGCGAAGGGGCGAGCATGGCGGTCAAGCCCAAGACGCCAAGCAGATTGAACAGGTTGCTGCCGATCACATTGCCCACGGCAATTTCCCGCTGCCCGCGCAGGGCGGCAATCAGCGAAGTCGCCAGGCACGGCAGCGAGGTGCCGACGCCGATCAGTGTCAGGCCAATCACACGCTCCGACAGGCCCAGATCGCCCGCCACATCCACCGCCGCGCCCAGCAGCAAATGCCCAGCCAGCACCAGGATCAACAACCCGCTGAGCATCTGCAGCACGCTGCTCAGCCAGGGTGCGCGGGCCACTGTGTCCAGCGTACGTGGGCGGCGAGAGTGACGGGTCTGGTAGTGCAAAACGCCGAGGTAAGCAGCCAGGGCCACGAGCAGCAACAGGCCGTCGGTGGGCGTAAGCTCTTCATTGGCCGCCAGGGTAAACACCAGCAGCCCGGCCAGGATCATCACTGGGATGTCCAGGCGCACCAGCTGGCGCGAGACTCGCAGCGGAATGATCAGCGCCGACAGGCCCAGGGTCACCAGGATGTTGAAGATGCTGCTGCCGATTACGCTGCCCACGGCGATGTCTGTATTGCCCGCCAGGGTGGCCTGCAGGCTGACGGTCATCTGTGGCGCGCTGCTGCCGAAGGAGACGATCGTCAGGCCGATGATCAGCGGCCGTACCTTGAGGCTTGCGGCCAGGCGCACGGCCGCGCGCACCAGGATTTCGGCGCCGATGATCAGTAGCAGCAGGCCGCTGACCAATTCCAGCAGGCTCCAGGGCGAGAGGGCGGTTAATCCAAAAATGGCCAGGGCTCCATCGTCAGTTGCTCAAGGCTTGTACGCGCACTCGCGCCGTACCGCTGCTGATCATGCCTAGCTGCTCGGCAGCCTTGCGTGAAAGATCGATCAAGCGCCCACGGGTGTGCGGGCCGCGATCATTGATGCGGACAACCACGGATTTGTCGTTGTCGAGATTGGTGACCTTGA
The DNA here is from genome assembly GCF_014268275.3 of Pseudomonas tritici. Taxonomy (NCBI): domain Bacteria; kingdom Pseudomonadati; phylum Pseudomonadota; class Gammaproteobacteria; order Pseudomonadales; family Pseudomonadaceae; genus Pseudomonas; species Pseudomonas tritici. Next base: position 1,260,400 of record NZ_CP077084.1, read on the forward strand.
CCTGGGTACCGAACGGTAAGCGCCGGTGGGCGGCGGTCAGGCCGTATTGGTTGAAGGGTTCACCGCTGGCAGTCTTATTGCCGTGGTGTTTGGCGCCGTAATAGGAGGCGGTGCCGGTTTCGTCATAGCCGTTGGGGTTGATGACGCCGTTGGCGCAGCCGGCCAGTAGAGAGAACAAGGCCAGTAGGCCGAGTAGACGCTTCATTTTCAAGATGCCCCCGTCACAAATGTGGGAGCGGGCTTGCTCGCGAATGCGGTGTGTCAGCTAAATATTCATTTACTGATCCACCGCATTCGCGAGCAAGCCCGCTCCCACAGGGGGTCCGAGTAGAGCATGAAATCTCCCCCGGACCATTCATTGCTATCAGCCTTCAAGCTTGCTTTTCAGCAGCTCGTTCACTTGTTGCGGGTTGGCCTTGCCTTTGGAGGCTTTCATCGCCTGGCCCACAAAGAAGCCGAACATCTTGCCGCGCTTGGCTTCGTCTGACGCACGGTATTGCTCGACCTGCTCGGCATTGGCCGCGAGCATTTCATCCAGAACGGCCGAAATCGCGCCGCTGTCGGTGACTTGCTTGAGGCCACGCTTCTCGATGATCTCGTCCGCGCTGCCTTCACCGCTGGCCATGGCTTCAAACACGGTCTTGGCGATTTTGCCGGAGATGGTGTTGTCCTTGATGCGCAGCAGCATGCCGCCCAGTTGCTCGGCGGTGACTGGCGCTTCGTCTATTTCCAGGCCCTGCTTGTTCAGCAGGCTGCCCAGCTCAACCATCACCCAGTTGGCCGCCAGCTTGGCGTCACCGGCAATGCTCACGACTTTTTCAAAGTAGTTGGCTTGTTCGCGGCTGGAGGCCAAAACGCTGGCATCGTAGACCGATAGGCCGAACTGCTCCTGGAAGCGCTCGCGTTTTTGCTGCGGCAGCTCCGGCAGGGTGGTGCGCACGTCATTGAGGAACGAGTCTTCGATGACCACCGGCAACAGGTCCGGATCGGGGAAGTAACGGTAGTCGTTGGCTTCCTCTTTGCTGCGCATGGCGCGGGTTTCGTCTTTGTTCGGGTCGTACAGGCGGGTTTGCTGGATGACCTTGCCGCCGTCTTCGATCAGTTCGATCTGGCGACGCACTTCGCTGTTGATCGCCTTCTCGATGAAGCGGAACGAGTTGACGTTCTTGATCTCGCAGCGGGTGCCGTACTCGGATTGGCCCTTGGGACGGATCGACACGTTGCAGTCGCAGCGCAGCGAGCCTTCGGCCATGTTGCCGTCGCAGATGCCCAGGTAGCGCACCAGCGCGTGGATCGTCTTGACGTAGGCCACGGCTTCCTTGGCGCTGCGCATGTCCGGCTCGGAGACGATTTCCAGCAGCGGCGTGCCGGCGCGGTTCAGGTCGATACCGGTCGCGCCCGGGAATTCTTCGTGCAGGCTCTTGCCAGCATCTTCTTCCAGGTGGGCGCGGGTGACGCCGACGCGCTTGATGGTGCCGTCTTCCAGAGGAATGTCCAGGTGGCCCTTGCCGACGATCGGCAATTCCATCTGGCTGATCTGGTAGCCCTTGGGCAGGTCCGGGTAAAAGTAGTTCTTGCGCGCGAACACGTTGTGCTGGCCGATCTCGGCGTCAATCGCCAGGCCGAACATCACCGCCATGCGCACCGCTTCCTGGTTCAGCACCGGCAGTACACCGGGCATGCCCAGGTCTACCAGGCTGGCCTGGGTGTTGGGCTCGGAGCCGAACGTGGTGGCGCTACCGGAGAAAATCTTCGATTGGGTGGCGAGCTGGGTATGAATCTCCAGCCCGATCACAACTTCCCATTGCATAGTGTTGTCCTCAGAAGCCGGTAGGGGTGCGGGTGTGCCAGTCGGTGTTCAACTGGTACTGGTGCGCCACATTGAGCAGGCGGCCTTCCTGGAAATACGGGGCGAGCAATTGCACGCCCACCGGCAGGCCATCGACGAAACCGGCAGGCATGGACAAGCCCGGCAAGCCCGCGAGGTTGGCGGTGATGGTGTACAGGTCTTCCAGGTACTCGGCGATCGGGTCGCCGGTCTTGGCACCGATCTTCCAGGCCGGGTTCGGCGTGGTTGGACCGAGGATCACGTCGACGTCTTCAAAGGCAGCCATGAAGTCGTTCTTGATCAGGCGACGGATTTTCTGCGCCTTCAGGTAGTAAGCGTCGTAGTAGCCAGCCGACAGGGCGTAGGCGCCGACCATGATGCGGCGTTGCACTTCGGCACCGAAGCCTTCGCCACGTGAGCGCTTATAAAGGTCGGTGAGGTCTTTCGGGTTTTCGCAGCGGTAGCCGAAGCGCACGCCATCGAAGCGCGACAGGTTGGATGACGCTTCTGCCGGGGCGATTACGTAGTACGCAGGAATCGCGTGCTGGTTGTTCGGCAGGCTGATTTCCTTGATCACAGCACCGAGGCTTTCCAGCGTCTTGACGCTGTTGTGCACCAGCTCCGCGATACGCGGGTCGAGGCCAGCGCTGAAGTATTCCTTTGGCACGCCGATGCGCAGGCCTTTGAGCGAGGTGTTAAGGCTGGCGCTGTAGTCCGGCACGGGCTCATCGATGCTGGTGGAGTCCTGTTTATCGAAGCCTGCCATGCCTTGTAACAAAATCGCGCAGTCTTCGGCCGTGCGTGCCAGAGGGCCACCCTGATCAAGGCTGGACGCGTAGGCGATCATGCCCCAGCGGGAAACGCGACCGTACGTCGGCTTCAAACCGGTGAGGTTGGTGAACGCGGCCGGCTGGCGAATCGAGCCGCCGGTGTCGGTGGCGGTGGCGGCGGGCAGGAAGCGCGCAGCCACTGCGGCAGCCGAACCACCGGAGGAACCGCCGGGCACGTGGTCCAGGTTCCAGGGGTTTTTTACTGCGCCGTAGTAGCTCGACTCGTTGGCCGAACCCATGGCGAATTCGTCCATGTTGGTCTTGCCCAGGGTCACGGCGCCGGCGGCGGCCAGCTTGGACACCACGGTGGCGTCGTAGGGCGCCTTGAAGTTGTCGAGCATCTTCGAGCCGCAGCTGGTGCGAATGCCCTGGGTGCAGAACAAGTCCTTGTGGGCAATAGGTGCGCCCAGCAGCGCGCCATTTTCACCGTTGGCGCGACGTGCGTCGGCAGCCTTTGCCTGGCTCAAGGCCAGCTCTTCGGTGAGGCTGATGAAGCTGTTAACCTTTGGATCAAGCTCGGCGATACGCGCAAGCAGGGTCTTGGTCAGCTCTTCGGAAGAAAACTTTTTTTCGGCGAGACCGCGGGCGATCTCGGCCAGAGTCATGTGATGCATTGCAGGCTCTTTCCCTTTAGTCGATGACTTTCGGAACCAGGTACAGGCCGTTTTCGACCGCTGGCGCGATGGACTGGTAAGCCTCGCGATTATTACGCTCGGTCACGACGTCTGCGCGCAGGCGCTGGCTGGCTTCCAGTGGATGAGCCAGGGGCTCGATGCCGTCGGTATTCACGGCCTGCATTTGGTCGACCAGCCCGAGAATACTGTTCAGGGCTGCGGTGGTCTGTGGAAGATCGGCATCATTAAGGCCAAGCGAGGCCAGATGCGCGATTTTTTCCACGTCGGAGCGTTCAAGTGTCATGGGAATCTCCAGTGGAAAACAGAACGGAGGCTGTCCGTGTGTTAGATTGTCGGAACACTACCGCATTTCTACGGTCTTACGGCCGCGATTGTGGGGGTTGGTGCACAGAAAGTCGGCCAATTTAGCACATTGGCGCCTTGCCCAAAATCCCTGTCGTTGTTAGAGTTTGCCGCACTTTTTTACCCACGCGTTGCCTAGGGTCCCTTTCCCATGTTCAAGAAACTGCGTGGCATGTTTTCCAGCGATCTTTCCATTGACCTGGGCACTGCCAACACCCTTATTTACGTGCGCGAGCGCGGTATCGTCCTGAATGAGCCATCAGTTGTGGCCATTCGGACCCATGGTAATCAGAAAAGTGTCGTTGCCGTCGGCACCGAGGCCAAGCGCATGCTCGGCCGCACACCAGGCAATATTGCCGCCATTCGTCCGATGAAAGACGGCGTGATCGCTGACTTCAGTGTCTGCGAGAAGATGCTGCAGTACTTCATCAACAAGGTTCACGAAAACAGTTTCCTGCAGCCCAGCCCTCGTGTGCTGATCTGCGTGCCGTGCAAGTCCACCCAGGTTGAGCGTCGAGCCATCCGTGAATCGGCCCTCGGCGCCGGTGCCCGGGAAGTGTTCCTGATCGAAGAGCCAATGGCTGCTGCGATCGGTGCCGGCCTGCCGGTTGAAGAAGCCCGCGGTTCGATGGTGGTGGATATCGGTGGTGGTACCACTGAAATCGCCCTGATTTCCCTGAACGGTGTGGTGTATGCCGAATCCGTACGTGTAGGCGGCGACCGCTTCGACGAAGCGATCATCACCTATGTGCGTCGTAACTACGGCAGCCTGATCGGCGAATCCACCGCTGAGCGCATCAAGCAGGAAATCGGTACCGCTTACCCGGGCGGCGAAGTGCGCGAAGTTGATGTTCGCGGTCGCAACCTGGCCGAAGGCGTTCCACGTGCTTTCACCCTGAACTCCAATGAAGTGCTGGAAGCTCTGCAAGAGTCCCTGGCCACCATCGTTCAGGCTGTGAAGAGCGCCCTGGAGCAATCGCCGCCGGAACTGGCTTCCGACATCGCCGAGCGTGGCCTGGTGTTGACCGGTGGTGGCGCCTTGCTGCGCGACCTCGACAAACTGCTGGCCCAGGAAACCGGCCTGCCGGTGATCGTCGCCGAAGACCCGCTGACCTGCGTCGCCCGTGGCGGTGGCCGTGCACTGGAAATGATGGATAAACACACCATGGACCTGCTCTCCAGCGAATGAGTCGTTGCTGGTAAGCCCATGTTTCGCCCGCAGGCAGCACTTTGCAGTGCTGCCTGTTGGCGTTTATCTTCTTCAATCTGCATCCAGGCCGGTTAGATGCCGTATGAATAAAGAGAACATTTGCCTGGGAGGAGCGGCCTATTAAACCGCTTTTCGCCAAAGGCCCCTCATTGGGCGTGCGCCTGTTGGTGCTGGTCGTGCTTTCGGTCGCGCTGATGGTGGTCGATGCTCGCTTTGCACTGCTTAAGCCCGTGCGCAGCCAAATGTCGCTGGTGTTGATGCAGACCTACTGGATCACCGACCTGCCGCAACGTCTGTACCAGGGCGTGGCCAGCCAATTTGGCAGCCGCACTGAGCTGGTTGCCGAAAATGAAAAACTCAAGACCGAAAACCTGCTGTTGCAGGGGCGCATGCAAAAGCTCGCGGCCCTCACCGAGCAGAACGTTCGGCTGCGCGAGTTGCTCAATTCCTCCGCGCTGGTCAACGAAAAGGTCGAAGTGGCCGAGTTGATCGGCATGGACCCCAACCCCTTCACCCACCGCATCATCATCAACAAGGGTGAGCGCGACGGTGTGGTCCTCGGCCAGCCGGTGCTTGATGCACGTGGCCTGATGGGCCAGGTGGTTGAGCTGATGCCCTACACCTCGCGGGTATTGCTGCTGACGGACACCACCCACAGCATTCCGGTGCAGGTCAACCGCAACGGCCTGCGTGCGATTGCCAGCGGCACCGGCAACCCCGAGCGCCTGGAACTGCGCCATGTGGCCGATACCGCCGACATCAAGGAAGGCGACCTGTTGGTCAGCTCCGGCCTGGGTCAGCGGTTCCCAGCGGGTTATCCGGTGGCGACGGTGAAGGAAGTGATCCACGATTCCGGTCAGCCGTTCGCCATTGTGCGTGCCGTGCCGACTGCCGCCTTGAACCGCAGCCGCTACCTGCTGCTGGTGTTCAGCGACAACCGCACCCCGGAAGAGCGCGCCAACGACGCCGCCCAGGCCCAGGAAGCGGAAGACCAGAAGAACGGCACTGCGCCGATCATTCCGGCCACCGTGCCCAAGCCTGCTCCGGCTACGCCTGCGGTGGCCCCGGCAGTGGCGGCGCCTGTTGCTACCTCAGTCAAGCCTGCTGCGCACCCGGTCAAACCGGCCGCGACCAAACCACCCGCGTCGACGCCGGCCGCCGCAACACCCGCGACTAAACCGCCTGCTGCTGCCCCGGCCACGCGCCCGGCAGCTACCGCCCCGGCAACCACGCGGCAGAGGGAAGAATAATGGCCGGTACTCATTCGCAAAACGGCTGGATCGTCTGGCTGACCTTCGCCATCGGCCTGCTGCTCAGCGTTTCGCCGCTGCCACAGTTCATGGAAATCCTGCGCCCGCTCTGGCTGGCGTTGCTGCTGGCTTTCTGGTCGCTGAACCTGCCGCATAAAGTCGGCATGGTCACCGCCATGTTCCTGGGCTTGGCGGAAGATGTGCTCTATGGCACCTTGCTGGGCCAGAACGCATTGATCCTGACCCTGATCACTTTCCTGGTGCTGTCGTTGCAGCAGCGTCTGCGCATGTTCCCGATGTGGCAGCAGTGCCTGGTGATCCTGGTGATTTTCGGCCTGGCGCAGCTTGTTCAGCTGTGGCTCAGCGCCTTGACCGGTAACCGGCAGCCGACCTTGGCGCTGGTATTGCCGGCCCTGGTCAGCGCCTTGCTGTGGCCGTGGATCAGTTTTGGCCTGCGTGGGTTGCGTCGTCGCTATAAGATCAATTGAATGGATTGCGAGGCTCTGCCTGGTTATCGAACCCTACAGGGAGAGTCTGCAATGAATTCGCTTTACCTGGCCTCGGGCTCACCGAGGCGGCGTGAACTGCTGACCCAGATCGGTGTGCCTTTCACCGTGGTCAGCGCCGCCATTGATGAAACCCCTCTCACAAACGAATCTGCTGTTTCCTACGTCGAGCGTTTAGCGCGGGGCAAGGCAGCGGCGGGTTTTGCTGCGCTTGAACACCCTGCTGGCGCCTGTGTGCTGGGGGCCGACACTGCCGTGATCGTCGATGGCCAGATCCTCGGCAAACCTGTGGACCAGGCCGATGCCTTGGCGATGTTGATGGCCCTGTCGGGGCGTGAACACGAAGTGCTCACCGCCATATCCCTTACCGACGGCCAGCGTTGCGAAACCCGATGTGTCAGCAGTCGTGTGCTTTTTCGTGGGATTTCTGTCGAGGAGGCTACAACCTACTGGCACAGTGGTGAACCTCAGGACAAAGCAGGCAGCTATGCTATCCAAGGGTTGGGTTCGGTGTTTGTCGCCGGCCTCAATGGCAGTTATTCCGCCGTGGTAGGGCTGCCGGTGTGCGAAACCGCGCAACTGCTCGACCAATTCGGCATACCCTGTTGGCAAAACCTTACCGCGCGCTGAACGCCGTTATTGGCGCGCCCAGCCTTAAGCGACCGGTCACTATTGTGAAAACGCCTGAACGAGACCCAGCCATGAGTGAAGAGATTCTGATCAATATCACGCCGATGGAATCGCGCGTGGCGGTGGTAGAGAACGGTGTTCTGCAAGAAGTGCACGTGGAGCGCACCCAGAAGCGCGGGATCGTCGGCAATATCTACAAAGGTAAGGTAGTGCGGGTATTGCCGGGGATGCAGGCGGCATTTGTCGATATCGGCCTGGACCGAGCTGCGTTTATCCATGCCTCCGAGATTTCCCTGCGCGAAGGCCCGGCGGTCGAAAGTATCAGCGCCCTGGTGCATGAAGGGCAGAGCCTGGTGGTGCAAGTCACCAAGGACCCCATCGGCTCCAAGGGCGCACGCCTGACCACTCAGCTGTCGATTCCGTCGCGTTACCTGGTGTACATGCCGCGTACCGCGCATGTCGGCATTTCCCTGAAGATCGAGGACGAAGCCGAGCGCGAGCGCCTGAAGAAGGTGGTCAGCGACTGCGTGGCGGCCGAGGGCATCAAGGAAGCCGGTGGGTTTATCCTGCGCACCGCCGCTGAAGGTGCTGGTGCCGATGAGATCCTCATGGACATCCGCTACCTGCGGCGCCTGTGGGACCAGATCGATGCCCAGATCAAGACCATCAGTGCACCCAGCGTTATTTATGAAGACTTGGGCCTGGCACTGCGCACGTTGCGCGACTTGGTCAGCCCCAAGATTGAGAAAATTCGCATCGACTCGCGGGAAACTTTCCAGCGCACCACGCAATTCGTTGCCGAATTGATGCCGGAAATTGCCGACCGCCTGGAACACTACCCCGGCGAACGGCCGATCTTCGACCTGTATGGCGTCGAAGACGAAATCCAGAAAGCCCTGGAACGCAAGGTGCCGCTCAAATCCGGCGGCTACCTGGTGGTGGACCCGGCAGAAGCCATGACCACCATCGACGTCAACACCGGCGCATTTGTTGGTCATCGCAACCTTGAAGAAACCATTTTCAAGACCAACCTCGAAGCGGCCACCGCGATTGCCCGCCAGCTGCGCCTGCGAAACCTGGGCGGGATCATCATCATCGATTTCATCGACATGGAAGATGAAGAGCACCAGCGCCAGGTGCTGCGTACCCTCGAGAAGCAGCTGGAGCGCGATCACGCCAAGACCAACATCATCGGCATTACCGAGTTGGGCCTGGTGCAAATGACCCGCAAGCGCACCCGCGAAAGCCTTGAGCAGGTGCTGTGCGAGCCGTGCAGCAGCTGCCAGGGACGCGGTAAATTGAAGACCCCGGAAACGGTTTGCTACGAGATTTTCCGCGAAATCCTACGAGAGGCACGTGCTTACCAGGCCGAAGGTTATAGAGTGCTGGCCAACCAAAAAGTGGTGGACCGGCTGTTGGACGAAGAGTCCGGCAACGTTGCCGAACTGGAAGGGTTTATCGGGCGCACGATACGCTTCCAGGTTGAAACCATGTATTCCCAGGAACAATACGACGTGGTGCTGCTCTGATCCCCAATCGTTTTCTTTTTATGAGACTGGCAGACCTTGATCTGCCGTCCGACTACCGCCTTGAGGGTCGCCTGACATGGAGCGTCTGATACGCTTTTTTGCCGCTTTGACCCGTTGGGGCCTTGGCCTTTGTGCCTTGCTGCTGGTATTGGCGGCGGTGTATGTGAGTCTGGGGCGTGAATTGACGCCGCTGGTGGCCGAGTACCGTGCGGAAGTCGAGGCCAAGGCCCAGGCTGCGGTGGTCATGCCTGTGCACATCGGCAGCCTGGAAGGCCGCTGGAGCGGCTTCGCGCCGGTATTGCTGGCCCATGATGTGATGGTGGGCGAGGGCAACAGTGGCTTGCGCCTGGACCAGGTCGAAGTGGTACCGGACATCTGGGCAAGCGTGATGGCCCGCGAAGTGCGCATTGCGCATTTGCAAGTCAGTGGCCTGCAGCTCAGTGCCAAGGAAGACAAGGACGGGAAATGGGTCCTGCAAGGTCTGCCGGTGCAGGACGACCAGCCGCTGGACCCGGAGCAGTTGCTCAAGCGCATGCAGTTGGTCAAGCGTGTGTCGCTGCTCGACAGCCAGGTGACGTTGCAACCGTTTGACCATGCGCCAGTGACCCTGACGTATGTCGGCCTCAGCTTGCGTACCGGCATCACCCGCCAACGCTTGGACGCGCGCTTGACCTTGCCGGACGGCCAGCCCCTTGCCATGAGCCTGCGCACGCGTATTCGTGCCAGCCAGTGGAAAGACGCTGAAGTCCAGGCCTATCTGAGCCTGCCGCAAAGCGACTGGGCCAAATGGATTCCTGCCAAGCTGACCCAGCAGTGGAAACTCACTCAGTTCAAGGCCGGTGGCGAATTCTGGCTGAACTGGGCCAAAGGTACCGTACAGAGTGCGGTGGTGCGTCTGAACTCGCCGCAGGTCAAGGGCAGCTACGCCGATCGTAAGCCCGTGCATATCGAAAACCTTGCGCTCACCGCCTACCTGCAACGCAGTGACACGGGCCTCAAGGTGCTCTTCGACTCACTGGCGATGAACCTGGGGGAAACGCGCTGGGAGTCGCGCGTGCAACTGCAACAAACCCTGGCCACCGACAAGGCTCAGGAAGTCTGGAAGCTGCAGGCCGACCGCCTTGACCTGACGCCAATCACGCCACTGCTCAACGCCCTGGCACCGCTGCCGGAAGGGTTCGCCAAGACTGTAGAGCACCTCAAGGCCACTGGCCTGTTGCGTAACGTGCTGGTGGATTTTCGCCCTCAAGACACTACCGATCAAAAACTCAGCTTCGCTGCCAACCTCGATCGCGTCGGTTTTGATGCCTACTCTGGCGCCCCGGCCGCGCGTAACGTTTCCGGCAGCATCAGCGGCGACTTGGGCCAGGGCGAGTTGCGCATGGACAGCAAGGATTTTTCCCTGCACCTCGATCCGATCTTTGCCAAGCCGTGGCAGTACATCCAGGCCAATGCGCGCCTGACGTGGAAGCTGGACAAAGAAGGCTTCACCCTGATCGCCCCGTATATCAAGGTGCTGGGCGAAGAGGGCAAGGTGGCTGCTGACTTTCTGATTCGCCTGCATTTTGACCACAGCCAGGAAGACTACATGGACCTGCGCGTCGGCTTGGTCGAGGGTGATGGGCGCTTCACTCCCAAGTACTTGCCGGCGGTATTGAGCCCCGCACTGGATGAATGGCTGCGCACGGCGATTCTCAAGGGCGCGGTGGATCAAGGGTTCTTCCAGTACCAGGGTTCGCTGAACCACGACGCGCTGCCGGCTTCGCGCAATATCAGCCTGTTTTTCAAGGTGCATGACGCTGAACTGGCCTTTCAACCGGGCTGGCCGCATGTGAGCAAGGTCAATGGCGAAGTGTTTGTCGAGGAAAGCGGTGTGCGCATCCTGGCCAGTAAAGGCCAGTTGCTCGACACGAAGGTCAAGGACATCTACGTCAATATCCCTCACGCACCTGCCGGCAAGGACAGTCACCTGTTGCTCACCGGTAATTTTGCCGGCGGCTTGGGCGATGGTCTGAAAATCCTCCAGGAAGCGCCGATTGGCACCGCATCGACGTTCGCCGGATGGAAGGGTGAGGGCGACTTGCAAGGCAGCCTTGACCTGGATATTCCGTTGACCAAGGGTGCCGATCCAAAAATCGTGGTGGACTTCAAAACCGATAAGTCGCGCTTGCAACTGGCTGAGCCGACCCTGGACCTGACCCAGCTCAAGGGTGATTTCCGTTTTGACAGCACCAAAGGCCTCAGTGGCCAGAACATCACGGCCCAAGCGTTTGACCGGCCGATCACCGCGCAGATTTTCGCCGATGGCAAGCCGGGCAGCATCAGCACCCGCGTGGCTGCCAAGGGTCAGGTGACGGTCAAGCGGCTGACGGACTGGTTGAACGTCAGCCAACCGCTGCCGGTGTCTGGCGATATTCCCTACCAACTGCAATTGACCCTGGACGGTGCCGACAGCCAACTGATGGTCAGCTCCAACCTCAAGGGTGTGGCGGTGGATTTGCCCGCGCCGTTCGGGATGCCAGCCAGCCAGGGGCGTGACAGTGTGTTTCGCATGACTTTGCAGGGCGCCGAGCGCCGTTATTGGTTCGATTACGGCGAACTGGCGAACTTCACCTTTGCTGCGCCGCCGGACAGATTCAATGATGGCCGCGGTGAACTGTTCCTCGGGGATGGGGACGCCGTGCTGCCGGGCGCCAAGGGTTTGCGCATTCGTGGTGTGCTCTCGGAGCTGGACATCGATCCGTGGAAAAAGCTGGTGAACCAGTACGCCGGCAATGACCCGGGGGGGAGTGCCAAGCAACTGCTGAGCAGTGCCGACTTCAAAATCGGCAAACTCACCGGTCTGGGCACCCAGTTCGATCAGGTCAACCTGCAACTCAACCGCAAACAGGCGGCCTGGGGCTTGCAGCTCGACAGCCAGCAGGCCAAGGGCACAGTCGACCTGCCTGACGCCAAGGGCGCGCCGATTGCGATCAACCTGCAATATGTGAAACTGCCGGCGGTGGATCCGACGGTGCAGGCGGACGAAAACGCGCCGGACCCTTTGGCAAGTATCGATCCCAAGGATATTCCGGCGCTGGATATCGCCATTGATCAGCTGTTCCAGGGCCCGGAGCTGGTGGGCGCCTGGTCGCTGAAAATTCGCCCGACCGCCAAAGGCCTGGTCTTCAATAACCTGGACCTGGGCCTCAAGGGCATGCAGCTCAAGGGCGCCGGTGGTTGGGAAGGTGCGGCGGGCGACAGCAGCAGTTGGTACAAGGGCCGTTTGGACGGTAAGAATATCGCCGATGTGCTCAAGGGCTGGGGCTATGCCCCCACCGTCACCAGCCAGGATTTCCACTTGGATGTGGATGGTCGCTGGCCTGGTTCGCCAGCCTATGTCGGGCCTAAGCGCTTCTCCGGCAGCTTGGATGCCGCGTTCCGCAACGGCCAGTTCGTGGAAGTGGAGGGTGGCGCCCAGGCCCTGCGGGTATTTGGCCTGCTGAACTTCAACTCCATCGGGCGCCGGTTGCGTCTGGACTTCTCGGACTTGCTCGGCAAGGGCTTGAGCTATGACCGAGTCAAAGGCTTGTTGGCGGCGAGTAGCGGTGTATTTGTAACCCGTGAACCGATCACCATGACCGGGCCTTCTACCAACCTGGAGCTCAACGGCACCCTGGACCTGGTAGCAGACCGTGTCGACGCCAAGCTGCTGGTCACCCTGCCGGTTACCAACAACCTTCCGATCGCAGCGCTGATCGTGGGGGCGCCCGCCATTGGTGGCGCGCTGTTCCTGATCGACAAGCTGATTGGTGATCGTGTTGCACGCTTCGCGAGCGTGCAATACAAGGTCGAAGGGCCGTGGAAGGACCCGAAAATCACCTTCGACAAGCCATTTGAAAAACCAAACTGAGGGCCTGTGGAGTAGCATGGCCGCATGCCTTTTATGGAGTGTCGGCCCATGTCCTTTGCGGTAATTCAAATGGTCAGCCAGAGCGATGTGCTGGCTAACCTGGCCCAGGCCCGGCGCTTGCTGGAGCGGGCGGCTGCGGGTGGGGCGAAGTTGGCGGTGCTGCCGGAAAACTTCGCTGCCATGGGGCGTCGCGATGTGGCTGATATCGGCCGCGCCGAGGCGCTGGGCGAAGGTCCGATCCTGCCGTGGTTGAAACAGACCGCCCGCGACCTCACCTTATGGATAGTGGCCGGCACGTTGCCGTTGCCGCCAGAGGACCAACCGCACGCCAAGTCCAACGCCTGCTCGCTGCTGGTTGATGATCGCGGCGAAATCGTGGCTCGTTACGACAAGCTGCACCTTTTCGATGTGGATGTCGCTGATGCTCGCGGTCGTTACCGTGAATCCGACGACTATGCTTTCGGGGGTAATGTGGTGGTGGCAGATACGCCCGTCGGCCGTTTGGGCTTGACGGTGTGTTACGACTTGCGCTTCCCCGAGCTCTACAGCGAGTTGCGCGCGGCGGGGGCTGAATTGATTACGGCGCCTTCGGCGTTTACGGCAGTGACCGGCGCCGCTCATTGGGACGTGCTGATTCGCGCACGGGCCATCGAGACCCAGTGCTACCTGCTGGCGGCGGCGCAAGGTGGTGTACACCCGGGCCCCCGGGAAACCCATGGCCACGCAGCCATTGTCGACCCCTGGGGGCGCGTGCTGACACAACAGGATACAGGCGAAGCGGTGTTGCTGGCCGAGCGCGATAGCAGTGAACAGGCGTCGATACGGGCGCGCATGCCGGTGGTCAACCATCGGCGCTTTTTCTCGCAGGGCGCACAGCGGCCTGCTTCGGAACGATGAATTTAAGGTCATACCTATGAGCGAGTTGTTGTCCTCAGTCAGTGAACACCTCCTGGCACCCGGTGGCGTGACCATCGAAAGCTTGCAAACCGTGCTCGGCGATCTGGCCGGACCGGGCATTGATGCGGCTGACCTGTATTTCCAGGGCCAGATCTCCGAGTCCTGGTCCCTGGAAGACGGGATCGTCAAGGAAGGCAGTTTCAATCTGGACCAGGGTGTCGGCGTGCGTGCGCAATCCGGTGAAAAAACCGGCTTTGCCTACAGCAACGCGATCACCCTGGAAGCCTTGGGCCTCGCGGCGCGTGCTGCGCGCTCAATCTCCCGCGCCGGCCAAAATGGCACGGTTCAGGCGTTCAGTACTCAAGATGTGGCGCAGTTGTACGCACCGGATAACCCGTTGGAAGTCATCAGTCGTGCGGAAAAGGTCGAGCTGCTCAAGCGTATCGACGTGGCCACCCGCGCCCTCGACCCGCGTATCCAGCAGGTCACCGTGAGCATGGCCGGTGTGTGGGAGCGCATTCTGGTGGCGTCCACCGACGGCGGCCTGGCGGCGGATGTACGGCCGCTGGTGCGCTTCAATGTCAGTGTAATCGTCGAACAGAATGGTCGCCGCGAGCGCGGTGGCCATGGTGGCGGCGGGCGTACCGACTACCGCTACTTCCTCACCGACGACCGTGCCATGGGCTATGCCCGTGAGGCCCTGCGCCAGGCGCTGGTCAACCTGGAAGCCATTCCGGCGCCGGCGGGTACCTTGCCTGTGGTGCTGGGATCGGGCTGGTCCGGCGTACTGCTGCACGAAGCGGTCGGCCATGGCCTGGAAGGTGACTTCAACCGCAAGGGCAGTTCAGCCTACAGCGGTCGTATGGGCGAGATGGTCGCGTCCAAGCTCTGCACCATCGTCGATGACGGCACCCTGACCGGGCGTCGTGGCTCGCTGAGCGTCGATGACGAAGGTACGCCTACCGAGTGCACCACCCTGATCGAAAACGGCGTGCTCAAGGGCTACATGCAAGACAAGCTCAACGCCCGCTTGCTGGGCGTGGCGCGCACCGGTAACGGCCGTCGCGAATCCTATGCGCACTTGCCGATGCCACGCATGACCAATACCTACATGCTCGGTGGCGAAAGCGACCCGGCGGAAATCATCGCTTCGGTGAAGCGCGGCATCTACTGCGCCAACCTCGGTGGCGGCCAAGTGGACATCACCAGCGGCAAGTTCGTGTTCTCCACCAGCGAGGCGTACCTGATCGAAGACGGCAAGATTACTGCGCCGGTCAAAGGAGCAACGTTGATTGGTAACGGTCCGGAAGCCATGAGCAAGGTGTCGATGGTCGGTAACGACCTGTCGCTCGACAGCGGCGTGGGCACGTGCGGGAAAGACGGGCAGTCGGTGCCGGTGGGTGTCGGCCAGCCAACGCTGAAAATTGATGCGATCACCGTGGGTGGCACGGGGTCGTAAGAGATGGAGCTTCGGGTGGCGAAAACCGCCACCCGGGGAAGAGGATCAGCGCAGGCCGCGTTGAGTCTCGTCCAGCTCTCGGATGTACTTGAAGATTTTACGGCTGGTGGCCGGTGCCTTGTTATGCGCCTGCTCGTGCTGGGCCTGACGGATCAGGGAGCGCAGTTGCTGGCGGTCCGCGTCCGGGTAGTCCAGCACGAATTTCTCCAGCACGGCGTCATCGCCCGCGATCAAGCGGTCACGCCAACGCTCCAGGTTATGGAAGCGTTCGTTGTACTGGCGAGTGGAGGCATCGGTTTGATCAAGCAAAGCCAGAATGGCGTCAGTGTCCTGATCGCGCATGAGTTTGCCGATAAACATGATGTGCCGTTTACGCGCGATATTCGCGGTGTGCTTGGGCGCATCGGCCAAGGCCCGGCGCATTTCGTCGGTCAAAGGCAGTTTTGCAATCAAATCTTTCTTGAGCGTTGTAAGGCGCTCGCCAAGGTCAACCAGAGCATGCAGCTCGCGTTTGACCTGGGTTTTGCTTTTCTCCCCATCGAGGGAGTCGTCGTAAGAATCAACCATGGTGGCAGTCCGCAAAGAAACGCCGCCATGATAACCAGTCGGGGGCCGCTTGTCCGGCCCGGTCGCTCGATGGCCTTAACCGAAAGCAGAATTTGAGTGGAGAAAACCATGAGTGCAGCCCAAAGCGTCGGTCCGCAAGCGTTACCGGCACTGCAGGAACAAGTCGAGCAGATCCTTGCCGAGGCCAAGCGCCAGGGGGCCAGTGCCTGTGAGGTGGCGGTGTCGCTGGAGCAGGGGCTGTCGACGTCGGTACGCCAGCGTGAAGTGGAAACCGTTGAGTTCAATCGCGACCAAGGGTTTGGCATCACCTTGTATGTCGGGCAGCGCAAAGGCTCGGCCAGTACGTCGGCCAGTGGCCCGGAAGCGATTCGCGAAACGGTGGCGGCTGCGTTGGCGATTGCCAAGCACACCTCGGAGGATGAAAGCTCGGGTTTGGCCGATAAGGCGCTGATGGCCAAGGACCTGAAGGATTTCGATCTGTTCCACGCCTGGGACATCACGCCTGAGCAAGCCATCGAACAGGCATTGATCTGTGAAGCAGCGGCGTTCGACGCCGATGCGCGCATCAAGAACGCTGATGGCACCACATTGAGTACCCATCAGGGCTGCCGTGTGTATGGCAACAGCCATGGTTTTATCGGCGGTTATGCGTCCACTCGTCATAGCCTGAGCTGCGTGATGATTGCCGAAGCCAATGGGCAGATGCAGCGTGATTACTGGTACGACGTGAATCGCCAGGGCGATTTGCTGGCGGACCCGGTGAGCATTGGCCAGCGTGCTGCGCAGCGTGCCGCGAGCCGCCTGGGCGCGCGCCCGGTGCCGACGTGCGAAGTGCCTGTGCTGTTTTCGGCAGAACTTGCCGGTGGGTTGTTCGGCAGCTTCCTGGGGGCGATTTCCGGTGGCAACTTGTACCGTAAGTCCTCGTTCCTGGAAGGTGCGATTGGCCAGAAACTGTTTCCCGAGTGGCTGACCATCGATGAACGCCCGCACCTGATGCGTGCCATGGGCAGCACGTCGTTCGATGGTGATGGCCTGGCGACTTATGCCAAGCCATTCGTCGAGAAAGGTGAATTGGTCTCCTACATATTGGGCACGTACTCCGGTCGCAAACTCGGCCTGCCAAGCACGGCGAACTCCGGTGGCGTGCATAACCTGTTTGTCACCCATGGCAATGAAGACCAGGCGGCGTTGCTGCGGCGCATGGGCCGTGGCTTGCTAGTCACCGAATTGATGGGCCATGGCTTGAACATGGTCACCGGTGATTACTCCCGTGGCGCGGCGGGGTTCTGGGTAGAAAACGGCGAGATTCAGTTTGCCGTTCAGGAAGTGACTATCGCTGGCAACATGCGCGATATGTTCAAGCAGATCGTTGCCGTGGGTAATGACTTGGAACTGCGCAGCAACATTCGCACAGGTTCTGTGCTGATCGAGCGGATGACCGTCGCCGGCAGCTAACCCTTCAACGCTCCCTGAAAAAGGCGCGCCATCCCACGGATGGCGCGCCTTTTTTTGTAACTACGTCGTGGGACGAATCCTTTGGTGCTCTTGTTTTGATTCTTAATATCATTTAATAATGAATATCATTATCGAGCGAGTGTAGATCATGAGTTCTGTCCTGCATGAGGATCCTTATCTGGAAAGCTGGCGCTGGATGAGTCGTCAAATCCGCTGCGCACTCGATCCAAATGAGCCTCGCCTGATCGAGCATTACCTCAACGAAGGTCGATACCTGGCGTGCTGCACCGCGACCCATCCGTGGACGATCGCTGAGACCTCATTGCGTTTACTGCTCGACACCGCCAGCGATATAGCGCTGCCGTGGCACTGGCGTTCCGTATGCCTGGACCAGGCTTGGCGTCCACTGCGTGACCTGGAACAGCTTTCTCAATGTCCCTGCCGTCTCAAGCGCTGGCAGACCTTTGCCTGGCAATTGGCGACCTGCGAATTGCTGCCGTCTATTTCTCACTCCGACCTCGTGCAAGGATCTAACGATGAGTAACACCCGTATCGAACGCGACAGCATGGGCGAGCTGCAAGTGCCTGCCGAAGCCTTGTATGGCGCTCAAACCCAGCGTGCGGTGAACAACTTCCCGATCAGCCATCAACGCATGCCGGCGCAATTCATTCGCGCCCTGATCTTGGCCAAGGTTGCGGCGGCCAAGGTTAACGTCGACCTCGAACAAATCAGCGCGGGGCAGGGCAAGGCTATTGTCGATGCCGCCCAAGGCCTGCTGGAAGGCGATTTCATGCCGCATTTCCCGGTGGATATTTTCCAGACCGGTTCCGGCACCAGTTCCAACATGAATGCCAACGAGGTGATTGCCACCCTCGCCAGTCGGTTGCTCGGCGAGCCGGTCAACCCCAATGACCACGTGAACTGCGGTCAAAGCAGCAATGACATCATTCCAACCACCCTCCACGTCAGCGCCGCATTGGTGCTCCATGAGCAAACACTGCCGGCCCTGTTGCACCTGGTTCAAGTCATCGAGCAGAAGGCCGTAGAGGTTCACCCGTTCATCAAGACCGGCCGCACTCACTTAATGGATGCCATGCCGGTACGCATGAGCCAGGTGCTCAATGGCTGGGCGCAGCAACTCAAGGCCAATATCGCGCATTTGCAGGATCTTCTGCCTAGCTTGCAAGCGCTGGCCCAGGGCGGCACAGCGGTTGGCACCGGGATCAACGCACACCCGCAATTCGCTGCGCGATTCAGCCAGCAGTTGAGCAGCCTGACCGGTGTCAAATTCACCCCAGGCAAAAACCTGTTCGCGCTGATCGGCTCCCAGGACACCGCCGTCGCCGTTTCCGGCCAGTTGAAAACCACCGCCGTGTCGTTGATGAAAATCGCCAACGACCTGCGCTGGATGAACTCCGGCCCGCTCGCAGGCCTTGGTGAAATTGAACTGGAAGGCTTGCAGCCTGGCTCTTCGATCATGCCTGGCAAGGTCAACCCGGTGATCCCGGAGGCGACGGCCATGGTCGCCGCGCAGGTCATCGGCAATGACACCGTGATCACCATCGCCGGTCAATCGGGCAACTTCGAGCTGAATGTGATGCTGCCGATCATCGCCCAGAACCTGCTCAGCAGCCTCGAATTGCTGGCCAATTCCAGCCGCCTGCTGGCGGACAAGGCCATCGCCAGCTTCAAGGTCAATGAAGCCAAGCTCAAGGAAGCGCTGTCGCGCAACCCGATTTTGGTGACCGCACTCAACCCGATTATCGGTTACCAAAAGGCCGCTGAAATTGCCAAGAAGGCGTATCAGCAAGGCCGTCCGGTGATTGATGTCGCCCTCGAGCACACCGACCTGCCGCGCAGCCAACTGGAAGTCCTGCTGGATCCGGAAAAGCTCACGGCCGGCGGCGTGTAATCACCGACCCTGATTTGGAGGCTCACCATGGAGCACTGGAAACGCACGATCGAACGGGCCAATCGCTGCTTTATGGCGGGCGAGTTGGTTGACGCTCGCGAGGCCTATTTGCAAGCCCTGGCCCTGGCTCAAGTGTTGTTCGAACGCTGGGCGGATGCCGACGAAGCAGTGGCGGCGTGCGTCATTTCTCATCATAACCTGGCGGACTTGCACCTGCGCCTGAACCAGCCGGAAGAAAGCGCGGAATACCTTTGCGCTATTCACCAGCGTCTTTTACAGACCCTGCAGGACTCGCGGCTGAGCCCGCAATTGCGGGAAGCGGCCTTGCGCCAGAGCAGCAAAACCTACGTCGAGCTACTGAATTTCATCAGCGATCACGGCGAGTACCCGCGTACCCATCGCTTGCTGGGCGGTACTGCGGCGCAGCCGACCACTCCTCATTACGGAGCACATTGATATGACCTACACCTTGCCTGCCTTGCCTTACGCCTATGACGCCTTGGAACCGCATATCGATGCGCAAACCATGGAGATCCATTACACCAAGCACCACCAAACCTATATCAACAACCTTAATGCCGCAGTTGAGGGCACTGAGTTTGCGGGCTGGCCGGTGGAAAAACTGGTATCCAGCGTGCAGCAGTTGCCGGAAAAACTTCGTGCAGCCGTGATTAACCAAGGCGGCGGCCACGCCAACCACTCGCTGTTCTGGGCCGTGATGTCGCCCAAAGGTGGCGGTAAGCCCGAGGGCGCACTGGGCAAGGCGATCGAGGAACAATTGGGCGGTTTCGACAGCTTCAAGGATGCTTTCACCAAAGCCGCGTTGACGCGCTTCGGTAGTGGATGGGCCTGGCTGAGCGTCACCCCGCAAAAGACCCTGGTGGTGGAAAGCAGCGGCAATCAGGACAGCCCCTTGATGAGCGGTAATACGCCGATTCTCGGCCTCGACGTCTGGGAGCACGCCTACTACCTGCTTTATCAGAACCGTCGCCCGGAATACATCAATGCGTTCTACAGTGTCATTAACTGGCCTGAAGTCGCCGCACGCTATCAGGCCGCTGTGGCCTGATATCCACCTCTATAACAAGATCTAAGGCCGACTATGGGCACTGACACACTGGCGATCAGCAGCGGGCGGATGTTTCGTTATGCACTTGGCTCGCTGCTGCTATTGGCAGGTACTGCATTGCTGGTGGCCCACGGGCTGGCCTGGCTTGACCTGGAACCGCGAATTCTGCGTGCCCTGCAGGGCGGGTCCATCTGCGCGCTCGGCACGGCGCTCGGCGCGGTCCCAGTGTTGGTCATTCGGCGGATGCCGGTGACATTGAGCGATACACTGCTGGGCTTTGGGGCAGGGGTGATGCTGGCGGCGACGGCGTTTTCGCTGATCGTGCCAGGCATTGCCGCGGCTGAAAGCCTGGGATTGTCGCCCTGGGGCGCCAGTGGCTTGATCAGCTTCGGCATTATGCTTGGGGCGTTCGGGCTATACCTGGTTGACCGCAAGGTTTCCGGCGCAAGCCCGGAAATGCTCGTCGGCACGCCGGATAAGCCGGTGATTCCGCCGCGCATCTGGCTGTTCGTGTTTGCCATCATCGCTCACAACATCCCCGAAGGCATGGCGGTCGGCGTTTCTGCCGGAGGCGGCATGCCAGAGGCCGATAGCCTGGCCATGGGCATTGCTTTGCAGGATGTGCCTGAAGGCCTTGTGATCGCGCTGGTGTTGGCCGGGGCAGGGATGTCGCGGGTCAAGGCGTTTATGATCGGTGCTGCGTCAGGCTTGGTGGAGCCGGTGTTTGCTGTGCTCTGCGCCTGGTTGGTGAGCCTGGCTGAGGTGCTGTTGCCTTTGGGCCTGGCCTTGGCTGCTGGCGCGATGCTATTGGTGGTGACTCACGAAGTCATCCCTGAATCGCGACGCAATGGTCACGAAAAACTCGCCAGTTTGGGATTGTGCACCGGTTTTTGCTTGATGATGGTGATGGACACGGCTTTAGGATAAACACGCTTTTCTGTAGGCGCCTGCTTGCCCGTGATTGGCTCCAGTCTTACATCGAACGCAATGACGTCATTGCCGGCAAGCCGGGCTGCTACGAAGGGTTATTCGCCTTCATCAAAGTAGTTGTTGATCAACGCAACCAGTGCGTCCATCGCTTCCTGCTCTTGCTCGCCTTCTGTCTTCAAGTGAATCTTGGTGCCTTTGCCGGCCGCCAACATCATCATTGCCATGATGCTTTTGCCATCGACCATGGATTCCGGCGTGCGCCCGGCCCGAATCTGGCAGGGAAACTGCCCAGCCACACCCACGAATTTGGCCGAAGCGCGGGCGTGAAGGCCCAGCTTGTTGATGATTTCAATTTCCAGAGCGGGCATCGCGGGGGTGTTCCTTTCAGCTAAGGTCGCGGTGGCGGACCTGAACGTTCTTGAGGGTTTGTTGCAGCACCTGGCCCAAGCGTTCGGTCAGGTAGACGGAGCGGTGGTGGCCGCCGGTGCAGCCAATGGCAATGGTGACATAGGCCCGATTGCTTGCGGCAAAGCGTGGCAACCATTTGAGCAAGTAGCTGGAAATGTCCTGGAACATCTCCTCAACATCCGGTTGCGCAGCCAGGTAGTCGGCAACAGGTTGATCCAGCCCGGATTGTTCGCGCAGTTCCGGCTTCCAATAGGGGTTCGGCAGGCAGCGCACATCAAACACCAAGTCTGCATCTACCGGCATTCCGCGCTTGAAACCAAACGACTCCACGAGAAACGCCGTGCCTGGCTCCGGCTGGTTCAACAGGCGCAGCTTGATGGCATCGCGCAGCTGGTACAGGTTAAGGCTGGTGGTGTTGATCTTGAGGTCGGCGAGGTCAATGATCGGTCCCAGCAGCTTGGTTTCGTCCTCGATGGCTTCGGCCAAGGAGCGGTGAGGGCTGCTGAGGGGGTGGCGTCGGCGTGTTTCGGAGAAACGCTTGAGCAGCGTCTCTTCGTCGGCATCCAGGTACAGCACATCGCAATGAATGTGCTTGGCCCGCACTTCCTCGAGCAATTGTGGAAATCGCTCAAGATGGCTGGGCAGGTTGCGGGCATCTATCGAAACGGCGACCAGGGGTTGCGCCAGTTCAGTATGGATCAGCGCGCGTTCCGCCAATTCCGGCAGCAGGCCGGCGGGCAAATTGTCGATGCAGTAGAAACCGCTGTCCTCAAGGACATTGAGGGCGGTGCTTTTACCTGAGCCGGAACGGCCGCTGACGATGATCAAGCGCATGATTACTGCCCGTTCTGTTCGTCCACGACAACCTGATACAGCGCCTCATTACTGCTGGCACTGCGCAGTTTGTCGCGTACTTCCTTGCGGTCGAGCATGCTGGCGATCTGCCGAAGCAGTTCCAGGTGTGCATCGGTGGCAGCTTCCGGGACCAGCAAAACAAACAGCAGGTCGACCGGGGCGCCATCGATAGCGTCGAAATCGATGGGATGGTCCAAGTGCAGCAGGGCGCTGACAGGCGTCTCGCAGCCTTTGAGGCGGCAGTGGGGAATAGCGATGCCGTTACCAAAACCGGTCGAGCCAAGTTTTTCACGAGCAATCAGTGCCTCGTACACAGTTTGCGTTTCCAGTTCAGGCACTTCACGGCCGATCAGGTTGGCAATTTGTTCGAGGGCGCGTTTTTTACTGCCGCCCGGCACGTTCACAAGGGAACGGCCGGGGGTCAGGATGGTTTCAAGTCGGATCATGGGGGGAGAGTTAACGACCTGTACCTTGCATCAGGTGCAGATTCTTTTCCTTATGCTTTATGAGTTGGCGGTCCAGCTTGTCGTAGAGCGAGTCGATCGCCGCGTACATGTCCTCATGTTCCGCATTGGCGACGAGCTTGGCATTCGGTACGTGCAGGGTGGCCTCGATTTTCTGCTTGAGCTTATCGACCTCCATGATGACCTGCACGTTGGTGATCTTGTCAAAATGCCCCGCAAGCTTGTTCAGCTTGCTTTCGGTGTATTCACGCAGGGGTTTGGTGACTTCCAGCTGGTGTCCACTGATGTTGACTTGCATACAGCTTCTCCTTCGTTGCCAGTGCATAAAGCGACAGGCGAAAGCGCCTGCCACTGGAACGCTGTGGCCCGCCCGTCACATCAAACGCTTACGCTCGCTGGAAGGCGCGATCCCGAGGGACTCGCGGTACTTGGCGACGGTTCGACGGGCGACCTGAATGCCTTGTGCCTCCAGTAAACCAGCGATCTTACTGTCACTCAATGGCTTTTTCTGATTTTCCGCGGCAACCAGTTTTTTGATGATCGCGCGAATCGCCGTGGACGAGCATTCACCGCCTTCGGAGGTGCTGACGTGGCTGGAGAAAAAGTATTTCAGTTCATAAATACCCCGTGGGGTATGCATGAATTTTTGCGTGGTTACCCGAGAAATCGTCGATTCATGCATGCCAACCGCCTCGGCGATGTCATGCAGTACCAACGGTTTCATCGCCTCGTCGCCGTATTCCAGGAAGCCGCGCTGGTGCTCGACGATCTGGGTGGCCACTTTCATCAGGGTTTCGTTGCGGCTTTGCAGGCTCTTGATAAACCAGCGAGCTTCCTGCAATTGGTTGCGCATGAAGGTGTTATCGGCGCTGGTGTCAGCGCGACGCACAAAACCGGCGTATTGCGGGTTGACCCGCAGGCGTGGCACCGACTCCTGGTTCAGTTCAACCAGCCAGCGCTCGTTATCCTTGCGCACGATCACGTCGGGAACCACGTATTCGGCTTCGCTGGACTCGATTTGCGAGCCAGGACGCGGGTTGAGGCTTTGTACCAGCTCAATGACCTGGCGCAGGTCGTCTTCCTTGAGCTTCATGCGGCGCATCAGTTGGCTGTAGTCGCGGCTGCCCAGCATGTCGATGTAATCGGTGACCAGGCGCTGGGCTTCGGCGAGCCAGGGGGTCTTGGCGGGCAGTTGGCGCAATTGCAGCAGCAGGCATTCGCTGAGGGAGCGCGCACCGATGCCAGCGGGTTCGAACTGCTGGATGCGGTGCAGGACGGCTTCGATCTCGTCCAGCTCGATATCCAGTTCAGGGTCGAATGCTTCGAGAATTTCCTCAAGCGTCTCGTCCAAGTAGCCCTGGTTATTGATGCAGTCGATCAGGGTCACGGCGATCAGGCGATCGGTGTCCGACATCGGCGCCAGGTTCAGTTGCCACAGCAGGTGGCTTTGCAGGCTTTCGCCGGCGGAGGTGCGGGTGGTGAAATCCCACTCGTCATCGTCATTGCTGGGCAGGCTGCTGGCGCTGGTCTGGTAGACGTCTTCCCAGGCGGTGTCGACGGGAAGCTCGTTGGGAATGCGTTCGTTCCAGTCGCCTTCCTCGAGGTTATCCACCGTTGGGGCGGTTTCCTGATAGGAGGGTTCCTGCACATCGGGGTTGGGTTTTTGCTCGATGTTATCGGCCAGCGGGTCTGCATTATCGAAGTCGTCGCCTTCTTCCTGGCGTTCGAGCATCGGATTGGACTCCAGGGCCTCCTGGATTTCCTGTTGCAGGTCCAGGGTCGACAATTGGAGCAGGCGGATGGCCTGTTGCAGCTGCGGTGTCATCGTCAGCTGCTGGCCCATTCTCAGGACTAGCGATGGTTTCATGGCAGGGGCTTAACACCTTATTCGCCGGCGCAATGCGCCATCCACGACAGGGCGCGTGAGCGCCAAACATAAGCAAATTATATGCCTGATATCGGGGGCTTTGCCTAGAGCGCGGTAACAATAAAAATCCAGAGGTTTTCATTGACTCCCGCGCACCTTGGCAATCGGCCGTGACACCACGGTGTTTACAGGCGGAACTCGTGACCCAGGTACACTTCCTTGACCAGTTCATTGGCCAGGATGGTGGCGGAGTCGCCTTCAGCGATCAGTTGACCATCGTTGACGATATACGCGGTTTCGCAGATATCGAGCGTCTCACGGACGTTGTGGTCAGTGATCAGCACGCCAATGCCCTTAGCCTTGAGGTGGTGAATGATCTGCTTGATGTCGCCGACCGATATTGGGTCGACGCCGGCAAACGG
This sequence comes from Pseudomonas tritici, assembly GCF_014268275.3. Taxonomy (NCBI): domain Bacteria; kingdom Pseudomonadati; phylum Pseudomonadota; class Gammaproteobacteria; order Pseudomonadales; family Pseudomonadaceae; genus Pseudomonas; species Pseudomonas tritici. Next base: position 1,285,358 of record NZ_CP077084.1, read on the forward strand.
TTCGTCCAACAGGATGAACTTCGGTGCAGTGGCCAGGGCACGAGCGATTTCTACGCGGCGGCGCTCACCACCGGACAGGCTCATGCCGAGGTTGTCGCGGATATGGTTGATGTGGAATTCCTGCAGCAGGCTTTCCAGCTCCTTGCGACGGCCGTCACGGTCGAGCTCCTTGCGGGTCTCGAGGATGGCCATGATGTTGTCGGCCACCGACAGTTTGCGGAAGATCGACGCTTCCTGCGGGAGATAGCCGATACCGGCGCGGGCGCGGCCGTGCATCGGCTGGTGGCTCACGTCCAGGTCATCGATCAATACGCGACCCTGATCCGCCTGGACCAGTCCGACGATCATGTAGAAGCAGGTGGTCTTGCCGGCGCCATTGGGGCCGAGCAAGCCGACGATCTGGCCGCTGTCGATCGACAGGCTGACGTCGCGCACGACCTGACGGCCTTTATAGGCCTTGGCCAGATGCTGGGCTTTCAGGGTTGCCATTACTCGGCCTTCTTCTTCGGCTGGATAACCATGTCGATGCGTGGGCGCGGTGCGGTGACCTTGTTGCCATTGGCACGACCGGCGTTAGCGATCTGTTTCACGGTGTCATAGGTGATCTTCTCACCTTCCGTGGAGTTGCCGTCGGGGCTGAGCACCTTGGCTTGGTCGATCAGCACAATGCGGTTCTGCTGGGCGTGGTACTGGATGGTCTTGCCGTAACCCTTCATCGGGCCGGTGTCGGTAGCGGACTGCTTCTGTTCGAAGTAAGCCAGGTTGCCCACCGAAGTGACCACGTCAATATCGCCAGCCTGGGTGCGAGTCAGGGTCACCGTGTTGCCGGTGATCTTCATCGAGCCCTGGGTGATGATCACGCCGCCTGTGTAGGTGGCGACGCCTTGCTTGTCATCCAGTTGCGCATCGTCAGCCGAAATGTGGATCGGCTGCTGGCTATCGTTCGGCAGAGCCCAGGCGCTCACGCTTCCCAGTGCTGCGCCCAGGCCGAGCAAAATAGGGAGAGTTTTAACGAGCCTCATACTGTCCTCTTACGTTCGATAGCAGGTGTATCCTGCTTTCTTTCAAATACGCTTTCATTCCCTTGCCAGTCGATACACCGCCAGCGCCGTCGATTCTAACGTCTTGCTCGGTCTGCGCATATTGCTTCTGCGGGAATACGGTCATGCGACTGGTGGTAATCACGGTCTCACGTTTTTTATCGTCAGTGCGCGCAACGCGCACCGAGTCGATCAGTTCTACCTCGGTACCGTCCGGGTTGACCTCGCCACGCTTGCTGGTGACGTGCCATGGGAACTCGGTACCGCGGTAAATGTTCATGTCCGGGTTGGTCAGCAGGGTCACTTCGCTGGCTTTCACGTGCTCGACCTTGTCCGAGGTCATCTCGTACTGCACCTTGCCGTCGGGCAGGAACTGCACGCTTTTGGCATTGGTGGCGTAATAGTCGATAACCCCCTCGTCAACCTGCGCAGCAGGCTGGTCGAGAAAGCGCTCCGGGCTGATATTCCAGTAGCCCACCGCCAGGAACAGTGCGGCGATGACTGCGAATAGCAGGAAGTTGCGAATCTTTTTGCTCAGCATAAAACGCTCTATAAGTAGGCGGCGTGGGCCGCTTCAAGGCTGCCTTGGGCACGCAGGATCAGCTCGCAGAATTCGCGGGCGGCACCTTCACCGCCACGGGCGGTGGTGATGCCATGGGCATGCTCGCGAACAAAGGCTGCCGCATTGGCAACGGCCATGCCCAGGCCCACTCGACGAATCACCGGCAGGTCGGGCAGGTCATCGCCCAAGTAGGCGACCTGCTCATAGCTTAGGTTGAGTTGGCCAAGAAGCTCGTCCAGAACCACCAGTTTATCCTCGCGGCCCTGATACAGGTGAGGAATCCCCAGGTTTTGTGCGCGGCGTTCCACAACGGGGGTTTTTCTGCCGCTGATAATCGCTGTTTGCACACCCGACGCCATCAGCATCTTGATGCCTTGGCCGTCGAGGGTGTTGAACGTCTTGAATTCGCTGCCGTCTTCGAGGAAGTACAAGCGGCCATCGGTCAGCACGCCGTCAACGTCGAAAATCGCCAGTTTGATGTTTTTGCCGCGTTGCAACAGGTCGTCGGTCATTTACATCACTCCCGCACGCAGCAAGTCGTGCATGTTCAAGGCGCCAATCGGGTGGCCGTCGCTATTGACCACCACCAGCGCGCCGATCTTGTGGTCTTCCATGATCTTCAAGGCTTCGGCTGCAAGCATTTCAGGGCGGGCGGTCTTGCCGTGGGGTGTCATTACCGCATCGATGGTGGCGGTGTGGATGTCGATGGTGCGGTCCAGGGTGCGGCGCAAGTCACCGTCGGTGAAGACCCCGGCCAGGCGCCCGTCGGCTTCCAGGATAACGGTCATGCCCAGGCCCTTGCGGGTCATTTCCATCAGCGCGTCCTTCAGCAAAGTGCCGCGCTGGACATGGGGCAATTCGTCGCCCGAGTGCATGACGTTTTCCACTTTCAATAGCAGGCGGCGGCCCAGGGCACCACCTGGGTGGGAAAACGCGAAGTCTTCGGCGGTAAACCCGCGGGCTTCCAGCAGTGCCACGGCCAGGGCATCGCCCATGACCAGCGCGGCGGTGGTGGAAGAGGTTGGTGCCAGGTTCAGCGGGCAGGCCTCGTGGGCCACGTGAACGTTGAGGTTCACTTCGGCGGCCTTGGCCAGCGTTGATTCCGGGTTGCCTGTAACGCTGATCATCTGGATGCCCAGGCGCTTGATTAGTGGCAACAGGGTCACGATTTCATTGGTGGTGCCGGAGTTGGACAGTGCCAGGATGATGTCATCCTTGGTGATCATGCCCATGTCGCCATGACTGGCTTCGGCCGGGTGTACGAAAAACGCAGTGGTCCCGGTGCTGGCCAGGGTGGCGGCGATCTTGTTGCCGACGTGGCCTGACTTGCCCATGCCGACCACGACGACGCGGCCCTTGCTGGCCAGAATCATCTCGCAGGCGCGTACGAAATCTGCGTCGATATGGGCCAGTAAGCCTTCTACGGCTTCAAGCTCGAGGCGGATGGTGCGTTGTGCGGATTGGATAAGGTCGCTGGATTGGCTCATGTCTGGAATCGTATAGCCTGACGAAAAGTCGGCGATTATAACGGTAATGATCAATTCCCTCACGCAAGTTCGTCAGGGTTTGTGCGCGACGCGCCTGAGATTCATCTGAAGCAACGTTTTTTCCCTGTGCTCAATCTGAACAAGCGCTGTTCCGGCCTTGGGCGCCTCGTACCAGCAGTGATATAGTTCGCCGCCAGTTCGGTCCGCCCAGCCCATGTGTTCAACTATTGCACAAGCATTGCAAACGTTTGTCGCAAGCGTGGTGTCTGAGTGAGAGGCTGCATCCCAAGGAGTTTAGATGAGTGCCGATAACGCCTACGCGGTCGAGCTGAAGGGACTGACCTTCAAGCGCGGGACGCGCAGCATCTTGAATAACGTCGATATCCGCATTCCGCGCGGCAAGGTCACGGGCATCATGGGGCCTTCCGGTTGTGGCAAGACCACCCTGTTGCGCCTGATGGGCATGCAATTGCGGCCCAGTGCCGGCGAAGTGTGGGTCAACGGCCAGAACCTGCCGACATTGTCGCGCAGCGATCTGTTCGACGCACGCAAGCACATGGGTGTGCTGTTCCAGAGCGGTGCATTGTTCACCGACCTCGATGTTTTCGAGAATGTGGCTTTTCCGCTGCGGGTGCACACCCAGCTGTCCGACGAAATGATTCGTGACATCGTGTTGCTGAAACTGCAGGCCGTAGGCCTTCGCGGTGCCACCGACCTGATGCCCGACGAACTGTCCGGTGGCATGAAGCGTCGGGTCGCCCTGGCACGCGCCATTGCCCTCGACCCGCAGATCCTCATGTACGACGAACCTTTCGTCGGCCAGGACCCTATCGCCATGGGCGTGCTGGTGCGTCTGATCCGCCTGCTCAACGATGCGCTGGGTATCACCAGCATCGTGGTTTCCCATGATCTTGCAGAAACCGCGAGCATTGCCGATTACCTCTATGTAGTCGGCGATGGCCAGGTGTTGGGGCAGGGCACGCCTGAAGAACTGATGAATGCAGACAATCCGCGTATTCGCCAATTCATGACCGGCGACCCTGATGGCCCTGTGCCTTTTCACTTTCCGGCAACGGATTACCGCTCAGATCTTCTGGGGAAGCGTTGATGCGCAAGACATCTTTACTCGAGAAGGTGCGCCTTTTCGGTCGCTCCGGCATCGATATGATCGAAGTGCTGGGGCGTTCGACAATCTTCCTGTTCCACGCTTTGCTCGGCCGTGGCGGCATTGGCGGCGGTTTTGGCCTGTTGATCAAGCAACTGCATTCAGTCGGCGTGATGTCCCTTGTAATTATTGTGGTTTCCGGGATTTTCATCGGCATGGTGTTGGCGTTGCAGGGGTTCAATATCCTTTCCGGCTACGGCTCGGAGCAGGCCGTTGGGCAGATGGTCGCGCTGACGCTCTTGCGCGAACTGGGGCCGGTGGTCACTGCCTTGCTGTTTGCGGGCCGCGCGGGTTCTGCGTTGACCGCCGAAATCGGCAACATGAAGTCCACCGAGCAATTGTCCAGTCTCGAAATGATCGGTGTGGACCCGCTCAAGTACATCGTTGCGCCGCGCCTGTGGGCCGGCTTCATTTCACTGCCTCTGCTGGCGATGATTTTCAGCGTGGTGGGTATCTGGGGCGGTTCGTGGGTCGCGGTTGACTGGTTGGGCGTCTATGACGGCTCCTACTGGGGCAACATGCAAAACAGCGTCACCTTCAGCGGTGACGTGCTCAACGGCATCATAAAGAGCATCGTCTTCGCTTTTGTAGTGACCTGGATCGCCGTATTCCAAGGCTACGACTGTGAGCCCACTTCAGAAGGGATCAGTCGCGCCACCACCAAGACCGTTGTGTACGCCTCGCTGGCTGTACTGGGCCTTGACTTCATTTTGACCGCCTTGATGTTTGGAGATTTCTGATGCAAAACCGCACTGTGGAAATCGGTGTCGGCCTTTTCTTGCTGGCTGGCATCCTGGCTTTATTGTTGTTGGCCCTGCGAGTCAGTGGCCTTTCGGCCAGCCCCACCGCCGATACTTATAAACTTTACGCGTACTTCGACAATATCGCCGGTTTGACTGTCAGAGCTAAAGTGACCATGGCCGGTGTGACCATCGGCAAGGTCACGGCAATCGATCTGGACCGCGACAGCTTCACCGGGCGAGTGACCATGCAGCTGGATAAGAAGGTAGATAATCTGCCAACTGACTCCACTGCATCTATCCTCACTGCGGGTTTGCTGGGCGAGAAATACATCGGTGTCAGCGTGGGCGGGGAAACGGCCCTGCTCAAGGATGGCTCGACAATCCACGACACACAGTCGTCGCTGGTGCTTGAAGACCTGATCGGTAAATTCCTGCTTAATACGGTCAATAAAGACGCTAAATGAGGAATCTGTACATGATCTCTACCTTGCGACGTGGCCTCCTGGTACTGCTTGCAGCGCTGCCGTTGATGGCCAACGCAGCAGGTTCTGCCCACGAATTGGTGCAGGACACAACCAACAAGATGTTGGCTGACCTGTCGGCCAACAAAGAAAAGTACAAACAAGATCCGAGTCAGTTCTACAACGCGCTCAATACTATTGTCGGTCCTGTTGTAGATGCCGAAGGCATTTCCCGCAGCATCATGACGGTCAAGTATTCGCGCAAGGCTACCCCGGCGCAGATGCAGACCTTTCAGGAAAACTTCAAGAAAGGCCTGTTCCAGTTCTATGGTAACGCGCTGCTTGAGTACAACAACCAGGGGATTACCGTCGCTCCAGCCGGGGATGAATCAGGTGATCGCACCAGCGTGAACATGAGCGTCAAGGGCAACAATGGCGCTGTCTACCCTGTGCAGTACACGCTGGAGAAGGTCAACGGCGAGTGGAAGCTGCGTAACGTGATCATCAATGGCATCAACATCGGCAAGCTATTCCGTGATCAGTTCGCTGATGCCATGCAACGCAATGGCAACGACCTGGACAAAACCATCAATGGTTGGGCCGGTGAAGTCGCCAAGGCCAAGGAAGAAACCGATAAAGCTGCCGGGAAACCCGCACAATGACCGAGTCGGCTGTTCGTCTCGGCGACGCCGGCGAGCTGTTCATCAGCGGCGTGCTGGATTACCGCACCGGGCCTGACCTGCGCAAGCAGGGCCAGGCACTGATCAACACCAGCGCTGCGCCTGCACTGGTGCTGGATTGTTCGGGTGTGACCAAGTCCAGCAGCGTTGGTTTGTCACTGCTGCTGTGCTTTATGCGTGACGCCCAAGCGGCGAATAAGCCGGTCAGCATCCGTGCGATGCCTGAAGACATGCGCGAAATTGCCGAAGTTTCCGAGCTGACCGAGCTGTTGGCGCATCCTTAATACACATTATTAGAGAAGCCCCCCGTCAGAGTCCTGCTAAGCGGGGTTCGCAGGCGCGGGGCTTTTTTGTATGATGTGCGACCCGCGCGCACTGGGCGCCGATAGAGGTTGATCATGCAGGCCCTAGAAGTTAAAAGCTTCCTTGAAGGAAAGCTGCCCGAAACGAGTGTTGAAGTCGAAGGCGAAGGCTGCAACTTCCAGCTGAATGTGATTAGCGATGAACTGGCGGCACTTAGCCCGGTCAAGCGTCAGCAGCAGATCTATGCCCATTTGAACCCGTGGATCACCGATGGCAGCATCCATGCGGTCACTATGAAATTTTTCAGCCGCGCGGCCTGGGCCGAGCGCACCTGAGCCCCCAAGGCGTCGAGATTCTTATGGATAAATTGATTATTACCGGCGGTGCCCGCCTTGATGGCGAGATCCGCATCTCCGGTGCAAAAAACTCTGCCTTGCCGATCCTGGCAGCGACCCTGCTGTGCGATGGCCCGGTCACCGTGGCCAACCTGCCGCACCTGCACGACATCACCACCATGATCGAACTGTTCGGTCGCATGGGCATCGAGCCGGTGATCGACGAGAAGCTGTCCGTCGAAATCGACCCACGCACCATCAAGACCCTGATCGCCCCGTACGAGTTGGTGAAAACCATGCGTGCGTCGATCCTGGTGCTCGGCCCGATGGTTGCCCGTTTCGGCGAAGCTGAAGTGGCATTGCCTGGTGGTTGCGCCATTGGTTCGCGTCCGGTCGACCTGCACATCCGTGGCCTTGAAGCCATGGGCGCGACCATTGACGTCGAAGGCGGTTACATCAAGGCCAAGGCGCCGGAAGGCGGCCTGCGTGGCGCCAGCTTCTTCTTTGATACCGTCAGTGTGACCGGTACCGAGAACATCATGATGGCCGCTGCCCTGGCCAAAGGCCGCAGCGTGCTGCAAAACGCCGCCCGTGAGCCTGAAGTCGTCGACCTGGCGAACTTCCTGAACGCTATGGGCGCCAAGGTTTCCGGTGCTGGCACCGACACCATCACCATTGACGGTGTTGAGCGTCTGCACACGGCCACCTACAAGGTCATGCCGGACCGCATCGAAACCGGTACCTACCTGGTTGCCGCTGCCGTTACTGGTGGCCGCGTCAAGGTCAAGGACACCGATCCGACCATCCTGGAAGCGGTCCTGGAAAAACTGCGCGAAGCTGGCGCAGAAATCACCACCGGTGAAGACTGGATCGAGCTGAACATGCACGGCAAGCGTCCTAAGGCCGTCAACGTACGTACCGCTCCGTACCCGGCGTTCCCGACCGACATGCAAGCGCAGTTCATTTCCTTGAACGCCATTGCTGAAGGCACCGGTGCCGTGATCGAGACCATCTTCGAAAACCGCTTCATGCACGTGTACGAACTGCACCGCATGGGCGCGAAGATTCAGGTTGAGGGCAACACTGCCATCGTTACCGGTACCGAGAAACTCAAGGGCGCGCCAGTTATGGCCACCGACCTGCGTGCTTCGGCGAGCCTGGTGATCTCGGCGTTGATCGCTGAAGGCGACACTCTGATCGACCGCATCTACCACATAGACCGTGGCTACGAGTGCATCGAAGAAAAACTGCAGATGCTCGGCGCTAAAATCCGCCGCGTACCGGGCTAGTCCCGGGCTGTTTGTAGTGAGCGGGCTTGCCCCGCGCTGGGTTGCGTAGCGACCCCAAAAAATGGGACTGCTGCGCAGTCCAGCGCGGGGCAAGCCCGCTCACTACAATGAGGTTTGCCGTTAAATGAGCGGTATGCTGAATTCGTTTCAAATCGAGGCTGTCATGGCCTCGATCTGTGTCTGGCGCCGTTTGCGACCGGACAGCAATAGCCAGATGAAGGACTGACGCTTCCATGTTGACCATCGCACTGTCCAAGGGCCGCATCCTTGACGACACGTTGCCGCTTCTGGCTGAAGCGGGCATCGTGCCGACCGAGAATCCGGACAAGAGCCGCAAGCTGATCATTCCCACGACCCAGGACGATGTTCGCCTGTTGATCGTGCGGGCTACCGACGTGCCGACCTACGTTGAGCATGGCGCGGCCGACCTCGGCGTCGCCGGTAAAGACGTGCTGATGGAATACGGTGGCCAGGGCCTTTACGAGCCGTTGGACCTGCGTATCGCCCTGTGCAAGCTGATGACCGCCGGCCGCGTCGGTGACGTCGAGCCCAAGGGCCGCCTGCGCGTGGCCACCAAGTTCGTCAACGTTGCCAAGCGTTACTACGCCGAACAAGGCCGTCAGGTCGACATCATCAAGCTCTACGGCTCGATGGAGCTGGCGCCGCTGATCGGCCTGGCCGACAAAATCATCGACGTGGTCGACACCGGCAACACCCTGCGTGCCAACGGCCTCGAGCCCCAGGAATTCATTGCCGACATCAGCTCTCGCCTGGTTGTCAACAAAGCATCGATGAAGATGCAGCACGCCCGTATCCAGGCGTTGATCGACACCCTGCGCAAGGCAGTGGAGTCGCGACACCGCGGTTGACTCACCCGCGTAGCTGAAAGGCTGCGCCCGTCTATCCGCCTCATAGCCAGAATTCTCAGGTGCCCAAGCGGAGCGAACGGTAGTTTAGGGCGCCTGAGTTTTTTGCCAATCCTATGAGGCCCTCGCTATGACCACGTCCACTGCAATTGCCCGACTCAGCGCTGCCGACCCGGATTTCGCCCATCATCTGGATCATCTGCTGAGCTGGGAAAGCGTGTCCGACGATTCGGTCAACCAGCGGGTGCTCGACATCATCAAGGCCGTGCGCGAGCGTGGTGACGCGGCGCTGGTGGACTTCACCCGCCAGTTCGACGGCCTGGACGTCAAATCCATGTCCGACCTGATCCTGCCGCGCGAACGCCTGGAGCTGGCGCTGACGCGTATCACCGCGCCGCAGCGCGAAGCCCTGGAAGTGGCGGCGACGCGGGTGCGCAGCTACCACGAAAAGCAGAAACAGGACTCCTGGAGCTACACCGAGGCGGACGGTACCGTGCTGGGCCAGAAGGTTACGCCACTGGACCGCGCCGGCCTGTACGTGCCGGGCGGTAAGGCGTCGTACCCATCGTCGGTGTTGATGAACGCGATCCCGGCCAAAGTGGCGGGCGTGACCGAAGTGGTCATGGTCGTGCCGACGCCGCGCGGTGAAATCAACGAGCTGGTGTTGGCCGCCGCCTGCATTGCCGGCGTCGACCGCGTTTTCACCATCGGTGGCGCGCAAGCCGTTGCCGCCCTGGCCTATGGCACCGAAAGCGTGCCGAAGGTCGACAAAGTGGTCGGTCCCGGCAACATCTACGTCGCCACCGCCAAGCGTCACGTGTTTGGCCAGGTCGGTATCGACATGATTGCCGGCCCATCGGAAATCCTCGTGGTATGCGACGGCCAGACCGATCCGGACTGGATCGCCATGGACCTGTTCTCCCAGGCCGAGCACGATGAAGACGCCCAGGCGATCCTGGTCAGCCCGGACGCCGAGTTCCTCGACCAAGTGGCGGCCAGCATCAATAAGTTGCTGCCGACCATGGAGCGTGCCGAGATCATCGAGAAATCGATCAATGGCCGTGGCGCGCTGATCCTGGTGCGTGACATGGAGCAGGCCATCGAAGTGGCCAACCGTATCGCGCCGGAGCACTTGGAGTTGTCCGTGGCCGACCCACAAGCCTGGTTGCCATCGATTCGCCACGCTGGTGCGATCTTCATGGGCCGCCACACCAGCGAAGCCCTGGGTGACTATTGCGCAGGCCCGAACCACGTGCTGCCGACCTCCGGCACCGCGCGTTTCTCCTCGCCACTGGGCGTGTACGACTTCCAGAAGCGTTCGTCGATCATCTTCTGCTCGCCGCAGGGCGCTTCCGAGTTGGGCAAGACCGCCTCGGTACTGGCCCGTGGTGAATCCCTGAGTGCCCACGCCCGTAGCGCTGAATACCGCATCCTTGAAGAGGGGAACTGAGACATGAGCAAATTCTGGAGCCCCTTCGTCAAAGACCTCGTGCCTTACGTGCCTGGCGAACAACCGAAGCTGACCAAGCTGGTCAAGCTCAACACCAATGAAAACCCCTACGGCCCGTCGCCCAAGGCGTTGGCCGCGATGCAGGCCGAGCTGAACGACAACCTGCGCCTGTACCCGGACCCCAACAGCGACCTGCTCAAGCAGGCCGTGGCCAAGTATTACGCGATCGACGCCAGTAAGGTCTTCCTCGGCAACGGTTCAGATGAAGTCCTTGCACACATTTTCCACGGCCTGTTCCAGCACGAGCTACCGCTGTTGTTTCCGGATATCAGCTACAGCTTCTACCCGGTTTACTGCGGCCTCTACGGCATCAAGTCCGACCCGGTGCCGCTGGACGAACAGTTCCAGATTCGCGTGGCGGATTACGCCAGGCCCAACGGCGGGATCATCTTCCCCAACCCGAACGCGCCTACCGGTTGCGTGCTGGCACTGGATGCGGTGGAGCAGATCCTCAAGGCCAACCCGGACTCGGTGGTAGTAGTGGATGAAGCCTATATCGACTTCGGCGGCGAAACCGCGATCAGCCTGGTGGATCGCTACCCGAACCTGCTGGTGACCCAGACGCTGTCCAAATCGCGCTCACTGGCCGGTTTGCGCGTGGGCCTGGCCGTGGGCCACCCGGACCTGATCGAGGCGCTGGAGCGGGTCAAGAACAGCTTCAACTCTTATCCGCTGGATCGCCTGGCGATTGTCGGCGCGGCGGCAGCGTTCGAGGACCGTGAGTACTTCGAGAAGACGTGCCAGTTGGTCATCGACAGCCGCGACAAGGTGGTTGCGCAGTTGGAGGCAAAAGGTTTTGAAGTGTTGCCGTCGGCGGCCAACTTTATCTTTGCTCGCCACCCTCAACATGACGCTGCTGGCCTGGCGGCCAAGTTGCGTGAGCAGGGTGTGATCGTGCGGCACTTCAAGCAGGCGCGGATTGCCCAGTTCCTGCGGATCAGCATCGGTACGCCGGAGCAGAACCAGGCGCTGATTGATGGGCTTGGTGAGCTTTAACGTTCACTGAAAATCAAATGTGGGAGCTGGCTTGCCTGCGATAGCGGTGTATCAAACGACAACTATGTCGCCTGTTACTCCGCTATCGCAGGCAAGCCAGCTCCCACACTGATTTGCGTTGTGTCAGTTAGAGCAACGGCTCATCCGGCTTCTTGTTTTTCCAGCCATCATTGCCCGGCAGCAGCAGGTTCAAACCAATCGCTACCACCGCACACAGGGCGATGCCCTTGAGGCCGAAGTCATCCGGGCCGGTGCCGGTGCCGACCAGCACACCGCCAATCCCGAACACCAACGTCACCGACACAATCACCAGGTTGCGCGCTTCGCCCAGGTCGATTTTGTGGCGGATCAGCGTGTTCATCCCTACGGCGGCGATCGAACCGAACAGCAGGCACAGAATCCCGCCCATCACTGGCACCGGAATGCTCTGCAGCAATGCGCCGAACTTACCGATAAACGCCAGGCTGATGGCAAACACCGCCGCCCAGGTCATGATCTTCGGGTTGTAGTTCTTGGTCAGCATCACCGCACCGGTCACTTCAGCGTAGGTGGTGTTCGGCGGGCCGCCAAACAGGCCGGCGGCCGTGGTGGCAATGCCGTCACCCAGCAGGGTACGGTGCAGGCCCGGCTTTTTCAGGTAGTCACGACCGGTCACGCTGCCGACTGCAATCACACCGCCGATATGCTCGATCGCCGGGGCCAGGGCCACGGGGACGATAAACAGGATCGCCTGCCAGTTGAACTCAGGCGCGGTGAAGTGGGGCAGGGCGAACCAGGGGGCGGCGGCGATCTTTGCTGTGTCGACCACACCAAAATAGAACGCCATGGCAAAACCGACCAATACGCCGGAGATGATCGGCACCAGGCGGAATATGCCCTTGCCGAACACCGCCACAATCAACGTGGTCAGCAGCGCCGGCATCGAGATCATCATTGCCGTCTGGTAATGAATCAGCTCGGCACCATCGCCGGATTTACCCATGGCCATGTTGGCGGCAATCGGTGCCATGGCCAGGCCGATGGAGATAATCACCGGCCCGATCACCACGGGCGGCAGCAGCCGGTCGATGAAACCGGTGCCCTTGATCTTCACCGCGAGCCCGAGGAAGGTATAGACGAAACCGGCCGCCATTACCCCGCCCATGGTCGCCGCGAGGCCGAACTGGCTTTTGGCGAGAATGATCGGAGTAATGAAGGCAAAGCTCGACGCCAGAAAGACCGGCACCTGCCGCCCTGTCACCACCTGGAACAACAACGTGCCCAGGCCCGCGGTGAACAGCGCAACGTTTGGATCAAGACCTGTGATCAGCGGCATCAACACCAGCGCGCCAAATGCCACGAAGAGCATTTGTGCGCCAGACAGGATCTGGCGCCAAAGCGGGTCGTTGAATTCATCCTGCATGCTCAACCGTCCTTCTGCTTGGTACCGAAGATCTTGTCACCGGCATCGCCCAGACCTGGGATGATGTAGCCGTGTTCATTCAGGCGCTCATCGATGGACGCGGTGTAGATCTGCACGTCCGGGTGAGCTTTCTCGACGGCGGCGATGCCTTCGGGCGCGGCCACCAGCACCATGGCGCGGATGTCCTTGCAACCGGCTTTTTTCAGCAAGTCGATGGTGGCGACCATGGAACTGCCGGTGGCGAGCATCGGGTCGATGATCATCGCCAGGCGCTCGTTGATTTCCGGAACGAGTTTTTCCAGGTAGGTGTGGGCCTGCAAGGTTTCTTCATTGCGGGCCACGCCCACGGCGCTGACCTTGGCGCCCGGGATCAGGCTGAGCACGCCTTCGAGCATGCCGATACCGGCGCGCAGGATCGGCACGACGGTGATTTTCTTACCGGCGATTTTCTCGACCTGCACGGTACCGGCCCAACCTTCGATGTCGTAGGTTTCCAGGGGTAAATCTTTAGTGGCTTCGTAAGTCAGCAACGCTCCGACTTCCTGAGCAAGCTCACGGAAGTTCTTCGTGCTAATGTCGGCGCGGCGCATAAGGCCGAGCTTGTGTCGGATCAGCGGATGGCGGATCTCGCGAGTGGGCATGGGGATGGCTCCGGCGGCGGGCAAAAAAACCGGCCTAGATTAATCTATCCGAGGGTGTTGTCCTATAGACATCTAGTACGTTAGTCCATTAAGGCTTGCCCGGAGCGCACGAGAAGCGTACCTTCGCCCGCTTTTCTTGCCACAGCACCCCCTTGGAGAGCGCCATGTCCGCTGATCTCGAGCATATCCGTCAAATCATGCGCGAGGCTGACTGCCTGTACACCGAAGCGCAAGTCGAAGAGGCAATCGCCAAGGTCGGCGCGCACATCACCCGCGAAATGGCTGACACCAACCCGGTGGTTTTCTGCGTGATGAACGGTGGTCTGATCTTCGCTGGCAAATTGCTCACCCACCTGCAATTCCCGCTCGAAGCGTCCTACCTGCACGCCACCCGCTATCGCAACGAAACCAGCGGCGGCGACCTGTTTTGGAAAGCCAAGCCGGAAGTCTCGTTCATCGACCGCGACGTGCTGATCATCGACGACATCCTCGACGAAGGTCACACCCTCGGCGCGATCATTGACTTCTGCAAGCACGCTGGCGCGCGCAAAGTGCACACTGCCGTGCTGATCGACAAAGACCACGACCGCAAGGCCCGCCCAGAGCTGAAAGCCGATTTCGTTGGCCTGCCGTGCATCGACCGCTACATCTTCGGTTACGGCATGGACTACAAAGGCTACTGGCGCAACGCCAATGGGATCTACGCCGTCAAAGGGATGTAAGCCATGACCCGCTTTCTTGATCAGACGCTGTTTGCCGAATTGGCCGAGAAAGCGGGCGCCAGCCCCCGTGGCCGGCACCATCACAACTTCCACCAGATGGAAGAGCCCTGCCATCGCCTGGCCGTGGGCCTGCAGTCCAGCACCTATGTGCCGCCGCATCGGCACCTGAGTGCGGACAAGGCGGAAACCTTGCTCGTGCTTCAGGGCAGCCTGGGTCTGCTGGTGTTCAGCGAAACCGGCGAGGTGCTGGCCAAGCGCGTCATGCAGGCGGGGGGCGAATGCGCGGGTGTGGATCTGCCACCCGGTGTGTTTCACGGTTTGGTGGTGCTGGAGCCCGACACGGTGATGTTCGAGTGCAAAGCCGGACCTTATCGCCCGGTAGGCGAGGGTGAGCTGGCCGATTGGGCGCCGCGTGAAGGCGAGGCTGGTGTGGCCGCGTATCAACGTTGGATGCTTGCCCAGTTCGATTGAGCTACAGTGCTGGGCTATCTCGCACGGAGCGGCCCATGAACCTGTTGATACGTACCTGCGCCGCCCTGGCGTTGACCCTCAGTTTGCCCCTGGCCGCCGCGCCTGCGCCGTTGCACAGCCAATTCCTGCCCTCCGACGATCTGGCCCTGCGCGCCGAAGCCCCGGACCAGCAGCAATTGTTGCAAGTCACCGAGTACGCGGTGGTGGTGGGTAACCAGCGCCAGTCCAGCCAGCAACCGATCCCGGTCACCTCGCCGCTGATGATCCGCCTTAAGGGCAAGTCCCTGAACAAAGGCGCGACCATCAGCCAAGTGGTGCTCAACTTCGATGCGGAAAGCAAAAGCCTGAAAAAGCCGGTCTACGACGACAAGAGCAAGACCCTGACTTTGTCCTACCCGGTGGCCCAGTACCGAGTGATCGTCGACCTGCTGCGCAATGACACGGTGTATGTGCAGTTCCTGAGTTATGCCAATGGGCATATCTGGGCGGATTTGCATACCGGTGCCGTTCGCGCGAAGTAGTCAGGCGACACAGATTCCACTATGTGGATGCAATTAATGTGGGAGCTGGCTTGCCTGCGATAGCGTTGTATCAGTGACAGAGGGGCCCGTTGACCCACCGCTATCGCAGGCAAGCCAGCTCCCACATGAGTGTTTGGTTGTTTTCGAAGGTGGTGTCTCACAGGTAGACTTCAAACCCCGTGTAAATGTCTGCAGGCTGGAGTCGGTAATGCGTAAAGATAAGAAACAGGTGATTGGTGACGAGATTGGCGACGATCAGATCAAGTTGTTCCTCGACTTCGAACCGGTTGACGCGACTTCCCCGTCCCTGCACAAACTGATCAAAGCCTACCGTGGCCTGCGTATCGACGACTTTGAGCGCTTCCTGGGTTTCTTCAAGGAAGCCGGCCTGGACCTGGACGGCAAGGATGAGCATGGCCAGACCTTCGTCGACCTGATCAAGGACCAGCGTCACGCAGACGAGTACATCGAGTTGATCAACAACGCTCGCGGTTGATTCTCCAGGCAATAAAAAACGCCCCGTTCTCATGCCGAGAGCGGGGCGTTTTTTTATTGCCTTAAGGCCTCAAGCGTAGCTCTCGGTCTCGGCAGCAGGCTCAACCAGTTCCAGGCTGATGTTGTTCTGCTCATTGATCTTGCGATACAGCTCGGCATCCGTTTCCAGGACCTTTTCCCGAGCCGGGAAGATCTCGTGCAGCTTGGCCGCCCACTCTCCGGCAGCCTTGGCCGGGAAGCAGCGTTCGATCAGGTCGAGCATGATCGAAACGGTCACCGAAGCGCCAGGAGATGCGCCCAGCAGTGCCGCGAGCGAGCCGTCTTTGGCCGCGACCAGTTCGGTGCCGAATTGCAGTACGCCGCCTTTTTTCGGGTCTTTCTTGATGATCTGTACCCGTTGGCCGGCCACTTCCAGGCGCCAGTCTTCGGCTTTGGCTTCGGGGTAGAAGCGGCGCAGGGACTCCAGGCGCTGCTCCATGGACTGCATCACTTCGCTGACCAGGTACTTGGTCAGGTCCATGTTGTCGCGGGCCACGGCGAGCATCGGGCCAATGTTGCCGGCGCGAACCGACAGTGGCAGGTCAAGGAACGAGCCGTGCTTGAGGAACTTGGTGGTGAAGCCGGCATAGGGCCCAAACAGCAGGGATTTTTTGCCTTCCACTACGCGAGTGTCCAAGTGCGGCACGGACATCGGCGGCGAACCCACGGCGGCCTGGCTGTAGACCTTGGCCTCGTGGTGCTTGACCACTTCCGGGTTGTCGCAACGCAGCCATTGGCCGCTGACCGGGAAACCGCCAAAACCTTTGCTTTCTTCGATACCCGAGGCTTGCAGCAGCGGCAGCGCCGCGCCACCGGCGCCGAGGAACACGAACTTGGCGTCCACTTCACGGCTGTTGCCGCTGTTGACGTCCTTGATGCTGACGGTCCAGCCCGCGCCGTTGCGCTTGAGGCCGGTCACACGCTTGCTGTACTTGACCTGGGCGTCTGCCGAGCTGGTCAGGTGGCTGAGCAGTTGGTTGGTCAGCGCGCCGAAGTTGACGTCGGTGCCGTTCATGACACGGGTCGCCGCGATTTTTTCGTCGAGCGGGCGGCCCGGCATCATCAGCGGCATCCACTCGGCCATCTCGCTACGGTCTTCGGTGTAGTGCATGTCCGAAAACGCGTGGTGCTGGCTGAGGGTTTCAAAGCGCTTCTTGAGGAAGGACACGCCTTTTTCGCCCTGTACGAAGCTCAGGTGCGGCACCGGACTGATAAAAGATTTGGACGAGCCAAAGGTGCCCTTTTTGGTCAGGTACGCCCAGAACTGTTTCGACACCTCGAACTGGGTGTTGATGTGCACGGCTTTCTTGATGTCGATGGAGCCATCGGCAGCCTGCGGTGTGTAGTTCAGCTCACACAGCCCGGCGTGGCCGGTACCGGCGTTGTTCCACGGGTTGGAACTCTCCGCGGCACCCGAATCCATCAGCTCAACGACTTCCAGCTTGAGGCCGGGGTCGAGCTCTTTGAGCAGTACGGCCAGGGTGGCGCTCATGATGCCGGCCCCTACCAATACTACGTCGACTGCTTCGTTATGCGCCATTTAACGCGTCTCCAAAATCTGCAGCACCAAATTGACGGCATGGCTGCCAGGAGTGACGGGGCGGTTCACGTGTTGCCCCAGGTTACCCATGGCCAGGATCGCCATGTCCGTTTCGCAATTCTTTGCAACTTCAGCACACGCTTCCTGCCGGGCTAATCTGCCTATGAACGCATTCATGGGCGCCTGTGGCAATTCGACTTATGGTCAAAACGTGTGATCTGTGCAATCAATCCGTAGCGGACAGGCTCAAGCTCCGATTTTCAAGGAGTACTCGGTCCTGTGTGGTTGGGCTGTTCCAGACGCTGATGGTGCTTGTACAAACGCCAAACTATTCATTTGCTCGCCACACTCTTGTGAAGTTGTGAAAACCCGTTTTTTCACGCTCTTTTGAAGACGTGAACCTCAAAAAAGGGCTGCCCCAGCCTGGCACCTGGCCCGGAAAACCTTGCCGACATGCGGCAAAACGGGCAAACAACTCAAGTGGCCGAGCGCAATGGCAGCTCTGGCAGATTCGGCAAAGACGGGTGGTTTGCAAAGAAAACAGCAAGCGCGCCAGCTTCACTCGATCTGTGTGGGCGGCTCTCTGTGGGCGATTCTTGGGGTTAATACCGAGGCATTAACGATGCTGCGAGGCCCGATCAGGAGACGTCCTTATAATCGGGGGGAGATTGTAGCGAAGAACGCTGGGGAAATGGGCGTGTTTTATGACTTTTATTAGGCGTTCGGTCAGGCAGCCAACGGCTGATGCCGTGACGACCGCGCTGGACGTGGGCTGACGCGGGCGCGAGCGGGCAGTGGGTGGTGCATCCAGCTCAGGCGAATCTCATCGATTTCTACCCAACCGTCGCCTACGGGCGGCTGGCAGCATTCTTTGAATGCCTGGCAACGACCTTGTGCATCGAGCAGGGCGAACTGACGAAGGGCCGGCTTGCGCGTAAACAATGACCAAAGAAACTGCATGACGATTGACCTCCTGAGATTGAGGCCAAGCATGCCTGCGCTGGATGACGAGCCCATGTAACGGGTGTGACATCTCGGTGACAGCGAACCGCGCTCCACACGTGGGGTCACAGGTTGTAACTGATGCTAGTTCCCCGCAGTGGCGCCCCGCTATACTGCCGGCCTGTCGGATCATGATTTCTGGAGAGAAGCGCATGTTGCAACGCCTGTTGTTCGGTTTGATCACTGTGACCAGCTTGACCCTGGTGGGCTGCGCCAACAGCCCGCAACAACTGACCCCGGAACCGAAACTCACCACGCAGTTGGCCCCGGTGGGCCACGGCCAGGCGGTGTCGGTGCGGGTGGTGGATGGTCGTCCATCGCCTACGCTCGGCTCGCGCGGCGGCCTGTACCCGGAAACCGCTCTGATCTCGGTGAACGCTCAAGACGTGCTGCCCAAGCTGCAGGCCCAGGCTGAAGCCGCCGTGCGCTTGCTGGGTTTCACCCCAAGCGCCAATGCACCGGGCGCTCCGCAATTGACGATCACCCTGGCTGAATTGAAGTATCAATCGCCTAAGGACGGCCTGTACGTGACCGAAGCTTCCATCGGCGCGACGTTCAAGTCCGACGTCACCGCGGGTACCCGTCGCTACAGCGGTCGCTACGGCGCCTCCCTGAACCAGCGTTTCGGCATGTCGCCGAACCAGGAAACCAATACCAAGTTGGTCAGCGACGTCCTGAGTGACGCCTTGACCCGACTGTTCAAAGACCCAAGCATCGGTTCGTTGCTCAGCGCGCAATAAACGATTGTTAAAAAACCGGGCTCGGTTGAGTCCGGTTTTTTTTCGCCTCCTGTTTCACGCGGCGGTGTCGATACAGAAGTCCAGCAGGCTCACCCCCGTTAACAGATCGGTCTCCGGAAGGTCCGCATGCTGGTGCCCGCCAAGGGCGCAATACACCAGCCAGTGGCGATCCTGGACGTTGAAAGCCAGGCCGCCGATCAGCGCTTCCTGCTCATCGCTTTGGGCGACCAGATACAGCCGATCCTGGTTTTGCGCGTGCAACATGACAAGCTCCTGAGGCGTCAAAGGGCAACAGAGTGGACTGTTAAGGTGACGTTCAGGTGACGCTCTAAATTACTGGATACATTAACCGTCAATGGGGAAGGGAGCCGTTTCGGTGCCGGACGCCACTATCGTTCAGGTTGGTAGCTGAGCTGATACCAAGACACTGTTCCACTGAGGTTTGCAATGGCGCTGTCCGCACTACTGATCAATGTTGTAGCGTTAGCGGTAGCGTGCCCGGGTGCAGCGCTGCTGTTCATTACGCGCCTGCGCGAACAACGCGCGATGGCCGACCTGGCCGCGCAAGGCGAAGACCGTGCGATCGATCAACCGATGTTGTTTCTGGATGTGCGCACCGAGCGCGCGCACCGGGTGGCTTACCGTATTGGGTTTGCCTGCCTGGGGTTGGCGTTGACTATTTCCTGGTTCAGTACCCACCTCTAAAAACGCCATAAAACAAATGTGGGAGCTGGCTTGCCTGCGATAGCATCACCGAGGTGTGACTGATCCACCGAGGTGTCTGCATCGCAGGCAAGCCAGCTCCCACACAAGCCAGCGCTCATAGCGTCAGAGCGGTATGCCGGCCTTGACCCGATACTGATTCCGCACCGGCGTAGCGTATTGCACCACCAGGAACGGTCGGTGCTCGGCCGGGCACTCGTTCAAGCGCCGCTCCCATTCTGCCTTCGCCTTGGCCAGTTCGTCGGCCGGGAATACCTCGGCCGCCGTCGGCACCTGCAATTGCGGGTCGGCGTCGCTCCATTGGGCATATGCCAGGTAATGCACCGGGAACAGTCGGTAACCGCCGAGAATCTGCCGGTCCATTTCCACCGCCAACAGTTTGGTATCTTCGAAACGCTCGGTGATCGGCGGCGCAAAGTTGATGTGCACCCGCCCCTTGTAGCCCGTGATGCCAAGGGCGATGCTCACGTCATCCTCGCCCGGCGCCTTGCTGTAGGTGCCGGTGGTGGCGCGGATGTACAGCTCGCGAGCCTTGGCGGTATCGCACGGGTCGTACTCGTAGCTGATCGACACCGGCGTCAGGTTCAACGACTGGATGACCTCGGCAAACGGCTCATCCTTGCGGCTGACGTGGAACATCTTGAGGATCGCCGATTCGGTGCGATCATCCCCATCCTTGGCGCGCCCTTCGGCCTGGGCAATCCAGATCGATTGGCAGTCGTTGCGGATCGAATGGTTGATGTAGGCTGACAGCAGGTTGAAGGCCGCCATCTTTTCCTTTCGCCCGGTGATCGAGCGGTGCACGATAAAGCTCTTGTTCAGGCGCATCAGGTCACTGACAAACGGCTTTTGCAGCAGGTTGTCGCCGATGGCGATGCGCGGCGTCGGCAGGCCGGCGTGGTACACGGCGTAGTTGACGAAGGCCGGGTCCATCACGATATCGCGGTGGTTGGCGAGGAACAGGTAGGCGGTGCCGGACTTGAGCTGCTCGACGCCGGTGTAGGTCACGCCGTCGGTCGCGCGGTCAATGGTGTGGTCGACGTAGTACTCGACTTTGTCCTGCAAGGTCGCAACGGTGGTGACGCCGGCGAATTCACGGCGCAGTTTGCGGGCGATCATCGGCTTGAGCAGCCAGCCCAGGGCGCCGGCAAAGCGCGGGAAGCGGAAGTGGGTCAGGATGTCCAGAAAGGCCTTGTCACTGAACAGGCGTGCCAGCACTGCCGGGACTTCGCTGTCGTTGTAAGGTCGGATGGTATCGAATTCGCCCATCATGCTCTCTTGTTAGAAACGGCTAGGGTAAGTAAAGGAAATACCAGGGTGCGGCCTGAGTAATGGGCTCAGCCGAAATATAACCCTGTAAATAGACCGGCGATTATACGCACAAGTCACCTTGGAGGCTGCGATGCTGGAAACTGCGACGTACGATTGTCCTTATTGTGGTGAAGAGGTCGAGACAACGGTGGATTTGTCCGGCGGCGATCAGACGTATATAGAAGACTGTCAGGTGTGTTGCCGGCCAATCAGTTTCAATCTACAGGTGCATGGCGACGAGTGGATGCTCGAAACCCGTAGCGAAAACGAATAACAGGTACGCCCATGCAGCGAATCTACGAACCGGAAAACCTGATGGAAGGCGAGTTGCTGCAACAGATGCTCGCCAGCGAAGGTATCGAGGCCCACCTGGTGGGCCGGCATTTGCTCGGCGGCACCGGCGAACTGCCCATCTTCGGCTTGCTGGGCCTGGAGGTGGACAACGACCGGGCCGTGGACGCGCGTGAACTGATCACCGCCTACATCGGCGCGCAACCCCTGCCGGGTGATGAACCTGACAGCTTCCCAGGCGTTCTGGTCTGTTAGGCTGTCGGTCGGTTTACCCAAGAGTCATGTTGCCCCATGTGTGGACGTTATGCCCTGTTTCGCTGGAACCCCGCTTTTGCTGCCTTGCCGGGTTTCCCGGCCGACCAGCAGGCCCAGTGGAACATCTCCCCGAACGATTCGGTGCTGATCCAGCGCACCACCGACGGCCAGCTCACCCTGGCGCGGGCCCGCTGGGGCCTGACACCGCCCTGGCTGACCGACCTTTCGCGCACGCCGGCCCATGCCCGCGCCGAAACCCTGGCCGAACAACCGATGTTTCGCGAAGCGTTCCGCCTGCGCCGTTGCCTGCTGCCGGCCAATGGGTTCTACGAATGGCGCGGCACCCAGCGCAAACGTCCGTACTGGCTGACGCCAGGAGAGGGTTCCACCTTGTTTTTTGCCGCGATCTGGGAAGCGTATCCGGTGCAGGAACAGGTGTGGCTGAGCACGGCGGTGGTGACCCAGGCTGCGCAGAGCCAGCGTCGGCCGCTGATCCTGGATGCGGCGGGGCAGGCGGCCTGGCTCAATCCCGAAACACCGTTGCACGTGTTGCAAGGGCTATTGGCAAGTGAACCCACCGCGTTGCGCGAGCGGGTGCTGGCCAACATGGTCAATGATCCGAAGCTCAATGGGCCGGAGTGCTTGACCCCGGCGTGATCCCGTAAGGTGTGTATTGGCTTGCCTGCGATGGGGTCCTCAAGATCCCCGAAAGCTTAAACTTTGAACTGATTGATCAAGCGCCGCTGCTGCTCCGCCAGCTTGGTCAAATCCGCACTGGCCGCGCTGGATTCATCCGCGCCTCCCGCCACTTCATTGGCCACCTGGCCGATGTTGATCACGTTACGATTGATGTCCTCGGCTACCGCGCTCTGCTCTTCGGCCGCACTGGCGATCTGGGTGTTCATGTCGTTGATCACCGACACCGCCTGGGTGATGGTTTCCAGCGCTTCGGCCGCCTTCGCCGCGTGTTGCACGCTTTCATCGGTGCGGCTTTGGCTGTCCTCCATCACCCGTACCACGTCCCGCGTGCCTTGTTGCAACTGCTGGATCATGGTCTGGATTTCTTCAGTGGCTTTTTGAGTCTTCTGCGCCAGGTTGCGCACTTCGTCAGCGACGACGGCGAAACCCCGGCCTTGCTCGCCGGCACGCGCCGCCTCGATTGCAGCATTGAGCGCCAGTAGGTTGGTCTGCTCGGCGATACCGCGAATTGCCGTAAGGATGGCGTTGATGTTCTCGCTGTCCTTGGCGAGGGTTTGCACCACGCCCACGGCCTTGCCAATTTCTGCGGCCAACGCGCCAATCGAGGTGGATGTGTCGCGCACAATCCGCATGCCCTGGCTCGCGGCCTGATCGGCATGGCTGGCGGCTTGCGCGGCCTGGGTAGCGTTGCGCGCAACGTCTTGCGCAGTGGCGGTCATCTCATGCACGGCGGTGGCCACTTGGTCGATTTCCACCATTTGTTTATGCACGCCCTGGTTGGTGCGAATCGCAATATCAGCCGTGTGCTCCGACGAGTCACTGACCTTCTGCACTGAACTCACCACCTGGGTGATCATGCCTTGCAGCTTGATCAGGAAGGTGTTGAAGCCGTTGGCGATCGCGCCCAGTTCATCGGCGCGATCGCTGGTCAGGCGCCGCGTCAGGTCGCCTTCGCCCTGGGCGATGTCATTGAGCATGGCCACCATTTGCTTGAGCGGACGGGCGATGCCGTGGCCTACCAGCCAGATCACCAGCAAGCCGGCACCGGCGATCAATAGGCCGGCAATGGTCATGCCGAAGATATCGGTCTTGCGCTGGGCTTCCAGGTCACTTTGCAATTTCTGCGAGTCGGCCATCACTGCGCCCAGGGGCAACTGCATCATCAGGGTCCAGCGCGCGTCGGTCTGGCCGATGCTGAAGGGCAGGAACAGCTCGATATGCCCGTGTTCCCGGTCGATGTCGTAGCGCACTTCACCGGTTTTGAGTTGGCCGAGGTTGGCCAGTTCGTTGCCGTCGAGCAAGTCGCTGGCTTTTTCACCGAGCTTGCTGGCGTCCTTGGTATAGGCCACAAGGCGTCCGTTACTGGAGATCAGCGCCAGTTCACCGGCACCGTCGTAGAGTTTCTGATCGGCGCTGGTGAGCATGTCCTGGATGAAATTGACCGAGAGATCGGCACCGACGATGCCCTGGAAGGTGCCGTCGATCAGGATCGGCTCGATAAAAGAAGCCAGCATCACCATCGCATTGCCCACCTTGTAAGGGGCCGGGTCGATGACACAGGCTTTTTTGCTTTCCCTGGAGCACAGGTAGTACTCGCTGGCACGCACCCCGGTGGAGAGGATTTTCTGGTCGGCCACGTCGGCGAGTTTATCCAGGCCCAGGCTGCCATCCGCGTTGCGGTACCACCACGGTAGGAAACGTCCGTCGGCACCCATGCCAAGAATGGAGCTGTTCACGTAGGCCGTGTCGTTGTGATCAATGGCATTGGGCTCCCAGCCAATGTAGGCACCGAGGATCTTCGGGTTGCGCACCACGGTTTCATGCAGCAGGTTGATCAATTGTTCGCGGCCCACCTGCAGGGCAGGTTCGCCCTTGGCGTCTTTCATGCCGAGCAGGGCGTTGGCGGTGGCCAGGCTCTTGGCGGTCACCAGCGGGGCTTCCAGCTCACGCTGGATCAACGTGGCCTGGGTGTGCGCCAGGGCGGTGAGGCGTTGCTCGACAATCTGCTCGAACTGAGCCTGGGTGCGCTCCTGCACCATCGCCTGGGTTCGCGCGCCGGCAAACAAGGCGTAAAGCACCAGCACAGCGACCACACTCAGAACAATAGCGCCAGCCAGTGCCGCGACAGAAAACTGAATCGACTTGAATTTCATGAGAACTCCGGGCACAGAGGGGAGGGTCCGCCTTTTTGTATCGGCCACGGCCGCGGTGGGCATGAGCGTTTTTCCGACAAAAATGTCAGGGGTGTCGCGAATGGAATGCCCGCCGCCGTTGATGGGATAGGTGAGATGTATCCGAAAATCGTGAGTTACACGTCTGCTGTATCTGGCGCAGATACAAATGTGCGCCTACGATACGCGCCATATTTCAGGGCGTATTTTCAGGGAGAGTGTTCATGAAGAAGTCATTGGTGATAAGTGGTTTGGTTGCAGCGATGCTGCTGGCCGGGTGTCAGTCGGTCAATACCACCAGCGGCGGCGCCGTTGGAGTGGAGCGCAAGCAGTACATGTTCAGCATGCTGTCGAGCCAGGAAGTCGACCAGATGTATGCCCAGTCCTACCAGCAGACGTTGGGCGAAGCCAGCAGCAAAGGCCAGTTGGACAAGACCAGTGCCAACGCCAAGCGCGTGCAGGCCATTGCCAAGCGTTTGATTGCCCAGGCGCCGACCTTCCGCCCCGATGCTGCGCAGTGGAAGTGGGAAGTGAACCTGATCAAGAGCGACGAGATGAACGCCAACTGTGGGCCTGGCGGCAAGATCTTCGTGTACAGCGCGTTGATCGATAACCTCAAGCTCACGGATGACGAACTGGCCGCCGTGATGGGCCATGAAATCGCCCACGCCTTGCGTGAGCATGGCCGCGAAGCCATGTCCAAGGCCTACGGGATCGAGATGGCCAAGCAGGGCGCCGGTGCGTTGTTCGGCCTCGGCCAGGACAGCCTGGCACTGGCCGATACGGTGGCCAACTACGGCATGACCTTGCCCAACAGCCGCAGCAATGAAAACGAAGCGGACTTGATCGGCCTGGAACTGTCGGCCCGCGCCGGCTACAACCCGAACGCGGCCATCACGCTGTGGAACAAAATGGCCAAGGCTTCGGAAGGCGCACCGCCGGAGTTCATGAGTACTCACCCGGCTTCCGACAGCCGGATTGCCTCGTTGCAGGCGGCGATTCCGAAGGTGATGCCGCTTTACCAGCAGGCCAAAAAATCCTGAGTTAACGCAGATCAATGTGGGAGCCGGGCTTGCCCGCGATGCAGGCAACTCGGTCTCTCAGCTGCACCGGGTTGATGCCATCGCAGGCAAGCCAGCTCCCACAGAGATCGGGTTTGCAGCCTTAGATCCAGCCGCTGCTTTGCATGGCCTTGTACACCGCCACGATAGCCAGGATGAAAAACGCCGTAGCTGCCAACCGGCGAATCAAGGTCAACGGCAGTTTCTCCGCCGCAAAATTACCCGCCAATACCACCGGCACGTTGGCAATCAGCATGCCCACGGTCGTCCCGATAATCACCAGCCAGAGTTCCGGATACTGCGCCGCCAGCATGACCGTGGCGATCTGCGTCTTGTCACCGATTTCGGCGAGGAAGAACGCAATCAGCGTGGTCAGGAACGGTCCGAATTTGCGCGTGGTGCTGGCTTCGTCATCGTCGAGTTTGTCCGGCACCAGGGTCCACAAGGCCGTGGCGCAGAAGCTTGCCGCCAGGATCCAGTGCAATACCGCGTCGGAGAAGAAGCTCCCGAACCAGGCGCCAACGGCACCGGCGGCCGCGTGGTTGGCCAGGGTCGCGGCAACAATGCCGGCGATGATCGGCCAGGGCTTGCGAAAGCGAGCAGCAAGGATGAGCGCGAGCAGTTGCGTCTTGTCGCCGATTTCGGCCAAGGCAACGATTGCTGTAGGAACGAGTAATGAATCCAGCATCAGGTAGGTTTCCAGGGGCGGGTCGACACGGCTATGACACGTACAGCCTTCCCGCCCCGGGTAAGGTGTGCGTGTCATAGGTCTTGTCAAACCCCGGTCCGTCTGTGCGGACTCCTGGGTCGCATACGCCATGGTCTGTTGACCAAGTATGTTGACGTATGCCGGACGAGCGTGGCGCTCGTGGGAGACTACTCCCCTAGGACGGAGCGGATTCTGCCTAGGCAAATTCCATTCGGCAAGCCTTCTTTTTCAAACGCCCGTCAGCCGCGCTTGGCACGGTAGATGCGAAAACCATTGCCTTCAGCCTTGACCGCACAAATACCCAGATGCTCTTCAATCAAGGGTTGGTACTTGAGGAAACTGTTTGCGACTACGCGAAGTTCGCCGCCTTTTGCCAGATGTTTGCCGGCTTTTCGCAGCAGGTTTTCTGTGGCGAAGTAGTCGGTGTGCACGCCGACATGGAACGGCGGGTTGGTCAGAATCGCGTTCAAACCCATCGGCGCTGCGTCAATGCCATCACCGGTCAGCACCTCGGCTTCCAGGCCGTTGGCGGCCAGGGTCAAACGACTGCTGGCGGCGGCAAACGCATCCACGTCGAGCATCGTTACGGTGTTGTGTGGGTAGCGGCGTTTTACCGCAGCACCCAGCACACCGGCACCGCAACCGAAGTCCAGCAGATGGCCGCTCGGCAGTTTATCCAGGTGCTCCAGCAACAGCTCGGTACCGCGATCCAGGCGACCATGGCTGAACACACCGGGCAAGCTCACCACCTTGAGCGGCCCCTCAGCCAAAGGCACGTCGAACACCTGAGCCAGGCTCTCCAGCTCGACCGCTTGCGGGGCATTGGCCACGGTGACTTGCCACAGTTGGCAATGCCGCGCGTTGTCGAGCTTGCGCGGTTTGCCGAAGGGGATCATCTGCTTGGCGGCGCTCTCGATACCGCCTTTTTTCTCCCCTACCAGATACACCTCAGCGCCGGGCAAGCGCGCGGCTACGGCGTTGAGCAGGTAGTCGGTGAGGTCCTTGGACTTGGGCAGGAAGATGACCGCCGCCTCGAATTCGCGCTCTGGCACATTCACGCCAAATTGGCTGCGCTCGGGGAAGCGTGCGTCCAGCGCGGCCTGGTCGCCGGCATGCCAGCACCAGCCGTGCGCGTTGGGCAGGCGACCGAGCAGGTCGTCGGCGGGCAAACCTACCAACAGCAGGTTGCCTTGAAAAAGTTCGGCCTGACGAAGCAGTACTTCACTGCGCGGATCCATGGTCTGCTCCTTGAAAAGGGGCGCAGTTTATCAACTCACGACGCGCAGCGGGGCGCCGCTGAAAAAGCCCCGGGCGTTTTCCGCCAACTGACCAACAATGCGCTGGCGCGCCTCGCGACTGCCCCAGGCATTGTGCGGGGTGACGATCAGCCGGGGGATATCGCCGGCCAGCAGCGGGTTGCCGTTCACCGGCGGCTCAACGCTCAGCACATCGGTCGCCGCGCCGCCCAGGTGGCCGTTGCGCAATGCATCGGCCAGGGCTTGCTCGTTGATCAATCCGCCGCGCGCGGTGTTGACCACAAACGCGCCGGGCTTGAGCAGCGCCAATTCGCGGGCGCCGATAAAGTCGCGGGTGTGGTCGTTGAGCGGGCAGTGCAAGGTGAGCGCGTCAACCTGCGCCAACAGTTCATCCAGCGGCACGCGATCAGCGCGGGCAGGGCGGCCCGGAATGGCGCCCAGTAACACGCGCATGCCAAAGGCTTCAGCCAGGCGCGCGACTGCGCTGCCCAATTCGCCGTGGCCGAGCAAACCAAGGGTTTTACCTTCCAACTCGACAATCGGATGGTCCAGCAGGCAGAACTGTTTAGCTTCCTGCCACTGACCGGCGCTCACATCCCGTTGATAGTCCTTCAAGCGCGTCGCCAGGTTGAGCAGCAGCATGATCGTGTGCTGCGCCACCGACGGCGTGCCGTAGCCCTGGCAGTTGCTCACGGTAATGCCACGGGCACGGGCGGCTTCGAGGTCAACGTTGTTGGTGCCGGTGGCAGACACCAGGATCAGCTTGAGCGCCGGGCAGGCCGCCAGGGTTTCGCTGTTGAGGGCGATCTTGTTGCTGATCGCAACCTGGGCGCCTTGCAGGTGTTCGATCACGTTCAGCGGCGTGGTGTCGCTGAACAAGTGCAGGTCGCTGAAGCTGTTGCGCAGTTCGCTGAGGTCGAGGTCCCCCAAGTCCAGGGACGGGTGATCAAGGAAGACGGCGCGGCGATTGTTCGTCATCAACTGTACCTTTGTGCGACAGGGTTCGAAGGCGTAATCTGCCGAGCCTATCAGATGAAATAATCAGTTACTTAATGGAGTGCGTATGTACGTCGCCGAGTTTTTGACCGTAGCGCTGATTCACTTATTGGCGGTGGCCAGCCCCGGCCCGGATTTCGCGGTGGTGGTGCGTGAAAGTGTGACCCACGGCCGCCGTGCAGGGACCTGGACCGCGTTGGGCGTGGGGTCGGCTATTTTCCTGCACGTGGGGTATTCGTTGCTCGGTATCGGCTTGATCGTCTCCCAGTCCATCGTGCTGTTCAACGCGCTGAAATGGGCGGCGGCGGCCTACCTGCTGTACATCGGCTTCAAGGCTTTGCGCGCGCAGCCGGCCAAGCCTGCGGCCGAGGGTGAGTTGCATCGCGAAGCGGGCGAACGCACGCCCCGTGGCGCGTTTACCGCAGGTTTTGTGACCAATGGCTTGAACCCCAAGGCCACGTTGTTCTTCTTGTCGTTGTTCACCGTGGTGATCAACCCGCACACGCCACTGGCGGTCCAGGCCGGTTACGGCGTGTACCTGGCGGTGGCCACGGCGCTGTGGTTCTGCCTGGTGGCGATGCTGTTCAGCCAGCAACGCGTGCGCGCCGGGTTTGCGCGGATGGGACATTGGTTCGATCGGACCATGGGTGCGGTGTTGATTGCGATTGGGGTGAAGCTGGCGTTTACCAGCATGAAGTAAGGCTGGATAAGTAAGACCGAATGCAAGTGGGCACGGTCCATGTGTGAGCCGGGCTTGCCCACGATGCAGGCGCCTCGGTATTTCCGATGTACCGAGGCGTTGCTATCGCAGGCAAGCCAGCTCCCACCTTGGAGCGCTGCATGTCCCCGATGCTGGCGCAAAGCTAGCATTCATTGGGCGCTGCAAATCATTCCTTTGGCTGATTTGGCTGAAACATAAGGTCTCTAAAGTGCAGGTCTTCAAGCCAAGACCGTGCAGTCATAAAAGGGATTCGTATGTTGCAGACCCGTGTCATTCCGCCCGCCGAAGGTGCGTACCAATACCCGCTGCTGATCAAGCGCCTGCTGATGTCCGGGACCCGTTACGAGAAAACCCGGGAAATCGTCTACCGCGATAAATTGCGCTACACCTATCCAACCCTGATCGAACGGGTCGCGCGCCTGGCCAATGTGCTGACAGAAGCCGGGGTCAAGGCCGGTGACACGGTGGCGGTGATGGACTGGGACAGCCATCGCTACCTGGAATGTATGTTCGCCATTCCGATGATTGGTGCGGTGATCCACACCATCAACGTGCGCCTGTCGCCGGAACAGATCCTGTACACCATGAACCATGCCGAGGACCGCTTCGTGCTGGTCAACAGCGAGTTCGTGGGTCTCTACCAGGCCATTGCCGGGCAACTCACTACCGTTGACAAGACGTTGTTGCTCACCGATGGCGAGGCCAAGACCGCCGAGCTGCCAAACCTGGTAGGCGAGTACGAAACCCTGCTGGCCGCTGCCAGCCCGAAGTACGACTTCCAGGACTTCGACGAACACTCCGTCGCCACCACCTTCTACACCACTGGCACCACCGGCAACCCCAAGGGCGTGTACTTCACTCATCGCCAATTGGTGCTGCACACCATTGGCGTGGCGACCATCATGGGCAGTGTCGACAGCATGCGCCTGCTCGGCACCAATGACGTGTACATGCCGATCACGCCGATGTTCCACGTGCACGCCTGGGGCCTGCCGTACGTGGCGACCATGCTCGGTTTGAAGCAGGTCTACCCCGGCCGCTACGACCCGGAATACCTGGTGGAGCTGTGGCGCAAGGAAAAGGTCACTTTCTCCCATTGCGTGCCGACCATCCTGCAAATGGTGCTCAATGCAAAAGCCGCCCAGGACGTGGATTTTGGAGGTTGGAAAATCGTCATTGGCGGCAGCGCGCTCAACCGCACCCTGTATGAAGCATCCAAGGCCCGTGGCATTCAACTGACCGCAGCCTATGGCATGTCTGAGACCGGGCCGCTGGTGTCCTGCGCGCACCTCAACGAAGAGCTGATGGCGGGCACCGAGGATGAGCGCACCACCTACCGCATCAAGGCCGGCGTGCCAGGGCCCTTGGTGGAAGCCGCGATCATCGACAGCGACGGCCATTTCCTGCCCGCCGACGGCGAGTCCCAGGGCGAACTGGTATTGCGTGCACCGTGGCTGACCGAAGGTTATTACAACGAGCCGCAGAAGGGCGCCGAGCTGTGGGCGGGCGGCTGGATGCACACCGGCGACGTGGCGACGCTGGATGCCTTTGGCGTGATCGATATTCGCGACCGCATCAAGGATGTGATCAAGACCGGCGGCGAGTGGATCTCTTCCCTGGCCCTCGAAGACCTGGTCAGCCGTCACCCGGCGGTACGCGAAGTAGCGGTGGTGGGCATCGCCGACCCGCAGTGGGGGGAACGCCCGTTTGCGTTGTTGGTGGTGCATGATGGCCAGGTGATAGGGGCCCGCGAGCTCAAGGAACACCTCAAGCCGTTCGTGGAGCTGGGCCACTTGAGCAAGTGGGCGATTCCAAGCCAGATCGCTGTTGTTACTGAAATTCCCAAGACCAGCGTCGGCAAGCTCGACAAAAAACGTATCCGCATTGACATCATCGAATGGCAGGCCAACAACAGCACGTTCCTGTCCACCCTCTGAGCTGATTCGCCGTGCCCTTGTTGCACGGCGATGCTCTATCTCGCGCCTTCACTTGTGATTTGCCAATTTTCAGCCATCCTTCCCGCGTCGGCCTTCGTCGACGTGGCGAAAGGGTCGTGGCAGACGGGTTGCTGATGCAAATCACACTTTAGAGGGATCAAGCACTACCCCCTGCTGGCTATAGTCCCTTCCAGAGTTTTTCAAGGATGCGGTGCTGCGGACCATGGAGGTTCAGTTGCAGTCCGGCATTGGAATCGTTGTATTCCGGCCGTCACAAGCATCACAGAACGAACTCACTGCCATAACAATAATGCACATGGAGTAGCGTCGATGACCTCAGTAAACCAGTTCTGGCGCCGGGCTAAATTGCCCCTGGCCGTCAGTCTCGCCTCTACGCTCGCCGGGCCCGCATTCGGCGTCAGTTTCAATATCGGTGAAATCGAAGGGAGTTTTGACTCGTCTCTTTCCGTGGGGGCGAGCTGGTCGACGGCCAAGCCCAATCAGGATCTGATCGGTGTTAACAACGGTGGCAATGGCCTGTCCCAGACGTCCGATGACGGCCACCTGAACTTCAAGCGTGGCGAGACGTTCTCGAAAATCTTCAAGGGCATCCATGATCTAGAGCTGAAATACGGCGACACCGGCGTATTTGTGCGTGGCAAGTACTGGTATGACTTCGAACTCCAGGACGAGAGTCGCGAGTTCAAGGACATCAGCAACAGCAATCGCAAAGAGGGCGCCAAGTCCTCCGGCGGGCAAATTCTCGATGCTTTCGTTTACCACAACTACTCGATTGCTGATCAGCCCGGCAGCGTGCGGCTCGGTAAGCAAGTGGTGAGCTGGGGTGAAAGTACCTTCATCGGTGGGGGCATCAACTCCATCAACCCGATCGACGTGTCTGCGTTCCGTCGTCCGGGGGCTGAGGTCAAGGAAGGCTTGATTCCGGTCAACATGTTCTATGTGTCGCAGACGCTGACCGATAACTTGTCGGCGGAAGCGTTCTATCAGTTGGAATGGGACCAGACGGTTACCGATAACTGCGGGACATTCTTCTCTCAGCCGGACGTCATCTCTGATGGTTGCGACAACAACCTACGGGTGTTGAACAAGCGCTCTCGCATCTCGCCTCTTGCTTATCCAACCCTCAATACTTTGGGTGTTGATGTGAACGAAGAGGGCGTATTGGTGCGCCGTGGTCCTGACCGTGATGCTCGCGACAGCGGTCAGTTTGGCGTTGCCATGCACTACAACTTCGAGCCGTTGGACACCGAGTTCGGCGCTTACTTCATGAACTATCACAGCCGTGCGCCGATTTTCAGTGCACAAGGTGCGCCAGCGTCAGCGTACAACCGTCCTCTGGGTGGGCTGGCGGCGCTACGCCCGGTGATTGTGGCGGGTAGCTCCAACTACTTCGTCGAATACCCGGAAGACATCCGTCTTTACGGCTTGAGCTTTTCCACCACGCTGCCTACCGGTACCGCATGGAGCGGTGAGTTGAGCTACCGGCCAAACGCACCGGTGCAACTGAGCACCACCGACATACTCTATGCGGGCGTCACGCCTATTACCGGCTTTGGCAACGCTTCGGTGCTCAAAGGCTCGCCTGGTCAAGACCTGCATGGTTACAACCGCAAGGAAGTCACGCAGTTCCAGACCACATTCACGCACTTCTTTGATCAGGTGATGGGCGCGAGCCGCTTGACCACGGTGGGCGAGATTGGGGTGACTCACGTGGGCGGCCTGGAGAGCAAATCAGAGGCTCGTTATGGCCGCGACCCGGTATTTGGTCCAGGTACGTTGCCCGGTGGTTTCTGCAATACGCTCAATAACTCGACCGCCGTAGGTGCCGGCCTGGGTAATGCCAATGGGCTGAATACCAACTGCAACAACGATGGCTTTACCACGGCCACTTCCTGGGGCTACCGCGCTCGGGCAATCTGGGAATACCCGGATGTCTTCGCCGGCGTCAACCTTAAGCCAAACGTGGCGTGGTCCCATGACGTCAAGGGTTACTCCCCTGGTCCTGGCGCTAACTTCGAAGAAGGTCGCAAGGCTGTCAGCCTGGGTCTGGACGCCGAGTACCAGAACACCTACACCGCCAGCCTGAACTACACGAACTTCTTCGGCGGCGATTTCAGCACAGTGAATGACCGCGACTTTGTCGCTTTGAGCTTCGGCGCGAACTTCTAAGCACACTGCATTTCAGGAAGACCAGAACATGAAAATAACCAAAAGTCTGTTGCACGTGGGTGTGCTTGGGCTGTCGATCCTGGCGAGCAACGTCATGGCGGCAGTGTCGGCGGATGAAGCCGCCAAGCTGGGCACGAGTCTGACCCCGATGGGCGCCGAGATGGCCGGTAACGCTGCAGGCACCATTCCTAAGTGGTCGCCGTTGCCTACCAACGCCGGTGCCGTCGACGCCCGTGGGTTCCTGGCCAACCCTTACGCCAGTGAACAACCGCAATTCACCATCACCGCGCAAAACGTCGAGCAGTACAAAGACAAGCTGGCGCCGGGTCAGTACGCGATGTTCAAGCGCTACCCCGAGACCTTCAAGATGCCGGTCTACCCGACCCATCGCGGCGCTACCGTGCCGGCTGATGTGTTCGCCGCTATCAAGAAGAACGCCACCACCACCAACCTGGTGTCCGGCGGCAACGGCCTGGAAAACTTCGAAACCGCCGTGCCGTTCCCGATTCCAAAAAGCGGCGTTGAAGTCATCTGGAACCACATCACCCGTTATCGCGGTGGCAGCGTGACCCGTCTGGTAACCCAGGCTACGCCACAAACCAACGGTTCCTACAGTCTGGTGTACTTCCGCGACCAGTTTGTGTTCCGCGACAAGATGAAAGACTTCGACCCGAAAAACCCGGGCAACGTGCTGTTCTACTTCAAGCAGCAAGTGACCGCGCCGGCCCGTCTGGCCGGTGGTGTGCTGCTGGTGCACGAAACCCTGGACCAGGTGAAGGAGCCTCGTTCGGCCTGGGTCTACAACGCCGGCCAGCGCCGTGTGCGCCGGGCGCCGCAAGTGTCCTATGACGGCCCAGGTACCGCCGCCGACGGCCTGCGTACCTCCGACAACCTCGACATGTACAACGGCGCACCGGACCGCTACGACTGGAAGTTGGAGGGCAAGAAAGAAATCTACATCGCCTCCAACAGCTACAAGATCGACGATCCGAAGCTCAAGTACGCCGACATCATCAAGGCCGGCCACATCAACCAGGACCTGGCTCGCTACGAGCTGCGCCGCGTCTGGCATGTAGTCGCCACCTTGAAAGAAGGTCAGCGCCACATCTACGCCAAACGTGATTTCTTCATCGACGAAGACACCTGGCAAGCGGCGGTCATCGACCACTACGACGGCCGTGGCCAACTGTGGCGCGTGGCTGAAGCGCATGCCGAGAACTACTACGACAAGCAAGTGCCGTGGTACGCCCTGGAAACCCTCTACGACCTGCAGTCCGGCCGCTACCTTGCACTGGGCATGAAGAACGAAGAGAAACAGGCGTATGACTTCGGTTTCACCGCCACCACCAGCGACTTCACCCCAGCGGCCCTGCGCCAGGATGGCGTGCGCTAAGCTGAGTTAACCGAGGCCGCATCCTCGGAAAAAAGCCCCGATCCGTTCGGGGCTTTTTTATGTGGCGAATTTTTTTGTCGCAGTTCTTTTTCAGGCAAATGTTGCAAAGATCTACAAACCTGCTGCTTTTACCGCTAGTCTGCGGACATCTGCAATGCCGACAACAGCCTTCTACAAGAGCCCGGCGATGACTGATCTGTCCCGAATCCAAGGGCCTGCCAGTGCGGTAATTCCCACCCTGGAAGGTCGCTTCTACAGGCCACCGCTGCCTGACGGCTACGTGCTGCGTCCGCGCCTGTGCGAACGCCTGAGTGCTGGCCTGCAAGGGCGGCTGCTGCTGGTCAGTGCACCGGCAGGGTTCGGCAAGAGTTCGTTGGCGGTGGAGTTCTGCCAGAGCCTGCCGGCCCATTGGCAAAGCCTGTGGCTGGGCCTGAGCCCACGGGATAACGACCCCGGCCGTTTCCTTGAGCGCCTGCTCGACGGTTTACAGCAATTTTTCCCGCAACTCGGCGCCCAATCCCTGGGCCTGCTGAAAATGCGCCAGCGTCACCAACCCTTTGCCTTTGAAGAATGGCTGGACGGACTGCTCGATGAGCTGACCGTGCACCTGTCCCCGCGCGCGCCGTTGTTATTGGTACTGGATGACTACCATCTGGCCCAGGGGCCGGTGCTCGACCGGTGCCTGCAGTTTTTCCTCAACCATTTGCCCGATGGCCTGGTGGTGCTGGTCACCAGCCGTCAGCGCCCGGACTGGCATCTGGCGCGGCTGCGTTTATCGCGCCACCTGCTGGAGTTGCACGAACAGGATTTGCGCCTGACGCACAGCGAATCCCTGGCGGTGCTGGATCGCCACAGCAGTTCCTTGCGCGGCGAAGCCCTCGACAACCTGATCCGCCGCAGCGAAGGCTGGGTTGCCGGGCTGCGTTTCTGGTTGCTCGCCGCCTCCGAGGCCGGCAACGACGGGGCATTGCCGCAGAGCTTGCACGGCGGCGAAGGGCTGATCGGCGATTATTTGCTTGAAGAGGTGATCGACTGCCTGCCCGCCGAAGTGCAGGCGTTTTTGTACGACACAGCCCCTCAGGATCGGTTTTGCAGCGAACTCTGCGACGCGGTGCGCGAAGCCCATGACAGCGCTGAAATCCTGCGTTACCTGCAAGCCCACCAAGTGTTCCTGGTGCCTCTGGACGAGCAGGGCCACTGGTACCGTTATCACCATTTGTTTTCAGACCTGCTGCGCACCCGCCGCGCCAGCAGCAATGTGCTGCCGCCGGCCAGCCTGTACCTGCGCGCGTGCCGCTGGTTCAATGCCCAGGGCTTGATCGATGAGGCCGTGGAGCAAGCGTTGCGCGCCGGCCATCTGGATGTCGCCGCCAACCTGGTTCAGAACCTGTCCGAGGAGCAACTGCTGGCCGAGCAGAACGTGGGCATGCTGCTGCGTTGGAAAATGGACTTGCCCGACAGCTTGCTGATCAGTACGCCGCGCCTGATTGTTCTCTACAGCTGGGCCTTGGGCCTGGCCTGCCAGTTGGATGCGGCGGAAGAATTATCCAGCTACCTCAGCCGCTTCCTGCCAGCACCGTCGGCCACGGCGCAAAAATCGATGCTGGCACAGTGGCTGGCGCTGAGCGGGATCATCGCCCGGGGCCGGGGCGATCGCGAGCTGACCCAGCGCTATTGCAGCGAGGCGCTGGAAAGCCTGCCGCAACGGCGTTACGGCCAGCGGTTGATGTGCCTGTCGACCCTTTCCAACCTGGCCATTGTCGATGCCGACCTGTGGCGTGCGCGTGGCTTGAATCGCGAATCCCTGGAGTTGGCGCAGCGCGTCGGCAACCCATTGTTCGAGGCCCTGGCCCATTACGACCGTGCGCGTGTGTTGCAGGCCCGCGGTGAAATCCTGCGTTCCCTGGATGAAGTGCATCAGGGCCTGCAACGCCTGCAGGGCTTAGCGCCGCAGCGGTTGTACGCGGTGCGCGCGCGGTTGTCACTCTACGAAGGTTTTTTGCTGCTGGTGCGGCTACAACCCGAAGCCGGACTCGCCCGCTTGCGCGCCGGGCTCGTCGAAGCCCGTGCCTGCCGCGACATCAGTGTGTTGATCGGGCATTGCGTGATCGCCAATTTCGAAGGCCGCCGTGGTGACTTCGGCAAAGCCTTTGCTGAACTCGCCGAGGCCGAGCGCCTGATGCATATCTGGGACGTGCCGCCGATCTACTACCTGGCAATGATCACCCTGATCAAATGCGAACTGTGGCTGGCCCAGGGCCGTACAGATCTGGCCGACGCCTGGCTGACCCGCCTGGGGCAGACCTACAACGGTGAGCAGGCCGCCGCCGCACCGGAATTTCACCCGCACCTGCCACAACATATCGAGCTTCAACAAGCGGCGCTGGATGCCACTCGCCATCAACCTGTTGCCGCATTGCAACGGCTTGAAGCGTTGGCGCAGCAGGCGCACAACAGCGGCCGCCAGATGATTGCCCTGATGGCGCTGACGCAGCAGGCCCAGTTGCTCCTGGAAAGTGGTCAGGAAGCCAAGGCGCGCGCGATTCTGGTCCAGGCCCTTGAGGCCGGCGCCGGGGGCGCGCTGCAACCTTTCCAGCGCTTGTTGGAAGGGCACCCTGGCTGGATGCGCGAGCAATTGGGCAAGGATGCGCATGGCCTGCTGAACCAGAGTTTGCTGGTGCTTCTGCCGACGGTGGTGACACCCGAGGTAGCGCCGGCTCACGAAACCTTGAGCGCGCGTGAGTTGGCAGTGCTGAAACTGATTGCCCAAGGCTGCTCGAACCAGGAAATCAGTAACCAGCTGTTCATCTCACTGCACACCGTGAAGACCCACGCCAGCCACATCAACAGCAAGTTAGGGGTGGAGCGGCGGACCCAGGCGGTGGCCCGTGCCAAGGCAATGGGACTGCTGGCGTAGACCCTCCGAAGTCTATGGCGCGCTTGGGCACTGGTTGGACGGCCTGTCGACTGCCTGGCGAATCTGCGCCGCGAAGCGTTTGAGATTGTTCTGGTGGGCGAGCACCAAGTCGTCAATGCTCGCGCCGGCCGGCGACTGCAAG
Source organism: Pseudomonas tritici (assembly GCF_014268275.3). NCBI lineage: Bacteria > Pseudomonadati > Pseudomonadota > Gammaproteobacteria > Pseudomonadales > Pseudomonadaceae > Pseudomonas > Pseudomonas tritici. Next base: position 1,323,140 of record NZ_CP077084.1, read on the forward strand.
GTGGTGCGGCAGGTCAGCGGCACGCGATCACTGCCGCTGGCCGGCCGCAGACGCCATTTGACGTCGAGCAGTGCGTACTGGCCGGGCACGGAGTCAAAGCGCTGCACCTCAAGGCGCAACAGCATGGGTTGTCGAGGGTTGCTGTTAGCCAATTGGTCCACCAGCGCGCTCCTCAACTCATCCACCAGGCTGGCAGCCCACCACTGGGTGTCCAGGATCGCGACGCCGCTGTTGCCTTGGCGAACCACAATCTGCGGGCGGTCGACTTGTGGTGGCACACTGATACTTTCGATTTTTATCCCACCCGCGTCGGCCCCGGTGGTGTTGCTCCACTGCGCCGGGGTTAGGGTATGAAAAGTAATCGGTGTACTGCTGCATGCCCCCAGCGCGAGCAATGCGCTGAGCAGGGTGATTTTCAACGGTAACGTCATGGCGCTTGCTCCACGGTTCATTTGCGCGGCGGTCCTTGCAGGTCCAATGGGGCGGCGTTGTCTGGGCGGCCGCGAATCAGTGATTCCGGGTGTCGGCCCAGGTAGTCCGACAGCTCGCGCAAGGAACGCGACATGCGACCTAGCTCATCCAGGGTCTGGGTCAGTTGCTCGCGTTGCGGTGAGTCTTCGGCCAGGGTCGAGCTGGCCGATTGCAACGTCTTGCTCACGTCAGCCAGGGTGTTCTGGACGCTGGGCAAGGTCTTGGCGTTGAACTGGGTCAGTCCTTTGCGCAGTTCCACGAGGTTGCTGTCGAGGTTGCCGGCGATACGTTCGATCGGTAGCTGGTTGATCTTGTTGACGATGTTTTCGAGTTTTTCCTGCAACTGTTCCAGGTTGCCAGGAATCGTGGGAATGCTGACCGGACGCGCCTTGGGATCAAACGCCACCTTCTCGGCTTTCGGGTAGAAGTCCAGGGCGATGTATAACTGGCCGGTCAGCAAATTGCCGCTGCGCGCCTGGGCCCTCAGGCCGTTTTCGATAAACGAGCCGATCAGGCGCACACCGGCGGCTTCATCATTGGGGTCATGGTTCATCGTCTTGAGCAACTTGGTATGGGCCTGACCGAGCAATTGCGGGTAGATCACGATGCCGACGTTGAGCGGAAAGCTGCGCTTCTTCGCGTCGAAATCCAGGTTGATCGACACCACCTTGCCAAACTCGACGCCGAGGAATTCCACCGGTGCGCCGACCTTGAGCCCGCGCAGAGCCTGGTCGAAGCGCAGGCTCATGTATTGCCCCTGGCCGTTGGGCGGGGCGAGGGCGGCGAGCTGATCGTCGAACAGTTCAAACGTGCGTTCTTCACCGGCCGGCTTGTCGTTGGGGCTGTAAGGCGGTGCGAGGAAAGCGATACCGCCGACCAGCATGGACGACAGCGATTCGGTTTTCAGCGCGAAGCCATTGGCGCCCACACTCAGGTCGATGCCGCTGGCGTTCCAGAACCGCGTGTTTTCGGTGACGTAGACATCGTTGGGCGCGTGCACGAACACCTCGATATCGACGCCCTTGCCTTCGGCATCCAGCTTGTACGCCACGACCTGGCCGACCTCGATTTTGCGGTAATACACCGGCGAGCCGATATCCAGCGAACCCAGGTTCTGCGTGTGCAGGGTGAAGCGCTTGCCCGGTTCGCCGTAAGTGATGGGCGGCGGGTTTTCCAGGCCGGTAAACTGTTTGGCGCGGGTCTCGGACTGGCCAATGTCGGCGCCGATGTAGTCGCCAGAGAGCAGGGTGTCGATGCCGGACACGCCGCCGGCGCCGATGCGCGGGCGTACCACCCAGAACTGCGAGTCGGCGCGGGTAAAGCTGTCGGCCTGCTTGGCCAGCTTCACGGTGGCGTTGACGCTTTTCTGGTCGTCACTCAAGGCCACTTCGGTCACTTGGCCGATCACCACGTTGCGGTATTTGACCTCGGTTTTATTCGCGGTCAGGCCACTGCCGGTCTTGAAGTTAAGGATGATGGTCGGGCCTTGCTGAAGCACGCTGTGAACCACCAGCGAAATCCCCACCAACACCGCAACGATCGGTACGATCCAAACCAGCGAAACGCTGAAACGCCGAGTCTTGACGGCCGGCGAGCCTGGGGATTGCGGGGTGTCAGGGGTGGGTGACGTCATCCGAGGTATCCTTGGTGTGTGGGGGTTCCCAGATCAGCCTCGGGTCGAAGCTCATGGCGGCCAGCATGGTAAACACCACCACCAGGCCGAAAAACAGAATGCCCAGGCGTGGCTCGATAGTGCCCAGGGCCTGGAACTTGACCAACGCGGCCACCAGCGCAACCACGATCACGTCGAGCATGGACCAGTAGCCGATCAGTTCGACAAACCGAAACAGCTTCGAGCGCTCCTTGCGCGCCCAGCGGCTGTTGCGCTGCACGGTGACCAGCAGCAGCGTCAACGACACAAACTTGATGCCCGGCACCGCGATGCTGGCGATGAAAATAATCAGCGCAATGTCCCACGCGCCATGCTGCCAGAACTCCAGCACGCCGCTCATGATGGTGCTGTCTGCGCCTGAACCGAGCATGGTGGTGTTCATCACCGGCAGCAGGTTGGCCGGCACATAAAACGCCAGCGCCGTCAGCATATAGGCCCAGGTACGGGTCAGCGAGTTGACTTTGCGCCGGTGCAGGGGGGCGTCACAGCGCTGGCATTCCGGCGCGCCGGTGCTGATGTCGGCAGACAGGCCGCAACTGTGGCACAGGCACAGGTTAAGCTCGCTGGCAGTCGGTGGCGGGTTCATACGGCGTCCCACAGGTCGCGCACGTCACGACCGGCAATGCGGATCAGCAACAGGCTGAGCGCCGCCAGGGCAAAAAGCCCGGTGCCGGGGATCACATCCAGCATACCGGCCAGCTTGAACACGGCCACCATCGCGCCAAGCAGGCACACTTCCAGCATGCTCCAAGGTCTGAGCGCTTCCAGCCAGCGCATGCATAGCTTGAAGGCGGGCGAACGTCTGCCCGAGAGGGCAAAACTCAGCACCCAGGTCAGCAGCAATAGCTGAAACACCGGTGCGATGATGATGGAAATAGCGGCCACCAAGGCGATAAAGGTAATCGGCCCCAGACTCAGCGCAACCACTGAATCCCACAGGGTGGCGCTGTTTTTCAGGCCTTGCAGGCTGATGCTCATCACTGGATAGAAATTGGCGAAAGTCCATAACACGGCGGCGGTCAGCGTCAGGGCAAGACGCTGTTGGACTGACAGGCCGTTGTAACGCTGGAGTACGCCCGCGCAGCGCACGCAATGGGCTTTTTGATGTTTGGCGAGCGTGACTTTTTCGTACACACAGTCGCAGTGCTCGCAGATGATCAACTGATTCGCCATGGGGCTCGCTCCAGCGCGGCGCGGTTGCGGTCTTGGATTGTTCTTCAATGGCGCTTGGAAAGCTTAGCCGTTGGTACTCGGGACGCAATGCTTCCTTTCGGGTCAGGGGTATCGTCAACCATACTCTGTGCCGAATATGCCATAGAGCCTGCTGGAGCACCGATGAATATTGAACACGCCGCACTCATCCGCGAGACCTTTCCCGTCGGCCCGCTGCAGTGCAACTGCACCATCATCGGGGACCCGATCAGCAAAAAAGCCATCGTGGTCGACCCGGGTGGCAACCATGAGCTGATCCTGGCGCGCCTTGATGCATTGGGCCTCAAGGTCGTGAGCATTATCCACACCCATGCCCATCTCGATCACTTCCTGGCGTCCGGGCAGTTGAAAGAGAAGACCGGCGCCACACTGCACTTGCACAAGGAGGATCAATTCCTCTGGGACAATCTGGAAATGCAATGCCAGATGTTTCGCGTTCCCTACACCCCGGTGCCTTCGCCTGATCGCTGGCTGGAAGATGATGAGGAATTGGCCTGCGGCTGCGGTGTGGCGTTGCACACACCATCAAGCTACATTGACCAGTGATGCCAAGCTGCTGATTGCGGGTGACACGCTATTTCGTCGCGGTATCGGGCGTACAGATTTGTGGGGCGGGGACCAGGCGACCATTGTGCGTTCGATCAAGCAGCGCTTGTATACCTTGGATGAGGGCGCAACGGTGGTAACCGGTCACGGCCCCGATACCCGGTTGGGGGATGAAATGCGCGAGAACCCTTTTGTGCGGGCGTAACGGAATAGTTGCCACGCAGGTGCTGTTCTATAGCGGGCACGCCTTGTAGCAAAAACTCAGGTCGTGTTCAGCGTGCGTCTGCTACGGTTTTTGTAGCCACGGAATTTTTACCGTTTGTCGCGTTCCAAACTCGGCACAGGTCCATTGCCAATGTCCTTTGCACCTCAGAATGCAAAAGTAGGAGCTCCCTTCATGTTCACTTCGCGTCGTCTGCTTGTTGTTGCTACCGCCGTAGCCTTGTTGTCCGGCTGCGCATCCCCTAACCCTTATGACGGCAGCAGCCAGGGACAGGCGAGTAACGAATCCGGCGGTATGAGCAAGACCGCCAAGTACGGTGGCCTGGGTGCCCTGGCGGGCGCATTGGCGGGTGCGGCCATCGACCATAACAACCGTGGCAAGGGCGCACTGATCGGTGCCGTGGTTGCGGGTGCCGGTGCTGCGGGCTACGGCTACTACGCCGACCAACAGGAAAAGAAACTGCGTGAAAGCATGGCCAACACCGGTGTTGAAGTTCAGCGCCAGGGCGACCAGATCAAGCTGATCATGCCGGGCAACATCACCTTCGCGACCAACTCGGATGCGATCTCCAGCAGCTTCTATCAGCCGCTGAACAACCTGGCCAACTCGCTCAAGCAGTTCAACCAGAATACCATTCAGATCGTTGGTTACACCGACAGCACCGGCAGCCGCCAGTTGAACATGGACCTGTCCCAGCGTCGGGCGCAGAGCGTGGCCAACTACCTGACGTCCCAGGGTGTCAATGGTGCCAACCTGACTGCACGCGGTGCCGGCCCGGATAACCCGATTGCCAGCAACGCCGACGTCAACGGCCGCGCCCAGAACCGTCGCGTGGAAGTGAACCTCGGTCCAATCCCAGGCCAGCAGTATGGCCAACCAGGTGCCCAGCAACAGGCGCCACAGCAGAACAACCAGTTCCAGGGCAATCCGTACTCTCAATACCAATAAACAATCGTCAACAAAAAAGGGCGCCATGCGGCGCCCTTTTTTGTGGCTGCGTCATTACATCAATCGATGTACTCGAAGACCTTGACGATTTTCTGCACGCCGGACACACCCTGCACCAGATTGGATGCACGGGTTGCTTCAGCCTGGGTCAGCAGGCCCATCAGGTAAACGATGCCGTTGTCGGTGACGACCTTGATGCGCGAACCAGGGATCGCGTTATCCGTGAGCATCTGCGCCTTGATTTTGGTGGTCAGCAGGGCGTCATTGCTGATGGCGAGCAGAGTGATCGGTTCCATCACCTGCAACTCGTTGTGCACCTTCTTCACGCGCTGCACAGCGGCAGCAGCTTGTTCGGCCTGGGCCTTGAGGTCGGCGCGTGGCGTCTGGCCTGCTAGCAGCACGACGCCGTTGAAGCTGGTCACAACAATGCGCGATGCGCCGTTGCCCAGATCGGTCGCGGCCTTGGCGACGTTGACTTCGACCTTGGTTTCGATCAGCGAGTCATCGATCTTGCTGCCGAAGGTACGGGTGCCCTTGTCGTCCTGAATAGGGGTGTCGCGTGTTGCGGTGATGGCCGTGCTGCAGCCGCTGATAGCGAGGCACAGGGTAATGGCCAAAAGGCTGAGGCGGTTAACGGTCATTCTTCACTCCCAAACAGTTGGCTGTCGATCAGATCGCACAGGCAGTGGATCGCCAGCAGGTGGACTTCCTGGATACGTGCAGTGACATTGGCCGGGACGCGAATCTCCACGTCTTCCGGCAACAGCAGCGAGGCCATGCCGCCACCATCGCGTCCTGTCAATGCTACGACAATCATTTCGCGATCATGTGCGGCCTGGATCGCTTGAATAATATTCGCCGAGTTGCCGCTGGTGGAAATCGCCAGCAGCACGTCACCGGGTTGGCCCAGGGCGCGGATCTGCTTGGAGAAAATTTCGTTGTAGCTGTAATCGTTGGCGATCGAGGTGATCGTCGACGAGTCGGTGGTCAAGGCAATGGCCGGCAGGCTCGGGCGCTCACGTTCGAAACGGTTGAGCAGCTCGGACGAAAAATGCTGGGCATCGCCGGCCGAACCGCCGTTGCCGCACGAAAGCATTTTGCCCTCGTTGAGCAGGGCATTGACCATGACCTGACTGGCTTGCTCGATGTGCGGTGCAAGTACGTCCATCGCCTGTTGCTTGGTGTCGATGCTGGCCTGGAAAAGCTGGCGAATTCGGGATTGCATGTCCATCTGTGTGACCTTAAGTAGCGCGGCTGTTTGGCACAGGAATGTGTAGCCCGCAAAGCAAAGAGCAAAAGTGTGTGGTGAAGATGTCCGGCGAATCAACTGTCGAAGGCATTTTTAAGCCAGTTCAGATCAGCCTGACCAGACGGCGTGCTTTCTATGGCAACCACATCGAAACGGCAGGGGGCGTCGGCCCAGCGATGCTCTTTTTGCAGGAAAAACTGCGCTGCGAGTATCAGTTTCTGACGCTTGCGCCCGTCGATACTGGCGAGTGCGCCACCCCATTGTGCGTGTTTTCTGTAGCGGACTTCGACGAATACTACTGTATCGCCGTCAAGCATGACCAGATCAAGCTCGCCGCGTTTGCACAACCAGTTCTGCGCCAGGAGGCGCAGACCCTGCTGTTGCAAGTGTTTCAGTGCTTGAAGTTCGGCGTCCTTGCCGCTTTGTGCGCTGGACCGCTCGGGCATCAGCGCGGGGTGTCCGGCAGGCGCTGGATCTCGCCACCGACGAACTTGGCCCATGGCATCTGACGATCAACGCGCTGGTTGGTGCTGATGCCCAGGTTGCCCGAAAGGCCGTCAATACGGGTATCCGGCAGTGCCTTGAGCTGGCCCAGGCGCGGCGCCAGGCGGTAGGCATCGACGCCCATCGCGTACAGGCGACCCAGGCTGCCATTGGCTTGCGGCCATTGGGCAGCAACCTGGTTGCGCAGCGGATCGGTGGTGTTAAGCAGCCAAGGGGTTTCGCAGAACATCACGTTAGTCATGTCCAGGTACTGGTTCTTGTCGCCGCTGGCACTGAACACATGGGACGTGGCGTACACCGGCACATCACCGGCGTATTGGAAGTTCAGGGTCGGCTTGATCTGCTGGGCCAGCTGCGGGGTCACGGCCAGGAAGATGAACTCGATGTCCTGGCGACGCGAGGGTTGCGCGGCGACGTCGGTGCCGACGGTGCTTTGCAGGCTCTTGGCGCGGCCTTCGCTTTTACGCAGTTGGAACAGGTCGGCAATTTGCTGGGCGAGGGCGACTGGCTGGTCGACATACTCGACACCCATCACCGTGCCGCCATTGGCTTCCCAATCCTGGCGGAAGGCCTTGTAGACACGTTCGCCCCACTCACCACGCGGCACCATCGCCGCAGCGCGATGCAGGCCGTCGGCCCGTGCGCGGCGCGACACTTCGCGGGCTTCGTCTTCAGCAGCCAGGCCAAACTGGAACAGCTGCGGCGGGCCTTGGTCAGTCTCGCTGTAGTTCAGCGCCAGGGTGGTAATCGGCAACTGCGGACGTGCGCTGAGTTGTTTGACCAGTGGTTTTTCCAGCGGACCGACCACCAGTTGCACGCCGGCGGCCTGGGCCTTGGCGTAGAACTCATCAATGGACGTCAGACGCGAGCTGTCATAGAACTCGATGACCGGCGGCTTCTGCCCGGCTTGTTCAGCCTGGTAGTGCGCAGCCATGAAGCCCTCGCGTAGTGCTTTGCCGACGGCGGCCAGCGGGCCGTCTTGTGGCAGCAGCAGGGCAATTTTGGTCAGGGGCTGGCTGGCCAGCTCCTTGAGTTTGGTCAGCGGCGACGGCAGTTGCACGGCGGCTGGGTGGCCCGGGTTCTGTGCACGCCAAGTGTCGATCGCGGCTTGTTGTTGCTCCAGCGTCCCGGCGCCCTTGACCGACTGGGCGAGGGTGATCCAGCCGCCCAGCACTGGGTTGCCGCTGGCTTGCAGCTGTTCGGCCGGCAGGGCGGCAATCAGTGCCCAGATAGCTTCGTGGTTGCTGTTAGCGGCATCGCCAGTGAGCAGCGGGGCCATGGCAACACGCTCACGCGCAGCAGCCAGGGTCTGGCCGTCGGCTTCATAAGCACGGGCGTGCACGCTGCCGGTGCGGATCTGCTGTTCAGGCGGCAGGTCCTTCAGGCTTTGCAGGCTCGGGTGGTTCAGGGCGGTCAGCGCGGCCTTGGGCTGGTTGCGTGCCATGGCCAATTCGGCGGCCAGTGTGCTCGCAAAAACCTGCGGGGCTGGCTTGAGGACATCCAGGGGCACCTGCGCAAGAATCTGCGCTGAGCGGCCTGGGTTGTTCTGTTTGTAGGCCATGTCTGCCGCACTCAGGCGCAGCATGGCGGCCTTTTCTGGCGTGTTGGCGGTCGTGGCCTGTTCGAGCAGTTGCTCGATACTGGCGTCCGGAGTCCGTGGAAGGTCGCCAAGGCTGGACGAGGGCGAGCTGGCGCAAGCGGCCAACAAGGCAGCGAGGCAGAGGGCGGAGAGCAGCCGCAGGCAAGCGATCATGTAAGTGTTCCTGATACCGATCAAATTAGCGTGGAATTGTACCCAAGCACTGGCTCAGGCGCGATGTCAGTGGCGTGAAACTGTCGATTTAGATCGTGCAAATGTTGCTATTAGCTACTAACGGCTGAAACGGCATCTACCGTGATGGCATATTTTCAAGGCGCCTACGCGTTACAATGTCGCTTTTGCCAACCATCGAGGTGTGCGTTTTGACTGCTCCAGGTCCTTTGAATTCCACTGCAGGCTCGCTTTTTGTCGTGGCGACGCCCATTGGCAACCTGGACGACATCAGCGCTCGGGCGCTTAAGGTGTTGCGCGACGTCAAATTGGTTGCGGCTGAAGACACGCGGCACTCCCAGCGATTAATGCAGCATTTTGGTATCAGCACCCCACTGGCGGCCTGCCACGAACATAACGAACGCGAAGAGGGCAGTCGTTTTATCGTGCGTCTGCTGGCCGGCGACGATGTGGCGCTGATCTCCGACGCGGGCACCCCGCTGATTTCCGACCCAGGCTACCATCTGGTGCGCCAGGCACGGGCTGCTGGTATCAATGTAGTGCCTGTTCCGGGGGCGTGCGCACTGATCGCCGCATTGTCGGCGGCAGGCTTGCCCTCCGACCGTTTTATCTTCGAAGGTTTTCTGCCGGCCAAGGCCGTGGGTCGTCGCGCGCGTCTTCAGGCGTTGAAGGAAGAACCGCGCACCCTGATCTTTTACGAGGCCCCGCATCGCATCCTTGAATGCCTGCAAGACATGGAGCTGGTGTTTGGCGGCGAACGCCTGGCACTGCTGGCCCGTGAGCTGACCAAGACCTTTGAAACACTCAAGGGCCTGCCTTTGGAAGAGTTGCGCGGGTTTGTCGAAGGCGACAGCAATCAACAGCGCGGCGAGTGCGTGGTGCTGGTGGCGGGCTGGACGGCGCCGGAGGATGAAGACGCCGTGGGCAGCGAGGCGATGCGCATACTCGACCTGCTGCTCAAGGAAATGCCCCTCAAGCGTGCTGCGGCCCTGGCGGCGGAAATTACCGGCGTTCGCAAGAACCTCTTGTACCAGGCTGCGCTGGATAAACAGAAAGCCGAATAGTTCCGGGCTAAACCTGTATTCCGTCTGAGCGTGATGGTAATTCTGAACTTTTATTACTTGTCCTAAGTCCGCCGTGCCGTTAACCTGCGCGGCGGAGAGTCGATTGGACAGTCGCTGCCTTCTATGAAAATTAGGAGGGGGAGGAAAGTCCGGGCTCCATAGGGCGAAGTGCCAGGTAATGCCTGGGAGGCGTGAGCCTACGGAAAGTGCCACAGAAAATAACCGCCTAAGCGCTTCGGTGCCGGTAAGGGTGAAAAGGTGCGGTAAGAGCGCACCGCACGACTGGCAACAGTTCGTGGCTAGGTAAACCCCACTTGGAGCAAGACCAAATAGGGTCCCAAGGCGTGGCCCGCGCTGGGACCGGGTAGGTTGCTAAAGGTGTCCAGTGATGGCCATCGTAGACGAATGACTGTTCAAGACAGAACCCGGCTTACAGATCGACTCTCCACCTTTTTCCTTCTGTCTGAATCTCGGGCAGAAAACCGGTAGTAACGCAAGAATCCCTCCCTGCCAAATCATTGGCAGATGCATCTTCGTAATACCAAAAAAATCTTACTCTTAATAAATCACTTTAACTTTAAGCCATAGCTCTTTGAGCTATCTGCGCTTGTTGAGCCAAAAATACCGACGAACTCTGGTTTCTCCTCCGTTTACGCTCCTAAATCTCCGTTCTGTAAGGCTTTTCCTTGAATCCGCGCCTTGACGGTGTGGTGGGCGCATTCCTATAGTGTGCGCAAGTGGCGGAAAGTGGCACAAAGTGGGTTTTTTGAACGTAAAACGCTAAAATTTGGAGAAACGCATCTGTGTTTCGCGGAGCTAATGCAATCAGTCTCGATGCAAAAGGCCGTCTCGCTATGCCGAGCCGGTATCGTGACGAGCTGATTTCGCGAAGTTCCGGGCAGTTGATCATCACCATCGATGCCGTTGACCCTTGTTTATGTGTTTACCCGCTCGATGAGTGGGAGTTGATTGAAACCAAATTGCGCGCCCTGCCTTCATTGCGTGAAGAAAACCGCCGCCTGCAGCGTTTGCTGATTGGTAATGCCGTCGACCTCGAGCTCGATGGCAGCGGTCGCTTCCTGGTGCCTCCGCGTTTGCGCGAGTACGCCAAGCTGGATAAGCGCGCAATGCTGGTCGGCCAACTGAACAAGTTCCAATTGTGGGACGAAGATGCCTGGGATGCTGTTTCTGCAGCAGACCTGGCTGCTATTCAACAACCGGGCGCCATGCCTGATGAACTGCGTGATTTGATCCTGTGACTATTGATAGCGGCTTTAACCACATCACCGTACTGCTTGACGAAGCCGTTGAGGCTCTCGCCGTACGCGCGGATGGCTGCTATTTGGATGGCACTTTCGGCAGGGGCGGGCACAGCCGGTTGATCCTCAGCCAGCTTGGGTCGGACGGTAAACTCCTCGGGTTTGACAAAGACCCCCAAGCGATTGCCACCGGGCAAGCGCTAGCGGCCGAAGACGGCCGCTTTGTCGTTGTGCAGCGGAGCTTTGCCGAGCTGGGCGCTGAAGTCGCCGAGCGCGGCATGGCGGGCAAGGTGGCCGGGGTTTTGCTCGACCTGGGCGTGTCTTCGCCACAGCTCGACGACCCGGAGCGCGGCTTCAGTTTCATGAATGACGGCCCGCTCGACATGCGCATGGACCCGACGCGTGGCGTCAGTGCTGCACAGTTCATCGCCACCGCACCCGTGGAAGAAATCGCCCGTGTGTTCAAGGAATACGGTGAAGAACGCTTCGCCGGCCGCATGGCCCGTGCCGTGGTCGAACGCCGCGAAATCCAGCCATTCGAGCGCACCGCTGATCTCGCCGAAGTGCTGAAAGTTGCCAACCCCGCGTGGGAAAAAGGCAAGAACCCGGCGACTCGTGCGTTCCAGGGCCTGCGTATTCACGTCAATAACGAATTGGGCGACCTGGAGGCCGGCCTCGAAGCTGCCCTCGAGGCGCTGGAAGTGGGCGGTCGGCTTGTTGTGATCAGCTTCCACTCCCTGGAAGACCGTATCGTCAAACTGTTCATGCGTCGCCTGGTCAAGGGTGAGTCCGATAACCTGCCGCGCAACCTGCCGGTACGTTTTGAAGCCTTTGTGCCGAAAATCAAAATCCATGGCAAACCGCAGTTCGCTTCCGAAGCCGAACTCAAGGCCAACCCACGTTCCCGTAGCGCCGTCATGCGCGTTGCGGAGAAGTTGCGGTGAGCAAGCTTTTTGCCAAGCCCCTCCCGGGCGGCAGCTTCTTCATGATGCTGTTGTACGTTGGCGTGCTGGTGTCCGCGATTGCGGTGTCCTACAGCGCGCACTACAACCGTCAATTGCTCAATACCCTGTACGGGGAATTGAGTGTGCGCGACAAGGCGCAAGCCGAGTGGGGCCGGCTGATCCTGGAGCAAAGCACCTGGACCGCGCATAGCCGCATCGAAGTGTTGGCCACCGAACAGTTGAAGATGCACATCCCCGGCGCGGCCGAAGTTCGCATGGTGGCGCCATGATGAAGCTCGAAGGCGCACTTTACCCATGGCGATTCCGCCTGATGGTGGGGTTGCTCGCGTTGATGGTGGGTGCGATCGCCTGGCGGATCATTGATCTGCAAGTGGTCGACCGTGAGTTCCTGATCGGCCAGGGCGATGCACGCAGCCTGCGGCACATTCCGATTCCTGCGCACCGCGGCCTGATCACAGACCGTAACGGCGAGCCTTTGGCCGTCAGTACTCCGGTGACGACCCTGTGGGCCAACGCCAAGGAACTGCAGGTGGCCAAGGACCGTTGGCCAGCGCTTGCCGCTGCCCTCGGCCAAGACCCGAAAGCCTTGGCCGAGCGTCTGGAAGCGCAAGCCAACAAAGAATTCATCTACCTGGTTCGCGGCCTCACCCCCGAACAGGGCCAGCAAGTGCTCGATCTTAAAGTCCCCGGTGTCTACGGCATCGAGGAATTCCGTCGTTTCTACCCGGCGGGTGAAACCACCGCGCACATGGTGGGTTTTACCGACATCGATGACCACGGCCGCGAAGGTGTGGAGCTCGCCTACGATGAATGGCTCGCCGGAGTTCCCGGCAAACGACAAGTCATCAAGGATCGGCGCGGCAGGTTGATCAAGGATGTTCAAGTCACTAAAAACGCCAAGGCCGGTAAGCCCTTGGCGTTGTCGATTGACTTGCGCCTGCAATACCTGGCCAACCGCGAGCTGCGTAACGCGATCATCGAAAACGGCGCCAAGGCCGGCAGCCTGGTGATCATGGACGTGAAGACCGGCGAGATCCTCGCCATGGTCAACCAGCCGACCTACAACCCCAACAACCGTCGCAACCTGCAGCCGGCGATGATGCGCAACCGCGCGATGATCGACGTGTTCGAACCGGGTTCGACCATGAAAGCCATCTCGATGAGTGCCGCCCTGGAAACCGGACGCTGGAAACCCAGCGACAAGGTCGAGGTGTACCCAGGCACCTTGCAGCTGGGCAAATACACCATTCGTGACGTGTCTCGCACCGAAGGTCCGGTGCTGGATTTGACAGGTATCCTGATCAACTCCAGTAACGTGGGCATGAGTAAGGTCGCCTTCGATATCGGCGGCGAAACCATTTACCACCTGGCGCAGAAGATCGGTTTGGGCCAACCCACCGGCCTGGATTTCCCTGGCGAGCGTGTGGGCAACCTGCCGAACTACCGCGACTGGAAAAAGGCCGAGACCGCCACACTTTCCTACGGCTACGGCCTGTCGGTGACGGCGATCCAACTGGCCCATGCTTTCTCTGTATTGGCAAATAATGGCCGGATGGTTCCACTGAGCCTGATCCACATCGACGAAGCGCCGAAAGCCACCCAGGTCATCCCGGAAAACGTCGCCAAGACCATGCAGGGCATGCTGCAACAAGTGATCGAAGCACCGCGCGGCGTATTCCGTGCCCAGGTGCCGGCGTATCACGTGGCTGGCAAGTCGGGTACCGCGCGTAAGACATCGGTTGGCACCAAGGGCTACGCCGAAAACTCCTACCGTTCGTTGTTCGCCGGCTTCGGTCCGATGAGCGACCCACGCTACGCCATCGTCGTCGTGATCGATGAACCGAGTAAAGCGGGCTACTTCGGTGGCCTGGTATCGGCGCCGGTGTTCAGCAAAGTGATGTCCGGCACCCTGCGCCTGATGAACATCACACCGGACAACCTGCCGCCGACTCAACAAGCGAACGCCGGACCACCGGCCGCTGCTGTAAAAGCCAATGGAGGGCGCGGCTGATGTCTCTTAGCCTGAACAAGATTTTTGCCCACGCTGGTCGCGACCTGTTGATTCGCGAGTTGAGCCTGGACAGCCGTAATGTGCGTGCCGGTGACCTGTTCCTGGCCGTGCCTGGCGGTAAATTCGATGGCCGCGCGCATATCGCAGACGCGTTGCAGCGTGGTGCTGCCGCCGTGGCTTACGAAGTGGAAGGCGCTACCGTGCTGCCGATCACCGACGTGCCATTGATTCCGGTCAAGGGCCTGGCCGCACAACTGTCTGACATTGCCGGGCGCTTCTATGGCGACCCGAGCCGCCAGCTCAATCTGGTCGGCGTCACCGGTACCAACGGCAAGACCAGCGTGACCCAATTGGTCGCCCAGGCCCTTGACCTGCTTGGCCAGCACTGCGGCATTGTTGGCACCTTGGGCACCGGTTTCTACGGCGCGCTGCACAGCGGCCTGCACACCACGCCAAACCCGATCGCCGTGCAAGCGACCCTGGCCGACCTGAAAAAGGCCGGTGCCAAAGCGGTTGCCATGGAAGTGTCGTCCCATGGCCTGGACCAGGGACGCGTCACCGCGCTGGCGTTCGACGTGGCGGTGATGACCAACCTGTCCCGTGATCACCTGGACTACCACGGCACCATGGAAGCCTACGCGGCGGCCAAGGCCAAGCTGTTTGCCTGGAATGACCTCAAGTGCCGGGTTGTGAACCTGGACGACGCGTTCGGTCGCCAACTGGCAGCCGAAGACCGTGAATCGCGCCTGATCAGCTACAGCCTGGAAGACTCCAGCGCTTACCTGTATTGCCGCGAAGCCCAATTCAATGACGAAGGCGTGCGCGCCACCTTGGTTACGCCGCAAGGCGAACACCATTTGCGAAGCACCTTACTCGGTCGTTTCAACCTGAGCAACGTACTCGCCGCTATCGGCGCGTTGCTCGGCCTGGATTACGCCCTGGACGAAATCCTGCGCGTACTGCCCAAGCTGGAAGGCCCAGCCGGTCGCATGCAGCGCCTGGGTGGCGGCACACAGCCGTTGGTGGTGGTCGATTACGCCCACACGCCAGACGCTTTGGAAAAAGTACTGATGGCCCTGCGTCCACACGCCAAGGGCAAATTGCTGTGCCTGTTTGGTTGCGGCGGCGATCGCGATCGCGGCAAACGCCCGCTGATGGCCGACATTGTCGAACGCCTGGCTGATGGCGTGCTCGTCACCGACGACAACCCACGCAGCGAAGACCCGAGCCAGATTTTTGACGACATCCGTGTTGGCTTCAAAGAGGCGTCCAAGGTCACTTTCGTCGCCGGTCGCGGCGCGGCTATCGCCCAACTGATCGCCAGCGCCAGTGCTGACGACGTGGTCGTGCTGGCCGGTAAAGGTCACGAGGACTATCAGGAAATCAACGGCGAGCGGCATGCCTTCTCCGATCTGGTCGAGGCTGACCATGCCTTGACGGCCTGGGAGGTTGCTCATGCTTAAAGCGATGAAGTTCAGCGAACTCGCCCAGGCGCTGTCGGCCCGCGTGTTGTCGAGCGATTGCAGTTTCGACGGCGTCAGTATCGACAGTCGCGCCATCAAGCCGGGGCAACTGTTTGTTGCGCTGACGGGGCCGCGTTTCGACGGTCATGACTACCTGAATGACGTCGCCGCCAAAGGCGCAGTCGGCGCGTTGGTTCAGCACGAAGTCGCGGATTCCACTTTGCCGCAATTGCTGGTCGCTGATACCCGTCTGGCCCTGGGCCAGTTGGGCGCGTTGAACCGCGCCGCCTTTGATAAGCCGGTTGCCGCCATCACCGGCTCCAGCGGTAAGACCACGGTCAAGGAACTGCTTGCCGGTGTGCTGCGCACGCGCGGGCCGGTCCTTGCCACACGTGGCAACCTGAACAATGATTTCGGCGCTCCGCTGACCCTGCTCGAACTGGCCCCGGAACACACCGCGGCCGTGATCGAACTGGGCGCTTCGCGCGTCGGTGAAATTGCCTACACCGTGGCCTTGACCAAGCCCCACGTGGCCATCATCAACAATGCCGGTACCGCCCACGTCGGCGAGTTCGGTGGCCCGGAAAAAATCGTCCAAGCCAAAGGTGAAATCCTTGAAGGCCTGGATGCGTCGGGCACTGCTGTTCTGAATCTTGACGACAAGGCTTTCGAAACCTGGCGTGTACGCGCTGCCGGACGCAAGGTCCTGACGTTTGCCGTGCTGAATGCAGCGGCCGATTTCCATGCCTCCAACATCACGGTCGATGCGCGTGGATGTCCGTCCTTTACCTTGCACACTCCGCAAGGCAGTGAGCACGTGCAGTTGAACCTGCTGGGCAACCACAACGTCGCCAACGCCTTGGCCGCCGCCGCTGCTGCTTACGCCCTGGGCGTGTCGTTGTTCGGTATCGCCACCGGTTTGGGCGCGGTGCAGCCGGTCAAGGGCCGCACTGTGGCGCAGTTGGCCACCAACGGCATGCGCGTGATTGATGACACGTACAACGCCAATCAGTCCTCGGTCTGTGCCGCCATTGACCTGCTCAAAGGCTTTGATGGCCGCAAGGTACTGGTGCTGGGTGATATCGCCGAACTGGGCGAGTGGGCCGAACAGTCGCACCGTGAAGTCGGTGCGTATGCCGCAGGCAAGGTTGACGCGCTCTACGCCGTCGGCCCGAACATGGCTCACGCGGTAAACAGCTTTGGTTCCGGCGCGCGGCATTTCGCGACCCAGGCCGAGCTGATCCAGGCGCTGACGGCGGCTGAACAAGACAAACACACAACCATTTTGATCAAGGGATCGCGCAGCGCGGTGATGGAAAACGTCGTCGTGGCCTTGTGTGGCTCAAGTACGGAGAAACATTAATGCTGCTGCTGCTGGCTGAGTATCTGCAACAGTTCCACAAAGGCTTCGCGGTCTTTCAGTACCTGACCCTGCGCGGGATCCTGGGTGTGCTGACCGCGCTGTCTCTGTCGCTGTTTTTGGGGCCGTGGATGATCCGCACCCTGCAGAACCTGCAAATTGGTCAATCGGTTCGCAATGACGGCCCGCAGTCGCACCTGTCCAAATCCGGCACTCCGACCATGGGCGGCGCGCTGATCCTGTCGTCCATCGGCATCAGCACCTTGCTGTGGGCTGACCTGCACAACCGTTACGTCTGGACGGTGCTGCTGGTGACCCTGTTGTTCGGCGCCATCGGCTGGGTGGATGACTACCGCAAGGTAATCGAGAAAAACTCCAAGGGGCTGCCAAGCCGCTGGAAGTATTTCTGGCAATCGGTGTTCGGCCTGGGCGCAGCGATTTTCCTGTTCATGACGGCGCCGAGCGCCGTCGAGACCACCTTGATCATCCCAATGCTCAAGGACGCCAGCATTCCACTGGGCATCGGCTTTGTGGTGTTGACCTACTTCGTGATCGTTGGCTCGAGCAACGCGGTGAACCTGACTGACGGCCTCGACGGCCTGGCGATCATGCCGACGGTGATGGTCGGCGGTGCGCTCGGCATCTTCTGCTACCTGTCGGGTAACGTGAAATTCGCTGAATACCTGCTGATTCCTTACGTACCGGGCGCGGGTGAGTTGATCGTGTTCTGCGGCGCGCTGATCGGCGCCGGCCTGGGGTTCCTGTGGTTCAACACCTACCCGGCGCAAGTCTTCATGGGCGACGTCGGCGCACTGGCGCTGGGCGCGGCCCTGGGCACCATCGCGGTGATCGTTCGCCAGGAAATCGTGCTGTTCATCATGGGCGGTGTGTTCGTGATGGAAACCCTGTCGGTGGTCATCCAGGTGGCCTCCTTCAAATTGACCGGGCGTCGTGTGTTCCGCATGGCGCCGATTCATCACCACTTTGAACTCAAGGGCTGGCCCGAGCCGCGTGTGATTGTCCGTTTCTGGATCATCACCGTGATTCTGGTCCTGGTCGGCCTTGCCACCCTGAAACTGAGGTAGAAACGAGTGTCCCTGATCGCTTCAGACCACTTCCGCATCGTTGTCGGCCTCGGCAAGAGCGGCATGTCCCTGGTTCGCTTCCTGGCGAACCGGGGCACGTCGTTTGCCGTGGCCGACACGCGGGAAAATCCACCGGAGCTGGTCACGCTGCGCCGTGACTACCCGCACGTGGAAGTGCGTTGTGGCGAGCTGGATGTCGAGTTTCTGTGCCGCGCCGATGAGCTCTACGTGAGCCCCGGCCTGGCGTTGGCGACACCGGCCCTGCAAGCGGCAGCGGCGCGTGGCGTGAAGCTGTCCGGCGACATTGACCTGTTTGCACGCAACGCGAAGGCACCGATCATCGCCATCAGCGGCTCGAACGCGAAAAGCACCGTGACCACTCTGGTTGGCGAGATGGCGGCTGCGGCCGGCAAGCGCGTGGCCGTGGGCGGCAACCTCGGTACGCCGGCGCTGGACCTGCTCAGCGACGACATCGAGTTGTACGTGATGGAGCTGTCGAGCTTCCAGCTGGAAACGACTCACGACCTTGGCGCCGAAGTCGCCACCGTCTTGAACGTCAGCGAAGATCACATGGACCGCTACAGCGGCCTGCCGGCCTATCACCTGGCCAAGCACCGAATCTTCCGCGGCGCCAAGCAAGTGGTGGTCAACCGCCAGGACGCGCTGAGCCGTCCGCTGATGGGCGAGGGCCTGCCGTGCTGGACCTTCGGCCTGAGCAAACCCGATTTCAAAGCCTTCGGCATCCGCGAAGAGCACGACGAGAAGTACCTGGCCTTCGAATTCCAGAACCTGATGCCGGTGCGTGAGCTGAAAATCCGTGGCGCACATAACCAGTCCAACGCCCTGGCGGCCTTGGCGCTCGGCCATGCCGTGGGCGTGCCGTTCGACGCTATGTTGTCGGCCCTGCGCACCTTCGGCGGTCTTGAGCATCGCTGCCAGTGGGTCCGCGACCTGGATGGCGTCAGCTATTACAACGATTCCAAGGCCACCAACGTCGGTGCGGCGCTGGCTGCCATCGAGGGCCTTGGCGCCGATATCGAAGGCAAGCTGGTGCTGATCGCCGGTGGCGACGGCAAGGGCGCCGACTTCAAGGACCTTAAAGGCCCAGTGGCCGCGCATTGCCGTGCCGTGGTGCTGATCGGGCGCGATTCTGACTTGATCGCCGCCGCCCTGAGCGATGCCGTGCCGCAAGTACGCGCCACGTCGCTGGACGACGCCATCGCCCACTGCAAAGCCCTGGCCCAACCGGGCGATGCGGTGCTGCTGTCGCCGGCATGCGCCAGTTTCGACATGTTCAAGAACTACGAAGAGCGCGGCCAGCTGTTCGCCCGCGCCGTGGAGGCCTTGGCATGAGTATCGACTTCAGAAACATCATCAAGCCGTACCCGTCGCCGATTATTACCGGGCGCGGTATCGACCTGGATTTCCCAATGCTCGCCGGTTGCCTGGCGCTGCTGGGCCTGGGCCTGGTGATGATCACGTCGGCGTCCTCCGAAGTGGCCGCCGTGCAGTCTGGCAACACCCTGTACATGATGATCCGTCACTTGGTGTACCTCGTGATCGGCCTCGGTGCCTGCGTCGTGACCATGATGATCCCGATCGCAACCTGGCAACGCCTGGGTTGGCTGATGCTGATCGGTGCGTTTGGCTTGCTGATCATGGTGATCCTGCCCGGCATCGGCCGCGAGGTGAACGGTTCGATGCGCTGGATCGGCTTCGGTGCGTTCAACGTGCAGCCGTCGGAAATCGCCAAGGTATTCGTGGTGATCTACCTCGCCGGCTACCTGGTACGTCGCCAGAAAGAAGTGCGCGAAAGCTGGATGGGCTTCTTCAAGCCATTCATCGTGCTGCTGCCCATGGCCGGCCTGTTGCTGATGGAGCCCGACTTCGGTGCCACCGTCGTCATGATGGGCGCGGCGGCGGCGATGCTATTCCTCGGTGGCGTTGGGCTCGTACGTTTCGCCTTGATGGTCGTGCTGGCGGTGGTTGCGGTCTACCTTCTGGTCCTGGCGCAACCCTATCGGATGGCCCGCCTGATTACCTTTACCGACCCATGGTCCGATCAGTTTGGCGCGGGTTACCAGTTGACCCAGGCGCTGATCGCCTTTGGCCGAGGCGGGTGGTTTGGCGTGGGGTTGGGGAACAGCGTGCAGAAACAGTTTTACCTGCCGGAAGCCCACACCGACTTCGTGTTCTCGGTACTGGCGGAAGAGCTGGGTGTAGTGGGTTCGCTGTGCACTGTTGCGCTGTTTGTATTTGTCTGTGTGCGCGCCATGTACATAGGCCTGTGGGCCGAGAAAGCCAAGCAGTACTTTGCCGCCTACGTTGCCTATGGGTTGGCATTCCTATGGATCGGCCAATTCCTGATTAACGTCGGGGTGAATATCGGACGGCTGCCGACCAAGGGCCTGACCCTGCCGTTCCTCAGCTACGGCGGCAGCTCATTGGTGATTTGCTGCATCTGCCTGGGCTTGTTGTTGCGTATCGAGTGGGAGAGTCGAACCCACTTGGGCAGCGAAGAGATGGAGTTCAGCGAAAGCGACTTCGCTGAGGAGCCGACCCATGGGCGCTAACGTGCTGATCATGGCGGGCGGCACCGGGGGCCATGTGTTCCCGGCCCTGGCCTGCGCGCGCGAATTCCAGAACCGTGGCTATACCGTGCACTGGTTGGGAACACCGCGTGGCATCGAAAACGAATTGGTGCCGAATGCCGGCTTGCCGCTGCACCTGATCAACGTCACCGGCCTGCGTGGCAAGGGCAAATTGTCCTTGCTCAAGGCGCCGTTCGTGTTGCTCAAGGCGGTATGGCAAGCGCGCAAGGTCATTCGCGAATTGAAACCGGTGTGCGTGCTCGGCTTTGGCGGTTACGTGACCGGCCCAGGTGGCGTCGCGGCCAAGCTTGCCGGCGTGCCGGTGATCGTGCACGAACAGAACGCCGTCGCCGGTACTGCCAACCGGCTGCTGGTGCCCTTGGCTGCACGGGTGTGTGAAGCGTTCCCGAATACGTTTGCAGCGTCGGACAAGCGCCGCACTACCGGTAACCCGGTGCGCACCGAACTGTTTATGGACATCGCCCGCGAAGCATTGGCCGGGCGCAAGGCGCATCTACTGATCCTGGGCGGCAGCCTGGGCGCCGAGCCGCTGAACAAATTGCTGCCGGAAGCCGTGGCGCAACTCCCTGTGGACGTGCGCCCGGAGATCTTCCATCAGGCCGGCAAGCATCACGATGAAGTCACCGCGACGCGCTACCGCGAAGCCGGTGTAGAGGCGAACGTACAGCCCTTCATCAAAGACATGGCCCAAGCCTATGGCTGGGCCGACCTGGTGGTTTGTCGCGCTGGTGCGCTGACCGTCAGTGAACTGGCCGCCGCCGGTCTGCCGTCCTTGCTGGTGCCTCTGCCCCACGCGATTGACGATCACCAGACCCGCAACGCCGAATATTTGGCCGGGGAGGGCGCTGCCTTCCTGCTGCCGCAAAGAACGACTGGCGCCGCCGATTTGGCCGCACGCCTGACCGAGGTTTTGATGCAACCGGAACGACTCAATAGCATGGCGAGCACCGCAAGCCGCCTGGCCAAACCTGACGCAACCCGCACCGTGGTCGATATCTGCCTGGAGGTGGCCCATGGTTGAGAATCAGAAAGCCATGCCCCAGCCGGAAATGCGCCGCATCCGTCGCATCCACTTCGTCGGTATCGGCGGTGTGGGCATGTGCGGCATTGCCGAAGTATTGCTGAACCTGGGCTACCAGGTGTCCGGCTCTGACTTGAAAGAGTCGCCGGTCACCGATCGCCTTAAGACGTTTGGCGCGCAGATCTTCATCGGCCACCGTTCCGAGAACGCCGCCGAAGCTGACGTATTGGTAGTGTCCAGCGCCGTGAACACCTCCAACCCGGAAGTGGCCACGGCCCTTGAGCGCCGTATTCCGGTGGTGCCACGCGCCGAGATGCTCGCCGAGCTGATGCGCTATCGCCACGGCATCGCCGTTGCCGGTACTCATGGCAAAACCACCACCACCAGCCTGATCGCCTCGGTGTTCGCTGCCGGTGGCCTGGACCCGACGTTCGTGATCGGCGGCCGGCTGAATGCAGCCGGCACCAATGCCCAGCTCGGCACCAGCCGTTACCTGATCGCCGAAGCCGATGAAAGTGATGCGAGCTTCCTGCACCTGCAGCCGCTGGTCGCCGTCGTCACCAACATTGACGAAGACCACATGGCGACGTACGACGGTGACTTCAACAAGTTGAAGAAAACCTTCGTCGAGTTCCTGCACAACCTGCCGTTCTACGGTCTGGCCGTGGTGTGCCTGGACGACCCGGTAGTGCGCGAAATCCTTCCATCGGTGAAACGCCCAACCGTGACCTACGGTTTCAGCGAAGACGCCGACGTGCGCGCGATCAATGTGCGCCAGGAAGGCATGCAAACCTACTTCACCGTGCTGCGCCCGGATCGTGAGCCGCTGGATGTCTCGGTGAACATGCCGGGCAACCACAACGTCTTGAACTCCCTGGCGACTATCTGCATTGCAAGCGACGAGGGCGTCAGCGATGAAGCCATCGTCGAAGGTCTGTCGCGCTTTGCCGGCGTGGGCCGTCGCTTCCAGGTCTACGGCCAACTGCCAGTAGAAGGCGGCGACGTGATGCTGGTGGACGACTATGGTCACCACCCGACCGAAGTGGCCGCCGTGATCAAGGCCGTGCGTGGTGGCTGGCCGGAGCGTCGCCTGGTGATGGTCTACCAGCCGCACCGCTACAGCCGTACCCGGGATTTGTACGACGATTTCGTCAATGTACTGGCCGACGCCAACGTGCTGTTGTTGATGGAAGTCTACCCGGCCGGTGAAGAACCGATCCCGGGCGCCGACAGCCGCAAGCTGTGTAACAGCATCCGTCAGCGTGGCCAGTTGGACCCGATCTACATTGAGCGCGGTGTGGACCTGGCGCCAATCGTCAAGCCGCTGCTGCGTGCTGGCGACATTCTGCTGTGCCAGGGTGCCGGTGACATTGGCGGGCTCGCCCCTAAATTGCTCGCGAGCCCGCTGTTTGCGGCCGCTAAGGGGAAGTCGAAATGACCACTGGCTACGGCTCCCTGTTCTCCACTATCACGCCTGCCGACTTCGGTCGCGTAGCGGTGTTGTTCGGCGGCAAAAGCGCTGAACGCGAAGTGTCGCTCAAGTCCGGCAACGCCGTGCTTGAAGCCTTGCAAGGCGCTGGTGTGAACGCGTTTGGTATCGACGTAGGCGACGACTTCCTCGCCCGCCTGCAGGCCGAGAAAATCGACCGCGCCTTCATCATCCTGCACGGCCGTGGCGGTGAAGACGGCAGTATGCAAGGCCTGCTGGAGTGCGCTGGCATTCCTTATACCGGCAGCGGCATCCTCGCGTCGGCATTGGCCATGGACAAGCTGCGCACCAAGCAGGTGTGGCACAGCCTGGGCATTCCGACCCCGCGTCACAGCGTGCTGTGCAGCGAAGACGATTGTATTTCTGCAGCCAAGGAACTGGGCCTGCCTTTGATCGTCAAACCAGCCCATGAAGGCTCCAGTATCGGCATGGCCAAAGTGAACTCGGCCGCCGAATTGATCGACGCATGGAAAGCGGCAAGCACCTACGATTCGCAAGTATTGGTTGAACAGTGGATCCAGGGTCCCGAGTACACCATCGCCACCCTGCGTGGCCAGGTATTGCCGCCCATCGCATTGGGCACGCCCCACACCTTTTACGACTACGACGCCAAGTACGTGGCTTCCGATACCCAGTACCGGATCCCGTGCGGCCTTGATGCAACCAAAGAACAGGAATTGATGGACCTCACGGCGAAAGCCTGTGAGGCGCTGGGTATCGCCGGTTGGGCGCGGGCAGACGTGATGCAGGATGACCAAGGGAATTTCTGGTTCCTTGAAGTCAATACCGCTCCGGGCATGACCGATCACAGCCTGGTACCCATGGCCGCTCGCGCAGCCGGTCTGGATTTTCAGCAGTTGGTGCTGGCGATCCTCGCGGCAAGCATTGAGCCCAGAGGCTAAGACATGAAAGGCGCATCGCTTCGTCATCAGCCCCCACAAGCACCGAGCCGCAAGCCGGTGCCTCGGGGTGCCAGCCGAATGGTGGCTAAAGAGCCGATGTCTTCGCGCCTGCCGAAAGCCAATTTTGGTTTCCTCAAGGCGCTGTTCTGGCCGGTGCTGCTAGTGGTGTTGGGTTTTGGCACTTACGAGGGCGCACAGCGTCTACTGCCGTACGCCGACCGGCCGATCACCAAGATCAGTGTGCAGGGCGACTTGAGCTACATCAGCCAGCAGGCGGTGCAGCAGCGTATCAGCCCGTTCCTGGCGTCGAGTTTCTTCACCATCGACCTGGCCGGTATGCGCGCGGAGCTGGAACAGATGCCGTGGATCGCCCACGCCGAAGTCCGCCGTGTATGGCCGGACCAGGTCACGATCCGACTGGAAGAACAACTGCCCGTGGCCCGTTGGGGCGATGAAGCGCTGTTGAACAACCAGGGCCAGGCGTTCACCCCGCGTGAGCTGGCCAACTACGAGCACCTGCCGCAGTTGTTCGGGCCGCAGCGGGCGCAGCAGCAAGTGATGCAGCAGTACCAGGCCTTGAGCCAGATGCTGCGGCCACTGGGCTTCTCCATTGCACGCCTGGAACTGCGTGAACGGGGCAGCTGGTTTTTGACGACCGGGGCTGGCAGTTCCGGCCCGGGCATCCAGTTGTTGCTGGGACGCGACCGCTTGGTGGAAAAGATGCGCCGTTTCATTGCCATCTATGACAAGACCTTGAAAGAACAGATTACGAACATTGCGAGCGTCGACCTGCGTTACGCCAACGGCCTTGCCGTCGGCTGGCGTGAACCGGCTGCGCCCACGGCAGCGCAACCCGCTGTCGCGAAGAATTAAGAAGAGGCAGGACCCATGGCAAACGTGCAAAGCGGCAAAATGATCGTCGGTCTCGATATCGGCACCTCCAAAGTGGTGGCGCTGGTGGGCGAGGTCGGGGAAGACGGCACGATCGAAATCGTCGGTATTGGCACGCATCCGTCCCGTGGCCTGAAGAAGGGCGTGGTGGTGAACATCGAGTCCACCGTGCAATCGATCCAGCGCGCTATCGAAGAAGCGCAGCTGATGGCCGGTTGCCGGATCCACTCGGCGTTTGTCGGCGTGGCGGGCAACCATATCCGCAGCCTGAACTCCCACGGCATCGTGGCTATCCGCGACCGCGAAGTCAGCTCGGCTGACCTTGAGCGTGTACTCGACGCTGCCCAGGCCGTGGCGATCCCGGCTGACCAGCGCGTACTGCACACGCTGCCGCAAGACTACGTGATCGATAACCAGGAAGGCGTTCGCGAGCCTCTGGGCATGTCGGGCGTGCGCCTGGAAGCCAAGGTCCACGTGGTGACCTGCGCGGTCAACGCTGCACAGAACATTGAGAAATGCGTGCGCCGCTGCGGCCTGGAAATCGACGACATCATTCTCGAGCAACTGGCCTCGGCCTACTCGGTACTGACCGACGACGAAAAAGAACTCGGCGTATGCCTGGTCGACATTGGTGGCGGCACCACCGACATCGCGATCTTCACCGAGGGTGCGATCCGTCACACCGCCGTGATCCCGATTGCTGGCGACCAAGTGACCAACGACATCGCCATGGCGTTGCGTACACCGACCCAGTACGCCGAAGAAATCAAGATCCGCTACGCCTGCGCCCTGGCCAAGCTGGCCGGTGCCGGCGAGACGATCAAAGTGCCAAGCGTGGGCGATCGTCCACCGCGCGAATTGTCGCGTCAGGCCCTGGCCGAAGTGGTCGAGCCGCGCTACGACGAACTGTTCACCCTGATCCAGGCTGAACTGCGCCGCAGCGGCTACGAAGATTTGATCCCGGCCGGCATCGTGCTGACCGGTGGTACCTCGAAGATGGAAGGCGCGGTCGAGCTGGCCGAGGAAATCTTCCACATGCCCGTCCGCCTGGGCGTGCCCCATGGCGTCAAAGGCCTGGGCGACGTGGTACGCAACCCAATTTATTCCACCGGTGTGGGCTTGCTGTTGTACGGGCTGCAAAAGCAGACCGACGGCATTTCCTTGTCGGGCCCGAGCAACCGTGACAGCTACCGCAGTGACGACGACGCGAAAGCGCCGTTGTTCGAGCGTTTGCAGGCATGGGTCAAAGGCAACTTTTAAAGATTTACCGCGACACCGCAGCACAGCAATAAGCAGTAGGCGAAAAAACTAGAGAAAATGAAAGGAGAGGGAACATGTTCGAACTCGTAGACAACATCCCCGCTAGCCCGGTCATCAAAGTGATCGGTGTCGGCGGTGGCGGCGGTAACGCTGTCAACCATATGGTCAAGAGCAACATTGAAGGCGTTGAATTCATCTGCGCCAACACTGATGCCCAGGCGCTGAAAAGCATCGGCGCGCGGACCATCCTGCAATTGGGCACAGCCGTGACCAAGGGCCTTGGCGCTGGCGCCAATCCGGAAGTCGGCCGTCAAGCCGCGCTGGAAGACCGCGAGCGTATTGCTGAAGTGCTGCAAGGCACCAACATGGTGTTCATCACCACCGGCATGGGCGGCGGTACCGGTACCGGTGCTGCGCCGATCATTGCCGAAGTGGCCAAGGAAATGGGCATTCTGACGGTGGCTGTCGTCACTCGTCCGTTCCCGTTCGAAGGTCGCAAGCGCATGCAGATCGCGGACGAAGGCATCCGTCTGCTGTCTGAAAGCGTCGACTCGTTGATCACCATTCCCAACGAGAAGCTGCTGACTATCCTGGGCAAGGACGCAAGCCTGCTGTCCGCGTTCGCCAAGGCTGACGATGTACTGGCCGGTGCCGTTCGCGGTATCTCCGACATCATCAAGCGCCCAGGCATGATCAACGTCGACTTTGCCGACGTACGTACTGTCATGAGCGAAATGGGCATGGCGATGATGGGCACTGGCTGCGCCAGCGGTCCGAACCGTGCACGTGAAGCCACTGAAGCGGCCATCCGCAACCCGTTGCTGGAAGACGTGAACCTGCAAGGCGCACGCGGCATCCTGGTGAACATCACCGCCGGTCCTGATCTGTCCCTGGGTGAGTACTCCGACGTGGGTAGCATCATCGAAGCCTTCGCTTCCGAGCACGCGATGGTCAAAGTCGGTACCGTTATCGATCCAGACATGCGTGATGAACTGCACGTGACTGTGGTTGCGACCGGCCTTGGCGCTAAAATCGAGAAGCCTGTCAAGGTCATCGACAATACCGTTCATACCAGCCACAACAGCCACGCCAGCCAAGCGGCTGCTGCTCCAGCGCCTTCGCGCCAGGAACTGCCGTCGGTGAACTACCGTGATCTGGACCGTCCGACCGTGATGCGCAACCAGGCTCAGGCCGGTGCTGCGGCGTCCCGTAGCCCGAATCCGCAAGATGATCTGGACTACCTGGACATCCCGGCTTTCCTGCGTCGTCAGGCCGATTGATGGAATGTATCAGGGCTATGAAGGTGATTGGTGTTCAGCAAAGGTCTGGTCTGCTATTATCGCCAGCCTTTGTTGATACCAGTTCGCAATTTGCGCTCAAGCGGTCCAAGCCATGATTAAACAACGCACCCTGAAGAATATTATCCGTGCCACAGGTGTAGGTCTGCACTCCGGGGAGAAGGTATACCTGACCCTCAAACCTGCACCTGTCGACACCGGCATCGTGTTTGTTCGTGCCGACCTGGACCCTGTGGTGCAGATTCCTGCTCGCGCGGAAAACGTTGGCGAAACCACGATGTCGACCACATTGGTCAACGGTGACGTCAAAGTGGACACGGTGGAGCACTTGCTCTCGGCCATGGCTGGCCTGGGCATCGATAACGCCTACGTCGAGCTCTCCGCGTCCGAAGTCCCGATCATGGATGGCAGCGCTGGACCCTTCGTATTCTTGATTCAATCTGCCGGCCTGGAAGAACAGGACGCAGCCAAGAAGTTCATTCGCATTCTGCGGGAAGTGACAGTAGAGGACGGCGACAAGCGCGCCACCTTCGTCCCGTTCGAAGGCTTTAAAGTGAGCTTTGAGATCGATTTCGATCACCCGGTATTCCGTGACCGCACCCAAAGTGCAAGCGTGGATTTTTCCAGCACTTCGTTCGTAAAAGAAGTCAGCCGCGCCCGTACCTTTGGTTTCATGAGTGACATCGAGTACCTGCGCAAGCACAACCTCGCACTCGGCGGCAGCGTTGAAAACGCCATTGTGGTCGACGCGGATGGTGTACTGAACGAAGACGGCCTTCGCTACGAAGACGAATTTGTTAAGCACAAGATCCTCGATGCAATCGGTGACCTCTACCTGCTGGGCAATAGCCTGATAGGCGAGTTCAAAGGCTTCAAGTCGGGCCATGCCCTTAACAACCAGCTGCTGCGCAAGTTGATTGAGCAGACAGATGCTTGGGAAGTCGTGACCTTCGAAGATGCCAGCACCGCACCGATCTCTTACATGCGTCCCGTCGCGGCGGTGTAAGTAACAACTCTCTTTTCTTTAGTTTTGAAAGGCTGCCTTCGGGTGGCCTTTTTTTTGCTTTTAATTTCAATTAATCAGTGTTTTTTTGCACGATGGAATGGTGTGTTGAAGTTTTATTCGTGGTCAAACGGGGTTTTCAGTTCCTGCAGCCAAGTAGTGAATTTTCTCGTAATGGTTAGGCTGTTTTCTTTACCCAAGGCGACTGAGTAATGTAGCGCTGTGTTTCGATCTACCGCATGGATGCTCTGAGTTGTGGTTTCACGAATTTCGGAGTGCTTGTTATGTTGGAAATTGTTGAGTGGGGTAAAGGGTTCGATGTGTACTTCATTGGCCATGCCGGGAGTGTTCGAACATGAGCAGGGAGGATGATATTTTACAGGCGTTTGCAATGAAACTCGGATTGCCCGGGTTGAAGTTTGATGCGTCTCGTGTTTGTCAGTTGAACGTGGAGGGTCTCAAGTTAGCACTTTATGATAATAGAACCAGAAAAAGTGTGACGATCCTCTGTGACCTTGCGGACAGCTCAATGAGTCGTGGGGAGGTCGAGGACTGGCAAAAGTTCCTGTTTGAATCGCAATTTCAATTCTTGCATAAGGACACGCCTGTCGTCGGGTTCAACTCGGCGTCGGGAGCAATGGTCGCGATGAATCATATCGCTGATGACGAGCTGTCTCTTTCACGGCTCTGCGCGGAATTGAACGAGCTGATTGAATGGGTGCTGGAATGGTTCCACCAGTTTTCAATGAGATCACGGGCAGCGTTTATCGGTCTGACATCTCCCACTTATCAACCTGCCAACAGCCTGCGTAGAGGTCACCATGCCTAGTATAAGTCCAACCCATATTCCCAGTACCGGAACACTTTTGCGCGAAGCACAGGCTCCAGGCATTTTGGAAAGCAACGGTGTAAAGCGCCTTGTAACAGTCGGTGATGCCAAAGGCCACTTTGGTGGGGGGCTGCCTGGCTCGCTGGGCAATGGCTCTGCGCTTTACAAAGATGTTGCGGCTCGACAGATTGTGAAGGCGTTTCGGGGGTTCATCAGTGGAAAGTCGCATGAGCGGATGATTCATAACGGATCAATATGGAAGGGGGCACCGGCCGGTACAGAGAGAAATCACGTTGATGAACTGTCGAGAAACAACCTTCACGGGCTTCGTAAAGAACTGGGGAGGCTGTCCGAGCAGGAAAGTAGCTTTTTAGACAATTTTTTTACTGTCCCCCTGTATGCAACCCATAGTACGGCCGCACCCGTAAAGCGAGAGGATGGCAGCGTTGCACTGTTCTCGCGTCAAAAATTGATCGATAGACATATTATTTTTAATACTCAAAATTCGCCTCAAGAAGATATAAAACTTTTAGGAAATGATGACTTTGTATTCTTTGCTTTGGAGGTAGGCAAGGAGCCGAAGAAACCAAGTAGTCGTTTTGGTGGCACGACATATCGCTTCGATTTTGACACGCCTGCCTTCAAGGATGCCGCGTGGTTAAGTTTGGTTGAAATGCGTTTTGCGCAGACACCTAATTTGGATAGGCATGTAGACGGCCTGGACAGCACTGAATATGGCAAGCTCTCAAAACAGAAACTTCAACCCTTTGAAACTGTTTTTTCCGGGGGTGACATGAAGGCGGGTATTGGGCTATCGATTATCCGGGATTTGCGTAAACTTTCACCGACGTCAAATTACAATTTGCTTGAAAGTAGGGGGGAAGTGGAAATCAATAAGCTTGTTAATGGCCTCTATCGTCCTGAGATAAAAGTCGCTAAACATTTCTTTTCGGACAACTATATGGAGGCAGCCGTTAGAAAGGATGACAAGGCATAAGGCCAGCGGTTAGTAGCAGCGGGGCGTGGCGTTGATGATGCGATATATCTTGGCATCAACTGATGCCTGGCAGGCGCAGGCATTACAAAGTGCTGGCATCCACAACCCGATTCCGCCCCGTATGCTTGGCCTCATACAACGCCCGATCCGCGCTCAGCAGCAGCGCTTCCAGCGACATGTGACTGCGCTTGTCCCATGTGCTCACGCCGATACTCACGGTAATCGGCCGCTCATCCCCTGCCACCCGTGGCAAATGCTCGATGCTGCTGCGGATGTGCTCGGCAATCACCTTGGCACCCTTGGCATCGGTATGCGGCAGCACCACCGCAAACTCTTCTCCACCATAGCGCGCGGCCAGGTCGGCGGGGCGACGGATGTTGCTACCGATCACTTGGGCCACGTTGCGCAACGCTTCGTCCCCACCGTGATGGCCGTGGCGGTCGTTGAAGGCTTTGAAGTGGTCTACGTCAATCATCAGCACCGTCAGGGGCTCGGCCGAGCGCTGGGCGCGCTCCCATTCCAGGCGCAGGCGTTCGTCGAGGATGCGGCGGTTGGCCAGGCCGGTCAGGGCATCGGTGGCTGCCAGTTCTGACAGTACGCGTTCAGCGCGAAAACGGCGCCGCAGTTCCCGGCGCAGCATCCAAGTCAGCCATAGCAGGCCAACACACAGGATACCGGTGGCCCCACTGGTGAGCAGCGCGGCGCGATTCCATGGCGCGAGCACGTCTTCGCTGGACAGCGCCACCACCACGATCAGCGGCAATGTCCCGACATTGGTAAAGGTATACAGGCGCTCCTTGCCGGTGATGGCCGAGATGGCCTGAAAACTTCCTCTGCCCTCATTGAGTATGCGTTTGAAGTTGGGACGGTCGCTCAGGTCCTTGTCAATCATGTCGCGCTCCAGCAGTGGCTGCTGGGCTAACAGAATGCCGCGGTTGTTGAGCAGGTTGACCGAGCTGCCGTTGCCGATCGTCAGGCGGCTGAACAGCTGGTCGAAGTAAGCCAGGCGCATGGTCGCTACCGCTACGCCGGCAAACTCGCCATTGGGGCCTGATACGCGACGGCTGAATGCAATGCGCCACACTTGGTCGCAGTTACAGTGGATGCGGAATGGACGACTGATGAACAACCCCGTTTGCACAGCGTTTTTATGTGCCAGGAAATAGTCACGGTTGGCGAAATTACGCGGTGTCGGCGTGAGTGTCGATGAGTCTGCGATCACTGAACCATTGGCGTTCAGCAGCAGGACCTCGCCTTTGAAAGGCGCGGCGATGGATTGATCAAACTGCACCAGGTGCTGGATGTCCGCCGATGCCTGGGACAAGTCTTGACGCTGCCTGGCAGTGATCAACCCCTGCAAGGCAAAGTCATAGAGTTCTACATTACGCAACACGTCGGCGTTGATCAGTTGTGTGATGTTGCTCGTCGAGCGTTGAGCGGCCTGCAAGGTGCTGGCGTGTTCACGAATCAACAGCGCCGCGACAATGACCACAATCAAGGTCACGGTGAAACCGCTGCCCAGAATCAGTAACAGCTCCGGGCGCGCAGGCGGGGTACGAGTACGGCGTTGGCTCATCGCGCAGACTTCAGCAGGGAAGATACTGGCAGTTTAGTTCTACCCGATGAAAATTAAATCATCGCCGCGAAAGAAATCAGGGTGTCAGAACACGTTGATCGGATAGTCGACGATCACCCGGTATTCATCCACATCCCGATCCACCGCCGAGTAACCGTTGCTGCCCCGGTTGACGGCCCATTGCAGGCGCAATGCCAAGTCCTTGGCCTTGCCGCCCTGTACCACGTATTTCACATCGATATCCCGTTCCCAGTGCTTGGCGTCCTTACCGTCAGCGCTGTACCAGGCGCTGTAGCCACGGCTTTGCGGATCGACCTTGGTCAGGTCGGTCTTGCCGCTGATATAGGACACGGCCGTGCTCAGGCCGGGCAGGCCCAGGCCGCCGAAGTCATAGGCGTACTTGAGCTTCCACGAGCGTTCATTGGGGCCGTTGAAATCAGAGTATTGCTGGGAGTTGTCCAGGTACACACTGTCGCCCTGGGCAATGTAGTCGAACGGCGTGTTGCCATTGACTCGCTGGTAGGCGGCGGTGACGCTGTGATGACCCGCGTTCACGGTGAAATGCAGGCTGTAGGTATTGTTATCGATATCTCCCAGCAGCGACTGCCCGGTGTCCTGGGTGTGATAGTAGTGCAGACCGGGGTTGAGACTGATCATCTCGTTCACCACATAGGTGTAGTCCAGGTCGTAGTAGTACTGGTTCCACACGTCCTTGAGTTCGGAGGCGTAGAGGTTGCTGGTCAGCCCATCGATGCCGCTGAACGACATGCCTGCCCAGTTCATGTGCTGGCTGTCCGCGTTATTTGGCAGAGCGCCGTAGCTGGTGCCGATGCGCCGGTGGCCGCTCTGGTTGTAAAGTTTGGTGAAGCTGGCCTGGCCCCCTTCGAACATCCAGCCGTCCAGGCTGTGGTTGGCCAGGCTCACGCCACGGAAGGTCTGAGGCAGCATGCGGGTCATGCCGCCGGCGATCACCGGGTTATTCAGAAACAGGTCGCCGGCTTTCAGCTCGGTATCGAACGCACGCATTTTCAAGGTGCCACCGGCTGTGGAAAACGATCCGGGCGCCTTGCCGTTGCCACTGCCGTACGGAAGGATGCTGGAGCCATCAGTGCCGCCACCGCCGTCGAGCTTGAGGCCAAGCATGGCGTGAGCGTCCAGGCCGAAGCCGACAGTGCCCTGGGTGTAGCCGGATTCAAAAGTGCCAATGAAACCCTGGCCCCATTCTTTGCTGTCATCAGTGTGGATGTCGCGACGGTCGCGGTTCATGTAGTAATTGCGGGCGTTTAGCTTGAGGCTGGAACCTTCGACAAAGCCATCGGCAGGGGGAGCGTCTGCCGCATGGGCAAGGGGGGCAATCGTTGTTGCAATCGCGAGGAATAACGGGGTGAACGTCAGCGAGTTCTTCACCGGTGGTGCTCCTTTGGTCAATCTGGAACGGCCAATGTCGTGGGGGTGTGCCTGGCCTTTTTTACGGCAAAAAAAAGCCGCTGAAGTCAGCGGCTTTAAGACAGATTCCCAGTGTAGAGCCCTGGAAATAAGTCGAGGGAAATTCGGGTAAGCGGAAGCTGCCTTTGCCGTCGCGCTCATCGATGCGTCAAATTAACGCAGGCGAGCGGTACGATACAGAGTGTAACAAGATAAGGACTGTTGCCCAAACCGCAACAGTCGGACTGCCTGATCTTTCTGGTGTACATCGAACACACTGTGGGAGCGAGTTGGCTACACGGGAAGGGTGATGCCGAAGGTATTGCCGCCGTGCTCGCTGCGCACAAACACATCGCCGCCGTGCATCAGCGCAATCGCCTTGACGATGGCCAGGCCCAGTCCATGATTCGCGCCGCTGTTGCTGCGTGACGCATCCACCCGATAAAAGCGTTCGAACAGGCGCGGCAGATGTTCGCTGGCAATTTCATCGCCGGGGTTAGTTACGCCGATTGCCACCTGATGTTCGTGCACCTCGATGTTCACAACGATGATCTGCCCAGGCGCGGTGTGTTGCACAGCGTTGCTCAGCAAGTTGATCAGCGCACGGCGCAGGTGGGCTTTTTCGATCTGCACCGTGGCATCGCCACTTACCTGTACTTCGACCTGAGCGTCTTCGAGAATGAAGTCCAAGTAATCGAGGGTGGTTGCCACTTCATCGGCCAGGGAGCTTTCGATCAGCTTGGTGGCCTTGCTGCCCTGGTCGGCGCTGGCGAGGAAGAGCATGTCATTGATGATCGAGCGCAGGCGCTCCAGCTCTTCAAGGTTGGATTGCAGTACCTCGAAATAATGCTCGGCCGAACGCCCGCGGGTCAGCGCCACCTGGGTCTGGCCGATAAGGTTGGTCAATGGCGAACGCAGCTCGTGGGCTACATCGGCGTTGAACGACTCCAGGCGCGAATAGGCCTGCTCGACGCGGTCGAGAGTGGCGTTGAACGAGTTGACGAACTGGCTCAGCTCCGGCGGCAGTGGCGACAACTGCAGGCGCCCGGAGAGCTTAGGCGGGGCAAGTTTCTGTGCTTCATCCGACAGTTTGCCCAGCGGTTTGAGGCCGATGCGCGCTACCCAGAAGCCCAGCAGCGCGGCGAGCATGACACCCACAAAGGCCAGGCTCACCAGTGCCACCAGCAACTGGTGCTGGGTCGCGTGGAAGTTTTCTGTGTCGATGGCAATCATGAAGCGCAGCGGCGGGCGCTGGTCCTTGGCCGGGAACTGGCTCACCAGTGCCTTGAACGGGTGTTGATGGCCCGGTAGATGCAAATCGCGTTTGCCGGTGTGCCCATTGGCAAAAGCGCGGATCTGGGCATCGGGGTTGCCATACTCATAGGAGGGGACGTCGCTGACCACCCAGAAGCGGATACGCTTGTCTTCTTCACTGAGCAACTTGAGCTTGGCGGTAATCTTTGCCCAGTGATCGGGCGTCCCGAAGCGGCCCACCGACGACTCCAACACGCTGTAGCGTGCATCCAGTTCAGCCTCAGGCAACAAGCCCAGCCCCCGATCCACCTGCTGGTACAGCGCACCGCCGATCAGCAGGAAGATCACCAGCGCTACCAGGGTGAACATGCCGCTCAGGCGCAGGGCAATGGAGTTAGCTGACACTGCGACTCTCCAGCACATACCCCATGCCACGGATGGTGTGCAGCAGCTTGGTATCGAACGGCCCATCGAGTTTGGCCCGCAGGCGCTTGATCGCCACTTCCACGACGTTGGCGTCGCTGTCGAAATTGATGTCCCAGACCATTTCTGCAATCGCTGTCTTGGACAGGATCTCGCCCTGGCGCCGCGCCAATACGCTGAGCAGCGAGAACTCCTTGGCGGTCAGGTCCAGGCGCACGCCGTTACGGCTGGCCTTGCGGCTGATCAGGTCGATCCACAGGTCGGCAACGGTTACCTGCACCGGCTCATGACCACCGCTGCGGCGGGTCAAGGCTTGCAAACGTGCCACCAGCTCCAGGAAAGAGAACGGCTTGCCCAGGTAATCGTCAGCGCCTTCGCGCAGGCCACGAATGCGATCTTCCACGCGTTCGCGGGCGGTGAGCATGATCACCGGCGTTTGTTTGCGCGCACGCAGCGCACGCAATACACCAAAGCCATCGAGGCCGGGCAGCATCACGTCGAGCACAATCACCGCGTAGTCACTCTCCAACGCCAGGTGCAAACCCTCGACGCCTTCGCGGGCCACATCGACGGTGTAGCCCTGTTCTGTCAGGCCGCGATGCAGGTAGTCCGCGGTTTTTTCTTCGTCTTCAATAATCAGGACGCGCATGAGCCTTTTGCTCTAGGGCGGGGCCCCAGCCTCAATGTGTGGTCGCCAACGCAGGTGTTGGTTTGGGCCTGTGGAAAAACTTCTCAAGGTACAAGTATATGACCGGCGTGGTGAACAGCGTCAGCGCCTGGCTGACCAGCAGCCCGCCGACCACCGAGATGCCCAGCGGCTGGCGCAGCTCCGCACCGGCGCCATAGCCGAGCATCAGCGGCAGGGCGCCGAGCAGTGCGGCCAAGGACGTCATGATGATCGGCCGGAACCGTGTGATGCAGGCTTCGAAGATCGCATCCTGCGGTGACAGCCCACGCGTGCGCTGGGCGTCCAGGGCGAAATCGATCAGCAGGATACCGTTCTTCTTGACGATGCCGATCAATAGCACCAGGCCGATCAGCGCCATGATCGAGAAGTCCTGGCCCAACAGCCACAGCATGACCAGCGCACCCAGGCCTGCCGAGGGCAGCGTCGAGATGATCGTCAGCGGGTGCACGAAGCTCTCATACAGCACGCCGAGAATGATATAGACCGCCACCAATGCCGCAAGGATCAGCCACGGCTGGCTGGCCAGCGAACTCTGGAACGCCTGCGCCGCACCCTGGAAATTGCCGATGATCGAAGCCGGCATGCCGATCTCGTTTTTCGCCTGGTTGAGCAGAATCACCGCATCACCCAACGCAATACCGGGCGCCAGGTTGAACGACAGATTGGCGGCCGGGAACATGCCATCGTGGCTGATGGACAGTGGGCCAACTGTGGGCGCTTCGACGCGGGCCAATGCCGACAGCGGCACCATTTCATTGGTCAGCGGCGAACGCAGGTAGAAGTAATTCAGGCTTTCGGCCTTGCCGCGCTGTTGGGTGTCCAGTTCCAGTACCACTTGGTATTGGTTGATTTCGGTCTGGAACTCATTGACCTGGCGCTGGCCGAAGGCGTCATACAGCGCTTGATCGACGTCGGTGGCGGTGAGTCCGAACCGTGCGGCAGCGCGGCGATCGATGGTGATGTGGGTGATGCTGCCGCCCAGTTGCAGGTCATTGGAGATGTCGCGGAACGCCGGAATGGAACGCAGTTTTTCGGTCAGGCGTTGGGTCCAGGTGTTCAGCGTCGCGCCGTCGTTACTCTTGAGCACGTACTGATATTGACTACGACTTGGGCCGGAGCTGAGGTTGATGTCCTGGCCCGCGCGCAGGTACAACACGATGCCCGGCACCTTGGCCAGCTTGGGTCGGATGCGGTCGATGAATTGGCTGGCGGACACATCCCGATCACCTCGGGGTACGAGGGAAATCCAGAAGCGCCCGTTGGCGATGGTCTGGTTGCTACCGGTTACACCGACGGAGTGGGAGAACGCTCGCACAGCCGGGTCATCCTTCATGATTTGCGCCAGCGCCTTGTGCTTGGCGAGCATGTCCGGGTAAGACACGTCCGCCGCCGCCTCGCTGGTGCCGAGAATAAAACCGGTGTCCTGCACCGGAAAGAAACCCTTGGGGATAAACACATAGCCGACCACGGCCAGCGCCAGGGTCAGCATGAAGATGCCAGCCATGGTGCGCTGGTGGGCCAGGGCGCGACGCAAGCTTCTTTCGTAGGCTGCCAGCAGTCTTTCACCAAAGCCGGGTTTGTCATGCGCGCGGTGGTTTGGTGCATTCATGAACAATGCGGCCAGGGTCGGCGCCAGCGTCAGGGACACCACGACGGAAATCAGGATGGTCGACGTGGCGGTCAAGGCAAACTCCTTGAACAGCCTGCCGACTACGCCGCCCATGAACAGCAGCGGAATAAAGGCTGCCACCAGGGACACGCTGATAGACACCACGGTAAAGCCAATCTCACTGGACCCCTTGATCGCCGCCTCGCGCTTGTCCATGCCGGTCTCAAGATGGCGATGGATGTTCTCCACCACCACAATCGCATCGTCCACCACAAAGCCTACGGCCACCACGATGGCTACCAGGGTCAGGTTGTTCAGGCTGAAGCCCAGCACGTACATCAGGGCAAAACTCGCGATCAACGATACGCCCAGCACGCTGGAGACAATGATGGTCGCCGACCATTGGCGCAGGAAAATCGCCATCACCCCGACCACCAGCAATACGGCGATCAACAAGGTCATTTCCACTTCGTGCAGCGAGGCACGGATGGTGGTGGTACGGTCCATCAGCACGCTGACCTGCACCGATGCCGGCAGCATGGCTTCCAGTCGTGGTAATTCGGCCTGGATGCGCTCCACGGTCTCGACGATGTTGGCGCCGGGCTGGCGGGTAATTACCAGGTTAACGCCAGGCGTGTCGACGGCCCACGCCTGAACGTAGGCGTTTTCCGATCCGCTGACGACTTTGGCGACGTCGCGCAGTTGAACAGGGGCGCCATCCTTGTAGGAGACGATCAAGTCGCCGTATTCACCCGGGTGAAATAGCTGATCATTGGTTGCCAGGGTCGAGACGCTGTTCTTGCCGTACAGCGCCCCTTTGGCCAGGTTGAGGCTGGATTGCTGGATCGCCAGGCGGATGTCGGCCAAGGTCAGGCCGATGGCGGCGAGCTTATCGGGAGAAGCCTGCACGCGAATCGCCGGGCGCTGCTGGCCGGTGATGTTGATCTGGCCTACGCCGTCGATCTGGCTGATCTGGCGCGCCAACAAGGTTTCGACCAAATCACTCAGTTCAGTGCCGGGCATGTCGTGGGAGCTGACACTGACGATCAGAACCGGACTGTCCGCCGGGTTTACCTTACGCCAGGTCGGCAGACTCGGCATATCGCTCGGCAGTTTGCCGGCAGCGGTATTGATAGCTGCCTGCACTTCCTGCGCAGCGGTATCGATGCTTTTATCGAGGGTGAATTGCAGGGTCAGCAGAGTGGAGCCCAAGGCACTGCTGGAGGTCATCTGAGTCATGCCAGGAATTGCGCTGAATTGCACTTCCAGTGGGGTCGCAATCGACGATGCCATGGTGTCCGGGCTCGCGCCTGGTAACTGTGCGGTCACCTGAATGGTGGGAAACTCAGCCTCTGGCAGTGGGGCGATGGGTAATTTTGGAAAGGCAATCAGCCCGAGCAGCACCAGGGCGAATGTGAGCAGCAGGGTGGCGACCGGGCGGTCGATGCACCAGGCGGAAATCGAGCCCCGGGATGTCGTCATGGCTGCACCATGACGTCAGCGGTCTGGATCACTTGGGGTGGCTCTTTGAGGACCTCTATCTTGGCGCCCGCCTTGAGCCGCGACTGACCATCGCTGACCAGCACATCGCCCGCCTGGATGCCCTTGAGAATGTTGCGTTCACTGTCCTGATACACCACTTGCACCGGCACGATTTCTACCTTGTCACCGTTGACGCGGTACACGAAGTGCGAGTCCAGGCCGCGCTGCACCACGCTTGGCGGAACCGCCAGGGCGTTGCGGTCGAGGGCGGTCTGGATCTTGATCGTCACCAGTTGGCCCGGCCAGAGTTTCTGCATGCTGTTGCTGAATTCGGCCTTGGCGCGGAGGGTGCCGGTGGTACTGCTGATCTGGTTGTCGATCAGGCTCAGGCGGCCCTGGCCGAGCAGGTCGGCGTTTTCGCCTTCGGTATCGGCACCCAGGTAGGCGTCTACGCGGGCGGGATAAGCCGCTGCGATCAGGCCCTGCAATGTCGGTAACATCTGCTGGGGCAGGGAGAATTCGATGGCAATCGGGTCGATCTGGGTGACCGAGAACAGCCCTTGGGCATCGCTCATGCGCAGGAAGTTGCCTTCATCCACACTACGGATACCGACGCGGCCGGTGACGGGCGAGCGAATCTGCGTGTAAGACAGTTGCACCTGGGCCGCGTCGATGGCGGCCTGATTACCCTGTAACGTGGCTTTCAGCTGGTTGACCAGCGCCTGTTGCTGGTCGTAGGTCTGCTTGGAGATGCCATCATCAATGCTCAGTTCCTTGTAGCGCTTGAGGTTGACCTGCGCCACGTGCAGTTGCGCCTGGCTTTCGCCCAGTTGCGCCTTGGCCTGGTCGAGGCTGGCACGGATCGAGCGGTCATCGATGCTCGCCAGCAGGTCACCGGCCTTGACCAGTTGCCCCTCCTTGACCAGCAATCGAGTGAGGATGCCGTCGATTTGCGGGCGAATAACCACGCTGTGCAACGACAGCACCGAGCCGATTCCGGTCACGTAGCGCGGCAAGTCCTGCTCCACCACCTTCACGACCCTTACTGGCACGGCGGTGGAGGCAACCAGTTTGGGCTTGGCAGGTCGGGTCAGCGCCCAGGCCGCGACAGCCAGAATTGCGAGGACTCCCACGGTCAATACAGTTTTTCTTTTAATGTGCATGCTGTAAGGCGCCAAGGCAGGGGTTGAGGTAGGGGTGAGTATTTATAGCCTGCTGACCCAGTCAGTAAAGTGACCGCTATCTGACAGCCGCGTCAGTTAACTCCTGACCATTCGTACGACGCTGGTCAAAGATCTGAGTCGCGCAGGTATACTTCCTACCTATGTGATCCTTCACTTGGCCCACATCATCTTCTGCATGCCCCGGAGCTTTCATGAAATCCCCGACACACACACCTGTTGAAGCGGCCGACCTCGTCGATTCGGCCAACGCCGACGGCGTTGAAAAAGCCGAGATCCCGGCGTTCAAGTTTCCCTTCAAACCGGGTGAACTGGGTGGCAGCAAGAGTGACGCCCAGCCTTGGTACAAAAACGGTGCCAAGAACGGCCACACCAAGACCCCTGGCATGGCGCCGCCGGGTACTCGTCGTTCGATGGGTAAACGTTAGGAATAATCTGCAACACGCCTTGCAGGATGCAACCTACAGTGCCCGCTGAAATTTCCGCTTGTAGGCTCGCGATCGTTTCTTGAAAGCTTGCACCGCTTCTGTTCGGCCTCGACTTTTTACCGAGGCTGGATAGAGGGCGCTCTTTCCGGAAAAGGATGTTTCCTGTGGCCCTGATACAGCTCTGTGTAGCGCTTGCCCTGTTGCTCGCGGTGGATGCCGTTGCTGGCATTGATCAACCGCGACGCGAAATCCGCTTCGCCGTTGCCGCGCAATTCCCCCCCTTCCAGAGCCGTAACCCACAAGGACAGTTGGTCGGCCTGAATATCGAGCTGGGCAATGCTTTGTGCCAGCAGTTGAATGCGCGCTGCACCTGGGTCGACCAGGTGTTGGTCGAAAACTTCGAAGACCTTGATGCCCGCCAATTCGATGCAATCATGGGGATTGCGCCCACCCCCAAGCGACGGCGCTGGGTGAGCTTCAGCGATATCCTCTACCCCTTTACCACGCGCCTGGTCGCGCATCGAACCTCAGGCCTGATGCCAACGACGGCGTCGCTCAAGGGCAAGCGCGTTGGCGTATTGTTGGGCAGCAATCGCGAAGCCTTCGCCCGGTCGCAATGGGCGCGCAACGGGGTGATCATCAAGAGCTTCTGGCTCAACGACGAATTGGTGCGCAGCCTGGTGGCAGGTGATATTGACGCCACTCTGCAGGGCACCGTGGAAATCCGCAACGCCTTGCTCGACACGGTCGCAGGTGCGGATTTCGACTTCCTGGGCCCTGCGGTGTCTACCGAACTGCTGGGCGAGGGCGTGGCGATTGCACTGCGCAATACCGACACAGCGTTGCGTACGGAGCTTAATCGCGCCCTTGAACAACTTATGCACAACGGCGAGTATCAGCGGATTCTTGCGCCTTACCGGCTGGATGCACCGTGAGCGTCCACAGGCCCAGCATGCTGGCGTCGCGCTGGACGGTGCCAGCCAGCGCGTCACAAATCACGGCGCTTGTGGTGAAAGGACCATCACTATCGCGGGCTTGCCCGCGATGAGGCCGGAACAGTCTAAGCTGCCCGCAACGAAATAAACGCATAGTTGGCCGGCACCTCAGTCGCAACCCGCGCGCCGGCATCCAGCACCTGTTCGGCGATGTCCAGGCCCGACACATGGAACACCCACTCGCTGGCCACGGGTGGCTGATTCGCTGCGGACTCAAGCGCCTGGCCAAATGCGCCCATGTCCGGCAGGTAAGCGGTAAACCCATCCCCCTTGAGCGCCGTGGTCCGTATGCCCAGCAAGGCGCACACCGTTTCCTTGGTCTGCACGTCATCGCGATCGGCCTGACGTGAACGGCGGATCAACTCAGCCAGCTCCAGGTCCATCAACTCACCGCCTACGATCAGCGCAGGGCCCTGTTCCCAGGATTCCGGTGGGCAGTCCTTGGCGGCAGGGTTCAGCGGGATGTGCGGGTTGATCTCCATCGGGTAGATGCGGCACACCAATGGCCGGCGTTCGTAGATGCGGCACAGGTTGTCTTCGTCAAGATTCCGGCAGCGTCCGGCGTTGTAGGCAGCAAAGGTGATCGCCACAAACGCCTCGGTGTTGCCGCTGGGTACCACCACCGAACGGCGCTCGGCATGTTCGCGTTGCTGCTGGGGCAGGCCCAGGCCATTACCCAGGAACCCTTCCACCAGGACGATGACGTTACCGCCGTCCGCCGCCCACAGGCGGGCCTCGTCGAGTGTCAGGGGGACGTGATGGTCGGTGCAGCATTTACCGCAACCGACGCAGGAAAAGTGGGTGTTCATGGCAGATCTGTCACCAGGCTAGGTCAGAGGGCACGCAGGAACGGTGACGGGTTTTTACCTCTGTTCACCGTTCAGGCACTCTGGAAGCAAGTTATGCGCCAGCGAGTGTCAGTCGTCTGCGACCACATCCCGTAGGACAAATACCATGCCTGCGCTTTCATACAGTTGCCGGGCACGCAGGTTGCTCTCCAGCACCTTGAGGTCCACGTAGGGTTCGCCGCGCTGCTTGAATACCTGGAAGCTGTGCAGCAACAACGCACGGCCCACTCCCTGGCCCTGGGCGCAAGGGTGTACGCACAGGTTCTTGATAAAGGCGCTGGTCCAGCACTGCGCCACGCCGAGAATGCCCTCGCCGCTGCTGGCCACCAGGCACAGCGTGGGGTCGAACTCGGCATCGCTAGTGAATTGGCGCTGCCAGGTTTCCAGGTTGGGAACGCGGCCGCCGCCCTGGTCCTGGGTCATGCGCAACACCGCGTGAATCGCCGGGGCGAGGTCTGCGCGGTAATGATCCAACTGTGTATTGGCCGGCCACTGCGGTGCGGGCAGGCTGCCCCTCAGGTCGCGGCGCAGTAGTTGGAAATACTCGGTCACAGACTCTGTTGCGCCACGGTTTTGGCGGCCACTACCAGGCACTTGGTCAGCTCGGGCGAGGAAAACTTGGTCAGCACCGAGTTGGCCCCGGCCAGACGGGCTTTTTCGCTGTTCATCGCGCTGTCCAGGGAGGTGTGCAGCAACACATACAGGTGCTGGAAGTCCGGGGTTTCACGCAGGGTGCGGGTGAGGGCGTAACCGTCCATTTCGGACATCTCGATGTCCGACACCACCACATTGATCTGCTCGGCCGTGCCTTGCAGCTCCAGCAGCACATCGATGGCTTCCTTGGCACTGCGCGCAGTGTGGCAGGTGAGGCCGAGGTTGCGCAGGGTGTGCACCGATTGCTGCAGGGCGACCTGGCTGTCATCGACCACCAGGATCCGCGCATGGCCGAGTACTTCAGCTTCTTCCATGGTCAGGTCGGTAGGCGCCACTTCGATCGGAGCCGGCGCGATACCGTGGATGACTTTTTCGATATCCAGCACCTGCACCAGGCCGCCTTCCACCTGGGTGACTCCAGTGATGAACGCGCGGTTACCGCCGGAGCCATAGGGCGGCGGGCGGATGTCGGTGGTCAGGCAATGCACGATCTTGCTCACCGCCTGCACATGCAGACCCTGCTTGGAACGGCTCACATCAGTGACGATCAGGCAGCCGCCGTTGGGGTCTTCAAGGGGCATTTCGCCCAGGGCACGGCTCAGGTCGATCACTGCCAGCGAGGCACCGCGCAGGGTGGCGATGCCTTTGACGTGCGGGTGAGACTCCGGCAGCTTGGTCAGCGGCGGGCACGGAATGATTTCGCTGACTTTCAGCAGGTTGATGGCCATCAGCTTGCCGCTGCGCAAGGTAAAGAGCAGAAGCGAAAGTGAGTCTGCGCGGGCTTTGGTGGTGGACATAAAAACCTTCTGTGGATCAGGGAGGACGATCTATGGAAGGTTATCGACTTGGGGGAGCCAGGCTTTAACCGTATTTTGTGTGGTACATGCCCCGCTCCCACAGGGCATTTGTGTCAACCCTTCCAGACTTGCGGGTTCACCAGGTCCTGCGGACGTTGGCCCAGCAGGGCGCTGCGCAAATTGTCCAGGGCGCGGTTGGCCATGGCTTCACGGGTTTCATGGGTGGCCGAGCCAATATGCGGCAGGGTCACGGCATTGCTCAGCTGGAACAGCGGCGACTCGGCCAACGGCTCTTGCTCATACACATCCAGCCCGGCGCCACGGATGCGCTGGGTTTGCAGCGCTTCGATCAGCGCCGGCTCGTCGACCACCGGGCCTCGGGAGATATTGATCAGGATCGCGCTGGACTTCATCAACCCCAGCTCGCGGGTGCTGATCAGGTGGCGGGTCTTGTCGCTCAACGGCACCACCAGGCAGACGAAGTCCGCCTCGGCCAGCAGTTCATCCAGGCTGCGAAATTGTGCGCCCAGTTCCTGCTCCAGCGCCGGCTTGCGGCTGTTGCCGCTGTACAGGACCGGCATGTTGAAACCCAAGCGCCCACGCCGTGCCACGGCCGCGCCGATATTGCCCATGCCGACGATGCCCAGCGTCTTGCCATGCACATCGCAACCGAACAACGGCGCGCCCACGCTGGCTTTCCACTGGCCGGCTTTGGTCCAGGCGTCCAACTCGGCCACGCGGCGGGCGCTGCTCATCAGCAGGGCGAAGGCCAGGTCGGCGGTGCTTTCGGTGAGGACGTCGGGGGTATTGGTGAGCATGATCCCGCGCTCGTTGAAGTACGGCACGTCATAGTTGTCGTAGCCCACCGACACGCTGGACACCACTTCCAGGTTGCCCGCACCT
This sequence comes from Pseudomonas tritici, assembly GCF_014268275.3. Classification (NCBI taxonomy): domain Bacteria; kingdom Pseudomonadati; phylum Pseudomonadota; class Gammaproteobacteria; order Pseudomonadales; family Pseudomonadaceae; genus Pseudomonas; species Pseudomonas tritici. The sequence continues at coordinate 1,367,508 of NZ_CP077084.1, forward strand.
TCCAACTGCTCGCGGCCCAGCTTGCGACCCACGCCGATCAGGCCGTGGGCGTGGGGCAGGGCTTCATTGAATTGAGCGTTGATATCGCCCAGCTTGGGGTTGGGCGCAATCACCTCGAAATCCTGTTGCAGGCGTTCGATCATTTCCGGGGTGACACGGCTGAAGGCGAGGACAGTCTTTTTCATTGCAGGCGGGCTCATCGACTACGGAAGAATGCCAAGCACGCTAACATTATTGAGTATTGTTGTGCGAATTGAGGGGGCTGTAGTGAGCGGGCTTGCCCCGCGCTGGGTGGCGAAGCCGCCCTAAAACCTAACACCTCGTTCTAACTGGAGAAATTTGGTGCTTGGGTTGGGGCGGCTTCGCCACCCAGCGCGGGGCAAGCCCGCTCACTACAATCAGTTCGCCATTCGCGCGCCGCTCAGGCTGCCACTCAACTCATACGTCACCAACTCCGCCTGGTGCGCTGCCAGAATTTCCGGCAGCGAGCCGCGCAGGTATTCCACCCAGGTTTTGATCTTCGCATCGAGGTATTGGCGCGACGGGTAGATGGCGTACAGGTTCAACTCCTGGGAGCGGTAATTGGGCATCACCCGCACCAGGGTGCCGTTGCGCAAGCCCTCGATGGCCGCATACACCGGCAGTAAGCCGATGCCCATGCCGCTGGTGATCGCGGTTTTCATCGCATCGGCCGAGTTCACCAGGAACGGCGAGGTGTTGATCGCCACGCTTTCCTGGCCTTCGGGGCCGTTGAAGGTCCACTTGTCCAGCTGGATCACCGGGCTGACCAGGCGCAGGCAGGCATGGTTGAGCAGGTCATGGGGGCGATGCGCGCAGCCCTTGGCCTTGACGTAATCCGGCGAGGCGCAGGCGATGCTGTAGGTGATGCCCAGGCGCTGCGACACGAAACCCGAGTCCGGCAGCTCGCTGGCGAGCACGATCGACACGTCATAGCCCTCGTCGAGCAAGTCCGGCACGCGGTTGGCCAGGGTCAGGTCGAAGGTCACGTCCGGGTGGGTACGGCGGTAGCGGGCGATGGCGTCAATCACGAAATGCTGGCCGATGCCAGTCATGGTGTGCACTTTCAGCTGCCCGGAAGGGCGCGCGTGGGCGTCGCTGGCTTCGGCCTCGGCTTCTTCGACGTAGGCCAGGATCTGCTCGCAGCGCAGCAAATAACGCTTTCCGGCTTCGGTCAGCGCAATGCGGCGGGTGGTGCGGTTGAGCAAGCGGGTTTGCAGATGGGCCTCAAGGTTGGAGACCGCGCGCGACACGTTGGCCGTGGTGGTATCCAGGTGCACGGCGGCGGCGGTGAAGCTGCCGGCTTCGGCCACGCAACTGAAGGCGCGCATGTTTTGCAAAGTGTCCATGGAGAGTTCTCAGGGGAGATGCCAAATTGTGACAGAAAGTTACGCCGTCCAGTGATCCCTACCAACGGATTATCGCTTGAACGGTAACAAAGATTCACAGGAATGCCAGCTTATCGTCCTCCATGCCGCCGCCTAGAATTGCGCCACCTCTCCCCGCACCCCCACCTCAGGAATTCGCAGCAGTGCCGCGTCGCATCAACAGAGAGTTGAAGGCTCTCAGTGTTTGGGCTTTATCGTTAGCAATCAGCGGCTGCATCGGAACCGGAGGAATCGCCCCCCAAGGCCAGTCCCTCAACGCCAACAACCTGGCCACCGACGAAGCGATCCAGAGTGCCGCCAAGGACGCTCATTGGCCCACCGCGCAATGGTGGCGGGCCTACGGCGACCCTCAACTCAACCGCTGGGTCGACCTCGCCACTCAAAACAACCCGAGCATGGCCATGGCCGCCGCACGCGTACGTGAAGCACGGGCGATGGCCGGCATTGCCGAGTCAGCCGAGTCGTTGCAGGTCAACAGTGACACCACCCTCAAGCGCCACAACTGGCCGAAGGATCAGTTCTACGGTCCCGGTGAATTGAGTGGCGCCAACACCTGGGACAACAATTCGTCCCTCGGCCTGAGCTATGCCCTCGATCTCTGGGGCCGCGAAAGCAATGCCTCCGAGCGTGCCGTCGACCTGGCGCATATGAGCGCCGCCGAAGCGCGCCAGGCCCAGCTCGAATTGCAGAACAACGTGGTGCGCGTTTATATCCAGCTGTCCTTGCATTACGCCAATCGCGATATCGTCGCGGCCACCCTGGCGCAACAGCAGCAGATTCTCGACCTGGCCAACAAACGCCTGAACGCCGGGATCGGCACGCACTTCGACGTCAGCCAGGCTGAAACCCCGCTGCCGGAAACCCACCGCCAACTTGACGCCCTGGACGAAGAAATTGCCCTGAGCCGTAACCAGCTGGCGGCGTTGGCGGGCAAAGGCCCGGGGGAGGGCGCGCGATTGCAACGCCCGACACTGTCTCTGGCCGCACCGCTGACATTACCCTCAAGCCTGCCCGCGCAATTGCTCGGTCAACGCCCGGATGTGGTCGCCAGCCGCTGGCAAGTTGCCGCCCAGGCGCGTGGCATCGATGTGGCCCACGCCGGCTTTTATCCCAACGTGGACCTGGTCGGCAGCCTCGGCTACGTGGCCAACGGCGGCGGCATGCTGGCGTTCCTGGCGGGCAAGAAATTCAACTACAACGTTGGCCCGGCGATCACCTTGCCGATCTTCGACGGCGGTCGCTTGCGTGCGCAACTGGGTGAGGCCAGTGCCGGATATGACATCGCGGTGGCGCGCTATAACCAAACCCTAGTGAATGCGCTCAAAGGCATCAGCGATCAATTGATCCGCCGTGAATCGATGGATAAGCAATCCTCTTTCGCCGCGCAATCGGTGGCCTCGGCGCAAAAGACCTACGACATCGCGATGATCGCCTACCAGCGCGGCCTCACCGACTACCTCAATGTGCTCAACGCCCAGACCTTGCTGTTCCGCCAGCAGCAGATCGAGCAACACGTACAGGCCGCACGCCTGACCACCCACGCCGAACTGGTGACCGCTCTTGGCGGCGGCATCAAAGCCGGCGACGACGTACCGCCAGATACCAAGATCCTCCCGAGCAAGACCCCGGCGGCGCTCGCCGTGTTTGATCACTGAGTAGGATGTGATGACCCCCTTGCCTGCACCGCTGCGCTGGCTGCATTCCCTTGAGTGGCGCCGTGGTTTTTTCGACTGGGCACGCAGCGACGGCGTGACCTGGGTGTATATCTTCAAGGTGCTGATCGCCGCGTTCCTCACGCTGTGGTTGGCCATGCGCCTGGAGCTGCCGCAACCGCGCACGGCAATGATCACCGTGTTTATCGTGATGCAACCGCAGAGCGGCCAGGTGTTTGCCAAGAGTTTCTACCGCTTCCTTGGCACCCTGACGGGGTCGGCGGTGATGGTGTTGTTGATTGCCCTGTTTGCGCAGAATACCGAACTGTTCCTCGGCGCGTTGGCGATCTGGGTCGGCGTCTGCACCGCCGGTGCGACGCGCAACCGTAACTTTCGCGCCTACGGGTTTGTACTGGCCGGCTACACGGCGGCGATGGTCGGCTTGCCGGCCCTGGCCCACCCGGACGGCGCCTTTATGGCGGCGGTGTGGCGCGTGCTGGAAATCTCCCTGGGGATATTGTGTTCCACGCTGGTCAGCGCGGCGATCCTGCCGCAAACCAGCAGCGCCGCCATGCGCAACGCCTTGTACCAACGTTTTGGCGTGTTCGCGCTGTTTGTCACCGACGGCCTGCGCGGGCGCAGTAAACGGGACGGTTTCGAGGCCAGCAACGTCCGGTTTATCGCCGAAGCGATCGGCCTGGAAGGGCTGCGCAGCCTCACCGTGTTTGAAGACCCGCACATGCGCCGGCGCAACGGTCGGCTGAGCCGCCTCAACAGCGAATTCATGAGCATCACCACGCGGTTCAACGCCTTGCACCAGTTGCTTGAACGCCTGCGAACCGATGACGCCGATCATGTGGTCGCCGCCATCAAACCCGGCCTGCAGGACCTTGCCGAAGTGCTCGATGGCTTCTCCGGTCGCGCGCTCACCAGCCCTGACGCAGCGCGCCTGGTGGCTCATCTGAGCGCCTACAAGGACGGCCTGCCGGCCAAGGTCCGCAGCCTGCGCGCGACCTTCCAGGAACAGAGCCCCAGCGAAGCCGAACAGCTGGATTTCCATACCGCCTACGAGCTGCTTTACCGCTTTGTCGATGACCTGCACAACTACGCGCAAACCCACGCCTCCCTCGCGGATCACAGCCATGCGCGCGAGCAGTGGGACGAAACCTTCATACCGAAAACCAACTGGCTGGCCTGCGCCGCCTCAGGGATTCGTGCGTCATTCATCTTGATCGTGCTCGGCAGCTATTGGGTTGCCACCGCCTGGCCCAGCGGCGCCACCATGACCCTGATCGCCGCCGCCACCGTCGGCTTGTCCGCCGCCACACCGAACCCCAAGCGCATGGCATTCCAGATGGCGTGCGGCACCTTGATCGGCGCGCTGGTGGGTTTTGTCGAAATGTTCTTCGTATTTCCCTTGATCGACGGCTTCCCGCTGCTCTGCGTGATGCTCGCCCCGGTGATCATCTTTGGGGCCTTCCTCGCTTCACGCCCGCAATACGCGGGTGTGGGCGTGGGCCTGCTGATCTTCTTCAGCACCGGCTCGGTGCCGGACAACCTCACGGTCTACAACCCCTACACCTTTATCAACGACTACATCGCCATGGTCATCGGCATGCTGGTGTGCGCGGCGGCGGGGGCGATCATCCTGCCGCCCAACAGCCGCTGGCTGTGGCGCCGCCTGGAGCAGGACCTGCGCGAGCAAGTGGTGTACGCGATCAGCGGCAAGCTCAAGGGCCTGGCCTCGAGTTTCGAAAGCCGCACCCGCGACCTGCTACACCAGGCCTACGGCCTCGCCGTCGGCCAGCCACACGTGCAGCGCGACCTGCTGCGCTGGATGTTCGTGGTGCTGGAAGTCGGCCACGCGATCATCGAGTTGCGTAAGGAACAGGCGATTTTGCCGGTGCACCCGGCGTACGCCGAATCCCAGCCCTGGCGCCAGGCGATCCGCGTGATGGGCCGCTCGCTGGTGCGCTTGTTCCTGCAACCCAGCGCGAGCAACCTGGAGCGTGGCCTGATCGCTGTGGACCACGCGATCAGCCGCGTGCACGCCACCGACGAACCCTTCGCCCCGCACTTCGATACCTCGGCGCTGCGGCGGGTGAAAAGCTACCTGCATTTTATCCGCACCTCATTGCTGGACCCGCAATCGCCGCTCGCTGCCCTCAAAGGATCCCCGAATGCCCCGTGAAATCGCCTTCCACGGCGTGTACATGCCGACCATCACCCTGATGTTCCTCATCGCGGCCGTGCTGGCCTGGGCGCTGGATCGCTTCCTGGCCGGGTTCGACCTGTACCGTTTTTTCTGGCACCCGGCGTTGCTGCGCCTGAGCCTGTTCGTTTGCCTGTTTGGCGCCCTGGCGCTGACCGTCTACCGTTGAGAATGCCCCGATGAAAAAGTTTTTCAGCCTGCTCGCGACCTTGCTGGTACTGGCCTTGGCGATCTGGATTGGCCGCACGCTGTGGGTGCATTACATGGAGACCCCGTGGACCCGCGACGGCCGCGTGCGTGCGGACATCATCAACGTGGCGGCTGACGTTACGGGTGAAGTGGTCGACGTGCCGGTGCGTGACAACCAGTTGGTGAAAAAGGGCGACTTGCTGATGCAGATCGACCCCGAGCACTACCGCATCGCAGTCAAGCAGGCGCAATCGTTGGTGGCTTCGCGCAAGGCCACTTGGGAAATGCGCAAGGTCAACGCCCACCGCCGCGCCGACCTCGATGCGCTGGTGATCTCCAAGGAAAACCGCGAAGACGCCAGCAACATCGCCGATTCGGCCTTGGCAGATTACCAGCACGCTCTGGCGCAATTGGAAGCGGCCGAACTCAACCTGAAACGCACTCAAGTCGTCGCGGCGGTCGATGGTTATGTCACCAACCTGAATGTGCATCGCGGCGACTACGCGCGCATCGGCGAAGCCAAGATGGCCGTTGTCGATATGAACTCGTTCTGGGTTTACGGGTTCTTCGAAGAAACCAAACTGCCTCACGTCAAGGTCGGTGATAAAGCCGATATGCAATTGATGAGCGGCGAGACCCTCAAGGGGCACGTAGAAAGCATCTCGCGCGGCATCTATGACCGTGACAACCCCGAAAGCCGCGAGCTGATCGCCGATGTGAACCCAACGTTCAACTGGGTGCGTTTGGCGCAGCGGGTCCCAGTGCGCATTCATATCGATGAAGTGCCGGAGGGGGTGTTGTTGGCGGCGGGGATTACTTGCACGGTGATTGTTGATCAAGCACGCAACTAAAATGTGGGAGCGGGCTTGCTCGCGAATACGGTGTGACAGTCACCTAATCCATCGACTGACCCAACGCCTACGCGAGCAAGCCCGCTCCCACATTTATCGACCCTGTCAGGCTTTGATAAAGGTCTCATGCAGGTGACGCCACAACAGCGCGCCACTGGCCTGCTTCTCGAACACCACCGTGGCGCGGCGGTCCGTCTGCGTGCCGCTGTCATCCACCTGATGTTCACGATAAGTCACCGTGGCGCCACGCGCATGCCGGTCAATCCCGGTCATCTCGCTCAACGTGATCTTCAACCCCGGACGCATGCCGCCCAAACGCGTGAACAGGGCGTTGACCCCGGCGGTATTGACCCGTGTGCCGGTCGCCGGGGCAACCATGCTGAATTCCGGAGAGAAGCGCGCGAGCAAGTTCTGCAAGGTGCCCTCTGGCGCAACCCCGGCAAACCATTGCTCGATCTCGACGTGGGTCTGGATCACTTCTTCAAAAAAGTCGCTGTAATCAATCATCGGTGAGGCTCGCTGGCAGGGTGGAGCAATGCGCGCACTCGGGACGTGTCCAGGCGCAGCACTGCAAAAAGAGGCAGCAGGGTCAGGGCTGCTGCCATCGTGAAGGTAATGGCGAAAGAATCCAAGGCCGACAACAATCCACTCAGCAGCGCGGCGCCCAGGCAGAAGCTCACTTGCCGATTGATGTTCCACAAGGCGCTGGCGTGGCCCATGCGTTCGGCGGGGATATCGAGAAAAGCCAGGGTTTGCGCGGTGCTGCTGCACAGGCTGCCGCCCAAACCCATCAACAGATAGGCCGGGATAATCAGCGCAGGCTCGTTCAGCAACAGAATGCCGATGCATTGCAGCGCCATGCCCGCCAGCAACAATGGCTTCGGCCCGCAACGGTTGAAGAGCTTTTTGCTGAGGTAAATTGCGACTGCCGAGGCCAGCGCCCAGGGCAGCATCAGCGCACCGGTGTGCGTGGCGTCATAGCCGAGGCCGCGCAGGTAGAGGATGGCGATCAGGCTGGTGCCGATAAAGACGCCGGGAATGCACAGATAGATCAGCATGGCGACCCGCAACATCGGGCTGCCGATCTGTTTGAAAATACTGCTCACGTCCAGGCCCGGCCTTACAGTTGTGGGCGCGTCGGGTTTTATCCACAGCAGGGCCAGCAGCAGTGTGATCAGCGCCAGCGGCAGGTTGGCGTAGAAGATCCAGCGCCATGACAGGCTGTCGACAATCAAACCGCCCAACGCTGGGGACAACGCGGGCACCAACAACGCCACTGACATCACCCGCGCCGTCAGTTGGCTGCGCTCAGCGGCAGGGAAGTGCCGGTAAGCCATGGCCTGCCCAACGGGAATCAGCAGGCCACCGCCCAGCCCTTGCAGGCCGCGCCAGCCGATCAGCGTTTCAATCGAACTCGCCTGGCCCACCATCACCGAGGCTCCGGCGAACAACAGCAGGCTGGCGGCGATCAAGGCTCTTTCTCCCATCATCGCGGCCAGCCAGACGCTGAGCGGAATGATCACCGTCAGGCCGAGCATGTAGGCGTTGCTGATCCACGCCAGTTGCGTGACCGAGGCCTGCAGGTCGCGGGCGATATCCGGGTAGGCGACCGTGGCGACAAACATATTCACCAGGTCCAGGGCGAAGCCCAGCAAAAAGATCCAGGCGACTTTCGAGCGGTAGGTCATGGGCGCAATCCTGCGAATGAAGCGGGCAGGGTAGGAGGGATGCAGTGTTTGGTATACGTCGGTTTGCCTGTTAGTTTGTCAAAAATATTTTGACAAAGGAGCGCGCTGCCGATGGTCAGCCTGGACCGATTCGACACCTTCAAGGCCGTGGTCGAGGCCGGCTCGCTGACGGCTGCGGCTGATTTGCTGGGGCAGACCCGCGCCGTGGTCAGCTTCAACCTCAAACGCCTGGAAGCCGAGTTGGGCGTGACCCTGTTGACCCGCAACACCCGCCAATTGGCGCTGACCGATGCCGGCGAACGCTTCTACCTGCGCTGTACGCGTATGCTCGAAGAGGCGCGGCTGGCGGTGGAAGAGGCGCGCTCGGAGCATGCCCAGCTCAAAGGTTCGTTGCGCATTACCACCACCGTGGAATACGCGTTGGCCGTGGTCGTTCCGGCTATCGAAGCTTTCCGCCGCTTGCATCCGGACTTGAATATTCACTTATCCACCTCCTCGACCCATGCAGATTTGATCTCCGAGCGTTTTGACGTGGCGATCCGCCTGGGACGTTTGCTGGATTCCAACCTGCGCGCGGTGCAGTTGTCGACGTTCGAGGTGTTTGCCGTGGCGGCGCCAGCGTTAGCAGGGGTGAGTACCCTGGATGAATTGGAGCAGATGCCCAGGTTGGGCCATGGGCGGCTGACCGAATTGACGGTGACCGACTCGGCGGGCGTCGAGCATCAATACTGCACGGGCCACACCACCCTCGTGGCTGACAGCGCCGCAGTCCTGCAAGCCTTCGCCGTGCGCGGGCATGGCGTGGCGGTGTTGCCCCAATGGCTGGTCAAAGACGATCTGGACGCCGGCAGGTTGGTGCGCCTGTTGCCGGACCATCGCTTCGCCCCGCAAGGGGTCTACGCACTGTATCCGGACACTCGGCATTTGCCGCTGAAGGTGCGGGCGTTTATTGATTTCATGAAGGGCTAAAGCGAGCCGGCGAGCCCGAAGCGCTTCTTGAGTACCTTCTCCAGCAACGCCTTGGGCAGTAACGCCGCCATCAACGGCAATGCCCGGCTGCCATTGCCCGAGCGCAGCAGGCGTGGCGGTAGATCTTGTTGCACAGCCTTCAGCACATCCGCCGCAAACACGCTGGCCGGTGTGGGTTTGTCCTGGGAGGCCTGGCTGCGCGCACGGATGCCGTCGCGCAACGGCCACCAAGGGGATTGCTCATTGATCAACAACTCGGCCTGGGCCCCGGCGTTTTTCGCGAAGTGGGTGTTGATGGCGCCGGGTTGCACTTCCATCACGCGCACGCCAAACGGCGCCAGTTCCATGCGCAGTGCATCGCTCAAGGCATGTACGGCGGCTTTTGACGCGCAGTAGGCGCCGGCAAACGGCGTGACCAGCACACCGGAAACACTGCCGATATTCACCACCAGGCCTTTACTGCGCCGCAGGGCCGGAAACAACGCTTGGGTCACACCCACGATAGAGAACACGTTGGTCTCGAATTGGCGCTGCATGGCTTCGGTGCCGCCGTCGAGTAAAGGACCCATGGCGCCATAACCGGCGTTGTTGACCAGCACATCCAATTCGCCCAATTGTTCGGCCAGGCGCTGCAAGGCGGCGCTGTCGTTGACGTCCAGTTCGACGGCATTAAACCCGGCGGCGGAAAGGGCGGCGACGTCTTCCGGGCGGCGGGCGCTGGCCCACACCGTGTAGCCGGCGGTTTTGAAGGCGTCCGCCAGGGCACGGCCGATGCCGCTTGAACATCCGGTGATGAGTACGTTGGGCATGGGTCAGTCCTTTGTCAGTCCGAGAAACTGCCTTGCAGGTGCTCGGCACGAAATTCGAGGGTTTGCGGGCGGTAGCCGGCGCGTAGAGGCGGTGTGGGCAGGCAATCGTCCCAGGTGGCGCCGGCCTGCAACTCACCCGGTCCGCGATAGCGCGGGGCGGCGTAGACATTGTCGGCGAGGTTGACCGTGTCGCCCGGCGCATAGGCGGCGACGCGCCACCGCAGCTCGGTGAGGGGCACGTCGTTGCCGTTGTTCAGGGTCAGTTTGAGCGGCCGGTCGGCCGGGCATTTTGCGGCGGCATAGGTGATGCGCAGTTCCAGTCGGGCTAATTGAGAGGCTTCGCGGTTGTCCAGCCATACCACCCAAACGGCGACCAGACCCAGGCCAACGGCGGCGGCCAGCGACACCGGCAAGGCCTTGGCCGGATAGCGCAGCAACAGGATCAACCAGGTGATGATCAATAGGACGCCGAAGAACATGATGACAACCTCATAAGCAGATAAAACATCCTACCTGCGGGGTGGCCTCGGTGCCTATCGCGGGTAGCGGTTTTCGTTTACAGGGAACCTGATAACTCATTTTCTCCACAGAGCCAGCATAGGGAAATGCCAACTACCCAGGAGGGTTATCAACCGCAGTCTGATTAAGTGAGAAAAACTATGATTGCAGCAGCCCTTCTTGCGCCGGCCGTCACCTCCGCCCTGGCGTCGGCGGTGACCTCTCTCATCACGGCTCAGCGAGCACCAGCGCCGAATACGGCTGGAGCGTCCAGGCAAACGAACGAAGAGCCGGGTTCACGCCCGTCTGGTCGTATGCAGAATCAGAAGCTTACAAACTTGGGGCAAACCTTGCTGCAAGCGCCTTCAGCAGATCTGCGCAACAGCGGTATGAACGCCAGGCACGCCAAGGGATTTGGTATTGCCATGGGCGGCATGGCAACCCAGGAGGCTGGGCAAACACTGGTCACCAGCGGTGGGACGTTGTCCAAAGTCCTCGGCGCCGCGATGATCGTGGGAGGCAAGGTTGCCCAAGAGTATGGTGCCGACACATTCGATCGCGCCAGTCGTAGGTAACGGCAATCAAAACCCAGGATTGCGTCTGTTCAGCAGCCGCAAAGCACGACCTGGGTGTGTGGGCATTTCCTTTGATACGGGAACCGGTTTCGAGCTTTTTCCCACAGAGTTTGAGCACGGAGTTGCGCGCTAAGCCATGAAGGAACTCAACCGTAGACTTACGAAGTGAGATGTTCTATGACCGTATCAAATACCCTCGCCCCTGTACCGACGCCTTTGTCTCGCTGGCATCCACGCCAGCGCCTGCGGTGTTGGGAACACCCAATCAAGTGCCCAAGCAAGAGGTCAGCTCGAACGGGTTACCGCGTATGCAAAACCTGGGGCTTACGAATCTGCGCCAGACACTCATGCAAGGCATCAGCAATCGCGTCAATTCGCAGTTTTCAACGGCGCTTCACGTTAAAGATGATTCGAATAAGGGTAAGGTCGCCGGGGTCGCCATAACGGTGGCAGGTGCGGCGATGCAGGGGGGTGGCGCGAGAGTTGCGACCAATGGTGGCGCAGGTGCGAAAGTTTTCGGGGGGGCTATGGTCTGGGGCGGCAGGACTATGGAGGAATATGGCAAGAAAAAATATGACATTGCGGGCACCAGCACTAACAATACGGGCAATTACAATGCCTATTCCCCGAGTAACTGGGGCGGTCGCGCATAGGCTTGAACGGCCTGTGAACTAAAAAGCCCCCGCCCAACCGGCTGCGGATAGGGGACGCAGTCGGCTGGACGGGGGCTTCTCGTACGACTGTTTTACTGCGCGATAGTTTTCACCGACACGCCACGTTCAACTGGCGTCGAGCGGCCGTAGATATCTTCAAATCGCTCGATATCGTCTTCGCCCAAGTAGCTGCCCGATTGTACTTCGATGATCTCCAACGGGATCTTGCCTGGGTTACGCAGGCGGTGCACCGAAGCGATCGGGATGTAGGTGGACTGGTTTTCGGTGAGCAGGAACACGTTCTCGTCACAGGTCACTTCGGCCGTGCCGCTGACCACGATCCAGTGTTCGGCGCGGTGGTGGTGCATTTGCAGCGACAGGCACGCGCCCGGCTTGACCGAAATGTGTTTGACCTGGAAGCGGCCGCCCATGTCCACCGAGTCGTAGGAGCCCCACGGGCGATAGACTTCACAGTGGTTCTGGGTTTCAGTGCGGCCCTGGTCGTTCAGGGTGTTGACCATCTGCTTGACGCCCTGGACCTTGTCCTTGTGGGCAATCATCATCGCGTCCTTGGTTTCAACGACCACGATGTTGTCCAGGCCGATCACCGACACCAGTTTGCCGTTGCCGTGGATCATGCAGTTGCGGCTGTCCTGGATCACCACGTCGCCTTTGCTGACGTTACCGTGGACGTCTTTGTCGTTGACAGCCCACAGCGACGCCCAGCAACCCACGTCGCTCCAGCCGGCGCTCAGCGGCACCACGCAGGCGCGCTGGGTTTTTTCCATCACAGCGTAGTCGATGGAGTTGTCCGGGCAGCAGGCGAAGGTGGCTTCGTCGAAGGACACGGTGTCGGCATCTTGCTCGCTGCGTTCCAGGGTCAGCACGCAGGTGTCGTAGATGTCCGGATCGTGCTTTTTCAGCTCTTCGAGGAAGCGGCTGGCGCGGAACAGGAACATGCCGCTGTTCCAGAAGTAACCGCCGCTTTTGACGAACTCGACGGCACGTTTTTCATCGGGCTTTTCCACGAACTGTTGCACGCGGCTCACGCCTTCGGGCAGCAGCGAATCAGCCGTGGACTTGATGTAGCCATAACCGGTTTCCGGACGGGTCGCCGGCACGCCGAACAACACCATCTCACCACGCTCGGCGGCTACGGTAGCCAGGGCCAGTGCACGCTGCAGGGCTTTCTGGTCGTCGATCACGTGGTCGGCCGGCAGCACCAGCATCAGTTCGTCGCGGCCTTCGTTGACCAGCATCATCGCGGTGAGGGCCACGGCCGGCGCCGTGTTGCGGCCGAACGGTTCCATCAGGATGCGCTGGCATTCCAGCTTACGGGTCGCCAGTTGTTCGTTGACGATAAAGCGATGGTCCTTGTTGCAGACCACGATCGGGGCGTCCATGCCTTCGAACACCAGGCGTTCCAGGGTTTGCTGGAACAGCGTGTGTTCGCCGGTCAGGGCCAGGAATTGTTTAGGAAACTGTTTACGGGAAAGCGGCCAAAGACGTGAGCCGCTACCACCGGAAAGGATTACTGGGATCATGTGTTTCTCCTTGAATCAATTTGGGTCAGAGCTACGAAGGTTTGTCGTTTCACTCTTGTTTTTGTCTCGGTCCCTGTGGGAGCGGGCTTGCTCGCGAAGGCATCACCTCGGTGCATCTGACAAACCGAGTCGTGTGCATCGCGGGTAAGCCCGGCTTCCACAGGGAAATAATTAGCGGGTCGACACGGGGCGTTTCACCCAGACTGGCGACAGGCTCGAACCGGAACCCGTGACGTACAGCACGGCGGCTTCACCGCGCTCCAGCGCCACTGGCTTCAGGTCGCTGACTTTCTTGTCGCCGTCATACAAGGCCAGGCTCACTTTCACCGGGTTGATTTCGCGCTCGCCGCGGCCTTTGGCAGCCACGGACTTGACCACGTCGGTCTTGCCGTCAGCGGTTTTCAGGGTCAGGGCCTTGTCGCTGAGGTTCTGCACGCGCACCAGGGACTTCTGCTTATTCTTGAACGGTGGTTCTTCGATCAGCTGTGGCTGGCCGCTGCCGTTGTTGACCAGGGTGTAGTAGTGGTCTGCGGCGAGTTTGACCGGCACGGTCTGGCTGCCTACCTTCGCGCTGTAGTCACCGCCCGGCATGAAGCTGAAATCGCTGCTCGCCAGTGGCGCGACTTCGCTCAGGTTGGTGCTGCCAACGGTGGCGCTGACTTCTTGATTGGAGGCGTTGTAGACGCGCACGAAGCTCGAACCTTTCGGTGCGACGGGGCCGTACAAGGCAGCATCACCGGCGAAGGCCGACATCGAAGCGATGCTCATGCCAGCGGCGAGGGCCAAGGTTTTGGCGAGACGACGCGGAGTAGTAGTGAAAGTCATGTGAGTTACCTCTCTTTCAGTTTTGCGCCCGGTCGGGCGTCTCGGATTTTGGGTTTTTAGCTGGGGTGTTCAGTGCCATGTTCTGTTGGCGCGTACCGGCTTGTTTAAGTTGCGCAACCCACTTGGGGTCGGCATCGCCGATTTCGTTGTTCACGGGCAGATAACGTTCAGGAAACTCCCAGATCAGCACCTGTGGCGGGCTGTTCTTGAAGTCATCGCTTTTGAGGTAGCTGAGCATTGGCAGGATCGGGCCGTGGCCGTCTTCGGCGTAGCTGACTACGTCGCTGCCCAGGGCTTGCTTGAGGGCGCCGACGAAGTTCCAGTTGGGGTTGGCGCTGTAGCTGGTGCCCACCAGTGCCACCGGGGTTTCGCTGTCGCTGAACAGCGCGTCGTCACCTTTGGTTTCGGCCAGGTGCGTGACGCGTTTTTCCAGCGGCTCTTTAGGTGGCATCAGGTTTTCGAACAGCGGGTCCAGAGGCAGGAACAGGCGCAGGTCGCCTTTGTGCGGCTCGGTTTTCTCTGCTTCGGTGACAAAGCGCTGTGGCTCGCCGCTCAGCGGGGTCTTTTCGGTAATCGTCTTAGCCAACTGCTTGGCGGCAATTTCAGCACCGTCCGGCGTCCAGTGCGTGTCGGTGCGCAGGAACACTTGCTTGCCAGCGAGCTTGGCCTGTTGCAGTGGGCCAAGCAGGTCGGGGGCGATGATCTTGTCGGCGGCGACACGGGCGTGGAAGTCCTGGTACAGGTTGGCGTGGATGCTGGCCGGTTTCACTTCACCCAGGTGTTCCGGGTACAGGCGCACCTTGGCCGGCACGATCGCCATCACCAGCTGAATGCCCTGCGCCTTAAGCTTCTGGCGTACGCCTTCGACCAGCGCGTAGTTGCCTTCAAGGTTCTGGTCTTCGTTGACGGCGGGGTTGAACTCCTCGTCGCTGTACAACCAGTGATCGCGACCCAGTACCACGCCAGGGCGACCTTCATTGAACAGCTTATAATCCAGCGCTGCCCACAGGTTGGTGCCCAGGCGTTTGATCGGGAACTCTTCGTCGTAGTGCGTCTCGACAGCCTTGGTCCAACGGCCGTTGAGCACGGTTGCGTCGGCATTGGTGCTGAAACCGAAGAAACTGCGCAGTGACCAGGCACCCAGGGCCAGCAGCACCACCAGGAACAGGCCGATATAGAGGACGCGTAATGAACGGGTCATGGTCGGCTCCCTCAGAATTGGAAGTAAAGGAACGGCGAGAAACTCTGCGCCGACAATTTAAGAATCGACGCCACGAACAGCAGCAGCACCGCAGCGCGCATGGCGTAGCGTGGCCAGTCAGCGGTCCAGTAGGCCGGTTGCACGGCGGCATCTTGGCCCACGGTGAAGCCGGGCTCGTGGATGCTGCCAGGGTTGTCGCCCGGTACGGCCTTGATCAGGCTCGGGTCGGCTGGCTTGGTCTTCTCGGTTTTCTCGGCAGGGCGATTGGTGTAGAAGTCGCGCAGGCCAAAAAACGCCAGGGTTGCATAGGCCACCACCAGGGTTGCTACTTGCAGGCCGGTGAGGTTGGCGCGGTTGAGTTCCGACAGCGACCACTCGCCAAAGCTGAACATCGCACCGTACATACGGCCGGCGACGTGCAGGTTTTCGGCGCGGAAGATCACCCAGCCCATCACCACCAGCAGGAAGGTAAAGGCCCACCGTACGGGGTTGAAGCTGCGCGGCGAGGTGTTGAGGCCGATGGCTTTTTCAATCGCCAGCCACATGCCGTGCCAGGCGCCCCACACGATGTAGGTGATGTTCGCACCGTGCCACAGGCCACCGAGCAACATGGTCAGGAACAGGTTGCGGTAGGTGGTCAGCGTGCCTTTACGGTTGCCGCCCAGGGTGATGTACAGGTAGTCACGCAGCCAGGTGGAGAGGCTGATGTGCCAGCGACGCCAGAACTCGGTGATCGACTGGCTGATGTACGGCTGCTTGAAGTTTTCCATGAAGCGGAAACCCATCATCAAGCCCAAACCAATCGCCATGTCGCTGTAGCCGGAGAAGTCGAAGTACAGCTGTGCGGTGTAGGCCAGCGCGCCGAGCCAGGCATCGCCCGTTGTCGGGTTTTGCAGGGCGAAGCAATGGTCGGCCACCACCGCCAGGGTGTCGGCGATGAAGACCTTCTTGATGAACCCCTGCATGAACCGCGTGCAGCCCTCGGAGAACTTGTCGAGGGTGTGGGTGCGGTTGTTGAACTGGTCGGCCAGGTCGCGAAAGCGCAACACAGGGCCGGCAATCAAGTGCGGGAAGATCGCCACGAACGCTGCAAAGTCGATGAGGTTGCGCGTGGCCGGGGTGTCGCCACGGTACACGTCGATGATGTAGCTGATGGACTCGAAGATGTAGAACGAGATACCGATCGGCAACAACACGTGGGTCAGGATAAACGGCTCCAGGCCCGCCGACTTCATCATCACATTGATGCTGTCGACGCCGAAGTTGGCGTACTTGAAGTAGCCGAGGATGCACAGGTCGACCACCACGCCCAGCAGCAGCCAGCGCTGGGCCGGCTTGGTGCGCACGCCTGCCGCACCGACCTTGAGGCCGATCCAGTAGTTCCACAGCGTCACCGCGGCGAACAGCGCCAGGAAGTCCACTCGCCACCAGGCGTAGAACACGTAGCTGGCCAGCAGCAGCAGCAGGTTGCGATAGCGTTGCCCGCTCAAATAGTACAAGCCGAGAAAGATCGGCAAGAACAGAAACAGGAACACATTGGACGAGAAAACCATCCCGATCTCTCCATGTTTAACCAACAGTCAAGGGCCAGAGCCCCCCCAAACCCCCCCACGATTTCGCGAGGGGGCGGTACTACATTCCTACTGACGAAACCGGTTCAAACTGTGGGAGCGGGCTCCCACATTTGAAGTGCGTTTCGTCAGCTACCTTTGTTGCCCTTTTCATGCGTCGGGTCGTACACCTTGGTCAGGTCACCCCCGAGGCGGAACGTCTTGAATGGCTGCATCCCGTGTTTGCGCTCGATCACATCCGGCGCACAGGTGTAGAGGGTGCAGAACGGCTCAAGCCAGGCATATTTCATGTCTTCCTTGAGGTCCTTCATGTCTTGCTCTTTGCCATTCTTCTGTTCGAAGATTTCCGGGTCTTTCACCCCGGCCAGCACTTTGTCGCCCAGGCGCTTGAGCGCGCTGTTGTTTTCCTGGCGCAGATCAACACCGTTGACCAGGGCAAAACTGGCGATCATCGACAGCGGCGGCAGGGCGTAGTTGTGGTACGACAAGGCGCGTTGCTGGCGCTTCAATTCGTTCGGCAAGAAGCCCTGGTCATCGACCTGGTTCACGCCGACCTTGTATTCCTTCACCGCCCAATCAAACAGGTCGCGGCGGTTGGTGGCGACGGACGTTGCCATCACCGACCAGGCGGCCCAGTAGGAGTGGTTGTTGGTTTTCTCCAGCGGCAGGTTGTCCCAGTCGCTTACTACCTGATCGGCCAGTTTGTTGAACCAGGCTTCGATGATTTGCGATTCCTGCTGGTGGTTGGCCAACGGGTGCGAATCGGAGAACTTCAGGCGTACATAGGCCGACGCCATGCTGCCCAGCGCCCATTTGCGCATGGACTTGCCGGTGTGGTTGAAGTCCTTGGACATCAACGCATCCGCCTTGGCCCAGCTCGTGAGCCAGTTGAGGGTGCATTCCAGCTGCTCCGGACGACCGTCGCGCATGAACTGCATCACGCGCTTGCTGGTGTCTTTTTCCAGCTTGGTGATATCAGCGGTGCTGTCGCGGAAGGCTTTTTCGGATTGCACATTCAGCGTGGAACGCGCCTTGTCCGAACCTTCGTACTTGCTGCGAAATTGCAGCGAGCCGGTGTACGGCGCCGGCATGGCGTCGCAGTCATTCTTGAAGTCGCCGGTCTTGAAGGCTTCAATCGGTGCGAAATAACCCTGGGGCGGACGCAGTGGCGCGGCGGCGTTAACGGAGCCGGCGAACATCGCCAGGCCGAGTAACGTAGGGATCAATAACTTCTGCATAGGTAACCTCATTGCCCGAGTGATGCGGTTTTTTGACCGCTGCTTGGGAATACGTTGCGTGTGCAAATTTTCGCTTCAACCTTTTGCGCGGCAGCGCCCGCTTCGGGACCCTGCACTTCCACGGCCAGCAAGTTCTGCGAGGCCCAGTCTTCATCGGTGCGCAGTTCAAAGGCGAAACGCCCGTCTGTATCGGATGTTTCGGGTTTCTCGATCTTGATGTCCTCGTGGCGCCCGTTCATGTACCAGAGGGTGGCTTGCAAGGTTTTCACCGATGGATCGGCGAAGCGGATATCAACCTGGTGGTTGGCGTTGCGCAGGTCTTTGTTCGAACTGTTAACCAGCAATTCGTTCTTGCCGGGTTTCAATGTCGTGCTGGCCGTCATCTGTGCGGTCTTGCCTTCGCAGCCGTTGTCGAGCAGGGACATCATCTGGCGATAGATGGTCTCCTGGTCGAGGCGATACAGCGGCGAGAACTCCCAGATCAGAATCTTTGGCGGCGACTTCTGGAATTCGTCGCTGCCCAGGTACTGGATCATCGAACCTTCCAGACCGCCGCCAGGGAAGGCGACGTTGAGGATATCGGCACCGATTTCCTGCTCGAGGAAACCGGCGAAGTTGTAGTTCTTGCCACTGTGGCTGGTGCCCACGAGGGTGATCTGCGGGTTGCCCGAGTCGCCGAACAGGTCGCCATCACCGGCTTCGCCTTTGGGCTCGGTGGTGAACTGGTCCATGTACTGGATCGCGTAGCTCGTGCCGCACAGCTGGCCGGCCATGTTGTGCAGGGTGCCGGTCTTGCCCATGCGCCCGGAACGCTTGGTTTCGAATTCGCGCTTGGGAATGTCGGCAAACTCAGGCATTGCACGCACTTTGGCACCGACGATTTTCGCCGTGCGCTGGGCGCCGTAGGGCGTCCAGTGCTGGTCGCCACGGAAGTAAAAATCGTGGGCCGGCAGTTCATCCGGAAGCTGTTCGTTGGTCAACGGCGACAGGTCCGGTACTACGTAGCCCATCTTGGCGAAACGGCCGAGCATGGTCTTGTAGTTGCCCAGTGCCTTGTCGAAATCGAACTTGGCTTTCTCTTCCGGGTTGAGTTTATTGCGGTTCACCAGGCCACGGGTGGGCTGGTAAACCACCACCAATTCAACGCCCTTGGCCTTGAACGCATCGTGCAGCTGTTGCATGCGCTTGTAGCCGGAAGGCGTGGTGTCGAACTCGGTACGCAGGTCTTCCTGGGTACGGAACAGCCAGTCGCCCTGGGCTTGTACCAGGGTGGTGAAATTCTGCTGGTAGCGCGTGGTGTAGTTGCGCGCATCATGCGCCGCCGGGCACAGGCTGCAGCACGGTTCGGCGGTGAAGGTCGGCGCCTTGATTTCGTCGGCGCGCACGCCCTGGCTGGCCGCAAGCAGGCCGAGGGTCAGACCCGAGAGGCTGAGCAGTTTGATCATGTGTGGGTGCATAAGGGTCATCCTCAGTCCTGCATTTCGGTCTGGCGTTCGACAGGGTCGATCAGCACGGCTTTCTGCTGGCGTACCAGCAGGTCGAGAATTTCTTCCTGGCGCTCGCCAAGAATGCCGGAGAAGCTGATGCCGCTGGATTTGGTCGGCGCCAGCATCGACACGCGGTACAACTCGACACTCAACGGCGAATCGATGGACAGCGGCCCGCTGCCGTTACCCGCCAGCTCTCCGCCGACCACGATCAGCGAAACTTTGGCGTCGAACGGGTCGAGGGCGATGTCACGGTCGGTGTCGGTCAAATCCTTGATGTGACCGTAAAGCCCCGTCAGGCCGTTGGCCATCGAGGTGTTTTCGTACAGCTTGATGTTCACGCTGTTACGCACGCGGATACCGTGGCGACGGTTGGCAATCACTTTATTGCCCCACAGCAGGTTGTCACCGCTCTCATAGAGCGTGATGCCGTCGGTGTGGTTGCGGTAGAACTCGTTGTCAGCCACGTAGTTGTTGACGCTGTTACGGTCGAGCACCAGGCCGGAGAGCTTGTTGTCGTAGCTGCGGTTGTTGAAGATGAAGCTGTCGTTCACTTCCCGGGAAATGATGATGCCGTGCTTCTTCTTGGTGCCGTAGACGGTGTTGTCCGCGATTATCAGGCCGTGGGAACGGTCATGAGGGTCAATGCCGTAGACGATGTTGTCTTTGTAGGTATTGCCCTTGATCACAAAGCCTGTGGTCTCGTAGCAGTAGAAGCCGTACCACATGTCCGAGAACTCGGAATCAATGATCCAGCCGGTCGGCTCAGGGCGCTTGAGTACCTTGGCCATATTCGGCGTGTACTGGGAAATACTCACCCCGTACGACTTACTGTTGGCGTAGCCGAAGCTCGCCATCTTGGTATTGGCGATGTACGTCTCGGTGCCTCCCCAAGCCAGCAGGAACGGGCGAAATTCCTTGGGCGACTTGAACAGCGCCGGGCCGTTGGCTTTTTCGCTCCAGCCGGTGACTTTGGTGTCACTCACAAATAGCTGGCCATCGTTGATCAGGAACGAACCGGCTTCCTGGGACAAACGCAACTCCTGGGTCTTCTTGTCGATTTCCAGGATGCCTTTGCGCCCGACCACGATCGGCAACTTGGCCAGGAACACGCCCGGCGAGGTTTCGCTCAGGTACTGCTTGGGCACCTTGCCCAGCAGGTCCTTGAGGTTCATGTAGCCGTCATCGACAAAGATCGCCTGGGGAATGCCGTGCTGGCGCACCACCCATTCGGCCATCTTGTTGTCACCGCCAATGAAGTCCTTGAGGGCGTCTTCCTGCATCATGCGACGGATGCTGAACTTGCCCGCTTTGCCACGCACGATCTTCTTTTGCATCGCTGCAGCGGTGTAGCCCGAAAGATCCGGCAGGGCCGGCTTGGCCATTTCCAGCGGCGCGGTCGGCGGGCTGGAAATAGTGTAGGTCTTGGCCTGTTGCAGTTCTTTGGCGATGGTCGGCGCCTTGACCTGCTGCGCGGTATCGGCGAAGGCTGTGGCGCTGGCCATCAGCATCGCGGTCACCAGCAAGCGTTGAGGAATCATTGCGCAGGCTCCCATCAGAACTTCCAAATCACGTCGACAAAGGCGCGATGCATGTACGAATCGACCTGGCTGCCATAGGCGTCACCCGGTTTGAACACACCGGCACGGAAGCGCACCAGGGCCGACGGTTCGTCGATCGACTGGCTGAGCGCGGCCGGCAGCAAGCCGGTCTTGAAGTACTTGGTAACGACCAGGTCCATCTCCTGGCCCAGGTCTTTCTTGCCGTCTTCAAGCGGCAGGGAAGTGCTGGACAGGATCGCGCCGGTCACATCGTCGGTGTTGTTCTGCACGGCATCGATGCCGTTGCTGCCCACCGGCTTGTTACCGTCGACACGCCAGAACTTGTGGTACACCAAGCTGGCGTCGTAGTCCTCGCGCAACTGCCAGGAACCGAAGAGGCTCATGGACTGCATGTTGTTCATTTCGCCACGGAAGGCTTCGCCGAAGCGGTGCACGCGGGACTGGGTGCCGGTCCAGTTCGAACGGTTGCTTTGCAGGCCGTTCTGTTCGTACTCGGCGCTGGCGCGGGCGTAGGCAGCACCCACTTGCCACTGCGGGTCGAGGCGCAGGCGGATACCCAAGTCGGTAGCCCAACCATTCACGTCATCGCTGCGCTTGGCCTGGTCGGGGCGGGTGCCGTCGGCCTTCAAAGCGTTGACCGTGTCACGGTCGCCCTGCATGCCGGTGATGCTCGCCCAATAGTTGACGGTGTTGGTGTTGCGCCAGTTATAGGCGTCGCTGTTGGCTTCGATGCCGAGCCAGGTCAGGTCGCCGTTCTCGCGCTTGTCCAGCGAGTCGGTCGGCTGGCCCGGTTCCGGGTAATCGAGCTTGCCGTTGTCATGGGTGTGGTGGCCGCGCAGGCCGATCCATTGGCCCGGCGTCCACTGGTAGGAAGCGTCGGCGTACAGGTGCTGACGGTCCTTGTCCTTCGGCGACAGTTCCTTGAGGTCGGTGCGGTATTCGCTGAAGCGTTCGGCAACGCCGACGTTGGCCTTGAGCAGGGTGGTGTCAAAGGTCCAGTTCAGTGCTTCGATGTTGGTATCGCGCCATTGTCCGTCGTCATTGCGCAGGCGTTGGCGACCGAGCTTGAGGATCTCGCCAGGGTAGGGCGTGAAGCCGCTGTAGCCGACCCAGAACTCACGCATGGCCAAGTAGTTTTTCTTGGTCTTGCGATCGTTGTTGCTGGTTTGCTGGTTTTCGTTATTGGCCGACTGTTGCAGGGTGTCGGTCTCGATGATGTCGCTGGACGCAACCGCCTGGCCCATGGCGTAGGCGCTCCAGTTGCCGCTTTCACCGTAGATCCACGGGCGCAGGTCGAGGCCGATGCCGTTGACGTCGCCGCCTTTCTGCGTGCCGAGGTCGCGGTCATCTTCGGACTGCGCGGTGGCTTTGACTTCCAGGCCGAAGTTCTTGGCTTCGGTCAGGGCGGCCAGGGTCGGGCACGACCACAGCAGGGCGAAGGTCAGGCCGATGCCGGCCTTGACGAATGGGTTGAGCTTCATAGGGATTCCTCGCCGTCTTCTTCTTGCAGGGCGTGCAGTTGCAGCGTGCTCTGGGCCAGGGTGCCGCGTGCGGCCAGTTCCTGTTGCACCAGGCGTTGGCCTTGAGCGCGTTGCTCAGGCGTCAGCGGTGCCTCCAGCTGCGTGGCCAAGTCATTGGCCTCTGGCGTGCCCTGGGCTTTAGCCAATTGGCTGAAGACATAGGCATTCAGTGGGTCGGGCTTGGTGCCCTTGCCTTGGGAAAACAACTGGGCGATGGCGAAGTCGGCGCTGTTCTGGCCGTTGCGCGCCGCCGTCAGCAAGTGGTCCAGGGCTTTTTGCGAGTAGACCTTGCCCAGGTAGCCACGGCGGTAGATCTGGCCGAGGTAGTAATCGGCAGCCACTTCGCGGCCTACGGCTTTCTGGAAGTGTGCTTCGGCGGCCTTGGCGTCTGCCGGTACCCACTTGCCTTCGTAGTAGAGCTTGCCCAGCAACAGCTCGGCGCGCGGCTGGTCGGCGGCGCGGCCGTTGTCCAGGTACTTCATCATTTGGTCGACGTCGCCGAGCTCCGGGAAGTCGTAGAGCAGTTGCGCCAGGCTCACCCAGGAAGCCGGGTAGCCAGGCGCGATTTTTTCCAGCAGGGCCTGGGCAGTTTTTTCGTCGGTCTTGCCCAACGAAGCATCACCCAATACGCGAGCAACACTGTCGACGCGTTGTGCGGTGACGGTGCCACGGCTGTAGCCCGCTTCCATTTGCTTGAGCAGCTCGGCCTGTTTTTCCGGTTCGGCTTTTTTCTGGTAAACCGTGGCCAGCTCGACGTAGCAGATGTCGGTGGTGTTGAGCGCGGCTTTACAAATGCGCTCCACATCATCCAGATGCTGGTCGTAGGTATCCTGGGTGCGATACAGCAGCACCTGGGCCAGGCCGGCTTCCGGATAACCCGCTGCTTGCCACTTGCTGATCTGCTGCTGGGCGTTCACGTTCGGAAAGCTGTGCGGGTATTGCAGGTACAGCATCGCCAGCGGGATCAACGTGTTGCCTTCACCGTTGGCAAAAGCTTTTTTCAGCAGGCCTTCGGCTTCATGGTGCTCGGCTTCGGTGGAGCCGGGCTTCGCCACCAGCAGGCGGCCGAGGCGTGCCTGGGCGCGGGGCGAGGTGTCCGCCGCCGCACGGTAAGTGGCTTCAGCCTGTTTGATTTGCGCCGGATCGCGGGTGCCTACCTGGATATCGGCGAGGCCCACTTGGGCCTCGCTGTAACCCAGGTCTGCCAGTTGCTGGTAATTCTGCTGCGCGGTGACGGTGTCGCCACGCTTGAGCGCTTCATTGGCCAGGCGTTGGTCAGGCAGGCCGGCGCAACCGGCCAGAGAAATGGCCAGTGCCAATGTGCACAGCGATCCAATGTGGGAGCGGGCTTGCTCGCGAAGCAGGCGACGCGGTCCATCAGGCATACCGCGCTGATCCCTTAGCGAGCAAGCCCGCTCCCACAGGGATTGCGGTGTTTTTGGGAAAGTCATCACAGGCATGTCCTCGCTTACAGACCGTGAGCCATGGCTTTGTCGATCAGCCAGTTCAGCGATGGGCCGCGGTCGCTGGTCACTTCGACCGGGCGGCCGGCGTAGGTGCTGTCCAGCGGAGCGTCAGGCTTGATCTGCACGCGGATGTCGGAGGACAGGTCGGCGCTGTTCAGGCTGGTGCTGCTGACGATGGTGCCGGTGCGCAGTTGTTCTTCGTCGGCCACCTGGAAGCTCACCGGTGTGCCTGGGCGAACGTCACCAAACTGGCGATAGGTGAAGCGTGCTTCAACATTGGCTTGGGCGCCGCGCGGTACCAGTTGGAAGATCACATCGCCTTTGCTGGCGTACTGACCGTCGGCGACCATTTGCTGGGCAACGATGCAATCGCATGGCGAAGTCAGGGTGCCGGTCATTTGCTTGCCGAACAGCTCTTCAACCTTGGCCGGTTGCAGTTGGTCTTCATCCAGATGGCCCTTGAGCACATCCAGCATGCTGGTGCTGAAGGTGGCCAGTGGTGCGCCTTTGGCCGCGATCGCATCACCCTTGAGCAGGCTTTGCACGGTGCCGTCGCGCGGCATGGTCACGTTCATGCCAGGCACGCTGACAATGCCGGCCTGGGCGTGGCTGACGAAGTACATGCCGTAGACCGACTTGAACACAAAGCCGAACGCGGCCAGACCCACCAGGAAGATTGCCAGGCTGAACGTCACGGCGCGCAAGCGGCCGAAGGCGCTCATGTTGCTGCCGCTGTCCTTGACCTTGCGCGCCTTGGTGAAGTTGTCGCGCTGCAGGGTCGCGAGCACGTCGCCCATGGTCACGATGTCACCGGACAAGTGCGAGGTGATCAAGTGGCGCAGGGTGGAAATATCCTGGGCATCGAGGTTCTGGAACTGGCAACCGGTGCGGCCGGTCTGGCGGTCGTAGGAGCGAATCTGCAGCTCCACGTCCATCGCCAGGCCGAGGTTATCGATGACGAATTGCAGGCGCCCCTTGTGCACTTCACCGATGGTCAGCGGCTGCGTCGCGGTGAACGCGAGGCCGCCAGCGGACAGGTCGAGCACGCGTGCTTCGGTCGGCGTGCGGTCGGTGTTGAAAAAGCGCAGCTTGGCCGGGATTTTGACGCGGGCGTGCTGGCGCTGGGCTTCGGATTCGTGGACTACGTTGGCGTTTACTGGACTGTTCATCAGGGCATTTCCTAGAGTTAATTCAGGCTTGGCAGGGTCAGACCATCATCAGCAACACGGCAACAAAGATGCTGCCGGCGGAGAAGGTCATGGTCCGAGACGACCAGGTGTTGAACCAACGTTGAAAGCTGGCCAAATCGCGGGTCAGTTTGGTGTCCTGGCGGGTCCAGGACTGTTGATCAAGGCGGAAGAACACGTAGATCTTCACCAGCGCGCCCATGATCTGGTTGTAATAGAGAATCACCGGGTAGGCCGGGCCGATCTTGTGGCCGGAGCACGACAGCAGCAGGGTCAGGATCAGGCGGGTGATGCCGATCCACAGCAGGTACGCAAGGATGAACGCGCCGCCGTATTTGAAAGTGGCGATGATCGCCACGGTCAGGCCGAGCAGGGACGTCCACATCGACACGCGCTGGTCGAACAGCACCACGCTGGTGAACAAGCCCAACCGACGCACACCCAGGCCCAGGGCACGGGAGTTCTGGCGCAGGTTGTTGCCGTACCAGCGAAACATCAGCTTGCGGCTGGCCTTGATGAAGCTTTTTTCCGGCGGGTGTTCCACGGTATTGATCGCGGCGTCCGGCACGTAGAACGTGTCGTAACCCAGGCGCATCAGGCTGAACCAGCTGGACTTGTCGTCGCCGGTCAAGAACTTGAAGCGGCCCAGGCGCCAGTGTTGCAGCGAGTCGCTTTCCACATCGGCGATAAAGCCCGGGTCGGTCACTACGCTGGCACGGAACACCGACATACGACCGGTCATGGTCAGTACGCGCTTGGACAGGGCCATGGAGCACATGTTGATGTGGCGTTGGGCGAAGCGCAGTTTGTGCCACTCGCTCATGATGTAGCCGCCGCGCACTTCGCAGAACTCGTTGGTGGTCAGGCCGCCGACATTGCCGAACAGCTGGAACCACGGCACGGTCTTGCGCACGACGCCTTCGGCGAGCACGGTGTCGCCATCGATCACCGCAACCACTGCGCGGTCATCCGGCAGATGGCGGGAGATGGCGCGGAAACCAAAGGCCAGGCCGTCGCGTTTGCCGGTACCGGCGATCCGCACGAAGTCGAGCTTGACGTGCTCCGGTGGGTTCATGCGTTCCCACAAACTCTTCACCAGCAGCTCGTCGGACATTTCCACTAGTGAGCAGACCACGGTGGTGGGGAAGCCGCATTCGATGGCTTCACGGATCACCGAGCTGTAGACCTGTGCAGTGGTCAGCGCATCAATACGGAAACTGGTGACCATCAGGAACACATGGGACGGGTCGGCGGCCTTGCCCAGCTTGCGCACTTTGCGGCGCAGGTGCGGGTAGACCACGTACAGGAACAGCATGCCGCGAAAGAAATGCGTTGCACCCATCGAGTAGCGCCAGATACCGACGGCGCCAATCAGGAAAATAAAATTCTTCGACTCAGCGTCGAACGTACTCGCCGGCAGCAGCAGGGCGAGTCCCATCAGCAGGCTCAGGAAGAACAGCCAGCCGGCGGATTGGAGCAGTACGTGTTTTAACTTGGACATGAGCGTCATCCGAAGGTGAAGAAGGCTCCAGGCTGCAAGCGCTGGGGATTAGTACGCTTGCAGCCCGGAACTGGCCGTTGCTGTTACCAGCAAATGCCTTCGGTACGACCGGTCGTGCTGGTGGCCTTGGACATGAAGCCCACCAGGTCGATCACTTGCTTACCGTGCGGTGCGTTCTGCGCCAGGGCACGGAACTTCTCATCGCGGTTGCCCAGGATGATCACGTCGGAGTTGTTGATCACGTCGTCGAAGTCCGAGTTGAGCAGGGACGACACGTGCGGGATCTTGCCTTCGATGTAGTCTTTGTTCGCGCCGTGGACACGGGCGTACTCGACGTTGCTGTCGTAGATGCTCAGGTCATAACCCTTGCCGATCAGCATTTCTGCCAGCTCGACCAGCGGGCTTTCGCGCAGGTCATCGGTGCCGGCCTTGAAGCTCAGGCCCAGCAGCGCGACTTTGCGTTTGTCGTGGCTGGAAACGATGTCGAAGGCGTTCTGCACCTGGGACTCGTTGCTGCGCATCAGCGAGTTGAGCAGCGGCGCTTCCACGTCCAGGGTGCTGGCGCGGTAGGTGAGGGCACGCACGTCTTTTGGCAGGCACGAACCGCCGAAGGCGAAGCCTGGGCGCATGTAGTACTGGGACAGGTTGAGGGTCTTGTCCTGGCAGACCACTTCCATCACTTCGCGACCGTCGACGCCGACAGCCTTGGCGATGTTGCCGATCTCGTTGGCGAAGGTCACTTTGGTGGCGTGCCACACGTTGCAGGTGTACTTGATCATCTCGGCAACGGCGATGTCCTTGCGGATGATCGGTGCGTCGAGTTCTTCGTACAGCGACTGCAGGACATCGCCGGAGGCTTTGTCGAATTCGCCGATCACGGTCATCGGTGGCAGGTCGTAGTCAGCGATGGCGGTGGATTCACGCAGGAATTCCGGGTTGACTGCAACGCCGAAGTCCACACCGGCTTTTTTGCCAGAGCAGTCTTCGAGGATCGGGATCACCACGTTGGCTACGGTGCCTGGCAAGACGGTGCTACGCACGACCACAGTGTGGCGGGTGGCTTTGTCACGCAGGACCAGGCCGATCTCGCGGCATACCGCTTCGATGTAGTCGAGTTCCAGGTCGCCGTTCTTCTTGCTCGGCGTGCCGACGCAAATCATCGACAGGTCGGTATCGCGGATGGCTTCGGCGAAGTTGGTCGTGCCGCGCAGCCGGCCGGTTTCAATACCCTGGCTCAACAGTTCGCCCAGGCCTGGCTCAACAATCGGCGATTTGCCAGCGTTGATCAGGTCGATCTTATCCTTGGAGATATCTACGCCGACCACTTCGTGGCCACGTGCAGACAGGCAACCGGCACAGACTGCGCCAACGTAACCCAAACCAAATATGCTGATGCGCATCGCATTTACCTCATGTGTCATTGAAGACGGTGTTAATCATGCCAATAATTGGCCGGAGTTCATGTTTGCAAGCGTCACTGATGCCGCGAAAGTTAGGCGAATAGACGCCGACTTATCGCGTGCAGGCATGTTAAATAGCGAGTGACTAACTATTGCACTCAAGTTGTGCGCAACTTGGCCTTGTTATTGGGGCCTGCCCTGAAATGCAGCCAGCCTTCCTGGGAGAAGGGCGTGGCGCCAGTGCCACAAGATTTTGATATGGGTTTTTAGCCTTAAATATCAATGTCTTGGGTTGTATCACTGACCCATTAGGGTAAGCACAGCCTTGGCCTCATAGTTCGTGGCAAATCATCCTTGTCGCCGCTCGTAACTAAGCATTTGTAAAGTGACCACTCGGTCAAAGTTTAGTGTGACAACTTCGATACTCTCCATTGGTCGTCATGTAAGTCATCTCCTACAGAAACAGAGAATTTCGTTACCGGTGGTATGAGCCGTGCGTTTTGACGAAGTTCCGGGCCGCTCATCCTGTTTCCCGAAATTTCTTGAAATATTAGGCAAGATGGCACTAGTACTATATTGATAGCACTTGCTATTTGGGCCAGTAGTTGTGGGGAGTTGGCGCGCAGGGATAGTTTTGTGCCATCACGCTTTTAAAAAAGTGGTGCCACTACGAAAAAAAATGACGAATGTCGAGTGAAAGAATTGTTAGACATGCTTCAGGATGTTTTTTGACGCCAAAAATATGACGAATCTTGATGGGCGTGCACCTAAAAATGTGGGAGCGGGCTTGCTCGCGAATGCGGTGGGTCAGTCAACTCATTCAGTGGCTGACATTGCGCATTTGCGAGCAAGCCCGCTCCCACATTTGGACCTCATTGTCTGATGAGGCGGTTACGCCTTATTGCGGTGCGTGATCGCGCAAAAACACCAGGTTATCCGGCTTCGACTGCTCTGCATTGAAGCGATACCCCTGCACATCAAACGCCTTGAGCTTTTCCGGGTCGTTGATGCGTTCTTCGATCACAAAGCGGCTCATCATGCCCCGTGCCTTCTTGGCGTAAAAGCTGATGATCTTGTACTGGCCGTTCTTCAGGTCCTTGAACTCGGTGTTGATGATCCTTGCGTTCAGGGCCGTGCGCTTGACCGCCGAGAAGTACTCGTTGGAGGCCAGGTTGAGCAGCACGTCGTCGCCTTGCTCAGCCAGCGCTTGGTTGAGCCACTCACTGATTCGTGTGCCCCAGAAGGCGTACAGGTCCTTGCCACGGGCGTTGGCCAGTTTGGTGCCCATTTCCAGGCGGTACGGCATCATCAGGTCCAGCGGGCGCAGCAAGCCATAGAGACCCGAGAGCATGCGCAGGTGGTCCTGGGCGTAGGTGAAATCGGCATCGCTGAAGGTTTCGGCATTCAGGCCGGTGTAGACGTCACCCTTGAACGCCAGCAGCGCCTGTTTGGCGTTGGCTTGGGTGAACGCTGGGGTCCAGCTGCCGAACCGGGCAGCGTTGAGGCCGCCGATCTTGTCGGAGACGTGCATCAATTCGCTGATTTGCGCCGGGCTGAGGGTGCGCAATTGCTCGATCAGTTCCTGGGAGTGGTCCAGGTACTGCGGCTGGGTGAAGCGCTGGGTCACGGGCGCGGTCTCGAAATCGAGGGTCTTGGCGGGGGAAATCACCATCAGCATGAAGTTGGCTCCTGTAATCGTGGGAGGGATTCTAGGGGCTTGGGCGTTTTGACTCCACCTATGATGGCGATAGGTATGCACTCGTTACGCGCCTAGGGGTTAAATGCGCTCGGGGTCAAGGCTCGTTCCACATTGTT
The DNA here is from genome assembly GCF_014268275.3 of Pseudomonas tritici. NCBI lineage: Bacteria > Pseudomonadati > Pseudomonadota > Gammaproteobacteria > Pseudomonadales > Pseudomonadaceae > Pseudomonas > Pseudomonas tritici. The sequence continues at coordinate 1,397,327 of NZ_CP077084.1, forward strand.
AGGTTTGCACGTAAAAGTAATGGGGGTGAGCAACGATCAATTCTTCCTGGCTCGTCGTCTGGTTTGCCAGAAATGCGCCGAGGAAAAAAATGTACGTTTTGCTGGTCGGTACTCCTGGGTTGATGAGCTGCATTGCCAGCGATTGGCCAGCGACGCTGGCGCTCAGCATGGCAGCATTGATAATGACGATCTTTGGAGTTGCGTGCGCTTTTTGTTCTTTCAGGCGAATGTAAAAATCGCCATTGGAGAGTTTTCCCGACACCACGGAGGCCGTGTGTATTCTTGTCCCAACTGAATACATCGATTCTGTGTCTTGATAATCAAAGGGATAAAACGCTGAGGCGTAAGTGCCGCCGAGATTCCAGGGGGCTTCTAGCGGCTGGGTTTTTCTGACCTGCTGAGTCAATTTGAGCCACTCCTTCGCGAAGCGCTCAACCCGCTGGGACTGGCTTTTACTCGTGCCTGCGCCGGTCCGGGATCGGCCTTGGGTCGAAGCGCTTGAAGGATTGATCTGGCTTGGAGAGATCGCGGTGGGGCCCCCGGAGCCAGGAGAGGTGCCGATAGGATCCACCCAAACAGCGGGGATATTGTTTTTATCCGGGTTGGCTCCTTGCGTTGGTGAAGCGTGCATAGGAGCCAGCTGCGGCTGTGAAGGTTTGCGATCGCAACCCGCTATGTGCTTTCCATGAAAATAGGATGAAGGCGTTATTTTTCGGCCAGGCTTGGAGGGCGAAATGATAGTAATGCGAACTTTAACCTTGCAGCGTGTGTTCGCGCACTCAACCTCCACTGCGCTATTGGCTTTGGCGGAGGTCGAGTAGTTCTTTTCGATGTCTTCAATGGAAACCAATTGCCCGACTTGCCCCAATGTCTGATGGCTCTTGGTCAGCCTTGCCTGCTCATGCATATTCAATATTCCTTTCGGTCTTTAGATGAATGCGGATCCCTTTGCGCACAGCTGGATACACACCGGCGCTCAATTGACTCTACCGGGCAAATGAGGTGCTGCGCCACTTTAGCGCCGACCCTATTCACGCTCCGGCATAGGCGTGGACGAGTGACTGATCGGCTATAGTGCCGGTCGACTCTGGAGAGGGAGACCCGTTGTGCGAATCGCGCTTTTTTTATCCGCTTGCCTGTTCTGCCTGAGCGCTCACGCCGCCCCGGTGGATGTGGCCAGCCTCGACCGTGGCACCTGGCCCGAAAAACTCGGCAGCCCGGCGCTGTTCGACGTCGCCTCGCGCGCGGAAATCCTGATGTTCGCCCATAGCCTGTTGGCCAGCGAGAATCAGGATGAAAGCGCGCTCAAACAGCGCCTTGGCCTGAAGATCATCAATCTGTCCGCCATCGACGACCTGCGTCGTCAGCTCTGGCAGCGCCTGCTGGAGAACTACACGCTTGCCCAAAGGAGCTGCGAGGAGGATGCCTCGTTCTGCTACCTGGTGGAAAACATGGACGACCTGCGCGAGCAGGCCGGCAAGTTCGAGGTCAGCAGCGATTCCTTCTATATAGGCTGGGCCGCCCCCAGTCATAGCTTCCATGAACGGTACCTGGACGAACTGCTGCGCAAGGCTGCGCTGTTTCCACAGATCAGCAGCGAAATCGCGCGGTTTGGCGACCATGAGCGTAATGGCGATGAATTCAACGACCGCCTGTTCCTGCTGACCTTCGACGGCGGCCCGGCCCCGGTCAGCGGTAACACCGACTGGCTCACCGACTACCTGCGCAAGCAAAAGATGAACGCCACGTTCTTCGCCCTCGGCAGCAGCCTGCAAACCCGGGTGGAGCGCAGTTCCGTTGCTGATGTGCAGGCGCTGTACCAGGGTCAGTGCGTGGGCACCCAGGGTTGGCAGTACCGTTCCCACAGTCATTGGGTGGATTGGCAGAGCTCCATCACCCGCAGTGCCTCACTGGCGCAAAACCTGATGCCGGAAAACTACGTGCCTCTCTTCCGTCCGCCCTACGGCCAGCGTCGTGCCGACAGCCAGGGTTTCTTTCAAGCCCAAGGCTTGCAGGTGGCATTGTGGGACATCGATTCCCAGGACGAGCCGGGCAAGCTCAAGGCCGATGAGTCGGCGCAACGGGTGCTGACGTTGATGCTGCTGTGGCGCAAAGGTGTGATTGTGTTTCACGACACCCAGGACAAAGCGCGGGTTGCTTTGCCCATCCTGCTACAGGCAACGGCGCAGAGTGGACTGGGTTGGCAGGACTGCCGAGAGGCGTTTCGCTGAAGTGCCCGGCCCTGTTGGGTGTGAGGCATTTTTGGAGTGATTTTGTACGATATTTCGATGCAGGCGGACTTCCGACTTTAACGGGGTACCTGTTACTCGGCTAGTGGTATTCGTCATCCTGAAAAATAAACTTCAAAAAAGCGTCAAAGTGCTTTTTCCTGTCATGGGTTTTGCGGTATTACGAAGTCAGATCGCCGAAACCTGCAACACAGGTGGCGTCTTCCAAGACTCCTCATGTGGGCACTGCGCTTGACGTCACTCAGGTGCAGTCGGTGGTCGAATCGAGGCGCAGCACCGCCCAGGTATTGCGTCGACTGGCTCCCACAAAGGTGACCGAGTATGGATGATCATGGACGTAACCCTTCTTCCGACCAGCCAATCCTTTATGTGCTTGATACCAACGTACTGATCCACGATCCGAACGCACTGCTTAACTTTGAAGAACACCACGTCGCCATCCCGATGATCGTGCTTGAGGAGCTCGACAAACTCAAAAGCGGGCACCACAGCGTTGCCGCCGAATGCCGCCAGGCCATCCGCCTGATCGACAAGACACTGGGCGAAGCATCGCCGGAGGATGTTGAAGTCGGCGTACCGATCCAGCGTGGCAAAAGCGGGCCCAAGGGCTTGCTGTCGATTCTGATGAGCAAGCGCAGCGAGCCCAACAGCCTGCTGCCGGAAAATCTGAACGACAACAAAATCATCAACCAATTGATCGACCTGCACGCGCGCGACAAGGATCTGCGCCTGGTACTGGTGACCAAAGACATCAATATGCGCCTCAAGGCACGAGCGTGTGGGATCGCTGCCGAGGACTACAGCACTGACCAACTGGTCGACGACGTGTCGATGTTGTCGCGTGGCTATCACACGGTGCCCGGCTCCTTCTGGGACCTCGTCAGCAAGGTCGAAACCCGTCAGGACCATGGCCGCACCTGGCATCAGGTACAGCTGATCGACAACCTGCCGGCTGTACACATCAACGAATTCATCATCGACGAACAGGGCTTTGTAGGCTGGATCAAAGAAATCCAGGTCGACAAGCTGCTGATTCTCGACCTGCATCAGGAACCCCTGTTGCACCAGGAAGCCTGGGGCCTGAAACCGCGCGATATCTACCAGAGCCTGGCGCTGTACGCGCTGCTCGACCCGGACATCCACCTGGTCAACCTGACGGGGGCTGCCGGTTCCGGTAAAACCATCCTTGCCTTGGCTGCCGCCATCGAGCAGACCATGGTGACCAAGCGCTATCGCCGCATCATCGCCACCCGCAGCGTGCAGGGCCTGGACCAGGAAATCGGTTTCCTGCCCGGCACCGAGGCGGAAAAAATGGAACCGTGGCTGGGGGCGATCACCGACAACCTCGAAGCCTTGCACATGGATGACGAAAACACCCATGGCAGCGTCGACTACATCCTCAGCAAAGTGCCGTTGCAGTTCAAATCCCTCAACTACATCCGAGGTCGCAGCTTCCAGCAGAGCCTGATTTTGATCGATGAATGCCAGAACCTGACCCCGCACCAGATGAAAACCATCATCACCCGTGCCGGTGCCGGTTCCAAAGTGGTGTGCCTGGGCAACCTGGCACAGATCGACACCCCTTACCTGTCCGCGACCAGCTCCGGGCTGACGTACCTGACGGAACGCTTCAAAGACTTCCCCAACGGCGTGCACATTGCGCTGCAAGGGGTGCCCCGTTCGATTCTGGCCGAATACGCCGAATCTCACTTGTAAATGCGGTCAGTGTGGGAGGGCACTTGCCCCTCCCACATTTTGATCGGCGATAGGTTTACAATCGGTGCTCCTGATCAGGAGTATCCCTGTGCTGACCCATCTCGATTCCCAAGGTCGCGCCCATATGGTCGACGTCACCGACAAGTCCGTGACGTTCCGTGAGGCGGTGGCCGAAGCGCGCGTGCGCATGCTGCCCGAGACCCTGAAAATGATTGTCGACGGCGCCCATCCCAAGGGCGACGTATTTGCCGTGGCCCGCATTGCCGGGATCCAGGCTGCGAAAAAAACCAGTGATCTCATCCCTCTGTGCCACCCGCTGATGTTGACGGGCGTCAAGGTCGAACTGAGCGCCGATGGCGTGGACGCTGTGCATATCCTGGCGCGCTGCAAACTCTCCGGCCAGACCGGTGTAGAGATGGAAGCGTTGACCGCTGCCAGCGTCGCGGCATTGACGATCTACGACATGTGCAAGGCCGTGGACCGTGGCATGACCATCGAAAGCATTCGCCTGCTGGAAAAGCTCGGCGGTAAAAGCGGGCACTTCAAGGCGGACCAGGCATGAGCATCAACGTATTGTTTTTTGCGCGTTACGCCGAAGCAGTGGGCTTTGACTCGCTGGAGGTGGAGGGCGATTTCGCCACTGTCGATGCGGTGCGTCTAGCGTTGGCCAGTGACCCGGAGTTTGCCGTACTCAACGAGACCAGCCTGATGTGTGCGCGCAACGAAGAGTTGTGCGGCCTCGATGAGCCAGTGCAGGCAGGTGACGAAGTAGCATTCTTTCCACCCGTGACCGGAGGCTGATCATGGCCATTCGTGTGCAGGCCCAGGCGTTCGATCCGGGTTTTGAGGTGAATGCCATGCACGCGGCCAATGTGGGCGTGGGCGGGGTGGTGAGTTTTGTGGGCTATGTCCGCGACTTCAACGACGGCCTGGACGTGGCAGGGATGTTCCTGGAGCACTACCCCGGCATGACCGAAAAGGCCCTGGCCAAGATCGCAGTCGAAGCTGAGCAGCGCTGGCCGTTGCTCAAGCTGGAAGTGCTGCATCGTATTGGCGCGCTGGAGCCGGGTGAGCCGATTGTGTTTGTTGCAGCCGCCAGTGCCCATCGGCAGGCGGCGTTTGATGCCTGTGCGTTTGTGATGGACTACCTGAAGACGCGGGCGCCGTTCTGGAAGAAAGAGAACACCAGTGAGGGGCCGCGTTGGGTGGAAGGGCGGGAAAGCGATTGTGCGGCTGCACATCGTTGGAACGTGTGAGAGTTTTCATGGCTTTTTGAAGCGCAAAACTTCATGACTATTTCTATTTGTTCTTATTAACTGTTACTTCTGACAGTTGTCATCACCTTGGTGAAAGACTTTTAATCGACCGTATGGTGCGGTGGCTTATAGCGGTTAAAGAAATTTATAATAAGTTTGTCGAGCCTGTAATTTTCTTATTTTTCATAATTTCTATAAGGAATTTGACATGGCTCAGACCGAAGATTCTATTCGCCTTTCTCATTTTACAATCAGAGGCTCTGGCGATGAAAGTTCGCGTTGCTCGGTATATGCCAATGGTAACCATCAGTGCGAGCTAATTATCGAAGTGATTAAAGAGGCTCAGGATGGGAACGGAGTGTGGCATGAAACTGAATTGTCGGAGTCTGAGCGTGCCAGTGTAACGGTCATCCAGTGTTTCGCTGATAAGATTCAACCACTCGCGTCGGGATGGTCGTGTGATAAGAAGAGAAATCAATATGATCTTGGCCTGCAAAAAAATAAAACAGGGCAGGGCAAGGCTAGAAAAAATGAAACTTCGATCTGCGGTGTAGGTTCTAAAAAAGAGTATGTGCGGCGTTTTATGCGTTGCGCCCCAACTGATAGTTATGCACCTATCACCCTTGTGGCCAAGGTTGAATTTGATGGCCAAGTTTATACGTCGGCAGGCTGTGCAGGCGATGAGGAAGATTCGTCGGTAGTCGTTAAGCCGATCCGTCCATTCGTCATTAAAGCTGAGGATCTCTCTGAATCTGCAGATGCTGCGTATGTAGACGCCAGATGTACCATTCAATGTTCCTATTGGACGCCTCCAAGCCCAATGTATTTTACTCGGAATTTAGGGCTTGGACGGTCTGTTGAATTTTCTGAAGAGGGAGAGCTGTTCCAAACATCGTTCTTACATGAGGAAGCATACAACTTGGGGTGGAAGGCTGGCGTTGTCAGGGGGGGGGACTATTCCGGTCTGCAGCTGCATTTGAGTGATATTCATCATGGTTTCTACCATCCATGGAAAAATCCGCTAGTACGATTTCATGAGCGTCCGACGATCATGCGTGCTCTCCACGTGAGTGATGATATGCCAATTCTTCGCGAAGACACTCGCAGTGCATGGACATTGATTGATAATGTCGGGACGACACAAAAATACCGTTTATCGAAATCATCTGGCGGTTTTGGGATGCGGGTGGAGGACTATGAGGAGATCGCTGAAACTAACGTCAAAGTCTTCAAGATTTTTTTCCCTAGTGGGCAGCCCAATAGTAATGAGCTCTATACCAATAATCGCCATCAATGCAAAGTTTTGATTGAAGTCGTCAAAGAAGAAACTCTCGATGGGAGCATCTGGGTGGAAAAACCCCTGACGAATGAGGAGAAAAAAAGCGCAACGATCACCTTTTATTCATCAGATAAGTTTGCCCCACTCCCGACGGGGTGGTCTGTTGACACAGATAAAAACATCTTCGATACGGGAATTCGCAGCCTGGATGCCGAGAACTCTGTGTGTGATGATAGTGGGTATACAGTTACCAATGATCCTAGAGCTGAAATAATTGAGCGATATATGCGCGTTGCGCCAGGCATCCCATTAGAATCAATCAGATTTATGGCGAGAATAATTGTAGGTGGCGTGGTTTATACAACTTACGGGTACGTGGGTAATTCATTTATCACTCTTTCACCTGTCAGGCCTTATGTTATTCGGGTTGGTGAGTTAACTGTGAATCGCTATGATGTTTTTAATGGCGCAGTCTCTACTGATTTAGATATGTATTATGTGCGTCCGTCAATGGGCGGTGTCGAGTTTCTGATGAACAAAGGGTTGGACACCCCTCTGTCGTTGCCTAGTGAAGGGTTAAAATTTCAGTCGTGTTACGCTCATAATGGGGGCGCTTTAGGGCGCTCTAGAAAAATTGGTGTGCTGTTAGGTGATGATGTTAATGCCGTCGTTCGATTTGGTGATATTGCGAATGATGGATTAGTGGATCCAAATATTATAATAAAAGCGGATCATCATAATACAGTAATGCGTATTGCGAGAGTGACAAGGCCTTCGATTTCGTTCGGTAGCGGAGACACAAAAACGCCATTGCGGCTGATCGATAATTACGGATGTGAGCAGGCGTATTATATTAATCAGAGTGAGGACGGTAATACCGCCTACTTTACCGATTATAACTAGTGCTTAGGAACCTTGAGTCTTGTTGTTATTGATGAGGCGGCGTTCAATTTCAAATGCTGACTTGAGGTGCGTCCGTATGAATGTTTACTCGAATGCGTTTTGCTTTGGCTCTTATTTGGCCGGTTCTGTCGATGACCGCACATTGCAATACACGTCTAAGGTTCAATTGGCAACCTTATATCCAAACGGCCCTTTAGAAGTGTCTAAGGATGTCACGCTGTCATTTTCAATGCTGAACACTCAGCCTTCAAGGTACGGTATTGGTTGGCGAATCAGTAATACCGAGTTTGATGTTGACAACCTTACGCTCACGCTACTCACGGGTGAGCGCTATAAAACCCAGAGCCTGCCGTCAGTAGGGGGCACGCTTGCATTCACAGATCGTAAGTTAAGGGATTTGGTGGTCAAGCGGCCGGCTGCGGACACGCTACATGTAGTTTATAAGGATGGAACCGTCGAGGTTTTGAAAAAGCATGGCAGTACCGTGCCCTATCGTATAAATACCATTCAGTTTGAAAATGGCGAGAGCTTGAGCTTTCGATATGCTTTGGGTGAACACCTCGATCGCATCCTTAATCAGAAGGGCGAGGAACTTGTGGTGTTGACCTATTCCCAGAGCTGGATACTGTCGACGGTCGATACCCTTGTCGGCGGCGGGCGTTACGCACGCGTCCGATTTTCATATGCCAACGAGTATTTAACCGGTGTCACCGTTCCCTATGATCGCAGTGGTCCGCCCGGGTCTGCTGCTTACACGTTCGCCTATACCGTGTTCCGCAATGGCTTGAGTGCTATCGAGAGTGTAAAGCGGCCTATGGGGGGGGAGGAACGCATTGTCTACAGCGAAAATACCCTTGCCTACGGTAACAACCAATACATTCCCAGCGTCGACACGTGGGTGCAGATTCCTGGCGCCAATCAGCCGCGCATGATCAGAAAATATAGCTACAGTCCGGGCAGCAACTTCTCCGGATACCCTTTTTCAGGTGGTTTCCAGGAGGGCGAGGACAACTTGTTGAAGGTGGCGGGGGCTTACGTTTATTGGTCGGAGGAAACCCGCATTGACGCAGCCGACAATGACAAGGTGCTGATGGTTACACGTACGACCTACAACAAATTTCACCTGCAGACCGAAAAAACGGTGCGGCGCGATGGCACCATAAGCAAGACCAGCGTCATCTATAACGTGGTCGCGGGTCAGTTCTCTGATCAACCGGCCAATTACGCGATTCCGAAGACGGTTACCCAGCGCTATGAACGGGCGGGTAACCCTGCAAGGGAGGTGTCTGAGCATATCGAGACCGACGACTTTGGCAATGAGCTAAGTCTCACTGAAGTATCCGGCGTTCGCACCGAGTACAGCTACTACCCGATCACTGGTGAAGCTGCAAAATGCCCGGCCGACTCTCACAACCTCTTTCCTCGCTACGTGAAGCAAGAGCGCCTTTTTCCTGTGGGAGCCACGGTTGCTGCGCGAGTCACCGACTACACCCACACCCGCTTGCCGGCGACGGGCGCCAGTTACTTTGTCTTGCAGCAGTCCATCCTTCAGGCTGGGAGTTTCAGCCAGCAGCACACTTACTACAGCGCGCCTGCCGAGCTGGTAGGTCGGTTGGAAACATCCTCTTGCACCATTGCTGGACTGACGCTGGTCAGCAACTTCAGCTATACCATCGCGGGTGATCGTCTTATTGAAACGCGCCGACTGCTGGGCCGTGAAGGGCAATGGGTTGAGTCTCAACGCACACTATCGCTGGTCAACCGGCGCCAGGAATCAATGATCCGGGACGGTGGTTGTGCAGTGGCTCTAGCATTCGATGTCAATGGTCGACTGGTTGAGGAAGTGGTTTCTCCGGGCAAACCGCAGCAGGCTAAGCGTAACTATGCCTACCATTTTTCGACGCAGAGCAACGCTGCTCATCTGATCACCACAGATGCCCAAGGTCGCCAGGTCGTCACAAGGTTTGATGGGCTTGGCCGCCAGGTTTCCGATAATCAACTGATGGCGGGACCGCTGGAACGCGCTATCGGAACACGGACTTACGATGCGCTTGGGCAACTCATTGAACAGGTCGATTTCGATTATGTGACCGACGGCCAGCGTGTGCTGAAGACGGTCTATTCCTACAATGGTTGGGGCAACCCCAGCAGCGTAACCGGTCCCGATGGCCGCGTTCTGATTGATGAATACGATCCGCAGTTGAATCTCAAGGTTGAGGGCGTTGAGGGTGGTGAACGTCTGAAAACTTATTTCAATGAGCATAGTCAGCCGGTGAAGGTGGAGCGACTTGATGCCAGCAATAACGGCGTAGAAGTAGAGTCGCGCACCTATGATGGCCTGGGCCGATGCCTGCTGGTGAAGGATATCAATGGCACTTCGAGTGAGTTCACCTATGACACCTTCGGCCGGCTGTTGACCGTTCTTCAAAAGCCTGTGGACGGCACCCCGCAACGGTTGCGCAAAATTGACTACGCGCCGGGTACCAGCAGCGAAACGGTCAGCGCACTCTTGATCGACGGCAAACAGTTGGGCACACGCAGTTATGACAGCCTGGGGCGCATGACCAGCCAGAGTCGTGGCACGGGGCAAGCCTCTACATGGGAGTATGAGGCAGGGTGGATGGCGCCCGTTGCGATGGTATCCCCTCGTGGTGCTCGTCAAAGCATTACTTATGACAAAGAGCTGGATGTGCAAACCAAGGTGGAGATGACGGGGCTCCCGGTAAGTACCTACAAGCATGATTATGTTGCGGGAACACTGACGCGCACGGAGACCAATGGCCTGATCCATGAGTATGTTCATGATGAGAACGGCCATCTCGAGAAGGAGACTCAAAACATCAATGGCACTTCGTTGACTGCCCTCTACAGCTATTCCCCTGGCGGTCGACTGCTGCATCAAACGGCCGCTGATGGTCAGGTTAGTCGGCTTGATTATGACGAGCGCGGTCGGTTTACCAAGATAGTCACGGGCAGTATGGTCGTTGAGCAGAGCTATGATACGTTGGGTCGGCCACAGAACCTGACCACTGCCTATGGCAGCACTGAAGTCGTAACCATGCTGTCTTACGATGGGCTGGGGCGTGAGTCCTCACGCCGTTTTGAGCAGAACGGCGCGCTGCTGCAAGTGATCACCAGCACATACGATGCCAACAGTATGCTGGCGACACGGGTTCTGACGGATGCGAGCTCACAAGTGGTGACCGATGAGAAATTTACCTACGATGCCTTCCTGAGGCTCAAGACTTATCGCTGTGAGGGTCGCGAACAGCCTAAGGACCAGTTGGGGCGTGGCGTCGTAGGGCAGGTTTTCAGTTTTGATAGCCTTAATAACATTACCCAGGTAATCACCTCCTTTACCGACGGTACGCAAGATACGTGCGTGCGTTTTTTCACCGGCACCGACCCTACCTGTTTGACCCGGCTCACTCACACTCTCCCAGTGCAGGATGTCACTCTGACTTATGATGCGGCGGGCAACTTGCAGGTCGGAGCCTCAGGCCAGACCTATACCTATAACAGTTTTGATCAACTGACTGGAGTACGGGCCAATGCCCTCCAGTACAGCTATGAGTACGATGCCGAATCACGCCAGGTACTTGCTTCCAGGGGCAACGAACCTCCTGTGAAGCTGATGTACGTGGAAGACCGCCTTGATACCGTGGTGGAAGGCAATAAAAAAATCCGTTTTGCCGACGGAGGGGATCAGGTGTTGGCGCGCAGCGGCGGTGTGGATGGGCCACAACTGCACACTAACGATGCATCAGGTAGCGTGCGCGGCATATCGGCTCCGGGGCTTGCGCATGTGCGGCGACATTACACGCCCTATGGCGATGCGCAAGTTGTACCGAATGACGGAAAGACTCGCACCATGGCAGACCTGCAACTGCCAGCGTTCAATGGTCATCGACTGGATGCGTCGTGCAACCTCTATATTTTGGGCAACGGCCAGCGCGTCTACGATCCTAGTCTGCTGGTTTTTCTGCAGGTTGATCCGCTTGCTCCATTCGATGAGGGTGGATTCAATAGCTACGCGTATTGTGCGTGTAATCCAATCAACTTGATGGACCCCAGCGGTTTGTGGCCGAGCTGGCTGAAGTGGGTTCTGACCGGGACGGCATTAGCCCTGTCGATAGTAACGGTAGGATTTGCGACGCCCGGGTTGATGGCGGCTGCGGCTGCCTATACGGCGGCGGCGACGGCGGCAGGTTTAGCAGCGGCTTCGGGTGGCGCAGCGGCAGTTGCTGCGACAGCCTCCGCCGCTACGGCGGCGATGGTAGTTGCCTCCAAATCGGCAGTTTTTATCGCTTCTGCATTGGGCGTAGTGGGTGGAACCTTGAGTACTGCGGCGCTTGGCATTGCAGAGGTTGACAGAATGACGGGGTGGGACCGTTCCCACCATATTCGCAACCTGGGGTGGGCCTCTTTAGGGTTTTCCATTGCTTCATGGACGGCCAGTATTGGGGGAGCCTATACATCGGCAAACCTGGCTTACAACGCGGCAGCGAAAGCCGGGACTGCCAAAGACTTCGTCAAGTACGCTGGCTTTTTTGATACCCCGCTTGGAAGCGGTCTGCAGGCGGCGGGCAAACGCATGGTGGGCTTGACCTACAAGTTCACCGACAAACAGGGCGTTACTACCTTCAGCAAGGTTTATGGCGTCACGCGCTTTGCTTTGAGAACGACCAATTTTGGCCGAGCGATAGAGGCCAGAAGCAAAGCGGCGTCACCGGCTTCTGAGTCAGGCCCGACGGGGCCGGGTTCGAACGCTTCGGCACAGCCACAGGCCGCTGGCAGTCTTTTTTTTGATATGCCAACGAGCAGTGCAGGTTACTTTCAGGCATTCAGAGACGAGGAGTCGCGCATTCGCCAACCATCCTGGTGGAATTGATATCGGTAGGACGGTGGCGCGGGACGTGTTTGATGCAACAAATTTGAGAGCGGGCGGGCCCGCTCACTTTTTTAATCGCGTTGCGCTTAAGGCCGCTTACGTTCCACCGCCCGCAGCAAATGCGTCGACGGCGTCTCACAGCTGATCTTGCGGCCCAGCAACGTCTCAATCGACGGCAACTGGTACGAGTCATCCTCACCCGCAAAACTGATCGACACCCCCGCCGCCCCGGCACGGCCGGTACGGCCAATGCGGTGCACGTAGTCGTCCGGCACTTCCGGCAGGGTGAAGTTGATCACGTGGCTGATGCCGTCGATGTGAATCCCGCGCCCGGCCACGTCGGTGGCCACCAGCACGCGAATCTTGCCTTCGCGAAAGCCTTCCAATGTCTTGATGCGCTTATGCTGCGGCACGTCGCCCGACAGCTGCGCGGCGTTGACGCCGTCACGCACCAGGCGCTCTTCGATGCGGCGTACTTCATCCTTGCGGTTGGCGAACACCATCACCCGCTCCCAACCGTTATCGTTGATCAGGTTGTAGAGCAGCTTGTACTTGTCGGCGCCGGCCACGGCGTAGATGTGTTGCTCGACGTTTTCGCTGGCGACGTTGAGCGCTTCGATCTCAACGATGGACGGGTCGGTAGTCCACTGCTTGGCGAGGTTCATCACGTCTTCGGTGAAGGTCGCGGAGAACAGCAGGGTCTGGCGCTCGGCCTTCGGTGGAGTTTGGCGAATGATCTGGCGCACTTGCGGGATAAAGCCCATGTCGAGCATGCGGTCGGCTTCGTCCAGCACCATCACTTCGACCATGTCCAGGTGCACGTCGCCGCGCTGGTTGAAGTCGAGCAGGCGGCCCGGCGTGGCTACCAGGATGTCGCAGTGACGGGCTTCGAGGTGCTTGAGCTGCTTGTCGAAGTCCATGCCACCGACGAATGTCATGACGTTGAGGCCGGTGTACTTGGTCAGGTCGGCGGCGTCCTTGGCGATCTGTACCACCAGCTCCCGGGTCGGGGCGATGATCAGCGCGCGCGGTTCACCCATGTAGCGTTCTTTCGGCGGCGGCGTCTGCAGCAGTTGGGTGATGATCGAAATCAGGAACGCGGCGGTCTTGCCGGTACCGGTCTGGGCGCGGCCGATGGCGTCCTTGCCCGCCAGGGTAAAGCCCAGCACCTGCGCCTGGATCGGCGTGCAGTACGGGAAACCCAGGTCCTGGATGGCGTGCATCAGTTCCGGGGCCAGTTTGAAATCGTGGAAGCGGGTCTTGCCTTCCTGGGGTTCGACGACGAAGTCTTCGAGCTTCCAGGGGATGACGACCGGCTTTGGTGCGCGTTCGCGGCGAGGCTTTGGAGCCACTGGCGCGGGAGCGGCTGCCGCCGGTGTTGCCTGTTCAGGCGGTGTCACCTTCGGCTGGGCAACGGGTGCTGTCCGGCCGGGTTGTTCACCGTCGTTGCGGCTGCCGGTAATAGAGACAGGAGCACTGGAATCAGGCGCGAGCGGCTCAGCCTCGCTTTTGCCGAACATCTTCTTGAGTGCTTTGAGCACGGTGATCTCATTAATTGGTTAAGGAATGTACGCCGGCCAGTGTAATGCAAGAATCGGGCGCGGCGTAGTGCGTCTGTCATACGGCTACATAAACGCCGGGTTTCAGCCCAGGCGCGCGGTCAGCCAGGCGCCGATATCGTGTATCTCCTGGGGTAACACTTCGTGGCCCATTGGGTATTCCTGCCATGTCACGGTGACACCACGGCTCATCAGGTGCTCATACGCCGTGCGACCCATGGCGTTCTGTACCACTTCATCGTACTGGCCGTGCAGACACAGCGTTGGAATGCGCTGCTGGCTGGCGGATAACTCCAGCTCATCGCCGAATGTCGGTGCGTAGGTTGAGAGGGCAATAACGCCGCCCAGTGGGCCTTCCCAATTCAGGAACGCGGTATGAAAGACCACGGCGCCGCCCTGGGAAAACCCGGCGAGGAAAATCCGCGACGCGTCTATTCCGGTTCTCTTCTGCGCTTCGATCAAATCCGTGACCATTTTTGCCGACACCTCCAGCTCTTCCAGGCTGATCGAGCGGGCCGGGCTCATGGCCTTGATGTCGTACCAACTGGGCATCTCATAGCCGCCGTTGATCGTCACCGGACGGGTCGGTGCCTGGGGCAAAACGAAGCGGGTCGTCAGCAAGCTTTCCTGTAACGCCTCGGCCACCGGCAGGAAGTCGTAGCGATCGGCACCCAGGCCATGCAACCAGATTACGCAGGCGTCTGCGGGCTTGGCGGGCTGAAGAATCAAGGGTTCGGTCATGTCTGCTCCATTAATGTGCGCGCGCTCCGATTAAGTGCAACGGAACGGTGCGCGACGAGTTGATCTGTTAAGAAGATGTCGCACGGTTGAATCTTTTGCTATTGACCGTGGGCTGAATCGGCTCAGCCGGCACTCTGGTACGGGCCTTGCTATGTGTTGGACGATGTCAGCGCTATCTCAGGACGGTAACACTATCAGTGACTGCCGCTTATGGGATAGCAACTGGATTGACCGCAACAACCTCATGCCGCTTGACCCCAAAAAAAGCCAACACGGGTCGATATCGCCTCATAAGGGTGCGCTGAGGTTCGAGCTCCGACACAACAAGAGCAACTGGAGGTTTGAATGAAGGTATTGAAATCCACCCTGGCCATCGTTTCTGCGGCGGCTGTACTGGGTGTCAGTGGTTTCGCCCAAGCTGGCGCCACGCTGGACGCCGTGCAGAAGAAAGGCTTTGTGCAATGTGGCGTGAGTGACGGTCTGCCGGGTTTCTCGGTACCGGATGCCAGCGGCAAGATCCTGGGGATTGACGCTGATGTGTGCCGCGCTGTGGCCGCTGCCGTTTTCGGTGACGCGACCAAGGTCAAATTCAGCCAGTTGAACGCCAAGGAGCGTTTCACCGCGCTTCAATCGGGCGAAGTCGACATTCTGTCCCGTAATACCACCATGACCAGCTCCCGCGACGCCGGCATGGGCCTGAAATTCCCAGGCTTCATCACGTACTACGACGGCATCGGCTTCCTGGTAAACAACAAGCTGGGCGTTAAAAGTGCCAAGGAACTGGACGGTGCAACCATCTGTATCCAGGCCGGTACCACCACCGAGCTGAACGTTTCCGACTACTTCCGCGGCAACAACCTCAAATACACCCCGATCACCTTCGACACCTCCGATGAAAGCGCCAAGTCGCTGGAATCCGGTCGTTGCGACGTACTGACCTCCGACAAGTCCCAACTGTTCGCCCAGCGCAGCAAGCTGGCCGCACCGAAAGACTACGTGGTCCTGCCGGAAACCATTTCCAAGGAACCATTGGGCCCAGTCGTGCGTAACGGCGATGACGAGTGGCTGGCCATCGTGCGCTGGGTTGGCTACGCCATGCTCAACGCTGAAGAAGCCGGTATCACTTCGAAAAACGTTGAAGCTGAAGCCAAGTCCACCAAGAACCCGGACGTCGCTCGTCTGCTCGGTGCTGACGGCGAATACGGCAAAGACCTGAAAGTGAAGAAAGACTGGGTCGTACAGATCGTCAAGCAAGTCGGTAACTACGGCGAAGTGTTCGAGCGCAACCTCGGCAAGAGCACCCCGCTGGAAATCGACCGTGGCCTGAACGCGCTGTGGAACGCCGGCGGCATTCAATACGCACCACCTGTGCGCTGATCGCTGATGGTTCTGTCACCCGGTGGGCCAACCACCGGGTGATGTTCTGTTCCATTATTTCCGGGGCACTTCATGCAAAATCAAATCGGCGCACCAAAGCAGAAGCTCAGCTTCAGCGATCCCAAAGTGCGTGCGTGGCTCTTCCAGATCATCACGATTGTGGCGGTGGTCTCGCTGGGCTGGTACCTCTTCAACAATACCCAGACCAACCTTCAACACCGGGGCATTACCTCGGGTTTCGACTTTCTTGAACGCAGTGCCGGCTTCGGCATCGCGCAGCACCTGATCGACTACACCGAATCGGACAGTTATGCCCGGGTGTTTGTGATCGGTTTGCTCAACACCTTGCTGGTGACGTTTATCGGCGTGATCCTGGCGACGCTGCTGGGGTTCATCATCGGCGTCGCGCGGCTGTCGCCGAACTGGATGATCAACAAGCTGGCAACCGTGTATGTGGAAGTGTTCCGCAACATTCCGCCGCTGCTGCAAATCCTGTTCTGGTATTTCGCGGTGTTCCTGACCATGCCGGGGCCGCGTAACAGCCACAACTTCGGTGACACCTTCTTTGTCAGCAGCCGCGGCCTGAACATGCCGGCAGCGCTTGCAGCCGACGGTTTCTGGCCGTTTGTGGTCAGTGTGGTGGTGGCGATTGTCGCAATCGTGCTGATGGCTCGCTGGGCCAACAAGCGCTTTGAAGCGACGGGCGTACCGTTCCACAAATTCTGGGCGGGCCTGGCGCTGTTCATCGTGATTCCGGCGTTGTGCGCCTTGATCTTCGGCGCGCCGCTGCACTGGGAAATGCCTAAGCTGCAGGGCTTCAACTTTGTCGACGGTTGGGTACTCATCCCCGAACTGCTGGCACTGACCCTGGCGCTTACTGTTTATACGGCAGCGTTTATCGCCGAGATCGTGCGTTCGGGCATCAAGTCCGTCAGCCATGGCCAGACCGAAGCCGCGCGTTCCCTGGGCCTGCGCCCTGGGCCGACGCTGCGCAAGGTCATCATTCCGCAGGCCCTGCGGGTGATCATTCCGCCGCTGACCAGCCAATACCTCAACCTAGCGAAAAACTCTTCGCTGGCCGCCGGTATCGGTTACCCGGAAATGGTTTCGCTGTTTGCCGGCACGGTGCTCAACCAGACCGGCCAGGCCATCGAAGTTATTGCTATCACCATGAGCGTGTACCTGGCGATCAGCATCAGCATTTCCCTGCTGATGAACTGGTACAACAAGCGCATTGCGCTGATCGAGCGGTGAGGAAACGCCCATGAGTTCACATATTTTCAAACCTGATATGCCGCCGCCGAACAAAGTGTTCGGGCCGATGGCATGGATGCGCGCCAACCTGTTTTCCAGCTGGCTCAATACGCTGCTGACGTTGCTCGCGTTCTACCTTGTGTACCTGGTGGTGCCGCCGATCCTGAGCTGGGCGATCATCGACGCCAACTGGGTCGGCACCACGCGCGCCGACTGCACCAAAGAGGGCGCCTGCTGGGTGTTTATCCAACAGCGCTTCGGGCAGTTCATGTACGGCTACTACCCTGGAGACCTGCGCTGGCGTGTAGACCTCACCGTGTGGCTGGCCATCGTTGGCGTGGCGCCGTTGTTCATCTCGCGTTTTCAACGCAAGGCGGTCTACGGCCTGAGCTTCCTGGTGCTGTACCCGATCATCGCGTTCTTCCTGCTGCACGGCGGAATCTTCGGCCTGACCAACGTGGCGACCAGCCAATGGGGCGGCCTGATGCTGACCCTGGTGATCGCCACCGTCGGCATTGCTGGCGCCTTGCCGCTGGGCATCATGCTGGCGCTGGGGCGGCGTTCGAACATGCCGGCGATTCGGGTGGTCTGCGTGACTTTCATCGAATTCTGGCGCGGCGTGCCGTTGATCACCGTGCTGTTCATGTCCTCGGTGATGCTGCCGTTGTTTCTTCCCGAAGGCATGGGCATCGACAAACTGCTGCGCGCATTGATCGGCGTGATCCTGTTCCAGTCGGCCTACGTGGCGGAAGTGGTGCGCGGTGGCTTGCAGGCGATTCCCAAAGGTCAGTACGAAGCGGCCGCAGCGATGGGCCTCGGCTACTGGCGCTCGATGGGCCTGGTGATTCTGCCGCAAGCCCTGAAGATGGTCATCCCCGGCATCGTCAACACGTTTATTGCGCTGTTCAAGGACACCAGCCTGGTGATCATCATCGGCCTGTTCGACCTGCTCAACAGCGTCAAGCAAGCCGCCGCCGACCCGAAATGGTTGGGCATGGCCACTGAAGGCTACGTGTTCGCGGCCCTGGTGTTCTGGATTTTCTGTTTTGGTATGTCGCGCTATTCCATTCATTTGGAACACAAGCTCGACACTGGCCACAAGCGTTAGGAGTTGATGTTATGAGCGAAGCGATCAAACAGCCTGTGAGCCCTGAAGGCATTATCCAGATGCAGGGCGTCAACAAGTGGTACGGCCAGTTCCACGTGTTGAAAGACATCAACCTCAACGTCAAGCAGGGCGAGCGTATCGTGCTGTGCGGCCCGTCGGGTTCAGGCAAATCCACCACCATCCGCTGCCTCAACCGTCTGGAAGAGCACCAGCAGGGCCGCATCGTGGTCGATGGCGTGGAGCTGACCAACGACCTCAAGCAGATCGAAGCGATCCGCCGTGAAGTCGGCATGGTGTTCCAGCACTTCAACCTGTTCCCGCACCTGACCATCCTGCAGAACTGCACGCTGGCGCCGATGTGGGTGCGCAAGATGCCCAAGCGCAAGGCCGAAGAAATCGCCATGCATTACCTGGAGCGCGTGCGCATTCCGGAACAGGCGCACAAGTTTCCGGGGCAACTGTCCGGCGGCCAGCAACAGCGTGTGGCGATCGCCCGTGCCTTGTGCATGAAGCCGAAAATCATGCTGTTCGATGAGCCGACTTCGGCACTCGATCCGGAAATGGTGAAGGAAGTTCTGGACACCATGATCGGCCTGGCCGAAGACGGCATGACCATGTTGTGCGTGACCCACGAAATGGGCTTTGCGCGCACCGTGGCCAACCGCGTGATCTTCATGGACAAGGGCGAGATCGTGGAACAGGCGGCGCCGAATGACTTCTTCGACAACCCGCAGAATGACCGGACCAAGTTGTTCTTGAGCCAGATTTTGCATTGATCGATGTTTGAATGAATAAACCCGGCCTGGCGCCGGGTTTATTTTTTGGGGCTAGGACACTTTGAGTGCCTCAGCGTCGTTGTTCACGGTGTAGGTGAAAGCGCCACGCATGTCAGCACCTTCTGCCAAGACTTCGGCATCTGCCAGCAAATGCGGGTGACGATCCAATAGCCGCATCAGTAATACCAGCGGCTTGGGGGGAAGAAGCTCGCCGCGTTCGTAGCGAGAGAATGCGTTGTGGCCGCCACCGGACAGTAATTCCACCGCTTCCTTTTGCGTAAGGTGCAATTTGCGGCGGATACGTTTCATCTCGGCGCCAATCATCTTTTGGGCTGCTATGACGAGTTCATCGCCGGCTTCGCCATAACGATCCGCACTATCGGTATCGGGGTCCCAAAAGCCGTCACCGCATACGTGACATTCCCAGCCGGAAAGATTGTCTACCCGGCGCTCCATACCTCTGACCCTGATGGTTTCACTGCGGCCCTCAAAATAATGCAATGCGTCGGGGGCACCACAGATGTAGCAATTTTTTACCTTCATAGGTTCTTCTCCTTGAAGGAGATCACCGGAGGGTCACCGTCCGGGGAGTAAGTGACCTTGATGTAAATCTCCCTATCTTTTGCGTACGTGTGATACACGTCCTGCCAAACCCGATGATCTCTATAGGTGGTCATCGACTTGTACAACATCCAGTTTTGTAACTCATAGATGGCATCCTGCATTTCCTTGATGCTGAAGTGGAGTTCCCTGCCGCACCTTTGTGCTGTGTGGGTAAACGCTCTCCTGCCAAGCCGCTTCACATCCGCCTTTACCACCGCCAGATCGTAATGAGGTGTGTACTTTTCCATAAGACACCTGAGTCCAATAATTACCCTCTGAGGGTAATTTTACCAATCGAAAATACTGCTCCTTTTCCTGCCTCAAAACCCTAGTCCGTTGCCTTTGTAGGCTGCTCCGAATAGGCTGTAGGAAAATTCATCCTATGATTGGACGAAAATGCAAAAGCCATGACAGACATCGCCCCCCTGATCAAACGCTCCCTGGTCGACCAGGCGTTGGAGCAACTGCGCCAACGCATCAGTCGAGGGGTGTGGGCCATTGGCGAACGCCTGCCCACCGAGCCTGAGCTGTCCGCCGAGTTGGGCATCAGCCGCAATACCGTGCGCGAAGCCATGCGCGTATTGGCCTTTTCCGGGTTGATTGAAATTCGCCAGGGCGACGGCAGTTACCTGCGTTCGATGACCGATCCGCTGGGCGCGATGCGTGCGTTGTCCCATTGCACGGTCACCCAGGCGCAGGAGGCGCGGCAGATTCTTGAAGTGGAGGCCATCGGCCTTGCGGCGTTGCGCCGAACCCATGACGACCTGGCAGGTTTGCGCGAAGCCCTGCACGCGAGCGCCGCGCTGTATCACGGCGATTTGGAGGCGTACATCAGGGCTGATCTGGTGTTCCACAAGCGCCTGGTAGACGCCGCACACAACCCGGCCTTGAGCGAGCTGTACCAGTATTTTTCCGCCGTCGTCGGCGCCCAATTGCGCCAGACCCTGAACATCTCGCCGCGTCGCCAAGCGGTGTTCGACCTGCATATCGCCCTGCTCGAAGCCGTGGAGCACCAAGACCCGGAACGCGCCAAATCCCTTTGCCGGCAGTTGATCAATGAACCCTGAAACCAAGCTTGAAGAACTGTTGATCGACGCTGAAGCCGACGACGAGGGGGTGCAACACACCCCACCGGTGGTGAGCCGCCCGTGGCTGTTGATCATGGGCTTGATCCTGGTAGCGATGAACCTGCGCCCGGCACTGTCGAGCCTGTCGCCGTTGCTCAGTGCGGTGTCCGACAGCCTGGGGTTGTCGGCGGCCAAAGCGGGTTTGCTGACCACTTTGCCCGTGCTGTGCCTGGGGCTGTTTGCGCCCTTGGCGCCGCTGCTGGCGCGGCGTTTTGGCGCCGAGCGGGTGGTGTTGGGAATTCTGCTGACGCTGGCGGGCGGGATCACCCTGCGCAGTGCGTTCGGCGAAGTGGGGTTGTTCGCCGGCAGCCTGATCGCCGGCGCGAGCATCGGCATTATCGGCGTGTTACTGCCGGGCATCGTCAAGCGTGATTTTGCCAAGCAGGCCGGCACCATGACCGGCGTCTACACCATGGCCCTGTGCCTGGGCGCGGCGTTGGCGGCGGGGGCGACGGTGCCGCTCAGTCATTACTTCGGCGACAGTTGGAGCGTCGGCCTGGGCTTCTGGATTGTGCCCGCGCTGGTGGCGGCGTTGTTCTGGTTGCCACAGGTCGGCCAAAAGCACGGCGCCCATCAAGTCGCCTATCGCGTAAAGGGCTTGCTGCGCGACCCGCTGGCCTGGCAGGTGACCCTGTACATGGGCCTGCAATCGTCCCTGGCCTATATCGTGTTCGGTTGGGTACCGTCGATTCTGATCGATCGTGGCCTGAGTGCCACCGATGCCGGTTTGGCGCTGTCCGGTTCGATCATCGTGCAACTGCTCAGCGCGCTGACGGCGCCGTGGCTGGCTACCCGTGGCAAGGACCAGCGGCTGGCGATTGTGGTGGTGATGCTGCTGACCCTTGCCGGCCTGTTCGGTTGCCTGTATGCGCCGCTTGAGGGGTTGTGGGGGTGGGCGGTGCTGCTCGGCCTGGGGCAGGGCGGCACCTTCAGCCTGGCGCTGACCTTGATCGTGCTGCGCTCGCGGGACTCCCACGTGGCCGCCAACCTGTCGGGCATGGCCCAGGGCATCGGCTACACCCTGGCCTCCATGGGGCCGTTAGCGGTGGGCCTGGTGCATGATTGGACCGGTGGTTGGGCCGCGGTGGGCTGGATTTTTGCGGTGATCGGCGTGGGTGCGATCGTTGCCGGCCTGGGGGCAGGCCGGGCGTTGTATGTGGGGGTGAGCAGCGAGAAGGTCTAGTGCCTTACAGGTAGCGCACCGTCAATGTGGCTGAGCCGTCGATGGGCACTTCGCTGGTGAGTGTGAGGTTCTTGGACGGGGCAATGGCCGCGTCGATTTGCATCGAGGCCGTGAGCACTTGCACCGGGACCGGCATCAGCGGTGAGGCCTTGTAGATCGATACCAGGCCACCGTTCCTGAAGTAGCCGCCAGTGTTCCAGGTCAGGCCGCCGTCACTCGAATGAATACCGTAGCCGCTGTCGCCGTCGGCCAGTATGGACCTGAGCATCACATACATGTTGCCGAGCTTCTGGTTGCCGTTGATCAGCCCCAGTCCCAGGCTTTGGGCGTCATCGAAGTAGGCCGAGCCTGCGCGGTTATCCTGGGTTTCGATCGCCACCAGGGTTGCGGCCTCGCACGTGACGGTGAGGGCCGTGGTCATGCTTGGCAGGTCGGTCGGCTGTTCGGGATATAGATCTTTGGACGCGATCTTGCCGACTTCAAACTGGCCGCCATTGGCCAAATTCAATTCACACGCACTCGGTGTAATCAACCCGCTCACGCTCAGGTCGATAGCCGAGGCTGCCTGGGTTTGCGCGGCGCAGGCCATTGCCAGGGTGGCGACCAGGATGGGAAGGGACTTGCTCATGGTGTTGCTCCTTTCTAGGGATGGTTGTGTGGCAGGGAAAAGGGTTACAGGTAAACGACTTCCAACGACGCTGAACCGTCCATCAACACATCGGTGCTCAGGTCCAGGTTCTGCTTGGCGTTGATCACCGCTTCGAGGGTCAGGGTGCTGGTCAGGGTCTGGATTGCCGATGGTCCGGCGGTACTGCCCTGCACATCGGTGAAACCCAACAAACTGCGCGAGCCGATGTCGATGGGGTTGGTATTGGCCATGCGCCACGCCACGCCGCCGGTGGTGGACTCGGTGCCGTAGATCACCGGCACATCATCGACCACGGTTTTTTTCGGGTCGAAGCTCACGGAATACACGCCAATCTTGCCGCCGCTGTTATCCAGGCCGAGGCCGTAGAAAATCTCGCTGTTGACGTGGGCGGTGCCGTCGCGGTTATCGCGCATGCGCAGGGCATAACGGCCCGCCGCGTTGCAGTTGATGCTCAGGGTCAAGGACTTGAGCGGCAGGCGCGTGCCGACCGATTGGTTGAGGTCCTGTTGGGAAATCTTGCCGAAATCCACCAGCCCGCCGCCGGACAACACCGGTGTGCAGGCCATGGGCGTGATCAGCCCGGTGACAGTCAGCTCAACGGTGGACGCGGCGTGGGCGGAACTGCCCTGGGACAACAGGTACACAGCGAGAGGAATCAGGTAACGGTTCATGGTGAGCTCCAGTAGGGGGTCAGAGGTAAGTGATTTCGAGGTTCGCCGCGCCGTCGAGACGCACTTCGTTGCCCAGGTCCAGGCTGTTGAGCGGTGCAATCACCGCCTCCAGGCTTGCGGTGGCACTGAGGGTTTGAATCGCCACCGGGCCGGCGCTGCTGCCGGGCGTGGCGGCAAAACCCAGGTAGCGATTCGCGGCGATGGCGAGGGGGCTGCTGCTGGCGGTGCTCCAGGGCACGCCACCGCTGGCGGAGTCGGTGCGGTACAGCGCAGGCAGGCTGTCGGCGCTGGCCCGGGTTGGGTCGAAGGTCAGCGCGTAGCGGCCGATTTTTTGCTGGCGAGCATCCAGGCCCAGGCCGTAGGTGCCGGCATCGGCGGGCCCGGTCGCTGAGCCCTCACGGTTGTCCTGCAGGCGCAGGGCGAAGTGGGTGGGGGCGTCGCACGCCACCGTCACCAGCAGGTCGCGGGGGGGCAGGGCGGTGTCACGGTCTGTGTGCAGGTCGCTGACCGAGAGTTTGCCGAGGTTGACGTTGCCTCCATTGGACAGGCTTGGTGTACACGCCGCCGGGGCAAAGCGCGCTTGCAGGCGCAACTGCCGCGAGCGCCCGGCGCCGGTGGCATCCAGCACGCCGCTGGTGTCCCAGGTCACGGCGTCGCGCACGCGCAGGGCGTCTTCGCTGGCCCAGGCACTGGCGTCGATCTGCAACGACAGGCTGCGGCCAGTGACCACCGCACCGCCGCGCATTGGCACAATGCCGTGGTCGGCGCGCCACGCCAGGCTGGCGCCGCTGAGCCTGGGTGCCTGGCCGCTGGCGCTGAGCAAGCCCAGTTCAACGGCCTCGCCATCCAGCACAGCGTCACTGACGCTCAGGCCATAGCTGCCGCGCTCGGTGAAGCGAAAACGCTCCGGCCCGGCGGCCAGCCCCCGGTAGAACAGGCTCATATCGGTGGCTTGCGCGCAGTTCAAGGTGAGGCTGAGCCGGCGTTCGCCCAGCAATCGTTCCGGCGTCGGCACCAGGGCTGCGGCGCGGTTCATCAGGCCGAAATCCAGGGTCGATTCGCTGATGTTCAATTGGCACTCCTGCGCACCCCAGGCGCCGCTGCTCAGGCACAGGGTGGCTAACAACAGCCCGGTAGGCTTCATGACGATGTTCCTCATGGCTGGAGGCAGCGGGCGGCTGCGCTTTCGAAATACACATCGGGGTCGCCCTTGTTCGGCAACGTGTAGCTCAGGCGACAACGGGGTTGGCCCGGGGCCTTGACCCACAGCGGGCGCTCGTCGAGCACGTTGGGCAGGAACACCTGGCTGCCGTCCTGGACGAGGGTGATGAACTCGCCGTCCGCCGTGGTTACGGCTGCGCCTTTGGGCAGCGGCTGGCCGTCGTCGCGGCTTACCGTAAGCAACGCGCGACGGGTCACGGCCACACCGAATTGCACTTTGTCGACCGCGCCGCGTCCGGCGGTCAGCACCGCCAAGCCGTTGCTGATATCGGCATTGCGCGGCAGCGAACGGGTGTGCACTTCCACCGGGCTGCGGCCGTAGGCGCTCAGTTGCGGGACCACGGCCTGGCCTTGCCAGTCGGTCCACACCGGCCCGCTCGGGGTGCTGACTTTGATCCCTGCCATGTCGCCCACCGACATCACGGCAAAAGTGTCGCGCACCGGATAGGGCGAGAACGTCAGGCCGTCACCGTGGGCCACCACACCGCCGCGTGCGCCGCCCTGGTAGCTGGCGCGCTGGTCGTCGGAGCGGGTGTAGTTGAAGTCCAGCTGGCTGTAATACGGCAGGGCCGAGACGCCGAGGGTGGCTTCCACTTCGCGGTCGCGGCTGTCACGTTCGACGTCGACGCGGTAGCTCAGTTGGTCGTTGAGTTGCTCGCTGAGTCCGGCGCCCAGGCGATGTTCACCGCCGGTATTGCGTACCCAGGTACGCGCCCGGCGGGTTTCACCCAAGGGCAGGCTGACGTTGAGGTAAAGGCTGTCATCGCTCTGGTGTCGCCCGCCGACTTGCCACTCGGCACTGGCCGATACCGACACCCGCCTGAAGCTGGTGCCCCAGGACGCCAGCGCGCGGCTGCTGTTGTCGCCGCTATAGGATGACGAACGCGAAATCCCGGCACTGAATGCGCCCAGCGTCGGGTGCGCCCAGGAGGCGGTGAAGCTCTGTTGATCGCGGTAGCGCGAGCGTTGCTGGTCGCGAGTGTTGGCGTCGAAGGTCGACTCCTCCAGGTCGCGGTAACCGAGGGAGCGCCACGACGCCGCGGTACTGAACCCCCAGCGATCCGACAGGCGCTGCGACCACGACAGGTCGGTCTGCAGCCCTTGGTCCTGGCCGACGCGGCTGGCTTGGGCGGCCTGGGTCGACCATTGCAGCTGACTGTCCTGCCACGGCAGCCAGCCCAGGTTGACGCCGCTGGATCGGTACGCATCCGCCACCAGCACGCCGGCGCCCACGCTGATTTGCGGGTGCAGCGCACCGCTCCAGCCCGCGCTGACCACCCAGGGTTCGGCTCCGGCACTGTCGCCAATCTGCCGCACCCGCCCGGCCGCCACCGAGAAGCCCGGCGCCGGCAAGCCCAGCCCGAGCATGCCCGCCGGTACGGTGAAACGGCGCTCTTCACCGCTGGTTTCCTTAACCGTGACTTCCACGTCGGAGCGGCTGTTCAGGCGCCGCACATCGGTCAGCGAAAATGGCCCGGCCGGAACCACCGTGGAATGGATCAGCGTGCCGTTCTGACGGATCTCCACCTGGGCCGGGCTATTCGCGATGCCATTGATGGTCGCGCCCTGGTTCTGGTCCTGCAGCGCGGTCTCGGTCAGCACCTGGGCGCCGGTGATTTGCGTGCCGGCCAGCACCGGGTTATAGAGGTTGATCTGCCCGGCCTGCAGCACCGCCTGCTGTTCAGCGAAGGTGCGCTGGGCGTAGGCGTCCAAGTGGGTGGTGCGCGAGCGACTCTCTTGCCAGGTGCGTACCTGGCGGCTGCGCACGATCCAGTCGCCGGCATTGAAGCCGACTTCGGTGTTGGCCGAGCCGAAGCGGCTGGTGTCGCCGCCGTATTCGTTGTGCAGCCCAGTCAGGTCGTAATTGAGCAGCGCGGCAAAACCGCCGCTCTGGTAGCCAGACACATCTCGCTGCGCCGGGCGCAGGGCCTCGGTGGGCACCACCAGGGCCAGGTTGAGGCTGGCCGGGTCTTGCTCTATGACCGTCTGCGGGTAGCGCGCGAGAAAGCTGTCGCAGGCGCCATCGTCGGGGACGATCAGGTTGCCGACATCGAGCAACGCACGGTTGAAACACAGCGTACCGTCGCGCTCGAACGTCACATCGACCCGGCCGCGGCGTTGGCCGTTGACGTTCATGTTGACGGCATGCCGGCCAGGGGTGAAGCGCGGCGCGTCCAACAGCAGGTTGGCCAGCTCCGGGTCGATGCCGCGTTGGGACAAGGTTTGCGGATCAAATGAACCGGCGAGCAACAACTCATCGGCCAGTGGGTCGTTGGCGGGCAGTGTGCCACCCAGGGTCAGGGCCAGTCCCGCCAGAAACCTGCGGGACCGGCGAGTAGGACGACCGGGCACGGCTTCGCCGTCGCGGTCAGTGGTTACTGTGCTCACAAGGTCGTACTCAAGTGTTGGACGCGTGCTACCGATTCCTATCGGTTCACGCCGCGTGCCGGTGGCGTTCAATGGGAGGCCACTTCTTTTTGTCTGGGCGCCGGCTTAGGTCCTTGGGCGCCCGCTTGTCATAAAGTGATGGGGGCTTCGTAGGGCGCCACGGCGAACCCGTATACCGTGGCAGGTTGCAACTGCACACGGGTCGCGCCGCTGGCACTGGCGGTCACGTGCAGGGTTTCGCCGGGCAACACATAAGTGCGCGGCAACAGCGCGGCGCCATCACCCGGCAGCAAGCGCAGTTCCTGGGCCAGGCGCACCACGTAGGGCGTGGGGTTGTGCACGCTCAACTGGTTGTTGTCCAGGCGCCAGGCCAGGCCGGTCCAGGGCGTGCGATTGGGCTCAAGGCCCTTGGGATGAATGATCACCGGCAGGTTCTGGCGCACGGTCACGCCTACGCGAGCATGACCGGCCTGGGTGGCGGAGCGGTTCTGGGGCATGCCTTCGAAGATCACCCGCTTGAGGCGTTGAGTGGTCAGTGGCTCGGGGGTCTGCAGGATGAAGCGCACCAGCTGGCTCTTGGAGGGCTCAACCCGCGCCAGCGGTGGGGTGACGAACAACAGTGACGCAGTGTCCTCGGGGATATCCTCGAGGGTGACGTGCAACAGGGCGAGCTTGTTGTCGGTGTTGGTCACCGACACCGAGGCTTCGCCGTCCTCTTCATGCACGATCACCACCGAAGTGTCCGGCACCATGCCGTCGGCCAGCACCAGCGACGGGCCGCCCAATGCCAGGGCCAGCGCGCCTATATACAGGCATGCGTAGCGCATCAGGGTAGAAAACAACAGGTTCAGAAAGCGGTTGAACAAGGCAACACAAGGGAAGGGGGGCATGGCTACAAGTACCTCAGGTCAAGCACGATGGAGCCGTCCAACGGCACCTCTTGGTTAAGGGTCAGGTAGGCGGCGGCGTTGATCGACGTATTGACGTTCAGGGTGGCGGTCAGCAGGCGATGGGGCTCGGGCACCAGGGTGCCCGGGGAGGCAAAACCCATGTAGTTATTGGGATAGGCGTTGGACTCGGGAAACCAGGTCAGGCCTTGGTTGCTCGAGGCCAATACCAGCACGCCGTCGCCGTCGCCGATGACGTCACGAAAGGCCAGGGACACGGTGCCCAAGCGCTCGGTCGGGGCATGTATGTTGTTGCCCAGGCCGTAATAAAAGCCTGGGCCCAGGGACGAATCGGCGCGGTTGTCCACGCCCACCAGCACAAACAGCACGGGCTCGTTGCAACTCACGCTCAAGTCCAGGTTTTGGCTGGGCAACTGGCTGAACTCCCATTGATTGAGCCCGCGTGCCGGCACCTTGCCGTGGTCGACAATTCCGTCGGCCGACAGCGATACGGTGCATGCATTGGGCGTGATCCGCCCGGTGACGTTCAGCTCCGTGCTGGACGTCGCCAGCGCCGAGGGCCCGATACTCATCAGGCCCAACAGAGCAAACAGCGTTGAAGGAGTGGTCTTCATAAAGTGTGTTCACTAGGTGAGCGCGGCCCGGCGTCCTGCCGTGCCGCTGCTCGGTTCAATGGCGGCTTACAGGTAACGCACGGTCAGGGTGACGGAGCCGTCGATAGCGACTTCGTTGTTCAGGGTCAGTTGGCTGGCGGGCGCGATGTCGGAGACCACGGCGAAGTCCGAAGAGAACACCTGCACCGGCACCGGCGCCACGGTGGTGGAATCGGCCACCGAAAGAATGTTGTCGCGCATCACGTAGCGGTCGAGGTACCAAGTCAGGCCGTTGTCCATGGAGGCAATGGTGCGCGCCGCGACGCCATCGGCCAGGGGCGACAGCAGGCGGATGGACATACGCCCAAGTTTTTCCGTGCCATTGATCAGGCCCAGGCCGAAATACATCAGGTCGTTGCCGTAGTCCGTGCCTTCGCGATTGTCTTTGCCTTCGATGGCCATCAGCGTGGCGGCGTCGCAGGTCACGGTCAGTTGCAGGATGTGCTGGGGCAATTGGGTCGGCAGGTCGGGCTTGAGGTCCTTGGCCGAAATCTTGCCGTAATCAATCGCGCCGCCATTGGACAGCGCCGGTGTGCAGGCACTCGGGGTGATCAGGCCCTTGACGGTGAGGTCGACGCTGGAGGCGGCAACGGCGTGGCCAGTGAACGCCAGCAGGGCGGCAGCGATCAGGGTAGTGAGGGACTTGTTCATTTTCAGGGCTCCGTAGGGGGACAGGGTCAGGGGTTACCAGTACTTCAGTTGCAGGGTGACGTGACCGTCGATGGGGATTTCATCGAGCAACGTCAGCCCCTTTGAAGGGGCGATGGTGGTGAAGGCGCGCAGCCGCGCACTCAGGTCTTGCATGGCGATGGGCGTGTAGGGGGCACTCGGCGCGGCGAACGAGGTCAGCGCAGCGTGGCCCACGTAGGAAGACGGCCCCCAACTGGCGCCACCATCACGGGACATGATGGTGTTGACCGGCAATTCATCGGCCATCGGCTCGAATACACCAAATGCGACGTCGCCCAGTTTCTGGTCGGGGTTGGCCATGCCCAGGCCGTGGTGGGAGTAATGCCCTGCCGCCGTGCCCGAACGGTTATCCACCATGGTCAGGGTGAAAAACGTCGGCCCTTCACAGTGCACTTCAAAGGCCATCTCGCCCGCCTGAAGGCGGGTGGGCAGTTCGAGGTCGAGGTCACGGGCGGTGAGCTTGCCGTGATCGATCACCCCGTCGCCGGACAGGCTCGGTGCGCACGAGCTGGGGGTGATGGTCCCGGTGACACTCAGGTCCAGGCTGCTGGCGGCGAACACGCCGGGGGCACAGGTCGCCAACAGCAGGGCGAGGGTGGCTGGGGTGGGTCTGGTCATGGGCACAAATCCTTGTGGGGTTTACAGGTAGCGCAGTTCGAAGGTGGTGGAACCGTCGATGGGGATTTCTTCGTTGGCCGGCAACCAGGTTCCGCCCGGGTAGAAGAACGGACTGACCAGGAACGAAACATTCAGGTTCTGGATCGGCAGCACGTTGGCCGGGCCGATGATCCACTCGCCGAAAGCGGTCAGCTTGCGCGGCTCGATCAGGTCCAGCGGGTCAGCGACGCGCCAGGTCTGGCCGTTGTTTTCCGAATACAAGCGGGTGAGTTCGACGCCATCGGCCAGTGAGTCGACAAAGTCCAGCCAGTAGCCGCCCATGGGTTTGCCCGAAGGCATCAACGCGAAGCCGAACGCCCAGGGCGTGAACATTTGCGGGCGATTGTCCTGGGGGGCTAATGCAAACAGGGTGGCCGCTTCACAGTTCACGGCCAGGTCCATTGCCGCCTTGGGCAGGTAGGTGATGTCGCCGGGAAGAATGTCGCCGGCGGCAATTTTGCCCAGCTCAACCACGCCGCCGCTGCTCAGGGTGGGCGTGCAGGCGCTGGGGGTGATCAGGCCGGTGACCGACAGGTCCACACTGCTGGCAGCGTGGGCGCATGCAGCGGCGGTCAGTAATAGAGCAGCCGCGAGGGTGGCGCGGGATGCGTTCATAGGAAAGAGGCTCCAGGTGAAGTAAAGGCGTAGAGGTTCAGGGCGCGCTGATGCGTCAGTGGGCAGTCGTTATTTTTTAAAGGGCGACGTCAGTTCAGGACGGGGAGAAATTTATCGCCCGGGGCGGGGAGGGGGAATGCAACTATTACGATACTGTCGGGCGATGTGGAACTTATCGTCGTGTATGTAGGAAAAACCAACTTGTCGTAGTTGTTGTATCGCTGCAGTTCGTCCATTCAGATATTTTTCGCGCACTTTGTTGGCCGCACCTTATTCAAATGAATGTGGCGAACGTTTATGTGCGAGAAGTTCGAGTGCGGTCGCCCACCTGGTCGACAACATACAGCCGCGCCCTGTCGGGGGGGCGGTGAGCTGATCGCTCCGTATGAGGTCGATATGCCGGGCAAGACTCCAGGCCGTGGGGCGCGCAAACGTGCGCCCGCGGTGGCTATGCCATTGCATTGGCAAGGCGCCAGGTTGCTGGTGGTCGATGATCAACGCACTTACCGCTTGTTAATGAGTTCGCTGTTGCATCGGCTCGGGCTGGCACATGACGCGGTGGCCGACGGGCGCATGGCCTTGCTGGCCCTGAACGCGCAACGCTACGACATGGTCATTACCGACTGCCGCATGCCGGTCATGGACGGCTATACCCTGGCCCGCGAATTGCGGTGCCGTGAGGCGCGAACCGGGACGCCGCACATTCCGGTGCTGGCCTTGACCGGCTGCCTTGGCCCGGATGAAGTGCGGCGCTGTGTCGATTGCGGCATGGACGGTTGGCTGATCAAGCCGGTCGTTCTGGAGCAACTGCGCGAGGTGCTTCTTTACTGGCTGCCGGCTCCGCAGTCACGGCCACGGGGTGGCTGGCGTGAGCCCGTGCCTGCCGCCGTGCAGGAGCGGGTGCCCACGCGCAGCAGCCTTATCGCCACCTTCGGCTCCTGGGCCGTGGTGCAGCCGCTGCTGAGTTGCCTGCTGCAGGAGGCCCGCGAAGATCTCGCCGTGCTCAGCCTGGCACGCTCCCGCCTTGATGCGACATTGACGACCCAGCGGTTGCATCGCCTTGTCGGCAGCATCGCGTTTTTTGGTGCGACGATCCTTGAGCAACGGGCGGTGCACTTGATTGCCCAAGTGAATCAATCCGGCGTCGCCACGCAGTTGACGGGCCTTGAACAGTTTCATCGGGATGTTGAACAGTATTTGGAGTGTTTGGCGGCTCTCTGAATTTTCTGACTTTGTGCCGTGGGAATTTATCTATTTGGCATGTAGTACTTTTCTGTATTCCATTTCTTTTTATTTTGTAGGTGAAAGTGTGAGGCCCATTAAATAAAGGCTGGGCGTAAATTGAGCGGCGAGCGCGCAGTTGTTACTAAAGGTTTACCGTTGTATTTTGCTTATACCCAAATTGCCATCATGGAAAAGCCAATGCTTCGCATAATAATTGCTGACGACCACCCGATCGTCCGAGTTGGACAAAAAGTGGTGATTGAGGCGAGTGGTAAATGCAAAGTCGTAGGAGAGGCCAATGGCCCCGACCAACTGCTGGCCTTGATTGCCAGCACCCCGTGTGACGTCATAGTGACGGACTTCGCCATGCCCGGAAATCAACAGGCTGATGGTTATGGCTTGCTGGGGTTGCTGCATCGCCAGTATCCCAACTTGCCGGTGATTCTAGTGACGATGTTTGCCAATATCACCACCCTGCGCACTGCGCTGGCCCAAGGCGCCAAGGCGGTTGTGGCCAAAAGTGCGTCGGCCAGGGAGTTGCCCCAGGCCCTCGCCACCGTGGCCGCCGGGCGTGTGTTTGTCAGTGAGTGCCTGCGGGTGCAACTGGACCAGGCGTGCGTGGCCGAGCCGACTCAGGAACCCCAGTTGTCCGGCAAGGAACAGGAGGTGGTCCGCATGCTCGCCAGCGGTATGACCGTCAGCCAGATCGCCGCGCGGGTCAATCGCAGCATCTCCACCATCAGCAAACAGAAAAGTACCGCCATGCAGCGGTTGTGTATTTCAACTGATGTGGCGTTATTTGCGTATGCGCGAGACACGGGGATGGTGCCTTAGTTGGTAAGTTTTACACTTTTGTGAACGCTTTTAAGTTCGTGTTAGTTGCAGGGGTTGAGAGGGTTGAAACAGTAAAATGTGTGCATGCTCCGGTACAGGTTGATCGGCGCATGACACTGAATACTTATTAAATAAATCGAGCCCCACTGCCGATGCAAAACCTGGTGGTTGATCTCAAGGTGGCGACGACCATTGCGCTCAAGCGTACCTTGCCGGTGGGTCAGGCTATCCCTATGGACGGCAGTGCAACCCTTGAGGTTGTTTACCTCTAAGACGTGCACGCCACTCAGGGCTGGTCCATCGCGTGCCTATTGTTGTGAGGAATGCCGATAGTCTTTCCCGCCCGGGCGGATTATCGTGCGGGCCTCACAACAAAATTTTCCCGGAGCCTGCCCATGAGTGATGCCCACGACGCCCTGATCACCCGCTTCTACCAAGCCTTTCAACGCCTGGACGCCGAAGGCATGGTTGCCTGCTACACCGACGATGTGGTGTTCAGCGACCCTGCATTCGGCGAGCTGCACGGGCGTGATGCCGGCGATATGTGGCGCATGCTCACCACACGGGCCAAGGACTTTTCGCTGACGTTCGATCATGTGCGCAGCGACGAGACCACCGGCAGCGCGCACTGGGTCGCGACCTATTTGTTCAGCGCGACCGGCAACACGGTGGTCAACGACATCGGTGCGCGGTTCGTGTTTCGCGACGGCAAGATTTGTGAGCACCACGATCACTTCGACCTGTGGCGCTGGTCGCGTCAGGCCTTGGGCCTCAAGGGCCTACTGCTGGGTTGGTCGCCCGCGCTGAAAAACGCCGTGCGTGCCCAGGCGCTCAAAGGCTTGAAGGCATTCCAGGCCAGTCGTTGATAAGATTGGCGTCCCTTGGTCTTACCGAATGCACCCGTGACCACGCCTGAACCCAAACCCTGGTTTGTCTACCTGGTGCGCGCCGCCAATGGCTCGCTGTACTGCGGCATCAGCAATGACCCGGTGCGCCGCTTTGCTGCTCACCAGAGCGGCAGGGGCGCGCGGTTTTTCCTGTCCAGCCCGGCCGTGGCGCTGGTGTACACCGAGCAGTGCGCGAGCAAGGGCGAGGCGTTACGCCAGGAGCGGTTGATCAAGAAGTTGAAGAAGAGCGCCAAGGAATGCCTGGCGGCGAGTGGCTCATTGATTTGACTGATGGGCTCTCATCACCCCCAATCGGGTTTTTGCAGGCTAAGCTAGCGGCTCATTTCAAGAGCGGAAGCTGGCATGTCTGAGTTGATTCTTCATCACTACCCGCAGTCCCCCTTCGCTGAAAAAGCCCGCCTGTTGCTGGGCTTCAAGGGCTTATCCTGGCATTCGGTGTTGATCCCGCCGGTGATGCCCAAGCCTGACTTTACCGCCCTCACTGGCGGCTATCGTAAGACGCCAGTGTTGCAGGTCGGCGCGGATATCTACTGTGACACCGCTATGATTGCGCGTCGTCTGGAACAGGAAAAAGCCGCTCCTGCGTTGTTTCCCCAAGGCCTGGAAATGGTCGCCCAAGGCTTCGCTGCCTGGGCTGATTCGGTAGTGTTTGCCCACTCGGTTGCGTTGGTGTTCCAGCCCGAATCCCTGGCGGTCAAGTTCGCCAAGGTGCCGCCGGAAATGATCAAGGTATTGGTGGCGGATCGCAGCAAACTGTTCAGCGGTGGCACGGCGGCGCGTCTGCAACTGGACCAGGCCAAGCACCAATGGCCGGTGATCATCAACCGCATTGATCAGCAACTGCGGCACCAGTCGGGGGATTTCCTGTTCGGTGAGCCTTCGATTGCCGACTTCTCCCTGGCCCACCCGTTGTGGTTCCTCAAGGGCTCTTCGGTGACGGCGCCTTTGGTGGATGGGTATCCCTGCGTTGTTGCATGGCTGGACCGTGTGCTGGGTTTTGGCCATGGGACCTCCACTCAGATGAGCGCCGAGCAAGCCTTGGACGTGGCGCGCAGCGCGACGCCGGCGGCAGTGCCGCATGAACTGTTCGAGGACTTGAACGGCTTCGAGCCAGGCCAGCAAGTCACCATTTGCGCAACTGACTATGGCACTGACCCCGTGGCAGGCGAGTTGCTATTTGCGGGCCGCGAAGAGCTGATCCTGAGGCGCACCGATGAGCGCGCGGGCACCGTGAATGTGCATTTCCCACGCTTCGGTTTCCACATTCAGGCGCAATAAGTAAAAATATTTGCAAATAAGAGTGAGGTAAATTGCCGGCCCATCCGTGTAGTGCATGAAACTGCGATCTATTCGCATTAACAGCGTTTTCTACACGGGTTCTCATAGCATGAAGTCGACGGCGGGCGGTTTGGTTAAACAGTGGTTGGGCGCCTCGGTATTGGCAGCGTCGGGGCTGGCGTTGCTACCCCTGTGCGTGGCGCAGGCGCAGGAGCAGCAAAGCGCCCAGTTCAGCTTTGCCCTGGCGGCCAAACCGCTGCCCCAGGCCCTGAGCGACTTCAGCCGGGTCACCGGGATCAGCGTGATCTACACCGATGAAGCGCCCTACGGCCTCACCGCCCCGGCAGTCAGTGGGCAGATGAGCGCGATCCAGGCCCTGCAACGCCTGCTCGGTAACAGCGGCTTTACCTTTCGCCAGATCGACGCACGCACCCTGGCCCTGGAACCGGTGCCCACCGAGGGTGCGGTCAACCTCGGTGCCACCACCATCAGTGGCGTCGGCCAACAGACTCAGGACAGCACCAGCTACCAGCCACCGCCGACCAGTTCGGTGATGCGCTCCCGTGCCTTGCTGCTCGAAACCCCGCAAACCGTCAACGTCGTCCCCGCCCAGGTACTGCGTGACCAGACCCCGCGCAACCTGGATGACGCCCTCGCCAACATCAGCGGCATCACCCAGGCCAACACCTTGGCCAGCACCCAGGACGCGGTGATGCTGCGCGGCTTTGGCGACAACCGTAACGGCTCGATCATGCGCGACGGCATGCCGATCGTGCAGGGGCGTGCGCTGAATGCCACGGCGGAGCGCGTCGAAGTGCTCAAGGGCCCATCCTCGCTGCTGTACGGCATCCAGGACCCGGGCGGCGTGGTGAACATCGTCAGCAAAAAGCCTGAGCTGGTGCAGTCCACGGCCCTGACCGTGCGCGGTTCAACCTTCGGTGACGGCAAGAACGGCAGCGGCGGCAGCCTCGACACTACCGGCCCGATTGGCGACAGCGGCCTGGCGTATCGGTTGATCGTTGACCATGAAGACGAGGATTACTGGCGTAACTTCGGCACTCACCGTGAGAGTCTGATCGCGCCGTCGCTGGCCTGGTATGGGGACACCACCCAGTTGCTGTTGGCCTACGAACATCGCGAGTTTCTCTCGCCGTTCGACCGTGGCACCGCCATCGACAAGTCCAACCACCCGCTGGATATCCCGTCTACCCGGCGTCTGGACGAGCCGTTCAACAACATGGAAGGCCGCTCCGACCTGTACCGCTTCGAAGCCGACCATGATTTGAACGACGACTGGAAAGCCCATTTCGGCTACAGCTGGAACCGCGAAACCTATGACGCCAGCCAGGTGCGCGTCAGTGCCGTGAATACCAACGGTACCCTGACCCGCAAGATGGACGGCACCAAAGGTGCGATCACCACCGACCGTTTCGCCACGGCTAGCCTGGAAGGCAAGGTCAATGTGCTGGGCATGCAGCATGACCTGGTGTTTGGCCTGGATGATGAATACCGCAAGATCTATCGCGCCGATTTGATTCGTCAGAACTCGCGCGCCGCCAGCTTCAACTACAACAACCCGGTGTACGGCAACGAAGTTGCGGGCACCACCGTCAGCGCCGCCGACAGCGCCCAGACCGACCTGCTGCGCAGCGACTCGCTGTTCTTCCAGGACGCGATCCACCTGACCGACCAGTGGATTTTCGTGGCCGGCGCGCGCTACCAGATGTATGACCAGTACGCGGGCAAAGGCGTGCCGTTCAAGGCCAACACCAACGGCAATGGCCAGGCCTGGGTGCCGCGTGCGGGCCTGGTGTACCGCTACACGGATGAATTGTCGTTCTATGGCAGCTACACCGAATCGTTCAAACCCAACTCCACCATTGCCGCATTGGCCGATGGCAGCACCTTGACCGGCGACCTCACGCCCGAGGAATCCAAGTCCTGGGAGCTGGGGGCCAAGCTCGACATCCCAGGGCGTATCACTGCCAGTGCCGCGTTGTTCAATATCGACAAGCGCAATGTGCTGGTCTCGGTCGGTTCCGGCGCGAACACCGTCTACAGCATTGCCGGCCAGGTGCGTTCGCGCGGCCTGGAACTCGACGCCAGTGGCCAAGTGACCGACAAGTGGAGCCTGATCGGCAGCTACGCCTACACCGACGCACTGGACGTCAAGGACAACGACCCGACACTGGAAGGCAACCGCCTGCAAAATGTCGCCAAGCACACCGGCTCGCTGTCGGTGGCGTATGACTTTGGCAACATTTTTGGCGGTGATCAGCTGCGTGTGGGTACCGGTGCGCGCTATGTCGGTGAACGCGCAGGTGATGCGGCCAACGATTTCACCCTGCCGGGTTATACCGTGGCGGATGCATTTGCCACCTACGACACCAAAATCGATGGGCAAAAGGTCAAGTTCCAGCTCAACGTGAAGAACCTGTTCGACCGCGTCTACTACACCTCGGCGGCGAGCCGGTTGTTCGTGTCCATGGGCGATGCGCGACAAGTGTCGGTGTCCAGCACCCTGGAGTTCTAAGGGCGATGTGGTAGCGTTGCCGCCATTGATGATTGGGCGGAAAACAATACCGATGCCGTTTGGACGATGGATACACCTGTTGTGCTTGAGCGTGTTGCTGGGTGGTTGCGCGAGTGTTTCGACGACTTCCACCCCGGCAACCCTGGACCAGCTCCTGGCCGATCCGGCCTTCAATGGCGCCACCGTTTCGGTGATGGTGCGCGATGCCCGCAACGGCGACACCCTCTATCAACACAACCCGCGTACGCGGTTGATTCCCGCGTCCAACCTCAAGCTGTTGACCACTGCGGCAGCGCTGGATGTGCTGGGGCCGCAGTACCGTTTTTCTACCCAGTTGTTGAGCAATGGCACGCAGCAAGGTGAGCGCCTCACCGGCAACCTGTACCTCAAAGGCCTCGGCGATCCGACCACGCAGTTCGCCGATTACCAGGCACTGGCGGCACAGCTTGCAGGCCAAGGCGTGCGCCAGATCCAGGGCGACCTGGTATTCGACGACACCTTTTTCGACGCCGAACGGCTGGGCGTGGACTGGGCACAGGACGATGAAAGCACCTATTACGGCGCGCAGATTTCAGCGCTGACCGTGTCACCCAACACGGATTTTGATGCAGGAACATTGCTGGTTACGGCGAAGGCGCCCGCCGTGGTTGGCCAACCGGTCAGCGTGATGTTGAGCCCGTCCACCGATTACGTACAACTGAGCAATCGCGCTGTTAGCGGACCCGGCAACAACTACGGCATCACCCGCCAGCACGGCACCAATTTGCTGCAGCTCACCGGTGCGTTGGCGCCGGGTAAGCAAAGTCGACAGTGGGTGAGTGTGTGGGAGCCGACACAACTGGTGGCCAATCTGTTTGAACAGGCGTTGGCACAGCAGGGCATTCAGGTGATGGGACGGCGTGTGATCGGCGGTGCAAGCCCTGTGACGGCCAGGGTCCTGGCCGAGCATCAATCGGCGCCGTTGCAGGAACTGATCACGCCGCTGCTCAAACTGTCGAACAACAACATGTCCGAGGCGTTGCTCAAGGCCATGGGCCGTAAGGCGTCGAATACAGGCACGGCGCAGGCCGGTGTCGCGGCAGTGGCGGACTTCATGCGCCACCAGGGTTTGGACCCGATGACGCTGAGCCAGGTCGATGGTTCGGGCTTGTCGCGGCGCAACCTGGTGTCGTCGCAGAACCTCACGGACCTGCTGCTGGCCACGGCCAAACAGCCCTGGTTCGAGGCGTGGTACACCGCCTTGCCGATCGCCGGCAACCCGGACCGCATGACCGGCGGCAGCTTGCGTTATCGCTTGCGCGGCACCGCGGCTGAGAACAACCTGCACGCCAAGACGGGGTCTATGGCCGGGGTCTCCTCGCTGAGCGGCTATATCACCGATGCTGACGGGCGACGCTTGGTGTTCTCAATGATCAGCAACAACTACCTGAGCGATGCAGCGCCGATCCGCGCGCTGGAGAACCGCGTGGCACTGGCCCTGACTCAATGGCACGATTAGCTCAGGGCTGATAGCCCATTCGCCAACTCACGGCCTGGGTCGCCGCCAACAAGCGTTGCGCCGCCGGGCCATCTTCATCGGCGTGGAACAGTGAGGTGGGGCCGACCACGGTCATCACCGCCGCCACTTGGCCGATGGCGTTGAACACGGGGGCCGACAAGGCATCCACCCCAGGCATCAGCAAACCATGCACAAAATGCAGGCCACGGCTGCGGATCTGCTGGCAGACGGTGGCGTAAGCCTGGTCATCGGCCAGGGCATGGGCGATACCGGCCTGGATCTCGCGGTCACGCAATTCCACAGTTTCCCGCGACGGCAGAAAGGCGCTGAACACCAGCCCGGTGGACGAACTGAGCAGCGGCAATACGGAACCCAATTGCGTCACCACCGTGACGGCGCGCACGGCGGGTTCGATCTGCACCACGGTCGCGCCCTGGTTGCCCCACACCGCCAGAAAGCAGGTCTCATTCAATTCGTCGCGCAACTCTGCCAGCGGCATTGCGCCGACTTTCAATACGTCCATGCTGCCCAGCGCCGCCAGGCCCACGCGCAAGGCTTCACGGCCCAGGCCATAGTGGTTGGTGGCGGTGTTCTGTTCGGCGAATCCCGAGGCGATCAACGCCTGCAGGTAGCGGTGCACCTTGCTCGCAGGCATCTGCACATGCTCGGCCAAGCGCGACAATGAGGTCGCCGGCGACAGTTCGGCCAAGGCCTTGAGGATGTCGGTGCCCACTTCGGCCGAGCGGACTTTCTGTTTACCGGTGTCGCGAGGCTTTTCCATGGAGGGGCGAGAATCCGAGAGATGAATGGGCGTCTTTATAGCTTGACGGTCGATAGTGATCAAATTACGTTATGCGTAACTGGATTACGATAAAAACAACTTCCGTGTAGAGGATGATCCATGAACCTCGAATACCTGTCGGGCTTCGGCAATGAATTCGCCAGCGAAGCGCTGCCCGGCGCATTGCCGGTCGGCCAGAACTCCCCGCAAAAAGCGCCTTATGGGCTGTACACCGAGCTGTTCTCCGGCACAGCGTTCACCATGGTGCGCAGCGAAGCCCGGCGTACCTGGCTTTACCGCATTCAGCCGTCGGCTAATCACCCTGCGTTCGTCAAGCTTGCGCGGCAATTGGCTGGTGGGCCGTTGGGCGCGGTAACGCCCAATCGCTTGCGTTGGAACCCGTTGGATGTTCCAAGTGAACCGACGGACTTCGTTGATGGGCTTGTAGGAATGGTCGCCAATTCGGCGCTGGAAAAACCCTCTGGCATCAGCATCTATCACTACTGTGCCAACCGTTCGATGGAGCGCGTGTTCTTCAACGCTGATGGCGAATTGTTGATCGTCCCCGAGCAAGGTCGGCTGCGTATCGCCACGGAATTGGGCGTGCTGGAGGTGGAACCGCTGGAGATCGTCGTGCTGCCGCGAGGCCTCAAGTTCCGCGTCGAACTGCTGGATGCCCAGGCGCGTGGCTACGTCGCTGAGAACCACGGCGCGCCGTTGCGCCTGCCGGACCTGGGCCCCATCGGCAGCAATGGCCTGGCCAATCCGCGCGATTTCCTCACGCCGGTTGCGCACTACGAAGACCTGAAAAAGCCTACGACGCTGGTACAAAAATTCCTCGGTGAACTCTGGGCCTGCGAACTCGACCATTCCCCGCTCAACGTCGTCGCCTGGCACGGCAATAACGTGCCGTACAAATACGACCTGCGCCGTTTCAACACCCTCGGCACCGTGAGTTTCGATCACCCGGACCCGTCGATTTTCACTGTCTTGACCTCGCCGACCAGCACCCACGGCTTGGCTAACCTCGACTTCGTGATTTTCCCGCCGCGCTGGATGGTGGCCGAGAACACCTTCCGCCCGCCGTGGTTCCACCGCAACCTGATGAACGAATACATGGGCCTGATCCAGGGCGCCTACGATGCCAAGGCCGAAGGCTTCCTGCCCGGCGGCGCGTCGCTGCACAGCTGCATGAGCGCCCACGGCCCGGACGGCGAGACCTGCACCAAGGCGATCAACGTCGAGCTGGCGCCGCACAAGATTGATAACACCATGGCTTTCATGTTCGAGACCAGCCAAGTGCTGCGTCCCACACAGTTCGCCCTGGAATGCCCGCAACTGCAAAACACTTACGACGCGTGCTGGGCCTCGCTGCCCGCCACCTTCAACCCGAATCGGAGATAACCCATGACTCAGCCAACACTAACGCGCAGCTGGGTGACCTCGGCCAATGGTCACGCGGATTTTCCCCTGCAAAACCTGCCGCTGGGGGTGTTCAGCCTCAACGGTTCGGCACCGCGCAGTGGCGTGGCGATTGGTGATTCCATCCTTGATCTGCACGCCGCCTTGGATGAGTTCGACGGTGAAGCGCGTCGCGCCGTTGAAGCGACCGCTGGCGGCCAACTGAACGGGTTTTTTGAACTCGGCCGTGGCCCGCGCGTGGCCTTGCGCGAGCGTCTGCTGGAACTGCTGGCTGAAGGCAGTAAACTGCAAACCCGCGAGGCACAGGTGCTGCACCGCGCCGCCGATTGCCAGATGCACCTGCCGGCGAAAATCAATGACTACACTGACTTCTACGTCGGTATCGAACACGCGCAAAACGTCGGCAAACTGTTCCGCCCCGACAACCCGCTACTGCCTAACTACAAGTACGTACCGATTGGTTACCACGGCCGCGCATCGACCATCCGTGCCTCGGGCACCGAGGTGCGTCGTCCCAAAGGCCAAACCTTGCCAGCCGGCCAGACCGAGCCAACTTTCGGCCCATGTGCGCGCCTGGACTATGAACTGGAGCTGGGCATCTGGATCGGCCAGGGCAATGCGATGGGCGATTCGATCGCCATTGGTGACGCGGCCGAGCACATCGCCGGTTTCTGCCTGCTCAATGATTGGTCGGCGCGGGATATCCAGGCCTGGGAATATCAGCCGCTGGGGCCGTTCCTGTCGAAAAGCTTCATCACCAC
The DNA here is from genome assembly GCF_014268275.3 of Pseudomonas tritici. Classification (NCBI taxonomy): domain Bacteria; kingdom Pseudomonadati; phylum Pseudomonadota; class Gammaproteobacteria; order Pseudomonadales; family Pseudomonadaceae; genus Pseudomonas; species Pseudomonas tritici. The sequence continues at coordinate 1,439,040 of NZ_CP077084.1, forward strand.
CATTTCACCGTGGGTGGTGACCGCCGAGGCCTTGGAGCCGTTCCGCAAGGCGCAACCGGCGCGGCCTGAGGGCGACCCGCAACCACTGCCGTACTTGCTGGATAAATGTGACCAGGCTGCGGGTGCGCTGGATATCGAATTGGAAGTACTGCTCACCACCGCCGCCATGCGCGAGCAGAACCTGCCGGCGCATCGCCTGGCCCTGAGCAACAGCCTGCACATGTACTGGACCGTCGCGCAGCTGGTTGCGCATCACAGCGTCAACGGCTGCCAGTTGCAAGCGGGTGATCTGTTTGGGTCGGGCACCTTGTCGGGGCCGCAAGAAGGCCAGTTCGGCAGCCTGTTGGAAATGACTGAAGGCGGCAAAAAGGCCATCGAGTTGCCGTCCGGCGAAGTGCGCAAGTTCCTGGAAGATGGTGACGAAATCATCCTGCGCGCCCGTTGCAGCCGCGAAGGTTTTGCTTCCATCGGCTTCGGCGAATGCCGCGGCACAGTGGTCGCGGCGCGCTAGGAGGGCAGGGCGATGGAACTCTATACCTACTACCGTTCCACCGCGTCGTACCGGGTGCGTATCGCCTTGGCACTCAAGGGCCTGGATTTCAGTGCCGTGCCAGTCAACCTGCTGGTGCCGGCGGGTGGTGCCAATCGCCAGCCGGAGTACCTGGCGATCAACCCACAAGGTCGCGTGCCGGCGTTGCGTACTGATGAGGGCGAGTTGCTGATTCAGTCACCGGCGATCATCGAATACCTGGAGGAACGTTATCCACAGGCGCCGTTGCTCTCCAAAGACTTGGCGACCCGCGCGCATGAGCGTGCGGTGGCGTCGATTATCGGCTGTGATATCCACCCACTGCATAATTCGAGCACCCAGAACCTGCTGCGGCAATGGGGGCATGACGAGACGAAGGTGTTGGAGTGGATCGGTCATTGGATCAGCCAGGGGCTGGGTGCGGTGGAGCAATTGATTGGTGACCAAGGTTATTGCTTTGGCGACCAGCCGGGGTTGGCTGATGCGTTTCTGATCCCTCAGCTGTATGCGGCAGAACGCTTCAAAGTGCCATTGGCGGCGTACCCGCGCATTGGGCGGGTGGCGGGGCTGGCGGCGCAGCATCCGGCATTTATCCAGGCCCACCCTGCCAATCAACCCGACACACCCCAACCCTAAATGTGGGAGCGAGCAAGCCCGCTCCCACATTTGTTCGGCGTGATCCTTATAAAAATAATAGGTACCTTGCGATGCACAACCAAATTGCCAGCTTTCGCGCGGCACTCGACGCCCGTCCGGTATCGCGCTATCAGTGGTTGATTCTCCTGTTGCTCGCGCTGCTGCTGGTCACCGATGGCTATGACGCCCAAGTGCTGGGATATGTCGTGCCAGCGCTGGCCAAGGATTGGGGGCTGGAGAAAGCTGCATTTGGTCCGGTGTTCAGCGCCAACCTGCTGGGGCTGACGCTCGGCTCATTGCTGGTCACACCCTTGGCCGATCGCTTTGGCGTACGCCGCATCCTGCTCGGCTGTGTGCTGATCTACGCCAGCCTCACCGTGTTGATGGTGTTTGCCAACTCGCTGAACACGCTGATGGCCGCACGGTTTATCTGCGGTATCGGCATGGGAGGTGCGATGCCGAGTGCGATGGCGTTGATGTCGGACTATTCCCCACCACGCTTGCGCACGCTGATGGTGACCTTGGCGGCTTGTGGCTTCTCGTTTGGCGGGGCCGCAGGTGGTTTCGTGGCGGCAGGGTTTATTGAAGGCTTCGGGTGGCAGGCAGTGTTTCTTGCCGGAGGCGTGACGCCGTTGCTGCTGTTCCCGTTTCTGGTGTGGCTGCTGCCGGAATCCCTGCCGCGTTTGCTGCGTGATGCCCCGCCCTATGCACGGTTGCGGACGGTGACGGTGCGTATGTTGCCCGACTGGCAACCGCCGCTGGCGACACAGGCAGAAAACCAACAGGAGCAAGGCAGCAAACTGACGGTCGTGGAGTTGTTCCGTAACGGCTACGCGCGCCCGACCGTGCTGATCTGGGCGACCTTTTTTGTCAGCCTGATCCTGCTGTATTTCATGATCAGTTGGTTGCCGTCGCTGCTTCTGGAAAGTGGGTTGACGCTGAAAGACGCCAATCTGGTGACATCGATGTTCCTGTTCGCCGGCACCTTGGGCGCCATCGGCATGGCCTGGTTCGCCGACCGCTTGAAAAGCAAAGTACGACTACTGTCAGGCGTGCTGGCGGCGGCTGCGGTGTGCACCGTTTTGCTCGGCCTGAACCATGACAACCCTCGCTATTTGGTGGCCTGCGTCTTTGCGGCCGGGTTTTGCATCATCGGTGGCCAGTTGACCCTCAATGCCTTTGCCAGCAACTTCTACCCGGCGCATGTGCGCGCTACCGGTACGGGCTGGGCATTGGGGGTAGGGCGATTTGGCTCAATCCTGGGGCCGCTGTTTGGCAGCATGCTGCTCGCGATGCATATCCCGGTGGAGCAGATTTTCTTCTTGTGCGCGATACCGGCGGTGATTGCGGCGTTGTTGATTATTCAGGTGCGTTCGCCCGGGGTTGAGCTGCCGAAGAACCCGATGACTGGGGATATTCTCAAGACGCCGCAGGCTTAATGCACCACTGAATTGGGCGGCAGGTGCCCCAGCCGCTCCGTCAGGCGCAGGCGTTGGATGGGGTCTTCGCTGAGCATCAACGCGTGCTCCAGGTCGAAGCGTTCGGCGTTAGGGCAGTCCAGGCGCTGATACAGGCTGGCCCTCGCCAGGTAATCGGCGGCGCTGGCATTGCCCAGTTCCAGCACGCGTTCGGCATCGACCAGCGCTTCAAGCGGGGCGTCATTGGAAAGGTGCAGTTGCCGCAGGTTGCGCGACAGCCGTTGCAGGATCGAACGCGGGTCGGCGGTGTGCAGGTGGTCGGCCTGCAACTTGAGGTTGGGGCCATATTGGCGTTGCAGCAGGTCGCGACAATCATTGGGGTACAGACGTCGGCCGCCGCAGGGGTCCAGCAGGTGATCGGCACCGGGTACCCGCAGCAGGAAGTGGCCGGGGAAATTCACGCCGACCATGGGGATGTCGAGGCGCCGCGCCAGTTCCATGGCGATCAGCCCCATGGCCAAGGGTTGTCCACGTTTGCGTTGCAAGACCTTGTCCAGCAGGGCGGCGGCGGGGCGCAAGGGGGTGAATTCATCCTGGGCAAACCCCAGGTCATTCATGCGCCGCAGCAGCGGCTGCGCCTGCTCATCCGCTGGCAGCATGGGCATGCCCAGGCTCACCTGCTGTTGCAACAGGGTCAGCTCCTGCAGGATCAGCAACGGCTGCACCGCCGGGTCATGCTCGGCGGCAATCCACAGCGCCGCTTCAAACAGCGCAGGTGGTGAGCGTTCCAGGCAGGCGAAAAAGGCTTTGCGGGGATTCATTGCATTCTCCGGCATATGCCCCCGTTTTAGCCTTGCTGGGATTTTTCGTCCAGTGGCTTAGAAAATATCCTGCGCTTATTTCCCAAGTCCCGCAAAAACGGGCGTCTTATTCCAGCGTGGTCCGGCACTTTTCTGCCACACGCCTATACTTGGCCCACTACCAGAAGTGATTCGGGAGCTTGACGATGTTTGCTCTCATGCATAGCACCCGCCTTGAATCGCTGCACTTGAGCGTCGACCCGGTCACCGGGCTGAAGGCGGTCATCGCCATCCACAACAGTCGCCTTGGGCCCGCCCTCGGTGGTTGCCGTTACCTCTCCTACCCCGACGACGAAAGTGCCGTGGCCGATGCCGCGCGCCTGGCCCAGGGCATGAGCTACAAGGCCGCACTGGCGGGATTGCCGGTGGGCGGCGGCACCGCAGTGATCCTGCGCCCAGGCCACGTGGAAAACCGCGCGGCACTGTTTGAAGCGTTTGGCCGTTGTATCGAACAACTCGACGGCCGCTACATCACCGCTACCGACAGTGGCACCTCGGTGGCGGACATGGATTGCATCGCCCAGCACACTCGTTACGTGACCAGCACCACCGCCGCGGGCGACCCTTCACCCCATGCCGCCATGGGCGTGTTCGCCGGCATCCGCACCACCGCCATGGCCCGCCTGGGCAGCGACAACCTGGAAGGCTTGCGCGTGGCCATCCAAGGCTTGGGCAATGTCGGCTACGCCCTGGCCGAACAACTGCACGCCGCCGGCGCCGAATTGCTGGTCAGCGACATCGACCATGGCAAGGTGCAGCTGGCCATGGAGCAACTGGGCGCGCACCCCATCGCCAACGAGGCGTTAATGAGCACGCCGTGCGACATCCTCGCGCCCTGCGGCCTCGGCGCCGTGCTCAACCGCCAGAGCGTCGGCCAACTGCGCTGCGCCGCCGTGGCCGGTTCCGCGAGTGCGCAACTGACCAACCTGCAAGTGGCCGACCAACTTGAAGGGCGCGGCATCCTCTACGCCCCCGACTACGTGATCAACTCCGGTGGCCTGATCTACGTGGCCCTCAAGCACAGCGGCGCAGAACTGGCGACCATTACTGCGCACCTGTCAAACATCGGTACGCGCCTAACCGAAATCTTCGCTCACGCCCAGGCCGAAAAACGCTCCCCCGCACGGGTGGCGGATGAACTGGCCGAACGGTTGCTGTACCAATAACCCGCTATTAAAAAGGCCCTGAATCGATGATTCAGGGCCTGTTCAATTCTGGCTTTATTCCGCCGCAGCGTTGAGCAACTCGGACAACGCGTCCGGCTGGCTCTTGAACGCCTTGGCAAATACATCGCGGTTCTTCGCCATGTAGATCCCGGCTTCTTCCACCTGCTGCTCACTCAGGGACGGCACGGCTTTTTGCAACACTTCTGCCAGCAGCTCAGCGAGCTCAAGCATTTTGTCATGACGGTCAGCTTCGGCTTTATCCATGAACAAACGCTCCAGATCTCGGCTGCTGCGGTATACCACTTCGACGGCCATTCACCACCTCACATGCCTTCACGATAGTTGTCTTTTGCGACTACTGTATTTATATACAGCAAAAAGAGTAAGCCAAACCGTGGGGTTTGGATAGCAGTTTTTAATGTAGCCCGTAAATACAGGTTAAGCGTGTCTCATGTCACCCGGCCATCATCTCATACCTGCCCTGGCCTTTTTTCTGCATGCAGAACAACCGTCACGTCCAACCCGCATTATCCGGTCGAGTCGACCTAAGGAAGCATCATCGTGAAAATCAACTGGGCCGAAAGGCTGCGCCAGCAAGTACATGGTCTGGCCGAGTCCCTGGGCAATCTGTTTGTCGAGTCGTTCCACTACCTGGCGTTGTTCGCCATTGGTGCGGTGACCGCTTGGGCAGCGGTGATGGAATTTCTGGGGATGCTGGAGAACGGGCACATCAAGATTGATGACATCTTGCTGCTGTTCATCTACTTGGAATTGGGCGCCATGGTCGGGATTTATTTCAAGACCAACCACATGCCGGTGCGCTTTCTGATCTACGTGGCGATCACCGCCCTGACGCGCCTGCTGATCTCCAACGTGTCGCACCACAACCCACCAGACGTAGGAATCATCTACCTGTGCGGCGGGATTCTGCTGCTGGCGTTCGCCATCCTGGTGGTGCGCTACGCGTCGTCGGCGTTCCCGTCGGTGAAGGTCGAAGGCCCGCGTCGCAAGGGCGGGGCGAGCCTGGAAACCGAGAAGGGCGAGCTTTAAAGCCCGACGCTGAAGGGCAGGGGGCGGGTGGGCGGTCGCTGTAGCACTTTGTGATCGCCATCTGTCATCACCGCCAGGATTTCCATGGCGCTGTGACCCTGTTCGATGGCAATACCGAATTGGATGCTCTGCACCAAACGCTTCAGCCGCTTTGGATCGTTGCGCTGTTCGGCGCTGATCATGCGTTTGGCCACCACCCCGTCCTCATTGGAGAGGGTGAGCATAATGCTGCCGTCCAACCGCTGGATGCTCAGGTTGACCCGATATTCCGGGGTGAAGGTGTCGGTGATGATCTGAAAAGGATTGTCCATGGTGCGTTACCGCCTGATAAGAACATGCAGTCATTGACGACCGGCGTTGGGATTAGTTCGTGTCTCCTGACCACCGGCCACTTCGTCGCTGAAGCGTCAAAAGATCCGTTTGCTTCATAAGCGGTACAGCAAGGGGCGTGCCGTGTGGCGAACTACCTGACTGCGACTGACCCCTGTGGGAGCGGGCTTGCCCGCGATTGCGGTTCGTCAGCTTGTTAATTTCTGACTGACGGACGGCTATCGCGGGCAAGCCCGCTCCCACATTGAATGGACGTTGTGGGCTATTTCAGGGCAGTACGGAAAAAACGATCGCAGACAGCGCAATCAGCCCGATCACCACCACAAATACATTCGAGACTTGGCCCGAATACTGGCGCAGGGATGGCACGCGGCGGATTGCGTACATCGGCATCAGGAACAGCAGGCACGCGATGATCGGCCCGCCCATGGTCTCGATCATGCCCAGGATGCTCGGGTTGAAAGTGGCCACGGCCCAGCAGGTCAGCACCATGAACAGTGCGGTGCAGCGTTCCAGCCATTTGGACGACATCGAACGATTGCGCCCACGCAGGGATTTGACGATCAGGCCCTGGAAGCCTTCGCTGGCACCGATGTAGTGGCCGAGGAAGGATTTGGTGATGGCCACCAGCGCGATCAACGGCGCGGCGTAAGCGATCACTGGGGTCTGGAAGTGGTTGGCCAGGTACGACAGGATCGAGATGTTCTGCGCCTTGGCTGCTGCGAGGTCAGCCGGTGACAGTGCCAGTACACAACTGAAGCAGAAGAACATCACGGTCAACACCATCATGCCGTGGGCGGTGGCCAGAATGCCGCTGCTTTTGCGCTCGGCTTGCGCGCCATACACGCGTTTCTGGTCGACGGCGAACGCGGAGATGATCGGCGAATGGTTGAAGGAAAACACCATCACCGGGATCGCCAGCCACAGCGTCTTGAAGAACAGTGGCAACGGCATGCCCTCACTGGCGGAGGCGAAGAACGCGCCGTTCCAGTTGGGGATCAGGCTCAACGCCAGTAACAGCAAGGCAGCGACGAACGGGTATACCAGCACGCTCATCGCCTTGATGATCACGCCCTGGCCGCAACGCACGATGGCCATCAGGCCGAGGATCAGCACCAGCGACAGGATCGCCCGCGGCGGCGGGGTCATGTGCAGTTGGTGCTCCATGAAGCTGCCCAGGGTGTTGGTCAGCGCCACGGCGTACACCAGCAGGATCGGGAAGATTGCAAAGAAATACAGCAGGGTGATCAGCTTGCCGGCGCCGACGCCGAAATGCTCTTCGACCACTTCGGTGATATCACCGGATTTGCCTGACAGCACAAAGCGCGTCAGCCCACGGTGGGCGAAGAAGGTCATCGGGAAGGCCAGCAGTGCCAGGATGATCAGCGGCCAGAAGCCGCCGACGCCAGCATTGATCGGCAGGAACAAGGTACCAGCACCGATGGCGGTGCCGTAGAGGCCCAGCATCCAGGTGGTGTCGTGCTGGGTCCAGCCGGTTGTGACGGTGCTCTCTACAGCAGGATTATCAGCAGCAGGTGTACGTACATCGGTCATCGTTATTGCCTCGTTATTATTTTTGCGCGGGCTCACGTTGGGGCAGTCAGGGAGTGCTCCTCAGCACTCCACCCAGCTGACCGCCAGGCCGCCCCGTGAAGTTTCCTTGTATTTGTCATGCATATCGGCGCCGGTATCGCGCATGGTGCGGATCACCCGGTCGAGGGAAATAAAGTGTTTGCCATCACCGCGCAGGGCCATTTGCGTGGCGTTGATCGCCTTGACGGCGGCGATGGCATTGCGCTCGATACACGGTACTTGCACCAGGCCACCGACCGGGTCGCAGGTGAGGCCGAGGTTGTGTTCAAGGCCAATTTCGGCGGCGTTTTCCAGTTGCTCGGGCGTGGCGCCAAGAATGTCCGCCAACCCGGCAGCGGCCATGGCGCAGGCCGAGCCGACCTCGCCCTGGCAGCCGACTTCAGCACCGGAGATCGAGGCGTTTTTCTTGCAGAGAATGCCCACTGCCGCCGCGGCCAGGAAGAAATTGACCACGTCGTCGTCAGACGCGTCGGCGTTGAACTTCATGTAGTAATGCAGCACTGCCGGGATAATGCCGGCGGCGCCATTGGTCGGTGCGGTGACCATGCGCCCGCCAGCGGCGTTTTCTTCGTTGACGGCGAGGGCGAACAGGTTGACCCACTCCATGGCCGACAAGGTTGACGTGATGACATTCGGTTTGCCGATTTCCAACAGGCTGCGGTGTAATTTCGCTGCACGGCGGGGCACGTCCAGGCCACCCGGCAGAATGCCTTCATCGCGCAGGCCTTGTTCCACGCATTCGCGCATCACCGACCAGATATGCAACAGGCCGCTGCGAATTTCGTCGTCGCTGCGCCACGCACGTTCGTTGGCCATCATCAGCTCCGATACCCGCAGGCCGTGCTTGTTGCAGAGGGCCAGCAGTTCAGCGGCGCTGGAAAAGTCGTAGGGCAATTCCACATCGCTGGTCGGCGCGATGCCCGAGGCTGCTTCGGCTGCCTCTATGATGAAACCACCACCCACCGAGTAATAGGTTTGCTCGTTCAGCAGGCCGTTTTCGCCGTAGGCGTGCAGGGACATGGCGTTGGGGTGGTAGGGCAAGCTTTCGTCCAGCAGTAGGAGATCTGTATGCCAGTTGAAGGCAATTTCCTGCTGGCCTGCGAGTAGCAGTCGTCCGGACTCGCGCAATTGCTGGATGCGTGCATTGATTGAGGTCGGATCGACCTGATCTGGCCATTCGCCCATCAGGCCCATCACGCAGGCACGGTCGGTGGCGTGACCGACGCCTGTAGCGGACAGCGAGCCATACAGGCGCACTTCAACGCGGCGGGTATCGCGCAGCAATTGGGTGTCGATCAGCGCTTGGGCAAACGTTGCCGCCGCCCGCATGGGGCCGACGGTATGAGAGCTGGAAGGGCCAATGCCTACCTTGAATAGATCGAAAACACTGATAGCCATGCTAAAGCCTTACAAGCAATGGAGTGGAAATCGCTGCCATCTTTTGTAGGACGAGCGGAATTAGCGCGATACTGAGGCTATGGATCGGCACTGACCAACGAATTATCCTAAGACACCCTTTAGCTGGACTAAACGCTATGACCCGACCCCTCCATGGTCAGACTTATGTGTGGCTGCACGTTTTTTCCTGTGCGGCGCGGCATTTGTCGTTCACCCGCTGCGCCGAAGAACTGCACATCACGCCGGGGGCGGTGAGCCAGCAAATCCGTCAGTTGGAGGAGCGATTAGGTTTCCGCTTGTTTCATCGACGCGCACGTGGCGTAGAGCTGAGTGCCGAGGGGCAGCGGTTGGCAGCAACGGTGGGTGAAGCCTACGGCAGCATCGATGCTGAATTGCAGCGCTTGGACGCGGGGATGATCAGCGGCACCCTGCGCCTGCGCTCGATCCCGTCGTTTCTCGGCAAGTGGCTGACCCCACGTTTACCGCGCTTGCAGCAGCGTTTTCCGGATATCCAACTGCGCATGGTTGCCGAAGACAGCAGCATTGCCCTGCATGAGGGCGACTTCGACCTGGCCATCGACTTGAATGACGGCAGCTACCCCGGCCTGTTATCTACAGCCCTGCTGGACGAACAGATCTTCCCGGTCTGCGCACCCAGCCTGTTGCGTGGTCGTCCACCGTTGCATGGCCCGGCTGATTTGGTGCATTTCCCGCTGCTGCACGACATCACTGCGTGGCGTGGGAGTTATGAGTACGCGGAGTGGGAGTTCTACCTGAATGCCATCGGCTATCACGTTGCCGATGTGCGTCGTGGCCACACCTTCAACCGCAACCACCTGACCATCGAAGCCGCCATCGCCGGCATGGGCGTGGCCATTGCGCGGCGCACTTTGCTTAACGATGAGCTGGAGCGCGGTACTTTGATCGTGCCGTTCGGCTTGGCCGTGCCTAACCACAAACGCTACGTATTGTTGTATGCGCCAGGCGCGCTGAACCATCCGGGCGTGCGGGCGGTCCATGATTGGCTGGTGGAAGAAGCGATGATTTTTCGCGGATTGCACCCCCTGGGAGAGGGGCAGTTGTAGGAAATTGGGCGAGTGAGAAGATGTACCCAACTCCCGACGATAACAGCGTGTTTGATCGTTGTCAGACTTAATTTGTAATGTGTGATTTATCTTTGCAAAGGGGTTGAATTGTTTCGCGGTCTGCCCAATTGTGTAATCAAGAGGTCATGGTTTTACCTGCCTGGTAAAGCAGTCGTGATCTCTCGCGAGCTAGCTGAAATAAGGGAAAAACTATGCAAATCCAAGTCAATAGCGATAACCATATTGAAAGCAGCATCCGACTGGAGGAGTGGGTACGTACTACCATTGAAAGCACGCTCGAACGTTATGAAGAAGACCTGACCCGCGTTGAGGTCTACCTGAAAGATGAGAACGGCGATAAGCCCGGTCCCCACGATTTAAGTTGCCGCCTGGAAGCACGGCCAAAAGGCCACCAGCCAGTGTCGGTCCTGCACAAGGCCGATACCCTGGAACAGGCGATCGACGGTGCAGCCACCAAGCTGGACCATGCGTTGGAACATTTGTTTGGCAAGCTGCAAGGCAAGCCACGCGCTGCCGGTAAAAACCTGCCGGCCAATAAAGTGAACGATGACGCGCTTGAAGAGGAATTCCTGGAAAACGAAAATGCTGCACTTAACAGCTGACAGTTTTTTCACACCCCACTAAAAACGGGCCTGCATTTGCAGGCCCGTTTTCGTTTCAGGCTTAAAACGCGATGGAGGTTTGCACGTAGACCGTGCGCGGCTCGCCTATGTATTTGCCCTTGTTGTTATCGTCGAACGAGCGGGTGAAGTACTGCGTGTTGAAGATGTTTTTCACCCCGACTGCCACGTTCAAGTCCGACAGCTGCGGGCCGAAGTCATATGCCGCGCGGCTGCTGAATAACATGTAGCCCGGGATGCGTCCGTTTGCGCCGTCAGCACTTTCCTTTTGGGTATTGGCGTTGTCGGCGAACTGGCTGCTCTGGTAGCTGCTGTCCAGGTTGAGCTTCCAGCGACCTTCGGTGTAACCCACGCCCAGAGTGCCCTTGTGCTTGGACGAGAAAGGCACGCGGTTACCTTTGTTCGGGCCGTCTTCGCGAATGGTGGCGTCGACGTAGGCGTAGGTGGCATAGACATCAAAGCCGGCCAGTGCCGGGCTCAAACCGTCGAGCGCATAGTTGACGCTGGTCTCGATACCCTGATGGCGCGTTTCGCCACGGGCAATCACCGAGTCGTTGGTCTGGTTGCTTTCGTACTGGTTGTCGAAGTTGATCAGAAACGCACCGATTTCCGCACGTAAGGTGCCGTCGTCGTAGCGGGTGCCCAGTTCCCAGGTGCGGGCTTTTTCCGGTTTCACTTCGCCGCTGGTCACGCGGTTGGGCATCTGGCTGTACTGCACGCTGCCGAACGAGCCTTCGGTGTTGGCGTAAAGGTTCCAGCTGTCGGTAAGGTGGTAGAGCACGTTCAGCGCCGGCAGCGCGGTGTTGTAGTCGCCCTTGTATTTGACGTTGGTGAGGTTGTTGGTCTGCTGGGACTCGATCATCTCGTAGCGAATGCCAGGGGTGATGGTCCACTTGCCGATATCAATCCGGTCATCGACGAAGAAGGCGTTGGCTTCGGTGCCGCCACGGGTGTCGCGGTCGTTGCGGCTGTCGGTGCTGGGGATTTGCTGGTTGGCGGCGATCGGCGTGCGGTAACGCAGTTCGTGGCCGGCTTCGTTGATGTAGCGGTAACCGACGCCGACTTCATGGCTGGTCGGACCCAGGTCAAAACCTTGGGCGAAGCGGGTCTCGATGCCACGTACCCAATATTCACGCGGGGACAGCGAAAGGAACGTGCCCTGGTCCAGGTAGCCGCTGCGCAGGGTCTTGGTGAAGAAGCTGTTCACGGTAAATTCGCGACGGTCCTGCTCATAGCGATAGCCGATGTTGAACATCGTCCGGCGGCCCCAGAATTTGTCGTAGGGGCGGGTGGACTGGTACGGGTCGGCCTTGTAGTTCGCGACGTTCAAGCCCCCAGGCATGTCGGCCTGGCCTTCGTAGTACTGCGCCATGGCGTTGAAACTGTTGGCGTCGTCGAGTTGGTATTTGCCCTTGAGAATCAGGTCGTCGATTTGCGTGTCGCTGTGTTCGCGCCAGTCGCCGCCACGGGTACCGGAGTACAAAATCGCCCCGCCCAGGCCATTGTCGGCGGTGCCGCCGGCGAGCAGGTTGCCGGTGGTCTTGAATCCGTCATGGCTGGAGGACGGGCTGGTTTCGGTCTGCAAGCCGCCTTTGACAGTGGGCGCGTCCGGAATTGCGCGGGTCACGAAGTTGACCACACCGCCGACGTTTTGCGGGCCGTAGCGCACGGCGCCGCCGCCGCGGACGACGTCCACCGCGTCCATGTTGCCCATGCTGATCGGTGCAAACGAAAGCTGTGGCTGGCCGTAAGGCGCGAAAGGCACCGGGATGCCGTCCATCAGCACCGTGGAGCGTGATGCCAGGCGCGGGTTGAGGCCGCGAATACCGAAGTTCAGCGCCATGTCATGGCTGCCGGTGCCGTTATTTTCCGGCGCGTTGACGCCAGGGATGCGGTTGAGCACGTCTTTGGCCTGGGTCGCGCCCTGGCGTTCGAATTCTTCACGGCGGATCACATCACGGGCGCCGGGGTGTTCGAAGACGTTGGTTTGCGCGGCGTCGCCGAGCCAGTCGCCGACCACGCTGGAGGTGCCCAACTCAATGCTGGCTGGGGCAGTGGCCGGTTGCAGGCTGTAGGCATTGTCGCCTTCGGCGCGGGCTTGCAGGCCGGTGCCTTCCAGCAGTTTTTGCAGGCCTTCAGCCGCGCTGTAGTTGCCCGTCAAGCCACGGCTCTGCCTGCCCGCCGTCACTTCGGAACCAAAGGAGATCAATACGCCGGCTTCGCGGCCAAATTGATTCAGTGCGGCTTCCAACGAAGTCGGCGCGATGTGAAAAGGCTTGGCGTCGGCGGCCATCACCTGAGGCAGTACGGTAAGACTCAGGCTGGCGCCGAGTAGGAGTTGGCGCAGTGAGCGGGCGAGAAGCGTCGGTTGCTGGGGCATGACGGGCGGTCCTGAGAAGGAAGGATCTAGGTGGCTTTCCTTCTCTGTCACGCGAGGTGTGGAAAACGGCTCATCGTTTTTAAGAAAAAGTTCAGGCGCGGGCCTGGACGGTCACCCAGTAGCGGGTAAACCGCCGGATTTTGACCGGCAGGCTCACTTCCAGCAGGTCGAGAATGCGTTCGCTGTTGTCCAGTGGATAGCTGCCGGAGATCAGCAGATTGGCCACCTGTGGGTCGCAATTAACCTGGCCACGCCGATAACGGCCGAGTTCGCCGAGGAAGTCTTCCAGGCGCATGTGAGCCGCGACCAGCATGCCGTCGGCCCAGGCGCCGCTGTTGGCGTCGGTAGGGCGCGGGGTGTCCCAGCCTTTGCGCGTGAAATTGACCTGATGCGAAGCCTGGACTGTCAGCGGCAGGCCGCTATAGGTATTGGGCATGACGTCGACGCGCCCCTCAAACACCGACAGTTGAGTGTGATCGTTGAACTGGCGCACGTTCAAACGCGCCGCCTGGCTGCTGAGCAGGCCCTGGCCGGTCAGCACCTGCAGCGGCGTATTGCCTGCGGCGCTGGTCAACAGGATCTCGCCTTCGAGCAAGCGGATCAGGCGTTGCTGGCCGTCGAAATGCACATCCACCGCACTGCCGGTATTGAGCTGCAATTGGCTGCCATCCGCCAGTTGTACCTTACGGCGCTGGCCGACGGGGCTACGGTAGTCGGCGCTCAGCGGCGGCACTATATGTTGCTGGCGCAGGCTCCAGGCGGCGGCTGAACCTGCGCCGAGTATCAGCAGCAGCTTCAGGGCCTGGCGTCGGCTGGTGGAGGTGGGGGCGTTCAGTGCCGCGTGGGCCAGCGGCGACGGCATGCCGCGCAGGCGCTGGTTGACGCGCTGCATGTGGTCCCACGCGCGCTGGTGTTCGCTGTGGGCGTTCAACCATTGTTGCCAGGCGGCTTGCTGGCGCGGATTGAGGGCGCCTTGCTGCATTTCCATCAACCAATGCACGGCTTGTTCGGCGACTTGCGTGGAAAAATTCATAGCGCGAAGTAGCAGCGCATCGCCGCTTTGCTCAAGTGGCGCTTAACAGTGGCGATGGAAATGCCCAACTCAGCGCCGATTTGCGCGTAAGTCAGGCCATCGAGTTGGGCCAGCAGGAAGGCACGCTTGACCTGCGTGGGCAGGCCGTCGAGCAGTTGGTCCAGCTCGATTAGGGTTTGCAGGATGATTGCGCGTTCTTCTTCCGACGGTGCCACGTGTTCGGGCATTTGCGCCAAGGCATCGAGATAGGCGCGTTCCAGGTCCTGGCGACGGTAGAAGTTGAACAGCACGCGCTTGGCGACAGTGGTGAGGAACGCGCGGGGTTCGATCAGCGTTGGTGTTTCCCGCCCGGTGAGCACGCGGATGAACGTGTCCTGAGCCAGGTCGGCGGCACTTTCCGGGCAGCCGAGTTTGCGTCGCAACCAGCCGGTGAGCCAGTGGTGATGGTCGTTGTACAAAACTTCGACGGTATTGGACGGGCTCAACGGGAACGCTCCGCAAGCATCGGCATGCTTTAGAGAACAAGAATTGTTCGCATTGTAGGGCGCATGAAGGGCTTCGGCAATCCATCTGCACAGGTGATTCATCCGTTCTCTTTTGCTTATGAGAATATTTATCATTAATATCGCGTGCTGATGAACCTGGCGCCTTCCGCATGAAAAGCAAAACCTCGCTGCCTGTCTCCTACCGTCTCGCCGTGACCTCGCGCGTACTGGCTGCTGTGGTGGGCGGTTACCTGATGGCTTCACTGGCCAGCATCTGCCTCGCGCTGTGGATGCCCACGTCACGTGCCGACGCTGTGATCACCGGGATGATGAGTTCATTCGTGTTCTATTTGCTGGCCGTGCTCTGGTGTTTCGCCTGCCGCAGCGCCGCACGCGCCTGGTTCGGCGTGATGCTGCCGAGCGCAGCATTTGCCACGCTGGCGGGCGTGGGCTTTTGGATGGCGCGCACATGAAAGAGGGCTTTCGCCAGGCCATGGCCTGGTTGCACACGTGGGCTGGATTGATCTTCGGCTGGCTGTTGTTTGCGATTTTTCTGACAGGCACGTTGGCGTATTTCAAAGACGAAATCAGCCACTGGATGCAGCCCGAAGTGCAGGCTCGTCCTCTGGACGATGCGCGTAGCCTGAACGTCGCTCAAACCTATCTGCAGCACGTCGCGCCGACCGCTGCCCGCTGGTTTATCACCCTGCCGGACAGCCGCGACCCCGGTCTGTCGGTAATGTGGCAGGACAAAGTCGACCCCGGCAAGCGTGGCAACTTCATCCAGAAAACCCTCGACCCGGTCACCGGCCAGGCGGTGCAGGCCCGTGAAAGCATGGGTGGCGAGTTCTTCTATCGCTTTCACTTCCAACTGCAAATGCCGCATCCCTGGGGCCGCTGGCTGTCGACCATTGCCGCGATGGTGATGTTTGTTGCACTGATCACCGGGATCATCACCCACAAGAAAATCTTCAAGGACTTCTTCACTTTCCGCCCCCGCAAAGGCCAGCGTTCCTGGCTCGACGGGCACAACGCGGTGGGTGTATTGGTGCTGCCATTTCACCTGATGATCACCTACAGCAGCCTGGTGATTTTCATGAGCCTGGTAATGCCGGCACCGATCCTGGCCTCGTACGGCAACGACACCCGCGCCTTCTTCAGTGAGGTGTTCCCGGCAACAAACAATGCACCGGCGCTTGGGCAACCCGGGCAGTTGAAGCCGCTGGTGCCGATGTACGAACAGGCGCGTGAGCATTGGGCGGGTGGACATGTCGGGCGTGTGGCGGTGAATAACCCCAGTGATGTGAACGCTTCGGTCAATGTGTTTCGCGCCGGCTCTGACAGCGTGGTGCATGATTTCGGCAGCACGGTGCCCTTTAACGGCACCACGGGCGAGCTATTGCGGGTCAGTGGTGAACAGTCACTGCCGGCCGTGATCGGCGGCAGTTTTTATGGCCTGCACATGGGCCATTTCGCCGGCCCGGTGCTGCGCTGGTTGTACTTTATCTGTGGTCTGGCGGGCACGGTGATGATTGGCACCGGGCTGGTGATCTGGCTTGGCAAACGCCAGCTCAAGCACGCAAAAAGCGCGGTGATGCCGTTTGAATTGCGCCTGGTGGAAGTGCTGAACATCGCCAGCATGTCCGGGCTGATGATCGCCATCGCGGCGTTTTTCTGGGCCAACCGTTTGTTGCCGGTGAGCTTCGCCGAGCGTTCCGACTGGGAAGTGCAAACCTTCTTTATCGCCTGGGGCCTGAGCCTGTTGCACGCCATGCTGCGCCGCGGTCGCCAGGGGTGGATCGAACAATTGAGCCTTGGCGCGCTGCTGTTTATCGCCATTCCACTGCTCAATGCGCTCACGACCTCCCATCACCTGGGCGTTTCCCTGGCAACGGGCGACTGGGCCATGGCCGGCTTCGACTTGACTTGCCTGGCCAGCGGTGTGTTCCTCGCCTGGGCCGCCTGGAAAATGCAGCAGCGTACGGTGCCTGCCTCCAAGCCTGAACGCGCACGCCGGTTGACGCTCAAGCAGGAGGCGAACTGAATGCTGCTCGCACTGGTGATGTGCTACGCGGGGTTCACCGCATTGTGCTTGTCTACCGATCGACATCACGGCGAACTGCTGCACAGCAAGCCATCGCCACGTCGTCGGCTGGGCCTGCGTGTGGCCGGTTGGGTGCTGCTGACGGTGTCGATCTGGCCCGCCGTGAATATCGCGGGTTGGGGCCAGGGCCTGGTGGAGTGGTGCGCGGTATTGATGCTCAGTGCGCTGTTGCTGGTGCTGTTGTTGCCGTATCGGCCAAGGCTGGCCTTGATCCTGGCGGGCGTCGGCCTGCTCGCCAGCCCTGTTGCGGCCTTTGCCACTCTTTGAGTTCAGCCTGATGATCAGCACGCCACCCGAATCCCAGGACAGCCCGCACGCTGACGCGGCAGGTGGACGTGCGCATTTCCTGCAGGTGTTTTTGTCCCAGCGTTCGCAGATGGAGGCCTTGGTGAGCCGTCGCGTGGGATGTCGCGCCACGGCGGCCGACCTGGTGCAGGACCTGTTCCTGCGCTTCTGGCGTCGGCCATTGGTGCAGGTCGAAGAACTCAGCACCTACCTGTTGCGCTGCGCCGGCAATATTGCCATCGACCACCTGCGCAGCGAAGGCGCGCGGGTGCGCAGCAGCGAAGGCTGGCTGCCCGAGCAGCAGGACAATCAGGGTTGCGAACCGCAGGCAGCGCTGGAAGCCGGCAACGATTTGCGCCACGTCGAAGCCGCCTTGCGCAGCTTGCCCGAACGCACGCGGCAGATTTTCCTGCTTAACCGCATTCACGGCCGCAAATACGCGGAGATCGCCAAGGCCATGGGCCTGTCCCAAAGTGCCGTGGAAAAACATATGATGCGTGCCCTCGAAGCCTGCAAAGCCAGCCTTCGCGAACCATCGCCCCCACGCACGCCAGGGAAAGCTCCGTGAACGTCACCCCCACGCCCGCGCAGGAGCAGGCCGCACTGGCTTGGCTGAGCCTGTTGCATGACCAACCCAGCAGCGGCGACCAGGCCACGTTCAGCCACTGGCTGCGCGCCGATCCCGCGCACGTCGAGGCCTACGCACAGGCTCAGGTGCTGTGGGAGTTGAGCGAAGTGCCGGCACGCAAATTGGCGGATGAAGAGGCCATGGCCTTGCAGGGCTATCTCAATGCGATGAACACCTCGAAGCGCTCACGGGTTGTGCGCTGGTCTGGCGCGTTGGCGATGGCCGCCTGTCTGGTGTTGATGGTGTCGATGGGCGCCGGTTGGCAGCCGTCGCGCTGGGTCGATGACTTCGGCGCCGACTACGTGACAGCGCCGGGGGAGGTCAGAACCGTCACGCTGGCCGACAAGTCCCAAGTCACCCTCGATGCCGACAGTGCCATTGCGGTGGATTTCAGCCAGGGTGAGCGGCATATCCAGTTGCGTCGCGGCGCCGGTTTTTTCAGCGTAACTCACACCGGGCAATCCTTTGTGGTGGAGGCGGGCAGCGGCGAAGCGCGGGTGTTGGGTACGCAGTTTGAAGTGCGCCTGCAACCGGAGGGTGCTCAGGTAACCGTGTTGTCCGGGCGCGTTGGCGTCATACCGTCCAAGCAGGGCCAGCAGCAAATTCTTACGGCAGGCCAGCAAGTGACCTACGTCGACGGTGTCGCCGACCCTCTGCATGCGGTCGACAGCGAATCACGCCTGGCTTGGCGTGACGGCTGGCTCAACTACTACAAGGCGCCGCTGGCCGATGTGATCAATGACTTGGGGCGCTACTATCCGGGCCGCATTCTGTTGCTCAACGAAGAGATGGGCGCCAAGCGGGTCAGCGGCAGCTTCCCGAGCAAAGACCCGCAGGCGGTGTTGAATGCGTTGCAGGCTGTGCTTGGCTTTGAGCAGCACACGGTATTGGGCCGGATGATCGTGGTGCGCTGATTACTTCAGCGCAGCCATGATCTTCTCGGGGCTGTAATCGCGGATCAGTGTGCCGTTTACATCCACGAACGGAATCCCACCGCCACCCAACGCCTCATACGCCTTGCGCGCCTGGGCGTCTTTTTCGATATCAAACGCCTGGTACGGAATGCCCTTCTGGTCCAGGAACCGGCGGATCTGCTTGCAGTAACCACACCACTCGGTGGAATAGAGCACCACACGCGCCGAGGCGCGGGTCTGCTCTGGTACCACCTGCGATGGGTTGAACACCCGCTCGATCTTGCCCCAGTTCTGAATCACCACCACGACCAGCAACACCAGCAGGACTTTCTTGAAAACCCCGCCGAGCATCAGTTGCGGCGCTTGAGCTGGTCGGTCAGTTGGGTCGGCAAGCCCTTGATGATCAAGGTACCGGCGGCTTCGTCGTATTCAATCTTGTCGCCCAGCAAGTGCGCTTCAAAGCTGATCGACAAGCCTTCGGCACGGCCGGTGAAGCGACGGAACTGGTTGAGCGTGCGTTTGTCAGCCGGTATCTCTGGCGACAGGCCGTAGTCCTTGTTGCGGATATGGTCGTAGAACGCTTTTGGCCGATCTTCATCGATCAGCCCCGAGAGTTCTTCCAGGCCCATCGGCTCGCCGAGCTTGGCCTGGCTGCTGGCGTAATCCACCAGGGTCTTGGTTTTTTCGCGAGCGGATTCGTCCGGCAGGTCCTCGCTTTCGACGAAGTCGCTGAAGGCCTTGAGCAGCGTGCGGGTCTCGCCCGGGCCGTCGACGCCTTCCTGGCAGCCGATAAAGTCGCGGAAGTACTCCGAGACTTTCTTGCCGTTCTTGCCTTTGATAAAGGAGATGTATTGCTTGGACTGCTTGTTGTTCTGCCACTCGGAGACGTTGATGCGTGCCGCCAGGTGCAGTTGGCCGAGGTCCAGGTGACGAGAAGGGGTCACGTCCAGCTCATCATTCACCGCCACGCCTTCGCTGTGGTGCAGCAGGGCGATGGCCAGGTAGTCGGTCATGCCTTGTTGGTAGTGGGCAAACAGCACGTGACCGCCGACGGAGAGGTTGGACTCTTCCATCAGCTTCTGCAGGTGCTCGACGGCAGTGCGGCTGAACGTGGTGAAATCCTGGCCACCGTCGAAATATTCCTTCAACCAGCCGCTGAACGGGTGCGCGCCGGACTCGGCATGGAAGAAGCCCCAGGCCTTGCCTTGTTTGGCGTTATAGCTCTCGTTAAGGTCGGCAAGCATGTTCTCGATGGCAGCGGATTCGGACAACTCCGAGTCACGCGCGTGAAGAACTGCAGGTGTGCCGTCGGGTTTTTTGTCGATCAGGTGGACGATGCAATGACGGATCGGCATAGGCTTCTCGGCTGGTTGAAGGGGAGCGGTGCGCCCTCCCCAAAAAGTTGCCCAGTGTACCGCACCCATTGGGCAAGACGCGCTTCGAAGGCGGTTTTGGGCACCCTCCGACGGTCCATATGCCTTTTTTTCACGGTTTAGAGCGATAAAGCTGACCAAATGGGTAGGTAGAGGCGGATATTTCCCCGTCTCTGTGCTAGTTTTGCCCCGTCTTACGCCAAGTCTCGGCGATAAGCGTGCATTCAGCATCTGTCAGGTCGAACCAATCCCCGTTTCAAGCATCTATAACCCCGATCTCCGTGGTTATAGCCGGGGGTGCCAGGCCATGACGGTCGGGCTCGACGGCTGACACTGCACTCTGCAATCCATATGAATTTGATAGGGAAGGAACACCACAATGGCTATTACTAAAGACCAACTGATCGCTGACCTGGCTGAAGCAGTAGACGCACCGAAGACCACCGTGCGCGCTCTGCTGGACCAACTGAGCCAGATCGTTGCTGATCAGCTGGAAAACGGCGGCGAAATCACTCTGCCAGGCGTTGGCAAACTGAAAGTGACCGAGCGTCCTGCCCGTACTGGCCGTAACCCTTCGACTGGCGCTGCCATCGAAATCGCTGCCAAGAAAGTTATCAAGCTGGTTGTGGCCAAAGGCCTGACCGACGCTGTTAACAAGTAAGACGCAGCAAAAAAACCGTGCTCCGGAGCGATCCGGGCACGGTTTTTTGTTGCCTGCGATTTACTGTGGTTGCGGGGTTGCTGTGGCGAGGGAGCTTGCTCCCGCTGGGCTGCGCAGCGGCCCCAAAAGTCTGGGAGCGCTTCGCACTGGAGCGCCAGCCCAGTCCCGCGGGAGCAAGCTCCCTCGCCAAATGGATCAGTCGCGCACCCAGCGCTGGCGCCAGATCTGCTGTTCGTTCTTGGTCTGGAAGGTCCAGGCCACAAAGCGGCTTTGCTTCTGCCCCTGGGACATTTCCACCACTTGGCTTTCCAGCACGCCGGCTTTTTTCAGTGCAGTCTCGATGGCGGGCAAGTTCGACGCTTTTGACACCAGAGTGCTGAACCACAACACCTTGTGGGCAAAGTGCGCGCTCTCGGCGATCAACTGGGTCACGAAGCGTACTTCACCGCCTTCACACCACAACTCGGCCGATTGGCCGCCGAAGTTCAGCACCGGCAACTTGCGTTTCGGGTCAGCCTTGCCCAAGGCTCGCCACTTGCGTTCGCTGCCCTTGGTGGCTTCGTCCATGGACGCGTGGAATGGCGGGTTGCACATGGTCAGGTCAAAGCGCTCACCCGGTTCCAGCAAGCCCAGCAGGATCTGCTTAGGGTTAGCCTGCAGGCGCAACTGGATGACCTTGCTCAAGTCATTGGACTGCACGATGGCCTTGGCTGCGGCCACGGCAGTAGGGTCGACCTCCGAGCCCAGGAAGTTCCAGCGGTACTCCATGTAGCCAATCAACGGGTAGACGCAATTGGCGCCCATGCCGATGTCCAGCACCTTGACGATTGAACCGCGCGGGATCTTGCCGTCGTTGACGCTGGCCAGCAGGTCGGCGAGGAAGTGTACGTAGTCCGCACGTCCCGGCACCGGTGGGCACAGGTAATCCGCCGGGATGTCCCAGTGCTGGATACCATAAAAAGCTTTCAGCAGCGCCCGGTTGAACACCCGCACCGCATCCGGGCTGGCGAAGTCGATGCTTTCCTTGCCGTAGGGGTTGAGGATCACGAACTGCGCCAGTTCCGGCGTGGTTTTGATCAACGCCGGGAAGTCGTAACGGCCCGTGTGACGGTTGCGCGGGTGCAGCGTGGCCTCTTTGCGCGGCACGACGGGCTTGGCCGTGGCTGCGGTTTTAGGCTTCTTGCGCGGAGGTTTTGGCGTGCTGGGGGGGGTCATGATGATTCTGGTGTTGGCTCAAAGTGGTGGGCATTGTCACACATTCTTGAGGTGATCTCGGTCAAATGTGGGAGCTGGCTTGCCTGCGATGGCATCAACGCTGTCGTGCAGGTACACCGAGTTGTCTGCATCGCAGGCAAGCCAGCTCCCACAAAAGGCAAAAAAAGAGACCCGAAGGTCTCTTTTTCACGCGGTTTACACCTTACAAGCTGGAAATCCGCGCATGTTGCTCCGCCAGCTTACCCAAGGCCTGTTCAGCCTCGGCCAGCTTGGCGCGTTCTTTTTCGATCACTTCAGCCGGCGCCTTGTCGACGAACGCCGCGTTGGACAGCTTGCCGCCCACCCGCTGCACTTCGCCTTGCAGGCGCAGGATTTCTTTGTCGAGGCGGGCCAGTTCAGCGCCCTTGTCGATCAGGCCAGCCATCGGCACCAGCACTTCCATGTCGCCGACCAGAGCGGTGGCGGACAGCGGTGCTTCTTCGCCCGCCGCTAATACAGTGATCGACTCCAGCTTCGCCAGCTTCTTGAGCAGTGCATCGTTCTCAGTAAGACGACGCTGATCCTCAGCGCTGGCGTTCTTCACAAACACCGCCAGTGGCTTGCCCGGCCCGATGTTCATCTCGGCGCGGATGTTACGTGTGCCCATCATCAGCGTCTTGAGCCATTCGATATCGCTTTCGGCCGCCTCATCGATACGCGCTTCGTTGGCCACCGGCCAAGGCTGCAGCATGATGGTCTTGCCTTCGATACCGGCCAGCGGCGCGAGGCGCTGCCAGATTTCTTCGGTGATGAACGGCATGAACGGGTGCGCCAGGCGCAGCGCCACTTCGAGCACGCGCACCAGGGTGCGGCGGGTGCCGCGCTGGCGTTCGACCGGTGCGTTCTCGTCCCACAGCACGGGTTTGGACAGTTCCAGGTACCAGTCGCAATACTGGTTCCAGATGAACTCGTACAAGGCCTGTGCGGCCAGGTCGAAGCGGAACTGGTCGAGCTGGCGGGTCACTTCGGCTTCGGTGCGTTGCAGTTGCGAGATGATCCAGCGGTCAGCCAGGGACAGTTCGACTTCTTCGCCGTTCTGGCCGCAGTCTTCGCCCTTATCCAGCACGTAGCGCGCCGCGTTCCAGATCTTGTTGCAGAAGTTGCGATAGCCTTCGACGCGGCCCATGTCGAACTTGATGTCGCGACCGGTAGAAGCCAGCGAGCAGAAGGTGAAGCGCAGGGCGTCGGTGCCGTAGCTGGCGATGCCGTCGGCGAACTCGTCGCGGGTCTGCTTCTCGATCTTCTTCGCCAGTTTTGGCTGCATCAGGCCCGAGGTGCGTTTCTGCACCAGGGTTTCCAGGTCGATGCCGTCGATGATGTCCAGCGGGTCCAGGACGTTGCCCTTGGACTTGGACATCTTCTGGCCCTGGCCATCACGCACCAGGCCGTGCACGTACACGGTTTTGAACGGTACTTGCGGCGTGCCGTCTTCGTTTTTCACCAAATGCATGGTCAGCATGATCATCCGGGCAACCCAGAAGAAAATGATGTCGAAACCGGTGACCAGCACGTCGGTGGAGTGGAATTTCTTCAGGAATTCGGTCTGCTGCGGCCAGCCCAGGGTAGAGAACGTCCACAGGCCCGAGCTGAACCAGGTGTCCAGTACGTCGTTGTCTTGTTGCAGCGCAACGTCCGGGCCGAGGTTGTGCTTGGCACGCACTTCGGCTTCGTCGCGACCTACGTAGACCTTGCCTGATTCGTCGTACCAGGCCGGAATGCGATGGCCCCACCACAGCTGACGGCTGATGCACCAATCCTGAATGTCACGCATCCACGAGAAGTACATGTTTTCGTACTGTTTCGGCACGAACTGGATGCGGCCATCTTCCACTGCGGCAATCGCAGGCTCGGCCAGCGGCTTGGTGGACACGTACCACTGGTCGGTCAGCCACGGTTCGATCACGGTACCGGAACGGTCGCCCTTCGGCACTTTCAGGCCGTGGTCGTCAACGCTCACCAGCAAACCGGCGGCGTCGAAGGCGGCAACGATCTGCTTGCGCGCTTCGAAGCGGTCGAGGCCGGCGTATTCGGCCGGGATCTTGCCGTCGATGCTCTCGTTCAACGTGCCGTCCAGGTTGAACACCTGGCAGGCCGGCAGTACGGCGGCATTCTTGTCGAAGATGTTCAGCAGCGGCAGGTTGTGCCGCTTGCCGACTTCGTAGTCGTTGAAGTCGTGGGCTGGAGTGATTTTCACGCAGCCGGTGCCGAATTCAGGGTCGCAGTAGTCGTCCGCGATGATCGGGATGCGACGGCCAACCAAAGGCAGCTCGACGAACTTGCCGATCAGCGCCTGGTAGCGTTCATCGTTCGGGTTAACCGCTACGGCGGCGTCGCCGAGCATGGTTTCCGGACGGGTGGTGGCGACGATCAGGTAGTCATTGCCTTCAGCGGTCTTGGCGCCGTCGGCCAGTGGGTACTTGAGGTTCCACAGGAAGCCTTTCTCGTCGTGGTTTTCCACTTCGAGGTCGGAAATCGCCGTGTGCAACTTGGTGTCCCAGTTGACCAGGCGCTTGCCGCGGTAGATCAGGCCGTCTTCATGCAGGCGCACGAAGGCTTCTTTCACGGATTCCGATAGGCCATCGTCCATGGTGAAGCGCTCGCGGCTCCAGTCGACGGACGAGCCCAAGCGGCGGATCTGACGGCTGATGTTGCCGCCGGACTGGTCTTTCCATTCCCAGATTTTTTCCAGGAATTTCTCGCGACCCAGGTCGTGACGGTTCTGGCCGGTGGCTTCGAGTTGGCGTTCCACCAGCATCTGCGTGGCGATACCGGCGTGGTCGGTGCCTGGCTGCCACAGGGTGTTGCGGCCCTGCATGCGGCGGAAACGGATCAACGCATCCATGATCGCATTGTTGAAGCCATGGCCCATGTGCAGGCTGCCAGTGACGTTCGGTGGCGGAATCATGATGGTGTACGAGTCGCCCGCACCTTGTGGGGCGAAATAGTTCTCGGACTCCCAGGTGTTGTACCAGGAAGTTTCGATAGCGTGGGGCTGGTAGGTCTTATCCATGCGCGGCGGGACCCTAGTTGGCATTAATTCAGGAAAGCCGGCAAGTATAACGGGGGAGGGCGTGGAGGGCGAGTTGAAGACGGACTAAAGGCCTATGCAAAACCAATGTGGGAGCTGGCTTGCCTGCGATAGCGGTATGCCTGCCACTGAAGATGTTGACTGAGACACTGCGATCGCAGGCAAGCCAGCTCCCACAAGGATCTGGACAGCTATTAAGACTGGTACTGGTTAAGCAACCTTTCCATCCGCGCATCCAACCGACGCTTGATCTCGGTCTCGATATGCGGTGCGAAATCGTCGATCACGTCTTGCATGATCAATTGCGCAGCGGCGCGCAGCTCGTTATCCAGGTGCAGCAGTAGGGCGTCCGGGCCTTTTTCAGCGGGGGCGGGTTCTGCTGCTGCAGTGACTGCCACCGGGGCTGCGGGCTTATTACCGACCATGTCGAATAACAGTGGAATCTGTACCTCGCTCTCGACCGTCTCGGTCAGCAGCGGCGGCTGCAAGTCATCATCACCCAGCAACTGGCGGATCGACTCGAGGTCGTCCAGCAGGTGGTCGTCTTTTTTTACAGAATTGGGAGTGTCCATCGTGTGCTCAAAGTCGTTGTAGCCGGTGATCTTGCAGAGGATAGCCCTGTTCGCGGTAGAAACGGAAACTCTCCCGCGCGGCCTGACGAATAGCCGGATCTTCCACCACCACCTCGGCCACGCGGGCAAATGCCTTGGCAAAGGGGGGGACTTTCAGGTCAAGGTTGACCAGCAGGTCCTGGTGATCGCCGCAGTTGTCGCCCAGGCCTAATACCACCTGGCCTTCGGGTTCGGATTCTGCGGCGCCGTGGGGCACGAAGCTTTCGCCCTTGAAGCGCCACAGGCGGGCATCCAGCTCGTCGCGCTGGGCGGCATCGCTGCAATGCAGGTAGATGCGGTGGCCCATGCGCCAGGCCTTTTCGGTGAGTTTGCAGGCAAAGTCCAGGCGCGCGAGTGGGTCGGCGCTGGGCAATATATAGAAGTCGACTTGGGTCATTGGGGTCCTTATAGCCGCGCCGCAATTAAATCGATCACCCTTCGCCGCAAAGGAGTCTGAGCTTGGCGTAGCAGCTGTCGAGCGCAAGCGAGGCTGCGTTGCGGTGTGTCAGATACTCCGCCAACGCAGCCTCGCTTGCGCTCGGCAGCTGCTACGGCCGGGGTGACGCAATGGCGACCCCGGCGTTTTAGCGTCAGGCCTTGGCGCGATCCAGCAGGTATTGGGTCAGCAACGGAACCGGACGGCCAGTGGCGCCCTTGTCCTTGCCGCCGCTGGTCCAGGCCGTGCCGGCGATGTCCAGGTGGGCCCAGTTGAAGTTTTTGGCAAAGCGCGACAGGAAGCAGGCAGCTGTGATGGTGCCGGCTTTCGGACCACCAATGTTGGCGATGTCGGCGAACGGGCTGTCCAGCTGTTCCTGGTACTCATCGAACAGCGGCAGTTGCCAGGCGCGGTCGTCGGCAGCCTTGCCGGCGCTGAGCAATTGCTCGATCAGTTCGTCGTTGTTGCCCAGCAGGCCCGAGGTATGGGAACCCAGGGCGACGATGCAGGCGCCGGTCAGGGTGGCGATGTCGATCACGGCCTGCGGCTTGAAGCGCTCGGCGTAGGTCAGGGCGTCGCACAGCACCAGGCGGCCTTCGGCGTCGGTGTTGAGGATTTCGACGGTCTGGCCGCTCATGGTGGTCACGATATCGCCCGGGCGCGCCGCGCCGCCGCTTGGCATGTTCTCGGCGCAGGCCAGGATGCACACCAGGTTGATCGGCAGTTTGAGTTCCAGCACGGCACGCAGGGTGCCGAACACGCTCGCGGCGCCGCCCATGTCGTACTTCATCTCGTCCATGCCCAGGCCCGGCTTGAGGCTGATGCCGCCGGTGTCGAAGGTGATGCCTTTGCCGACCAGGGCGTAAGGCTTCTCGGACTTCTTGCCGCCGTTGTATTGCATCACGATCAGGCGTGGCGGCTGGTCGCTGCCCTGGCCTACGGCATAGAACGAGCCCATGCCCAGTTCCTTGATCTTTTTCTCGTCCAGCACTTCAACTTTCAGGCCCTTGAACTCTTTGCCCAGTGCCTTGGCTTGTTCGCCCAGGAAGGTCGGGTGGCAGATGTTCGGCGGCAGGTTACCCAGGTCGCGAGTGAACGACATGCCATTGGCGATTGCTGTCGCGTGGGTGACGGCGCGCTCGACTTCAGCCTGGGCCGCCTTGATGGTCAGCAGGGTGATTTTCTTCAGGGCACGCGGTTCGGCTTTCTGGCTCTTGAACTGGTCGAAGAAGTAACCACCATCCACCAACGTTTCAGCCAGCAGGCGGGTCTTGCCGTAGCTGTCACGGCCTTTTACGACGATTTCATCGAGTGCCAGCGCTGCATCGCTGCCGCCCAGGCCCTTGAGGGTGGTGAGGATGGCGCTGATGATCTTGCGGAAAGGGCGGTCGCCGAGTTCGGCGTCCTTGCCCACGCCCACCAGCAATACACGCTCGGCTTTAAGGTTGGGCAGGCTCTGCAGCAGCAGGCTCTGGCCGACTTTGCCGGCCAGGTCGCCGCGCTTGAGCACTGCGCTGATAGCGCCGCCGCTGAGTTCGTCGAGTTGCTTGGCGGCAACGCCGAGTTTGCGGCCTTCGCCAATGGCGACCACGAGGGTGGCGGTTTTCAACGTTTCGGGGCTAACGCTTTTTACAACCAATTCCATTTTCGGGTCCCTTATAAAGGTCTATTAGCCAGGAGTCTGTACTCCGGCTTTAATACCCGGCAGCTGTGTAAACCGCCGGCGACAAAGGCCGCAGTTTGAACCTCGCCGGCGGAGCCTGACAACCCTTGCCACCAGCTTTGTGCACGTGCATGAGGTTGCGCAGTGACAGGCGCGGTCAATCACAGGATAATGCGCCATCTTTTTAGCCGGCCCTGTGTAACGGGGCTGACTCGGTATGCTTGCTTGTTTGGCCGCCTTAGCCTGACAACCCTGGAGTGTCTGGTTTGATCGTCTTCCGTTATCTGTCCCGCGAAGTCCTGTTGACCCTGAGTGCCGTGAGTGCGGTATTGCTGGTCATCATCATGAGTGGTCGTGTCGTTAAGTACCTGGCCCAGGCTGCCTCCGGCGCCCTCGATCCGGGAGCCCTGCTGTTGATCATGGGCTTTCGCATTCCCGGGTTCCTGCAACTGATCCTGCCGCTGGGCCTGTTCCTGGGCATCCTGTTGGCTTACGGCCGCCTGTACCTCGAAAGCGAAATGACCGTGCTATCTGCCACGGGCATGAGCCAGCAGCGCCTGCTGGGCATGACCATGATCCCGGCCACCGGCGTCGCGTTGCTCGTGGCTTGGTTGAGCCTGAGCCTGGCTCCCCAGGGCGCCATGCAATTCCAGTTGGTGCTTAATAAGCAGGACGCCATGACCGAGTTCGACACCCTCGAGCCGGGCCGCTTCCAGGCGCCCAACAGTGACGGTACGCGGGTGACCTATACCGAAACCCTGTCCGATGACCGTGCCAACCTGGGTGGGGTATTCATCTCCGAAAAGCGTCTGGACGATGATAATAAAGACCGTAGCATTTCCGTATTGGTGGCCGACTCGGGCCGCCAGGAAGTGCGGCCCGACGGCAGCCGCTACCTGATCCTGGAGAACGGTTACCGTTACGACGGCAACCCCGGCGAAGCCAATTACCGGGCCATCAAGTACGATACCTATGGCGTGTTGCTGGAGCGACCAGACATCAGCGGTGAAGTCACCGACCGTGACGCTATCCCTACGCGAGACCTGATCGGCAGCAAGGAGCTGCGCTCGATTGCCGAGCTGCAGTGGCGCATTTCCCTGCCGCTGCTGGTGTTTATCGTGACCTTGATGGCCGTGCCGCTGTCTCGCGTCAACCCGCGCCAGGGTCGGTTCCTCAAGTTGCTGCCGGCCATCCTGCTGTACATGGCGTACCTGACCATCCTCATTATCGCCCGTGGCTCCATGGAAAAGGGCAAGCTGTCGCCGACCCTGGGCCTGTGGTGGATTCACGGCATCTTTTTGCTGATTGGCCTCGGGCTGCTGTATTGGGAGCCTATTCGTTTGAACATGTTGAGCCGTCGTGGCCAGAAGGAGTTGGCTCGTGGTTAAGCTCGATCGTTACATTGGCAGCAGCGTACTTATTGCCATCCTGGCGGTATTGGGCATCATCCTTGGCCTGGCCTCGTTGTTCGCCTTTATCGATGAAGTCGGTAACGCCACCGCGAGCTACACGGTCTGGGACGTGTTGAGCTACGTCGCACTCACCGCGCCGCGTCGTGTGTACGAGATGATGCCGATGGCCGCACTGATCGGCTGCCTGATCGGCCTGGGCACCCTGGCCAGCAACAGTGAATTGACCATCATGCGTGCCGCCGGTGTCTCGATTGGACGCATCGTCTGGGCTGTCATGAAACCCATGCTGCTGCTGATGCTGTGCAGCGTCCTGGTCGGCGAATACATTGCGCCACCGGCTGAAACCACTGCCCAGGCCAACCGTGCTCTGGCACAGGGGGCGGGCAATGCGCAGAGTTCCAAGCGTGGCCTGTGGCACCGTCAGGGCGACGAATTCATCCATATCAACGCGGTGCAACCGGGCGGCCTGTTGATTGGTGTCACTCGCTACACCTTTGACAAGGAGCGCCACCTGCTGTCGTCGAGTTTCGCCAAACGTGCGCAGTACGGTGCCGATCAATGGCAACTGACCGACATCACCACGACTTACTTCCGCAATGTCGGTCAAGGCATCAAGGCCAGCACTGAAGTGATCAAAGTGCCGACCGAACAGTGGGATATTGCGCTTAAGCCCGAACTGCTCAATACCGTCGTGATGATCCCCGAAAGCTTGCCGATCTCCGGGCTTTGGAGCTATATCCATTACTTGAAGGACCAGGGCCTGAATAATGGCCGTTACTGGCTGGCATTCTGGGTCAAGGTATTGCAACCGGTGGTGACCGCTGCGCTGGTGTTGATGGCAATCTCGTTCATCTTCGGCCCGCTGCGCTCCGTGACCCTGGGTCAGCGCGTGTTTACCGGTGTGCTGGTGGGCTTTGCGTTCCGCCTTGCCCAAGACCTGCTCGGTCCTTCTAGCCTGCTGTTCGGCTTCTCGCCGCTGTTTGCGGTGCTGGTGCCCACGGCCATCTGCGCCTTGGCTGGCTTCTGGCTATTGCGTCGAGCCGGTTGATACCACGCTTATGAACAAAAAATGCCCCGGTCGAGAGTTCGGGGCATTTTTGTTCTGGTCAGCAAAGATGACGCCTGGCCTGAGCATCAGGTACAATTCCCGGCTATTTTTCAGCGGGCAATCTGCCTGCAGCCTTTTTGAGTGTTGATCCGTGAGTGATTTGAGTCATATCCGCAATTTCTCCATCATCGCCCACATTGACCATGGTAAGTCGACGCTGGCCGATCGATTCATCCAGATGTGCGGCGGCCTTGCCGAGCGTGAAATGGAAGCCCAGGTGCTGGATTCCATGGACCTCGAACGCGAGCGCGGGATCACCATCAAGGCCCACAGCGTCACCCTGTACTACACCGCCAAAGACGGTATCAAGTACCAGCTGAACTTCATTGACACCCCGGGCCACGTCGACTTCACCTATGAAGTCAGCCGTTCCCTGGCGGCCTGCGAAGGCGCATTGCTGGTGGTGGACGCGGGTCAGGGTGTTGAAGCCCAGTCCGTAGCCAACTGCTACACCGCCATCGAGCAAGGCCTGGAAGTGATGCCGGTGCTGAACAAGATCGACTTGCCACAAGCCGATCCGGACCGCGTCAAAGAAGAAATCGAAAAAATCATTGGCATTGACGCCACTGACGCCGTCGAGTGCAGCGCCAAGACCGGCCTGGGCGTCGACGAAGTGCTTGAGCGCCTGGTCAAGACCATTCCCGCCCCCACCGGCAACTACGAAGATCCGCTGCAAGCGTTGATCATCGACTCCTGGTTCGACAACTACCTGGGCGTTGTTTCCCTGGTACGCGTACGCCATGGCCGTGTGAAAAAGGGCGACAAGATCTTGGTCAAGTCCACCGGCAAGATCCACCTAGTGGACAGCGTCGGTGTGTTCAACCCCAAGCACACGGCTACCACTGATCTGAAAGCCGGTGAAGTAGGCTTCATCATTGCCGGTATCAAGGACATCCACGGTGCGCCGGTCGGTGACACCCTGACCTTGAGCTCCACCCCTGACGTCGACGTGCTGCCGGGTTTCAAACGCATCCAGCCGCAGGTCTACGCCGGCCTGTTCCCGGTCAGCTCCGACGACTTCGAAGACTTCCGCGAAGCCCTGCAAAAGCTGACCCTCAACGACTCGTCGTTGCAGTACACCCCGGAAAGCTCCGACGCCCTGGGCTTCGGCTTCCGCTGCGGCTTCCTCGGCATGCTGCACATGGAGATCATCCAGGAGCGCCTTGAGCGCGAATACGACCTGGACCTGATCACCACCGCGCCAACGGTTATTTTTGAGCTGGCGTTGAAAACCGGTGAAACGATTTACGTCGATAACCCGTCGAAGCTTCCAGACCTGTCTTCCATCGAAGACATGCGCGAACCGATCGTGCGCGCCAATATTCTTGTGCCGCAGGAACACCTGGGCAACGTCATTACCCTGTGTATCGAAAAACGTGGCGTACAGCACGACATGCTGTTCCTCGGTACCCAGGTGCAAGTGACCTATGATTTGCCGATGAACGAAGTGGTGCTGGACTTCTTCGACCGTCTCAAATCCACCAGTCGCGGCTATGCTTCGCTGGATTACCATTTCGACCGTTACCAGTCGGCTAATCTGGTGAAGCTGGATGTGTTGATCAACGGCGACAAGGTCGATGCCCTGGCACTGATCGTGCACAAGGACAATGCGCACTATAAAGGTCGCCAGTTGACCGAGAAGATGAAAGAACTGATTCCGCGCCAGATGTTCGACGTCGCGATCCAGGCCGCCATCGGCGGGCAGATCATTGCACGGACCTCCGTCAAGGCACTCAGAAAGAACGTACTGGCCAAATGCTACGGCGGTGACGTAAGCCGTAAGCGCAAGCTGCTTGAGAAGCAAAAGGCCGGTAAAAAACGCATGAAGCAAGTGGGCAACGTGGAAATTCCACAAGAAGCCTTCCTTGCGGTGCTCAGGTTGGATAGTTAGGTCCTATGTCACTAAATTTCCCGCTGTTGCTGGTCATCGCCGTTGCCGTTTGTGGCCTCCTGGCGTTGCTTGATCTGGTGTTCTTCGCCCCGCGTCGGCGGGCGGCTATCGCTTCGTATCAGGGCAGCGTCAGCCAGCCCGATGCCGTGGTGGTCGAGAAGCTCAACAAAGAGCCTTTGCTGGTTGAATACGGCAAGTCGTTCTTCCCGGTATTGTTCATCGTGCTGGTGCTGCGTTCGTTCCTGGTGGAGCCGTTTCAGATTCCTTCGGGGTCGATGAAACCAACCCTGGACGTGGGCGACTTCATTCTGGTGAACAAGTTTGCCTACGGGATTCGCCTGCCGGTGATCGACAAGAAGGTCATCGAAATTGGTGACCCGCAGCGCGGCGATGTGATGGTGTTCCGTTTCCCGAGCGACCCGAACGTCAACTACATCAAGCGCGTGATCGGCCTGCCGGGCGATGTGATTCGCTACACGGGCGACAAGCGTCTGTTGATCAACGGTGAGTCGGTGGCCGAGAAGCTGCTCGGCTCCGAGCCAAGTTCCCTGGGCAGCGCCGAGCTGTACCAGGAAAAACTCGGCGCGGTAGAGCATGAGATCCGCAAGGAAATGTCGCGCTACCGCCAGCCTGACGGTGAGTGGAAAGTGCCTGCCGGGCACTACTTCATGATGGGCGACAACCGTGACAACTCCAATGACAGCCGCTATTGGAATGATCCCGCTATTCCCAAGGACTTGCTGGGCATGGTCCCCGACGAAAATATCGTCGGCAAGGCCTTCGCGGTCTGGATGAGTTGGCCGGAGTCCAAACTCAGCCACCTGCCGAACTTCTCGCGGGTCGGGCTGATCAAGTAATACAGGCGGCGCTGTGAACACAGCGCCGAATGCTTTTCTGGGGCTGGGACAATTATTTGCCCGGCCCCATGCAGCACCAACCAGGATTTGAATTTGAACACTGCGTCAATCGTCGATGGCCGCCGGTGCCACCAAACAGATATGGGTAAACCGTGAGCGTTTCTTTAAGTCGTCTCGAGCGCCAGCTCGGCTACACCTTCAAGGACCAGGAATTGATGGTCCTTGCCCTCACACACCGCAGCTTTGCTGGGCGCAACAACGAGCGCCTGGAATTCCTCGGTGATGCCATCCTTAACTTTGCCGCCGGTGAGGCGCTCTTCGAACGTTTCCCTCAAGCGCGCGAAGGCCAGCTGTCGCGCTTGCGTGCACGCCTTGTGAAAGGCGAGACCCTGGCCGTGCTGGCCCGTGGTTTCGGCCTGGGCGAATACCTGCGACTGGGTTCCGGTGAATTGAAAAGCGGTGGCTTCCGTCGCGAGTCGATCCTGGCGGATGCCCTGGAAGCGTTGATCGGTGCGATCTACCTCGATGCAGGTATGGAGACAGCCAAGGAGCGCGTGGTCGCCTGGCTGGCCTCGGAAATCGAAAGCCTGACGCTGGTCGACACCAACAAAGATCCCAAGACCCGCCTGCAGGAATACCTGCAGTCCCGTGGTTGCGAACTGCCACGTTACGAAGTGGTGGATATCCAGGGTGAGCCGCATTGCCGCGTGTTCTTCGTGGAATGTGAAATCACCTTACTGAATGAAAAAAGCCGAGGTCAGGGTGTGAGCCGTCGTATTGCCGAACAGGTAGCGGCCGCTGCAGCACTGATTGCCCTGGGCGTGGAGAATGGCCATGACTGATTCAACCGCAACACGCTGTGGCTATGTTGCCATCGTTGGCCGCCCCAACGTGGGCAAGTCCACGCTGCTCAACCACATCCTCGGCCAGAAGCTCGCGATCACCTCGCGCAAGCCGCAGACGACTCGCCACAACATGCTGGGCATCAAGACCGAAGGCAACGTACAAGCGGTTTACGTCGACACCCCGGGCATGCACAAAGGCGGCGAGAAAGCGCTTAACCGCTACATGAACAAAACCGCTTCGGCGGCGTTGAAAGACGTCGACGTGGTGATCTTCGTGGTCGACCGCACCAAGTGGACTGATGAAGACCAGATGGTCCTCGAGCGTGTGCAATACGTAACCGGCCCCTTGATCGTCGCGCTGAACAAGACCGACCGTATCGAAGACAAAGCCGAACTGATGCCGCACCTGAGCTGGCTGCAGGAACAACTGCCGAACGCCCAGATCATGCCGATCTCGGCCCAGCACGGGCATAACCTCGAAGCCCTGGAACGCGTGATCGCCGGCTACCTGCCGGAGAACGAGCACTTCTTCCCGGAAGACCAGATCACCGACCGCAGCAGCCGTTTCCTCGCCGCCGAACTGGTCCGCGAGAAAATAATGCGCCAGATGGGGGCCGAGCTGCCGTACCAGATCACCGTCGAAATCGAAGAGTTCAAGCAGCAGGGCAAGACCTTGCACATCCATGCGCTGATCCTCGTCGAACGTGACGGCCAGAAGAAAATCATCATTGGCGACAAGGGCGAGCGCATCAAGCGCATCGGCACCGAAGCGCGCAAGGACATGGAGTTGTTGTTCGATTCCAAGATCATGCTCAACCTGTGGGTGAAGGTTAAGGGTGGTTGGTCCGATGATGAGCGTGCACTGCGCTCGCTGGGCTACGGCGACCTGTAAACACCGCATACCTTTGTGGGAGCGGGCTTGTGTGGGAGCTGGCTTGCCTGCGATAGCATCACCTCGGTGCAATTGAAAAACCGAGGTGCCTGCATCGCAGGCAAGCCAGCTCCCACATTGGTTTGTCGCTGTTCTTAAGTTCTGCGAAGAGACTTCCATGTCCCAATCCCCACCCCCCAGCCAACTCGCCTACGTCCTGCACAGCCGTGCCTACCGCGAGACCAGCGCCCTGGTGGACTTTCTCACGCCTCAAGGTCGCCTGCGCGCGGTATTGCGCAGCGCGCGTGGCAAGGCCGGCACGCTGGCAAGGCCATTCGTGGCGCTGGACGTGGAATTTCGCGGCAAGGGCGAGCTGAAAAACGTTGGGCGGCTCGAGAGCGTCGGTACGTCGGCCTGGCTCAACGGTGATGCGTTGTTCAGCGGCCTCTACCTCAACGAACTGCTGATCCGCCTACTGCCCGCCGAAGACCCGCACCCGAGCGTCTTCGATCACTACGCCGCCACCTTGATCGCCCTCGCCGAAGGCCGCCCGCTGGAGCCGCTGCTGCGCGCTTTTGAATGGCGCCTGCTCGACGACCTGGGCTACGGCTTCGAACTCGCCAACGACCTGCACGGCGACCCCATCGCCGCCGACGGCATGTATCGCCTGCAAGTCGATGCCGGCCTTGAGCGCGTGTACCTGCTGCAACCTGGCCTGTTCCAGGGCACCGAGTTGCTGGCGATGAGCGAAGCCGATTGGAGCGCCCCGGGTGCTTTGTCCGCCGCCAAGCGCCTGATGCGCCAAGCACTGGCCGTGCACCTGGGCGGGCGGCCGCTGGTCAGCCGCGAGTTGTTTCGAAAGCCCTGACAACCCCGTGTATGCTGTGCAGCGTTTCTTTCCCTATTCAGGAGCGCTTCCGTGACCACCAGCAATCGCATTCTTCTTGGCGTCAACATCGACCACGTCGCCACCCTGCGCCAGGCCCGGGGCACCCGTTACCCTGACCCGGTCAAGGCCGCGCTGGACGCCGAAGAAGCGGGCGCCGACGGCATCACCGTGCACCTGCGTGAAGACCGCCGCCATATCCAGGAGCGCGACGTGCTGGTGCTCAAGGACGTGCTGCAAACCCGCATGAACTTCGAGATGGGCGTCACCGAAGAAATGATGCAGTTCGCCGAGCGCATCCGCCCGGCGCACATCTGCCTGGTCCCGGAGACTCGTCAGGAACTGACCACCGAAGGCGGCCTCGACGTGGCGGGCCAGGAGGCAAGGATCAAGGCTGCGGTAGAGCGCTTGTCGAAGATCGGCAGCGAAGTCTCGCTGTTCATCGACGCCGACGAGCGCCAGATCGAAGCCTCGCGCCGTGTCGGTGCGCCGGCCATCGAACTGCACACCGGCCGTTACGCCGACGCTACCACACCGACCGAAGTCGCCGACGAACTGCAACGCATCATTGACGGTGTGAACTGCGGCCTCAAGGAAGGCCTGATCGTCAACGCCGGCCACGGTTTGCACTACCATAACGTCGAGGCCGTGGCTGCGATCAAGGGCATCAACGAGCTGAACATCGGCCACGCCTTGGTGGCGCACGCGTTGTTCGTCGGTTTCAAAGGTGCCGTGGCCGAGATGAAAGCGCTGATCCTGGCGGCCGCCACAATGAAACGCTGACACTGTAGGAGCGAGCTTGCTCGCGAAAAACTTCAACGATGACGTGGGTTGCCTGAATGTCCGGGGGGCCTTCGAGTTTTTCGCGAGCAAGCTCGCTCCTACAGCCGGTGCAGGTGTATCGTATCTGCCCTTTGCAGGCCCTGGCTCTGCGGCAGATACGTGAGGTTGTTGTGTCCCGATCCTTTTCCCGTCGACAAATCCTGGGTGGTCTTGCAGGCCTGGCCGTAGTGGGTGTGGGGGCCGGTGGCGCCTACCGCTACTGGCTGGGGAAAGTCGCCGAGGCTGAGGCCGGGCACGATTACGAACTGATCGCGGCACCCTTGGACGTCGAGTTGGTACCGGGCCACAAGACCGAAGCCTGGGCATTCGGCCCCTCAGCGCCGGGCACCGAGTTGCGCGTGCGCCAGGGTGAGTGGCTGCGGGTGCGCTTTATCAACCATCTGCCCGTCGCCACCACCATCCACTGGCATGGCATCCGCCTGCCGTTGGAAATGGACGGCGTGCCCTACGTCTCGCAATTGCCGGTACTGCCCGGTGAATATTTCGATTACAAATTCCGCGTGCCGGACGCCGGCAGCTACTGGTATCACCCCCATGTGAACAGCAGTGAAGAACTGGGCCGTGGCCTGGTCGGCCCGCTGATCATCGAAGAACGCGAGCCTACCGGTTTCAAACACGAACGCACCCTGAGCCTGAAAAGCTGGCATGTGGACGAAGAGGGCGCTTTCGTGGCCTTCAGCATCCCGCGTGAAGCGGCGCGTGGCGGCACCGCGGGGCGTTTGTCGACGATCAATGGCGTGTCCCAGGCGGTCATCGATTTGCCTGCGGGGCAGATCACCCGTGTGCGCCTGCTCAACCTCGACAACACCTTGACCTATCGCATCAATATTCCAGACGTTGAAGCGCAGATCTACGCGCTGGACGGCAACCCTATCGAGCCACGCCCGCTGGGCAAGGAATACTGGTTGGGCCCCGGCATGCGCATTTGCCTGGCGATCAAGGCACCGCCTGCCGGTGAAGAACTGTCGATCCGCAACGGCCCGGTGCGCCTCGGTACGTTTCGTTCGGTGGCCAACTCCGATGCGCCGAGTGAGTGGCCGCCCGCGTTGCCCGCCAACCCGATCAGCGAACCGGACCTGGCCAATGCGGAGAAACTCAACTTCAATTTCGAATGGGTTGGCAGCGTTTCAGTCGATGATGGCAAGCCACCAAGCCTGTGGCAGATCAACGGCAAGGCGTGGGACATCACAGACAAAACCTGTGCCGACCGCCCGATTGCCAAGCTGGAAAAGGGCAAGAGCTACATTTTCGAATTGAAGAACATGACCCAGTACCAGCATCCGATCCACCTGCATGGCATGAGCTTCAAGGTGATCGCCTCGAACCGCCACAAGGTGATCCCGTACTTCACCGACACCTACTTGTTGGGCAAAAACGAACGCGCCCGCGTGGCCTTGGTGGCGGATAACCCGGGGGTGTGGATGTTCCATTGCCATGTGATCGACCACATGGAAACCGGCCTGATGGCCGCCATCGAGGTGGCGTGATGCGCCAGTTTCGCCCAGCGGCGATCATCGACCGCAGCCGCGACCAGGACTTCATGCGTGAAGCCCTGGCCCTTGCTGCCCAGGGCGCTGCACTCGGCGAAGTGCCCGTCGGCGCAGTGCTCGTACAAGATGGCGAGATCATCGGCCGTGGCTTCAACTGCCCGATCAGCGGCAATGACCCCAGCGCGCATGCTGAAATGGTCGCCATCCGCGCCGCCGCGCAAGCGATCAGCAACTACCGCCTGGTCGGCAGCACGCTGTATGTGACGCTGGAACCGTGCAGCATGTGCGCCGGCGTGATCGTGCATTCGCGTGTTGCGCGGGTGGTGTATGGCGCGCTGGAGCCCAAGGCGGGGATTGTGCAAAGCCAGGGGCAGTTTTTTACCCAGGGATTTCTGAATCACCGGGTGTTGTTTGAAGGTGGGGTGTTGGCTGAAGAATGCGGGACGGTGCTGAGTGAGTTCTTCAAGGCCCGGCGGGCCAAGCCCGCTCCCACATTTTTGATCTCCACTTGGCAGGCAGATTGAAGGTTACTTCTTGGCGATGATCACCGCGCGCATCGGCGCCGGCAAACCTTCAATCGTCTTGCTGTGATCCTCCGGATCAAGAAAATCACTCAGCGACTGAAACTTCATCCACTCGGTCCCGCGCTGTTCTTCAACCGTGGTCACGCTCACATCCACACAGCGCACATCGCTGAACCCAGCACGGCGCAGCCACAGCATCAACGCCGGCATCGACGGCAGGAACCATACGTTACGCATCTGCGCATAGCGGTCTTCCGGCACCAGCACTTGCTGCTGATCGCCTTCCACCACCAAGGTTTCCAGGACCAGTTCACCGCCTTTGACCAGTGTGTCTTTCAGCGCCAACAAGTGCTCGATCGGCGAGCGGCGGTGATAGAACACGCCCATGGAAAACACCGTGTCGAACCCTTCCAGATTCGACGGCAAGTCTTCGAACGGGAACGGCAAGTGCCAGGCTTTGGGTTCGGACAGGTAACGCTGCACCGCCTGGAACTGGCAGAAGAACAACCAGTTCGGATCGACCCCAATCACGCTGTCCGCGCCGGCGCCGAGCATGCGCCACATGTAGTAGCCATTGCCGCAGCCGACATCAAGGATGCGCTTGCCTTTCAGATCCAGGTGCGGTGCGACCCGCGACCACTTCCAGTCCGAACGCCATTCGGTATCGACATGCACGCCGAACAGGTGGAACGGGCCTTTGCGCCACGGGCTCAGGCCCATCAACGCGGTGTGCATTTGCGCGCGGGTAGCGTCGTCGCAGTCAGTGTCGAGGGTCAGGTCATTCAGCAAATCGACTTCGCTGGGCATGATTTTCGGTAAGGCATCCAACGCACTCTGCCAACGCTCCAGGTCGCCATGACCTTTCTCCATCTTGCTATCGAGTTGCGCTTGCAGGCCCTGGGCCCAAACGGCCAAAGGAGTGCCCACCAAGTGGCGGGCAAGGGGGGAGAGATCAATCATGGCAGGGCAATCAACGAGGCAAAGTTAAGACACTGGAACCACGGCACGACTTTCGAGAACCCCGCTGCCAGCAGGCGTTCGCGGTGTTCTTCGAGGCTGTCGGGCTTCATGACGTTTTCGATGGCGCTGCGCTTCTGGGAAATTTCCAGTTCGCTGTAGCCGTTGGCGCGTTTGAACGCGATATGCAGGTCGGTGAGTAGCGCGTGTTCTTCAAGGTCATTGAAGCGCAGCTTTTCCGAGAGGATCAGCGCACCGCCCGGCAGCAGCGACTGGCGGATACGCGAGAGCAAGGCCAGGCGTTCATCCGGTGCGATAAATTGCAGGGTGAAGTTGAGTGCAACCACTGAGGCCGGTTGGAATTGCAGCGCGAGAATATCGCCCTCGATGACCTCGACCGGCAGCAACTCCTGGAACATCGAATCCTGGCCATTGAGGTACTCGCGGCAGCGCTCCACCATCGCCGCCGAGTTATCCACCGCAATCACCCGGCACCCGTCCGTGCGTACATGGCGGCGCAGGGCTTGGGTCACTGCACCGAGGGACGAGCCCAGGTCGTACAGCACGCTGCCCGGCTGGGCAAACTGCGCCGCGAGCACGCCGAGGTTTTCGACAATGGTCGGATAACCCGGCACCGAGCGCTTGATCATGTCCGGGAACACCCGCACCACGTCCTCGTTAAAGGCGAAGTCCGGCACCTGGGGCAGGGGCTGGGCGAATAGGCGATCGGGTTCTTTGCTCACGGTTGTTCCGGCGACGAGGGGGAAAGCCCGGCATTTTAGCCAAGTTGGCCCTCGTGTGCGCGGGTTGTCTGATGGAAAGCCGAGGCGGTAATGCCCCACTGGCCAAGCCAATACGTGCTGATCAACAAATACGGCGCGGCTTCAAACGTCACCACGAACCGGTTGATGCCTATCAGCGTGTCGGAAAACACAAACGACGCCGCACCCGCCGCTGCCAGCCATGCCGAACGTTTCGGCACGTCACTGCCCAGCCGTGCCAACGCACGCCAGAGCATGGCACTGATCACCAGGGCATAAACCACCACTGGAATCAGCAGGTCGCCCAGGCCATGGGAGATCAGGATGCTCAGCAGGACCGCGCCCACGCCCAGCGCCAATACCAGCGGCAGCAGTGCAAGACGGCGGCAGTCGCTGAAATAAGCTTTCAGATACGCCAAGTGTGCAAACAGAAACGCGCCCAGGCCAAAGATAAACAGGTCGCCTGGCCAGGCGAGTAATACATCGCCCACCAGGGAAAAAATCAGCCCCAGGCTGATCCAGCGTCGATAGTCGCTGGGCGGCGCATCATGCAGCCAGCCCAACAGCGCGAGGACCGGCAGCGGCTTGACCAGCAAGCACAGCAACGTGGCATGGGTGGTCAATCCGTAGATGAAAGTGCCGGCGCCCATCAACGCAAGAATCAGCCATGGCATATCAGTTCACCGTGATGGCGCAGTCGAACGTTTCGGCGGGTTCGGCTTCCGGCTCCCAGGGTTGCTGGGAGGTCAGGCGCAAGCGCCCCTGGCCGGCCGCGAAGGCCTGGAAGCGCCAGGTGGACTGGCCACCGCCGCCGACCACGCCGGATTCCGAGCTGCTGTAGACCTCAGGGCTCAAGGCGCGCAACACACCGCCAGCGGAATCCTGGATGGCCCAGCGGTAACCCGTGGTGGGGTTGCTCGGCAGGGTGAGGATCAGGTTTTGTCCGGTTTTAAGCTGAAGCGGGCAGGCGCTCTGGTTGTCCACGCTGACGTTTTGCTTGGGGGCGCTGGCGCAGGCGGCCAGCAGGGCAAGGCTCAAGGGGAGAAGCAGGCGAGCAGCGGTCATGAGGGCTCCGTTGATTGGCGACGAAGGGCGAGCATAACCGAAGATGGGACAAGGTGTGACAGATGGGCTAGACCTGACTTGTTGTAGTGAGCGGGCTTGCCCCGCGCTGGGTGGCGAAGCCGCCCTAAAACCGTGCACCTCGTTTTAACTGGAAAAACTGGGTGCCTGGGTTGGGGCGGCTTCGCCACCCAGCGCGGGGCAAGCCCGCTCACTACAGATCTGTCAGAAAAGCACCTTCGCCACATCCGCAAACCGCTTGGCAAAGTGCACCGTCATCCCTTCCTTCAGGTATTCCGGCAACTCCTCAAAACTGCCCCGATTTGGCTCCGGCAGGATCAGCTCATGAATCTTCTGACGCCGCGCCGCAATCACCTTTTCGCGCACCCCGCCAATCGGCAGTACATGCCCGGTCAACGTCAGCTCACCGGTCATGGCCACGCCTTTTTTCGGCGGCTGGTTACGTGCCAGCGACAACAGCGCACTGGCCATGGTCACCCCGGCGCTCGGGCCGTCTTTCGGCGTGGCACCTTCCGGTACGTGCAAGTGCACGAAGGCTTCGTCAAAGAATTTCGGATCACCGCCAAACGACTTCAGGTTCGAGCTGATGTAGCTGTAGGCAATTTCGGCCGATTCTTTCATCACTTCACCCAACTGCCCGGTGAGCTTGAAGCCGCGATTGAGCGTATGGATACGTGTCGCCTCAATCGGCAGCGTCGCGCCGCCCATGCTGGTCCACGCCAGGCCGGTGATCACGCCGGTGCCGGACAGCACCTGCTCATTGCGGAACACCGGTACACCCAGTGAGCTTTCCAGGTCTTTGTTGCCGATCTTGATCACCAGATCCGGCTCATCCAGCAGCTTGACCACAGCCTTGCGCACCAGTTTGCCTAGCTGTTTCTCCAGCTGGCGCACACCGGCTTCGCGGGCATAGCCGTCGATCAACGCGCGCAACGCGCCGTCGCTGATGGTCAGGGTGTTTTTCGACACGCCGGCTTTTTGCAGCTG
Organism: Pseudomonas tritici; assembly: GCF_014268275.3. Classification (NCBI taxonomy): domain Bacteria; kingdom Pseudomonadati; phylum Pseudomonadota; class Gammaproteobacteria; order Pseudomonadales; family Pseudomonadaceae; genus Pseudomonas; species Pseudomonas tritici. Next base: position 1,481,116 of record NZ_CP077084.1, read on the forward strand.
CTTGGGCCACAGATGGCGCTTGGCAATGGCGACTTTTTCTTCGGTGATATAGCCCGACAGGCGAATCACTTCCATGCGGTCCAGCAGCGGGCCAGGGATGGAGTCCAGGGTGTTGGCGGTGCACACGAACAGCACTTTGGACAGGTCCAGGCGCAGGTCCAAGTAGTGGTCGAGGAATTCGACGTTTTGCTCGGGGTCGAGGGTTTCCAACAGCGCTGACGCCGGGTCGCCCTGGAAGCTCTGGCCCATCTTGTCGATCTCGTCGAGCATGATTACCGGGTTCATCACTTCCACATCTTTGAGCGCCTGCACCAGCTTGCCGGGCATGGCGCCGATGTAGGTGCGGCGATGGCCCTTGATCTCGGCCTCGTCGCGCATGCCGCCGACGCTGAAGCGGTAGAAGGGCCGTCCCAGCGACTCGGCGATGGATTTACCAACGCTGGTCTTGCCCACGCCCGGCGGGCCGACCAGCAGCACGATGGAACCGGCGACTTCGCCTTTATAGGCGCCCACCGCGAGGAATTCGAGGATGCGACTCTTGATGTCATCCAGGCCTGCGTGGTGCTTGTCCAGCACCTTGCGCGCATGTTTCAGGTCGAGTTTATCCTCGCCAAACACGCCCCACGGTACCGAGGTGGCCCAGTCCAGGTAATTGCGTGTCACCGCGTATTCCGGCGAGCCGGTTTCGAGGATCGACAGTTTGTTCAGTTCTTCATCGATGCGTTTTTTCGCCTGGGCCGGCAGTACTTTGCTTTCCAGGCGTTGCTCGAACTGCTCGACATCCGCACTGCGGTCGTCCTTGGTCAAGCCCAGCTCCTGCTGGATGACCTTGAGCTGTTCCTTGAGGAAGAACTCGCGCTGGTGCTCGCCGATCTTGCGGTTCACTTCAGCGGAGAGTTCTTTTTGCAGGCGCGCAACTTCGACTTCTTTGCGCAGCATCGGCAGCACTTTTTCCATGCGCTTGAGCATGGGCACGCAGTCCAGCACTTCCTGCAATTCGTTGCCGGTGGCCGAGGTCAACGCGGCGGCGAAGTCGGTGAGCGGCGACGGGTCGTTGGGGCTGAAGCGGTTGAGGTAGTTCTTCAACTCTTCGCTGTACAGCGGGTTAAGCGGCAGCAGTTCCTTGATCGCATTGATCAGCGCCATGCCGTAGGCCTTGACCTCGTCGGTCGGCTCCGAGGGCTGGTGCGGGTATTCGACTTCCACCAGGTACGGTGGGCGGTGGTGCTTGAGCCAGGTCTTGATGCGCACGCGGGTCAGGCCCTGGGCCACGAATTGCAGCTTGCCGTTTTCGCGGCTGGCGTGGTGCACCTTCACCAGCGTGCCGTACAGCGGCAGGCTGGAAGTGTCGAAGTGGCGCGGGTCTTCCGGCGGGGTGTCCATGAAGAACAGGGCCAGGGAGTGGTGGTCGGATTTGCTCACCAGCTCCAGGGTCTCGGCCCACGGCTCTTCATTGACGATCACCGGCAACACTTGCGCCGGGAAGAAGGGCCGGTTGTGGATCGGGATGATGTAGACCTTGTCCGGCAGGTTTTGCCCGGGTAGGGCCAGGCCGGTGTTGGAGGACGCTGCGTGCTCGGCGTTTTCGGGATCGGCGTAGTCGTTGAGGTCGTAATCAGGGAATTCTTGCTGGTCGCTCATGGGGCACCTGCATCAGGAAGTATGGTGCTTAGATGGGGCGGGGGGGCGGTGGTTTCAATGGCAGCGGCGAGATCGCAACATATTGCATGAAATTCTCGACAGCGCCGTGGTATCCCTGTGGGAGCTGGCTTGCCTGCGATGGCGGTGTGTCAGTTGATGAAGATGTGGCTGATGCGCCGCTATCGCAGCGGTTCGACGATTCGACAAGCCAGCTCCCACATTTTGTATTGCGTACGGTCAGCTGATTTTGTGCAAGTACGTCGGCAAGGGTTGTTCTGGCAGGACTGAGAGCACCTTCAGCCGTTGCAACATGCGCTGGCGTGCCCGCTGAAGATGCTCACGCAGATTCAGCGCCGCTGCATCCACCGCACCATGCAACAAGAGCTCAAGAATCAACCGATGTTCGGCCAACATCGCCGGATCGGCGCCGATCCCCAGCAATCGATAAAAAATCCGGCTGATGATCATCGGGCTCTGCCCCTGGCGAATCAGTGCAGCGATCTTGCGATTCTGCAAGCCGGCCAGGCAGTGCTGGTGCAAGTCTTCCTCGATCTGCTCGATGGCCTCAAGGCTGCAGTGCGGGCTGTCCTGGGCAGCCAGCACGCGTTGCAACATGGCTTCAAGCAGCTCGCGATCGAGGTTCGGCGCGCTCTGGCGCAGGGCTTCGGGTTCCAGGCAGGCGCGCAGTTCGTAGTCTTCGGTGACTTCCCGCGCCGTCAAAGGCCCCGCCAGCCATTGGGAATAGGGTTCCTTTTCCACCAGGCCGCGATCGCGCAGGCGCATCAGTGCTTCACGCACCACTGCACGGCTGACGCCGTAGTGGTCGGCGGCGGCTTGCTCATCCAGGCGGTAATGGCCGAAGGCAATGCAGGTGGACAGCGCCGCGCCGATTTCCTCGACGATACGTTCCCCCAGCGGCCGCGTATCCACCAGCTCATCCTTACCATCAAGACCCAAGTGTGTGTGGCTCAAAGGCAGGCGCAGCGGCTCCATTGCCAGGCCTTCAGGGTTGATCAGGTAACCCCGGCCATTGAAGCGGCAGATCAGGCCTTCGGCGTGCAGCAGGTCCAGGGCCTTGCGCACCGGTACACGGCTGGTACCGAACAGTTCGGCCAACGGCGCTTCCAGCAAAACCAGGCCGTGGCGAGCGGTGCCGTTGACGATCGCGTCACGCAACACTTGGTGAATCATCGCGTAGCGAGAGGCCGAGGCGGACACTGCTTTCATCGATTTCTCTAAAGGAGGGAGGACGGTGGCCGGGGATTCTCTCATAAGTTGCACTGTCACTCTGGGCCACGTCGATGGCACTTTTTTGGGGCCTGAAAACTGTGAATGTTACTTTTCTGCACCAAAATGTACTTATTAATAAAAGGTACATTATTTCGTTGGCAGCATTGCGCTTAGCTCAGACGCGGTTTTTTCGCGCCTATTAAAACCATCTATCCCGTTGCTCTCAGCGAAAAACCCTCACAGTGCAAAAGCACCTGACTTGAGACTGGCACGAAAGCTGCCTTTGCAAAATGTACATTTTATTAATATGTACGTTTTTTGAGGGTCATCTTGATGTCAGACGCCACTTCAATGGCCGAGGATTTTGCCAGCGGTCGCAGCGATCCGGTTCAAGCCCTCGAACAGGCACTCGAGAGGGCAAGCCAGGTGCCGTCAGTATTCATCAGCCTGACCACCGAGCGCGCCCGCCGTGAAGCCGCCGCCGCCGCCGCCCGTTGGCGCGCCGGCCAGCCCTTGAGCGTATTCGATGGCGTGCCGCTGGCCTGGAAAGACCTGTTCGATGTGGCTGGAAGCACCACCACTGCTGGCGCCGCCTATCGCCGCAATGCGCCTGCCGCTTTGCTCGACGCGCCCACTGTGGGCCTGTTGTGTCGCGCCGGGATGGTCAGTGTGGGCAAGACCAACCTCAGCGAATTGGCCTACTCAGGCTTGGGCCTGAACCCGCATTTCGGCACGCCGCACAACCCCCATGGCACTGACCAACCCCGTATTCCTGGCGGTTCGTCGTCCGGTTCGGCAGTGGCCGTTGCGGCCGGGATCGTTCCCATCGCCATGGGCACCGACACCGCCGGGTCGATCCGCATCCCGTCGGCGTTCAACGGCCTGGTCGGTTATCGCAGCAGCAGCCGACGCTACAGCCGCGATGGCGTATTCCCCCTGGCCCACACCCTCGACAGCCTCGGCCCGCTGACCCGCAGTGTACGCGACGCCTTGGCCATCGACGATTTGCTGCATGGGCGCACCCAAACCCACCACGCCCGCAGCCTCAAGGGCCAACGCTTCGTATTGGCGCAACAGGATGTCGAGCCTGCTGTGCGCAACAACCTGCTGCGTGCAGTCGAGCAACTCAAGGCCCAAGGTGCGCTGATCGAAGAGCGCGAATGCCCGACCTTCCAGGCCACCCTGGACCTGATCAACCACCACGGCTGGCTCGGCTCGTTCGAAGCCTTCGCGCTGCACCAAGGGTTGCTCGACAGCCGCGACGCCGAACAACTCGACCCTCGCGTACGCCGCCGCCTCGAAGCCGCGCGTTCGCTGCCGGCCAGCCAACTGATCCACCTGACCGACGCGCGTCGGCGTCTGCAACAGCAACTGATCGATGACCTCGACGGCGCCATTCTCATCACCCCAACCGTTGCCCACGTGGCGCCCGCATTGGCACCGCTGGAAGCCGACGACGACCTGTTCGTGAAAACCAACCTTGCCACCCTGCGCCTGACCATGCCCGGCAGTCTGCTCGACATGCCCGGCGTGACCCTGCCCAGCGGCCGCGATGCCCAGGGCCTGTCCACCGGGCTGCTGCTCAGTGCCCCGGCGGGAGAAGACGCACGCCTGCTGCGCGCGGCGTTGTCCGTCGAAACCGTACTTAACGTTTAAGGAGATTCATCATGGCTAAAGACATTCTTTGTGCATTTGGTGTCGACGTTGACGCCGTCGCCGGCTGGCTCGGTTCCTATGGCGGTGAAGACTCGCCGGACGACATTTCCCGCGGCTTGTTTGCCGGTGAAATCGGTGCGCCGCGCCTGCTCAAATTGTTCGAGCGCTATGGCCTGCGCACCACCTGGTTCATCCCCGGCCACTCGATGGAAACCTTTCCCGAGCAGATGAAGGCGGTGGCCGACGCCGGTCACGAAATCGGCGTGCACGGCTACAGCCACGAAAACCCCATCGCGATGACCGCCGAGCAGGAAGAAATCGTCCTCGATAAATCCATCGAGCTGATCACCCAGGTCACCGGCAAACGCCCCACTGGCTACGTCGCGCCATGGTGGGAATTCAGCAAGGTCACCAACGAACTGCTGCTGAAAAAAGGCATCAAGTACGACCACAGCCTGATGCACAACGACTTCCACCCCTACTACGTGCGCAAGGGTGACAGCTGGACCAAGATCGATTACAGCCAGCACCCCGACATCTGGATGAAACCACTGGTACGCGGCGAAGAAACCGACCTGGTGGAGATCCCGGCCAATTGGTACCTCGACGACCTGCCGCCGATGATGTTCATCAAAAAGGCCCCCAACAGCCACGGCTTCGTCAACCCGCGTCACCTCGAAGAAATGTGGCGCGACCAGTTCGATTGGGTCTACCGCGAGCACGAACACGCGGTGTTCACCATGACCATCCACCCCGATGTTTCCGGCCGCCCGCAAGTGCTGCTGATGCTTGAGCGGCTGATCGAACACATCCAGAGCCATGCCGGCGTGCGCTTCGTCACCTTTGACGAAATCGCCGACGATTTTATCCGCCGCCAACCGCGTACCTGACACCCACCCTTGCTCCCCCCTTGAGGCGCGATTATGTCCATCTATAACAAGCTTGACCTGACTGGCTGGAAACCCCGGCAACTGACGTCCAAGGAAGTACGTTTCGCCACCTGGATCGCGTTTTTCGCCTGGGTGTTCGCGGTGTATGACTTCATCCTGTTCGGCACTTTGCTACCGGAGATCGGCCGGCATTTTGGCTGGGGGGAAGTGGAGCAAGCTGAAATCGCGACCTGGGTAGCGGTGGGCACGGCGGTGGTCGCCTTTGCCATCGGCCCCGTCGTCGATAAGTTGGGGCGGCGCAAAGGCATTATCTTCACCGTGGCAGGTTCCGCGCTCTGCTCGGCACTGACTGCAATCGGCGGCGCGTGGGGCAAGTCGCCGCTGATTCTGATCCGGTCGCTGGGCGGCCTGGGCTATGCCGAGGAAACCGTCAACGCGACGTATTTGAGCGAGCTGTATGGCGCCTCGGAAGACCCGCGGTTGACCAAGCGTCGCGGCTTTATCTACAGCCTGGTGCAGGGCGGCTGGCCGGTCGGTGCGTTGATCGCCGCCGGGTTGACCGCGTTGCTGCTGCCGATCATTGGCTGGCAGGGCTGCTTCATCTTCGCTGCAATCCCGGCGCTGGTGATTGCGATCATGGCGCGCAAGCTCAAGGAGAGTCCGCAGTTCCAGATCCATGAACGCATCAGCCAGCTGCGTAAAAGCGGCGCGGTGACTGAAGCACAAAATGTCGCCGTGACCTACGGCGTGGACTATGACGAACACAGCAAGGCCGGTCTCAAGGCCGCCTTCCGTGGCCCGGCGCGCCGCGCCACCCTGGTGATTGGCGCTGCACTGTTGCTTAACTGGGCAGCTATCCAGGTGTTCAGCGTGCTCGGGACGTCGGTGATTGTCAGCGTGCACCACATCTCGTTCGAGAACTCGCTGATCATCCTCGTGCTGTCGAACCTGGTGGGCTACTGCGGCTACCTCAGCCACGGCTGGATGGGCGACAAGATCGGCCGTCGCAACGTGATCGGCCTGGGCTGGATGCTTGGCGGCCTGGCGTTTGCCGGGATGCTGTTTGGCCCGAGCAATATGCCGATGGTGGTCGGGCTCTACAGCCTGGGCCTGTTCTTCCTGATCGGGCCGTACTCGGCAGCGCTGTTCTTTATCAGTGAGAGTTTCCCTACCAGCATTCGCGCCACGGGGGGCGCGATCATCCATGCCATGGGCCCGATCGGCGCGGTGGTCGCAGGTTTTGGTGCGACCCAAGTGTTGTCCGCCGGCAGCGACTGGCAAACCGCCGCGCTGTGGTTTGGCGCATTGCCGTGCTTCCTGTCTGGCGTGCTGATGTTTGCCGCGCGCCATGTGCGCCCGGAAACCGTTCAGTAAGGAGTGAGTGATGAGCCGTAAAGTTGCCTTGATTACCGGTGCCGCCAGCGGCATCGGCCAAGCCCTCGCCGTGGCCTATGCCCGCAACCGCGTGGCGGTGGTGGGCGGGTATTACCCGGCTGATCCCCATGAGCCGCAGACCACCGTCAGCCTGGTGGAAGCCGCTGGTGGCGAATGCCTGATGCTGCCGTTGGACGTGGGCGATACTGCCTCGGTCGACGCACTGGCCGCGCAAGCCATACAGCATTTCGGGCGACTGGATTATGCGGTGGCCAACGCCGGACTGCTGCGTCGCGCACCGTTGCTGGAAATGACCGATGCGCTGTGGGACGAGATGCTCAACGTCGACCTCACGGGGGTGATGCGCACCTTCCGCGCGGCGACCCGGCATATGCATGAAGGCGGCGCGCTGGTCGCGATTTCGTCGATTGCCGGTGGCGTGTATGGCTGGCAGGAACACAGCCATTACGCGGCGGCCAAGGCCGGTGTGCCGGGGTTGTGCCGGTCTCTGGCGGTGGAGTTGGCGCCGCTGGGCATTCGTTGCAATGCGGTGATTCCAGGGTTGATTGAAACGCCGCAGTCGCTGGATGCAAAGAACTCGCTGGGGCCGGAAGGTTTGGCCAAGGCGGCGCGCGCGATTCCGCTGGGGCGGGTAGGGCGAGCGGATGAAGTCGCGTCGCTGGTGCAGTTTTTGACCAGTGAAGCGTCGAGCTACCTGACCGGGCAGAGCATCGTCATCGACGGCGGCCTGACCGTACGCTGGCCCGACTGACTGCACCCCATTTAAAAATGTGGGCGCTGGCTTGCCTGCGATAACGGTGTATCAGTGAATACATGTGTGGCTGACCCACCGCCATCGCAGGCAAGCCAGCTCCCACATTAGAACCGTGTTTGTCTCGGGAGAATTTACATGCCTCAACTCACTCACCGCCGCGCCGTCATCACCGGCGCCGGCAGTGGCATCGGCGCTGCCATCGCCCGTGCCTACGCCGCCGAAGGCGCGCGCCTGGTGCTGGCCGACCGCAACGCCGCCAGCCTCGCCGAAACCGCGATCACCTGCCGCAACCTTGGCGCCGAGGTGTTCGAATGCCTGGCCGACGTCGGCACCGTCGAAGGCGCCCAGGCCAGTGTTGACCGTTGCGTCGAGCAGTTCGGCGGTATCGATATCCTGGTCAACAATGCCGGCATGCTCACCCAGGCGCGTTGCGTCGACCTGACCATCGACATGTGGAACGACATGCTGCGCGTCGACCTCACCAGTGTGTTCGTCGCCAGCCAGCGCGCCTTGCCGCACATGCTCGCGCAGCGTTGGGGGCGGATCATCAATGTCGCCTCGCAACTGGGCATCAAAGGCGGCGCCGAGTTGACTCACTACGCCGCCGCCAAGGCTGGGGTGATCGGCTTTACCAAGTCCCTGGCGCTGGAAGTGGCAAAAGACAACGTACTGGTCAACGCCATCGCACCGGGCCCGATTGAAACGCCATTGGTGGGCGGTATCAGTGAGGAATGGAAACGCGCCAAGGCCAAGGAGTTGCCGCTGGGCCGTTTCGGCCTGGCCGATGAAGTGGCGCCGGTGGCGGTGCTGCTGGCCAGCGAGCCCGGCGGCAACTTGTTCGTTGGCCAGACACTGGGCCCGAACTCCGGCGATGTCATGCCATGAGTGAGGTGTAGCCATGTGCGGACTCTGCGGACTGCTCGGCGAGGACCTGCACTGGAGCGATCCCCTGGGTGATGAGTTACCCCGGCGCCGTGAACGCCTGCGCCGGATCGCGGCGATCAACCAGGTGCTGGCGGTGTTCCGGCTCAAGGTCGAAGACTTCCAGGGCGCGTCCTATCTGCTGCTCGGCGCCACTGGCAAGCAGGCGCTGGCCAGCGGTCTGGATCAACTCTGGCAAGCCGCCGAAAACATGCTCGGCCAGCCACTGGATCCCCTCGATACGCGTTTGTTGGAGCACTTGGAGACAGCCCGATGAGCATCGCCCTCAACGTCATCACCGGCTTCCTTGGCAGCGGCAAGACCACCTTGCTCAAGCGCCTGCTGCAGGGTGAAAGCCTGGGCGACACCGCGTTGCTGATCAACGAGTTCGGTGATGTCGGCATCGACCACCTGCTGGTGGAAGAAGTGGCGCCGGATACGGTGCTGCTGCCCAGCGGCTGTGTGTGTTGCTCGATCCGTGGCGAGTTGAAAGAGGCGTTGTTGACCTTGTTTCAACGCCGTGAGCGCGGTGAAATCCCGGCGTTCAAGCGGGTCATCCTGGAGACCACTGGCCTGGCCGACCCGGCGCCGATCCTGGCCACCCTGAACAACGACGTGCAGTTGCGCGGGCGTTTTCATATTGGCTTGGTGATCACCCTGGTGGACGCCAGCCATGCCGTCCTGCAAGAACGCCTGCACCCGGAATGGCTGGCCCAGGTAGCGGCGGCGGACCGTTTGCTGCTGAGCAAGACTGATCTGGCGGGTGACTGCGCTGCACTGCGCGCCCATTTACAGGCGCTCAATGCCGGTACGCCGATCCTCAATACCCATGACATCCACAGCGGCGACCAACTGCTGCTGGGCGAAGGCCTGCGCAGTGCCGAGCCCGCCATGGAAGTCAGCCGCTGGCAGCTGCATCACACCACCACGGCCACCCACGGCGCTGCGCAAGTCTGCAGCCTGACCTTCGACCAGCCTCTTGATTGGGTGGGTTTCGGGGTATGGTTGTCGATGCTGTTAAGATGCCACGGCGAACGAATTCTCCGCGTCAAAGGGCTGCTCAACGTGAACGCCAGTAACGCCCCCATCGTCATTCATGGCGTGCAGCATTGCCTGCATGCGCCGGTGCATTTGCCTGCATGGCCGGGCAGCGACCGGCAATCACGCCTGGTGTTTATCCTGCGTGGCCTCGAGCCTGCGCTGCTCAAGCGTTCGTTTGAAGCGTTCTCGCGGCGGTTCGCTGCATGATCACACTCCGCGTTCTCGGGACGTCGGTCACCCTGCTTGAATGCCTGCGGGTACGCGCCGAAGAGGAGCTGGGCATTCGCCTGGTCTACCAGGTGCACGACGTCGAGCAGGCGCAACGCATCGCGGTGATGCAACCCGACAGCTACGACCTGTATGACCAGTGGTTCCACAACGTCGACTTCGTGTGGCCGGCCCGGGCCATCCAGCCTATCGACACCCGACGCATCGCGCTATGGCACGAGATCAATGACCTGCCCAAGCGCGGGCGCCTGTCGCCCGATGACCGCCTGGGCAGCGGCAGCGTGCCCAGCGAGCGGCTGTTCGTGCAGCACGACGGCAGCCTCGGCAGCACGGTCACCGAGCGCATCAGCATGTTGCCCCTGACCCACAACGCCGACAGTTTCGCCTACCGTCCTGAGCGCTTGCCCGAAGGTTTTTGCCATGGCAATGAAAGCTGGGGCTGGTTGCTCGACCCGGCCTGGCGCGCACGTACCGCCCTGCAAAGCGACGCTGCGATCGGTGCGCTGGACGCGGCGCTGGCAGTGCAGGGCGCGGGGCTGGCGAGCTTCAAGGACATCGGCAACATGAGCATCGAAGAGATCGATGTACTGGCCGACATCCTCGTGCGCAAACAAAAGGAGGGGCACTTCGCGGCGTTCTGGTCCGATGACGAAGAGGCCGCGCAATTGATGCTCAGCCCCAGCATCGATATCCAGAGCCTGTGGTCGCCGACCTTGATGCGCCTGCACCGCGCCGGGGTGAAATACCGCCTGGCGGTGCCACGCGAAGGCTATCGCGCCTGGTTTGGTGGTTTGTCATTGTCGCGCCATGCGAAGGGGCCGGTGCTGGATGCCGCGTATGCCTACCTGAATTGGTGGCTGTCCGGCTGGCCCGGTGCGGTGATGGCGCGCCAGGGTTACTACATCGGCAACCCGGCGCGTAGCCGAGACCATCTGAGCCGCGCCGAGTGGGATTACTGGTATGCCGGCAAGCCTGCGCGAGAGGAGCTGCCGGGCAGCGATGGCCTGCCGTTGATCGATATCGGTGAAGTGCGCGACGGCGGTTCCTATGAGCAACGCATGGGGCATATTGCGGTGTGGAATTCGGTGATGGATGAACACAACTACCTGGTACGGCGTTGGGGGGATTTTATGCGTGCTCGCGGCTAAGTCGTCGGTCAATGGCTTACCGCCATTAAAATGGCAGTGAAGTCCCCGGTTTTATTGGGTGCACTTATGCTTTGTCCCGGTTAATCTGCGCAAACCAAATATCCATGCGAAATGGATGTTTTTTTGACGCCGGGTCAGCATTTGCCAGGAACGCTTATGACGAAGGGACGTAATGGCAGAGAGAGGCGAATGCTGCCAGAAGCCACCGCACTGCGCTGGCGCCATACGTTTCAAACCCGAATTGCCAGCGTGCTGGCGCTCTTGCTGTTGGTGGTGGTCGCCGCCACTTATTTCGCCGTCAAGGCCGCCACCGCCCGTGCCGTGGAAAACCAGGCGCAAGTTCAACTGAAAACCGGTAGCCAAGTGTTCGAACGCTTGCTGGAACTTCGTGGGCGTCGCCTTCAATACGGCCTCGACTGGCTCACCGTGGACGGCCCGTTCAGGCAGGCGGTGGCCGAGGGCAAGACCGTGGCGATGCTCGCGGCCCTGCGCCGGCATGGCACGGGTATTCGCTCCAGCGAAGTGTTTGTGCTGGGCCTGGATGGCAACGTCATGGCCAGCACCTTGCCCCTCTTCACGCGTGGCCAGGTTTTCCCTTATGACGATGCCATGCGCCACGCGCGTCGTACCGGCTTGCAGATGCTGATCGTGGCCATGGACGGTTGCCCTTACTTGCTGGTGCAACACGAAGTGCTCGACCCGCTGCCCATCGCACGCGTGGTCATGGGCTTTCCCATGGACACGTTGTTTGCCAATGAACTGCGCGCCATGAGCAGCCTTGAGGTGTCTTTCCTCAGCGTGCAGAACGGTAAACCCGGTGCGCTATTCAGCACCCAGCCCGAGGCGTACCAGGCCACCACCCTCAGTCTTTTGCGCGAGGCGCGCGTCAACCCCGAGCCGCAGATCCACCTGTTCTACGGCGAGCGTGTGCTCAGCCAGGTACTGCCGCTGGCCAACTCCGGTGACGGCGACGAGGTGCGTGTGCTGCTGCAAAGCCCGCTGGACCACGCCCTGGAATCCTTCGCGCCCCTGGACCGGCAGTTCCTCGGGATTGCCCTGGCGGTGCTGGTGGTGTCGCTGGCTGGCGCGCTGTTCCTGGCGCGGCGGGTGTCGCGTCCTCTTAACGCCTTGGTGCAAGCCGCCGAGCGCATCGGCGCCGGTGACTACCGCACGCCGGTGCGGGTGCGCGGCCATGATGAATTTGGCCTGCTGGCCCGGGCGTTCAATGCCATGCAAAGCGGCATCGCCATGCGCGAGCGGCAATTGGCCCATAACGCCCTGCATGATCCTCTCACCGGTCTGCCCAATCGCGCCCTGGCCATGGAGCGCCTGGGCAGTGCGATCAGTGCTCGGCGGCCGGTGGTTTTACTGTACGTGGGGATCGAGAACTACCGGGTGATCAACGAAGGTTTCGGCCCCGCCGGTGTGGAAGAAATGCTGCGTGAAGCCAGCCGCTGCCTGTCCATGAGCCTGTTGGCCAGCGACACCGCCGCGCGCATCACCGGCAGTGAATTCCTGCTGTTGCTGGAAAATACCGAGATCGACCGCGCCGTGTCGCGCGCCGATCGCCTTTATGCGCTGCTCACCGAACCCCAGCGCATCGGCAATGACGAACTGCGCCATGAAGTGAGCATTGGCATCGCGGCTTACCCCGCCGATGGCCAGCAGGTGGAAGAGTTGATCAGCCGCGCCGCCATTGCCCGGCATGACGCGGCGAGCCTGCCGGGGCATTTGCAGATCTACCAGCAGGACCGCGACCTGGCTCACCAGCGCCAGATCACCCTGATCCGTGACCTGCGGCGTGCCGCGGTCGAAGGCGAGTTGTTCCTGTGCTACCAACCCAAGCTCGACCTCAAGCACGGCCATGTATGCCAGGCTGAAGCCTTGTTGCGCTGGCAGCATCCGACCCTGGGCCAGGTGTCTCCCGCCGAATTCATCCCCTTGGCCGAGCGCACCGGCAGCATGAGCAGCCTGACCCTGTGGGTGATCGAAGAAGCCATCCGCCAGATCGGCGAGTGGGGGCAGCGGGGCATGCATATCCAGCTGTCGGTGAATATTTCGGTGGATGACCTGGCCGATGATGACCTGGCGATCCGGGTCACCGCCTTGCTGATGCACTACCAAGTGGGCGCCCAGCAACTGATTTTCGAGATCACCGAAAGCGCGATCATGCACAACCCGCAACAGGCGCTCAGCGTGCTGGAGCAACTGCGCGGCTGCGGTATCAGCCTGTCGGTGGATGACTTCGGCACCGGCTATTCCTCGCTCGCGCAACTGCAGCGCTTGCCGGTGCAGGAGTTGAAGATCGACCAGTCGTTCATCCGCAACCTGAACAGCACCAGTGGCGACGGCGTGATCGTGCGTTCCACCATCGAAATGAGCCATAACCTCGGCCTCAAGGTAGTGGCCGAAGGCGTCGAGTTCGCCCCCAGCTTGAAGCTGCTCAAGCTGTGGAACTGCGACACCGCCCAGGGATACCTCATCAGCCGACCGCTGAATGTGATGGCGTTCGAGATGTGGATGCGCCGTGAGCGGCTGCCGCTCTGAACCACCACCTAATAACCGCATAACAACCGCATGACGACGCCTGCTACGGGGGTGGCGAGGATGGCGAAGGTGGCGAAGGTGGCGAGTGTGGCGGGAACGGCGAGGGTTGCGGCGGGAAGGCGCAATGGGATTGGGCAGAAAAAAGGCGGCTACCTGCGTGGGTAGCCGCCTTTGTCTTGCCGCCGGTGTTGCTTAATCCGGCAGTTTGAACGCCATTACATAGTCACCCTGCTTGGTACCCAGGGAACCGTGACCGCCCGCCATGACCAGCACGTACTGCTTGCCGTCCTTGCCGGTGTAGGTCATCGGCGTGGTTTGCGCGCCCGCTGGCAGGCGGCCTTCCCACAGTTGCTTGCCGTTTTTCACGTCATAGGCACGCAGGTACTGGTCGAGGGTGCCGCTGAGGAAGGACACGCCACCAGCGGTGGTGAAGGTGCCGCCCAGGCTAGGCACGCCCATGGTCAGTGGGATCGGAACCGGCGAGCTGTCGCGCACGGTGCCGTTTTTGTGCATCCAGATGGTTTTGTGGGTGGTCAGGTCGACCGCCGCCACGTAACCCCAAGCTGGCGCCTGGCACGGCAGGCCCATTGGCGACAGCATGGCTTCGAGGATCACACCGTACGGCGCGCCTTTGTTTGGCTGCACGCCTTCGGTTTCACTGACGCGTGGGCCTTGCTTGGCGATGTCGGCCGCCGGGATCAGCTTCGATTTGAACGCCATGTAGCTTGGGTTCACGAAGGCAATCTGACGCACCGGGTCGACGGAAATGCCACCCCAGTCGAACACGCCGAAGTTACCCGGATAAACGATCGAACCTTGCAGCGATGGCGGGGTGAATGGGCCGTCGTAGCGCAGGGATTTGAAGTCGATGCGGCACAGCATCTGGTCGAACGGCGTCACGCCCCACATGTCACGCTCTTTGAGCGGCGGTGGCATGAAGTTCAGGTCGGACTTCGGTTGGGTAGGGGAGGTGCGGTCGCCCGCCACTGCGCCTTGCGGGACCGCCACTTCGTGGATCGGCACGACCGGTTGGCCGGTAGCGCGGTCCAGCACGTAGATGCTGCCTTGCTTGGTCGACGCCATCACTGCCTGCTTCACGCCGGCTTCGGTCTTGATGTCGATCAGCGAAGGCTGGCCGCCCACGTCCATGTCCCACAGGTCATGGTGAGTGAACTGGAAGGTCCACTTCACGTGGCCGGTGTCGATGTCCAGGGCGGTGAGGCCGGCAGCGTATTTTTCGGAATCGTCGGTACGGTCGCCGCCGTACTGGTCGGGCATCTGGTTGCCCATCGGCAGGTAGAGCATGCCGAGTTTTTCATCCACGGCGAACATGGACCACATGTTCGGCGAGTTGCGGGTGTAGGTCTTGCCTTCGGCCAACGGGGTGGTGTCGTCCGGGTTGCCGCTGTCCCAGTTCCACACCAGCTTGCCGGTGTGCACGTCGAACGCGCGGATCACGCCGCTCGGCTCGTCGATGGAAACGTTGTCGGTCACGTGACCGCCAATCACCACCAGGTTCTTGGTCACGGCCGGTGGCGACGTGGAGTAGTAACCGCCGGGGGCGAAGCTGCCGATATTGGCACGCAGGTCGACCTGGCCTTTGTCACCGAAGTCTTCACACATCTTGCCGGTGTCGGCATTCAGGGCGATCAGACGGGTGTCGGCGGTCGGCACGAAGATGCGTTTCGGGCAGGCGTTCGGTGCGGCGGCCGGGCTGGCGCTGCCGGTCGGGCTCTGCTCGGAGGCATAGGCGGCATCATCGTGATACGACACGCCACGGCAGGTCATGTGCGCCCAACCCTTGAAGCTTTCAGCACCTTGGGTGGTGATCTTCGGGTCGAAACGCCAGATTTCCTTGCCGGTGTCTGGGTCCAGGGCAATCACTTGGCTGTGCGGCGTGCACACGTAGAGCATGCCGTTGACTTTCAGCGGGGTGTTTTCCGCGGTGGTTTCACCCGGGTCGCCTGCGCCAGGGATGTCACCGGTGCGGAAGGTCCACGCCGGCACCAGTTTGTGGGCGTTTTCCGGGGTGATCTGCGCCAGCGGCGAGTAGCGATCGCCAAAGGCCGAACGGCCGTAGGCGTTCCAATCGCCGTCGGCCTGGGCCGGTGCAGCGTTGGCCATGCCCGGTACCGCGTCGCGGTCCAGCTGGCCTTTGATTTCACCGGGGTTGGTGAATTGGCTGGCAATGGCGGCGGCACCGGCCAGCACCACGGCAACGCTCAGTGCGCCAGTGCCCAGCGGGGCAGGCTGACCACGCAGCAACGGACGGCGAAACCACGGGAGCAGCATGACGAGACCCAGGGCGAACAGCAGCGCCAGGCGTGGCACCAATTGCCACCAGTCCAGGCCGACTTCCCACAGGGCCCACACGGTACTGGCGAACAGCACCAGTGCGTACAGACCCAGCGCGGCGCGGCGAGTAGCCAGCAGCAGAACGCCGGTCAGGGCGATGCCGATACCGGCCAGCAGGTAATACAGCGACCCGCCGAGCATCGTCAGCTTGATACCACCGGCCAGCAAGGCCAGGCCCATGATCAGCAGCAAGACGCCTAGCAGCCTGGGCAGCAGGCGACTTGGGCTTGAGGCACCGTCAGTGCTCATAGTTGTGTTTCTCCGTTGCGTTGGAATTATGTATCCCCGTGTTTCTTCACTGTAGATGACGATTCGACACGGGCTTGGTTCAGCGTTAATTCAGTTTTTCCGGGGATAAGCACGGTTATCCACAGGCGGGCGATTTATTCCCACGCGCAGGTCTGTGTAAGACAGCGCTGTCTTGATGGGCGGTATGATTCGGCAAGATGGGGTCGACCGGGAGGTGAAACGTTTCAGATTATTGCGGGCAAGGATAAAGGGAGTGCGCGGTTAGAGAAAGCGCAAATCGCAAGATGCATCATTTCAGATTTGGTAACAGTGACTAAATGTCGCTGCAAAAGGCGATGGGAACGGGTGTGTGTGGGAGCTGGCTTGCCTGCGATTGCATCGCCTCGGTGCAACTGGAATACCGAGGTGTCTGTATCGCGGGCAAGCCCGGCTCCCACAGGGATTGGGGGAGTTTTAGAAGGTTGTGCGGACGCCGAACTGCACGCTTCTGCCCGGTGCCGGCGCGATATCCCGCAGGATCGAACTGGCGTAGCGCACCGTCTGGTTTGTCAGGTTTTCACCGTTCACAAACGCCAACCACTGGCTGCCACCCATGTTGAAACGATACCCGGCGCTGGCGCCCAATGTGGTGTAGCCATCGGTGCCACTCTCGTTATCCGGCACACGCCCTTGTCCTGCGGCACGTTCAACATCGATGCGTGCCTGCCAGCGGTCCAGCTCCCACAACAAGCCGCTGTTCAAGCGCAGCGGCGCAATACGCGGCAAGGCTTCACCGGTATCCAGATTGGTCGCGCGGGTGTAGTCGCCCGACAGTTCCAGTGCGAACTTACCGTAGGCGCTTTCGCCAAGTTTCCAGTGATCCTGGGCTTCGAAGCCGGCGAAACGTGCACGCACGCCGGAGTATTTGTACTCAGGGATGCCGCCTGCGTCTTCTTCACCCTCATCGTTCAGTGTGCGACCGCTGCCCAGCAGGCCGATGTAGTTGGAGAAACGGCTGTAGAACACACCAAAGCTGCCTTTGTGGGTGCCGTTGTCAAAGCGCAGGGCCAGGTCGCTGGACACGGCTTTTTCTTTCTTCAGGTTGGCATTGCCCAGCTCGTAGGTGCCGGTGGCGACGTGGGCACCGTTGGCGTACAGCTCGTAAAAGGTCGGCGCGCGTTCGGTATAGCCCAGGGTCGCGGCAAGGGACCAGATTGGCGTGAGGCTGTAGACCGCCCCGGAGGACAGGCTGCCGGCGGTGAAATCATTGGATTTGTCCGCACCGGCGAAGCGCGCATTGCCCTTGGCATCCGGGTCGACGCTGGTGTGTTCCAGGCGCCCGCCGAGGCTGAGTTTCAGGCGCTCGGTGGCCTGCATTTCTTCGAGGATAAACAGCGCGCCGGCGTTGGTGTCGGTCTGCGGCACGAAGGCTTCTTCACCGAGGGCTGAGAATTCGTTGCGGGTCACTTGTGCGCCAACCACGCCGTCGAACGGGCCGATGGGGTGGTGACGGGCTTCGACGCGCGCTTCATAACCCTTGTTCTTGAAGATCGTGCCGGTTTCGCCGCCTTCGATTTCACGGTGTTCGTAATCGGTGTAGCCCGCGTCAAGTTTTACCGAGGTAAGCGGGCCTTGCAGGTTGCGGATCTCCGACGCGAACGCGTAGTGGTCCTGCTGCATGCGAATGCGCACGTCCTTTTCGGCCGGGGAGCCATAGTTCGCGTCGTAGTTGCTGTAGGACAGCCCGGCATAACCGTCATCCCAGGTGTAGGAACCTCCCACCGCGCCGCCGTCCTGGCGGCCGTCGCTGTTACCCAGGCGGCCGTTTTTGCCAGGGGCATCGTCGGTTTCCGGGGCATGGCGGCTGCGCGCCTGGCCGGGGATTTTCAGGTCATTGAATGCCCGCGCATTGGCGTCCAGGTGCAAGGCAAAGGTGCCGTTACCGGCTTCCAGTCTGCCAGCGCTGCTGCGCGTGGTGTCGGCGCCGCCGTAGCGCAATTCACCGGCACCGTGGATGCCTTCGATGGCCTCGGTGGGGATACGGTTGTCGAACGTGTTGACCACGCCGCCGATGGCGCTGCCGCCGTACAACAACGCCGCCGGGCCGCGCGCGATTTCAATGCGATCGACGTTAACCGGGTCCAGCGGCACCGAGTGGTCGTAGGACAGCGAAGAGGCATCCAGCGCACCCACGCCATTGCGCAGGATGCGGATACGGTCGCCATCCTGGCCACGGATGATTGGCCGGCTCGCGCCCGGGCCGAAGTAAGAAGACGACACGCCCGGCTGTTTGTTCAGGGTTTCACCGAGGCTGCCTTTTTGTTGCAGGGTCAGGTTATCGCCCTCCAGCACGGTGGTCGGCGAAGCAAGCTGTTCGCTGCCTAGAGGGTTGCCGGTGATGACCTGGGGCTGCAACTCCAGGGCGTGGGCTTCGGAGCAGATCAACAGGGCGGCGGCGAGTGGGGTCAAGCGCCACAGAGAAGAGAGGGGCATCGGACATTCCTTGGAAAACGACGAAAAGATTTGAGATTTATCGTTACAATATAACATCTCTTTTTCGTTGGAGGCGGGAACTTTTTATAACGAGCAGGCGGGGTGATAAGGTGTGCGCCTTCGTGAACACATTTTTCATAGGCCTGGCATGACCGCGACAAGTAACGACCCACTCCACGGCGTGACCCTGCAGCACGTCCTCACCACCCTGGTGGAACACTACGAATGGGAAGGCCTTGCCGAGCGTATTGATATCCGCTGCTTCAAGAGTGACCCGAGCATCAAGTCGAGCCTCACTTTCTTGCGCAAGACGCCTTGGGCGCGGGAGAAAGTCGAAGGGCTGTACGTGAAACTGATGCGCACCAAACGCCCGTTGGATTGAACCCATGAAGCGGTTCGTGGCAGCAGCGGCGCTGGCCGGTTGGACGGGGCTGGCGATCCAGCAATACCTGATTTTCTATTCGCGCTGGGAGTCGGGCGCCAGCCTGATGGGCGGGTTGGTCAACTTTTTCAGCTTCTTCACCGTGCTCACCAACACCCTGGCGGTGGTGGTGTTGAGCTATGCGTGGGTGAATCGCGATTGCGCAGCGAAGCGGTTTTTTCTCGGGCCCAAGGTCAGCAGCGGCATCGCCGTGAGCATCGTGGTAGTGGGCCTGGCCTATAACCTGCTGCTGCGGCACCTGTGGCAGCCTGAAGGTTTCCAGTTTATTGCTGACGAGTTGCTGCACGACGTGATGCCGGTGCTGTTTTTTATCTACTGGTGGCGATGTGTGCCCAAGGGCAGCTTGCACGTCAGGCACATTGCGGCTTGGGTGATTTACCCGCTGGTGTATTTTGGCTATGCGCTGCTGCGGGGGGATTTGCTCGGGCAGTATCAGTACCCGTTCATTGATGTGGGGACCCTCGGTTACCCACAGGTGTTTGTGAATGCCGGGGGGATTTTGGCGGGGTTTGTGCTGATTGCATTAATGGTGGTGGGGCTCGACAGGTTTCTGAGGCCACCACAAATCTAATGTGGGAGCCGGGCTTGCCCGCGATGGCGGAGCGTCAGTCGATGAATCTGTCGACAGATGCACCGCTATCGCAGCGATGCGGCGCCCGACAAGCCAGCTCCCACATTTGATCTTTAGTGTGTTCGAGGGGGTTACTCGTCTTCGCTGCCCTCGGCGCGCCAGTAACCCACGGCCTTGAGGTGTTCCTCATTGACCTTGTGCGTGTCCAGCAGCACTCGCCGTACCCGGCGCGACAACTTGGTTTCGGTCGCCACGAAGCTGTACAGCGAACCGCTCGGCAGCGTCAGGTTCTGTACGGTGTCGAGCAGATCGTCCTGGCCACGCACCACCCATTTCACCTGCACATCGGCGGCACTTTGCAGTGCTTGTTGCTCCGCCGCATTGGCGATCTCAATCACGGCCAACACCTTGCGGCCCGCCGGCAGTTCTTCCAGGCGTCGCGCAATGGCAGGCAGGGCGGTTTCATCGCCGATCAACAGGTAGCTGTCGAAAATATCCGGCACGATCATCGAGCCCCGTGGCCCGCCGATGTACAGGTGCTGGCCGACCTGCACCTGCTCGGCCCAGGTGGATGCAGGCCCATCGCCGTGCAGCACGAAGTCGATATCCAGTTCGCCAATGCTCAGGTCAAAGCGCCGTGGCGTGTAGTCGCGCATGGCCGGTTGCGGGCCGTCGCCCTTGATGCTGAAGCTCGGGCTTTCCAGCGCGGCCTGTTCAGCGGCGTTCTGCGGGAACAGCAGCTTGATGTGATCGTCACTGCCCAGGCTGATAAAGCCCGCCAGTTCAGGGCCGCCCAGGGTGATGCGGCGCATGCGTGGGGTGATATCAACCACACGCAGCACCTCGAGGCGACGACGTTTGATTTCGTGGGTAACGCGATGGATGGCTTGAGTATTCATTCTGCTTTCCCGTCGGCAATGGCTTGGGCGGCGCCGTTGAGCAGCGCCGCGACACGAAGAATTTCTTCCGGGCTCCAACGCCCGTGGTGCGAATGCAGGGCATGACGCAGGTTATGCACCGCCTCGTGGATTTCCGCTGGGCGGTCGTGGCCGCGCAGTGAACGCTTGCTTACGTCGATGCGCATGCGAATGCCGTCCAGGGCCACCGCCTGCTCGCTTAAGAAGAGACGACCGGCGTCGGTGATTGTGTAGCGTTTTTTCCCGCCCTCGGCGTCACCCGTGATCAATTCGCTCTCTTCGAGGAAGGTCAAGGTCGGGTAGATCACGCCGGGGCTGGGGGAGTAGGCGCCGTCAAACAGGCCTTCGATCTGACGGATCAGGTCGTAGCCGTGGCAGGGCTGTGCGGCGATCAACGCCGGCAGCAACAGCTTCAAATCGCCCGGTGCGAAGACCCGCGGGCCACGGCTACTGCGTTCGCGGCCGGGGCGTTTGTCGAAGCCGTCACGGTCATGATGATGGGGGTGATGTTCTCTCATTTTCTCTGCTCTGCGCTTTTGCAAGATACAACGTAAGATATATCTTTGCTTAAGGGCAAGCGCGTCTGACCAACGGTCAACCCCTTTCGGCTGGCAGGATTCGAGCAGTGTTCTATTAATTAAAATAACGACTCGATTAATCAGCGACATGCCTTACAGCGATTGAAGTGACAGAGACGTTTCGAACTAGAGCGCCGTGTAATATGGTTCTTACAGTTAATCGCTCTTCATAAATTAATCGAAGTAGTCTTTGCCTTACAGTTGAATGAAAAGTTTTGGCAAAAGGCCATCTTTTTCCTATGGCAAATAATTTGTTTGGCTACAGCAACTAAGGAAGTGCCCTGCTTACCTACAAGGATGGCCTTTGGATACTTGTTTGCGTTGATCGAGCCATGGGTTCGTTCAATGCAAGTAGTTGGAAAGCACGAACCCCAATGACGCTTTTCATCGCTTCTAAAACCTATACGTTTAGAAAACAGGTATTCAGCCATGCTTAAGAAAATTGCCGTCGCAGCACCCCTGGTCGCGGCCGTATTGAGTTCCTCCATGGCCTTTGCTGCCGATGACGCGCGTTCGTCGATCAACATCAAGGCGACCATTCCCACCAAGCAGTTCCATGCCCAGCCTCGCGACCCGAACTTCGGTAAGGACGAGACCATGAACTACAACGTGGTCAGCGGTGAACTGAGTTCCCTGCGCGCCACCTATGACGTCAAGAACACCGACGGTTCGGTACACGCCTACATCGAGGGCGGCCCCACGTCGGCCGCGCTGTACAACGGTAGCGACAGCATTGCGCTGACCAATACCTTCAACGGTGTCGTGCTCACCGCCACCCCTCAGGAGGTGGTCGACGACCCTCAATCCACCCCCGGTACCCAGGCTGACCTGGTGATTACGCCGGCCAAGCCGGCGGATACCCAGAACGGTCTCTACACCGCCCAATACACGGTGATCTTCGATGCCGTGCCACGTGCTCCGGCGCCTTAACGGCCCGGTGCAAGAGACTCTGGCTTGCGCCGGAGCTTGATCAAAGGTCGGTGGCCTGTCCTGGCCGCCGACCCGATTGAAGGTATAAGCGAGTATTCCGTTCATGTTCTCTATGACGCCGATTGCGGGTGCGCTCGCGCTAGTGTTTTGCGCCACTGCCCTGGCCGCGCCGACGGCACCGGGTTCTTTGCCTGGTAGCCTGTTATCGCAGTCCAAGGGGTTACCCACCGACTTTGAACAACACTTTTTCGATGTGCCCCTGGCCGTACGGGTTGAACTGGATCAGCAGTTCCTTGGCGAGGCCCTGATTGTATTGGGGCGCGACGATCGTATTACCCTGCTGGAGTTCACCGACACCGAAGACAGCAACTACGCCGCCAGCGAGCGCGACACGTGGGAGCAACTTCTGCAACAAGGCATGGCCCTTGGCAGTTGCGAAGGTCGCTGCCCATCGCAGCTACTGGCCGTGCACTACAGCCTGGAAAACTCTCTGGTCTCGATTCTTACGCAAAACGTGGAACGCAGCGTCGAGATCAAGAAATATTACGACCAGCCCGAAGACGGCAGCTTCGGGCTGATCATTAATAACCAACTCAACCTCAACGGTGGCCAGGACCAGGCCGTCGGCGGACGCTACGGCCTCGCCGCCAGCGCCAGTGTCGGCAACTGGACCCAGGCGCTCAACCTGCAACTGTCGCGCTTCGGCGGCACCGACACCACGCTCTACCACGCCGTGCACGAACTCTATAGCCAGCGCGAACTGGACGGCCACTTCCTGCGCGTGGGCTATTTCACCCCAGGCTCCGACGGCCTTACCCGGCAAATCCGCAACTTCGGCAACACCCCGGACACAGCCGTGGGCCTGATGTTCGGCAGCTCCGACAGCCTGCTGATCAACAACCCCAAGCCCAGCGTCTATCCAATCTACGTCACCGCCAGCCGCCAGGCCTCGGTGGAGATCTACCGCAATGGCTTGCTTATCAACAGCCAACCGGTGGCTGCCGGCCTGCAAACCCTTGACACCCGGCCCTTGCCCGGCGGTATCTACGAAGTGGAAGTGCGCCTGGTGGAAGATGGCCTCACCACCGCCACCACCCAGGAGCTGGTGTACAAGCCCAACAATTGGCGCAACGCCGACGAGCGCTGGCGCTACAACAGCTTTGTCGGGCGTGAGACCAAACTGTTGAGTAACTGGGACGAGCAGCCAACCGGCGACTGGACCTACGGCGCCGGCCTCAACTACCTGGCGCACCCGCGCGTGATCCTCGGCCTGTCCACTCGCAAGGTGCGCGAGGCCATGCAGTTCGGTACCTCCATCGACTGGACCCTGGCCAACAGCACGAGCCTCTACGCCAACGTCTACCAGACCCAGGATCACGGCACCGGTCTTGACCTGCAAGGCCTATATAGCTACGGGCATGGCACCGTCGTGCTCAGCCACAACCGCAGCTGGCTCGACACCCGCCGCACCTACGAGATGTTGCCCGACGGTACACGGTTGCGGCCGCGCACGGCGTTTATCGGCCAGACCAGCAACTCGTCGCTGTCGGTCAACCATCGCCTGAGCAACAAGAGTTCGATCAACTCGCGACTGTCCTACAGCCAGGGCAATATTGAAGGCGTGGGCCTGGACCTGGGCTGGAACCTGCGCAGCAGCCTGCTCGGTAGCGACGCCAACTGGCGCTTCTCGGTATTCGATCGCCCGGCGACGTCTACCACCGGCGACCGGCGCAATCGCGGCATCGACATCAGCGTCAGCCTGGCCCTGGGCGGGCCCGGCGAGCAGTGGTCCGCCAGCCTCGGTACCCGCACCGCCCGCGACGGCGGCCGCGATAACAACGGCTCGCTGACCTACCAGAAAAGCTTTAAAGACCACGTGCTGCAAAGCGTCTCGGCCACGGCGATTGCCGATACCTACGGCGTGGGGTTATCCGGGCGCGGCAGTTTCCAGACCGAGGCGATGTCGGGCGATGCCTTCGTGCAGCGCTCCTCGTTCAACGATCAGCTCAGCGGCGGCCTGAACCTCTCCAGCACCCTGGCTGTCGGCGGGCAGAAAGCCGTGCTCAGCAGCCAGTACCCCAACGGCGGTGCCGGGATGATCGTCGACGTGGACACCGACATCGACGACATCACCCTGCGTGCCGATGACTTGAGCGGTGGCAGCACCACCTTGCGTCCGGGCCGCAACTACGTACCCATCACGGCCTATCGCAGCAGCACCCTGAGCTTCGACTTCGATGGTAACCACCCACCCGCCGCCAGCATCCAACCGGTGCGCAGCCCCTACCACCTGAACAAAGGCGGGGTGGGCTACCGCAAGATCAGCGTGATCAAGACCGTCACCGTGCTCGGCCGCTTGATCGACGGCCAGGGCAACCCGCTCAAGGGCCACCACGTGATCAACCACGCCAGCCGTGGGGTCAGCGAAGTCGACGGGTTCTTCTCCATGGAAATGAACGCCAGCTCGCCCACCCTCGAAGTGCGCTACGCCAACCAATTGCTCTGCCAGTTCCGTCTGGAACCCAGCCAGGCACGCCTGGAAAGCGACGTGCTGATGATCGGCGATCTGCGCTGCACCCCAGACACCCTGGCCACAACCTATGCAGGATTTTGAAACATGAAACCATCAGTGATATACGCGTTCTGGCTGTGCTGCCTGTTGCCGCTCGGCGCCCAGGCCGGGCCGCAGATCAACGTCGGGGTGGTCTATGACTACCTGGACGGAGCCAAGAGCACCTATATGAAACGCGTGTTCAACGGCGGCACCTCCACTGCGTTCGTCAAGGTCAACATCCTCGAGATGATCTACGCCGCCGACGGCAGCTACCGCGAGGTGCCGGTGCAGACCCAGGCCGGCGCCACCGTGCGCGACGGCCTGATGGCCAGCCCCGCACGGCTGATCGTGCCGGCCAACGGCACCCAGGGCACGCGTCTGTTGTTCATGGGCAATCGTGACAAGGAGCGCATGTTCCGCGTGCGCTTCGTACCGGTGGTGCCCGAGACCGAAGATGAGTTCGCCGTCAGCGAACAGGAGCGCGCTGACTACAAGCAAAGCCTGTCCGCCGGGGTCAAGGTATTGGCCGGCTACGGCACGGTGTTTTTCGTGCGGCCCAAAAACACGCGTTTCCAGAGCGTGATCCAGAACGACGCAAAGCGCTGGCAACTGCGCAACAACGGCAACAGCGTGGTCGTGGTGGACGAGTTCAAGGACTGCCGGGCCGACAGCCTCGACTGCCGGCCCACCACCAAGCACCACATCATGGTCGGGCGCTCGTTTGGCTTTGATAAACAGGCCGGGCGCGAATACCGCTTCAACCTGATCGAAGGCAACGACACACGCCATATCGAGATCGAAGGGTGACCGGCATGTTCAACAGACTGACGTGCGCTGCCCTGGCTGTGGCATGCCTGCAACCGCTGCAGGCCGCCGTCGAACGGGAAACCTTCGAAGTGTTCGCCGAAATTCCCAGCCAAGACTTTTACGTGCTGCCCATGGACCCGCAGCTGGTGCACCGCGAAAACCCGCTGCACTACAACCCGGTGTCGTCCGAACTGAGCCCGTTGCGGGCCGAATACGAGGTGAAAAATATCGGCGGCTCTATCGAAGCGCGGCTTGAGCAGATGCCCTCCCTGTCCAACGGTACTGATCGCATCGACCTGCAGGTGCGCTTCAACAACCAGCCCCTGGGGCTCACGTCGGTCGAAGTGGTCTCGGCTGCCGAGGCCAAGCCTGGCAGGCGCGTGGCCCTGGATATCCGTGCGATCAAGCCCGACGATGATTACCGCGCGGGCCATTATTTCGGCACGGTGCAGATGGTGTTTGACGCCATTGCGCCGCGCCTGTGAAGGATATTCCGTCATGAGCAATAGAGTGTTTTTACCCGCCACATTGGCTTTGATGCTGAGCCTTTCATGCGCCACCGCCGAGGCGGCGGTGCAGCACATCACCGCCGCGTTCCGTCCGGACCCGAGCAACCCTGGCCACAATATTTTCGTTAACACCACTCCGGAAAGCGGCGTGTGCCCGGGGCATATTCCGCTACTGTGCAAAGCGCTTGGCATCTTCACGATCCGCACCACGGATATCACCGCGCAGTCCAACGGGCCCATCGTGGCCAACCACCCCAGCCCGCGCCAAGGGGCAATGTGGAAGGTGCCCTCGGACTGGCGTGATGTGACGGTGACCCACCGTGGCACGGGCAAGACCGAAGTGGTGCAGATGCGCATAGCCGGCATTGGCCATCGCTGGAACAGCTTGCCCCAGGGCGTGACCGCCTGGCATCCCACCAACTGGGTGGCCCTCTGGCGTGAGGCGCCCAGCCCATGTCAGGGCGTGGGTTATGCGACGGGGTTCACCCACTATGCACTGTTCTTTTGGCTGGTCCCGGAAAACGCCGGCGTGTGCTCCCGGTCGCCGCAGATCACCATCGACAGTTTCAACTACAGCCACACCGAATATGCCTACGCCATGAAGACCCCCAACCCGCTGACCATGGAGGCGGGCGATTACGAAGGCAGTATCACTTACACCCTGGGCCCGGGCGGTGACTTCGATTTCGGCGATGTGATGATGCCCAATGACAACAGCTTGACCTTCAACTTCACCCTGGAAGTCGATCACCACATCAAGGTGGAAATCCCGCCAGGCGGCAACCGCGTGCAACTCGAGCCCCAGGGCGGCTGGCAGGCCTGGCTCAACAGGGGGCGCAAACCCACGCGCCTGTATCGCGACCAACCGCTCAACCTGTGGACCAGTACCCACTTCAAGATGACCCTCGAATGCGGCGAGCCCCTGGGCAACACCTGCGCCTTGCGCAACCCCGCCGGGCATCAAGTGCCGTTGGACGTGGCCGTCACCTTGCCGCCGCACTTGAGCGACAGCGCCGGCCGCCCGATCCAGCGGCGGCCTTTGCTGCTCGATGGCAGCGGCACCGACTTAATCACCCCCAGCGCCTACGTCGACCGTCAACCCAGCACCCTGCACTTCGAGGTCAAGGGCGACGCCGTGGCCGAGATGATCGACCAGGGCAGCGGCAGCCGCTACACCGGGTTGGTCACCGTGACCTGGGATTCAGAGGTCTGACAGACCACCACTATCTAACTAACGCATAACCGCTCCCACATCGCTATATCTCACTTGGCTGCAAGGCCTCATGGGTCAGGCGCCTGGCCAGGGTTTGCTCGCTAGGCTGTGCGTCGGTGAAGCCCTCGGCGAGCAGGCGTTCGTAGGTCTGTGAGCTCATCTCTCGGCCGGTCAGTACTTCGCTGTGGGGCACGTGCAGGGCGTCGGCCAGGCTCAGCAGTTGCGGTTCAAGTGGCGTTCGTTGTTCGGGGGGGGCCGATGCCCATTGTTTCTGCGCAAACAGCAAATCATCCAACCGATCAGTCAGTGCCTCGGCATGCTCGATGCTGGCGCGAAACTGGTCGGCATAGGTGCTGCGCAGGTGCTCGTCCCAGAACGGCTGTTCGAGCATCTTGTCCACCAGCCCGTCGCCGGCCTCCAGTGCCTGCACCGTGGCATAAGCGTTATCCAGCCTGGCGTCGTCGACCTCGGCGGTGGCGCGGTAGGTCATGTGTTCGCTGACCCAAGGCAGGTCCAGGCGCCCCTTGAGCCCGCTTTGGTAGGCCAGGTAGACCTCGACTTCATCCACCGTGCCCGGCAGGCTGTCGACCATCTCGGTGCTGAAACGCAGGCCCTGGCCGCCTTGCGCCACGGGTGTGACGCGTTGGCGGATATCGGCCTGGGCCACTTGGTTGACCAGGTCCAGGCGCGCCTTGCCCTTGGCCAATTCAGCCAGGCGGATATGCAGGTATTCACCTCGTAACAGGCCCCGAGCGGCGAACAATTCCAGCTCGATGCC
Source organism: Pseudomonas tritici (assembly GCF_014268275.3). Taxonomy (NCBI): domain Bacteria; kingdom Pseudomonadati; phylum Pseudomonadota; class Gammaproteobacteria; order Pseudomonadales; family Pseudomonadaceae; genus Pseudomonas; species Pseudomonas tritici. Next base: position 1,508,942 of record NZ_CP077084.1, read on the forward strand.
CATGGCATTGAACACATGGGCCCCGGCGTCGGCGCAGTTGATCGGGTGGCTGTCCATGGCAAACAGTTGCGTGCGCAGCGCCTGGTCCTCTTCGGCCCCGATCAGCAGGCGCCAGACTTTGTTGGTCAGCTCGCGGCGGTGCGCGCGGTATAAGCGTTCGTCCTGTTCGTGCTCAAATGCTTCCGGCTGTTCCAGGCTCTTGATCACTTCGAAGAAACCCTGTGAGCCATGTTCGCGCTCGACGTTGTTCCACATCTCACGTAGCCAGGGTTTGTGCCGCGTGCTTTCGTCCTGCAGCCAGAACGTGATATCGCCCTTGGGTGGATACGTTCGGTACGGGTCCAGGCCGTGGGCCAGGCGATAACTGACCAGGCGCTGTTCGCCTTCCCGGCTCAGTTGGTTACGGTCGATGCGGGCGCGGGCCACTTGTTCCGCCTCCGGTTGCCAGGGCAGAAACTGCGGCACGTCGCTGATCGCGGTGTTTTGCAGGTCGAGGGCGAAGTTGGCCGGGCGCGGTGGGTCAAACAGGCCGATGGGCCATTCACTGATCCCGGTGCCACGCAACGACAGCGCGCGCAGGTGCGGCATGCCAGTGATATCCGGGGCCTGGGTGAGGGCGCGGTTCTGTGCCAGGGATAATTGGCGCAGCTGCCCCATGCCCGCGAGTTGCTCCAGGCTGGCCGCGTTCCACTGGATCGGGTTGTTGTCCAGGCGCAACTGGGTCAGGTAAGGCAGCTCGACCACTGCCTGTGGCAATCGGGTCAGGCCGTTGCTGCGCAGGCTGAGGTAGACCAATTGCGGGAAGTTGGCGATGAAACCGGTGTCTGCGTCGAGCAAGCCGGCGTCGATCAAGTCCAAGTGCTGCACATGAGCGAAGCTGGCGCGCAACCTCGGCAGGTCGCTCAACTGGCCGCCCAGGGTCACGCCTTCGAGACTCAGGCCGATGCCTTCCTCACCGGGATTGAGGTTGTGTTCCCAACTGCGGATCAGCGCCTGGGCCAGGTCGAGACGGCGTTGGGTGGTTTGCGCCGTTGCTTGCTCGAAGGTGCGGTTGACCCAGTTGCTGAGGTCTTCCTGCAAGGCGTGTTTTTCCTGTTCGCGGGCTTCGAACACCAGGCGCTGGGCAGGAGATTCAAGGCCGCTCAGGTAGGCCTCGATATCAGGCTGGGGCGCGAAGGGGTAGAGAGATTTGACCCGGTCTTCCAACGTCGGCGGCAGGTATTCGCTGCTCCATTGCGGCACGCGGTGCATGGGTTTTTGCGTCAGCACCAGAGCGTCCGGCGCGACGTCGGCGCGCAGCGGCGGCTCGGCCAGGACGGTGCGACGCACCTCGGACGGTTGTAGGGTTGCCATCAGCCAGGTTTTTAAGGCAGCGCCGTCGCTTGGGGCAAAACCCAATGCAGTGCGCTGGCGGGCGGACAGGCAGTGGAGCAACGCCTCGTAGAGATCACTGGCGGCGTGCAACGGTTGTTGATCGCCGTCGTACACCTCATACCGCCCGGCATCATTGCGAACCAGAACACGGCGGCGGCTGGCCTGCTGCGGTCCGGCGCTGTAACGCAGTGACCCTTCGGGCGAATGCTGACGGATTTGCAGGTGCAGGTCGCCGAACGCATCGCTGTGCAACTTGAGGGTGTTGAGCAGCATGCGTTCACTGTCCGCGCTCAACGGCCCCTCCTGGTAAAAACTTTCGTAGGCGTGACTGCCCCTGGCCTGCAACAGCCGCTCGCGGGCCAGGTTGCGCAGGCGCAGGGGCAGGCGTTGTTCAGCGTCCATGACCTGGCGTTCGTCGCGGCGCGCATGGCTCAGCACGTCGTCTACCAGGCTTTTGGGGAGCTCGGGAAGCGCCTCGCGTACCAACCTATCGTGTGCGCGGGTGACCTCTTCACTGTTGCGGTAGAGGTAGTCGAATACTGCGCCCTGTTGCCTCGCGAGGTGCGCCGCAAGCTGTTCGCGCAGTGCATCGATCTGCGCCGCGCGGTTTTCGGGCACTGCGCCGAGCATGGCATGGCGCTCGTCGGTGTCGAGAAAATCCACCAGCCGCTCGGGTAACAATCCGGCGTTCAGGTCCTGGCGGCTGATACGCAACACCAGGTCCGCATCCGCCTCGCCAAAGCGTACGCACGGGCCTTCCAACTGCGGGTTTTCATACACCTCAATCGCCTTGGCTGACGGCCAACCCGGTAATTCCCGCGCCAGGTGCGGGCTCCAGTAGGTGGTTTCATCGGCGGCGATGCCGGCGCGGATCTGCTCGGGCAAACGGCGTGCCTGCTGGTCGAGGGCCGCGCGTTTGAGACTGTCGGCCAGCAATGGCGCAATGGCTTTGCGCAGGCTGTAGGCGCCGCGCACTACGTCAATCGAGACGCCGCTGCTGATCAGCGCTTGCCTGCGCTGTGAGGCATCGAGGTCGGGGGCCAGCGCGTGCAGCAGTCGTGGCTCGTCCCAGGCGGCGGCGGTGTCGTTGTGCTGAAGTGTCGGCGAGTAAGCTTCTCGTCGTTCGGGATGCAGGATGCGGTAAAGGCCGTTATCCGCTATGGGTTCCAATGCATAGTGCTCACCCTTCCACGGCAGCAGCGTACGGCCCTGATGGGTGTGCAGCCCACGGCTGTCGGGGGTCGACTCCGCCGGCAGCACGAGATTTTTTTGCGCGTAGGGTTTGAGGTCCGGGTTCCACAGACGCGTCTTGCCATTGACCTCTACCGCCTTGAGTTGATTGACGAAGACCGAGGGAATCAACGCGCCCGCAATCCCGAACGCGCCCAGTTGCACCACATCGCTGACCACCCCAACCAGATGCCCGGCGGCTTCCAGGGCCTGCCCTTCGGCCAGGTCGACCACGCCTTCCACCACTTCATCAAGCAATTGATAGGCGGTGTAGCCCAGCATCACCTCCCCCAGCAGCGGTACAAAAGGCGTAATCACCAGCAACGCGGCATTGAAGATCTCGCTGAGCAGACCGCTGGCGTTGTCCCACCAGGCCCAGCGCGCGCGGCTGTCGGCGTCGGCGGTGGACACGGCCAGGTCGCGGGCGTCATTGAGGATTTTGTTCAGCGCCTGTTGGTAACGGGTGGTCCACAGGTCGCCGCCAATATGCTGGGCGGCGTAGTGCGCAGGTTGATCCAGGCGGCTGGAAAAAAGCCTGCGTTGCGACTGGTCGACAAAGCGGCTGAAGAAGGTGCGGTAGGCCGGTTCGCGCAGACGCGCACTGAGGTCCTGCTTAAAGGCCAGGGTGCTTGGGTACTCCTTGACCGGGCACTGTGGGTCATCGGGGATGTAGGCGATCACCGGCACCACCCTACTGGCGCTGTCCAGGTCGGCGGCGACCAGCAGGATGCCGGTCAACAGGCTGTCCATGATCTGCAAACGGTAGCACTGCATCACCCCGCGTTCGCCCATGATCAGCCGTTGCAGCACATGAAAGCTGGCCGCAGTGATTGCCTTTTGCGCCAGCGCCACGTGCGCGGCGGCGTCGAGCGCGGCCTTCTGGCTGGCGATCACCGAAGCCTGCAATGCCGGCTGTAACAGGGGCGGTTGCAAGTGCGCCTGGTATTGCTTGCCCAGGTCCAGCTCGCGGCACAGGGCGACGAACTGCTCGATGCTCATGCGCTGCTTGAGCGGCTTGATCGTGAAGTGGCCGCGCTGATCGGGCCGGGTGATGTAGCTGGAACTGGCGGTAAAGCGTTCGCGGCTGGCGAAGTTCTGCAGCGCCGCATCCAGCAGCGACACGGTGCGGCTGGTGCTGCCCTTGAGCAGCGTGCCGGACTCGGTATGCAGGAACAGGTAGGTGTCCTTGACGCTGTCGTTGAGGCCATGGCGTGTGTTGAGCGCCTTGGCCAGCAGCGGTTCGGCAAACGCATACAGGTCCTGAAGCGCCTGCAATTGCTGGTCGACGGTATTCTGAGTGCTCCAGGCCTGGGCGTTGGCGCGCTTGAGCTCGGGCGTTGCGCTCGGATGCCAGTGCTCGATGGCCAGTTGGGCGCTGGCCAGCGCTTGGGCGCGTGTCCATGACGTTGTGCGCAGCCAGTCGGGCAGGGTCTGTGTGATCAGTGAGTAATGCGGGCCTTTATCGGGTGGCGACATGGCGGATGACCTGTTATTAAACAAGGTCATCAGCCTAGGGGCGGCAAACACGCCCGGGCGTTAGATAGTTAGGTCGGCCATGGCCAGTGCGCGTCGCGTCAATTGGCGGCGCAAGGCTTTTTGCTCGACGGCCAGGTTTTGCAGCAGGCGGGTGTAGGTGGCGTCGGTCATCGGTGCGCCGGTCAGCACCTCGCTGTGGGGAATGCCCAGGCTGTCGGCGAGGTTTTTCAGGGTTTGACGCAAGGCGACTTTTTCCTCCTCCGGTGCCTGGGGTTTGTTCGCCAGGGTATCCTGGATTTGCTGCAGGTCATCGACCATGCCCGCTTTTTCCTGGAACCGTTCGGCGTTGCGTTGCAGTTCATCGCCGTGGGTGGCGTCCAGGTAGTCGTCCCAGAACGGCACGTCGAGCATCTGGTCCAGCAGGCCGTCGCCTTGTTCGGCGCTGATGATCTGTTGATGGGCGCTGTCGAGCAGGTTTGCCGACACGTCGGCGGTGGCGCGGTAGACCATGTGCTCGGCAAGCCAAGGCAAGTCCAGGCGCTGCTTGAGGCCAGTCTGGTAGGCCAGGTGTACTTGCACTTCATCCACCGTACCGCGTACTCCGTCGAGCACTTCGGTGCTCAGGCGCAGGCCCAGGCCACCGCGCCCGGTCGGTGCCAGACGGCGCCTCACCTCGGCTTCGGCCAGGCGATTGACGTGGTCCAGCCGGGCTTTTTGCCGCGCCAGGTGGGCCAGGTGTGCGGCGAACGTGTCCGCGCTCAACTGCGCCCGGCGCCGGTAGGTTTCGTACACCAGCGTCTCGACGCCGAGGTTATTGAAGATCTGTGCACTGGCATCGGCACAGTTGCCGGGGGTGCCGGCCATGCGGAAAAACTCGCGGCGCAGGCCTTCGTCCTGATGCATCGCGTCGAGCATGCGCCACACATTGGCGCTCAAGCCGGTGCGGTTGGCGATGAACGCGTCGCGGTCACGTTCGGTTTCGACCTGCTCGGGCAGTTGCAGGCTGCGGATCACCTCGAAAAAGCCTTGGGAACCGTGCTCCCGTTCCAGATCGTTCCATTGGTTCTGACGCCAGATACGCTCGCGAGCATCGAAGCCTTGTAGCCAGAAAAAACTGTCCTGCGCGCCGCGCGGTGGATAGGTGCGATAAGGGTCCAGGCCGGCCTCAAGACGGTAACTGACCATGCGTTCCTCGGCGTCCAGGCCCAACTGGTTGCGGTCCAGGCGCGTGCGCGCCACCAGGTCTGCCTCGGGTTGCCAGGGCAAAAACTGCGGCACGTCGTGGACCGGCGCGTTCTGCATATCCAGCACGAAACCGCGTGGTCGCGGGTGATCGAATAAGCCGTTGGGCCAGTCGGTGATAGCGGTATTGCCCAGGTAGAGTTCGCGCAGGTCACGCATGCCGCTGACATCCGGGGCGGTGGTGAGGTTGCGGTTGTGGGACAGGTCGAGGGTTTTCAGTTGGCTGAGGTTTTTCACCTGCTCCAGTTGCGCGGCATCCCAGCGCAACGGGTTGGAGCCTATATCCAGCTGGGTCAGGCGCGGTAGGTTGGCCAGGGCCGGCGGCAATTGGGTGAGGTGGTTGTGGGTCAGATCCAGGGACAACAGGTTGGGAAATAATTGCAGGAACGGCACATTGGCGTCGGTCAAGGCGGTGTTGGGCACGGCCAGGCTGGTGATGTGGCCGAAGTTGCTGCGCAGGGTCGGCATGCGCAGCAGGTTGGGGCCCAGGGGCCAGCCCTCAAGGTCGAGACGACTGCCCACCTGTCGCTCGCCAAGGTCGTCGATGTAGCCGCCTCCGGAGGTTTCCCAACTGCGTTGCAAGGCGCGCGACAGCAGCGAGCGGACCATGCGTTCGGTCTGGCGGCGTTCCGCATCGCCGTCATGGAAGTCGGTGGGGGCCTTGACCCAATGGGCCAGGTCGTCCACCAGGGTCTTTTTCTGTCGCTCCAGATCCTGCAGCACCAGGCGACCTTCAGGGGTTGAAAACGTCTGGGCGCGAGCGTTGACCTGTTCGGCGCGCAGGTGCGGGTAGAGCGCACGTACACGGTCTTCCACGGTCGGCGGGGTGACGCCGAGCATTCGGCTGACCCACCGAAAGCGTTGCAGGGGGATCAGGTTTTCGCCGAGCGGCGCTTGCATCGGCTCATCCAATAGCAGGCGCCGCGGCTCCAGGCTCGCCAGGCGGTCCATCAGCCAATCGCGTAGCTGCGCGCCGTCGGTGAAGGCACGCTGATTCACCTCGGGCAGGCTCTGGAGCAAGGCGCTGTAGAGGTCGCCGGGGGCGGTCAACAGGTTGCCGTCGTGGTCGTGCACCCGGTATTGCGCGTGCTCGTCGCGCACCAACACACGTACTCGTCCGGCCTGCTCGGGCCCGGCCTGGCAGCGTAGTTTGCCGACGCGGCTGTGCTGGCGGATTTCGACGCGTGTGCGGCCAAAGGCATCGCTGTGCAGCTTCAGCGTATTGAGCATCAGCCGTTCGGTGTCGGGAGTGATCGCTTGCGTGGCGTACAGACCTTCATGGGCATGGCTGGCGCGAGCGTCCAAAGCCATGGCGCGGGCCAGGTTTTTCACGCGCAGGGGCAGGTGCTGTTGTGCGGTGATGTGCTCGATCTCGTCCGGGCGTGCCTGCTCGAGCAGGCTGCGCACCAGGGGGGTGGGCACTTCGGGAAACGACGCGCGGATCACTTCGCCTGGTACCGAGCCCGATGCCTGGCTGTTTTCATAGAGGTAGTCGAAGACATCGGGTTGGCGCTGGGCCAGGTTATCGGCAAGGCGATTGCGCAGTGCCTCTATTCGTTGGGCGCGTGGCTCCGGCAGGGTGTTGTCGTCGAGAAAGTCCACCAGTCGCTCGGGCAACAGGCCTTTGTTGAGGTCCTGGTGGCTGATGGCCAAGACCTTGGAGGCGCCGGGATCGCCAAACTCGGTGGCCGTCCCGGTGAGGCTGGGTTCCTGGAACACATTTATCCGATGGCTGGCGGGCCAGCCCGGCAGTTCCAGGGCCATGGCGGGGCTCCAGTAGGTCTCCTCATCGGCGGCGACACCTGTGCGGATGTTCTGCGCCAGGGTGAGCGCCTGTTGGTTGAGGCGCAGGCGGTGCAGGCTGTCTTGCAGCAACGGTGGCGGGGGGCTGTGTTCAGTGTGCATCGCGCATAGGTGTTCGGGTTCGGTGCCACTGTTGCGACTGACCTGAGCCAGTTGTGTGTCGCTGAGGTCGCTGACCGAATGGCCGAGGCGGCGCAGCAGTTTTGCCTCATCCCAGGCTCTGGGATTTTCCGCCTCATGGCTCCACGCGCCTTGGCCGTTGTGCTGCAAGCGGGGTGCGTAGGCATCGCTACGGCGGGGATGAAGAATACGGTAGTCGCCCTCGACGGGGTGTTGTTCAACCTGGTAGTGCGCGTTGTCCAGCGGCAGGATCGTACGGCCCTGCTGTGTGTGCAGGCCCAGGCGGTCGGGGCTCGAGTCCGGCGCCAGGTCGTGATGCACATAGGGCTTGAGGTCAGGGTTCCACAGGCGCTGCCGGCCCTTGACCCACACCGGTTTAAGCTGATTGACGAATAACGACGGCAGGATTTTCCCGGCCGCGGCAAACGCTCCCAGTTGCACCACGCTGCTCACCACCCCGACAAGATGTTGCGCCGCTTCCAGCGCCTGGCCCTCGGCGAGGTCCACCACGCCCTCGACCACTTCATCCAGCAGTTGGTACGCGGTGTAGGCCAGCATGGCTTCGCCGAGCAACGGTACAAAAGGTGTGACCACCAGTAAGGCGGCGTCGAAGATCTCGCTGAGCATCTTGCTGACGTTGTCCCACCAGCGCCAGCGTGCATGGCTGTCGCAGTCGGCGGTGGACACCGCGAGTTCACGGGCATCGTTGAGGATTTTATTCAGGGCTTGCTGGTAGCGCCGGGTCCACAGGTCGCCGTCGATGCGGGTTACGTGGTACTGCAAGATTGGACTGTCCACGGGCGTGTCGCGCCAGGTGGGGCGAGGGTCCGTCACGTCATCCTTGCGATGCCACTTGACCGTGCTCAAGCGCTGCGCCAAGCCACTGAAAAAATGCCCGCGTTGCTGCTGGTCGACAAACTGGCTGAAAAACCGGCGATAGTCCGCATCGCGCAGGCGAGTGGTGAGGTCATTCATCAAGGCCACGGTGTTGGCGTGCTCCTTGACCGGGGTGTGCGGGTCGTGGGGGATGTAGGCCAGCAGATTGACGGCCTCGCGAGCGGTATCCAAGTCGGCGGCGATCAGCAGGATGCCACTGAGGCTGGTATTCATCATGCCCAGCCGATAGAACTGCATCACCCCGCGCTCGCCCTTGAGGGTGCGCTGCAGCAGGTGAAAGCTGGCGGGCGTGATGTGCTGCTGCGCCAGCGCCATGTGCGCAGCGGCGTGCAGGGCGGCTTTTTGGTTGGCAATCACCGATGCTTTCAAGGTGGTTTGCAACAGGTGTCGTTTGAGATGGCGTTGATACTGCGCGCCGATATCCAGGCGGCGGCACAGGGCGGTGAACTGCGCGATGCTGATGCGCGGCTTGAGCTTGAGCACGGTGAAATGCCCACGGGCATCGGGCTGGCTGATGTAGTCGCTGGCGTCGGAGAAACGCTCGCTGCTGGAAAAATTATGCAGGGCCGCGTCCAGCAGCGACACGCTGCGGCTGGTGGCGCCCGGCAGGATGTGGCCTTTGGCACTGACCAGAAACAAGTAGGTCTGACGCACATCGACGTCGATCTGGTAGTGGGTTTTCAACGCCCCGCGCAATAACGGTTCAGCGAAAGCGGGCAGGTCCTGCAGCGCGCTCAATTGCTGGTCGACGGTATTTTGGGTGGTCCAGGCCTGGGCGTTGGCGTGCTTGAGCTCGGCGGCGGCGGTGCTGTACCAGGGCTGGATCGCCAGCGCGGTGCTGCTCAGCGCCTTGGCGCGGGCCTTTGAGGTGTTGAGCAACCATTTGGGCGCGGCCTGCTGGATCAGTTCGACGTGAGGGCTGGTATCGGGTAACGGCATGGCGGATGACCTTGTTGGATGAACGAGGTCATGAGCCTATTGGGCGAGCGTCGGGCCGGGAGTTAGATAGTTAGCGGCCAGCGGCTGGCACAAGGTCTGGCTGCCCGGCTGCAGGTACGGCATGAGGATCGGCGCCATGCCCTTGAGCACCTGCACCGGCAGCGCCGAGGTAAAGGTGAAGTGCTCGGCGCTGCGCCCCGGCACAAACGCAGTGAGCGTGCCGAAGTGATGCTCGCCCAGGTAAAACACAAAGGTCGCGGTGCGGTTGATCGACTTGGAACTGAGAATACGCCCACCAGCACCGACGGCCTCGATGCGGTTATCCCCGGTGCCGGTCTTGCCGCCCATGGCCAACGGCGTGTCGTCGGCCAGTTTGAAACTGCCGGCCACGCGTTTGGCGGTGCCGGCGTCCACCACTTGGGATAAGGCCCCGCGCAGCGCCCGCGCCACTTCCATCGGCATCACGCGCTTGCCGGGGGCGGGGTCGTTGACCAGCCGGGTTTCATAGGGCGTGCCGGCGGCAAAGTGCAGGCTGTCGATGCGCAGCACTTTATCGCGTACGCCGTCGTTGAGAATGATGCCCATCAATTCCGCTAGCGCCGCCGGGCGATCCCCCGAGCTGCCAATCGCCGTGGCCAGCGACGGCACCAGGTGATCGAACGGATAGCCCACCGCCTGCCAGCGCTGGTGAATCTCCAGGAACGCCTCGATCTCCAGCATGGTTCGGATGCGGCTGTCGCGCGCGCCCTGATGGCGGCTCTTGAACAGCCAGCTATAGACCTCTTGGCGCTCGAACTCGCTGGCTTTGACGATCTGGCTGAACGTCGCTTCGGGGTGTTGGAGCAGGTAGCCCAGCATCCACAAGTCCAGAGGGTGGACCTTGGCGATGTAGCCCTGGTCGGGCAAGTCATAGGCGCCGGGGCCGTAGCTCGCATACAGTTTTTGCAGGCGTTCATCGGTCAGTTTGGGGGTGGGTTTGGCGCCGCTCAGGTGCGAGCGCAGGAAACGGTTGAAACTGTCCTGGCTGGCCTCGGGCAGCAGGTAGCGGTGCACGGCCGCCAGGCGGATCGGCGTGGGGTGGATGCTGTCGAGGAACGTCTCGAGCCGCGCCTGGGTGTCTTTTTTCTGGTACTTCTTCCAGAACTTCTGCAGGAAGGTAATGCCCTCGCGATCGGCGAATTTAGCCAAGTATTCCTGGCGGCGCGGGTCGTTGTCGTCCTTGAGTAATTCAGCGCTGTTGTTGGGCCCGGCATAGGTGGTGTAACGCACCACGTCGCGCATCAGGCGAATGAACGGCAGGTTGATCGATTCGCGCAAGGCGTCGCGCAACGTGGGGTTGCGGCCATTGTCCTGGCTGCGAAAGTTATGAAAGGTGTGCAAACCACCGCCGGTGAAAAAGCGTTCGCCGGGGCTGGCCGAGTAGGTCCGGTCGAGGGCGGCGTCGAGCATCTTGCTAAGGCTTTTGTCCGGGGTCTGGGTCAGGTAATCCACGGCCCAGCGGCTCAGGCGGTCCTGGTCGGCGACCTCGGTTTTCTTCAGTTGGGCCGGTGTGCGCGCGGCGTATTGGTCATGCAACTCGGCAATGATTTGCAGGTAGGTGGTGAGCACCCGCAGCTTGGCGGTGGAGCCCAGTTCCAGCTTGCTGCCTTCGTTGATGTCGAAGGGTTGGTCGGTGTTGTCGGTTTGCACCCGTACCCGCGAGCCGTCCGGTGTCAGTTCGAACAAGGTGAAGCTGTAGCGCACCTGGGGCGTGCTGGTCGCGGTGAGCAAGCGTTCGCCCAACAGGCCGATCTGGCGTGCGTAAGCCGGGTCGGCCAGTTGCCTGAGGTAGGCGCTAACCTCGGTTTGTAATTGGCTTTGCAAGGTACTGGTGGCGGACAGGTCGAGGCGGTCGAGGTCGTAGAGCGGGCGCTGAAGCAACCCGGTCAGGCGGCTGCGCGCCGCGCTGATGCCCTTATTGGTCTCGATCGGTTGCACTGTCGGTTGTTGCACCCAGTCCCGGTAAGTGACCTTGCTCGCCAGCGCGGCTTTCAAAAGCTCAGGTTCGATCACGCCATTCTGGGCGAGCAGGCGCAGGTGGCTGTCGGTGAGTTGCGCCAATTCTTCGCGGCCCTTGGCCAGGTAATGGGAAGGGCGGCGCTGGGCGATGATCAACGACAGCACCTGACGTAACGCCAGGCCTTGTTGAGCGCTCACCGGCCCCAGCAGCGCCTGGTTGACCTGGTTGAAATCGGCGCCGTACCACACCCGCAAACCCTCGGCCATACCGTGCACTTCGCCGTGCCCGGGGACTGCCGACAATGGCACGCTGTTGAGGTAGTCGCGCAGGATGTTCTGCCGTGCGGCGAGGGTGTCCGGCCCGTCGTGGTAGGCGCGCACGGCGGCGGAGAACATCTGCCGCAGCTTCTCGCCACCGGACAGGGTCAGGCCATCCGGCGAGTGGCGGTATTTTTCCAACTGGGTCGCGAGCGTGCTGCCGCCGGCGCTTTGGCCGGGCAAATGCAGCACTTTGGCAACTTGCGACCACGCCGCCTTGGCAAAGCGTGGCCAGTCTACCGCCGGGTTGGCCTGGGGTTGGGCGGGGTCGAGCAGGTCGCGGTTTTCGATAAACAGCAGGCTGTTGCTCACCAGCGGCGGGATCACGGCAAAACTGGCGTACAGCTGCTGTGGGTAGTTGTATTGATACAGCGGCACGGCGCGGCAGTCGGTGATGGACAGCCCGGCCTGAATCTTTTCCGCGTAGGGCACAAACAGGCCCTTGGCGCTGTAGTCCATCAAGGCCGGGGAAAAGCGCGCCTGGGCCTCGATCACATAACCGCGCTTGAGCAGGCGCGGCAGGAAGCTGTCGAGGTCGCTGTAGCCCAGGCGGCGGTCGAACGGGCCGGCGCCGGGGTAGGCGATGGTATCGCTGGGGCCGGGCTCGACCTGGTAGGTGAGGCTGCGGGCCAAACGGCTGAGTTCCTGGGCTTGCAGGCGCGAGGTGCGCACCTCCTTGGCGGCAGCAAACCCCAGGGCAATAAGCCCCATCAGCACGATCAGCCAGAACAGCCGGCGACCGTAACGGGGCCTGGGGGTATTTTTCGGTGACGGCGCTGGGTCCGAACTGCCGTGTACTTTCGCAGCCTTGGTCGATTCGGTTTGCCACAGTGCGCCCATAGTCGATTGATCCCTGCACGCAGATTGATCGGACTTGCTGGAAGCTTAGTCGCTGAGGGCTGCCCGTGAGGGAAATCTGTTTTGTTTGTGGGAAATATCATAAAGGAGGCCTGCGACGTTTAGTCGCTCGGGGCAGGTAAGATGCTCCTGTAAAGTGCGTTTTTCGCGGGCATTTCAACTAAATTGGATGGCTTTTATAGTGAAAGGCCCTGGGCTGGGCTTTTTATACTGCATGCCCCGCCGAGCTTGCCCAATGGCGGACACTCCAATAACAAAATGAGGTTGTACCTTTATGCCAGTCGGCAACCCACTGCCCCACGGCGAGACCGCTCAAGGCGGTCCGCTCAAACGCGAACTCGGCGAGCGGCACATTCGCCTGATGGCCTTAGGCGCCTGCATCGGTGTCGGCCTGTTCCTCGGCTCGGCCAAGGCTATCGAAATGGCCGGCCCGGCAATCATGCTGTCGTACATCATCGGCGGCCTGGCGATCCTGGTGATCATGCGTGCGCTCGGTGAGATGGCGGTGCACAACCCCGTCGCCGGTTCGTTCAGCCGTTATGCCCAGGATTACCTCGGCCCGTTGGCGGGCTTTCTCACCGGCTGGAACTACTGGTTCCTGTGGCTGGTAACGTGCGTTGCGGAGATCACCGCCGTGGCCGTGTACATGGGCGTGTGGTTCCCCGACACGCCGCGCTGGATCTGGGCCCTGGCGGCACTGATCAGCATGGGTACGATCAACCTTATCGCAGTAAAAGCCTTCGGTGAATTCGAATTCTGGTTCGCGTTGATCAAGATCGTCACCATCATTGCGATGGTCATCGGCGGCGTCGGCATCATTGCGTTCGGCTTTGGCAACAACGGCGTGGCGCTGGGTATTTCCAACCTGTGGGCCCATGGCGGTTTCATGCCCAACGGCGTGCAAGGCGTGTTGATGTCGCTGCAGATGGTGATGTTTGCCTACCTGGGCGTCGAGATGATCGGCCTCACCGCCGGTGAAGCACGCAACCCGCAGAAGACGATTCCGAGCGCTATTGGCTCGGTGTTCTGGCGCATCCTGCTGTTCTACGTCGGCGCGTTGTTTGTGATTCTGTCGATCTACCCGTGGAATGAAATCGGCACCCAGGGCAGCCCGTTCGTGATGACGTTCGAGCGCTTGGGCATCAAGACCGCTGCGGGCATTATCAACTTCGTGGTGATCACCGCGGCGCTGTCGTCGTGCAACGGCGGTATTTTCAGCACCGGGCGCATGCTCTACAGCCTGGCGCAGAACGGGCAGGCACCGGCCACCTTTGGCACCACCTCGAGCAATGGCGTGCCGCGCAAGGCGCTGTTGTTGTCGATCTTTGCGTTGTTGCTGGGCGTGTTGCTCAACTACCTGGTGCCAGACCAGGTGTTCGTCTGGGTAACGTCCATCGCTACCTTTGGCGCGATCTGGACCTGGCTGATGATCCTGCTGGCCCAGCTCAAATTCCGCAAAAGCCTGAGCCCCGCTGAACAGGCCGGCCTCAAGTACCGCATGTGGCTGTACCCGGTCAGTTCCTACCTGGCGCTGGCGTTTCTGGTGCTGGTGGTGGGCCTGATGGCGTACTTCCCGGATACTCGCGTGGCGTTGTATGTGGGGCCGGCCTTCCTGGTGCTGCTCACGGTGCTGTTCTACGTGTTCAAGCTGCAACCGAACAACGCGACTGCGGCGCCGGTGCGTTCGGCCTGACGCCGCCAATGGCCCGCTGCGTGCGGCGGGCCATCCAGTCTATCCCGCGTGCACGCCTGCCTTGAGCGACTGATCCAGGCGCTTGTTGAACTCCAGCCACAGCGCGAGCAACCCCATCAGTGCAGCACCGGCCACAGCGGTCAGCAATTGCATCGCCAAGGCATCCCCGGCCATGGCATTGATCATGTCCGCCAACGGCGCGAGCACGACGCCCAGGCAAAACACCTCCAGCGAATAACGCCCCATGCGACAGGTATGTTGCGCCAGCCAGTTTTCGGTCCAGCCACGGCCCGGCAGCAGCTTGGCGGTGACATAAGCCAGGGCAAGGAAGTGCAGCAGGCGCAGCGGTGACAAGTCGGTCTTGCTGATGGGGTAGATGAGGTCGCTGATCACCGACGGCATCAGCGCATCGTGGATCTGCGGCCAGCGCCAGGACAGCGTCAGCACGCCGGCCATCAACACATAAAGGGTTGCCGCGACAAACACCGGCTGGCGGCGCAGTGGCCGGGTGTCCACCGGCCGTTCTTGTCGGCTGTAGAGCGCCGCCGCGCCTCCCAGTATGAACAGCAGTTGCCAGGTCACCGGGTTGAAGTACCAGACACCATCGGCAATCGCCCGCAGATTCCAGCCCATCCACGGCGCCAGCAAGTAGATCGTCGTAGACACGGTCACCACCGTCCAGGTGTTGCGCAGCATCAACGGCAACACCAGCGGCAGCCCTGCCAGCAGCACAATGTAGAGCGGCAACGGGTCCATCAGGTTGGGTTTGAAACGCAGCAGCAGCTCATCGGTCAACGCTTGCTGCGGGTGGGTGACGAAATGCGTCAGGCCCATCTCTTCGACAAGGTCGCGGGTTTCCACGTGGCTGTTAGCGAAGAACACGATGCCCATCAGCATCGCCAGCAGAAAGATATGCACCACATATAACACCCAGGCACGCCGCAGGATTTTCAGCGAGGCAATCCAATAGCCATCGCGTTGCAGGATCTTGCCGTAGGCCAATACCGCAGCGTAGCCGGCAAGAAATACAAACACCTCAGCCGCATCGCTGAAGCCGAAGTTGCGCAGCGTGATCTGGCCGAGGGGGTTGTGGGGGACGTGATCCCAGAAAATGAAGATCAACGCCAGGCCCCGAAAAAAATCGATGCGCGGGTCGCGTCCGTTCAGCATGGCAGCGGGCTCTTGTACGAAATGTTTATTAAAGACAGGCAGACGTGGGCGTTGGCGCACGCCACCCGTCGGGCGGGCGCAGGTTGGCGGTATTTGTAAGCAATTGCAAAGGCTGGGTATTACTGAATGTCTCTAGACATCGATAATGACTAAAGTGCCTTGGCTGCCGGCGAGTACGCCATGGGCGGTACCCGCTTCGACCAGGTACATCTGGCCGGCGGCCACGTTGATGTGTGTATCACCGATGCTCAGGCGCAAGCAGCCGTCGATCACCAGCAAACCTTCGTTGTAGTCGTGGGTTTCTTCTTCATAGGCCTTCTCATCCATGCGCAACACCTTGATCCGCGCCGGGCCGACCTGGCCCAGGCGCGTTGATTTCCAGCTGTCAGGCAGTTGCTCGGCGATGGCGGCCAAGTCCAGTAACGGCATGTGAATCTCCTGTTTGCAACGATGCCGTCGGTGGTCCGGTTCAGCGGGAAGTCGTGGTTTAGAACATATCCATCAACAGCACCCGGCAGGGCTTGGCTTCATACGCATTGATCTGTGGGACCAGCCGAGTGAAGTGTTCGGTCTGGCAATGTGTATCGAGTGCGGCCTGGTCCGGCCATTGCTCGACAAAGATAAAATGCCCCGGGTCTTTTTGATCAACGAACAGATCGTAGGCAATGCACAGCGGTTCCTGGCGGTTTTTTTCCACCAGTTCTTCGTACCACGGGCGCACCGTTTCCAGGTGTTCGGGCTTGATGAAATCTTCGGCGATGACTTTCAACACGGTGTCTCTCCTTTTTAAGCCGCCGCCACTTCATGTGGCTCAAAACTGTCCGCCCGCGCCATCTGCCACATGCGTGAATAGAACTCGCCATTCACCTCGCCGGTCAGCAATTCACCGGGTTTGAGGAACACATGCAACTGCGAAAACAGCTTGATCTCTGTCGCCGACATCCGCCGTACCAAGTGCTTGGCCGACAGTTGCGACGGATGATCCAGGCCGGCCGCGGCGAGCATTTCCGCCAGCGCCTTGAGCGTGTTGCGATGGAAGTTGAATACGCGCTGGGCCTTGTCCGGGACCACCAGCGCACGTTGACGCAACGGATCTTGGGTAGCAACGCCGGTCGGGCATTTGTTGGTGTGGCAGCTCTGCGATTGAATGCAACCGATCGCGAACATAAAGCCCCGCGCCGAGTTGGCCCAGTCGGCGCCGATGGCCAGGACGCTGGCGATGTCGAACGCGCTGACGATCTTGCCGCTGGCGCCGAGCTTGATCTTGTCGCGCAGGTTCAGGCCCACCAGGGTGTTGTGCACAAACAGCAGGCCTTCGCGCAGCGGCACGCCGATATGGTCGGTGAACTCCACCGGCGCAGCGCCGGTGCCGCCTTCCTTGCCATCCACCACGATAAAGTCCGGGAGGATGCCGGTTTCGAGCATGGCCTTGGCGATGCCCATGAACTCCCACGGGTGACCCAGGCAGAACTTGAAGCCCACCGGCTTGCCGCCGGACAGTTCGCGCAGTTGGGCGATGAACTGCATCAGTTCGATGGGCGTGGAAAACGCGCTGTGGCGCGACGGCGAGATGCAGTCTTCGCCCATCATGATGCCGCGGGTGTCGGCAATTTCCTGGGTGACTTTGTGCTTGGGCAGGATCCCGCCATGGCCGGGTTTGGCGCCCTGGCTCATCTTGATTTCGATCATGCGCACTTGCGGGTTCTGCGCCTGCACGGCAAAACGTTCCGGGTCGAAACGGCCGTCGCTGGTGCGGCAGCCGAAGTAGCCGCTGCCCAATTCCCAGGTCAGGTCGCCGCCGTTCTCGCGGTGGTAGGGGCTGATGCTGCCTTCGCCGGTGTCATGGGCGAAGTTGCCCAGCTTGGCGCCTTGGTTCAACGCGCGAATTGCGTTGGCACTCAACGAGCCAAAGCTCATTGCCGAGATATTGAATACCGACGCCGAATACGGTTGCGTGCACTGCGGGCCGCCAACCATTACACGGAAGGCGCTGGGGTCGCTGAGCGGTGCGGGGCGCATGGAGTGGCCGATGAATTCGAAGCCTGACTGGTACACGTCGATCAAGGTGCCGAAGGGTTTGTCGGCAGATTCATTCTTGGCGCGCGAATACACCAATGAACGCTGGGCCCGGGAGAAGGGCAGGGCGTCGCTGTCGGACTCCAGCAGGTACTGGCGGATTTCCGGGCGGATGGCTTCCACCAGGTAACGGATATTGCCCAGGATCGGGTAGTTGCGGCGCACGGCGTGGGGGCTTTGCAGCAGGTCGAAAATACCGATCAGGCTCAACACGCCAGTGACCACCGTGATCGGCCACAGCCATTCATGTTCGATAAAGGGGAGGCTGGCGAGGGTGAAAATGACGCACACGGCAAAGAAAGCGTAACGACTCAGTAGCGACAGGCTCATACGGGTTTCCTGGGTTCGGACTCATCGGCTAGGCGTTTTGCGCCTGTAGAAAGATCGAGAACAGCTCTGACTGGGATTTGATCCCTAGCTTGCTGTACATGTGTTTCTTATGGACTTTCACGGTTTCAACAGAGATTTCCAGCTTACGAGCGATTTCTTTGCTGGAGCAACCGCTGAGCATCAAGCGACCCACATCCAGCTCGCGGGCGGTGAGTTGCGCGCCCCACTCATCATTCTGGATCGGCGGCTGCGGGGCGCTGACCTGGTGCAGTTCAAAGGGCAGGCGCTGGCGCAGCAGGCCCAGCACCCAGGGCTGGATCAACGACAGCAGGGCAATCTGCGCCGGGTCAAAGCGCTGCCTGGAGCCCAGTGACAGGCACAGGGTACGCCCATCCGGCTGCTGGCAATTAAATTGGATTTCATCAGCCACCACGTTCAGGCGGAAGTAGCGCTGGTAGTACTCGGTGAGTTCGAAGTGCTCCGGCGCCACTTCGGCCAGGCGCAACAGCCCGGTGCGCGAGTGTTCACGGCTGGCGATGTAGAAGGGGTCGAGCAGGTACAGGCCGTTGAGGTAGTCCTGGAACAAATGATCCGGCGTGCCATCGGCGCCTGGGCATTCAGCGAATACCAGCGGGCGGTGTTCGCTGCTGAACAGCAATACGACCCAACTGTCGAACGGCACGTATTGGTCCAGCAGCCGGACAAGCTGGGTCCAGAAATTGGGCTGGTCCAGGGCGTCTATCATTTGCCCCACCGAACGGTGCCAGGCGATGTCTTGCAACGACATGGTCATTGATCTACCCCTATCGGGTTACCCCCGCCGCGTGATTCCCTGGCCGGTTGCGCCTGCGCATACTGCGGCACGTACACAGAACAAGGAATACCCATGAAGGTCGAATTTGCCCAGTTGGCGGGCCGTGATAACGGTACAGCTTACAACCTTGAGCGGGCCTTGGCGGCGATCGCTGCAGCGGCTGCGGATACGCAACTGATCGTCTTCCCGGAAACCCACCTGATGGGCTTCCCCAGCGCCGAGACCGTCGCCGACATCGCTGAACCGCTGGACGGGCCTACCGTGCAGGCTGTGATCCAGGCCGCGCGCGCGCAATGTCGCCGTGGTGATCGGCATGGCCGAAAGCGACGGCGGGCAATTCTATAACACCACCTTGCTGATCACCCCCGAAGGCATCGCCCTGCGTTATCGCAAGACCCATCTGTGGGCCTCGGATCGCGGTGTCTTCACCCCAGGCGATCGCTACGCCACTTGCCTCTGGAACGGCGTGCGCGTCGGTCTGTTGATCTGCTACGACATTGAGTTCCCGGAAACCGCCCGAGCCAACGCGCAACTGGGCGCCGAGTTGCTGATCGTCACCAACGGCAACATGGACCCATACGGCCCCACGCACCGCACCGCGATCATGGCGCGCGCCCAGGAAAACCAGGCGTTTGCGCTGATGGTCAACCGAGTGCAAGAGGGGGACGGCGGATTGTTGTTTGCCGGTGGCAGTGCGCTGGTGGACCCGTTTGGTACGTTGCTGTTTGAAGCCGGGCGTGACGAAGGGCAATTCACGGTCGAACTGGATCTCGACCAATTGGCAGCGGCGCGCAAGGACTACCGCTACCTGGATGACCAGCGCTTGAAATTGCCGGGTGAGGTGGTCGAGCACACTGACGGCACGCGCGAACTACTGATTCCTTAGGCCTGTAGTGAGCGGGCTTGCCCCGCGCTGGGTGGCGAAGCCGCCCCAAACCCAGGCAACTCAGTTTCGACTGGAGATACTCGGTGACTGAGATGGGGCGGCTTCGCCACCCAGCGCGGGGCAAGCCCGCTCACTACCCATCAACATAAGAAAAATGACACCTGCTTCACCGACTTCAGTTCTGCCATAAATCTAATAATTTCGCGGAGAATCGCTCATGGCTCATTTGCAACGCACCCTGTCATTAGGGTCGGTGGTGCTGTTCGGCATCGCCTATATGACGCCGATCATTGTGCTCGGCACCTTCGGTATCCTGGCGCAATCCACTGCGGGCATGGTCCCCGCTGCTTATCTGGCGGCGCTGGTGGCGATGTTCTTCACCGCCATGAGTTATGGGCGCATGGCCTCGGCGTTTCCGGTCGCCGGTTCCGCCTACAGCTACGTGCGCAAAGCCATCAGCCCGAAACTGGGTTTTATCGCCGGCTGGGCGGTGCTGCTCGACTACCTGTTCCTGCCCATGGCCATCTGGCTGATCGGTGCGGCGTACCTCAATTCAGCGTTCCCGGCGGTGCCGCAGTGGATCTGGGTGTTGGCGTTTATTGGCATCACCAGCGCCATCAATATCGTCGGCCTTAAGCTGGCGAACGGCATCAATGCCTTGCTGATGCTGGTGCAGTTCCTGGTGTTGATTGCGTTTGTGGCGCTGTGTATCCACTACATCGGGGGTGATGCGAGCAAGCCTTTATGGACGACCGCCCCGTTCTTCAACGGCCAGATGCAACTGCCGCTGATCATGAGCGGCGCGGCCATCGCTTGCTATTCATTCCTGGGCTTTGACGCGGTCAGCACCCTCACCGAAGAAACCCGCGACCCGCGCCGCACCATCCCACGGGCGATCATGTTGATCACCTTGATAGGCGGGCTGATTTTCGTGGCAGTGTCCTACTTTGTGCAGATCGCGCACCCGTCTTTCGAATTCGCCAATGTGGATTCGGCGGCGTATGAAATCGCGCGCAACATCGGTGGCGACCTGTTTGTGTCGATCTTCCTGATCGGCCTGATCGTCGGCCAGTTCGCCTCGGGGCTGTCGGCCCAGGCCAGTGGTTCGCGCTTGTTGTTTGCGATGGGCCGCGATGGCGTGTTGCCCAAGTCGTTCTTTGGCACCCTGCATGCGCGCTTTGGTACGCCGGTCAACAGCATCCTGTTGTGCGCGGTGGTGGCGCTGCTGGCGTTGAAGCTGGACGTGACCACGTCCACATCGTTTATCAACTTCGGCGCCTTCCTGGCGTTCAGTCTGGTGAACCTGTCGGTGATCTTCCATTACTGGATCGGCGCCAAGCAGCGGGGTGTGCGTGAGCTGATCCTGTTCCTGGTATTCCCGGCCATCGGCCTGCTGGCGGATTTATGGCTGATGGTCAGCCTCGATCACCTGGCGATTTACCTGGGCTTGGCGTGGTTGGCGATCGGGGTGGTTTACCTGGGCGTACTCACCCGTGGCTTCTCGCAACAGCCACCGGAGATGGATTTCCAGGAAGCGGCGTAGAGCTTTGCGGCTTGTTCGGCGGCGTGCCTTACGCCGCCGTCTGCCGAATCGGCAATACCACGCGGAATTTGGTGCCTTTGCCGAGTTCGCTGCTGACGGAAATATCGCCATGGTGTTTCTTGACGATACCGTAGGAGAGCGACAGCCCTAGTCCCGTCCCTTCGCCTACGGGTTTGGTGGTGAAGAACGGGTCGAAAATCTTCTGCACGGCGTCGGGGGCAATCCCGCAGCCGTTGTCCGCCACCTCCAGCCAGATGTTATCGCCTTCCACGCCATTGCTGATGGTAATGGTGCCGCGCTCCGGTCCCATGGCTTGCGCGGCATTGATCACCAGGTTCATCACCACCTGATTGAGCTGCGATGCCAGGCATTCGATCTCGGGCAATGCGCCGTAGTTTTTGACCACGTCGGCTTTGTACTTGAGTTCGCTGGCGACGATGTTCAGTGTTGAATCGATGCCCTGTTGCAGGTTCGCAAACTGCCAGGTCTGGTCATTGTCCACCCGTGAGAAATTTTTCAGGTCTTTGACGATTTGCACCACGCGGCCAATGCCTTCCTTGGACTCTTTGATCAGGATCGGAATGTCCTCCTTGAGAAACTCCAGCTCAAGGTCGGTTCGCAGTGCCTTGAGCTGATCGCGCTGTTCCGGCGGCGCAATCAGCGTTTCGGCGCGTTGATAGGCATCCAGTATCTGTTGCAGCTGGTTGAAGTAGCCGTCCAGGGTGCTGAGGTTGGAGGAGATAAAGCCCACCGGGTTGTTGATTTCATGGGCGACACCCGCCGCAAGCTGCCCCAGCGACGCGAGTTTTTCGGACTGCACCAGTTGGCTTTCCAGGTGCTTGCGCTCGTCGATTTCCAGTTGCAGCGCCTGGGTGCGTTGCTCCACCAAATGTTCCAAGTGGGTGGTCTGCAGCGAGGCGCGACGGGCCATGTCCCATTTATTCGCCAGGGTGTTGGCCATCTGCTGGACTTCGATGTTGTCGAAGGGTTTTTTCAGAATCAGCAAGCGTTCATGGGCGTGCAGGCGTTCCAGCAGGTCTTCCCAGGAGTAGTCCGAATAAGCGGTGCACACCACGACTTGCAGGTCTGGGGCGATTTTCCACAACGCTTCGATGGTCCTGGCGCCATCCCAGCCTTGGGGCATACGCATGTCGACAAAGGCCAGTGCGTAGGGGCGTTTTTCCGCCATGGCCGTGGTCAGCAAGCCAAGGCCTTCTTCCCCGCCATACGCCGAGTGCAGCTCGAAAACCTGGGCCTGGGCTTTGGCCGTGTCGCCGAACAGCGCCGATTCCATGTCATCCAGCAGCGGGTTCGATTCAACGGTCGGCACCAGGATCTTGCGGAAATCGTCATGAATCGACGGCGTGTCGTCGATCAGCAGGATGCGCCGGTTGGGAGGTTGGTTCATGCGGGGCTTCCGACAAGGGTGAGAGGGATGGTCAAGGTAAACACCGCGCCCAGGCCCGGCCCGTCGCTGTGTGCGCTGAGCTGGCCATTCATTTCCACGGCGGCCAGGGCGCAGCTGTGCAGGCCAAAGCCATGGCCTTCCTTGCGAGTGGTGAAACCGTGAGTGAAGATTCGTGTCATGTTTTCTGCCGGTATGCCTTCGCCCTCATCCTTCACGCTGATCTGCAAGGTGTCGTCATTCAGCGACTGCACCGTGAGGGTCATTTGCCGCGGCCGGTCGGAGAGGGTGGACATGGCGTACTTCGCATTGCTGATCAGGTTGACCATGATCAGCAGCAACCGGTGTTTGTCCGCTAGGATTTCCGGCAGTTGCGCGTAATGCTTGACCACCGTGACGTTGTGCCGATTCAGCGCCCCTGCGTTCATGCGCAAGGCATCTTCCATCAGGGCGCTGATATGCACCGGTTCGCGAACCGCAGACGCACCGGCATAGGATTGTTGGGTGGAGACGATGTCTTTGATATGGTCGACGCTTTTACTCAGCTGCGCCATTTCATCCGCCATGCCTTGTTGTTCCTGCGCAATGGCGTCCACCAGTTGGTTCAGGTAGGCGGGCAGTAGCTTGCCTTTTTCATCCTCGGTCAAGAAGGTGCCCAGGTCCCCCTGGCGTTCGTTGATCAACTGCATGGCTTTGCCCAGGCCCAATGCCTTGCTGCTGCGCAGCTTTCGCGTGACCAGGTCGGCGGAGATATTCACGCTGTTGAGCACGTTGCCCACGTTGTGCAGCACGTTGGTGGCGATTTCCGCCATGCCGGCCTGTCGCGCGCTGTCGAGCAGTTCACTCTGGGCATCCTTGAGTTGTTGGGTGCGCCGCTCCACGCGTTGTTCCAGGGTCTCGTTCGCCGCGTGCAGCGCGCGGTTGACTCGGTTGATTTCGGCGAAACTGCGCAGCAGGCGCACCGCCAGGTACAGTAAAAGCGCCACCAATAAGGTCGAGAAAATCAGCAGGTAGCGATGGTATTGATGGTCGATGAGGTCAGAGGCTTGCTGGTCCTGATTGAGATGCGTGGTCAGCTCGTCCAGGCGTTCGGCCACCGGGACTGCGGCGATTCGTTCGAGCAAACCGTTGACCACCGGCTGTTCGCGCAGGATCAGCGAAATGTGATTACTGAGGATCTCAACCGGCGCCTGGAAATCACTGGGCAATCGCTCCTTGTTGATCGCCAGTTTGCCCAGGCCCACCAGGATATCGGCCGCGAGCTCGTCGCTGGTGACCTGAGCGAACTCCAGGCTGCTGAGTAGCAAGTCGTAAGTGTCGGTAGCTACGCCTTGCAGTTGCAGCCGGTCTTCATCATTAAAGCGGTTGAACTGAGCCTGAATGTCGTCCTCAGCGGTTGGTAAAAAAGCCAATGAGTTGCGCAGCACCGCATTGTGGGATTTGAACTGGTCCACCAACCGCGCTTTTTCCTTGATCGCGGCCTGATAAGCATCCCGGCTGGCTTGCCAACGTTGCAGGTCAGCAGGGTCGTGGTAGGCGTCGCCGTTTTCCAGGTCTACCCATAACCGCGTCATTTCCCGCAGGGGTGCCACCAGCGGATCATAGTTGTGGGTGATGGCGATCCTGGCCTTCAACACTTCACTGTCCCATTGGGCATTGAGTTGCTGGAGTTGGCGGATCAGGTCCCGTGAGTGTGTGTAGGTGGCGGTCTGGTCACGGGAAGACTTGAGGTACAGAAACACCAGGGTGGACGCCAACAGCAGCGTCATCAGGCTAAGCAACACTTGGCTGGCGAGGCGGCGGGACAGGGTCATGACGGTATGCTCATAAAGGCTTGCCTGCCCATTCGCCGGTCAGGGTCTTGAGAAACTGGACAATCAGGTCCTTGTCTTCCTGGGACGGGGTGCGCCCCAGTTGGTACTTGAACATCACGTCGACCGCCTCTTGCAGTGTCTTGGCCGAGGCGTCGTGAAAGTAGGGCGCCGTGACCGCGACGTTACGCAAGCTGGGCACCTTGAACACGTGGCGGTCTTCTTCGTCCTGGGTCAGCAGGTAGCGCCCCAGGTCCGATTCGACCGGATTGCCGCGCGCCTTGAAGTAGCCGCCCATCACACCGAACTTCTGGAACATGTTGCCGCCGATGTTGATGCCCTGATGGCACGCGATACAGCCGTACTCCTTGAAGCGCTGATAGCCGTACTTTTCCTGGATCGTGAGGATTTCGGTATTGCCCAGGAGATATTGGTCAAACCGTGAGTTAAGGGTCAGCAGCGTTCGCTCATAGGTGGCCAGGGCATCTTGTACGTTAGCGGCGGTGACACCGTCCGGGTAGGCCTGCTTGAATGCCGCCTGGTAGGTGGGCATGGCAGCGAGGTTCTGCACTACGGTTTTCCAGTCGCTGCCCATTTCCACCGGGCTGATCACCACGTGTTCGACCTGTGCTTCCAACGTGTCGACGCGGCCATTCCAGAACTGCTTGAAATTGAGGCTGGCGTTGAACACCGACGGCGTGTTGAGTTCTACCGGCTTGCCGTCGAAGCCAATGGAGAAGGGTTTGTCGTCGGCGCCTCCCGATGCCAAGTGATGGCAACTGGCGCAGGACAGCGTGTTATTGGCCGACAATCGCGGCTCGTTGAACAGTTGGCGGCCCAGTTCAACCTTGGCCGGGTCCAATGCAGGGACCGCGGGCAACGGTTTCAGGGCCTCTTCCAACGGCGCGGCCATCAATGGCGCACCCAGGCCCAGCCACAGCGTGAGGAAGAGGCTGGTACGGCAGGTTGAAACGTCGTTCAAGCGAGCACTCCTTGCAGGCGTAGGGCTATTGATCGGGCATCAGTGTCGCGCAGCCCTTCTGCAGTAACTGGGCGAAGTCCTCTGAGGGCACCGCTTTACTGAACAGATAGCCTTGGCCTTCCTCGCACAGCTGGTGTTGCAGGAAGTTCAATTGCTCGAGGGTTTCTACGCCCTCGGCGATGATAGTCAAGCCCAGGCTTTTGCCCATGCCGATAATAGCGCTGATCAGTTGTTCGTCCTGGCTATTTACCTTCAGGCCATGAATGAACGATTGGTCGATTTTCAGCACGTCGATGGGAAACCGTCGCAGGTAGCTCAGGCTGGAGTAACCCGTGCCGAAATCATCCAGGGCCAGGCGCACGCCCATGGCTTTGATCCTGTTCAGGATATCGACCGTGTCGTCGACATTCTGCATCAGCACGCTTTCAGTGATCTCCAGCTCCAACAGGGCCGGCGGCAGGTGTGTCTGCTCGAGGATCGCGGCGAGATTGTCGACGAAGTCCCGCTGGCGGAAATCGATGGCTGAGATATTCACGGAGATGCGTAGCGTGGGCAGGCCCATGTCACGCCAGGTTTGTGCCTGTTCACAGGCCTGGCGCACTACCCACTGGGTCAACTGCACGATCAATCCAGTGTCTTCGGCCACCGGAATGAAGTCAGCCGGGCTGATCCAACCCAAACGCGGTTGAAACCAGCGAAGCAGCGCTTCCGCCCCCACGATCTGCCCGGATTTCAGATCCAGCTTCGGCTGGTAGTGCAGGGCAAATTCGTTGCATTCCAGGGCATGGCGAATCGCGCTTTCCAGGTTTTGCCGGTGTTGGGCGTGCAGGTTCATGTCTTCGGTATAAAAACTGAAATCGTCCGGGCCGCGCTCTTTGCTGGCGTGCATGGCGGTTTCGGCCTGTTTGATCAACTCCACCGCTGTGCCGCTGTCATTGGGGCAAATGCTGATACCCAGGCTGGCGGTGATGCTCAGGTCATGCCCGGCGACGTGACGGGTGGCGCGGATGGCCTTGAGGATCTTTTGCGCAACGTGCTGGGTTTGCTGGGGATGCAAGATGTCGTTGAGCAGGACCACGAACTCGTCGGAACCGTAGCGAAACACCGAATCCGAACTTCGCACCGCCGCCACCAGGCTTTGGCTGACCTGCTGCAGCACCTCATCGCCCACGGGGTAGCCCAGGGCGTTATTGATGCGCTTGAAGCGGTCCAGGCCGATAAACATCACCGCCATTTGCGTGTCATGCCGCCGGCCAAGGGCAATTGCCTGGGTCAGCCGGTCGCCTAACAACGTGCTGTTGGGCAGTTCGGTCAGGGCATCGTAGTGCAGCAGGTGCGAGACTTTGAGCAGCTCCTGCACGCGTTCTTCGACGGTGCGTTCCAGGCTGATCACTTTCAGCGCAATGTCCTGGGCGAGTTGCCATTTCCAGGTCAGGGCGCTGGCCATCTGGCGGATTTCCAGGTGATCGAAGGGCTTTTTCAGGATCAGCAACTGGTCGTTGTACTTTAAGCGCGCTTCGATGGCCTCGAAGGAGTAATCGGAGTAGGCGGTGCACAGGGCGATCTGCAGGTGGGGATCGACGTTCCAGAGGTGTTCGATGGTCTGCAAGCCATCCCAGCCAGGTGGCATGCGCATGTCAATGAAGGCCATGGCATAGGGCGCGTTGGCGGCCAGGGCCTTGTTCACCAGGGCCAGGGCCTCCTGACCCTGATAGGCCGAGTCGAGCTCGAACGCCTGACGCACTTTGGTCGGTGTCCCGAACAGGGCCTCCTCGAGGTTTTCCAGGGAGGGTTCGCCTTCGGCACAGAGGATCTTGCGAAAGTCCTGATGGATCGAGGCGGTGTCATCGACGATCAGAATGCGCCGGTTGGCCCGTACGGAATCCGGGGTCATTGTGCGCACCACAACTGCAAGTGATTCGACGGCATGACGGTTCCTTCCCTGGGTGCATCGTGAGCGGGGCGTCTGCCTGCTCTGACAGCATAGTCGAACTCCCTTGATATCGACGGCTACTTGGCGTCAAATCAAGCCCGCGTGCCAAGCGAGGGAAGACGGCTCGGCACACGGGTTCAATTTAGCTCAATTCAATTTGATTCGAAGGCGCAGCAGGCATGGATGAACAATTCGCTACGCTCTCCACCGCACAACCCACCATTTTGCTGGTCGACGATGAAGAGTCGATCCTCAACAGCTTGCGTCGCCTGTTGCGCGGCCAGCCCTTTAATGTGGTGCTTGCCGGCAGCGGTGCCCAGGCTCTGGAAATAATGGCGGCCCAACCCATCGACCTGATCATGAGCGACGCGCGCATGCCAGGTATGGACGGCGCGCAGTTGCTGGCTGAAGTCCATCGCTTGTATCCCACCACCAGTCGTATCCTGCTGACCGGTTACGCTGACCTGCCGACAATCATCAAGGCGATCAACGAAGGGCAGATCCACCGTTATATCGGCAAACCCTGGAATGACGATGAACTGAAGCTGATCCTGCAGCAGGCCCTGGAACATCAGCGGCTTGAACGCTTGACCCTGGTGCAGAACGAGCAGCTCAAGGCGCTCAATGCGACCTTGGAAAAACGCGTGGAGTCGCGTACCGGCGAGCTGCAGCAGACCGCGGACATGCTCGACCTGGCTTACGAAGAACTCAAGCGCAGCTACGTGACGGGCACCGAAGTGTTTTCGCTGCTGGCCAACCTGCGCTTGCCCAAGGACAAGCAGACCAACCGCCAGTTGATCGAGCTGATCCGTGTGTATTGCGCCTCGCAGGCCATCGACGAGGTCAGCACACGCGACCTCACCATGGCCGCCGCGCTCTATAACATCGGCAAACTGAGCTGGACCGACAGCATGATGACTGCCCCGGCCGATAAACTGCACAGCACCGACCGCGATCTGTACCGCGCCTATCCGACGCAGAGCGAGTCGCTGTTGATGACGCTGGAGCCGATGAAGGATGCGGCGCGGATCATTCGTCATCATCAGGAGCGCTACGACGGCAGTGGTTTCCCCGATCACCTCAAGGAGGATGCGATCCCGTTTGGTTCACGCTTGCTGAAACTGGCGGTGGATTTCATCGAGTTGCAGAAAGGGCTGATCCTTGAGCGACAGATGAACAGTGATGAAGCGCTGCTCTATATCCAAAAGTATGCCGGGCGCCTCTACGATCCGAGTCTGGTCGAGGCTTTCGTGCAGGCTTGTGCCAAGTTCCTCAGTGATGTGACGCTGGGTGATCCCACCGTCAAGGTCCTGACCACCCGTGAGCTGGCTGACGGTATGGTCCTGGCGCGTAACCTCAATGCCGATAACGGCATGCTCCTGCTCAATGCCGGCAAGGTGCTGAACCTGCCGCTGGTGGACAAGCTCATTGCGTTCGAGGCAATGGAAGGCGCGAAATACGCCATTTTTATCAAAGTACCCGAAGAGACAGCAGACCTTTCATGAGCACTTCTACTATCCGCATCGCCGCCGCCCTCCTGATCGGCAGCGACGGCCAAACCCTGCTGGTGCGCAAGCGCGGCACCCAGGCTTTCATGCAACCGGGGGGCAAGATTGACGCTGGCGAGCAACCCGTCGAAGCCCTGGCCCGCGAGCTGCACGAAGAGCTCAACTTGCGTATCGAGCCCAGTGCCGCCGTCTACCTCGGCACGTTTTCCGCACCGGCCGCCAACGAGCCGGGTTTTACCGTGGAAGCCGAGTTGTTCCAGGTGCAGATCGACGTTGCGGTGACCCCCGCCGCCGAAATTGAAGAGGTCCGCTGGATTGACCCGGCCGGTGACGGCGGCTTGCAGTTGGCACCCTTGACGCGCGATTTGATCCTGCCGTTTTACCGCTCATCGCTGACCGCATGATTGTTCGCACGCTGGGGACGCATGACGCCGAGGCCTATCGTGCATTGATGCTCGAGGCCTATGGCGCCTATCCCCAGGCATTCACCTCCAGCGTGGCGGAGCGTGCCGCGATGCCGTTGAGCTGGTGGGAAAAACGCTTGGGCAGTCCGCTGGACCGGCTGCTCGGTGCCTACGAAGGGGATGAGCTGGCCGGCATTGTCGGCCTTGCATACGAGCCACGAGAGAAGGCTCGGCACAAGGTGACGCTGTTCGGCATGTATGTGAACGCGGGCCACCAGCAAAAGGGCTTGGGCCGTCAGTTGGTTGAAGCGGCACTGGATGAGGCGCGTAAGCAGCCGCGCCTCAAGGTGATCCAGCTGACCGTCACGGCCGGTAATGACGCGGCGTTTGCCTTGTACCAACGCTGCGGTTTTATCCAATACGGCCTGGAGCCATTGGCAGTGCGCGTCGGCGTTGAATACTTCGACAAGATCCACATGTGGCGCGAACTGGAAGATCACTGATGTTCAATGTTTTCTAATGAGTGCCGCTCAGCGAACAGCACTCACCCCATCCAGCGTTGAAAACGACGTGTCCTTCGCCGTCAGCAAAAAGTCGCGCATATATGGCGCGTCCAGCATGTCCGCGCGAATCCCCGCGTACAGCGTCGCAAACAAGCCTTTCTCGCCCAGGCGCTTGGCCTTCACGTAACCGCGCGAGCTGTATTCATGCAGCGCCCAATGCGGCATGCCGCACACGCCACGGCCGCTGGCGACCAATTGCATCATCATCACTGTCAGTTCCGAGGTGCGCACCTGGGCCGGTTCGACGTCGGCGGGTTCCAGGAAGCGGGTGAAGATGTCCAGCCGGTCGCGCTCCACCGGGTAGGTGATCAGGGTTTCGGTCAGCAAGTCTTCCGGCACGATGTACGCCTTGTTCGCCAGCGCGTGCTGGTTGGCCACCGCCAGCATGGCTTCGTAGGTGAACAGCGGCACATAGGTGATGCCCGGCAGTTCCAGCGGGTCGGAGGTCACCACCAGGTCGAGGTCGCCGCGCGCCAGGGCCGGCAGCGGCGCGAAGGCGAAACCGGACGCCAGGTCCAGCTCGACTTCCGGCCAGGCATCGCGGAACTGGTCGATGGTCGGCATCAGCCACTGGAAGCAGCTGTGGCATTCAATCGCCATGTGCAAACGCCCGGCGGTGCCGCCGGCCAACCGCGCAATGTCACGCTCGGCGCCGCGCAGCAAGGGCAGGGTGGCGTCGGCCAGTTGCAACAGGCGCAGGCCGGCGCTCGTGAAACGCAGCGGCTTGGTCTTGCGCACGAACAGTTGCATGCCCAGGCGCTCTTCCAGCTCCTTGAACTGGTGGGACAGCGCCGATTGCGTCAGGTGCAGGCGTTCGGCGGCTTCGACCAGGCTGTCAGCCTCGCGCAGGGCGTGCAGGGTCTTGAGGTGACGGATTTCGAGCACGGGCTCTCCATGAAGATAATTTGTGACGAAGGCGGATGGCGTGAGTTTGTCTCATGTTGCAACGTGTGTCGACCATGACCGCTGGGCACTCTTCATCAAACTGTCATGGAAGTGTGGCAGCGCGCTTGAACAAACTTCATCAGACTCGCGCTCTACTGGGGTTCTGCGTTTCGGTGTTTTTCATGCGCGTGTTGTTTTTACTGGCCGCTTTACTGTTCGGCCTGCCGTCTTTTGCGGCTTCTCGATGTGATGTCAATGTCCCGACCCAAACGGTCGACCTGGCTCAGGTGAGCATTGCTTACCAGAGCATCGGTCGTGCGTCCGACCCTGCCTTGTTGCTGGTGATGGGCCTGGGCGGGCAGTTGATCCACTGGCCGGACGAAGTGGTGGTCGCCCTGTGTCAACAGGGTTTCCGGGTGATCCGCTACGACAACCGTGACGTCGGCCTGTCGACCTGGCGCCAGGCGCCGGTAAACGCCAACCTGACCTTTGAGGTACTGCGCTACAAGCTCGGCCTGCCGGTGGCGGCACCCTACACGCTGACGGATATGGCCGACGACGCCCTGGGCTTGATGGACGCCTTGCAGATCCAGCAGTTTCACGTACTGGGCGCAAGCATGGGCGGCATGATCGCCCAGCACCTGGCGGCGATGGCGCCGCAGCGCGTGGAAAGCCTGACCCTGATCATGACCAGCTCCGGTGCCGAAGGCTTGCCGGCACCCAATGCGGCGCTGGTGCAGTTGTTGTCGCGACGCAGTGCGCCGAATCGTGAAGTGGCGCTGGAGCAGCAGGCCGATTTGCTCGCGGCGCTGGGCAGCCCGAACGTGAAGGATGATCGCCAGGCGTTGCTGCACCAGGCGGCGCTGTCTTACGACCGCGCCTTCAACCCGGAAGGCGTGAAGCGCCAGATCATGGCGATCCTCGCCGAACCGAGCCGCGTGCCGTTGCTCAACCAACTGCGTGTACCGACGCTGGTGGTCCACGGCACCGCCGATCCGTTGCTGCCGGTGATGCACGGCGTGCACCTGGCGGCGCATATCCAGGGCAGCCAGTTGAAGTTGATTCCCGGCATGGCCCATCGTTTCCAGGAAGCGTTCAAGGCGCCGCTGCTGACAGCGGTGTTGCCGTACCTGCAGGCTCATCGCGAAGATGCCGCACATTGGGCGCAGATTGACCCGGTCGCGCCTTCGAAGCTGCTGTGACATTGGTGTATCGTGCACCCTTTACGGCGTATTGAAGCCTGCGAGGTTGCCTACCATGAGTACTCCCCTGAAAATCGATTTCGTCAGCGACGTGTCCTGCCCCTGGTGCATCATCGGCCTGCGCGGCCTGACCGAAGCCCTCGACCAGCTTGGCGCCGAAGTACAGGCCGAGATCCATTTCCAGCCGTTTGAGCTGAACCCGAACATGCCCGCCGAGGGCCAGAACATCGTCGAGCACATCACCGAAAAATACGGCTCCACTGCCGAAGAGTCCCAGGCAAACCGTGCGCGAATCCGCGACATGGGGGCTGAGTTGGGCTTTGCTTTTCGCACCGATGGTCAGAGCCGTATCTACAACACCTTCGACGCCCATCGCCTGCTGCATTGGGCCGGGCTGGAAGGCTTGCAGTACAACCTCAAGGAAGCGCTGTTCAAGGCGTATTTCACCGATGGGCAGGACCCTTCCGATCATGCGACGCTGGCGATCATCGCCGAAAGCGTTGGCCTGGATATCAAACGTGCGGCCGAGATTCTTGCTTGCGATGAATACGCCGCCGATGTCCGCGAACAGGAACAGCTGTGGACTTCCCGTGGCGTGACCTCGGTGCCGACCATTGTGTTCAACGATCAGTACGCCGTCAGCGGTGGCCAACCGGCCGAGGCATTTGTCGGCGCGATTCGGCAGATCATCAGCGAAGCCAAATCCTAAAGTCGAGCGCAGTTCAAAGTGTGGGAGCGGGCTTGCTCATTGTCTTCAAGATAGGCGCTGGCCCGTCCCTTGCATTGACCCCCTAAAGCCCTAGGGGAACACTGCCTTGAACATTCTTGACCTCGACCACAGCCTCACCGGCCAGGCGCCGATTGCCCGGCGTTTGGCCAGCGGCCGTGCCACGCGTATCGACCTGCTGGACCTGGGCCCCAAGCTGCGCCTGTGGTCCACCGAAAAAACCTGGAAGCGCTTCGCTGAACGCCTGGCCCTGCGGCCTCGGCCTAAGGATGCGCGGCCGGAAATCCTGTTTGTCGGCTCCGGCGATTATCACCACCTGACGCCGGCGTTTCTCGCCGACTTGAAAGAACCCATCAGCCTGATCCACTTCGACAACCACCCCGACTGGGTGCGCTTTGCGCCCAAACGTCACTGTGGCTCCTGGGTCAACCGTGCGCTGAAAATGCCGGCGATCAAACGCATCGTCACCCTCGGCCCGTGCAGCGATGACCTGCATAACCCACAACTGCGTGGCGGCAACCTCGGTGCCCTCAAGCGCGGGCACTTGCAGCTGTTTCCCTGGCAGCATCCGCCGTCGAAAGTTTGGGGGCGGGTGGGGGATGGCGCCGGCCATCAGCAGCGCGAAGACCATTTGCATTGGCGCAACCTGGCCGAGCTGGACTGGACCGCGTTCCTCGATCAGATGATCAGCAGCCTGCCCACCGAAGCGATCTGGATCACCCTCGACAAGGATGTGCTGGCCAGCGAAGACGCGGCCACCAACTGGGACCAGGGCGGCATGCGCTTGACCCACCTGCTGCAAGCCCTGCGGGCGTTGGCGGCGCGCAAACGCATCATCGGTATCGACGTGTGCGGCGAGTTCGCCACACCGGCGTTCAGCAATGCGTTCAAGCGCTGGGAGGCCAAGTCCGACCAGCCACCGCCCGAGCGCTGGAGCGCAGAGGATCTGCAGCGCAATGCGGCGACCAATGAAGCCCTGATCGACCTGTTTGAGGAGCTGTTTCCGTGACGTTGACGGTGGTGTTGCTGGTGGCGTTTTCCATCGTGCTCGATGTGATCGGCCAACTGTGTTTCAAGCTCGGCCTGGACCGTTTACCCGAGCTGGACGGCGGTTTCCGCCTGAACGCGTTCTGGGGCCAGGTGTTTAATGCGCCGTTGCTGTGGGCGGGGATCGGTGCGTATGTCGTCGAGTTTTTCGTCTGGCTTGAAGCCCTGTCGCGTGCGCCGCTGAGCCTGCTGTTTCCAGCGGCGGCGCTCGCCTATTGCGGGGTGGTGCTGGCGGGCAAGGTGGTGCTGGGCGAAACCGTCAGCCGCCGCCGTTGGATGGGCACGCTGGTGATTACGTTGGGTGTGATGTTGGTGGCAATTGCAGGGAGTCAGGCATGAATACGCAAATGATGAATACCGGATGGCTGCACGGGCGCTTCGGCACTGTGGTGTTGTGGGCCTTGTTGATCTGCACCGAAAGCGCTGGCCAGTTGTTTACCAAAGTGGCCGGTAATCAATTGGGGCAGATGGATTTCAACTGGCAATGGCTGGGTGAGGTGGCCCGCAACCCAGGCATTCTGGCGGCGATAGCCTGCTACATCGGCGCGTTCTTCGTGTGGATGCTGATCCTGCGGCGCAGCAGCCTGTCCCTGGCGTTCCCGCTGAGCTCACTGGTGTTTGTGGTGGTGTTGCTCGGTTCGTGGCTGGGGCTGGGGGAACACATCAGCCCGCTGCACTGGGTGGGGGTAGCGGTGATTATTGGCGGGATTGCTTTGCTGGCGGAAGGCGAAGAGAACTGAGGTCTCTCTCACTCTCTCGTAGCAGCTGTCGAGCCCCAGCGAGGCTGCGTCAGGCGCGACTCGATCCTGAATCGGCAGCGCGTCCGACGCAGCCTCGCTGGGGCTCGACAGCTGCTACGGAATTGGGGGTGATTCAGTCGAATTTGTAGCTGATCGCCGTCTGCACCTGGCCCTGATTCACGTCGCCGGTTTGCTTGACGATGCTGCTGTCCGCCGCCGAGCCCACCAAATGCACCCAACTGGCACTGGTCAGCAGCGACCATTTTGCGTCCAGCGGGAACTCGAAACTCTGGGTCAGCGTCACGTTCTGGAAACCACCACTGGCGTTGTACGGGCGAATCCCGGAGGCCGCGGATTCATTGGCATCTACCCCAAAATACGTCTGGGTCTGGCGCGCGTCGGCGAAGTTCGCCGCCAGGCCGGTGCTGCCGATGATCCCGCCGCCCAGTGGGTACCCGAGTTCGCTGCCGAGCTTGCCCAGCGCGCCGCTTTGCGAATGCCCGCCGCCCACGGCCTGGCCCAGCCGCGCATAGATGCGCCAGAAATCGGCGGGCGCGTACTGGATGAAGCCGCCTATCTCAGCCATGTCCGATACATTGCGCAAACCTTGCAGCGAGCCGTTGGAGGTGCGTCCTTGCAGGTAATTGATATAGGGGCCGGCGGTGAGACCGTTGGTGTTCAGCGCGCTCCAGGTCAAGCCGTCATCGGTGCTCAGGCTGACATCGCCCCAGTCCAGATCCAGGTACGGCACGGGCCGTGTTTCATAGCGGCTGCCGGTGGGGTCGTGGGGCTGGTAGCTGAAGCCCGCGCCCACTTCGCCAGTGATTGCATCGGCCCGGACCGTGCTGGAGAAGCCGCACAGCCCCAGTAAACCGGCGAATACAGCAGAAGTAGCCTTGAGCATGGAGCCGTTTCCTCGTCTGGATAGGCACGCATGAACGCGCGAAGGGCCCTCCGTACGCAAGCACTCATCTTGTTTGTAGCAAGCTACAAAAATTGTAGCTTGCACGACACATATTGCCTCGGCACATCAGGCAAAGCCCCGGCCCCGCTGGGCGCCGGCCAGTTGGCACACTCCCTGCTCTACCCCCTTGTGCAAGCGCACTGAGCGCGCCCCTACAAGGTAAACGTAGATGATCCACTGGCATATCGTGTGTGATTTCGACGGGACCATTACTCCCACCGATGTCATCGACAACGTCCTCCAACGCTTCGCCGGCCCCGAGTGGGAAACCATCGAACAGGAATGGCTGGATGGGCACATCGGTTCACGCGAATGCCTGAGCCGCCAACTGGCGCTGATCAAGGCAACGCCCTCCGAACTGCTGGCGTATTTCGACAGCGTCGAGATTGACCCGGACTTCCCGGACTTCGTCGATCACGTGATCGGCCTGGGCGCGTCCATTGAAGTGGTCAGTGACGGCATCGAGCAGGGCATCGCGCGGATCCTCTCGCGCAACTACGTGACCTTGCTGCCGATCCTCGCCAACCGCCTGCGCCAGGTCGACCAGAACAGCTGGCGCATCGACTTCCCGTACGCCAGCGACGCCTGCCGTGCCGCTTCCGGCAACTGCAAGTGCAAATCCACCCCGCGCCACAAACGCGTGCTGGTGATCGGCGACGGCAAGTCCGACATGTGCGTGGCCTCCACCGCCGACTTCGTCTTCGCCAAGGGCAGCCTCGCCGACTACTGCGTGGCCAACCACATCCCTCACGCGCGCTTCGACACCTTTGCCGAAGTGCCTGCATTGCTGGCGCTGCTGCCACAAGGCATCGCCGCCAACGCCACCACCTTCAACACCTCTTCCGACAATCAGGAACTCTTCCACCATGTCTGATATCCGTATCGCTACCGCCGAAGACCAGATCCTTCTGGATAAAGAAGCCAAATACTGCTCCTACGGCGACACCGTCCACTACATCGAGCCGCCGCGTATTTTCAGCCGTTGCGAAGGCTCCTACGTGTGGGACACCGAGGACCAGGCCTACCTCGACCTGCAAATGTGGTACTCGGCGGTCAACTTCGGCTACGCCAACCCGCGCCTGAACAATGCGTTGAAACAGCAGATCGACACCCTGCCGCAAATCGCCAGCCAGTACCTGCACAAGGGCAAGATCGAGCTGTCGGAAATGATCGCGGTGGACGCCAAGAAGAAGTTCGGCCTCGACGGTCGCGTGCACTTCAACGTGGGCGGTTCGCAGTCCATCGAAGACTCCTTGAAGGTGGTGCGTAACGCTTCCAACGGCAAGAGCCTGATGTTCGCCTTCGAAGGCGGCTACCACGGCCGTACGCTCGGCGCGTCGTCGATCACCTCGAGCTTCCGCTACCGTCGCCGCTACGGCCACTTTGGTGAGCGCGCCAACTTCATTCCGTTCCCGTACCACTTCCGCGGCCCTAAAGGCATGACCAAGGAAGAATACGGCAGCCAGTGTGTGCAGCAATTCGCCCGCTTGTTCGAGACCGAATACAACGGCGTCTGGGACCCGAAAACCAATCAGTGTGAATACGCAGCCTTCTACGTCGAGCCGATCCAGGGCACCGGCGGCTACGTGATCCCGCCGATGAACTTCTACCGCGAACTCAAGCATGTGCTGGATCAGCACGGCATCCTGATGGTCTCCGACGAAATCCAGATGGGTTTCTATCGCACCGGCAAACTGTGGTCGATCGAGCACTTCGACGTGCAGCCGGACGTGATCGTCTTTGGCAAGGCGCTGACCAACGGCCTCAACCCGCTGGGCGGCATCTGGGCCCGTGAAGAGTTGATCAACCCCAAAGTCTTCCCACCAGGCTCGACCCACTCCACCTTCGCCTCCAACCCGTTGGGCACGGCGGTGGGCCTGGAAATGTTCAAGATGACCAACGAAGTCGACTACGGCGCGATGGTCATGGCCAAGGGCAAGTTCTTCCTTGAAGGCCTGCAAGACCTGCAGAAACGTTTCCCGATCATTGGCGACGTTGACGGCCTGGGCCTGGCCCTGCGCTGCGAAATCTGCGGCCCAGACGGTTTCACGCCAGACAAGGCGACCCTGGACTACATGGTCGAAGAAGGCATGAAAGGCGACATGGTCGTAGATGGCCAGAAACTCGGCCTGATCCTCGACGTGGGTGGTTACTACAAAAACGTGATCACCCTGGCACCGTCCCTGGAAATCAGCTACCCGGAAATCGAACTGGGCCTGAAGTTGCTCGAACAACTGCTGGTGCGGGCGACTAATCGGTGAGCCAGGCAGAGATCGACCTCGGTGAAGGTACTGCCGGTTTCGTTCTCGGTGAAGGTCCGGTCGGGATCCTGTTGATCCACGGCCTGACCGGCACCCCGACGGAATTGCGCCAGGTCGCCAAGGGCCTCGCCAAGGCGGGCAATTGCACGGTGTATGTGCCCACCCTGGCCGGGCACTGCGGTGACAACAGCGACCTGCAGGCCACGGGCTGGCGCGACTGGTACGAAGGCGTGCGCAGGACCTTCGTCGGTGTGAAACAGCGTCACGAGCAGGTCTTTGTCGGTGGTTTGTCGATGGGCGCGGTGATGTCGATGTACCTGGCGTCGGAGCATCCAGGCCAGGTCGCCGGCTTGCTGATGTACTCCACCACGCTCAAGTACGACGGCTGGAGCATCAACAAAATGGCGTTCATCACGCCGTTGCTGATCCGTATTCCGTTCGGCGTGCGCCTGTTCCGGTTTACCGAGAAACCGCCCTACGGCATCAAGAACGAACGCCTGCGGGCCATCGTTGAACGGCAGATGAAAGAGGGCGAAAGCAGCGAAGCGGGCTTGTTGACGATGGAAGGCGTGACCGTGCGTGAATTGCACTGGATGAACGCCGTGGTCAAAAAACGCATGCCATCGATCAACGTACCGGCGCTGGTGTTGCATTCCATCGAGGACGACATCACCAGCCGCTGGAACGCCGATTACGTGGAGCGCCACTTGGGCGGGCCGGTGACCAAGATTCTGTTGGACAACTGCTACCACATGATCACCGTCGACCTGCAATACCGCCGGGTGATCGAGTTGAGTGCCGAGTTCATCGACCAGCACACGCATTATGTTCTGCCAAATCGGGTCGGTGTGGGAGCTGTCGAGCTTAAGCGAGGCTGCGATGCAGGCGCCTCGGTCTATCAGTGAAACCTGGGTGATGCTATCGCAGCCTCGCTGGGGCTCGACAGCTCCCACATTGGATCGGCGTTCGCCAAAGAAATAAGGGAAATACGTGATTACCACCCAAGCCTTCCCAACCATCCGGGCCATCCAGCGCAGTGCCTGGAACGACTGTTTCCCGGGCGCTCTGGAGGACTGGGACTATTACGTCGCCGTGGAAAACGCCGCTATCGATGATTTTCAGTGGCGTTACCTGGCTGTCTATGAAAATGGAACGCTGGTGGCGGTGGCCGCCGCGTTCATTACTCATTATCGCCTCGACACCACGGTATCGGGCGCCGGCAAGCGCCTGACCGAGCGTGTAGAGCGGCTGTGGCCCGGGCTTTTGCAGTTGGGGTTGTATGCCCTCGGCTCTCCGGTGGCCGAACGTTGCGACGTGGGTTTCGCCAGTGGTGTGGCAGATGCGCGCCGCCCGCAGATGCTCAAGCACCTGCTGGAAGCCGCGCGCCGGGATGCTGATGACGTGGGTATCGGCCTGGTGGCGGTAAAGGACGCGCCGAGCAGAGACCCGCATTGGCTCGAGAGTTGCCGGGCGGCAGGCTTTCAAAGCATGCCGAGCCTGCCCACCGGCGTGTTGCCGCTGCCTTATGGATCGGTAGATGCTTACCTCGGCTCGCTGGGCAAATCCACCCGCAAGGACCTGCGCCGCAAACTGCGTGCGCCGGGGCCGCGGGTGGAATGGCGGCGCAATATCGACGACGTGTTGCCCGAAGTCATGCGCCTTTACGAAGCCACGCTGACACGCGCCGAGTTGCAGTTCGAACGGCTGCCTGCCGGCTACTTCACCGGCGTGCTCGAGCGGCTTGATCAGCGCGCGGTCTGTGTTCTTTACTGGGTAGACGAGCGACTGGTGGCGTTCAACCTGATGCTGGTGGACGAACACCGGCTGGTGGACAAGTTTTTCGGGCACGACGTCGCGTTCACCCGCGACTACAACCTGTACTTCCGTAGTTGGCTGACCAACGTCGACTACTGTATTCAGCATAATATTGCGTTGTATGAGTGCGGGCAGGCCGGGTATGCCAGTAAGCTGCGCCTGGGCTGT
The DNA here is from genome assembly GCF_014268275.3 of Pseudomonas tritici. NCBI lineage: Bacteria > Pseudomonadati > Pseudomonadota > Gammaproteobacteria > Pseudomonadales > Pseudomonadaceae > Pseudomonas > Pseudomonas tritici. The sequence continues at coordinate 1,548,124 of NZ_CP077084.1, forward strand.
GAGTTCCAGGGTAACCGTGTGTTTTTCCGCCACCGCAACCGGCTGGTCAACGGCCTGCTCAAGCTTGTAAAAGTGTTTATTCGACCGGACCGTTCCGACCCCGCCATGGCTGCTGCGATAAGCGAAACCTGATGATTACCAAGACCCGCCAGAAAGCCCGCCCCTTTGCCATTTCGCGCTGGAGCGTCCAGCGCAAGCTGGTGCTGGCGTTCTGGTTGGTCAGTGTGATCCCGACCATGATCGCGGCGGAGTTGGCCGCCACCACGTTGTCGCAGATCTTCGACAGCAACGTGCGCATCTGGCTGCAGGAATCCACCAAGATCGTCAAGGACGAGATCGGCGATATCCTTCATGACAACGCGCGTATGGCCAAATTGTTCCTGCGCTACACCAGCCCGCCTGAGAGCAAGCAAGCCGCCAAACACGACCGGCTGACCGCCGACATTGCCGATGCCACCGATATCGACGTGGTAGCGTTGATTCGCACCAGTGACCAAAAAGTCGTGTTCAGTACCGCCGCCTCCGACATCGTCAAGCAGATCAGCCTGGCCAAAAATACGGTGTTGCAGACTGTGCAGGTGGGGGGCGTGTCCACCGGCATCGTGGTCTCGACGTTCGAGACCTCCCAGGACGGCGTTGATTACGAGCTGCTGGTCGGGACTTACCTGGACAGCAGTTTCCTCACCAGCGTGGCCGATGTGCATTCCCTCGACCTGCGCCTGTACCTGGCCAACCCGGACGGTTTTTCCGAGATTTTCTCGACCCAACGGTTTGAGGATCACCCTTCGCGCATCCCCAAGAACGTCGAAACCGCGATGCGCGCCACAAGGCAGCCCAGCGAGCAGTTCACCAATAACTACAGCGGTTTGTACTGGCCGATCTTCAATGATGCCGGTGACCTGCAAGGCGTGATTTTCAGCGGCCTGCTGCGCCACACCAGCCTGGTTGGGCTGGTGAACCAGAGCAATCTGTTCGTGCTGATCTTCCTGCTCAGTTCGGCGCTGTCGTTGGCGGCCGGGGTGTTGGTGTCGCGACGCCTGACCAAGCCTTTGCGCGACCTGTCCCAAGGTGTAAATGCGGTGATTTCCGGCGACTACGCGCACCGCGTGGAGGTCAGCGGCGGCGACGAGCTGGCGCAGTTGAGCAGCACCTTCAACCATATGACCGAGCGCCTGGGCGAGTTGCATCACCTTGAAGCCCAGTTGCGTCGACGTGATCGCCTGCACGCCTTGGGTGAAGTCGCCATGGGCCTGGCGCACGAGATCCGCAACCCACTGGGGATCATCAAGACGGCGACGCAACTGCTGCACCGTCGCGCTGACCTGGCGGAAACCGACAAGCGTCACCTGGAATACGTGATCAGTGAAGTCAGCCGCATCAACGACCTGATCACCGAGTTTCTCGACTTTGCCAAGCCCAACCCGCCGTTGCGCGTGCTGCAGCCAACGCGACCCTTGGTGGAGGAAATCCTCGGCTTCTGCGGCCCGGAATTGGCCACCCATAACATCGATGCACACATCGATGACCAGGCGCCGGGGGCGACGATTTACGCGGATGCCAAGCAGCTCAAACAGGCGTGCCTCAACCTGATTCTCAACGCCATCGACGCAATGCCCGAAGGCGGGCGCCTGACCCTGGGCATTCGCACCGTGGGCGAAAATACGGTGATCAGCATCGCCGACACTGGCCAGGGCATTCCGGCGGAAATGGTCGAGCGTATCTTCACGCCATTCGTCACCACCAAGGCTTCCGGCACCGGCCTGGGCCTGGCTAAAGTCTATTCGATCATGGAAAGTCACGACGGCAGCATCGAATGTGCCAGCGAGAAAGATGCCGGCGCCACGTTCAGCCTGTACATTCCGGCGATGGGCGAAGACGACGAGGACAGTCATGACGCATAACATTCTGGTAGTCGACGACGAACCCAAGCTCTGCGACCTGCTCGCCTCGGCCCTGGGCCAGAACGACGTGCAGGTGTTTATCGCCGGCAACGGCCTGCACGCGCTCAAGGTGCTGGAGCAGGAAGACATCGACCTGGTGATCAGCGACTGGCGCATGCCCGGCATGGACGGGCCGGCGCTGCTGGCCGAGATCAAGGTGCGCTACCCGCACGTGCCGGTGATTGTGATGACCGCCTACAGCACGGTGAAAAACGCCGTGCAGTCGATGCGCAACGGCGCCTACGACTACATCGCCAAGCCATTCGATATCGATGAGCTGGACATCACCGTGGCCAAGGCCCTGCAATTTCGCGACATCATGCGCGACAACGCACGCCTGCGTGCCGAGCTGGATGAGCACGCGCAGTTCGACAGCCTGGTGGGCGACAGCCCGGCGTTTCGCAAGGTGCTGCAGGCAGTGGACTCGGTGCGTGACAGCAGCGCCACCATCCTACTGACGGGTGAAAGCGGCACTGGCAAGGAAATGGTCGCCCGCGCCATCCACAAACACGGCTGCCGGGCTGACAAACCGTTCGTGGCAGTCAATTGCGCGGCGATCCCGGAAGGCTTGCTGGAAAGCGAAATGTTCGGCCATCGCAAAGGCGCGTTTACCGGCGCTGTGGCTGATCGGGTAGGGCGCTTCCAGCAGGCTGATAAAGGCACCTTGTTTCTGGATGAAGTGGGCGATATGCCCCTGGCGTTACAGGCCAAGATCCTGCGCGCCTTGCAGGAACGGGTGATCGAACCGGTGGGCGACCCCCGCGAGCGCAAGGTGGATGTGCGGGTAATCGCCGCCACCAATAAGAACCTGCTGGAGGCGGTGGCTAACAAAGAGTTTCGCGAAGACCTGTATTACCGCCTCAACGTGTTCCCGATTCCTTTGCCGGCGTTGCGCGAGCGTGTGGAGGACATTGCGCCCCTGGCTCGTCACTTCGCCCAGACCCTCAGTGCCACTGCCGGCAAGCGCATTACGGGTTTCAGTGCCGAAGCGTTGCAGGCGATGGCGGCGTATCACTGGCCGGGCAATATTCGTGAATTGCAGAACTGCGTGGAGCGGGCGACCATCGTGGCCGCGTCACCCGTGATCGAAGATATCGACCTGCCGGGTTATTTGTTTGCCTCGACGCCGAGCGAGGGCGGCGTGACTGCGATCCTCAGCGACGGGCCGGGGATTCCTCAGGATCTGGATGCGGCGCTGGCAGAGGTGGAGAAGGCCTACATACTCGCGGCGTTGCAAGAAAGCAATGGCGTGCAGGCTGCGGCGGCGGCGAAGATCGGGATATCCGAGAGGAGTTTCTGGTACCGCCTGAAGAAGCTGGGGATTCAAGTGGACAAAATAGTCCGCTGACCTACCTGACACACCTCAATTCAAATGTGGGAGCTGGCTTGCCTGCGATAGCGGTGTATCAGCCAACTCGTCTGGCGCAGACATACCGCAATCGCAGGCAAGCCAGCTCCCACAGTTTGATCGAGTTGTGTCAGGTGTGGACGCGTACCCAAATGCTCACCAACACCGTTGCGGCCATCAACCACGCTACCGCTGCTACGGCTAGAGAGGCCTCCAAACGCATCCGATCCACCACCACATACAACGTCGCCAAATACACAAAATACGGAATGATCGACCACATGCCGAACAGGATCGTAGTCTTCAAATCGTCCACCGAGCGGCCCTTGCCGACGATGTAATGCGCGATCAACGCAAAGGTCGGAAACAGCGGTACCAACCCCGCAATGTAATAGTTCTTGGTCTTGGCCAGCGCCGCCAGGATCAGCACCACTGCCGCGCCCAGGGCGGCTTTCAAGAATAGATCCATCAGTGGCTCAACCCATACTTTTTAACTTTATCGAACAAGGTGGTCTTGGCCATCCCCAATTCCTGGCTGGCCTGGGTCAGGTTGCCGCCACTGCGTTGCAAGGCATCGTTGAGCAGGTTGCGTTCGAAGGCCTCCACCGCCTCAGTAAAGGCCAGGCCGTGGTTGCCGCTGCCGGCGCCGCTTTTCTTGAAGGCGGGCAGGCCCAGGGCGAAGCGTTCGGCGACGTTGCGCAGTTCGCGCACGTTGCCGGGCCAGTCGTGGCTCATCAGGTTCGACAGGGTCTGGTTGTCCAACTCCGGCACGGTACGGTCGAAGCGCAGGGAAGACTGCTGCAGGAAGTGTTCGAACAGCTGCAGGATGTCTTCGCGGCGTTCGCGCAAAGGCGGCAGTTCAAGGGTGACCACGTTGAGGCGGTAGTACAGGTCGCTGCGGAACTGACTGGCGCGGCTCAATTCGTCGAGGTCGGACTTGGTGGCGGCGATCACCCGGCAATCCACTGCCACGCTCTGGTTAGAGCCCAGGCGTTCCAGGGTGCGTTCCTGCAGCACCCGCAGCAGTTTGATCTGCAGGTTGATCGGCATGCTTTCCACTTCATCAAGGAACAGCGTGCCTTCGTGGGCGTGCTCGATCTTGCCGATGCGACGCTTGCCGGCGCCGGTAAAGGCGTTGGCTTCGTGGCCGAAAATCTCGCTTTCGAAGAGGTTCTCCGGCAAGCCGCCGCAGTTCAACGCGACGAACTGGTGCGAATGGCGCCGGCTGAAATCGTGCAGGCAGCGCGCGACCAATTCCTTGCCGGTGCCGGTCTCGCCTTCGATCAGCACGTTGGCCGAGGTGTCGGCGACGTTGGCGATCAGCTCGCGCAGGTTCTGCATGGCGGGCGAGCGGCCAATGATGCGGCCCTCGAGGGAGTCGCGCTCGGCCAGCTGACGGCGCAACGACCAGACTTCCCGCGCCAGCCCGCGCTGCTCCAGGGCGCGGCGGGCGACGTCCACCAGGCGTTCGGGGGAGAAGGGTTTTTCCATGAAATCGTAGGCGCCGTTGCGCATGGCGCCGACCGCCATGGAGATATCGCCATGCCCGGTAATCAGCACCACCGGCAGGCTTTTATCCAGGGCCTTGAGGCGGGTGAGCAGCTCCAGGCCGTCAATGCCCGGCAAGCGGATGTCGCTGATCACAATGCCCGCGAAGTTCTCGCCGATGTGCTTCAAGGCTTCTTCGGCACTGCCCACGCCGACGCTGTGGATGTCTTCCAGCGCCAGGGCTTGCTGGCAGCCGAGCAGTACATGGGGGTCGTCTTCGACGATCAGTACGGTGAGGTCGTCTTTAGGGGCTGTAGCGTCTGTATTCATGTCGACTCAGCTTTTTGAGCACCCGCCAGCGGCAGGCTCAGGACAAAGGCCGTTCCACCACTGGCCGGATGTTCCACGGCAAGGTTGCCGCCAGTGGCCGCCGCGAGGCTGGCGGAAAGCGTCAGGCCCAAGCCCAGGCCTTGCTCGCCGGGTTTGGTGGTGAAGAACGGTTCGAACAAATGTTTGCGTGCCTCGGCGTCGATGCCGTGGCCGTTGTCGCGCACGTGCAGGCGATATTTGCCCTCGCTGCTGCTCCCGTCCAGCCACAGCTCGGGGGCAGGTTGGGCCTGCATGGCGTCGAGGGCATTGCCGATCAGGTTGACCAGGATCTGCTCCAGGCGCGTCTGGTCGATTTGCAGTTGGGCGGGGGCAAAGTCACGGTGCACGCTCAGCGACAGACCGTCCAGGCGCGCGCCGAGTACCTGGAACGCGGCGTCCACGGCTTTGACGAGGCTGGCTTCACCCTGGTCGTCACCGCGCCGGGCAAACGAGCGCAAGCTGGCGGTGATGCGGCCCATGCGGTCGATCAGTTCGTTAATGGTCTTGAGGTTGGCGCTGGCGGTGTCCAGGGCGCCGCGCTCGAGGAAACGCACGGTGTTACCGGACAAGGTGCGCAAGGCGGCCAGGGGCTGGTTCAATTCGTGGGCGATGCTGGTGGACATCTGCCCGATGGCCGCCAGTTTGCCGGCCTGCACCAGTTCATCCTGGGCGCGGCGCAGGGTTTCTTCGGCCTGGCGGCGTTCGCGGATCTGGCCCTTGAGCCGTTCGTTGCTGGCGCGCAGGTCGGCGGTGCGTTCGGCAATCCGACGCTCCAGCTGGCTGTTGGCTTCCTGCAGGGCTTCGCGCGCGGCGAGGCGGGTGGCGATGACTTTGCGCCGCTCGTTCCAGGCAATCAGCAGGAACGCCACCAGGCCAAAGGCCACGGCCACCAGAATGCCCTGGTTGATCGCGGCTTGGCGCAGGTCGTTGAGCGGGGTGAGCAGGGTGAAATTCCACGGCGTGTCGTTGAGCGGCCGCGTTTGGGCAAGGTAGCTGACTTCGCGCTCATCATTCACCACTTCGCTATTGGCCGGGAAGGTCAGTTTCTCGGCGCCTTCGTTCAAGCGCTCGCGGGCCAAGGGCTCCAGCTCGTTCAGCGTCGCCCAGTAATATTGCAAGCTGTGGGCCAGGCGCTCCTTGGTGTCATCGCTCAGCGGGCGCACGGCCTTGAGGCGGCGGGCCGGGTCGCTGGAAAGGATGATGATGCCGTTCTCGTCGCTCACGAAGGCCTCGAGTCGCGCGCGTTGCCAGCGTTCCTCCAGGGCTTCGAGGCGCACTTTGACCACGGCGACGCCGATGATTTTGCCGTGTTCTTCCAGGCCGTGGGCCAGGTAGTAGCCGGGTTCGCCGTTGGTGCTGCCGATGCCATAGAACCGCCCGGGCTGGCCACGCACCGCGTTCTGGAAGTAGGCACGAAAGGACAGGTCTTCCCCCTGGTAACTGTCGGCATCGCGCCAGTTACTGGTGGCCAGCACGCGGCCGGTGGTGTCCATCACGTAGATGGCCCGACTGCGACTGCGTCGGTTCAGGCCTTCGAGGTAGTCATTGACGGTCTTGCGGGTTTCCTGGGTTGGGTCGGCCAGCAGTTTGGAGACGCTGGACTCCAGTTCCAGAAGGCTGGGCAGGTAGGTGTATTTGCTCAGCTCGCTTTCGACAGTGCGGGCATGCAGCTCCAGCTGGCGTTCGCCGGTATCGCTGAGGGTGCGGATGCCGTAGTACTCACTGATCCAGAAGCCGATATAACCCAGGCCGATCATCAGGGCGATGATCAACGGCGGCAGGAACAGTTGGCGAATCAAACGTGGTTTCACAGCAAGTGATGGCGGTGCGGCGCGAAATTGGTGGGGGTCGCATTTCATCACAGATGCCTTGGGTCAACCAGCGCTGTCAGCCCTGCTGTAAACCCACTTGTGTGGGCACTGGCTTATGTGGGAGCCGGGCTTGCCCGCGATGCAGGCGCCTCGGTGTCACAGTTGCACCGAGGCGATGCCATCGCAGGCAAGCCAGCTCCCACATAAGCCAGTGCCTGCACTAGCCGGGTTCTCAAAGGGAGAACAATGCTGTTTTAGTGCTGCAGGATTTTCTCAAGGAAGTGCTGCGCGCGTTCGGAGCGGGCGCTGATGTCGCCGAAGAATTCTTCTTTCGGGCAGTCTTCGATGATCTTGCCGGCGTCCATGAAGATCACGCGGTCGGCCACTTTGCGGGCGAAGCCCATTTCGTGGGTCACGCACATCATGGTCATGCCTTCGTGGGCCAGTTGCACCATTACGTCCAGTACTTCGTTGACCATTTCCGGGTCGAGGGCTGAGGTCGGTTCGTCGAACAGCATGACGATCGGGTCCATGGCCAAGGCGCGGGCAATGGCCACACGTTGTTGCTGGCCGCCAGAAAGCTGGCCCGGGTGCTTGTGGGCGTGCGCCGACAGGCCCACGCGCTCAAGCAGTTGCAGGCCCTTCTTGGTGGCTTCTTCCTTGCTGCGGCCAAGCACCTTGATCTGCGCGATGGTCAGGTTCTCGGTGATGGTCAGGTGCGGGAACAGCTCGAAGTGCTGGAACACCATGCCCACGCGTGAACGCAGTTTCGGCAGGTTGGTCTTCGGGTCGGCGATGGAGGTGCCGTCGACCACGATGTCGCCCTTCTGGAACGGCTCCAGCGCGTTGACGCACTTGATCAGGGTGGACTTGCCCGAGCCGGACGGCCCGCACACCACGATCACTTCGCCTTTTTTGACATCAGTGCTGCAATCGGTCAGCACCTGGAAGTCGCCATACCACTTGTTGATGTTCTTGATAGAGATCATACGGCAAACCTTTTTTGCAGACGCTTGACCAGCAGCGAGGCGGAAAAGCTGATGATGAAGTAGACGACACCGGCAAAGATCAGGAACTCATTGGAGCGGCCGATGATGTCGCCGTTCGAGCGGGCGGAGTTGAGGAAGTCCACCAGGCCCACGGTGTAGACCAGCGAGGTGTCCTGGAACAGGATGATCGACTGTTGCAGCAGCAACGGGGTCATCTTGCGGAACGCCTGGGGCAGGATGATCAGGCGCATGGTCTGGCCATAGCTCATGCCCATCGCCTGTGCCGCCGCCATCTGGCCCTTGGGGATCGACTGCACGCCGGCCCGCACGATTTCGCAGAAGTACGCGGCTTCGAACATCATGAAGGCCACGACGCAGGAGGTGAACGCACCGATCGGGGTGTCTTCGCCGGTGATCCAGCGCAGCACGAACGGCACCGCCAGGTAGAACCAGGTGATCACCAGCAGCAGCGGGATCGAGCGGAAGTAGTTCACATAAGCGCCGGCCACGCGGGACAGCAGTTTGCTGGACGACAGGCGCATCAGCGCCAGGATCGTACCCAGGATGATACCGCCGACCACGCCCATGACCATCAACTGCAAGGTCATGACCATGCCGTTCCACAGGCCGGGGATGGCGGGGATGATGCCGCTGAAATCGAAGTCCATTATTTACCCCCCACGGAGATCAGGCCGGGCACCGCGACTTTCTTCTCGACCATGCGCATCAGCAGCATCAGGCTCATGTTCAGGGTGAAGTAGATCAGCGTGGCCAGGGTGAAGGCCTCAAACAGGTTGGCCGAGAACTCGGCGGTCTGCTTGGTTTGTGCCAGCAGTTCCATCAGGCCGATCAAGGACGCCACGGAGGAGTTCTTGAAGACGTTGAGGAATTCCGAGGTGAGTGGCGGAATGATGATCCGGTAGGCCTGGGGCAGCAGCACGTTCCAGTAGATCTGCGGCAGCTTGAAACCCATGGCACGTGCAGCTGATTCCTGGCCACGCGGAAGCGCCTGGATACCGGTACGTACTTGCTCACACACCCGGGCGGCGGTGAACAGGCCCAGGCACACGACGACGCTCAGGTAAGCCGAAGTAGTCGGGTTGAGGTCTTGTTTGTACCAGTCTTGCAGGTTCTGCGGCAGCAGGTCGGGTATCAGGAAATACCAGATGAACAGCTGAACCAGCAGCGGCACGTTACGGAACAGTTCCACATAGCAGGTCGCAATGCCCGCTACGAGACGGTTCGGCACGGTGCGCATGACGCCCAGAATGGACCCCAGCAGCAAGGCGATAATCCATGCCACGACAGCGATGGCGATGGTCCAGCCCAAGCCGGCGATGTACCAGTCGAGATAAGTCTCGCTGCCCACGCCAGTGGACTTGAAGAACACGCTCCAGTCCCAGTTGTAATTCATTAGGGTCTCCCCCGAAATCGATCGATGTACAAGCACCCGCTTGGGGAAGATCCTTTCCCGCCCGACGGTGAACGCCAGGCACACACGATCGGCTCGAAAACCGCCAGGTCGAGTGTTCCAATGTATTGCCAGCAGGTAGTAACAGACGCCTGAGGGAGGGTTGGCTCCCTCAGGACATAAGCTTAGTCAGGTATCAGATTTTTACTTCCGGAGCCGGTTTGTCGCTCGGAGTAGCGATCAAAGCCTTAACCTTTTCGCTCATCGGGAAGTTCAGGTTCAGGCCTTTGGGTGGGATCGGGCTCTCGAACCACTTGCTGTAGATCTTGTTGATTTCGCCGGATTTGTACAGGGCGACAATGGCGTCATCGACAGCCTTCTTGAAGGCTGGGTCGTCTTTACGCACCATGCAAGCATAGGCTTCAAAGGACTGTGGAGTACCAGTAATGACCCAGTCACCCGGCTTCTTGGCCTTGGCTTCTTCACCGGCCAGCAGGGCGTCGTCCATCATGAAGGCAACGGCACGGCCGCTTTCCAGCATCTGGAAGGATTCGCCGTGGTCTTTGGCGGAGATGACGTTCATGCCCATCTGCTTGTCGGCGTTCATCGACTTGAGGATGCGCTCGGACGTGGTGCCAGCGGTGGTCACGACGTTCTTGCCTTTCAAGTCAGCGAAGTCGGCGTAGCTCGGCTGGCCATCCTTGTCTTTCTTGACCAGCAGACGGGTGCCGATTTCGAAAATGTTGACGGTGAAATCAACTTGTTGGGCGCGTTCGGCGTTGTTGGTGGTGGAGCCGCACTCGAGGTCCGCGGTGCCGTTCTGGATCAGCGGAATACGGGTTTGCGAAGTCACCAGGTTGTACTTGGCCTTCAGGTCGGGTTTGTTCAGGTCTTTTTTCAGTTGCTCGACGACCGCCAACTGAATGTCGTGGGAGTAGCCCACTGGTTTGCCCGAACCATCCGCGATGTAGGAAAACGGAATGGAGCTGTCGCGGTGAGCGAGAGTGATGGTGCCGGAGTCGTTGATCTTTTTCAGCGTGCCGGTGAGTTCGGCGGCGAAAACTGGAGTGCTGATCAGAGCAGCAGCGATAGCTGCGCCCAGAATATGGGGAACGATGCGCATCAATACTTCCTCGACATTTGTTTTTTTTATGAAGCCGGCTAAACGGCTCTCTTGTACAGCGAATGCCCGTAACGGCTCCTGAGGCGTCTCAGGCAATCGTCCAAGAGTGTAGAGCATGAGTCGTGCCAGACCGGTATTAAAAGCTTAAAGCTATGATTTTTAAGAAAATTAACTTTATATGTCAGAAAAAACCGTATCTCCGGGTCCGGCAAACCGAATAGGGCTGGCTGTCGCGTTCGGAAAACCGAATGCAAAACAAAGCCCCTGGACCTCACGGTGCAGGGGCTTTTGTTGTTATTGGCCGTCAGGCCGCTTCAATCTTGCTGCGGTTCTGCTCGACCTTGGACAGATAACGCTGCACGTTCTCCTGTTCTTGCGCAGTGGTGAACAGGCCCAGCTTGGTACGACGCCACAGTATGTCTTGAGGCTGGGTCACCCACTCTTCAGCACACAGGTAATCGACTTCTCGGGTATACAGGCCGCCACCCAGGTGCTCGCCCAGGTCAGCGATCGATTGCACGCCTTCCAGCAAGCGCCATGTGCGGCTGCCATAAGTGGTTGACCAACGGCGGGCGATTTCACTCGGTACCCAGTCGAATTTGTTGCGAATGGCCTCGGCCAAGGCTTCTGGCGTGGTCATGTCCTCGCCGCCGGGCAGGCTGGCCCTGGCGGTCCAGCTCGGGCGCATCTGGGTGAAATACGGCGCCAGTTGCGCCATCGCCGATTCGGCGAGCTTGCGATAGGTGGTCAGCTTGCCGCCAAACACCGACAGGATCGGTGCCTCACCCGTGCCGCCGGACAGCGCCAGCGTGTAGTCGCGGGTAATGGCCGACGGGTTGTCCGACTCGTCGTTGCACAGCGGGCGCACGCCAGAGTAGGTATGAACGATGTCGTCGCGGCTCAGTTGCTTCTTGAAGTGTGCGTTGACCACTTGGAGCATGTAGTCGGTTTCACCTTCGGTGATCGCAACTGCAGCCGGGTCGCCCGTGTATTCGCGGTCGGTGGTGCCGATGATGGTCAGGTGGTTCAGGTACGGAATGGTGAAAACGATGCGTTGGTCTTCGTTCTGCAGGATGTGCGCGTGGGCACCTTCGTAGAGTTTCGGCACGATCAGGTGGCTGCCCTGGATCAAACGGATGCCGTAGGGCGAATCCAGTTTCAAGTCATCCTTGATGAACTTGGCCACCCATGGGCCAGCGGCGTTCACCAGTGCGCGGGCACGGATCGAGAACAGGCTGCCATCGGCGCGTTCCATGTTCATTTCCCACAGGCCCTTGCTGCGATGGGCGCTGACGCAACGGGTCTGGGTGTGGATGTGCGCACCTTTTTCGCGGGCGGCCATGGCGTTCAGGACGACAAGGCGGGCGTCATCGACCCAGCAATCGGAGTACTCGAAGCCTTTGGTGATTTCGCTTTTCAGTGGGCTGTCCGGGCCGAACTTGAGGCTTTTAGAGCCGGCGAGCTTTTCGCGCTTGCCAAGATTGTCGTACAGGAACAGGCCGGCGCGGATCATCCATGCTGGACGCAGGTGCGGGCGGTGCGGCAACACGAAACGCATCTGCTTGACGATGTGCGGGGCCTTGGCCAGCAGCACTTCGCGTTCGGCCAACGCTTCGCGCACCAGGCGGAACTCGTAATGTTCAAGGTAGCGCAGGCCACCGTGGATCAGCTTGCTGCTAGCGGAAGAGGTGTGGCTGGCCAGGTCATCCTTTTCACAAAGGAAAACCGACAAACCGCGACCGGCTGCGTCTGCTGCAATGCCGACGCCATTGATTCCGCCGCCGATAACGGCAACGTCATAGACTTCGGCAAGCGGTGGAGCAGGCAAGGTAGAAGGATTCATCGGCTGGCCTCGCGATCTTTTTCGTATTGGAATTCGAACATTAATGTTCATTTGCGAAAATAGTAGCGGATAAACGCGCGCACAGCCACCTGACTTCGATTGAAAAAACTCATCGAAGGGCGGGTAAAGGAAAATTTGTGAACATCAATGGGAGGGCGGAGCTACTTATGTAGTGAGCGGGCTTGCCCCGCGCAGGGTGGCGAAGCCGCCCTGAACCCAGGCGCCGCAGTCGATCAGATGCACCGCGGTGGCCATATTGGGGCGGCTTCGCCACCCAGCGCGGGGCAAGCCCGCTCACTACAGGTCACACTACTTCCAATCTGACCTTATGCTCATTCAACAATTGCACCAGCGCCGGCACCGGCTGTTGGTCGGTCACCAGACAATCCACCAGGCTGATCGGCCCCAGGCGAATCATGGCGTTGCGCCCGAATTTGCTGGAGTCGGCCGCCAGGATGACCTTGCGCGCATTGGCGATAATCGCCTGGGAAACCCGCACTTCCTGGTAGTCAAAGTCGAGCAAGCTCCCATCTTCATCGATACCGCTGATACCCACCAAGGCAAAGTCGACCTTGAACTGGTTGATGAAGTCGACACTCGCCTGGCCCACCACGCCGCCGTCACGGCGCACATTACCGCCCGTCAACAACACGTCGAAGTCGTCCTTGGCGCTGAGCATGGTGGCGACGTTGAGGTTGTTGGTGATGATTTTCAGGTGGTTGTGGTTGAGCAGCGCACGGGCGATGGATTCGGTGGTGGTGCCGATATTGATGAACAGCGACGCGTGATCGGGGATTTGCGCCGCGATGGCTTCGCCGATGCGCTGTTTCTCGTCGCGCATCTGGTCGGCACGCATGGCGTACGCGGTGTTTTCGACACTGGAATCATAGGCCGCGCCGCCGTGGTAGCGGCGCAGCAGATTGGCGTCCGCCAGCTGGTTGATATCGCGGCGGATGGTTTGCGGGGTGACAACGAATAGCTGCGCCATTTCCTCGATGCTGACATAGCCGCGTTCGCGGACCAGTTCGAGGATTTGTTGCTGGCGGGGAGGCAGATTCATGGGGCGTCCTTTGGGCTGCCATACAAAAGTGGCCCATGATGACGCAGGAATCCGCTCCCTGCCAGTTACAACCCTATATGGATCCGGCGCTTGGCTTATTCAGCGCCTTCGTGCGGTTCCCAGTCGCGGGTACGGCTTACCGCTTTTTGCCAGCCGGCGTAGAGCTTCTCCTTGGCGACTTCGTCCAACTGCGGTTCGAATTCGCGTTCGATCACCGCCTTGCCGCGCAATTCATCCAGGCTGCCCCAGAAGCCGCAGGCCAGGCCTGCCAGGTACGCGGCGCCCAATGCAGTGGTCTCGCGCATTTGCGGGCGCTCGACCTGGGTGCCGAGGATATCGGCCTGGAACTGCATCAGGAAGTTGTTGGCCACCGCGCCGCCGTCCACACGCAGGGCTTTGAGGCGTTCGCCGGAGTCCTGTTGCATGGCGTCGAGCACGTCGCGGGTCTGGTAGGCAATCGACTCCAGGGCCGCACGAATGATGTGATCCACGCGTACGCCGCGGGTCAGGCCAAACAGGGCGCCGCGGGCATACGGGTCCCAGTACGGCGCGCCCAGGCCGGTGAACGCCGGGACCAGGTACACGCCGTTGCTGTCCTTGACCTTGCTGGCGAAGTATTCGGTGTCGGTGGCGTCGGCGATGATCTTGAGCTCGTCACGCAGCCATTGCACGGTGGAGCCGCCGTTGAATACGGCACCTTCCAGGGCGTAGGCCACTTCGCCACGCGGGCCGCAGGCGATGGTGGTAAGCATGCCGTGCTTGGATTTCACCGCTTTGTCGCCGGTGTTCATCAGCAGGAAGCAGCCGGTGCCGTAGGTGTTCTTGGCCTGGCCTGCTTCAACGCACATTTGGCCGAACAGTGCAGCCTGCTGGTCGCCGGCGATACCGCCGATAGCGATGCCGCTTTTGGTGCGGCCGTAGATTTCCGACGACGACTTCACTTCCGGCAGCATTTCGCGCGGCACGTCGAGGATCTCCAGCATCTTCGCATCCCACTCAAGGGTGTGGATGTTGAAAAGCATGGTGCGCGAGGCGTTGGTGTAGTCGGTGACGTGGGTCTTGCCGCCGGTAAATTTCCAGATCAGCCAGCTGTCGATGGTGCCGAACAGCAGCTCGCCGTTGCGCGCACGCTCGCGGCTGCCTTCGACATTGTCGAGGATCCACTTGAGCTTCGTGCCGGAGAAGTACGGGTCGGTGACCAGGCCGGTGGCGTCATTAATGTATTGCTCGTGGCCGTCGCGCTTGAGTTGCTGGCAAATCTCGGTGCTGCGGCGGCATTGCCAGACGATGGCGTTGTAGATCGGGCGACCGGTGATTTTGTCCCACACCACGGTGGTTTCACGCTGGTTGGTGATGCCGATGGCGGCGACCTGATCATGGTGCAGGCCGGCCTGGGCCAGGGCCTCGACCATCACCGCGCTCTGGGTGGCGAAGATTTCCATCGGGTCATGCTCGACCCAGCCCGGCTGTGGGTAGTGCTGGGTGAATTCACGCTGGGCGGTGCAGACCACGTTGGCGTCACGATCAAAGATGATCGCGCGGGAGCTGGTGGTGCCCTGGTCAAGGGCGATGATGTAGTTCTTATTCTGAATATCGGTCATGTCGAATGCCTTGGAAAATAAGAAAGTCGGTAGTCAGCCGGGCCGCAAAAGGGCAGGAGCGGCCAGGCTGGCGTGATCAGGAAATACGGGTTTTGCCGTTGACAGCCGTGTCAGGTGTTTCTTCAGCTATAGCAGGTGCGGTGCTTGGCAGGTGACGGGCAATCAGCCCGCGATACGCTGCAGCACCGAGGCATGCGCCAACAATCGGCGCGAAAATCGGTACCAGGAAGTAAGGAATATCGCGGCCACCGGTAAAGGCCATTTCACCCCAGCCGGCGAAAAAGGTCATCAGCTTGGGCCCAAAATCCCGCGCCGGGTTCATCGCGAAGCCTGTCAGCGGGCCCATGGCACTGCCGATCACCGCAATCAGCAGGCCGATCAGCAGCGGGGCCAGCGGGCCGCGTGGCAGGCCGTTGTTGTCATCGGTGAGGGCCATGATCACGCCCATCAGGATCGCGGTGATGACCATTTCCACCAGGAAGGCCTGGGCGGTGCTCAGCAGCGCATGGGGGTAGGTGGAAAACACCGACGCCAGTTCCAGGCTGGCTTGCGTGCCGCGGACCATATGGTGGGTTTGTTCGTAATCGAAAAACAGGTTGCTGTAGAGGGTGTACACCAACGCGGCCGAGCAGAAGGCACCGGCGATCTGGGCGAGGATATAGAAGGGCAGTTTACGTTTGTCGAAGTCGGCGAAAATGCACAGTGCAATACTGACGGCGGGGTTCAGGTGCGCCCCGGAAATGCCGGCGCTCAGGTAGATCGCCATGCTGACGCCCACCCCCCAGATGATACTGATCTCCCACAAGCCAAAGCTGGCACCCGCGACCTTGAGCGCAGCGACACATCCCGTACCGAAGAAGATCAGAAGCGCAGTCCCCAGGAACTCGGCCATACATTGGCTCGAAAGTGAAGGCTGTTGAAGAGCAGTTGTCATGGAAAACCTCAGTTGTTGTTCTTGTCTAGCGCACAACCTCAACGGGTTATTGCGCGATTTTCACCGTGGCAAGGATCCCCATCCCGGACACGGCTTACTGCTTGAATGCTGCGGACTATTCCTACAGCATTCGGAAACGAAAAAATATAGACAAGAATGACCGCTGTCAAAGGTCGAAAGTGAACTATCAGTCACTTTCAAACTATTGGTCTGGTGAATGATCACGCTTGTCATCTTGCGTGTGTACCTTAAGGGCGGGCGTACTAGAGCGTTTTGCGTGGGCTTGGCCTAGAATCGGCCATCTGTTTGCCATGCCCGGAGACACCATGACGCCTGCATTGGATTTGTTGAAAAAAGTTCGCGCCGAACATCGTATCCACAGTTACGAACATGACCCCAAGGCGGCTTCGTATGGCCTGGAGGCCGCGGAGAAGTTGGGCCTCGATCCGGCGCAGGTGTTCAAGACCTTGCTGGCGAGCAGTGAGAAAGGCGAATTGTTGGTGGCGGTGGTGCCGGTCGTCGGAAGTCTCGACCTGAAGGGGCTGGCGCACGCTGCCGGGGTGAAAAAAGTCGAAATGGCCGACCCGGCAGCGGCGCAGCGCTCTACGGGTTACTTGCTAGGCGGCATCAGCCCGCTGGGGCAGAAGAAGCGGTTGCGCACGTTTATCGATGTGACGGCGCAGCCGTTCGCGACGATTTTTGTAAGTGCGGGGCGGAGGGGGTTGGAAGTGGAGTTGTCGGCGGCGGTGCTGGCTGAGCATACCCAGGCCAAATTCGCGCCGATTGGCCGGGCCTGAATCTACTATGGAAGGTTGTGGATAACCCATGTGTGGGCCGGGCTTGCCCGCGATGCAGGCACCTCGGTGTGTTAGTTACACCGCGTTGATGCTATCGCAGGCAAGCCAGCTCCCACATTTTTGGATTCGGTTTTGTCAGTGCGCGGGGCTGTAGCGGCGTACGCCGGATTCGATTTTAGGGATTTGCGCTGCTGTACTCCCTGACGCCTGAAACAACACCAGATGCTCAGCCGCCACCCGAATTCCTACATCCGCCCCCACCTGATGGTCGGCGTGGCTGGGAAAAATCGACTCCAATTGCGCGCCTGTCGGAAGTTGCAGGCGGTACAAGGTAGACGCCCCCAGGAACGTCTTGCCGACGATCTGCGCTTTCAGCGTGCTGTCTGGAGCGTAGACGATGTCATCCGGGCGCAGCAGCACGTCCACCGCGCCGCCGGTAGGCCAGGTGTAGGCGCGGTTGCCGCGTAGCTCGCCGAGTTCGGTGCTCACGGATTCCGGCGAACTCAACTGGCCACGAATGAAGTAACCCTGGCCGATAAAGCTGGCGACATAGGGCGTCTGCGGTTCGTGATAGAGGTTGTAGGGCGTGTCCCACTGCTCAAGGCGGCCCTCCTTGAAAACACCGACCTGGTCGCTGACCGCGAAGGCTTCTTCCTGATCATGGGTCACCAGAATCGCACTGGTGCCGCGTGCCTTGAGGATATCGCGCACCTCGTGGCTGAGCTTGCGTCGCAACTCGCCATCCAGGTTGGAGAACGGTTCGTCCAGCAATAACAGGGCCGGCTCCGGCGCCAAAGCGCGGGCAAGGGCGACGCGTTGCTGCTGGCCGCCGGAAAGTTCATGAGGAAAGCGCTTGCCCAGGTTCTTCAGGTTCACCAGTTCCAGCAACTCAGCGACCACGCGGTCTTTCTGCGGATGCTTGCGAATGCCGAACGCAATGTTATCGGCCACGCTGAGGTGAGGAAACAGTGCGTAGTCCTGAAACACCATGCCGATGCGGCGTTTCTCCGGCGCCAGGGTGAACCCGGCACTGGAGATCACTTCGCCCGCCAGGCTGATTTCACCCTCGTGCACCGGCTCAAACCCGGCAATGGCGCGCAGCGTGGTGGTCTTGCCGCAGCCCGAAGAGCCCAACAGGCAACCGATATCGCCGGCATTCAGGTGCAGGTTGAGGTTCTGCACCACCCGTTGATCTTGATAGCCGCATGCCAGATTGCGCAGGTTCAGCAGTAATGGCTGGCTCATGCGTGGTGGTACGACGGCGGGACGAGGAATTCGAGCAGGGCTTTTTGCGCGTGCAGGCGGTTCTCGGCCTGGTCCCAGGCGACCGAACGCGGATCGTCGAGCAGGTCAAGGCTGATTTCTTCGCCACGGTGCGCCGGCAGGCAGTGCATGAACAACACGTCCGGCGCGGCCAGGTCGAGCAGGGCGCGGTTCACTTGATACGGGGCGAACTGGGCCAGGCGCTTGGTGGTTTCGTCTTCCTGGCCCATGGAGGTCCAGACGTCGGTGCTCACCAAGTGCGCGCCGATCACCGCGTCACGCGGGTCGCGAACCAGGGTCACGCGGTCACCGGCCTGCGCCAGGAAGCGCGCATCAGGCTCATAGCCTTCCGGGCAGGCAACGCGCAATTGGAAGTCGAACTGGATCGCCGCTTCTATATAGCTGTTGCACATGTTGTTGCCGTCGCCGATCCACGCCACGGTCTTGCCCTGAATCGAGCCGCGGTGCTCAAGAAAGGTTTGAATGTCGGCCAGCAACTGGCACGGGTGCAGGTCATCGGACAGGCCGTTGATCACCGGTACGCGGGAGTTGGCGGAAAATTCGGTCACGGTGCTGTGGGCAAAGGTACGGATCATCACGGCGTCGAGCATGCTCGACATGACCTTCGCGCTGTCGGCGATCGGCTCGCCACGGCCCAGTTGGGTGTCGCGCGAGGACAAGAAGATGGCTTGGCCGCCCAGTTGAATCATGCCGGCTTCGAAAGATACGCGAGTGCGGGTTGACGACTTCTCGAAAATCATCCCGAGCACGCGGTTTTTCAAAGGCTCGAACAGTACGCCGCGGTTACGCAGGTCTTTAAGCTCAATGCCTCGACGGATCACGCTGACCAGCTCTTCGGGCGTGCAATCCATCAGGGAGAGAAAGTGCCTTGCGCTCATCATTAACTACCTTTTTGCAACAGACCGCAGATACTCAAAGCCTTGTTTATTGTGACAACGGGCGAGACCTGCGGCGAAAGCCGCACGGGGCGACGAAATAGGGGAAGGCGCGATCTTATAATTAAATGTCGCGTCTTACCAATAGGGCTACGTTTTTAAAGGGTGTTCAAGCAGGGCGCCAAGGCGCTTTTGAAGACGAATTCCAGACAGCAGCGGGCCATTTGTACACTGGCGTAGCAACCTTTTGCAATGCGCGGGGGCGGCTGCAGGCCAGGCTGCGTCGGTTTCAGCGCGAGTGTGTGAGGTTTCTGAAACATTTGCTCATGCTTAGCCATGGCCTGGCCTGATGCTTGTCGATTCACGGGGCGAACGTTGGTGGCGCGCGTGCCGGTCGCGGCCCATAGTTGGACCAAAGCCCTTATAAGAGACTGGCCATGACCAAGACTCTCCACCACCGTGCCTGCCATCTGTGTGAAGCCATCTGCGGCCTGACGCTGGAAACCACCCGAGCCGACGACGGCAGCCTGGCGATCACCTCGATCAAGGGCGATGCCCAGGACAGTTTCAGTCGAGGGCATATCTGCCCCAAGGCCGTAGCGCTGCAGGATATCCAGAATGATCCTGACCGCCTGCACCAGCCCATGTTGCGGGTGGGTACCGAATGGCAGCCGATCGCCTGGGATGAGGCTTTCGCGCTTGTAGCCGAACGGTTGGCGGGCATTCAGGCGCGCCACGGGCAGAATGCGGTGGCGGTGTATCAGGGCAACCCCAGCGTGCACAACTATGGGCTGATGACCCACAGCAACTACTTCCTCGGCCTGTTGAAGACGCGCAATCGATTTTCCGCCACCTCGGTCGACCAACTGCCCCATCACCTCACCAGCTACCTCATGTACGGCCACGGCCTGTTGCTGCCGATCCCGGACATCGACCACACCGACTTCATGCTGATCCTGGGCGGCAACCCGCTGGCATCCAATGGCAGCATCATGACCGTGCCCGACGTGGAAAAGCGCCTCAAGGCGATCCAGGCGCGGGGCGGTAAAGTGGTGGTGGTCGACCCACGGCGCAGCGAGACGGCGGCGATGGCTGATCAGCATCTGTTCGTGCGCCCAGGCGGTGATGCGGCGCTGTTGTTCGGGGTGCTCAACACCTTGTTTACCGAGCACCTGACCCGCGACAGCCATTTGCCGGTTGAAGGCTTGGAGGATGTACGCTGCGTGATCGCCGGGTTTACCGCCGAGGCTATGAGCCGTCAATGCGCGGTGCCTGCCGAGCAGATACGTCAATTGGCACGCGACTTTGCCGCAGCGGACAAAGCGGTGTGCTACGGGCGCATGGGCGTATCAACCCAGGCGTTCGGCACGCTGTGCCATTGGCTGGTGCAACTGATCAACCTGGTGACTGGCAATCTCGACCGTGTGGGTGGCGCCTTGTGCACCACGCCCGCGGTGGATCTGGTGGCGTCGACCGGTGGCGGGCATTTCAATCGCTGGCAGAGCCGGGTTTCCGGGCGTCCGGAGTACGGTGGCGAGTTGCCGGTGTCTGCCCTGGCGGAAGAAATGCTCACTGAAGGCGAAGGACAAATCCGCGCGTTGGTGACAGTGGCCGGTAATCCGGTGTTGTCGACGCCTAACGGGCGGCAGTTGGAGCAAGCCCTGGATGGCTTGGAGTTCATGGTCAGCGTCGACCTCTATATCAACGAGACCACGCGGTATGCCGATTTGATTCTACCGTCCACGTCAGCATTGGAAAACGATCACTACGACACGACCTTCAATATGTTCGCGGTGCGTAACGTCACCCGTTTCAACCAGGCGATCTTGCCCAAGCCCGAGGGTGCGCTGCATGACTGGGAAATCTTCGTCGGGCTGGCCAAGGCCTTTGCGGCTCAGACCGGCGCCACACTCAAGCCGACCATGCCGCCGGCGCAGATGATCGATTTCGGGCTGCGCGCGGGCGCATACGGTGATGCCTCCAGCCACAAATTGTCGGTGGCGATGCTGGCCGACCATCCCCATGGCGTGGACCTGGGGCCGCTTCAGCCCAACCTTGCCGCGCGTCTGAAAACCGTTGATGGCAAGGTGCAGGCGGCGCCGGCAGTTATCCTCGCTGACCTGGTGCGGTTTGCCGCGCAGCCCGGGCCTGTGGCCGACGAACTGTTGCTGATCGGCCGCCGCCATGTGCGCAGCAATAATTCCTGGATGCATAACTATCACCGGCTGGTGAAGGGCAAGCCGCGTCATCAATTGCTGATGCATCCCGACGACCTGGCCAGCCGGCGTTTACTGGATGGCCAGCGGGTGCGGGTGAGTTCTCGGATTGGCATGATCGAGGTGGAAGTGGTCTCCAGCCTGGACATGATGCCTGGTGTCGTCAGCCTGCCCCACGGCTGGGGCCATGGTCGCCCGGGCGTCCAGATGGGCATCGCCAGCGCGCAACCCGGAGCGAGCGCGAACGACCTGACCGACGAACGGCAATTGGACGAGTTGTCGGGCAATGCGGCGCTCAATGGTGTTCCGGTCCAGGTCGCAGCCGCCTGAGCACCGCGCTGGAATTTTGCGTTACAATGCGCCACCGTGCCGACCTGTGAGTCGCAAAGTTCCAGCCGAGGTGTTCCATGGATATCATCGAAACGATCAAAGAGCAGATTGCTGCCAACACCATTCTGCTTTACATGAAGGGCGCACCCAACGCTCCTCAGTGCGGTTTCTCCGCGAAGGCGTCCCAGGCCATCATGGCGTGTGGCGAGAAATTCGCTTACGTGGATATCCTGCAAAACCCTGAAATCCGCGCCAACCTGCCGAAGTACGCCAACTGGCCTACGTTCCCACAACTGTGGGTGGCCGGTGAACTGGTCGGCGGTAGCGACATCATCACTGAAATGGCCGCTGACGGTTCGTTGCAGTCGTTGATCAAAGATGCAGCGGCAAAAGCGGCAGCCAAGACTGAAGCTTGATCCGGACGCAATAAAAAGCCCCGCTTCTCGTAAGAGAGCGGGGCTTTTTTATGCCTGCGTGTTGATGGGTTATTCACCCATCTGCGATTGCAGGTAGTTTTCCAGGCTGACTTTGTCGATCAGGCCCAGTTGGGTTTCCAGCCAGTCGATGTGTTCTTCCTGGTCTTCCAGGATATCTTCCAGCAGTTCACGGCTACCGTAGTCGCCGGTCAGTTCGCAGTGAGCGATGGCGGCCTTGAGGTCGCTGTGGCTCTTGCGCTCAAAACCAAGGTCGCTGCTGATCATTTCCTGGGTGTGTTCGCCGATGTTCAGCTTGCCCAGGTCCTGCACGTTTGGCAGGCCTTCCAGGAACAGGATGCGCTTGATCAGCGCGTCAGCGTCCTTCATGGCCTTGATCGATTCTTTGTATTCACGCTTGCCCAGCTTTTCCAGGCCCCAATCGTCGTACATGCGTGCATGCAGAAAGTACTGATTGATCGCGACCAGTTCATTGGCAAGGATTTTGTTGAGTTGCTGGATGACTGAGATGTCGCCTTTCATGACTGGGGTCCTGCCCTGTAATAGCTGTATATAGAGCGGAGTTTGAGCGGCGCAATCCCTAGTGTCAAACCTAAGTTATTGAATAATAAATGAAAATTAATCGGAATAAGAATGTTTGTGTTCCGCGTCTTGGCGCTAACTAATTGAATTTCGGGCATAAAAAAACCGGACACTAAGTCCGGTTCTCTAAAATATGCCAAATCAGGCGTGTGTAAATTCTGCTGAATAGGGGAGCGCGGCCTGGGCAGTCTGCAGCTGCGTCAGGGTTTCCCGTACCACTTGCTTGGCGAGGCAAGCACATTTGCCACACTGGCTGGCAACACCGGTGGTTTCACGTACTTCCTTGTAGCTGCAGCAACCTTCGTAGATTGCTTCGCGGATTTGTCCGTCGGTGACGCCAGTACAGAGGCACACATACATAAGGGAGAACCATCGCGGGTTAAGGCTTAAGTGCGATGGATCTTAATGTTAACGAGAATGATTGTCAAAGTAGATTCGCCGGGTATTTGCTGGCATCGCGCCCGCACTGACGAACGGTTTTTTCAGTGTATGATGGCCGGTCTTCACGAAGCGTGACTGCGTCACAGGGCTGTCGCTTATAAACGGCAGACTCTGGGCCGGTCCTTTTACTTCAATCGTCACCCTTACATCAGGAGATACCCAATGAGCGTACTCGTCGGCAAACAAGCCCCGGATTTCGACGTTCCAGCCGTTCTCGGCAATGGCGAAATCGTTGACAGCTTCAAACTGTCTGAAGCCATCAAAGGCAAATATGGCCTGGTGTTCTTCTACCCGCTGGACTTCACCTTCGTCTGCCCTTCGGAGCTGATCGCTCTGGACCACCGCATGGACGATTTCAAGGCGCGCAACGTTGAAGTGGTAGCCGTTTCCATCGACTCCCATTTCACCCACAACGCCTGGCGCAACACGGCCATCAACGATGGCGGCATCGGCAAAGTCAAATACACCATGGCTGCCGACATGAAACACGACATCGCCAAGGCCTACGACGTTGAGTCCGAAGGCGGCGTAGCGTTCCGTGGCGCATTCCTGATCGATGACAAGGGCGTTGTTCGCTCCCAGATCATCAACGACCTGCCACTGGGCCGTAACATGGAAGAGCTGATCCGCCTGGTCGACGCACTGCAATTCCACGAAGAGCACGGCGAAGTCTGCCCTGCCAACTGGAAAAAAGGCGACAAAGGCATGAATGCTTCGCCAGAAGGCGTTGCGGCGTACCTGACCGAGAACGCTGGCAAGCTGTAAGCCAGTTTCACGGTGAAAAAAAAACCGGCCTGAGAAGGCCGGTTTTTTTATACGCGGGAAACGACTGTAGTGAGCGGGCTTGTCCCGCGCTGGGTGGCGAAGCCGCCCCAATAAGGCCACCTCGGTTTCTCAGAAGTACCGAGGCGCCTGGGTTTGGGGCGGCTTCGCCACCCAGCGCGGGGCAAGCCCGCTCACTACAAAAGCTTGCGGTGTCAGTCGTTGAAGTCTTCCCAGCCGCCCATCTGCTTCCAGCGGTTGACGATGCCGCAGAACAGCTCGGCGGTCTTCTCTGTGTCGTAGCGGGCCGAATGGGCCTCACGACCGTCAAAGTCGATACCGGCTGCCTGGCAGGCCTTCGCCAATACCGTCTGGCCATAAGCCAGGCCCGCGAGGGTCGCGGTGTCAAAGCTGGAGAACGGGTGGAACGGGTTGCGCTTCATGTCCAACCGCGTCACGGCGGCGTTCAGGAAACCCAGGTCGAAGCTACTGTTATGGCCGACCAGAATCGCGCGTTTGCAGCCATTGGCCTTCAATGCCTTGCGCACGCCGCGGAAGATATCGGTCAGCGCCGCTTCTTCACTCACCGCCATGCGCAGTGGGTGATCGAGCTTGATCCCGGTGAACTCCAGGGCGGCCGCTTCGATGTTGGCGCCTTCGAACGGCTCGACACGGAAGAAGTGGGTGTGTTCCGGGAACACAAAGCCCTGTTCATCCATGCCGATGGTGGTCGCGGCGATTTCGAGCAGTGCGTCGGTGGCGCAATTGAAACCACCGGTTTCTACGTCGATGACGACTGGCAGATAACCGCGAAACCGCTCGGCCATCGGGTGACGGGAACCGCCACCACTGTGCTCATGTTCGTCGTCGTAATGGTCTTCACTCACTTGCTTTCCTCCAGCAGGCGCCAGCGCAGTGTTTCACCGGCGCGCAGCGGGATAACGGTCAGCTCGCCAAACGGCAGGCTGGCAGGGGCGGTCCAGTCTTCACGAACCAGGGTAATGCGGTCGGTATTTGCCGGCAGGCCGTAGAAGCGCGGGCCGTTGAGGCTGGCGAACGCTTCGAGCTTGTCCAGGGCATTGCGCTGTTCGAACGCCTCGGCGTACAGCTCGATGGCTGCATAGGCGGTGTAGCAACCGGCACAGCCGCACGCCGCTTCTTTGGCGTGCTGGGCGTGGGGCGCGGAGTCGGTGCCGAGGAAAAACTTCGGGTTGCCGCTGGTCGCAGCATCCAGCAAGGCCACCTGGTGGGTGTTGCGCTTGAGGATCGGCAGGCAATAGAAGTGCGGCCGAATCCCGCCCACCAGCATGTGGTTGCGGTTGTACAGCAGGTGGTGCGCGGTGATGGTCGCGCCGATGTTGGCCGAGGCCTCGGTGACGAACTGAACGGCATCGGCGGTGGTGATGTGCTCGAACACCACCTTCAGGGTCGGGAACAGCTCGACCACACGGCGCATGTGTTCGTCGATGAAGATCTTCTCGCGATCGAACACGTCCACGTCGCCACGGGTCACTTCACCGTGGATCAACAGCGGCATGCCGACTTCGGCCATGGCTTCGATGGCTGGCAGGATCTTGTCGATACTGGTCACACCGGAATCGGAGTTGGTGGTCGCGCCCGCCGGGTACAGCTTGGCGGCGTGCACGAAACCGCTGGCCTTGGCCTCGCGAATTTCTTCGGGCTGGGTGCGGTCGGTGAGGTAGAGCACCATCAACGGTTCGAAGCGGCTGCCGGCCGGTCGTGCAGCGAGGATTCGCTGGCGATAGGCATCGGCTTGCTCGGCGTTACGCACCGGAGGTACCAGGTTAGGCATGATGATGGCGCGGCCAAAGGTGCGCGCTACATCGGCCACGGTGTGGGGTAACGCAGCACCATCGCGAAGATGAATATGCCAGTCGTCGGGACGCAGCAGGGTCAGGCGGTCGGACATTGGGGATTCCAGGCGGGTCAATCTGGTGGGAATGCTACCGGAAAAGACTCTTGCAGGCACTCGCTATCAAGTTTTGCAGGAGGCAACCGATAGCCTTTCGTATGCCTTATCGATGTATGACGCTTTGAAGTGTTGTAGAAACCAGTGGAGCCTCCCGTGCGCCAGCATTATCTAGCCCTGCTCAGTGTGTTCGCCAGCCTGCCTGCGATGGCCCTCACGTTCCAGACACGTCTGGAGAATATTGAGTGGAAGGTAGAAGGGGACCAGTTCGAGTGCCGCCTGACCCAGCCGATCACCGACTTCGGTTCGGGTGAGTTCGTGCGCCGGGCCGGCGAGCAGGCGACGTTTCGTCTCAAAGCCTATAACGGCTCGCTGGGTGCGGGCTCGGCCACGTTGCTGGCCGCCGCCGCCCCTTGGCAGCCGGGGCGAGGTGATATCAACCTCGGCGCCGTGCGTGCCGGCAGTGGCGATGTCTTGTTCAACAGCTCCCAGGCCCAGGCTGGGCGGCTGTTCAATGGTTTGCTGGAAGGGCGTAGCCCGACCGTTCGCCATTACGGACGTGAAGGCGGTTACTCGGAAATTCGCCTGTTGCCGGTCAAATTCAACAAGGCCTACAACGACTATCAGTTGTGCACCACCAAGCTATTGCCGATGAATTACGACCAGGTCAAACAGACCGAAATCGGCTTTCCCGGTGGCGGCATTGAGCTGGACGCGGCGGCCAAGAAGAAACTCGACGTGATTCTCGCGTTCATGAAAGCCGACCCCACCGTCAACCACATCGAGCTCAATGGCCATTCGGACAACAGTGGCAACCGCCTGACCAACCGCGATGTCTCGCGCCGCCGCGCCTTGGCGGTGATGGACTACTTCAAAGCCAATGGCGTCCAGGAATCCCAGGTCACCCTGCGCTTTCATGGCGAAAGCTACCCGCTGGCGCCCAACACCAATGCGGCCAACCGGGCGCGCAATCGTCGGGTCAATATCCAGCTGGAGCGCGTGGCCGCCCCCGAGAAACCGGCCCCCCAGGCTACGGGCCCGAGCAACCCTGCGCACACGTCATAAAGTGCCAGCATCAGGTGCGACCATCGGTCGCCCGTTCGACATAATCTGTCGCTTTATCTTCATTTGCTGTCGCGCCCCTGTAAATTCACGGTTTTGGTCGGTAGAATCGACGCCTTTCCGTACAACCCCGTGGAGTGATGGCATGGCCGACGTAAACAAGGTCGTTCTCGCGTATTCCGGCGGCCTGGACACTTCGGTGATCCTCAAGTGGCTGCAGGATACTTATAACTGTGAAGTGGTGACCTTCACCGCTGACCTGGGTCAGGGCGAAGAGGTCGAACCTGCACGTGCCAAGGCGCAAGCCATGGGCGTGAAAGAGATCTACATTGACGACCTGCGCGAAGAGTTCGTCCGCGATTTCGTCTTCCCGATGTTTCGCGCCAACACTGTCTACGAAGGCGAGTACCTGCTGGGTACTTCCATCGCACGTCCGCTGATCGCCAAGCGCCTGATTGAAATCGCCAACGAAACCGGCGCTGACGCCATTTCCCATGGCGCTACCGGCAAGGGCAACGACCAGGTACGTTTCGAACTGGGCGCCTATGCACTCAAGCCAGGCGTGAAAGTGATTGCTCCTTGGCGTGAATGGGACCTGCTGTCCCGTGAAAAGCTGATGGATTACGCTGAAAAGCACGCGATCCCGATCGAGCGTCATGGCAAGAAGAAGTCCCCGTACTCGATGGACGCCAACTTGCTGCACATCTCCTATGAAGGCGGCGTGCTGGAAGACACCTGGACCGAACACGAAGAAGACATGTGGAAATGGACCGTCTCCCCGGAGAACGCTCCTGACAAGGCCCAGTACCTGGAACTGACCTACCGCAACGGCGACATCGTCGCGCTGGACGGCGTCGAAATGACCCCGGCCACCGTACTGGCGACCCTGAACCGTATCGGTGGCGAACACGGCGTCGGCCGTCTCGACATCGTCGAGAACCGCTACGTGGGCATGAAGTCCCGTGGCTGCTACGAAACCCCGGGCGGCACCATCATGCTGCGTGCCCACCGCGCCATCGAGTCCATCACCCTGGACCGCGAAGTGGCTCACCTCAAAGACGAGTTGATGCCCAAGTACGCCAGCCTGATCTACACCGGCTACTGGTGGAGCCCTGAGCGTCTGATGCTGCAACAGATGATCGACGCTTCCCAGGCCCACGTGAACGGCGTTGTGCGCCTGAAGCTGTACAAGGGCAACGTGATTGTGACCGGTCGCAAGTCCGATGACTCGCTGTTCGATGCCAACATCGCCACGTTCGAAGAAGACGGCGGCGCCTACAATCAGGCGGACGCAGCAGGCTTTATCAAGTTGAACGCATTGCGCATGCGCATTGCGGCCAACAAAGGTCGCTCGTTGTTCTAAGTTTGCGCGCGCTGTGAAGAATGGCCCCTTGTACAAGGGGCCATTTTTTTTGCCTGGGTTTTTGTCGGTACTTGTGGTGTTTATAACGCTTAAACATGTGTTGATGTTTTTGGCCGAGGTCTCTCTCAAATGAAGGCCTTGAATGAATTGTTGTTGAAAGTTTGTAGGGGGAATGAATTTTTACATCTGCGTAGGAACTGGTCTTACAGAAAATTCACTCATGTAAGTACCGCGAATATATAAATCGCAGAATGGTCTGTAGGAAATATGGAAGTAAGTGGATATGTTGAATGGAACTAAACCGACTCGTTTTTTCTTGCTGGGTTTCTCGGCAGCAGGCCAGAGGCAAGGGGCATTTCCTGAGAGTTACGTGCGGCGCGTTTACCCTGCCCCCCATACGCCATGGATATTTCACTCAAAGTATGTAAGTCCCCGGAAAGGTCTGAAAGGATCCATAAAACTGGATACGTCCGAGACGGCGTTTTTTTGTAGGCCAATTCCTTTATCGCTGTGGGTTGGGTCTCTGCTTGCTAATGCTTGGGGGTGAATGCTATGCCAACTAGTAAACGACTAGGCTATTGTGCTTGCTCTAAATAATTCGAACAGCGAAATTGGACTTTCTCATGAATAAAGTGCTGATCGTGGATGATCATCCCGTCATTCGTCTTGCTGTGCGTATGCTAATGGAACGTCATGGTTATGAGGTCGTTGCCGAGACCGATAACGGTGTCGATGCGTTGCAACTTGCGCGTGAGCATATGCCGGACATTGTCATACTGGATATTGGGATACCCAAACTTGATGGCCTGGAAGTTATTTGCCGGCTGTCCTCTACCAAACAACCTGCGCCGTTCAAGGTGCTGGTGCTTACGTCCCAGGCCCCTGGCCATTTTTCCATGCGCTGCATGCAGGCGGGGGCTGCCGGCTACGTGTGCAAGCAACAGGACCTGACCGAGTTGCTGAGTGCGATCAAGGCGGTCTTGTCGGGCTACAGCTACTTCCCGAACCAAGCGCTGAACTCGGTACGCTCCACCATGGGCAATGCCAGTGAGGCTGATATGGTCGAGCGCCTGTCGGGACGGGAAATGATGGTATTACAGCAGCTGGCCAGGGGCCGAACCAACAAGGAGATCGCCGACGGCATGTTCCTCAGCAACAAGACCGTCAGCACCTACAAGACACGTTTGCTGCTCAAGCTGAACGCACGCTCCCTCGTAGACCTGATTGAACTGGCCCAGCGTAACGGCTTGGTATAGAAGAGGGCAGCGCACCACGCATTGCTTGGATAAACGGCAGAAAAAAGCCTCCGTGAGGGAGGCTTCCGGCCGTCAACCGCTCGATCAGAGATCGAAGTCGTAATCGGCCAGCTGTTTTTGCAAGCGTCGTTCTTCCAAAAGGTTGTCGATGGTGCGGCGTTTGCTCAAATTGGTCTTGGCGACCTCTGCCACTGGTGCCTCGGCCACATCGTCATCCGATTCAACGAGGTCGTCTTCCACTTCCAGTTGTTCTTTGCCAGTGCTCATAAGGTTCACTCCGGGCTAAGACTGCCGTTGGCGCTCCTTATAACGATAATCCATGATCCGGTAAAAAAGATTTTTTCAATCGACTGATCGAGAAAACCAATGATCCCTCAATCGTCGGACGTCTTTTCCTTGTATTCGCACAAGTCTTCGATGCGACAGCTACCGCAACGCGGCTTGCGAGCCTGGCAAACATAGCGCCCGTGAAGGATCAGCCAGTGGTGGGAGTCCAGCAGATAGGGCTTGGGTACGAACTTCATCAGCTGCTTTTCCACCTCCACCACATTCTTCCCGCGGGCGATGCCGGTGCGGTTGCTGACCCGGAATATGTGGGTGTCCACGGCCATGGTCAGTTGCCGGAATGCGGTGTTGAGCACCACATTAGCGGTCTTACGGCCAACGCCCGGCAGGGCTTCCAGTTCTTCACGGGTTTGCGGCACTTGGCTGCCATGCCGCTCGACCAGCAGGCGGCACGTCTCGATAACGTTCTTGGCCTTGCTGTTGTACAGGCCAATGGTCTTAATGTACTCCGATAACCCGTCCACACCCAGGGCATAAATCGCTTCCGGCGTGTTCGCCACGGGATACAGCTTCGCCGTGGCCTTGTTGACGCCGACGTCGGTGGATTGCGCCGACAGGATCACCGCAATCAGCAACTCGAACGGCGTGGTGTAAGCCAGTTCGGTCTTGGGTTCCGGATTGTCTTCGTGAAGCCTGCGGAAAATTTCCAGGCGTTTTGCGGCGTTCATGGGGTGGGGCGTTCCTAGGAGTCAGTCGGCGGGATTGTAGCAATACACACAGCAGGTTTTTGCGGATCAGATGTTGCCATGGGCATCGACTTGGCGCTGCGCCTCGTCGAGGTTATGTTGTGCCTCGGCCAGTTGCTGCGCGTCGGCGTTCAAGTCCTGGGCTTTCTTCAATTCCGCACGGCGCATCGCCAGCTGGATTTTGGCGCGTTTCAGGTCGGCCATATTCATGGTCGTACCGACGGCCTTCGATGCGGTGCCCGGTTCCAGGGTCGCCAGCGCTTGTTCTGCTGCTTCGTACTGCTGCTGCAGGACAATCAACTGCGCCTGTTGTTCATAGGTTGGCGGGTGACCGAAAGCCTTCAAGGATTTATGCAGTTGGGCGCGACTCATTGCGACCGTGATTTTGGCTTTTTTTATCGCCGCATCCTGTGCGGTACCGACCTCTACAGGTAAAACCGGTACTGAGCGTTTGGCCCGAGCCAGGCGTTCGGCGAGTTTTTGCGCTTCTTCCCGCTGCAGCCGCGCATTGCGATGTTCATAACGCCGCCTTGCGCGGTCGCGCTTGAGCCCTCGTTCATGGCGTTGCTGATCATTGGCGGCCAGGCCGCCGACAATTGGCAATACGGTGGCTGTCGGGCGCATTTCAATGCAGTCTACGGGGCATGGCGCAACGCAGAGGTCGCAGCCGGTGCACTCGTCGATGAGCACGGTGTGCATCAGCTTGGCCGCGCCAACAATGGCATCCACCGGGCAGGCCTGGATGCATTTGGTACAGCCGATGCACTCGGCCTCGCGAATATAGGCGATCTGGGCCGGCGCTTCCCCTCGGCTGGTATCCAGTTCCAGCACTGGCACATGCAGTAGTTGCGCAAGGCCAGCAATGGTCTCCTGTCCGCCAGGCGGGCACTTGTTAATCGCCTCGCCTTGAGCAATACCCTCGGCGTAGGGTTTGCAGCCGGGATGCCCGCATTTGCCGCACTGGGTTTGCGGCAGCAGCGCGTCGATACGTTGAATCAGATTCATGGGGTGATCATTGGCATGCCGTTGAGCGAACGGGCGTGTTGTGGAGTTGTAGGAGCCCGGCAAGCCGGGCTCCTACAGTAGACCTAATTCGCTTGCAGCAGGCCCATGGGCTTACTTGATCCGTTGACCCGGCTTGGCGCCGCTGTCAGGGCTCAGCAGGTAGATCTCTTCGCCGCCAGGGCCGGCCGCCATGACCATGCCTTCGGAAATACCGAACTTCATTTTCCGTGGCTTGAGGTTGGCGATCATCATGGTCAGCCGACCGTCGAGCTTGGACGGGTCTGGGTAAGCGCTCTTGATCCCGGAGAACACGTTGCGTTGCTCGTCACCGATGTCCAGTGTGAGGCGCAGCAGCTTGTCGGCCCCTTCCACGGCTTCAGCCTTGACGATCAGCGCGACACGCAGGTCCACGGCAGCGAAGGCATCAAAGTCGATTTCCGGCGAGATCGGATCTTTGGCCAGCTCACCGTTGCCGGCTGGCGCAGCCGAGCCAGTGTCTGTCTGGCTGGCGACCAGGTCTTCTTTCGAAGCGTCGGTCATGGCCTGGACTTTAACCGGGTCGATACGGGTCATCAGCGGCTTGAACTCGTTCAACTGATGGTTGCTGAGCAAGGTGGCGTGATCGTTCCAGGTCAGCGGCGCCACATTGAGGAACGCCTCGGCATCCGCGGCCAGCAATGGCAGCACCGGCTTGAGGAAGATCACCAGTTGGCGGAACAGGTTGATGCCCGTGGCGCAGATCGCCTGGACTTCCGCCTGCTTGCCTTCCTGCTTGTTCAGCGACCACGGCGCCTTGTCGGCGATCCACGCGTTGGCGCGGTCGGCCAGGCCCATGATCTCGCGCATGGCGCGGGCAAAGTCGCGGGCTTCATAGGCGTCGGCGATGCTTGGCGCAGCGGCCAGGAACGCTTCCGTCAGTTCCGGCGCGGCGTTCTCGGCCACCAGTACACCGGCGTTGCCCTTGTGGATAAACCCGGCGCAACGGCTGGCGATGTTGACGACCTTGCCGACCAGGTCCGAGTTGACCTTCTGTACGAAGTCTTCCAGGTTCAGGTCGAGGTCATCGACGCCACGGCCCAGCTTGGAGGCGTAGTAGTAGCGCAGGTATTCCGGCGACAGGTGGTCCAGGTAGGTGCGCGCCTTGATAAAGGTGCCACGGGACTTGGACATCTTCTGGCCGTTGACCGTCAGGTAGCCATGCACCGCGATGCCGGTTGGCTTGCGGTAGCCCGAACCTTCAAGCATCGCCGGCCAGAACAGGGCGTGGAAGTTGACGATGTCCTTGCCGATGAAGTGGTACAGCTCGGCGGTGGAATCCTTGGCCCAGAAGGCATCGAAGTCCAGCTCAGGCGTGCGATCGCACAGGTTCTTGAAGCTGGCCATGTAGCCGATCGGCGCGTCCAGCCACACATAGAAGTACTTGCCCGGCTCGCCCGGGATCTCGAAGCCGAAGTACGGCGCATCGCGGGAGATGTCCCACTGCTGCAGGCCGGCATCCAGCCATTCGGCGATCTTGTTGGCCACGGCGTCCTGCAGCGTGCCGCTGCGCGTCCAGCTTTGCAGCATCTGCTGGAAGTCCGGGAGCTTGAAGAAGAAGTGCTGGGAGTCCTTGAGCACCGGGGTGGCGCCGGAGATCGCCGACTTCGGATCCTTCAGGTCTGTCGGTGCATAAGTAGCACCGCATTTTTCGCAGTTGTCACCGTACTGGTCTTCGGTGCCGCATTTCGGGCAGGTGCCCTTGATGAAGCGGTCGGCCAGGAACATTTTCTTTTCCGGGTCGAAATACTGCGTGATCGACCGCTGGGCAATGTGCCCGGCGTCTTTCAAACGTAGGTAGATCTGGCTCGACAGCTCGCGGTTCTCGTCGGAGTGGGTCGAGTGGAAATTGTCGAAATCCACCAGGAACTCGGCAAAGTCGGCGCTGTGTTCAGCCTGCACGTTGGCGATCAGTTGTTCCGGGGTGATGCCTTCCTTTTCGGCGCGCAACATGATGGCCGAACCGTGGGCGTCGTCCGCGCAGACATAAATGCACTGGTTGCCGCGATGCTTCTGGAAGCGCACCCACATATCGGTCTGGATGTACTCAAGCATATGGCCAAGATGGATCGAACCATTGGCATAGGGCAGGGCGCTGGTGACGAGGATCTTGCGTGGCTCGGACATGGGGCTCGGCTACTTGATGAAACGGAGGTCGGCCACTATAAAGCGCCGGGAAATATATTTCACCCCGTGGCGCTGTTTCAGAATCCTCCGAACCTGCGAAAGCATGCCGTTGGGCTGCTGGAACGGTTAGGATAGCCGCCTGTTTCAGTCAGTCTTTTTCGGGAGTAGCCCATGAGCGCCGTCAATCGCGCAGCGGTGGAAGCCGTTCTTCGCCAGTACACCGACCCCTATTTGAACCAGGACCCGGTCAGTTCCGGCTGTGTGCGCGCCATCGAAGTCCACGGCGACCAGGTGTCGGTCCAGTTGGAATTGGGCTATGCCGCAGGCCTTTTCAAGAACGGATGGGCGCAGATGCTGCAAATGGCCATCGAAGGCCTGGACAGCGTACGGTCGGCCAAGGTCGACATTCAATGCGTGATCGCCGCGCACAAGGCCCAGGCGCAGATTCCGGGTCTGGCCAACGTCAAGAACGTTGTAGCCGTGGCGTCCGGCAAGGGCGGCGTGGGTAAGTCCACCACGGCGGCCAACCTGGCCCTGGCCCTGGCTCGTGAAGGTGCGCGCGTGGGCATTCTCGACGCGGATATCTACGGCCCGAGCCAAGGTGTGATGTTCGGCATCGCCGAAGGCACGCGGCCGAAGGTCAAGGACCAGAAGTGGTTCGTGCCTATCGAATCCCTGGGCGTGGAAGTGATGTCCATGGCTTTCCTCACCGATGACAACACGCCGATGGTCTGGCGCGGGCCGATGGTTTCCGGCGCGTTACTGCAACTGGTTACCCAGACCGCTTGGGGCGATCTGGATTACCTGGTGATCGACATGCCGCCAGGCACCGGCGATATCCAGCTGACCCTGGCGCAGAAAGTCCCGGTGGCCGGCGCGGTGATTGTCACCACCCCCCAGGACCTGGCGCTGCTCGACGCGAAAAAAGGCGTGGAGATGTTCCGCAAGGTCAATATCCCGGTGCTGGGCGTGGTTGAGAACATGGCGGTGCATATCTGCTCCAACTGCGGCCACGCCGAGCACCTGTTTGGTGAGGGCGGTGGCGAGAAGTTGGCGACTCAGTACGGTGTGGAGCTATTGGCTTCATTGCCACTGTCGATGGTGATTCGTGAGCAGGCTGATGGCGGCAAGCCCACTGTCGCGGCAGACCCTGATGGTCAGATCGCCATGGTGTACCAGGAGCTCGCACGTCATGTCGGCGCGCGAATCGTCCTGCAGGAAGCCGCAGCGCCGGCCATGCCGACTATTACCGTCAGCGACGACTGAGGGTGATGCAGGGAAAAAGCCTCGACCCTGTCGGGGCTTTTTCATGTCTGGAGGACGGTCAAGCGGTGTCTGTTACGCATTTACGCAATTGGTCGTGTAAGCATTTACTTACTTTTTCGTAAGCGATTGGTTTTTTTACCCGTCTTGTGCGGCCCAGTTCTTCGAGAGCTTTTTCTATCTGGTTGAAATATAACAATTAATTATTTCATGGTTTCCGCGAGAGCCTGTCAGCCAATGGGTTAGAAGCCTTTGAACTTCCTATGGAACTCTCTAACATCAGCCCTGTGTCCACGGATTGGCACAGCCATCAAGGAACGATGGTTGAAGGAACGTCGCAGGATGCGATTCATCAGGATGATGAAAAGGAATAAAGGGACTAGGGAAAAAATGTGGGCGGGTCATACCGCCCCTTTTTTTTGCCTGTAGAAAAGTGAAACCCGCCATCCAGGAACGCGAAAAGGCCCGCAAGGGGCCTTTTTAGGGGGAGGCGACGTTATTAGCGTTCGAGCTCTGCAATCTTACCTTTTTTGCCATCCCACTCCGCTGCGTCCGGCATCGGGTCCTTGCGCTCAGTGATGTTCGGCCAGATTTCCGCCAGCTCGACGTTCAACTGAATAAATTGCTGCATCTCTGCCGGGACTTCATCCTCGGAGAAAATAGCGACGGCCGGGCATTCAGGCTCACACAGGGCGCAATCGATGCACTCATCCGGGTGGATAACCAGGAAATTCGGGCCTTCGTAGAAGCAGTCCACCGGACACACTTCTACGCAGTCGGTGTACTTGCACTTGATGCAGTTGTCGGTGACGACGAAGGTCATTTCTAATTTTCTCCTCAGGCGGCGGCAGCGAAACCCCTTATGGCGGGGTCCGCGAGGTTCGGGAGCGATAGTCTGCAGGCCAGGCTAAAAGCCCGCAGCATCCCAAACCGCGCGAGATAATATCAGCTTGCAAGCGTCTGCGTTAGACCCGTGTCTTCAGTGCATAGAGCAATTCCAACGCTTTTCGCGGCGTCAAGTCGTCCAGGTCAAGCTTTGCCAACTCATCCAGTACCGGATGGGGCAGGCTCGCGAACATATCGCTCTGGTGCGGCGCGGCTGGCTTGTTGGAGGCTTTGGCAGCGCTGGTGACCACGGTTTCATGGGGCAGCGCCGTGGTTTCCAGCCGGCTGAGGTGCTCGCGAGCGCGGGTGATTACGTCGTTCGGCACACCGGCCAGTTGTGCCACGGCCAGGCCGTAACTCTGGCTGGCAGGCCCCGGCAACACATGGTGAAGGAACACGATGCGCTCGTTGTGCTCGGTGGCGTTCAAGTGCACGTTGGCCACCAGTGGTTCGCTCTCCGGTAGAACGGTCAGTTCGAAAT
The DNA here is from genome assembly GCF_014268275.3 of Pseudomonas tritici. Lineage (NCBI taxonomy): Bacteria > Pseudomonadati > Pseudomonadota > Gammaproteobacteria > Pseudomonadales > Pseudomonadaceae > Pseudomonas > Pseudomonas tritici. The sequence continues at coordinate 1,584,201 of NZ_CP077084.1, forward strand.
AGTGGGTGGCGAACAGCGTATAGGCGCGCAAATGCGCCAGGCGCTCGGCCGCCGCCCAGGCCAGGGACAGGCCGTCGAAGGTGCTGGTGCCGCGTCCCACTTCGTCCATCAATACCAGGCTGCGTTCGGTGGCGTTGTGCAGGATATTGGCGGTTTCGCTCATTTCCACCATAAAGGTCGAACGGCCACCGGCCAGGTCATCGCTGGAACCGATCCGGGTGAAAATGCGATCAACCAGTGACAGCTCGCAACTCGCGGCCGGGACAAAACTGCCGATATGCGCGAGCAACACAATCAAGGCGGTCTGACGCATATAGGTGGATTTACCGCCCATGTTCGGACCGGTGATGACCAGCATGCGGGTGTCGTCGTCCAGCGACAGGTCGTTGGCGACGAACGGCGTGGTCAGCACCTGCTCTACAACAGGGTGGCGACCTTGCACGATACGCATGCACGGCTCGCTGACAAAACGCGGGCAGTTCAGGTCAAGGTTCAGCGCACGTTCGGCCAGGTTGCTCAGCACGTCCAGTTCGGCCAGGGCGGCGGCGGTATCCTGCAACGGCGCCAGTTGGCTGATCAAGTCTTCCAGCAACGCTTCGTAGAGCATTTTTTCCCGAGCCAGGGCGCGGCTCTTGGCGGACAGTGCCTTGTCTTCGAATTCTTTCAGCTCCGGCGTGATAAAACGCTCGGCGCCTTTGAGGGTCTGGCGACGTTGATAGTCGATAGGTGCCGACTCGGCCTGCTTGCTGGGCAACTCAATAAAGTAGCCATGCACGCGGTTATAGCCGACTTTCAGGTTGGCCAGGCCGGTGCGGGCTTTTTCGCGGGCTTCCAGGTCAATCAGGAACTGCCCGGCGTTTTCGCTCAGGGATTGCAGTTCATCCAGCTCGCTGTCGTAACCGGTCTTCAATACGCCACCGTCGCGGATGATCGCGGGCGGGTTGTCGATGATGGCTTTTTCCAACAGCGCCGCCAGTTCCGGGTAGGTGCCAGCGGTTACCGCAAGCTGTTGCAGGTGCGGCGTATCCAGTTCAGTCATCGCGACCTGCAGTTGCGGCAAGGCGCTGAGGGCGTCGCGCAGACGCGCCAAATCACGCGGGCGTGCGTTACGCAGGCCGATCCGCGCCAGAATGCGCTCGATATCGCCGATTTCCTTCAACTGCGGCTGCAGCTTTTCAAAGCGATAGCCGTCCAGCAGGCAGGTAATAGACGACTGACGCGCTTGCAGCACGCTCAAGTCCCGCAACGGACGGTTCAGCCAGCGGGTCAGTAAACGGCTGCCCATGGCGGTCTGGCAACGGTCAACCACCGATTGCAGGGTGTTATCGCGTCCGCCGGCCAGGTTGGTGTCCAACTCCAGGTTGCGACGGCTCGCACCGTCGAGCACAACTGTGTCGTCCAGACGCTCATTGCGCAGGCTACGCAAATGCGGCAGGGCCGTGCGCTGGGTTTCCTTGGCATAGCCAAGCAAGCAACCGGCAGCACCAATGGCCAGGGTCAGGGTTTCGCAGCCGAAGCCTTTGAGGTCCTGCACCGAGAATTGCTGGCACAGACTTTTCAACGCCGAATCGCGCTCAAAATCCCACGGTGCACGACGCTTGGTCCCACGACGTTTTTCCGCTGGCAAGTCCTTCGGCCAATCATCCGGAATCAACAACTCCACCGGATTGATGCGCTCCAACTCCGCCAGCAGATTCTCCCAGCCCTTGATCTCCAGCACAGTGAAGTTGCCACTGGTGATATCCAGCACCGAAAGCCCGAACAGACGCTCATCACCCAGCACCGCGGCGATCAGGTTATCGCGACGCTCATCCAGCAGCGCTTCATCACTCACCGTCCCCGGCGTAATAATGCGCACCACCTGACGCTCAACCGGTCCTTTACTGGTGGCCGGATCGCCGATCTGCTCACAGATCACCACCGACTCGCCCAGTTTCACCAGCTTGACCAGGTAGCCTTCCAACGAATGGTAAGGAATCCCACACATCGGAATCGACTGCCCCGCCGACTGCCCACGCGCGGTCAGGGTGATGTCCAGCAACTTGGCGGCCTTCTTCGCGTCTTCGTAGAAGATCTCGTAGAAGTCGCCCATGCGATAGAACATCAACTGATCAGGGTGCTGGTTTTTGAGGCGCCAGTACTGCTGCATCATCGGGGTGTGGGAGGACAGATCGGAGGTGTTTTTACTCATTGGGTAATAGGCAAATTCGTTGAAAGTGATGGGGCAAACGTGGGGCACTCGGCCCAGCTGATTTTGCAATGGGCGCAAGGTTAACACGCGAGGTTGGGGGTTCGCAGTCCACATCAATATAGGTAGGTCGGCCCGGTAAATGCATGATTTATGCATAAGAATGCAAATTAGCATTTGCCAACCCCAAAAACTCTCGTCACTATCCCCGTTATGCAAAAACGCAACGTTTCTATCGTCTTAAGAGAACTGCTGGACCGCGACCGGATCTCCCCCACGGAGCTTCACCGGCGCACTGGCGTGCCTCAATCCACGTTATCCCGGATCCTCAGCGGCAAGATCGTTGATCCGTCGGACAAGCACATCTCGCGCATCGCCGAGTACTTCCGCGTGAGCACCGACCAATTGCGCGGGCGTGCGGCAGTGGGGGCTTTGCGCGATGATGGGCGCGACCCGATGCACTCGGAACTCAAGGACATAAGCCTGTGGGACGACGACACGCCCGTTAATGATGACGAGGTGTCGATCCCCTTTCTGCGCGAGGTTGAATTGGCTGCTGGATCAGGAAGATTCGTCATCGAGGAAAGCGAGAAGGCCAGCCTGCGATTTGGCAAGCGCAGCCTGCGGCATAACGGTGTGCAGTTCGACCAGGCCAAGTGTGTGACGGTGCGCGGCAACAGTATGTTGCCGGTGTTGCGTGATGGCGCGACGGTTGGTGTGAATGCGGGCAAGAGTGGCATTGGTGACATCGTCGATGGCGACCTGTACGCCATCAATCACAATGGCCAATTGCGCGTGAAACAGCTCTATCGCCTGCCTTCCGGGATTCGCCTGCGCAGTTTCAATCGGGATGAGCATCCGGATGAGGACTACAGTTTTCAGGATATCCAGGATGAGCAGATCAGCATCCTCGGGCATGTGTTCTGGTGGGGTATGTACGCCCGATAACCTCCTCACGTAAGACGAAGCCCGCCAATGCGCGGGCTTTTTTTCGCCCGTAGAAAATCCCCAAGCCCTCGGTGTGCAAGGCTTCAAATGCACTCATGCATTTCCATAGTGAAAATAAATGCATTTGTGCATTGACTGTATATGCATACATGCATATTCTCCATCTCAAGCCAGCCAACATGGTCTGGTGGAGGCGGCAAGGATGCTGCCAAGGAAGACAAGGAAGGCACGCAACATCGGCAAGGATGCCATCTGAGCGATGGCAGGGACGCCAAGTAACACCGGCAAGGATGCCGACGCTCTTTAGTTTCATCACGTTACAAGAACAGGCAGCGATGAACCGGCCTTAACGGTTCAGAGGGTTGGCAACTGACCCGGGTGTGCAGCGTAAAGCACCAGAAGCAGTTATCCGGCAGACAGGGATCGTGGTCGGAAAAACATTGAGGAAAGAACCGTACCGCGCCAGTAGCGCCGACAGTTCGAAGCGGGACCGCATTACTGAAAAGCCCGGGCAACCGGGCTTTTTGGAATGCCTACCTATAAATGGATTTACCCAGATACCGGCCCCTTGCCGGCATGCTCAGCCAGGAGGCGTGACATGACAAACGAGCAGCAAGTGTTAGCGGAAATGCCTGTCTGGCTGGTGATCGCACTGGCCCTGGTGGGTGGGGTGTCCGGCGAAATGTGGCGTGCCGACAAGGAGGGCGCTCGCGGTTGGTCGCTGATCCGGCGCCTGGCGCTGCGGTCCGGGGCGTGCATGGTCTGCGGGGTATCGGCGTTGATGCTGTGCTACGCCGCCGGCATGTCGATCTGGACCGCCGGCGCCATAGGTTGCCTGACCGCCATGGCCGGCGCGGACGTGGCCATCGGCCTCTATGAACGCTGGGCGGCCAAGCGCATTGGGGTCAACGAGCCCCCGAACTCTCGCCCGGATCAGCAGTAACCGCTGCAAGGATGCAAGCAGATGACACTTCTCGAAAAACCTTCCCAACTGCCCGTGGCGATTGCGGACGCGCTGAAAAGCGCTTTCCCACAACTGCTAGTAGGCAACCACCAGGACTTCTCCGGAACAGGAGATAAAACCGGGATTTTGATCAGCGTGGAGCGCAACGGCCCGGGCGTTCGCTCCCTTGCCGGGCGCAAGGCACACGCCTTGTCAGTTTCACTCAAGGCCATGGTCGCCAGCGGGGCCGCGCCCTTTGATGCCTGCGACCTGGCCAGCCAATTGATGGACCTGGCCCTGGATAACCGTTGGGGCCTGCCGCCCGATCAGTGTGATTTGCCCGCCACGATTGTCGCGGCGCCTTCTGGTCTTAACGGGGCGGAAACGGACTACGACACCTGGACCGTGTCCTTTACCCAAAACATCTACCTCGGCCCGTCGCTGCTCGAAGATCCCACAGGCAAACCGCTGTTTGCCCGCACCTGGGAAGTCACGAATATCGACGATCCGGATCAATACCGCCCGTTGCAGGAGTAGTCCATGCATTGCTACGGGATAGCCTCGGCCTGGTCTCGATACTGCCAGATCGCAACAGTAGCTTCCAAGCCAGCCAAGGCCCCCACTGCTCGCACGAGCGGGAGGGGGCTTGGCAGATAAATAAACGGACTTGCAGATGTTGAACGAATTCAGATGCGGTAACTGCAAAAGACTTCTCGCCCGTACGGGTGGGTTTACAGAGCTCCAGATCAAATGTTCCCGATGTGGGACGCTGAATCATGTGAAGGCCACGAGCCTCGAGCAATCGCCCATGAGCGCCATACGCCCAATACAGAGGCCTGAACTTAAATCAGCTAAGTAACGGAGTTTAAAATGGAAAACGCAAATTCGGCGTCTCAAACCTTGCAAGATCTTTGGACCCAAGTGCAACCGGTGGATAACACCGGCATGCTTAGGCGCGTGGTTTTTGGGGACGGCAAGTTTTATGCGGCTGGTGGCAACGGTCTTCCCACAACCACTCAGCTTGTCAGCGGAGGCGCGACTGGTACAGCTTGGACCAAGCTTAAGGACGTCGTCACCTCTGATAGCGGAAAGGTCCTCAACGACCTGTACTGGAACGGTCTTGGGACACAGCTTCAAGCCCTTTCTCAATCCGGCAGTGTGGTCTACGGCAGCACAGCACGCCCTGAAAGGGCTTGGACAGACATTACGGCAACTGTTCGCGCGTCCGGAGACTTGCAAGGCGTTGTGTATTATCAGCCAATTAACGGCAGCAACACGACCTGGATACTGGTTGGGTCTAACGGTAAAGTCTTTTCCCGTTATGGTGATTGGTCAGGCCAGGTGGAGCGCACTACGACCTTCACTTCTAGCGAGACAGTGTACTGCGTCAACGTCATTGGCGTTTTTGTGTTGGTTGCGGGATCGAATGGGAAGCTGCTTAGCGCTGTGAAGATGGCGACAAATGATTCGCAATCATTCTCGACCGTAACCAGCACCTTCGGCACTAGCACCATCCTTTCCATGAAGCTTTGCAACGGGAAAATGTTTATCGTTGGTGCGGATGGCAAGATGGCATATTCATCCGATGGGCTTAACTGGACTGCTGTTGAAGATACCAGTTTCGGTGGAACCATCATCCGCGACATTGCTTACGGTAATGGCAAGTATGTAGCTGTCGGCGACGGCGGCAAGACAGCCGTTTCCGAGGATGGGATCGGCTGGGTTCAGCAAGTCAACACTTTCGCAGGAACCGATATCCGGAGCGTCGCCTACGGCAACGGCAATTTTGTAGCTGTTGGTGCAGGCGGCAAGATTGCTTACTGGACTCCATGATCTTCTATCTCCTTGCGTAATAGAGCCCAGCCGTCGCGCTGGGCTTTTCTCGTTATGAGGCAAGGAAAATGTCCGGCACTATCCAGTCCAGCAACTGCGTGCCGGGCGTTTCCGGCTGGAAGCTCAATACCGTCACCGGTGAGTTCGAGATTAACTCTTGCACCCGCGGCAGCGCGGCCAATGCGCCAGAGCGTCAGATGGTGTCGGTCGAAGTGGCCAGCTGGAGCAAGTACGACCTGCCCAAGAATACCGCCAACCTGCTCCAGTTCATGCAGGCCGAGCTGCAGAAGCTCCCCGAGCGGTATCGCCATGTCGCCGAATTCGAAGAGTTCGATGCGAGCTACGGCGATGAGTCGTTCAATTCCCGCCTCTTCCTAACCTACGCCCGACTCGAAACAGAAGAAGAGCTGGCCGATCGCCTGGAGAAGGCTAAGGTTGCCGGTACCCGGGTCAGCATCAAGAACGGCTTGACGACTGTCATCCACGATGGTGTTGTACGGTACATGATCGGCAAGCTGGACCAGCCAGATCCTGAACCGCCTGATCCCTTCAAGGTTGATGACGCAAGGGCCTATATCAACGAGGCCACCATCTCTGACGCAACAATCGACAACAGTCTCGCAGCGAATTGGTCTATTCGAGTTAAGTTAGGCTCATATGGCCGACCATACGCAGCCGGTTTTGGCATGGGCGAGCTTGAGGGCTTCGAGTTTAACCTGGACTAACAGGTCAAAGAGGTGATCCGCTCCGAGCTTCGCCAGGGCGGACTGCTCTGGCGTTCACGCTAATTCACGGCCTGCCACTGAGCGAGCCTTTTCGTTTTCGACTCCACCACACCCATTGCTCCGAGCTGGGAGTTCTGCTGGAGCTGACTTATTTGTACAGGTCGTACCTCGGCCACTTTTCTCTATGAAGTGGCGATGGTGGTACCGGCACTGTGTTGCTGGTGGTCTGTGGTGTTGCTCCACGGCCACGCAGATGCACACACCCGCCAGATGGTGTGCCAATGACGACCATTGCCTACAAAGATGGCGTGATCACCAAGAGTCAAACCCATGCTCATGACGCTTCCCCAACTGCTTCAGGTGATGCCTGGCGCCCGTGCGCGTGCGGGCCTGTTTTTAACCGCCCTGAATGCAGCGTTCGTTCGCTACGAGATCGACCGCCCACTACGCATCGCCGCCTTCCTCGCCCAGGTCGGCCACGAATCCGCCGAGTTGCGCCATGTGCGCGAACTGGGCAGTGATGCGTACCTGAGCAGGTACGACACCGGCCCGTTGGCCGCGCGCCTGGGCAATACCCCGCAAGCCGATGGCGACGGCCAGGCATACCGGGGCAGGGGGCTGATCCAGATTACCGGTAGTCACAATTATCTGGCCTGCAGCCGGGCATTGTTCGGCGATGACCGTTTGTTGCGCGAGCCGATGCTGCTCGAGTTGCCCCAATGGGCCGCCGCCTCGGCCGGCTGGTTCTGGCAGAGCAATGGCCTGAACGAGCTGGCTGACAAGGGGCAGTTCACCACCATCACGCGGCGCATCAACGGCGGGCTCAATGGGCTGGAGGATCGCCTGCGGCTGTGGGCGCGGGCGAAGGCGGTGTTATGCGTTTCCTAAATGTGTGCCGGCTGATAGGCGTGGGCCTGCTGGTGGCGGTTGTCTGGCAGGTGCAGGCATGGCGGTACTCGGCGCGGATTGAACATTTGTCGGCAACACAGATCCAGGCCGCTCTGCACCAGCAACAGTTTGAGCAAGAGCAACGGCTGGCCCTGGAGCAACAACTCAGCGCCAGCGACACACAACATGCTCGGGAGTTGAGCGATGCGCACCATCACCAGGCTGTTCTGCGCGATCGGCTGGCCACTGCTGATGTGCGGTTGTCAGTCCTTCTCGACGCTTCCAGTGACTGTTCAGTGCCAGCCACCACCCCCCCCGGCGGCGTGGTTCATGCAGCCCCGCGAGCCCGACTTGACCCGGCGCATGCTCAGCGAATTATCGGGATCACCGACGACGGTGATAACGCCCTGATCGCCTTGCGCGCCTGTCAGGCGTACGTGCGCGCCGTCGCCCGCTAGCTTCTTGAGACAGTCCGTCACTTGCGCGTGCGATTGGCTCCTGTAGGGTAGGCAAACCCCCGCCTACGTCTGGAGACGACCGTGAAGGAAATCACTCAACTGGCTGCTGAACTGGGTCGCCGTCTACAGGTGCTCAACGCCCATGTCACCACTGCCGAGTCCTGCACCGGCGGCGGTATCGCGGAAGCTATCACGCGGATTCCGGGGAGTTCTGCCTGGTTCGAGGCGGGTTATGTCACCTATTCCAATCGACAGAAGACGCGGCAATTGAATGTGCCGGAAACGTTGTTTCCAAAAGTTGGCGCCGTCAGCCAGGAAGTGGTGGAAGCCATGGTGCGTGGCGCACAGGAAAAGAGCCTGGCGCGATTTGCCGTCGCGGTCAGCGGTGTGGCGGGGCCGGATGGCGGTTCCCGGGACAAACCGGTGGGCACTGTCTGGCTGGCCTTTGGCGTGGGCGAGGACGTCACGGCCGAACTTGAACACTTCACTGGCAACCGCGATGAGGTCCGCCGACAAACGGTAAAAGCCGCGCTAGAGGGCTTGTTGCGACGAGCTGCAGCAGAAATAGAAAATCAGGGGTAGGCGATCTCCGATCTTTGTGGAACAATACTGTCTACTTATACAGGTGTTGGCCGCCCCGGCCTTATTGATTACGTGAGGACTTTAATGGACGACAACAAGAAGAAAGCCTTGGCTGCGGCCCTGGGTCAGATCGAACGTCAATTCGGCAAGGGTGCCGTAATGCGTATGGGCGATCACGACCGTCAGGCGATCCCGGCTATTTCCACTGGCTCTCTGGGTCTGGACATCGCGCTCGGCATTGGCGGCCTGCCAAAAGGCCGTATCGTTGAAATCTACGGTCCTGAATCTTCCGGTAAAACTACCCTGACCCTGTCGGTGATTGCCCAAGCGCAGAAAATGGGCGCCACCTGCGCGTTCGTCGACGCCGAGCACGCATTGGACCCTGAATACGCCGGCAAGCTGGGCGTCAACGTTGACGACCTGCTGGTTTCCCAGCCGGACACGGGTGAGCAAGCCCTGGAAATCACCGACATGCTGGTGCGCTCCAACGCCATCGACGTGATCGTGGTCGACTCCGTGGCTGCCCTGGTTCCCAAGGCTGAAATCGAAGGCGAAATGGGCGACATGCACGTGGGCCTGCAAGCCCGTCTGATGTCCCAGGCGCTGCGTAAAATCACCGGTAACATCAAGAACGCCAACTGCCTGGTGATCTTCATCAACCAGATCCGTATGAAGATCGGCGTGATGTTCGGCAGCCCGGAAACCACCACCGGTGGTAACGCGCTGAAGTTCTACGCTTCGGTCCGTCTGGACATCCGCCGTACCGGCGCGGTGAAAGAAGGTGACGAGGTTGTGGGTAGCGAAACCCGCGTTAAAGTCGTGAAGAACAAAGTGGCCCCGCCTTTCCGTCAGGCTGAATTCCAGATTCTCTACGGCAAGGGTATCTACCTGAACGGCGAGATGATCGACCTGGGCGTGCTGCATGGTTTCGTCGAAAAATCCGGTGCCTGGTATGCCTACAATGGCAGCAAGATCGGTCAGGGCAAGGCCAACTCGGCCAAGTTCCTGGCAGACAACCCGGACATCGCCGCCACGCTTGAGAAGCAGATCCGCGACAAGCTGCTGACCCCAGCGCCAGACGTGAAAGCTGCCGCCAACCGTGAGCCGGTTGAAGAAGTGGAAGAAGCCGACACTGATATCTGAAGCAAACGATGACAGTTGTACTGGATACACTCGTCGCCGTTCGGCGCACCGCGATGGACCTGCTCGCTCGACGCGAGCATGGTCGAGTCGAGCTGACGCGTAAATTGCGTCAGCGCGGCGCGGAACCCGAGATGATCGAAGCTGCCCTCGACCGTTTGACGGAAGAGGGGCTGCTTTCGGAAGCCCGTTACCTCGAAAGTTTTGTCTCCTACCGAGCCCGTTCCGGCTATGGCCCGGCGCGTATTCGCGAAGAGCTGAGCCAGCGTGGCTTGCAGCGTGCGGATATCGACCTTGCCCTGCGTGAGTGCGGTATCAGCTGGCAGGCGCAGCTGGAAGACACCTGGCGACGCAAGTTTTCTGGCCATCTTCCGATTGATGCCAGAGAGCGTGCGAAGCAGGGACGCTTCCTGAGTTATCGCGGGTTTTCGATGGAGATGATCAGTCGCTTGTTGAGCGGTCGGGATATGGACGACTGAACACAGTTGGTGTAGTGAGCGGGCTTGTCCCGCGCTGGGTGGCGAAGCCGCCCCAAACCAGGCGACTTGGTTTTATCTGGAACTTGGCAGTGTCTTTATTGGGGTGGCTTTGCCACCCAGCGCGGGACAAGCCCGCTCACTACGATATTGTGTAGATACCTAAGCCGCCATAAGAAAGGCCCACTATGAAAATAGTGGGCCTTTTTTTTTTGCTTAAAAAATCACGCCGGCTCCGGCGCCACCCGCTGCTGAGCCTTCCCCTGAGCCTGTGCCCAGTTCTCCGGCAAATTGATGTAATCCACCAGTTCCCGCAGCCGGCCCTGATCGCGCCCGTTGAAGTTGAATACCAGTCGCGTCAAGTGGCTGAACCTCGGCTCATCATGTTCCTCGCCGGTATACCCGAGCTGCTGGAAGTCCCCACTCAGCCGCAAGCTGGCAAACTCGCTCTGCAAATGGGCCAATGCCCGCTCACTGAGCGGATGATTCATGCGTACCACAAACTCACGTTTCAACCAGCGCGTGGAGTGGAAGTTGGCATAAAACTGGTTGATCTCTTCCACTGCCTCTTCGGCGCTGTACACCAGGCGTACCAGCTTGAGGTCGGTAGGCAGGATATAGCGGTTGGCTTCCAACTGACTGCGGATGAAGTCCAGGGCACCTTGCCAGAACCCGCCGCCTGGGGCGTCCAACAGCACTACCGGTACCAGCGGGCTCTTGCCGGTCTGAATCAGGGTCAACACTTCCAACGCTTCATCCAGCGTGCCGAAACCGCCTGGGCACAACACCAATGCGTCGGCTTCCTTGACGAAGAACAGCTTGCGGGTAAAGAAGAAGTGGAAGGACAGCAGGTTCTCAGTGCCATCAATGGTCGGGTTGGCATGCTGTTCAAACGGCAGGGTGATGTTGAACCCCAGGCTGTGTTCCAAGCCGGCGCCTTCATGGGCGGCGGCCATGATGCCGCCGCCACCGCCGGTGATCACCATCAGGTCCGAGCGTGCCAGCGCTGCGCCGACTTCGCGGGCCAGGGCGTACAGCGGGCTTTCCACCGGGGTGCGTGCCGAGCCGAACACTGTCACTTTGCGGCGGCCCTTGAACTGTTCGAGCACGCGGAAGGCATGGTCCAATTCGCGGATGGCTTGGAGGGTGATCTTGGCGTTCCAGCGGTTGCGGTCGTCCTGAGCCATGCGCAGCACGGTGAGGATCATGTCGCGATACAGGGGGATATTCGGGCTGTTGGGAGCGATCAGTTGGAGTTGAGCTTCGACCTGCTGCGTGAGGTCGGCCCCATTCTCTTCAAAATGTCGAAGCAGGCGGTCATTCGGTTCGTAAGGCATTCAACGTCTCCTTCTTGCAGGGCCCGGGTGGCCGACGAGAGGTTCGCCGGAGGCTACGACACTGCATGTGTCGCTGCTTGCCGCAGGGGGCAACCTTCTTTTGCCCTGAAAATGTTACAGAACAGCATGAAAAGTGCTGAGAATAAATGGCTGGAATGACTTGATCATGGGCCGAAAAACCCTTGGCTGGCAACCACTTATTGGTCGCTCAATAGGGCACTTGGTTGCCTGGAAGGAGTTGACGCGGGGGGAGTGCGCGCTGCCGGGCAGCAGCGCGCGAAGGTAAAACAGTTACTTTTTCTTTTTCGCCGCAGCCGGTGCCGGGCAATCTGCTTCAACGAATTTGACCGACGCCACGGGACGGTTGGTCTTGTTCTCGGTGATTTCGTAGCGCATCACTGCACCTTTGGCCATCAGCTCGCGGTAGCCTTTGTTCAGGCATACGCTTTGGCCAAGCTGGAAGTACACAGCCTTGGGGTTGGCGCGCATCTGTTCGGCGCGGTCGGACATCACGCTCAGGTGATCGATCAGTTGCATGCCTTCAACGGTGTAGGCCACTTCCAGGGTTTTTTCGTCGATTTCCCGGGGCAGGTCCTTATTGCTCTCAGCCGCGACGCTTTGCAGCTTCCTGTTCATTTGGGCCTCCAGCAGCGAGGCCGCCTGGGCGCACACGGGCAATACCAGCGCGAGGGCGACGGATGGGGCGACAAGACGCAGCATGGAACGCAGCATGAAACTCTCCTGATTCGGTTACTGGTGCATAGACCAGCCACTGGGCTGTGCGTTCAGTGGCGCGCAATTATAGGTGAGCCCTTGCCACTACAGCCAGGCGTATCGCTGGTAAACTGCGGCCACTTCAGCCTTCCACGAGTTTCCACCGTGTCGATTTACCCGTTTTACCGGCGCATCCGATGAGCCACGCCGTCTCCCGCCTGCGTACCCAACGTCTGGCTCGCGCCGTGCGGCCGTTCCTCAATCGTGGCTCGCGTGCCGAACGCTGCCCCGGTTGCCGGGTTATCCCGCAATACTGTCTGTGTGCCTGGCGCCCCAAGGTCGAGGCCCGATCTGCCATGTGTCTACTGATGCATGACGTGGAACCGATGAAGCCCAGCAACACCGGCTGGCTGATCGCCGACGTAATCGAGGACACCACCGCATTCGCTTGGTCGCGCACCGAAGTCGATCCGGACTTGCTCACCTTGTTGGCCGACCCGCAGTGGCAGCCCTACATCGTGTTCCCCGGTGAATTTGTGGCGCCCGAGCGCGTGGTCAGCGAAGTAAAGGTGGAGGAGGGCAAGCGCCCGTTGTTCATCTTGCTGGATGGCACTTGGAGTGAAGCACGCAAGATGTTCCGCAAAAGCCCCTACCTTGAGCATTTGCCGGTACTCAGCCTGGCGCCGGAGCAACTGTCGCGCTACAAACTGCGCCGGTCCAAGCGTGATGATCATTTTTGCACCGCCGAAGTCGCCGCCCTGTGCCTTGAACTGGCCGATGACCAGGCTGCCTGCGAAGTACTCGATGCCTACCTCGACGTGTTCAGCACGCATTACCTGGCGGCCAAATTCCAGTTACCCCTGGACCCGACGGACATCGGCCATACTCGTCTTGCGCCCTATATACACGCGGGATAGCCACACGACGTTTGCATGATGGCCCCCTAAACCCGCACGTCGCTAAAATGCCCGTGGGCGTAGTGCTTGACCCCCCAGGCTACGCTGGGCATGCTGAGCGCCGATTGGGGTGCAACCGTGAATTTTCGACGTCGTTTCAGGTGCTTTTGACGTTGAGCGTGCCCTGTGGCGACAGCTGCCTGGCTGCCGCCTTGTGTACTGGCGAGCCCTGAACCCATCAGGACTCCCATAAAAAACAGGATCATTTAATCAATGGCCACATACGAAATCCTGATAGCCGATGACCACCCGCTGTTTCGCAGTGCGCTGCATCAAGCCGTGACCCTAGGCCTTGGCCCGGACGTGCGCCTGGTCGAGGTGGCCAGCATTGCCGAACTGGAAGCCCGCCTTGCCGAAAAGTCCGACTGGGACTTGGTGCTGCTCGACCTGAACATGCCCGGCGCCTATGGTTTTTCCGGGCTGGTGCTGTTGCGCGGGCAATACCCGCAGATCCCCGTGGTGATGGTTTCGGCCCAGGAAGACGCCGATGTGGTGGTGCGCTCCAAGGAGTTTGGCGCCAGCGGTTTCATCCCCAAGTCCAGTGCCATGGAAGATATCCAGAAAGCCGTGCGCACCGTGCTGGATGGCGATGTGTCCTGGCCGCCGCAAGCGTTTGAAGAAATTAACGTGTCCGACGAAGCCAAGGCCGCCCGCGATGGACTGGCCAGCCTGACGCCGCAGCAGTTTCGTGTGCTGACCATGGTTTGCGAAGGTTTGTTGAACAAGCAGATTGCCTACGAGCTGAGCGTATCGGAAGCGACCATCAAGGCCCATGTCACGGCGATCTTCCGCAAGCTGGGCGTGCGTACGCGCACCCAGGCGGCATTGCTCCTGCAACAACTTGAGTCAATTTCGCAGCATTAAGCGTTCAGCGGTTCACGCTTTTTTGACTTGGCGTGATCTAGTTTCCCCACTTCTTTGGTTCAGTTGCCTACGTCTATGTCGCCTTTCAAGGGTCAAACCGGTATCAAACGTATCTTTAACGCAGGTGGCTATTCCCTGGATGGCCTGCGCGCGGCTTTCACGGGCGAGGCAGCATTCCGCCAATTGGTGTTGCTGAACGTCATCCTGATCCCGCTGAGCTTTTTCCTGAATGTCAGCCGCGTCGAACGCGCGTTGTTGATCGCCGTGTGCCTGCTGGCCCTGATTGTCGAGCTGCTCAACTCGGCGGTTGAAGCCGCCATCGACCGCATCTCCCTGGACCGCCACCCGCTGTCGAAGAACGCCAAGGACATGGGCAGCGCTGCGCAGTTTGTCGCGCTGACCATGATCACGCTGGTGTGGGCTGTGATCCTGATCTAAGGCTCAGGCAATGCTCGGCAGCACGATCTCGTCGCTGCGCTGGACCCCAGCGGTAAAGGCGCGGCAAAGCTCCAGGAACTCGCGCATCGCTGAGGTCTGGTACTTCTGTTTATGCCAGATGAAGTAGAACTGCCGGGCCAGGTCCAGGTCCGGGGTTTCCACGGGTACTAAACTGCCACGGCGGAACGCGTCACGCAGCGCCAGCCGGGAAATACAGCCAATCCCCAACCCTGACTCCACAGCTCGTTTGATGGCCTCAGTGTGTTCCAGCTCCAGGCGGATATTCAGCGCGCTGCGGTGATGGCGCATGGCCTGGTCAAACGTCAAGCGCGTGCCCGAGCCTTGTTCGCGCAAAATCCAGGCTTCATGAGTCAACTCTGCCATGGTCGCCACGCCCCGCTTGGCCAAGTGATGCTGCGGCGCGCAAAACACCACCAGCTCATCTTCCACCCAGGTTTGCACCTCGATGTCCGGGTGGCTGCAGTCGCCTTCGATTAGACCCAAGTCAATTTCGTAGTGCGCGACTTGGTGCACGATATGTGCAGTGTTCTGCACATGCAGCTTCACCTGGCTCTCGGGATGTTGCTGCATGAAGCTGCCGATCAGCAGTGTGGCCAGGTAATTTCCGATGGTCAGGGTGGCGCCGACCGCCAGGGAGCCAAAGCCGGACTTGCCGTTGAGCAGGTCCTCGATCTCCTTGGCCTGGTCCAAAAGCGCCACGGCCTGGGGCAACAGCTGATGACCGAGGGCGTTGAGGCTCAGGCGCTTGCCCGCGCGGTCGAATAATTGGCAGCTGGATTGACGCTCCAGCTCGGTGATCGAGGTGCTGGCGGCGGATTGAGATAAGGCCAGAAGGCCAGCAGCGCGTGAGACGCTTTCCTGCTGGGCGACGGCGACGAAGACTTGCAGTTGACGGAGAGTAAATCGCATATCGATATAACCGATAACCCTTATCTTAATAATCCAGTTAACAGATATTGTCGCCGCCATTAGAATGCTGTGCAATTGCGCATCTACACCTTTGGCGCAGACCCATTTCCAGGAGTTCCCCGTACATGAGCAACATGAACCACGAGCGTGTCCTCAGTGTTCATCACTGGAACGACACTCTGTTCAGCTTCAAGTGCACCCGTGATCCGGGCCTGCGCTTCGAGAACGGTCAGTTCGTGATGATCGGCCTGCAACAGCCCAACGGCCGCCCGCTCATGCGCGCTTACTCCATTGCCAGCCCGAACTGGGAAGAGCATCTGGAGTTCTTCAGTATCAAGGTGCCAGATGGCCCGCTGACTTCCCAATTGCAGCACTTGAAGGAAGGCGACGAGATCATCATCAGCAAAAAACCGACAGGCACCCTCGTGCTTGACGATTTGAAGCCGGGCAAACACCTGTACCTGCTCAGCACCGGTACCGGCCTTGCTCCGTTCATGAGTGTGATCCAGGACCCGGAAACCTACGAGCGCTTTGAAAAAGTGATCCTGTGCCACGGCGTGCGTTACGTCAACGAAGTCGCTTACCGCGAATTCATCACCGAGCACCTGCCGCAGAACGAATTCTTCGGCGAGGCCCTGCGTGACAAGTTGATCTACTACCCAACCGTTACCCGCGAGCCGTTCGAAAACGAAGGCCGCCTGACCGACCTGATGCGCAGCGGTAAGTTGTTCAGCGACATCGGTCTGCCACCGATCAACCCCGAGGACGACCGCGCCATGCTGTGCGGCAGCCCGAGCATGCTGGATGAAACCAGTGAAGTGTTGAACAGCTTCGGCCTGAAAGTGTCGCCACGCATGCGTGAGCCGGGTGATTACCTGATCGAGCGAGCGTTCGTCGAGAAATAAACACAGATCAAAAAATGTGGGAGCTGGTTTCTGTGGGAGCTGGCTTGCCTGCGATAGCATCACCTCGGTTCAAATGAATGACCGAGGCGTCTGCATCGCAGGCAAGCCAGCTCCCACAGAAGCAGCTCCCACAGTTGTTTTCGGCGTTTAGCTGGCTGGAAGCACTTCCAACACACAAATCAGCCCAGCCTCGGGATAGTGCCAACGCACATCCACGTCCCAGAACTGCGCGCCATACTCTCGCTCCGGCCCCGGCGTTTGATACGCCGGCCGTGGGTCCTGCGCCAGGCACTGCTCAATCAACGCCACCAACGGCTCATCCAAGCGCTGAGCATGGCTTTGCGCCTGATGCAGCGCAGTCTTCAGCCATTGCACGGGAATCAGCTGCGGCGCAGCGCTGGCGATCCCGTTGGTGGCCGTGTCGACAATGTCGGCATACGGCACATATGGCTTGATATCCAGCACCGGCGTGCCGTCGAGCAGGTCTATCCCGGAAATCCACAACCGTCCTGGCTCGACCTTGTCCAGTTTCACCACCGACTGGCCAATACCATTGGGGCGATGGGTCGCGCGGGTAGCAAACACGCCCATGGAGGTGTTGCCACCCAAGCGCGGCGGGCGCACTTTCAGGCGTGGCTTGTCTTCCAGGGCCTGGTGGAACAGAAACAGCAGCCACACATGACTGACCTGCTCCAGGCCCTGCACCGCCTCACCCCCGTCGAACGGCGCCACCAATTCCAGCACGCCCCGAGCGGCGGGTGCCAGCTGCGGTTGGCGCGGGATCGCGAACTTCTCCTTGAAGCAGGAGCGCACGAAACCGACGGGCGAGACATGGTAATTCATGGCTTACGCACGAACCCGCAGCGTCAGGCCCTTGAGGAAGTTGCGCAGCAACTGGTCACCGCAGGTCCGGTAGTTGGTGTGGCCGAACTTGCGGAACAGCGCGCTCAACTCAGGCTTGGACACCGGGAACTCGGCCGCCTTGAGGATGGCGTGCATGTCGTCTTCCTTCAGTTCAAAGGCCACGCGCAGCTTCTTGAGGATGATGTTGTTGGTGATCGGGGTTTCGATCGGCTGCGGCGGACGGCTTTCGTCTTTGCCGCGCTTGAAGATCACCAGGCCATCAAGGAAGTGCGCCATGACTTCATCCGGGCAGAACACGAAGCCTTCTTCCTCATCTTTCTTGAGGTAGGTCAGCAGGTCTTCCTTGGTTACGTCCATGCCGCCGAGCTTGGTGATCTCGACCATTTTGTTGTCGCTGATGTCGAGCATGTAGCGCACGCTGCGCAGTACGTCATTGTGAATCATGGTGGGCAATCCTGGTTTTCAACGGTGGACACCGCCCAGGCAGGCGGTGTCGATAATAGGGGAGCGGCTTAGAACTTCTCTTTGCCGGACAGGTAACGCCATTGGCCAACCGGCACTTTGCCGATGGACACGCCGCCGATGCGGATACGACGAATGGCGATGACCTTGAGGCCAACCGCTTCGCAAAACAGTGCAATCACGCCCGGCTGCGGGTTTTTCATTGCAAAACGCAGGCGGTTTTCGTTCTGCCAGCTGGCTTTGACGGCCGGCAGCTCCTTGCCTTTGTAGGTCAGGCCGTGGTTCAGGCGGTTGAGGCCGTGGGCAACCATGTCACCCTCGACTTCCACCACGTATTCCTGCTCGATCTTGGCGGCATCGGCGGTCAGCTTGCGCAGGATCTTCCAATCCTGCGTGAACACCAGAAGGCCGCTGGCCTTGGCTTGCAGGTCGGCGCTGGCGGTCAGGCGCAGGAAGTGGCCCTTGAGCGGGCGCTTGCTGAAGCGATGTTCTTCCGAGAGTGTTTCGGCGCTGATCGACGCCATGGCCGTTTCGGCATCCACGCCGACAGGGGCGTGCAGCAGGATGGTCACCGGCTCGGGCACCGTGGCCTTGGCCTCGGGGTCGAGTTCGACCTTCTGGGTGGTGACCTTGAACTGCGGCTCGTCGATCACTTCACCGTCCACCGAGACCCAGCCGCCTTCAATGAACAGCTCAGCCTCCCGACGGGAGCAACCGACCAGTTCGATAAGGCGTTTGGAGAGGCGTATGGGGTCAGTCATGACAAGGGCCGTAACAAAAGGGGGCGGCTATTGTACCTGCCTGGAGCCGGTTAATCCCGGCCCCATTTCATTTAACCCTGGCGGGACTGCTGTTGCGCCTGGCGTAAACGCAGACGCAGCAACGGATAAGGCTGGCCCAGGCCATCATGTTCCGTGCGTCCGATCACCTCGAAGCCTTGCTTGAGGTAAAAGCCCAGGGCCTGGGGGTTCTGTTCGTTCACCTCGAGTTCGTCGGCGTTCATGCGTTCAATGGCATAGCGCAGCAATTGCCGGCCAAGGCCCTGGCCCCGGTGCTGCGGGTCGATAAACAGCATTTCGACCTTGCCCGCGGCCACGCCAGCGAACCCGGTGATGCATTGATGCGAGTCCTTGGTGCAGATCAGCATCACTGTGTCCAAATAGTGCGTCAGCACCAGATGCCTCAGTCGCTCGATGTAGCTCTCCGGCAAAAAATCGTGGGTGGCCCGCACTGAGGACTCCCAGATTTCAGTCAGTTTTTGATAATCGCTGGTTTTGGGGGTATGGATAACCGAATGCTGACGCATGCCGCTGCTTCCTGCCAGTGAGGGGCGATGGGCAAACGATAGACCTAAAAAAGCCCCACATCTTGATCAGATGCAGGGCTTTTGATTTTGTCGCCGATCAGTCGCGCTTTTCAGCCCACAAATCGTACTCGTCGGCGTCCGTCACGGTGCACCAGACCTTGTCACCCGGCTTCAAGCCGCTGGCATCGTCGATAAACACGTTACCGTCGATTTCCGGTGCATCGAAGAAGCAGCGGCCAACCGCGCCTTGCTCGTCGACTTCGTCGATCAGCACTTCGATTTCCTTGCCGATGCGCAGTTGCAGGCGCGCCGAGCTGATAGCCTGCTGGTGCGCCATGAAACGCTCCCAACGGTCCTGCTTGACGTCGTCCGGCACTACGGCCAGGTCCAGCAGGTTGGCCGGGGCGCCTTCAACCGGTGAGTACTGGAAGCAGCCGACGCGATCCAGTTGGGCTTCTGTCAGCCAGTCCAGCAGGTACTGGAAGTCTTCTTCGGTTTCGCCGGGGAAGCCGACGATGAAGGTCGAACGGATGATCAGCTCCGGGCAGATCTCGCGCCAGTTCTTGATGCGCGCCAGGGTCTTGTCTTCGAATGCCGGGCGTTTCATGGCCTTGAGCACTTTCGGGCTGGCGTGCTGGAACGGGATGTCCAGGTACGGCAGGATCTTGCCGGCGGCCATCAGCGGGATCAGCTCGTCCACGTGCGGGTACGGGTAAACGTAGTGTAGGCGCACCCACACACCCAGGCTGCTCAAGGCTTCGCAGAGTTCGGTCATGCGGGTTTTCACCGGCGCGCCGTTCCAGAAGCCGGTGCGGTATTTCACGTCGACGCCGTAGGCGCTGGTGTCCTGGGAGATCACCAGCAGCTCTTTCACGCCGGATTTGACCAGGCGCTGGGCCTCGTCCAGTACGTCACCCACCGGGCGGCTGACCAGCTTGCCGCGCATCGACGGGATGATGCAGAAGCTGCAGCTGTGGTTGCAGCCTTCGGAGATCTTCAGGTACGCGTAGTGGCGCGGGGTCAGCTTGATGCCTTGCGGCGGCACCAGGTCAATCAGCGGGTTGTGGTCCT
Source organism: Pseudomonas tritici (assembly GCF_014268275.3). NCBI lineage: Bacteria > Pseudomonadati > Pseudomonadota > Gammaproteobacteria > Pseudomonadales > Pseudomonadaceae > Pseudomonas > Pseudomonas tritici. Next base: position 1,604,229 of record NZ_CP077084.1, read on the forward strand.
GGCGTGGCGGCACCACCTGGTGCACGGCGTTGACCACCTGCTCGTACTGCTGCGGGCCGGTCACCGCGAGCACGCTTGGGTGCACATTGCGGATATTGCCTTCTTCCACACCCATGCAGCCGGTCACGATGACCTTGCCGTTTTCCTTGATCGCTTCGCCGATCACTTCCAGCGACTCTGCCTTGGCCGAGTCAATGAAGCCGCAGGTGTTGACCACCACCACGTCAGCGTCCTGGTAGGTGGACACAACGTCATAGCCTTCCATGCGCAGTTGCGTGAGGATGCGCTCGGAGTCAACCAGAGCCTTCGGGCAACCCAGGGAAACAAAGCCAACCTTGGGGTTGGCTTTTGCGATGGTGGTGGACATGTCTAACCTCGGTATTGAATGACGCTGCCGATCGTGCACGACGAGACAACGGATGGGCACTTGAAGTGTGCCTCTGATCAAAAAGTGCGCAATTCTAGCGACGGGCAGCGCACTTGACCAGCTTTATGCAGCGAAAAGCGACGAGTGCTGCGCTATGCTTCGCGCCGTTGCGCGTAGGTAAAATCCTAAGGTCAATAAAACGTCTGTTACGAGAAGTAAAACAGCGCATGCTAGGGTCAGCTTAGAGGCGTTGTTTATAAAGACCGCAGGTCATAAGGGCAGGAGTGGTTGATGGGTCAGGCAAGTAGTCCGGCGGCAGGCGCCGAGCATTCCACCGCAAAGCCGATTGGCATGCTGGTGGCAGCGGTCGGGGTGGTTTACGGCGATATCGGGACCAGCCCGCTCTACACCCTTAAAGAGGTGTTCAACGGCGGCTATGGGGTTCAGGTCAACCATGACGGTGTGCTGGGGATCCTGGCGCTGATCTTCTGGTCGCTGATTTGGGTCGTCTCGATCAAATACATGCTGTTTGTGCTGCGCGCCGACAACCAGGGCGAGGGCGGCATCATGGCTCTGACTGCACTGGCGCGACGGGCGGCGGGGGAGCGCAAGAAGCTGCGCAGCTTCCTGGTGGTGTGTGGCCTGTGCGGCGCGGCGCTGTTCTACGGCGACAGCATGATCACCCCGGCGATTTCCGTGTTATCGGCGGTTGAAGGCCTGGAGCTGGCGTTCGACGGCTTGGAAAAATGGGTCGTGCCCATCGCCCTTGTTGTGCTGGTGGCCTTGTTCCTGATCCAAAAGCACGGCACTGACCACATCGGCAAGCTGTTCGGACCTGTGATGGTGACCTGGTTCCTGGTCCTGGGCGGTCTCGGTGTGTATGGCATCACCCTGCATCCTGAGGTACTCAGTGCCATGAACCCGATGTGGGCGGTGCGCTTCTTCGAGGCTCACCCGGGCATTGGCGTGGCTATCCTTGGCGCGGTGGTGCTGGCACTGACCGGCGCCGAAGCACTGTACGCCGACATGGGCCACTTCGGCCGCAAACCCATTGCCCGCGCCTGGTTCATCCTGGTGCTGCCGGCGCTGGTACTCAATTATTTCGGCCAAGGCGCGATGCTGCTGGGTGACCCGGAAGCCGCGCGCAACCCGTTCTACCTGCTGGCACCCAGCTGGGCGTTGATCCCGCTGGTGGTGTTGTCCACCCTGGCCACGGTGATTGCGTCCCAGGCGGTGATTTCCGGTGCGTTCTCGTTGACGCGCCAGGCGATCCAACTGGGCTACATCCCGCGCATGCATATCCAGCACACCTCCAGTGCCGAGCAGGGCCAGATCTACATCGGCGCGGTGAACTGGTCGCTAATGGTGGGCGTGATCCTGCTGGTGCTGGGGTTCGAATCCTCCAACGCATTGGCGTCGGCCTACGGCGTGGCGGTAACCGGCACCATGCTGATGACGACCATCCTGGTGTCGGCGGTGATGTTGTTGCTGTGGAAATGGCCGCCGATCCTGGCAGTACCGGTCTTGGTCTGCTGCCTGCTGGTGGACGGGCTCTACTTCGCCGCCAACGTGCCGAAGATCATCCAGGGCGGCGCCTTCCCGGTTTTGGCGGGGATCGTGTTGTTCGTGCTGATGACCACCTGGAAGCGCGGCAAACAATTGCTGGTGGAGCGTCTCGACGAAGGCGGCCTGCCGCTGCCGATCTTTATCAGCAGTATCCGCGTGCAGCCACCCCATCGGGTCCAGGGCACCGCCGTGTTCCTCACCGCGCGCCCGGACGCTGTGCCCCACGCGCTGTTGCACAACCTGCTGCATAACCAGGTGTTGCATGAGCAAGTGGTGTTGCTGACGGTGGTCTATGAGGACATTCCTCGCGTACCGGCGGCACGGCGCTTCGAAGTGGATGCCTACGGCGAAGGCTTCTTCCGGGTGATCCTGCACTTTGGTTTTACCGACGAGCCGGACGTGCCTGAAGCGCTGAAGTTGTGTCACTTGGATGACCTGGACTTCAGCCCGATGCGCACCACGTACTTCCTCAGCCGCGAGACGGTGATCGCCTCTCGCATCAAGGGCATGGCGCGCTGGCGCGAGGCGTTGTTCGCGTTCATGTTGAAGAATGCCAACGGCAACCTGCGCTTCTTCAAACTCCCGGTAAACCGGGTGATCGAGCTGGGTACCCAGGTCGAAATGTAAGCTTTTGCAACACGGGAGCCGGCAATCGGCTCCCGCTTCTCTTTCTGAACCCTGTGCATTCCACCGTTGTCGACTAGGCTCTAAGCACTGTTGAACAGTGCCCATAGAACCCAGAAGAGGTGCGCCATGAGTCAGCTGCTCGAACCCTATACCCTGCGCCAATTGACCCTGCTCAATCGCATCGCGGTCTCGCCGATGTGCCAGTATTCGGCGGTCGACGGCCTGGCCAATGATTGGCACTTGGTACACCTTGGCAGCCGTGCGGTCGGCGGTGCGGGGCTGATTTTTACCGAAGCCACCGCTGTCACCGCTGATGGCCGCATCACCGCTCAGGACCTGGGCTTGTGGAACGACGCACAGATCGAACCGTTGCGACGCATCACGCGCTTTATTGCGGCACAGGGCGCTGTGGCCGGCATTCAATTGGCTCACGCCGGGCGCAAGGCCAGCACCCATCGGCCATGGATCGGCAAGCACGGCAGTGTCCAGGCGGAGGAGGGCGGCTGGGTGCCGGTAGGGCCCTCGCCGATTGCCTTCGATCCTCAGCACACTCAACCCAAGCAGTTGGATGAGGGGCAGATCCACCAAGTGATCGCCGATTTTGTCGCCGCCGCCAAGCGTGCGTTGACCGCGGGTTTTGAAGTGGTGGAAATCCACGCAGCGCATGGTTACCTGTTGCATCAATTCCTGTCGCCGATCAGCAATCAGCGTCAGGACAGGTACGGCGGCTCGTTTGAAAACCGTATCCGCCTGGTGCTGCAGGTCACAGAGGCCGTGCGTGAAGCCTGGCCCCAGGAGCTGCCGTTGTTTGTGCGGGTGTCGGCCACCGACTGGGTGGAAGATGGCTGGAACCCTGACGAAACCGTGGAACTGGCGCGACGCCTGAAAGACCTTGGCGTGGACCTGATTGACGTATCGTCCGGTGGCACGGCCGCTAACGCCGAGATCCCTACCGGCCCGGGCTACCAGACCCGTTTCGCCGAGCGGGTGCGCAAAGAGTCGGGCATGGCTACCGGCACCGTTGGCATGATCACCGAGCCGGCCCAGGCCGAGCACATCCTGCGCACCTGCCAGGCCGACATCATCTTCCTGGCGCGTGAACTGCTGCGTGACCCTTACTGGCCGCTGCATGCCGACGACGACCTGGGCGGGCGCAAGGCGATCTGGCCGGCGCAGTATCAAAGGGCGACCCATCGCGACCAGCCGATTCATGAGTCTGATCTGCGCGATTAATCCGCTGTTGGACTCGCTGACTGAAACCCACCTGACCCGGTGGGTTTTTTACGCGCGCAGGTGTCGGATATGTCTGTAGGTATTTGTTACCTAAGCAATTATTTAAGTTAATACTCTAAAAAAATCCCACACGAGAGCAGATTTTTTCTACCCTTAGGGTAAGCCTGATTTCTGGCCCAGGAAGTCAGTGGGTTTGCTCACTGAGGCATTGCGCTTCATGGGAGACGGGTAATGGGCAACAGGAGTATTCGATGCATATCAGGAGAACCAGTCCATGGCCAAGTCCTATGGTGTAGCGGGTGTGGTGACGTCTTTTCTGACCCGCAGGATGTCGTTGCGGGGGCGAAGGTTGAGCTCAGATGAAGTGGAATTGCTGGCGCAGTACCGCGCCCTGACCGAGAACGATCAGATGGCAATGCGCTATTTGATTGGGGCGATGAAGAGTGTGTCGCGGTTCTGAGGATCGTCGTTAAACAAGGTGGGAGCTGGCAAGCCAGCTCCCACCGGTATCACGTGTACTTACGCTGGTCCGGTGCCGGCGGGAAGTACTGATACAACCAGGTTTCACTCAAGGTGCGGTCCTGGGTACGGATAAACAGGCGCAGTTCCACCGGCTCCACGCTGTCGCTGGTCGGGTACCAGTCGAACAGGATGCGGTAGCCCTTGATGTTATCCAGCACCAGCACGCTGAAATCCTTGACCTGGCCATGGGAGCACGTCACCACTGGCTCAATCCCTGTGCCGGGTGGCAGGCGGTCCAGGCCACCGCCCTTGAAGTCTACGGCGAAACGGCGCGCCCACACCTCAGGGTAGTGCTCACCCGGTGCCCAACCTTCGATAAAGCCACCCATGCCTGAGCGGGTCGCGTCTACCTGGGCCAACGGCGTGCTCACCGGTGGCAGGGCGCTCCAGTACAGCTTGTAGCCGTAGTTCAGTGATTCGCCGGCTGCCACGGGTTTTTTTGGGGTCCAGAAGGCCACGATGTTATCGAGGGTCTCGCCGGTTGTAGGAATTTCCAACAGGTCGATGGAGCCTTCACCCCAAGCCGTGGTGGGTTCAACCCATAGGCTCGGGCGCTTGCTGTACCAGTCCACGGTGTCCTGGTAACTGGCGAACTCATGGTCGGTCTGCACCAGGCCAAAGCCTTTGGGGTCGGTGTCGGCAAACGCGTTGAACTGCAGCTTGGCCGGGTTGTTCAGCGGGCGGCAGATCCATTCGCCATTGCCGCGCCACATCGCCAGGCGGTCCGAGTCGTGGATTTGCGGGTGGATGGTGTCGCACATGCGGCGCTCATGGGTACCGCAACTGAACATGCTGGTCATCGGCGCGATGCCCAGTTGTTCGATGGCGGTACGCGCATTGATGTGCGCATCGATCGCCATCACCACCTGGTTGGCCTGGCAGTCGATATCGAAGCGGTAGGCGCCGGTGGCGCTCGGCGAGTCGAGCAGGGCGTAGACCACGAAGCGGGTGGCGTTCTTGTCCGGGGTTTCGAACCAGAACTGCGTGAAATCGGGGAATTCCTCGCGTTTTTTCGCGTAGGTGTCGATGGCCAGGCCACGGGCGGAGAGGCCGTACTGGCCGGTGGAATCCACTGCGCGAAAGTAGCTCGCGCCGAGAAATGACAGCACATCATGGCGGTCCAGTTCCGGCGCCTTGAACAGCTTGAAGCCGGAGAAACCCAGGTCGCCGGTCAGCTGTTTGGTGTCGACCGTGGTTTTTTCATAGTTGAACAGCGAAGGGCGGAAATGCACCTCACGGGCTTCGCGGGTCTTGGGGTCGACGCTGTGCATGCGCACCGGCGTCTTGAACCCCATGCCGACGTGGAAGAACTGCACGTCGAGCTGGCCGTTCAATTCCTTCCACAACGAGTGGTTGCCGTCGTAGCCGATGGCGTTGAAATTCTGCGGGGTCATGGTCGCCAGGGTGGGCGGCAGCACTTGTTTCGTGTCTTTGTAAGCGGTCCCGGCGAGTTGCTTGGCCTGGGCCTTCAGCGATTCGAAATCGAACGCCACGGCCTTGCCATCGGCGGCACGGTTCCCGGCCCAGGCCTGGGCGGCAAGCAGGCCGCTGGCCGACAAACCGGTGTAAGCCGCAATGGCCATGGACGCTTTGAGCAAATTCCTGCGGTGCATAGAGACAACCTGTCGTGAGCAAATCCCGCGCCGTTCCTGGCACGTAGCGGATCAGAAATTACGGTTCGGACATGCCTTCGGCCAAACGCAACGGACATTAAACAGACGCCGGATAGCTTAAGCGGTTCGATGACGCAGGAAAATTGATTGATAGCGGGGTGATGGCGTTGCATGTGAAACAAGACATTTCCAGGTCCTTCTCAGGTCAGCTCACTTCAGCGACTGCCCGATACGCCTCATCAATCGCCGCATGCGCATACGCACTCCACGCGGCGTCCGAATTGGCAATGCTCACATGCCCCACCGGCTTCCTCGCCAGCTTCATCCACGCTTCGTTCTCATCGGTATCATCAAACAAGCTGTTGGAGAAGCTCGCATAACCATGTGACCAGCGGTTGACAGTGATCGCCAGAATATCGGTCTGGTGGTTGAACCCACCCGGCCCAAGCATGCGTTGCAATTGGTCACGCAACTGCGCTTCCAGTTGCTCGAACGTCTGCCCATATAACTTGCCTCGCCCGGCGCGTGCCTGGTCGCGGGCGTTCATGCCGCTGTTGGGGCTGGTGGGTACGTAGACCATATGCAAGCCAATCGGCTGCGTCGGGTCGCGCGGGTGGTCGTAGCCGCCCATGCTCACCGGGTAGTCCAGTTTGATCCGGCTGTAAGGCTGGGTTGCCGCGTAAATTTCGTGCACGCCCAGTTTCTGGAACGACTGCCAATTGCGGATCACCACCTTGGTGTACACCAGCGGGTATTTGACGTTCTGGCTCAGGGCATGGGCTTGGGGCGCGGGCAGGTCCTTCAACAGGTAAGGAATCATCATGTTGTAGCAGGCCAGGATGCAGCGTTTGCCGCGCACCTGTGCGAGTTGTCCGCCACGGCTGTAGCCGATGTGCACGCCGTCACCGACGTTACGCACACTCACCGCCGTGCTATTCAAACGCAGCCGCACCGCCGCCTTGGGTTGATCGAGCCTGGCGTAATCAAAGGCCGCCAGCACGATATCGTCCATGGTATGGCCCGGCGCCACACCTGGGATGAGGCTGCGCACCAGCAACCGCGCCACCGACGCATTGCCGTCCGGGAAATGGTAGATGTAGGGCTCTTCCATTTCCGCCGCCGCTTCTTCACTGATTGGCGCCAGATTCATCCCGGCAAAGCCAGGGAAACCCACGTTATAAGCGTCGGACGACGCCACCGCATCAATGCTCAGGGCCATGAAGTCATTGGTGCGGCTCTGGAAGTACTTCACCGCGCCTTCGGAAAGTCCTACGTTCTTGCGTAAAAAATCCCGGTAGCTGGTGGCTGCCAGGTAGGCGGCTTTTTCGTTGGCGGTCTTGCCCAGCAGGTAATCCTTGGGCGCTGTGTGCAGCTCGATCAGGGCCTGGCGGTCCGCGGCTGGCAACGGAAAGTCATTGATGAAATCGCCGATGGCGCGCGCATTCAGTCGGTCCGGGGCGATGTCGTCGGCCACCATCGGCGTTGGGTCGCCGGTCACCAGTTTGTCTTCGCCGAAGTTTTCCTTGTCGAAAAACACCCCGCGCGACAGGCCGAGGCCAGGGTAGAACTGGCGGTCGAAGGCGGTTTCGAAGCGCTTGATGTTCACCCCGAGCTTTTTCAACAGCCCGTTCACGTGCTTGCTGTAAAGGTGGTTGGGCGACTGGAACGCCTCGCTGCCACCGTAGCCGATGATCATGCGGCCGCCGGCCTGGAACTCGTTGCGCTTGGCGTGGCCGCCGAAGTCGTCGTGGTTTTCCAGGATCAGGATCTTCGCCTTGGGGTGCTTCTCGCGGTAGAACCACGCCGCCGACAACCCACTCAAGCCGCCACCCACGACCACTAGATCGTAATCCTCGGTGATCGGTAGTTTTTCGGTGTCGAACACCTTCTTTTCCCAGCCCATCTGGTGCGCCACTTCAAACGAGCCGACATGGCTGCCGCGCAAGCCGGTAAGGGCGGGTGGGTAGTAACGACCATCGGGAGCGGCTTGAAGCAGTTGCAGCGGGGTCATACCGGCGGCAATGGTGACAGCGACGCCGTTGAGGAAGTCGCGGCGGGTGATATCCATGGGAACCTGCGAATTATTTATTGTTATAAGGAGATCCCCTGTGGGAGCGGGCTTGCTCGCGAATACGGTGTGTCAGTCGACACATGTGTGCCGGATGTACCGCATTCGCGAGCAAGCCTGCTCCCACAGGGGGCACAGCATTAGTGCTTGAACATCACATGGCGAACGGTGGTGTAGTCCTCCAGCCCGTACATGGACATGTCCTTGCCGTAGCCGGACAGTTTCTGACCGCCGTGAGGCATTTCGCTGACGAGCATGAAGTGGGTGTTCACCCAGGTGCAGCCGTACTGCAAGCGCGCGGCCAAACGATGGGCGCGTCCTGCATCGGCGGTCCATACGGATGACGCCAGGCCGTAGTCCGAATCATTGGCCCAGCCCAGCACTTGCGCTTCATCGGTGAACTTGGTCACCGACACCACGGGCCCGAATACCTCGCGGCGCACGATCTCGTCGTCCTGCTGCGCGTCGGCCAGCACGGTCGGCTCAAAGAAGAAACCATTGCCTTCCACCGCCTTGCCGCCGGTGACCAGGCGAATATGCGGTTGTGCCACGGCGCGTTCGACAAACCCGGCGACACGGTCGCGATGCTGAGCGGTAATCAGCGGGCCCAGTTCGGTGGCCGGATCATCCTGCAAACCGTACTTGATGCTGGCGACCGCGGCGCCGAGCTTCTCGACAAACGCATCGTAGATGTCCGCTTGCGCGTAGATCCGGCACGCAGCGGTGCAATCCTGCCCGGCGTTGTAGAAGCCAAAGGTGCGAATGCCTTCCACGGCAGCATCGATATCGGCATCGTTGAAGATGATCACCGGCGCCTTGCCGCCCAGCTCCATGTGCATGCGCTTAACGCTGTCGGCGGTGCTGGAAATGATGTTTGCACCGGTGGCGATGGAGCCGGTCAGCGAGACCATGCGCACTTTCGGATGATTCACCAGTGGGCTGCCGACGGTTGGCCCACGCCCGAACACCAGATTGAGTACGCCGGCCGGGAAAATTTCAGCGGCCAGTTCGACCATGCGCAACGCGGTCAGCGGGGTTTGTTCTGACGGCTTGAGCACCACGGTATTACCGGCGGCGAGCGCCGGGGCAATTTTCCAGGCGACCATCATCAGTGGGTAGTTCCAGGGTGCGATGGAGGCAATCACGCCCACCGGGTCGCGGCGGATCATCGAGGTGTGCCCGGGCAAGTACTCACCGCCGGCCGAGCCGCTCATGCAACGGCTGGCACCGGCAAAGAAGCGGAACACGTCGGCAATCGCCGGGATTTCATCGTTCAGCGCGGCGCTGTAAGGCTTGCCGCAGTTGTCCGATTCCAGCTTGGCCAGCTCTTCCCCATGGGCTTCGATCACGTCCGCCAGCTTCAGCAGCAACAGCGAGCGATCCTTGGGCGCGGTTTGCGACCAGCCTTCGAAGGCGGCATCGGCAGCGCGCACGGCGGCGTCGACCTGGGCTTCGCTGGCTTCCTTGATTTCCACCAGCACGCGGCCGAGTGCCGGGTTGAATATGGCTTGGGCCGGGCCTTCGCCTTCTACCAGTTGGCCGTTGATCAGTAGCTTGGTTTGCATGGTTCAGCTCTCCTAAAACGAGTGTTTACCCCTGAATAAATGCGATTCAAATGTGGGAGCTGGCAAGCCAGCTCCCACATTGACCGTGTTTCTTCAGAGGCAGGGTCTTGTCAGTTATTTACCGCCACTCCCCGCCACGCTTTCACCGCCGCGCGTCAGGTAATACGCACCGAGAATCGGCACCATCGTCACCAGCATCACCAGCATCGCCACCACGTTGGTCACCGGCACGTCGCGTGGGCGGCTGAGCTGGTTGAGCAGCCACAGCGGCAAGGTGCGCTCGTGGCCGGCGGTGAAGGTGGTGACGATGATTTCGTCGAAGGACAGCGCAAACGCGAGCATGCCGCCAGCCAGCAGCGCCGAGCCGAGGTTGGGCATGATGATGTAGCGAAAGGTCTGCCAGCCGTCGGCGCCCAGGTCCATTGAGGCTTCGATCAGGCTGTGGGAGGTGCGGCGCAAGCGCGCGATGACGTTGTTGTAGACGATCACCACGCAGAACGTCGCGTGGCCGACGATGATGGTGAACATCCCCGGCTCAATGCCCAACGTCTTGAACGTCGCCAGCAGCGCGATACCGGTGATGATCCCCGGCAGCGCAATTGGCAGGATCAACATCAACGACACGCCTTGCTTGCCGAAGAACTCGCGGCGATACAACGCCGCCGACGCCAACGTGCCAAGCACCATCGCAATCAGCGTGGCGATGGCGGCGATCTGCAAGGACAACTTGATCGACTCCAGCACGTCCGGCCGGGCGAAGGCCACGCTGAACCACTTCAAGGTAAAGCCTTGGGGCGGGAAGCTGAACGCGGCTTCTTCGGTGTTGAAGGCGTAGAGGAAGATGATCAGGATCGGGAAGTGCAAAAACACCAGGCCGCCCCAGGCTGCGATCTTCAAACTCAAACTGGATTTTTCAGAGTGCATCGAAGGCCCCCAGGCGTTTGACGATGGACAGGTAAACCGCGATCAGCACGATGGGCACCAACGTGAACGCTGCGGCCATGGGCATATTGCCGATGGCGCCTTGCTGCGCGTACACCATGCCGCCGACGAAGTAACCCGGTGGGCCCACCAGTTGCGGCACGATGAAATCGCCCAGGGTCAGCGAGAACGTGAAGATGGAACCGGCGGCAATCCCCGGAATCGACAGCGGCAGAATCACCTGCATGAAGGTCTGGCGCGGCTTGGCGCCAAGGTCGGCCGAAGCCTGTAGCAGCGACGGCGGTAAACGCTCCAGGGACGCCTGGATCGGCAGAATCATGAACGGCAGCCAGATATAAACGAAGACCATGAACCGCCCCAGGTGCGAGGTGCTCAAGGTGCTGCCGCCCACGCCGGGAATGCCCAGCACGAACTGCAACACGGGCTCCAGCCCCAAGTGCTGCACGAACCACTGCGCCACGCCGCCCTTGGCCAGCAGCAAGGTCCAGGCGTACGCCTTGACAATGTAGCTGGCCCACATTGGCATCATCACTGCGATGTAGAAAAACGCCTTGGTCTTGCCCGTGGTGTAGCGCGCCATGTAATAGGCAATCGGGAACGCGACCACCGCACTGGCAATCGACACCACAATCGCCATGCTCAAGGTGCGCACGATGATGTCGAAGTTCGACGGCTGGAACAGCGCGGCGAAGTTGGCCAGGGTCAAGTCCGGCGTGACCGCCATGGTGAAGTCGTCAAACGTATAGAAGCCTTGCCACAGCAGGGTCAGCAGCGAGCCCAGGTAGATCGCGCCAAACCAGATCAGCGGCGGCACCAGCAGCATCGCCAGGTAGAGGTTGGGGTTGCGGTACAGCAGGTTGGAAAACCTGCGCATCGGCGGTTGGGATAGGGCCAGGCTCATGTCACACCTCGCCTGCGATGTCGGTCAGCGGCGTCATGGCTTCCCGCGCCCAGCGGGCGGTGATGGACTGGCCGACCTGATGGCCGCTGCTGATGTCCAGCCACTGGTTGTTGGCCTGGCTGATGTTCAGCGCCTGGCCGTTTTCCAGCTTCAGCTCATAGCGCGTGGCGCTGCCCTGGTACTGGATATCGTGCAGCACACCGCTGACTTCCACGTCGCCGGCACCCAGCGGACCTTCGGCAAAACGCACGTGCTCCGGGCGGATCGAGAAGGGCTGCGGGTTGCCGCTGAGGCGCTGGGCCAGTTCGCCGCGAATCACGTTGGACGTGCCGACGAACTCGGCGACAAAGGCAGTGGCGGGCTTCATGTACAGGTTGCGCGGGGTGTCGACTTGCTCGATGCGACCTTTGTTGAACACCGCCACACGGTCAGACATCGACAGCGCTTCAGTCTGGTCGTGAGTCACGAAAATAAAGGTGATGCCGAGTTGGCGTTGCAGTTTTTTCAGCTCGCTCTGCATCTGCTCACGCAGCTTGAGGTCGAGGGCGCCCAACGGCTCATCCAGCAGCAATACGCGTGGGCGATTGACCAGGGCGCGGGCCAGGGCTACGCGCTGACGCTGCCCACCGGAAAGCTGCACCGGCTTGCGCTCGCCATAACCGCCGAGGGCGACCATCGCCAAGGCTTCTTCGGCGCGATGGAGGCGTTCGGCCTTGCCGACGCCCTTGACCTTGAGGCCGTAGGCGACGTTGTCGCGCACATTCATATGGGGGAACAGCGCGTAGTCCTGGAACACAGTGTTTACATCGCGCTGATACGGCGGCAAGCCGGCGGCTTCCTCGCCGTGGATACGGATCGAGCCTGCGCTCGGGTGTTCGAACCCGGCGATCAGGCGCAGGCAGGTGGTCTTGCCTGAGCCGGAAGGGCCGAGCATGGAAAAGAACTCGCCGTCCTGGATGTCGATGGAAACCCGGTCAACGGCTTTCACTTCGCCGAACTGACGGGAAACGTGGGTGAATTGGACTGCAAGGGTCATGGTGCGGTGCTCCAAAAAGGCGCGGGTCGTCGCAGCGGCCCGGCCTGGACTTCTGAAAAAGCGGGGAATCTGTGAACGCGGTCAAAAATGTGGGAGCGGGCTTGCTCGCGAAAGCGGTGGATCAGTTACAGATGTGTTGGTTGACACACCGCATTCGCGAGCAAGCCCGCTCCCACATGTTGTCCTGCGTTGTCAGGAAGGCTTAGCGGCCGCCCATGATCGCAATGTAATCCTGGGTCCAGCGGCTGTACGGCACGAACTTGCCGCCTTCAGCCTGCGGGGTTTTCCAGAAGGCGATCTTTTCGAACTGGTCAAAGCCATTGGTCTTGCAGCCTTCGGCGCCAAGCAGTTCGCTTTCCTTGCAAGCCGCCGGCACCGCCGGCAGCGAGCCGAACCAGGCGGCTACATCGCCCTGGACTTTGGGTTGCAGCGACCAATCCATCCACTTGTAGGCGCAATTCGGGTGCTTGGCCTCGGTGTGCAGCATGGTGGTGTCCGCCCAGCCGGTGGCGCCTTCCTTGGGAATGGTCGAGGCAATCGGCTGTTTCTCGTTCTGCAAACCGTTGACCTGGTACGGCCAGGCGCTGGAGGCGACCACGCCTTCGTTCTTGAAGTCACTCATTTGCACGGTGGTGTCGTGCCAGTAGCGGTGGATCAGCGGTTGCTGGGCGCGCAACAGTTCGAGCACGGCCTTGTACTGGGTTTCGGTCAGTTCATACGGGCTTTGAATGCCCAGCTCCGGCTTGGTCGACTTGAGGTACAGCGCCGCGTCGGCGATATAGATCGGGCCGTCATACGCCTGCACGCGGCCTTTGTTCGGCTTGCCGTCCGGCAGGTTCTGGGCGTTGAACAGCACGTCCCAGCTGGTGGGCGCGGTCTTGAACACGTTGGTGTTGTACATCAACACGTTCGGGCCCCACTGGTACGGGGTGCCGTAGGTTTGCTGACCGACCACGTACCACGGCGCATCCTTCAGGCGCGGGTCGATATTTTTCCAATTGGGGATCAGCGCGGTGTTGATCGGCTGCACGCGTTTGCCGACGATCAGGCGCAGCGAGGCATCGCCCGACGCGGTGACCAGATCATTCCCACCCTTGGCCATCAGGCTGACCATTTCGTCAGAGGTGGCGGCGGTTTTCACATTCACCTTGCAGCCGGTTTCCTTCTCGAAACCTGTGACCCAGTCGTAGGCCTTGTCGCTTTCGCCACGTTCGATGTAGCCGGGCCAGGCGACGATATCCAGTTGGCCTTCACCCGCGCCAACAGCCTTGAGCGGTTCGGCGGCCTGTAGGCTGGCACTGGCCAGCAGCGCGGTGGTCAGGGCACTGAGCAGTGCGGTCTTGTGCGCAGACATGGGGGTTCCCTCTTCTTTAATTATGGTCGGGGCAGTGTGTGTAGCCGGTAACGCAAGAGCTTAGTTGTTGTTTTAAAGATGCTGGCCGTGGCGCGCCATGATGTGGCGCACCACGCTGTAGTCCTGGAGTGAATCGCTGGACAGATCCTTCCCATACCCCGAGCGCTTCAAGCCGCCGTGGGGCATTTCGCTGACCAGCATGAAATGGCTGTTGATCCAGGTGCAGCCGTATTGCAGGCGCGCCGCCACTTGCATGGCCTTGTCCAGGTTCTGGGTCCACACCGAGGACGCCAGGCCGTATTCCGAGTCGTTGGCCCAGTCCACCGCCTGTTCCAGTTCGTCGAAGCGCGTCACCGTAACCACCGGTCCGAACACTTCGCGCTGCACGATTTCATCGTTCTGTTTACAGCCGGCCAGCAGGGTGGGCTGGTAATAGAAGCCCGCGCCGGAATGCACGGCGGCGCCGGTGATGCGTTCGATATGCGGCTGGCCGAGGGCGCGTTCGACAAAACTGGCGACGCGGTCGCGCTGGCGCGTGCTGATCAACGGGCCCAGTTCATTGTCGGCGTCGCGTTTACCGGCAAAGCGCAGGCTGCTGACCGCTGCGCCAAGTTCGGCAACCAATTTGTCGTGAATGCCGGCCTGGGCGTAGATGCGGCACGCGGCAGTGCAGTCCTGGCCGGCATTGTAGTAACCATAGGCGCGCACGCCCTCGACCACGGCTTGCAGGTCAGCATCGTTGCACACGATCACCGGCGCTTTGCCGCCCAGTTCCAGGTGCGTGCGTTTAAGGGTTTTGGACGCCGCTTGCAGGATTTTCTGCCCGGTAACGATATCGCCGGTCAGCGACACCATACGCACCTTGGGGTGGCTGACCAGATGACTGCCGACGCCTTCGCCGCCGCCACACAGAATGTTGATCACACCACGTGGCAAGAGCGCTTTAAGCACAGGGGCCAGCGCCAGGATCGACAGCGGCGTGTGCTCCGATGGTTTGAACACCAGCGTATTACCGGCGGCCAGGGCTGGAGCGATTTTCCACGCGGCCATCATCAGCGGGTAGTTCCACGGTGCAATCGAGGCCACGACGCCGATGGGGTCACGGCGCACCATGCTGGTGTAGCCCGGCAGGTATTCGCCGCTCAGTTGCCCGGTCTGGCAGCGCACGGCGCCGGCGAAGAAGCGGAACACATCGACAGTGGCGCTCAAGTCATCCTGGCGCGCCAGGTGCAAGGGCTTGCCGCAGTTCAGGGATTCCAGGCGGGCCAGGTAG
This sequence comes from Pseudomonas tritici, assembly GCF_014268275.3. NCBI lineage: Bacteria > Pseudomonadati > Pseudomonadota > Gammaproteobacteria > Pseudomonadales > Pseudomonadaceae > Pseudomonas > Pseudomonas tritici. The sequence continues at coordinate 1,619,296 of NZ_CP077084.1, forward strand.
TCGGCTTGTTTTTCGATGGCATCGGCGATGCCCAGCAAGACGTTCGAACGTTGCTGCGGTGTGGTGCGTGACCAGCCGGTAAAGGCGCGGTGGGCGGCGAGGATCGCAGCCTCCACTTGCTCGGTGCTGGCTTCGGCGATCTGGGTGAGGACTTCGCCGGTGGCCGGGTTGAGGATCGGCTCGACAAAACCCTGGCCTTGGACCAGTTCGCCGTCGATCAGCAACGCAGTAAGCAGCGGGGTGGGCGCGCCGGACATTTTTCGCGATCTCTTTTCTTGTATGGCCATGGGCGTTCTCTTACGAGGCACCTGACCTTTCTCTTATGGATGAGCCGAGAGTAGAGGTCAGGCGCGAGGTCAACAAATACTAAATACTGAATGCAGCATTCGATTAAATAGATGGCTTGCGTGGGTGCGGCTGTTCACGCGCAACCGTCAGGAACGGGTCGACCAGTGCCGGCCGCGCCGTGCCACGACGCCAGGCCAGGCCTACATCGAGGGTTTGGCTGAGGTCGGCAATCGGCCGCGCTTCGATAATGTCGCCTTCAAGGGACCAGGGGCGGTAGGTCATGTCCGGCTGGATCGACACGCCCAGGCCGGCCGCTACCAGGCTTCGCACGGCTTCGGTGGAGGCGGTGCGCAGGGTCACGCGCGGCTGCAGGCCCGCACCGGTCCACATGCGCTGGGCGTTGTGGCCCATTTCGTCGACGTTCAACTGAATCAACGGCTCGCGCGCCACATCGGCCAGGTTGATGCTGTCGTGTTCCAGCAACGGATGTTGCGCCGGCAGCCATAGCCGGTGAGGCGAATGGGTGAGTACTTCGGTTTGCAGGGCGTGACGGTCTTCGAGGTTGGACAGGATCAGCACGCCCACGTCGATCTCGCCGCTGACCAGCAAATGCTCGATATACGGGCGCTCATCCTCCATCACGCGGATTTCTACATTGGGGTAGGCGCGCTGGAAGCGTGTCAGCAAATCTGCGAGGTAATAGCCGGCCACCAAGCTGGTCACGCCGATGATCAACTGCCCGGCGACTTGGTCGGTGCTCTGTTGCAGGCTGCGCTTGGCGTTGTCGACGGTGGCGAGGATCAGGTGCGCCTGGCGCAGGAATTGATGGCCTTGATGCGTGAGTGTCATGCCCTTGGCGTGACGGTTGAACAGGTTCACGCCGATTTCCTGTTCCAGTTGCTGGATCGCCAGGGTCAGTGTGGACTGGGAAATGAACGCAGTTTGCGCGGCGGCGGAGATCGAGCCGGTCTCGGCCACGGCAATGAAGTGCCGGATTTGACGCAAGGTCATCATGCTGGAATTACCAGTGGGGTGTTTTTATAGATTTGCTCAAGTGTATATCGATTTAAGCGAAGGGTAGCCGCGTTACATCTGGAAGCACTCTAGGCAAAGGCTTTTTGGCACTTAGTTTTACGCTGGAGGCCTATTGGTCCTACGAACCCAAGTGTCTGGAGGCTTTGAATGAATACCCGTGGATTGCTCGATCAGTTGCTCAAGTCTGGCCAGGACATGTTGCAAAACAAGGCCGGCGGCCAGCGGAAACAGGACGATAAAGGCGCTCTTGGCGGCTTGCTCGGCGGTGGCGGCCTGGGCAGCCTGCTCGGTGGTGCGGGTGGCGGCGCGCTGGCAGCCGGCGCGATGGGCCTGTTGCTGGGCAATAAGAAGGCGCGCAATTTCGGCGGCAAGGCCCTGACTTACGGTGGGTTGGCGGCGTTGGGGGTGATTGCCTACAAAGCTTACGGTAACTGGCAAGCGCAACAGGCCAATGCCCCCCAGGGTGAGCCGCAAACCATCGACCGCCTGCCACCGGCTCAGGTTGAGCAACACAGCCAAGGCATTCTCAAGGCGCTGGTCGCGGCAGCCAAGGCTGACGGCCATGTGGACGAGCGCGAGCGCGCGCTGATCGAAGGCGAGTTCACCAAGCTGGATAACGACCGCGAGCTGCAAAGCTGGCTGCATGCCGAACTGAACAAACCCCTGGACCCTGCCGATGTGGCGCGGGCGGCCGGCACTCCGGAAATGGCCGCCGAAATGTACATCGCCAGTGTGATGCTGGTGGATGAGGAGAACTTCATGGAGAAGTCCTACCTCGATGAACTGGCCCGTCAGTTGAAACTGGAGCCTGGCTTGAAGTTGGAGCTGGAAAAACAGGTGCGCCAGGCCACACTTTAAACGCGCTTGTTAATACAAGCACCCCGGCTGCCTTGGCGGTCCGGGGTGTTTTTGCATTCCGTGCGCGCTGCGTCAAAACCCATTGATAAATGAGGGCACCCGCTCAGCTATACTCCCTCCATTTGAATGGCCCTTCGAGGAATTACTGTGAAGAACTGGACCTTGCGCCAACGGATCTTGGCAAGCTTTGCGGTCATTATCGCCATCATGCTGTTAATGGTTGTGGTCTCCTACTCACGGTTGCTGAAGATCGAAACCAGCCAGGAATTGGTGCGTGACGACGCGGTACCGGGCGTTTACCTCAGCTCGATGATCCGCAGCGCGTGGGTCGACAGCTACCTTGAAACCGTCGATATCATTGGTCTGCGCGACGAAAAAACGCTCAGCAACACCGACAGGTCGAACTACAAGTCCTTCGAAGCGCGTATCGAACAGCAGATGGCCAACTATGAAAAAACCATTCATAGCCAAGCTGACCGCATGGAATTCGATAACTTCAAGGCGGCGCACACGACGTACAACAAAGTCCTCGCCCAGGTGCTGGAGCGCGTCGAAGCCAACGACCTGCCGGGCGCGAGCGTATTGGTCGAGGAGCAATTGACGCCGATCTGGACTGAAGGGCGCATGAAGCTCAACGACATCATCACTGAAAACAAGAACGTGTCTGACCGCGCCACGGCGGCGATCGACGAGGCAGTCCTGTCGGCCAAGATCAGCATGGCCGTGTCGCTGCTTATCGCCATCCTTGCCGCTGGCCTGTGTGGCCTGCTGCTGATGCGCGCGATCATGGCGCCGATGCAGCGGATCGTCGACATCCTTGAAACCATGCGCACTGGTGACCTGAGCAAACGCCTGAACCTGGAGCGCAAGGACGAATTCGGTGCGGTAGAGACCGGCTTCAACGACATGATGACCGAGCTCACCGCCCTCGTGTCCCAGGCCCAGCGCTCGTCGGTGCAGGTGACCACCTCGGTCACCGAGATTGCCGCCACGTCCAAGCAACAACAGGCCACCGCCACTGAAACCGCTGCGACTACCACTGAGATCGGCGCCACGTCCCGCGAAATCGCTGCCACGTCCAAGGATCTGGTGCGCACCATGACCGAAGTGTCCACCGCTGCCGACCAGGCGTCGGTCGCCGCCGGCTCTGGCCAGCAAGGCCTGGCGCGCATGGAAGAAACCATGCACTCGGTGATGGGCGCCGCCGACTTGGTGAACGCCAAGCTGGCGATCCTCAATGAGAAGGCCGGCAACATCAATCAGGTGGTGGTGACCATCGTCAAGGTTGCCGACCAGACCAACCTGCTGTCGCTCAACGCGGCCATCGAGGCCGAGAAGGCCGGTGAATACGGTCGCGGCTTTGCCGTGGTTGCCACCGAAGTTCGCCGCCTTGCCGACCAGACCGCCGTGGCCACCTACGACATCGAGCAGATGGTGCGCGAGATCCAGTCGGCGGTGTCCGCAGGGGTGATGGGCATGGACAAGTTCTCCGAAGAAGTACGTCGCGGCATGTTTGAAGTGCAGCAAGTGGGCGAGCAGCTGTCGCAGATCATCCATCAGGTACAGGCGCTGGCGCCGCGGGTGTTGATGGTCAACGAAGGCATGCAGGCCCAGGCTACCGGCGCCGAGCAGATCAACCACGCGCTGGTGCAACTGGGCGATGCCAGCAGCCAGACTGTCGACTCGCTGCGCCAGGCCAGCTTTGCCATTGATGAGCTGAGCCAGGTTGCGGTCGGTCTGCGCAGCGGCGTGTCGCGTTTCAAAGTCTGATGAGCGATCTCGCGGCTAAACGCGGTGCCGTCCCGGCAGCGAAAAAGGCCTTGTTCCTGGTGTTCCACATCGGCGACGAGCGTTTTGCCCTCAGGGCCACGGAAGTCGCCGAGGTACTGCCGCGCCTGCCGCTCAAGCCGATTGCCCATGCACCGCAGTGGGTGTCGGGCATTTTTGCCCATCGTGGCGCGCTGGTGCCGGTCATCGACCTCAGCGCCCTGGCCTTCGGCACGCCGGCCCAGGCGCGCACCAGCACGCGCCTGGTGCTGGTCAATTACCAGCCGCAGCCTTGGGTTCAAGCGCATTGGTTGGGGCTGATCCTGGAACAAGCCACCGACACCCTGCGTTGCGACCTTGGCGAGTTCAAGCCTTATGGCCTGGATAACCGCGAGGCGCCGTACCTGGGGCTGGTGCGTGAAGATGCCTTGGGCTTGATGCAGTGGATTGGGGTTAACGAATTGCTCACCGACGAAGTGCGCGCCTTGCTGTTTTCTGCAGAGCCGAGCCCATGAGCCACGACCCGCGTTTTTTTGCCTTCCTGAAAGAGCGCATCGGCCTGGACGTCGCGTCTGTGGGCGAAGCCATCATCGAGCGTGCGGTGCGCCAACGCAGCCAGGCCGTCAATGCCCAAGCGGCCGGCGAATACTGGCAGCACCTGCAAAGCTCCGAGGATGAACAGCAAGCGCTGATCGAGGCGGTAATCGTCCCCGAGACCTGGTTTTTCCGTTACCCCGAATCCTTTGCAACCCTGGCCCGCCTGGCCAAGGCCCGCCTGCTCGACATCAAGCAGATGCGCGCACTGCGCATCCTCAGCCTGCCGTGCTCCACCGGCGAAGAACCTTATTCGATTGCCATGGCGCTGCTGGATGCCGGTTTGGCGCCGCACCAGTTCAAGGTGCTGGGCGTGGATGTCAGCCCACTGTCGGTTGAGCGCGCGCGACGCGGGGTGTATGGCAAGAACTCGTTTCGCGGCGGCGATCTGGCGTTTCGCGACCGACATTTCACCGAATTCGGCGACGGCTACCACATCGCCGACCGTGTGCGCGAACAGGTGCGCCTGCAAGTCGGCAACCTGCTTGACCCGGCGCTGCTGGCCAATGAGGCGAGCTACGACTTTGTGTTCTGTCGCAACCTGCTGATCTATTTCGACCAGCCGACCCAGAAGCAAGTGTTTGCTGTACTCAAGGGCCTGACCCATGAGGACGGCGTGCTGTTTATCGGCCCGGCCGAGGGCAGCCTGCTGGGGCGCCATGGCATGCGCTCGATTGGTGTGCCGCAGTCCTTTGCGTTCAGTCGGCAGGCTGAGCCGGTCAAGCCGGAGCCGGTGTTTGTGCCTATCGCCGCGCCCATCCCGCAGCGCAGTGCGGCACCGATTCCTACCAAGCCGCGGCCGTTCAGCACGGTCAGTGCCCAAGTGATGCCAATCAAGGTGGCGCATTCCGACGCGGCTGATCTGCTCAGTCGGATCGCCACGCTGGCCAATGAAGGCAAAAGCCTTGATGCTCGCGCCGCTTGCGAGCAATACCTGAACAACCACCCGCCGGCCGCCCAAGTGTTCTACTGGCTGGGGCTGCTCAGCGACGTGGCCGGCAGCGCCCTGGAGGCCCAGGGCTATTATCGAAAAGCCTTGTACCTGGAACCCCAGCACCCGCAGGCCTTGATGCACCTGGCCGCGTTGCTTGAGTCTCAGGGTGACAGTGCGGGGGCGCGCCGCTTGCAAGCGCGGGCCGCGCGGAGCGAGCGAGCTGACAGTGAGTCCAAGCGATGAATAACACCGAGGCGCTCGACACCGCAGGCCTGGACCTGACCCTGGCTGACACCCAGGCCATCGATGACTGTTGGAACCGCATCGGCATCCATGGCGACAAGTCCTGCCCGTTGCTGGCGGACCATATCCATTGCCGCAACTGCTCGGTGTACTCGGCGGCGGCCACGCGCTTGCTGGATCGCTACGCATTGCAGCAGGACGCGCATCGCGCGTACAACGCGGTCGAATTGGGCGAGGAGGTGGTCACACGTTCCCTGCTGATGTTCCGCCTCGGCGAAGAATGGCTGGGCATTGCCACCCGTTGTCTGGTGGAAGTGGCGCCGTTGCAACCGATTCACTCCCTGCCACACCAGCGCTCCCGCGCCTTGCTTGGCGTGGCCAACGTGCGCGGCGCGCTGGTGGCGTGCCTGTCGCTGGTCGAGTTGCTGGGCCTGGACGCCACCACCCAGGGCGCCAGCGGTGGGCGCATCATGCCGCGCATGTTGATCATCGCCGCCCAGGATGGCCCGGTGGTGGTGCCGGTGGATGAAGTCGACGGTATCCATGCTATCGATGAGCGCACCCTGAAGGCCGCATCGGCCTCCGGCACCCAGGCCAGCGGCCGCTTCACCCAGGGCGTGTTGCAGTGGAAAGGCCGCAGCCTGCGTTGGCTGGACGAGGCGCAATTGTTGTCCGCCGTGACCCGGAGCCTCACATGACCCCCGACCAGATGCGCGACGCCTCGCTGCTGGAACTGTTCAGCCTGGAAGCCGATGCGCAGACCCAGGTACTCAGCGCGGGCCTGCTGGCCCTGGAACGCAACCCGACCCAGGCCGACCAGCTTGAAGCGTGCATGCGTGCGGCGCACTCGCTCAAGGGCGCCGCGCGCATCGTTGGGGTGGACGCCGGGGTCAGCGTGTCCCACGTCATGGAGGATTGCCTGGTGAGCGCCCAGGAAAGCCGCCTGTACCTGCAACCCGAACATATTGATGCGTTGCTGCAAGGCACTGATCTGCTGATGCGCATCGCCACGCCGGGCAATGACGTGGGGTCGGCCGACATCGAAGCTTATGTGGCGTTGATGGAGCGCCTGCTGGACCCGTCCCAGGCGCCGGTCAAGGCTACGCCGCCGCCAGCGCCGGCACCGGTTGTTGAAGAACTGCCGCCGGAACCCGAGCCCGCGCCGCCAGTTGCCGCCGAGCCGCCGCGTCAGAACAAACGCATGACCGAAGGCGGCGAGCGCGTACTGCGGGTGACCGCCGAGCGCTTGAACAGCCTGCTCGACCTGTCGAGCAAATCCCTGGTGGAAACCCAGCGGCTCAAGCCCTACCTGGCCAGCCTGCAGCGCCTAAAACGCATTCAAAGTCAAAGTGTCCGCGCCCTCGATACGCTGGACGGCCAGCTCAAAACCGTGGGTTTGAACCTCGAAGCCCAGGAAGCCCTGGCCGACACCCGCCGCTTGTTGAGCGAAGCCCAGGCCTTGCTGGCGGAAAAACATGCTGAACTGGACGAATTCGGCTGGCAGGCCGGGCAGCGCGCCCAAGTGCTGTATGACACCGCCCTGGCCTGCCGCATGCGACCGTTTGCCGATGTCCTCGCTGGGCAGGTGCGCATGGTGCGCGACCTTGGCCGCAGCCTGGGCAAGCAGGTGCGCCTGGAAATCGAGGGTGAAAAGACCCAGGTCGACCGCGACGTGCTGGAAAAGCTCGAAGCGCCACTCACCCATTTATTGCGCAATGCCGTCGACCACGGCATCGAAATGCCTGAGCAACGCCTGCTCGGAGGCAAGCCGGCTGAAGGCCTGATCCGCCTGCGCGCCTCTCATCAAGCCGGTTTGCTGGTACTGGAATTGAGCGATGACGGCAATGGCGTCGACTTGGAGCGCTTGCGCGGCACCATCGTCGACCGCCATCTGTCGCCGGTTGAAACCGCCCTGCGCCTGAGCGAAGAAGAGTTGCTGACGTTCCTGTTCCTGCCGGGGTTCAGCCTGCGCGACAAGGTCACCGAAGTGTCCGGGCGTGGAGTCGGGCTGGATGCGGTGCAGCATATGGTCCGCCAACTGCGTGGTGCCGTGGTGCTGGAGCAGACGGCGGGGCAGGGCAGTCGTTTCCACCTGGAAGTGCCGTTGACCTTGTCGGTGGTACGCAGCCTGGTGGTGGAAGTCGGTGAAGAAGCCTACGCGTTCCCGCTGGCCCATATCGAGCGCATGTGCGACCTGGCGCCCGACGATATTGTGCAACTCGAAGGCCGCCAGCATTTCTGGCACGAAGGCCGGCATGTCGGCCTGGTCGCCGCCAGCCAGTTGTTGCAGCGCCCGGCGGGGCAGAGTCAGTCAGACACGCTGAAAGTGGTGGTGATCCGCGAGCGCGATGCCGTGTACGGGATTGCTGTGGAGCGTTTTATCGGCGAGCGCACGCTGGTGGTGTTACCGCTGGATGATCGCCTGGGCAAGGTCCAGGACATCTCCGCCGGCGCCTTGCTGGACGACGGCTCGGTGGTGTTGATCGTCGACGTTGAAGACATGCTGCGTTCGGTGGACAAGTTGCTCAACACCGGACGTTTGGAACGTATTGCCCGGCGTAGCCAACAAACCACCGAGGCGCCGCGTAAACGGGTGCTGGTGGTGGATGACTCGCTGACCGTGCGTGAGCTGCAACGCAAATTGTTACTTAATCGTGGTTATGAAGTGGCCGTCGCGGTTGATGGCATGGACGGCTGGAACGCCCTGCGTTCCGAAGACTTTGACCTGCTGATCACAGACATTGATATGCCTCGAATGGACGGTATTGAATTGGTCACACTCTTGCGCCGTGACAGTCGCCTGCAATCGTTGCCGGTGATGGTTGTGTCCTACAAGGATCGCGAAGAAGACCGACGTCGTGGACTGGACGCCGGCGCCGACTATTATTTAGCCAAAGCCAGTTTCCATGATGACGCGTTGCTCGACGCGGTGGTGGAACTGATCGGAGGCGCGCGCGCATGAGGATCGCAATCGTCAATGACATGCCCCTCGCGGTTGAGGCCCTTCGCCGTGCCTTGAGTTTCGAACCTGCTCACCAGGTTGTGTGGGTGGCAGCCAATGGCCTGGAAGCGGTGCAGCGCTGCGCTGAGCTGACCCCGGACCTGATCCTGATGGACTTGATCATGCCCGTAATGGACGGTGTGGAAGCCACTCGGCAGATCATGGCCGAGACCCCCTGTGCCATTGTTATCGTCACCGTCGACCGCCAGGCCAATGTCAGCCGCGTGTTCGAAGCCATGGGCCATGGCGCCCTGGATGTGGTGGACACGCCGCCGCTGGGCGTGGGCAACCCCAAGGATGCGGCGGCGCCGCTGCTGCGCAAGATCCTCAATATCGGCTGGTTGATCGGCCAGCGTGGCAGCCGCCTGCGTGCCGACGCCGCACCACCGCGCGCCACCGGCAAGCGCCAGAGCCTGGTGGCTATCGGGTCCTCGGCAGGTGGCCCGGCGGCCCTGGAAATCCTGCTCAAGGGTTTGCCTCAAGACTTTCCGGCCGCCATTGTATTGGTGCAGCATGTGGACCAGGTGTTTGCCGCCGGCATGGCCGAGTGGCTGAGCAGCGCCTCTGGCCTGCCGGTGCGCCTGGCCCGCGAGGGTGAGGCACCGCAAAGCGGTGTAGTGCTGCTGGCCGGCACCAACCACCATATTCGTCTGTTGAAGAATGGCACGCTAGCCTATACCGCAGAGCCAGTGAACGAGATTTACCGGCCTTCGATCGACGTGTTTTTCGAAAGCGTGGCCAGCCATTGGAATGGTGACGCCGTTGGCGTCTTGCTGACAGGTATGGGGCGCGACGGGGCCCAAGGCCTCAAGTTGCTGCGTGAACAAGGTTATTTAACCATCGCCCAGGATCAGCAGAGCTCGGCGGTGTATGGCATGCCCAAAGCGGCGGCGGCGATTGATGCTGCTGTTGAAATTCGCCCACTGGACAGAATTGCGCCCCGATTACTGGAGGTCTTCGCAAAATGATCAAGACCCTCCAGGGTGCTGGCCAGCAGGAAAGTAATTCAGGTGATTGCACATGAATGATTTACAGATCGACGACATCAAGACCGATGAAAATGCTGCCATGGTGTTGCTGGTCGACGACCAGGCCATGATCGGAGAAGCCGTGCGACGTGGCCTGGCCCATGAAGAAAACATCGACTTCCACTTCTGCGCCGACCCGCACCAGGCGATTGCCCAGGCGATCCGCATCAAACCGACCGTGATCCTGCAAGACTTGGTGATGCCTGGCCTCGACGGCCTGACGCTGGTGCGCGAATACCGCAACCACCCGGCCACGCAAAATATTCCGATCATCGTGCTTTCCACCAAGGAAGACCCGCTGATCAAGAGCGCGGCATTTTCGGCCGGCGCCAACGACTACCTGGTCAAGCTGCCGGACAATATCGAACTGGTGGCGCGCATCCGCTATCACTCGCGCTCCTACATGACCTTGTTGCAACGGGACGCGGCTTATCGAGCGCTGCGAGTCAGCCAGCAGCAACTGCTAGACACCAATTTGGTGCTGCAACGCTTGATGAACTCCGACGGCCTCACCGGGCTGTCCAACCGCCGCCACTTCGACGAATACCTGGAACTGGAATGGCGTCGTGCCATGCGCGACCAGACCCAGCTGTCGCTGCTGATGATCGACGTGGATTTTTTCAAAACCTACAACGACAGCTTCGGCCACGTCGAAGGCGACGAAGCCCTGCGCAAAGTCGCCACCACCATCCGCGAAGCCAGCAGTCGCCCCTCGGACCTGCCAGCGCGCTACGGCGGTGAAGAGTTCGCCTTGGTACTGCCGAATACGTCGCCGGGCGGCGCACGCCTGGTGGCTGAAAAGCTACGCATGGCCGTTGCCGCGCTGAAAATCCCGCACATAGCGCCGGCTGAGGGGGCGAGCCTGACCATCAGTATCGGCCTGTCGACCATGACACCGGTGCAGGGCACGGATTGCCGACAGTTGATCATGGCGGCGGACAAGGGGTTGTATACGGCCAAGCACAATGGGCGCAATCAGGTGTGTATCGAATAACTCGAAGCACCGTAAAACCCCTGTGGGAGCTGGCTTGCCTGCGATAGCGGTGTATCAGATACAGATGTGGTAACTGACGGACCGCAATCGCAGGCAAGCCAGCTCCCACATTTGATCTCCATTGTTCTGTCGATAGCCTACAAACCCCGCCTTTTCGGCCAAGCGGACTGCCGTTTCCGGACGTTTGCCGTTATACTCGCCGGCTTTCAAAAGTTCGCCAACGAGTGCTGCCCGCCATGGAAATCAACCCGATCCTTAACACCATCAAGGACCTGTCCGAGCGCTCCGAAACTATTCGGGGGTATCTTTGACTACGATCAAAAGCATGAGCGTCTGACCGAAGTCAATCGCGAGCTTGAAGATCCTGCTGTCTGGAACAAACCTGAATACGCCCAGGAACTGGGCCGCGAGCGCGCTGCGCTGGCGCAGATCGTCGATACCCTCGACGAGTTGAACACCGGTCTGGCCGATTGCCGTGACCTGCTGGACATGGCCGTCGAAGAAAACGACGAAGGCGCAGTGGGCGATGTCGTCGCCGAGCTGGCCCGTCTCGAGGACAACCTCGCCAAGCTTGAATTCCGTCGCATGTTCAGCCACGAAATGGACCCGAACAACGCCTACCTGGACATCCAGGCCGGTTCCGGCGGCACCGAGGCCCAGGACTGGGCCAACATCCTGCTGCGCATGTACCTGCGCTGGGCTGACAAGCGCGGTTTCGAAGCGACCATCATGGAGCTGTCCGCCGGTGAAGTCGCCGGTATCAAGGGCGCGACCGTACACATCAAGGGCGAATACGCCTTTGGTTGGCTGCGGACCGAGATCGGCGTGCATCGCCTGGTGCGCAAGAGCCCGTTTGACTCCGGCAACCGTCGACACACCTCGTTCTCTGCTGTGTTCGTCTCGCCAGAGATCGACGACAAGGTCGAAATCGAGATCAACCCGGCCGACCTCCGCATCGATACCTACCGCTCCTCCGGTGCCGGTGGCCAGCACGTAAACACCACCGACTCGGCCGTACGTATTACCCACGTACCGACCAACACCGTGGTGAGCTGCCAGAACGAACGCTCCCAGCACGCGAACAAGGACACCGCCATGAAAATGCTGCGGGCCAAGTTGTACGAGCAGGAAATGCAGAAGCGCAACGCCGCTTCCCAGGCGCTGGAAGACACCAAGTCGGATATCGGCTGGGGTCACCAGATCCGTTCTTATGTGCTTGATGCGTCGCGGATCAAGGATTTGCGCACTAACATCGAACGCAGCGACTGCGACAAGGTGCTCGACGGCGATATCGACGAATACCTGGAAGCCAGCCTGAAGTCAGGCCTGTAACCCCGTTTTAGGAGCCGGCATGCCGGCGATCCCCGGCCGCAGGCCGGGGGCAACGAACCTGATGGAATATTTAAAGACATGAGCGACCAACAACTCGACCCGCAAGCCCTGCAACAGGAAGAAAACTCCCTGATCGCCCTGCGCAAGGAAAAGCTGGCTGCCGAGCGCGCCAAGGGCAATGCCTTCCCGAACGACTTCCGCCGCGAAAACTACTGCGATGCCTTGCAGAAGCAATACGCGGACAAGACCAAGGAAGAGCTGGCAGAAGCGGCGATCCCGGTCAAGGTGGCAGGTCGCATCATGCTCAACCGTGGCTCGTTCATGGTGATCCAGGACATGACCGGGCGTATCCAGGTCTACGTCAACCGCAAGACCCTGCCTGAAGACACCCTGGCCTCGGTGAAAACCTGGGACATGGGCGACATCATCGCCGCCGAAGGCACCCTGGCCCGTTCCGGCAAGGGCGACCTGTACGTTGAAATGACCAGCGTACGCCTGCTGACCAAATCCCTGCGCCCGCTGCCGGACAAGCACCACGGCCTCACCGACACCGAGCAGCGCTACCGCCAGCGCTATGTTGACCTGATCGTCAACGAAGACGTGCGCCACACCTTCCGCGTGCGTTCGCAAGTCATCGCGCACATCCGCAGCTTCTTGATGCAGCGTGACTTCCTGGAAGTGGAAACCCCGATGCTGCAAACCATCCCCGGTGGTGCAGCAGCCAAGCCGTTTGAAACCCACCACAACGCACTGGACCTGGAAATGTTCCTGCGTATCGCGCCTGAGTTGTACCTCAAGCGCCTTGTGGTTGGCGGGTTTGAGAAAGTGTTCGAGATCAACCGCAACTTCCGTAACGAAGGCGTTTCGACGCGTCACAACCCAGAATTCACCATGTTGGAGTTCTACCAGGCCTACGCCGATTACGAAGACAACATGGACCTGACTGAAGAACTGTTCCGCGAACTGGCACAGTTGGTCCTGGGCAGCACTGACGTGCCGTACGGCGACAAGGTGTTCCACTTTGGCGAACCGTTCGTGCGCCTGTCGGTGTTCGATTCGATCCTCAAGTACAACCCCGAGTTGACCGCTGACGACCTGACCGACATCGACAAGGCCCGCGCCATTGCCAAGAAAGCCGGCGCCAAAGTGTTGGGCTTCGAAGGCCTGGGCAAATTGCAGGTGATGATTTTCGAAGAGTTGGTGGAGCACAAGCTCGAACAGCCGCACTTCATTACCCAGTACCCGTTCGAAGTGTCGCCGCTGGCCCGTCGCAACGATGACAACCCGAACGTCACCGACCGTTTCGAATTGTTCATCGGCGGCCGCGAAATCGCCAACGCCTACTCCGAGTTGAACGACGCGGAAGACCAGGCCGAGCGCTTCATGGCCCAGGTGGCTGACAAGGACGCCGGCGACGACGAAGCCATGCACTACGATGCCGACTTCGTGCGCGCCCTGGAATACGGCATGCCGCCAACCGCCGGTGAAGGGATCGGCATCGACCGCCTGGTGATGCTGTTGACTAACTCGCCGTCGATCCGCGATGTGATCTTGTTCCCGCACATGCGGCCACAAGCGTAACCGTAGCGAAATCCAGAGCCGCCTTTATAAGGCGGCTTTTTTATGCGGCGTTTATAAGCGTCAAGCAAACAGCGCCAGGTTTTGATCTATTCAAGGATGTGTGTCGTGAACCGCGTAATGGCTCAAGAAGGCGCCGCCGGCATTGCTGCTGCCGTGGCTGAAAGCGTCCAGTACCAGGGCCGTAAGGCCAGTCGACGGGGCAGTGAGCAACGCAGGCAAGACATTCTCGATGCGGCGATGCGCATCGTGGTGCGTGATGGCGTAAGGGCCGTGCGCCATCGGGCAGTCGCGGCAGAGGCGGGGGTGCCGTTGTCGGCCACCACCTACTATTTCAAGGATATCGATGACTTGCTCACCGATACCTTCGCCCAATACGTCGAACGCAGTGCCGCGTTCATGGGCAAGCTGTGGGTGCGTAACGAGGGTCTGCTGCGTGAAATGGTCGCCTATGGCGACGGCAGCCCGCAGTCACGCTCGCAACTGGCCGATGATATTGCGCGTTTGACCGCTGACTACGTGTTGCGCCAACTGACCAACCGCCGTGAGCACCTGATGGCCGAGCAGGCCTTTCGCCAGGAAGCGCTGCTGAACCCGCGGTTGGCTGAGCTGGTGCGTTCCCATCAGCAGATTCTGTTGCAGGGCACAGGGCAGTTTTTCCAGGTACTGGGCTCCCGCGAGCCGCAACAGGATGCCAAAGTGTTGACGGCGATAATCAGTCGGATGGAATATCAGGGCCTGCTGGGCGGCGCAGAGCCTCTGACCGGTGAAGAGATGCTTGAAATTCTCAAGCGTTATATGCATTTGGTGTTGGCCTCGGTCTGACACCGGGGGAGTCCAATGAAAACCTGGCGTGTGGCGGTAATCGCCTTGTCGTTCCTGTTGCTCAGCGGTTGCTTGGTGACGTTCAAGGACCCGCTGCCGGCTCATGAGGCGGCGCCGGATGAATTGCTGGGCCATTGGACCAGCAGGAATGCCTGGGGCGAACCGCTCAATCTGCAAATCAGCGGTGCTGGTGAGCATCGCTATAAGGCGGTGAGCTACCCTAAAGCCACACCGGCCCAGCGCGATGAATACCTGTTTACGGTTTCGCGTCATGGCAGCCGCTGGTACCTGTCGGCACCGTTGCCGGCCAAGTTCGGAGGGCATTACTTCCTGGCAGGATTCGAGTTCGACGATAAGCACGAATTGGTGGTCTATAACCTCGATCTGGAACAGATTCACCAGGCCATCGGGCAACAGGTGCTGCACGGCGACACCGTGGAAACCGTCGAAGGCGATGGGGTATTGGTCGACAGCCCCATGGACCAAGTGTTTGCCTACCTGGATGACCCGGCCAACGCCGATGTATTCGTGGAAGCCGTGCGCTACCAGCGCACGGGCAAATAACGTTTAAAGAGGAAGCACCGGGTGGACGATTACCAGCAGACGATACGCACCTTGTCTGATCGCATTGTGCTGGCGCAGACACCGATTCGCGTCCTCGACGCCGTGAAGTGGGACGACAACATTCGCCAGGGATTCTTCAAGGCCAAGGGCAAGGAAATGCCCGCGGTGGACCGCGACTACTACCGGAACCGACCGCTGTCGTTTGATTCCAGCGCGGTAAAGCTGGAGTTCCAGAACATCGAGCGCGACATTACCCGTCGCCTCGGCCAGTTCAGCCCCGTGGGGCAGATCATGCGCCGCATGTGCCGGGAATATCGCATGGTGGTGCGCATGCTCGAAGCGCGCGGTACCGAGGATTTCGGCCTGATATCCCAGGAACTGTACGGCGCCGCCTCCGATGCGTTCCACGCTGGCGACCCGACCCTGGCGGACCTGGGCCTGATGCTTTCTGACTATCTGAACAACATCGACGGCCGTGGCGATTTGAAGGATGAAGCCAAGACCCTCACCGCCAAGGACGCCGTGGCGCTGCTGCAAACACGCCTGAACAAGGTATTTGGCGAGGCCGAAGAGACTATCCGCGTGTTCGAGTCCGACGGTATTGTCGCCGACGCCGCGGCGGGCGCCGACTACATCAAGATCCGCGCCGACGCGATGTTCAATGACCGCGACGTGCGCGCCTTGGAAGTGCATGAAGGCCTGGTGCATGTTGGCACCACGCTAAACGGGCAGAACCAACCGATCTGCACATTCCTGTCCAAGGGCCCGCCGTCCTCCACCGTGACCCAGGAAGGCCTGGCGATCCTGATGGAAATCATCACCTTTGCCTCCTACCCGAGCCGCCTGCGCAAACTGACCAACCGCACCCGTGCCATCCACATGGTGGAGGAGGGCGCCGACTTCCTGCAGGTGTTTGAGTTCTTCCGCGAGCAAGGCTTTGAGATGGGCGAAAGCTATGGCAACGCCAGTCGCGTATTCCGTGGCTCGGTGCCGAACGGTCTGCCGTTTACCAAGGATCTGTCCTACCTCAAGGGCTTTATCATGGTCTACAACTACATTCAGCTCGCCGTGCGTAAAGGCAAGCTGGAGCAAGTGCCGCTGCTGTTCTGCGGCAAGACCACCCTGGAAGACATGCGCACCCTGCGTCAGCTGGTTGACGAAGGCCTGGTGGTGCCGCCCAAGTACTTGCCGGAGCAGTTCCGCGATATGAACGCGCTGGCGGCGTGGATGTGCTTCTCCAACTTCCTCAACCACTTGAGCCTGGATCGGATCGAGGCAGATTATTCGAATATCCTTTGAGGAAACCGGATCAAACAGGTGGGAGCAGGCGAACCAGCTCCCACATTTGATCTCATTTGTTTTTGAGAAATGAGTACAACCTTCCAGCGAGGCTTCAACGGATGAGAATCCTCGGCATTTTGTGCCTGCTACTCACTTTGAACGGCTGCAGCTCCCTGCTGTTCTACCCCGAGCCCGGCCTGCCGTTCACGCCGGAAAAAGCCCGCCTGCAATACCGCGACGTCACCTTGACCACCGCCGATGGCGTGAAGCTTCGCGCCTGGTGGCTACCGGCCAAGCCCGGCGTGCCCCTTAAGGGCACGGTGCTGCACTTGCACGGCAACGGCGGCAACCTCGCCTGGCACCTGGGCGGCAGTTGGTGGTTGCCTGAGCAGGGTTACCAAGTACTGCTGCTGGACTATCGCGGTTATGGGCTGTCGGAAGGCAAGCCATCATTACCCGCGGTCTATCAGGATGTTGATGCGGCGTTCAGCTGGATCGACAAGGCGCCCGAAACCCAGGGCCAGCCGCTGATCGTTCTGGGCCAAAGCCTGGGTGGCGCGCTGGCGGTGCACTACCTGGCAGCCCATCCGGAACGTCAATCCCGGCTCAAGGCGCTGGTGCTGGACGGCGTGCCCGCCAGTTATCGTGACGTAGGACAATTCGCCCTCAGTACTTCCTGGTTAACATGGCCGTTTCAAGTGCCCCTGTCCTGGCTGGTACCGGACGCCGACAGTGCGATCCGCGCCATGCCTCAGCTGACGGGTGTGCCGAAACTGTTGTTCCACAGTCTGGATGACCCCATTGTGCCAGTGGCCAATGGCATCCGCCTGTACCAGGCCGCGCCGCCGCCAAGGGTGCTGCAGTTGACCCGGGGCGGCCATGTGCAAACCTTTGCCGACAAGACCTGGCAAACCGTGATGCTGCGCTATCTGGACGACCCGCAACACTTCAACGGCCTACGTCGCCTGGGCGAAATTCCGAACTATCCCACTCGAAAAGTTGATTCATCAGAGAGCCCGCAATGAGCGAAGAACGCAATATGATCCCGCTGATCCTCACCGGTATTGGCACTATCATCGGTACCGTCGGTTGCCTGTGGTTCTACGGTTACCTGCACTTTGCCAAACCCGAAGATGCATTGCTGCTCAGCGATTTCACCCTGCTCAAGACCGTGCCCGGCGAGGACTACAAGATCTCCCTGACCCCGGCCGCGCAAGTGGCGCAATGCGTGGATGGCGTGCTGGTGATGTTCGACACCGAGCAGAAAGGCCTCAGCGGTGTGCTGGTGAACAACAAGAAGCAGGCCGTGCGATGCATGGGGCAAGAAACCCCGCAATTGCAGGAGTGAACGCTGTTTTCAGCGCTGTGGGAAAGCTCCGTTTTGCGTACCGTTTAATGATTTAACGCCTGTCAGGCGTTCAGCCGGCCGGAACCAGCCTGGCGCGCTCACCACAGATTATGGGCTGATTGGCGATGCTGATCGGCCCATTTTTTTCATTAGTCTGGAGTGAGCATATATGGCGGGTATAAACGGAGTGTCGGGCGTAGGGAGCATGGGCGCTGGTGCCAATGTAGGGGGCGCCCAATCAAACCAAGGCCTCGATCAGCAGATCCGAGACGTTCAAAATAAAATCAAAGAAATGCAGGCACAAGGTGCTAAAGGCGGTCAGGGTAGCGAGGGCGGAGCTGGCCTCGACGAACTGATGAAACTGCTGGAGAAGCTGCTGGCACAGAAGTCTCAGGGTGCACAGGGCGCGCAAGGCGATCAAGGCGCACAAGAGGGTCAGGCTGGCAGTCAGGGCCAAATCCAAATGCCGGAGACACAGGGCTCAGGCAAGGTCGGCGGGTAATTCTCGCTCCCTCAAAAAACCGCCTCTATTGGGCGGTTTTTCATGTTGAGTTAGACCGACAATCCGCAACGGAGCAGGCGGTGTGACGCGTGGCACACGCAAGTCACGTAGCGGCATGGGACATTCGCAGAGGAAATGTCTGGAACCGTTTCGGCTCAAGCTCCCACATAAAAAGGTGCAACCTACTCAGATTGGGTCGAGGATGAAAATACATATTCCTGTATTGGAAAACATGTTGGCCATGGCAAGACAGCATGTGGCGCTGGAACAGGAAGCTGCTCGCAGGTACAAGCGCGATCAACGGATGGATGAACCGGCCAGCGCAAAGATTGAACTGCCAGCCGAGGATACGAATCGCACCATTCAGTTTGACGAGCCGAAAAAAAACCCACCGTGAGGTGGGTTTTTTTATGCGGCGCCAATCAATCAGTTAGCAACGGAAGACCGTGGCTTGACCGGTTGGTTGTCGTTGGAGATGGTCACTTCAACGCGGCGGTTCATGGCACGGCCCGACACGCTGGTGTTGTCGGCAACCGGGTATTCCTTGCCATAGCCTTGAGTCACGATGCGCGAGATGTCCACGCCTTGCTGAGCCAGTGCGCGTTGCACGGAGGCTGCACGGCGCTCCGACAGGCTCTGGTTGTACGAGTCGGAACCGGTGCTGTCGGTGTAGCCTTCGACGATCACCTTACGGTCCGGGTTGTCGCGCAGGAACTGAGCCAGCTTGGTGATGTTAACCAGGCCGCTGGATTTCAGATCAGATTTGTTGGTGGCGAACAGCACGTCACCGAAGGTCACCAGGGTGCCGCGATCGGTCTGCTTGGCGTTCAAGCTGTCTTGCAGCTGCTTGATCTGCGCATCACGAGCATCCAGCAAAGCGCGAGCGCGTTCGTCGCCGGCGTTTTTCAGCTTGGCTTCGGATTCGCGCAGCACGATGGTGTCTTTGGCCACTTCAACACGCTGGTTGGTCAGGTAGGCCAGTTGGTCGACTTTCTTCTGGTCTTCGTTGTCGCGGTAAGCCTTGTCAGCCTTGTCCAGCCATTCGCTGGCGTCCTTGGTTTCCAGCGCCGCGAGCTTGGTCGCTTGCGGGTTGGTTTGCAGGGACGAGAAGTTGGTCCGTGCATTTTCCAGGTTCGCGTTCGGCGGAGTGGAGCAAGCCGCCAGTGCAACGCTCATCGCCAGCAGGGCAGGGATCATCAATTGTTTACGCATAGTCGTGTCGTCCTTTCAATTCTTTATCGGGTGCGATTCGGTCACAGGAAGCGTCTTACTTCTGCTGGATAGCAGCCGGGCGCATGCCTTCCTTACGCAACTCATCAACAGCCTTCTGGGAATCCTTCACAGCCTGTTCAGCCTTGGCAGCCTGGGATTTGCGCTCTGCAACGCGAGCGTCCCACTCGGCTTGTTCGGCCAGGCGACGGGCTTCGTCGTAATTTTTGTCGTGCATGGCAATCTCAGCTTGCTTGAGCTTGTCCTGGGCCGACTTCATTTCTACAGCCGCGTACTCGGTGCCGCCGGCGCTGACAGCGCTGTTCACCGCAGACTGGGTGACCGCATATTGCTCGGTCGGAGGGTTGCCGGCGCAGCCAGCCAAAACGAAGCTGGTGCCGATTGCCAGCGCGGCCAACTTGAGCCCGCGCAGAGGGTTAAACGAGGATTTGGCAGTGCTGGTCTTCATCGTCTTCAACTCCATTAGATAACTCCTAATAACATCAAAATCCATCTCAGGTGGTCAGCGGCGGCGGACTAGCTTTAAAGCTGCGGACGCCTATTCAAACGGCTGTTCCAAGTGATGGCTTACTCGGTGTGACCCGAGGCTTTTTTGAATAGTTCAGCAAAGATGGCGAATTGCCTAAAAATTTTTTTTGACTGATTGGTCAGGGCAAAAAGTTGGAACTTTCTGCTGCACGAACGGTATGCCGGGCTCGATAAAAGCCCGGAATACTTGGGTGAAAAGGAAGTTTTGAAGAGGGGGTCAGCGTTGCGGGTCTTCGTCGCTGGCAGACTGGTCGTGCAGAAACCGCCGCGAAAGTGACAGGAAGCGAGGGGTTGGACCGACATCTTCGTAAAGGGGGTCGCCCTCTTCGTCGGTGGCAATCACATGCTCGCCCTTGACGTACGGAAAGCTCTCTTCAAGCTCTTCCAGGGCCGCGCCGATCAACTCGCCCAGTAATTCTTCGGTCTGACGCTTGGGGTACATTTCGGCGATGGCCGCCAGCCTCGCGGCCGCCTCTACATCCAGATGAATCGCGTACTCGGTTTTGGTCAGGCGACCCTTGGCGTTCTCTTCCCAATGCTGGGCCAATTCTCGGATTTTCATGGCAACCTCAATAAAGCCTGCGTTGGCAGGCGGTGATGAGCAACCAGTCGCCTGCGTAGGTAAACGCGACGACTCAACCTTGAGACTAGCTGCAACTCACAAGGTTTAAAGTCTTGTCATAAATGGACGCTGGCGGCACTCTGGCAGACCTGCGCGTCCCGGATTTCTGGCTGGAGATTGGCTGATGAGTGATATCGATGCACGCTTGCGTGAGGATGTTCACCTGCTGGGTGAGCTGTTGGGCAACACCATTCGAGAGCAGTACGGCGATGATTTCCTCGACAAGATCGAGCAGATCCGCAAAGGCGCAAAGGCTGATCGCCGCGGCGCTGGCGATGAACTGAGTACCCGCGTGAATCAGCTGCAGGAAAACGAACTGTTGCCGGTGGCCCGTGCGTTCAATCAATTCCTCAACCTCGCCAACATCGCCGAGCAATACCAACTGATTCACCGACGCGATGAGTCGCAACCCGCGCCGTTTGAATCCCGCGTATTGCCGGAGTTGCTCGCCCGCCTGCAAAGCGAAGGCCATAGCAACGAATCCCTGGCCCGCCAGTTGGGGCGCCTGGAGATTGAACTGGTCCTCACCGCTCACCCTACGGAAGTGGCGCGCCGTACCCTGATCCAGAAATACGATGCCATTGCTGCCCAACTGGCCCTGCAGGATCACCGCGACCTCACGACCGCCGAGCGCGAGCAGATCCGCCAGCGCCTGCAACGGCTGATCGCTGAAGCCTGGCACACCGAAGAAATCCGCCGTACCCGGCCCACCCCGGTGGACGAGGCCAAGTGGGGCTTTGCGGTGATCGAGCATTCGCTGTGGCACGCCATCCCTAATTACCTGCGCAAGGCTGACCAGGCGTTGCACGCCGCCACCGGCCTGCGCCTGCCCCTGGAAGCGGCGCCGATCCGCTTTGCGTCCTGGATGGGCGGCGACCGTGACGGCAACCCGAATGTCACTGCGCCGGTCACCCGCGAAGTGTTGTTGTTGGCGCGCTGGATGGCGGCCGACTTGTACCTGCGTGATATCGATCACCTGGCCTCGGAGCTGTCGATGCAACAGGCCAGCCCGGCGTTGCAGGCCAAGGTCGGTGACAGCGTCGAGCCTTATCGCGCGTTGCTCAAGCAACTGCGCGAACGCCTGCGCGCCACGCGCCAATGGGCACACGCGGCGTTGAGCAGCAGCACCCCGGCGCCGGCCGAGGTGTTGCAGAACAACCGTGACCTGCTGGAGCCGCTGGAATTGTGCTACCAGTCGCTGCATGAGTGCGGCATGGGCGTGATCGCCGATGGCCCGCTGCTCGACTGCCTGCGTCGGGCCGTGACCTTTGGCTTATTCCTTGTACGCTTGGACGTGCGCCAGGACTCCAGTCGCCATTCGGCGGCGATGACCGAGATCACCGATTATCTGGGGCTGGGACGTTACGAAGACTGGGACGAAGACGCGCGCATCAGCTTCCTGATGAAGGAGCTGGCCAACCGTCGACCGCTATTGCCGAGTTATTTCAAACCGTCAGCCGATACCGCCGAGGTGCTTAACACTTGCAAGGAAGTCGCCGCCGCCCCGGCCGCCTCCTTGGGTTCGTATGTCATTTCCATGGCGGGCGCGGCGTCCGACGTGCTGGCAGTGCAACTGCTGCTTAAAGAGTCAGGCGTGCAACGGCCGATGCGCGTGGTGCCGCTGTTCGAAACCCTGACCGACTTGGATAACGCCGGTCCTGTGATCGAGCAACTGTTGCTGCTGCCGGGCTATCGCGCGCGTTTGCAGGGCCCGCAGGAAGTGATGATTGGCTACTCGGACTCAGCCAAGGACGCCGGCACCACCGCCGCTGCCTGGGCGCAGTACCGGGCACAGGAACGGCTGGTGGATATATGCCGCGAACAACAAGTGGAATTGCTGTTGTTCCACGGTCGTGGCGGCACGGTCGGCCGTGGCGGCGGCCCGGCGCACGCGGCGATCCTGTCGCAGCCACCGGGTTCGGTGGCGGGGCGGTTCCGTACCACTGAGCAGGGCGAGATGATTCGCTTTAAATTCGGCCTGCCGGATATCGCCGAACAGAACCTCAATCTTTACCTGGCGGCGGTACTCGAAGCCACGCTGTTGCCACCGCCGCCGCCTGAACCGGCCTGGCGCCATTTGATGGATGAATTGGCGGCAGACGGTGTCAGCGCTTACCGCGCCGTTGTGCGGGAAAATCCGCAGTTCGTTGAGTACTTCCGCCAGTCCACGCCGGAACAGGAACTGGGCCGTTTGCCATTGGGCAGTCGCCCGGCCAAGCGCCGTGCGGGCGGGATTGAAAGCCTGCGTGCGATCCCATGGATCTTCGGTTGGACCCAGACCCGCCTGATGCTGCCGGCCTGGCTTGGTTGGGAAGCGGCGCTGAGCAAGGCGCTGGAGCGCGGCGAAGGCGAACTGCTGGGGCAGATGCGTGAGCAATGGCCGTTCTTCCGTACCCGCATCGACATGCTGGAAATGGTGCTGGCCAAGGCCGATGCCGATATCGCCCGTCTGTATGACGAGCGGCTGGTGCAGCCAGACCTGCTGCCATTGGGTGCGCACCTGCGCGACCTATTGTCGCAGGCGTGCAGCGTGGTGCTTGGCCTGACCGGTCAGTCGCAACTGCTGGCCCATAGCCCTGACACCCTTGAGTTCATCCGCCTGCGCAACACCTACCTCGACCCCTTGCACTTGCTGCAAGCCGAGCTGCTGGCACGCTCGCGCCAGCAGGAAGCGGCGCAGGACAGCCCTCTGGAACAGGCGCTGCTGGTGTCTGTGGCCGGTATTGCCGCTGGTTTGCGTAACACCGGCTAAGGTTTTTTGCGTGTTCTCAATGGCTTGCAGATAAAGCACGTCGGCCGTCCTGAAAAGGGCGGCTGGCGTTTATGCGGCCGGGTTGCACTCAGGCACACCCTACCTATGACGTAAGCCGGGCACGGTTCCTGCGACTTTCGGCGGCTTGTGTGGTTAGGGCCTGCTGTGTATCTTGATCAGCCTTTGGCCGTTTTGGACGGCTGGGCTCATACAGTTACAAACCCTATTTTACGAGATTGGCCCCACGCGGCGAATCCGAGCGTCATCTCTATAAAAAATTGAGGAGCACATCAATGCGCGTCATTCTGCTGGGAGCTCCGGGGGCCGGTAAAGGTACTCAGGCAAAGTTCATCACTGAAAAATTCGGCATTCCACAAATCTCCACCGGCGACATGCTGCGTGCGGCCGTCAAGGCCGGCACCGAGCTGGGCCTGATCGCCAAGAGCGTGATGGACAGCGGTGGCCTGGTTTCTGATGACCTGATCATCAACCTGGTCAAGGAACGCATCAGCCAGGAAGACTGCAAGAACGGTTTCCTGTTCGACGGCTTCCCGCGCACCATTCCCCAGGCCGAAGCCCTGGTGAAGGCCGGCGTCGAGCTGGATGCCGTCGTCGAAATCGCGGTTGAAGACGAAGAAATCGTCCAGCGCATTGCTGGCCGTCGCGTTCACGAAGCTTCTGGCCGCGTGTACCACACCGTCTACAACCCGCCAAAGGTTGAAGGCAAGGACGATGTGACTGGCGAAGCCCTGGTGCAGCGTAAAGACGACACCGAAGAAACCGTGCGTCATCGCCTGTCGGTCTACCATTCCCAGACCAAACCGCTGGTGGATTTTTACCAGAAGCTGTCCGCCGCTAACGGCAAGCCGAAGTACAGCCACATTCCTGGCGTCGGCTCGGTTGAAGCGATCACTGCCAAAGTGCTGCAAGCACTGAGCTGATCCCTCGACTGGCTTCACGGATAACGGCCCGCTTGCGGGCCGTTGTTGTTTATACTGGCGCACTTTTTTTCGACTTGGACACCCACAACGATGAGCACCCTGCTGGCCCTGGACACCGCGACTGAAGCTTGCTCCGTTGCCTTGCTGCACAATGGCAAGGTAACGAGCCACTACGAGGTGATCCCGCGCCTGCATGCGCAGAAGCTGCTGCCAATGATCAAGCAACTGCTTGAAGACGCAGGTACTACGTTGGCTGCGGTCGATGCCATCGCCTTCGGCCGTGGCCCGGGCGCGTTTACCGGTGTGCGCATCGCCATCGGCGTGGTGCAGGGGCTGGCGTTCGCGTTGGAGCGCCCGGTGTTGCCGGTGTCCAACCTGGCGGTACTGGCGCAGCGTGCCTTGCGCGAACACGGCGCGCAGCAGGTGGCGGCCGCTATCGATGCGCGGATGGATGAAGTGTATTGGGGTTGCTATCGCGCAACGGCGGGCGAGATGCGCCTGGTGGGCGTGGAAGCAGTGCAGCCGCCGGAGTCGTCTGCGTTGCCGTTGGATGCCAGCGGTGATTGGTTCGGCGCCGGCACCGGCTGGGGGTATGGCGAACGCATTGCCGTGTCGGTGGCCGGCCAGGACGCTGCGATGTTGCCTCATGCCGAAGACTTATTGACCCTCGCGCGCTTCGCGTTCGAGCGGGGTGAAGCGATTCCGGCGGACCAGGCTGCTCCGGTTTATCTGCGCGATAAGGTTGCGCAGACTAAAGCTGAACGCGGGATTATTTGACGTCAAAAATGCTGGCACTTTGGGGCTAAATTCACCAATCGTCAGAATTTGCCCCCGCTTTTAAACCTTTTTCAAATTATGTGTTCTAGTTATCACCAGAGCATTTGCGCGTTATGGATTGCGCCACTAAAATGCCACCACCGATACCGAGTTCGCATACATGCGTATAGATGGATTTTCCTCACCGTCCTACCCCATCAAGCGTAAGCCACGCAAGGCAAACGTTACGGTAGACGAGTCCGTCGAAGATTCGCCGGACTTTATCGAAGTCCAGTCCGAAGCACAGCAAAATGCCCAGGGTTCCGCAGGCGCTCGTATCAGCGGTCTTCCAGCCCGTCAGCAAGACATGGTCTTCCCGCGCTCCATGAGCAAAAGCGTCGCCACCGCCCTGGCCAGCTACCTGACCACTGCCGGTTTTGTCGAATGGGATATGGAAGTGCTGGGCCTCGACATCCACATCTGATGCGTCTGCCTTACTACCTCGGTTGCCCATCCTGGAGCGAAAACGCTTGGCGCGAGTACCTGTACCCCGCCGATGCCCGTTCCAGCGACTACCTTGCGCTCTATTCCCAGGTCTTCAACGCGGTTGAAGGCAATACCACCTTTTATGCCCGCCCTTCAGCTGCGACGGTGCAACGCTGGGCCGAAATCATGCCTGACGATTTCCGCTTCACGGCCAAATTTCCCGGTGATATCAGCCATAGCGGCAACCTGATCGAACAACTGCCGGCGGCAGAAAGCTTTGTTGGCTTGATGAGCCCGCTGGGTGAGCGGGTATCGCCATTGTGGTTGCAGCTGCCCGCGACGTTCACGCCGCAGCGTCTGGGTGAGTTGGCAGGTTTTATTGATGGGCTCGAGCGTCCGATGGCTGTCGAGGTGCGGCACCTTGAGTTTTTCGCCAAGGGAGATGCCGAGCGCCGGCTCAACCGTTTGTTGCGTGATCGCGGGGTCGAGCGGGTCTGCCTTGACCCGCGCGCTTTGTTCAGTTGCACGTCCACCTCGGCGGCCGTGCTGCACGCGCAATCCAAGAAGCCCAAGGTGCCACCGCGTCCGGCGGCGCTGACGCAGTTTCCCCAAGTGCGTTTTATCGGCCATCCCGAATTGGAAGCCAATGACCCGTTCCTGGTCCCCTGGGTGGAGAAAGTTGCCGGTTGGATTGAAGAAGGCCGCACGCCCTACGTGTTCCTGCACACCTCGGACAACCGCCTCGCCGCGCAATTGGCGCTGCGGTTTCACGACCAGTTGAGGGTGCGCCTGCCTGGCCTGCCAGCGCTGGCAACCCTGGATCGAGCTCCCGTAGCGGAGCAACTGGGGTTACTCTAGGGCACCTTTTTCCGCCTGGAGCCAGACATGGATGCCCAAACCCTTCGCGCCGAAACCTTCAAGGCCTTGCATGAGCGCGACCGTGCGTTTGTGATGCCCAACCCGTGGGATGCAGGTTCCGCTGTGATGCTCGCCAGCCTGGGGTTTGAGGCGCTGGCCACCACCAGTGCGGGGTATGCGTTCAGCCTGGGGCGCCCGGATGCGGAAGGGGCGCTGTCCCTGGATGACACGTTGATCAACGCCAGTATGATCGTCAAAGCCACCGCGTTGCCGGTGGCGGCCGATCTGGAAAACGGCTTCAGTGACACCCCCGAAGGTTGCGCCCAGACGATCCTGCGTGCCGCGGCCACGGGTATCGTTGGCGGTTCCATCGAGGATGCCACCGGTATTGCCGCCGACCCGATCTATCCCTTCGACCTTTCCGTCGAGCGCGTGGAAGCTGCCGTTGCCGCCGCGCGCAGCCTGCCATTCCCCTTCACCCTGACTGCCCGCGCGGAAAACCTCCTGCATGGTCGTCTGGATTTGCCTGACACCATCCGCCGCCTGCAAGCCTACGCCGAAGCCGGTGCCGACGTGCTGTATGCCCCAGCCCTGCGCACTGCCGAGGAAGTGCTGGCGGTGGTCAAGGCGGTCGCGCCCAAGCCGGTGAATGTGTTGATGTCCGGCGGCTTGAACCTCAGCGTGGCGCAGTTGAGCGAGATGGGCGTGCGGCGTATCAGCGTCGGCTCGGCGCTGGCGTTGGCCGCCTATGGTGAGTTCTACCGCGCGGCCCAGGAAGTCTATGAGCTGGGCACGTTCACCTTCACCGACCGCAAAATGCCGTTCAGTCAGGCCAACCAGTTCTTTAAGGACTAAGCGGTGCGTTTCTTCAAAGTTATCGGCGTACTGCTGGTTCTGGGCGGGGTGTTTGCCGTCGGTGTCTGGCGTGGCTGGGTGCCGTTGCCGGCTGAGTGGAACCCCTGGGCGCCGTTGGATGTGCGCGCCAGCCCCAACTTTTTGACGCGTTATAAATTGGGACGTCTGCAGGATGATCCGGCGCTGTGCGACAAAGTGCTGGAAACCTCCGGCCTGCGCGTCAGCCATCAGGCCGATACGCCCGCCGACGCCGCCTGCCCTTTGCGCAATACCTTGCGTGTGCAGGGCGCTGCGGTTGGGCTAAGCAGTAGCTTTCTCGCCAGTTGCCCACTCGCGGTCGCGTTCGCCTTGTTTGAGCGGCACAGCTTGCAGCCTGCGGCGCAGGCGGTGTTTGGCCAGGCGGTGACGCGGGTCGATCACCTGGGCAGCTTCGCCTGCCGCAACATGTATAACCGCGCTGAAGGGCGTCTCAGCCAGCATGCCTCCGCCAATGCGCTGGACATTGCCGGCTTTCGCCTGGCGGATGGACGTAGCATCAGTGTGCTCAAGGATTGGCCGGGGGAGGGCGCTGATGCACGGTTCCTGCGTCAGGTGCGCGACAGTGCCTGCGATGATTTCAATGTGGTACTGAGCCCGGACTACAACGCCGCGCACCGCAACCATTTCCATCTGGACATGGGGCGTTGGTGGGTGTGTCGCTAGGGTTTAAGCGGCCAGACGCAGGTTGTTGGCGATCAGCGGGCGTGCCCAGTAGTAATCGAAGTCCAGGGCCTTTTGTTGCGCGACCAGTTCTTCGGTAGGGTACGGCGTGGCGGCCGGTGGCAGCAGGTCCAGCTCGAATTCGGCAATGGGCAGGTGCAGTGGGCGTGGTTCCGGCGCAGGGCCTGGCTCCGGCAGCGGCTGGCCGGCGGTCAGCACGATCGGGCGTACCCAGCCACTTTCGAAATTCTGCTGGCGTTGCTGGGCGACGATTTCTTCGTCCGGGAACGGCTCGGCGGCGGGTGGCAGCAGTTCGGTTTCGAACTCGGCGATCGGCAGGAACAGCGGCTCAGGAGGGGCGATCTCGGTGTCTTTCACGTCACACTCACGCTGGGTGAGGATCTGCGACAACAGGTCGGCGCCGGCGTTGGGTTCTACCGCTGGGTCCGCAGGTGCAGGCGCCTGGACCGCCAGCGCGCCAGGCGTATCGCCGAGCTGCTCGGCCAATGCCCGGGCGAAGAAGTCCTGCCACACATGACTCACCCCGGCCAGCGCTTGAGTATTGCGCAGGCCGTAGTGGTTATGGGTCGGCAGTACACCGATGGTTAGGGGAAGAATGTCTGACATTTTTCTCGGTCGACGCTCAGCTCTGGCAAAATACCTGACTGTTGTTTTTATCGGCCGGTTTTGGCCGATCCTTAATATTTTTGAGCGTAGCGATTGATGAGCGAACAACCAGCGGCCAGCCGCATCAGGGTCGAGGCCTTGGGCGAAGGTTTCAAGGACCGTGCCGAGCAGTGGGCTTCACTGCTGGGTTTGCCGTTACACCTGGCGGATGCGGACTTTGCCCTGCAGTTCGGGGAGCATGGCCTACAGCTACAACAACTTGGGCCTGACGCGCCTGGGCCGGTGCGGGTGGACTTTGTCGAGGGCGGCGCGGCGCATCGACGGCTGTACGGCGGTGGCAGCGGGCAGATGATTGCCAAGGCCGTGGGGGTCGCCCAAGGCGTACGCCCGCGGGTGCTGGACGCCACGGCGGGCCTGGGTAAGGACGCCTTCGTGCTTGCCAGCCTGGGCTGCGAAATGAGCCTGATCGAGCGCCAGCCGCTGATCGGCGCCCTGCTCGAAGATGGCCTGGCGCGCGGCGCGGATGATTTTGAGGTGGCGCCGATCGTGGCGCGTATGAAGTTGCTCAAGGGCAACTCCATTGACGTGATGCGCAACTGGGAAGGCGAGCCACCCCAGGTGATCTACCTCGACCCGATGTTCCCGCACCGTGAGAAGACGGCATTGGTGAAGAAGGAAATGCGCCTGTTCCGCCCGCTGGTGGGCGATGATCCGGACGCACCGGCGCTACTGGCCGCTGCCCTGGCCCTGGCCAGCCACCGCGTGGTGGTCAAGCGTCCGCGCAAGGCGCCGTGCATTGAAGGGCCGAAGCCGAGCCATGCGCTGGATGGTAAGTCCAGCCGGTATGATATTTACCCCAAGAAAGCGCTAAAGGCCTGACTCTTCATTGAGTCTTAGGGCCTCATAGCGGCAGCACAAGGCTTCAGGGTCGATAAGCCCGCATAAACAACCCCACCACTTCCTGCACATGTGCTTCGGCGGCTTCTTCGCTCAGTTGCCCGCCGCAGCCATACAGCAGGCAAAAATTCGCCGTGCCCTTGAGCAGGCAAAAAAAGTGCTCGGCTGCCGTGAAGGGTTTATCGATGCTCAGGGCGCCGCCCTGGTCGATCTTGCCGAGCAGGCGCTCCATGCCTTGCAGCATGCGCATGGGGCCGGCCTCGAAGAAGATCTGCGAGAGTTTCACGTCCTGGCTGCCGGTGGTCATCATCAGGCGATGCAGGTTTATCGACTCTTCGCTGTTGATCAGGCGATGGAACCCCCGCGCGATGTTCAACAACACAGTCTCCACAGGCACGCCTTCGGGCAGCTCGAAGTACATCACCGGCAGCTGTTCCTCGCACTTGGCCACCACGGCGGCGGTGAACAGGGTCTCTTTGTCATTGAAGTGGCTGTAGACGGTCAGTTTTGAAACGCCGGCCTCGAGGGCCACGGCATCCATGCTGGTGCTGGCGTAACCATTACTCAAAAACAGGAATTTCGCTGCTTCGAGAATAGCCTGGCGTTTTGCCATGTCCTTGGGGCGCCCGGGGCTATTGGTGTTTACAGGATTGTCGGACATTTTCACCTTTAATACTGGACTGGCGAGTTTGGTATTAATAACATACCGGCCAGTATAATTATTCTTAGCTTCATTTGCGAAAGGTCCTACAGCATGCGCAGCACTTTCCTGCCCTTTGCGTTGCCTGTCAGTCTGGTGTTCTTGTTGGCTGCCTGCGGCCATGAAGAAGCGGTCCAGACCACCATCCGCCCGGCCATGGTGGTGCAGCCACTGCCTTCGTCGCAGTCGATGGACAGTTACCCCGGCGAAGTGCGCGCGCGCTATGAGCCAGACCTGGCATTCCGCATCGGCGGCAAGATCAGCAAGCGTCTGGTGGAGGAGGGCGAGCGAGTCAAGGCCAACCAACCGCTGGCAGAGCTCGACCCACAGGACGTGCGCCTGCAACTGGAAGCCACCCGTGCCCAGGTTGCCGCCGCCGAGGCCAACCTGAGCCTGGTACGTGCCGAGCGCGACCGCTACAAGACCCTGATGGACCGTCAGATGGTCAGCCGTTCCCAGTACGACAATTCCGAAAACCTCTATCGTTCCGGTGTTGCCCGCCTCAAGCAGATCAAGGCTGAGTTCGACGTGGCCAGCAACCAGGCCGGCTATGCCGTGCTGCGTGCGCCACAGGACGGTGTGGTCGCCAAGCGCGCAGTGGAAGTTGGGCAAGTGGTGTCCGCCGGCCAGACCGTGTTCACCCTCGCCACCGATGGCGAGCGCGAAGTGCTGATCAGCTTGCCGGAGCAGGGTTTTGGCCGTTTCAAGCTTGGCCAGCCGGTCTCGGTGGAGCTGTGGAGCCAGCCCGATCAACGCTTCACCGGGCGTATTCGTGAGCTGTCACCGGCGGCCGATCCGAAGTCGCGTACGTTCGCGGCCCGCGTGGCGTTCACTGGCGGCAAGGTGCCGGCCGAGCTTGGCCAAAGCGCCCGGGTTTTCATACAGGCCGATGGTGTTATTCCGTTGTCGGTGCCGCTGTCGGCCCTCAGTGCGGAGAACGGTGAGTCCTACGTCTGGCGTGTGCAGCCCGACAATACGCTCAAGCGCACGCCGGTACGCATCGGCGCCTTTGGTGAAAAAACCGTCCCGGTACTGGAAGGCCTGACCCCGACCGATTGGGTAATCGCCGCGGGAGTCCATGTGCTCCACGAGGGCCAGCAAGTGCGCCCGGTGGATCGTGCCAACCGTGTGGTGAATCTGGCGGCCAAGGAGTAGTCCCCGATGGGTTTCAATCTTTCCGAATGGGCGCTGCGTAATCGCCAGATCGTACTGTTCCTGATGATCCTGCTGGCGGTGGTTGGCACCTTGTCCTACTCCAAGCTGGGACAAAGTGAAGACCCGCCGTTCACCTTCAAGGCCATGGTGATCAAGACCAACTGGCCGGGGGCCACGGCCCAGGAAGTTTCGCGGCAAGTCACCGAGCGCATCGAGAAAAAACTCATGGAGACGGGTGAGTACGAGCGCATCGTCTCCTTCTCGCGGCCCGGCGAATCCCAGGTCACTTTCATTGCCCGTGATTCCATGCATTCGGCGCAGATCCCCGACCTGTGGTACCAGGTGCGCAAGAAGATCAGCGACATCCGCCAGACCTTGCCACCGGATATCCAAGGGCCGTTTTTCAACGATGAGTTCGGCACCACCTTTGGCAATATCTACGCGCTGACCGGTGATGGTTTTGACTACGCCGTGCTTAAGGACTATGCCGACCGCATCCAGATTCAACTGCAGCGGGTGGCGGATGTGGGCAAGGTCGAGCTGCTCGGCCTGCAGGATGAAAAGATCTGGATCGAACTGTCCAACCTCAAGCTGGCCACGCTCGGCCTGCCATTGGCGGCGGTGCAGCAGGCATTGCAGGAGCAAAATGCGGTGTCCACTGCGGGCTTCTTTGAAACCCCTAGCGAGCGCGTGCAACTGCGGGTGTCGGGCAACTTCAAGAGCGTGGAAGAGATCCGTAACTTCCCGATTCGCGTGGGTGACCGCACCTTCCGCATCGGCGATGTAGCCGACATCCACCGCGGCTTCAACGACCCACCGGCACCGCGTATGCGCTTCATGGGCGCAGATGCCATTGGCCTGGCCGTGGCCATGCGTGACGGCGGCGATATTCTGGTACTGGGCAAAGCTTTGGAGAGCGAATTCTCACGCCTGCAGAAGAACCTTCCGGCAGGCATGGAACTGCGCAAGGTGTCGGACCAACCGGCGGCGGTGAAAACCAGCGTCGGGGAATTCGTGCAGGTGCTGGCCGAAGCGCTGGCTATTGTGTTGCTGGTGAGCTTCTTTTCCCTTGGCGTGCGCACGGGCATGGTGGTGGCCCTGGCGATTCCACTGGTGCTGGCGATGACCTTTGCCACCATGTATTACCTCGGCATCGGCCTGCACAAGATTTCCCTCGGTGCCCTGGTACTGGCCTTGGGTTTGCTGGTGGATGACGCGATCATCGCGGTAGAAATGATGGCGATCAAAATGGAGCAGGGCTACGACCGGCTCAAGGCCGCCAGCTTTGCCTGGACCAGCACCGCATTCCCGATGCTCACCGGTACGCTGATCACGGCGGCGGGCTTCCTGCCGATCGCCACGGCGCAATCGAGCACCGGCGAATACACCCGTTCGATTTTCCAGGTGGTGACCATTGCGTTGCTCGCCTCGTGGGTGGCTGCCGTGGTGTTTGTGCCCTACCTGGGGGAAAAACTCCTGCCTGACCTAGCGAAGATTCACGCAGCCAAGCACGGCACCGATGGCCCTGATCCCTACGGCACGCCGTTCTATCAGCGTGTAAGGCGATTGGTGGAATGGTGTGTGCGTCGGCGCAAGACCGTGATCGTACTGACCCTGTTGTTGTTTATCGGCTCGGTGGGGTTGTTCCGTTTTGTGCCTCAACAGTTCTTCCCAGCCTCTGGCCGACTGGAGCTGATGGTCGACCTGAAGCTGGCCGAAGGTGCCTCTTTGAGCAACACCGCTGATCAGGTCAAACGCCTGGAGGCGCTGCTCAAGCAGCACGAAAGCATCGACAATTACGTGGCCTATGTCGGTACCGGTTCGCCGCGCTTTTACTTGCCTCTGGATCAGCAACTGCCGGCCGCCAGCTTCGCGCAGTTTGTGGTGCTGGCCAGAACCATTGAAGAACGTGAAAGCCTGCGCACCTGGCTGATCGAAACCCTCAACGAACAATTCCCGGACCTGCGCTCACGGGTCACACGCCTGGAAAACGGCCCGCCCGTGGGCTACCCGGTGCAGTTCCGCGTGACCGGCGAGCACATCGAAGAAGTCCGCGCCCTGGCACGCAAAGTCGCAGCCAAGGTTCGCGAAAATACCCACGTGGTCAACGTGCACCTGGACTGGGAAGAGCCGAGCAAGATCGTCTACCTCAATATCGACCAGGACCGCGCCCGTGCCCTTGGCGTGAGCACGGCCAACTTGTCGAAATTCCTGCAGAGTTCGTTGACCGGTTCCAGCGTCAGTCAATACCGGGAGGACAACGAGTTGATCGAGATCCTCCTGCGCGGCACGGTGCATGAACGCACCGAGCTGTCATTGCTGCCAAGCCTGGCGGTGCCCACCGATAACGGTAAAAGTGTAGCGCTGTCGCAAATCGCTACCCTCGAATACGGCTTCGAAGAAGGCATTATCTGGCACCGCAACCGTCTGCCGACGGTGACCATCCGCGCCGACATCTATGGCAAGGAGCAGCCGGCGACATTGGTCCAACAGATCTTGCCAACCCTTGCAGGCGTGCGTGCCGAACTGCCGGATGGCTACCTGCTGGACGTCGGCGGTACGGTCGAGGACTCGGCCCGTGGCCAGAACTCGGTCAAGGCCGGCGTGCCGCTGTTTATCGTGGTGGTACTGACCCTGCTGATGCTGCAACTGCGCAGCTTCTCGCGCACGGCCATGGTGTTTCTGACAGCGCCGCTGGGGTTGATCGGTGTGACGTTATTCCTGCTGGTATTCCGCCAGCCGTTTGGCTTCGTGGCCATGCTGGGGACCATTGCACTGTCCGGGATGATTATGCGGAACTCAGTGATCCTGGTCGATCAGATCGAACAGGACATCAAGGCGGGCCTGGCACCCTGGCAGGCGATCATCGAAGCCACCGTGCGACGTTTCCGCCCGATTGTGCTGACAGCCCTGGCGGCCGTGCTGGCAATGATTCCACTGTCACGCAGTGTGTTCTTCGGACCAATGGCCGTGGCGATCATGGGCGGCTTGATCGTGGCGACGGCGTTGACGTTGTTGTTTTTGCCGGCGTTGTACGCGGCGTGGTTCCGAGTCAAACCACAGTCCGTGTAAAAGTTTGTCGTAGGGTTTTTCACAAAGGCAATACGGAGGCGGGAACGTTTCAGAGACGCGGGCCACACATGAATTACCTGATTGCCAGGTCTTCTACCAGCAGGCTCCATACCTGCTGGTAGAAGCTTAAATCTGATGATTCAAGGAGTGTTTATGAAAATTGATATCAATGTCAGCGCTTTCAAACCCGCCTGCAGCAGCAACCCATGCGGGCCTGGCAAGCCTGAACCTGCCAAGCCCAGTGACCCTTGCAAAGAGGCTTGCAAGCCCCGCAAGGGTTTCGCGATAGGCTTTGGTGTCATGCCCTTGGGGGCGATCGCTTTTGGCGGTCTTGGTCTTGGTTTAGGGAAGATCTTCTAATCACACGAGGACTTCTTGGTTCCGGGCAGGTGAGCCCCCCACACCTGCCCGGATTCATGTGCGGCTTTACAGTGCGCCGAAGACTTTCTTCGCCAGGCTGGTCGCGGCAGCTGCAGGGTTCTCGCGAATGGTTTCTTCCTGCTTGGCAATCATCTTGAACAACCCATCCAGCGCCTGCTCGGTCACGTAGTTTTCGACGTTGGCGCTCTTGGCGTCCACTGCGCCAAAGGCCGCAGCCTTGCCGGCCAGGGCGTTGTACTGTTGGGCCACGCCGACCTTGTCGGTAGCCGCCTTGACGATCGGCAGGAACTTGGCGCGAATTTGTTCGCGGCTGCTTTTGTTCAGGTACTGGGTTGCCGAGTCCTGACCCCCACTGAGAATGCCCTTGGCGTCAGTCACGCTCATGTTTTTCACGGCGTTGACCAGGATCGGTTGGGCCTGGGTCACGGCGGTTTCGGCGGCCTTGTTCATGCTGGTTTCCAGCTGAGTGACTTGATCACCCATGCCGAACATTTTCAGTTTGTCGGCGACTTTGCCCAACTTGCCCGGCAGGCCGATCTTCACTTCGGGGTTATCGCTGAAACCACCGGGGACGCCCAGTTGCTTCACGGCGATCTGCGCGCCTTGGGTCAGTGCATCCTTGAGGCCACCGGCGGCGTCGCCTTGGGACAGGCTGCCAAGATCCAGGGCCATGGCATTGGCACCGAGCAGCAAGCCGGCACACAGGGCAGTAAAACGAAGGGAGTTACGGAGCATGGACGCTTCCTTATGATGTTCGAATTCAGTGGGCGACAGCATCAACCCGCAGACGCAACGGTTGTGGGTCCTGGCCGTTGAGCTGCACAGAATGCCGTTCGGTGGTGATAAACAGTAGCTTGCCATCCAGCTCGATGCGAGCGCTCACCGAGTAACTGTGGCCAGGTTTGACTTGCGCCGGGTCGTAGCTCAGGTGAAAGGGTAGCGGCACTTGGCCTTTGACCGGGCCTTTCTGTTCGGCCAGGGTGACGGCCGGGGCGTCCATCAGCGACACGTCTTGCAGGCTGACGCTCAAGGTCGCGGTCGGCGGCAGGGCGATGCGTTGCAGATAGAACACTTCGCCATCAAGGCTGGCCTTGGGGGCGGGGCTCATGGACTGGCAGGCTCCAAGCAGGGCGGTGAGACCCAGGAGAATGATCTTTTTCATGGTACAGCTCCTTTTCAACGGCGCCGGCATCCAACCGGCGCCTGTTTAAATCTAGCGGGTTTCTTCAGGTGTCGGGGCTTCGGGTTCGACGGACGCTTCGGCAGCGCCATCCACTCGATGCAGGGCCACCTGACGGATCGACAGGCGAATCTCCGCCGGCAACACCCGCTTGGCTGCGCCTTCAGCCAGCTCACCCAGCAGGTCGTGGTAGCTCAGCTTGCCGGCTTCGTCGCGACGCAGCACATCTTGCTCCAACAAGGTCTGGATGAAATGTCGGAAAAGGCTCTTGTCGAAGAATTCCGGGGCGTTGAGGCCATGCAGGATCGACAGGCGCTGGGCCATGATCGTGCACAGGTCTTCCAGCTCTTCGGCGCTGATGCTGCTCTGGCCACTGTTGAGCAGCAGCGAAATCGCCATGTAGAAGCGTTGCAAGGTCTGGGCGATGCTCTTGGACAGCAGCGTCAGCAGTACGAAGTGCCGCGAACTCGGGGCCGGGCGCAGGAACACGTCTTTCTCGAAACGCAGCAGGCCCTGTTCGACAAAAGCCTCCAGCCATTGGTCAACCACCGTGTCCAGCTCTTCCAGCGACCAGCGGATAAACAGCTCCGATTGCAGGTACGGATACAGCGCGTGGGTGTAACGCAGGATCTGGTCGCGGCTCATGCGCGAGCTGCTCTGGAAGAAACTCGCCAGCAGCGCCGGCAGGGCAAAGATGTGCAAAACGTTGTTGCGGTAGTACGTCATCAGGACGGCGTTTTGCTCGTCCAGGTACAGAATCTTACCGAGGGCGTCGCTCTGTTCCGACAGCAGGTCCATGTCCTTGACGTGCTTGATCAGTGCCAGGCCATCGCCTTCGGGCAACGTGGTGTGAGGCGAGTAGGGCACGCGGCGCAGCAGCGCCAGGTACAGGTCCAACTGGCGCGCCATGGCTTGTTCGTCGAGCGCCAGGCGCGTGGTGGACAGCAGTGCCAGCGCTACCAGGTTCACTGGGTTCACTGCCGCAGCTTCGTTCAGGTGGCGCGCCACCTGTTCGCCAAGACGGTGGGTGGTTTCGTTGAGCCAGGCTGGTTTGTAGTTCGGGCCCAGTTCCTGGGAGCGCCAATCCGGCTGTTCGCTGTCGAGGAACTCGGTCAGCTTGATCGGCTCGCCGAAGTTGACCGCGACTTGGCCAAAGCGCTGCTTGAGCGCGCCGACCACCTTGAAAATATCGAAGATCGATTCTTTCTTCTTGGTCGCGCCGCGCAGCTCGCCGAGGTAGGTGCGGCCTTCGAGCACGCGTTCGTAGCCGATGTACACCGGCACAAACACGATCGGCATACGCGAGGAGCGCAAGAAACTGCGCAGGGTAATCGCCAGCATCCCGGTCTTCGGTTGCAGCATGCGACCGGTGCGCGAGCGCCCGCCTTCGACGAAGTACTCCACCGGGAAACCCTTGGTGAACAGGGTATGCAGGTATTCGTTGAACACCGAGGTGTACAGCGGGTTGCCCTTGAAGGTGCGGCGCATGAAAAACGCACCGCCACGGCGCAGCAGGCTGCCGATGACGGGCATGTTCAGGTTGATCCCTGCGGCGATATGCGGCGGCGTCAGGCCATTTTTGAACAACAGGTAAGACAGCAACAGGTAGTCGATATGGCTGCGGTGGCAAGGTACGTAGATCACCTCGTAACCCTGGGCAACCTTTTGCACACCTTCGATGTTATTGACCTTGATGCCGTCGTAGATCTTGTTCCAGAACCAGCTCAGTACCACTTCCAGGAAGCGGATCGCGGTGTAGGTGTAGTCCGAGGCGATCTCGTTGCCGTAACGCAGGGCCTGGGCCTTGGCTTTTTCCGGGGAGATTTTTTCCCGCTCAGCCTCGTCGGCAATGGCTTGGCGTACCAGCGGCATGTTGACCAGGCCTTTCACCAGATTGCGGCGGTGGGACAGGTCAGGGCCGATCACGGCGGTCTTCAGGTTACGAAAGTGCACACGCAGGATGCGTTGGGCCATGCGCACCGTACGTTCGTGGCCTTTATTGTGCTCGATCAATTCACGCAGGTTGATTGGCGCAGAGAATTGCACACGGGTCTTGCGACCGAGGATCAGGATGCTCAAGAACCGACGCAGACGACCTGTCACCGCCCAGCTGTCGGCAAATAACAATTTCCACGGGCTGGACTCGCTCTCGGGGGATTGGCCCCAGAACACGCTGACCGGAATGATTTGTGCATTCTCTTCGGCGTGTTCGCTGAGGGTGTTGACCAGGCGGGTCAGGGTCGGCGGCGCGCCGCGCTTGTCCTGGCGGCCAAGCCAGTCGGGCTCTGGCGTGAGGTAGAAGAACGCCGCCGCTTCCATCAACGGGCCGACCGCTACCGGCAGCACCGGGCGCGGCAAGCCGGCCTTGGTGCACTCGGCGTCGACCACGGCCAATTCGCTGAGGGAAGGTGATTGCAGGACGTAGAACACCGGCCGGCTGCGGTCCAGGTTAAGGGTTAGGGACGACTGGTTGATCGTCTCCGAGCGAACCCAGAGGTACAACAGCCGGCGCAAGGTGCCAAATACCAGACGGCGAAACGGGGAGCGGGTCATACGGCTTCTGCTTTGAGTGGAAAAAACCGAGCAGACGCTCGGGCGGGTAGTGTGCCGTATTCGCCGAAAATCGGCAAAAAAGCAGCGATGTAAACTTGAGTTGATCGTTTTTGAGCCTGTCTTATACTCGGCAGTTCAATGCGAGCGACTCAACAATAAAAATGCATGTGGGAGTAAGACAGATGGCAACGCGCGAAACCGGCAATGTGAAGTGGTTCAACGATGCAAAGGGCTATGGGTTTATTCAACGCGAGGATGGCAAGGATGTGTTTGTGCACTACCGCGCCATTCGCGGTGATGGTCACCGTTCTCTGGCCGAGGGCCAGCAGGTGGAGTACGCCGTGGTGACCGGCGAGAAGGGGTTGCAGGCGGAGGATGTGGTCGGTCTATAAAGACGCTGGCTTGGTAACCTAATCAACTGTGGGAGCTGGCTTGCCTGCGATAGCATCACTGCGGTCTGACTGAATAGACCGAGGTGTCTGCATTGCAGGCAAGCCAGCTCCCACATTGATTGGGTTTGCAGGTTTAGATCAGGCCGTTTTCCAGGTGATCTGCTCTTCACCGTCTTCGCTGATACGAATCCAGGTGTCAGCGCTTTCTTCACCTTCCTCTTCAACCCAAGTCCCCGGTGCACAGCGCACTTCCACGTTCAGCGCGGCAAACGCGGCGCGGGCGCAGGCGATGTCGTCATCCCACGGGGTCTGGTCGCTTTCCAGGAACAGGCTGTTCCATTTGCCTACGGCTTTCGGTAGCCACGTTACCGGCACATCGCCGGCCTTGCACTTGTAGGTCTGACCCCGTTGGACCCAGTCGGTGCACGGGCCCAGGGCGGCGCCCAGCCAGGCGGCAATGGCCTTGTGGTCGACGTCAGCGTCCTTCAGGTAAATCTCGATATCGGGTTGGCGCATGGATGTTCCTCGTTGCGGGATTCGAAAATCCATTCGCGGAAAAGTCAGTTAGTTAAGCACGAAATAATCGTAGCGCATCGACACAGTGACCAGCAGCGGCTCGGCCGCCTCGATCACTTGCGCGCGGCGCTCGGCACTGGCGCGCCAGCCGTGGGGTGTCATGGCCAGCAGGTTAGCGCGGTCCTGGGGCTCGGCCAGGCTCAGCGTGAATGCCAGCGTCTCGCTGTGCGCCAGGCTCATGCCGTCCGGCACCAGGGCCAGATGCTTGTCGTCGGTGTATTCGCGCACTTCGTCGTACAGGCGTTCGCGCAGTTCCATCAGGTGGCCGCTGGTAGGACCGACCTTCATCAAGCCGCCGCCAGGGCTGAGCAGGCGCTTGGCCTCCTGCCAGTCCAATGGGCTGAACACGCTGGCGAGGAACTGGCAACTGGCATCGGCCAAGGGCACACGGGCCATGCTGGCGATCAACCAGGTCAGCGCCGGGTTGCGCTTGCACGCGCGCTTGACCGCTTCTTTGGAGATATCCAGCGCGTAGCCATCGGCGTGGGGCAGGGCGTCGGCAATTTGCGCGGTGTAGTAACCCTCGCCACAACCGATGTCGACCCAGCGCGCCGGGGCACGTTCAGCGGCCAGCTCGGCCAGGCGTTTGGCCACGGGAGCGTAGTGCCCGGCGTTGAGGAAGTCGCGGCGCGCTTCCACCATCGCCAGGTTATCGCCCGGGTCGCGGCTGTTCTTGTGCTGCACCGGCAACAGGTTCAAGTAACCCTGGCGCGCACGGTCGAAACGGTGCCCGGCGGGGCAAGCCACGCCATTGTCGACCGCGTTCAGCGGTGCGCTGCAAATGGGGCACGCGAGCATCAGGCGAGCAACTTGATCAGGGTCTGGTAATAGATTTCGGTCAGCACATCGAGGTCGCTGGCGAGGATGCGTTCGTTGACCTGGTGGATCGTTGCGTTGACCGGACCCAGCTCTACCACTTGAGTGCCGAGGGTCGCAATGAAGCGCCCGTCGGAGGTGCCGCCACTGGTGGACGCCTTGGTCTCACGGCCGGTGATTGCCTTGATGCTCGCGGAGACCGCATCCAGCAACGCACCCGGTTCGGTCAGGAACGGCAGGCCCGACAGCGCCCACTCCACGTGCCAGTCCAGGCCATGCTTGTCGAGAATCGCCGCAACCCGTTGCTGCAGGCCTTCCACGGTGGATTCGGTGGAGAAGCGGAAGTTGAACACCGCTGTCAGCTCACCGGGGATCACGTTGGTCGCGCCAGTGCCCGAGTTGAGGTTGGAGATCTGGAAGCTGGTCGGCGGGAAGAACGTGTTGCCGTCATCCCAATGCTCGGCGGCCAGTTCGGCCAGTGCCGGAGCGGCCAGATGGATCGGGTTTTTCGCCAGGTGCGGGTAGGCCACGTGACCTTGCACACCGCGTACGGTCAGGGTGGCGCCGAGGGAGCCACGACGGCCGTTCTTGACCACATCGCCCACCAGTGTGGTGCTTGACGGTTCACCGACGATGCACCAGTCCAGGCGCTCCTTGCGCGCGGCCAGGCGTTCGATTACCGCCTTGGTGCCGTGGTGCGCGGGGCCTTCTTCATCGCTGGTGATCAGGAAAGCGACCGAACCCTTGTGGTCAGGGTAATCGGTGACGAAACGTTCAGCCGCCACCAACATGGCTGCCAGGCTGCCTTTCATGTCCGCCGCGCCACGTCCGCAGAGCATGCCGTTTTCGTCGATCAGCGCGTCGAACGGGTCGTTCTGCCACGCCTGCACCGGGCCGGTCGGCACCACGTCGGTATGGCCGGCAAAGCACAGCACCGGGCCGTCATGCTTGCCGTGAGTGGCCCAGAAATTGTCCACGTCTTCGATGCGCATCGGTTCCAGCGCAAAACCGGCGTCGCCCAGGCGCTGCATCATCAGCTTCTGGCAATCGGCGTCGATCGGCGTCACCGAGGGGCGACGGATCAGGTCGATGGCAAGTTGAAGGGTCGGCGAAAGGTCGGCATGGGCCGTCATGGGGGAAACTCCGGAAAGCGTGTAATAGGCGCTGGACGAATGTGGACTTGAAGCAGCGCAGATCCAATGTGGGAGCTGGTTTGCCTGCGATAGCATCGCCACGGTGTACCTGCCAGACCGTGGCGTCTGCATCGCAGGCAAGCCAGCTCCCACAGAGAGCAGGGTCTAGGCCAAGTCTTGCAAAACGGCCGTTATCTTATAGCAAAACGGCGGCCAGAGGCCGCCGTTTAGTGCATTGCGCAAGTTTTTACACGGCTGTGACAGGCTCAGCCTTCGCCGAAGGTTTCGGCAGCGAAGACAGGAACGCCATGATCAGCGCCGCCACATACGGCAGCGACTGCACCAGCAGCATCACCACCCAGAAGCGGATGTCATTGCTTGGCAGGCCCTGCACCAAGTAAATCCCCAGCGCCGCGCCCCACAACAGCAGCATGATGAACATCTCTTCACGGGCTTCGGAAATCGCTACCCAGAAGCCGTGGTTATCCGCGTTTTTCGGTGTACGAAAGAACGGAATACTGGTGGTGAAGAAACCATACAAAACCGCTTTGGCGATGGTGTGCGACAACGCCAGACCGGCCAGGGCTGCACAGAACGCATCCTTGAGGTTCACACCTACGGCGCGGCGGTACAGGAAGATGATCTTGCCGACTTTGAACACAAACAGCGCCAACGGCGGGATCGCGAAAATCAGCAACGGCGGGTCGACCCGCGTCGGCACGATGATCATCGCCGCCGACCACAACAGCGCGCCAACGGTGAAGAAGATGTTCATGCCGTCCGCCACCCACGGCAACCAGCCCGCGAGGAAGTGGTAGCGCTGGCCACGGGTCAGCTCGGTGCCTTTGCCGCGCAACAGGCTTGCGGTGTGACGCTTGATGATCTGGATCGCACCGTAGGCCCAGCGGAAACGCTGTTTCTTGAAGTCGATAAAGGTATCCGGCATCAGGCCCTTGCCGTAGCTGTCGTGGTAATACGCCGCCGACAGGCCTTTCTCGAATACACGTAGGCCTAGTTCGGCGTCTTCGCAGATGCACCAGTCGGCCCAGCCCAGTTCTTCAAGCACCGAGCGACGGGTCATGGTCATGGTGCCGTGCTGGATGATCGCGTCGCGGTCGTTGCGGGTGACCATGCCGATATGGAAGAAGCCCTTGTATTCCGCGTAGCAGAGCTTCTTGAAGGTGCTTTCGTTCTGGTCGCGGTAATCCTGCGGCGACTGCACGACGGCGATTTTCGGGTCGGCGAAATGCGGCACCATGTGCTTGAGCCAGTTTGGCGACACGCAGTAGTCCGAGTCGATCACCGCGATCACTTCGGCATCCTTGGCGGTGTGCGGGATCAGGTAGTTCAGTGCGCCGCCCTTGAAACCAGCCAGGGGCGCGACGTGGAAGAACTTGAAGCGCGGGCCCAGGGTTTCGCAGTAGTCGCGCACCGGCTCCCAAACGGCCGGGTCCTTGGTGTTGTTGTCGATGATCAGGACTTCGTAGTCCGGGTAATCGAGGGCGGCCAGGGCGTCGAGGGTCTGTTTGACCATCTCCGGAGGCTCGTTGTAGCACGGCACATGGATCGACACTTTCGGGCGGTAGTCCGACTCCCCCTCCACCGGCAGGAATTCACGCCGGCGCTTGTGAGTCCATACCGCTTCCGCCAGTTCGTGCGCTTCGGTCAGCAATACGATAAACACGCCCAGGGCGCCGAGGGCCAAGAGGATGCCCACGGTGACACTGAACCAGGTGCTGTATTGCTGGCTGTAGTCGTAACCGATCCACACCAGCACCGAACCGCACAAGAACGCGATGAACGTCAGGAAGGTCCGGCCACGTTGGCGCAGGGCGGAGCCGTCGATCATCAACAGGGTCAAGGACAGCAGCGCGAGTACGACCGAGCCGATGGCCAGTACGCGCCATTGCGGGATCGCGACCACCGGCCCTTCAAAGTTGAATTTCT
Organism: Pseudomonas tritici; assembly: GCF_014268275.3. NCBI lineage: Bacteria > Pseudomonadati > Pseudomonadota > Gammaproteobacteria > Pseudomonadales > Pseudomonadaceae > Pseudomonas > Pseudomonas tritici. The sequence goes on from NZ_CP077084.1 coordinate 1,662,624, forward strand.
GCTGGCGTGCGCCGTTGAACACACCCCAGTAAGCGCCGGCCGAGCCTTCGTCGCTGACTTTCCACGGCTGATCGAACGCCTCGATCACGAAGTAGTTGTAGCCCTGACGGTTCAGCTTGTTCACCAGCGTACGCAGGTAAATCGCCTGGTCGGCCGGCGACGTTTCATTGCCGCCGCGCATGCGCCCGTTGCTCGGCCAGCCAACCTCCGACAGCAGCAGCGGCTTTTTCGGGAACAGTTTCTTCAGATCCTTGGCGCGGTCGAGTACGTACTGGCCGGCCTTGTCCATCGGAATGTACTCCCAGAACGGCAGGATGTGCGCGGCGATCAGGTCGACGTGCTTGGCCAGTTGTGGGTTCTTCTCCCAGATGTCCCATTGCTCGGATGTCGTCACCGGCACTTTCACAGCGGCGCGCACCCGATCCAGCAGCACGATCAGCGCTTCTGGCGTGATGTCCTTACGGAACACCGCCTCGTTACCGACCACCACCCGCACCACGCTGCGCGAGGTGTTGGCGATTTCGATGGCGCGCTGGATTTCCCGCTCGTTACGTTCAAGGTCCGGGCTGATCCAGATCCCCAACGTCACGCGCAGGCCGAATTCTTCCGCCAACTTGGGGATGTCGCCCAGGGTGCCGTCGACCGAGTAGGTACGGATGTTGTCCGTCAGCTTGCTCATGATCTCAAGGTCGCGACGCATCTGATCGTCGGTCGGGAACTGGTTTTTCTGTGGGTACTGGCCTTGCTGGAACGGCGAGTAGGAAAAACCGGAGATCTGCTCAGGCCAGTTGGGAGCAGTGACCGGGCGGTTGATCAGCGCCCAGAAACCGGTGAACAGCGCGGCAATTGCCAGCACGATCACCAGGTTGAGTCCAAATTTACGCGATGCCATGGTTATGTCAGGTTCCAAAAGGTGTGGAACGAAAAGAGGTGTCGGCCTGCGCCGAACGGCGCGCATCCTACACCGGCCCTTCCCTGACCGTACAGCAAGCAGAGAAAAACCGGACATTAGTCAGCGAAAGGCCATCTAAGTTCTTTACTTGTAGCTTGTCGCTTCGAACTTGTCGCTGCGTAGTCCATAATGCGCGCCGGTTTTTGGGGTAATGGTCATGAGCACAGAAGATCCACGGTTTGCAGGCGTCGCCCGCTTGTATGGCATTGAAGGCCTGGAACGCTTGAAAGCGGCCCATGTGGCAATCGTCGGCGTCGGCGGCGTGGGCTCGTGGGCGGCGGAAGCCATGGCCCGTTGCGGGGTGGGCGAGATTTCGCTGTTTGATCTGGACGATGTCTGCGTCAGCAACAGCAACCGCCAGTTGCACGCGCTGGACAGCACCGTGGGCAAGCCCAAGGTCGAGGTGATGGCCGAGCGCCTGAAGGGCATCAACCCGGATTGCACCGTGCATGCGGTGGCGGACTTTGTGACCCGCGACACTATGGCCGAGTACATCACGCCGGATATCGACTGCGTGATCGACTGCATTGACGCCGTTAACGCCAAGGCGGCATTGATTGCCTGGTGCAAGCGCCGCAAGATCCAGATCATCACCACTGGCGGCGCCGGCGGGCAGATCGACCCGACGCTGATCCAGGTCTGCGACCTGAACCGCACCTTCAATGACCCGCTGGCGTCGAAAGTGCGCTCCACGTTGCGTCGCGACTATGGTTTCTCACGCACCGTGACCCGCCATTACAGCGTGCCGTGCGTGTTTTCCACCGAGCAACTGCGCTATCCCAAGCCGGATGGCAGTATTTGTTTGCAGAAGAGTTTTGTCGGGGATGGCGTGAAGCTGGATTGCGCCGGTGGGTTTGGCGCGGTGATGATGGTCACGGCCACGTTCGGCATGGTGGCGGCGACCAAGGCAGTGGACAAGATTGTGGCTGGGGTGCGGCGGCCGTCGGAGCGGGTCAAGCCTGCTTAAACCTTAATGCCGTGCACCGCTCCCACACAAGCCCGCTCCCACAGCTAGTTTTGTGTACGGCTCAACGCTCGCATGCGCTGCAATACCGCATTGAGGCCATTGCTGCGCGACGGTGACAGTTGACGGGAAAGGCCCAACTGGTTGAACCAGTCAGGCAGATCCACCGCCTGCAACTCGGCCGCCGACAACCCATTGACCCGCGCCAGCAGCAACGCCACCAGCCCGCGAATCATCCGCGCATCGCTGCTCGCCGCAAACTGCCAATGCCCATCCTGCAAACGCCCCACCAACCACACCAGGCTTTCGCAGCCCTGCACCAGGTTGGCGTCGACCTTGTCTTCATCCGCCAGGGCCGGCATACGCTCGCCCCACTGCATCAACATCCGCGCGCGTTGCTCCCAGCTACCGACGGCTTGAAAGGCTTCAAGCGCGCTGACCGCATCCACCGGCACACTCATCGCAACATATCCAGGGCCTGGTCCAGCGCTTCAAAAAAGCGTTCCAGGTCATCGGAATCGTTATACAGCGCCAGGGACACGCGGATCGCCCCCGACAGATGCATGGCCTTGAGCAACGGCATCGCGCAGTGATGACCCGCGCGCACGGCAATGCCTTGTTCGGTCAGCAGGTGCGCAAGGTCGGCGTTATGCACGCCGTCGACCACAAAACTGACCAACGCCACCTGCGGCGAACCCAGCACGCGCACGCCATTGCGTGCCTTGAGCCCACGCAACAGGTAGTCATGCAGGGCTGCTTCATGGGCGATGACCGCTTGTTGATCCAGCGAACTCAAGTAATCCAGGCTGGCGCCCAGGCCAATCACGCTGGCAATCGGCGGTGTGCCGGCCTCGAAACCCAGCGGCGCGGGACGGAAACTGGCGCTGTGGTAGTCGGCTTGTTGCACCATTTCTCCTCCGAACTGCCAGTGGCGCAGGTGATGCAGGGCGTCATTGCGCCCAAACAGCACGCCGACGCCGTCCGGGCCGTACAGTTTGTGGCTGGAGAATACGTAGAAGTCGCAACCCAGGGCCTGCACGTCGTGGCGGCCATGAACGATGCCTTGGGCGCCGTCCACGACGGTCAGGGCGCCGTGTGGCTGGGCCAGTGCCAGCAGGGCCTCCAGCGGCTGCCAGGCGCCGAGTACGTTGGACAGCTGGCTCACCGCCAGCAGGCGTGTGCGCGGGCCGATCAGCTCGGCGGCGGCTTGCAGGTCGATCACGCCGTCCTCGCCAAGTGGCAATACCACCAGCGTCAGCGCGCGACGTTTGGCCAATTGCTGCCACGGCAACAGGTTGGCGTGGTGCTCGAGGGCGCTGATGACAATCTCATCGCCCGCATTGAATAAATGCTCCAGGCCATAAGCCAGGAGGTTCAGCGCAGAGGTCGCGCCGTGGGTAAACACAATCTGCCCGCTGTCACCTGCATTCAACCATTGCGCGACCTTGCTGCGACTGTCTTCGAACGCCTGTGTCGCATGGGCCCCCGGCAAATGCTGGGCGCGGTGCACATTGGCTGCGCCGTTGGTGTAGTAATGGCTGATGGCATCCAACAAGGCCTGGGGTTTTTGCGTGGTGGCGGCGTTGTCCAGGTAAGTCTGGTCTTGCCGTTGCAGGGTGGCGATGGCTGGGAAATCGGCGCGCCAGGGGGAGGGCACAAGCATGGTGATCAAGACTCGTATAAGCGAGCCCCAGGGGAGGGGCCCGCTAGTGGCATCGAGTGGCTGCTTAGTTGTGAGCGTGCAGCGCTTCGTTCAGTTCGATAGCCGATTTGTGGGTTTTGCACTCCACGGCACCGGTCTCGGAATTACGGCGGAACAGCAGGTCTGGCTGGCCGGCCAGCTCGCGCGCCTTGACCACTTTGACCAATTGGTTCTGCTCGTCCAGCAGCGCAACCTTGGTCCCGGCCGTCACGTACAGGCCCGATTCCACGGTGTTGCGGTCGCCCAACGGGATACCAATACCGGCGTTGGCGCCGATCAGGCAGCCTTCGCCGACCTTGATCACAATGTTGCCGCCACCTGACAGGGTGCCCATGGTGGAGCAACCGCCGCCCAGGTCAGAACCTTTGCCGACGAACACGCCCGCTGATACCCGGCCTTCGATCATACCCGGGCCTTCGGTGCCGGCGTTGAAGTTGACAAAACCTTCGTGCATCACGGTGGTGCCTTCGCCCACGTAGGCGCCCAGGCGGATACGCGCCGCATCAGCGATACGCACACCGCTCGGCACCACGTAGTCGGTCATTTTCGGGAACTTGTCCACCGAGAACACTTCCAGCAGTTCGCCGCGCAGGCGGGCTTCCAGCTGGCGTTCGGCCAGCTCATTGATGTCGATCGCACCTTGGCTGGTCCAGGCTACGTTCGGCAACTGCGGGAACACACCGGCCAGGCTCAGGCCGTGTGGCTTGACCAGGCGGTGAGACAGCAGGTGCAGCTTGAGGTAAGCCTCCGGCGTGGAGGTCAGTGCGGTGTCTTCGGCCAGCAACGTGGCGACCAGCGGGGTGTGGCTCTCGGCGAGCCGATTGAGCAGCGCGGCTTGGGTCGCATCGACATTTTTGAGCGCATCAGCCAGTTGCAGTGCTTGGCTGATGGTGAACGTGATCGCTTGATTGCCTTCGGTGTAACCCAGGATCGGCGCGATGGCCGCGACGATTTCAGCCGATGGGTTGAGCAACGGTTGTGCGTAAAACACTTCCAGCCAAGCACCTTGGCGGTTCTGAGTGCCGACGCCGAAGCCCAGGCTGAACAGGGAATGGGACATGGTGTTACCTCTACAAAAAATGGAAGGCTGGCCTACTTGAGGGCCGCCGAATAACTTTCTGGCTTGAAGCCAATCAGGGTTCTGTCACCGAGATCGAGCACCGGGCGCTTGATCATCGAGGGTTGTGCGAGCATCAATTCAATGGCTTTCGACTGATCGAGATCGGCTTTGCGTTCGTCTTCGAGTTTGCGAAAGGTGGTGCCCGCACGGTTCAAAACCACCTGCCAACCGTGCTCGTTGCACCATTGGGTCAAGTGCTCGCGGTCGATACCGGCCGTTTTATAGTCGTGGAACTCATAGCTCACAGCGTGCTCATCGAGCCAGGTGCGGGCCTTTTTCATGGTGTCGCAGGCCTTGATGCCGAAAAGGTGCAACGTTTTGCTTGAAGCGGTCAAGGAATTGCCCCCTTTGAGCGAATGAAATGGAAAGGTTACGGATTATGCCACGACCAGCGGCCTCTGGTGCCCCTCGTCATGCTGGCGTGCGACTTATGTGCAAATGCCAGCCGGCAGCATAGGTGCGTAATATGGCACTTCAACGGCGAGTTGTTGCCTCATGTGTCGTTGCGAGTCGATTGTCCGGGAAACCCGCGTTATGCAAACCGCTTACACCGTTCTTATCCTACTGATGTTGGTCAGCGTTTCGCGCCTGGTCGGGCGTGTCATCCCCCTGCCGTTACCCTTGGTGCAGATCGCAGCGGGCGCCTTGTTGGCCTGGCCCACGTTGGGGTTGCACGTGGCGCTGGACCCGGAGCTGTTCCTGTTTCTGTTCCTGCCGCCGCTGCTGTTCTCGGATGGCTGGCGCATGCCCAAGCGTGAGTTGTGGCGCCTGCGTGGGCCGATCCTGACGTTGGCGGTGGGGCTGGTGCTGTTCACCGTGGTGGGTGCCGGTTACTTCATTCACTGGATTTTACCTACGATCCCGTTGCCCGTGGCCTTCGCCCTGGCGGCTGTGTTGTCACCGACGGACGCCGTGGCGGTGTCGGCCATTTCCCAGAACCGCCTGCCCACGCCGCTGATGCATATGCTCCAGGGCGAGGCCCTGATGAACGATGCTTCGGGCCTGGTGACCTTCAAATTTGCCCTGGCGGCGGCGTTGACTGGCGTGTTTTCCCTGGCGGATGCCAGCCTGACATTTGTGTTGGTCGCCGTAGGCGGCCTGGCCGTGGGGGTGGCGTTGAGCTGGCTGGTCGGGCGACTACGTGCGTGGATGATCGCGCGAGGCTGGGACGACCCGGCGACTCACGTGGTGTTTATGCTGCTGCTACCGTTCGCCGCCTATGTGCTGGCTGAGCGCTTGGGCGCATCGGGCATTTTGTCGGCGGTGGCGGCGGGCATGATGCAAAGCTGGCTCGACCTGCTACCCCGCCAGACCAGCACCCGCTTGCTCAATCGCAGTGTGTGGTCGTTGCTGGAGTTTGCCTTCAACGGCTTGATTTTCCTGCTGCTAGGCCTGCAACTGCCGGACATCATTAAGGCCGTGGTGAGTCACGAACCGACGCTGTGGCCCACATTGTTTTATCGCTGCCTGGATGTGGTCGCGATCTTTTTGGTGCTGGTGGTGTTGCGTTTCATCTGGGTGCAGAGCATCTGGCGGCTGTCGGGTTTATTGCGCCGGATTCGTGGGAAAAGTGAATTGACGCTGGTGCCGACGGCGCGCTCCTGCTGGCTGCTGACCGTCGGTGGTGTGCGCGGTGCGGTGACGCTGGCGGGTGTGATGTCAGTGCCGTTGCTGCTGGCGCCGGGCCAGGATTTCCCCGAGCGCGACTTGCTGATCTTTATTGCTGCCGGAGTGATCCTGCTGTCGCTGATCGCCGCGTGCATCGCCTTGCCCCTGTTGTTGCGCGGCATCGAAAAAAGCCCCGATGAAAAGCGCCACAACGAAGTGCGCGAGGCCTGGAAAAAGACCGCAGTGGCTGCAATCCACGCGCTGGAGGCCGAAGACTCGGCGCAAAGCGAAACCCAGGACGCCGCCCAGGCTGCGCTGGCGACCGAACTCAAGGCTCGCCTGATGTCGGAATACCGCCAGCAGTTGGAGGTGTTCAATGATTCAGCTGAAGCCCAGGCGCTGGCGCGGCAGATGGACCTGCTTGAGCGCAAATTGCGTCTGAAGGCCCTGCGCGCGCAGCGCTTGGAGTTGTATAGCTTGAGCCGTCATCGCCAGATTGGCGACGACGTCTTGAGGGAGGTGTTGGCCGAGCTGGATATGAGTGAGGCTAATCTGGGTCATGTGAAATGACCCATAAGGCCATTAGCGACGACGCTGAATAAAATCGCGAATCCGCTCCGCCGCCTCCACACACTCCGCCAAGGGGGCAACCAACGCCATGCGCACACGCCCGGCGCCGGGGTTGAAGCCGTCGACTTCCCGCGACAGGTACGAACCTGGCACCACAGTGACATGTTCCTCTACGAACAGATCCCGGCAGAAAGCGGCGTCATCACCTTCGACATTCGGCCACAGGTAGAAACCGCCGTCGGGGTTTTGCACGTCCAGTACTGGCTTGAGGATCGCCAGCACCGCATCGAATTTCTCGCGGTACAGATCACGGTTGGCCTGCACGTGGGCTTCGTCCTGCCAGGCAGCAATGCTCGCCAGTTGGGTTTGCACCGGCATCGCGCAACCGTGGTAGGTGCGGTACAGCAGGAAAGCCTTGAGGATGTCGGCGTCGCCGGCCACAAAACCGGAGCGCAGGCCCGGCAGGTTGGAGCGCTTGGACAGGCTGTGGAACACCACGCAACGCTTGAAGTCCTGGCGACCCAGCTCGACGCAGGCACTCAACAGGCCCGGCGGCGGGGTGTGCTCGTCGAAGTAGAGTTCGCTGTAGCATTCGTCGGCAGCGATCACGAAGTCGTATTCGTCGGCCAGGGCGATGAGTTTTTTCAGGGTGTCGACCGGTATCAGCGCGCCGGTCGGGTTGCCGGGGGAGCACAGGAACAGGATCTGGCAGCGTTTCCAGACGTCCGGCGTCACGGCGTCGAAATCCGGGTTGAAGCCATTGGCGTCCAGGCACGGCAGGTAGTGCGGCTTGGCCCCGGCCAGGAATGCGGCGCCTTCGTAGATCTGGTAGAACGGGTTCGGGCTCACCACCAGCGCGTCGTCGCCGCGATTGACCACGGTTTGGGTGAAGGCGAACAGCGCTTCACGCGTGCCGTTGACCGGCAAGATGTTGCGCGCAGGGTCGAGCCAGCCCTCGGGCACATCGAAGCGGCGCTCGCACCAGGCGCCGATGACCTCGCGCAGCGCGGGGATGCCCAGGGTGGTCGGGTACACGGCCATCTGGTCAAGGTTATTGCTCAGCGCTTCGGCCACGAAGGTCGGGGATTTGTGCTTCGGCTCGCCGATGGACAGCGCGATCGGGCGCTTATCCGGGGTCGGCGTAACACTGCCCAGCAGGGCGCGCAGTTTCTCGAACGGGTAGGGCTGCAGCTGGTTCAGGGCGTTGTTCATCGCAAATCTCGTTCAATTTGGTTGTAAACATACGGTCTGCCGGGCAAAGCAATTCAAATGTGGGAGCGGGCTTGCTCGCGAATGCGGTGGGTCAGTGATACATAAATTCACTGACCCACCGCATTCGCGAGCAAGCCCGCTCCCACACAAACCCGCCCGCACAGTGGAATCGGGTGTCTATATGGTCAGGCGCGTCAGCTCGACGTTCGGTTCCTGGGTCACGCTTAATTGCTGCTCGATGGCTTCCTGCAAGCGGCGGCACAGCTCCGGGTCGGACAGCGGCTGGTTGTCGGCGTCGGTGATGAAGAACACGTCTTCCACGCGCTCGCCGAGGGTTGCAATCTTGGCATTCTGCAACGACAGGTCGAACTCCAGGAAAATCCCACCGATCCGCGCCAGCAGGCCCGGGCGATCCGGGGCGCTGAGTTCCAGCACCGTCACCGGGCGCTGGGCGTCGTTGGAGATGGTCACCTGGGGCGCAAACGCAAAATGCTTGAGCTGGCGCGGCACCCGGCGCTGGATGATGGTCGGGTAGTCGTCAGGGTTGCGCAGGGCCTCGGTAAGGCCTTCGCGGATCTTTTTCACGCGTGCTGGGTTGTCACCAATGGAGTCGCCATCGGTGTCGAGCACGATATAAGTGTCAAGAGTGAACTGACTGCTGGAGGTAATCACGCGGGCGTCATGGATGTTCAGGTTGAGCTGGTCCATGGCGGCCACCGTCACAGCGAAGAAGTCATGCTGGTCCGGCGCATAAATGAAGATCTGCGTACCGCCCTCGAATTCGCGCTGGGTGGTTTCCTTGATCAGCACCAGCGGGCCGCCATCGGCCGGCTGCTGCAGGATCGCGTCAGTGTGCCAGGCCACGTCGCCAGCGGTGTGGCGCAGGAAATAATCGTCACCCAGTTGCGACCACAGCTGCTCGACGTCGTCCGGGTCGTTGCCGCCGCGCACCAATATGTCCAGCGCCGCGCTTTGGGTGCGGCGGATCTGCTCTTCGCGGTCCACCGGGTTTTCCAGGCCGCGGCGCAGGGCGCGCTTGGTCTCGGTGTACAGCTGGCGCAGCAGGCTGGCGCGCCAGGAGTTCCACAGCGTCGGGTTGGTGGCGTTGATGTCGGAGACGGTCAAGACGTACAGGTAGTCGAGGTGGGTTTCATCGCCGACGGTCTGTGCGAAGTCGTGGATCACCTGCGGGTCGGACAGGTCCTTGCGTTGGGCGGTGGTCGACATCACCAAATGGTTCTGCACCAGCCACACGATCAGGCGGCTGTCCCACAGCGGCAACTGGTGGCGCTGGCAGAACGCCTCGGCATCCACCGCACCAATCTCGGAATGGTCGCCATGCCGGCCCTTGCCAATGTCATGGTACAAGCCGGCCAGGTAGATCAGCTCGGGCTTGGGCAACTTGGCCATCAGCTTACTGGCCAGCGGGAATTTCTCTGATACCTGGGTGTACTGCAGTTTACGCAGGTGCTTGATTAGGTTCAGGGTGTGCGCATCCACGGTATAAATGTGGAACAGGTCGTGCTGCATTTGCCCGACGATAAAGCCGAACTCAGGCAGATAGCGCCCAAGGATGCCGTAACGGTTCATGCGCCGCAGGTTGCGGTGGATGCCGATCTTGCACTTGAACAGCTCGATAAACAGGCTGGTGTTGCGGATATCGTTGCGGAAATCGTCGTCGATCAGGTGACGGTTTTCCCGCAGCAGGCGAATGGTGTCGGCGCGCACGCCTTTTATCTCCGGCTGCTGGGCCATCAGCACGAAGATTTCCAGCATGGCGAACGGCGTGCGGCGGAACACATTGTCGTTGCGCGCTTCGATATAGCCGTCGTGCAGTTGGAAACGCGAGTTGATCGGTTGCGGCGGCGCTTCGTCTTCAGGGGCCAGGATCACCTCTTCGAAGTGCTGGATGATCAGGTCGCTGAGCTGGGCAATGCTCATGACCACCCGGTAATACTGCTGCATGAAGCTTTCGATGCTGGTCTTTGCGTCCTCGCCTTCAAACCCCAGCAAGGTGGCGATGGAGCGCTGATGATCGAACAGCAGGCGGTCTTCGGAGCGCCCCGCGAGCATGTGCAGGGCGTAGCGCACCTTCCACAGGAACTCCTGGGAGGAGGCCAGCAGGGCGTTCTCGCTTTCTACCAGGAAACCTTCGCCGGCCAGTGCCCGCAGGTTTAAGGTGCCGTATTGGCGGCGGGCAACCCACAAAATCGTCTGGATATCCCGCAGCCCGCCCGGCGAGCCTTTGACGTTGGGTTCCAGGTTGTATTCGGTGTCGTTGTACTTGTGATGCCGGGCCTTTTGCTCGGCGCGCTTGGCCAGGAAGAAGTGCTTGCTCGGCCACATGTGCGCGGTGCTGGTGACTTCGAGCATGCGCTGGCGCAGGCGCTCGGGGCCGGCAATGGTGCGGCTTTCCATCAGGTTGGTGATCACCGTGAGGTCGGCGCGGGCCTCTTCGGCGCATTCGTCGACCGAGCGCACGCTCTGGCCGACTTCCAAGCCTATGTCCCACAACAGCGTCAGAAAACGCTCGATGGAATCGCGAAAGATCTCATGGTCGGCGCTGTCCAGCAGGATCAGCAGGTCAATGTCGGAGTAGGGGTGCAACTCGCCACGTCCGTAGCCGCCGACCGCCACCAGGGCGATGTCGGCGTCTTCGCTCCAGTTGAACTGTTCCCATGCCTTTTGCAGGATGTTATCGACAAACCAGGCGCGGTCCTCGATCAACCGACGGATGTCCCGGCCGCTGCGAAAGCGCGCATCGAGCACCTCGCGGGCCTGGCGGATAGCTTTCTTGAACGCGGCGATGGGGCTCGCCTTCAGGGCCAGTTCGGCCTGGAACTGGCCACGGTCGAAGAGTTCGGGATCCACCTGGGGCATCGATCGGCTTTCCTTTCTATCTATCAGTCAGTCACAACACAGTGGGGGGAAAACCTGAGCAACCGTTACGCCGACGCAGCACCGGAAGTGCGCGGGATTGTGTCGTCGGCGCGCAGGGTGAAGATCTCGTAGCCGGTTTCGGTGACCAGCAGGGTGTGTTCCCACTGGGCCGAGAGCTTGCGGTCCTTGGTGATGGCGGTCCAGCCGTCGCCCAGCACTTTGGTATCGGCCTTGCCTTGGTTGATCATCGGCTCGATGGTGAAGGTCATGCCTGCCTTGAGTTCCATGCCAGTGCCGGCGCGGCCGTAGTGCAGGATCTGTGGCTCTTCGTGGAACACGGTGCCGATACCGTGGCCGCAGAATTCGCGCACCACCGAGAAGCCGTTCTTTTCAGCGTGCTTCTGGATCACTTCGCCGATGTCGCCCAGACGGCAACCGGGTTTGACGATTTCGATGGCCTTGTACATGCATTCCTGGGTCACCTGGGACAGGCGCTCGGCCCAGACCGGCACAGTGCCGACGTGGAACATGCGGCTGGTGTCGCCGAAGTAGCGGTCCTTGATCACGGTAACGTCGATGTTCAGGGTGTCGCCGTCCTTCAACGGTTTGTCACCCGGAATCCCGTGGCAGACCACGTGGTTGACCGAGGTGCAGATCGACTTGGGGAAGCCCTTGTAGTTCAACGGCGCAGGGATAGCGCCCTGCACGTTGACGATATAGTCATGGCAGATCTGGTTCAGGGTCTCGGTGGTCACGCCGGGCTTGACGTGCTCGGCGATCATTTCCAGCACGTCGGCAGCCAGTTTGCCGGCGATGCGCATGCCGGCGATGTCTTCGGCGGTTTTCAAACTAACGGTCATACAGGCTCTCTCTAGCGCGACGCGCTGAAATCAATACGGTTTACGGGCGTGCGACAAAAGGTTACAGAATTCGCACAAGCCACAAAAAACGCGATTCTAACAGACGATGGCGTCAAATCATGAGCCTCTGATGATCGCTTCTCTCTATAAGGTAGGGCTATGTGAGCTCTATTCAAGGGGTTACACGAAAGCACCCTGCGGCAAATGTGATTGCGTGTTCCGTTTTTGCCGATGCTGTGGTATAAAATGCGCCGCTTTCCGGGGATACCCCGCAGAGCTTAAATCCACACACGTGTCGACACGATGACCTGGGTGCCGGAGGCCTTGAAGCCGCTGGTTGGTCATTGGGATACGTGGAGGCCAAACCCGACTTATTAAGGAACTATCATGTCCCAAGTCAACATGCGCGATATGCTGAAGGCCGGTGTGCACTTCGGTCACCAGACCCGTTACTGGAACCCGAAAATGGGTAAATACATTTTCGGCGCGCGTAACAAGATCCACATTATCAACCTTGAAAAAACCCTGCCAATGTTCAACGAAGCTTTGACTTTCGTAGAGCGCCTGGCCCAGGGCAAAAACAAGATTCTGTTCGTCGGCACCAAGCGTTCCGCTGGCAAGATCGTTGCTGAAGAAGCAGCACGTTGCGGTTCGCCGTACGTCGATCACCGCTGGTTGGGCGGCATGCTCACCAACTTCAAAACCATCCGTGCTTCCATCAAGCGTCTGCGTGACCTTGAAGTGCAAGCCGAAGACGGTACTTTCGCCAAGCTGACCAAGAAAGAGGCGCTGATGCGCACTCGCGACCTGGAAAAGCTCGATCGTTCCCTGGGTGGTATCAAGGACATGGGCGGTCTGCCTGACGCACTGTTCGTTATCGACGTTGATCACGAGCGCATCGCGATCACCGAAGCCAACAAGCTGGGCATCCCTGTTATCGGCGTAGTCGATACCAACAGCAGCCCGGAAGGCGTTGACTACATCATCCCAGGCAACGATGACGCAATCCGCGCTATCCAGCTGTACATGGGTTCGATGGCTGACGCTGTAATCCGTGGTCGCAACCACGTTGCTGGTGGTGCCGAGCAGTTCGTTGAAGAAGCTCCGGTAGCCGCAGCTGAGTAATTGACGCCCTGGCGTTGACTCAGTAAGCAAAAAGGGGGCTTGGCCCCCTTTTTGCCACCTCGAAAACCATTTGTCGGCAGCGCAGCTACAACATCTGTAACGTGCAGCGGCTAACAAGGGTGGTTCGGGAAGAATTGATCCCCCGTTCGATCGGGTGGAGTGGTTGAAAACCTATCCAAGAGGAATTTGAAAATGGCAGCAATTACTGCAGCGTTGGTTAAAGAACTGCGTGAGCGTACCGGCGAAGGCATGATGGATTGCAAGAAAGCCCTGGAAAAGGCTGACGGCGACATCGAAAAAGCCATTGATGACATGCGTGCTTCCGGCGCCATCAAGGCTGCCAAGAAAGCAGGCAACGTGGCTGCTGAAGGCGCTATCGCTCTGAAAGAAGACGGCAAATCTGCTGTTCTGCTGGAAGTGAACTCGCAGACCGACTTCCTGGCCCTGCAGGACGACTTCAAGGCATTTGTTGCCGCCAGCGTTGATAAAGCGTTCGCCGACAAACTGACTGATGTCGCTCCGCTGATCGCTGCTCAGGAAGCTGATCGCCTGGTACTGGTCGGCAAGGTTGGCGAAAACGTCAACATCCGTCGCCTGACCCGCGTTGAAGGTGATGTGGTTGGTGGTTACCTGCACGGTAACAAAATCGGCGTTGCTGTTGTCCTCAAAGGCGGCGACGTTGAGCTGGCCAAAGACATCGCTATGCACGTAGCGGCCAGCAACCCTGAGTTCCTGCTGCCTTCGGAAGTTTCTGCCGAAGCCATCGAGCGTGAAAAGGCTGTTTTCCTGCAGCTGAACGAAGAAAAAATCAAAGGCAAGCCAGAAAACATTGTTGAGAACATGGTCAAAGGCCGTATCAGCAAGTTCCTGGCTGAAGCGAGCCTGGTTGAGCAGGCGTTCGTCAAGAACCCTGAAGTCAAGGTTGGCGAGCTGGCTAAGAAAGCCGGTGCTGAAATCGTTTCCTTCACCTACTTCAAAGTAGGCGAAGGCATCGAGAAGCCGGTCGACAACTTCGCTGAAGAAGTTGCTGCCCAGCTGGCTGCCGCCAAGCAATAAGACAGTTTTCAACTGTCGCCCGAAAGAGGCTGCCCGCTCACGCGCGCAGCCTCTTTTCAAATGGGAAGGCCGATTTTGATTGGCATCCCTTCGGAACTGGCTTACAAAGCCGTGTTCCGATGGCGCTGTAGCAGCGTCCAGCTAGAGTGAACGCAAGCCGTAAACGGCTCGCCAAGAATTTTTAAAAATACGCCGCAGGAGAGATTCGCAATGGCTCAGCAGGGCAGTGGTTATCAGGCTCGCTATAAACGCATTCTACTCAAGCTTAGCGGCGAGGCCCTCATGGGCTCGGAAGAGTTCGGGATCGATCCCAAAGTGCTCGACCGCATGGCGCTGGAAGTCGGCCAACTGGTCGGTATCGGCGTTCAGGTCGGCCTGGTGATCGGCGGCGGTAACCTGTTCCGCGGCGCGGCACTGAGTGCGGCCGGCATGGATCGGGTCACGGGCGACCACATGGGCATGCTGGCCACTGTGATGAACGCCTTGGCTATGCGCGACGCCCTGGAGCGCGCCAATATCTCGGCTATCGTGATGTCGGCTATTTCCATGGTCGGCGTGACCGATCACTATGACCGCCGCAAAGCCATGCGCCACCTGAACGCCAAGGAAGTGGTGATCTTCGCCGCTGGCACAGGTAACCCGTTCTTCACCACCGACTCGGCAGCGTGCCTGCGCGCCATCGAAATCGATGCTGACGTGGTGCTCAAGGCGACCAAGGTAGACGGCGTTTACACCGCAGATCCATTCAAAGACCCGCATGCCGAGAAGTTCGATCATCTGACCTACGATGAAGTGCTGGATCGCAAACTGGGCGTGATGGACCTGACGGCTATTTGCCTGTGCCGCGACCACAAGATGCCACTACGCGTATTTAACATGAACAAACCCGGTGCCCTGCTGAATATCGTACACGGCGGCGCAGAAGGGACTCTGATCGAGGAAGGCCAACAATGATCAACGAAATCAAGAAAGACGCTCAAGAGCGTATGCAGAAATCCCTGGACTCCCTGAACCATGCATTTGGTCAGATTCGTACAGGCAAGGCTCACCCAAGCATTCTGGGCAGCGTGATGGTGCCGTATTACGGCGCAGATACCTCCATCACCCAAGTGGCCAACATCACTGTAAAAGACTCGCGCACCCTGCAAGTCGTCGCCTTTGAGCGCAACATGCTCGGCGCCGTCGACAAGGCCATCCAGAGCGCCGGTCTGAACCTCAACCCGACCAACCTGGGCGAGTTGCTGCTGATCTCCATGCCAGCCCTGACTGAAGAAACCCGCAAGGGCTTCACCAAGCAGGCGCGCAGCGCAGCTGAAGATGCGCGGGTTGCCGTGCGCAACATTCGTCGTGATGCCTTGGGTGATCTGAAGAAGCTGGTCAAGGACAAGGAAATCAGCGAAGACGAAGAGCGCCGTGCCGTTGCCGATATCGACAAGCTGACCAAAGATGCCGAGGCCCAGATCACTAAGGCCACGGAAGAAAAAGAAAAGGACCTGATGGCCGTATAAGGGGTCAGGACGCCTTCATGGAAAAGACCAAGCAGACTGTACCCTCCGTGGTGCCGCGCCATGTCGCGATCATCATGGATGGGAATAATCGCTGGGCGAAGAAACGCTTTATGCCGGGTGTCGCCGGGCATAAAGCGGGTGTCGATGCGGTACGGGCTGTAATTGAGGTGTGTGCCGAGGCCAAGGTCGAAGTGTTGACCTTGTTCGCCTTCTCCAGTGAGAACTGGCAGCGGCCCGCCGAAGAAGTCAGTGCCTTGATGGATCTGTTCTTCAAGGCCTTGCGTCGTGAGGCCAAGCGCCTCAACGACAACAATATCAGCCTGCGTATCATCGGTGATCGCTCGCGCTTCCACCCGGAGCTGCAAGCCGCCATGCGCGAAGCCGAGGCTATTACCGCCGGCGCCGACCGTTTTGTGCTGCAGATCGCAGCCAACTACGGTGGCCAGTGGGACATCGCCCAGGCTGCACAGCGGCTCGCCCGCGAAGTGCAGGCCGGTCATCTGCGTCCCGACGACATCACGCCCGAACTGTTGCAAACCTGCCTGGTTACCGGCGACCTGCCGTTGCCTGACTTGTGCATCCGTACCGGTGGTGAGCACCGCATCAGCAATTTCCTGTTGTGGCAGCTGGCCTATACCGAGCTGTACTTCTCCGACCTGTTCTGGCCGGACTTCAAACACGATGCCATGCGTAAAGCACTGGCTGATTTCGCTTCCCGTCAACGTCGCTTCGGTAAAACGAGCGAGCAGATCGAAGCTGGAGCCCGGGTTTAAATGCTTAAACAACGAATCATCACAGCACTGATCCTGTTGCCGATCGCCTTGTGTGGGTTTTTCCTGCTCGAGGGTTCCGGCTTTGCGCTGTTTATCGGCCTGGTCGTGACGCTGGGTGCCTGGGAATGGGCGCGCCTGGCGGGTTTCAGCGCGCAGTTGCCGCGTGTGGTGTATGCCGCTGTCGTGGCTGCCTTGGCGTTTCTCTTGTACATCCTGCCGGACATTGCGCCCTGGGTGTTGGGGGCGGCGGTGCTGTGGTGGGCGCTGGCGACGTTCCTTGTGTTGACTTACCCGCGTACCAGCGGCAAGTGGTCCAGCGTTGCCTGCAAGCTGGTGATTGGCGTGTTGATCCTCTTACCGGCGTGGCAAGGGCTGGTTGAAATCAAGCGTTACCCTATGGGTAACTGGCTGATCCTGGCCGTGATGGTGCTGGTCTGGGGGGCGGATATCGGTGCCTACTTCTCGGGCCGGGCCTTCGGCAAGCGCAAGTTGGCGCCGGCAGTCAGCCCTGGCAAAAGCTGGGAAGGCGTTTATGGTGGTCTCGCGTTGACGCTGGTGATCGCGCTGGTCGTCGGCGTTGTGCGTGGCTGGTCGGTGAAGGAAATTTTGCTGGCGCTGGTGGCCACGGCCATCGTGGTGTTCATTTCGGTGGTGGGCGACCTCACTGAAAGCATGTTCAAGCGCCAGGCCGGGATCAAGGACAGCAGCAACCTGCTGCCGGGCCATGGCGGCGTGCTGGACCGCATCGACAGCTTGACCGCGGCCATTCCAATCTTCGCCGTGCTGTTGTGGATGACGGCTTCGTGAGCCGCCTGCAACAAGTAACCGTGCTGGGTGCAACCGGCTCGGTAGGGCTGAGTACCCTTGACGTGATTGCGCGTCATCCTGATCGCTATCAAGTCTTCGCCCTCACCGGGTTTACCCGCTTGAGCGAGCTGCTGGCCTTGTGCGTGCGTCATTCGCCGCGCTTTGCCGTAGTGCCCGAAGCCGCTCTGGCTCGGGGGCTGCAGGATGACCTGCGGGCTGCCGGGCTTGCCACTCAGGTGTTGGTGGGGGAGGAGGGGTTGTGCCAGGTCTCGGCTGACGCTGACGTGGATACCGTAGTCGCCGCTATTGTCGGTGCAGCCGGTTTGCGTCCGACCCTGGCTGCCGTCGATGCCGGCAAGAAGATCCTGCTGGCCAATAAAGAAGCGCTGGTGATGTCCGGCGCACTGTTTATGCAGGCGGTGCGCAAAAGCGGCGCCGTATTGCTACCCCTGGACAGTGAGCACAATGCAATCTTCCAGTGCATGCCCGGTGACTATGCGCGCGGCTTGAGCCAGGTTGGCGTGCGCCGGATCCTGCTGACGGCCTCTGGTGGTCCGTTCCGGCAAACTCCGTTGGCTGAGCTGGAGCATGTCTCGCCCGATCAGGCGTGCGCTCATCCGAACTGGTCCATGGGGCGAAAGATCTCGGTGGATTCGGCGAGCATGATGAACAAGGGCCTTGAGTTGATCGAGGCGTGCTGGCTGTTCGATGCGCGTCCGGATCAGGTCGAGGTGGTGATTCACCCGCAAAGTGTGATTCATTCGCTGGTTGATTACGTGGACGGTTCGGTGTTGGCGCAGTTGGGCAATCCCGATATGCGCACCCCTATCGCCAATGCCCTGGCCTGGCCGGAGCGGATTGATTCCGGCGTGGCGCCTTTGGACCTGTTTGCCGTGGCCCGTCTGGACTTCGAAGCGCCGGACGAGCAGCGCTTTCCTTGCCTGCGCCTGGCGCGGCAAGCTGCCGAAGCGGGTAACAGCGCGCCGGCGATGCTTAATGCAGCCAACGAAGTGGCTGTGGCAGCGTTTCTCGAACGGCGCATCCGCTTTCCGCAGATCGCGAGTATCATCGAGGACGTCCTGGCGCTTGAACCTGTCGTGGCGGTGAATGATCTGGGGGCGGTATTCGAGGCTGATACCAAGGCTCGAGCCCTGGCTGGGCAATGGTTGAGCCGGAACGCGCGTTAGTCTTTGGGCGGGTTTGAGCCTCTAGGCGCTGGATTGGAATGCGGAGAAATTAGATGAGTGCGCTTTACATGATCGTCGGCACCCTGGTTGCTCTGGGTGTGCTGGTTACCTTCCACGAATTTGGCCATTTCTGGGTCGCGCGTCGTTGCGGCGTCAAGGTACTGCGCTTTTCCGTCGGTTTCGGCATGCCGCTGTTGCGCTGGCATGACCGCCAAGGCACCGAATTCGTGATTGCGGCCATCCCGCTGGGTGGCTACGTCAAGATGCTCGATGAGCGCGAAGGCGAAGTGCCTGCAGATCAATTGGACCAATCCTTCAATCGCAAGACCGTTCGTCAGCGTATCGCCATTGTTGCCGCTGGCCCGATCGCCAACTTCCTGTTGGCGATGGTGTTCTTCTGGGTCCTGGCCATGCTGGGCAGCCAGCAGGTGCGTCCGGTCATCGGAGCGGTCGAGTCGGACAGTATTGCCGCCAAGGCCGGCCTGGTTGCCGGGCAGGAAATTGTTTCCATTGATGGCGAGCCCACCACAGGTTGGGGCGCGGTCAATCTGCAGTTGGTGCGCCGCCTGGGCGAAAGCGGCATCGTCAATGTGGTGGTGCGTGAACAGGACTCGACTACCGAAACCCCGCGTGATCTGACCCTCGACCACTGGCTCAAGGGCGCTGATGAACCTGATCCGATCAAGTCCCTGGGCATACGTCCATGGCGTCCGGCCTTGCCGCCGGTCCTGGCGGAGCTCGATCCGAAAGGTCCGGCCCAGGCCGCTGGCCTGAAAACCGGCGATCGGCTGTTGGCCCTCGATGGACAGGCGCTGGGCGACTGGCAGCAGGTGGTCGACCTGGTTCGTGTACGTCCTGATACTAAAATTCTGCTGAAAGTTGAGCGCGACGGTGCTCAAATCGACGTCCCAGTGACCTTGTCGGTTCGCGGGGAAGCCAAGGCGGCCGGGGGTTACCTCGGTGCCGGGGTCAAAGGTGTCGAATGGCCGCCGTCGATGGTGCGTGAGGTCAGCTTCGGGCCGTTAGCAGCAATTGGCGAGGGTGCAAAACGCACTTGGACCATGAGCGTGCTGACCCTGGAATCCCTCAAGAAAATGTTGTTCGGCGAGCTCTCGGTAAAAAACTTGAGTGGACCGATAACCATTGCTAAAGTGGCGGGCGCTTCTGCCCAGTCGGGTGTCGCGGATTTCCTGAATTTCCTGGCTTATCTGAGTATTAGCCTGGGTGTTCTGAATTTGTTGCCCATTCCAGTATTGGATGGGGGGCATCTGTTGTTTTATCTGGTCGAGTGGGTGCGTGGTCGCCCCTTGTCGGATCGGGTGCAGGGTTGGGGGATACAGATCGGTATCAGTTTGGTGGTCGGGGTGATGTTATTAGCCTTGGTCAACGATCTGGGTCGACTGTAACGCTTCGCTGAATTGCGAATCTGCCGCATTTTGCGGCAGTTTGTTTATTGCCAGTTGGAATAAGAAAGGACTTCATGAAACGTCTGCTGCTAACTGCGGTTCTCACCGTATTGATGATCGCCGAAGTTCACGCCGAGTCCTTCACCATCTCCGATATTCGCGTCAACGGCCTCCAGCGGGTTTCCGCCGGTAGCGTCTTTGGTGCATTACCGTTGAACGTCGGTGAACAGGCTGATGACCGTCGCCTGGTGGAGTCCACTCGTGCGCTGTTCAAAACCGGTTTCTTTCAAGACATCCAACTGGGGCGTGAAGGCAACGTCCTGGTCATCACCGTTGTCGAGCGACCTTCCGTCGCCAGTATCGAGATCGAAGGCAACAAGGCGATCTCTACTGAAGACTTGATGAAAGGTCTGAAGCAATCCGGCCTGGCCGAAGGCGAGATCTTCCAACGCGCCACCCTTGAAGGTGTGCGTAACGAACTGCAACGCCAGTACGTTGCCCAGGGCCGCTACTCCGCGACCGTGGAAACGGAAGTGGTGCCGCAGCCGCGCAACCGTGTGGGCCTCAAGGTCAACATCAACGAAGGCACCGTGGCGGCGATCCAGCACATCAACGTGGTGGGTAATACCAAGTTCGCTGATGAAGACCTGATCGACCTGTTCGAACTCAAGACCACCAACTGGCTGTCGTTCTTCAAGAACGATGACAAGTACGCCCGCGAAAAACTGTCTGGTGACCTGGAACGCCTGCGCTCCTACTACCTGGACCGTGGCTATATCAACATGGATATCGCCTCGACCCAGGTGTCCATCACCCCGGACAAGAAACACGTCTACATCACAGTCAACGTCAACGAAGGCGAGAAGTACAAGGTTCGTGACGTTAAGCTGAGCGGCGACCTGAAAGTGCCTGAAGACCAGGTCAAGGCGCTGCTGCTGGTGCAGAAAGACCAGGTGTTCTCGCGCAAGCTGATGACCACCACGTCAGAACTGATCACTCGCCGCCTGGGTAACGAAGGCTATACCTTCGCCAACGTCAACGGCGTGCCGACCCCGCATGATGATGACCACACCGTGGACATCACATTCGTCGTCGATCCCGGCAAGCGTGCCTACGTGAACCGCATCAACTTCCGTGGCAACACCAAGTCGGCGGACGAAGTACTGCGTCGTGAAATGCGTCAGATGGAAGGTGGCTGGGCGTCGACTTACCTGATCGACCAGTCCAAGACCCGTCTTGAGCGCCTGGGCTTTTTCAAGGAAGTCAACGTCGAAACCCCGGCCGTACCGGGTGTGGATGACCAGGTTGACGTGAACTACGCCGTGGAAGAACAAGCCTCGGGCTCGATCACCGCCAGTGTCGGCTTCGCACAAAGTGCCGGTCTGATCCTTGGTGGCTCCATCACCCAGAACAACTTCCTGGGTACCGGTAACCGCGTGTCTATCGGCCTGACCCGAAGCGAATACCAGAGCCGATATAACTTCGGTTATACCGACCCCTACTGGACTGCTGATGGTGTGAGCCTGGGCTACAACGCCTTCTACCGCACCACCGACTACAAAGACCTCGACGTTGACGTTGCAAGCTATGCAATCGACAGCCTCGGTGCCGGTGTCAACGTTGGTTACCCGATCAGCGAGACGTCGCGCCTGACCTTTGGCCTGACTGCGCAACAAGATGAGATCAAGACCGGTGTCTACACCGTGGATGAGATCTTTGACTTCACCCGTCGTGAAGGTGACAAGTTCCTGAACTTCAAGGCGTCTGCCGGCTGGTCCGAGTCGACCCTGAATAAAGGTGTACTGGCGACCCGTGGTCACTCCCAGAGCTTGACCCTGGAAACCACCACGCCGGGCAGCGACCTGTCGTTCTTCAAGCTTGACTACCGTGGCCAACTGTTCACGCCGTTGAGCGACAACTACACCATGCGCCTGCACACTGAATTGGGTTATGGCGATGGTTATGGCTCCACCAACGGTCTACCGTTCTACGAGAACTACTACGCGGGTGGCTTCAACTCCGTACGTGGTTTCAAAGACAGCACCTTGGGCCCACGTGGTACCCCAAGCCGTGGTGTTGGCGTAACCGGTAACCAAGGCACTGTGGCTGACTCCGACAACGACCCGCTGCCGTTCGGTGGTAACGTGTTGATCCAAGGTGGTGCGGAAATCCTGTTCCCGCTGCCGTTCGTAAAAGATCAGCGTTCCCTGCGTACCTCTGTATTCTGGGACGTGGGTAACGTGTTCGACTCCAAGTGCGAGCAGATCCGTAACCCGAGTGGCGTGAAGTCCGACACCCAGTGCAACGACGTGAGCCTGAGCAACCTGGCAAGCTCCGTGGGTGTGGGTGTGACTTGGGTAACTGCGCTTGGCCCATTGAGCTTTGCTCTGGCCATGCCGATCAAGAAACCGGATAACGCTGAAACCCAGATTTTCCAATTCTCCCTCGGCCAGACGTTCTAAGCGTCTGACCCAAGATAACGACAACGGATTCTGTAGGAGTGCATCGTGCGTAAGTTGACTCAATTGGTTCTGCTGGCAACCGTGCTGGTAGCGACCCCGGCCTTTGCCGAAATGAAAATTGCCGTGCTGAACTATCAGATGGCCCTGCTGGAATCCGATGCGGCCAAGCGTTATGCCGTGGATGCCGAGAAAAAATTCGGTCCGCAACTGACCAAACTCAAGACGCTGGAAAGCAGCGCCAAGGGCATCCAGGATCGTCTGGTAGCCGGTGGCGACAAGATGCAGCAAGGCGAGCGCGAGCGTCTGGAGCTTGAATTCAAGCAAAAGGCCCGTGACTACCAGTTCCAGTCCAAAGAGCTGAACGAAGCCAAAGCGGTTGCTGACCGTGAAATGCTTAAACAGCTGAAGCCGAAACTCGACAGCGCCGTGGAAGAAGTCATCAAGAAAGGTGCCTTTGACCTGGTGTTCGAGCGTGGCGCGGTTATCGACGTCAAGCCTCAATACGACATCACCCGCCAGGTGATCGAGCGCATGAACCAGCTGAAGTAAGCCATGACCGCGACTATCAAGCTCGGCGAGTTGGCCGAGTTCCTGGGGGCCACCTTAAATGGCTCCCCGGAGAAAGAAATCACTGGGCTAGCCACCTTGCAGGAGGCTGGCCCAGCTCAGTTGAGCTTCCTCGCAAACCCTCAATACCGTAAATACCTGGTCGACAGCCAAGCCGCCGCCGTGTTGCTGAAAGCTGCTGACGCCGAAGGGTTTGCCGGGGATTCGCTGGTGGTGGCCGACCCGTACCTGGCTTATGCCCGGGTGTCGCACCTGTTCGATCCGAAACCCAAGGCCGCAGCCGGTATTCATCCGTCTGCGGTCATCGCCGATGATGCCCAGGTTGATCCTGCGGCCAGCATTGGCGCCTTTGCGGTGATCGAGAGCGGTGCGCGCATTGCGGCAGGTGTGACCGTTGGTGCTCATTGCTTTATCGGTGCGCGCTGCGAGATTGGCGCTGACGGTTGGCTCGCACCGCGCGTAACCCTGTACCACGATGTGCGTATCGGTGAGCGTGTGGTCATCCAATCGGGTGCGGTGATCGGGGGGGAAGGCTTCGGCTTCGCCAACGCCAAGGGCATCTGGAACAAGATTGCCCAGGTCGGCGGCGTATTGATCGGCGACGACGTGGAAATTGGCGTCAACACGGCTGTTGATCGCGGGGCCTTGGCCGATACCGTGATCGGCAACGGCGTGAAGCTCGACAACCAGATTCAGATCGCCCACAACGTGCAGATTGGTGATCACACCGCCATGGCGGCGTGTGTGGGTATTTCCGGCAGCACCAGGATCGGCAAGCATTGCATGCTCGCCGGTGGCGTAGGGCTGGTGGGGCATATCGATATTTGCGACAACGTCTTCATCACCGGCATGACCATGGTTACCCACTCGATTACCGAGCCAGGGGCCTACTCATCCGGTACCGCCATGCAGCCTGCAGCTGAATGGCGCAAGAGCGCAGCACGGTTGAGGCAGCTCGACGACATGGCTCGACGTCTCAAACAGCTGGAAAAGCGTGTTGGGGACGTGACCCCTGGCGGTAATGCTTCATCAGAAGGCTGATACCATTTCCATATCAAGTGTGCACAGCCGCTAGACTGCCTCCTTGATTTGCTAGCGGGGCGTGCTTTTAGTTCGCCCGCCCCCAATCTTTATTACAGGCTTCCCCCCGAAATGATGGACATCAACGAGATTCGCGAATACCTGCCTCACCGTTACCCGTTCCTGCTGGTGGACCGCGTAGTGGACCTCAACGTCGAGGAAAAGCGCATTCGTGCCTACAAGAATGTCAGCATCAACGAACCGTTCTTCAACGGTCACTTTCCCGCGCATCCAATCATGCCGGGCGTGTTGATCATCGAAGCGATGGCCCAGGCTGCCGGTATCCTTGGCTTCAAAATGCTCGACCTCAAGCCTGCCGACGGCACGCTCTACTATTTCGTGGGCTCCGATAAGTTGCGTTTCCGCAACCCGGTCACCCCGGGTGACCAGTTGATCCTGGAAGCCAAGTTCATCAGCTGCAAACGCCAGATCTGGAAGTTCGAATGCCAGGCTTCGGTGGACGGCAAGCCTGTGTGCTCCGCCGAAATCATCTGTGCGGAACGCAAACTATGAGTTTGATTGACCCTCGCGCAATCATCGATCCGTCGGCCGTACTGGCCGCCGACGTTGAGGTCGGCCCCTGGTCGATCATCGGCGCAGGTGTGGAAATCGGCGAGGGAACTGTCATCGGGCCGCACGTGATCCTTAAAGGTCCGACCCGTATTGGCAAACACAATCGTATCTACCAGTTTTCCTCGGTAGGCGAAGACACCCCGGACATGAAGTACAAGGGTGAAGAAACACGCCTGGTAATCGGTGATCACAACATCATTCGTGAAGGCGTGACCATTCACCGTGGCACCGTGCAAGATCGGGCCGAGACCACGCTGGGTGATCACAACCTAGTCATGGCCTACGCGCACATCGGCCACGACAGCGTCATCGGCAACCACTGCATTCTGGTCAACAACACCGCGTTGGCCGGCCATGTGCACGTCGACGATTGGGCGATCCTCTCCGGATTCACCCTGGTGCATCAGTACTGCCATATCGGCGCCCACAGCTTTTCCGGCATGGGTACCGCCATCGGCAAGGATGTTCCGGCGTTCGTCACAGTATTCGGTAACCCGGCCGAAGCCCGCAGCATGAACTTCGAAGGCATGCGCCGTCGTGGTTTCAGCGAAGAGGCCATCCACGCCCTGCGCCGTGCCTACAAGGTGGTTTATCGCCAGGGGCTTACGGTGGACCAGGCGTTGACCCAATTGGCCGAGCCGTCGGCGTTGTTCCCGGAAGTCGCGGTGTTCCGTGACTCGATCCAGGCGTCGACTCGCGGCATCACCCGCTGATCATGGCTAATCTGCGTATTGCGCTGGTGGCCGGAGAAGCTTCCGGTGACATTCTAGGCGCAGGTCTTATGCGGGCCCTCAAGGCCCAGCACCCTGCGGTGGAATTTATTGGGGTCGGCGGCCCGCTGATGCAGGCCGAAGGGCTCACGTCCTACTTCCCCATGGAGCGGCTATCGGTCATGGGGTTGGTGGAAGTGCTGGGCCGTCTGCGTGAGCTGTTGGCTCGCCGCAAGCTGCTGATCCAGACCCTGATCGAAGAGAAGCCCGATGTTTTCATCGGGGTCGACGCACCGGACTTCACCCTTAATATCGAACTCAAGTTGCGTCAGGCCGGGATCAAGACCGTGCACTACGTCAGCCCCTCCGTGTGGGCATGGCGCCAGAAGCGCGTATTGAAGATCCGCGAAGGCTGTGACTTGATGCTGACCCTGCTACCGTTCGAAGCCAGGTTCTACGAAGAAAAGGGCGTGCCGGTGCGGTTTGTCGGGCACACCCTGGCCGACACCATCCCTTTGCAGGCTGACCGCGCAGCCGCGCGTGCCGAGTTGGGCTTGCCTGACGGTCCGCTGGTGGCGTTGATGCCGGGCAGCCGTGGCGGCGAAGTCGGCCGCCTGGCTGCGGTGTTCTTCGATGCTGCCGAGCGCCTGCAAGCGTTGAAGCCAGGCGTACGTTTCGTGCTGCCCTGCGCGAGCCCGCAGCGTCGTGCGCAGATCGAAACCCTGTTGGCCGGTCGGAACCTGCCGGTGACCTTGCTCGACGGCCAATCGCACCTGGCCCTGGCGGCCTGTGATGCGGTGCTGATCGCCTCGGGTACGGCCACCCTGGAGGCCTTGCTGTACAAGCGTCCGATGGTCGTGGCCTATCGCCTGGCGCCGCTGACCTTCTGGATTCTCAAGCGCATGGTCAAAAGCCCTTACATCTCCCTGCCCAACCTGCTGGCCCAGCGCCTGTTGGTGCCGGAGTTGTTGCAGGACGATGCAACGCCTGAGGCCTTGGCGCAAACTCTACTACCCTTGATCGACGGCGGCGAAGAGCAGACTCGCGGTTTTGACGACATTCACCGCACCTTGCGCCGTGATGCCTCGAACCAGGCGGCGGACGCCGTGTTGACCTTGATCGGCAAGAAACAGGAAACTTTATGATCAAGCAAATGGGCCTGGATTTCAGCCTGGTTGCCGAAGCCCACGAACTGGTGGCCGGTGTTGACGAAGTCGGGCGCGGGCCTTTGTGCGGCGCTGTCGTCACGGCGGCGGTGATTCTCGACCCGAGCCGCCCGATTCTCGGCCTCAACGACTCGAAAAAACTCACCGAAGCGCGGCGCGAAAAGCTCTACGACGAGATTATTGAGAAGGCCCTCAGCTGGCATATTGCTCGGGCCGAAGTCGAGGAAATCGACGCGTTGAACATCCTCCACGCCACCATGCTTGCCATGCAGCGTGCAGTAGAAGGCCTGCACATCACGCCAAAAATGGCCATGATCGACGGCAACCGCTGCCCAAAATTGGCCATGCCGGCGGAAGCGGTGGTGAAGGGCGATAGCAAGGTGCCTGCGATTGCGGCAGCTTCAATCCTGGCTAAGGTCAGCCGCGATCGTGAAATGGCTGCTTTCGAATTGATCTACCCCGGCTACGGGATCGGCGGCCATAAAGGCTACCCGACGCCCGTTCATCTGGAAGCCCTGGCTCGCCTCGGCCCGACGCCGATCCACCGCCGCTCGTTCGCCCCCGTACGCCAGGCTTATGAGCTGCGCGAGAGTCTCAGCGAGGTGTAGTCGCGAGGCTGATGTTTTTGCCAAGGCCCGGTACAATCCCGGGCCTTGTTGTTTCTACGTTTAAGACAGGATCACTATGCCGGCTTCATTCGTTCACCTGCGCCTGCACACTGAATACTCCCTGGTTGACGGCCTGGTACGGATCAAACCGCTGGTCAAAACCCTGGTGGGCATGAACATGCCTGCCGTGGCGGTTACCGATCAGAACAACATGTGTTCCCTGGTCAAATTCTATAAAAACGCCATGGGCGCCGGCATCAAGCCGATTTGCGGCGCCGACCTGTGGTTGTCCAACAAAGATCCGGATAACGCCCTTAGCCGTATCAGTCTGCTGGCGATGAACGGCGTGGGTTATCGCAACCTCACCGAACTGATTTCCCGTGGCTTTATCGACGGCCAGCGCAACGGCTCGATCATCATCGAGCGCGAGTGGGTCGCCGAGGCCAGCGAAGGGCTGATCATGCTGTCCGCCGCTAAAGAGGGTGAGATCGGTCTTGCGCTACTCGGCGGCAATCCTCAAGAGGCTGAAGGGCTGGCCCGCGAGTGGATGCAGGTTTTCCCCGACCGTTTCTACCTGGAAGTCCAGCGCACCAACCGCCCCAACGACGAAGAGCACCTGCACGCCGCCGTGGCCCTGGCCGACAAGCTGGGCGCGCCGCTGGTCGCGACCAACGATGTGCGCTTTATCAAGAAAGAAGATTTCGAAGCCCACGAAACCCGCGTGTGCATCGGCGAAGGCCGGGCCCTGGATGACCCGCGTCGCTCGAAGAACTACAGCGAGGAGCAATACCTCAAAAGTGCCGACGAGATGGCCGAGCTGTTCAGCGACCTGCCCGAGGCCCTGGAAAACTCTGTCGAAATTGCCAAGCGTTGTAACATTGAAGTGAAGCTGGGCAAGCACTTCCTGCCCAACTTCCCGATTCCCGATGGCATGACCATCGATGAGTACTTCCGCAAGGTGTCGTTCGACGGCTTGGAAGAGCGCCTCAGCGTGCTGTTGCCCAAGGACACCACTGAGGATTACGACGCCAAGCGCCAGGTCTATGTCGACCGGCTGAATTTCGAACTGGATATCATCATCCAGATGGGGTTCCCCGGTTACTTCCTGATCGTAATGGACTTTATCCAGTGGGCCAAAAGCAACGGCGTGCCGGTAGGCCCGGGCCGGGGGTCGGGTGCTGGCTCGCTGGTTGCTTACGTACAGAAGATTACCGATCTCGACCCGCTGGAATATGACCTGCTGTTCGAACGGTTCCTGAACCCGGAACGGGTTTCCATGCCCGACTTCGACGTCGACTTCTGCATGGACGGGCGCGACCGCGTCATTGAATACGTGGCTGAGAAATACGGCCGTAACGCGGTAAGCCAGATCATCACCTTCGGTTCCATGGCCGCGAAAGCGGTAATCCGCGACGTTGCGCGGGTGCAGGGCAAGTCCTACGGCCTGGCTGATCGCCTGTCGAAGATGATTCCGTTTGAAGTCGGCATGACCCTGGAAAAGGCCTACGATCAGGAAGAGATCCTGCGTGACTTCATCAAAATCGATGAAGAAGCCGCCGAAATCTGGGACATGGCGCGCAAGCTCGAAGGCGTGGTGCGTAACGTCGGTAAACACGCCGGTGGTGTGGTTATCGCGCCTACAAAGCTCACCGACTTTTCGCCGATCTATTGCGATGAAGAAGGCGGCGGCCTGGTCACCCAGTTCGACAAGGACGACGTGGAGGCGGCCGGCCTGGTGAAGTTCGACTTCCTCGGCCTGCGCACGCTGACGATCATCGACTGGGCGCTGAAGACCATCAACCGCGAGCGCGCCAAGGTCGACGAAGAGCCGCTGGATATTGCGTTTATCCCGCTGGACGACAAGCCGACCTATCAGTTGCTGCAAAAGGCCGAAACCACGGCGGTGTTCCAGCTTGAGTCGCGCGGCATGAAAGAGCTGATCAAAAAGCTCAAGCCCGACTGCCTGGAAGACTTGATCGCACTGGTGGCGCTGTTCCGTCCCGGCCCGCTGCAATCGGGCATGGTGGACGACTTCATCAACCGTAAGCACGGCCGCGCCGAGCTGGCGTACCCGCACTCCGACTACCAATACGAAGGCCTCAAGCCGGTATTGGCGCCGACCTACGGCATCATCCTGTATCAGGAACAGGTGATGCAGATCGCCCAGGTGATGGCCGGTTACACCCTCGGTGGTGCGGACATGTTGCGCCGCGCCATGGGTAAGAAAAAACCCGAGGAAATGGCCAAGCAGCGCGGCGGTTTCATTGAAGGTTGCGCCACCAACAATATTGACGCCGACCTGGCCGGTAATATTTTCGACCTGGTAGAGAAATTCGCCGGTTACGGCTTCAACAAATCCCACTCCGCCGCCTACGGCCTGGTGTCGTACCAGACCGCCTGGCTGAAGGCTCACTACCCGGCGCCGTTCATGGCTGCGGTACTTTCGGCGGATATGCACAACACCGACAAGGTCGTGACCTTGATCGAGGAAGTGCGCACCATGAAACTGCGCCTCGACGCACCGGACGTGAACGCCTCGGAGTTCAAGTTCACGGTAAACGACGAAGGCCGCATCATTTATGGCCTGGGCGCGATCAAAGGCGTGGGCGAAGGTCCGGTGGAAGCCATCACCGAAGCGCGCCAGGACGGCCCTTTCAAGGACCTGTTCGACTTCTGCGCACGGGTTGACCTCAAGCGCATCAACAAGCGAACCCTCGATGGCTTGATCCGCAGTGGTGCGCTCGACCGTCTCGGTCCGTATTTCCATGATGAGCCGAAGGCTTACCAGGCAAATATCGACCGTAACCGCGCCGTGTTGCTCACCGCGATGGAAGAGGCGATCAAGGCTGCCGAACAGACCGCGCGCACCCACGACAGTGGCCACGCCGACCTGTTTGGCGGATTGTTCGTCGAAGAAGACGCGGATGTGTACGCCAACCATCGCAAGGCCAAGGAGCTGACCCTGAAGGAGCGCCTCAAGGGTGAGAAAGACACCTTGGGCCTGTACCTGACCGGTCACCCGATTGATGAATACGAAGGTGAAATCCGGCGGTTCGCCCGCCAGCGCATCATCGACCTGAAACCGGCGCGGGATACGCAGACCGTCGCCGGCATGATCATCGCCCTGCGGGTGATGAAAAATAAAAAGGGCGACAAGATGGGCTTTATCACCCTCGACGACCGCTCGGGCCGCATCGAAGCCTCACTGTTTGCCGATGCGTTCCACTCCGCGCAGTCGCTGCTGCAGACTGACGCCATGGTGGTGGTGGAAGGGGAGGTCAGCAACGACGACTTCTCCGGCGGCCTGCGGCTGCGGATCAAGCGTGTGATGAGCATGGAAGATGCGCGCACCAATTTGGCCGAGAGCCTGCGCTTGAAGGTGAAAACCGAAGCGCTCAAGGGCGATCAGCTACGCTGGTTGGGCGACCTGCTCAAACGCCACCGTGGCGCGTGCCCGGTGACCATGGAGTACACCGGCAATGACGCCAAGGCCATGTTGCAGTTTGGCGAGACCTGGCGAATTGATCCTGCTGATGGCTTGATTCAAGCATTGCGTGACCAGTTCGGCCGTGACAACGTCTTTCTCCAATACCGTTGACGGTCAGGCAGTAATACTTAGCCTGATCTCGGCGAAACATTTAATCTCGACCTAGACGCGCCTCTCCCTTAAGGTAGGGCGCGAATAGACAACCGGCTGGCCAGGCACTCCTTGGCCGTCGACCCAAGACGGACGCTTATGAACCCGAATTTTCTTGATTTCGAACAGCCGATCGCTGACCTGCAAGCCAAGATCGAAGAGCTGCGCCTGGTCGGCAATGACAATTCGCTGAATATCGGCGATGAAATCGCTCGCCTGCAAGACAAGAGCAGTACGCTCACCGAAGACATCTTCGGCAAGTTGACCAGTTGGCAGATCGCCCGCCTGGCCCGCCACCCGCGCCGTCCGTACACCCTGGACTACATTCAGCACATCTTCACTGAGTTCGACGAGCTGCACGGCGATCGCCACTTCTCCGACGACGCGGCCATCGTGGGCGGTATCGCTCGCCTGGACGACCAGCCGGTGATGGTGATCGGTCACCAGAAAGGCCGTGAAGTGCGCGAGAAAGTGCGCCGCAACTTCGGCATGCCGCGTCCGGAAGGCTACCGCAAGGCGTGCCGCCTGATGGAAATGGCCGAGCGCTTCAAGATGCCGATCCTGACCTTCATCGACACGCCGGGCGCCTACCCGGGTATCGACGCTGAAGAGCGCAACCAGAGCGAAGCAATCGCCTGGAACCTGCGCGTCATGTCGCGCCTGAAAACCCCGATCATCGCTACCGTGATTGGTGAAGGTGGGTCCGGTGGTGCACTGGCCATTGGCGTGTGCGATCAGCTGAACATGCTGCAATACTCGACCTACGCGGTGATCTCGCCGGAAGGTTGCGCTTCGATTCTGTGGAAAACCGCCGAAAAAGCGCCGGACGCCGCTGAAGCGATGGGTATCACTGCTGATCGCCTCAAGGGCCTGGGCATTGTCGACAAAGTGATTGCCGAGCCATTGGGCGGCGCCCACCGTGATCCGGCGGCTGCTGCCGCGACTATTCGTGCCGAGCTGGGTTCGCAACTGGCGATGCTCAAGAAGCTGGATAACGAAACGCTGTTGGCCCGTCGTTATGAGCGTTTGATGAGCTACGGTCTCTGATCAAATACTGATCTGGCAGACAATGCTGTACTAGTGTGGGAGCGGGCTTGCTCGCGAAAGCGGTGAATCAGTCAATATATTCAGTGACTGACACCACGCTTTCGCGAGCAAGCCCGCTCCCACATTTGCTTTGTGTATGCTGGTCTATCGTGTTCCAAGTATGCGGCGACAATGTGTGATGAAACGAACGCTGACCGCCAAACTGCTGCAAGCCCTGAGTCCGTGGCAAAATGCCCCGGCCTGGCATATCGCTTTCTCTGGCGGACTGGATTCCACCGTCCTGCTCCATCTCCTGGCCTCCCTGCCAGAAACCGAAACGCTCCCACCCCTCGGCGCAATCCATGTCCACCATGGCCTGCAAGCCGCCGCCGACGCCTGGCCAAGCCATTGCCAGTCGATATGCGACAGCTTGGGCATCCCCCTGCGCGTCATGCGCGTGCAGGTACAACCCGGCGCCAGTCTTGAGCGGGCTGCCCGTGACGCGCGTTACCAGGCGTTCACCGAGGTGATCGGAGCAGGGGAGGTGCTGCTGACAGGCCAGCATCGCGATGATCAGGCCGAAACCCTGTTATTCCGCCTGTTGCGTGGCGCAGGCGTGCGCGGGCTGTCGGCAATGCCTGCACAGCGCCCGTTGGCGGCTGGTTATCTGGTTCGGCCTTTATTGGATGTAGCGAAGGGGGAGTTGGAAGCCTACGCCCACGAGCATCAGCTCACGTGGATCGAAGACCCGTCCAACGCCGACCCAAGGTTCTCACGCAATTACCTGCGCCATCACGTGTTCCCAACGCTCACGGAGCGCTGGCCTCAAGCTGTCACGAGCCTTGCCCGCACTGCCGAGCACCTGAGTGAAGCCCAGGGCCTGCTCGATGAATTGGCGCAAATGGACCTGCGAGCGGCCGACCAGCCTGCACCTTTTCCCTGGCTGCACCTGCCGTCCTTGGCTCTCGCGCCGCTGCGCGAACTTTCTGACGCACGCCAGCGTAACGCCCTGCGCCATTGGCTGGCCCCACTGACCCGTCTACCCGACAGCGACCACTGGGCCAGTTGGCATGCCCTGCGTGATGCCAAAGGCGACGCACAGCCCCTATGGTGCCTGGCCGACGGTGAGTTGCACCGTAGCGGCGAACGCCTGTGGTGGCTGCCCTCCACATGGTCGGATTTTTCCGACGCATCGCTGAGCTGGCCCGATCCGCAAAATCCACTAGAGTTACCCGGCAATGGCCGGCTGAAACTCACTGGCAAGGCGCCTGAAGGTCCGCTGGAGGTTCGCTACCGTCATGGCGGCGAAATCATCGACGTGCCACGTCGCGGGCGGCGGGACCTGAAGCGCCTGCTTAATGAAAGTGGGCTTCCGAGCTTCGTCCGTGGCAGATTGCCGCTGCTGTATCAGGGTGAGCAATTGCTGGGGGTGCCTAGCCTGGCGGGACTGTGGAACACAGGGCCGGGCGACTGGCAATTAGATTGGATGCCACAGACCTGCGATCAAGGTTTGAGCTGATAGCGCCTTTCCGGTAGACTACGCTCCCTTCTTGATACAACTTCTGTGGATTCGCCTGAATCGCAGCAGTTGCCGATTACCAAGCAGTCTTTGCTGGGCGATTCCAAAAAATGTGTAGCGATCAACGTACTGGTGTTTCAGTGCCGGTCTGTCATCACGCGGCGGTTTTTTTGAAAGGTGCACTGTGATTAATGCAGGTGATCGGGGGCTTCGGCCTCTCTTCGCTCTCCCCGGCGGCTCGGACCGCTTTAACGCAGACTTCTAGGGTTTTTCATGACGCGCTACATATTCGTCACGGGCGGTGTTGTTTCTTCATTGGGGAAAGGCATTGCCTCCGCTTCATTGGCGGCCATCCTGGAGGCGCGGGGACTTAAGGTCACCATGCTCAAGCTGGACCCGTACATCAACGTCGACCCGGGCACCATGAGCCCGTTCCAGCACGGTGAAGTGTTCGTCACTCACGACGGCGCCGAGACCGACCTGGACCTGGGCCACTACGAGCGGTTCATCCGCACGACCATGACCCAGAACAACAACTTCACCACCGGCCGTGTCTACGAACACGTGCTGCGCAAGGAGCGCCGTGGTGACTACCTGGGTGCAACCATCCAGGTGATCCCGCACATCACCGACGAAATCAAGCGCCGCATCATCAAGGGTGCAGGCGATGCCGACGTGGCGATGGTCGAGATTGGTGGCACCGTCGGTGACATCGAGTCCCAACCGTTCCTCGAAGCCATCCGCCAGCTGCGTTTCGAAGTCGGCGCCAAGCGTGCGATGCTGATGCACCTGACCCTGGTGCCGTACATCGCCACCGCCGGCGAAACCAAAACCAAGCCTACCCAGCACTCGGTCAAGGAACTGCGTTCCATCGGCCTGCAGCCGGATGTGCTGGTGTGCCGCTCCGATCACCCGATCGACATTTCCTCGCGTCGCAAGATCGCGCAATTCACCAACGTTGAAGAACGTGCGGTGATCGCGCTGGAAGACGCCGACACCATCTACAAGATCCCGGGCATCCTGCACTCGCAAGGCCTGGACGATTTTGTGGTCGAGCGTTTCGGCCTGCAATGCAACGGCGCGGACCTGTCCGAGTGGGAAGCCGTGGTCGACGCCAAGCTCAACCCTGAGCACGAAGTCACCATCGCCATGGTCGGCAAGTACATGGAGCTGCTGGACGCGTACAAGTCGCTGATCGAAGCGATGAGTCACGCCGGCATCAGCAACCGTACCAAGGTCAACCTGCGCTACATCGATTCCGAAGACATCGAGAACCAGGGCACTGCGCTGCTCGAAGGTGTCGACGCGATCCTCGTACCGGGCGGTTTCGGCCTGCGTGGCGTGGAAGGCAAGATCACGGCCGTGCAATACGCTCGCGAGAACAAGGTTCCGTACTTGGGTATCTGCCTGGGCATGCAAGTGGCCGTTATCGAGTTCGCCCGTAACGTGCTGGGCTGGAAAGACGCCAACTCCACCGAGTTCGACGGCAAGAGCGGTCACCCGGTCGTGGGCCTGATCACCGAGTGGGAAGATGCCACTGGTGCCGTCGAGACCCGTACCGAAGCCTCCGACCTTGGCGGCACCATGCGCCTTGGCGCGCAGGACTGCCTGCTGGAGCCGGGTTCGCTGGTCCACGATTGCTACGGCAAGGATGTGATCGTCGAGCGTCACCGTCACCGCTACGAAGTGAACAACAACCTGCTGCCGCAAATCAAAGAGGCCGGCCTGAAAATCTCCGGTCGCTCCGGTGATGGCGCGCTGGTTGAAGTGGTCGAGGCACCGGATCATCCATGGTTCGTGGCGTGCCAGTTCCACCCTGAGTTCACCTCGACGCCGCGCGACGGTCACCCGTTGTTCAGCGGTTTCGTTAAAGCAGCACTGACGCAACATCAGAAGAAGGCGTAACCCTGATGGCCCAGAAGATCATTCGCGTAGGCGACATCGAGATTGCCAACGACAAGCCCATGGTGCTGTTTGGCGGCATGAACGTGCTGGAAAGCCGCGACATGGCGATGCAGGTCTGTGAAGCGTACGTGAAGGTGACCCAGAAACTGGGTATCCCTTACGTGTTCAAGGCCAGCTTCGACAAGGCCAACCGTTCGTCCGTGACCTCCTATCGCGGCCCGGGCCTTGAAGAAGGCATGCGGATCTTCCAGGACATCAAGCAAGCCTTCGGCGTGCCGATCATCACCGACGTCCACGAGCCTGAACAGGCTGCCGTGGTCGCCGAGGTGTGCGACATCATCCAGTTGCCGGCCTTCCTGTCGCGCCAGACCGACCTGGTTGTCGCGATGGCCAAGACCGGCGCTGTGATCAATATCAAGAAAGCCCAGTTCCTCGCGCCCCAGGAGATGAAACACATCCTGAACAAGTGCGTGGAAGCGGGTAACGACCAGTTGATCCTCTGCGAGCGCGGTTCGAGCTTCGGCTATAACAACCTCGTGGTGGACATGCTCGGTTTCGGCATCATGAAACAGTTCGAATACCCGGTGTTCTTCGACGTGACCCACGCGCTGCAAATGCCCGGTGGTCGCGCCGATTCCGCGGGCGGGCGGCGTGCCCAGGTGCTGGACCTGGCCAAGGCCGGTATCAGCCAGTCTTTGGCGGGGCTGTTCCTCGAAGCCCACCCGGACCCGGACAACGCCAAATGCGACGGTCCGTGCGCCCTGCGCCTGGACAAACTGGAGCCATTCCTGGCCCAGCTCAAGCAGTTGGACGAACTGGTCAAGAGTTTTCCGACGGTAGAGACCGCGTAAGCGCCATTTCTCCGGTAGACTTTCCCACGCTTTACGCTCAGGCCTACGGGCCTGAGCCATGTCGCCTGCAAGCCTGCCCCGTTGTTCCACCCTTGCGGTCGGTCAAAAGATTTCCTTCAGCTGCGTCGTTTTCGTCAACTTTGGAGTGTTTACAACAATGGCAAAAATCGTCGACATCAAAGGTCGTGAAGTTCTCGACTCCCGTGGCAACCCCACCGTCGAAGCCGACGTGCTTCTCGATAACGGCATCATCGGCAGCGCCTGCGCGCCGTCCGGTGCTTCCACCGGTTCGCGCGAAGCGCTGGAACTGCGTGATGGCGACAAGAGCCGTTACCTGGGCAAGGGTGTACTCAAGGCTGTAGCCAACATCAACGGCCCGATCCGTGACCTGTTGCTGGGCAAAGACCCGCTGGACCAGAAAGCCCTGGACCACGCGATGATCAAGCTCGACGGCACCGAAAACAAAGGCAGCCTGGGCGCCAACGCCATCCTCGCCGTGTCCCTGGCTGCTGCCAAGGCTGCTGCCCAGGATCAGGACCTGCCGCTGTACGCACACATTGCCAACCTGAACGGCACCCCGGGTGTGTACTCGATGCCGGTCCCGATGATGAACATCATCAACGGTGGCGAGCACGCCGATAACAACGTCGACATCCAGGAATTCATGGTACAGCCGGTCGGCGCCAAGACCTTCTCCGAAGGCCTGCGCATGGGCACCGAGATTTTCCATCACCTCAAGGCTGTGCTGAAGGCCCGTGGCCTGAGCACTGCGGTGGGTGACGAAGGTGGTTTCGCACCGAACCTGGCGTCCAACGAAGATGCACTCAAAGTGATCTCCGAAGCCGTAGCCAACGCTGGCTACAAGCTGGGCACCGACGTGACCCTGGCCCTGGACTGCGCGGCCAGCGAGTTCTACGAGGACGGTAAATACAACCTGTCCGGCGAAGGCCAAGTGTTCAACTCCGAAGGTTTTGCTGACTACCTCAAAGGCTTGACCGAGCGTTACCCGATCATCTCGATCGAAGACGGCCTGGACGAGTCCGACTGGGATGGCTGGAAAATCCTCACCGACAAGATCGGCGAGAAAATCCAGCTGGTGGGCGACGACCTGTTCGTCACCAACACCAAGATCCTGAAAGAAGGCATCGATAAAAAGATCGCCAACTCGATCCTGATCAAGTTCAACCAGATCGGTACCCTGACCGAAACCCTGGAAGCCATCCAGATGGCCAAGGCTGCGGGCTACACCGCCGTGATCTCGCACCGCTCCGGCGAAACCGAAGATTCGACCATTGCCGACCTGGCCGTGGGCACTTCGGCTGGCCAGATCAAGACCGGTTCCCTGTGCCGTTCCGACCGCGTTTCCAAGTACAACCAATTGCTGCGTATCGAAGAGCAACTGGCCGGCAAAGCCAAGTACAACGGTCGCGGCGAGTTTCGCGGCTGATCGCTCTTGATGGTAAGGCATGGTAAAAAGTCGACGGATTGCGTCGGAAAACTCACGATAGTGTGGGTTTCGACGCTAATCTGATGGCTATCAAGCACAGGCCTGGTTTTTCCAGGCTTCGTGCTATCAGTTACTTTAAAAGTTTCGCATGGCTGTCTTTTTTCACTGGATACCCGGATTTCGATGCGCAGTCCCAATTGGTTGTTTCTCGTCTTGCTCTTGTTGCTGGCTGGCCTGCAGTACCGCCTATGGGTCGGTAATGGCAGCTTTGCGCAGGTAAAAGACCTGACCGAGCAAATCGCTGCACAGCACGCCGAAAACGAGGTCCTGCTGGAGCGCAACCGCGTCCTTGATGCGGAAGTGCTTGAGCTGAAAAAGGGTACCGAGACCGTTGAAGAGCGGGCTCGTCATGAGTTGGGCATGGTCAAGGAGGGCGAAACCCTCTACCAGTTGGCCCAATGAGCAACAGCTTGCCGGCCTTCTGGGCCGTGATTCCTGCCGCGGGCATTGGTGCCCGCATGGCCGCGGACCGTCCCAAGCAATACCTGCAACTGGGCGGACGCACCATTCTCGAACACAGCCTTGGCTGCTTTCTCGACCACCCCTGGCTTAATGGCCTGGTGGTCAGCCTTGCTTCTGATGATCCTTATTGGCCTGATTTGGCGTGTGCCATGGACCCGCGCATTCACCGTGCGGACGGCGGTTCGGAACGTTCCGGGTCGGTGCTCAACGCACTTTTGCAGCTGAACGCTTTGGGGGCCAGTGATGATGATTGGGTACTGGTGCATGATGCGGCGCGGCCGAACCTGAGTCGCGATGACCTCGACAAACTGCTGACTGAACTGGCGGACGACCCGGTGGGCGGTCTGCTGGCCGTGCCGGCACGCGACACCCTCAAGCGCGTCGATAAGCACGGGCGTGTCGTCGAAACCGTCGACCGTAGCCTGATCTGGCAAGCCTACACGCCGCAGATGTTCCGCCTGGGTCCGCTGCATCGTGCTTTGGCTGACAGCCTGGTGGCGGACGCCGTCATCACTGATGAGGCTTCTGCCATGGAATGGTCCGGCCAGGCGCCGCGGCTGATCGAAGGGCGGTCGGACAATATCAAGGTGACGCGGCCGGAGGATCTTGAGTGGCTCAGGTTGCGGTGGGCGAATCGGCGGTAGTCAGTTGCACCGAGTCGACCCCTTCGCGAGCAAGCCAGCTCCCACCTTTAAACGCGTTACTACAGGATAAACGCGGTTAAAGGTGGGAGCTGGCTTGCCTGCGAAGAGGCCGGCACAAACAGCCAATAATTACTGGCTGTACTCCGGCCTCTCAGCCAACCCCACCTTCAAAAAATCCACCAACTTCCTGACCTTCGGCGACAAGTGCCGCTGCTGCGGATACAGCGCCCACACCGCCGTATTCGGCGGCTGATGCGCCTCCAGCAGCGACACCAGCGCGCCACTGTGCAAATGCTCCAGCACGTAATAATCCGGCAACTGGCACAACCCGACGCCCAGCACCGCCGCATCCAGCACCGCTTGCCCACTGTTGCAGCGCCAGTTTCCCTGCACCCGCTGGGAAAACTCGCGTCCGTCCTGGGCCAGTTGCCAGATATCCGAGCTACCAATCAGGCAGTTATGCCGGCTCAACTCCGACAAACTATGTGGCCGACCATACCGCGCCAGGTAGGACGGCGACGCGCACAGGTACATGCGCCTCGGTGCCAGCCTGCTGGCGACCATGCGTGAATCCTGTAAGCGCCCCAGGCGAATCGCCAGATCCAGGCCTTCGTGCACGAGGTCCAGTTGACGGTTGCTCAGCTCGATATCCACGCGCAACTGCGGGTAGAGGCCCATGAACCGCGTTACCAGCGGCACGATAAACCGCTCGCCGTAGGCCACGGCACAGGTCATGCGCAACATGCCTTTGGGTTCGCTGGTGAGGTCACCCACCGCACGCAGGGCTTCTTCGCGACCGTCCTGTAAACGTTGGCAATGTTGCAGAAAGGTCTGGCCGGCTTCCGTCAAGGTAACCTTGCGCGTGCTGCGATACAGCAGCCGCGTTTGCAGGCGTTCTTCCAGGCGCGCCACCTGCCGGCTGATATGCGACGAAGAAACGCCCAGGCGTTCCGCTGCCGCAGTGAATTGGCTGCATTCGGCCACCGCGACAAATTCATCAATGCCTTCCCAGCGGTTTTCAAGCACGGTGATTATCCCTGTACAGCAATAAAGTTTTGCTTTCGCTTGGATTATTAATCAATCAGCCATGTTTTACACTCATCGCCTCAGTATTCAATTCCCTGGAGAAACCCGGATGATCAAGTCCCGCGCCGCCGTAGCCTTCGAAGCCAAGAAGCCCCTTGAGATCGTTGAAGTGGATGTCGCCATGCCCAAGGCTGGCGAGGTGCTGTTGCGCGTGGTCGCGTCCGGTGTATGCCATACCGACGCTTACACGCTGTCGGGCGCTGACCCGGAAGGTATCTTTCCGTCGATCCTCGGCCATGAAGGCGGTGCAGTGGTTGAAGCGATCGGCGAAGGCGTGACTTCGGTCGCCGTAGGCGATCATGTGATCCCGCTGTACACCCCGGAATGCGGCCAGTGCAAATTCTGCCTGTCGGGCAAGACCAACCTGTGCCAGGCCATTCGCTCCACTCAGGGCAAAGGCTTGATGCCGGATGGCACCACTCGGTTTTCCTACAAGGGCCAGCCAATTTTCCACTACATGGGCACCTCGACCTTCTCCGAATACACCGTGTTGCCGGAAATTTCCGTGGCCAAGATTCCTAAAGAAGCGCCACTGGAAAAAGTCTGCCTGTTGGGTTGCGGCGTCACCACCGGCATTGGTGCAGTGATCAACACTGCCAAGGTCAAGCCGGGCGACACCGTGGCCATCTTCGGTCTCGGCGGTATCGGCCTGTCGGCCGTCATCGGTGCAGTCAAGGCCAAGGCTGGGCGCATCATTGCCATCGACATCAACCCTGCCAAATTTGAAATCGCCAAGCAGCTGGGTGCGACTGACTG
This sequence comes from Pseudomonas tritici, assembly GCF_014268275.3. Lineage (NCBI taxonomy): Bacteria > Pseudomonadati > Pseudomonadota > Gammaproteobacteria > Pseudomonadales > Pseudomonadaceae > Pseudomonas > Pseudomonas tritici. The sequence goes on from NZ_CP077084.1 coordinate 1,702,913, forward strand.
CATCAACCCGAAAGACTACGACCGCCCGATCCAGGACGTGATTGTCGACCTGACCGATGGCGGCGTGGACTTCTCTTTTGAATGCATCGGCAACGTTCAGCTGATGCGCGCTGCCCTCGAGTGCTGCCACAAAGGTTGGGGTGAGTCGGTGATCATCGGCGTGGCCGGTGCCGGTCAGGAAATCGCCACGCGTCCCTTCCAACTGGTGACCGGTCGCGTCTGGCGCGGTTCGGCCTTCGGTGGCGTGCGCGGTCGTACTGAGCTGCCAAGCTACGTGGAAATGGCCCAGACCGGCGAGATCCCGCTGGACACCTTCATCACCCATACCATGGGCCTGGAAGACATCAACAAAGCGTTTGACCTGATGCATGAAGGCAAAAGCATTCGTACCGTCATCCACTTCTGAGGTCGGCCATGAGTCTGGAAAACCTGTCGTGCCAGAAGAGCTTCGGCGGCTGGCACAAACGCTACAAGCATCACTCCGATGTGCTCGGCTGCGACATGACCTTCGCCGTCTACCTGCCGCCGCAAGCGGAGCAGGGCGGCAAGTTGCCGGTGTTGTACTGGCTGTCCGGTCTCACCTGCACTGATGAGAACTTCATGCAGAAGGCCGGCGCGCAGCGCATGGCCGCCGAGCTGGGGTTGATCATCGTGGCGCCGGACACCAGCCCTCGTGGGCCGGGTGTTCCGGGTGATCCCGATAACGCGTGGGATTTTGGCCTTGGCGCCGGCTTCTATCTGAATGCCACGCAGGAGCCCTGGGCCAAGCACTATCGGATGCATGACTACGTGGTGAAGGAATTGCCTGCGTTGGTTGAAGCGCATTTCCCGGCTTCAGATAAACGTGGCATCAGCGGTCACTCCATGGGCGGCCACGGTGCACTGGTGTGTGCGTTGCGCAATCCCGGGCGTTACCTGTCGGTGTCGGCGTTTTCGCCCATCAGTAACCCGATGGACTGCCCATGGGGTCAGAAGGCCTTTTCCCGCTACCTGGGCGAAGAGCGTTCGAAATGGCGTGAGTGGGACGCCTGCGTGTTGATCAGCGAAGCCGCGGAAAAGCTGCCGCTGCTGGTGGACCAAGGTGACCGCGACGATTTCCTTGCCGTGCAACTCAAGCCTGAAGCCTTGCAGCAAGCGGCGAAGGCGGCCAACCATCCGTTGGAACTGCGGCTGCAACCTGGCTACGACCACAGCTACTTCTTTATCGCCAGCTTCATCGAAGACCATTTGCGACACCATGGTCGTGCTTTGCTCGGTTAATGTGAGGCAAAAGTAGGTAGAATCACGCCCTGAATTAAATCGGGGCGTTTTTTTATGCGTATTGGCCACGGCTACGATGTGCACCGTTTCGCTGAAGGCGATTTCATCACCTTGGGCGGCGTGCGCATTGCACATCACCATGGGTTGCTGGCTCATTCCGACGGCGACGTTGTGTTGCATGCCTTGAGCGATGCCTTGCTCGGCGCGGCGGCGTTGGGCGATATCGGCAAGCACTTTCCGGACACCGACCCGACCTTCAAGGGTGCGGACAGCCGTGTATTGCTGCGCCATGTGGTTGGCCTGATCCATGCCAAAGGCTGGAAGGTCGGCAACGTCGACAACACCATCGTGGCCCAGGCGCCAAAAATGGCGCCCCATATTGAATCGATGCGCGCACTGATTGCCGCAGACCTGCACATTGAATTGGATCAAGTGAACGTGAAAGCCACCACCACCGAAAAGCTCGGGTTCACCGGTCGTGAAGAGGGCATCGCCGTGCACTCCGTTGCCTTGTTGCTGCGCGCATGAATGATCTGCAACTGCTGGGCCCACGGGCCTATGGCGAGGCCTTGGGCAGCGCGGTCCTGAAGGCGACCGCCGAAGACTTCCAGGTTGATGAAGTGCTGGATATCCCGCTGACCGGCGAGGGTGAGCACCTGTGGTTGTGGGTTGAGAAGCGTGGCCTCAATACAGAAGAAGCCGCGCGGCGCATCGCCAAGGCGGCCGGCGTGCCGTTGCGCACGGTCAGCTATGCCGGGCTCAAGGATCGCCAGGCGTTGACCCGCCAATGGTTCAGCGTGCAGTTGCCAGGCAAAGCCGATCCGGACATGAGCGCTGCGGAAAACGACAGCCTCAAGGTTCTCAAGACCGCCCGTCATAAACGCAAATTGCAGCGCGGCGCACATTCGGCCAATGGTTTCACCTTGCGCCTGACCCAGCTGGCCGGTGATACCGCCGCCATCGACGCGCGTTTGCAATTGATTGCACAGCAGGGCATCCCCAACTATTTCGGTGCCCAGCGTTTTGGTCACAATGGTGGCAACGTGGTCGACGCCCGCGAGTGGGCCGCGCGCAAGGCTTTGCCGGAACAGCGCAACGTGCGTTCGCGGCTGCTGTCGACGGCGCGCAGCTACCTGTTCAACAAGGTGCTGGCGGCGCGTGTGGCCGACGGTTCCTGGCAGCGTGCGCAGGTCGGCGACCTGTTGGCGTTTACCGACAGCCGCAGCTTTTTCCCGGCGGGGGAGGCGGAATGCAGCGACCCCCGCCTGGCCATTCTGGACCTGCACCCGACCGGGCCGCAGTGGGGCGAAGGTGATTCACCTGCCAGCGGCGCAACCTTCGAACTGGAACAGGCGGTCGCCGCCGGTGAAGCCGACCTGCGCGATTGGCTGGTGAATGCCGGCATGAGCCAGGAACGTCGCATTCTGCGACTGCCCATTGGCGGTTTGACGTGGCATTATCCCTCGCTGGACATTCTGCAATTGGAATTCGTCCTGCCGGCCGGATGCTTCGCCACTGTCTTGGTGCGCGAGCTTGTTGATCTGGTGCCGGTGGGGCAGACGGACAACCCATGCGTATTCTGATATCAAACGATGACGGTGCCACCGCACCCGGTCTTGCCGCGCTCTATGCTGCGCTGGAAGATTATGCCGAGTGCGTGGTGGTTGCCCCCGACCAGGACAAGAGCGGCGCCAGCAGTTCGTTGACGCTCGACCGTCCGCTGCACCCGCAGGTCCTGGCCAATGGCTTTATCAGCGTGAACGGCACTCCTACCGACTGCGTCCACCTGGCGATCAACAGCCTGTTGGATCCGCAGCCGGACCTGGTGGTGTCGGGCATCAATCTTGGTGCGAACCTGGGGGATGACGTGCTGTATTCCGGTACCGTGGCGGCAGCCCTTGAAGGGCGTTTCCTGGGGCAAACCGCGTTCGCCTTTTCGTTCGCCTCGCGCCAATTGGATAACCTGCCGACCGCGGCCTATTTCGCGCGCAAGCTGGTAGAGGCCCATGGCTCCCTGGACTTGCCGCCGCGCACGGTGCTCAACGTCAATATTCCCAACTTGCCCCTTGATCATATTCGCGGCATCCAGCTCACGCGCCTGGGCCATCGCGCCCGCGCGGCGGCGCCGTTGAAGGTGGTTGATCCGCGTGGCAAGGAAGGCTACTGGATCGCTGCTGCGGGTGACGCCGAAGATGGCGGCCCGGGCACGGACTTTCATGCGGTGATGCAAGGTTATGTATCGATTACCCCATTGCAATTTGATCGCACCTTCAGTGATGCCTTCAGTGGTCTCGATGGCTGGCTGGAGAGGCTTCGCTGATGGGCCGTGAACAAGACGACTTGCTGCGCCGGGGCATCGGGATGACTTCCCAGCGTACCCGCGAACGCCTGATACAGCGCCTGTACGAAGAGGGCTTGTCCAACGCCCAGGTGCTGGAAGTGATCCGGCGCACGCCTCGGCATCTGTTTGTCGATGAGGCCCTGGCCCACCGTGCCTATGAAGACACGGCGCTGCCTATCGGCCATAACCAGACCATTTCCCAGCCTTACATGGTGGCGCGCATGAGCGAGCTGCTGCTGGCGGCGGGGCCGTTGGACAAGGTGCTGGAAATCGGCACGGGCTCCGGCTACCAGACCGCCGTGCTGGCGCAGTTGGTGGAGCGGGTGTTCTCGGTGGAGCGCATCAAAGTGCTGCAAGACCGCGCCAAGGAGCGCCTGGTGGAGTTGAACCTGCGCAATGTGGTGTTTCGCTGGGGCGATGGCTGGGAAGGTTGGCCGGCGCTGGCACCGTACAACGGCATCATTGTTACCGCCGTGGCCACCGATGTTCCGCAAGCGCTGCTTGATCAACTCGCCCCCGGTGGGCGCCTGGTGATCCCGGTCGGCTCCGGTGAAGTGCAACAATTGATGCTCATTATCCGTGAGGACGAAGGCTTTTCACGGCATGTACTGGGCGCTGTTCGTTTTGTACCGCTGCTCAATGGCCCGCTGGCCTGATCAATTTTTTCCGGCGGTGAATTCTGCTGGCGGGGATGTGTCTTACAGCGGGGTCTATTGAATCAACATCACTGGCGCGACGATTCAACACGCTGAACGATTCGTTTCAGACGTGTGCCGGTAAAACTCCAATGCCCAGTTATACTTGCGTCATATTTCAAGCCTGGTACAGGCATTCATGTTCAGCCAGCACAAAGGGAGCGGCGGGTGAGTCTCACAGGTCTTGCGCAGCGTATGAGTAAAACAAGCTTTCATCGACTGGTGCTTGGCCTCGTCTTCAGTTCTGTGTTGGTAGGGTGCTCCAGCTCGCCAAGCAGCGGCGCGCGGGTGGTTGATCGTAATAGTGCGGCACCGCAAAAGCCGACGGTAACCACCGGGCAATATGTGGTGCGAAAGGGCGATACGATGTTCTCGATCGCCTTCCGTTATGGCTGGGACTACAAGGCCCTCGCAGCGCGTAACAATATTCCTGTGCCTTACACGATACATCCGGGTCAGACGATTCGCTTCGACGGTCGCACAGGATCAACGCCTACGGCAGTCGTGACAAACAGTGGTTCTTCGCCGTCGTCCTCAAGCAAAACCACCGTCTTCACCCGGCCTGCTGGTACTGCCGCGCCTGCCCCTGCGAACAAGCCGGCACCTGCGCCGTTGCCACCTGCAGGGCCCGCGCCGACCGGTTGGGGATGGCCTTCCAACGGCGTGTTGATTGGAAAATTCTCTTCAAACGGTAGTTTGAATAAAGGCATTGATATCGCCGGAGATTTGGGACAGCCTGTTTTAGCTGCGTCTGATGGGACGGTGGTGTACGCCGGGAGTGGTTTACGGGGCTACGGCGAGCTTGTCATCATCAAACACAGCGATACCTACGTCAGTGCCTACGGTCATAACCGTAGGCTGTTGGTTCGGGAGGGGCAGCAGGTCAAAGTCGGACAGACAATTGCCGAAATGGGATCAACTGGTACAGACCGGGTGAAACTGCACTTTGAGATTCGCCGACAAGGGAAGCCTGTAGATCCGCTGCAATTCTTGCCCCGGCGTTGATATGTTGCACAGCCTGTTCCCTTCACGTAGAAGGAACAGGCTCCAGCGTTGCCAAGGATAAAGGCGCCGCTTGAGCTTGAGGTCGAACTCACCAAAGGACTATAACAATGGCTCTCAGTAAAGAAGCGCCGGAGTTTGACATCGACGATGAGGTTCTCCTTATGGAGACCGGCATTGCTACGGAATCGATGTCGAATGAGGGACCTGCTGTACCTTCAGTTCGCACCAAATCCAAGAACTCCACCGCGTTAAAGCAACACAAGTACATTGACTACACACGGGCGCTCGATGCGACCCAGCTGTATCTCAATGAAATCGGCTTTTCCCCTCTGCTTACCCCCGAAGAAGAAGTCCATTTTGCGCGCTTGTCGCAAAAGGGTGATCCGGCTGGGCGCAAGCGCATGATTGAAAGCAACCTGCGCCTGGTGGTGAAAATCGCCCGACGCTACGTCAATCGTGGGCTTTCCTTGTTGGACTTGATCGAGGAGGGCAACCTGGGATTGATCCGGGCGGTAGAGAAGTTCGACCCTGAGCGGGGCTTCCGCTTTTCGACCTATGCCACTTGGTGGATTCGTCAGACCATCGAACGGGCGATCATGAATCAGACCCGCACGATCCGGTTGCCGATCCATGTGGTCAAAGAGCTCAACGTCTACCTGCGGGCAGCGCGTGAGCTTACCCAAAAACTCGATCATGAACCTTCGCCCGAAGAAATCGCCAACCTGCTGGAGAAGCCGGTAGGGGAGGTCAAGCGCATGCTTGGTCTTAACGAGCGCGTGTCTTCGGTCGACGTCTCGTTGGGTCCGGATTCGGATAAAACCCTGCTGGACACTCTGACGGATGATCGCCCTACAGATCCTTGTGAGCTGTTACAGGACGATGATCTTTCCCAAAGCATTGACCAGTGGTTGTCAGAGCTCACTGACAAGCAGCGTGAAGTGGTGATTCGCCGCTTCGGCCTGCGCGGCCATGAGAGCAGTACCTTGGAAGACGTGGGCCTGGAGATCGGTCTGACCCGTGAGCGGGTGCGGCAGATCCAGGTGGAAGGGCTCAAGCGCTTGCGCGAGATCCTGGAGAAGAATGGCTTGTCGAGCGAGTCGTTGTTTCAGTAAAGTCTCCTAAGGCAGCTATTAAAACGCCCGGTGCATGAGAGTGCGCCGGGCGTTTTGCTTTCTACTGCGGTAGCAGCTGCCGAGCCTTGGCGAGGCTGCGTCAACGGTATATCTGACGTACCGCGAACGCAGCCTCGCCAAGGCTCGACAGCTGCTACGTCACGCAGAGTCATACGGCATGAAATCCCAGGCATAAAAAAACCCCGCTTTTAAGGGCGGGGTCTTTTCGACTAAGTCAGTACAAGTTAGATAACTTGAACTTCTTCAGCTTGCATGCCTTTCTGACCGCGGGTAGCGATGAAAGAGACCTGTTGGCCTTCTTTCAGGCTTTTGAAGCCGTCGGATTGGATAGCTTTGAAGTGAACGAACAGGTCGTCACCGGATTGTGGAGTGATGAAGCCGAAGCCTTTTTCATCGTTGAACCACTTAACGGTACCAGTTTGGCGATTAGACATGGTGTAACTCCTTGAACAAAGTTAACTGCGACTCAGGAAAAGCCCTGGCCGAGACTGAGTGCAAAGAGCAGGAAAAATTCTTGGAGATGGTTGGATCGAAATTCAACATATCGTGTAGAGATTCTCAGTGACACAAGCAACACAGTGACGTCACCTTAACTGTTTTTCTCGGACGTGCCAATGATATTTCCGAAGGTTTCTCTATTTTCGTGACTGGCGGTGGTATTTCTATTCGCCTCGCACAGCTATACGGGTCCCGGCTCCGTTTGCTACGACGTGTAAGCAACCGGCGTTTTTTTTAAGAAAAGCCCCGTGGCCTTTGAACCCCAACGCCGGCCCCGGTAAGATGCCCAACAGATTTTTCACCTCGCTATTCAGGACACCGCCATGAGCATCAAATCGGACAAGTGGATTCGCCGCATGGCGCAAGAGCACGGCATGATCGAACCGTTCGTCGAGCGGCAGATCCGCGGCCAAGGTGATGCCCCGGTGATTTCCTACGGCGTTTCCAGCTATGGATACGACGTGCGCTGTGCCGATGAATTCAAGGTGTTCACCAACATCAACTCGGCCATCGTCGATCCAAAAAACTTCGACGAAAAGAGCTTCGTCGACGTCAAGAGCGACGTGTGCATCATCCCACCGAACTCCTTCGCCCTGGCGCGCACCGTGGAGTTCTTCCGTATCCCCCGCGACGTGCTCACCATCTGCCTGGGTAAAAGTACCTACGCGCGTTGCGGCATTATCGTCAACGTGACGCCGCTTGAGCCTGAGTGGGAAGGTCACGTGACCCTGGAATTCTCCAACACCACTACGCTACCGGCGAAAATCTACGCCAACGAAGGCGTGGCGCAGATGCTGTTCCTGCAGTCTGACGAGGCCTGTGAAGTGTCCTATAAAGACCGCGCGGGCAAGTATCAGGGCCAGCGCGGCGTCACTCTCCCACGCGCTTGATAGAAAGGTCTTACGCGTAAAGGGAATTAGTCTGAAGAAAGTGACTCTATCTAGGTGTACTGCCTCGGCGCGTGTAAAACGCGTCGAGCCACGCTTGAGGAGTACTTTATGAAGATCGACCCGCGAATCAGCGCAGAAATTGCCCGGCTTGAACCCAACCAGATTGGCGTTCTGGCCTGGTCCCTGATGGCCGATCCCGCTTATGCGGGTGGTATTCCCGGCCAGCCAGATCCGGATTCCCCGCAACCCATTGAAGAACCGGGCTCGCCCACTGTTCCAGATGAGCCACCTCCCGCGCCTGTAGCCTGACACTTCGCCAGCCAGTTAATGCACTGGCCAAACTTGATGGTCGCCGATGACAAATATTCGGCGGTCATTGGCCTGTTCCACTGCAAAGCCACCGGTAAACGCGCCAAACGCCGGCAGCAAGCTGACCTGCGTTCCGATCTGGAAGCACGGTAGGCGCAGACTTTGCCGTCCCCTGCCGCGCAAGCGATACACCGGATGCACGTGCCCTGCCAATACATGGTGGGTCGCATGGGCATCCGGTTCGTGTTGCAATGCAAACGGGGCCATCAGCAGCGGCTCCGCAACAACCTCGATCCTCAGATCCGCAGGTGGGTCACCCGCACGTTTATCGTGATTGCCTCGAATCAAGGTCATAGGCAGGTCAGGATGGCGTGCTCGCCAGGTTCTCAATGCGCTCAGCGTGCCGCTGGCGTGAGAGCCTGTGCCGTGCAGGAAATCGCCTAGAAAGATCACCTGCGTACACGGTAGCGTCGATAGCAACCGGTCCAGTCGTTGCAAATTCTCGGTCGTGGTTCCCTGCGGCACCGGTTGCCCCAGGCTTCGATATGCCGACGCCTTGCCGAAATGCGCATCCGCAATCAACAGACACTGACGCGCAGGCCAATAGACGGCCTTGTCTGCCAGCAGCCACAGTTCTTCACCCTCGAGCATTACCGAACAAACCATCAACGCTTCCCGTTATCCGCGACTTTTTCCAGGTCCTTGACCATCCGCGCAATGCGCTCAGAAAGTTTTTCCGAACTCATGCTTTCGCGCATCCGCTCAACCAGCAGGGGAAAGGCCAACGGCGTAGGCCGTTCGATCTTATGCAGGTCCAGTTTCAGCGCCGACAGATGACGTAATGTCTCTTCCAGCCGGCGAATATCCAACTCATCACGCAGGACTTCTTCCCCTGCCTGGGTCAGCAGCAGGTTCTGCGGGTCATATTGCTTGAACACCTCAAAGAACAACCCGCTGGACGCCTGCACCTGCCGGGTGCTTTTCGGCGCGCCAGGGTAACCGGCGAACACCAGCCCGGCGATACGTGCGATTTCACGAAAACGGCGCAGGGCCAACCCCCCGGCATTCAGGCTGGCCACCACATCATCCAGCAGGTTTTCAGGACTCAACAGCGCGTCGTTCAACAGCGCTGGCCAATCCACTTCGGTGGCACTCAATAACTCCAGCCCGTAATCATTCACCGCAATGGAGAAGGTGACCGCCTGCCCTCGGCTCACCCGCCACGCCAACACACTCGCCAGCCCCAGGTGCACCTGGCGCCCGGCGAAGGGGTAGAGGAACAGGTGCCATCCCTCCCGCGATTTCAAGGCCTCAGCCAGCAAGTGCTCGCGCGTCGGCAAGCCGGACCAGCGCAATTGTGTTTGCAAGAGGGGCCGAACCGCCTGAATCTCCGGCCCTTCGAAGTGTCCGTGGGCCGCTTCATCCAAGCGCACGACGACGGCCTGGGCCAGCTCATTGGAAAGCGGCATGCGCCCACCATTCCAGCGCGGTACGGCGGCTTTTTTCGCGGTGCTGCGACGTACATAGGCGGTCATGTTTTCGACCCGCACCAGCTCCAGCAAGCGCCCGGCGAACAGGAGGCCATCTCCCGGCTTGAGCCGCGCAATAAAACCTTCCTCGACGCTGCCGAGGTTTTTGCCGCCGCCGCCCTTGCTCCAGAACTTCAACTGGATGCTTGCGTCGCTGACGATGGTGCCGACGCTCATGCGATGTCGACGTGCCAGCCTTGCGTCCGGGACGCGCCAGATGCCGTGCTCGTCCGGCTCGACGCGACGGTAATCCGGATAAGCCGTCAACGAAAGGCCACCATGGCGCACAAACCCCAGCGCCCAGGCCCAGTCTTCATCCGTCAGATCGCGATAAGCCCAGGCGCCGCGTACCTCGGCCAGCAGCGCTTGCGGTGTAAAGCCACCGCCCAATGCCATGCTGACAAGATGCTGGACGAGTACATCCAACGATTTGTGCGGCGACTCGCGCGCTTCAATGCGCCGCTGCGCAATCGCATCCTGCGCCGCCGCGGCCTCCACCAACTCCAGGCTGTGGGTCGGCACCAATGTCACCCGCGAGGGCCGCCCCGGCGCGTGCCCCGAGCGACCGGCGCGTTGCATCAGGCGGGCCACGCCTTTGGCCGAGCCGATCTGCAGTACGCGCTCCACCGGCAGGAAATCCACCCCCAGGTCCAGGCTTGACGTACACACCACCGCCTTGAGCTGGCCGTCTTTCAAAGCCCGCTCCACCCAGTCACGGGTCTCTCGCGACAGCGAACCATGGTGCAGGGCAATCACCCCGGCCCAGTCGGGACGGGCATCAAGCAATGCCTGGTACCAAATTTCCGATTGCGCTCGCGTGTTGGTAAAGACCAGGCAACTGCTGCTGCTTTCCACCTCGGCCACCACTTGGGGCAGCATCTTCAAGCCGATATGCCCGGCCCAGGGAAAACGTTCTGTAACGGGTGGCAATAATGTGTCGATGATCAACTGCTTGGCCGTTAGCCCCTGCACATTGATCCCGTCACCCTGTGGGATCAGCACTTCCAATGCGTGAGACTGATTACCCAAGGTTGCCGAAATACCCCACACCATCAACTCTGGATGCCAGCGCCGCAAGCGTGCCAGCGCCAGTTGCAGTTGCACGCCGCGTTTATTACCGATCAGTTCGTGCCACTCATCCACGACCACCATGCGCAGTTTTCCCAGGCTGGTTTCGCTATCGGGGCGGGCCAGCATTAACGTCAGGCTTTCCGGGGTGGTGACCAATGCGGTGGGCTGGCGGCGGGTCTGCCGTGCGCGTTCGCTGCTGCTGGTGTCGCCGGTGCGCAGGCCGACACTCCAGGGAATCTGTAACGCCTCGAGCGGCGCTTCAAGGGCGCGGGCGGTGTCGGCGGCCAACGCACGCATGGGCGTGATCCACAGCACCGTCAGCGGTTCAGCCGGCGGTTTGCGTTTACCGGTTGCCGCTGGGCGAGTGATGGCCAAGCGATTGAGCGCGGCAAACCACAGTGCATAGGTTTTACCGGCGCCGGTGCTGGCATGCAGCAAACCTGATCGGCCTTCCTTGACAGCCGCCCAGACTTCTTTTTGAAAGGCGAACGGCTTCCAGCCTTTGGCGGCGAACCATTGCCGGGCGAAGTCGAGAGGTTTTGCCATGCGGGCGCTGACGCTCTGAAGGGCTTATTGCACAGACCCTTAACGCCTGCCAAAGGTTTAACCGGGTGCGGCACGACAGTAATGCAATTGGGATGTATTGGCCTGGGCCACTGCGTAGCAGGTCAAGGTTGGCGGCAGCGGTTGCTGGTTGTTTTTGCGTCGGACCAGGTAAAAGTCTTTCGACAGCGGCAGTTGTTGTGGGCTTTTGGTGTGCCGTGCCCAGCCGCTGCTATAGAACTCGGCCGAATAAGAGCGTGAGCCCAGGTAGATCAAGTCGCCCGGCGCAGCGGCTTGTTGCGCTTTCCAAAGCGCAACCATGTTTTTCTGGTTTTGTGGGCGGTCGGCAATCTCGCCACTGATGATCAAGATGCAGCCCAGTAGGGGCAAGGCCAACGCCATGGCTGCGATGACGGTCCCGCGTGTTTTGCGGCAGAGCACCTCAGCCAGTAATAACGCCCAGGCTGGCAGCGCGGGCAGTACGTAGGTCCAGAGGATGTTGGTGGACATGGTAAAGAACAAGGGCGCTGAAACAGCCCAGCCCAGCAGAAAGATCAAGTACTCCCGCTGACCTTCAAATTGCCCGCGCAGCTTGACCAGCATCGGTAAAAACAGCGTCCAGGGCAAAAGCCCGCCCAGCAGGTGCCCCCAAATCATCGCCAAGGGTTGCGCATGTGCGCTGCCGTATAGATCGCCTTGCCATTTGCTGATGACGTAGCGACTGAAATGTTCGCCGACGATGAAGTACTCCAGAAAACCCGGGGTTTTCAGTTCGGCCAGCCAATACCAAGGCATGGCCACTGCGAGCATCAGTGCCAACCCCGGCAACCATGGCAGCCCCAGCAATCGCCGCCAATGGCCGGTAAGCGCCAGCCAGATTGACGCGGGCATCGCCAGCAACACAAGCGCCAGCGGGCCTTTTGCGAGCAGGCCCAGGCCAAGCCCGAGAAAACCCGCCATGGCCCACCTGCGGTCACCGTGCATCAAACCGCGCCACACGCCCAGGTGGGCGAGCAAAAGGGCGAACGCCAATGCGCCGTCGGTCAACACGGCACCGCTGGAAAGGAGCCCGAGTGTGCAAGTCGAGTAGATAATCGCTGCCGTCAACCCGACTCGCAGGCTGCGCTCGCCGCAAGCGAAGTGCACGATCAGCGCGCAGCTGGCGACATGCAGCAGCCAGGTTGAAAAACGGCTGGAGAACTCGTTGATGCCGAACGCTTTCATGCTCAGTGCCTGTAGCCAGAATGACAACGGCGGCTTGCCCCAGAACGGCACTCCGTGATCGAACATCGGCGTGATCCAGTCATTGGAGACGAGCATTTTTCGGGCAATTTCGGCATAGCGGGCCTCTGAGGTATCCATGATTGGATAGAGCCCGAGTGTGAGCAGGCGCGCCAGCAGCACCGTGAACAGGATGCCCCAGAGCAAACGCATGGACGTGGAATGATTCATGCCGTCAGCCTTTATGAAGGGATTCAAGATAGATCGCGCTTATGCAGGGAGTTGGGCCTGGGGCTCACCACCGTCAGCACCCGGCCGACATACTCGCCGACCACGGCGGTACCCAGGCACAACAACAGAATCGATTGCACCAGCAGATGCGCATGGGTCAGTTCACCGAATGTCGCGGTGGCTGCAACCCACAGTGAGCCAACCAGAAAGCTCATGGCACTCAAGTAGCTGTACATGCGCAGCGGGCGAGTAGAGAAAGCAAGAATCGAGTCCGCACACAGGTCCAGCAATGACAGCGGCGTCCACTTGGTTGTGCCTGCTTGGCGTGGCTTGCGGTCGTAGTTCACTTCGGTACTTGGGTAGCCGAGCCAGCTGACCAGCAGTTTCAATACGCCGGCGTTGTCGTCCATGGCGCGAATGGCCGCGAGTGCGTTGGGCCCTATGAGTCTGAAATCACTGACTTGCTGGGGGACTTCGAAGTCGTCGATCAGTTGGTCCAGCGTGGCGTAATAGAGCCTTGCGGCCGTGCGTTTTGTCCAGGAATCACAGTGCCGTGAGCGGCGCTGCATGTTCACGATCTCATAGCCCTTGTGCCATTCCTGCACCATAAGGGGGATCAGCTCCGGTGGGTCTTGCAGGTCGCAGTCCATGATGATTACTGCGCCGCCGTCTATGTCGTTGATGCCTGCGCGCATGGCCGCTTCTTTGCCGAAGTTGCGACTCAAGTGCAGGCACCTGACACGCGGGTCCTGAGAAAATTGATCGATCATGGCCGCTGTCTGGTCTTGACTGCCGTCATTGATGTAGAACACTTCTGTGCGGATTCTTACGCGTTCAATGATCGCCATCAGGCGCAAATGGAATTGCGTTATTACGCACTGCTCGTTAAAGCAAGGCACCAATATTGTAAGTTTCGTGGCAGGCAAGGACTCACTGAAGAGGTTCGCGTTTGCTGTCATGTTTGAATACCCAGAAGTGATTAATCGTAAAGCCTTGAAGAGTCACGGCGACCATTGTCATGAGCTGTGCAAGTTGTGCAGGTACGCCCCAGTGGATCAGTAGCGTGACAATAAGCGTGTTAGATAAAACCTGACTGGTGGCCGTTATGAAAAATCGCCCTCTATTGCAGTCTCGCTTTACAAATACCCAATGCCTGGACAGGCAATAGGCGACCAGCGCCCCCGTAACGGCTGCACAGAAGGTGGATGGCGTTGGGCCGTAGTAAGGCAGCAAGCAGACGAACACTACGAAATGCACCAGTGTCGCGAAGAAGCCTGCGCCCAGATAACGGATGAACACTCGAAGTATTTTTTGCATGACAAGAATGTATAAGATGAAGTGTGAATCAAATGTAACGTCGCGAAACGATATTTGTTGTCAGTTTTTATTTGTTTGCTGAAGGGATGTTCTTAGTTGTTTGTAAGAATTTGGAGTTTGTCCTGATGGAAATATTACTAGTTGAAGATGATCATGCGTTGGCGGGTTCGTTGGGGGATTATCTCGGTGAATTTGGTTTCGATGTAGATTTTGCCCGCGATGGGCGAAGTTGCCTGGAGCGTGTCCAGCACCATGAGTACGACCTCATCGTCATGGATGTGGCAATGCCTCGCATGAGCGGTTTTGACACCTGTCGCCAGTTGCGGTGCGAGCAGAACCACACGCCCGTTATATTCCTGACGGCACGTGACGCACTGCCCGATAAACAAGAGGGTTACGACGCAGGCGGCGACGATTACCTGGTCAAACCCTTTGAGCCTCAAGAGTTGCTATGGCGTATCCGCGCGCTGATCCGCCGGGGCTCCCTGCGCCAGCCACGCCGTGTGAAACAACTGGGCGACCTGGTGATTGATCCGGTCTCGCAGGCGTTGCGCTACAACGGCGTCATCACGGTGTTACCCGCCCTCCAATTCACCTTGCTGAACCTGCTTGCCGATGGGGCACCGGAGCCCGTCAGCCGGCGCAAACTGGAGGCCGCGTTGTGGCCAGGGGGTGATCCGCCAGACAGTGATGCACTGCGCACGTATATCTACCGGCTCCGCCAAGCCTTGGGCAAGCCATACGGTAACGAGCTGATCCGGACGGTTCACGGTAAGGGCTATCGTCTTGCGATTCCTTACTGATTCCTTTTTTGCGCGAATCCTCTCTGCACTGCTGCCGTTCATGGCAACGATTACGTTGTTCTACAGTGTGCTGATCTGGGCCACTGTCAACGTGACAGAGGACTACATCATTGCCAGCTATTTGAAGCTTGAGGCACAGGCGTTCGAGGAACGGCATAGCCCGCAGGGGGCAGCGACGGCGATGCCCAACAGCATTTACCTGCAAGGCTACTGGTCGGGAGACGCTGAACTTCCCGCCGTCATTCGCCAATTGCCAGCCGGTCACCATGAACTGGAGGGAGAGGATGTCCATGTGTTCGTGAGTGTTGTACCGGGTGCGTCGCAGCGGCTGATACTGATGCTGAACGAGTCTGAACTCAGCCAGACCGAAGGCTACGGCGCTCAGATTTTCGGGCTGTTGTGCGCGGTGGCCGGATTGATCCTGATCCTGGGTACCATCCTGGCCATCGCGATTGCCCGCGCCATTGCCCAGCCCGTCAGCCAATTGGTGGAGGACGTGGCCTCTGAACCGCGTGGGCCGTGCAGATTCAGCGGGTTCGAGCGCCAGGACGAAATCGGCACGTTGAGCCGTACGCTGTCGGCTCTGGTGACCCAGCAAAATGCCGCGCTGCTGCGCGAGCAGGCATTTACCCGGCACGTGAGCCACGAGCTACGCACCCCCTTGGGGATCTTGAACAACAGCCTGGCGATCCTGCGTTTGCCCGGCTGCAACGCCGAAAAATCCGCACGCAGCCTGCTACGCATGGAGGGCGCGTTGTCCGGAATGAAAATGACCATTGAGCTGTTTTTGTCCCTGGCCCGTGAACCGCGTCAATTGCCCCATGCGGCGATTGACCTGTCCGCTGTCGTCGCCGAGCAGATCGAAAAATACCAGCTGCTTTACCCTCTCGCGGCTGATGCGCGGGTGCTGACGGGGGCATCAACGATCTGCGTGAAGGCCAATGAGGCGATAGCCCGCAGTGTGGTGCAGAACCTGCTGGGCAACGCTGTTCAGCATGGCGCCGGTAAAGTCCGGGTTGTCCTCACTGAGCAGCAACTGGTGATCATCAATAACCGTGTGGAACAGCGCGTGTCGCCGGGGTTCGGCTTTGGCCTGGAAATCGTCTCGCGTGCCTGCACGCAGGCAGGCTGGCGCTTTGAAACCCGACGCACACGCCATACGTTTCATGCGCGCATCTGCTTCACTTGAGATTGCCACTTAGAAACTGCTGCAAGCGCTCACTCTTGGGATTGCCCAACACATCCGCAGGCGCACCTTGCTCTTCCACCAGGCCCTTGTGCAGGAACAGCACCTGGCTCGACACCTTGCGCGCAAAGCTCATCTCGTGGGTCACCATGATCATGGTGCGGCCTTCCTCGGCCAGGCCCTGGATCACCTTGAGCACTTCGCCCACCAGTTCCGGGTCGAGGGCCGAGGTGGGCTCGTCGAACAGCATCACCTCGGGTTCCATGGCCAAGGCGCGGGCGATGGCGACCCGTTGCTGCTGGCCGCCGGACAGGAATGCCGGGTATTGATCGGCCACACGCGCCGGCAACCCTACCTTGTCGAGGTAGCGACGGGCGCGGTCTTCGGCGTCTTTCTTGCTGCAACCCAGCACCCGGCGCGGGGCCATGGTGATGTTTTCCAGCACGCTCATGTGGCTCCACAGGTTGAAGTGCTGGAACACCATCGCCAGGCGCGTGCGCAGGCGCTGCAGTTCGGCGTCGTCGGCCACGCGCATGCCGTGGCGATCGCTGACCATGCGGATCGACTGGCCGTCCAGGGTCATGGCGCCGTCGTTGGGGGTTTCCAGGAAGTTGATGCAGCGCAAAAAGGTGCTCTTGCCCGAGCCGCTGGCGCCGATCAGGCTGATCACGTCACCGGTCTTGGCCTTGAGCGAAACACCTTTGAGCACCTCATTGTCGCCATAGCTTTTATGCAGGCCTTCAACGGTCAATTTGTACATGGGGCGTGCATCCTCAAGGCGAAAGTAGGTAGCCGCTACGGTAGGCCTCGCTGCCTGCGACATGGCCGATGACCATCCCGGCAGTGGCCATGCGGCGTAGCGAACGGGCGTAAAGCAGGCCGGCCTTCTGGCAGTGCACCGGCGTTACGCGGTCGGAAATGGGGTCGATGATTTCGGCGATCAGTTGCCCGGCCTCCAGGTATTCACCGGGCAGGGCGCTGAACACCAGCAGGCCACCCACTGGCGTCGCCACCGGTTCAACGCCGGCCAGCGGTGTGGCCGGGTAGGGCAGGTCGGGCAGCGGTGCCGCATCACCGGTGATGGCGCCGAAGTGAATCAGGTAATCGATGATTGCCTGGCAGTCGAGACTGGCCAGGCCGTGGTTGACGTCGCCTTGCCCGCGCAGTTCGACGGTCACCGAAAAACTGCCCATGGGGATCGGGAAGCGCTCGCCGAAGCGTTGCTGCAATTGCCACCAGACCAGGGTGAAACACTCATCGAAGGATTGTCCACCGGAGTCGGTCGCGAGCAAATTAGCTTCCGAACCGATATACCGCGCGAGCGGTTCCACCTGCGGCCAGGCCTCGGGCGTGGTGTACAAGTGCGCCACGGCTTCGAAATCGCAATGCAGGTCCAGTACTATGTCGGCGTCACAGGCCAGGCGTTGCAGCACCAGGCGCTGGGATTGCAGCTGGGTGTCGGCATTTTGTGCGGCGAGGGCGGTGGACAGCGCGGCGCGGATCAGTTCGACGTTGTGCCGAGGATCATCCCCGAGCAAATCTTCGACCTGGTTGCCGACCGCTTCACTGAGGTCGACAAACAGGCGATTGAAGTTCTGCCCGCTCTCCAGCTCATAGCGACCCAGCGGGATATCCATCAACACCTGTTCCAGGCCCACCGGGTTGGCGATAGGCACCAGCACGATCTCGCTGCGCAGGCGACCGGCCGCGGCCAGCTTCGCCAATTGCACTTTGAGGTGCCAGGCCACCAGCATGCCCGGCAACTCATCGGCGTGCAGCGACGACTGGATGTAAATCTTGCCCTCGGCCTGCTCCGGGCCGAAGTGAAAACTGTGAATCTGCCGCGCCGTACCTGGCACTGGCGCGATCAGTTCATGAACCTGATGACGCATACAAACTCCTTAATGGCTCGGCCCGAGAAACGCCAGCCAGCGGCGCTCCGCCAGACGAAACAGACCGACCAGCGCGAAGGTCACGGTCAGGTAGATCAGCGCAGCGATACCGAATGATTGAAAGGTCATGAAGGTGGCCGAGTTAGCGTCCCGCGCCACTTTGAGGATGTCTGGAATCGTCGCGGTGAAGGCCACCGTGGTCGAGTGCAGCATCAGGATCACTTCATTACTGTAGTAGGGCAGCGAGCGACGCAGCGCGGACGGCATGATCACGTAGGCGTACAGCTTCCAGCCGCTCAAGCCATAGGCCTTGGCCGCTTCGACTTCGCCATGGGCCATGCTGCGGATCGCCCCGGCGAAAATCTCCGTGGTGTAGGCGCAGGTGTTGAGGGCGAAGGCCAGGATGGTGCAGTTCATCGCATCGCGAAAGAATGCGTCCAGCAGCGGTTGTTCGCGCACGGCGGCGATGCTGTAGATGCCGGTGTAGCAGATCAGCAACTGGATATAGAGCGGCGTGCCCCGGAACAGGTAGGTGTAGAACTGCACCGGCCAACGCACGGCACGATTGCGCGAGACACGCGCAATGGACAGCGGAATCGACACCAGAAAGCCGATGACCAGCGCGGCGCTGAGCAGCCACATCGTCATGGCCAGACCGGTGATGTGCTGGCCGTCGCTATAAAGGAAGGGGCGCCAGTATTCCTGCAAGAGTTCGATCATCGCACTGCCTCCCGGGCGCCTGCGGAGTAGCGCCGTTCAAGGCGACGCAAGACGAAGTTGGACGCGCTGGTGATCATCAGGTAGATCAACGCGGCGAGCACCAGGAAGTAGAACAGCTGATAGGTGCTCTTGCCCGCGTCCTGGGCAGCCTTGACCAAGTCGGCCAGGCCGATGATCGACACCAGCGCCGTGGCCTTGAGCATCACCATCCAGTTGTTGCCGATACCCGGCAGGGCAAAGCGCATCATCTGCGGGAAGGTCACGTAGCGAAACCGTTGCCCGCGCTTGAGGCCGTAGGCCGTGGCGGCTTCCAGTTGGCCACGGGGCACGGCGAGGATTGCGCCGCGAAAGGTTTCGGTGAAATAAGCACCGTAGATAAAGCCCAGGGTGATCACCCCGGCGCTGAATGGGTCGATCTCGATGTATTCCCATTCCATGAAGTCGGTGAAACCGGTGAGCCAGGTTTGCAGGCTGTAGAAAATCAGCAGCATCAGGACCAAGTCGGGTACACCGCGAATCAGCGTGGTGTAGAGCTGGGCGGGGATGCGCAAAAAGGGCAGGCTGGACAATTTGGCGCTGGCACCGAGCAAGCCGAGCACGACGCTGACGGCCAGGGACAGCACTGACAACTTGATCGTCATCCACGTGCCTTGCAGCAACAGCGGGCCGAAACCCTTCAAACTGAGCGCGCTCAGCCCGAGGGTTTGCAACAGTTCTTCGAGCATAAATCAGGACCTATGGCGATAAAAAAGCGCCCTTCCAGGGAAGGGCGCTCCAGGCATTATTTGCCGCTGTACAGGTTCAGATCGCCAAAGTGTTTCTTCTGGATGGTGGCGTAGGTGCCATCATCGTGTAACGCTTTGATACCTTTATCCAAAAGCGCCTTCAGTTCAGTGTTACCTTTTTTGATACCGATGGCGGTTTTCGACGGCAGCAGTGGGTCGTCAATGGCGGCGCTGACTTCGTAGCCCGCACCGGCTGGCGACTTCAAAAAGCCCAGTTCGGCTTGCAGCATGTCCTGCACGGAAGCGTCGAGACGGCCGGAGGTCAGGTCGGCATACACTTGGTCCTGGTTGGCGTAGGCCTTGGTGGTCACACCGGCTTTATCCAGTACCGCCTTGGCGTAGGCTTCCTGGATGGTGCCTTGCTCGTAGCCCACGGATTTACCCTTGAGGGACTCGGGCGTCGAGAAGCCAGCACCCTTCTTGAACACCAGCGAGGTTGGGCCGGAGAACAGCTCGTTAGAGAAGTCGATGGCCTTTTCACGCACCGGGGTCACGGTCATGGACGAAATCACGCCGTCGAATTTGTTGGCTTTCAGGCCTGGAATCATGCCGTCGAAATCACTTTCGACCCACTTGCACTTCACTTTCAGCTCGGCGCAGATCGCATTGCCCAGGTCGATATCGAAGCCGACCAGGCTGCCGTCGGCGGCCTTGGATTCAAACGGTGCATAGGACGGATCGACACCAAAACGCAGTTCCTTGTATTCCTTGGCCAGCGCGGAACCGGCGGCCATGCACAGAGCCAGTGCAGAAAGGGTCAGCAATGCTTTTTTCATTATGTAATCCCTGGAAACCAAGATAAGCGCTTGTGGCGCGTTTAGGACTGTTACTGAACGGTGTCAGACGGATCACAGGTAGCAATTTCTGCACCATAGTTCCGAATGAGCGTTTTAAAAGGTGGGATGAGGGAAGTTTGAGTGTAGGAGATGCCCGGAAATGGGCATGGAAAATTCATCGCACCAATTTGGAACTGATGCAGATCAAAAAGGTGGGAGCTGGCTTGCCTGCGAGAGCGGTGGGTCAATTACAGATGCATTAGCTGACCCGCCGCCATCGCAGGCAAGCCAGCTCCCACAGGTGTTTTGAGTCAGGCCAGAAGGTCCTGCAGCGTGGCGAGGTTATCGGCTTCTTCCACCGCCTTATCCTGTCGCCAGCGCAACATTCGCGGAAACCTCACCGCAATCCCGCTTTTATGCCGCTTGGACAGGGCAATCCCCTCAAACCCCAGCTCAAACACCATGCTCGGCGTGACGCTGCTGACCGGCCCGAACTTTTCCACCGTGGTCTTGCGCACGATGGCGTCGACCTTGCGCATTTCCTCGTCCGTCAGCCCTGAATACGCCTTGGCAAACGGCACCAGCGTGCGTTCGGTACCGGGCGGCCCGTCCCATACCGCAAAGGTGTAGTCGCTATACAGGCTGGCGCGTCGACCATGACCGCGCTGGGCATAGATCAACACCGCGTCGATGCTGAACGGGTCCACCTTCCACTTCCACCATAGACCCATGTCCTTGGTGCGGCCCACGCCGTAGAGGCCTTTGCGGTCCTTGAGCATCATGCCTTCCACCCCGAGGCTGCGAGAGGCTTCGCGTTGTTCGGCGAGGTCCTGCCAACTGCTCCCAGTCAGCAACGGTGATGCCTGCAACGAGGGTTGGTTGCACTGGGCAATCACCTGCTCAAGTTGCGCGCGGCGCTCAGCCTGAGTGTGGTTGCGCCAGTCGTCACCCTGATGTTCCAGCAGGTCGTAGGCCAGGACTGCGACCGGGGCGTCCTCAAGTACTTTTTTGCTCAGGGTCTTGCGACCAATGCGCTGTTGCAGCAGCGCGAAAGGTTGCACCGCGTCCTTCCACACTACGATTTCGCCATCGATCACCGTGCCATCGGGCAAGCCACTGACCAGGCTGTGAAGTTCGGGGAAACGCTCGGTGACCAGTTCTTCACCCCTGGACCAGATCCACAGGCGGCCTTCACGCTTGACCAGTTGCGCACGGATGCCATCCCACTTCCATTCCACCTGCCAGTCGGCGGGCGAGCCGAGCAGGGTGTCGAACTGCTCCACCGGTTGCGCCAAACCGTGGGCGAGAAAAAACGGATAGGGCTGCCCACCCCTTTGCGCATGCTCGTCGGAAGATTCAGCGGCGATCAGCTTGAGGTAGCCCTCAGGCGTAGGGCGGTTGGACAAGTCGGTGTAGCCCACCAGCCGCTGCGCCACGCGCTTGCTGTCGAGGTCGGCCATGGCAGCGAGGGCTCGCGTGACCAGCAACTTGGACACGCCCACGCGAAAACTGCCGGTGATCAACTTGATGCACACCATCAGGCTGGGTTGATCCAGTTGCGCCCATAACGCCGGTAGGCGCTCAGCCAATTCCAACGGAGGCAAGCCACGCAGGGGTAGGAGTTTTTCCTCCAGCCACACTGCAAGGCCGTCTTCTGAGGTGTAGGTGGATTCCGGTAACAGTAGGGAAATCGTCTCCGCCAAGTCACCCACCGACTGGTAGCTTTCTTCGAACAGCCAGGGTTCGATGCCCGACGCTTCGGTGGCCATGTCCCGCAGTAGGCGCGTGGGGACCAACTGGCGAGGGCGCCCCCCGGACAGAAAGTACACCGCCCAGGCGGCATCGTCCGGTGGCGCTTGCAGAAAGTAGGCTTGCAGTGCAGCAAGCTTGGCGTTGCTGGAGGTGGTGGCGTCGAGGTTGGCGTACAGCTCGGCGAAGGCCTTCATGCGCTGGCCTCCTCTTCGTCATCGCCGTATTCAGTGGTGAAGCCTTGGGCATCCAGACCTTTTTCCCGCAGATGGCGCACCAATACACCGACAGAGCCGTGGGTGACCATCACCCGCTCGGCGCCGGTTTGCTCGACGGCCCACAACAAACCGGGCCAGTCGGCGTGGTCTGACAGCACAAAACCTCTGTCCACACCCCGCCGCCGACGGGTACCGCGCAGGCGCATCCAGCCGCTGGCAAAGGCATCGCTATAGTCGCCAAAGCGCTTTATCCAACTGCTGCCGCCGGCAGAGGGCGGGGCGATGATCAAGGCCTGGCGCAACAACGGGTCGGTCTTTTTGAAGTCACCGGCATACAGGGTTTCGGGGATGTAGATCCCGGCCTCGCGGTACACCCGGTTCAGCGGCTCGACCGCGCCATGGCTGAGGATCGGGCCGATGCTGGCGTCGATCCCATGCAGGATGCGCTGGGCTTTGCCAAAGGAATAACAGAACAACACGCTGGCCTTGCCGGCGGCGATGTTCGCCTGCCACCAATCGTTGATCCCGGCAAAGATCTGCGCCTGGGGTTGCCAGCGGTAGATCGGCAGGCCGAAGGTGGATTCGGTGATGAAGGTATGGCAACGCACCGGTTCGAAGGGGGCGCAGGTGCCGTCGGGCTCGACTTTGTAATCGCCGGATGCGACCCACACTTCGCCTTGATATTCCAGGCGCACTTGGGCCGATCCCAATACATGCCCGGCCGGGTGGAAGCTCAGGGTGACGCCGTGATGGACCAGTTGTTCGCCGTAGGCCAAGGTTTGCAGGTTGATGTCCTGGCCCAGCCGCGAGCGCAGGATGCCTTCGCCGGGAGCCGCCGCCAAGTAGTGCTGGTTGCCGGTGCGGGCATGGTCGCCGTGGGCGTGGGTGATGACCGAACGTTCCACCGGGCGCCAGGGGTCGATGTAGAAATCTCCGGCGGGGCAATACAGGCCTTCGGGGCGGGCGATGACAAGGTCCATGGAATGACCGGGGAAGTGGGCTTGTTACTTATGAGGCGGGGCTGAGCGCAGAAGTTCTATCGGAATGTACACAGAACAAATGTGGGAGCTGGCTTGCCTGCGATGGCGGTGTATCAGCCACTGAAAGAGTGACTGAAAAGGCGTCATCGCAGGCAAGCCAGCTCCCACATTCTGGTTCGGTTTCTTCAGTAAGGCCCCGGGTTACTTACCAGGCGTCAGGGTCAACCTTGTTTTCCCATACACCTTCTCAAAGTTCTGCGGCTGCATCGGGAAGCTCAGGTATTGCGCCTTGAGCGCCGGGTCGATGCCATTGGCATAGTTCGGGCTGGCCGGGTTGCCGGACTGGCCGATGCCACCCTGGCCCATCATCGGTTCCACCTGGCCGAAATCGACAATCATGCGCAGCGCCGGCACTTGGGTGGTGGTGAAATCCTGGCCCCAGTTGTACGGTGCCGGGTTCAAGGTGTTGTGGTCGCCGCCGGACGCCAGTGGGCCACGAATCACCTGGCCATTGGTGTTTTTCCAAGTAGTCGTGTGCAGCTTGCCCCACTGCCAGGCCTTGTGATCGGTACCCAGTTGGCTGTCACCGGCGCTGATCGCCGCGGCCAGGCTGCGGGCGAGGATCAAAGGTTTGTCTTCTTTCTGCGGGGTGTGCACGTCGTCCCAGAATGGGCTGTCTTCGCGGCCCAGCAAGTGATCGGCCTGGGCGGCGTAGGACAGGCGGGCATTGCTGACGAAAGCCTTCCAGCTGGCGCTGTTTTCCGGGCCGAGTTCGTCGAGGAAGATCTGCCGAGTGCTTTCCTGCAGGAACAGTTCGTAGATGGCGGCGTCGGCGGACGTTGTCACCAGTCGACCATCGAAGGCCATCAAGCGATTCAGTGCTTCCCGTGCCTTGACCTGCTCAGCCGCCGGCAACGCATCGATCGCCTGTTTCAGTGGCTGGGCCATGCCTGGCGCCTGGAACATGGTCTTTAGCTTGGCAGCAAACGTGGTGGTCTGGTCGTATTGCATGGCTATCATGCTGCGGCTGTCATGCTTGCCGGCATTGGCCAACTGCGCCAGGCGCTCGCTGCGCTCCGGTGCATCCCAGGAGTTGGACAGTTGCATGCCATAACCGCGTGGCGCGGTGCGCTGGTTGGCAGTGCCTATCCAGCCTTGGGCCGGGTCCTGGTCATAGGGGTGCAACATCGCGTCGGCGTAACCGTCCCAGTCGAAACGCGTGTCCCAGCCCGGCGACGGCAGCAAACCTTCGCCTTCGCGACGGTTGGGGAAGCGGCCGGTGACTTGCCAGCCAATGTTGCTGGCGTCGGCGAAGACCATGTTCAGCGCAATGGCGCGAATCTCGCGGGTTGCGTCCGAGGCCTTGGCGGCGTTTTGCGCGCGTGACAGGTCGAAGAACGCATCCAGGCTCTTGTCGTCCTTGAAGTCGGCGGTTTGCAGCGCCAGGCCCAGGCCGGTGGTCAGCGCCTGGCTGCTGTTGAGCAAGGCACCGTGGCGGGTTTCGTACACCACTTCACGAATCGAGCGCTGGCCTTTGACGAAGAAGGTTTCGTTACGCACACCTGCTGGTAGCCATTTGCCGTTGTTCTCGTAGTACAGCGCGTTGCCCTGGCGTTTGACCTTTTCCAGGAACAGGTCCTGGGTGTCGCCCTTGACGGTGCTCATGCTCCACGCGACTTTGCCGTTGAAGCCGGACAGCAGCGTCGGCAAGCCGGCAATCGAGGCGCCCACGGCCTGGTATTTCGGTGCGCGGATCTGCACGTAGCTCCATGGCGACGGCGCTTGCGGCTGGGCGGCGAGATCGTTGGCCAACAGGCTTTTACCGCTGCGGCTGCGTTGCGGGCCAATCGCCCAGTTGCTCGAGGTGGTGACCGCCAGTGAGTTGAAGCGGCTCAGTTGCTGGCTGACCGCGTCCAGCCCGGCCAGGCCGGTGATCTGGCCCAGGTTCACACCCTTGAGTTTCTCGGCTTCAGCCAGCGGGACCGCTTCATCCGGCGCGCTTGGGGTCAGCCAGGCGAGTTTGTCGACGCCGACTTTCTGCGCCAGCACCAGGGATGAAATTTCTTCCTGCAGGTTGGCCGACTCGCTGAAATTCAGCAGGCAGAACAGCAGCGCCGAATCTTCCGGCTTCCAGTATTCCGGCTTGTAGCCAGTCTGGGCCAGGTCTGGCGGTAGCTTGTCGCGGTAGCGGAACAGGTAGGCGTTGACGCCACGGGCATACACTTCAAAGAAGCGTTTAAGGCGCGGCGACGAAGCGTTATACAGCTCGCCGGCACTTTTTTTCAGGTTGACCGCACGCATGAAACGGTCGACGTCCAGCACTTCAGCACCCGCCATTTCCGCCAAGCGACCCTGGGCCAGCAGGCGCAGGGTGACCATCTGGGTGATGCGATCGCTGGCGTGCACGTAACCGAGGCTGAACAGCGCGTCATGGAAGGTATTGCTTTCGATCAGCGGCATGCCCTGGGCATTGCGGCGCACGGAAACGTTTTGAGCCAGGCCTTTGATCGGCAGCACGCCGGCGACCGGCGGCAGGGTGTCCTGGGTGTTCTGGAGCTGGCAACCGGCCAGGCTTAACGCACTGGCCACTGCCGCGGCAACGCCGAACCGGGGAAGAAAATGTGAGAGGGCTGGCGAGGCCATGGCAAAGCTCCTGCGGGGGGTAGCGTCAGTAAAGGCGCTACGTTAGTGAGCGCGGCGAAACGACGCAAGCGGGAGTTTGGGGAAAGCGTGAGATCTTGAGTCTTGCGCAGACAAATGTGGGAGCGAGCTTGCTCGCGAAGGCGGTGTATCAGTGCCTGTACGGTTGACTGACCCACCGCTTTCGCGAGCAAGCCCGCTCCCACACTGAGGTCTCAGTTGCCTTGAGATCAGGATTTGGGCGGGTTGACCTTCTGCACCAGTTCATAGGCGCGGACCGTCGCAGGCCGTTCCTTGATGCTGTTGAACCAGCGCTGCAGGTGTGGGAAATCTTCCAGCCGCTGGCTCTGCCACTTGTGGGAAACAACCCACGGGTAGATCGCCATATCCGCGATGCTGTAGGCCTCGCCTGCCACGAACGGCCGATCCGCCAAGCGCCGGTCCAGCACGCCGTAAAGCCGGGCGGTCTCATCTATATAACGCTTGATTGCGTAGGGAATCTTCTCCGGCGCGAACTGGCTGAAGTGATGATTCTGACCGGCCATTGGCCCCAATCCGCCCATTTGCCAGAACAGCCATTGCAAGGCTTCCTGACGACCGCGCAGGTCTTTTGGAATGAACTGGCCAGTTTTTTCCGCGAGGTACAGCAGGATTGCTCCGGATTCAAACAGCGAAATCGGCGCGCCGCCGTCGGCAGGGTTCTGATCGACGATCGCCGGAATGCGGTTGTTGGGGGCTATCTTCAGGAAGTCAGGCTTGAACTGTTCGCCCTGGCCGATATTGATCGGGTGCACCTCGTAGGGGAGGCCGGCTTCTTCCAGGAACAGCGATATTTTGTGACCGTTGGGGGTGGTCCAGTAATACAGGTCGATCATGAAGCTCTCCAAAAAGGGGGATGCTTGAGCGGATGCCTGTAGGTATAGGTGATGTTCAGCGCGCGAAAATTCAATGAAATATTTGCGCATAACCTTAGAAGCAATTTATACGGCCCTATCCACCAACCCAATGTGGGAGCAACTGTCTTGATGGTTTTCATCAAGCCATTTTTTCCAGAGGCGGCAACGCTCCCACGGCTGTACTCCGTGTAACTGCTTTAGGAAATAGCTACCGCAGGATTTTAGGCGGCGTGCTCTTTCCATTCAGATCCATCACGGATCATTGCGTTTAGGCGTACCAGCAAAACACGCATACACGCGATGAGTGCCACTTTGGCGCATTTTCCTTTCTCGCGCAGCGCCTTATATCGCGCGGCAAACTCAGGCTGAAACCGGATCACTGACCAACAGGCCATATACAGTGAGCGCCTCGCGGCGAACCTGCCGCCGCTGATATGACGCTTGCCTTTGTGCTTGCCGCTATCGTCGTTGTAGGGCGCAGTGCCGCTCAATGCTGCAATCTGATGTCTACCCACCTCGCCTAGCTCCGGAAGATAGGACATCAAGCTGGCCGCTGTAACAAGTCCTATGCCTTTGACTGAGCACAGAAGAGCTACTTTTTTACGATCCAGACGTTCTGTACTTTGGCGGATCAGGCTTTCCAGCTCCTTCAGCACTTTTTGCAAATAGTCGATATGACTCTGCAGCGCAGGCTTGACCACGTCAGAGGAGGCCGTTTTAAGCCGCCGTTTGTCGTCATCTCTTTGCTGAACAAAGTGCTCTCGCTGTTGGACTAGGGCGCGCAAATCATCCTGCTCGGCGCTGGTAACCCGGCTATCGGGCGATTTGATGACCGCTGCGAACTGCGCAAGAAGGCGTGCATCTATCGGATCGGTTTTGGCTTGTTGCCCCATAGCCCGGGCAAAGCTTTTGGCTCGGCAAGGGTTGATCCGTATGACTTCAAAGCCCGCAGCTTGAAGCGCTTTCATGACTTTGCGCTCGTAACCGCCAGTGGCCTCCAGCAACACTCGACCCACGCGATGCAGGGTTAGCCATCCAATTAACCCAGGAAAATCACTCTGCGAATTGGAACAACTCATCGCTACATCCAGTTGATCAACCCGAATCTCGAGGCTACCGCTGGAGACATCAATACCTGCTGGATAGGAAAACATAGCCAAATCCTCTTACACTCAAGGTGAGAGCGCTCTGGCTTGGCCCACGCTTGTAACTGTTCGAGGTGGGCTCGTTCAACTGTTCGGGCTCAATGACCAGAGTGGAGAGGTGAGTGACAGCATGGGCTCCCACACGTGCTTTAAGCACTTCGGGCATTCAGCTTGTCACTCACCGCTCTCACCTTCAGTTTAAGCCTGGTTCAAGACACAAGCGGGCCTGCTCCCACATTTGGATCTTCAGCGTGGCTTACGCCCCGTGGCACTTCTTGAATTTCTTCTCGCTGCCGCACGGGCAAGGGTCATTGCGACCCACGTCCTTCAACGCATTGCGCACCGGCTCCTGGTGAGCGTGGCCGCAGTTCGGACCGTGGACATGGCCGTGGTCGTGATCATGGTGATCGTGGTGATCGTGATCATGGTTGCAGTCAGGACCATGGACGTGGGGTTGCTGAGTCATCGATGTCGCTCCGGAATAAAATCGCCGGGGATTATCTCGCCATTGTGGTTCACCTGCACGTCATAACCGATGAATAATCCGGTTTTCAGCTCACCTTCCAGGCGATACGGCACAGGCTTGTTGGGGTTTTTCAGCATCTGCACCACATCACGGATCTGCGGCCAGAGGTTGGTGCGTACCGACACCCGGAAAAACTTATGACTGCGCGGCGGTACGGTGAGCCACTCGTCGGACTCGCCCTCGGTCAACACGAAGTCGCCCAGGCTGACCTTGTAGATCAGGCCGCGCACGGTCAGGTCGGCGTCGTCACGGTTGTCCACGCGAAAGAACAGCTTGAACTTCTGCTCCAGCAGCTTGGCGCGCACCACTTCGACTTTCACCAGGGACACGTGCGGCGGCGGTGAGTCGTCTTCGAACCACGACGCGCAGCCGGTCAGGCCAAGGGTTAACGCCAGCATCAAGCTGTACATCCGGAGCATGGCGTGAGCCCTGTGGTGGCTAGAGATAGCTGGAACAACACTTCTTGAATTTCTGCCCACTGCCGCACAGGCACGGATCGTTGCGTCCGGCCTTCACTTCCACTGTCGGGTCGATGAAGTACCAGCGCCCGTCATTCTGTACGAAAGAGGACTGCTCGCGGTGGCTATGTTCGCCGGTGCTGTCATGCCAGCGCGCAGTGAACGTCACAAAGGCATGTTCCGGCTGGCCGCCAAACACCTCGGAGCTTTCCACTTCAAGGCCGAGCCAGGTGCTCTGTGCGCTCCAGGTGCCGATGGCATTGCGGTCCAGGTTCGGCTGTTGGGCGGGCAGGGTGGTGGCGACCAGATAGTCCACCAGGCCCAGCACGTAGGCGCTGTAGCGCGAGCGCATCAGCGCGCTCGCGCAAGGTGCCGGGTGCCCGGCGTGATAATGGCCGCAGCAGGCATCCAGCAGGTTGCCACTGCCGCAGGGGCAAATGGGTGTGCTCATGGGGTTACCACCAGTACTTTCCGAAGTTTTCCGGGTTGGCCCAAAAGCGGGCGTTGAGCCAGTCCGGTACTTGTTTATAGTCAAGCAGATCATAGGTAAACAGCGTCAGAACCTGCTCATCACGCTGGAAACGCTCACCAGCCTGCAGGGCCAGCGAGAAGAAGTCGGTGTCCTTCCAGTCGCAGGCGCCCAGGTCCACCAGCACCGCAATGCGGCTGGCATTGAGGTTGCGGATGCCGCCA
Source organism: Pseudomonas tritici (assembly GCF_014268275.3). NCBI lineage: Bacteria > Pseudomonadati > Pseudomonadota > Gammaproteobacteria > Pseudomonadales > Pseudomonadaceae > Pseudomonas > Pseudomonas tritici. The sequence continues at coordinate 1,732,423 of NZ_CP077084.1, forward strand.
AGCAGCGTCAGGCCTTGTGGTTTTGACAGGTGCTCCAGGCAGTCCACCACCAGCGCCAGGTCAAACCGCTGTGCGGCAAGCTCCGCCGGCAAGGCTCCCGGTGCCGCGACAGACACCTGGGTATCCGGGTGCGCCTTTTGAAACGCCTCCAGCGCCGGGAACTGGCTGGCGCCCAACAACAACAGGCGTTTTGGCTGGTGCAAATCAAGCAAGGCGGCCAAGGCTTGCTGGGGTGTACGGGCAGAAATACCAGCGGTCATCAGAGATCCTCACATCAGGACCGTAGAGACTAGCGCGGCTGAGCGTGCGGGCCTAGAGCGGGCGGCAGCGAAAAGTCCGACAAGAGCAACGAACCTCAATGAATACAGGGGGGCGGCGCAGTGGCGCAGATGAAAAGAGCCGTCTTTACTCCACCCATCGGCCCCCGCCGATCCCCTCAGGAGAAATCAGATGAGCATCATGCGGACAGCTCTACCCTTGGTTCTGCTAACCGGAGTATTGACAGGTTGCGCAGGTTTGCAAAAAACCGATTGGCCCACCTGCGCCGCCGTTGGCGGTGTGACCGGCGCGGCGATCGGTGCCACTGAAAGCTCGGCCTATGCAGGCTATGGTGCGTTGCTGATCGGTGGCATGGCCGGCGCCTATTGCTGGGTGCACGGCGATGGCGACGAAGACGGCGATGGTGTGCCAGACAGCCGCGACAAGTGCCCGGGCACGCCAAAAGGTGTGCAGGTAAATGCCGATGGGTGTCCGCCTGCGCCGCCAGCGGCCGTGGTTGAGGAGGTCGTGGTGGTCAAGGAAGAAACCATCGTGATTCGCGATGTGCATTTTGAATTCGACTCGGCCAGGCTGACCGCGGCGGATAAAACCAAGCTCGACATCATCGCCACCCGCCTGAAACAGGAAGCCCCAAGCGCTCAACTGCGCGTCACCGGCCATACCGACAGCGTGGGCAAAGACGCCTACAACCAACGGCTCTCGGATAAGCGCGCGCATTCGGTGACGGATTACCTGGTCGGCTCCGGTGTGCCTCGCAGCGCCTTCGTGGCGGTGACGGGCGCGGGTGAGAGCCAGCCGGTGGCTGACAATAAAACCGCTGAAGGCCGTGCCTTGAACCGTCGCACGGAAATCCAGATCAACCGCTGACGGCCCTTGCCCCTGTGGGTTCCACAGGGGCATTGCTGGCAACTTTCGCTGAAGTCTCCCCTTTGTTAACTTTTTTGATCCTTCACTGGCAAAACGCCGGTAGAAGTCGTTACTGTGCGTCCAAAGAATAATTTGAAATAGCTTTTGTAATAATTCCGGGGAGCTTCATATGCGTAAGGTTTTACTGTTGGCCGTGTTGGTCAGCCCCGTTGCCCTGGCGCAAAGCGTCAGTGTTGAAACCAACTCGTTGATGCGCCTGCCCAGCAGCACCAGCGTGTTGCAACTGGAGCGCCTGGACGTGGCGGACTACGGCACCTTGCTGGTGCCTTCCACCATCAGCCAAGTCACGGTGGATGAGTTGCACCTGGGGCGTGACGCCCGTATCGCCATCGTGCCCGGCGGCACCGCGCTGCAATTGCAGGTGCGCCATGCGCAGTTGGACCACGGCAGCCAGATCACCTCACGCGGCGCTCCCGGTACCCATGAAAAGCCGGCCAAGGCTGGGCGTGATTTGATCTTGCGCATCAATTCGCTGAACGCTGAAGAACTCTCGGTGGACGCCCGTGGCGGCGCCGGTGCCCAAGGTTATGCCGGGCTGGATGGTGCCAACGGTGAGGACCCGGGTTGCACCTGGGGTTCGGCGGGCCGGGGCTTCAATGGCGATAACGGCGGGGATGGTTTGCCCGGCGCGGCAGGTGCACAGGTGCGGGTTGAGTTGCCGCAGGACTTCCCCGCGCAGCAGATCAAGGTGTGGGTGGACGGTGGCCCCGGTGGCCTGGCGGGCACGGCGGGTAAACCAGGTCGCGGCGGCGAGTCCAAGGGCTGCCTGGTGTACCGCGCAGACGGTGGCGAGAAAGGCCGCCCAGGGTTGGAAGGGCAGCCGGGGCCTACGGGGCCAGCGGGTACAGTGACCATCCAACGCCTGTAGAAACCCCGTAGCAGCTGTCGAGCCCTGGCGAGGCTGCGTCCGCGGTGTATCTGACGCACCGCGGACGCAGCCTCGCCAGGGCTCGACAGCTGCTACGTCGATTCGCGAGGGTTTTAGAACATCGGTCGGGCCGAAGCAATTGCCACCACCCCCAACCCCACGATCAGATTGATTCCCACCAGCTTGCGAATCTGACCCAACGCAGCCGCACCCGCCGGCCAATCTTCAGCCGCCACTGCCGTGCGCAATTCCGGGAGTTTCAACGCCTGGATACGGATAAACAGCGCCGTCATCACCAGATACAACCCCATCATCACCTGCACATAGCGCGGTGCTGTCTCAAACCCGCTGAAGCGCAACTGCAACAGGCCAATGCCGCTGATCGGCAAAACCGCCACCGCGACCCACACCCAAACGAAAAAACGTTGAAACACATTTGCCCACAGCTTGAGCCGGGCAGGGCCTTCAAGCGCCGCCACAGCGGCGGGGCGCAGGATCATCCAGGCGAAAAACATGCCGCCGACCCAGATCAGGGCAGCCAGTACATGCAGGGTATAAACGAGGCTAAACACAGTCATTGAGGTACTCCGTTCTGCGCGGGATTAATTAGCGGGGTATGATAGCGGCCGATCCGAACCACTGAAAATTTATCCAGCGTTTTTTGCGCCCGACTATCCATGATCAGCACTGAACTCAAAACTACGATCCAGGGCGCCTACACGCGTTTTCTCGAAGCCAAGAGCTTGAAACCGCGCTACGGCCAACGCCTGATGATCGCCGAAGTGGCCAAGGTCCTCGGGGATATCGACACCGACGACGAAGGCCGGCGCAGTGGCGACCCCGCGATCGTGGCCGTCGAGGCCGGCACCGGTACCGGCAAGACTGTAGCCTACAGCCTGGCCGCGATCCCTACCGCCAAGGCCGCCGGCAAACGCCTGGTGATTGCCACCGCGACCGTCGCCCTGCAAGAGCAGATCGTCTACAAAGACCTGCCTGACCTGATGCGCAACAGCGGCCTGAACTTCACCTTCGCCCTGGCCAAGGGCCGTGGCCGCTACATGTGCCTGTCCAAGCTCGACGTGCTGTTGCAGGAAGGCCACGCGCAAACCGCCACCGCGTCGCTGTTTGAAGAAGAAGGCTTCAAGATCGAAGTGGATGAAGTCAGCCAGAAGCTGTTCACCAGCATGATCGAGAAGCTGGCCGGCAATAAATGGGACGGCGACCGCGACAGCTGGCCCACCGCGCTGGAAGACGCCGACTGGGCGCGCCTGACCACCGACCACAGCCAGTGCACCAATCGCCATTGCCCCAACTTCGGCCAGTGCGCCTTCTACAAAGCGCGCGAAGGCATGGGCAAGGTCGATGTGATCGTCACTAACCACGACATGGTCCTGGCCGACCTGGCCTTGGGCGGTGGCGCCGTGCTGCCTGACCCGCGCGACACCCTCTATGTATTCGACGAAGGCCATCACCTGCCCGACAAGGCCATCGGCCACTTCGCCCACTACACGCGGCTGCGTTCCACTGCCGACTGGCTGGAAACCACCGCGAAGAACCTCACCAAGTTGTTGGCCCAGCATCCGCTGCCCGGCGACCTGGGCAAGCTGATCGAACAAGTGCCGGAGCTGGCGCGGGAGATCAAGACCCAACAGCAATTCATGTTCAGCGCCTGCGAGCAGGTGGCTGACTTCAAGCCCGGTGAAGACGTCGAGGGCCGTGAGCGACCCCGTCATCGTTTCGTCGGTGGGTTGATCCCCGAACACATGCGCGAAATGGGCATCGAGTTAAAGAAGGGCTTCTCGCGCCTGACCGACCTGTTCACCCGCCTTACTGACCTGCTCAAGGAGGGCATGGACGGCGAGGTCAACATTGGCATCGCCAGCAACCAGGCCGAAGAATGGTATCCGCTGTTCGGCAGTCTGCTTTCCCGTTCCCAGGGCAACTGGGAGTTGTGGACGGCCTTCACCGTCGAAGACCCGGAAGACAACCCGCCCATGGCGCGCTGGTTGACCCTGTCGGAAAGCGGCGCGCTGTTTGATATCGAGGTCAACGCCAGCCCGATCCTGGCGGCCGAAATGCTGCGGCGCAACCTCTGGAACGTCGCCTACGGCTGCCTGGTGACCTCGGCCACGCTGACCGCGCTGGGTACTTTTGATCGCTTCCGCATGCGCGCCGGCCTGCCGAAAAAAGCCGTTACGGCGGTAGTGCCAAGCCCGTTCCATCACGCCGACGCGGGTGTGTTGCGGGTGCCGGACCTCAAGGCCGACCCACGGGATGCACCCGCCCACACGGCCGCGATCATCCGCGACCTGCCGGAGCTGGTAGAAGGCTCGCGGGGCACCCTGGTGCTGTTCTCGTCACGCAAACAGATGCAGGACGTGTTCGACGGCCTCGACCGCGACTGGCGCAAGCAAGTGTTTATCCAGGGCAACCTGTCCAAACAGGAAACCCTGAACAAGCACAAGGCGCGGGTCGACGGTGGAGACTCCAGCGTGCTGTTCGGCCTGGCGAGTTTCGCCGAGGGTGTGGACTTGCCCGGTGCCTACTGCGAACACGTGGTGATCGCCAAGATCCCGTTTTCGGTGCCGGATGATCCGGTCGAGGCGGCACTGGCCGAGTGGATCGAAGCACGGGGTGGTAATCCGTTCATGGAAATCTCGGTGCCGGATGCTTCCTTGAAGCTGGTCCAGGCCTGTGGTCGCTTGCTGCGTACCGAAGAAGACCGGGGCACCATCACCTTGCTCGACCGCCGTTTGGTCACCCAACGCTATGGCAAGGCTATCCTCAATGCCTTGCCGCCGTTCAGGCGCGAAATTTCTTAAGCCACCGTGGGCGGATTCGCCCACTTCGTGGTCTATCTCAATTATGTCATCAGGCCATTCACCGGCCGCCTGGGAGAACCTTGCTCGTATGATTCGCACGCTGCCCGCTCTTTTTGCCCTGCTGTTTACCGCGCCCTTGATGGCTGCGCCTGCGGGGCAACAAACGCTGTTCAATTTCGTCCGGCCTGCCGATGTGGTCAAGGTGGCGACCCAGGACGCCAGCCTGCCGCAATACAACGCCGAACAGACCGCCGAAGGCGAAGTGCTGCGCCGCATCACCTTCAACCCGGCGGCCGAACCGAGCCTGGTGCTCAGCCCGCAGACCGGCACCTGGGACTGGGCGCAATCGAGCGCCATGAGCTTGCGTATCCAGAGTGCGATGGACTGGGCGTTAACCCTCTATGTCAAGGTGCAGAGCAGCGATGGCCGCACCCTGGTCAGTCGCATTGACTTGCCGGCCGGTCCGGCCCAGACCTTGTTGATCCCGTTGCAAGCCAATTCGCCGTTGAGCCAGGGCATGAAGGCCGGCCCGCCGATGCCGATCACCGTGGACGGCCAGCGCGTATTGCTCGCCAGCAGCGCGGGTGAAATCGACCGCAGCCAGGTGGTTTCGGTGACCTTGTCGATGCTCAAGCCCAACGCCGCCCAGAGCATCTTGCTGGAGCGCTTTGGCGTGCAGGACAGCGAGCCTGTATTGAAGGCGGCCTACAGCGAGTTGGTGGATGCCTATGGTCAATCCACCCGGGCGCGCTGGCCGGAAAAAGTCAGCAGCGACGAGCAACTCAAAGCCGCTGCGGCCAAGGAACAACAGCAACTTCAGGGCTGGCTGGCCACGCGGGATAAGTCCGCCCTGGACCAGTACGGCGGCTGGAACAAAGGCCCGGCGTTCGACGCCAGCGGGTTTTTCCGCACCGAAAAACGCGACGGCCGCTGGTACCTGGTGACGCCGGAGGGGCATCCGTTCTACTCCCTGGGCGTCAATACTGTGGCCCCGGACAACAGCCAGACTTATGTGGCCGGCCGTGAATGGATGTTCGCGGCGTTGCCTAAAGGCGGCGAACCCTTCGACAAGTACTACGGCAGCGGCGACAACCGTACCGGTAACGGTGCAGGCGAAGGGCGTAGCTTTGGTGCCGGCCGTTGGTATGACTTTTACGGCGCCAACTTGCAACGCACGTATGGCGGTGACGGTTTCGACCAAAAACGCTGGGTCACCCATACCCTTGACCGCCTGCAAGCCTGGGGTTTCAACACCGTAGGCAACTGGAGCGACGAGGGTTTGACCACTGCCGATCGTGTGCCCTACACCTTGCCGCTGTCGATCGTCGGCGACTACGCCAGCATCAGCACCGGCACCGACTGGTGGGGTGGCATGCCCGACCCGTTCGACCCGCGTTTCGCCATGGCCACCGAACGCGCCGTGGCTATCGCCGCCCGCGATCACCGTGACGACCCGTGGTTGGTCGGTTTCTTTGCCGACAACGAGCTGGCCTGGGCCGGCCCCGGCGATGATGCTAAATCCCGCTACGCCTTGGCCTACGGCACCTTGCGCATGACCACCGACGTACCGGCCAAGCGCGCCTTCCTCAAACAACTGCGTGACAAGTACCGTAACGAAGAGGGCCTGTCGAAAGCCTGGGGCATCGAGTTGAAGGGCTGGGAATTGATGGAAGACCCGGGCTTCGAACCGCCGATTCCCAACCCTGAGCACCCGGAAATCGAAGCTGATTTCCGATACTTCCAGAAGACGTTTGCGGATGCCTACTTCAAGACCATCTCCGACTCGCTGAAATGGCACGCCCCCAACCAACTGCTGTTGGGCGGCCGGTATGCGGTCAGCACGCCGGAAGCCGTGGCCTCCTGCGCGCAGTATTGCGATGTGCTGAGCTTCAACATGTACACGCTTAAGCCGCAGGACGGCTATGATTTTGCCGCTTTGCGTGCGCTGGACAAGCCGGTGCTGATCACCGAATTCAACTTCGGCTCGGCCGACCGTGGGCCGTTCTGGGGTGGCGTGACGCAGTTGGCCAAGGAAGAAGACCGTGGCGCGGCTTACGGCAACTTCTTGAAGCAGGCCATGGCCGAGCCGTCGATTGTCGGCGTGCATTGGTTCCAGTACCTGGACCAGCCGGTGACCGGTCGATTGCTCGACGGTGAAAACGGCCACTTTGGCCTGGTGGGCATCACCGACGTACCGTTCCAGGGTTTTGTTGAAAGCGTGCGCAAAAGTAACCTGGCGGCGGTCGATCAACTCGGCAAAGAAGCCGAAAAGGCCAAGGCGGCCGGTGCCGTGCGCGAAAGCGAAGGGGGCAGGGCCGGGCACGAAGGCAAAGGCCCGGGGCAGGGCGCCGGGCATGCCGGTGGGCACTCCGGAAATGGTCATTGATTGAGTGCTGACGGGTTCACAAAACCCACAAGGGCTGGAACAATGTCGGCCACTTTTTGCTGTGTTGTCCGAGGGTGTTCAGGTGCAGATCCAGGGTCATTACGAACTCCAGTTCGAAGCGGTACGTGAAGCCTTTGCCGCGTTGTTCGATGACCCCCAGGAGCGCGGGGCCGGGCTCTGCATCCAGATCGGCGGTGAAACCGTCGTCGACCTGTGGGCCGGTACCGCCGACAAGGACGGTAGCGAGGCCTGGCACAGCGATACGATCGTCAACCTGTTCTCCTGCACCAAGACCTTTACCGCCGTTACGGCCCTGCAGCTGGTGGCCGAAGGCAAATTGCAACTGGATGCACCGGTTGCCAACTACTGGCCGGAATTTGCGGCGGCAGGCAAAGAAGCCATCACCCTGCGCCAGTTGCTCTGCCACCAGGCCGGGTTGCCGGCGATCCGCCAGATGCTGCCTACTGAAGCCCTGTACGATTGGCAACTGATGGTCGACACACTGGCGGCCGAAGCACCGTGGTGGACGCCGGGCCAAGGCCATGGCTACGAGGCGATCACCTACGGCTGGCTGGTGGGTGAGTTGCTGCGTCGCGCCGATGGGCGCGGGCCGGGAGAGTCCATCGTGGCGCGGGTTGCACGGCCATTGGGGCTGGACTTTCATGTGGGCCTGGCCGATGAAGAGTTTTATCGCGTCGCGCATATAGCGCGCAGCAAAGGCAATATGGGCGATGAGGCCGCACAACGCTTACTGCAAGTAATGATGCGTGAACCTGAGGCCATGACTACACGTGCTTTTGCCAATCCACCGTCTATTCTGACCAGCACTAATAAACCCGAATGGCGGCGTATGCAGCAGCCAGCGGCAAATGGTCACGGTAATGCACGTAGCCTGGCGGGTTTTTATAGTGGATTGTTGGACGGTAGTTTGCTGGAAGCCGACATGCTTGAACAATTGACCCGTGAGCACAGTATCGGGCCGGATAAAACATTATTGACACAAACCCGTTTTGGCCTGGGCTGCATGTTGGACCAACCGCAGTTGCCCAACGCCACCTTCGGCCTTGGCCCGCGTGCTTTCGGGCATCCCGGCGCGGGTGGTTCGGTCGGGTTTGCCGATCCCGAGCATGATGTAGCGTTTGGTTTCGTGACTAATACATTGGGGCCTTATGTACTAATGGACCCGCGGGCGCAGAAGTTGGTCGGAATATTGGCCGGTTGTCTGTAAACCCCTTGCTGTTTCACGTTTTTTTGTTACAAAGGCAACTATAAGAAGACGCTGAACGAAATGACGTAACTTTAATGTTCTGTAAGCGTCTGTTTAACGGGTCACCCAGACCCCCGTTTCTTTTCTCATTTTGTGGATATCTCATGTTATCGAACAAGTCCTTGGCACTGGCGCTATGCCTCACTATTACCGGCTGCGCACAAACTCCACAAAATGATGCCGAGGGCGGGCATTGGTGGTCATTTGGATCTGATAAGGCCGCTACCAAGGACGCAGTGACCCAAACCGACGCCAAGCCGGATGCGAAGCCGGATGCCAAGCCCGCTGCGGGCGCCAAGCCTGCAGCACCAGTAGCGGCCGCCGCTGCTGCGCCAGCCCCAGCGCCAACCGCCAAGGCTGACACCGGCTCCAGCTGGTGGCCGTTCTCGTCCAAAAGCGCCGACGAAAAGGCGGCCGATGCCAAGGCTGACCTGAAAGCCGACCTCAAGGCCGCGGAGCCAGCACCTGCCGCCGCCCCAGTCGTCGCCAAGACCGACACCGACACCAAATGGTGGTGGCCTTTCGAAAGCAAACCTAAGCCATTGGCCAAGGTCGACGTGACCAACGTACCAATGCCTGATCCGAAAATCACTCAGGCCTGGCTGGACGACTATGAGCCACGCCTGCGCGCCGCCATCAAGGACAGCAACCTGCAACTGGAGCGTCGTGACAATGTGCTGGTGGTGATTGCCCCGGTAGACGGCTCCTACAACCCGAAACGCCCAGCGATGCTGCTGCCCGTCACCCTCGGCCCGTTCACCCGCGTTGCCAAGGCCGTTGAAGCCGATCCAAAGACCGCCGTACTGGTATTGGGCCACGTCGATGCCACCGGCACCGCCCCGGCCAGCCAGGCGCTGACCAAGGAACGTGCACAATCCATCGCCTCGATCTTCAGCCTCAGCGGCCTCAAGCAAGACCGCCTGATGCTGCGCGGCATGGGCGACCTGATGCCACGTGCCGCCAACGACAGCAACCAGGGTCGCGCCCTGAACCGTCGTATGGAAATCATGTTCACCCAGCGCACCACCATGCTGGCTTTGCTGAGCAAGTATCAGTCGGGCAAGACTCCACCTGTGGCTGAAATGGTTGCAGTACAGAACGTTCCAGCCCCGGCCCCGGCTGCGAAAGCCCCGGCCAAGAAAGCTACAGCCGCCAAGAAAGCCGCTGCCAAGCCAGCCGCTAAAAAAGCACCGGCCAAGCCTGCTGCCAAAAAGCCTGCTCCCGCCAAAGCCAAGGCCGCTGCACCGGCAAACGACCAGGCGAAAAACTGATCTGCTGAACCAGAAGGATAAAGCCGCATGACCCAGGCACTGGCCGATATGCGCCGTGACTACACACGGGATGGTTTGAGCGAGGCCCAGTCCCCGAGCGAGCCGTTTGCCTTGTTCCACCAGTGGTTTGCTGATGCGGTGACAACCGAGCAGCCCCCGGTGGAAGCCAATGCCATGACCTTGGCCACGGTCGACCAGGACGGTCGCCCGCACTGCCGCATCCTGTTGCTCAAGGGCCTGGATGCGCAGGGCTTTACCTTCTTCACCAATTATCAGAGTGCCAAGGGCCAACAGCTCGCGGCTCGGCCGTTTGCGGCCATGACCTTTTTCTGGCCGACCCTGGAACGCCAAGTGCGCATCGAGGGGCGGGTGGTCAAGGTCACGCCTGAGGAGTCGGACGCTTATTACCAGGTCCGTCCGCTGGGCAGCCGTCTGGGGGCCTGGGCGTCCCCGCAGAGCCAGGTCATCCGTGACCGCGAAGAACTGCAGGACCTGCTCAAGGCCACCGAACAGCGTTTCAGCGATACCCAGCCCGATTGCCCCGAGCATTGGGGTGGCTATCGTTTGCTGCCGGAGCGCATCGAGTTCTGGCAAGGTCGCGCCAGCCGCTTGCATGACCGCTTGAACTATCGCTTGCAAGGGGCCGACTGGACCCGCGAACGCCTGGCGCCCTGAGCCACACCTTTCGTCACCTCACCTGAATGTTGCCGATCACGCCGAAGTCTCTATCACAGAGGCTTCGGGCGTGTGCTGCTGCGCGGCTTTTTTCAACCAGAGCGGCAAATCGGACCGCCTGATTTTCAGCGCGCGAGCCTGCTCCAGCTGTTGCAGCATAAATGCGCGCTTGTGCAGGTCATTGCCCGCCAGCGATAGCGCCAGGTCACGGTCGATCCAGCGCCTGATACGCAGGTACAGCCAGCCGTGGAAATACAGGCCGGCAAGCGTTGTGACTACAATGATGAAGTAATCCATGGAGGTCCTGGCTAGGAGTGGAGTGCTACCGTTCGTCGAGTTTCCTGGTGCGGGCTGTCTGTACTCAGGCTGAATGAAAGCAATTTTCTGCGGCGCTTGCCGTGACAGGCGTCAAGCTGCAGCGTTTAATGAACACCTGTCCTTTGGAGTTGATGCTATGCGTAAGTCCGTTTTACTGGTTGCCTGCTTTACCACCCTGTCGTTGCTGCTGGGTGGCTGCGCCTCGAGTCTGACCGGCGACTCGTACTCCCGCGACGAAGCGCGTCGTGTTCAGACCGTGCGCATGGGGACCATCGAATCCCTGCGCCCCGTGAAAATCGAAGGCACCAAGACCCCAATCGGCGGCGCTGCTGGCGCAGTCATCGGCGGCGTTGGCGGCAGCGCTATCGGCGGCGGCCGTGGCAGCATCGTGACTGCCGTGATCGGCGCCGTTGCTGGCGGCCTGCTGGGCTCGGCCACCGAAGAAGGCCTGACCCGGACCCAGGGTGTGGAAATCACCGTACGCGAAGACGACGGCAGCATGCGCGCCTACGTGCAGGCTGTGCAGGAGAATGAAATCTTCCGCATTGGTGACCGTGTACGCATCATGACCGTTGATGGTACTAGCCGCGTTACGCGTTAAGCGCTGGTTGTAGAACTACAAAACCCCAGCCGGGTGACCGGCTGGGGTTTTTGGTTTTATGGGGTGTGGCCGGGTTGAACTGCAAAAAATGCAGGCAATAAAAAACCGCCTTAGTAGGGCGGTTTTTTATTGCGAACCCCATTATTGACGGGGCTGCGACTTCAAAGATGCATTGACCTGCAGCCGGGATAGTACCCCCGGTCACACTCTCATGCAAGGTTGAGAGAAAGTCGACGACGGCCATTCCTGAAGCTTTTCTGTTTCGATTTCTACTGCAAAAAATTGCAATAGATCTCATAAGCAATACTGGATATTTAACCACTTTTCGTCACACCTTTATTCGGGATATTCGTTAGGCTCCCCCCTGTTCTACGTTTGTTGCTTCTAGGCGAGCCGGGTACGCGCGCGAATTTTTGGACTGATCGCCACGGGCTAGTAATCCGTGCCGGATTCATGCGGGAAGCCCATCAACCCGGCCGCCTCAAAGATGCATTGACCTGCATCCAAAGGCTCACGTGTTCCGGTAAGTGCGCTGGAGGTAAGGCCCAACGTTAGGAGGGCCGAGTATGTCGAAGTTTGCACGACGTACGTGGAACCTCGTAGTGAATATCCTGCGTGTTTATCACGTGTGGGTATTCCTGCGGGACAGCTTCGATGACCTGTAAGGTCTGAGAAGTGGAGCCGCCTCGGTTTAATCCGAGGCGGCTTTTTGGTTTTAGGGGCTGTCAGTTCAAATCTGAAGTTACAGCCTTCTTGCGACTCGCCATTGCCGTCACCGCATAACCAATACACGCCGCCAATATCGAGCCGGTCAAAATTCCCATCCGGTCCTCCCCCGCGAACTCACTGGCACCCGGCACGAATGCCAGTGACCCCACAAACAAGCTCATGGTGAAGCCAATGCCGCACAGGATTGCCACACCAAACACCTGGCCCCAATTTGCGCCGTTCGGTAGGGCAGCAATGCCGGTCTTGATCGCCAGCCAAGTGAGCCCGAACACGCCGACAGTCTTACCAATCAACAGGCCCGCAGCGATGCCCATAGGCACATGGTGGGTGAAGCTTTCCAGGCTGACACCTGTCAGCGAGACCCCGGCGTTGGCGAAGGCGAACAGTGGCAGGATGGCGTAGGCCACCCACGGGTGCAGGGCGTGCTCCAGCGTGAGCAACGGTGACGGCTCGGCGTTCTTGGTGCGCATCGGGATGCAGAATGCCAACGTCACACCGGCGAGCGTCGCGTGTACGCCGCTCTTGAGCACACACACCCACAGGATCAGACCAATGATCAGGTACGGTCCAAGTTTGATAACACCCAGGCGGTTCATCGCGATCAGGGCAATCAAGCAGGCACCTGCACCTGCCAGGGCGGCGCCGGACAGGTCGGCGGAATAGAAAATGGCGATCACGATGATCGCGCCCAGGTCGTCAATAATCGCCAGGGTCATCAGGAACAGCTTCAGCGACACCGGTACGCGTTTGCCCAGCAGGGCCAGCACGCCGAGGGCGAAGGCAATGTCGGTGGCCATCGGGATCGCCCAGCCCGAAAGTGCCGCGGGGTAGTCCTTGTTGATCGCCCAGTAGATCAGCGCTGGCACCACCATGCCGCCGATGGCCGCTGCGCCGGGCAGCACCACTTGCGAGGGCTTTGACAGGTGGCCGTCGAGCAGCTCGCGCTTGACCTCAAGGCCGATCAGCAGGAAGAACAAGGCCATCAGGCCATCGTTGATCCAAAGCAAGGCGGGCTTGGCGATTTTCAACGCGCCAATCTGCGCCACTACCGGTACGTCGAGAAACGCGCTGTACAGGTGCGACAAAGGTGAATTGTTGACGATCAGGGCCAGGGCGGCTGCCGCGATCAACAACAGACCGCTGGCGGCTTCCAGCTGGAAGAAACGGGTGAAAGTGCTACGCAGAGGCAAGGGATGCTCTCCAATCCAGGTTCAATAGGTGGGTACCCTAACCCGTACCGTTGGTTGTTAAAACAAAAGTTATATTCTTATTTGTTATAAGCGGCGGTTCGCGTTGACGTTACGTCGAAGCCTAGCAATTACGCCCTCAATTGAGCCGGTACTGTATCTGTGTGGTGAGTAGGAAACCCCCTAAAATCAGGGCTTACACCTTTAGAGAAACTCTCCATGAACGACCAACGTCCCTGGGCCCGCGAAGCCATTCGTATCATTGAAGCAGACTTCCAGCGCAGCGCCGACACGCACCTGATTCCCTTGCCTCTGCCGGGGTTGCCGGGTATTGAGTTGTACTTCAAGGACGAGTCCAGCCACCCCACTGGCAGCCTCAAGCATCGGCTGGCTCGCTCGCTGTTCCTGTATGCGTTGTGCAACGGCTGGCTCAAGCCTGGCGCGCCGGTGATCGAAGCGTCCAGCGGGTCAACGGCGATTTCCGAAGCTTACTTTGCCGGTCTGCTCGGCTTGCCATTTATTGCGGTGATGCCGGCCACCACCTCCCAGGAAAAAATCGCGCAGATTGCTTTCTACGGCGGTAAAAGCCACCTGGTACAGGACCCGACGCAGATCTATGCGGAGTCCGAGCGGCTGGCACTGGAAAGCGGTGGTCATTTCATGGACCAGTTCACCTACGCCGAGCGCGCCACCGATTGGCGTGCGAACAACAACATCGCCGAGTCGATCTTCCAGCAGATGCGTTTCGAGCAGCATCCGGAACCGAGCTGGCTGATCTCCAGCCCCGGCACCGGCGGCACCACAGCAACTCTCGGCCGTTATGTGCGCTATCGCCAGCATTGCACCCGTGTGTTGTGTGCCGATGCCGAACGCTCCGTGTTCTTTGATTTCTATCAGAGTGGCGACGCGAGTTTGCGCCTGGACTGTGGTTCGCGCATCGAAGGGATTGGTCGGCCACGGGTCGAGGCATCCTTTTTGCCAAAGGTGATTGATGCGATGGTCAAGGTGCCGGATGCGCTCTCGCTGGCGGCCATGCATTACCTTGCTGCACGGCTTGGACGGCGGGTCGGCGGTTCCAGCGGGACCAACCTGATTGGCGCGCTGGTGGCGGCGCAGCAGATGAAAGCGGCGGGGGAGTCGGGCTCGATCGTGGCGATTTTGTGTGATGGGGGTGAGCGGTATGCCACCACCTATTACGATCAGGCGTGGCTGGCGGGGCAAGGCTATGAATTGGTCGGGTTAATGGCGGCCGTTGCGGCCAGTGTGGAGCGGGGTGAGCCATTGCCCGAAACGATCTTGCGCGCAAATATCTGACCCGACACAACAACCAATGTGGGAGCTGGCTCGCCTGCGATTACAGACTGTCAGTCGCCGAATTTATCGACTGAACCATCACAATCGCAGCGATGCGGTGATCCGGCAAGCCAGCTCCCACCTTTGAATGGGGGCTGGCAGGGAGAGAATGTCAGGCCTCGATGCCCAACATATCTCGCGCCAACGCCTCGGCAATCCGAATCCCATCCACACCCGCTGACAGAATCCCCCCGGCATAACCGGCGCCTTCACCGGCCGGGAACAGGCCTTTCACGTTCAAGCTCTGCATCGATTCGTTACGGGTTATCCGCAGTGGCGACGAGGTGCGCGTCTCGATACCGGTCAACACCGCGTCGTGCAGCGAATAGCCCTTGATCTGTTTCTCGAACGCCGGCAACGCTTCGCGGATCGCCTCGATAGCGAAGTCCGGCAACGCCAGGGCCAGGTCACCGAGAGCAACGCCAGGCTTGTAGGACGGTTCCACACTGCCGATAGCGGTCGATGGCTTACCGGCGATGAAATCACCCACCAATTGCGCCGGGGCCTCGTAGTTGCTGCCGCCGAGGATGTAGGCGTGGGACTCCAGGCGTTCCTGCAACTCGATACCCGCCAGCGGGCCACCCGGGTAATCCACTTCAGGCGTGATGCCGACCACGATGCCGGAGTTGGCATTGCGCTCGTTACGCGAGTACTGGCTCATACCGTTGGTGACGACGCGACCTGGCTCGGAGGTCGCGGCAACCACGGTGCCGCCTGGGCACATGCAGAAGCTGTAGACCGAGCGGCCGTTCTTGGCGTGGTGCACCAGCTTGTAGTCGGCGGCGCCGAGTTTTGGGTGCCCGGCGTATTTGCCCAGGCGCGCGGCGTCGATCAGCGACTGTGGGTGTTCAATACGGAAGCCCACCGAGAACGGCTTGGCTTCCATGTAAACCCCACGGCCGTGGAGCATGCGGAAGGTATCGCGGGCGCTGTGGCCGAGAGCCAGGATCACATGCCTGGACAGGATCTGCTCGCCGCCATCGACCACCACGCCGTTCAACTGGCCGTCTTCGATCAGCACGTCGGTAACCCGCTGCTCGAAGCGCACTTCACCGCCCAGGGCGATGATCTGCTCGCGCATGTTCTCCACCACGCCGGTCAGGCGGAATGTACCGATATGCGGCTTGCTGACGTAGAGGATTTCTTCCGGCGCACCGGCCTTGACGAACTCGTGCAGGACTTTGCGACCGTGGAACTTCGGGTCCTTGATCTGGCTGTACAGCTTGCCATCGGAAAAGGTCCCGGCGCCGCCTTCACCGAATTGCACGTTGGATTCGGGGTTGAGCACGTTTTTGCGCCACAGGCCCCAGGTGTCCTTGGTGCGCTGACGCACTTCCTTGCCGCGTTCGAGGATGATCGGCTTGAAGCCCATCTGCGCGAGCAACAGCCCGGCGAAAATGCCGCACGGGCCAAAGCCCACGACGATTGGACGTTCTGTCAGGCCTTCCGGCGCCTGGCCGACCACGGTGTAGCTGACATCCGGCGCCGGGTTGACGTTGCGGTCATCAGCGAACTTGAGCAACAGGGCGGCTTCGCCTTTCACGTTCAGATCGATGGTGTAGATGAAACACAGCTCCGACGATTTCTTGCGGGCGTCGTAGCTGCGCTTGAACAGGGTGAAATCGAGCAGGTCATCACTGGCGATGCCCAGGCGCTGCACGATGGCAGGCCGCAGGTCTTCTTCGGGATGGTCGATGGGCAGCTTGAGTTCGGTGATTCGTAACATGACAGGATCCGGTAGGCGGCGGGCTCGGAGGCCGGCTGTTTTGCAAACCGGCGATTATAAGCCCCAAAGGCGGTTTCCCGTCATGTTAAAACAGCGCAGCGTGGAGTCAGTCGTCGCGTGAACCGCCGAACGACGCGCAACCGCGCTGTACCTGACCGTTGACGCGCAACTCGGCGGTCATGTGTTGCAGGCTGCCGCTCGCGCTGTCGATGCAACGTTGTGGGGCCACCCACAGTTCGACGCGCTGGTTGTTGGCTTCAGTCATCAGGTTGAAGCGGCCGTCACCGATCTGCTCTTCCACATAAGGCACTGCCAGTGGCGGCTGGCCTTCGCGCTCCAGTACCAGGCCCTTGGCGGTGACGTTCATTATCCAGGTCGGCTTGTGACCGTTGGCACGCAGGATCATGCGCTTGAAGTCCGGATCGTTGCAGGCCGAGGTCGAGCGTTCGACGCGATACAGCTGTTGCAGGTCCACGCTGCCCTGGGTGCCGCTGGCAACGCCGGAAAATTTGCCGCGCAGGTCGGCAAACAACGCGCCTTGCTGGCCGGCCAGGGAGGCCGCTTCCTGCAGGATGCTGGTGCCCCCGGTATCGTTGACCACGTAGTTGCGCTTGTCGTTGCACGGCTGGAACAGCAGTTTGTCGCCGACCGCCGTGAGTTCGCCCTGCATGCGGGTCAGCCCGGCAAGAGAAGGCTTGGCTGGGTCGCTGTCGAACATCTGGCAGGCGGCGAACAGGGGAAACAAGGCAAGTAGAGTAAGGGTATGAGCGGCGCGCATTATCGGTCTCCAGACAAGTGCCGCCACGTTACGCAGGCTGGCGTTTCATCACAACCCCGGCTGCCAGCTTCAGTCAAATCTGACAGGTATCCGATTCAACCCACGATAAAGGTCTGACCGGTCTGTAAACCTTCAACACTTTTTGCGTAGGCCAGCGCCACGTCGGCGGCTGGAGCTGGTTTGTAGCCGCGGAAATATGGCGCGTAACTGTCCATGGCTTCCAGCAGGACCGTCGGGCTCACGGAGTTGATGCGCAGGCCGCGCGGCAATTCAATTGCCGTCGCTTTGACAAAGGCGTCAATGGCGCCGTTGACCAGCGCAGCCGAGGCGCCGGTGCGGATGGGGTCGCGATTCAGAATGCCACTGGTGAAGGTAAACGAGGCGCCATCGTTGGCGTATTCACTACCGATCAACAGCAGGTTGACCTGGCCCATCAGCTTGTCACGCAGGCCCAGCTCGAAATCGCTTTCGCTCATGTCGCCCAGCGCGACGAAGTTCACACGGCCCGCCGCACAGATCAGCGCGTCGAACTTACCGGTCTGTTCGAACAGTTGGCGGATCGACGCGCTGTCGCTGATATCCACCTGGAAGTCGCCGCTGCTGCGGCCGATGCTGATCACTTCGTGACGCTGAGCCAGTTCCGCCTTGACTGCCGAGCCGACGGTGCCGCTGGCGCCAATCAATAGGATTTTCATGGTGCTGTTCCTCCAAGGGTAAGTGAGGGTTCAGTGTAGAGTGGCTTTTTAGGCAGATAAACGTACTAATGGGCAACCTTTGGTTTTAAAATGGAAACAATCCATGAGCGAAATGGATGACTTGGCGGCCTTCGCCGTGCTGATCGACGCCGGAAGTTTTACCGTGGCCGCGGAGAAACTGGGCTGTAGCAAAGGGCAGTTGTCCAAGCGAATCAGCCAGCTGGAAGCACAGCATGCCGTGGTGCTGCTGCACCGCACGACGCGCAAGCTCAGCCTGACTGCAGCCGGTGCGGCATTGCTGCCCCAGGCTCAGGCATTGGTGGTGCAGGTGGATCGCGCCCGTCAGGCGTTGGCCCGGCTAAAGGACGATCTGGCCGGGCCGGTGCGTATGACGGTTCCGGTCTCCTTGGGCGAAACCTTCTTCGATGGCTTGTTGCTGGAGTTTTCCAAGCAGTACCCGCAGGTGCAGATCGAGCTGGAGCTCAACAACAATTACCGCGACCTGGCGCGGGATGGCTTTGATTTGGGGGTACGCTCAGGCGCGATTGAAAACGAGCGCCTGGTGGTCAAGCCTCTGCTGGCCTGGCATGAAATGACCTGCGCCAGCCCGGCGTACCTTGAGAAGCATGGCGAACCAGAGACGCCGGCCGATTTGGCCGCCCACACCTGCCTGCTCAACAGCCACTACAGCGGCCGTGAAGAGTGGTTGTACCACCAGCAGCACGAATTGCTGCGGGTGCGGGTCAGCGGTACCTTTGCCTCCAATCACTACAATTTGTTGAAAAAGGCCGCGTTAGTGGGCGCTGGTATCGCGCGCCTGCCGTCCTACGTTCTGCCTGCGGAATTGGCTGACGGCCGCTTGCGCTGGCTCCTGCGTGATTATCAGACGCGGAGCATGCCAATGTACCTGGTGCATCCCTACCAGGGCGGCCTGCCGCGTCGCACCCAGGTGCTGGCTGACTACTTGGTGGACTGGTTCAAGCGCAGCGGCGAGGCCCTCGACCGACTCTAAGCGTAGCGACGCGCGATCAAGTGATCGATGGACAGGCGCCCCGGTCCTTTGGCTACGAGTAGCAAAAGCAGCGCAATCCAGGTGCCATGGGTCGGGTAGGCGTCCGGGTAGACGAACAGCTGAATCACCAGGGTCATGCCGATCAGGGCCAAGGCCGAGAAGCGCGTGGCGAAGCCCACCAGGATCAACACTGGGAAGAAGTGCTCGGCAAACGCCGCCATATGCGCCGCCACCTCCGGTGATAGCAGCGGCACGTGGTATTCGCTGCGAAACAACGGCAATGTCGAGGCGGCCAGTTTCGGTTCGCCCAGTTGGAAGGTGCCGCTGACCAAATCAATGACGAATCCTTCGACCTTGGTTTGCCCGGATTTCCAGAACACCGCAGCAATCGAAAAACGCGCAAGAAAGGCAGTCAAGCTGTAAGGGATTTGTTCGAAAAGCGCGATGGCCCGATTGATCAGGCCTGATGGACGAGTGTTCATGGCGATACCTTTTGTTCTGGATGCAAATGAGTAATGGCGTTGTGGCTGATCAGCAGCGTCAGGCATTGGTGCAGGTCGAACTCGGCCGCTGCGTCAAGCGCATGCTCCACGGCTTTTTCTAAGGTATTGCCATGGGCGAGGCTGTTGATAAACGCCACTGAGCCACTGTCGGTGGCAAATACCCTGACCTCCAGCCCCTGACGTATTACCAGCGCACTCTGGGCGTGCCAGGGATTCAGGGTGGCCAGGCCGCCTTCGGTCTGGTGCGCGGCCCATACCGCCACCACCGCGTAGGCAGAATTCAAGGTGGCAAGGGAGGGATGCAGCTGCAGGCGCAATTTCCCCAGGGCTGTTTGGCCTTGCAGTGCTTGAAGAACAGTCGGTTGGTCGAGTGGCTGGGTGTCCGCCGCGTGATAAGCGCGCACACGCAGTCGTTCCAAACGCGCCATATCGGCTAGGTAGGGCACGCTGGCGGCGGGCTCAAAGTCCTGGATAAATGCGGCGAGCGCACTTCCGTACCCGCTGATCAGCGGGCTGGTGGGTGGGCAAGCCTGGATAAACAGGCCGGTCATCGCACGGAAGAAGTCCTCGCCCACCAATTGCAATGTCACGGGGTAGGCCGTTGCGAGTGCGTTGATCAACGAGCTGTGCACATTGTTGCGATACACCGCAAAACGACTGCTCGGGTCGGCACCGTTGCTGCTGTACAGGCCATTGGGGCACGCCTGGTTCGGCGCCAGCAGCGCTGCGGCAAATTCGTCATGAAGGCTCATGAAGTCACCTGCGACAGGTGCCATTGGGCCTGTTGAGCCTCGGCCAGCAATACACTGAGCGCGGGCACTTGGTTGTCCCGTTCGATCAGCGTGGCTATTGGGCCTACGTGCGCCAATACTTTTTCGTACAGCTGCCATACGGCGTTATCGATAGGCGCGCCGTGATCGTCGATCAACAAGCGATCACCGAGGCTGTCAGTGTCTTCGGCAAAACCGGCCAGATGAATCTCGCCCACCGCATGCATCGGCAGGCGGTCGATGTAGGCAACCGGATCGCGTTGATGGTTGATGCACGACACATAGACGTTATTCACGTCCAACAGCAAACCGCAGCCAGTACGGCGGATGATCTCACTGATGAAGTCGGTCTCATCCAGGGTTGAGCGCTGGAATTGCAGGTAAGTCGACGGGTTCTCCAGCAACATTGGTCGCTTGAGGGTATTTTGCACGTGGTCAATGTGTTCGCACACCCGTTGCAGGGTCGCACTGTCATAGGCCAAGGGCAGCAGGTCATTGAGAAACACCGGGCCGTGGCTTGACCAGGCCAGGTGTTCGGAAAAAGAGTGGGGTTGATAGCGTTCGATCAGCGTTGCCAGCCGTGCAAGGTGCTCACGGTCCGGCGGGCCTTCTCCGCCGATGGACAGGCCTACGCCGTGCAATGACAGCGGGTACTGTTCGCGGATCAACCCCAGGTAGTAATGAAACGGGCCGCCATCCACCATGTAGTTTTCGGCGTGCACTTCAAAAAAACCGATGTCGGGCGAGGTCTCCAGCACTGCAATGAAGTGCTCATGCTTGAGCCCCAGCCCGGCCCGGCGTGGGAGGCCGGGCGCCTGAGCCTGGGAGACGGCTTGCAGGGATGAAAGAGTCATCATCAGTACTCAGGTTTTTCGAGGATCAGGACTTGGCAGTGAAGGCTGCTTCCTGGCCGAAGCCGGTCGGCGAGGTGGAGCTTGGGGTCTTGAGGCAGGTGCCGGCCGGAACCAGTTTCCAGGCGTTGGCCTGGTCCTTGGTTTTCGAGGTGCCGGCGCAGGAAGTGCCAGCACCTGCGGCGCAATCGTTCTTGCCGGCTTCGGCGACACCGAAGCACTTTTGCATGTCGTCGGCGGCGTGAGCGGTGGTGGTCAGGGCCGACAGGCTCAGCGCGGAACCGAGGGCCAGGACGAGGGTGGCAGCGGACAGTTTGGTGGTCATGGTGTCTCTCCAGTGGGGTGGGTTGGCGGGCTTGAATGCCTGCTTGTACCACTAGAGAGAGGGGGGTGGGGTTCGTTACAAATCAGCCGAAAATAGTTTCAAGCAACGCCATTCCAGAGATCACACGAAGCAAATGTGGGAGCTGGCTTGCCTGCGATGGCATCACCTCGGTGTGACTGATACACCAAGGTGATGCCATCGCAGGCAAGCCAGCTCCCACACAGGCCTGCACACACATTGAAAGCTGATCAGCCGCCGAGGTATGCCTCGCGCACCTTAGGGTCCGTCAACAACTGCTCGCCCGTACCCTGCATCACCACCCGGCCGTTTTCCAGCACGTAGGCACGGTCAGCAATCTTCAGCGCCTGGTTGGCGTTCTGCTCCACCAGGAACACCGTCACACCGTCCTTGCGCAGTTGTTCGATGATGTCGAAGATCTGCTGGATGATGATCGGCGCCAGGCCAAGCGAAGGTTCGTCGAGTAGCAACAGCTTGGGCTTGCTCATCAGCGCCCGGCCGATGGCGAGCATTTGCTGCTCGCCGCCGGACATGGTGCCGCCGCGCTGGCTGAAGCGTTCCTTGAGCCGAGGGAACAGGTGCAGCACCTTGTCCATCTGCTCCTGGTAGTCGCCCTTGTCGGTGAAGAACCCGCCCATGGCGAGGTTCTCTTCGACGGTCAGGCGCGAGAACACGCGACGGCCTTCCGGTACTACCGCAATGCTCTTGCGCATGATCTGCGACGACTGCTGGCCCACCAGTTCTTCACCCATGTAGCGGATGCTGCCGCTGTGGGCCTGCGGTGAACCGCACAGGGTCATCAGCAAGGTCGACTTGCCGGCACCGTTGGCGCCGATCAGCGTCACGATCTCGCCTTGGCGCACTTCCACGTTGACGCTGTGCAGGGCCTGGATCTTGCCGTAGAAAGTGGAAACGTTTTCGAATTGCAGCATTTTACGCTTCCCCCAAATAGGCTTTGATCACTTCAGGATTGTCGCGGATCTGCTCCGGTGTCCCGTTGGCCAAAGGCGTGCCCTGGTTGATCACCACGATGTGGTCGGAAATGCTCATGACCAGTTTCATGTCGTGTTCGATCAACAGCACGGTGGCGTTGTTTTCTTCACGCAACACGCTGATCAGCGCCTTGAGGTCTTCGGTTTCCTTGGGGTTCAGGCCGGCGGCCGGTTCGTCGAGCATGAGGATCCGCGGGCGGGTCATCATGCAGCGGGCGATCTCCAGGCGACGTTGCTGACCATAGGCCAAGGTGCCGGCGGGGCGGTTGGCAAACTCGGTGAGGTTGACCTTGTCCAGCCAGTACTCGGCGTACTCCATGGCCTCGCGTTCGCTCTTGCGGAACGCCGGGGTCTTGAACAGGCCCGCGAAGAAGTTGGTGTTCAAGTGACGGTGCTGGGCGATCAGCAGGTTCTCGACCGCCGTCATGTCCTTGAACAACCGCACGTTCTGGAAGGTCCGCACCACGCCCTTGCGGGCAATCTCGTGACCGGCCAGGCCCTGGATCGGCTGACCGTCCAGCAGGATGCTGCCGCCACTCGGCTTGTAGAAACCGGTGAGGCAGTTGAACACCGTGGTCTTGCCGGCGCCGTTCGGGCCGATCAACGCTACAACCTGTTTCTCTTTCACGGTCAGGGCCACGCCGTTGACCGCCAGCAAACCGCCGAAACGCATGCTCAGATTTTCGACTTTCAGGATCTCGCGGCTCATTTGCGCAGCTCCATGTGTGGACGTTGCATGGGCAGCAGGCCTTGAGGACGCCAGATCATCATCAGCACCATCATGGCGCCGAACATCAACATGCGGTATTCGCTGAACTCACGCATCATTTCCGGCAACAGGATCATCACGATCGCGGCCAAAATCACACCCAGTTGCGAGCCCATGCCACCCAGTACCACGATGGCGAGGATGATCGCCGACTCGATGAAGGTGAACGACTCCGGCGTCACCAGACCTTGGCGAGCGGCAAAGAAGCTACCGGCGAAACCGGCGAATGCAGCACCCAGGGTAAAGGCGGAGAGTTTGATGATGGTCGGGTTCAGGCCCAGTGCACGGCAGGCGATCTCGTCTTCGCGCAATGCTTCCCAAGCGCGGCCTATCGGCATGCGCAACAGGCGGTTGATCACGAACAAGGCTGCCAGTGCCAGCAACAGCGCCACCAGGTACAGGAACACCACTTTGCTCACCGGGTTGTAGGCAATCCCGAAGTACTCGTGGAACGTCTGCATGCCCTCTGCGGCGGTGCGGTCGAACGACAGCCCGAAGAAGGTCGGCTTGGGGATGCTGCTGATGCCGTTGGGGCCGCCGGTGATATCGGTGAGGTTACGCAGGAACAAGCGGATGATTTCACCGAAGCCCAGGGTCACGATGGCCAGGTAGTCACCGCGCAACCGCAATACCGGAAAGCCCAGCAGGAAGCCGAACGTGGCCGCCGCCATGCCGGCCAGCGGCAGGCAGATCCAGAAGCTCCAGCCCAGGTAGTGCGACAGCAGCGCGTAGGTGTAGGCACCCACCGCATAAAAACCCACATAACCCAGGTCGAGCAGGCCGGCCAGGCCCACCACGATGTTCAGGCCCAGGCCCAACAACACGTAGATCAGGATCAGGGTGGCGATGTCGACCGCGCCGCGCGAGCCGAAGAACGGCCAGATCAACGCGGCCACGATCAGGCCGATGATGATGTAGCGCTGGGTGCGCGGCAGGGTCAGGAATTGGCTGACCTTGGGCGACACCAACGGCGCACGGTTGCCCTTGAGCAAGGCGCCGACCTGCTGGGTGAACAGCACGCGCAGGAACATCAGCACCGAACACAGGGCGATGATGGTCAGGGTCACGGGACCGGTGCCATGCACTTCCAGGTTGATGCCGACAATGCTCAGCTTGAGGCCGAGTACCGGGAAGGCCACGGCCCACACCAGCAAGGCGCTGAAAAACGCCGATTTAAGATATCTGCTCATACTTTCTCAACCTCCGGACGGCCCAGGATGCCGGTCGGACGGAACAACAGCACCAGAACCAACAGGCCGAACGCCACGACGTCCTTGTACTGGTCGCCGAAGATATCGGCGCCAAAGGCTTCGGCCACGCCCAGCACCAGCCCGCCGAGCATCGCGCCCGGGATGCTGCCGATGCCGCCCAATACCGCCGCGGTAAAGGCCTTGAGGCCCACCAGGAAACCGGCGTTGGGGTTGATCACGCCGTACTGCATGCTCAGCAGCACCGCCGCGACGGCCGCCAATGCGGCGCCGATCACGAAGGTCAGGGCGATGATGTTGTTGGTGTTGATGCCCAGCAGGTTGGCCATCTTGATATCTTCGGCGCAGGCCCGGCAGGCGCGCCCCAGACGGGAGCGAGAGATGAACAGGGTCAGGCCCAGCATGGCCACCAGGGTGACGACGAAGACCAGGATCTGCATATACGAAATCAGCACTTCTTGTGCGCCACCTGGGCCGAAGGAGAAGCTCCCCGGAATCAGGTTGGGAATGGACTTGTCCTTGGAGTCCTGGGACAGCAATACGGTGTTCTGCAGGAAAATCGACATGCCGATGGCGGAAATCAGCGGGATCAAACGGTTGCTGCCACGCAAGGGGCGATAGGCAACGCGCTCGATACTGTAGCCATAGGCACTGGTCACGACGATCGACGCAAGGAACGCGGCGGTCATCAACAGCGGCAGGGAATGGATACCCATCATGGCCAACCCGGCAAGGGCGATAAAGGCCACGTAGGAGCCAATCATGTACACCTCGCCATGGGCGAAGTTAATCATTCCAATGATGCCGTAAACCATTGTGTAGCCAATGGCTATCAAGGCATAGGTGCTGCCAATGGTCAGGCCATTAACCAGCTGTTGGAAAAAATGATAGATCTCAGGCATTACAGCGCTCCTAAAAACCCGATACGCATTTCACTGGTGGAGTCATTTCCGGCCTGTGCCCTGTTCTGTGAGCAGGTTGCACAAAGCGTTTGCCAGCGAACCGCTGGTGACGGTTTTAAGATTTTCAGGTGAGCCAGCGCCCGGATCGCGGGTGACAGGCCCATAAACCTCGTAAAACAAAGCCCACTGCTCTCACAGTGGGCTTGTTGGACCAGTAATGCCTGGCTTACTGAGGGGAAACTTCGGTTTTTGGCTTACCGAAGTGCCATTCGTAGACCACGAATTTGAAGTCTTTCAGGTCGCCCTTGGCGTCGAAGCTCAGCTCGCCGGTAGGGGTCTTGAAGGTGCCCGCGTGGATGGCGGCTGCCACTTTGGCGGTGTCTTCACTCTTCGCTGCGGCAATACCGCCGGCGATCACTTCGATAGCCGAGTAGGCTGGGAACACGAATGGACCGGTTGGGTCCTGCTTGTTCTTGGCGAACTCTTCAACGATGGCTTTGTTGGCCGGATCGGTGTCGAAGGATTTAGGCAGGGTCACCAGCAGGCCTTCGGAAGCGCCCTGGGCGATTTGCGAGATGGAGTCGTTGCCGACGCCCTCTGGGCCCATGAACTTGGCGTTCAGGCCTTTTTCCTTGGCTTGGCGCAGGATCAGGCCCAGCTCAGGGTGGTAGCCGCCGTAGTAGACGAAGTCGACGTTGGCTTGCTTGAGTTTCTGGATGACCGAGGAGAAGTCTTTGTCGCCGGCGTTCAGGCCTTCAAAGACGGCAACCTTGGTGCCTTTTTTCTCGAGGGTCTGTTTAACGGCGGTGGCGATGCCTTCACCGTATTGCTGTTTGTCGTGCAGGACGGCAACGATTTTCGGCTTGACGTGGTCGGCGATGTAGTTGCCGGCCGCTGGGCCTTGTGCGCTGTCCAGGCCAATGGTGCGGAAGATCAGCTTGTAGCCACGTGCAGTGATTTCCGGGCTGGTGGCAGCCGGGGTAATCATGATCACGCCTTCGTCTTCATAGATGTCTGAGGCTGGCTGAGTGGAGCTGGAGCAGAGGTGGCCGACCACGAACTTGACGCCGTCGTTGACCACTTTGTTGGCGACAGCCACGGCTTGTTTAGGGTCGCAAGCGTCGTCGTATTCCTTGGCTTCGAGCATTTTGCCATCGACGCCGCCTTTGGCGTTGATGTCGGCGATTGCCTGCTTGGCACCCATGAATTGCATATCGCCGTATTGCGTCACTGGGCCGGTTTTAGGGCCTGCGATACCGATCTTGATGGTGTCGGCTGCGAACGAATGGCCGGCAACCCCAGCCAGGACCATAGCGGCAAACAGTTTGGAAATCTGCTTAGTAGCCTTATTCATAGTGCTCCACTCTTACTGTTGTATTTTTTATAGTTCTAGCGGCCTTGTGAGCTGCAGAACCGGATCAGATATCTCGGATATCCCCCCGGCAGTGCCCTGGCAACTGTACCGGTACAGTGTAGAGCGCCGGTTGATCGCTTGAAAAGCTGGCTGCTGGGGGCAAAACCCGGGGGTGTCGCATAAATGAAAGAAAAAGACAGAATTGCGGCGAGGTGATGCCAGAGTTCCGGGCAATCCTTGGCTTTCCTGACACTTTCTATCGATGACTCATTTGCAACTGGGTTTTTCTACCTGATGCGTGACGTTATGATTGCGCCGTTTTTTTCTTCAGGTGAAGTCCCATGACGCAAGAACCTAGCACCCTCTATGCCAAGCTGCTCGGTGAAACCGCCGAAATATCCTGGAAGGAGCTTGAACCGTTCTTTGCCAAGGGTGCCCTATTGTGGGTCGATGCCGGCCTGGATTTGATCGAGGCTGCCGAGGGAATGGCTGAGGACAACCGCGACAAAGTCGCTGCCTGGCTGGCTGCCGGGAGCCTTGGCGAAGTGTCTGCGACGCGGGCATTGGACCTGGTGGAGCGCGACCCGAGCTTATGGGCGGTGGTGGTTTCGCCCTGGATCCTGATCCAGGAAAGGGCAGTGTCCGCAGGCTGAGCACCGAAATGGTGCGTGCTTTGCCCGTTTGAAAGTGTGTAGCGGGGTAACCGCTGGCGCGGTGATGGCACCTTGCCGTGGAGAAAGGTCACAGCGCAGGGTGACGGGCACGTCATGGGAACAGTTTTCCGATGACCGAACAGGTCGGAGAATTGTTTCCCGGTGTGAATATATGCCCGGCAGCTGTCAGATCGCAGGGTAGGAAAGACTGAAATCCGGTAAAGTCCGCGGCTTGTTACTCGGAGCCAGTCATGCCCTCAACGCTGCCCCTCTCAGCGAAACCCTCGCACCAGTTGCTTTACCTTATCTACGGTAAACAGGATGTTTATCGGCGTGAGGCCAAATTCAGCATTCTCACTGCCCTGGCGCAGCTCAAGCAGGGTGAGTCGCTGTGCATCCGGGTCATGACTGATCGTCCCCAGGACTTCATCGGCTGGCCGGTGGAAACCATCGAGCTGGATGAGCAGACCCTGACCCAATGGCAGGGCGAAAACGGCTACCTCCACCGGCGCAAGGCATGTGCAATCGCACAAGGGTTGAAGCTGGCGGACAAAACCCTGTTCGTCGACACCGACACGCTGTTCCTCAAATCCCCCCATTGCGTGTTTGAACTCATCAAGCCTGGCCAGTATGTGATGGACGAGCTCGAGTACGACTGGCATTACGTCTGCAAACGCCCGGACTACCTCAAGCTGGGCCAGCACCTGCACTCCCATGGAGTCTCTGCCAGCAACAGCTTCAAGCTCTACAACAGTGGCCTGTGCGGTGTGTGCGCCAGTGATACCGCGCTGCTCGAAACGTCGATCCGCTTGATCGACGAGTGGACCCAGGGTTCCTTTGATATCCACACCATCGAGCAAATCGCGATTTCCTTTGCGATGCGTGGCAAGACGGTGCGCGAGTCGAAGAAAATCGTTCATCACTATTACGCCGAAAAGCGCTTCTTTCACGCCATGCAGGCGCATTTTTTCAGCCTTCACGGTGAAACCTTCGGGCCTGAATTGGTCATGCGTTGCTTGGATGTGCCGCAGGTCAAGCCTTTGCCATCAGCCTGGCAGCGGCTGCTCATCAAATGGAAACTGCGCAATCAGCGCAAACACCTGAAAAGGGTCGGCCGCGATTTGCTCTACGGCAGCGCGGCACCAGAGAACCCCTATTACGACGTGTGCCGACAGGGCTGGTGGGAGTCGGCTTCGCGTGAAATCCGCGGCTGGGATGAGGCTGAGCAGACGCAGTTTTTCGGCACGCAGGGTGCCGGTTGGCCAGAGCAGCTGCCCCGGCCAGCTAAGCCTGCAGACGAACAAGTCATCGTCGATTATCTGCAGAAACGAAGAGCCTGATGAAACAGTAACGGTGCCGAGCGGTACCGTCGCAATGCCTCAGCCGGTCTTACCGGTGTGGTTATTCAACGAAATAACCTTGGTCTTCCCGATCCGGTGACGATAAATCTCACGCAAGTACTTGATCGCCTTCTTCACACAATCCCGCGACAGGCGGATGTCATTGATTGACACGAACTTGTCTTTGTCGTTGATCAACTCGCGGTACTTCTTCTCATACATCGGCTTGATCGCGTACCAGTTGGTATCGAGGATCTTCGCCGGGTTCTCGAACTCGTTGAGCAGCTCGTCGATACGGTCTTCGTCGAAGTCTCCGTGGATGATGAAGTCCAGGATCGAGTTGTCCAGCGTGTCGTCGAAACGGTACGGGTTGCGCGCAAAGCAGCGTTTGATGAACGCCACGATCAACGTCAGGAAGTCATCCGACAGGCACGGGCTTTTCGCGATCAGGGTGGTCAGGGATAAGTTGGCTGAGGCGCCGATCACCAAGGCGTAGCGCTTGAGGGTGGTGTTGGGGAACAGGCTGTTAAGGTGGGTCTTGAGCCGGTTCAGGTCCATGTAGGACAGCTTGTAGTCCTTGGGCAGGGACACGATCGACACCACTGACGAGCAATTTTTGAAGAAGTGCAGGTCATGCAGCGCCGCCGCGTCGTAGCCGGAGTTCTTGTACTGCTCCAAGGAAGCCTTGTAACGCTTCGATTCGATCGGCAACAGGCTGATGCCTTCGATGGCCTGGGTGACCTTGTTGAAGTGCGGCAGGTCGATGGAACGGAAGAACAGGTCGTCGATGTTCAGGCGCTGTGGCTCTTTCTCGAAGACCTTGAATTTGTCATTCGACGGTGCCGGTGTTTCCGGAACCACTGACTCGGCGTAGGCAATCGCTACCGGTCCGGCCAGGCTCATGAACAGGTCGTTGGCATCCAGGCGAATGGTTTCGCCGATGTCGATACCGGCGCGGCGGAAGTAGTTCTGGTCGTAGTCGGTGGTGACGGCCTGGGCCGTGAGGATGTTGAAGATCTGCTGGGAAATGTATTGGTTGGCGTGTTTTTCCATGGCATTGACGTCAATGTTCTGGATATTGCCGTCATCGCTTTCTTCGGCGTAACGCATGATGTCGTTGGAGATCAGCATCATCGCGTTCCACGGCCGGATGCGGCCCTTCACACTGGCTTCGCTGCTGTCTTCGTTGTCGAAGTTGTAAGAGAAGTCCCATTCTTCCGACAGGTATTTGCACAGCAGTCGCCCGGCGTTGATGTGCAACGCCTCGGACATTTCGCTGCGGTGGTCGGAGATATTCGGCAGCACGCAGATGCCGCTGGTGAAGATCGGCTCGAACACAAAGGCGTGGCCGCTTTTGCTGTCATGCTCGTCGGCGGGCTTGGTGTCGAACGTCTTGTTCATGTACGAGTGTTGCTGAGCCAGGCCGAATTCCGAGGCCATGCCCGAGCCGGTGCCGCCGCCGGCGCTGAAGATCGAGAAGTACAGGCGCGACTGGTTGGCCTTGATGCCGCAGGAGTCGATCAGGTACGAGTGGATCATCTTCCAATCGGGGCTGGAAAAACGCTGGGTGTCTTTATTGAGGATGATCTTGGCCAGGTACTGGCCGAGGATCGGCGCGTTACCGGCGCCGCCGGCATGGACTTCCGAGAGGTCCATGATTTTCATCTTGCTGTAATCGCGCAGGAAGCCGCTTTTTTCGCCCTTGCGCGAGAAGCGGATGCGCCCGGCGATGTCCTTGTCCAGGTCGCCGAGCATCACCAGCGGTTCCACCAGGAACACCGGTTTGCTCGCCTTGCCACTGCCCAGGCGCAGGTTGTTGCGGATCCACTGGGCCGGGCTGTAGCCCTTGTCCTGCGACTTGTCTTCGTTGCTGAACTCGTTCAAATAGAACTTGCGCGCGTTGTACACCAGCTCCGCCACGTCCAGCGCGATGTTCGAACCGCAGCGGCCCAGGCCGATCAGGCACACCGAGGGGAATTCCTGCTCGTTGCGCGGATCGCTGTCGCCTTCCAGGTGGGGCGGGCGCGGGAACACCATGTCGCGCAGGCCATCGAGGTTGTCGAGGATGCGGTCGGTATTGGTTTCGGTGAAGTACAGGTATTGCTGGGTGGCCAGCGGCCGGGCGGTGCTCAATGACTTTGAGCCTGAGGGCTTGTCCGCAGGAGCTGGGAGCAACACGTCGGATACCACGGTGGCAGAGTTATTTTTAGAGGTCATTGTGCGCCATGTGCCTGAACGGATGGCTGAAACAAATCAAAGGGCCATCACGGAATGGGTGTTCGCGACTTTGCAGTGCGTCCTTGTCCTGGCCGAAGGGGGATAACCCTGGTTTCTTCAGGGAAAACCCGGCCGGACTCTGATGAATCGGCCGTTCGTCGGTGTTCTTTAGGCGAATGATGGCGAAATGCCAAATATTGGGCGTCAGCGAATTGGCCTGACGATGGACGTAGAGCCACCGCGGCTTGAGGACGTTTCTTTCGGCGAGCTGTTGTCTTTGGCGCCCACCACGCTGTGCGGGTAGAGCGGGTTACGCATGTTGATGCTCTGGATCACACCCATGATGTCACTGGCCGCCACTGCCGGGCTCAGCAGGTAACCCTGGACGAAATCGCAGTCATGCTTGAGCAGCAGCTCGAATTGCGCCTGGGTTTCGACGCCTTCAGTGACTACCTGCAAGTGCAGGGTGTGGGCCATCCCGATAATCGCCTGAACGATCTCGATATCCGCAGTGGACTTGGGAATATCCTGGATAAACGAGCGGTCGATCTTCAAGGTATTGAGCGGCAGGCGCTTGAGGTAGGCGAGGGACGAGTAGCCGGTGCCAAAGTCGTCGATGGCCAGCGACACGCCCAGCGCGCGAATTTGCCGCAGCAGCGTCAGGGTGCTGCTGATATTGCCCATCAGCGCATTTTCGGTGACTTCCAGCTCCAGGCGGTTGGCGGCGACGCCGCTGAAGCGCAGCGCATCTTCGATTTCATCCGCCAGCTCGTCACGGGCCAGGTTCAGGGCCGAGCAGTTCACTGACATCGTCAGTTCGGTATAGCCTCTGTCAGAAAGCATGCTCAGGTCATGACAGGCTTGGCGCAACACCCAGTGGTCCAATTCGGCAATCAGCCCATTGCTTTCGGCGATGCCGATAAACCGATCTGGTGCCAGCAGGCCGTGCTTTGGGTGTTGCCAGCGTACGAGGGCCTCTAGCCGCGTAACTTTGCCCAGCTTCATGTCAAAGATCGGTTGATAGAACAGCACCAGTTGGTCGTGGGTGCGCAAAGCGCCGCGCAGTTCCTCTTCCAATTGCAGTTCGAGAAAGGCGCGGGTTTTCAGGTTGGAGCTGAAGAAGTTCAGGGTGTTGCGCCCAGTGTCCTTGGACTGATACAGCGCCAGGTCGGCAGTTTTCAGCAGCTCCTCGCAGGTGAGGCCGTCATCGGGGAACAGGCTGATGCCGATGCTGGTGGTCATTACCATGCGTCGACCGGCCAGCTCGATGGGTTCTTTCATCTGTTGCATGATGCGCTGGGCCAGGTGCCGGGCTTCGTCGCGGTGGTGGATGCTGATCAAGATGCAGAACTCATCGCCGCCGAACCGCGCAACCACGTCGGCATGGCTGCGCACCGAGCCCTTGATATGCGCGGCCAGCACGGTGAGCAACTGGTCACCTGCGTCATGCCCGAGGCTGTCGTTGATGCGTTTGAAGTGGTCGATATCAAGAAAAATCACCGCCATCATGCCGTGGGAGGCGGTTTTTTCGGCAAGCTTCTCTGCAAAGATTTGGTTGAAGCCCCGTCGATTGAGCAGGCTGGTCAGGGCGTCGTAATGGGCCACTTGTTGCAATGAAGCGCGCGCCTGATCCAGTTCGCTGAGCAACGCATTAACCCGGCGCAGGTCGCGTTCCTTATGCTGCAGTTTCTTGTCGGCCAGGGCAGCACTGATGCTGCTGCCAATCACCAGCAGGGTGATGACCGCCACCGACAAACCCAGCTGGATAGGGTTGTTATCCGAAGGCAATGAGAGGTCAGCCCCAGTGGGAACAATTAATTGCATCGCGGCCATGCCGGTAAAATGCATGCTCAGGATTCCCGCACCCAAGACCAGGCTGGCGGCGTATTTGAG
The DNA here is from genome assembly GCF_014268275.3 of Pseudomonas tritici. Taxonomy (NCBI): domain Bacteria; kingdom Pseudomonadati; phylum Pseudomonadota; class Gammaproteobacteria; order Pseudomonadales; family Pseudomonadaceae; genus Pseudomonas; species Pseudomonas tritici. The sequence continues at coordinate 1,765,112 of NZ_CP077084.1, forward strand.
CAGTTGATGAAACACGCCGGTGCCGGTGCGCAGGTAGCTCGACAGCAACAACGCAGCCAGGCTTGCGCCCATGGCGATGGCCACCGAGGCTATGAACAACTCGGTCTCAAAATACAGCTGGGCCTGGGAACGCATGGCCGACATGCCAACGTAATGCATCAAGGCGATGCCGACACCCATCCATAGGGAGGCCAGCCCATATTGGTGGAACCGCAGGTGAGGATGGCTGAGGGTCTGCATGGCGATCAACGAGGCGATCAGCGCGATGAGCAAGGACGCGAACGTCATCAACAGGTCGTAGTGAATCGCGATAGGCGCCTGGAAGGCCAGCATGCTGATGAAGTGGGTGGACCAGATCCCGCCCGCCAGGCAACTGGCGCCGAGCCAGCGCCAATGGCGCTGCGCGGTCGGGTTCTCGACATGACCTACGCGTTCAGCCATGTCGAGCGTGCCAAAGCCTGCCGCGCAAGCGACGAGGTAGGCCAACAGCACCAAAAAGGGGTTATGACTGCAATTGAGTAATAAATGCCCGCTTTCCGGAAGCCCGGTGAACAAATGCAGACCCAGCCATTCCATAGCATGTCCCGTCATAGCGTCACGTCACTGCCTACGGCGATGACCTATGAGGTCAAGTATAGAAGCCTTACGGAATTTGCCAGGAATGATGGCACTTTGCTCTGAATTATTTTTGCATGCTGCTCATAGCGTTTGATGCTAAGCGCTGATGGGCAGCTCCAATTCGAATGGCGCATGCAACGGCGCCAAGCCAAACTCGGCGCGTGCGGCATCGCAATCGACGTTCTGCACACCCTGGCTCCACGACGCTTCAAACTCGCGGCAGGGGCTTGAGCGTTGCTCATAGATCGAGCAACTCGTCCCTTTACCCACTTCACCTTCAAGGCTGCAGCAGCGGGCGGGTTTCTGGTCGGTACCGATCATCGCCACGCGCGTTGGGTTGATTTGCACCACCAGGTCGTCGGGCACCGTGCCCCCCGATGAGGCGCACTCTCCCCAGAAGAAAGACACACGAAAGTATGAACAGCAGGCACCGCAACTCAGACACGGACTGGCTTCGGACATGGGCGTCATCAATAGGATAAGTAGAGGGGGGACTACGGGAAGGCTCGCCATTCTATCCGCGCCATGGCTGTTGGGAAGGGGGGCGCGGACTTATATTTTCGTAGGCAAAGTCCCGCAGCACCGGGTGAAATCATGCCCTATCAGCTTTACGAATCATTACAGACAACCGCCGCCCGCCTGACTATGTTGCAGGTACCGGGCAGGATGCAGCGGGCATCGCAGCTCTCATAACAATAAAAGAGACGGACCCATGCAGAACTCGACCCAAGCGGCGAATGCCTGGCGCATTCTGTTCCTGCTGTTCCTGGCCAACCTGTTCAACTTCTTCGACCGCACCATTCCGGCGATCATCATTGAGCCAATCCGTATGGAATGGCACCTGAGCGACTTCCAGCTCGGCATCATCGGCACCGCCTTTACCCTCGTCTACGCCATCGCCGGCTTGCCCCTGGGGCGTATGGCCGACACCGGCTCGCGCAGCAAGCTGATGGGGTGGGGCCTGTTCGCCTGGAGCGGGCTGACGGCGGTCAACGGCCTGGTCGGCAGTTTCTGGACGTTTTTGCTGGTGCGCATGGGCGTCGGCATCGGCGAGGCCAGCTATGCGCCAGCGGCCAACTCGCTGATTGGCGACCTGTTCCCGGCGCACCGTCGCGCGCGGGCCATGGGCATTTTCATGCTGGGCCTGCCCTTGGGGCTATTGCTGGCGTTTTTCACCATCGGTTGGATGGTCAAGGCGTTTGACAGCTGGCGCGCACCGTTCTTTATCGCGGCAGTGCCGGGGCTGATCCTTGCGGTGTTCATGTTCTATATCAAGGAGCCCAAGCGTGGCGCGGCGGAAACCGTGCAGGTTTCCCAGGAACGCGTCGACCGCCCGATTCGTCGCGTGCTGGCGGTGCCTACCTTCCTGTGGCTGGTGCTGGCCGGGTTGTGCTTTAACTTTGCCACCTACGCCTGTAACTCGTTCCTGGTGCCGATGTTGCAGCGTTACTTCCTGATGCCGCTGCAGGACGCCGCCGTGGCCACCGGGGTGATCGTCGGCCTGACCGGCCTGGTGGGCCTGACCCTAGGCGGCTGGATCGCCGACAAGATCCATCAACGCGTAGCCAATGGCCGGCTGTTGTTCGCCGCGTTCAGCCTGATCATCTCCACCGTGACCACTGCCTGGGCGTTGCACGCCGGGCGCATTGAGATTGGTGTGTTTGTGGCGTTGTTCAGTGTGGGCTGGTTGTTTGCCTATAACTTCTACACCTGCGTGTACACGGCGATTCAGGACGTGGTGGAACCGCGCCTGCGGGCCACGGCGATGGCGCTGTTTTTTGCCGGGTTGTACTTGCTGGGTGGGGGGATGGGGCCGATCGTCGTGGGTGGGCTTTCCGATCATTTTGCCCATTCGGCTATGTACGCGGCGGGGGCGGAGCAGATGACGGAGGCCTATAAGGCGGTGGGGTTACATGACGCCATGTACCTGATTCCGGTGGCGCTGTTCTTGACCCTGTTGTTTTTGTTTCAGGCGTCGCGCTGTTTTGTGCGGGATGCCAAACGGATGAAAGAGGGGTTGGTGGCGGTTGAGGTGCCGGCTGCTGTGGCTACGGCTTGAGACCGAGTGGACCCTTTCGCGAGCAAGCCCGCTCCCACATTGATCGGTGATCGACATGACAACTCGGTCAAATGTGGGAGCGGGCTTGCTCGCGAAGGCGCTATTAATGCCACAGATATTCTCAAGCGAATAAAAAAGGCCCGCATTGCGCGGGCCTTCTTTTTAGCGGAGCAGGGTGGTAATCAACCCGCTACCAGGACTCGAATCGCTTCCAGTCGCAGCGCCGCTTTATCCAGCATGGCCAAGCCTTGCTCGCGCTGGTTGCGCAGGGCAACCAGCTCGCTGTCACGCACGGTCGGGTTGACCGCTTGCAACGCGGTCAGGCGCGCCAGCTCTTCGTCGGTGTCCGCCGCCAGGCGACGTTTGGCCTCGGCTACGCGCTCGGCGTGGCGCGGGGTGATCTTCTCTTCACCGGCGTTGATCCGTGGCGTCAGATGGTCGCGCTGGGCCTGGATAAACTTGTTGGCGCTGGCCCGAGGCACGCTTTCCAACTGGTCGTTGAGGGTTTCGAACGACACGCGGCCCGACAGGTCGTTGCCATTGGCGTCCAGCAGGCAGCGCAGTGCCGCCGGCGGCAGGTAACGACCCAGTTGCAGCGCGCGCGGCGCGACCACTTCGCTGACGTAAAGCAGCTCCAGCAACACGGTGCCCGGCTTGAGCGCCTTGTTCTTGATCAGCGCCACGGCGGTGTTGCCCATGGAACCGGACAGCACCAGGTCCATGCCACCCTGCACCATCGGGTGTTCCCAGGTGATGAACTGCATGTCTTCGCGCGACAGTGCCTGGTTGCGGTCGTAGGTGATGGTCACACCTTCGTCGTCACCCAGGGGGAAGCTGGCGTCGAGCATTTTTTCGCTGGGCTTGAGGATCAGCGCGTTTTCCGAATGGTCTTCGCTGTCGATGCCAAACGCGTCGAACAGGGTTTCCATGTAGATCGGCAGGGCGAACTGGTCGTCTTGCTCAAGGATGTCTTCGACCAGCGCATCGCCTTCACCCGCGCCGCCGGAATTGAGCTCCAGCAAGCGGTCTCGACCGGTGTGCAGTTCCTGCTCCAGGCGCTCGCGTTCGACGCGGGCCTCGTCGACCAGGGCTTGCCACTCGCCGTCGTCGGCGTTTTCCAGCAGCGGCAGCAGGCGTGGGCCGAACTGGTGCTGCAAGGCGTTGCCGGTCGGGCAGGTATTGAGAAACGCGTTCAGCGCTTCGTGGTACCACTGGAACAGACGCTCTTGCGGGCTGGTTTCCAGGTAAGGCACGTGCAGTTCGATCACATGCTTCTGGCCGATCCGGTCCAGACGGCCGATCCGCTGTTCCAGCAAGTCAGGGTGGGACGGCAGGTCGAACAGCACCAAATGGTGGGAGAACTGGAAGTTACGGCCTTCACTGCCGATCTCGGAGCAGATCAGCACTTGGGCGCCAAACTCTTCATCGGCGAAGTAAGCGGCGGCGCGGTCACGCTCGAGGATGTTCATGCCCTCATGGAACACCGTGGCCGGGATGCCGGAGCGCACGCGCAGGGCGTCTTCCAGGTCCATGGCGGTTTCGGCGTGGGCGCAGATCACCAGGACCTTGGTGCGCTTGAGCATTTTCAGCTGGTCGATCAGCCACTCGACCCGTGGGTCGAAGCGCCACCAGCGGTTTTCTTCTTCGATGTCCGGCTGCGACTGGAAGCTGACTTCCGGGTACAGCTCGGCGTGTTCGCCCAGCGGCAACTCCAGGTATTCGTCCGGGTTTGGCAGCGGGTAGGCGTGCAGCTTGCGCTCCGGGAAGCCTTGCACAGCGGCGCGGGTGTTGCGAAACAGCACGCGGCCAGTGCCGTGGCGGTCGAGCAACTCACGCACCAGGCGCGCACTGGCTTCTGTGTCGCCATCGTTGACGGCGGTCAGCAGGGCTTCGCCTTCGTTGCCGAGGAAACCCTGGATGGTCGTGTGTGCGGCAGGGGAGAGGCGACCCTTGTCCAGCAACTCCTGCACGGCTTCGGCCACCGGGCGATAGTTTTCGCTCTCGGCGCGGAAGGCCGCCAGGTCGTGGAAGCGGTTCGGGTCCAGCAGACGCAGGCGCGCGAAGTGGCTGTCCTGGCCCAGTTGTTCCGGGGTGGCGGTGAGCAGCAGCACGCCGGGAATCACTTCAGCCAACTGTTCGACCAGTGTGTATTCGGGGCTGGCTTTCTCTTCATGCCACACCAGGTGGTGGGCTTCGTCGACGACCAGCAAGTCCCAGCCAGCCGCGAACAGTGCGTCCTGGGCCTTCTCGTCGTCCACCAGCCATTCCAGCGCGACCAGCGCCAGTTGGGTGTCTTCGAACGGGTTGGCGGCATCGCTTTCGATAAAGCGTTCTTCGTCGAACAGCGCGACTTGCAGGTTGAAGCGCCGGCGCATTTCCACCAGCCATTGGTGCTGCAGGTTTTCCGGGACGAGGATCAGAACGCGGTTGGCGCGACCCGAGAGCAGTTGGCGATGGATCACCAGGCCGGCTTCGATGGTCTTGCCCAAGCCTACTTCGTCGGCCAGCAATACCCGAGGCGCGATACGGTCAGCGACTTCACGGGCGATGTGCAGTTGGTGCGCGATAGGTTGCGCACGCACGCCGCCCAGGCCCCACAGCGAGGACTGCAATTGGCGGCTGGTGTGTTCCAGGGTGTGGTAGCGCAGCGAGAACCAGGCCAGCGGGTCGATCTGCCCGGCGAACAGACGGTCGCTGGCCAGGCGGAACTGGATAAAGTTGGAGAGTTGGGTTTCCGGCAGGGTGACCTGCTCGTGCTGCCCATTGAGGCCGTGGTACACCAGCAAGCCGTCGACATCGTCGACTTCCTGCACGGTCATTTTCCAGCCTTCGAAATGGGTGATGGTGTCGCCCGGCGAAAACCTCACGCGGGTGAGGGGCGCATTCCGTAACGCATACTGGCGAGTGTCGCCAGTGGCCGGATAGAGCACGGTCAACAAGCGGCCGTCCTGTGCCAGAACGGTGCCTAACCCCAGCTCTGCTTCGCTGTCACTAATCCAGCGTTGCCCCGGTTGATACTGCTGCGCCATGCTGCCTGACTCCCGCCGTGAAAAAGCCGACTATCTTAACGGAACAAGGCCCCCATCCAAAGGACTCTGAGAAAAACTACTCTCTTTGGCGAGCGTATCCAGCGCTGAATCGACGGGTGGCGGGCACTTGCGAGTGTCGACTGGGTCACAGCTTGGCGAGCCTATGCTCAAGTCGCCCTGCCACCCGCCGACAGCCTGTTGATCAGGAGAGTAATCATTATGCTGCCACCCATGCTGCCCGTCAGCGTTGTGCCGGTCACGTCACAACTCGATCCGGTGCGACAGAAGCCGGATATCCCGCCCGTGGTGCCAGTTCAGCCGGGCTCCAACGAAAGCACTATCGACCTGAAAAAGGGCGACGCCGAGACATCGGCGTTTTTGCTGCGCGAAGAACAACGCCGCCAGCAGGAACAACAGAAGCGCCGGCGTGAAGCCGATGAAAATCCGGAACAGCACTTGGCCATTCCGGGGGATGTGCTCAACGCCGACAACACCGTGCCAGTGATTCCGCTGATCGAAGACGCGCCGCGCCAGGGCTTGTGGGTCGACGTCGAGGTTTAGTCGGCCAATTCGCGCAAGGCCGCTGACAGCAACGCGATATCGTCCTCGTTGTTCAGCGGGCTGACTGAGATCCGCGCCACGCTTTGCAGGCCTCGCGCTTGCATATCCAACGGGGTATACGCCACGCCGTTGGCGCCGATGTTGATGCGCTGCAAGCCCAGGCGCCGTTTGAGTTCGAAGGCATCCCAACCGGCCAAGTTGAAAGCGATCAAGCCTGATTGACGGGTGCCCAAGTCATGCAGGGTAATGCCCGGAACCCCACGCAACGCTTCGCGAATTCGCTCACTGGTCTGCGAGACGCGCTCCCAGACGCGCTCGATGCCCAGTCGATTCATCTCCTGCAATGCATTGCCCAGCCCGGCCAGCAAGGCGAACGATGTCTCGCTGGTTTCAAAGCGGCGGGCATCGTTGCGCAGGTCGAAACCCTGGGCGGTCCATGGCGCTGAAAACACGTCGCGCTGAGCAGGCTTCAATCGCTCGAGAAACGCCGGCCGCACATACAACAGCGCTGTACCACGTGGCCCGCGCAGGTGTTTGCGACCGGCCGACTTGAGCACATCACACTGCAGCGCGTGCACATCTACAGGCATCTGGCCGACGGCTTGGCCTGCATCGATGAAATAGGGGATGGCGTGGCGACTGGCGACCTCACCGATGGCCTGGGCGGGGTTGATCAGGCCACCGTTGGCCGGCAGCCAAGTGAGGTCGATCAACTTCACATGGGCATCAATCATTGACTCCAGCGCCACTGGGCAGGCCGCGCCACTGTCATCGCAGGGGATGACCTCGATCCGAGCACCGGCTTGCACGGCCAGTTCCATGCTCGCCAGGTTGCCGCCCCACTCGTGACGGCCCACCAGAATGCGGTCTCCGGGCTGCCAGCGGCCCAAGGCCTGGAAGGCCATGCTCCAGGCGGTCGAGCCGCTGCTGGCAAAGGCAATTGAGGAAGCCGGGGCATTGAGTAACTGCCCGGCGGCTCGGCGGGCTTTTTCTAGCAGCACCTCGCCGTGTTCGCCGGCCTCCATCGGGCCGTCGCGGGCTTCGCGTTGCAACTGCTCGATGATGGCGTCGAGGGTCGCCTGGCTGGGCAAGGAGGCGCCTGCATGGTTGAAATGCACGATGCCGGACTGGCAGCCTGGCGTTGCATCCCGCAGTTGTTGGATTTCGCGCGGGCTCATGGGCGCAACTCAAAAATCGCATCAACCTCCACCGCTACGCCGGCCGGAAGGCTGGAAACGCCCAGGGCGGTACGCACATGCCGACCTTTTTCGCCGAGGGCGTTGACCAACAGGTTGGAGGCACCGTTGGCGACCAAGCTCTGTTGCTTGAAATCAGCGCTGCAGGCGATAAAGACCTCCAGGCGCAGCGTGCGCACCAGGCGCGACAGGTCATCACCCAGCGCATCGCTCAACTGCGCCAATAGGCTCAACGCGGCGAGTTCCGCCGCTTGGGCGCCTTCTTCATCATTCAAGGATTCACCCAGCCGGCCCACGTAGGCAGGTTTATCGTCCACCAGTGGAATTTGCCCGGAAATGAACAACTGGTGCTGGCTGATGACATGGCTGATGTAGTTGGCAGCCGGTTGGCTGGGGGCGGGCAGCGTGAGGCCGAGAGCTTGCACGCGTTGGCGGATGGAGTCGCTCATGATGAATCCTCTTGAGTCAGGAGGTTTCAGCATGTTGGTTGCTCAGAAAGGCGACAAACGGATAGATCTCACGCGACGTATCGAAATCACTCACGCGTCGGCGCAGGTTTCCTTCAACCATTGGCTGAAACACGCGGCTGCTTCATTCGTAGTGCCCTGCGGGGCGATGAGCCAGTAGCCAATGTCGCTGTGATAGGGCGGCCAATCGAAGGCTTGTACCAGGCTGCCGTCCAGAAGCTTGCGCTCGATCAGGCGATGACGGCCCATGGCGATGCCTTGGCCAGCCACAGCGGCTTCAACCACGATGTTGTAGTCGTGCAGCATCACACGGGGGTGGTTGGCGAGGTCGACGTGGTAATGCTCAGACCAATCGGTCCATTCAAACGGGCGGTGCGAAGTGGCCATCAGCAGCGGGCCGTCATGCCGGGCGTTGAACGCCGGGCTGCACACCGGGGAGAGGATTTCCGGCATCAGTCGCGTGGCCTGCACATCGGGCCAATCGCCCTTGCCATAGCGGATGGCCAGGTCGACCTCGGCGGCTGCGACGTTCGCCAGCTGGATCGCCGGCAACAACTCCACTTGGATATGCGGGTAGCGGTTGAGAAACCCGGCCAGGCGTGGTGCCAGCCACAGGGTGGCAAAGGAGGCCAGCAAGCCGATGCGCAATACCGTGGCGCTAGGGGGCACGCGTTGGGCACGGGTAGCGGCGGCAATGACGCCAAGGGCCGGGCTGATTTCGTCGTAGTAACGTTGGCCGTCGGCAGTCAGGTCAATCGCGCGCGTGCGTCGGATAAACAGCGGTTTGCCCAAGTGTTGCTCAAGCTTCTGTACTTGATGACTCAGGGCGCTCTGGGTCACCGACAACTCGTTCGCGGCCTTGATAAAACTCAAATGCCGCGCCACCGCTTCAAAGGCGCGCAGTGCCAGCAACGGCGGAAGGTCCTTGTGCAGTGCCACCTGAGTGCGTCTCCTGAAAGGGGAAAAGTACCGATTTTGTGGGATGACCTGCCTTTTGTCGCCCGCTGATTTGCCGTTGGGCGGGGGAGGCCGCATTATTGAGCCATTCTAGCCACCACGTAAGCCAAGCCATGAGTGAAGACGACAAACTGATCGACCTGAGTGCCGAACGCGCCAAGCGGGTGCACGACCTCAATGACAAGCGCTTGAATGAAGTACGCCAGGCGTTTGAACAGGCAATGCCGCTCGGCAAAGTTAAGAAAAAACCTAAGAACAAGCCAAAAAAGCGTTGAAACAGCCTGCATCCATTGATGCAGGTCAGTTATTTCCCTTCTTTACGCCCCGTCGTGGGCGACATTGATCCCTGTCAATTTTTCAATCCGCCTTCTCCATTAACTTAGCCCTATCGCAACAGGGCACGTGCAGGAGGCCGGTCATGTTTTTCGATAATGTGGTGTTTGCCGGAGTGCTGACTGTGAGCCTCATGGTGATGTTTTTTGTAGGGTTTGGATTTTTTATCTGGAAAGACGCGAACAAGCGTAAAAAACCCTAGGTTTTTCCGGATTACATGAGCACGCAAGGCATTTTGGGCGACTTCGGTCGCCCTTTTTTTTGCCTGTTATTTGATCGGTGAAGATCAACTGTGGGGATGGAATTGGGGCATAAAAAAAGGTGCGACCCTCGCGGATCGCACCTTTTTTATTACTGCTAGGTTATCAGCTACCGAGTGCCCAGGAGGCCAGCCAGAACAACCCGGCCGAAAGGCCCACGGTTGCCGGCAGGGTCAATACCCAGGCCATCAGGATGGTTTTGACGGTGCCGCCTTGCAGGCCGCTTTTGTTCGCAACCATGGTGCCGGCCACGCCCGAAGAGAGCACGTGGGTAGTGGACACCGGCAGCGCGAAGATGTTGGCAAAGCCAATCATGGTCGCGGTGGTGATCTGTGCCGACATGCCTTGGGCATAGGTCATGCCCTGCTTGCCGATCTTCTCGCCGATGGTCAGTACCACACGCTTCCAGCCCACCATGGTGCCCAGGCCCAAGGCCAGAGCTACGGCGAGGATGACCCAGAACGGCGCGTATTCGGTGGTGGCGGTCAGGTCTTTGCGCAGCTTGTCGAGGTCGGACTTCTCACGCGCCGGCAGGCCTGGCAATTTGCCGACTTTCTTTGCGGTATCGTCCAGGCAGAGCAGGTAGCGGCGCACTTCAATGCGGTGATCGGCGGTCAGCGAATGGTAGTCGGAGACCCCTTTCAGCGTGTCCAGCAATGCATTGATGGTCGGTTCGGTCTGCTGCGGGTTGCAACGGAACTTGCCCGGCAGGTCATCCTTCACGCTTTTACCCAAGGCCAGGAATTCACCCAGGGGCTCGTGGTTGCGCTGGTAGAACTGGTTCAGGTGCAAGGTCGCGTCGCGGGTACGCTCGATCTGGTAAGTGGTGCTGCCCAGGTCGAGTACAAACTGCGCCGGCACGATACCGATCAGCACCAGCATGATCAGGCCGATACCTTTCTGACCGTCGTTGGAGCCGTGCACGAAGCTCACCGCCATGGCAGAAATCACCAATACCAAGCGGTTCCAGAACGGCGGGTGCTTCTTGTCATCAAGCTTGCGGCGCTGGTCCGGGGTCTTGTGCATCTTCGACAGCGGGCGCCACCACTTCAGGCCAATCAGCACAAGGGCCGCGACCAGAAAGCCGGCCATCGGCGAGAACACCAGGGAGGCGCCGATATCGATCGCCTTCTGCCAATTCACACCGTCAGCCAGGGGGATGTCGTTGATCAGCGCATTGGCCAGGCCGACACCAAGGATCGAGCCGATCAGGGTGTGGGAGCTGGACGCGGGAATACCGAAGTACCAGGTGCCCAGGTTCCAGGTGATCGCCGCCGCCAATAAAGAGAAGACCATCGCCAAGCCATGGCCGGTGTTCACATTAATCAGCAACTCCACCGGCAGCAAATGCACGATGGCGTAGGCGACACCGACACCACCGAGCAACACGCCGAGGAAGTTGAACACCCCGGAGAAGAACACGGCCAGGTGCGGCGGCATGGCTTTGGTATAGATGACTGTGGCCACCGCGTTAGCGGTGTCATGAAAGCCATTGATGAACTCGAAGGCGAGGACAAAGGCCAGGGCGAGCAACAGGCTCACTAGAACCCAAGCATCCAGTCCGCTGAATAAATCGATCATGAAGGTTTTCTGACCCGGTCGTAAGGGGGCGCGATTATGCCAGAAAACCTCAGTAATCGATGCACTAGCTGCTCATCGGTAACAATCTTCCTTGAAAAAAACCGGCGCCAGGGGGCGTATCCCAGGGATTTCGGGGCTTTGGCAAGTCTTTGATTTATAAAGCAGAGGGGCTGCGGGGCAGGGGATTGTCACAAAAACGTCACGCCTGAAACATTTGTATGAAATTTTACCGCTGGTGGAGCGATGCAAGGTAGCTGGATGCTAGCTATATGCCAGCACCCAAGGCCAAAACCTTGAGTTCCAAACCGAATCGCTTATGGCTCTTCGGTTTTGAGTTCCTGTTCAATCTTTTGGATTTCCTGGGCGAACGCCTGGTCGAGGAGACTGGCTCGCTTGCGCCAGGGTTTGCGTTCAGGTTCAGGCTGGGCGGCGTAAGTGGTGACTTCCCCGCCGTAAACGTCCTTGTAACGTTGCTCCTGGCGCTCAAGTTCCGCGCGCAGTTCATCTTTCGTCACATCGTTACCTAATTGAGTTGAGTGTAAATACGTTGCAGCGTTATGCCTGAATGCCGTTCCTGGGGTATTCCAAGTTGAACCGTGAAAACGTCCAAGTTTGAAATAGGGACGGGCGGCCACCTGTTAGTGCAGTCATTCAAAGCAGGTAGTTGCGGTCGACAATGCACAACGTGCATCACCTGGCGAGCGCTGCTCTCGAGAGTAAACCGGGCAGAACGGCACATAGGGTGCATTATAGCGGCGCATTTGAATAACACTATCGGCATAAAGTTAAAAAGCGTCAACTTTGTGTGAGCGTTTTGTTACACGGGCGTGCCGGTAATTGCATGAATTCTGACGTCATAAAATCAACCCAACTTCAGACGTTATTAAGCGTGACTTCATTTTACTGCGCTCCGCTGGCTGGCCAGGGAAGGGAACCCACAAATTGCGATAATCGAATGACTGTCCGATAATCGCACAATGTTCTTGGCCCCGCCTTGTGCACGCGGCTGACGCGACTTGTAATAGCAGCCAAACCTCCCCTGCGGTTGACAATAAGAGTAAGGACCCCGACATGAACGATCAATTGCGCAACTCTTTCGCGTCAATGGCGCCGCCGATCGTTGCGTCCCCGGCCAAGCGTATCCAGGCGTTCACCGGTGATCCGGACTTCATGACCTCCCTCGCCCGTGGCCTGGCGGTGGTGCAGGCGTTCCAGGAGCGCAAGCGCCATCTCACCATCGCCCAGATCAGTCATCGCACCGAGATCCCCCGCGCCGCCGTGCGCCGTTGCCTGCACACCTTGATCAAGCTCGGTTACGCCACGACCGACGGGCGTACCTATTCGCTGCTGCCCAAAGTCCTGACCCTGGGCCATGCCTACCTGTCGTCCACGCCACTGGCGGTCTCGGCCCAACCCTACCTGGACCGCATGAGTGAGCAGCTTCACGAAGCCTGCAACATGGCCACCCTCGAAGGCGACGACATTCTCTATATCGCCCGTTCGGCCACTACCCAGCGCCTGATTTCCGTGGACCTGTCGGTGGGCGGGCGGCTGCCGGCCTATTGCACTTCCATGGGCCGCATATTGCTTGCGGCGCTGGACGACGCCTCGCTGCAGGATTATCTCGACCACGCCGACCTGCAAACCAAGACCAGCCGCACCTTGACCACGCCACAGGCCTTGCTCGAATGTCTGCAGCAAGTGCGTCAACAGGGCTGGTGCATCGTCGACCAGGAGCTTGAGCAGGGCCTGCGCTCCATCGCCGTGCCGGTGTATGACGCTTCGGGCCAGGTGTTGGCCGCGCTGAACGTCAGCACCCACGCCGGACGGGTCAGCCGCGCCGAGCTGGAACAGCGCTTCTTGCCGAGCATGCTGAGTGCCAGCTGCGAGCTGAGTGCGCAGCTGTTTGCCTAAGCTGTTCGGTGACCGCACAGATCCCGGTTTGATCAATTGACGGTGTTTCCCCAGGCTTACTAATGTGCGGCAGCGCTGTCAGCGCCACATAATAACGACGACCCCAGGTCGTCAGCCCGCCATCGGTGTGGAAATAAAAATAATGACTCAGCCCTCTGTCGGTACCACGCTGGACGTCCAGTCCTTCATCAACACCCAGCCACTGTCACGCTATCAGTGGCGCGTGGTGATCCTGTGTTTCCTGATTGTTTTCCTTGATGGCCTCGACACGGCCGCCATGGGCTTTATCGCGCCTGCGCTGTCCCAGGATTGGGGCATCGACCGCGCCAGCCTCGGCCCGGTGATGAGCGCCGCGTTGATCGGCATGGTCTTCGGTGCGCTCGGCTCCGGCCCACTGGCGGATCGCTTTGGGCGCAAGGTGGTGCTGGTAGGCGCGGTGTTGGTGTTTGGTGCGTTCAGCCTGGCGTCTGCCTACAGCGCCAACGTTGACCAGTTGCTGGTGCTGCGCTTTCTCACCGGGCTGGGCCTGGGGGCCGGCATGCCGAATGCCACCACGCTGCTGTCCGAATACACCCCGGAACGCCATAAGTCGCTGCTGGTGACCAGCATGTTCTGCGGCTTCAACCTGGGCATGGCCGGCGGCGGGTTTATTTCAGCCAAGCTGATCCCTGCGTTCGGTTGGCACAGCCTGCTGCTGATCGGCGGCATCCTGCCGTTGATCCTGGCGGTGGTGTTGTTGGTGTGGCTGCCGGAGTCGGCGCGTTTTCTGGTGGTGCGCAATCGCGGCACCGACAAGGTGCGCAAGACCTTGTCACCCATCGAGCCTTCAATCGTTGCCCAGGCCACCCGCTTCAGCGTGCCTGAGCAAAAAACCGTCAAGGCGCGCAACGTGTTCGCGGTGATTTTCTCCGGCACCTACAGCGTCGGTACGTTATTGCTGTGGCTCACCTACTTCATGGGCCTGGTGATCGTGTACCTGCTCACCAGTTGGCTCCCGACGCTCATGCGCGACAGCGGCGCCAGCATGGAACAGGCCGCGTTTATCGGCGCCTTGTTCCAGTTTGGTGGCGTGTTGAGCGCGGTGGGCGTGGGTTGGGCGATGGACCGGTTCAACCCTCACAAGGTCATCGGCATTTTCTACTTGCTGGCCGGGGTATTTGCCTACGCGGTAGGGCAGAGTCTGGGCAATATCACCGTGCTGGCGACCTTGGTGCTGATCGCCGGGATGTGCGTCAACGGTGCGCAGTCGGCAATGCCGTCCCTGGCCGCACGCTTCTACCCGACCCAGGGGCGCGCCACCGGCGTGTCGTGGATGCTCGGCATCGGCCGCTTCGGCGCGATCCTCGGCGCTTGGATGGGTGCCACCTTGCTCGGCCTGGGTTGGAACTTCGAGCAGGTGCTCACCGCGCTGGTGATTCCGGCTGCATTGGCGACGTCAGCCGTGGTGATCAAAGGCATGGTCAGCCACGCCGACGCGACCTGAGGCCGATCACTTTTCATGTGGGAGCCAGCTCCCACATTGACTGTGCTAATCCGGATGATTAGCAAGACAACAATCCGTTCGATAATCGAACGCTGAGTCGATTATCGGATTGTTTGGCCCACTTCCCCAGCTTAATCTTCAAGCACTCCGGCGCCACCTCAGCGCCTTTTTCGATCCACACCGGGAGCCCGAACCCCATGGCTGAAATCCTCGCGCTGCGTGACGCGGTGAAGCAATTTGTGAACGACGGCGACACCGTCGCTCTGGAAGGCTTCACCCATCTGATCCCTACGGCAGCGGGTCATGAAATCATTCGTCAGGGTAAGAAAGACCTGACGCTGGTGCGTATGACGCCTGACCTGGTCTACGACCAGTTGATCGGTGCCGGTTGCGCCCGCAAGCTGATTTTTTCCTGGGGCGGCAACCCGGGCGTGGGCTCCCTGCATCGCCTGCGCGACGCGGTCGAGAAGCAATGGCCGCAACCGCTGGAGATCGAAGAGCACAGCCACGCCGACCTGGCCAACGCCTACGTCGCCGGCGCTTCTGGCCTACCTTTCGCGGTACTGCGTGCCTACGCCGGTTCCGACTTGCCCAAGGTCAACCCGCTGATCAAGACCGTGACCTGTCCGTTCACCGGCGAAGTGCTCGCGGCGGTGCCGTCGGTGCGTCCGGATGTCACCGTGATCCATGCGCAAAAAGCCGACCGCAAGGGCAACGTGTTGCTCTGGGGCATTCTTGGCGTGCAGAAGGAGGCGGCACTGGCGGCCAAGCGTTGCATCGTCACCGTCGAGGAAATCGTCGATGACCTCAACGCACCGATGAACAGCTGCGTGTTGCCGACCTGGGCCCTGACTGCGGTGTGCCATGTGCCCGGTGGCGCCCACCCGTCCTACGCCCATGGCTACAACGAGCGTGATAACCGCTTCTACCAGGCGTGGGACCCAATCGCCCGCGACCGTGAGACCTTTACCGCCTGGATCGACGAATACATCCACGGCACCGCCGATTTCACTGAATTCCAGGCCAAGCTGGCCGCCGCGCAGGAGGCCAAGTAATGGCTTACTCGACCAATGAAATGATGACTGTCGCCGCTGCGCGGCGCCTCAAGAACGGCTCGGTCTGCTTTGTTGGCATCGGCCTGCCGTCGAAGGCGGCCAACCTGGCGCGCCTGACCTCGTCGCCGGATGTGGTGCTGATCTACGAGTCCGGCCCGATTGGCGCCAAGCCTAGCGTATTGCCGCTGTCCATCGGCGACGGCGAGCTGGCAGAAACCGCCGACACCGTGGTGCCGACCGGTGAGATCTTTCGTTACTGGTTGCAGGGCGGGCGCATTGACGTGGGCTTTCTTGGTGCGGCCCAGGTCGACCGTTTCGGCAATATCAATACCACCGTGGTCGGTGACTACCACCAGCCCAAAGTGCGCCTGCCGGGTGCCGGTGGCGCGCCGGAGATCGCCGGTTCCGCCAAGAGCGTGCTGATCATCCTCAAGCAGTCGGCGCGTTCGTTTGTCGACAAGCTGGACTTCATCACCTCGGTCGGCCACGGCGAAGGCGGCGACTCGCGCAAACGCCTGGGCCTGCCGGGCGCGGGGCCTGTAGGGATTATTACCGACCTGTGCATCATGGAGCCGGAAGAGGGCACCCATGAGTTCGTGGTTACCGCGCTGCACCCTGGTGTTACCCGTGAGCAAGTGGTGGCGGCCACCGGTTGGGCGATTCGATTTGCCGACAAGGTCGACACCACCGCTGAACCGACTGATGTAGAGCTGACCGCTTTGCGTGACCTTGAAGCACGTACCGCGACGGCCCATGGCCAAGCGCCGGGAGAAGCCTGATGCGCGACGTATTTATCTGTGACGCCATTCGTACCCCCATCGGCCGTTTCGGCGGTGGCTTGTCCACCGTGCGTGCCGATGATTTGGCGGCGTTGCCGATCAAGGCGCTGATCGAGCGTAACCCTTCGGTGGATTGGCGTGCGGTTGATGAGGTGTTCCTCGGCTGTGCCAACCAGGCCGGCGAAGACAATCGTAACGTGGCACGTATGGCGCTGTTGCTGGCGGGCCTGCCGGAGAGCATTCCAGGCGTGACGCTCAACCGCTTGTGCGCCTCGGGCATGGACGCCATCGGCACGGCCTTCCGCGCCATTGCCAGCGGTGAAATGGAGCTGGCGATTGCCGGTGGCGTCGAGTCGATGTCCCGTGCACCGTTCGTGATGGGCAAGGCCGACGCGGCGTTTTCGCGCAACATGAAGCTGGAAGACACCACCATCGGCTGGCGCTTTATCAACCCGTTGATGAAGGCCCAGTACGGCGTGGATGCCATGCCGCAGACCGCCGATAACGTCGCCGACGATTACCACGTATCCCGCGCCGACCAGGACGCCTTCGCCCTGCGCAGCCAGCAACGCACCGCTGCCGCGCAAGCCGCTGGGTTCTTCGCCGAAGAAATCGTGCCGGTGCGGGTCGCCCATAAAAAAGGCGAGACTGTTGTCGAGCAGGATGAACATCCACGTGACACCACGTTGGAAGCCCTGGCCAAACTCAAACCGGTCAACGGCCCTGACAAAACCGTCACCGCTGGCAATGCCTCGGGTGTGAATGACGGTGCGGCGGCGCTGATCCTGGCCTCCGCCGACGCCGTCAAGAAACACGGCTTGACCGCCCGCGCCCGCGTATTGGGCATGGCCAGCGCCGGCGTCGCACCGCGCGTGATGGGCATCGGCCCGGTGCCGGCGGTGCGCAAACTGGTGGAGCGGCTGGGCCTGGCGGTCACCGACTTTGATGTGATCGAACTCAACGAAGCCTTCGCCAGCCAAGGCCTGGCGGTGCTGCGTGAACTGGGCATCGCCGACGACGCGCCGCAGGTCAACCCGAATGGTGGTGCCATCGCCCTCGGCCACCCGTTGGGCATGAGCGGCGCGCGGCTGGTGCTGACCGCCCTGCATCAACTGGAAAAAACCGGCGGCCGCAAAGGCCTGGCGACCATGTGCGTGGGCGTCGGCCAAGGCTTGGCCCTGGCGATTGAACGCATCTAACAAGAGAGGATTGTTCCATGAGTGACAAGCCCGGATACCGGCGCCCGCAAGCGGGTACCCAACCTGATTACCTGCACCCGGCCTACCAGTCGACGAACCTGCGCTCGCCGTCCCAGCCGTTGGTGTTCTTGCCACACTCTTTATCGGAAATCACCGGCCCGACCATCGGCGCCGAGCGGATCAATGAGAAGGACAATGACCTCACCGCCCAGCATGAGGGCGAGCCCCAGGGCGAGCGCATCATCATTCACGGCCGCGTGCTGGACGAAAACGGCCTGCCGGTGCCGGGCATTCTTGTGGAAATCTGGCAAGCCAACGCTGCTGGCCGCTACAACCACAAGCGCGACCTGCACGATGCACCGCTGGACCCGAATTTCACCGGCACCGGGCGCACCGTGACCGACGCTGACGGCTGGTACCAGTTCCAGACCATCAAGCCCGGTGCCTACCCATGGGGCAATCACCACAACGCCTGGCGCCCGGCGCATATCCACTTTTCGCTGTTTGGCCCGAGTGTGCTGACGCGCCTGGTCACGCAGATGTACTTCCCCGGCGACCCGCTATTGGAATACGACCCGATCTACAACTGCGTGCCGGATACCTCGGCCAAGGAACGCCTGATCGCCCGTTTCGACCTGGAAAAAACCGTCCCGCACTACGCCCTCGGCTACCGTTGGGACATCGTCCTGCGTGGCCGCGACGCTACGCCGATGGAGAAATAAGATGACACTCAACGCGACCACGTCCCACACCGTTGGGCCTTATTACCACATTGGCCTGACCTGGCTGAACCGCGAAGACCTGACCGTGGCTGCCACCCTTGGCGAGCGCGTGGCGATCAGCGGGCAAGTGGTGGATGGCAACGGCGATGTCGTCAACGACGCCATGCTTGAAGTCTGGCAGGCCAACGCCGCCGGCAAATATGACCACCCGGAAGATGAGCAGGACAAAGCGCTGGACCCGAACTTCGAAGGTTTCGGCCGGGTGCCGGTGGATGCCGAAGGGCGATTTCGCTTTACCACCATCAAGCCGGGCGCCGTGCCGGGGTTGAAGGGCACGACCCAGGCGCCGCATCTGGTGGTGCTGGTGTTTGCACGAGGGTTGGTGAAGCACCTGCTGACGCGGATTTATTTTGAGGGTGAGCCGATGAATGGGGATGACCCGTTGTTGGCGTGTGTGCCGGCGGAGCGGCGTAGCACCTTGATTGCCAAGCCGGATGCGGCGGGTGTGCATCAGTGGAATGTGGTGTTGCAGGGGACGGATAAGGAAACGGTGTTCTTCGACTACTGAGTCGCTTGTCAGGGCCTCATCGGGGGCTTGCCCCCGATGAGGCCGGTTCAGCCGATACATATCCAAAGTCTGCTTGCGGAACACGGTTGTTGCAAAGTATGTCTAGGCTATAACCGTTCCCACTGAGTGAAAAAACCATGACAACAACCACCAGTCACTACACCGGAGAAGAACGCCGCAAACGGATTTTTGCGATTGTCGGTGCTTCGTCCGGCAACCTCGTCGAATGGTTCGACTTCTACGTCTACGCCTTCTGCGCCATCTACTTCGCCCCTGCGTTTTTCCCATCGGACGACCCCACGGTCCAACTGCTCAACACCGCGGGTGTGTTCGCCGCCGGGTTCCTGATGCGGCCTATCGGCGGCTGGCTGTTTGGTCGGGTGGCCGACAAGCACGGCCGTAAGAACTCGATGATGATCTCGGTGCTGATGATGTGCGCCGGCTCGCTGGTCATTGCCTTCCTGCCGACTTACAAGGACATCGGCGCCTGGGCCCCGGCGTTGCTGTTGGTCGCGCGACTTTTCCAAGGCTTGTCAGTGGGGGGCGAATACGGCACCACCGCGACCTATATGAGTGAAGTCGCGCTCAAGGGCCAGCGCGGTTTCTTCGCCTCGTTCCAGTACGTAACGCTGATCGGCGGGCAATTGCTGGCGGTGCTGGTGGTGGTGATCCTGCAGCAGATCCTCACCGAAGACGAATTGCGCGCCTGGGGCTGGCGGATTCCGTTCGTGATCGGCGCGATTGCGGCGGTGATCTCGCTGCTGCTGCGTCGCACCCTCAAGGAAACCACCAGTAAGGAAATGCGCCAGGACAAGGACGCCGGCAGCATCGCCGCGCTGTTCCGCAACCATAAGGCGGCGTTTATCACCGTGCTCGGCTACACCGCCGGCGGCTCGCTGATTTTCTACACCTTTACCACCTACATGCAGAAGTACCTGGTGAACACTGCCGGGATGCATGCCAAGACCGCCAGCTACATCATGACCGGCGCGCTGTTCGTGTACATGTGCATGCAGCCACTGTTCGGCATGCTTTCGGACAAGATCGGCCGGCGTAACTCGATGCTCTGGTTCGGCGCGCTCGGCACCCTGTGCACGGTACCGATCCTGCTGACCCTGAAAACCGTGACCAGCCCGTTCCTGGCGTTTGTGCTGATCTCCCTGGCCTTGGCCATCGTGAGTTTCTACACCTCGATCAGCGGGCTGGTGAAAGCAGAAATGTTCCCGCCGCACGTACGTGCATTGGGGGTGGGCCTGGCCTATGCAGTGGCCAATGCGATCTTCGGCGGTTCGGCGGAATACGTGGCCTTGGGCCTGAAATCCATGGGCATGGAAAACACCTTTTACTGGTACGTCACCGGCATGATGGCGGTGGCTTTCCTGTTCAGCTTGCGCCTGCCTAAACAGGCGGAGTACTTGCATCACGATCTTTAAGGGATGAGCTATGACGCTGCGCACGAGCAATCAATTGTTCGACGCTTATTTCACGGCGGACAGCATGGCCGAGGTGTTCTGCGACAGGGGACGCTTGCAGGGCATGCTGGATTTTGAGGCGGGGTTGGCCCGGGCCGAGGCTCGGGTCGGTTTGATCCCCCAGGCCGCGGTCGCACCGATCGCCCAGGCGTGCCTGGCGTCGCTGTATGACGTCGATGCCCTTGGCGTGGCGATTGCCACGGCGGGGAATTCGGCGATTCCGTTGGTGAAGGCATTGGGCAAGTTGATTGCCGCTGAAGACCCCGGCGCCGAACGTTATGTGCACCTGGGCGCGACGAGCCAGGATGTGATGGACACCGGGTTGGTGCTGCAACTGCGCCAAGCCGTGGCGTTGATCGAAACGGACTTGGCACGCCTGGGCGACATTCTTGCCACCCAGGCCCAGCGCTATGCTGCTGTGCCACTGGCTGGGCGGACCTGGTTGCAGCATGCGACGCCGGTGACCCTGGGGATGAAAATCGCCGGTTGGCTGGGGGCAGTAACGCGCAGTCGGCAACGTCTCGCCGAACTGAAACCGCGCTTGCTGGTGCTGCAATTCGGCGGTGCCTCCGGAACCCTCGCAGCGCTGGGCGAACAGGCCATGCCGGTGGCCGAGGCGCTGGCAACAGAGCTGCAACTGACCTTGCCCGAACAGCCTTGGCACACCCAACGGGATCGCCTGGTGGAATTCGCGAGCGTGCTTGGCCTGATCGCTGGCAGCCTCGGCAAACTGGGCCGCGATATCAGCCTGCTGATGCAAACCGAAGCGGCGGAAGTCTTTGAGCCCTCCGCGCCGGGCAAAGGCGGCTCATCGACCATGCCGCACAAGCGTAACCCGGTGGGCGCCGCAGTGCTGATCAGCGCCGCGACCCGCGTGCCCGGGTTGGTGGCGACAATGTTCAGCGCCATGCCCCAGGAGCACGAGCGCAGCCTGGGCCTGTGGCATGCCGAATGGGAAACCTTGCCGGAGATTTGCCGGTTGGTCTCCGGCGCGTTGCAACAGGCCTTGCTGGTGAGCGAAGGGTTGGAAGTCGACCCGCAACGCATGACGCATAACCTCGACCTGACCCAAGGCCTGGTGCTGGCCGAAGCCGTCAGCATCGTGCTCGCCCAGCGCCTTGGCCGTGAAACTGCACACCATCTGCTGGAGCAATGCTGCAAGCGCGCCGTCGCAGAAGGCCGGCATCTGCGCGCGGTATTGGCGGATGAGCCGCAAGTCACCGCCGAGCTGTCAGCAGCTGAGTTGGACCGCTTGCTTGATCCCGCCCATTACCTGGGCCAAGCCCGCACCTGGGTTACCCGCGCTGTAGCCGAACACTTTGCTTGAGGAGACCACCGTGGCATTTTTACAACTCGCCGAGGGCGAACTGCATTACCAATTGGATGGGCCTGAGGATGCGCCAGTACTGGTGCTCTCCAACTCGCTGGGCACCGACCTGCACATGTGGGATATCCAGATCCCGGCCTTAACCCAACATTTTCGCGTGCTGCGGTTTGACACCCGTGGCCATGGCAAATCCTTGGTTACCCCAGGCCCCTACAGCATTGAGCAACTCGGTCAGGATGTGATCGCGCTGCTGGATGCACTGGATATCCAACGCGCGCATTTTTGCGGGTTGTCCATGGGCGGCCTGATTGGCCAATGGCTTGGTATCAATGCTGGGCAGCGTTTGCAGCGCCTGGTGGTGTGCAACACCGCCGCCAAGATCGGCACGCCCGAGGTATGGAACCCGCGCATTGAAATGGTGTTGCGTGATGGCGCAGCGGCGATGGTAGCGCTGCGCGATGCATCGATTGCACGCTGGTTCACCGCGGACTTTGCGGCGGCCAACCCGCACCAGGCCAAGCAGATTACCGACATGCTGGCGGCCACATCGCCCGAAGGTTATGCCGCCAATTGTGCGGCGGTGCGGGATGCGGATTTTCGCGACCAACTGGCCTTGATCAAAGTGCCGACCCTGGCGATTGCTGGCACCGAAGACGCGGTCACACCGCCGGCCGGCAGCCACTTTATCCAGAACCATGTACAGGGTGCCGAGTACGCCGAGTTCTATGCGGCGCACTTGTCCAACGTCCAGGCCGGTGCTGCGTTCAGCGAGCGCGTTATCGAATTTTTACTCACTCGCTGACCTACATTGTAGTGAGCGGGCTTGCCCCGCGCTGGGGCGCGTAGCGGCCCTAACCCACTCACCGCAATCTTCCAGACAGAATGCGTTGAATGGGTGTGGGGCGGCTTCGCCACCCCGCGCGGGGCAAGCCCGCTCACTACAGGTCGCGTTTCATAGTGAATCAGGAGTTTTTTGTGGACGAGAAACAACGTTATGCCGAAGGCCTGCAGGTGCGCCGCGAAGTGCTGGGTGATGCCCATGTCGACCGTAGCCTCAATGCCCTGACCGAATTCAATAGCGAGTTCCAGGAAATGATCACCCGCCACGCCTGGGGGGATATCTGGACCCGCCCCGGCCTGCCTCGGCACACCCGCAGCCTGATCACCATCGCCATGCTGATCGGCATGAACCGCAGCGAAGAACTCAAGCTGCACCTGCGCGCCGCCGCGAGCAATGGCGTGACCCGCGCCGAGATCAAGGAAGTGCTGATGCAGAGCGCGATCTACTGCGGGATTCCGGCGGCGAATGCGACGTTCCATCTGGCGGAGTCGGTGTGGGATGAGCTGGGCGTAGAGTCGCGCCAGCAAGACTGAACCAGAAATACGATCAAATGTGGGAGCTGGCGGTCTCCATCGCACCGGGAATCAGTGCGAATCCGCATCCCACACCCAGTTCCACACACCCGGCAGATGCACGTCTTCACTCACATCCTTCACGGTCCTTGCCAGCGCCGCGCGCTGAAGCTGGGCGGTATCGGTGTAGAACGGTTCAGCGGCCGTTTTCATGCCGGTGACGCGAGCGCTGTCCAGCAGGATCTGCAAGTACTCCTGCATATGGATCGCGGTATAGCGGTTGATGTCGTGGAACGTCACCACCACCGGTATCACGCCGTCCACGGTCGGCAGTTGCCCCAAGGCGATGCGCTCGCGCACCACCGACAGTTGCCGATACAAATTCGCCCGGCGCCGCGGGCTGCCGTTGAAGCCCCAGATCTTGCCGTCATTGGCGCTCAGGTCAGTCAACAACACATGCAGGCCATGGCGCCTGTAGGCGGCGAAGGTGCGGCGGTCGTAGTTCCAGAACGGTGGGCGTACCAGCGTGGGCGGTGCACCGGTGATGGCGGCAATGTCGGCGGCGCCCTGGGTGAGGGTGCTTTCAAGTGTCGCGTCATTCAGCCAACGATGGTTGGTATGAAACGCCGTGGCCGTGTGGAAGGCCAGGATATGCCCGCCCGCGTATTCACGCTCCATGGTCTTGCGGCCCCGCGAACTGCCACCGGAGCGGGCTGCTTCGGTTTGCAGGAAAAACACCGCCTTGATCCCCGGCAACACCGGGTTCTGCGCCAGGTCGGCTACCACCGAACGGCTCGGGTTGTTGTAGCCCGACGCGCTGGGGCCGTCATCGAAGGTCAGCAGAAAGCGGATCGGCGCCTGGGCTTGCAGGCGTTGTTCGGTCTGCGGTGTCAGGGCGATGGGCGCGCCGATGCAGCCGCTGAGGCTCAGGGCCAGGGCAAGCATGGCGGATGCGATGGCGAAGGATTTCATGGTGGGCGCGGGCTCAAATAGAAGGCCGCTGTTGGGTGGGATCAGCAGCGGCAGGCGCGCACGATACAGCAAGAGCGGCTGTGTGAGGTTACAGTCTGACAGGCGAGCGCTGATCAGCGTCAGCCCAGGTATTGGCCGTTGCTGAAGACCGCAGGGCGCGCAGTCGTCGAACTGTGCGCCACATTCGGTTGCTCGCGTGAGCGTGTGTAACAGGTTTTGAAACGTCCAGGTGTCGTCCTTTTCGCGGAGCCAGGTGTTGACCCTCTCTCTTGGAATGGGTCGGACGCGCCAGATCGTTCCCCCATAAATGTAATTCGGGTTTACAGCAGACTGATTGGATAGCTGATGATCAACCGATTCTCATCAAACTCATTGTTGCTGTAGTCACGCCGCATGCTCGAATTGCGCAGGCGCACCGTCAGGTTTTTCGCGGCGCCGCTTTGCACGGTGTAGCCCAATTCGCTTTCGCGGCCCCATTCCTTGCCATCGGTGATCGTCCCGGTGTGCACATTGCTGCCACTGATATAGCGATTCATCAGGGTCAGGCCAGGCACGCCAAGGGCGGCGAAGTTGTAGTCGTGACGCACCTGCCAGGATTTCTCTTGGGCGTTGTCGTAGCTCGAGTTGTAGCTGTCGTTGGCCAGGGTGCCGCCGCTGGTGCCGTTGACGCGCATCCAGGCGCTGTTGCCGGCGAGTTTTTGCAGGCCGACATAAAAGGTGTTGCCGCCGTACTTGGCCGAGAACAGGCCGGACCAAGTCTTGTTGTCCAGCTCGCCTGCGCGGGCGCTGCCGTCGTCCTTGCCGTAGAAAAAGCCAAGGTTGGCGCCCAGGGTCCAGTCGCCCAACGGTTGGCTGTGGATCAGGTTGACGAACTGCTGGCTGTAGATGTCCTTGAGCTGCGCATTCCACAGGCCGATCTGCGTGCGTTTGTCGTTGAACGCGTACTCGCCGCCCTGGAAGTTGAAACGGTCGGAAGTGAACGCGGTTTTACCGACCATCGACATGTCGGTCATGCTGCTGTCGTCACGCGGGCTGTTGGCGCGGAACTGGCCGCCGTAGAGAGTCAGGCCGTCGATTTCCTTGGAGGTGATCTGCCCGCCGCGCAAGGTTTGCGGCAGGGAGCGACCATCGTCCGAGCGCAGGATAGGCAGCACCGGCATCCATTCGCCGACCTTCACTTCGGTCTTGGAGAGGCGCGCCTTGAACGCTACACCGAGGCGTCCGAACTCATCCGCAGGGCGGCCATCATGGTCCAACGGCAGCAACTGGGTACCCCCGGTGCCGCGCCCACCGTCCAGCTTCAACGAATACAGCCCCAGCACATCCACGCCAAAACCCACGGTGCCTTGGGTGAAACCGGACTTGGCGTCGAGGATGAAACTCTGCGTCCACTCCTGCGCGCCGCCCTGGGTTTTGGTGGGGTTGGTGAAGTTGCGGTTGAAGAAGAAGTTACGCAGGTTGAGGTTGGCGCTGGCGTCTTCGAGAAAGCCGTGTTCTTCGGCGACGACGGGCAGGGCAAGGCTGGCGACAGCGGTTGCCAGCAGGAATTGGCGCGGGTGGAAAGTGCTCATGGCGTAAGGACCTGTTGTTATTGGGTTTATGCAGGTGGCGGCCATGGTGCGGGGCGGTGCGCGACTGGTTCAATCGGGGAAGGGCGGGTTGTGGGCGATGATCGAACGCAAGTTGCCGGGCCGGACTCATGAGGTCCGGCCCGGTTTTCCGGGTTCAGTGCAGGGTGTTCAAACTGGTCCACGGGATGGCGGGCAGAAATTTCTGGCAGGCGAGGGTTGCGGCCACCATTGCCATCAAGAACACCACTTGCAGCGGGCTCCAATAAGCCCAGTGCAACCCTTTGATCCACGGAATCCTGGCATTGAAGTTTTCGTTGACCTTGCCGATTCGCCGCGAGTGAAACAGGCTGATCAGGATCATGCCCAGGTAGGTCAGCATGCCCATGACCCCGAGAATGTAGCCAAACACCAGTAGCATCACCAATTGGGGAATACCATGGCGTAGCACGAGTCTGAACTGGCGGACGCTGAGCCGCTTGGGCAACAGGCGTTCGCTGAGCCATAGGTCCTGGACGATCAGGCGTGAGGTGAAGTCGGCCCATAATTGGGCGCCGCGCAGGGCGCAGAGCGCGGGAATGACCGACAGCAGGATAAACAAAAAGAATTTGGCCGGCAGCGAGGTGTCGAGGACTTGATGAAAGGCCAGGCCGTTGGCCAGGGCTAATCCGGCCCAGACTCTGATCCAGCTATCCAGGGTCACCCCACGCGGCAGGAATTTTCGCCAGAAGAAAACGTGCGAATCCGGCAGTCGTTCGAGCAAGTCCGGGTAGCGCCAGGTCAGGACTTCAGACAGGTGTTGAGTGGCATTCCACGCATTCTCATCAAAGGCTGCGACCAAGCGGTATTGTTCCTTCACGCTCATCGGCGTAAGCAACAGGCGCGCCGCCAACGCATCGGCAGAGGTGCGGCGGGTGTCGTTTGCCTTGTCTTGCAGGTTGACGAAGAAGCTTTCCTGCTCGCAGCGCGACACCAACTGGCGCCACATCCACGCCGGTTCCGGGTAGACGCCTTTCTGGTCGTCCCAACCAAACACCTGGCACACCCGCTCGAACAGCGGCACGCTCCAGGTGGTGTCGTGGAGCAGGTGCAGGATGATGCGTTGCCACTGCTGTTGCAGGTCGAACACCCGTAGCCAGGGCTGGTTGTTGTACTGCGTGAGCTGTGTGATGAACTCGCGTTCGGCCTTTTGTTCCAGCCGTTCCTGCAAGGTGTGGCGATAGTCCTGCAGCAGTTCGCTGGTCAGCGCATCGTATTGCCACGTGGTCATTGCCACCTGCTGCCACGGGGTCAGCCATTCCAGGTGTTGTACCGCCCATTGGGCGATGGGGCTGCGTTCGCCCGGTGCTTCAAAGCAGTGGCGCAGCAGGCCAGCCTGGAAAGTGTCGGTGCAGTCCTGTTGATTGGCCAGGTTCCAGCGTTCGATGAAGTTGCTGGCGTTGAGGCCACTGAGCAGGGCATGCGCCGGGTCGGCCTTGGGCGCTTCGAAAGGGGCAGGGTGCAGGACGCTGACGTCCATCAACTCGGCGAGGTCGTTGAGGTTACCGTAGGCCTGTTCGACGGCGGGCGTTGCAACGCTGCTTTGCTCTTCTTCGCAGTCGGCTCGCCAGCGTGCGTAGGCCAGTGCTTCTTCATAGGCTTCGCGCAATCGCTGGAAGCCTGCGGCATCGTCATCCGGCCGGCAGCTTTTCAGCAGCCGCGCATAGCTGCGCTTGATGGTGCGCTCGTCAGCGTCTTCCGACAGTTGCAGCACGGTCCAGCAATCCATGGTGTGTTCCCTCAGCGCCAGAACCCGTTGTCGAGTTGCTCAAGTTGCCGCGTCAGTTCGCTGCGGGCTTCACGAATGCGGCGTTCATCCTGGGAGTCGAGCACCTGTTGGAACTGCCCGGCCCAGTGCCCAAGCTGCTCGCGAAGTTCGCCGAGGCTTTCCTGGTAGAGCCGCTCAAGCCGCGCGGTGAGTACGGTATTGACCTGCTGGTCGCGGGGGTGAACCTTCAACTGCGCCAGGGCTTGCAGGCGTTGCTGGATCTCGTCGGGGCTGAGCACGCCAGGGTTGTTTTCGATCACCAGCGAATGTTGCTCGCCGGTCAGCGGGATGCTCACCTGGGCTTCCAGCAGGCCGTTGTTGTCGTAAGTGAAGCGCACGTCCAGCGAGACTTCACCGGCCTTGCGCTTGGGCACGGGAATTTCCAGTTGGCCCAGCTCGATGTTGTCTTTGACCAGGCGGCTTTCGCCTTGGTAGATCTTCAGCAGTACGCGGGTCTGGTCGTCAGACAGGGTGACCACGCTTTTGACCCTGCTCACCGGCACGCTGCTGTTGCGTTCGATCAGCGGCAGGTAATGGCCGCTCTCGATATGGCTACCGTACTGGTTAGAGGTTTCGATGCCCAAGGTGTAGGGGCAGACGTCGGTCAGCACCACTTCTTCCAATGCGGCGGAGCGGGCTTTGAGCGCCGCCTGGATCGCAGCGCCATGGGCGACCACTTGGTCCGGGTCGAGGCTGATGGACGGGAAGCGCCCGAACAACCCGGCGGCGAGTTTGCGCACCAGCGGCATGCGCGTGGTACCGCCCACCAGCAGGATTTCATCCAGGTCGCCCACACGAATCCGCGCATCACGCAGGGCCCGTTCAATGGGCGCGCGCAGGCGTTCCAGCAGCGGTGTGTAGAGCTTGGCAAGTTCCTGTTGGGTAATGGTTTTTACCCATTGCTGGCCATCGACACGCAGAGCGAAGTCGGCGCTGTCGTCCTGCCCAAGGGCCTTGCGCACGCGTTCAGCTTCGCGGCGCAGGGCTTGCAGTACGCTGCTGGTGGGCGGGAAGCCTTGGGCGTTGCGCTGGCTGTCGACGAAGTGTTCCAGCAGCAGGGTGTCGAAGTCTTCGCCGCCGAGGAAGTTGTCGCCGGCACTGGCACGGACTTCCATCACGCCGTCGAACAACTCAATGATCGACACGTCGAAAGTGCCGCCACCGAGGTCAAAGACCAGGAACGAGGTTTCCTTGTCGCGCTGGTGCAGGCCGTAGGCGAGGGCGGCAGCGGTGGGTTCGTTGATCAGTTTTTCGACGTTGAGCCCGGCCAGTTCACCGGCGATGCGCGTGGCTTTGCGCTGGCCGTCGCTGAAATAGGCGGGCACGCTGATGACGGCTTCGGTGACGGTATGGCCGTAGGTGCGCTCGATGTCTTCCTTCAGGCTTTTGAGCACCAGCGCGGACAGTTCTTCCGGACGGAACAAGCGATCGCCCAGGCGCACTTCGGTGGCACTGCCCATGTAGCGCTTGAACAGCGACGTGGTCAGGTGCGGGTGAGTGTGCAGGCGCTCTTTGGCCGCCTGGCCGACCAGGACACGGCCTTGATCATCCAGCCCGACCACGCTGGGGGTCAGCAACTGGCCAAGGGCATTGGGCACTAATTCGGCAGCATCACCGCGCCAGACCGCGGCGAGACTGTTGGTGGTCCCCAGGTCGATTCCTACGATCATTACGACAAGCTCCCTCTGTGGTCTGTAAGAATCTGTGACCAATTTTATCCTGAAAGGTTGGGCGAAAAGCAAGGCAGCGGGCGTTCGCGCCATGTAGTGAGCGGGCTTGCCCCGCGCTGGGCTGCGCAGCGGCCCTAACCCAGGCGCCTCAAATCAATCTGACTTATCTGTGTGGCCCTATTGGATTGCTGCGCAACCCAGCGCGGGGCAAGCCCGCTCACTACAAAAGGCGGCATAAAAAAACCGCTTCCGGTGAGGGAAGCGGTTTTTTGTTTACGCCAGCATCAGAACAACTTCAGTGCCGGTACTTCTTCTTTCAACGGCTCGTTCTTCGCGGTTTGCTCGTTCCAGCCACCGCCGAGGGCCTTGTACAGGTTGACCTCGCTGTTCAACTGCGCCAGGCGGTCGGTGATCAGCGACTGCTGGGCACTGAACAGTTGGCGCTGGGCGTCGAG
This sequence comes from Pseudomonas tritici, assembly GCF_014268275.3. Taxonomy (NCBI): domain Bacteria; kingdom Pseudomonadati; phylum Pseudomonadota; class Gammaproteobacteria; order Pseudomonadales; family Pseudomonadaceae; genus Pseudomonas; species Pseudomonas tritici. The sequence continues at coordinate 1,794,517 of NZ_CP077084.1, forward strand.
GAAGGTCAGGTTGCTGTCGACACCAATGCGATAGCGACGCTCGGCCAGGCGGTAGTAATCCTGGTTGGCCGCGACGAAGCCCCGCTGGGCCTCCAGTTGCTGTTTGTAGGTCTCACGCGCGGCGAGGCCGTCGGACACTTCCTGGAAGCCGGTCTGGATCGCCTTCTCGTAGTTCGCTACGTTGATTTCTTTCTGGATCTTCGAGTAGTCCAGGCTGGCGCGAAGGCTGCCGGCGTTGAAGATCGGGATGTTGATCTGCGGGGCGAACGACCAGGTGCCCGAGCCGCCTTTGAATAGGCCGCCGAGGTCTGGGCTCAGGGTGCCGGCGTTGGCCGTCAGGCTGATGCTCGGGAAGAACGCTGCACGGGCCGCGCCGATATTGGCGTTGGCCGCCTTGAGGTTGTACTCGGCCTGCAGGATGTCTGGGCGACGTTGCAGCAGGTCCGAGGGCAACCCGGCCGGCACTTCGCTGAGCAGGTCATCCGACAGCGGCTTGCTGGCGATATTCGCCGGCAGGCCGGTGCCCAGCAGCAGGGTCAGGTTGTTTTCGTCCTGGGCGACCTGGCGCGTATACCGGGCCAGCTGCACGCGGGCGTTTTCCACCGAGGTGCGTGCCTGGCTCAGGTCGAGGGCCGAGGCCACGCCGACTTCGTTGCTGCGCGAGGTGAGCTTGAAGCTCTGCTCGAACGCGCCCAGGGTGTCCTGGGTCAGCTTGAGCAGTTCCTTGTCGGCCTGCCAGGTCAGGTAGGCATTGGCCACGCTGGCCACCAGGCTGATCTGGGTGCTGCGGCGGGCTTCTTCAGTGGCGAAGTACTTCTGCAGCGCTTCTTCACTCAGGCTGCGTACGCGACCGAACAGGTCCAGCTCATAAGAGCTGATCCCGAGGGTGGCCGAGTATTGGCTGGTGATGTTCGCTTCGCCGGTCTGCGAGGCACGGGCCGGGACACGCTGGCGGCTGCCGCTGCCATTGGCCGACACGGCCGGGAACAGGTCGGCACGCTGGATGCGGTACTGCGCCGCGTAGGCGTCGATGTTCAGGGCCGCAACGCGCAGGTCACGGTTGTTCACCAGCGCGGTCTGGATCAACTGTTGCAGGGCAGGGTCATGGAAAAACTGCTTCCAGCCCTGTTCGGCAGCGGCCTGGCTCGGTGCCTGGGCCGACGAATACGCCGGCCCCTGCGGGAACTGTGCGGCCACCGGCGCTTCGGGGCGCTGATAGTCAGGTATCAGCGAGCAGCCACTGAGCACGAATGCCGTGACGGCTAGGGAAAGTAGCGACTTGCTCATTGGCCAGCCTCTTTAGGGGTTTGCTTGGTTTCTTTCGGTTTACGGTCGCCGATGGCGGACACGGTTGCAAAGAACAACGGTACCCAGAAGATCGCCAACACTGTGGCCGTGATCATACCGCCAATTACACCGGTGCCGATCGCGTGCTGGCTGCCTGAACCTGCGCCTGAGGAGATCGCCAGCGGCAGTACGCCGAGGATGAACGCCATGGAGGTCATGATGATCGGACGCAGACGCATACGGGACGCCTCGATGGCCGCCTCGACGATGCCTTTGCCCTGTTCGTGCAGCTCTTTGGCGAACTCCACGATCAAGATGGCGTTTTTCGCCGCCAGGCCCACCGTCACCAACAGGCCCACCTGGAAGAACACGTCGTTGGACAACCCGCGCATGCTGGTGGCGATCAACGCACCCACCACGCCCAGCGGCACGACGAGTACCACCGCAATCGGGATCGACCAGCTTTCGTACAGTGCCGCCAGGCACAGGAACACCACGAGCAGCGACAACGCGTACAGCGCAGGCGCCTGGGAGCCGGACAAGCGTTCTTCGTACGACAAGCCCGTCCAGGCGTAGCCGATACCCGCCGGCAATTGCTTGGCGATGCGTTCGACTTCCGTCATGGCGTCACCGGTGCTGTAGCCCGGTGCCGGGGTACCGAGGATTTCCATCGCCGCCACACCGTTATAGCGCGAGAGCTTCGGCGAGCCGTAGATCCACTTGCCCGAGGCGATGGCCGACAGCGGCACCATCTTCCCGGAGTCGCTGCGCACGTACCATTTGTTCAGGTCTTCAGGCGACATGCGGCTGGCGGCTTCACCTTGCACGTAGACTTTCTTCACCCGACCACGGTCGATGAAGTCGTTGACGTAGCTGCCACCCAAGGCAATTGCCAGGGTCTGATTGATGTTCGACAGCGTGATGCCCTGGGCGCTGGCCTTCTCGTCGTCGACGGTGAGCTCATACTGCGGCTCATCGTTCACGCCGTTGGGGCGCACACCCGCGAGGATCTTGCTCTGGGCAGCCATGCCCAGGAACTGGTTACGGGCCGCCATCAACTTCTCATGGCCGACACCGCCCTGGTCTTGCAGGAACACGTCGAAACCGGTGGCGTTACCCAGCTCCAGAACAGACGGCGGCACAATGGCGAATACCATGGCGTCCTGGAAGGTCTGCATGAAGTAACCCTGGGCGCGCTTGGCGATTTCAAACACGGAGGTGGACGCATCACGTTCATCCCACGGCTTGAGCATCACGAAGGCCAGGCCCGAACTCTGGCCACGACCGGCGAAGTTGAAGCCGTTTACGGTAAACACCGATTTCACGCCTTTGCCTTCGCCAGGCTCGCCTTCCTTGTCATTGAGCAGGTAGCTACGCATGTCATCGATGACTTTCTGCGTACGTTCAGCCGAAGAGCCCACAGGCGTCTGCACCTGGGCAAAGATCACGCCCTGGTCCTCATCGGGCAGGAACGCGGCAGGGATGCGCATGAACAGCCAGATCATGCCGGCGAAGATCAGTGCGTACACCAGGAACGCCGGGATCTTATGCTTGATCATGTTGCCCACGCCGCGCTCGTAGCTCAGTACGCCACGGTCGAAGGTGCGGTTGAACCAGCCGAAGAAACCGCGCTTGGGTTGGCCGTGTTTTTCAGGGTCGATCGGCTTGAGCATGGTGGCGCACAAGGCCGGGGTGAAGATCAGGGCAACCAGTACCGACAGCGCCATGGCCGAAACGATGGTGATGGAGAACTGTTTGTAGATCACACCGGTGGAGCCGCCAAAGAAGGCCATCGGCAACAGTACCGCCGACAGTACCAGGGCAATACCCACCAGGGCGCCCTGGATCTGGCCCATGGACTTGACCGTCGCTTCTTTCGGCGACAGGTGTTCCTCGGCCATTACCCGCTCAACGTTTTCCACCACCACGATGGCATCGTCCACCAGCAAGCCGATGGCCAGGATCATGCCGAACATGGTCAGGGTGTTGATGGTGAAGCCGAACGCCGCGAGGATCCCGAAGGTACCCAGCAATACCACCGGCACCGTCATGGTGGTGATGATGGTGGCGCGGAAGTTCTGCAGGAACAGGAACATCACCAGGAACACCAGCACGATCGCTTCGACCAAGGTGTGCACCACACCGGAGATCGATTCGGTCACTACAGGCGTGGTGTCATACGGCACCACCGCCTTCATGCCTGGCGGGAAGAACGGCTCCAGGGACGCCACGGTGGCGCGGATAGCCTTGGCGGTGTCCAGGGCGTTGGCGCCGGAAGCCAGTTTGATCGCCATACCGGAAGCCGGGTTGCCGTTGAACTGCGCACTGATGCTGTAGTTCTGGCCACCCAGTTCGATACGGGCAACGTCATGCAGGCGAACCTGGGAACCGTCGGCATTCACCTTCATCAGGATGTTGCCGAATTGCTCGGCCGTCTGCAGACGGGTCTTGCCGATGATGGTTGCGTTCAGCTGGTTGCCGGGCAGGGCAGGCAGGCCGCCCAACTGACCGGTGGCGACCTGGACGTTCTGTGCGGAGATGGCCGTGCTGACGTCGACCGGGGTCAACTGGAAGTTGTTCAGCTTGGCCGGGTCCAGCCAGATACGCATGGCGTACTGCGAACCGAACACCTGGAAGTCACCGACACCCGCGGTCCGCGAGATTGGGTCCTGGATGTTGGACACGATGTAGTTGGACAGGTCGTCCTTGGTCATGCTGCCGTCTTCCGACACCAGACCAATCACCATCAGGAAGTTCTTCACCGACTTGGTCACGCGGATACCCTGCTGCTGCACTTCTTGCGGCAGCAGTGGGGTCGCCAGGTTCAGCTTGTTCTGCACCTGAACCTGGGCGATGTCCGGGTTGGTACCCTGGTTGAACGTCGCGGTGATGGTCATGCTGCCGTCGGAGTTACTGTCCGAGGCGACATAACGCAGGTTGTCGATACCGTTGAGCTGTTGCTCGATCACCTGTACTACGGTGTCCTGCACGGTTTGTGCGGACGCGCCTGGGTAGGTCACCTGGATGTCGATGGCGGTTGGCGCGATGGCCGGGTATTGGTTGATGGGCAACTTCAGGATCGACAGTGCCCCGACCAGCATGATCACCAGGGCAATTACCCAGGCGAAAATGGGACGGTCGATAAAAAATTTCGACATGGATTACTCCCCTTTGCCCGTAGTGGCAGCAGGAGCAGCAACCGTTCCGGCAGGCTTGGCGTTATCCGCCTCCTTGACCTTGACCTCGGCGCCCGGCTTGACGTATTGCAAGCCTTCGGTGATCACACGGTCACCGGCGTTCAAGCCTTTTTCCACCAGCCAGTAGGCGCCGGCGGTGCGGTTGGCAACCAGGACGCGCTGCTCGACCTTGTTGTCGGCATTGACGACCAGGGCCGTCGGGATGCCTTTGAGGTCGCGTGTTACGCCTTGCTGTGGAGCCAGGATCGCCTTGCTGTTCACGCCGGCTTGCAACTGGGCGTGTACAAACATGCCCGGCAGCAGGGTGTGGTCAGGGTTGGGGAACACGGCGCGCAGGGTCACGGAACCGGTGGTCTGGTCAACTGACACTTCGGAGAACTCCAGCTTGCCGTCCTGGCCGTAGTCGCTGCCGTCTTCCAGGGTCAGCTTAACCTTGGCGGCATTGGCGCCGGCTTTTTCCAGCTGGCCGCTTTCCAGGTCGCGGCGCAGTTTCAGCATTTCGGCCGAAGACTGCGTGACGTCGACGTAGATCGGGTCAAGTTGCTGGATGACGGCCATGGAGTCGGCTTGGCCGTTGCTGACCAGTGCGCCTTCGGTGACCGAAGAACGGCCGATACGGCCGGCGATCGGCGCGTACACCTTGGTGTAGCGCACGTTGATCTGCGCGGTTTGAACGTTTGCTTCCGCAGTCATGCGATTGGCGACGGCGGTGTCGTATTCCTGACGGCTCACGGCTTGCTCATCGACCAACTGCTTGTAACGGTCGGTGATGGATTTGGTCTGGGTCAGCGTGGCTTGCGCGCTTTTCAGAGTGGCTTCATACACCGATGGGTCGATCTGGTAGAGCTGTTGCCCTTCCTTCACGTCCGCGCCTTCCTTGAACAGGCGCTTGAGAATGATGCCGTTGACCTGCGGGCGAACTTCCGCGATGCGGTAGGCGGTGGTGCGGCCTGGCAGCTCGGTCGTCAGGGTGAAGGCTTGCGGTTGAAGGGTGACCACGCCGACCTGAGGGATTTGAGCGGGCGGAGCCGCCTCTTCCTTTTTACATCCGCTGAGCAGCGATGCCAGGGCGACGGCAGTGACCAGAGCGGTAACAGCTGGCTTAAGTTGCATGAAGATCCTCGGGTCAGGCGCGCAGAGTGCGCACAAGCAGTGTGGAAGGGTGAAAAACAAACGGTGAGTGGATAAGTAGCTTGCTACGCAATATACTTACGTTCATGGTTGTTTGTAAACTCTTGACAGGCTTTGCGGATTGTTGACAAAGCAACACCCAAAGCCTCGATTCCATTACGTTCGGCACCCATGATGGTGTCGTCCCACAAATATTCAGATGATCGTTACCGGCTATTAATTCTGCGTTAACGATAGTCTCAAGTGTCCTGATTGAGGTTTTACTGCCATGGTTCGTCGCACTAAAGAGGAAGCTCAGGAAACGCGCAGCCAGATCCTCCAAGCCGCCGAGCAAGCCTTCTATGAGCGCGGCGTTGCGCGCACTACGCTGGCGGACATCGCCGCGCTGGCCGGTGTGACGCGGGGGGCTATCTACTGGCATTTCAGCAACAAATCCGATTTGCTGCAGGCGCTGCTCGATACGCTGCATGAGCCGCTGGACGAATTGGCCAGGGCCAGTGAAAGCGAGGACGAACTCGACCCGCTGGGCTGCATGCGCAAGCTGCTGATTCATTTGTTCCATCAAGTGGCCCTGGACCCGAAAACCCGGCGCATCAACGAGATCTTGTTCCATAAGTGCGAATTCACCGATGAAATGTGCGACATGCGCCGCCAGCGCCAGACCCACAGCCTGGAATGCAACCTGCGCATCGGCCTGACATTGCGTAACGCGGTCCATCGCGGGCAACTTCCGGAAAACCTCGACACCACCCGTGGCGCGGTGTGTATCCACGCCTACATCAACGGGCTGATCGGCCAGTGGCTGCTGGTCCCCGACAGCTTCCAGCTCCATCAGGAAGCCGAGCGCTGGGTGGACGCAGGGCTGGACATGCTGCGCTGGAGCCCCAGCCTGCGCAATTGAGACAAAGTGCGTAATTGCATCAGGTTGTGTCAACAGTAAAGCGTAAGGATGGTCAATCGTCCTTCTGCCTGATTGGTGGGGTGACTTTATATACGGGCTGGCGGGGGGTTGATAGGTAGCCGGCTAAGTATTTTGTAGCGATTTTGTTGCGATTCTGTGAAGCAATGTTTTCCTGGGGGCACGCGTTCAAAAATGTGGGAGCGGGCTTGCTCGCGAAAGCGGTGGTTCAGTCAATTATTCAGTGACTGACACGCTGCATTCGCGAGCAAGCCCGCTCCCACATGGGTCAGCTGATGCATTCAAGATATGTGTAAAAAAGCCCCGGTTCCTGCGAACCGGGGCTTTTTCATTTCAGCTCGTTACCTCAGAGCGCCAGCGTCGGGTAGTCGATATAACCGACCGGGCCCTTGCTGTAGAAGGTGTCCGGGCGTGGATCATTCAGCGGAGCATCCGCCTTCAACCGCGCTGGCAAGTCCGGGTTGGCAATAAACGGCACGCCCCAGGCCACCGCATCAGCCTTGCCTTCAGCCAGCCAGGCATTGGCGCTGTCCTTGGTGAAGCGTTCGTTGGCGATGTAGACGCCGCCAAAGGCCTTTTTGAGGTGTGGGCCGAGGCTGTCAGGGCCTTCCTTTTCACGCGAGCAGATGAACGCGATACCACGCTTGCCCAGTTCGCTGGCCACGTAGGTGAAGGTTTCCGCCAGGTTGTCGTCGCCCATGTCGTGTGAGTCGGCGCGGGGTGCCAAGTGCACACCCACACGGCCGGCGCCCCAGACTTCGATGGCCGCGTCAGTCACTTCCAGCAGCAGGCGTGCACGGTTTTCCAGGGAGCCGCCGTACTGGTCGGTGCGCTTATTAGTGCTGCTCTGCAGGAACTGGTCGAGCAGGTAGCCGTTGGCACCGTGGATTTCCACGCCGTCAAAACCGGCGGCCTTGGCGTTCTCGGCACCGGTGCGGTAAGCGTCGACGATGTCGGCGATTTCAGCGGTTTCCAGCGCGCGAGGGGTCGGGTAGTCGGCCAGTGGGCGCACCAGGCTGACGTGGCCTTTAGGCTGGATCGCGCTCGGTGCAACCGGGGTTTCACCGTTCAAGTACGATTCGTGGGAAATACGGCCCACATGCCACAGCTGCAGGAAGATCTTGCCGCCTGCGCCATGAATCGCCTTGGTCACGTTGGCCCAGCCGCGCACCTGGTCGTTGGACCAGATGCCTGGGGTATCCGGGTAGCCCACGCCCAGCGGCGTCACGGAGGTGGCTTCGCTGAGGATCAACCCGGCGGCAGCGCGTTGCACGTAGTACTCGGCCATCAGCGCGTTGGGTACGCGACCGGCGTCTGCACGGCAGCGGGTCAGCGGCGCCATGATGATGCGGTTCGACAGTTCCAGGTCGCCCAGTTTGATCGGATCGAAAATAGTCGTCATCGGGAAAATACCTTTGTCTTTGAAGTGGATCAGTTGGTCGCAGGGGCCAGGCCGGCATCGCCGCTCTGACGGAAAGTAATCAGGGTCACCACCAGCGCGAGGATCGCCAGGGCCGCTGCGGCTAACGGCACACTGGTCAAGCCGAAACCGTGGGCTATCACACTGCCGCCAACCCAGGCACCCAGCGCGTTGCCGATGTTGAAGGCGCCGATGTTCAGGGTGGACACCAGGTTCGGTGCGGCCTTGCCGAAGGTCACCACGTTGATCTGCAACGCGGGCACGGCGGCGAACGAGGCGGTGGCCCACAGGAACAAGGTGATTTCAGTCGGGATGATGGCGACGCTGGTCCAGGTCAGCGCGGTGGAAACCACCGCCATACTGATGAACACGCCGATCAGGGTGGCCGCCAGGCGTTTATCCGCCAGCTTGCCGCCAATGATATTGCCCACGGTGAGGCCCAGGCCGATCAGCAGCAGGGTCCAGGTCACGCCCTTGGGCGACACGCCGGTGACATCGCCGAGCAGCGGCGCAACGTAGGTGAAGAGGGTGAACATGGACGCGGCGAACAGCGCAGTCATGCTCAGCGACAGCCAGATGCCGGCGCCTTTGAGCGCGGCCAGTTCGGCGCGCATGTCGAGTTTCTCTTCATCACGCTTGGCGGGCAGGAAGCGGATCAGGCCAATCAACGCCACCACACCAATCACCGTCACCGCCCAGAACGTCGAGCGCCAGCCGGCTTCCTGGCCCAGCGCGGTACCCAGGGGTACGCCGAGCACGTTGGCCAGGGTCAAACCGGTGAACATCAAGGCTACGGCCGAAGCACGCTTGTTAGCCGGCACAAGGTTGGCCGCTACCACTGAACCAATCCCAAAGAAAGCACCGTGGCACAGCGCCGTGACGACGCGGGCAAACATCAGCACGTTGTAGTCACTGGCCAGGGCGCAGAGCAGGTTGCCGATAATGAAGATGCCCATCAACGCTACCAGGGCGGCCTTGCGTGGCAGCTTGGCGGTGGCCAGTGCCATGAAAGGTGCACCGATGGCCACGCCCAGGGCGTAGCCGGTGACCAGCCAGCCGGCGCCGGGAATCGACACACCCAGGTCCGCCGCTACATCGGGCAGCAAGCCCATGATGACGAACTCGGTGGTGCCGATGGCGAAGGCGCTGAGTGCCAGTATGAGTAGCGAGAGGGGCATTATCGTTTCCTTGTTACAGCGCTGCGTTTTCGTCAGCGCTGAGTTCAGTGATGAGCGCCGCGAGGAAGGCCTGGATGGTGTCCTCGTTGCGTTTGAAAAAGTGCCACTGGCCGGCCTTCTGGCTGCTGATCAGCCCTGCGCGTTGCAAGGTGGCGAGGTGGGCCGACACGGTCGACTGGGACAAGCCGCAGCGCTGGTCGATCTGCCCGGCGCAGATGCCGTACTCGTGGTTGTGCAGTTGCTCGGGGAACTGCACTTTCGGGTCTTTCAGCCAAGTGAGGATGTCTCGTCGTACTGGGTGCGCCAGGGCTTTTATTATTTCGTCGAGGTCGATGGACATGGGAGGTGCTCGGTTTTTTACAGCGTTATATCGCGATGAGGCGAACTTTAAATCGCTATATCCCGATATGCCAATATGATTTTGATCTGAGTCTAGGCTCAATCGGTATATCGGGTTATAACGATACGTTGACGGCAGTGATAGACTGCGCGCCATGAATTATCTCGCACATCTGCACCTGGGCGGCCAACTTCCTGCGCAATTGCTGGGCAGCCTGTATGGCGACTTTGTCAAAGGCCGCCTGCAGGGGCAGTTCAGCCCGCAAATCGAATCGGCGATCCAGCTGCACCGCTCGATTGACCGTTTTACCGACAGCCACCCGTTGGTGGGGGAGGCGTTGTCACGCTTCAGCCTGACCCGCAGGCGCTATGCCGGGATCGTCCTCGATGTGTTTTTCGACCACTGCCTGGCGCGGGATTGGGCGTTGTATGCCGACCAACCGCTGGAGCGCTTCACGTCGCAGGTGTACCGCGTGCTGGCGGCCGAGCCGCAGTTGCCAGGGCGGCTGGCGCAGATTGCGCCGTATATGGCGGCGGATGATTGGTTGGGTTCTTACCGCGAGTTTGCGGTGATGGAGCAGGTGTTGCGCGGGATCTCGCGGCGGCTGACACAGCCGGAGGCGTTGGGGTTTGCGATGCAGGAGTTGCGGGTGTTGTATGAGCCTTTGAGTGAAGACTTCCGGGTGTTCTATCCAGAGCTGCAGGCCTTTGCACGCAACCACCTGACCACTGGGGTCTAAAGGTGGGAGCTGGCTAGCCTGCGATTGCAGTCTGCCAGTTGATACCTGTGTTGCTGACCCACCGCTATCGCAGGCAAGCCAGCTCCCACATTTTGACCGTGCCCGCTTTATGCCGCGAATGCCGGTCGAACCGCGATCTGTTCTGCTTCCGGCAACGGCCCAAACAACGCCTTCTGCACCGCCTGCTGCGCCTGATACGCCAGCGCCGCGCGCTCCTGCCCGGCACAGGCAATCGGCTTGAGCACATGAATCTCCACATCACCTTGGTCATTGCCAAACAGACGCATCAGGTGCGACAGCAAATCATCATCGCCAATAAACGGTGCCAGCGGGTCCACTTGGCCGTCGCGCAAATAACGGATCGCCACCGGTTGCAGCGACACATCCGCATCGATCGCACTGGCCAGCAAGCGCCCGTGGAACGTGCGCAGGCTGCGGCCGTCGGTGGTGGTGCCTTCCGGGAACATCAGCAGCGGGTGCTGTTGTTCCAAGTGACGGGTCATCTGCTTGCGGATCAACTGACTGTCACCCGAACCCCTGCGGATAAACAGGCTGCCTGCTTTAGCCGCCAACCAGCCGGCCACCGGCCAGGTGCGCACTTCGGCCTTGGACAGGAACGACATCGGCGCCACAGCGCCCAGCAGTGGAATATCGGTCCAGGACACGTGATTGCTCACCCACAGCATGGGCTGCGTCGGCAACTCGCCGTGCACCGTCACGCGAAAGGGCAGGGCATTGGTCAGGCGCGCCATGAAGAACCGCGACCAACGCTGGCGGCGCACCATCGAGTTGGCCACGCCCAAACGCTCAAACAGGCCAAACACGCTGGCCATGCTCAAGCCCAGCGCCACCACCACCAGCACGCGGGCAATGCGCCCGTAGATCCGCAGGCGGCTCATCACATGGCTGCCTTGAAGTGGCGGGCGTAACGCGGGCATAGCTCATCGCGCTTGAGCAGGATGAACACGTCGGCCACTTGGAAATCTTCATCCCAGCACGGCTCGCCGCAGATCTTCGCACCCAGGCGCATATAGGCCTTGAGCAGCGGTGGCATCTCGGCGATTACGTTGGACGGCAGGTCCAGTGCCGGCAGTGGTTTCTTCGGTTCGGCACGCAGGTGTTCGTTGCACAGGTAGCGTTCGCGCAGACGCTGCATGATCGCGTGGGCCTGGATGCCGCCGTCGTGCATCGGAATGCTTGCGCACCCCATCAGGTAGCTGTAGCCGCCTTGGTTCAACACTTCGGCCAACTCGCCCCACAACACGGCAATCGTGCCGCCGTTGCGGTAGGCGGGGTCGACGCAGGTGCGGCCGATTTCCAGGATAGGGCCCTGCAAGTGCAGCAAACCGTGCAGGCTGAATTCTTCTTCGCTGTAGAACCGGCCCAGGGTGCTCGCGGCCTGGTGGTCGAGCAAACGGGTGGTGGCGACCAATCGACCGCTGTTCAAATCCCGCACACCGATATGGCTGCAGTGAACATCATAGTCATCCATGTCCAGGCCCAGTTCCGCGCCTTTCAGCTTGGCGTTGAACTCGCCGCTGAACACGTTGAACCGCAAGGCCTGGGCTTCCTGCAAAGCCTGTGCGCCGATCAGGCGTTCGGCTTGCAGACGGCGTTCATTGCCGGTGTCGCTGATGCGGGCGATCTGAGTCATGGCGAGTCTCCGAGTGCCGGCCACGTTTCGGCCGGTCGACTTTGTTGTCCAAAGTCAGGCTATGTAGGCTCGGTGTCATCTCCATGAAGTTACGGTGACGGTTGGATGACAGCCCTCCCTGTCGCAAATCTGTCATCACCCTCGGCTAGGCTCGCGGGCTTGAATGCCCCCTTGAGTTTGCGTCCATGGTCAGAGGCTTGTTGTGCGTTGCCTTGCTGCTCGTCACCGTGACTGCCCACGCTGAAACCTGGCCCGATAAAGAATGGGCCAAGGGCACACCGCTCGCAGGTCCTGCCGTCGACGCTTTGGATGCTTACGCTTTCCCTGCGCGAGACGACACCACCCGCCAAGGCATTCGCACCGACGCGTTGCTGGTGATCCGCGACGGCGAGGTTATCTACGAACGCTACGCCGCACCCACCACCGCCAGCACGCCGCACCTCACCTGGTCCATCAGTAAAAGCCTGATGGCCACCGTGCTGGGCGTGGCCTATGGCGATAACCGCTTTAAATTGACCGACCCGGTCGCGCGCTTCTACCCGCCGATGAAGCAACACCCAACCGTGACCATGGCCGATTTGCTGCACTGGGCCTCGGGCCTGGACTGGCAGGAAGACTACGAATACGCGCCACTGAAATCTTCAGTGGTGGCGATGCTCTACACCCGTGGCCGCGCCGATATGGCTGACTTTGCCGCGGACACGGAGGCGGCCAGCGCACCCGGCCAGGCCTTTCGTTACTCCAGCGGCGACACCAACATCTTGTCCGCCGCTCTCAAAGGCATGCTCGGCCTCAAGGCTTATATGAGTTACCCCTGGGATGCCCTGTTCAAGCCCTTGGGTATCCGCAGTGCCACGTGGGAAACCGACGCCGATGAAACCTTTGTCGCCTCGTCCTACGCCTACCTCACCGCCCGCGACCTGGCGCGCGTCGGCCTGCTGATGGCGCGGGATGGTCGTTGGGGGGATCAACAGTTGCTGCCAAAGGATTGGGTGACCTTCAATCGCCAGCCGTTCGATAAATACAAAGCCGGCCAGGACGAAGCCGTCCCCGGCGGCCATTGGTGGCTCAATCAAGGCGCCCCACGGCCCTGGCCCGACGCCCCCGCCGACACCTTTGCCGCCCTCGGCCATTGGGGCCAGGCGCTGTATGTGATGCCCGACGAACGCCTGGTGATCGTGCGCTATGGCGACGACCGCGACGGCAGCTACCGCCACAACGAACTGCTCAAACGCGTGCTCGCGGCGGTGCAACCATGATCCGCCGTCGTCCGTTTACCAGCCTGTTTCTCCTGCTGCTTCTCGCCCTGCTGGGGTGGATCTGGCACGAGCGCGTCAACCTGCAAGCCTTCCCCGACATCATCGCGGCGTATACGGCCAAGGAGTATTGCTCGTGTCGGTATGTGGCGAACAACCCGGCCGAGTATTGCCGGGGGTATGTGAAGCAATACGTGCCGACCAGCGCATTCAGCGACAACCCGGCGCGCAGTGAAGTGACGGCGAGTGGGTTGGGGCGTACCCACAGTGCGCGGTGGTTGGGCGACCGCCAGGGCTGCCGCCTGACGCCCTGACGCCCAAACGTCCCCACATTGGATTTGCGCCGTTCATGAGATTGCGCTTAAGGTTCGTTCAGGTTTTTCCCCCGCGAGTCTTTATGTTCAACGCTTCTCTATTCAACCCCCTGGCCTTCGCCCTCCTGGCCACCGTCGCTGTGCCTGCCCACGCCGACTGGTACCTGGATAACGAATCCTCGCGCCTATCGTTCGTTACCACCAAAAACACCGAGATTGCCGAAGTCCATCGCTTCCTGGTGTTGCACGGCAAGGTCGACAGCAAAGGTGCGGCCCAGATGGAAGTGGAAATGGAGTCGGTCAACAGCGGCATTCCCCTGCGCGATGAGCGCATGCGCAACCAGTTGTTCGAGATCAAGACCTTCCCCGAAGCGTTGATCAGCGCACAGATCAATCTGCAACCCATCAATGACCTCGCGCCCGGAGCACAGTTGGAATTGCGCATGCCGCTGTCCGTGACCCTGCATGGCAAAACCCAGACCTACAGCGCCGAATTGCTGGCCACGCGCTTGGACGACCGACGTTTCCAAGTAGTGACCCTGGAACCGGTGGTGCTGCACGCCGAGGATTTCGATCTGGCGCCGGGTGTGGCGGCGTTGCGCAAGGCGGCGGGGCTTGCGTCGATCAGTTTGTCGGTACCGGTGGGTGCGGTGCTGATCTTTACGGCACGCTGACATGAGCGGCGCGGTGTTTCCATGGCGCAGCGCCAATCGGTTCGAGTTGCTGATCGACGGCCCGCAATTCTTCCCGCAGATGCTGGTGGGCATCGCCCGTGCCGAGCGGCAAGTGGACCTTGAACTCTATCTGGTGGAGGCCGGAGCCTGCGCCGAAGCGCTGGTACAGGCGCTGGTGCTGGCGGCCGAGCGTGGTGTGCAGGTGCGTTGCCTGTTTGATGATTACGGCAGCCTGGCGTTTACCCTCGGCTTGCGTAAACGCCTGACCGATGCCGGTGTACAACTGCGTTTCTACAATCGCCTGAGCTGGCGCCGCTGGATGCGTAATTTTTACCGCGACCACCGCAAGCTGTTGCTGATCGACCAGAGCAGTGCGGTGGTCGGCGGTACGGGGGTGACGGATGAATTCTGGACCCCTGGCCAAGACACCGCCGACTGGCATGAAGTGATGGTGCAAATCAGCGGCCCGCTGGTGCTGGACTGGCAGGCGCTGTTCGACCGTCAATGGCACGCGAACGCGGCGCGCCGGGAATGGAAGCCCGCCACCCACTTTGGTTTACCGCGTTTGCCCAAGGTGCCGGCGACTGGGCCGGGCCTGGGCCGCGTGGCCTACGCCGACGCCCGTCAGCATCGCGATATTTTGCAATCGCTGATCCGTGCCCTGAATAACAGTCACCAGCGCATCTGGCTGGCCACGCCCTATTTTCTGCCAACCTGGGGCGTTCGTCGCGCTTTGCGCCGTGCGGCCGGGCGCGGGGTGGATGTGCGTTTACTGCTCACCGGCCCGCGCACCGATCACCCGTCTGTACGTTACGCCGGGCACCGGTATTACCCGCGATTGCTGCGCTCGGGTGTACAGATCTTTGAGTACCAGCCGTGCTTCCTGCACCTCAAAATGGTGCTGGTGGATGACTGGGTCAGCATTGGCTCGTGCAACTTCGATCACTGGAACCTGCGTTTCAACCTGGAAGCCAACCTGGAAGCGTTGGACCCCGAGCTGACGCTGGCGGTGAAGGGCAGTTTCGAACGCGATTTTGCCCAGAGCCAGGCAGTGAGCCTGGAGGCGTGGAAGTCGCGGCCATTGTGGCGGCGGGTGAAACAACGGGTGTGGGGGTGGATTGATCGCTTGGTGGTGAACTTGCTGGACCGACGCGGCTAGCCAGACCACTGAGATCAAATGTGGGAGCTAGCTTGTCGAATCGTCGAACCGCTGCGATAGCCATAGGTATCTACACATCTTGAGGGAGCCCTCTGCGTAGCAGCTGTCGAGCCCCGGCGAGGCTGCGTTTGCGGGCTGTCTGACACACCGCTGACGCAGCCTCGCCGGGGCTCGACAGCTGCTACGCAATTTCACTTTGAAGATGTAGATACTTATGCTGCGATAGCGGTAGTGAATTCACCACCGCTATCGCAGGCAAGCCAGCTCCCACACTGACTGCGTTTACAGCGTTAGATCAGAGCAGTTCGAACGTCTGCTGCTGCACATCCTGGGAATCCAGCCCGATCTGCACGTTGAACTCACCCGGCTCCGCCGCGAACTTGAGCTGGGTGTTGTAGAACTTCAGGTCTTCCTCGGTGATGGTGAAGTGCAGCGTGCGCTCCTCACCCGCCTTGAGCATGACCTTCTGGAAGTTTTTCAACTCCTTGATCGGGCGGATCATCGAGCCGGCCACATCCTGGATATACAGCTGCACCACGGTTTCGCCATCCACCTTGCCGGTGTTGGTCACAGTGACACTGGCGTCGAGCTTGCCGGTCTTGTTCAGCGTAGTGGACGACAGCGCCATGTCCGACAGGTTGAACGTGGTGTAGCTCAGGCCATAGCCAAACGGGAACAGGGGCCCGGTGGTGTCATCGAAGTACTGCGAGGTGTAGTTGCCCGGTTTGCCTGGGGTGAACGGTCGGCCGACGGTCAGGTGGTTGTAGTACGTCGGAATCTGCCCTACCGAGCGTGGGAACGTGATCGGCAGCTTGCCCGACGGGTTGTAGTCACCAAACAGCACGTCGGCAATGGCGTTGCCGCCTTCGGTGCCGGCGAACCAGGTTTCCAGGATCGCGTCGGCCTGTTGGTTCTCTTCAACAATCGACAGCGGGCGGCCGTTCATCAGCACCAGTACAAGCGGCTTGCCGGTGGCTTTCAAGGCCTTGATCAGGTCGCGCTGGCTTTGCGGGATGTTCAGGTCGGTGCGGCTCGAGGATTCGTGCGACAT
The DNA here is from genome assembly GCF_014268275.3 of Pseudomonas tritici. Classification (NCBI taxonomy): domain Bacteria; kingdom Pseudomonadati; phylum Pseudomonadota; class Gammaproteobacteria; order Pseudomonadales; family Pseudomonadaceae; genus Pseudomonas; species Pseudomonas tritici. The sequence continues at coordinate 1,810,836 of NZ_CP077084.1, forward strand.
GCCACGGGACTCACCCACGGCAGCCACCACCACATCGGCATCCTTGGCGGCCTTTACGGCCTCGTCGATCATCACTTGGGCAGGGCGGGTGTCATCCACCACTTCCGGCGCATCGAAGTTGAGGAAGTTCAGGTAGTCGACCACGGCCTTGTCGTTGGTGATGTTGGCGCCACGGGCATAGATGATCTTGCCTTTTTCGCCGATCACCGCGTTTAAACCGTCGAGCAGCGTCACCGATTGCGCAGGCCGTCCGGCGGCGGCCCAACTGCCCATCATGTCAATAGGCGCCTTGGCCAGCGGGCCGACCAGGGCGATGGTCGCGGATTTTTTCAGCGGCAGGGTGTTGTTCTGGTTTTTCAGCAACACCAGGCTGCGGCGTGCGATGTCGCGTGCGTCGGCACGGTGCAGGCGGCTTTCGGCGTAGGTGTCGGCCGGGTCATCCTCGGCCTTGCCGATGCGCAGGTACGGGTCCTTGAACAGGCCCATGTCGTATTTGGCACCGAGCACTTCGCGCACGGCGTTATCGATGTCGCTCTGTTCGATCTCGCCGGACTTGAGCAGCCCCGGCAATTCTTTGGCATACAACGAGTCGTTCATGCTCATGTCGATGCCGGCCTTGATCGCCAGCTTGGCGGCTTCGCGCCCGTCCTTGGCCACGCCGTGCTTGATCAGCTCGAAGATCGCGCCATGGTCGCTCACGGCCACGCCCTTGAAGCCCCAGTCCCGGCGCAGCAGGTCATTCATCAGCCAGGTGTTGGCGGTGGCAGGCACGCCGTTGATCGAGTTCAGCGCCACCATCACGCCGCCGGAGCCGGCCTTGATCGCCGCGTGGTACGGCGGCAGGTAGTCCTGGTACATCTTGACCGGGCTCATGTCGACCACGTTGTAGTCGCGACCGCCTTCCACCGCGCCATACAGGGCGAAATGCTTGACGCTGGCCATGATGCTGTCGGCATTCGCGGGGCTCACGCCCTGGAACGCCTTGACCATCACTTCGGCGATGCGCGAGACCAGATACGTGTCTTCACCAAAGCCTTCGGACGTACGGCCCCAGCGCGGGTCGCGGGAGATGTCGACCATCGGCGCAAAAGTGATGTCGAGGCTGTCGGCGGCGGCTTCCTGGGCAGCGACGCGCCCGGAGCGGCTGATGGCCTCCATGTCCCAGCTGGATGCCAGGGCCAGGCTGATCGGGAAGATCGTGCGGTGGCCGTGGATCACGTCGTAGGCGAAGAACATCGGGATCTTCAGCCGGCTGCGCATGGCCGCGTCCTGCATCGGACGGTTTTCCGGGCGGGTGATGGAGTTGAAGGTGCCACCGATACGGCCGGCGGCGATTTCCTTGCGGATCAGCTCGCGGGGCATCTCGGGGCCGATGCTGATCAGGCGCAATTGGCCGATCTTTTCGTCCAGGGTCATCTGCTTGAGCAGGTCGCTGACAAACGCGTCCTTGTCTTTAAGCGCAGCAGGCTTTGTTTCTGCCCATACGGGGTGACTGGCCAGAGTGGCAACAAGGCCGAGCAAACACAGCTTTTTCATGAATATCCTTTTTCGGCTCACTGCACAGCATTGGGGTGAATGCTGATCGGCCAAAATGTGGGGAGCGTCTATTGTTGTTCGGGTGTTGTTCAGATAAATGCAGCACACTCTGAACTCTTGTTCGCGCTGGGCATCTTTGTAGCTGATTGGCTCGATGCATTCCAGTGGTGGCGGATTATGCCCCAAGCGCGTGGTGTATAGGGTTAGTCGTAACATTCCATCAAGATTGGGCAGGAGAAACACCATGCAAGCAGCACAAGGTTACCGCTGGGGCTTGAAAGCCGCGGTTTTGCTATTGATCAGCAGCGTGCTGAGCGGTTGCGGCATCAACAACATCCCGACCCTGGACGAACAGGCCAAGGCCGCCTGGGGCCAGGTGCAGAACCAGTACCAACGCCGCGCCGACCTGATTCCCAACCTGGTGGAAGTGGTCAAGGGCTATGCTGCCCATGAGCAGGACACGCTCACCGCCGTGATTGAAGCGCGGGCCAAGGCCACGTCGATCCAGGTGGATGCCAGCACCCTCGACAATCCGGAAAAACTCAAGCAGTTCCAGCAAGCCCAGGATGGCTTGAGTGGCGCACTCAGTCGTTTGATGGTGGTGTCCGAGCGCTACCCGGACCTGAAGGCCAACCAGAATTTCCTGGCCCTGCAATCGCAGCTTGAAGGCACCGAAAACCGTATCGCCGTGGCACGCCGCGACTTTATCCAGGCCGTACAGGCCTACAACACCGAGATTCGCACTTTCCCTGGCCGTCTGTGGCACAGCGTGATGTACAGCGACTTGCCGGTCCGCGCCACGTTTGAGGCCACCAGTGCCGATGCCGATAAAGCGCCGCAAGTGAAGTTCAAATAAAGCTGCATTGAGGTGTCGATGCGTTTATTACGGATAGGCCTGGCGCTGTGGCTGTTGGCCTGCGTGGGCGTGGCCCAGGCAGCGCTGACCTTCCCGGCGCTGACCGGGCGGGTGGTGGATAACGCCCAGATGATCGACGCGGCCACGCGCCAGCAACTGACACAGCAGCTGCAGGCGCTGGAACAGACGTCCGGCGACCAGATCGTAGTGGTCACCGTGCCTGACTTGCAGGGCGTACCGATTGAGGACTTCGGTTATCAATTGGCTCGCCACTGGGGTATCGGCCAGAAAGGCAAGGATAACGGCGCGCTGTTGATCGTCGCCCGCGATGAGCGCAAATTGCGCATCGAAGTCGGTTACGGCCTGGAAGGCGTGCTCACCGATGCGCAGTCGTGGGTGATCATCAATCAGGTGATTGCACCGGCGTTCAAGGCCGGTAACTACAGCAAAGGCATCAGCGACGGCGTGGCTGCGATGGTGCAAGTGGTGGGCGGTGAACCCTTGGCCGTGCCAGCCCATGTGGCGGATGGCAACTTTGCCAAGGATAATCCCGGGCTTTCCATCGGCCTGTTTGTCCTGCTGATCGGCGTGTTGTGGCTGTGCAACCGGATGGGGCTGCCAGTCGGTGCAATCCTGCTGGCGATTCTCAGCAGCAGCGGGCGCGGCGGTGGTGGCGGGGGCGGCGGTGGTGGTTTCCGGGGTGGCGGCGGCGGCTTCGGCGGCGGCGGGGCCTCGGGCGGCTGGTAATGACAATAATGAGAGAGCAACTACAACCATGGCATTACTGACTGAACACGAGCAGCGCCAAGTCGCCGAAGCGATCGCCCGCGTGGAAAAAACCACCGACGCCGAACTGGTGACCGTGCTGGCCGCCCGCGCCGATGACTACGCCTATATCCCGCTGCTGTGGGCGAGCCTGATCGCGTTGGTGGTGCCGGGCGTGGTGCATTATTTGTCGGGTTACCTGACCATGTACACCTTGCTGTTGGCGCAATGGGCGACATTCATCGTGTTGTGCCTGGTGTTCCGCTTGCCCAAGGTCACCACGCGCTTGATTCCACGTTCGGTGCGCCATTGGCGCGCGTCCAACCTGGCGCGGCGGCAGTTCCTGGAGCAGAACCTGCACCACACGCAGGGCAGCACCGGGGTGCTGATTTTTGTCAGCGAGGCCGAGCGCTATGTGGAGATTCTGGTCGACGACGGGATTTCCAGGCACCTGGATGACAGCAGTTGGGACGCCATCGTCAAGGCGTTTACCCAGCAGGTAAAGCAGGGGCAGACGTTGGCCGGGTTTATCAGTTGCATTGAGGCCTGCGGTGAATTGTTGAAGGTACATGTGCCGGTCACCCAAACCCGTAATGAACTGCCGAATCGCCTGGTCGTACTCGAATAACCCAGACACCACCGGTTTATGTGGGAGCTGGCTTGCCTGCGATGCGGACGACTCGGTCCACCAGGCAAACCGAGGTGATGCCATCGCAGGCAAGCCAGCTCCCACAGGGTTTTGAGGTGACCAGATAACCGTTGATCAAATAACCCCGTGCCCTAAACCCCCATCCCCCCTAAAATGCCCGGCATTCCCAGCCCGAGGCGTTTTTGTTCATGTCTGTCACCGCTCAACCTGCCCGCCCTGCGCCGGACCATCACGCCGAGTTCATCGAACTGCTCAGCGCAAGCCTCGCGCAAAACGCCTTTATCAAGCTGGTGCTGGCCAAATACGTCGGTGAAGAGGCCGAATTGCAGCGGCTGATCATCAAGCCGGTAGTGGTCAAGGAGCAGGCATGCCTGTCCTTCGTCTATCGCTACAAAACCCGTGACATCACCAAAAACTTCCCGTTGGCAGAGGCCGTGGCGGCGATTGCCGAGCTGCTGCCGGCGCAGTTCAAAAACGCCCACCTGCTGTCGCTGACCGACGAAGTCCAGTTGGAATACAGCAAGAAGAACAAAAGCTCGCTGTTCAAAAGCAAGCCGCAGCAACTGCGTGAGGCGCCCTCGGCCGAGCATAACCGCGAGAAAAATCGCTTCCTCGACCTGAGCCGGCCGTTTCTCGCCGACCTGGGTGTGACCGACGCCAAGCAGGCGCTGATCCCGTCGATGTCGCGCAAGTGGAAGCAGATCAACAAGTTCATCGAAGTGTTCAGCCATGCGCTGACCTCGTCACCCTTGAAGCTGGATCAACCGGTGCGCGTGGCGGACTTTGGTTCGGGCAAGGGCTACCTGACGTTCGCCATCCACGACTACCTGCGCAACACCCTCAAGGCCGAGGGTGAAGTGACGGGCGTGGAGCTGCGTGAAGACATGGTGACCCTGTGCAACACCGCCGCCGCTCGCCTGGAACACCCGGGGCTGGTGTTCAAATGCGGCGATGTGCGCAGCGTGGCGCCGAGCGAGCTGGACGTGATGATCGCCCTGCATGCCTGCGACATTGCCACTGACTATGCGATCCACACCGGCATCCGCTCCGGCGCGTCGATCATCATGTGCTCGCCGTGCTGCCACAAACAGATTCGCCTGCAGATCCAGAGCCCGGTGCTGCTCAAACCGATGCTGCAATACGGCCTGCACCTGGGCCAGCAGGCGGAAATGGTCACCGACAGTTTGCGCGCGCTGTTCCTGGAGGCCTGTGGTTATGAAACCAAGGTGTTCGAGTTCATCTCGCTGGAACACACCAACAAGAACAAGATGATCCTCGCGGTGAAGCGTGCAGAGCCGATGGACAACGCGCAGTTGCTGGAGAAAATCCAGGAGCTGAAGGCGTTCTACCACATCACCGAACACTGCCTGGAAACCCTGCTGCGCGCGGATGGGTACCTGACCTGAAGTGAGCACGGTCGCCTGTGGGAGCTGGCGCAGGCTGCACCGCCGTCTTGCGCCCCAGCATCACCGTCACAATCACCCCGCACGCAAACACCCAGGTAATCGGCTCGATGTGTTCACCAAAGAACAGCGCCGAGAACGCGATGGTGAAGAAGATCTGCAACAGCTGAATCTGACTGACCCGCGCAATCCCGCCCATGGCCAACCCGGCATACCAGGCGAAGAACCCCAAAAACTGCGAGAACAGCGACACATAACCAAACGCCCACCACGCGCGCATGGAAATCGCCTCTTGATGCTGCGCCGCCAAGTACCACACCGGGCCGATCAACACCGGCGTCGACAGTACCAGCGCCCAGCAGATCACCTGCCAGCCACCCATCTCCTTGGCCAGTCGTCCGCCTTCGGCATAACCCAGGCCGCCCACGGCAATCGCGCCAAGCATCAGCAGGTCGCCCGCCTGAATACTGCCGGCCCCGGTGATCAGCGCATAACTCAACACCAGGCCGCTGCCCAGCGCCGCGCAGGCCCAGAAGGCTTTTGACGGCCGCTCATGGGACAGCCACGCCGCATACAGCGCTACGCACAACGGTTGCAGGCCATTGACCAGCGCGCCATGGGACGCTGGCAAGGTTTGCATGGCCCAGGCCGACAGCACCGGAAAACCCAGAATCACGCCCGCGATCACCAGGCACAGCCCGCGCACCTGACGCCAGCTCGGCCAGCGTTCACGCCGCCACAGCAACAGCGCCGCCGCCGGGATCGCCGCGAACAGAGCGCGGCCCAGGCCGTTGAGCAACGGGTGCATTTCCTGCACCACGATGCGGGTGAAGGGCAGGGTCAGGCTGAAAATGATGACGCCCAGCAGGCCAAGGGCCATGCCGGTGTTTTCGCGCGAGCTCATGGGGAAGAACCGAAATCTGGAGGGCTTCAAGGGAACCCATCTAGCCACAACCCCCGCTGATTGCAGGCCTACAGCTGGGCGCGGATTTATCCGTACAGTTGAGTCCCGGTGGGGGCTGGCTTGCCTGCGATAGCCACAGGTATCTACACAACTTTCAAGGCTGCAAAATCTCCCTGTAGTGAGCGGGCTTGCCCCGCGCTGGGCTGCGAAGCGGCCCCAACAAAGGCTGCGCCGAGTTCCAGGTAGGACCAGGTCGCCTGGTTTGGGGCCGCTTCGCAGCCCAGCGCGGGGCAAGCCCGCTCACTACAAGTGCGATAGCATCACCTAGGCCTACGTGATCCACCGAGGTGTCTGCATCGCGGGCAAGCCCGGCTCCCACATTTAGAAGAAGCGCGTGATGCTGATCTTGGCGTTGCGCCCTTCGCTGTAGACACCCTCGCCGCTGAGAGCCGGCTGGTAGCTGCGGTTGAATAGGTTGTCGACGGTGAAGTTGATCTCGGTGCCTTTGAGGCCGGCCTGCTGCGGTTTCCAATTGGCGAACAGGCCCTGGGTGTCGTAACTGGCGTTCTCGGTTTGGTCGTAGATAAAGTCGCCGATGCTGGAGTTGAATCCACCAGGGTAAATGTCGGTGGGCACCCGGTCGGTCTTGCGCACGAACTGGCCCTGCCAGCCCACTTGTGCGTCCCAGCTCGGTATCTTGGTACCCAGCACCACCACCCATTTGGCCGGTGGAATATCCCGCGCCCACACATGACGGTCGGTAGCCCAAGGGTTGGTGTAGGGGTTGTCGCGTTTACCTGTAGCCCAGGAGTAAGTCAGGGAGCCGAACACGTATGTCGAATCGTAGTAGCTTTCGAGCTCGACGCCCTTGATGGTCATGCCGCCGACGTTGCGATAGTTGGTTCTGGACGCCGTGTCGTTGCACACCGTATCGATATTACCCGGCACGGTCATTTGCCGTTCGCAGCCGATGCCGGTGGCCTTCATGATCTCGTCTTCGATGCGGTTGTGAAACAGCGTGGTGCGCAGTTGCAGGTTGTCATCGCGGGTGAAAATGCGCGAGAAGTTGGTGACGTTGCCCGCGGTAATCGCCGTAATGCGCTCGGGCTTGAGGTTGAGGCTTGTGGCGCTGCGCGTGCTGGCGGCGCCCTGGACTTCATACTGTTCATCGATGACCGGCGCACGCCACGTGCGGTTCCAGCTGGCGAAGAAGGCCACATCCGGGGTCACGTTCCAGAACGCTGCCAGGCGCGGTGACCAGCCCGTGTAGGTGCGGTCGCTGTAGTCATGGCCGACGCGCGGGTCCGGGTTGCTGTAGTACGGCGCATCATTGGCTTCGCCGCGGTTGCGCACGTGGTCATAGCGCAGGGACGGGGTGATGGTCACATCCCCAAGCGTGACCGCGTCCTGCAGGTAGAACGAATTTGTGTCGACCTTGCCGTGGGGCATGAAATACGGCTGGAAATGCCCATAGTTGTATCTCGCGGTGTTGTAGGTGGCGCCGGGCATCCAGCTTTCGGTTTCGCGGTCGTGCTTGCGGATCTGCACGCCAGTGGTCACTGCGTGTTCCAGCGGACCGGTGGTCAACAGGCTGATATTGCGCAGCTCAAGGATGCGGTCGGCATAAGACGTTTCCATCTTGCGTCCACCGGTGCTCAGACCAATCACGGCATTTTCGGCGCGTTCGTCAGTCTGGTCGGTCTTGGAGAACGAGTAGCTGAGCTTCAAGTCGATTAATGGGTTGTTCAGCGGCTGGTACTGGTAGTTGCCCGACCAGGTGGTGTCCACGGTTTCACGGTCGGCCAGGAAACGTGTCAGCGCGCCTTTGTAGCCATACCGGTCGATCGCCGCTTGCGTCGGCGGTGACGGGTAGGATTTAGCCGAGAACGGCGCCATGCGCTCGCTTTTGGCACTGGAGTAGGACAAGCCCATGCTGTGTTCGTCGGTAAGGTGGGCATTGACCTTGAACAGTTGGCCCTCTACATCCTGTGCACTGTTGGGCAGGCGCTTGGGGTTGATCGGGTATTGATTGCGCGGGTCGGGCGGAGTGCCGGCGAGCTTCAAGTCGTCGCCGTCGCGCTTGGTCAGGTAAATCAGGCCATCCATGCGACCATCGTCGGTGCGGCCATACACCGCGCCGCTGTACACCTGCTCGTGGGTGTTGCTGGAGTAGCCATACTTGGCCATCGCCCCGGCGTTACGCCCGTCCTTGAGCAGGTCCGGCGCATCCTTGGTGGTCATGTTGACCGTGCCGCCGAAGCCGCCGTTACCGGTGAACGGCGAGTAAGGGCCTTTCTCCACCTCAATGCTTTTGATCAACTCGGGCTCGATGAAGACCGTGCCTTGTTGATAGCGCTCGAAGCCACTTTTGGTTGCGCCATCCACGGTCATCGGCACATCTTCTGCATCGCCCATGCCGCGAATGTTCATGGTCTGGCCACCTGGCTTGGGCGAGCCGCCCATGAACACACCGGGCAAAGTCTGCAACAGCGAAGGGATGTTGTCGGGCTGGTAACGGTCAATATCGGCCTGGCTCAAGGTGGAGCGGCCTACGGTGCTGGAGTCGACCTCGTTACCGGTGCCGATCACGCTCAGGGCGTCCAACTGAATCGCACCGCTCTGGGTAGTTTTCGCCTCTTCGGGCCTTACCACATAGGTGTTGCCGACTTTGATCAGGGTGAACTCACCATTTTTCAGCAAGGTGCGAATCGCCACTTCCGCGGTGAAGTCACCGTCGAGTGCCGGCGCCTGCACATTCCTGAACAGCGCTTCATCGAACAACAGCTGGATTTTCGCCTGCTGCGCCACCTGGCTCAGGGATGTCGCCAGGGCCTGGGCGGGCAGCTTGAATGGCTCCGCTTGGGCGCTGAGGCTGAATGCCAGGCAGGTGGCGATGAGGGTCGGTCGAAGCAACAGGTGCGAAGCGTGGCAAGGCGCGCGAAACATGAAATCCCCCGGTGTGGCCAAATGGCCAAAAAGGCGTGCGTATTGAATGCAGACCGGAGGAAGACGGGGTAGATAAAAAAATCCACACCTGCGAATGCAAAATATTCTCAAATAAGAATTTGCGCGGTTATTTGCTTGGTTCGATTTTGATAATGCCGTCCGCCGACGCCACGGTTTTCACGGGCAACAGGGCGGGCAGGGCGTTGAGCAGGGCGTCTGGATCATTCACATCAAGATTGCCCGAGACCTTGAGGTGCGCCACGGCGTTGCTGACCTGCAACGGCGCCTGAGGGCGATACAGGCTCAACTCGTCGATCAGGCTGGCGAGTTCGCGGTTGCGAAACGACAAGTGTCCGCTGCGCCAGTCAGCGACTTCCTCGAAGGGAAGGGTTTGCTGCTGCAACGAACCATTGGCATAGCGGTAGGTAGCACGTTGCTGGGCGCCAAGCAGCGTCACCGGGCTTTTTGCATGCGGCTCGAAGGCGACCTGGCCATGGGCGACGCTGATCACCAGTTGCTGCTGGCTGCGGCGCACGTCAAAGCCGGTGCCGACCACGCGCACGCTGGCTTCACCCGCTTGCACGAACAGCGGTCGTTCCTTGTCGGCGGCCACCTCGATGTACAGCTGGCCCTTGTCCAGGTGCACGATGCGCTGGTGCGCGGTGAAGTCCACACGCACGCGGGTGTTGGCATTCACATACAAGGTGCTGCCGTCGGGTAGGTTGAGGGTGCGCATGCCTTTGGCGTGCGCCGACAGTTGGGTGTGATAAATCTCGCGGGGCGCGCCGATGTGGGTCGCCAGCACCGCGCACAGCAAGGCGGCGGCCACGGCCAGGGCAGGGCGCCATACCGACGGTTTGCGCTTGGGCAGCGTCACGGGCTTGTTCAGTTGCTGTAACTGGGCCAGGTCGGCCCACAGCTGCTCGAATTCGGCGTAGGCGCGGGCATGGGCGGGCTCAGCCTGCCAGGCGGCAAACGCTTTGCGGTCGGCGCGCCCCATGTCATTGCGGTTGCGGGCAAACCAGCTGGCGGCTTGGGCATCGATGGCGTCGCTGGCTTCGATGTCCAAGAGCTCGGTGTCGCTCAGGCGATTCATTCTGGCTGCTCCGTGCCGGGTTCTTGTTGAAGGCTTCGCTTGCAATGCAGCAGGGCAAAGGCGATGTGTTTTTCCACCATGCTGGTGGAAATGCCCATGCGCTCGGCGATCTGCGCTTGGCTCAAGCCTTCGAAGCGGTGCAGCATAAGGGCTTCTCGCCGGCGGGGCGAGAGTCCGGCGAGGACTTCTTTCAACTGTTCCAGGCGTTGCAAGCGTTGCGCGGCGGCCATGGGGTCGTTTTGCTCGTCGGTGACCGGTTCCGCGTCCATGTCGGCCTGATCAACGTGAACGGAGTGCCGCACCTTCTGTTTGCGCCAGTGATCACGCAGCAGGTTGCGCGCCATCTGGAACAGAAACGCCCGTGGCTGCTCGACCTTGGCCCGGTCGCGGTAGTCCAGCCACTGGGTAAAGACATCCTGCGTCATGTCCGCCGCGTCGCTGGCGTTGTCCGTGCGTCTGCGCAGGAAATACAGGATATCTGTATAAAACCCGCGAAAGGCATCGGCCGACAACGGGTCGGGCTTGGGACGAGACATGGATATCCTTCTGGACGAAGCACGATTTGGAAAAGTCGTGAATGATATCGAGAATTATTGCTATTTGTCTCTCTGTAACAGATGTCCTCAATCAAAAATGTGGGAGCGGGCTTGCTCGCGAAAGCGGTGGGTCAGACAGCGGATCTGTTGACTGTTACACCGCATTCGCGAGCAAGCCCACTCCCACCGTTGATCTCCTTCGTTCAGGGGATCAGCGTTCGACGGGGACTGACAGTGCAGAATTACCCAATGGATGCGTACGCGCCGCGAAGAACTTCAGCTCCACACCAGTGCCATCAAATAACTCCGAATACCGCCGTTTCTGCTGCCGAATAAACCCATCGCTGCGCCCCGAAACCGAGATCGCCAGGGTCGTCAGTTTGGCTTGGCGAATCGCATCCACCAGATGCTTATCCTGCGGTCCCAAGTCATGGCCAAAGATGCACAGCGCGCCCTCATGCGTCAGCAACTGCTCATAGCAAAACGACAGATAGTCCGAACTGCGGATGGTCTTGAGCTTCTCCTCAACCTTGCCTTCGCTGACAAACAGCGGAACATCGTCGAGGGTCTTGATCGTGTTGTTGATGGCAAAACTGCTGAGCAACGTGCTGTCGGTGGTCGGCAATTTGCGCACGGTGCCATCAAGGTTGCGCACCAGGTGCAGACCGCCATGCAGGTAGAGGATGCGCGTGGCGCTTGTATGGGTGTTGCGCAGGTCGAAGCTGGCGTCGGCGCTGCGGAACAAGTCGTCGATGCCCGGCGTGTGCAGGATCGCCCAATAGTTGAGCAAGTCGTAGTTGCTGGTGAACACCGTCGCGTAATTGGCCAGTTCGCTGTTGATCGTTGCCAACGTCGACGGCTGCACCAGGCGCCATGGGATGTGCACGGTGTGGATGGTATTGATCAAGGCTTCCTTGATCGCGTAATAGCGATTACGCGGCGCCGCCGAGCTGACCGCCAGGGCCTTGTTGACCCGACTGGTGGTTTTCAATGCACCCAGCGCCTGCTCGAAACTGCGGGTTTGCAGGGCATCGAACACGCTGAGCTCGGAGGGGCTCAGGGGTTTTTCTTCGACGGTGCGGGCGTTTTCGAACAGCGAATCGTAGGCAAAGTCTTCCCAAATCGTGCGGCTTGCGCCGTTGCCGATCAGAATCCCGCTGAAGTCGGTGCTGCTGCGCAGTGCGCTCCAGTCTTCAAGGTGGGCGTCAATATCCTGGAAATCCTTCATTGCGGCGGGTCTACTCGAAATCGGCTGGACGGCGACTTTATCACGAGCGGGCGTTGATCCTGATCAAGATGGCGTAGGCAGGTGAGGTCGATGCTGTAGGCATAAACGTCATCCGAGGATTCGCCATGAGCAGCACCTTCTTCATTCCCGCCGTCAACATCATGGGCACCGACTGCCTCGACGAAGCCATGATCGCCATCCGCAACTACGGCTTTCACAAGGCACTGATCGTCACCGACGCCGGCCTGGCCAAGGCGGGCGTAGCGAGCATGATCGCCGAGAAACTGGCGATGCAGGACATCGACTCAGTGATCTACGACGGCGCCAAGCCCAACCCCAATGTGGAAAACGTCGAGAAAGGCCTGGCGCTGTTGCAACAGAGCGACTGCGACTTCGTGGTGTCACTGGGCGGCGGCTCGCCCCATGACTGTGCCAAGGGTATCGCCCTGTGCGCCACCAACGGCGGGCATATCGGCGACTACGAAGGCGTCGATCAGTCGAGCAAACCGCAACTGCCACTGGTGGCCATCAACACCACCGCCGGCACCGCCAGCGAGATGACCCGTTTTTGCATCATCACCGACGAAACCCGCCACGTGAAAATGGCCATCGTCGACCGCAACGTTACACCGCTGCTGTCGGTCAACGACCCGAGCCTGATGGTCGGCATGCCCAAGGGCCTCACTGCTGCCACCGGCATGGACGCGTTGACCCACGCGATTGAAGCCTACGTGTCCACGGCCGCTACACCGATCACCGACGCCTGCGCGATCAAGGCCATCGAACTGATCAGCGCCAACCTGCGCCTGGCCGTACGCGACGGCAGCGACAAAGCGGCAAGGGAAAACATGGCCTACGCGCAGTTCCTCGCCGGGATGGCGTTCAACAATGCATCGTTGGGCTTCGTGCACGCCATGGCGCACCAGTTGGGTGGTCTTTACGATCTGCCCCACGGCGTGTGCAACGCGGTGTTGCTGCCCCACGTACAAAGCTTCAACGCCAGCGTCAGCGCCAAACGCTTGAGCGACGTGGGCCGCGCATTGGGCGCCGACATCAAGGGCATCACCGACGAAGAGGGCGCACAAGCCGCCATCGCCGCGATTCGTAGCCTGGCCTCGGACGTTGAAATCCCGGCGGGCCTGCGAGAATTGGGCGCCAAGTTGCAGGACATTCCGCTGCTGGCGACCAATGCGCTCAAGGATGCCTGTGGTTTGACCAACCCACGGCGGGCGGATCAGCGTCAAATTGAGGAGATCTTTCGTAACGCGTTCTGAATGGGGTAGTTATGAGCTGCAAGCGGTAAGCTACAGGCTGAACTGCATTCAACTTGAGCTTGAAGCTTGCGGCTTGCCGCTGAGGTCCCCCTATGAGAGTTCTGCTATTCGGCGCCACCGGCATGGTCGGTCAGGGCGTGCTACGCGAGTGCCTGTTGGCCGCCGACGTTCAGGAAGTCATCGCCGTGGGCCGCACGCCCTTGACCCAGGAACACGGCAAGCTGCATCAGGTGTTGCACGGCGACATGCTGGATTTCCAACCTTTGGAAAACCTGCTGCAAGGTTTTGATGCGTGCTTCTTCTGCCTCGGCGTTTCGTCGGCAGGGATGAATGAAACCAAGTACACCCACCTCACCTATGACCTCACTCTGGTCGCGGCCAGCACCCTGGCGCGGCTCAATCCGCAGATGACCTTTATCTATGTATCCGGCGCCGGGACCGATAGTTCCGAGGCGGGCAAGTCGATGTGGGCGCGGGTCAAGGGCAAGACCGAGAATGCCCTGCTGCGCCTGCCGTTCAAGGCGGTGTATCTGTTTCGACCGGGGGTGATCCAGCCCTTGCATGGCGTGCGCTCGAAGACGCCGTTGTACCAGACCTTCTATTCGGTGCTTGGGCCGTTGTTGTCGTTTGTCCGGCGGATAAAACCGGGTTGGGTGGTAAGCACCGAGACCGTCGGCCGGGCTATGTTGCAGGCGGCGAGTCATGGCGCGTCGCAGCCAGTGGTGGAGCAGGCCGAGATCAATCGGTTGGCCAGCGAGCGTCGCTGATGATGCACAAAAGCCTGGTGCGTCGGCTGGATCTGATCACGCTGCAATTGTTTGTCGCGGTATTTGAGGAAGGTACGCTGACCCGTGCCGCCAACCGTGAAGCCATTGCCGTTTCGGCTGCCAGCAAGCGCTTGATGGAACTGGAGCAGGTGCTGGGCGTAAGCCTGTTTGTGCGGCGGGCCAAGGGCATGGAGCTGACCGCAGCCGGCGAAACCCTGTTGCACCATGCACGGCAGATGCTGTTCAACGTCGAAAAGATGGGCCTGGAATTGGGCGAACACAGCCACGGCGTGCGCGGCTATGTGCGGATGCTGGCCAATCTGTCGGCGATCATTCAGTTCCTTCCTGAAGATTTGCGGGACTTTTCCGAGCAGCACCCCGAAGTGAAAACCGACTTGGAAGAGCGCCCCAGCAACGGCGTGGTGCAAGGCGTTCTGGATGGCGTGGCGGACCTGGGGATTTGCTCCATTGACACCGACACCAAGGGCCTGCCGAGCGTGACGTATCGGCACGACAAATTGGTGGTGCTGATGCCGGCGGATCATCCGTTGGCAACCCGGGAAACCCTGGCATTTGCCGAAACCCTGGACAGCGATTACGTCGGCCTGCACGCCGCCAGCTCCATCAATATGCGCACCCACGCCGCCGCGCGCGAGGCGGGCAAGATGCTGCGCCTGCGCATTCATGTGCCGGGGTTTGATGCGATGTGCCGGATGGTCCAGGCGAATATGGGTATTGGCATCCTGCCGCAAAAGGCCTATGAACTTTTCGGTCGCGCGTTGGGGTTACATGCCGTGCCGTTGACGGATGACTGGTCGGATCGCAGCCTGATCCTAGTGGTGCGTGATGAGGCACAGCTGTCGCCGGTCAGCCGGCTGTTGTTCGAATATCTGCGCAAGATGCCGGTGTAAGCGAACTACAGTGTTCGCATTTCGCGAACGCGCCTTGCCAACTGACGGTTGGATTTCTTCTGCCCCTGTCCTCTAGCCTTGGTCGCACATTCCAAGAATAAGAGGTACACGCCATGACGGCTCCCCTGAGCGGTATCAAGGTGATCGAGATCGGCACCCTGATTGCCGCGCCGTTCGCCGCCCGGCTGATGGCCGAGTTTGGCGCGGAGGTGATCAAGATCGAAGCCATGGGCCAGGGTGACCCGCTTCGCAAATGGCGAAAGCTGCACGAAGGCACGTCGCTGTGGTGGTACCTGCAATCGCGCAACAAGAAGTCCCTGGCGTTGGACCTCAAGTCGCCAGAAGGGCTGGACTTGATCAAGCAGCTGCTCGGCGACGCCGACGTCCTCATCGAAAACCTGCGCCCCGGCGGCCTGGAAAAACTCGGCCTGGGTTGGGATGTACTGCACGCCCTCAACCCCAAGCTGACGCTGGTGCGTATTTCTGGCTATGGCCAGACCGGCCCTTATCGCGACCGCCCTGGCTTCGGTGCCATCGGCGAGGCCATGGGCGGCATTCGCTACACCACCGGCAACCCGGATTCGCCGCCCGCGCGGGTCGGTGTGAGCCTCGGTGATTCCCTGGCCTCGTTGCATGGCGTGATCGGCGCGCTGATGTCGTTGTTGCGGGTCAAGACGGGGCAGGGCGATGGGCAGATTGTCGATGTGTCCCTGGCCGAAAGCGTGTTCAACCTGATGGAAAGCCTGGTGCCGGAATACGACATGCTCGGCCATGTGCGTGAACGCAGTGGCGGCGCTTTGCCGGGCATCGCACCGTCCAACACCTACCTGACGGCCGACGGCGCCTACGTGGTGATTGCCGGCAACAGCGACCCGATCTACAAACGCTTGATGACCACCATCGGCCGCGCCGACCTGGCCGAAGCCCCAGCATTTGCCCACAACGATGGCCGCGCCGCCCAGAGCGGTTTGCTCGACGCCGCGATCACCCACTGGACCAGCAGCCTGCCCATCGACCAAGTGCTCAGCGCCCTGGAGGCCGCCGAAGTGCCGGCCGGGCGTATCTATTCGGTGGCGGACATCGTCAGCGACCCGCACTACCAGGCGCGTGACATGTTGCTCACTGCCGAGTTGCCCGGCGGTGTGTCAGTGAAGATGCCCGGCATCGTGCCCAAACTCTCGGAAACCCCGGGCGGCGTGAACTGGCAGGGCCCGACCCTGGGGCAACACACGGATGAAATTCTCGGCAGCCTGGGCCTGGCCGGTGCTGATATCCAACGTCTGAAACGCTCGGGAGTGGTGCAATGATTTCTGATTATTCCGACCCGCTGATTGTGCAGGAAGTGTCCCCGCGCGACGGCCTGCAAATCGAGCCGACGTGGGTCGAGACGGCCGACAAAATCGCCTTGATCGACCAGCTTTCCCAGGCGGGCTTTTCGCGGATCGAGGCCGGTTCATTTGTCTCGCCCAAGGCCATCCCGGCATTGCGTGATGGCGAGCAAGTGTTCCAGGGCATCAGGCGCAAGCCCGGTGTCATCTATGTGGCGTTGATCCCGAATCTCAAGGGGGCGCAGCGCGCTATCGAGTCTCGCGCCGATGAACTGAACCTGGTGATGTCCGCCAGCCAGACCCACAACCTGGCCAATATGCGCATGCGCTGCGAGGCGTCGTTGGCGGCGTTTGGCGATATCGTCAGCTTTGCCGCCGACCACCCGGTGAGGCTCAACGGCAGCATCGCCACCACCTTTGGTTGCCCGTTCGAAGGCAAGATCGACGAAGACCGCGTGCTGCAGATTATCGAGGCCTATCAAGCGCTGGGCATCCAGGGTATCAGCCTGGCCGACACCACGGGCATGGCCAACCCGCGTCAGGTGGAGCGCCTGGTCAAACGCGTGCTGCAGCGCGTCTCCGCCAGTGACCTGACCCTGCATTTTCACAACACCCGCGGCCTGGGGTTGTGCAACGTGCTGGCCGCGTACGAGGCCGGTGCCCGTCGTTTTGACGCGGCGCTCGGTGGCTTGGGCGGCTGCCCGTTTGCGCCGGGGGCGTCGGGCAATATCTGCACCGAAGATTTGGTCAACCTGTGCGAGGAAGTCGGAATTCACACCGGTATCGACCTGCCGCACCTGCTGCAAATGTCCCGCCGCTTGCCGGCCCTGTTGGGCCACGAACTTCCTGGCCAGGTGGCGAAGGCAGGGCGCAATTGCGACCTGCACTCGCCGCCGGCCTATATCGCCACGTTGTAACGCTACACCAGACAACAAAAACAATTGGGCGCCTGTGAGCAGCCCGCTGGAGAGAAACCATGAGCACTAATACGTTGGAGGCCGGCACGCGCCCGGCCGCTGAAATCGATGCCGAAAAAGCCCTGGTCAGCAAGGTCGCCTGGCGCCTGATGCCGCTGATCATGGTGTGCTACCTGTTCGCGTTTTTTGACCGGATCAACATCAGCTTCGCCAAGTTTCAGTTGCAGGCAGACCTGAGCCTGA
The DNA here is from genome assembly GCF_014268275.3 of Pseudomonas tritici. Taxonomy (NCBI): domain Bacteria; kingdom Pseudomonadati; phylum Pseudomonadota; class Gammaproteobacteria; order Pseudomonadales; family Pseudomonadaceae; genus Pseudomonas; species Pseudomonas tritici. The sequence goes on from NZ_CP077084.1 coordinate 1,828,195, forward strand.
GCGACACCGCCTACGGCCTGGGCGCCGGTTTGTTTGTGGTGGGTTATGTTATCTTCGAAGTGCCGAGCAACATGATGCTGTACAAGGTCGGCGCGCGGCGCTGGATTGCGCGGATCATGATGTCGTGGGGCCTGGCGACGGCGGCCATGGTGTTTGTCACGGCAGAGTGGCAGTTCTATGCGCTGCGCTTTCTGATCGGGGCGATGGAGGCGGGTTTCGCGCCCGGCGTGCTGTATTACCTGACCCTGTGGTTCCCGCAGCATTTCCGTGGGCGCATCACCTCAATGCTGTTCCTGGCTTCGGCGTTTGCGGGCCTGGTGGGCGCACCGTTTTCCGGCCTGGTACTGGAACACCTCGACGGCGTGTTGCAGATGCGTGGCTGGCACTGGTTGTTCCTGCTCGGCGGCTTGCCGTGCATCGGCCTGGGGGTCCTGGTGCTGACGCGGCTCAAGGACCGCATCGAAGACGCCCATTGGCTGACGCCAGCGGAGAAAGCGTTGCTGTCGAGCCGTATCGCCAAGCATGAGCCGAACCAGCACGGTGGCTCGTTGCTGTCGGCGATCCGTATTCCGGGGTTCCTGATGCTCGGCTTTATCTACTTTTTGATTCAGGTGGCGTCGTACGGCCTCAATTTCTGGGCACCGCAACTGATCCGCAGCGCGGGCACCCAGAGCCCGGTGATGATCGGCCTGCTCACGGCGATTCCGTATGTGTGCGGCGCCATCAGCATGGTGGTGATCGGGCGACTGTCGGATGCTACCGGCGAGCGGCGCAAGTTTGTCTGCGGCCTAGTGGTGCTCGGTGCGGTGGGCTTTTTCAGCGCCGGGATTTTCGCCGACCACACCACCTTCCTGATCATTGCCCTGGGCATGTTGGGCGCAGGCATCATTGCGTCGATCCCGACCTTCTGGACCCTGCCACCCAAATTGCTGGCGGGCGCCGGCGCAGGCGCGGCGGGCGGTATTGCAGTGATCAACACCCTCGGGCAGTTCGGTGGGATTGTCAGCCCGGTGATGGTGGGCCGCATCAAGGACCTCACGGGCAGCACCACCCCGGCGCTGTATGTGATTGGCGTGTGTGCGCTGTTGGCGGCGGCGCTCTTGCTGTGGGGCCTGCCGCAGAAGCTGCGCACACTCGACAAAGGCTGATCAGCTCGCCGTTGACAATGCACGGGCGGGGGAGGCGCTGAACTGAATCAACACCACCCCGCCAATCAACAACAACGCCCCCAGCACGCGGGGCGTTGTCAGTTGGCGCTCAGCCAGGCCGAACAGGCCAAAGTGATCGAGGGCCAGTGACGCAAGAATCTGCCCGGCCATGGCCAACGCGATAAACCCCGAGGCGCCGAGCTTAGGCAATAACATCAACGCCAGGGAAATAAAGCACACGCCGAACGCGCCACCCGCCCACGTCCACAGGGGCGCCTGGGTGACAAACGTCAGGCTCGGCAGCGGTAAACGCATCGCGATAATCACCGGCAGCAACACGATGATGCTCACCAGCAGCGACGCCAGGGTGGCCCACAACGGGTGGCCGAGCCCGCGCCCGAGGTTGGCGTTGATCGCACTCTGAAACGGCACCACGGCCCCGGCAATCACGGCCAGCGCCAATAAACCCACCCAATGCAATGTTGTCATTTCAAATCTCCCAGAGGTTTTGCTGGACTCTAGGCTATTCGTCGCGCAAATTTAAATTCCAAGTTCTTATGGTGAGCATGCAGCTGATGAATGATCTGCGCCGCATCGACCTCAATCTGTTGGTGATCCTCGACGCCTTGCTCAGCGAGCAACACGTCACCCGTGCCGCCGAGCGTCTGCACCTGAGCCAACCGGCGGTCAGCCATGCGCTGGCGCGCTTGCGTGACCTGCTCGGCGATCCGCTGCTGGTGCGTCAGGGCGGTAGTTTGGTGCCGACCGCCCGCGCGCTGGAATTGGCCACGCCACTGGCTGAAGCCCTGGCCCAGGTGCAAGCCCTGCTGGCGCCGAATCGCTTTGAGCCGGCATCGGCCAAGCGCAGGTTCCGCGTGGCGATGTCTGACTACAGCGCGGCGATTTTGCTACCCGCTCTGGTGCGTACGCTGCGCAATGAAGCACCGGGTATCGATCTGCAAATCATCCAGGCCAGCCGTGAAGGCATGGTGGATGGGGTGCTTAATGGCGACCTCGACCTGGCGGCGGGTGTTTTCCCCGACACGCCCGCCGAGCTGCGTACTACGCCGCTGTTCGAAGAGCACTACACCTGCCTGGTGGACCGCAGCAGTCTGCCGGAGGACGGTACGCTGGATTTGCCCACCTACCTGTCACGGCCGCATGTGTTGTTGGAAATGCGCGGCAGCGGTACGCCGGAAATCGAGCGGGCGTTGACGGCGATCCGGGAACGGCGGCATGTGGCGATCAGCCTGCCGCACTGGGGGGTGGCACCGCAGTTGATACGGGGCACGGACCTGATCCTTACGGTGTCGTCCCGTGGCGTGCTCGATATCGATCATCAGCACTTGCTGGCGGTGCTGCCGCCGTTTCATATTCCGTCGTTTGCATTTGAATTGGCGTGGCATGCACGGCGGGGTGGGGATTCGGGGTTGCAGTGGTTGATTGGGCAGGTGCAGGGTGTATTGTCCGAAGACTACCGCTGACAGGAACAACAACATGCTCTCAGGCTTCAACCACCTGACCCTGGCCGTCACCGATCTGGATCGCAGCGTCTGCTTCTACCATGAGCTGTTGCAACTTCAGCTCGACGCCACCTGGGACGCCGGCGCCTACCTCTCACTGCCGGGTTTATGGCTGTGTTTATCGCTCGATCCATTGCGCGACGCGAATCCAGCCGCCGATTACACCCACTATGCGTTTACCGTCGCTGCGGCTGATTTCGCCGCGCTGATCGAGCGCCTGCGAGCGGTTGATGTTGAAGAGTGGCGCGACAACCGCAGTGAGGGCGCTTCGTTCTATTTTCTCGACCCCGATGGTCACAAGCTCGAAGCCCATGTCGGCGACCTGGCCTCACGGCTACAAGCGTGCCGCGCAAAGCCTTATGCCGGAATGACGTTTTACCCGTAGGACGGGCAGGCGCGTAAACGCTCAAGCGCACGTGTTGGCGGGTTAGGCAGGCAGCAAACCAGCCGGGCTCGAAGATGACCGTTCGTCGCACTGGAAAGTTTTTTCTAAACCTTTGCTGCCCTGAAAATTCGAATTGAGTGCGGGCTGTGTTCTCCCGCACCTATTTTTGCCCTGGAGGAACCCATCATGAGCCGCATGGCTATCCGGTTACGCACCGCCAGTTTCGCGATGCTGCTGGGCCTCGGCGCCAGCAATGCTTTCGCCCAGTCGCCTGCTGAATTCATCGAGCAGGCTTCGGCCAAAGGTATGGCCGATATCGAAACCAGTCGCATGGCCCATGCCAAAACTTCGTCCCAGGAAATCAAGGACTACACCATCGAGGTGATCAACGAGCGCACCCTGGCCAACCAGCATCTGGCGGCCATTGCCAAGAAGCTCGACTTGCCCGTGGCGCCGCGGGAGAAAATCGTCGATAAAGCCGAAACCCTGATGCCTGAACTCAAGGACGGCGATTCCTTTGATGCGGCCTACACCGCGCAACAGGTGAAGGAAAACGAAGACGCCATCGCCCTGTTCAAACGGGAAGGCGCGGCATCGGATGTACCTGAAATAAAAGCCCTGGTGGACGAGACGCTGCCTAAGTTGGAGGAGCGTTTGCAGAAAGCCCGTGCCTTGGCGTCCACCTACGCCAAAGGCCATCAAGGCGACGGTTGAGTTCGTCACTTGAAATGAAAAACGGCGGTTGGATCTTCTCCAACCGCCGTTTTTTATGCCTGGTTCAAATCAGTTTTTTTCGGCCCTGCATCGTCGGCAGCATGGCCACAACTGCTGTTCAGGCTCACAGTGCCAGCCTTGCCAATGCTACGGTATTCCTGGCGCAGTTTTTCCAATTCTTTACGGTCCAGGCCGTCCAGGCTGAGCACAGCGTTTTGAGCATCCTTGGACACGCGTAGCAGTTCATCGATCTTGATATGCAGGATGTCGTTGTCGCGGTTCTGCGTGTTCTGGATCAGGAACACCATCAAAAACGTGATGATGGTGGTCGAGGTATTGATGATCAGTTGCCAGGTGTCGTTGTAGTGGAAATACGGCCCGCTCAGGCTCCACGCCAGGATCAACGCCACCGCCGCGTAGAACGTGCGTGGGCTGCCGGCCCAGCGGGACAGGGATTGGGAGACTGTGGAGAATTTCATGACCGGTTTCCTTGGTAGGGGGTGATGAAATAATGGACCGCAGGGATTTTTTGAAATTTCTTTTTACATTTCGCCTGATGAACAACGGTGTACGTTTTTGTCGGCGGCTGTTTTTTTAGAAGGCTAATTGCGCCTGGCCCGTGCCTTCCAGTGCCAGCAAATACTGCTTGGCTTGCAGCCCGCCGGCGAACCCGGTCAGCCCGCCCGACGCACCGATGACTCGATGGCACGGCGCAATGATCGAGATCGGATTCCGCCCATTGGCTGCGCCCACCGCACGTACGGCTTTCGGGTTGCCGATCTGCTGGGCGATCTGGCTGTAGCTGCGGGTTTCGCCGAAAGGAATGGTCAGCAGCGCTTGCCAGACTTGTTTCTGGAAGTCGGTGCCATCGAAGTCCAGTTCCAGCTCGAATCGGTTACGGGTACCGGCGAAGTACTCCTTGAGTTGGCGTTCGGCTTCCAACAGCACCGGGCTGTCATTGGCCTCGTGCAACTCACCCAGGCGCACACGGTTGGCGCGCTCTGTTTCCCACAGGATGGCGCCGAGTTTGCCATTGCGCGCCACCAGGGTGAGTTGGCCCACAGGGGAGGGCATGAGCTTGTATTCATAAGGCATGGGCATAATCCTTGATGCTGTAGGGCGCCATTATCCGTCCTGCGAACCGTGGGGGAACCTTGTTTCTTGCGGTGTAATTCTACGCCCGCTAAAAGCGCCAGTGAATCCAATTGCCCGACCCATAGACCGAGGAGACCAAGTAGACAAACCAGACTATCGAGGGCGTTGACAGTGCGACCAATGAGCCAAGATTGAGTAGAGCGATGATGGTCGCGCCGATTGTCAGGCCTCGACCGGCGTGCTGCCTTGCGTACCACGCGCCATAAATAGACCCGGCAACTGCCGCTATCAATACAAAACGGCCCAGGCCTATCGTGGGAATAGGCATCAGTGGGGCCAGCAGTGGGATGATCAGCACCAGCCCTACGACTTTTCTAAAGACCTGCGTCGACGTTTTTTGTCCGCGCGGGAGCATTCTGCTTTGTCCTGTTTCTGGTTAAGGTTTCCCATGGTGATAGGAGAACTTTCTGGTCCCTGTAGGGATGGGCTTAATCAATGCCCCTGCTGAAGCACTTTCAGCGCTGCTGAGGCCAGAAACCCCGAACGGCTTTTTTCTTCAGGGTGATGCAGCACATATTCATCGATGCGGTTCAGCAGATAACCGGGCAGCGTGATATTGAGCTTCTGCGCTTTGCCCAGGTACTTGGTGACATCAATGTCCACGACTGCCCAGGTGCAGCCTGCATACTGAGGATTGGCGGCATGCAAGGTGACCTTTTGCGCACTGGGAATCGCTGCACCGTCTTCCGCGAGAATCTCGAAGTGCCCTTCGATGGCTTCGCGGGCCATGGCCATGGCGTCGTCCAAATCGTCGCCGGCGGAATAGCAGCCGGGAATATCCGGCACTTCTACACCCCAGGCGTGATCGTCGTCGCCGGTTGAAATTGCAATCGGGTAAAGCATGTCTGTTGTCCTCCTCGGACGATTAACTCAACAGAGCTTGTTTCAAAATGCTCTTGGCGGTCTTGTCCAACAGGTCCTTCTTTGGATGTGGAATCGTCACCAGCCCCGGTTTTGTCGGGTGTTTGAAGTGGTGATGACTGCCTTTGATGCGCACCAGATACCAACCGTCCGCAACGATGTGACCTATTAAATATCGGCTATCCACAGCACCTCCTTGTGGTGTGTGATGGTGGTGACTATAACCACTGAATTGGAATTATCAACACTCTACCTACCAGTGGCCGATGACCGGCTTCCTGTCAGGCGGTCAATGCAGTGTATGAGCGCCTGGGAATGGCGCCGGGGAGAGGTATTGCGGGGTTTTGCGAAGGAGTTACCGAGTGTGTAGGGACTGTGCAATGACAGTGAGAAACGCATCAACCAGCACACTTTTTGTTTCAGACCGGGTCAATACTAACAAGGGCGCACACGCATCCCCCTCCACCAGGGGCCTGTATGTCACACCTTTGTTCATCAAGCTCTGCGTACATTCCGGCACCAACGCCACACCTTGCCCAGCCGCTACCAGCGCTATGATCGAGGTGATCTGCCGCCCGGTTGGCCCAAGGCGTAACGGTTGGCCGTGGTGCCGGTAAAGTTGCTCGATGGACTGGTTGAGCCCCGATCCAAAATCCGCAGGAAACAGAATCACTGGATAGGCGCTCAGCTGCGCCAGACTGACACTTGGCAGACTGGCCATCGGGCTTTCACTGGACACTGCTGCGACCAGCCTTTCGTCACCCAAAGACAGCACTTGCACCTCTTCGCCTTGCGGTAGCAGGCGACTCAACCCGATATCCAGCCGCCCATCCGCCACGTGTGCGCCCAGGCTGCCGGAGGCGCACTCCACCAAAGTCAGCTGCACGTCGGGAAAACGTTGCGCAAACGCCTGGATCGTCTGGCTGAACAAGTCCGACAAGGCAATCGAGCTGACATACCCCAACGCCAGCTGCCCGGCGGTGCCCGCAGCCAGTTTGCTGGCAATCACCTGCGCCAGCTCCACCTGCTCCAGCACGCCGCGCGCGTAGGGCAGGAATGACCGGCCTTGAGCGGTGAGGGTGACGGTGCGGCTGGTGCGATCAAACAGCTTGAAGCCCAGCTCGGTTTCCAGCGCCGAGATCTGCCGGGTCAGCGGTGGCTGAGCCAGGTGCAGGCGAATGGCCGCGCGACCGAAGTGCAATTCTTCAGCGACCGTCAGAAAGTACCGCAGCTTGCGTAGGTCGAGCATCCTGATCCTTGGGTATCGATCGGTTCGAAATCGGTATTGGTTTAAGACCCGCCGGCCATTCTATAAAGACCTCACAAAATAAAACGAGAGGTTTCATGAAACCGCGCCTGCATTGTGCCCGCCTTGCCCTGTTCCTGTGTGGCTGCGCGGCGTTCCTCAACCTCTATGCCACCCAGAGCATCCTGCAGACCTTTGCCGCGAACTTTCAGGTCAGCGCCAAGGCGGCGGGGTGGAGTATCACCGTGACGACGCTGGCCGTGGCGATCACTGCACCGTTTGTCAGCCGACTGACCGGGCGCTTTGAGCAACGCACGGTGATCAGCGTGGCGGCATTGCTGTTGGCGGTGCCGGCGCTGATGACCGCCTATGCCGACAGTTTTGCCGAAGTGCTCGTGTGGCGGTTTGTCGAAGGCATGTTGATCCCGGTGGTGTTTGCCACCAGCGTGGCTTACATCGGCGACCGCTGGAGTGGCGGCACGGTGACGGAGGTCACCAGCCTGTATGTGGCAGGCACCGTACTGGGTGGGTTCGCCGGGCGTTTTGTCACGGGTGTGATGACTGAATACGTGGGCTGGCGCGAAGCCTTTGAGTTGCTGGCGGTGCTGAGCCTGATGGTGGGTGGATTTATCCAGTTCTTGTTGCCGATCAATCGTGCGCGAACGGCGAAGGTTAAAACCTCTTTCTCAGCCGTTTTTCGCAAGCCTTTGCTGGCTGCTTACGCTGTAGGTTTTTGCGTGTTGTTCTCCCAAGTCGCAGCGTTTACCTACGCCGGTTTGTACCTCGGATTACCGCCATTCAACTTGGGGCCTGCGGCGTTGGGCACGCTTTACATCGTGTTCCTGCTGGCGCTGGTCGTGATCCCCGTCGCCGGTCGCCTCAGTAAAGCCCGACCTCACGCCGAACTGCTGTGCGTGGCTGCGGTGCTGGGCATCACCGGCTCAGCGCTGACGTTAGTGCCTTCCTTATGGTGCATCGTTGTGGGCCTGGCCCTCAGCTCCACCGGCGTATTCCTCGCCCAGGCAGCCGCCAACGCGTTCACCACCGCTACCGCCCGTGACAACAAAGCAGGCGCCGTGGGCGTGTACCTCACGTGTTATTACCTGGGCGGAAGTTGCGGTGCGATTATCCCGGCTTTGATCTGGGAACGCTGGGGCTGGGCCGGGTGCGTGGCGCTGATTATGACCTTCCAGGTGTTGACCTTGCTGATTGCCCTGACGGGTTGGAAGCCCCTTGAACCTGAACCGACTCCGACGCCATGAACGATACCGTCGAGGTGCCTGCTGCCGCATCATCAACCCGTCGTCGCACGCTGATCGCCGGCTGCGGTGCGCATGCCGTGCATGACGGCCTTACCGATGTCATCTACGTGTTGCTGCCGATCTGGCAGGCGCAGTTCGCGCTTTCCTACGCGCAAATCGGACTGTTGCGCGGGGCCTATTCCGGGATGATGGCGGTGTTCCAGCTCATGGCCAGTCGCGCCGCGAAGCGCTGGGGGCGTGTACCGATGCTGGTGGGCGGCACCGCGCTCGCGGGCGTGGCTTACGTGTTGGTGGGCCAGGCCAGCGGACTGGCGATGTTACTGCTGGCGCTGCTGTTGGGTGGGTGTGGCGCCAGCACCCAACACCCGCTCGCCTCCTCTATGATCAGCGATGCCTACGAGGACGGTGGTGGGATCAAGCAGGCGCTGTCTCAATACAACTTCAGCGGCGATATCGGCAAAACCCTGATCCCCGGACTGGTGGGACTGCTGCTTACGGTGATCAGTTGGCGCGCGAGTGCCACGCTTCTGGGACTGCTGGGTTTGGCGGCGGCGGGGTTGTTGTGGTGGTTGATTCCTACACAAGTATCCGAATCTGACTCCACAAAAAAGACCAAACCCCACAGCGGAACCGGCTCCGTCATAGGCCTGCGCGCCCTGATTCTCACGGGCACCCTCGACAGCGCCGTGCGCATGGGTTTCCTCACGTTCCTGCCATTTGTGCTGCAAGCCAAGGGGGCTGGCACCGCCGGTATTGGCCTGGCCCTGACGCTGCTGTTTATCGGTGGCGCATTCGGCAAATTGCTCTGCGGTTATCTTGGTGCGCGCATCGGCATGATGAGGACGGTGTGGCTGACGGAGAGCAGCACCGCGTTGCTGATCATTGCCGCCGTGTATTTGCCACTGGCCGGGTTGATGGTGATGCTGCCGGTGCTGGGCCTGGTGCTCAATGGCACGTCCTCAGTGTTGTACGGCGCCGTGCCGGACCTGGCCGGCGCAGGGAAACGGGAGCAGGCATTTGCCGTGTTCTACACCGGCACGATTGGCGGCGGGGCACTGGCGCCGGTGGTGTTTGGTGGGGTGGGGGACGCATTGGGCGTGCCGGTGGCGATGATGGTCTTGGCGGGGGTGTTGATGGTGACGTTGCCGTTGGCGTGGGAGGTGCAGCGGGGGATGGTTGAGGAGTGATCAGTGCGATGTTGGGATGTGCTTTTGCAGCTTGCGCCATTGCCTACACAACGATCAGAATCGTCCGAGTTGTGCGCCTTGGTCGACCTCTTTAAGGTTCGTTTGCCGCTGCCCATCAGCGGTCGGGTTTAGTAGCTCGATTTGATCAACGGCGTATGGCTATACCAGCGTTCAGGCATCTTGGTGTCTGTTCTCAATGGTGGCTGTACGCAGGGCACTTTCGAGTGCGCCGGTTTCGTTGATCCGCCGGTCTACTAACCTGCATACAGCCGCCACCCATTGTTTAGTAGCTGTGGAAGGTGGTCCTTACCGAGGATCAACAGATGTGCAATGACCCCTGTGACCCCTCCGTAAAACTGTTCAGCGTCCGTCCCGACGTCAACACCGAAGCGTTACTCGCCAACGCCTATGAAACCATTGCCGGCGCGGGCGCCATGACCCATGAGTTCGCCGAAACCCTACCGTCCCAACAGCGCTACCTGGCCCTTGCGATTCAGCAAATGATCGAGTTGGGGCTGATGCTGGTGGAAGCGGCGCAGGACCGCGTGGATCAAGCCGCGTAAGGCCGTTCGCGCACTGCATAGGCTTGCCTTCCCAGGCCGCCCATACCAAGGGGGAGGGGAGCCAAAAAATGCATAGCGCTTTAAAGAGATGAGGCCAGCGAAAACGGAATGCGCAGCGCGCCGATCGGCCCTTCCCGAACACCGCACATTTCATCGTGCACGCACTGCTGCACCAGCACGCAGGGAAACGGCGGCACCCGTTGCAACAGGTCGCGCAAATGCGTGGTAGAACCGATGCGCAGCGGCTTGGCGTCATCGCCCAGCAATGTCATTTCAGCGTCATCCAGCCTGACGCGCGCGATGTAGAAACCACCCTCCAGCGACAGTAACTCCAGCTCGCGAATTTCACCTTTTACCGCCAATTCAGTCAGCATGTGCATATTCATGATTGAGCCTCGCTGCGAGTTATTTATTGGCGACGAAAGAACAACGTGACCTGGCCCCATTCGACGCCGAACTTGGTCATGCTGGAGCGGTTGATCAAGGTGTCCTCGTCCATCAGGTACATCCAGTCATCAAAGCTCACCTCGTAGACCGAGCCGTCCACGGGCAGGTTGAGTCGGTAGCGCCAACGCAGTGCGTTACCCGCCACTTCGCCGATTGCCTCGCCGACCACATCACCTGCTCGGCCCCGCCAGCGCCCCGGGCCATCCGGTGTCAGCGTCCACACGCGTTGTTGACGCGTGCCATCGCTGTACAGGAAGCGCTCGTCGAGAATCAGGGCGTTCCCCTCGCGTCGGCTGGCTATGTTCACTTCAAAGCGCTTGGCGACCTCGCCGGAACGCTTTTGGAAAATCCCCCAAGCCTTGACGGGCTTGCTGAAAAAACGCTCCAAGTCCAGCTGCGGCTGCTGGTCAGCGTAGTGCTCGACCCCAACGTTGGCGCAACTGCTCAAACTCAATACCAGCCACAATGAAACCAGTAGACGAGTCATTGCCCGGCTCCGTGATCGCGCGCGGCGAATTGCCAGCGTGTTGAATAGATACTTGTACAGAAATATAAATTTGTACAGGTTTTCGCGACGGGAATAACGGATGCCTCAAATCGCAGCCATAAAAAAACCGGCCTCATAGGACCGGTTTTTTATACATTCCCGTCAATAACAGACCTGACGCGGAACGAGAATTTGAGTGGAGCGGGTAGAGGGAATCGAACCCTCGTCGGAAGCTTGGGAAGCTACTGTTCTACCATTAAACTATACCCGCTCAGAGCGGCTGACTTTGTACCAGATGTTCGCCTGGATTTGAAGTTTTTCTTCAAAAATGTGTGGGTTACCTGCGATACCGGCACCTCGGTGTGTCAATCACACTTAGTTGATGCTATCGCAGGCAAGCCAGCTCCCACACAAGCCCAGCTCCCACACCCGCTCGCGCCTCCAGTGGATCTCATTTCAGATCGCAAAGGCATGCTGCGTCTGGCCTTGGTGATACCGCAACCGGCTGACCTGCCGCTCAGGTTTCAGAAAGCCCACCACCGCATCCCGACTGTCGCGGCACGCCGCCTTGTGCTCCATATCCAGAAAATGCCCGGTCGCCTGAATGGTGCTGAAGCTGCTGTGAGCCACGTACTGACCAAACAGCTTGGCATCCTGGGCGCTGGTGTATTCGTCCCATTCGCCGTTCACAAACAACACGGGAACAGCGATTTGCCTGGCCGCTTTGACGTAACACTGCCGGTCACTGTTCAGCACATGGCTGATGTGAAAGTGCATCTGCCCGTATTCATGCTCGGCCAGGTTGCTGACGTGTTTGTAGTTGAAGCGTTTGAACAGCGACGGCAGGTGTTTGCCGATGGTGCTGTTGACCAGATGGCCGACGCGGTCGCGGTCGAGGTTGCCGAGGTAGTCGACGCCGCGTTCAAGGTAGTCGCGCATGGGGGCGTTGATCACCGGCGAGAACGAACTGATCACGGCCTTTTCAACCCGACGAGGGCGATGGGCGAGGGCGACCAGCGCGGCGGCGCCGCCCCAGGAAAATGACAATACGTGTTCGGCGGCGAAGTGGTCGATAAGCTCCAGCAGGATCTGGCCTTCGACTTCCTTTGTCAGCATCTGCTCATGGCGGTTATGGATTTTGGAGCGGCCAGCGTAGGGCTGGTCGTACAAAACCACATTGAATTGCGGGTACAGGCTTTTCACGGTTTGAGCGAAGGATGCCGTGGTGGCCATGGAGCCGTTGACCAGGATGATGGTCTTTTCAGCAGCGTCCGCGCGATAGAACTCCGTGTAAACCCGATACTGACCCTGTATATCCAACACAGCGATTTCTGGCCTCATGTCGTAAGACTCCTGGCAAGCGGGTAGGGCGCGCAGGTAACTCTGCACGAGCTATGTGACAGGTAGGCATACGCCTTGAAGTGGGAGGCCCATGTCGATCCGATGACGGCTGGCCGACGGGTGTTGTTATGGCGGGCTGTTTGCCGGGAAGGCCCGTAGATCAAGCGCGGGCGGGGCAATGTGTTTCTTGGAGGTTATAGGCGACTCGCCAGTCATATTTAAACTGGTGATCCTGATTCAAGCAGCAGAGATGCCAGCCCGCAAGGCGATGAGCCGATTTTTCGCCATCACCGGCCGAACGGTCGTCAGACTTGTCGGATTTCGTCGTCAGTCAGCGCCCGATACTGGCCCGGCGCAAGGGCCGCATCCAGCACCAAAGGGCCCATCCGCTCGCGATGCAGGTTGATCACTTTGTTATCAAAGTGCCCGAACATGCGCTTCACTTGGTGGTAGCGCCCTTCGATTATGCTGAGACGAGCGGTTCTCGGCCCTAGCAGTTCCAGCCCTGCGGGTTGCGTGGTCAGGTCTTCGAAAGCGAAATACAGGCCTTTGGCGAAGGTAATCGCGTACTCAGGGCTGATGTCTTGCTGGGTCTCCACCCGGTAGACCTTGGGCAACTTGGTCTGCGGTTGCGTCAGTCGGCGCGACCATTGGCCGTCGTTGGTGATCAGCATCAGCCCCGTAGTGTTGAAGTCCAGGCGGCCGGCGATGTGCAAGTCGGCTTTGTCGGGCTCATTCAATAAATCCAGGACGGTCGGGTGTTGCGGGTCTGCCGTGGCGCTCACACAACCCTGGGGCTTATGCAGCATGAAGTAGCGCGCGGGTTTACCCGCCTGGAGCACTTCATCGTCGACGCAGATGCGGCTGAATTCGCGCACCTCATGATGAGGATCGCTGACAGCCACGCCATCGACCGACACGCGCCGTTCAACCAAGAGCAAACGCACTTGCTGGCGATTGAAGCGCGGCAGGTTGCTGAGGAAACGATCAACCCGCATTACGTCGGCTCGGCCCCGCGCAATTGCTGATCTACCCTGGCACAGCGCGGGCACAGGCAGGCCTTGTTGCGCAATTCATCGGGCAGGGCCTGGAGCACGGCCGGGTCGATGGTGACGCTGTAGCACCAGCAGGCCTGGTCGACCGTACGTGGGTCAGCCAGGGTACAGTCGTTGCGGGCGCCGCAGGCAGGGCAGAGGGTTGGCGTGGTCATCGGCAGGTTCAGGCTGGATCGGGCAAGGTTCCGGACAATCCCGGGGGGCCTTGCACGATACAGGGCCGACCCCGCGCAGGCTACTTAGAGCTGGAACTTGCTGACCAGTGCATTGAAGGACGTGGCCAGGCGCGACAGGTCCTGGCTGGCGGCATTGGTCTGGTTGGCACCGGCGGCCGTCTGGGTGGACAGGTCCTGGATGTTCAGCAGGTTGCGGTCCACTTCGCGAGCCACTTGGGCCTGCTCCTCCGACGCGGAGGCGATCACCAGGTTGCGTTCATTGATCATCGACACACTGGCGGTGATGCGTTGCAGCGCTTCACCGGCGTTCTGTGCCAGGGTCTGGGTATTGTTGGCCCAGGTCAGGCTCTTGTTCATTGCCGCGACCGCACCATCAGCGCCGATTTGCACTTCGCCAATCATTTTTTCGATGTCGACGGTGGAGATCTGAGTGCGATGCGCCAGTGCACGCACCTCATCGGCGACCACTGCAAAACCGCGACCTTGCTCGCCCGCGCGGGCCGCTTCGATGGCGGCATTGAGGGCCAGCAGGTTGGTCTGGTCGGCGATGCCACGGATCACATCGATCACCTTGCCGATTTCCCGCACTTGCCCGGCGAGATCTGCGACCGATTGCGTGGAATCGTTGATTTCACTCACCATCGAACTCATGCCGGACACGGCCTGTTCGACTTGCTGGCGACCGTCCTCGGCCTCGGTGGTGGCCTGGCGCGAAGCCTCCGAGGTCGATACGGCGTTGCTCGCCACTTCGTCCACCGCAGCGGTCATCTGGTTCACCGCCGTAGCGGCCTGTTGGATTTCATCATTCTGACGGGTCAGACCACGGCTGCTTTCATCGGTGACCGCACTCAATTCTTCGGCGGCTGAAGCGAGCTGGTCGGAAGCGTTGGCGATTTCCACCAGGGTGCTCTTCAAACCGCCCTGCATATCCGCCAGTGCCATCAGCAATTGCCCGGCTTCGTCGGTGCGTTCGGTGAGGATGGCCTGGGTCAGGTCGCCCTTGGCAATGCGTTGTGCGCTTTCCACAGCCTGGGCGATAGGGCGGGTGATCAGGCGGGTGATCAACACGCCAATGGTGAGGGCAATGATGAAGGCCAGGACAATGCCACTGATCATCCACGCCAACGCACTGCCGCGCAGCTCATCGGCGGCGACGGCGCCTTCCTTGATCTGGCGGCTATTGGATTCGATCATCACGCGGATCAACTCGCGCGCCTGACGGAAGAGTTCGTTGTTGGCGGTGTTGAGCTGGGTGCGGGCCTGTTCGACCTGGCCGCTGTCGAGCAGCGCCATGATGCGTTCGGAGCTGCTGGTATAAGCGGGCCAAATCTGGTCGAGTTTGTCTCCCGCCGCCCGTTCGTCATCTTCCAGCGGTGTTGCGCGGTAGGTAGCGTAAGCCGCCTGGCTGCGCTTAAGTTCGTTGGCGATGTCCTGGCGCACGCGATCGCGGTCCTGGGCGGAGACGTCGCCTTTGCTTGCATCCATCAATCGGTACAGGCCCCGGTTATGCGCGACCAAGCCATTGAGGGTGGCCGCCGTGTTGCTGACGGACACCAGATTGTTGGAGAACGTCTGCTCCAATGCCGTGGCGAGGCGCACCACCCCTTTGATCCCCAGCAGGCCGACCCCGAGGGTGACCAGCGCACATAGAAGGAATGAAAGCAGCAGTTTGGTAGATATTTTCATGAGTCGAGTCCGGCCATAGTCGCGAAGGGCGCACGGTAGAGCCTGTCTGGTCTCGTGCGATGCCATAGTGACATCATCGCAATTGGCAAAGTTTCGGGCTAGCTAAATTTACTGAAACGTTAAAGTGCGCGCAGATGTATCAAGCTATTGCGGAAACGCACCAGATTCGGTTTTTGATGTCAGATATTTCGTCATTCAGTGAAAGCTGAATGCCGCCCTTCAGCGTCGCTGGAGGTGCTCTTCCGCGGTCCAGGAGGCCGCCATGTATCGACGACTGCTGCTCAGTGCTTTACTCGGTCTGACCCTTTCTGCCTGTGTGCCCTATTACGATGGAGGCCAGAGCTACTACCGATCCGAGGTCTACACCTCACCGGCGCCGGTGTACTACTACGGCGGTGGCGCGGCGTACCCTTACCGCCGTGACTACTACCCTTCGCCGCGTTATTACGCGCCACAACCGCGTTATTACTCGGCACCGCGTTATTACCAGCCAGCGCCGCGCTACTACGGGCCGCGTGCTGGCTACCGGCCTTATCCGAACCAGGGGTGGGGCGGCGATCGGTGGGGCAATGGCGGGCATGGACGCGGCTCCGACCATGGAGGTGGCCGCGGCGGTCACCGTTGACAGGCCAGTATTGCAAGCGGCGCATGAAGCGCCGCTTTTTTTTGGGCGCCAATAATCAGTAATCAGACAAGTCCGCCAACGGATGGCGGCCGTCCCACGCCTTGTTGAAATGCGCCTGCACCACCTTTTCTGGGACGGTATTGATATCGGGCCAATGCCAATGGGGCGTCTGGTCCTTGTCGATCAACCGTGCGCGTACCCCTTCGCTGAATTCGGGGTGACGGCAGCAATTGAGGCTCATGGTGTATTCCATCTGGAACACCTGGGCCAGCGACAGATGCCGGGCGCGCTCGATCTGTTCCCACACCAGGTGCGCGGTCAGTGGGCAGCCCTCGCTTAGCGTCTTGCCGGCACGGCTGAACAGTGGATCGGCGTGCTCACGCAGTTGGCTCAAGGCACGCCAGGCACACCGCACATCGCCTACGTCCAACCATTCGTCGATCTGCGCCCGCCGTGGCAGCCATTGCGCTTCGGGTTGTTGATCGACGGCTTCCTGGGCGAGCGACTTGAGCAGGCTATTGAGCTGCATCGAGGTCTGTTCCTGCCAGTTCAGTTGCAGCAGGCCATCGAGCAGTTCGTCTTGTTGATCATCGCGCAGGAAACGGTCGGCCAGGCCAAGGTCCAGGGCGTCGCGACCGTTGATATGTGCGCCGGTAAGGCCCAGGAACACACCGAGCTTGCCCGGCAGGCGCGACAGGAACCCGCTGGCGCCTACGTCCGGATACAAGCCGATACTGATCTCCGGCATCGCCAACCGGCTGCTCGGGGTGACGATACGCACCGACGCGCTTTGCAGCAGGCCCATGCCGCCACCCAGCACATAGCCGTGGCCCCAGCAAATAAGCGGTTTGGGGTAGGTGTGCAGGCGGTAGTCGAGGCGGTATTCCGCGGCGAAAAACTGCGCAGCCAGTGGCGGCACCTCGCCGGGATGTTCACGGCAGGCCTGGGCCAGGCTGCGTACTTCGCCTCCAGCGCAAAAGGCTTTGGGCCCATTGCCGCGCAACAGTACGCAGACGATATTCGGATCCTTGGCCCAGGCATCCAGGCGTTCGCCCAAGGCCAAAATCATCGACAGGGAGAGGGCATTAAGGGACTTTTCAGCATCGAGGCTGGCGATGCCAATGCGGGCACCGTCGCTGCCGGTCAGCTCTTCGAAGTGCAGGTTCATCGTGACCTCAATCGAGAAGGTGAAGGATCAGTATGATCGCTTCGCAGGAAAGTGCCGGTGGTGTGTCAGATCAATTGACAAGCGGAGTCGGCTTTCCTAGGGTTCGCCTCATTCTTTTATACAAGACCATTCAACATGACCGAAGACGACCGTATCAAACTCGAACCCAGCTGGAAACACGCCCTGCGCGAGGAATTTGAGCAGCCGTATATGGCTCAGTTGCGTGAGTTCCTGCGTCAGGAACATGCCGCCGGCAAGGAGATCTACCCGCCCGGCCCGCTGATTTTCAACGCACTCAATTCCACGCCGCTGGACAAGGTAAAAGTGGTGATCCTCGGCCAGGACCCGTACCACGGCCCCGGCCAGGCTCATGGTTTGTGTTTCTCGGTGCAACCGGGCGTGCCGGCGCCGCCGTCGCTGGTGAATATCTATAAAGAGCTCAAGCGCGATCTGAACATCGACATCCCCAACCATGGCTACTTGCAAAGCTGGGCTGACCAGGGCGTGCTGATGCTCAACACCACCATGACCGTGGAGCGCGCCAACGCCAATGCGCATGCGGGCAAGGGCTGGCAGTTCTTTACTGACCGCATTATCGAAGTGGTCAGTGAGCATCAGCCGCACTTGGTGTTCCTGCTATGGGGGGCACATGCCCAGGGCAAGCAGAAGCTGATTGATGCCACCAAGCACCTGGTGCTGACCTCGGTGCACCCGTCGCCATTGTCGGCGTATCGCGGGTTTCTGGGTTGCGGGCATTTCAGCCGCACCAACAAGTTTCTTGAGCAGAATGGCGAGACGCCGATCAATTGGGTGTTGCCACCGCTCTGAGTCTCTTGGGGCGGCGGACTGCCGTTCATCGGTCACGGCTCGGACCTGTTATTTCTGACAGTATCCGGGCACTTTTTTTGCGCATTCAATAAGTATCCGGACCTGAGCGCGCTGATCGCCCGGGTCGATCCTCGATTGATTGCTCAAGGAGTGTGACCATGTCTGATTCGAACGAGCCCTCAGGCCGGCGGCGCCCTCATTGGCCACGACCGGCCCCGAAGTGCAGATGCCCCTCGGTGCGCGATGACCCTGTGATACTTGAGCTGGACGCGCCTAACCCTACCCAGGCACTGGATTTAGAGTGGGACGAAGCGGCTCGGACCTTGCCGCTTGTACTCCATGATCAGGATCTGGAAGTCACGATTGCACGGGTCTGGCCGTTCAACCTCCATGAGGAGGACATGGTGACAACGGTGGAGTACCGTTGGGATGACGTACCTGTGCTTTCCTATCCTATTCAAGGTCCGTACAACCCTGACGACTACTTTCCGTTAGTGCAGTATTTATCCAAGTCGATCTTGTCGCCCGAGGGCATCCACCGGCTGACTTACAATGTCAGCGCGAGGTTGATTGGGCCGACCGACTCATTTCCAACTTTCGTTAATGTCGACAAAACCGCTCCGAATGGCGGCAACCCTGGCCCGGATGTGCAGGTGGATGACGAGGCTCGCCACAAGGTGACAGATGAGTATCTAGTGACGCACGCTGGCATACCTTTTTGGCTCGCGCGTTGGTTTGATATGCGTATTGGCGATTTGATCCACGTCTATTACGGAACACTTCCCGATGTAAGCCAGGCTGCCACCTTTTGCATTACGAGAGCGCACGTGCAAGGCGCCCCCATCGCGTTCACCGTTCCCGAGGCGCACGTGCGTGCCAGCGGTCGCGGTGACAGGTTCGTGTCCTGCCGGCTTGAGGATCGAGGCGGCAATGTGGGGCAGTTTTCTGATGCACTCAAGCTCGAGGTCTTCCCGGTTGTATTGCCGGACCTGCCTCGTCCTTTCATTGAGTTGGCTGAGCTGACAGGTGTAGTCCTCTTTGAAGATACCTGGCCGCCGAAGGCGCTGGCGGTCACCATCCCTCGGGTAGATGACGCAGAAGCAGGGGACAAGATTTATACCTATTGGAACACTCATGCTCTTGAAGTCAAGACAGTTGGCGAAGTGCAGACATGGCCCATCCCCGTGCGTGTGCCGTGGGCCATTTTTGCTGCCGGTGGCTTCTTGGCGCGCTACCCAGTGCGTGTGCGTTATGTGTATGAGCGAGGTTCAGCCTCCAAGCCATCACCCGACAGCTTTTACGAAGTTGATGGAAGGGTAGCCGGTCCGGACCCCAGCGGGCCTGATCCAATCAATCGCAAGCTAGCCGTCCCCACTGTAAAGGGCAAGACCGGCGACAATGTGCTGACTTCCGTTGATAGCCCCGGGCCGGTGCCTGTTGAAGTGCGATTGTTTGAAAACCCGAAAGAAGGTGAAAGCCTTGAACTGTGTTGGAACAGCGACGACGTTATCGTCGCGGCCTATGACGTTCAGCCGGGTGACGTGGCCGGGAAGTTGATCACCCTTTGGGTGCTCTGGGCAGTGGCGTCGTCCGTCAACTTCGCTGAAGTCTATTACTGGACTGACAACGGCATAAACCGGCAGCGCAGCCCTTCGACACCTGTACGGGTGAACCTCGATACCCTGACCGGCCTGAAAAGTCCGGTATTATTGAATGACAGCGACGAGTTCTTTATTGCGTGCGGGACCAAGCCGGCACCTTATGAGGGGGTATTCATTGGCGTAGGCTGGGATTTTAATCATTTCGCCATCGATGATTACCTACATTTATATTGGACAAGTTACCCGTCGAAAAATGGCAGTGGTGAGCCTTTCAGTGGCACCGATGTGTTTTTTGAGCACCGCCTGACATTGGATGATCGTGACAGAGGCCAAGTCGAGATCCGCATCCAGCCATTCAGCCTGATCACATTGCCGGGCTTGGTGACGGATTTCGGCTCGGCGGTTGTGCGGTATCGTTTGTTCAAGGCAACAGGGGAGACCGGGTTGTCCTCCAGGAAACTTATATACGTCAATTTGAAAATACCGGGTGGTGGAACGTGCCTGGGACCGCATAGTGACGGCAATTAAAACGTTGACTCAATAAAAGAGGGCGAAAGCCCTCTTGTTTTTTTTTGTGTGGAAACGGTGACACGATTTTTGCAGCGAAACGATTCTAAAATTTAAGGCGGTGTTTAGATTAACTGGCGTTAAAAGGATCTATTTTTCCACGGGTTTGCTATTAAGGAAGGTGTTTGTGCGCAGTGTTAGTTAGAAGCATACTTTGTGCGTTTGTGCAGCTGTCAAAGTTAACAGGCTGTGCATTCAGGGTGAACGAGGTCTAATTAAGCTGTCATTCGTCTCGCGTCTCGGGCGATGAACGCGAACAGTCCCTCATTCATTGGAGTATAAAAACATGGCTAAGTCGAACAACACGCAAAAAGCCTCAGCCGAGAAAACAAAGAAGTCAAAAGCCGAGGGCGGTACCAAAGCGTACGTCGACCCCTTGGTGAGTCCTGTTCCCCATGGTCTTGCGCCCCCCGGACCTCGGGCTTTGGATGATCCGGAAGTTATCAATGCCCTTCCTCCAGTGGACGGTTTGCCGCCTAATCTGATGAAAACTATCGTTGCGCAAACGGAAGGCGTCAACCTTGAAGTTGGTATGTGGGAAGATGCCTTTCCGCTTCCTCAAAGCATTCCTGATGTGTTTCGGATGTATGTGAATGATGTCCCTTATGGCAAGCCTATTGAGCGAGCCAAGCCATTGGCGGATCTGGAGTGGCCATTGAAATTAACCATCAATGCCGTCGATGTTTCGAGTCATGGAGAGTATCGTGTACGTTCTGAGGTTGCTTTGGGGTCGGGTGGTAATGAGCAATCCGGTACTACCCTGGTGAACGTCGATACTATTGGCCCTGCCGGTGGGATTTTATTGGATGCTGTGACCCTGAAGGGCGGTGCGGTGGGTGGGAAAGTCACGCTGGAGTCGTTGGCCGCGAATGGGGACAAACTTGATGTTTCTGTTCCAGGGCGTTTGATTGCACGTCTTAAGGATGAACTGTGGTTGTATGCGGATTTAACCGATGAGCAACCAATAAAAGTTGTTACCGATCTGCCAGTTAATAATTTGCCTGTCGTTATTTCTCTCAGTAAGGATGAGATTATCGGTAAAGGCTCACGTGTAGAACACATGTCGTTTCGCTACTTTGACTACTCCGAGAACTCAACGATTTATCCGACAAAGTTGAGAGAGGTTGAGTATGTGTTAACGCCCCAGCCGATGAACTTGACTGACCCCGCGGCACCGGCGGCACCGTGGGACCTTCGAGAAGCGCAGTTGAAATTGGTGGAAGTGCATATTTTTGGTTGGGACAATTATAGACCTGGCCAAACCCTGAACATCGACCTGGGTGGTCACGTGTTCTCGGTTGCATTGTCATCCGAGCCGACGCTTGCAAACCCCGAAAAAATTGAAATTCCATGGCTCATTCTCTTCATGGCCTATGGAATCACCGCTGCAGGTACAGCCAACCTTCGTTACCAAGTGGTGGATGGCGGCACTCCTTCAGCATGGTCCAACGCTATTTCGGTGGCTGCAGACTTCAGTTCAGCCGCTGGAGAACCTGGAGGTCCCGGCCCCATCCGGGATTACCTACCGCTGATTACGGTAACTTCTTCCGAAGGACTCACCAACGAAATTGGACCGGGTGATGACGGCGACGCTACTGCAGAATTTGATGTATATACGGGAGCGGTGGCGGGGCACGAGCTTCAGCTCTACTGGGCCGGAATACCGATTTTCACCCCCACTCCTCATATCGTGACACAGGCGGAGATTGACTCAGGGACGTTTACGTTCCCTATTGCTGCGGCAATCATCGCCGCAGGCCTTAACGGAGTGGACAAGCCCGTCTGGTACAGCCTGACGAACGGTGTGAACCCCAACATGGACACCTCCCTGTCTACGCTGGTTGATGTGTTTGCCAGTGAACTGAAAAACCTGGCACTGGCGGAATTCCCTAAATCCGTAAGTGCGGGCGGCACCTTGCGCTCGATCAGTTGCAAGCAGTTTGTTGAGCTTGGCATCGACACCAGAATCAAGGATGTGGTGAATCTGAAAACAGGCGACACGATCAGGCGTTTCTGGACCCTGTATGGAGAGGGCTTGACGTCCACCAACAAATTGGTCGAAGCAGAAATTCTGCCTCCGATTGTGGTCGCAAATGATCACAGCCTACCGGGCCACGATGGCGAAGAATTCGTCGCGGATTTCGCCACGTATGTCCAGCCAGCGGTTTTGGGGCGAGTTGAGTTCTATTACACCGTACTCAAAGCCGATGGGGTGACGATGGGCCAAGCCCTACCGACGATTCTTTATGTCAGCCGTCGTAACGCCGATAACACCGTTTGCGGTGCTCTGCCTACGCCTTGAAAGCGTCGCCAGGTATGAACCGTCATGGGTAGCCGTGACGGTTTGTACCGTTCTTTTTTCGCGAGCCATTGCCGGCTCAAACATCACGACCTGCCGTGATTAAGGAAAGTCCTACTCCGCCCCTGGACTATCCCTACATGGGCTTCCCTGCCTGATACGTACCCTTGCCGCTTCTGAAAGCCAGAGTCGATGGTCCTTTAAATCGCTTGGCTTGTTCAGTCACCGACTAGAGGTACTAAACATGTCTACTGAAAAAACATTTTGTCTTTCTCGTTTATCACGTGCTATCAAATTACTGGCCGTCATGCCTGTGGCCTTGGCGGCGACACAGGCCCATGCGTTGAACATCTACCCTGGGCAGAACGTGGTCATTGACGCTGACACGTTGGTTGACCGCTACGACGTGAACGAGGCCACCCTGACCTCGAATGGGGCCAGGATGCTGGGCGTTAAAGCCTATGATTCGACCTTTACGATGAACGGTGGCACGGTCAAGAACACCGCCGGTACTGAAGTGGGCGTGGCGCTTTATGGCAGTAAAGCCACCCTGCGCGATGCTTCGATCTACAGCGGCGGTGCCGAAGGCATGATTGTCGGCACCAATTCGGACCGCGGCTCTGCCGTCGAAGTGTTCGATAGCGAGGTGACGGGCGCCACAGATGGCATCGTGCTTAGCGGCTCTAGCACCTTGGCCTTGCACAACACCCAGGTCAGCGGTGCAAACGCTGGTTTGCGAGCGTACGACGGACAGTTGACCACCCAGGGCGGCCGAATTTACGGCGGCACCAACGGCATTGTGGCGTATCGCCTGCCTACGGTGGATAACCCCTCCGTGCTTAACCTCAACCAGACTGAAGTGGTGGGCGGAACAGGGGCTGCCATCCTGGTGGACTACCCCGGTGGCACCGAGATCAACATCAACAATGGCACGACCTTGGTCGGCGGCAACGGCAACATGCTTGAGCTCGCCCACGGCGGCGCGGCCGATGTCAATGTCTACAACAGTTCCTTGAACGGCAATATCCAAGTCGGCAAAGACAGCGCCCTGGATCTGAACATGGATTTCGCCTTCATGAACGGCGATATCATCAACAGCGGCGGCATCGCCAACGTTGGTCTGAACAACGGTTCAGTGCTGACCGGGCGCCTGGACAATGTCGACAAACTGTCGGTCAACAGCGACGCCACCTGGGTAATGGTGGACGGTCAACAGGCACTCAATGAGTTGTCGATGAATGGCGGTAACGTGAAGTTTGGCGACTCGGCCGCCTTTTATAAGTTGGACGTGGCCAACCTGTCCGGCACCGGCGGTACGTTCATCATGAAGGCAGATTTCGGCTCGCTGACCGGCGACTTCCTGAACGTGACGGGCACCTCAGCAGGTAACCATCAGTTGCTGCTCGCCGCCACGGGTGCCGACCCGTTGAACGAGCGCCTGCACATGGTGCACACCGCCGATGGTGTGGCGAATTTCAGCCTGGTGGGCGGTCGTGTCGATCGCGGCACCTATTCTTACGACCTGGCAGCGGATAACCAGAACCACGATTGGTACCTGGACCCGGACAGCAAGGTCATCAGTCCGAGCACCAACTCGGTGTTGGCGTTGTTCAATGCGGCGCCGAGTGTGTTGTTGGGGGAAATGACCAACCTGCGTACGCGCATGGGCGAACTGCGTTTCAATGGCGGCCAGACCGCCGGCTTGTGGACCCGCGCCTATGGCAATAAGTATGAAGTGTCCAACAACAAGACGGGCTTGGATTATAACCAGAGTCAACGCGGTTTCACCCTGGGTGCCGATGCGCCGCTGGAAGCCGGTGACGGGCAGTGGCTGATCGGCGCGATGGCCGGCCACAGCCAATCGGACCTGGACCTGAACCTGGGCAGCAAAGCCACCATCAACAGTTACTACATGGGCGGCTATGCAACGTGGCTGGACAGCGAAAGCGGCTTCTACTTCGACGGTGTGCTCAAGTTCAACCGCTTGCACAATGAGTCCAACGTGGCCATGAGCGACGGCAAGAAGAGTAAAGGCAACTACACGCAAAACGCCATGGGCGCCTCGGCGGAGTTCGGCCGCCATATTACGCTGGATGACGGTTACTTCGTCGAACCCTATGGCCAGTTGGCGGCGGTGATTACTCAAGCCCAAAGCTATACGCTGGACAATGGCCTGCAAGCCAAAGGTGATCGTTCGAGTTCGGTCATTGGTGAGCTGGGTGTGACTGCCGGTAATAATATCCAGCTCGACAACGGCGGCGTGCTGCAGCCTTACTTGAAAGCCGCGGTCGCCCATGAGTTTGATCAGAGCAACAAAGTGTTCGTCAACGATAACTCGTTCAACAACGACCTGTCGGGTTCACGATTGAAACTGGGGGCGGGTGTGGCGATGTCGGTGTCGCAGGCGTTGAGCCTGCATGCAGACGTGGAGCGCAGCGTGGGCAAGAATATCAAGCAACCCATGGGAGTGAATGTGGGGCTTCGCTACGCGTTCTAAGTGTCGTCGGGGCTGATTTCCGTTCGTCAGGCAAACCGCTAACCTGTCAAATCTGACAGTAGGCGGTTTGTGTTTTTGGGGGCTAACTGGATGGGCATTCCTTATCAGGAGATTCCCATGCCTCATTTTATTAGTAAAAAAACTATGCGTACCGTCCCCAAGGTCTTACTGGCAGCAGGCATGGCTGTACTGCTTGCCGCTTGTTCCAGTGGACCTTCCGAGACGGTCTCAAGTGAGTACCCCGGACTTGATCCTGCCTGCACTAGCGCAGGTTATTTCAAAAGCATATCGCCCGGTTGGTATTATCGGTGTGTGTGGAACGGCAGTATCAATCGATGGATAAAATACCCAAACCAATGCCCGGCTGGGCAAGAGTTTGATGAGGCTCTTAAACGTTGTAGATAAGAAGTAATACATTAATAGGCCTCTCTACCTGACGGTAAAGAGGCCTTTTTAATGCCTGGAGAATTGCGGCGTGGGGTGGCAATATCACCACCCTGCGTCGGTGTTCAGGAATGAGTCTATGGCCGCTCCACAACCAAAATATCATCCAGTGAAAATTCTGCCCCTGAGTAGGTACTCTTGAAGTAGATGCGCATAGGCAAGAACTGAGAGGGAACTCCGGCAGGCAATGAAAAGGTCCTCGAATGTGAGGTCCACACACCTGGGTTAACATGGACGAACGTCTGTGACTGAGTGCCGAACTCTATGAAAACCTGGGGTTGATAGGGGCTCAGGTCCACCTTCATCTTGAAGCTCAAGTCGTAGGCTTTACCGCTCTCGATATAGAAAGTTTTAATGACGCCGGGAGCGACAGGGCTGCCGTTATTCAGTTTTACATACCAGAAGTTATTGTTATTTACATTTCTGATTACGCCCGTGCCGTTGATGATATTGACCCATCCGTTCCAGGACAATAATTCAAAGTCTGTCAAATCATGGAGCCGAAGCGCTCTTATGATGTAAGTGCTCAACGGAAAGGACGTGGCGTTCAGTTCATTTGAACTACCATCGAAAGTGACGGCTGCCTTTGCCGTAACCTGGCTGTCATTTGCGAGTGGGGTAAACCAACTGCGTATTGCCTTTTCATTCACTATCCCGTTGTCGGCTTGGGTTTGGTCGATCGGATGGCCGTCCAACAGTGTTAAGGGTATTGCACCAACACTATGGAGCCTGAGCCAGATCCGTTGGCCTTTTCTGCTCAACAGCCACCGCGCCAAGTCCACCCAGCAGTCGGTGTTGAATGTGTTCAAGTCCACGATTGAGCCGGGTTTCAGGCCATTGAGTCTTGGCCGCGGCAGTGGATTGCCGCCGGGTAGTTCATCGAAGTCCAGTACGCGCAGATTCAGCACCCTTGAGTCATCGGTGGCGCCGTTGGTGGTGACGTGATACTGAAGACGCAGGACGCTCCCAACGTAGTCGCCGATCACACTGTTGGAGAACTTGAAATCGACGAAACCTGTGGTTGGGTTGCCGTATTGGGGCGTTATGGACGGCAGCGTCGCACCGGGTTTGCCCAGCAGTTCGAGTTTAATGAGATCGTTCGAAGACACCGGTGCAAACTGCACGCGCACCGTCACCTCGGGAGTGTTGTCAGCAATGACCGGGTTGATGGTCGCGTTTTCGTCGTCCACCGGCGTGCTGTTGTAAACGAAAGGCGTAGGTAGATGGCGCCCTGCGAGGATTTTCATGGGCACGCTGTTCGAAAAGCGCGTTACAACGCCTGGGCGGGACCGGTCGTAGAAAATATTCATGAAGTGATTGAGCAGGATGTACTTGCGCTCGAGCGTGAAAGGCAGCGGCCTGTCTTCCCAAGTGTCTGAGACAAAGAAGGGTTGCGGCGGAGCGCTTCCTCCATTGCCTTCAGCATGCAGGGTGACCGTATCCCCCACTTTGATATCGTTGTTGGGGTCGACCTCAATGGTGGCATCGCCGGGGGATTGGCTCGTATCAAACACGTAATCAGGCGGCGGCGCATCATACACCCTCGGTTCGGGCAGTGCGGCCGCAGAGGCACCGACATAAACTGTTGTTTCCGGGGATGGCCGTGTTCCCTCGCTATTCTCACTGGTATAAGAGGCTGTCAGGCTGCCCCCTGCCAATTTGGCAATATCACCCTCGGGGCCATTGATAATCGAGAACACCACATTGCCTGCGCCTGCATTTTTGGATTCTTCGTGGTAGTAATACTTGCCGTTAGGGTAGCGGCCCAGCAGCTTCAGCGTGATGCGGTCAAAGAAATCCTGTCCGTGAGATTTACGGATGTCAATGTTAACGATGGGGGTATCAGCAGGCAGTGTTTCACCGACAGCCTCCCGAAATATCGGGGCGTAGAGCCCGACGGGAAGGGCGGTGCCGATCACTCTGACCTGGGTAAGCTGTGAGCCTCTATTCGGCGCGCCAAAGCGAATGCGCTCATAGCGAAGTCGAGCCTGCCCTCTGATCAACGGGACCAGGTCGCTTACCGGGCATGGAATTCTAAGCTGGCGCGTCGTGGTGGATGTCAGGGGGGCGGAACTGTAGGTTTTCTTCACCGTTTGCCCATCCACCGTCCTGCCAGTGAGGGTCACCTTGATCACGTCGCCCAACAGGTAGGCGTTACCCGCGATTGGAATGATGATCGTCACGAAGGCACCAACGACCTCGTCGAGGTTGAGGATGTCTTCCGGAGCCTCATCGAAGAAGCAGTGGGGCAACAATGGCTCTGAACCATCGTTCAGGAACACCTGGATGAATTCGGGGAGCGACCAGCCTTCCGAATAGTTTCCGCATTCATCAATCACGTTGTACTCGGCGAGGTGAGAGCCGCTGCCGATCTGGCGCCACTGTTCAATGCACAGCCTGAATACAATGTCCTCAAAACCATCCGCTTCTGGCTCAGATACCTTATGTTCGAATAATGCGTCGCCGATTTTCAGGCGAACAACATCACGCTCCGCCCGGTAGGTGCGTGGTGACAATGAGGTATCGGCGGGGTAGAAGGGGACGCGAATCTCTATGCAGTTTTGGGCGTCGTCTTCTGAAACGCCAAAGTCGAGAAATTCTTGGGGAATGATTGGCTTGAGCATATTCGTATTTACAAAACTGTGGCCGTTCGGGTTTTGTCCGGCGGGTACCACCTTATCGACCTTCAGCGTGAATTTTCTGGTTTCTCCTACGGCCTGGCCGAGGCTTGTGACCCTGATGTACGCGATTGCAAAGCCATCGGTGATCGTATCCGAGGGTACGAACAGCACAATCAACTCTGCGTTATCCACTTCATGCTGGTGGATGGTGGTGGACGCGACGGGCTTGGTCAGGTCGCCAAAGAACAGTTCCACGAGCTGCAGCGCTGCCATTTCCAGAAATGGCAGCAAGGCGATCAGTAGCCCCTCCTCGTGGGTCGTTATCGCGACGAGATTGATACCTGCATCGACGCCTTGCACCGGCTGGGTATTTGCGGGGATATACAGTACCAAGTCTTCGAGGCGAACCTTTTTGAAGGCTTGCGTCGAGTTGAGAGATACGTCGGAGGGGCGTGGCACCAGGTAACGAGGATCAATGAACGTACGCCGTGCAGCCTGTTTCTTTTTTTGTTGTTGCTTGGCGGCGTACGGCGCAAGCAGTGATCGCCCCTGTGCAAGCTTGATCAAGCGTTGGCCGGGTGGCGTGGAAGATTCTTCTGCGTTATCCATGGTGGAACCCTCTGCAGTCAGTGAGGAACTCAATGTCTACGG
Source organism: Pseudomonas tritici (assembly GCF_014268275.3). Taxonomy (NCBI): domain Bacteria; kingdom Pseudomonadati; phylum Pseudomonadota; class Gammaproteobacteria; order Pseudomonadales; family Pseudomonadaceae; genus Pseudomonas; species Pseudomonas tritici. Next base: position 1,856,732 of record NZ_CP077084.1, read on the forward strand.
CCCATTTACTGAGTGGGAGTAGCTGCGAGAGGTGTAACGCGGAACTCGGGGGGCAACCAGCTGTGAGAATTGACAGTGCCGACAAACGGTAACGGTTGTCAGGGTTGACGATTCCAATACCGGAACAATGGCTCCGCCAGAAACAGTACAAATAACAATCGCATCACCTGCATGGCCGTGACCAGTGGCACCGACAATTGCAGGGTTTCGGCGGTGAGGCTCATCTCGGCAATGCCGCCGGGCATCATGCCAAGCGTCAGCGAGCGCAGGTCCAGGTGAGTCAGGGCACTCAAGCCAACGGCTGCCAATGTCGCCAGCGCCATGGTCAAGGCGGTGCCAATCAAGGTGCGCCCCATGAACGAAGGTGCCCGGCGGAAGAACTGGCGATTGAAGTGGCAGCCCAAGCCGCTGCCGATCAGCCATTGGCCAATCTGGCTACCGCCATTAGGCAGGCCGATATGCAGGTCCCAGACAACACTGGCCGTGGCGCTCACCAGCAAGGGACCGAACAACCACGGGTTTGGCTGACGCAAACGCTGCCATCCCCAGGCCGCCAGCGCACCCATCGGAAACAGGGCTAACAACCAAGGCCAACTCACCGGCGCCGGATGAAACTGCGGCGTACCGCCTTCCAGCAGATATTTGAAGATCGCCGGCACACACAGCACGACTACCAGCACCCGCAGACTTTGCCCCGCCGCGACCCGGCTGAGCACCGCGCCGTTACGTGCACCGAGGTTGACCATCTCACCGGAGCCGCCCGGCATGCTGGAGAAAAACGCCGTCGCGCGGTCTTCACCGCTACGGCGCATCAGCCACACGCCGACCACGCTCGACAGGCTGGTGACCAGTGCGCCAAAAAAAATCAGCCCGAAGTGGCTCATCACCTGCTCGATCACCACCGGGGTGAAGTGCAGGCCAATGCCGATGCCCACCACCCATTGGCCGCATTTGCGCCCGCCGGGAATCTCGCCCAACTGCCAAGGCGTGAGGCAACGCACCAGGATGATCGCCAGCAACGAGCCGACCATGTACGGCAAAGGCCAGCCGACCAGGCTGGCCAGGTAACCGCCGGCCAGGCCGACCAGCGGTGTTCCCCACCATTGTCTAAAGGTGACTTCAGACATCGGCCACGGCACGACGCTGCAGGGCACGTTTGCGGTAGATGCGCACCAGCGGGAAGGCCAGCATCAGAGCAGTCAGCACCCACACACCAAAGGTGATCGGGCTCGACCAGAGGATTTGCAGGTCACCGTTGGAGATCGACAGCGCACGGCGCAGGTTCTGCTCCATCAAACCGCCAAGGATAAAGCCCAGCAGTACCGGCGACAGCGGGAAGTCGAGCTTGCGCAGGATGTAACCGAAGATGCCGATACCGACCATCAGGAACAGGTCGAAGGTGGTGGCGTGAACGGCGTAGACACCAATCGCCGTGATGATGGCGATCACCGGCACCAGCGCCCAGTTCGGCACGGCGAGGATACGGGTGAAGATGCGGATCATCGGGATGTTGAGGATCACCAGCATGATGTTGGCGATAAACAGCGAGGCGATCAGGCCCCAGACGATATCCGGTTGCTGTTGAAACAGCAGCGGGCCAGGGGTGATGTTGTACAGCGACAACGCGCCGATCATCACCGCCGTGGTGCCCGAGCCGGGTACGCCAAGCGTCAGCATCGGCACCAGCGCACCGCAGGCGGACGCGCCGATCGCGGTTTCCGGAGCGGCGAGGCCACGCATGTCGCCTTGGCCGAATTTACCGCTGGCACCGGCCAGGCGTTTTTCGGTCATGTAGGCAACCGCCGAGGCCAGGGTTGCACCGGCACCCGGCAAAACGCCCATGATGAAACCCAGCAGGCCGCAACGGATGTTTACTACAAAGACAGAAGACGCTTCCTTCAGGTTGAACATCATCCGTCCGGTGGCTTTCACGGCTTCCTGGCCACGATGGGTTTTTTCCAGCAGCAACAGGATCTCGCTGATGGAGAACAGGCCCAGCACCAACACCACAAACTGGATGCCGTCGGTGAGGTGAATGTTATCGCCGGTAAAACGGTACACACCGCTGTTGGCGTCGATGCCTACCGCCGAGAGGAACAGGCCGATCAGTGCCGCCACAAACGTCTTCAGGGGTTTATCACCCGCCATGCCGCCGAGACAGACAATCGCGAATACCATCAGTACGAAGTATTCCGCCGGGCCGAAGGCAATCGCCCATTTGGCCAGCAGCGGCGCAAACAGCACCATGCCGCAGGTAGCGATAAACGCACCGATAAATGAGCTCCAGGCCGACAACGACAGCGCTACACCCGCCAGGCCTTTGCGGGCCATCGGGTAGCCGTCGAGGGTGGTCATCACGGTGGACGCTTCGCCCGGAATGTTGAGCAGGATCGAGCTGATCCGGCCGCCGTACTCGCAGCCCAGGTACACGGCGGCCAGCAGGATCAACGCCGATTCCGGCGGCAGGCCGAGGGCGAAGGCGATGGGGATCAACAGCGCCACACCATTGATGGGGCCCAGGCCCGGCAACAGGCCGACCACAGTGCCGATCAGGGTGCCGCACAGCGCGGTTATCAGGTTGTAGGGGGACAGTGCAACGCCGAAGCCCTGGCCCAAGTAGCCGAAAGTATCCATATCAGTTCTCCAGAACGGCGAGCAGGCCAAGGGGCAGCGGCACATCCATGACTTTATCGAACAGCAGGTAAAGACCAATCGCCATCAGGCTGACGATCACCACACTGGGCAACCAGCGGCCGCCGTACAGGCGTGCCATCGGGATGCCGATCAGCATGCTGCTGAGGATGAAGCCCAGGGGTTCGAAGGTGCCGGCGAACACGATCAACAGCGCGACGCATACGCCGATCTTGATCAAGGTGTCGCGGTCCAGAGCCGGTTCTTCTTCGGTGTGTTTGGTTGGCTGCGGGCGAATCAGCATATAGACCAGCGCCAGGCTCATCAGCCCGAGCATCAGCAGCGGGAAGGCGCGAGGCCCGACTGGCTCGTAGGAAAATGCTGCTTGATACGGCCAGGCCATCAGCGCGAGGCCAGCGCAGACCAGCAGCAACACGGCGGCGAAAATGCGTTGTAAGAGCATAGGAAACTCCAGAGCCACCTTTTGCAGGAGCGAGCTTGCTCGCGAAGAACGTCAACGATAACGCGTGCTGTCTGGATGCACGGGGTGTCTTTGAGTTCTTCGCGAGCGAGCTCGCTCCTACAGTTACAGTGGCATTGTGTGGCGGGGCGATTACTGGATCAGGCCAAACTCTTTGGCCAGCACTTTGTAGTCAGCCACCTGTTTCTTCACGTAGGTGTCCAGTTCCGGGCCGGTCATGGCAAACGGGAACAGCTCGCGCTGGTCACGCAGCTTGGCGAACTCGTCGGAGGCCAGCAGCTTGTCGAAGGCGTCTTTCCACCAGGCGTAGTCGGCATCGCTGACTTTTGGCCCCAGGTAGAAACCGCGAACCACCGGCCAGACGATGTCGTAGCCTTGCTCTTTGGCGGTCGGAATATTCTTCATTTCCGGCTCATCCAGGCGCTGTTCGGAGAACACCGCCAGCAGGCGCATGTCGCCGCTCAAGATGTGCGGCATGGAGTCGGAGATGTCGGTACTGCCCACTTGGATGTGGCCGCCGAGCAGGGCGGTGGCGATTTCACCGCCGCCTTCCAAGGCCACATACCGCAGTTCGCGCGGGTTGATTCCGGCGGCTTTGGCGATCAGCGCGGTTTGCATCCAGTCCTGGCTGCCCACGGTACCGCCGGAACCGATCACTACGCTGCCTGGATCTTTCTTCAAGGCTTTGACGAGATCGTCGAGGTTCTTGTAGGGCGAATCGGCTTTCACCGCGATGGCGCCGTAGCTGGTGCCGACCGCTGCCAACCAACGCACGGCGCTTTCATCGAAGCGACCGAACTTGCCTTGGGCCAGGTTCAACAGCGAACCGCTGGACCACGCAACCAGGGTGCCGCCGTCCGCAGGGCGTTGGGCGACCACCGCGTTATAGGCCACGGCACCCACGCCGCCAGGCATGTAGGTGACGCGCATCGGCTTGCTCAGCAGCTTCTGGTTGACCAGCGCGCTTTGCGCCAGTTTGCAAGTAAGGTCAAAGCCGCCGCCAGGCGATGCTGGGGCGATACATTCCGGGCGCTTGGGTTCATCAGCGGCTAACAGTTGGCCGGCAAACAGCATGCAGCCAGCGGCGAGCGCGAATTTACGAAGGGAAGGGGTCATGCCTGTCTCCATTATTGTTCTTATTGGGACGAAAACGCTTCGAGGCGTTTTTCGGCTGCTATCACTCAAATAGCTTGGCAGGCGTAACCTGCCGTAGCCGAATGCTAAAGCGCGAAGCTTTCACTAACCTTTCAGTCACCTTTCAATGTCTTCGGGCTTCACAGGGCAGGCGGCGCCTGTAAACTGCCCGGCAATGCGTGGTGCCGACCACGCCTGAATGAGGTAGAAATCCATGCGTGTCTTGCTGGTTGAAGACCATCTGCAACTCGCCGAAAGTGTTGCGCAAGCGCTCAAGAGCACGGGTTTGACCGTTGACGTGCTGCACGACGGCGTGGCGGCGGACCTGGCCCTGAGCAGCGAGGAATACGCGGCGGCGATACTCGATGTGGGGCTGCCACGCATGGATGGTTTCGAGGTGCTCGCGCGTTTGCGCGCCCGTGGAAAAAACCTGCCGGTGCTGATGTTGACGGCACGCAGTGATGTGAAGGACCGCGTACATGGCCTGAACCTGGGGGCTGACGACTACCTCGCCAAACCTTTCGAATTGACGGAGCTGGAGGCGCGGGTCAAGGCGTTGCTGCGGCGCAGCGTGTTGGGTGGCGAGCGTCAGCAGGCCTGCGGTGTGCTGGTCTACGACCTCGACACCCGGCGTTTCACCGCGGGTGGCGAGCTGATGACGCTCACGTCCCGTGAGCAAGCAGTGCTCGAAGCGCTGATCGCTCGCCCGGGTCGGGTGATGAGCAAGGAGCAGTTAGCCTCCCAGGTGTTCGGCCTAGATGAGGAGGCTAGCCCGGATGCCATCGAAATCTACGTGCACCGCCTGCGCAAGAAACTCGACGGCCAGCCCATCGCTATCGTGACCTTTCGTGGCCTTGGGTACTTGCTGGAAGCTCGCGATGCATAAGCCCAGCAGCCTGCGCTGGCGCCTGCTGTGGAACCTGGCGCTGCTGCTGGTGTTGTTGATGTTCGCCAGCGGCATGAGCGCCTACTGGAATGGCCGCGAGGCCGCTGATACCGCCTACGACCGCACACTGCTGGCGTCGGCGCGCACTATCGCCGCTGGCTTGACCCAAGTGGATGGCACCTTGAGCGCCAATGTGCCCTACGTCGCCCTGGACACTTTTGCCTACGACAGTGCCGGGCGGATTTATTACCAGGTCAATGACATCCACCAGCAGTTGATCTCCGGCTACGAAAACCTTCCCGGCCCGCCGCCGGGCACGCCGCGCACCGATGACTATCCGGCACTGGCACGTTTCTATGACGCCGTGTATCAGGGCCAGGAAGTGCGTGTGGTGAGCCTGCTAAAGGCTGTCTCTGAACCCAACATGAATGGCATGGCGGAAATCCGCGTCGCCGAAACCGATGAAGCGCGCGTAAGCATGGCTCGCAGCCTGATGGCCGACACCTTGCTGCGCCTGGGCATGCTCGGCATCGGCGCGTTGTTGCTGGTGTGGTTTGCCGTGAGTGCGGCGTTGCGCCCATTGGAGCGTTTGCGCACGGCGGTGGAGGAGCGCCAGCCCGACGACTTGCGGCCTTTGCCGTTGGTGGAGGTGCAGCACGAGTTCGGCCCGTTAGTGCGCTCCCTCAACCACTTCACCGAGCGCCTGCGTGGCCAGTTCGAGCGCCAGGCGCAGTTTATTGCCGATGCGGCCCATGAGTTGCGCACGCCGCTGGCAGCGCTGAAGGCCCGCTTGGAACTGGGCTTGCGCGCCGAAGATCCCGCCACCTGGCGCAGTACTCTGGAAACCGCAGCCCAGGGCACTGACCGTCTGACTCATCTGGCCAATCAACTGTTGTCTCTGGCACGCATCGAAAACGGTGCCCGGGCGATTGCCGAAGGCGGCGCGCAGCTGCTTGACCTCAGCCAATTGGCTCGGGAGCTGGGCATGGCCATGGCGCCGTTGGCCCACGCACGCGGCGTGGCGCTGGCGTTGGAAGCCGACGAGCCGGTGTGGCTGCGCGGTGAGCCAACGCTGTTGAATGAGCTGCTGAGCAATCTAGTGGACAATGCCTTGGCTCACACGCCGCCGGGTGGCAACGTGATCCTGCGCGTAACGGCACCAGCGGTGCTGGAAGTGGAGGATGACGGCCCCGGTATTCCGCAGGATGAGCGGGACCGGGTGTTCGAACGTTTCTACCGCCGCAGCCAACAAGGCATGGGGTCAGGCCTTGGGTTGGCGATTGTCGGTGAAATCTGCCGGGCGCATCTGGCGCAGATCAGCCTGCATGATGGCGAGCAGGCCGGGTTGAAGGTGCGGGTGAGTTTTATCGCGGGCTGATCAGTAGAACATCGAGCGGGCTTCATCCAGCTCGGCGCGCAAGGATTCGCTGTAGGGGTCGATGCGCAGTTTCTTGGTCGCCGGCAGGGTAGAGGCCGATACGCTTGCCAGGGGGTGATCGGTGCCGCGATGGCAATACAGTACGGCGACTTGCACCACATCGATGTAGTCGAGGTTGGCCGAATCGCGTTCCAGGTCCAGGTACTGGCCGGGCAGTTTCGCCAGCATTTCCGGAAAGTCCCAGCCGCTTAGCAGTTTGTCGCCCAGTAACGGGTGGATGCTCTCGATTACATGGTTGAGGCTGACCGAGTCCGACAGCAGCTCATAGTGGTCTTCTGCGTACGTCAGGATCGGCAGCACGCCGATCTGGTGCACCAGGCCGCCGAGGGCCGCCTGATCGGGCTTGAGCTGGCTGTGACGGCGGCATAAGGCATAGCTGACGCCCGCCACTTCGAGGCTGCGACGCCACACATCACGCATTTTCTGATCAACCACATCGGAGCGGGCGTGAAAAATCTGCTCCATCACCAGGCCGATTGCGAGGTTGCTGCTGTAGTTGGTGCCCAGCCGGGTGATGGCGGTGTGCAGGTCGGTGACTTCCTGGGTCGCACGCAACAACGGGCTGTTGACCACTTTTATCAGGCGAGCCGACAGCGCGGTATCGCGAGCGATCACTTTGCTCAAGTGGCTGATGCTGATTTCCGGGTCTTCAGCGGCCTGACGAATATTCAGGGCCACTTCCGGCAATGTCGGCAGAACCAGGTCATCGTTGTCGATGGCCGTCACTAAAGCCTGTTGGACTTTTTCCGCCAGCTCGTTCATTCATGCTCTCTAGGGTGTTGCAAAAAGGTATGGCGACTAACGCTGGATCTCTCGATCACGGTCGAGTGTGTAAGGCAGGTCAAGCAGCTGTAAGGCGGGACCTTCTAGCGTGCCTAAATGCACATCGCCACTATCGGCAGCTTCGGCTTGCAATACGGCCAGAAGTTCAACGCTTTGGTCAGCTTTTGCTGCAATGACCACTTCGCCGATCGAGCTGTTATGGCTGGGAGAGAACAGCGGGGTGCCTGGCTCGGGCATTTCAACGGTCTTGAGGCTCAAGCGGTACAGCCGGCGTTTGAGTTTTCCCAGGTACTGCATGCGCGCGACGATTTCCTGGCCGGTGTAGCAGCCCTTCTTGAAGCTGACGGCGCCCACGGCTTGCAGGTTGAGCATCTGCGGGATGAACAGTTCGCGCGTCTGCGGCATGACCTGGCCAATGCCTGCGCGGATTTGACCCAGAAGCCAATCATTCAAATCTGTTTCTTTTAATTGCTTGACTAGTTGCTCGTGCACGGCCTCGGCTTGTTCGGTGGGTACCCAGAGTTCGGCGCGCTCAGGGGACACGCGGATGGCAATCAATGCATCGCTGCGGGCGACGCTATCGGTCTCGGCCGGCAGTTCCAGGCCAAGGCTGGCCAGCGCCTGATTCGCGTTCACGAGGCCGAAACGCACCCAGGCGGCAGTTTCGTCGGTGAGCTTGGATTTGGAGAACACGGCGTACTTTTTCAGGTCTGCCAGTTGCGGTTCCAGCAGCTCAGTGGCCATTGCCAGTAATACGCCGTCACCTTGCAGCAGGATGCGAAAGCTCGACTGCATACGCCCTTTTTGTGTGCAGCGCGCGCCGAGGCTGGCCTGGGTCTCGCTCAGGTAATTGAGGTTGCAGGTCAGTTGGCCCTGAAGGAATTTGGCAGCGTCGGCGCCGCGGACGGCGAGAACGCCTTCGTGGGACAAGGGGCAGAAGAAAGCAAAGTCGGCCATGGGTCATCGCAGGTCAAAAAGTCATAGGTGCATCATAGAGGGGCGCCCGGCAAATGGATAGTTTCCGTATGGGGCGACCAAAGCCGACTGTTCCGGTGCCGTCGGGCCTGTATACTTGCGCTCTATTTGAGGAGCGCTCCATGGTCGAAGATGTAGAAATCAATCGTCTCTACTGGCACAGCCGTCGTGGCATGCTGGAGTTGGACGTGTTGCTGGTGCCTTTCACCAAGGAAGTGTATGCGACGCTCAATAAGGTGGATCGCGACCTCTACGTCAGGCTGCTGGAATGCGAAGACCAGGACATGTTCGGCTGGTTCATGGAGCGTGCCGAATCGGAAGACCCGGAACTGCAGCGTATGGTCCGGATGATTCTGGACCGTGTTCAGCCCAAGTAATACGTTTGAATGCCGCTGGCAGGCCTCACGGCTGATGCTGGCGGCGTATCTCCTCGCCCAGCTGTTCGCGTTGGGTGCGCTTTTGTTTCTTGATCTGTCTTGTTCAAGCCTGGGCATGTTGCTGTGCCTGGCGCATGCCGCCTGGGTTTTACCGCGTCATATCCTGCTCACACACCGCTCGTCGATTCGTGGCCTGCGCCGCGACGCCGATGGCTGGCAGTTGCTCAGTGCTGAGCGCGGTTGGCATAGCGTGCAGTTGCGTCCCGACAGCTTGGCGCTGCCGCTGATCGTGGTGCTGCGCTATCGGGTGCCTGGGACGTGGTGGGTGCGTTCTATCTGTGTGCCGGCGGATGCGCAGGTCGCCGATGTGCATCGGCGCCTGCGGGTGCGCTTGAAGTTCAGCCGCCGTAGGTGGTTGGCACCAGAATAGTGTCCCGGGCTTCGGGCAGCATCTGCGGGTAGTCCAGGGTGTAATGCAGGCCGCGGCTTTCTTTGCGCTCCATGGCCGAGCGGATCATCAACTCTGCTACCTGGGCCAGGTTGCGCAGCTCGATTAGGTCGCGGCTGACTTTGTAGTTGCTGTAGAACTCGTCAATTTCATCCAGCAGCAAGCGCACCCGGTGCTGCGCGCGTTGCAGGCGTTTGTTGGTGCGCACGATTCCCACGTAGTCCCACATGAAGCGGCGCAGTTCGTCCCAGTTGTGCGCGATGATTACGTCTTCGTCCGAGTCGGTGACCTGGCTGGCGTCCCAGCGGGGCAGGGCGGCAGGCACCGGGATGCGTGGCAGCTGTTCGAGGATGTCCGCCGCCGCAGAGCGCGCATAGACAAAACATTCGAGCAACGAATTGCTGGCCATGCGGTTGGCGCCATGCAGGCCGGTGAAGCTGGTTTCGCCAATCGCATACAGGCCGGGTACGTCAGTGCGGCCGTGCTTGTCGACCATCACGCCGCCGCAGGTGTAGTGGGCGGCCGGCACCACAGGGATCGGGCCCTTGGTGATGTCGATGTTGAACGCCAGGCAGCGCTCATAAACCGTGGGGAAGTGGGTCTTGATGAAGGCTTCGGGCTTGTGGCTGATATCCAGGTAGACGCAGTCGATGCCCAGGCGCTTCATTTCATGGTCGATGGCACGGGCGACGATATCGCGCGGGGCCAGCTCGGCGCGTGGGTCGAAGCGCTGCATGAAGCGTTCGCCGTTAGGCAGTTTCAAGTGTGCGCCTTCCCCGCGCAGGGCTTCGGTAATCAGGAAGCTCTTGGCCTGTGGGTGATACAGGCAGGTGGGGTGGAACTGGTTGAATTCCAGGTTGGCCACCCGGCAGCCCGAGCGCCAGGCCATGGCAATACCGTCGCCGCACGCGCCGTCCGGGTTACTGGTATAGAGGTAGACCTTGGCTGCGCCGCCTGAGGCCAGGATGGTGAAGCGCGCGCCGTAAGTGTCGACTTCACCACTGCCACGGTTGAGCACGTAGGCGCCGAGGCAGCGTTCGCCGTCCAGGCCCAAGCGTTTCTCTGTGATCAGATCGACGGCGACGCGTTGCTCAAGCAGCTCGATATTGGGGCGCTGGCGTGCCTGGTCGAGCAGCGTCCTGAAAATGGCTGCGCCGGTGGCGTCGGCAGCGTGGATGATTCGGCGATGGCTGTGGCCGCCTTCGCGGGTCAAGTGGAATTCAAAGCCGCCGTCGTCGCTGCCAGCGTGTTCGTCACGGGTGAACGGCACGCCTTGGTCAATCAGCCATTGGATCGCCTCACGGCTGTGCTCGACGGTGAAGCGCACCGCCTCTTCATTGCACAGGCCGCCGCCGGCATTGAGGGTGTCTTCGACGTGGGATTGCACGGTGTCGGTGTCGTCCAACACGGCGGCAACACCGCCCTGGGCCCAGAACGTCGAGCCGTTTGCCAGGTCGCCTTTGCTCAGTACCGCAATACGCAGGTGGCTGGGGAGGGTCAGCGCAAGGCTCAAGCCGGCCGCGCCGCTACCGATCACCAAGACATCGTGTTGAAACTGTTGGCTCATTTAAAGGATTCCGCAAAAAGCGATCCGGGGTGGCGCAAACAGGACGCCTGGATCGGCGAATCAAAGGGTCACACGGACTACTAGTATATAGAGGGGTGGAGCGGCACAATAGTCGGGCATTCGTGGCAATATGAGATTACGGTGCACGGCTTCGGTAAAATCGGCTGGTTATTGAGACGGGAACTTTTTGCATAAGCCTCGACTCAATAGCAGGTTGCCCGGAAGCTGGGAAACGTTGAGTTTATTGGCCCGTCGGGAGCATTGGACGCGTCATAAAACCGGCGACAAGATTATTCGCGCAGCCGGCGTTGCCCGTGCTGCGTTTTTCGTGTGTGCCAAATCAGTGCATGCCGGAAACTTGCTTTGAGGGGGAGAACTTTTGCGAAAAGTCCGAGTCTATGTTTGCAAGCCTGATCGTTTAGTTATGCAAGCCTCCTTCAAGTACAACGAGGAGTGTTCATGCTAACCCAGGAAGAGGATCAGCAGCTGGTCGAGCGCGTTCAACGCGGTGACAAGCGGGCTTTTGATCTGCTAGTGCTGAAATACCAGCACAAAATTCTCGGGTTGATCGTGCGGTTTGTGCACGACACCCATGAAGCGCAGGACGTTGCACAGGAGGCCTTTATCAAGGCTTACCGTGCACTTGGTAATTTTCGCGGTGATAGTGCGTTTTACACGTGGCTATACCGAATCGCCATTAACACGGCGAAGAACTATCTGGTGTCTCGCGGACGCCGCCCACCGGATAGCGATGTAAGTTCAGAAGATGCAGAATTTTACGACGGTGATCACGGCCTCAAAGATCTCGAGTCGCCGGAGCGTGCGTTGCTGCGCGACGAGATCGAAGGCACCGTTCATCGCACAATTCAGCAACTGCCAGAAGATTTGCGTACGGCGTTAACTTTACGTGAATTCGATGGTCTGAGTTACGAAGACATTGCGAGCGTCATGCAGTGTCCGGTGGGGACTGTAAGGTCACGGATTTTCCGGGCCCGGGAAGCCATCGATAAAGCCTTGCAACCGCTGTTGCAAGAGAACTAAAGACAGCGGCTACAGCCAAGAGAGGAACCGCCATGAGTCGTGATGCCCTGCAGGAATCGCTGTCCGCAGTGATGGATAACGAAGCGGATGAACTGGAACTTCGTCGAGTGCTCAATGCATTTGATGATGCCGAAACCCGTGATACCTGGTCTCGTTACCAAGTCGCTCGGGCGGTAATGCACAAGGATCTTCTAATCCCTCGTCTGGATATTGCTGCGGCGGTTTCTGCTGCGCTTGCTGATGAAGCCGTTCCGGCAAAGGCTGCTCGTGGTCCATGGCGTAGCCTGGGTCGCCTCGCAGTGGCTGCCTCGGTGACTGTCGCAGTGTTGGCCGGTGTTCGCCTGTATAATCAGGACGAAATCGCCGGTGCCGAACTGGCCCAGCAGACTCAGCAACCGGTCATGGCCGGTCCGCAAGTCAAAGGCCCAGCGGTGCTGGCTGGCTACAAGGAAAGCTCTGACTCAACCGGCCCTATGGCCAACGGTGTGTTGCAAGGGCAATCCGGCTGGCAAGATCAGCGTCTTCCTGGTTACCTGCGCCAACACGCACAGGAATCCGCTTTGAAAGGCACTGAAAGCGCTCTGCCATACGCTCGCGCAGCAAGCCTGGAAAACCGCTAATCCGTAAGGAGCTCTATGCGAGCCATACCGCTCCTTACGCTTTTGCTCAGTGGTTGTTTTGCACTCCCCGCCCATGCCGATGAAGCCGAAGACTGGTTGACTCGACTTGGGCGTGCAGAACAGCAGCAGAGCTTTCAAGGTACGTTTGTCTACGAACGTAACGGCAGTTTTTCTACTCATGACATCTGGCATCGCGTCCAGAATGGTCAGGTCCGTGAGCGGCTCTTGCAGCTTGATGGTTCTGCCCAGGAAGTCGTGCGGTTGGATGGTCGAACGCAATGTGTCAGCGGCACTCTTGTCGCAGGCCTTGGCAATTCGCGTGATGCACCATCACGTGCACTTGATCCGCAAAAACTCAATCAATTCTACGAACTCGCCGTTATTGGCAAGTCCCGCGTGGCCGGTCGCAATGCGGTGATCGTGTCAATCACTCCCCGTGACCAATACCGCTACGGTTTTGAGCTGCACTTGGACCGTGAAACCGCGCTGCCACTCAAATCACTGTTACTGAATGATCAGGGGCAGTTGCTCGAGCGTTTCCAGTTCACGCGGTTGAATACTTCGGTCGTCCCTGAAGACCGCGATCTGCAGCCTAGCAGTGAATGCACACCTATCACGGTCGCCAAAGATAAAGCCCCAGAGGTGCAGTCTACCGAGATCTGGCATCTGGAATGGTTGCCGCCGGGGTTTCAGCTGACCAATAGCGGTGCTCGCAAAGACACCCAGACGAAAGCGACCGTCGACAGCCTGATGTATGAGGACGGGCTGGCGCGTTTCTCGGTGTTCCTCGAGCCAATCAGCGATGTGAGCGTCACGGAAACCCGCACTCAACTGGGCCCCACCGTTGCAGTGTCGCGCCGCCTGAATACGGTGGACGGCGAAATGATGGTGACAGTGGTGGGTGAGATTCCAATCGGCACCGCAGAACGTATCGCGTTGTCGGTACGCGGTGAAAAAAAGCCAGTCGCTCAGCCGTGAGTCGTTAATCCTATGTTCATCCTGACGTTTCACTGTATTTGCATGCCAGGTTGGCTGCCGAGAGCATGAAATGTCTGGATCAGCATTTTCACTTGCAAAAATCCCTCATGTTTTTTATAGGTCAGGGCTTGTCGGCTCTGGCCTTGTCTTGTTCGCGGAACAAAGATGTCGGTCGCAGTTTTCGGCGTTTCTTGAACCCTGTCGCTCAACCCTGCTCGTCGTAACGGGAGCTGTATGTCGATACCACGTTTGAAATCTTACCTATCCATAGTCGCCACGGTATTGGTGCTGGGTCAGGCCTTACCTGCGCAAGCGGTCGAGTTGCCTGACTTCACCCAATTGGTTGAGCAGGCATCGCCTGCCGTGGTGAACATCAGTACCACGCAAAAACTGCCTGATCGCAAAGTCTCCAATCAGCAGATGCCGGACCTGGAAGGCCTGCCGCCGATGCTGCGCGAGTTCTTCGAGCGCGGCATGCCGCAACAGCGCGCGCCCCGTGGTGGCGGTGGCGGCCAGCGTGAGGCTCAGTCCCTGGGCTCGGGCTTTATCATCTCGCCGGATGGCTACATCCTCACTAACAACCACGTGATTGCCGATGCCGACGAGATTCTCGTGCGCCTGGCTGATCGTAGTGAGCTGAAAGCCAAGCTGGTAGGCACCGATCCAAGATCCGATGTGGCCTTGCTGAAGATTGAAGGCAAAGACTTGCCAGTGCTGAAACTGGGTAAATCCCAGGACCTGAAAGCCGGGCAGTGGGTAGTCGCTATCGGTTCGCCGTTTGGCTTTGACCATACCGTGACTCAAGGCATTGTCAGCGCCATTGGCCGCAGCCTGCCGAACGAAAACTACGTGCCGTTCATCCAGACCGACGTGCCGATCAACCCGGGCAACTCCGGTGGCCCGCTGTTCAACCTGGCCGGTGAAGTAGTGGGGATCAACTCGCAGATCTACACCCGTTCCGGTGGCTTCATGGGGGTGTCGTTCGCCATTCCGATCGATGTAGCCATGGACGTTTCCAACCAACTGAAAAGCGGTGGCAAGGTCAGCCGTGGCTGGTTGGGCGTGGTGATTCAGGAAGTGAACAAAGACCTGGCTGAATCCTTCGGCCTCGACAAGCCGGCCGGTGCACTGGTCGCGCAGATCCAGGACGATGGTCCGGCTGCCAAAGGTGGCCTGCAAGTCGGCGACGTGATCCTCAGCATGAACGGCCAGCCAATCGTCATGTCGGCCGACCTGCCGCATCTGGTAGGCGCGCTCAAGGCAGGCAGCAAGGCCAAGCTTGAAGTGATCCGCGAGGGCAAGCGCCAGAACGTTGAGCTGACTGTTGGTGCAATCCCTGAAGAAGGGGCAACACTGGATGCCTTGGGCAACGCTAAGCCGGGTGCCGAACGCAGCAGCAATCGTCTGGGCATTGCTGTCGCCGAACTGACCGCTGAGCAGAAGAAGACATACGACCTCAAGAGCGGCGTCGTGATCAAGGAAGTGCAGGATGGCCCTGCGTCCCTGATTGGCCTGCAGCCAGGTGACGTGATCACCCACCTGAACAATCAGGCAATCGACAACACCAAGCAGTTCACTGACATCGCCAAGGCGCTGCCGAAGAACCGCTCGGTATCGATGCGAGTGCTGCGTCAGGGGCGTGCCAGCTTCATAACCTTCAAGTTGGCCGAGTAACCCGGTAAAAAGAAAAAGCCCCGCCTTCGTTTAACGAGGGCGGGGCTTTTTTGTGGCCGCTGGATCTAGCTCATCATCCCTTTGACCAGGCGCTCCTGTTCGATCAGTTCACGCTGACGCGCGTCGATACGCGACGACAGCGGGAAATTGCTGCCAGCGCGACGCTTTGCAAAATCCAACTGTTGGATGGCCTGCTGGAAGTCACCTACCAATGCGAAGTATTCGGCGCGGGCCTGGTGCAGGCCAATGATGTTACCGGACAAGCCGCGGGTCTCGGCGACCTGATACCAAACGTCCGGGTCATCCGGACGAGACTTGAGCAAACTATCCAAGGCCTTTTCCGCATCAGCAGTGCGGTTCTGTTTGAGCAGCAGGTCGACCCGGATCTGATTCAGCGGATAGTTGCCGGGGTACTGGGTCAGCATTCGATCAGTACGTTGCTGGGCATCAGGCAGATGATTGTTGTCGATCTCAAGCTGGATCAATGCCAGGTTATAGGTAATGTCATTCGGTGCCTTGGCCAATAACATCGTCAGGTTTTCCCGCGCTTGCTTGAACTGAGAACCTTTGATCTGGGCAATGGCCAATCCGTAGCGCGCCACATCATTCTTCGGGTTCTCGTCCAGTTGTGCCTGGAAGCGTTTGGCGGCGAGTCCTGAGGTGTCTTCGTATTGCAATTGCACCCGTGCGCGGATCAGTTGATAGCGCAAGCTGTCTTCCTTGCCGCCAGGCTTGGACTGCTCGGCACGGTTGCGGGTGTCGGCGATTCGCGATTCGGTGACCGGGTGTGTCAGCAGGAATTCCGGAGGCTTGGCATCGAAGCGGTACTGGCGCATCAAACGCTCGAACATGGTTGGCATGGAGCGCGGGTCGTAACCGGCTTTTTCCAGGTTGAGGATGCCGATACGGTCCGCCTCTTGTTCGTTTTGCCGCGAGAACCGGCGCTGCTCCTGGATTGCAGCAGCCTGGGTGCCGGCAATCGCAGCAATACCGGCGTCACCCGCACCAGCGGCTGCGGCAATGATGCCGCCAAGCAACGCGGCCATCATCGGAAGCTGCATGCGCTGTTGCGCTTCCACGCCACGGGCGAAGTGGCGTTGGGACAAGTGCGCCAACTCATGCGCCAGCACCGAAGCGTATTCCCCTTCGGTCTGAGCGTTGAGGAACAGGCCGCCGTTGACCCCCACAATACCGCCGGGTGCGGCAAAGGCGTTCAGTTGCGGGCTGTTGATCAGGATGAACTCCAGCCGACGGTCGTTGACCTGGCTGGTCTCCACCAGTTTGTAAACGCTGGTTTCGACGTAATCCTTGAGCTGCGGATCGTTGAGTTGCGAGACCTGGCCTCGCAGATAGGCCAGCCAGGCGCGGCCCAGCTGGTATTCCTGTTGTGGCGAGACAATGGCAGAACTGGCGTCGCCAAGTGACGGCAGGTCGTCAGCGAAGCCTGGGGAGGCCAGCAGGCAAGCCAGCGTCAGCAGGGTAGGGCGCAAAAAAGTCATGCACAGAGCCTTTCGACAAAGAGCTTACTGTAGCCGGACACTGAGCTTCGGACCAGATATTCTAAGCAGCCCAAACGCGTGCCCGGAGTAAAACCATGACCGACGCTGTAGCTTTTGATGCCGAACTTGATGCCAGCGGCCTCAATTGCCCGTTGCCCTTGCTCAAGGCCAAGCTGGAACTCAATCGTCTGGCCAGTGGCGCCGTACTTAAGGTGATCGCCACGGACGCAGGCTCCCAGCGTGATTTTCGTACGTTTGCCAAGCTGGCCGGCCACACCCTGTTGCACGAAGAAGACGCCGCCGGTGTTTACCGTTACTGGTTGCGCAAGGCCTGAACTGTTTGCCCCCACCACCGAGGTTGATTGATGTTCAAAGTGTTACGAGACTGGATCCAGCGCTACTTCTCCGATGAGGAGGCCGTGGTGCTGGCGGTCCTATTGTTTCTGGCGTTTACGGCTGTGCTCACCTTGGGTGGCATGTTGGCACCGGTGTTGGCGGGGATGGTGCTGGCCTACCTGATGCAAGGCCTGGTCACCGCGCTGGAACGGTTGCGCCTGCCGGGCGGGGTGGCGGTGGGGCTGGTGTTCGCCTTGTTCATGGGCGTGTTGGTGCTGTTTATCGTGGTCGTGCTGCCGTTGCTATGGCATCAACTCATCACCCTGTTCAATGAACTGCCGGGCATGCTTGCCAAATGGCAGTCGTTGTTGCTGCTGTTACCGGAACGCTACCCGCACCTGGTGTCGGACGAGCAGGTGTTGCAGGCTATAGAAGTGGCCCGCGGCGAGATCGGAAAGTTCGGCCAATGGGCGCTGACCTTTTCCCTGTCCAGCTTGCCGCTGCTGGTCAACATCATGATCTACCTGGTGCTGGTGCCGATCCTGGTGTTCTTCTTCCTCAAGGACCGCGCCATGATCGGCCGTTGGGTAAGTGGCTACCTGCCGCGCGAGCGAGCGCTGATTACCCGTGTTGCCGAAGAAATGAACCGGCAGATTGCCAACTACATACGCGGCAAGGTGATCGAAATCATTATCTGCGGGGGCGTGACCTACATTGCCTTTATTGCCCTGGACCTGAACTACGCGGCCTTGCTGGCATTGCTGGTCGGGATTTCAGTGGTGGTGCCTTACGTAGGCGCGGTGGTGGTGACAGTGCCGGTTACATTGATTGCCTTGTTCCAGTGGGGCTGGAGCGACCAATTCATCTACTTGATGGCGGTGTATGGGATTATCCAAACCTTGGACGGCAACGTGCTGGTGCCACTGCTGTTCTCGGAGGCTGTCAACCTGCACCCGGTAGCGATCATCTGCGCAGTGTTGTTGTTTGGTGGGCTGTGGGGTTTCTGGGGCGTCTTCTTTGCGATCCCCCTGGCGACGCTGTTCAAGGCCGTTCTGGATGCATGGCCGCGTCAAGAACCGGTGGTTGCGCCGCTATTGTAACGGCGTAACAACTTGTAGTGAGCGGGCTTGCCCCGCGCTTGGGTGCGAAGCAGCCCTAAAACCTGCAACCGCGTTTCATCTGAAAGAACGCGGAGACTGTACTGTATTGGGGTCGCTTCGCAACCCTGCGCGGGACAAGTCCGCTCACTACAGACTCACGCCTTGTTCAGTGCCTGCGCCGCCGCCAAAACCGCATCCACATGCCCCGGCACCTTCACACCACGCCATTCCTGACGCAACACACCGTTCTTGTCGATGAGGAACGTGCTGCGATCCACGCCGAGGTATTCCTTGCCGTACAGTTTCTTCAGCTTGATCACGTCAAACAGCTGGCAAACCGCTTCGTCCTTGTCGCTGATCAGCTCGAAGGGGAATTCCTGCTTGCCTTTGAAGTTTTCGTGAGACTTCACGCTGTCGCGCGAAACGCCAAACACTTCAGTGTTGGCCGCCTTGAACGCTGCGTACTGGTCACGAAAACCCTGGCCTTCAGTGGTGCAGCCCGGCGTACTGTCCTTCGGGTAGAAGTAGAGCACCACTTGCTTGCCCTTGAGGGCTGCGAGGCTGAAGGTCTGACCGCTGGTGGCCTGGGCTTCGAAATCGGCTATGGGTTGGTCGATGACTACGGCCATGAAAACTTCCTTACATTGGGTTCTGTGGGCGCCACGGTTCGATCAGTGCGTCGAGGTTCAGGGCATCGGCGAAATCCAGGAACTGATCGCGCAGCCAACTGATCTGCACGCCCGCCGGCAGGGTCACGGTAAACGTGGCGTTCAACATGGTGCCGCCGGTTTGCGGGGCCTGATAGGTGTCGCAGGTCAGGTTCTCCAGCTCGACATTGTGGTCGATGAAGAACTGGCACAGCTCGTTGACGATGTCCGAGCGATAGGCCGAACTGACATACGCCACATAAGGCAGAGCCTGCGGACGATTTTCCAGGGCGGCGCTGCGTACCACATTGACAGTGAAGTCGTGCTTCTTTGCCAGGCCCGGCAGGCCAGTTTCGAGGCGAGCCAGAGCATCCCAGGTGCCGGAGATCTGCAGGACCAGCGCACTGCACTCGCCATGACGGGTCAGGCGGGATGTCACGACGGCGCAGCGGTTTTCATGGCTGGCGCGGCACAGGACGTTAGTCAGCTCCATGGGGTTGGCGCCGAGGGCACTGATAACAAGGAATTGTTCGCGAACTGTGGGGGTGGACATGCAGCCTTCCTAAAACGATGAGCGGTCAATACTGTAAGGGCGGTATCGATCAAAGGATGAAGGGTAGCGAAAAGCATCGCCAAGGGATAGGAGGTGGCGTTTTCATTGCGTGATCGGTCCTATTTCATCGTGCTTCAGGGGGGGGCTTTGGCCCGATGATGGCATTGTCCGTCGTTTAGTTACGTCAGAACGCATCCTCAGGCAGTACTTTGCTTGTGCAAGCATCTTGGCGCCAGTACCATTACGGCTCTCTTTTTCCGGCAGGAGCGGTTGCATGATTGCGGGCAGTATGGTGGCACTGGTCACACCCATGGATGCACAAGGTCGTCTCGACTGGGACAGCCTGGGCAAACTGGTGGACTTCCACCTGCAAGAAGGCACCAACGCCATCGTGGCGGTCGGCACCACCGGTGAATCGGCCACTCTCGATGTGGAAGAACACATCCAGGTGATCGAGTTCGTGGTCAAGCGTGTTGCGGGCCGTATTACCGTGATCGCCGGCACGGGCGCCAACTCGACACGCGAAGCAATCGAGCTGACCAAAAACGCCAAGAAGGCCGGCGCCAATGCGTGCCTGCTGGTGACCCCGTACTACAACAAGCCGACCCAGGAAGGCCTGTACCAGCACTTCCGCGCCATTGCCGAAGCGGTCGATATCCCGCAGATCCTCTATAACGTACCGGGTCGTACCGCGTGCGATATGAAGGCCGAGACCGTAATCCGCCTGTCCGCCGTGCCGAACATCATCGGTATCAAGGAAGCCACGGGCGACCTGCAGCGCGCCAAGGATATCCTGGCCGGCGTGAGCGGCGATTTCCTGGTGTATTCCGGTGACGACGCCACGGCGGTCGAGCTGATCCTGCTCGGCGGCAAAGGCAACATCTCTGTGACCGCCAACGTGGCCCCGCGTGCCATGAGCGAAATGTGCGCTGCCGCCATCGCCGGCGACGCCGTGACCGCCCGCGCGATCCACGAGAAGCTGATGCCGCTCAACAAGACACTGTTTATCGAATCCAACCCTATTCCCGTGAAATGGGCGCTGACTGAAATGGGCATGATGCCGGACGGTATCCGTCTGCCGCTCACTCGTCTTAGTGAAGCCTGTCACGAACCGCTGCGACAGGCCCTGCGCCAGTCCGGCGTCCTGGTTTAATTGAGGAAGCATTACGCATGAAGCGATTGGCCGGACTTTCCGCACTTGCCTTGATTATCTCCAGCACCAGTGGCTGCGGTTGGATCTGGGGCCCGGAAGGCTACTTCCGTGACCGCGGTAGCGATTACCTGGAAGCCCAACCCACCAAGCCGATGGAATTGCCGCCGGGCGTCAACGTCGCCAAGCGCCTTGACCCCTTGCTGCCGATCCCGCGCAACGTTGCCGACGACACCACTAAGGGTGAGTACGTAGTGCCGCGTCCACAGCCCATATCGGCCGTGGCGGATGCCAGCGACTACAGCCTGCAGAAAAGCGGTGACTCCCGCTGGATCGTGGCTCAGCGCCCGCCCGCCGAAGTCTGGCCGGTGGCGGTGCAGTTCTTCCAGGACAACGGTTTCCGCATTGATGAGCAACGCCCGCAGACCGGTGAATTCACCACTGCATGGCAGCAGGGCAGCGAGCTCTCCGCCACCATGGCCAAGCGCCTGCAGGCCGGTGGTGTAGCCGCCGACAGCGAAGCCCGAGTGCGCGTGCGCATCGAGCCAGGTGTGCAACGCAATACCAGTGAAGTCTACGTGGTCAGCGCTGAGCGTCCTGCCGGCAGCACCGCCAACGTTGATTTCACCAATCGCTCAGTTAACTCCGGTGTCGACTCGGCACTGGTCGACGAGATGTTGGCCAGCATGAGCCGTATCTCCGAGAAGGGCGGTTCCGTTTCGCTGCTCGCCGCACGTGATTACGACACCCCGAGCCGCGTCAGCCTCACTGAAGACGGCAGCGGCAACGTGGTGCTGAACCTGGGTGAAGACCTCGACCGTGCCTGGGCCAGTGTTGGCCGCGCGTTGGAGCAAGGTCCTTGGCGTGTTGAAGACATCAACCGCAGCCTGGGCCTGTACTACATCAACGTGGCTGAAAAGGCCGAGCGTAAAGACGACGAGCCAGGTTTCTTCGGCAAGCTGTTCGGCAGCAAGCCGACCAAGGAAGAAGTCGAAACCCGCGCCGAGCGTTACCAGGTTCGTTTGAGCAAGGTGGGCGAAAGCGTGCAAGTCACCGTCGAGAAAAACATCAATACCGTTGCGCCCGCTGAAACAGCGCGCAAAGTGTTGGGCGTGATTCAGGACAACCTGGGCTGATCCGATGCGTTTTGCCGTTCTCGGCAGCGGTAGCCAAGGGAACGGCACGCTGGTCGCCCACGACGACACGTACGTGCTGGTGGATTGTGGTTTCTCGTTACGGGAAACCGAGCGACGCCTGCTGCGCCTGGGGGTTCACCCCGCGCAGCTGAGCGCGATTCTGGTGACCCACGAACATGCCGACCATGTGCATGGCGTGGGTTTACTGTCTCGGCGCTACAATCTTCCGGTGTACCTCAGTCGCGGTACCTTGCGCGGGATGCGCAAACCCATTGAACCCGCGGGTTTCCTGGCCGGTGGCGAGCAACTGCAAATCGGTGCCCTGAGCATTGATGTGATTGCCGTGGCGCACGACGCCCAGGAACCGACGCAGTATGTGTTCAGCGATGGTGAGCGGCGCTTCGGCGTGCTCACCGACCTGGGTTCCTACTGCGCCAAGGTGCTGGACGGTTACCGGAACCTCGATGCGTTGATGATCGAGTCCAACCACTGCAGAGACCTGCTGGCTCGCGGTCACTACCCCTACTTTCTCAAACAGCGGGTGGGCGGCGAACTGGGACATTTGAACAACCACCAGGCCGCGTACCTGGTGTATGAGTTGGGCTGGCAAGACCTGCAACACTTGGTCCTGGCCCACTTGAGCAGCAAGAACAACCTGCCGACGCTTGCCCGGCAATGTTTTGTCGACACCCTTGGGTGCGACCCGGACTGGCTGCAACTGGCCGATCAAGATTCAGGGCTCGACTGGCGCCACATCGCCTAGCCCACCTCACTCAAAGCGGAGCCCATCATGGAAAAACGTGAAGAACTCTACCGCGGCAAAGCCAAGTCGGTGTACAAGACCGACGACGCCAACCGCCTGATCCTGCTGTTTCGCAACGACACCTCGGCGTTCGACGGCAAGCGCATCGAACAGCTTGATCGCAAAGGCATGGTGAACAACAAGTTCAACGCCTTCATCATGCAGAAACTCGAAGAGGCCGGCATTCCGACCCAATTCGACAAACTGCTGGGCGACAACGAGTGCCTGGTCAAGAAGCTCGACATGATCCCGGTCGAATGCGTCGTGCGTAACTACGCCGCCGGCAGCCTGGTCAAGCGCCTGGGCGTGGAAGAGGGCCTCAAGCTCAATCCATACACCTTCGAACTGTTCCTGAAGGACGACGCCAAGGGCGACCCGTTCATCAACGAATCCCACGTCGTGGCGTTCGGCTGGGGCACCGCTGAGCAACTGGCGCGCATGAAGGAGTTGTCCCTCAAGGTCAACGACGTGCTGAGCAAGCTGTTCGACGACGCCGGGCTGCTGCTGGTCGACTTCAAGCTCGAATTCGGTGTGTTCCACGACGGCTCCATCGTCCTGGGCGACGAATTCAGCCCGGACGGCTGCCGCTTGTGGGACAAGGACACCAAGAAGAAGATGGACAAAGACCGCTTTCGCCAGGGCCTCGGTGACGTGATCGAAGCCTACGAAGAAGTCGCCAATCGTCTCGGCGTACCGCTTTAATTGACGCAAGCATCTGATAGCACGGAAAAAAATCGCTTCGGCGCTTTGCTTTCCTGATTCACGCTGTTATGATGCGCGCCGTTGGAGAGATGCCAGAGTGGCCGAATGGGACGGATTCGAAATCCGTTGTACCTTCACCGGTACCTAGGGTTCGAATCCCTATCTCTCCGCCATTATTCAGAAAGCCTCGTAAATCTATGATTTACGGGGCTTTTTTGTGTCTGAGTGTTTTTCGATTCTACTACTCAGTTCTACTAGTCAATCGCCGCCAAAATACATTGGCAATCGGTGGTTCACTGCCCACTGAATCGCCCCGGATTCTCTAGACACCTTGCAAGCTCAAATGCCTGAAACGTGACCTGTCAGGCCAATACGAAAGCCGGTCATCAAAAGGAACCGGGCATTCATACGCGTCAGGTGGATTATCTGATTGTCGACCTCTACGTTTAGACCGCTCACATGCGGATTTAGGTACGAATCGAGGTCGTCCATCATCGTGAGAAGCGGAGAGCCCGCCCCTAGGATCTCATCTAGGTTCTCTGTCCCAGCAGCAAGGTAAGCACGGAAGGAATCATCAACATTGTTTCTGAACATCCAATCCAACTCTTCTGTCTTGGAACCACACAGTTCGGATTGGTATTTTTGCGCTTCTGCCTCGATTCGTTCAATCGTCCAACCGTTCTCGAACCCTGCTGACGTTCCTAACTAATCCCGGCAGTGACACATTGGTTACTTTGGACTGGTCAGACCGTCGAAAGAGCAATCGCTTTTTCTAAGACTGCCTGCAACATATGCTCCGGTGATTGTTCCTTGTTGAAGAAGCTCGTTGACAATTTCTCAGAGTCGTTTTCAGTCGATTGCCTGAGAAGGGCGAGCGGCCCCGATTGTCCTAACTGCTCTTGGTAAAGACTTTTTATACTGTCCCTAAAGCCATCAGGGTATGCCGCTTTCTCGACCCCTGGAAGATCATCGAAATAGTCCATGATGCCTTTGAAGATTTCACTGTTGTCACCGCCGTTCGTTATAGTGGCGTACAACTTGGAAAAATATGTTTCATCCTGCTTACTAAGTTCCCCATAAGCGGCATATCGTTCTGCAACCGTATAGGTTCCTGAATCATCATAAACAATATTGCTTAGCCCGTTTCGGGCCATGCCTTCAAATGGGTTTGGAAGTTTTTCGGGGGGGCGCTTAGAAAGCCCAACTGCGTAATCCAGTGACTGCTGACCTAACGCCAAACGGGCAGGGTTATCTGTTTTGGGAAGTAGATCCTCATTATTAAGATTTCCGCCAGCAATCCGCTGCCCGAAATTGTACATATCGCTCTGACCTTTTGCATATTGTCCTTTTAAATCCCTATTGGACATAGAGGCTTGTTTATCATCAGCGCTACTTAATGCGTACAGTGCCCGTGCGGAATCGGAGATTGTGACGGTCTCCGTCGTCTTGATTGCGGCATTCCCTGAAGGCAAATTTACAGGGTTGGACGAAGGAAGCTTCTCTTGTGTAGAAACCTTTGCCTGTGTACTTGCTTGATACGATTTAATCGAAAAATCCATGGTGATACTCCAGATGCTGAAGATAGCTCGAGCGCTATCTACTCCCTGAAAAGTACTCGAAAGTGTACGCGGCTGGACCGGTCGTAGAGTTCTTCACCTTCACGGTGACGATTGTGCCAGCTTGGGCAGATGCAATCATAGAGGCGAGTAGAGTGGCTGCCCCGAACAGTTTAGCGAATCTCATAAATATCCCTTTATTTTGATAATCACTATAACGCTTGTCCTTCCGCGTTTCGGTAAGCACCTTAACTACACGTACCTTTTTGATGAAGAAGGATAGTAGCTTTAGGTCATATATCCATGACGCGAAAGCATTTTTCCTCTTCTTGTATAGAAAAGACAGCAAGACTCAACCTCTATAGCGGCAGGTAACCAAAATTCTTTAAGCCAAGGGTTATTTCCAACTTAAACCCAAGCCAATTCGCGGCAGTTCTCTACACCTCCAGCCAACCCTTCGAACGAACCGAGCGCCTTCGTACGGCGTCGTCGCGTCCGGAATTCGCGCGTCCGCTCGTCAGCGCATCAGCCCAGCTTTTTCGCATTCACAAAAAATAGGTTGAATAGTCACAGAAAATGTTATTTAAATAACAAAAATAATAACGCTGTGGTGCCTGCCACATCGTGCACAAGGTAAAGATATCCATGAATAAGATCGCGGTCATCGGTAGCAACATGGTGGATTTGGTCACCTATATCGACCGAATGCCCCGGCAGGGCGAGACCCTTGAGGCTCCGGGCTTTGCCATGGGGTGCGGCGGCAAGGGGGCGAACCAGGCAGTGGCGGCGGCCAAGCTTGGCAGCGAAGTGTTGATGCTGACCAAGTTGGGCGATGACATGTTTGCCGATAACACCCTGGCCAATTTTCAACGCCATGCCATCGACTCGCGCTACGTCACGCGGGTGCCGGGGGTGTCCAGCGGCGTGGCGCCAATCTTTGTGCAGAGCGATTCCCACAACAGCATCCTGATCGTCAAAGGCGCCAACGCGCATTTGAAGCCGGCTGATATCGACGCCGCGGACGCGGCTTTACGCGAATGCAGCCTGATCGTCCTGCAGTTGGAAATCGACTTGGCAACCGTCTACTACGCCATCGAGTTTGCCAAACGCCACGGCATTCCGGTGTTGCTCAATCCGGCCCCTGCGGTCGCTGGTTTGAGCCGCGAGCATCTGGCGCAGCTGGATTTTTTCATTCCCAATGAAAGCGAACTGTCACTGATCACCGGCAAGTCGGTCGAGGGGCCTGAGAGTGCGTTGCTCGCCGCGCGGGTGTTGGTCGCCCAGGGTATTCGCCACGTGATCGTCACCCTCGGCGAGCAAGGCGCGCTGTATGTGGGCGAGGAGGGTGAGTTTCATGTGCCTGGGCGCGAGGTCGAGGCCCGGGACACCACCGGCGCCGGTGATGCCTTTATCGGTTGCTTCGCCCATTACTGGACCCAGCAGGGCGATATGCGTGCGGCCATGACCCGGGCGGTGGCGTATTCCGCCTGTTCGGTCACCGGCCTCGGCACCCAGAGCTCCTACCCCGATGCTGCCCGGTTCGCCGAGTTTTTTGACCCGTCCTGAGTCGTCTATCACCGATGTCGGCCATCCCTGTATGGCTGACGCGCCGTATACCCCACGGAGAATAACAATGACAAAAGTCCCGCTCCAACAAACTGCCGATGGTTTTTACCTGAATCGCACGCCCTGGTTCGCGTTTTTGCTGCTGTGCAGTATTTTCGCCCTGTGGGCGGCGGCGGCCAGCATGAATGACGTGCTGATCGCGCATTTCAAGAAGGCCTTTTTGCTCAGCGATTTCCAAACCGCATTTGTGCAGTCGGCGTTTTACCTGGGCTACTTTTTCGTCGCGATTCCGGCGGCCTTGGTGGTCCGTCGCTTCGGCTATAAAAGCACGATACTCGTGGGTTTGATGCTCTACATGGCAGGCTGCGCGCTGTTCTTTCCTGCGGCATCCAGCGCCACCTACGGCATGTTCCTGATGGCGCTGTTTGTGATCGCGTGCGGGCTTTCGTTTCTCGAAACCGCCTGCAACACCTACTCGACCTTGATGGGCCCGCGGGAGACCGGCACCCGCCGCCTGAACATCTCGCAGACCTTCCACCCGTTCGGCGCCATGGCCGGCGTGTATGTCGGCAGCTTCGTGATGTTCAAGGACACCGACGCCACCCACGAACAACTGACCCAAATGAGCGCCTCTGAGGCGGCTATCCAACAGTTGGAAATGATCCAGTCGACCCTGCTGCCGTACAAATGGATGATCGCGGTGCTGGTGCTGATGTTTATCCTCATTGCCATCACCCGCTTCCCCGCGTGCCGGGGCAACGTCAAGGCTGAGGTGAAAAAGCCCAGCCTTGGCCAGAGCCTGGCGCGCCTGTCGCGTAATCCGCGCTTTACCTTCGGCGTGCTGGCGCAGTTTCTGTATGTGGGGGCCCAGGTCGGTGTTTGGAGCTTCACCATTCGCCTGGCGATGCAGATGGGCGGGATGAACGAGCGCAGCGCGTCATGGTTCCTGCTGACGACCTTTGCCGCTTATTTCGTCGGCAAGATGATCGCCAATCTGTTGATGCGCAAGCTGCACCCTGCCAAGGTCCTGGCCATCTACGGCGTGCTGACCATTGCCTTGCTCGCCTACACCATCCTGGTACCGAATATCAGCGCGGTGTACGCAGCGGTCGCGGTGAGCATTTTCCTCGGGCCGTGCTGGCCGACCATTTATGGCCTGACGATTGAAGGGCTGGGCGAAGACACCAGTGTCGGCGGTTCTCTGCTGGTGATGAGCATCGTCGGCGGCGGGGTGATTCCAGTGTTCCAAGGCCTGCTGTCAGATGCCACTCACGGCAATATGCAGCTGGCGTACAGCGTGCCCCTGCTGTGTTTTGTGGTGATTGTGGCCTACGCCTATTCCTGCATGCGTCACAGCCGTGCCGCGCAGCCTGGGGCTGACGCTGTGGTGGCCTCATGAAAACCTTCACGCTGGCCTTGTCTCCCGAGCAGTTCAGCGGCGTCGAAAAGACCCTGCTGCAATCGGACGATTTTCGCGTGCTGGCCTGGACCTACCCCAGTGGGGTCAAGGCGCTGGCGTTGGAAAATGCCCGCGGCCGCGTGGTGGCCTTGCCTTACCAGGGGCAGATGATCTGGTCCGCGACCTTCGACGGTTGCGAGCTGACGATGCGCAACATGTTTCGCCAGCCCAAGCCCAGTTCGACGGTGATCGGCACCTACGGCTGTTTTATGTTCCACGCCGGGCTGCTGCGCAACGGTTGCCCGGCCCCGGCCGACGACCACCCGCTGCACGGCGAAATGCCCTGCGCGCCGATGGACGCCGCCTGGCTGGAAGTGGGGGAAGACGCCGCTGGCCTGTATCTGCGCCTGGGTGGGGACTACGAGTATGTGCAGGGGTTTGGTGACCACTATCGGGCCACACCCACGCTGACCCTGCGTGTCGGCTCGGGGGTATTTGATATCGGCATGGCGGTCACCAATCTTGCGGGCAAGGCCATGGAGCTGATGTATATGGCCCACATGAACTACGCCTACATTCCCGGCGCCAGCCTGGTCGAGCCCTTGGCCGGCGCCCGGGTCCGGGTTCGCAGCAGCGTGCCGGCCCACGTCAAGCCAACTCCCGAGTGGTCGGCCTATATGGCTGAGTTGGGCCAGGACCCCTCGCGCTTGAGCACCCTGGACAGCCCCGCGCTGCATGATCCGGAAATCGTCTGTTTCTTCGAAGAGGTGCCCGCCGATGCTGCAGGCCATGCGCATTTTCTACTGGACCATCTCGAAGGTTCGGCGTTTTACACCCGCTATCGGCCCGATCAGTTCTCCCATGCCACCCGCTGGATCCTGCATAACGCCGACCAAGGTGTCGCCGCATTCGTCTTGCCTTCTACCTGCGAACCCGAGGGCTACCTGGCGGAAAAAGCCAAAGGCAATGTGCGCTCGTTGGCCGGCGGGCAACGTGCACTGTTCAGCGTGAGCACCGGTTATTTGTCGGCCGAAGAGCGTTGCCGCCTACGGGATGAGTTGGGCGGCTGATGAGGCGTGGCGAGGGAGGTTCACACCACCCATTGCGCGCCGTATTGCGTGATCAGCTCACGGTAAGGTTTGGGCAGCTTCTTATCGGAGACCACCACGTTGAATTGTTCCAGGGTGGCAAAATGCGCGGTGCGCACGACGTCGAACTTGCTGTGGTCGGCCAGCAGCATGCGGTGCTGGGCCTGGCGCAAGACCTTCTGTTTGACCGCCACTTCATTGAAGTTGAAGCAGGTCACGCCGAAGGTTTCGCTGACGCCTGCGGCCGAGATGAATGCCCAGGTCAAGCGCACGTTGTCGAGGATGCTGCTCTCGTCGGCATGGTCGAACACCTGGTTCTTGCGATGGAAGGTGCCGCCACACAGGACGATCGTGCAGTTGGGTTTTTGCTGCAGTTTGAGCAACACGTTGAGCGAGTTGCAGACCGCGGTGAACTCCAGTTCATCGGGGATGAAATCAATCACAAAGGGCACCGTGGTACCGCAGTCGAAGAAGACCGTGTCGCCGCGCTTGATAACCGCGGCCGCGAGCTTGCCGATGCGGCGTTTCTCTTCCACATGCCGAGTGCCTTGCTCCGTGACTTTGTAGTCGGGCGCACCTTCTGGGTCGAATGCGAGCGTGATATGCCCGCCAAGTAGATGGAACTTGTCCGGGTAGCGGTTGAGATCCCGGCGCAGGGTCATTTCCGAGACTTCCAGCAACGCGGCCATCTCCCGCAGATGGATCGCCTTTTGGTCCTGCAGGGCTTGCTGGATCAGTTTGATGCGTTCTGATTGTTTGCTTTCCACAGGTATTCCGATCGGCCAGTTATGTTGTAATTACATCATTTATTGGTATTATATTAACATCTGTTGGGCGCGCTTTCTAATACGTTACGTCCATCGTGCTCCTTCATCAGGAACGGATTTCATGACCTCAATCACACCCGCAGCACTTGCACAATTTATCGATCACACCTTACTGGCGCCCGACGCGACGCGGGAGCAAATCGCAGAGTTATGCAAAGAAGCGCAGGAATATGGGTTCTATTCCGTGTGCGTGAACTCGGGCCAGGTGCCTTTTGCCGCTCAATTGCTTGCAGGGCAGAAGGTCAAAGTCTGCGCAGTGATCGGGTTCCCACTGGGTGCGGGGCTGAGCGAGAGTAAAGCCTTCGAAGCCCAACAGGCAATCGCCGTGGGCGCGGGAGAGATCGACATGGTGCTCAATATCGGCGCCCTGCGCGAAGGGCGGCTGGATACAGTGCGCGACGATATCGCCGCAGTGCATCAAGCCTGTGGCGCGGTGCCGCTGAAAGTGATTCTCGAAACCTGCCTGTTGGACGAGGCGCAAAAGATCCGGGCCTGCGAAATCTGCCGTGAACTGGGCGTGGCTTTCGTCAAGACTTCGACGGGCTTCAGCCGCAGTGGTGCCACCGCGGAAGACATCGCTCTGATGCGCCGCGTCGTCGGCCCGCAGATGGGGGTCAAGGCGTCGGGTGGGGTGCGCGACTATGCGACTGCAGTGCGAATGATCGAAGCCGGCGCTACCCGCCTGGGCACAAGCTCGGGGGTGAGCATTGTCAGTGGCAAGCTGGAGGATGCGGCGGGGTACTGAATTCGCTTTGTACCCGGCCATTGAAAAAGCCTGCTGAACTCAAGGCTCAGCAGGCTTTTTAGTGGGTACTGGTCTGATCAGGCAGGTTGGGCCGCCAGGCTGTTACTCACATTACGCCCCAGCACCAACACCGTGACAAACCCACACCCCACCAACGCCGTGGCCAGGCTCAGCAATACCGAACTGCCCATCTGGTCGACGATCCGCCCGCCAAAGAACGAGCCCAACGCAATGATCACCTGGAACAAGGCGACGAACAGTGGCATGCCGCGTTCCACATCCTTGGGCGCGACCACAAACATCCAGATACTGGCGCAGGCCGGGAAGGCGCCAAAGGCGAAACCCCAGAGCGCAATGAGCATGGCTGCGCCGGTCAAACCGGTGGCGAAGTGGGGGAACAGAGCGGTGCTGGTGCCGATCATCAGCGCGACCAGCAGAAGGGTGTAGCGCACGCTGCGGTTGGCGGCGAAGCCGGCGAAAATGTTACCCGCTACCCCGGCCACGCCAAACATCAGCAGCAACGAGCCAATCGTCGGGCCATCGAAGCCGGAGCTGTTTTTGAAGAACGGTGCGACATAGGTATACGCGGCAAAGTGCGCCAGGCCGATCAGCAATACGGCGATCAGTCCGACCCGCGCCCGTGGGTTGATAAACAACGCCGGCAGGTCACTGACGTGAATGGCTTTTTCCGGGTTGAGCCGGGGCAGCAGGAAGACCTGCGCGAGGACTACCGGTATGCCCAACAGCGCGGTGACCAGGAAGGTCATGCGCCAGCCCATCAGGCCGCTGAGCCAGGTCCCTACGGGCACGCCCAGTACGGTGGCCAGGGTCACCCCCATCATGATGATCGATGTGGCCTTCGCTACGCCCACGCCCTTGGGGGCCAGGCGGCCGCTGAGGGCAATGGCCGTCGCCCAGAAACCACCGATGCTGATACCCAGCAAGACGCGGCCGAACAGCAGCAGGCTGAAGTCACTGGCGAAGGCCACGACTGAGTTGGCGATAATCATGACCAGCGTCAGGCCGACCAGCAGATAGCGCCGGTCCATGGTGCCAATGATCACCGACAGCAGGGGGGCGGCGAGGGCGGCCATGATGCCAGGCAGGGTGACCATCAGGCCTGCGTGGCCGGCGGTGATGCCGAGGTCGCTGGCGACGTCGTTGAGCACGCCCACGGGCAGAAACTCACTGGTGACCAAGGCAAACGCGCCCACGGCAACCGAGAGAATGGCCAACCACTGCTGTTTGACACTTTGTTGATTATGTTCGGGAAGGCCGCGAGGGGCCTGGCTGGCACTTGGCATGGTTGGGTTCCAGGATGAGCGTCGCCTGAAGCCAGGCGAGGGGGAGGGAATTTGGAGGCGATTATAGGAAACAGTGTTGAAAATCGGGCAGGCGCTCGTTTCGATAGTAATCATCAGTGCAATCGATGCGACGCTCTAGCACGCACTACATGTTCAATGCACCTTTCGTACAGGCTTTCAAAACGCTGCCTACGAGCAGCGCATTGCGGTACACCTGGCACCTTATTACTTTGTGGTAGCGCTCGACATTGGGCGCCTCCAACCGCAAAGGAACTGCATCATGAGCAAAAATACCAAAGAAACCTCCGGCAAGATCGCGACGTTGGCGGCGGAAACGCTCAACAGCCAAAGCGCCTCACCCATTGCCAAAAGCCTCGCCGCTTCAGCTTTAGCCCAGAAAGGCACCGACAAGCAGACGAGTGCAGAGATGGAGCAGAAAGCTGGAAAGGTGCTGGGCAGCGATAAATACAGCGAAGATACCAAGGCGCTTGCCGCCTCGGTTCTGTCTCAAGCCAATAAGGAGCGCGGAAGCTAAGTCACCTCCGCTGGATAGAAAAGGCCTTGTAGTCGAACCGACTACAAGGCCTGCGTCATCGCCCAAGCCGTTCTGACAGGCTCTCGATAAACACCGTTTCCGCCCGACTCATCTTCTGTTCCCGATTCCACAGCAAATGAATATCCACGTCCGCGATCCCCTCATCCGGCGGCAGCCGCCACAGCAGCCCGTTCTTCACATCCTCCGCCACCACATGAATCGGCAAACAGCCCAAGCCAAACCCGGCAATCACCAACCGACGCACTTCTTCAAGGCTTGAGGAGGACGCCACGATCCGTCCGCTAAACCCTTGTTGATCACGGAAAATCGTCAACGGCGACAGCATCCCGCCAATCTGGTCGCTGGTAAAACTCACGAAGTTCTCCGACTGCAAATCCCCCTCCGCCAAACCGGTGCGCCCGAAAAGCGGGTGGTGCCGGCCGCAGAAAAATGCATAGCGCTGGCGCAGGAACAGATGCTGCTCCAGGCGTGGCTGCGGCCGACGGTTGAGGCTCAAACCCAGGGTTGCAGTTTTTTCCAGAAGTGCGGCGACGATGTCCGAGCTGCGCATCACCTCGACCTCCAGGTCTACCCGAGGGTGTTCGCGGTGAAAGCCCGCGAGAAATTCATCGAAGGTGTCCGAGTTGATCCGGCTGATCATCAGCAAACGCACCTTGCCGATCACTTCATCGCCGGGTTTTTGCAGGGCGTTGCTCATCTGCGACACCTGGCCGTACATCTCGCCGGCAATGGCGAAGATCTGTTCACCGGCCTCGGTCAACACAAAACGTGGACCACGGCGAACGATGAGTTGGCAGTCGAGTTGTTCTTCCAGGCGCTTGAGGGCTTGGCTGATCGCCGGCTGGGTCAGGTGCAGGCGTGCGGCGGCGCGGCTGATGCTCAGCTCCTGGCCGATCACGCGAAAAGTGCGCAGCAGGTTCCAGTCCAGGCGGTCGTTGAGCAGGGGGTGAATGTCGCGGCGGGTTTCGGACATGGTGCGGCTCAATAATAAGCAGGATTTATAATTGGAATAATAAATAGAAAATTGACTAATCATAGCCTCGAGACGAAAACTCACGCTCAACAAGCGCCATCAGAGCGCATGTGTTCGACCTTTCTCCTGCCAAAAAAATAACCAAAGGAGCCAGCCCCATGAAGCCTTCCGCTTCGCCTCAGCCTCGCCGTGCTGCGGCCGCCGCTTTTATCGGCACCATGATCGAGTGGTACGACTTTTACATCTACGCCACTGCCGCCGCGCTGGTGTTCGGCCAATTGTTTTTCCCCTCCGAAGACAAACTGTTCAGCACCATGGCCGCCTTCGGCACCTTCGCCGTGGGCTTCTTTGCACGGCCATTGGGCGGCATTGTGTTTGGCCATATCGGCGACCGGATCGGGCGCAAGAAGTCCCTCGTCATCACGTTGGTGATGATGGGCGTGGTCACCGTATGTATCGGCCTGTTGCCTACTTACGCCCAGATCGGCGCCGCTGCACCGGTGATGCTGGTTCTGCTGCGCGTTGTGCAAGGTATTGCCGTCGGCGGTGAGTGGGGCGGGGCGGTGTTGATGGCGGGCGAGCATGCGCCGAAAGGTCGGCGTAACTTCTTTGCTTCCTTCGCGCAGTTGGGCAGCCCGGCGGGATTGATCCTGTCGTTGCTGGCGTTCAGCGCGGTCACCCGTTTGCCGGAAGAAGACTTGCTCAGTTGGGGCTGGCGCGTGCCGTTTCTCGCCAGCGCGTTGCTGCTGGTTGTCGGCCTGGCGATTCGCCTGGGCGTGAATGAGTCGCCTGAATTCCTCGAAGACAAAGCCTTGGCCGAAAAAGCGCGAGCCATCAAGAAAGACCAGGCGCCTGTCGTTGAAGTGCTGCGAACCGCCTGGCGCCCGCTGCTGCTGTGCATCGGCGCCAACACCCTGGGTATTGCCGGGGTGTATTTCACCAACACCTTCATGATTGCCTACAGCACTCAGCAACTGGGCCTGCCGCGCTCGCTGATTCTGGAGTGCCTGTTCTTCGTTGCCATCATTCAGTTCTGCGTCCAGCCCCTGGCCGCCTGGGTGGCGGAGAAGGTTGGCGCTACGCGCTTCCTGTGCGCGATGAGCGTATTGGCAATGGCTTCGCCCTACCCGATGTTCGTACTGGTGAGCAGCGGTCAGGCACCGTTGATCATCCTCGGCATCGCCCTGGCGGTGGTGTGCATGGCTTCGTTTTATGCGGTGATCGCAGGCTTTGTCAGCGGCCTGTTTGAAACCCGCGTGCGCTACACCGCGATCTCCCTGGCATACCAGGTGTGCGGTGCGCTGGCCGGTGGGCTCACCCCGTTGATTGGCACTTGGCTGGCCCATCAATACCAAGGCCAATGGTGGCCCATGGCTGTGTTTTATAGCCTGATCGCGGCGGTGTCGCTGGTGTGTGTACTGGCGTTGTCGCGCCGCCATGCCACCGCTCACCGTCATGAAATGGCTCATAGCGTTTGAGGGAGAATGTGTCATGTTGAAGATTAATGGCGAGCGTCTGTGGGCCAGCCTGATGGCCATGGCCGAGATCGGCGCCACAGCCCGCGGCGGCAGTTGCAGATTGGCCTTGAGTGCCGAAGACAAAGCCGGTCGTGAGTTGTTCAGCCACTGGTGCACAGCCGCCGGGTTGACCCTGAGCGTGGATGCCATCGGCAATCTGTTCGCCCGTCGTGCCGGTACGGATAAGGAGGCGGCACCGGTCATGATGGGAAGCCACCTCGACACCCAGCCGGAAGGCGGGCGCTTTGATGGCGTCTATGGTGTATTGGCGGGCCTGGAGGTGATCCGCAGCCTTGATGATCACGCTATCCAGACGCGCAAACCGTTGGAAATCGCCGTGTGGACCAACGAAGAGGGCGCCCGTTTTACGCCGGCCATGCTCGGCTCGGCGGTGTTCACCGGCACCCTGGCGCTGGATAAGGCGCGGGCCACCGCAGACGTTGATGGTATTAGCGTGGCCGAGGCCCTGTGTGCCACCGGCTACAGCGGTTCACGCCCATTGGGTGGCGCGGTGGATGCGTATTTCGAGGCGCATATCGAGCAGGGCCCGATCCTTGAAGACAACGCCAAGAGCATCGGCGTGGTCACCGGTGGCCAGGCGATTCGCTGGCTGGATGTGCGGGTCGAAGGCATGGCCGCCCATGCCGGCACTACACCGATGCCGCTGCGTAAAGATGCGTTGTACGGCGCTGCGCAAATGATCCAGGCGTTGGAGCAACTGGCGGCCGATTTCGCCCCGGAAGGCCTGACCACCGTGGGCGAATTGAGCCTCGCTAAATCGTCACGCAATACCATCCCTGGCCTGCTGAATTTCACCGTCGACCTGCGCCATCACCGCGACAGCGAGATAGACGCCATGGAGCAACAGGTGCGCCAACAGTTGCAGGCCATTGCCGCGCAACGCGGCCTGACCGTCACCGTGAGCCCCCACTGGATCAGCCCGGCCACGCCTTTCGATGCCGAGTGCGTCGCCTGCGTACAAACCTCGGTGGACGCCTTGGGCTACAGCCAGCAACGTATCGTCAGCGGCGCCGGACATGATGCCATCCACCTGGCACGCTATTGCCCGACCGCGATGATCTTCATCCCGTGTATCGGCGGCCTCAGCCATAACGAAGCCGAAGATGTGCTGCCCGATGACGTGCGCCAGGGCACCGACGTATTGCTCAACGCCGTGTTGAAACGCGCCGGCCAAGCCAACTGATCACTCATATTTCAAGGCTGACCGGATTCACCTGTGGGCGCCAGCTCCCACAGGTTCCGTGTTCACCCAGGAGCATCTGATGCGTACATTTTTCCATCCTGAACAACTTCTGCACTCACCGCGCAGCTACTACTCCCGCGGCCAGATGCGCACGCCGCAGGAAGTCCCCGAGCGTGCCCGCAACCTGTTGCAGGCTGCGCAAACCTTGGGTTTCGACATCCAGCAGCCGCAGGATTACGGCCTCGATCCATTGCTGGCCGTGCACGGTGCTCCTTACCTGGCGTTCCTTCAGGAAGCCCACCAACGCTGGAAGGAAGTCCCCGAAGACTGGGGCGACGAAGTCATGTCCAACATCTTCGTACGCGAGCCCAACGCCTTGCGCGGCATCCTTGCCCAGGCTGCGCGCTACCTGGCGGATGGCAGTTGCCCCATCGGTGAACTCACCTGGCGTTCGGCCTACTGGTCGGCCCAGAGCGCCGTTGCAGCGGCCAAGGCTATTCTCGATGGTGCGCCTGCTACCTACGCGTTATGCCGGCCACCGGGCCATCACGCGCGCTTCGATGCGGCGGGTGGTTTTTGCTACATCAACAATGCGGCAGTCGCTGCGCAAGCCCTGCGCCAAGGTTTCCAGCGTGTCGCCGTGCTCGACACCGACATGCATCACGGGCAGGGCATTCAGGAGATTTTCTACGAACGCGACGACGTGCTGTACGTCTCGATCCATGGCGATCCCACCAACTTCTACCCTGGCGTTGCTGGCTTCGCCGAAGAACGCGGCAGCGCACAGGGCGAAGGCTTCAACCTCAACCTGCCAATGCCTCACGGTGCCAGCGAGGCGGTGTTCTTCGAGAAACTGGAACGTGCGTTGGCAGCAGTGAAAGACTTCTCGGCAGATGTGCTGGTGCTGTCGCTGGGTTTTGATATCTACGAGCTGGACCCGCAGAGCAAAGTCGCGGTGACGCGCGAAGGGTTTGCGCGGTTGGGGGAGCGCATTCGAGGGCTGGGATTGCCGTGTGTAATTGTGCAGGAAGGCGGGTATCACTTGGAGACGCTGAACAGTAATGCGCGGGCATTTTTCAGCGAGCCAGAAGTGTGGGGGAAGTAATCAGGCAGGTGTTAACGGGCGTCTGACACCGAAAAAGCCTGCTGACCTCAAGGGTGGGCAGGCTTTTTAGTCACCCGTGCGTTCATCCTTTTCGAAAAGTGGCTGAAATATTCAGTAGTACTTTCGTGGACATCCCTAAAGTCCCGCCATTGCGAGCCGAAACTCTCTCATACGACATCGTATCCCTCAAAAGAGAGCTTCCCGAAAATGTCCCTTCGCAGCCTGTCCATCGCCCGCCGTGCGGGTCTGGGTTTTGTCCTGATTGCCTTGCTCGTGGCCCTGCTGGGTTTTTTTGCGCTGTCGAACATGGCAAGCATCCGTGCCAGTGCGGTGCAGGTTGAGAGCGGGCTGGTGCCCAAGATGCGGCTGGTGGCGGACATTCGCGAAATCATGCTGCGCATTCGTACGATCTCTTTGCGCATGGCGTTGGATCCGAATCCCGCAAGCCTTCCACAATACCGCAGCCAGATGGACACCCGCAGCCAGGACCTGGTCAAAAGGCTGGCTGACCTCGATGCGGTGATCGACACCCCAGAAGTACGCTCGCTTTATGACCAGTTCCAGGTTTCGCTGCGCCAGTACCAGCAAGGCCTGGCCCAATCTTTCGTCCTTGCCGACAAGCAGCAAGGCGCCGAACTCAACAAGCTGCTGCTGGTGGACATGAAAACGGTGATTGATGGCTCCGGTGCGCAGCTCAATGCCCTGGCCGACTACTACAACGCGCAGATCAACCAGCAGGGGCAGGTGGCCGAGGCGCAATACAGCCGTTCGCGCACGATGGTGTTCGGCTTCGTGCTCCTGGCGGCGTTGAGCACAGTGGCGCTGGCGTGGTTGCTGACGCGCAGTATTGTCGGCCCGCTGAGCCATGCGGTGCGCGCTGCAGAAAACGTGGCCCATGGCGACCTGACCCAAACGGTGGCTGTTACCGGTGACGACGAAGTGACCCGCCTGCTTGTAGCACTCAAGACCATGCAAGCCAACCTGCGCGGGACCTTACAACTGATCCGCCAGTCGGCGGGGCAGATGGCATCGTCCGCCACCGACCTGAATGGCATCACTGATCAAAGCAGCCGCAGCCTGCAAAAGCAGACCGCTGAAATAGAGCAAGCCGCCACCGCCGTCAACGAGATGACCTCGGCGGCGGATGAAGTAGCGCGCAATGCGGTTTCCACCTCAGAGTCCACCCGCCTCTCCAATGAAACGGCGCGCGAAGGCCAACACCGTGTCGGCGAAACCGTCAGCGCCATTCAGGCCCTGAGCACAAACATTGGTGAAACCTCGACGCTGGTGCAGACCCTCGCCGAACAATCGCGTGATATCGGCAAAGTGCTCGACGTGATTCGCTCCATTGCCGAACAGACCAACCTATTGGCCCTCAATGCCGCCATCGAGGCTGCGCGGGCCGGTGAGTCCGGACGTGGCTTTGCGGTCGTGGCGGACGAAGTGCGCGCACTGGCACACCGTACGCAGCAATCGACGCTGGAAATCGATCAGATGGTGACCGCGATGCGCACGGGGTCTGACCACGCGTTGACATCAATGCAGTCCAGTACCCAGCGCGCTACCGCTACCTTGACCTTGGCTGAAGGTGCGGGAGGCGCGTTGAGTCAGATCACCGACTCCATCGACCAGATTCACCAACGTAACCTAGTCATTGCCAGCGCCGCAGAAGAGCAGGCTCAGGTTGCCAAGGAAGTCGACCGCAACATCGTCAACATTCGCGACTTGTCTGCGCAGTCCTCATCCGGCGCCGGGCAGATCAATGGGGCGAGTCGCGAGCTGGCGCAGTTGGCGGTCTCGCTGAGCGAGGCGGTGGCGCGGTTCCAGCTATAGCGCTAGCAAGGTGATGACGGCAACGTGGTCCCGCCACCCATGGCGCCCATCGGTGCCCCTGCAACGTCGCGCCCACGCGCCCACGATGGTCGGGCTGGTATTGCCGCAGGTGATGCGTAATGTGGGCTTGGTAAAACGCCGCGGGCGGACATTGCCGCCAGCGGCGCTGGAGTTGGAGCGGTGGGTGCGGGAAATGCCGTTTCGGTCAGCGTGACACTGAGTCCAGTCCGGTCGATTGCACCACGGGTTGCGCCTGAGGCGATGACAAAAATTGCAGCAACGCCTTGGCCTGGGCCGGGTGTTCGGCGTTCACCGGGATGCCGGCGGCAAAACGCGTCACCGATTGCACATCTTCCGGGATCTTGCCGACGTACGTCACGCCCGGTACTGGCAACAATTCCGCGACCTGTTGCAAGCCTACTTCGTAGTCACCTTTGGCAACCTGCTCGGCTACCGGGATGCGTTCGATCATGGTGCCCTTGGCGGGCATGCCGAGTTTTTTGAACAGCTCTTTCTCGACATACACACCGCTGGCGCTGTCCGAATACGCCACGGACTTGGCTTTACTCAGCACGGCTTTCAGTTCGGCATCAGTACCGATTGCAGGTTTTGCTGCGCCTTCCTTCACCACCAGGCCGATGCGCGAGTCTGCCAGTTCTACGCGGGAGGCCTTGTCGACCTTGCCTTGCTTGATCAAATCATCCAGGGCATAGCCGACCATGATCACCACGTCGGCGTGTTCGCCGCGGGCCAAGCGGTTGGGAATGGCTTCCGGCGCTTTGCCCATCGATGGGCCAAGGAGGGTGTCGAGGGTGTCGCCGCTCTGCTCGGCGTATTGCGGGCCGAGCAATTTATAGGCGGCGGTGAAGCCGCCAGACGTCATCACCTTAAGCGCTTCGGCCTGGGCCGTCAGCGCCATTGTGCCGAGAGCCACCGCCGCCAAGGTGTTGAGCAGTGGCTTCATTGTGCAGCCTCTTGCATCACCTGCCCACGGGCGTTGGCATGGCGATACAGCGCCAGGGTCGAGCACAGCGCACACGCCGCAGCAAACATCATCCAGTAGGCGGGCGAGGCTTTATCACCAGTGATGTGAATGAACCACGTGGAGATCGCCGGGGTGAACCCACCAAAAATCGCCGTCGCCAGGCTATAGGCCAGGGAGAAACCCGCCACGCGCACTTCCACCGGCATGATTTCAGTGAGGGCCGGGATCATGGCGCCGTTGTACATGCCGTAGAGGAAGGAGAACCACAGCAGGGTTTCCAGCATGTGCGCGAAGCTGGGTGCGTTCACGACGTAGGACAATGCTGGATATGCCGTCAGAACGGTCAATACAGTCATGGCGATCAGCACCGGCTTGCGGCCGAAACGGTCGCTCAAGGTGCCGCCGATCGGCAGCCAGATAAAGTTCGACACCGCCACCAACAGGGTCACCAGCAGGGCGTCGGAGGTGCTCAGTTGCAGCACTGTCTTGCCGAACGTCGGCGCGTACACGGTGATCAGGTAGAACGCCGTCGTGGTCATGGCCACCATCAACATGCCACCGATCACCACGGTCCAGTTCTTCACCAGGGTCGCCAGTACTTCGCGCATGGTTGGACGGTGCTTGCGATTGGCGAACTCTTCAGTTTCCTGCAGGTTGCGACGCAGGATGAAGATGAACGGGATGATCACGCAGCCGATGGCGAACGGAATACGCCAGCCCCAATCGGCGACCACAGCGGGTTCCATCCACACGTTCAGGCCATAACCCAATGCGGCGGCGACCACGATGGAGATCTGTTGGCTGCCCGACTGCCAGCTGGTGTAGAACCCCTTGCGTCCTGGCGTTGCCATTTCGGACAGGTACACCGACACGCCGCCCAGTTCCGCACCGGCCGAGAAGCCTTGCAGCAAACGGCCCAGCAATACCAGCAAAGGTGCCCACAGGCCAATGGTGTGATAACCGGGCACCAACACGATCAGCAGCGTGCCGCTGGCCATGATCGACAGGGTCACGATCAGTCCTTTGCGGCGACCGACGTCATCGATGTAGGCGCCCAGGATGATTGCGCCCAACGGACGCATCAGGAAGCCTGCGCCGAATACGGCGAAGGTCATCATCAATGACGCAAACTCATTAGCGGCAGGGAAGAACGCGGCAGCAATGTAAGTGGCGTAGAAACCGAACAGAAAGAAGTCGAACTGTTCGAGGAAGTTACCCGAAGTAACGCGGAAAACCGCGCCAATTTTAGATTGGGCAGATTCGGGCCGGTTAGGGCTAGTCATGGTTTTGTGTCTCCAGCGTTCTTTTTAAAGTGCTTGATTCGCCTATGACCGAGAATAGTGGCTGACACATTTAGAAATGAAAAGTGACAAATTTGGATGGATTGATGTTTGTTGGCTATCAATCCGCAGCGCAGTCCAAATGTCGCGGCGCACCTATCAACGGGAAACTATTTGACATATTTGATTTGTGATCACATATTGAGGCCATAAGAACGACAACACAGGTTTTGCCTCATGACAGATGGTCCGCTCCTCCTGCCCACCCTGCGCCAGGTATCCCGCGATACCTTGCAAGACCAGGTCTATCGCCAGATCCGCGAAGCGCTGATGAGTGGCCGTTTCCAGCCTGGCCAGAAACTCACCATCCGCGGCCTCGCCGAAGCCCTCGGTTCCAGCCCGATGCCGGTGCGCGAAGCCCTGCAACGCCTCAGCGCCGAAAACGCCTTTGAAGTCACCGAAACCTCCCGTTTGCGCGTCCGCCTGATGACGGTGGAACGTCTGCGTGAAATTCGTGATGCACGGGTCGCCCTTGAAGGTTTACTGGCCGAAAAGGCCGTGCTGCTCCTGCAAAAAGCCGACCTCGACGAAATCACCGACCTCTGCCAACAGATGCAGCACGCCGCCGACGAAGTCGATGTGTCCCGCTACCTGTGGACCAACTTCGCTTTTCACCGGCGTATCTATGCCGTGGCCCAGGCCGAGTTGACCATGGCCGCCGTGGAAAACTTCTGGCTGCACATGGGCCCGTGCTTTGCGTTGGTCGCCCCGGATAAAGCTCACCTGCAACGCTCGATGGAGGCGCACACGCGCATCGTTGAAGCTCTGGCTGCCCGGGATGGCGCCGGCGCGCGCGCGGCGGTGACCGATGACATCATGCAGGCCGCCGATTCCCTGGCGCGCCTGCTCGTCAAGAACGACCGTTCGCGGTCGTCTGTTTCAGGAGGTAAACGTGCATGAGTGTCCTACAACGGCTGCAGCCCTATCCTGGGTTACGTGTGTTGATTTCCGGCGGGGCTGCCGGCATTGGTGAAGTGCTGGCGGCGGCTTATCTCGAAGCCGGTGCCCAGGTGCATGTGTGTGATGTGAGCGAGCCCGCCCTGGCAGCGTTTCGCGACAAATACCCTGGCACGGTCGCCACCCGTGCCGACGTCAGCGATGCCGCGCAGATCGAGGCGGTGTTCAAGGTGCAGCACGAGCATTTCGGCGGCCTCGATGTGCTGGTCAACAACGCCGGGATCGCCGGGCCTACTGGCGGGATCGATGCGATCAGCGACGCCGAGTGGCAAGCCACCATCAACATCAACCTCACCGCGCAATACCGTTTTGCCCACCACGCGGTACCGATGCTCAAGGAATCGTCCCACGGCCATCTGCTGCATATCGCCTCGGTGGCAGGGCGCTTGGGCTACGCGTGGCGCACGCCGTATGCGGCGACTAAATGGGCCATCGTCGGCTTGATGAAATCCCTGGCCTCGGAGTTGGGCGAGAGTGACATCCGCGTCAACGCCTTGCTGCCCGGCATCGTCGAAGGCCCGCGCATGGACGGCGTGATCCGCGCCCGTGCCGAGCAGGTCGGCGTGCCCGAAGCCGAGATGCGTCAGGAATACCTCAACAAGATTTCCCTCAAGCGCATGGTCACCGCCGAAGACGTGGCCGCCATGGCGTTGTTTCTCTGTTCGCCCGCCGCGCGCAACGTGACCGGCCAGGCGATCAGCGTCGACGGTAACGTCGAATACCTGTAAGTCACGGAAGAACACCTCGCGCTGTACCCAGGATTTTTTTCATAAGAATAAAAGTCGGAGAATCGTCATGTCCAAAAAACGTCCTGTCATCATTACCTGCGCCGTCACCGGCGCGATTCATACGCCGTCGATGTCACCGCATTTGCCGATTACTGCGCAGGAAATTGCCGATGCCGCCATCGGCGCCGCTGAAGCCGGTGCTGCGATTGTTCATCTGCATGCCCGTGATCCCAACGACGGCCGCCCGAGCCAGGACCCCGCACTGTTCGCCGAATTCCTGCCGCACATCAAGGCCGCCAGCGACGTGGTGATCAACATCACCACCGGTGGCGCTCCAACCATGGGCGTAGAAGAACGACTACAGCCGGTGATGCAGTTCAAGCCGGAACTGGCCTCGCTGAACATGGGCTCGATGAACTTCGGGCTGTACGAAATGCTCAACCGCTTTACCGAGTTCAAGCACGATTGGGAACGGCCATACCTGGAAGAAAGTGACGACCGGATATTCCGCAATACCTTCCGCGACATCACCCACATCCTCAATTCGTGCGCCGAGAACCGCACGCGGTTTGAGATCGAGTGCTACGACATCGGTCACCTCTACACCGCTGCACACTTCCTGGAGCGCGGCCTGCTCAAGCCGCCGCTGTTTATCCAGTCGGTGTTCGGTCTGCGCGGTGGCATCGGTGGGCACCCGGAAGATTTGGCGCACATGCGGCGCACCGCCGACCGGCTGTTTGGTGACGACTACGTGTGGTCAATCCTCGGCGCCGGGCGTGGGCAAATTCCGTTGGCGACCATGGGCTTGTCCATGGGCAGCAATGCGCGGGTCGGCCTGGAAGATTCGCTGTGGGATGGCCCGGGAAAACTGGCGGCGTCGAATGCCGACCAGGTACGGCGCATTCGTACGGTGATCGAAGCCCTGGGGCATCGCGTCGCCACGCCGGACGAAGCGCGGGAAATCCTCGGGCTCAAAGGGCGTGACCAGGTCAACTTCTAAACACACAGGGCCGCGGCAAAGCGCGGCCTGTATCCCGCACAACAACAATAAGGGGATCACACCATGCGTATCGAAGTGCTTGTCGACGTCAAGACCACCCTGGGCGAAGGCCCGGTGTGGGACGTCGAGCAACAACGCTTGTATTGGATCGACAGCGCCGACGGCCGCATCCTGCGCTGCACCGATGACGGCCGCGAACTACGCGCCTGGGAGGTGGGCCAGAAGATTGGCTCCATGGCCCTGCGCCACAACGGTGAGAGTGCAATCGTCGCCCTGCAAAACGGCGTGCACACCCTCGACCTCAACAGCGGCGAGCTCAACCTGGTCATCGACCCGGAGCCGCAGCTGCCCAACAACCGCCTCAACGACGGCAAGGTCGACCGCCAGGGCCGCTTCATCTTCGGTTCGATGGACACGCTGGAAGACAGCGCCAGCGCCAAACTCTACCGCCTGGACGCCGACCTGAGCCTGCACACCCTGGACGAAGGCATCATCGTGTCCAACGGCCCGTGCTGGAGCCCGTCGGGTGAAACCTTCTACTTCTGTGATACGTGGTCCGGCGAGATCTGGGCCTACGACTGTGACCTCGCGACGGGCAACGTGAGCAACCGCCGCACCTTCGCAAAGGTCGACACCTCCGGCGGTGGCGCCGCTGACGGCTGCACCGTGGACGCCGAAGGGTGCCTGTGGCAAGCCCTGGTCTACGCCGGAAAACTGGTGCGCTACACCCCCGATGGCCAGGTCGACCGCATCATCCAGATGCCAGTGAAGAAGGTCACCAGCCTGACCTTCGGCGGGCCGAATCTCGACACCCTGTTTGTGACCTCCATGGCCAAGCCGCCGCTGCCGCGTTTCCCGGCAGACGGCCAGCAGCGCGGCGCGCTGTTCGCCATTACTGGGTTGGGCGTGCAAGGAATAGCCGAGCGACGGTTCGCCAGCTAGCGCGTTTTTTCAATAAGGCATATTCCTTCGCAACCTTGTGTCA
Source organism: Pseudomonas tritici (assembly GCF_014268275.3). NCBI lineage: Bacteria > Pseudomonadati > Pseudomonadota > Gammaproteobacteria > Pseudomonadales > Pseudomonadaceae > Pseudomonas > Pseudomonas tritici. The sequence goes on from NZ_CP077084.1 coordinate 1,901,358, forward strand.
GTGCGCGCCTTCGCGCGCCTGGAGAGGCCCATGGCAACTATAAAAAAAGCGTCGCTGCGCAGCATTCACCGGCACTCCTGGGTGTCGCTGCTGGTCTGTTGGATGATCTGGATCCTCAACGCTTACGACCGTGAGATCGTGTTGCGCCTGGGGCCGACCATCTCCAAGCATTTCGACTTGTCCGCCGACCAGTGGGGCACCGTGGCCACGGTGGTCATGCTCGCGCTGGCACTGTTGGATATCCCCGGCTCCATGTGGAGCGACCGTTATGGCGGCGGCTGGAAACGTGCGCGCTTCCAAGTGCCGTTGGTGCTGGGTTACACCGCGATTTCGTTTCTGTCCGGCTTCAAAGCCTTGAGCGGCAACCTCGCGACCTTTATTGCCCTGCGTGTCGGCGTCAACCTCGGCGCCGGTTGGGGCGAGCCGGTGGGCGTGAGCAACACCGCTGAATGGTGGCCGGTAGAGCGTCGCGGGTTTGCCCTGGGCGCGCACCACACCGGCTATCCGATTGGCGCGATGCTCAGCGGCATTGTCGCGAGTTTTGTCATCACCGTGTTTGGTGAGGAGAACTGGCGCTATGTGTTCTTCTTTGCCTTCGTGGTGGCGCTGCCGCTGATGATCTTCTGGGCGCGTTATTCGACGGCAGAGCGCATCACCGCGCTGTACGTCGACATCGCCGCCAAAGGCATGACCCCGCCGGACAACGCCCCCGCCAGCCAAGTCAAAGGCGAGGCCTGGCGTACGTTTATCGCCACCTTGCGCAACCGCAATATCGCCCTGACCGCCGGTAATACGATGCTCACGCAAGTGGTGTACATGGGCGTGAACATTGTGCTGCCGGCCTACCTTTACAACATCGCCGGGCTGTCGCTGGCGGAGTCGGCGGGGATGAGCGTGGTGTTCACCCTCACCGGGATTCTCGGGCAATTGGTGTGGCCGTCGCTGTCGGACATCATCGGCCGGCGCACCACTCTGATCATCTGCGGGCTGTGGATGGCGGCAAGTGTCGGCGCGTTCTACTTCGCCAATACGCTGACCTTGATCATCGTGGTGCAACTGCTGTTCGGCCTGGTAGCGAATGCGGTGTGGCCGATCTACTACGCCGTGGCCTGCGACTCTGCCGAGCCGTCGGCGACCTCCACCGCCAACGGCATCATCACCACCGCGATGTTTATCGGTGGCGGCCTGGCGCCGGTGCTGATGGGCAGCCTGATTGCCATGGGCGGCGGCTGGACCACGCTGCATGGCTACACCGTGTGCTTCTTCGTAATGGCCGGCTGCGCCCTCGGCGGTGCGCTGCTGCAGCTGTTTTCCCATCGCCCGCCGGCGTTGGCTGTGCAACTCGACTCCTAGAACAACACCGATGCGCCCCCCAGCCCGGCTGGCGGGGCGCCAAGAGGAATTGCCGATGACTATCGCCACCCCCGCCCGCGAGCCGCAGGCGTTGAACAAACTGATGTTCGTCAAGCTGATGCCCTTGCTGATCATCGCCTACATCCTGAGCTTTTTGGACCGCACTAACATCGCCCTGGCCAAGCATCACCTGGATGTCGACCTGGGTATTTCTGCCGCTGCATACGGATTGGGCGCGGGGCTGTTTTTCCTGACGTATGCGCTGTCGGAAATCCCCAGCAACCTGATCATGCACAAGGTCGGCGCGCGGTTCTGGATTGCCCGGATCATGGTGACCTGGGGCCTGATCTCGGCGGCCATGGCCTTTGTACAGGGCGAGACCTCGTTCTACGTGCTGCGCCTGTTGCTGGGCATTGCCGAAGCCGGTCTGTTTCCCGGTGTCATGCTCTACCTCACCTACTGGTTCAACCGTGAACAACGGGCGCGGGCCACCGGTTACTTCCTGCTCGGCGTGTGTTTTGCCAACATCATCGGCGGCCCGGTGGGCGCGGCGTTGATGCGCATGGACGGTCTGCTCGGCTGGCACGGCTGGCAGTGGATGTTCCTGCTCGAAGGTTTGCCGGCGGTGGCGTTTGCCTGGGTGGTCTGGCGCAAACTGCCGGATCGTCCGAGCAAGGCGCCGTGGCTGTCGGCCGAGGAAGCGCGCGGGATCGAACAGCGCATCGCCCTGGAAACCGAAGAAGGCGCGGGCGAGGGTGGTCACTCGTTGAAAAACTGGCTGACCCCGCAAATCCTGCTGGCGATCTTTGTGTACTTTTGCCATCAGATCACCATCTATACGGTGATCTTTTTCCTGCCGAGCATCATCAGCAAATACGGCGAACTGAGCACCATGAGCGTCGGCCTGTTGACCTCATTGCCCTGGATCGCGGCGGCGCTCGGCGCGGTATTGATTCCGCGTTTTGCCACCACGCCGGGGCGTTGCCGTCGCTTGTTGGTCACGGGGTTGCTGACCATGGCGTTGGGTCTGGGTATTGCTTCGATATCGGGGCCGGTGTTCAGTTTGCTGGGCTTTTGCCTGTCGGCGGTGATGTTCTTTGTGGTGCAGTCGATCATCTTTTTGTACCCAGCCTCGCGCCTCAAGGGTGTGGCGCTGGCGGGCGGGCTGGGTTTCGTCAACGCCTGTGGGCTGTTGGGCGGGTTTGTCGGGCCGTCGGTGATGGGGGCGATCGAGATGAGCACCGGCAATGCGATGAACGGCTTGAAAGTGATTGCGGTCGTGTTGGTGATCGCGGCATTGGCAGCCTTGCGTTTACGTCAGGGCCAGGAGCAGGCGCCCGCGCCACAGGCAATCATGAAACCAGCAACGAAATAGGAAAGCCCGACGCCAGCACCACATACGCCACCATCGCCGCCAGGCACAGACCGACAAACACTCGCAACAGTGTGCGGGCGGTGGGGTTGGCAATCAGCTGGATGACCCAGATACAAAACCCGGCCAATACAATGGCCGAGGCGAGAATGACCAGCACGGGCGTGTTCCTGCGACCTTGGAGAGCTGTTTTATAGCTGCAAAGCGGCTGGATGAACAGTGTGCACATAGACGCAGGCCCCCGCGCTTTCTAAACTGCGGCTTGTCTTGGGGAAAGGGGCAGGCGCCGATGAATCGCAATGAATTACGCAAGGCCGACATCAACCTGATGGTGGTGTTCGAAGCGCTGATGCTCGAGCGCAATGTCACGCGGGTGGCAGAGAAGCTGTTTCTCGGCCAACCGACCATCAGTTCGGCCCTCAACCGCTTGCGCACCTTGTTCAACGACCCGCTGTTCATTCGTGTCGGCCATCGCATGGAGCCCACCGCGCGCGCCGAGGAAATCATCCAGCACCTGTCGCCGGCCCTGGACTCATTGTCATCGGCCCTGAGCCTGACCCACGATTTCGACCCGTCCATCAGCACCATGACCTTTCGCATCGGCCTGTCCGACGATGTCGAGTTCGGCCTACTGCCACCGTTGCTGCGCGCCTTGCGCCAGGAAGCGCCGCAAGTGGTGTTTGTGGTGCAGCATGTGGACTACTGGCGCATTCCGGACCTGCTGGCCTCCGGTGATATCACCGTCGGCATCACCCAGACCCGTGGCTTGCCGGCGAATGCCAAGCGCAAGCTGCTGCGCCATATCCGCCCGCGTTTGCTGCGCGCCGATGCCTCCGACACACCGCTGACCCTCGATGAATATTGCTCACGGCCCCACGTGTTGGTGTCCCACACCGCCAACGTGTCGGGGTTTGCCGATGAGTGGCTGGCGGAAATCGGCCGCAAACGCCACGTGGTGTTGTCGGTGCCGCAATACAGCGCGCTGCCGGCGTTGCTCGCCGGCACCGACCTGATCGCCAGCCTGCCGGACTACACCGCCGAGGCCATGGCGGTGTCGGGCCACCTGTTCTGTGAGCCGTTCCCATTCGAGACGCCGACCCTGGATTTGTCCATGGTCTGGCTCAGTCATGTGGACACTGACCCGGCTGAGCGCTGGGTGCGTTCACGGCTTGAGGCCTTCATGAGTGATCGAGGGTTGGCGACCCAGGCCTGACTCGCGTGGTATACCTGCGAAACTTCCTACAAAAAATTTGGAGCCCTTCATGCCACACCTGCACCTGGAATACACCGCCAACTTGACAGGCCTGGCCGTCGAGAAAGTCCTGTTGCGGCTCAACAACGTGCTGATGGTGTCCGGCCAGTTCGGTTCCGAGTTCGATATCAAGAGCCGTGCGCTCAAGGTCGAGAGTTTCCAGGTCGGCACCTCTCTCGACCCCCGTGGGTTTGTCGCGTTGAAGCTTTCGCTGCTCAGCGGGCGGTCACCACAGGTCAAGAAGCAGTTGTCGGAAAGCTTGCTGGCGGCGTTGCAGGACGCGGGCGACTGGCCGGCGGATATACAGGTTCAACTGAGTGTCCTGTTGGTGGACATGGACCGCGATTCCTACAGCAAAGCCGTCATCGGCTGACACCGCAACGATGCCATCGGCGTAGGGGCGATCACAGCAATCCCTGGTCCGCGCAGACTTTTACAACCTGCTCACGAAACCAGGTATTGGCACTGTCCTGTCCACTGGTTTCATTCCACTGCATCTCCAGCGTGAACCCCGGCAAACCGTTGGGCGCCTCGCAATGGCCGAACACCGTCACAGGCGCTAGCAGCTTTTGCACGCGGCGCGGCAGGGTGACGATAAAGTCGGTGCCGGTGATCATCTTCAGCGCCGCGCTGTAGCTGTTGGCGCGGGCGATCACTTGGCGCTTGTGCGCCTGGCGCGCCAGCCAGCCGTCGATCATGTTGGTGTCGGAGGTCCAGGGCGTGGGGAACACGTGGCGCCGCTCAACGAACGATTGCAGGCTGAAGGCCGGCTCGCGCGGTGCCGAGCGTTTGTCGAACACGCACACAAGGTCGTCTTCGAGCAGCATCTGGGTGCGGAAGTCTTTATGGGCGCGGTGGAAGTTGGGGCCGAAACAGATCACCAGATCGAGACGGCCATCGCGTAGGTCGTCGGCGGGGATGTCGGTTTCCAGCTTTTGCACATTGACGATCACCGGCAGGTCGGCGCGGTCAAAGTGCTTCAACAGGCGCGGCAGGATCAACTGTTCGAAATATTCCGGCGCGCACACGTTGAAGGTCACGGCCTGCTGCGTCGGGTCGAAGGCCTGGCCACCGGCGTGGCACAGGTTGATGCTCTCGAGGATTTTCTGCACATGGCCGTACATGGTTGTGGCCTTGTACGTCGGCCGCATGCCCGCCCGTGTGTTGATAAACAGCTCGTCTTCGAAACTGGTGCGCAGCTTCTTCAGGCTGTAGCTCACGGTGGACTGGCTGACAAACAGCGTTTCGGACACCTCGGTAACGCTGCTCTGGTCATAGACGGCGATAAACACCATCAAGTCCTGCATATCGAGCTTTCTGAGCAAGTTACTGTTTAGCATCGGTTTCGTCCGTAAACCCGTTGTACCGAACTCAGTACAAGACAGCGCAAAAGCTTAACGGAACGGACGTGCCAATAGAAAGCGCTGTAGGGCGTTTCTATGTTTGGCGTGAGACAAATACTGTTTGCAACACGACCTCAGCGGATATGCCGCGCGTAATGCTTTGGGTTGAAGCGCGTGACGATCAGCAGCATCACTACAATGACCGCCGTCAACGACCACCAGGCCCATTCGAAGCTGCCCAGTTGATCGCGGATCATCCCCGCGATCAGCGGCGACAGCCCGGCAATCAAGTAGCCGATACCTTGCACAAACGCGGTGAGGCCACCGGCGCGGCGGGGGTTGTCCAGGTGGTCGAGGGACAGGATCAAGCTCATCGGGAACAGACCGCCAATGCCCAGGCCGAGCAGGCAGGGCCACAGCAGGCTCAGGTATTGCGGGCTGAGAATCAAACCGCAGAAACCGAGGATGATCAGCACCAGCAGCACCGCAACCACACCGCGTTTATCCCGGCGACGGTTGGCGATGGCGGGGGTGATCAAGCCGGACACCACTTCCATTGCCGTCAAAAAGCCCAGCAGCAAACCAGCGTTCTGTTCGCTCCAGCCTTGCTCCACGTAGTACGGCGCGAGCCAGGCGAGTACGCAGGTGTAGGCCGCAGTACCAAGGCCGAAAAAGACGGCCAGCAACCAGGCCCGGCCGTTACCGAAAAATGATTCCTGCGGGCCGGCGGACGCTTGCGGCAACGGCGGCAGCACCGAGCGCTGTGCAAACCAGAATGCCAGCGCCAGTACTGCGAGCACTGCCCAGATTGCCAGGCCGATGCGCCAACTGCCGGTCTGCACTTGCACGAACGGCGCAAACGATGCCGCCAGCGCGGCACCCCCCATGATCGCGGTGACGTACAGGCCCATGAACAGCGAGACGTTATCGCTGAATCGCGACTTGATCAGCGCTGGCATCAACGCTTGGATCATCGCAATGCCCACTCCGGCTGCGATGGCGCTGATGATCAACTCCAGCGCCGAATCCAGGAACAACCGCGACAGCGTGGCCACGCCAATCACCAGCAGCGACAGCACAATGCTGCGGTGCTCGCCAAAACGCTTGGCCACGGCCATGCCAAAGAACATCGCCAAACCCATGGCCATCACCGGCAACATGGTCAGCAACGCCGCGCTGCTGAAACTCAACGGCACGTCGCCGCGAATCGATGACAACAATGGGCCCACGGCGGCCATTGATGGCCGCAGGTTAAGGGCGACCAGCACGACACTGATCATCAGCCAGAGGGCGGTGGTGGGTTTTGTTTGAACGGTTTCCATGGGAGGGCCTTGAGTGAGCAAGGGCGAATCAGGCCATGGGTGGGAGAAGGGCGGCAAATGAGAAAGTCGCAGGGGCTATCTAAAAATTGCATTCAACTGACACACCAAAAATCAAAAATGTGGGATCTTCGGTGTTAGTTGGACCGGATCACATGCTTGATCTCCTGAAACGCCGCCAACCCCCACGGCCCTAGCTCGCGGCCGATGCTGCTCTGCTTGTAACCGCCCCACGCCGCTTGCGCAAAGATCACTTGCGGCGCGTTGATCCACACCAGCCCGGCCTGCAAGGCATTCGCCACGCGCTCGGCGGTTTCGTTGTCACGGCTGACCACGCTTGCCACCAAGCCGAAATCGCTGTCGTTGGCCAGGGCAATTGCCTCGTCCTCAGTTGCGAACCGTCGTACACACAGCACCGGGCCGAAGATCTCTTCATTCCACAACGCGCTGTCCAGTGGCACATCGGTGAACACAGTCGGGCGAATGAAAAAGCCCTTCGGCAAATCCGCCGGCCGTGCACCGCCACACAGCAATCGCGCGCCATCCTCAACGCCACGCTGTATGTGCCCCAGCACACGTTGATACTGCACACGGTTGATCAGCGCGCCCATTTCCACCTCATCGGAAAAAGGGTCAGCCACACGGATTCCTTCAACACGTTTGTGCAACCGCTGCAGGAATGCATCCGCCAGGCTGTCAGCGACCAGCACACGACTGGTGGCGGAACACATCTGCCCGGCGTTGAAAAATCCACCGCCACAGGCCAGCTCCACCGCCAGGTCCAGGTCGGCGTCCGCCAGTACCACCAGTGAAGATTTACCGCCCAATTCCAGGCTCACACCCTTGATGGTTTCAGCCGCGCGCTGCATCACCTGCACGCCGACTGCGTTGCTGCCGGTGAAGGAAATCTTCGCCACCCGTGGATCCGCCGCCAACGGCGCCCCGACCGCCAAGCCCGTGCCACACACCAGGTTAAATACCCCGGCCGGGAGCCCCGATTCAGCGATAATTCGCGCCAGTTGCAGCTCGGCCAATGGCGTCACTTCTGACGGCTTGAGCACCACGCAGCAACCCGCCGCCAGTGCCGGGGCGAGTTTCCAGGCGGTGGTGACCATCGGGAAATTCCACGGCACGATCAGTCCCACCACCCCACACGGCTCACGACGCAGGCGTGCGCTGAAGTCAGCGCTGGGCAGGTCCACCGGGCAATCCTGGCCGGCGTCCATCGCTTCGGCCACGCCGGCGTAGTACTCGAACGTGGCGATGACATCGTCCACATCAATCGCGGCTTCAAACAGCGGTTTGCCGTTGTTGCTCGACTGCAGGTGCATCAGCGGTTCGCGCTGCTCGCTTACGCCCTGGGCGATCTTGCGCAGCAGGGCGGCGCGATCACGGCCAGTGCTTTTCGACCACTCACTGAAGGCCGCGCTGGCCGCGTCGACCGCCTGCGTTACGGCCAGCGCATCGCCCACGCTCACCTGGGCCAACATCGCTTCGGTGGCTGGGTTGATCACTTCCAGCACGGTATGGCCGGCACGCCACGCACCACCGATATACACACCGTTCAATACCGTGCTCATAGCGCCAACTCCGTCACCCAAAGGCCCTGGTCGATTTCAATTAGCGTCGGCCCCGGGCAATCAACTGCGGCGCGCAGTGCCACGCGCAACGACTCAACGCCCTGAATGCTCTCGGCAGCACAACCCAACGCCTTGGCCACACCGATAAAGTCCGGCGTGTAGATATCCACGCCGACCGGTTCGATCGCCCGGTTGACCATGTATTTCTTGATCTCTTCATAGCCGTGGTTATTCCACAGCAGCACGATGATCGGCACGCGTGCTTCCACCGCGCTGGCGAGTTCCGGCAGGGTGAATTGCAGGCCGCCGTCGCCGATCAGGCAAACCACCGGCTGCCCGTCGCCACGCCCCAGCCAGGCGCCGATGGCGGCGGGCAGGGCGTAGCCCAAGGTGCCGTAGCCAGTCGACGAGTTGAACCAGCGGCGCGGGTGGTCGAGGTTCAAGGTGAGGTTGCCGCTGTACACTGGTTGGGTGGAGTCGCCCACTATGACGGCGTTGGGCAATGCCGCCAGGACGGTGTTGAGGAACAGGGTTTGCGCGCGGGTGGCGGCGTCCCAAGTGGCGGTCAGTTCGGCCCACAAGCGGGCGACGCGGTGAGCGCCCCACGTGCTGTTGCGTGGCGGCAATGGCTGGCGGTCCAGCTCGGCCAACAAGGCTTCGGCGGCGATTTGTGCATCGGCGACCAGCGCCACTTGCGGGGGGTAGTTGCGCACGGTCTGGTCCGGGTCGATGTCGACGCGCAGCAAAGCGCCCGGAATCTCGAAGCCGCCGGCGAAAGTGACGTCGTAGTCGGTCTCCGCCAGCTCTGTTCCGATAGCCAGCACCACGTCCGCTTCGGCCACCAACGCACGGGTGGCGACCAGCGTCTGGGTCGAGCCGATCAGCAGCGGGTGGCGGGCGGGCAGCATGCCTTTGGCGTTGATGGTCAGGGCCACCGGCGCGCCGAGAAGCTCCGCCAGTCGAGTCAATTCCGGCGCCGCATCGATGGCGCCGCCACCGGCCAGGATCAAGGGTTGCGTGGCTGCCGCGAGCAACTGGCTCATCTGCTTCACCGCCGACGGCGCCGCGCCGGCACGGGCCACGCTGACTGGCTCAGTGCCCAGCAGCGCGGCGGCATTTTCCACCAGCACATCCAGCGGGATTTCGATATGCACCGGGCGCGGTCGCCCGGCCTGGAACACCGCAAAGGCCCGCGCCAACACGCCGGGCAACTCCGCCGCGGACATCAAGGTGTGCGAGAACGCCGCCACGCCGGCCATCATTGCTGCTTGGTTCGGCAGCTCATGCAGCTTGCCGCGCCCGCCGCCCAATTGGCTGCGCGACTGCACGCTGGAGATCACCAGCATGGGGATCGAGTCAGCATAGGCCTGGCCCATGGCGGTGGTGATATTGGTCATGCCGGGGCCGGTGATGATGAAGCACACGCCGGGCTTGCCGCGGGTGCGCGCATAACCGTCGGCCATGAACCCGGCGCCCTGTTCGTGGCGCGGGGTGACGTGGCGGATGCTGGAACGGGCCAGGCCGCGATACAACTCCACCGTGTGTACGCCGGGGATGCCAAATACCTGGTCCACGCCGTAGCCTTCCAGGAGGTTGACCAATACTTCGCCGCAGGTGGCCATAAATGTCGCTCTTATTGTTGAGATAAGGCGGTATTGGACCGGCTGGCCGGTAGCGGCAACAATCGATAAAAAGTCATACTAGCCATGTTCTCACGTCATGGCTCAGCCCTTATGAAGCGCCTTCCGCCGCTGCCCGCGCTGCACACCTTCTGGGTCACGGCCCAGTGCTGCAACTTCACCCGTGCTGCCGAGCAATTGCACATCACCCAGGGCGCGGTGAGCCGGCAGGTCGCCGGGCTGGAAAGCCATTTGGGCTACGCGCTGTTCCGACGCCAGGCGCGCGGCTTGAGCCTGACCGAAGAAGGCCGTGAATGGTCACTGCGCGCCCAGCAAGTGTTTGGCCTGATCGGCGAGGCGGTGGAGCAGATCGGCAACCGCCGCCAGACCCTGCAGCTCAAAGCGTCCACCTGCGTGATGCGCTGGCTGCTGCCGCGCCTGATGCAGTGGCAAAAGGAGCGCCCGGACGTGCCGGTGGAACTCACCACCACCGTGGCCTACACCGTGGACTTTCGTCGCGAGCAATTCGATGCGGCTGTGATCTATGCGCCCACCGCCGAGCAGTCGGCCGAGGCGCGGCATTTATTCGATGAACAGCTCACGCCCGTCTGTGCGCCAGCGTTGCTGGATGTTTTGCACACGCCCGCAGATTTGCAGCAACAGGTACTGCTGCACCCCACGCGGGACGAGCGGGATTGGGCGTTGTGGCTTTCGGCTGCGAACACGCAGTTGAGCAATTTGAGCCAGGGGCATCATTTTGAAACGCTGGACTTGGCGATGACGGTGGCGTCCCAAGGTTCCGGCGTGGCGATTGGCGACAGTGCGTTGATTGGCGAGGATGTGAAGGCAGGACGGTTGGTGATGCCGTTTGAACTGCAGGTGCCGACGGGGATGGGGTATTACCTGGTGTATCCGCCGGGGACGGCGCCGTCGGCCGGGCTTGAAGCCCTGATGAACTGGTTAGTGAGCCAGGCGCAATATCCGGAACACTGAAGATCACAACGTGGGAGCTGGCTTGCCTGCGATAGCGGTCGATCAGTCAGTACATCATTGACTGACACACCGCTATCGCAGGCAAGCCAGCTCCCACAGTTTTAAACCGCGTTGGGTCAGTAGCCCACGGTGAAGCGCTGGCGGGAGTGCTTTGGTGCTTCGACTTCGTCGATCAAGGCGATGGCATAGTCGGCGAAACTGATCCAACTACGCCCCTCACTGCTCACCAGCAAATCATCCTGGCCTACACGGAATTTACCGGTGCGTTCGGTCTCAACGAACTCCGCCGATGGCGACAGGAAGGTCCAATCCAGTTCCTTCTCCTGACGCAGCGCATCGAGAAACGCGGCCCCCGCACTGGCCTCGGCTTTGTACTCTGCCGGGAAGCCTTCGCTGTCGATCACCCGACCGCCACCCGGCAGTAACAGCGAACCGGCACCGCCCACCACCAGCAGGCGTTGCACCCCGGCTTTTTTCACCGGCCCGATCACGGCGCTGGCGGGCAGGGTGGCGAAGTGTGCGGCGCTGATTACCACATCGCTGCCGCTGACGGCGTGTTGCAGGGCGTCTGCGTCCAGCGCATCAACCTGTTTGACGGTGACGCCAGGGCGAACGGCCAGCTTGTCGGTATTACGTGCGATGGCTACAACGCTATGCCCACGGCGCAGTGCTTCTTCCAGCAGTTGGCTACCGGCACGGCCAGTGGCCCCAATGATTGCAATCTTGCTCATGACGTTCTCCAGTACGGTTAAGGTTTGAAACGCTTCACCACTTCATTTCGCCCTTGGCGACTTTGGCGCTCAGTTCCAGCGAGCTTTCGTCGGCGAGGGTCGGGTAACGTTTTTTCATGGCCGCGATCAGGGCAGCGGAATCCTTGGCCTTGGCGGTCTCGGCGTCAAAGGCCTTGATGTAGTTGGCGGTAAAGGCCACCGATTTCAGCGACGGTGTGCCCAGGTAGTGGCCTGGAACCACGGTGCGAGGTTTGAGCTGTTCGATGCGTTGCAAAGTGGCGAGCCAATCTTTGTGGGATTGCGCGCTCTGGGTGTCGGCTATCCACAGGTGGATGTTTTCAGCGACGACCACACCACCGACCACGGCCTTGATCGACGGGATCCACACAAAGCTGCGATCCGGCTGCGGGCCATCCAGGCCGATGACATCCAGTTGTTGGCCTTCGAGGCTCAAGCTGTGGCCTTCAAGCACCTGCGGCACGATGGTTTTGGCCGGCTTGTCGGCGCCCATTTTCGGGCCCCAGAACTCAAGTTTGCCGGCAACAGTCGCCTTGATATGGTCGACCACCGGTTGCGCTGCCAGCACCTTGGCGTCGGGGAACGCGGCGGTGAGGGTATCGAGGCCGAAGTAGTAGTCCGGGTCGCCATGGCTGATGTAGATGGTGGTGAGGTGTTTGCCGCTGGCGCGGATCTTTTGCACCAGTTGCTCGGCCTGGCCCTTGCCGAATTGAGCGTCCACCAGGATGGCGTCCTTGGCGCCGCTGACCAGCACCGAGCTGACCGGGAAGATCGCGGCTTCGCCAGGGTTGTACACGTCCAACGTCAGGTCGGCGGCAGCCGCATGTGCGGCGAAGGCCAGGGCGGCGGTGGCCAGGGTCAGGCGCTTGAAGGTTGAGAACATCGGGCAGCTCCAGCATGGGTAGGGGATGCACAGAGCTTAGTTGCACAAAACCAGACTAAAAATGCGATGCTGGGACATAGTTTGTTTCTAAAATCGGGCAAATCATGGATCGTCTTCAAGCAATGCGCGTGTTTGTCACGGTGGTGGACCTGGGTAGCCAGTCTGCCGCCGCCGACCATCTGGACCTGTCGCGGCCGGTGGTGTCACGCTACCTGGCCGAGCTGGAAGACTGGGTCGGCGCACGTTTGCTGCACCGCACCACGCGCAAGCTCAGCCTTACGGCGGCCGGCAGTGAAACCCTGCCGCGCTGTCGGCAAATGCTGGAACTGTGCGGCGATATGCAGGCCGCCGTCAGCGAGCCCGACGACGCGCCCCGTGGCCTGCTGCGCCTGAGTGTCAGTACGTCTTTCGGCCAGGCGCAATTGGCGCAGGCCATCGCCGAGTACGTCAAGCGCTACCCGCTGGTGACGGTTGACCTGCAGATGCTCGACCGCACGGTGAACCTGGTGGATGAGCGTATCGACCTGGCCATCCGCACCAGCAATGACCTGGACCCCAACCTTATCGCCCGGCGGCTGACGGTGTGTCGCTCAGTGGTCTGCGCCACGCCGGCTTATCTGCTGGAGCATCCGGCCCCGCAGAAAGTCGAAGACCTGGCCGGGCACAACTGCCTCACCCACTCTTATTTCGGTAAAAGCCTGTGGCATTTCGAAGAGCGTGGCGAGCACGTCTCGGTGCCCATCAACGGCAATATCACTTCCAACGAGGCCAGCACTTTGTTGCGCGTGACGCTGGCCGGGGCAGGGGTGTCGATGCTGCCCAGTTACCAGGCCGGCGACTACATCCGTCGCGGTGAACTGGTGCGCCTGCTGCCCGATGCCGAACCTCGCCGGATGAACATTTACGCGGTATACGCCTCGCGCAAGCACATGCCATCGGCGCTGCGCAGCCTGTTGGATTTCCTGGTGCTGCGGTTCCCGGAAGAGCCCGCATGGGATGCGGGTCTCTAGGTCGACATAAACGTGTTGAATGTCGCCTGATAATGGCAACTCGCGCGCGTTGACCTATGCTTTGGAGAGCACCGTGTAGATCCGCTCAGAGGTCTGTGCCATGAGTATTAAAACCAGAAAGTACTTGATGATTTTCAGCCTGTGCGCACTCGCCAGCGCGCTGTACGGGACTGCCGCCTACCGTGTGGAGCAAACGCGTATGCAGCCGACCTTTGCGATCAGTTGCCATCAGGACCAATGTGTTCCGCGTACCGGCAGTTTCAGTGCCTTGCGATAAGGATGACGCGCTGAATATCCAAATGTGGGAGCGGGCTTGCTCGCGAATGCGGTGGATCAGTTTGCAGATATGTAGCTGACCCAGCGCATTCGCGAGCAAGCCCGCTCCCACAAAAGCCCGCTCCTACATTCAGCTATGTGGTGCCTCGGCTTTAAGTTGTTCACGAAACGCCTTGGGCGAAAACCCGACCCGTCGGCGAAACAGCCGTGAGAAGTTGGTCGGGTCGGAAAAACCCAACACCTCCGACATTTCATTAATGGTCATGCTGGTGTAAGTCAGCAAACGCTTGGCTTCCAGTAATTGCCGGTCATGCATGATCTGCAGCGCAGGCTGCCCGCCCAACTCTCGACATGTTCCGTTCAAGTGTGAGACCGAGATCCCGAGCTTGTGGGCCAGGTCCTCGATCTTCGGGTGTTCGCGGTAATGCTGCTCGACCAGCTGGGTAAAGCGCCGGAAGTATTCACGCCCCCTGGGCGCCCGAGGGTGGCGATGCTGGATGGCCTGGCGGCTGATCCACACCAGCAGCACGCTGACCAGCGCATGCAGCATCATGTCCCGCGCCGGTTGATCGTCGGCGTATTCAACCTGCAGGCGGGCGAACTGACTGTTCAGATAATCACTGTCTTTGCCTGCCGGGTAACTGCCCAATGCCTGCAATCCGTCTACCGTTGCGCCCAGCTGTGCTTGCAGATGGCTGACCAGTGGCGCTGCCAGCGTCACGACATAGCCTTCAACATCCTTGGGAAAGCGAAACCCGTGCACACACAACGGCGGCAATACCTGCAGGGTCGCTTCGTTCAGCGTGGTGCGCTCGCCTTCGATTTCCAATTGTGCCTGGCCTTTGTGCACGTAGAGCAACTGGCACAGATCCGCGTGCCGGTGGGGCTGGATTTCCCACTGGTATTCCCGACTGCGCCGGGAAATGGTTTCACAGTGCAACAAATCGGGGGTCGGCCATTGCTGGTCTTCCCCGTAAAGCTTGAAGACCGGAATCGCGGTTTTGGTCATGGTTTCAATCCGATACTCAGGACAGTGGTGCGGTAATCGCCCCAATTGGCAAAAAGCGCAGGCTTTGGCTCAGTTTTCACCTTCTTATGCTGCTCGCTCAAGTGAAAAATGTCAGCAACAAGACCAATGACAACTCTTTCACCCTGTCTGTTCGGGTGGAATTTGCGGGCCATAAAAATAATGAAAACGCTGAAAACCCAAGTCGCCATCATCGGCGCCGGTCCCTCTGGACTGCTGCTCGGTCAACTGCTGCACAATGCGGGTATCGAGACCCTTATCCTAGAGCGCCAGAGCGCCGATTACGTGCAAGGGCGCATTCGTGCCGGGGTGCTGGAGCAAGGCATGGTCGACCTGTTGAGGCAGGCCGGCGTCAGCCAGCGAATGGACAGCGAAGGCCTGGTGCATGACGGATTCGAGCTGGCGCTGAACGGCCAGCTCACCCATATCGACCTCAAGGGCTTGACCGGCGGCCAGTCGGTGATGATCTACGGCCAGACCGAAGTCACCCGCGACCTGATGGCCGCGCGTGCCGCCGCTGGCGCCACCACGTTTTATGAAGCCCATAACGTGCAGCCCCACGGCCTTAAAAGTGATCGACCCTGGCTGACGTTTGAGCACCAGGGTGAGGCGTTTCGCCTGGAGTGTGACTACATTGCCGGTTGCGACGGCTACCACGGCGTTGCGCGCCAATCGATCCCGGCCGAATCGATCAAGGTCTTCGAACGGGTCTACCCCTTCGGCTGGTTGGGTATCCTGGCCGACACGCCGCCCGTGCACGCTGAGCTGGTCTACGCCAAGCACGCGCGCGGCTTTGCCTTGTGCAGCATGCGTTCGTCGACCCGAAGCCGCTATTACCTGCAAGTGCCGCTGGAAGAACCTATTGATGAATGGCCTGACGCACGTTTCTGGGACGAGCTGAAAACCCGCCTGCCCAGCCACCTCGCCGAGAACCTGGTGACCGGTCCGTCGATCGAAAAAAGCATCGCGCCGCTGCGCAGTTTCGTGGTGGAACCGATGCAGTACGGCCGCCTGTTCCTGCTGGGCGACGCGGCGCATATCGTGCCGCCCACCGGCGCCAAGGGCTTGAACCTGGCGGCGAGTGACGTGAGCACCCTGTATCGGATTCTGCTCAAGGTCTACGGCGAGGGGCGCGTGGATTTGCTGGAACGCTATTCCGCCATCTGCCTGCGGCGGGTGTGGAAGGCTGAGCGGTTTTCCTGGTGGATGACCTCGATGTTGCATCAATTTCCCGAGGCGGACGGTTTCAGCCAGCGCATTGCTGAGAGTGAACTTGAGTACTTCATCCACTCCGAGGCGGGGCGCAAAACCATCGCAGAAAATTACGTCGGACTTCCTTACGAAGCTATCGAATAGCCTGCTATCGTATCGAGCATTCCCGCGGGCCGACTTTCTCGCGGGCTCTGCTCGAAGGTCTTGCCGTGACGCACCTCAATCAGCCCGCTCCGCCGCTTCCCGCTGTGCGCAGTATCCTCGCCTCACTGATGATGGCGATCTTCCTGGGTGCACTGGACCAGACCATTGTCGCCGTGTCGATGCCCGCCATCTCCGCGCAGTTCCACGACGTCAACCTGCTGGCTTGGGTGATTTCCGGCTACATGGTGGCGATGACTGTGGCCGTGCCGATCTACGGCAAGCTCGGCGACCTGTATGGGCGCCGGCCGATGATGCTGATCGGCATGGGCCTGTTCACCCTGGCCTCGCTGTTCTGCGGCATGGCGCAAAGCATGGAGCAACTGGTGCTGGCGCGGATCCTCCAGGGCATCGGCGCCGGCGGCATGATTTCGGTGAGCCAGGCGATCATTGGCGACATCATCCCGCCCCGTGAACGCGGACGCTACCAAGGCTATTTCAGCAGTATGTACGCGGTGGCCAGCGTGGCCGGGCCGGTGCTCGGCGGCTACATGACCGAGTACTTGTCGTGGCGCTGGGTATTTTTGATCAACCTGCCATTGGGCGCCGGCGCCTGGTACGTGGCCCACCGCACCCTGGTGGGGCTGCCGGTGCCACAGCGCAAGCCGATCATCGATTACCTCGGCACCGTGCTGATGATCGTCGGCCTGACGGCGTTGCTGCTGGGCATCACCGAAATCGGCCAGGGCCATCATTGGCGTGACAATGAAGTGCTGGGCCTGCTGGCGTGTGCGCTGCTGGCGTTGAGCCTGTTTGTCTGGCACGAACGCCGTGCGCGGGAGCCGTTGTTGCCGATGCATTTGTTCGCCAACCGCAGCGCGGTGTTGTGCTGGTGCACGATTTTCTTCACCAGCTTCCAGGCGATTTCCCTGACGGTGCTGATGCCGCTGCGTTATCAGACGGTGACCGGCTCGGGTGCCGACAGCGCGGCCTTGCACCTGCTGCCGCTGGCAATGGGTTTGCCGATGGGCGCCTATTTTGCCGGGCGCATGACCTCGGTGACCGGGCGTTATAAACCGATGATCCTCAGCGGCGCGCTGTTGAGCCCCTTTGCGATTTTCGGCATGGCCTTGAGCGCGCCTCAGGCGGTATGGCTGACAGCCGTGTTTATGCTGCTGTGCGGGATCGCGGCCGGCATGCAATTTCCCACCTCGCTGGTGGGCACGCAGAACTCGGTGGAACAACGCGATATCGGCGTCGCCACCAGCACCACCAACCTGTTCCGTTCCCTCGGCGGGGCAGTGGGGGTGGCGTGTATGTCGGCGCTGTTGCTGGCGCTGTTGCAGGATTCCAGCTTCGCCCACCTGGCCAGCGGCGCGCTGGCCGTTGAAGGCAGCTCCGGTAACGTGTTGCTTGACGGCCTCAACGCCGCACCCGGCCCGGCGCAGGACGCCTTGCGCGGGGCATTGGCGGTGACGTTCCGGCATTTGCTGATGGTGAGTGCGGCGGTGTCGTTGTTGGGCTTGGCGGCGGCGATTGCGATGCCCAACCGGGTGCTGCGCGGCCGCGAAGACAAAGCGCGCTAACTGACCCTGTGAAGATCAAACTGTGGGAGCGGGCTTGCTCGCGAATGCGGTGGTTCAGTTGAAGCATCTGTAACTGACACACCGCATTCGCGAGCAAGCCCGCTCCCACAGTTTTGACCGCGCTCCAGCTTCAGGGGCTGTAGTAACCCACCGCCACCATGAAATGCCCGGCCTTGCGCACATACGCATGCTTGTTCTCGACCTTGCCGGTCACCGGGTTTTTCCAGCGGTATTTGTATTCGCCCTGGTCCTGCTCGGCCATCAGCTTGAGGATCGGTTCGCCCACCGGCTTGCCGTCGGGGTCCTTGATCTTGCCGAAGTCGGTGTTGATCAGCCGCAGGGTGGTGCCGTGGGCCACGTAGCGTCGGGTATTGAGGTCGACGACAAACACGTAGAGGTCATCCTGCAAGAAGCCGCCTTGCAAGGAGTTGATCGCCTTGAGCGTGCCCGACTCATCCTTGAGCAATGCGTTCACCGCCTTGTTGCGCAGGGCCCGCGCCTGTTCCGGTGTGGCCCGTGGCAAGTAATAACCCACCGCCAGGATGCGTTCGCCCACGCGCTGGTAGAACACGTGCTTGTGCTCGACCTTGCCATCGTTCCAGTTCTGCCAGCGGTAATCGGCCTGCTGGATGCCCTGGCCTTCCGGCACCTTCAGCGCGTCTTTAAATGACTGGCGCAGATCCGGTCCCAGTACTTCGGATACATCGCGGCCGATCAAGGCGGAGGAGGGCCCGCCACTGGCCAGCAGCACGCCCTGGGTATCGACCACGAACACATAGCGATCCTGCTCAATAAACTCCCCCTGGCGACTGAACGCGGCAAAGGCCTTGTCGCCGTTGCTCTGGTAGTAGGCCACGGCTTTCTCCAGCAGCGCCTTGGCCGCCTGCGCATCCTCATCCTGAGCCGTCGCGGCATGCACCTGGCTGAAACACAACAGCAGCAGCCAGGTGATTCGAAGCAATCGCGTCATAACCCATCCCTCGTTCTTATTGATGTGACAAGAGCGTAGCTCAGGGCGCCGCCAGCCATTGACTGACGATGCCGTCATACACCCCGGTGGCCACGCTCAGGTGCAACCATTGGTCGACATAGCTTTTCCACGCCACATCATCGCGGGGCAGCATGAAGGCTTTTTCGCTGTACTGCATCTGCCGCTCAGGGTTGACCGCGCACAGCCCTGGCTTGAGCTTTTGCTGGTAACGCGCTTCGCTGGCGTCGGTGATCATCACGTCGGCCTTGCCCGCCAGCAGTTCGTCGAAGATGGTCACGTTGTCATGCAAGCGGATTTGCGCCTGGCCCAAGTGGGCGCGGGCGAATACTTCGTTGGTGCCGCCGGCGGGCTCGATCACGCGGACCTGCGGTTGGTTGATCTGCTCGACGGTCTGGTAACGCTGCACATCGGCGCAGCGCACCAGCGGGATCTTTCCGTCGACGCCGAGGGCCTGGCTGAAGAAGGCTTTTTTCTGGCGCTCCAGCGACACTGAAATGCCGCCCACGGCAATGTCGCAGCGTTGGGCGAGGAAGTCCGGCATCAGGGTTTTCCAAGTGGTGGGCACCCACTGGATGTTGGCGTTGAGGCTCTTGGCCAGGGACTCGGCCATGGCGATGTCGATGCCTTCGTAGCTGCCATCGGCGCGCAGGGAGGTGTAGGGCTTGTAGTCGCCGGTGGTGCAGACGCTGAGCGTGCCGCGTTGGAGCACCTGGTCCAGGCGCGAAGGGGCGGCGTCGGCCAGGACGCTGGTGGCCACGCTTAATACACACAGGGCAAAAAGAGCTTTCATGCGGTCGAGTCCTTGGGGCATGGTCTTGGGCGGTCATTATTTCCAGCGTTGGGCGGGGTGGCAAGGCGCTGCGAATGTTTAGCCAAGTCGCAACCAAACTCCATCAACCCTGGATTTACCCACCTATGCAGGCGTGTGAGGCTGGCCGCTATCTTCAGCACTGTGATCCCTGCATGGACGGCTCTCTCGACACCCACCCCGCGACACTGCCGTCCGATCTCGCGTTCTGGGCCCTGTTCCACTGCCGTCACGCACGCCCACCAGATACTTCATTCCTACGTTGATCCATCCCTTGGATGGCGTGCACCTGCGCGTCTGCTTTACACATACGTATGAGAATGCCCATGAGTGTTTTTGCCTGCCTGAACGAAGCCCAGTCTTACCTCGAACACAACCCGGACATCGAACTGTTCGAGCTGTTTATCCTCGACAACAATGGGGTGCCACGCGGCAAGTTGCTGCACCGCGATGAACTGCTGGCGGTGTACGAGAGTGGCCGGCCCTTGCCCAGCACTATCCTGGGCCTGACCATCAATGGCGACGACGTGGAAAACTCCGGGCTGGTATGGGAGGTGGGCGATATCGACTGCCGCGCCTACCCGATCAGCGGCAGTTTGCAGCGCATGCCGTGGCGGCTGATCCCGACGGCGGCGGTGCAGGTCAGCATGCACCCCACCGAAGGTCTGCCCGCCACCGTGGCTGATCCCCGGCATTTGCTGGCCAAAGTGATCGACGGGCTCAAGGCCGATGGTTATTACCCCGTGATGGCGGCGGAGTTGGAGTTTTACCTGCTCGACCAGAAACCCGACAGCCATGGCCGGCCACAACCGGCGCGGGATGTGGATGGCGGGCGCCCGCGTTCGACCCAGGTCTACGGCCTGCGCGAGCTGGAACAGATCGAGCCGTTCCTCGCCGACCTCTACAGCGCCTGCAAGCTGCAAGGCATCCCGGCGCGCACGGCGATTTCCGAATACGCCCCCGGCCAAGTGGAAATCACCCTGGAACACCGTACCGACGCCCTGCAAGCCATGGATGAAGCGGTGCGCTATAAACGCCTGGTGAAGGGCGTGGCGCACAAACACGGGATGACCGCCTGCTTTATGGCCAAGCCGTTCGATGACTTGGCCGGCACCGGCATGCACATGCACGTGAGCCTGGCGGACGCCGAGGGCAACAACCTGTTCGCCAGCGAAGCCACTGACGGCACGCCGCTGCTGCGCCAAGCGGTGGGTGGCATGCTCAGCACCTTGCTCGATTCGCTGTTGCTGTTCTGCCCCAATGCCAACTCTTACCGTCGCTTCCAAACCAACAGCTACGCGCCACTGGCCGCCACCTGGGGCGTGGACAACCGCACCGTCAGCCTGCGCGTGCCCGGCGGGCCGGCCAACTCCCGGCATATCGAGCACCGCATCTGCGGCGCCGACGCCAACCCCTACTTGGCGGCTGCCGCCATCCTGGCCGGCATCCACCGTGGCATCCGTGAACAGCGCGACCCCGGCGCTCCGGTTGAAGGCAATGGTTATGCCCAGGCCAAGGAACTGCTGCCGACCGACTGGCTTACCACGCTGCGCGCACTGGAAGGTTCACGCTGGGCGCGGGAGGCATTTGGCAGTGAATTCCTCGGTGTGTACCTGGCGGTAAAACGCGCTGAGTATCGCCAGTTCATGGGCGAGGTAGGGGAGCAGGATTGGCGCTGGTATTTGCATCAGGCGTGAGCCGGTGACAGGGCAGTGGTGGCTTCGACCTTTTTTTCACGTTCTGCTGTTTAAGCTGCCAATCAAGGTCGTTCACTACCGTTCTACTGACATGAGCCCGCGATGCCGTCACCACCATCCTCCATCGAGATCGAATACGCCGAGCGCTGTGACCGTGAGCACGCTCGGGTCTGCGGCGATACGCGCCCGCCGGGACTGCGGCGGCGCCTGGCGTCGTGGCGCGACGAGTGGCTGGTGCGCCAGGCGTTGAAAGTCGCCGGTGAACCGGGGCTGGTGCTCGATCTGGCCTGCGGTTCCGGGCGTTTCTGGCCAGTGTTGGCCGAACACGTCAACCGAGTGATCCTGGCATCGGACAATTCCCAGGACATGCTCGACCACGCACGCAGTCACCACCCGGCGTCCTTGCTCAAGCGAGTCAAGACGTTTCAGGGCTCGGCTTTTTCCATCGGTTTGTCGGCGAATGCAGTGGATTGCATTTTCTGCCTGGAGTTGTTTCGCCATGTCCCCAGCAGCGAAGGGCGCTTGGCGTTATTGCGCGAGTTTCACCGGGTCAGCCGCGACACCGTGATCGTTTCTGTCAATTCTCGTACCGCCGTAGAGGACGAGTTTCGGCAGGCCGGCTTCAAGGTCCTGAATCATCAGGAATTCATGCCAGGCTCAAGCCTGTGGCGGGTCTACGTACTGCGTAAGAGAGGATAAGTCCCGCCTGTCGGACTATTCTTCAAGTCTTGTCTGAGTTTTCATGGTCGCCTCTGCACTGCGGATGCTCGCAAGTCCCTTTCGCGATATATACTG
Organism: Pseudomonas tritici; assembly: GCF_014268275.3. Lineage (NCBI taxonomy): Bacteria > Pseudomonadati > Pseudomonadota > Gammaproteobacteria > Pseudomonadales > Pseudomonadaceae > Pseudomonas > Pseudomonas tritici. The sequence continues at coordinate 1,923,364 of NZ_CP077084.1, forward strand.
CGCGCCATTCTTCAAGGGAGAGCCGTGTGGCCATCGATATTCACTGGATCTGCGACAACGATAGCCTCGGCCAGCATTGCGCCGAATGGCAGCAGTTGCCATTCGTCGCCCTCGACACCGAATTCATGCGGGTCGACACCTTTTATCCCATTGCCGGGCTGATCCAGATCGGTGATGGCGTGCGCGCTTACCTGATCGACCCCCTGACCATCGACAACTGGCAACCGTTGGCCGCCCTGCTGGAAAACCCGGCGGTGATCAAGGTGGTGCATGCTTGCAGCGAAGACCTGGAAGTGTTGCTGCGCCTGACCGGCAGCCTGCCGGTGCCGTTGTTCGATACCCAATTGGCTGCCGCTTATCTGAATCTTGGCTTCTCCATGGGCTATTCGCGCCTGGTGCAAGCCGTGCTGGATATCGAACTGCCCAAGGGCGAGACCCGTTCGGACTGGCTGCAGCGGCCGTTGTCCGAGACGCAGATCAGCTACGCCGCCGAAGACGCGCTGCACTTGGCCGAGGTGTACATCCGCCTGCGTCCGCAGCTGTCCGACGATAAATACGCCTGGGTGTTGGACGATGGTGCCGAATTGGTCGCCAACCTGCGCCGCGAAGTCGACCCGTACGAGGTGTACCGCGACGCCAAGCTGGCGTGGAAACTCTCACGTGCCCAACTCGCCGTGCTGCGTGAGCTGTGTGCCTGGCGCGAGCAGCAAGCCCGCGCCCGTGACCTGCCGCGCAACCGCGTCATCCGCGAACACTCGTTGTGGCCCCTGGCCAAATCCCAGCCGGATAACCTCGCCGCCCTGGGCAAGATCGAAGACATGCACCCGCGCACCGTACGTCAGGACGGCCAGTTCCTGCTCGACCTGATCAAACGTGCCGGCAGCGTGCCGATGGACCAATGGCCACCCGCCGTTGCCGAGCCTTTGCCGGTGGATGCCGCTGCGTTGATCAAGCAACTGCGCGCCTTGGGCCAAACGTTCGCCGAGCGCCTGGACATGGCACCGGAACTGATGCTGCGCAAGAAAACTCTTGAGGCCTTGGTCAAAAGTGGCTACCCCAATGGGCCTTATAAATTGCCAGACTCGCTGCGTGGCTGGCGCCGCGAGTTGATGGGCCAGGCGCTGCTCGACAGCCTGGCCACTGCCGGAGAACAGCCTTGAAACGTATTTGCTCCATCTATCGCAGCAAGAAAAAAGACGGGATGTACCTCTACGTGCTGAAAAGTGATGCCTTGGAGCGCGTGCCTGAACCGTTGATGGAAGCCTTCGGCAAGGCGCATCACGCGTTTGACATGGTGCTGACGCCGGAGCGCAAACTGTCCCGTGAGGACATCGCCGTGGTCCTGGAAAACCTCGACAAGCAGGGTTACCACCTGCAAATGCCGCCAGCCGAGGACGAGTACATCGAACACTTGCCCGAAGAGCTGTTGCGCCGTAACGACCCGATGTGATCGGTGAGTGCCCTGTTCAGGGCACAGTCTTCAATGGAATCGTATAAGTGGGCGGTGGCCGTAAGGATGCGGGCGGCCGTCCGTATTGTTTTTGAAAGGTTTGAACCATGCGTGTTCTGATTGCTGAACAGGATCACCCGCTCTACGCCCGATTGCTGGGTGACCTGGCCCCGGACCTTGAGGTGCTGACCAGCGGCGACTCCGCCGAACTGTCGCGCCTGGCCGCCGATTGCCCGGTATGGCTGGGCCAGCCCGACCTGCTGGCGACGTTGTTGCGCCAGGGCCATCACCCGCAATGGCTGCAGTCGACCTGGGCCGGCATTACGCCGCTGCTGGCTGAAGGCTTGCCGCGCGACTACCGCCTGACCCGCGCGGTCGGCATCTTTGGCCAGGTCATGGCTGAATTTATCCTCACCTATATGCTCGGCCACGAGCGCGAAGTGTTGGCGCGCCTGGTCAGCCAGGTCGAGCGCAAGTGGGACAACCGCTTGGGCCAGAGCCTGGCGGGGCGCAAGGCGTTGATCGTCGGCACCGGCGATATCGGCCAGAGCGTTGCCGGGTTCCTCGTGCCGTTTGGCGTGAAGCTGTATGGCATCGCAAGCGAAGCGCGTGAGCAGGCACCGTTTCTCGAAGTGGCTGGGCTCGACCAACTGGGCCGGCTGGTGGGGGAGGTGGACTACGTGATCAACCTGCTGCCCAACACGCCGAACACCCATGATGTGTACGACGCAGCGCTGTTCAAGCAATTCAAGCCGACGGGGTTGTTTATCAACGTCGGGCGCGGTGTGGCGGTGGTGGATGCTGACTTGGTCGAGGCCTTGAAGGAAGGGCATTTGGCGGGCGCAGTCATCGATGTCTGCCGTCAGGAGCCGCTGCCGCAGCGTCATCCGTTCTGGACCGCCTGGGGGTTGTTGTTGACGGGTCACAGCTCGGCGCCGACTTCGCCGCAATTGATGGTGGAGTTGTTCCTACAGAACCTGCGCGCGTACCAGGCCAAGGAAGCGCTGCGCGGCGAAGTGGATTTCGACCGCGGTTACTGACACAACGCTCCCACAGGGGATCTCGGCCAGGTTTAGAGGCTGAAATCACCTTCCGACACCAGCTCGCTCAACGGCCGGCGCGGGCTTGGCACTTCACGGCCTTGCAGGTATTCCGGCAAGGTCGACTTGTCACCCAGCTTGCCAATCGCCACGGCGGCATGCAGCGCATAACCGTCTGGAATCTTCAGCTCTTTGCGGGTCAGCTCCTGATCGAAGCCGGCCATGCCGTGGGTGTGCCAGCCGCTGAGGCTGGCTTGCAACGCCAGGTGGCCCCAGGCCGAACCCGTGTCGAAGGTGTGCCACAGCGCCGGGGTTTCTTCGGTGGCGCCCGGGGCGGTGAATTCGGTTTTCGACGCGATGATCACCAGGGCCGACGCGTGTTGCGCCCAGCCACGGTTGAATTCATTCAGCAAACCCAGGAAACGCTCCCAGTCCGGCGTGTCGCGGCGCGCGTAAAGAAAACGCCATGGCTGTGAGTTGTAGGCGGACGGCGCCCAGCGTGCGGCTTCAAAGAAACTCAGCAGGGTTTCCTGGGAGATGGTTTCGCCGGTGAAGGCGCGGGGTGACCAGCGGTCGGTGAACTGGTTATGGATCGGATAGTCGGCAACACGTGTCATGGAGCAGTTCCTGATCGTCAATTCGGCGTTCAAAGTTACTGCGCGCCCACTAGACTGACAAGTGGTGTTACACCGCCAGTCGTAAGCGCTTGGCCCCAGGGGCCGTGGGCACTAGACTGGCGGCCTTTTCACCTACCGATACTGATGTAGAGCCATGGCCGCCAAAGTCGAACCTTTCTGGATACGCAAAACCCTTGAACACCTCGACCAGGAGGAGTGGGAGTCGTTGTGCGACGGCTGTGGCCTGTGCTGCCTGCAGAAGCTCGAGGACGAAGACGACAACAGCGTCTATTACACGCGTATCGCCTGTAAACTGCTGGACCTGAACACCTGCCAGTGCACCGACTACCCCAACCGCCGTGCGTCGGTGCCGGACTGCATCCAGCTCACCCCCGGCCAGGCGGATCAGTTCAAATGGCTGCCGCCGACCTGCGGCTATCGTCTGGTCAGCGAACGCAAGGACCTGCCACTGTGGCACCACTTGGTCTGCGGCGACCGTGATGCTGTGCACCAAGAACGCATTTCCCAGTCCGGGCGCATGCTCAGCGAAGGCAGCGTGCCCGAGGACGACTGGGAGGATTACCTGATTTTCCGTGCGGGCTAAAAAGGAGTGTGTATGAAGGGGGGGCGGCTGGGGGTGAGCCTGGTACTGCTGGCACTGAGCATGCCAGCGTGGAGCGCGAAGAAAATCGACTTGGATTATCACGTCAAACTCCTGCCCCAGAGCGATCAGGCCGAGGTGCGCGTAAACCTGTCACAGGGCTCGGCGGTGCGCAGCCTGAACTTTGACCTCGGCCACGACGGTGACTACAGCGACTTCAAGGCCGATGGCCAGTGGAGCATCACTGAGCACCGTGGCCTGTGGCAACCCAGCGCCAACAAGGCCAGCCTGACCTACCGCGTGCGCCTCACCCACGCGCGCAAGCCCGGCATCTATGAAGCGCGCATGACGCCGAGCTGGGCGCTGTTTCGCGGCGAAGACCTAGTGCCCCCGGCGCGGCTCGACCAGCAAGACGGTGTCGAGTTGGTCTCCCGGCTGGTGTTCGAACTGCCGGCAGGCTGGAAAAGCGTCGAGACCGTATGGCCGCGTATCGGCAAGAACAAATTCCGCATTGATAACGTCTCCCGCCTGTTCGACCGGCCCACCGGCTGGATGCTCGCCGGTACCCTCGGCAGCCGTCGCGTACGCCTGGGCGAGACGGAAGTCACCGTGGCCTCGCCCAAGGGCCAGGCCATGCGGCGCATGGATGTGCTGACGTTGCTGACTTTTGTCTGGCCGCAGGTGGAAGCAGCGTTCCCGCGTCATCCGGCCAAGCTGCTGGTGGTGGGCGCCAGTGACCCGATGCGCCGTGGTGCGTTTGCGGCACGCGACTCGATCTACCTCAATAGCCGCACGCCGCTGGTCGGCGAAAACGGCAGCAGCGCGTTGATCCGTGAAGTGGTGCAGGCGATTGGGCGCTTCAACGATCACGACACCAGTGACTGGGTCAGCGAGGGTTTGGGCGAGTATTACGCAATTGAACTGCTGCGCCGAGCCGGAGGCATTACTGATGAGCGGTATGAGGCCATCCAGGCGCGCCTGGCGAAGGAAGGCAAGGACGTGACCAGCCTGCGCGGCGAGCACGCCAGCGGCGCGACGGTGGCACGGGCGGTGGTAGTGTTGCAGGAGTTGGATCGCGAGATTCGGGTGAAGACCCACAACAAACGGTCGCTGGATGACCTGGCTCAGGCGGTGATGCGGGCAGACAGCATCACCACGGCGGAGTTTGTAAAGCTGGCTGAGAGCATTATTGGCGAGCCCTCAGTGGTGCTCGACAGCAAATTATTGCGTTGACGCAAATCATTGTGGGAGCTGGCTTGCCTGCGATAGCGGTCTATCAGCTACTGAACCAGCAACCTGACACACTGCTATCGCGGGCAAGCCCGCTCCCACATTTAACCGAGTTCGGCTGGACTACTTGGTTGCTTTTTCAGCCGCCACTTCCGCCTTGGTCTTCAAGTTCTGCAACTCTTCCCCGGCCCGCTCGATCTTCGCACGTACCGTGTTCATTTCCTGGCGGCCCTGTGCAAGTTTGTCCTTGAGCGAACTGTGCCCGGTGAACCCACGCGCCAGCGCCACACCGCCGATCGCCACTTGGATCAAGCCGAAAATCCCGCCACGGCGCAGGCCTTTGCCCACCATCATCACGCCACCCGCCACTGAGCCGATGCGTTCCCAACCGTGCACGTTTTGCTGCGGCTGCGTTTCAAACGGGGTGTGTTCGATGATAGGGCGCAAGGTTTTGCTGTCGCTCATGATCTGTCTCCAACGTTGGCTAGTGATATGTAGCTGACTGCTGGCACTTGCCGGATGTTCCGAAAAAATCAGTACTTGGGGCCCGAACGGGTGTTGTTGCCCTTGGCCAGTCGATCGTAGAGCACCACGTTGACGGTGGCGGCGAGGTTCATGCAGCCGGTGGTCGGGATGTAGACCACGTCTTCGCACCAGTCGCGGATCTCTTTGTCGAGGGAGCCGTCTTCAGGTCCGAAGATGTACAACGCGCGGTCGGGGTGGGTGTATTCAGGCAACGGGCGAGCGCCTTCCACCAGCTCCACGGCGACGGGGATGCAGCCCAGGGGCAGGATCTTTTTCAGGTCATCAATGCCGATCAGCGGAATGTCATGGTGGACTTTCTTGGTGTCGGTAATGAAATCCCGGGCGCGCTCGTAGCGCACGCCGGTGTAGAACACCGAGGCCACGCCGTAGCAGCCGGCGGCACGCATGACCGAGCCGACGTTTTCGGGGGATTTGGGGTTATACAGACCGATGCAGCTGTAGCGTTTATTGCCCACGGGGAAGGGTGCCTTGGAGGAAAACGGCGATTATACGGCCTGGAAGTGATGCATTGCTTGGGCGATCGCCTTCGCGAGCAAGCCCGCTCCCACATTTTGATTTGTGAACACCTTCAAAATGTGGGAGCGGGCTTGCTCGCGAAGAGGCCAGACCAGGCAAAGAAGATCTTCAGTCGTCTTTCTTCATAAGGCCAGCCAACGCCGCAAACGGGTTATGCGTCGCCTTGGCAATCGTCGGGCTGCTGGTGGAGCCTTCGCCGAAGTACTGCTGGTCGGTGTAGCGCGAGTGTTCGTTGTCGTGGCAATACAGGCAGAGCAACTCCCAGTTGGAACCGTCCTGGGGATTGTCATCATGATTGTGGTTGCGGTGGTGTACGGTCAGCTCACTCAGGCGTTTGCCGGCGAACTCACGGGCGCAGCGGCCGCACACGTGGGGGTACATCTTCAAGGCTTTGTCGCGATAGCCCATTTCCCGGTCGCGCTGGGCATCGGCGAGGATACGATCCAGCTTGGCGGTGTGGGAGGGCGGGTTGGTCGAGCTCATCATGGCTCCTGGCTATTGGGTGGTTCACGGATAAGGTTGATTCTAGCCGCTTGCGTTGTAAATGACCGCTTCACTTTATCGATAAGGAGCTGAACATCATGCGTCTGCAATCATGGACTGTTGCGTTGTTGCTGTGTGGGGTGGTTGCCCAGGCCCAAGCGTTCTCCACGCCAAAGCCCGGCCAAGTGATCGAGGTTGCACTCGAACAATTGCACCCGACCCAGGCCGTGGTGGGCTTCGACCAGATCTATTACAGCCTTGGGCTGTTCGCCGACAAACCCGCCAAGGCCTTCGATGAGTACTGCGAAACCAACGGCCAAGGCGAAGCTGACAAAGTGCCCAAGGACGCAGACCTGCACAAACCCTCCAGTTTCACCTGCAAGGACCCGGTGGGCACTCATCCCGAGGTCATGAAAACCGTGGTGGTCGGCCCCGCTGGCCAGCTGTACCTGACCGACGGTCACCACAGCTTCACCACTTTATGGGAAGTGCCCGGCGGTGGCCCTCGGTTGAAGATGTGGGTCAAGGTGACCGACGACTTTAGCAACAGCCCGACTTTGACGAGCTTCTGGCAGCGTATGGAGTCAGCGCGCAAAGTCTGGCTCAAGGACAACAGGGGCCAGACGCTGCCGCCCGAGCAGTTGCCCGCGCACCTGGGCTTCAAAAACCTGCAGGACGACACCTTCCGCAGCCTGGTGTATTTCACCCGCAAGGCGGCCTATGGCAAGCCGGAGGCTGGGGAGATCGCGCCGGAGTTCCTGGAGTTTTACTGGGGCAACTGGTTACGTACGCAGATTGACTTGAGTGCCTTCAATCTGAACAAGAAGGGCGGCTACAAGGACGCCATTGAGGCCGTTGCTAAGCGGATGGTCAGCCTGGCGCCGGGGTCGCAGGTCGGGGATAGCGGTTTTACCGCCCATCAGCTGGGTGGCATGCCGAAACTGGATCGGGATGAGCTGGAAAAAACCGTCGACAAAAAAGTGCCGTACGTGATCGATTACCGCAATTCCCAAAACTGACGCCGATCAAAAATGTGGGATCTTTGGTGTCCTGACAATCGCGGCTCAACTCTTGAGCTTCTCCGCAATCCAGATGGTGTGCCGCGTGCCCTTGTTGCCATGGGCAAACACCTGCACTTCCTCGGCCTTGAAACCGGCCTTGCGCAGTTTGTCGCTGAACAGCTTGTCAGCGCTGGCCGACCATACGGCCAGCACGCCTTTGGGGCGCAGGGCCTTGGCGCAGGCGGCCAGGCCACCGGCGGAGTACAGCCAGCTGTTGGCTTTTTGCGTGAGGCCTTCGGGGCCGTTGTCGACGTCCAGCATGATCGCGTCAAAGCCCTGGGGCTCGGCTTGCAGCACCTTGGCCACATCTTCCATACGGATCACTGTGCGCGGGTCCAGTAGCGGGCGGCCGGATTTTTCTCCCAGCGGCCCACGGTTCCATTCCACGACGCCCGGCACCAACTCTGCAACCACCACTTCGGCGGTCTTGCCCAGGTGCTTCAGGGCTGAAGCCAGGGTAAACCCCATGCCCAACCCGCCGATCAACACCCGCGAATCCGGGCGCCCGGCGACCTTGCGGCAGGGAATTTCCGCCAGGGCATCTTCGGAACCGTGCATACGTGTGTTCATCAACTGGCCGCCGTCACCGCCCTGGATCTTGATGACAAAATCTTCACCGTATTCGAACAGGCACAAGGCACCGCCGTTGTCGGGGATCGGGGTGGTGTCGAGCAGAACGAAACGTTTCATGGAAATCTCATTGGGAAGGGCATTCTTGCGCGGTTGGGAGTAGCCTTGTGACATTCCGGTCAGGCCATGGAGCCATCGATGAAGTGCAGCATTCTAACGGTCATTGTGTTGAGCGCGCTCGCATCCGGTACAGCGCAGGCTCAAGAGTTGCAAACCGTACCGATCGCGCCGGCCCCTACGCCAGGTGCGCCGGGCACCCCGACGCCGACGCTGTACCCGCAAGTCACCCCGCCGGCCGTGCCCAAGACCAACGGCTCGCCGCCCTTGGCGCCTATCGTGCTGCCGACGCCGCCGAAGGACCAGACGGTGCCTGGCCTGCAGCAAAACGACAGCAAACCGAAGACGCCCGGCGGTTAAAACTGCTGCGATAACAATTGCCCATCGGCCATGCGCAGGCGCTTGGACAGGGCGATGGCAATCGCGCGGATGATCTTGGCGGCAACCCTGGGGGTTTCGTTGAGCATCTTTTCCAGGGCGTCCTTGCCCAGGTTGAGCAGCACGCAGTCACTGGCCGCCACGCAACTGGCGGAGCGCCGCTCGCCATCAAGCACCGCCATTTCACCAAAGGCCCGGCCACTGCGCAGGGTCGCGATGGTCAGGCGTTGGCCGTCGCTGTTGGTTTTTTGCACCGCCACCTGGCCGCTGTGGATGATGCACATGAAAGTGCCGGCGTCGCCCTCTAGGAAAATCGCTTCGTCACGGGCAATGCTGCTGATATTGAAGTAGCCGGCGGCGACATGAAAATCTTCCGGCAATAGCGGGTCGAACAGGCCGCAGTCCATGAGCATGTCGCGGATTTCGTCGTTGAGAAGCGTGGGTAGTGTCATGGCTGCAGTATTGATCCATCAATCATGTAGGGCGGTCCTGTGTTCAGACAGAACCGCCGCCCTAAGTTCCTTAAACCAGCCCCAGTGCCTTGAACACAAAGCCATATTCGAGTGCTACGTCACGTAATCCCTGGTAACGACCGCTCATGCCACCATGGCCGGCGCCCAATTCGGTCTTGAGCAGCAACAGGTTGTCGTCCGTCTTGGTGTCGCGCAGCTTGGCCACCCACTTGGCCGCTTCCCAATACTGCACGCGACTGTCGTTGTAGCCGGCGATCACCAGCATGGCCGGGTAGGCTTGGGCGCTGACGTTTTCGTACGGCGCATAGGCCTTGATGCGCGCATACACCTCGGGCTCTTGCGGGTTGCCCCACTCGTCGTACTCGGTGATGGTCAACGGCAATTCCGGGTCGAGCATGGTGTTAAGCACGTCGACGAAAGGCACTTCGGCAATCGCCGCCTGGAACAGCGCCGGACGCTGGTTAAGCACGGCGCCGATCAACAGGCCGCCGGCACTGCCGCCGCTGATTGCCAGTTGTTTGGAGGTGGTCACGCCCTTGGCGATCAAGTGTTCGGCGCAGGCGATAAAGTCGCTGAAGGTGTTCTGCTTGTGCTCCTGCTTGCCATTGCGGTACCAGGCCTCGCCCAGCTCACCGCCGCCGCGCACATGCGCAATGGCGAAGGCCACGCCACGGTCGAGCAGGCTCAGGCGTGCGTGGGAAAACCACGGGTCGAGGCTCGAACCGTAGGCGCCATAGCCGTACAGGTACAGCGGCACCGGCTTGCCCAACTGGTCGCGCTTGACCACCAGGCTGATCGGCACCTGTGTGCCGTCCGCCGAAGTCGCCCACAGGCGCTGGCTGACGTAATCGTCGGCATTGAACACGCCAAGCACCGGGGTTTCCTTGAGCACCTGCTGTGCGCCGTTAGCCAGTTCCAGCTGGCGAACCTGGGCCGGGCGGTTAAGCGCCTCATAGCGCAGGCTTATCTTATCGCTGACAAATTCCAGGCTGTTTTGAACGTAGAGGCTGTAGGCGGCGTCGGGCAATTCCACTCGATAAGCTGGCACGCCTTGCGGGTGAACTTCGATCACGGGCAGCCCACCTATGCGCAGGCTCAGGGTCATGGCGCGGGCATTCAGGCTCACGCCGTCGAGCATGACGTCATCGCTGTGGGGGATCAGGTTTTGCCACTCTGCCTCGGTCGGGACGTCGCCAATGTCGGTCGCCACGAACAATGCGTAGTTGATGCCATCACGGTTGCTGCGGATAAACCAGGTCCACGCGCCATTCAACTGACCGTGGTCGACATCGTATTCATGGTCTTCGACCCGTGGCGCCAGGCAGGTAAAGTCCAGTTGCGGCTGGTCGGCGTCCAGCGCCCAGATTTCGCTGGTGGTCTTGCTGCCCAGCGCCAGCAGCAACTGGCGCTCGGAGCTGGAACGGTAGCAATGCAGGAAGAAACGCCCGTCCGGCTCATGGAACACTTCCTGCGCCGCCGTGCCATCCAGGCGATAGCGGTAGAGCTTGTGCGGACGGTGGGTGTCGTCCAATTCGCCGAAGAACAGGGTCAGGCTGTCATTGGCCCAGGTCATGCTGCCGTCGCAGTCCTGGAACTCCAGTTCACTGACCTTGCCACTGGCCAATTCCTTCACGTACAGGGTGTAGACCTCTTCACCGCTGGTATCGAGACTGTAGGCCAGGCGCTGGTGGTCGGGGCTGATGCTGAACGCGCCAAGGGAGAAGAAGCCGCCATTGGCCAGTACGTTCGGGTCGAGCAGCAATTCTTCGCTGCTGTCATCCACTTGGTTGCTGTCGTCGTCCGGGCGGCGGCAGCGGTAGTGGCGGGCGTATTCGTCACCGGCGGTGGTGCGGGTGTAGTACAGATACGGTCCCCAGGGCGAGGGCAGCGACAGGTCAGTCTCAAGAATGCGCCCCTTGATCTCCTCGAACAGGCTCTCGCGCAGCGCCTGCTGGTCGGCGAGCTGGGCTTCCTGCCAGGCGTTTTCGGCCTTGAGGTAATCGAGCACCTCAGCGCTGTCACGCGTTTGCAGCCAGGCGTACGGATCTGGGCCTTGGGCCTTGCGGGCAATCGGGGGTGTCGACATAGGCATGGATTATTCTCTATCTGGCAGACGGTGGCAGGCATTGCAGCCGCGACACGCAAAAGCCGTTATCATAGCCGCCTGTTTGCCAACCTTGCCATGGACACCATGACCGAGAACGACTATCTGACCGCTTGGGGCCTTTACGCCTTCGCTGCCTTGGGCTGCCTGTTGGTGTGGTGGCGCATGACCCGCTGGATCTGGCGCTGGCTGCGCGAGCCGTTGCAACTGCTGATGGCGGTGCTGCTGTTCAGCCCGACCATCGTCGATCCGGTCAAGACCCAGTTCGCGCCGGCCGTGGCCATTACCGCCCTGGACCTGGTGCTCAAGGTCGGCAACAACGCCTGGCGGGCCATTTCCGATTTGTTCATGTACACCATGATCGCCTTTGGCGTGTACCTCGTGATCGTATTGATCCGCTGGCCCATCGAGCGCGCCGCCAACGCCCGCCGTGAGCGCAAGGCCGCCGCCGATGCGGCACTGGCCGCTGAACCTGAAAGCGGTGACGATGACGTGCCTTTCCGCCGTCCTGCGCCTGTGAGCGGTATGCGGGTCGAACCGCGCCTTTAACGTTGTAGCGAGAGCCCTGGCATGTGTGAATTATTGGGCATGAGTGCCAACGTCCCCACCGACATCGTGTTCAGCTTTACCGGGCTGATGCAGCGCGGTGGGCGCACCGGCCCGCACCGCGACGGTTGGGGCATTGCGTTTTATGAAGGGCGTGGCCTGCGCTTGTTCCAGGACCCGGCCGCGAGCAGTGAGTCGGAAGTCGCGTTGCTGGTGCAGCGTTACCCGATCAAAAGTGAAGTGGTGATTGGCCATATTCGCCAGGCCAACGTCGGCAAGGTCAGCCTGGCCAATACCCATCCGTTCGTGCGCGAACTGTGGGGGCGCAACTGGTGCTTCGCGCATAACGGCCAGCTGGCAGACTTCAATCCCCGCGCCACGTTCTACCGCCCGGTGGGCGATACCGACAGCGAAGCGGCGTTCTGCGATTTGCTCAATCGCGTGCGCGAAGCCTTTCCTGAGCCGGTGGAGATTGAGAAAGTCTTGCCGGACCTGATTGCCGCCTGTTCCGAGTACCGCAGCAAAGGTGTGTTCAACTGCCTGCTCAGCGATGGCGACTGGCTGTTTTGCTACTGCTCGACCAAATTGGCGCAGATTACCCGCCGCGCACCTTTTGGGCCGGCGCGCTTGAAAGATGTCGACGTGATCGTCGATTTTCAGGCCGAAACCACACCCAATGATGTCGTCACCGTGATCGCCACCGAGCCTTTGACCGACAACGAAAACTGGACCCGTTACGAACCGGGCCAATGGAGCCTGTGGCGACGCGGTGAATGCGTCAGCCAGGGCATCACCGAGTAAGGATATCGACCATGTTGCTCAGTTATCTGCGGTTGGTGCTGTTTGCCATCGGCCTGTTGGTCGGCGTGCAAGTGCCCGGGTTTATCAACGACTACGCCAAGCGCGTCGAGGCTCACCTGATCGAGGCCCAGACGGGCCTGAGCGGGTTCGAAACCACCGCGCGGCAGTTCTTCAACGGTGACTTGCAGGCGTTGGTGGCGCATTACCGCGCCAGCGATGATCCTGTGTTCCAGAGCGACGCCAACAGCCTGGGCGCCATGCTTGACCGCCAAGTGGCGTTGGATAAGCAGTTCCAGGCGATGCAAGGGCCTTGGTACATCCGCGCCCTGCAAGTGGCGGTGGCGGCGGACCCGGATATTCGCCAGGAAACCTGGAATGGCTACAGCTACCAGATCCTGCTGACTCCCGAAGCCATGGGCTGGGGGTTGGGCGGGGCGATGCTGTTGTCGTTTGGCATCGAATGCCTGTTCCGCCTGATCGACTGGGTGGTGTTGGGCGGCAAGCGCCTGCGCCAGAGCCGGCCGATTGAAGAGCGTGACCTCAAAGGCCTCTAAAGACCGACGCGGTCAAATGTGGGAGCTGGCCGCAGAGGTATAGCGAGTCTCTGCGTAGCAGCTGTCGAGCTTGGCGAGGCTGCGTCAGCGGTGTATCAGACAGACCGCAAACGCAGCCTCGCCAAGGCTCGACAGCTGCTACGCGATATCACATTTAGAATGTGTAGATACCGATGGCTATCGCAGGCAAGCCAGCTCCCACAGTTTTAATCGAGTTGAGCCAGCACCATCCGCTCCTCGCCGACTACCCCGGCATAGCGGGCAACGACTTTCTGACACAACCCCACAATCTCCTCCACCAACTCCACCCCCACGCGCCACGACACCACCACCTGCAAGTTCGGCAAGCGCTGCGCCATCGGCAACATCACCAATTCCCCGCGCGCCAGCTCTTCGCTGACCAGCACCGGCGGCAACGCGCCAATCCCAAAGCCATCGCGCAGCAAGCGGGTAATCGCCGACACCGAGTTCACGCAGTTCATCCGCGGCGCGGCCACGCCGTTGGCCTGCATCAGGCTGATGACGTCCTGGTGCGGGTGGGAATTTTTCGAGTAGGTGATGATGCGCTCCTGGGCCAGTTCGGCGAGGGAGGCGTAATCCCGGTTGTAGATCGACTGGCTGGCGACGATCCAGGCCATGGGGTGGCTGGCAAGCTCCAGGCTGCGTACGGTTTCGAGGCGCAGCAGGTCGGTTTGCAGGATCAGGTCGAGAAAGCCTTTTTGCAGCTGATCGCTGAGGTTCAGCGCGGTATCGGCGACCAATTCGATTTCTACCAATGGGAAATGGTCCATCAGTTCCGCCACCAGCGGGCTGAGCCACGTGTGGATCACCGTGTCCATGGCGCCGATGCGGATGCGCCCGACCTTGCTGCTGGTGGTCTCCAGGGATTGCTTCAACCCCTGCATCGTCACCATCATCTGCTCGGCATAATCGAGTACCTTCAAGCCTTCCGGGGTCAGGCTCACGCCGCGAGAGTCGCGCAGAAACAACTTCACCCCCAGCTCGCTTTCCAGCACGGCAATGCGGCTTGAGATCGAGGCCTGGGTGGTGAACAACTTCTCGGCGGTCAGGCGGAAGCTCTTGAGCTTGGCCACCCAGACGAAGGTTTCGAGGAACTTCAAATTCATGGGATCAACTTTTTCTTATGCATGGATCGGTTTTTATTAGTTGGACGCCGCACCGGGCCAGCGCCAAAAATCGAGCTATTCCACGATAAGCGCCGTTGGGGTGTCAGGACAAGTTGCGAGTTCTGCGTAAAAAATCCCACACTACAAAAAAACAAAGCCTACAGGAGCACCTACCGTGAGCCGCTTGCTACTGAATTGCGATATTGGCGAAAGCTTCGGCAACTGGACCATGGGTCTGGACGCCGAGGTCATGCCGTTCATTGATTGCGCCAACGTGGCGTGCGGCTTTCATGCCGGCGACCCGAGCATCATGCGCAAAACCGTCAGCCTGGCGCTCAAGCACGGCGTGCAAATCGGCGCGCACCCGGCCTACCAGGACCTGCAAGGCTTCGGCCGTCGCTCCATGGCTTACACGCCGCAGGAAATCCAGGACCTGTTGCATTATCAGATCGGCGCCCTTGAAGGTATCTGCCGGGCGCAAGGCGGGCGGGTCAGCTACGTCAAACCCCACGGCGCGATGTACAACGACATGATGGCCAACCCTGTGCAGTTGCGCGCCGTGATCCAGGCCGTCGCCGCTTATGGCGAGCTGCCGCTGATGCTGCTGGCCACTCGCGACAACAGCGTGGCCCAGGCGTTGGGTAACGAATATGGGGTGACCCTGTGGTTCGAAGCCTTCGCCGACCGGGCCTACGACAACAATGGCCATCTGGTGTCCCGCCAGTTGCCCGGCGCGGTGCACCACGATTCCGAGACCATCGTGCAGCAGGCCCTGACCATTTCCCGTGGCGAAGCACTCACCGCCAGCGACGGCAGCCCGCTGGTCTTACAGGCCAATACCCTGTGCGTGCACGGCGACAACGCCAGTTCGGTCGCGGCGGTACAGCGCATCCGCGAGGCGTTGAAACCAGCATGAAGCCACGGATTGAAGTGGTGGCCATTGACGGCCTGATGGTGCGTCTGTTCGATGTGATCGCCGAAGCCAATATGCCGTGGATGCTCGCGGCTACGCAGCGCCTGCGCAGCGCTTTTGGCGCGGCACTGGTGGACCTGGTGCCGTCCTACACCACCTTGATGGTGCATTACGACCTCTGCGCATTGAGCCCAGCCCAGGCACGGGAGCTGATCACTCACGCCCTCACCGACCTGCAAACGCAAGCCCAGGGCGGCGGCCAGCGCCACGTGCTGCCGGTGTGGTACGACCTGAGCGTCGGCCCGGAATTGACCTTGCTCAGCCAGCGCAGCGGGCTGGCCATCGACGACGTGATCCGCCGCCACAGTGCCCACGAATATCAGGTGTTCGCCCTTGGCTTCGCGCCTGGCTTTGCCTTTATGGGGCTGGTGGATGAAATCCTCGCCACGCCACGCCTCAGCACCCCGCGCAAGCGCGTGGCAGCCGGCAGCGTGGGCATCGCCGAACGGCAAACTGCCGCCTACCCGGTGGTATCCCCGGGCGGCTGGAACCTGATCGGCCGCACCCCGGCCAAGCTGTTCGACCGCGATCGCGACGGCTACAGCCTGATGCAGCCGGGCGACACCGTACGTTTTGAACCGGTCGATCACGCCCAATTCATCAAATTAGGTGGCGATGACACGCCGTTGGAGGCGCAGGCATGAGTCGCTTGATCATCGAGGCCAGCACGCCGCTGTGCCTGCTGCAGGACGCCGGTCGCTTTGGCGTGCGCCACTTGGGCGTGACCCAGGGCGGCGCGCTGGATTGGGTGTCGATGTCCTGGGCCAACTGGCTGCTGGGCAACGCACTGGACGCGCCAGTGGTGGAAATCACCCTCGGCGGCCTTACCGTGCAAGCCGAGGATTATTGCCTGCTGGCTCTGGCCGGTGCGGACCTGGGCGCGTATGTCGACGAGCGCGCTATCAGCCCCGGCCGCAGTTTTATCCTGCAAAAGGGCCAGCGTTTGCGCTTCACCCAGCCCTTCAGTGGGGCGCGGGCGTACTTGGCAGCACCGGGCGGGTTTGATGCGCCGGATGTGCTCGGCAGCTGCGCCACCGTTGTGCGCGAGGAATTGGGCGGGGTAGACGGTTTTGGCAAGGCGCTGGCCGAAGGCGGGCGCTTGGCCTATTCCGGTACAGGCGGTGCAATGAAGGTGCTGAGTGCCCCGGAGGGGCCATCCGGTAAACCGCTGGACGTGATTGTCGGCGCGCAGATCGGCCAGTTCAGCGGCCAAAGCCTGTTCGACGCGTTCAACACCGAATGGGCCCTCGACAGTCGTGCTGACCGCATGGGCATGCGCTTGCTGGGCACGCCGTTGCAGTATCAAGGGCCGTCGCTGATTTCCGAGGGGATTCCGCTGGGGGCGATCCAGGTGCCGCCGGATGGGCAGCCGATTGTGTTGCTTAATGATCGGCAGACGATTGGGGGGTATCCGCGCCTGGGGGCGTTGACGCCGCTGTCGCTGGCGCGGCTGGCGCAGTGTTTGCCGGGGGAGAAGGTGAGGTTGGCGCCGGTCGTGCAGGAGACGGCGCATCGGCAGCACATCGACTTTTTGCAGCGTTTTGCAGAGTGCTAACAGCATCGCAGGCAAGCCAGCTCCCACATTTGAATGCATTTCAACGTTGGAATGCATTCTCCTGTGGGAGCTGGCTTGCCTGCGATGGCGTCGGTGAATACGCCGCCTATTTGGAGAGAAACCGCATCCCTTCTTCCAACCCCCGCAGGGTCAACGGATACATCTGATCCTCGACCAACTCCCGCACAATCCCCGTCGACGCCGTATACCCCCAGGTGTCCTTCGGATACGGGTTAATCCAGATCAGCTTCTTGTACTTGGCCATGAAACGCTGCATCCACACATACCCCGGCTCTTCATTCCAGTGCTCAACGCTGCCACCCGCCTGGGTAATCTCATACGGCGCCATCGACGCGTCGCCGATAAAGATCACTTTGTAATCAGCGCCATACTTGTGCAGCAGGTCCTGGGTTGACGTGCGTTCGGACGTGCGGCGCAGGTTGTTCTTCCACACCGATTCGTACACAAAGTTGTGGAAGTAGAAGTACTCCAGGTGTTTGAACTCGGTCTTGCACGCGGAGAACAGCTCTTCGCAGATTTTCACATGGGCATCCATCGAGCCGCCGATATCGAACAGCAGCAACAGCTTGATGGTGTTACGCCGCTCCGGGCGCATCTGGATATTCAACAGCCCGGCATCGCGGGCGGTGTGGTCGATGGTGCCGTCGATGTCCAACTCTTCCGCCGCACCCTGGCGCGCGAATTTGCGCAGGCGGCGCAGGGCGATCTTGATATTGCGCGTGCCCAGTTCGACCTGGTCGTCGAGGTTCTTGTATTCGCGCTGGTCCCAGACTTTCACCGCCTTGCCCTGGCGCTTGCCGGCATCGCCGACACGAATACCCTCGGGGTTGTAGCCGCCGGAACCGAACGGGCTGGTGCCGCCGGTACCAATCCACTTGTTGCCGCCGGCGTGGCGTTCCTTCTGTTCTTCCAGGCGTTTCTTGAATTCTTCGATCAGCTTGTCGAGGCCGCCGAGGGACTGGATTTGCGCGCGCTCTTCATCGCTCAGCGAGCGTTCGAACTCCTTGCGCAACCAGTCTTCGGGGATCAGTGCCTGCAGGTGGTCGTCGAGTTTTTCCAGGCCGTTGAAATACGCACCGAAGGCGCGGTCAAACTTGTCGAAATGCCGCTCGTCCTTCACCAATATCGCCCGGGCCAAGTAGTAAAACTCGTCCATGTCGGCGAAGGTCACGCGCTGTTTCAGCGCGTTGATCAGGTCGAGCAGCTCGCGCACCGACACCGGCACCTTGGCGGCGCGCATCTCGTTGAACAGGTTGAGCAGCATCAGCGATTACCGCGACGGCTCATGAACGCCAGACGCTCCAGCAACTGCACGTCTTGCTCGTTCTTCACCAGCGCACCGGCCAGCGGCGGGATGGCCTTGGTCGGGTCGCGCTCGCGCAGCACGGCTTCGCCGATGTTGTCGGCCATCAGCAGTTTGAGCCAGTCGACCAGTTCGGAGGTGGACGGTTTTTTCTTCAGACCGGGTACTTTGCGCACGTCGAAGAACACGTCCAGCGCTTCGCTGACCAGGTCTTTTTTGATGTCGGGGTAGTGCACATCGACGATTTTTTGCAGGGTGGTGCGGTCGGGGAAGGCAATGTAATGGAAGAAGCAGCGGCGCAGGAACGCGTCCGGCAGCTCTTTTTCGTTGTTGGAGGTAATGATGATGATCGGGCGCTTCTTCGCCTTGATGGTCTCGTCGATTTCGTAGACGTAGAACTCCATCTTGTCGAGTTCTTGCAGCAGGTCGTTGGGGAACTCGATGTCGGCCTTGTCGATTTCATCGATCAGCAGGATTACCCGCTCTTCGGACTCGAAGGCTTCCCAGAGCTTGCCCTTCTTCAAGTAGTTGCGCACGTCGTGCACCTTGTCCACGCCCAGTTGCGAGTCGCGCAGGCGGCTGACCGCGTCGTACTCGTAGAGGCCCTGATGGGCCTTGGTGGTGGACTTGATGTGCCAGGTGATCAGCTTGGCACCGAAGGATTCGGCCAGTTGCTCGGCAAGCATGGTCTTGCCCGTGCCAGGCTCGCCCTTGACCAGCAGCGGCCGCTCCAGGGTGATGGCGGCGTTGACGGCCAGTTTCAGGTCGTCGGTGGCAACGTAGGCCTGGGTGCCTTCGAACTTCATCGGTATTTCCTCGAATTCATCAATGGCCGGACTATACCGCGCAGCCCCGGCGACTGTGAACGCAGACGGGCTATTCAGTCTCTGAATGGTCAGTCAGGCCTAATCCGCTGAGGGCTTGGGCTGTTCATATCGCGCATTGAATGCCTGGATGAATCCATTACGCAAAATCGAGATAAAGGCCGAGAACGCGCTGACATCCTGCTGGTGCACGCTGCCACTGAGCTCGACGCGGGTGGCGAACTGGTTTTTGCTCTGGTTTTTCAGCACCGTCTCACTGGCGCCGACCACGGCTTCCCAGATCGAGCGGAAGATGTTCTTGTCCTTGTTCTCCACGTCCTGCTTCCAGTCGAACACTTCCACGTTGCGCAGCAGCGGTTTGATGTAACCCGTGAGTTGGCCTTTTTCGGCCTGGGCTTCGATCACCACGTCGCCAGTGCCGGCCTTGAAGTCGAACTTGCCGTAGGCCGAGGCGAAGTCATTCATGCGCTTGAGCTGCAGGTCGCGGGCGCGGAAGCGAAACTCGAATTCTTCAAAGTCGCTCAGCGGATCAAACGTCGCCGTGGCCTCCAGTGGCGCCTGGCCTTGCAGCAAGGCCTTGCCTTCGAAGCGTGCGTCGCGCTTGCCTTTGACGTCCACCACGTTGGTGAGGTTGTAGAAACTGGCGTTGACCGAGGTGGCGTTGATGTTCACCGGCGGTTTGGAATTGAAGTTGTGGAACGAAATCTTGCCGTCTTCAATGCGCATTTCATTCAGGGTGATCGGCAGCAGTTTGCTCAACTGTTCCTGCCAGTCGGTGCCTTTACCCGTCTGTGACGCCTGCTTGTTGGCGCCGCCGTCGACGAAGTTGACCTCCGGCTTGACGAAATGCCCCTCGGCGACCACCGCATGGTCGTACCACAACGAGTGCCAGCTCACGGCAAATTCGATCAACGGCGCGTTGACGAACGGTACGGGCACCTTGCCGTCGACCTTGACGATCTTCAGGCCATTGATGCGATAGGCTCCGCGCCACAACGCCAAGTCCACATCGGTGACTTCGCCACGGTAGTCACCCATGTCGGCGAGCTTTTCATTCAAATAGTTGCGCACCAGATAGGGCAGCGCGATGTTCAAGGCAACCAGTACCACCACCAGCCCGGCGACGGTCCATAGCGGCCAACTGTAACGACGTTTCATGGTGCAGATCTCCTGACAGTTAGGAGATTGACTGTTTTGAATGCGCCAACGTTCCTCCGACTGGACGCTTCGAGAGGTGAGGCATACCCTTGGTCCTTTCTGGAAACTGCCAAATAGGACCCGTCATGAGCCGTATCTTTGCAGACAACGCGCACTCCATCGGTAACACGCCCCTGGTTCAGATCAACCGGATCGCACCGCGTGGCGTGACCATTCTGGCCAAGATCGAGGGGCGTAACCCGGGTTACTCGGTGAAATGCCGCATTGGCGCAAACATGATCTGGGACGCTGAAAGCAACGGCAAACTCAAGCCGGGCATGACCATTGTCGAACCCACCTCCGGCAACACCGGCATCGGCCTGGCGTTTGTCGCCGCTGCCCGTGGCTATAAATTGCTGTTGACCATGCCGGCGTCCATGAGTATCGAGCGGCGCAAAGTGCTTAAGGCCTTGGGGGCCGAATTGGTGCTGACCGAACCGGCCAAGGGCATGAAGGGCGCTATCGAAAAGGCTGGCGAAATCGTCGCCAACGATCCGGCCACTTATTTCATGCCGGCTCAATTCGAAAACCCGGCGAACCCGGCGATCCACGAAAAAACCACCGGCCCGGAAATCTGGAATGACACCGATGGCGCCGTGGACGTGCTGGTCGCGGGCGTGGGGACCGGCGGCACCATCACCGGCGTGTCGCGCTATATCAAGAACATTCAGGGCAAGCCGATTCTGTCGGTGGCCGTCGAGCCGATCGTGTCGCCGGTGATCACCCAGGCGCTGGCCGGTGAAGAGATCAAGCCGAGCCCGCACAAGATCCAGGGCATCGGCGCCGGTTTCGTGCCGAAAAACCTCGACCTGTCGATGGTCGACCGCGTGGAACTGGTCACCGACGACGAATCCAAAGCCATGGCCCTGCGCTTGATGCAGGAAGAAGGGATTCTGTGCGGCATCTCCTGCGGCGCCGCGATGGCCGTGGCGGTGCGCCTGGCCGAGAAGCCGGAAATGCAAGGCAAGACGATCGTGGTGATTCTGCCGGACTCCGGTGAGCGTTACCTGTCGAGCATGCTGTTCAGCGATTTGTTTACCGAACAGGAAAACCAGGCTTGATGTGAATCAGCGCAGGTAAGCTAGGCCTTCTGCATACTGGCCCAAATGTTTATCATGGCCGGCTGCTACGTCTGCTGTTGGCCAGGCGCTTATTTCCAGGAGTTGCTGCATGACCTTTTCTTTGGCCGCCAAACTGTCGGTGTTGCTGTTGTTTATTGGCAGCACGCTGTATGTGCACCTGCGCGGTAAGGCCCGTTTGCCGATGTTGCGCCAATTTGTCAACCATTCGGCGCTGTTCGCCCCATATAACGCCTTGATGTACCTGTTCTCGGCGGTGCCGTCCAAACCTTACCTGGACCGCAGCAAGTTCCCGGAACTGGACGTGCTCAAGGACAACTGGGAAGTGATCCGCGAAGAGGCCATGCACCTGTTCGACGAGGGTTACATCCGCGCTGCCGAAAAGAACAACGACGCCGGCTTCGGTTCGTTCTTCAAGAAGGGCTGGAAGCGTTTCTACCTCAAGTGGTACGACAAACCCCTGCCGTCGGCCGAGGCACTGTGCCCGAAAACCGTGGCACTGGTGAGCAGCATTCCTAACGTGAAGGGCGCGATGTTTGCGCTGTTGCCGGGCGGCAGCCACCTCAACCCGCATCGCGACCCGTTTGCCGGCTCGCTGCGTTACCACCTGGGGTTGTCCACGCCGAATTCCGACGCCTGCCGGATCTTTGTTGATGGCGAGGAATACGCTTGGCGCGACGGTGACGACGTAATGTTCGACGAAACCTACGTGCACTGGGTCAAGAACGAAACCGAGCAGACCCGTGTGATTCTGTTTTGCGACATTGAGCGGCCGCTGAGCAACCGCGTGATGACCCGCGTCAATCGCTGGGTCAGCAAGCAGTTGGGCCGCGCGACGGCGCCGCAGAACCTGGATGACGAGCGGGTTGGCGGGATCAACCAGGCGTATGCCTGGAGCAAGACCTTCAGCGACACGTTCAGTGGTGTGGTCAAGCAGTGGAAGCGCAAGCATCCCAAGGCCTACCGGATTGCCCGGCCGGTGCTGGCGGTAGTCGTGCTGGTGCTGTTGTGGCGCTGGTTGTTCTGATCGGAGTGCGGTCAAAAATGTGGGAGCGGGCTTGCTCGCGAATGCACAGTGTCAGTCGATACATACTTGACTGATACACCGCATTCGCGAGCAACCCCGCTCCCACATTTGATTTGCAGTGTTGCTTAGGACGCGATCAGTTGGCGCAGTACATAGTGCAGGATGCCCCCCGCCTTGAAGTACTCCACTTCATTCAACGTATCGATCCGGCACAGCACCTCTAGCTTCTCTGTACTGCCGTCCTCCCGCGTAATCACCAGCGTCAGGTTCATGCGCGGCACGATCTCTGCGTCCGTCAGCCCAAGAATGTCGACCTTCTCCTTGCCCGTCAGCTTGAGCGACTTGCGGTTCTGGTCCAGCTTGAACTGTAGCGGCAACACGCCCATGCCCACCAGGTTGGAGCGGTGAATCCGTTCGAAACTCTCGGCAATCACCGCCTTCACACCCAGCAGGTTGGTGCCTTTGGCCGCCCAGTCACGGCTTGAGCCTGTGCCGTACTCGTGGCCGGCAATCACCACCAGCGGCGTGCCCGAAGCCTGGTATTTCATCGCGGCGTCGTAGATCGGCATTTTCTCGCCGGTAGGGATATACAGCGTATTACCGCCTTCCTCGCCGCCGAGCATTTCATTGCGGATGCGGATGTTGGCAAAGGTGCCGCGCATCATCACTTCATGGTTGCCTCGGCGTGAGCCATAGGAGTTGAAGTCGCGTGGCTCCACGCCTTGTTCGCGCAGGTAACGGCCTGCAGGGCTGTCGGTTTTGATGTTGCCGGCGGGGGAGATGTGGTCGGTGGTGACCGAATCGCCCAGCAGGGCCAGCACGTTGGCGCCTTGGACGTCCTTGATGACCGGCAAGGGACCTGCGATGTCATCGAAGAATGGCGGGTGCTGGATGTAGGTGGAGTCCTTCTGCCACACGTACGTCGCGGCTTGCGGCACTTCAATCGCTTGCCACTGTTCGTCACCGGCAAACACCTCGGCGTATTCCTTGTGGAACATGCCGGTGCTGACTTGGGCCACCGCGTCGGCGATTTCCTTGCTGCTCGGCCAGATGTCCTTGAGGTACACCGGGTTGCCGTCCTGATCGTTACCCAGCGGCTCGCTGCTGATATCGATGCGTACGGTGCCGGCCAGGGCATAAGCCACGACCAGGGGCGGTGACGCCAGCCAGTTGGTCTTGACCAGCGGATGCACGCGGCCTTCGAAGTTGCGGTTGCCGGAGAGCACCGACGCTACGGCGAGGTCAGCCTTCTGGATGGCTTTCTCGATCGGCTCTGGCAACGGCCCGGAGTTGCCGATGCAGGTGGTGCAGCCGTAACCCACCAAGTCGAAGCCGAGTTTATCCAGGTATTGGGTGAGGCCTGCTGCCTTGTAGTAATCAGTGACCACCTTGGAGCCCGGGGCCAGCGAGGTTTTTACCCATGGCTTGCGGGTGAGGCCCTTTTCCACGGCCTTTTTCGCCACCAGCCCGGCCGCCATCATTACGCTGGGGTTGGAGGTGTTGGTGCAGGAGGTGATCGCGGCGATCACCACGGCACCGTTTTTCAGGCGGTAAGTGCGGCCGTCGTATTCGTAGTCGGTTTCGCCCACCAGGTCAGCATTGCCCACGGCAACCCCGCCGCCACCTTCGCTTTCCAGGCGGCCCTCTTCCTTGTTGGTGGGTTTGAATTGCAGGTCGAGGAAGTCGCTGAATGCTTGGCCGACATTTGGCAGCGACACGCGGTCCTGTGGGCGTTTTGGCCCGGCCAGGCTGGCTTCGACGCTGCCCATGTCCAGCGCCAGGCTGTCGGTGAATACCGGCTCCTGGCCAGCGTTGCGCCACAGGCCCTGCGCCTTGGTGTAGGCCTCGACCAGTTTTACGGTTTCCGTAGGTCGGCCGGACAAACGCAGGTAGTCCAGCGTTACCTCATCCACCGGGAAAAAGCCGCAGGTGGCGCCGTATTCCGGGGCCATGTTGGCAATGGTCGCGCGGTCGGCCAGGGGCAGGTCGGCCAAGCCATCGCCGTAGAACTCGACGAATTTACCCACCACGCCTTTTTTGCGCAGCATCTGGGTCACGGTCAGTACCAAGTCGGTGGCGGTGATGCCTTCCTTCAATTTGCCGGTGAGCTTGAAGCCGATCACTTCGGGGATCAGCATCGACACCGGCTGGCCAAGCATCGCCGCTTCCGCTTCGATCCCGCCCACGCCCCAGCCGAGTACACCAAGGCCGTTGATCATGGTGGTGTGGGAGTCAGTGCCGACCAAGGTGTCGGGGAAGGCGTAGGTGCGGCCGTCTTCGTCTTTGGTCCACACGGTGCGGCCGAGGTATTCGAGGTTGACCTGGTGGCAGATGCCAGTGCCCGGTGGCACCACGCTGAAGTTATCGAAGGCGCTCTGGCCCCAACGCAGGAAGGCGTAGCGTTCGCCGTTGCGCTGCATCTCGATGTCGACGTTTTGCTCGAAGGCGTCGGCGTTACCGAACTTGTCGACCATCACCGAGTGGTCGATCACCAAGTCCACCGGCGACAGCGGGTTGATACGCTGCGGGTCGCCACCGGCCTTGGCCACGGCGGCGCGCATAGCGGCCAGGTCGACCACGGCGGGCACACCGGTAAAGTCTTGCATCAATACCCGCGCCGGGCGGTACTGGATCTCGCGGTCGGACTGGCGCTCTTTGAGCCAGGCGGCGATGGCCTTGAGGTCGGCGCCGGTGACGGTCTTGTCGTCTTCCCAGCGCAGCAGGTTTTCCAGCAGCACCTTGAGGGACATGGGCAATTTATCCAGGTCACCCAGGCTCTTGGCGGCTTCGGGCAAGCTGAAGTAGTGATAGGTTTTGTCGTCGATCTGTAGGATTTTAAGGGTTCTCAGGCTATCAAGGGATGACATTACATGACTCCTTATGGTCCGCACGGCTACGGACCTGACGGGACGAACAGAGCTTTCAACTTAGCCCTGTTTTCATTAGCAGGCTAATAACTGGACTCTATCGTTAAGTCCAAGGTTCCGAACTCGGCTATCATGCGCGCGTTTTCATGACAGGACTTGCGCTACAGCAAGCCCAGTTGCCAGGAGATTCAATGAACACCCTTTTTATGCACTGCCGTCCGGGTTTTGAAGGCGAAGTCTGTTCCGAGATCGCGGAGCACGCTGCGCGCCTGAACGTTTCCGGCTACGCCAAGGCCAAGACCGGCAGCGCTTGCGCCGAATTTGTCTGCACCGAAGAAGACGGCGCCCAGCGCCTGATGCACGGCCAGCGCTTTGCCGAGCTGATCTTCCCAAGGCAGTGGGCGCGCGGGGTATTCATCGACCTGCCGGAAACTGACCGCATCAGCGTGATCCTCGCTCACTTGCAGGGTTTCCCGGTGTGCGGCAGCCTGTGGCTGGAAATGGTCGACACCAACGACGGCAAGGAGCTCTCGAACTTTTGCAAAAAATTCGAAGTGCACCTGCGCAAAGCTTTATTGAACGCCGGCAAGCTGGTGGATGACCCGAGCAAGCCGCGCTTGCTGTTGACCTTCAAAAGCGGCCGTGAAGTGTTCATGGGCCTGGCCGAGCCGAACAACTCGGCCATGTGGCCGATGGGCATCCCGCGCCTCAAGTTCCCGCGTGACGCGCCCAGCCGCTCGACCCTCAAGCTGGAAGAGGCCTGGCACCACTTTATCCCCCGCGACCAATGGGACGAGCGCCTGCACGGCGACATGACCGGCGTCGACCTCGGCGCAGCGCCGGGCGGCTGGACCTGGCAACTGGTCAACCGCGGCATGCTGGTGACTGCCATCGACAACGGCCCCATGGCTGAAAGCCTGATGGACACAGGCCTGGTGCAGCATTTGATGGCAGACGGCTTCACCTTCGTGCCCAAGCAGCCGGTGGACTGGATGGTCTGCGATATCGTCGAGAAGCCTGCGCGTAACGCCGCGCTGCTGGAAACCTGGATCGGCGAGGGGCATTGCCGCGAGGCGGTGGTGAACTTGAAGCTGCCGATGAAGCAGCGTTACGCCGAAGTGAAGCGCTTGTTGGAGCGCATCGAAGACGGTTTCAAGGCGCGCGGCATTCGCGTGGAGATCGGCTGCAAGCAGCTGTACCACGACCGTGAGGAAGTGACCTGCCATTTGCGTCGGTTGGAAACTGCCAAGAAACCCAAAACCCGCTGACGGCGCAGTTCAAAATGTGGGAGCGGGCTTGCCCGCGATAGCGGTATAACAGTCGAAATTTATAGTGAATGTGCCCCTTATCGCGGGCAAGCCCGCTCCCACAGGAGAGCGGGTCTGTTTCAGGAGTGATGTATGAATCAGCCCCTCGATTTGCCCGTAGACGCTGTGCTGGACGCCACCGGCCTCAACTGCCCGGAACCGGTCATGATGCTGCACCAGCACATCCGCGACCTGCCGCCTGGCGGCTTGCTCAAGGTGATCGCGACCGACCCGTCCACGCGCCGCGATATCCCCAAGTTCTGCGTGTTTCTTGACCACGAACTGGTGGATCAGCAGGAGCAGGCCGGTACGTACCTGTACTGGATCCGCAAGAAGTCCGCTTAACCCCGCGCCTTGTCTGCGCGAATGCGCCGGCGTGCACTGCGCGCCAGGCGCACCAGCAACATCCCCGCCGCGCAGCTCAGGCCCACGATCAGCCCTTGCCATAAGCCGCTTGGGCCGCTCGGCTCGCCCAGCCAGTCGGTCAGGCCCAGGGCGTAACCCACCGGTAGCCCCACGCCCCAATACGCGAACAAGGTCAGCACCATGGTCACGCGGGTGTCCTGATAGCCACGCAGTGCGCCTGCCGCCGTGACCTGGATCGAGTCGGAGAACTGGAACAGCGCGGAGAACACGATCAACATCGACGCTAAGTGAATCACCACCGGGTCCGGGGTGTAGATCGCCGCAATCTGCTCGCGAAACACCAGCATCAGGCTGCAAGACACGCAGGCATACGCCAACGCAGTGCCCATGCCGACACCGGCGGCGAAGCGCGCTTCACGCGGTTCGCCACGGCCCAGGGCTTGGCCGACGCGCACGGTGACGGCCATGCTCAAGGAGTAGGGGATCATGAACACCAGCGAGCTGACGTTCAGGGCGATCTGATGGCCGGATACCACCGTGGCCCCCAGGCTGCCGAGCAGCAATGCAATGACCGCGAAAATGCTCGATTCGGCAAAAATCGCGATGCCAATCGGTAGGCCAATCCCCAGTACACGCTTGATCACCGCCCATTGCGGCCAGTCGAAGCGCTTGAACAATTCGCTGCTCTGGTAGGCCGGCCCCCAGCGGGTCCAGCCGGCCAGGCCGAGCATCATCACCCACATCGCAATGGCTGTGGCCCAGCCACACCCTACGCCACCCATGGCCGGCAGGCCGAGGTGACCGTAGATGAAGATGTAGTTCAGCGGAATGTTCAGCGCCAGGCCACACAGGCCCATCACCATGCTCGGTCGTGTGCGGCCCAGGCCATCGCTGAAACAGCGCAGCACGTAATACAGCGCAATGGCCGGCATACCGGCGGCAATGCCATGCAGGTAGCCCATGGACGGCGCGATCAGGTCGGGCTCGACCTTCATCGCACGCAGGATCGGTTCGGCGCAGAGCAACAGCAGCGCTCCCGTGATACCGACCACCACCGCCAGCCACAAGGACTGTCGCACCAGCGGTCCGATCTCGCTGAACTGGCCCGCACCGTAGCGCTGGGCGACTTTCGGCGTGGTGGCCAGCAGGGTGCCGGTCATCAGCAGGTACACCGGGATCCAGATCGAATTGCCCAGGCCTACGGCCGCCAAGTCCTGGGGGCTGACGCGTCCGGCCATCACCGCATCGACAAAGCTCATCGCCGTGGTGGCCAGTTGGCCGATGATGATCGGCAAGGCGAGCGTCAACAGGCCGCGCACTTCCCGGCTGATGCGGGCGGGGCGGGTGAGGGTGGCGGTGGCAGTGTTCACGTACAGGTGTCCAGTAGAAGGCAGCGCAAGGACGGCGGATTCTACGCCTTGACGCATCAGTCAGGAAAAAACCTGTGTTAGCGATTTGTAAGCGCGGGCTGCGATCCCTGTACACTGCCGGTCCGCCAAAGGAGCCTGCCATGCTGATTGTTGCCGACGAAAATATTCCGCTGCTCGATGCATTCTTCCAAGGGATTGGCGAGATTCGCCGCGTGCCCGGCCGATCCATCGACCGCGCTACAGTCGAGCAGGCCGATGTGTTGCTGGTGCGCTCGGTGACCAACGTCAACCGGGCCCTGTTGGAGGGCAGCGCGGTGCGCTTTGTCGGTACCTGCACCATCGGCACCGATCACCTGGACCTCGACTACTTCAAGCAGGCCGGCATCCAATGGGCCAGCGCCCCCGGCTGCAATGCCCGTGGCGTTGTGGATTATGTGTTGGGCAGCCTGATGACCCTGGCTGAAATCGAAGGCGCCGACCTCAATCAGCGCACTTACGGCGTGGTCGGTGCCGGTGAAGTCGGTGGGCGGTTGGTGAAGGTGCTCAAGGGCCTGGGCTGGAACGTACTGGTCTGCGACCCGCCACGGCAGATCGCCGAAGACGGGGATTACGTCAGCCTGGCGCAGATCATTGAGCAATGCGATGTGATCAGCCTGCACACGCCGCTGACCAAATCCGGCAATGGCTCTACCTGGCACCTGCTCGACCGCCAGCGTCTTGAGCAACTCAAGCCTGGCACCTGGCTGATCAACGCCAGCCGTGGCGCAGTGGTGGACAACGCCGCCCTGCGCGAGGTACTGCTGGAGCGCGAAGACCTGCAAGCGGTGCTGGATGTATGGGAGGGCGAGCCGCAAGTGGACGTCGACCTGGCGGACCTGTGCGTGCTGGCCACGCCGCATATTGCTGGTTATAGCCTGGAAGGCCGGCAGCGCGGCACGGCGCAGATTTACCAGGCGTTCTGCGCGCACCTGGGCCAGGCGCCGAGCATCCAATTAAGTGATCTGCTGCCCGCGCCGTGGCTGGCCGAGGTGCATTTGAACGCGTCGACCGAACCGGCTTGGGCGCTGGCAACCCTGTGCCGCAGCGTGTACGACCCGCGCCGCGATGATGCGGATTTCCGCCGCAGCCTTGTTGGAACCGTGGACGAACAGCGTAAGGCCTTCGACCTGCTGCGCAAGCATTACCCCGCACGCCGAGAGATCGACGGTTTGAAAGTGCGAATCAACGGAGAGTCGACGGCGCTGGCCAATATCGTTTCCGCATTGGGCGCGCAGACGATTTAAACGCCACTAAAAAACCCGGCCACCAGGGCCGGGTTTGCAAGAGCGTGGCGCGTTAGCCTTACTGGGCAGGCTTGACCAATTTTTCTTCCAGTTCGCTGCACGCTTGCTGGATCATCTCTTCGGTGATCTGCACTTCACGGCCCTGAGCGTCGATGTACGAGCAAGGCAGCTGCTGCGGTTGGCGGATCACTTCAATCTTGGCATCGCTGCTGTTTTGCAAGGTCATGGCCTGTCTCCTCATCAGGTTGTGTACCTACTGTAAAACCCTCCCGTGACCGGGCTGTTACAACTCCCTACCCGTTCAGCGGTTCTGACACCCAGTCGACCAGAAACCGATACAAATTTCCAGCCAGGCGTTAGACCGATAGCCTCTAGGGGCCAGCATCGGGGGGCATAAATAACCTGACTCATTGTTATTTACGCAAGTTCCCCCAATGTTGATGTACAGGTTCCTCATTGGTGATGCCCTCCATGTTCTCAGTCCGTCAACGCCGCGCGATTCGCCTGGCCAGCCGTTTCATTGCGCCCTACCGCTGGCAGGCGCTCGGCGCCCTGTTGGCGCTTATCGTCACGGCCGGTATTACCTTGTCCATGGGGCAGGGCATTCGCCTGCTGGTGGACCAGGGCTTCATGACCCAGTCACCGCACCTGCTCAACCAGTCCATCGGTCTGTTCATGATCCTGGTACTGGGATTGGCGGTGGGCACGTTTGCGCGGTTTTACCTGGTGTCGTGGATTGGCGAGCGGGTGGTGGCGGATATCCGTCGGCAGGTGTTCAACCACCTGATCTACCTGCATCCGGGCTTCTATGAGAACAACCGCAGTTCGGAGATCCAGTCGCGGCTGACCACCGACACCATCTTGCTGCAATCGGTGATCGGCTCGTCGCTGTCACTGTTCCTGCGCAACGCCTTGATGGTCATCGGTGGCATCGTGCTGTTGTTTGTCACCAACCCCAAGCTCACCAGTATCGTGGTGGTGGCGCTGCCGCTGGTGCTGGCGCCGATCCTGATCTTTGGCCGGCGCGTGCGCAGCCTGTCGCGACAAAGCCAGGACCGCATCGCTGATGTGGGCAGCTATGTGTCCGAGACCCTCGGTCAGATCAAGACCGTGCAGGCGTACAACCACCAGGTACAGGACGAACAGCGCTTCGCCGTGACCGTGGAAGACGCATTTACCACCGCGCGTAAACGCATCACCCAGCGCGCCTGGCTGATTACCCTGGTGATCATGCTGGTGCTCGGCGCCGTGGGCGTGATGTTGTGGGTCGGCGGCATGGACGTCATCAGCGGGCGCATTTCCGGTGGCGAGCTGGCGGCCTTTGTGTTCTACAGCCTGATCGTCGGCAGCGCCGTCGGCACCCTCAGCGAAGTACTCGGCGAGCTGCAACGTGCCGCCGGTGCGGCCGAACGCATCGGCGAACTGTTGCAGTCCACCAATGAAATCCAGGCGCCGGCCGCTGGCATTGTGCAATTGCCCGAGCGGGTCAGTGGCCGCCTGGAGTTGCAGGACCTGCGCTTCTCCTACCCTTCACGGCCGGACAGCTACGCCATCGACGGCTTGAACCTGACCATCAACCCAGGCGAAACCCTGGCGCTGGTCGGCCCGTCCGGCGCGGGTAAATCGACGATTTTCGACCTGTTGCTACGTTTCTACGATCCCCAGCAAGGCCGCATCCTGCTCGAAGGCCACGCGCTGACCGATCTCGATCCCATGGACCTGCGCCGTCACTTCGCCCTGGTGTCCCAGAGCCCGGCGCTGTTCTACGGCAGCGTCGAAGAAAACATCCGCTATGGCAACCCGACAGCCACTTCGGAACACGTCGAAGCCGCCGCGCGCATCGCCCATGCCCACGACTTCATTCTGCAAATGCCCGACGGCTACCAGACCCATCTCGGCGACGGCGGCATGGGCCTCTCCGGCGGCCAACGCCAACGCCTGGCCATTGCCCGCGCGTTGCTGGTGGACGCGCCGATCCTGTTGCTGGACGAAGCCACCAGCGCGCTTGATGCCCAGAGTGAGCACCTGATCCAGCAAGCGCTGCCGCAATTGATGCAGGGGCGTACCACGCTGGTGATCGCGCATCGACTGGCGACCGTGAAGAATGCGGATCGGATTGCGGTGATGGACCAAGGCAAGCTGGTGGCAGTGGGCACGCATCAGCAGTTGATTGCGAGCAATCCGCTGTATGCGCGGTTGGCGGCGTTGCAGTTCAGTGATGGGGTGGAGGTTGATTGAAGCTGCGAAGTATCAGGGCCTTGAGGCATCATGTGGTCTTTCGCTATGGAACTGGATGAGGACATGAGCCGTTATCAACCTCCGCTGACCCTGACCACAAAGATGCTGGCCCTGGTGGCCGATATCAGTGAGCAGATTGGTCAACTCTCAGTCGGCGACGATAGCCGTCAGACGCCTCAGTTAAGGCGTGGTAATCGGATTCGCACCATTCAGGCTTCGCTGGCGATCGAGAACAACACGCTCAGCGTCGAACAAGTAACCGCAGTTCTGGAAGGTAAGCGAGTGCTGGGCTTACCGCGAGAAATCCAGGAAGTACGTAATGCATTTGCTGCTTACGAGGCCATGCCGCAGTGGATTCCCGGTGATCGTGTGGACCTGCTTAAGGCACACGAGCTGCTCATGTTTGGATTGATTGACGATGCTGGTCGGTTTCGACAGGCGGGTGTTGGTATCTATCGCGGCGAGCAACTGGTTCACATGGCTCCGCCCGCAAGCCGTGTAACGCATCTAATGGACGATTTGTTGCAATGGTTGACGGTTTCGGATTGGCACCCGTTGATCGCCAGTTGCGTATTCCATTACGAGTTCGAATTTATCCATCCTTTTGCAGACGGAAATGGGCGAATGGGTCGTCTCTGGCAAACCCTGATCCTCAGCCAGTGGCGCCCTGTATTGGCTTACCTACCGGTGGAAGCGGTGATTCGTGAACAGCAGGATGCCTACTATGCCGCGTTGTCGGCAGCCGACCAGCGGGCGGAGGCAACCCCTTTCGTTGAGTTCATGCTGCAGGCGTTGAGCCTGGCTTTGGCTGAAGCGGTGCAAAGCGAGCGCCCGGCGGCCCCATAAAAAATGCCCGCATCTCTCAATGCGGGCATTTTCATTGTGGCGGGCAAAAAGCGCGCAGCCTCGTTTTACTCGACAGCGCCTACCTGACCGGCATTACCGGTCATTGATCATCAAAATACCGCTCATGCCAATCCACCAGCGGCTGTGGTGAGTTGAGCTTCTGCCCGTAGATCACCGAATAAGACAGCACGTTCTGTACATACTGGCGGGTTTCGTCGAACGGGATGCTTTCTACCCACACGTCGAAGCTCAAGTGATCGGCACCGCGCAGCCATTGGCGCACACGGCCAGGGCCGGCGTTGTAGGCGGCGGAGGCGAGGACGCGGTTGCCGTTGAACTGGCTGTGCACCTGGCTCAGGTAAGCCGCGCCGAGCTGGATGTTTTTGTCCGGGTCCAGCACCTGGGCCGGTGAGGCCAGCGGGATGCTGAACTTGCGCGCCGTTTCCTTGGCGGTGCCGGGCATCAGTTGCATCAGGCCGCTGGCGCCGACGCCGGAGCGGGCGTCATCCATGAAGGCGCTTTCCTGGCGAGTGATCGCGAATATCCAGCTCGAATGCAGGCCGCGTACCTTGGCTTCACGCACCAGGGTGTCGCGGTGGGCCATCGGGAAGCGGATGTCCAGGTCGTCCCAGTACTGCGCCTGGCTGATGGTACGGATGGCCGGGAAGTACCACTTCATGTCGTAGGCCAGCTTGGCCTGGGCGACCATTTCGTCACGGTTGAAGTGACGGCTGACGTGGTACCACTCGCGGCGGCCATCGACGATCTGGCCGCGCGCATAGAACTCCAGGGCACGGCGCACGCCAGGCGTGTTGCGCACCTTGTTCACCAGCGCCTGGCTCATCACCAGCGGCTTGTTGTTCAGCTGGTAGGGCGCCTTGGAGCGGTCAGCGGCGAGAAAACCGTAGAAATCCCGCTCGCGCGACAGGTTCTTGTACAAGACCAGCGCTTGCGGGTTTTTCGGCTCGGCCAGCTCCAGGCTACGGGCCTGCCAGTAGCGCCAGCGGTTGGTGGTCGCCAAGTCTTGTGGGAGTTTGCGAGTCAACTGGTAGGCATCTTCCCAGCGGGCCAGGCGCAACAGCAGGCGCAGGCGCCATTCTGAGACGGTGTTGTCGCGCAACTCAGGGTCGTACTTGGTCATGACTTCAAGCGCACGTGGGTCGAAGCGCTTGGCCAGGGTCAGGCCGATCTCTCGGGCAATCGACACTTTTTCGTCACGGGAGAAGTGCATGCTGCTGGCGTAGCCGTCGAGCAGGGCCATGGCCTTGTCCGGATCCTGGCGTGCCAGGCGTCGCAGGCCCAGCCCCACGGCATCAGACATGGCCTCGGTGGCCGGCAGGAAGCGTGATGGGTCGCTGAGCATGTCGGGCTTTTGCGCCACATCCACCATCAAGCGGCCTTGGGCGCCGAGGGTGGGCAGGGTTTTCACCAGGCTGTTGGCCAGTGCGTAGTTGCGCGCTTCGGCGGCGAGCTTGGCGCGGTCCCAGATTTTCTGTTCGGTGAGTTGGCCGTCAGCCGCCCATTGGCCGAAGGTGACATCGCAGGCCGCGGGTTGGGACTTGCCGGTCATCCAGAGTTTTTCGGCAGTCTTGTAGCCTTCGGCTTTCAGATTGTGGGTGAGCTGGTACTGGCCGTGCAGGCAGTCCAGTTCGACAAAATTGAGCTTGGCGTCGTAGTACTTTTCAAACGTCTGCCAGTCGCCACGTTCGGCCAACCAACGCAACCAGCGCAGCTTCATCCAGTTGGCCTGGGGCAGGTCGCCGTTTTTGGCAAGGAACTGTTCGATTTCCTGGTTGCTCGCGGTTTTCAGGCGGGCGGTCAGTTCGTCGTAGGCCAGGTACGGCGTCAACGGATAGTCGGCCAGGGCCTGGCTGTATTGCATGTAGGGGCCGGTATCACCCTTGGCCAGGGCGCGTTTGGCTTCATCGTAATATTGACGTTGGGTGGTGAGGTCCACGGCCTGGGCGGATTGAACGGCGGTGGCGGAAAGAAGCAGACAAGATAAAAAGTTGAAAAGGCGACTGCGCATGAGACGTCCGTGCAGAGAAATCACGACTAGCACCGGCATCGCCGACACTGATTGCCCCTAGCTTAGCCTTTTGCCCGCGACCGGTGAAAGCTTTGCCGGCCGGTTGGTTCAAGTTCGTTGGAAATGTCCTACAGAACGTGTCGGCAGCGAAAATGCCAGCCGCATCCCACCCTCAACTCAGGTAGAATGCGCGCCCAGTTTTTGGAGAAGCGTATGACCCTGCTCAAATTCAGCGATGTGTCCCTTGCTTTCGGCGCTATGCCGTTGTTGGACAAGGTGTCCTGGCAGATCGCCCGTGGTGAGCGGGTGTGCATCATCGGCCGCAACGGCACCGGCAAATCCAGCATGATGAAGCTGGTAAAAGGCGACCAGAAGCCCGATGACGGCTCTGTTTGGCGCGCTCCGGGCCTCAAGATTGGCGAATTGCCGCAAGAATTGCCGGTGGCCGACGGACGGACAGTGTTCGACGTGGTTGCCGAAGGCCTGGATGGCGTGGGCGAGTTGCTCGCGCAATACCATCACCTGGCGCAGAACTGTGTCACCGAAGAAGACCTGGACAAGCTGATGCACGTCCAGCAAGACCTCGAAGCCCGTGACGGCTGGCGCTTGCAGCAACTGGTCGACAGCACCTTGAGCCGCCTGCAACTGCCGGCCGACAAGACCCTCGCCGAATTGTCCGGCGGCTGGCGTCGTCGCGTGTTGCTGGCCCAGGCCCTGGTGTCCGAGCCGGACCTGCTGCTGCTCGACGAACCGACCAACCACCTGGACATCGGCGCCATCGCCTGGCTGGAAGAAGCCATCAAGGATTTCCAGGGCGCCGTGCTGTTTATCACGCACGACCGTGCCTTCCTGCAGAGTCTGGCCACGCGCATCCTCGAACTGGACCGTGGCGGCCTGATCGACTGGAACGGCGACTACGCCAGCTTCCTGGTGCACAAAGAGGCCTCTCTGGCGGCTGAAGAAACCGCCAACGCGCTGTTCGACAAAAAACTGGCCCAGGAAGAAGTCTGGATTCGCCAGGGCATCAAGGCGCGCCGCACCCGTAACGAGGGCCGCGTACGCGCCCTCAAAGCCCTGCGCGTTGAGCGCAGCGAGCGTCGTGAGCGCACCGGCAAGGCCAACATCCAGCTGGACACCGCCGACAAGTCGGGCAAGCAGGTAATGGTCCTCGATAACGTGAGCTTCGCGCACCCGGGCGGCCCGTTCCTGATCAAGGACTTCTCGATGGTCCTGGCGCGCGGCGACCGTATCGGTCTGCTGGGTGCCAACGGTACCGGCAAGACCACCTTGCTCAAGTTGATGCTCAATGGTCTGCAGCCGACCAGCGGCAGCGTGGAAGAGGGCACACGCATCGACGTGGCCTACTTCGACCAGTTGCGCCACCAGTTGGACCTGGAAAAAACCGTGATCGACAACGTCGCCGAAGGTCGCGACTTTATCGACATCGACGGCCAGAGCCGCCACGTACTCAGTTACCTGGGCGACTTCCTGTTCAGCCCGCAACGTGCGCGTACGCCGGTGAAAGCCTTGTCCGGTGGTGAGCGTGCGCGCCTGCTGCTTGCCAAGCTGTTCAGCAAGCCGGCCAACCTGCTGGTACTCGACGAACCGACCAACGACCTCGATGTGGAAACCCTCGAACTGTTGGAAGAAGTGCTGCTGACCTTCAACGGCACCGTGCTGATGGTGAGCCACGACCGGGCATTCCTCGACAACGTGGTCACCAGCACCCTGGTCTTCGAAGGTGAAGGCAAGGTGCGTGAATACGTCGGTGGTTACCAGGATTGGCTGCGCCAGGGCGGTTCGCCGCGTCTGTTGGGCGTGACCGAGAGCAAGTCCGGCAAGGCCGACTTGACCTCTGCCGTCGTTGCTCCGGTGGCCGCTGCTGCACCCGCTCAGGAAGCCGCACCGGCTGCCAAGAAAAAGCTCAGCTACAAACTGCAGCGTGAGTTGGAAGCCTTGCCAGCGGATATCGAAGCCAAGGAAAAGCAGATTGCCGCAGTAGAAGCGGAAATGGCTGACGCCGGTTTCTACCTGCGCCCGGCGGCGGAAACTGCCAAGGTCATCGCTTCCCTGGAAACCTTGAACCAAGAGCTGGAGGTGTTGGTCGAGCGTTGGGCTGAGCTGGATGCCTGAGTGATTCCAATGCATTAAAAAACCCGGTGTTCATTTTCATGAGCGCCGGGTTTTTTATATGACAATGCGATCAGAAAATGTGGGAGCGGGCTTGCTCGCGAAAGCGGTAGATCAGTCGACAGATGCGTTAACTGAAAGACTGCTTTCGCGAGCAAGCCCGCTCCCACATTTGATCTGCGTTGTACTTAAGAGGATTTCACCAGTTTCACCGCCAGTACATCGCACGGCGCGCCGTGCAGCACATCATTGGCAGTAGAACCCAGCAGCAACGCCAAACCGTGACGACCATGGCTACCCACCACGATCAAGTCGCAAGCCTTTTCCTTGGCCAAGTGGTGGATTTCCTGGCGCGGTTGGCCGTATGTCAGGTGGCAGTCTTCCTTTTTCAGATGCGGGTATTTGAGAATCAAACGGTCCAGGCGCTCCTTGGCCTGGTCAAATTGTTGTTGCTGCAACTGGGAAAGGTCCATCGGCACGTCACCGCCAAAGGCCATGGCCATGGGCTCGACGATATGCACCAGCGACAGTATGGCGCCATTGGCCAATGCCGATTCCTGCGCGCGCTTGATCACCGGATCGCACTCTTCGGTCAGATCGACAGCGACCAGAATATGTGTGTAGGGCATGAGGCGTTCCTCCAAGGGACTGCAATAAATTCAGTATGGCTGCTTTCAAGCGGATGCGGTTGCGTCAGATCAAATCCGCTCATCTAGAAATTCGGGAGTACACATATGACGGTCTGGATAGTGGTGTCAATCCTTGTGGTGGTTCTGAGCCCTCTGGCATGGCTGCGCCCGTCGCGCCATCAGAGTGGGCGCATGGCCCTGCGCATGGAGGCGCGCCGCATCGGCCTGGCCATGCAACTGTCGCCCCAGGAGTGGCCGCACTGGCTCAAGCATGAGCCACCGAGCCCGTGCGCGCAGTATTGCCGGCCACGGCGCGGCAGCACGCCGGCGCTCTGGAGCTATTGGCAGTTGGAGCCGGGGGTATGGGTAAATCAATGGCGTGAAGTGTGCGTCGATGAAAAGTTGTTGCCGTATTTTGCGACGCTGCCGGACAACGTCTACAAGATCGAGGCCGACAAGCAAATGATCGCCTTGTATTGGGGCGAGAAGGGCGAGGCGAGCGTCCTGAAGGATATCGATACGCTGCTTAGAGCCCTGGCCTGATAAACAGCAGGCCATAAAAAGCCCGACATATCATCGGGCTGGAGTTGGCCAGGCAGGCCGGTAATCTGTGTTTCCCGCGTCGGATGTTCATCCAGACGCGTTACGGTTGTCGCTAGCCTAGCGGCATATCCCGTTCTGTACAGCCTTTTCCCGAATGTTTTCTATTATTGATTCAGTGAATAGCTGAATATTGACGGGTCGCGGGCGTATGACTCGGGTTCTGAAATGACTGGAAAGTCGCGTTTTCCCTAGCCTTTCGAGCGATTGACAATTGCCCGGAATTGGATGAAGGTGGCGTACCCAAATCAAACGGGCGTATGAATTGAGCGTTTGTCTGTCAGACGACTCATACAGAATCCCGACTATCGCATTGGCGGGTGTGCCTGGCGGATTGGCGTGAACATTGACGAAATCATCAATGTCCCACCAGAGGCCAGCGTTCAATGTGTACTGTTCAGCTTCCATATCGTGGAGATCAGTTGATGATTTACGAAGGTAAAGCC
Source organism: Pseudomonas tritici (assembly GCF_014268275.3). Classification (NCBI taxonomy): domain Bacteria; kingdom Pseudomonadati; phylum Pseudomonadota; class Gammaproteobacteria; order Pseudomonadales; family Pseudomonadaceae; genus Pseudomonas; species Pseudomonas tritici. The sequence continues at coordinate 1,961,668 of NZ_CP077084.1, forward strand.
ATCACGGTTAAGGCTCTTGAAAGTGGCATCGTCGAATTGAAATTCGACCTCAAGGGTGAGTCCGTCAACAAGTTCAACCGTCTAACCCTGAACGAACTGCGTCAGGCCGTAGACGCCATCAAGGCTGATGCATCGATCAAAGGCGTGATCGTCTCCAGCGGCAAGGACGTGTTCATCGTCGGCGCTGACATCACCGAATTCGTCGACAACTTCAAGCTGCCCGATGCCGAGCTGGTGGCTGGCAACCTCGAAGCCAACAAGATTTTCAGCGATTTCGAAGACCTCAACGTACCGACCGTCGCCGCCATCAATGGCATCGCGTTGGGCGGTGGCCTGGAAATGTGCCTGGCTGCGGACTTCCGCGTCATGTCTGCTACCGCCAAAATCGGCCTGCCTGAAGTCAAACTGGGCATCTACCCAGGTTTCGGCGGCACCGTGCGCTTGCCGCGCCTGATCGGTGCCGACAACGCCATCGAGTGGATCGCCGCCGGCAAGGAAAACCGTGCTGAAGACGCGCTGAAAGTCGGTGCCGTCGATGCCGTGGTCGCCCCGGACAAACTGGCCGAAGCTGCACTGAACCTGATCAAGGGCGCCATCAGTGGCGAGTTTGACTACAAGGCCAAGCGTCAGCCGAAGCTGGAAAAACTCAAGCTCAACGCCATCGAACAAATGATGTCGTTCGAAACCGCCAAAGGTTTTGTGGCTGGCCAGGCCGGCCCGAACTACCCGGCGCCGGTTGAAGCGATCAAGACCATCCAGAAAGCCGCGAACTTCGGTCGCGACAAAGCCCTGGAAGTGGAAGCCGCTGGCTTCGTCAAACTGGCGAAAACCTCGGCGGCCCAGAGCCTGATCGGCTTGTTCCTGAACGATCAGGAACTGAAGAAAAAGGCCAAGGCCTACGACGAAATCGCCAAGGACGTGAAACAGGCTGCCGTACTCGGCGCCGGTATCATGGGCGGCGGTATCGCCTATCAATCGGCGTCCAAAGGCACGCCGATCCTGATGAAAGACATCAACGAGCACGGCATCGAGCAAGGCCTGGCGGAAGCCGCCAAGCTGCTGGTCGGCCGCGTGGACAAAGGTCGCATGACCGCAGCGAAGATGGCTGAAGTGCTTAACGGCATTCGTCCTACGCTGTCCTACGGCGATTTCGGCCATGTCGACCTGGTGGTCGAAGCCGTTGTCGAGAACCCGAAGGTCAAGCAAGCGGTACTGGCTGAAGTCGAAGCCCAGGTTAAGGACGACACTATCCTGGCGTCGAACACCTCGACTATTTCCATCAGCTTGTTGGCCAAGGCCCTCAAGCGTCCGGAAAACTTCGTCGGCATGCACTTCTTCAACCCGGTGCACATGATGCCGCTGGTCGAAGTGATCCGTGGCGAGAAGTCCAGCGAGCAGGCTGTTGCCACCACCGTTGCCTACGCCAAGAAAATGGGCAAGAACCCGATCGTGGTCAATGACTGCCCGGGCTTCCTGGTCAACCGCGTGCTGTTCCCGTACTTCGGTGGTTTCGCCAAGCTGGTCAGCGCCGGGGTGGACTTTGTGCGCATCGACAAAGTCATGGAAAAATTTGGCTGGCCGATGGGTCCGGCGTACCTGATGGACGTGGTCGGTATCGACACCGGCCACCACGGTCGCGACGTCATGGCTGAAGGCTTCCCGGACCGCATGAAAGACGACCGCCGTTCGGCGATCGACGCGCTCTACGAAGCCAAGCGCCTGGGCCAGAAGAACGGCAAGGGCTTCTACGCCTACGAGGCCGACAAGAAGGGCAAGCAGAAGAAAGTGGCCGACCCGTCGGTGCACGAAGTGCTGGCTCCGGTCATCTACGAACAGCGTGAGGTGTCCGACGAAGACATCATCAACTGGATGATGATCGCCCTGTGCCTGGAAACCGTGCGTTGCCTGGAAGATGGCATCGTCGAAACCGCCGCCGAAGCCGATATGGGCCTGGTGTACGGTATTGGTTTCCCTCCATTCCGTGGTGGTGCGCTGCGTTACATCGACTCGATCGGTGTGGCCGAGTTCGTTGCCCTGGCTGATCAATACGCTGATTTGGGCCCGCTGTACCACCCGACCGCGAAGCTGCGTGAAATGGCCAAAAATGGCCAGAGCTTCTTCGGTTAAGCGCCCAGACGACTAGAGCGAGAATATTTATGAGCTTGAATCCAAGAGACGTGGTGATTGTCGACTTCGGTCGCACGCCGATGGGCCGCTCCAAGGGCGGCATGCACCGCAACACCCGTGCCGAAGACATGTCGGCGCACCTGATCAGTAAATTGCTGGAACGTAACGTCAAGGTTGACCCGAGCGAAGTCGAAGACGTGATCTGGGGCTGCGTCAACCAGACCCTGGAGCAGGGCTGGAACATCGCGCGCATGGCGTCGCTGATGACCCAGATCCCGCACACCGCGGCCGGCCAGACCGTGAGCCGCCTGTGTGGCTCGTCGATGAGCGCGCTGCACACTGCCGCCCAGGCAATCATGACCGGCAACGGTGATGTGTTCGTGGTCGGTGGCGTGGAGCACATGGGCCACGTCAGCATGATGCACGGCGTCGACCCTAACCCGCACATGTCGCTGTACGCAGCAAAAGCCTCGGGCATGATGGGTTTGACTGCGGAAATGCTTGGCAAAATGCACGGCATTACCCGTGAAGCCCAGGACGCGTTCGGCCTGCGCTCCCACCAACTCGCCCACAAGGCGACCGTGGAAGGCAAGTTCAAGGATGAAATCATCCCGATGAACGGCTACGACGAGAACGGTTTCCTGAAATTGTTCGACTACGACGAAACCATTCGTCCGGACACCACCCTGGAAAGCCTGGCGGCCCTCAAGCCTGCCTTCAATCCAAAGGGCGGCACCGTGACAGCCGGTACGTCGTCGCAAATCACCGACGGCGCTTCGTGCATGATCGTGATGTCGGCGCAGCGTGCCCAGGACCTGGGTATCCAGCCGCTGGCGGTGATCCGTTCGATGGCAGTGGCGGGTGTGGACCCGGCGATCATGGGCTATGGTCCAGTACCGGCCACACAAAAAGCCTTGAAGCGCGCGGGCCTGACTATCTCCGATATCGACTTCTTCGAGCTCAATGAAGCTTTCGCCGCACAGGCCCTGCCAGTGCTGAAAGATTTGAAAGTGCTCGACAAGATGAACGAGAAGGTTAACCTGCACGGCGGTGCGATTGCCCTGGGCCACCCATTCGGTTGCTCCGGTGCGCGTATCTCCGGCACTTTGCTTAACGTGATGAAGCAAAATGGCGGCAACCTCGGGGTTGCAACCATGTGCATTGGTCTCGGCCAAGGCATTTCGACCGTCTTCGAACGCGTTTAAGCGTTGGGTTGACGGAAGCCGGGGCCCAGTGCCCCGGTTTTTGTTTTTTGGAATTTTTAATATTTTTTTTCAACACATTTTGTAAGAGGGCCAGAGCATGAAAGTCGAACCAGGGCTCTACCAACATTATAAAGGTCCGCAGTACCGTGTTTTTAACGTGGCACGGCATTCCGAGACTGAAGAAGAAGTGGTGTTTTACCAAGCACTGTATGGCGATTACGGCTTTTGGGTGCGCCCATTGAGCATGTTCCTGGAGAGCGTCGAAGTTGACGGCGAGCAGGTCCCGCGCTTTGCTTTGGTCCAGGCCGAACCGAGTCTTTTTTCCGGGCAATAACGGCAGGTCGCGCAGAATGCTGCGCTTGACCTCATCTTGTTGCCACTATATATAGCGTTGCCGCGACAGGCGCCAACTGCCTTTCTCTTCTCGAATTCAGGAATTTTCCGATCCATGGGCAAATCGCTGGTCATTGTGGAATCCCCGGCTAAGGCCAAGACCATCAACAAGTACTTGGGCAACGAGTACGTGGTGAAGTCGAGTATCGGCCATATCCGAGACCTGCCCACCAGCGGTTCGGCTAGCGCCAGCAAGGAGCCTGCCGCCAAGCGCGGCAAGGCGGCCGCGGGCGAAGGTCCGGTGCTCACGCCTAAAGAGAAAGCGCGCAAGCAGCTGGTCTCGCGCATGGGTGTGGACCCGGATCATGGCTGGAAGGCCAAGTACGAAATCCTTCCGGGCAAGGAAAAGGTCATTGAGGAGCTGCGCCGGCTCGCCAAGGATGCTGACACCATCTATCTCGCGACGGACTTGGACCGCGAAGGGGAAGCCATTGCCTGGCACCTGCGGGAAGCCATCGGCGGTGATGACAGCCGCTACAAGCGCGTGGTGTTCAACGAAATCACCAAGAAAGCCATCCAGGAAGCCTTCTCCAAGCCGGGCGAGCTGGATATCGACCGTGTCAACGCCCAGCAAGCGCGTCGTTTCCTCGACCGCGTCGTGGGTTACATGGTCTCGCCGCTGTTGTGGGCCAAGATCGCCCGTGGCTTGTCCGCTGGCCGTGTGCAATCGGTTGCGGTAAAGCTGGTGGTGGAGCGTGAGCGCGAGATCCGTGCGTTCAACCCCGAAGAGTACTGGGAAGTCCACGCCGACCTCGGCACCGCCAAGGGCGCCAATGTGCGCTTTGAAGTGGCCCGTGAGAAAGGCGAGGCCTTCAAGCCGCTGAACGAAGCCCAGGCCATGGCCGCGCTGGAAAAGCTCAAGGCTTCCAGCTACAGCATCGTCAAGCGTGAAGACAAACCGACCAGCAGCAAGCCGTCGGCACCGTTCATCACCTCCACCCTGCAGCAGGCCGCGAGCAACCGCCTGGGCTTTGGTGTGAAGAAAACCATGATGATGGCCCAGCGTCTGTACGAAGCCGGCTACATCACTTATATGCGTACGGACTCCACCAACCTGTCGCAAGACGCGGTGGCGATGGCGCGTACTTATATTGAAACGGAGTTCGGCAAGAAGTACCTGCCGGAGAAGCCGAACGTCTACAGCAGCAAGGAAGGCGCACAGGAGGCTCACGAAGCGATTCGTCCTTCCGACGCCAACACTGAGCCAAGCAAGCTGAGCGGCATGGAGCGTGACGCTGAGCGCCTCTACGAGCTGATCTGGCGCCAGTTCCTGGCGTGCCAGATGCTGCCGGCGCAATACCTGTCCACCACCGTGAGCGTGGGCGCTGGTGACTTCGAGCTGCGTGCCAAGGGGCGTATCCTCAAGTTCGACGGCTATACCCGTGTAATGCCGCAGATCGCCAAGCCTGGCGATGACGATGTGCTGCCGGATATGGCTCAGGGCGATACGCTGAAGCTGATCAAGCTCGACCCGTCCCAGCACTTCACCAAGCCGCCGGCGCGTTATTCGGAAGCCAGCCTGGTGAAGGAGATGGAGAAGCGCGGTATCGGTCGTCCTTCGACCTATGCAGCGATCATCTCGACCATCCAGGACCGTGGCTACGTTGCGCTGCATAACCGTCGTTTCTACTCGGAAAAGATGGGCGATATCGTCACTGAGCGCCTGTCCGAGAGCTTCTCGAACCTCATGGACTATGGCTTCACCGCCGGCATGGAAGAGAACCTCGATGACGTGGCCCAGGGCGAGCGCGACTGGAAAAATGTGCTGGACGAGTTTTACGGCGACTTCAAGAAGAAGCTTGAAGTAGCAGAAAGCCCTGAGAGCGGCATGCGCGCCAACCAGCCGGTGATGACCGACATCCCGTGCCTGACCTGCGGCCGCCCGATGCAAATTCGTACGGCGTCCACCGGCGTGTTCCTCGGTTGCTCGGGCTACAGCCTGCCGCCGAAAGAACGCTGCAAGGCCACCGTTAACCTGGTACCAGGTGATGAAATCGCGGCCGACGATGAGGGTGAATCCGAGTCGTTGGTACTGCGTGGCAAGCACCGTTGCCCGATCTGCAGCACGGCGATGGACGCCTACCTGCTGGACGAAAAGCACAAGCTGCACATCTGCGGTAACAACCCGGATTGCAACGGCTACGAGATCGAAGAGGGCACTTACCGCATCAAGGGCTACGAGGGTCCGAGCCTGGAATGCGACAAGTGCGGCAGCGAGATGCAGCTCAAGACCGGCCGTTTCGGCAAGTTCTTCGGTTGCACCAACCCGACCTGTAAGAACACCCGCAAACTGCTGAAAAGCGGTGACGCGGCGCCGCCGAAGATGGACCCGGTGAAGATGCCTGAGCTCAAGTGCGAGAAGGTCAACGACACCTACATCCTGCGTGACGGCGCTTCGGGGCTGTTCCTGGCTGCCAGCCAGTTCCCGAAAAACCGCGAGACCCGTGCGCCGCTGGTGCTGGAAATTGTGCCGCACAAGGATGAGATCGACCCTAAGTACCACTTCCTGTGTGAAGCGCCGAAGAAGGACCCGGATGGTCGCCCAGCCGTGATCCGCTACAGCCGCAAGACCAAGGAGCAGTATGTGCAGTCGGAAGTGGACGGCAAGCCTACCGGCTGGAAAGCGTTCTACGACGGCGGCAAGTGGAAGGTCGAAGACAAGCGCCAGGGCGCTTGATCGACTGATCCGCTAAATACCAAGGCCGCCTGCACAGGCGGCCTTTTTTTTGCGCTTGCAGTGCGCTCGGCTGATCCGTAACACTGTTAAGCCAGCATCACGCTTATTCGTTGTGGAGACTGCCGCATGGCCAACGAACTCTATACCCGTACCAATCAGAAAATTTACTTTGCGGGTTTGTCCCTGGAAGCCCTTGGCCGCGCCGAGGAAGGGAAGGAGATGAATGCCATTGCGCTCGTTCAGGCGGGGCGTGAAGCCGCGTTGTTCCACCTTTACGGTGCCTTGTTGGGGCTGTGCCATGAAATCGCCGGGTTTTACCGTCTGCCCCAGGCCGGTTCGCCGCGCGCAGAAATGATCATTAACCGCGACGTGCTCGACACAATGGCGATCCCTGAACTGGCTGAGCTGGTGGAAATGGCGCAAAGCCCCGACAGCTGGATCGCGCGTTTGCTCAAGGCGCATGCCGACATGTTCCAGCCGCCGCGTGTTCCCCACGTGCCCAAGGGTGACGTGACCCAGCCGCTGATCGTGGCAGTGGCGGTTGAAGACGACGAACCCAAGCCGTTGAGCCGGGAAGAGTTGGAAGGCTGGCGCCAGGAGCTGAAAAAACTGGCGCTGCGCTATCGCGAAGGCCTGAACGAGTGCTGAGAGGACGTTGCTGAAGTATGCCGATCAAAATATGGGAGCGTTGAACCGCCGTTCCCACATTCGAATCGAGTCAGCTGCGCACCGTTCATCAAGCCGTAAAGAAACCTGTCCAGATCGTCAGCGGGGTTGGGTGGATGACTGATATAATTCCCGTCTTTCGTGGAGAACAGACTTTTATGCCGACGTCCTTTCTGGAAATTGTTGAGTTGCCTGACGGCCGAATCGAGCTGCGCCGGGCTGAGGACGAAGGTTCTCTGGTTATTCTGGATTTTTCCGAGGACGCCAAGGTGTTCCTGCAGGGCCAGCATGTGGAAGTGGCTAAAGCCATGTTGAGCGTGGGTGTACAGATGGCAGGTCGCTTGGCTGAAGGTGAACCGGAGAAAGAAGATGGGCCGCGGGTGCTTCACTGAGTTGTAGTGATCGGGCTTGTGGAATCGTCGCACCGCCCGCGCCGGGCTGCGAAGCGGCCCTAACTAGATTGATGCGGTACATCAGGCAAACCACGATGCCTGGTTTTGGGACTGCTTCGCAGCCCAGCCCAGCGCGAGCAGGCTCGCTCGCCACAGTAAGCCCGATCTCCACAGGCCAGGCCTGTGGTTTTATCCCAGTCGAATATTCAAGCTCTGCGCATCGCCAACGCGTGCCGCACTGATCAACTGTTGCTTGGCGGTAGCGTTCAACGGATTCAACCAGCTCACCACCGTATGGCTACGGCCCAGGCGCAAGGCTTCGCAGGTCAACTGCTGGGCACTTTGCGCACCGCGCGGTTGCAGTAACAGGATGCGCTCGCGGTTGAGGCCGGCGTCCCGCAACCAGGCCTGGGTCAGGCTGGCCGGCGGAGCGATCAGCGTCAGCCAGCGGGCATCCTGCTCTTCGCTCAATTCGCGCAGGATCGGCGCCAGCAGGCTCAGGCAACTCCCCGCCGCACCGCGCAACGACAATTCACTGAACGCCTCAGGCTCTGCGCTCCAAGGCGCCTCGACCGTTTCCTTGAGGATGGGCGCAAGGGGTTGGGCCATGAAGGCCTCGAACAGCGACAGTTGTGTGTGTTGTGGGGTGTGAATGAGCTGCATGATGCCTCCTTTAGCGGCGAATGACGCCGACGCTCAAGCCTTCAATCACCAAGTCCTGATCTTTCAGGTTCACTTCAATCGGGGCGAACTCAGGGTTCTCGGCCAGGAGCCAGACCTTGCTGCCTTCGCGCTTGAAGCGTTTGACGGTGACTTCATCGCCGATACGGGCGACGACGATCTGGCCATTACGGGCTTCGCGGGTGGTGTGAACGGCCAGCAGATCGCCGTCGAAGATGCCCACGTCCTTCATGCTCATGCCATGGACCCGCAACAGGTAATCGGCGCGAGGATGGAAGAAGGTCGGGTTGATGTTGCAGGATTCCTCGACGTGCTGCTGCGCCAGGATTGGCGCGCCGGCGGCGACGCGACCGATGATCGGCAGGGTCGATTCGTCGGCCTTGGCTTCGAAGCCAGGGATACGAATACCGCGCGAGGCACCGGGGGTCATCTCGATCGCGCCTTTGCGAGCGAGGGCCTTAAGGTGTTCTTCGGCGGCGTTGGGGGACTTGAACCCCAGTTCCAGCGCAATTTCCGCTCGTGTCGGCGGGTAGCCGTTGTCATCGAGGCAGCGCTTGATAAAAGCCAGAATCTCAGCTTGGCGTGGCGTCAGTTTTAGCATGTTGATCGCTCTGTCTTTTTATACAGTGACTGGGATTATATACAGTGGACTGCGCTTGGCAATCATCCTTTTCTATCACTCCGCTGGACGGTCATCGGACATGCTTCCTACAAAGCAGAGATAGCGCTGCCTACAGACCGATAGGGATGTGATTAAATAGCGATGAAAGACATGACTGCCCGGCCGGAAAGCGAACCCGCAGGCTTGACAAGACACAATCTGAAACGTATGTTTCAAACAAGTGTTTGTCAGGCGGAGTAGCCATGGCCCAGTCGGAAACCGTTGAACGCATTCTCGATGCTGCCGAGCAATTGTTCGCGGAAAAAGGATTTGCTGAAACTTCATTGCGGCTGATTACCAGCAAGGCTGGGGTCAACCTCGCTGCAGTGAATTACCATTTCGGCTCGAAAAAGGCCCTGATCCAGGCGGTGTTCTCACGCTTCCTGGGGCCGTTCTGCGCCAGCCTCGACCGTGAGCTGGAGCGCCGCCAGGCCAAGGCTGATCACAAGCCTACCCTCGAAGACCTGCTGGAAATCCTGGTTGAACAAGCCCTGGTGGTTCAACCGCGCAGCGGCAACGACCTGTCGATCTTCATGCGGCTGCTGGGCCTGGCGTTCAGCCAGAGCCAGGGTCACTTGCGGCGTTATCTGGAAGACATGTACGGCAAGGTATTTCGTCGCTATATGTTGCTGGTCAACGAGGCCGCCCCGCGCATTCCGCCCATCGAACTGTTCTGGCGCGTGCACTTCATGCTCGGTGCCGCAGCGTTCAGCATGTCCGGGATCAAGGCATTGCGGGCTATTGCCGAGACCGATTTCGGCGTCAACACCTCCATCGAACAGGTCATGCGCCTGATGGTGCCATTTCTCGCTGCCGGCATGCGTGCCGAAACCGGCGTGACCGACCCGACCATGGCCGCCGCCCAATTGCGTCCGCGCAGTAAAACCACGCCGGCTGTCGCCAAGGTTTGACCGCCCCGGGTGTGCGAGGCCGCTTGCATCCGCTAAGCTAGCCGCCATGCCGATTTCAGCTATTTATTCGCAACCCGTTGTGCTCAACGCGCCATTCGCGCCGCGTGAGGGCAACGGGTTGCGCGCGTTATTTAAGGAAGGTTTATGACTGCTGCCCTGCAAGGTTCTTTGATGGTCGACGTTGCCGGTACCTGGCTGACGGCCGAGGACCGCCACCTGCTGCGCCAGCCTGAAGTGGGCGGCCTGATCATTTTCGCGCGCAATATCGAGCATCCGCGCCAGGTGCGTGAGTTGAGCGAGGCAATTCGTGCCGTGCGCCCGGATCTGCTGCTGGCAGTCGATCAGGAAGGCGGTCGTGTACAGCGCCTGCGCCAGGGTTTTGTGCGCCTGCCGGCCATGCGTGCGTTGGCGGATAACCCGAATGCCGAGTACCTGGCCGAGCAGTGCGGCTGGGTCATGGCGACTGAAGTACTGGCCGTGGGCCTGGACCTGAGCTTCGCCCCGGTGCTCGACCTGGACTACCAACGCAGCGCCGTCGTCGGCACCCGTTCCTTCGAAGGCGACCCCGAGCGCGCCGCCGTGCTGGCCGGTGCCTTTATCCGTGGCATGAACAGCGCCGGCATGGCTGCCACAGGCAAACACTTCCCGGGCCACGGTTGGGCTGAGGCCGATTCACACGTGGCGATTCCCAATGACGAACGTAGCTTGGAAGAGATTCGCGCGAATGACCTAGTGCCGTTCGCGCGCCTGAGCACGCAGTTGGCGGCGGTGATGCCGGCGCATGTTATTTACCCGCAGGTTGACGCTCAGCCAGCTGGCTTTTCGCGTCGATGGTTGCAGGATATTCTGCGCGGTGAATTGCAGTTCGATGGGGTGATTTTCAGCGATGACCTGTCGATGGCCGGTGCACATGTGGTCGGTGACGCGGCCAGCCGGATTGAAGCCGCGTTGACGGCTGGTTGTGATATGGGGCTGGTGTGCAATGATCGGGCGGCGGCTGAGTTGGCACTGACCGCTGCTCAGCGGATGAAGGTCACCCCATCGGCGCGCATTGCGCGGATGCGGGGGCAGGCGATTGCTTCGACGGATTACAAGCAGGATCCGCGGTGGTTGGCGGCGCTTACCGCGTTGCGGGATGCTCAGTTGGTCGGCTGAAAACCGCGTCGCGGCTATCGCAGGCAAGCCAGCTCCCACATGGGAATGCGTTCCAAGGTGGGAGCTGGCTTGCCTGCGATAGCGGTCTAACCGTCAACGCTTCTCTTGCTTATGCGGCAACGGCGCAAACAACGCTTCAATATCCTCATTGCCCAACTGCCAATCCCCGGTCGTGCGCCCATCCAGCACACCCGCCGCCAAGTCTGACTTTTCCTTCTGCAGGTGCTGGATTTTTTCCTCCACCGTACCCCGCGCAATCATCTTGTAGACGAACACCGGCTTCTCCTGCCCGATCCGGTACGCCCGGTCAGTCGCCTGATTCTCCGTAGCCGGGTTCCACCAAGGGTCGTAGTGGATCACCGTGTCGGCTTCGGTCAGATTCAGGCCTACACCGCCGGCCTTCAGGCTGATCAGAAAAATCTGCAGCTTGCCACTCTGGAAGTCCTTTACCGGCGTACGCCGATCGCGGGTCTGGCCGGTCAATAGCGCGTAGGCCACGCCACGCTTTTTAAGCTCCACTTCGATCAGGCTCAGCATCGAGGTGAACTGGGAGAACAGCAAAATTCGCCGCCCTTCGGCAAACAGTTCTTCGAGCATGTCCATCAAGCTATCGAGCTTGCCCGAGCTGCTGCCCCGTGCGGGCAGGGCGGCGTCGTTGACCAAGCGCAAATCGCAGCACACCTGACGTAACTTCAGCAGCGCTTCAAGAATGATGATCTGGCTGCGCGCCACGCCCTTGCGGGTAATCTCGTCGCGCACCTTCTTGTCCATGGCCAGGCGCATGGTTTCGTACACATCGCGCTGCGCCTCGTTGAGGTCGACCCAGTGGATGATCTCGGTCTTGGGTGGCAACTCCGTGGCCACCTGTTCCTTGGTGCGGCGCAGCAGGAAGGGTTTGATCCGACCGTTGAGGTGCTGCAATCGCACTTCGCTGGCGCGCTTTTCGATGGGCACGCGGTAATCGCGGTTGAAACTTTTTACATCGCCCAGCCAGCCCGGCAACAGGAAGTGGAACAGCGACCACAGTTCACCCAGGTGGTTTTCCAGCGGTGTACCACTCAGGCACAAGCGCTGCCGCGCATTCAGCTCACGCGCCGCCTGGGCGGCTTTGCTATTAGGGTTCTTGATGTACTGCGCTTCATCGAGGATCAGCACATGCAAGGGCAAGGCCGCGAGCTGGTCGATGTCCTTGGGCAGCAGGGCGTAGGTGGTCAGCAGCAGGTCATAGTCCTGCAGGTTGGCGAAGTGTTTCTTGCGCGTTGCGCCATACAACGCCAGCACCTTGAGCTGAGGCGTGAAGTGCGCCGCTTCATCAAGCCAGTTGGGAATCAGGCTGGTGGGCATCACCACCATGCACGGCCGGTCCAGGCGCCCGGCGGCTTTCTCGGTGAGAATATGCGCCAGCGTCTGCAGGGTTTTGCCCAGGCCCATGTCATCCGCAAGTATGCCGCCGACATCGAGCTGACGCAGCGACTGCATCCAGCTCAAGCCTTCCAATTGATAAGGCCGCAAGGTCGCGTTCAACCCTTCGGGCGCCACGCAGGTGAAATCCTTGATGTCCCGCAGGCGTTGGGCGAAGTTGCGGATCTTTTCGCCACCTTCCCATTGCAGCGGCAGGTCTTCCAGCGGGTTCAGGCGAATCGCATCGGCCTTGGCCAGGCGCAGCGTGGTGCTGCCGGCTTCCTGCAGGTAGAACTCGCCGAGGGTGGCCAGCACGGGTTTAAGCCGGCCGTAAGGCAGGGCCACTTGCAGCGGACCATGGCCATTGGGCAAGCCGGGAATGTTCACCAGGATCAGCTCATCATCGCGGCGTCGCGCGAGTTTTTCCGGATTCAGGATCTCGGTGTGTGAGCGCATCAGGTTCAGCAGGATCGGCAGCAGGCTCAGCCGTTCGCCATTGACGATAATCCCCAGCTCCAGGTCGAACCAGTCACGTTCCGGCCCTTCATCGACGGTGGCGTACCAATCATCGACGGCGCTCAGGTCGAAACCGAAATCTTCTTCGATCTGCAGCTCCCAACCCTCGGCCCGCAAGGTCGGCGAGGCATTGAGGGTGAAGTTCAGCCAGGCGCTGTCATTGACCAGTTCGAATAGGTCACCGGCGCTTTCCGGCAGGGCTTTGCTCTGACGCGTGGCGATCTTGAAACCGAGCAAGCGAAGTTGCTCGCGATAGGGTTGCTCAAGTTCTGGGTGTCGCTTGATGCGCAGGCTCTGGGTGTCCTGGCGCACGATGATGTCGGCGTTTTTTTGCCCGCTGACATAGTTACCCAAGTAGTTGAACGACAACGCCGCGCGGTGCTGGATGTAGCGCTGCATCTTGCCGTTGCGCGGTTCAAATGCACTGAACTCGACACTGGCCAGCCACAAGCGCGGCACGGGCAGCACGTCCTCCATCACCACCTGCGGCAACGCCACGCGGTTATCCAGTACGGATTGGAGCTTTTCCAGCAACTCGGCATCCTGGGCCGCAGCCGGGTAGGCCAGGGTTTCCTGAACCTTGAGCAGCACCGCCGCGATGTGTTTGCAGTTGGTGTGCACCGGGCAGGTACAGCGGCTGTCCACCAGGATCAGCGTGCCTTTGGCCGATTCGCGCAGCGAGATGGTCTGCCGATAAACGTTGCCGCCCGAGCCTTCGCAACTGGCGACGATGGTGCTGTCGCCGGACTCGACGATGCGCACCCGGTTCTCCAGGGCATAACGTCGCCCGCGCTCCAGGCTCTGCTCTTTGAAGCGATTGGCCCACGAAGGGGCCAGGGGTTTAGTCAGCGACGACGTCAGGGGCATGGCGCTGGATCAGTCCTGGATGTCAGGCGGTGGTGCGCTAGGTGGTTTGGCGGTCAGCGAGGTGATCTTGATCAGCAGCGCCAGATGGCCGCCATCCAGGTAGTTGAGTTGGTTGTTCTTGGTGCGCACGTCGGTCTGGCTCAAGTGTTCGCTGGCGATCACGCTGCCGTTGCTGTCGAACTGGTTGATCCAGAAGTTCGCATCGATATCGGTAAACCGGCCCAGTTGCAGGCTCAATACGCCTTCGATAGGAAACTGACCGAACTGCTCCTGGCCGTCGGAAATGGCGACTTTGACCGGCTGCTCGCCCAGGTTCTGTTCCCACGCCTTGTGTAACAGCACCGTGTAGGTGGAGTCAGCGCGCAGCTTATCGACAATGTTGGACAGCCGCGGCGGGCTCAGTTTATCGCCCAGGCGCGCTGCGCCGGCATCCCAGTTTTCCGGCGCGGCGCGGCTGTTGAGCACCGGCTCCGCGTTCTGGCGCACCAGGATCATTTCCACCTGGTACGGGCTGTCGGCGAATGCCGCAGGTGCCACTACCACCAACAACAAGCTCAAAATGCGGAACAAGCGCATTGGGGCGTCCTTCAAGCAGATTTCGGGATGAGGCGCTCGAACAACGCCTCCAGTGTATTAAAGCGTTCTTCAGCGCGTTCCATCGGCACCATGAACTTGAACAGCGTAGCCCCTTCGAACTTGTAGCGGTTGGGCTGGCCCTGAATCAACTTGATCAGCACCAACGGGTCAACCGGCGTCTGCGCTTCAAATTCGATGCGCCCGCCTTGCGGCCCGGCGTCGACTTTCTTGATGCCCAACTGCTCGGCCTGCAATTTGAGCAAGGTCAGGCGCACCAGGTTCTTGGTCGGTTCCGGCAGCAGGCCGAAGCGGTCGATCATCTCCACCTGCAGGTCCTTGAGGCCTTCTTCGTCGGTGGCCGAGGCGATGCGTTTGTACAGGATCAACCGCGCATGCACGTCCGGCAGATAGTCTTCGGGAATCAACGCCGGCAAGCGCAGGTTGATTTCCGGACCGCCGCCCAGCGGTTGATCGAGGTTCGGTTGCTCGCCCTTGCGGATGGCTTTCACCGCGCGCTCAAGCATCTCCATATACAGGGTGAAGCCCACCGCCTGGATCTGCCCGCTCTGGCCGTCGCCCAGCAGTTCGCCGGCGCCACGGATTTCCAGGTCGTTGGTGGCCAGTACAAAACCGGCGCCCAGGTCCTGAGTGTTGGCGATGGCTTCCAGGCGCTTTTCCGCGTCGGAAGTGATCTGCTGGCGCGGCGGCGTGAGCAAATAGGCATACGCCTGGTGGTGACTGCGACCCACCCGGCCGCGCAGTTGGTGCAACTGCGCCAGGCCGAATTTGTCGGCGCGCTCGATGATGATGGTGTTAGCGCTCGGCACGTCGATACCGGTCTCGATGATGGTCGAGGCGATCAGCACGTTGAAGCGCTTGTGGTAGAAGTCGCTCATCACCTGTTCGAGTTCGCGTTCGCGCATCTGCCCGTGGCCGATGGCGATGCGCGCTTCCGGTACCAATTCGGCGAGGTCGGCAGCGCATTTCTCGATGGTCTTCACATCGTTGTGCAAGTAGTAAACCTGCCCGCCGCGCAGCAATTCCCGTAGCAGTGCTTCCTTGACCGTGCTTTTGTTCTGCTCCATCACAAAGGTGCGTACCGACAAGCGCCGCGCCGGTGGCGTGGCGATGATCGACAGGTCGCGCATGCCCGACACCGCCATGTTCAGCGTGCGCGGAATCGGCGTGGCGGTGAGGGTGAGGATGTCGACTTCGCTGCGCAGGGCCTTGAGTTGTTCCTTCTGACGTACCCCAAAACGGTGTTCTTCGTCGATGATCACCAGGCCGAGGTTCTTGATCTTCACATCGTCCGACAACAGCTTGTGGGTGCCGATCACGATGTCGATCTTGCCTTCCGCCAGGTCAGCGATGGCGGCATTCACTTCCTTGGCCGACTTGAAGCGGCTCATCACTTCCACGGTCACCGGCCAGTCGGCAAAGCGGTCGCGGAAGCTGTTGTAGTGCTGCTGGGCGAGCAGGGTGGTCGGTACCAGGATCGCCACCTGGCGGCCGCCGTGCACGGCGATGAAGGCGGCGCGCATCGCCACTTCGGTCTTGCCGAAGCCCACGTCGCCACACACCAGGCGGTCCATCGGCTTGGGCGCGAGCATGTCGGCGCGCACGGCTTCGATGGTGGTTTGCTGGTCCGGGGTTTCTTCGAAAGCAAAGCCGGCGCTGAAGGTGGCGTAGTCGGCTTTCGGGTCGGCGAACGCGTAACCTTCGCGCGCAGCACGGCGGGCATAGATGTCGAGCAGTTCGGCGGCGACGTCGCGCACTTGCTCGGCGGCCTTGCGCTTGGCTTTCTGCCAGGTCTCGGAACCCAGGCGATGCAACGGCGCCAGGGCGTCGTCGCTGCCGGTGTAACGGGCGATCAAATGCAGGCTGGCCACCGGCACGTAGAGCTTGGCGCCCTCGGCGTATTCCATGGTGAGGAATTCGGCAGCCTGGTTGTCGATTTCCAGGGTTTGCAGGCCGAGGTAGCGGCCGACGCCGTGGTCGATATGCACCACCGGCGCGCCTTCGCGCAACTCGGTGAGGTTTTTGATCACCGCGTCGTTGTTGGCGTCGGCGCGTTTTTCGCGGCGTCGACGTTGCATCACGCGCTGGCCGAACAGCGGGCTCTCGGCGATCAGCGCCAGGGCCGGGTCGTCCAGCAACAGGCCTTCGTCCAGCGGTGCGATGGTGATCGCCAGGCGTTCTTTGCTTTTTAAAAAGTCCGGCCAGCTGTCGACGGTTTTCGGTCGCAGCTTCAGGCGTTCCAACAGCTCCAGCAGGACTTCCCGACGCCCGGCGGACTCTGCGGTAAACAGCACGCGGCCTGGGAAGTCGCCCAGGAAGTTGGACAGCGCTTCCAGCGGTTGTGTGGCTTTGGCCTGGATCGCCAGATCCGGCAGCGTCCCCGCCGGGAAGCGCTCGCGGCCGCTGCCGGCGTCCACATCCTGTTGGCTGGCGACCACGCGGGGCCAGTTTTTAAGACGGGCAAAGCAGTCTTCCACCGGCAGGAACAGCTCGGCGGGCGGCAATAAAGGCCGGGACGGATCAACGCGGCGCTCTTCATAGCGGTTACGCACGTCGTTCCAGAAGTTTTCCGCTGCTTGCTCGATACCCGGCAGCGAGAACACTTGGGTGTCCTGTGGCAGGTAGTCGAACAAGGTAGACGTTTCGTCGAAGAACAGCGGCAGGTAGTACTCGATACCCGCGGGTGTAATCCCGCTGCTCAAGTCCTGAAAGATCGGGCAACGACGGAAGTCGACGTCGAAGCGCTCGCGGAAGCGCGCCTTGAAGCGCGTGACCGCATCTTTCTGTAATGGAAATTCCCGCGCCGGCAGCAGCTTGATCGACTCGACTTTGTCGATGGAACGCTGGTTTTCCGGATCGAAGGTGCGCAGGGTCTCGATTTCGTCATCGAACAGGTCGATGCGATAGGGCAGTTTGCTGCCCATCGGGAACAGGTCGATCAGCGCACCGCGCACCGCAAACTCACCGTGCTCGTACACCGTGTCGACGCAGCGGTAGCCGCTGGCCTCCAGGCGCGTGCGCATCTGTTCCACATCGAGCTTCTGGCCGATATCCAGGACCAGGCTGCTGCCCAGCAGGAACTTGGTCGGTGCCAGGCGATGCAGTGCCGTGGTGATCGGCACCACCAGCACACCGTGGGCCAGTTCCGGCAAGCGGTACAGGCTGGCGATGCGCTGCGAGATGATGTCCTGATGCGGCGAGAACAGGTCGTAGGGCAGGGTTTCCCAATCGGGAAAATGCAGCACCGGCAAATCGGGGGCGAAGAAGCTCAGCTCCTGCTCCAACCGTTCGGCACTTTGGCTGTCGGCGGTGAGCAGCAGGGTAAAGCGCTTGGCTGCGCTGGCAGCTTCGGCGATGGCCAGGCTCAGGGCGGCACCGGGCAGGTTGCCCCAGTGCTGTTTACCTGCCGCGGCAGGGAGAAGCGGTAGACGCAGAACGGGCACGGAAGGTTGAGCTCCAAGCGTTGCGACAAAGTCGGTAATTGTAACGGCCAGAGGTGCCGCCTGTCAGTTTCTGACTGAGCCTATTACGGTTTGTAGGAAATGTAGTGGCTAAGACAAACAATGGCGTGTTTTGACTCAATATGTAGTGCCGAAATGCGCGATTGTTTTGGAGTGTTACGGACAAGTCGGCGTTGTTGCCCATCGGTCGGCCTTCTGGAACCCGCGTATTTACTGGGCTCCAGCGGGGTGGCTTTTTTGCGCAAGGCTTTTTTGTTGTAGGACGCGCATTGCTCCGAGGACAGTCGGGCGGCATAATGTAGCCCCTTTTTTCAGCCCCTACATGTGGAAGGTTACCGTGACTCAGAAGCCCGACCAGTGTCTTGGTGAATGGATCGACCGTGAAGCACTCGCAGAAGCGATGATCCCGCTAATCGGTCAGCTGTACCGCAATAACAATGTGGTGAGCTCGATCTATGGCCGCAGCCTGATCAACCAGTCTGTCATCGCGATTCTCAAAGCCCACCGCTTTGCGCGTCACCGTTCCGCCGACGACAGCGAACTCTCCGTCCACGAAACATTCCCACTGCTCAAGGCCATGAGCGAGCTCAAGCTCGGCGCGGCTTCGGTAGACCTGGGCAAGCTGGCCTATAAATTCCGCAAAGAAGGCGCTGGCCGTACCGCCGAGCAGTTCGTGCGTGAAGAAATGGCCGATGTGGTTGGCCAGCAGAACGCCGCCGCCCGCAAAGGCACCGACGTTGTGCTGTACGGCTTCGGTCGTATCGGCCGCCTGCTGGCGCGCATCCTGATCGAAAAAACCGGTGGTGGCGACGGCCTGCGCCTGCGTGCCATCGTGGTGCGCAAAGGCGCCGAGAACGACCTGACCAAACGCGCCAGCCTGCTGCGCCGCGACTCGGTACACGGTTCGTTCAACGGCACCATCACCATCGACGAAGAAAACAACACGATCACCGCCAACGGTAACCTGATCCAGGTGATCTACGCGAAAAACCCGTCCGAGGTGGATTACACCCAGTACGGCATCAAGGACGCCCTGCTGGTGGACAACACCGGCGTATGGCGTGACGCCGAAGGCCTGGGCCAGCACCTGGCCTGCCCAGGTATCGACCGCGTTGTCCTGACTGCGCCTGGCAAGGGCAAGCTGAAGAACATCGTTCACGGCATCAACCACGCTGAAATCACGGCTGACGACAAGATCGTGTCCGCCGCTTCCTGCACCACCAACGCCATCGTGCCGGTGCTGAAGGCGGTGAATGACAAGTTCGGTATCGTCAATGGCCACGTTGAGACGGTTCACTCGTACACCAACGACCAGAACCTGATCGACAACTTCCACAAGGGCGATCGCCGTGGGCGTAGCGCCGCGTTGAACATGGTGATCACCGAGACCGGTGCTGCCACTGCTGCTGCCAAGGCCCTGCCTGAGCTGGCCGGCAAGCTGACCGGTAACGCGATCCGCGTGCCGACGCCTAACGTGTCGATGGCGATTCTCAACCTGAACCTTGAGAAGGCCGCTACCCGTGAAGAGATGAACGAGTACCTGCGCTACATGGCGCTGCACTCCGATCTGCATAAGCAAATCGACTACGTCAACTCGCAGGAAGTGGTCTCCACTGACTTCGTTGGCTCGCGCCACGCCGGTGTGGTGGATGCTGAGGCGACCATTACCCAGGACAACCGCGTTGTACTGTACGTCTGGTACGACAACGAGTTCGGTTACAGCTGCCAGGTGGTTCGCGTGATGGAAGACATGGCTGGGGTCAACCCGCCTGCGTTTCCGCGCTAAGCATTAGCGGTCAGTGAAAGAGCCCCGACTGGTTCGGGGCTTTTTTGTGGCTGGGTTTTGTGTTGTCTGCAAGGGTCTCATCGCAGCATAGGTATCTACATCTCGTGAGCGAGCCCAGTACGTAGCAGCTGTCGAGCCCCGGCGAGGCTGCGTCAGCGGTGTGTCAGACAGGCCGCCAACGCAGCCTCGCCGGGGCTCGACAGCTGCTACGCACTCCTCCCTCAATTCAGCAATTTGCTGCGCAACTCCTCGGACAACCCCTCGGGCGCCAACCAGATCCCGAGGTAGGCCCTCGCCAGCGCGTCATCGCGACTGTTGAACACCACTTGCCCATTGATCTCGAGGTTCAAGCCACGCCCTGGTCGATAATCCAGGGCATATCGATCACCGGCTTGAATGTTACGAAAGCGGGCATGCAGTTTTTCCAGCTCGGGCTTCAAGCTCGCGCTGGCTTGCTGGCGTTCCAGGGTCGTATTGGCCGCCTTGATCACATCATTACGGTCGATGTCGCGAAAGTAATACAGGGTCAGGCGCAGCGCCTTTTTCTGCTCCCAGGCCTGTTTGGCGCTCACGTCCGAAGGGGTATACAGCGCGGCCGCGTACACGTCCGCCCAGAGGTAGGTGAGCACAGCCTGGTTTTTCAGGGTCAGTTCCTGTGACTGTGTCGGGAAGTTGGCCTGCTTTAGCCGATCCGCCTCATTGGCGTGTGCTGTGATCGACAGCATCAGTAATAAACAGAAAACTATATGCCGCATAATGGCCCGTCCCGAAAAGATGCGTGGCTACAGGGTAATTCATTTTCCGGCAGCGGCAGCGGCAGGGTTCAGGGATAATCTGCGCTGTGTAGTAAAGGCATTACTGGCCTACGACGCGACCAAGGGTTAATGTGCGCGGCGTTACGCCTTATATAGACTGTGCCCCGGTTCACACACTTGAGCCAAATTGTCCTTCATGACCGCTGGCCGCGGCATGATTTAGCCCGGCGTCCAACCGTACGCCTGGCCTGTTCTGAGGAGTACGCATGGCTGTCTACAACTACGACGTGGTGGTACTGGGTTCCGGCCCAGCTGGAGAAGGTGCGGCGATGAACGCCGCGAAGGCAGGGCGCAAGGTGGCGATGGTCGATAGCCGTCGCCAGGTCGGCGGTAACTGCACCCACCTGGGCACCATCCCGTCCAAGGCCTTGCGTCACTCGGTGCGCCAGATCATGCAGTTCAACACCAACCCGATGTTCCGGGCCATTGGTGAGCCGCGTTGGTTCTCGTTTCCGGACGTGCTGAAAAGCGCCGAGAAAGTCATCTCCAAGCAGGTTGCTTCGCGTACGGGCTACTACGCCCGTAACCGTGTCGACCTGTTCTTCGGCACCGGCAGCTTCGCCGACGAGCAAACCGTCGAAGTGGTCTGCCCCAACGGCGTGGTCGAGAAACTGGTGGCCAAGCACATCATCATCGCCACCGGTTCACGCCCGTATCGTCCGGCGGATATCGATTTCCACCACCCGCGTATCTACGATAGCGACACCATCCTGAGCCTGGGTCACACCCCGCGCAAACTGATCATCTACGGCGCCGGCGTGATCGGCTGTGAATACGCCTCGATCTTCAGCGGCCTGGGTGTGCTGGTGGAACTGGTCGACAACCGCGACCAGTTGCTGAGCTTCCTCGACTCGGAAATTTCCCAGGCGTTGAGCTACCACTTCAGCAACAACAACATCACCGTGCGCCATAACGAAGAGTATGAGCGGGTCGAAGGCCTGGATAACGGTGTGATCCTGCACCTCAAATCCGGCAAAAAGATCAAGGCTGACGCTTTGCTGTGGTGCAACGGCCGTACCGGCAACACCGACAAGCTCGGCATGGAAAACATCGGGGTCAAGGTTAACAGCCGTGGCCAGATCGAAGTGGACGAGAACTACCGCACCTGCGTGACCAATATCTACGGCGCCGGTGACGTGATCGGCTGGCCGAGCCTGGCCAGTGCGGCGCATGACCAGGGCCGTTCGGCGGCGGGCAGCATCGTCGACAATGGCAGCTGGCGCTACGTGAATGACGTGCCGACCGGGATCTACACGATTCCCGAGATCAGCTCGATCGGCAAGAACGAGCACGAACTGACCAAGGCCAAGGTGCCTTATGAAGTGGGCAAGGCGTTCTTCAAGAGCATGGCGCGTGCGCAGATCGCCGGTGAGCCGCAAGGCATGCTGAAGATCCTGTTCCACCGTGAAACCCTGGAAGTGCTCGGCGTGCATTGCTTCGGCTACCAGGCGTCGGAGATCGTGCACATCGGCCAGGCGATCATGAACCAGCCGGGTGAACTCAATACCCTCAAGTATTTCGTCAACACCACGTTCAACTACCCGACCATGGCCGAAGCCTATCGGGTAGCTGCTTACGACGGGCTCAACCGGCTTTTTTGAGCGGCTCCGGCCGGTGGCCTGAGCCGGCCGGGGAGACCGATTTCAGTAATTCCCGAGGGTGGCAGTGGCCAAACCGGGAAAGTCTGTAATCAGGCTATCTACGCCGAAGTCGGCGAGCCTGCGCATTAGCGCAGGTTCGTTGACTGTCCACACGGACACGTGCAAACCCTGGCGCTGGGCTTTTTCCAGACGCTCAGGGGTGCACAACGTCCAGTTCAACGCCAGATACTCACAGCCGTAGTTTTGCGCGACCTTCAGCGGGTCGAGCCACGCGTACTCGGCCACCAGGCCGCGTGACAGGTCGGGGGTGAGGTCAACCGCTGCTTTCAACACTTCCCGTGAACTTGAAGTGACGGTGACTTTGTCCATCAGGCCAAAGCGCACGGCCATCTCGCGGATCGCCAGTACCGTGGTGGTGGCGCGGGTGCGTGAGGCGCTTTTGACTTCCAGTTGCCAGTGATCGAAGTCGCACTTTTCGAACAGCTCCTCCAGGCGCGGGATCGGGCACGGCTGAATCCAGCCCGGGCCGCCTTTGCGCGCATCCATCTTCACCAGGTCCGCCGCCGAATACTCGACGACCTTGCCACGCCGGTCGGCGGTGCGTTTGAGGGTCGGGTCGTGGATGACCATCAACTCGCCGTCCATGGACAGGTGCAAGTCCAGTTCGCAACGGCGTACGCCGTGCTTGAGGCACTCCTGAAAGCTGGTCAGGGTGTTTTCCGGTGCTTCGCCTTTGGCACCGCGATGGCCGTAGATCAGGGTCACAGTTGCTCCTTCGCGCCAGGATGACTGGCGTAGTGAATACAAATTCAGATGTCGTCGCTTTGTTCCCGCGCCAGGCGCCGTTCCTGGGCCTGTTTCTGCAGGATGTAGCGCGCCAGCAGTTGGCGTTGGGCATCGGTCATGGATTCGAATTCCGTGCCGACGTCAAAGCCATCGCCTTTGGGATCGCAATGGGTGACCCGCGCGCGCAGCAGCAAGCCGAGCGCCTGGGGCATCAGCACCAGTTTGACCGCGAGGTGTGCGTCAGTCGCCAGGGGAGTGGGGTGTTGGAAGTCGATACCGCCTTCGGAAATGATCACCGGTTGCGGTGCGCCGACCTCATCCAGCAGGCCGCGCGCCATGATCTGGCTGAGCAGGTCCACGCGTTTGTTCTGCACGCGGAGGAAGGCGGCGAGGGTGCGATCCTTCTCGCTGAGCTGACGCAACAGGTGCTGGGCTTCGAATTCACTCAGGTGCAACTCGCTGAGCAGGTTGAACAGCGGCGAATCATCCAGCAACACTTCCTTGCTCGCCGCTTCGGGGGCAGACAGGCTTTTGATTTGGAGTGCGATCATGTCGTCGATACGGTAGTATTCGCGGCGCTCTTCTTCATCTAATGTCGACATGGCGAACCCCAGGTAACGGTAATGGTCTGAGTGTAAAGCTGCTTACCAGACCCCGCCACCGGGACGTCTTCTTTTCCTCCGAACAAGCCCCGACATGTTCAGACCTCTCTTCGTATTTATCGGCACGCGTTATACCCGTGCAAAGCGTCGCAATCATTTTGTGTCGTTCATTTCCCTAACCTCGATGATCGGGCTCGCCTTGGGCGTGGTCGTGATGATCGTGGTGCTTTCGGTGATGAACGGCTTCGATCATGAGATGCGCACCCGCGTGCTGGGCATGGTGCCCCACGCGACCATTGAGGGCGATGCGCCCATCAGTGACTGGCAAAGCCTGGCCGACAAGGTCAAGCAGAACCCCAAGGTACTGGCCGTTGCGCCGTTTACCCAGATGCAGGGGTTGCTGACCAACGACGGCAAGGTGCAGAAGATCCTGCTCAATGCCATCGATCCGACCCAGGAACGCAACGTCTCGATCATCGACAAGTTCATGCTGCAGGGCAAACTCGATGACTTGGCGCCGGGCAGCTTTGGCATCGTGATCGGCGACAAGGCAGCGGCCAAGCTCGGCGTGGGCCTCGGCGACAAGCTGACCTTCGTCGCGCCGGAAGTCACCGTGACCCCGGCCGGCATGTTTCCGCGCATGAAGCGCTTTACCGTGGTGGGCACCTTCCACGTGGGTGCCGGCGAGATCGACGGCTACCTCGGCCTGACCAACCTCACCGACCTGGCTCGCCTGCATCGCTGGCAGCCGGACCAGGTGCAGGGCTTGCGCCTGAAGTTCAACGACCTGTTCGACGCGCCGCGCGGTGCCTGGGAAATCGCCCAGCATTTGGGTGAGAGCCAATACTACGCCCGCGACTGGACCCGTACCCACGGCAACCTGTACCAGGCCATCCGCATGGAAAAAGCCATGATCGGCCTGCTGTTGCTGCTGATCGTCGCCGTGGCGGCCTTCAATATCATCTCCACGCTGGTGATGGTGGTGAATGACAAGAAGGGCGATATCGCCATCCTGCGCACGCTTGGCGCCACGCCGGGGCAGATCATGGCGATCTTCATGGTGCAAGGCACGGTGATTGGCGTGGTCGGCACCTTGATCGGCACCGCCGTCGGGATTCTGGCTGCGTTGAATGTGAGCGCTGCCATTGCCGCACTGGAAAACGTGCTCGGCCACAAGTTTCTCAACGCTGACGTCTACTTCATCGACTACTTGCCGTCCCAGGTGCAGACCCAGGACGTGTTGATGGTGGGCGGCGCTGCGTTGGTCCTGAGTTTCCTTGCCACCCTGTATCCAGCCTGGCGCGCGGCACGTACCCAGCCAGCACAGGCCTTACGTTATGAGTGAATCGGGCATGAGTGAAAAAGCAATCCTGAGCTGCCGGAACCTGGGCAAATCCTACGAGGAGGGCCCGGAATCGGTAGTCGTGTTGTCCAACCTGCAACTTGAGCTGCACCCCGGCGAGCGCGTGGCGATCGTCGGCAGTTCGGGTTCCGGTAAAAGTACCTTGTTGAACCTGCTGGGCGGGCTCGATACGCCGTCCCAGGGCAGCGTGTGGCTGGCCGGCGAAGAGTTGTCGGCCCTCGGTGAAAAGGCCCGTGGGCAACTGCGCAACCGTTCGCTCGGTTTTGTGTACCAGTTCCACCACCTGTTGCCGGAATTCACTGCGCTGGAAAACGTGTGCATGCCGCTGCTGATCGGCAAGACCGCGATCCCGGAAGCCCGCCAGCGCGCCAAGGCCTTGCTGGAGCGCGTCGGCCTCGGCCATCGCCTGGAGCACAAACCGGCCGAACTGTCCGGCGGCGAGCGCCAGCGTGTGGCGATTGCCCGTGCCCTGGTGAACAACCCGGGCCTGGTGATGCTCGACGAGCCCACCGGCAACCTCGACTCCCACACTGCCCAAGGCATCAAGGATTTGATGCTGGAACTGAGCACCCAGATGCGCACCGCGTTCCTCGTGGTGACCCATGACATGAGCATGGCCCGGCAGATGGACCGCGTGTTGCACCTGCAGGAAGGTCATCTGGTCGCCATCTGACCCGTTTCAAGCCCGGCGCCTTAAGCGCTGGGCTTTTTCATTTTTCAACGGTGCCCACGAATGTTCAGACCGTTATCGATTTTCATCGGCACGCGCTATACCCGCGCCAAGCGCCGCAACCGTTTTGTCTCGTTTATCTCGATGACCTCGATGATCGGCCTCGCCCTGGGCGTATTGGCGATGATCGTGGTGCTGTCGGTGATGAACGGCTTCCAGCGCGAAATGAGCTCGCGCATCCTCGGCATGGTGCCTCACGCCACCATCGTCGGTGTGAACCCGATTGACGATTGGCAGCCAGTGGCCGCCGCCGCGATGAAGAATCCGGAAGTGACTGCTGCAGTACCCTTCACGCAGATGGACGGCATGTTCTCCTACAAGGGCGCGATGCAGCCGATCGAGATCAGCGGCGTCGACCCGGCCCAGGAAGGCAAGGTGTCGATCGTGGCCCAGCACATTGTGCGCGGCAAACTGGATGACCTGAAGCCCGGTGAGTTCGGCGTGGTAGTCGGCGAAATCACCGCCCGGCGCTTTCGCTTGAATGTGGGCGACAAGCTGACCCTGATCGTGCCGGAAATCAGCACCGCACCGGGTGGCATCACCCCGCGTATGCAGCGCTTGAACGTTGTGGGCATCTTCAAGGTCGGCGCCGAGCTGGATGGTTCGATGGCCTTGATCCACATGGCCGACGCCGCGGAAATTCAACATTGGCAGCCGAACCAGGTACAGAGCGTGCGCCTGGCGGTGAAAGACCTGTATGCGGCGCCAAAAGTCTCGGCGGATATCGCCGCCAGCCTGGGCGCGGGCTATAAGCCTGATGACTGGACGCACACCCAAGGCAGCCTGTTCAGCGCAATGAAAATGGAAAAGACCATGATCGGCCTGCTGTTGCTGATGATCGTCGCCGTGGCGGCGTTCAACATCATTGCGACCTTGATCATGGTGGTGAACGACAAAGGCGCGGACATTGCGATCCTGCGCACCATCGGCGCCACGCCACGGCAGATCATGGCGATCTTCATGGTGCAGGGCACGGTGATCGGTATCGTCGGCACCTTGATCGGTGGTGTGCTGGGCGTGATTGCGGCGCTGAACGTGAGTGAGCTGGTGGGCTGGGTCGAGCGGGTGACCGGGCAGCATATCTTCAGTTCGGATGTGTACTTTGTCAGCAACTTGCCTTCGGAGCTGCAAGGTGGGGATGTGCTGCTGATTTGCACGGCGGGGTTTGTGTTGAGCTTTTTGGCGACGCTGTATCCGGCGTATCGGGCGGCGAAGATTGAGCCGGCGCATGCGCTGAGGTATTCCTAAGCCTTTAGACCGCTATCGCAGGCGAGCCAGCTCCCACATTTGGAATGCATTTCAAAATGTGGGAGTTGGCTTGCCTGCGATAGGGCCGGCCCAGCTTGCATCAATCCCCCTTGGGCAACTCAATCACAAACCGCGTCAACCCGGCCTCAGACTCACAAAAAATCCTCCCCCCATGTGCCCGCACGATCGATTGGGTAATCGCCAACCCTAGCCCCGCATGCTCGCTGCTGCCCTCGTGCCGTGCCGGATCCGCCCGATAGAAGCGGTCAAACAACTTCGGTAACAGCTCCGGTGGAACGCCTTCCCCGGTGTTCTCAACCGTCAACCTCACGCCATCCGTCATCCGTACCCGTACTTCGCCACCCGCTGGCGTAAACCGCAGCGCGTTATCCAGCAAGTTCGACAGGGCGCGACGCAACATGCCGCGATCACCCAGCGTATGGGCAGTACCTTCGCGAATCAGGCTGACTTGGGCGTCTTCCGCCAGCAACGCGAAAAACTCAAGCAAAGCATCCACTTCATCTGCCAGCGCCAAAGGCTCGCGTTTGGGCATGAGCAAGCCATGATCCGCTTTGGCCAGGTACAGCATGTCGTTTACCAGCTGCGCCATCCATTGCAGCTCTTCCAGGTTGCTGTGCAGCGCCTCGCGGTAATCCTCCAGCGGGCGCGGCTGGGTCAGGATGACTTGGGTATGGGTCAGCAGGTTCGACAGCGGCGTACGCAGTTCATGGGCGATATCGGCGGAGAACGCTGAGAGACGCTGGAACGCATCGTCCAGTCGACCCAGCATGGCGTTGAAGGCCTGGGCCAGTTCGGCCAGTTCCACCGGCATGTGTTGCTGGGGCAGGCGCTGGGTCAGGGAGTGCGCGGACACACCTGCGGCCACTTCACCCATGCGTCGCAACGGCCGCAACCCACTGCGCGCGGCCCAGGCGCCGAGCAGGGCGGTGGCCAGGGCCGACAGGCCGACGGTGAGCCAGATCAGGTGCTGCATGCGCTGCAGGAAATGCTGGTGGTGGGTGATGTCGAGCATCAGCGTCAGTTGGGGGGAGTCGGGTGGGTCTGCCCTCAGCGGTGCGTTGTACACCCGATAGTCGGTGCCGGCATTTTGCAGGCTGTGCAGGCCGGGCGCGTCGGGCAAGCTCACGCCTGGCGCATCGTCCAGCCAGCGCTGGCCGGCGGCGGTGATGCGCAGCCTCAGCTCGGGCTGGCGATTGAGTTCGGCGCGCAGTTGCGCTTCATGTCTGGCGAATGCGTCTGGCGAATCGACACCCTGCAAGGTGCTGCGCAGCGCCACCAGTTGGCTGTCGAGCTGTTGCTGGTCCAACTCAATGAAGTGCGCCTCGCTGGCGTGGTTGAACAGTACGCCGGCGATCAGCGACACCACCGCCGTGCAGGCGGCAAACAGCAGCGCCAGGCGGCTGGCCAGGGACAGGCGCTTGATCAATTGGCGCGCTCCTCCAGCACGTAACCCATGCCGCGTACGGTGTGGATCAGTTTGGTGGGGAAGTTATCGTCGACTTTCAGGCGCAGGCGGCGGATCGCTACTTCGATGATGTTGGTGTCACTGTCGAAATTCATGTCCCAGACCTGGGAGGCGATCAGCGATTTGGGCAGCACTTCGCCCTGGCGGCGCAGCAGCAGTTCCAACAGGGAGAATTCCTTGGCCGTCAGGTCGATGCGCTGGCCGTGCCGTTCGACGCGACGGCGGATCAGGTCCAGGCGCAGGTCGGCCAGTTGCAGTGCGGTTTCCTGAGGCGAGCTGCTGCCACGGCGCAACAGGCTGCGTACGCGGGCCAGCAGTTCGGAAAAGGCGAAGGGCTTGACCAGGTAATCGTCGGCGCCCAGCTCAAGACCGTGCACTCGGTCTTCCACCGCGTCGCGGGCGGTGAGGAACAGCACCGGGATGTCCAGGCCGGCGCTGCGCACGGCTTGGAGGATTTGCCAGCCATCACGGCCGGGCAGCATCACGTCGAGGATCAGCAAGTCGTAGTCGCCGGTCAGTGCCAGGTGCTGGCCGCTGGTACCGTCGGCCACCAATTCGGTTGTAAAGCCCGCCTCGGCCAGGCCCTGGCGCAGATACTGGCCGGTTTTGGGTTGGTCTTCGACGATCAGCAGTTTCATGGGCGGCTCTTGGCAACGGTTCACGACGGCTTTATACCTTGGGTGCCAGGGCAGGGGGCCAAGCTGACAAAGTTGTAATCTAGCAGTCAGCTGGCTGGCAGCGGCGTCATCTTAGAGTGCTGCCCAAGCTCGTTGCACATTTTTGGAGAATAGACATGGCGTTGCGTACACCCCTGTTGTTGGCGGGTTGCCTGCTGGCGTTGAGTTTCGATGCGGTGGCTGATGCGCCGCACGCCTATGCGTTCGGCCAGGCAGCCCCTGCGAGCAAAGCCACTCGCACCGTGGAAGTGACGCTGCAGGACATTTCCTTTTCGCCCAAGTCCATTGACGTAAAAGCCGGTGAGACGGTGCGCTTTGTACTGGTCAACAAGGGCCAGTTGCTCCACGAATTCAACCTGGACGATGCAGCGATGCATGCCGAGCATCAGAAGGAAATGTTACAGATGCAGGCCAGTGGCATGCTCACCGCCACCGGTATGGGCGAAATGGACCACAGCGCCATGGGCCATGGCGCGATGAAGCACGATGACCCCAATAGCGTATTGGTTGAACCCGGTAAAACTGCGGAGCTGACTTGGACGTTCACCAAAGCCACGGGCCTGGAGTTTGCCTGCAACCTGCCGGGGCATTATCAAGCGGGGATGGTCGGCAAGCTTAACGTCAACTAATTCGCAGATGGCGTCTTTAAGCTGGTCGGGTGAAGAGCTTGCCTGAGCTTTGCGTAGCAGCTGTCGAGCCTTGGCGAGGCTGCGTTTGCGGAGTTTCAGGCGCACCGCTGACGCAGCCTCGCCAAGGCTCGACAGCTGCTACGGGGCGGGGCGGTGCTGTGTTTCTTAAGGGTAGGAGCAAAGGCTGGTAGACTGGCGCGGTTTATTTAGCCAGGTTTCCGCCATGCATCCCGCAGCCGAACATTCGCCGCTGGGCAAGTCCAGTGAATACATCTCCACCTATACACCTTCGTTGTTGTTCCCGATCCCGCGCGCGGCCAAATGGGCCGAGCTGGGCCTGAGCGCCGAGACCTTGCCTTACAAGGGCGTGGATTTCTGGAACTGCTTCGAACTGTCCTGGCTGCTGCCGTCCGGCAAGCCGGTGGTGGCCATCGGTGAATTCAGCATTCCGGCCGATTCGCCGAACATCATCGAGTCCAAGTCGTTCAAGCTGTACCTCAACTCGTTGAATCAGACCGCGTTCGCCGATACGGCCAGCCTTGAAGCGACCCTGCGTACCGACCTCAGCGCAGCCGCAGGTAAACCTGTGAGCGTGCGCATCCGCAGCTTGGCCGAAATCGAGGCTGAAGGCGTGATGGCGTTGCCGGGTGTGTGCATTGATGAGCTGGATATCAGCGTCAGCAACTACGAGCACCCCCGTCCGGAATTGCTGCGTTGCGATGATTCGCGCACGGTGGAGGAGAGCGTGCACAGCCATCTACTCAAATCCAACTGCCCGGTGACCAGCCAGCCTGACTGGGGCAGTGTGGTGGTGGAGTACCGTGGCTCGGCGCTGGATCACGCCAGTCTGCTGGAATACCTCGTGAGCTTTCGCCAGCACTCGGACTTCCATGAGCAGTGTGTAGAGCGCATCTTTCTCGACCTGCAGCGTTTGCTCAAGCCTGAGAAGTTGACCGTATATGCGCGGTATGTGCGGCGTGGCGGGTTGGATATCAACCCGTATCGCAGCACGGAAGAGGTGGCGTTCCAGAACGTGCGCCTGGCTCGTCAGTAGCCTTCATATAAAGCAAATGTGGGAGCTGGCTGGCCTGCGATGGCGGTGTATCAGTCGACTGAAGAATGACTGAGAGATCGCTATCGCAGGCCAGCCAGCTCCCACATTAGGTTCTGCGTTTGGCTTGGGGCAGGGATCAGATCCCCATGTTGCCCAAGGTGATCATGATATTGCGCAAAGTCCCGGAAATGACCGGGTGTTCGGCGTCGAACTCGATAGCAGCTTGATTCACATCGTCAGAAATACTGGGTGTCTGTGTGGCCGGTTCCAGTTCAAGTTGTAATTCAAACTTGGCAATCAAGGCCTCCAGCGCTTCACGTTTCTCTTCCGACAGCGGCGGTTCCTGTTCCAACTGCCCGCGCAGGATCTCGACCTGTTCTTCCAGTTTTTTGCGATCAGGCATGACATGTTTCCTTTTATTCGATAGGCACTGGCATAGACCGCGGCACGCCGAGAAAGGTCTACGGGCTGACCTGTAGATTAATCCACCGGCGGCGACTGTGCATGATCCGTGTCAGGGCTTCTCGCCTTTGAGCTGGCGCAGGCTGATGTCGGCCAAGCAGGTGCCGAGTTCGCCCAGGTGATCAATGACCGAGTGCACGCCCAACCCGTACAGAGCGACGGTGGCCTTGCCGCGCTTGTGTTCGCGTTCCTGTTCGCTCAGCGCTTGCCATTGTTCCGGTGCCATGCCGCACAGCGAGCCGCAGGAGGCCAGGCCGATGGTCCACAATCCGGCATTGAGCCCAGATTGCAGTAGGCGCGGTTCGCCGCTGACCAACACGCAGCCTCCCAGGCGTTCGATGTTCAGCGCCATCAAGGCTTGCCAGCAGGCATGCGGCGCCGGCCAGCGGATCGAGGAAGGTGGCGTCGCCTTGACCCAGTCTGGCAGCGTGACGGCCAGGGGCGTAGTGACAGAGGGAGGGAGTTCATCCAGCCAGGCGCAGGGGACGCCTTGTTCCTTGAGGCTGCGCAGGATTTTCAGCGCGCCAGGTGTGGCTTGGGAATCGGGGGAGGTCGAATCGGTGCGCGCCCGGGAACCGAAGTCCACCAGGCAGCCACTCAAGCCAAACAAGACGGCAGTCAAGGCGGGAGCACTGGCGATGGCTATTTCAGCGTGAGGCATGTCGACATCCCTGAAATAGCTCTAACGCTATCGAGGCTGGATGACAAGTCGATGACAAGATTGTTAATTGTAGGAATTTTGTCCATTTTGCGTGCGACAGATCCCGGAAGCTGCCTAATTGGACACTTCCGTCATATACTGAACGCCTTATTCAGGGCATAGCGCCCATGACAGACCATTCAAGGAGCAAAAGCTATGCGCTGGAGCCACTACTTCGCTCAGCTGTCGGTGTGTGCCACTGTCTTGCTGGCCCCGTTCGCCGCACACGCGGCGTCGGAAGATGATCCATGGGAAAGTATCAACCGCCCGATCTTCACGTTCAACGACACAGTTGATACTTATGCCCTCAAGCCACTGGCTCAGGGCTATGAGTGGATTACCCCACAATTTGTCGAAGACGGTATCCACAACTTCTTCCGCAATATCGGGGATGTCGGCAACCTGGCCAACAACGTGCTGCAGCTCAAACCTCACAATGCCGGTGTCGACACTGCCCGTTTGCTGGTCAACACCACTTTCGGCGTGCTGGGCTTTATTGATGTGGGCACCAAAATGGGGCTGCAACGCAGCGATGAAGACTTCGGCCAGACCCTCGGCTACTGGGGTGTTGGCAGCGGTCCATACGTAATGATTCCGCTGCTGGGCCCAAGCACACTGCGCGATGCGCCGTCCAAGTACGTGGACAGCTACACGCAGCCGTACCGCTACATGGATGATGTTTCCCTGCGTAACAGTGTCATGGGCCTGGGCATTGTTGACACCCGCGCCAGCCTGCTCGACAGCGAAAAACTGATCACAGGTGACAAGTACACCTTCATCCGCAACGCCTACCTGCAGAATCGCGAGTTCAAGGTCAAGGATGGCAAGGTTGTCGACGACTTCTAAGCTGTGACGTTTTGAAATGAAAAAAGGCGACCCAGCGGTCGCCTTTTTTGTGCGCGTCTTTCAGCGCATCTTCAGGATTTTAAGACCAAGGTGCTGGTCTTCACCTGTGGCTTTGGCCCACACCACCTCGGTATCCGCCTCCAGTCCTTTCAGTGCGGCGTGCTCCGAATCGATGCGCACGGTCAGCAGGTCGCCGACGTTGAACTGGCGAGGTGCCTGTACCTGCATACCAGAGCTGGAAAGGTCCACGCACACCCCCGCAATCTCTTGCCCCGCGTGGATCAGAGACACATCGGCATCCACACGCATGCGGATGAAATCGCGTTTTTCAGCGTAGTCGCGCTCGTGCTCGCTCATAGGTTTCATCCTTACTTTGTGTTGTGGTCGTGCCTGTTCTTATAACTCCCGGTGATTTGCGGTGTAAAGACGTCCGGCGACCATCGGCATGAGCTTGAAACCCCTGTCGGATGGGAGTACCGTCTGCGCCTTAGAAGGGCACCTCTGCTTTACCTTTGTGCATGGGCAAAATCCCAATGCTTTGTAGGACAGAGAGGCTAGAAAGCGAATCCAGTACGTGAGCCCGGCCATTGCCGAGCCGCCTACGCCAACCTAATTCTGGCGCCGTTTGCCCACATGCAAAAAACCAGTGCCACGCTGCTGATAATCGATGACGACGAAGTAGTGCGCGCGAGCCTAGCGGCCTATTTGGAAGACAGTGGCTTCAGCGTCCTGCAGGCCAGTAATGGCCAACAGGGTCTCCAGGTATTCGAGCGCGAACAGCCTGACCTCGTGATCTGCGATCTGCGCATGCCCCAGATGGGCGGCCTCGAGCTGATTCGCCAGGTGACTGAGCTCGCCCCGCAGACGCCGGTGATTGTCGTGTCCGGTGCCGGCGTGATGAACGATGCCGTCGAAGCCCTGCGCCTGGGGGCTGCCGATTACCTGATCAAGCCCCTGGAAGACCTGGCGGTGCTGGAGCACTCGGTGCGCCGTGCCCTGGATCGTGCACGCCTTCTGGTGGAAAACCAGCGCTACCGCGAAAAGCTCGAAACCGCGAACCGCGAACTCGAAGCCAGCCTTAACCTGCTTCAGGAAGACCAGAACGCCGGTCGCCAGGTGCAGATGAACATGCTGCCAGTCAGCCCCTGGACCATCGACGAATTCCAGTTTGCACACCAGATCATCCCTTCGCTGTACCTGTCGGGTGATTTTGTCGATTACTTCCGCGTTGACGAGCGGCGTGTCGCGTTCTACCTGGCCGACGTCTCTGGCCATGGTGCTTCCTCGGCTTTTGTCACCGTGTTGTTGAAGTTCATGACCACACGGCTGCTGTTCGAATCCAAACGCAATGGCACCTTGCCGGAGTTCACCCCCTCCGAGGTGCTGGGCCACATCAACCGGGGCTTGATCAGCTGCAAGCTGGGCAAGCACGTGACGATGGTCGGCGGCGTTATTGACGAAGAAACCGGTCTTTTGACCTACAGCATCGGCGGTCACCTGCCGATGCCAGTGTTATACACTCCGGACAGTGTGCGTTACCTGGAAGGGCGTGGTCTGCCCGTAGGCTTGTTCAATGAAGCCACCTACGAAGACCACATCCTGGAACTGCCGCCGACGTTCAGCCTTACGCTGATGTCCGACGGCATCCTGGACCTCCTTCCAGAGCCTACACTCAAAGAGAAAGAAGCCGCCTTGCCCCAAAAGGTCAAGTCGGCGGGCGGCAGCCTGGATGGCCTGCGGCAGGTTTTTGGATTGGCCACGCTAGGGGAGATGCCGGATGATATCGCCCTATTGGTGTTGAGCAGGAATCTTTGATGAGTACCGGAAGAATCCAATTCGCCGAGCAAGACGGGACCTTCGTCCTGAAATTTGTCGGTGAAGTGCGCCTGACCTTGTGTTCGGCGCTGGATGCGACGATTGAGCGGATTTTCACAGCACTGAATTTCTCGGCGATCGTGATCGATCTGACCGAAACCCGCAGCATCGATAGCACCACCCTTGGGCTGTTGGCCAAGTTATCCATTCTGTCTCGGCAGAAGGTCGGCCTGTTGCCTACGGTCGTCACCACCCACGAAGACATTACCCGGCTGCTGCAGTCCATGGGCTTCGACCAGGTGTTCAACATTGTTGATCGCCCGATCCCCT
Source organism: Pseudomonas tritici (assembly GCF_014268275.3). Lineage (NCBI taxonomy): Bacteria > Pseudomonadati > Pseudomonadota > Gammaproteobacteria > Pseudomonadales > Pseudomonadaceae > Pseudomonas > Pseudomonas tritici. The sequence continues at coordinate 1,996,305 of NZ_CP077084.1, forward strand.
GCCCGGAATGCCTGACTGACCTGCCGTCGCAGGACCAGTCCGAGGAAGTGGTGCGTGTGAAAGTGCTGGAGGCACACAAGATCCTGATGGGCCTCAACGAGTCCAATCGCGAAGCCTTCCACGACCTCGTCAACGCGCTGGAACGCCACTGATCCCCAATTGCTGAAATACAGTCAAATGTGGGAGCTGGCTTGAGACAGTGGGCACAAAAAAGGGCGGTACCCGCGAGGGTACCGCCCTTTTTGCCGCCGCCGCGTTTACAGCTTGGCCGACAACAGCGCCTCCAGCTTCTCCTGATCCCGAGCAAACTGACGAATCCCTTCCGCCAACTTCTCAGTCGCCATCGCATCTTCGTTGGACTCCCAACGGAACTGCGCTTCAGTCAGATGCACACGCGCTTCACCGGCATGGCCTGGCGACAATTTACGTTCCAGCTTGCCTTCATCCGCCGCCAGCTTCTCCAGCAGGTCAGGGCTGATGGTCAGGCGATCACACCCAGCCAACTCTTCGATCTGGCTCAGGTTACGGAAGCTCGCACCCATCACCACCGTCTTGTAGCCATTGGCCTTGTAGTAGTTGTAGATACGCGTCACCGACTGCACGCCCGGATCTTCGGAGCCGGTGTAGTCGTTGCCGTTGGCCTTCTTGTACCAATCGTAGATACGGCCCACGAACGGCGAAATCAGGAACACACCAGCCTCTGCACACGCCACGGCCTGGGCGAACGAGAACAGCAGGGTCAGGTTGGTCTGGATGCCTTCTTTTTCCAGCTGTTCGGCGGCGCGGATGCCTTCCCAGGTGGAAGCGATCTTGATCAGCACGCGATCGCGGCCAACGCCAGCTTTGTCGTACAGGTCGATCAGACGGTGCGCACGCTTGAGTACGGCGTCAGTGTCGAACGACAGACGGGCATCCACCTCGGTGGAAATGCGGCCCGGTACCACTTTGAGGATCTCTTGACCCACCGCCACCGCAAAACGGTCGCTGGCCAGGCCCACGTCGCCGTTGCAGTCCTGTACGCACTCATCCAGCAGCTTGGCATAGCCCGGAATAGAGGCCGCCTTGAGCAGCAGGGAAGGGTTGGTGGTGGCGTCTTGCGGCTTGAGCTTGGCGAGGGTAGAAAAATCGCCGGTATCGGCTACGACGGTGGTGAACTGCTTGAGTTGTTCCAGCTTGGAAGTCATGGGCGTGCTCTGTCCTATGGGTCTGATGACATTACCCGAGCGCCGGCAGGCGCTCAAGGGCGCAAATGCGTTCGATCGTTTGCGAGGGCAACAACCTGAAAACAGCCGTTTGAATGGCAGGTCTGGCTGCTAAATAGGAGGGCAAAACGGCCAGCAGGTTCAACCGAAGTAGCGCATGAACACCACGATTAAATGTGGGAGCTGGCTTGCCTGCGATAGCGGCACCACAGCCGTCGATATCTACCAGGGGTACGCTAATCCAACTGTGGGAGCGGGCTTGCTCGCGAAAGCGCCAGTCCAGTCACCTCCTGCCCCGACTGACACACCCTCATCACCGTCCTTCCAACAGTTCTCCTGCCTGATCCAACAACGCCAACGGATCACTCGCCTTATGGATATCCACCGACAGCAGCTGCCTGAACCTGCGAGCCCCCGGGAAACCCGTCCCCAAGCCCAACACATGCCGAGTAATGTGATGCATCGTCCCACCCCCGGCCAAATGCTCAGCAATATAAGGCCGCAACTGCGCCAACGCCTCAGCCCTACTGATCACCTGCAGCGTGCTACCAAACAACTGCTGATCCACCTCCGCCAGCAAATAAGGATTGTGATAAGCCTCGCGCCCCAGCATCACCCCATCAAACGTCTGCAGATGCTCATGGCACTGCTCCAACGTCTTGATCCCGCCGTTGAGAATAATCTCTAACTCCGGAAAGTCCTGCTTCAACTGGGCCGCCACGTCATAGCGCAACGGCGGAATGTCGCGATTCTCCTTCGGCGACAACCCTTCGAGAATCGCAATCCGCGCATGCACGGTAAAACTGGTGCAGCCTGCCTCGTTAACCTGGCCGACGAAATCACACAGCTCGGCATAACTGTCCCGCCCGTTGATCCCGATCCGATGCTTCACGGTCACCGGAATCGACACCGCATCGCGCATCGCCTTCACGCAATCGGCTACCAGGGCAGGGTGCGCCATCAAAATCGCCCCAATCATATTGTTCTGCACCCGGTCGCTGGGGCAGCCGACGTTCAGGTTTACTTCGTCATACCCCGCAGCCTCGGCCATGCGCGCACACGCCGCCAGATCGGCAGGCACGCTACCGCCCAATTGCAGCGCGAGCGGGTGCTCGGCTTCGTTGTGACGCAGGAAGCGCTCGTGATCGCCGTGCAGGATCGCGCCGGTGGTGACCATTTCGGTGTAGAGCAGGGCGTGTTTGGAGAGCAGGCGCAGGAAGAACCGGCAATGGTGGTCCGTCCAATCCATCATAGGTGCAACGCTAAAGCGCCGAGACAGTGCGGGGCTTGATTCTGCTGGGCTAAAGCTCTGTTTATCTAGCATTTTACTCAACGTGTTCTTGGCGAGTTTTAGGGCGTTTTCAGGCGTTTTTAGAGGCTCGGTGGTACGATGTACCACCTCAAAACTGACGCGTACCACTTTCGAAATGGCGACTATCAGGGCAAGAAAACTGGCGGATGGGACTGTGAGCTACACGGCTCAAATCCGCATCAAACGCGACGGAGTGCAAGTCTACCAAGAGAGCCAGACCTTCGCCCGGAAACAGGCCGCCCAAGCGTGGACGCGCAAGCGTGAATCAGAGCTGGACCAGCCTGGTGCGATCGAGCGGGCCAGCCGGAAGGGTGTCACCGTCAAAGACATGATCGACCAGTACCTGCTGGAAGTGGGAAAACGCCGCGGGCTTCAAAAACGGCATTGATGGTGAGTACCTGGTCGACTCGGTGGAACAGGTATTCACACAAGCGGGTTGGTCCACCACCGTTGAGTGCAATGGCGGAAAGAAAGGTAAGGCCAAGGCCAAAAGCAAGAAGACGAAGAAAACCAAGGAGGTCAAGGTTCTAGAGCTTTGACGTCGAGACGTTCGTCGTAACGTGTTGGCTAATCACTGGCTCCTATATGAGAGTGGTTTGTATTTGCCAGCTTGAATCAAAGATGGGAGTTGGCAATGGTGTGGCTTAACTATGGTGCGTCCGGTAAGATTCGTGGCTTTGGAATTTTGCCTTCAGGGAAGATTGGTTTGTCTACTAAAAATGAAATACTCCCGCTAACCGGGCTTAGGTTTATAGCGGCATTGTATGTATTCCTTTTTCATTTCGAGCTTAGTTGGCCGTTTTCTCCGGGTGGCGTAGTTGGGCATGTAATAGCCCAAGGCGCTGTAGGGATGTCAGTTTTCTTTGTGCTGTCGGGTTTTCTTCTCGCTTATCAGTACTCTGGGAGATACGAGGATAAGAAAAACTATTTTGTCCGGCGATTAGCGCGGATCTATCCAATATATATATTGGCGGCGCTGATTACTTTGCCTTGGATATTCGGTAGTCAGGCGGGCGCAGCAAAATTGCCCGCATGGGATACAGCTGTTCTTGTCGTAACAAATATCTTCGCGCTTCAAGCTTGGGTTCCAAGCTACTTTAAGTTTTGGAATAATGGCGGAAGTTGGTCTATCTCGGTCGAGATCTTTTGTTATGCGATGCTTCCTTTTATCGCGCCCTGGATGGCGAGGTTGTCGAATAAGAAGCTAGCAGCGTTTGCGGTAGTGATGTACCTCTGTTCGGTGGCTCCGGGACAGCTGGGGCGAGTGTGGCCGGACCTTTCGTTGGCTTTTTTCTATGCGTTACCTGCGTTTCGGCTTCCTGAGTTTCTTTTAGGTGTTTGCGGATTTTTGGCTGTTCAAAGAGGGTTTCGGTTGCCCTATCCTAACTTAGCAGTTGTTAGCGTTTTGCTAGCGTTTGTCGTTTTAATAAATTTTAGACGGTTTGGATTGCCCTATATTGGCTATAACTGGTTGGTTTTGCCAGTTGTCGTGGCGCTTGTTGTAGGGTTGTGCCAGTCTAATGGGCGTATATCAAGGTTGCTTTCAAGTGAGTGGTTTGTGTGGCTTGGGAAAATAAGTTACTGTTTCTATTCTTTTCAGGCACTCGTGTTGCTTTTGCTGGTGACGTTCCATAACGACTTAATTGAGGGTTTTCCTTTGCTTGAGCTTAATTGGCTGCTCTGCATTGCTGCCTTTTTTGTTCTTGTGGGTTTGTCGGCTCTTGGGCATCACTTTGTTGAAGAGCCTTGCCGAAGAAAGATACAGCAGTGGTCAGACGCCCGAGGTTATAAGGGTGAAGGTAAAAAAGAGCCTTATGCTCTTTGATATTTGAATAGAGTCCTTACTATCAAGAATGCCCGCCACTGAGCGGGCATTTTATTGCCTGGAGAAAAGTATGCCGCTCACTCAGCAGCAATTGCTGCAGATCCTTCCGAACGCCGGCCGCCAAGCCGGCGTTTTTGTTCCTGTGCTGAACGCTGCCATGAGCAAGTACGGGATCGTCCATCAATTGCGGATTGCCGCGTTCGTTGCTCAGATCGGTCACGAGTCAGGCCAGCTTCGCTACGTGCGCGAAATTTGGGGGCCTACGGTGCAGCAGGCCGGGTATGAGGGGCGAACCGACTTGGGCAATATCGTTCCAGGTGACGGTTCCAAGTACCGTGGCCGGGGCCTGATCCAGATTACAGGCCGGGCGAATTATGCGGTGTGCGGTGATGCCCTCGGCCTGGACCTAATCAATCAACCGTTGTTACTTGAACAGCCACAACACGCGGCTATGTCGGCAGCATGGTTCTGGGGCTCGCGTGGGCTGAACACTTTAGCTGACCATGGCGACTTCCTGAAGATCACCAAGCGCATCAATGGTGGCACCAATGGGCTTGCCGACCGCCAGGCGCTGTACGACATAGCGCTGAAGGTGCTGGCGTGACGCCCGGGCAGATGCTGGCCGCGATCCTGCTCGCAATGGCGATCAGTGCTGCCGGCTCTTGGCAGGTTCAGGACTGGCGTATGACCTACCGTACCCGACAGATGATGTCCGCCTGCTGACGCGAATGGCCGTGGACTCTCTCAATCGTGTCTTCCGACCGGGTTTCAACTACAGCAAGGCCGAGGTCATGCTGCTCAGCCTATGTCAGCCTGGTGAGTACACCGAGGATCTGTTCTCCGAGTCACAGCCTGGCTCGTCAACGAAGTTGATGGCAATTCTGGATGATATAAACCAGCGTTGGGGGAGGGGGACGCTTCGCTCGGCCAGCGTCCCTTCCAATCCGGATTGGGGAATGCGGCGAGAATTGATGAGTCAGAGCTACACAACGCGATTAGATCATCTCTGGCGCGTGTCGTGTAAGTAACTCATTCGGCTAGGGAAAACAGCCGTTGCGTGTCGATGTTGATCAAAACGACTTTATTCTCTCGCTAGCATGTCCAGCAGAATGCACTGCTATAGTGGTTCTGGGAATGCTAAATGTTTGGAGGGGGCGTGATAAATTTTAGAGAAAGAATTTCAAAAGAATTTGAACTCCAAGGCCTGAGGTTTTTTCGAGAGACTTTATGGAGTTCTTCTTTGCAACGGTCAGATTTGCCGAGAATCAGGTATTTTTTGGAAAGGAATAATTTTCGTGGAGTAGATGTAGCGCTATCATCATCCTCCGGATGACACTACATCTCGTATTAAATGGTCAAGGCATTATGACTCTTCTGGTCAATGCATATCATTGCCGGCTCCAGTTGTTATCCCTGGTGGAAGTAATCACTTAAAGTTAACATTTGGTTATCCCGATCCAGCTTTGAGAGATACTGACAGGCCTAAAGAATTTGTTGTGGTCAATTCGTTGCGTTTGATATTTGGTGTTGCGGTAGCAAGAGAATTAATAATTGCTAGTTTTTTCGGTTTGCAGGAAGAATTGGCTGTGCATTCTGATGTCGGATATGCCTCAAAGTTTGATATTCAATCAATCAATTTATTTGACGATCCTCCCATTCAAGATTCAGAAGTTATTTCAATTCCCGAAGAGGCAGCTTTTTTTCTAGATAAAGCTTTTGTGCAGGATTTTCCAAGTGAGCGCTTTGTTCTGATGTAGTTGGCTTTTGAGGCTATTGTTAACATCTCTATCGAGAAAGGGAGCACTAATGGTGAGAAGCGAAAAACTTTTTTCAAGGAGGTGTTGCAATCTGATGTAGCCAATGCGGAGGTATATCGGTTGTTTCAATTGAGGTGCGGAATATTCAAAGAAGGGCGCACATCAAATTTAAGCATTGAAGATGATTGTTGGTCCTTGTATGCAGCTTTGCAGCTCGTGATTTTGAAAAATTGCGAGCAGCGTCGCGCTTTCTTGTCTGCCTATGAAACCGTGATCTTGAATAGAGTGATGGCTAGTTAATTGAGTCAGCGTCTTGTTGGCGAATGGAGCATTTCCGCACCAGCCGCAACAGGTGCAGAACATAATATGTGCTGCGAATAACTTAATAATTGGAGCGCCGACAATGGATGGTTTTCACGACAAGGCTCATTATTTCATTTTTACCGATGACAGTCTTCCCACTCCAGAGAAAATTTCAGAAATTAAAGAACGATTGGCTAAGCATGAAACCTGGCTTCAAACCCTAGGGCGTGAGGGAGTTAGATTTAGAGCAAACAGAGAAAATTTCACTGGTGTGGATTTTAGTCATCGAAAGCTAAGTGGTGCTGAATTCACAGAGTGCAAGTTTGATAAGGCAATGCTAAATGATTGTGAGTTTTTAGATCTAAAGGACAGCGGACCAAATACTGTTTTTTTTAATTGTGATTTAAAAGATTCTATATTTGATGCTTCTAGATTTTCTGCATGTATTATCTCGGTTGTGAGAGCTAGTGGCTGTAGTTTCTACGGTGCTAGCTTAGAAAACGTTTCTATTATCGGAAATGTAAGGTCGTATGAAGACGATAACGATGTGATAAACGATTTTCGTCACTGCACTATTAGTAATACGAGTGTAACTAATTTTAATTTTTATGGTGCTCTTTTTGACAAGTGTTCCTTGTATATGGCGAAGTTTTCTAACTGTGTTTTTAACAAGGTGGATTTTTCCAAAGCACTGCCCGCATCTTCCTTGTTTTTTGAAGGCTGTAAGATGTCGCGCGTCAGTTTTTATGATTTAGTTATAGAGGGGTCAGTGTTTAATAAATGTAATTTGGCTCGCGCAAATTTTGATCGCGTGAAGGCTAAAGGGTCTAAGTTTGCTAGTTCTGTATTGTCATACGCTAAATTTGCAAATTCTGATGTGTCAGAAAGTGTATGGGGGGGAAGTGCTGTTGACTATGCCGACTTTACTGGCGCGTCGCTTCATCATGGCGAAGCTAGGTTGTGCGATTTTACGTCGACTGACTTCCGTAATGCACAACTTTACAGTTTGGATCTTTCGGGTAGCACATTGCGTGGTGCAATAATCGATTCTTCAACAAACATAAATCTTACTAACTTCACTGGGTGCACATGGCTTACAGGGGAAATATGTAAGGCTGAGTCTATCGGGCGCTGTATATTCAAGTGATTTTTTGGCTTTTTGTGGTAAGACAAGGAGGGGCCTCTGACCAAAGATTACTTACAAATAGTCCTCTATTGGCCATCATCGGATTGCTTAAGTCTTGCTAGATGGCTCGCTTGTGGGATGGCCGGCCACCGTGAAAGGTTGACTAAATGAATGCGCTCAGAACCGATTGCGGTTACTCCGGTGCCATCACCACTGCCAGCGTCATTTTGATGAATTCTTCATCCTTGTCGATGGTGTACAGAGCTCCGCGAATGTGGTCGGCAATATCGGCAGCTCCACGCGCTTCCACCCAGCTGGAAAGCTCCATGATGGCCGCTTCTAAGGAGAGTTGATTTTCGTTGAGTTTGAACAGTAGGGAAGGGAGCTGATCTGAGCCCGTCTGCAAACGCCTGTGTAAGAGAGGCCGGGGCTGCTCTCCGAGAACCCCAAATACCCGGCATGCTACATTTATGCGGTCGATAGAACTAATGCTGTGAGGCTGCTGTTTAGGGCAGGCAAAATCATTTAAGAGTGCCTTCCTGCGCTGTGATGGTTGCTGAGGGCCGTAATTTGGTGCGGCGATTGTGAAGAATAAATAACCCCGTGAGAATCCAAAAAGAAACCATGGTCTCCAAAAAGCTGAAAACTTGATTATTTGCCGGAATATATATAAAGATAATAGCAAATAACGGAAGCAGCATCTTTGCATAAAAATTATCCGTAATGATAATGGAAAAGCAGATGCTCGCGAAGTACCAGCCAAGTATGAACATGACGATGGATACTCCAAAAAAGCTGACATCATTTGCGACATGGCTATAAAATGAGTGCCATTGCACTTTTTCATCCCAGCGAGTAGTTATTTTTCGCTGAAATGTTCTCTCTCCAATATCGATTCCAAAATGTTCGGCAAAGATTTTTTGTAAAAAAACTGAGTGTCCAATCCCGTATGAACTATCAAATTTTTCACCGAGTGAGAAAGACATTCCTTGGTAGCCTTGAACTAGATAAACAGTCAGTTTTTCATAAAAGTCCGTAATTGCGTCTCTGTTTCCTTTTTTTTCATCAATGGTCAAATCGCTCTTGTACACAACTCCGAATTGGTTAAGGTATCGAAATGAGGCGGGCTTGGTGTCTTCAAAAACCACGCTGTAAGGCGATGTTCCTGACTTTACGCTATAAAATTGCCAGAAAGAGAATAAAAATATGAAGGCTAAAAACACTAGGAAAGTCTTGCGAACTTTCAGTTCATACAAAATCCCCCTGGATTTTTTTGAGGCAATAACTGCCCCGAGGCAAACTGATACGACAAACAAGTAGTAAAAATTTATTGCACTTAGACTTGCGGTGATGCCGGTGCACAAGGGAAGCATCGCTACCAGAAAGCCCGTTATGCTTCGTCTCCTGCTCAGCTTGTCCCAGTAATAGACAAGTCCTGGAAGCAATACGTATTTGAATACCCCGAAAAATAGTAGGAGCGCGGTCACGGACGAATTGCCTGTGAACCTTTCCTTCGAATCTGGCGAGGCATACCAGTTCCGGACCTCGGCAGGGGCCAATACTCCGCGAGCCAGATCGGAAAAAAAATGAGTGGGTATGTATGATGTGGAAAGGGTCGTGTTGCGGTGGAGAATAACTATTGCGATAAGAGCAAAAAAAAGTATTTGCCAAAAAAATCTTAAAAATACATTGTCATCGCTTGATATCATGCTGTCGGGAAGCCGTTTAAGCTGGAATCGACAAGAAAATATATAGCCTAAAATAAATGTGAGGTGATACAAAGAAATAAGAATGATGAACTCAGTTTTGTTTTCTATAGGCCAAATCAGAGGGCCAAAAAAAAATAACCATAACGTAAAAAGCAAATACCCTTCAACAAACAATAGCGGGATAGATAGTTTGATAGTTTGCATTATTACTACCAGAGTAGATTGAGTTGACAGTGAGCTACTTTTTTGTAGGCATGGTCAGGTAATTTATACTGCCTTCTGTGTTTCGGACACTGCGCATTAAATTCAAAGCGCAGGCACTTGTGCGTTGTGAATGTTAAATTGTCAGGCTGCAAAATCATCGCGACTATCAAAGTGTCACAATGTTGAGTTCAGCCCTAGGCGGCGGTTGAAGCCCCTTGCATTTTTGTTTGATGCGACACACTTCCGATAGTTTCATTGGTCGCAGTTAAAAGTGACTGATTAATCTGGCAGTTAAATAAATCAGTCTTCGTGCCGTTTAAAGCTCGATAAATGAGTGTATGATTGCGCTCGCCGAACTAGCTGAATAATAAAAAGTCAATTATTTCAATGATATAGAGTGGTGACGAGTTTCACATTCTATTCCGACCTCGGCCTCGGCTCTTAAAATCCCGTAGCCCAATGATCTACGGGTTTTTTATTACCTGTGATTTGAGAAGGGTTCCGTAGTCCCATGCTTTTTTGATCGAAATCCGAGTGTAGAACAGCAGCAGACGGGGATAAACCGACTGATGCTTGCTTAGAAATTGCTACGGTAGCAGTAGCCCAACGCCTTGCAAGCAAGGTCTACGGGGAGTTTGGGGAGCGCTACGTCCAATCCATCATGGGTGCGACGGAGAAGCGGCGGGAGAGGGGAGCGGTTTGTAGGGGCGTTGGGAATCTGAGTCAACGTGGCGAATGGGGCGCAGTTTATCAGGGATGCCTGTCAGCTGTCGGGGATGCTGTTTCCGGAAACAGCGCCCGTTTGTCGACAGCCGTTAACTGAGTTCGCATCTGCCGCCTAACATTCTATCTCGCTGCCTTACCTCAAACCGGCAACCTGAACCCACGCTGTCACTGCGCAAAGTTTCATCATCCTCTGCGCCCTTGAGGTTTACGATCCTCCCTAAGAGACGACTCCCGCGCCTCCAGCCCACAGGGAATTGAAAATATGATCTCGAACTTTGTCAAAGTCGTGATGGTTGCTGGCACGTTGCTTTTGGGCGCTTGTTCGTCAGGCGTGAGCAGCGATCCTTGTTTTACCGGGGGCTGCCAAGCGTTCGGCGACCACAGCCCCAACAAGGCCGCCAGAATGAGTTTTGGAGGTGGTGGGCTTGGAAGCAGTTATGGCGAGTACGGTTCGGGGCTACTTCACGACGATTGATGCAGCAATGGTGGTGCTGGGCAGCCCAGCGGGCGTAGCGACTGTCGCCACAAGCGTTAGCTCGTCACGACTGTCCCTTTATGGAAAATTTCGCGCCTTGCTCGGCGGCTGATATTTTCATGTTTGCTTGCTGCGTACACCTCGTCAAAACGCTCCCGATCAACCCCCGCATAGTTGGTCAACTCGTCCACTACCCTCCGGTCGTAATCCTCCTCGATCACGAACCGAAAGATTTCCCGCCGGTAAAAGAACCCGAATTGAAAGGCCAGGACCTCACTCAGGAAATCCGAAAGGGTGAGGAAACAGTTTTCCAGGTCGATGGCCTTGGCGAGAGTGGGCTGTTCTAAGTTGACCATCACGTTGTTGGCCCAGAAATCCATGTGCACCACACCTTTGCCGTGCAGGCAGTGCAGCAGTTTGAAAGAAGCGCTGATCAGGCTCTGGATGTCGCGCTCTTGCTTGAGCCATTCCAGTCCGTTGAGGTAGCCATCCAGCATCTGGGTGAAGATGAAGAACTCCTGGATCAAACCCAGTGCCGACTTTCTGTAGCCGAAGCCATACAGGCCGGCAACCGGCGCACCGCGGTTCTGTGCGCCGAGGGTGTTGATGACTTCTTCAACTGGCCAATCGAATGTGCCGTCGCGCTTTGAGCGGCCGAATGTCACTCTCAGTTTTGGTTTGAGGCTGTCGAGTGGTTGGGACTTGGCGAACAGATCATTCTCCATCCCTTTCAGAGGAGCGCTGACGCGATCTTTGAGCTGATAGCGAGTGTCGATCAGGTTTTGAATCGCCTGCTGGGCGCTGTCGTCGGCACTCTGCGTAATGAAGATCGTGGCGTTGCGGTGGTTGAGCGTCGAGGGGAAGTTCTGCAGCACGCTGCTGTCGGGAAAGCTCAAAACACGTCCTTGTCATTCATGAATATGACAAGAATGTTACAGGCTGGCGCCATTGGATCCAACCTGAACGTTACCTGAACAGAGTTTAAATGACCGTTGATGCTGGCTTTTTTGCCTTGACGTGCGTTTATGGGTTGTGAGTTTTTTCGCGGCCTCGTCAAGAAATTGTTGTGAAATAAAGCGGGTACGGTGCAATAATGGCTTAAGGCTACTATTCCACTTCCTTGAAGTATCGTTGATGAAAACAACTTTTCCCGCGAAATTGTTTATTGTTTTTATTGCTTCCCTGCTGGTCTGCGCTGTCTATTTCCTGATCGAGGAGTTTCTGCAGTACAGTCTTCCATCAGTTTGACTGCTTGTACTGCCGAATAAAAAACCTGCCGAGCACAAAGACGCTTCCGAGTATCAGCCCTAAAAAGGCACCCAGGAAGGCATACTTCTTGGTGTTCTTAGTGGTGGACGTTTTGATTTCATCCAGGGTATTGAATGCCTTTAGCGTATTGCCCGCAGCCAATGCCGGCAGGTTCAGCGCTATGGCTTGAGTGTTGGCGTTATCCATGGCGGATTTCAGCTGAGATGAAGCCATTGTATGGTGCTCTCAATGCCCACCCTGCATGCGTCGCGCAATCAGGTAGATTCCCAGGCCGACCAATGCGGTGACCGCGCCGATGTACCCGGTGCTCGTCCACCCCAACCCAGCCGTGATCGCCATCCCACCCGACCACGGCCCCAGCGCATTCGCCAGGTTGAACGCCGCATGGTTGGACGCCGCCGCCAGGCTCGGGGCTTCGTGGGCGATGTCCATCAGGCGGATTTGCAGCGGCGCAGCCAGGGCCACCATGGTGCCGACGAGGCCCATGCTCAGCAGCACGCCCCATAGCGAGGACGCCGCGAAGGGGAAGAACAGCAGCACGGCCATCGACCACACCAATATCAACCCCACCGCCCGGAACTGCATGCGGTCGAACAGCTTGCCGCCGGCGATGTTGCCGATGATGCCGCCCACGCCAAACGCGGCGAGGCCGAACGGAATCCACTGTGGCGACACCTTGGTCACTTCGAGCATGGTCGGCGCCAGGTAGCTGAACACGCAGAACATCCCGGCAAACCCAATCGCGCCGATGGACAGGGCCATCCACACCTGAGGCTTGGTGAAGGCGCGCAGTTCTTTGCGCGGGTCGCTGCGTTGTTCGTCGTGGCGGTGCGGCACGAACTGCCAGACCAGGGCGATGGTGAAGAGGGCGATCACGCTGACCAGCGCAAACGCCGAGCGCCAGCCCAGGTGTTGGCCGAGGAAGGTGGCGATGGGGTTGCCGAGCAGCATGGCCAGGGTCAGGCCCATCATTACGCGGGCGACTGCGCCGGCGCGTTTGTCGTTGGGCACCATGCTTGAAGCCACCACGGCGGCAATGCCGAAGTAGGCACCGTGGGGCAGGCCGCTGATAAAGCGGAAGGCTACCAGCGAACCAAAGGTGGGGGTAAACGCGGTCGCCAGGTTACCCAGGGCATACAGCCCCATGAGCAACAGCAGCATGTGTTTGCGCAGCAGCTTGGCGCCAAGGATGGCCAGCAACGGCGCGCCGACCATCACGCCGAGGGCGTAGGCGCTGATGGCGTGGCCGACCTGGGGTTCGCTTAGACCCAGGTTCTGGGCGATGTCGGGCATCAGGCCCATGATGGCGAATTCGCCAGTACCGATAGCGAAAGCGCCCACGGCCATGGCCGCTTCCATTTTGGCGGCACTGCGCGCGGGCAGCACGTGCCCGGGAGTTTGGTGGATAGACATGGATCGCTCTGTTGGGATGGATAACACGAAGGACTGCCGCCGATGCTACGCAAGTCGCGGCGAAGGTGTCTAGAACAGCCATTTGCCCCAGAGTTCAATGCGCGTAGGGCCGCGGCCTTTGAGATTCGTCTCATTCAACTGGCCCCATGGGCTCTTTACCCTTGCGGCGATGAAACTCAAACATTTCCTGCAACCCCTCGACTCGTCGTTCTCGACGCCCAAGGCTGCCCGCAAGCTGCTGCGCCTGTTCGCGCTGGCGCTGGTGCTCGGCGTGTACGCGGGTGCCTACAGTTATCTGCGCGCGGCGTTCAGCGAGGAGATCTCGCTGCGGCGCAGTTACATGAATGAGGCGGTTTCCGATGCGCAGTGTTTTTTTGTCAGCCGCCAGACACTGCTTAAAACCCTGGGCCTGTCGACGGTGCGCCATATCGCGCCACCGGTCGGCAACCTCAATCAGGTGCCGACCGAAGAAGTGCACATCACCCTGGGCGAGGCGGGCAACATCTGGAGCCTGTGGCTGACCAAGCGCACGCTCGATTACCTGGAGGCCAACCGGGTCAACCTGATCTACGTGCCCCAACGCGCGCAGCCTGCGGTGGAGCGCTTGTATACCGTGGGGACTGAGCCGGCGGCGGTGCCGGAGTCGGTGTTGCACCGGTTGATTGCGGTGGACACGGGCAACGTCTCGGTCAGTGACGAACTGTGGCTGACCGAACAGAGCCGCCTGGATTCGCCGCTGTATATCTTCACCCGGCTCGATGAGCGCAGCCCCACCTCGGGTTGGCTTGGCCTGGAGGTCGACGCGCCCGACCTGATCAATGCCTTGCAGCACGAAAAAGCCGGCGACTTCATGTTGCTCGACAGCGCCGGCCAGTTGATTTTCAGCAGCGCGCCGCATCAGCCGGCCGCCGCGCAGGCGCTGCGCCAGTATCACGCCACGGCCAGTTTCGGCTGGGAGGGCAGTCGCTGGTTGCCGGACCGCCTGGCTATCCGCAAGCACCTGGGGTATTCCCAGTGGCAGATCGTCTACAGCCTGGAGTTGCGCTCGCTGTTGCCCAGCCTGGCGCTGCCGTTGCTGGTGTGCCTGCTGTTGTGCGCACTGGCCAGTGTGTTGATGCTGCGCTTGGTGCGGCGCATCGATCAGCGCCTGATCATCCCGGCCGCGCTTCGTATCGAAGCACTGGTGGAAAGCGAGGCGTTCAGCAGCGCGGTCATCCGTATCGCGCCGGTCGCCCTGTGCGTGCTGCGCCGCAGTGACGGCGCGGTGGTGCTGGAGAATCCCTTGTCGCGCCAGTGGCTGGGCAATGGGCATGAGCGTCAGCAGCTGTGCCACGATTGGATTCGTCGCGCGTTTGATGACGCCGAACAAAGCAGCACCGACGAGCTGCAAATGGCCGACGGACGCCACCTGTTCCTGAGTTTCGCGCCCACCCGTTACCAGCGTGAGGAAGTGCTGATCTGCGCGTTCAGCGACATCAGCGAGCGCAAGCAGGTGGAGCTGGCGCTGCAGCAGGCGCGCACGCTGGCGGACGCGGCCAATGAGGCCAAGACACTGTTCCTGGCGACCATGAGCCATGAAATCCGCACGCCCCTCTACGGCGTGCTCGGCACCCTGGAATTGCTCACGCGCACCGACCTCAACAGCCAGCAGCGCGGCTACCTGAATGCCATCGAGGGTTCGTCGGCCAACCTGCTGCAACTGATCTGCGATGTGCTGGATGTGTCCAAGATCGAGGCGGGGCAACTCTCCCTGGAGCTCAACGTGTTTTCGCCGCTGGAGCTGGTGCAGGAAGTGGTTCAGGGCTACGCCGGCGCTGCGCAGAGCAAGGGTTTGCAGCTTTTCGCCTGCCTTGACCCGCAATTGCCCGACCGCGTGCGCGGCGATGTCACGCGTATCCGCCAGATCCTCAACAACCTGCTCAACAACGCGCTGAAGTTCACCGAGAGCGGGCGGATCGTATTGCGCTTGCGCCTGGAGAGCCGCGAAGGCGAGCGCGCGATGTTGCAGTGGCAAGTGGTCGACACCGGCAAGGGCATTGCGGCGCAGGACCAGCAGTACCTGTTTGAACCGTTCTTCCAGGCCAGCGCCAATGCCAATGTGGTGGCGGGCACCGGGCTCGGGCTGTCGATTTGCAAGCGCCTGGTGCACTTGATGAACGGTACGCTGCGGGTGGTCAGCGAGCCGGGTCTGGGCAGCAGTTTTACCTTCACCTTGCCGCTGGAGCAGGTGGCTGCCCACGAGGATGAGCATGAGCCCTGGGCGCTGCCGCTGCTGGGTGAACGGGTCTATGTGGTGTCGCCGGTGCGTGAGCTGGCCGAAAGCATCGGCGGCTGGCTGCGGCGCTGGGGCGCGCGGGCGCAATTGGGCCTGCCCGAATCGGTCGAGGCCGACCCTGGCGCGGTGCTGGTAGAGCTTTACCCTGGCCAGGTCGAGCCCGGCCATCGGCTGCGCTGGTGTGGCCCACGGGTGACGGCGGCCGCCGATGAGCATGGCGTTTACCAGGGCCCCGGCGCGTGCTGGCAGATCGGCCTGAACAACCTGCATGCGCTTAACCGTGCGGTCAGCCGTGCCCAAGGCGTCGAGGAAGCGTTGTCGCAGGTGCCCAGCGAAGCACCGGCCAAGCTCAACCTGAACCTGCGTTTGCTGGTGGCTGAAGACAACCTGATCAACCAGCTGATCCTGCGCGATCAACTCGAAGAACTCGGCTGCAGTGTGGTGCTGGCGGGTGATGGCATTGAAGCGCTGTCGCTGTGGGGCGAAACCGCGTTCGACATGATCCTCACCGACGTCAATATGCCGCGCATGAACGGCTACGAACTCACCGAGCAACTGCGTCGCCTCGGGTGCGCGCTGCCGATCATCGGCGCCACCGCCAACGCGATGCTCGACGAAGCCGAGCGCTGCCTCAGCGCGGGCATGGACCATTGCCTGGTCAAGCCCTTCACCCTGCGCGCGCTGTATCAATGCCTGCAGCGCTACCAAAGGAGCGTGCTGTGAGTGCCTACCGCGTGCTCATCGTGGAGGACCATCCCTTTCAGCATGAGTACTTGATCAACGTGTTCCAGGCCATCGGCGGCTTTGACGTCGACGTGGTCTGGGACGGCGCCAGCGCCTTGCAGCGCCTGGCCCGCCAGCGCTATGACCTGTTGCTCAGCGACCTGATGATGCCGGGGATGGACGGCGTGCAGTTGATCCAGCAACTGGCGCGCCTGCAAGCCCCGCCGGCCCTGGCGCTGATGAGCGTGGCGTCACGGCGCATGCTGGTCGGCGCCGGGCAGGTGGCGGGGAACCTGGGCCTGACCGTGGCCGGGCTGATCTCCAAGCCGGTGCGTGAGCCGCAGGTGCGCACCCTGCGCGATTGCCTCGACAAACTCGCCGAGCAGGCCCGCGCGCCGTGCTGCCATCGCGGTCTCAGCCTGGCGCGGGAGAACCTGGTGCGCGCCTTGGGCAACGGCGAAATCCAGGCCTGGTTCCAACCCAAGAAATCCCTGCACGACGGGCGCATCGTCGGCGCCGAAGCCTTGGCGCGCTGGGTGCACCCGGTGGAAGGGCTGCTGCTGCCAGGCGAGTTCCTCGGTGAAATCGAGCGACTCGGCCTGGAAACCCGGCTGCTGACCTGCATCCTCGCCCAGACCCTGACCGCCCAGGCCCAGTGGGCGCAGCTCGGTTATCGGCTGCCGGTGTCGATCAACCTGCCGACCCATCTGCTCGACCAATGCGACCTGGTCGACCGCCTGCTGGCCCAAGTCCAGCAAGGCGATGCCGAGCCGCGACAAATTACCTTCGAGTTGATGGAAAGCTCCACCACACAGTTGCCCAGCAACTACTACGCTGGAGCATGCCGCCTGCGCATGATGGGCTTCGGCCTGGCACAGGACGATTTCGGCAAGGGTTTCAGCTCCTACTTCAACCTGGTCTCCACGCCGTTCAACGAAGTGAAGATCGACCGTTCGCTGGTGCATGGCTGCGCCGAGAACGAGAGCCTGGCCTCGGCGTTGCAGAGCATCGTCGAGCTGGGCCGCAAACTGGGGCTGACCACCATTGCCGAAGGCGCCGAGACCCAGGCGGAGTTGGCGGTGTTGCGGCGTATTCGCTGCGACCAGGTGCAAGGCTTCCTGATCTCGCAAGGTGTAACGGCGGATAAATTCAGTGCGTTACTGATTGAAGATGGCCCTGCGCCAGCACTTCTCTGAGCGGCCGGGGTCACACAGTCAAGAAGCCCGAAGGAAGGGTCGCCTGGTACGCCGGGCGTTATTGGCCAATGCCGGGATCATTGCATAGGCCCCACGTCCTGATTCAGGCTTTCCCGGTACCGACAATGAAACATGCAAGTCTGCGCCTGGACAAACTGGCGCAAAGCTCCCAGCGCCTGAACAAAGCCCTGTTACTGCTCACCGGGCTGGCCTTGTTGCTGTCCAGCAGTTGCTATTGGGCGGTGTCGCGGTTGCTGGATGCCGAGCAGGAAAAGGTCGCGTTCCACTTCGCCCGCGTGGTGGAAATCATCCATGAGCACGAGGCGTTCCTGCGCAATGTGGCCACCGGCTACAACCGCATCCATGCGCCACCGCTGCCTTCCGTGCAATCCACCGAAGTGGTGGAGTTGCAGCGCGACGCCGGGCAAGTGGTGTTGCAGGCCAAGGGTTTTGCCTTGTCGTTGCCGTTCACCTTGTCCCACGCGGCCGGGTTTACGGCGGATGACACGCGCCGGGCGCTGGCGTTTGGCGTGCAGTTGAGCGACTACTACGGCGGTTATTGGGCCAGCTCTTTTTATGCCTCGCCGCAGCTGTTCGTGTTTACTCCCAATGACGAGGCCAGCCTGGCCGTGCCCGGCATTGGCGGCCTGCGCCAGCACCAGCCCTTGTTGCGTGAGCAGTACCGTGGCGTGGTGAGCCGCTTGCACCAGTTGCAGCAAAGCCAAAGCCTGCTGCTCACCGACAGCCGCGTGCGTTGGGTGCGTGCGCCGTTGCAGCTGTATAAGAACAGCCGCAGCGTGGTGGCGATGATCGGCCTTGATGCGCCCGCCGCCCTCCTGCCTGCCAATCAACCGCAGGGAATGCTCACCTTGGCGGCGGTGGTGGATACCTCGCAGGTCGATGAGTTCGAGCGGGTGCTGCAATTGTCGGTGTACAACCAGTTCACCCTGATCTCGCCCCAGGGCGATGTGCTGCTCGGCAGCCTCGGCGATGAACAGATGGCGCCCCTGGGCCTGAGCTTCAACAGCCAGGGCTTGCGCTTCAAGATGCTCAGCGAAGGCGGCGAGCATTGGACCGGCTTGTACGCGATCAGCTATCAGGATTTCCTACGCTACGCCAAGTGGCCGCTGCTGGGCCTGGGCCTGACGTTCCTCGCCGCGGTATTGCTGGGCTGGTGGATCAACCATTGGTACAAGACCCGTATTGTCAGCCCGGCCCAGCGCGCCCAGGAGCGTTTGTTCGAGAGTGAAGCGTTCAACCGCATCATGCTCCACAACGCCCCGGCAGGCCTGTGCGTGGTGCGGCGCAGCGACTGCCAGTTGCTGCTGGAAAACCAGCGCGCCCTGCAACTGGGCGGCACCGCGCAACTGGTCGAGGCCCTCAGGGCCAACGACGGCGCGGACACCCCCGGCGAGATGTGCCTGGCCGTGCAGGGCCGCTACCTGCAAGTCGTGGTGGTGGCCGCGCGTTACGAGGGCGAGGACGTGTTCCTCTGCGGCTGCAATGACATCACCCGGCACGTGGATGAAACCTTGCAGCTGGACCTGGCCCGCCAGGAAGCCACTGCGGCCAACGAGGCCAAGACGGTGTTCCTGGCGACCATGAGCCACGAGATCCGCACGCCGCTGTACGGCGTGCTGGGCAACCTCGAGCTGATGGCCCTGACCGACATGAGCGAGCGCCAGCGCCAGTACCTGGAAATTATCCAGGGCTCGTCCACCGTGCTGTTCCAACTGATCAGCAACGTGCTCGACGTGTCGAAAATCGAGTCCGGGCAAATGGCGGTGGAAGCTGCGCCGTTCGGCCCGCGTCAATTGGTCGAGGAATCGGTGCTGGGCTTCACCGCCACCGCGCGCAACAAAGGCTTGCAGATCGATGCGGAAATCGACCCGCAAGTGCCGCAGCAATTGCTCGGCGATGCAGGGCGCATCCGCCAGATCCTGCATAACCTGCTGGGCAATGCGATCAAGTTCACCGAGTCCGGGCGCGTGCGTTTGCGCCTTACCGTGCAGGAATTGCTCGAAGACCATGTGGCCCTGCAATGGCAGGTCACCGACACCGGCGTGGGCATTCCGGAGAAGGCCCTGGACCAGTTGTTCAAACCCTTCTATCAAGTGGCGGGCGGCCAGGACGGTAATGGCGCGGGCCTGGGCTTGTCGATCTGTTCGCGCCTGAGCGAATTGATGGGCGGCACCATGCGTGTGGTCAGTGAGCCAGGCCTGGGCAGCAGTTTCTCGTTGTTTATCACCTTGCCGATCCTCAGCAGCGCCGAGTCGGTCGCCGGCCCGATGCTGGCAGAACCTTGCCTGGATGCGCCGTGCCTGAATGTGCGTGTGCTGGTGGCCGAAGACAACCCGGTCAGCCAGGCCGTGTTGCAGGAGCAGCTCGAAGCCCTCGGCGCCCAGGCCACCGTGGCGCGGGACGGCGAGCATGCGTTGCAGATCTGGGGTTCGCAGCCGTTCGACCTGGTGATCACCGACATCAACATGCCGCGCCTCAACGGCTACGACCTGGCCCGCGCCCTGCGCGAGCAAGGCGTGCAGGTGCCGATCATCGGCGTCACCGCCAACGCCCTGCGTGAAGAGGGTGAGCGCTGCCTGGCGGTGGGCATGAATGCCTGGGTGGTCAAGCCGCTGAGCATGAACATGCTGCGCCAGGCCTTGATGTCGCACTGTCGCCGCGCGACGGCCCTGGCTGCGCCGACGCCAGACCGCGACCGCGAAGGCTGGATCGAGCTGTCGCCGGCCATGCGCCAACTGATGGGCGACACCTTGCTGGCCGACGTGCAGCAGATCGAACAGGGCCTGGTCACCGGCGATTCGACCCTGGTGCGCCAGCGCCTGCACAGCCTCAACGGCGCGCTCGCCAGCGCGCGTGCCGGGGCTTTATCCAATGCCTGCCAGAAATGGGAAAACACACTGTACGACGGCCCCCTCGACAGCCACGCCACTGCGCAGATCCGCGAGTTGTGCGCACGCCTGACGGCGGTGGCGCAGTGCCTGGTGGCAGAGTCAACCGCTCACAAGGAAGACAAATAATGCGAGAAATGAACGTCGTCATCGCCGATGACCACCCGATCGTGCTGGTGGGCGTGCGCGAGATCGTGCAGCGCGATGCGCGCTATACCCTGGTGGGCGAGGCGGTCAGTTCCAGCCAATTGATCGAACAACTGCGCAGCCATCGCCCGCAAGTGTTGATCACCGATTTCAACATGCCCGGCGACGACACCTACGGCGATGGCCTGAAGCTGATCGAGTACATCCTGCGCCACTTCCCCGAGACCCAGGTGCTGGTGCTGACCATGATTTCCAACAGCCTGATCCTCACCCGCTTGCAGGAGCTGGGCGTGGCGGGCGTGATCCAGAAAAACCACCTGCACGGCGAGATCGAAAAAGCCCTCGGCGCGATCAGTGCCCAGCGCAGTTACCGCGCACCGGAGCCCGCCGCGACCTCGGTGGTGGCCAATGCGACCCAGGTGCAGGAGCGCTTCCAGAGCCTGTCGCCGCGGGAGATGGAAGTGCTGCGTTTATTTGTGACGGGCATGAGCGTCAGCGACATTGCGCGGCAGTTGAGCCGCAGCAACAAGACCGTCAGCGCGCAGAAAGTCTCGGCCATGCGCAAGCTGGAGGTGGACAGTGATCAGGCGTTGCTGACCTATTGCATCGAGGCCCGGCAGTTTCAGTAATCAGCGGTACGTCATCTGCATCAACAGGGAGGCTTTGTAGCCGCCCGCTTCGGGCAGCTCGCCCAGGGACACGGGCTTGACGCGAAGGGTCAGCGCCAACGGTTCGTCTTCTACTGGCCAGGTGCCGGTTTGGCCCAGGCCGATGCCCGGCTTGTCGGTCTTGTCACGCAATTGCACCTGCAACCCCAGGGATGGGAGAGTGGTGAGCAACACGGGGTTGACGGTGATAGCCCGGCCCATGTTCGCCGACAAACTCAGCTCGACCTGGACGCCCGCCTGACAGTCGAAGACCAGCGGCACGTCGGTGGCGACGGCGCTGTCGTCGGCCAACTGGCTGAGGTTGACCTTGCCCAGGTCCACCTGTTGCGTACTCGGAAATCTCGCGGTGCAGGGCGGTGCGATCAGCTTGCCGCTGACGTCGATCTGCGCTTCCTCCGCCGCTTGCGCAAGGGCGGTGCCGGCTATGGCCAGCAGTATCCAGGCAAGCGCTTTCATAGGTAATTGAGGGTCATGACCATCGACGAGGTGAACGCGCCGGGCGCCAGCGTGCCCCGTTCGACCAGTTGCGCCTTGAGGCTGATATCCACGTCGCCGCTAAGGTTGGTGTATTTCTTGACGGTGCCATTGAGGTTTGCCGCCGTGTTGTCCGCCCACAGCAACGACACACCAAGGTTATCGGCGGTGGTCTTGGCCACGGTGGAGGTATAGGTGCCGTTATTGGACGTGAAGCTGACATTGAGCGAAGAACCCGACGAGCACTTCAAGCGCACCGGCACTTGCACAGTGCCGGTGGTCGCCACCTGGTCAGTACGCACGTCGCCAAATGCGGCGGTCAGGGTGGTGCCGGTACTCAGCACGCACGGTGGGCGGGTGAGGGTGCCGCTGACGGTGATATTCACCACGTCGGCAGCGTGAGCGGTGCTGCTGAGCAGCACCAGGGCGAGCAGCGGAGTTTTCATGGCAAGGCCCTCATTGATAGTCGATGTTCAGCGTGTATTGGCTCTGAAACGCACCCGTCGGTGATTGCCCAGCCGCCAGTTGTGGCTTGAAGCTCAGGTTTACGTCATTGCTGCCCACGCGTAACTGCATAAAGCGCGGGGTAGTGAAGTTCACCGGGTTCAGGGTGTCGGTCCACAGCGCCTGCATGTTCAAACCCGCCAGTGAGGTACGCGTCACGCCGGTGGTGGCGTTGACTACCGCCTGGTTGGGCAGCAGGTAAACGTTGGCCCGCATCGCGGACTTGCAGTTGATCGACACGGTGGTCGATTGCATCTGGTTGTTGAGTTCGCTGTTGCTGATAGAGCCAAAGCGCAGGTTGACGCTGCCGGGTGAGCTCAGGCTGCACGCCGGCGGCAAGACGGTGTATTCAAACAGCGTTTGCACGAACCACTCGCCATACCCCAGGTAGTTCTGCGAAGTCACGCCCAACAGCACCGCTACATAGCGTACGCCAGGGGTGCGGGGCGCGTTGCCCACGAGGATGAAGTGGTAGGGCACCGAGGTATTCACGGGTAGGCGCTTGCAGGTGCCGCCGAGGCAATTGCCACTGTAGATGCCGAGTGGCAGATCGGAAAAGTAGGTGTTGTGGTACGGGTCGAGCAATTTCAACGTAGCTTGATCCGAGCCGCTCATGTAGTTGATTTGCGTATTCAAACCGGCGGAATAGGGAAATGTCCGGCGAATTATGCAACTTCCCTGATAGGTGACCCTGATCGCCTGGCCCGGCTCAAACGTGTAGCCGTCGGGGGGGATGCTTTGCTGTGTGCAGTTGACGTTGCCTTCGACCAACGCCTGCGCTGGCTGGGAAATGCAGGCCAACACGCCGCACAGCAGCGCAAGGCTCAGGCGTACGCACATTTCATTGATGATGTTCATGCTCAGGAATCCTTGGCACCCGACCCACCGGCCGCGCGCTCACATTGAATATTCAGTTGGGTAATCCCACCCTCGGCAGGCTTTGTTTCGTCCAGCGTCAATTCGCGGCTGCACCACGCCTGGCCGTCGACGCTGATCAGCAACCGTGCCTCGGGCGGCACGCCGGTCAGGAACGCGCGGCCTTTGTCGGCCACCAGGGTGTTGCCCAAGGCACGGCCGTCCGGCGCGAGCAGTTCGGCGCGGGCAGCAAACGGCGCGGCTTCGCCACGGGTGTCGCTGATGCGAAACAGAATGCGTTGGCCGCGCCGGGTGTCGAAGTCGGCCAGTACAAACGCGCCACGGTTTGGCGTGACTTCCTGCACCGGCTCGGCGATGTCGACGTCAGCCGGCATCGATTGGGTGTCCAGCGACACGCGGTTTTTGCGATAGGGCAGGGCCTGTGGCACCACGGTGTAGCCATTGCTGTTAGTGCGCACTCCGCGCTTGTTGCTGATGCCCACGTCGGCGGCGCCTGGTGTGGCGACGATTACATTGGTTTCGCCCAATGGCTGGCTGAACATCAGGTTGCTGTCATACGCCACCACCGAGCCTTCGATGCCCATGTCCAGCTGGCGGCTGCCGCTGGTCTCGTTGTAGGCGCCGCGCACAATCGCGCTTGGGGCGTCGTATTGCGCGGCGAAGGTGCCGCCGGTCTGGCGTTGTACGCTGTTGACTTGCTGCGATACGCCCGCGCTGTAGGCCAGGGTGTCATCCTCGAACGCGTTGCCGCTCAGGGTCGCGGTGCGGGATGCCGAGCCACGCGCGCTCTGGTTCAGGTTGGCCGTAACGCGCTGGCTGCGCGTGCCGCCCAGGGGCATGCTGATGCTCAGGGACAGGCTGCGATCGTCGGTGTTGGCGCCTTTGCTCATGGCCAGCCCGAGGGAGTAGGAAATGTCGCCGACGCTCGCGCTGTAACCCAGCTGGATCGAGGTGTCGGCCTTGCTCTTGTCCCAGTAGGCGGTTTTCGACACGTTGGCGTACACCCCGCCGTAGCCGCCCAATTGCTGCGACACGTTGGCGGTGAAGTTGCTTTTCATGTGGCCGCTGCGGTACGTGTCCAGGCTTTGCTCGGTGCTGCGGCTGTTCAGCGCTTCGTTGAACGAGTAGTAGCCGCCGGTGGAGTAGCGGTAGCCGATCAGGCTGAAATTAGTGTCGGTGGCCGCCAGCGACTTGGAGTAGCGAAAACGGAACGACTGGCCGCTGGAGGTGGTTTTTCCCCGGCCCATGCCATCGCTGCGGGCGTGGGTCACGTCCACCGAGATCGCGCCAAAGCCGGCAAAGTCATGGGCAAAGCCCAGCAGGCCGGCGTTGTATTGATCACTCAGCAGGCTGCCGCCAAACAACGTGGTGCTGCCGCTCAAGCCACGGCGCAGGGAGGCCTGGATAAATGTCGGGGTTTGCTGCACAAAGGACGATTGCGCCGGGCGGTACTGGCCGGCGAACACCGAGTAACTTTGCTGGCCTTCGCGCAGCATGTAGGGCACCGACGAAAACGACTGGGTGTAGACCTGGCGCTGGCCGTCCGGGCCTTCCACCGTGACTTCGATGTCGCCGTTGCTGGCGGTGGGGTACAGGTCGGTCAAGGCGAAGGGCCCCGACGGCACCCATTGTTCATGGATCACATAACCGCGCTGGCGGATGATCACCCGCGAGCGGCCATTGGCAATACCGCGAATCACCGGGGCGAATTCGCGGGCCTGGTCGGGCAGCATGTCCAGGTCCGAGGCGATGCCCAGCCCGCGATAGGGGATGGCGTCAAACAGGTCGCCTTCGGTGGTGGAGTCACCCAGGGTGGCGATCGCCATCATGTTGCCCATGTCGCGCTGGGCGTAGGTTTCCAGCGACTCCCAGCGCCCGGGCGTGGTGCTGCCTTTTTGCCAGGTGGAAAAATTGCGCAGGCGCCAGGCCCCGGCATTGATGCCGCTGCGCAGGCTGCCGAACTGGTCCTGGCGGCGACCGGCGTCGGACTCCACGGTGCTGCCGGTAAAGCTGTAGTTGGTGAACGCCACCTGTTCGCCATTGCTCCATTGCCGACGGCGCACTTCAAACGGGATGCTGCCCAGGTAGGCCTGGGGGATTTCAATCGACAGGATCTGGCGGTTGAAGTCGTAGTCGTAGCTCACGCCGGCCAGGCCCTGGTCGAACGCAATGCAGGTGGGGTCGGCGTCGCTGCGGTTTTGCAGGGCGGTGGCGGCCACGCCCTGGGCGCGGAAAAACTCGACATCCAGGCACGGGAACAGGCCGGTGCTCGAGCGTTCCTGACTGCCGATGGCGCGGATAAAGCGCACATCACGCTGCTCCACCGAGCGCTCGTTGAGCACCACATCCACCCGATAAATCCCCGGTAACTGGCCGTCGCTCATGGCGCTGACTTGTTGTTTCACGGCTGCCGAACTCTGCCCGCCGCCGATCTCGAGGAACGACGCATCGAACTCGTAGCCGGCGTGTGCGGGGGCCAGGTGCAAGGCTGCGGCGGCCACGAGCGGGCAGCCGAAAGCCTTCATGGCGCGGCAGCGCATGAATGGGAATGAACGGGGCATGGGCGTTCCTGCAAAGGTGTTGCCGGGTTGGCGCGGGGTCTTAGTGGATGCGGATGACCGGTGCGTCCACGGTGCTGCCGTAGTCGTCGATGTAGCTGAGCGACACTTCATCGCCAGCCTTGGCCTGGATCGGCAGCTCACGGGCTTCGCCTGGGCGTAGCACATCCGGCGCCTGGGTGATCGGCAGGCCGTTGAGCTTCAGTTCGCTGACCACCACGTGCAGCTTGGAGGCGTTATTGAAGGCCAATGCACCCGCTTGGGCCTTCCAGTTCACTTGCGCCACTGCGTCCTTGAGCGAGCCTTTGACGCCGGCCGGGCGGTAAAACAGTTTGATGGTGGTCTTGAGCGCGATCTGCAGCACGTTCTTGCCTTTCTGGTCATCGCTCATGGCCGGGATCGCCTTGACGTTCATCAGGTACAGGCTTTCGCGGTCCTGGGGCACTTCGGGGCCACCGGTAAAGATCACGCGCAGGATGTTTTCCTTGTTGGCATCCAGGCGGAACAGCGGCGGCGTGACGATAAAGTTATCGACGCTGTCCTCGTTGCCACTGCCGAAGCGGCTGACCCAGGACTGCACGAGGTAGGGTGAGGTGTCTTCGCGGTTGCTGACGGTCAGGTTGGCTTCATTGGCCGCGCCGTCGTAGATCAGCCGCGTGGCGCCGACGGTGACGGCGGCGTTGGCTGCCGTGCTGTGCCAGAGCGGCAGCAGGGCGAGCAGGAAACAGACTTTCAAACGCATGACAGGGAACTCCGGAAGCCCGCGGGCCTGCGCGCAAACGCCTGGCCCACGGTGTTGACGAGCAATTACTTGTAGGTAACGTCGAAGCTGGCCAGCGCGTGCACCTGACCGGTACCGATGCCGGAGGTGGTCACAGCGTCGTCGCCTTCACCGGTGGTGGTGTCGGCGACGGTGCGCACGTAAGCAGCGGTGAAGTCAAAGGTGTTGGACTGGGCACGCAGGTCGTAATCGGCGGTCGGCGTGTTCAGTGGCAGCTTTTTGCCGTCCCGCGCGTCGGCGATCTGGATCGCGATACCCTTGACCTGGTTTTCGCCGGTCAGGCCGAGCAGGGTGGAGTCGTTGGCGTCTTGCTGGCCGCTGAAAGTGATCGCGACGTTTTTCTTGGTCGCGAAGCTGCAGTTGTCCAGGCTGATGGTGAATTTTTTCGCCTTGGCGGTGGAACCGACGGTCGGCTGGAAGTCAGCGATGCGCACCGCGTCCAGGGTCACGGACTTGTTCACGTCGCCGGTGGTGATGGTGCAGGCGTTGTCGGTGACCGAACCGGTGAATTCGATCTGCCCGTCCGCTGCCTGTGCGGCGCCGGCCAGCAACCAGCAAGCGCCGCAGGCGAGGGTGAGTTGGCTCAGTTTGTTCAGCATTGCAATGCCTCTTTCAAGAGATGGAAAGTTGTCTGCCTACCCGTCAGGTAAGCCAATCCATAGTGCAATGCTGTGATTTAGAGGCACATGAGACGGATCTTAAAAACTGGCGAAGTGATGGCCGCGCGACCGGTGAGTCCATATCCGCCGCAGGGCGTGATATTCTGCGCGCCATCTTGGACTAGTCTCTCTCTGGTACGTACATCCGTATACGTCCCCGCGGGTCGATGGCGCCCAGGTAGCTGAAGCCAATAATGATAAGAAGTCAGCGCAGAAGGGACATAAAAGTGAGGTCGATACGTCGGTCTTGTGTGCCCACCCTGCGGCCTTGAAGATTCAAGGGCGGTAGGGCGGATGGCGTTTTATCATAGGTGCTACTGATGTTTAAAAAAGTAAACACTGCCCTGCTGGGGCTGGCTTTGTCGATGGGGATCACGTCCGTTCACGCGGAAGAGGCAAAGAAAGTCGATGTGCTGCTGATCGGCGGCGGCATCATGAGTGCGACCCTGGGGGTCTGGCTCAATGAGCTGGAGCCGGGCTGGTCGATGGAAATGGTCGAGCGCCTTGATGGCGTTGCCGAAGAAAGCTCCAACGGCTGGAACAACGCCGGTACCGGTCACTCGGCCCTGGCTGAGTTGAACTACACCCCGGAAGACAAGAACGGCAACGTTGAGATCCCTAAAGCGGTCGAGATCAACGAAGCGTTCCAGATCTCCCGTCAGTTCTGGTCCTGGCAGGTCCAGCAGGGTGTGTTGAAGAACCCGCGTTCATTCATCAACTCCACACCGCACATGAGCTTTGTGTGGGGCGATGACAACATCAAATTCCTGAAGAAGCGTTATGAAGCGCTGAAGGCGAGCCCGCTGTTCGCCGGCATGCAGTACTCCGAAGACCCGGCGCAGATCGCCAAGTGGGTTCCGTTGATGATGGAAGGGCGTGACCCAAACCAGAAAATCGCGGCCACCTGGAGCCCGCTGGGTACTGACATGAACTTCGGCGAGATCACCCGCCAGTTCGTCGCTCACCTGCAAACCACCCCTAAGTTCGACCTGAAACTGTCGAGCGAAGTGCAGGACATCACCCGCAACGACGACGGTTCGTGGCGCGTGAGCTACAAAAATCTGAAAGACGGCACCAAGACCGAAACCGATGCCAAGTTCGTGTTCATCGGCGCCGGCGGCGGTGCCCTGCATCTGCTGCAAAAGTCGGGCATTCCTGAAGCCAAGGAATACGCCGGCTTCCCGGTGGGTGGTTCGTTCCTGGTGACCGACAACCCAACTGTCGCCGAGCAGCACCTGGCCAAGGCCTACGGCAAGGCTTCGGTGGGCTCGCCACCGATGTCGGTTCCGCACCTGGACACCCGTGTGCTGGATGGCAAGCGCGTGATCCTGTTTGGCCCATTCGCGACCTTCTCCACCAAGTTCCTCAAAGAAGGCTCGTACCTGGACCTGCTGACCAGCACCACCACCCACAACATCTGGCCGATGACCAAAGTCGGTATTCGTGAATACCCGCTGGTCGAGTACCTCGCTGGTCAACTGATGCTGTCGGATGACGACCGCTTCAAGGCATTGCAAGAGTACTTCCCGAACGCCAAGCAATCCGACTGGCGCCTGTGGCAGGCCGGTCAGCGCGTGCAGATCATCAAGCGTGACGAAGAGCAGGGCGGCGTCCTGAAACTCGGTACCGAAGTGGTCAGCTCCGCCGACAACACCATCGCAGGCCTGTTGGGTGCATCGCCAGGCGCGTCGACCGCGGCTCCGATCATGCTGACCGTGCTGCAAAAAGTGTTCAAGGATAAGGTAGCGACCCCTGAGTGGCAGGCCAAACTGCACCAGATCGTACCGAGCTACGGCACCAAGCTGAATGACAGCCCAGAAGCGGTTGCCAAGGAATGGGCCTACACTGCCGGCGTCCTGCAGCTGCCTACACCGCCTGTGATTCCGCAAGCGGCTGCTCCAAAGGCGACCGAGGCTGCCAAGCCTGCGGCTGAGCCGAGCAAGCCAGCGTCTGACCTGGCGCTGTAAGTAACGGCTAAGAAAAAGCCCGCTGAACCGGTAACGGTCAGCGGGCTTTTTTGTGCGCGGGTGTTTATGCGTGGCTGTGGTTTCGCTCAACGGCCAGCAGTTCAACTGTACGCTCAGCCGCCGCCAACGCTGCTTTCAATCCAGCCTGGTCCAGCGGGACGCAATACGCCGGCTTGGCTCGCTCAAACCGCCAGCTATCGTCCAGCCCACCTGCGTCTACGGCATCGAAACCCAGCTCATCGAGCAACGTGATCACGCGTGCCTTGGCCGTCGCGTCATCTGCTGCCACCGGCAGTGCGCGACGGTCAGGCGCGCCGTGAGGGCGGGCATCCTGCGTCAGGTCTGGCGCGAAGATCGCGTTGAACACTTTCACCACGTGTGAATGCGGCAAATGGTCAGCAAGCAGCCGGCTGGTGGTGGTTTCAAAACGGTCCAGTGCCGGGATATGCCCATCGCGGTTGGGATAGTAATTGTTGGCGTCCATCACCGTTTTACCCTCCAGCCACTGCGCAGGCACACTGCGGTAATGCTCCAGGGGAATCGCCACGAGCACCACATCGCCAAATTGTGCGGCATCATCTGCGCTGCCCACTTGAACCCCCAGTATGCCGCTCAGCACGCTGCTCATGGTCTGTGGGCCGCGGGAATTGCTCAACATCACTTCGTGCCCGGCCGCCAATGCCAGTTGCGCGACAGCGCGCCCGATAAAACCTGCTCCAATCACGCCAATCTTCATGTGCTTGCTCCAGTGAAGGTATGAAGTGGCTATGATGATTGGCAACCATCTGGTGATAAATGACGGTTCCGGCGCGGATGTTGTTACTGGGAGTAGGGAATGATGGACCGTTTATCAAGCATGAACGCCTTTGTGATGGCTGCTGAGCTGGGTTCCTACGCCCGCGCGGCCGAGCGTTTGGACATGTCTGCGCAGATGGTGGCCAAGCATGTCACCGCGTTGGAACAACGGCTGGGTGCGCGCTTGCTCAACCGCACTACGCGAAGGCAAAGCCTTACAGAGTTGGGTAGCGCGTATTACGAACGTTGCAAGCACATCCTGACGGAGGCCGAGGCTGCCGACTCTCTCGCGCAGATCATGAATGACACGCCGCGTGGCAAGCTGAAAATCACCGCCCCGGTGACCTTCGGCTCCTACAGCCTGATGCCGTTGATTACCGGTTTTTTGCGCGACAACCCGGATGTGCACATTGACCTGCACCTCACGGATCGTTTCGTCGACTTGGTGGAGGAGGGTTATGAAGCGGCCTTTCGCATCGGTCCCTTGGCGACCACCGGCCTGACAGCTCGGCCGCTGGCACCCTATCGCCTGGTGGTCTGTGCAGCGCCGGCGTACCTGAAGGCCAGCGGCACACCGTTGAAACCGGCAGACCTTGAGCATCACGAGTGCCTGGGCTATGCCTTCTGGTCGCGTCCGGCAGATCGGGAATGGGGGTTTTACGAAGGCGCGGTGCCGCATAAGGTGCAGGTAAGCAGCCGCTTGCAGATCAACGAAAGCAGGGCGCTGATGTCGGCTGCACTGGATGGGTTCGGCATTGTGCTCGGTCCGCAAGACTTCCTGCGTACGGCGTTAGCGAAGGGCGACTTGGTGCGGGTGCTGCCGGATTTCGACGCGCCGAGCCGGGCGATGCATTTGGTCTACACCGCTAATCGGCAACGTACGGCTAAGTTGCGACGTTTCGTCGAGGCCGTGTTGCAGCGTTTTGGCCCGGCTTGAGGGGATAAATGCGCACTGTACCTTTCGTCTGCACTTATAAGCGCAACGCCCTCAGGTTCAGCAACCTGACAGACACTTCCTGTTAAAAAATACCCATGGCCGATCAGGAGAGCGGCTGGAAAAGGGGGCATTTTCAATTTTGCAGGTGTTTGGGCGTCAGCGTCCGAGGGGTTTGTATGTTGCTACGTTATGCAGCATTGGCGGCCGTGGTCGTCGCCGCATCCGGATGTGTACAAGAGCGCGTCGTGCATGAGCGCAGGCCGGTTCAACGTGAGTATGTGGAAGTTGTTGCGCCGCAACCGCCGCCGGTGCAGGTGATCGAAGTCGAACCGCCCGTGCGCTACGGCTATGTATGGTCACGTGGTTACTGGCGCTGGGACGGTGGGCGCTATGTCGCGGTCCATGGTCATTGGGAGCCGGTGCGCGAGGGTTACCGTTATGTGCATCCGCACTGGGTGCAACGTAATGATGGGTATCACTGGCAGGGCGGTGGTTGGGTTCGCTGAGCCTTGGCTGGGTCGGCTTCCTGGTGCCAGGCAGCCGAACCTCGCGCAACGGCGCCGAGCCCAGTTGATCGGTGCCCAGCGCTTTACAGCATCCGCTTTGACCTGAGTGGCGCTGCAACGGCAAGCCTCAGGTCAGTCGCTTCATGCCTGCCGCCTTCGCAGCATTCAGGTCAAAGGTGGCGGTATATTCGCAGCCAGCTGCATGGGCACAGCGTTCTATCAGGCAGTCCGCAAAATCGGCCTTGCTCGCCGTGAAGCGTCGCAGGGCCTGCCAAATGATCTCGGCGTGCTCAATGGTCAATTCACGGGTGCGCAACAGCGTTTCCAGAACGGTTACCACCTCACTCTTGGCTGACTGGTAACAACTTTGTAAAACCCACACCAGTTCCACCACGGACACCAGGCTGACAAAACCCGGTGAAACGCTGGTGAGTGATTCGATCAATTCGGAGGCCTTGGACGATTGGACGGGATCATCCTGGGTGACATAGCGAACCAGCACATTGGTATCCAGCCCGATCATCCAGCTTTCGCTCCTTGTGCCGCGATGGCGCGGTTCATTTCATCCAGGGAGACGGCGTTGGCGGGTTTTCGGATCAGGCCTTTGAGGTCATGTACGGTTTTACTCGCTGCCATGATGGAAAATTTACCGTCCTCCATTTCAACGAATTCAACGCGGTCTCCTGTTTCCAGGCCCAAGGCGGTTCTGACCTGAACGGGAATGGTGATTTGCCCTTTCGACGTAAGCGTGGCGGTAGCCATATTGAAGATCTCCATCGTGATACTCCTTACCTTAGGGTAAGGAATGATGGAGGACAAGATCCGTTGGTCCATAGGTTGCTCTCTGGTGTGTGTGAGTCGGGACAAGTAAAAACCTTAGTCCGACTCACGCCACCTGCACGCTTTAAAACGGCGTTAAAGCGCTACAACGTATGACTGAAACCGGCGGTTTATTGCACCACGCGATAGCACGGCACATACGCCGCACCGCCTGGAAGCTTCATGCGGTGCTGGGCCACGAACGCCTTCAACAGTTCGTCCAGCGGTTTCATGATGGCCGGGTCGCCATGGATTTCGTAAGGGCCGTTCTGCTCGATCAGGCGGATGCCCTTGTCTTTCACGTTACCCGCCACAATCCCCGAGAATGCACGGCGCAAATTGGCGGCGAGTTCGTGGGGTGGCAGCGCGTGGCTTAGTTGCAGGCTGGCCATATTTTCGTGGGTCGGGTCGAACGGGCGCTGGAAGCCCTCATCGATTTTCAGCAGCCAGTTGAAGTGGAAGGCGTCGTTGCGTTCGCGACGGAACTGCTTCACCGCCTTGAGGCCAATGGTCATCTGGCGGGCCACTTCGGCCGGGTCGTCGATGATGATCTGGTAGTGCGCCTGGGCCGCCTCGCCGAGGGTGGCGCCGACAAATGCATGCAGTTGTTGCAGGTACGGGGCCGCGTGTTTTGGCCCGGTGAGGATGACCGGGAACGGCAGGTCGCGGTTGTCCGGGTGCATCAGGATGCCCAGCAGGTACAGGAACTCTTCAGCCGTGCCGGCGCCGCCCGGGAAGATGATGATGCCGTGGCCTACACGGACGAAGGCTTCCAGGCGCTTTTCGATATCCGGCAGGATCACCAGCTCGTTGACGATCGGGTTCGGCGCTTCAGCGGCGATGATGCCCGGCTCGGTCAGCCCTAGATAGCGCCCGACGGTGATGCGTTGCTTGGCGTGGGCAATGGTCGCGCCTTTCATCGGGCCTTTCATCACGCCAGGGCCGCAGCCGGTGCACACGTCGAGACTGCGCAGGCCCAGTTCGTGGCCGACCTTCTTGGTGTATTTGTATTCTTCGGTATTGATCGAGTGCCCGCCCCAGCACACGACAATCTTCGGCTCGACACCCGGGCGCAACGTACGGGCGTTGCGCAGCAGGTGGAACACGTAATCGGTGATGCCCTGGGAATTGCTCAGGTCGATGCGCTGGCTGTCCAGTTCATTCTCGGTATAGACGATGTCACGCAGGGCGCTGAACAGCATTTCGCGGGTGCTGGCGATCATTTCGCCATCGACGAATGCGTCGGCAGGGGCATTCAGCAGTTCAAGGCGCACACCGCGGTCTTGCTGGTGGATACGGACTTCAAAATCCTTGTAGGCGTCGAGAATGGTCTTGGCGTTGTCGATGTGCGCGCCAGTGTTGAGGATGGCCAGGGCGCACTGGCGGAACAGGGTGTAGATGCTACCGGAACCGGCTTCGCTCAGTTGCTGCACTTCACGTTGGGACAGGGTTTCGAGGCTGCCCTTGGGGCTGACGGAAGCATTGATGACTTGACGTTGGGGCATTCTTAATCCTTGAAAGCACAGCCACCGCACCCGCACAGGGCCGCGATGGCTTGAGAATGGTGGGCGCCGAATTCGGACGCACGAGACGGATGTTTACCTCAGGCGCGAGGCCGAGCGCAAACACCGTCCAGCACCATAATGCCGCAGAACTTACTGAATCAGCTTCCAGTTTTTGTAGAAAACCCGACGCAGGGTAAAGACCATCCCGGCAAACCCAGCGATTGCGGCGTTGAGAACCAAGGGCAGCGGGGTCGGCCGCACGATATCGATAAACAGGCAGTAACGCTTTGCATCGTTTTTGTTGAAAGACGCATGCATCAACGTGTCATCGAAGATAAACAGCGGGTCGTCGTGCCAGTAATGCTTTTGCTTGCCCACTTGGATGTATACGCCCTCGTGATGCGCTGCCGGCGCCATGTTGTAGAGCACGCGGAACATCATGCGCAAGGGGCCGAAGTGAAACGAGGTCGAGCGGTTTTCATTGAACACCGACACGCCGATGGTCTTCACGAACGGCAATTTTTCGCGCAGTTTCGGAATGTCCAGCGCGGTCTCGATCGGCCGGCCGTACCACTGGAAAAACAACATGCCGCGCTTCTTCTCGGCCATGCGTTCGTCCAGGTAGCCGATGATTTCGTCCTTATGGGCCATGGCTTCGTTGATGACCTGTTGCAGGTCTTCACGCCAGGCCGGGGGCAGGTCGTCCATCCTGTAGACGTGTCGGTTACCCGAGCTCAACAGGTCGAACAGGGTGTTGAACGGCGCCAGCAGCCAGGTGTTTCGACCGCTGCCAATAAAGTATTTTTTGAAGGTCGGCGCGTCATACAAGCCATTACGCAGGAAATCGTAAAAGCCGCAGATCACGACTAGGCCGAGAAATACCAGGGTGGTCTCGGGGAAAATATCAATAATCAGCAGCACGCCGAATACCCAGGCGACCGATACTGCCTTTTTACGCAAAGCAGGCTTGTTCATCTAACTCAGCTCCAGCAGGACGCCATTCGACAGGTCCGGATCCGTGGCCGCGAGTGGTGAGGTTTTGAAATATATTGAAACAACTTCGTCATGATAAGGCGTTCAGCGTCTGTTAGGCGTTTTAAATAGTGCGAAATTGTGAAGGCTTTACACAGGTTTTAACCCTGGCTGGGCTGTGTGGATTGGATTTTGTAAACGGAAGATTTGCGACTATCGTGACGCTTCGGTTTTTTGGACGTCATAGACCGGTACGATTGAAGTTGAATGGCCACCACTGGCCTTCGGCACCTTGGAAGAGGCAGAAATTTTATGATCATCAAACCGCGGGTTCGTGGCTTTATCTGTGTGACCGCTCACCCTGTTGGCTGTGAAGCGAACGTCAAGGAACAGATTGACTACGTCACTGAGCACGGCGCCATCGAAGGCGGCCCGAAGAAGGTGCTGGTTCTCGGCGCATCCACCGGCTATGGCCTGGCAGCGCGTATCAGTGCTGCGTTTGGCTGCGGCGCCGACACCCTGGGCGTGTTTTTTGAAAAAGAAGGCGAAGAAGGCAAGCTGAGCTCCGCTGGCTGGTACAACAGTGCCGCGTTTGAGAAGTTTGCTGTCGAAAAAGGTCTGTACGCCAAGAGCATCAACGGCGACGCGTTCTCCAACGAGATCAAGCGCCTGACCATCGAAACCATCAAGAAAGACCTCGGTAAGATCGACCTGGTCGTCTACAGCCTGGCCGCGCCACGCCGTACCGACCCGCAAGGCGTGGTGCACACCTCCACCCTCAAGCCGATTGGCAAAGCCGTGACCCTGCGCGGTATCAACACCGACAAGGGCGTTGTGGTCGACACCACCCTGGAGCCTGCGACCCAGGAAGAAATCGACGGCACCGTCAAAGTGATGGGTGGCGAAGACTGGCAGCTGTGGATCGACGCCCTGCGTGACGCCGACGTCCTGGCCGAAGGCGCCAAGACCACCGCGTTCACCTACCTCGGCGAGAAGCTGACCCAGGATATCTACTGGAACGGCTCCATCGGCGAAGCCAAGAAAGACTTGGATAAAAAAGTCCTGACCCTGCGCGACAACCTTGCGGCACTCAAGGGCGACGCCCGTGTGTCGGTGCTCAAGGCTGTGGTGACCCAGGCCAGTTCGGCAATCCCGATCATGCCGCTGTACCTGTCGTTGCTGTTCAAAGTGATGAAAGAGCAGGGCACCCACGAAGGTTGTATCGAACAAGTCTACGGTCTGTTCAAGGACAGCCTGTACGGCAGCCAGCCGAAACTCGACGCCGACGGCCGCCTGCGCGCCGATCTTGCCGAGCTGGAACCTAAAGTCCAGGACGCCGTTGCTGCACTGTGGAACCAGGTCACCGACGACAACGTCAACGAGATCAGCGATTTTGCCGGCTACAAGGCTGAATTCCTGCGCTTGTTCGGCTTTGAAATCGACGGCGTGGATTACGACGCTGACGTCAATCCGACCGTGAAGATCAACGGTCTCATCTCGGCATAAGACGGCTTAGACAGCAGCCTCGATAACCCTGTTATGAGGCTGCTGTTTGAAGCGCACAGAGCATCAGCCTTGGCGAAAGGCTGAGGCCAGCCGCTCTTGGGCATGGATGAAACCAGAGCGCTTGATGCCGACCACTTCTCTCTCCCAAAGCGGATTCAGTGGCACGTTATAGCCACTGTCCTTGGCCGTCTTTATCAGTTCCGCCATTTCCTTGCCGTCGTTGATGATGCTGATTTCATCGAAGCGCCCGAGCTTGGTCGGCAGGAAAAACGTAGCCGGGTAGTTAGCGGCGACTTCCGCTGCCGGGCTGCCCGAATCCGCATTATGGTGGACCACCCGCTCTCCGTTGCCGACCAACCTGTGATTGATCAGTTCTATCATTTGCCTTATTCGCGGCGTGGCGTTGCCCAGATCGGGATCTTCCTTATGATAGAAATGCGCGGCGCTTTCATAGTCTGCGCGTAACGCTTGCGGCACCTGAAACGCCTTGGCGTCTGGATGATGCTGCCTGTAGCGATCAATTCGTCCCTTGAACACACTGTGCGCAATATCGGGCACCGGGAGTACATCCTGGGGGCCGAAGTCACTGAGGTGCGGCGCCACCATGTGCAGGTCATAGTCGGCCGTCAGTGCCTTGCCATCGGCCTTTTTCGCGAGCACTTCAACGGGCTTGCCCTCATGGGTAATGAGGTAGTCGTCTTCCAAAGGTGACGTTCGCTGGCCTTCGAATGCATACAGCTGCTGACTTGGCCCCTTCGCGCTGAAACGCAGCGTGCCTTCCTGCTCGTTCGAAGCCAGTTGAGTGATCTGGCCGAGTTTCATCAATTCGCCAAGACGGCTGCCCGAGAGCTTCAAGGGAATTGCGACGGCATGCCCGTCGCTGATGCATTCCTGGATTTGCTCATTGGCGCGGCTGACTTTGCCGGGTGCATCGCTTTTGAATTTTTCGAGCTTGCTGAAGGCCTGGTCCGTGCAGATCAAGCCGGCTTGTGGTCCCCAATTGGCGCTTTTACCCTTGATATGAAAGTCCTTGGTGGGATGACCGGCTTCTATCAGCCCGGTTGCGACGGTTTCCACGGGACGTACGCCAATGATGGAGTTGGTCGCCAGCGCAATTTCATGCAAGGGAATGAGGTGGCTCGACACTATTCCGGTTTTTTCGCGTGCGCGCGCAAATGCGACGTCTATCGAATTCGTTGTCTCTTGAGCGGCGTCAGTCGGCTGGCTGGGTTGAGCGTGTTGCAAGGTATCCAGGCTGAGTGCGGAAGGTGAGATAGCAGGGGTAATTACGTCTTTCATTGAATATCTCCAAGCCATGTTTCATAGGCACGTTGGATGATCCCTTCCAGACCAAAGCATTCCTTCCATTGCACAGGGCACACTAAAGAAGTCTTCTTTTTTGTGGGCAAGAACAAGTATTGCGAGCTGTTTTAAGCACCGTCGGAAAAAGAGCGCGCAAGGCGGGGATACACGGAGGCGGCGCTCTTTTTGCAGTGCGCGACCCATGAAATTATCAGAGCGGTCCTACGCCTGTTTACGTGCGGCGTGCTTTCGCTGGCATGCGAGACTGGCGCATCACACTCAGGGGAGGGGCGTATGACAATTCGCGCAGTGGTTTTTGATTTCGGCGGTGTCCTGTTCGATTGGAGCCCGCAGCACCTGTACCGCAAGTTGATTACCGACGATCACGAACGGCAATGGTTTCTCGAGCACGTTTGCACCCAGGCCTGGAACACCGAGCAAGATGCCGGTCGCACCCTGGCTGAAGGCACCCGCAGCCTGATCGAGCAGTACCCGCATCATGAGCGTTTGATCCAAGCCTATTACGACCGTTGGCACGAGATGCTGCGCGGCCCGCTACCGGAAGGCGTGGCGATCCTCAAGGCGTTGCACCATGTTGATATGCCGCTGTTCGGGCTCACCAATTGGTCCGCCGAAACGTTCCCCTATGCACGGGCCAATTATCCGTTCCTGCAGTGTTTTCGCGACATTGTGGTGTCCGGCGAACTGAAGATGATCAAGCCTGATGCAGCGATCTACCATGCTAGCCTCAGCCAGGTACGGGCCCACCTGCCGGATGTCCAGCCGGCTGAAGTGGTGTTTATCGATGATGTCGCCGGCAATATCGACGCGGCCGTCGCCCTCGGTTGGCAAGGTATCCACCACGTGTCGGCTGAGCGCACTGCCGCGCGATTGCGTGAGTTGGGCGTGGGCTTCTAGCGTGCCCACTTTTCCATAGCGAAATCGACGAAGGCGCGTAGCTTGGGCAAGCGATAACGGTCCTGGCCGTAGAGCAGGTGCATCGGGCGGCTGGGCAGTCGATAAGTGGTTAACAAGGCCACCAGCTTGCCACTCTCCAGATCCGGCTGCACCAGCGCATCGGCCAGCATGATGATGCCCATGCCGTTGACCGCTGCCTGGCGCAAGCCTTGCGAGCTGTTGATGGTCAATGAACCGGACACCGGAACCTCCACCTCGACGCCATCGCCGGTCATGCGCCACAGTTTGTCGGTGTCGCGCCAATTGTCACTTGCCGGGTAGGCGAACGCCAGGCAGTCGTGCTGGCGCAGGTCATCGGGCGTCTGTGGCGTGCCACGTCGCGCCAGGTAGGCCGGTGACGCGCAGAGCTTAAGGGTGTAGGCCTGCATTGGCCTGGCGATCAGGCTGGAGGTTTCCAGTTCGCCAAGTCGGATCGCGACATCGAAGCCGCTGTCGACCAGGTCCATCCGCTCATTGCTCAGCACCACGTACAGGTTGATCAGCGGGTAGCGTCGGGAAAATTCGCTCAAGGCCGGTGTAAGTTGTTCGGTGCCGAACACGGGTGGGGCGGTGATGCGCAGGGTGCCTTTGGGGATGTCGCTGTTGGCTTGCTCGGCGAGCTGCTCGGAGTCGGCCACCAGCCCCAACACTTCCAGGCACCGCTGATAATATTGCCCGCCAAATTCCGTAAGGCTTTGTTTGCGCGTGGTGCGCTTGAGCAGGCTGACGCCCAGGCGCTGTTCCAGGGCCCGCAGGTGGTTGCCGACCATGGTGGTCGACATGCCACAGGCTTGGGCCGCTGCGGTCATGCTGCCGGTCTCGACCACCTTTACGTACACCGACATCGCCTGGAACAGATCCATTATCAAGCCTTGATTTAAAGTCATTGCAGGAATGCACAGTTTATCCAGCTCGGGTGGCTAACGATACTGCAGCCATCACAACGAAGCACTGGAGCCCGCACCATGACCGCCGCCTGCCTGATGACCACTTACCAACCCTTGGCCTTGAGTTTTACCCGTGGCCTGGGCACACGCGTGTGGGACCAGCAGGGCCGCGAATACCTCGATGCGGTGGCCGGCGTGGCGGTGACCAATGTCGGCCACTCGCACCCCAGGCTGGTGACGGCGATCAGTGAACAAGCGGGTTTGCTGTTGCATACCTCCAACCTCTACAGCATTGACTGGCAACAGAAGCTGGCCCAGCGCCTCACCCAGCTGTCTGGCCTGGACCGCGCCTTTTTCAACAATTCCGGGGCCGAGGCCAACGAAACAGCGCTGAAACTCGCACGGCTGCATGGCTGGAAAAAAGGCATCGAAGCGCCGTTGGTGGTGGTGATGGAAAATGCCTTTCATGGCCGCACGCTGGGCACGATGGCCGCCAGCGATGGGCCATCGGTGCGCTTGGGCTTCCAGCGTTTGCCGGGGGACTTTCTCAAGGTGGGCTTTGGTGATATCGCCGCGATCGAAGCGGTCACAAAAGCGTTTGGCACGCGCATCGCGGCGGTCCTGCTGGAGCCGATCCAGGGCGAAAGTGGCGTACTGCCGCCGCCGCCTGGCTACCTGAAAGCCCTGCGCGATCACTGCACACGCCACGGCTGGCTGATGATGCTGGATGAGATCCAGACCGGCATCGGCCGCACCGGCGCCTGGTTTGCTTTCCAGCATGAAGGCATTTTCCCGGACGTGATGACCCTGGCCAAAGGCCTCGGCAATGGCGTACCCATCGGCGCCTGCCTGGCACGGTCCGCCGTGGCGCAATTGTTTACACCGGGCAGTCACGGCAGCACCTTCGGCGGCAACCCATTGGCGTGTCGGGTGGGTTGCACGGTGCTGGACATTATCGAGGAGCAAGGCTTACTGCAGAACGCGGCGCAGCAGGGGGAGCGTTTGCTCGCGCGGTTGCGGGTGGAGTTGAGTGAGCACTCGCACGTGCTGGCGATTCGCGGGCTGGGTTTGATGATCGGTATAGAGCTGGCCAGTCCTTACCGCGACTTGGCTTTGCGTGCGGCCCAGGAACACGGCCTGCTGATCAACATGACGCGGGGCAAGGTCATTCGCCTGCTGCCGCCGCTGACACTGGATGCCAAGGAAGTCGAGATGATCGTGCGCGCCATTACCCGGTTACTGGATCAGGCCCATTGAGCCATTCCTGATTCAGGGTTTCAGTATCTCCCAGGTACTCCAACAACCATGCCATGGCCGGGGACAGTTTGCTCTGCGCCCAGGCCACACACGACGGGCTGGCCGGAAACGGCCGGCTCAATTGCAGCGCCACCAACTCGCCCCGTTCGATCCACGGCAGCACCTGATGCGCCGGCGCCATGCCAACGCACAGGCCATCGCGCAGGCAATCGATCGCCGAGGCCCAGTTCGGCACCACCAAACGCCGCTGGTTATCCAGGGTCCACGTGTCGCGCTTGGGCAGGTTGCGTGAGGTGTCGGTCATGCACAGCGAGGCGAAGGGGCGCAGTTGGTCGTCACTCAGCAGCCCTTCGACGCTCGCCAACGGATGCCGTGCGCTGACCACGCACAGCCAGTTCAACAAGCCCATGTCGCGGAAAGTGAAGTGACTGGCCACTGGCACTGCACTGGTGGCACCGATCACGATGTCAGTGCGCTCATCCGCCAGGGCATCCCACACACCGTTGTACACCTCGTATTCCAGCAGCAATTCCACCTCGGGAAACTGCCGATAGAAATCCAATACCAACTGTCGGCAACGCTGGGGTTTGACGATGGAATCCACCGCCACCTTCAACTGGCCGCTCCAGCCGTTGGCGACCTGCTGGCACAGCCGCCGCGTGCCGAGCATTTTTTTCATCACGCTCCGGGCCTCGTCTATAAATAAACGGCCGGCAGGTGTCAGTTCTACATCCCGATGGCGTCGCACGAACAATGGCACCGCCAGCCACTCCTCGAGCTGACGCACGGTATAGCTGATGGCCGACGGCACCCGGTGCAACTCCTGGGCGGCGGCGCTGAAGCTGCCATGGCGCGCCACGGCATCCACAACATCCAGGGAGTATTCGGACCACATAGCGGGTGCCTTCAAATTTATTGATAAGAGTATCCAATTATTATCGCTTCACACAGAAATTGTCAGCTTCATAATGGGCGTCAGTCAGCAAATAGTTTGATGGCAGGGTTAACAAGGCTTCGATGAAAAATTCTTTTGGTTTCACTTGGTATCTGGCGGGGCTGAGCATGCTCGGTTACCTCGCGATGGACATGTATTTGCCGGCGTTCGGCGCGATGGGCGAGCAGTTGCAGATTAGCGCCGGTGCAGTGGGCGCCAGCTTGAGTATTTTCCTCGCCGGCTTTGCGGTGGGGCAGTTGCTTTGGGGGCCGCTGTCGGACCGGTTGGGGCGCAAGCCGATCCTGCTCGCAGGCCTGAGCCTGTTTGTGCTGGGCTGCGCGGGCATGTTCTGGGTCGAGACGGCGCCGCAACTGCTGGCGCTGCGCTTCATGCAGGCGATTGGCGTGTGTTCCGCCGCTGTGAGTTGGCAGGCCCTGGTGATCGACCGCTACCCGGCCGACAAGGCTCACCGCGTGTTCGCCAGCATCATGCCGCTGATGTCGCTGTCACCGGCGTTGGCGCCGTTGTTGGGCGCGATGGTTCTGAATCACTTTGGCTGGCAGGCGATCTTCGGCGTATTGCTGGGGGTGTCGCTGTTGTTGCTGTTGCCGACCTTGTTCCTGCGCACCCCTCCGAAACGTCAGGCAGAGAAGAGCGAGCCTTCGCGCCTCGGCTATGGGCAGTTGCTGGCTTCTCGCGTGTTCACCGGCAACGTCATGATTTTCGCCGCGTGCTCGGCCAGCTTCTTCGCCTGGCTGACGGCTTCGCCCTTCATCCTTGGCGACATGGGCTACAGCCCGAATGACATCGGCCTGAGCTATCTGCTGCCCACATTAGCGTTTCTGGTGGGTGGCTACAGTTGCCGCAGCGCGCTGCAGCATTTCCAGGGCAAGACGCTATTGCCCTGGTTGCTGCTGGCGTATTGCATCAGCATGGTGGCGCTGTACCTGGTAGCCACGCTGACCGTGCCGACCCTCACCACCTTGTTGATTCCGTTCTGCCTGATGGCGCTGGTTAACGGTGCCAGCTACCCCATCGTCGTGGCGAATGCGCTGATGCCGTTTGCGGAAAATTCCGGCAAAGCGGCGGCACTGCAAAACACCCTGCAACTGGGTCTGTGCTTTCTCGGCAGCTTGCTCGTGTCATCGATGATCGACCAGCCGCTCCTGATTACCGCCATCGTGATGCTGGCAACCGCGCCGCTGGCGGTGTTGGGGTACTGGTTGGCGCGGCCCAAGAAGGGTAATTCGGCACTGGCACAAGCCTGAGGTGACAATCGGATCCCACACTTGATCGGATTCCTTCAGGGGTTAGAAGGGGACTTCAAGGTTCACCGTCGGCGTCGATGTGCGGCTACCCCGGCCGCCGTCCACGCCGAACTTGTTATGCCAGTACTCGTAGCCCACCCCGAGATACAGGTTTGGCTTCACGTTCTTGCCTGGCCGCACCGCCACCATCAGCGCCGTGCGCATCAGGGCTTCCGGCGCGGTGTCGCGGCCGTGGTAATCCTCACCTTTTTCCCCGACATAATTGATAAAGCCCTGGAATTTCGCCGCGTGGTTGGCGATCTCGAACGGTCGCATCCAGGTCAGGTTGAGCATGTAGGTAGCGTCGAAGGTGTGGTTCGACTCCTGCGCACCCGGGATGCCGGTGTGGTTTCTCTCCTTGTAGTACATCAGGCTC
The DNA here is from genome assembly GCF_014268275.3 of Pseudomonas tritici. Taxonomy (NCBI): domain Bacteria; kingdom Pseudomonadati; phylum Pseudomonadota; class Gammaproteobacteria; order Pseudomonadales; family Pseudomonadaceae; genus Pseudomonas; species Pseudomonas tritici. Next base: position 2,039,423 of record NZ_CP077084.1, read on the forward strand.
AGGTCCAGCACACCGACGGTGTTGAACTTCAAGGTCGGGCCGATCACCAGCGCGCGTTTTTTTGCTGAAGCGAAGTTGTTGTTGCGGTTGGCATCGAAGCCCAACGTCAGCGCGTAATCCTTGACCAGGCCGGTACCCAGCGGCACATCGAAGACGCGTGATGCATACACCTGGTGGCGGTACACCGCGTACACCTCACTGCCCCCATGATCAGTGCCCTTGCGCGGGTCGCGGCTGTCGGACAGGAACACATCAAGGTTGAGGAAGTTGCTGCCGTATCGGTAGCCGCTGGCGTGGGTGAAGCTGTAGATGCGCTTGCTGAATTCGTCGGGGTTATTCGGATTGGTGAACTGCTGGCCGTAGCGAAAGCCTACGCTGTTGTTCATCCATTCCACCGCGACGGCCTCCCCGCCGCCGAGAAGGGTGAGTGCAACGGTGGCGCCCTGTAATGCCTTTTTCATTGTTCTGGGTCCTTTGGCGTTCTGGCTCATCACGGCCGAATTGTTTTTGTAACGCCGAGGGAGGGTAACTTGTCTGCATGATTGTATACAACTCTATGGACATCCAGTCCATACATTGCATACAGTGGCCGCAAAACAAAAACAGAGAACCCCTCACCATGACTAACCCGAAGGCGTTACCTCAGCGGCCAGAAGATGAGAATCTCGGCGTCGCCGCCAACATGGCTTACGGCCTGCAACATGTACTCACCATGTACGGCGGCATCGTCGCGGTACCGTTGATCGTTGGCCAGGCGGCCGGGTTGTCGCCGGCGGATATCGGCTTGTTGATTGCCGCATCGTTGTTTGCCGGAGGCCTGGCCACGCTGTTGCAGACCCTGGGCCTGCCGTTCTTTGGGTGTCAGTTGCCGCTGGTGCAGGGCGTGTCGTTTGCTGGCGTGGCGACCATGGTTGCGATTGTCGGCAGTGATGGCGCCGGCGGGATACCGGCAATTCTCGGGGCGGTGATGGCCGCGTCGCTTATCGGGTTGCTGATAACCCCGGTGTTCTCGCGGATTACCAAGTTTTTCCCGCCGTTGGTCACAGGCATTGTGATCACCACCATCGGCCTGACCCTGATGCCGGTCGCGGCGCGCTGGGCCATGGGCGGCAACAGTCGCGCTGCGGATTTCGGCAGCATGCCCAATATCGGCCTGGCGGCATTGACCCTGGTGCTGGTGTTGCTGCTGAGCAAAATCGGCAGCGCAACCATTTCACGCTTGTCGATCCTGCTGGCAATGGTGATCGGCACGGTGATCGCGGTGTTCCTCGGCATGGCTGACTTCTCTGGCGTAACCCAGGGGCCGATGTTCGGTTTCCCTGCGCCATTCCATTTCGGCATGCCAACCTTCCATGTGGCCGCGATCATCTCCATGTGTATCGTGGTGATGGTGACCTTGGTCGAGACCTCGGCGGACATCCTGGCGGTGGGTGAGATCATTGACACCAAGGTTGATTCCAAACGCCTGGGCAACGGCCTGCGCGCCGATATGTTGTCGAGTATGTTCGCGCCGATCTTTGGTTCGTTCACCCAGAGCGCCTTCGCCCAGAACGTCGGCCTGGTCGCGGTTACCGGGGTGAAGAGCCGGTTTGTGGTGGCCACGGGCGGGCTGTTTCTGGTGATTCTCGGCTTGTTGCCGTTCATGGGGCGGGTGATTGCGGCGGTGCCGACATCCGTACTGGGCGGGGCGGGGATTGTGTTGTTCGGTACCGTGGCGGCGAGTGGTATCCGCACCTTGTCCAAGGTGGACTACCGCAACAACATGAACCTGATCATTGTTGCCACCTCCATCGGTTTTGGCATGATCCCCATCGCAGCGCCAAGTTTTTACGATCAATTCCCCAGCTGGTTCGCGACCATCTTTCACTCGGGCATCAGCTCGTCGGCGATCATGGCGATCCTGCTGAACCTGGCGTTCAACCACTTCACCGCTGGTAACTCGGACCAGCAGTCGGTCTTTGTGGCAGGCACAGACCGCAGTTTGAGCGCCCGAGATGTGTCATCACTGCGTGATGGGGACTATTTCAGGGGTGGCAAATTGTTTGATGCCGAGGGCAAGGAGATTCCGTTGGTGGCGGATGTGGCGAGGAAAGCGCCGAAGACAGAAACCACCGAGGTCTGACGCCGAACAGGGGGGGCAGTGTGGGAGCTGGCTTGCCTGCGATAGCAAGGGTGAATTCACCGCCGTCATCGCAGGCAAGCCAGCTCCCACATTGATTTAGCCAGCTTTGAGTTCTTTGTACTGCGCTGAACACACCTCATCCAAAAACTTCACCACGGTCCCCATGCACGCCTGGCGTTCTTCCACATGGGGCATGTGGCTGGAGTCTTCAAACAGCGCCCAGCGCACATCGGCAATCTCATCCAGGAACGGTTTGACCACCAACGGCGTGGCCTCGTCATGCCGACCGGAAATTACCAGCGTGGGTACATTGATCGCCGACAGGCGGCCAATGGATTTCCAGTCCTTCAAGCTGCCGATCACGTGGAACTCGGTCGGTCCGCTCATCGCGTGGTACACCGTCGGGTCTGCGTCGACCTGGGCGAACGTGCGCGCCACTTCTTCCGGCCACGGGTTGACCCGGCACACGTGATGGTCATAGAACACCCGCGAGGCGGCGAGGTATTCCGGGTCCTGGTAGGTACCGGCGGCCTCATGCTTGAGCAGGGTTTCATGCACGCCTTCGGGCAACAATTTGCGCAGGCGGTTGGCTTCGCTGACCCAGGTGCGCATGCAGGTCGGCGAGTTGGCCGGGATGAACGCACGCAAGCCTTTGGGCTGCAACATTGCGTGTTCACTGCCGAGCATGCCGCCCCAGGACTGGCCGAGGATCGCGTAGTTATCGCTGATTTGCAGATGATCCAGCAGGTTGTTCAGTTCTTCCAGGAACAGGCCCACGGTCCAGAAAGACGGATCTTTTTCGGGCAGGTGGGTGGAGCGGCCGTTGCCCAGTTGGTCGTAATGGATCACGGCGTGGCCGCTGGCGGCGACGTCCTTGAACGCATCAACATAATCATGGGTGCATCCGGGGCCGCCGTGGATAACCACCAGGGGCGTGCGCCCGCTGGAGAGGTCACCGGTGACGCGGAACCAGGTTTGGTAGTTGCCAAACGCCGCATACCCTTCGCGGATTTTTTCGATGAATTCCATTTCGTACCTGCTCTGAAAAAATGATCAGGGACACGATAGAGCGTGGAAGCAGTTTAAGTAACTAGCAAAACAGCTAGGTTTTGCCGAGGGGTCAGTCTTCCAGCAGGCGGTAATGGGTGGCGCGCACCACCGCCTGTACGCGATTCTTGGCCCCCAACTTGTGCATTGCCGAGGCCAGATGCAGGGTGACCACCGCCAGTGAACGGCTCAATTGCGTGGCGATTTCAGCGGCGGTCAGGCCGTCGGCGGCCCATTTGAGGCACTCGCGTTCACGTTTGGTCAGGTGGATATGCGGGTAAGTGCGCAGCTCTTTACTGAACAGCGGGTAGGCCGCTTCCTGCAGGGCGTGGGAAATCAGGCTGAAATCCGACAAGGTCTGCTGCGCATCCTGCAGGACGTTGCCGGCTTTACCGGTACGCAGGCCGGTCAGCGAGGCGAAGCCGCCACGGGGCAGGTGAATGGGCACGCTGACGCCGCAGGTCAGTTGTTGGTCGTGCAGATAGGATGAAACGGGGGCGTGGCAGGGATCGATGATCTTTTGCAGGGGGGTATCGGCCTTGATGTCGTAGGACCAAACAAACGGCGACACCGTACTCAGGGCCAGGTGTTGCACCGGGTCGATCTGGTAGAACCCTTCGCTGCACCACAAGCTATGCCAGCCCGGCGGGGTATTGCGCAGTTCGAGCACCGAGGGGGTGATCAATGCACCATCCTGGTCGATTGGCACCGGGGTGTAGTCATACACCAGTGCATCGAAACCCAACTGCTGGGCGAGGATGAATGTGTTGTCCATCTGCTCATCCAGGCTCCTGCCCGGCATCAGACGGTGATTTAAGGCAGTCAGCTTGGCCAGCATCCGTTCTGCTCCCGAATTCATTTGAATCTCGACTTGCTGCAAGTAGAATGCCACGCCCCGGCGAAGGACTGCCAGGCCCAAACCTATAAGAAATGCTAGGTTATGGACGCGCGGCATCCTCGGTAGTGTTGGCCTGATAAACGGCCGCTACCTGCCAGGCCGACACAACACAAGGAATGTATGCATGTGGCGTGAAGTTGCCCCCGACCAGCAGTACAACGTGCAAGTCGACGGCCATGACCTCGTGGTCTACAGCTTCGGCGAAGGCGATGAGGTGCTGTTGTGCCTCAACGGCGGGCCCGGCCTGCCGTGTGACTACTTGCGCGACGCCCATGGCTGGCTCAAAGACCATAACCTGCGAGTGGTTGCATTCGACCAGCTTGGCACGGGCGCATCAGCCAGACCGACCGACGTTTCGCTGTGGGAAATCGGCCGTTATGTCGAAGAAGTCGAAACCGTGCGCCAGGCACTGGGCCTGGGCCGCGTGCATTTGCTCGGGCATTCCTGGGGCGGCTGGCTCGGTATCGAATACGCCATCCATTACCCCGATGTGCTGAAAAGCCTGATCCTCGAAAACACCGTGGGTGACATTCCACACCTGTCCCAAGAGCTGGAACGCCTGCGCGGCGCCCTTGGCAGCGAAACCGTTGCCATGATGCAACGCCATGAAGCCATGGGCACCCTCGACCACCCGCAGTACCAGGCCGCGATCACCTTGCTCAACTATCGCCACGTGTGCCGTCTCGACGAATGGCCCGCGCCGGTCAAGCGATCCCTCGACGACTGGAGCATGGGCCCCTACGAAACCATGCAGGGCCCCAACGAATTCCTCTACATCGGCAACCTCAAGGACTGGAACCGCATCCCTGAGATGGCCGCTTTCAAGATGCCCATGCTGATCACCACCGGCCAGCACGACGAACTCACCCCGGCCTGCGCCCTGCGCATGAAGATGGCGGCCAAACACGCCGAATTGCACGTATTTCCCAACAGCAGCCATATGCCCTTTTATGAGGAACCCCAGGCGTATTTCCCGGTGTTGCTGGACTTCCTCGCACGTCACCGAGGCTGACGGATGAACCTGGCGCGTTATCGTTTTGTGCTGTCCCGGCCGCTGCAATTGCTGCCGGTGCTGTTTGGCATCAGCCTGATCACCTTTGTGCTGGTGCGCTCGATCCCCGGCGACCCGGCGCGCGCGCTGCTGGGTTCGCGCAGCACGCCCGACGCGTTGCTGAAAATCCGCGCCCAGTTCGGCCTCGACCAGCCTTTGTGGCTGCAATATTTCTACTTCCTGAAAAACCTGCTCAAGGGCGACCTCGGCCAATCGCTGCTGTACAAGGTCGACGCGCTCAAGCTGATCGTCACGCGCATCGAGCCGACGCTGGTGCTGGTGCTCGGCAGCGTGGTGCTGGCGCTGCTGATCGCGGTGCCGCTGGCCACCGTGGCCGCGCGTAACAAAGGTGGCTGGGCGGATAACCTGATTCGCGTGTTCACTACGGTTGGCCTGGGCATGCCGGCGTTCTGGCTGGGCTTGATGTTGATCTTGTTGCTGAGTGTGCAGTGGGGGCTGTTTCCGGTGTCGGGTTACGGGCGGACCTGGCTGGACAAGGCGCACCACATGGTTCTGCCGTGCCTGACGATCGCCCTGGCCCTGTCGGCGGTGCTGGTGCGCAACCTGCGGGCGAGCATGTTGATGGAGTTGCAAGCCGACCACGTTACCGCCGCCCGGGCGCGCGGGGTGTCGGAAGCCGCGGTGTTTCGCCGCCATGTGCTGCCCAATTCCCTGGTACCGGCCGTTAACCTGCTGGCGGTGAATATCGGCTGGTTGATCAGCGGCACGGTGGTGATCGAAAGCCTGTTCGCCATTCCCGGCATCGGCCAGTTGCTGGTGCGCGGCATCTTCACGCGCGACTACATGGTTGTGCAGGGCGTGGCCATGGTGCTGGCGTGCGCGACCGTGGTGGTCAACTTCCTGGCTGACGTGGCCACTGTCGCCCTCGACCCTCGGGTGAAGATGCAATGAGCACTCGCCCCTTGATTGCCCCATGGCGTTTGCGTCTGCGGTTTGGTTTTCGCAACGGCCGGCTGACCGCTGCGTGGGGTCTGTTGATTCTGCTGGTGTGGTTGGCGCTGGCGCTGTTTGCGCCGTGGATCGCGCCTTACGACCCGATTGCGCAAAACACGGATTTCAGCCTGCTCGGCCCAAGCCTTGCCCATCCCTTCGGCACGGACAACTATGGTCGAGACATTCTGTCGAGGGTGATCTGGGGCGCTCGCATCGACTTGCAACTGGCGATCGTCGGGGTGATCTTTCCGTTCCTGATCGGCACCTTTGTCGGCGCGGTTTCAGGCTATATCGGTGGGCGTTTCGACAGCTTCTGCATGCGCGTGATCGATGTGATCCTGGCGTTTCCGTTCCTGGTGCTGATGCTGGCGATCATGGCCATTCTCGGGCCCGGCTTGAAGAGTTTCTATATCGCCATGGCGCTGGTGGGCTGGGTGTCTTACGCGCGGCTGATCCGTTCGCAGATCCTGGTGCTCAAGGAAAGCGACTTCGCCCTGGCCGCCAAGAGCCTGGGCTTTGGCCATGGGCGGATTCTGTTCCGGCATCTGCTGCCGAATGCGATGTTCGGCTCGATTGTGTTTTCCATGTCTGACGCGGTGCTGGTGCTGCTCAATGGCGCCGCTGTGAGCTACCTGGGCCTGGGCGTGCAACCGCCGACCGCCGAATGGGGCACGATGGTGGCCGAGGGGCAAGCCTTTATCACGACTGCCTGGTGGATTTGCACCTTTCCGGGGCTGGCCATCGTGACGCTGGCCATGGGCTTCAGCTTGCTGGCTGATGGCGTGGCGCAAGTGCTGGGGGATCGCTCATGAGCCTGCTGCAAGTACGCGACCTCAGCGTGATTGCCAACAATACCGGGCGTGATGTGACCCTGGTCGACCGGGTGTCCTTCGACCTGGCTGAAGGTGAAATCCTCGGCCTGGTCGGGGAGAGTGGCTCAGGCAAGACCATGGCGTGTCGCGGCCTGATGCGCCTGTTGCCGTCGCCTGCGCTGCGCGTGCAAGGCGGCACGGTTCGGTTGGCCGGCCAGGATCTGCTGCAACTCGATGACGCTGGCATGCGTGCCGTGCGCGGCGGTCAACTGGGCATGATCTTCCAGAACCCCAGCAGCCACCTCGACCCGCTGATGCGTATCGGCGAGCAGATTGCAGAGGGCATTCGCCTGCACCAAGGTGCGTCAAAAAAAGACGCGCGGCTGCAAGCCATCGAGGTGTTGCGCCAGGTTGGAATCCCCGATCCCCAAGCGCGGGTCGACAACTACCCCCACCAGTTTTCCGGCGGCATGCGCCAGCGCGCGATGATCGCTGTGGCCCTGGGCTGTAACCCCAAAGTGCTGATCGCCGACGAGCCGACCACGGCCCTGGATGTGACGGTGCAGGCGCAAATCCTGCGGTTGCTGCTGGAGCTGCGTGATAAACGCGGTCTGGCGATCATCATGATTACCCACGACCTTGGCGTGGTTGCGCAAACCTGCGACGCCATCGCCGTGATGTACGCCGGGCGCCTGTGCGAACACGGCAGCAAATACGAGCTGTTGGCGCATCCGCAACACCCGTACACCGCTGGCCTGATCGACTGCCAGCCCGCCCACAGCAGCGGCCACGCCTTGCTGCGCACGATTCCCGGGCAGCCGCCGTTGCTGGACGCCTTGCCCGCCGGCTGCCGGTTCAACCCGCGTTGCCCGCAGGTCGGCGCCTTGTGCACCGAATTGCTGCCGGAGGGCGCGCGAGTCGCCTGTCATTACCCTTTGGGAGCGCCCCCATGAGCCTGTTACAGATCAAGGACCTTGAGGTGAAGTTTGCCGCGTCCGGCACGGGTTTGTTCGGCCTGAACAAGCAGTGGGTGAGGGCGGTGAACGGCGTGTCGCTGGACCTGGCGGCGGGTGAAACCCTCGGGTTGGTCGGCGAGTCTGGCAGCGGCAAAAGCACCTTGGGCCGGGCGGTTTTGCACCTCAACCCGATCAGCGCCGGGCAGGTGTTGTTTGATGGCATCGACATGGCCCAAGGCAGCGCCATCGACATCACCCGCCTGCGCCATGAAACCGCAATGATCTTCCAGGACCCGTACGCCGCACTGAATCCACGCCACACCATCGGTGACACCATCGCCGAAGTGTTGCGCGTGCAGCGCAAGGTGGCGCCGGATCAGATCCCCGCTCGCGTCAACGAGCTGCTCGACCTGGTCGGGCTGCGCCCCGAACTCGCCAGCCGCAAACCCGGCTCCCTCAGTGGCGGCCAATGCCAGCGCGTCGGCATTGCCCGGGCATTGGCGGTAGAGCCACGGCTGATCATCGCCGATGAATGTGTGGCGGCGCTGGATGTGTCGATCCAGGGCCAGATCATCAACCTGCTGCTGGAACTGCAACAGCGTATGAACCTGGCGATCCTGTTTATCGCCCATGACCTGGCCATCGTGCGGCGCCTGTGCGACCGCGTGGCGGTGATGTACCTGGGCAAGATCGTCGAGGAAGGGCCGGTGGAAGCGGTCTTCACTGCGCCTCGGCATCCTTACACGGCGGCCTTGATCCAGGCGATTCCAGAGATTGATCCGCATCGGCCGTTGCCTACGGAGCCCTTGCCGGGTGAGCCACCCAGCCCGTTGAATTTGCCTACCGGTTGCGCCTTTCACCCGCGTTGCCGGCACGCCCGAGCCATGTGTTCCGAGGTGTTGCCGCCCACGCATTTCCTGCACGAGCATCGATACAGTTGCGTGCTTGAAGAACCTTTGATTTGACCCTTACCTGCCATTCATTAACAAGGAGTTGTGATATGCAAACGCGCCACTTGAAGTTGCTCGCCGCCGCTACGTTGACCGCTTGGTCCCTGACTGCCGGGTTGGCACATGCCGCCGGCGTCCTGACCATCGGCTGCCGTGAGGACAGCACCACGTTCGACCCGATCAAAAGCGCGCAAAACCGCGACACGTGGGTATTCGCCAACGTCTACGACACCCTGGTACGCGTCGACAACCTGGGCACCAAGATGGAGCCGGGGCTGGCAGAAAGCTGGGACATCTCCAAGGATGGCCTGACCTACACCTTCAAACTGCGCGACGCGAAGTTCTCGGATGGCTCGCCGATCACCGCTGAGGATGCGGCGTTCAGCCTGTTGCGTATCCGCGACAACAAAGCCTCGCTGTGGGCTGATCCGTTCAACTTGATCAACACCGCCAAGGCGGCCGACCCGAAAACCCTGGTGGTCACCCTCAAGACGCCGGCTGTAGCTTTTCTCTCGCAATTGGCGTCGCCGACGGTGTCGATCCTGTCGGAAAAAGCCATGACCAAAATGGGCGAAGACGCCTACTCGGAAAACCCGGTGACCTCCGGCGCGTTTACCGTAGACGAGTGGCGCAAGGGTGATCGCGTCATCCTGAAAAAGAACCCGAACTTCTGGCAGGCCAAGAACGTCAGCCTGGATGGCGTGGAGTGGGTCTCCGTCACCGACGACAACACGCGTATGCGCATGGTGCAAAACAACGAGCTGGACACGGCGATCTTCGTACCGTTCTCCCGCGTTGAAGAGCTGAAGAAAGACAAGAACGTGGTGATCCACTCCGACCCGTCCACCCGCGAAGATCACCTGTTGATCAACCACGCTCACGGCCTGCTGGCCAAGCAGGAAGTACGCGAGGCGCTGGATATGGCCATCGATAAACAATCGCTGGTGAAAACCGCCACTTACGGTCAAGGCACTGTGGCCTATTCCTACATCCCGAAAGGTTCGCTGTTCCACTACGCCAACAACCTGCAACGCCCGTATGACCCGACGGCCGCCAAGAAACTGCTGGAGGCTGCGGGTGCCAAGGACTTGAAGCTCAACTACGTGGTCAACGCCGGCAACGAAGCCGACGAGCAGATTGCGGTGATCATCAAGGACCAGTTGGCCAAGGTCGGCGTGACCGCCAACCTGCAAAAGGTCGACCCGACCCAAAGCTGGCAGATGCTGGTGGACGGTGAATACGACATTTCGGTGATGTACTGGACCAACGACATCCTCGACCCGGACCAGAAGACCACCTTCGTACTGGGGCACGACACCAACCAGAACTACATGACCCGTTACAAGAATGACAAGGTCAAGGATTTAGTGGCAGCCGCGCGGATCGAGGCCGACCCGGCCAAGCGTGAGCAGATGTATGTGGAATTGCAGAAACTGGCGAAACAGGACGTGAACTGGATCGACTTGTACTACAGCCCGTACATCAACATCTCACGCAAGAATGTGAGCAACTTCCTGCAAAACCCGTTGGGGCGTTTCACGCTTGAGGAAGTGGTGAAAAACTAATATTTCCAAGACAACACACATCAAATGTGGGAGCGGGCTTGCTCGCGAAGGCAGTGGATCAGCCAATGAATCTGTTGACTGACACACCGCCTTCGCGAGCAAGCCCGCTCCCACATTTAGTTCTGCTGCATGCCTGTTATTGCGCGTCAAACGCCTGCCCACTGATCCCGGTGCTGTCCGGCCCCATCAGGTACAAATACACCGGCATGATCTCTTCCGGCGCGGGCCGTTCCATCGGGTTTTCCCCCGGATACGCCTGGGCCCGCATGCTGGTGCGGGTACCGCCCGGGTTGATGCTGTTAGCGCGTACCGCCGCCACGTCTTCGAGCTCGTCGGCCAAGGTCTGCATCAGGCCCTCAGTGGCAAACTTCGACACACCGTAAGCCCCCCAATACGCCCGGCCTTTGCGCCCGACGCTGCTGGAGGTGAACACCACCGACGCATCCTGGGACAGCTTGAGCAGCGGCAGTAGGGTGCTGGTCAGCATGAACATCGCGTTGACGTTCACGTGCATCACGCGCATGAAATTCTCACCGGACAACTGCTCGATCGGCGTGCGTGGGCCGATGATCGACGCGTTGTGCAGCAGGCCGTCGAGGTGGCCGAATTCTTTCTCGATCATCGCGGCCAGGTCATCGTATTGATGGGGCAGGGCGGTTTCCAGGTTGAACGGAATCACCACCGGTTGCGGGTGGCCTGCGGCTTCGATTTCGTCATACACCTGAGCCAGATTGGCTTCGGTCTTGCCCAGCAACAGCACAGTGGCGCCATGGGCGGCATAGGTTTTTGCCGCTGCCGCGCCAATCCCGCGACCGGCGCCGGTCACCAGGATGATGCGGCCTTTGAGCAGGTCTGGACGTGCGGAGTAATCAAACATAAATAGCCTCGACAGAATTCAGCAGGTTACAAACACCACGCTTGAGAACAGTGGAGATCCCCTGTGGGAGCGGCGGTTCGACGCTTCGACTTGCTCGCGAAGGCGGAGGGTCAGTCAATAAATGTGTTGAATGAAACATCGCCTTCGCGAGCAAGCCCGCTCCCACATTTGGATCTTCACTGGTCAGCGGGATCGGCAAACAATCAGCAACTGCACAGCGCGTTATCCAGCACCTTGCGCAGCTCCAGTGGGTGATCCACCACGACATCGGCGCCCCAATGACGCGGGTTGTCGTCCGGGTGGATGTAGCCGTAAGTGACCGCCGCCGTGCGGGTGCCGGCATCACGGCCGGATTCGATATCGCGCAGGTCATCGCCCACGAACAACACGCTGGCCGGGTCCAGGCCGAGCATCTTGCACGCCAGGATCATTGGCTCCGGGTCCGGCTTGCTGTTTTTCACATGGTCCGGGCAGATCAGCAGCGCCGAACGCTCGGCCAGGCCCAGTTGCTGCATGATCGGTTCGGCAAACCGCAGCGGCTTGTTGGTGACCACGCCCCAGATCAAATGGGCCTTCTCGATGTCTTCGAGCAACTCGGCCATGCCATCGAACAGTTTGCTATGGACCGCGCAGCCCTTGACGTAGCGCTCCAGGAACTCCAAGCGCAATGCTTCAAAACCTGGGGATTCCGGGTCCATCGAAAAGGTCACGGCGACCATCGCCCGCGCACCGCCGGAGATTTCATCGCGGATGTGCTGGTCGTTGATCGGCGCCAGGCCGCGATCGGCGCGCATGGCCTGGCAGATGGCGATGAAGTCCGGCGCGGTGTCCAGCAAGGTACCGTCCATATCGAAGAGAACCGCTCGCAACTTCACAGGCTTACTCCTCGCGCAGGGTCTGGATCATGTAGTTGACGTCCACGTCGCTGGCCAGCTTGTAGTGCTTGGTCAGCGGGTTGTAGGTCAGGCCAATGATGTCCTTGACGGTCAGCCCGGCCTGGCGGCTCCAGGCGCCCAGCTCGGACGGGCGGATGAATTTCTTGAAGTCATGGGTGCCGCGCGGCAGCAGCTTCATGATGTATTCCGCGCCGATGATCGCGAACAGGTAGGCCTTGGGGTTGCGGTTGATGGTGGAGAAAAACACCTGGCCGCCCGGCTTGACCATACGGAAGCAGGCACGGATCACCGAGGACGGGTCCGGCACGTGCTCGAGCATCTCGAGGCAGGTGACCACATCGAACTGCTCGGGCATTTCTTCGGCCAGGTCTTCGGCGGTGATCTGGCGGTATTCGACGTTAACGCCGGATTCCAACTGGTGCAGTTGGGCGACGGCCAATGGCGCTTCGCCCATGTCGATGCCCATCACGGTCGCGCCGCGCTGCGCCATGGCTTCGCTGAGGATGCCGCCGCCGCAACCGACATCCAGAACCTTCTTGCCGGCCAGGTTGACGCGCTCGTCAATCCAGTTGACGCGCAGCGGGTTGATGTCGTGCAGGGGCTTGAACTCGCTCTCGCGGTCCCACCAGCGGTGAGCCAGGGCTTCGAATTTGGCGATTTCGGCGTGGTCGACGTTGCTCATGGTGAATCCTCTAAATCTGATAAAACGGTTGGCCGTTTCTGAACGTCAGGGTTCAAAACCGGCGTTATTCGCTGTGCCCGCTGATGCGTTGGCCCCAGGCAATGGCCGTGGCGGTCAACTGTTGTTCATCCATGCGGGTCAATTGCCGGTCGTCGAGCAACTGCTTGCCGGCGACCCAAAGGTGTTTCACACAATCGCGTCCGGTGGCATATATAAGCTGTGAGACCGGATCGTAGATCGGTTGTTGCGCCAGCCCCGACAGATCGAAGGCGACCATATCCGCCGCCTTGCCCACTTCCAGTGAGCCAATCTCGCTTTCCAGGCCCATGGCCCGCGCGCCATTGAGCGTCGCCATGCGCAGGGCGCGGTGGGCATCCAGCGCGGTGGCTGAACCGGCGACGGCCTTGGCCAGCATCGCGGCGGTGCGGGTTTCGCCCAGCAGGTCGAGGTCATTGTTGCTGGCGGCGCCATCGGTGCCGATGGCCACATTGACGCCAGCCTGCCACAACCGCTCCACCGGGCAAAAGCCGCTGGCCAGTTTCAGGTTCGATTCCGGGCAATGGATGATGCTGGTGTTGCTTTCTACCAGCAAAGCCAAGTCGTCCTCGCTGATTTGGGTCATATGAACGGCCTGGAAGCGCGGGCCCAGCAGGCCGAGTCGGCCCAGGCGTGCCAGTGGGCGCTCGCCGGTCTGTTCGACAGCTTGCTGCACTTCAAAGGCGGTTTCGTGAACATGCATATGGATCGCAGCGTCCAGCTCCTCGGCGATTACCCGGATCTTTTCCAGATTGTCGTCGCACACCGTGTAGGGCGCGTGCGGGCCGAAGGTGATTTTGATGCGCGGGTGGTGCTTGAGGTCGCCGAACAGCTCGACACCCTGGCGGATCGCTTCATCGGCGGTGCTGGCACCGGGGATCGGGAAGTCGAGGATCGGAATCGCGATCTGCGCGCGCATGCCGCTGTTGTGCACGCAGTCACTGGCGACCTTGGGGTAGAAGTACATGTCGGAAAAGCAGGTGATACCACCTTTGAGCTGTTCGGCGATTGCCAGGTCGGTGCCATCACGCACAAAGGCTTCATCGACCCACTTGGCTTCGGCGGGCCAGATGTGTTTTTCCAGCCAGGTCATCAGTGGCAAATCGTCGGCCAGGCCGCGAAACAGGCTCATCGCCGCGTGCCCGTGGGCGTTGATCAGGCCGGGGCTGAGCAGCATGCCTGGCAGTTCGCGCACTTCGTTGGCCGAAAGCTTCAAGGCCGCGGCCCGTGGCCCGATAAAGGCAATGCGCCCATCGCGGATGCCCAGGCCATGTTCCTTGAGCACCACGCCAGCAGGTTCGACAGGTACCAGCCAGGTTGGCAGCAACAACAAGTCGAGCGGGGCGGCAGTGGCGGTCATCGCAGGCTTCTTCCCAGGCAGCTATAAAAGAAGGGCGAAGTATACCCGAGCGTCCTGGCTGGCGGATCGCTATAATCGGCGGCTTTGTTTATGAGTGCGGAGTAAGGGATGCGCGATCGACTGTTGGCAGCGGAGAAAGTGAAGGCCATCGATTGGCGTGATGGCGCGCTGTACCTGCTCGACCAGCGTGCCTTGCCGTCCCGGGAAAGCTGGGTGGCCTGCGTTACGGTCGATGAGGTGGCTGCAGCCATTCGTTCGATGGTGGTACGCGGTGCGCCGGCCATTGGTATCAGTGCCGCGTATGGCTTGGTGCTGGCGGCCCGCGATCGGATCGCCGAAGGCGGTGACTGGCAGGCAGCCTGGGAAGAAGACTACGCATTGTTAGCCGATACCCGACCGACCGCGTCGAATCTGTTCTGGGCACTAAAGCGCATGCGCGACCGCCTGGACCGCGTCAAGAAGCACGCCGATCCGCTGGCGGTGCTGGAAGCCGAAGCGATTGCGATCCACGAAAGCGACCGTGAAGCCAACCTGACCATGGCCCAACTGGGCGTCGATTTGATCCGCAAGCACCAGGGCAATGCCCAGGCGATCCTCACCCACGGCAACGCAGGCGCCCTGGCGACCGGCGGTGTGGGTACCGCGCTCGGCGTGATTCGCGCGGCCTACCTGGAAGGCATGGTCGAGCAGGTCTACGCTAATGAAACCCGGCCCTGGCTGCAAGGTTCGCGGTTGACCGCGTGGGAGTTGGCGGGCGAGGGCATCCCGGTGACGGTGAACGCCGACTCGGCCGGTGCGCATATCCTGAAGACCAAAGGCGTGACCTGGGTGATCGTCGGTGCTGACTGCATTGCCGCCAATGGTGATGTGATCGGCAAGATCGGCACCTACCAGCTGGCCGTGTGTGCGATGCACCACGGTGTGCGTTTCATGGTGGTGGCGCCGAGTTCGACGCTGGACATGATGATGGCCACTGGCGATGACGTTGCGCTGGAAGAGCGCGATGCCGGGGAGTTGCTGGAGGTGATGGGGCAGCGCCTTGAGGTTGCTGCGTTTAACCCGGTATTCGATGTCACGCCGGCTGATTTGATCGATGTGATCGTCACGGAGAAAGGCGTAGTCGAGCGGCCGGATACGGCCAAATTGGCCAAGTTGATGTGCCGTAAGCGCCTGCATTAGAAGTCTTGGCGCCTACCCGATCGCCCTCGCGAGCAAGCCTGCTCCCACATTTGACTTGTGAACACATTCAAAATGTGGGAGCGGGCTTGCTCGCGAATGGGCCTGTAAGTCAATAAAACGCTCGGATATACCCTCAAAAAATAGCACCACCCCACTTCTGAGCCCCTCTCGTCCCTCTCAAGCCTGTCATCCGTCAACTTACTATGCTCCATGCGCATCAGGGGGATAGGTGCGTGGCGGCGATTGTGATAACATCCGGCGGTTTCCAGGGTCGCCCCGAGGGGTGGCCCATAACGTGCAGATCCGTGTCATAACTCGTTGATTTGTCGTAAGTCGTTGTCAGGCACTCTGCCGGCAGCGGCGAGCTTCGTTCGTCCCATATGGATGTGACGAGGTTTCACCCGAAAAAGGAATCAGGCTTCTCATGGGCGAACTGGCCAAAGAAATCCTCCCGGTCAATATCGAAGACGAGCTGAAACAGTCCTACCTCGACTACGCGATGAGCGTAATTGTCGGTCGGGCACTGCCTGATGCGCGCGATGGCTTGAAGCCCGTGCACCGGCGTGTGCTGTTCGCGATGAGCGAGCTGGGTAACGACTGGAACAAGCCGTACAAGAAATCTGCCCGTGTTGTCGGTGACGTGATCGGTAAGTATCACCCTCACGGCGACACTGCGGTGTACGACACCATCGTTCGGATGGCCCAGCCGTTTTCCCTGCGCTACCTGCTGGTAGACGGCCAGGGTAACTTCGGTTCGGTCGACGGCGACAACGCCGCGGCCATGCGATACACCGAAGTGCGCATGACCAAGCTGGCGCACGAGCTGCTGGCCGACCTGCACAAAGAAACCGTGGACTGGGTGCCGAACTACGACGGCACCGAAATGATCCCGGCGGTCATGCCAACCCGTATTCCGAACCTGCTGGTCAACGGTTCCAGTGGTATTGCCGTGGGCATGGCCACCAACATCCCGCCGCACAACCTCGGTGAAGTCATCGACGGTTGCCTGGCCCTCATCGACAACCCTGAGCTGACCGTCGATGAGCTGATGCAATACATCCCCGGCCCGGACTTCCCGACCGCCGCGATCATCAACGGTCGCGCCGGCATCATCGAAGCCTACCGCACCGGTCGCGGCCGCATTTACATGCGCGCCCGCTCGATGATCGAAGACATCGACAAAGTCGGTGGCCGCCAGCAGATCGTCATCACCGAACTCCCGTACCAGCTGAACAAGGCGCGTCTGATCGAGAAGATCGCCGAGCTGGTCAAAGAGAAAAAGCTTGAAGGCATCACCGAACTGCGCGACGAGTCCGACAAAGACGGTATGCGCGTAGTGATCGAGCTGCGTCGTGGCGAAGTGCCAGAGGTGATCCTCAACAACCTCTACGCCCAGACCCAGCTGCAAAGCGTGTTTGGTATCAACGTAGTTGCACTGATCGACGGCCGCCCGCGCATCCTGAACCTCAAGGATCTGCTGGAAGCTTTTGTCCGTCACCGCCGCGAAGTCGTTACCCGCCGTACCGTGTTCGAACTGCGCAAGGCCCGCGAGCGCGGCCACATCCTGGAAGGCCAGGCGGTAGCGCTGTCGAACATCGACCCGGTCATCGCCCTGATCAAAGCCTCGCCGACCCCGTCTGAAGCTAAAGAAGCACTGATCAAGATGCCGTGGGAATCCAGCGCCGTAGTGGCGATGGTTGAGCGCGCTGGCGCCGACTCCTGCCGCCCAGAGACCCTGGACCCGCAATACGGTCTGCGTGACGGCAAGTATTTCCTGTCGCCGGAACAGGCCCAGGCCATCCTGGAATTGCGCCTGCACCGCCTGACCGGTCTTGAGCACGAGAAGCTGCTGGCCGAGTACCAGGAGATTCTCAACCAGATCGGCGAGCTGATCCGCATCCTCAACAGCGCTGTGCGCCTGATGGAAGTGATCCGCGAAGAACTGGAAGTGATCCGCGCCGAATACGGTGATGTGCGCCGCACCGAGATCCTCGATGCACGCCTCGACCTGACCCTGGGTGACATGATCCCGGAAGAAGAGCGCGTTGTGACCATCTCCCACGGTGGCTACGCCAAGACCCAGCCATTGGCTGCGTACCAGGCCCAGCGTCGTGGTGGTAAAGGTAAGTCGGCTACCGGCGTCAAGGATGAGGACTACATCGCTCACCTGCTGGTCGCCAATAGCCACACCACGCTGTTGCTGTTCTCCAGCAAAGGCAAAGTGTACTGGCTGAAAACCTACGAAATTCCGGAAGCCTCCCGCGCCGCCCGTGGTCGCCCACTGGTCAACCTGCTGCCGCTGGACAGTGATGAATACATCACCACCATGCTGCCGGTCGAGGAATACACCGAAGGTCACTTCATCTTCATGGCCACCGCCAAGGGCACCGTGAAGAAGACCCCGCTGGAATCCTTCAGCCGTCAACGCAGCGTGGGCCTGATCGCCCTGGAGCTGGACGAAGGCGACGTACTGATTTCGGCTGCCATCACCGATGGCGAGCGTGAAGTCATGCTGTTCTCCGACGGCGGTAAAGTAACGCGCTTCAAGGAATCCGACGTTCGCGCCATGGGCCGTACCGCCCGCGGTGTGCGCGGCATGCGTCTGCCAGAAGGGCAGAAGCTGATTTCGATGCTGATCCCGGAAGAAGGCAGCCAGATCCTCACCGCTTCCGAGCGTGGGTATGGCAAGCGTACCGCTATCAGCGAGTTCCCGGAGTACAAGCGTGGCGGCCAAGGTGTGATTGCCATGGTCAGCAACGACCGCAACGGCCGTCTGGTCGGCGCAGTCCAGGTGCTCGATGGCGAGGAAATCATGCTGATTTCCGACCAGGGCACCCTGGTACGTACCCGCGTGGCTGAAGTCTCGAGCCTGGGTCGTAACACCCAGGGCGTGACCCTGATCAAGCTGGCCAAGGACGAAAAACTGGTCGGCCTGGAGCGTGTCCAGGAACCGTCGGAAGTTGAAGGCGAAGAGCTGGAGGGCGACGAGCTTGAAGGTGAAGGCTTCGATGGCGAGGTGATTGCAGCCGGCGATGACAACGTCGACGAGCCAACCCTCGATGCAGCCGCAGACGAAGAAGAACCGCAGGAATAAGCGGACACACAGGGGGCGGATGAAGATTCGCCCCCTTGTTGTTTGTCCGGATGGAAATGTTGATACCCAAGCAGATTCCTTGTGGGAGCGGGCTTGCTCGCGAAGGCGGACTGACATTCACTACAAATGTCGGCTGTTAGATCGCTTTCGCGAGCAAGCCCGCTCCCACATTGGATCGGGTGTCGCCTGATATGTTTGCGTGACTACCACCAGATCAGAGTGAGATTGGATGTGAGCAAGAGAGCCTATAACTTCTGTGCCGGTCCCGCGGCGCTTCCTGAAGCAGTCCTGCAGCGTGCGCAGGGTGAACTCCTCGACTGGCATGGAAAAGGCCTCTCCGTGATGGAAATGAGCCATCGCAGCGATGAGTTTGTGTCCATCGCCACCAAGGCCGAGCAGGACCTGCGCGACTTGCTGGACATCCCTTCCGACTACAAAGTGCTGTTCCTGCAAGGCGGCGCCAGCCAGCAGTTCGCCCAGATCCCGCTGAACCTGCTGCCGGAAGACGGCACGGCCGACTATATCGACACCGGTATCTGGGGCCAGAAGGCGATTGAAGAGGCCTCGCGTTACGGTCACGTCAACGTGGCGGGCACCGCCAAGCCGTACGACTACTTCGCGATTCCCGGCCAGAACGAGTGGAAGCTGTCGAAGGACGCGGCCTACGTGCACTACGTAGCGAACGAAACCATCGGCGGCCTGGAATTCGACTGGGTGCCGGAAGTGGGCGACGTGCCGCTGGTGTGCGACATGTCTTCGGACATCCTCTCGCGCCCGATCGATGTGTCCAAGTACGGCATGATCTACGCCGGCGCGCAGAAGAACATCGGCCCGAGCGGCATCCTGGTCAACATCATCCGCGAAGACCTGCTCGGCCGTGCCCGCTCGCTGTGCCCGACCATGCTCAACTACAAGGTCGCGGCCGACAACGGCTCGATGTACAACACCCCGCCAGCGTTCGCCTGGTACCTGTCGGGCCTGGTGTTCGAGTGGCTGAAAGAGCAGGGCGGTGTGGTTGCCATGGGCAAGCGCAACGAAGAGAAGAAGCGCACCCTGTACGACTTCATCGACGCCAGCGGCCTCTACAGCAACCCGATCAACCTCACTGATCGCTCGTGGATGAACGTGCCGTTCCGCCTGGCGGACGACCGTCTGGACAAACCGTTCCTGGCCGGTGCCGACGCGCGCGGCCTGCTGAACCTCAAGGGCCACCGTTCGGTCGGTGGCATGCGCGCCTCCATCTACAACGCTGTCGACATCCACGCCATCAACGCGCTGGTTGCCTACATGGCAGAGTTCGAAAAGGAACACGGCTAATGTCTGAGCAAGAACTCAAGGCCCTGCGTGTACGCATTGACAGCCTGGACGAGAAAGTCCTGGAGCTGATCAGTGAGCGCGCGCGGTGCGCCCAGGAAGTGGCACGGGTGAAGATGGCGTCCCTGGCAGAAGGCGAAGTGCCGGTGTTCTACCGGCCTGAGCGTGAAGCCCAGGTGCTCAAGCGCGTGATGGAACGTAACAGGGGCCCGCTGGGCAACGAAGAGATGGCGCGGTTGTTCCGTGAAATCATGTCGTCATGCCTGGCGCTGGAGCAGCCGCTGAAAGTGGCGTACCTCGGCCCGGAAGGCACCTTCACGCAAGCGGCGGCCATGAAGCACTTCGGCCACGCAGTGATCAGCAAGCCGATGGCGGCGATCGACGAAGTGTTCCGTGAAGTGGCTGCCGGTGCGGTGAATTTTGGCGTGGTCCCGGTGGAAAACTCCACCGAAGGCGCGGTCAACCACACCCTGGACAGCTTCCTCGAGCACGACATGGTGATCTGCGGCGAAGTCGAGCTGCGTATCCACCACCATCTGCTGGTGGGCGAGAGCACCAAGACCGACAGTATCAGCCGCATCTATTCTCACGCCCAGTCCCTGGCGCAGTGCCGCAAGTGGCTGGACGCGCATTACCCGAATGTCGAGCGCGTGGCGGTTTCCAGCAACGCTGAAGCCGCCAAGCGGGTCAAGGGTGAGTGGAACTCGGCGGCCATCGCCGGCGATATGGCGGCGGGCCTGTATGGCCTGACGCGCCTGGCCGAGAAAATCGAGGATCGCCCGGACAACTCCACGCGTTTCCTGATGATCGGCAGCCAGGAAGTGCCGCCGACCGGCGACGACAAGACCTCGATCATCGTCTCCATGAGCAACAAGCCCGGCGCGCTGCATGAGCTGCTGGTGCCGTTCCACGACAACGGGATTGACCTGACGCGCATCGAGACTCGTCCTTCGCGCAGCGGTAAATGGACTTACGTGTTCTTTATCGACTTCATCGGCCATCACCGCGACCCACTGGTCAAGGGTGTGCTCGAGAAAATCAGTCAGGAAGCCGTGGCACTCAAGGTGCTGGGCTCTTACCCGAAAGCGGTTTTGTGAGGCGTTAACATGAGTGGCAACTTTCTCGCCCTGGCTCAGCCGGGCGTGCAACAACTGTCGCCTTACGTTCCGGGTAAGCCTGTGGACGAGTTGGCGCGTGAGTTGAATCTGGATCCTTCCAAGATCGTCAAATTGGCGAGTAACGAGAATCCGCTGGGCCCGAGCCCTAAAGTGCTCGCGGCGATTCGTGAAGAGCTGGCGGAGCTGACGCGCTATCCCGACGGCAATGGCTTTGCTCTAAAGTCGCTGCTGGCGCAGAAGTGCGGCGTCGAGCTGAACCAAGTGACGCTGGGCAACGGTTCCAACGACATTCTCGAGCTGGTCGGCCGTGCCTACCTGGCGCCTGGCCTGAATGCGGTGTTCAGCGAGCACGCGTTCGCGGTGTATCCAATTGTCACCCAGGCTGTCGGTGCGGATGCACGCATCATTCCTGCGAAGGACTGGGGCCACGACCTGCCGGCCATGCTGGCGGCCATCGATGCACAAACCCGCGTGGTGTTTATCGCCAACCCGAACAACCCGACCGGTACCTGGTTCGACGCCCAGGCGCTGAACGACTTCCTGCAAGACGTACCGGAACACGTGCTGGTGGTGCTGGACGAGGCGTACATCGAGTATGCCGAGGGCAGCGACCTGCCGGACGGCCTGGACTTCCTGGCGGCCTACCCAAACCTGCTGGTCTCGCGCACCTTCTCCAAGGCCTATGGCCTGGCGTCGCTGCGGGTTGGCTACGGTTTGTCCAGTGCGGTGGTTGCCGATGTGCTGAACCGCGTACGCCAACCCTTCAACGTCAACACCCTCGCGCTGGCGGCGGCCTGTGCGGCGGTGAAGGATACCGAGTACCTGGAAGAGAGCCGTCGCGTCAACGAAAGCGGCATGCTGCAATTGCAGGAAGGCTTCCGTGAGATGGGCCTGGGCTGGATTCCGTCCAAGGGCAACTTCATCTGCGTCGACCTCGGCCAAGTGGCCGCCCCGGTGTTCCAGGGTCTGCTGCGCGAAGGCGTGATCGTGCGTCCGGTGGCCAACTACGGCATGCCGAACCACCTGCGCATCACCATCGGTTTGCCAGCTGAAAACAGCCGCTTCCTGGAAGCGCTGGCCAAGGTCCTGGCCCGTGGTTGATGTCACCGCATTGCAACCTGCTGTGCCTATGATCGGTCGCCTGGTGGTGGTCGGTCTGGGCTTGATCGGCGGCTCCTTCGCCAAAGGCCTGCGTGATAGCGGGCTGTGTGGCGAAGTGGTTGGCGTGGACCTGGACCCGCAATCGCGTGAGTTGGCGGTGGAGTTGGGGGTGGTGGATCGCTGTGAAGCGGACCTGGCGCTTGCGTGCCGTGGCGCTGACGTGATCCAGCTCGCGGTGCCAATCCTGGCCATGGAGAAATTGCTCGGCGTGTTGGCCGGTATGGACCTCGGCCAGGCGATCCTGACGGACGTCGGCAGTGCCAAGGGCAATGTGGTGCGTGCGGCGCAACAGGCGTTTGGCGGCATGCCGGCGCGGTTCGTGCCGGGCCATCCGATTGCCGGTTCCGAGCAGAGCGGGGTAGAGGCGTCGAATGCGCAGCTGTTCCGTCGTCACAAAGTCATCCTCACACCGCTGGAGCAGACCGACCCCGCTGCGCTGGCAGTGGTGGATCGTCTGTGGCGTGAGCTGGGCGCGGATGTCGAGCACATGCAGGTTGAGCGTCACGACGAGGTGCTGGCGGCGACCAGTCATTTGCCGCATTTGTTGGCTTTTGGCCTGGTGGATTCGCTGGCCAAACGCAACGAGAACCTCGAGATATTCCGTTACGCCGCCGGCGGCTTCCGTGATTTTACGCGAATTGCCGGCAGCGACCCGGTGATGTGGCACGACATCTTCCTTGCCAATCGCGAAGCGGTGTTGCGCACCCTGGACACCTTCCGCAGTGACCTCGACGCCTTGCGCGATGCGGTCGACGCGGGGGATGGCCATCAATTATTGGGCGTGTTCACCCGTGCAAGGGTGGCGCGTGAGCATTTCAGCAAGATCCTGGCGCGCCGGGCCTATATGGAAACCGCTGTGAGCGCTGATGAACTGACCTTTCTCGCCAGCCCGGGGGGCCGCTTGAGCGGGCGCATTCGGTTGCCGGGCGACAAGTCGATCTCGCATCGGTCGATCATGCTCGGTTCGTTGGCTGAAGGTGTGACCGAGGTCGAGGGTTTCCTCGAGGGCGAAGACGCCCTGGCGACCTTGCAGGCGTTTCGCGACATGGGCGTGGTGATTGAAGGTCCGCACCATGGGCGTGTGACCATTCATGGCGTGGGTTTACATGGCTTGAAACCGGCGCCGGGGCCGATTTACCTCGGTAACTCTGGCACCTCCATGCGCCTGCTGTCCGGCTTGCTGGCAGCGCAGAGCTTTGACAGCGTGCTGACTGGCGATGCGTCCCTGTCCAAGCGCCCGATGAATCGCGTGGCCAAGCCGCTGCGGGAAATGGGCGCGGTGATCGAGACCGGGCCGGAAGGGCGTCCGCCGCTGACCATTCGTGGTGGCCAGTCGTTGAAGGGCGTGGCGTATAACATGCCGATGGCCAGCGCCCAAGTCAAATCCTGCCTGTTGCTGGCTGGTTTGTATGCCGAGGGCAAGACCGCCGTTACCGAGCCGGCACCGACCCGTGACCACACCGAACGTATGTTGCGCGGCTTTGGTTATCCGGTGGCGGTGCAGGGCGCGACGGCTTCGGTGGAGTCGGGCCATGCGTTGACGGCTACCCATATAGAAGTGCCGGGGGATATCTCTTCTTCTGCGTTCTTCCTGGTGGCTGCGTCGATTGCCGAGGGTTCCGAGTTGTTGCTGGAACATGTCGGTGTCAATCCGACGCGTACCGGGGTGATCGACATCCTGCGGCTGATGGGCGCAGATATCACGCTGGAAAACCAGCGCGAAGTCGGCGGTGAACCTGTAGCGGACTTGCGGGTGCGCGCAGCGGCACTGAAGGGGGTCGAGATTCCCGAGGCGCTGGTGCCGTTGGCAATCGATGAGTTTCCGGTGCTGTTCGTCGCGGCAGCTTGTGCCGAGGGGCGCACGGTGTTGCGCGGGGCTGAGGAGCTGCGCGTGAAGGAGTCTGACCGTATCCAGGTGATGGCCGACGGTCTGCTGGCGCTGGGGGTGAAGTGTGAACCGACCCCCGATGGGATTATCATTGACGGTGGCCTGATGGGCGGTGGTGAAGTGCATGCCCATGGCGATCACCGGATTGCCATGGCGTTCAGTGTGGCTTCCCTCCGGGCGGCGGCGCCGATCCGTATCCGTGACTGCGCCAATGTTGCTACGTCTTTTCCGAATTTTCTTACACTGTGTGCCCAAGTCGGCATCCGTGTTGCCCAAGAGGCTCAATTGTGAATATCAAAGCACCGGTGATTACCATCGACGGGCCAAGCGGTTCGGGCAAAGGCACGATCGCCGGCATCCTGGCCAAGCGCCTGGGTTGGTGCCTGCTGGATTCCGGCGCGCTGTACCGCTTGCTGGCGTTTGCCGCTCGCAACCACGGCGTCGACCTGACCAACGAAGAATCCCTGAAGCTGCTGGCCGCACATTTGGATGTGCAGTTCGTCGGCGCGACGGAAGGTCATCCCCAGCGCATCATCCTCGAAGGGGACGATGTGACCGATGATCTGCGTAACGAACAAGTCGGCTCCTGGGCGTCCCAGGTCGCCGCGCTGCCGGCCGTGCGTGACGCTTTGCTGCAGCGTCAGCGGGCGTTTCAGGAGCCGCCGGGCCTGGTGGCCGATGGCCGCGACATGGGCACCGTGGTGTTCCCAGAGGCGCCGCTGAAGATTTTCCTGACCGCCAGTGCCGAGGAGCGGGCTCGCCGCCGTTACTTGCAGTTGAAGGGCAAAGTCGATGGTGTTAGTCTGTCGAGTCTGCTAGATGAGATCCGTGCACGCGATGAGCGTGATACCCAGCGCGCAGTAGCCCCGCTAAAGCCTGCGGCTGATGCCATACAGCTGGATTCCACGGAGTTGTCCATCGAGCAGGTGCTGGAACGCATCATGAGCGAGATCGCCATTCGCGATATCGCCGGGTGACCAAGAAGGCCGCAGGGGACCAGTCATAGTCCTGTGGTGCTTCTTTTAATTGAAACTGACCCACACCGTCTGGGGTGTGGAGATGGGCGTATTCTTCGCCCTTATCAACAGGAATTAAAATGAGCGAAAGCTTTGCGGAACTCTTTGAAGAAAGCCTAAAAACCCTGAACCTTCAGGCAGGCTCCATCATCACCGGTGTTATCGTTGATATCGATTACCAAGCTCGCTGGGTAACCGTTCACGCTGGTCTGAAGTCTGAAGCTCTGATCCCGCTGGAACAGTTCTACAACGATGCTGGCGATCTGACAATCAATGTCGGTGACGAAGTTCACGTTGCTCTGGACTCGGTTGAAGACGGTTTCGGTGAAACCAAGCTGTCCCGTGAAAAAGCCAAGCGCGCTGAATGCTGGATTGTTCTCGAAGCAGCCTTCGCAGCTGAAGAAGTGGTCAAGGGCGTTATCAACGGTAAGGTTAAAGGCGGCTTCACTGTCGACGTTAACGGCATCCGTGCGTTCCTGCCAGGTTCTTTGGTCGACGTTCGTCCAGTGCGCGACACCACGCACCTGGAAGGCAAAGAACTCGAATTCAAGGTCATCAAGCTCGACCAGAAGCGCAACAACGTTGTCGTTTCCCGTCGCAGCGTCCTGGAAGCAGAGAACTCCGCCGAGCGTGAAGCTCTGCTGGAATCCCTGCAGGAAGGCCAACAAGTCAAAGGTATCGTCAAGAACCTCACCGATTACGGCGCATTCGTCGATCTGGGTGGCGTCGATGGCCTGCTGCACATTACCGACATGGCTTGGAAGCGTATCAAGCATCCTTCCGAAATCGTCAACGTTGGCGACGAGATCGATGTCAAGGTTCTGAAATACGATCGCGAACGCAACCGTGTTTCCCTGGGCCTGAAGCAACTGGGTGAAGATCCATGGGTCGCTATCAAAGCCCGTTACCCAGAAAGCACTCGCGTCACCGCGCGTGTTACCAACCTGACTGACTACGGCTGCTTCGCTGAGCTGGAAGAAGGCGTTGAAGGCCTGGTACACGTTTCCGAAATGGACTGGACCAACAAAAACATCCACCCTTCGAAAGTCGTACAAGTCGGCGACGAAGTGGAAGTTATGGTTCTGGACATCGACGAAGAGCGTCGTCGTATCTCCCTGGGCATCAAGCAGTGCAAATCTAACCCATGGGAAGATTTCTCTGGCCAGTTCAACAAGGGCGATAAAATCTCCGGCACGATCAAGTCGATCACCGATTTCGGTATCTTCATTGGTCTGGACGGTGGCATCGACGGCTTGGTTCACCTGTCCGACATCTCCTGGAACGAAGTGGGCGAAGAAGCTGTTCGTCGTTTCAAGAAGGGCGACGAGCTGGACACCGTTATCCTGTCGGTTGACCCAGAGCGCGAACGCATCTCCCTGGGCATCAAGCAACTGGAAAGCGACCCGTTCTCTGAATACGTTCAGGACAACGACAAAGGCGCAATCGTTAAAGGCATCGTGAAAGAAGTTGACGCTAAAGGCGCCATCATCACTCTGGCCGACGATATCGAAGCGACTCTGAAAGCCTCCGAAATCAGCCGTGACCGCGTTGAAGACGCGCGCAACGTTCTGAAAGAAGGCCAGGAAGTAGAAGCCAAGATCATCAGCGTTGACCGCAAGAGCCGTGTAATCCAGCTCTCCATCAAGTCGAAAGACGATGCTGAAGAGAAAGAAGCCATCCAAAGCTTGAAAGACAAGCCGTCGGATAGCATCGCTGCTGGTCCTACCACTCTGGGCGACCTGTTGCGTGCACAAATGGAAAAACAGAACTAAGTTCTGTCAGACCATAGAAAAAGGGCGACTTCGGTCGCCCTTTTTTGTGCCTGAAATTTGTTGAATCAACACCGAGAACCAAGCTGCTCAGCTCAGTGTCAGAAGTGACTATAGTCATAGGAAAAGTGGTTCGCGTGTTGCGGCTTCAATAAGGATTTGAATGAACAGGCTTATCTTAATATTCGCAGTGGTAATGCTTGCAGGCTGTACCGCCACCAGCGCCAAGACCCACGCCAAGCGAGGCGTCAGCGGCATCGAGATCGATTGTTCGGGCCTGGGCAACAACTGGAGCAAGTGCGAGAAGCGCGCGGCCAGAGAGTGCAAGATGCAGGGCTACAAGGTCATCACCAAGTCCAGTGATGCCAAGGACGAAGAGGGCGACTACCTATTCGGCTGGAACCCTGCTGGCGCGGTGACTCGCAAGATGCTCGTCATCTGCAATTGAGGCGGTTACGTGTTTCACGCAGGTGTTTATTTAACCAGCAGATAAGTTTATCCATGGGCTGTTCAAATTCATCAAGTCATGCTAAAACCTTCGAAGCGCTTTTCCTAGCTGCTTGAAAAAGAAGGGAAAAATATGACGAAGTCGGAGTTGATCGAACGAATTGTCACCCATCAAGGGCTGCTCTCATCCAAGGATGTGGAGCTGGCTATCAAGACCATGCTTGAGCAAATGTCCCAGTGCCTGGCGACCGGGGATCGGATTGAGATCCGTGGGTTTGGCAGCTTTTCGCTGCACTACCGCGCACCGCGGGTAGGGCGTAACCCTAAGACTGGGCAGTCTGTGAGTCTGGATGGGAAGTTTGTGCCTCATTTCAAGCCGGGGAAGGAGTTGCGGGATCGGGTGAATGAAGACGAAGAAGATGTCGTCTGAGTTTTGTGGATCTGGAGAGAGCTATGCGTAGTAGGGCCAAAAGCGTCGCATTAATTGTTATAGCGTCATTCATCGCTCTTTTTGTGCTGGCCTTTGTGCTGGAAAACCAGCAGGGCGCTTCACTGGCGTTTTTTGGCTGGTCTACAGTCGAGCTTCCGATTTCGGTGTTTGTGACGTTGGCATTAATACTCGGGCTGCTTGTTGGGCCTGTGCTTGCGTTATTGGTAGGCCGCAAGGCGCTTCACTATAAAGGTTGAGCTGGTTGGCGCGCCGTAGCCTTTTCTGCGAGAGGTGGGCTGGGCTGCGCAACTATCCGAATCCCGGCAGCCGTCTGTGCTCATCTCTCCAATGCCGGTTCCATCCTCATGAGGCAGTTAAGACGTGCTTCTGCCCGTCAATTATCTGCGTTCGCTTTTGACATTGAGAATGCAGCGCTTAAAATGGGCTCCATTTTAAAATCCCTCATTTTTAAATGCACCACGCAAAGCTGGTTTTCAGGCTGTAGGCAAGCTAACTCCGACCTCCTCCTTGAGTATCTTCATCGCTGACCATGCCGTGCAGGTTAGTAGATCGATGGGATGGCAGGTTCTGAGGTGATTGACCAGCTCCGAGCTTGTTGTGCAGTGCGCGTTGCTTTAGGACTCATTATGTTTAGCGGAAAAACACTTCTTATCACCGGTGGCACTGGCTCATTCGGCAACGCAGTACTCAAACGTTTCCTCGACAGCGATATCGCTGAAATCCGCATCTTCAGTCGAGACGAGAAGAAGCAGGATGATATGCGTAAGCGTTACGCCAATGCCAAGCTGAAATTCTATATCGGTGACGTGCGTGATTATCAGAGCGTACTCAACGCCACCCGTGGTGTGGATTACATCTTTCATGCCGCCGCGCTCAAGCAGGTTCCGTCCTGCGAGTTTCACCCGATGGAAGCGGTTAAAACGAACGTTATCGGTACCGAAAACGTTCTTGAAGCTGCGATCCAGAACGCAGTCAAGCGCGTAGTCTGCTTGAGCACCGACAAAGCTGTTTATCCTATCAATGCCATGGGTATTTCCAAGGCAATGATGGAAAAAGTGATGGTGGCCAAGTCCCGCAATGTGGATGATCAGAAAACCGTTATCTGCGGCACTCGCTATGGCAATGTCATGGCTTCGCGTGGCTCTGTCATTCCGCTCTTCATCGAGCAGATTCGTGCAGGGCAAGCGTTGACTCTGACTGATCCAAACATGAGTCGGTTCATGATGACGCTAGCGGATGCCGTCGATCTGGTGCTGTACGCCTTCGAAAACGGTCGCAACGGTGATTTGTTCGTGCAAAAGGCTCCAGCCGCGACGGTTGAGACCCTGGCCAAGGCGTTGACCGCCATGGTAGGCAAGCCTGAGCACCCGATTCAAGTGATTGGTACGCGTCACGGCGAGAAGCTTTTCGAGGCGCTGTTGAGTCGTGAGGAGATGGCGTGTGCCGAA
This sequence comes from Pseudomonas tritici, assembly GCF_014268275.3. Taxonomy (NCBI): domain Bacteria; kingdom Pseudomonadati; phylum Pseudomonadota; class Gammaproteobacteria; order Pseudomonadales; family Pseudomonadaceae; genus Pseudomonas; species Pseudomonas tritici. The sequence goes on from NZ_CP077084.1 coordinate 2,068,514, forward strand.
GACAAGGGTGATTATTATCGAGTGCCGCCTGATCTACGCGACTTGAACTACTCCAAGTTTGTGGAGCAAGGTGAAGAGAAAATTTCCCGTACGGAAGATTACAACTCCCACAATACGGAACGGCTGGATGTGGCTGGTATGCAACGCCTCTTGCTCAAGCTTGAGTTTATGCAGGCGATTCAGCGTGGCGAACACGCAACGCCCGAGGAGTGAGTGATGAAGGTATTGATCACCGGCGCCAATGGCTTCGTCGGTAAGAACCTGATTGCGCACCTCGAGGAGCGCAAGGATGTAGAGGTCGTCTCTTTCACTCGGGAAAACAGTATCACCGACTTAGCGGCGCAGGTGATCGATTGTGATTTTGTGTTTCACCTGGCTGGTGTTAATCGGCCGCAATCACCCGAAGAATTCAAGGTCGGAAATACCGATCTGACGTTTGCGCTCTGTCAAGCGATTGAGGTAAGCGGTAGGCCCATACCTGTACTTTATACCTCGTCTACCCAGGCCGATCGTGATAACCCCTACGGTGTCAGCAAATTGGCGGCCGAGCAGGCATTGCTTGATCTACGGTCCAGCCAAGGTTCCAGGGTAGAGATTTTGCGCTTGCCCAATGTATTTGGTAAGTGGGCGCGCCCTGATTACAACTCTGCCGTCGCCACTTTTTGCCACAACATCACCCGTGGCTTGCCCATTCAAGTCAATGATCGCGAGGCTGTGGTCCACCTGGTCTACATCGACGATGTCGTCGATTGTTTCATCAAGGTCATGGACGCTGCGGCGTCCACAGGTGCTGATGCGCGGGTACAGCCGGTATACAGCATCACTGTCGGTGAGCTGGCTGATCAGTTGTATGCATTCCGTGAGAGTCGTGACACGTTGATTAGTGAAGCGGTTGGTACAGGGCTGGTGCGTGCGCTCTATTCTACCTACGTCAGTTATTTGCCTGTCGAGCAGTTCACTTATGAGGTGCAAAAGCACGGTGATCCGCGTGGTGTTTTTGTCGAGATGCTGAAGACCAAGGACAGTGGCCAGTTCTCTTATTTCACGGCCCATCCAGGTATCACTCGCGGTGGACATTACCACCACAGCAAAACTGAAAAGTTCCTGGTGATCAAAGGCAACGCCTGCTTTCGCTTTCGGCATATCGTTTCTGGCGAGTTTTACGAGTTGTACACCGATGGCGAGAGGCCACAGGTCGTAGAAACGGTGCCTGGCTGGACGCACGATATTACAAACGTTGGTGCCGACGAGATGGTTGTCATGTTGTGGGCTAATGAGATCTTTGATCGCGAACGGCCGGATACTTTTGCAATGTCGGTTGGAACTCAAGCCTGATCTATAAGGTGCCTGAGGCCGCGATTTCGGTCGATAATTCCGATGTTAATGATTCTGGAAAGAGTATTTAGATGAAAAAGTTGAAAGTTGTCACGGTCGTGGGCACTCGTCCGGAAATCATTCGCTTGTCGCGGGTGATGGCCAAGCTGGACGAACATTGTGAACACATCCTGGTGCACACAGGGCAGAACTATGATTACGAATTGAACGAGATTTTTTTCCAGGATCTCGGTATTCGCAAGCCGGACCACTTTCTCAACGCGGCGGGTTCCAGCGGTGCGCAGACCATCGGCAACGTGATCATTGCTGTTGATCGCGTGCTGGAAGAAACGAAGCCAGAAGCTTTGTTGGTGCTCGGTGACACCAACAGCTGCATGGCGGTCATTCCGGCCAAGCGTCGCAAGATTCCTACATTTCATATGGAAGCCGGCAATCGTTGTTTCGATATGCGCGTTCCAGAAGAGATCAATCGCCGTATCGTTGACCACACAGCAGATATTAATCTGACCTATAGCAGTATCGCGCGTGATTACTTGCTACGCGAAGGCCTGTCGCCGGACATGGTGATCAAGACTGGCAGCCCGATGTATGAAGTGCTCAACTACTACCGTGAAGGTATTGATGCTTCGGATGTTCTGGAGCGACTAGGTCTTGAGGCCGGAAAGTTTTTTGTCGTGAGTGCCCACCGTGAGGAGAATATCGATTCCGATAAAAATTTCCTCAAATTGGTGGAGGTGCTTAATACCGTTGCGGCCCATTATTACTTCCCGGTAATTGTAAGTACGCATCCACGTACCCAAAAGCGTGTAGATGCCATGGGTGTGGTCTTCCACAAAAATGTGCAACTGCTCAAGCCTCTCGGCTTCAAAGATTACAACAAGCTGCAACTGACGTCCAAAGCTGCGCTTTCGGACAGCGGTACGATCAATGAGGAGTCTTCAATCCTCAACTTCCCCGCACTGAACATGCGTGAAGCCCACGAGCGTCCAGAAGGGATGGAAGAGGCCGCTGTCATGATGGTCGGCCTGGAAGTTGAGCGTGTCATGCAGGGTTTGCAATTGCTGGAAAGCCAAGTCAGTGGCCAGGAACGCACGCTGCGCCTGGTCGCAGACTACAGCATGCCGAATGTCTCCGAGAAGGTCGTGAGGATCATCCACAGCTATCGCGACTACGTCATGCGTACTGTATGGAAGCAATACTGATTGGATAGGCTCAGTCAGGAACGCCCGCTCAAGGTTTTGGTGGTCACCCAGTATTTTTGGCCCGAAAACATGCGCATCAACAACATGGTCGAGGGGTTTGTCGCCAAAGGCCATGACGTCACGGTGCTCACGGGGCAACCCAACTATCCGGAAGGGCAGGTCTATACCGATTACCTGCGTGATCCTGCACTGTTCTCTCGATATCAGGGTGCGGGTGTCATTCGAGTGCCGATGTTAGCGCGAGGCAAGCGTAGTATTACGCTCGCCTTGAATTACCTCTCGTTTTTTACCAGTGCTTCAACGTTCGGGTGCTACAAGTTGCGGGGGCAGTCTTTCGACGCCATCTTCGTATATGGCGTATCGCCTATTATGGCGGCGATTCCAGCATTGGTACTGGGGCGTTTGAAAAGCGCTCCGGTATTCGTCTGGATCCTGGATTTGTGGCCGGAAACCTTGAATGCGGTGGGGGTAGTCAAGAACCCGAAGTTGCTTGGTTTAGTCGGGAAAATGGTGTCCTGGATCTACAACCGCGCCGATTATCTGTTACTACAGTCGCGGTCCTTTGACAAGGATGTAAAGAAATACTGCACTCGTTCGATTTCCCCAGATCGGCTGGTGTATTTTCCAAGCTGGGCCGAGGACGACTTTTCTAGCGATGTACAGGCGGCTTCTGACTTGCTGACCCGCGACGAGTCAGTCTTCACCATCCTCTTCGCCGGGAACATCGGTGAGGCTCAGGACTTTCCAGTCATAATGGAAGCCGCCAAAGCAATCAAGACTGAATTGCCCGTGCGCTGGGTAATCGTCGGGAATGGCCGGGCCGCTGAGTGGTTAACCAAACATGTAGCGGAACACCAGTTGGATAACGTTCTGCTGCTGGGACGGCATCCGCTGGAAAAGATGCCTGCACTTTTCGCTACGGCAGACGCGCTGTTGGTGTCATTGAAGACAAATGAAGTCTTCGAAAAAACCATTCCGGGCAAGGTTCAGGCGTACCTGGCGTCAGGAAAGCCCGTCATCGCCATGATCGACGGTGAGGCTGCTCGGGTTGTTGTCGAATCGGCCGCAGGTATGGCCTGTGCTTCCGGCGATGCCACGGGACTGGCCGAGATCGTACGTGCCATGAGCGCATTGCCTGCGTCTGAGCTTGAGGCGATGGGTGAGTCTGGAAGGCGTTACTACCTTGAGCACTTTTCAAAGACGACATTGTTTGAACGCCTTGAGATGCTTTTCAGGAAGGGTACCTTGAGGCGAAGTGAAAAATGATGACCTGGATGTTGTCCAGCCTGGTGCTCCAGCATTTCTGCACGTACTAAAGTGACAAGTAATTGTAATAAATAGCTAAATAGTCTTCGAAAAATCTTATCAGTTTGATAGGCGCTGTGATGCACGTAGAGCCTTTCTTGCCCGCATTTTGTTTCAGGAACCTAATCTTACATGACCCTCTGGTTGGTATTCGCGGCGGTGCTAATAGCGTCGCTTCTGTTGACTTGGGTACTACGCCGCTATGCTTTGGCGCGTAGCCTGATGGACATACCCAACGGACGCAGCTCCCACACCGTACCGACGCCGCGAGGTGGCGGCGTTGCTATCGTTTTGACGTATTTGGCAGCAATAGGCTTGATGGCTTGCGCCGGGTCGATCAGTTGGGAGGCTACTTGGCCATTGCTGGGGACCGGAGCACTGATTGCTGTCGTCGGTTTCCTTGATGATCATGGCCACATCGCTGCCCGCTGGCGCTTACTGGCGCATTTTGTTGCGGCAGGTTGGGCGCTTTTCTGGATGGGAGGCTTGCCCGTTATCGAGGTACTGGGGTTTGATCTGGACCTCGGCTGGCTTGGGCATTTGTTGGCCGTTATGTACCTGGTCTGGATGCTCAACTTGTATAACTTCATGGATGGAATCGATGGGATTGCGAGCGTCGAAGCAGTCTGCGCCTGCCTGGGCGCCTGCCTTGTGTACTGGCTGACGGGGCATCAGGCAATCATGCTGGGGCCCTTACTGCTCGCAGTCTCTGTGCTCGGGTTCTTATATTGGAATTTCCCGCCGGCGCGCATTTTCATGGGAGACGCAGGAAGCGGATTTCTTGGCATTTCGATTGGCGTGCTTTCATTGCAGGCGGCATGGGTAGCGAGAGAGCTGCTTTGGGTCTGGCTGATTTTGCTGGGCGTATTTATTGTTGATGCGACTTTTACCCTAGGACGGCGTTTGCTGCGGGGGGATAAGGTCTACGAGGCGCATCGCAGTCATGCCTACCAGTACGCATCACGTCAGGCAGGGCGGCATTTGCCCGTGACGCTGCTGGTGGCAGCCATCAACGTGTTTTGGCTACTGCCTATTGGCATCTGCGTTGGATTGGGCTTCGATGGCGTCTTGGGGTTGCTGCTGGCGTATGCTCCACTTGTACTGCTGGCTATCAAGTTTCATGCTGGTGAGCTGGAAAAAATCGGATAATTTGTTGGTGGCATCGTTGGAACATCACACGAAGCACAACATGGAACTGCCGTTTTTTCTGGCGGTACTAAGGACTGAGGTATAAAAGGGTTTATGGATAATCTACGCACGCGCCTGGTGGGCTTGCCACGTAGGCAAAAACGCATTTTGCAAGTTGCCACCGATATTGTGCTCGTATGGGTGGCGCTATGGCTCGCGTTTGTCGTTCGTTTGGGATTTGATGATCTGAACAACCCATTTGTCGTCCATTTGTGGCTGTTCCTCTGTGCGCCGGTTATCGCTATTCCGCTTTTTATCAATTTCGGCATGTACCGTGCCGTCCTGCGCTATTTCGGAAATGACGCGTTAATTGCCATCATCAAGGCGGTTAGCCTGTCAGCTTTGTTGTTAGCGTTAGTCGTATACCTTTATAGCAATCATCAAACAGTTGTTCCTCGTTCGATTGTTTTCAATTATTGGTGGCTGAGCATGGTCATCATTGGCGGCTTGCGCCTAGGTATGCGTCAGTATTTTCTTGGCGACTGGTTTGCCGCTACCCAACACGTGCCTTTTACTAATCGCGATGATGGTCTACCAAAGGTGGTTGTTTACGGCGCCGGTGCGGCTGGTAATCAGCTGGTGGCGGCCTTGCGCATGGGTAAACTGATGCGCCCGGTAGCATTTATTGATGACGACAACAGTATTGCTGATCGCGTGATTTCCGGTCTGCAGGTGTATAAGCCAAAACATATCCAGCGAATGATCGACGAGACCGGTGCTGAGGAACTGCTGCTGGCGATTCCCTCATCTACTAGGGCGCGTCGCAGGGAAATACTGGGATACCTTGAAGGCTATCCGCTGCACGTGCGCAGCGTCCCAGGGTTCATGGACTTGGCGAGTGGTCGAGTCAAGGTGGATGATATTCAGGAAGTAGATATTGCCGACCTGCTGGGTCGGGATCCTGTGCCGGCTCAGGATGAGCTATTGGAACGATGCATCAGGCAGCGCGTGGTGATGGTAACGGGGGCAGGCGGCTCTATTGGATCAGAACTCTGCCGTCAGATATTAATGCTTGGGCCGACGACTTTGCTGTTGTTTGATCATGCTGAATACAACTTGTACTGCATTCTGTCCGAGCTCGAGCAGCGGGTTCAGTCGGAAGCCCTGAACGTAAATCTGTTGCCTATTCTTGGTTCCGTGCGGCATCAGGACAGGTTACTTGAGGTCATGAAGGCCTGGTCCGTCGATACGGTCTATCACGCAGCTGCCTATAAACATGTGCCCATGGTTGAGCATAATATTGCCGAGGGCATTCTCAATAATGTGATCGGCACACTTAATACGGCTCAAGCCTCCTTACAGGCAAGCGTCGAAAACTTCGTGCTTATTTCAACCGACAAGGCTGTACGGCCGACCAATGTCATGGGCAGTACCAAGCGTCTTGCGGAGCTGGTGTTACAAGCATTGAGCAAAGAGCTGGCTCCGGTTCTATTCGGCGATGCATCGAAAATCTCTCACGTCAACAAAACTCGTTTCACCATGGTTCGCTTTGGCAATGTACTGGGCTCGTCAGGCTCGGTTATTCCTTTATTTCACAAGCAGATCCAGGCGGGGGGGCCATTGACCGTCACGCACCCCAAGATCACACGTTACTTTATGACCATACCCGAGGCTGCCCAGTTGGTGATTCAGGCGGGTTCTTTAGGTCTGGGCGGAGATGTGTTCGTGCTTGATATGGGCGAACCTGTAAAGATCGTTGAGCTCGCTGAAAAGATGGTTCATCTGTCGGGCTTGAGTGTCCGCTCAGATAAAAACCCACATGGAGATATCCTGATAAATTTCACTGGGCTGCGTCCGGGTGAAAAACTTTATGAGGAGCTGTTGATAGGTGACAACGTCGTAGCCACGAGCCACCCGATGATTATGCGAGCAAGTGAGGAGTTTTTAACGTGGGATGTTCTAAAAGTAAGGTTACAAGCATTGTTGGCCGGCGTTGAAGAGAACGATTACGTCCTCGTCAGACAAATTTTGAAAAGCACCGTAAGCGGCTACAGCCCGGAAGGCGAGATAGTTGATTGGATGCACACTCAGCGCCGCTGTGATGCTGAGTTGTCCATTCGCTCTCCGTCAGGTTGATTGCTGATAGAGCCGCAAGCACGTTCAGCGTTAGGGCCATACACAGCAAAGCTGTAGTCACGAGTAGGAGAGGGCTGCCAAGTAACTCATAAACACCTCGCTGCCACATTCGTGAGCCGGGACACGGCCTTTGATAGCTTTCTCCTTGGAAGCTCTGCTCACTCCGAGCTCCTATTCGGATCGGTCAAAGTCAATACCTCATCAGATGAAAAGGCACACAACGCGTGGTGCTCACCACGCGTTGATAGACATACACCTTCCTAAGTGCTTTTCACTTCAGTAGACCGATTGGAGCGGACATTTTTTTTGGACAGGATAAAAAGCAACGTCAAAATCCAAAAAGAAGTCATTGTTTCGAGAAAGCCAAAGACTTGGTTGTTTGCCGGGATATACAAAAAGAGAATGCCAAATAAGGGGAGCAGCATTTTGGCATAAAAATTATCTTGTAGCGTGGCTGAAAGATAAACGTTTGAAAAGTAAGCGCCCAGTATCAGCATGACGATTGTGACTCCCCAGAAGCCAACGTCATTGGCTATGTATGTATAGAAAGAGTGCCAAAAAACAAATTCGTCCCACTGTTCAGTGATTTTATGTGGGAAGGTTCTGTCTCTAACGTCAATGCCCAAGTATTGAGCGAAGGATTTTTGCAAAAAGACAGAGTGTCCAATGCCAAACGAAGATTGAAAGTCTTCGTCAAGCGAAATCGACATTCCGTAGTAGCCTTGAAGCATATAGCTGGTTAGTTTTTCGTAAAAGTCCACAACGTTAGATCTTTCAGCGCCTGGATCTTCACTTTTAAAGGTGATTCCCTTTTGTTTTAAGTAATCAAAGGACTGAGGTTTGCTGTTCTCGACCATCACTTGATAGGGCGAGTGTGCAGACTTAACGCTGTAGAACTGCCAGAAAGAAAATAGGAACATAAATGCAAGGAATGCTAGAAAAAACTTTCGCTGTTTGAGTGTGGAAATGACACCCTTTGATTTATTTGAGGCAACTAGTACGCCTAAGCAGGTCGAAATTATAAATACGTAAGAAAAATTTATCACGCTTAAACTGGCAATGATCCCTGTCAGTAACGGGATCGTAAGGACAAATATGCCAGCGACTTTACGGGTATTGCTAAGCGCGTGCCAATAAAATACAAGGCCTGGCAACAGTATGTATTTAAACGGGCCAGCAAATAAAGTTATCGCCGTTATATAGGGGTTTTTTACAAAGCCCACCATGGAGGCTTCTGATGCGTAGTAGGCCCTCGCTTCCCAAGGTATTACCAGTCCTCTGTACAGACCAGAAAAAAAATCATCAGGAATATATGAGTTTGAAAGCGTAGTGTTCCTATGCACCACCACATCCGCAGCGAATGCCAAGAGCAGTATGATCCAGAAATATCTGACAAATATATTGTCGTCTGTCGGCACCGGCTTCAGGGCGGGTTCGACTGTTTTGTTTTTGACAAAAAATGAACTTTGCAGAATATACCCTGCAATGAAGAAGGCATGGTATAGGGAAATAAAGGCGAGGAATTCACCTTTGTTTTCTAATGGCCAGTAAATGGGGCCAAAAAAGAATAACCACAAGCCAAGTAATAAATAGGCCTCGACCAATAGTAGTGGTGCATAGGTCTTTGTGGTACTCATTCTTCAACTCCTTAAAGATAGTGTCGCTTGGCACTGGTAGTGCAATAACAATGTGCTTCTACAATTATTTTGCTTACTGTGGGTTGTTAATTATGTGTTGCTGCGCTCTGTGCGTTTTGCAGAAAGGTGCGTGCTCGTTTAGCAATGAGGTCGTAGTGTGCTTGGTGTACGTGTGAATTTGAAGGTGATTGTGAACACGCTTTGATAATTGGGAATAAATTCACTACCACGTTAAACAGGTATAAATGATATCCGATATTCAGCAATTTTTTCAAAAGGGTATTGTTAAGTTTGTAGCAATAAATTCTATTTTTCAGAATGAGTTTGTCCAGCCAGTTTTTCTCATTAGAGAGCATGTAGTCAAAGACTTGCAATTTATCCACATCGAAGTCAGAGCCCCGAATAAGATAAGTGGAGCCTGGGGTTCGCCTGTAGTAAACATATACTTCCTTGGCTTGGACAAAAGTAATGTTTTCGTAAGAGTTCGCGATTTTCACGATCATCGGAAAATCCTCAGTAACACTAAAGGTGTTTATAAAGCTGCACAGGTCTTTGTCGTCTAAAAATTTTCTATTACAAAATAAATTTGGCGTATTGATACTACTGATTCCTTTTAGGCGCTCTATAAATTTTTTCCCTTTATAGATAACGTCCGTCGCCAAAATATGGAAAATAGTAGAACGTGACTCGCCAATCCTTCCGTCAATTAATAGTAAGGGTAGGCCTGAGAAAAAATCGTTATGCCCTAAGCGTTCAATTTGATTGAAAATATTTACGCAAGAATAAACGTCGTCACCGGCAGTTATTTTGAACAAATCACTCTTAATCAGCGGCCATAGGCGGGTGTAGTTAAAGCAGGTGCCGCGATTCGAGCCGTCGGCCAGAACGATGACATAGGAAAATAAGGCTTCGTGCGTCAATAGCCAGTGTTTGGCCAGTTCAATGGTTCGGTCTCGAGAGCCGTCATCCGCGATGATCAGGTTGACGTTGTACGCAGAACCGAAATTTTCGATCAAATACCTTATGCTTTCAAGGTGTTCAATTATATACGATTCGTGATTGAACGTCAGAATCGCAAACGTAAAGTTGTCCTTGATCATGCTGTGTACCTTTGAAAACGTTTCGATAGCTTTTTGATTAAGACTCTATAGAGAAAAATGAAGGCACCGAATCTAATCATCTTGAAGCCTAACAAGAAGAAATCAATTTTCCACTTCAGACTGTATTTGCCATCTGATAATGACTCGCTGGCAATTCCCCTCTGCTCTAAATCTATAGCAAGATTATATTTTTTTACGGCGGGCAATATCACACTTGAAACCCACTTGCCCCTGCGTATCGCACCCCCCATTTTATAGTTGTAGATAAACGTATCTTCCTTATCTATCTGCGCGCAATAAAATTGATCGTTGCCACTGTAGGTCCGGGCGCTGCCAAAAAACTCCCAAGCCCATGGCGAGTCAAGTTCGCCTGTAAAGTTCAAGAGTCTTTGGGTCCTCCATAACGCAGGTGCGGAATTCAAACGATAGTCGTTTCTGCTGCCGATTAATTCAAATGCATCGTGTTTGGGGGCGGGCGAATTGACCCCTGGAATATTATTAAAATAAAACACGCTAATTTCAGCGTTATTTTTCATATCTTGAATGCACCTGGCTAATTTTTCCTTATTGACAGGTGCTTCTAAGATGAAGTCGTCAAATAGAGCGATTACGAACGGCGTGTCCACCATGGATAACGCTTTACGCAACCGCCACCCCCATGGCTTTTTACCGTCTGCAGCGCTTAAGTTTAAAGTGTCTATGTGCAGACCTTCAAAGCTGAAGCTCTTATGCTCCGTATTCAAGACGATTCTGCAGTCGCAATCCGGCCACATTTCCTTGAAAGCACTAAAAAAAGGCAGCCATACATCTTCATAGTTGTCACAAGAATTTATAATGACTGTGCAATCTTTATTACTGATGGGGTGAGCGTTTTGAATCATAACGTCCAAAGCCTACTATTAAGGAGCCGATACTCATTCAGACTGTTTTTATGTGGCGCCGCATAGGGACTGGTAGGATCCGCTCTTCACGATCATGCCATTCTCTATTTCTACAACCGTGTCACATCCCTTGAGGGTGTTGAGTCGATGAGCTATCACTATCAGTGTTATGTCCTCTCCCAGCCCCTCTACGGCTCGCATCACCTCGAGCTCGGTTTTGCTGTCGAGCGCACTGGTTGCCTCGTCTAGGACAATGACTTTTGCTTCTTTGTAAAAGGCTCGGGCAATCGCGATGCGCTGACGCTGTCCACCGGACAGAAAAACGCCTCTTTCTCCCACGGGCGTATCATAGCTATTCGTCCATGACTCGATAACTTCTGCCATTTGAGCTTTTTCCGCCGCCCGACGAACGCGTTCAAAGTCAATATCTTGATAAGGTATCCCAAAGGCAATGTTTTCGGCGACAGAGGCGTCGGATAGAAATATCAGCTGAGGGACATGTGCAATATTGGACTGCCAGTTGCGGCAATTGGCTGTTGTGATTTGCTGGTCGTCTACCAGGAAAGTACCTTCGGTCGGTGGCAGCAAGCCCATCAACATGTCGAGCAGCGTACTTTTGCCACTCCCAGTTGCTCCAACTAACCCGACACGGCCACCCTTAGGGATTTTCAGATTGATGTCCTTGAGAACCCACGGACCATCTTCACCATAGCGAAAAGATACAGCGTTAAGCGATAGCGAATGATTGAACGGTTGATGGGTCCGGGGAGTTTCTGTGTCGAGCTGAACGTCTGTCTCTGGAAGCAGGTCGAGTACATCCAGCAAAGAATCATGCGCGCCTCTAATGCAGGCCCAGGCGGCATAGGACTGTTGCAATACTGGTAATAGGCGTTGCGCCGCCAGTGCCAGTGCTCCCAGCATAGGTATAGAAGCTAATAATCCTCCTGGTTGCTGTGCGAGCCAGTAGGCAAAGACTGCGACCATCAACATGCCAAACGATTCGATCGTATAGCGTGGTGCATTCGCGATAATTTGTATGTTGGCTTTGGCTCTGCGCAACGTTGAATCGGTAGTGTCGAAGTCTTTCCGATAATTAAGCTGAGAAGAGTCGATGATAACGTCACGAATACCTTCAAGGCTTTCATTCAATAACTTTAAAAGTTTGTCCGAGCTTGAACTCACCTCAAGGCTGTCTTTGCCAAGTTGTTTTTTTGTCGCGAAAATGACTAATATGTAAACACTGCCAAAGCTGGCAAATGCAAGGAGCGCCACAATCGGCTCAATCGCCAATACGATGATAAGTATCGCCAGCATCATAAACGCCGAGCTGGCAATCGTCAGCGTGGGGATGAGAAATTCACGGACAACAGTATCAACTTTGTTGAAGATCGCGGTAGTGACCTCACTGCTATTTCGTGACAGGTGCATGCTGTAGGGCTGATGGATGACTGACTTATATATGCCGCCCGCCAAGTCGCTGCCTACCGCGGAGCTGAAGCGGTTCTGTGCCCACATCAAGACAAAACGACTAACCCCTGACAGAATAGCTGCAAGTGCGAAGATCACAGTAAGCGGCAGAAGCAGTCCGTCAGCGGCATTGATACCAAGTGCTGAGAACATACTGCTCGCCAACGGCTGATCCATTATTTTTTCTGGATTGATCAGCACCGCTAGAAAGGGAACTATCGCGCCAATGCTCAACACTTCGGCAAACGAAGCGATGATCATAAGAACAAGGATGATAGATAGCTGTACCTTCCTTTTTAGTGTAAGACTCCTCCAGAGTCGAATTAACGATGCAATCATCAGTTCACACTTCACACTCAAAATTATTGACAGCTGTGATGACAAATTCAACTTCTGACGGTGTCATGACAGGGCTTATCGGCAGACTCAGCACTTGCTTGTGTATCGCCTCGGTCAGGGGGTAACTACGAGAGCTCCACTGCTTGTAGGCCCGTTGTTGGTGTGCTGGAACAGGGTAGTGAATGATCGTTTGAATCCCTTGAGCGAGCAAATACTGCTGCAATTCATCGCGTCGTTCGCATCGAATAACAAATACGTGCCAAACATGATTTTCAAGGGATTGCACGGGTGTTCCCGCTGCTACTGGCAGCGTTATGCCGGGGTTGCGGATGCCCTCCATGTATTTCTGGGCGACATCTCGTCGACCTTTCGTCTGCTCATCCAGATACTTGAGTTTGACACTCAGCATGGCCGCTTGAATTTCGTCGAGGCGGCTGTTCACGCCTTGATAGAGGTTCTTGTATTTCTCGTGTGAGCCGTAATTTCGTAGTGCTCTCACGGTGTCGGCCAGTTCGTCATCGTCTGTGGTGATCGCCCCCGCATCGCCCAACGCCCCTAGATTTTTCCCGGGGTAAAAGCTGAATCCGGATGCATCGCCCCAGCTACCCGCGCAGCGACCATTATCACGGGCGCCGTGTGCTTGAGCGGAGTCCTCCAATACAAGGAGGTTGTATCTTTTCGCGAGAGACGTTAACGCTGGCATATCGCACAGTTGGCCATACAGGTGCACCGGCATAATGACCCGGGTCCTGGGTGTAATAGCGGCCTCGACAAGCTGGGGGTTCAAGTTGTACGTCGTTACCGTCGGCTCTACTAAGACGGGTGTCAGCCGATTTTCCGTAATGGCCAGAATGCTTGCGATATAGGTATTGGCGGGGACGATAACTTCATCTCCCTCCTTAAGCTTGCCTAACTCCTTCCATGCGCGCAGTGTCAGGTTCAGCGCATCTAGGCCATTCGCCACGCCGATGCAGTGGCGGCTTTGCGTATAGGTCGCAAATTGTGCTTCAAAGTTAGATAACTCACTGCCGCCGATAAACCAGCCTGAATCAATAACTCGAGTGCAAGACTCAATTAATTCTTCGCGCATCACCGCATTGATTTTTTTCAAATCGAGAAAGCTGATCATTTATCGACATACCTGATGATTTTCGCGGGGTTGCCGATAACTACGGCGCGGTCTGGAACGTTCTTTGTTACAACGGCACCCGCACCAACCATCGCATAGGAACCGACAGTTACACCCGGCAGCAGAGTGGCATTGGCGCCAATGCTGGCCCCCTTCATAATTGTTATGCCCTTGAACGTTTCTGGGTAAATCTTTGATCTGGGCATGGGGTCATTTGTGAGCGTAGCATTGGGGCCTAAAAAAACGTCATCCTCAATGCGGGTTCCATCCCATAAGAACACACCTGACTTTATGGTTACATTATTACCAATGATAACGTCACTTTCGATTAAAGTATGTGCGCAGACATTACAGTTACTTCCGATGGTGGCACCTTCAAAAACAATGCTGAACTGCCAAATTCGTGTGGCGGCCCCAATTTTTTCGCTTTTAACGTCTGCCAGCGGGTGAATCTTAGGCATTTTTCGCCGCCTCTACGAAATCTTCATAATTGCGAATATAGTCCGACTCATCATAATGCTCGCTGGCCAGTACTAACAAAATGCAGTCGTCGCTAAAGTCGTGCATTTCTCGCCATACCATGCTCTCAATCAATATTCCCTTGGTAGGGTTTTCCATCCAGCATTCTTCGCGGTCTAGCCCATTATCAAGGACCATTCTGAGTTTCCCCATAACGCAAATAGCAACTTGCTTTAAGTTGCGGTGCGCATGAAATCCCCGGCTAACATCTTCAGCCGTCCGATAAATATAGTAGACACGCTTGATATCAAACGGAATTGCCTTTTCCATGCCGATTTCGAGCGCTACCAGCCCCCCCCTCTCGTCACCCAAACTAGGAAAGTCAATCCACTTGATTAAGCTCATCTTCCTCATCCCACCATCTGCGATAAATTTAACTAAAAATAAATATAGTTGCGTTTTCAAGCATTTAACCGTTTTTTCAAGCAGGTCTTGAAAATTTCAAGATTACGCGAAGCTGTCTCGAGGTACACGAAAAGTTTCGTCATATGTCCGATTGGGCGAGGACTCGGCGACGCTCGCCCTCTACAAATCGGGCCCTCGTGACAGCCAGTCGCCGCAAGCCTCATGTGGGTGATACCATTCCATGAATGGCTTCCGTACTCGATACCCGTCATCGAGGGTATGCATGTAAAGGACGACATCGTTCTTGAAAACGTTTCGACGATTGTACAGGGGCGCGTATGGCTGAGGGTCAATCAATCGCGAAGTCACCCCTGGCGTTCGAAATTTGCGGCGCCACGTTGGATCTGCTTGCGTTTAAGCCGAGCAATATACCAGATGCCGCTATCTCTCAGTGAGCGGTTCAATCGCAGCTGGCGCAGCTCAGCGCTCCGCTCCTGCCTGTATACCTAGGTCAGGTCCTTGGCCTGGCTTTATCGAGAGCGTTACCAAGCTAACCCTATATCGATAGCCCCGGGTTTTCATTCTGCTGGGTTGCTGGATGGGGTCACTGAGCGCGACACATGAGTGAGTGGCTGCGAGTACGATGGCTGGCACAGTGCATGGGTACGAGATCGGAGTAGCAGGACTGCAACGCTAGATAGATGTACCGTCTGGCGCATTGTTAAACGTATCAAAGGTGCGCGTTAACTGGCCCTTCGCTATCAACTGGTTGGGTTCCGGAAGTGCAGTCAATCGGGTCTGCTCTGATACATTCTGAAATGGGTGAGCTGTTTGAATGTTGTAGTCATATAGCCGGACAAATTAAACGAAGTGTCTAGCTTGATTGAACGCGAATTCGGGATGGTATCGCCGAGCAAGTTAATGCTCTGTAACATGAGTTTTTTTGACTTGGTTGAAGTTTCATCTAACGTGGAAATGCAGCTTCGGAAAGCTGCTTTCTCTTACCGATGTCATGGAGCGTCACCAATGCAAAATACCTTCCTCACCTCCCTAATCTTCGCCTTCCTCACCACCCTCTCCGTAACTACCACCGCAGCCCCCTCCATCAAACCGGAAGCCCCAACCCCCATCACCGCCCAGATGCCCAAAACCGACCAATCCGCCAAGGTCAACCTCAACGCCGCCGACGCCGAGACCCTGCGCCGTGACCTCTTCGGTATAGGTGCCTCCAAAGCCAAAGCAATCATCGCCTACCGTGAAAGCAACGGCCCGTTCACGGCGGTGGATGAGTTGTTGGAGGTGAAGGGCATCGGCAAGGCGTTGCTGGAGAAGAATCGCGAGAGGCTTGTAATCAACTAAGCCAATAAGGGGAGGCCGGTCATTGACCGGCTTTTTCATCCTCTGAAACCTGGGTTTTCAAGTTTTCTCGCACCACTTCCAATATGTGCATCGCCAGTGCTTTGTCCTCAACGCTCCGGGCCAGCACCAAAGCACCCACCAATGTCGACATTATCACCAAGCTGCGTGCATCACCTTGCCCAGCCGCCAAAGCCGTTTCGATCTGTTTGATCCGTGCGTTGAGCACTGCATCCGTTGTTGCACTGTGCTGGCCTTTCAGTCCCAGTTCGGAGGACATCGTTGGCAGCGGGCATCCCTGATCAGGAGTGGTCATGTGCCGCTCCGAGAGGTAGCTGTCGATGAACGCTTCTAGCGGTCGCTCCTGACTGAACAGCATTTCGCAACGTACATCCAGCTCGGCAGCTGCGGCCTGCAGGGCCTTTTCTACCAGCTCGCCTTTGGACTTGAAGTGTGCGTAGAAGCCGCCGTGGGTCAGGTTCAGCGCTTTCATCAGGGGTTGCAGGCCCGTGGCGCCGATACCGTCGCGGCGAAAACGCACGGAGGCTTCCTTGATGATGCGTTGGTGGGTCTGGGCTTTGTGGTCGGATGAATAACGCATAGGAAGGCCTCGGTTACAGGTTGGCATTCTAACCATGTGTATCGATTTACATGTATGTCCTCTGTCTTGGACGTTGGCATGAAAAGTGGTTACCTCTACGCATGAGATTGTTCAACAATCGTGAGGCAGTCATGACATCCAGCTTGTCTTTAGCCGACCAGATTGCCCTGGAGCTTCGCGCTGACATCATCGGCGGGCGGCTTTTGCCGGGGATACCGTTGGTCGAGGTGGACCTGGTGAAAGCCTACAACGCCTCACGTAACACCATCCGCGAAGCATTGCACCGTCTCGGCCAAGAAGGCCTGACCCGCTACGTGCGCAACAAGGGCGTCATGGTCCGGCGGCTGGAACGTGAGGAGGTGCGTGATTTGTTTGTAGTCCGCCGTACCCTGGAGTTGCAGGCCATCGCCCAGAGCGGCGCTCTGACAGAGGATCAATCCGAGCGCATGCAAAACGCAATCGACGCCACCACCCTGGCCCGTGAGCGCGAAGATTGGCGAGCGGTCGCCACCCACAGCTTGGTGTTCCACCAGCAAATCGTTGGGTTGATGCGCAGCCCTTTGTTCGATGAGTTTTTTGCCCAGGTCATCGCGCAGCTGCGTCTGGTGTTTTGCGCGGCGCCTGATGAAGAGCGCTTCCAGTCGCCGTGGTTGGAGCGTGATCGTGAGATTTACACGTTATTGATCCAGCAGGATAAACCGGCGGCAGGGGAGGCGATGAGCCTGTACCTGGATGATTCGGAACGCCTTTCCCTGGCCTTGTTTCACCACCCCTGATCGAGGATCTGCATCATGTACAAAGACTATCCGGCCGCTTATCAGGTCAGCAAAGGTTCGGCGCTGCAGGTCGACACGGCGTTTTACGAGCGCATCCGTGACCAAAAACAGCAACGTACGTTGATCGAGCAGTTCGAGGTGCCAATCCGCACGGGCAGGGCGTGGAAGGTGCCGGCTGGGCATGTGTTTCGTGTGACCACGCCGGTCGGTCCACAGGTGGGTGACTTCAATGTGTGGAACGCCAACGACCCTCGCGAACGCCTGTGGGCAGCGCGCACGCGTCAGTTGCAGGGCGCGCATGTGAGCACTCATGACCGGTTGTGGTCGAACCTGCCATTTCTAAGGCCTCTGGTGACGATCACCGATGACAGCCTGGCGGGCTACGGGATCGATGAGCACGGCGGGCGCTTGCATGATTTGCTCGGCACGCGTTGCGATCCGTATGTGAATCGGATACTCACCGGCGAGGACTTCCATCACCATTGCCATTCGAACCTGACTCGCGCGGTGTTACCCCACGGTCTGACGGAATTCGACGTGCATGACGTACTGAACATTTTCCAGTGCACGGGCCTGAATCATGACGACATGTATTTCATGAAGGCTTGCCCGGCGCAGAAGGGCGATTACCTGGAGTTTTTTGCAGAGATTGATTTGCTGTGTGCGCTGTCGACGTGCCCGGGCGGGGATTTATCGCTGCCGATGTGGGGGCCGGATGCACAGGACCCTCTGACGGTATGCCGTCCGTTGGGGGTTGAAATTTATAAGTTGGAAGATGAATTGCTGAACGGCTGGAGCCAGCCGGAGCGTGCTGCTTATAAAGGGCAGCACGGGTTGCATATTGCCAAGGCGGATTGGGAGTAACGCTTTAGAGGGGCTGCTTCGCAGCCCAACGGGAGCGAGCTCCCTCGCCACAGGTTTGTGCCAGGGCAGCCAAGTCAGCGATCCTGCGCGTCCTTCGCATCCGCCTGGGCGTTGCGGTCGGCGACGCGCTTACGTTGTTCGTCGGTGAGTTCCACCTTGTTGGCGCTGTCTCGCAGCATCATCAGCCCACCGACGATCGACCCGATCGCGACCACCATAATCAACCACGCATACCACGGCATAAGGCTCTCCTTGAGGCAGATCACCGTGGGAGAATTTTCCCACGGGAATAACTGCTTTGAGTAACAGGCTTTCTCAGGAGTTCAGTGTAGGCCTGTTCCGCCTTGTTAACCTCAGAGTCCGGTCAACATCGCATCCGCAGGGGCATCCGCGCGGTCTTGCGCGGTCATCTGGAAGTAAACGAACCCAACGGCCATAAAGCCCAGGAAGATCAGTCCGATCAGCGTGTTGAACCAGGCCATGGCCACCAGGCACACCACCGCCAGCACCAGCGCAATGCCCGGCACGATGGGGTAGCCCGGTGCGCGGAAGGTGCGCTCCAGCAACGGTTCGGTCTTACGCAGTTTGAACAGGCTGAGCATGCTCATGATGTACATCACAATGGCGCCGAATACGGCCATGGTGATCATCGCTGCGGTCAGTGTCATGCCGCCCAGGTTGATCAGGCCGTCGCTGTAGATCGCGGCGATACCCACCACGCCGCCGGCGATGATTGCCCGGTGTGGTGTCTGAAAACGCGACAGTTTGGCGAGGAAGGACGGCAGGTAGCCGGCGCGGGCCAGGGCGAAGAATTGGCGCGAGTAGCCCAGGATAATGCCGTGGAAACTCGCCACCAGGCCAAACAGGCCGATCCACACCAGCATGTGCAACCAGCCGGAGCTGTCGCCAACCACGGTTTTCATGGCTTGTGGCAATGGGTCGTTGATATTGGAGAGGGTGCGCCAGTCGCCCACGCCGCCGGCAAAGAACATCACACCCATGGCCAGGATCACCAGGGTCAGGATGCCGCTGATGTAGGCTTTTGGAATGGTGCGCTTCGGATCTTTCGCTTCTTCGGCGGCCATGGCCGCGCCTTCGATGGCGAGGAAGAACCAGATAGCAAACGGAATCGCGGCAAACATGCCGGCAATTGCCGGGGCGCCAAAGGTGTCGGAACCGGCCCAGCCGTTCAGGGCGAAGTTGCTGAAGCTGAAGGCGGGCGCTACGACGCCCATAAACACCAGCAACTCGGCGACGGCGAGTACGCACACGACCAATTCGAAGGTGGCGGCGAGTTTCACACCAAGGATGTTCAGGCCCATGAACACGATGTACGCGCCGACGGCCGCGTGTTTCGGGTCCAGTGCCGGGAATTGCACGTTCAGATAAGCGCCGATGGCCAAGGCGATCGCAGGCGGCGCGAAGACGAACTCGATCAAGGTCGCGAGCCCCGCGATCAAACCGCCTTTCTCACCAAAGGCACGACGGCTGTAGGCAAACGGCCCACCCGCGTGAGGAATCGCGGTAGTCAGCTCGGTGAAACTGAAGATGAAGCAGGTGTACATGGCGGCGACCATCAACGAGGTCACCAAAAAGCCCAAGGTCCCGGCGACGCCCCAGCCATAGCTCCAGCCGAAGTATTCACCGGAAATCACCAGGCCGACGGCGATACCCCACAAGTGCAGGGTGCCCAAGGTGGGTTTGAGTTGTGTGTTCATTGTGCTGCTCCCTGAACGGTTTGGAATGATTCAAGGTGTTGCAGCGTGCATGCCAGGCTGAGAATCATTGTCGTAAAGCCGTGCAACTGTCGCCACGGGAACGGTTTGGCGTTTGAATTTGCCCTGCGTTGCACCAGATAAGTGCTGTGTTGACTGAGCTGACGCCTTCGCGGGCAAGCCCGCTCCCACATTGGAGCGCGTATTTCCTGCTGAAACGCGGTCGAGCGTGGGAGCCGGGCTTGCCCGCGATGAGGCCTTCCCATCCACAGCAAATCCCCCTGTAAACCCCGCATAAACCCACTCTTTACGCCGTCTTTACGCCCCGCCCATACCCTCGCTCTCGTTCCTTTACACCACTCCTGCCGACAATTGACCCACACGCGGCACTCGCCGCTAAACGGAGAGACTTCCATGAGCGTTCTGGACGGGGTGTCACTGCTATTGGCCGTGGCGCTGTTCATTTATCTGCTGGTTGCGCTGTTACGCGCGGATCGGAACTAGGAGCTGGCCATGCACAGTTATGACTATTGGCTGATCATTGCCTTTTTTGCCGTGGTGCTGGTGCCGGCCCCGTTCCTGGGGCGGTTCTATTACAAGGTGATGGAAGGGCAGCGCACCTGGCTGAGCCCGGTTCTGTGGCCTGTGGAAAAAGCCTGTTATCGCCTGTCGGGCGTGGACGAGCAGCAGGAACAAAGCTGGCAGAAATACATGCTGGCCTTGCTCGCGTTCAACCTCGCGGGTTTCTTGCTGTTGTTCGCGATCCTGGTGTTCCAGGACTATCTCCCACTGAACCCGCAGAAATTGCCGGGTCAGGAATGGACGCTGGCCTTCAACACTGCGGTCAGTTTCATGACCAACACCAACTGGCAGTCCTACAGCGGTGAGGCGTCTTTAAGCTACCTCAGCCAAATGGCCGGCCTCACCGTGCAGAACTTCGTCAGTGCTGCCACTGGCCTGGCAGTCCTGGTCGCGCTTTGCCGTGGGATTGGTCGCAAATCGGCGCAGACTTTGGGCAACTTCTGGGTCGACATGACCCGCGCCACCCTCTACGGCCTGCTGCCGTTGTGCCTGGTGCTGGCGTTGTTCCTGGTGTGGCAGGGCGTTCCGCAAACCTTCGCTCACTACGTTGATGCCGTGACGATGCAAGGCGTGGATCAAGTGATCCCCCTGGGCCCGGCAGCCAGCCAGATTGCGATCAAGCAGTTGGGCACCAACGGCGGTGGCTTTTTTGGTGTCAACTCGGCGCACCCGTTCGAAGACCCGACTGCCTGGGCCAACCTGTTCGAAGTGGCATCGATCATCCTGATCCCGGTGGCGCTGGTGTTCACCTTCGGCCACTACGTCAAAGACCTGCGTCAGAGCCGTGCGATTCTCGGCTGCATGCTGGCGCTGTTCCTGATCGGCGGCGCGACCTCTTTGTGGTCCGAATACCAGCCCAACCCGACCCTGAACAACCCGGCCGTGGAGCAGACCGCGCCGCTGGAAGGTAAGGAAGCGCGCTTCGGCACCACTGGCACGGTGCTGTGGTCGGTGACCACCACCGCAGCGTCCAACGGTTCGGTCAACGGCATGCAGGACAGCCTCAGTCCCCTCAGCGGCATGGTGGCGCTGGTCAACATGATGGTCGGCGAAGTGATCTTCGGCGGCGTCGGCGCCGGGATGTACGGCATGTTGCTCAACGTGTTGATCGCGGTGTTCCTCGCCGGCCTGATGATCGGCCGCACCCCGGAATACCTCGGCAAGAAGCTGCAGGCCAAGGAAGTGCAATTGCTGGTGGTGACCCTGCTGGTCATGCCGGTTGGCGTACTCGTGCTCGGCGCCATTGCCGCGAGCCTGCCTGGCCCGGCCGGTGCCATCAGCAACCCAGGTCCGCACGGCTTCAGCCAGTTGCTCTACGCCTACACCTCGGCCAGTGCCAACAACGGCTCGGCGTTCGGCGGCTTCAGTGCCAACACGCCGTTCCACAACCTGATGCTCGGCCTGGGCATGTTGATCGGTCGCTTCGGCTACATCCTTCCGGTACTGGCCCTGGCCGGCAGCCTGGCGATGAAGAAGGCCGCACCGATTGGCCAGAACAGCTTCCCGACCCATGGCCCGCTGTTCGTGACCCTGTTGACCGTGACCATTTTGCTGGTGGGCGGCCTGACCTTCCTGCCGACGCTGGCACTGGGCCCAATTGCTGAACACTTGAGCATGGCTGCCTCTAAATGAAGAGCGAAGGGGATATGAAAATGAATATGCCTGCAAAAAACGCGGCCCCGGTCCAAACCCAGCAGCCCGCCAAAACTGCCATCTCCGCCCTATGGCGCCCGGCGCTGGTCCAGGCGTTCGTCAAGCTGGATCCGCGCCAACTGCAACGCTCGCCTGTGATGTTGGTGGTCGAGCTGACCGCCATCCTCACCACCGTGCTGTGCTTTGTGCCGGACACGACGGTGCCGACCTACGTCGCCGTGCAAATCGCCGTGTGGCTGTGGTTCACCGTGCTGTTCGCCAACTTCGCCGAAGCCTTGGCCGAAGGGCGTGGCAAAGCCCGCGCCGACAGCCTCAAGGCCGGCAGCGAAGGCCTGAGCGCACGCCGCAAAGAGGCCGATGGCAGCTTCAAAGTGGTACCGGCCACCGGCCTGCGCAAAGGTGATGTGGTGCGCGTTACCGCTGGTGAAATGATCCCCGGTGACGGCGAAGTCATCGAAGGCATCGCGGCGGTTAACGAAGCGGCGATCACTGGCGAATCCGCCCCCGTGATCCGCGAGTCCGGTGGCGACCGCTCGGCCGTCACCGGCAACACCCGCCTGGTGTCGGACTGGTTGCTGATCCGCATCACCGCCAACCCCGGTGAGTCGACCCTGGACCGCATGATCGCCCTGGTGGAAGGCGCCAAACGCCAGAAAACCCCCAACGAAGTCGCGCTGGATATCCTGCTGATTGGCCTGACGCTGATCTTCCTGTTGGTGGTGGTAACCCTGCAACCGTTCGCCCACTTCGCCAATGGCAGCTTGCCGTTGGTGTTCTTGGTCGCACTGCTGGTGACGCTGATTCCTACGACCATTGGCGGTTTGTTGTCGGCCATCGGTATCGCCGGTATGGACCGCCTGGTGCGCCTCAATGTCATCGCCAAGTCCGGCCGCGCCGTGGAAGCGGCGGGGGACGTGCATGTGTTGCTGCTCGACAAGACCGGCACCATCACCTTTGGTAACCGTCGGTGTGCGGCGGTGGTCGCGGCGCCTGGCGTCAGCGGCAAGGAAGTGGCCGAGGGTGCGTTGTTTGCCTCCCTGGCGGATGACACGGCGGAAGGTAAGTCCATCGTCGAATACCTGCGCGCCTTGCACCCGCAAGCCGAGCCGACTTCGGATGAACTGACGGCTGTGCCGTTCACTGCTGAAACCCGCTTGTCCGGTGTCGATTATCAGGGCCGTGTGTTCCGCAAAGGTGCCGTGGATTCTTTGCTGGCGTTTATCGGTCAGCAACGCAGCGACCTGCAACCAGCATTGTCGCGGGAAATCGACAAAATCGCCCAGAGCGGCGGCACCCCGTTGCTGGTGTGTGCCGATGGCAAGTTGCTCGGTGCGATTCACCTGAAGGACGTGGTCAAGCCCGGCATCCGCGAGCGTTTCGCTGAGTTGCGCAAACTGGGCATTCGGACCGTGATGGTGACGGGCGACAACCCGCTGACAGCCGCTGCGATTGCTGCCGAAGCGGGCGTGGACGACGTGTTGGCGGAAGCCACGCCGGAGAAAAAACTCGCCCGTATTCGTCATGAGCAGAACGACGGTCGCCTGGTGGCGATGTGCGGCGACGGCGCCAACGACGCCCCGGCCCTGGCCCAGGCGGACGTTGGCATGGCGATGAACGATGGCACCCAGGCCGCTCGCGAAGCCGCCAACATGGTCGACCTCGACAGCGACCCCACCAAGCTGCTGGACGTGGTGCAGATCGGCAAGGAATTGCTGGTGACGCGCGGTGCGCTGACCACCTTTTCCATCGCCAACGACGTGGCCAAGTACTTCGCGATTTTGCCGGCGCTGTTCGCTTCGATCTACCCGCAACTCGGCGTGCTCAACGTGATGCACTTGCAGAGCCCGCAGAGCGCGATCCTCTCGGCCATCGTGTTCAACGCACTGATCATCGTGGTGCTGATTCCCCTGGCGCTGCGCGGTGTGCGCGTGCAGGCGGCGAGTGCGGCGGCATTGCTGCGGCGCAACCTGCTGATCTACGGGCTGGGCGGGCTGCTGGTGCCGTTCGTGGGCATCAAGGCGATCGACATGCTGCTGACTGCGTTGCACCTGGTGTAACCGAACCTGCTCTTTGTAGTGAGCGGGCTTGCCCCGCGTCGGGCTGCGAAGCAGCCCCATTGCAACACGGCAGAGCGTCCCACAAATTGAGGAATCCAAAATGTCCAACATTGTCCGCCCGGCCCTGAGCCTGCTGGTGCTCATGACCCTGATCACCGGCGTCGCCTACCCATTGGTAGTGACCGGCGTCGCCCAAGTCGCTTTCCCGGACCAGGCCAATGGCAGCCTGGTGCGCGACGCCAGCGGCAAAGTGCGCGGCTCCAGCCTGATCGCCCAGGACTTTACCGGTGACAGCTGGTTCCATCCGCGCCCCTCGGCCGGCGCTTTCGCGACGGTTTCCAGCAGCGCCAGCAACCTTGGCCCAAGCAACCCGGCGCTGGCGACGCGCATCTTTGATGATGCAAATAAACAGCTCGTGCCCAGCCAAGGGCCGGTGCCTTTGGCGTCGCTGACTACCTCCGGCAGCGGTCTTGATCCACACTTGCCACCGGAGGCGATTGCCTATCAACTGGCGCGGGTGGCGGCGGCGCGGAGTGTGCCGGTGTCGACCTTGCAGCGGTTGCTCGATGAGCATATCGAAAGCCCGTTGGTTGGGCCGCCGGTGGTGAATGTGCTGGCGCTGAACATGGCTCTGGAAAAGTTATAGGCAGGAATACCGCTATCGCGGGCAAGTCGAATCGTCGCACCGCCGCTCCCACATTTGGAATGCATTCCCCTGTGGGAGCCGGGCTTGCCCGCGATGGCGGCATAAAAGACTCCATATGAATACCTGAAGGAACCCCCAAGCATGAGCGACTCCGGCCGCGCCGATGCCCTGCTAGCCGATCTGCCCCGCAACGGCCGTGGCCGGCTCAAAGTCTTCCTTGGCGCCGCGCCCGGCGTGGGCAAGACCTACGCCATGCTCCAGGCCGCCCACACCCAATTGCGCCAGGGCGTGAAGTTGATCGCCGGCGTGGTCGAGACCCATGGTCGCGCCGAGACCGAAGCCTTGCTCAGCGGCCTGCCGCAGCAACCGTTGCTGCGCACCGACTATCGCGGCGTGATGCTTGAAGAAATGGACCTCGACGGCCTGCTCGCCGCCAAGCCCAAGCTGGTGCTGGTGGACGAGCTGGCCCACAGCAACGCCCCCGGCAGTCGCCATGAAAAGCGCTGGCAAGACATCCAGGAACTGCTCGCCGCTGGCATCAACGTGTTTACCACGGTCAACGTCCAGCACCTGGAAAGCCTCAACGACCAGGTGCGCGGCATCACCGGCGTGCAGGTGCGTGAAACCCTGCCGGACTGGGTGCTGCAAGAGGCCGACGAACTGCTGCTGATCGATCTGCCCTCTCGCGAGTTGCTGGAGCGCCTGCGCGACGGCAAGGTCTATGTGCCGGAGCAAGCCCGCGCGGCCATCGATGCGTTCTTCACCCAGACCAACCTCATGGCCTTGCGCGAGTTGGCGATGCAAACCGCCGCCGCCCATGTCGACGATGATTTGGCCCAAGGCTACCGCCAACTTGGCCAGGCCGCGCCGGCAGTGCGTGGGCGTTTGTTGGTCGGTGTGGACGGCGATGCACAGGCCGAACGCCTGGTGCGCCATGCCAGCCGTGTTGCCCAACGCCGGCATTTGCCGTGGAGCCTGGTGCACATCGACAACGGCCGCGCGCGGGACGAGCAGTTTCGATTACGCCTGCAAAATGCCCAGCAACTGGCCGAACGCCTGGGCGGTGAAGTGGTGTTGCTGCGAGCCGGCGAGGTGGCCAAGACGCTGATCCAGCATGCGGCCGAACGCCGCGCCAGCCTGCTGCTGGTGGGGCAGTCGCGGATGCGTTGGCGGCGTCGGTTGTTCGGTGGCGGCCTCGCTGCGCGGTTGCTGCGTAATGCCCGTGGCTTGGAAATCAACGTCCTCGACAGCGATGACATCCCCTCACCGTCACGCTTGCCGGACGTGCGCGGGCTGGTGTGGTTCGACTATGCGCTTGCGGTCGTGGCGACGGTGGTTGCTGCGGTATTGGCTTGGGCGGTGTCCAGTGTCTTGCCGCTGCCGAATATCTCGCTGGTGTTCCTGGCGGCGGTATTGCTGGTGGCCGTGCGCAGCAGCCTGGGGCCGTCGCTGGTGTGTGCGGCGTTGTCGTTCATGACCTACGACTTCCTGTTTATCCCACCGAATTTTTCCTTCGCCATCCAGCGCGAAGAGGACGTGCTGACCCTGTTGTTCTTCCTGTTAATGGCGGCGCTGACTGGCAACCTGGCCGCGCGTCAACGCCGTCAGTTGCAGGCGTTGCGCGACACTCAGGAAGAAACCAGCGAACTGCTCGACCTGTCACGCAAACTGACTGCAGCCACCGATCGCCAAGCGGTGATCAGCGCCGCGGCGCATCACCTGGAAGGCTGGAGTGACCTGGACCTGTGCCTGGTCAACCGCGATGGCCAGGGCGGTTGGGCGATTGAGACCGGCGGCCCGCTGACGCTTAGCGAAGCCGAGCGCGCCGCTGCTGATTGGGCCTGGCAGCATGACCAGCCGGCGGGCATGGGCACCGGCACCTTGCCGTTCGGGCGTTGGTGGTGGTGGCCGTTGTCGGGCGAAGAGGGCCCGTTGGGTTTGCTGGGCGTCAGTCCAAAACCCGGCCAGGAGCTGAGCGGCCAACGCCGTCGCTTGCTGACTGCCCTGAGCCAGCCATTGGCCCAGGCGCTGGCGCGGGCGCAACTGGCCCAGGAGCTGGAGTCCGCACGGTTGCACGGTGAGACCGAGCAACTGCGCAGCGCCTTGCTGGCCTCGGTGTCTCACGATTTGCGCACGCCGCTGACCTCCATGCGCGGCAGCATCGACAGCCTGTTGGCGCTGGGTGAGGCCATCCCGCTGGAAGATCGCCGCGAGTTGCTTGAAGGCACCCGCGATGAGGCCGAGCGTCTCGACCGCTATATCCAGAACTTGCTCGACATGACGCGCCTCGGCCACGGCGCTTTGAAACTGGCGCGGGATTGGGTGTCGCCCGGTGATATCGTCGGCAGCGCCCTCGGCCGTTTGCGTGCGGTGCTGGCGCCGTTGCAGGTGAGTACCGACGTGCCGCCTGAATTGCCATTGTTGTATGTGCATGCTGCGCTGATCGAACAAGCGCTGGTCAATGTGCTGGAAAACGCCGCGCGTTTTTCACCGTCTCAAGGGCGCTTGCAACTGAGCGCAGGCGTGCTGGATAACCAGCTGTTTTTTGCCGTCGCCGATGAAGGCCCAGGTATTCCCGAAGACGAGCGCGCAAAGATTTTCGACATGTTCTATACCGCCGCACGCGGTGATCGGGGCGGGCAGGGCACAGGCTTGGGCCTGGCAATCTGCCAGGGCATGGTCGGTGCCCACGGCGGGCATATCAGCGTAGCCGACGGCATTGACGGGCGCGGCACCTGCATCACCTTGTTCCTGCCCTTGCCGACTCAGCCTGGCCTGGAGCGCGAGGCATGAGCTACCCTGTTTTCTTCACGGATTTTGATTGGACACCATGAGCCAGACCGCGACGATTTTGGTCATTGATGACGAACCGCAGATCCGCAAATTCCTGCGCATCAGCCTGGCCTCCCAGGGCTACAAAGTGATTGAGGCCGGCACCGGCAGCGAAGGCCTGGCCCAGGCGGCACTGAGCAAGCCGGATTTGCTGGTGCTCGACCTTGGCTTGCCGGACATGGACGGCCAGCAGGTGCTGCGCGAATTCCGTGAGTGGTCGACGGTGCCGGTGTTGGTGCTGTCGGTGCGGGCCAGTGAAGGGCAAAAAGTCGAAGCGCTTGACGGTGGCGCCAATGACTATGTGACCAAACCCTTCGGCATCCAGGAGTTTCTCGCCCGGGTACGTGCGCTGCTGCGCCAGGCGCCCGCGGGTGAAGCCCAGGAAGCGGCCTTGCGGTTTGGCCCGTTGACGGTCGACCTGGCCTATCGCCGGGTGCTGCTGGACGGTGCCGAAGTGGCGCTGACGCGCAAGGAGTATGCGGTGCTCGCGCAGCTCGCCCGGCATCCGGGGCGGGTGATTACCCAGCAGCAATTGCTCAAGGATATCTGGGGCCCGACCCATACCGAGGACAGCCACTATCTGCGTATTGTGGTGGGGCATCTGCGACAGAAGCTGGCGGATGATCCGACTCAGCCGAGGTTTATCGTGACCGAGGCGGGGGTGGGGTATCGGTTGTTGAGTGCTTAGATGTTTGGCGTCGGTTCCGACGCCATCGCGGGCAAGCCCGGCTCCCACAGGGGCGTGCATTCCAAAGGTGGGAGCTGGCTTGCCTGCGATGGCGTCATCAGCAGCACCTTAACCCTCAACTCTGCTCACTCTCATACCGATCCAACGTATCACTGGCAATTTCCCTTCCCAGCGCAATCAACTCCGGCGCTTTGTAGAACTCGAAAAACCGGCACACCCGCTTCGGCACGTTGATCAGCACATCCGGCGGGTAGCCGGCAATCTTGTACTGCGCCAGCGAGGTTTGCATCACTTCGAAGCTCTGGTTGATCAAGTCGAGCAGCGACGCCGGGCCGACGTTATCGATGATGAATGAGCCGGTCGCTGACCTCGGTGCACCGGGTTTTTCCGGTGCGGCGGCGGGTTGTTGGGATTCCGGCTCGGCCGAGTCCAGCCACGGATTGATCTCTGCCGCTTGCGCCTCCAGTGCCTCTTGCTCCAGCTTCAGCAATTGTTCGGCCTGCTTGCGGCGAAACGGCAGGTGCGAACCGAGTGATTTCGCCAGGTTGTTGAAGCGACTCTTGAAGGCTGGCGGGCGTTGGATCACCGGCAACCGGTACTGCTTCTGGTTGGTGGCGTTGAGGTTGACCGCGATGATCAAGTCACAATGACTCGACACTACCGGCACGATGGGCAGCGGGTTGAGCAGGCCGCCGTCCACCAGCATGCGGTTGCCTTGCATCACCGGGGTGAACAGGCTGGGAATCGCCGCCGAAGCGCGCATGGCCTGGTGCAGGCAGCCTTCCTGGAACCAAATTTCCTGCTGGTTGGTCAGGTCGGTGGCGACGGCGGTGTAGGGGATGCGCAGTTCTTCGATATTGATCTCACCGACGATCTTGCGGATCTGCCCGAAGACCTTCTCGCCGCGAATCGCCCCCAGGCGAAAACTCACGTCGACCAAGCGCAGCACGTCGAGATAGTCGAGGCTTTCAATCCAGTTTCGATACTCCTCCAGCTTGCCGGCGGCGTAGATCCCGCCGACCACGGCCCCCATGGAACACCCGGCGACACAGGCGATGTCGTAGCCGCGCCGTTCGATTTCCTCGATAACCCCAATATGGGCGTAGCCCCGGGCTCCGCCGGAGCCCAGCACCAAGGCAACACGTTTTTTCATGGTCCATGTCCTTCCCAATGCAGGTGCCCACAATGCACCCATTGAGGTGGCGGCTTCAATCTTCGCAAGGCATGTAATATTTTTCCTGAATACTCGCGGCGCTCGGGTATGCTCTGGGATGTTGGGGTATATAGGTACTATCGATTTCAGGCTAAGGATTAGGCACTTTTCCATGTAGGCAACGTCTACAACGTACGACTGTTTTTTCTTTATTTTGAGGTGTCATCGATGAAAGCCTGGATGTGTGTGCCTGTGATCGTGTTGGCCCTGGCCGGTTGTGCCGGTAAAACCGCGTACCGCGACAGCTGTGGCTCGCAATTGGACGCCGCCTGGAAAGAACTGGACCTGGCCAAGGCTGAAGGTTTTGCCGGCACGGTGAGCTACTCCAAGGCCTTGTCTTTGTTGACCGGCGCCAAAACCCAGCAACAATTTGAAGCCTTTGAAGGCTGCTCCAATAAAGCCGAGAAAGCGCGGTTCTATATTCGTGAGTCTCGCGCCGGGCGTTGACGCGTAGCAGCTGTCGAGTGCAACGAGGCTGCGTCGGCGGCCATGAGTTACCTGGGAATTTTCGTCGTCAGGGGGAGGAAGGGATGTCAGCTTTGGTCGATCAGTTAGTCGCTCAGGTCATTGGCCTGGAAGTAGGGTTACTGAGCTGCCAGGCTCGCCTCGCCGCCGTCACCGACGATGAAGCCTTGCATGACCTGCGCACCACTGTGCGCCGACTGCGCAGCCTGTTGCGCCCCCTGCGTGGGTTGCCAGGGGTTGAACAGCTTGAATCGGCCGCCAGCAGTGTGGGCCAGATGACAACGCCGCTACGCGACCGTGAGGTGCTGGCGGCGTATTTGCATCAGCATGGCCATCACGAGGCCGCTGACCGGCGCCTACGCCTGCAACCCGATGCCTATCGCCAGGTGGCACAAAGCCCGGAAGTTGCCCATTTGCTGCGGATACTCGACGCCTTCCCGCGTTTTATTCGTGCCTCTGAACACCAGAAACTGCTCAAAGGCCTGCGCCCACGTATCGAGAAGCGTCTGGCCAAGCAATGGCAGAAACTCGGTGAAGCCTTGAAAGACCCCGACCATGATCGCCACCGCCTGCGGTTGCTGATCAAGCGCGTGCGCTACGCGGCGGAAGCGTATCCCGAGCTGGACAAGTTGCCTGCCAACGCCATGTCACGCCTGAAAAAAGCCCAGGCTACCCTCGGGGATTGGCATGACTGCTGGCAGTGGTTGGCCCAGGCCGAGCACCAGGCAGACCTGCAACCTTGTGTTGCGGTATGGCATCGCACCATGGCCAAGGCGGAAGGGCAGGCCGATCGCGTGCTGGACAAACTCAGCGCCGATTGTTTCTGAGCCGGTCCGGCTTTTGGCCGGAATAGGCGCTGCACCTCATGGGGCCGATGATTAAGATCACCCATCTGTTCCTTCTGATGTGAGACGCGCCATGCGCTTTAGTGATTTGCTCGACGCCGCACGAAGCAACCCGCTGGATGTGACCATCCCCGCCGAATGGGCCCAGGGCCGCGCAACGTTTGGTGGGCTGGTCGCCGCATTGCAATACGAAGCCCTGCGCGCCCAGGTGCCAGCTGATCGGCCTTTACGATCACTGGCAATCACCTTTGTTGGCCCGGTCGCGCCGGACGTTTCTGCCAGTTATCAAGTCGAAGTGTTGCGCGAAGGCAAGGCCGTCAGCCAGTTGCTCGGCCGCGTAGTGCAGAACGGTGAAGTGGCGACACTGGTACAAGCCAGTTTCGGCGCCTCCCGTGAGTCGGAAATTGCTGTCGAGAGTGAAGCGCCGCCCGTGTTCAAACACTGGGACGAGTGTCAGGAACTGCCCTATATCAAGGGCGTTACCCCTGAATTCATGCGCCACCTGGCGATGCGCTGGAGTGTGGGCGGCTTGCCGTTTACCGGCAACAAATCCCGCGACATGGGCGGTTGGGTGCGTTTACGCGGGGATGTGAAAGAAGAGCCACTGACCGAGGCGCATATCCTCGCCCTGGTCGACGCCTGGCCGCCGGCCTTGCTGCCGCACCTGAAAAAGCCAGCGCCGGGCAGCACCCTGACCTGGACCATCGAGTTCATCCAACCCCTGCAGACTCTGAGCACCCTCGACTGGTGCCAGTACCACGTCACCATCGAACACGCCCGCGACGGCTACGGCCATGCCGCTGCCGCGTTATGGAGCCCGACCGGCGAATTGATCGCCATCAGCCGCCAGACCGTGGTGGTCTTCGCCTGACCTCAATGCCTGTGGCGCTGCTGCCAAGCGCGCCACCAGCTACCGCTCAATACAAAACGCGGAAAGGTCACGAACTGCTCAACCACCAGGCGTTGTACTGCGTCTTTACGATCACTGAACGGCTCACTGGCCTGGGCTTCCAGGCTATGGCCATGGCGCTGTAGCGCCAAGCCGGCCAGGATGCCGACAACGCCGACGGCAAAACTGGCCAGGCTCAGGCTGAATACCCCGGATACGATCAACAGGAACCCGACGATAAACAGCGGCACGGCAATCAGGTGCAACGCCAGGTTGGTCGGGTGCTGATGGTTTTGCGGGTAGCTGCGCCATTGCCAGGCGGGGAGATTGGGGTGACGTTTGCCCATGATGGTGAATCCTCTGTCCGTTGAAATAGCCTGGGCAGAGTTTAGGTGGGAGCGGCTGGGGCGGCGAATTGGGGCTAACTATGGGGGTCATAGAGCGCAATTGCCGCAAGCCACTTTATGCCCAAATTACGCAGTCATGGTCATCCAAGTGCACCAGAAAAGTGAGTTCGATATCGGCCACCCAAAATGGGTATCCGATCGATTCACCTAGGATGTCTGCAATGTCTTGGGAATTGCTGACCGTCCAAGCGCTGTACGTTGAGTCGAGCACTAATAGAATCAGTTTTTTTTAATGATGCGATGCTGTATTTCTTTCCAGAAGTCGGGTTGTGCTCGGTGCTTTTTTCGAACAGTTTGACCGGGTCGAGTATATCGCTTTCTGATTTGAAGAACTTTCTCGTCAGAGCGTGGATGAAAGTGGCAAGTTCGCTCGATTGCAGTTTCTAGAGCGGATATGCAGCTTTTTAAAGCTTGGCCTATTTCCTTTTCAAGGTGACTCAATACTCTGGTACCGTTTGGATGTGTGTTTGCGAGTTAAAACACTCGAACTATTTGAAGTAGTAGTCGTCCGGTCCGTTAATATAAACATTAGGATCTTTAAGTGAAATGAATTTTGCATTGAACTTTATGGAAGCGTTGTTGCTGACGGCTTCAAATGTGAAATAGTCACTATCTTTGTTGATGTTTACGGTAAATACCTCATGTGCAGGAATATTTGAAATTTTTAAGTCTTTGATTTCATAAAAAGTTAGACCTAATCTACACATGTTATACCCTTTATTCTTCCATTTTTCTGGTAAGTTATCTGGAAACTCGGGTATGTCGAAACCCATGCCAATACAAGGTTGGTCATTTTCTATCCTTATAGAAAAAAGAGCTATTTTTCCAATTTCAATAGAGGAGCTAAAAAGTTTGTTAAAAAATATGCTTCCATCTAAGTCATTCCAGTATTTCATGCTTATTTCCTGAATGGATAATGTTTTTTTGCTCCTTCGATATAACCTTTTCGAGGCTTGTCGATTGGCCGCAAATTGAAGTGCGAAGAGTGATCTCCAATGCTATCTACTCTACCGAATTTATGGCCCGCTGAGTGGTCTTGAATAAGGATTTTTGAACCATTTGATCTTGTAAATTGATATACCCTTGTGTCGATGGGCATACCGTTGTCATCCAGTATTCTTTTTTCATTTTTGTCCGTCATTTTTTCAATAGCGTATTGTTTGGTCTTTCCTGTGTCTGGGTCTACTACCATGTCCGGGCTCTGGCTCATTGGTATACCGGCATCTCTTTTCGCTCCTCTGAAAGCGCCTTTGCGTGAAATATCGGGTGCTTCTGGTTCATTCCATGTTTTACAGGCTGACGGGTATTTCCCTTTCGGCGGGCAGTTGGCGCTCAGCCCTAGCGGATCCACCCACCCAGTAGGATTTGGTACGTACTGGTAGGCATTGATCCCACCCGCGAGCTTCACCGGATCCGGTGTCAGGTAACGACCAATATCCGGATTGTAGTAGCGATGGCGGTTGTAGTGCAGTCTGCTTTCCGGGTCGAAGTATTGGCCCTGGAAGCGCAGCGGGTTGTCGATTTTATTGGCGTCGAGGCGGGTGATTTCGCCGTAGGCGCGGTAATGGGCGGACCAGACGACTTCACCGTTAGGGGCGGTGAGTTCTTGTGGTGTGCCAAGGTGGTCGAGTTGGTAGTAGTAGGGCTTTGTTTCTTTTGGGCCGAAACGTTCCTGTTCGCCTTGGGAGTGGTGGACGCGGGTGAGGCGGCTTAGCGGGTCGTAGTGGTAATGGCTTTCGCCTTTGCGGGTGTCGATGAGGCGGGTGAGGTTGCCGGATTTGTCGTAGTGGTATTGGCGCTGATATATCGCACCTTCGACGTCGCATAGGCCATGGTTGAACAAGCGTCCTTGTTCGTCGTATTGGTAGCTGCTGAGTAGACTTCCTTGGCCTCTTTGGTGTTCTCGACCCGTATCAAATCGGTGGGCGGTGAGCGTGCGGCCATTGAGCTCTACTTTCTCGAGTTGACCGCCTTTGCTGTGATTGAACACCAGGCGATTGTTGTCCGGCAAACGTAGGTTTTTAAGTTGGCCGCAGGCGTCGTAGCCATAACGCAGAGTGCCCCAGCCCTGGTGCTCGGCGGTGAGGCGGTTCTGGGGATCGTATTCGTAGGCCAGCGCCCAGTGGCCGTCGTCGACGCTGAGGAGGTTGCCTTGGCGGTCGTAGGCGTAATCGACGATGTTGCCGTCGGGTAGGGTTTTTCTTACGAGTCGTCCGGCGTGATCGCGCTCGTAGCGGGTGACTAGCTGACTGCCGTCGTCGCCGTGTTCGGTCTTTTCTTGCAGGTTGCCGTTCAGGTCATAAACGTAAGCGGTGCGCTGGCCGTCAAACCCGGTTTCCTGTTGGATCAGGCCATTGCTGTGGTACTGGAGCCGGTAAGTTTCGCCGACTTCGTTTTCGATTTCGGTCAGCAACAACCGCACGTTGTCGTAACGGTATTTGACCTGGGTGCCATCGGCGTTGATGCGGCGACTGATCAGGTGCAGGCCGTCGGCGTATTCGTAGCGGGTGATATTTCCCAGTTCATCGCGGTCGGAGGTGATTTTTCCGTAGGGGTTGTAGCTGTATTCCCGCGTTGCGCCGTCAGGCTGAGTCACTTTCAGCAAGCGGCCTGCTGCATCCCACTGATACTGAGTCAGCGCGCCATGTTCATCCTCACGCGCAACCTGCCGCCCCAGATCGTCATAGCGATAGCGCTTGATCCCGCCATTCGGTAGCAGCTCTTCAAGCAGTTGTCCGCGTTCATTCCAAACCAGCTTCTGACAGCTGTGATCCTGATACCAAAACCCAACCAGCTGCCCATATTTGTTGTAGCTGTAGTCAGTAGCGTTGCTGTCAGGATCGGTCCTGCGCGTAACGTCGCCTTGGTCATTACGCTCATACTTCCAAACCGCTTCACCACGCCGCACAACCCGTACGAACCCATTCTCATGCTCGTAGGAAGTCGGCTCATCATCCCCAGGAAACAACGCCACCAAGCGTCCGGCTTCGTAGTACTGGTAGGCCGTGATCGCGCCGAGAGGATCCTGCTCAACCGTCAGCCGGCCTTTCTCATCGTAGGATTTAAAGTGCTCGGCACCATCCGGATCCACCCGCTGCACCAGCCGCGCCCGCTGGTCATGCACGTAGACTTCCTGGCTGCCATCGGCGTTAAAAACCGTGACCTGCCCGTTGTCATCCCACACATACCGCGTGTCCGTCTGCGAAAAGCTTGCCCAATGCCGGACACACCGCGCCGCCTTACCAGACCGTTCCCATTCCCAAAAGAAACTCGCCCCACCGGCCAGTCCGCGCTCAAGAATGACGTGCTGATCGTCGTACCGATAAACCTCACTTTCGCCTACAGCGTTAGTCGCTGAAACCAACCGACCAGCAGCGTCATAGGCGTAGGAAACAACGTTCTGCTCCGTCACCCAGACAAACGGACCGTCATCCACAGCCCGCTCAGTCTGGTAATCCACCGCAACAATGCGGCCCGACGCGTAGCGCAAAAACAACGAGCGTCCCACACCGTTGTCCAGCCGCTCGATCTGCCCGAGGTAGTTACGGAAAATGCGCAGCCGGTTGTCATACGCGTCGCTGATTGCTGTCAGCACACCGTCACGCAAGTGGTAGAAACGCGACGCCTGAGCCAGCACCAGCTCATCAGGCAACGCCCCCAAGTAGATCGCCGCTTCGGCAAGGCTGTTGGTGATCGCGGGCCGAGAAGCAGATGGCAAGGGCAGGGTGGTGGAGCGATTCTCATGGTCTGACCACACCACCGAATCACCAGAAACCGCGAGCCGATGCGCCAGCGAGTGACTCCAGCCAAACCCCAGCCCGCAATCCACTTCCACCGCACTGGTGCGGTACAACAGTGTCCACTCAAACGGCAAAATCCCATCGAGCGCACCATCGGTCAGTGTCAGCAGTTCCTCCCCGGTAACCATCGATACCGGGCAGCCATTGGTCGCGGTCTTATCCGAAGAGGCCGTCGCATCGCCAGCTGGGTTTTTCGCAACCGCAGGGGCATCGTCGATAGGTTCCTGTCGCACCAACACCGTCCGCTGGGCCTTGTCCCGAATCACCGGCACCGGGTTGGAAACCACCTGATTCCCAGCCTTCAACGGCACATCCGGAATCGTCCGGATCGGCGTCGCCGGGCTACCCACCAACAACGGCTTGGCCGCTTCAACATGCTGCTCCAAGCGCGGTTCGGCAAGCTGATCGGCCAGCATCTCCAGCCACTTACGCACCCGCCCGGACTTGATATGCCCCAGCACCTGCGCACCCAGGCGTATCTGCACCCCCATCCCCCGCGTCGCCCAGATCAAAAACAGATTGATCAGCACCTCGCCGGTAATCTCGCCCAGCAGTTCGTACATCTGCGGCGGCGGGAGCATGCGTATCCAGGCCACCATCGCTGACAAATAGATGAACAACAGCGGCTCATCGCTAAGCACCAGCAGGCCGTGGGCAATGGCGTCTTTGCCCAGTTTCAGCAATTCATCCAGCTCGGCTTGGGTGATGTACTGCAACAACTTCTCGCTGTTGGCCTTGAGGTCCGCCAATAGCTCGTAAAGCTGTGTGAAATTGTCCCAGAGGTTATAGAGCGCTTTACCAATCCCTGTTGAAAACGCCACGGCCTGCATCGCGCTGCGCTCGAGCGGCGCGGTATTGGCAAAGCGGCTCCATTGCGGCTTGAAGGTGGTTTTCCATTCATCACGCAGACGACCTTCCAACCCCGCGATCACCGACTGATAAGACGCATACAGCGCCTTGACGTGATCCTTGGAAACGTTGGGATAAAAAGTGATCTGGTAGTGCTGGTCGCGGGTGCAATCCTTGATTTCAAGAATGCCGCTGGGGCCAATGGTGTGATGGATCGGCGCGCCCATCGGGCTGCCATCAGGGGCAATCGCTTGCAGCATCACCGGCGTATTGCCGATGGGCACAAAGCGTGTGCTCTCGAACATATGCACCAAGGTCAACGCGCCCTGGGCTTTGCAGACGGCCACCGTGCGATTGGTTTTTTTGGAAGACGCCGGAGCGACGAGAGAAACCTCTTCCCCCACCTTGAACACCTGCTCGACTTCCAGCGAAGAGCCACTCCAGAAGCGCTCGGCCCATTCGTCGAAAGTGTTCAGGCAATCCCGAAAGTCACGAAGGACGCCTTCGACGTCGGGCGCTTTGGCATTCATCGGCGACAGGACAAACTTGCCAATGACCGGAATCAAGAGGCCGTCCAACGGGTCAGGGTGTTAACGGAGAAGTGCATCGGCGGTCCCTCGCGCTGATTGATCAGGCGAGAGACTTTGGAGAGGTTGGTAGGGAAAAGAAGTCGGCGTTATTCGCCAGGATAGCTAGGAAGTTTCACCAAAACCTCGGGTAAATCGAGGCTTCGTTGTAGGCAAGGGATTACAGGTTGAACAGTCCTACAGCTTCAACTGCCCAATCGCTTTGCTCAGTTCCCCGGCCAAGGTCGCCAATTCATTGCTGGTAGTCGCCGAGTCCACGGTTTGTTGCACGGTGTTCTCAGTCACGTCTCGAATACTCACTACCGCGCGGTTCATCTCTTCGGCGACGTGGCTTTGCTGTTCGGCGGCGACGGCGATCTGGGTGTTGCTTTCGCGCATCTGCGCCACGGCGCCGGTGATTTCGGCGAGTGCGGCGCCGGCTTCCTGGGCTTGTTGGACGCAGTCGTCGGCCTTGAACGAGCTTTCCTGCATGAAGTCCACTGCGTCGCGGGTGCCGTCTTGCAGTGCCGAGACCATGCGGGTGATTTCGTCGGTGGAGTTTTGCACGCGTTTGGCCAGGTTGCGCACTTCGTCGGCAACCACGGCAAAGCCACGGCCCATTTCCCCGGCGCGGGCGGCTTCGATGGCGGCGTTGAGGGCGAGTAGGTTGGTCTGTTCGGCGATGCTATGGATCACGCTGACCACGCCGTTGATTTTCTGGCTGTCCTCGGCGAGTTTCTGGATCATTTCGGCAGTCTGTTGCACCCCCGTGGAGAGGCCTGCAATCGAGCGTTGCACGCGGGTGACCACTTCCTGGCCGCTGCCGGCTAGGGTGTCGGCGGTCTGCGACAGATCCCGGGTAGCGCCGGCATGTTGGGCAATGTGATGGACGGTGGCGGTCATCTCGTTAATGGCAGTGGCGGCCTGGTCGGTTTCACTTTGCTGGCCGAGCATGCCGCGCTGCACCTCGTTCATGCTGCTGGCCAGCCGCGCAGCACCCTCGTCCAGTTGCCGGGCGGTACGCGCCACGGTGTTGACCACGCGCTGGTAACCGGCCTGCATGGCGTTGAAGGCGCTGGCCATCTGGCCAACTTCATCCTTGCACGCCAAGGGCACGCGGGCGGACAGGTCGCCGGTTTTTTCCACGTGCAGCATCACGTCTTTTAGAGTGTTGAGCTGGCTGAGCAGGAAGCGGATCAGCAATTGCGAGGCGCCGAGCATTGCCAGCATCAGGATCAATACCGCCACCGCGTAGTTGGCGAAGCGTTCGGCGAACACCTGGCTCAAGCTGGGGGCGTAGGCGAGCACGGCGACGTGTTGCCCGTCGGGGCGGGCGATCACTTCGGCACCCATCAGTGGGTTTTCGCCAAAGAGGGGCATGTGATTGAGTTCGACCCAGCCGTTGGCGTTTCTCAGGGCTGAAAGATCTTGATCGGCCAGTTGGGGGACTCGGCCACCTGCGAACGTCAGCCAAAGCTCTCCGTTGGGCAGCGTTTTGTCCGCCGGCCAGGCGCTGAGTAACCGCGCTTGCGCCTGCGCCGAGGCGTGTGACGCCGTGCTGCGGGCCTGTTGTTCAAGCTGCACGGCGTAGAGCACCAGCAGCAGCGTGGTAATGAAGGCGACCGCATTGACGGCCCAAAATTTGTACTTCAGCGAGATATTGCTAAGCCAGGCACCCATGGAAGGTTTTCTCTGATAGCGGAAACAGC
The DNA here is from genome assembly GCF_014268275.3 of Pseudomonas tritici. NCBI lineage: Bacteria > Pseudomonadati > Pseudomonadota > Gammaproteobacteria > Pseudomonadales > Pseudomonadaceae > Pseudomonas > Pseudomonas tritici. The sequence continues at coordinate 2,107,550 of NZ_CP077084.1, forward strand.
ATTGGCAAGGTGCCATTATTGTGCCGCTACTCAGGAAAACCGTTTTGACATGGGTCAATGCGCCGCATTAAGCGAGGGTGGGCAAGCCGAAAAAAGCGCGTGCGCTGGCGGTGCTGTGTTGGGCCAGGTCTTCCACGCTTTCGTTGCGATGCAGGGCGACTTCGCGCAGTACCTCCGGCAGATACGCGGGCTCGTTGCGACCATTTTTCGGTTTTGGGCGCAGTGTGCGTGGCAGCAAGTAGGGCGCGTCGCTTTCCAGCATCAGACGGCCTCGGGGAATTTCCCTGACAAGTGGATGCAGGTGCGTCCCACGGCGTTCGTCGCAGATCCAGCCGGTGATACCAATGTGCAAGTCGAGGTCGAGGTAGCTGAACAACGCCTGCTGTTCGCCGGTAAAGCAATGCACCACGGCGGCGGTGAGGTGGTCGCGGTAGCCTTTGAGGATCTCCAGCAGGCGCACGTTGGCGTCACGCTCGTGGAGGAACACTGGCAGTTTCAGCTCGACGGCCAGGGCCAGGTGTTCTTCCAATACTTTTTCCTGCTGGGGGCGGGGCGAGAAGTCGCGGTTGAAATCCAGCCCGCATTCGCCCACGGCACGCACGCGGCTTTCACCGAGCAATTCACGCAAGCGCTGGGCGCTGTCGCTGTTCCAGTCACTGGCAGAGTGGGGGTGAATACCGGCGGTGCTGAACAGGCGCTGGCCGCTTTCATCGAGTTTTACGCACAGCTCCAGGGCGTGTTCGCTGCCCTCGACGCTGGTGCCGGTGAGCACCAATTGTTGCACGCCGGCGGCATAGGCACGTTCGAGCACGGCCTGGTGCTTCTCGTCGAAACTGGGGTTGGTCAGGTTGACGCCGATATCAATGAGTTGCATGGTGCTATCTCCGCCTGCGGCCGGAAAGCATATCAGAGCTGTAGATTTATAAGAAAAACTAAGAACTACAACGAGTTATAGCTGTCTTTGAACGTCGCCAGTGACATTGGGTTGTGTCCAAAGCTTTGCCCTGTGTCACCGTTGCGCGCAAAGCCTGCGCTTATAGCGCTCTGTTTCTGACCCCACCACCTCGTTTTTCGCGAGGATGTTGGCCAGTATTCTTTTCCGGAGAGCGGATGATCCGACCCTCGGCGTTGCTTATGTTGTGCCTGACGCTGCTGCTGCCCATGGCCGCGGTTGCGCGCCTGGACGGGCCGCTGGAAGTGACCAAGCCCGGCAAGGTCCGCGATCTGGCGGAGATTCGCTCGAGCCGCACCCTGCGCGTATTGGTCAACCAGAGCCGTAACAGTTCAGGCGAGGTTCAGGGCCAGGCCATCGGTGTGGAATACCATCGTTTGCGCGCCTTCGAGCAATACCTCAACGGCCATGCCCGTGACGGCCAGGAAATCAACCTCAAGATCATTCCCAAGGCCAAGGACCAGTTGCTTGGCGCGCTGGCCCGTGGTGAAGGTGACCTGGTGGCGCCCGGTGAGTTGGTGGATGTAAAGGCCGCGCACAAGATCAGCACCAGCGATCCGATTGCCAGCGGTGTGCCGCTGTGGCTGGTGGGTGTGAAAGGTGAGCGGCGCTTTACCAAGTTGGAGCAACTGTCCGGACGCACCCTGGCGCTGACCACCGGTAGTGCGGCGGCGGATGCCATCAGCCAGGTCAATCAGAAGCTGGCCCTGCACAAGCAGCCACCCATCAAGGTGGAATGGGTTGACCCGACCTTGGCCGTGGAAGATGTGCTGGAGATGGTCCAGGCTGGCATTTTCCACCTGACCATTGTCGAAAAGCCGATTGCCGAGCGCTGGTCGAAGATCCTGCCCAAGTTGCGTTTCGATAAACAAGTGGTCATCAGCGAGCCGGGCGACGAGTACTGGTTTGTGCGCCAGGATGCCTCGATGCTGCGGGCCAGCATTGATCGATTCCTCAAGACCTATCGAACCCCCGCAGACCAGGATGTGGCGTTTCAACGCATCTACCGTCGCCTCTACCAAGTACGCAACCCGCTGGCCCGCGTCGACCGCCAGCGCCTGGAAAAATTGCGCCCAGTGTTGCAGAAACACGCCCGCGAGCAGGGCATGGATTGGTTGAACCTTGCCGCGCTGGCCTTCAAGGAATCCGCGCTTGACCCTGGCGCACGCAACAGCGGCGGCCCCACCGGCCTGATGCAGATCACGCCCTCGGCGGCGCAGCGCGTGGGGGTCAACAATATCGAAAGTCTCGACAGTAATGTGCAGGCGGGTGCGCGCTACCTGGCGATGATCCGCCGCAAGTTCTTCGCCAGTCCCAAGCTCAATGAGCGCGAGCGCATGGCCTTTGTGCTGGCGGCGTACAACATGGGGCCAGAGCGGGTGCAGGGTATGCGCACAGAGGCCAAGCGCCGGGGGCTCAACCCCAACCAGTGGTTCTTCCAGGTTGAACGCATTGCCATGGAGCAAGTAGGCATGGGCGGCGTCAGCTATGTTAATAGCGTCAACAAGTACTATCTGGCGTTCGATCGGGAGCGGGAATCCCTGGAACCGCCAGCGCCGAAAATCGCTTCACGGAAGTAATCGATTTAATCGATATTAATCAGGCATTTTTTTGGCTTTTATCATTGTTTAAACTGATTAATATAGCGGCCAACCAACCCCTACTTTGAAAAGGATTATCACCATGAGCCCACTGATCAAAAGCGTCCTGTCCACCCGTGCCGGTTACGGCCTGACCATCCTGCGTATTATTGTCGGCATTATCTTCGCCGCCCACGGTTCGCAAAAACTCTTTGGCTGGTTTGGCGGCTACGGCCTGGCAGGCACTGCCCAGTGGATGGAAAGCATCGGCCTTGCGCCGGGTACGCTGATGGCGCTGCTGTCGGGGGGGACCGAGTTCTTCGCCGGCCTGGCACTGATCATTGGCCTGCTGGCGCGTCCGGCGGCACTCGGCTTGACCATCCTGACGCTGGTGGCGATCTTCTCGGTGCATATCCATAACGGTCTGTTCATGGCCAACAACGGTTATGAGTTCGCACTGGCCTTGCTCGGCGGCACCCTGGCGGTGTTGTTGGAAGGGGCGGGCAAACTGTCTGCCGACCGCGCTATCGCCAACTGATCGTTCTGCAAAACCTTGAATCGGCCCGCCATGTGCGGGCCTTTTCGTTGCTCGGGATTGTTGACATCGCCCCACCGGCTTCTCTAGGATGCCGTTCATGCGCCGATTTAAACAGCTAATTGCGGGGCGCCATGGGTGATCGCTATCGGTCCCGACAGAAGCATGTTCCATGCTTCGAAATTCCGCTAAAGCGCTGGTTCGGTGTTGCCTCTCACCTGCCCGCAGACTTTTGAGGCAGAGACACGACACGATGAATGCACTACGCCCCCTGATACGCCTGGCCCCGATCACCGCGGACCTGACTCAACGCAATCCTAAAATTCTCCTTGGCGGCAAGCACCAGCCTACGCTCTTGCGTTACTTGGATGGCTGGCCGCGCCGTACTGGCCGACCCTCAGCGTTCCTGATCCAGTTTGTCGAAGATGGCGATTCCCTTGCGCGTTTTGCCAGCAACAGCTTTGACCTCGCGGTCATCCAGGCCCCGAGTGCCAGCGACGCCGCAGAAGTCATCCGCCAATTGACCCGCATCGCTCGACAAGGGCTGATCGCCCGACGTTAATCGTTTAGTGAATCAGGCTGCCAGCGTGCAGCCGACGACGGCGATGACCCCGGAAGACCCCCCAGGCGATCAGGCATAACGTCAGCGGAATGGCAAACGTCACGACCAGTTTTATCGCCAGTTCCAGGTGACGCACCTGGGCATAGGCTTCGCGTTGCAAGGCATGCAGCTCCATGGGCAAGCGCAGGCGTTCCTTGTTGAGTGCTTGCAACTGGGTGGTGGTGTCCACCGCCTGGGTGCCGAGGGCAGTGGTCCACGGGATCAGCCGTTGCCATTCCTGCTCCGTTCGTTGCAGGCGTCGTTCCAGTTCACTGGCCTTCGAGCGATAGGCGTGCTTCGCGACCTCGTGCATGCGCTCCAGCACTGTCGGCTCCCGTTCCTGCGGCACGCGAGGGCGAATTGCGGCGAGTGTGTCGGGGGCGGACAGGTTGTCCAATGTATTCAAGACAAACAACGCGTTGCTGTCAGGTGCCGAATTGCTGACCTTGTCCGTGAGCAAGTCGGTGTCAGTAATGACCACGACATGTATCTGCGCTGCTTTCTGCACACCGGGCGGCTGCCCCTTGAGGCCATCCGGAAAGACAGAATAGCTCGGCCCCTCGATACGTGCGGCGATCACATGACGCCGCTCTTGGCCCGACGCCTGTTCAATCAATGAGTCGACCGTGGTAGCGCGGGTGAAGCTATTGGCATCCAGCAGCACCGATTGCTCGGAGCTGTGCAGGAGAGGGGTGAAGGTCGTGCGACTTTTACTCATTCGTGAGAGAGCGCCACTGCTCGATACCGTCACCCTGTTGAGGTTCCAGGTGCTGATATCGTTTGTGTTCATCGCCTGCCGAGGCAGGTTCAATCGGACCTGAGTGGGCGCCCCTGGCGTTTCCCAAGGCGTATAGAGGTCGTCGGCCAGCAGCTTGTCCGCTGGCATCTGGATACCCCAGGCAGCCAGTAATTGGTCCACTAGAGTGTTGGCAGGGGCAGCGTTTGAGCGTTGCTCGCTCAAGGGGTCAATAAACATCATCAATCTGCCGCCCCTCAATACAAATTGTTCAATCCCATACAGCGTTCGCTCAGATAACGCCTGTGGGTGCACAACCATCAGCGTTTTTATACGCTCGGGGACGTGCGCGGCAGTCGACTCCAGGTTGACCAGATCAAATTCACGTCGTAGATCCTGCAACAGCCGACCTGCAGCTTCGTCCATCGCCAGCCCCGACAGCAGTGCAATGACCGGGCGCTCCGGGTGCTGCAACTTATAGAGCAGGTGGCTGATTTCATACTCGAGCAAGGGCTCCCGGTCGAGGCTGAAGGAACCGATACGGCGCACACTGTGACCGGCGCGGGTGCCGATAAGGCCGAGAAACCCAGCGTTGTGGTCGAGTCCGGATAGCCGGGCTTTGTAGGCGTCCTCCGAAAAAGGTGCAGGTTCAATAAGGTGCAGGTTAATCATGCCATTGGCCGTTTTTTCGTACTCCTTGAGCAGTTCCTCTACACGCTTGCTGTAGCGTTGCACGGCGTAGTTTCTTTTCGGGTCGTTGTTCGAGTTGAAGTAATACAGGTCGACGGGGCTTTCCAATGTGGCAACTAGATGTTGTGCTGAAGACGATAAAGTGTGAACTTTTTGTTGAGAAAGATCCCACTGGATATCAGGAAGTTTACCTATCCAAACCAGATTGAACGCCAGGAAAAGCAACAAGGTGACGGTGAGTGTCATGCCGGTGCGCAGAGTGGACCGCATTAAGGGTTTCCCTTCTCAGCTGTGTTTGTAGTTGAGTGTGACGGTCGCCGCAGCGAGAAAGGCGAGGATCATGCTAATGAAGTAAAGCGTGTCGCGAAGTGTAAGTTTTCCATCATCGATACTGCTGAATCGTAAAGCCGGGCTGAGTGTGGCCAGGCTGTCGATCAACCCTATCGGGGCTTGGTGCTCAAGCGCATCCAATACACTAGAGAGTCCGCTGGCGGTCAGCAGCAAGCCCAGGGTCAGTACGAAAATGACAGTGCGCTGGCTTACAAATGTGCAAATAAAGCAACCAGCGGACAGGTAGCTGCCCGCGAGCAGCCAACTCGCCAAAAATTGTGAAGCGATAACGCTGTTGTCCGCTCTGCCCAAGTAGTTGGCAATAATGACGAGAGGAAACATCAGGAGCAGCGTTGTACCTGCGACGAGCCAGGCGGCGAGGAATTTCCCGATAACCCATTCAAATGTCGTGATGGGCATGGTTTTCATCACGCCGAAAAAACCTGCATTGGCTTCATCCGACCATAGTTGCGTGGCCAGGGCGGGAATCAACAATAAGTACAACCAGGGATGGAACTGGAAAAAGACCTGCAAGTCGCCGCTGTTTTGTTCCGGCCACGAGCTTATGTACATGCCCAATGTGACTGACAGTATCAGGAAGATCGCAATGTTCAGGTAAATACTGGGTGTGCAGGCAAAGCTGGCAAGTTGACGCTTTAAAATGACAGGCAATAGTTTCAAAGAGACGCCTCCTGGCTCAGTTGGTGGACTACATCATTGAGGCGACCTGGTTCCAGATTCAGTGAGTTGATTTTCCAGCGACGACTGGCAATCAGCGTGTTGATATGGGGATAGATGGTGTGCCCCGGCATCGCGAGAACGGTCACCGTGCCGGGTGCATGCCGATGCTCCTCGATGCCTGCCACGCCTGGCAGTACGGCGAGGGCCAGCAGATCCAACGGGGTGTCCGCAGCAAGTGTGACGGCCTGGAAGTGACGGGAGTCGCGCTGTAGATCGGGCAGTGGGGTATCGGCCACCAGGCGACCGCCGGCTATGACCAGTGCGCGTGTACACAATTCGGACAATTCATCGCAGTGACGAGAGGCGATGATCACTGTCATTTCTTGCGTCAGTGATTGGATAAGCGCCCTGAATGTATGTTTCTGATCAGGTGCGAGCCCTTCGGTTGGTTCATCCAGCAGTAACAGGGCTGGACCATGCAGGATGGCTTGGGCAATAGCGACTTTGCGTTTCCAGGCAAGGGAGAGCGCGTCGAGGGGGGCATTGAGCACCGGAAACAGTTCCAGTCGTGCAACAACGTGTTCCAACCGTGCGCGCTTTTCGGCGCCGTGGAGGCCGCGAACGGCCGCGATAAAGCCAAGGAATGTGTTGACGGACATTGTTGGATGGCCGAGGTCTTTGGACAGTTGGTAGCCGACGAGTTTTTTCGCGTTAAGTGCGTGGGTTTGAGTATTGAAGCCCTGGATATTTATATAACCGCTGGACGGCTGCGTCGAACCGGCTATTAGATTGAGCAGGGCTGTTTTGACCGTATGATCTTCTCCGAATAAACCCAGGCATTCTTGTGAATGGGCGCTAAATGAAAAGTCGCTGATTATAGTTGTGTTACCCGTGTGTTTTGTCAGATTGCTTATTTCGATCATTTTTTTACCGAATAAGTTTGGCATGACGTAGGGGGCGTGAAAAAAGGGTACGGGTAATGACTGTTTTTGGGAACGCCGATAACTATTAATAAGACAAGTCCTACGTGCGCGGCAGTCAAGCCACTGAAACAATGTGTCGTGTTTTAAAAGCGTCCAATTTTTGAATGTTTATTTGTTGTTTATATAAACTTTCTGCCCCGCATAATGAGGCCTGAATGCCATGATGCTGCTACGTACCCTTGTGCTTGAACGCGACGGTCAAGATGCTCCAGTTAACGGTGCACTGCTCTGTGGGTTTGCTGTAGGTCAGACGGCCTCCAACTTTCTTGTTTACAGTTTGGATGAGGAGGTAGAGCCGGGAAGTTCCAGGGTCTATATCGCGGGCTTGCGTAAGAAACTTGACCGGTATTTCCTGGGCGGGGTCGAGTCCAAGGAAGACTTGCAGGTGGCCTTACATGTGTTTAAGCAAATACTGACATTGGCCGCTTCGGGGGTTAAGGCGGGCGGCGTTACTGAGACCCAGGTGCCCTATCATTTTGTCGATTTGAAAGGTTGCAAGCTGCCGCCCGCCAGGCCCGAGGATCATCACTCGGTGATTATCAAGAAAGCGCTTGTGATGAAAGTGATCACCCTGGGCATGTCGGCCTCGACACTGCCGGCTATCGAAAGTGCTTCATTGATTGTGCCGTCCATTCGTTTTTCGTCACAAATGAGCTCCCCGGTCAAAGGGGCAGGCCCCTCAGAGCCACCCCGGCCGACGCATGAACATCTGGTTGAGGAGCCCCTGCCAGCTTCCGTCGAAACGCCCGTGATCATCGCGCCGCAGCCACCTGCAATCCCACCTGCACCCGTCGCGCCGGCGCAACCGCAACCCCCTGCGTCAGGTGACCACAGTACGTTGTTCGAGGTGGACAGTACGTTGACCAACCTTGCCCGTGTCGCCCAGGAGCTGACCCAGCAAAAACTCGCGGCAATCGAGCAGGAGGCCGCACTTGAGCAGTGGCAGGCGCGGTTGCAGCAGGGGCAAACCCAGTTGGATGAGAAGGTTCGAGAACTGGAACAACGCACCGCTCAACTGCATGATCAGTCGCTTGCGGTCAGCCAGAGGACCGAAGCCCTGAAGGTGATGACGTCGCAGGTGGCGGGCCTGCGGCAAAGCCTGAGAGGCATGCTGCTTGAGCTGGATCGGGCGTTGGATAGCTAGACTGGCCTGGCTACTTTCCCGGGTTCATTTATCATCAACGCCAGCCAGCCAACGCCCGGGCTTGAAACCCAGGCGTATCGGCACCTATGGACATTGCCTGGGGATGCAAGCGTTTGAGTACCAAGCTGATTACCAAAGAAGGCCATGAAGCGCTGAAGAAGGAGCTGGATTACCTCTGGCGTGAGAAGCGCCCGGACACCACGCGCAAAGTGACCTGGGCGGCCTCGCTGGGGGACCGCAGCGAAAACGCCGATTACCAGTACAACAAGAAGTTGCTGCGCGAGATCGACCGTCGCGTGCGCTACCTGCGCAAGCGCCTGGAAGACATGCGTGTGGTGGAGTACATGCCCGAGCAGGAGGGCAAGGTGTTTTTTGGCGCCTGGGTGGACATCGAAAATGAACAGGGCGAGACCAAGCGTTTTCGTATCGTCGGCTATGACGAGATCTATGAACGGATGGACTACATCTCCATCGACTCACCCATGGCCCGTGCGCTGCTGCGCAAGGAAGTAGACGACGAGGCCCTCGTGCAGACCCCGAGTGGTGAAGTGTGCTGGTGGATCACCGGGATCGAGTATGTGAAGTGAGCGGGGCTCCGAAAACACTAGAGATCACATGTGGGAGCTGTCGAGCTTCAGCGACGCTGCGATGCAGGCGCTGCGGTCTGGCAAAGACCGCGCGGTGATCCCTTCGCCGCGTTGCTAAAGCTCTCCCACACGGCGCTTCAACCTTCGCGCAATACAGTCAGCGGGCTGGCGTTCAGTGCACGACGGGTGCCAAACACACCGGCACCGCCGATCAGCACGGCGCCAATCACCGGCAGCAACAGCAACCATGGGTGAGGCTGCCAGGCCAGGTCAAATGCATAGCGGTACAGCACAAAGGTCACCAGTTCGGTCCCCAGTGCCGCCAACAGGCCACTGACGGCACCCAGCAAGCCGAACTCGATACGCCTGGCCTTGACCAGCAGCTTGCGTTCGGCACCCAGTGCGCGCAACAGCGCGCCTTGGCGGATACGTTCGTCGAGCGTGGCCTGCAGGCCCGAGAACAACACCGCCATCCCCGCTGCCAGGACAAACAGCAGTACGTACTCCACCGCCAGGGTCACTTGGGCGAGGATGCTGCGCAACTGCTCCAGCAGTGCCTCGACCTGCAGGATGGTTACCGCCGGGAACGCCCGGGACAGGTCGACGATTTGCTGGTCATGCCCGGGTGCCAGGTAGAAGCTGGTCAGGTAGGTGGCCGGCAGGTCCTTCAAGGTGCCTGGCTGGAAAATCATGAAGAAGTTGGGCTGGAAGTTATCCCAGTTGATGGTCCGCAGGCTGGTCACCCGCGCTTCACGATTTTCGCCGCCCACCGTGAACACCAAGTGGTCATTGAGCTTGAGCTTGAGGCTTTCCGCTACCTTGGCTTCTACGGAGACGCCAGGGATTTCATCGGTGGGTTGCTGTGACCACCATGAGCCCGCCGTCAGGGCATTACCCGGTGGCAGGTCGGCAGCCCAGGTCAGGCTCAGGTCGCGTTGTACCGCGCGATCGCCGCTTGAATCCTTGCTGACGATTTCCTGTACTGGCTCGCCGTTGATACTGATCAGGCGACCCGGCACCACCGGGTACAGCGGCGCGGATTGCGCTTGCAGTTCCAGCAGGCGGTCGCCAAAGGCATCCTTGTCGGCCGGCAGGATATTCAAGGCGAAATAGTTGGGCGCGTCCTTGGGCAACTGGTTTTGCCAGGTGTCGAGCAACTCGCCACGCAGCAGGGCGATCAAGCCCATGGACAGCAGGATCAAGCCAAACGCCAGGGATTGTCCGGCCGCCGCTAACGGGTGGCGCAGCAATTGGCCCAGGCCCAGGCGCCACGGCAGGGAGGCGCGTGCCAGCAGGCGGCGCAGGCTTTGCAACAGCAGCAGGAGCAGGCCGCCGAGGACCAGTGCAGCCACCACGCCACCGCCCAGCAGGGCGAAGGTCAGCACCAGGTCGAGGCTCAGGCGCCACATGATCAGGCCCAATGCAAACAGTGCCGCGCCGTAGACCATCCAGGTACTGGAGGGAATCGGCAGCAGGTCGCGACGCAATACCCTTAGCGGGGGGACACGACCCAGGGCGGCCAAGGGCGGCAGGGCGAAACCGGCGAGGGCGACCAGGCCGGTGCCGATTCCCGCAATTGCCGGTAACAGCCCGCCGGGTGGAACGTCCGCAGGCAGCAGGTCATGGAGAAAGTAAAACAGGCCAAACTGCGCCAGCCAGCCGAGCAGGGCGCCGGTCAGGCTCGCCAGCAGCCCCAGTACGCTCAGTTGCAAACTGAACAGCAACATGGCTTCGCGCCGTGACAATCCCAGGCAGCGCAGCAAGGCACTGGCGTCAAAACGCCGGGTGGCGAAGCGATTGGCCGACAGCGCCACGGCCACGCCGGCCAGCAGCACTGCGACCAGGCTGGCCATGTTCAGGTAGCGCTCGGCTTTGCCCAGCGCGCCGCCGATCTGTTGGTTGCCGTCCCGTGAGTCCTGCAGCCGCTGGTTGGCGGCGAGTCCTGGCTTAATCAGGTCACGATAGGTTTGCAGCGCCGTGCTGCCCTGTGGCCCGCGCCACAGTTCGCGGTAGCTGACACGGCTGCCGGGCTGTACGACACCGGTAGCGTCCAGGTCCGACAGGTTGATCATCACCCTGGGCGTAAGGCTGTAGAAGTTGCCGGCGCGGTCCGGCTCATAGGTGAGCACGCGGGCCAGGCGCAGGGTTTTCATACCCACATCAATGCTGTCGCCGACCTTGAGGTCCAGTGCTGTCAGCAGCCGGGCTTCAACCCAGGCTTCCCCGGGTTTGGGCTCGCCGCCAGGGGTCTCCTCACCGAAGGGCGCAGCAGCGCTTTTCAGTTCGCCGCGCAGCGGGTACTGCTCGTTGACCGCCTTGATGCTGGAGAGCTGGATGCCGTTATCAGTGGCTATAACGCTGGAGAACTCCACCACGCGAGCGTGATCGAGGCCCAGTTCGGTGCCGGACTGGATTTGCTCGGGGCGGGCCGGCGAGCTGCCTTCCAGCACCAGGTCGGCGCCCAAAAACTCGGTGGCGCGCAACAACATGGCGCCATTGAGGCGAGCGCCGAAGTAGCCGATGGCGGTACTGGCGGCCACGGCCACCAACAGGGCGAAGAACAACACACGCAATTCGCCAGCGCGGGCATCGCGCAGCAATTGGCGCATGGCAAGGCTGAACAGGCGCAACAGCGGCAAACGTGCCATCAAGGCTCCAGGGGCGCGACCATCAGGCCGGCTTCAAGGCGGATCAGGCGTCGGCAACGGTGGGCCAGGCGCTCGTCGTGGGTGACCAGCACCAGGGTCGTGCCGCTCTCTTTATTGAGCTCGAACAGCAGGTCGCTGATGCGCTCGCCGGTGTGGCTGTCGAGGTTGCCGGTAGGTTCGTCGGCAAACAGCACGTCCGGCTCGGCGGCAAAGGCGCGGGCAATCGCCACGCGTTGTTGCTCGCCACCGGAGAGTTGGCGGGGTGAGTGGGTCAGGCGTTGGCCCAGGCCGACACGTTCGAGCAGGTGCCGGGCGCGCTCGCGGGCGTCTTTGCGGCCGTCCAGCTCCAACGGCAGCATGACGTTCTCCAGCGCGTTGAGGCTGTCGAGCAGTTGGAAGGACTGGAACACGAACCCTACGTGCTCGGCACGGATGCGCGCGCGCTGGTCTTCGTCCAGGGTGCTCAAGGCTTGGCCGGCGAGGGTGACTTCGCCGCTGCTGGGCAAGTCGAGGCCGGCCAGCAGGCCGAGGAGGGTGGATTTGCCGGAACCTGAGCTGCCGACGATAGCCAGGCTATCGCCCTTGTTCAGTTCCAGGCTCAGTTCGTGCAGGATAGTCAGTTCACCTTCCGCGCTGGGAACCACTTTGCTAAGGTTCCGCGCGGTGAGAATGCTTGCGCCCATGGAGAATCCGATGCGAATGTGGTTTTTGAGTGCTGGCCTGGCCTTGATGTGCATGGCCCAGAACGCAGCGGCGGGTACAGTCCTGATCGTTGGCGATAGTATCAGTGCCGGTTTCGGCCTGGATACCCGCAAGGGGTGGGTTGCCCTGCTGGAGCAACGGCTCAAGCAGGAAGGTTTCGACGATAAAGTGATCAACGCCTCCATCAGCGGGGATACCAGTGCCGGGGGCTTGGCGCGGCTGCCGGCGGCGCTTGCAGAGCATAAGCCGGACGTGGTGGTGATCGAGTTGGGCGGCAATGATGGATTGCGTGGGCAACCCCCGGCGCAATTGAAACAAAATCTTGCGTCGATGATTGACCAGTCCAAGGCCGGTGGTGCCAAGGTGTTGTTGTTGGGGATGCAATTACCGCCCAATTATGGCCCGCGCTACACCACGGCATTTGCCGAAGTCTATGGTGTGTTGGCCAAGGAAAAAAACGTCCCGCTGGTACCGTTTTTCCTCGATGGCGTGGGCGGTCATCCGGAGCTGATGCAGGCGGATCAACTGCACCCGGCGGTCGGCGCCCAGGGCAAGTTGCTGGAAAATGTCTGGCCGACGCTAAAACCACTGTTATGACGCTTTTCTACCGGCAGGCTTTCGGCTAAGGTGGCGCCCCCCCGATTTGGAGCCCCTGATGTCGCGTCCCGCCTGGTCCCTGTTTAATTACCAACTGATCGAGCCGGACGAGCAGCTGGATCTGTTCGCCTGCCAGGAAGTGCGGGTGCATCTGGTGACGCGTCAACTGGAACTGGGCGGCACCATCGATCGCACGCTGTGCGGCACGCTATTGCCGGCGCAACCGCGTTGGTCGCGGGTTGATCGCTCGATCTTCCAGGACCAGCGACTGTGCCCCTTGTGTCGTGCGATCCTGGAATCCCAGAAGCGCGGTACGCCGCCGATCTGGCCGGAGCTGCGTTTCGAGTTGTAAGGGGCAGCTAGAAGCGCGCTTCACGTATACAATCGATCTTTACCTCCCCGTCGTTCTGCGAAGGATTTTCCGGATGTTGTCGCGCCTTTCCGTCGTCACCTGCTGCCTGTCTCTCGCTGCACTCTGTGCGGCTTGTTCTGCGTCAGCTTTGCAGTTGCCCTTGCCACCGCCGGGTGAAGACATCGTCGGTCAGGTCCAGGTGATCAAGGCCAAGTACGAAGACACCTTTGCCGACCTGGGCACCACCTATGACCTCGGTTATTCGGAGATGGTCGCGGCCAACCCGGGTGTGGATGCCTGGTTGCCGGGGGCGGGCACCGAGATCGTGCTGCCGACACGGTTCATCCTGCCGCCGGGCCCGCGCGAAGGTATTGTGATCAACCTGGCGGAGTACCGGCTCTACTACTTCCCCAAGGGCCAGAACGTGGTCTACACCTTCCCGCTGGGCATTGGCCGTGAAGGCTGGGGTTCGCCTATCGCCCATACCAGCATCATTGCCAAAACGCCGAACCCGACCTGGACGCCGCCCGCCTCGATCAAGGCCGAGCACGCTGCCAACGGTGACCCGCTGCCCAACGTGGTGCCGGCCGGCCCGGACAACCCCTTGGGCCCGTTCAAGTTCACCCTGGGCACGCCGGGTTACCTGATCCACGGCTCCAACGCGAAGTTCGGCATCGGCACCCGTACCAGCCACGGCTGCTTCCGTATGTTCAACAACAACGTGCTGGAGATGGCCGGCATGGTGCCGGTGGGCACGTCGGTGCGCATCATCAACGATGCCTACAAGTTCGGCGCCAGCGGCGGCAAGGTCTACCTTGAAGCACATACCCCATTGAACGACGACGGTACGCCGTCGGTGGTGGACAAGCACACGGCGGTGATCAACGCCTTGCTCAAGCGTGAGGACCTGTCCAATCAGTTGCGGGTGAACTGGGACCAGGTGCGGGATGTGGTGGCGGCAGAAGATGGTTTGCCGACGGAAATCGGCGTGCCGGGCCCGGCACCGATCGCCTCCAGCGCGCCGATCGACCTGCAGCAATAAGGCGTTCGTTCAAAAGCCCGTCAAGGCCTTGCGCCTCGGCGGGCTTTTTATTGTGCGTTATTCAGGTATAAATCCCAGGCAATAAAAAAGCCGACCCATAAATGGATCGGCTTGATAACAACCCCGAAGGATTATTACTTGCGGCTAGCTTTTTCAAGCATACGCAGTGCGCGCTCGTTAGCTTCGTCAGCAGTCTGTTGTGCTTTTTGAGCAGCAGCCAGAGCTTCATCAGCTTTACGGTAGGCTTCGTCTGCACGAGCCTGGGAGCGAGCTGCTGCGTCTTCAGTTGCAGTCAGACGAGCTTCGGTTTCTTTGGAGACGCTGCTGCAACCGGTAGCCAGAACTGCGGCCAGAGCCAGAGCAGAGAATTTCAGAACGTTGTTCATCGTGTTCCCCTTCAAGGACTTTCTATTAGATGGCTAGTTCGCCCAGAGTGAGCTAATAGCCGGCGTACATACTACCCATTACTTGTAGTAAGTAAACTGACGTAGCGCAAGAAGCAAAAAAAATTCTCGTGCCGAATCTATTTTGGCTAACCTTTTGAAGGTTTGTATAAAAAGCGTCCAATTTTTTTCAATCAGGCGACAATTGGATCCATGCTGGAAGGGCCGGCCCGCATGTGTTAAGCCCTGTAAATAGATGAAAATTTATATATACAGCTGACACTTTCGTTCAGCACGGCTTTGCGTTGCCCGGCATCTTTTGCGCATGTAGAGGTGACTTTAAGAGCGCCTGTTCGTCTCAAGGTTCAACTGCCGGCAATGTACAGGCTTTCGATCATCGGTTGATCGAGGCCCTTTCTATATCCACCAGCGGCAGGGGATGACAGGTGCGCCTTGAGCAATCGCGGGATTGGTGCCTACTATTCCCTACGTGCTGGTTGTGAGCGCTCAGGGTTTTCTCGTTGTCGGAACCGGCACGGGGTGGCGTAGATGTTCCTTCGCCGGAAAAACATCGGTAAGGTAGGGGTCAGAAACCAAGACCCGCGAGGAGTAGTGATGAGCGAGGCGTTGTCCATCCACCATGACCAGGCTGGTCATCAGTTCGAGACCAATGTGGACGGTCATCGTGCCTATCTGACCTATATGGACCTCGGCAAACAGACCCTGGATATCTATCGGACCTTTGTGCCCAACGCACTGCGGGGCCGTGGTATTGCGGCGGCATTGACCGAGGAAGCCTTGAAGTTCGCCGAACAGGCAGGCTATACGGTGATCCCGTCCTGCTCCTACGTTGAACGCTACATGGAGCGCCACCAGCGCCATGCCGCGAAGCTCTAAGGCATAAATAGCACCATAAAAAACGCCGGGCTCAGCCCGGCGTTTTTGTGTGCGCAGTGTTGTGTCAGGTGCGTTTGCGTTTCGGCAATACGTCCTTGAGCTTGGCGTGCATGCTGCGCAGGGTGTTTTCAGTGGCGGCCCAATCGATGCAGGCATCAGTGATCGACACGCCGTATTGCAAGTCGGCCAGGTCTTTTGGAATCGCCTGGCAACCCCAGTTCAGGTGGCTCTCGACCATCAGGCCGATGATCGACTGGTTGCCTTCGAGGATCTGGTTGGCGACGTTTTCCATCACCAGCGGTTGCAGGGCCGGGTCCTTGTTGGAGTTGGCGTGGCTGCAGTCGACCATGATGTTCGGCTTGATCTTGGCCTTGTTCAGCGCCTGTTCGCACAGCGCAACGCTGACCGAATCATAGTTGGGCTTGCCGTTGCCGCCGCGCAGCACCACGTGGCCGTAGGCGTTGCCCTTGGTGGTGACGATGGACACGCCACCTTCCTGGTTGATACCCAGGAAACGGTGCGGGCTGGAGACCGATTGCAGCGCGTTGATCGCCACGGTCAGGCCACCGTCGGTGCCGTTCTTGAAGCCCACGGCCGAGGAAAGGCCGGACGCCATTTCTCGGTGAGTCTGGGATTCAGTGGTGCGTGCGCCGATGGCCGACCAGCTGATCAGATCCTGCAGGTACTGCGGGGAGATCGGGTCCAGGGCTTCAGTGGCGGTGGGCAGGCCCATTTCAGCCAGGTCCAGCAGCAATTGACGACCGATGTGCAGGCCATCCTGGATCTTGAACGAGTCGTCCAGGTACGGATCGTTGATCAAGCCTTTCCAGCCGACGGTGGTACGCGGTTTTTCGAAATAGACGCGCATCACCAGATACAGGGTGTCGGATACTTCCGCCGCCAGTACTTTGAGGCGCTCGGCGTACTCGTGGGCAGCCTTGAGGTCATGGATCGAGCAGGGCCCGATGACGACAAACAGGCGGTGGTCGGTGCCGTCGAGAATGTCACGGATGACTTCGCGGCCCTTGGTGACGGTCTGCAGGGCAGCGTCGCTCAAAGGGATTTCGCGCTTGAGCTGATCAGGTGTGATCAGGGTCTCGTTGGATTCGACGTTTAGGTCATTGATCGGTAAATCAGCCATCGTGTTACTCGTCAGGGTCACGGGTGCCGGCCGCCAGCCATCCCCGTGCGGCGGAGCACAGCATGATTTGGATGCAGGGGGAAGGAACCTTAGCGCGTAACACGGGCCCGCGACAATGGGCAAAGCCCGCTTTAATCCAGCGCTGGCGCCACAAACGCCTCATGAGAGAACTCGCAGGCATGGCGCGATACCCACTCGCGGGCCAATGCTTCGAATTGCTGGGCGGTGGGTTCTGCGTCTTCGTGCTGGCGGCAATAGCGCTCTATCCGGCATGCTTGCTCACCCATTCGCGCACCGAACAGTGCATGTTCATCGGTAAACGAGACACCGACGCGGTAGCCGTTTTCCACCTTGCGGCACCACGCCACATAGCCCGGATAACGCGCGCTGGCGCCCAAGGAAGGGATGTGCAGATCAACCGCCGTGCCCTCGCGCCAGGCGCGTGGCCAATCGCAGGCAACACCGCCCAGGCCGATAGTGTGCAGGCGTTGGCGGGGGATGGCAGGAGAGGGGCGTTGGATTAACTCGACAGCGACATCATCAGGGTGAGGTAAAAAACGACCCATGTACACGGACTCCGAGCACCGTCCAGTTGACGGCGGCAGCAGCAGTATAGTGAAGGAACTGGAATTGACCGACCTGGATATTGACCAGCAATTGCTGGGATTGCCAGGTATTTCGCTTGTCGTGTTCACAAGCGTAGGGTGTTCCAGTTGCCGTTGGGCGCGCCAGCATTTGCCAGGCTGGCCGTTGCCGCTGGACCGGGTGTGCTGGGTGGATGCCGGGCACAACGGCGGCGCGGTCGAACGCTACCAGATCTTTCATTTGCCGGCGTTGTTCGTGGTGTGCGAGGGTCAATTCCTCGGACAATTACAGACGCGTCTTACACCTTCTGACCTTGCTGACTCTATAAAACATGCGCTTACCCGCACTCCAGAGGATCTGCCATGACCGCACAATCACCCCGCATTGGCATCATCGGCACCGGCGCCATCGGTGGTTTCTACGGTTTGATGCTGGCACGCGCCGGTTTTGATGTGCACTTCCTGTTGCGCAGTGAGTACGCAGCGGTCAGCGAGCACGGCCTTCACGTCAACAGCACCGTGCATGGCCCCTTGCACCTGCACCCGGTGCAGGCCTACGCCCGGGCTGCTGACATGCCACCGTGCGACTGGCTTCTGGTGGGCACCAAGTCCACCGGCAACGTCGACCTGGCCCCGACTATCGCCCAGGTTGCGGCGCCGGATGCCAAGGTGGTGTTGCTGCAAAATGGCCTCGATGTGGAAGACAGTCTTCGTGAGCACCTGCCCGCGTCGCTGCATTTGCTGGGCGGGCTGTGCTACATCGGCGTGCATCGTTCTGCCCCCGGTGTTATCGAGCATCAGGCGTTGGGCCGGGTCAACCTGGGGTATCACAGTGGCTCGGCGGCCAATGATGAAACCCGCCAAAAGGCGATCGTCGAAGCCGGCGCCGCGTTGTTTCACAAGGCGGGCATCGAGTCCCAGGCCATGGCGAATGTGCATCAGGCCCGTTGGCATAAGTTGGTGTGGAACGTGCCCTACAACGGCCTCTCGGTATTATTGGGCGCGGGCACCACGGCGATGATGGCGGATGAATCCAGCCGCGAGCTGATTCAGGCGTTGATGGCCGAAGTGGTACAAGGCGCCCACGCCTGCGGCCATGAAATCCCCAAGAGTTACGCTGAGCAGATGTTCGCCATGACCGAAACGATGGTCGACTACCTGCCGAGCATGTACCACGACCACGTGCACAAACGCCCGCTGGAACTGGCGGCGATCTATGCCCGGCCACTCGCCGCGGCAAAAGCTGCCGGTTGCGAACTGCCGCGGATGCAGGCGCTGTACCAGGCCTTGAGTTTTATTGATCGGCATAACCGCTGAGCCGGGGGACACACCATGGCAAAGGGATTGGGCGACAAACTGGTGCTGGCGATCTCGTCGCGCGCCCTGTTCGACCTGAGCGACAGCCACAAGGTCTACCTCGCCCAAGGCGTCGAGGCCTACCGCAAATACCAGATCGAACACGAAGAAGAAATCCTCGAGACCGGCGATGCCTTCCCGCTGGTCAAGAAGCTGCTGAGTCTTAACGCCAGCCTGGGCCGTGCCCGGGTCGAAGTGGTGCTGGTGTCGCGCAACAGTGCCGATACCGGCCTGCGCGTGTTCAACTCGATCCAGCATTACGGCCTGGACATTTCCCGCGCCGCTTTCGTGGGCGGGCGTAGTCCTTATCCTTATTTGGCGGCGTTTGGCTGCCATCTGTTTCTGTCGACCCATGCTGAAGATGTGCGCAGTGCCTTGGACGCCGGTTTCGCGGCGGCGACGATTTTGTCCGGCGGTCCAAACCGTGCCTCCAGCGAAGAGCTGCGCATCGCCTTCGACGGTGACGCCGTGTTGTTTTCCGATGAGTCGGAGCGTGTGTACCAGGCTGGGGGGTTGGAAGCGTTCCAGGCCAACGAGCGGGAGTCGGCGCGCCAGCCGTTGCACGGCGGTCCTTTCAAGGGTTTTTTGGCGGCGCTCAACCTGCTGCAGCGCGAGTTTCCCGATGAGTCCTGCCCGATCCGTACCGCCTTGGTCACCGCGCGCTCGGCGCCGTCGCACGAGCGAGTGATTCGCACCTTGCGTGAGTGGGATATCCGGCTGGACGAGTCGTTGTTCCTCGGCGGCCTGGAAAAATCCGCGTTTCTGGAGGCGTTTGCTGCCGATGTGTTTTTCGATGACCAGGCCGGGCATTGCGAGAAAGCCAGGGAGTTTGTAGCGACCGGGCATGTGCCCCATGGCATCAGTAATGAGGTGAAGATCTAAGCTAATCGTATTCGCCCGGGCACTGCTAAGCTCATTTCATCTCCGCCATCCTGGCAGTTCCGGGGGGGTTCTATGATTCGTTCGATGCTGTACGCCACGGACCTCGGTCTGTACGCGCCTTATGTGATGCAGCACGCGCTGGCGCTGGCCCGAACGTTCAAGGCAGATTTGTATGTGATTCACGTGGTCGAGCCCATCGGGCTGTTCGCCGAATCGGTGTTACAGAGCTACCTTGATGAGAAGGCCCTGAGTGAATGGCAGAGCCAGGGGCTGACCACGGTGATGGCGACGATTGAGCAGCGGGTGCTGGACAGCTTTCGCGAGGAGTTGGGGGAAGGGGAGCAAGACCTGAAGTTGATCCGCTCGGTACGGGTGATCCAGGGGGACCCGTGCGAGGTGATACTCGACCAGTTGCGCAAACTGTCCGTGGACTTGTTGATCGTAGGCAGTCATAGCCACGCGATCGCGGCGGCCACCCCGTTGGGGCGCACCGCTGCACGGGTGCTGCAGTTGTCTACGGTGCCTGTGTACCTGGTGCCTTCGTTACAACGTCGACGCAGTGATGATGCGTGATGGGTAAAAACGATAAAAAGTTCTAGATTTATCCATCAAACCTTTAATATAGTTATATATCGTCGCTGATACCCGTGGCGTCTATCTGCTTTGAGGGACACATATGAAGCTTCAACAACTGCGCTACATCTGGGAAGTGGCGCACCACGACCTCAACGTTTCCGCTACCGCTCAAAGCCTGTACACCTCGCAACCTGGTATCAGCAAGCAGATCCGCCTGCTCGAAGATGAGTTGGGCGTCGAAGTGTTCGCCCGCAGCGGCAAGCACCTCACCCGTGTCACCCCGGCCGGTGAGCGTATCATCACCACCGCCGGCGAGATCCTGCGCAAAGTCGAAAGCATCAAGCAGATCGCCCAGGAATTCTCCAACGAAAAGAAGGGTACCCTGTCCATCGCCACCACCCACACCCAGGCTCGTTATGCGTTGCCGCCGGTGATCCGTGATTTCATCAAGCAATACCCGGACGTGGCCCTGCACATGCATCAGGGTTCGCCGATGCAGATCGCCGAGATGGCCGCTGACGGCACCGTCGATTTCGCCATCGCCACCGAAGCCCTGGAGCTGTTCGGGGACCTGGTGATGATGCCGTGCTATCGCTGGAACCGCTGCGTGGTCGTGCCGCAAGGTCACCCGTTGGCCAAGCTGCCGAAACTGACCCTGGAAGCCCTGGCTGAATACCCGATCGTGACCTACGTATTCGGTTTTACCGGCCGTTCCAAGCTCGACGAAGCCTTCAGCCATCGTGGCCTAACGCCGAAAGTGGTGTTCACTGCGGCCGACGCCGACGTGATCAAGACTTACGTGCGCCTGGGCCTGGGCGTCGGTATCGTCGCCAAGATGGCGGTCGACACGGCCCTCGACAAAGACTTGGTAGTGCTTGATGCGAGCGAGCTGTTCGAGTCGAGTGTGACCAAGATAGGTTTCCGTCGCGGCACTTTCCTGCGTGGTTTCATGTGCGATTTCATCGAGAAGTTTGCGCCCCACCTGACCCGTGAAGTCATGGCCAAGGCGATCCAGTGCCACAACAAGCAGGAACTGGAAGAGCTGTTCGACGGCGTTGAACTGCCCGTTCACTGAGTGGTTTATTTGGCCTCGGTAACCGTAAACAGTTGCCGAGCGCCTGCCACCAGAATCTCCACCTCATCACCTTCAAACTTGCCCAGCAGGCTGTTGCCCAGCGGCGAGCGCGGGGTGATGACGGTCACCGGTTGCCCGACCACGTCCACTTTCAAACCCGCCGCGTCCGGCGCCAGGAACAGCCACTGCTGGCGACCGTTCTCATCATCCAGGCCCAGTAGCGCGCCGATTTCTATGCCCCGCTGATCATCGTAGGCACGCAGTGCCATGTTCTGGCACAGCGCCAGCGACTGCTTGATTTCCTCGACACGCTTGGCTTGCCCGGCTGCCAGGTAGGAAGCCTCCAGCCCCAGAGTGTCGTATTTGTTTTCGGCGATGTTTTCTTCGTGGGTCGCAGTTTCGTAGGCGGTCTGCGCGGCCCGTTGGGCAATGTCGAGGTCGACGCTGAGCTTTTCCAGGACCAACTGGTGGACGGCGTGTTTATTCATAGTGATCAATCGCAGAATTGCAGGACATTGGCCCGAGTCTTTTCGTTGGGAGCGTTCTGGTCTTGTTGCAGCCAGAACTGGCATTTGGGGTTGGACAGGTTGCGTGCATTGTTGCGGGCCTGATCCAGGGCTTGCTGCTGTTCCTGCTTCTGCAGGTTCTGCTGGTATTGCTCGAACAGGCGGTTCGGCGGTTCAGGTTCCACAACCGCAGGCTTGCCCAATTGCTGGACCGCCTGGGCCACCGGCGCCAAGCTCTGCGGGAACAGATAGCGCGAAGCCAGCCAAGTGGTCAGCACGATGGCGATAAACCCCAGCCACACGCCAAACGCGATAGAGACACTGAGCTTGAGCAGCGAGAACGAACGATCAGACATGGCGGCCTCCTGGCAGGCATTTGCGGCGTGGCGGCGATTGTCGCACAGCCGCTGTGCAGAATAATCGCGATCAAGCCTTCTGCATCGGTGCATTTATGCGGACAATCGAGCCTTTGATCGTTGGAGCCCGGAATGAAAGCCCGCTGGGATATTTTTTGCAGCGTCGTCGACAACTACGGCGATATCGGCGTGACCTGGCGCCTGGCTCGGCAATTGGTGGCGGAGCACGCTTGCGCTGTGCGTTTGTGGGTCGATGACCTGCGTGCCTTCGAACGCATGTGCCCGGAAATTGATGTGCAGCAAGACCTGCAATGGCAGGAAGGCGTCGAAGTGTGCCATTGGCCGGCCGAGTGGGTGGGGGCGCCTGCGGCGGACGTAGTGATCGCCGCCTTCGCCTGTCAGTTACCGCCCGACTATATGGAAGCCATGGCCGAACGCGAGCGTACGCCGTTATGGATGAACCTGGATTACCTCAGCGCGGAAGACTGGGTAGTGGGGTGTCACCGGTTGCCTTCGGTGAAATTCAAAGGCGTGCAGAAGTACTTCTTCTTTCCCGGGTTTCGTCCCGGCACCGGAGGCTTGCTGCGCGAGGCGGGTCTGCTGGAGCAGCGTCGGGCCTTTCAGCAGGATGCCAGCGCGCAGCGAGATTTCCTGCAAGCCTTGGGCATATTTCCCGCAGCCGATGCGCGGCTGATCTCACTGTTTGCCTACGAAAATGCCGGGCTGGCCAGTTGGCTGGACGTGTTATCGACGGATGGGCGTGCCACTCATCTGTTGGTTCCGGAGGGCCGTATTCTGGGTGATGTGCAGCGCTGGCTGGGCCTGGACCGGCTGGCAGCGGGGGACATCCAGCAACGCGGAGCGCTGACGGTGCAGGTCATCGCGTTCGTACGCCAAGAGCAATATGACCACCTGCTGTGGTGCTGCGACTTCAATGCCGTACGCGGCGAAGACTCGTTCGTGCGCGCCCAATGGGCCGGCCGGCCGTTGCTGTGGCACATCTATCGCCAGGACGAAGACATCCATCTCGACAAGCTCGATGCCTTCCTGGAGCTGTACACGGCCGGCTTATCAGCGGCGGCAAAGGCTGCCTTTATCGGGCTCTGGCAAGCCTGGAACACGGAGGGCGATATGGCACAACCGTGGAAAATGCTGCTGGAACACGGGTCGGAGGTGAGCCAGCACGCCGAAACATGGTGTCTGGAACAGGGCTTGCAGGCCGATCTTGCGACGGCGCTGGTGAAGTTTTATGAAAGTTGGATATGATACGCCACCTTGAATTTTGTAAATCCCATCCAAATTTCGGATATATGCAATGAAAACTGGTAAAGAACTGAAACCCGGTACAGTGATCCGTCTCGAAAACGACCCTTGGCTGGTTCAGAAAGCTGAGTTCACCAAGTCTGGTCGTAACAGCGCAATCATGAAGACCAAGCTGAAGAACCTGCTGACCGGTTACAAGACCGAGATCGTCTACAGCGCCGATGACAAACTGGACGACGTGATCCTCGACCGCAAAGAAGCGACCCTGTCCTTCATCAGCGGCGACACCTACACGTTCATGGACACCACCGACTACACCATGTACGAGCTGAACGCTGAAGATATCGAAGCCGTTCTGCCGTTCATCGAGGAAGGCATGGAAGACGTTTGCGAAGCTATTTTCTTCGAAGAGCGCCTGGTTTCCGTAGAGCTGCCGACCACCATCGTGCGTAAAGTGGCCTACACCGAAGGTTCCGCTCGCGGCGACACTTCCGGCAAGGTGATGAAGCCTGCCAAGCTGAGCAACGGTACCGAACTGCAAGTGGCCGATTTCATCGAAATCGACGACATGATCGAAATCGATACCCGCGAAGGCGGTTCGTACAAAGGTCGCGCCAAGAAGTAATTCTGGCCCAGCCGATACGAAAAAAAGCCCGACCTTGTGTCGGGCTTTTTCGTGGGCGTCGTACTGACTTACTTCAGGTGTTGCTTCAGTTCGTCCGACGCTTGCAGCAGGGCTGAGCGCACCGCTGGTACCTGGCTGACCACATTGAGCAAACCGTAGTCGTGGATCATGCCGTTGTAGCGCACGGCAGTTACCGGCACACCGGCTGCATCCAGTTTGCGGGCATAGGCCTCGCCTTCATCACGCAGCACATCGGCGCCGGCCGTCTGGATCAGCGCGGGCGGCAAGCCTTTGAGCTGAGCAGGGGTGGCCCGCAGCGGCGAGGCGTAGACCTCGGCGCGCTGGTTGGCGTCGGTGGTGTAGTTGTCCCAGAACCACTTCATCATATTGCGGGTGAGGAAGTGCCCTTCGGCATACTGGTCGTAGGACCCCGTGTCGAAGCTGGCGTCGGTCACCGGCCACAGCAGCAGCTGGAATTTGATGGCTGGCGTGCCCTTGTCCTTGGCCATCAGGCTGACCACGGCCGCCATATTGCCGCCGACACTGTTGCCCGCTACCGCCAGGCGCTTGCCATCGACATTGATCTCTTTGCCATGCTCGGCCACCCATTTAGTGGCGCCGTAGGCCTGGTTGATCGCCACCGGATAGTGCGCTTGCGGCGAAGGCGTGTAGTTGACGAACACCGCCACCGCACCTGAGCCCGCCACCAAATCCCGCACCAGGCGTTCGTGAGTCGGGTAATCCCCCAGCACCCAGCCGCCACCGTGGAAGAACATGAACACCGGCAATGTGCCCTTGACCCCGGCCGGACGCACGATGGTCAGGTCCAGCGGCTTACCATCGACCTGAATGGTCTTCTGGCTCACTTCCGCCTTGGGTAAGGTCAGCTTCACACCGGCCTGGGCGCCAGTGAGTACGGCACGGGCGTCCTTTGGCGTCAGTTGCTCTATTGGTTTACCGGTGCCGGCGTTCAACGCATCCAGGAAGGCCTGGGTGTTGTGTTCCACATCACCCGTCGCAGCAAAGGCATTGGTGATAGACAGGGCGAGCAGGGTACCGGTGAGCGCTTTACCAATTGTGTTCATGTCGTTCTCCAGGGGCGGCCAAGGTCATCAGACGGTCACGTGCAGGCGCACATCGACGTTGCCACGGGTGGCGTTGGAGTACGGGCAGACTTGGTGAGCCGCGTCGACCAGGCTTTGCGCGTCGTCCTGAGCCAGGCCCGGCAGGCTGATGTGCAGGTCGATATCCAGGCCGAAACCACCGGGGATCTGGCCGATGCCGACGTGGGCAGTGATCGAGGCGTCATCCGGGATTTTGCGTTTGGTCTGGCTGGCGACGAATTTCAGCGCGCCGATAAAGCAGGCCGAGTAGCCGGCAGCGAACAGTTGTTCAGGGTTAGTGGCCTGGCCACCGGCACCGCCGAGTTCTTTGGGGGTGGAGAGTTTGACGTCGAGGATGTTGTCGTTGGAAACAGCACGACCATCACGGCCGCCGGTGGCGGTGGCTACTGCGGTATAGAGCGTTTGCATGGTGTTGTCCTCTTGTGTTGTAGCGCTAAATGTTTGTGCGCTAAGTAGTTGGTGAGGCGAATGTATAGCGCTAATGTTTAGCGCGCAAGCTAAATTTATAAAAAAGTTTGCATTGAGTAGTTTTCTGACGCGCCACAAAACCAAATGTGGGAGCTGGCTTGCCTGCGATAGCGGTGGGTCAGTCAATGCTGCTGTGACTGATAGACCGCTATCGCAGGCAAGCCAGCTCCCACATTTAGATATTGGGTGGCTGGTCTAGCGCGTTAGATGCTGGCTTGCAGGTTGGTGCGCAACGCAATCAAATCGCCTTGCAGCTTGCGCAACTGGTCCAATTCCAAGCCGCTGGCGCCAAGAATGCACTGAGGTATCCCCATGGCCTTGTCCTGCAACGCCCGGCCGGCGTCGGTCAATTCCACCACGACCACGCGCTCATCTTCACGGCTGCGTGTACGGCTGAGCAGGCCTTCGACCTCCAGGCGCTTGAGCAGCGGAGTGAGGGAGCCCGGATCGGTCAGCAGGCGGCTGCTGATTTCGCCGACGGTCAAACCGTCCTCTTCCCACAGCACCATCATCGCCAGGTACTGCGGATAGGTCAGGCCCAGGGCCTGCAACAAAGGCTTGTAGACCTTGGTCATCAACAGCGAGGTGGAGTGCAGGGCGAAGCACAGCTGGTTGTCCAGCATCAGCGATTCGCACGGATCAGGGTTTTTGCTCATGGCGGTGCCTCGAAAAAACGTGTCTGGGCTGGAATCTAGCGGGCAAATCTTTAATGCGCCAGATAATTCTGTCCGGGTGGTCAGACCAAGCCGCTTTGCAATGCCAGGTCCCAGGGCGGTACTGGGCTGAAACGGGTTTTGAGGTATTCCAGCAGCAAGCGGCTACGTGCATTGGGTTGCTGCTCCAGGCGCAGCGCATAGATCCCGGTGGTCTCGGGGCTGGGCAAGCCGTTTTCGCAAAACAACGGTAACAGCTCGCCGCGCACCAAGTACTCACTGGCGAGCCATGTGGGCAGATGGGCAATACCCAGCCCCGCCAGTGCGCCGGACAGCAAGGCTTCAGCGTTGTTGGCGCTCATGCGGATGCGCTGCGGGCGATAGGTCGCGCGGCGCCCATCCAGCTCAAAGCGCCAGGCGAACATCGGCGCCAAGCCATCCCAGTCCAGCCCGTCGTGTTCGCTTAGCTCGCGAGGATGCAGCGGCGTGCCACGGCTTTTCAGATAGGCCGGGCTGGCGCAGGCGATGCGTACGATGCTCGCCAGGGGCGTGGCGATCAGCCGGGTATCGACGATATGCCCGGCGCGCAGCACCAGATCGACCTTGCCCAGGTGCGCGCCCTGCATATCCACAAAGCTGTCGATCAAATGCAGGTGCACATCCAGCCCCGGATACACATTGAGGAAATCTGCAATCACCGGCGCCAGATGCCGTCGTCCAAACGCTGCCGGCGCATCCACGCGAATCAAGCCTTCCGGCGCATGGCTGAGGGACACCGCTTCGGCGCGCGCCAATTGCAACTCGCTGACAATCCGTCGCGCCCGCTCGGCAAACGCCAGGCCTGCCGGGGTCGGCACTACCGCGTGGGTGCTGCGCTGGAACAGGCGGCTGCCCACTGAGCTTTCCAGGCTGTCGATGCGCCGTGCCACCGCTGAGGGCGTCAGCGGGTGGCGACGTGCGGCGGCGGAAAAGCTGCCGGTCTCCAGTACATCGAGAAACAGGCCCAGCTGATCGGTCAAGGTATTCGGGTTCATGACTCAAACGCTTATGCGAGATTGGCACAGCCATTGTGCGTTGCTATGCGTTTCCACGCCATAGCCGACTGCGTAGCATGCAAGGCCTGGGATTGAGGAGTAACGCGCAGTGTTGGATTTAGTGATGTATTTGATCTTGGGCGCGGCCCTCGGCACGGTGGGCGGCCTGTTTGGCATTGGTGGCGGGCTGATTGCGATTCCGGTGCTCGGCGTATTGTTCGGCCTGGACCAGCAGTTGGCCCAAGGCACGGCGCTGGTCATGGTGGTGCCCAACGTGATGCTTGCGCTGTGGCGCTATCACCAACGCAACCGCATCGAACTGCGGCATGCGCTGCCGTTGGGGATCATGGGCTTCAGTTTTGCCTGGCTCGGTTCGATCTGGGCGGTGGGCCTGGATGCGGGGGCGATGCGCATCGGCTTTATCGTCTTTCTGATGGTGCTGGCGGCCTATAACCTGCTGCGCATGTTCACCCGCAACGCACCCCCGACTGCACAGATGCGTTACTCCTGGCCCTGGCTGGGCGTACTGGGTGCGGCGTCGGGCTCTATGGGCGGCCTGTTTGGCGTGGGGGGCGCGGTGGTCGCCACGCCGGTACTCACCAGCGTGTTTGGCACCAGCCAAGTGGTCGCGCAAGGATTGTCGCTGGCCTTGGCGCTGCCCAGCACCGGCGTAACGCTGGTGACCTACGCCTGGCACCAGGAAGTGGACTGGATGATCGGCGTGCCGTTGGCCGTCGGCGGCTTGCTCAGTATCAGTTGGGGTGTGAAGGTGGCGCATGCGCTGCCGGAGCGCGTGCTGCGCGGCTTGTTCTGTGGCTTCCTGGTGGTGTGCGCGGTGATGCTGACCTTTAAAGTCTGAAACCTTCGAGGATGTAGTCCGCCAGGCATTCGGTGATGGGCGAATTCATCTGTGGGTTGCGCAACAGGTGCAGGTTCATCGACGGCAGTGGCGGCAGGCCCTCGTCCTTGCCAAGCACGCGCAGGTCATCAGTCACCAGGCTTTCCATGCTGACCATCATCGCCAGGCCGGCGTTGACCACCGCCTGGATCGCCGCCACGTTGGAGCTGTGATAGGCCAGGCGATAATCCCGCCCGGCCGCCTCCAGTGCCGAGCGTGCCCACTGGGTGTAAAGACAATCGGCACCGGACATCGCCAGTGGCAGGGCCTCATGCTCGTCCGTGCAAAAGCATGGCGCCGCCGCCCACACCATGCGTTCTGTGCGCAACAGTTCACCGATTTCATTGCCTGGCTCGCGACTGACAACGGTCAACGCCAAATCACGGCGCTGCATCAGCACTGGTGAGGATTCGCAGTGCATCTCGATCTGGATCAGCGGATAGGCCTTGGAAAACTGCTTGAGAATCCCTGGCAGGAAACGCATCACGTAGTCATCTGGCGTGCCGATGCGCACCAAGCCCACCATGTGCGGCTCACGCAGGGTGTTGAACACCTCGCTGTGCAGTTTCAGGATGCGCCGTGCATACCCCAGCAACACCTGGCCTTCGGGTGTGAGCCGTACCTGCCGACCATCACGCTCGAACAGCTTGCGCTGCAACACGTCTTCTTCCAGGCGCTTCATCTGCATGCTCACCGCCGACTGGGTGCGGTTGACCAATTCCCCGGCGCGGGTGAAACCGCCCTGATCGGCGATGGCGACGAAGGTGCGCAGCACTTCTGTGTCGATGCTTGGAAAACTGGACAAATGATCAATCTCTGAGATGTATTGCATAAGAAACATTCGTTGGATTGATCATAAGCCCGAGCACACACTTGCGCCATCCCCACTGGAGGGCGAGAAGATGAAAGGTCAAAGAGGTTTTGTAGTGCTGGTGAAACGTCCATTTTCCGGGCTGTTTCACAAGATTTCCCGTTGGCAGGTGGTGCACGAGGAGCGGCAGATGCTGGCAACCTTGAGCGATGAGGCGCTCAAGGACATCGGGCTCAATCGCGGCGACGTAGAGCAGGAGCGACACCTGCATTTCTGGCAAGACCCGCTGCGAAAATGATCGCTGATGCAGTAGGGTGTTCGGTGAGTCCACACGGAGAACCTCATGCCCGCCGACCTGTCTTTTTCACTTAAGCAAGCTCGACGCATGGCGCTGGTGGCCCAAGGTTTTTCCGGACGCCAGGCGCCTGCGCTGATTAAGGCTACGCATCTCAACCGGATGATTGAGCGCCTCGGCGTGTTGCAGATCGACTCGGTGAACGCCGTGGTGCGCTCGCATTACCTGCCGCTGTTTTCCCGATTGGGCAATTACTCCCCTTTGCTCCTTGAGCAGGCGGCCTGGAGCCAGGGCCGGCGGCGTTCGTTGTTCGAATACTGGGGGCATGAGGCGTCACTATTGCCGCTGGCGCTTTACCCGTTGATGCGCTGGCGCATGGTACGGGCGCAGCAGGGGCAGGGTATCTATTCACAGATGGCGCGTTTTGGTCGGGAGCAGCAGGCCACGATCCAGCGCGTTTTGCGCACGGTCGGGCAACAGGGCGCATTGGGTGCCGGCAGCCTCTCGACGCGTGAGGAGCGCGCCGGCCTTTGGTGGGACTGGAGCGATGAGAAACACGCGCTGGAATGGTTGTTTGCGGCCGGCCTGGTGACGGTTGCTGGCCGACGTGGCTTTGAGCGTCTCTACGATTTGCCGGAGCGGGTCATTCCCAGCGCTGTCCTACAAACCTCTGTGACTGAGGCCGAAGCCCAGCGCGGCTTGCTGCTGCACAGCGCCACGGCGTTGGGCGTGGGCACCGAGAAGGACCTGCGCGATTACTTCCGTCTCGATCCTGCCGACAGCCGCAATCGCCTCGCCGAACTGGTGGAACACGGCCGACTGCAGGTTTGCCAGGTACAAGGTTGGAAACAACCGGCCTACTGCCTGCCCGAACCCAAAGTGCCGCGCAACGTCACGGCCAGCGCATTGCTGTCGCCATTCGATTCGTTGATCTGGGAACGCAGCCGCACCGAGCGCTTGTTCGATTTCCGTTACCGCTTGGAGATCTACACGCCACAGGACAAACGCGTCTACGGCTATTACGTGCTGCCGTTTTTGCACAACGAACGGATCGCCGCGCGCATCGACTTGCGCGCCGAGCGCGCCAATGGTCGTTTGGCGGTGCATGCGGTGCATGAGGAGGCGCCGGGGCTTGATGAGGAGGGG
This sequence comes from Pseudomonas tritici, assembly GCF_014268275.3. NCBI lineage: Bacteria > Pseudomonadati > Pseudomonadota > Gammaproteobacteria > Pseudomonadales > Pseudomonadaceae > Pseudomonas > Pseudomonas tritici. Next base: position 2,137,783 of record NZ_CP077084.1, read on the forward strand.
ATGTTGGCGCTGGCGCTGAACCTGCGGCAGATGGCTGATTGGCTGGGACTTGAACAGGTCCAGCTCAATTGCCAACGGCCGAGTGCCGACCGGTTAAGGGCGGCAATGATGACTATGGATATTGGCCTATAGGGCCCCATCGCGGGCAAGTCGAATCGTCGCACCGCCGCTCCCACATTTGGAGCGCATTCCCCTGTGGGAGCCGGGCTTGCCCGCGATGGCGTCGGCTCAGTCGACAAAAATCTCAGCGCTTGACCTGCTTCAACGTCTCAGCAATCAAAAACGCCAACTCCAGCGACTGATCGGCATTCATCCGCGGGTCGCAATGGGTGTGATAGCGGTCCGACAAACCATCTTCAGTAATCGGCCGCGCGCCGCCGATGCATTCGGTGACGTTCTGCCCGGTCATTTCGATATGAATCCCGCCGGCATACGTCCCCTCGGCCTGGTGCACCTGGAAGAATTCCTTCACCTCGCCCAGGATCTGCGCAAAGTCGCGGGTCTTGTAGCCGCTGCTGGCCTTGATGGTGTTGCCATGCATCGGGTCGGAGCTCCACAGCACCTGCTTGCCCTCGCGCTGTACCGCACGAATCAGGCCTGGCAGGTGGTCGCCGACCTTGCCGGCGCCCATGCGCGCGATCAGGTTGAGGCGGCCGGGGTCGTTGTCCGGGTTGAGGATGTCGATCAAGCGGATCAAGTCATCCGGGTTCATGCTCGGGCCGACCTTGACGCCGATCGGGTTGTTCACCCCGCGCAGGAATTCGACGTGGGCACCGTCCAACTGGCGCGTACGGTCGCCGATCCACAGCATGTGCGCCGAGCAGTCGTAGTAGTCGTTGGTCAGGCTGTCACGGCGCACGAAGGCTTGTTCGTAATTGAGCAGCAGCGCTTCGTGGGCGGTGAAGAAGCTGGTTTCGCGCAGTTGCGGCGAGCTGTCCATGCCGCAGGCGCGCATGAAGGCCAGGGTTTCATCGATGCGGTCGGCCAGTTGGCTGTATTTTTCGGCCAGGGCGGAGTTGGCGATGAAGTCCAGGTTCCACTTGTGCACCTGGTGCAGGTCGGCAAAACCGCCTTGGGCAAACGCGCGCAACAGGTTGAGGGTGGCGGTGGACTGGTGATAGGACTGCAACAAGCGGTCCGGGTCCGGCACGCGGCTTTTTTCATCGAAACCGATGCCGTTGACGATATCGCCACGGTAGGCGGGCAGGGTGATGCCGTCGATGGTCTCGTCGTTGGCCGAACGCGGCTTGGCGAACTGGCCGGCCATGCGCCCGACTTTGACCACCGGGCAGCCGGCGGCGAACGTCATCACAATGGCCATCTGCAGCAACACCTTGAAGGTGTCGCGGATTTTTGCGGCGGAGAATTCGGCAAAACTCTCGGCGCAATCGCCACCTTGCAGCAGGAACGCGCGTCCCTGGGTCACTTCGGCGAACTGACGACGCAACTCGCGGGCTTCCCCGGCAAACACCAGCGGCGGGTAGCTGGCCAGGCTCTGCTCCACGTGCAGCAGGTGCGCAGCGTCCGGGTACTGGGGTTGTTGCTGGATCGGCAGGGCGCGCCAGCTGTCGGGGCTCCAGGGTTGGCTCATCATGCACTCGATTGTTGATTGACGGTCGGGCGCCAATGTTATCAGCAATTAGTGCGTGACCTGTTGCCGCCGGTTGGCCGACAATCGCGCCTTTGCCGTGCAGCAAACCCTTTAGGAGTAGTGATGACCGAGGAGCGTGTCGAGCGCCTGCTCGCCGAAGTCCATGATGATTTCGGCATGATCCGTGTGCTCGAAGTGGCCGATTACCGTTTTCTCGAGTTCGGCGATGCCATCGAGCAAAGCTGCGTGTTCACGGCAGACCCGAGCTGGCTGGAGTACGACTACACCCGCGCGATGCTGATCGGCGCGTTGTGCCATGAGCAGCCGGAAAGCGCGCTGTTCCTCGGCCTGGGCGCCGGCACGTTGACCCAGGCGTGCCTGAAGTTCCTGCCGCTGGAGGACGTGGAGGCCATCGAGTTGCGTCCCGACGTACCGCGCCTGGCCATCGAATACCTGGGGCTGGACGATGACCCACGGCTGTATATCCGCGTCGGCGACGCGCTGCAATTGCTCGACACGGCTGAGTCGGCCGACCTGATTTTCGTCGACCTCTACACCGACGTCGGCCCCGGCGTCGGGCACCTGGCCTGGACCTTCTTGGAAAACTGCCAGAAAAAACTCAACCCCGGCGGCTGGCTGGTGATCAACCAATGGGCCACCGACGATGGCAAACCGTTGGGTGCGGCGTTGTTGCGCGGGTTGTACCACCGGCATTACTGGGAATTGCCGGTGAAGGAGGGGAATGTGATTCTGCTGGTGCCTTCGGAGTTGGATCAGGAACTGGACCTTGGCGCGCTTTCGGCGCGTGCTGAAGCGCTGGCACCGCGGTTGGGCTATTCGTTGCAGTCGCTGATCAAGGCGATTCGGCCGGCTACTTAGTTGCCTGGAACGACGCCATCGCGGGCAAGCCCGGCTCCCACATTCGACCGCATTCCTACAGGATGCACGCAGTCAAAATGTGGGAGCGGCGGTTCGACGCTTCGACTTGCCCGCGATGAGGCCATCACTGTCGACGGCTAATTCAGGTTGTTCATATACCCTTGAACACCCCCGGCCGCTTCTCAATCATCGCCCGCACACCCTCCTTGGCATCCTCGCTGTTAAGCAACTTATCCACCACTGGCGGCAAAGCCGCTGCCGCGACGGCTTCGCCTTCCATGTGCGCCAGCCGTGCCGACATCAACGTGGCTTGCACACCCAACGGTGCCTGGCGCGCAATACGGTTAGCCAGTTCGACGGCGCGCGGCAGCAAATCTTCGCTGGCCATTACTTCCTGCACCAAACCCAAGCGCAGCGCGTCATGGGCATCGAATTCATCGCCGGTCAGCAGCCAGCGCATCGCATTGCCCCAGCCTGCGACTTGATGAAAGCGCAGCGTCGCGCCGCCAAACGGAAAGATCCCACGCTGTACTTCCATCTGCGCAAAGCGCGTATTGCTCGCGCACAGGTTGATGTCCGCCGCGAGCATCAGCTCGATCCCGATGGTCAGGCAGTAGCCCTGGGCCGCGACGATCACCGGTTTGCTCACACGCGGGCCGGCAAACACGCCCCAGGGATCGCAGCCCCCCAGCGGTGGTTGCCAGCCGCCGGCCATCACCGCGCTGACATTGGCCAGGTCCAGCCCGGCGGTAAAGTGATCACCATGGGCAAACACCACCGCCACCCGCGCATCGGCATTTCGATCAAATTCACCATACGCCAGGCTCAGCGCGTTGAGCAGGTCCAGGTCGAAAGCGTTGCGTTTGGCTACCCGGTCCAGGCCCAACAGCAGGACATGGCCCTGCAGTTCTCGGCTGACGCGGCTGCTGCTGGCTTGATTCATCGGGTGTGCCCTCGGGCGCGGGGAAGGGTTTCAGACCAAAGGGTCGGAAGGGTTGGGTGAACCGTTTAAGCGTAATGACCAACAGGGCCGGGCCTTTGAAAAATAGACCTTACGCGTGTTATCTGCAAAGACTGTGACGCAACGCGGTTTATCAGTGCTTTACGATAAAAAAAGCTCCCTTTTTCAGCTATTTCCGGTATAGTGCGCGCCGGCCTTTAACCGGGCCGCGTTTAGGTAGCGCAATTCCCCGAAGTCAGCTTCGGCTGCACGTCCGCACAGCGGACTCTCCCTTGACGAATCTTTTTCATTCATTCGTTTTCGCAAATCCCCGCCGACAAAGCAGCCAGGGCGACTCTTGAGTCTCAACACGGCATGCGCAGCTTTGGAGCATGGGTCTTTGCGGATGCACTTAGAGGCAGACCCATGACCCAGGAAACCGGCGGCTTCGCCGCTTTTAATCTTAACCCGAACATTCTCGCTGCCGTCATCGCGACCGGCTACGAAGAACCTTCGGCGATTCAGCAGCAATCGATCCCGATCATCATGGCCGGCCAGGACATGATTGGCCAGGCGCAAACCGGTACTGGTAAAACCGCCGCGTTCGCCCTGCCTATCCTGCACTGCATCGATCCTGCCAAGCGCGAACCGCAAGCCCTGATCCTGGCGCCAACGCGTGAGTTGGCGCTGCAAGTAGCAACCGCTTTTGAAACCTACGCCAAGCAAATGCCAGGCGTTACCGTTGTGGCCGTTTACGGCGGCGCGCCGATGGGCCCGCAACTGAAAGCAATCCGTAACGGCGCACAGATCGTTGTCGCCACCCCGGGCCGTCTGTGCGACCACCTGCGTCGCGACGAGAAAGTCCTGTCGACCGTGAACCACCTGGTTCTCGACGAAGCTGACGAAATGTTGAAGCTGGGCTTCATGGATGACCTGGAAGTCATCTTCAAGGCGCTGCCACCAACCCGTCAGACCGTACTGTTCTCGGCCACCCTGCCACAGTCGATCCGTGCCATTGCCGAACGCCACCTGCGCGATCCGCAACACGTGAAGATCCAGACCAAGACTCAGACCGTTACCGCGATCGAACAGGCTCACCTGTTGGTTCACGCTGACCAGAAGACCTCGGCTGTATTGAGCCTGCTGGAAGTCGAAGACTTCGACGCCCTGATCATGTTCGTGCGCACCAAGCAAGCGACCCTGGACCTGGCCAGTGCCCTGGAAGCCAAAGGCTACAAAGCCGCTGCGCTGAACGGTGACATCGCCCAGAACCAACGTGAGCGCGTGATCGACTCCCTCAAGGATGGCCGTCTGGACATCGTTGTGGCGACCGACGTGGCTGCACGTGGTCTCGACGTTCCACGTATCACCCACGTGTTCAACGTTGACATGCCGTACGATCCAGAGTCCTACGTTCACCGTATCGGCCGTACCGGCCGTGCCGGTCGCGAAGGTCGTGCACTGCTGCTGGTGACTCCACGTGAGCGCCGCATGCTGCAAGTGATCGAGCGTGTGACCGGTCAGAAAGTCGCCGAAGTCCGCCTGCCGGATGCCCAGGCCGTTCTGGATGCTCGCATCAAGAAACTGACCAACAGCCTGTCGCCGCTGGTGGCTGACGCTGAATCGACCCACGGCGAACTGCTTGACCGCCTGACCGCCGATATCGGTTGCACCCCACGTGCCCTGGCTGCAGCCCTGCTGCGTAAAGCGACCAACGGTCAGGCCCTGACCCTGGCAGCCATCGAGAAAGAACGCCCACTGGTGCCGAACAACGCGCCACGCGGTGATCGTCCAGAGCGTACTGGCGACCGTCCAGACCGTGGTGATCGTGAGCGTCGTGCTCCGGTTCCATTGGCTGAAGGCCGTGCTCGTTGCCGTACCGCGCTGGGCGCGCGTGACGGTATCGCTGCCAAGAACCTGCTGGGCGCTATCCTCAACGAGGGTGGCCTGGCACGTGAAGCCATCGGTCGCATTCAGGTCCGTGACAGCTTCTCCCTGGTGGAGCTGCCGGAAGATGGTCTGGAAAAACTGCTGACCAAGCTGAAAGACACTCGCGTTGCCGGTAAGCAGTTGAAGCTGCGTCGCTACCGCGAAGATTGATCCGCCCTTGGGCTGATTGATCACACATAAAAAATCCCCGACTGGTTCGGGGATTTTTTTTGCCTTGGATTCAGGCTGTGTCCGGATCAGCACCCAATCCAATGTGGGAGCTGGCTTGCATGCGATAGCGATGTATCAGTGATAAATGTGCTTGACTGAACCACCGCCATCGCAGGCAAGCCAGCGCCCACAAGAGGAGGCGTTCGTTAGTCGAAGCGGTAAATGTCCATTCCTAGGGCGCCCATGGTGAACCCCTGGTGCGCCACGCTGAAATCGCCACCGGCGCCACGTGCAAAGTACAGCGGCAACAAATGCTCATCGCTGGGATGGCTACGTACCGCATGCGGTGCCTGACGGCGATAGTCGTGCAGCGCGGTCTCATCGTTGGCCGCCAGCTTATCCACCACCCAGTCCCGGAAATCCTGCGCCCAGGGCTCTATGCTCTCAGGCCCCGCGTGCCAGTCCAGTTCGCCCAGGTTATGGGTGATGCTGCCCGAGCCGATCAACAGCACACCTCTGTCGCGCAGGCTGGCAAGCGCATGCCCGACCCGCGTCTGCAGGGCAGGGCCCATACGGCTGGGCAGGGAAACCTGCACCACTGGAATGTCTGCCGCCGGGTACATCAGCGACAACGGTACCCAGGTGCCGTGGTCGAACGGGCGTTGGTCGTCTATGCGTGCATTCAAATCATCGGCGTGCAACAACTCGACTATTTCGCCGGCCAACTGCGGATCGCCCGGCGCGGGGTATTGCACGGCAAACAATTCGCGGGGGAAGCCACCAAAATCGTGCCAGGTGTCAGGCGCGGCGCTGCCGCTGACCAGCAGCTCATGGCTTTCCCAATGCGCCGACACCACCACGATTGCCTTCGGCCGTGGTATCTCGGCGGCAAGTCGCTGAAGCGCCGGGCCGCTGGCGCCGGGTTGCAGGGCGAGCATGGGCGAACCGTGGGAGATAAACAGGCTGGGGAACATAAGTGGGGTCCTGAGCGTTAACATGGGCCCATCTTTAATCAGATCATTGATCTAAATCTAATATAAGTTTTAGCACCATTTGATCGAATTTTTGGGGGCATCCATGGAGCCTGAGTTTTGGCGGGAGCGCTGGGCGCGCAATCAGATCGGCTTTCATTTGCCCGAGGTCAATCCTTACCTGCAACGGCACTGGCCGAAGTTGGCCCTCGCCGAGGGCGCCAAAGTGCTGGTGCCATTGTGTGGCAAAAGCCTGGACCTGATGTGGCTGGCCAGCCTGGGGTTTCGGGTGCTGGGCGTGGAGCTGTCGGAACAGGCGGTGGAAGCCTTCTTCACAGAGCAGAGTCTGACACCGCGAGTCACCGAACGAGGCGCCTTCAAGGTGTATCAGGCGGATTTGATCGAAGTATGGTGCGGCGATTTCTTCGCCTTGGACGCGCAAGTCCTGGCTGATTGCACCGCGCTCTATGACCGCGCCGCGCTGATCGCCCTGCCACCGCTGCTGCGTGCGCAGTATGCCGAACACCTGAATACGCTTTTGCGGCCGGGTTGCCAGGGGCTGCTGATCACCCTCGATTATGACCAGACGCAAAAAGCCGGCCCGCCGTTTGCAGTGACGCATGATGAGGTGAAGGTGCTGCTTGGCTCGCATTGGGCCTTGGCGGTGCAGGAAGAGCAAGACATCCTGGGCGAAAGCTGGAAGTTCGTGCAGGACGGCGTTACGCGGCTTGAGGAGCGGGTGTATCAGCTGACGATGCGCTGAGCCCGCGATGACCACAGAGTAGGGTAGTGAGCGGGCTTGTCCCGCGCTGGGCTGCGGAGCGGCCCCAATAAGGCCGCTGCGTTTCTTCAGGTAAAGCTCGATATCGGGTTTTTAGGGCCGCTTCGCAGCCCAGCGCGGGGCAAGCCCGCTCACTACAGGATGCTTCTGCGCTTTCAAAAGAGGTGTAGATAGCTATGCCGCGATGGTCAAGGACGTACCCACGAAAAAGGGGCGATCAGATCGCCCCTTTCGGTGTCACTACCGAGCTATCAGCCCCGACGACGCAGTGCGTCGATACGCTCTTCCAGTGGCGGGTGGCTCATGAACAGGCGAGCCATGCCCTGCTTGATGCCACCGTTGATACCAAAGGCCGTCAGGCTGTCCGGCATATGCACCGGCAGGCCCTGTTCGGAGCGCAGGTGTTGCAGCGCTGCAATCATCGCCCCGGTACCGGCCAGGCGGGCACCGGCTTCGTCTGCGCGGAATTCGCGTTTGCGCGAGAACCACATGGTGATCGCGCTGGCCAGGAAGCCCAGCACCACTTCGGCGAAGATGGTTGCCACGAAATAGGCAATACCGCGGCCTTCTTCGTTCTTGAAGATCACCTTGTCGACAAAGTTGCCGATGATCCGCGCGAAGAACATCACGAAGGTGTTCACCACGCCTTGGACCAGCGCCAGGGTGACCATGTCACCGTTGGCCACGTGGCCGATCTCGTGGGCCAGCACCGCCTTTACTTCATCGTACGAGAAGCGTTCCAGCATGCCCTGGCTGACCGCAACGAGTGCGTCGTTCTTGTTCCAGCCGGTGGCAAAGGCGTTGGCTTCATAGGCCGGGAAGATCCCGACCTCGGGCATCTTGATGCCGGCTTCTCGGGACAATTGCTCGACGGTCTGCAGCAACCATTGCTCATGCCGGGTACGTGGCTGGGTGATCACCTGGGTGCTGGTGCTCATTTTCGCCATCCACTTGGAGATGAACAGCGAGAACAGCGAGCCGGCAAAACCAAAGACCGCACAGAAAACCAGCAGCTGATTGAGGTTCAGGTCAACCCCGTTGGCCGCCATGAACCCATTGAAGCCGAAAAGGCTCAGGGTAATGCTGGCAATCAGCACGACCGCAAGGTTAGTGGCCAAGAACAGCAGGATGCGCATCATGGTTGTAGAGTTCTCCTCATGCTTAATATGTCGCGTACTGCGGGGTATATAAGGTGCGGCATGGGGTGATTCAACCGAGCGACTATTTCAAACTGTGTCCTACAGCCTGAATGTAGAGCCTTGAAGGGATTTTCCGACGTAAAAAAGACCCCCTGATCGGTTCACCTATACCTTCCAGCCCAGTAATTATAGGGGGGAGATAGCTTTTGCTGCGCCAGCAAACGGCTGCAACGGAGAAGGGGCAGAGAAGTGTTGCCAGATACTCGCTGTACGACCGATTGTCGATCGTACAGCGCCGTTTCCGTTACTGGCGATAGGACTTGAGGAAGCTACCGATGCGACCAATGGCCATCTCCAGGTCATCCACACGCGGCAATGTGACCACGCGGAAGTGATCCGGCCACGGCCAGTTGAACGCCGTGCCTTGCACCACCAGCAGTTTTTCCGAGAGCAGCAGGTCGAGCACAAACTTCTCGTCGTTGAGAATCGGGCACACCTTCGGGTCGATCCGTGGGAAGGCGTACAGCGCTCCCATGGGTTTCACACAGCTCACGCCCGGGATGGCGTTAAGCAGTTCCCAGGTGCGATTACGCTGTTCCAGAAGGCGACCTTGGGGCAAGACCAGGTCGTTGATGCTCTGGTAGCCGCCCAGCGCGGTCTGGATCGCGTGCTGGCTCGGCACGTTGGCGCACAGGCGCATGTTGGCCAGCATGTCGATACCTTCGATGTAACTTTGCGCGTTGTGCTTGGGGCCGGAGATGGCGATCCAGCCGGAGCGAAACCCCGCCACGCGGTAGGACTTGGACAGGCCGTTGAAGGTCAGGCACAGCAGGTCTGGCGCCAGGGACGCGGTGCAGATGTGCACCGCGTCGTCGTAGAGGATCTTGTCGTAGATCTCGTCGGAGAACACCACCAGGTTGTGCTGGCGCGCCAGTTCGAGCATGCCCAGCAACACCTCCCTGGAATACACGGCGCCGGTCGGGTTGTTCGGGTTGATAATCACCAGGGCCTTGGTGTTCGGGGTGATCTTGGCCTTGATGTCGGCCAGGTCCGGGAACCAGTCGGCGCCTTCGTCACACAGGTAGTGCACCGGGTTGCCACCGGCCAGGGTCACGGCGGCGGTCCACAGCGGGTAGTCCGGCGCCGGCACCAGCACTTCGTCGCCATTGTTGAGCAGGGCCTGCATGGACATCACGATCAGCTCGGACACGCCATTGCCCAGGTAGATGTCTTCGATGCCAACACCTTCGACCTGCTTTTGCTGGTAGTACTGCATCACCGCTTTACGCGCGCTGAACAGGCCTTTGGAGTCGCTGTAGCCCTGGGCGGTGGGCAGGTTGCGGATCACGTCCTGGAGGATCTCGTCCGGCGCTTCGAAACCAAAGGGCGCCGGGTTGCCAATGTTCAGCTTGAGGATGCGATGGCCTTCCTCTTCCAGGCGTTTGGCGTGCTTGAGCACCGGGCCGCGAATGTCATAGCAGACGTTGGCGAGCTTGTTCGATTTGCTGACCTGCATGGCGATGTGATCCTGAAAATGAACGATCCAGACGGTGTGGACACTACCGTACTGTGAATCCCGCGGGGCCGCCCCCATAAATACGTTTGAATGCCGGTAGCGCGGGTGCCAGACTGGCGTTTTGAAGAGGCGCAATCATACGTGCCGCCTGATCTACGGAAAAGACACAGATCAGGCTTTTTCAGTTGCCGAGGTGTACCGATGGAAAAGCTGCAGAAGACCATTGATGAATGGAAAGCCATGCTCGACCCCGAGCAGTACAACGTATGTCGTCTCAAGGGTACCGAGCGACCTTTCAGCGGCAAGTACAACGGCACCAAGACGGACGGTGTGTACCACTGCATCTGCTGCAACGAGCCGCTGTTCGATTCGACCACCAAGTTTGATTCCGGCTGCGGCTGGCCCAGTTTCTACGCGCCGATTGCCGACAGCGCGATGATCGAAATCCGTGACGTCAGCCACGGCATGATCCGCACCGAAGTCACCTGCGCCAAATGCGATGCCCACTTGGGCCATGTATTCCCCGACGGTCCGCCGCCGACTGGCCTACGTTATTGCATCAATTCGGTGTGCCTGGACCTCGTCCCGCGATAAACACATCGTCTGTGGCGAGGGAGCAAGCTCCCTCGCCACAGACGCGGTTATCGTCTGATATCGGCCTATCATTCTGGTCAATTGAATTGAACACAATTGAATTGATCACTATGTTTATTCTTTCTTTCCGTTATCGAGGCACTGCCATGAGCGACAACCTGCTGAGCATCCCTTGCACCACCATCAAAGGTGAGCAAAAGACCTTGGCCGATTTTGCCGGCAAGGCCATCTTGGTGGTCAACACTGCCAGCAAGTGTGGCTTCACCCCGCAGTACAAGGGCCTGGAGCAACTTTGGCAGCAGTACAAGGACCAGGGGCTGGTGGTACTGGGTTTCCCTTGCAACCAGTTCGGCAAGCAGGAACCGGGTAACGAAGGGGCGATCTCCGAGTTCTGCGAGCTGAACTTCGGCGTCAGCTTCCCGCTGTTCAAGAAAATCGACGTGAATGGCAGCGATGCCCACCCGTTGTTCGTGCAACTGAAACAACAGGCCCCGGGCCTGCTTGGGTCCAAAGGCATCAAGTGGAACTTCACCAAGTTCCTCATCGGTCGTGACGGCCAGGTAGTCAAGCGTTTTGCCCCGACCACCAAGCCGCAGGACCTGACTCAAGAGATCGAAGCCCTGCTCAAATGAGCGTATCCCTGGCCCTCGATAACCAGCTGTGTTTCAAGCTCTACGCTGCGTCCAGGGCGGTGACCCGCGCCTATAAGCCGATGCTGGATCAACTGGGCCTGACCTACCCGCAATACTTGGTGATGCTGGTGTTGTGGGAATGGCACGACACAGCCCCCGCGCAACCCACGGTCAAGGCCTTGGGCGAACGCTTGATGCTGGATTCGGGCACGCTGACGCCGTTGCTCAAGCGCCTTGAGCACCTTAAGTGGGTCAAGCGCCAGCGCAGCGCCAAGGATGAGCGAGAAGTGCACCTGAGCCTCAGCGAAAGCGGTGTGCAGTTGCGCGACCAGACCCATGCGCTCAAGACCCGGCTGCTGTGCGACAGCGGCATCGACCTGAACCAGGCCGATGCCTTGCGCGACGGCTTGGACCAGTTGCTGCTGCAGATCAGAGACGTGTCGTCTTCGGCACCCACACGTCCAGCAAAGCGCTGAGTTCCTCGCGCCGAAACGGCTTGGCCAGGTAGTCATTCATGCCCGCAGCCCGGCAACGCTCGCGTTCTTCGGAAAGGGCGTTGGCTGTCAACGCGACGATCGGCAGTTCCGGCCAGCGCCCGCTGCGACGGATCTGCCGGCTGGCTTCGTAACCGTCCATCACCGGCATATTGCAGTCCATCAACACCATGTCGAAGTGTTGTTCTTCAAGAAACTTGAGCGCCTCCCCACCGTGGGCGGCCACGATCACTTCACACCCCAGTTTGCTGAGCATGCCTTTGGCCACCAGTTGGTTGACCGCGTTGTCCTCCACCAGCAGGATGCGCGCCCGGCGTGCCAGGGGCACGGCTTCTATCTGGATGGGATCAAGGATGAGTGGGTGATCGCTGCGCAAGTTACGTTCCAGGATTTGATACAGCGCATTGCGGCTCAGCGGGCGCGCCTGTTGCTGCAACGGCGCCAGTGCCGCGACTTCTTCGCTGGGCATGAAATTGCCATAGGCGGTCACCAGCAGGATCGGCGCGGTGATGGAAGGCCGCAGGCGGAACAGGCATTCGGGGCAGTCGGTGATCAGCAAGTCCGGCGTTTGCCCGCTTAAATCCTCATCACGCGGGTAGCAGCGCGGTGTCAGCCCCCAGTGGGGCAGGAGGGTGGTCAGCAGTTCCGTCAGGCCGCTGCCGGCACTGGTGATGGCGATCACCTCACCCTTGAGCGGCACCTGTTGAACGGCGGGCAAATGGATCGGCAACGGCAGGTCGGCGCAGAACTGGCTGCCGAAGCCGACCTCCGAACTGATGCTCAGTCGGCCTTTCATCGCTTCGCACAGGTTGTGCGTCAACGCCAAGCCGAGACCCGTGCCGCCAAACTGGCGTGTGATACCGGCTCCGGCCTGGGTGAACGGTTGGAAAATCTTTACCTGGGCTTCCTGCGCAATGCCGATGCCGGTATCACAGACCTCGATGCGCACTCGGCCATCCAGCGCGCTGAGGCGCACATCGACCCGGCCGAAGCGCGTGAATTTTAAGGCATTGGACAGCAGGTTACTGACGATTTGCCGCACACGGGTCGGGTCGCCCAGCACCTGGGCGGGAAACTGCGGGTCGATCAGGCAGGTCAGTTCGACACTGGGTGCCGCGTTTTGTGACAGCAGGTTAGCGGTGTCCTCCACCAGCGAGCCGAGGTCGAAGGGGATGTGTTCCAGCTCCAACTGGCCAGCATCGAACTTGGACAGGTCGAGGATATCGTTGAGCAACTCCACCAGCACTTTGCCCGAGTCATGGGCAATAGACAGTTGCTGGCGCTGCTCGGCATTGAGCGGGCTGTCCAGCGACAGCGCGATCATCCCCAACAGGCCGTTGAGCGGGGTGCGAATCTCATGGCTCATGTTGGCCAGGAACGCCGCACGCGCCTGGGCCATGCCCAATGCATGCATCTTCGCCGCTTCCAATTCGTCGTTGGACTGGCTCAGCCGCTGGTTGCTGGCCTTGAGCTCCAAGGTGCGCGCGGAGACGATGTCCTCCAATTGCCCCAGGTATTCGGTCAGTCGGTCTTCCGCGTGGCGGCGTTGCTGGATCTCCGTCTCCATGTTTTCGAACTGTTGGTTGGCAACGTTCACCAGTACGCCGATTTCGTCGTGTTCATGGCCCGGCGGGCAATCCAGGCGTGCCTGCCTGCGGTTGCTCAGCTCGCGAATAATACGCACCAGTGGCTGGGTCAGCATGACGTAGAACAGACCCAGCAGGATGCCGGTCAGCAGCAGGCTGCGGGCAAACCCGTTGAGCAGGGTGATCTCGGCACGGCGCAGGAAGCGGCTGCCAAAGGCATAAGTGTCCACGTCCAGCCGTAGCACGCCGAGGGACTCGTTGGGCATAGGGTTCAGGAACAGCCGATCTTCAAACTGGCGGTTGGCCCCAAACAGAAAATCGCTGAGGGGGCGGTAGGTGCTTTCTTTGCGCGGCCGGTCGACATCGGCCAGTACCACGCCATTATTGTCGATCAACTGGGCATGGATGATGGCGGGGGAGTGCAGCAGGCCCAGGGTCAGTTCCTGGGCCAGTTCGGCATCGATGTTGTAGGCGATGCGTGACGCGGGGTTGTGGCTGATTTCGATCAGCGAGCGAATTTCACGGTTGATGGATGCGTCTTCGCTGGCATAATCAATGCCGATTTGGATCAGGCTGAGCAAGGTTCCCAACACGAAACCGACCAGCACAGTCAATCTGGCTTGTTTATAAGACAAGCGGTGGGCGAACTTGATATCCATTGAGTGTTGAACCACTTTACGTTTCCCTTCGCCCGGCAAGCATAGCTGAACATCCACAGGCTCTGGCTTACCCGGCATGAATCGTTTTTTACGCAGCCTCGTGCGGTCTGCCGCAGGGCTGCCAATACGCCATCTTTTGCAAGAACTTGCCAGAGGAATAATTGTGGATTCTCGATTGAGTGCCTTTCTTGAGCGGGCCGATGCAGTGCTCGCCCGCCTCGAACCCTTATTGCCTGCACCACGCCAAACCATTGATTGGAACCAGTGCCTGGCTGCCCGCTGGCAGCGCGAAGGCCGCAGTGGTTTCCTGTTGCCGTTGGACGTGAGCCTGGACATGCGCCTGTCGGACCTGATCGGTGTCGACAAGCAACGTGAAACACTGGCGCGCAACACCCAACAATTCATCGATGGCCTGCCCGCCAATCATGCGCTGCTATGGGGCTCGCGTGGCACGGGTAAATCGTCGATGGTGCGCGCCTTGCTGGCACAGCACGCCAAGGCCGGTTTGCGCCTGATCGAGATCGAACGCGACCATCTGGCCGACCTGCCGCGTGTGGTCGAGCAACTGCTCAAGCTGCCGCAGCGTTTTATCCTGTTCTGCGACGACCTGTCATTCGAGGCCGGTGAAGGCGATTACCGTGTGCTGAAAAGCGTGCTCGACGGCTCTCTCGAACAGGCCCCGGAGAACGTGCTGCTGTACGCCACTTCCAACCGCCGCCATTTGGTGCCGGAAAACCAGAGCGACAATGACAACTGGAAACGCGTGGATGGTGAATTGCACCCAAGCGAAGCGGTGGAAGACAAGATCGCCTTGTCCGACCGTTTTGGCTTGTGGCTGTCGTTCTACCCGTTTACCCAGGAACACTTCCTGGATGTCGTGGAGCACTGGATCGGCGAACTGGCGAGCAAGGCCGGTTTGCAGTGGCAGCGCGATGAAGCGCTCGACATTCTTGCGGTACGCTGGGCTACCGGACGTGGCAACCGCAACGGTCGTTGCGCGTACCAATTCGCTCGTTACTGGGTCGGCCTCAAATTACTGGAACGTCAACCATGATTGATTTACAAAGCGCCGGTACTGGCCTTGATGGCTATGCCATGCTCTGCGCGCAACTGGAGTCGCTGCTGGCCGATGAGCGAGATTTCATCGCCAACAGTGCGCAGTTTTCTGCCTTCCTGTTCAACCAGCTGGACGATTTGAACTGGGCCGGCTTTTACCTTAACCGTGACGAAGAGCTGGTGCTTGGCCCGTTCCAGGGCCAGATCGCCTGCGTGCGCATACCGTTCGGCCGTGGGGTGTGCGGTGCGGCGGCGGCGACGCGGCAGACCCAGCGGGTGGAGGATGTGCATGCGTTCCCAGGGCATATCGCCTGTGACAGCGCATCGAACAGCGAGCTGGTGGTACCCCTGGTCAAGGACGGCAAATTGATCGGCGTCCTTGACCTCGATAGCCCGTCGTTGGCGCGTTTTACCCCCCAGGACCAGGCGGGCATTGAACGGCTGGCAGCAATTTTCCTGCGCTTGACCAACTGCTGATCACGTAAGGGGCGGCAGCCGCCCCTTGCTGGCATCGAGTGCTTGAAGCTGCATCTGCAGTAACCTCTCCAGTTCCATCATGAGCTTTTCCAAGGATTTCGCACTGGCTTCAATCAACGCCCAGTCATCACCGCGGGCACAGGCTTGTTCAAGGGTTTCGCACTGCCTGGCCAATGGGGTCGCCTGAACAATACGGGCAGCGCCTTTGATTTTGTGAGCTTGCTCGATGATTTCCTGGAGCGGGGCATGTGCACTGATCAGCGCCGTCAGTTCCTGGCGATCATGTCGGCTGCTGCTCAACAGTTCCTCCAGCAAACGCCAGCTCAACTGTGGATCGCCGCCGGTCAGGGCCTCGAAGTTGCCGAGGTCCAGGTACAGGTCGCTGGGTTGAGGGGCGATCTTCGCCAGTTGTCGCTCCAATGCCGTCAGGCTGATCGGTTTGAACAGGCAATCGTTCATACCGGCTTCGGCGCAGCGTTGCTTCTCTTCGGGCTGGGCATTGGCGGTAAAACCCAGTACCACGCACGGTGCGAGTTGCTCACGCTGTTCGTATTCCCGGATCGAGCGACTCAGCTCGTAGCCATTCATGATGGGCATGTTGCAGTCGGCGATGATCAGGTCGAAGCGTTCCTGGCGCCAGGCCTGGAAACCGGTGGCGCCGTTCTGGGCGGCGGTGAACTGGTGTCCCAGGTAACCCAGTTGCTGGCACATCAGCAAGCGGTTGGCGGGATGATCGTCCACCACCAGCACATTGAGCACTGGCGCGGTCGCAGGGGCTTCGGGTTTCGGTTCGACCGTTGCCTGTTCCGGCTGCAGGCGCGTCATGTTCAAGCTGACATGCACCTGAGTGCCCACCATAGGCACGCTGCTCAGGCTCAGTTGCCCGCCCATCATTGCGCACAGGCTGCGGCAGATCACCAGCCCCAGGCCGGCACCGCTCCTGGCGAGCTGCCCGGAATTGTCGGCCTGGGCAAAGGGTTCGAACAGGCGTAACTGGTCATCCCGGCTGATACCTATCCCGGTGTCCTCGACCACCAGTTTCATCTCGACTTGCTGCGCCAGCTCGGTGGGCAATACCTCAACCTTGATTTTGACCTCGCCGCGCTCGGTGAACTTGATCGCGTTGCTGACGAGGTTGGACAGCACCTGCTTGAACCGCAGCGGGTCGATCAACACATCGGTGTCATCCAGGTTGGGCTTGAACTCAAGGGACAGGCTGAGGGTTTTCTGGCGGGCCAGGCCGTCGAACACACGCACCACCGACTCGATCACCTCTCGCAGGTTGACGCGTTCCGGCGCCAGGCTCAGGCGCCCGGATTCGATGCGCGCGATGTCGAGGATATCGCCGATCAGCTCCAGCAGGTCCTTGGCCGAGTTGTACGCCACTTCGATGGCCGGGCGATCAAGATGGCCCTGGTCGGCACGCTTGAGGGTCAGTTCGAGCATGCCAATCACCGCGTTCATCGGTGTGCGGATTTCATGGCTCATGGTGGCGAGGAACGTGCTCTTGGCCCGGTTGGCTTCGTCGGCGCGTTCTTTGGCGGCGCGGATTTCGTCGAACAGTTGGCGTCGCTCGCTGATGTCAATCCAGCCACCAATGATGCCCTGCACCTCTGCGGTAGAGTCGCGGTATGGCAGGATCCAGTGGTAGATCGTCAGTTTTTTTCCGTGGATATGCAGGGTGCGATCAAGGATCAGCGGGTTGCCTTCGGCCATCACCCGCTGGTAATCGGCGTGATATTGAACCGCGTCGGTTTCAAGGGCCTCACTCATCTGGATGGCGCTTTTGCCGATCACATCCTCGCGTTTGACGTCGAATACCTGCAGGTAGCTGTCATTGCAGGTCTGCAGCAAGCCTTTACGATCACGCACGTAGATCGGATGCGGGGTTTCATTGACCAGCGCACGCATGAACTCGAACTGGTCACTGAGCGCGCGCTCGGCCATCTTGCGGTGTTTGATCTGGCGACGCATATAGGCGTTCCAGCCCAGGGAGACCAACAGCAAAAGGCCCGTACCAATGATGATGCGTGCGATCAGTTGATGATAGTTGCGCCAGTAGCTATCGGAGGCGGAGGTGTAGCCTCGCCAGCGACTGTTGATCACCCCCAGTTCATCCGGGGCGATGCTCAGCAAGGCCTTGTCGAGAATCGAGCTGAGTTCGGTGGCACTGCGTGCGGTTGCCAGGGCAAACGTGGCGGGAAAGGTGCCGATACTGGTGCTGATCTGAAGTTTGTCCTGGAACATCTGGGACGACAGGAAGTAGTTGGCGACTACCAGTGAGTTCACTGCGCCTTCGACATGCCCTTGGGCCAGCATTTCCGAGGCCTTGAACGTGTCGCTGGCGTTGACCAGATGCACCTCTGGGAAGTCGCGGCGCAGGACGGTTTCCAGCGGGTTACCCGGCGTAATTGCCAGGCGCTTGCCGGCCATCTGCTCCAGGTTCAAGGGCGCATCGGGCTCTTTCCGGGTCAGCAGCACATAGGAATTTTCCAGGTAAGGTCGGCTGAAATTCAGCTGCGCTTCCCGTTCAACGCTGGGCACGATTGCGCCGATGATGTCGACTTTGCCGGCGTCCACCTGTTCGATCATCGCATTCACGTCACGCCCGCGCTCAATGTCGAAACGCAGCCCGGTGCGCAGGCGAACCAACTCCAGCAGATCGGCGGTAATGCCACGAAAATTGCCGTCGGTATCGAAGAACGTCAGGGGGGCGAAGGTTTCGTTCACCGCCACCTTCACCACCGGGTGGTCCTTCAGCCAACGCTCCTCACGTTGAGTCAGTTGTAGCTTCTCGTCGGTCAGCAGGATGTCGCTGCCGGCGCTCCAGCGCTTGGCGATCGCGTCCCGTTCAGCGGTAGGCACGGCCGTCATTACCGCATCGACGATACTCAAGAGGGTGCGCTGCTGCTGGGGCATGGCAAAGCTGAACCCATAGGCCTCGTGCTTGCCGAAATTGGCCATGCGGATGTTCTTCAGGTAGCCCTTGTTGATCATGTAATGGGTGGAAATGGTATCGCCGAGAAACACGTCCGCCTGGTCGAATGCCACCGCATTCAAGGCATTTTGATAAGAGGGATAGACGCGGATGCGCGCCTCGGGGTAAAGCTTTTCCACCTCGCCCAGTGGCAGGTAGTGGTAGACCAGAGCCAGGCGCATCCCGGCCAGGCCATCCTTCAGGCTGCGGGTCTCACCTTCGCGGGTGACCAGTACCGGCTGGTCCACTGCATAGGGTTCGGACAGCGTGAGATTCGGGTTTGCCGCCTCAAAGCCGTTGGACGAGCCCAGCAGGTCGATATCCCCCGCTTCAAGGGCGCGGATCGCGGCCTCTCGGGATGGGTAGCGCAACACTTTCACCGGCAGTGCCAGTGCCTTGGACAGCAGGCCGGCGTAATCAGCGGTGAGTCCCTCGTAGTCGCGGCCGCTGGACGTGAGGTCAAAGGGCGGATAATCAGGGGACGCAGTGCCCAGCACCAACTCCCGCTTGTTTTGCAGCCATTGGCGTTGGGCCTTGTTGAGGTGGGTTTCCAGTTGAACCGAGCCTGCACGGCTCAACAAGGTGAAATGTTCCGGGCTCGCTGGGTGGTTCGCGAGCACGACCGTGCTGAAGCACAAGCCGGCACTCAATGTAATCAGATAGTCCTTTATACGCCTGGGCATCCGCTTTCTCACACTAGCGCGTTTCGTTTTGCCATCTCGATAAGTTCTACCAAGGATTTGGCTTGAAGTTTTTGCATCAGCCGCTTTTTATAAGTGCTTACTGTTTTATTACTCAGAAACATACCTTTGGCGATTTCCTTGTTGGTGCGGCCTTGTGCAAAAAGTTGCAATACCATTAGTTCGCGGTCGTTGACGGTCTTGAATAATTCGAGTTCCTGAGATTCCACACCGTCTACACCATTGCTGTTCAGTGCCTGGCTCGGGAAATAGTTGTAGCCGGACAACACCGCGCGAATGGCGCTCAGCAACTCACTCAAATCGCCTTCCTTGCACACGTAGCCATCGGCGCCCGAGCGCATGCAGCGTGTGGCGAAGAGGGTGGGGGACTGGGCTGTCAGGATCAGGGTCTTCATTGACGTGTTCATCGCGTTGAAGCGGCAGAGCACTTCCAGCCCATCCAGCTTGGGAATGCTGATGTCCAGGATAATCAGGTCAGGCAGGCATTCGCGGACCATTTGTATGGCGTCGCAGCCGTTATCCGTTTCGCCCACCACTTTGTACCCTTCGTGCTCCAGTAACATTCGGATGGCAAGTCGTATAACAGGGTGGTCATCGATAATAAAAACTGAGTTCATGATCACATTCCATGCAAGTGCAAATAAAGCGGGCACATTAGCTTAGAAGAGGAGGGAGGAGCATGAGTCGAGGGGGAAGTAGATATAAAACAGGAAAAGTCCTACATGAGAAAAGGTAAATGCCTACCGGCTGCTAAGGCGTTGTGAAGCGATATGTCAGTGCTGTGGCAGTGAGTGAACTAAATGCTGCTGTCATGGATTTAACGGGTGCGGCGCCGACGTTTTTCGTCAGTCCATGATGTTTAATTCCTACATTTGTAACTTAAGTAAAGGGCACAGCAAGTGCGCAAGTTCATTCTTGTTCAGTGGCTTTGATAAGTAACCGAGTAGTGGCAGGCCACGATCTGCCGCTTGGGATATCAGGCTGGCGAGTTCCGCCACGGGCAATCCGCTCAGCAGGATGGCGGTCGTGGTAAAGCGTCGGCGGCTGGCGATATCAATCAGTTCGAGTCCGGGCAGGTCAGGCAAGCATTGGTCACAGAGGATGATGTCGAAAGGCTCCTCGGCCCGTGACATCAAACAGATTGCCTGCTCGGCGTTTTCGGCTGGCGTCAGCCGGGCGAAGCCGAAGCTTCTGAGCAGGCACTGGGTGGCGAGAAGTTGAAAAGGATGATCCTCCACCAGCAGGATACGAAGTGGGTAGTTGGGCATTGGGGGCCACGCGGTGAGTCAAGCGTCGATGGGGGCGCGTAGGAACAGATCGCCAGGGTCGCCGGGAGCGTGCGTGATTATTCATCGGGTGGTTGTGCGAATTCGATCAGGCCGCTCTGTTCCCTTTGTAGGCAGATTCCTTTCAGGAAACAGGCGACGTGATCGTGCTCGTTATTGAGGGCTGGAGCGTCCGGTCATTTCCCGCGCCATCTCGGTGGCATAGCTGTCGGTCATGCCCGCGATAAAGTCGATCATGCGTAGGAACGACGCGTGTAACGGCCACTCGGGGTTCGGCGCGTTGTTGCCAAGCAAGTCGAGAATGCGCCGGTTCTTGAACGACGGCGTGCGCCCGCCATGTTGCTCAAGCGCGGCACCGCAGAAGGCGTTCAGGAGAATCTCGAGGGTGGTGTAGGCGCCGATCTCATGCAGGGTCTTGCGCTTGTCCTGAAAGATTTTCTTGCGCGCCATGTCTTTGGCATCCAGGACGCAGCGTTTGGCCGGGCCGTGCATATGCTCCACCAGATCCCCGGGCAGGGTGCCGGCCAACAAAGCGTCTTGCTGTTCCACGAAGGCCCGTGCCGCCGCGTTGGTCAAATGCTCGATGGCCTTGCCACGCAGGATCGCCAACTTGCGTCGACGGGAGTCCTGGGCGCCGAGTTGGCGATAGGTCTGTGGCAGGTCATCGCCCACCAGGTCCAGCAGCAGCGACTCGACTTCGGTGTACTCCAGCAACTCCATTTCCAGACCGTCTTCCAAGTCGATCAAGGCGTAGCAAATGTCGTCTGCCGCCTCCATCAGATACACCAGCGGATGCCGGGCCCAGCGCTGATCCTCGAGTTGCGGCAGGCCGAGCTTGTGGGCGATCTGCTCGAGGATCGGCAGCTCGCTCTGGTAGCAGCCGAACTTGTGTTTCTTGTACCCCAGCGAGTCCGCGTGCCGGGCGGTCCAGGGGTATTTCAGGTACGTGCCCAGGGTTGCGTAGGTCAGCCGCGTACCGCCGTCGAACTGGTGGTATTCCAGTTGGGTGAGCACACGAAAGCCCTGCGCGTTGCCTTCGAAGTTGAGGAAGTCATTGCGTTCGGCGCTGCTCATGTCGTCCAGCCAGCCGCGCCCTGCAGCCTGCTGGAACCAGTGGCGGATGGCGTCTTCGCCGGAATGCCCGAATGGCGGGTTGCCGATGTCGTGGGCCAGGCAGGCCGATTGCACCACCATGCCCAGGTCGCTCGGGTCGCACCAGTCGGGCAGGGCGCTGCGCAAGGTCTCGCCGACGCGCATGCCGAGGGAGCGGCCCACACAGCTCACTTCCAGGGAGTGGGTCAGGCGTGTATGGATGTGGTCGTTGCTGGAGACCGGGTGTACCTGGGTCTTGCGGCCCAGGCGGCGAAATGCGCCGGAGAAGATAATACGGTCGTGGTCTTTGTGAAACGGGCTACGCCCCAGTTCTTCCGGGCTGTGCAGCGGTTTGCCAAGACGTTCGCGAGTCAGCAGGGTGGGCCAATCCAAGGCGGGTACTCTCCGTACGGTGAATGACCCTCCCAGCTTCCCGGTTCAGCGCGACCTGGGCAAGCGAAAATCTACAGCCCGGCTGCGTCGATATCGATTAACAGCAAACGCTGACCGTTATCGAAGAATTGTCCGGCCGTGAGGCAATACTGATTGGTGGTCGCGTCGCGGTAGGTCGAAGACAGGGTCAGGCGCCGCTCCTCCCACCCCTCGGCCAGCAGGTGATAGAAGTACGGGCGCCACGACCAGTTATGGCCCAGGTAGCGACTGTCGGCCTGCCAGGCGTCCTGGCGCCATTCGAAGTTGGGGGTCAGCTGCGTGCCATGCCGGTCGCACTGGTAGAAGCGCAGCAGCCAGGGAAAGGCCGGCAGTTGCGGCAACTCGCTCAACGGCGCCTGGGCCTGCGCCCAGGTTTGCAGGATGTTCATCAGCTCGGCCAATTGCTGGCGCAATTGCATGATGCGCCCACGCTCTGCGAGCTTTTGTTGGACATACGCGGTGCGCAACTGGGCGAAACGCGAGACGAAGGCGTCGGCGGCGAACCAGTCCAGCTGCGCCTGGGCAAACAGATAGCCCTGCACATAGCGCGAACCACACTCCAGGGCGAAGCTTAACTGCGCCTCGGTTTCCACGCCTTCGGCGATGATCCAGCACCCGGTCTTCTCCGCCATTTGCGCCAATGCCCTGACCACTTCGCTGCTCGGCCCGCCGCGGGCGGCGGCCTGGAACAGGCGCATGTCCAGCTTGAGAATATCCGGCTGCAATGCCAGCACCCGGTCGAGCTGCGAATAGCCAGCGCCAAAGTCATCGATGGCGATTCGCGCGCCGGCCTCGCGATAACGCACCACCACGTCGGCCAGGCGCTGGATGTCGCCGCCCAGTTCGGTGATCTCGAACACGATGCGTCGTGGGTCGACGCCATGGCTGTGGATCTGCTTCAGGCTCGGCAAGGCTTGGCCCGGGCGCAGGCGATTGATCCAGCGCGGCGAGATGTTCAAGCTCAGGAACCAATCTTCGGGGGCTTCGTGCAAGCGGCTCAGTGCGTTGTCACGGATCTGCCGGTCGAGACGGCGCAAGGTCACGCCCGGCGTGCGTGGGTCGGCGAACAGCGGGCCCACGGACTGCAAGCGGCCGTCAGCCTGGCGCAGACGGCCCAGGGCCTCAACGCCGGCGATGCGGCCGGTGGCGGTGTCGATAAATGGCTGGAAGCAGGCGAGCGGTTGCCCGTCGATCACGGGGCCTCCTTAAGCGAGGTGGCGAAAAAAAGGCCCGGCCCTCGAAAACGAGGGTCGGGCCGATTCTGTTAGCAAGAATGCAGCCAGCCAGGCTCAACCTTTGCGCGATGAACCCTGCATGGCCAGTTTGATCAGCGGGATCAAGCCGGCGCCCAGGCGCACCATGCGCGTCAGGCTGCCGATACCGCCGCCCTTGGCGCCCTTACCGGTAAAGAAGCCCATCAGCGTCACAGCGGCCACGCCCCACAGCGGCGCGTGCTTGATGCCCAGGCCGTCCTGAAAGTTCTGGCCCAGGTTGCGCACCTTGTTCAAGGGCGACATCAATTGCTGGGATTCGTGTCGAATCTCCTGGCGGTGCATTTCCATGCGCAGGCGAATCAACGCCTTGCGCATTTCCCGCCGTGAGGTGTTTGTCGGTAGTTGAGTCATGGCAGCAGGCGCTCCCGGTCATTGGCCAGCTCTTCGAGGGTGGCGTGGAACGGCGTGGACTCATCGAACACCGCCGCTTTCAAGCGTACCCCGCAGAACGCTGCGGCCAGCGTGTAGAACACGCAGAGGCAGATGATCCCGGTCAGGCGGTAGCCGGTGTCCCACACCAGGATCATCACCAAGGTCGACAGCCCCACCAGCAACAGCAGCGCAAACACCAGCGCCAGGCCGGCAAACAGCAGCAGGCTGACGGTGCGGGCCTTCTGTTCCTGCAATTCAATGCCAAACAATTCGACGTGGCTGTGCAGCAAGCCCAACACGGCCGCGCCCAAACGTCTTGAGGTAGTGCCCGTGGACGAGCCAGTTTCGCCGATAGACATGATTAGCGCCTTGTGGCCAACAGGCCGATCAGAAAGCCCACGCCGGCGGCAATGCCCACCGACTGCCAAGGGTTGGCCTGCACGTAATCTTCAGTGGCGGTGACCGCCGCCTGGCCACGTTCGCGCAGGGACTCTTCGGTCTGTTTCAGGGTTTCGCGGGCCTGCAGCAGCGTGTCATGAATCTTCGCGCGCAGCTCATCGGCCTGGTCACCGGCAAGCACCTTGGTGTCATCCAGCAACCGTTCGGTGTCAGTCACCAAGGTTTGAAAATCCGCCATCAATATTTCTTGAGCAGTCTTTGCAGTTCTTCTGGCCATGGTTATCTCCGTGATTGGCTGATCGGTACGTCGGTTCGATACGTAGTGGTTTCGAGTCACCGGCATCGGTGAAGGTTCAGTGCAATTGTCTGGTACAGCTTTTGCTTTGCCTTGGTGCGCAGGCCCCGGGGCTTGCGCTGAATCCGGGCGGCTTTAGGCAATGCCTTGAAAAACCTTACCCTAAATAACTGAAACCCGCGGAAAAACCCTTTCGGCAACGGCCTGTTGTGTTGATCGCTGCGCTAAAGCGGTTCACATCCTCTGTAGAGGGGTGGGGCCGGCGGTGCCAATTTAGTGCGCGCAACCCTGGCTTGAACCGCTTTGGTGCTTTTTGCCTTTATTACAGGCCTGCCAACCTCCATGGAAAATCTGCAAAGTGCAGTGGACACCCTCGTCCATAGTTCCAATACCCTGTTTATCCTGATCGGTGCGGTCATGGTGCTGGCCATGCACGCCGGCTTCGCGTTCCTGGAAGTGGGCACCGTGCGCCAGAAAAACCAGGTCAACGCCTTGTCGAAGATCCTCAGCGACTTCGCCATTTCCACGCTGGCCTATTTCTTTATAGGCTATTGGATCTCCTACGGTGTGAGCTTCATGCAACCGGCCGCTGTGATCAGTGCCGATCATGGTTATGGGTTGGTGAAGTTCTTTTTCCTGCTGACCTTCGCGGCGGCGATCCCGGCGATTATTTCCGGCGGTATCGCCGAGCGTGCGCGGTTTGCTCCGCAGCTCTGCGCAACGGCGTTGATTGTGGCGTTTATCTACCCGTTTTTCGAAGGCATGGTGTGGAACGGCAATTTCGGCCTGCAGGCCTGGCTGCTCGCGACCTTTGGCGCCAGCTTCCACGACTTCGCCGGTTCCGTGGTGGTGCACGCCATGGGCGGCTGGCTGGCGCTGGCGGCGGTGTTGTTGCTGGGCCCGCGCAATGGGCGCTACCGCGACGGGCGCCTGGTAGCGTTTGCACCGTCGAGCATTCCGTTCCTGGCGTTGGGCTCGTGGATTTTGATCGTCGGTTGGTTTGGCTTCAACGTGATGAGCGCGCAAACCCTCAACGGCGTCAGTGGCCTGGTGGCAGTCAATTCGCTGATGGCCATGGTCGGCGGCACGGTTGCGGCCCTGGTCATCGGTCGCAATGACCCAGGCTTCCTGCATAACGGTCCATTGGCCGGGCTGGTGGCGATCTGCGCGGGCTCCGACCTGATGCACCCGGTGGGCGCGCT
This sequence comes from Pseudomonas tritici, assembly GCF_014268275.3. Taxonomy (NCBI): domain Bacteria; kingdom Pseudomonadati; phylum Pseudomonadota; class Gammaproteobacteria; order Pseudomonadales; family Pseudomonadaceae; genus Pseudomonas; species Pseudomonas tritici. Next base: position 2,163,228 of record NZ_CP077084.1, read on the forward strand.
GGTCACGGGGGCAGTCGCCGGTGGTGTGTTCGTGTGGTTCTTCATCGCGGCCCAGGATCGCTGGAAGATCGATGACGTACTGGGTGTGTGGCCGTTGCACGGCCTGTGCGGGGTGTGGGGCGGCATCGCTTGTGGCATTTTCGGCCAGACCGCCCTCGGTGGGCTGGGGGGTGTCAGCCTGATCAGCCAGTTGATCGGCACCGCCCTCGGTGTGCTGGTGGCGCTGGCCGGCGGCCTGTTGGTGTACGGCGTGATCAAGCGCGTGACCGGGCTGCGCCTGAGCCAGGAAGAGGAGTACTACGGCGCGGACCTGTCGATCCACAAGATCGGCGCGGTCAGTCAGGATTGATCGGCGCCTCTTCTGCGTTGTTCGGGTGCGAGTAAAAACCGTGCAGCAGGTGATAGCGGTTCTGCCGCACTTCATCGACACGCGCCTGTACCTGTTGGTCCGGCAGGCCTAGCAGGATCAAGGCATGGGAGGCGAGCATCAGGCTCGACTCCAACAGCTCGGGCACCACTTCATTGGCGCCCGCGGCTTTCAGTTCGGCCAGTTGGCTGTCATCGCGGGTGCGCACCAGAATCGGCACTTCGGGGTTGATCCGGCGCGCTTCTTTCAACACCACCAAGGCAACGTCGCTGTTGTCCACCGCAATCACCACCAACCGTGCACGCTCCAGGCCGACTGCACTGAGCAGGGCACCACGCCGGCAATCGCCGTAATGCACGCTGCTGTCTTCGGTGGTGGCTTCCTGGACCCGTTCCGGGTCGTCATCCAGGGCGATAAACGCCTGTTGCTCATTGCGTAGGAAACGTCCGATGGATTGGCCTACGCGTCCATACCCGCAAATCACTGCGTGCCCGCGCAACTCGGCGTTCAGCGCGGTGATTTCTTCCAACTGCACTTGCTGGTTGGGCTTGCGGTGCAGGCGCAGGGCAATGCGTGGTGCGGCGCGCAACAGCAGCGGCGTCAGCAACATCGAACAGAACGTGGCAGCGAGCAGCAGGCCGTTGAATTCATCCGGGATCAGACGGCTTTGCTGCATCTGCGCCATCAACGCAAAACAGAACTCGCCACCCTGGGCCAGGGCCAGGCCACTGCGCCAGGCGGTTTCACTGTCGCTGCCACGCAGCTTGACCAGCGCGGCGACCACACAGCCTTTGGCCACCATCAATGCCAGGGTCATGCCGAGGATCAGCAGGCTATGGCTGACGAACAGTTGCAGGTCGATGAGCATGCCGATGCTGACGAAAAACAGCCCCAGCAAGATGTCGCGAAACGGGCGGATATCCGCCTCGATCTGATGGCGGTAGTGGCTTTCCCCTAACAACATGCCGGCGAGGAACGCACCCAGCGCAGGGGAGAGCCCAAGCAGGTGGGTGAGCCAGGCGGTCAGCAACACAATCACCAGCGCCAGCAGCACAAACAGCTCTGCCGAATGGGAGGCGGCGACCTCGCGGAACAAACGCGGCAACAGCCAACGGCTGGCGAGCAGCAGGCCGACAAACAAGAACACGGTTTTGCCGAGTGTCAGCGGCAGCGCCAGGTACCAGGCTTGCTCACCGGTGCCGGCAAACACCGGCACCAGGGTCAGCAGCAACACCGCCACTACGTCCTGAAACAGCAACACGCCAATCGCGTTCTGGCCGTGGCTGCTGAAGATTTCACCAAGGCTGGTCAGCTCCTTGCTGACAATCGCCGTGGATGACAACGCCAGCCCTGCCCCCAGCAACAGGGCGATGCCCGGCGCCACACCAAAGGCCATCAATAATCCGCCCAGCAGTACTGCGCACCCCAGCACCTGCAAACTGCCCAGGCCAAACACCACACGGCGCAAGGCGAGCATCCTGGTCAGGGAAAATTCCAGGCCCAGGGAGAACAGCAGAAACACCACACCGAGTTCGGCGAGGTCGGGCAGGTCCTCGCTGTCATTCACCCAGTCCAGCGCGGTGGGCCCCACGGCCAGGCCGACGCACAGGTAGCCCAGCACGGGCGGCAATCGCAACCGGCGAAACAGCGCAATCACCACCAGGGATGAGGCCAAAATGATCAGCAGGTTGGCAAACACATGCATCTCCGTTGCTAGGGGGCAGGCAAAAAGCCGCGAGAATCGCCGAATCAGTTATACGCCATGGTGACCTGGGTCAGGGTTTTAGTGAGGGTGGGCGAGAGGCCGTAACCGGGCTTAGAATGGTGGCCTGTTTTCTGACCAGGTCCATTGCCATGCTTCCTGAATGCCAGTTATTCGGCTCCCTGGGTTGCCATCTTTGTGAAATCGCCGAAGCCGAAATCATGCCGCTCGTCGAACACGGGTTGCTGGTGGAACTGGTGGATATCACCGACCCCGAAGACCTGACCGAAGCCTACGGCCTGCGGATCCCGGTGCTTCGCCGGGTAGACACCGGGGCGGAACTGGATTGGCCATTCGACACACAACAGGTTGTCGCCTTCCTTCGCTGAGTTTTATGCGATGGCAGGTTTCCGATTATTACGTTACTGTATGTTTGTACAGCGATTGAATAGAGGGAACGCCCGTGGTGAATGTTGAACAACTGAAAAGCAGCGTCAATCGCATGTCCGCCGATGTCGTGCGCGACGCGGTGAACGAGCTGCGCCTTGACGGCCTGGTCACGGAAGGCAAGACGCCGTTTAATAAAGTGCATTTCAATACTTGCTTCGCCGAGATCGAGGCGCTGTTCCAGCGCGCCGGTTATCACAAGCAGCTGGATGTGGTGGGTTACCAGGGCTTGTTGTACGCGTTGTACGACCCAGGCCGCTGGGAAGCGGTGGACGTGCTGCGCTGGCTCAAGGAATTCACCGACGCCGCCAGTGCCTCGAAGGTTCTGCGGGCCGCGTTGGCCAAGGCCTGAGATTCGCCCTAGGCTCAATCCCGCGCAATGCGGGATAATGCCTGCCGGTTTTTCCAAGGCTTGAGCATCTGCATGTCCACTTCTGTTTTTATCGCCTCCGAGCATCAAGCCAGTACGTTGTACTTGCCACCGGGCCCTTGGGCGACGGTGCTGGATTGCCTGTGCGAACACTTCCCGGCGATCAGCCGTGAACATTGGCTGGACCGCATCGCCCGCAGCCGCGTATTGGATATCAACGGCAGCCCGATCAGCCAGGACCTGGCCTACAAGGAAGGGCTGTGCATCTATTACTTCCGCGAAGTGCCCAACGAGAAAATCATCCCCGTACAGGAAACCATCCTGTACGCCGACGAGCACCTGGTGGTGGCAGACAAACCCCATTTCCTGCCCGTGACCCCGGCCGGTGAATATGTCGAGCAAACCCTGCTGCGGCGCCTGATTCGCCGCCTCGACAATCCATCGCTGGTGCCCTTGCATCGCATCGATCGGCATACGGCGGGGTTGGTGCTGTTCTCGGCCAACCCGGCCAGCCGCTCCGCGTATCAACAACTGTTTCCCACGCGCAAGATCGATAAATTCTACGAGGCCATCGCACCGGCCTTGCCTGAACTGGCGTTCCCCAGAGTGCATAAAAGCCGCCTGGTCGATGGCGAGCCGTTCTTTCGTATGCAGGAGGGGTCTGGCGCCGCCAACACTGAAACGGCTGTGGAAGTGCGCGAAAAGAATGGCGATCTATGGCGCTACGGCCTGTTTCCCGTGACTGGCAAGAAGCACCAGCTGCGCGTGCATATGACGGCACTTGGCGCGAGTATCTGTAACGACCCGTTCTACCCGGATGTGATCAAGGACGCGGTGGACGACTACGCCAACCCGCTCAAGCTGCTGGCCCAGGGCGTGCGTTTTATCGACCCGGTCACCGGCGTTGAGCGCAGCTTCCGCAGCGAGATCACCCTGGACTGGTAACCCCTCGGAAACGACAAGGCCCGCGCGAGGCGGGCCTTGTGGCAAACGCTAAGACTTACAGGTCTTTAACGGTGCGAACCTGATCTTTGTTGATGCGGGTGCGCTTGCCGTCAAGTTGTTCGAATTCGTAGAAACCCGAATCTTCATTGTATTTCGGGGTGTCGACGGCCTGGATTTCGCGACCGTCATTCAGGGTGATCACTGTCGGCGAGGCGCAACCGGCGAGGGTGGCGAGGCCCAGTGCAAGCATGAGAGCGGCGATGGTCCGTTGAGTCATGAGTTTGTCTCCGAGAGAATACTTTTTAATTGCTGACCTTGTGACGCGTGCGGCGCCGACAAAGTTCCTGATGCGAGGTTCATTCTGACATGCCCGACAGCGTCTGTAACAGCTCGGGCGTATTAAGGTTGGCCAGTCGCGGGTCATCCGCCGGGCACTCCAGTCCCACGCCACCCAGTTGCAGGAAGATCTTGCGTGGGCTGCGTTCACCCGCACGCCATGCCTGTTCTACCTCAGTTTGCAGGTGGGTAGGGATGATGCAGATCAAGGGTTCCCAGAATTCACCATGGCGCACCATCACTGGCAGTAGCGGGTTGCGCTGCGCTGTCTGCCGCAGGTCGGCGAGCAATCGGGCGTCGATATGCGGTACATCGCACGGCAATATCAGCAGGTGCGCGTGGCGCGCGGCGGCGAGTCCCGCACGGATACCGGCGAGCGGGCCGGGAAAGTCCGGGCTGTCGTCATTCACCAGTTGGTCGGCATAGACGGCGTACTGTTGCGGGTTGCGGTTGCACGAGATGATCAGGTCATCCGTGAGCGGTCGCACCAGGCTCTGTAGATGCGCGATCAAGGGCTGGCCACGCCAATCCAACAGGCCTTTGTCCTGGCCGCCCATGCGCTGCCCGCGCCCACCGGATAGCAGCAGGATCGAACACGGCAGGGGGGATGAGTCGATAGGCATGGCGGTTCCGCAGCGGCAGCAAAAGGGGGGCCTGTGATATAACATCGGGCTGTTCCTTCGACAACCGGACCGTGCCATGAACGCCAAGGCAGATGCGCCCTTCGTACCCCTGAATATCGCTGTATTGACCGTCAGTGACACCCGCACCCTGGACACCGACACCTCGGGCCAGGTCTTCGTCGACCGTCTCACCGCCGCTGGCCATACCCTGGCCGAGCGCGTGCTGCTCAAGGACGACCTTTACAAAATCCGCGCCCAAGTCGCCCACTGGATCGCCGAAGACGTGGTGCAAGTGGTGTTGATCACCGGCGGCACCGGCTTCACCGGCCGTGACAGCACGCCTGAGGCCGTCAGTTGCCTGCTCGATAAACAGGTCGACGGTTTTGGCGAGCTGTTCCGCCAGATATCCGTGGCTGATATCGGCACCTCTACCGTGCAGTCTCGCGCATTGGCAGGCTTGGCCAATGGCACCCTGGTGTGCTGCCTGCCGGGTTCCACCAATGCGGTGCGTACCGGCTGGGATGGCATCCTCGCCGAGCAGTTGGACAACCGTCATCGCCCGTGCAACTTCGTACCGCACCTGAAGCAGGCCGAGCCTTGTGAATCCCGTGGGTAAGCCTGGCAAGACCGGCGCCCTGATGCCGGTGGAAGAGGCCTTGCAAAAACTGCTGGCGATGGCCGAAGCCGCGCCGATCCGCGAGCAGGAAACGCTGCCCCTGGCTGACTGCGATGGCCGTGTATTGGCCCAGGACCTGATCTCTACGCTCGACCTGCCGCCTTGGCCGAACAGCGCCATGGACGGTTACGCCGTGCGCTTGGCGGACTGGACCGGTGAACCGTTGGCAGTGAGCCAGCGCATCTTCGCAGGTCAGTCGCCACAGCCCCTGGCCACCGGCACCTGCGCGCGGATCTTCACCGGCGCGCCGGTTCCCGAAGGTGCTGACTGTGTGGAAATGCAAGAAAACGCTGTGGTTCACGCCGACGAGCGCGTGAGCTTCACCGAAGCCCTGCACATCGATCAGAACATCCGCCCCCAAGGCCAGGAAACCACCGTAGGCGAGCTTGTGTTAACGGCCGGCACGCGCCTGGGCCCGATTGAGCTGGGCCTGGCCGCTTCCCTTGGCCGTGATTGCCTGGCAGTAGTACGCCGACCGCGTGTGGCGGTGTTGTCCACCGGCGATGAATTGATCGAGCCGGGCTTGCCGCTCGGGCCGGGGCAGATCTACAACAGCAACCGTGGCGTGCTCTGCTCATGGCTGGCGCGCATGGGTTGCGAAGTGATCGACGCCGGCATCCTGCCCGATGACTTGGACCGGACCCGCACTCGCCTGGCCGATCTGGGCAATGTCGACCTGATCCTGTCGACCGGCGGTGTGTCGGTAGGCGAGGCGGACTTCCTCGGCATTGCCCTGCGTGAAGAGGGTGAGCTGGCGCTGTGGAAACTGGCGATCAAGCCAGGCAAGCCGCTGACCTTCGGCCACTTCCGAGGCGTGCCGGTGATCGGCCTGCCGGGCAATCCGGCCTCGACGCTGGTGACGTTTGCGCTGCTAGCGCGCCCTTATTTGTTGCGCCGTCAAGGCGTGCAAGATGTCGAGCCGCTGCGCTTTGAAGTGCCGGTGGGGTTCGTGTGGCCCAAACCGGGCAATCGTCGCGAATACCTGCGCGGGCGTATCGAGCAGGGCCAGGCGATCATCTATCGCAACCAGAGTTCCGGCGTGCTGCGCAGTGCGGCGTGGGCGCAAGGGTTTGTGGAGGTGTTGGAAGGCACGACATTGACGATTGGCGACCGGGTCAACTTCATTCCTTTGAGTGAAGTAATGGGCTGACGCGCAGTTCATCGGTGGCTGACTGACGCTCAAGAAAAGTCCTATGAGTAAACCTGAGCGGGCAGGCTAATTTGCCGAGTTCTGGTTAACTGGAGGACTGACGATGACTATCCAACGTGCTACATCCATTAATAGCGTGGAGGCGCCCGTTTACGCCGAGCCCGGCATGCTCACTGCAGCCTCAATCAATTCAACCAATGCGCGTAGGGTCTTGAGCGAATTGATTGGCCGGCCGCCTTCCGAGGACAATTATCGAGAGCGACTTGCCTGCATGATCGCCGATCCGAATATTACTTCCTGGCAGGCGTTGACGCGCAACCCAGGGCAGTTGCAACGGCTGCAGGATAACGAGCGGTTGGGCTGGTCCAACCCGGCTGCGGCTGACAGCAGTATGCCAACACTGGCGCAGGCTCTGGGCAAAAGAAACGTCTGGCTGCCTGAGGTGGAAAGCCTCAATGCCAACATCCTGAAAAATCTGACGGCGCAGTTGGCAGAGAAGTACCTGACGCAGTTCCAGTCAATCCTCCACGACCAGGCACCTGCCGTGTCGCAAGATGTCTCGATAGTTCGCGGTGCGCCGTCAGCGGGTAAAACCACCTTTCTGACTGGCCAGTTCGCGCTCAACACCGATGTTGTGAAGAATATGATCCAGAACCGTATGCCCGGTACCAGCATGCTGCAAGTGCATGATCAGGGCGCGGCACTGGTTCAGCAGTTCATGGGGCCTATGGAAAAGCGCTTGGGGCAGCCATTGACGCGGGACGCGTTGTACCTGTGGCCAAATGACTTCAATCAGAAGATCGCCGATGTCGCACGTTTGAGCCAAGCGCCCAAGCTGCATTTCCATGATATCCAGGTGGACCTGGCGACCTTGTGCTGCCGGATTCTCAAACGTGGGACGGATGAGGCGGTGATGGACTTCAATGTCCTGAGCCAGTTTTTCAGTGCGGGTCTGGAGCATCGTGGCCAGAGTATCGAGTCGGTCAAGAGCAATCAGGGCAGGCTCAAAGAGTATTCACTGTCGGCCTGGGACGGTCAGCAAAACGTGCTCGTCGCCCAGCGCGCACCAGGTACGAAGGCGTTTGTGATCAAGGATCAGGTCCTGTTCGATCATGTTACTGCCCGAGATAGCCGTTCCATCAAGGCGGAGATAGACAATGTTCGCAACACCGTCATTAACGCGCAGTTCATCGAGGCCTTCACTGCTCCACTTCCGCCGGCTCAGGCCAGCGCGTTCGGTGCAGCATTGCGGCGGTACGAGGGGCAGACGTTCGAGCAGGCGTTGAAGCAGCATGCGCAGCGCAAGCCCGTTGCCACGTCGGTCGCGGCCCGCGTGTTGGCCGGTGTGATGCCCGGCTGATTCAGTAGTCATCCCCACGTTCGGTCACGTCGCGCTCCACCGGCCCCGCATGCGGGTCATACCCCACCGGAAACTTGCCTTTCAACGTCCAGGCAAACGCAATGATCTCGGCAATCGTGCGGTACAACTCCTCCGGAATGCTGTCGCCCAACTCCATGCGCGCCAGCAGCTTCACCAGCTCTGCGTTTTCATAGATGGGCACTTCATTTTCCCGCGCCAACTTCAGGATCGCTTCGGCCAGGGCATCATCGCCCTTGGCCGTCAGGGTGGGTGCCTGCTGGCCGTCGTACTTGAGGGCAATCGCCTGGCGCGGAGGGCTTGGGTTTTTCATGCGGTCTCATCCACCCAGCGTTGCTCCAATCCGGTTTTGGGCCCGCGCGGCGGGGTGCCGAGGTGGCAGTCGAGGTCGCCGACGTTGAGGCCCGAGGTCACCAGGCGTTCGCGCAGGTTGCCCAAGTGGCTTTCGATCAGGCTGGCGGTGAATGGCCGGGTCGCCCACAGCTGGCTGGACAGTTTGCCCTGGCTCAGTTGCGCCTGGACCTGCAACGGCCCCAGTGGCTCCATATCAAACGCCAACTCGACGCGCCAGAGCATCTGTTTGGCGTCCTTCTTGTCTTTGCGTTCGGGCTGGTCTTTGTCCGGCGCCGGTTCTTCGCGCTGGAACTTGACCTGCAAGGGCACGATGTCCTGCAGGGTGCGCATAGGGATTTCCAACTGCCACGTGGTTTGTAGGCGACCGTCGGCGGTGGTGCCGGTCTGCTCCAGGCTCGACAGTTGATGGCTTTGCAAGCGCGAGATAGCCCCGGCGGCCAGGCGCAGCAGGTTTTCCAGGTCGCCTTCGCCTTCCAGTTTGGCCATCAGGCGTTCGGGCAGCGGAAAGCCAGCGGGCAGCTGTCGGGCGCTGACTTGGCCGAGGGTGTTCAGCGGGCTGCGTACGAAGTTGGGCAGCACCTGGGCCAGGGTATTGGCGGCGAGGATGGCGTTCAGGTTGGTGCTGGCGGGCAGGGCGGGCAACAAGTCCGCGACCAGGCGCAGCAAGGCACCTTTCATGTCCAGTGGGGGAACTTGCGGGTTTTGCCCGGCAAGCAGCTTGGCTTCAAGAAACGCCCCGCTGTTCTGGATGACTTGCGCGAGCACCTTGGGGTTGCTGACCTGGGCCAAATCCGGCAAGGCGGCCAGCAAACGGTCGGCGGCGGCGCGCAGGTTGGCGGAGGTGCTGTCGCCGCGCGGCAGGTTTTGCAGCGCAGTGAACACCGCATCCAGCGAGCCTTGGCGACTTTGTTGGGTCGACAGTTGCTGCGTGACGGCCAACTGATCCTTGAGCCCGCTCAAGGGTACAAAATTCAAGGTTTGCGCGTTCTGCACCACGGCACTGAGCAGGCTGCCGACGCGCAACGGCTGCGGGCTTTCCACGGTCAGGGTGGCGCCCGTCAGTGCGCTGTTGAGCACGGTCACCAGTGAGCGGTAAATCGCCGGTTGCGCCGTGCCTTGGGGCAGCATTTGGGTGGTCAGCACCTTGGCCTGCAACAGCGTGCCCACCGGCATCTGATTGGTATCGATGCGGGTGAGGGCGGCTACATTCGCGCTCAAGGCCTGCTGCAGGCTGAGCGTCAGGTTGCCGGCGGGCGTCTGGCTGACCGCGACATTGCTGCCCAGCGGCAAGGGTTGGGCGCTGCTGGCTTGCACCAGGGTCTGGCGGCCACCTTCCAAGGTCAATTTGAGTAGCAACTGAAAGGCTTCACCGCCTTGTTTCAGGGCGATCACTTCGGCGTTCGCGGTTTTCCCGGGGTCGATCAAGCCGATCTGCGGCTCCAGCAGTTTCAGCAATTCACCGGCCGCAGGCGCAAGGCTGGGCCCGGCCGCAGTAGCAGGTGGAAGCGTAGGAAGGTTGATCTCACCGGTCATCGCGCGCGTCGTCTCTGGGGAAATTGCCCTCTTTAGAGTAGGGCATCACATGTATAATGCCGCCCGTCTGCAAAGAGAGCGCTAAAAACCTCACAACTATTTGATCCAGCTCTCTAAAATCGGTCGCCAAAGCCGTTATTGTGCATTTCTCTTTAACGGCCGCTGCACCGCCGACTTGAACCGTAAAGGCCCGCGATCTTTTGACCAGCCCTCTTCTTGAAGCCGTAGCGCTCTCCTGTGAACGCGACCTGCGCCTGCTGTTCGAGCATCTCGAACTGCGGCTGGCGGGCGGTGACATGGTGCAGATCAGTGGCCCCAACGGCAGCGGCAAGACCAGTTTGCTGCGCCTGCTGGCCGGGCTGATGCAGCCGACGGCCGGCGAGGTACGCCTCAACGGCAAGCCCCTCAACGAACAACGCACCGAACTGGCACGCAACCTGATCTGGATCGGCCACGCCGCCGGCATCAAGGACGTGCTCACCGCCGAAGAAAACCTCAGTTGGCTCAGCGCCCTGCATCATCCTGCTGCGCGCGATGCCATTTGGCAGGCTCTGGCCGCTGTTGGTCTCAAGGGTTTCGAAGACGTGCCCTGCCACACCCTGTCCGCCGGCCAACAGCGCCGCGTGGCCCTGGCGCGTTTGTATCTGCCCGGCCCGCCGTTGTGGATTCTCGATGAACCGTTCACCGCCCTCGATAAACAAGGCGTCGCCCAGTTGGAAGAACACCTGGCCCAACACTGCGAGCGGGGCGGCCTGGTTGTGCTCACCACTCATCACACGCTAAATCGCATGCCCGCCGGTTACCGTGACCTGGACCTGGGGCGGTGGTCGGCATGAGCGTATTCGCCCTGCTGGTTGCCCGCGAAGCGCGGCTGCTGTGTCGTCGCCCGGCCGAGTTGGCCAACCCGCTGGTATTCTTCGCCATTGTTATCGCGTTGTTCCCGTTGGCGGTCGGCCCCGAGACTAAACTGTTGCAAACCTTGTCCCCGGGACTGGTGTGGGTCGCCGCACTTTTATCCGTCGTGCTCTCGCTGGACGGGCTGTTTCGCAGTGATTTCGAAGACGGTTCCCTGGAACAGTGGGTCCTTTCGTCGCACCCTTTGCCACTTCTGGTACTGGCCAAGGTACTGGCACACTGGGCTTTTTCCGGCCTGGCGCTCGTCTTGCTCTCGCCGCTGCTGGCGATGATGCTGGGCCTGCCCACCGAATGCCTGCCGATCCTGCTCCTGAGCCTGCTGCTCGGTACACCGGTGCTCAGTTTGCTGGGCGCGGTGGGCGCGGCATTGACCGTGGGTTTGAAGCGCGGCGGCCTGTTGCTGGCCCTGTTGATTCTGCCTTTGTATATCCCGGTGCTGATCCTGGGCAGTGGTGCGTTGCAAGCCGCGCTCATGGGCATGCCGGCGACCGGTTACCTCTTGTGGCTTGGTAGCCTGACCGCCCTGGCGTTAACCCTGACACCCTTTGCTATAGCGGCCGGCCTGAAGATCAGCGTTGGCGAATAATGAGGTCTGACTGAGCGCTATACGTTCAGTCAGTAAAGACCCTACGCTTCTTGCCACGACAAGAAGCAACCGTGATGGAAACAGCAATGAACTGGACCTGGTTTCATAAGCTCGGCTCGCCCAAATGGTTCTATGGCATCAGCGGCAAACTGCTGCCGTGTTTGAGCATCGCTGCCGTGTTGCTGATCGGCATCGGCCTGGTCTGGGGCCTGGCCTTCGCGCCGCCGGACTATCAGCAAGGCAACAGCTTTCGCATCATTTATATCCACGTTCCCGCCGCGATGCTGGCCCAGTCCTGCTACGTGATGCTGGCCGTGTGCGGCGTGGTCGGGCTGGTGTGGAAGATGAAGCTCGCAGACGTTGCCCTGCAATGCGCCGCGCCCATCGGTGCGTGGATGACCGCCGTGGCGCTGGTCACCGGCGCGATCTGGGGCAAGCCGACCTGGGGGTCATGGTGGGTGTGGGATGCGCGACTAACGTCCATGTTGATCCTGCTGTTCCTGTACTTCGGTCTGATTGCCCTGGGCAATGCGATCAGCAATCGTGACAGCGCCGCCAAGGCCTGCGCGGTGCTGGCGATTGTCGGTGTGATCAACATCCCGATCATCAAATACTCGGTGGAGTGGTGGAACACCCTGCACCAGGGCGCCACCTTCACCCTCACCGAAAAACCGGCGATGCCTGTGGAAATGTGGGCGCCGCTGCTGCTGATGGTGCTGGGGTTCTACTGTTTCTTCGGCGCCGTGCTGCTGATGCGCATGCGCCTTGAAGTGCTCAAGCGTGAAGCCCGCACCAGCTGGGTCAAGGCCGAAGTGCACAGCAGCCTGGGAGCGCGTGGATGAGTTTTGCTTCTTTCAGCGAGTTTATCGCCATGGGCCACCACGGCCTGTATGTCTGGACGGCCTATGGCATCTGCCTGGCAGTGCTGGCCCTCAACGTCGCCGCGCCGATCCTGGCCCGCAAGCGTTACCTGCAACAAGAGGCGCGTCGTCTGCGCCGGGAGACCGAAAAGTGAATCCGCTGCGTAGAAAGCGTCTGTTGATCATCCTTGCCATCCTCGCTGGCGTCGGCATTGCCGTGGCCCTGGCCTTGAGCGCTCTGCAGCAGAACATCAACCTGTTCTACACCCCGACCCAGATCGCCAACGGCGAAGCGCCTGTCGATACGCGCATCCGTGCTGGCGGCATGGTGGAGAAGGGCTCCTTGAAGCGTTCCGGCGATTCCCTGGACGTGACCTTTGTGGTCACCGACTTCAGCAAATCTGTGACCATCACCTACCGCGGCATCCTCCCGGACCTGTTCCGCGAAGGCCAAGGCATCGTCGCCCTGGGCAAGCTCAACGCCGACGGCGTAGTGGTGGCCGATGAAGTGCTGGCCAAGCACGACGAAAAATACATGCCGCCAGAAGTCACCAAAGCGTTGAAAGACAGCGGCCAGTCCGCGCCAATGCCTGCCAAGGAGGGCTGAGCCATGACGTCCGCACTGTTTATTCCGGAACTGGGCCAGTTGGCGATGATCCTCGCCCTGTGCTTTGCCATCGTCCAGGCCGTGGTGCCATTGCTTGGCGCCTGGCGCGGTGACCGCTTGTGGATGAGCCTGGCGCAGCCGGCCGCCTGGGGCCAGTTCGCGTTCCTGCTGTTCGCGTTTGGCTGCCTGACCTACGCCTTCATGACCGACGACTTTTCCGTCGCCTATGTCGCCAATAACTCCAACAGCGCGCTGCCGTGGTACTACAAATTCAGCGCCGTGTGGGGCGCCCACGAAGGTTCGTTGCTGCTGTGGGCGTTGATCCTCGGCGGCTGGACGTTCGCCGTGTCGGTGTTCTCGCGCCAACTGCCGCAAGTGATGCTGGCGCGGGTGCTGGCGGTGATGGGCATGATCAGCATCGGTTTCCTGCTGTTCCTGATCATGACCTCCAACCCCTTCACGCGCATCTTGCCGCAGATCCCGGTAAACGGGCACGACCTCAACCCGCTGCTGCAAGACATCGGCCTGATCGTGCACCCGCCGATGCTTTACATGGGGTACGTGGGGTTCTCCGTGGCCTTCGCCTTCGCCATCGCCGCCTTGCTCGGCGGGCGTCTCGATGCAGCCTGGGCGCGCTGGTCGCGGCCGTGGACCATCGTCGCCTGGGCGTTTCTCGGCATCGGTATCACCCTCGGCTCGTGGTGGGCTTACTACGAACTTGGCTGGGGTGGCTGGTGGTTCTGGGACCCGGTGGAAAACGCCTCCTTCATGCCATGGCTGGTCGGCACGGCATTGATTCACTCGCTGGCTGTCACCGAAAAGCGCGGCGTGTTCAAGAGCTGGACCGTGTTGCTGGCCATCGCGGCGTTTTCCCTCAGTCTGCTCGGCACATTCCTGGTGCGTTCGGGCGTGCTGACCTCGGTGCACGCGTTTGCGTCCGACCCGGAGCGCGGCGTGTTCATCCTGATCTTCCTGCTGTTTGTGGTGGGCGGCTCACTCACGCTGTTCGCCCTGCGCGCCCCGGTGGTCAAGAGCCAGGTCGGCTTCAACCTGTGGTCGCGGGAAACCCTGCTGCTGGGCAATAACCTGGTGCTGGTGGTCGCCGCGTCAATGATCCTGCTCGGCACTCTGTATCCGCTGGTGCTGGATGCCCTCAGTGGCGCCAAACTGTCCGTCGGCCCGCCGTACTTCAACGCGCTGTTTATCCCGTTGATGGGCCTGTTGATGGTGGTGATGGCGGTTGGCATGCTGGTGCGCTGGAAAGACACCCCGGTGAAATGGCTGGCCGGCATGCTGATGCCGGTGTTGCTCGGCAGCGTGGCGTTGGCGGTGATCGCAGGTGTAGCGTATGGCGACTTCAACTGGGCAGTGCTTGCGACCTTCCTGCTGGCTGCCTGGGTATTGCTGGCCGGCGTGCGTGACATCTTCGACAAAACCCGCCACAAGGGACTGCTCAAAGGCTTGCCGACGCTGACCCGCAGCTACTGGGGCATGCAGATCGCCCACATCGGTATCGCCGTGTGCGCCCTGGGCGTGGTGCTTTCCAGCGAGAACAGCGCCGAGCGCGACCTGCGCCTGGCGCCCGGTGAGTCGATGGACCTGGCCGGTTACCACTTCATCTTCGAAGGCGCCAAGCACTTTGAAGGCCCGAACTTCACGTCAGACAAAGGCACCGTGCGCGTCGTCCGCAACGGCAAGGAAATCGCCGTGCTGCACCCGGAAAAACGCCTTTACACCGTGCAGAGTTCGATGATGACCGAAGCCGGGATCGACGCCGGTTTCACCCGCGACCTCTATGTGGCATTGGGTGAACCGCTGGGCGAGGGTGCCTGGGCGGTGCGCGTGCATGTGAAACCGTTCGTGCGCTGGATCTGGTTCGGCGGTTTGCTCACCGGTTTCGGTGGTTTGCTCGCCGCGCTGGATCGGCGTTATCGGGTCAAGGTCAAGAGCCGGGTGCGTGAAGCGATTGGTTTGACCGCTCAAGGGGTTAGCTGATGAGTATTGATGGTAAGCGCTGGATAGTCGTGGGCTTGATAGCCGCAGTACTTGGCGCGTTCGCTACGATTGTAGTTGTGCAGCTTAAAAAGGGTGATCCCACTACATTGCCCTCGGCGCTAATAAATAAGCCGTTTCCGGAGTTTTCACTGGCAGACGTGCAGGGCACTAAGCAACTCACCAGGGCCGATCTTCTTGGAAAACCTGCGTTGGTAAATGTATGGGCCACCTGGTGCATCTCGTGCCGCGTCGAACACCCGGTGCTGAACAAACTGGCCGAGAAGGGCGTGGTGATCTACGGCATCAACTACAAGGACGACAACGCAGCGGCCTTGAAGTGGCTGGCCGAGTTCCACAACCCGTACCAGTTGGATATCCGTGATGAAGACGGCAACCTCGGCCTGAACCTTGGCGTGTACGGTGCCCCGGAAACCTTCTTCATCGATGCCAAGGGCGTGATCCGCGACAAATACGTGGGTGTGATTGATGAGGTGGTCTGGCGCGAACAATTGGCCGCCAAGTACCAGGCGCTGGTCGATGAGGCCAAGCCATGAAGCGCTTGTTAGCCGCCGCTGTTCTGGCGCTCGGATTGGCTGGCGTGGCCCACGCCGCCATCGACACCTACGAATTTGCCAACGACGCCGAGCGTGAGCGTTTCCGCGACCTCACCAAGGAACTGCGCTGCCCCAAATGCCAGAACCAGGACATCGCCGATTCCAACGCGCCCATCGCCACCGACCTGCGCAGAGAGATCTTCCGCATGCTGGGGGAGGGCAAGGACGACCAGCAGATCATCGACTTCATGGTCGACCGCTACGGTGATTTCGTGCGCTACAAACCGGCCCTCACCGGCAAGACCGCGCTGCTCTGGTTCGGCCCTGCCGGGCTGTTGCTGGCCGGCGTGGTGGTGATGGCCGTGATCGTGCGCCGCCGCCGCGCCGCGCCTACCGATGGTTCCGACGCGCTGTCCCCCGAAGAGCGTAAACGCCTCGACCAATTGCTGGACACCAAGACTGATGATTGATTTCTGGCTCGCAGCCGGCTTGCTGCTACTGATTGCCCTGAGTTTCCTGTTGATCCCTGTGTTGCGTGGCCGCCGTGCCCAGCGTGAAGAGGACCGCACTGCGCTGAACGTGGCGCTGTACCAGGAGCGCGTCGCCGAGCTGCAAGTGCAGCAGGACGAAGGCGTGCTGAATGCCGCGCAACTCGACACCGGTCGCGCCGAAGCTGCCCGCGAATTGCTGGCTGACACCGAAGGCGTGGAAAAGCCTCGCGAATCGCGTTTGGGCAAACCGCTGCCATTGTTGGCGGCCTTTTTGGTGCCTGTCCTGGGCGTTGCGCTGTACCTGCATTACGGCGCGAGCGATAAGGTCGAGCTGACCCGCGAATTCTCCCAGCCGCCAGTGTCCATGGAAGACATGACCCAGCGCCTGGAGCGCGCCGCGGCCGCGCAGCCGGATTCGGCGGAAGGCCTGTATTTCCTCGGTCGCGCCTACATGGCTCAGGACCGTTCCGCCGATGCCGCGAAAGTCTTCGAACGCACCGTGGCACTGGCCGGGCGCCAGCCGGAACTGCTCGGCCAATGGGCCCAGGCGCAGTACTTTGCAGACAATAAACAGTGGTCGCCGAAGGTCCAGGCGCTGACTGACGAAGCGTTGAAGCTTGACCCGAAGGAAGTCACCAGCCTTGGCCTGCTGGGTATCGCGGCGTTTGAAGGTCAGCGTTATCAGGAAGCGATCGATTACTGGAACCGTCTGCTGGCGCAATTGCCGCCGGGAGACAATTCCCGTGCGGCGCTGCAAGGCGGCATCGACCGTGCGGCCGAGAAGCTGAAAGAGAGCGGCGGCACCGTCGCCCCTCAAAAATCCGTGATGAACGTCCGGGTGGACGTGTCCGCCGACGTGAAGGCCAAGGCGCTGCCAACCGACAGCGTATTCATCTTCGCCCGCGCCGTGAAAGGTCCGCCGGCACCGTTGGCAGCCAAGCGCGTCACCGTCGCCGAACTGCCGATCACCGTCGAACTGGGCGATGCCGACGCGATGATGCCGCAGTTGAAACTGTCGAACTTCCCTGAAGTCCAACTGGTTGCGCGCATATCCCGGGCCGGTCAACCGACCGCTGGCGAGTGGATCGGCCGCAGCCAACCCCTGGCCAGCTCCACCACTGCGCTGCAGCAGCTGACCATCGACAGTCCGGATAAGTAAACTTGAGGAAACGCCTATGACCGCACTCGCACGCATCACCCTGCTCAGCCTGGTATTGGGCCTGAGCGCTTGTGCGGTCCACCGGCCACCTCCTGCGCCTACCGGCCCGACCATCCCACCGTCGGGCCCGTCGACCCAGCCAGGCACCAAGCCTTCCGGTCCGGTGACCCCGCCGCCGAAACCAGTGCCAACCAAATCGCCAACCTTCGCACCACCTCCAGGCGCCGCCAGCCACTGGGACGGCAAGATGCAGGTGTATGTGCTGGAAGAGCAGCCCGACACCTTCTACCGCCAGCGCACGTATTACCGCTGGAGCAACGGCTGGAGCCGCTCCATCAGCCCGAACGGGCCGTGGGAAGAGACCGACGTGCAGGGTGTACCGCCGGGGTTGAGCAAGCAGTACGCGCAATGACAAAAGGCGACCTTCGGGTCGCCTTTTTCATGGCTTGAAACGCCTGCCTTCATCCAATGAAGCTGCCACAGCATATCTCCTCGGCCATCAGCCCAGGGTACGCTACTGTAAACAACGAAATACCCGGTGGCGAACCGGCCTTCCTGGGGTAATGTGTGCGCCGTCGGCCCGGTGACCGGCGACAAGTAACGAGGGTGTTCTGATGGCAGGCAGGTTGATCTATCTCATCGGGCCTTCCGGCTCGGGCAAGGACAGCCTGCTGGATGCCGCACGTCCGCGTTTGGCCGAGCGCGGTTGCCACATCGTGCGCCGCGTCATCACCCGCTCGGCAGAAGCGGTGGGCGAGGCCGCGCGAGGTGTGAGCCCGGAGCGGTTTGCCGCGATGCAGGCCGAGGGCGCGTTTGCCCTCAGTTGGCAGGCGAATGGCTTGTCCTATGGCATTCCCAAGGCGATCGACGACTGGCTGGCGGCGGGGCACGACGTGCTGGTCAACGGCTCGCGCGCGCACTTGGCGCAGACTCGAGAGCGTTATCCGACGTCGCTGGTGTTGCTGCTGACGGTGGATCAGGCGGTGTTGCGCCAGCGCTTGATCGCACGGGGGCGTGAGGCGCTGGCGGATATTGAAGCGCGCCTGGCACGCAATGCACAGTTCACCGCCGAGCTGATCGACGGCAACAGTGCGGGGTTGTTCCTACTGGATAATTCCGGCCCGCTGGAGCATACGGTCGAGCGCCTGCTGTGCTGCCTCGACCACGGGCACTCGGCATGCGCTTGACTATCTGGGCCCCTAAACCCTGTGGGAGCAGGCAAGCCAGCTCCCACAGTTGATCTTCATTACCCTGCTGTTTCTATTCCAAACCGCCCCGCCAATTCCTTGCGCCCCTTGGCCGTCACTCCCAATGCGCGGCTGTCCAGGTCCTGGGTCACCCATTCACGGCTGATCACGCTTTGCAGCAACGCCGCGCCCAATGCGCCGGCCAGGTGCGGGCGGCGCATGCTCCAGTCCAGGCAACCACAGGCAAAGCGACGGCGTTGCGCCCGCAGTGCGGTGACATCCAGACCCAGGTCAAGCATGGCTTTCTCACCCGGCGCGGTGAGCTGGTAATTACCGTCGCCGGCCAACCATCCGGTTGCTATGAAATGGTCGTGCAACTGCACGGCGAGTGTGCCGGCCATATGGTCGTAACAGGTACGCGCGAACTGCAGGCGACTGGGCGTGTTCGGCACAAACGCCTTGGCGCTGTGGCGGCTGATCACCATCAGGCTCTCGATGGCTTGGGCGATATGGGCCCCCGCCAAGCGGTAGTAACGATGACGGCCTTGGGTGTGCAGTTCGATCAAACCGTTCTCCTTGAGCCTGGCCAGGTGAGCGCTGGCGGTGGATGCGCTGACCTCGGCAATCACCGCCATTTCGGTGCTGGTACGCGCATGGCCGTCCATCAGCGCACAGAGCATTCGAGTGCGTGCGGGTTCTGCAATTGCGCCGGCGATGTGTGAGAGTGCGGCGTCATCGTCGTGGGCGTTCATACTTCGTTCCTGAGCGAATCATCACCGTGCGAGAGCGCCGATAGTAACGGTTCTTTTTGAACAGGACGTACTCAATGACGCCGCTTGACGCCCCCACCCATGCAGACCCCTACGTCTACTACGCCCGTTTGCGGCGCAATGAAGAGCTGCTGTTCGATGCCCAACTTGGGCTGTGGGTAGCCAGCCGCGCAGAGACGGTGGAGGCTGTTTTGGCGCATCCCGACTGTCGTGTACGCCCGCCCCATGAGCCAGTGCCTCCCGCCATCGCGCAACGTGCAGCAGGCCAGGTGTTTACGCGGTTGATGCGCATGAATGAAGGCGCTGCCCATCGCTGCCCTAGGGCGATCATCGAACCGGCGCTGGCCGCCCTGGACGCGCAGCACGTTGCGACCGTGGTGAGGCAGCTCAGCACCCGTATGAAAACCCCGGATGAATGGATGTTCACCCTCCCGGTGTCGGTGGTTGCACACCTATTGGGCGTGCCCTGTACGCAGTTAAAAGCCGTCGCCGGTTTGACGCGCGATTTCGTGGCCTGCCTCTCACCGTTGAGTAACGCCGCTCAACTGCAGAAGGCCGACATTGGTGTGTCGCAATTGAGTCAGATGTTCAACGGTGTGCTTGAGGAAATAGGGTTGCTGGCACTGATTCGTAGAGGTGACTGGCAGGACGCGCAAGTGCTGAATGCCAACCTGATTGGACTGTTGTCGCAGACCTGCGAAGCGACGGCTGGCCTGATCGGCAATACGCGGGTATTGCTCTGTCAGCGACCTGACCTGGTTGAGCAGATCCTACGCGCGCCAACCCTGGTCACTGCACTGGTGGAGGAAGTGGCCCGCTACGATTCGCCGGTGCAAAACACGCGGCGATTCGTTGCTAGGCGCTGCACGATTGGCCGCCGTGTTGTAGAGGCTGGGGATACAATTCTGGTATTGCTGGCGGCTGCCAATCGGGACCCTGATGCGAACCCGGACCCTGACACGTTCCAGCTTGAACGTGCGCATCGGCGAGTCTTCAGTTTTGGTTCGGGGAGACACCATTGCCCAGGGCAGACGCTCGCGTTGACCATCGCCTCGCACGTTATTCTGGCAATGTTGCAGCGTCAGCCGAGCTTATTCGCCAGCGCAATCCCGTTCAGCTATTGGCCCTCGTTGAATGGCCGCATCCCCAACTTCTGCAGTACGGTCCTACAGCAATAATCCCTCCACATATTCGACAAACGCCCGCGCCTTGGCACTCGCCATCCTGCCGGTGGGGAACACCGCCCATAAATCCCTGGGCGGTAATGTCCAGTCGGTCAGTACCCGCTTCACTTCGCCGCTGGCCAGTTCCGGCGCAAACATCCAGGTGGACGACAAGGTCAGTCCCAGATGACTCAATACGGCTGCGCGGACACCTTCAGCCGCCGTCACGCGTACGCGGCCGTGGGCGACGAGCGGGTATTCGATGTCGCGTTGGGTGAAGGTCCAGTGCGAGCCTTCGCCGCGGGTGTAGATGATTGCTTCGTGTTGCAGCAAATCCGCCGGGGTGGCGGGTTCACCGAAACGTTCGAAATAGCGCGGGGTGCCCAGGATGATGCACGGCGATTCGCCGATCTTGCGCGCCGTGAGGCTCGAGTCATTCATGTTGCCCATGCGCAGGGCCACGTCGATGCCTTCTTCGACCAGATTGAGGCTGCGGTCGTCGAGCACGACGTCCACATTCAATTCGGGGAACTGCGAGAGGAAGGGGCCCAGGTGAGGAATGATATGCATCCGGGCGAAGGTCACCGGCGCGCTGATGCGCAGGTTGCCGGTGAGTCCCGCGCCTGCGCCACGGGCGGCGTCGTCGGCCGCGTTGGCTTCATCGATGGCGCGCTTGGCTTTCTCGAAAAATGCCAGGCCTGCCTCGGTCGGCGTCAGGCCCCGTGTGGAGCGCAGTACCAGGCGCACCGCCAGGCGCGTCTCCAGTTGCGCAATGCTTTTGGAGACGGCGGGCTGGCCAATGCCCAGGCGTTTGGCGGCAGCGGAGAAAGAGCCGGTCTCGACAACGTGGACGAAGGTCTCCATGGCGGTGAGGCGGTCCATCGGTGATTCCTGTTTGGGTTGGCGGCGCCCAAGCCTAAGGCGATGGCCTGCGTGTGTCATGTGTTTAAGCGTTGAGCAGATGGGCCTTCAACATCCGGTAAAACAGCCGTCAGTCAGGATTGGTCATTTTATGCTTGAGTAAAGATAACTCTAGGGTTATTTTTATTCAGGCCAGGCCAAGGATGCTGAGGTGCAAAGCAGGTTATTGATCAAGGAACTGCAAGAGGCAGGCTGGGTGTTGGATCGAGTTACGGGCAGTCATCATATATTCACCCACCGCTATAACCCGTACACGATCCCCGCTCCCCATCCTAAAAAGGATTTGCCGCTGGGCACTGTCAGAAGCATCAGAAAACGCGCCGGCCTGTTTGAGTTTTAAGGAGAATATTCATGCAATACCCAATCTGTATCGAATGGGGCGATGACTTCACCGCCACCGGTATCCAGATCCCCGATATCCCAGGCGCGGTCACGGCCGGGGACAGTTTTGAAGAGGCCTACAAGGCCGCAGTGGAAGTCGCGCACATCAGGCTGCAAGAGATTGCCGCAGAGGGTGGGCCGATTCCGATGCCAACGTCGGTCGCCAATCATCACGTGCACGAAGACTACGCCGGCATGGGTTGGGGGATGTTGGAATTGGACATCTCGCCCTACCTGGGCAAGACCGAGAAGGTCAATGTGACGTTGCCTGGTTATGTCATCCAGCGCATCGACCGTTATGTGCGTGAGCATAAGATCAAGAGCCGTTCTTCCTTCCTGGCGGATGCTGCGCTTGAGAAGCTGGTGCGGTCCTGAGGAAGGGTTAATGGATGTGTCCTCAGCGCTGGAAAAACGGCGTACTTGAGTAACCACTGCTTTTTTAGATTTTGTTTTTCTCTTGCCAAAACAACTCGATACCGCCCGGGCATTTGTGTTGTCGAGTGTTTAAATTGCAAAGGAATTCCTGGGTGTATCGCCTTGTGTTTCGGGGCTCACAGGTGTTGCGGTTAGAACCAAATCTGCGTTGGTATCAGATTTTTCAACGTGCGAATTTACCTCTGGAGTGATTGGCCGACGATCCGTTGGCCGGCCCTATTTATTAAAACCAAAGGTGCCGCACAATGAACAATTATGACCTGCGTAGCGTTATTCCTCTTCACAACCTACCGGTATCGGACCCCGGCCCGTTTGGTGTGGGGGCTGGTAACAAGCCGACTTACACCACGGACCAGGCAGCCCAACACATCACGCGGGACAACCTGCGATTTCATGACCGTAATGGCGACTCGAAGGTCGACGTGAATTACACGGTGGACAACAGTTTCACCAAACCACAGCAGCAACGCGTCCGCCAGGCGGTGCAGTCCTGGCAGGACGTAGCCAATATCAATTTTCGCGAGCAGTCAGGCAACTCGGACGGCACGCTCAATATTCGCAATAACCCTCGCGGTGATCGTGGGGTTGCCACATTTCCCGGGCGCTCCACTGCCAACACATCTGCCACGATCGGCACGCTAAGAGAGAGCGGGTCGCCGGTATTGGGCAGTCACTTTTCAGTCACTGCGATCCATGAAGTGGGCCACGCCATTGGCCTGCACCATCCGGGGAACTACAACGGCGGTGGCTCCAATTACCAGAACGGCGCGGTCTACGCCGAGGATACAAAGGCGCGCACGGTGATGAGTTATTGGTCGGAGAAGAATCAGAAGGGGCACGACTTCAAGGGGCAGAACCCCTCTGCGCCGATGATGGACGATATCGCGGCGGCGCAACGCTTGTACGGGGCCAACCACCAAACCCGTAACACCGACACCACCTATGGCTTCAATTCCAATACCGAGCGGGAGGCGATGAGCCTCAATAGCGCCAAGGACAAACCCGTGTTCTGTGTCTGGGACGGTGGTGGTGTCGACACGCTGGATTTCTCCGGCTTTTCCCAGGACCAGAACATCAACCTGAATGCCGAATCGTTTTCTGACGTAGGTGGGTTGAAGGGCAATGTGTCCATTGCCAAGGGTTGCACGATTGAAAACGCGATTGGCGGCTCTGGCCGGGACACGATATCGGGGAATGAAGCCGGTAATCTGCTCAAGGGGGGTGGGAGGGGCGACACCCTGCGAGGCGGTGGCGGCGCAGACACCTTTGTCTACGACAAGGCCAGCGACTCCACGCCATCCGACCCTGACATGATCGAGGACTTCACCAGCGGCACCGATAAGATCGACGTTTCGGGCGCCATGAAGGACGCGGGTGTGGGGGCCCTGGTGTTTACTGACCGGTTCACCGGGCGAGCGGGTGAGGCGATGCTCAAGCATGACCCCCGTACGGGCCTCTCAAGCCTGGCTATTGACCTGAAAGGCACGGGCAACGCAGACCTGGTAGTCAAGAGCAAAGGGGAGATCAAGCCAGCCGACGTGCAGGGGGGCGGCAAGACACCTAACGTCCAGCCTTTACCTACGCCGACGCCTGCCCCTGTACCCGTGCCTGCACCCGCCCCGTTGCAGGATAAGACACTGGAAGGCGCCGCCGGCTTGATCCAAATGTTTGCCATCACCCTGTTAGCGTTTTTCGCGCAGCTGATAAGCCTGATAACCTCGCCGTCCGGCCAGGCATCCGCGGGAAAACACCAGCCTTAAACCCGTCACTCAAGCGGTGGCAGCCGTGGCCTGACGCGAAGCGCTGAGGAACCGCAACAGCGCCAGCAACGGAAACGCGCTGCCCACCAGCATCACACCCAGCCAACCGCCGTGTTCATACACGCTGCTGGCAATCGCCGAGCCGAAAGCGCCGCCGATGAAGATGCTGGTCATGTACAGCGCGTTCAGTCGGCTGCGGCTGTTGGCGTCAAGGGCGTAGATGGCGCGTTGGCCAAGCACCATGTTCATCTGCACGCAGAAGTCCAGGACCACGCCGGTCACGGCCAGGCCGATGACGCTGTACAACGGATGTACGAAGGCTGGCAGGAAGCTCAGCGCGGCAAACAGCATGGCCAGCAACGAAGCGCGGTGGGTATGGCCGGCGTCGGCCAGGCGACCTGCGATAGGCGCGGCGATGGCACCCAGGGCACCGACCAAGGCAAACAGCGCGATTTCACTTTGGCTCAGGCCGTGGTTACGCGCCAGCTCCAGTGGGGCGGCGGTCCAGAACAGGCTGAAGGTGGCGAACATGCAGCCCTGGTAGAACGCCCGTTGGCGCAGTACCGGTTGCTGACGCAGCAAGGTG
The DNA here is from genome assembly GCF_014268275.3 of Pseudomonas tritici. NCBI lineage: Bacteria > Pseudomonadati > Pseudomonadota > Gammaproteobacteria > Pseudomonadales > Pseudomonadaceae > Pseudomonas > Pseudomonas tritici. The sequence goes on from NZ_CP077084.1 coordinate 2,187,479, forward strand.
CCCAATGAACCCAGCAATTGGCCATAGCTGGCGGAGTGATCCGGCTGACGTTTAGGAATGGTCAGCATCAGCACCACGCTGATAAATGCCATCAACGCCGCCGCCGCCATGAACATTGCGCGCCAGCCAAAGTGGTCCGCGACCACGCTGGACACCGGTCGGGCCAGCAGGATACCCAGCAACAGGCCACCCATGATGCTGCCGACTACACGGCCACGGGACTCGGCGGGCGCCAGGTGCGCGGCCAGCGGGATCAGGATCTGCACCGACACCGAACTGAAGCCGATCAGCAACGACACCAGCAAAAACAGGTTGGGTTGTTCGGTGTACGCTGCCCCCAGCAGGCTGGCGATAGCGAGCACGGTAGTGGCGATCATCAGCTTGCGGTTTTCCAGCAGGTCGCCCAGGGGCACCAGGAAAAATAAGCCAAGGGCGTAGCCGATTTGCGTCAGCGATACGATCAGGCTGGCCATGGCAGGCGTGAGGCCGATGTCCGGCGCGATCAGTTCGATGATCGGTTGCGCGTAGTAGATGTTGGCGACGATGGCGCCGCAGCAAAACGCAAACAGCATCACCATGCTCCGGGTCATGGTGCTTGTAGCGTGGGAAGTAGCGTTCATGGTGTTCTCATAAAAGCGAAGGAAGTGGGGCGAGCCTAAAGACAACACCGTAGCCTGGGTAGGCTGGTGGCAGTGATAACACCCATGCCCGGTAATGATGAGTGAATCGTTAACTTTCTGCGCGAAGGGGGATGATACATTCAGAAACAACCGCCGAAACAGGAAATCCATTGCAATGAAGATCACGTTGAACAAGATGCTCCTGGCTTCCACGCTTGCTGCCGCCATGGCCGTAGGGCTGGCCCAGGCTGCCGAGGCCCCGCGCGTGGGCGTGCGCGGCGCCATCACCGCCATGGACGGCGATACGATGCAGGTCAAGGTCAACAGCGGCGAAGACGTCACGGTGCATTTGACACAGGCCACTCAAGTACGCGCCGTCACCCTGGCCAAGATCGACGAGATCAAGCCCGGCAGTTACATCGGTTCGGCGGCCATGCCCAATGCTGATGGCACGTTGACTGCGCTTGAAGTGCATGTGTTCCCACCGGCCATGGCCGGCACGGGCGACGGGCACCGCGCGTTTGATTTGAAAGAAGGCAGCAGCATGACCAACGGCACCGTTGGCGACTTGGTGGTCAGCAACGGCCGTACCCTGACCGTGAAGTACAAAGGCGGCGAGAAGAAGATCGTGGTGCCGGAGGGTGTGCCGATCGTCAACCTGGAACCAGGGGATCGCAGCTTGCTCAAGGCGGGGGTGAAGGTGGTGTTGTTTGCGGCGCAGGGGGCGGATGGGACGGTCACTGCCCAGGCCATCTCGGCCGGCAAAGATGGCGTAACACCCCCTATGTAGTTGGCTTTTTCATATAGGCTGGTTCCGACGCAGTTACAGGACTTGTCTGGCAAGGCCGCAGGGGCTGCCTGTCGTAGATTCGACGCATGCACGCTCGCAGGCTGAATCAAGACAGGAACCTCACTATGCGGATTATCCAGATGTTGATGCCTTGCCTGCTCATACCGGTCATCACAGTCGCCGCTGAAAAACAGCTCGAAACGATCACTTACACGGTTTACGTCGAGCGGATGGCCGCGGCTACCGCATCCGCCTGGCCGAAGCTGGCAACAATGGAGCGCCTGAAAGGCCAGACCGGATTTTATGCTCAGGCGCAGATTCTGGTGTACGACGGCGTTTCGGCCTGGCTGATCGATGCAAACGGTTATCGGGCGATTGCGGCGGGACCTGTACACGCGCTTGGTTTTTCGTCGGATTACAAATCCTTCAAGGAACTGCTGTGGGAGGGGCGACCCACCGTCTATATGGGCCTGGGTCAAACCTTGCCAGAGGTTGAAGCGCGCAACATGCTCAACAATCCCAGCGCAGTGCCAGCATTGTTTGCACTGGCAACCCATGAAGCCTTTCATTTCTTTGGTCAGGCCGGTTGGCAATTGATTTCGGGCTCGCGCGCCGGGCGCTATCCTCTTCAGGCCCAGCCCAGGCAGTACCGGCAACACTTGATCAACGCCTTATATGCATCGCTGCAAGGTGATCCCCAGGCGTTGGGCAAGGCGCGCTATTGGCATGACCGTTGGCAGACCGAATTTGCCCTGGAGGCTCAGGACATTCGCTACTACGACATTCTCGAAGGCACCGCCGAATACATAGAAGGGCTTGCTCGGACTTTTGCGAGTGTTGCTGCAGATGAGCCTGAAGCCTGGGCGCAAGGCGTGATGGCACGCTTCCCGAGCGCTGCAGCCTTGTCTCTGGATGGCGAAAGCTACGCGTTGGGCGCATTGGCCATTTATATCCTGGACCGTCTGGACGCCAATGGGTGGCAGTCAATCATCGAGGGGCAAACTCCCGTCCAACGTTTGCTGGCGAACGTGAGGAAGAGCGTCGATGTGCCTGATGCAGCGCTGAATCGACGGATCGCCGAGGAGATTAGCGAGCGCAATCGGCACCTGGCGCGGGTCATTGATCCTGTCATTACACAGCTGAAGCACCCCGACACGGTACGCCTCATGGTCCCCATGAGCGCTGTGGCCGGGTCTATCAGCATGAGCGGCAGCTATCAGGTTGAAGAGGCGCCCGACGAGATGCTCGTGGATTTCTCGGCACAGTTCTCACCATCAAAAGGTCGTGTCACGTTTGATCGTGCCACGGTAGCACTGGCCGTCAGCGAGGCCTGCGGTGAGAAGAGTGGCTTTGTGGTGGTGCCCATCGCCGCGAGTGAGTTCCCGAACGGTCCGGCCGGGCGACTGCGGTTGAAGGGGGCTGGGTTTGAAGTCGATGCGCCGTTTCCCAGGAAGGGTACAGGCAGTGAGGGTGTGTGGTGTATCCCTGCATAAAGCAAAAGCCCCTGAACTCAGGGGCTCTTGAACCAGGGCTTATTGACCGGAATAGATCTGGTCAAACACCCCACCATCATTGAAGTGAGTCTTCTGCACCGTGCGCCAGTCACCAAAGGTCTTCTCCACCGACAGGAAGTCAACTTTCGGGAAGCGGTCGGTGTATTTGGCCAGCACTTTCGGATCACGTGGGCGCAGGTAGTTGTTCGCCGCGATCTCCTGGCCTTCCGGCGACCACAGGTACTTCAAGTAGTCTTCGGCAGCCACGCGGGTGCCTTTCTTCTCGATCACCTTGTCGACCACCGACACCGGCGGCTCCGCTTCGGCAGAGACGCTTGGGTAGATCACTTCGAACTGATCACGGCCGAATTCACGGGCGATCATTTCAGCTTCGTTCTCGAAGGTCACCAGCACGTCGCCGATCTGGTTGGTCATGAAGGTCGTGGTAGCCGCACGGCCGCCGGTGTCCAGCACAGGCGCCTGTTTGAACAGTTTGCCGACGAAGGCCTTGGCCTTCTCTTCATCACCGCCGTTTTTCAGCACATAACCCCAGGCCGAGAGATAGGTGTAGCGGCCGTTACCCGAGGTTTTCGGGTTGGGCACGATCACTTGCACGCCGTCCTTGAGCAGGTCCGGCCAGTCTTTCAGGGCTTTCGGGTTGCCTTTGCGCACGATGAATACAGTGGCGGAAGTGAACGGTGCGCTGTTGTCCGGCAGGCGGGTGACCCAGTTGTCCGGCACCAATTTGCCGTTGTCGGCCAGGGCGTTGATGTCGGTGGCCATGTTCATGGTGATGACGTCAGCCGGCAGGCCGTCGATGACCGAGCGCGCTTGTTTGCTGGAACCGCCGAAAGACATCTGCAGGGTCAGCTTGTCGTCTGGGTGCTCGGCTTCCCAGTGTTTCTGGAAGGCGGCGTTGTAGTCCTTGTAGAAATCGCGCATCACGTCGTAGGAGACGTTGAGCAGTGTGACCGGGGCAGCCTGTGCGGCGCCCGCCAGGGCAAGGCCGGCGGCCAGAAGAGAGGCGCTAACGAGTTTTTTCACTGCTCATTCCTTGTTATTCGAGAAGGTTGCTGTATGCGTGAGGGCATTTTGCCAGCGACTATAGCGGGCTCCGCATAGACGTTTAAAGATTAAAACGCACTTTGCTTATTCCACTTTACGAAAAAGATTACTCCCACACCGCGAGCAGAACGCGGCGTTGGGCTCATGGCTGTCTTTCTTGCACACCGGGCAGTCGGTCTGCAGCTGTTCGCCGCGCATGGCACTCGCCAGTTCGGCGGTGAAAATACCGGTAGGCACGGCGATGATCGAATAACCGGTGATCATCACCAGCGACGAAATCACCTGGCCCAGCGGCGTCTTCGGCACGATATCGCCAAAGCCCACGGTGGTCAGCGTGACGATGGCCCAGTAAATACCTTTGGGGATGCTGGTAAAGCCGTGTTCCGGGCCTTCGATCACGTACATCAAGGTGCCGAATACCGTGACCAGCGTGCACACGCTCACCAGGAACACCACGATCTTCTGCTTGCTGCCGCGCAGCGCCGCCATCAAGTAATTGGCCTGCTTGAGGTACGGGCTGAGCTTGAGCACGCGGAAAATCCGCAGCATCCGGATGATGCGGATGATCAGCAGGTACTGCGCGTCGCTGTAATACAGCGCGAGGATGCCGGGCACGATGGCCAGCAGGTCCACCAGCCCATAAAAGCTGAAGGCATAGCGCAACGGTTTGGGCGAGCAGTACAGCCGCAGCCCGTACTCGATCAGGAAGATGAGGGTAAACCCCCACTCGATATAGGCCAGCACGTCAGCGTAGTTCTGGTGGATCTGGTCGATGCTGTCGAGCATCACGATCACCAGGCTGGCGAGGATGATCAGCAGCAGGATGCCGTCAAAACGCCGTCCGGCCTTGGTGTCACTTTGAAAAACCATGACGTAGAGCCGCTGGCGCCAGTCGTTGTTGCTGTCCATAAATCCCGCCTGAAACTGATATCGGGCAAGCCTAGGGGGATTCGAAGGGCCTGTCCATGCAGGGTTTGCGTAGCACGCGACCGCCTGCGCGCACCAGCCAGCAAGCAAGGATGAATGGCGCGGTCAACGCGGGCAGGTGCAGGGCGGCAAAGCCCGGCGTGAGGAGGATCGCCAGCACGATGCCGAGCAGCGGCAGCCAGGGTTGCCGGCGCACTTGGCTCAATGCCAGCGCTGCCAATGCAGGGTTGTAGCTGTGCAGGCCGAGGAGGGCGCTGGCGTGTTCGTCCAGCCACAGCGCAATCAGCACGCCGACACTGGCGCCAATCAAGGCCCACACGGCGGCGCGGCGGTTGGCCAGCCACAAGCCCAGCGCAATCAGGGCCCCGGCGATGGGCTGGTCCAGCAGCATGATTTGGGCGAGTCCGATAAAAGGTGCCGTGAGGATGTTCAAGGTGTCGGGTTCGTTCAGGGTAAGCGTACTCTCCGGGACCATGCCCAGTAGCGACCAACCCAGTACGACAAAAGGCGCGGTATACGCTGGCAAGTCATCGGGCTGACTGGCGCGCTTCAACCATTGCCGGGTCAGGATCGCACTCAAGCCACCGCACGCCAGGATCAGCGGTGGCAACAAGGCCGACCAGGCGAAGCAATGGCTGATCAATACGCCCAGCAACACGCCGTTGTAGCTATAAAGGCCGGCCTGGCGCTCAGCCTTGGGATAGCCGCGGCGCTGAGCCGTGAGCAATCCCGCGACGCCACCCAGCAACGCCCCGCCGAACAAAGTGGGGGCGCCGATCAGGATGGCCAGCAGGCACAGCAGGCCACACAGCGGCTGGCGCTGCAGGAAGATCTGGCTGAAACCGTTGAGCAGGGCTTCGGCCCAGTCGGGGCAGGATGGGTTGTGCATTTGGGGTCATTCAGTCAGACCGAGTTGCCCCCTTTGCGAGCAAGCCCGCTCCCACATTCGATCGCGTTCAGTCAGGTAAAACGCGGTCGAAAGTGGGAGCGGGCTTGCTCGCGAAGGGGCCCTTACAGACGCTAAATCAACGTCTCGATACGCAGTGAGTTGGTCGAGCCCGGCTGCCCGAACGGCACCCCCGCCGTAATCACCAAGGTATCCCCGCGCTGCGCCATGCCTTGCGCCTGGGCAATCTCCAGCGCCGTGGAACACACCTCATCCACCTGGCGCAGCCGATCATTCACCACCGAATGCACGCCCCACGCCACGCTCAACCGCCGCGCCGTGGACAGGTTCGGCGTGAGGTTGAGGATCGGCGCCACCGGCCGTTCCCGCGCCGCGCGCAAGCTGGAGCTGCCGGACTCGCTGTAGTTCACCAGCACCGCCACCGGCAGGATGCTGCTGATACGGCGGATCGCGCAGCTGATGGCGTCCGACACCGTGGCATCCGCCTTGGGCCGGCTGACATCCAGTTGGGTTTGGTAGTCCGGGCCGTTTTCCACTTGGCGGATGATCTTGCTCATCATCTGCACGGCTTCCAGCGGGTACTCGCCGGACGCGGTTTCGGCCGACAGCATCACCGCGTCCGCCCCTTCGGCCACGGCGTTGGCGACGTCCGTTACCTCGGCACGGGTCGGCGCTGGGGAGAAGCGCATGGATTCAAGCATCTGTGTGGCCACCACCACCGGCTTACCCAACTGGCGGCAGGTGCTGATGATGTCTTTCTGGATCTGCGGCACGCTTTCTGCCGGCACCTCCACGCCGAGGTCGCCTCTGGCCACCATGATTGCGTCGCTGAGCTCGGCGATTTCCCGCAGGCGTTGCACGGCAGAGGGCTTCTCGATTTTGGCCATCAGGAATGCCTTGTCGCCGATCAACTCGCGGGCTTCGCGGATATCTTCCGGGCGCTGCACGAATGACAGCGCCACCCAGTCCACACCCAGCTCCAGGCCGAAGCTCAAGTCGCGCCGATCCTTGGCGGTCAGTGGGCTGAGTTCCAACAAAGCTTGTGGGACGTTGACGCCTTTGCGATCAGACAATTCGCCGCCGTTCAGCACCGTGGTGTCGATGGCGTCCGCGTGCTTGGTGATCACCCGCAGGCGCAGTTTGCCGTCGTCCAGCAGCAGGTCCATGCCGGGTTCCAGCGCCGCGATGATTTCCGGGTGGGGCAGGTTGACTCTACACTGGTCGCCGGGTGTTTCGTCGAGATCCAGGCGCAAGGCCTGGCCGCGCACCAATTGCACTTTGCCCTCGGCAAAACGCCCGACCCGCAGCTTCGGTCCTTGCAGGTCCATAAGGATGCCCAGCGGGTAGTTCAACTGGCGTTCGACTTGGCGAATCCACTGGTAGCGCTGGGCGTGGTCGGCGTGATCGCCGTGGCTGAAATTGAGCCGGAAGATATTCACCCCGGCTTCCACCAGCTCGCGGATGTCATCGATACCGTCGGTGGCCGGGCCCAGGGTGGCGAGGATTTTGACCTTCTTGTCAGGCGTCATGGTTGGCAGTCTCAAGAATCAGGATGGCGCGGAAATCGTTGACGTTGGTGCGCGTCGGCTCGGTGATGATCAAACCGTCGAGCGCGGCGAAATAGCCGTAGCCATTGTTGTTGTCCAGCTCGTCGCTGGCTGACAGGCCCAGGGCTTCGGCGCGGGCATAACTGCACGGCGTCATGATGGCGCCGGCGTTGTCCTCCGAACCGTCGATGCCGTCGGTGTCACCGGCCAGGGCGTACACGCCGGGCAAGCCTTTGAGGCTGTCGGTCAGGCTCAACAGGAATTCCGCATTGCGCCCGCCACGGCCATTGCCGCGTACGGTCACGGTGGTTTCGCCGCCGGACAGGATCACGCATGGCGCTGCCAGTGGCTGGCCGTGCTGCACGATCTGCCGGGCGATGCCGGCGTGCACCTTGGCCACGTCCCGCGCTTCGCCCTCAAGGTCGCCGAGGATCAACGGGCTGAAACCGGCCTGGCGGACTTTTACCGCGACCGCTTCAAGCGATTGCTGTGGGCGCGCGATCAGTTGGAAGTGGCTGCGGGCGAGCACCGGGTCACCGGGCTTGACGGTTTCCGAGGCTGGGTTCTGCAACCAACTGCGCACCGAGGCGGGGGCTTCGATGTTGTAGCGCTTGAGGATCGCCAGGGCCTGCTGTGAGGTGCTCGGGTCACCGACCGTGGGGCCGGAGGCGATCACCGTGGCCTGGTCACCCGGCACGTCGGAAATCGCGTAGGTGTAGACCGTCGCGGGCCATGCCGCTTTCGCCAGGCGGCCGCCCTTGATGGCCGAAAGGTGCTTGCGCACGCAGTTCATCTCGCCAATGGTCGCGCCGGATTTGAGCAGGGCTTTGTTGATGGCCTGCTTGTCGGCCAGGGTGATGCCTTCGGCGGGCAGGGCCAGCAACGCCGAGCCGCCGCCGGACAGCAGGAAGATCACGCGGTCGTCTTCGGTCAGGTCGCTGATCAACTCCAGCACGCGCTTGGCCACGGCCAGGCCGGCCGCATCGGGCACGGGATGAGCGGCTTCGACCACTTCGATTTTTTGGCACGGCGCGCCGTGACCGTAGCGGGTGACGACGAGGCCAGTGACTTCGCCCTGCCAGCAATTCTCGACCACAAGGGCCATCGCGGCGGCAGCCTTGCCGGCGCCGATCACGATCACACGGCCACTGCGGTCGGCGGGCAGGCAGGGTTCAAGCACGTGCCGGGGGTGGGCGGCGTCGATAGCTGTGGCAAACAGCTCGCGAAGCAGGTGTTGCGGATCGACCGACATAAGCGGGCTCCCGGGGGGATTCTTGTTATTAGGTGTGCAGCAAACTTGAGTATTGGAATGCGATCAAATGTGGGAGCTGTGTGTCTTACTTATCGCGAATCGAAAAATTCGCCATATGCTCCAAGCCTTTAATCAGCGCCGAATGGTCCCAATTCCCGCCGCCAATCGCCGTGCACGTGCTGAACACCTGCTGCGTACCCGCCGTGTTCGGCAGGTTGATCCCCAACTCCTTGGCACCGGCCAGCGCCAGGTTGAGGTCCTTCTGGTGCAGATTGATGCGGAAGCCCGGATCAAAGGTGCCCTTGATCATGCGCTCGCCATGCACTTCGAGGATCTTCGATGACGCAAAGCCCCCCATCAGCGCTTCACGCACTTTGGCCGGGTCGGCGCCGTTCTTGGCGGCGAACAGCAGCGCTTCGGCCACCGCCTGGATGTTCAGCGCGACGATGATCTGGTTGGCGACCTTGGCGGTCTGGCCATCGCCATTGCCACCCACCAAGGTGATGTTCTTGCCCATGGCCTGGAACAGCGGCAGGGCGCGTTCGAAGGTCTGTGGCTCGCCACCGATCATGATGCTCAGTGTGCCGGCCTTGGCGCCGACTTCACCACCGGATACCGGCGCGTCGAGGTACTGCGCGCCAGCTGCGTTGATCTTGGCCGCGAAAGCCTTGGTCGCCGTGGGAGAGATCGAACTCATGTCGATCACTACCTTGTTGGGCGACAGGCCTGCGGCCACGCCGTCGGCGCGGAACAGCACGTCGTCGACCTGCGGGGTATCGGGGACCATGACGATAATGAACTCGGCTTCCTGCGCCACTTGCTGCGGGTTGGCCAGGGCCACGGCGCCGGCGTCGATCAGCGCTTGCGGGGCCTTGCCGTGGTGCTCGGACAGGAACAGTTGGTGACCTGCTTTTTGCAGGTTGGCGGCCATGGGTTGGCCCATGATGCCGGTGCCGATAAATCCGATTTTAGCCATGATGAAAATCCTCTTGTTATTCGATAGGCAGGCCCAGCTCGGTCTGCCAAACACCGAAGATCTACTGTGGGAGCTGGCTTGCCTGCGATGGCAATCGTTCAGTTACAGACTGATTGCCTGATACACCGCTATCGCAGGCAAGCCAGCTCCCACATTTTTTTGTGTTGTGTCTGTTAGATGGTGTTGTGGGTTTTGAGCCAGCCCAAACCGGCTTCGGTGGTGGTCAACGGCTTGTACTCACAGCCAACCCACCCCGGGTACCCAATCCGGTCCAAATGTTCGAACAGGAAGCGGTAGTTGATCTCCCCAGTCCCCGGCTCATTGCGCCCCGGGTTGTCCGCCAGCTGGATGTGGTTGATCTCACCCAGGTGCGCGGCCATGGTGCGGGCCAGGTCGCCTTCCATGATTTGCATGTGATAGATGTCGTATTGCAGGAACAGGTTGGCGCTGCCCACTTGCTCGCGAATCGACAGGGCCTGCGCCGTGTTGTTCAGGTAGAAACCCGGGATGTCGCGGGTGTTGATCGCTTCCATCACCAGCTTGATGCCCACCGCTTGCAGCTTGTCGGCGGCGTACTTGAGGTTGGCGACAAAGGTTTTTTCCAGGGTTTCATCATCCACGCCTTGTGGCCGAATGCCCGCCAGGCAGTTGATCTGGGTATTGCCCAGCACCTCGGCATAGGCGATGGCCAGCTTGACCCCCGCACGGAATTCCTCGACCCGGTCCGGGTGGCACGCCAGGCCGCGTTCGCCCTTCGCCCAATCGCCGGCCGGCAGGTTGAACAGCACTTGGGTCAGGCCATGGGCGTCGAGTTGCGCCTTGATTTCAGCGGAGCTGAATTCGTAGGGGAACAGGTACTCGACACCTTCGAAGCCAGCATCGGCGGCCGCTTTGAAGCGAGCAAGGAAGTCCTGTTCGGTAAACAGCATGGACAGGTTGGCGGCGAAACGCGGCATAAGGTTCTCCTTAATCGAGCAGGGAAATGGCAGTCGGCGCATCGTTGCCGACCAGTGCCAGATCTTCGAATTCGTTGACGGCGTTGATCTCGGTGCCCATGGAAATATTGGTCACGCGCTCCAGAATAATCTCAACGATCACCGGGACCTTGAGTTCTTCGATCATTTCCTCGGCGCGGCGCAAGGCAGGCGCGATCTGGCTTGGCTCGAACACGCGCAGGGCCTTGCAACCCAGGCCTTCGGCGACGGCCACGTGGTCCACGCCGTAACCGTTGAGTTCCGGGGCGTTGAGGTTGTCGAAGGACAACTGCACGCAGTAGTCCATTTCAAACCCGCGCTGGGCCTGGCGGATCAGGCCCAGGTAGGAGTTGTTCACCACCACGTGGATGTACGGCAGCTTGAACTGCGCGCCCACCGCCAGCTCTTCGATCATGAACTGGAAGTCATAGTCGCCGGACAACGCCACCACTTTGCGGCTCGGGTCGGCTTTGACTACGCCGAGCGCCGCCGGAATGGTCCAGCCCAACGGGCCGGCCTGGCCGCAGTTGATCCAGTGGCGTGGCTTGTACACATGCAGGAACTGCGCGCCGGCAATCTGCGACAGGCCGATGGTGCTCACGTAGCACGTGTCTTTGCCGAACACCTGGTTCATCTCTTCGTACACGCGCTGCGGCTTGACCGGCACGTTGTCGAAGTGGGTCTTGCGGTGCAGGGTGGCTTTGCGCTGCTGGCAGTCATTCAACCAGGCGCTGCGATCCTTGAGCTTGCCAGCGGCTTTCCACTCGCGGGCCACTTCAATGAACATCGTCAGTGCCGAGCCTGCGTCGGAAACGATGCCCAGGTCTGGGGTGAACACGCGGCCAATCTGCGTCGGCTCAATGTCGACGTGAATGAATGTGCGGCCTTCGGTGTAGACCTCCACCGAACCGGTGTGGCGGTTGGCCCAACGGTTACCGATGCCCAGCACCACGTCCGACTTGAGCATCGTCGCGTTGCCATAGCGGTGGGAGGTTTGCAGGCCGACCATGCCGACCATCTGCGGGTGATCGTCCGGGATGGTGCCCCAGCCCATCAGCGTCGGGATCACAGGGATACCCGTCAACTCAGCAAATTCAACCAGCAGCTCGCTGGCGTCGGCATTGATCACGCCGCCACCGCTGACCAGCAGTGGGCGTTCGGCCTGGTCCAGCAAGGCCAGGGCTTTTTCGACCTGGATGCGGGTTGCCCGTGGCTTGGCCAGTGGCAACGGTTGGTAGGCATCGATATCGAATTCGATCTCGGCCATCTGCACGTCGAACGGCAGGTCGATCAGCACCGGACCTGGGCGGCCGGAGCGCATTTCATAGAAGGCTTTCTGGAACGCGTAGGGCACTTGGCCGGGCTCCATCACCATGGTCGCCCATTTGGTCACTGGCTTGACGATGCTGGTGATGTCGACGGCCTGGAAATCTTCCTTGTGCATACGGGCGCGGGGTGCTTGGCCGGTGATGCACAGGATCGGGATCGAGTCAGCCCAGGCGCTGTAGAGGCCGGTGACCATGTCAGTGCCCGCCGGGCCCGAGGTGCCGATGCACACGCCGATATTGCCGGCCTTGGTGCGGGTGTACCCCTCCGCCATGTGCGAGGCGCCCTCAACGTGGCGAGCAAGGACGTGATCGATGCCACCCACCTTCTGCAAGGCCGAGTACAGCGGATTGATCGCGGCGCCTGGGATACCGAAGGCGGTGTCCACGCCTTCACGGCGCATCACCAGGACGGCGGCTTCGATTGCTCTCATTTTGCTCATTGTTTTGGTGCCTCTTGCGTTTTGTAATTGTATACAAGTTGTTTCTGCTTGAAGTGTATTCACGGCCGCCTGCGCAGGTCAATGCATTTTATTTTCTGATCTGCGCGTTCGTCGGATGGCCTTAAGAGCGAGTTTTATCGACGTATGGCGACTTTGTTTGAAAATATTGTATACAAAAATAAATATCATTGTGTTCTATTTGCTTGATCGAGCATCTGATCTCTCAGACCTCCACCGCTTTCCCAATAACAAAAGAAGGACGGCACCATGAGCGCTTTAACCTTGAAACTCGCTACCCAACTGGTCAGCCAGGCCCTCAGCGCAGGGCGCACCATTGCGGCGGCGCCGCTGACCATCGCAGTACTCGACAGCGGCGGCCATCTGGTCACGTTGCAACGCGAAGACGGCGCCAGCCTACTGCGCCCGCAAATCGCCATCGGCAAGGCTTGGGGCGCGATAGCCCTGGGCAAAGGCTCACGCCTGTTGGCGCTGGACGCGCAGCAGCGCCCGACGTTTATCGCGGCGTTGAACAGTTTGGGGCAGGGCAGCGTAGTACCCGCGCCGGGCGGGGTGTTGATTCGAAGTCACGAGGGTGTGGTGCTGGGGGCGATCGGGATCAGCGGGGATACGTCGGATATTGATGAGCAGTGTGCGATTACAGCGATTGAGGGGGTGGGGTTGATGGCGGATGCGGGGGTGTCTGCTTGATTTTTGGTTGACTGATATGGCCTTTTCGCGAGCAAGCCCGCACACACTTGATTGGGTTCACACATCTATATTTGTGAATACGGTCAAATGTGGGAGCGGGCTTGCTCGCGAAGGCGGCAGCTCGGTCCCGGCTCTAAACCCAAATCGCGTCCCACAACGCATAGTCGCCAATCCGCGTCACCAGCCCGGCGCGCAATGGATTGGCCACCACATACCTGGCCATTTTCACCAAGTCATCTTCCTTGCGCAGCGCGCGATCATGAAAGCTGGTTTGCCAAAGCCGACCTTTGCGCCCGGTAGCCCCGTTTACGCTTCGAGTGCTTTTGGATTTCACTTGGCACATCAGATCCCCCAGTGAGCCTTTTTGTAGTTCGAGCAGCCAGTGGAAATGGTCGGGCATCACCACCCAGGCTAGCGAGTTTGCTAATCCTTGATACTGGGCAAGCCTGAATTGCCAGACCACCAAACGGCCCAGATGAAAGTCACTGAATATCGGCACACGTTCGTGGGTATTGGTGGTAATCAGGTAAATGCGGTTGGGTTCGCTGAAGAGCCCGATACGCAGGCGATGTGACGTAGCTAAATCAGGCATTCCATGGCCTCTCTTCAGTGGGGGTTCTGAGAGGCTAGATCCAGGTGGCTGATGCTGAATGGCAGGCTTTTGGCTGGATGTGTCTGGGAGGGCGCATTCGCGAGCAAGCCCGCTCCCACATTGGATCTGCTGTGTTCATACATTGTGTGTCTGGCGCGGATCAACTGTGGGAGCAGCGGTGCGACGATTCGACTTGCTCGCGAATGGCACAGGCACCCCCGGTCTCTCAGTCCAACTCACACCCCTTCAACACCAACCGAATAATCGTCAATGCCGCCGCCTCATAATCTGCCTCATCCAACTTGGTCTTCCCGGTCACCGCCGAGATCTGCCAGTCAAAATCCGCATACGTCTGCGTCGCCGCCCAGATGCTGAACATCAAGTGATGGGGGTCAATCGCTGCGATCAGGCCGCGATCCACCCAGCTCTGGATGCACGCGATGTTGTGTTTGGCCTGGGCGTTGAGTTGTTCGACCTGATCAGCGCTCAAGTGCGGCGCGCCGTGCATGATTTCGCTGGCGAAGACCTTTGAGGCAAACGGCAGGTCGCGGGAAATGCGGATCTTCGAGCGGATGTAGTTGCTCAGCACCACCGAAGGCTCGCCCTCAGGATTGAACGGCGTGGAAGCGGCCAGGATCGGCTCGATAATGCTTTCGAGCACCTCGCGGTAGAGGTTGTCCTTGGACTTGAAGTAGTAGTACACGTTGGGCTTGGGCAGCCCGGCCTTGGCGGCGATGTCGCTGGTTTTGGTCGCGGCGAAGCCTTTGTCGGCAAACTCCTCGCTGGCCGCCCGCAGGATCTTTTCTTTGTTGCGCTCGCGAATGGTGCTCATAAACCAGAGGTTTCCTTGCCAGTACAGGCGGTTGCGCATGGTAGCACCGGCCATCCGCGAGCCTCAACAATGTGCCCGCAAAGCTGTGCGCCGCGTTATGCTCGCGCCATCTCACTCTTACGGAAGTCCGATTCATGGCAGGAAGCAGCTTGTTGGTGTTGATCGACGATATCGCCGCCGTACTCGATGACGTTGCCCTGATGACAAAAATGGCGGCGAAGAAGACTGCCGGCGTGCTGGGTGACGACCTGGCACTCAACGCCCAGCAGGTCTCCGGGGTGCGGGCTGAGCGGGAAATCCCCGTGGTGTGGGCGGTGGCGAAGGGCTCGTTTATCAATAAATTGATCCTGGTGCCCACCGCACTGTTGATCAGCGCATTTGCGCCTTGGGCGGTGACGCCTTTGTTGATGCTTGGCGGTGCCTACCTGTGTTTCGAAGGCTTTGAGAAGCTCGCGCACAAGTTCCTGCACAGCAAGGATGAAGATCAAGCTGAACACGCCCAGTTGGTCGAAGCTGTTGGCGACCCGGCGACCGACCTGGTGGCCTTCGAAAAGGACAAGATCAAGGGCGCAATCCGCACCGACTTCATCCTCTCCGCCGAAATCATCGCCATCACCCTTGGCACCGTGGCTGACGCGCCATTGATGCAGCAGGTGGTTGTGCTGTCGGGCATTGCCATCGTCATGACCGTGGGCGTCTACGGGCTGGTGGCCGGCATCGTCAAGCTGGATGACCTGGGTTTGTGGCTCACCCAGAAGCCTGGCCAGGTGGTACGCAGTATCGGTGGTGCCATCCTGCGCGCGGCGCCTTACATGATGAAGAGCCTGTCGGTCATCGGCACGGCAGCGATGTTCCTGGTGGGCGGTGGGATTCTCACCCATGGCGTACCCGTGGTGCATCACTGGATCGAGACGGTCAGCCAGGGCGCGGGTAGCGTGGCATGGTTGGTGCCGACGCTGCTGAATGGCGTGGCGGGGATTGTTGCTGGGGCGGTGGTGCTGGCCGTTGTCAGCGCAGTGGGTAAGCTCTGGAAAACCGCGAAGGCTTGATCCAATCGCAATAAAAAAGGCCATTCAATCGAATGGCCTTTTTTTGTGGCGCTGATTACTCCGCAATCTGCAACTTGCGCGATTCCGTATAGATGTACCGCACCTTCTCATACTCGAACGGCGAGTTCATCTGACCATACCGGAAGCTGGTCTGGTAGCGCTTGTCGACCGCGCGCAGGGCCCAGATTTCCGGGTGGTTGGAGCTGACTTCAGCCACATTGAGGAAGTTGATTTGGGTTTCGGCGGTGTAGTCGACCAGCAAGCCACCGGTGTCGCGCAGGTTTGAGGGGCCGAAGACCGGCAGCACCAGGTACGCGCCGCCAGGCACGCCGTAGAAGCCCAGGGTCTGGCCGAAGTCTTCGCTCTGGCGCGGCAGGCCCATGGCGGTAGCAGGGTCCCACAGGCCGGCGATGCCGATGGTGGTGTTGACCAACAGGCGCCCGGTGGTTTCCAGGGAGCGGTGGCCCTTGAGCTGCAGCAGGCTGTTCAACAGGTTCGGTACGTCGCCCAGGTTGTTGAAAAAGTTGCTCACGCCGGTGCGCAGGAAACTTGGGGTGACGTAGCGGTAACCGTCGACCACGGGCAGGAACACCCATTGGTCGAAGCGGTAGTTGAAGTGGTACACGCGACGGTTCCACGCTTCCAGCGGGTCGTAGACGTTGAGCGCGGTGAGCGTTGAACGCTCGAATTCACGCTGGTCCAGGCCCGGGTTGAACTTGAGCTTGGTCAGTGGCTCCTTGAAGCCGTCTGAGCCAACCACGGTGGGTTCGTGAGCCTTGCTGTTGTCGGCATTGGCCACGCCTGCGCACATCAAGGCGGCAAGCAGCAGAAGATATTTAGCCACGGAAGAACTCCAGCATGGCGTCGGCGTTGACGCGGTAATTAAGGTTGCCGCAGTGGCCGCCCAGCGGGTAGACGGTCAAGCGATCGCCGAAGGTTTCACGCAGGAAACCGAGGTCGCCTGGGCCGAGGATCACGTCGTCGGCGTTGTGCATGACGGCGATCTTCGGGTTGGTGTGCAGGTAGTCCTTGAGGGCGTACAGGCTGACTTGGTCGACCAGTTGCAACAGGCTGCCGCCGTCGGAACGCGCGCGCCACATCGGGATCACTTGTTCGGTGAGGTAGCAGTCGAAGTCGCATTGCAGCGCACGCTTGAGGAACGGCGTGAGGCTGGTGCCTTCGGTGATCGGGTATTTCGGCGGGATGATCAGGCCGCGGCGGTTGATCAGGTCCGAGGTAAAGGCGATGTCAGCGGCCGAGAAGCGGAACGAGGTGCCGATCAGCATGGCCATCTGTTCGTTGGTCAGGTGCTGCTTGGAGTTCTGGAAGTCGTAGAGCAGGGCGTCATTCAGATCGATGTAGCCCTTTTGCTGGAAGTAGCGGGTCAGCTTGTTCAGCACCAACTCATAGAAGGTGGTGGTGTTGTTGATGCCCTTGACTTCGGTCTGTACCAACTTGTCGAGGTTGGTGATCGAGGTGTAGAGATTGACCGGCGGGTTCAGCAGCAACACTTTCTTGAAGTTGAAGCTGCGGCGGGTCTCATCGAGTTTGGCGACAAACGCTGCATCCAGGCCGCCGAGGCTGTAGCCGGTGAGGTAGAAGTCGGTCACCGGCAGCGAGGCATTCTGCGCGCGCACGGCTTGCATCACGCGGTACATGTCCTCGGCGTCTTCCTGGGTGATACCCGGGGTGGCGAAGCGCGAGGCGGCGCTGATGAAGTCAAAGCTGGTGGGCGACGACAGCTGCACCACGTGGTAACCGGCCTGGTAATACAGCTTTTTCAGGTATTCGTTGATGCTGCTGTCAAACCGCGCGCCGGTGCCCGCGATCAGGAAGATCAACGGCGCGGCGCGATCCTGCTTGGCGATGCGGTAGGTGAGTTTCTTCACCGCCCAGAAGTTGTCCGGCAGGCTGAACTCGCGCTCGGGACGCATGTTCAGGGTGTAGTCGGACTGGTTGATCTCGTCATCGCTCGGCAATTTCGGCCGAAGGTCAGGCGGGGTAGTGGCGATGGTCGCTTCGAACGGATTCGTCAAAGGGAAGCCATAGGTGGCCTGGTCGATGTCGACGGCCAGTGCTGACGCACTCAAAAAAAGGCTGCCCAACAAGGCAGCGCAGCGCAAGGAACGGAGCATGACTTAATCCCTAGGAGGAAACGTGCTTAATAAAGTTCGCAGGCTATGACCACCGCGTTGCCACCGAAGTGCCAGCTCTCGGCACGAAAAGTCGGAAAATAACGTCGGAATCGGGGTAATAGTAGCGAGAAGATACACTTTGCCGCGCATTGGTGAACAGTTATCTGCGCGTACACCTTGCTAACGGCCGCCGGAGCATTAAGCTGAGCGCCGTTTTTGCCTATCGGAGTACCCCATGTCCCGTCGTTTGCCGCTGATTTTGCTGCTTATTGCCTTGCCGTTGTGGCTGGCCGCCAGTTATGGCGCGCGTTACGGCTTTATGGAAGATGGCCGGTGGGTTGGCATCTGCGCCGATGAAGCCAGCCGCTGGGAATGTCAGCTGCGTTCGAACCTGGGGTTGATGATTCACTTCAGGGTGCTTGGCTGGGCAGCGTTGGTTACGTCGGTGCTGGCGTTTTTCGTGCCGGGTCGTGCGGGATGGGGGTTGGCAGTGCTGGGGATGGTGTTCGGGTTGCCGGCGCTGGCGTTGTACAACACTGCGTTTGCGGTGTTTGCGGTGGTGATTGCGGGGTTGCGATTGGTCAGGAAGCCTCGGGCTGCTTGATAGGGCCTCTTCGCGAGTAAGTCGAAGCGGCGGTTCGACGCTTCAACTTGCTCGCGAAAGCGGTCTTAAGCCTTACGCACCCGCAAGCAACGCCACAAAGCCACAACCATGAGCAGGCTGGCCACCGCCCAACCCCAAGCCTGCTGGTTCAACAACCCTTCACGGTACAACTGCGGCGCAATGCCGGCACCGATGATAAAAGCCAGCAGCGCAATCTCCCGACGCGGCCCCGTCACCGGACGTACCAGGTATATCAGGGCAGGCAACACCAGCGCCGCACTCGGGAAGCTGCGATAACGCGGGTCGAACACCAACGCCAACATCATCACTGCGCCGGCAAACCCGGCGATCGCCACTAGCCAGCCTGCACGCTGCTCCAGCCAGTTGAACGCCCGCTCACGCCAGCCTTCCCGCGCGCTCAAAGCCAGCGCGGCGTGAGCCAGCACCAACAAGTTCAACACCATCAGCAAACCTGCCCACACCCATTCCTCACTGAAGCGTGCGGTCACGCGGCTCAGCTCAGCCCAGGTGCCTATGGAGCAGGCGGCGATTGCACCCAGCAGCGGCAGCACAATAGCAGCGCGCGTGCTGCGTACACGCCCACCCAGCGCCAAGGTGCCCAACAGGATAATCCCACCCACGCCCAGCCACAGTGGCCAGTACGGCACATTGGTCACCGGCCCGGCGAGGATGCCCTTGTCCTGGCGATCGGCATCGAACAGGCCCCAGTAACCACCTACGGCGCCTTCGCTGGCGCGCTTCCAGGGCTGGTCAAACGCTTCGATCAAGTTGTAACGCCAGCCATTGGCCTCAGCCATGGCCACAAAGCCGCGCATGAACTTGGCTTCGTTGACCCGGCTTGGCACCGCGGTTTCGCGCTGGCGGCCTTCGCTGGGCCAGCCGGTTTCACCGATCAGAATGTCCTTGGGCGCAAACTTGTTGCCAAAGGTCTGGCGCACATCGCCCACGTGCTTGAGGGCCTGGTCGATGCCGGACGGATCATCTTCCCAATACGGCAGCAGGTGAATGGTCAGGAAATCCACCGCCGGAGCTATTTCCGGGTGTTGCAGCCAGAACTCCCACACGTCCGCGTAAGTCACTGGCTGCTTGATCTGGCGTTTGACGTTCTGAATCAGCTTTACCAGTTGCGCGGCGGTGACTTCCTTGCGCAGCAGGGCTTCGTTGCCGACGATCACCGACGTCACGACATCCGGGCTGGCGTTGGCCGAGGCGATCAACTGGTCGATTTCCTTTTCAGTCGCCACCGGGTCGCTGCTGACCCAGGCGCCGGCCATCACCTTCAGCCCATGCTTGCGCGCCATGTCCGGCAAGGCTTCCAGGCCGGTCATGGAGTAGGTGCGAATGCATTCAAAGCGAGTGGCCAGCAGGGCCAGGTCGGCGTCCATGCGTTCAGGGCGCAGCCTGAACGGCTGGTCAAACGGCGATTGGTCTTTGTCGAACGGTGTGTAGGACGCGCACTGCATCTTGTGCGTAGCGCTGGCAACGTCTGGCAACACCACGGGCCGGCCGAGGCCATACCAGTAACCGATCAGGGCCAACAGGCCGAGGAGCAAGGCAAAGAAATAGGGCAGGGCAGGGAAGCGGGCATTCGCGGGCATGGTCGGCTTATCTGGAAGAGCAAAGGCGCGCATCTTAACCGGATTTGGCGAGTCCCAGTGGGGGCAGCATAATTTTGACATGCAAAGTTCGGGCGGGATTTTGGCGTCAAGTCCTACAAAGCGTCCTACTGGCGATGTGATGTCGTTTCTTGCTTGTACAAGGTCGCTGACAGAGCAGGTTCCAAGTCCAGTCAGGTCGATGATCGAGGTGTCAGCACTCCACTGACGGCGCAGCAGCCGGATCGATGCGCGTGAAGGGGGCGCGGTGCACCACAGAACAACAGGTTGACGTCGCTCGGCATCCGCTGGGCGCAGCACTTTCGGGGAAGCACAATGAAGATGCGACGACTCTTGGGCGCAGCTGCCACTCTGGTAGTTGCGATGAGCTCCACACTGGCCAGCGCCGACAGCAAAACCCTGAGCATCGGCTACGTAGATGGCTGGTCGGACAGCGTTGCCACCACGCACGTGGCGGCAGAGGTGATCAAGCAAAAGCTCGGCTATGACGTGAAACTGCAAGCGGTCGCCACCGGGATCATGTGGCAGGGTGTTGCCACCGGTAAGCTCGACGCCATGCTTTCTGCCTGGCTGCCGGTCACCCACGGTGAGTATTGGACCAAGAACAAGGACAAGGTGGTCGATTACGGCCCCAACTTCAAGGACGCTAAGATCGGCTTGATCGTGCCGGAGTACGTCAAGGCCAAGTCCATCGAAGACCTCAAGACTGACACTACCTTCAAGAACAAAATCGTCGGCATCGACGCGGGTTCAGGTGTGATGCTCAAGACCGACGAAGCCATCAAGCAATATGGCCTCGACTATAAGCTGCAAGCCAGTTCGGGCGCGGCGATGATCGCCGAGCTGACCCGTGCCGAAGACAAACAGGAGTCCATTGCGGTTACCGGTTGGGTGCCACACTGGATGTTCGCCAAGTGGAAACTGCGTTTCCTGGACGATCCAAAAGGGATTTATGGTGCTGCTGAAACCGTCAACAGCATCGGCAGCAAGGGCCTGGAGAAGAAAGCGCCGGAAGTCGCAGCCTTCCTGAAGAAATTCCAGTGGGCTTCCAAGGACGAAATCGGCGAAGTCATGCTGGCGATACAAGAAGGTGCCAAGCCTGATGCAGCGGCCAAGGATTGGGTCGCCAAGCACCCTGAGCGTGTTGCCGAGTGGGTCGGTAAATAAACCCCGAAGTGTCTAGATAGCACCTTGCAGGCCCGTCTGGCGTTGTCGTCAGGCGGGCTTTGTCGTTTCTGGGTCAAAACCTGTCAATTCAGTCAGTGCAAAACTGGCGATAACCCTCATGTCGTTCTAATACTAAGGTCGTCTGGAACCCTTTGTGCAGCCGCATACAGTGGATACGTACCAATAATAAAAAAGCTGTGCTGCGAGGATAAAAACAATGAACGACAGCATTTACCTCTCGATTCAAAACAGCCCGCGTTTCAAGGAGCTGGTGAGAAAAAGGGAACGGTTCGCCTGGATTCTCTCGGCGATCATGCTAGGGCTTTACTCCGGTTTCATCCTGTTGATCGCCTACGGGCCACAAGTGCTGGGGGCAAAACTCAGCCCTGGCTCGTCGATTACCTGGGGCATTCCCCTGGGTGTCGGGCTGATTGTGTCGGCCTTTATCCTGACCGGCATCTATGTGCGGCGGGCCAACGGCGAGTTTGACGACCTGAACAATGCGATTCTCAAGGAGGCTGCGCAATGATCCGGCGTCTACTGGCAGTATTCGGCGCTTCGCTCTTTGCTCCGGCCGTCTGGGCGGCGGATGCATTGACCGGTGAAGTGCAAAGGCAACCGCTGAACATCTCGGCCATCGTGATGTTTGTCGCGTTTGTCGGTGCCACCTTGTGCATCACCTACTGGGCGTCCAAGCGCAACAAGTCGGCGGCCGATTACTACGCGGCTGGCGGCAAGATCACCGGTTTCCAGAATGGCCTGGCGATTGCCGGTGACTATATGTCGGCGGCGTCTTTCCTGGGGATTTCCGCACTGGTTTATACCTCCGGTTATGACGGCCTGATCTACTCGATCGGCTTTTTGGTGGGCTGGCCGATCATTCTGTTCCTGATCGCCGAGCGCCTGCGCAACCTGGGCAAGTACACCTTTGCTGACGTTGCCTCCTACCGCCTGGGCCAGACCCAGATCCGCAGCCTGTCCGCGTGTGGCTCTTTGGTGGTGGTGGCGTTCTACCTGATCGCGCAGATGGTTGGTGCGGGCAAGCTGATTCAGCTGTTGTTCGGCCTGGACTACCACGTAGCGGTCATCCTGGTGGGTATCTTGATGTGCATGTACGTGCTGTTCGGCGGCATGCTGGCGACCACTTGGGTGCAGATCATCAAGGCAGTGCTGTTGCTGTCCGGTGCCTCGTTCATGGCGCTGATGGTGATGAAGCACGTCAACTTCGACTTCAACGCCCTGTTCTCCGAGGCGATCAAGGTTCACCCTAAAGGTGAAGCGATCATGAGCCCCGGCGGCTTGGTGAAAGACCCGATCTCGGCATTCTCCCTGGGCCTGGCACTGATGTTCGGTACCGCTGGCCTGCCGCACATCCTGATGCGCTTCTTCACCGTAAGCGACGCCAAGGAAGCACGTAAGAGCGTGCTCTATGCAACTGGCTTCATCGGCTACTTCTATATCCTGACCTTTATCATCGGCTTTGGCGCGATCCTGCTCGTCAGCACCAACCCGGCGTTCAAAGATGCGGCAGGCGCCTTGCTGGGCGGTAACAACATGGCGGCAGTGCACCTGGCCAATGCGGTGGGTGGCAGTATCTTCCTGGGCTTCATCTCGGCCGTGGCGTTCGCCACTATCCTCGCGGTGGTTGCCGGTTTGACCCTGGCCGGTGCTTCGGCGGTGTCCCATGACCTGTACGCCAGCGTGATCAAGAAAGGCAAGACCAACGACAAGGATGAGATTCGCGTATCGAAGATCACCACCATCGCCTTGGGCGTGTTGGCTATCGGCCTGGGTATCCTGTTCGAAAGCCAGAACATTGCGTTCATGGTCGGCCTGGCGTTCTCCATTGCGGCCAGCTGTAACTTCCCGGTGTTGCTGCTTTCCATGTACTGGAAAAACCTCACCACCCGTGGCGCGATGATTGGCGGCTGGCTGGGCTTGATCAGTGCCGTTGGCCTGATGGTGCTGGGCCCGACCATCTGGGTCTCGATCCTGCACCACGAAAAAGCCATCTTCCCGTACGAGTACCCGGCGCTGTTCTCGATGATCATTGCGTTCGTCGGCATCTGGTTCTTCTCCATCACCGACAAGTCGGCGGCGGCAGAGAAAGAGCGTGCGCTGTACTTCCCGCAGTTTGTGCGTTCGCAAACTGGCCTGGGGGCGAGCGGGGCGGTTAATCACTAAGGTTGTAACTAAATAAGAAATGCCCCGGCCGAAACGCTGGGGCATTTTTTTGCCTGGGGTTCTGTGTTGCCTGGGCTATTGCTTTCGCGAGCAAGCCCGCTCCCACAGTTGACCGCATTTCAAAGGATGTACACGGTCAACTGTGGGAGCGGGCTTGCTCGCGAAAGCGGTATGTCAGGCGGCACAAACAAAAACGGCCTCCACTAAGGGAGGCCGTTCTCAGTAAAGCTTGCAGCCAGTGCTTACTTGCGATCTTCCAGCTTGGTGATGTCACGCGACTCGTAGCCGGTGTACAGCTGGCGCGGGCGGCCAATCTTGTACGGGCTGGAGAGCATTTCTTTCCAGTGGGAGATCCAGCCCACGGTCCGCGCCAGGGCGAAGATCACGGTGAACATACTGGTTGGAATGCCGATCGCCTTGAGGATGATCCCCGAGTAGAAGTCGACGTTCGGGTACAGCGAGCGTTCGATGAAGTACGGGTCGGTCAGGGCGATCTCTTCCAGGCGCATGGCCAGTTCGAGTTGCGGATCGTTCTTGATACCCAGTTCCTTCAACACTTCGTCGCAGGTCTGTTTCATGACGGTGGCGCGCGGGTCGCGGTTCTTGTAGACCCGGTGACCGAAGCCCATCAACTTGAACGGGTCGTTCTTGTCCTTGGCCTTGGCGATGAATGTGTCGATGTTCGAGACATCGCCGATTTCATCGAGCATGGTCAACACGGCTTCGTTCGCACCGCCGTGGGCAGGGCCCCACAGTGCGGCGATACCGGCGGCGATACAGGCGAACGGGTTCGCACCCGAAGAACCTGCCAGACGCACGGTAGAAGTCGAGGCGTTCTGTTCGTGGTCGGCGTGGAGGATGAAGATCCGGTCCATGGCCTTGGCAAGCACAGGGCTGATCGGTTTGATCTCGCACGGCGTGTTGAACATCATGTGCAGGAAGTTTTCCGCGTACGTCAGGTCGTTGCGCGGGTACATCATGGGTTGGCCCATGGAGTACTTGTAAACCATTGCGGCCAGGGTCGGCATCTTGGCAACCAGGCGGATCGCGGAGATTTCGCGATGCTGCGGGTTATTGATGTCGAGGGAGTCATGATAGAAGGCCGACAGGGCGCCGACCACGCCGCACATGACGGCCATCGGATGGGCGTCGCGACGGAAGCCGTTGAAGAAGGTCTTCAACTGCTCGTGAACCATGGTGTGGTTCTTCACGGTGCTGACGAACTGGGCTTTTTGCTCGGCTGTTGGCAATTCGCCATTTAGCAGCAGGTAGCAGGTTTCCAGGTAGTCCGACTTCTCAGCCAGTTGTTCGATCGGGTAGCCGCGGTGAAGCAGAATGCCATTATCGCCGTCGATATAGGTGATCTTCGACTCGCAAGAGGCGGTCGACATGAAGCCTGGGTCGAAAGTGAAACGGCCCGTGGCCGTCAGGCCCCGTACGTCGATAACATCGGGACCAACGGTGCCGGTTAAAATGGGCAGCTCGACGGGGGCTGCGCCCTCGATGATCAACTGCGCTTTTTTGTCAGCCATGTGGCCTCCTATTTATGCTTCAAATCATCAGACAGACCCCCCACGCAGGGCCCGCACCACTATAGTGAGATAAATTCAGATGTCAATTTGCCTAAAGTCTTGCCCCAGAAGGCTTTAACCGTACTTTTTCCTCGAAATTACCTGCCGTTTACGCCTTTTATCCCGCCAGCGCAATCCGCTATTAGGGTGAGGTGAGCGCGTTGTCATTAGTAACCTAACTGTCTATACTCGGCCACCGACCGCCAAGGGCTTTTGGGCTTGCTTTCATTGGGGGTCGCACTCCCTGGGTGGTGCTTACCTGACCAGTGCACTCCCCGACAACTTTGCCCTGATTGTTAGGGGCTCTTAAGTGTGAAAAAAAGCCGTGAATAGCCAACGACCTGTAAACCTAGACCTAAGGACCATCAAACTCCCCATCACCGGCGTTACGTCGTTCCTGCAC
This sequence comes from Pseudomonas tritici, assembly GCF_014268275.3. Lineage (NCBI taxonomy): Bacteria > Pseudomonadati > Pseudomonadota > Gammaproteobacteria > Pseudomonadales > Pseudomonadaceae > Pseudomonas > Pseudomonas tritici. The sequence goes on from NZ_CP077084.1 coordinate 2,212,680, forward strand.
CGTGTTTCCGGCATCATCCTGTTCCTGGGCTTGGGCATCATGCTTTATGCATTGAGCAAATCCCTGGGTTCCGAGGAAGGTTACGCCGAGGTGAAGGCATGCTTGACCAGCCCGCTGGCCAAGTTCGTAGCATGGGGCCTCCTGTCCGCTCTGCTGTATCACCTGGTAGCCGGTGTGCGCCACTTGATCATGGACATGGGCATCGGTGAGACGCTGGAAGGCGGCCGCCTGGGCTCGAAAATCATCATCGCCATCTCCGTGGTGCTGATCGTTCTGGCAGGAGTTTGGATATGGTAACCAGCGTTACGAACCTATCGCGTTCGGGCCTCTATGACTGGATGGCACAACGTGTGTCTGCGGTTGTTCTCGCGGCTTATTTCATTTTCCTGATCGGATACCTCGTCGCAAATCCGGGCATCGGCTATGAGCAATGGCACGGCCTGTTTTCCCACAATGCGATGCGAATCTTCAGTCTGCTGGCCCTTGTTGCCCTGGGTGCTCACGCCTGGGTTGGCATGTGGACCATCGCGACCGACTACCTGACGCCAATGGCGCTGGGCAAGTCCGCGACCGCAGTACGTTTCCTCTTCCAGGCAGTATGCGGCATCGCGATGTTCGCTTACTTCGTCTGGGGTGTGCAGATTCTTTGGGGTATCTGATTCATGGCTAACATTCCAACTATTTCATTCGACGCCATCATTATTGGTGGCGGCGGTGCTGGCATGCGCGCTGCGCTGCAGCTGGCACAGGGCGGTCACAAGACTGCCGTGATCACCAAGGTGTTCCCGACCCGTTCCCACACCGTATCGGCCCAGGGTGGCATTACCTGCGCCATCGCCTCCGCCGACCCGAACGATGACTGGCGCTGGCACATGTACGATACCGTCAAGGGTTCCGACTATATCGGCGACCAGGACGCTATCGAATACATGTGTCAGGAAGGCCCGGCCGCGGTGTTCGAGCTGGACCACATGGGTCTGCCGTTCTCCCGTACCGAACAAGGCCGTATCTACCAGCGTCCATTCGGCGGCCAGTCGAAGGATTACGGTAAAGGCGGGCAGGCTGCCCGTACCTGCGCCGCGTCCGACCGTACCGGTCACGCGCTGCTGCACACGCTTTATCAGGGCAACCTGAAAGCCGGCACCACGTTCCTGAACGAATACTACGCGGTTGACCTGGTGAAGAACGCCGACGGCGCATTCGTCGGTGTGATCGCCATCTGCATTGAAACCGGTGAAACCACCTATATCCGCGCCAAGGCTACTGTTCTGGCGACGGGCGGTGCAGGCCGTATCTACGCGTCGACCACCAATGCCCTGATCAACACCGGTGACGGCGTTGGCATGGCACTGCGTGCCGGCGTGCCAGTGCAAGACATCGAAATGTGGCAGTTCCACCCGACCGGCATCGCCGGCGCCGGTGTACTGGTTACAGAAGGTTGCCGTGGTGAAGGTGGTTACCTGATCAACAAGCACGGCGAGCGTTTCATGGAGCGTTATGCGCCGAACGCGAAAGACCTTGCTGGCCGTGACGTTGTAGCCCGTTCGATGGTTAAGGAAATCATTGCCGGCAACGGCTGTGGCCCGAACGGCGACCACGTACTGCTCAAGCTCGATCACCTGGGCGAAGAAGTGCTGCACAGCCGCCTGCCAGGCATCTGCGAGCTGTCCAAGACCTTCGCACACGTTGACCCGGTAGTTGCACCGGTTCCGGTTGTTCCAACCTGCCACTATATGATGGGCGGCGTGCCGACCAACATTCATGGCCAGGCGATCACCCAGAACGCTGAAGGTGTGGACGAGATCATTCATGGTCTGTTCGCCGTAGGCGAAGTGGCGTGCGTATCGGTACACGGTGCCAACCGTCTGGGCGGCAACTCGCTGCTCGACTTGGTGGTATTCGGTCGTGCTGCCGGCCTGCACCTCGAAAAAGCGCTGACCGACGGCATCGAATACGATGACGCGACCGACGCCAACATCGAAGCGGCCCTGGCCCGTCTGAATGCGCTGAACTCGCGCACTGATGGCGAAGACGTAGCTACCCTGCGTCGCGAGCTGCAAAGCTGCATGCAGAACTACTTCGGTGTATTCCGTACCGGCGAATACATGCAGAAGGGTATTGCCCAGCTGGCCGATCTGCGCGTGCGCATCGCCAACGTCAAGATCAACGATAAGAGCCAGGCGTTCAACACCGCTCGTATCGAAGCCCTTGAACTGCAAAACCTGCTGGAAGTGGCTGAAGCGACTGCGATCGCCGCCGAGGTTCGTAAAGAATCCCGTGGTGCTCACGCGCGTGAAGACTTTGAAGATCGCGATGACGAAAACTGGTTGTGCCACACCCTGTACTTCCCGGGTGACAAGCGCGTAACCAAGCGTGCCGTGAACTTCTCGCCGAAGACGGTACCGACGTTTGAACCGAAGATTCGGACTTACTAAGGGTGGCTGCCATGTTGAAAGTCAGTGTTTATCGCTACAACCCTGATCAGGACGCTGCGCCGTTCATGCAGGAGTTCCAGGTTGATACCGGTGGTAAAGACCTGATGGTGCTGGATGTATTGGCGCTGATCAAAGAGCAGGACGAAGGTTTCTCGTATCGTCGCTCTTGCCGTGAAGGTGTGTGCGGTTCCGACGGCATGAACATCAACGGCAAAAACGGCCTGGCGTGCATCACGCCGCTGTCTGCCGTGGTTAAAGGCAACAAGTTGATCGTTCGTCCGCTGCCAGGTTTGCCGGTTATCCGTGACCTGGTCGTGGATATGAGCATCTTCTACAAGCAATACGAGAAAGTTAAGCCGTTCCTGCAGAACGACACGCCGGCCCCGGCCATCGAGCGTCTGCAGTCCCCGGAAGAGCGTGAGAAGCTCGACGGTCTGTACGAGTGCATCCTGTGCGCTTGCTGCTCGACGTCGTGCCCGTCCTTCTGGTGGAACCCGGACAAGTTCCTGGGTCCAGCTGCCCTGCTGCAAGCGTACCGCTTCCTGGCAGACAGCCGTGACACCAAGACGTCCGAGCGTCTGGCTTCGCTGGATGACCCGTTCAGCGTATTCCGCTGCCGCGGGATCATGAACTGCGTCAACGTATGTCCCAAAGGCCTGAACCCGACTAAGGCCATTGGTCACATCCGTAACATGCTGCTGCAGAGCGGCGTGTAAGCGACGTGTAGTAAAAGCAGGACCGTTGTGCCCGTAAATGCTACGGCGCAGGCTTCAACCGGCGCCGTAGTTTTAACTTGAGCAGCGACTTACAAAGCCGCGGCTCTTATTTTGAAGAAATGAGACAAGCAGGGGCATTCGGGTTGGTACCCGAACTATCAGCGTGATCCTAAGTGGCTTGTTTTGGTCGCTGCACTTGGCCTTTTGCAAGCAAACTCGGTGTTTTCGCCGGTGGTGTCCCCAAATCGAGGGTGACCAAGCATGCAAGAAAGCGTGATGCAGCGCATGTGGAACAGCGGCTATCTTTCAGGTGGTAACGCTGCCTATGTGGAAGAGCTTTATGAGCTCTACCTGCACGACCCTAACGCTGTGCCAGAAGAATGGCGCACCAAATTTCAGACGTTGTCTTCAGACGGCAACGCTGCCACCGATGTATCGCACGCCACGATTCGCGATCAGTTTGTGCTGCTGGCAAAGAACCAGCGCCGCGCCCAACCGGTTTCCGCCGGCAGCGTGAGCAGTGAGCACGAGAAGAAGCAAGTTGAGGTATTGCGACTGATCCAGGCCTACCGGATGCGTGGCCACCAGGCGGCCCAGCTTGACCCGCTGGGGCTCTGGCAGCGTCCTGCACCTGCTGACCTGTCGATCAATCATTACGGCTTGACCAATGCCGATCTTGATACGACCTTCCGTGCCGGCGACCTGTTCATCGGCAAAGAGGAGGCGAGCCTACGCGAAATTCACGAAGCGTTGCAGCAGACATATTGCCGCACCATTGGCGCTGAGTTCACGCACATCACCGATTCCGAGCAACGCCACTGGTTCCAGCACCGTCTGGAAGGTGTGCGTGGTCGTCCGGTGCTGTCTGAAGATGTGCGTAGCCATCTGCTCGAGCGCGTAACCGCTGCCGAAGGCCTGGAAAAGTACCTGGGTACCAAGTACCCGGGCACCAAGCGTTTCGGTCTGGAAGGCGGCGAAAGCCTGATCCCGATGCTCGACGAGTTGATCCAGCGTTCCGGTTCCTACGGCACCAAGGAAATCGTGATCGGCATGGCTCACCGTGGTCGCTTGAACGTGTTGGTCAACACCTTCGGCAAGAACCCGCGTGAGCTGTTCGACGAGTTCGAAGGCAAGAAGAAGGTTGAGCTGGGTTCCGGTGACGTTAAATACCACCAGGGCTTCTCGTCCAACGTGATGACCACTGGCGGTGAAGTTCACCTGGCCATGGCCTTCAACCCATCCCACCTGGAAATTGTTTCTCCAGTGGTCGAGGGTTCGGTCCGTGCTCGCCAGGATCGTCGTAATGACACCACCGGTGAAAAGGTTCTGCCGATTTCCATCCACGGTGACGCGGCTTTCGCCGGTCAAGGCGTGGTCCTGGAAACGTTCCAGATGTCGCAGACCCGCGGCTTCAAGACCGGCGGTACCGTTCACATCGTCATCAACAACCAGGTTGGCTTCACCATCAGCAACCCGCTGGACGCGCGCTCTACCGAGTACGCGACCGACGTTGCCAAGATGATCCAGGCGCCGATCCTCCATGTGAATGGCGATGATCCGGAAGCTGTGCTGTTTGTGACCCAGTTGGCCATTGATTACCGCATGCAGTTCAAGCGTGACGTGGTGATCGACCTGGTTTGCTACCGCCGTCGCGGTCACAACGAAGCGGACGAGCCAAGCGGTACTCAGCCGTTGATGTATCAGCAGATCACCAAGCAGCGCACTACCCGTGAGCTGTACGCCGAAAGCCTGACCAAGGCCGGCGTGGTTGACGATGCGCGTGTTCAGGCGAAAGTCGATGAATACCGCAACGCGCTGGACAATGGTTTGCATGTTGTAAAAAGCCTGGTTAAAGAGCCGAACAAAGAGTTGTTCGTTGACTGGCGTCCGTACCTGGGCCACGCCTGGACTGCGCGTCACGATACGTCGTTCGATCTGAAGACCTTGCAGGAATTGTCCGCCAAGCTGCTGGAAATCCCGGAAGGTTTCGTGGTTCAGCGCCAGGTTGCGAAGATCTACGAAGACCGTCAGAAGATGCAAGCCGGCGGCCTGCCGATCAACTGGGGTTACGCCGAAACCATGGCGTACGCGACCCTGGCGTTCGAAGGTCACCCGATTCGCATGACCGGCCAGGACATCGGCCGTGGTACGTTCTCGCACCGTCATGCTGTATTGCACAACCAGAAAGACGCGGGCACCTACATCCCGTTGCAGAACCTGTACGCAGGCCAGCCACGTTTCGACCTGTACGATTCGTTCCTGTCCGAAGAAGCCGTACTGGCGTTCGAATACGGTTACTCGACCACCACGCCTCAGGCGCTGGTGATCTGGGAAGCCCAGTTCGGCGACTTCGCCAACGGTGCCCAGGTGGTTATCGACCAGTTCATCACCAGCGGCGAGCACAAGTGGGGCCGTCTGTGCGGTCTGACCATGCTGCTGCCACACGGTTATGAAGGTCAGGGTCCGGAGCACTCCTCGGCCCGTCTGGAGCGTTACCTGCAGCTGTGCGCCGAGCACAACATCCAGGTGTGCGTGCCGACTACCCCGGCCCAGATCTACCACTTGCTGCGTCGCCAGGTGATCCGCCCGCTGCGCAAGCCGCTGGTGGTACTGACACCGAAGTCGCTACTGCGTCATAAATTGGCCATCTCGACCCTGGAAGATCTGGCGGATGGTTCGTTCCAGACCGTTATTCCAGAGATCGATACGCTGGACGCGGCGAAAGTGACTCGCCTGGTCCTGTGCAGCGGCAAAGTCTACTACGACCTGCTGGAAAAACGCCGTGCCGAAGGCCGCGAAGACATCGCCATCGTGCGTATCGAGCAGCTTTACCCGTTCCCGGAAGACGACCTGATGGAGGCCATTGCGCCTTACACCAACCTCACTCACGTGGTGTGGTGCCAGGAAGAACCGATGAACCAGGGCGCTTGGTACAGCAGCCAGCATCATTTGCGTCGCAGCATCGGTAACCATAAGCAGGCCCTGGGCCTGGAATATGCCGGTCGTGACGCTTCTGCTGCACCTGCGTGTGGTTATGCGTCGATGCACGCCGAGCAGCAGGAAAAACTGCTGCAAGATGCTTTCACTGTTTAACGCCTTCGCGCTGACTGAAACCGAATTTTAAGGACCCACAGATAATGGCTATCGAAATCAAAGCCCCGTCATTCCCGGAATCGGTTGCCGATGGCACCGTTGCCACCTGGCACAAGAAACCAGGCGACGCTGTAAAGCGTGACGACCTGATCGTCGACATCGAGACCGACAAAGTCGTTCTGGAAGTGTTGGCCGAAGCTGACGGCGTACTGGGCGCAATCGTTGCCGAAGAAGGCGCTACCGTTCTGTCGAACCAGGTGCTGGGCTCGATCGAAGAGGGCAGCGCTGCTGCCGCTGCTCCTGCCGCCGCTGCACCGGCTGCTGCTTCGGCTCCCGCTGCTGCTCCGGCCGCAGGCGGCGAAGATCCAATCGCTGCACCGGCTGCCCGTCAGTTGGCTGAAGAAAACGGCATCAACCTGGCGTCCATCAAAGGCACCGGCAAAGACGGCCGTGTGACCAAGGAAGACGTGGTGGCTGCAGTTGAAGCCAAGAAAAACGCCCCAGCTGCCGCACCTGCCAAGGCAGCTGCCCCGGCTGCCGCTGCGCCTGTGTTCGCCGCTGGCGACCGCACCGAGAAGCGCGTACCGATGACCCGCGTACGTGCCACCGTGGCCAAGCGTCTGGTTGAAGCACAGTCGAACATGGCGATGCTGACTACCTTCAACGAAGTCGACATGACCGAAGTCATGGCCCTGCGTTCGAAGTACAAGGATCTGTTCGAGAAGTCCCACAATGGCGTGCGCCTGGGCTTCATGTCGTTCTTCGTGAAAGCGGCTACTGAAGCGCTGAAACGCTACCCGGCAGTCAACGCTTCGATCGACGGTACCGACATCGTTTACCACGGCTATGCAGACATCGGCGTTGCCGTGTCCAGCGACCGTGGCCTGGTGGTTCCAGTCCTGCGTAACGCCGAGCTGATGAGCCTGGCTGAAATCGAAGGCGGCATCGCCGGCTTCGGCAAGAAAGCCCGTGACGGCAAGCTGACCATCGACGAGATGACCGGCGGTACGTTCACCATCACTAACGGTGGTACCTTCGGTTCGATGATGTCGACGCCGATCGTCAACCCGCCACAAGCTGCGATCCTGGGCATGCACAATATCATCCAGCGTCCTATGGCCATCAACGGCCAAGTCGTGATCCGCCCGATGATGTACCTGGCACTGTCTTACGATCACCGCCTGATCGATGGTAAAGAAGCCGTGACTTTCCTGGTGACCATCAAGAACCTGCTGGAAGACCCAGCTCGTCTGCTGCTGGATATCTGATTGAAGCAGCTTCAAGTTGCGAGCTACAAGCTGTAGGAAAAAGCAGCTTGGCTTGCAGCTTGGGGCTAGAAGCTTGTCGCAAATAGAGGATCTATTTTCATGACACAGAAATTTGACGTCGTAGTGATTGGTGCAGGTCCTGGCGGCTATGTTGCCGCCATCAAGGCCGCACAACTGGGCCTCTCGACTGCTTGCATCGAAAAATACACCGACAAGGAAGGCAAACTGGCGCTGGGCGGTACTTGCCTGAACGTTGGTTGCATTCCTTCCAAGGCGCTGCTGGACAGCTCCTGGAAATTCCATGAAGCCCAAGACGGTTTCGCGATCCACGGCATTAACCACGCTGGCGTGACCATGGACGTGCCAGCAATGGTCGGCCGTAAAGCCAACATCGTTAAAGGCCTGACCTCCGGCGTTGCCACCTTGTTCAAGGCCAACGGCGTGACTTCCCTGCAAGGCCACGGCAAGCTGCTGGCCGGCAAGAAAGTTGAAATCACCAAGCCAGACGGCTCGGTTGAAGTCATCGAAGCCGAGAACGTAATCCTGGCCCCAGGTTCGCGTCCAATCGACATCCCGCCTGCTCCAGTTGACCAGAACGTGATCGTTGATTCGACCGGCGCCCTGGAGTTCCAATCGGTTCCTAAGCGTCTGGGCGTGATCGGCGCTGGCGTGATCGGCCTGGAACTGGGTTCGGTATGGTCCCGTTTGGGTTCCGAAGTCACCGTGCTGGAAGCCCTGGACACGTTCCTGCTGGCTGCCGACACCGCGGTGTCCAAAGAAGCCCTGAAAACCCTGACCAAGCAAGGTCTGGACATCAAACTGGGCGCCCGTGTTACCGGTTCCAAGGTCAACGGCGAAGAAGTCGTTGTGACCTACACCGATAAAGAAGGCGAGCAGACCATCACATTCGACAAGCTGATCGTAGCCGTCGGTCGCCGTCCAGTGACCACCGACCTGCTGGCAGCTGACAGCGGCGTGAACATCGACGAGCGTGGCTTCATCCACGTTGACGATCACTGCGCTACCACCGTGCCTGGCGTGTACGCCATCGGCGACGTGGTTCGCGGCATGATGCTCGCGCACAAGGCTTCCGAAGAAGGCATTATGGTTGTCGAGCGCATCAAGGGTCACAAGACCCAGATGAACTACGACCTGATCCCATCGGTTATCTACACCCACCCGGAAATTGCATGGGTCGGCAAGAACGAACAGCAGTTGAAAGCTGAAGGCGTTGAAGTTAACGTCGGCACCTTCCCGTTTGCTGCTTCTGGCCGTGCCATGGCAGCCAACGACACCGGTGGTTTTGTCAAAGTCATCGCTGATGCCAAGACTGACCGCGTATTGGGCGTCCACGTGATTGGCCCAAGCGCTGCAGAACTGGTTCAGCAAGGCGCGATCGGTATGGAATTCGGCACCAGTGCCGAGGACCTGGGCATGATGGTCTTCTCCCATCCGACCCTGTCCGAAGCGTTGCACGAAGCAGCGTTGGCAGTGAATGGCGGCGCCATCCACATCGCCAACAAGAAGAAGCGCTAAGCGAGATAATAAGAAACCACGGCGGAGTTGCCCGTCGTGAGCCTTGCGCGCAAGACTCACCGCGGAATATCCGCTGGACGCAGTCTTGCGCAGCTTTACGGGCCTTGAGCCCCGCAAGTTGCGCAAGCAGCAGTCACAGGTGGCGCGGCACTCATAATGAGCGCAGCGCCGAATGCGCAGTACCTAACGAAGACGGTAAAAAGCATGAATCTTCACGAGTATCAGGGTAAGCAGCTGTTCGCTGAATACGGCCTGCCAGTATCCAAGGGCTACGCAGTAGACACCCCGGAAGCAGCAGCAGAAGCTTGCGACAAAATCGGCGGCACCGAGTGGGTTGTCAAAGCCCAGGTCCACGCTGGTGGTCGCGGTAAAGCGGGCGGCGTTAAGCTGGTTCGCAGCAAAGAAGACGCCAAGGCCTTCGCACAGCAGTGGCTGGGCAAGCGTCTGGTGACTTACCAGACTGATGCCAATGGCCAGCCAGTCACCAAGATCCTGGTTGAATCGTGCACTGATATCGCTAAAGAGCTGTACCTGGGCGCTGTCGTTGACCGTTCGAGCCGTCGCATCGTGTTCATGGCTTCCACCGAAGGTGGCGTGGACATCGAGAAAATCGCTCACGAGACCCCAGAAAAAATTCTGAAAGCCACTATCGATCCACTGGTTGGCGCTCAGCCATTCCAGGGTCGCGAGTTGGCATTCCAGCTGGGCCTGGAAGGGAAGCAAGTTGCCCAGTTCGCCAAGATCTTCGTGGGTCTGGCCAAACTGTTCCAGGATCACGATCTGGCCCTGCTGGAAGTGAACCCGCTGGTGATCAAGGCTGACGGCGATCTGCACTGCCTGGACGCCAAGATCAACATCGACGCCAACGCCATGTACCGTCAGCCTAAGCTGAAGACTTTCCACGATCCGTCGCAAGACGATCCGCGCGAAGCGCACGCTGCCAAGTTCGAACTGAACTACGTAGCCCTGGAAGGTAACATCGGTTGCATGGTCAACGGTGCTGGCCTGGCCATGGGTACCATGGACATCGTCAACCTGCATGGCGGCAAACCAGCCAACTTCCTCGACGTGGGCGGTGGTGCTACCAAAGAACGCGTGACCGAAGCCTTCAAGATCATCCTGTCCGACGCCAACGTCGCTGCAGTACTGGTCAACATCTTCGGCGGCATCGTTCGTTGCGACATGATTGCCGAAGGCATCATCGGTGCAGTGAAAGAAGTCGGCGTTAAAATCCCGGTTGTTGTTCGCCTTGAAGGTAACAACGCTGAACTGGGCGCTAAAGTACTGGCAGAAAGCGGTTTGAACATCATCGCGGCTACCAGCCTGACCGACGCTGCTCAACAAGTTGTCAAAGCTGCGGAGGGCAAATAATGAGCGTCCTGATCAATAAAGACACCAAAGTTATCTGCCAGGGTATTACCGGTTCGCAAGGTAGTTTCCACACCCAGCAAGCCATTGAATACGGCACCAAGATGGTGGGTGGCGTTACTCCTGGTAAAGGCGGTACCGAGCACCTGGGTCTGCCAGTGTTCAACACCGTGAAAGAAGCCGTAGAAACCACTGGCGCTACCGCCAGCGTGATCTACGTTCCAGCTCCTTTCTGCAAGGACTCCATCCTGGAAGCAGCCTTCGGCGGCATCAAGCTGATCGTCTGCATCACCGAAGGCATTCCTACCCTGGACATGCTGGACGCTAAAGTTAAGTGCGACGAGCTGGGTGTTACCCTGATCGGCCCTAACTGCCCAGGCGTGATCACCCCAGGCGAATGCAAGATCGGCATCATGCCAGGTCACATTCACTTGCCAGGCAAAGTCGGTATCGTTTCCCGTTCCGGCACCCTGACCTACGAAGCTGTTAAGCAGACCACTGACGCCGGTTTCGGTCAGTCGACTTGCGTCGGCATCGGCGGTGACCCGATCCCAGGCTCCAACTTCATCGACATCCTGAAGCTGTTCCAGGAAGACCCGAAGACCGAAGCGATCGTCATGATCGGTGAGATCGGCGGTTCGGCTGAAGAAGAAGCGGCTGCCTACATCAAGGCACACGTGACTAAGCCGGTTGTTTCCTACATCGCTGGTGTGACTGCCCCTGCTGGCAAGCGCATGGGCCATGCTGGCGCAATCATCTCTGGCGGCAAGGGCACTGCAGACGAGAAGTTTGCTGCCCTGGAAGACGCAGGCGTTAAAACCGTGCGTTCGCTGGCAGACATCGGCAAGGCTTTGTCCGAGCTGACCGGTTGGGCTGTCAAGTAAGCCTCGCGCTTAACTGACGCTTCACCCACACAAAGGCCACCTTCGGGTGGCCTTTGTGCGTTCTGGGACAGCTGAATTCGCGACTGGCGCAGATCAAAATGTGGGAGCGGGCTTGCTCGCGAAAGCGGTGTATCAGCTAGCCAGTCAGGTGCTGAAACACCGCTTTCGCGAGCAAGCCCGCTCCCACATTCGATTGTATTCCAACATTTAGATATATGAATGCGACATAGAAATGTCGCTTATCGGACAGTACGCCCCGCAACAGTGCGTTTGTCAGCCCAATTCTGTACCCTAGCCGCCTCTTTATGCGCCCGCATCCCAAAAGGAAGCCGCGCGCTAGACCGGTCGGCTCCCATAAGGGCCGGCAGTATTTCCCTCATCCATAGGGAATCCCTCTCTAAATTCCGATTCAGTAGTGTGGTATTTCCTCAAATGAAAGTGTTGAAAAGCCAGGACATCCTGGCGCTGGGTTTTATGACCTTTGCCCTGTTCGTGGGCGCCGGCAACATCATCTTCCCGCCTATCGTTGGTTTGCAGTCCGGGCCTCACGTCTGGATGGCAGCGCTGGGCTTTCTGATTACCGCAGTGGGTTTGCCGGTGGTCACCGTGATCGCGCTGGCCAAGGTTGGCGGCGGTATGGACGCGTTGAGCAGCCCGATCGGCAAGATCGCCGGTGGCCTGCTGGCGGCGGCGGCGTATCTGGCGGTAGGGCCGCTGTTCGCCACCCCGCGTACCGCGACCGTATCTTTCGAAGTGGGCCTGGCGCCGCTGACCGGCGAAAGCCCGTTGGCGCTGTTCCTCTACAGTTCGGTGTATTTCCTGGTGGTGTTCTTTGTCTCCCTGTACCCAGGCCGACTGCTGGACACCGTGGGTCGCTTTCTGGCGCCGCTGAAGATCATTGCGTTGGCCATCCTTGGCATCGCAGCGTTTGCCTTGCCGGCGGGAGACTTGGGGGTTGCCACGCCGAAATACGTGGCTGCGCCGTTCTCTGAAGGCTTCATCAATGGCTACCTGACCATGGATACCCTGGGCGCCCTGGTGTTCGGCATCGTGATCGTCAACGCGATTCGCTCCCGTGGTGTGGAGTCGCCAAAGCTGATCACCCGCTACGCAATCATCGCCGGCTTGATTGCCGGTGTGGGCCTGGCCCTGGTGTATGTCAGCCTGTTCCGCCTGGGTTCGGGCAGCCATGAAGTCGCCGCCGGTGCTGCCAATGGCGCCGCCGTATTGCACGCCTATGTGCAACACACGTTTGGCTCCCTGGGCAGCGGCTTCCTGGCGGTGCTGATCTCCCTGGCGTGCCTGGTCACGGCTGTTGGCCTCACCTGTGCCTGCGCCGAGTACTTCAGCCGCGTCTTGCCGCTGTCCTACAAGACCCTGGTGGTGATCCTGGCGCTGTTCTCGCTGTTCGTGTCCAACCTGGGCCTGACCAAGCTGATCGCGTTCTCGATCCCGGTACTCACCGCGATCTATCCGCCGTGCATCGTGCTGGTGGCGCTGAGCTTCTGCAAAGACTTCTGGCAGGAGCAGGGCCGGATCGTTGGCCCAGTGATGTTGGTGTCGTTCATCTTTGGCTGCATCGACGCGCTCAAGGGCGCGGGCCTGGCGGGTTGGTTGCCGTCGCAGTTGGCGAATTTGCCGTTGAGCGAGCAGGGCCTGGCGTGGCTGGTGCCTTCGGTGATGGTGTTGGTCGTGACGGTGGTGATTGACCGTATGCTCGGCAAGCGTAGCGAAGCGATCGCATAACCCACGTTCGCGCAGTACTGAAATGCCCCGTATCAATCGATACGGGGCATTTTTTATGCTTATGACACAACAACCTTCTAAAGTTGGAACTCTTTAGACTGCGTTAACATCCACACACACCGTGTAACAGGACCCACATGTCGTTCGTCGAAACCAATCAGATCCACCTGCTCGCTGCCCTCTGGTTCGTCCTCTGCTGGGGTGGTTACACCCGCTATGCTACCTGGAAAGCCCGGGACACCGCATGCCTCGCCAGCGTGCTGCATCTGTATCGCGAAGACTGGATGCGCCGCATGCTATTGCGCGACAACCGCATCGCCGACGCCAGTGTGATCGGCAACTTGGAACGCAACGCCTCGTTCTTCGCTTCCAGCACCTTGATTATCCTGGCCGGCATTCTCACCGTGCTCGGCGCCTCGGAGCGCGCGGTGTCGCTGTTGGCAGACATCCCCATGGTGCAGCAGGCCTCCCAAGGCATGTCAGAGATCAAGCTGCTGTGCCTGGCGCTGGTATTCGTCTATGCGTTTTTCACGTTCAGCTGGTGCATGCGCCAGTACAATTTCGCAGCGGTGCTGGTGGGCTCGGCACCGATGATCGGCGAGCGGCACGTGTCGGAGCAGGAGCGCAACGCATTTGCCCTGCGCGCGGCACGGGTGATCTCCATGGCCGCCAACCAGTTCAACTTTGGCCTGCGCGCTTATTACTTCGGCATGACCATGCTCGCGTGGTTTGTCAGCCCCTGGTTGTTCATGTTGATGAGCAGTGGGGTGGTGCTGGTACTGTATCGCCGGGAGTTTCATTCCGACGTACTGCAAGTGATGGTGTATACGCAGACCGATACGCCGTTGCCGGAAGTGGCTAAAGAGGCGGCTTAGTTAAGCCTTCAACTCTAAATGACAGACAAAAGAAAGCCCGCTATCTAAGCGGGCTTTCTTCTTGCAGCAACGCTATTTCAAGCCGCGGTCTCAAGAACCGGTGGCAGGGGTAGCAGGTGCTGCTTCTTTTGCGGCGGCGGCGTTCGATTCAGCCTGAGCTTTGGCAGCATCGGCGTTTTCTTTCGCAGCGTCGTTCACTTTATCCTGAGCCTTCGCCATATCTTTCTGAGCTTGCTCGGAATGTGCTGCGGCGTCTTGGGCTTTGTCTTCGGATTTCTTGTCGCAGGCAGCGAGACCGAGGGCAGCGGCCAACATCATGGAAATAGCTAAAGTCTTGCGCATGGGGTGTTTCTCCTTATTGAAGATATCTACTGGCCTTTCGAGCATGGCCGTTCAGCATTAGTTCCTTTTGTTACGAAGATATATAAAAACAGTCACCCAGGAACTTTCACACGCGCCACCGATACTGCGAATCCATACAAATAAGAGTCCAGACACGATGACTGAAAATCCCCTGCTAGCGCGTGCGGCACGCTTTGTATCGGCCTTGCGCCATTGTCAGGTGTTGGGCATTACCGCTCATCACGCCGACGCGCAGGGCGTCACACTTGTCATGCCCTACGCCGCGCATCTGGTAGGAAACCCCACTACCGGCGTGATCCACGGCGGCGCGCTGACCTCCCTGATGGACACGGCCTGCGGCATGGCCACCCTGTGTGTATTGCCGGAATTCGAGGTGTGCCCGACCCTCGACCTGCGGGTCGATTACATGCACCCCGCCGCGCCACATCAACCGGTGTATGGCTTCGCCCAATGCTATCGAGTGACCACCGACGTGATCTTCACCCGTGGCTTCGCCTATCAGGATGACCCGCAACAACCCATCGCCCATGTGGTGGGTACGTTCATGCGCATGGGCAAGCGCCTCAAAGGCACGCAAGGGCTGGGCAGTACGATCAAGGGAGAACAGGCATGACCCACCGTTTCAAGACCCGCCTCGAGCAGGCCCATGCGCGCGGCGATTACGAGGCGCTGCTCAACCTGATCCCTTACGCCAAACTGATCGGCATCGAATGCACCCGCCTTGGAGATGAATTGCTGTTTCGGCTACCGGCCAACAAGGACAATATTGGTAACCCAATATTGCCGGCGCTGCACGGCGGAGTGATCGCGGGCTTTATGGAGCTGTCGGCGGCGCTGCACCTGCTGGTGTTTACCGGTGCGCCAGGCATCCCGAAAATCATCGATTTTTCCTTGGATTACCTGCGCGCCGGGCAATTTCGCGACACCTACGCCAAATGCCAGGTGTGGCGCCAAGGCCGACGAGTGGCAAACGTGGCGATCACCGCCTGGCAAAGCACTGCGGCCGAGCCTATCGCCACCGCTCGTGCGCATTTCAAAATCGAGGAACAGAGCCGCCCTTGAAATCCTGGTCTTAGCCCCCAACTTTGATGACAACCCGCCGCCAACCCTCAAGGGCGCGGCCACTGCCATCCAATTGGAGTTTGATGACCATGAGTGTGGAAACTCAAAAGGAAACCCTGGGCTTCCAGACCGAGGTGAAGCAACTGCTGCACCTCATGATCCATTCGCTGTATTCCAACAAGGAAATCTTCCTTCGCGAATTGATCTCGAACGCCTCTGACGCTGTCGACAAGTTACGTTTCGAAGCCCTGTCCAAGCCTGAGTTGCTGGAAGGTGGCGCCGAACTGAAAATCCGTGTGAGCTTCGACAAGGACGCCAAGACCGTCACCCTCGAAGACAACGGCATCGGCATGAGCCGTGAAGACGCGATTACCCACTTGGGTACCATCGCCAAATCCGGTACCGCTGATTTCATGAAGAATCTGTCGGGCGACCAGAAGAAAGATTCGCACCTGATCGGCCAATTCGGCGTGGGCTTCTATTCGGCCTTTATCGTTGCCGATAAAGTTGAAGTGTTCAGCCGTCGTGCCGGCCTCGACGCCAGTGAAGGCGTGCACTGGTCATCCAAAGGTGAGGGCGAGTTCGAAATCGCTACCATCGATAAGGCCGACCGTGGCACGCGTATCGTGCTGCACCTCAAAGACGGTGAAGACGAGTTTGCCGATGGCTGGCGCCTGCGCAACATCGTCAAGAAGTACTCCGACCACATCGCTTTGCCGATCGAGCTGCCGAAAGAACAAGCGGCCGCCGAAGGCGAAGAAGCGCCGGCCCAGGAATGGGAAGTGGTCAACCGCGCCAGCGCGCTGTGGACCCGTCCTCGCACCGAGATCAAGGACGAGGAATACCAGGAGTTCTACAAGCACATCGGTCACGACTACGAAAACCCGCTGAGCTGGAGCCACAACAAGGTCGAAGGCAAGCTGGAATACAGCTCGCTGCTCTACGTGCCGGCCCGTGCTCCGTTCGACCTGTACCAGCGCGAAGCGCCGAAGGGCCTCAAGCTCTACGTGCAGCGCGTGTTCGTGATGGACCAGGCGGAATCCTTCCTGCCGCTGTACCTGCGCTTTATCAAAGGCGTGGTCGACTCTAATGACCTGTCGCTGAACGTGTCGCGGGAAATCCTGCAAAAAGACCCAATCATCGACTCCATGAAGTCGGCGCTGACCAAACGCGTGCTCGACATGCTGGAAAAACTGGCGAAGAACGAGCCTGAGCAATACAAAGGCTTCTGGAAAAACTTCGGCCAGGTCATGAAAGAAGGCCCTGCTGAAGATTTCGCCAACAAGGAAAAAATTGCCGGCCTGCTGCGTTTTGCCTCGACTCATGAAGAGGGTGGCGAGCAAGTTGTGTCGCTGGCCGAGTACCTGGCACGGGCCAAGGAAGGTCAGGACAAGATCTACTACCTGACCGGCGAAACCTACGCCCAGGTCAAGAACAGCCCGCACCTGGAAGTCTTCCGCAAGAAAGGCATCGAAGTGCTGCTGCTGACCGACCGTATCGATGAGTGGCTGATGAGCTACCTCAGCGAGTTCGACGGCAAGACCTTCGTCGATGTGGCCCGTGGTGACCTGGACCTGGGTAACCTGGACTCCGAAGAAGAGAAGAAAGAAGCCGAAGAAGTCGCCAAGGCTAAAGAAGGCCTGGTTGAGCGGATCAAGGCGTCCCTGGGCGAGGCTGTCAGCGAAGTGCGGGTTTCCCACCGTCTGACCGATTCCCCGGCGATCCTGGCCATCGGCGAGGCGGACCTGGGCATGCAGATGCGCCAGATCCTCGAAGCGAGCGGCCAGAAGGTTCCGGATTCCAAGCCGATCTTCGAATTCAACCCGGCTCACCCGCTGATCGGGAAGCTCGATGCAGAGCAGAATGAAGAGCGCTTTGGCGACCTGTCGCACATCCTCTTCGACCAAGCGGCCCTGGCCGCTGGCGACAGCCTGAAAGATCCGGCCGCTTATGTGCGCCGCCTGAACAAGCTGTTGGTTGAACTGTCGGTTTGACACCGTTGTAGAGAAAACCCGCCTCGGCGGGTTTTTTCGTTCTACTGCACCTCAACTGGAGAAAATGATGAGCCAAGTCACTGTGCGTTCCGTGGTCTATCAGATTGATGGCCAGTCTTATGAGAGCCGCCTGGCATTCGATGCCAGCCACAAAGGCCCGTTGCCGGGCCTGCTGATGGCGCCGAACTGGATGGGTGTGAGTGCAGGTGCCGAAGAGATCGCCAAAAGCGTGGCCAGCAAGGGCTACGTGGTGCTCATCGCCGACCTGTACGGGCAAACCGTGCGCCCGTCAAATGGCGATGAAGCCGGCGCAGCGATGATGCCGCTGAAGAATGACCGCGTGTTGCTGACCAAGCGCATGCAGGCGGCCTTCGAGCAGTTGCAAGGCCAGACCGAAGCGGCGGTTGATACCGCCAGGTTGGCGACCTTTGGGTTCTGCTTTGGCGGTTGCTGCTCCTTGGAGCTGGCGCGTACCGGTGCGCCGTTGAAGGCTGCGGTATCGTTCCACGGCACCCTCGACACGCCGAATCCGGCGGATGCGAAGAACATCAAGGGTTCAGTGCTGGTGCTGCACGGTGCTTCCGACCCGTTGGTGCCGAAAGAGCAACTGCCGGCGTTTGAAGATGAAATGAACGCAGCAGGTGTGGATTGGCAGTTGCTGAGCTACGGCGGTGCGGTGCATTCCTTCACTGACCCGCATGCGAATGTGCCGGGCAAGATGATGTACGACGCGAAGACCGCTGCGCGGGCTTTTCAGTCGATGCATAACTTGTTGGATGAAGTGTTCAAGGGCTAATCTCCAGCGCTTATTCCGGCCTCTTCGCGAGCAAGCCCGCTCCCACATTCGACCGCGTTTACCCTGTAGGAACGCGCTCGAATGTGGGAGCGGGCTTGCTCGCGAATGCTATCTCACCGGCAACTCAATTCTTTCAGACTCACCCGGCACCGTCGGCCAATCCCCTGCCGCCCAGCGCTGGCGCGCCTGTTCGATCGCTGCCGGATCACTCGCCACAAAATTCCAATTGATCCGCCGTGGCCCATCCAGTGGCGCGCCGCCGAACACCACCAGGTGGCAATCACTCTCGGCGAACAGTGTCATTTCCTGTCCGGCCGGCAGTACCACCAGGCTATGCACCTCAAGTAACTCACCCTCCAATTGCACCTCACCCTCCAGCACATACACCGCGCGTTCCTCATGCTCATCAGGAATCAGCAGCGTCGTGGCGGTTTGCATGCGCACCTCGGCATACAGCGTGGGCGATAGCACCGGCACCGGCGACTTGAGGCAGAACCCATCACCCGCAATCAGGCGGATCTGCACGCCGAGGTTGTCACTCACCGGCAAGCTCGCTGCCGGGTGATGGCTGTAATGCCCCGGCCCCGTTTCGTGGTCCATTGGTGATGCCAGCCACACTTGCAGCCCATGCAGGCTGAAACCGCTGGCCTTGAGCGCCTCTGGCGTGCGCTCGACGTGGGCAATCGCACTGCCGGCAGTCATCCAACTGACATCGCCGGCCTGCACCACTTGGTCCGACCCCAGGCTGTCCTTGTGCTGCAGTGCACCGTCGAACAGATAAGTGAGGGTCGACAGCCCGATATGCGGGTGCTGGCGGATGTTCATGCCATCGCCGGGCGCGTAGCGGGTGAGCAGCATATGGTCGAAAAACACAAAAGGCCCAACGCTGCGGCATTCTCGCGATGGCAAAGGGCGCAGGATGGGTTGGCCTTCGACATCTTCGGGGCGAGGGCGGATCACGGTGAGGGTGGTCATGGTGCATCCCAGTCTGAGCGGGTTGGATGCTTCTGAGCATAACCCGCTCGGTAGGATGTTGCCGCTATTGGCTGAAGGCGCCTTCCGACAATTGGGTCTCGATGCTGACCTCGGCGGTAGTCATCAACTTGTGCACCGGGCAGCGATCAGCCACGCGATGCAATTCATCGCGTTGTTCGTCGGTGAGTACGCCCTTTAGCGTCAGCTTGACGTTGAGCGTGTATTTGCCCTTTTGCTCTTCGGTGGCGTCGTGGGTGACTTCCACGGTCACACCGGTCAACGGGATGTCTTTTTTCTGGGCATAAAGCCTGACGGTCAAGGCTTTGCACGACGCCAGTGCCGCGTCGAAGTAGTCATGGGGGGAGGGCGCCGAATCGTCGCCGCCCAGGCTTTTGGGCAGGTCAGTAAACAACTCATGGTTGTTGATATTGACGCTATGGCGAAAGTTGTCCTGGTTCAGGGTATTCACGGTAACAGGCATGGCAAACCTCACAGGGTGGCAGGATGAAGGTCATGCAGTTATAGAGCATGCTGGCACTTCGGTGTTCCGCGTTTTTTGCTGGATGAACCCCGGCAGGGCGCGCAAGGTCTACCCGTATCAGCCCTAATCGAGGTTTTACCGTGCCCTGGACTCGCCTGACCCTTGCCCTGTTGCTCGCCGCCAGTAGCCTTGCTGCGCAGGCCCGTGACTATGCCTACAGCGACGCGCACCTGCATTACGTGGATTTTTTCCAGGAAACGGCGGGTATGGACAAGCTGCTCAAGGCGATGGCCGACAACCGCATTGAGCATGTGATGATTTCCGGCATACCGGTCGCGAAGAAATGGCACGAAGACGAGCCCAAACGCCCACGCTATTACGCCGGTGATGACGCCGATGCCTATTGGTACAGTGCCACTGACGTGATCGTCGCCGCTGCGGTCAATAAACTGGCCCCTGAGCAGCGCCAGTACTTTCATCCATTCCTGTCGGGCTTTAACCCTAACGACAAAAACTCCGCGGCCCATATCCAGCGCATGCTCGACCTGAACCCGGGGCTGTGGCAGGGTATCGGTGAGGTGTTCACCCGTCACGACGACCTCACCGCCCTGACATCAGGCGACACCCCACGCGCTAATAACGAAGCCATGACCCGCATCTACCACTTGGCCGCTGAAAACGACCTGCCGGTGATGCTGCACTCCAATATCACCTCCAAGCGCGAGCGTAACCCGCTGTATCTCGCCGAGGTCGAGGAGTCGCTGCGCAACCATCCACACACCCGCTTTATCTGGGCCCATGCCGGCACCAGCAAGGAAATCCACCGGCATCAGGTGCAGATGGACTTCTTACTGCCCACGTTGAGTCGCCTGCTTGAGGCTTACCCCAACCTGTATATCGACCTGTCCTGGAGCATGCTCACGCCTTACTTGCTCGATGAGGCGGGCAAGCCCCGCCCAGAGTGGGTAAAGCTGGTGGAGCGCTTCCCGGAGCGCTTCATGCTGGGTTCTGACGTGGTAGGGCGCTTCAACAAGCTGGGTAAGGAAATGCGCCGCTTTGATCCGTTCCTCGATGCGCTGCCTGCGCAGGTGGCCCACAAAGTGGCGCGGGATAACTTCCTGGCCATCCTGCCTAAGCCTTCGAGGTATTGATTTCACCCAATAAAAAGCCCCGAACCAGTCGGGGCTTTTTATTCGATCAAGCTACAGGCCTTACTTACCCTGCCAGCGTTTCAGCACCAAGGTAGCGTTAGTGCCACCAAAGCCAAAGCTGTTGCTCATCACGGTATCGATCTTGGCGTTTTCAACGGTCTTGGTCAGGATCGGCATATCAGCCACAACCGGATCAATCTCGTCGATGTTGGCCGAGCCGGCCATGAAGTTGCCTTCCATCATCAGCAGGCAGTAGATCGCTTCGTGAACGCCAGCGGCGCCCAGGGAGTGACCGGACAGGCTTTTGGTAGAGCTGATGGCCGGGGCCTTGTCGCCGAAAACCGCACGCACGCCTTCCATTTCCTTGGCGTCGCCGACCGGAGTCGACGTGCCGTGGGTGTTCAGGTAGTCGATTGGGGTGTCAACGGTAGACATCGCCATCTGCATGCAACGGATGGCGCCTTCACCGCTTGGCGCAACCATGTCGTAGCCGTCGGACGTCGCGCCGTAGCCAACGATTTCCGCGTAGATCTTGGCACCACGGGCCAGAGCGTGTTCCAGCTCTTCGACCACTACCATGCCGCCGCCGCCGGCAATGACGAAACCGTCACGCTTGGCGTCGTAGGCGCGGGAGGCCTTTTCCGGGGTTTCGTTGTACTGGGTGGACAGTGCGCCCATGGCGTCGAACAGGAACGATTGGCTCCAATGCTCTTCTTCACCGCCGCCGGCGAACACGATGTCCTGCTTGCCCAGCTGGATCTGCTCAACGGCAGTCCCGATGCAGTGAGCACTGGTGGCGCAGGCGGAGGAGATCGAGTAGTTCACGCCCTTGATGGCAAATGGCGTGGCCAGGCAGGCCGAAACGGTGCTGCCCATGGTCCGCGTAACACGGTACGGGCCAACGCGCTTCACGCCTTTTTCGCGCAGGATGTCCAGCGCTTCCATCTGGTTGAGGGTCGATGCGCCGCCGGAGCCGGCGATCAGGCCGGTGCGTACGTTGGATACCTGGTCTTCGCTCAAGCCGGAGTCGGCGATCGCGTCTTTCATCGCCAGGTAGGCGTAGGCGGCAG
Source organism: Pseudomonas tritici (assembly GCF_014268275.3). Lineage (NCBI taxonomy): Bacteria > Pseudomonadati > Pseudomonadota > Gammaproteobacteria > Pseudomonadales > Pseudomonadaceae > Pseudomonas > Pseudomonas tritici. The sequence continues at coordinate 2,234,493 of NZ_CP077084.1, forward strand.
CGTGGCCGACGAAGCGATAGATCTTGCGATCGATCAGTTCTTCGAGGGGCAGGTCGATGGAGCCGGAAACCTGGCTACGCAGACCCATTTCGGCATATTCCGGGTTGAAGCGGATGCCAGGGCGACTTGCACGCAGGTTAGCGGTGACGGTCTCTTTGTCATTGCCCAGGCAAGAAACGATGCCCAGACCAGTGATAACGACGCGGCGCATGCGGATAACCCTTAAAAGTTGTCAGTGGAAGTGAATACGCCGACTCGAAGACCTTCGGCAGTATAGATCTCGCGACCGTCGACAGTCACCGAACCGTCAGCGATAGCCAGGTTCAGCTTGCCCTTGAGGACGCGCTTGATTTGAATGTTGTAGGTGACTTTCTTGGCGGTCGGCAAGACCTGGCCAAAGAATTTCACTTCGCCCGAACCCAGGGCGCGACCGCGACCCGGCAGGCCTTGCCAGCCCAGGTAGAAGCCAACCAGTTGCCACATGGCGTCAAGGCCCAGGCAGCCTGGCATCACCGGGTCACCTTCGAAATGGCAGGCGAAGAACCACAGGTCCGGGGTGATATCCAGCTCGGCGACCAATTCACCTTTGCCGTACTTGCCACCTTCTTCGCTGATATGGGTGATGCGATCCACCATCAGCATGTTCGGGGCGGGCAGTTGCGCGTTACCTGGGCCGAACAGCTCACCGCGACTGCAGCGCAGCAGGTCTTCCCGAGTAAAGGCGTTTTGTTTGGTCATGCGAGCTCCTCAATAATCCCATGCGGCAGGGTAGGGCAAATCTTCCCGAACCGAATGAAGCGTTCATGCCTCATGTCGGCAGCCTACACATAGACTATTGCGTTGTAGTGAAAGTCACAGCGGCAAGGCACTCAATGTACACTTGTTCACTGAAATTTTAAACCGGGCCTGTTTATGGGTCCGTTCGGGTGCCTAAGACTGCCGCACTTTCGCCTTTCACGCCAGTCGCAGTTGGCTGATGGCGCGGCGCTATTGCACCCAACGTTGCAGGATTTGCTGCAAATCCGTGCGTTTGAACGGCTTGGCCAGGTAATCGTTCATTCCGGCTGCAAGACAGGCTTCACGGTCACCCTGCAAGGCGTTGGCAGTCAGGGCGATGATCGGCAGGTCAGCGCACCCCGGCAATTGGCGAATCTGTCGGGTGGCTTCGTAGCCATCGATCAGCGGCAGTCGGCAATCCATCAGGATCGCCGTGAAAATCAGGCTTTCGGCGCTACGGATCGCCTCGGCGCCGTCGGTGGCAATGCTCACTGCGAAGCCCAGGCTGCGCAGCATGGCTTCGACCACGGTGCGGTTGACTGGGTTGTCTTCCACTAGCAACACATGGCGGCCATCGCCGGCGCTGCCTTTGCCGTCGGCGTCGGTAGCGATGGCCGGCAAGCTCTGCTGATCAATGGCCAGGGGAATTTCCAGGGTGAACACCGAGCCACGGCCTTCTTCGCTCTGTGCGCGTAGGGTGCCGCCCATGCGTTCAGCCAGGGTACGGGCGATGGGCAGTCCCAGGCCGGTGCCGCCGTAACGTCTTGAAATGGAACTGTCGGCTTGCTGGAATGCATCGAACATCAATTCCAGGCGCTCGGTGGAAATCCCGATGCCACTGTCACGCACGGTACAGGTGAACCACACCAGTTCATGGTCGAGGGCCTGCCACTGGGGTTCAACGCTGACCGCGCCGTGCTCGGTGAACTTCAGTGCGTTGCCGATCAGGTTCACCAGGATTTGGCGGATCCGCGTCGGGTCGCCCTGCACCCGCAAGGCGTCCATCCCTTGCGGGATCGACAGCTGCAGCGCCAACCCACGCTGCTGCGCGCTGTGCTGGAAGGCCTGGGCGCAGCTGTTGATCAGCTCCGCGAGGTTGAACGGAATGTGCTCCAACTCCAGCGCGGCGCGTTCGATCCGCGAGAAGTCGAGGATGTCATTGATGACCTTGAGCAAATGCTCGGTGGACTCGGAAGCCAGCGCCGCGTACTCGGTCTGCTCCTCGGTCATCTCGGTGGTTTCCAGTAACTGCAACATGCCCAGCACACCGTTCATGGGCGTGCGCAGCTCATGACTCATCATCGCCAGGAAATCCGACTTGGCATTGTTGGCGCGCTCGGCTTCTTCGCGGGTCTGGATCAACTGGGCCATGGCCTGCTGTTGTTCGCGACTGGCCTGGTTGAGCCCTTCGGCGAGGTTATTGATATGCCGCGACAGGTCGCCGAGCTCTGAGTCATCCACGATCGGCAGCGGCGTCTTGTAGTCACCTTGCTGGATGGCCTTCACCGCATTGCCCATGGCGCTGATTGGCTGTGACAGGCTGGCGGCCAGGCGCCGTGCGAGCAGGAAGGTGAACAACAGGGCGAACAGCGCCAGGATGCCGGCCTTGAACAGGATCTCCTGCTGGCGCTGGCTGAACGCGTCGTTGGACATGCCGACAATCACCCGGCCCAGGTAATCCGCACGCGGTGCCTTGGGTTCGTTGAGGTTGTCCTGGAAGAAGTCATTGCCCAACTGGATGTGTTGCAGGCGAATCGGCGCCTGGAACACTTTTACCGACAGCGACCGGTCGTGTTTCTCCGACGGTTGCTCGACATACACCAGGATGTTCTCGCTGCTGTCCTGGATCTCCAGGAAGCGCACATGGGGCGTGGCCAACGTGGCGCGCAACAGGCTATCAAGCACATCATTGTTGCCGGAAATCACCCCGTATTCGGTGGCGGGTGCCAGTTGGTTGGCGATCAATTGGCCGGTGTGGTCCAGTTCCTGGCGCAGGTCCTGGATACGCACGAAGGTAAAGAAGCTGATCAACAGCAACGTCAGCAACAGTGCCGGGCCCAGGGTGATGAGCTGGGTACGGGTGTTGATATCCCAACGGCGACGCAAGGTCATGGGCGTTTTTCTCCTTCGGCCAATCGCGTGGCAACGCTGGCTTCGTCCACCTGTTCGATCCCCAGTGAGCGCGCGACTTGCGGGTTGCCCACGACTTTGAAGTGTTCCGGATACAGCGAACTCGGCCAATTGGCTGGCGGATGGTCGAGCAGGCGGTCGAGCACGCGCAGCCAGTCGTCCTGGTCGCTGTAGGTGCTGGCCAGGCTGCCGGCCCGCACAAAGCCCGCATTCGGGCCCACCAACGGCAGTTGCTGGGCATAGCTGCTCAGCAACAGGTTCTTCGCGGTTTTCGGGTTGTACAGCTGCGGGTCGTCGAGGCCAAGCAACACGTCACTGTTTCTGAACAGGGTTTGCAACGGTCGACTGTCATTAATGTTGTCCCAGAGCTGCGGCACGATTTCCAGGCCCAGGGGCGTGGCGTGCTGGCGCAGTTCGGGCAGGAGAAATTCACTTTCGGCGCCATAGAGCACGCCGATGCGCCGTGCTTGGGGAAGGATGCCGGTGATCAGGCGCAATTGGCGCTCCAGCGGCGGGTCGCTCCACAACAGGCTGATGCGTGGGTGCTGCGTTGTGCCCAGGCGCTGGTGGGCCTGCAGCCGACTGATGCGCAGCACCAGCGTCGGCGGGCCCTGGGTGTCTTGCAGGCGCCAGTCGAGGCCGGGCAGGTCGAGCAGGATCAGGCGTGTGTTGGCCGGCAGGTGGCTGGGAGCCGGTAGATCCTTGAGGGCGGTGAAAGTGACTTGGTCTTCGGGGCGTTGTTGGGCCAGCGCCTGGGCAAAGGCCTGCACGCCCGCGCCGTCTTCGGCGGCGGTCAGCAGGATCTCGGCGCTCCAGGCAGGAGCGGCAAACAGCAGGCAACCGAGCAGCGCAGCGCGTCGCCAGAGCGTATTGATAAAAGAACGGGTCATCCGTGACGAGTCGCCCATCTCAGAACTCTAACTCCGCGCTGAAGTAGAGCACGTGGCGACTGTCGTAATTGTTGTCGGCCCAGGTGGTGGGCTGGTTATCGAGGCGTTGTTGCAACATGCCGGCCAGCTCCACGTTGGCTTTGCCCAGGGCAATGCGCTTGGCCACCCGCAGGTCGGCCCGTTCGAAGCGGTAGCCGTTGAGTGCGTCGTCGCCATAGTAGAACAGCGCGCTCGACCAGCCGCGACCCCATTCACGCAACCAGCCGGCGGATCCACTGTTACGCGCGGTTTGTGCTTTATCACGCGGGTTACTGCTGGTGGCATCGACGTAAGCATAGGTCAGCCGCAGGCGGTCGGCGTTGCTCACGCGCCAGTCGAACTGGGATTCAGCGCCGGTAAACCGTGAGCTGTTGGCGTTGCTGGCAATGTATTGGTTATTGCGCAGCGGCGAGCTGATCATGTTGGTGATCTCGTCGTAGAACAGTTTCACGTCCATGTTCAGCCCGATGTCGGCAAAAAAGCCGTTGTACCCTAGTTCCCTCGATTTCATCATCTCTTTATCGAGGTTGCCCGGGCCCCGGGTCTTTACGAAGTATTGCCCGGTGGTCTGCCCATAGGCCGGGGAGCCGAGGTTGGTGACGCGATAGCTCCAGTTGACATTGTTCTCGAACATGTCCGGCGAGCGGATCGCTTCGGAATACACCGCGCGCAGACCGTGGCGCGGGTTGATCAGGTAGTTGACGGCCACCCGTGGCGTCAGCGAGTTGCCGCTCAGGTGCGTGTCTTCGTACATCGCGCCGCCTTGCAGCAGCCAATGCTCGCTGGCGCGCCATTCCAACTGGCCGAACAGGCGCCAGGTGGTGTCGTCCAGAGTGCCGTTGAAATAGGTGTCGGAGTCGGCGCGGTCGTAGCGGTAGTTCATGCCGCTGACCAAGCGCAGGCTGTCGGACAGGCTGAGGGTGTCCTGAATCTCCAGGTCGTAGCGGCTTTCGCGGGTGCTTTGGTCGATGTCACCGCACACGCTCTGGTTGGCGCCGTTACGCCATTGGTCCAGCACCTGGTCGGCCAGGGCTTGCTCGGCGGGGCTGCCCGGTGGCGCACTGCCTTGGCTGTAAGTGTCCATGTGCCGGGCCAGCTGTTCGGCATAATTGGGGTTCAGCTGCCATAACTGGGTCAGCTCCGGGCTGAACGAGACCTTGGCATCACAGGCTTTCCAGATTTGCCGGCGATCCCACTGTTGGGCCGAGCCCTGGATATACAGGCTGTGGTCAGGATTGAAATCAAAATTCCAACGCAGGGAACCCGCGTAGTCCTTGGCTGTGACGTCAGAATTGTTACCGCCTTCGGTAATCCCGGCAAACACTGGAGTGTAGGTATAGGGTCGTTGGTTGGTGCCTTCCTTTGCATCCAACTGCACGTCGATGCTCTGTTGGGTGTTCAGCGTCTGGCTGATTGCCAGGCTGAAGCGGTTGAGGCGGCGGCCGTCACGGCGGTCGGCACCGGCAGCGTCGCTGTCGAAGCCGTCGTCCTGCTGCCCGGAGAGGGACAGGCGCAAGTCGCCGGTTTCCCAGCCTGCGCCCTGGCTGGCATAGAAGTCGTTGATGCCACGTGCGCCACGCACCACCTTGACCCGCGAGCCATGAGTGTTGGCTGGCGAGCGCGTGAGGATGTTGACCACCGCCATCAAGGCATTGGCGCCGTAGCTGACGGTGTTGGGGCCACGGAACACTTCGATGCGCTCTATATCTTCCATGGCGACCGGAATGTCGCTCCAGTCCACGGTGGCCAAGCCCGCGCGATACACCGAGCGGCCGTCTATCAGCACCTGCATGCGCCGCGCATCGCTGGCACTGGTGCCATGGTAGTTCACCGCCGCCTGGTTGCCGGTGGTGTAGCCGACCATCATCCCTGGTACCAGCCGCAGCAGTTCACTGATATCCCGCGCGCCACTGGCCTTGATCAGCTCGCTGTCGATCACGGTCATGCTGCCAGGCACGGCGGCGGCCGATTGCTTGAGACGCGTGGCGGTCAGCACTTGGGGCAGGGGCTGGCTGTCGAGGAACAGGTCATCGGCCATGACCGGCGCGCTGCACAGCAGCATCAGCCACAAAGGTAGACGAGGAGGAGGGCCCAAATACACGGCACGGCCTTGATAATTGCGGATAGCCGCCCATGTTAACTGAGGTGGGGCCTTTTGCCAGTCGTCGGACTTGTAATTACTTCATGCAAACCTGCCATTTTCCGACAAACGCACGAATTGATACGGGGGCTGGCCGCAAGCGGGTCGGCCCGTATAATGCGCCATCGCCACTGGTATGGATTAACGGATTGCATATGACTGAACAGCGCCCTATCGCGGTCCTGGGAGGCGGAAGTTTTGGTACCGCCGTGGCAAATTTGCTGGCCGAAAACGGTCACGCTGTGCGCCAGTGGATGCGCGATCCCGAACAGGCCGAGGCCATTCGAGTTAACCGGGAAAATCCGCGTTACCTCAAAGGCATCAAGATTCATCCGGCGGTCGAGCCTGTCACCGACCTGCTGGAAACCCTCACAGCCTGCGACCTGTGCTTTGTCGCGTTGCCGTCCAGCGCACTGCGTTCGGTGTTGGCGCCCCACGCCGAACGCCTAGCGGGCAAGCTGCTGGTCAGCCTGACTAAAGGCATTGAGGCGCAGACCTTCAAGCTGATGAGCGAAATCCTTGAAGAAATCGCTCCTCAGGCGCGCATTGGCGTGCTGTCCGGGCCGAACCTGGCGCGGGAAGTGGCCGAGCACGCGCTGACCGCCACCGTGGTCGCCAGTGAAGACGAAGCACTCTGCGAGCGCGTCCAGGCCGTGCTGCATGGCCGGACCTTCCGCGTCTATGCCAGCAACGACCGCTTTGGCGTCGAACTGGGCGGTGCGCTGAAAAACGTCTATGCGATCATCGCCGGCATGGCCGTGGCGCTGGGCATGGGCGAAAACACCAAGAGCATGCTGATCACCCGCGCCTTGGCCGAGATGACCCGTTTTGCCGTGAACCAGGGCGCCAACCCGATGACCTTCCTGGGGCTGGCGGGTGTGGGCGACTTGATCGTCACCTGCTCCTCGCCGAAAAGCCGCAACTACCAGGTGGGTTTCGCCCTCGGCCAGGGCTTGAGCCTGGAAGACGCGGTCACGCGCCTGGGTGAAGTGGCCGAAGGCGTCAACACCCTCAAGGTGCTCAAGGCCAAGGCCCAGGAGGCCGGCGTGTATATGCCGCTGGTCGCCGGGCTGCACGCGATCCTGTTTGAAGGGCGCACCTTGGACCAGGTCATCGAGCTGCTGATGCGCGCCGAACCGAAAACCGATGTCGACTTTATTTCCACCAGTGGTTTCAACTGAGGAACGCGTCATGAACGATCCAAAAGCAGCGCCCACGTACGAATCCATTGGCCTGCGCATCCTGTGGATGCTGGTGTTTGCCCTGGTGTGGCAAGTGGCGCAGTTCCTGCTCGGCGCGCTGGTGGTGGTGCAGTTGATCTACCGCTTGATCTATGGCGCACCGAACCTGGGCCTGATGAACTTCGGCGACAGCCTCAGCCAGTTCCTGGCGCAGATCGGCCGTTTCGGCAGCTTCCACTCCGAACAGAAACCATGGCCGTTCGCCGACTGGCCGACCCCGCGCGCACCCGAGGGCGAAGCCGCCCACAGCGTGCCGCCAGCGCCGCACCCGGTGCGTGATGAGGAGCCAAAGCTGTGAAGTTGTGGATTTTGCGTCACGGCGAAGCAGAAGCCCATGCCCCCTCCGACGCTCAGCGCAACCTCACCGAACACGGGCGCGCTGAAGTGTTGCGCAGTGCCGCGCACCTGATCGGCCAACCCCTCAGTGCCATCATCGCCAGCCCTTATGTGCGGGCACAGCAGACCGCGCACCTAGTGCGTGAGGCCTTGGGGTTCGAGCCGGATATTCGCACGGTGCCGTGGCTCACGCCGGAGGGCAATCCTGGGCAGGTGCTGGAAAAGCTCGACACCGATGACAACGTGCTGCTGGTCAGCCACCAGCCGTTGGTGGGCAGCCTGATCAGCTTTCTGCAGCATGGTCACCCGCGTCAGCCGCAGCCGATGCACACCGCCAGCCTGGCGGAACTGGAGGGGGATTTCCCGCTGGCGGGGTTGATGAGCCTGGTAGGCGTGAAACACCCGTAGGCGATATCGCTGCTTTGTGTGTGCTATATATTCAACCAAGCAAGTGCTTGGTTGGCTATCGTCGGACCACAAAGGAGCGCGTCCCATGCCCGTCGCTTTTCGTTTGCCGTTGCAGGTCTTCTTTGAACGTGAAGCGCGCCACCCGCGCCAGACCTTTCTGGTCCAGCCCACTGGCGGCAGCGAGGTGCAAAGCCTCACGTGGGGCGATGTCGGTCACCAGGCCCGTTGCGCCGCGCACTGGCTGCGTGCTCGCGAGTTGCCCCAGGGCTCGCACATTGCCCTGATCTCGAAAAACTGCGCGCACTGGATCATTGCCGACTTGGCTATCTGGATGGCCGGGCACGTCTCTGTGCCGCTGTACCCCAACCTCACCGCCGACTCCGTTGCCCATGTGCTCAGCCATTCCGAGGCGGCACTGGTGTTTATCGGCAAACTCGACGATTGGCCCGCCATGGCACCCGGTGTGCGGGCGGGTGTGCCGACCATCAGCCTGCCACTGTGCCCGTCGGGAACGTTCGATTTCAGTTGGGCCGACCTGCAAGCCTGCTCGCCGATTCAGGACAACCCCCAGCCTGCCGCTTCGGACTTGGCCACCATCATCTATACCTCCGGCACTACCGGCCTCCCCAAAGGCGTGATGCACAGCTTTGGCGCCTTGGGGTTTGCCGCCACCCGCGGCACCGAGTTATTTGGGCTGGGGGAGGGCGACCGGCTGTTGTCCTACCTGCCGTTGTGCCATGTGGCGGAGCGGATGTTTGTGGAGATGGCGTCGATTTACACCGGGCAAACGGTGTATTTCGCAGAAAGCCTGGATACTTTTCTGACCGATCTGCGTAGGGCACGTCCGACCGCACTGTTTGGCGTGCCGCGGATCTGGACCAAATTTCAGATGGGCGTCTACGCCAAGATCCCGCAAAAGCGCCTCGACACCTTGCTGCGCCTGCCCTTTATCGGCAAACGCGTAGGTCACAAGGTACTTGCCGGCCTGGGCCTGGACGCGTTGCGCATCGCACTGTCCGGCGCGGCGCCCGTGCCTGAGGCGCTGCTGCGCTGGTACCAACGCCTGGGCCTGGATGTGCTCGAGGTGTATGGCATGACCGAGAGCTGCGGCTACTCCCATGTGTGCCGTCCCGGCCAACAGATCCTCGGCTGGATCGGCCTGCCGTGCCCCGGTGTTGAAGTGCGCATCGACCCCTCGGGCGAAGTGCAGGTGCGCAGCGGTGCGACCATGCTCGGCTACTACAAAGACCCGCAGAAAACCGCCGAGACGGTTACCGCCGATGGTTTCCTGCGCACCGGTGACAAGGGCGAACAGGATGCCGATGGCCGCCTGCGCCTGACCGGGCGGCTCAAGGAAATCTTCAAAACCAGCAAAGGCAAATACGTGGCCCCGGCGCCAATCGAAAACCGCCTGGCCGAACATCCGCGTATCGAGCAGGTGTGTGTGGTGGGCGATGGCCTGAGCGCGCCTATTGGTTTGTGCGTGTTGTCGGCGCTGGAACAGGACCCGCAAGCGCTGCGCAGCAGTCTTGAACGCTGGCTGGAACAGGTCAACGGAGCGCTGGATAAACATGAGCGTCTGCGCCAACTGGTGGTGGTGAAAGACAACTGGGCAGTGGAAAACGGCTTTTTAACCCCGACCTTGAAGATTAAGCGCAACGTGATCGAGTCGACTTACGGCGCTCAGTTTCAGGTTTGGAGCGAGCGCACCGAGACGGTTCTGTGGCAGGATTAGGGCCATCATAAAACCAAAAAGGACCCTCCCATGAGCCTGTGGCGCACCCAACCGGATATCGAACAACTCAATGCCATGCAGAAAAACACCATCGGTGAGCTGCTGGATATTCGCTTCGACAGCGTGGACGACGAGTCCCTGACCGCCAGCATGGTGGTCGATCATCGCACCCATCAACCCTACGGCTTGCTGCACGGTGGTGCGTCGGTGGTGTTGGCAGAAACCGTCGGCTCGACGGCCGCCTACCTGTGTATTGATCCCGCCAAGTTCTATTGCGTCGGCCTTGAGGTCAACGCCAACCACCTGCGCGGTGTGCGCAGCGGGCGGGTGACGGCGGTGGCCAGGGCGATCCATATCGGCCGCACCACCCAGGTGTGGGACATTCGCCTGACCAGCGACGATGGCAAGGCCAGCTGCATCTCGCGCCTGACCATGGCCGTGGTGCCACTGGGCGAGAACCCGCCGGCGCGATAGGCGTGGCGTGAGTGTCATCATTCCTGGCGGTTACAGTCATTGCCGTGCCGGCCGGGCATGGTGACAATCAATCTCTGTTTTTGTAGATGGAACCGGTATGTCGCAGCACGTGTTTTTTGCTCACGCCAATGGCTTTCCCTCGGCCACCTACGGCAAGTTGTTTGCCGCGCTGGCCCCGGAATACGCAGTGGCTCACTTGCCGCAGCACGGCCACGACCCCAGGTTTCCGGTGGACGATAACTGGCAGAACCTGGTGGATGAGTTGATCCACCACTTGGAGCAGCAACCGGAACCGGTGTGGGGCGTGGGCCATTCCCTCGGCGGCGTGTTGCACCTGCACGCCGCCATGCGGTGCCCGCAGTTGTATCGTGGGGTGGTGATGCTCGACTCCCCGGTGCTGACTCGTGCGGACCGTTGGGTGATTCGTGCGGCCAAGCGCTTGGGTTTTATTGATCGCTTGACCCCGGCCGGACGCACCTTGGGCCGTCGCGAGGAATTTACCGATCTGGAGGCTGCGCGCAGTTACTTCGCCGGCAAGACGTTGTTCCGTGGCTTTGACCCGGAATGCTTCGACGCTTACCTGCAACATGGCTTGTATCAGGTGGGTGATCGCCTGCGCCTGCGCTTCGACCCGGCCACCGAAATCAGTATCTACCGTGGCGTGCCGCATACCAGTCCGGGCCAGGTGCGCCAATTGAAGGTGCCACTGGCAGTGGTGCGCGGCCGACAGAGCCGCGTGGTGATGCGTCACCACGCCAGCGGCGTCGGACGCCTGCCCATGGGCGAAATGCTCACCATGCCCGGCGGCCATATGTTCCCCCTTGAGCGCCCCCAAGACACCGCGACCTTGATCAAGAACCTGTTCTCCCGCTGGGACGCGCGCGAGCGTAGTTGCGCATGAGCACACCCGTCGAAGAAGTCCGCCTGAGCCTGCCGCATATCGAACTGGCGGCCCACCTGTTCGGTCCCGAGGACGGTGTGCCGGTGATCGCGCTGCATGGCTGGCTGGACAACGCCAACAGCTTTGCGCGACTGGCCCCGAAACTTCAGGGTTTGCGCATCGTTGCACTGGATATGGCCGGGCACGGGCATTCTGCGCATCGTCCTACAGGTGCCGGTTATGCCTTGTGGGATTACGTCTATGACGTGCTGCACGTCGCCGAGCAACTGGGCTGGAAACGTTTTGCATTACTTGGTCACTCCCTCGGTGCCATCGTTTCCCTGGTGCTCGCCGGCGCCTTGCCTGAGCGCGTGACGCACTTGGGGTTGATCGACGGCGTGATCCCGCCGACCGCCAGCGGTGACAACGCTGCCGAGCGGCTGGGCATGGCGTTGCAAGCGCAATTGAACCTGCAGGACAAGCGCAAGCCGGTCTATAACACCCTGGATCGTGCCGTCGAAGCGCGTATGAAAGGCGTGGTCGCGGTCAGTCGCGAAGCCGCAGAACTGCTGGCCCAGCGCGGTTTGATGCCGGTGCCGGGTGGTTACACCTGGCGTACCGATAGCCGTCTGACCCTGGCTTCGCCGATGCGCCTGACCGACGAACAAGCCATGGCCTTCGTGTGGCGCGTAAGTTGCCCTACGCAGTTGGTGGTCGCTGCCGACGGCATGCTGGCGAAACATCCCGAATTGCTTTCTCAGCTACCCTTTACCGTGACCACCCTGCCCGGTGGCCATCATTTGCACCTGAATGATGAGTCTGGGGCGCTCCTTGTTGCAGACTGTTTCAATCGGTTCTTCCGCGCGCCTTGACTTGGAGCGGTCAACTGCCGAGGCTGGGCGGATTGAAAGGGAGTCAACCATGAACAACTTCAACATCGCTATGACCAACGATGGCCAGGGCTCGTTGATCTTATGAGCGTGCGTAACGGATGTATCCGTGTCCTGGGCTTAAGCCTGCTTAGCCCATTGGTATTCGCCGCCGACCTACCGGGTAGCCAGGACCTGCCCGCCGTAGCCCGCCAGGTCGACGCGCAAATCGTCGATTACCGGCCCGCCGAAGAAAAAGAACGCATCTACCCCATGGGCGCGATCCGCAAGATCAGCGGCCAGCTGCGCTATGAAGGCCAGGCCATCGCGCGCGGCCAAGCCACCGCCATCACCTATGAGTTGCCCGCCGAACACAGCGCCAGCGCCGCGTTTACCACGACGCGTGAAGCGTTGCAGGAAAAGGGCGCGCAGTTGTTGTTCTGGTGCAAGGCCCGCGACTGTGGTGAAAGCAGCCTGTGGGCCAATGAGATTTTCGGCAACGCCAAGTTGGTCGGCGCCGACAGCCAGCAAGAATATTTGTTGCTGCGTCTGGCCGAGCCACAGGCCAACTCCCTGGTGGCGCTCTATGGCATCACCCGTGGCAACCGCCGCGCCTATCTGCATGTGGAGCAATTGGACGCCAGCGCGCCATTGGGCGATCTGTTGCCTACCTCGGCGACCCTGTTGCGCGAGCTGAAAAGCACCGGTGAGCTGGGCTTCCCCGCGCTCGCCGGCGCACCCGACGCCACCTGGCTGACCTTGATTTCCCGTGGGTTGAACCTCGACACCACGTTGCGCGTCAGTTTGACCGGGCCGAGCGCCGAAGCCTGGCGCCAGGGCCTGATCGACAACGGCGTGCGCGCTGCGCGCCTGGAAAGCGGCACGGGTGACGCCAAAGGCCTGCATGTGCATCTGATACGCTAGGCTTGACCAGGCGAACGGACCCGCGCCGTTCGCCTAAGCTGTCTTCCTAAGTCTTCTTCTAGAGATACCCCATGCTCAATAACGATCGCCTGCTGGTGCAAATCCTGCTGCTGGTGCTGTTTGGTGCCAGTCTATGGGTGATGGCACCGTTCTGGTCGGCGCTGTTCTGGGGCGCAGTGCTGGCGTTTGCCAGTTGGCCACTGATGGTCCTGCTCACGCGTTGGCTCGGCGGCCGGGAGTCTCTGGCGGCCGCCATCCTGACGCTGGGCTGGATGTTGCTGGTGGCAGTGCCGCTGGTGTGGCTGGGCTTCAACCTCGCGGACCATGTGCGCGACGCGGTGGCGTTGATCAAGGATATCCAGGTCGACGGCTTGCCGGCGGCGCCTACCTGGCTCGGTTCGATTCCCTTTGTCGGCGAGCGGCTGGTGGCAACCTGGGACAGCATCGACCAACAAGGCGCGGCCTTGATGGTCAGCATCAAGCCGTACCTGGGGCAGGTTGGCAATTGGTTGCTGGCGCGCAGTGCGCAGATTGGCGGCGGCATTCTTGAACTGACGTTGAGCCTGGTGTTCGTGTTCTTTTTCTATCGAGACGGGCCGCGCCTGGCGATGTTTGTCCATCGTTTATTGGAACGCTTGATCGGCGAACGCGCCGGCTACTACATCGAACTGGTGGCTGGCACCGTACAACGGGTAGTCAACGGCGTGATCGGCACCGCCGCCGCCCAGGCGGTGCTGGCACTGATCGGCTTCCTGATCGCCGGCGTACCGGGCGCGCTGGTGCTGGGCGTCGTCACCTTCCTGCTCAGCCTGATCCCCATGGGCCCGCCGCTGGTGTGGATCCCTGCCACGGCCTGGCTGGCCTGGAAAGGTGATTACACCTACGCGGTGTTCCTCGGTGTATGGGGCACGTTCATCATCAGCGGCGTGGACAACGTGCTCAAGCCCTACCTCATCAGTCGGGGCGGCAATCTGCCGCTGGTCATTGTGTTGCTCGGCGTGTTCGGTGGTTTGATTGCCTTTGGTTTTATCGGCCTGTTTATCGGCCCGACCTTGCTGGCGGTGGCCTACAGCCTGTTGACGGATTGGAGTGCGACCCAGGCTCAGGGGCGTCGGGAAGATAAGCCGCTGTAACGGTTGTATGAGGGCTAATGTGGGAGCGGTGCTGGGCCTCAGGCCCTGGGCAACCACATCACGGCCGTCAGTCCACCACCAGGGGTTTCCTCCAGGTTCAGGCGACCGCCGAGGCGTTCCGCCGCTTCCTTGGAAATCGTCATGCCCAGGCCGACGCCGCCGGAGTTGCGGTTGCGTGAGCCTTCCAGCCGGTAGAACGGCTCGAACACCGCTTCACGCTTGTCGGCGGCGATGCCCGGGCCATGATCGATGACGCGGATGACCAGTGCCTCGTGACTGTCCGTCAGCTCGATGCGTGCCGAGCCGGCATAACGCAAGGCGTTGTCGATCAGGTTGTTCAGGCATGAACGCAAGGCCATCGGCTGCACTTGCAACGGCGCGCAGGTGCCGGCGAATTGCACATCCGAACCCTGGTCCTGGGCGTTTTCGCTCATCGACTCCACCAGCGCTTGCACGTCCAGCCAATGCCGGGTTTCGCTGGTGCGTTGTTCGTGCAGGTAGCTCAGGGTGGCGTCGAGCATGCCGATCATGTCGTCCAGGTCCTGGCGCATCTGGCCCTGCAGCCGCGTATCTTCGATCTGTTCCAGGCGCAGCTTGAGGCGTGACAGCGGGGTACGCAGGTCATGGGAGACCGCACCGAGCATGCGCGCGCGTTGGCTGACCTGTTCGCGGATGCGTTTTTGCATCAGGTTGAAGGTCGATGCCGCCTGCCGCGCTTCCAGCGGCCCGGACTCTTCCAACGGCGGGCTGTCGAGGTCCAGGCTTAAACGCTCGGCCGCCTCGCTGAGGCGTTGAATCGGTCTGCTCAACAGCTTGGCCCCGTACCAGGCGGCGATAATCAGTGAGACAAATTGAAACGTCAGGGGCACCACCGGGCCGCCAAACCAGGGGCGGTGGCGCTCTTTGCCCTCCGGTACCATTGTTCCGTCCGGTTGCTCGATAAACCGCTCAGGCGGTGGCGGCGGCGGTTGGCCGTAATGGTGGAACCAGAAGAACGCCAGCGCGTGGGCCAGCACAATCGCTACCAGCAACACGCCAAACAGCCGACCAAACAGCGTATTGAAGGGGGCACGCATCAGCCAATATCCCGCGCGTCGAACAGGTAGCCTTCGCCACGCACGGTCTTGATCAACTGCGGTGCCTTGGGATCATCCCCGAGTTTCTGCCGCAGTCGCGACACCAGCAAGTCGATGCTGCGATCAAAGGCTTCAATTGAGCGGCCACGGGCTGCATCCAACAACTGCTCGCGGCTCAGCACGCGGCGCGGGCGTTCGATAAACACCCACAGCAAGCGGAATTCCGCGTTGGACAGCGGCACCACCAAACCATCGTCGGCCACCAGCTGGCGCAGCACACTGTTCAGGCGCCAGTTGTCGAAGCGGATATTCGCGCGCTGTTCAGTACGGTCATCACGCACGCGGCGCAGGATGGTCTGGATGCGCGCCACCAGTTCGCGCGGCTCGAACGGCTTGGACATGTAGTCATCGGCGCCCAGTTCCAGGCCGATAATGCGGTCGGTGGGTTCGCAGCGGGCGGTGAGCATCAGGATCGGGATGTCCGATTCCGCGCGCAGCCAGCGGCACAGCGAAAGGCCGTCCTCGCCTGGCAGCATCAGGTCGAGCACCACCACGTCAAAGGTTTCGGCTTGCATGGCTTGGCGCATCGTGGTGCCGTCGGTGACGCCGGTGGCGAGAATGCCGAAGCGGGCCAGGTAGTCAATCAGCAGTTCGCGAATCGGCACATCGTCGTCAACGATCAGCGCACGGGTGTTCCAGCGCTTGTCATCGGCGATCACCGCGGCTTTTTGCTCGTCGTTCATAAAGACGGAAGGGGTATGCATAATGCGATCATCTGCCTGGTCGTTGCGGTCAGCATAGGCGCCCAGCCCCATGGCTGGAAGTGCTGGTCGGTGGGTCGTGCAGGCGAGGCTAGCCGTAGGGCGTGTTGTGGGCATGTCGTGAATGTATCAGCTTTGAAATAATCTCCAGAAATGCCCGCCTGACGGCGCTTGGTCAGTATTTACCGATCATCGGATCCCGCAACGGCGCTGCTTGCGCTACAATCCGCGCCGATTTCGACTTGCCTGAGAGCCCATTCCAATGTCCGTCTGCCAGACTCCTATCATCGTCGCCCTGGATTACCCCACTCGTGACGCCGCACTGAAGCTGGCTGACCAGTTGGATCCCAAGCTTTGCCGCGTCAAAGTCGGCAAGGAACTGTTCACCAGCTGCGCCGCGGAAATCGTCGGCACCCTGCGTGACAAAGGCTTCGAGGTGTTCCTCGACCTGAAATTCCACGACATCCCGAACACCACCGCCATGGCGGTCAAGGCTGCCGCCGAAATGGGCGTGTGGATGGTCAACGTGCATTGCTCCGGCGGCCTGCGCATGATGGCCGCCTGCCGTGAAGTGCTGGAACAGCGCAGCGGCCCCAAACCGCTGCTGATCGGCGTGACCGTGCTCACCAGCATGGAGCGTGAAGACTTGGCCGGTATTGGCCTGGACATCGAGCCCCAGGAGCAAGTCCTGCGCCTGGCCGCCCTGGCGCAGAAAGCCGGCCTCGATGGCCTGGTGTGTTCGGCGCTGGAAGCGCAGGCGCTGAAAACCGCGCACCCATCGCTGCAACTGGTGACGCCGGGCATTCGGCCGGCGGGCAGCGCCCAGGATGACCAGCGCCGTATCCTGACCCCGCGTCAGGCACTGGATGCGGGTTCGGATTACTTGGTAATTGGCCGCCCGATCAGCCAGGCGGCGGATCCGGCGAAGGCGCTGGCGGCCGTGGTAGCCGAAATCGCCTGATCGATCACAGAGCAAAATGTGGGAGCTGGCTTGCCTGCGATGCTGACAACTCGGTCTTTTAGTAATACCGAGGTGATGCTATCGCAGGCAAGCCAGCTCCCACATTGAGCAGTGCTTACAGTGGTATTCGGGGTGTGTCAGTTGACCTTGAGTACCAGTTTGCCAAAGTTCTCCCCGTTGAACAGCTTCATCAACGTCTCCGGGAACGTCTCCAGCCCCTCTACGATATCTTCCTTGCTCTTGAGCTTGCCCTGCGCCATCCAGCCGGCCATTTCCTGTCCGGCCGCGGCAAAGTTCGCCGCGTGATCCATCACCACAAAACCTTCCATTCGCGCGCGATTGACCAGCAATGACAGGTAGTTGGTCGGGCCCTTCACGGCTTCCTTGTTGTTGTATTGGCTGATGGCACCGCAAATCACCACGCGCGCCTTCAGTGCCAGGCGGCTGAGGACGGCGTCGAGAATATCGCCGCCGACGTTATCGAAATACACATCCACGCCCTTGGGGCATTCGCGCTTGAGCGCGGCGGGCACGTCTTCGCTTTTGTAATCGATGGCGGCGTCGAAGCCCAGTTCATTCACCAGGAACGTGCACTTGTCTGCACCGCCGGCAATGCCCACCACGCGGCAGCCTTTGAGCTTGGCGATCTGCCCGGCAATGCTGCCCACGGCGCCGGCCGCGCCGGAGATCACTACGGTTTCGCCTGCCTTGGGGGCGCCGGTGTCCAGCAACGCGAAATAGGCCGTCATGCCGGTCATGCCCAGGGCAGACAGGTAGCGCGGCAAAGGTGCGAGTTTTGGATCAACCTTGTAGAAACCACGCGGCTCGCCCAGGAAGTAATCCTGCACACCCAAGGCACCGTTGACGTAGTCCCCGACCGAAAATTTCGGGTTGTTGGACGCAATCACTTTCCCCACACCCAGCGCACGCATCACTTCACCGATGCCGACCGGCGGAATGTAGGACTTGCCTTCATTCATCCATCCGCGCATGGCCGGGTCGAGGGACAGGTATTCGTTGCGCACCAGCACTTGCCCATCCTGGGGTGTGCCCACCGGCACTTCCTGGTAGGTGAAGGTTTCCCGGGTAGCCGCGCCGACCGGGCGCTTGGCGAGCAGGAATTGGCGGTTGGTCTGGGCGGTCATGGCAGGGACTCTTCTGGAAATGAAGCTGAAGTCATAGACCCTGAACGGCCAGGGAGCAAGGTTCACCCAATGCGCGAATGCTTGTCGATAGGCATTGCTGATAGTCAGCCTAGGTCTGTTATCACTGCGATCCATGCAGCCTTAACCGGCCTTTTGATAGTGCTGACGCGTCCGGCGTGGCGTTGGCTAGACTCGGCCCACGGTTAGATTCCCCATAAAACACTCTGCAGGACATCCTCCATGAGCATGACGTTTTCCGGTCAAGTCGCCTTAGTAACCGGTGCCGCCGCCGGTATTGGCCGCGCCACCGCCCTCGCATTCGCCGCCGAAGGCTTGAAGGTCGTGGTTGCCGACCTGGATGCAGCGGGTGGCGAGGGCACCGTCGCCCTGATCCATCAAGCGGGTGGCGAAGCGCTGTTTGTACGCTGCAACGTCACGCTGGAGGCCGATGTGCAGCAATTGATGGCCCAGACCATCACCGCCTATGGCCGCCTGGACTACGCCTTCAATAACGCCGGGATCGAGATCGAGAAAGGCAAGCTGGCCGACGGCAGCCTGGATGAGTTCGACGCGATCATGGGCGTCAACGTCAAAGGTGTGTGGCTGTGCATGAAGTACCAGTTGCCGCTGCTGCTGGCCCAAGGCGGCGGGGCAATCGTCAACACGGCGTCGGTCGCGGGTTTGGGCGCGGCGCCCAAGATGAGCATTTACGCCGCTTCCAAGCATGCGGTGATCGGCCTGACCAAATCGGCGGCCATCGAGTATGCGAAGAAGAAAATCCGCGTCAATGCGGTCTGCCCGGCGGTGATCGATACCGATATGTTCCGGCGTGCCTATGAAGCCGACCCACGCAAAGCCGAATTTGCCGCCGCCATGCATCCGGTCGGGCGCATTGGCAAGGTCGAGGAGATCGCCAGCGCGGTGCTCTACCTCTGCAGTGATGGCGCGGCCTTTACCACTGGCCAGGCCTTGGCGGTGGACGGGGGGGCTACGGCTATCTAGGACCTCACGTCGCCCGCTATTCGAAAAGGTTTGGGAGGGCTGTGGGGCGTTTCCATAGCTGGCAATGGGCCCTGTCAGAATGTGTATCAGTAGGTAAATAACTTAATAAAATCAATACTTTAATAAGATTTGGCGACGGGTTGCGAGGGGCTTCTGTGCTTAACTGTTCTGGGTTGAATAACAAACAGTTGAAGTGAGTGGCGCATGGATTTAGGGATCGATCGACAAGCCCTTGTACCGGTGGTGCAGCAAATCATCAGCGCAGTGGCGCAGTGGATTCGCAACAGTGGGGCGAGCCCCGGTACACGCTTGCCGTCCATTCGACAGGTGGCCCTCGATAACCTGCTCAGCCAGTCCAGCGTGATCGAGGCGTTCGAGCGGATGGTCGCCCAGGGCTTGCTGGTGTCGAAACACGGCTCGGGGTTCGTGGTCGCGCAGCCGTCCGGCTCGCATGAGGGCCAATGGTACGAAGGCGCAGAGCGGGAATGGGGGCCGTTCGTCGATAACCCAATCGGTGAGCTGAAACTGGGCTGCGGCTGGTTGCCGGATGCCTGGCGCGAAAGCGATGACATCAGCTATGCGATTCGTGAAGTCACCCGTACCGACACCGCCGGCTTGTTCAACTACAGTACCCCATTGGGTTTGCTGGCGCTGCGCGAGCAACTGCTTAAGCGACTGACCCAGATCCACATTGCCACCCACCTTGACCGCATTCTCACCACGGCAGGCGCCAGCCATGCACAGGACTTGCTGATACGCACGCTGCTCAAGGCTGGCGATTGCGTGGTGGTCGAAACGCCGGGGTACGGCAACCTCTATCGGCAGCTGGCGTTCCACGGCGTGCAACTGCTGCAAGTGCCGCGCACCCAAGGAGGCCCGGACCTTGCGGCGCTGGAAGCATTGCTGCAGCGGCATCGGCCCAAGTGCCTGTTCATCAACAGCCTGTATCACAACCCCACCGGCACCAGCCTGAACCGCACAGTGGCTGAACGTTTGCTGGAACTGGCGCACCGCGAGAACTTCCTGATCATTGAAGAGGATGTGTTCGGCGACCTGCAACCCGCCAGTTGCACGCGGCTTTCAGCGTTGCCCCATGGTGATCGGGTGATCTACGTCGCAAGCTTTTCCAAGACCCTGAGCAGTGCCCTGCGCGTGGGTTTTCTCAGTGCCAGCACGGTGATCATCGCGCAACTGGCGAGCCTCAAGACCATGAACGGGTTTGGCACCTCGCGATTTGCCGAGGCGGTGGTGGCCACGCTGCTGGCTAATGGCACCTATCGCAAGTGGGTGCAGCGCCTGCGCAAGCGACTGCGTGCGCAAATGGCCGCTACGTTGCAGGTACTGGAGGACGAGGAGTGGGAGGTGTTCGCCAAACCCGCTGGCGGTATGTTCCTGTGGGCACGGCCAGGGTTGGGGGATCGGTCAAGGGTGCAGGGGTGTGCCCGGCGGCTCGGCGTCTTGTTGTCGCCGGGGGTGCTGTTCAGTCCAACCGGCGAACCCAGCGATTGGCTGCGCATCAATGTGGCCTATGCGGCCGATCAACGAGCCTTGGCATTGTTCCGCGCCATGGGGCCTGCCAGATCGACCTCAACCATCCTGAAAACGACGAGCGTGTAGCTTTTTGCCATTATTGTGGCGCCAACGACTTGTGTTCAATGCCTTGTGGTTGCGAATCTCGCCTGAGTTAACCGGGCTTGATGGCATCTGCCATTGCAAGAGGATTCAAGTGCAATGATTTCGGCCGTGCAACGACATTTCGCCAACCTCGGTATGGCAAAGAAACTGGGCTTGGGCTTCACGCTGGTATTGCTGCTGACCGCGTTGGTCGCGGCCATCGGCGTGTGGTCCCTGCAATCCGTTGGGCAGCGTTTTGAAGGCCTCAAGGCCATGTCTTCGCTCAACAGCGGCCTGCTCAAGGTGCGCCTGATCGAGCAGGACTACGCGTTGCATGCCGACCCCAAGGCCGTCGATGCCCTGCATGAGAGTGTCGATACCCTGGCAGCGCTCGCGGCCAGCCTCAAGGCTCAATCGCCCGCCAACGTGCCGGTGATGACCGATGTCGAGCAAGCATTGGCGGAATACCGCAAGGCATTCGATGAGTTTGTCGAATTGACCCAGACCAAGGACCTGGCCTTGGAAATGGCCAGTTGGTCGGTGTCCAGCGTGGCGAACAACCTGGACGTCTTGCAGGCCGGGCTGGCAGATGACGGTGCCTATGGCCTGAAGGAAAGCCAGGGCAAGGAGGGCGCTGAGTTTATCGAGCAGGCGGGACAGGTCAGCCAAGTCTCACGCTTGATGTTGCAAGCCATGAACGAAGCCCATGTGCGTCTGGATCAGAGCCGCAAAGTGAGCGAGGAAGACAGCGAGCAGGGCAAGATCGAGCAGGCGGACCAGGCCCTGGTGCAGGTCGAGCAACTGAAGACCTCGGTCAAGGATTCGGGCTACCAGACCGTGCTCAACGAAGTCTCCGGGCATATCGCCGGGTTCAGTGAAAAGCTCGGCGAATACACCGGCCTGCTGGCGCAGGAGAAAGTGGTCTACAAACAGTTGCATGATCGGGCGGAGCAAGTGGTCAGCCGGGTCAACCAGGCTTACAGCGCCGAAGATCAGTCGATGCAGGCGCAGTTAAAGAAAAGCGCAGGGCTGATCATCGGTTCTTCGGCCCTGGCACTGCTGGTAGGGTTGATTGCGGCGTGGGTGATAACCCGATTGATCGTTGCACCGCTGCGCAGTGTGATCGCCGTGGCCCAGCAGATTGCCGCCGGCGACTTGAGCGGGCGCATGGAAGTCAGTCGTCGCGATGAAATCGGCCAGTTGATGCAGGCGATGCAGCAGATGGGCAGTGGCTTGAGCCAAATGGTCAGCGGCCTGCAAGCCGGTATCGAACAACTGGCCAGCTCGGCGCATTCATTGTCCAGCGTCACCGAGCAGACCAATATCGAAGTCAGCAGCCAAAAAGAAGAAACCGAACAGGTTGCCACGGCGATGAACCAGATGACCGCCACCGTGCACGACGTGGCGCGCAACGCCGAAGAGGCCGCGCAAGCCGCGCAGACGGCGGACGACAAAGTCGACAGTGGCCAACGGGTGGTGCGCCAAAGTCTGCAGCGCATCGAATTGCTGGCCACCTCCAGCACCAGTGCCAGCACCAGCATCGAAAGCCTCAGCGCAGAGATCCAGCATATCGGCACCGTGTTGAGTGTCATCAAAAGTGTGGCGGAGCAGACCAATCTGCTGGCCCTCAACGCAGCCATCGAAGCCGCCCGCGCAGGCGAACAGGGGCGGGGTTTTGCGGTGGTTGCCGATGAGGTACGCGCGTTGGCCAAGCGCACCCAGCAATCCACTGAAGAAATCGAGCGGCTGGTCAGTACCCTGCGCAGTGCGGCGCAGTCGTCCGTGCAGCAGATCCAGCAAAGCGGCGAGCTGGTGAAGCTGGCAGTCAGCGATGCGCTGGAAACCGAAAGCGCCCTGGGCAGCATCGCGGCGGCGGTGTCGTTGATCCAGCAGATGAACCAGCAGATTGCCGCTGCGGCCGAGGAGCAAAGCTCGGTGGCCGAAGAGATCAACCGTAGCGTCACCAGTATCCGTGCCAGTGCGGATCAGTCGGCGCTGAGCATGCAGGGCAACGCTGCGTCGAGTATTCAACTGGCGCAGTTGGGGGCGGAGCTCAAGGGCATGGTGGGGCATTTCCGCCTGTGATCGCAGCGTGTGGGCTGCGATCACAGGGGAGGGCGGTCAGGCGTGGTTGGCCAGGAAGGTCAGCAGCGCTTCGTTGACGAAGTCCGGATTTTCCCTCGCACTGATATGGCCGGCCTGCGGAATCAGGATCAGGCTGCAGCCGATCAGGCCGGCCATCTCCTCGGACTCGGCGGGAGGGCGCGGTTTGTCCTGTTCGCCACACATTACCAAGGTCGTGTCGGCATCCAGGCGTGGCAGCTGCGCCAGCACATCCTCGCGACTGAAGATCAACCGGCCCAGGGGCACGATGCTGCGCAGCAGGCGCTCTTTGGAGTAACCCTGCAATTGCTTGCGGAAATCCTGGTACAGCGCTGATTCACGATCGATGCCTGGGCGGAAGAAGATCGGCGCAATCACATCCAGCAAAGGTTCAGGGATGGCGCCGGCGTCTTCGATCATCTTGAACAGCGAGAAATAGTACTGGCGCGTGGCCTCGGGCTCGGCGCCGAGGTAGGTGTCCATCAGCACCAGGCTGTTGACCCGCTCGGGTGCGAGCAACGCCAGCCGCGCGCCCCACATGCCACCGACCGAGAGACCCACCAGGTTAATGTGCGCGATGTCCAGCTGGTCCAGCAGGGCCAGGGTTTGGCGTGCCAGGTCGTCGAGGGAATGGGTTTGCGCCGGCAACTGGCCGGATTCGCCATGGCCCCACAGCTCGGGGACGATCACGCGGTACTGTTGCGACAGGGCTTCGATCTGCGGTGACCACATGTCGCGGTCCCACAGGTAGCTTGAGCCGAGCAGGACGACGGGGCCGGAGCCCTGGTCGACGTAGTGCAGCGGTTGTCCATCAATGACGGCGACAGGCATAGCAGGCCTCTGACTTCACGGAGTGAGGGGCACTTTTTTACGCTAGTCGAGGGGCGGGGGATAGATGCAAAGTGATGGCATGTGGCGAACAGGGTTCGCCACATGGAGAGGGGCCAATCAGTCGTAGATGGCTTTTTTCTTCCATTCCGCGTCGGCGTCGACCACTTTGAGGCCTTCGGTCAATTCGTTGACCTCGTCTTCGGCAGGCTTGCTGTTGGTCAGTACCGTGGAGTTGGCACGGACCAGTTGGGCTTCCAGTTGTTGCAGCTGCGCGCTGTAGATCACCGGCTCCGGTTGTTTGCGCAGGTACTGCACGCCACGTTCGAATGCCAGGCGCGCCTGGCCCGGCTGGCTTTGCTGCAAGGCATGCTGGCCGAGGTTGTTGAAGAACTCGATATGCAGCAACACCAGGATATGGCGGATTTCCTTGATCCAGTGCTTGGCCTCGTTGGTCGACAGGAAGCCGTCCTGGGCCGCGCGGGTGACCTGGCCGTGCAGGGCTTCAAGCAGGAAACGCACGTCCTTGGCCTTGGCTTCGGTCTGGATCGGCGCGGGCGGGTTGTTCACCGGGATCGATTCACCCTGGGCCACCAGCGTATTCAGCTCGGCAATGCGGGCCTTGATCGGTGTGCTGGTCTTGTTGAGGTTCAACAGCCGCTGGTTAACGTTGAGCTCCAGTCGGGTCAGCAACAGTTTGAGCGCCGGGGTCATCAACTGGCCGGGAAAGGTCTCGGTGATCTCACCGCAACGGCGTAGCCGATCATTGAGTTCGATTTCGGTACGTTTCTTTTCCAGCTTGTTGTTTTCCACCACGTGGTTCATATAGCCAATGGCAATCAGGATGGCGATAACGGCTATTACCAACAGGGTGATCATGAGTGGTGTCACCGGTGTGACCTCTTTATAGGGTTTACAGTGGAGTGTAGTGACTGGGCGTTGCGGCGGATAGAACTGATCGACCAGTTGCCCAGGTAGTTTGCTTCTATATAGATAGGCGTTCCCTGCATGGATGCACATTGCCATCATTTGCCGGAGTGAACTATAGCGTCTTGTCGGGCGCCAGAATATAGGCGTCAAAGCCCGAACGGGCATAACGCCCGCACAAGCCCGGAAAGCAGGGGGAAGTCATTGATTTAAATAAATTATCCTTGGGGGTTGACGACCTTTCAATCCATCCATAGAATGCGCGCCACTTACAGCGTAAAGCACACAGCGAAACGCGGTAGGGAGTGAATGTTGTACGTGTGTCCCCTTCGTCTAGTGGCCTAGGACACCGCCCTTTCACGGCGGTAACAGGGGTTCGAGTCCCCTAGGGGACGCCAATATGCGGGAATAGCTCAGTTGGTAGAGCACGACCTTGCCAAGGTCGGGGTCGCGAGTTCGAGTCTCGTTTCCCGCTCCAAATTTATGCAGTGTTGCTCTCGGGCGACACTGAGTGAAACCAGGGCATGATCTTCGGATTTAATCTCTGGGCACTGAAATACACACCATGTGTTTCAGTAGCGTGTCCCCTTCGTCTAGTGGCCTAGGACACCGCCCTTTCACGGCGGTAACAGGGGTTCGAGTCCCCTAGGGGACGCCATTTGCGGGAATAGCTCAGTTGGTAGAGCACGACCTTGCCAAGGTCGGGGTCGCGAGTTCGAGTCTCGTTTCCCGCTCCATATTCAATGAAAACGCCGATCAGAGATGATCGGCGTTTTTGTTTGCGCGCTCGAAAAGGCAGGCGTGATATCGCGTAAGGTTTGCGATTTATCGCTTTGCTCGAATCAAGGGCTCGCCATTGCGGCGAGCCCTGGTAACGTCAGAGCTTCGGCAACTGCCCGATACGCCCCATCATTTCCGTGACGATCTGCAAGTCCAGCAAGAACTGGTCGACCGTCTTGAACTCATTGTCGGTGTGCCCGGTGTATTTCACTTCCGGGCGTGCCAGGCCGAATTGCACGCCGTTGGGCAGCTCGTGCACGGACGTTGCGCCGGCCGAGGTACCGAACTTGTGCGCCATGCCGAGGTTTTCGCTGGCCACTGCCAGGAGGGCTTTCACCCATTCACCTTCCGGGTTGCGGAACATCGGTTCGGCCACCGAGTAGGTGAAGTCCACCTTGACCTTGGTTTTCTTGTCCCAGGCGCTTAATTTATCGGCGATTTCTGCCTTGAGTTTCTCCGGGGATTTGCCCTTTGGCACACGCAGGTTCACCGCCAGTTTGAAGGCTTTGTCATCCAGGCCGACAAAGGTCAGCGAGGTGGTCAGCGGCCCCATGAATTCGTCAGAGAAGCCCACGCCCAGCTTGCCGCCGAGGTAGTCCAGGCCCCAGTTGTCAGACGCATAACGTGCGGCATCGGTAATATGGTTGTGCTTGAGGGCGATTTTGCCGTCGATGCTGTGGATCAGCTCCAGCATGCGCGATACCGGGTTGATGCCGAACTCCGGCTCGGACGAGTGAGCCGAAACACCAGTGACCGTCAGCTTGACGTCTTTACCGTCCACCTTGGCGGCGACCTCGAAATCACCGCCGTTACGCTTGGCATATTCAGTGCCGGCCTTTTGCAGGCTGGCGGCCAATTCAGCAGGTTTGTCGCTGACAAACGTTGCAACCGAGGCCGACGGGATCTGGTTAGTCGCCATGCCGCCGGTCATCGAGATAATTTCCGCGCCTTTGCCTTCACCCTTGCGACGCGGGAACGTCGCCATCACCGTGCCGTAGCCTTTTTCGGCAATCACCACCGGGTAGCCGCCATCCAGCGCGAGGTTGTATTGCGGCGTCGGGTTCTTTTCAAAGTAATACGGAATTGCGTCGCCGGAGGTTTCTTCGGTGGTGTCCACCAGCAGCTTGAAGTTACGCGCCAGCGGCAGCTTCTCTTCCTTGATGACCTTCATGGCATACATGGCTACCACAATGCCGTTTTTGTCATCCTCGGTGCCACGGCCGTACATGCGGTCGCCGATCCGTGTGACTTTGAATGGGTCAAGTTTGGTGCCGTCTTTCAGCACCCAGTTTTCCGGCGTTACCGGTACCACATCGGCGTGGGCATGAATGCCGACCACTTCATCGCCGCTGCCTTCCAGGGAAATTTCGTACACACGATTATCGATATTGCGGAAATTCAGGTTGAAGGCCTTGGCCAGGTCCTGGATCTTGCCGGCGATCTTGATAAATTCCGGGTTTTTATACTGCGGTACACCGTCCACATTGAACGTCGGAATTTCCACCAGCTCTCGCAGGGTTTCGAGCGCAGCCTTGCCGTATTTCACTCGGGTATAAATGCCCAGCAGGCGGTGGATTTCGTTTTGCTGCTCGGCGCTCAGGGTTTTGTTATCCAGGAACGCGCTGATTGCCGGCCCCACATCGCCGGTTTTGCCCAACTCCCCCTTGGCCAGAGTAGCGAGGAAACCACGAAAGTCAGTGACTGAGGTTTCGCTGAAATTTTTCAGAATCACCGTGCTTTGAGCGGGGGTGATGTTGGCAAAGGCGGGGCGCAGATGGCCGAAAGGCTCGCTGCAACCAGGGTGGCGGCAACCAGGTGCTTGAGTGGAAAGTGCATTGTTAGAAGCATTCCTTTGCAGGTAGTGAGTAGGAGGTTTCTGATCGATCTGTCAGAAACATTTCCACACACTACCATCACCCCGCTTGAGAGTGGGAGCGCCAATCCCATGAAGTGTCTGCCAAATGGGTGGGGAGATCACACCGCTATGACTTCGCCGATGCTATAGCGCACCGACAGCGCGCCCTTTTTCTCCGATAGCGCCAGGATGCGGATCTGGCCCAATTCACTCAATGTTTGCACGTGCGTGCCGCCACAGGCATAGGCGGGCAATTCACCGAAGCCGACTTCGCGGGTGCCATCGTCCAGGGTTGTATGGCGAGAATAGTCGGCGCTGATCCATCGATTGACCTGCTTTTGAATCAGCTCGGCCTCCATGGCTTGTGCGGCTTCGCCACGGATAAAAGTAATCTTGCCTTCGCCGGGCCAGTGGTGGGCCTTGATGGGCATCCATCCCAGGGTTTCGCCGGCATTGCCAATCAAGTGCCCTGCCGAATGCAGGCGCGTATGCAGGGCCCGACGTTGCTCGTTGACCCGAGCGGTGATCGGGCCGGGCGGCAGGGGGTGATCGACGTAATGCACCACGCGGTCGGCGTCCTGGCTGACTCGCAGTACGTTGCTCTCACCGAGCCAGCCAGTGTCGCAGGGCTGCCCGCCACCTTGGGGATGGAAAATCGTCGACTGCAAGGTGACTGCAAAGTGATCCTCATGCGGGGTGCAACTCAGCACTTCAAGCTCGGCAGTCAGGTGATCGTGGGTGAAAAACAGGCGCTCGGTCATTATCTACATCCGCATCGGGGTTCTACCGACAGTATAAATAGTGCGCAACTGGGTGATAATCTGCCCAATCTTCAATGGACCTGTGCACCATGAGCATCAATCTACCTTTGCCGCTGCTGGGCGAAATGGCGATTTTCGTCAAAGTGGTGGAGGCCGGCAGCTTCTCCGAAGCCGCCCGGCAAATGGGCGCTTCACCCTCCTCGGTGAGCCGCAGCATCTCGCGCCTGGAGAAAGCCCTGGCGACTCGGTTGCTGCAACGCACCACACGCAAATTGCGCTTGAGCGAGGGTGGCGAAGAGGTGTTCAAGCGCTGCCAGGAAATGGTCAGCGCGGCGCGTTCGGTGATGGAAATCAGCGGGCAGTTCAACCATGAAGCCGAAGGGCTGGTGCGGGTCAGCGTGCCCAAGGCGGTGGGGCGGTTTGTGGTGCACCCGCACATGCCGGAGTTCCTGCGGCGTTATCCCAAGGTCGATGTGCAGTTGATCCTCGAGGACCGGCCGGTGGACCTGATTGATGACAATGTCGACCTGAGTATTCGCATCACCGACAGCCCGCCGCCGGGGTTGGTGGGTCGGCAGTTACTGCCTATCGAGCATTTGTTGTGCGCGACGCCGCAGTACTTGGCCGAGCACGGTACGCCGGCCCATCCTCATGATTTGCTGGAGCACAGTTGCATCTACCTGGGGGAAACGCCGGGGGATTCTCGCTGGAAATTCCGCCAGGCCGGCAAGGCCGTGACGGTTGCCGTGCGCGGGCGCTATGCGGCGAACCATACGGGTGTGCGCTTGGATGCGGTGTTGCAGCATGTAGGGATTGGCAGCTTGCCGTATTTCACGGCGCGCCATGCCTTGGAAGAAGGGCGGTTGGTGCAGGTGTTGGCGGGGTGGGACTTTATTGCGTCCTACCATGGCGAGGCATGGTTGCTGCATTCACCCACGCGGTATCTGCCACCGAAGTTGCGGGTGTTTATTGATTATCTGGTGGAGTGTATGGCGAAGGAGCCGACACTGCGCCGACGGTAGATGTGGGAGCTGGCTTGCCTGCGATGCAGGCAACTCGGTCTGCAGTTAAACCGAGGTGATGCCATCGCAGGCAAGCCAGCTCCCACAGGAATCAGTGCTTGCTCTGGTCTTGTGGCATGGCCAGCAGCTGTTTTTCCCGGTTCCAGTCGAATGGTTCGTCGTTTTGTTCGGCTTCGAAGCGACGTTCTTCCAGGGCCTGGTACAGGTCCAGTTCTTCGTCGGGCATAAAGTGCAGGCAGTCACCGCCAAAGAACCACAGCAGGTCGCGCGGCACCAAGTGGGCAATTTGTGGGTAGCGCAGGATGACTTGGCTCATCAGGTCCTGGCCCAGGTATTGGCTTTCAATCGGATCGATCGGCAGCAGGGCGCGCAATTCGTCAAAACGCTCCAGAAACAGCGTATGGCTTTCCTCGGGCACCTGCTCGGCTTCGCCGACGGCAACCAGGATGCTGCGCAAGTGGTCGAGCAAGACGAGATGATCGGCAACGATGTTGGACACGAGATAAGTCCTCTAAAGCAAAAACGGGCGCGAGAGTATATGCCTCGGTGCCCTGCCTCACAAATACGATTCATTTTGACGAGTGGCTGTTGTTGTCAGGCAACGCAGCGTGGCGACAACAGACGCCGTCAAAATGGATCAGTATTTGTGAGGCAGGGCACTTTGCCCGTAGTTATATGACCGCTGGGGTCAGCGGACTTTACCCTCAGCCTGGGTCAGCTCTTCCTTGCTGAAATCATCCACGTCGATGACCTTGCGCCGTGCCGCTTCGGCATCACGCAACGTTTGCGCCTCAGCCGGTTGCAGTACCCCGGCGTGCAGCGCGGCGTCGATGGCATGTTCCCCGGCAGCCGGTTTGACCTGGCCGCTTTTCAACGCGGTGTGCAGTTTTTTCTGCAGCGGATGGCTCGCGCCGAGCAGGTCGTAGGCATGTTGCAGGGCACCCACTGGGTCTTCCGCCGATTGCGGGCGGTAGCAGCCGGCGAGCAGTTCTTCCAGGGTTGGGTCGCCTTTGGCACGGCCGATTACCGCAGCCACTTCGGCATCCAGTGCATCGGACGGACCGGTATGGCGACGCCCGAACGGGAACACGATCACCCGCAGCAGGCAGCCCAGGACCTTGTTCGGGAAGTTGCTCAGCAGTTCATCCAACGCCCGCTCCGACTCGCCGAGGCTCTCTTCCATGGCCCAGGTGAACAGCGGTTGCAGATGATCCGGTGAATCCAGGTCGTGATAACGCTTGAGTGCGGCCGAAGCCAGGTACATATGGCTCAGCACATCACCCAGGCGTGCCGACAGGCGTTCGCGGCGCTTCAGCTCGCCACCCAGCAGCATCATGCTCAGGTCGGCCAGCAGCGCGAACGCGGCAGCCTGACGGTTCAATGCGCGGAAATACCCCTGGCTCAAACGGTTGCCCGGCGCTTTCTCGAAATGACCTACGCCCAGGTTCAGCACCAGAGTGCTGGCGGCGTTGCTCACGGCGAAACCGATATGTTGCATCAGCAGGCCGTCGAATTCCTTCAGCGCCTGGTCATGGTCTTCGCGACCGGCCAGGGCCATTTCCTTGAGCACGAACGGATGGCAACGGATGGCGCCCTGGCCGAAGATCATCAGGTTGCGCGAGAGGATATTCGCGCCTTCCACGGTGATGAAGATCGGCGCACCTTGCCAGCTGCGGCCCAGGTAATTGTTCGGGCCCATGATGATGCCCTTGCCACCGTGCACGTCCATGGCGTGGCCGATGCACTCGCGGCCACGTTCGGTGAGGTGGTATTTGAGGATCGCCGACAGTACCGAAGGTTTCTCCCCAAGGTCCACGGCATTGGCGGTCAGCATGCGCGCGCTGTCCATCAGCCAGGCGTTGCCGCCGATACGGGCCAGGGCTTCCTGGATACCTTCGAAGGCCGACAGTGGCACGTTGAACTGTTCGCGCACCTGCGCATATTGGCCGGTCACCAGGCTGGTGAACTTGGCGGCGCCGGTCCCTACGGCGGGCAGGGAAATCGAACGGCCTACCGACAGGCAGTTCATCAGCATCATCCAGCCCTTGCCAAGCATTTCCTGGCCACCGATGAGGTACTCCAAGGGAATGAACACATCCTTGCCGGAGTTGGGGCCGTTCATGAAGGCGGCGCCGAGGGGGAGGTGGCGGCGGCCGATTTCCACGCCGGGGGTGTCGGTCGGGATCAGCGCCAGGCTGATGCCCAGGTCTTCTTCTTCACCCAGCAGGTGGTCCGGGTCATGGGCCTTGAAGGCCAGGCCCAGCAGGGTCGCGACCGGGCCAAGGGTGATGTAGCGTTTTTCCCAGTTCAAGCGCAGGCCGAGGGTTTCCTTGCCTTCCCATTCACCTTTGCAGATCACGCCAGTGTCGGGCATGGCGCCAGCGTCGGAACCCGCCAGCGGGCCGGTCAACGCAAAGCAAGGGATGTCATCGCCACGGGCCAGGCGCGGCAGGTAATGGTTGCGTTGTTCGTCGGTGCCGTAGTGCAGCAGCAGTTCGGCCGGGCCGAGGGAGTTGGGCACCATCACGGTAGACGCGAGGTCACCGCTGCGGGTGGCAAGTTTCATCGCGACCTGGGAGTGGGCATACGCCGAGAAACCCTTGCCGCCATATTCCTTGGGAATGATCAGCGCGAAAAAGCCGTGGGTCTTGATGTGTTCCCAGGCAGCCGGCGGCAGGTCCATGGCCTGGCCGATTTCCCAATCGCTGACCATGGCGCAGAGTTCTTCGGTCGGGCCGTCGATAAAGGCCTGTTCTTCTTCGGTCAGTTGGACCTTGGGATAGGCCAGCAACTTGTCCCAGTCAGGGCGACCACTGAACAGCTCGCCGTCCCACCAAACGGTGCCAGCGTCGATGGCGTCGCGCTCGGTTTCGGACATCGGCGGCAGGACTTTCTGGAACCAGCTGAACAGCGGCTTGGTGAAGTATTGGCGGCGCAGATCGGGTAGCAACAGCGGCGCGGCCACAACCGCGATCAACACCCAGAAGATCAGCAGCAGCCAACCCGGCGCGTGGCTCCAGGCGCCCATCGCCAGCAAGTAGACGGCGACCACGCCCAAGGCGGGCAGGGGGGCGACGCGGCGGTGTGCGAGGTAGGCAATGCCGACCACCAGCACCAGTATCCACAACAACAGCATATTCAATCCTCCGTGAAACCAGGGGCGAAACCACCAGGGAGCTTAGTCGGCATCCGAGCAAGCGGGGTGATCAGGGTGTAACGAGATTTGGCCGATTCGTCGTTAACTCCACGGCAGGCCTGTGGTTAGACTCCAGGCTTCCTTTGGAGATAACACTCATGGATACCTACCTGAGTCCCAGCCGCTTCATCGATAGTGACCACCCTGCGGTGGTGGAGTTCGCCGAAAAACATCGCGGAACCCGTGCGAACTTAAGTGACCAGGCAGTCAGCCTTTACTACGCCGTGCGTGAGGCGATTCGCTACAACCCCTACACCTTCAGTCGCGATCCAGACACATTAAGTGCCAGCTTCGCCCTGTCCACCGGCGAAAGCTACTGCGTGCCCAAGGCCACGTTGCTCGCGGCCTGTGCCCGCCATTGCGGCATCCCGGCGCGCATCGGCCTGGCGGACGTGCGCAATCACTTGTCGACCCCGCGCCTGCTCGCCTTGCTCAAGAGTGACGTGTTTGCCATGCACGGTTATACCGAGCTTTACCTGAATGATCGCTGGGTCAAAGCCACGCCCGCGTTCAACAGGCAACTGTGCGATGTGTTCGACGTGCCGCCGCTGGATTTCGACGGTATCAACGACAGCGTTTTCCACGCTTTCAACCGCCAGGGCCAGCGTTCGATGGAGTACGTGATCGACCATGGGCAATTTACTGACGTGCCCGAGGCGTTTTTCTTCGCCCATATCCAGCAGTGTTACCCGCACCTGTTTGCCGAGGATATGCCGCCCCTGCTTGGCGATATGCACAGCGATTTAAGCCGCGCCTGAACCGGCGTATGCTGCTGCGTTCATCCAGCCATGTTCATCAACAATAAAGGCGCGGTCATGCTGAAGATCTGGGGTCGTAAAAATTCATCAAACGTCAGGAAAGCACTGTGGTGCGCCGAGGAGCTCGGCCTGGACTATGAGGCAATTGATGCGGGCGGGGCGTTTGGTGTGGTCGACACACCGCAATACCGAGCGTTGAACCCTAACGGTCGGGTGCCGATGATCGAAGACGGCGACTTTGTGCTGTGGGAATCCAACACCATCGTGCGTTACCTCTGCGCCAAGCAGGCGTCCAGCTGGTACCCGAGTGACCTGAAAACCCGCGCCAACGCGGAGAAGTGGATGGACTGGACCACTTCCACGTTCGCCGAACCGTTCAAGATCGTGTTCTGGGGCGTGCTGCGCACCCCGGCCGAAAAACAGAATTGGGACAGCATCCACGCCGGGCGCCAAACCTGTATCGATGTGCTCAAGACCGTTGACGAGGCGCTCGCCACACAGCCGTATCTGTCGGGCAATGAGGTCGGCATGGGCGATATCCCCTTGGGCAGCTTCATCTACGCCTGGTTTGAAATGCCCATCGAACGGCCCGCAATGCCCCATCTAGAGGCCTGGTACCAGCGCCTGCAGCAGCGACCGGCCTACCGCAAGGCGGTCATGACCGCGTTGACTTAATACTGACTATTAATACAGGTGACTGTACTTGTGCCGCGCGGGCAAGCACCATGCCCGCCATGCATCGCAGGTTGAACTACCTGCGCTGCGCCCTCATCTATTCTTTCTATTCCCTTCTTTGGTGCGTATCCCGATATGAGTTCCGCTCTGTCCATCCGGCAGCTAACCAAAACCTACGGCAACGGTTTCCAGGCCCTGAGTGGTATCGATCTGGACGTTGCCGAAGGTGACTTCTTCGCCTTGCTCGGCCCCAACGGCGCCGGCAAATCCACCACCATCGGCATCCTCTCGACCCTGGTCAACAAGACCAGCGGCTCGGTAAATATCTTCGGCCACGACCTGGACAAATCCCCGGCGGCGCTCAAGCGTTCCATCGGCGTGGTGCCCCAGGAGTTCAACTTCAACCAGTTTGAAAAGACCTTCGATATTGTCGTGACCCAGGCAGGCTACTACGGCATTCCGGCGAAAATCGCCAAGGAACGCGCCGAGCAATACCTGACCCAACTGGGCCTGTGGGACAAGCGCGATGTGCCTTCGCGCTCGCTGTCCGGCGGCATGAAGCGCCGCTTGATGATCGCCCGTGCGCTGGTGCATGAGCCGCGCCTTCTCATCCTTGATGAGCCCACTGCTGGCGTGGATATCGAGCTACGCCGTTCGATGTGGACATTCCTCACCGAGCTGAACGAGAAAGGCATCACTATCATCCTCACCACCCACTACCTGGAGGAGGCTGAGCAGCTGTGCCGCAACATCGGCATCATCGACCATGGCACCATCGTCGAGAACACCAGCATGCGTAACCTGCTGGGCCAGTTGCATGTGGAAACCTTTTTGCTCGACCTGAAAAATAACCTGTCGGTGGCGCCGCAGCTGATGGGCTACCCAAGTCGTCTGCTGGACAGCCATACCCTGGAAGTGCAGGTGGATAAAGCCATGGGCATCACCGCGCTGTTTACGCAGTTGGCGACCCAGAACATCGAAGTGCTGAGCCTGCGCAATAAAACCAATCGCCTTGAGGAGTTGTTCGTGTCCCTGGTGGAGAAAAATCTGGCGAAGGTGGCGGTATGAGTTCCGAACTGCAACCCAACCTCGTCGCGCTGCAAACCATCGTCTATCGCGAAGTGAAGCGCTTTACCCGGATCTGGCCGCAGACCCTGCTGCCGCCGGCGATCACCATGGTTCTGTACTTCGTGATCTTCGGTAATCTGATCGGCCGGCAGATCGGTGACATGGGTGGTTTCACCTACATGGAATACATCGTGCCGGGTCTGATCATGATGTCGGTGATCACCAACTCCTACGGCAACGTGGTCTCCAGTTTCTTCGGCAGCAAGTTCCAGCGCTCGATTGAAGAATTGATGGTGTCGCCGGTGTCGCCACACACCATCCTGATCGGCTACACCGCCGGTGGTGTGCTGCGCGGCCTGATGGTCGGCGTGATCGTGACCTTGTTGTCGCTGTTCTTCACCCACCTGCAAGTGCATCACCTCGGGGTCACCATTCTGGTGGTGGTACTGACGGCGACGATCTTCTCGCTGCTGGGTTTCATCAACGCCGTGTTTGCACGCAACTTCGATGATATTTCGATCATTCCGACCTTCGTGCTGACGCCGCTGACCTACCTCGGTGGCGTGTTCTACTCGATCACCTTGCTGCCGCCGTTCTGGCAGACCGTGTCGCTGGCCAACCCGGTGCTGCACATGGTCAACGCCTTCCGCTACGGTATTTTAGGTGTGTCGGATATCAAGATCAGCGTGGCGATTACGTTCATGTTGGTGGCGACCGTGGTGCTGTATATCGGTTGCGCGAAGCTGCTGGTGAGTGGGCGCGGGATGCGCACGTAACACAGGATTAATGTGGGAGCTGGCAAGCCAGCTCCCACATTTTTGATCGGCGTGTAGGGCTTTGATTATTGCAATGCCAATTCGATCAGCTCATGCAGCTCTTCAACCTGCAACGGTGCGCTGGCAAACAGAATCCTGAACACCGTCGGCGCCGCCAGAAGGTTGATCAGCCGGTCTACGCAGGGTGGCGTGTTGTCGGGGTAGCGATCCACAATCGTCTGCAACTGCCCGCCAATCAGGGTCACGCAATAGCCCGGCGTCTGGCTGCACTGCACATCACGCATCATGTTCCGCCCAGGCTCCGAACTCATCTCATCCAGATACTGCTCGGCCCAGGCCTGCAAATCGCCGCGCAGGCTGCCGGTATTCGCCGGCTCGCTGTCCGGGCGCATCCGCGCCAACGCCACATCCGCCAGCAACACAGAAAGATCGCCCCAACGCCGGTAGATGGTCGACGGCGTCACCCCCGCACGCGCAGCGATCATCGGCACGGTGACGCTGGAGCGCTCGTGGGCTTCCAGCAATTCGCGCACAGCGCTATGCACTGATTCTTGTACCCGGGCACTACGGCCCCCCGGGCGGAGGCCTTCTTTTATCGCCATGTGTAAAACCTTAACACAAAGAATTTGCTTTAAGCCCAGTCTGGTAGCACACTCCATAAAAGCAAAATATTAGCTTTAGCGGAGTGTGCGCATGTCTAGCCCTATTTCTCAGCGTTCCAGCCTGGTGTTCCTTGCGGTCACCTTGCTGACGTTTCTTGCCGCCTCCAGTGCGCCGACGCCGTTGTATCACCTGTATCAGGAGGGCCTGCATTTTTCCGCAGGCATGCTCACGCTGATCTTCGGTGTCTATGCGCTGAGTCTCCTGGCGGCGCTGCTGACTGTCGGCTCACTGTCGGATCACCTGGGACGCAAGCCGGTGATCTTCGCTGCATTGATCCTGAACATGCTGGCGATGCTGCTGTTTATCAATGAAGGCAGCGTGGCCTGGTTGATCGCCGCACGTACGCTGCAGGGCTTTGCTACGGGCATGGCCACTGCCGTGCTGGGCGCGGCACTGCTCGACACGGATCGCCAGCAAGGGCCACTGGTCAACAGCGTGGCGCCGCTGCTGGGCATGGCGTGCGGTGCGATGGGCAGCAGTCTGCTGGTGGAATTCGCGCCGCTGCCGACCCAGTTGATCTACTGCACGCTGTTGGTGCTGATGCTGTTGCAGGCCGTGTACGTATGGCGCCTGCCGGAAACTGTCAGCCGTATTCCCGGTGCACTGGCTTCGCTGCGTCCGACTTTGCATGTACCGCCGCAAGCGCGCCGGGCCTTGTTGTTGTCGCTGCCGGTGGATGTGGCGGTGTGGGCGATGGGCGGATTCTACCTGTCCCTGGCGCCGTCACTGGTACGGGCCGCCACCGGTTCGACCTCCAACCTGATCGGCGGCGGCCTGGTGGCGGTGTTGACCTTGAGCGGCGCATTGATGATCTTCACACTGCGCAATCGCCAGGCCGACAAAGTGCTGCGCCTGGGGGCCGGCTTGCTGGCAGTCGGTGTGGCGCTGATCCTCACGGCCGTGCACAGCGCCAGCCTGCCGTTGTTTTTTATCGCCACGCTGATCGCCGGCAGTGGTTTTGGCGCGGGCTTCCTCGGTGCCCTGCGCAGTGTGGTGCCGCTGGCTTTGCCCCATGAGCGCGCGGGCTTGATGTCGGCGTTTTATGTGCTGAGTTACCTGGCGTTCTGTCTGCCGTCTTTGCTGGCGGGCAACCTGATTCGCAGCTTTGGTTTGATCGTCACCACCGACGGCTACGGCGCGGTACTCATCCTGCTGTCCCTCGGCGCACTGGTCGGCCTGCTGTTGCAGGATTCGGCGCGCGCCAAGGCGACGACAGGCGGCTGATAGGTAATAATCGCCTCTCGTATCGCCCGACCGAGATTCAAGCATGAAGATCATCCGCAGCAAGGACTTCACCGGCAGCCGCGCCTGGGAGGCGTTGGATATCGCCAATATGAACGGCATCACCACGCGCCTGCACTGGACTGACCAGCCGTATCGCTGGCACATCAATGATGGCGAGGAAGTGTTCGTGGTGCTGGATGGCCGGGTGCAGATGCACTACCGCGACAACGGCTTCGAACAGGTGGCGGAGTTGGGCGTAGGGGATATCTTCTATGCCAGTGTCGGCACCGAGCATGTCGCCCATCCCCAAGGCCCGGCGCGCATTCTGGTGATCGAATGCGAAGGCAGCGTTTAGACTATATCTGCAAAGTAGATAACAGTTAGAGATATTACCCGTTATATAGATATTCGATCAGGTTCTACCATGGTCTTAACCTCATGCGAGGAAGAGGATTGCCATCATGACCTGCTCGAATACCATCAGTTACAAACCTTTCAGTCACCTGACCCGTCCGCGGGAAGTGATTCGCCAGTTCACCCCTAACTGGTTTGCCGCCACCATGGGCACCGGCGTGCTGGCGCTGGCGTTGGCGCAGTTGCCGGTCAACCTGCCAGGTTTGCACGCCATCGCCGAAGCGCTGTGGTTGTTCACGGTCGGCCTGTTCGTGTTGTTCAGCGTGTTGTACGCAGCCCGCTGGGTGATGTTTTTCCACGAGGCGCGGCGGATTTTTGGGCACTCTACGGTGTCGATGTTCTTCGGCACTATCCCCATGGGGCTCGCGACCATTCTCAATGGCTTGCTGCTGTTCGGCCTGCCGCGTTGGGGCAGCGAAGTGATCCCGCTGGCTGAAGCGCTGTGGTGGCTGGATGTCGCGATGGCCTTGGCCTGCGGCGTGCTTATCCCGTTCATGATGTTCACCCGCCAGGAACACAGCATCGACCAGATGACCGCCGTTTGGCTGCTGCCCGTGGTTGCCGCCGAAGTCGCCGCCGCCAGCGGTGGCCTGCTGGCACCGCACCTGGCGGACGCCCATTCGCAACTGGTGATGCTGGTGACCAGCTACGTGCTGTGGGCGTTTTCCCTGCCGGTGGCGTTCAGCATCCTGACCATCCTGATGCTGCGCATGGCCCTGCATAAACTGCCCCACGCCAATATGGCCGCGTCGAGCTGGCTGGCGCTAGGCCCCATCGGCACTGGTGCGTTGGGCATGCTGTTGCTGGGGGGAGATGCGCCGGCGATCTTCGCGGCCAATGGCTTGCCGGGTGTCGGTGAAATGGCTGACGGCCTCGGGCTGGTAGCGGGCATTACACTGTGGGGCTTTGGCCTTTGGTGGATGCTGATCGCCGTACTGATTACCCTGCGTTACCTGCGCGCCGGTATCCCGTTCAACCTGGGGTGGTGGGGCTTCACTTTCCCCTTGGGGGTGTACGCCTTGGCCACACTGAAGTTGGCGGGCCTGCTGCACCTGGGTTTCTTCAGTGTATTCGGCTGTCTGTTGGTGGTGGCGTTGGCGCTGATGTGGCTGATCGTCGCTAAACGCACGGTGCAGGGCGCCTATAAAGGTGAGCTTTTTGTTTCGCCATGCATTGCAGGACTAGCGAATAAGTAAGCCGGATTAGGTAAAGTCGTGGCCTGAATCGATAACAGGCCACGCAGGAACACGGACGATGAGCCACCCCTCGCAATTTACCTTGCTGCGCACACGGCGTTTCCTGCCGTTTTTCATCACCCAGTTGCTGGGTGCGTTCAACGACAACATCTTCAAGCAATCGCTGATCCTGGCCATTCTCTACAAGCTCACCATCGACGGTGACCGGTCCATCTGGGTCAACCTCTGTGCCTTGCTGTTCATCCTGCCGTTCTTCCTGTTTTCGGCGCTGGCCGGGCAGTTTGGCGAGAAGTTCAACAAGGACGCATTGATCCGCGCAATCAAGATCGGCGAGATTGTGATCATGGCTGTGGGCGCGACGGGCTTCCTGACCAACCACCTGGAACTGATGCTGCTGGCACTGTTTGCGATGGGCACCCACTCGGCGCTGTTCGGCCCGGTGAAGTACTCGATCATGCCCCAGGCGCTGCACGACGATGAGCTGGTCGGCGGCAACGGCCTAGTGGAAATGGGCACGTTCCTGGCGATCCTGGCCGGTACCATTGGTGCCGGGATCATGATGTCGTCCACCTATTACGCGCCGGTGGTCGCCGTGGCGATCGTCGGTGTGGCGGTATTGGGTTACTTGGCCAGCCGCAGTATTCCGAGGGCGGCGGCGTCGACCCCGGGGTTGCGCCTGAACTGGAACATTTTCAGTGAATCCTGGGCCACCTTGCGCCTGGGCCTGGGGCAGACGCCGGCCGTTTCGCGCTCAATCGTGGGTAACTCGTGGTTCTGGTTTGTTGGCGCGATCTACCTGACGCAGATCCCGGCGTACGCCAAGGAATGGCTGTACGGCGACGAAACCGTGGTCACGCTGATCCTCACGGTGTTCTCTGTGGGTATCGCCCTCGGCTCGATGCTTTGCGAAAAACTCTCCGGGCGTAAGGTGGAAATCGGCCTGGTGCCGTTCGGCTCATTCGGCCTGACCGTGTTCGGCCTGTTGCTGTGGTGGCACTCCGGCGGTTTCCCGCAGAACGTGCAGGCCAACGATTGGCTCGCCGTGCTCAGTTACGGCCAAGCCTGGTGGGTGTTGTTCGATATCCTCGGCCTGGGCGTGTTCGGCGGCTTCTATATCGTGCCGCTGTACGCGTTGATCCAGTCGCGCACCGCCGAGAACGAGCGTGCGCGGGTCATCGCTGCCAACAACATTCTTAACGCACTGTTCATGGTGGTCTCGGCGATTGTGTCGATCCTGCTGCTGAGCGTGGCCAAGCTGTCAATTCCCGAATTGTTCCTGGTGGTGTCGCTGCTCAACATCGCGGTCAACACCTACATCTTCAAGATCGTCCCCGAGTTCACCATGCGTTTCATGATCTGGCTGCTCAGCCATTCCATGTACCGCGTGGAGCATCGCAACCTGGAAGCGATCCCGGACGAAGGCGCGGCGCTGCTGGTGTGCAACCACGTTTCATTTGTCGATGCGCTGCTGATCGGCGGCGCGGTGCGTCGGCCGATTCGCTTTGTCATGTACTACAAGATCTACCGTTTGCCGGTGCTGAACTTTATCTTCCGCACGGCCGGGGCGATTCCCATTGCGGGGCGTCACGAAGACATCCAAATCTATGAAAAGGCTTTCACACGGATTGCGCAGTATCTGAAGGAAGGGGAGTTGGTGTGCATCTTCCCGGAGGGCAAGTTGACCGCCGATGGCGAGATGAACGAGTTTCGCGGTGGTGTGACGCGCATCCTGGAGGAGACGCAGGTGCCGGTGATTCCGATGGCGTTGCAGGGGTTGTGGGGGAGTTTTTTCAGCCGCGATCCGAACAAAGGGTTGTTTCATCGGATCTGGTCGCGGGTGGTGTTGGTGGCGGGTGAGCCGGTGACGGTAGAGGCCGCGACGCCTGCGCAGTTGCAGGAACGGGTGGGGGTGTTGCGGGGGAGTGTCAGGTAGTTTCGGGCTGGATTAATGGCCTATTCGCAGGCAAGCCAGCTCCCACATTGGACCGCATTGTTCAAG
Organism: Pseudomonas tritici; assembly: GCF_014268275.3. Taxonomy (NCBI): domain Bacteria; kingdom Pseudomonadati; phylum Pseudomonadota; class Gammaproteobacteria; order Pseudomonadales; family Pseudomonadaceae; genus Pseudomonas; species Pseudomonas tritici. The sequence goes on from NZ_CP077084.1 coordinate 2,275,273, forward strand.
CGAACGCGGTCTGGTGTGGGAGCGGCGGTTCGACAGCGGTAATGGATCAGGTGCTGATCTTGAGCCCAATAAGCCCGCAAATGATCAACGCCACACTGGCCAACCGGAACAGCGCCATGGATTCCCCAAACAGGATAATCCCGGCGATCACGGTGCCCACGGCACCGACTCCGGTCCAGATGGCATAGGCCGTGCCCAGCGGCAGCTCCTTCATCGCCAGCCCCAGCAGGCCAAGGCTTACGGCCATGGCGGCAATCGTCAGGGCCGTGGGCAGCGGCTTGCTGAAACCGTCGGTGTACTTCAGGCCGACGGCCCAGCCCACTTCAAACAGACCCGCAAAAAACAGAATGATCCAGGACATGATGACCTCCTAACGCTAGGTGGGGTCGTCCCCGGATTAGGCGCTTGAAAGCGTCGCGGGGTCGTCCCCGCGAAGCTCGTAAGAGTGCCCAAAAGTGATCGACTGATCAAGTTTGCGGGGTGTTCTCCAGGGCGCGACGGTCTTCCTTCTCGCTCATGCGGCGGAAGTAAGTCGAGAGCAACGCCCCGGAAATATTGTGCCAGACGCTGAACAACGCACTCGGCACCGCCGCCAAGGGCGAGAAGTGCGCGCTGGCCAATGCGGCACCCAGCCCGGAGTTCTGCATGCCCACTTCCAGCGCCAGCGACTTGCGCTGCGCCAATGGCAACTTGAACACGCGGCCGGTGAAGTAGCCCAGCAAGTAACCGAAGCTGTTGTGCAGCATCACCACGGCCATGATCAACAGGCCCGACTCGGCAATCTTCGCCTGGCTGGCGGCAACCACCGCCGCGACGATGATCACGATGCTCACCACCGACACCAGTGGCAACACATCCACCGCGTGGCGCACCCGATCACCGAGCACGCGTTGCGCCAGTACGCCGAGCACGATCGGCAGCAGCACAACTTGCAGGATCGACCAGAACAACTCCATGAACGATACCGGCAGCCAGGCCGACGCCAGCAGCCAGATCAACGCCGGCGTAAGCAGCGGGGCGAGGAGGGTGGTGACGGCGGCGATGGCCACCGACAGCGCCAAGTCGCCGCGGGCCAGCCAGGTCATCACGTTGGAGGAGGTGCCGCTTGGGCAGCAACCGACCAGGATCACGCCAACGGCAATTTCCGGCGGCAGGTGGAAGGCCTGGCACAGCAACCAGGCCACGCCCGGCATGATGACAAAGTGTGCGACCACGCCCAATGCCACGCGCCACGGATGGCGGGCGACTTCGGCGAAGTCATCAATCTTGAGGGTCAACCCCATGCCGAACATCACCAGGCCCAGCAACGGGACGATGGCGCTTTTCAGGCCGATGAACCAGCCGGGTTCGAGGAAGGCGACGACGGCGAAAATCAACACCCAATAGGCGAAGGTATTGCCGACGAAGCGGCTCAAGGCGGCGAGTGCGCGCATGGGGATGTCCTTGTTATTAGAGTGCTGGAGGTGGCAACTCGATCAGATGTGGGAGCTGGCTTGCCTGCGATAGCATCAACTCGATTTAACTGAAGACCGAGGTGCCTGCATCGCGGGCAAGCCCGGCTCCCACACTGACCGTGCCCACATAAGATCTAATGAGCTTTTAGATGCCCTGTGGGGTCTCTTCACCGCCGAGTGCTTCGACCAGCGCGGGGATGAAGTCACCAAACGTCAGCATCATCAGGGTAAAACTCGCATCCAGTTGGCCCAGGGCTTCTTCACCGCCGTCCTGTTCCGCCTGGTCTTGCAGCAGGTCTTCGAACTTCAGGCGCTTGACGGTCATCTTGTCGTCGAGCATGAAGGACAGTTTGTCCTGCCAGGCCAGCGACAGTTGGGTCACGACTTTGCCGGTGGTCAGGTGCAGTTGGATCTCTTCGCCGGTCAGGTCCTGGCGCTTGCAGCGCACAATGCCGCCGTCTTCGTGGGTGTCGCGCAGTTCGCACTCGTCGAGCACGAAGAAGTCATCTGCCGGCTTTTGGGTGGTGACCCAGTCGGTCATGATCGCGGTCGGTGCTGTTTTCACGGTGAGTGGGCGAACCGGCAGGGTGCCGATCACTTCACGCAGTGTGGACAACAAGTCTTCGGCGCGCTTGGGGCTGGCCGAGTTGACCAGGATCAGGCCCTGTTTTGGCGCGATGGCGGCGAACGTCGACGAACGCCGAATAAAGGCACGCGGCAGGAAGGCCTGGATGATTTCATCCTTGATCTGGTCGCGTTCCTTTTTGTAGACCTTGCGCATTTGCTCGGCCTCGATCTCTTCGACTTTCTCCTTGAGTGCATCCCGCACCACGCTGCCCGGCAGGATGCGTTCTTCCTTGCGCGCGGCGATCAGCAGGAAATCACCGCTGACGTGAACCAGGGGAGCCTCTTCACCTTTACCAAAAGGCGCGACGAAACCGTAAGTGGTCAACTCCTGGCTGGCACAAGGGCGCGCCAGTTTGGTGGCCATGGCCGCTTCCAACGCCTCGGCATCAACAGGCAGATCTTGGGTCAGGCGATAGATAAGCAGGTTCTTGAACCACATGGGGCGAGTCTCTCCTTTATACAAAGGGGGGCATTATTCTCTTGATAACGTCCCAGGCCAACCCTGCCTAAGCCATTGGAAGCTATCAAAAAAAAGATTTAAGAAAGTGCTTGCCAGACCTGGGGCCGCTCCGTAGAATGCGCGCCACACCGAAACGAAGGGTGATTAGCTCAGCTGGGAGAGCGTCTGCCTTACAAGCAGAATGTCGGCGGTTCGATCCCGTCATCACCCACCATTCGCTTCAAGTGTTACGCGCAGCGGTAGTTCAGTCGGTTAGAATACCGGCCTGTCACGCCGGGGGTCGCGGGTTCGAGTCCCGTCCGCTGCGCCATATTCGGTTACCTGGAACGCTGAACGCCAGGTACCACAGGAAGCCCGCTCATTGAGCGGGCTTTTTGCTGTCTGGGCTTTGCAAAAATAAAAAAACGCCGCCGATCATTTCCGATGATCGGCGGCGTTTTTTATTGGGGGATCAGAAATCCCAGCGTGTGGTCACCATGAAATTGCGTGGCTCACCATAAGCGGCGGAGTTATAGAAGCCGATGTTGGTGTAGTAAGACTTGTCGAAGAGGTTGTTGACGTTCAGCGTCGCCGACAGGTTTTTGCTGACCTGATATTTGGTCATCAGGTCGACCAGCCAATAGGCGTCCTGGGAGAACGCTTCATAGCCGCCATGGGGAGAGTTATAGATGTCCTGCCAGCCCACGCTTTGCCAGCGCACGCCACCGCCTACCGTCAACTTGTCGAGGTTGCCCTTGAGCTTGTAGGTGGTGAACAGCTTGACCTGATCTTCGGGCTCGAAGGTGGAGATCTTCACGTCCTTGTCGTCGCGCACGACCTTGTGGGTGTAGCCGGCCTGGAGTTGCCAGCCGGGGGCAATCTCGCCGGACATCTCCAGCTCATAACCTTTGGTGACGGCCTTGCTGCTTTTGTAGGCGTAGTTGTTCGGGATCGGCGTCTGGTTGTTGTACTCGTCATCCGAGAGCGCGCGGTTGGATTCATGGATTTCAAAGTAGGCCGCGCTGGCGTTCACGCGACCGTCAAGGAAGTCGGCTTTTACGCCCAGTTCCCAGTTCTGGCCTTCATCCGGCTCAAGCAGTTTGTTGTCGCGATCGCGGTTGTAATTCTCTTGCGGCATGAAGATATCGGTGTAGCTGGCGTAGACCGCGTACGTGTCGTTGAGGTCGTACACGGCGCCGATGTACGGCACGAATCGTCCGGACTCGCGGTAGTTGGGGTTATAGCCCGTGACCTGGTAGTTGACCACGCGCCCGCCCAGCAGCAGCTTGAGGTCGTCGGCGAGGTTCAGCCGCGTGGTCACATAGGCGCCCGTCTGGCGCACGGTGTCATCGGTCAGTGATTGCGCCTTGCCCCAGTCCGGTATCGTGGCGTGGCCGCGCCAGTTATTGAAGTCGACGATATTTGGGGAGAGGTTCCAGTAGCCTTTGCCTTTCCATTCCGAGGCGCTGATAGAACCGCCGAGCACCAGTTCATGTTCGCGCCCGCCCAGGCTGAAGGGGCCGCTCACGTACAGGTCGGCGGAATCGCTGACGGTTTCCCCGGTGTATTTGCCCGAGGTGAGTTGCGCGGTGCCGTCCGGCTGCGGCTGGTCGCCCTGGATCGAGCCCATCAAGGCGTGATAGCCGTTGATCTTGTGGTCCAGTTGCAGCTTGCTTACCCATCCATTGCCCAGGTCGTGTTCGAGCATGGCAAATACGGTGCGGGTGTATTGCTCCCAACTGCTCCAATCGGCAGCGTTGTTGAACGAGCGCTTGACGCTGTTGCGGTCGCCGTTGGAGTTGATCAGCGGAAAGCTCCCCGACCATGAGGAGCCTTTTGGCAGAGTGTCCTGGTAATCGCCGCCGACGGTCAGCAGGGTATCGGGCGACAGGTCGAACTCCATGATGCCGTAGTACGTCGGGCTCTGGCGCGAGTAGTGATCCATGAACGAATGCTTGTCCTGGTAGGCCGCCACGGCCCTGCCACGCACGTTGCCGCTTTCGGTCATCGGGCCGCTCACGTCCAGCTCGCTGCGGTAGTTGTCCCAGGAACCGGCACCGAGGGTCGCGTGGCCCTGGAAGTCCGCTGTAGGTTTCTTGCGCACCAAGTTGATCGTCGCGCCCAGGGAGCCTGCGCCGGTGAGCAGGCCGGTGGCGCCCTTGAGCACTTCTACGCGGTCGTAGATCGCCATGTCGCTCAGGGTGTTGCCCGCCGAGTAGGCGACGTTGCGCGCCGTCGAGGGAATACCGTCGTACTGGAAGTTATTGATCGAAAAGCCGCGGGCGTAGTAGTTGGTACGCTCGGTGTCGAAGGCCGAAACGGTAATGCCTGGAGTGTGGCGCATCACGTCGTCGACGCTGTTCAGGCCGAAATCGTCCATGTGCTGGCGGGTGACCACGCTCACTGACTGCGGGGTTTCCTTGGGGGTCAGCACCAGGCGTGTGGAAGTCGCGATCGTGCCGGGCGTGTAGGAACCTGTACCTTCGGTGACGTTGCCCAACTGGTTGGCGGTGACGGCGGTCGGGCTCAGCTCCATGGTGCCGTTGCCGGCGAGAGGGGAGGGCTGCAGTGCGTAGACCTGATCACCCTTTACCGCGCGGTAGCCGCTGCCCTGCAGCAAGCTGTCGAACCCGTCCTGTATACCGTAGCTGCCTTTCAAACCTGGGCTTTTGAGGCCTTCCAGTTCGTTGGACTGGAACACGATGGCCACACCCGCCTGCTGGGCAAAGCGGTTGAGCGAATTGCCCAGCGGCCCGGCCGGGATTTCGTAGGTTTGGGCGGCGACGCTGACGGCGTCGGCCTGGGCCAGGCTGGTGTTCAGCGTACTGGCAGTGAGCAGGGCCAGGGACAACGGCGCGCTTTTCAGTAGCCGAAAGCGTCCGCGCGGGTAGGAAGGGGTGTGCATGGTGAAGGCAGTCCTTTATGTGTCGAATTACCTTCCTTGACGGGCAGCCTCGAAAAAACCGGAAGCAAATGCGAATAATTATTTATTGGGTAAGTGTCTGTGGGCTTACGACGATCAGCCACGGCGTAAAGGTCTGCACCTTGATCGGCAAGGTTTGCGCGAGTAACTGCAAGGCGTGGTCGCTGTCATCCAGCGGGATCACGGCTGACACCCGCAGGTTTTGCAGGGCGTCGCGATCAAATTGCACGCGACCGGCGCGATGCCGAGCGATTTCATCCAGCACCTCCGGCAAAGGCCGGTTCTCCACCACCAATTGATGTCGACGCCAGGCTTCGTTGATGCTCGACGGGTCGACAGTGCCAACCAAGCGCACGGCAGTCGACTGCATCAGGGCCTGCGAACCGGCGTCGACTTCCAGCGTCTGCTGGCCGTTGGCGCTTTGTGCGGCCACGCGGGATTCGAGCATGCTGAGTACGGTGATATCGCCCTCGCGCTTGACCACAAACCGCGTGCCCAGCGCACGCAGTGTGCCTTGGGGCGTCTGTACGACAAACGGCCGCGTGCGATCGTGAGCGACCTCCACCAGGATTTCGCCCTGCAGCAGTTCAATGCGACGCTGCTTGCCATCGAAATGCAGGTTTGCCGCGCTGATGCCGTTGAGGGTCAGCGTCGAGCCATCCGCCAGTTGCAGGGTTTGCCATTGGCCTGGCCCGTTGCGCACGTCGGCCATCCACTGCTGGGGATAAGGACTCACCAGCAATGCTGCCGTCGGAATCGCCAGGCTGCACGCCACTGCCAGCGCGCGCAGGGCGTTCTTGCGGCGACGGCTTTTTGGTTGGGTAAACGCTGCGTTCAACGCTGCCCGCGCCGGTGCTTTTTTACCCCGCAAGGCCTGCATGCGGGCGATGACGGCTTCCATGCGGGCCGCGGCCTCGGCGTAGTGCGGACCTTGCTGTTTCCAACCTTCAAATGCCAGGCGCTGGGCTTCGCTCAGTTCGCCCTCATGCAGGCGCAGCAGCCATTCGGCGGCTTGTTCTTCGATCTGTTGGTCCGACATGCTCAATCAGGTATCCATGCTGTGGCCGCAGTGCATGAGCGCCTGGATCAGGTACTTGCGCACGGTGCGTTCCGACAACTTGAGCTGTCGGGCGATCTGTTGTTGGGTCATTTCCTCAAGGTAATACAGCACGAATGCCTGGCGCGAATAGACGTGCATGCCCTCCAGGATAAAGGCGATCTGTTCGAGGGCTTCAAGCGTGGTGTGGATTTGCTCGGGCGATTGAAACCCTTCGAGCGCGTCCACGGTGAGGGCCAATTCCTGCAGGTAAGCCTGTTCAATCTGCCGGCGCCGTGCCTGGTCGATGATCAGGCGTCTGGCCGTCGTGCTCAAGTAGGCCCGGGGTTCGCGAATGCCGGCTACGGATTCGCGCGCGTTCAGGATGCGTGCAAACGTGTCCTGCGCCAGGTCAGCGGCATTCTGGTGGCAGCCGAGCTTGCGCCGCAGCCAGGTGAGCAGCCAGCCATGATGCTCGCTGTAGAGCTGGGTAATTTCCCTTTGGAATGGCGGTTCACCCACAGACATAAGCGTGGCTCAGGCGTTATTGAGAATAGTTTTTAATTGTGCGGCTAAGCACCCGGTAAACGCAATAGACTCGCATTTGCGCGAGCAGAAGCCCGTTTTTACGGGGTTTTGCCGGGCTCTGGAAAAAACCCAAAATAAAGTGCATTTAAATCAAGACATTGCGAATTTTTGGTGTATGATGCCGCCCACACCGAAAGTGAAGGGTGATTAGCTCAGCTGGGAGAGCGTCTGCCTTACAAGCAGAATGTCGGCGGTTCGATCCCGTCATCACCCACCATTCGCTTCAAGTGTTACGCGCAGCGGTAGTTCAGTCGGTTAGAATACCGGCCTGTCACGCCGGGGGTCGCGGGTTCGAGTCCCGTCCGCTGCGCCATATTCGGTTACCTGGAACGCTGAACGCCAGGTCACCACAAGAAGCCCGCTCATTGAGCGGGCTTTTTTTCGTCTGCGATTTATCCTCAATGCGCCTTGCCATTGTGCACTGCATGTTCGCCCTGAACTGTGCTGGTGCGTCATGACGTGGGGGAATACCCCCATGCACATTGGTTGATTGCGTCCCTGACCGCTTAAACGGTTATCTATAGCCACGCGAAGACTTCCAGGCGAGTCACGGCAGCAGGATGCTGCAGTGCCCGCTCTCTAAGATAAAAATAGTCTGCAAGGGGAATGGCTCTCTATGAAATATCCACTGCGTCCGTTGGTGTTCTGGCCAACGTTCCTGATCCTGCTGGCGGCGGTGATCGCCAGCTACGTCGACCTGAATGCCTTCCTGGCGATCAGCAAACAGCTCAATAACCTAATCCTGAAAAACTTCTCATGGCTGTTCAGTGCCGGCTCGTTTGCCATGGTGGTGCTGACGGCGATCGTCTACTTCTCCGCGTTGGGCAAGGTGCGTATCGGCGGCGAAGACGCCCAGCCATTGCTGAGCAAATGGCGCTGGTTCATGGTGGCGCTGTGCACCACGCTGGCCGTGGGCGTGCTGTTCTGGACCACCGCCGAACCGCTCTACCACCTGTATGGCCCACCCACCAGCCTGCCGATCGAGGCGGGCAGTTCGGCGGCGAAGAGCTTTGCCATGTCGACGATGTTCCTGCACTGGACCATCACCCCCTACGCCATTTACCTGGTGCCCTCGCTGGTGTTTGCGCTGGTGTTCTATAACCGTCGCAGCAACTTCTCCATTGGCGCCATGCTCGAGCCGCTGCTGGGCGCAGCGCGGGTCAAGCGCTACGCCGGGCTGATCGACACCCTGGCGATGTTCGCCCTGGTGGCGGGCATGGCCTCATCCCTGGGCACTGGCGCGCTGACCCTGGCCGGTGGCCTGGCCCAATATATCGGCGGTGAAACCACGCCGTTCCGCCTAGCCATCATCATTGCGATCATCGTCATCACCTTTGTCGCCTCGGCCGCTAGCGGCCTGCAGAAAGGCATTGTGATGCTGTCCTCGTTCAACACCTGGATCATGCTGGCGCTGGGATTGTTTGTGCTGCTGTGTGGGCCGACCTTGTACATGTTCAGCCTCGGCGTCGAGTCCCTCGGCGTGTACCTCGACACCTTCTTCAGCCGCAGCCTGTTCACTGGCGCCGCGAGTGGCGACACCTGGCCGCACAGCTGGACGGTGTTCTACTGGTCGGTGTGGTTTGCCTGGGCGCCGGTGAGCGCGCTGTTCCTTGGCAAGATTGGCCGTGGCTATACCGTGCGCGAATTCATCCATATCAACATGCTCTACCCGGCGTTGTTCACGGCGATATGGATCTGCATTTTCTCCGGCACCAGCCTGTACTTCGATGCCCTCGGTGACGGCAGCCTCAACCGTGTGCTGAACGAGCAGGGCGTGGAGCACGTGCTGTACCAGATGTTCCAGCAATTGCCGGCCAGCGGCCTGATGATCGCGTTCCTGCTGTTCGTAGCGTTCATCTCGTTTGTCACGGCGGCGGACTCCAGCACCGATGTGATCGCCAACCTGTGCAGCAAGGGCGTGACCGCGGATTCCGATCTCGACGGCAACCCGCTGCTGAAGATCGTCTGGGGCCTGATTATCGGCACGGTGTCGTGGGTCATGGTCGCGTTTGTGGGCATCGACGGGGTGAAGATGCTCTCCAATCTCGGCGGTTTGCCCGGGATGATCCTGGTGTTATTGGCCAGTACCTCGCTGATTTTCTGGCTGAAAAATCCCGCGTTGCTGGATGTGAAACGCCTTCAGCGGACCCCCGAAACGCAATCGCGTGGCGCCAGCCCGGTGCCGGATTTCGCCCGCTGATCGATTGAACCGCTGTAGGAGTTACTGATGGAAATCGTCACTGAATTTGCTTACACCGTGCGCGAAATCGAGCACTGCCTGATCCCCTTGAAGGACGGTACCCAACTGGCCGCCCGCATCTGGTTGCCGGAAGTCGCCGGCCTGCAAACCTTCCCGGCGATCCTGGAATACCTGCCGTACCGCAAACGCGACGGCACCGCCGTACGCGATGCGCTGACCCACCCGTGGATGGCGGGGCAGGGCTATGTGTGTGTGCGGGTGGACATGCGGGGCAACGGTGAATCCCAAGGTTTGATGGCCGATGAATACCTGCTGCAGGAACAGGAAGACGCCCTCGAAGTGATCGACTGGCTGTGCCAGCAACCCTGGTGCGACGGTAATGTCGGCATGATGGGCATCTCCTGGGGCGGCTTCAACGGGCTGCAAGTCGCGGCGCGCCAGCCCGAGGCGTTGAAGGCGATCATTACCCTGTGCTCCACCGATGATCGCTTTGCCGACGACATCCATTACAAGGGTGGCAATCTGTTGATGGAGAACTTCGGCTGGGCCGCCACCATGCTCAACTTCAGCGCGGCGGTGCCGGATCCTTTGCTGGTGGGCGACGACTGGAAACACCTCTGGCACCAACGCCTGGACGCCATGCCGTTGCTGGCGGAAACCTGGCTGCAACACCAGACCCGCGATGACTATTGGCGCCATGGCTCGGTGTGCGAGGACTATTCGAAGATCAAGGCGGCCGTGTATGCAGTGGGGGGCTGGGGCGATGCCTACCGCAACACCGTTTCGCGCCTGATGCAAAACCTACCGGGCCCGAAGAAAGCCATGATCGGTCCTTGGATACACAAGTACCCGCATTTCGCCGTGCCCAACCCGGCCATCGGCTTCCTGCAAGAGGCCAAGCGCTGGTGGGATCATTGGCTCAAGGGCACCAATAACGGGGTGATGGATGACGCATCTTGCACCTTTTACCTACAGGATATTCTGCCGCCGAAGGGCAGTTATGCCGAGCGGCCGGGGATCTGGGTGCAGACCTCCGGCTGGCCGGATCCGCAGGTGCAATGGGCGGATTTCAGCCTCGGCGAACAGGGCCTGAGTGCAGGCTCACTGCCGTTGGCGGCGCCGCGCAGCATCTGCTCGCCGCTGACCACCGGCCTGCACCAAGGCGAATACTGCGCCATTTGGTTTGGCCCCGATGGACCGACGGATCAACGTCGTGATGACGCCAACTCGCTGTGCTTCGACTCCCCGTTGCTGACCGAGCCGCTGGCGTTGCTCGGCGATGCACGTCTTAAGTTGCGCCTGGCAAGTGACACCGCCTGTGGTCAATTGGTCGCCCGGCTGAATGCGATAGCGCCGGACGGGCAAGTCACGCAGATCAGTTACGGTGTACTCAATCTCACACTGCGTGAGGATTTTTCCCAGGTAACACCTGTAGTCCCCGGTGAACCCATGGACGTGCAGTTAACCCTCGACCACATCGGCATGCGCCTGCCCGTCGGCTACCGTTTGCGTCTTGCCCTGAGTACCGCGAGTTTCCCGTTACTGTGGCCGAGCCGTGAGTTGACCACTCTGACGTTGCTGCCGAGCCTGCAAAGCCTGCAACTGCCGATATTCAAAGGCGAGGCGGTGGACTGCCCGTTCGAAGCGCCGCAGTCAGCTACGCCGGTGGCGATGGAAGTCCTACGCGCCGCTGCGCCGAAACGCACCTTGATCGAAGACGTGGGCAGTGGCGAAGTCTGCGTGAAAATTGAAGATGACTTGGGTTCGGTGCGTTTTACCGACCACGGCCTGTCGGTGGACCAGCGTTGCACCGAGCAATACCGCACTTTGCCCTGGGATCCGCTGTCGACGCGGGCCGATATCGAATGGCACTACCGAGTCGGCCGCGACCAGTGGGCCGTGGAGGTGGAAAGCCAATTGAGCGTGCACGCCGACGCCGAGTGGTTCTACATCGAAGCGGAGCAGACCGCCTGGGAAAACGGCCAGTTGGAACACCGTCGGCAATGGAGTAAACGCGTGGCCAGGGTCGCACTCTGAGCAGGCAACTGGCAGGATGCTTGCCAACGTGATCTCTGCGGGCCTGGGGTAACCTGGGCCCGTCATTGCCAATGGACTTGCTCATGTCGCGCCGAAACGTCGATCTTCCTCCCCTCAATTGCTTGCAGACCTTCGAAGCGGCGGCCCGCCATTTGAGCTTTACCCAGGCGGCCCATGAATTGAACTTGACCCAGAGCGCGGTCAGCCGCCAGGTCAAACGCCTCGAAGAAGACCTGGCCCGCCCGCTGTTTTATCGGCTGGCCCAGGGCTTGAGCCTGACACCCGCCGGGGTGCGTTATTTTCGTACTGTCCAACGCCTGTTGCGCGAGCTTGACCGCGAGTCCGCCGAGTTGCGCAGGCGCGGTGCCGATCGCCAGTTGACCCTGGCCAGTACGCCCACCATCAGCTCTATCTGGCTGGCCGGTCTGTTGCCGCAGTTCCAGCGAGACCATCCGGACCTGGATATCCGCGTCCTGTGCAGCGAAAGCCCCAGCCATCTGGATGTCAGCGAATATGACCTGGGTTTGTTCTATCACTTGGATGAAATGGCCGCGCCCCACGGCCTTGAGCTGTCGCCGGTGTTCGACAGCGAACAGGTCATCACCGTGTGCAGCCCCGGTTACCTTGAGCGCCACGGCCCGATTCGCGACCTGCATCATCTGTTGCACGCGCACACCTTGCTGATCGTGGAAGACCATCACCACGACTGGCTGACGTGGGCCGACTGGTTTGCGGATGCGGGTGCCGATTACTACTCGCCGCGCCATGCCTTGCGCACCAACAGCTATCAACTGTTGATGCAATCGGCGGTGATGGGCCACGGCGTCGCCCTGGGGTGGAAGCGCTTGCTGGAAAGCGACCTCGACTCCGGGCGCCTGCAAACGGCCTTGCCCCACAGCATGCACAGTCGCGGCCGCTTGCACCTGATGCAGCCGCATCATCGCAATCCACCCGCGGCGGTGCGCAGTTTTCGTCAGTGGTTGCGGGCCCGTACCGAAGAGGCTGGGCTCGCTGGCTGAAGGTCAGTGCTGACCGGTTTTTTTCTTTTTGATCTGGCGCGTCGCCAGGTGTTCGAAGCAAAAAGACGCGGTGCCGAACACGGCGATCAGGGTGAGTACGATCATGCCGAGGGTTGAGCCTTCCACGGTGATTTCCTACGGGTGATGGGGTAGGTACTCACGGTAGAGGCGGGGTGGAAATGGCTCAATAGACCCGACGCAATCCTTACGCCGTCGGGTCCATTGTTACGCATTCTTTATGGCGCGTTGCGGCTGTGGCGGTAATCGCTGACCGCTTCATACACGGCTTTGCGCAAACGGTTGATACCGCCGATGGGGCGGTGCTCCGCTACGCCAAACCAGGGGTTGAAGGATTGGTTGTCGCACGCCAGGTTCTGCTCGGGCGTATCGAAATCCTGCGCCGGGATATGCACCTTCGCCACGGTTTCATACGGCGCGTCGCTTTCTTTCCATTCGATGCTGGTGTCTTCGATCGGCATGAATTTCTGCGGGTTCTGGCGCTGGATCTGCAGCACGAAACACGCAGGCACGCGGTCGGTGGACAACTGCTGGCTCAAGGCGCCGCGCAGGAAATTCGGCAGGTCCTGGTTTTGTTTCGGCAGTTGATATTCCGGGCAGTTTTGCGGGTCGGGCGCGACGCGGAATTTGGCGTTGGCCGTGCCGAACTTGTAGGGTGAAACTGAAAAGTACGTAGTCTGCGTCGGGCTGGCCGGTGCGGGTGCGAGGGTCGCCAGGGCGATGAACAAGTGACGCACTTGCCAGCTGCGTGGGTCGGCCTTGGGGAAGAACGCCAGCACCTTCTTGCCGTCCGCCTGCGCGCCGATGTTCTGCGCGTACTCCGACGCATCGCTGACAAAGAAGTTCGGGTGGCTGAACATCACGAAGTCTTGTTCCGTGCGGGTCTGCTGGTCGGCCAGCAGCTGCTTGCCCGGCACATCCAGTAACTTGAGCGCCATGCCGCGGGCATCACGGATGCTGTCGAACTGCGGGTAAGCGTTGCCGTTGGACAACCGCATCATCGCCTGCCAGGTCTTGCCCGGTTCGGCGAACACGCCCTGTCGCAACGCCGGGTCGAGATCGGCGAGCACACTGACTTCGGCTTTCACGCAACCGTGGGCCTTGGCGTGAGCATCACGCAGGTAGCGCGTGCCCTCGCGGTGCTGGTCGACGATGCGCACCGCCGTCTGGATGATGCCTTGGGTCATCGCCGCTTCGCCCGCTGGGATTTGCTCATCCGGTGACACCGGGCCGCTGTGTTGCCAGGCGTACCAGGCAGTCGCCGCCAGCCAACCGAGCAGGCCGAGGCCCACCAGCCACAGCAAGGTTTTGCCGAGAAATGCGCCGATGCGCAGCCAGAGGCGGCCGAGCAGGGAAGGTCGGTCGTAGGGGGATCGAATCATCATGGCAGTTGTTGCTCCAGCGGGCCGCCCAGCACTTTGAGGTATTCCAGCAGCGCCCAGCGTTCCTGCGGTAGCAGGCCACGGCCGATCACGCCATTGCCACGACTGCCGGCACGAAACTCGTGGCCGCTGTTGTGGTTGCCGGTGATTTTGGTATCGAACACAAAGGCATTCTTGAACGCACCGGTTTCAAAGCCGAGATGGCGCGGGTCGTAGTCGAAAGTGCCTTTATAGAATGTGGTGCTGCGCTCGTCCTGGGGCGAGAGCAACTGGTAGATCGTCGGCACCGAACCGTTATGCAGGAACGGCGGCGTCGCCCAGACGCCAGCCAGTGGCCGCGCCTTGTAGGCGCGCAACTCGCGTACGCCGATGGGCAGGCCGTAACCGTCCAGGCGCGGGCGCTCGGCCGGGGTCACGCCGGCGGCGCGGTAAGCATGCTCTTCGACGAAGGCAGTGACGTAAGCCAGCCCCTTGGCCACGGACATTTTTTTCAGGTCCAGTGGCTCGGTCGGCGTGGGGTGCAGTTCGACGTTGAGCGTGGCCAGTTCCGCGGGGTCCCACTGCAGGGCGCTGAGGTCGTAGCGTTGGTCCGCAATGTTGCTGGCGGTGCCGGGGTCGGTACCGATGTAGTCCACGGGCAGCATTTTAAGCTGCTGCACCGGGCGCCCGTTTTCCTGGGTGACGCTGGGCACATGGCAGCCGGCGCAGTTCTCGGCGAACAGTGTGCGGCCTTGAGCAGCGAGGGGTTTGTCGACGGCGCCGAACAGGTCCTCGGGCCAGGTCGGTGGCTTGAGGCGTTGCAGGGTTTCTTCGATCAGGTTGAGGTCGCGCACGCGGACGCTGGACGGGTAGCGCGCATCGCCCTGGAGCGGCTGGCCGGCGGCGTCGAAAAAGCCCAGCGTCGCGCCTACGCCCAGGGCTTCACCGATATTGCGCGCCATGGGTTGCTGGGCCGAGCCGTTCCATTGCACCCAGTCGAAGGTCCAGATATCCCACAATTGCGGGTAGTCCACCGGGGCGTTGGCAACGCGATAATTGTCCGGGGAAATCGCGTCGCCAAAGCTGGCGTTGGCGATACGGCCAAAGGCGTCCGTGCGGCCGGGGCCTTCTTCGGTGGGGTAGAGACCACGGTGAGTGTCGTTCCAGGCCACTTTGAGAAACTTGTTCAGGGACTGCTTGAAGTCCTCGCGCAGTTGTTTGTGCTCAGCGTCATAGCGATCTCCCAGCACTTGGCGGGCGAAGCGCTCGAACTTCCATGGGTTGTAGTAGGTAGCCGCAAGGCTGGCGACCAGGGCCTGGCCGAAACTGCCGCCGCGCAAGGTTGGCACGCTGGAAGGCAACACGTGCTGGGCGGAACCGCCGTCGACACGCAGCGCCTGGTTTTTGAAGTGCAACTCGCCGGTGTGGCAGGCGGCACAGGTGATATCCAGGTACTCGACGTTGCTGCCGGCGTTCTTGTGTCGGGCGAAACCTACCGGCAGATTGCCGGGGTTTTGCGCGGTGGGCACCTGTTTGGGATCGACCAGGAAACCGAAGCGCGCCAGGTAATCCGGCGTGGCAAAACGTCGCTCGGAAAACGGCAGTTCCAGGGCGGTGAACCAGTCGTAGTGCAGGCCTTTTACTTGAGTGCCCTGGGGCGTGAAGTAATAAGTCTGGCGGTCGGCGGCACTCCATTGGTCCTGATAGTGCACCTGCTCCACGGGCACGTATTCCGGCAGCTTGGGGTTGACGGTGTAATAGAGCACCACGGCCAGTAATAGGACCAGAAGGGTGAATATCAGCAGTAATACACGGGAAAAAATGCGCAAGATGGCTATCCTTGTCTCGGTCTTGTCGAAGAGTCGTGTTGTTATGCCACTACGCCACAAGTGCGGCAAGTGGCCATGAGCTTGGTAGTAGGCGGTCCCACGATCCTTCGCGGGGCCCCATCATGAATGAAAATGCTTTTAAACACGTGAACTTATCAGAAGTTTCCTGCTCACATGCCGGTAGCCATTGGTCGTGGCCGCCTGATAAGCTCGCGACTTTATTCGAATGCCCTTTTGGCGCATGAACAAGGAAATAGCATGAAACAGCATCGGTTGGCGGCGGCGGTGGCCCTGGTTAGCCTGGTACTTGCGGGTTGTGATTCGCAGACCAGCGTAGAGCTGAAAACCCCGGCGCAGAAAGCTTCCTACGGCATCGGCCTGAACATGGGCAAGAGCCTTGCCCAGGAAGGCATGGATGACCTGGATTCCAAAGCAGTAGCCCAAGGCATCGAAGATGCCGTCGGCAAAAAAGAGCAGAAGCTCAAGGACGACGAACTGGTTGAAGCGTTTGCAGCACTGCAAAAGCGTGCTGAAGAACGCATGACCAAGATGAGCGAAGAGTCGGCAACCGCCGGCAAGAAATTCCTCGAAGACAACGCCAAGAAAGATGGCGTCGTCACCACCGCTTCCGGTCTGCAGTACAAGATCATCAAGAAAGCCGATGGCGCCCAGCCTAAGCCGACTGACGTGGTGACTGTGCACTACACCGGCAAGCTCACCAACGGCACCACCTTTGACAGCTCCGTGGATCGCGGTAGCCCGATTGACCTGCCGGTCAGCGGCGTGATCCCAGGTTGGGTCGAAGGCCTGCAACTGATGCACGTTGGCGAGAAGGTCGAGCTGTACATCCCGTCCGACCTGGCTTACGGCGCCCAGAGCCCGAGCCCGGCGATTCCAGCCAACTCCGTGCTGGTATTCGACCTGGAACTGCTGGCCATCAAGGACCCAGCCAAGGCTGAAGCCCCTGCTGCACCAGCCGCCAAGAAGTAATAGGCGCCTGAACACACAACGCCCCGTCTCGACGGGGCGTTGTTGTTTCCGGGCGCAGCATCTACATGATCTTGTAGTGAGCGGGCTTGCCCCGCGCTGGGTGGCGAAGCCGCCCCGTATCAGGCACTGAGTTCTCCAGTCAGAACTGAGGTGCCTGGGGTTTGGGCGGCTTCGCCACCCAGCGCGGGGCAAGCCCGCTCACTACGGGCCGATGTCCACAGGCTGTGCAAATCCAAACGAACGTCCACACCTGGCAACAGTCTGATATAAAACCCGAGTATGGCTAGCCGCACAGCAACACCAAGTCAATGAAATCTTGGGTTTTTTTAATGTGCGCAAAAAACGCCCGATCTGACTGCAAGCCTTGTATATCGTGGCTTTCAGCCGATAAAACAGGCTCTGTTCACAAGGTTATCCACAATTTGTGTGGATAACCTTTTATGTTGCCTGGAACTGGAGTGACAGATGAAACCACCCTTCAATTTCACCCGTTTCCTGCCCATGGCCGCACGCCTGCTGGGGCGTGGGCGTTTACCGACGCTGCTGTTCGCTGTCGCCGCTAAAGGCTCCAGCCAGGGCAATCGCCTGGGTAAGCTCAAGGATGACTTCAAGTTGCTACAGTCCCTGTGCCTGGCCTACTGGCGTGGCGAGTACCGCGCAATCAGTCCCGAGGCGCTGATTTCAGTTGTGGCAGGGCTGATGTATTTCCTCAGCCCGATTGACGCGATCCCGGACTTTATTCCCATGTTCGGCATGCTCGACGACATCGCCGTGCTGGCATGGGTCATGAAGACCCTGGACGGCGAACTGAGCGCTTTTCGCGCCTGGCGTGACGCTCAGCGTCCGGAAAAGCTCGCCGTGGTTGAGCGTCTGCCCGCGACGCCAGCCCTGTTGGCCAAGGAAAACCCGCAAAAAAACGGATGACGCGGCATATCCCCCTGCGACCTTTGTGGCTGTTAGGATTACACTCCTAAGGAAAGTGCTTACTCAGTAAGTGTTGTTATCCTACGGGGCAGTCATGGATATTCAGATAATTTCACGGAATGGCGAACCCGAATACGCGGTGTTGCCATGGGATCAGTACCAGGCGCTGCTAAAAGCTGCCGGTCAGCAACAACCTTCGCCACCTCCTTCTTCTACTGCCCAAGCTGCTCCCGAGCAGGATCTGCGCCTGCTCGCAGACCTGCGTGGCCTGCGCGAAGCCAAGGGCCTGGCGATCGAGACCCTGGCCCGCACCGTGGGTATCAGCCCCTCGTATCTTGGATTGATCGAAAGTGGTGAGCGCCAGCCGGATGCCGCGATCCGCCGCAGCCTGGCCTGGGAATTGGGCGTTGCAGGTTGGAGGGATGAATCGTGAGCCTACGTATCAGTCGTCAACACTGGGATGGGTTACTCAATGAACTGGACCAGGCGCGCCGCCAGCGCCATCTGCTGACTTACCGCGCGTTGCTGGAGCGCTTACAGTTCCCCACGCCGGCCATGCAAACCCTGGCCGCTGCCCTGGAACACCTGGCCGCGCTGGACGCCAAGGCCGAGCAGCCGTTGCGCAGCTCATTGGTGATCAGCCAGGGCGCCAGCCGCCTGCCGCGTACCGGTTTCTTTGAATGTGTGGAGCGCCTGGGGCGATTCAGCGGGCCATCCGATGGCGTGGCGGCGGCTTCCTGGCACGCCTCGGAAGTGGTGCGGGTATTCGAATACGAGTACCCGGAGTCTGCCGAGGCCTAAAGCGCGGGGGACAAGGTGTCCATGCTGTCGATCACATGGATGCTGTAGCCGGCCACATTCTTGGCGTGATGCTTGGCTTGCGACGCCAGCTCCGCCAACTGGCTGGCATCGAGTTGTCCACAGGCCTGTGGATATAAATGCACCACGCCGATGGACAGCGACAGCAGCGCAAATTCCTGACGCACGCCCTGGCGATTCAGTGCCACGAAGCAGCCGGCATCAAGGTGTTCGGCGCGGTAGAAACGCCGGCATTGGGTGTGGAAGTCATCCAGCAGTTGATTAAGCCGCTTGCGCCAGTCCTGCGGGCCCAGCACCAACAAAAAGTCATCGCCACCGATGTGCCCGACAAAGTCGCGGCTAGGGTCTACGCGGTCGTTCAAGCACTGCGCCAGGCACAACAACACCTCATCCCCGCGCCCGTAGCCGTAGATATCGTTGAACGGCTTGAAGCTGTCGATATCCACGTAGCAGATCACCGACTCGCGCTGTTGTTGCAGCAACCGCGTGAGGCATTGCTGGATCGGCACGTTGCCCGGTAATAGGGTGAGTGGGTTGGCGTAGCGCGCTTGCTGGATTTTCAGCTCGGTGATCAGCTTGAGTACATCGATCACTCGGCCCAAGCCCAGGTAGTCGCCATTGAGCGTAATAATGAAATCTTCTTCGATGCGTTGCCGTGCGCGGCTGGTGAGCAAGCGACTGACCTGTTGCAGGGACTGGCTCAGCTCCACCGCCAGAAAGTCGGTACTCATCAAGCGGCTGATGGGCTTGCGCGCAAACAGGTCGGTGGCGAACGGCTTGAGCAACGCATCCGACAGCGAATGCCGGTGGACGATGCCGATCGGGTGCCCGCGCCCATCCAGTACGGCCAGGGAATTGAGGTTGGCCTGACGGCGAAACGCTTCGAGCACTTGGGCGGTGGCGGTGTCTTGGTCTACCGCGGGCTGTTCACTGAGCAAGGCGCTGAGGTCACTGGCTTCATCGTTCAGTGCCACGTTGGCACTGTCGGGCTTGGGTAGCATCAGCCGCGCTTCCTGCGGCGGTTGTTCCTGCGGGCGGCAGAGCAGGTAGCCTTGGACCAAGTCGACGCCCATCTCCGTCAACACCGCCAGCTCCTCGGGCAGCTCGATGCCTTCGGCGATCACCTGGGCGCGCGAAGCCCTGGCGATTTGCAGGATGGAACCGACAAACTCACGCTTGAGCGCATCCTGATGAATGCCGTCGATGAAGTGCCGGTCGATCTTCACGTAATCCGGGCGCAACTCCGACCACAGCCGCAGGCTGGAATACCCAGCGCCCAAGTCATCCAGGGCAATCGAGAAACCCATGTTGCGGTAGTGGTGCAAGGCGGTTTGCAACAGGTCGATATCGTTGGTGGGGGTTTGCTCTGTGAGTTCGATCACCACTTGGCTCGGTGGGATGCCGAAGTCATGCAGCAGTTGCAAGGTGCGTCCCGGTTGGTGCGCGGTTTCCATCAGCGATTGTGGCGAGACGTTGAGGAACAGCTTGCCCGGTAACTTCTGCTCGCTGAAGCGCCGGCACGCACTTTCGCGGCAGGCGATCTCCAGTTCGCTGAGGCGCCCGGCCTGGCTGGCGATCGAGAACAGGGCGACGGGGGAGTGCAGCGGGCTGTTGGACGGGCCGCGACTGAGGGCTTCGTAGCCGAGGATGCGCCGTTCGGACAGGCTGATGATCGGTTGGAACAGGCTGTGCACACTGCCTTGAGCCAGGATAGAGCCCAGTGCATTCAGCTGTTCGGTCATGGTCATGGCGATCTCAATCGAAAAAAAAGGACCGCAGGCTGGAAACCTGCGGTCCTTCATTTCACGACAGAATGATGTCTATATGATGACACTCCGAGGAGCGATCACATTAAATCGCCATCGTTTACTGTTTGGCCACCTGCTTGGTGATCTTCAGGTAGTCCAGAAGGATCCTGCCAGTCTCGGCCAGGTAGGCGTCATCTTCCGGCTTGGTTTTGTCAGCCTCGGCTGGCAGCGCATCTTCGTCTTCTTTCTTCAGCTCCTTGAGTGGATCTTCACCCTTGGCCTTGCGGCGGATGTTTTCCAGTACAAGCTGCTTGTTCTCGATGTCGGAGTGCTGCGCGCGACGGTCCACTTCGTTCAGGCTGACGGTTTTTTCTTCCATCAGCTTCTTGGCCAGGGCCAGCTTGTCGCGGATAAACACGAACTCGGCATCCTTGGCGGAGCGGGTGTCGTGGTCAGCCTTCAACTGCGCCAGGAACGGCTTGAACGGATCCGACGCCGGCTTGATCGCGGGGCGGATGGTGTCCCACGGCATGGCTTCCGGCAGGGCGCTTTCGCCGATTTCCTTGGTGTCGATGATCGACGGGAAATCGATGTCCGGCAGTACGCCCTGATGCTGGGTGCTCTGCCCGGAAACCCGGTAGAACTTGGCCAGCGTGAGCTTCAGTTCGCCATGGTTCAGCGGCTGGATGGTCTGCACGGTGCCTTTGCCGAAGGTCTGGCCACCGACGATCAAGGCACGGTGATAGTCCTGCATGGCACCGGCGAAAATCTCCGAGGCCGACGCCGAGAGGCGGTTGACCAGCAATGCCATCGGGCCTTTGTAGAAGGCGCCAGGGTTCTCGTCTTCGAGCACGTCGACACGGCCGTCAGCGTTGCGTACCAACACGGTCGGGCCCTTGTCGATAAACAGGCTGGTCAGCTCAGTGGCTTCCTGCAGGGAGCCGCCGCCGTTGTTGCGCAGGTCGATGACCACGCCGTCGACTTTTTCCTTCTGCAGCTCTGTCAGGATTTTCTTAACGTCACGGGTGGTGGACTTGTAGTCTGGATCGCCGGCACGGAAGGCCTTGAAGTCCAGGTAGAAGGCCGGGATTTCAATCACGCCCAGCTTGTAGTCCTTGCCATCCTGCTTGAGGTTGAGGACTTTCTTCTGCACGGCCTGGTCTTCGAGCTTCACCGCTTCACGGGTGATCGACACGATCTTGCTGGTCTGGTCGTTCGGCGCATTGGTGTGCGGAATCACTTCCAGGCGCACCACGCTGCCTTTTGGCCCACGGATCAGCTTGACCACTTCGTCGAGGCGCCAGCCGACCACATCGACCATCTCTTTGTCGGCCTGGGCTACACCGATGATCTTGTCAGCCGGAGCGACCTGCTTGGTCTTGTCAGCCGGACCTGCCGGCACCAGACGCACGATCTTCACCTGGTCATTGTCGCTTTGCAGGACGGCACCGATGCCTTCCAGCGACAGACTCATGTTGATATCGAAATTTTCCGCGTTATCTGGCGACAGATAATTGGTGTGCGGGTCGTAGGACATCGCGAAGGTGTTGATGTAGGCCTGGAAGATATCTTCGGCACGGGTCTGGTCCAGACGCGCCAATTGATTCTTGTAGCGCTTGGTCAACAGCTCTTGAATCGCCTTGGGTTCTTTGCCAGCGATCTTCAAACGCAGCACTTCGTCCTTGACGCGTTTGCGCCAGAGGTCGTCAAGCGCAGCGGTGCTGGTCAGCCAAGGGGCGTCCTTGCGGTCCACCAGAAGGGTTTCCTTCTGGGTGAAGTCGAGCTTGTCGACGCCTTTGTTCAACTCACCCAGGGCGAAGTCCAGACGCGCTTTGACGCGGTCCAGGTAACGCTTATAGATGGTGAAGCCAGGCTGCAGGTCGCCGCTCTTGAGGAGGTCGTCGAACTGCGTCTTCCACTTGTCGAACTCAGCGATATCGCTGGCCAGGAAGTAGCTGCGCGACGGATCCAGCAGCTTGAGGTAGCTGTCATAGATGATCACCGAGCGAGCGTCGTCCAGAGGCGGCTTGCTGTAGTGATGACGCTTGAGCAACTCGACGACGTTAAGGCTGGCAATCACCTCATCGCGATCCGGCTGAAGGTTGTCCCAGCTGTTGGCTGCGAACGTATTGGTCGACATCGACGCGAAGCCGAGACCAATGAAAAGAGCGAGGGCGGTGCTGGGTAACAAATGCTTCATGCTGATTCGACGCGGGGGCAATTGATAACGCATATTAGGCCGTCTTTGAGGGAGCCGGTTCCATATGGTCCGGTCGCATAATGCAAAAAGCCCGGCGATACAGCTACGGGCTCAGTCCAGACTCACTATGGAGGCACTGTGAAAGCATTGCAAGGCGTTGACGGTCATGTGGAGTGGTTGGAAGAACCCAGTCCTACCTGCGATGTAGGGCAAGTTCGCATTCGTGTGGCGGCAGCGGGCCTCAATCGCGCCGATTTATTACAGCGTGCGGGGCTTTATCCACCCCCGCCGGGCGCCAGCCACGTGCTGGGCCTGGAGTGTTCCGGGGTGATCAGCGAAGTGGGGGCGGGTTCATCCTGGCAAGTCGGCGACCGCGTCTGCGCGTTGCTCGCCGGTGGCGGCATGGCCGAAGAAGTGGTGGTGGATGCACGCCACGTATTGCCGGTACCGGAAGGCCTGTCGCTGATCGAAGCGGCCGCGTTGCCTGAGGTGTACAGCACGGCGTGGCTCAATCTGTTCCAACTGGCGAGCCTCAAACCCGGTGAAAAAGTGCTGTTGCACGCAGGCGCCAGCGGCGTGGGTTCCGCGGCGATCCAGTTGTGCAAGGCATTTGGCAGCCCGTGCTGGGTCAGTGTCGGCTCGGCGGAGCGCCTGGCCTATTGTGAGGAACTCGGCGCCCAGGGCGGCGTGGTGCGGACCGACGGGATCGAAGGGCTACGGGATTTCGGGCCGTTCGATGTGATTCTCGACCCGGTGGGCGGCAACTATGCGGCGCTGGACCTCAAGCTGCTGGCCCTGGATGGGCGCTGGGTGTTGATCGGTTTGATGGGCGGGCGCGACGCGCAGTTGGACTTGGCGCAGGTGCTCGGCAAGCGTATTCAACTGTTGGGCTCGACCCTGCGAAGCCGCAGTGATCAGTTCAAGGCGGACCTGCTCAGTGATTTGAGCCAGCATGTTTGGCCGTTGTTTGTTGAAGGGCGGCTGAGCCCGCAACTGGCCAAGACCTTCCCGATCGGGGATGCCGAGGCGGCGTTTGCCGAGTTGGCGACCAATCAGATTTCCGGGAAGTTGGTGGTGGTGATTGACGAGAGCCTGGCCTGATTTCAATCTCGAATTGGAATCAAATTCAAACTGTGGGAGCGGGCTTGCTCGCGAATGCGGTGTGTCAGATGAAACATTCTTTACAGGGACACCGCATTCGCGAGCAAGCCCGCTCCCACATTTGATCGCATTGAAGTCGGTTTCAGACCCAGTGATGGATCGGCCAGCCAGCCCTTTCGGCATGCTCGCGCAACACCGGATCCGGATTCACCACCTGCGGATGATCCACCTTCAGCAGCAACGGCAAATCATTGCGCGAGTCCGAATAGAAGTACGCGCCTTCCAGCGATTCGCCTTCCTGCTCAAGCCACTCCATCAACCGCGTGATCTTGCCTTCGCGATACGTCAGCACACCCATCGTCCGCCCGCTGTACACGCCATGGCTGACTTCAAGGTTGATGCCCAGCACTTGATCAATGCCGATCCGCGCCGCAATCGGCGTGACCAGATGCGTGCCCGATGCGGAGATCACCAGAATCCGGTCGCCGTTCGCACGGTGGCGGGCGATGGTCTTGGTGGCGTCGCTGTAGATCAACGGTTCGATCACGTCCTCGACCCATGGCTCGACCAGATGCTCGATTTCCTCCGGCGTGCGGCCGATCATCGGCTCCAGGCTGAAGTCCATGAAGTCTTCCATCAACAACTTGCCCTGGCTGTAGGCGTCCATCAGTTCATTGTTCTTGCGCATGAACGACTCAGGGTCGACCCAGCCCAGGCGGCCCATCTGTTCGCTCCACAGGGTGGCGCAGTCGCCATGGATCAACGTGTCGTCCAGATCAAAAATTACCAATGCCATCGGTCATGCTCTCTCAATAAAACGTTGCATCAGGCTACTTCACACAGGGCGCTTGGGTCGATGGTAAGTGCCAGGCGTTGCCCGTCAGGGTGCAGATCGTCGGCCGAGCGGTTGAGTACGTCCACCACCAATTCCACACCTCGTGCTTCGATGCGGTAGCGAATCACGTTGCCCAACAGGCTATGGCTGCGCACCAGGGCATCCAGCTCGCCGGTGCGGCTGAGTTCGATGGCCTCCGGGCGAATCGCGATGCGGCTATTGAAAGGGCGTTGCAGCAGTTGCGCAGCCTTGTCGGCGTCCAGCAGGTTGTAGTTGCCGATGAAACCTGCGGCGAACACGTCGACGGGGGCTGTGTAGAGGGTTTCGGCATCGCCGCTCTGCACGATCTTGCCCTGGTTCATCAGGAAGATGCGGTCGGACATGGTCAGGGCTTCTTCCTGGTCATGGGTCACGAAGATGGTGGTCAACCCCAGCTCGCGCTGGATCTGGCGGATCTGTTCGCGCAGGTGCTTGCGAATCCGTGCGTCCAGCGCCGACAGCGGCTCATCCAGCAGCAGCAGGCGCGGGCGGGTAACCAGGGAACGCGCGAGCGCCACGCGCTGGCACTGGCCGCCGGACATCTGGTGCGGATAGCGGCCGGCGAGGTCCTTGAGTTCCACCAGTTGCAGCACTTCCTGCACGCGCTTGTGGCTGTCGTCGGCGTTGACCTTTTGCATGCGCAGGCCGAAGGCGACGTTTTGTTCCACGGTCATGTTGGGGAACAACGCATAGCTCTGGAACACCATGCCGATGTTTCGTTTCTGCGGGCTCAGCGGGACGATGTCCTGCCCATCCAGCAGAATTTTCCCACTGTCCACCGAGGTCAGCCCGGCGATGCAGCGCAGTAGGGTGGACTTGCCGCAACCTGACGGGCCGAGCAGGGTGACGAACTCACCCTTGGCGATCTCGCAGTTGATATCACTGAACACCGGGGTGCCGGCGTAGCTTTTTTGCAGGTGTTGGACGCTGACGAAGCTCATTGGCTTTTGTCCTTGTTCAAGATGTTGGCGGCCCAGGTCAGCACCAGCACAAAGAAGAAATAGGAAATCACAACGGCACTGGTGAAGTGGCCGCTGCTGTTGCGCATATTGTTCAGGTACACCTGCAGGGTTTCGTAGCGGGTGCCCACCAGGATGTGGGCAAACACGAACTCACCGAACAGGAACGAAAACGACAGCAACAGCGCGACCATCAGGCCTTTGCGCAAATTCGGCAGCACCACAAAGATCGCGGCCTGCCAGGTGCTGGCGCCGAGTAATTGTGAAGCGTCCATCAGGTCGCGCAGGTTGATGGCTTGCAAGTTGTTGGTGATCGCCCGGTACATGAACGGCAGGGCTACGGTGAAGTAGCAGCCGATCAGGATCCACGGCGTACCGACCATGGCCAGCGGCCCGGAGCCATAAAGTTGCAGCAAGCCCACCGACGACACCACCGGCGGCACCGCAAAGGGCAGCAGGATGAGGATGTTCATCAGCGCATCCAGCTTGGGGAAGTGGTAATGCACCACGAACAGCAGCGGCAGAATCAACACCACCGACAGTATCAGCGCCCCCACGCACACCAGCAGCGATTGCCCGAAGGCCATCAAGAAGCGCGGGTCGCTCCACAGCTGCACGTACCATTTCACGGTAAAACCGGCGGGCAGAATGGTTGCCGACCAACTGCTGGCAATGGAGTAGACAAAGGTGCCCACCAGCGGCAACACCAGGATCGCAAATAACAACCACACCACTACCCGATGGTAGAGGGAGGCCGGGCCGGCTTCAGCGCGAGACATGGTAGCTCCTCTTGAGCAGCAGTTGATGGACCACGGTGACCACGGTCATCAGCGCCACCAGCACCACGGCCAGGGCGCTGGCCATGTTCGGGTCGAGGGACACATCGCCGGACACCAGGCCCGCGATGCGGATCGGCAGCACGTTGAAGTTGCCGGTAGTCAATGCGTAAACCGTGGCGTAGGCGCCCAAGGCATTCGCCAGCAGAATCACGAACGTACCGAGCAGGGCAGGGGTGAGCACCGGCAGGCCGATATGCCGCCAGAACTGCCAGCCATTCGCGCCGAGCAAGGCGGCCGACTCACGCCAGTCTTCGCGCAGCGCGTCGAAGGCCGGGTACAGCAGCAACACGCCGAGCGGAATCTGGAAGTAGGTATAGAGGATGATCAACCCGGTTTTGGAATACAGGTTGAAGTCCTGAATGATCCCCGCCTGCTTGAGCATGATGGTGATGCTGCCGTTGAAGCCCAGCAGGATGATGAACGCGAACGCCAGTGGCACGCCGGCGAAGTTGCTGGTCATGTTGGCGAAGGCGGTGACGAAATTGCGCAGCGGCGAATCCACCCGGCGCAACGAGTAGCTGCCCAGCGTGGCGATGATGATGCCGAAGATGCTGGAGTAGACGCTGATCTCCAGGCTGAACTGAATGGCTTGCAGGTAGAACTTCGAGCTGAAGATGCGTACGAAGTTTTCCAGGCCCCAGCCGGCTTCTTCAGTCTGCAGGCTGTTGATCAGTACCCAGACGAGCGGGGCAATCTCGAACACGATAAAGAACAGTGCGAAAGGCACCAGGCACAGCAGTGCCAGCCATTTGCCACGGGTCATTTCAACAGCTCCCGGCATACAGGTTTGTCGTGGGGCACGCCGAGCAGTTCGCAGACGGTGCCGCAGAGGTCGGTTTGTTTCGGCGTGGCAGTGGTGTCCAGGCTGAACGCATCGCCGAGCACAAACAGTGGTACTTCGCGTTCTTCGGGCAACAGGCCGTTATGGGAGCGGTCGTTGTTCATGCCGTGGTCGGCGGTCACCAGGACCTGGTAGCCAGCGTCGAGCCAGGCTTGCAGGTAATCAGCCAGGATGATGTCGGCCGAGCGTGCGCTGTTGCGGTATTGCGCGGTGTCGAGGCCGTGCTTGTGGCCGGCGTCGTCGATGTTCATCGGATGAACCACCAAAAAATTCGGCGTGTGTTTGAGGCGCAGGCTTTCGGCGTCGGCGAACAAGTGGGAATCCGGGTAATGGTCATTCCAGTAGAAATGCCCGTGTTGTATCGCCAGCGCCTTGTCGTCGGTATGACGGTCGCGGGCGGCGATAAAGGGCGTGCGGTTATACAACTCGCTGACCCAGTGGTAGGCCGCCGCCGCAGTGGTAAGGCCGGCGTCGGTGGCGTAATGAAAAATGCTGCGCTGGTTGGACAGGCGCGAGACGTTGTTGTGGACGATACCGCTCTGGATCGGAGGCACGCCGGTGAGGATGCATTCATACAGCGGGCGGGACAGGGCGGGCAGTTCACATTCCAGCTTGTAGAGGGCTGCGCGTCCTGCGCCGACATAGGCCTGCAAGTGCCCCATGGCGTGCCGGGCAACCTCGAAGTTCAGGCCGTCGAGCACCACAAGGATGACATTGTGCTTCATGGGGGCTGGCGCTCCGCAACAGTAGGCTTGACTCAATTTCTCTGACACAAACGGGTCAAATTGTGGGAGCTGGCTTGCCTGCGATGGCGGTGCATCAGTCGACACAGAGGTTGAATGTCAGACCGCTATCGCAGGCAAGCCAGCTCCCACACTGACTGCATTTCAGGCCGGGAGCCTGATTACTTCATCTCTACGATGACCTGCTCGTTCCACAACTGAGGCAGCTTCTTGGAAGTCGCCTCCCAGGCATCGGCATCCTTGATCGGCTGCGGGTTGGCCTTGGTGTACTGCTCGCCCGGGATCAGGTTCTTGGCGATATCGGCCGGCAGTTTCAGGTCGGTTTCAGCGCGGATCGGACGTGCGTTGCCTTTCGCCAGGTTGAGCTGGCCGGCATCGCTGAAGATGTATTCGCGAGTCAGCTTGGCGGCGTTCGGGTGCTTGGCGTATTTGTTGATGATGGTGGTGTAGCCGGATTTAACCGAACCGTCCGATGGGATCAGCACTACATAGTCATCCGGGTTGGCCATCTTGGCCTTATAGCTCAGGCCGTTGAAGTCCCAGACGATACCCACTTCGACTTCGCCTTTTTCCATGGTGGCAATGGTCGGGTTAGAGAGGCCGAGACGACCTTGCTGGGCAATCTTGGTGAAGAATTGCAGGCCTGGCGCGATGTTCTTCTCGTCGCCTTTGTTGGCAATGGCGGCGGCGAGTACGGCGTTGGAGGCTTGGGCCGCGGTGCTCACGTCACCGACGGAGACCTTGTATTTGCCGGTCTGCAGGTCAGCCCAGCTGGTAGGCACCTCGGAACCGTGCAGCAGCTTTTTGTTGACGATAAACGCGATGGTGCCGGTGTAGGCCAATGCCCAGTGACCGTCTTTATCTTTCGCCCAATCCGGAATCTGGGCCCAGGTCGACGGTTTGTACGGCTGGGTGACTTCCTGCTTCACCGCAATCGGGCCGAAGGCTGCGCCCACGTCGCCGATATCGGCACTGGCGTTGTCTTTTTCGGCTTTGAACTTGGCGATTTCCTGGGCCGAGCTCATGTCGGTGTCGATGTGCTTGAGGCCGTAGGTCTTGGCCAGGTCTTCCCAGGTGCCTTTCCAGTTGGCCCAGTCATCGGGCATGCCGACGCTGTTGACGGCGCCTTCCGCTTTCGCGGCGGCTTCCAGAGTTTTTAGATCGGTATCAGCGGCCATGGCGGCGGTGCACATGGCAATGGTCGAGCCTAACAGTGATGCCAGGAAAAGCTGTTTCATCCGAAGCTCCTTTGGGCGTTTTCAACGCGGCGGTTTTTTCTACGGTGTTGTTGGTCTAGGTCAGAGCAATACCTGAGCCAATCTAGACGCGATGGATGACAGTTTCATGTCGATGTCGTTTTCAAAGCGCCGATGTCGCAGCGCGCAGGCTTAGCGTAGACCATGCCCAAGTGCCCGCTGCGGTTGGACTTGGCCGATGTATTGCAGGGTGTGCTGTGCGGGATCGACGCGGACTGTCATCTGTCGGTCATCTGTAATGCCTAGGCTGGCACGCAGCAGCGCAAGCCCAATTACGGAGCGGTTTGTGCACCTGATCGGTGCTGGTCTAGTCCAGATAGGTAACGTTGATGCGTGATGAGGCAATCAAGGCGGTGACATCCATCGGCCTGGCGCTGCAAGAGCAGATCGACCACGGCCTGCTGCCGCCTGCAAGCAAACTGCCCGCCGAACGCAAGCTCAGCGAGTTGTTTGGTACCACTCGGATTACCGTGCGGGAAGCCTTGTTACAACTGGAGGCCCAAGGGCAGATCTATCGCGAGGAACGTCGCGGCTGGTTTGTCTCGCCGCCACGGCTGGCCTACAACCTGATGCAGCGCAGCCACTTTCACGCCATGGTCGGTGACCAGGGGCGGGTGGCTTCCACTGAAGTGATCTCTGCACGGCTGCAACCGGCGTCGGCGGCGGTGTGTGCGTGGTTGCAGTTGCCGGCGTTGTCCCGCGTGATCCAGATCTGCCGGGGCCGGCGGATTGATGGGCGTTTGGTGTTGTATGTGGAGCACTACCTGAACCCGCAGTATTTTCCGGGCATTCTGGACTGCGACCTGAACCAGTCGATGACCGAGCTGTATGCGCGCAAGTACGACTTGCACTATGGGCGGGTGCGTTTCGAGATTGTGCCGACGTCATTGCCGGTAGAGGCTGCCGCTGCGTTGCGTGTGTCGGTGGGCAGCCCGGGCTTGCGGATAGCCCGGGTCAATTATGACCAGCACCAGAGGCTGATCGATTGCGACCTGGAGTTCTGGCGGCATGATGCCATCCATGTCGGCGTGGATGTGGTGTGACATTCAGGCGGGGACTGATTCAACTGACGCACAGCGATCTAAGTGTGGGAGCTGCGATAGCATCAACTTGACCTGTCTGGTGTACCGAGGCGCCTGCATCGCAGGCAAGCCAGCTTCCACATTTGAACCAAGCTCGACATGATGGATCGCTCACCTATGGCGTGAGTGCCTTGATCACCTGATCCACATTGGTCTCCAACTCCGTCACCGGCTCCGCACCGTCGACATTCAGTACCAACAATTTCGCTTCCCCCGCCGTCACAGCGGCCTTCACCGCTTCACTCGGCTGACGATGATGCAGCACCACCGCCACATCGTTGTCCTTCAACTCTGCGCTGAGTTTCTGCAACGCCTCAGGCGTCCAATCCGCGTCAGGCCGTGCATCGGTGCTGAGCACTTCCAGGTTCAAACTGCTGACCAGATACGCGAAGTGGTCGCTCAGGCTGACCACGCTGAGATTATCCGCCTTGGCCAGCCGCGCTTCGCTGGCGGCGCTCAGTTTGAGCAGGCGCTGCTTGAGGGCGGCAAGGTTGGCGTCGATCTTCGGCTTGGCGTCGGGGCTCAGGCGGCTCAGGTCCGCGGCCAATACATCGGCCATGCGTCCCATATTGTTACTCGACTGCCATGGCTGGCTGTTCAAGCCATCGGTGACGCCCGGCTGCACGGCGATGCCCGGCAAGCCGCCGTCCACCGGGCGTGCGGCGTCGACTTCGACGATGCGGATATTGCTGCGTCGCGCCACCGGGTACAGCGGGTCGTCGGCCCACAGCGAGCGCAGGCCAATAGTGGCGTCGGCGTCCAGCGCCAACGCGCTCAATGCCGGCGCGCCACGACCGGTGAAGTAGGACACCTGCCGCGAACCGGGCAGGTTGGCCGGGGCGGCGCGCTCCAACTGCACATCGGTGCCTTTGAGCAGCACCTCGGCCAGGCCGTAGGTGATCGGCAGCGAGGCTAGGACCTTCACCGGTTTTACGGACTTGGCCTTGCTCAGTGCGGCGTGACCCAGGCCGGGATGGATTTTGAGGGTCTTGGGTTCTGCACCATCGACAGCCAGTGCCGAAGTGCTGATCAAACAAGCGATGGCCAGGGCCAATGGACGAAAGACAGGGCGCATTATCCAAGATTCCCTTTGAGGCTGGGCACTGTACCGCGCGCGATGGCGGCCAGGGCGAAGGCGATACCGGCAACCAGAATGATCGCGGCGCCGGATGGGATCGGCAGGTCGAAGATGATCGGCAGCAGGATCCCGCACAGTGTGCTGACGGTGGCAATCACCACCGAGACCCAGAAGAACCCCTTGAGCGACTGGCTCAGCAGGCGCGCCGCTGCGGCCGGAATCACCAACAGCGCGCCTACCAGGATCGCGCCGATGACCTTGACCGCCGCGACGGTGATCAGTGTCACCAGAATCACAAACAAGTAATCCAGGGTCTTCACCGCCACCCCGCGCACTGCCGCCAGTTGCGGGTTAAAGCTGGCCAGCATGATGCGGTTGTACAGCGGCAAGGCCAGGGCCATCACCAACGAGCCGACAATCGCCAGCACCAGCAGGTCATTGCCATTGACCGTCAGCACCGAGCCAAACAGCACGTTCTCCAGAATATGCACGTTGATCTTGCCGGCGAGGATCAGCAACAGGCTCGCGCCCAATGCCAGTGACACCGACAGGAACACACCGATCAAGGTATCCGGCGCCAGGCCGGTGCGGTTGCGCAGGTAGTTGAGCAGGATGCCGAACAGCAGGCAGTAGCCGAACAGGCTGCCATAGGGCCCGGTGTAGGGTTCGCCCAGCAGAATACCCACGGCCACGCCGGTCAGCGCGGCATGGCCGACCGCTTCGGAGAAAAACGCGAAGCGCTTGACCACCACCAGCGTGCCCAAACCACCCAGCACCGGGCCGATCAGCAGACCGGCGAGCAGCGCGTTGACCACAAACCCATAGGCCAGCGCCTCCGGCAGATAACCGGAAGAGGCCCAGCCCTGGACCATCAAGCGAAAGGCTTCA
Source organism: Pseudomonas tritici (assembly GCF_014268275.3). Lineage (NCBI taxonomy): Bacteria > Pseudomonadati > Pseudomonadota > Gammaproteobacteria > Pseudomonadales > Pseudomonadaceae > Pseudomonas > Pseudomonas tritici. Next base: position 2,307,146 of record NZ_CP077084.1, read on the forward strand.
TAACTCATTGCGCCGGGCTCCGAGGGTGGGTGGAGAACAGGGTCAGCAGGCGATCCGGGGTCAGCGCCTCTTTCGGCGTGGCGTCGAACAGCACGCGGCGGTTCAGGCCGGTGACGCGGTCGGCCAGGCGGCCCACGGCTTCCAGGTCATGCTCGATCCATAGCACGGTGATCCCTGCCAGGCGCCAGTCACTCAGCAGGCGTTCGAACACCTGGATTCCGGCTTCGTCGAGCGCCGACATCGGTTCATCCAGCACCAGCAGTTGCGGCGCCGGGATCAATCCCTGGGCCAACAACACGCGCTGGCGTTCACCGCCGGACAGGGCGCCCATGCGCCGCTTGCGTTTGTCCTGCATGCCAACGCGCTCGAGCGCATCACCTATCGCGCCGGCGTAATGTTTGGACAGGCCAAGAAACGCAGGGCGCCGCTGGCACATGGCGGCCATGAAATCATCAACGGTCATCGGCAATCCGCGGTCGAACTCCAGGGCCTGGGGCACATATCCGATGGTGCCGGGAGTGGTCGGCCAGTGCAGGCTCAACCGCCCCTGATGCGGCGTTTGCCCCAGCAAGGTCTTGATCAGCGAGCTTTTGCCACCGCCGTTGGGGCCGACCAGCGCGTGGATGCTGCCCGGTTGTACCTGGAAGCTCACGTCATCAAGGATCACGGTACGACCCAGGGTCAGCGACACCTTGTCGAACGCCAGCGTCGGGCCGACGCTAAGCGCATTCAGTTGCTGCGCCGCGGTCATGACCCGGACTCCTGAATTGCGCGGACCACGGTGTTGAGGTTGCCGGTCATTTCCACTTCGTACTTTTCAGCGCTGTATTCGCCGTAGGAAATGTGCGACAGCGGGTACAGCTTGACCCCGGACTCACGCTGGATGGTGTCGACGTAGGTGGACGGGAAGTCCATCTCCGAGAAGATTACCTTCACGTCCAGTGCGCGTAGTTCATCAATGGTTTTCTTCAACTGGCTGGGGCTTGGCTCAATGCCGTGGGCCGGTTCGACCACGGCGGTGACTTCCAGGCCGAATTCGCGCAGCAGGTAGTCGTAGGCCGCGTGCACGGTGGCCACGCGCAGGTCCGGGTTGGGCGCGCTGGTCAACTTGGCCAGGGCATCGGCGCGCATCTGGCGCAGGCGCTTGCCGTAGGCGCGGGCGTTCTGGGTGTAGGTCTTGGCGTTGTCCGGGTCGAGCTTGCCCAGTTCGCGGGCAATGTTGTTGACCTGGGCAATCGATGCGCTGATCGACAGGAAGGTGTGCGGGTTGACCACCTTGCCCGCACCGCGCGCGGCATTGCCGGTGGCGGCCAGCAGCGGCACATTGGCGTTGGCTTCGATCACCGGAATGTCCGGGCGCTCGCTGGTGGCGATCATGCGATCGGCGAAATCATCATGGCCGACGCCGTTGAGCACGATCACGTCCAGGGTGCCGATGCGCTTGATGTCCTCGGCGCGGGGCTCGTAGGCATGCGGGTTGAAGCCGGCCGGAATCAGCGGCACCACCTCGGCCTTGTCGCCGACGATATTGGCCACGTAGCTGTAATAAGGGTGAAGCGTGATGCCGATACGCAGGCGTTTAGCCGGCTCTGGGTTTGAGAGTGCATTGGCCAGGGGAGCGAGCATCAGGCTGAACAGACCAACCAGCAACAGACGCAACAGGGGAGATGAAATAGACATGGGCAATCGGTCTTCTCGTTCAGTGACGGTGCTGGCGGGTGACGCCGGCATCGAATTGCGCGACCACCTGCTGCCAGCCGGCTGCGATCAGCGCCTGGTCAGTGAGGTCGGAAGGGGCGGCGAGGTTGGCTTGGCGATTGAGCCAGATATCCGGTTCGGCACCGTGCACGCGCATGAGCAGCGAGCCGCTGGTGCCGGGCACTTGGCTCAAGCCCAGGTAGGCCGAGGGTTCCAGCAACTGCCAGCGATGATCGCCACGGCTGACCGAGCTGGCGTCCTGGGCAAACGGCGCGAAGCCCTCTTCGGCCAGTTGCGCCGGGGTGGGCAGTGCACTTTGCTCCTGCTGCAACAGCTGGATCTCATCCAGGGTCACCCGCAGGTCGGCGTAGATGCCTTGCTCGGCGGCGCTCAGGTCGCGACGGGCGTCCAACTGGTGGCTGGGCACGGCCGCGACTTCCTGGGTTTCACCGTGCAAGGCCACCACCGTGCCGGCCACCGCAAGGATGATCAGGCACAACAGCAGCACGTAGAGGGTTTCGTGACCGGCCCCGGCGGGGCGTACAACCTGTGTGGTACTCATTGCGGCTGGATATCCGCTTGGTCGATTTCCACCACGTGGCCCGGGCCTGCATCAAACAGCACATAGAACTCGGCGGACGGCTTCTTGAAGGTCAGGGTCGAGTCTTCGCCAAGCTTGCCGGGCACCAGGATGGTTTCGTCATAGCCGATCACGTCCAGGGTCACGCCGGGCGCGCCGCTACCGTCAGAGAAACCGCCTTTGCATTGGATCTGCTCGCCGGGAATTTCCTTGCACTCGCACATCGGGTTGTGGGCCAGGGCGACGGTACTGAAACCGGCGCAAGCCAACAGGACGGCACAGGCGCGGGTCAGGCGCATCAAAGTCATGGTTTAACTCCTTGCTTGTTCAGCCAGGCAATGGTGGCAGGCGAGGCCTGGCTCAACGGGATGGAACCTTGGTGCATAGCGCCGTCCCAGCCTTCCATGGTGACCCACAGTTCGGCGTCGGCTGGTGTGCGTTCCGGGATCGGCAGGGCAGCGCCCATGCGGTACGGCGTACCGAAGAAGATCACCCCAGCGGCCCGCAGGCTGCGTGGCTTACCGATACGCAGGTAGGTGGCCTTGACCTGGTCGGCGCAGGTGGCGCACAGGGCAGCGTTGAAAAACTTCATCGGGCCGGCCGGGTCTGGGCGCGGTCCTTCATTACGGAATTCGGCGAGGGTCAGGCTCCAGGGCCCGACCTGCACTTCACCGGCCACACGCTCGCCGATGCCAGTGTCGCCGCGAAACAGCGCTGCATCGGCGAAGTACTTGGGCATGAAGCCCAGCGGCACAAGCAACAACAGCACATTGATGTGGAAGCGCCATTTCAGCCAGAAGGCCCGCAGCGGCGAAGGCTTTGCGGTAGCGACCTTGCTCATGATCGAGCCTCCGAGGTTTCAGCCTGCCTGGCCGGAATGGAAACAGGCTTGCGCTGGGTCTTGGCTTCGCGCTTGAGCGCATTGAGGGTGGCCAAAGCGGTGCGCTTGGTCCAGATCAGCAGGCCGCTCAACACCATCATGCTCATGACCAGGCCGAAGAATGCCCAGATCAGTTTGATCCACAGCCCGCCAAAGTCGCCGGTGTGCAGCGGGCGCATGGATTCGGTCACGAACTCCAGCTTTGAACGGTCGGACAGCAAGTGCGCCGCAGCGACTTCGCCGTCATACGGGTTGATTTGCGCGGTCTGGAACATCAGTGGGTACCAGCCTCGCCCGCCAATCTGCAGGTGGCTGTAGGCATTGAGCGGCAGGCTGATGAAACTCGGCTCCAGGCCAGGAATACGCTGGGTGGCGATCTTGATCGCCTCGTCTACCGGGATCATCGGCGCTGGCACGCCGGGTGCCGACATCGGCACTTTCTCCCGGGCAATCACTGGGATGACGGGTTCGGTGGAAATCGAAATCTGGTTGTCGCCCAGGATCGCCCGGATCAAGAACCAGATGCCGGTGATAGAAATCACTGCGATAAACCAGATTGACCAGATACCGCTCAAGCGGTGGAAATCACCCCAGAAGATCCGCGCGCCATGGCGCACACGCAGGGTCGGGCGCAGGAAACCCTTCCAGAACTTCTTGTACACCACCAGTCCGGTGACCAGCGACGCCAGCAGCGGGATGCCGAGCGCCGACACCAAATACCAGCCCCAGCTGTAGCCATTGGTAAACGGCACCAGCCACCAGCCGTGCAGGGCGCGTGTGAATTGCTGGAAGTTGAAGGACGGGCTGATGCCCTGGATCGCTCCGGTGTACGGGTTGACGTAAACCTCCACGGAGCGCCCGTCGGGGTAGCTGAGGTCGACGCTGAGGGCGAAATGCGATTCATCAGGGCGGCTGATCGACTGGACGAATACCTGAGGTTCATCGCGTTTGATCGCGGCGATCACCTGGTCGTAACTCAGTGGCTCGGCATCGTCGGACGGCTTGCTCGCACGGATATCCGGGTTGGCCAGCCAGACGATCTCCTGGCTGACCACCGCCAGGGTGCCGGTGACGCAGACGATCAGTACAAAGAACCAGATGGGCAATGCCAGCCAGCTATGCACGAGAAACCAGAGTTTGGAGCGTGACTTCTTCGACATGTGAATGAGGGTCTTGATCGGAGGGGGGCAGTGAAGGCCCAGAAAAGGCCAGTCGTAGCTTTTGCTGACGCGACAGGCTGTATCTAAGTTAAGACGGATGAGAATGAGAAATCCCTAACCCAGATATGAAAGAAAATGTTTCAGGTTCACATTCAGCGCGTTCGAACACCTGCACCCACAGTGATTGGGGGGGCAGGTCAGGTTTCGGGTGTTGGCTCAAGTAATTGAGCTCCAGGCCCACGCTCACCCAACTGATCATCCTGATTACGCAACGGACACGCTTCCATCGACAGGCACCCACAGCCAATACAACCACTGAGCTTGTCCCGCAGCAGCATCAGCTTATTGATGCGCTCGTCCAGGTCCTCCCGCCACAGCGCCGACAACCGCTCCCAATCCTGAGCGTTGGGCGTGCGTCCATCCGGCAACGTTTGCAACGCGTCACCAATGGTTGCCAGCGGAATCCCCAGACGCTGGGCGATCTTGATCACCACCACGCGGCGTAATACATCCCGTGGATAACGGCGTTGGTTGCCCGCGTTGCGATTGCTCTTGATCAGCCCCTTGGCCTCGTAGAAGTGCAGGGCCGTGACGGCCACACCGCTGCGTGCTGCCAATTGGCCGACAGTGAGTTCTTTTGTAATCATGCAAAAACCCCCAAACAGCGCTTGACCTTGACTTAACTAGAGGTTTTACCCTGCGTGGCATCGAATCACAAGATTCTGCCTACAGAGGAAGGGGAGTGTTCATGCAGGTAACAGAGAAGAATCGCAGTTTCACTCAGGTGATCGAGTTTCAGATCGAGCCCCAGCAACAACTCGCCCTGGTGGCGGCCTTGAGCACCCAGAGTGAGCGTCTGGCGCAGGGCCATGGCGGTTTTATCAACGCAAGTGTGCAGGTCAGCGATGACGGGCGGCGGGTGTTGAATTACCTGCAATGGCGCACGCGCGAAGACGGCGAGGCGGCCTTTAAGTGCTTTGAGCACGGTGAGGAAGATTTCTGGACGCTGATTCGCGCCCACCAGGCGACCGCCGTGACCTTTGGTTCGTTCCAGGTGCTGCGCAGTATTGAGCGCAGCCATGACAACGCGTTGCACTGCCGCCTAAATGGATAAGTGCAGCATGCGCTCGCCCTGCACGTTCTCGCCAGGGCGGCGCTTGTTGACCGCCAGCTCGCCGATCTTGATCAAGCGGGTGCGCGTGACGTTGCGGCTCAGGCCCAACAGATTGGCGGTGTGCACCTGGTTGTAATGGCTGAAGCGGTAAGCGGCGCGGAGCAGGGCGTCTTCAACCTTTTCATGCAGGGCCCCGGCCTGTTCCTCGAACAGTTTCTGGAAGGCGCGCGCCAGCAACGCTTCGGCGCTGTTGTCGGTGCCGTGTTGGCTGTCGTCCTGGCGCTCGATGCGCATGTTCGACAGGCGCAAATCGTCGCGTTCAATCAGGCCGTTGCGGCAGATCAACAGGGTGTGGTGAATCACGTTTTCCAGCTCGCGGATATTGCCCGGCCAGCTGTAGCTTTTGAGTTTGTGCTCGGCTTCGCGGCTGATGGTGATCGGGCCATAGCCAAGGCGTTGGCTGTAGGCTTCGATGAAGTGCCGGGTCAGCGGCAGGATATCGCCAGGGCGGTCGCGCAGCGGGCTGAGTTCCAGGCTGACCACATCGAGACGGTAGTAGAGGTCTTCGCGGAAATGCCCGGCGTTGATGGCTTTTTCCAGTTGCACGTTGGTCGCGGCAAGCACCCGCACATCAATCGGAATGCTCTTGCGCGAACCCAGGCGAACCACCTCGCGCTCTTGTAGGACGCGCAGCAGCTTGACCTGGATCGCCATCGGCAAATCGCCGATCTCATCGAGGAACAAGGTGCCGCCGTCGGCCTCTTCAAACCAGCCGGCCTTGGCACTGAGGGCGCCGGTAAAGGCGCCTTTTTCATGGCCGAACAGTTCGGCTTCCACCAAAGATTCGGAGAACGCCCCGCAGTTCACCGCCACGAACGGCCGGTTACGCCGCGCACTGAGGTTATGGATATGGCGCGCCACCAGCTCTTTACCGGTGCCGGTCTCGCCGATGATCAGCACGCTGGCTTCGCTGGGCGCCACTTGCTGGATATGGTCGAGCAGCGCCTGGGATTTCGGGTCTTCGAAGACCTGTGCCGTGGCGCGGATCGACGTCGCAAGGGCGGGCGAGGGCGGTAAGGTCAAAAGCTGCATGGGCACCTCTCTTAGGAATAGAACGTCGGAATTGGCAGGGATTGGTTCAACGCCCAATCCCCCAGTTCATGGAGCTTGTAGTCCACCGGGTCGTGCAGGGTCTGCGTGCGCAAGTTGCGCCAGTGACGGTCCAGGCGCAGCGAAGCATGGGTGGAGCGCGCGCCGGTGACTTCGAACAGGCGGCTGCATAGCTCCAGGCCCTGGCGGGTCGCGGCCACTTTGGCGGTGGCGATGGCAATCGCCAATTGGCCGCGCTCGTGTTCGCTGAGGTTCGGCCCCTTGGCCCAGGCTCGATCGAGCAAGTCGGCGGCGCGTTCGACTAGAAGACGCACGCCTTCCAGCGCCACCCAGAACTCGCCGTAGTGATGCAGCACGTAAGGGTCTTGGCGAACATCTTCGGCGCTGGATTTATGCCACGAACGGGTTTCGGTAAGCGTGTAGTTGCGCGCCTCTTCAAAGGCGCCCTCGGCAATGCCGAGAAACATGTGCGTGAACGTCAGTTGGGCGATCAACGGGCGCAGGCAGGCGAAGGGCGTACTCAATGGGCCGGGATCGAGCAGCAGTTCCGATTCCTCGACGCGCACCCGTTCGAAGCTGGCGCTGCCGCTGTCGGTCTGGCGCTGGCCGATATTGTTCCAGTCGTTGTGCAACGTGATGCCGCTGCGACCACTGGGAATGGCAGCGATCAACAGCGTGCCGCCGGCGGTCTCATCCACCGCTGAGGCAATCAGCATTTCCGAGTCGCTGGCGCCGGAGCAGAAGCTCTTTTTGCCGGAGAACTCGCGCCAGCCGCCAAAGTCCTTGACCACCGTGCGCGTGTCCAGCGGGTTGAGGGCGTTGCCCCAGAACCAGTTTTTGCGTGCGGTCTGTTCGAACCAGGGTTGCCATTGCTCCGGGCGCGAAAACAGCCGCACCGTGGCGAGCATCAGGTGGTGAAAGCCAAAGACATGGGCGATGGAGCTGTCGACCTTGGCGAACTCGCGGACGATTCCAAGGGTGTCGCTCCAGCGTGCGCCGAGGCCGCCGTATTGGGTGGGAATGCTCAGGGCCAGCAGGCCGCTCTGGCGCAAGGCGTCGCGTTCGGCCTTGGGTGTGCCAGCACGCTCGTCACGTTCGACGGCGGTGAGAGCGAACTCGGCGGCCAGCAGTTTGGCGGTCTGCAGCGGTGAGGGCAGGACGCTGTGGGGTTTGGCTGTCACGCGGTGTTCCTCAATTAGGTCAAAGGCCAAGCGCTATCTGATGGGTGATGAACGTCAAATGTGGGAGCTGGCTTGCCTGCGATTGCATCACTGCGGTCCTACTGGCAGATCGCGTCGCCTGTATCGCGGGCAAGCCCGGCTCCCACAGAAAACCAGGCTCTACCTTCAGCAGATGTAAACGTCCTCAGGTCTTGTTAGTCGTTGGCAATACATCGTTGGCAATCATTTCGCCGAACGGGCCAGTGAGGTTGGTGATGCCACGTCCGGCCAGGCTGGCATAGGGTTCCGGCAGCAATGGAAACACCCGTTCAGCAAAGCGATAGGCTTCTTCCAGATGCGGGTAGCCGGAGAATATGAAGCTCTCGATGCCCAAATCCGCGTATTCCTTGATGCGCTCGGCCACTTGTTGCGGGTTGCCGACCAGCGCGGTACCGGCACCGCCGCGCACCAGGCCGACGCCTGCCCACAGGTTGGGGGCGATTTCCAGATTGTCGCGGCGCCCGTCGTGCAGGGCGGCCATGCGGCGCTGGCCCTCGGAGTCAAAGCGTGCGAAGGACTTTTGCGCGGTGGCGATGGTTTCGTCGCTGATGTGCTCGATCAACTTGTCGGCGGCTTTCCAGGCGTCCTCTTCGGTCTCGCGCACGATCACATGCAGGCGTATGCCGAACTTCACAGCGCGCCCGTGGCGCGCGGCACGTTCACGCACATCCGCGAGTTTTTCGGCGACGGCGGCAGGCGGTTCGCCCCAGGTCAGGTACACATCGACCTGCTTGGCGGCGAGATCGTGGGCGGCGTCGGAAGAACCACCGAAATACAGCGGCGGATAAGGCTTCTGCACGGGAGGGTAAAGCGCTTTGGCGTTCTGGACCCGCAGGTGTTTGCCTTCAAAATCTACCGACTCGCCCTGCAATACGCGGCGCCAGATCTGTAGGAATTCGTCGGAGACTTCGTAACGTTCGCTGTGATCGAGGAAACTGCCGTCGCCACGGTTTTCGTCAGGGTCGCCGCCGGTCACCACGTTGATCAGCAAGCGGCCGTTGGACAGACGATCAAGGGTCGCTGCCATGCGCGCCGAAACGGTCGGCGAGATAATCCCCGGACGAATCGCCACCAGGTAGCGCAGGCGTTCGGTCAGCGGCACCAGCGCCGAGGCGATGACCCAGGAGTCTTCGCACGAGCGTCCGGTAGGAATCAGCACGCCGTGGTAGCCGAGGCTGTCAGCCGCCTGGGCGACTTGTTTCAGGTAATTGAGGGTGACGGGCCGCGCACCTTGGGTAGTGCCCAGGTAATGACCGTCGCCGTGGGTGGGCAGGAACCAGAAAACATCCATGACAAATCCTTAAGCGATTTTCAGCAGAGAGGAGGAATGCGCAGCGAACAAAGGCGCAGCGCGTTCTGCCGCCAGTTGAATACGGGCTTTTAATAATTCACTGGTGATTTGATAGTCGGTGAAGTCGGCTTCGGTGGCGTACACGCCAATCGGCAGGGTCAGTGCCTGGAAGAAGCTGAACAGCGGGCGCAGTTGGTGATCGAGTACCAGCGCATGGCGTTCGCTACCGCCCGTGGCAGCCAGCAATACGGGTGTGTCGATCAATGCGTTAAGGCCGACCAGATCAAACAGGTGCTTGAGCAAGCCTGGGTACGAACCGCGATAGACCGGCGCGGCGACAATCAACAGGTCGGCTTGTTCGATGGTCAGCAATTGGGATTCGACCTCAGCCGGCAGTTCATCACGTGACAGCGCACCGCCCAACGGACGCGCAATGTCGCCCAGTTCGATCAGGGTGGTCTGGATCGGCAGCAAGGTGGTCAGTTCAGCCAGTATGGCTTGGGTCAGCACGAGGGTACGAGACGGGCGCCAGGTTCCGCCGGAGAGGGCAACGACATTCAGGGGACGGGTCATGAACAGTTCCTTTTTCAACAGTGGTTCGTCGCAGGTGGAGTACAACCGGTTGAGCAAGAGCTGTACCAACGGGTGCAGGCCTTGATCGGCGGGGGTTGCAGGCTCACTGCTGAAAAATGCTGCTGTTGTCTGACTGGTGATTTGTTGAACGGCTGTTGCCAGGGCAACAGTTGCGTGGGCAACAGTGCCGTTGGGGCGTAGCAACATTTATAGAGGGTTAGGTTTATTCCGTAAATGAACGTATTTCCATATTTATAGATCATAAAGAAATATGAAGGCGCCGCCATCGGAGGTGCCTTGGCGGTTGATAGCAACTATCACGGGAGGTGATTTTTCACCGTGCGAGGGCGGGAGTAGCCTGTGTTCATTGACTCGAAACCTCTTCTGCAGGGCTACCGCCATGAACCGATTCTTCGCTGTTTCCTTATTGATTGTCAGCTCTGTCCTTGCCGGATGTGCGACCCATCCTTCGCCTGAATTGCGCCCTTACACAGCGGAAGAAACCAGACAGTTGTCCCTGGAAGCGTTAAGCCGTCGTGGGTTGTCGTTTGATGAGTATCAACAACAGCGCGCGGCACTGACCGGCCAACCACAGAAACCTTTCGGTTTTGATCGCCAGGGTGAAATGAACGCCGAACGCAGCGTGACCCTGCATGGTCGTGCCAGTTGAGCCTGCGCTCAGCGGCAAAAAGCCCGAGGCTTCCTTTAAGGAACCTCGGGCTTTTTGTTTGCCATGGCGCGACTTCAGCCTGTTAAGCTGAATTTCAGGAGCGTTCCTACGCACATTTTCATAAAGTGGTCCTTCTTTAATGGCATCCGATCGGTTAAACCTGACGACCTCTGTTCCGGTCGGTGCCCCTGAGACGCTGCTCTCGGGAACCTGCTCTGCGAGTTTTTAACGTCATGAATAAACGTCCGTTGTATTTCGACTACGCCGCCACTACCCCGGTAGATGAGCGGGTTATCCAGGTGATGGTCGAGTGCCTGGGCTTCAATGCCAACTTCGGTAACCCTGCGTCCAGTTCCCATGCGTTCGGCCAAGCGGCCCGGCAAACGGTTGAGCAGGCGCGTCGCCAAGTGGCCGAACTGGTTGGTGCCGATCCCGAGCAAATCGTCTGGACCTCTGGCGCCACTGAGTCCAACAACCTGGCGATCAAGGGCGTGGCCCAGGCGCGGGGTGTGGCGGGTGGGCATATCATCACCAGCCAGATCGAACACAAGGCTACGCTGGATACCGCACGGCAGCTGCAGGAAGCCGGCGTGGCGGTGACCTATCTGGTGCCGGACGCGGATGGGTTGATCAGTGTCGACGCGGTCAGCGAAGCGTTGCGCGAAGACACCTTCCTCGTGTCGCTGATGCTGGTGAATAACGAACTGGGCACCTTCAACGATATCCCGGCCATCGGCGCTCGCGTGCGTGAGCATGGCGCGCTGTTGCATGTGGATGCGGCGCAAGGCGCGGGTAAGGTGGCGATCGACCTTGCGCAGTGGCCGGTGGACCTGATGTCGTTTTCCGCCCACAAGCTGTATGGCCCCAAAGGTATCGGCGCTTTATATGTTGGGCCGCGGGCGCAGCAGAAAGTCTTGGCGCAGATTCACGGCGGTGGGCACGAAGGCGGCCTGCGCTCCGGCACCCTGGCAACCCACCAGATCGCCGGCATGGGCACTGCGTTCGCCCTGGCGGCGGCGTCTTTTGCTGAGGAAAAAGCAGTGATCGTCGCCTTGCGCCAGCGCCTGCTGGATCAGTTGGCATCGGTGGCGGGCGTGCGCCTGAATGGTAGCGCTACACAACGTATTCCCCACACCCTGAGCCTCACGTTCAGTGAAGGCGAATTCAACTCCGCTGCGCTGAGTGCGGGGATCGCGTTTTCCGCGACCTCGGCCTGCAATTCGGCGAGCAATGCACCGTCCCATGTGTTGCTGGCGCTGGGCCATGATGCTCGCAGTGCTGGCCGTACCATTCGCTTGAGCCTGGGCCGGTTTACCACCGAGCAGGATATCGACCAGGCGGTGCAATTGATCAAGGCTTCCCTGGCCAGTGCGCCGGCGTTCTGGGCGGTCTGATTCATCTATCGCAACACATAATAATTATTCGTGGTTAGCAGGAGACACAATGAGTACGCAGCCTTTGACCCATGGAACGGTTACCCAGCGCCTGGCGCATACCCGTGAACTGATGAGCCGCGAGGGCATTCATGCCTTGCTGGTGCCGTCGGCCGACCCACACTTGTCCGAGTACCTGCCGGGTTACTGGCAGGGGCGGCAATGGTTGTCGGGGTTTCATGGCTCGGTGGGAACGCTGATTGTCACCGCGGATTTCGCCGGTGTGTGGGCCGACAGCCGTTACTGGGAGCAGGCCACCAAGGAACTCAAGGGCAGCGGCATCGAATTGGTGAAGCTGCAACCGGGCCAACCTGGCCCGCTGGAGTGGTTGGCCGAGCAAACGCCGGAAGGTGGTGTGGTGGCGGTGGATGGTGCGGTGATGGCTGTGGCCTCGGCACGTACCCTGGGCGGAAAATTGGCGGAGCGCGGTGCACAGCTGCGTACTGATATCGACCTGCTGAGTGAGGTCTGGAAAGACCGCCCGGCGCTGCCGAACCAACCGATCTATCAACACCTGCCACCGCAAGCCACCGTCAGCCGTGGCGAAAAACTCGCGGCACTGCGCGCCAGCTTAAAAGAGAAGGGCGCCGACTGGCACTTCATCGCCACCCTGGATGACATTGCTTGGCTGTTCAATTTGCGCGGCGGTGATGTTTCGTTCAATCCGGTGTTTGTGTCCTTTGCGTTGATCAATCAACAGCAGGCCACGCTGTTTGTGGCATTGAGCAAAGTCGATGCCGAGTTGCGGGCAGTGCTGGAGCTGGATGGCGTGACACTGCGCGATTACAGCGAAGTGGCAGAGGCGTTGCGCGCGGTGCCGGCGGGCGCCAGTTTGCAGGTCGACCCAGCGCGCGTCACCGCCGGCTTGCTGGAAAACCTTGATGCCGGTGTCAAGCTGGTCGAAGGACTCAACCCGACCACATTGGCCAAATCCCGCAAGAGCCTGGCCGACGCGGAGCACATCCGCCAAGCCATGGAGCAGGACGGCGCGGCCTTGTGCGAGTTTTTCGCCTGGCTGGACAGTGCGCTGGGTCGTGAGCGCATTACCGAACTGACCATCGACGAACACCTGACCGCTGCGCGCACCCGTCGCCCGGGTTATGTGTCGCTGAGTTTCAACACCATTGCCGCGTACAATGCCAACGGTGCGATGCCGCATTACCACGCCACTGAAGAGGAGCACGCGCTGATCGAAGGCGATGGCTTGTTGCTGATTGATTCGGGTGGCCAGTACCTGGGTGGCACCACGGATATCACCCGGATGGTGCCTATCGGTACGCCGAGCGAAGAGCAGAAACGTGACTGCACCCGTGTGCTCAAAGGTGTGATTGCGTTGTCCCGTGCGCATTTCCCAAAAGGCATCTTGTCACCGCTGCTGGACGCGATTGCCCGCGCGCCGATCTGGGCCGAAGGCGTGGACTACGGCCACGGTACCGGGCACGGTGTAGGCTATTTCCTCAACGTGCATGAAGGTCCGCAAGTGATTGCCTACCAGGCTGCCACTGCCCCGCAAACGGCGATGCAGCCGGGGATGATCACCTCCATTGAGCCGGGCACTTACCGTCCGGGACGTTGGGGCGTGCGTATCGAGAACTTAGTGTTGAGCCGCGAAGCGGGCAAGACCGAGTTCGGTGAATTCCTCAAGTTTGAAACCCTGACCTTGTGCCCGATCGACACGCGCTGTCTGGAACCGTCGCTGCTGACGGCGGACGAGCGAGAGTGGTTCAATGCTTACCACGCCCAAGTGCGTGAGCGCCTAAGCCCATTGCTCAGTGGCGCGGCGCTTGAATGGCTGCGGGTGCGTACGGCGGCTATCTGATCGCTTGCCGTTCCGGCGCCTTGATCAGGGCGCCGGCTATAGTGTCGACAGCTAACTCAGGGCTTCGCGCACAAACTCCAAACGGTCCTGACCGAAGAACAGCTGGCTGCCTACAAACATGCTGGGTGCACCGAACACGCCGCGCTTAACGGCCTGTTCGGTGTTGTCCTTGAGGGCCGCCTTTACAGCGTCGTCATTGGCAAGGGCCAGGACCTTTTCTGGATCGAAACCGTGCTCGGCAAGCACGGCAGCCACGACCTGGGGGTCTCCCAGGTGACGGCCCTCTACCCACAGGGCACGGAACAGGCAATCCACAAAGTCGTCGAATCGTTCAGGTTGGTGCAATTGGATGCCGGTGACTGCACGCATCAACATCAGCGTGTTGATGGGGAAGTGCGGGTTGAACTTGAGCGGTACGTTGTAGCGACGTGCATAGCGCGCCAGGTCATCAAACATATAGCGACCTTTTGCGGGAACGGTGATTGGAGAGGCGTTGCCGGTAGCCTTGAAAACACCGCCCAGGAGCATGGGCTGATAAACCAACTGCGTGCCGGTTGCCGCGCACAACGCCGGTAGCTGGGTGTAGGCCAGGTAGGTGGCAGGGCTACCGAGATCAAAGAAGAATTCCAGGGTTTTACTCATGGTCGATGCTCGCTGCTTATTGTTATGGGGCATGCTTACCAGGGTTCATTCCAGGGGCGCAGGTCCAGTTCAAATGTCCAGGCGTCACGTGGCTGGCTGTGCAGGTACCAATAGTTCTCTGCGATATGCTCGGGGTTGAGGATGCCGTCCTGGTCCTTGAGCGCGTACTTCTGCGGGAAATTGTCGCGAATGAAGTCGGTGTCGATGGCGCCATCGACCACGATATGAGCAACGTGGATGTTCCTGGGCCCCAATTCCCGCGCCATGCTCTGCGCCAGCGCCCGGATGCCGTGCTTGGCGCCGGCGAATGCGGCAAAACCCGCCGCACCGCGCAGTCCAGCGGTGGCACCCGTGAACAGAATGGTGCCTCGATTGCGTGTGACCATGCGCTTGGCCACTTCGCGGGCATTCAGGAAACCGGAGAAGCAAGCCATCTCCCAGATTTTGAAATACTTGCGCGCGGTTTCTTCCAGGATGCTGCAGGGCACGTTGGCGCCGATGTTGAACACGAAGGCCTCTATAGGGCCCACTTCGGTTTCGATGTGTTCGATCAGCGCGATGACGTCTTCTTCTTTGCGCGCATCGCAGGCAAAGCCATGGGCTTCGCCGCCCGTCAATTGGATGCTGTCAACTAACGGCTGTAGTTTGTCGGCGCTGCGGCGGGTCACGCAGGCGACGTAGCCTTCGCGGGCGAAGCGTTTGGCAATGGCGCCGCCGGTTGCATCACCGGCGCCTACTACCAAGACGATTTTCTTATTGTGCGTCATGGGAACTCCCTTGGCTCGAATGTCGAGCAGGAGTCTAGTCGCAGATGTGCAAAGGGCCGGGTTTGTGTCGGAAACTAGATGTGAGCAGCCAGGAGGTGACTGCTCAAGCGATTACTTACAGATGACGATCATGCTGCGGCTGGTGTAGCCGGCAGGGTTGAGGCCGAAGGGGTAGTCCCCTGGCTCCTCGGAATTGTCACCGGACTTTGCGATTACCCGGTAGCCCTTGGCGCCGCAGGCGTTGGTAGCACTGGTGTAGCACTGGTCCCAGGAAGAAGACAGGCCGGAACAGTTGATATGCAGCCCTTTTTTGCCACGTTTTACTTCTGTCTTGGTGGTCGCGGCGCAGCCAGCAATGGCCATGACCATTAACAGTATCAAAATTCGCTTCATTCCTATCCTTAATAGCCGCCTCGCAAAGAGTGAAGCTTGCTCTACTCGCTCTCGGGTGTCGCGTTCGCGCTGTCCTTGTCGAAATTCTCCATGAAAGACATTCGTTTACGGCTTAAACATGGCCTAAATGCGCGCCAAATGCCAGAGCTACATTCAAACAGATTTCAATCCGCTGGAACCAACGGCTTTGACTCGCTGCGCATCGTTACCGTGGCACCTACGGAGGCCAGAATGATGCAAGTAATTGCCAGCCACTGCGCCAAGGACAGGTGCTCGTGCAGGAAGAACAGGCCAGAGAGCGCGCCAAACGCCGGTTCGATGCTCATGAGGGTGCCGAAGGTGCGGGCGGGGAGGCGCGTCAGTGCGACCATTTCCAAGGTGTAGGGCAGGGCGGTGGACAGGATAGCGACACCGATGGCGACCGGGATCAGCGCGGGAGTCAGTAACGCGCTGCCTGCATGGACGATGCCGATCGGCGCGACAAACAATGCGGCAATCATCACGCCGAGGGCGGCGGTTTGTACGCCGTTGTCATTGCCGGCTTTCTGGCCATACAGAATGTAGAGCGCCCAGCAGACCCCAGCGCCCAGGGCGTAGCCTGCGCCTACCAAGTCGATGCCGCTGCTGGCCTCACCCATTGGGATTAACAGGAGCAGGCCGGTGATCGCGAGGGCTATCCACAGAAAGTCTACCGCTCGACGCGAGGCGTAGATCGCCACGGCAAGCGGCCCGGTGAATTCCAGGGCAACGGCAATACCCAGGGGCACGCTGCGCAAGGACATATAGAAGAGGAAGTTCATGCCGCCGAGTGCCATTCCATAGACGATCACCGTGCGCAGGGACTTGGCTGTCAGTTTGGCGCGCCAAGGACGCAATAGAAGCAGCATGATCACACTGGCGAAAATCAGACGCAGGGTCGTAGTGCCTTGTGCGCCGACGAGAGGGAACATGCTCTTGGCCAGCGAGGCGCCGGATTGGATGGAAGCCATGGCGATCAGCAACAGGCCGACAGGGAACAATGTCGAGCCCAGGCTGCGGGGGGAGGTATTCATTGGGGTGTACGTCCGAGGTCATATTAAGAGAAGCGTCGGCGCTATGATGCTTAACTGTCGGGGGTTGAGCAATATATTGCTCAATTATCCTAGTAGGCAACTTACAGAGTGCGAGTTTTGAGGTTTTCAGCCACTTTGATAGAAAAACCAAATTAAGGGTTGACGGCAGATTCTGGAAGTCTATAATTCGCCCCACTTCCGGCGCAGTCGAAACGGAAAACTCCTTGGTAAACAAAGAGTTATGCGAGATTCGACAGCGAGTTGCTTCAGTTGATCGAAGCCCAGAAGGAGTTGGTAGAGCAGCGTTGTTTGGCTCTATTAACGTTTCGATCCTCTCGGTCGAAAGCGGAGAAAAAGAGGTGTTGACAGCAGCGTTTAACGCTGTAGAATTCGCCTCCCGCTAACGAGAGATCGGAAGCGCAAGTGGTTGAAGTTGTTGAAGAATTCTTCGAAAACTTCTGAAAATAATCACTTGACAGCAAATGAGGCTGCTGTAGAATGCGCGCCTCGGTTGAGACGAAAGATCTTAACCAACCGCTCTTTAACAACTGAATCAAGCAATTCGTGTGGGTGCTTGTGGAGTCAGACTGATAGTCAACAAGATTATCAGCATCACAAGTTACTCCGCGAGAAATCAAAGATGTAACCAACGATTGCTGAGCCAAGTTTAGGGTTTCTTAAAAACCCAAAGATGTTTGAACTGAAGAGTTTGATCATGGCTCAGATTGAACGCTGGCGGCAGGCCTAACACATGCAAGTCGAGCGGTAGAGAGAAGCTTGCTTCTCTTGAGAGCGGCGGACGGGTGAGTAATGCCTAGGAATCTGCCTGGTAGTGGGGGATAACGTTCGGAAACGGACGCTAATACCGCATACGTCCTACGGGAGAAAGCAGGGGACCTTCGGGCCTTGCGCTATCAGATGAGCCTAGGTCGGATTAGCTAGTTGGTGAGGTAATGGCTCACCAAGGCGACGATCCGTAACTGGTCTGAGAGGATGATCAGTCACACTGGAACTGAGACACGGTCCAGACTCCTACGGGAGGCAGCAGTGGGGAATATTGGACAATGGGCGAAAGCCTGATCCAGCCATGCCGCGTGTGTGAAGAAGGTCTTCGGATTGTAAAGCACTTTAAGTTGGGAGGAAGGGCAGTTACCTAATACGTGATTGTTTTGACGTTACCGACAGAATAAGCACCGGCTAACTCTGTGCCAGCAGCCGCGGTAATACAGAGGGTGCAAGCGTTAATCGGAATTACTGGGCGTAAAGCGCGCGTAGGTGGTTTGTTAAGTTGGATGTGAAATCCCCGGGCTCAACCTGGGAACTGCATTCAAAACTGACTGACTAGAGTATGGTAGAGGGTGGTGGAATTTCCTGTGTAGCGGTGAAATGCGTAGATATAGGAAGGAACACCAGTGGCGAAGGCGACCACCTGGACTAATACTGACACTGAGGTGCGAAAGCGTGGGGAGCAAACAGGATTAGATACCCTGGTAGTCCACGCCGTAAACGATGTCAACTAGCCGTTGGAAGCCTTGAGCTTTTAGTGGCGCAGCTAACGCATTAAGTTGACCGCCTGGGGAGTACGGCCGCAAGGTTAAAACTCAAATGAATTGACGGGGGCCCGCACAAGCGGTGGAGCATGTGGTTTAATTCGAAGCAACGCGAAGAACCTTACCAGGCCTTGACATCCAATGAACTTTCTAGAGATAGATTGGTGCCTTCGGGAACATTGAGACAGGTGCTGCATGGCTGTCGTCAGCTCGTGTCGTGAGATGTTGGGTTAAGTCCCGTAACGAGCGCAACCCTTGTCCTTAGTTACCAGCACGTCATGGTGGGCACTCTAAGGAGACTGCCGGTGACAAACCGGAGGAAGGTGGGGATGACGTCAAGTCATCATGGCCCTTACGGCCTGGGCTACACACGTGCTACAATGGTCGGTACAGAGGGTTGCCAAGCCGCGAGGTGGAGCTAATCCCAGAAAACCGATCGTAGTCCGGATCGCAGTCTGCAACTCGACTGCGTGAAGTCGGAATCGCTAGTAATCGCGAATCAGAATGTCGCGGTGAATACGTTCCCGGGCCTTGTACACACCGCCCGTCACACCATGGGAGTGGGTTGCACCAGAAGTAGCTAGTCTAACCTTCGGGAGGACGGTTACCACGGTGTGATTCATGACTGGGGTGAAGTCGTAACAAGGTAGCCGTAGGGGAACCTGCGGCTGGATCACCTCCTTAATCGACGACATCAGCTGCTCCATAAGTTCCCACACGAATTGCTTGATTCATTGAAGAAGACGATAAGAAGCAGCCCGAAATTGGGTCTGTAGCTCAGTTGGTTAGAGCGCACCCCTGATAAGGGTGAGGTCGGCAGTTCGAATCTGCCCAGACCCACCAATTTTGTGTGGGAAACGCCTGTAGAAATACGGGGCCATAGCTCAGCTGGGAGAGCGCCTGCCTTGCACGCAGGAGGTCAACGGTTCGATCCCGTTTGGCTCCACCACTACTGCTTCTACGTTATGAAAGCTTAGAAATGAGCATTCCATCGTTATGATGGTGAATGTTGATTTCTAGTCTTTGATTAGATCGTTCTTTAAAAATTTGGGTATGTGATAGAAAGATAGACTGAACGTTACTTTCACTGGTAACGGATCAGGCTAAGGTAAAATTTGTGAGTTACTCAGTTTTGAGTATTATCGAATTTTCGGCGAATGTTGTCTTCACAGTATAACCAGATTGCTTGGGGTTATATGGTCAAGTGAAGAAGCGCATACGGTGGATGCCTTGGCAGTCAGAGGCGATGAAAGACGTGGTAGCCTGCGAAAAGCTTCGGGGAGTCGGCAAACAGACTTTGATCCGGAGATGTCTGAATGGGGGAACCCAGCCATCATAAGATGGTTACCTTACACTGAATACATAGGTGTATGGAGCGAACCAGGGGAACTGAAACATCTAAGTACCCTGAGGAAAAGAAATCAACCGAGATTCCCTTAGTAGTGGCGAGCGAACGGGGACTAGCCCTTAAGTGGCTTTGAGATTAGCGGAACGCTCTGGAAAGTGCGGCCATAGTGGGTGATAGCCCTGTACGCGAAAATCTCTTAGTCATGAAATCGAGTAGGACGGAGCACGAGAAACTTTGTCTGAATATGGGGGGACCATCCTCCAAGGCTAAATACTACTGACTGACCGATAGTGAACTAGTACCGTGAGGGAAAGGCGAAAAGAACCCCGGAGAGGGGAGTGAAATAGATCCTGAAACCGTATGCGTACAAGCAGTGGGAGCCCACTTTGTTGGGTGACTGCGTACCTTTTGTATAATGGGTCAGCGACTTATTTTCAGTGGCGAGCTTAACCGAATAGGGGAGGCGTAGCGAAAGCGAGTCTTAATAGGGCGTCTAGTCGCTGGGAATAGACCCGAAACCGGGCGATCTATCCATGGGCAGGTTGAAGGTTGGGTAACACTAACTGGAGGACCGAACCGACTACCGTTGAAAAGTTAGCGGATGACCTGTGGATCGGAGTGAAAGGCTAATCAAGCTCGGAGATAGCTGGTTCTCCTCGAAAGCTATTTAGGTAGCGCCTCATGTATCACTGTAGGGGGTAGAGCACTGTTTCGGCTAGGGGGTCATCCCGACTTACCAAACCGATGCAAACTCCGAATACCTACAAGTGCCGAGCATGGGAGACACACGGCGGGTGCTAACGTCCGTCGTGAAAAGGGAAACAACCCAGACCGTCAGCTAAGGTCCCAAAGTTATGGTTAAGTGGGAAACGATGTGGGAAGGCTTAGACAGCTAGGAGGTTGGCTTAGAAGCAGCCACCCTTTAAAGAAAGCGTAATAGCTCACTAGTCGAGTCGGCCTGCGCGGAAGATGTAACGGGGCTCAAACCATACACCGAAGCTACGGGTATCACGTAAGTGATGCGGTAGAGGAGCGTTCTGTAAGCCTGTGAAGGTGAGTTGAGAAGCTTGCTGGAGGTATCAGAAGTGCGAATGCTGACATGAGTAACGACAATGGGTGTGAAAAACACCCACGCCGAAAGACCAAGGTTTCCTGCGCAACGTTAATCGACGCAGGGTTAGTCGGTCCCTAAGGCGAGGCTGAAAAGCGTAGTCGATGGAAAACAGGTTAATATTCCTGTACTTCTGGTTATTGCGATGGAGGGACGGAGAAGGCTAGGCCAGCTTGGCGTTGGTTGTCCAAGTTTAAGGTGGTAGGCTGAGATCTTAGGTAAATCCGGGATCTTAAGGCCGAGAGCTGATGACGAGCTAACTTTTAGTTAGCGAAGTGGTTGATGCCATGCTTCCAAGAAAAGCTTCTAAGCTTCAGGTAACCAGGAACCGTACCCCAAACCGACACAGGTGGTTGGGTAGAGAATACCAAGGCGCTTGAGAGAACTCGGGTGAAGGAACTAGGCAAAATGGCACCGTAACTTCGGGAGAAGGTGCGCCGGTGAGGGTGAAGGACTTGCTCCGTAAGCTCATGCCGGTCGAAGATACCAGGCCGCTGCGACTGTTTATTAAAAACACAGCACTCTGCAAACACGAAAGTGGACGTATAGGGTGTGACGCCTGCCCGGTGCCGGAAGGTTAATTGATGGGGTTAGCTAACGCGAAGCTCTTGATCGAAGCCCCGGTAAACGGCGGCCGTAACTATAACGGTCCTAAGGTAGCGAAATTCCTTGTCGGGTAAGTTCCGACCTGCACGAATGGCGTAACGATGGCGGCGCTGTCTCCACCCGAGACTCAGTGAAATTGAAATCGCTGTGAAGATGCAGTGTATCCGCGGCTAGACGGAAAGACCCCGTGAACCTTTACTATAGCTTTGCACTGGACTTTGAATTTGCTTGTGTAGGATAGGTGGGAGGCTTTGAAGCGTGGACGCCAGTCTGCGTGGAGCCAACCTTGAAATACCACCCTGGCAACTTTGAGGTTCTAACTCAGGTCCGTTATCCGGATCGAGGACAGTGTATGGTGGGTAGTTTGACTGGGGCGGTCTCCTCCTAAAGAGTAACGGAGGAGTACGAAGGTGCGCTCAGACCGGTCGGAAATCGGTCGTAGAGTATAAAGGCAAAAGCGCGCTTGACTGCGAGACAGACACGTCGAGCAGGTACGAAAGTAGGTCTTAGTGATCCGGTGGTTCTGTATGGAAGGGCCATCGCTCAACGGATAAAAGGTACTCCGGGGATAACAGGCTGATACCGCCCAAGAGTTCATATCGACGGCGGTGTTTGGCACCTCGATGTCGGCTCATCACATCCTGGGGCTGAAGCCGGTCCCAAGGGTATGGCTGTTCGCCATTTAAAGTGGTACGCGAGCTGGGTTTAGAACGTCGTGAGACAGTTCGGTCCCTATCTGCCGTGGACGTTTGAGATTTGAGAGGGGCTGCTCCTAGTACGAGAGGACCGGAGTGGACGAACCTCTGGTGTTCCGGTTGTCACGCCAGTGGCATTGCCGGGTAGCTATGTTCGGAATAGATAACCGCTGAAAGCATCTAAGCGGGAAACTAGCCTCAAGATGAGATCTCACTGGGACCTTGAGTCCCCTGAAGGGCCGTCGAAGACTACGACGTTGATAGGTTGGGTGTGTAAGCGCTGTGAGGCGTTGAGCTAACCAATACTAATTGCCCGTGAGGCTTGACCATATAACACCCAAGCAATTTGACTACTCGAAAGAGCATCAGATTGCGGTGTGTGAAGACGATAGAACCGAAAGTTCGATCTCACGAAAACACCGAAAGCTGTCACATACCCAATTTGCTGAAGCGAGGCCATCTGGTCACGACTCAGTACCCGAATTTCTTGACGACCATAGAGCATTGGAACCACCTGATCCCATCCCGAACTCAGTAGTGAAACGATGCATCGCCGATGGTAGTGTGGGGTTTCCCCATGTGAGAGTAGGTCATCGTCAAGATTAAATTCCAGAACCCCTGTTTGCTAACGCGAACAGGGGTTTTGTTTTGGACGGTCGAAAAGTCTCAGGAGTAAGGGCCTGTCACCGTTCCCCTTGCCGTACCCCGAACCTCCATGAAAAATCCCTCATCCGGCATACCGTTGGGGAAATCGATACAAAGTGTTTCTGCATTTTTGGTATGGTGCAGCACATTTTCACAGGGATTGATCTTTCATCCGCAGGACGCGGCGTCGACCTTCTTTAACGAGATGCTGTAGAAATGCCTGAACCGATACCGATCAAAGATCACGAAAAAGAAAACCGCCTGGTCAACAAGCGCCTGCTCGCCTGCGCACTGTTAGTGATCGGCATCACCTGTGCCTTGGTAGGCCGCATGTATTTCCTGCAGGTGGTGCAATATGACTATCACTCTACGATTTCTGAAAACAACCGTGTCCACGTGTTGCCCATCACACCAACGCGCGGGTTGATCTATGACCGCAATGGTGTGGTGCTTGCCGACAACCGCCCCAGCTACAACCTGACCATCACCCGTGAGCGCACCACTGACCTCAAAGGTGAGCTGGATGCCATCGTCAGTTTGCTGCACCTGCCCATCGAAGACCGTGCAGTGTTCGACAAGGCGCTAAAACAAGCACGCCACCCCTTCGTGCCTGTGACATTGTTTTACGAGCTGACCGAAGAACAGATTGCGCTGCTGGCTGTGAACGAGTTCCGCCTGCCTGGGGTAGACGTAGAACCGCAATTCGTTCGCCACTATCCTCTGGGCGCCCACTTTGCCCATTCCATCGGGTATGTGGGGCGGATCAATGAGAAAGAATCCAAAGCCCTCGACTCTGTGGAGTATCGCGGTACGCAATCCATCGGCAAGACCGGTATCGAGCGCTTCTACGAGTCCGAGCTGCATGGTCACGTAGGCTATGAAGAAGTCGAGACCAATGCTCAGGGCCGCGTACTTCGCGTACTCAAACACACGGATCCGATCCCGGGTAAAAACATTGTGCTGAGCCTCGACGTGCACCTTCAGGAAGCGGCGGAAGAAGCCCTCGGTGATCGCCGCGGCTCGGTGGTTGCCCTCGACCCGCAAACCGGGGAAGTGCTGGCCATGGTCAGCAAGCCGAGTTTCGACCCAAACCTGTTCGTTACCGGCATCAGCTTCAAGGAATATGCCGCGTTGCATGACTCCATCGACCGGCCACTGTTCAACCGCGTCCTTAGAGGGCTTTACGCGCCGGGCTCGACCATCAAGCCTGAAGTCGCCATTGCCGGCCTCGACAGCGGTGTCGTCACGCCGCAAACCCGTGTCTTCGACCCTGGTTACTACCAACTGCCGGATTTTGACCACAAATACCGCAATTGGAACCACAGCGGCGACGGCTGGGTAGACATGGACGCCGCCATCATGCGCTCCAACGACACCTACTTTTACGACCTGGCCCACAAGCTTGGCATTGACCGCTTGCACGACTACTTGGCGGAATTCGGCCTGGGCCAGAAAGTGTCGCTGGATATGTTCGAAGAGTCAGCCGGCCTGATGCCATCCCAGGCCTGGAAGCGCGCCACCCGGCGTCAGCCGTGGTTCCCGGGTGAAACCGTGATTCTCGGTATCGGTCAGGGCTATATGCAAGTCACGCCGCTGCAACTGGCCCAGGCCACTGCTTTGATCGCCAATAAAGGTGTGTGGAACCGACCGCATCTGGCCAAGACCATCAACGGCGTGCCGCCCGTGGATGAAAATCCTATGCCTAACGTGGTCCTTAAGGACCCGCGCGATTGGGAGCAGGTCAACCACGGCATGCAACTGGTGATGCACGATCCACGCGGTATTGCCCGCGCGGCGGCACAAGGCGCGCAATACCGCATTGCCGGCAAGAGTGGTACGGCGCAAGTGGTGGCGATCAAGCAGGGTGAGCGTTACAACCGCGAAAAGACCCTGGAGCGCCACCGTGACAATGCCTTGTTCGTCGGCTTCGCGCCAGCGGAGCACCCAAAAATCGTGATCTCGGTGATGATCGAAAACGGCGAGGCCGGCGGCCGCGTCGCGGGGCCGGTAGTGCGTCAGATTATGGATGCCTGGTTGCTCGATCAGGAAGGCCACCTGAAGCCGCAATATGCAACCCCGGCCAAGGCGCCTGGCGACCCAAAGGTTTAAATCAAACCTGCCATTCCTCCCACTGCTCTACGCCTTCGTAGGCAAGCCAGGGCACATCATGGGCTGTCCAGATATGCGCGGTGGGCGTGACGCCTGGATCATCATCCAGCGTCGCCACCCGCACGATGACATGGGGTTGATGCCCACGCTCTGCCATCAGATGTGAGCCACAGCGCGAGCAGAAATGCCTGAGTTTGCCTGGCGAAGATTCGAAAGACGCCAGCAGCTCCACGCCCCGCGTCCAGCGAAAGTGTTCGCGCATCACGCCGGCCGTCGCCACAAAGGCCGCCGCGTGCACCTTGCGGCAGCTGTTGCAGTGGCAATGGCTGATGGGCATGTCGAGGCAGTCCACCTGGTAGCGCACGCCTTTGCAGAAGCAACTTCCATTCAATGGGTCAGTCATAACGTATTGCCGGTTCAAGGAAGGGTCATCATCATTGCTTACAACCCCAGGTTGCGCATTGTTTGATGTCGCCTACTGTCAATGGAGGAGGTGACTTATGCACGTATTAGATCGCATAGAACGTAAAGTCCTGCTCGACGCATCACGTAAACAGGTGTGGGAAGCCCTCACCGACGCCGAGCAATTCGGCGATTGGTTTGGTATCGCCCTCAAAGGTAAGACCTTCGTTGTGGGGCAAAGCATCGAAGCGCCGATCACTTATCCGGGTTACGAGCATGTGGCCTGGAAGGCCAGGATCGAACGCATCCTGCCGCAAACGTTGTTCTCTTTCTGGTGGCACCCTTTTGCGGTAGAGGCGGGGGTCGACTACGACCAGGAAACCCCGACACTGGTGGAATTTACCATCGAGGACCGTGCACCGGGCATTCTGCTGCGTGTGGTCGAGTCCGGTTTTGACACCGTGCCCGAAGCCCGTCGGCAAAAAGCCTTCAAAATGAACTCCCGGGGCTGGGATGAGCAAATGGGCAACATCGAAACTTACCTGAGCCAAGCCCGTCAGGCTTGACCGCAACGGGCATCAGGGTTGATGCCCGCCTCTGCACCGTACTCAGCTTTCGTGAGCGGTGGTGATCTCCAGGGTGTCGGTGTAAGTCACCACCACACTCTGCCCGACTTTAAGGTCTTTGAGGCCGGCGCGAATCTCCGGTTTTTCAACGTTCAACACTTTCGTCGCACCCGCTGGATTCTCCAGGGTCACCTGGTTTTTCTTCAGGTCGATATGGGTAATCTTCAGTTGCACCTGCACCTGGCGGAAGGCTGCACCGCCGGGGTTGGGGTTGTCGGCAATGGCACGGATTACGCCGGTTTTTTCGCTGGCATCCGGTGCGCTCTTGTCTACGTCGGTATCCAGCACGGCCGCGACCGAGTGTGTGGTCAGCACCTTGACCTAGTCGCCGACCTTGAGGTTTCCCAGGTCCTTGGCAGCGTCGGTGAGTTGCACATGCACCTCACGGCCCTCAGCGCCTGCAAGCACAACCTGATGCTTGGCCGCGTCCACCGCCAGCACCTTGGTGGTGACTTCATCGGCTTCAAGGGATTTGGACAGCGGGATATCGGCGGCGTGGGCCACCAGGTGGCCGGCGGACAGGAGGGTAGCCAGGGCAACCGCCTGGCGCAGGGAACGAAATAGCCTCATTGATGAGACTTCCATGTGAGAGGAGTCTTGAGTCTAGTGATGAGTCAGCGATGCGCAAATTCTGCTTTCGCGCACTTAGCCTGCCGCGTGATCGCGGATGCCGAGTAGAATCACGCCCTGAAAGCGATTCCTGAGGTGCGTTACGGTGGATTTACAGCAGGGTTTTGTCCTGACCCGGCATTGGCGTGATACCCCGGCGGGCACGGAGGTGAGCTTTTGGCTGGCGACCGACCACGGCCCTAGGTTTATACGCCTACCCGTGCAGACCTCGGTGATGTTCATCCCCGAAGCCCATCGCAAGCCGCTGGATTGGCTGCTCAAGGGTGAGCGCGATATCGAATTGCGCCCGTTGCAGCTGTGCGATTTTCATCATCGCCCGGTCCTGGGTCTCTACACCCGCCAGCACCGCCAGGCGATGGACGTGGAAAAACGCCTGCGCGCTGCCGGTGTGGATGTCTACGAAGGTGACGTGCGCCCACCCGAGCGCTACATGATGGAGCGTTTCATCACCGCACCGGTGTGGTTCGGTGGCACTCCCGACGCAAACGGCGTGCTCTGCGACGCGCAGATGAAACCCGCGCCCGACTACCGCCCGCCGCTGAAACTGGTGTCCCTCGACATCGAGACCACTGCCCAGGGCGATCTCTATTCCATCGCCCTCGAAGGCTGCGGCGAGCGCCAGGTGTACATGCTCGGCCCGCCGAACAAAACCGACGCGGTGAACTTCAAGCTCGACTACTGCGACACCCGCGTGCAATTGCTCGAACGCCTCAACCAATGGCTTGCCCAGCACGACCCCGATGCGATCATCGGTTGGAACGTGGTGCAGTTCGACCTGCGTGTCCTCCACGAACACGCCCAGCGCCTCAACGTGCCGCTGATGCTTGGTCGTGGCGAAGAGCCGATGGCCTGGCGCGAACACGGTAGCCGTAATCACTACTTCGCAGCGGCGCCGGGGCGGCTGATCATTGATGGCATCGAGGCCCTGCGCTCGGCGACCTGGAGCTTCGAATCGTTCAGCCTGGAGAACGTCGCGCAAACCCTGTTGGGCGAGGGCAAGGACATCTCCACGCCATACCAGCGCATGGACGAAATCAACCGCATGTTTGCCGAGGACAAGCCCGCCCTGGCACGCTACAACCTCAAGGACTGCGAGCTGGTCACGCGGATTTTCGAGAAGACCGAGCTGCTCAAGTTCCTGCTGGAGCGCGCCAGCGTCACCGGGTTGCCGGCTGATCGCAACGGTGGCTCTGTCGCCGCGTTCACCCATTTGTATATGCCGTTGATGCACCGCCAGGGCTTTGTCGCGCCAAACCTGGGCGACAAACCACCCCAGGCCAGCCCCGGCGGATTTGTCATGGACTCGCGCCCCGGCCTCTACGAGTCGGTGTTGGTACTCGATTACAAAAGCCTCTACCCGTCGATCATCCGTAGTTTCTTGATCGACCCGGTGGGCCTGATCGAAGGCCTCAAGTACCCCGATGACAGTGCGTCGGTGGAAGGCTTTCGCGGCGCGCGTTTTTCCCGCACCCGGCACTGTCTGCCCTCCATCGTCGCGCGGGTCTCCGAAGGCCGCGAAGTGGCCAAGCGCGAGCACAATGCGCCGCTGTCCCAGGCCCTGAAAATCATCATGAACGCCTTCTACGGCGTACTCGGTTCCAGCGGCTGCCGTTTCTTCGATACACGGCTCGCGTCGTCAATCACCCTGCGCGGTCACCAGATCATGCGCCAGACCCGCGAACTGGTCGAAGCCCAAGGCTATGAGGTGATCTACGGCGACACCGACTCCACCTTCGTCTGGCTCGGCAGTGCGCATTCCCAGGAAGAGGCCAGCGGCATCGGACGGGCGTTGGTGCAGCACGTCAACGACTGGTGGCACGAGCACCTGCAAACGGCGTTCGGCCTGCAAAGCGCCCTGGAATTGCAATACGAAACCCACTTCACGCGCTTCCTCATGCCCACCATTCGTGGCGCGGAGGAGGGCAGCAAGAAGCGCTACGCCGGCCTTGTCGTGCGTAGCGATGGCAGCGAAGAAATGGTTTACAAAGGCCTGGAAACCGTGCGCAGCGACTGGTCGCCCCTGGCTCGCCGATTCCAGCAGGAGCTGTACCAGCGCATTTTCCATCGCCTGCCCCATCAGGACTACATACGCGACTACGTGCGCCGTACCCTGAGCGGCGAATTCGATGAGTTGCTGATCTACCGCAAACGGCTGCGCCGACGGCTGGACGATTACGAGCGCAACGTGCCGCCGCATGTGCGTGCTGCGCGCCTGGCGGACGAATACAACGACCGCCTGAACCGCCCCCGTCAATACCAGCGCGGTGGCTGGATCAGCTACGTGATCAGCGTCAACGGCCCGGAACCCCTCGAAGTGCGGCAAGCACCCATCGACTACGACCACTACGTCACCCGGCAATTGCAGCCGGTGGCCGACGCGATCCTGCCGTTTGTGAATGACGATTTCAGCACGCTGGTCGGCGGGCAAATGGGCTTGTTTTAAAACACTTGATTCGACTCCGTGGTTACTTGCACTCTTGGGCACAGGCACCGCTAGGAGGACAGGCCCATGTACACGCTCTACGGCATCGACGAATCCGGTTCCTGCATGATTGAAATCGCCCTGCAACGATGTGCGGTGCCGTGGCGAAGGGTAGACGCGGCCTCCTGGGCGGAAGGTGAGGGCAGTGATGAGCTGGCCCGTATCAACCCGCTCAAACAGGTGCCCACCCTGGTCACCCCCGACGGCCAGGTGCTGACGGAAAGCGCAGCGATCCTGATCCACCTGGGCCTGGAGTTTCCCGGCTCCGACCTGCTGGCC
This sequence comes from Pseudomonas tritici, assembly GCF_014268275.3. Lineage (NCBI taxonomy): Bacteria > Pseudomonadati > Pseudomonadota > Gammaproteobacteria > Pseudomonadales > Pseudomonadaceae > Pseudomonas > Pseudomonas tritici. Next base: position 2,336,031 of record NZ_CP077084.1, read on the forward strand.
GGCAACCGTGCGCAGATCATTCGCGGCCTTGTGTATATCGCAGCCAATTGCTATTCGGCGATCGGCATTATCGACTACCCGCAACGCTGGATCGGCGACGTCGACGAAACGGTGCAGGCGCAGCTTGTTGCGGGCACCCGGCGCTACCTGCACCAGGCCTGGGTGGTATTTGCCGATCAGTTTGCCGGGCAGTTGTTTGGCCCGAACCATACGCCGAATGCACTGGGCTTGATGGCCGCAGCGGTGTCGCGCTGGGACGAGGCACGGGACGCGTTGAACGGGCTGGCGCCGAGCTTTGCCCAGAGCCTGGGGCAAGTGGATGCCGATCCCATTGTCGCCCCCGTATTTGCGAGGCATTGGCCGGAGTGGAAGGTCGCATGATGTTTCCGCAATCAGTGGAAACAATGACGGTTGAACCCATCAAACCCTTGCGCAGCGGGCGCCCTGACCTACGCTTTCTTAAAGTGGTGTAGGAATCATCCTTGAATTTGACTGTCGCAGACATGAAACTCAAGAACCCTGCATGGAATTCAAAGGAGGTGCGCATGCTCATCCGGTCGCTGACCCTGGCTACCTTGATGGCTTTAACGGGGCCGCTGTTGGCTGCTGATGATATCAACCCGCTCAAGCAGGACTTGGGCAAAGCCCGGCCGCTGGTGGTGGTGGAGCTTGATTCTGGCAACGACACCTTGGCGACCCTCAAGAAACAGTTGGACGAGCCTGCGACCAAGCAGTCCTTTGAAGAGCGCAGCATGGTGTTCTACACCGTGAAATTCGGCAGCATCGGTGCCGAAGGGGAGAAGTTCGCCAAGGACCCAAAGGACAACAAAAAGCTCACGCCGCCTGAAACCAACGCGCTGATTCGTGCCCTCAAACTGGGCGCCGGCAGTGGCACTAAAGTGATCCTGGTGGGCAAGGACGGTGAGAAGAAAGTCGAGAAGACCGTGCCACCGGATACCCTTGATCTGAAGGAGTTCTTCAGCGCCATTGACCAGATGCCGATGGCCGAAAAAGAAGCTGCCGCCGCTGCAGAACCTGAACCCGCAGCCCCCGCTGCTGCGCCGGCCAAGGGTGCCAAACCGGCCAAGCACGGCAGCAAGCCAGCCCCGCAACAACTCGACGACTGAAATAAACAACCCACTGTGGGAGCGGGCTTGCCCGCGATGGCTATAAGTACCTACACAACCCTGTAGTGAGCGGGCTTGCCCCGCGCTGGGTGGCGAAGCCGCCCCCATAGAGGCACCGCCGAGTTCCAGACAAAACCAAGTCGCCTGGTTTGGGGCGGCTTCGCCACCCAGCGCGGGGCAAGCCCGCTCACTACAGGTTGCTCTCGAGATGTGTAGCTACCAATGCCGCGCATCTTCCAGTGTTCCTTAAGTTGCCGCCTTCTCCCCGGTCGCCTTACGCAACGGAAAGTAGAAGAACCGCAAAAACGCCACCCGCTTGATCACTTCCCCGATCAACAACGGCACCACCACCGCCACCACAAAACCCACGCACGCCGCCGGCAGCGCAGGCAGCCCCAAGCGCTCCATCAGGTCGAAGGTCTTGTGCTGGATCTCGCCGTGGAAGATCAGCAGGATCAAGGTGTTCTGGCCGATGTAGGTCATGGCCCGCGTGACCCTGTCCGAGACCATCATTACCCGCGCCAGTGCCCAGCAGGCGTACACGCCGATCGCGGCCGACAGGGTGGTCCAGAACCAGTGATCGTAGCGCCGCTGCGCCAGGTCCATGGTGTCCCAGGTGAAGGTGAACACCAGGGCAAACGACGCGATCGAGACCAACAGCGTCAGCCAGGAACCCGAGTGCCGGCGCAACCAATCGCGCAACAGGTAGCCGACAATGAAGTAAGTGCTGCTGATCAGCGTGATATCCAGGCTGAACGGCAGGCCGGGCAGCACCCACGTATGCTCGCCGAAGGTGACCGGCAGTTGCCAGAACCACGGCAGCATCCAGGCGCCCACGATCAATTGCAGTGCCACCAGCGCGAGGCTCAACCACAGCGACAGCTTCAAGCGCTGGATCAACCGCAGCATCACCCAACTGAACAGGATCGCCACCCAGAAGTGCGGCAGAAACCACAGCGCCTGCCACGGGATGGTGTCCACCGAGGCATACAGCACGCCACCCACATCCGGTAGCAGCGGCTGGCCGCGCAGAATGCTGCGCACGATCACATAGGTGAGCATGGTGAAGAAAAACGGCTTGAGCAGGCCATCGGCCTTGCGCACCGCCATCTCCACGAACGGTTGTTCAGGCTTGAAGAATACCCCGGACAAAAAGAAGAACAACGGCAAGATAAACGACGCCAGTACCGGGTACAGCAAGTCCGGCGAGGTGGCGACGAACCAGCTGTGGGCAAATACGATCACCAGGATGCCGATACCCTTGGCAATATCCATTTGAATCCAGCGATGTTTCATCTGAGTCGTCCCGATTGATCGTTCATGCCTTGCGCCACGGCTTCAGCCACAGCCCCATCCCGAGCAACACCACCGCGCCGGCCAGGGTGCTCAGCCCCAGTTGCAGCCACACGTCTTCAACCCGAAACAGCGCCAGCGCCGCCGCGCCCATCAGCACTGCGCTGAGCAGCCAATGCCGGGCCCAGTGCAGGGCGCCAAGCAAGGCCTGGCGCTGCATCAGCAGTAGCGCGGTGCAGATCACCCCGGCCAGCGCAGCCAGGGGAATGCCCGCCATGCCGAACACAAAAGGCAGAGCGCTGAGCAGCAGCACATTGACCAGGCTACCGAGCAATTCGCAGCGCAGTGGCTGGCGCGTATCGCCGGCGGCATAGGCATAGCGCGCGAGCAAGGCGTTCCAGGCGCCGAACACCAGTGGCACAGCAAACCAGGCCAGCAACAGCGGCAACGGCGAGTCCACCGATTGCTTGGGCAGCAGCAACGCCACCAGGCTCGGTGCCGCCGCCACCAGGCCAACGCCAGCGGGCAGGGTCAGCACGCTGGCGGTTTCCAGGCCGCGCTTGAGCAGGGCCAGGCGTTCATCGCGCTGGCGACGGCTCATCATGCCCAGCAGCACCTGGTTGAGGCTCATTAGCGCAATCAGCGGCAGGTTCATCAGCTTGCGCGCCAGGTTGACCCAGGTCACCGCGCCTTCCCCCAGCAACGACGCCACCAGCCGCTCGATCAGCGCCAGGCCCTGGCTCGCGCCATTGCTCAACAACAGCGGGCCGATGCGCTGGCCCAACTCCCGTAGTGGCGCCAATGACAATTGCCAATGCCATGGCCGCCAACCCTGACGCCACATCGACGGCAGCAGCGCCAACGGCATCAACACGCTGCCGGCCAGGCAGGCCAGTGCCAGGGCGTGCGGTTGGGTGGCGGTGCCTGCGAGCGCGAGGTAGGTCACCGGCGGCAGGTTGAACAACAATGAGCCCAAGCCTGCCAGCACAAAACGCTCGCTGGCCTGCAACGGAATACTGAACAGTGCATGCAGCATCAGACCCGGCACGCACCACGCGACAATCTGCAAGTTGCTGCTTGCCAACGCCGTCGCACTGGCCGCCAAGCCCGGCCCGAGCAGTTGCACCAGCCACGGCGCCACCAGCGTCAGCAGCAGGCTGATGAACAGCGCGATCAGCAGCAATGCCGGAAACAACACCGCCAACCAGCCCAGCCGCTCGTCGTCTTTGCGCGCGAGATAAAGCGGCAGCGCAGCGGCACTCAGCACACCGCCAGCCAGGGACATGCGCAACGCCTCCGGCAAAAACAGCGCGATCAGGAACGCATCACTGCGCTCACCCGCCCCCCAGGCCGCCACCAGCAACCATTCGCGGGCGAAGCCCAGGCACAAGCCCAGCAGTGTCGCCAGGGTCAGCCAGACGGCGGAGCCCAGCATCAGGGTTGCGCGCCATTAATCAGCGGTTTGCGCAACGCCACGCTTTTTACCTGTGGCAGGCGCGCCGGAAACAGTCGGCGGGCTTCCAGCACATTGATCCCCACCATCAGCCAGAACAGCGCGACCATCACCACCGCAAAGCTGAAGTAGTGGTCGAACAGGCCGCTGACCAGCGCCGAGAGAATCCCGGCGCTGGTGCCCAGCCATAGCGCATTGTCCTTAGTCAGGCGGATCGGGCCGCTGTCCGGGCGCGCTTCACGCCACCAGCGCACCGTCACCGCCACAAAAAACAGCATGCCGACGATGCCGGTCTTGTAGATGAAGTTCAGCCACAGGTTCGAGATGCCTAGCAAATGCGTGCCTGGCACGGGCGGATCGACCTTGAAGCCAATACCGAACGGGTACGACACCACCGCCTGCGGGAACATGCGGTACTCGTCTAAACGCACTTCGGTACTGGCGTTATCCGACGAAAAGATCGTCGCCAGGCGCTCCTGTAAAGGTGGATAAGCCATCACCAACGCCACCGTCAGCGCCGCGCCGATCATCAGCAGGCGGCCGGTGTAGGGCACCCGGCGAGTGGCCATCCACAGCAGCACCAATGCCAGGCTGACCATCGCGCCGCGGCTGCTGGCCAACAGCAGCGCCGCCGCGCCCAGGCACGCCACGCTCAGGCCCAGCGCGCGTTTCCAGCCTTGCTCGGTCATGCCGAAACAGAAGGCCAGGGGCAGCAGCAACGCCATGATCCCGCCGATGGCATTCGGGTGCATCCACGGCGAGCCCATGCGCGAAGACATGGCCTCCAGGCCAAACTTCAACATGTCGAAGTTGGCGTAGTTGAACAGCCCCAGGATCGGCGCAATGCTGGCCCCGGAGCGCGTGCGCACAAACACTGCAATCGACAGCACCAGCATCGCCAGGCTGCCCAGCAGCAGGGCGATTACCAGCGATTCGCGGTGCTTGTGATCCACCAGCAATTTGGCGCAGAGGAATACCGACGACAGGCTCAACAACCAGCGCAACCAGTTGGCCACACCGCTGGTGTCGGCGTGGATGGTGACCTGGCCGACGATAAACGGGAACACACTGAACAGCATCAGCCACAGCAGCATCTGGTCGGTAGGCCGGCGGGAGAGGCTCGGTGTGTCGGGCAAGCGGGCCAGGAAGTTGTGCCACAGCACCGCGCCCCATGTCAGCGCCAGGATGGCTTCGCTGACGGTACTGCGAATGCCCAGGTTGACCGTGGAGTACGGCATGAACGTGGCGATCAGGGCAAACAGCAACAAGCCCCAGAGCGGAAAGCGCAGAATGGTCACGGTCCCGGCCAGGCCGATCACGGCGAGGAACGCCTTGGCCGGTGACAGCAGCAGCGCGAGGGCGCCAAACAGCAGGCCGAAGAGGATCGCGAAGAGGCTGGGCAAGTTTATTTTCACTTCAGATCCTCAATCAGTTCGCCCAGGCGCCTGCGATAGGCGTGATGGTTGAAGCGCTCCGCCCACTGGCGCTGTTGCTCGGGCAATTCCTCATTGGCGCGTTCGCCCAGGCTGATCATCAACTGCGTCAGTGCCGGGCCATCGGTGGGCGAGAAGCGCGGTGCCGACGGCGGGGTGATTTCATCCAGCGACGTACCGCTGGCCACCGCCACCGGGGTGCCCACGCTCAGGGCTTCGATCACAGGCAGACCAAAACCCTCGGCATACGAAGGTTGCCACAAGCGCGATGCCCGGCGGTACAGCGCGTGCAATTCGGCATCCGACACGCCACTCAGCGCGCGAATGCCCGGCAGGGTGCGCTGGGCTTCGGGCAAATGGTCGAGGCTGCCCACCAGCACCAAATCCGGCACGGCAGGGGATTGGCGTCGCGCTTTCTGCCAGGCCTCCACCAGGAATGGCACGTTTTTGCGCAGCTCGCGGGTGCCCACCAGCAGCCAGTAGTGCTGGGGGAGTTGGCGGGCGCTGAGGTCCGCCGCCAGTTCGGAAAACCCATCGACCTGATTGGGCAGCACACGAATTTTGCCCGCCGACTTGGGAAACAACCGCACCGTTTCATCGGCACTGTATTGCGACGGCGTCCACACCCGGTCGGCGCTGTGCACCGCGTAGGCAATCGACAGGCGATCGCTGGTCTTGTAGATCAGCGCCTTCAAACGGTTGGCGTGGTAGTTGTCCAGGGTGATTTGAAACAGGTCATGCAGCAGCACCACGGTGCGCAATCCTTTCGGCCTGGGCGGCAACGGCAGGCCCATGTTAAAGGTGCTGATGTACAGATCGATATGCTGCTCACGCAACGCGCGCGGTAGAAAACCGGCCTCGAAACGCAGGCGATTCTGCGGCTGGTGCATGGCGGTCTTCGCGCAGCCCCAGGCTGGGCAGTGGGCCTGCAAACGGGTTTCATCGCCCAGGGGCGCCACGGTAAACCGTTCAAGCTCAATGCCCGGCAGGCTGTGCAGGGCGCTTTCCAGCGCGTACACCTGGCGGCTGATGCCCGATTGCGGCGAGGTGCCGACGGTGCGGTAATCCAGGCCTACACGCATACGGGCTCCTTTTGATTCAACGGCGAAAGGCTCGCGTACACCTGCTCCAGCTGGCTGGCGGCGACGCTCCAGTCATGGGCGCGACGCACGTACGCGCGTCCCGCTTCACCCATGGGCACGGCGGCATCGGGGAACTGCAGCAGGCGCACCACGGCGTCTGCCAGGCTCGCGGCGGTCTGTCCGCCCAGGTAGTCCAGGCCTTCTACCAGGTCGAGCCCCGAGACACCTTGCTCGGTACTCGCCAGCGGCAGGCCGGCGGCCAAGGCTTCAAGCACCTTGAGTTTGGAACCGCCGCCATGGCGCAACGGCGCAAGAAAAACCGAGCAACTCGATTGCAGGTCTATCAGGTTGGGCACAAAACCTTGCCACTCAATGCGCGGGTCCTGCCAGCGCTCGCGCCAGCTGGCTGGCATGCCGAAACCACACACGCTCATGCGTGCCTGCGGGCAGCGCTCCCAGACCTTGGGCAGGATCTCATCCAGCGCCCACTCGATAGCGTCCACATTGGGGGCGTATTCGTAATTGCCCAGGAACAGCACGCGGCGTGCCGATGGATCGGGACGGGCCACCGCGAAGTGATCGCAATCCACGCCATTGACCACCACCGACACCGGTTTGCCGGCGATCTTCGTCAGGGTCTGTGCATCGCTGTCAGTCACCGCCACGACCTGCGTGGCCTGGCGCATCACACGACGTTCCCAGCGCGTGTAGCGCCATTGATCGTAGCGAATGAAGGGCAGCGCCCAGCTCGGCAAACGGTCATAGGTGGCCGCGCCGAGGGCCGACTCGACATTGTGTTCGGTCAGCACGAACGGCTGGGATTTACGCGCCAGCGCGTCCTCGTAAGGCTGGAAGCTGTAGCTGTGCTCAACCTGCACCACGTCCCAATGGTCACCCAGCAACCAGTTGAAGGTTTCCTGCAGTTCATTCGACAGGCCATTCACACTGGCCAGCAGCGGGTAGGGTGCAAACAGCCCGGCCACGAGGGTCTTCACACTGCGCAACGGGCGGCGCGGCAGGATGATCAGTTGTTCGAGAAATGCTTCCAGCACCTGGCGGTCTGTGAGGGAGACCGGGTGCTTGTCATGCAGCAGCAGGGTGATCCGATGCCCGCGCGCGGCCAGGCTGCGCAGCAGGTGAAACTGGCGCGTCTTGCCGCCGCTGGTGGCGGGCCAGGGTGAGTAGGGCAGGATCCATAAAATACGCATCGCAGGCCTCAATCCCATAACAGAATTTGCAGGTTCGACTTGACCGGTACAGTCAGGCCGTTGGTGCCGCTCACCGGGGTCTGGGTGCCGCGCAACGGGTCGTACAAGGTGGCGCTGGCCAGGCCCGGCAAATGTGCGTCGCCGCCCTGGGCCGACCAGAAAAACCACAGCTTGCGCCCGTCCGCACGGGTCCAGCCGATGCTGAACAAACCGCCGGGCAACTGGTCGGCAACCGGTGGGTCGCCCGGCGTGAGTTGCGGCCCGCTGACGTCGAGGAAGTTTTTCAGCGCGGTGTAGGCGGGCTTGGGGTTGGCGTCGATATCGAGCAGGCCATACGACTGGTCGCGCACGCTGGCGCGCTGGTCGAGGTCGCTGAGGGTGAACAGGAAGATTTTGTCGTAATCCATCGCGCTCATCAGCGCCACGCGCCGCACGATGTAATCGGCCTGGGCTTTTAGCGTGATGATGTCCTGGGCGTCTTTTGGCCCAGGGTAAGTCGACCAGCCCCACTCGGTGCTCCACAGGGTTTGCACGCCGCCGTTGCGCAGGGCCTGGTTGAGTTGGGTGGTCTTGGCGATGAAGTCCAGGTTCGCCGGATCGTTGCCTTCAGGCAGTTGGGTGTAGGGGTGATAGGAAATTACCGTATTCAAGCTGGCCACACCCAGCGCACCGAGGGCCGCGAGCATGGTCTGCCCATTAGGCATTTCACTGAAGAACGCCATACCAGCGGCCACCACCGGCTTGTTCGGGTTCACGGTGCGCAAGGCATTGGCGGTGGTCGTCAACAGGGCGGCATAACCGGCCGGGTCCGCCACCGGGCGCCAGAAGCCCAGCAGGTTCGGCTCGTTCCACACCTGCCAGGCATCCACACTGGGATAACGCTGGGCCAACAGCGCCATGCGGTTGGCGAACACGTTCGGATCCTTGGGCGGGTATTGATCCTGATACGGCGCACCGGCTGGCGCGGTGGTCGCGAAGGGCGCCGAGCCGACCAGGTAGAACACCGACTTGAGCTGGTTGTCCTGCAACTTGCCGACCAACTGATCCAGGGTTGCGACCTGGTACTGGTTCTCGGCAGGTTCAAGCTGATCCCAGTGCAGATCCAGGCGCACCCATTCCAGGCCCAGGGCCTTTAGGCGGTCGATCTGCATCTGGTAACGCGCAGGGCTGAACCACAGGAATTGCGCGTTCACCCCCAGGAAATCCTTCCACACCACGACCTTGCTGCCCTTGAGCACATGGTTCTCGGCATCGGCCTGGCGCCCCCACAAAAACGCGCTGAGACCCAGGGCTGCGACCACCGCCAGGGTGGCCAGGTAAGTGCGTTTACGCGACATGGCGGGCTCCGACGATGGCCTCGTCAAACAGCGTGACAAATTTCTGCGCCGTCAACGGCCACAACCGTTCGCGACCAATTTCCCCGGCACGCTCGGCCCAATCCCGCGCCAGCAGCGGCGTGCGTGCCAGGCGTAACAGTTGTTCGCCGAGCGCAGCCACATCACCCTCTGGGTAAATGGCGCCGTTGCCACTGGCGACTTCCTCGGCAAACGCGCGCGCATCGGAGGTGATCGCGCCGCGCCCGCAGGCGGTCGCCCAGGACAACGCCCCACTGGTGCCGCGCTGGCGCCCGAGCAGGCCGAGTTTTTTCGATTCGCGGTACGGCAGCACCATCGCATGGTGGGCCTGGATGGTGTGGGCAATTTCATCGGCAGGCAGGTTCAGCCGCCAGTCGATGGACGCGGTCAGGCCCAGTGACGCGATCTGCGCGTTCAGTTGCTCCAGGTAATTACCGCCCGCGCCAAACGCCATCTCCGGGGCAGTGCCGCCGGCCAGGGTCAGGCGCACGCGGTCGCGTAATTCGGGGGCTTGCTTGAACACATCCGCCAGGGCCTGCACCAGGTCTTCGATGCCCTTGCCGCGGTAGATGAAGCCGAAGTACAGCAGGTGCAGCGTGTCCAGTGACGGCAGCGGTGCCGGTGTAATCGCCAGGTTGGCATGGTTGATCACCGCCACTTTGCCGGCGGGCAATTGCATGCGCTGGCTCAAGCACTCGGCACCCAGGCGGGTGAGGGTCACCAGCCGGGTCAGCCCTTTGGCGACCTGGCGTTCTTCGCGCAACGTCAGCGGGTCGGCCAGCACCACGGCCGCCTGGGGCAATGGGCTGGGTAAACGCTCCAGCAAGCTCAAAGGGAACGGCAGATGCTCACGCCGCCACACCATGCGTTCCGGGTCATGCACGGTGGCGGTCAGTGGCAGTTGCGGGTAAGCCTTGCGCAGCTCGCGCAGGGCCAGGAACTCCCCCAGCCGCCCGCCGCCCAGCTCGGCGTGCACCACGTCGACGGTTTGCCAATCGAAGCCAGCAATGGCCAGCTTTATCGCCTCGGCGTTGCCCGCCACTCCGGCCAACGGCGTCAGCACCGTCACACCGAGTTGTTCCAGCGCCGTACGGAAATGGTTCGCGTAGTCGGCGATGCCGTTTTTTTCCGGTGGCAAGGGCGCGAGCAGGGCGATACGCATCAGAACGCTCCCCGGTATTTGCCAATGGTCTGCAGCACCTTGCTCGGCACTTCGAACTTGCGCCGGTTAATGATGATGCCGTCCACCTTGCCGAACGCCGTGTTGAGAATCGACAGCGCATGCTCCACCACCGGCACGGTACTTTTGCGCGCCTCCACCACCAGCGCGATCAGGTCGGCGCGGCGCAGGGTCACAAACGCATCGCGGTTAGCCAGCAACGCCGAGGCATCCAGCAGCACCACCTCGCCGGGCGCCGCCGCTTCAAGCCCTCCGACCCGCACATTGATGCCGTTTTCGGCCAGCAACTGGCGCAGTTGTTCGACCACAAAGGTCACCCCCTCGCCGTGACGCGCCGAGGTCAGCCCGAGTGTCAGGCCCTGTTCAGCGATACGGGCGGGCTGCAGCAAACTGTACAGCCGGTAGATGCTCGCATTGAACGCGTTGGCGCTTTGCGCGGTGGTGGTGTCCAGCTCGGGCAGGGTGGTCCACAGCGGCAGGCCAAACTTGCGCTCCACCAGGCCACCGTCGTGAATACGCTGGTCGAGCAGGTAGCACAGGTAGATCACCAGCAAGCCGACGACGATCGCAAACGGGATTGCCAGGACTAGCATCACCAGGGTTTTCGGGAAGATGCGGCCTGGGTTCAAGGTTGCTTCTTCGATCACGGCAATGTTGCTGATCTGGCTGTTGTCCAGCTCACGGTCGATGCGCGATTTTTCTAGGTTATCCACGTACAACGCGTAATTGCGCTCGGTGGTGTTCAGCTCGCGGGAGAGGCGGGCCAGCTCCGGTTCTATCTCCAGGGCTTGCTTGCGCTGCGCTTCCAGGTTCACCAATTGTTTCTGCTGTTGAACCAGCTGCGTGCGCAGTGCCAGGTTGTTACTGGTTTCATCCAGCAGCACGCGCTGCAAGTGGATTTCCAGGGTGTTCGGCGCGCGGTTTTCCGAGGCTTGAATGGTGTTGCTCTCGCTGGCGACCTGGACCTGCATGGCACGAATCGACGCGTCCAGGGCTTTGACCGGCGGCGCATTGTCCGTGTACGTGCGCATCATGTCGGCCTTTTCCAGCAGCTTCTGGTTAAGCAGGCGACGCAAGTCCTGCTGCTGCGGGTTCAGAGCGATCTGGCGCACCGTGGTGACTTCCTTCGGCTGGCCCTTGAGTTGATTGCGCGTGCTCTGGATTGCGCTGTCGGACGAGGCGATCAGCCGCGTAGTGTTGAAGGTCTCGCCGCGCAGTACGTTGATGCGCTCGGACAAGTCTTCCAGGCGGTCGGTGATACTCGCCGCGCCGATCTCGTTGAGGTGCGTGAGGATCTGTTGCTTGTAGCTCTTGATCTCGGTCGCGCTGTTGGCCGCCTGGCCTTCATAAAAGGCATACAGGCTCTTGCGCCCCAGGGCCTGGGTGCGTTCGTTGATATAGGTTTCGACCCAATCCTTGACCACCGCCTGGGCGATTTGTGGGTCGCCCCACTTGAAGCTGATATCCATCACCGTCGAACCGGCGGCGTGACTCACTTCAAAGTTCTTCTCCAGGCCGGCGGCCAGGCGTTCAACCGGGGTAGTCTTTTCAACCACGCCAACGGTTTCCAGCACCACGCGCAGGCCATCGAATACCGCACCCACGCCGCTCTTGACGTAGTACTTGGTGCGCTTCCAGAAACCTTCCGGCGGTGGCGCGTTGTCGATCACTTCCAAGTAGTGTTCAGCCACCGCGCGCACGATCGGGCGACCGGTGAGCAGGCGCTCTTCGTCGACAATCGGGTCACGCTGCGTGCTGGGCATCACCAGCGCCTGGCGGTTGCTGATCTCGATGGGCAGGGTCGAATCCCGCCCAGGCTTGACCAGCAGGCGCGCAGTGGATTCGTACTTGGCCGGCAGCAAGAAAGCCCCCAGCAGGATGATCACCAGCGCGGCAATCGCCGCCAGTTTGAACTCGCGCCGGAAAATGAAGAACAAACGCAGAAGATCACGAAAAGAACGGATCTCGATCATAGGGATGTCGCTCCTTTAGTTACTGCCGCCGCTGGTTCGTGTGTAGTTGTAGCCAACCCCAATGGACTTGGTGAAGGGGATCAGTTGGTTCAGGTAGGTATCCACCCCTTGGATGCGCTCGCCCACGTTGGATTTGGGCACGAACACCACATCGCCGCGTTGCAGGTGCACGGGCTTGCGCCCGTTGGGGCCGGTCTTGAGCAGTTGGCTGAAGTCCAGGAAGTAGGCGTGATAGGCACCCTGTGCGTCTTCACGCAGCAGGGCGACCATGCTGGCATTGCCCGCCGGGCTGACCCCGCCGGCACCGATGATTGCCTGCTCAAGGGTGTTGGCCGTGGCAATCTGCACTGCCGTCGGGTTGTTCACCGCGCCACCGACGATGATCGAGCTGCCCGGTGCCTGGTTGATGTTTACGGTCACGCGCGGTTCGCGGTAGGTCGGCGCGAGCTTGGTGGTCAGCTCCGTGGCCAATTCCGAAGGCTGGCGCCCGGCCACTTGGATCGGCCCCAGGAACGGGTAGTTGATCTTGCCGTCGGTCTGCACCGTGTACAGCGTCAGCTCATAGATGGTGCTGACGTTGAACGCTGACAGCGTCGGCATCTCACCGGCATCGCGCACGATGCGCAGCTGGTCGCCGATGCGGATACGTTCCACCGCCGGCGGTAGCTGTGCGAGCTGGTCGAGGGCGCGCTTGCCTTCTTCGACGGTCTTGCCGTCCGGCGGCACAATGCGCGCCGGCGTGTTACAGCCTGCCACCGTCAGCAGGGCGAGCACGAGCAGGGTCTGTTTGATCAAGGGGGACTTCCTGTAGGTCATGATGCTCACCTCCAATAACCGGGAAACATGCTGATGCGCCGCTTGAGGGCGAGGGGGAGACGGCGCTCCAGATGGCCCAGCCGGTAGCCGAGCAATTTGAACGCGCTGCGCACCAGCACTTCGGGAATGCGGTGCAGGGCGCCGGCCTTGCGCAAAGCCCTGAGTTCAGCCAGCACATAGCGCTTGCCTTCGCCACCCGCATCGCCGAAGGCCTGCTTGATCCACGGCTCGCGGCCGTAGAACACGCCAATGTCGAAGTAGCGGTGAAACTCATCCATGAGTTTGTAATCGTGGGAGTGGTGCACCATCGCCGTGGCGGCGTAGCGCACCTTGTAGCCTTCGAGCAGCATGCGTGCGGCCACGAAGGCGTCTTCGCTGCCGATCACGTCTGCCGGGAAACCGCCCACCGCTTCCAGCACGCTGCGCCGGTACACGGAAAACGAGTCGGAACTGAAGCAGGTCTTGATCCCTAATTCCGGTGCATCGGCCAGGCTCTTGCTGCGGCTCTGTTCCGGGTAGTTGAAGTGCCGCGATTGCGCGCCCAGCACACCGGCATCGGGGTGTGGCAGTTGGCGACCGTAGGCCACGCCGTTGAGCGGGTCTTGCTGCAATTCTGCGAGCAGGTTGGCGAAGGTTTCCGGGGCGGCGGGGATCGCGTCCTGGGTCATCACGATCAGCGCCTCACCGCCTACTTGTTCGCTGGCCCAGCGCCGCGTGCCGCCATGGTTGAAGTCGCGCGCGTCGATCACCTCGACCCGTGCACCAAACGCGCGAAAGCGCGCCACGGTGTCATCGCTGGAGGCGCTGTCCACCACCAGCATCTCGTCAGGTTGCAGGGTTTGCATCTCCAGCGCCGGCAGCAGGCGTGCCAGGTGGCTGGAGGCGTTACGGGTCGGGATGATCAGAGACGTACGCATGTCATTTTTTCACTTCAGCCGGGGCGCGCCCGTAGATGTCGTCGAAGCGCACGATGTCGTCTTCGCCCAGGTATTCGCCGCTCTGCACCTCGATCATCACCAGGTCGATGATGCCGGGGTTGGTCAGGCGGTGTTTATGCCCGGCGGGGATGTAGGTGGACTCGTTGGCGTTGATCAGGAATTCGCGCTCGCCGTTGGTGATCTGCGCGGCGCCGCTGACCACTACCCAGTGTTCGCTGCGGTGGTGGTGCATCTGCAACGACAGCGACGCCTGCGGCTTGACCACGATGCGCTTGATCTTGAAGCGGCTGCTTTCCTCGAGCACGGTGTAGGTGCCCCACGGCCGGGTGACGGTGCGGTGCAGGCTGTACGCCGGATGGTTCTGGCGCTTGAGTTCGGCGACGATGTAGCGCACATCCTGGCTACGGTGGGCGTCGGCGATCAGCAGCGCGTCGGGCGTGTCGACGATGATCAGGTCGCGCACGCCCACCGCGCCGAGTACGCGCTTGGGCGAGTCGATGTAGCAGTTGTGCACGTCATGCAGAATCGCTTCGCCATTGACTTGGTTGCCATGGGCGTCGCTGGGGGTGAGCTGGCGCAGGGCTTCCCACGAGCCGATATCGCTCCAGCCGATGTCGCAGGGCACCACGGCGACTTGCTTGGACTTCTCCATCAAGGCCACGTCGATGGAAATATCCGGCGCGCTGCCGAAAGCATCCGCGTCCAGCTCACGCTGGCGCGAGGTTTTGTTTTGCAGGCTCTGGCTATGGTCCAGCGCGTTGCGGGCGGCTTCCAGCACGTCGGGCGCATGGGTGGCGAGTTCGTCCACCAGGGTGCTGGCCTTGAAGCAGAACATGCCGGCGTTCCACAGGTGCTTGCCGCCGTCGAGATAGCCCTGGGCGGTGGCCAGGTCGGGTTTTTCGACGAAGCGTTTGACCCGGTTGCCCGTGCTTAGCGGCTCACCCTGTTCGATGTAGCCAAAGCCGGTTTCGGGGTGATCCGGCTGGATACCGAACGTCACCAGGTAACCGGCTTCGGCCAGGTCGCGGGCCTGGGTCACGGCCTCGGCAAACGCCACTTCATTGAGGATCAAATGGTCGGCGGGCATCACCAGCAACTGCGCATCGCCGCCAAAATGCTCCTGCACGTGCAACGCCGCCACCGCAATTGCCGCTGCCGTATTACGCCCGAACGGCTCCAGCAGCAGGTCCAGGGGCAGGTGCGCCTTGTTGACCAGGCGGTAGTCATCCAGTGTGCGGAACAGCAGGTCGCGGTTGGTCACCGTCAACACGCTTTCCACGCCGGGCAGTTTGGCCGCGCGCTGAAAGGTTTTCTGCAGCAGGCTCATGCCATCGCGCATGCGCATGAACGGCTTGGGCATGTTCTGCCGGGACACCGGCCACAGCCGCGTGCCCGAACCACCGGAAATGATGCAGGGAATTAATCCGTTGAGGGTGTTCATCAATAGACTTCCTTGGTGGAAAGGACGGCCGGGACCGTCATGAAGACGATGTACAAGTCAAACCACACCGACCACTTGGAGATGTACTCCAGGTCGTACTCGACACGTTTCTGGATCTTGAACAGGGTGTCGGTCTCACCCCGGTAACCGTTGATCTGCGCCCAGCCGGTGATACCCGGCTTGACTCGGTGCCGCGAGCTGTATTCGCTGACCGCCACTTCGAAGGGCACGCCTGCGGCCTTGGTTGCCGTGGCGTGCGGGCGCGGGCCGACGATGGACATGTTGCCCAGCAGCACATTGAACAGTTGCGGCAGCTCGTCGATGCTGGTCTTGCGGATGATGCGGCCCACGCGGGTGATGCGCGGGTCTGCGCGCGTTGTTTGGCGTTCGGCGGTGAAGTCGCTCTGGTCGGTGTACATCGAGCGGAATTTGAACACGCGGATTTCGTTGTCGTTGTAGCCATAGCGGTTCTGGCGAAACAGCACTGGGCCCTTGGAGTCGAGCTTGATCGCAATCGCTGTCGCCACCATCAGCGGTGACAGGCACACCAACGCCAGGCTGGCCAGCAGGAAATCCTCACAGCGCTTGATCACCGGCGACCAGCCACGCAACGGCAACTGTGAAGTGTTGAACATCAGAATGCCGCCCACATCGGTGATTTTGCTGTGGCCGTAGCGCAGGGCCGCCATGTCCGGCACCAGCATGACGTTCACTGACAACTGCCGCAGGCGGTTGACCAAGCCGTGGATGCGTTGCTCGGCGGCCCAGGGCAGGCAGATCATCACTTGGTTGACCTGCTCGGCACGGATCAGTTTTTCGAGGTCGCGGGTATTGCCCAGCAGGGGCAGCTTGCTCAGCTCCTTGGGAATGCGCTCGGTGCGGTCGTCGATAAAACCGACCAGGCCGGAACGGATATCGCCGTTGCGCTGCAGGTGATCGGCGACGTGCACAGCGGTCTCGGTAAAGCCCAGGATCACCGTGCGTTGCAGGTATTTGCCAGCCCGCATCAGCCTGCGATAAAGGCGCAACATCATCAGGCGTTCCAGGCAGAACAACGCCAGGCTGGCGACGTACCACGTCGCCAGGTTACGCGGGGTTAATTGCGGGAACATCTGCAGGATCTGGTACATGAACAACAGAATGCAAAACGCCGCCGACCAGGCTTTGATCTTGGTTTTCAAGCGCAGCCGGTTGCTGAACAATTCTTCGGAATATATGCCCAGGGCCTGAAACAGAATAATGGTCAGGACCGCGAAAAAAACCAGCAGGCCCACGAAATGAGGGCGCAGTTCAGGGTCCATCGGGTCCAGGAAAAGCACCAGGACCAGAGGGGGCAAAATGGCCGTCAGGCCGTGGATCAATTTGACGAAAACGACAAAGAACTCAACAAAACCAGCACGTGTTAAAAACAAGCTGTCGACTGACGACTTCTCTCGCATAAAACCATCCCTCATTGCACTCCAGGCTGCACTGTTCGACTGTTTGCTCAATAAAGCAGCGGGCTGCTTTAGCGTTCAGCTCGAACTGGTTGCACTGGGTAATACGCAACTTTCCAATTCAAATGCACCATCCAAACACAGCTATTCATTTGAAGTGTTTTTGCGGGGGTAGTGACTAAAGGACTGTTCCCTTTATGTGCTCAGTCAATAAATTGACAATGGTGCGGGAGCTGCGTAGTAGACAGTTTTATCATTCTTTTTAGTGGCATTTTATTGACATTCCTTGTCCGAACACGCGGTGATTGGGTGTGTTTTTGAGTGTAGGAACAAATAAGGAATTTTTCCTGCTTAAAGGAGAAAGCTTTTTTGCAGCGCGGTGGGAAAGAGGGACAAAACAGCGGTGGCAGGGCGCACTAAGTGCCCTGCCCATGGGGCTTTCGCCCGATCAGAAGTTACCTTTCAAACTCACCATAAAAATTACGCGGTTCACGATAGAAGTTGCCGCAAAAGCTACGCCTGCGTTCCATTTCGACAGGGCAGTGTCGAACCGGTAGTCACCCCACTCGCGATTACCAGAAACAATGTATCCAGCACAATTTTTTGTTCGCACACGGTACGCCGATTAATCTGCAGGCTTTTGCGGTGGATGGCTTGAGCATGATTGACCTTGCAACCCTGGCGGTTTTTTCGGGGGCTGTGCTGTTGCTGCTGTTATCGCCTGGGCCGAACATGGCCTTTGTGATCAGCCACGGCGTGACTCATGGCTGGCGCGGGGGAGTGACATCAGCCTTGGGTATCAGCGTGGCCGACCTGTTGCTGACCGCATTGACCGCCACAGGGGTGACGGCATTGGTCGCCAGTTGGCCGCCATCCTTCGATTTGATCCGCTATGCGGGAGTGGTTTACCTGCTGTGGCTGGTGGTCAAGACGTTGCAGAAAACCCCAGGGCTGGGCGCGGCCCAGGTCAATCGCATGCCCCTGGGACGAGTGTTTCTGCAGGCCATGTTCAACAGCCTGCTCAACCCCAAGGCATTACTGTTTTTCGTGGTGTTTTTGCCGCAGTTTGTACGGCCGGAGGCGGGGTCCATTGCCGTGCAGTTGATGGTGCTCGGGGGCGTGCTGACGTTAGTCGCTGGGGTGTTTCATGCGGTGCTGGGCATTTTTGGTGGTGCGCTGAGCCGATTCTTCGCCAGGCGCTCAAAAGGCGCCTGGCTACAGAAATGGGGCTTGGCGACGGTGCTGATGGTGCTGGCCGTGCGCCTGGCGGTGATGTCTCGCCCAAGCTGATTCAACTCACGGTGTTAGCCCAGGCGTGCAGCTGCGCGTGCGACGATCTCGCCGCGTACTCTGCGCGATTCGGCCGTGCGGTTGTTGGCTTCCTCCAATACGTGCTTGGGCGCAGTGTCCGGTCGGCCTGCATCGAACGGTGGCGCTGGCGCGTATTCAATCTGCAACTGCACCAGTTGCGCCGTCGCGTCGCTGTACAACTCGGCCGCCAGGGTCAGGGCGAAGTCGATGCCGGCGGTGATGCCGCCACCGGTGAACAGGTTGCCGTCACGCACCACGCGCTCTTGCACCGGGGTCGCGCCGAGCGGGGCGAGCAGGTCGTGGTAAGCCCAGTGAGTCGTCGCCCGGCGCCCGCGCAGCAAACCCGCCGCGCCCAGTACCAGCGAGCCGGTGCACACCGAGGTCACGTAGCGTGCGGTTTGCGCCTGGGCCTTGAGGAAGTCCAGCGTGAGCGGGTCTTCCATCAACGCGCCCACGCCGGAACCGCCGGGCACGCAGATCACATCCAGCAGCGGGCAGTCGGCGTAGGTTATGGTCGGGGTGAACATCAGGCCGGTGCTGGAGGTGACCGGTTCCAGGTCTTTCCACACCAGGTGCAATTTCACGTCCGGCAGCGAACCAAGTACGTCATAAGGGCCGGTGAGGTCAAGTTGCTGGATGCCGGGGAACAACACAAAGCCGATCTGCAAGGTCATGGATAGCGCTCCGATAAAGGGGTGGACGGCTTCACTTTAGTGATTCAGGATTTGGCCTACACGCCATTACGCCCACGAATTACGCCAACATGACAAAAATTATCCATGTACTCGCCTTTCCAGGCGCTCAGATACTTGATGTTACCGGCCCCTTGCAAGTGTTCTCGTCCGCCAATGACCTGGCGCGACAACGGGGCTTCGCGTTGCCGTACGCGGTCAACGTGATCGCTGCTCAGACCTCGGCGGTCATGACCTCGGCAGGCCTTGCAGTGGTGGCTGAGCCCTTGCCGGTGATTGATGCCCCGTGCGATACCCTGGTGATCGCCGGTGGTTGGGGGGTTTATGGCGCTGCCGAGGACGCTGACCTGGTGGATTGGGTGCGACAAAAGAGTGTCAACTCACGCCGGACGGCGTCGGTCTGCACGGGCGCTTTTTTGATGGCGGCCGCAGGCTTGCTCGATGGCTGTCGTGTGGCTACCCATTGGACGCGTTGTGAGGAATTGGCGCTCAAGTATCCGAAATTGCAGGTGGAGGCTAACCCGATTTTTATCCAGCAAGGGGCGCTGTGGACGTCAGCGGGGGTCACCGCCGGTATTGATTTGTGCCTGGCCCTGGTGGAAGACGATCTGGGTGCCGCCGTCGCCCTGGAAGTGGCACGGCACTTGGTGGTGTTTCTGAAACGCCCGGGAGGGCAATCCCAGTTCAGCGTCACCCTGTCTCTGCAACAGGGCAGTGGTCGGTTTGCTGAGTTGCATGCCTGGATCGCCGAGCGTCTGACGTTGAATTGGAATATCTCGACACTGGCGGCCCAGGCCGGGATGAGCGAGCGCAGTTTTGTGCGTCACTACCGGGCTGAAACCGGACGGACGCCAGCACGGGCAGTGGAGCTGATACGAGTGGAAACCGCACGGCGGCGACTGGTTGACGAAGACACGCCGATCAAGCGAGTCGCCTCGCAGTGCGGTTTTAAATGCGAAGAAACCATGCGGCGCAGTTTTCTGCGCGTGCTGGCGGTGACTCCGCAGGCTTACAGGGAGCGATTTTCTCGAATATCAAGCTCGACAGCGTAGGTGTCAATCCAACGGCTCAGCCGTTCGGCAGACTCCACCAGAATACGCTCGAGATCGGAAAAACTGCCAGTGTCACTCTTCGCGCCTAGTTGCTGCAGTGCGACAGGGTCGATGTACGACGTCAGTGAGCCGTCGTGGTTCTGGATGGAGGCGTTGAGCCTGGCGATCAGTCCTTGGTCGTAGCCCGGGTCCTGAATCGACGGAAAGGCTGATTTACCTCTACGCAGGATCGAGTCAGGCAACAGGTCAGCGGCAGCTGCCCGCAACAGCGCTTTGCTCTCGCCGTTGAAGATCTTCATGGCCCACGGGATGTTGAATACGTACTCCACCAGGCGGTGATCGCAGAACGGGACTCGCCCCTCAAGGCCGCTGGCCATCCCCATGCGATCTTTTTTGTCGAGCAGCATCGGCAGCCATCGGGTGAGTGTGAGGTAGTTCAACTCGCGAGTACGTCGCTCTTCCGCAGACTCTCCGTCGAGCCTGGGGACCTCGGCCAACGCTGTGCGGTAGAGTTCGGCTTCATAGTCGTCCAGTTTCAGGTCATCGATAAACTGTTTATGAAACAGCGCTTTGGGGGACAGCCCGCGATGAGCCCCGAGTTTTAGCCATGGAAAGGTTTGCGCCGCCCGAGCCTGCGGGTCAGAAATCCACAGGTAGCCCCCGAATAGTTCATCGGCAGCCTCGCCGGAAAGCGCGACGGTGGCGTGTTGGCGCACGTTGGCAAACAGTTGATGCAGTGAGATGTCCAAGTCGCCAAAGTTGAAGGGCAAGTCCCAGGCACGCATGACTTTTTCACGCAGAGTCGGGTCAAGTAAACTTGCGCGATCCAGGACGATGTTGTGGTGCCGGCTGCCGATGTGGCGTGCGGCTTCGGCTGCGAAAGGCGCGTCGGCGGAGGGCCGGACGGGATCCGGCCGATAGTTTTCAGTGTGTCCCACAAAGTCGATGCAGAACGTCGATAGTGGATCCTCGCCATTGGCCAGACGCTTCTTTTGTGCGAGTGCAGCGACGGTACTAGAGTCCAACCCTCCCGATAGCAGTGCACACAACGGAACGTCAGCAATCATTTGTCGGGCCACAATGTCATCGAGTAGCTCGCGGATGGTGGCAATGGTGGTTTCAAGATCGTCTGTGTGCGGTTTTGCTTCGAGCGCCCAATAGCGTTCTTCGCGTATTTGTCCACGACGCACCCGCAGCAGGTGGCCAGGCTTGAGTTCTTTCATACCGCTGAAGGGCACTTGCCCCGGAGTACGTAAAAATAGGAGTGCGTCGCAGAGGCTTTCACGAGTGGAGAGTGCTTTGACGTCAGGGTTGGCCAGGAGCGCCTTGGGTTCCGAGCCGAAAAGAACGCCGTCGGCCGTTGGATAGTAAAACAGTGGTTTTACCCCAAGCCGGTCCCTGACCAAAATCAGTTCATCATTCGCGCTGTCCCAAATTGCAATTGAGTACATGCCGTTAAGGCGATGCACGAAGTCAGCGCCCCAGTGCAGGTATGCCTGCAGCACCACTTCGGTATCGCAATGCGTCGCGAATCGATAGCCCGCCTGCATCAGTTCAGCGCGCAGCTCGATGAAGTTGTAGGTTTCGCCAGCATAGGAAATGACGGCTCTGGGCAGATTGCCAGGGCCTGTCTGCTGGCTCTGCATCGGTTGCAAACCACGTTCTGGGTCAATGATCGATAGCCTGCGGTGACCCAGGGCTACGTGCTTGTCGATCCAAACACCGCGTGCGTCAGGGCCACGCAGTTTCAGGGTGTCTGTCATCGCGTCGATGGTGGCTGTTTCGTGTCTCAGGTCGTGGGCAAAGTCAACCCAACCGGTTATTCCACACATGGGAATGTACTCCGCTGAAAAAGAGAAATAATGGGTGTCCCTGACACCTCCCCTTGGGTTAGGACCAGGCGTCAGGACCAGGCGTCAGGCCTGAGATGGGATATGAGGGTTGAGCAATGGCGGATCGCTGTGGATATGAACCCGGCGCAGATGTCGACCATTTTTGCTGGTGAAGCTCTCTCGGCCGTGGAGCAGGCTGAAGTTGTCGGTGAGCACGACATCGCCGGTTTGCCACTGATGGGCGTAGTAGGCACGCGGGTCATGCAATGCGGCGCCAAGGCTATCGAGTAATGCGGCGTGCTCGCTGTCGTCGATCCCGCTGAAAGTGTATTGCGATGGATTTATGAAGTCAGTGTCCCCCGCAACCGGTTGTTCGCAATATCGCAGTACAGGGAATTCCCTCCGCGGATGTCGATTGATGATAGGTGCGCTGGCGCAGTTGCTGTAGAGCTCCACCGTTCGTCGGTACGTGCCTTGGGCCCGGCTCCATAAGTTGCGTGTTTCGGGCGTTGCGATGCGCAATGCAACGGGCGTGCAGGCGAACGTGGTGCGCCCACCGTGGGGACAATCGTCGGCTCTCACGCAATGAAATATCTGGAATTCGGGTACGCTCTCCAGATACATGCCGTCCCAATGCAGTGGTACGTAGCTGTTGGAGAAAATATGGTCGTCCGGTGCCAGTTGCTCCTGCAGCTCCAGTACAGCGCCAAAAGGCCACATCATGATTTCGCCGAACGTAGAGCAATATCGCGTGAGGCTTTCTGCTGTATCAAAACTGTCAAAACCGCGAAGAATGACGAGCTGGTGGTTATGTACCAATATGCGGAGCCAGGCAGTCGATAGCTCCCCGAGATGGACGTCGGGATGCCGTGGTGTGATCATCACGCCGAATTCAGGTGGAGTGAGTGTGGCAGGCAGACGCGCCGTGGTGATCAAGTGTGACAGGTTCGGGTCCGTCATACTGCAGCCGCCAGCAAGGAGGTCGTTTGGGATGAGTCAATCGCATAGTGGCTGCGCAGGTCATCTTGCATGATCAGGTGGGCTCCACAGCGTTGTGCGTCCTTGCGGTTCATTAGCTTGAAGTCATCTCCCATACCTACCGCTACGCCATGCCAAGGCGTAATCCAGCTGTCCTGGGCCGGCATCATATGAATGCCTATCTTCAAGCTGCTAACTGGCTGCGGATGGATGGATAATCTGATGGCGTTGGGGAACTCCTGTGCCAAGAGTTCGCCCCACGCCCAACTGCGTTGAATGACCTCGACGGACAGCAGCTTGGCTTTCTTCTGTAGGGCACTTCGTGATCCTGAATAGCCGGGTATCAGGTTGTCTTCAAACATGAAGCGGGTGATTGCCCGATACAACTCAACGCCCTCTGGCGTTTTCATTAACGTTTTTTTAACTGTCGTCAGTGGTTCTGCATAGCCCTCGATCAATAGCCTACGCAACTGGTCAAAGTCATCTGTTAACGCATTGAGTCGAGTGCAATCTTCGAGATTATAGAGCCGTAAATGATGGGCGTGTTTTTGCGCAATTATATGGCCGATTGCAGATTGATACCGACTCACATCTTCGTCATCGACACCTATCACATCGCTGAATACACGCCCATCTGAGCAGATGGTCAGCCGCGCGCCTGGCGCGTAGTGGGATTTTATATCGGTGCATAACTTATCCAGAGACTGTAAGGAAATTCTTTCCGCCAGATCAGGAAGTCGGCCGATCACTTTATCCGGATTAGGCGATTTGGCGGGAAAGGCAGGCAAGACCAATTCGATCGGTCTACCCGCTTCCACGAATCGTTGGATCCGTGGAATCTGAATGGAGTGGATTTGATCGGCTTCCTCGTCCAGCGCGATGGGCAAGGAGGCCCGCTCATCTCGCCGACGAATACGCAGAATTTCGTTCAGAATAATAGAGGACGTATCACTTGGCATGTTATGCATCGGATGTACCTTTTTTGTAGTTGTTTGGTCATTGTTTTTAAGGCGCGGTTTTTTCTGTTTTGGATGGTATTGCCAGCTGCCGTGCACGGCGCTGGCGTAAAAAATAGTTAAAATGTTAGCGATGCCTCGAGCAAGCCTGTACTAACGTTTTGTTACTTTTGCTTTTTTTTGGGTTGGCTTTTGTTTATGTTTTTTCAAGGTTGAGAAAGTACTGGGGGCAGCATTCTTTTTACGCAGGGGTGGCTGAAGTGTCTGTGCTGTATGGCGTTGAGGATTTTTGATGGTGAATGAGTCGCGCGCTGAGGTGGTTTCTAAAGTATTTATATGTACGCATGTTTAAAGTTTCAAAGGGTTGTGTATATTTTTCTGTTTGTGTCGACATAATGATTTGTTATTTTTTTTGGCGTTTCTTCATTGGTAGGTAGGTTTTTCTTTATCTGTGCGTCGAAATTGGTTCGAACGCGTAGCGCAATGACTTACAGCAAAGTGTCGCCGAAGAGGGTAGGCATGTAGCACTGATCTACTGCGAAAAAATCCTGCGTCCCTTGTCAAATGCGAGTAATTCCAATAGCGCGTCAAGGGTAGTCTGCGGCGCTTCCTGGGGGATATTGTGGCCCACGCCGGGCAGCACCTGGCGCCGGTAAAACCCGCTGAAATGCGCCACGTCATCATCCTCTTCGGGTGGCGGGCCCACCCCATCATCGGCACCGCACAGCGAAATGCTTGGCACCGAAATCGGCGGCTGCAATACCAGGGCTTGCTCGATGGCTTCGAGTGCGGGGTCACCAGGCGCATACATAAAACGGTGGCGATAGGAATGGATCACCACCTCGACAAAATCCGGGTTATCAAACGACGGCGCCGTCTGCTCATACAGCCCCGGTCCTTCGGTCCAGGACGGCGACCACAGTGACCACAGCAGTTCGCAGAGTTCGCGACGGTTGGCGGTCAAGCCGTCGACACCGCGCTGGGTATGAAAGTAGTACTGGTACCACAAGCGGTGTTCCGTCTCGGGTGCCCGTGGCGCCAGCGACTCGGCGATGTCCTGGATGTTGTAGCCGTCACCGGTCACCAATCCACTGACGCGATCGGGCCACAGCGCCGCGACGATACACGCGGCACGTCCACCCCAATCGTAGCCGGCGAGGGTCGCCTGTGGGATGCCCAGCGCATCCATGAAGTCCAGCAGGTCCTTGGCCAACGCCGCCTGCTGTCCGGAGCGCATGACGTGTTCGTTGATAAAACGCGTCGGGCCGTAACCGCGCAGGTACGGCACCAGCACCCGCAAGCCATGCCCGGCCAGTACGGGCGCTATCGCGTCATAGGCGCGAGGGTCGTAGGGGAAGCCGTGCAGCAGGATCACAGGTTTTCCATCAGCGGGGCCGTGGGCTTCATACGCCACATCGAGCATGGACGTACGGACGTAAAGCAGCGGGGCAGTGGTGGTCATGGTGAGCGTTCATCGGCTGGCCAGAGGTGCTGGAACTCTAGCCGAAAGCCGTGAACGGGAGGGGTGGAATTTAAGGCAATAGGCTGACGTGTGTAGCCCGAGGTCAGCGCCGTTCGGCGACCTCAGGGTTGCCAGGTGGTTTTTTCCCCGCTGAGCTTACGGTCCAGGAAGGTCGCAGCGCTGATCAACGCCAAGTGGCTCAAGGCTTGCGGCGTATTGCCCAAGTGGCGGGCCTGGCTGTCGAACTCTTCTGCGTACAGCCCCAGAGGGTTGGCGTAACGCAGCAGTTGTTCGAATTCCAGGTGGGCCTTTTCCACTTGCCCGGCGCGGGCCAGGCATTCGACGTACCAGAACGAGCAGGCCGCAAATGCGCCTTCAGTGCCTTGCAGGCCGTCGATCTGGCTGTCGTCGTTGCGATAGCGGTAGACCATGCCGTCGCGCACCAGGCTTTTCTGGATGGCTTCCAGCGTTGAGAGCCAGCGTGGATCGGTCGCCGCGACGAAGCGCACCAACGGCATCAGTAGCATCGAGCCGTCGAGCGCAGTGCTGCCGATATGCTGCACAAAATGTCCGCGTTCTTCGTTCCAGAAGTTGCTCCAGATGTCGGCATAGATCGCTTGGCGGGTCTGGTCCCAACGTGCAAAAGGCGCCGGCAGCGAACGCTTGGACGCCAGGCGGATGGCGCGGTCCAGCGCGACCCAGCACATCAGTCGCGAGTGCAGGAAGTGATGCTGCTCGCCGCGCATTTCCCAGATGCCTACGTCTTTGGTGTTCCAGATCTCGCAGACCTGATCGGCGACTTCTACCGTATGTTTCCAGCCCTCATGAGAGATGGCTTCGCCGTACTTGTTGACCAGGTACACCGCGTCCATCAGTTCGCCGTAGATGTCGAGCTGGATCTGGTCGAACGCCTCGTTGCCAATGCGCACCGGCTTGGCGCCGCCGTGGCCGCTGAAGTGGTCCAGCTCGGCTTCCGGCAGCTCCTGGCGACCATCGATGCCGTAGAGAATATTGATTTTGGTCGGCTGGCCGCAGCAGTCACTGACCCGGCCTTTGAGCCAGCGCATATAAGCGTTGGCTTCTTCGACAAACCCCAGGCGCATAAAGGCGTAGACGGTGAACGAGGCGTCGCGGATCCAGGTGTAGCGGTAGTCCCAGTTACGTTCGCCACCGGGCGTTTCCGGCAGGCTGAAGGTGGCAGCGGCGATGATTGCGCCGTGTTTGCGCGAGGTCAAAAGCTTGAGCGCCAGGGCCGAGCGGTTGACCATTTCGCGCCAGCGGCCACGGTAGTTCGACTGCGCGATCCAGCCGCGCCAGAACTTCAAGGTGTGGGACAGCGCCAGGTCGGTGCAGCCGCCGTCGACGCGTTCATCCTCCTGGCCGCCCAAGACGAACTCGGCACCTTCTTCCTGGTCCAGGGTAAAACTGGCCACGGCGGCGCCGTCCTTGATCTGCAACGGCTGGCTGCTGGCCAGGCGCAGGCCAGGTTGGCCGTCGGCGCTGAAACACACCTTGCCGTTGTCGAGGCTGGCGTGGGTAGGCGTGCGTGCGTAGTCGTGGCGCACCGCGCAACGCAGATGAAGGGTGGCCTTGCCACTGACCACGCGCACTCGGCGGATCAGCAGCGGCAGGTCTTCGATTTCTTCGCTGATGACCAACAGATCAGTGATCTCCACCACGGCTTCGTCGCTGAGCCAGCGGGTCTGCAGCACGTTGGTGTCGGGCAGGTAAATTTGTTCGCGCCGCGCGTTGGGCAGGTCCGGGGCGAGTTGGAAAATGCCGGCGTCGGGGCTGTCCAGCAGCGAGCAGAAGATCGACGGGCTGTCGAATTCCGGCCAGCAGAAGAAGTCGATGCTGCCTTTATCGTTTACCAAGGCCGCACTGCGCATATCGCCGATGATGCCGTGGGCATCGATGGCGCTTTGTTGTTCGTTCAAATCAACCATTGCCACGAAACTCCGGATAAAGGCTCATGCCGCCATCGATAAAGAGCGTGCTGCCCACGACGTAGTCGGAAGCATCACTGGCCAGCCACACCACGGCGTTGGCTACATCTTCTACATCGCCGACGCGGCCATAGGGAATCAGCTTCAGCAACTCCTTCTCTGCGGCACCTTCAGTGGCCGCACGGTTGATCGCCGTACGAATCGCGCCGGGCGCAATGCCGTTGATGCGGATGCGCTGTTCGCTG
The DNA here is from genome assembly GCF_014268275.3 of Pseudomonas tritici. Classification (NCBI taxonomy): domain Bacteria; kingdom Pseudomonadati; phylum Pseudomonadota; class Gammaproteobacteria; order Pseudomonadales; family Pseudomonadaceae; genus Pseudomonas; species Pseudomonas tritici. The sequence continues at coordinate 2,363,240 of NZ_CP077084.1, forward strand.
ACTTCCTGGGCGAGAGTGCGCATCAGCATTTCCACGCCACCTTTGGACGCCGCGTAATTCACATGCCCGGCCCAGGGGATCAACTGGTGCACCGAGCTCATGTGGATGATTTTGCCTGCCGCCCGCGACACACCCTCGCGCACGCCCTGGCGATTGAAGATCCGCACAGCCGCCCGCGCACACAGAAACTGGCCGGTGAGGTTGACGCCGATCACTGCGTTCCAGTCGTCGAGGCTCATGTCGACCAGGTTGGCGTCCTTTTGCATGCCGGAATTGGCCACCAGGATGTCCAGGCGGCCAAAGGCATCCAGCGCCTGGGCAAACAGCCGCTCCACGTCCGCTTCTTTAGACACGTCGGCGCCGATCGCAATCGCCCGGCCGCCGCTGGCATTGATCTGTTCGGCAAGGGCTTCGGCGGGCGCCGCCTGGGCATTGTAATTCAGCACCACGGCCGCTCCGGCCTGTGCCAGAGCCTTGGCCGCGCCGGCACCGATGCCGGAACTGGCGCCTGTCACCAGTGCCACTTGTTGTTCCAACGAAATATGCATTGCTCACCCAGCCTTAAATCCGTGAGTTCAAGTAGCTGACTGATAGCGCGCAAGGGAAGTTCACCCGTGTGAAATTAGCGACTACAACCATGGTGAAAAATGGAATAACAGAACTATAAAAAATAACCATAAGATACTAAAAAACCGCTCAAAAGCGTTTGACAGGCTTTTTCGCCCCGTGTCTTATAGGCACACCTCAACCCGCTCCGTTGGTAGTTCGGAAGTCATCGCGGGGCCAGCAATAAGAGATATCTATGTGCCTCTCGGCCGATATAGGGGAACAGCCCGTTCAGGAAACAGCCGCTGCCTTAGTTGGCGTGCCTAAGTTAGTTATCTTCGATTGCGACGGTGTGCTTGTCCAAAGCGAAGAAATAACCCTGTCTGTGTTGATCGCCCTGCTAAATGCGTTAGTACCGGACGACGCGATGTTAGATGCCACACGTTTTATCGAACACTTCCGTGGGCGCAAGGTTGTTGAGTGTTTACGCGAGGCGGAACAGCTTTTAAATGTTCGCCTGGACAGTGAGTTTGAACAGCGCTTTCGAAAGCAGGCATTGGACGCACTGACAAAACGTTTAAAAGCCACTGATGGAATGATTGAAGTACTGCAAGCGCTGACCGTTCCTTTTTGCGTAGCGTCCAGTGCGCCACGTGACAAGATAGAACACTGTCTGCGCCTTACCGGGCTGCTCTCTTATTTCGAAGGGCGAATATTCAGTTGTTATGAGTTGGGCAGTTGGAAGCCTGATCCCTTAGTGTTTCTGACGGCGTGTGATGCTTACGGTATTGATGTGAGTGATGCATTGGTTGTTGAAGACAGTGTGACCGGTATTCAGGCTGCTGTTGCCGCCCATCTACGTGTCTTGGGCTTTGGCCCTCCGCATCGGCATCCGCAGTTAGTGGCTGCCGGCGCACGGCCGATTGCCGATATACGTGAAATGCTGGCCGTTTTTAATTGATCTTATTACTCAGGGAGGAGGCGTCGTGAATATACGTGGTTACGTAGAACGGCTTAAACGCAACAATCATTATTCAGAAGTGTGGTGGGATTCATCGCCTGCCGTGTACCTGCCTTATAAACAGCACTTGTTGGAAAAGTACCCGGCGGCGACGACTTATATAGATGCGTTGATGCCGGATGATATCGCCCAGCCCAGAGGCTTGTGCAGTGTGACCACCAACCCGCGGTTGGTGACGGCCGTTATCCTCGAAAAGCGCGAGTATTGGTCATCGCGTTTCAACCTCGCGAGCCTGTCTCCCAGTGAGCTGCGCAAGCAGTTGTACAACGAAGTCATCCTCGAAGGCGCCGCGACGCTCAAGCCGCTGTGGGTTCAATCGGCGCAGGTCGAGGGCTGGATTTCCGCCCAGGTCGACCCGGTGGATGTGCGCTGCACCGAGCGCATGACCGCCAGGGGCCTGGAACTGCATCGCCTCGCACCTAACGTGATGGTCAAGGTGCCGGGCAGCCTCGAAGGGATGGCGACTGTAGAACAGCTGGTCGCCCTGGGCGCGTCGGTGAATATCACCTTCTGCTTCACGGTGGCGCAGTTCCAGGCCGGTATCCAAGCCATCGAACGCGGCCTGGCGACTGCACGCCGCAACGGTATCGACACCCGTCGCTGCAAGTACGTCATCACCTTCATGATTGGGCGTTTCGCCTGCCAACCTGAGTTCACGTTGCAGGCGGCGGAGCGTGGTCTGGTCTTGAGTGCCGAGGAACTGCGCTGGGCTGAATTGATGATCTACGAGCAGGTCCAGGCGCTGGTCGCGGCCTCGACCGTGCCGGTCAAAACCTTGCTTTCCAGTATAAAAATCGACGTGGACGAGCGTGGCAACAAGCACTGCTGGCACTTGGAAAAGACCGGGCAGACGGCGACCTGCTACACGCTGACGCCGGAGGTGGTGGAGTTTCTGATCGAGCGCGAGAGCCATGGCAAGCCGGTGGTGCCTGCGGTGGAACCCCAGAAGCCGCCTGCGTCGACCTTCGCCAAGCTGATCCGCATCCCGTATTTCTACGAAGCCTATTTCATCGACAGCATCGAGCCGTACGACTTTGGCAACCACGAGGCGTTTATCAACGCCTGCAATGAAGCCAACAGCGCACACCGGCGCCTGGCGGACTACTGCGTGCGGCTCTGCCCGGTAACCAAACCCTTCAAGCGCGCGCTCAACGCGCTGCTGGCCGCCGAATTCGGGGTGATCGCATGAACCGGATGATCGGGTTGTGGGCCCACCCACGTTCGCGCTCCACCGTATTGGAGCGCGTGTTTATCGAGCGGGGGGATTTCGAGGTCTTCCACGAGCCCTTTGCGCATATGGCGTTTTCAGAGGACTCGGCGATCCCTTCGGATGAGTGGGATCACAGTTTGCCCACCACTTACCAGGGCATAAAAGAACACTTGGTCACGGCGCGCGAACGAACTAACGTTTTTCATAAAGATATGTGTTACCACTGTTTGGATGATTTGAAAGTTGATGTCGGCTTTCTGGCGCAACAGGATAATATCTTTCTTATTCGCGAACCCGCCAGCAGCATTATTTCCCATCATCGAGTCCACCCCGATATGCCGTTGCAGGCCATCGGGCATAAAGCGCTGTACGACATATTCTGTGTGGTCACTAAACTCACAGGCCACGTTCCTTATGTCATTAATGCAGATGATTTGGCCGCCGAGCCGGAGCGGGTGATTCGCAAACTGTGTGATCACTTGGGTATTGAATTTCTGCCGCACGCAATGACCTGGAAACGCGAGTGTCCACAACAATGGAAAACCTGGCGGAGTTGGCATGTGGCTGCGGAAAATAGCGATCGCATTGTTTCGCCGGATCATCACACTATCGATATCGAGGCTTTCGAACAGTACCCAAAGTTAAAGAAAATGTATGAATACCATCGGACTTTTTACGCGCGCATGAATGAGTTTTGTCAATAAGGATATTTGTATGAAGAAGCTGATTATCACCGGAGCGGCCAACGGAATTGGTCGAGCGACTGTCGAGATGGCTATTCAACAGGGTTACTTTGTTATCGGCGCCGACAAAGATGCCGGGGGGCTGAAAGTGTTGCAGGACCTTTACAGCGCGGACGTGTTTGAAGCACAGGTTGCCGACTTTTCTGATATGACCGTTATCAAAAGTTTTATCCCAACCCTGTATGAGCGCCACGCGACTGTTTATGGACTGGTCAATAACGCCGGCCTTTATCACGGCAAAAGTGTCTACGCCTATTCCGATGAGCAAATAGACGAGATCCTCAACGTCAACCTCAAGGCGCTGGTCTATCTCTCCAAAGACTTCGCCGAACGGGAAATGAAGCACGAGGCCCCGCGCAGCATCGTCAATATCGCCTCGGTGGCCGGTGAAGTCGGCAGCTGCGATGCCCTCTACGGTGCCACCAAGGCAGCGGTGATCGGCCTGACCAAGGCCAACGCCTGGAATTTCGCACCGTTTGTGCGGGTGAACGCGGTGTCCCCGGCGCTGATCCACGAAACCGCCATCTACGACACCATCCCTGAATACCGGCGTGCCGAGTACGCACGCCAGGAAGTCCTCAAGGACCCGATCCTGCCCAGCGGCGTTGCCGAGGTCATCATGCTGCTGGTTGGCGATGCAATGCGCCACATCACCGGCAGGGTCATTCCGGTCGACAACGGAGCCTACCCACGATGAGCCAGTCGATGCCCAGGAAAAAACTGCTGCTGGTCGGCGCCGGCAACCTGTGCCTGCAGATCCTCAAGATTCTCGGCCCCAAAAACGCTTTCGACTTTGTAGTACTGGGCCGCAATGAAGAGTCGACGATTCGGCTGTGTAACCTGGTAGAGCTGTCGTGTGCGCAATTAGGGCAATTCATTGCCATCAAGCCGGTGGTCGCCGACCTGACAGATATCGCGACAGTCGCGCAATTGCTGCGTGAAGAAGCGCCGGATATGCTGGTGAACTGCGCGTCGCTGCAGTCCTGGCGGGTTATTACCGGGTTGCCCAAGCTGTCGTTCGAGAAGCTTGACCAAGCTCAGTTCGGTCCCTGGCTGCCCATGCACCTGACGCTGATGCATTGCCTGATGCGAGCGGTAAAAGCCTCGGGCATCACCACTAAAACCGTTAATGCAGCGTTCCCCGATGCGGTCAATCCGATTCTGGCGCGCATTGGCCTGGCGCCGGATATCGGCGTGGGCAATGTGGCCAACCTGGTTCCCGCTGTGCGGTTTTCCATCGCCCGCTTGCTCGAATGCGCGCCCGCTGATGTGCAAGTGCAGCTGTATGCCCAGCATTACTTCAGCCACTACGTGCCGCGTGGTGGCTTGCCCCCGCGTGCCAGTTACCGGTTGTTGTATGAGGTGCGCGATCGGCCGGAGCTGGCTGGTCCGTCGGCCGAGGCGATTTTCTCTACGGTGAAATCCGAATTCCGTCGCCTGGGCGGGGTGGATGGGCAGTTCCTCACGGCATGTTCCGCCGTCACCGTCATCGAAGGGCTGTTCTCACCCACGCCGGTTGTGGTGCACGCACCAGGCCCCCTCGGGCTTCCGGGCGGTTACCCGGTGTTGCTGCACGAGGGGCGGATCGAGGTGCAGTTCTCCGAGGCTTGTCCAAAGGACGAAGCGGTGCGCATCAACACCATTTGCCAGAGCCAGGATGGCATTGACGAAATCCATTGTGACGGCTCAGTCAGCTACAACCCCCAGTGCATGGCCGTCATGCAATCGATGCTGGGGTATTCCAAGAACACCATGTCTATCGAGCAGTCCGCCGAGTTCGCCCTCGAGTTGGCGAGCAAGTACCTGTCCTTCAAGAATTCAACCTGGTAGGTGTGTGATGAATCAGATTTCCGAGCGCAAGCACAACGAAGTTGCCAGTTATTCCACGCAGTACTCGGCGGATTTCGTCGAGCGTTGGGATGAGTTGATCGACTGGGAAAAACGCAAGGCAGGGGAGGGCGGGTTCTTTGAAAACCTGCTGCACAAGCACGGCGTGCGCTCGGTCATAGACGTATCGACGGGCAGTGGTTTTCATGCGGTGCAGCTCAAGCAGGCGGGCTTTGATGTGGTCGCCACGGATGGCAGCAGCACGATGTTGACCAAGGCGCGGGCGAACTTTCGCAAACACGGGCTGGACATTGAGTCCAATTACCGCGACTGGCACTCACTGGACCCGCAGGAGCTGGGCCAATTCGACGCCGTGGTGTGCCTGGGCAGTTCGCTGTGCCATGTGTTCGCCGCTCACGACCGATTGAGCGTGTTGGCGAAGTTCAGGGCATTGCTCAAGCCGGGTGGCCTGTTGATTGTGGACCAGCGTAATTTCCTGGCTATTCGCGCAGGTAATTTCAAGGCCAGCGGCAATTATTATTACTGCGGTACAAACGCATCCGTGAGCTTGGGGCAGGTCGATGAGCACCTGTGTGAGTTCATCTACAACTTTGATAACAAAGAACGCTACACGTTGAAGGTTTACCCGTTGTTGCCGGGCGAGTTGGCCACTGAAATGCTGGCTTCCGGGTTTCGCGCCCATGAGAGCTACGGTGATTTCAAGTCTGTCTACGACATGATGAATTGCGATTTCGTCATCCACACCGCGGGCGCTGAATGAGAGGTCGATGATGAGCACACTGGTTCAGAGCAATACCCGCCCCTTGGACAGCGTCGTATTGGCGGTCGTCCTCACTGGCTTCGTGGCCAGCACCTACGGGTTTGGTGTCTACCTGTTCGCCAACCTCGTGGTGGACATGCGCCGCGACATCGGCTTCGACTACACCACGGTGGGCTTGATCACCGGCGGCGCGCAGATCGGATTCCTGCTGTTCTCGTCGGTGACAAGCGTAATCAGCCGGTTTTTCGAGGGCTGGAAAATCAGCCTGGTGTCCACGGTGATGACCTCCCTGGCGCTGCTGGGCCTGAGTATCAGTGACAGTATCTGGTTGTCGGGCGCTCTTTTGATCCTGCTCGGTGGCTGTTCCGCCTCGGTGTACATCCCGTTGGCGGAAATCGTCACCAAGGGTTTCAGCCCGGGTAATCGCTCCCGGGTCATGGGGCTGATTTCCAGTGGCACCAGCTACGGCGTGTTTATCAATGGCTTGCTGGTGTCGTTCCTGACATTGAATGGCGGCTGGCGCTCGATCTGGCTTACCGCAGGCCTGATATCGGTTGTGCTGTGCGTGGTGGCGTGGTTTCTGTTGCGCACCCTGGCCACGAGCCGGGACACCGGATTTTCCGGGGAGCGCGCCGCTGCATTTGACAGTCAACGACCCTGGCTCAGCCGTTCGTTGTACCTGACGTGGGCCATCGCCTTTCTCAATGGCATGGCACTGCTGCCGTTCCAGACGTACCTCGCGCCGTTCCTGCGTGATGAATTGGGCGTGTCGGTACAAGACGCCGGGTTTATCTGGACCACCATCGGTGCCGTGGGCATGGCGTCGGGCTTTCTGGTGGGGTGGATTGCCGACAAGGTCGGTGTGCGGGCGTCGCTGGCGATGTGTTTTCTCAGTGCCGGGCTGGCCGCCACCCTGGTGTTCAGTTTCAACAGCCTCCCGCTGTTCTACCTGGCGGCGTTTCTGTTTGCACTGGCGTTTTACCCCATCTTCGGGTTGGTCCCCAGTTACATCGGGCAAATCGTGCCGGTCAACCGGTTGACCCAGGCCTTTGGCATCGCCAACGTTCTGATCGGCTTGGGTGGGGTGTGCGGCAACTTCCTGGGCGGCTTTTCCAAGGACCTGACCGGGTCGTTCTCGACGGTCTACTGGGTGGTTGCGCTGTTGCTGTTCGTGCAATGCGTGATGGTGTTCATGTTGGGTAAACAGCCTGTTTCGGTCGAGGAGGGCGAGCAGTCATGAGTTATTTTCCAAACAGTCAAAACCAGAATCTGCATGCGTTTGCGTTCAGCCACCGGCGCGCCGAACACGTGCGGATGAACCACAAGCCTGCCGTCATCTGGATGACCGGTATCTCTGCTTCCGGCAAGTCGACCATCGCTGATGCGTTGGACATTGCCCTGCAGGAACAGGGGCGGATCACGGCCATTATTGACGGCGACTCGGTACGTGGTGGGCTGTGCCGGGACTTGGGTTTTACCGACAGCGACCGCGATGAGAATATCCGCCGGGTCGCCGAGGTCGCGCGGCTGATGCTCGACGCGGGGCTGATGGTGATTGTCGCGCTGATTTCACCCTCGTCGGCCAGCCGGCACTACGCGCGCTCGATTATCGGCAATGAGTACTTCGTGGAAGTGCATGTGGACGCGCCGCTGGAAACCGCCGAACAGCGTGATCCTAAAGGCCTGTATAAAAAGGCCCGCGCGGGGTTGATCAAGAACTTCACCGGTATTGACTCCAATTATGACGTGCCGGTGTTTCCGGAAGTGCACTTGAACACCCAGGCGCTTTCCGTGGCGCAGTCTGTGGCGGCTATCCTTGATTGGGTGGCGCATAACGACAAGCGCACCTAGCCGTCTGTCTTTGCGTCGGGTTTGCGCCGGGATCGCAATGTCTGCCATTCGAAAAAACAAGGTAATCTGCGCCATCGCAAGGAGAATGCGTTTTTTCGGGAGCAGGCATGACACATTTTACGGGCACTGCAAAATCGATCCGTCTGATTGGTGGGGCTCGGGTATTGGACTTTATCAATACCACCAATGGTCGTCGTCCCGGCACCGGACTCAAGGTCCTGGAAGAGCGACTCACGAGCTTTCAGTTCTTCTTTGAATGGGCATTCCATGCGTCGTTGATCTCGGCCCAGGAGTTTGCGGACTACAAGCCGATGGTGCTTGGGTCATCGATCGCCTACCAACCGGACCTGGACGCCGTTATCGCATTCAGGGAGTGCCTGTACGAGGTGTTCTATCCGTTGTCGTTGCGCGGCGCTGCACCCGATGAGGCGTTGCAGCAGATTAACCAAACGTTCCAGCACGGTGTTGCACGGCGCGTGCTGCGTACTGTCGACGGCAAGCCTACCTGGGAGTGGAAGCCTTGCAGTACGGCACAGGAACTGACGGCCACGGTGCTGGGGCGCCTGGCGATAGACGCCACGCAATTGCTGGTATCGGGTGATTTGCAGGCGTTGCGCAGTTGCACCTCGACTGACTGCGATTGGGTGTTTCTGGACATCTCCAAGAACAAACAGCGCAAATGGTGCCAGATGAGCGTGTGCGGCAGCCGCGAAAAACTCAGCCGACTCAAGCAGGTTGGCGGCGCGCAGTAGTTTCGAGGTCATACGGCGGGTAGCAATTGCTCCACTTAATAGGAAGCATTACTATTCACGCCCCGCCTCACCAGTGCACCCGCAATGATCCCTCAGCCGCCCCGCAGAACAGGCTTTTTCGAACACTACGAAGAGTTGATCGGGACCTGGACGCGCCGCCTGAGAAACCGTCAGCAGGCCGAAGACCTGGCCCATGACACCTTTGTGCGGGTCCTTGAATCAACCGCCTCCGAGGTTGCGCAACCGCGCGCCTACCTGCATCAAACTGCGCGCAATATCGCCGTGGACGCCTATCGACGCGAAGACCGTCGCGAGGCCCTCACGCTGCAAGCCTGTGATCAGCGTTCGCCGCACAGTGACGACCCGGAGCATTTCATGCACGCGATCCAGTTGGCGGACTCTATCGAGCGGGCCCTGGCGGAGCTGCCGCTCAACTGCCGCCGAATTTTTATCTGGCAGAAAATCGAGGGCCTGACTCAACAGGAAATCGCCGAACGCCTGGGGCTGTCTAAAAACATGGTGGAAAAGTATATGATCCGCACCCTGCGGCATTTGCGCGACCGCCTGGACGCGATGGCGCCATGACCGCCCGTTTGAAACAGGATCTTCCATGACGGATAACCGTGCCCGAGACGAAGCCGCGCAATGGTTTGTGCGCCTGCAAGACGCCGAGTTGAGCGCTACCGAGCGCCAGCACTTCGACGCATGGCGCAATGCGCATCCCGACCACCAATACGAATTCGATGTGCTGCAAGGCGTGTGGCGCGCTACCGATTTGCTGCCCAAAGCGCATCTGCAAGCGCTGTGCGAAGCCCCGGTGGTGCGGCCCAAGCGTCGCACCGCTTTGCGTTACGCGGTGGCGGCCAGCGTGGTCGGTGTTGCTCTGGGATTGGGCCTGTTCAGCGGGCTTGGTGATCCCAAGCCTTTCAGCGCGGAGTTCAGTACACGCTTGGGCGAGCATCGTCAGGTGGCATTGCCCGATGGCTCGGTGATGGACCTCAATAGCCGCAGCATCGTCGCGGTGCACTATGAAAAAGGCCGGCGCGGTGTGGAGCTCAAGCGGGGCGAAGCGATGTTCAGTGTCGAGCATGACACCCGCCGGCCTTTCGTCGTGGCCGCCGGGGCAGGGCAGGTGACAGTGACCGGCACGCGGTTCGATGTGCGCCGTGATGAAGATCAGACCCGCGTCATGGTCGAAGCCGGTACGGTGAAGGTGCAAGGTAGTGCGCCGGACAACGTGGTGACGCTGACGGCGGGCCTGGGCACCCATGTCGACAATAAGGGGATGGTAGCGGCAGCTTACTCAGTGAATACCGAGGAACTGACCGCCTGGCGCACGGGCAAGCTGGTCTTCAATAACGCTACGTTGGGCGATGTGGCGCGGGAGGTCTCGCGTTACCGCGAGCAACCGCTGCGGGTCAGCACGCCGGCCGTGCGCGACCTGCGGCTGACCAGCGTGTTCAAGGCCAACGATACCGACGCCTTGCTCAAAGCCTTGCCGCACATCCTGCCGGTGGCCCTGCGAACCTTGCCAGACGGCAGCCAGGAAATTATTTCACGCTGACATTCAGGTTTTTTCCACGTTCTTCGTCTTCTCCTGCAACTGCAACTGGTTTGCATTAACAGCCGCGCACTCTTGCGATCACAGGACTGGGTTCGACGTGAAAAAACTTGCCGTCAACAACAATAAAATCTCCCGATGGGCGCCACTGGCCCTGGCGCTCGCGGTCAGTGCCGCGCTTCCTGCGGCTTATGCCGCCGACGCCATTCATATCGAGGCCCAGCCCCTGGGCGCGGCGCTGAGCCAATTGGGCCAGCAGACGGCCCTGCAAGTGTTCTTCAGCCCCGACATGGTCGCTGGCAAACAAGCGCCAGCGGTAGACGGCAACCTTTCCCCTGAACAAGCCCTGCGCCAGTTGCTGCAAGGCAGTGGCCTGGATTACCGGATAGATGCAGGCTCCGTGACGCTGCGCCCGCTGAGCGTTGGCAGTGGTGAGACCGGCTCCCCGCTGGAACTGGGCGCCACTGATATCAAGGTGGTGGGCGACTGGCTCGGTGATGCCAACGCCGAAGTGGTGCAGAACCACCCCGGGGCACGCACGGTGATCCGCCGCGAAGCCATGGCGGAGCAGGGCGCAATGAACGTCGGCGACGTGCTGCGGCGCGTGCCCGGTGTGCAGGTGCAGGAATCCAACGGCACCGGCGGCAGTGATATTTCCCTCAACGTTGGTGTACGTGGCCTGACGTCGCGCCTGTCGCCACGCTCCACCGTGCTGATCGATGGCGTACCGGCTGCATTCGCGCCGTACGGCCAGCCACAGCTGTCGATGGCGCCGATTTCGGCGGGTAACCTCGATAGCATCGACGTGGTACGCGGCGCCGGTTCCGTGCGTTATGGGCCACAAAACGTCGGCGGTGTGATCAACTTCGTGACCCGCGCCATTCCCGAGAAATTCTCCGGCGAAGTCGGCACTACCCTGCAGACCTCCGCCCACGGTGGCTGGAAGCACGTCGAGAACGCCTTTATTGGCGGCACTGCCGACAACGGTATCGGCGTTGCGCTGCTGTACTCCGGTGTCAATGGTAACGGGTACCGTACCAGCAACAATTCCAACGACATCGACGATGTGATGCTCAAGACCCACTGGGCGCCCACCGATCAAGACGACTTCTCGCTGAACTTCCACTACTACGACGCCAGTGCCGACATGCCCGGCGGCCTGACCCAGCGGCAATTCGACGCCAACCCTTACCAGTCGGTACGCGACTGGGACAACTTCAGCGGCCGCCGCAAGGATGTGTCCTTCAAGTACATCCGTCAGATCGACGACCGCACCCAGGCAGAAGTACTGACCTACTATTCCGACAGTTTCCGCGGCAGCAACATCGCTAACCGCGACTTGCGCACCGTTGGTTCTTATCCGCGCACCTACTACACCTTCGGCATCGAACCGCGAGTGTCCCATGTGTTCGATCTGGGCCCGAGCACCCAAGAGGTCAGCGTGGGTTATCGCTACCTCAAGGAAGGCATGCATGAGCAGGCCAGTAGCCTGGGCCTGGTCAACAACGTACCGACGCCGGTCGGTCGCAGTGATGGCCATGTCTACCAGGACCGTACCGGCGGCACCGAGGCCAACGCCTTTTACGTCGATAACAAGATCGATATCGGCAAGTGGACTATCACGCCAGGCATCCGCTTCGAGGATATTCGAACCGAATGGCACGACCGTCCGGTCATCCCTTTGACCGGTCCGCGCACCCTGGAAAAACGCCGCGAAGTCCACAACAACGAGCCGCTGCCGGCGTTGAGCGTGATGTACCACGTCTCTGATGCCTGGAAACTGTTCGCCAACTACGAGACTTCGTTTGGTAGCCTGCAATACTTCCAGCTGGGCCAGGGCGGCACCGGCGACCAGACCGCCAACGGTTTGAACCCGGAAAAGGCCAAGACCTACGAGGTCGGCACGCGCTACAACGACGCTGTCTGGGGCGGTGAGCTGACGTTTTTCTACATCGACTTCTCGGATGAGTTGCAATACGTCAGCAACGATGTGGGCTGGACCAACCTCGGTGCTACCAAGCACACGGGTATCGAAGCCTCGGCCCACTACGACCTGGCAAACCTGGACCCACGCCTGGACGGCCTGACCGCGAACGTCGGTTTCACTTACACCAAGGCCACCTCCGAAGGCGACGTACCGTTCAAGGGCCGTGACCTGCCGTTGTATTCCCGTGAAGTGGCGACGTTGGGCCTGCGTTACGACGTCAACCAGTGGACCCACAACCTGGATGTGTACGCCCAGTCAGGCCAGCGTGCGCCAGGTACAACGAGCACCTACATCACCCAAGGTACCGCCGATGGTCAATTTGGCGATATCCCCGGCTATGTCTCGGTCAACGTGCGCAGTGGCTATGACTTTGGCGAGCAGTTGTCTAACTTGAAGTTGGGAGTCGGCGTGAAAAACGTTTTTGATCAACAGCACTACACCCGTTCGAGCGACAACAATGCCGGGCTGTACCTGGGGGAGCCACGTACGTTCTTTGTACAGGCAAGCGTCGGGTTCTAAGCCTGCATTGACTCGACATGTCCGCTCATCCTGGCCAGGTTGGGCGGCCACCCATGCCGATGGTGTGGTTTGTCTCTCACGCCTTCAGACGTTCTTCCTACCTCGATTCTGGAAACTTTCAGCGGCCTCAGGAACCGGCTCCCACAGTTATGCCACACAGGATATGCCTGCCTCCACTGGTTTCCCTGACGACTCATTAAGCGCCGGGGTCGCTGGAACAGTGAGGCCAGGCACCTGAATACACCGAACTGGAGAACTAGAATGTCGGTATCAGCATACAACCAGAGCGTCGCTCCTTCCCTCGATAACGCCTCCCTCGCAGATGCAAAGCCCAGCACCGAGCGGTCTGCTACCGCGTCTAGTGCCCAGGTCACGATAGGCGTCAACTTCAGCTCGCAGCCTGATCAATGCGGCCCAGTATTCGGTGGCCCGCCGCCGCGCCCAGTCCCAGAAAACGTGCGCCCCAATCCCGGCCCGCCGCCGCGCCCAGTCCCAGAAAACGTGCGTCCCAATCCCGGCCCGCCGCCGCGCCCAGTCCCAGAAAACGTGCGTCCCAATCCCGGCCCACCTCCGCGCCCGACCCCCACGTTGCCAGACCCTTACTACTCCAAGCAAAGCAATGAGCAACTGGCCCAGGGGCTTTTGAATAATTATGACGCGTTCAAGGGCCGCTGGCCTTCGCGCGAGGTCACGCGCCAGAGCTTGCAGAAAATGGCCGATCAACCGTTAACGGGCAACCCCTATAAGGACCCGAACATCCGACTGGCAAACGAGGTGCTGCGGCGTCCCGGGTTGCTGCAATCGCTTGACCGAAATGGCAGCACCGGTGCATTGGATGGCCGTTTGTCCAAGGACGATATCCGGAGCTTTGTTCGTTCAGATAACCCCTTGAAACTGAATGACGACAAGCAGATCGTCCAAGACGTACTGAATAATTTCAACGCATTGAAAGGTGGCTACTTCAGCAGCACGATAAAGCTCAGGGAACTCAACGCACGCGCCATGCAGCCGTTGACGGGCAACCCTTACACCGACCATCTCACCCAGCTGTCGAGGGAAGTCATGTCCCGTTCAGATCTGAGGTCGGCGATGGACAATATTGTCAGTTGGCAACGCGATGGCAAGATCTCTCGACAGGAACTGTACGCGCTGCTTCGTTAGACCTGGCTGTCTTCTGCCGTGCACACGCGGCAGAAGTTGGCAGGCGTTTGATGCAGTAAATACAACCCAGGCGTGCAGAAACCGTTTACGAAAATGCACCACCAAGAAAATATCCACCGGTCATTGATTACCGGTGGGGGCCTTCATCTACCGGATTAGGTCTGGACCATGAATTCGACATCATTTGAATCCCGTCACTCCCAGTACAACGCCTCGGCCCTGGTCGGGCTTGCGCAGGAGGCAGAAAGCCCAACAGCATCCCGGCTACAGGGGCTCAACCTCACATCCTCGCCCAAGTCCAGCTTCAAGGCGCCCACCGCCGAAGATTTTGACAAAGGCTCTCGGGTGTTCATGGAAGAGCCGGCGCCCAGCCCTGTACTTTCGATGTTTGCCAGCTTTTGGAGCAAGTTGTCCCGCCGCTAGCAGGCCGTTCCAGGCCATGGATGGCCCACAAAACTGAGGCGGTTACAAACGCTCAAGGTTCACCGGGGCATATCGGGCGTCTTGGACGACCGTCTGCGGAACCATTGTTTTCTGAGAGCCACTCAGTCGGTGCTTGTGCCATGTTGATTTCGAGGCGTTTTCGAGGATCAGGCAATCAGGCCCAGGCTACGGAATCTAGATAGGGTGGAGGTGAATCATGATTGGTAGTGTCAATAATCCGGGCTTTACGCAAATGGCGGCGCCAGCGACATCAGGGTCGGCGGGAAGCGGTCACTCTCGTTTTGAGGTCGATGCTCGCGCATTAGGTAAACCGCTGCCAGCGGCGCAGCCAATCAACTCCCGATTCGCGAATGGCGCCGACCGGCACTTTGACGGTCAGAATCTGTACGGAGGCATGACGAAGGTTGGTAACCCCTTTGTCAGCTCAGACGATCATCTGTTGGCGACTGACCTGAAGAACAACCTGCCATTGCTGGACGCCTTCAAAAAAGAGGGACGACTGACCCAAAGCTCTTTGCAGGAGATTGCCAAAGAGGAACCCAGCAGCAGTAAGGTCTCCGAGCGCACGATTATGTTGGCGCGAGAGATACTCAACCGCCCCCGGCTGAACGATGCCATTACTGCAAAGGGCGGTGAAATCACCCATGAAAGCCTTACCTCGGCGAGCGACTCACAGATCGGTAATACCAACCCCAACACGCAGAGCGCGGATCCGTTCCATGGGAAAACTAACGCGCAGGTCGTCCAGGCATTCAAGGGGAAATTCAATGATTGGCGGGACAAGTCACAAGACAACGATATTTTGTTTGGATTAGAAAAACATCGCTACGTTCGAAGGGAGACAATTATTGAGATTAGCAAGGACCCTAACGTAACGGATGCTAAGGGTGAGGTTGTGCGGGATCCGCGCACCGGGTTCCCTTTGAAAAAATACAGCGAGGATGAGGTATATCTGGCCAAAAATCTTGTGGGGAGACCAGGCTTATTGGACTCTCTGGACAGTTACAAGGCTAACGGTTACAACATCTTCGGTAGCCGTAACGACGATGGGTGGTTGAAGAACTACAGCATTGATCGCTGGCTGGAGAACGACAAGAAAGAGAGAGGGTAATTAAAGAAGCGCACAGCGGCATGAGCAGCTGAAAGACTCAAGCTGCTCATGCCGCTGTGCGGTCATACCCGCAGTATTTTCCCACTGACCGCCACTGCCGCCAGCAACATGCCTATCAACAGGAAGGCGGTTGCCAGGCTGCTGCCATGGGCGATAAATCCAATCACGGCAGGCCCGGCCAATATCCCCGCGTAGCCCAGGGTTGTAATGGCCGGCACGGCAATGTGTTCTGGCATGACATTCTGTTTGCCAACCGCGGTATAGAGCACCGGGACAATATTGGAGCACCCGGCACCTACGAGTGCATAACCCAACAATGCCACTTCCCAGGCTGGGGATAATGTGGCGAGGAATGTGCCGGCGGCGGCGAGGGCGCCACCGGCCACGATGACCCAGGTCGCGCCCAGCCGGCGCACGATTGCGTCACCGGTCAACCGCCCGGCAGTCATGGTCAAGGCAAATGCCGCGTAACCCAGGCCAGCATAGGCTTCGTCAAGGCTGCGCTCGTCACTGAGGAACACTGCGCTCCAGTCGAGCACCGCACCTTCGGCAAGAAACACGATAAAGCACAGGCAACCGATGAACAGCACCACGCCGTGGGGCACGGCAAAAGCCGGGCCCGAACTCTCACTGCCATAAGGCAACAGATGCGGTGCGGCCTTGAGCAGCGCCGCCAGCGTAATGACGATCACCACGAGGGTTGCCTGCAGCGGCGACAGGCCCAGCCCCAGCAATGCCGAAACCCCCGCCGCGCCGACGATTCCTCCCAGGCTGAACAGCCCGTGAAAGCCAGACATCATGGTTTTGCCGCTGGCCCGCTCCACGATCACCGCCTGCAGGTTGACGGTGGAATCCACCGTGCCCAAGCCAGCACCAAACAGAAACAAGCCCGCCATCAGTAACGGAATTGAACTGACCGTCGCCAGCATCGGCAACGCCAGGCAAATCATGATTGTCCCGGCGCTCAACACCTTTCGGCAGCCATAGCGCGAAGCCAGCGCACCCGCTGCGGGCATGGCGATGATCGAGCCGACACCCAGGCACAACAACAGCAGGCCCAGCGTACCTTCGCTCAGCCCGGCGCGCGCCTTGGCATACGGCACCAGTGGCGCCCAGGCCGCGATGCCGAAACCGGCGATAAAGAAAGCGATACGGGTCGACATTTGCTCCAGCCGCCCGGGAACCACGGGCGCTGAGGTGGGGATGGCAGTCATGAATAATCCTTGGTCTTGCGTTCAACGAACGATGTCCGGCGCGACATCGTTGCATATCAGGCCGTGGCACGCGAGCCGGGCTCCCCTGGGATTCTGCTGGTCGTGGATTTTGTTTTAAAAACCTGGAACGTAAGGGCAGTTTGCAGCCACGTATGCCGTATCGAGTGTGTAGGAGGCGGTCTGGAAGGTGCGTAATCCCTGTGGGCGCTTTTGAACCCCTGGGTGCTCACGGTGGATTACCACCTTCCAGCCCGCCTCCCATCATCGGTAGGTTCTGTAATACGCTGTTGTCTCAATAGGTAGGCAAGCGCACGGACTCATCGATGAAACACTTCAGGCAAACAACGTCATGACCCTGTTCTATGACGCCCGCGGCAATATCTACGGCGTGGTCAGCCCGGCCTCATTAAGAAGCAAGGGTATTGATCTGCCCGAAAGCGCTGCCTTGGCCGCGCAGACTCGTGACCGTTGGGCAACATCCGCCATCGCCCGCGAATGCGATTGGGGCTCGACACCGCGCCCGGCCGGCGCAAAGGCCCACCGCAGCGACGGTCTGCTGGTCGGCCCGTTCCAGGCCGAGCCGCCGTTTGACCTGCTGATCGTTAACACCGACGGCTCTTTGGCCGAGCGCAGTGGCAATGGCTTGACGATTTTCGCCCAGGCGCTCACTGACCAGGGCCTGATGACTGGAGCCAGTGAGTTGCGGGTGCATCACGACAAGTCGGATGCGTTGACACCGGTACCGACACGGGTTGAGCCGGCAGTCCACGAACAGGTTGCCGGGTTCTGGCTTGAGCTGGGTTTTCCAGCTTTCGGGCCCATGGCGGTGGGGGCGCAGGCCGTTGGGCGGACGATGCTAGGCGCAACTGAACTGAGCCACGTGAGCGCGTTGGCGGTGATCAACCCACAGTGGGCAACCAGTCAGTTTGTGCGGGTGGGCAACCCTCATTGTGTGACGCTGGTCGAGCACGTTTCGGCATTGCCGGATAACGCACAGATGCGGCAGCCAGCCCTGTTCGAACCCTTGAAAGCGATTGCCTTCGCGCCCCCAGCGGGTGGCGGTGAACCCTGTGTGGCCGGTATCAACTTGCAATGGGCGGCGCGCCAGCCCGGCAACCGAGTCATCGCACGGGTGTTTGAGCGCGGGGAAGGGCCCACTGCGTCTTCCGGAACCAGCGCCAGCGCTGTGGCTTGCGCGGCATGGCGTGCTGGATGGGTTGAGAGCGGTGAGGTTGCCGTGGTGATGCCGGGTGGCATTGCGCCGGTGCGTTTGCACGCTCAGGGCGAGACGTTGCTGAGTGTCAGTCTCTTCGGGGCTGCACAGCCGCAGGCGTGAGGTTGTTCAGCCGCTGACGCTGCGATCCGGTGTCAGCTGTTTCTCTATCAGTTAGTCATTCCAGCGAAAGTTTGCGTAGGGCATTTCTTATTGTTAGGAAGTGGCTCATTGACTCATTTTCTTATTTTGTAAAAGACACTTCCAACTTCGTCGTACGAAACTTCTTTTTTATTTTAAAACGGCCGATTTTTGCCTGGAATCGCTAAGCTTCGAGGCGTTCAAGGACTTTTTCTCAGCAACTTATTCCATGTTTAGCGAGAGGAAGTATCTCAGGGCGCTCATTCATTAACGGCGGGTAACAACGGATGGTTAACGCGTTTGTTTCGTCACGTTTCAATCTGATTCTTCCACGCATAAATATCGACTTACAAGTACTGGCATTCAAAGGCAGTGAGGTCCTTGATCAACCGTTCTTTATCCACGTGCAGGTGGTCAGTGAAAACCCTTCCCTTGATCTACAGGCGTTGCTTCACCAACCCGCCTACCTGGACTTCGGCGAAATCAACGAAGGCCTGCATGGTCAGGTTTACGCCGTGGGCCGGGATGACCCGGGCCGGCGCATTACTCGTTATCACCTGACCCTGGCGCCCCGCCTGGCTTACCTTGCACACCGGCATGACCAGCGGATTTTCCAGCAGCGCAGCGTGCCGCAGATCATCGCGGCGGTCCTGGAACAGCATGGCATCCTGGCGGACGCCTATGCATTCGAGCTAGGCCCTGTGGTTTATCCGCCGCGCACGTTCTGTGTGCAGTACGCGGAAAGTGACTTGCACTTCATCCAGCGGCTGTGTGAAGAGGAGGGTATTCACTACCATTTTCGTCACAGCGCGGACGCTCACCTGTTGGTCTTTGGTGATGACCAGACCGTGTTTCGCCGCTTGCCCGTGCAGCGCTACTGCCCTGACGGCGGGCTGCAAGCCGATACAAAAGTGATCCAGCGTTTCGACCTGCGCTTGGCCATCCGTAGCCAAAAGACGGTGCGCCGGGATCACGACTTTGAACATCCCTCGTTGCACCTGCAGGACAGCGCTGGTTCTGCTTCGATACTCCCGCTTGAGGACTATCGGTACCCCGCAGGTTTTGCCGGCCATGCCCGCGGCAGGCAATTGGCGCGTCGAGGGCTGGAGCGTCACCAACGCGACCGGCATCGGGCATTGGGCAAGAGTGATCAACCCGCACTGCGCAGTGGGCATTTCCTTGAACTGCGTGATCATCCCGACCCCTCCTGCAACGACCTTTGGCTGATCACTTCGGTGCGTCACGAGGGTTATCAACCGCAGGTGCTGGAGGAGGCTACACCTGCGGCTGACGTGTTCCGGGGGTATCGCAATCGCTTTATCGCGACACCCTGGCAAGCTGTGCATCGGCCGCCCCTCAAGCACCCCAAACCGACCATCAATGGCAGCCAGACCGCAACCGTGACGGGGCCAGACGGTGAGGACGTGCATTGCGACGCCTATGGCCGGGTGAAGGTGCGCTTTCACTGGGACCGCCTGGACAAGGCGGACGACAAAAGCAGTTGTTGGGTTCGGGTTGCGTCCGGGTGGGCCGGAGACGGGTTCGGCGCAACGATGATCCCGCGCGTGGGCATGGAAGTGCTGGTGACCTTCCTGGAAGGGGACCCGGACCGGCCGCTGATCAACGGTTGCCTGCCGAACGCGCTGCATCGGCCGGCCTATCCTTTGCCCCAGCACAAGACCCGCAGTGTTTTGCGCAGCCGCAGTTCCCTTGGCGGCGAGGGCTCCAACGAAATGTACCTGGAAGACCGTCGTGGCGAAGAGCTTGTTTACCTGCGTGCGCAGCGCGACCTGGAGCAACGGGTCGGTCATGACAGTCGGTTGGAGGTCGCGGGGGAACGGCGAGAAGTTATCCATGGTTTAAGCACGACTCACGTTGAAAGTGAAGAGCATCGTCATGTCACCGGCGATCGCAAAGTCGTGCTCAAGGCGAGCGATTACCTTGATGTGCAAGGCGATAGCCGGACCCACGTGACTCAGAACTTGGTCATTGAGGCGGGGCAGCAGCTTCACCTCAAGTCCGGTGCCAGCCTGGTGATCGATGCCGGTGCGCAACTGAGCCTCCGAGCGGGAGGAGAGCATCTGGTCATCCAGGCGGGCGGCATCTTCAGCAGTCGCCCTATCACCCAGGGGGGCTCACCGTCAGGGGGCCTACTGGAGAACACCTTTACGGTGTCCGATGTGCCACGGGTCTCCAAGGTACAAAGCAGCATCATGAACCTGTCCAGGCACCTGGGGGCGGATTACTGCCCGGTGTGCGAGCGCTGTCGTGAAGGCCAGTGTGAGCTGCCGGGGAGGGCTGCCTGATGCAGAACTTGCCAGGCCAATGGATGGCTCAACAGCAGCAGGCTGGGCGACAGCTGTGTTTGATCCTTGAGGGGCACAGTAACGCGCGACAGCCGCTGCTGGCGGCGCGCAGTTTGTCAGAGTATCGCAGCCTCTATGGCCAGACCGTGCTGGCGGAACTGGCGGTGGAGGGCCCGGTGATCCTTCTGTTGAAACAGATGAGCGAGCCCGCGCTGCTCAACCTCTTGCAACAGCCCGAAACGAACTGGGGCTGGCTGGGCGCTTTGCCATGCGAGGACCTGACAGGCGTGGCTCAACACTGGCGCGACCGTTTGCTGGTGGGGCAGGAAGGCGAGCAATCGCTCTACCGTTTTCACGACAACCGCACTCTGGCGCGTGCATTGGCCTATCTGTGCCTGGAGCACTGGCCGGTATTCCTCGGCCCGTTGATCAGCGTGTGCTACTGGCACGAAGACCGCTGGCGCACGGCTGACAACCCAGCCCCCGGTGAGCATTCGCTGCCTGACCCGGTCCCTTGGCTGAACACGCCCAACCCAAACGCCGAAGCCATCCTGCACGCCAATATCCTGCGTTACCTGTTGACCGAACACAGCGAAGACTTGGTCGCACTGGTGGAATTCCAGGACCCGAGAATCTGGCTGACACAGGTGCTGGAACAGGCGCGGGCCTGGCAATGGCAGGGGCCGGAGCAGTTGGAGTTTTTGGTGGTACGCAGGTTGGAGGAGGCCACAAGGAACAGCTTTATCCGGTGGCAACCGAAAGTGGGAGAAACACCGCAGGATCATTTTCAACGGATGGTGGAGCAGTGGGAATTGATGGGGGAAAAGGATGGGTAGGCGAAGTGTTGGAGTGTTGGTCGCGCTGGGTCTAATGGGTTGTGCGGGAGAGCCGGTTGATAGCGTTACGTTGGAGGTGGATTTACCAGCGGAATTTGAACTCAAAACGGCTGCGAATTATCTGCCCGCGACTGGTGAGACCTGCACTTTGCCGCGACGTCGAGGCAAGGGTTCGGAACGGAAAGTGTTCTTTACTGATTACAAATCTTTGCCAAGTCGGGTGAGCTATGAACTACCGCTGAGTGAAAAAATCGAGGGTTGCCCTTCGGTGCTGCGAAGTCTGGAGTTTGAGTTTTATGCGAAGTGGGGTAAGCGTGATACGGACGTAGGTGGGGATCGTGCAGGTATTGCCATTCGAGATGGCTGGAATGATCAACCTGGTATGCCTGAGTCGGGTGTACAGGAGCTAATCGGGCAATGTCAGTGGCGGTTCAGGACGGTGGGGCCGTTTCATGCGATCAGGAAGCTTCTGCGATGTCGCTCGATGAATGAAAGGGGAGAGTTGCAGAATTCTCTGGCCGGTGGTGTTGCTCAACGTGATCAGTTAGCAGGGAAAACGCTCAGGATGGTGCTGACGGTCACTGATGAGGAAGAGCCAGCTGTTGGGGATAACTGGGTAGTCGTACCAGGAGGCTGGAGGCGTTGTAAAGGTAAAAACTTTGAGGACCTTTACGGCTTTTGTGACGGCAATACCACCGACTTTAAGCCTATAAAAATGCCGGATGGTCGTGTTTGTGATGTCTATCCATCGTGTAAATAACAAGGAGCAAGTTCATGACGCTGGATGCATGGAAGCAATCTTTTTTCAGTGATAGAAAGCCGGCCTGTTCAGTGCGTGGGCATTGGGTGAGCTTTTGCCTCGTCGATGAACTGGGCGTGGGAACGGCATACGGTGGCCTGCCTTACACTGTCCACGATAGTGCAGGGCAGCAGTACAAAGGCAGGTTAGATGGAGAAGGGTTTGCCAAGTTGCAAGATATTTATTGTGGGCCTGTGGTGCTTGTTTTTGATGACCTGTATTCAGGTACAGAGCAGCCCTATCATTGGCTGATGTTGCGTTCCACCTACAAGCTACCTATCACCGAGCTTCAAATTCGGGCGGAGCAGACTCGGTTTGCTGCTTCTGATGGCCGGCGGCCCGACAGTAATCCTGCTCAGCAAAAGGCCAACCGGTTTTATCAAGTTGAAGTGCGTGATTTAGTCCGTCATGTCGCCCACTTGCCACCGATTATGCGACGGACTTATCAACCCCAGCAGCATGCATTGAAAATGATGGGTGACTTGGGATTCGGGCCCCCTCAGTCGATCTTGGCAGGAATCGTGTTGTTTCCCAACAACCACACCGCTATGGAGGTTCGACCACTGCGGGCCTTACGCCCGATGCTTTCAACGGCAGACAGTTTCTGTGCCTTGAACCTTTATCAGCTGGCACTGATGGCCACCTTGAGTTATTGCCATTTCGGCCAGGAGCCACCTAAAAAGCCTCACGACCAGGTTCAATTCCCCCTCAACCCAAGCGTCGGCCATCTATTTGCCGAAGAGCTATCGGGTTACCACGAGGCTTGGCGATTTGATGCAGAGCAAGTGGACCGTTTCTACCCCCTTTACGAAGAGGTCCCTTACTCCCGGCGTTTTGAGATTCTACCTTTCGATCCTGAGTTATACCCACAAAACCAACCGGAGCTGGAGGATGAGCAGGAGCACCCAGCCAATTTGCACTTTTTCGATGATGAAAAGTTTGGGACGGATACCCAGGCTTTTATCACCCATCACGATGACGTAATCCTGATTGCCGTGCGTGGTACCGCGAGCGCTGCAGACGGGTTGCGAGATGCCAACGCCCATCAGGTGGATTTTCTCGAGGGTGTCGGCAAGGCTCACGAAGGTTTTTATGAGGCCTACCGGGCAATGCGTAATTTCGTGCTGCGCTACCTAGACCAATTCCACACCGACCAACGAATAATCATCTGCGGCCACAGCCTGGGCGGCGCAATCGCTTTGCTTTTGGCAGAAGGCCTACGCCGAGCACCGGATGCCAACTACAACATCCTCCTCTATACCTACGGCGCCCCCCGCGCCGCTGATGCCGAATTCACAGCAGGCGCCTCCACCTTGGTCCACCACCGCATCGTCAACCACAACGACCCAGTTCCCAGCGTCCCGGCGCCATGGATGAACACCACCGCCAAACTCTGGGTCCCTGGTGCCGTCACCCTGTTCAGTGCCCCTGCACCGGGCGGCCTGCTGTTCGCCGCCGGTCTGGTTCGTTTCGGTGGGAACCCTTATCAGCACCATGGCGAACAACAACACTTCATGCCGATCATGCTCGCGGATGGCACGCGTTCTTCGGTGCTTTGGAAGCCCGGTTGTGAATCCATTCAAGAAGCGGGTTGCAACCGAGCGTTGCAAGTCCACGGCGACATGCCCGACCGCGAAAACCTGCTAAAACAGCTGTTCCAGGCCAACCAGCACTTCATGACCGCCAGCTACATCCCGGCTGCCTGGGCGACGTTGCGTCGCTGGCAACAAACCCAGGAAAGCGACGGCCCATTGGTCACGCCAAGAGAGTTTGAATTACTTGATCATGCACTGGAGGGCATGCGCCAGCAGTTGCGAAACAAACGCAGGGAACTGGCCCGGCTAAGACCTGCCAACGACCGTGGCTATGAACACAACGAAGCCTTGAACGCCGAGATCGATCGCTTGCACACCAGCCGCGAGCGCCTTGCCACCCTGCGCTGGCGCCGTCTGGACGCCCGTGATGTCTACGGCAGTCACGCCCACGGCGCTCATTTGCAACCCAGCCTCAAGCGCTGGTTCAGCCACCGTGAAAACCGTGAACCGGCCCAGGTCGCCAGTATCCCTCCCGCCACGCAAACCGAATGGGGGAGGGCGCAAACGCTGGATATCGACTCGATCGTATGACCGAGACGTTTACATAAACTCCACCTGCGCTGGCTGACGCTTCATCAACACGTTGCCATTGCGGATCGAGTACAGCGGCAAGCCCTGGCTGCGGATGACCTCGTAGTCGCTGTCCGCCGACAGGATCAACAGGTTGGCTGGCCGTCCAGGCTCCAGGCCGTAGCGGTCACCCAGGGCCATGGCCTTGGCGCTGTTGTCGGTGACCAGGTCGAGGGCGCTTTGCAGGTTGCGGTAGCCGAGCATGTGGCAGATGTGCAAACCGGCTTCGAGCACCCGCAGGATGTTGCCGTTGCCCAGGGGGTACCAGGGGTCGACGATGGAGTCCTGGCCGAAGCACACGTTCATGCCGGCTTCCAGCAGTTCGTTGACCCGGGTGACGCCGCGGCGTTTCGGGAAGGTGTCGAAGCGGCCTTGCAGGTGAATGCTCTCGGTGGGGCAGGAGACGAAACTGATACCTGAGTGCCCGAGCAAGCGAAAGAGTTTGGCGCAATAGGCATTGTCGTAGGAGCCCATGGCCGTGGTGTGACTGGCGGTGACGCGGGCGCCCATGTCGCGGCTGCGGGCTTCTTCGGCCAGCACTTCGAGAAAGCGCGAGTGCGGGTCATCGGTTTCGTCGCAGTGCACGTCCACCAGGCAGCCGGTCCGTTCAGCCAGGTCCATCAGGAACTTCACCGAACTCACGCCTTGGTCGCGGGTGTATTCAAAGTGCGGGATACCACCGATCACGTCGGCGCCCAGGCGAATGGCTTCTTCCATCAGCTCGCGGCCGTTGCGGTACGACTCGATGCCTTCCTGGGGGAACGCGACGATCTGCAGGTCGATCAGGTGCGTGCTTTCTTCACGCACTTGCAGCATGGCCTTGAGTGCTGTGAGGTCCGGGTCGGTGACGTCGACGTGGGTGCGCACATGCTGGATACCGTGGGCGGCGAGGGTCTGGATAGTCTTTTTGGCGCGGGCCTTGGTGTCTTCCTGGGTGATGGTGGCTTTGCGTTCGCCCCAGCATTCGATGCCTTCGAACAGGGTGCCGCTCATGTTCCAGCGCGGCTCGCCGGCGGTCAGGGTGGCGTCGAGATGGATATGCGGTTCGACAAAGGGTGGAATCACCAGGTTGCCGGCGGCGTCCAGGGCGTCGGCCGCCGCACTCGGTGCGCCCGATTGTGGGGTGATGCTGGCGATCCGGCCATGTTCCAGGTGCAGATCATGCAGGCCTTCACGGTTGCGCAGGCGGGCGTTGATGATGTGCATGGGCAAGTTCCTCTTGGCTAAAAACAGTCAGGCAGACAGCCGCCAGATCATCAGCGCAATGCCGATGTCCAGGCGATCATAAGCATTATCCAGCGTCAGCCCGCACAGGGCTTCGATGCGCTGGACGCGGTGCGTCAGGGTGTTGCGGTGCACGGCCAGGCGCTGGGCGGCGGCCACAAGGTTACCATTCTCGTGAAACCAGGCTTCCAGCGTGGGCATGAGGCTGGGGCCATGGTGCCGGTCGTGGCGCAGCAAGGGGCCGAGGCGTTCATTCAGGAATTGGTCGAGCAGGGCGCGATCACGCACGCCGCTGAGCAGCTTGAGCACGCCCAGTTCGTCGTACACGCATAGCCCGGCGCGTTCGCTGAAACGCCGCGCAGCCGCGAGTGCCTGGCGTGCTTCCTCCTGCGCCTGGGCCAGGCGTGCGGGTGGGTGAGCGGCGGCGCTGAGGCCAATAAACAATTTAAGCGGCGACAGGCGCAGATTCAGTGGGTTGAGCCAGTTGGCCAATTGCTGGCGGTTGGCCAATGCTGCGGCAGCGTCCTGTGCCGGCAGCAGCAACGTCCATTGGCCGGCTCGACCCTGCACCGGCAACCCGGCCGAGAACTGACGTAAACGGCGGCTGATGGCGTCGTGTTGTCGGGCCAGTTGCGCCTCCACAGAAGCCGCATCACCCTGGGCAAACAGCGATTCACTGCCTTCCAGTTGCAGTTGCACCACCTGCCAATGCCCGGCCAGCGGCATGCCCAACTGCGTGGCCCGGTGCAACAAGAGATCCAGGGATTGGTAGTCGCCGGTCAGCAAGCGTTCCAGTACGTCATGCCGCGAGCGCCCCAACTGCTCGGACTGGATCAGCGCCGAACCGATAGCTTGGGTCACCAATACCATTTTCAGCGAGTAGGGCTGTTCGACCAGCGGCATGCCGGCGGCTTCGGCAGCGTCGAGTAAGCGCTGGGGGATCGCCTGGATATAGGACGGCCCGGTCAGAACCACCAACCCAGCCACTTGACGCTCGCAGGCTTCCTCCAGCAATTGCAGCAGGTTGGCTTCGTCGCGCGGGTGATTGATCCCGGTGACGAATACCAGTTCGCCGCCCAGCACCCATTCGGCGATCCCGCTGTTTTCCGCCACATAAGGCCAGCGCACGCCGTTATCCAGGCCCGCCTCGCCCGCGCGCAGGCGCATGGACTCCAAGCCTGGCAGTGCGAGCACATCGGCAAGGGTCAGGCTCATGCTTGAGCGTCAGCCAACGGCGCTCGCACCCGTAGTACGGCGGTGAGCGCGATGTAGGTCAACGACGCGGCGACGATACCCACCAATGGCGCGACCCAGGGCGAGTTGAACGCCAGCACCGTGCCCACGGCATAGGCGACCAGTCCTGGCCAGTTGAACGCAGGCAGGCGGGCGTCGGCCAGGCGTGGATAGTGGCCGCGATAGCGATAGAAGAAGTCCGCCATGATTACCCCACCAATCGGCGGGATCACCGTACCCAGCACAATCAAATAGGGCACCAGCAAGTCGTACATGCCGAGTAACGCCAGCAGGGTGCCGATCACCGCACCGGCCAGGGTCACGGTCTTGCGCCGTTTGGTGCGCAGCAAGTTGCAGCCGGCCACGGCGAAGTTGTAGATGGTGTTGTCCTGGGTACTCCAGATATTGAGTAGCAACATGGCCATCGCCGCCATGGCAAAGCCTTGCAGCAACAACACTTCGACTACGTCCGGTTGCTGGTAGACGATGGCACCGTAGGCGCCGATCAGCACCATCAAGCCGTTGCCGATAAAGAAACCGATCAGGCTCGCCAGCACCGCCACCTTGGCCGAACGCGAAAACCGCGTCCAATTGGTGGCCTGGGTCGCACCGCTGACAAAGGTGCCGAACACCAGGGTAATCGCCGTGGACAAGTCCAGCTCAGCGGTCGGTACCACTGCCAGCAGTCCGTCCAGTCCACCGACTTTCACTGTGGCTACCCACATCGACAGAAACAGCAGAATGCCCATGGCCGGCACCGCGATATAGGACAGAATTTCCAGCCCACGATAACCAATGTAGGCCGTGGCGCAGAACACCAGACCAAACAACACCATCAACGCAAGCACACTGCCCTGGCTCAGTTCGAAATACTTGCCAAGCACTACGGCAGCAGTGGCAGTACCCCAGGCATACCAGCCGATTTGAGTGAAGCCGAGGATCAAGTCGCTGAGTTTGCTGCCCACTTCGCCAAAGCAGAAGCGCCCCATCAACACTGAATTCAGCCCGCTCTTGAAGGCGATGTAACCCAGGCCTGCGGCGTACATACCCAACAAAAGGTTACCCAGGGCCACCACGCCGAGCATGTCGACGAAACTGAACGCCACCCCCAGCTTGCCGCCGGCAAACATGGTCGCGGTAAAAAAGGTAAAGCCCAGCAGCACCATGGCGGTTGATGCCAGACCCTTGCGCGCATGCATGGGGACTTCGCTGAGGGGGTAGTCGTTGCCCGGTTCTTGCTGCGTCATGTGCCTTGCTCCCTGAGTGAGTGACGCAGCCCTGTTGCACCGTGCGTGCCAAATCGGCAGCAGTGACAAACGCACGGTGGGCGCTGTGCACCGTGCACAGTTTTTATAGCGAAAGAGGGGGGAAGCACAGCAAGGAATGGTCGCAGTGCCCAGTCGGGCACGAAAGCAGTGCAGCAGTGATACAAAGTGGATCAGTCAAACAGCGTCTGAGTCGTCTCGCCGCGATGGAAGGCAAAGGCGGCCTCCAGATCACTTTCGATGGTGCGCCCACGGGACAGCGGCGGCAGTGCACCGAGGCGGAAAAAGCCCACGTCAGTGGTTTCGAACCCGGCCATCGGTGCCGACTGATCCACCGATTCACACAGGAAGTACAGCTTGTAGAAATCCCGCACATCCGGTCGATACAAGCCTTTGGCCTTGTGCGTCACGCTGTACAGTGCCCTGGCGGTTACCGTCAGCCCGGCTTCCTCGCGAATCTCTTTGACGATGTTTTCGGCTGCCGACAAGCCGATATCCGCATACCCACCCGGCAACGCCCAGCAGCCATCGGTCAACTCCCGCACCAACAAAATCCGGTCGCCTTCGATAACCGCACCGCGCACGTCAATCATTGGCGTCGAATAACGCTGGGCAAAATCTGTGACCAGCCCGCAGATACGTTCCAACGGGACATTGCCCAATTGCGCCAGCATGCTGTGGGCAATCTCGGCAATTTCTTCCAGGCGCTCGCGCTCGAAATCATCAGTGCAAAAGTGCAGCCCCGTGGACGCCAGCGCCTGCAAGCGTTTGGCTTGGGCCAGCCAGATGTTTTCCATGGGTTACTCCTGGAGAGGCTTGGTCATGTACACGCGCCGCAGGCCGTGTTCCTCGGCGCGATGGGTTTCAACATAGCCGCGGCGATGGTAGAGCGCGATGTTCTCGGTCATGGCTTCATTGGTGTACAGGCGGATCACAGCGAAACCTGCGTCGATCGCCTGCTGTTCGGCAAAATCCAACAGCAACCGCCCGAAACCCAGGCCCTGGGTCTCAGGGGCGGCGGCCAGGTTATCCAGCAACAGCGCGCAGTCGGCCTCCAGCAGGACAATAAAGCCCTGGACTTGCCGGGCGTTTTCCAGCACGTGCACGTCGCCGGCTTCCACCCGTTGGCGATAATCCTCGAGCATCGGCCCGGGCTTACGGCCGATCCGTGCGATATACGGCGAGTAAGCTGCCTGGACGATGGCCTCGATGGCTGCAACATCATGGACAGTGGCGGGGCGCATCATTGCCGCGTGCTCCTTGTGGCAGGGAAGCCACGACTGTAAGGGAGGCAGGCACAAAAAAACCACCGCGTGGGTGGTTTTTTCATATCGCAGGCTTACTCGCCGTGATAAATGCAGCCGCTGGTGCAGGTCTCGTGGATGCGAATCGCACTGAGCTCAGGCAGCAAGGGTTTCAGCTCATTCCAGATCCACTTGGCGAGCACTTCGCTGGTCGGGTTTTCCAGGCCAGGGATGTCATTCAAGTAGTTGTGGTCGAGGCGTTCATAGAGCGGCTTGAAAATCGCCTTGATCTCCGAGAAGTCGCGAATCCAGCCGGTATGGGGATCCAGGTCGCCGCTCAGGTGGATCGCCACCTTGAACGAATGCCCATGCAGGCGCCCGCATTTGTGGCCTTCCGGTACGTGGGGCAGGCGGTGGGCGGATTCGAATGTAAATTCCTTGAAGATTTCCACAGTGTTTTCAGCTCGGTCGGTGTCTGGCAGGCGGCGAGTTTAACAGCTTGATCCCTTGCCGCGCATACCGCTTGGTCATAGCGCCAGTAAGTGCTCGCCCAATTTGCCGTTATCCGCCAGCTCAAGAAACTCATCCCCCAACCGCCGGCTTTCGCTCATCGCGGTCTGCCAATATCTGTTGCGGCTCGGGTCGTCGCCCATAAAGCGCTTGAAGTCGCTGCGGTCCGGCAGTTTGCCGTGGGGCAGGCGGGCGAGGTAGTCCTTGGACGGCGCCAGCAGCAACACGTCCTGCAAACCCTGTGGATTGCTGCGCCGCCACGGCAGGCCTTTGTCGAACCAGCCGGGAATGACCCGGTCAGTAAAGTGCGGGTACAGCACAATGTCATCGCCTTGATAAGGCAGGTCGAGGTGGTAGTCGAGCAGGCCGCCGTCGCGGTAGGTGCCGGCGCCCGCGCCGGGCAGGTCGCGTACGCCTTGCATCACCATGGGAATCGAGCCCGACGCCAGCAGCGCCTGGCGCAGGTTGCCCAATTCCAGGGCGAGGAAGCGTGACGGGAAATCCTTCAACGGATGCACTGGCGGCGCCTGGCGCGGGTCGTGGATGATCAGCCGTTCGAAGTGCCGCGACAGCCGTGCGCGGCCACGCAAATTATCGGCAATCACCGACGACAGGCCCAGCCCGAGGCGCCCACGGTGATCATCGGCAAGCAGTCCGTGGCTCTTGACCACCATGATGTTGAGGCGATAGTTGGGGTTTTCCAACACCTGCGCATCGCGGCCGGCCAGCAGGTCGTCGAGCATGCGCTGGCAGCTCTGGCTGACCGCAGCCATGGTCACGCCTTTGGCAAAGCTTTGTTCGTTATACAGGCGCCCGAGGTCCAGCAGACCTTGCACCGGGTCCGGCAGGCACGCACTGGCAAACCGCCAGGAGCCGATGGACGCGCCGATCAGCGCGCGTTCCCGTGGTGCACGCGGCAACCAATCGCCAAACAGCGCCAGGTCCAGGCCTTGGATACCCAGCGCCTTGGGGCCGCCGGCCGCGCCAGGCAGGATGCCAACGTCGGCAGACGCCAGGCCCTGTTCGCGAATGCGCGCAAAGGCGCGTTTACCGGCCTTTAAGGTCAGGGCGGAAAACTTGATGTGAATCGCTGTCATACCGGTCTCTGTGGAAGCGAGCAGGGTTGTATAGGAAATCTCGCACAATAACTGGGGAAGGAGGATGTCGGAAATTGCCATGGTGGCAATTCAGTTTCAATTAAGTTGCTACAGGTACGGTGGCCGACGTAGGAAAAATCTTGAAACGGAGACTCCCCATGAAGCGCCTTACAGGGCTGGTCGCCGCCGGTATCATCGCCTTCACGGCGATCCAGGCCCAAGCCGTGGACCCCGACAAACCACTGAAAGTGCCTGCCACTGTTACAATTATCGCCTTTGATCAGCTGGAAGCTACGGCCCTGGCCTTGCACCCGGGTTCAACACTGCTGGATACCGACCTGGACGAGGAATACGGCAAGTATCTTTACCAAGTTGAACTGGAGGATACCGACGGCATCGAGTGGGAGGTTGAATTGGACGCGCTCACCGGGCAGGTTCTCAAGAATCATCAGGAAACGTAATGAAGGTAAATTTATACGCCGGCAGTCGAATGGCGTTGCTGCTCCTGGTTTTTTGCTCAAGCCTGGCAGCCCGCGATCTTGATCAGGACGAGGCCTTGGTCCTGCGCCAGAACGGCGTGATCCTGCCGCTGGAGCAGTTGCTGGAACAGGCCATGGCGCGTCATCCGGGTTCGCGCCTGCTGGAGGCCGAGCTTGAGAAAAAGCACGGTAAATATGCCTATGAAGTGGAACTGGTCACCGCCGAAGGCGTGGTGCGTGAGATCAAGTTGGATGCATCCACGGGTGCGCTGATCAAAGACGAGGAAGACTGATGCGCCTGCTTTTGGTGGAAGACAACGTACCTCTGGCCGATGAACTGTTGGCCGGCTTGCAGCGCCAGGGCTATGCCGTCGATTGGCTGGCTGATGGCCGCGATGCTGTGTACCAGGGACGCAGCGAACCCTATGACCTGATCATCCTCGACCTTGGCCTGCCCGGTTTGCCTGGGCTTGAAGTACTCGCGCAATGGCGCGCCGCCGCGCTGGCCATCCCGGTACTGATTCTCACCGCGCGCGACTCCTGGGCCGAGCGCATCGAAGGGCTCAAGGCTGGCGCCGACGATTACCTGAGTAAACCGTTCCATCCCGAGGAACTGCACCTGCGCATCCAGGCACTGCTGCGCCGCTCCCATGGGCAGACCAACCAGCCCACCCTGCAGGCGGCCGGCCTGCACTTGGATGAAGGGCGTCAGTGCGTGTTGCGTGATGGCGCAGAGATCCAGCTGACCGCCGCCGAATTCCGCCTGTTGCGCTACTTCATGCTGCATCCCGAGCAAATCCTGTCGAAAAGCCACCTGGCCGAGCATTTGTATGATGGCGAAACCGAGCGCGACTCCAATGTGCTGGAAGTCCACGTCAACCACCTACGCCGCAAGTTGGGGCGCAGCGTGATCGAAACCCGGCGCGGCCAGGGTTACCGGTTTGGCGCCAGCGCCGAATGAGGTCGATCCAGCGGCGCCTGAGCCTGGGCCTGGTCAGCGTGATGGTGATTGTCGGCGTTGCGTTGGCGCAAACCAGTCTGTGGTTGTTCGAAACGG
Organism: Pseudomonas tritici; assembly: GCF_014268275.3. NCBI lineage: Bacteria > Pseudomonadati > Pseudomonadota > Gammaproteobacteria > Pseudomonadales > Pseudomonadaceae > Pseudomonas > Pseudomonas tritici. Next base: position 2,395,537 of record NZ_CP077084.1, read on the forward strand.
GTTTGCAGCGCTACCTGGAAGCGGGGCTGCGCAACGACAGTGAGAGCCTGCTGGTGGCGCTGGTACGCGGCCCGGATGGCTTGCAACTGCATGAAAAGCGCCTATCGCCAGCGTATCAACGGCCGTTTTCCGGGCACTATTTCCGGATTGATTTCGCCGATACGCACTGGCGCTCCCGCTCGCTGTGGGACCAGGACCTGCCGCAACTGCCCGAGGCCGGCCTCAAGGGCAACCTGCAACTGGGGCCGGAAGGTCAGCAACTGTTGGTGTTGCGCGAGGACTACAAGCGCTTCGGGCAGTCGATTTCCATCAGCGTGGCCCAGGACTACACGCCGGTGCGGGAAAGCTTTCGCCTGATGCGTCAGATCGGGCTGGTGCTGGGGCTGGCGGCGCTGCTGCTGGTGTTGATCCTGCAACGGCTCACCGTGCGCCGCGCCTTGCGACCCTTGGAAACCGCGCGTAACCAGATTGCTCAACTGCAACAGGGCCAGCGTTCGCAACTCGACACCCAGGTGCCACTGGAGCTGGAGCCGCTGGTGGCGCAGATCAACCACTTGCTGGCCCACACCGAAGACAGCCTCAAGCGTTCGCGCAATGCCTTGGGCAACCTCGGACACGCCCTCAAGACCCCGCTGGCGGTACTGTTGAGCGCGGCGTCAAGCGAAGCGCTGAAGGATCACCCTGAACTGAGCAAGCTGCTGCGTGATCAGTTGGAACACGTGCAGCAACGTCTCAACCGTGAACTCAACCGCGCGCGCCTGGCCGGTGAAACCTTGCCGGGTGCGTTGTTCGACTGTGACAAGGAATTGCCGGGCCTGCTCGCCACCTTGAACATGATCCACGGGGAGCACCTGGACCTGAGCTATCACGCCGCGCCCGGGCTGCAACTGCCCTGGGACCGTGAAGACCTGCTGGAGCTGCTGGGCAATCTGTTGGATAACGCCTGCAAATGGGCGGATGCCGAGGTGCGCCTGACCGTCACAGAGACTGCGCACAGCTACGTGCTGGCGGTGGAAGACGACGGTCCCGGTATCCCCGAAACCCAGCGCGATCAAGTCTTCAGCCGCGGTGCACGACTGGATGAACAGATTGATGGGCATGGCCTGGGATTGGGCATCGTGCGGGATATCGTCGAGGTGTGGGGCGGGGTGTTGCAGTTGCAGGAAAGTGCGTTGGGCGGTTTGAAAGTAACGATTGAGTTGCCCAAGCGTTAGTGCTGACACACCACAATCAAAATGTGGGAGCGGGCTTGCTCGCGAATGCAGTGTGTCAGTCACTGAATATGTCGACTGATGTACAGCATTCGCGAGCAAGCCCGCTCCCACATTGGATCTATTAAACCTTCAGACCCGGAACTGATCCATCAACCCCTGCTGCTGATTCGCCAGGCTATTCAGCGCCTGGCTCACCCGCGCTGATTCATTCGCCTGTTCCGACAGCGATTCGGTCACATCGCGAATCGTCGCCACATTGCTGTTGATTTCCTCGGCCACCGCGCTTTGCTCTTCGGCGGCGCTGGCGATTTGCAGGTTCATGTCGCTGATCACCGTGACGGCCTCGCCGATCTGGCGCAGGGCGGTCACCGCCTCGCCAACTTGTTCGACGCTGCCCTGGGCCTGGCGATAGCTGTTGCCCATGGCGCTGACGACCTCTTCGGTGCCGCCTTGCAACTGCTCGATGACCTGGCGGGTTTCTTCGACCGACTCCTGGGTGCGTCGCGCCAGGTTGCGCACTTCATCAGCCACCACCGCAAAGCCACGTCCAGCCTCACCGGCGCGGGCTGCTTCGATGGCGGCGTTGAGCGCCAACAGGTTGGTCTGTTCGGCAATACCGCGAATCACTTCCAGCACCGAACCGATTTTTTCACTATTGGCAGCCAGGCCTTCGACCTGGTTCATGGCCGTGCTCATATCCGCCGCCAACTCCCCGATATTGCGGGTGGTGCGGTCGATTACTGTGAGGCCGTCGCGGGTCGCCTGGTCGGCATCGCGTGCAGCTTGGGCCGCCTGCGCAGCGCTGCGCGCCACATCCTGGGCGGTGGCACTCATTTCGTGGGACGCGGTGGCCACCTGGTCGACCTGACGATATTGCTGTTCCATGCCGGCACTGGTTTGCGTAGCAATCGCGGCGGACTGGTCGGCGGTGCCACGGGCGTCCTGCACCGAGCGCTTCACCTCGGCGATAATCGGTTGCAGCTTGTCCAGGAAGCGGTTGAACCAGCCGGCCAGTTGGCCCAGCTCGTCCTGCTTGTCGTAGGCCAGGCGGCGGGTCAGGTCGCCTTCGCCGCTGGCAATGTCTTCGAGCATCTGCGCCACGCCGAGGATCGGCCGGGTCACGCTGCGTGCCATCAGCCACACCAGGATCAGGCCGACCACCGCCGCCAGCAGGCCCAGGCCCAGTTCCAGCAGGGTGCCGCGCGTGTTATCGGCGTCCAGTTGCGCCTTGAGCGCTTCGGCCGGGCCTACCAGGACTTTTTCCGGCACATCCAGCAACACGCCCCACGGCTTGCCATCCGGGATCGGCGCGAACGGCGCCAGCACCTTGAGTTGGTGGTCGCTACGCAGGCTGCGGATGTGGGTGCTGCCAGACAGGGCGCTGATCAATTGCGCGCCGTTGGCGCTGTCGACCTGGTCCAGGCGCTGACTGAGCTTGCTGGCGTCCGGGCTGTGGCCGGCGAGCAAACCTGTAGGGCTGAGGATGCTGACCTGGGTCTGGCCGTCATACAGCTTGTGGCTGGCCTGTTGGCTCACGGCCTGCAGGCTGTTGAGGTTGATGTCGACCGATAACGAGGCGATGACTTTGCCATCGACCATCAATGGGAAAACGATGCTGGTCATCAGCACGTTTTGCCCGTCGATCACATAAAAGTAGGGTTCGATCACGCACGGCTTGAGGGTGGTGCGCGGGCAGGTGAACCAGGCGTTGGCCTTTTCACCGCTGGGGCCGACGCTGGCGTCGGTCATGTCGCTTTCCGGCAAGGCCATTGAGGTCAGCTTGCCGGGTGTCGGCTGCGACCAGTACAGGGCGAAGCGGCCTTTGTCGTTACTGCCCAACTCGGCTTGGCCGGCGAACAACTCATCCTTGCCATCCAGGGCATTGGCTTCGAACACCAGGGACAAACCGAGCAAGTCCGGGTTGGCCTGCAACGCGGCCCTGACCTGGCGGGTCAGGTCTTCGCGGGTGTCGAAGGCGTCGAGAAAGCGTTTTTCCGCCTGTTCGCGCAAGAACAGCACCTGACGGGAAAAACCATGGCCGTACTGATAGGCGTCCATGAACTGCTGCCGAATACCCAGCGCCTGCACTTCGCCTTGGGCTTCGATGCGCGCTTGGGCGGCTTCATCCAGCATCTGCATGCTGGACGCCTTGACCTGCTGCGAACTCTGCTCCATGCGATACAGCGACAGACCCACCAGCAGGGTCACGATTCCCAGCAGGCACAGGCCGGCGAGCAGGGTGATTTTCCATTGAATGGAGAGCTGCCTAAGCGACATCGGTACATCCTTACCTGAAAACACATAGAGCCCGGTTATCGGCTGATTTCACATTTTCTTAATTCAAACGATCAATTTAACCCTGAAAGCGGCGCCGCTTTTTGACATGCGCGCCCACCTGCTGCAAAGTGCGCGCCCTCTAATAAGACCTCCTTCAAGCCTGTACGCCGGCTGCCGCCCGATGGCCGCCCGGGCGCAGGCATGCCTGTTGTTTACGTTTTTTGCTTGAGGTAACCATGATTAACGCAGTTATTGCCGCGGTCGGCACCATGCTGGTGCTCAGCCTGTCCCGCGTGCATGTGGTCATCGCCATCATTGTGGGCGCGCTGGTGGGCGGCCTTAGCGGTGGGCTGGGCATCGAGGCCACGCTCACGGCCTTCAACGGCGGTTTGGGCGGTGGTGCCACCGTGGCCTTGTCCTACGCCTTGCTCGGCGCTTTCGCGGTGGCAATTGCCAAGTCTGGCCTGGCCCACGCCCTGGCCGACAAGGCGCTGCTGCTGGTGGACCGCCAGGAAGCCAGCGGTGGCAGTCACGTCAAATGGCTATTGATCGGCCTGCTGTGGGTGGTGGCGATTGCCTCGCAGAACATCCTGCCGATCCACATTGCGTTTATCCCGTTGCTGGTGCCGCCGCTGTTGTATGTGCTGACCAAGCTGCAACTGGACCGCCGCCTGATCGCCTGCGTGATGACCTTCGGCCTGATCACGCCCTACATGTTCCTGCCGGTGGGCTTTGGCAATATCTTCCTCAACCAGATCCTGCTGGCCAACGTGGCCAAGAGCGGCGTGGACATCAGCCAGGTCAACGTCACTCACGCCATGAGCCTGCCGGCCCTGGGCATGGTGGTTGGCCTGCTGGTGGCGGTGTTTATCAGCTACCGCAAAAAGCGTGTGTACGACCTGGAAAAAATCGAGCGCGTCGAGCAGGTAGCGGTGCAGTACAACCCGTTGACCCTGCTGGTGGCCGGCGTGGCGATCGCCTCGGCGTTCATCATTCAGCTGTGGCTGGACTCGATGATCATCGGCGCGCTGGCCGGCTTCCTGATTTTCTCGGTGTCGGGCATCGTGCGCTGGCGCGATACCGATGACCTGTTCACCGAAGGCATGAAGATGATGGCGATGATCGGCTTCATCATGATTGCCGCGTCGGGGTTTGCCGAAGTGCTCAAGGCCACGGGCGATGTGCGCTCGCTGGTGGAAACGTCGGCGGCGTTCATCGGCCACAGCCGTGGCGTGGGGGCATTGCTGATGTTGCTGGTGGGGCTGCTGGTGACCATGGGCATCGGTTCGTCGTTCTCCACCGTGCCGATCCTGGCCGCGATCTTTGTGCCGCTGTGTGTGCAACTGGGCTTCAGCCCGGTCGCCATCGTGTGCATCGTCGGCACGGCGGGTGCCTTGGGTGACGCCGGCTCACCGGCCTCGGACTCCACCCTCGGCCCAACCTCCGGCCTGAATATCGACGGCCAGCACCACCATATCTGGGACACCGTGGTGCCGACGTTCCTGCACTACAACCTGCCATTGCTGGCGTTTGGCTGGCTGGCGGCGATGACGCTCTGACCGGATCGTCCTACAGAAACTCGACCATTGGCCGTTAACCTCTCAAGTCGCCACTAATAAGAGAGAAAAGCCATGCGTCTGAGCCTCAAGGCCAAAGTCCTGTCCCTCGCCGTAGTGCCGGTGTTGCTGTTTGCGGTGGTCATCAGCCTGACCACCGTGTGGATCTTGCAAGGACAGGCGCGCAACGAGGTGGATGAAACCCGCCAGCGCCTGCTCAACGACGCCAAGGTTACCCTGCAAAGTTATGTAGAAGTGGCCATGAGCACCGTCAAGCCGCTCTACGACGCGGCTGCGCCCGGTGATACCGCCGCGCGCGCAGAGGTGGTCAAGTTGCTCTCCAACACCAGCTACGGCAAGGACGGCTACTTCTTCGGCTACGACTCCGAGACCATCCGCCTGTTCAAGGGCAACAGCCCAGACGGCGTGGGCAAGAGCTTCAAGGACAACCGCGACCCCAACGGCGTCTACGTCAACCGCGACCTGGTCAAGGTCGGCAAGGACGGCACCCACTACCTGCAATACAGCTCGACCCAACCGGGGCAGACCGAACTCGTGCCCAAAATGGGCTACACCGAATACCTGCCTAAATGGGAAATGGTCATCGGTACCTCCGTCAACCTGGACGGCATCGAAGCCCAGGTCGCGGTGGTCGAGGCCAAGGTGCAGAAACGCATGGAAGGCGTGTTGCTGAGCATCCTCGGCGTGGCCGTGGTGGTGCTGCTGGTGATCGCTGCCGTCGGCTTGGTGCTGGCCAATACCATCCTGCGTCCGCTGAACTTGATGAAAGCCAACCTCGACGACATCGCTGCCGGCGAAGGCGACTTGACCCGCCGGCTGGCCATCACCAGCCAGGACGAGCTGGGCGATCTTGCCGGCGCGTTCAACCGCTTTGTCGACAAGATCCATGGGCTGGTGCGCCAGATCACCGAGATGACCACCCAACTCACCGGCCTGGTCAGCCAGGTCTCCGACCAGGCCCAGCGCTCCGAACAGGCCATGGAACGCCAGCGCCACGAGACCGACCAGGTGGCGACTGCGATCAACCAGATGTCGTCCGCTGCGCAAGAAGTGGCGCGCAGTGCCCAGGGCGCCTCGGTGGCTGCCCAGCAAACCGATGCCGAAGGCCAGGCCGCCAAGCGCGTGGTGGACGGCAGCATCGCGCAGATCCATGCGCTGGTGAACGACATCCGTAGCAGCGGCGTGTCCCTCGACAGCTTGCAGCAAGACGTGTCCTCCATCGTCAGTGTGCTCAGCGTGATCCGCTCCATCGCCGAGCAAACCAACCTGCTGGCGCTCAACGCGGCGATCGAAGCGGCGCGGGCAGGGGAGGCCGGGCGTGGTTTTGCCGTGGTCGCCGATGAAGTGCGTGCCCTGGCCAGCCGCACCCAGACCAGCACCCAGGAAATCCAGGGCATGATCGACCGCCTGCAAAAAGGCACCGAAGCCGCCGTGGAGGCCATGCGCCGTTCCAGCGATGCCGGGGACGGCACCTCGGCCCAGGCCAACCAAGCCGGCGCGTCGCTGGACACCATGGCCCAGTTGATTGGCACCATCAATTCGATGAACGCCCAGATCGCCAGCGCCGCCGAAGAGCAGACCGCCGTGGCCGAAGAGATCAACCGCAGCGTGCATCAGATTGCCGTGGCGGTGGACAGCGTGGCCGACGAGACCCAACTGGGTGCGCAGACCTCACGTAGCCTGGCGGATTTGGGGCAACGGTTGGGGCAATTGGTCGGCCAGTTCAAAATCTGACCCCTTCGTAGCAGCTGTCGAGCTTAAGCGAGGCTGCGTCAGCGGCGCGCCTGACACTCCGCAAACGCAGCCTCGCTTAAGCTCGACAGCTGCTACGCAAGCTGACACCACCCATGCTCGGCGGTGTTAAGCCGGTATACAGCGGCTATAAGACATCACGCATCAGCAAGCCAAAGCGCACCTCCATCTCCGCCGGGACCGGTACATACACCGTGTGCCCATCTCCCGGCGCCACCTCGACAGCCTCGCCCCGGCTGTTGTGCATCCTCTCCAGATCAAAGTGAAAATTGCCGGCCGGGGTCATCAATTCCAGGTGATCGCCCACCGCAAAGCGGTTCTTCACCTTGACCTCGGCCAACTCGCCCCTACGCTCGCCGGTCAGTTCTCCGACGAATTGCTGGCGCTCCGACACCGAGCTGCCGTTCTGGTAGTTCTGGTACTCATCGTGCACATGGCGGCGCAGGAAACCCTCGGTGTAGCCGCGTTGGGCCAGGGATTCGAGGTCGTTCATCAGGCTGCGGTCGAAGGCGCGACCGGCCACCGCATCATCGATTGCCCGGCGATACACCTGGGTGGTGCGCGCGCAATAGAAGTGGGACTTGGTGCGGCCCTCGATCTTCAGCGAATGCACGCCCATGTGGGCCAGGCGCTCCACGTGCTGCACCGCGCGCAGGTCCTTGGCGTTCATGATGTAGGTGCCGTGCTCGTCTTCGAAGGCGGGCATCTGCTCATCGGGGCGGTTGGCCTCTTGCAGCAGGAACACCTGGTCGGTTGGTGTGCCAATGCCCAGGGTCGGTTCCGGTTGAAACACCTGGACGATATCGCCCGTGGCGTTTTCCACTGCCGGCGTGGCCTGGTATTTCCAGCGGCACGCGTTGGTGCAGGTGCCCTGGTTGGCATCGCGCTTGTTCATATAACCGGAGAGCAGGCAGCGCCCTGAATACGCCATGCACAAAGCGCCGTGCACAAACACTTCCAGTTCCATGGCCGGTACTTGCTGGCGGATCTCGCCGATCTCTTCCAGGGACAGTTCCCGCGACAGGATCACCCGGCAGATCCCTTGCTGCTGCCAGAACTCTACGCTGGCCCAGTTCACGGTATTGGCCTGCACAGACAGATGGATCGGCATCGATGGGAAGTGTCGGCGCACCAGCATGATCAACCCGGGGTCGGACATGATCAGCGCATCCGGGCCCATGGCGATCACCGGGGCCAGGTCCTTGAGGAAGGTCTTCAACTTGGCGTTGTGCGGCGCGATGTTCACCACCACGTAGAAACGTTTGCCCAGCGCGTGGGCTTCCTTGATACCGAGAGCCAGGTTGGCGTGGTCGAACTCGTTGTTGCGCACGCGCAGGCTGTAGCGCGGCTGGCCGGCGTAGACCGCATCGGCGCCGTAGGCGAAGGAGTAGCGCATGTTTTTCAGGGTGCCGGCAGGGGCGAGCAGTTCGGGGGCGAGGATGGGAGGCATGGGCACGGGTCGCAAAAGGTCGCGAAGGTAGCCGAGCGGTCACGACGGTTTATTGATCCAGGTCGTCGTTTGGGCTTTTTGTATCGCTGTGCATCGACAGGCGCTGTTGATACGTATCGATTTGCCCGCGCGGGTTCTCGACACAGGCGCGATACCTCAGGGGCATTTAATTGACTCCAACGAGGCACACACCGCCTCCACTCCTGAAACCTGGCGTCAATCCATAAGGTGAACATCATGCTGATTATCGCGTTCCTGGGCGGCATCCTGACCGTCCTCAGCCCTTGCATCCTGCCAGTGGTGCCGTTCCTTTTCGCCGGCGTTGACCGCACTCGCCGTTCGGTCCTGCTGACCCTTGGTGGCATGGTCCTGACCTTCGCGTTGATATCCAGCCTGGCCGTGGTCAGCAGTGAGTGGGTGGTGCAGGCCAATGACACCGGTCGCCATGTGGCACTGGTCGTGATGGTGCTGTTTGCGCTGTCGTTGATCTCGGCGCGGGTCGGCAGCTGGCTGGCACGCCCGTTTTTACGGTTGGGCAACCACATCGATCCCGACAGCCGCACACTGTCCGGGCCACTTAAATCGCTGTTGATCGGCGTCGCCACCGGCCTGCTGTGGGCGCCGTGCGCCGGGCCTATCCTGGGGGTGATCCTGACCGGTGCGATGCTGCAAGGCGCCAGCGCGCAAACCAGCTTGCTGCTGGTGGCGTACGGCCTGGGCAGCGCGTTGTCCCTGGGCACCTTGCTGTTTGCCGGACGCGGCCTGGTCAATCGGCTCAAGCGCTCGATTCCCGTCACCGGCTGGCTGCGCCGTGGGGCTGGGGTGGCGGTACTGGCGGCGGCGGTGGTGATCTCAACCGGTACCGACAAAACCTTGCTGGCCGGTACCTCATCCGAAGGTGTCAGCAGGCTGGAAAAAGGCGTGCTGGAAAGCGTCCCCAAGGCGGTCGATTACGTGGTGAGCAAGATCAAGGCCGAGCCGGCGCCGAGTGAAGAACAGGGCGCCATGCCATCGCTGGCCGGTGCGGTCGAATGGCTCAACTCGCCGGAACTGACTTCGCAGGCTCTAGAAGGCAAGGTGGTGCTGGTGGATTTCTGGACCTACGACTGCATCAACTGCCAGCACACCCTGCCCTACGTGAAAGCGTGGGCAAAAAAGTACGAGAAGGACGGTTTGGTGGTGATCGGCGTACATACCCCGGAATACGGCTATGAACGCATCATCGGCAACGTCAAGGACCAGGTGCGCAAGCTGGGCATCACTTACCCTGTGGCCATCGACAACAACTACGCGATCTGGCGCAACTTTGAGAACCAATACTGGCCCGCCCATTACTTGATCGACGCCAAGGGGCAGGTGCGTTACACGCATTTTGGCGAAGGCCGCTATGAGGCCCAGGAGCAGATGATCCAGGCGCTGTTGAAGGAGGCCAAAGCCCTTCAGTGAGGCGGTCTATGCTTGTTCGATAACCGAGGGCACTCCCAGGTTTCGCTGCGGACTAAGCAACAGGGCCTACACGAGGCCACTGCTTTTCTGACATGGACCGGACATGAATCAAACCAACCTGCAATTCAAAACCCTGCTGTTGCTGCTGGTCCTGGTGACCATTGCCTTTATCTGGATATTGCTGCCGTTTTACGGCGCGGTGTTCTGGGCGGTGATCCTTGGCATTATCTTTGCCCCGATGCAGCGCCGCCTGCAGCAACGCTTTGGCTGGAACCGCAACCTCACGTCCCTGGCCACCTTGAGTGCCTGCTTGATCATTGCGATCCTGCCGGTGATCTTCACCAGCGCCTTGCTGGTGCAAGAGGGCGCGACGCTCTATAAAAACGTCGAAAGCGGTAAGTTGGACGTGGCGGGGTATATCGAGCAGTTCAAAAACGTGCTGCCGCCGTATTTCCAGCACCTGCTCGACCGCTTCGGCATGGGCAACCTGGAAGGCTTGCGCGAAAATATCGTCAAGAGCGCGATGCAGGGCAGCCAGTTCTTTGCGACCCAGGCGTTCAGCTTCGGCCAGGGCACGTTCGATTTCCTGGTGAGTTTTTTCATCATGCTGTATTTGCTGTATTTCCTGCTGCGCGACGGCCCGGAGCTGGTGCGCAAGGTGCGCACGGCGGTGCCGTTGGCCGAGCCGCAGAAGCGCCGGTTGCAGCTTAAGTTCAATCGGGTGGTGCGTGCCACGGTCAAGGGCAATGTGCTGGTGGCCGTGACCCAGGGTGCGCTGGGCGGGTTGATCTTCTGGTTCCTCGATATCCCGAGTGCGTTGCTCTGGGCGGTATTGATGGCGTTTCTGTCATTGTTGCCGGCGGTGGGCGCGGGGATTGTGTGGGGGCCGGTGGCCGCTTACTTCCTGTTGAGCGGCTCGATCTGGCAGGGCGTGGTGCTGGCGCTGTTTGGCGTGTTTGTGATTGGTTTGGTGGACAACGTGCTGCGCCCGATCCTGGTGGGCAAGGACACCAAAATGCCGGACTACCTGATCCTGATCTCGACCCTGGGCGGGCTGTCGGTGTTTGGCTTGAACGGCTTTGTGATCGGGCCGCTGGTGGCGGCGCTATTCATGTCCAGCTGGGCGTTGTTTGTGGAAAGCAAGCCGCGGGTCAAGTTGCCATTACCCTGAGCCTCAGGCGTGCAACCTGAAGGTCGAGGCGTGTTGCAGCTGTTTTTCGGCGGCGGACAAGGACGTGAGCGGGCCGCTGATGGCTTCGCCATCGCGTACTACGTACCAGCAGGCGAGCAAGCCCAGCTCTCGAAGAGGGGCGGGGACGGCGCTGCCGATGACGGACATGATCTGAACAGTGGGCATAAGGACCTCCAATCGCTATGGAGGTCACCTTACGGGGCTGGGCGGCGTAGGAAAAATCAACTGTCTCGATAGTCGACATCAACGCGAGCGTCAGTCCACCACCTGATCAAGCATGTTCACCACTTCCTGCTCACTGAGCAGACCCTTGCGCACCAGGTTTTCTGCCAGCAGTGCGAGGAATTTGGCGCTGCGGTGGCCTTCCAGGTGCTTGAGCTCGGTGAGGGCGCTGTACACCTTGCTGGACGTGCAGAGGCCAGCGGTGCGGTGTGGGTTTTGCGTAGGCATGGTCAGTCGTCCTTGTTGTTATTGGGTGGACAGGCTCGATAGTGGGAGTGTGTCGTGACACAAACATGACAGCGTGAGGCCCGGTCGAGCAAGTAGACATTGGTGTTGATGATGTGCGATTACGCGGCGGGCATTGTCCTCGGAGCGACCTTTGCAGGATGAATCCAGACTTTTCAGGCAAAAAAAAAGGCCCCGCAACCTGCGAGGCCCGTTTCAGCGGGATCAATTACCAGCCGCGGCCGTAGTAGCCGTGGGGAGGGCCGTAGCCGCCGCGCGGTGGGCCGTAATAGCCACGCGGTGGACCGTAATACACCGGCGCCGGGCGGTAGTAGACCTGTTGTTGCACATACACCGGTGGCGGCGGTGCGTAGTAGACCGGCGGCGGCGCGGCATACACCGGCTGCGGTTGCACATACACCGGCTGCTGCACATAGACCTCACGTGGCTGGCTGGCAACCACGGAGCCCACGACTGCTGCGCCGACCAGGGCACCCAATACGGCCGGGCCACCCCAACCACCACCGTGGGCGGAGGCTTGGCCTGCCATCGCGAGTGCGCCAACAAGCAAGGCGATCTTGGGGATTGTACGAATCATGGTCATTCCTCGGTTAGCCCCTGCGCTTGTGGTCTGCAATCAATAGACTCAAGTAATGTCGCGGGGATACTTTTAAGACAACGTATTTCTGAAAAACAGCACAGCCGCTAGGTAAAGGTTGTGTAAGGTCTGTATCGAATCGCTTACTCAAGGAGTTACCCATGCAGATGCACCCCAACAAGGACACTCGGCTGTGCATGTCACTGTCGGCGCGCCCCGGGAATTTTGGCCTGCGTTTTCATAACCACCTGTACGAACAGTTGGGTCTGAACTTCTACTATAAAGCCTTCAGCAGCCAGGATTTGCCCGGTGCGATCGGTGGTATCCGCGCGTTGAACATCCGTGGTTGCGGGGTTTCCATGCCGTTCAAGGAGGCCGCCATTGCCTTAGTGGACGAACTCGACGATTCAGTTCAAGCCATCGACTCGCTGAACACCATCGTCAACACCGATGGGCATCTCAAGGCCTACAACACCGATTACATCGCCATCGAGCAACTGCTGAAACAGCACGCCGTGCCGCAGTCATCCACATTCGCCCTGCGTGGCAGCGGCGGCATGGCCAAGGCCGTGGCCAGTGCCTTGCGCGATGGCGGCTACGCGAATGGCGTAATAGTGGCGCGTAACCAAGCCGCAGGCCGCGCCTTGGCGCAGAACCTGGGCTATGAGTGGTTGCCCGAGCTAGGGGACTTGCGCCCGCAGATGCTGATTAACGTGACACCTATCGGCATGACCGGTGGGCCTGAGGCGCACGCCCTGGCGTTTGATGCTGAAGCCGTGGATGCTGCCGAAACGGTGTTCGATGTGGTAGCGATCCCCTCTGAAACCCCATTGATCGTGCGCGGCCGTGCCAAAGGCAAACGGGTAATTACCGGCTTGGAAGTGATCGCGATCCAGGCGTTGGAGCAATTTGTGCTCTATACCGGTGTGCGTCCGACCCCAGAGCAATTCGAGAAAGCCGTGGTGTTTGCGCGTGCCTGAAACCTCATCCCATCGCATCCCCCACCCAGTACCCAAGTAGCATAGGTCTCCCCCCTGGCCCTTCGTACACTTGTGTCTCAGAGGGGGAGCCAACGATGCACAACAGTGAAGGCGTAGTCAGTGCCATGTCCCAGGCCACCGATGCCGGGCAGGCCGCCGAAGAGCTGGCGCGGCAACTGTTGCATCCGTACCTGGGTTTCGTGCTGTTTTTCTGCTCTGCCTCCTATGATTTGCAGGCCCTGGGCCACGCGCTGCAACAGTGCTTCGGCAGCGTGCGCGTGGTCGGCTGTACTAGCGCCGGCGAGATCACGTCCCAAGGCTATGGCCGCAACTGCATCACGGCGGTGGGCTTCAACCACGCGCACTTTTCCATCGCCACTGAGCTGATTGACCAGGTGGAACACTTCAGCCTGATCAACGCCCAGGACATGGTCGAACGCCTGGTCGGCGGTTGCCGCAGCAATACGCTGGCGCCGATCAAGGGCAACACCTTCGCCCTGACCCTGCTCGATGGCCTGTCCAGCCGAGAAGAAATGGTACTCGCGGCCCTCAGCGCCGCGTTGGGTGATATCCCGCACTTTGGCGGTTCAGCGGGTGACGACAACTTCCTCACGCACACCCATGTCTACTTCAACGGCGTGTTCCACAGCGGCGCAGCGGTGGTGGTACTGGTCAATACCTGGCTGGATTTCGAGGTGTTCACCACCCACCACATCCTGCCGCGCTCGGAAAAGCTGGTGGTCACCGGCGCAGACAGCCCGTCGCGACGGGTCTTCGAACTCAACGCCGAGCCTGCCGCCGAAGAATACGCGCGGCATATCGGTGTGGCCGTGGCCAACCTCGACCACCGCACCTTCGCCGCGCACCCGCTGGCGGTGCGCATCCACGACCAATACTACGTGCGCGCGATCCAGCAGGTGCACGAAGACCTGAGCCTGAGTTTCTACTGCGCGGTGGAAAACGGCATCGTCCTGACCGCGATGAAGCCCGGCCCGATCCTGCCGAACCTGCAAACCCTGTTCGACGGCCTGCAGTCGCGCCTTGGCGACCTGCTGCTGACCATTGGCTGCGACTGTTTCCTGCGGCGCCTGGAACTGGAAGACAACGGCACCCTCGAGCAGATCGGCAGCTATCTGAGCGACCAGCGGGTGATGGGCTTCAACACCTACGGAGAACAGTTCAATGGCATGCACATCAACCAGACCTTCACCGGGGTCGCCATTGCCCGAGGCCGACGCTGACCTGCTCGCCCAGGTGGCGCGACTGCAACAGGACAACCACAAGCTGGCGCGGATCAATGCGGCTCTGATCGAGCGCATCGAGTCCGGCATGACCCAGGGCAACAACCCCTACACCACCTTCCAGCATTCGGTGGTATTGGCCGAGCAAGTACGCGAACGCACTGATGCGCTGAACCAGGCGATGGCTGAACTCAAGGCCAGCAACCACCTGCTGATCAACGCCCGGCTGCGCGCCGAAGCCCTGCGCGGCGAACAGGCAGCGGCGCAAAAGGCCCAGGAAAGCGAACGCTGGATCCGCCTGATCACCGACAACGTGCCGGCGCTGATCGGCTACCTGAACGCTGAGCTGGTCTATGAATTCACCAATAAAGTCTATGAAGAATGGTACTGCTGGCCGCGCGGCATGATGCTCGGCCAGAGCCTGCGCGAAGTGCACAGCGAGCAGCATTGCCAACGCCTGGATGCCTACGTCGCCCGCGCCCTGGCGGGGGAAAGCGTGACGTTCGAATTCGCCGAAACCAACATCAACAACCAGGAGCGCTACATGCTGCGCTCCTATGTGCCGAACCTGTTGGCCAGTGGCGAAGTGGTGGGGATCTTCGTATTGATCCGCGACATCACCGAACGTCGTCGCACCGCTGAGGCCTTGCACCAGGCCTACCAGCACCTGGAGCAACGCGTGGCCCAGCGCACCTCGGAACTCACCTCGCTCAACGACCAGTTGCTCAAGGAAATCGACGAGCGCCGGCGCATGGAAACCCGCTTGCGCGAAGCCAAGCGGGAGGCCGAACAAGCCAACCTGTCGAAAACCAAATTCCTCGCCGCCGTCAGCCATGACCTGCTGCAACCGCTGAACGCCGCGCGCCTGTTTACCAGCGCATTGCTCGAACGCCCCAGCGAAACCCTGGTGCGCAACGTCAGCAATTCCTTGGAAGACGTGGAAAACCTGCTCGGCACCCTGGTGGATATTTCCAAGCTGGATGCCGGGGTGATCAAGGCCGATATCGCGCCGTTTGCCCTCCGTGAGTTGCTGGACAACCTCGCCGTCGAATACACCGAACTGGCCCGCGCCGAGGGGCTGGCGCTGCACTTTATCGGCTGCTCGGCGCTGGTGCGCAGCGATATCCAGCTGCTGGCGCGGATCCTGCGCAACCTGCTGAGCAATGCGATCCGCTACACCTACAAGGGCCGCGTGGTGCTGGGTTGCCGACGCCAGCATCAGCGCGTGTTGATTCAGGTATGGGACAGCGGCATGGGCATTGCCGAAGAGCGTCTGGAGGAGATTTTCCAGGAGTTCAAGCGCGGCGACGTGCAGCGCCCCGACCAGGATCGCGGGTTGGGCCTGGGCCTGGCCATCGTGGAAAAGATCGCCGGGATTCTCGGCCATCGCATCAGCGTCAAATCCTGGCCGGGTAAAGGCTCGATGTTTTCGGTAGAGGTGCCGTTGAGCGCCACCGCGCCCAAGTCCTTGCCGGCGCCGTGCATGAGCGAGCCGATGCTCGAACGCTTGCAGGGCGCGCGCGTGTGGGTGCTGGATAACGACGCGGCGATTTGCGCGGGCATGCGCACGTTGCTCGAAGGCTGGGGCTGCCGGGTGGTCACCGCGCTGTCGGAGCAGGACCTGGCGCGACAGGTAGACAACTACCATGCCGAGGCGGACTTGCTGATTGCCGATTACCACCTCGACAACGACCAGAACGGCGTTGACGCGGTGGCCCGCATCAACGCGCGACGGGGCCGAGCGATACCGGCGATGATGATTACTGCCAATTACAGCAATGAGTTGAAACAGCAGATTCGTGAACTGGGGCATACGTTGATGCATAAGCCGGTGCGGCCGATGAAGCTGAAGACCGCGATGAGTCATCTACTCAGTCGGCCCTGACACAGGCAATCTAAATGTGGGAGCGGGCTTGCTCGCGAATGGGGTGTATCAGACAGCACATCTGATACTGATGCACCGCATTCGCGAGCAAGCCCGCTCCCACATTTGGTTTTGTGTTCTGTCTGGAGGTTCAGCGCCGCAGGTAGGAGCCGAAATCAATATCCCCGGCACTGAGTATCGCCTGCACCCGATTATGCACATTCAACTTGCGCAGGATCGCCGACACATGCGCCTTCACCGTGGTCTCGGCAATCTCCAGGGTGTACGCAATCTGCTTGTTCGACTCGCCCTTGGTCATCCGTTCCAACACCAGCAGTTGCTTGCGCGTCAGCGCCTGCAACAGTTCCGGGGCGAAACCGGGGTTGTCGTTCATGCGCCGTTGCCCGGTGTTTTTCTGGGAGCGGATGATGTCCGGCGGCAGGTACACGTTGCCGTTGAGAATCTGCTGGATCGCCTCGGTCATTTGCAGGCGTGGCGAGGACTTGGTGATAAACCCCACGGCGCCATACGTGATGGCTTGCAGCACGATTTGCTTGTCCTGTTCGGCCGAGACAATCACCACCGGGATGGTCGGTGACTCGTTGCGCAGGTTGATCAAACCGTTGAGGCCGTGCATGCCGGGCATGTTCAAATCCAGCAGGATCAGGTCGAGGTCGTCGTGTTCCTGGGTCAGGGCGAGGGCACTCTCCAGGTCGGCGGTTTCCATCACCTCGCTGCCGGGAAAGCCGTCGCTGATAACGTTGTGGATCGCCTCGCGAAACAGCGGGTGATCGTCGGCAATCAAAATTTTGTACATGGCCGTTCACCTTCTTGTTGTGGTTTTTTATTCAAAGGGTTCGGGTGTCGCAGCCATCACTGGCAGGTTTGCCGCTTCCCATGCATCCAAGCCATCGCGATACCAGTACACAGAGGTATAGCCCAGCTCGGCGGCTCGTTTTACCGCGTTCCAACTCAGCCAGCAATCGGAGCGGCAGTAGAACACCAGCGGGCGTGCCAGGTTGCCGCCGGTGAACTTGTACAGATGTCGCACGAGATAGCCTTGCCATTCCGGTGAGAGGTCACCGTCGCCGGTGTTGGCCAGCCAGTGGCTGCCGGGCAGGTTGGCGTGGGGCTGGTCTTCGATGAAACGGCCTTGCAGCCACTGGCGCCGGTACACGTCGATCAGAACCGGTGCGGGCGTCTGGTTGAGCAGGGCTTGCAGGGCCGGGGTGTCGACGATGGTCGCACCGGGCAGTTGATCGGGCGTAGGACTGCGGTACAGGCTGATGCGGTAGCCGTCGGCGGAAAACAGGGGTGGGTCGGCGTGTACGTGCGTGATGAACAGGCACAACAGGGCCGCTAGGGGCAGTCGAACGGGCAGCATGGTGGGTCCAGTCGTTATCGTTATGCACCTATTACACGCCAGTCCCGCTGCCTTGGGAATGCGACGATAGACAGCAAAACCAGTACCAAAGTAGTAGGTCGCGGCGCGGCGCGGGGTTCTAGCATGGGACGAGAGCCGCTGCCATTGGAGGCATTATGAATATCCTGTTGGTCGATGATCACGCCGTGGTCCGCCTGGGCTATGCCGGACTGTTGCGCAGCGGCCTGCCGGGCGTGGTGGTGCGTGACGCGGCCAGTGGCGAAGAAGCCCTGGCGCGCGTGCATGAGGCGGTGCCCAACCTTGTGATCATCGGCTTCGGCCTGCCGGGCATCAGCGGCCTGGAAACCACCCGCCGCCTGCGCCAGCGCTTGCCGCAGTTGCGCGTGCTGTTTTTCAGCCAGCACGCCGAGTTGCCCCTGGTGCGCCAGGCTCTGGAGGCGGGCGCATCGGGCTACCTGACCAAAAGCGCGTCGCCTGCGGTGATGCTGGATGCGGTGGAGCGCATCCTCGACGGTCACACCTATATCGAACAGGACTTGGCGACCCAACTGGCCTATCACCCCACAGACCGCCGTTTGCAGAGCATGACCCAGCGCGAACTGGAGATTTTCCTGATGCTCGCCAGAGGTACCCCGGCCCGCTCGATTGCGGCCCAGCTGAGTATCAGCAGCAAGACCGTGTCCAATTACCTGACCTTGCTCAAGAGCAAGCTGCAGGTGAGTTCCCATGCTGAGTTGGTGCATTTGGGGATTGATATGGGGGTGGTGCGGGTGGCGGGATGACAGTGGCGACGCAAATCCCCTGTGGGAGCGGGCTTGCTCGCGAATGCAGTGTGTCAGTCACCCAATCCATTACTGATCCACCGCATTCGCGAGCAAGTCGAATCGTCGCACCGCCGCTCCCACATTTGGATTGCGTTGTCTCAGCGATCCCAAGTTGTGGGGCAGTCCGTGCAGCCCTCCATATTCGCATCCTGAAAGTTCGCATAGTGCTGGCGACTCCCCGTGAGCGTGGCCTTCTCCAGGTTGCTTTCACCGAACTTGGCCTCCTGCAGATTGGCATCACTGAGGTCCGCGCCTTGCAGGTCGGCCTTGCTCAACCACGTCATTTCCAGGTCAGCCGCACGAAGGTTGGCCTTGTGCATCTTCGCCCCTGACAACCGAGCAAATTGCAGGTAGGCCGCGCTGAGGTTGGCGTTTTCGAATTGCGCGCCCTGGGCAAACATCCCCCAGCCTTGCACGGCCATCAACGTGGCACCGGTAAAGTCGGCCAGGCGCAGATTGGCTTGCTGCAGGCTGGCGCGGGTCAGGTTGGCGCCTTGCAGTTGGGCTTTTTCCAGATTGGCGAGGTCCAGGTTGGCGTGGCGCAAATCCGCATCGCGCAAATCGGCACCGGCCAGGTTCATTTTGCTCAGGTTCTGGTTGCGCAGGTTGGCGCCCTTGAGGTTGGCGCCGGGGCACTGGCTGTGTTCGGCGATGGTGCAACCGTTGATGATCAGGGGGGCGTCGTCGCCGTCGTCGGCATGGGCGAAGGGTAGGGACAGTAGCAGTAATAAAGGCAGGTAGTTCATCTCGAAACCTTGTAGTGAGCGGGCTTGCCCCGCGCTGGGCGGCGAAGCCGCCCCAACAGGGACGGCGCCGTGTTTCAGAGAGACCGAGACGCCTGTGTTTGGGGCCGCTTCGCAGCCCAGCGCGGGGCAAGCCCGCTCACTACAAAGGCGGTCTCGTATTCACAAGGTTATTTCTGGGCGGTCTTGTTATCCCAACTCGGGATCTTGAACACCCAGAACGATCCACCCTGTGCCACCGGCTTGGTCAGCTCGGCCATGTCGCCGCCCCACAGCGGCACCGCGCCGCCATAGCCGACCGTCACGCCGACGTACTGCTCGCCATCCTGTTCCCAGGTGATCGGCGGCGAGACGATGCCGCTGCCGGTCTGGAACTTCCACAGTTCCTTGCCGGTTTTTGCGTCGAAAGCCTTGAAGAAACCGTCGCCGGTCCCGGTGAACACCAGGTTGCCCTTGGTCGCCAGCACGCCGGCCCACAGCGGCAGGGCTTCCTTGTGTTCCCACACCACCTTGCCGGTGGTCGGGTTCATCGCACGCAGGGTGCCAACGTGGTCGTCATACATACGCTTGATGCGAAAGCCCATCCCAAGGTAAGCCGAGCCTTTCTTGTAGTTGACCTCTTCGGTCCAGTACTCCTCTTTCCACTGATTGCCCGGGATGTAGAACAGGCCGGTGTCCTGGCTGTAGGCCATGGGATTCCAGTTTTTGCCACCAAGGAACGGCGGCGAGACTTCCACCGGCTTGCCCTTGGTTTCACCGGGCAATGGCTTGGCCGGACGCTGGCCTTCGTTCTCCACGGGGCGGCCGGTCTTCAGGTCGATGTGGCTGGCCCAAGTGATGTTGTCGACAAACGGGAAGGCGTTCTGCAGCTTGCCGTTGTTGCGGTCCACCACATAGAAGAAGCCGTTGCGGTCAGCGTGGCCGGTGGCCTTGATGACCTTGCCGTCCTTGTCCTTGTAGTCGAACAGCACCAGTTCGTTGTTGCCGGAGAAGTCCCAGGCATCGTTCGGCGTGTGCTGGTAGAACCACTTCACTTCGCCTGTGCTGGGGTCGACGCCGACCTGGCCCGAGGTGTAGAGGCTGTCGAAATCGTGGGGGTTGCCGTCCTTGGAGGTGCGCGCCCAGGTGTTCCATGGGCCAGGGTTGCCGGCACCGACGATGATGGTGTTGGTCTCGGCATCAAAGCTCGCGCTCTGCCAAGGCGCGCCGCCGCCGTGGCTCCAGGCCTCGACTTTGCCGGTTTCGGTGGTCGGGTCATCTGGCCACGAAGGAGCCTTGACGTCGCCGGTCGGGGTGCTGTCCTTGCCGTTCAGGCGGCCCATATGGCCTTCCACGAACGGACGCATCCAGACCTCTTCGCCGGTGTCCGGGTCGCGCGCAAACAACTGGCCGACCACGCCAAATTCATCGCCGGAGCTGCCGTGGATCAGCAGCACCTTGCCGCTGACCTTGTCTTTGACCAGCACCGGGGCGCCGGTCATGGTGTAGCCGGCGGCGTGGTCACCAAACTTCTTGTTCCACACCACTTTGCCGGTGTTTTTGTCGAGGGCAATCAGGCGCGCGTCGAGGGTGCCGAAGTAGATCTTATCGCCAAAGATCGCCGCGCCACGGTTGACCACGTCACAGCACGGGCGAATGTTGTCGGGCAGGCGGTGGTTGTAGGTCCACAGGCGCTTGCCGGTCTTCGCATCAAGGGCGAACACACGGGAATACGAGCCGGTGACGTAGACCACGCCGTCATTGACGATGGCCTGGGATTCCTGGCCGCGTTGCTTCTCGTCGCCGAACGAGTAGGACCAGGCCGGGGTGAGCTTGAACACGTTCTTGTCGTTGACCTGGGCCAGGGGGCTCCAGCGTTGGGCGTTGGTGCCCATGCCGTATTGCAGCACGTCCTTGGTCGTCAGGTGGTCGTTGGCGATGTCTTCCCAGGTGACGTTGTGGGTTGGCTTCGCAGGTTCGGCGGCAGCAGAGCTTGCAGCACTGAGGGACAGGCTGCCCACCAGCAGAAAGGCTTGCACGGCAAGGCTTAGGGGTGAGCGGGCGGGTAGCGATCTTATTGTCATGGTTGCAGTTCCCAGTGGAGGTTTTGGCCTGCACAGGTTGCTGCCTGGACGGGTTGGCGAATACGGAAAAAGTCCCGGTGTTGCCGGGACAATTTCCCGAACCGCCTCTGATTTAGCAGTGCCCCACAAGGCCTGCTACCAACGGATGAGAACCCGCCCACCAAAGCAGCATTCGGGTGCTGCCGGGCGCTTCCTAAGATGGTTGCCATAGCCTCTGCCAAGAGGTTTTGCGTGCACTCCTGAGGGAAAAAATAATGACAACAAAACGCAACGCCTTGCTGACCGCCTGCCTCCTTACCGCTGCGATAGGTGCCGGTTCCGCCTGGGCCCACGGCAACGTGACCCCAACGGCCGTGGAAACCAAAGGCCTCACCCCGATCAAGGAGGCCGGCGTGCCGCTGGACGCCGATGGCTGGGCCGCGACCAACCCGTATCGCACCTCCCCAGAGCATGACAAGGCCGTCGAAGTCGGTGCCTCGGCGTACAACCAGAACTGCGCGGCGTGCCATGGCCTGGAAGCCAAGTCCGGTGGGATCGCCCCCGACCTGCGCATGCTGGATGCCGGTGACGCCGGGGATGAGTGGTTTGTCGAGCGGGTCCGCCACGGCGCCGTACGCGATGGCCGGGTGTACATGCCGAAAATGGCTGACTACCTGAGCCAGGAAGCCCTGTGGGCGGTGCGCACCTACCTCGACAGCGTGCACGTCGAGGAGTAAGCCATGCTTCTGCGCGGGTGGTGGGTCTGCTGTTTGCCGATGCTGGCCTGGGGCGCGCCCGTCGACCCGGTGCCCTCGGTGATGTGGGGCTACTACCACCAGCGTTTCCTCGACAATGCGCCGTTCGTATTCGACGCGCGCGTGAAGCTCTTGGCGCCGCCGTTCGCCGAGGACGCGCGCCAGGTGCCGCTGGAGATTGATGCTCGTGCGTTCAAGGGCGAGGTGGTGAAGATCCTTGCCTGGGCCGAACTCAACCCGCTGCCACAGATTGTCGACTTCCAGCCGGTGCAGCGCGTGCTGCCGTGGCTGTCGATCCGGATTCGCATCGAACAGGCCACGCCGTTGCGCGCAGCGGTGTTGACCCGGGATGGCATGTGGCACGTCGTCGATGCCGCCGGCGGCGGTTGCACGGCGCCGAGCGTGGTGCGCACGCAAGCGGGTTGGGAAGACCACCTCGGCGAAGTGCTCGGCGGGCGCTACCCGCGCGCCGAATTCAGCCGGGTGAAGCTGCAAGTTGCCCATCCGATGGATAACGGCATGGTCAGCGGTATCCCCGAGTTCTTCATCAACAGCGCTGAGTTGCGCGGCGCTGATAACGCCGTCTTGGCGCGCCTGGAACTGTTCCCCGCCGTCAGCGAAAACCCCAACCTGGCCTTCGACATCGAAGGCACCGGCCCCACGCGTTTGACCTTGCGCGACACCAGCGGCAGTCAATTCGAAGCGGTCATCCCATGACCCGGCGCTGGATTCTGCTCTGGCTGATCATGCTCAGCCAGCCGGTGCTGGCCGAGCTGGATTACGGCCTGAAACCCCGCCTGATCGCCGACGACACCTGGCTGCTGGAGGGCAGCACCGACAATTTCGGCAAGGACAATGGCGGCAACATCGTCAACGTCGGGTTCATCGTCACCGAACCCGGTGTGGTGGTGATCGACACCGGGCCGTCCAAGCGCTACGGCGAAGCCTTGCGACAGGCCATCGCCAGCGTCACCGATAAGCCGGTGATCCAGGTGTTGCTGACTCACCACCACCCCGACCATGCGCTCGGCAACCAAGCGTTCAAGGCGGTGCCCATCGGCGCCCTGGCCGGCACCGCCGAGTTACTGCACGAGCAGGGCGACAGCATGGCCGAGAACCTGTACCGCAGGGTTGGCGACTGGATGCGCGGCACTGAAGTGGTGTTGCCGAGTGAAGTGTTGCAAGCGGGTGTAAAAACCTTCGGCAGCCACGACCTGCAACTGCTGCACCTGCGCGGCCATACCGGTGCCGACCTGGCGATACACGACCGGAAGACCGGCGTGCTGTTTGCCGGTGACCTGGTGTTCTACCAGCGCGCGCTCACCACGCCCAATTCACCGGGCCTTGCACTGTGGCTGGCGGATATCGCCACCCTGCAAGGCTTGCCCTGGACCCTGATCGTGCCCGGCCACGGCCCTATTGCGGCGGATGCAAAACCCTTCGAACAGATGCGCGACTACCTCACCTGGCTCGACCAGCTCCTGCGTGACGGCGCCGTCCAAGGTCGCGATATGCCTGAGCTGATCCGCAGCCCGATCCCCGAACGTTTCGCGGCGATCAACCTCAGCCGCTACGAACTGATCCGCAGCGTGACCCACCTGTACCCGCAGTACGAACGCGAGCAGATGCAACGCCTGCACCCCAGACAACACCCACAACAAACAGAGGCCTCACCATGATCTACGCACAACCTGGCACCCCCGGCGCCATCGTCAGCTTCAAGCCGCGCTACGGCAATTACATCGGCGGTGAGTTTGTCGCGCCGATCAATGGCGAGTACTTCACCAATACCTCGCCGGTCACCGGCGAAGTCATCGCCGAGTTCCCGCGCTCCAGCGCCGCCGATATCGACAAGGCCCTCGACGCCGCCCACGCCGCCGCTGATGCCTGGGGCAAGACATCGGCCCAGGACCGCTCGCGGGTGTTGCTGAAAATCGCCGACCGCATCGAGCAGAACCTCGAAGTGCTGGCCGTGGCCGAGACCTGGGACAACGGCAAGGCCGTGCGCGAAACCCTCAACGCCGACGTGCCGCTGGCTGCTGACCATTTCCGCTACTTCGCCGGTTGCATCCGCGCCCAGGAAGGCGGCGCCGCCGAGATCAACGAACTGACCACCGCCTATCACTTCCACGAGCCATTGGGTGTGGTCGGGCAGATCATTCCGTGGAACTTCCCGCTGCTGATGGCTGCTTGGAAACTTGCGCCGGCGTTGGCCGCCGGTAACTGCATCGTGCTCAAGCCGGCTGAGCAGACGCCGCTGTCGATCATGGTATTTGCCGAGCTGATCAATGATCTGCTGCCGCCGGGCGTGCTCAACATCGTGCAAGGCTTTGGCCGCGAAGCGGGGGAGGCGTTGGCCACCAGCAAGCGCATCGCCAAGATCGCCTTCACCGGCTCCACCCCGGTGGGCGCGCACATCATGCACGCGGCGGCCGAGAACATTATTCCGTCCACCGTAGAGCTGGGCGGCAAGTCGCCGAATATCTTCTTTGAAGACATCATGCAGGCCGAGCCGCAATTTATCGAAAAAGCCGCCGAAGGCTTGGTGCTGGCGTTCTTCAACCAGGGCGAAGTGTGCACCTGCCCATCGCGGGCGCTGGTGCAGGAGTCGATCTACGATGCGTTCATGGCCGAGGTGATGAAGAAGATCGTCAAGATCAAGCGCGGCAACCCGCTGGACACCGAAACCATGGTCGGCGCCCAAGCGTCCGAGCAGCAATACGACAAGATCCTCTCTTACCTGAAGATCGCTCAGGAAGAGGGCGCGGTACTGCTGGCTGGCGGCGCGGCCGAGCGTCTGGAAGGCGACCTGTCCAGCGGCTATTACATCCAGCCGACCCTGCTCAAGGGGCACAACAAGATGCGCGTGTTCCAGGAGGAAATCTTCGGGCCGGTAGTGGGCGTGACCACCTTCAAGGACGAGGCCGAAGCGTTGGCGATAGCCAATGACAGCGAGTTCGGTCTTGGCGCCGGTTTGTGGACCCGCGACATCAACCGCGCGTACCGCATGGGCCGAGCGATCAAAGCCGGGCGTGTGTGGACCAACTGTTATCACCTGTACCCGGCGCACGCGGCGTTTGGTGGGTACAAGAAGTCGGGCGTGGGGCGTGAGAACCACAAGATGATGCTCGACCATTACCAACAGACCAAAAACCTGCTGGTGAGCTACGACATCAATCCCCTCGGTTTCTTCTGACAAAACGCGGTCAAAACTGTGGGAGCGGGCTTGCTCGCGAATACGGTGGATCAGTCAACTTAGAGGTAGCTGACCCACCGCATTCGCGAGCAAGCCCGCTCCCACATTTTGATTGATGTGCATCCGAGACTAATGCAGTGCGGCGGCTACTTCGAAAGTAGCATTCGCCACCGTTGATCTGCGTGCATTAATGAAATCACCGGAACCCTCCGGCACAACAAGAGGACTACCCCCATGTGGACCAAACCCGCCTTTACCGACCTGCGTATCGGCTTCGAAGTGACCATGTACTTCGCCAGCCGTTGACCTCCACCCGGCCAGCCCAGCGCTGGCCGGTGCTTGTCGCAGGCATGCCCCTTTGGTCTGATTGCAATCGCAGCCGGATGAGTTAGTGTGAAGCGCATTCTTCCAAAATAATAAAAACAGGCTTTCCAATGAGCCCAAATCTGAGCCTTCTGCGTAAATTCGTCTCGCCTGAAATCATCTTTGGTGCCGGCTGCCGGCACAACGTCGGCAACTATGCCAAGACCTTTGGCGCGCGCAAGGTGCTGGTGGTCAGCGACCCTGGGGTGATCGCCGCCGGTTGGGTGGCTGATGTGGAAGCCAGCCTGCAAGCCATTGGTGTCGACTACTGCCTGTACACCGCCGTGTCGCCCAACCCCCGCGTCGAAGAAGTGATGCTCGGTGCCGAGGTGTACCGCGAAAACCACTGCGATGTGATCGTGGCCATTGGCGGCGGTAGCCCGATGGATTGCGGCAAGGCCATCGGCATTGTGGTGGCCCACGGGCGCAGCATCCTTGAGTTCGAGGGCGTGGATACCATTCGTGTGCCCAGCCCGCCGCTGATCCTCATCCCAACCACCGCCGGCACCTCGGCGGATGTCTCGCAGTTCGTAATCATCTCCAACCAGCAAGAACGCATGAAGTTCTCGATCGTCAGCAAGGCGGTGGTGCCGGACGTGTCGCTGATCGACCCGGAAACCACCGCCAGCATGGACCCGTTCCTGTCCGCCTGTACTGGTATTGACGCACTGGTGCATGCCATCGAAGCGTTCGTCTCCACCGGCCATGGTCCGCTGACCGACCCGCATGCGCTGGAGGCGATGCGCCTGATCAACGGTAATCTGGTGCAGATGATCGCCAACCCCGGCGATATTGCCCTGCGCGAGAAAATCATGCTCGGCAGCATGCAGGCCGGCCTGGCGTTTTCCAATGCGATCCTTGGCGCGGTGCATGCCATGTCCCACAGCCTTGGCGGCTTCCTCGACTTGCCCCATGGGTTGTGCAACGCAGTGCTGGTGGAGCATGTGGTGGCGTTCAACTACAACTCGGCGCCGGAGCGTTTCCAGGTGATTGCCGAGACGTTCGGCATCGACTGCCGCGGCCTCAATCATCGGCAGATCTGCGGACGGCTGGTGGAGCATCTGATCGCACTGAAGCACGCGATTGGCTTCCATGAAACCCTCGGCCTGCATGGCGTGCGCGTGGCGGACATTCCGTTCCTGTCCCAGCATGCGATGCATGACCCGTGCATCCTCACGAATCCGAGGGAGTCGAGCCAGCGCGACGTCGAGGTTGTCTATGGCGAAGCGCTCTGAGGACCAGCAACGCGCCCTCGCGGGGTTGCTGGGGCTGGGCAATCACTCCGCGCGCAAGAGCCATTACCCGGAACTCGCCGCGCGACTGGACGAGCTGGAGGCCGAGCGCAACCGCTATATCCGCCTCAACGATGAGCTGGAACAGCGCGTCGCCGCGCGCACCGATGAACTGCTCGAAGCCAACCTCAACCTGCAACAGCAGATCGCCCAGCGCGAACAGATCGAACAGGACCTGCGCGATGCCCGTGACGCCGCCCAGGCCGCCAACCGCAGCAAGGACAAATACCTCGCCGCCGCCAGCCATGACCTGCTGCAGCCGTTGAATGCCGCGCGATTGCTGATCGCCACCTTGCGCGAGCGACAGTTGCCCAGCGTTGAGCAGGTGCTGGTGGAGCGCACGCACCAGGCGCTGGAAGGTGCCGAGGATTTGCTCACCGATTTGCTGGATATTTCGCGGCTGGATCAGGCGGCGGTCAAACCGGATGTGGCGCTGTATCGCCTCGACGAGCTGTTCGCGCCGCTGGTCTCGGAGTTTCAATCGGTGGCCCAGGCGGCCGGGTTGAACCTGCGGGTGCGCACCGGCTGTTATGCGATCAATACCGACCTGCGGCTGCTGACGCGGATTCTGCGTAATTTCCTCAGCAATGCCTGTCGTTATACCGACGAAGGTTGCATCCTGCTCGGTGCTCGACGCCGAGGGGATCGCCTGCGCCTGGAAGTGTGGGACACCGGTCGCGGGATTGCGGCCGACCGGCTGGAGGCGATCTTCCTCGAGTTCAACCAGCTCGACGTCGGCCGCGCCTCGGACCGCAAGGGGGTAGGGCTGGGGCTGGCGATTGTCGAGCGTATCGCCGAGATTCTGGGGTATCCGATTGCCGTGCGTTCCTGGCCGGGGCGGGGTTCGATGTTCAGCATCGAGGTGCCGTTGAGTGACGAAATGCCCCTGCCGATCAGCCAGTTGCCGGTGCAACCGACCACGGGCAACCCGCTGCCGGGGCGGCGTTTGCTGGTGATCGACAACGAAGTGAGCATCCTCGAGAGCATGCGCGCGCTGCTCGGGCAGTGGGGCTGCGAAGTGGTCACCGCCACCGACCAGGCGGGTGCGTTGCTGGCCTTGCAGGGCAGGGCGCCGGAGCTGATCCTGGCGGACTATCACTTGGACCATGGGGTGGTGGGCTGTGCGGTGGTCAAGCACCTGCGCGAGCATTTCGAGCAGCACATTCCTGCGGTGATCATCACGGCTGACCGTACTGACCAATGCCGACGTGCCTTGCGTCGCCTCGAAGCACCGCTGTTGAACAAACCGGTTAAGCCCGGCAAATTGCGCGCGGTGTTGAGTCAGTTATTGGCCTAGGTCAACACGCCGCAGGTGGTTTTGCCCCATGCTCAGGGCTCTGATCTAGAGCCTTGGAGCACCCGATGAGCGCGGCATCCTTTAAATTACCCTTGGGCCTGGTTATCGCGGTGCTGGTAATGACCGGCGTGCTGCTGTTGCCGCTGCCCGCCGACTTGCCGGTGGCCGGGCACCGCATGCTGGCGATCCTCGCGTTTGCCGTGGTGGTGTGGATCACCGAAGCGGTGTCCTATGAAGCCAGCGCGATCATGATCACTTCGCTGATAGCGTTTTTGCTGGGTACCGCGCCGTCGCTGCAAGACCCGACGCATGTGATCGGCACCAGCCCGGCGATCAGCATGGCCCTTACCGGGTTCTCCAACCCGGCGTTGGCGCTGGTGGCCGGCGCGCTGTTTATCGCCGCCGCCATGACCCACACCGGCCTGGATCGGCGCATCGCCTTGGTGACGTTGAGTCGGGTCGGCACCAGCACCCGGCGCATCCTGCTGGGGGCGATTGCGGTGACTATCCTGCTCAGCCTGGTGGTGCCTAGCGCTACGGCGCGCAGTGCCTGCGTGGTGCCGATCATGATGGGTGTGATCGCGGCCTTTGGTGTCGACAAACGCTCGAATATCGCCGCCGGCATCATGATCGTCGTCGCCCAGGGCACCAGCATCTGGAACGTCGGCATCCAGACCGCCGCCGCACAGAACCTGCTGACGGTTGGCTTCATGGACAAGATGCTGGGGCAGCGCGTGTCATGGATCGACTGGCTGATCGCCGGCGCGCCGTGGGCATTGATCATGTCGGCGGTGTTGCTGTTCCTGGTGCTCAAATTGCTGCCGCCGGAAACCGACAGCATCCCCGGCGGTAAAGAGGCGGTGGCGCAGTCGCTGGTGGAGATAGGGCCCATGACCGGGCCGCAGAAGCGCCTGTTGAGCGTTTCGGTATTGCTGCTGCTGGCCTGGGCCACGGAAGGGCGCCTGCACAGTTTCGACACCACCTCCACGACCTACGCCGGGCTGGTGTTTCTGCTATTGCCGGGTATCGGCGTGATGACCTGGAAGGATGTGCAGTCACGCATTCCGTGGGGCACGGTGATTGTGTTCGGGGTTGGCATCAGCCTCGGCACGGCGCTGCTGACCACCCAGGCCGGGCAATGGCTGGGTTCTGCTGTCGTGGCCCACACGGGGCTGGATCAAGTTGGGCCCTTGGGTGTGTTTGCGATTCTTGGCGCATTCCTGATCCTGATTCACCTGGGATTCGCCAGCGCCACGGCGTTGACCTCGGCGTTGCTGCCGATTTTGATCGCGGTGCTGCAGACCTTGCCGGGGGATTTCAGCCGGTTGGGCATGACCATGCTGTTGGGGTTTGTGATGAGCTATGGGTTTATCCTGCCGATCAATGCGCCGCAGAACATGGTGTGCCTGGGGACGGGGACGTTTACGGCGCGGCAGTTTGCCAACGTGGGGATTCTGGTGACGCTGATTGGGTACCTGTTGATGTTGGTGTTTGCGGCGACTTATTGGAGTTGGTTGGGTTGGGTTGGGTTTGATTGAGTGCATATCCGTTATTTAGGTAAGGGCTGCTATTGGTTCCGCTCTTACAGCGGGTCACTTTTGGAAAGGAGCCCGGAATGCCGGCCCAGCCAAAAGTAACCAAAAGGGCTCTTGCCCCAACACTCGGCACCTCGCCTAGGCTCGGTGTGCCGTAACGAAGGCTTTGGAGCGTGGGCCGCCGCGATGGGCCATCCTTGGCCCAGCGCTGCTAACCCGGCGTCCTGCCGGGTTACCCACGCTCCAAAGCCTGCGTTCGGCCAGCGTGTTTGACGGGGCGCCTCAGATCAAAAGCCAAATCAAAAGCGCGGCGGCCTTAGAGCCGACCGGTTTCAAACTGTCGATCTTGGTCAAAATGTGGGAGCTGGCTTGCCTGCGATGCAGACACCTCGGTGTATCAGGCATACCCAGTTGATGCCATCGCAGGCAAGCCAGCTCCCACAGAAAAGCAGAGCACACAAAATCGCTTTTGATCCACACCACTCAGGCCGGCTGTCAGGCCGCCGTGCTTTTGCTTTTGATCTGAGGCGCCCCGTCAAACACGCTGGCCGAACGCAGGCTTGAATCCGTGGGTAACCCGGCAGGACGCCGGGTTAGCCGCGCTGGGCCAAGGATGGCCCATCGCGGCGGCCCACGGATTCAAGCCGGAGTGAGGGCACACCGAGCCTAGGCGAGGTGCCGAGTGTTGGGGCAAGAGCCCTTTTGGTTACTTTTGGGGCTCTTTTCCAAAAGTGACCCGCCGTAAGGGCGGAACCAATAGCCGCCATGACCGCAAAAACGGATATGTACCCAATCCCCCCAGGCCAGCCTAAAGGCCGCCACACCAATTCCACCCCCAACATGGCAAGATGAACTCCGCTCAGGTTTACTACTCCCTGAGTAACCGTTTTACCGACTCCCCCCGTCGGGTCATCTAGGTCACCGAATGAACACATACACTCCCCACACCTGGGAACCCCACGAGCGGCCAAGCCTCCCCGGTTCACCGTCAACCCCGCTGCACCCCACGCACAAGCGTTGGCTGTTCGCGATGGTCGGCGTGCTGGTGGCAATCACCGGGGGCCTGGGCAACGCGCTGGTGATCGCCAACCTGCAATACCTGCAAGGCGCACTCGGTGCGACCACCGCCGAAATGGCCTGGCTGCCCGCCGCCTATGTCATGACCAACGTATGCATGAACCTGTTGCTGGTGAAGTTCCGCCAACAGTTCGGCCTGCGCGCATTCACCGAGGTGTTCCTGGTGCTCTATGCCCTAGTCACTTTCGGCCACTTGTTCGTCAACGACCTCAGCTCAGCCATCGCCGTGCGGGCGGCCCACGGTATGGTGGGCGCGGCGCTGAGTTCATTGGGTTTGTACTACATGATCCAGGCATTCCCGGCCAAGTGGCGTTTGAAGGCGCTGGT
Organism: Pseudomonas tritici; assembly: GCF_014268275.3. Taxonomy (NCBI): domain Bacteria; kingdom Pseudomonadati; phylum Pseudomonadota; class Gammaproteobacteria; order Pseudomonadales; family Pseudomonadaceae; genus Pseudomonas; species Pseudomonas tritici. The sequence continues at coordinate 2,426,410 of NZ_CP077084.1, forward strand.
GCTCGGGCTGGGCACGGCGCAACTGGCGTTGCCATTGGCGCGGTTGTTCTCCGAAGATTTGCTGCAAATCGCCGAATGGCGCGGGTTGTACCTGTTCGAGCTGGGCCTGGCGCTGATCTGCCTGGGCTGTGTGTTCCTGCTCAAGTTGCCGCCGGGCGATCGCTTCAAGACCTTCGAAAAACTCGACTTCCTCACCTTCGCCATCCTCGCGACCGGCGTCGCCTTGCTCTGCGCAGTGCTGTCCCTGGGCCGCATCGACTGGTGGCTGGAAGCCCCGTGGATCGGCGTGGCCTCGGCCTGCTCCCTGGTGTTGATCATGGCCGGCCTCGCCATCGAGCATAACCGCAGCAACCCGATGCTGATGACCCGCTGGCTCGGCAGCGGCACCATGATTCGCCTGGCGCTGGCGGTGGTGCTGATTCGCATGGTGCTGTCCGAGCAGTCCACCGGCGCCGTGGGTTTCATGCAGATGCTGAACATGAGCTACCAGCAGATGCACACGCTGTACGTGGTGATGCTGGCCGGGGCAATTGCCGGGCTGGTGGTGAGTGCGTTGACGATCAACCCGGCGCACTTGCTGATGCCGCTGGTGATTTCCCTGGCGCTGATGGCCACGGGGTCGGTGATGGACAGCTTCTCCAGCAACCTGACCCGTCCGCAGAATCTGTACATCAGCCAGTTCCTGCTAGGCTTCGGCGGTACGTTCTTCCTCGGGCCGACCATGGTGCTGGGCACCAAGAACGTGTTGACCAACCCGCGCAACCTGGTGAGTTTTTCGGTGATGTTCGGTATTTGCCAGAACCTCGGCGGCCTGATGGGTGCGGCGTTGCTTGGCACCTTCCAGATCGTGCGCGAGAAGTATCACTCCAGCATGATCGTCGAGCACCTGACGCTGCTCGACCCGCGTGTGGCCGCGCGAGTGCAGAGCGGCGGTTCAGCCTACGGCGGTATTGTCGCCGACCCCGAGCTGCGTAATCTGATGGGCATTCGCAGCCTCGCCACGGCGGCCACCCGTGAAGCGAACGTGATGGCCTACAACGATGTCTTCATGCTGATCGCGATCATCGCGATACTGACCATGAGCTGGATCTTTATCCGCAGTCTGTGGCTGATGAGCACCACCAAGGCAGCAACCACTCCCGTTCAACCCAGCGGCGCACCTTCATGACCGAACCTTCAACCACCACCACCACCACCGCCATCGCTTCCACCCCGGAGGGCAGCACGCCACCAGGCGCCGTGCCTACCGAGTTGCGGCCGTTGCGGGTGCGGATTATCTCGTCCCTGGGCTTTGCCGCGATTGCCATCGTCGGTGTGCTGATCGTGCTGTACGCCTGGCAATTGCCGCCGTTCAGCAGTGCGGTGGAAACCACCGAAAATGCCCTGGTGCGTGGGCAGGTCACGATTATCGGGCCGCAGCTCAGCGGCTACGTGTTCGAAGTGCCGGTGCAGGATTTCCAGTACGTGAAGACCGGCGACCTGCTGGTACGTCTCGACGACCGTATCTACAAGCAGCGCCTGGACCAGGCGCTGGCGCAACTGGCGGTGCAGAAGGCATCGTTGGCAAACGTGGTGCAACAGCGCAACAGCGCCGAGGCCACGATCAAATTGCGCCAGGCCGCGTTGGCGGACAGCCAGGCGCAGGCGCGCAAGAGCACGGCCGATCTGCGCCGTAACGAAGCGTTGATCAGCGACGGCTCGGTGTCCAAGCGCGAGCTGGATGTGACCCGCGCCGCCAACGCGCAGACCATCGCCGCTGTGGCGCAAGCCCAGGCCAGCCTGGAAATCGCGCGGCAGGACTTGCAGACGGTGATCGTCAATCGTGGCTCCCTGGAAGCCGCCGTGGCGAGTGCCGATGCGGCCGTGGAGTTGGCACGTATCGACCTGTCCAACACCCGCATCACGGCGCCGCGTGACGGCCAACTGGGGCAGATCGGCGTGCGCCTGGGGGCTTACGTCAACTCCGGTGCGCAGTTGATGGCGCTGGTGCCGCCGCAGCTGTGGGTGATCGCCAACATGAAAGAAACCCAGATGGATAATGTGCAGGTCGGCCAGCCGGTGACTTTTACCGTGGATGCGCTGAACCACCGCAAATTCCACGGCACGGTACAGCATATTTCCCCGGCCACCGGTTCGGAGTTCAGCCTGTTGCAGGCGGACAATGCCACCGGCAACTTTGTGAAGATCGCACAGCGGGTGCCGGTCAGGATTACGGTGGATCCGGATCAGGCCGAGAGCGAGCGGTTGCGCCCGGGGTTGTCTGTAGTGGTCAGTATCGATACCGCAGGCCGCCTCAAAAACAGCCCACCCTGACGGAATGCGGTCAATGTGGGAGCTGGCTTGTCGAATCGTTGAACCGCTGCGATAGCTCTCTGTCAGCTGATGCAGCGCTCACTGATGTACCGCTATCGCAGCACAGGTATCTACACATTTTAGATGTGATAGTGCGTAGCAGCTGTCGAGCCCTGGCGAGGCTGCGTCAGCGGTGTGTCAGACAGACCGCAAACGCAGCCTCGCCAGGGCTCGACAGCTGCTACGCAGAGGACTCGCTCAAGATGTGTAGATACTTCTGTCTATCGCAGCGGGTCGACGATTCGACAAGCCAGCTCCCACAGTTGGACTGTATTTCAGGGTGAAATCGAGGCGGGTGGACTGGTTTTGTTCCAGCAGTCTCAGGCCCGGCCTGCCGGGCAGGTGATGAGCATTCACCGGATGGCTCACTGGCTCGATGCAAAAGAACCCCAGCCCCGGTGGGCAATACAGCAGGAAATAATCGGCGCCGCTGGCCTGGCATTTCAGCGTATAGCCCAGCTCTGGTTGCTCGATCAGGCAATGCCCATCCCACTGGCAAAAGCCGTTGTCTACCAGGCTTTCGGGCAGGGTTTTCAGTTCCCGGAAGTCCCAGGCATCCGGCACTGGCGCTAGCACCGTAGGCAACTTGGACGCGTCACTCATCCACACCTGTGACGCCTCGGCCTGTAAGCGTGTGCCCGGCCGACGTGGCAAGTAGGGATGCAATCCCAGGCCATGCCACGCGGGCGCTTGCGCCAGATGGGTCACGCTCAGCGCAATGCTCAGTTCACCCTTGCTCAATCGAAAGCGCTGCTCGGCGCGATAGGCGAACGGCGTGTCGCACTCCACTGCCAGTACCACTTCACTTGCTGACTGGCTCACCACCTGCCACGCCTGCTGCCAGGCTGAGCCATGAATCGGCAAGGGGTCCGTGAGGCTATTGGGCGCCAGGGCCAGCCAGCCGTCGGGGTTGTCGAAACCCCCTTGGGCAATTCGGTTGGACCAAGGGGCCAACGGATAGCAGCCCAGCTTGCCCGGCAAACCGGTGTTCAGCGCTTGTTGGTCACTATGGCGCAGCAAAGGCTGCCCGGTGGTGCGTACCGTCCAATTGACGATGCTGCCACCCGTGGCCGGCGCGAGGGTGAGGTGGGTGAGTTGATCGCTGAGTTCGATGAAGGATGAAGACATGGTGTCCCGCCGTATGAAATAGACCCAACGCAGAGGTTCAATGTGTATTTGATAGAGGTTTACAGCACCACGCTCGGCAGCCACAGGGACAATGCCGGGATGTAGGTCACGGCGATCAGCACCAAGAACAGCACGGCGTAAAACGGCAGCAACGCCTTCACGGTCTTCTCGATGGTGGTCTTGCCCACCGCCGCGCCCACGAACAGCACCGCGCCCACGGGCGGGGTGATCAAACCAATGCCGAGGTTCACCAGCATGATCATGCCGAAGTGCACCGGATCGACGCCAATACCCAGCACCACCGGCAGCAGAATCGGCGTAAGGATCAGGATCAGCGGCGCCATGTCCATCACCGTGCCGAGCAACAGCAGCATGGCGTTGATGCACATCAGGATCACGTAGCGGTTGTCTGACAGGGTCAGGAACATCGTGGTGATCTTCGCCGGGATCTGCATCAGGGTCATGATGTAGCCGAAGCTGGCGGCGAAGGCGATCAGGATCATCACGATGGAAATGGTGCGCACCGTGCGGTGCATCAGCTTGGGCAGCTCGCTCCATTTGTAGTCGCGGTAAATGAACATGGTCACGAAGAACGCCCACAGCACGGCGATCGCGGCGGATTCAGTGGCGGTGAAAATGCCCGAGAGGATGCCGCCGAGGATGATCACCATCGCCATCAAGCCCCAGAGCGCGTCGGCGGCAATTTTCAGCGCCTGCTTCAAGGGAATGACTTCACCTTTGGGGTAGTCACGCTTTTTCGCGAAAATCAGGCACAGCACCATCAGGCATGCGCTCATCAGCAAGCCCGGGACCACGCCGGCCATGAACAGCGAGGCGATCGACACCGTGCCGCCGGCTGCCAGGGAATAGAGCACCGAGTTATGGCTGGGCGGGGTCAGCAGGGCCTGCACCGAGCCGCTGACGGTCACCGCCGTGGCAAATTCGCGGGGGTAACCACGGCGTTCCATTTCCGGGATCAGCACCGAGCCGACCGAGGCGGTGTCCGCCACCGACGAGCCGGAAATCGCCCCAAAAAACGTCGAAGCCATGATGTTCACCAAGGACAGGCCGCCGCGTACAAAGCCCACCAGCACCCCGGCAAACGCCACCAGCCGCCGCGACATGCCGCCCTCGGCCATGATCGCCCCGGCCAGCACAAAGAACGGAATCGCCATCAGCGAAAACTTGTTCACCCCGCCGGCCACCTGAATCATCAGGGCCTGGAACGGGATGTCGATCCACCACGCGCCGATTAGCGCCGACAACCCGAGGGCGTAGGCCACCGGCATGCCGATCAGGATCAAGGCGATAAAGCTGCCCAACAGAATCAATGCGTCCATATCAGGCGGCCCCTTCGCTTTCTTCAACCAGGTCGAAGCGCACGACCCGACGGTTGCTCTGGTCACCGAGCAGGAGTTTTTCCACGACAAAAATCAGCGTCAGCAGCCCGCCAATCGGGATCGGCATGTAGGTGATGCCCACCCGCAGAGTAGGAATGGCGCTCATGAACTGGTTCCAGGTGGACATGCATAGCTTGGTGCCCCAGATCGTCATGAACAGGCAGACCGTCGCCATCAGCAATTGGGAAAAAATGCTGACGAGGCGGCGTTGTTGCGCCGGCAAGCGGTCAGTAACCATGGCCACCGACATATGCGCCCCGGCGCGGTAACTCGCGGCGGCGCCGATAAAGGTGAACACCAGCATCAGCAGGATGGCGGTAGGTTCCGGCCAACTGGAGCCGGTGCCGAGGACGTAGCGAGCGAAGATGCCCCAGGGGATGATCAGGGCGACCCCCAATACCGAGAGGCCGGCGACCCAGATGCAGGTCATGTAGATGCGGTCGTTGATGCGCAGCAGTAAATTCTTCATGGCGTTCACCGTAACCGGGCGCGTCAGTGCGGACCGCGCCTGGCCTTGCTAGGAGGAGGGGCGTTATTGAACGGCGTCGATACGCTTGATGATGTCGGCGTAAGGCGCGCCGTACTTCGCACGCACGGCGGCGGTGGCGTCATAGAAGGGTTTTTTGTCGACGGTGATGAACTCGACGCCAGCGGCCTTGAGCTTGGCTTCGCTGCTGGCGGACTTGGCGTCCCACAGCACGCGCTCGTCAGCCTGGGCGGCCTTGGCGGCTTTCTTGACCATGTCCTGTTGCGCAGGGGTGAGTTTGTTCCAGGTGATTTTCGACATCACGATGGGTTCAGGCAGGATCAGGTGCTCGGTAAGGGTGTAGAACTTGGCGTTCTGGAAGTGGTTGTGTTCCAGCATCGTCGGCGGATTGTTTTCCGCGCCGTCGATAACGCCGGTCTGCAGGGCGCTGAAGATCTCGCCGGTGTCCATGGCAATGCCGTTGGCGCCCATGGCATTGAAGGCGTCGATGAACAACGGGTTGCCTTGCACGCGAATCTTCATGCCCTTGAGGTCTTCGATCTTGCGCACCGGCTTTTTCGTGTAGAGGTTGCGTGTGCCGCCGTCCATCCAGGCCAGGGCCACCAGGCCGAACTCGGAGTCGGTGATCTTGGCGAGGATTTCATCGCCGATTTCACCGTCGATGACCTTGCGCATGTGCGCCTGGTCGCGGAACACGAACGGCAGGTTGAACACGTTCACGTCCGGCACTACCGGCCCGACGATGCCGAGGCTGACGCGGGTCATCTGGATGGCACCGACCTGAGCCTGTTCGACCACTTCTTTCTCGGAGCCGAGAACGCCGCCAGGGAAATACTTGAAGGTCAGTTCGCCGTTGCTTTCTTTGGTCAGGGCTTTGCCCATGTTCTCTTCTGCAACGACGGTGGGGTAGCCGGCGGGGTGGATGTCGGCGAATTTGATTTCCAGCGCGTGGGCGGCGCTGCTGAGGGTGAAAAATGCCGCGGCGAGCAAGGTGCGTTTGAAGTCCATGGGGTTTCATTCCTGTCTTGTTATTGTTGTATTCAAGTCACAGCGATGCAGCTAGAGGGTGAACGTGGGCTCCGGTAGACCGGTGATGCCTGGGTTGAGGGCAAACACGCCGCCGGACAGCGACTGCTCACTTTGGTCATCACGGATCGAGGTGACGAACAGGGTGTCCAGGCGGCTGCCGCCAAAGGCGCACATGGTGGGTTTTTTCACCGGTACGGTGAGGGAGCGATCGAGGCGCCCCTCGGGGGTGAAGCGGTGGATGAGCCCGGCGTCATTGGCGCAGATCCAGTAGCAGCCGTCGGCGTCCACCGCCGCGCCATCGGGGCGGCCGAGGTGTTTGTGCATATCCACGAACACGCGGCGATTGGACGGCGTGCCGCTGTCGATGTCGTAGTCGAACGCCCAGATCTGCTGCACCAGCGGGTGCGAGTCCGAGGCGTACATCGTGCGGCCGTCGGGGCTGAAGGCCAGGCCGTTCAGGGTCATGAAACCGTCCAACTGAGCGTGGGGCGCCAGGCCTGACGCGTAGCGGTAGAGGACGCCCTCGGCCGCGTTCAAACCCATGTTCAGCACCATGCTGCCGGCCCAGAAACGACCCTGGCGATCACAGCGGCCATCGTTCAGACGCATGTCCGCGCGTGGGTGCGTAACACTCGCCAGCGGCGTGGTGTCGAGGCTGCCATCGTTGTGAGGGGTGAGCTGGAAGAAGCCGGTTTCCATCCCGGCAACCCAGTTGCCCGCATCGGTGCGGGCGATGCAGGCGAGCATCTGCGGGGCTGTCCACGCAGCGATATGCCCAGTGGCGGCGCTCCAGCGTTGCAGGCCGCCGTTGGGGATATCCACCCAGTACAGGGCGTTTTCCTCGGGCACCCACACCGGGCATTCGCCCACGGCATTGCGCGCATCGACAATCAGTTCAGCGGTCATGGCAACTCATTCCCTTGGGTGGGTGTGCGCTCAGTCACCGAACGGCCCAGCAGCGCAGAATGCGCCACCCTGGTAGACCTTGGCCGGGTCGTCGGCGGCGACCGGTGGCTGGGTTTCGACCTGGGCGCGGAACACTTCGGAGCTGTCTTTGGGGACGAAGCCCAGGTGCGCGGCGTAGCGGTTGTCCCACCAGGTGTCGAGGTTATCCGACATGCCGTAGACCACGGTGTGGCCGACGTTGGGTGTGTACAGCGCGCGTTCGAGCAGTTGGGTCAGGTCGTCGAAGCTCAGCCAGGTGTGCATCATCCGGCGGTTCTGCGGTTCCGGGAACGAGGAGCCGATGCGGATGCTGACGGTCTCGATGCCGTAGCGATCGAAGTAGAAACTGGCCATGTCTTCGCCGTAGGACTTGGACAAACCGTAGTAGCTGTCTGGACGGCGAGGGGAGTGGGCGTCGATTTTCTCGCCTTGTTTATAGAAGCCGATGACATGGTTGGAGCTGGCGAAAATCACGCGCTTCACACCGTGGCGGCGGGCGGCCTCGTAGATATGGAAAATGCCGCTGATATTGGCGCCGAGGACTTCTTCGAACGAACGCTCCACCGAAACGCCGCCGAAGTGCAGGATCGCGTCGACGCCTTCTACCAAGTGGTGCACGGCTTGTTTGTCGGAGAGGTCGCAGGTTTGCACTTCTTCGGACGCGTCGGCAGCCGGGGCCATGTTGGCGATGTCGGACAGGCGCAGCACGTGGGCATAAGGACGCAGGCGTTCACGCAGGACTTTGCCCAGGCCGCCGGCGGCGCCGGTGAGTAGCAGGCGGTTGAAGGGAGCAGGGGTGGTCGTGGTCATGGGGATTCCAAATTTTTGTTGTAGGTTGTCATATGACTATGTCGAAGTATTGTGAGTGATCCCCCAGGTTGTCAACGTCCTTCCGGTCAGGTGATGGCCAGAATGTGGGAGCGGGCTTGCTCGCGAATACGGTGTGTCAGTCGACTCATTCGGGTCTGATATACCGCATTCGCGAGCAAGCCCGCTCCCACAGGGGGTTTGTGTTGGCTGCCAGTCTGGGTCCGACGCGAAACCTACAACAGTGAGATGGGATAGCTGACAAAAATCCGGTTCTCATCAAACTCGTTATTGCTGAAATCCCGACGCATGGTCGAGTTGCGCCATTTGACGTTGAGGTTCTTCAGCGCGCCGCTCTGCACCGTGTACGCCAGCTCCGATTCCCGACCCCATTCCTTGCCATCGGTGATCGCCCCGGTGTGCACGTTACTGCCGCTGATATAGCGGTTCATCATGGTCAGCCCCGGGAGGCCGAGCACCACGAAGTTGAAGTCATGGCGCACCTGCCAGGATTTTTCCTTGGCGTTGTCGTAGCTGGCGTTGTAACTGTCGTTGGCCAGGGTGCCGCCGCTGGTGCCGTTGATCCGCATCCACGCGCTGTCGCCGGTGAGTTTCTGCAGGCCCACGTAGAAGGTGTTGCCATTGTATTTGGCCGAGAGCAGGGCGAAGGCGGTCTTGTTGTCGAGGTCGCCAGCCAGGGCGCTGCCGTCTTCCTTGCCATTGAAAAAGCCGAGGTTAACGCCCAGGGTCCAGTCGCCCACGGGTTGGCTGTGGGTCAGGTTGAAATATTGTTGCTGGTAGATATCGCTGAGTTCGGCGTACCACACGCCGACCTGGGTGCGTTTGTCGTTGAACGTGTACTCGCCACCGCCGAAGTTGAAACGGTCCGAGGTGAACGCGGCTCTGCCGTTCATGAACATGTCTTCCATGCTCGCGTCGTTGCGCGGGCTGTTGCCGCGGAACTGACCGCCGTAGAGGGTCAGGCCGGCAATTTCGTTGGAGGTCACCTGGCCGCCGCGAAACGTCTGGGGCAGGGAGCGACCATCATCGGAGCGCAGGATTGGCAGCACGGGCATCCATTCGCCCACCTTTAATTCCGTCTTCGACAGCCTGGTTTTCAGCGCCACGCCCAGGCGCCCAAAATTATCGGCGGGGCGGCCGTCATCGTGGATCGGCAACAACTGGGTGCCGCCGGTGCCTTTGCCGCCATCGAGCTTTTGCGAGTACAGGCCCAGCACGTCAATCCCGAAGCCGACCGTGCCTTGGGTAAAGCCGGATTTGGCATCGAGAATGAAGCTCTGCGTCCACTCTTCGGCTTTGCCCTGCGGGTTGGTCGGGTTGGTGAAGTTGCGGTTGAAGTAGGCGTTGCGCAGGTTTAGCGTGGCTTTGGCGTCGTCGATGAAACCTTCGGCCTGGGCATTGAGGGGCAGGGTGAACGCCAGGCTGCTGAGGCCGAGAAGGCCGATACGTGCGCAGGAATTGCGGGCGAATTGACTCACAGTGAAGCTCCCTTCTATTGTTGTTTTTATTATTTGTCATACGTTGTCGTACAACATTGGGCGGGATATTTGCGGGGATTTCGTGCCGTGTCAAGCGGAAGTTATACGATGACCTGCCGTGATATGGTCGAGAGCGGGCACAGTCAATGTGGGAGCCGGCTTGCCTGCGATGCGGGCGCTGTGGTCTGGCAGGAGGACCGCAGCGATGCCATCGCAGGCAAGCCAGCTCCCACATGATTTAGCCAGCGATGACCATCGGCGGCAGGGTTCCGAGGAGGGAGACAGCGGCTACCGCTGAAACACCTAGTAACCATTCAATCATCACACTGGCCTTCAAGGCGCCCAGTCGCTGTTCGCAATGCTCAAGACGCAATCGATTCAGCAACGCCAGGGCCAACATACCTAACACTAACATCACCTTGATCAACAGAATCAGCGCAAACCCGCTGAACAATGGCGTCGGCCACAGCTGCCCGGTCAACACGCGCACATTAATCAACCCGGTCACCAGCAAACCGGCAACCAAGCCATAACCCACGCCGCTGAAACGCCGCAGGACTGGCTCCAGCGCAATACCTTGCGGTTGCCGCAGGATCAGCACCAGCACCAGCAACCCCCCAAGCCACGCGCCCACGCAGACCAGGTGCACCACCTGATTAAGGATCAGCAATTGCCCGCTGAGCCCATCCAGCATGGCGCCATGACCCACAGGGGCGAGGGTCGCCAGCAGCAATGCGGTCAACGGCAAGCGCAATAGCGGCCAGGGGGTGATCAGCACCATCACCAGCAACAGGTTCAGCAGCAAATGCCAGACCCACACCTGGCCAAAAAAGGTTTTGCCCAGCACCAACTGGAGGGTGGCCGGTTGCAACGCCGCGTCCCAGCTGCCCGCCATACTGGCGGTGATCAACAGCAGCCAGGCGACGCCGGAGAACAGGCCCAACCCAGCGAGGCTGCGGGTGATACGTTCGAGTTGCCGGTCCAGCACCGGCTGCGGTTCAGCGCCCAATAGCCAGGGCCTGAACGCACAAGCCCCGAACATCAGCAACACGACGATGAAATGCAGGAAACGGCACAGCACCAGCAGGGTCGCCATGGGTTATCGGCCGACCTTGAAACTGTATTCGCCATTGCTCTTGTGGGTATCGACCGAGACGGCGTTCCACACCACTTTGTAGTTACCAGCAGCGAGTGGGGCGGCAGGCGTCACTACCAGGGTTTTCTTGTCGGCGTCCGGGGTTTCCAGGCCCTTGATGGCGATTTCCGTGCCGTCCTTGCTCAGGGACACCTTGGTGAAGGTGGCCTCGACGCCTTCACTGAAGGTCAGGCGCAGAGCATCGGGGGCGGCGACGGTGCTGTCGGCGGCGGGTGTGGCGCTTTTCAGGTGAGCATGGGCAAACGCTGCCGAAGCCCCCAGTAAGGATGCGAGCAGGGCGACGGAGGTCAGGGTTTTCTTGATCAACATTGTTCAATACCAATCAATGGGCAGGAGCAGGCAGTGTACGAAGTTTCGGTTCAGCCTGTCGCCCCGATCTAGAGCGGATGGTAGTCTTTGGGCTCTCTCGTTGTCAGGGAGCCCTCATGGGCAATCACAAGATCGGAATTCGTCGGGTCAACGTCGAAAAAATCCTGCTGGCGGCGGAGAAAATCTTCGCCGAAAAAGGCTATGGCAGCACCGCCATGGCGGATATCGCCGAAGAAGTGCAACTGCCGCGCTCCAACCGGCACTACTACTTCACCACCAAAAGTGAGCTGTACAGCGCGGTGCTGTTCGACCTGCTGGAAGTGTGGAAGCAGGACGCCCTGAGCTTCGAGACCTTTGATGACCCGCGGGTGGTGCTCAGCAGTTACATCCGCGCCAAGATGCAGCGCTCGCGCACCCGGCCGTATGGTTCGAAAGTCTGGGCCAATGAAATCATCCACGGCGCGCCGACACTCGGTGAGGCGCTGGATGAAAGCCTGTACGACTGGGCCAAGATGAAGGAAGCGAAGATTCGCCAGTGGGTGGAGGACAAACGCATCCTGCCAGTTGAGCCGTCGAGCCTGCTATACATGATCTGGGCCTCGACCCAGCACTATGCCGACTTTGATCATCAGGTGAAGATCCTGAATGATCACCAGCCGTTGTCGGATATGCAGTTCGAGAAGGCGATACAGACGGTGACGGGGGTGATTCTGCGGGGGATAGGGTTGGAACCTTGAGCTGTGCGGTGAGGCTTAAGGCCCCATCGCAGGCAAGCCAGCTCCCACAGTTGAGCGCATTTTTCCTGGAGGAATGCAGTCGAATGTGGGAGCTGGCTTGCCTGCGATAGCGATCTAGAGAACTACACAGCCTCGCGATAGGGATTCCTCGGATCCTGCGTCCAGTTCAAATACGGCTTGCCCGAGTCGATCGGCACCATCTCGATGCAGTCGGCCACCGGGCAGGTGATCTGGCACAAATTGCAGCCCACACATTCATCATCGATCACTTCGTACTTATGCGTGCCATCCGCCAATTTCAAACTGGCAATCGCCTGGTGCGACGTGTCCTCACAGGCAATATGGCAACGCCCGCAGCCAATACAGGCTTCCTGATCGATCTTCGCAATCACCTGATAGTTGATATCCAGGTACTTCCAATCCGTCGTATTACCCACCGCGCGCCCGGAAAACTCCTGCAGGCTGGCGTAACCCTGGCTGTCCATCCAGCGCGACAGCCCGTCCTTCATCTCTTCCACAATCCGAAACCCATGCAGCATTGCCGCCGTGCACACCTGCACCGCGCCACAGCCCAGGGCAACGAATTCCGCCGCGTCGCGCCAGTTGCCGATGCCGCCAATGCCGCAGATCGGCAGGCCCTGTGTCTGCGGGTCACGGGCGATCTCGGCGACCATGTTCAGCGCAATTGGCTTCACCGCTGAACCGCAGTAACCGCCGTGGGTGCTTTGCGTGCCGACCACTGGCAGCGCGACCATGCGTTCCAGGTCGACGCTGGTGATGGAGTTGATGGTGTTGATCAGCGACACCGCATCCGCGCCACCGCGATACGCCGCGCGCGCCGCCACGCGAATGTCGGTGATATTCGGCGTGAGCTTGACGATCACCGGCAGCGAGCAATACGTCTTGCACCAGCGCGTGACCTGCTCCACATACTCCGGCACCTGGCCGACCGCCGCGCCCATGCCTCGCTCGGGCATGCCGTGGGGGCAGCCGAAGTTCAGCTCAATACCGTCGCAACCGGTGGCTTCTACCAACGGCAGGATGTTTTTCCAGGATTCCTCAACGCACGGCACCATCAGCGACACGATCAGCGCGCGGTCGGGCCAGTCCTTTTTCACCTGGGTGATTTCCCGCAGGTTGATCTCCAGGGAGCGGTCAGTGATCAGCTCGATGTTATTGATGCCCAGCACTTCACGGTTGGCGCCGTAGTGCGCCGAGTAGCGTGACGACACGTTGACCGCCGCCGGGTCTTCGCCCAGGGTTTTCCACACCACGCCGCCCCAGCCGGCTTCAAAGGCACGGACCACGTTGTAGGCCTTGTCGGTGGGCGGCGCGGAGGCCAGCCAGAACGGGTTGGGGGCTTTGATACCGGCGAACACAATCGAGAGATCGGCCATTACGCAGCCTCCACATTCAGCATGAGTTGGGCGTGCATGGCTTCAGCGGCCAGCTTGCCGTGTTGCACTGCCTGCACGGTGAGGTCCTGGCCGAGGCTGACGCAATCGCCGCCGGCGTATACACCGGGAATGCTGGTGCGCAGTTGTTCATCGACGAAGATTCTTTCACCGACACGCTGCAGTTGCTGGGCCAGCGGATCGTGCAGGGCCTCGCTGTCAAACCCTTGGCCGATGGCCTTGAAGATTGCATCGGCGGCCAGTTCGAAGGTTTCGCCGGTAGGGTGCAGGCGCCCGTTTTCCAGGCGCGTGCGCTGGAAGCGCATGCCGCGCACGTGGCCCTGCTCATCCAGCAGCACTTCTTCAGGCTGGGCCCAGGTCAGCAGGCGGACCTGGTTGGCTTTGGCGATGTCCTGTTCGTGGTGGGTGGCGCCCATATCTGCCAACCCTCGACGGTAGACGAGGTTCACATCACGAGCACCGAGGCGGGCCATTTGTACGGCCATGTCGATGGCGGTGTTGCCGGCACCGAGCACAATGCAGCGGTCGGCCAGGGGCAGTTGGGTCAGGTCGTCGGCTTGGCGCAGCTCGCGGATGTAGTCGGTGGCGGCGAGCAGGCCGGGCGCGTCCTCGTGGGCTAAACCGAGCTGTTTACTGGCGGCCAACCCGAGGCCGAGGAAGACTGAGTCGAATTGCTGGTGCAGGTCGCTCAAGGTCAGGTTGTCGCCCAGGCGCTGGCCGTGGCGGATCTCGATGCCGCCAATCTGCAGGAGGAAATCCAGTTCCTTCTGCGCGAAGTCATCCACCAGTTTGTACTTGGCGATCCCGTATTCATTCAGGCCACCGGCTTTTTCCCGGGCTTCGAAGATCACCACGTCATGGCCGTGCAAGGCGCTGCGATGGGCGCAGGCCAAGCCTGCCGGCCCGGCGCCGACCACGGCGATGCGTTTGCCGGTCGGCGCGGCGCGGTGGAAGGGGTGTTCGCTGAAGTGTGCGTTGTCGATTGCATAACGTTGCAGCAAGCCGATCAGCACCGGGGCGCATTCTTCGGCGTTGTTACGCACGCAAGCCTGCTGGCAGAGGATCTCGGTGGGACACACCCGAGCGCAACTGCCGCCAAGGATATTGGCCGAGAGGATCTTCTGCGCGGCGCCTTGCACGTTTTCGGTGTGGATATTGCGGATGAACGACGGAATGTCGATTTCGCTGGGGCATGCGTTCACGCACGGTGCGTCGTAGCAATACAGGCAGCGCGAGGCTTCCAGTTGGGCCTGGCGGGCGTTGAGTGGTGGCGCCAGGTCGGTGAAATGGCTGGCGAGCGTGGGTCCATCCTCAGCGGGATGGGGGAGGTGGGTCAGGGTCTGGATCACGGTGTTGGCCTCACGGTAGTTGAGGTACTGCCTCTGATGGGCATTGGTTTTTTGTTGTCTGTGCTGGCCTCTTCGCAGGCAAGCCAGCTCCCACATTTGGTCGGGTTCACACAGTTCAAATGTGGGAGTCGGGCTTGCCCGCGATAGGTCGAAGGCCGCTTTCAGCGTTTCACAGCAGTGGGCTTGGAATACGCCGCCCGCTTGCTCAACTGCTCAAATACCGCCGGATACGCCGGCCGCTCCACATACCGCCCGGCACCGCGTTCGGCGCGCAGGTCGCCATCGGCCCAGACCAGCTTGCCCTGGCTGATGGTATGGCTCGGCACGCCGCGCACGGTCTTGCCTTCGAAGATGTTGAAGTCGATTTTCTGATGATGAGTCTTGGCGGAAATGGTCCGTGTACCCTCGGGGTCCCACAGCACCAGATCCGCATCGGCGCCCACGCGGATCGCGCCTTTGCGCGGATAGAGGTTGAAGATCTTCGCGGTATTGGTGGAGGTCAGCGCAACGAACTCCTGCATCGACAGGCGCCCGGTGTTGACCCCCTCATCCCACAGCAGCGCCATGCGGTCTTCGATACCGGCAGTGCCATTGGGGATCTTGCTGAAGTCGTCACGACCAGCGGCTTTTTGCTCGGCGCAGAAGCAGCAGTGGTCGGTCGCGGTGGTGTGCAGGTTGCCAGACTGCAAACCATGCCACAGCGCTTCCTGATGCCCGCGCGGGCGGAAGGGTGGGCTCATCACGTAGCCGGCGGCGGTTTGCCAGTCGGGGTGTTGGTAGACGCTGTCGTCCAGCAGCAGGTGGCCGGCGAGCACTTCGCCATACACCGGTTGGCCTTTGCTGCGGGCGTAGGTGATTTCATCCAGCGCTTCCTTGGTGGACACGTGCACCAGGTACAACGGCGTGCCGATGGTTTCGGCGATGCGAATGGCGCGGCTGGCCGCTTCGCCTTCTACCTGGGACGGGCGCGACAGCGGGTGCGCTTCCGGGCCGGTGATGCCCTGGGCCATCAGCTTGCGTTGCAGGTGATACACCAACTCGCCGTTCTCAGCATGCACCGTGGGCACCGCGCCCAGTTCCAGGCAGCGTTCGAAGCTGGCGACCAGAGTGTCATCTGCCGCCATGATCGCGTTCTTGTAGGCCATGAAGTGCTTGAAGCTGTTGATGCCGTGGTGGCTGACCAGTTCGGCCATTTCCTCGCGCACCTGCTCGCTCCACCAGGTGATCGCCACGTGGAAACCGTAGTCGGAGGCGGATTTTTCCGCCCAGCCACGCCACTGGTGAAACGCTTCCATCAAGGGTTGCTGTGGGTTGGGAATCACAAAGTCGATGATCGACGTGGTGCCCCCCGCCAGGCCTGCCGCCGTGCCACTGAAAAAGTCTTCACTGGCCACGGTCCCCATGAAGGGCAATTGCATATGGGTATGGGGGTCGATGCCGCCGGGCATCAAGAATTGGCCGCTGCCGTCGAGTGTTTGAGTGCCTGCGGGAATCTCCAGATTCGTGCCAATGGCCCGAATTAGACCGCCTGCGCATAAAACATCGGCGCGGTAACTTTCATCATGGGTAATAACGGTGGCGCCACGGATCAACAGCGACATGTCGAGTTCCTCACAGGCTTGACCGGCTTGTGCCAGTTCTAAGTGTTGTAATGCTGCTTACCGATGGCGGGGTGATTCCTGTCATCGGTGACAGGAATAGAAGCTAGCCCGAGTTTTTCGATTGGGCAAGAAGATTTTTTATAAGCATATATCCATATTAAGTTATTGATTTATATGTATAAAAAACATAAATCACCAAAATGTAGCGCTCGCTCACCATTTTGACGCACTTGACAGGTTCTTAAATTGAGCAACATTTCTTATTGCAAATCAGACGCTTGAGATATGCCTCTTGACGGGGGTGGGAAATAAAAATAATTGTGTTGCACCAGATTGAGTCCTGAAGGTTCGGACAACTTTCGCATTGTTTAGCCTGAGCAGTGCGGCAAGTACCGAGGGATAAATCGGAAAGCTGATAAACATCAGCACGTTATATAAGCGGTGCGGGTTCAAGGTGGGTTGTCGGCACGGATATTGAGTGCAGTGGCGGCTGGCCGGACCCGTGATGTCATGTTGTTTACGAGGTACTCCGGCCATCCAGCGCACAGCGCTGGATGAGCAAAAATAATTCGAAAAAATCGTGGAGCGGCCATGCAACAGAACAGATCGCAAGTCATTGAACGCAACGGCCTGTACGAGCTAGACGCCGGCCCCGACGTCCTCGACAGCCCTCGCTATAACCACGACATGGCACCGACCAAGGTGCACGAACGCACTTGGAACAAGTGGCACATCACCGCGTTGTGGGTCGGCATGTCGATCTGCGTGCCCACCTATACGCTGGGTGGGGTGCTTACCGCGTATTTCGGGTTGTCGGTGGGTGAAGCGCTGATGGCGATCCTGCTGGCCAATATCGTGGTGCTGATCCCGTTGACCCTCAACGCCTTCCCTGGCACCAAGTACGGCATACCGTTTCCGGTGTTGTTGCGCTCATCGTTCGGCATCCTCGGTTCGAATGTGCCGTGTCTGATCCGGGCGCTGGTGGCGTGCGGCTGGTTTGGTATCCAGACGATGTTTGGCGGGCTGGCGATTCACCTGTTCCTGGGCTCGATTTTCGAGGGCTGGAAGTCCCTCGGCGGGACCGGTGAAGTGATCGGTTTCATGGTTTTCTGGACGCTGAATCTATGGGTGGTACTGCGCGGCGCCGAGTCGATCAAACGCCTGGAAACCCTGTCGGCACCGCTGCTGGTGGCAGTGGGGATTGGTTTGCTGGTGTGGGCGATGCCTAATGTGTCGATCAGCGAGTTGATGGCGATCCCACCCAAGCGCCCCGAAGGGGCGAGCCTCACCGGTTACTTCATGGCCGGCCTCACGGCGATGGTGGGTTTCTGGGCGACGTTGTCGCTGAATATTCCGGACTTCAGCCGCTACGCCAAAAGCCAGAAAGACCAGATTCTCGGGCAGATCTTCGGCCTGCCGCTGACCATGTTCCTGTTCGCCTCCCTTGGCGTGATCATGACCGCCGCGTCGGTAAAACTGGTGGGTGTGAGCGTGTCCGACCCGGTGACCCTGATCGGCCATATCCAGAGCCCGGTGTGGGTCGCCGTGGCGATGGCGCTGATCATCGTCGCGACCTTGTCCACCAACACCGCCGCGAACATTGTTTCACCCACCAATGACTTTCAGAACATCGCGCCCAAGCTGATCAACCGCACCACCGCCGTGATGCTCACCGGTCTGGTCGGGTTGGCGTTGATGGGGCATGAACTGCTGAAGAAGCTCGGGTTGATCGTTTCCGATGTGAGCCTGGAAACCGTCTATTCCAATTGGTTGCTGGGTTATTCAAGCCTGCTGGGACCGATCGCCGGGATCATGGTGGTGGACTACTTCATCACGCGAAAACAACAGCTCGATCTCGCAGGGCTGTACCGCGACGACGTGTACCCGGCGTGGAACTGGAGCGGATTTATCGCGTTTGGCGTGCCGGTGGTGCTGACCCTGCTGTCGCTGGGCAGCGATGCATTCAGCTGGTTCTACAGCTACGGCTGGTTTACCGGATCGGCGCTGGGTGGCGTGTTGTATTACGGGCTGAATGCGAAGCGTGGTGTCAGCCCGGCCGCAGTGAAAACACCGCTGTAAATAAGTTGAAATGCAATCCAAATGTGGGAGCGGGCTTGCTCGCGAATGCGGTGTGTCAATCACCGCATTTATCAACTGACAGACTGCATTCGCGAGCAAGCCCGCTCCCACATTTTTGACCGCATTCCAATCATAAGAAATATTGCCTGAGGAGATCCCCATGAACGCTGCCCTCGACGTACTGCAATCCACCCATCAGCACATCAACCGCGACCGCCTGTGGCAGTCGTTGATGGACCTGGCCAGACTCGGCGCCACCCCCAAGGGCGGTGTGTGTCGCCTGGCGCTCACCGACCTTGATCGCAAGGCCCGCGACCTGTTTGTGCAGTGGTGCGAAGAGGCGGGTTGCACCGTGACCGTCGACGGCATCGGCAACATCTTCGCCCGTCGCCCGGGACGCAACCCCAACCTGCCGCCAGTGATGACTGGCAGCCATATCGACACCCAGCCCACCGGCGGTAAGTTCGACGGTTGCTTCGGTGTGCTGGCGGGTGTGGAGGTGCTGCGTACGCTCAATGACCTCAACGTTGAGACCGAGGCGCCATTGGAAGTGGTGGTGTGGACCAACGAAGAGGGTTCGCGCTTTCCGCCCTGCATGATGGGCTCGGGGGTGTTTGCCGAGAAATTCACCCTGGCGGACACCCTGGCCAAGGTGGACGTGGACGGCGTCAGCGTGGGCGACGCGCTGAACGCGATTGGCTATGCGGGTTCGCGGCCGGTCAGTGGGCACAAGGTAGGCGCCTATTTCGAGGCGCATATCGAACAGGGGCCGATTCTTGAAGACGAGAAAAAGACCATTGGCGTGGTGCTGGGCGCCCTTGGGCAAAAGTGGTTTGACCTGAAACTGCGCGGGGTCGAAGCGCACGCGGGACCGACACCGATGCACCTGCGCAAGGATGCCCTGGTGGGCGCGGCGGCGGTGGTGGCGGCGGTCAATGCGGCGGCGCTTGGGCATCAACCGCATGCGTGCGGCACCGTTGGCTGCCTGCAGGCTTACCCCGGTTCGCGCAACGTCATTCCGGGGGAAGTGCGCATGACCCTGGACTTCCGTCACCTGGAGCCGGCGCGGCTGGACTCGATGATTGCCGAAGTACGCAAGGTGATCGATGAAACGTGCGCCAAGCACGGTTTGAGTTTCGAGATGGAACCTACGGCAGATTTTCCACCACTGTATTTCGACAAGGGCTGCGTGGACGCTGTGCGTGATGCCGCGAATGGGCTGGGGTTGTCGAACATGGACATCGTCAGCGGGGCAGGGCATGACGCGATCTTTGTTGCCGAACTGGGCCCGGCGGGGATGATTTTTGTGCCCTGTGAAGGCGGCATCAGCCATAACGAAATCGAAAACGCCGCACCGGATGACTTGGCGGCGGGGTGTGCGGTGCTGCTAAGGGCGATGGTGGCCGCGTCGGCGGCCATCGCCAGCGGCAAACTGGCGGCCTGAATGGCGTCCGCTCAGGCCAATTCGGTGGCGGTGTTTTTCACCACCGCCAACTCCGGATGCGCCACCAATTTATCAATGTGCAACTCGTCATTGTTCAACCAGGTCTCGGTCAGCACCCGGTAGTGCTCCATGTCCCGGCAGCGCATGCGCAGGCTGTAGTCAAACGGGCCGCTGATCAGCTGGCACTCGAACACCTGCGGGCAGGCCTTCACACACGCTTCGAAGGCTTTTTGCGCCGAACGCCCGCTCTGGTTGGACAAGGCCACCAACACCAGCAACGACAGGCCTGGTGAGACCATCTGCACATCAATGATCGCCCCATACCCACGGATCACCCCGCGTCGCTCCAGCTTGCGCACCCGCTCCAGGCAGGGCCGAGGCGTGAGGTGCACCAGCGACGAGAGCTTTTCGTAGGTGATACGCCCCTGGTGCCGCAGCACTTCGATGATGGCTTCATCGATGCGGTCCAGCGCGGGGGAAGAATGGGGTCCGTTGGCCTTGGTATCCATGGGGTTCACTTCAAACGGTTGAGAAAAAATGGCGGCAAACGTCTCGCGTTTGCCGGACCCGTCACATGGTACGGCCTTCCTCCGTCAACGTCTGTATGCGGTTGAGGGCTTGCAACACGCCTCAGGCGCGCTTTTTCTGTTGCACGCGTGGTTGCTGCGCCAGGCGTGCGAACAGGTCTTTCGGGTCGGCCAGGTCCGGCACCAGCTCCAGGTCGCTGCCCACGTCCAGCGCCTTGGCCACGTCCAGCACGTAGCGCAGGGCCGAGTAATCTTCGATGGCAAACCCCACCGAATCGAACAGGGTCACTTGGTGCGCATTTTCGCGGCCGGGCTGCTGGCCGTTGATCACTTGCCAGAGTTCGGTCACCGGCGAATTGTCCGGCATGTGCTGGATTTCACCTTCGATGCGGCTTTGCGGTTCGTACTCGACGATCACCCGGGCGCGCTCGACGATACGTCGGTCCAGCTCGGTCTTGCCGGGGCAGTCGCCACCGACCGCGTTAAGGTGCATGCCGGGTTCGATCATGTCATCGGTGAGGATAGTGGCATAGGCCTTGTCGGCGGTGACGGTGGTGACGATGTCCGCACCTTTCACGGCTTCGGCCACGCTGCCGGCCAGGATCACCTTGATCGCCGGGAACGCCTTGAGGTTGGCCGCCAGTTTGGCGGTGGCCTTGGCATCGATATCGAACAGGCGGATCTCATTGATGCCAAGCATGGCATGGAAGGCCAGGGCCTGGAATTCGCTCTGCGAGCCGTTGCCGATCAGCGCCATGCTGCGGCTGTTGTCGCGGGCCAGGTAGCGGGCGACCAGGGCCGAGGTGGCGGCAGTGCGAATCGCGGTAGTCAGGGTCATTTCCGCCAGCAGCACCGGTTTGCCCGTGTCGACATCGCCCAGCGCGCCGAAAGCCATCACGGTGAGCATGCCGGCCAGGGTGTTCTTAGGATGGCCATTGACGTACTTGAAGGCATACAGCGACGCGTCGGATACCGGCATCAGTTCGATCACGCCATCCAGCGAGTGGTTGGCCAGGCGCGCGCATTTTTCGAAGTCCTGCCAGCGCAGGTAGTCAGCGCGGATGTACTCGGCCATCTCGGTGATGCAGGTGGACAGGCTTTTTTGCGAGACCAGGTAGCAGAGGTCGTTGACGTCGATGTAGCGGGTCATGTGAGGCTCCTTGTTATTCGAGGGGGCATTCAGCGTTTTCTGCTGCGCGTGAGGCGGCACCGCAGGCAAGTACAGTCGGGTTATTGTGTGGGTTATCGGCGGATTATCCCGGCTGAAACGCAGGGATGGCTCAGCCGGGAAAGCTGAAAAGGACAGTGGCGCAGCCGAATCGGCTGTTTAGTCTGAAGTGCACTAAAAATGTGGGAGCTGGCTCGCCTGCGATGGCGCTGGGTCAGTGCCGCAGATGTCGACTGACGGACCGCCATCGCAGGCAAGCCAGCTCTCACATTGGTATGGTGGTGGTTGTTATAGCTGTGTCAGTCAGGAGGAATCATGTCGACCGCCGTACGTCTTGCCCAACCCGCCGATGCCGAGGGGATCAGCCAGGTCATCCTGGCGGCTTTGCACAGCAGCAATGCACGGGATTACCCGGCGGATGTGATTGCGCGGGTTGCGACCCATTTTACCCCGGAGGCCGTGCTGGCGCTGCTCACGCGCCGGGTGGTGCTGGTGGCGATCAAGGATCAGGTGATCGTTGCCACGGCGGCCCTGGACGCCAATGTAGTGCGCTCGGTGTTCGTCAATCCGGCGCTGCAAGGGCAGGGCATTGGCCGGCTGTTGATGATCGAGATCGAACTGCGCGCCCGTGAGGCCGGGGTGACGGTACTGAGTGTGCCGTCATCGCTGACCGCCGAGCCGTTCTATACCAAACTGGGGTTTCACACCGTGCGCGATGTTTACCATGGCAACGAGCGCACGTTGGTGATGGAAAAGGCGCTGCTGTCCCGGCATCCCATCGGCCCGTATCGCGACCGTCAGCATCGGGCGCAGGTGGTTGCGTTATGGCAGGAGGCTTTTGGTTACGAGACGGCGCATAACGTGCCAAGCCTGGCGATCGATAAAAAGCTGGCGGTCAACGATGGGCTGTTTTTCGTCGCGACGGATAAAAAGGCCGTGATCGGTACGGTGCTTGCCGGGTATGACGGGCATCGTGGGTGGCTGTATTCGGTGGCGGTGCACGCGGATTATCGGCGGCATGGCCTGGGTTCCTCGCTGGTGAGGCATGCGGAACAGGCGTTGACTGCCTTGGGTTGTATGAAGATCAACCTGCAGATCACCGGGGGGAATGATGCGGTTGTGGGGTTTTATGAGGCGCTGGGGTATGGGGTGGAGCCGAGAATAAGTATGGGGAAGAAGCTTTTGGGGAATATTCCGGCTCAATCCTGAGAACACTGGAAACAAATGTGGGAGCTGGCTTGCCTGCGATAGCGGTGTGTCAGTCAATATTGACAGTGACTGATCTACTGCTATCGCAGGCAAGCCAGCTCCCACAGGGTTTTGTGGTGTAGCGGGTGTTCTGGTTAGACCTTGACGATCCAGCCTGCTGGGGCTTCGACTTCGCCGGTCTGTACGCCGGTCAGCTCTTTGTAGAGCTTCTGGGTGATCGGGCCGACTTCGGTTTCGCTGTGAAACACGTGCAGCTTGCCGTTGTACTGGATGCCGCCGATTGGCGAGATGACCGCAGCAGTACCGCAGGCGCCGGCTTCCTTGAACTGGTCCAGCTTATCGATGAGCACTTCGCCCTCGACCACTTTCAGGCCCAGGCGGGTCTGGGCCAGTTCGATCAGCGACAGGCGGGTGATGCCTGGCAGCACCGAAGGCGACTTCGGCGTGATGAACTGGTTGTCGTGGGTGATCCCGAAGAAGTTGGCCGAGCCGACTTCTTCGATTTTCGAGTGAGTCATCGGGTCCAGGTAGATCGCATCGGCGAAACCGGCTTTTTTCGCTTCCGAACCTGGCATCAGGCTGGCGGCGTAGTTGCCACCGACCTTGGCGGCACCGGTGCCTTGTGGCGCGGCGCGGTCGAAGGTGGAGATCTGGAAGTTGTGTGGCACCAGGCCACCTTTGAAGTAGGCGCCGACCGGGATCGCGAATACCGAGAAGATGAACTCCGGTGCGGTACGTACGCCGATGTTTTCACCGGTGCCGATCACGAATGGGCGCAGGTACAGCGCGCCGCCACTGCCGTACGGCGGGATGAACCGCTCGTTGGCCTTGACCACTTGTTTGCAGGCGTCGATGAACACGTCGGTCGGCACATGCGGCATCAGCAGACGGGCGCAGCTGCGCTGCATCCGGGCGGCGTTCTGGTCCGGGCGGAACAAGTTGATCGAGCCGTCCTTGCAGCGGTAGGCCTTGAGGCCTTCGAAGCATTGCTGACCGTAGTGCAGGGCGGTGGAGCCTTCGCTGATGTGCAGCACGTTGTCGTCGGTCAGGGTGCCTTCTTGCCATTCGCCGTTTTTCCAGACCTGGAGAAACCGCTTGTCGGTCTTGATGTAGTCAAAACCCAGCTTGTCCCAATTGATGCTTTCGTTACCCATGACACCCTCTATCTCTGGTCAACCGCCTGGTCAGAAGCAGGCTTGTCGGTTTTTTACTGGATGGGCGCAACAATACTTCATTCTTGGCCGGTGTGGGAGCAGGTGGGTGGGCCATTCAGCCTGTGTATTGGCTGATCCGCCGCTATCGCAGGCAAGCCAGCTCCCACATTTGGATTGCATTCTTCTGTGGGAGCTGGCTTGCCTGCAATCGCCTCGCTGCGGTTTTACAGGTGTAGCGCGTGGCCCAGGGCCCTTAAGGCGGCTTCCTGCACGGCCTCGCCGAGGGTCGGGTGGGCGTGGATGGTGCCGGCAACGTCTTCCAGGCGTGCGCCCATTTCCAGGCTCAGGCCGAACGCGGTGGACAGTTCCGAGACGCCAACGCCAACCGCTTGCCAGCCGACGATCAGATGATTGTCACGGCGTGCAACGACGCGCACGAAGCCGGTTTTCGACTCCAGGGTCATGGCCCGGCCATTGGCGGCGAACGGGAAGCTCGACACGATGCAGTCCAGGCCGGCAGCCGTGGCCTCGTCTGGGGTCTTGCCGACCACTACCAGCTCCGGGTCGGTAAAGCACACCGCCGGGATCGCGGCCGGGTTGAATTCGCGGGATTGACCGCTGATCAGTTCGGCCACCATTTCGCCCTGAGCCATGGCGCGGTGCGCAAGCATCGGTTCGCCGCTCAGGTCGCCGATGGCCCATACGTTGCGCATGCTGGTCTGGCAGTGGTTGTCGATCTTGATCGCCGCACCGTTCATGTCCAGGTTCAGCGCTTCGAGGTTCCAGCCTTGGGTATTGGGTTTGCGGCCTACGGCGACCAGCACCTGGTCCGTTTCCAGCGACAACGTGTCGCCATTCGGATCGCGCACTTGCAGGCAGTTGTCCGCAAAACCGGTGACGCTGTGCTTGAGGTACAGTTTTACCCCCAGTTGCTTGAGGGATTCATTCACAGGTTGGGTCAGTTCGGCGTCATAGGCTGGCAGGATGCGGTCCTGGGCCTCGACCACACTGACCTCGGCGCCGAGCTTGCGGTAGGCAATGCCCAGCTCCAGCCCGATATAACCCCCACCTACCACGATCAGCCGCTTGGGCACGCGTGTTGGCGCCAGGGCTTCGGTGGAGGAGATGATCGGCCCGCCAATCGGCAGCATCGGCAAGTTGACGCTTTTCGAACCGGTGGCCAGCAATAGATGTTCGCACTGAATGCGTTGGTCGCCGACGTCGACGGTCTTGCCGTCCACCACCGTGGCCCAGCCGTGGATCACTTGCACCTTGTGTTTCTTCAATAGCGCAGCGACGCCCGTGGTCAGGCGGTCGACGATGCCGTCTTTCCATTCCACGCTTTTGCGGATGTCCAGGGTCGGCACATCCACTTCAATGCCCAGTTTCGAGCTCTGGCTGTGGTGGATGGTTTGCTGGAATTGCTCGGCCACGTGGATCAAGGCCTTGGACGGAATGCAGCCGATATTCAGGCAGGTGCCGCCGAGCGCCTGGCCTTCCACCAGGATGGTCTGGATGCCCAGTTGGCCGGCGCGAATCGCTGCCACATAACCGCCAGGGCCGCCGCCGATAATCAGCAGCGTGGTATTCAAGGTCTGAGACATGCCTTACTCCAGAAACAGGCTGGCGGGTTGTTCGAGCAGGCCACGAATGGCCTGGATGAATTGCGCCGCGTCCATGCCATCGACCACGCGGTGATCGAAGGAGCTGGAGAGGTTCATCATCTTGCGCACCACGATCTGGCCCTTGATCACCATTGGCCGTTCGACGATGCGATTGACGCCAACGATGGCCACTTCTGGCAGGTTCAAGACCGGCGTGCTGACGATGCCGCCGAGTGCACCCAGGCTGGTCAACGTGATGGTGGAACCTGACAGCTCATCGCGGCTGGCCTTGCCTTTGCGCGCGGCGGTGGCCAGGCGTGCGATTTCCTCGGCATTGCCCCACAGGCTGCGGGCTTCGGCGTGACGTACCACCGGCACCATCAAGCCGACGTCGCTCTGGGTGGCGACGCCCACATGCACCGCGCCGAGACGGGTGATGACCTGGGCTTCGTCGTCGTAGCGCGCATTGATCTGTGGGAAGTCACGCAGGGCCACAACCATGGCGCGGACGATGAATGGCAGCAACGTCAGCTTGCCGCGCGTGGCGCCGTGTTTTTCGTTGAGGTGCACACGCAGCTCGTCGAGGGCGGTGACGTCGATCTCTTCCACATAGCTGAAATGCGCGGCGCGCCGGGTGGCGTCCTGCATGCGCTGGGCGATCTTGCGGCGCATGCCGATCACCGGGATCTGTTCCTCGGTGTTGCGTTCGGCGTAGGGGTTGGCTGCGTTTTTATTTTGCGTCGGACCCTGGAGCAAGTAAGCGTCCACATCTTCGTGCAGAATCCGGCCCGCCGGGCCCGAGCCCTGGACCAGGCGCAGCTGAATCCCGGCGTCCAATGCGTGTTTGCGCACAGCCGGGGAGGCCAAGGGGCGTTCGTCGGCTTCACGTGCAACAGGCGCCGGGGCCGCGGTCACCGGTGCAGGTTTGCTCTCAACCGCCACCGGCGCAGGCTTGGCCTCCACCACAGGGGCGGCCTTCGGCGCTTCCTTCGCGGCGGGCGCTTCCTTGGCGTTGCCGGCACCTTCCACTTCAATACTGATCAAGATACTGCCTACGGCCATGACTTCGCCTGGCTCGCCGCCGAGGGAAATCACCTTGCCATGCACCGGCGAGGGGATATCCACCATCGCCTTGTCGGTCATGACATCCGCCAGCACCTGGTCTTCGACGACCATGTCGCCGACCTTCACGTGCCAAACCGACAATTCAACTTCTGCGATGCCTTCGCCAATGTCCGGCATCTTGATAACGTGCGTGCCCATTCAGACCTCCATGACCCGTTTCAACGCCGCGCCCACTCGGGACGGGCCTGGGAAATACGCCCACTCCTGCGCGTGCGGGTAGGGGGTGTCCCAACCGGTCACGCGTTCGATCGGCGCTTCCAGGTAGTGGAAGCAATGCTCCTGAACCAGCGCTACCAGCTCGGCGCCAAAGCCGCAGGTACGGGTGGCTTCGTGCACCACCACACAACGACCGGTCTTTTTCACCGACTTGACGATGGTTTCCAGGTCCAGTGGCCATAGGCTGCGCAGGTCGATGACTTCGGCGTCGATGCCGGTTTCTTCGGCGGCGACTTGCGACACATACACGGTGGTTCCGTAGGTCAGCACGGTGACGGCCGAGCCGGGACGCACGATGGCGGCCACGTCCAGCGGCACGGTGTAATAACCGTCCGGGACTTGCGCTTGCGGGTGTTTCGACCACGGGGTTACCGGGCGGTCGTGATGGCCATCGAACGGGCCGTTGTACAGGCGTTTTGGCTCAAGGAAGATCACCGGGTCATCGTTTTCGATGGAGGCGATCAGCAAACCCTTGGCGTCATACGGGTTGGACGGCATGACCGTGCGCAACCCACAGACTTGGGTGAACACCGCTTCGATACTTTGGCTGTGGGTCTGACCACCGTAGATACCGCCGCCACACGGCATGCGCATGGTCAACGGTGCGGTGAACTGGCCGGCCGAGCGATAACGCAGACGTGCGGCTTCGGAGATGATCTGGTCGGTGGCGGGGTAGACATAGTCGGCGAACTGGATCTCGGCGACCGGGCGCAGGCCGTAGGCACCCATGCCCACCGCCACGCCGATAATGCCGCTTTCGGAGATCGGCGCGTCAAACACGCGCGAGCTGCCGTATTTGGTCTGCAAGCCTTCGGTGCAACGGAATACGCCGCCGAAATAGCCCACGTCCTGACCGAAAACCACCACGTTGTTATCACGCTCAAGCATCACGTCCATGGCCGAGCGCAGCGCCTGGATCATGGTCATGGTAGTGGTGGTCATGGCGGTTTCCACTTCAATACTGTTGTTGTGATCGTTCATGTCAGATCCCCAACTCTTGACGCTGGCGCTTCAAGTGCTCCGGCATCTCTTTATAAACGTCTTCGAACATGGTCGCGGCGCTTGGAATCTGGCCGCCGGCGAGGGTGCCGTACTGTTCGGCTTCTTTCTGCGCCTTGACCACTTCGGCCTCAAGTTCGGCACTGATTACCGCGTGTTCCTCTTCGGACCACTGGCCAATGCGGATCAGGTGCTGCTTGAGGCGGGCAATCGGGTCGCCCAGGGGGAAGTGGCTCCAGTCATCGGCTGGACGGTATTTCGACGGATCATCAGAGGTGGAGTGCGGCCCCGCGCGGTAGGTGACCCACTCGATCAGCGTCGGCCCGAGGTTGCGGCGCGCACGCTCGGCGGCCCAGGCGGAAGCGGCGTACACCGCGATGAAGTCGTTACCGTCCACGCGCAGGGAGGCGATACCGCAACCCACGCCGCGTCCGGCGAACGTTGTGGCTTCACCGCCGGCAATGGCCTGGAAGGTGGAGATGGCCCACTGGTTATTCACCACGTTGAGAATCACCGGCGCGCGGTACACGTGGGCGAAGGTGAGGGCCGTGTGGAAGTCGGACTCGGCGGTGGCACCGTCGCCGATCCAGGCGGAGGCGATCTTGGTATCGCCCTTGATCGCCGAGGCCATGCCCCAGCCCACGCCTTGGACGAATTGGGTGGCGAGGTTGCCGGAAATGGTGAAGAAGCCGGCGTCTTTTACCGAATACATGATCGGCAACTGGCGACCCTTGAGCGGGTCACGCTCGTTGGACAGCAGTTGGCAGATCAGGTCCACCAGTGGCACGTCGCGGGCCATCAGGATGCTTTGCTGGCGGTAGGTGGGGAAGCACATGTCGTCGATGTTCAAGGCCAGGGCCTGGGCGCTGCCGATGGCTTCTTCGCCAAGGCTTTGCATGTAGAACGACATTTTTTTTTGACGCTGGGCGACCACCATGCGGTTGTCGAAGATCCGCGTCTTGAGCATGGCGCGCATGCCTTTGCGCAAGATCTCGACGGGGACACCTTCGGCCCACGGGCCCAGGGCCTGGCCCTGGTCGTCGAGCACGCGGATCAGGCCTTTGGCGAGGTCGGCGGTGTCGGCAGGTTCTACGTCGATGGCGGGTTTGCGCACCAGGCCCGCGTCGGTCAGGCGCAGGTAGGTAAAGTCGGTCTTGCAGCCTGGGCGGCCCGAGGGTTCAGGGACGTGCAGGCGCAGTGGTTCATACTGCTGGGTCATGGCTTTCTACGCTCTATCTTGTGAATTTCTTGTAGTGGGCGCGCTAGCTGACAGTCAGTCTCCGGATAGGAGAAATCTTGTCCTACAACAATCATAGGCGGGGCGTAGAAGAATATTTATCTGTGTTTCATTGCGCTCGGGATCATTTGCGGATAAAAAAACTGCATAACCATAATAAACAGGTGATTTTGTCTCATGCGCAAACTGGACCGTACTGATATCGGCATTCTCAACGCCTTGCAGGAGAACGCCCGCATCACCAACGCCGACCTGGCCCGCTCGGTCAACCTGTCGCCCACGCCGTGTTTCAACCGGGTGAAGGCGATGGAGGAATTGGGCTTGATTCGCGAGCAGGTGACCTTGCTGGACGCCGACCTGCTGGGGCTGCACGTCAACGTGTTCATCCACGTCAGCCTGGAAAAACAGAATGAGCTGGCGTTGCAACAGTTCGAAGGCGCAATCGCCGACCGCCCTGAAGTGATGGAGTGCTACCTGATGGCCGGCGACCCGGACTACCTGATTCGCGTGCTGGTACCGACGATCCAGTCACTGGAACGCTTCATGATGGACTTCCTGACCAAAGTGCCAGGCGTCGCCAACATCCGCTCCAGCTTTGCCCTCAAGCAAGTGCGTTACAAAACCGCACTGCCGCTACCCGCCAACGGCATCAACCTGGGTTCCTGAACACCACCGATCTCACTGACCAAACACAGTCCAAAATGTGGGAGCTGGCTTGCCTGCGAAAGCGGTGTGTCAGTAGCAAGTGAGCCAACTGGCCCACCGCTATCGCAGGCAAACCAGCTCCCACAGGGTTAAACATTTCAAAGTTGATTGAGTGGGATCTTCAGGTAAGTCACCCCATTGCTCTCTGCCGGCGGCATATTCCCCGCTCGCACGTTCACCTGGATCGCCGGCAACAGCAACGTCGGCATCCCCAGCCCCGCATCGCGCGTTGTACGCATCTCTACAAATGCCGCCTCATCCACCCCGTCATGCACATGAATGTTACCCGCGCGCTGCTCAGCCACGGTCGTCAGGCATTTCGCCTCACGCCCCTCAGGCGGGTAGTCGTGGCATACGTACAATTCGGTCTCCAAAGGAAAGGCCAGCAACGTGCGCATCGACGCATACAGCTGCCGCGCATCCCCACCGGGAAAATCACACCGCGCCGTACCCACATCCGGCATGAACAACGTGTCACCCACCAGAATCATTCGATCGTCGATCAAATAGGCCATGTCCGCCGGCGTATGCCCAGGCACGTGCAGGGCCTGTGCCTTGATGTTGCCGATATAAAAGATTTCATCCGGCGCAAACAAGTGATCGAACTGCGAGCCGTCGGCACGAAACTCCGGTTCGAGGTTGAACAGGTTCTTGAACACGCCCTGCACTTTGCTGATGGACTGACCGATGGCGATCTTGCCGCCCAGCGTGCGGCGCAAGTACGGCGCGGCGGACAGGTGATCGGCATGGGCATGGGTTTCCAGCAGCCATTGCACCTGCAAGCGATGTTCACGCACATAGGCGATTACTTTGTCGGCCTGGCGTGTGTCGGTGCGCCCGGAGGCCGGGTCGTAATTGAGCACCGAGTCGACGATGGCACAGGGGCCATCATCCGCTTCATGTAGGACATAGGTGTAGGTCGACGATGCCTCATCCAGAAAGGCTTGAATCAACGCGGGCATGGCGGCGGTCCTTGGTAGCGGATTGCGGCTTACATTCGAGATGTTTTCCACATAGGCTTGCGAGCTTAAGGGAAAAAAACGGTCCGAGGCAAAGGATCGACCTGTAACGGGACGTGACGCCATACGGCAACGCCCCTTGTGTGCATTGACGATAAAAGGCGATAGACCATGACCGAACAACACTGGGGCCCAACCATCAGTGGCGATATCGTTGTCATCGGCGGCGGCTCGGCGGGCATCGGCCTGGTGGCCAGCTTGCTCAAGCGCGACTCCCAGCTGAATATCACGCTGATCGAACCGAGCGAATACCATTGCTACCAGCCTGCCTGGACGTTGGTCGGCGGCGGCGCATACGACGTCAAAAAGACCCGCCGGCCCCTGGCCGACGTACTGCCCAATGGCGTCACCTGGGTGCAAGCCGCCGTCACCGAACTGCTGCCGGACGAGCAAACCCTGGTCCTCGACAGCGGCCAGCGCGTCAGCTGGAACAACCTGATCGTCTGCCCCGGCCTGCGCCTGGCCTGGGAAAAAGTCGAAGGGCTGCAGGACACCCTCGGCCAGCATGGCGTGACGTCCAACTACAGCTACGAGCACGCGGCCTACACCTGGCAGCTGGTGCAGCAACTCAAGGGCGGCAAGGCGATCTTCACCCAGCCGGCCATGCCGATCAAATGCGCGGGTGCACCGCAAAAGGCCATGTACCTGTCCTGCGATCACTGGCTAAAACAGGGCACTCTGAACAACATCGACGTGGAATTCAACTTGGCCGGTGCAGCACTGTTTGGCGTGGCGACCTTTGTGCCGCCGTTGATGAAGTACGTGGAAAAATACAACGCCCGCCTGGCGTTCAACGCCAACCTGGTGAAAGTCGACGGCCCGGCCCGCAAGGCCTGGTTCGAAGTGAAAGACGCCGAAGGCAGTGTCAGCGTTGAAGAAAAATCCTTCGACTTGCTGCACGTGGTCCCACCGCAAGTGTCCCCGGATTTCATCCGCCAAAGCCCACTGGCTGACGCTGCCGGCTGGTGCGAAGTGAACCCCCATAGCCTGCAACACTTGCGCTACCCGCACATCTTCGGCCTGGGTGATGTATGTGGCACCACCAACGCCAAGACCGCCGCCGCCGTGCGCAAGCAGATCGTGGTGGTCGCCGAGAATCTGCTGGCCCTGCGCAAGCAGGCGCCTCTGCCGCTCAAATACGACGGCTACGGCTCGTGCCCGTTGACGGTGGAGAAGGGCAAGGTGGTGCTGGCCGAGTTCGGCTACGGCGGCAAGTTGCTGCCGACCTTTCCCCTGGACCCGACCCAGGCCCGACGTTCGATGTGGTTCCTCAAGGCCACCTTGCTGCCGTGGTTCTACTGGAACGGCATGCTCAAGGGCCGCGAGTGGCTGACCCGTTTGAGCAAGGTGGACTGAATGCTGCTGGCCAGTGTGTTGGGATTATTGATGGGCCTGGTCATGGGCCTGACGGGCGCGGGTGGCGGCATCCTTGGCGTGCCGGCGCTGGTGCTGGGCTTGGGCATGAGCATGACCCAGGCTGCGCCGGTGTCGCTGCTTGCCGTCGGCGCGGCGGCAGCGGTGGGGGCGATCGACGGTTTGCGCCATGGCTTGGTGCGCTACCGCGCCGCGTTGCTGATTGCCTTGCTCGGCGCGCTGTTTTCGCCAGTGGGGGTGTTTCTCGCCCACCAGTTGCCGGAAGCGGTGTTGATGGGCCTGTTCAGCGGGTTGATGGTGCTGGTGGCCTGGCGCATGTTGCAGCGCGAAAAGCGCGAGGCCGGGCCGAGTGACCATGGCACGGCGTCCTGGGGCCAGAAGAACTGCATGCTCAACCAGCAGACCGGGCGCTTCGCCTGGACCGCCAAATGCAGCGCGACCCTGGCCGCCCTCGGCGCTGTCACAGGGGCTGTATCGGGCTTGCTCGGCGTGGGCGGCGGCTTCCTCATCGTGCCGGCGTTCAAGCAACTGACCGATGTGCAGATGCGCGGGATTGTCGCCACCTCCCTGATGGTGATCAGCCTGCTCTCACTGGTCGGTGTGGCTGGCGCGTTTCATGCTGGAGTGCGTATCGAGCCGGTGGGCTGGGTATTTATCGGCGCAAGCATCGTCGGCATGTTGGCGGGTCGACGCCTGTGTTCGGTCATCCCTGCGCGCACCTTGCAGGTCGGGTTTGCCAGCCTGTGCGTACTGGTGGCCGCCGGGATGCTATTTAACGCCTTGCGCTGAACCTGTGATGAGGGAGCAGGCTCCCTCACACCGAGGATGCCGTCAGGCCTTTTCTAACTGAGCCAGCCGTTCTTCAAGCGCCGCGATCCGCGCTTCAAGTTCTTCAAGGCGGTCTACCGAAACCCCAGCCCCGCGCTCCACCGGACTGCCACGCGCCGCGAGTATCAATTCGATATCAGCCGGATCACCCAGCGCATGGGTGTAGCGATCTTCGCGCTGGCCCGCCTGACGCGGCACCAACACCGCCAGCCCTCGCGCAATCAGGCGCTCAAGCTGATGCACCACCTGTTCGGCATCTTCAAAATCATGCATGCGCCCGCTGCGGGTGAGCAGTTCATTGACGGTCTGCGGCCCGCGCAAAAACAGCAGCCCGGTCAGGATCACCTGGGCCGGCACCAGTTCCAGCGCCTTGTCCACGCGATGCTCCCAGCGGTCGGCGCGGCTGCCCATCACCAGGCGGGTAAAACCTTGGCCTTCCAGCGCGCGCAGGCTTTGGCCGACCTGGCCCTGGCTCAGGTTCATCACCGGCTCGCGGCTGGTCTTCTGGTTACAGGCCAGGACCAAGGCATTGAGGGTCAGGGGATAGGTTTCCGGGTTGGTCGCCTGTTTTTCGATCAGGCAGCCCAAGACGCGGATTTCCGTGCTGTTCAGGCGCGGCTCAGGGGGGTCGGTGTCGTGCTCGGCGGTCATCGCGCTTTCCCTATGCAGTGAACTGCCTAGCCTAATCCTGAAAAAATAAAAGACAAGCGACGGGCATGGCTATAATCGCCGCTGGTTCCAATCCTGCCATTACCGCGAGACAGCCATGACTATTTCCCTGTACGCCGCTTCCATCCCAGTCTTCAAGCAAATGCTCACCGCCCTGAGCGGCGTGTTGACCAAAGCCGAAGCCCACGCCACCGCCAAGAACATCGAGCCCAACGCCTTGCTGCAAGCGCGCCTGTTCCCGGACATGTTCCAACTGGTACGCCAGGTGCAGATCGCCGTCGACTTCGCCAAGGGCGTTTCCGCGCGCCTGGCCGAGATTGAAGTGCCGAAATATGAAGATAACGAAGTCACCTTCGCCGACCTGCAAGCGCTGATCGCCAAGGTCCTGGCGTTTATCGACACCCTCAAGCCTGAGCAAATCGACGGCAAGGAAGGCATCGAGATCATCACTCGCCCAGGCACGCCTAAAGAGAAGCGCTTCAGCGGCCAGTCCTACCTGCTGACCTATGGCCTGCCGCAGTTCTTCTTCCACGTCACCACGGCTTACGCCTTGCTGCGTCACAACGGTGTGGAAGTGGGCAAGCGCGACTACATGGGCGCGTTCTAAACACCCATAAAAAAACCGGGGCGGTTCATTCAAGAATCGCCCCGGTTTTTTTATACGCGGCGTTTAAGCCGGTTGTTCTTCTTTGCCCAGGCATGCAGCTGCGGTGAACAGCACATCAGTGGACGAATTGAGGGCTGTTTCCGCCGAATCCTGCAGCACGCCGATGATGAAGCCTACGGCCACTACCTGCATGGCGATTTCACTGGGAATGCCAAACAGGCTGCACGCCAGCGGGATCAACAGCAACGAACCGCCCGCGACGCCGGATGCGCCGCAGGCGCAGATGGCTGCAACCACGCTGAGCAGCACGGCGGTGGGCAGGTCGACGGCGATGCCCAAGGTGTGCACGGCGGCCAGGGTCAGCACGGTGATGGTGATCGCGGCACCGGCCATGTTGATGGTGGCACCGAGCGGGATCGACACCGAGTAGGTGTCTTCATGCAGGCCCAGGCGCTTGCTCAACGCCAGGTTGACCGGGATATTCGCTGCCGAGCTGCGGGTGAAGAACGCGGTGATGCCGCTTTCGCGCAGGCACAGCAGCACCAGCGGGTAAGGGTTGCGGCGCAGTTTCCAGAAGACGATGGCCGGGTTGATCACCAGCGCCACAAACAGCATGCAGCCGATCAGCACCACCAGCAGGTGGGCATAGCCGAGCAGGGCGCCGAAACCGGAAGTGGCCAGGGTCGAGGCCACCAGGCCAAAAATGCCCAGCGGCGCAAAGCGGATCACCACGCGTACGATCAGCGTGACGCCGTTGGACAAGTCATCCAGTACCGTGCGGGTGGTTTCGCCCGCATGGCGAATGGCAATGCCCATGCCGATGGCCCAGGCCAGGATGCCGATGAAGTTGGCATTCATCAGTGCGCTGATCGGGTTGTCCACCACACTCAGCAACAAACTTTGCAACACCTCGCCGATACCACCAGGGGCACTGACCGTCGCATCGTGGGTAGCGAGCACCAGCGGCGAGGGGAACAGTGTGCTGGCGATCACGGCGACCACGGCGGCGGCAAACGTGCCCAGCAGGTACAGGAACAGAATCGGTTTGATATGGGTTTCCTGGCCATGCTTATGGTTGGCGATCGACGCCATCACCAGTACAAACACCAGGATCGGTGCCACAGCCTTGAGCGCCGCGACGAACACCTTGCCGATAAACCCGGTGGTTTTCGCCGCCTCGGGCAGCAGCAAGGCCAGCAGAATGCCCGCGATCAGGCCAATGACGATTTGCGTGACCAGGCTGACGCGCGCGAGTCGTTGCAGGAGGGAAGGGGCAGCAGTCATAAGCAGTTGTCTCTAGTTTTTTTAGTAGGGCGCAGCATTGCAAGCAGGAAGGGTATGGGAAGCAGGTGCGGAGTCTAACATGCTGTAGGAAATGTCCCTGCCGGTGCGGCATTCCGTCACCCGCGTTCTCAGGTTTTCGCCTGGCCGGACAGACTCTGTTAAGATTCTCGCCTCTCACGTTTCCTATCCTTCAGCGAGCCCTTCGGGTTGTCGTTGATGTCGTTGTTTCTGGAGTTTTCATGTTGTTTCCTATCCTGCTGCTGTCGGCTGCCGGCTTCACTGTGCTGACCACAGAATTCGTCATTGTCGGCCTGTTGCCGTCCATTGCCCGCGACCTGAATGTCAGCGTGTCCCAGGCCGGGCTGCTGGTGACGTTGTTTGCGTTCACCGTGGCGGCGTTCGGCCCGTTTCTGACGGCCTATTGCGCGCGTTTCCCACGCAAGCGGCTGTTTATCAGCATTTTGATCATGTTTGGCGTGGCGAATACCGTGGCGGCACTGGCACCGAACATCTGGGTGATGGCGGTGGCGCGTTTGATTCCGGCGCTGGGTTTGCCGGTGTTCTGGGCCCTGGCCAGTGAAACGGCGGTGGACATCGTCGGCCCCGAGTTCGCTGGGCGCGCCATCGAGAAGATTGGTTTCGGTATCGTCTGCGCCACGGTGTTCGGCATTCCGGTGGGCACGCTGATTTCCGACATGTTCGGCTGGCGCAGCGCGTTTGCCATTCTCGCGGTGGTGGCGGTGGCCAAGGCCTTGTTGTTGTTTATCTACCTGCCAGTGACGGCGCCGAAGAACGATGAAGTGACGTTGCGCTCGCAATTCAAGATATTGCGCAACCCGCTGATGCAGGGCCATATCCTGCTGTCGATCCTGGTATTCAGCGGCATGTTCACCGCTTACACCTACCTGGCAGACATCCTTGAGCGCCTGGCCGGGTTCGATGGCACGTTGGTGGGCTGGTGCTTGATGGGCTTTGGCGCGGTCGGTCTGATTGGCAATTCATTGGGTGGGCGCGCGGTGGATCGCCATCCGTTGATCGCGTCCATGGTGTTCTGCGGCTTCATGATCGCCGGCATGGTGGCACTGGTGCCGGCGATTCACTCCACTGTCGGCCTGGCGGCAGCGATGGCGGTGTGGGGCGTGACCCAGGCGGCGATGTTCCTGGTCAGCCATGTACGGCTGATGAAAGCCGCGCCCCATGCGCCTGCGTTTGCTGCATCGCTGAATATTGCCGGGGCCAATCTGGGGATCGGGCTGGGGGCGCTGGTCGGCGGCCATGTGATCGACACACTCGGCCTGGGCAGCCTGGGTTTTGCGGCGTCCGGGTTTATCCTGGTGTCGATCCTGCTGGCATTGTGGCTGATGACGGCGAAATCGGTGTCGACCTGTGCCTGATTCATGTGGTCAGGGCAGGGTGGTAAACAACTCGCGTCTGGCCCCCTCGGTAATCGCCACGATACCGGGGTGCTTGACCTTGCGTTCCACCGAGATCGCGTAGAAGGATTCGGTCACCGCGACGGTCTGGCCAATCAGTGCAACGCCATACTGGCGCACCACCTCATCGGCGATCACGCTGGGAGCGATAAAGATCCCGCTGCCGGACTGGCCAAACGCCTGCATCAAGGCGCTGTCATCGAACTCACCGATGATCCGTGGTTGAATCTGTTGCTCGGCAAACCAGCGCTGCAAACGGCTGCGGACGACGGTTTCCGCCCCCGGAATCAATAGCGGTGCGCCGTGCAGGCACTGTGGAAAATCGCCGCCATATCTGTCAGCCAAGGCTTGGGTGGCGAAAAAACTGATGCCACATTCTCCCAGCTTCTGGCTGTAGCCTTTGATATCCAGGTGCGTCGGCATGGGGCTGTCGGAAATCACCAGGTCCAGGCGCTGGATCGCCAGGTCAGCCAGCAGGCGTTCGAGTTTGTCCTCGCGGCAGGTGATGCGGATCGGCTCGCTCAGCTCCATGGTCGGCGCGATCAGCCGGTAGACGATGGATTTGGGCACCACGTCCGCCACCCCGACGCGAAACTGGATCTGTTGTTCGTCGGGTTGTGCGCGCAGCATGGCTTCCAATTCATTACCGGTCTGGAACATCTGCTCGGCATACGGCAAAGCCTGGCGCCCGGCTTCAGTCAGCTCCAACTGGCGACCGACGCGCTGAAACAGCGCGACACCAAAGGTCTGCTCAAGCAGGCTGATCTGCCCGCTGATGGTCTGGGGCGTGAGGTTAAGCTGCTCACAGGCGCGCACGATGCTGCCAGTCTTGGCCACCACCCAGAAGTAGTGCAGTTGTCGGTAATTGAGCATGGCGGCCATCACTTCGTAAAAACCGAAGTATACTCGAGAAAAATACGAATTTTCCTGAACTGTTCTCCTGCATAGAATGCCTCGCTATCGCGGGGCCACTATTTGGACCCAATGGTTCTAACGAGGAATACATCATGAAACTCAATTCTCTGGGCGCGGCATCGTTGCTTGCGCTTTCATTGGTAGTGATCAGTGGGTGTGATCAGGTCGAAAAAAGCGCACAGCAAGTGTTGGGCAAGGCTACCGAGTCGGCCAAGCAAGCGATCGATGACACCCACAAAGCCGCCGAACAGGCATTGAGTGAAGCGACAAACGGCCTGATCACCCCGCAGAAGAAGGATGATCAGCAAGAGAAAGAATCAGAATCGAACAGTAAAGAAGCCTAACTTCCCGCACTTAATTTCCCGCACAACGTCAGGACTGACCTATGGATTACCTGTTACAGCTGGCTGCCAGCCCCACCGCCTGGGTTGCCCTGGCCACCTTGATCGTCATGGAAATCGTGCTCGGCATCGATAACCTGATCTTTATCTCGATCCTCACCAACAAGCTGCCGGAGAAGCATCGGGCCAAGGCACGGCGCATTGGTATCAGCATGGCGTTGATATTGCGCCTGGGCTTGTTGAGCACCATCGCGTTTATCGTGCAACTGACCACGCCGGTATTCGAAGTACTCGGCCAGGGTTTCTCGTGGAAGGACATGATCCTGATCGCCGGTGGCCTGTTCCTGGTGTGGAAGGCGACCACCGAGATCCACCACAGCATGGACCCCGAGCCAGAAGAGAAGGCCAGCGTCGGCAATACGGTAGCCATCGGTTTCGCCGCGGCCATCGGGCAGATCCTGTTGCTTGACCTGGTGTTCTCCATCGACAGCATCATCACCGCCGTGGGCATGACCGAGCACTTGCCGATCATGATCATTGCCGTGGTGACCTCGGTGATCGTGATGCTGGTGGCGGCCGAGCCGTTGGCCAAGTTCATCAATGACAACCCGACCGTGGTGATGTTGGCCCTGGGCTTCCTGATCATGATCGGTATGACGTTGATCGCCGAAGGCTTCGGTGCCCATGTGCCTAAAGGCTACGTGTACGCGGCCATGGCGTTCTCGGCGGCAATCGAGTGCTTGAACATCGCCCGACGCAACCGCCACAAGCGCCTGCTCGCCGCGCGGCAATAACGGCTGACACGTAAAGGCCGGCTGTGCTCACAAGAGCCCAGCCGGCTTTTTGCTGTCTGTTAGAATCCGCGCACTTGATAGCGTGAGGTCCACCATGAACGAGCCGATTCGCCTTACCCAGTACAGCCACGGCGCAGGGTGTGGCTGCAAGATTTCGCCGCAGGTCCTGGAAGTGATCCTCGCCGGCAGCGGCGCACAGAACCTCGACCCCAACCTGTGGGTGGGCAACGCCTCCCGGGACGACGCAGCGGTGTACGCCATCGACGACGAGCGCGGCGTGGTCTCCACCACTGATTTTTTCATGCCGATTGTCGATGATCCTTTCGACTTCGGCCGCATCGCCGCCACCAATGCGATCAGCGACATCTATGCCATGGGCGGCGACCCATTGATGGCCATCGCGATCCTCGGCTGGCCGGTCAATGTCCTGGCGCCGGAAGTTGCCCGGGAAGTGATCCGGGGTGGCCGTTCCGTGTGCGACGAAGCCGGCATTCCCCTGGCCGGCGGCCACTCCATCGATGCCCCGGAACCGATCTTCGGGCTGGCCGTGACCGGCATCGTGCAAAAGCGCCATATGAAGCGCAATGACACCGCCACCGCGGGTTGCCGGTTGTACCTGACCAAGCCCCTGGGCATCGGCATCCTCACCACCGCCGAAAAAAAGGGCAAGCTGCGCGAGGCGGACATCGGCCTGGCCCGCGACTGGATGTGCACCCTCAATAAGCCGGGTAGCCGTTTCGGTAAATTGGCGGGTGTCACCGCCATGACCGATGTCACCGGTTTCGGTCTTTTAGGTCATTTGGTGGAAATGGCTGACGGCAGTGGCGTGACTGCCCGTATCGAATACAACAAAGTCCCACGCCTGCCGGGGATCGAGGACTACCTCGACCAGGGCTGCATGCCCGGTGGCACCTTGCGCAACTTTGACAGCTATTCAAGCAAGCTCGGGCGCCTGCAGGAATTGCACAAGCGAGTGCTGTGCGACCCACAGACCAGTGGGGGGCTGTTGATCGCTGTGACCCCGCAAGGCGATGCCGAATTTCACACGGTAGCTGCCGAACTGGGCTTGAACCTTGAGCCGATCGGCGAATTGGTTGAGCGACAGACCCACGCGGTAGAGGTGTTCTGATGGCAATGGATATCACCGACTACCGCGACATCTTTCTGAGTGACCGGCCGATGATGGACACCCGCGCGCCGGTCGAATTCGCCAAGGGGGCATTCCCTGGCGTGATCAACCTGCCGTTGATGACCGACGACGAGCGCCAGCAGGTCGGCACCTGCTACAAGCAGCAGGGTCAGCAGGCGGCAATTGTGCTGGGCCACGCATTGGTGTCCGGGGCGATCAAGGCCGAACGCATCGAACAATGGGCACGGTTCGCCCTGGCCAATCCCGATGGGTACCTGTACTGCTTTCGTGGCGGGCTGCGCTCGCAGATCGTGCAGCAATGGCTGAAAACCGAAGCCGGTATCGAGTATCCGCGCGTCGGCGGCGGCTACAAGGCCATGCGTAGCTTTCTTTTGGAGACGGTCGAACAGGCCACCGCGCAGTGTGATTTCGTGCTGCTGGGCGGCATGACCGGCACCGGCAAGACCGAAGTCCTGGGCCAGTTGCGCAACGCCCTGGACCTGGAAGGCCACGCCAACCACCGCGGCTCAAGCTTCGGCAAACGGGCCACGGCGCAACCGTCCAACATCGATTTCGAAAACCGCCTGGCCGTGGACGTGTTGAAAAAACGTGCGGCAGGTATCGAGCAGTTTGTGGTCGAGGACGAGAGCCGCATGATCGGCAGTTGTGCGTTGCCCTTGCCGTTGCACAAGGGCATGCAGACATTCCCGATGGTGTGGCTGCAAGACAGCGTCGAAGGCCGGGTCGAACGGATCCTGCGCGATTACGTGGTCGACCTGTGCGCCGAATTCATCGCAGTGTTTGGCGAGCGGGGCCAGGCGTTGTTTGCCGAACGCCTGACCCAGAGCCTCGCCAATATCCACAAGCGCCTGGGGGGCGAGCGGTTCCAACGGTTGCAGGTACTTTTGCAGCACGCCCTGGCGGAACAGGCGCGCAGTGGTTCGGTGGACCTGCATCGCGGTTGGATCGAAGGGTTATTGCGCGAATATTACGACCCGATGTACGCCTTCCAGCGGGAAAGCAAAGGCGCACGCATCGAGTTCGCCGGGGATCAGGACGCCGTCGTGGCGTATTTGCGCGAGCGCGCCCTGATCACAAGATAAGCGCCCCGATCAGCCCACACGCCACGCCCACCAGCATGGTCAGCCCGGCCACCGTCACCAGCACCCGCGCGTCGAAATCCTTGCGCAGCATCAGCAGTGACGGCAGGCTCACGCTCGGCAGGGTCATCAGCAGCGCCACGGCCGGGCCGGTGCCCATGCCCAGGGCCATCATTGTTTGTACGATGGGGATCTCTGCTGCTGTAGGAATTACGAACAGCGTGCCGACAATCGCCAGGGGCACCAGCCATACCAGGCTGTTGGCCATGGCGCCGTCCACATGGGGGAACAACCACACCCGCGCTGCGCCGAGCACCAGCACCGCCAGGATATACACCGGGATTGTGCTCCAGAACAATTGCCACAGCGTGCGCAACCATCGGCTGAAGAAGGGTTGCGATTCAACCACGCTGGCCTCGGCCACGGCGCCCAGTGCCACGTCCGGCACCTGCTCCGGGCGCGCAATGCGTTGCGCTACCAGCGACACGCCCACCACCAGCACGATACCCGCCACCAGCCGCAACGCGGTAAAGCCCCAACCCAACACAAAGCCCATGAACACCAGGGTCGCCGGGTTCAACACTGGGTTGGCGATCCAGAAGGCCAGCGCCGCACCTACCGACACCTGCTGGCGTCGCATGCCCGCGGCCACTGGGGCCGCGCAGCAACTGCACATCATCCCCGGCAAGGCGAACAGCCCGCCGCGCAAGGTCGAACCCAACCCGGCGCGACCGAACAGGCGCAGCAGCCAATCGCGGGGGATCAGCACTTGCAGCAATGAGCCGAGGATCACCGCCAGCACGGCGGCTTTCCAGATTGCCAGGAAGTAAACCTGGGCATAGGCCAGCGCGGCCGCCAGTGGCGAGCTTTGTTGATCGTTGAGAATCGAGGCGCCGATGCTGTGGTTATCCGCCGCGACAAACGCCTTGAGGTAGTAGGGCGACCATTTAACGTAGTAGAGGCCGACGCACGCCACCAGCAGGAACAGCGCA
Source organism: Pseudomonas tritici (assembly GCF_014268275.3). Taxonomy (NCBI): domain Bacteria; kingdom Pseudomonadati; phylum Pseudomonadota; class Gammaproteobacteria; order Pseudomonadales; family Pseudomonadaceae; genus Pseudomonas; species Pseudomonas tritici. Next base: position 2,468,576 of record NZ_CP077084.1, read on the forward strand.
GGCTTGTACCAGAAGGACCAACCCCGGGCGGGCTGGGTAGGGGAAAGATGAGGCATGGTGATGATCCGCAGGTGAGTCAGTAGCGGCGCATCATACGCTGTCAGCTGTTATCGGCACTCACCTGCGTCGACGGCGGGCAGGATTCTTCACCATGGTTCAAGCCCTGCTTGTAGTTGCGACTGAGCAGCGAGGCCTTGCCGTTGTGCCAGGTCAGCGTCAGTACATACAAGGTGTCGTAGTCACTGCCGGACCAGTCGTCGGTGATGGTGTGTTTTTCGCCGGAAGCTTCACTCGCCACCTTGTTGATCAACTCCGGCAGGTAGCCGTGGGACCAGGCCGTGTAGATCGTGGCGTTGTGATACTTGTCTTCTACCAACTCATCGGCCAGGTCACTGGTGTCATTCGCCGAGAAGTTGATATTGACCGGCAGGCCGAGCTTGATTGCACTGGGGCTGATGGTCATCAGCGGGCGGATGTAGCTGTAGGAGTTGTCCTGCTCGCCTTCCTCGACGTTGCGCGTCGGGTTGGCGGCAAACACAAAGTCGGCATTGCCGAATTTTTCCGGCAACAGGGTGGCCAGGTTCATTGCCCGGTTCAGGCCCTGGCAATTGAGTTGGCCCAGGCCGCCGGCGGGTTTTTCGGCGTGGCGCAGGAACACCAGGGTTTGCACGCCATCCACCGGTTGGGCGCGGCTTTCGCGGGCATCGAGGGCCGCGACCAGAGCGCCGCTGACCAGCAGCATCGGTAATACGGTGAAGGAGTAGCGTTTGAGTTGTTGCATAAGGCGCAGAGGCTTGATCGTCATTATAGTTCGAGTCTTCGTGCGTCACGTTAAGGCGGACAAGCCTGGCCCCAATGACGCCGTGGGCGCCTTGTGGGGGATTCCTTGTCGATATAGCCAGGTGCCTCCATTCACCGTAAGCGCGCACTTAAGAGTGCACGCGGGCGTATTGGTTCGCCCATGCGGGATAATAGCCAGCAGATGTTGCGCATTGATGACCCATGCAGGACACCGGGTAGGTGTCTATCATGGGGGCTTTCTGCAAGGGGAAGAACCCGATGAACCCGCTCGCCGCCTTTCCGATCAACCGCAAATGGCCCGCTCAGCATCCAGAGCGCTTGCAACTGTACTCGCTGCCTACGCCCAACGGGGTAAAAGTCTCGATCATGCTCGAGGAATTGGGGCTGCCCTACGAGGCGCACAAGGTCAGTTTCGAGACCCAGGACCAGTTGTCCCCCGAGTTCCTGTCCCTGAATCCCAACAACAAGATCCCCGCGATCATCGACCCCAACGGCCCGGCCGGTCAGCCTCTGGCGCTGTTTGAGTCGGGTGCGATCCTGATCTACCTGGCGGAAAAAACCAGCCAGTTGCTCTCCGAAGATCCGGCGACACGTTATGAAACTATTCAATGGCTGATGTTCCAGGTGGGCGGTATCGGCCCAATGTTTGGCCAACTGGGTTTCTTCAATAAATTCGCCGGCAAGGCTTACGAAGACAAACGCCCTCGTGACCGTTACGCCGCCGAGTCCAGACGCCTGCTGGATGTGCTGGAAAAACGCCTGCTGGGCCGTACCTGGATCATGGGCGACGAGTACAGCATCGCCGACATCGCCACGTTCCCCTGGGTGCGCAACCTCATCGGGTTTTATGAGTCCGGCGACCTGGTTGGCATCGCCGACTTCCCCAATCTACTGCGCGCGCTGGATGGCTTTGTGGCCCGGCCGGCGGTGATCCGTGGTCTCAACATACCGAGCTGAAGCATGCCGACTTTCGATTTCAAACAACTGGATGTGTTCAGCAGCGTACCGCTCAAAGGCAACCCGCTCGCGGTGGTATTGGGCGCTGACAGCCTGACCGACCAACAGATGGCCGACTTCGCTCGGTGGACCAACCTCAGTGAAACCACATTTTTGCTGACACCCCGCGATCCCCAGGCGGACTACCGGGTGCGAATTTTCACCACCTTGAAGGAGCTGCCTTTTGCCGGGCACCCGACGTTGGGCAGTTGCCATGCCTGGTTACAGGCTGGCGGCGTGCCACGAGGCGCGGAGATTGTCCAGGAGTGCGAAATCGGCCTGGTGCGTATCCGTCACCAAGGTGATGAGTTGGCCTTTATCGCGCCGCCGTTGTTGCGCTCAGGTGCCGTGGACGCGCCGTTGTTGGAGCGTGTGCGCCTGGGGTTGGGCCTGGCACAGGGCGCCATTGTGCGCAGCCAGTGGGTCGATAACGGCGCCGGTTGGCTCGCGGTCATGTTGGCCAGCCGTGAGCAGGTCCTGGCGTTGCAGCCGGATTATTCGCAACTGCTGGGGTTGGCCGTGGGCGTGATTGCCCCCTGCGACCCTGCTCGCGACGACGTCGACGCGCAATTTGAAGTGCGTGCCTTTGTCGCAGGCGACGGCGCCCAGGAAGATCCGGCCACCGGCAGTCTGAATGCCGGTGTCGCGCAATGGCTGCTGGCCGAAGGCCTGGCGCCTGAGCGCTATGTGGTCAGCCAGGGCACTGCGTTGGGACGTGCGGGGCGTATTCGCATTGAACGCCAGGGCGAGGAAATCTGGGTGGGTGGTGCTGTCGCGGTGTGTATCGAAGGGCGCCTACAGCTCTAGATCAATAAATTGTTACGGCCCTCGCAATACACTATTGGGCCCTCCGGGTTTGTGTTGCCGGGGCCGGGGGGCATAAGCTTCGCCCCAAAGTGTTGACCTTTATCCAGGATTGCCATGACCAGCCAGTTCCCCCAAGCCCGTCCACGCCGCCTGCGCCGCTCCCCGGAGCTGCGTGGCTTGTTCCAGGAAAGCGAGTTCACCCTCAACGACTTGGTGCTGCCGATTTTCGTCGAAGAAGAAATCGACGACTTCGTGCCCATCACCAGCATGCCGGGCGTGTTACGCATCCCCGAGAAAAAACTCGCCGGTGAAATCGAGCGCTATGCGCGTGCCGGCATCAAGTCGGTGATGACCTTTGGCGTGTCCCACCACTTGGACGCCAACGGCAGCGACACGTGGAAAGAACGCGGCCTGGTTTCGCGCATGTCCTCGATCATCAAGGACGCGGTGCCGGAAATGATCGTGATGTCCGACACGTGCTTCTGTGAATACACCGACCATGGCCACTGCGGCGTGATGCACGGTGCGCATGTCGACAATGACGCGACGCTGGTGAACCTCGGCAAGCAAGCCGTGGCCGCTGCCCGTGCGGGCGCTGATGTAATCGCCCCTTCGGCAGCGATGGACGGTCAGGTCCAGGCCATCCGCCACGCCTTGGACGACGCCGGTTTCACCCACATCCCGATCATGGCTTACTCCACCAAATTCGCCTCGGCCCTCTACGGCCCGTTCCGCGAAGCCGGCGGCAGCGCGCTCAAGGGTGACCGCAAAAGCTACCAGATGAACCCAATGAACCGCCGCGAAGCCGTGCGCGAATCGCTGCTGGACGAACAGGAAGGTGCCGATGCGCTGATGGTCAAGCCGGCCGGTGCCTACCTCGACATCATCCGTGATATCCGCGAAGCCTCGCGTTTGCCAGTGGCGGCGTATCAGGTCAGTGGCGAGTACGCGATGATCAAGTTCGGCGCCCAGGCCGGTGCGATTGATGAGGACCGTGTGGTGCGTGAGACCTTGGGCTCGATCAAGCGCGCGGGCGCGGACTTGATCTTCACCTACTTCGCGATGGACCTGGCACTGGCCGGGATCTAGAAAACACCGCAAGTCTAAATGTGGGATCGGGCTTGCCCGCTCCCACATTATTTGATTGCAGTGTTTATCAGCGCTGCGCAAACGCCAGGTTCAAGCCCAACCCCGCAAAGGCCGCCGCAAAACTGCGGCGCAACCAGTTCTGCACCCGTGGCGACTCGATCACTGCGCGGCGAAACACATTGGCCAGCAGGCCATACATCACGAACACCGCAAACGTCATCACCATGAAAACGGCGCTCAGCACCAGCATTTGCAGGGCAGGGGCCGTGCTGCCTGGCGTGACGAACTGGGGCAGGAAGGCCAGGAAGAAAATGGTCAGCTTGGGGTTGAGAATATTCATCAACAGGCCGCGCCACATCAGGGTTCGCGCACTTGAAAGCGTAGGGGTGTCGCTGACCGCAAACGCCGAGCGATCCCTCCAGGTGGCGTATGCCACGTACAACAGGTAGGCGACGCCCGCGTACTTCAGCATATCGAACGCTAATGCACTGGTGTGCAATAGGGCGGACAGACCAAGAATCGACGCCAGTAAGTGAGGGATGATCCCGGCGGTACAGCCCAGCGCGGCGAACACACTGGCGCGCTTGCCGGCGGTGAGGCCTGTGGACACGGTAAAAATCACGCCGGTGCCGGGAATCAGCACGACGATCAGGCAGGTGATGAAGAAGTTCAGGCTGAGCATGGCATTCAAACTCCGTGTACGAATGGTCGATGACAGATCCTGTCACGTTTGTGATTGACTGGCGAGCACGCCAGGGCGGCGAACCCTGGTTAGACTTACCGGTCGATATCTGCAACGCCCGGCCCGCCGCCATCCAAGGAAACCCCATGTATTCAAGCCGCCTGATCCTCTGCCTTGCCACTTTGCTGGTGCTGGCCGGTTGCTCTACAACACGCAACCCGCAACAGCCGGAGCGCAGCGAGGCCGAGGTGAAGGCGCAGATCGTGCGCCTGCTGCCGGCTAACGTCTCGGACCGCAACGGTTGGGCCCAGGACATCTACACCGCCTTTGACACCCAGAAAATCTACCCCAGTACGGAGAATATCTGCGCCGTGCTGGCGGTGACCGAGCAGGAATCCACTTACCAAGTCGACCCGCCCGTGCCGAACATGGGCAAGATCGCCCAGGATGAAATCCTGCGACGTGCCGGTAAGGTCCATGTGCCAGCGTTTGTCGTGCGCAGCGCACTTCAATTGCGCTCGCCCACAGGCAGGACTTACGCCGATCGCCTGAACGCTGCACGCACGGAGAGGGACCTGAGCGGCATCTTTGATGACTTCATCAGCATGGTACCCCTGGGCAACACGTTATTCGGTGGTTTCAACCCGGTGCATACCGCAGGCCCGATGCAGGTCAGCATCGACTTTGCACAGAAACAGGCACGGGGTTATCCCTACACGGTGGACGGCACCATTCGCCGCGAAGTCTTCACCCGCCGTGGCGGCATGTACTTCGGTATCGCGCATTTGCTGGGTTACCCGGTGAACTATGACCAGCCTCTGTACCGCTTCGCCGACTTCAATGCCGGTTGGTACGCCAGCCGCAACGCCGCGTTCCAGGCCGCCGTCAGCCGTGCCTCGGGCACCGAGTTGGCGCTGGATGGGGATTTGATTCGGTACGGTTCATTGCTGCCCGGCACCACCGAGCTGGCAGTGCGTTCCTTGGGGGCGAAGCTGGATATGCGCAACCCGAGCATCCGCAGCCAGCTGGAGCAGGGTGAGCAACTGGATTTTGAAGAGACCACCCTCTACAAACGCGTGTTTGCACTGGCGGACAAAGCCGCTGGCAAGCCGATGCCACGGGCGATCCTGCCGGGCATCGTGCTCAAGAGTCCCAAGATCACCCGCAACCTGACGACGGCGTGGTTTGCCAAGCGGGTGGATGAGCGGTATCAGCGTTGCATGAAGCGCTGATCAGGTGCGGCGTTTGACAAAGCGGCGCCACAGCCACACCCACAACCACACCACTGGGAACGCCAGGATCACGAACGGCAGCACATAGCTTGAGCGTTCCAGGGCGTCGGCAGTGCCCTCGACCATATTGTCCCCCAGGTTGCTGAACATCCGACTGAACCGTGACGGCTGGTTCGCGCCGTCAGAGGAACGGAAGTTCAGGGTCACGCGGTTGGTGTCGAGACGGCGTTGCTGGCCGGCAGCGACTTGGGCGAGCTCCTGCAATTCGTTCTCTATACCCGCCTGTTCCTTGCTCAGGGCGATCAGGTCACTGACCGTGATGTCCTTGCGTTTGGCCAATTCATCCAGGCGTTGTTGCTGGGCCAGCAGGCGGTCCTGGCGGCGGCGTACGTCGGCGACCGCATCGGCCAGGTCCTCGGCGGTGGTGATGCGTTGGCCGAGTTTGCCGCCTTCAGCGGCCATCGCGACCATCGGCTCCACGCCCGTCGGCGCGATACGCAGGATGATCTGGCCACCGTTGCCGTCTTCGGTGATGCCCAGGATATTGCACGCGCCAAAGCGCGCTGTTTCGCAGGCCTCGCGTGTCGCCTGCATGCGCGGCGCGAGCAGGGCGCCGGGCAGGGCCAGGCTCAGCTCGTGCTCGTAGGCCAATTGTGCGCCGGCGCGGCCTTTTTCGCCGTTGATCACCGTGGCGCGGTTGTGGTCCTTGGGCGAGCAGCCGACCAGGGCCAGGCCGGTGATCAAGATCATTAAGCCGGTGCGAAGCGGATGGGGCTTGCCGTCCAGATGGCGCATTGCTGTTCCTTGCGGGGGGGGCGGGGGAATTTGACGGCGATTAAAGCGGGTCTGGTGGATTAACGCAAAGCATCGTGGGGGATTTGCGTGGTTGATGGTAATGGCCGCTGCGTGTGGCGTGGCGTACATCTCACTCTTCACTTCAAGGAAGAGACCGCCATGATCGCCCACGCCGTGCCCGAAGGTTTCGTTTCGCTGCCCCGCAGCAGCCCTTTGCTTGATCTGCTTGGCCCGGCGTATTGCCGGGGTGAGGGCGTGCACCTGGAAATCGCCCTGCGTGCCGACAATCGCCACGCCAATGGGCGCGGCACGGTGCACGGCGGCGTGCTGGCGACCCTGGCGGATGTCGGCATGGGCTACGCGATGGCGTTTTCCAGTGAGCCGCCACTGCCGCTGATTACCGCGAGCATGACCATGGATTACCTGGGGGCGGTGCAGGTGGGGGAGTGGATTGTGGTGCGCTTGGAGCATCACAAACGCGGGCGACAGATGGCGTTTGCTACGGTGAGCCTGCAGGTGGGGGAGAAGGTGGTGGCGCGGGCGAGTGCGGTGTTTGCGGTGCCGCGTTCTGACTGACCTGTAGTGAGCGGGCTTGTCCCGCGCTGGGGTGCGAAGCAGCCCCAATAGGGCCGCCGCGTTTTTCAAGTAAAGCGCGGCGTCAGGTTTTGGGGCCGCTTCGCAGCCCAGCGCGGGACAAGCCCGCTCACTACAATCAGCTGCGTTCGAGAGCGAGGGCCACGCCCTGGCCGCCGCCGATGCACAGCGTTGCCAGGCCTTTCTTGGCGTCGCGTTTGATCATTTCATGCAGCAGGGTCACCAGCACGCGGCAACCTGAGGCACCAATCGGATGGCCGATGGCGATGGCGCCGCCGTTGACGTTGACCTTGTTGGCGTCCCATTCCAGCTCTTTGCCTACCGCCAGGGATTGCGCGGCGAAGGCTTCGTTGGCTTCGATCAGGTCCAGGTCGCCCAGGCTCCAACCGGCTTTGTCCAGGCAGCGGCGGGTGGCCGAGACTGGGCCGATGCCCATGATGGCCGGGTCGACGCCGGCGTTGGCGTAGCTGGCGATGCGCGCCAAGACCGGAAGACCGAGGGCGCGGGCCTTGTCGGCACTCATCAGCAGCACCGCAGCGGCGCCATCATTCAGGCTGGACGCGTTGCCGGCGGTGACGCTGCCGTCTTTCTTGAAAGCAGGTTTGAGCTTGGCCAGGGACTCGGCGGTGGTGCCGGCGCGCGGCTGTTCGTCTACGGCGAAGGCTACCGGGTCGCCTTTGCGCTGGGGAATCAGGATCGGGGTGATCTCCTCCACAAAGCGGCCGGCTTCGATCGCAGCAGTCGCTTTCTGCTGGGAGGCGGCGGCGAACGCATCCTGGGCTTCACGGCTGATGCCGTACTTATCGACCAGATTCTCGGCGGTAATGCCCATGTGGTAGTCGTTGAACGCATCCCACAGGCCGTCGGTGATCATGCTATCGATCATCTTGGCATGGCCCATGCGCAAACCAGTGCGCGCGCCAGGCAGTACGTACGGGGCCAAACTCATGTTCTCCATGCCGCCGGCAATGATGACCTCGGCGTCACCGCAACGGATGGCTTGGGCGCCCAGGTGCAGGGCCTTGAGGCCAGAGCCGCAGACCTTGTTCAAGGTCAGGCTTGGCACCGCATGGGGCAGGCCGGCGAGGATCGAGGCCTGGCGCGCCGGGTTCTGGCCGCTGCCAGCGGTCAGCACCTGACCGAGGATCACCTCATCCACTTCGGCCGGGTCCAAGCCGGTCTGTTCCAATAAACGACGAATCACGGCGGCGCCCAGTTCAGGTGCCGGGATATTGGCCAGCGAACCCTGGAAGCTGCCCACGGCGGTGCGGGTGGCAGCAACAATCACGACGTCTTGCATGGGATCTGTCCTCACTGGAAGTGCATTTCTGGAACGTGGTCCGGGACGATCAGTTTACCGGCGGTCTTGCTCACAATCTCTTCAACGCTGACGCCAGGTGCGCGTTCCTTGAGGACAAAAGCGCCATTTTCGATTTCCAGGTACGCCAGGTCAGTCAGCACACGCTTGATGCAGTTCGCACCGGTCAGCGGCAGGCTGCACTGGCTGAGCAGCTTGGATTCACCGTCCTTGGACGCGTGGGTCATGATCACGATGATGTTTTCTGCACCGGCCACCAGGTCCATGGCGCCGCCCATGCCTTTGACCAGCTTGCCGGGGATCATCCACGAGGCGATGTTGCCCTGTACGTCCACTTCAAACGCGCCGAGCACAGTGAGGTCGACGTGGCCGCCGCGAATCATCGCGAAGGACTCGGCGGAGGAGAAGATCGACGCACCGATGCGTGCGGTGACGGTTTGCTTGCCGGCGTTGATCATGTCGGCATCAATGGTGTCTTCGGTCGGAAACGGGCCCATGCCGAGCAGGCCGTTTTCCGATTGCAGCATCACTTCCATGCCTTCGGGGATGTAGTTGGCCACCAGGGTCGGGATGCCGATGCCAAGGTTGACGTAGAAACCGTCCTGCATTTCGCGGGCGACGCGTTGAGCCATTTGTTCGCGGGTAAGAGCCATTTTATGAGTCCTTATTGTTCGGGCTGGAGGCGGATTATTTGCGCACGGTGCGCTGTTCGATGCGCTTCTCGAACGTGCCGCAGATGATCCGGTCGACGTAGATGCCAGGGGTGTGGATCTGCGCCGGGTCCAGCTCGCCCGGTTCGACGATTTCCTCGACTTCGACCACGGTGATCTTGCCCGCAGTGGCGGCCAGGGGGTTGAAGTTCTGGGCGGTGTGGCGGTAGATGACGTTGCCGAAATGGTCGGCTTTCCAGCCTTTGACGATGGCGAAGTCGCCGGTGATGGATTCTTCCATCAGGTACGGGCGACCGTTGAACTCGCGGGTTTCCTTGCCTTCGGCAACCGGGGTGCCGACGCCGGTTGCGGTAAAGAAGGCTGGGATGCCGGCGCCGCCGGCGCGCATTTTCTCGGCCAGGGTGCCTTGGGGGGTCAGCACCACTTCGATTTCGCCGCTGAGCAATTGCTTCTCGAACAGGGCGTTTTCACCGACGTAGGACGCGATCACTTTGCTGATCTGCTTTTCTTCCAGCAGCACGCCCAGGCCAAAACCGTCGACGCCGCAGTTATTCGAAACCACGGTCAGGTCGCGGGTGCCTTTGCGCTTGATCTCGGCGATGAGGTTTTCCGGAATGCCACACAGGCCAAAACCGCCGGAGAGGACGGTCATGCCGTCTTCCAGGCCTGCCAGTGCTTCCTCGTAGGACGCCACGCGCTTATCGAAACCTGCCATATGCACCTCTATTATTGTTTGTGGGCCAGCCAATGAACCGAGTGTTGCTCCGACGGATTGATTTGTTAAGTTGTTTTTTAAGGTTGATTGATTTAAAAAACAGCATAGTCGCCCAGCCGTTTGGAGTTGCGTCATGACAGTTAAACAGATGAGGGCGTTTCTCGCCGTGGCCCAAAGCCTGAGTTTTGCCGCCGCCTGCGAGCGCCTGCATCTTTCCCAATCGGCGCTGAGCCTGACCATCAAGGGGCTGGAAGAAGGGTTGGGCGGGCGCCTGTTCAGCCGCAATACGCGTAACGTCGCGTTGACCCCTGAAGGCGAATCCCTGTTGCCCCTGGCGCGTCGACTGATGGCCGACTGGGACAACGCCGAAGACGAACTGCGCCAACGCTTCACCTTGCAGCGCGGGCGCGTCACGGTGGCGGCGATGCCATCGTTTGCCGGCAATTTGCTGCCGCCGATCCTGAAAATATTCCGCGCGCGTTACCCTCAGGTAAATGTGACCGTACATGACTTGATCAATGAGCAGGTGCTGGAGATGGTTCGCGATCGCCAAGTGGAACTGGGCGTGGCATTCGAGCCCTCTGAAGGATCATCGCTGGCGTTTACGCCGCTGTACCTGGACCGGTTTATTGCGGTTGTGCCGGGTGACTCAGTCTTGGCGCAATGCAACGAAATCGATTGGAAAACCCTGCTGGAGCAGCCGTTCATTACGCTGCAACGGCCTTCGACGGTGCGGGTGATGCTGGAAGAACACCTGGGCGCCCTGCAGATGAAGTTGCCGGTAGCACTGGAGAGCCATCAACTGGCGACAGTGGGCAAGATGGTGGCGAATGGTTTGGGGGTCAGTGCCGTACCTGCATTGTGCGCGCGGCAGATGATCGAGGCGGGGGCCCATTGCATCACCTTGAGCAATCCGGTGATTGAACGGCCGATTGGGGTGCTGACCAAGCCTGGGCATGAACTTTCGGCGGCCGCTCAGGTGCTGTTTGATATCTTTTGCGACGAGGCGGGTAAGGGACGGTTACCCGCGTTGTTGTAAAACACCTATTAAAAAGCCCGCTCGAATTAACGAGCGGGCTTAAATGTTTAAGGCCGTGTTATCAGCAGTATCTATCAATCACTTTAACCTGCGATTGGCCTTTGAGGTTCTGCCATTCGGTATTAAGTGTGTGGAAGACCTGTTCGATAAAGTTGCGATCGGCAGCAGCCTTCTTACCCACATAACCTTGGCCACGGCGGTACATCTTCAGGCGCGCCGCCAGTTCACGGTTATTGCGGTCGAACTCGGCTTCTTCGGTATGGGGCGCCAGGCAGTCAATTTGGACTTCGCCCGATTTGCCAATCCACAGGATATGGTCGTCGAGTGTGTCTTTTTGCGCTGCGAACATCTCAGCCAATTCATCGATAGTTGGTTGGTTGTTCAGATTCATGTGTAAGCCCCTTGACCAGTTGGCGATCTATCAATTGATTCGTTAAAACTGCTTAGTTGTCTCCGGTCTTGAATACCGGGCGTCAGCGACTGTCTGCCGAATACGGGCAGGGTCTTGAACCTGATGCATGTAGTCTTGCTGATGAACTGCTACGCAATGCTTTCTCAACGAAGACAAGCAGCATTTGCGCTCCTTGTACCGATCCTCTCGGGCCGGTCAGCTTCATCAATCCGCCTTGTGGGCAGTGCACATCCGGAAAAAACAGCTCGGCGGTCAGACGAGCTCTTTCAAAACGCTTGTTGCCAACGCTCCCGATCCGGGAGACGTCTCGATAATGCAAGGACAAAAACGTTACGTCAACGATTATGTAGTGATTATTTTTGGTCACTACATAATTTGTTGTGGGGGCAGGGGAATGCGGAGAAACGTGACTTGGGCGTCATTTTTTGGAGGGGTGGGTCGTAAGGGCGCGATGGGCAATCCAACACCGAACCCTTGTGGGAGCTGGCAAGCCAGCTCCCACATTTTGATTTGTGGCGTTCTTTCTATCCTAGCCGCTCAACCAGCAACGGCAACAAACGCTCGCAGGACGCCTCGATCTTCACCTGCAGCAGCTCATCCCCCCGAGTCTTGCCCAGGTTGATGGCGATCACCGGTTTGCCTTGCTCGACCATCGCTTTGCACAGACGAAACGCCGAATAGGCCATGAGCGACGAACCCACTACCAGCAAACCTTCCGCATGCTCCACCGCAGCCATTGCCTTGGACGCTGTCGGTGGGGCTACGTTTTCGCCAAAAAACACCACGTCCGGCTTCAGGCGTTCGCCGTTGCAATGGGGGCAGCGGGGGACCTGGAAGCGCTCTTCGAACGCCGGGTCCAGCAAGGTGTCGCCATCGGGCGCTTGCACGGCATCGACGCCGGCCAGGTAGGGGTTTTCGATTTCCATCACGTGCTGGATCACGTCACGCTCGCTGCGCTGCAGGCAATCCAGGCACAGCACCCGGTGCAGGCTGCCGTGCAGTTCGATCACTTCATCGCTTCCGGCTTGATCATGCAGCGTATCGACGTTTTGTGTGATCAGCCCGCTGATGCGCTCGCGATGCTGCAGTGTCGCCAGCGCCAGGTGGGCCTTGTTCGGTTGCGCAATGCGTACCCTCGGCCACCCGAGCATCGCCCGCGCCCAATAACGGCGCCGCGCCTGCGGGGTAGCAAGGAACTCTTGATACATCATTGGCGCTTTACCTCGACGCACGCCTTCGCTGTCGCGGTAGTCGGGGATGCCCGACGACGTGCTGATCCCCGCACCGGTCAGCACCACAAAGCGCCGTTCGGCCATGGCTCGGTGCAGGGTGTCGAGGTGATCCTCTTGATGTTCCAGCGTGTCGAGCATGGGTTCCCCTATTCGCCGCGGATGTATTGCTCCAGCTGCTTGATCAGGTCAGCCTGTTCGGCAATGGCTTCTTTCACCAAGTCACCGATGGACAGCAGGCCCAGCAGTTTGCCTTCTTCCACTACAGGCAAGTGGCGCAGGTGACTGTCGGTCATGATGTTCATGCATTCATCGACGCTCTTGTGGGTGTCGACGGTTATCACCGGAGAGCTCATCACCTCATGGACTTTTGTGGTGACCGACGATAGTCCCTTAAGCATGATTTTGCGTGCGTAATCACGTTCACTGATGATGCCTACCACCGCGCCATCCTGGACGACCGGCAAGGCCCCGACGTTTTTCTCCGACATCCGGACCAGTGCTTCAAACACGGTATGGTCATGTTTGATGGTATGGACGTCCTGGTTTTTCTGGTCCTTGGCTTTGAGCAGTTGTGCAACGGTTTTCATGACGGCCACTCCGGTGTTGTTGTTAGGTAGTCGAGCTCCCCTACAGAATCCTAGACGGCCCGCGCCGGAGCAAGGACCAAAGCGGCGTTAAAACCGTCGAAAAACGTCATCCGCTGGATTTTTTCAGTGTTTACCCGGCATTTGTCGGCTTTTTAGCTCGCTTGGGGCTGGCGGTTGTCTTGCGTGGCGCGCTCTTGCGTTTCTTTTTCCACGGCGCGGCGCCTTGACCCGCCGGGCTGGCCGGGCCGGTGATGGTCATGCGCATACCATTGCAGCGCGCCACTTGCTTGCTCATCCAGGCTGCTTGTTTGGCGACGAATTCCTCCAGGCTCATCTCGCCGCTTTGCACCATATCCAGGGCCTGCTCCCAGATTGCGGTGGTGCCCGGATCTGCGATGGCACGTGGCACCGCGTCAATCAGGCTGAATGCCGCCGGGGTAGCCGACAGCGACTTGCCATTCTTCACCAGGTAACCACGGTCCAGCAGCCCCTGGATAATCCCGGCGCGGGTGGCTTCGGTGCCAATACCGGTAGTGTCCTTGAGCTTTTGCTTGAGCAGCGGGTCCTCCACCAGCTTGGCGACGTTTTTCATTGCCTTGATCAGGTCGCCTTCGGTAAAGGGCTTGGGCGGTTGGGTCCACAAGTCCTTGAGGTTGACCTTGGCCACCGCGTAATCCTGGCCCTGCACCAATGTCGGCAGCGCTTGGGGGACTGGCGCCTCACGCCCCTTGGCTGGCGCGAGCGCTTCGGGCAAGGCGCGTTTCCAGCCCGGTTCGATCACCACTTTGCCCACTGCGCGCAACGCTTGGCCGGCACATTCAAAATCCGCCTGGGTACGATCGTATTCATGGTTGGGCAGAAACTGCGCCAGGTAACGTGCGCGAATCAAGGTGTAGACCGCACGATGCTTGCCGGTGAGTTGCCCGACATCCTTGCCGGCGCCGGTAGGAATGATGCCGTGGTGGGCGCTCACCTTGGCGTCGTTCCAGGCCCGCGAGCGCCGCTGGGCATCGATATGCGGCATCAACTCGTCCACCGCTGCATCGGCGCGCCCCAGTGCCGCAAGGATCTTCGGTGCTTCACTGTGCTGACTCACCGGCAGGTAGCCGCAATCGCTGCGCGGATAAGTGATGACTTTGTGCGTCTCATACAGTGACTGAGCGATATCCAGGGTTTCCTGCGCGCCGAGCCCGAGTTTCTTGGAGCAGATTTCCTGCAGGGTGCCGAGGTCGAAGGGCAGGGGTGCCACTTCGCGCATGCGCTCGGTACGCAACTTCACCAACCGTGCGGTGGCGGCATTGCGCATGGCATCAGCCGCGTCCCGCGCCAGTTGCGGGTTGAGGCAGCGGCCGTGGTCATCACAGGCGTCCTCGGCCGCGCGCCATTGGGCGGTGAAGGTCATGCGCTCATGGTGCAGGTCGACATCGATGGCCCAATAAGCCACCGGCACGAAGTCAGCGATGCTGCGGTCGCGGTCCACCACCAGGCGCAAGGTCGGTGTTTGCACGCGGCCAACTGGCAGCACGCCTTGATAACCCGACTGGCGCCCAAGCAATGTAAACAGACGGCTCATGTTCATGCCGATCAGCCAGTCGGCGCGGGAACGGCCCAGGGCCGAGTGATACAGGCTGAAAGTCTCGGCGCCTGGCTTGAGTGCCGCCAGGGCCTTGCGAATGGAGGCATCATCCAGCGCAGACAGCCACAGCCGCTGGATCGGCCCGCGATAGCGGCAATGCTCCACCAGCTCGCGCGCAATCATCTCGCCTTCACGGTCGGCGTCGGTCGCAATTACCAACTCCTGCGCTTCCCCCAGTAGACGCTTGACCGCCTTGAATTGGCTGGCGGTCTTGGGCTTGACCCGCATCTTCCATTTTTCCGGGACGATCGGCAGGTCGGCCAGCACCCAGCGCTTGTACTTGGCGTCGTAGGCATCCGGCGGGGCGGTTTCCAGAAGGTGGCCGATGCACCAGGTGACGGTGACCCCATTGCCCAGCCAGCACCCATCGCCGCGCCGGCTGGCGCCGAGCACAGCCGCAATATCCTTGGCCTGGGAGGGTTTTTCACAGAGGTACAGCCGCATGGTCGTCACATCAGATCGGGTTGATGCTGTGCAGGATGCTTAGTCAGCGGCGTTCAGGCAACCATTATCTGTATGGATGTACAGCAAATTGTGTGGGCAGCACAAAACAAATGTGGGCTTGCTCGCGAAGACGGTGGATCAGTCAATTCAACTGTGACTGATCCACCGCATTCGCGAGCAAGCCCGCTCCCACAGGGGATCTTCGGCGTGTTGTAGATCAGTTGTTATCGATATCCACGTGCCGCGTTTCCTTGAGGCAGATCATCCCCACAATCAGGCTCACCCCGGTCACCACCACCGGGTACCACAGGCCGTAGAAGATATCGCCGGTGTACACCACCAGGGCAAACGACACGGTCGGCAGGAACCCGCCAAACCAGCCGTTACCGATGTGGTAGGGCAGCGACATCGAGGTGTAGCGGATACGCGTCGGGAACAGTTCCACCATCAGCGCTGCCAGCGGGCCGTAGCACATGGCGGCGATCAGGATCAGCGCCACGATCAGCACCACCACCATGGTCTTGTTGACCTGGGCCACATCCGCCGAAGACGGGTAGCCGGCCAGGGTCACGGCGCCACGCAGGGCTTTTTCGTCAAACCCGTCGATACGCACGTCACCCACGCTTACCTGCACCGGGCTGCCGGCAGGTGCCACGGCGCTGCTGTAGGGCAGGCCTTGCTTGACCAGGAAGGTCTTGACCTTGTCGCATGGGCTGTCAAATTTCGCCTTGCCCACCGGGTCGAACTGGAAGGTGCAGGTCGCCGGATCGGCCAGTACGGTGATCGGTGCCTGGCGACTGGCCTGGTCCATCGCCGGGTTGGTGTAGTGCGCCAGGCTCTTGAAGATCGGGAAGTACAGCACGGTGGCCAGCAGCAGGCCGAGCATCAGCACCGGCTTGCGGCCCACTTTGTCCGAGAGCCAGCCAAAGAAGATAAAGAACGGTGCGCCGATCACCACGCTGATGATCAACAGCATGTTGGCCAGGGCAGGGTCCATTTTCAGGAACTGCGTGAGGAAGAACAGCACATAGAATTGCGCCGCGTAGAAGGTCACCGCCTGGCCGCCGTTGATGCTGAACAGGGCGATCAGCACGATCTTGAGGTTCTCCCATTTGCCGAAGGACTCGCGGATCGGCGCCTTGCTGACCTTGCCTTCCTCTTTCATTTTCAGGAACGCCGGCGACTCATGCAGGCTCATGCGGATCCAAGTGGAAATACCCAGCAGCACAATGGAAAACAGGAACGGAATCCGCCAGCCCCACACTTCGAACTGGTCACCGGTAAAGTAACGGCAGGCCAGCACCACCAGCAGCGACAGCAGCAAGCCGATGGTCGCGGTGGATTGAATCCAACTGGTGTGGAAGCCACGTTTGCCGGCGGGTGCATGCTCGGCCACATAAGTCGCCGCGCCGCCGTATTCGCCGCCCAGTGCCAGGCCTTGCAGCATGCGCAGCACGATCAGAATGATCGGTGCCGCAATGCCAATGCTGGCGTAAGTCGGCAGCAGCCCGACGCAGAAGGTCGCCACGCCCATCAAAATAATGGTGACGAGGAAGGTATATTTACGCCCGATCATGTCGCCCAACCGGCCAAATACCAACGCACCAAACGGCCGCACCACAAAGCCGGCCGCAAAGGCCATCAAGGCAAAGATGAACGCCGTGGTGTCGTTGACCCCGGCAAAGAACTGCTTGCTGATCACCGCCGCCAGGGCGCCGTAGAGGAAAAAGTCATACCACTCGAACACCGTCCCAAGGGACGAGGCGAAGATGACTTTCTTTGAGTCGTTGCTGGTGCTGGCGGTGGTGACCGCCGAGCCCAGGGGTTGAGCACGTTCTGACATCGGGTAGCCCTCACAGTGATTATTTATTGTTGTTCCACTGTCGGCGCCAGTTTCAGCGCCGCTATTCAGATTGCATGAACCAGTTCTTTCTCCGGGGCGAGACTCCTTGTATTCGGCGAAAGGATCAGCTGAGCGGCCTTCTCCGCGATCATCAGCGTAGGTGAACAGGTGTTGCCGGACGTAATGCGCGGCATGATCGACGCATCGGCAATGCGCAATCCAGGCACGCCATGCACGCGCAGCTGGGCATCGACCACCGCGTCTTTATCGCTGCCCATGCGACAGGTGCCAACCGGGTGGAAGATAGTCGTGCCGATGCGCGCGGCGGCTTCGTGCAGTTCGTCCTCGGTTTGCAGTGAATCGCCCGGCAGGTATTCCACTGGCTTGAATTGGCTCAGGGCCGGGGCTGCGACGATGCGACGCGTCAGGCGGATGGCATCGGCGGCCACGCGCAAATCTTGCGGATGGCTGAGGTAGTTAGGGCGGATCAGCGGTGCGTCCGCCGGGTTGGCCGAGCGAATGTCGATACGTCCGCGACTTTGCGGGCGCAGGTCGCAGACCGACGCGGTAAACGCCGGGAACGCGTGCAGCGGTTCGCCAAAGCGCTCAAGCGACAGCGGTTGCACATGGTATTCAAGGTTGGCCGAGGTTTGCTCCGGCCCCGAGCGGGCAAATGCGCCGAGCTGGCTGGGCGCCATCGACAGTGGGCCGCTGCGGTCGTACAGGTAGCGCAGGCCCATGCCCATCTTGCCCCATACGGTGCCAGCGATCTGGTTGAGGGTGCGGGCGTTTTCCAGCTTGTAGATCAGCCGTAATTGCAGGTGATCCTGCAGGTTACCGCCCACGCCCGGCAGTTCATGCAGCACGTCGATGCCCAGCGGCTTGAGCACGCTGGAAGGCCCTATTCCCGAGCGCTGCAAAATCCCCGGCGAGCCGACGGAGCCGGCGCACAGCACAATCTCTTTGCGCGCCTTCCAGCTCACCTGCTGGCCCTGCTGACGACCAACCACCTGTGAGGCCCGGCCGTTTTCCAGCAGCACGCGGTCTACTTCCACTTCGGTCAGCACGGTGAGATTGGGGCGCTGACGGATCGGCTTGAGAAATGCCTTGGCCGCGTTCCAGCGCACACCGGCCTTCTGGTTGACCTGGAAATAGCCGCAGCCTTCGTTGTCGCCCTGATTGAAGTCGCTGATCGGCGCGATGCCACTTTGCGCCGCCGCGTCACGGAAGGCGTCTAGGATCGGCCAGTGCAGGCGCTGTTGTTCGACTCGCCACTCGCCCCCATTGCTATGGAATTCGGAGCCACCGGCAAAATGATTTTCGCTCTGCTTGAACAACGGCAGCACGTCTTTCCAGGCCCAGCCGGCGTTGCCTTCTGCCGCCCAGCCGTCGTAATCCTGGGCCTGGCCGCGCATGTAGATCATGCCGTTGATCGATGAGCAGCCGCCCAGCACCTTGCCGCGTGGATAGCTCAGTGCACGGCCTTGCAGGCCTTCCTGGGCTTCGGTCTTGAAGCACCAGTCGGTGCGCGGGTTGCCGATGCAGAACAGGTAGCCGACGGGGATATGGATCCAGGGGTAATTGTCGCGGCCGCCGGCTTCAAGCAGCAGCACGCGGTGAGCGGGGTTGGCGGACAGACGATTGGCGAGCAGACAGCCCGCGGGGCCGGCGCCTACGACGATGTAATCGTATTCAGCAGTTGCAATGGGCATCTGAAGGTCTCGCTTGTTTTTCTTATTGGTTCCATCCTAGTTGTTAGTTTTCGTCTTAAAAATGTTAGTTTTTACCCAGCTGCTGTGCGTTTTTAAACAGCACGACCCAGGGGCACGGAATGGAGGCGTCATGTTCGATTGGAATGACCTGCGGTACTTTCTCGAGTTGCAGCGTAGCGGCCGCCTGCTCACCGCCGCGCAACGCCTGAAAACCACGCACGCTACTGTGGCCCGGCATATCGAGGCGATCGAGAAAAGCCTCGGCACCGCGCTGTTTGTGCAGCATGCCCAGGGCTACGAACTGACCCCTGCCGGCGAAGCCTTGCTCAAACACGCCGAAGCCATGGAAAACGTCGCGCTGCTGGCCGAGGACGAACTGACCCACTCCGCCGCGCCTTTGGGCAAGATCCGCCTGGGCGTCGCCGAAGGGTTGGGCGTGATGTTCCTGGCCAGCCGCATGGGCGGGCTGTTCGAACGCTACCCCGGGCTGGAAGTGGAGCTGGTGGCCGTGCCGCGCTTTGTCAGCATCCTCAACCGCGAGGCGGAAATCAGCATCCACCTTGAACGGCCCAGCGTCGATCAATTGGTCACGCGCAAACTCACCGACTACCGCCTGGCCCTCTACGCCAGCCGCGCCTACCTGGACCGTAACCCGCCGGTCGAAAAGCGCGAAGACCTTGCGGTGCATGCGTGGATCGATTACGTCGACGACCTGCTGTTCAGCCAGGAGCTGAAATTCCTCAGCAGCTTCTGCCGCAACCCCAAAGTGGTGTTCCACAGCACCAGCGTGATCGCCCAGCACCAGGCGGCACGCTCAGGGTTGGGCATTGCGGTGTTGCCGTGTTTCATGGCCTCGGCTGATCCGGAGCTGGTGGCGTTGCTGCCGGGGGAGGGGATTCAGCGCAGCTACTGGATCAGTTCGCGGCGGGAGTTGCACAAGTCAGTGCGGCTGCGGGTGTTGTGGGATTACGTGGTGGAGTTGTGCGCGCGGGAGCAGGGGTTACTCCTCGGTGAATCCAGCTGAAACCGGATTAACTAGGTGGGAGAGGCAAGCCAGCTCCCACATTGAATCTACGGTATTTCTGAAACCAAGTCAGGCGCGCAATTCGAACTCCGCGCTGCCCAACCGCTCTCCATTCACCAACACGTGCACGCTATGCCTGCCGGGGTAATGCCTGCGCGTGGTCAGCTCGCGGATATGTTGCTCGCGCCGGATGCTGAGATGTTCCCCCGCGCCGAGAGTAAACGCCTTGAGCTTGAACACCTTTGCCGCGCTGTGCCCGGCACTTTTCACATAGTCGATGGCGTAATCCACCACCAGTTTTTGCGCAGTGTCGGCGGTAGATTCCAGGCTGAAGGACAACTCGATCCGTTCCCCCAGGTTGATCACCGCCGGCGTCACCTTAAGGTCATGGATCGTCACCTCGGCCCTGGCCCCGGCGCCCATGATCGTCAGCGCCCGGGTATTGCCTTGCTTGATCAGGCTGCGCAAGGCGTGGCGGGCGATCCAGGCGGTGTGCGGGTTGTCCAGGTTCCAGCCCTCGATCAGGCTGAGCACCCACTCCGGGTGGTCCTTGGTGATGTCGTTGAGGTGGTTGGCCACGGACTTGCGCACATAAAGGCTGCCGTCAGCCTTGAGGTTGTCGAGGATTGACGCGCACAGTTCGGGGTTCGCCTGGACTTCGGCCAGGCGGAACGACCACGGCAGACGCGGCCGCGAGCCTTCGCTGGCGAGGCGGCGCACGTGTTCGTTGTCATCCAGCGACCATGCCTGCATCACCGCCAACGTGCGTTGGAAGTCATCCAGCAGGAAGTGGCGGATGGCGAATTCGGCGGAGCCAAAGGTGGTGAAGTATTTGAGTGCAGCCATGGAGCGCTTGAAGTCATCCCGCCCGTAATTCGCCACGAAGTGCGGCAGGAACAGGCTGACGAACGCGCTGTTCAGGCGCGGGGCGAGGGCGTAAAGCAGCTTGAGGGTTTGCGCATAATCCAGCGGGATCACTGCATGCAGGCTCTCGCTGACCCGCGCCATGCGCTGCATCACCGACAACTCCGTCAGCCCGGACTTGGCGTGCTGGAGGAAGCCCTTGGCGTCGAACGCCGGGTACACCGCCGTCATTTCCGTGGCGATGTGGTGCAGGCGTTCGAGGTTGAAGATTTCCTTGAGCGCCGGGGCGCTTTGTTCGGTCATCGGTGATTCCATGCAGGTGTATGGGCAGATTCAGAGAAACCAGCGGTATTCCCGCGCAGGGATCTCCTGCTGGAAAGCCAAGTGGTCCTGGCGTTTGTTCTCGCAGTACACGTCGATAAATTCGGCGCCCAGCTTATCGCGCAATACCGGTTGATGCTGCATGGCGCGCACGGCGTCGAGCATTTCCACGGGGAAGTCGGTGCCGCTGTTGCGGTCCTCGTTCAATGGGGCGATGGGTTCGCGCTTGGCTTCCAGGCCGTGCTCCAAGCCCACCAAAATCGCCGCCAGCACCAGGTACGGGTTGGCATCCGCACTGGCTAGGCGGTGCTCAATGCGCAGGTTGCGCGGGTCGGACTCGGGAATGCGCACGCACGCATCACGGTCTTCAAAGCCCCAACTGGCGTGCGTTGCCGCGTTGACCGCGCCGCCCAGGCGGCGAAAGGCGTTGTGGTTGGGCGAAAAGATCGGCATGCAGTGCGGCAGCAATTCCAGGCAACCCGCCACGGCGTGGCGCAGCGGTTGTTGCTGGTGCGCCGCCAGCAAATTATTGCCCGCGCCGTCATACAGGCTGACATGCACGTGCATGCCGCTACCGGGGAATTGAAGATAGGGTTTGGCCATGAAGCTCGCACGGTAACCGTGCTTGAGCGCTACGCCGCGGGTGCTGCGACAGAACAGGGCGGCCCAGTCGGCGGCGCGCATACCGTCGTCGAGGTGACCGAAGTTGATTTCGAACTGGCCGGGGCCGATTTCGGCGGTGATCACTGTGATGTCGATGCCTTGGTCCTTGGCGGATTGCGCCATGTCGTCGAGCACTTCGCTGAAGCGTGACAGCCGTTCGATATGCAGGTTGGGTTGGTCGTCAGGGTCATCACTCAGTGGGTCGCGGGCGCATTGCGGCAGGCCATTGTCGAGTTTCTTATCGAACAGGTAGAACTCCAACTCGAACGCTACCACCGGGTGAATGCCCTTGTCTTGCAGGCGTTCCAGCACCCTCGCCAGCACTTCACGGGGTTCGAATTCGATGGGGGCTTCGGTGCCGTCTGAGGTGATCAGCATCTGGCCCAGCGGCTGCGACTCCCAGCTCACCGGCTTGAGCGTGCCCGGCACCAGACGGCGGTTGGCATCCGGGTCGCCGTCGTTGAAGCAATAGTCACCAATCTTGAACAGCCCTCCCTGAACCCCCAGCAGCACGGCGTTCTGCGGCAGCTTCAGCGGGCTGCCGGCGGCGACTTTTTCCAGCATCTCGATGGGGTAACGCTTGCCGTAGAAGTGCCCTGGAATGTCCAAGGCGATCAGGTCTACGTACCGCACGTCGGGATGGTTCTGGCGAAAGGTCCGTACTTCGGCCAGTAACGTGGTGGCATGGCTTTTCACGGGTGCAGCTCCTAGTTGTAAACCCACAACACGCGGGCGGGCAGGTCGGTCAGATTGGCGTAGCGGCAATGGGCGAAGCTGGCCAGGTGGAAGCTGTCGCCGGGGCCGAGGGTGACCGGATCGGTCTCACCTTCGACCCACAGCGTCAATTCGCCCTCCAGTACAAAACCGGCCTGCTCGGCGCGGTCGCTCATGGTTTGTTCACCGCTGTTGGCGCCGGGAGCCAACAGACTGTCGAGCATCGAAAAGGCGCCGTTCATGCTTGGCGAGACGAGGATGTCGGTGATGCCATTGGCGTAATACACCGTGCGCCGCTCGTTGGGCCGGGTGATCCAGTCCACCGCCTTGGGTTTAGGTTGGCTGTAGAAGTACGTGGTGGGGACGTCGAGGGCATGGCTGATGGCGGTCAAATCGGCCACGGTCGGGCGTGACAGACCGCGTTCGACCTGGGACAGGAAACCCACGGAACGCTCGATTTTTTGCGCGAGCTGGGCGAGGGTGAGCTTCTTGTGCTTGCGCAGGTCGTGGATCAGTGCGGCCAGGGTGGCGAGTTCTTCTTGTGGAGTCATGAAATTTATTTCGATAAATTTCATGAAAAATTACAGGATTTATTTCATGGAGGCAATGAAATGGATTTAGGCGCGCACTTGTTTGAGCTTGAACAGGAGCTACAGCAAACGGCTACCCGTTCGAATGCGGCCCGGTTGGCGCAGCTGTTGGCGGATGATTTTGTTGAGTTTGGTGCCAGTGGAAATGTATGGGGCAGTAAGGCAGAGGTGATTTCCGGACTGCAGGATGAGGTGTTTTCTGCGCGCCGTATAACTGATTTCACGGTGAAAAGGCTGACTGAAGGTGTGGCTCTTGTGACCTATCGCTCTCATCGGGACGCAGGTGGGGCTTCGCTGCGCAGCTCGGTATGGCGAGTAGAAGAAGGGCAGTGGCGGATGGTGTTCCATCAAGGCACACCTGTGGCAGTTGCCTAGCTCACTCCGAGGCAAGGCTTGATTGAATGATCAGACGCGCCAGCGGTCCGAACCTGGGTAAGCGCCATTAATTGAAGGAGCACCCATGAAGTCCAAGTCCCTAATCGCCTGCCTGTTGGTTGCCGCCAGCCTGTCCACCGCCAGCTTTGTCGTGCAAGCCGGTGATACCCCCCAGGAAACCGTGCAGCCTTCGACTATCAACGCCCGTGACTTGAAAGAGGGCGACCGCGCGCCGGATATGTTGATGCGCAAGGAATCAGCCGTCAGCGACTGGAAAAAACGCGGCCTCAAGCAGCCTGAAGAAGACAGCCAGTGGGCGCGGGTGGGCGATAAATTCGTCCTGCTCAAGACCACCAACGGCACCATCCTTGAGATCACTCCCGTCAAGAAATGACCTTGCATTTTTGCCCTGTTCCTGAGTTAAGGTAGCCGGCCGTAATGGCCGCGTTACCTTCCAGGAAAGAGAGCAGGATGCTTGCCACAATAAGAAATTACCCCCGCACCGTTAACCTGTTGCTGTCCGCCACGCTGATGCTCACGTTGGCCAAGGCGATCACATTTCCGTACCTGGTGATCTACCTCACCAGCCACTTTGCCCTCGATATCACTCAGGTCGGCCTGGTGATCGGCAGTTCGCTGATTGTCGGCTCGCTGCTCAGTGTGTATGGCGGCTTTCTGGTCGACCGTATCAACAGCTACCGACTGTTGCTCGGCATGAGCGTGCTGTTTGTACTGGGCTTTATCGGCACGCTGCTCGCGCAGGATATCTGGACGTTCTACAGCTGCCTGATCCTGATCAACCTGGCTT
This sequence comes from Pseudomonas tritici, assembly GCF_014268275.3. Taxonomy (NCBI): domain Bacteria; kingdom Pseudomonadati; phylum Pseudomonadota; class Gammaproteobacteria; order Pseudomonadales; family Pseudomonadaceae; genus Pseudomonas; species Pseudomonas tritici. Next base: position 2,492,540 of record NZ_CP077084.1, read on the forward strand.
ACGCGGTGATCGATATTGCGGTCAAAGCCGGTTTTGCCAGCTTGTTGCCCGAAGAGGCACGCAGCGAAGTGTTTTCCATCAAGTACACCCTGACCAATATCGGTTATGCCGTAGGGCCTTTTTTCGGGGCGATGATTGCCAAGCTGGACATCAGCTTGCCGTTTATCCTTTCGGCGCTATTGGGGGTAGGGTTTTTCCTGCTGTATTGGCGTTGGGGTGACCGTACGCTGGCGACCGTCGATGCCACGCAAAAGCCGGTGCCCTTTCTTGCCGTTGGCCGCGTGCTGTTGCGCGATCGTCGCCTGGTCTGCTTCACCGTTGGCGGCGTGCTCAGTGCCGTGGTATTTGGTCAGTTCACCGCATGGCTGTCACAATATTTGGTCACCACCACCACCGCCGAATACACCTACACCGTGGTCAGCGCCGTGCTGACCACCAACGCCGTGTTGGTGATTGCCCTGCAGTATGTGATTGGTCGGCGCATCTCGCATCGCTACTTGGGCCAGTGGCTGATCGCAGGACTGGGCATGTTCATGCTGGGGATCATTGGTTTTGCGCTGTCCACCAGCGTGCTGTGGTGGGTATTGGCAATGGCGGTGTTCACGGTGGGGGAGATCATCGTGTTTCCGGCCGAGTACATGTTTATCGACCGCATCGCTCCGGACCACCTGCGCGGCATGTACTACGGGGCGCAGAACCTGTCCAATCTGGGGGCCGCCCTGGGGCCGGTGTTGTGTGGGCTGGTGCTGGCCAGCCTGCCGGCCCACTACATGTTTTACATGCTGGGGGCGTTTATCGTTGGGGGCGGGGTGTTCTATTTCATTGGTGCGTCGCTGAAGGCAAGTCATCCAGCGTGAGCTTGCCGACGGTGTTGCATTGCAGTTCGTAACGCAGCTCTTCCACCATTTTTTCAACTTCTTGCGGGGTCTGCAGCCGGTTCGTGCTGATCCCGGTGACGACCAGATCAACCCGGCCGGTCTCCGCGTCGTAGACCTTGAGGGTCAGCGAAGCGTCCCGGCACAGGGTGAATTCGCACGTCAGTGGCGACAGACCTTCTTCGATGCAATTGCGCAGTTGAGAGAGGGTAAACATGGGGGTTCCTTCAGGGTGTAAATGCGGTGGCACACGATCAAAGCCTTGTGCCCACGCCCTGAAGGTTAGGGTTTACTTGCCCGCGTCATAAGTTGAATTCGCACTAGCCGCACTAGTGCATTTGCACCGCGTTCACTTGTTCTTGAGCCGCAACTCGCCGGCAAACAGTCCGCGTTCGCGGGCCCAAACGATCGCTGCACTACGACTATGCACCCCCAGCTTGGAGTACACCGTGGCCACATGGTTACGCACCGTGTTGGGCGCCAGTTTGAGGCGCGAGGCAATTTCCTTGTCAGCCAGCCCTTCGCAGATCAACCCCAAAACATCCCGTTCGCGGGCCGTGAGGTCGGTGAACGCGACATTCGGCAGGTTCGGGCTGTTGACGCTTTTGGCGTTCGCCAGTTTCTCGATCAGTGTCTGGCTGAACCATGAAGCGTCTTGCATGACTTCCTCGATGGCGGCCACCAGTTCCAGCTCCGAGCGCTTGCGTTCGGTGATGTTCATCAGCACCAGCAGGTAGCAGGGCACATCCTGAATGATCACGGTGTCCGCGGACACGACACAGTCGATAACCTCATCGCCTTTCTTGCGCACCTTCAAATCCTGGCCGTCAAAGCTTCCGGCTTTTTCCAGGGTGGTGAACAACAGGGCGCCAGCCGGTGCGCTGTCGATAAAGCCAATTTCTTCGATGGCCTTGCCGATCAATTCTTCGCTGGTGTACCCCGTGATCGTCATGAACGCCTCATTCACATCCACCACTTGACGGTTCGCGGCGCTGCAGACCAACGTCGGCACCGGGGTCAGGCGAAATGATTTGGCAAACCGTTCTTCACTCTGGCGCAGCGCGGTTTCGGCCTTGCGCCGAGGCTCCAGGTCCGTGAAGGAGAACAGCATGCAGGCCTCTTCGTTCATGTCCAGCGGCTGGCCGGCGACGATCACCAGTTTGCTGCCGCCTTCGGGCAATCTCAGTTCGGCCTGCATCTGCGGTATGGTCGCGCCATCGCCCAGGCGCTGGATCGCCAGGTCCTTGCGCTCGGCCTGCTCCAGCACGTCCAGCTCATAGACGGACTTGCCGATGACTTGGTCGCGGTTGTAACCGGTCATCTCCAGAAAGCCTTGGTTGACCTTGATATAGCGCAAGTCGCTCAGACGGCAGATCACCGCAGGCGCCGGGTTGGCATTGAAGGTTTTCTCGAAGCGCTGCTCGGCACTGGCCCATTCGGTGGCGTCGCTGAGGATCAGTACCAGCAGCTCCGGTTCGCCACGCGAGTCGGTGATCACCAGACTGCGCAGGCGGTGCACCCAGGTTTTGTCCGAATCGGCGTTTGGAATCACCTCCACCACGACGTCGCTGAATTCGTCGCCAGCAGCAGCACGGGCCAGGGGATAGTTTTCCAGCGTCAGTGGGTGATTGTTGCGATAGCGCAGCGTGAAGCGCTCGGCATACTCCTGCGCATTCGCGCCTAGCCCCATCACGTCGCCCACGCCGTGCATGTTCAGTGCGGCTTCGTTGGCCCACAGGATGGTCTGGTCGACCTCGGCGAGAATGATCCCATCGGATAGTCCGGAAATGATCTGCTGCAGTTGGCGGCGGTTGGTTTCTTTGGCGAGGACGTCCTGGCTCATGATTTCTCCGGATAAAAGCGTATAAAAACTCCGACATCCACGCTTCAGGATAGTGCAGAGAATGTGAGGGGGCCCAAGTGCGAATGCATCAGGCGATCTGGTGCATTTGCGCCACGACCGAACGGATGTCGTTTCGCCACACTCCCACTCAACAAGGCACATTGCCTTGCTCCCATAACTTGTGAAGGACCTCTGTATGACCACTGTCTATGAAACCAATCGCTCGCTGTTTCGCGTGTCCTGGAGCTCGGTATTGGCCGGTAGTGCAATTGCCCTGGTGACCTACCTGGTCCTCAGCGTGCTCGGCACTGCCATTGGCGCCAGTGCAGTTGAACCAATGGAAGCGGGCAACCCATTGAGCGGTTTCGGCACGGGCGCGGGCATCTGGCTGTTTGTCTCCACCCTTGTAGCGATCGGCGTCGGCGCCTTTGTCGCCGGCCGTACTGCACCGGATCGCGGTGGCCTGCACGGCGTGTTGACCTGGACCGTCACCACCTTGCTCACCACTTGGCTACTCGCGGGTCTGGCTGCCAGTGTGGTTGGCACCGCCGGCAACATGGTGGGTAAAGGCTTGTCGGCTGCCGGTAGCGGTATTGCCGCGGCGGCGCCTGGCATTGGCGACAGCGTCAAGCAGCAACTGAACGAACAAGGTATTCAACTGGACTGGAACAGCCTGCAGGGCGAACTCGATACGTTGCTCAAGCAGAGCGGAAAACCAGAATTGGACCCTGCGAACGTCGAGCAAAAAGCTGACCAAGCCAGCGCTGATGGCAAGCAAGCCGCGACGGATGCAGCGACCAATCCCGCACAGGCTGGCGACCAGTTGAAGCAGTGGTTTGAACGCGTGAAAGCGTCCGGTGAACCTGCGCTGAACGCGGCGGATAAAGAAGCACTGGTCAACATCGTGGCGGCGCGTACCGGCAAGAGCAAGGAAGAGGCCACGCAGATCGTCGATAACTACGCCCAGGCTTATCAGCAAGCCATGCAGAAGGTCGAAGAGCTGAAGCAACAGGCTGAACAGAAAGCCCGTGAAGCGTCTGAAGTGGCTGCCAAGCAGATTTCCCGTGCGGCCTGGAGCGCCTTGGCGATGCTGCTGTTGGGTGCGGCGCTGAGCTTCTTTGTGGGTCGTATGGCGCTGACTAATCGTCGTGTGCCGTTGGCCTGACTTCTTGTGATGAGGGTGGTGAGAGGGGGACCTCTCACCACGCTTTTGCTAAACCACTAACCCTCCCACGACTGGCACGATGATCAGCGTACTCAACGCCATAGAAAGCACGTTACCGATGTAGGGGTGGAAGTGAGCCGGCAACTTTCCCGCGATGGCGCACGCTAAAGGCGGAGCAATCAATGCACCGAGCAGCGCACTTGAACCCATCACCATCCAACTTCCTCCATGGGTCAACACGGCAGCCGGTACCACTGACACCAAGGGAACATAGGTGGGATACCATCCTCGCTTGATCCACTCATGTCGCCAGATGACCACGCCCAGCGCAGACGTCAATGCTTGCGCGCCTATCAGGTGCAATATGAGGCCTGAGCCGTACGCCGGGCTCACGGGATTCAGGGCGTACGCCAATAGGACTCCCGCCAACAGACCCAGACTGGCTAGCTCGTTGCCGAAAAAAGGGGCTTCGGAGAAATCTGCCAGCACCCGGCGCAGGCTCCAAGTCACGCCATAAGTGGGAAGAGCGGCAGGCTTCGGTTTGGCCGGTGGGGTAAAGTCCGAGCGCACCATAGAGGGCATCCAACGACATAGCATAAACGCGATCACGCTACCGATAGCCATGCCCATCACGTTGCCAATCACCGCCGGCAACCCCAGCGGCACGCAGACGACGTTGACGATCAACAGGCACATCGGCGTAACCAGCACTGCGCCGAGTGCTGCGCCAGTGAGGGTGACCTTCCACCCGCCGCCAAACATCAGCACCATGGCTGCCGGCAACGAGACGAACGCCGCGAACGTCGGTTGCCATGTCTCAGCGGTGACAGCCCATCCCCACAGCAAGTTGCTGAGTAGCAGGCCGAGCAACGAGCTGGTTATCAGCCAAGGCCATAATCCGGTCCCATAGGAAATGGAGAAACCTTGCCAGGCCTTCCCCTTCCGGCTGGCCCACCAGGCCAGGTAGGCACCTCCCAGCAGGCCGAGCGACGCCAGTTCATGTTTGTAGAAAGCGACCTCGCTGATATCGCCAAGTACCCAGCGCAGCCAGGCAACGGGGTGTGGAAGGCTTTGCACCATATCGGTGTAGCCAGGCCAGGGCTCGGTGAACGCTAACCACACAATGATCAGAGCGCTGGTCAGCGCAATCACAACAACAGTCCTGTCAATGTTGGGCCAGGGGGTTCGTGGTTTTTCTAAGAGGTTACCCATAGTCAACCCTCCAATCAGCGCGGCAGGGCAGGGTGTTGGGCGTAACCGAGCATTTGATCGTAGAGATCATTGCGTCGATCGCGTTGCAGGTCGTTGAGGCTGTTCCAGATCGGTGCACTGCGGGCGCTGGTGATATCAATGTCGGCGAACAAAATCTCCTGGCGATTGGCCGAAGCGACAGCGCCAATCGGCCAGCCATTGGTTCCGGCAATCAATGAGCATCCGAGGTAACGGGCGTTTCGCTCCTCGCCAATGCGGCTGGCGGCAGCGATAAACACGTTGTTGACGTGGGCGGCGGTCATCGTCAGGTATGACGCCATGCATTTGCCCGCTTCATCGAATAGCGGCGGTGGTGTCCACACCCAGTTGTTCAGGCTACAAATAATATCTGCGCCTTGTTGGCTGAGAATGCGTGGCACCTCCGGGAACCAGATGTCCCAGCAAATCAGCAAGCCAATACGGCCGATCGGCGTTTCAAATACCGGAAAGCCTGTATCGCCGGGGGTGAACCAAAGCTTTTCCAGGTTCCACAAATGCGCTTTGCGGTATTTTCCGATGTAGCCTTCGGGCCCTAACAGCACGGCCGTATTGAATAGCTGCATACCGTCTATTTCACACAGGCCTGCTACCAGATACACCTGGTGCCTGCAGGCAAACTCTATCCACGCTTGCACGCTGGTACCGTCTGGCACTCGCTCTGCGTGATCAAAAGCATCCTGGCGGCTGCTGAAGAAATACCCGCAATTGGTGAGCTCGGGCAACACGATCAGGTTGGCTCCGCCGCTCGCGGCTTCGGCCGCCAGTGCGAGGCTCTGACTCAGGTTATTGGCGCGGTTGGCCATGCCGACCTGTGGATCAAGTTGAATGACCGCTACGCGTGCAGGGCTTACTGGTTCGCTCATTGAGGTGACCTCTTATTGTTATACAACCGGAAGATGGTTGGATGTTTATAAGAGGCGACAATATGTTTAATTAAAAGTCAGACGGTTCTCGTTGCTACGTAGTCTATTTCCTTTATTGCTCGGTTTTGTATTCTGGGTAGTCCTGCATATCAAAGCCGCCGTTGAAGTTGGCGCGTGTTTTATTGCAGATGTTTATCACTGTGTCGACGGCGCCTCTGAAGCAAGGCTCAGTCCAGCCAGCATCAACGGAAAACGACTCGCCGCAGAGATAAAGTCCCGACTTATGAGAGAAGTCCCTGTTGTATTTCATTAAGGACACCGCGTGGTAGTAGGTGCCTGCGCGATAGAGCTTTGCACAACCCAGCGAGTGTTTGTCGTTCATCCAGCGTTGAACGACTGCCTGTTTACGGCCTATATACGGTGAGATTTTTTCTTTGATGTTTGTGGACTTCAAGAGGATTCGGTCTAGCTCCTTTATGCATTTATCGACCAGTTGTTCGTCGTCAAATACCGATAGCTTGGTAGCGTCGTCTTCCCACGTGTAGCTGAGCAGGATGCAGTCATAGGTATTATTATTGTGGTAGCGGTAGGTATATACATCATGTAGCCAGCTGTCCGTAATGATCGCTTGAGGTATGTTTTTGTTATCTGAAAGAAACGACTTTTTCAGTGGGGCGTAGACTTTGCAGCTGGTTTCCCAGTGGGCGGTTTTATAGGCTTCTATAATGTCGAATGGGAGTGTTTTCTGGTTGAAGTTTTCAATTGGTATTTGTGTCTCGATCAGCCAGGAGGGGAGTGTCATTACGACAGAGTCACAATCGATAAATACGTTTTCCGTTTGATCTTTTTGTGTGGCGTTCCAGCTGTAATACACGCGTATTTTTCCGTCCTTGAGTTTTTTCAGTTTTGTCACTGCACTGCGGGTCAGTAAACCGGATGGGCTCTTTAAAAGGTGTTCGTACAAAGATTCATCAGTCTCGTCGGGCTTTATGAATAGCAGCGATTCCGCCAGCGATCCAAGGCCAATATAGTGTGGTTTGTTAAATTTAAGCCCTCTGGAGTCCAGGGTCTCTTTAGCATCCAGGTACGGTGCGTCCATGGGGGTACCGTCTGCGTCAACCCGACCGTGAATCAACTGCAGATGACTGCTGAATCCAAATATCGCCGTGCGCAGAGGGTAAAGCGCGCATACGTCATAGAAGGCGCCCCAACTACCATCACCAATTCCGATGGCGTAGAAAACCGCAGATTCCTGGGCACTCATACCCAGGCCGCCAAAGTTTCCAGGATCACTGTGGTGCCACGTATCAATACTTGGCAGCTTGACCAGGTCCCGAAAGGACATACCTTCGTATTTTCTTACTATCGATGCCCACATGTCCTCCCAGCGTTCGGATCCGTAATATTCGGAGACGCACAGCGTCATACGCTCGGCAAATGTCTTCCATTTCGCGAAAACGTTACCCAGCGTTTGCCCTGGCGGGGCTGTTTTTCCATCGGCGTTTTTCCATATCAGTAGGGTGGGTTCACTGCTGTTATCTATGCTCCCTTCTCTTAGGAATATACCGGTTGAGCGGACTGCCGGGCTGCCCGGGTTTGGAAAGTCTGAATGGCGCAAATCGAATTCGTTAGCGTAATAGGCCATCAGTGAACGACCGTCTTTGGGCGGCTCATTTGTCTTGTTGAAGAACGGCATCCTCATTGCACCCATCTCGAAAGGGGGCCTGCCTGGCGTGTTGGTGTGATTGCTCCCAAGGGCGGTAAGGTGTCGGCCGCCAATACGCTTGGATTTTTCAAGTAAGGTAATGTTTGTGAACCCGCACCTGTAAAGCTCGCGCGCAGTCGTCAGGCCGGTAATGCCAGCGCCAATAACGCAGATTTTATGATCGGGTTCAGTGGCGTGGGCAATCCCGTTTACCTGTTCAACCAACGCGCGATAGTCAAAGCACAGGTCGGGTGGATTGGGGAATGTTGCCCTCCATTTGTTCTCGGTAGAGCGCTTTTCTCGATGCTGCCGCTGGGCAATGTCTGCGGGGTAGTTGAAGCCGGAACCGATGGTCATTCTGATATTCCCTATTCAGAGTAATGAACGCTTCATAGGTTGAGCGTTGGCACTGGACGCGAGAAATAGTCTGAAGGTGTTTTTGGGGGAGGGAGCGTCGTGTTTTTTTGTAAGTGCATTTCAAGCAGCAAGCGCAGAGAGAACCCTCTCCCCCTGAAAGGCGCTGCGGCGTGTCGCAACTATCAGTGTTGCGTTTGAAGCTTGCCAAACCCGTTTGATTCTGGGAAAAACGCCATCCTTTGCGTCCTAATGAGACCCCCCATGAGCCACGACGAACTCCAGATCACCGACATCCGCCTCGGCACCGGCAAAGCCGTGGTCAAGGGCGCGTTGATTAACACCCAATACACCGGCACCCTGGAGGACGGCACGGTATTCGATTCGTCCTGGGAGCGCGGCAAGCCGTTCCAGTGTGTGATCGGCACCGGGCGGGTGATCAAGGGCTGGGACCAGGGTTTGATGGGTATGCAGGTGGGCGGTGTTCGCACCTTGTTCGTGCCGGCGCATCTGGCGTATGGCGAACGGTCGATGGGCGCGCATATCAAGCCCAACAGCAACCTGCGTTTTGAGATTGAGTTGTTGGAAGTGCTGACGCGAGATGATTGAGGGCGGATGAACATGGATGTTGATGAGCACGTGTTGCCCGCTTGCTCTGTTGCAGGTATTCGGGTGGTTGAGCTGTGCGCTAGCGACGAGGCCGATCTGCAACGGTTTTTCGAGCGAGCGCCGGATTATTTCATTGCGGTGAACGGCGAGCCGGCCACGCCGACTGAGGCGTGCGAGGAGTTGCACGGGCAACTGCCCACAGGATGGACCTGCCGCCGGATGTATTGGCTGGGTTATCGCGATGCTGACGACCGATTGGTCGCGGTGGTGAACATTGCCGCTGACTTGCTGGCGAGCGGGGTGTGGCATATCGGGCTGCTGCTGGTCGATTCGTGCCTGCATGGCACTGGCCTTGCGCAACGACTGCATGCGGACCTTGAAGTATGGGCTGCGAAGAAGGGCGCCCAATGGCTGCGGTTGACGGTGGTTATCGGCAATATCAAAGCCGAGCGTTTCTGGCCCAGGCTTGGGTATGTGCAGGTACGTACGCGGGAGGGCGTGACGATGGGACGGCAGGTGAACCGGGTGTCGATTCAGGTCAAGGCGCTGGCGGGTGGGGCGGTTGAGGATTACTTGAGGCGGGTGGCGAGGGATCGACCGGGTACGCCATAGCAACGGATGTACGCCAATCGGTGTGGGAGCTGGCTTGCCTGCGATGGCGGCCTTTCAGCATAGCCCCATTGCCTGACACTGCGCCATCGCAGGCAAGCCAGCTCCCACATTTGATCTTCAGCGTATCCGGGAAAACGGCTTTCCTGAACCCACCCTGAAGAATCTTCTCATTCCCCATCGGGAAACTTTCCTACGGTTTACTCTCCTGAAGTCGGGGCGTAAGCTTCGCGCGTTTTCATCAATAGCGGAGACCCTCAGTGGGTACTTGTTCGAGTGACAGTAGTCGGCCGGTTCTGGTAACCGGCACAGGCTTGGCAAGGTAACGCGCATTCTTCCGATGCCGTTGTCTCGCCAATAAAAGCGAGAAGCGGCATCCCGGCAGTAGCCAGTCCTGGCGCCTGCCCGAATCCCTCTCATCGACGCTGACCAGCACCTGACTCACCTCGGGATGCTACGGACGCGCCTGCCTTTACGGTGGGCGGGCCAAGCTGACTGTGCCTGTAAAATGGCGCGGGGCAGACGGCCGTACCTGCACGAGTGTTTCCTCGCGCAGGAGTAACACCATGAACTTCACGCTGCTCAAAGAGTTCTTCGCCGGCTTCCTGCGGACCCGGCATATTGCCCGGCATTTCCGCCGCCTGGCGATGCTCGAAACCGTGACCGACGCCAGTGTCAGCCGCGAAGTACCACCGACCCTGGCACAAACCCTGGTGGTCTCGGCCAACAACAGCGCCGTGCAATTGCTAGGCACGCTAGGCAGTCATTCCGAAGGTTTGAACACCCAAGAGGCCGATGCCCTGCGCGTGCAATACGGCTTCAACGAAGTCGAGCATGAGCAGCCGCTGCCCTGGTGGGTGCACCTGTGGCACTGCTACAAGAACCCGTTCAACCTCTTGCTGACCCTGTTGGCAGTCATCTCCTGGCTGACCGAAGACATGAAGGCCGCCACGGTGATTTTCTCCATGGTAGTGCTGTCGACGCTGCTGCGTTTCTGGCAGGAGGCCAAATCCAACAAGGCCGCCGATGCACTGAAGGCCATGGTGAGCAACACCGCCACGGTGCTGCGTCGCGATGAGGCCAAGCGCATCGAGTTACCGATCAAGCAGTTGGTGCCCGGCGACCTCATTGTGCTTTCGGCCGGCGACATGATCCCGGCCGACTGCCGTGTGCTCAGCGCAAAGGACCTGTTCGTCAGCCAAGCGGCGATGACCGGGGAATCGATGCCGGTGGAGAAGTTCGCCCAGCAGCAGGACGCCAACACCCGCAACCCGCTGGACCTGGAGAATATTCTGTTCATGGGCACCAACGTGGTGTCCGGCGCGGCGACGGCGGTGATCCTGACCACCGGTAACAGCACCTATTTCGGCGCGTTGGCCCAGCGTGTGACGGCCACCGACCGCGCGACCACGTCGTTCCAGCACGGCGTTAACAAAGTCAGCTGGTTGCTCATTCGGTTCATGTTCGTGATGGCGCCACTGGTGCTGTTCATCAACGGTTTCACCAAGGGTGACTGGACTGAGGCGCTGCTGTTTGCATTGTCGATTGCCGTGGGCCTCACCCCGGAAATGTTGCCGATGATCGTCACCTCCACCCTGGCCAAGGGCGCGGTGTTTCTGTCGCGCAAAAAGGTCATCGTCAAGCGCCTGGACGCGATCCAGAATTTCGGCGCCATGGATGTGCTGTGCACCGACAAGACCGGCACGCTGACCCAGGACAGGATTTTCCTGGCGCGCCATGTGGACGTGTGGGGCGAAGAGTCCGACGATGTGCTGGAAATGGCCTACCTCAACAGCTACTACCAGACGGGTCTGAAAAACCTGCTGGACGTGGCGGTGCTGGAGCACGTGGAGGTGCATCGCGAGCTGAAAGTCGGCACCGCGTTCCACAAGGTCGATGAGATCCCGTTCGATTTCAATCGTCGCCGCATGTCGGTGGTAGTGGCCGAGGAAGGCTTGCCGCACCTGTTAATTTGCAAGGGTGCCGTGGAGGAAATCCTCTCGGTGTGCAACAACGTGCGCCATGGCGACACCAACGAGGCGCTGACCGATGAACTGCTGGCACGTATTCGCCAGGTCACCGCTGCGTTCAACGAAGAAGGCTTGCGCGTGGTGGCCGTGGCCGCGCAACCGATGGCACCGGGGCGCGACACCTACAGCCTGGCGGATGAGCAAAACCTCACGCTGATCGGCTACGTGGCTTTCCTCGACCCACCGAAGGAAAGCACCGCACCCGCCCTCAAGGCGCTCAAAGCCCATGGCGTCGCGGTAAAAGTGCTGACCGGTGACAACGAGCTGGTCACCGCCAAAATCTGCCGCGAAGTGGGCCTGGAGCAACAAGGCCTGCTGATGGGCAACGACATCGAGGACATGACCGACGCCGAGCTGGCAGAGGCTGTGGAAACCACCAACGTGTTCGCCAAGCTGACGCCGAGCCACAAGGAGCGCATCGTGCGCCTGCTCAAGGCTAACGGACATGTGGTGGGCTTTATGGGCGATGGCATCAACGATGCGCCGGCGTTGCGTACCGCTGACATCGGTATTTCGGTGGACAGCGCGGTGGATATTGCCAAGGAAGCCGCCGACATCATCCTGCTGGAAAAGAGCCTGATGATCCTGGAGGAGGGCGTGCTGGAGGGGCGGCGTACCTTCGCCAACATGCTCAAGTACATCAAGATGACCGCCAGTTCCAACTTTGGCAACGTGTTCTCGGTGCTGGTGGCCAGTGCATTTATCCCGTTCCTGCCGATGCTGCCGATGCATTTGCTGGTGCAGAACCTGCTGTATGACATTTCGCAGATCGCGATTCCGTTCGATAACGTCGATGAAGAAATGCTCGCCAAGCCACAACGCTGGCAACCGGGCGATGTCGGCCGTTTCATGCTGTTTTTCGGGCCGATCAGTTCGATCTTTGACATCACCACGTTTGCACTCATGTGGTATGTCTTCGATGCCAACACCCCCGACCACCAGACCCTGTTCCAGTCCGGCTGGTTTGTGGTGGGGCTGCTGACCCAGACGCTGATCGTGCACATGATCCGCACCCCGAAAATCCCCTTCCTGCAAAGCCGTGCGGCGATGCCGTTGATGGTGATGACCGGCGTGATCATGGCCGTGGGGATTTTCCTGCCGATGGGACCGTTGGCGCATTACTTTAAATTGCAGGCGCTGCCATCGCTGTACTTTGTGTTCCTGCCCGTGATCCTGCTGGCGTACATGGCCCTGACCCAGGCGGTGAAGGGTTACTACATCCGTAAGTTTGGCTGGCAATAAACAGGGACGATTTCCTATGCAAGCAATCAATAATATCAACCTCAATTCCCTGATCGACACCCTGGTCAGCCTCACTGCGGCATTCATCCTCGGTGGCCTGATCGGTTTCGAACGTCAATACCGCCAGCGCACCGCAGGTCTGCGCACCAACGTGCTGGTGGCGGTGGGCGCGGCGATTTTCGTCGACATGGCCAACCGTCTCGGCGGTGCAGAAGGCGCGGTGCGCGTAGTGGCGTATGTCGTGTCGGGTATCGGCTTTCTCGGCGCCGGTGTGATCATGCGTGAAGAGGGCAATGTGCGCGGGCTCAACACCGCCGCCACGCTCTGGGCGTCGGCGGCGGTGGGGGCTTGCGCGGGTGCCGACCTGATCCTCGAAGCGCTGCTGGGCACGCTGTTCGTGCTGGCGGCCAACACCTTGCTGCGGCCGATCGTCAACAATATCAACCGCCAGCCGCTGGATGTGGTGTCGGCAGAGGTGACCAATATCTTGTATGTGATCGCCCGGCGTACCCAGCAGAAAGCCGTGCTGGCGTTGCTGGAGGCCGAGCTGGCGCGTTGCAATTACCCAGCCAGCGATGTTGACGTGCGCCCCTTTGGCACGGAGGAAGTAGAAATCGAAGCTACCCTGGCCGTGACATCGGTCGACGGTGACGAGTTGGACGCCCTGGTGGCAAGGATATCGATGTCGACTCTGGTGGTGCAGGCGTTCTGGAGTCCGAGTACCACCGAGTAATCTCCAGCTGTAGGGATTTATCCCGCGCAAAGTTGACTATGCTAGGAAAAGTCCCACAAGCAATCAGGACTATCCCTTCATTTGATAAGGCGCCACGTTGCTAAGGTTGCGCGCTTGCGCCTCAGGAACAAGGGCGCGGTTCGACGTGTTTACTGTGCTTTATCAAAAGGAGGGGGTCTGTACTGCCTGAAGTGTCATGCAGAGTAATCAGCACCGTTTGTCGGAACTGTTACTTTTCACAGGTAGATAGGTCCCGTGTGATATGTAAGCGTACCGATCCCTCGGGGAGTCTTATGAGCAAAGCTTTAATTGTGGATGATCACCCTTTCATACGCTCAACCGTGAAGTTTCTGTTGAAGCAGGAAGGCTTCGACAAAATATTTGAAGCAGGCAACGGTGCTGACGCCATGCAGATTGCGCGTGAGGAACGCCCCGATCTGGTCATCCTCGACTTGGCAATGCCCAAGCTCGGCGGCCTGGAGGTGATCAGCCGGATCAAGGCACTGGAACTGCCTTGCAAAATTCTGGTGCTGACTTCGTACTTGGCAGTGTTCTTCTCTACCCGCTGCATGCGCGCCGGAGCCATGGGCTTTGTTGCCAAGACGGGTGAACTCGACGAGTTGCAAAAGGCTATCAGGGCGATCAGGTCCGGTTACAGCTGCTTCCCCAGCGTGGCCACCAGTTCGGTGCGCCGTGATGATTTGCAGACCACCGAGCAAGAACTGGTGGACGCGCTGTCGGATCGCGAATTGACGGTATTGCAAAAACTGGCGCTGGGCCTGGGCAACAAGGAAATCGCTGAGGACATGTTGTTGAGCCACAAGACCATCAGCACCTATAAGACGCGACTCAAGGAGAAGCTGCGTATGTCCTCGGTGGTGCACCTGTCCAAGTTCGCCCAGCGCAATCATCTGATCTGAAATGACCATCTCCCGGCTGTTGATATTCACGGCCTTCCTGCTGATGGGGCTGTTGCCCTGCGCGGCGATGGCCCTGGATGAGCCACATACACTGCGACTGTTCGGCCATTCCACGCTTGAAAACCCACGCCTGGAACTTGAGGAAAGTGACTGGCGTTGGCTGCGCGAGCGACGGGTGTTGGTGATGGGAGTGTCAGCGCCCGACTACATACCTTTCGACCAATCCAACGAAAACGACTTTGAAGGCATCACGGCTGACTATACGTGGCTGATCAGCCTTATTTTAAACATACCTATCGAGGTTCGACGCTACGACACCCGTGATGAAGTCATCGAAGCGCTCAAACGGGGCGAGGTGGATTTAGTCGGGTCTGCCAACGGTTACGAAGCGGCCGATAAGGAACTGATACTGTCGCGTTCCTACGCCAATGATCAACCCGTGTTGGTGACTCGCACGGGTGACAGCCATTCATTGAGCGTCGACCTGGCTGGCAAGCGCGTAGCGATGCTTTACCACTATATGCAGCCTGACGCTGTCCAGGCCTTTTATCCCCAGGCGCAACTGCAGCTGTACGGCTCGACTCACCAGGCGATCGGTGCCGTGGCGTTCGGTCAGGCGGATGTCTACTTGGGCGACGCCATCAGCACTCGCTATCTGATCAACAAGAACCACCTCAATAACGTCCGCATGGCAGATTTTTCCGCACTGGAGGTCAACCCGTTCGGGTTCGCTTTCAACCAGGACAACATCCGTCTGCTGAACATCATCAATGCAGCGCTGGGCATTATCACGCCCAGCCAGCAGATGGAAATCCTGCGCCGCTGGAGTGCAGGCGACAGCGGTTCCCTGGCCGCTGACCGGTTGCGTTTGAGTGAGAGTGAGCAGCGCTGGCTGATAAAGCACCCACGCGTAACAGTGGCTGTGCTCGACAAGTTCATGCCGCTGTCATTTTTCAATGAGCAAGGCCAACCGGTGGGTTTGAGCGACGAGGTGTTGTCGCGGATCAGCTTGCGTACGGGTTTGAAGTTCGAAGTGGTGCAAGGCAGCTCGTTGCCTCAGCAAGTTGACGACGTCAGCACCGGCAAAGTGGACATGCTGGCGGTGATCACGCCCAGCGTCGAGCGTGCCGAAAAGCTGCGCTTTACCCGACCCTATCTGTCCAATCCTTATGTATTGGTGGCGCGCGCCGGCGACGAACGTTTGGTTACGCTCGAAGACATGCCCGGAAAACGCCTGGCGTTTATTGGCGGCAACAGCCTCGCCGCGCAAATTGCCCGCGACTATCCAGGTATCGAATTTGTCGACGTCGCAAACCCGGAGGACGCCATGGATTTGGTCGCCAAGGGCAGTGTCGATGCGACCGTTATTTCGCTGATCAGTGCACGCTACATGATTGCGCGCCATTACCGTGATCGCTTGCGTATCACCAGCACCGTCGGTACGGAGCCAGCGCGGATTGCTTTCGGTGTCAATCGCAGCCAACTGGAGCTGTATTCGATCCTCGAGAAGGCGCTGTTGAGTATCACGCCTGAAGAAATGGACGAGCTGACCAACCGTTGGCGCAGTGAGATCATCATCGAAGACAGCTATTGGATCAGTCATCGCAACGTGATTATCCAAGGATTTGGCGTGGCCGCGTTGCTGCTGCTGATCACCCTGGGCTGGGTGCTCTACCTGCGCAACCTGATTCACAAGCGAACACAGGCCGAACGGGCCCTGAGCGACCAGATGCGGTTCATGAGCGTTCTGATCGACGGCACTCCGCACCCAATTTACGTGCGCGATCGCCAGGGCCGGTTAATGGCCTGCAATAACGCTTACCTCGATGTATTTGGCTTTAAGTTGGAGGATGTGATCGGCAAGACCGTGGTGCAAACCGATACGGGCAACCCGCCCCAGGCACAGTCGTTCCACGCCGAATACTTGAGCTTGATGGCGCGGGGTGAGCCGCAGATCCAGGATCGCGTACTCAAGGTTCCCGATGGCAGTGTGCTAACCATCTACCAATGGATGCTGCCGTACCGAGATAGCAATAGCCACGTTGTAGGCATGATTGCGGGTTGGGTGGATGTGAGCGAGCGCCAGCGGCTGTTGAGCCAGTTGCAGGCAGCCAAGGAGGACGCAGACTCGGCAAACCGCGCCAAGACCACATTCCTCGCGACCATGAGCCATGAGATCCGCACGCCGATGAATGCCGTGATCGGCATGATCGAATTGGCCCAGAAAAACGCCGAGCAGGGCCGCGTCGATCAGGATGCGCTGGAGGTGGCGTCGATGGCCTCGCGAAGCATGCTGGAATTGATCGGCGATATTCTGGACATTGCGAAGATAGAATCCGGCCACCTGTCCCTGACCTTGGCGCCGGCCAATCTCCACGAGTTGTTGGCATCTGTGGCGCGTGTGTTTGAGGGGCTGGCGCGGGACAAAGGCTTGCAGCTGCGAGTGGAGCTCGATCCGATGACTGCCCGCTCGGTGCTCATCGACCCTTTGCGCTTCAAGCAAGTGGTGTCCAATCTGCTGGGGAATGCCATCAAGTTTACCGCCACCGGTCAGGTTCGCCTGGGTGCACAGTGCGCCCCGGCGTTGGCCGGTGACCACTTGAACCTACGGTTGTATGTCGAAGACACGGGGGTTGGCATCAGTGCTGAAGATCAGCAGCGTTTGTTCAACCCATTTATCCAAGGGAGTAATAACGAACAGTCGGCGCGCAGTGGTTCCGGCCTCGGGTTAGTGATCAGTCGCAACCTGTGCGAGATGATGGGCGGTCAACTGCGCTTGAGCAGTGTGCTGGGCAAGGGGACGCGGGTGGACGTGACGTTGGCGCTGGCGTTGACCAGCGCAGCACAGGTTTCGACTCCCGTCGCACGTGTTCCACCGACGCAGGCGTTGAACCTCCTGGTGGTCGACGACTACCCGGCCAACCGCTTGTTGCTGACTCGTCAGCTGAGCTTCCTTGGGCATCACATCGTCACGGCCGAAGATGGCGCCGAGGGCTTTGCACTGTGGCAGGCCGAGCATTTTGATGGCGTCATCACGGATAGCAACATGCCGGTTATGGACGGTTACACGCTGGCACGTAATATCCGTGCCCAAGAGCGTCAGCGTGGTCTGGTGCCGTGCCTGCTGCTGGGGTTCACTGCCAACGCCCAGCCGGAGGAAACCGAACGCTGCAGGCAGGCGGGCATGGATGGTTGCCTGTTCAAACCGACCGGCCTTGATGATTTGCGTGCGGCGCTGGCACCTCGCAGCGCAGCAGCCGTGACGGGTGAGGTCGAGCCGGCGTACGACCTCAGTACGCTGACTACGCTGACAGGCGGTGACACTGCCGCGCTTAACGAGTTACTCGTGCCATTGCTCATCAGTCTTGCAGAAGATCGCCTGCTGCTGCCGACGCTGCAAAATCACGCGGATATCGCCAAGTTGCATGACCTGGCTCATCGCGTGAAAGGGGGCGCTCGCATGGTCAAGGCCCACAGGTTGGTCGCCTGTTGCGAAACCTTGGAAGGGGTGTGTGAAAGACATGACCACCAGGCATTGGCGGCCGCGATACAGGCGCTGGACGCGGCCATCGATGGTTTGCATCACAGCCTGAGCCGGCACAGCAAGCAGGCTTGACTGAGGTGGATAGCCATTCGGCGGATTTGGGAGAACTCCTACATGGAAGGGGAACAAGCCTGATTTTGTCTTCGGCATATGTCTGGAAAATGGGCCTCGCTCACTGACGAGCACTGCCTGCCCAGGGGTTTGCCATGCCAAACAAAGCACTGACTATCCTGATTGCCGATGAGCAACACCTGCAACGCCTGTACATCGAGAAAATGCTCAACAAGCTGGGGTATCACCGGATCGTACCGGTGCAAACCTTCGAAGAGGTCCAGCTACTCACTGCTATCCCGGCCCAACCCTTTGACGTGCTGATCATCAATGCGGGGCTGGCGGTCCACGCTTGCGGGCTTCAACCTCAGGCGCATCATGTGCTGGTCTACGATCACCAGGACCTGAGCCTGGATATGGACGCCACCGCCGACGCAACGCCGGCGGTGCTGGTGCGGCTGCCCGGCGTGCCGGATAGCGTCAACCTCGAACACTTCATGGACATCATCGACCCACCCGCAGCCACCACCGGCCTGCGGGTTTTACCGTGGCTGCGGGAGTTATCGCGCGCGCCCGTGGCCGGGGCCTAGTCCCACTCTGGTGCGATACCTTTCGGGCTGGTCAGGCGGTGGCCGCGCTCCAGCTCGGCAATCTGCGCCATGTCGGCAGCACTCAAGGTCAGTTGCAGGGCCCTGAGGTTGCTTTCCAGGTTGGCACGTTTGGTCGACGATGGGATGACCGCGTAGCCCAGTTGCATGGCCCAAGCCAGCGTCACTTGCGCCGGGGTAGCCTGATGGCGCTCGGCGATTTGCTCGATCACCGGGTCTTTGAGCACTTCGCCGTAGGCCAGGGTCATGTAGGAGGTGATCTGGATACCGTGAGCGGTGGCAAAATCCACGACCTTGCGATTTTGCAGGTAGGGGTGCAGTTCGATCTGGTTAGTGGCGATGTTCTCGGCACCAACGGCAGCAATCGCTTGCTTCATCAGGTCGACGGTGAAGTTGGAGATGCCGATCTGGCGGGTCAGGCCCAGGCGTTTGGCTTCCAGCAGTTGGCCCATGAATTCGGTGACAGATACCTGGTCTTCCGGCGATGGCCAGTGGATCAGGGTGAGGTCCAGATAGTCGGTTTTCAGTTTGCTCAGGCTTTCGCGCAGGCTTGGGATCAACTGGCCTCTGGCGAAATTGGCGATCCAGATTTTGCTGGTGATAAACAGCTCATCGCGCGGGATGCCGCTGGCGGCAATGGCTTGGCCGACGTCTGCTTCGTTCTCATAGATCTGCGCGGTGTCGATGACGCGGTAGCCCAGTTCCAGGCCGGTGCTGACAGAATCGATCACCACCTGGCCTTGCAAGCGGAAGGTGCCTAGGCCGAAGGCCGGAACGTTTTGCGTTGGGATAGACATCAGTAACTCCAGAAGGGGTGTAAACAATGGAGTCGAGTATCCGCTCGTCGTTCCTCTGGAAAAACCGCCGAATCCGAAAAGGACTTTTTACCCCACGTCACGAATAGCGCCTGGGAGCTGGCTTGCCTGCGATGGCGGCGTGTCAGGCTACAAGTCTGTAGCTGATGTACCGCGATCGCAGGCAAGCCAGCTCCCACATTTTTATCTCCATCCGTCAGTTGGCTTTGTGTTGTTCGCGCAACCGCTCCGCCGCACTGCGCAGCAGTTGCTCGGTGCCGCTCCAGCCCAGGCAGCCATCGGTCACCGACACACCGTACTTCATCGACGCGCTCAACGGCTGGCAACCTTCGAACAGATGACTTTCGAGCATCATGCCGATCAGCGCGGTGTCGCCCTGCAGGCGTTGCTCCAGTACGTCGTTGAATACGGCCGGTTGACGCAACGGGTCCTTGCCGCTGTTGGCATGGCTGCAGTCGACCATGATCCGCGCCGCCACCTTGGATTTGGCCAAGTCGTGCTTCACCTGCGCCACGCTTTGCGCATCGTAGTTCGGCCCACGGTGACCGCCGCGCAGTACCAAATGAGTATCGGGGTTGCCCGGGGTCTGGATGATCGCCGGGTGGCCCTGGCTGTCGACGCCGAAATGGCGGTGCGGGTGTGAAGCCGAGCGCATCGCGTCACAGGCAATCGCCACACCGCCGTCGGTGCCGTTCTTGAAACCCACGGGCATGCCCAGGCCACTGGCCATTTCGCGGTGGATCTGCGATTCGGTGGTGCGCGCGCCAATCGCGACCCAACTGAGCAGGTCATCGAAGTAGCCGGCGGCCATGGGTTGCAGCAACTCGGTGGCTACCGGCAGGCCCAGGCGCAGCATTTCGCGCATCAGTTCGCGCGACAGCGTGAGGCCGGCAGCCATGTCATCGCTGCCATCCAAATGGGGGTCGTAGGCCAGTCCTTTCCAGCCGATGGTGGTGCGCGGTTTTTCGACGTAGGCGCGGATCACCAGCAGCATCTGGTCGCTGACTTCAAGCGCGAGCTTCTTCAGGTTGCGCGCGTATTCCATGGCCGATTTCGGATCGTGGATCGAGCACGGGCCGACAATCACCAGCAACCGTGAATCGTCGCCATTGAGGATGGCGCGCACAGCTTGGCGATGGGCGTGGACTTGCTCGTTGAGGAACGGGCTGAGCGGCAGCTTGTGTTTCAACTCAAGCGCACTGGGCAGGCGCTGGGTCAGGGCTTCATTGGCGCTGGTCAGGGCAGAGAGGGGCAGGGCGGCGGTGGCAGTGTTCATATTCAAGGCTTCCTGGGCAAGCGGCGGGCTATTCCCGCGCGCTCTGCCCTACTGGGGTGTTCGACAATTGGCCGTATCGGCTACGTGTGCTGGTGTGCCACCAATAGGTGACCGATCGGAGGCGGCAGGCTGTCCCGAGCGGAGCTTGCTAAATCGCCATGCAGTGGAAGTGTCGTAGCGGTAATAGGTGGCGTAGTTCATGTCATGAGTCCTTTAAGTGTTCTTGCAAAATTGATGGAGGCCTGAAAAAACAAAACCCCCGGTCGGGGAGCCGACCGGGGGTTAGATTTCTCTGGTAGGCGACCCCTTGAGTAGTGGGCGCCGATTTCAGGTATCAGGCGCGCCAGTGGCTAAACCAATACCCAAAATAAAAGCATGCCGCTGCGCTCGAACCGTTCACGCGGGTAGCCGATACCAGGCGCGGGGCGCTGGCAGCAGGGCAAACCTGAGTGTGGGTGAGTTGCAACACGGTATGTCTCCAAATGATGGGGGCAGCTTACTAGAGGCACGCGGGGGGATTCAATCAGAAATTTCTATCGTGCCGGGGTACTTACTGCTATCGGCCGGGATATGCTTGTAACACTTCAACAATTTGCTTGGACGCGACCATGACTGCCCTGACCCTTGCTGCGGCTCAATCCATTTCCATTGCGGGTGATGTGCCGGCCAATATCGAACGGCACGTGGCGTTCATGCACGTGGCGGCCGAACATAATGTGCAATTACTTGTATTTCCCGAGCTGTCGTTGACCGGGTACGAGCCGTCATTGGCTGCCGGTTTGGCGATTACGCCAGATGACCCAGTCTTGGCGCCGCTGCGTGAAATAGCCCGGGTGTTGCGATTGACGGCGGTAGTGGGAATGCCTGTCCGCCTCGCACCCGATGCCGGTGTGTTGATTGGCGCGCTGGTATTGGGCGCGGATGGCTCCCTGGCGCTCTATACCAAGCAGCATTTGCACCCAGGCGAAGAGGTTGCGTTCGTCCCGGGCCAGGGCGGTGCGGCCCTCGAGTGGGAGGATGAGCAGATAGCATTGGCCGTGTGCGCGGACTTCTCCCACGCCAGTCATCCGCGCCTGGCGGCGGAGGCGGGCGCCACTGTCTACGCCGCTGGCGTGCTGGTGAGCGAGGGCGGCTACGCAACGGACAGCGCGTTACTCCAGGGCTATGCGGCTGAGCATGGCCTGCTGGTGTTGATGGCCAACCATGGCGGTCCGTCCGGTGGCTATGTTTGCGCCGGTCGCAGCGCCATCTGGGCGGCTGATGGCGGTTTGCTGGCCGCCGCTCCCGGTGTTGGCGACGCGCTGGTGATTGCCCGTCGTGTTGACGACGTGTGGGCTGGCCAAGTGGTTGCTCTCTAAATGGCGT
Organism: Pseudomonas tritici; assembly: GCF_014268275.3. Classification (NCBI taxonomy): domain Bacteria; kingdom Pseudomonadati; phylum Pseudomonadota; class Gammaproteobacteria; order Pseudomonadales; family Pseudomonadaceae; genus Pseudomonas; species Pseudomonas tritici. The sequence continues at coordinate 2,514,398 of NZ_CP077084.1, forward strand.
TCCACTTGCGCGCGGCGACGGACCACGACCTGGCGTTCGCGCGGACGTTGACTTTCGAAGCCATGAGCCGCTACTACGTGCAATACGGCCTGGTGTGGTCCAACGATGGCTTTGATGTTGCCTGGGCGGGCCGTGAAAACTGGCTGATCTGCAATGATGACGTCGTGCTGGGTTTTATCAGCCTGAGCCGCGACAGTCGCGCGCTCTATATCCGTGAGTTGCATATGCTCGAGGCGTGTCGCGGGCTGGGCGCGGGCAGTTGGGTATTGGAGCAGATGGCAATCAAGGCTCAAGCCTTGGGTTTGTTACGCTTGACGGTGTTCAAGGGTAATCCTGCCAGGCAGCTCTATCAGCGCAGTGGGCTGAACGTTGTGGGTGAAGAGGATTGCTTCTGGCGCATGGAGCGTGCCTGTCAATCGAGCTAATCCCTGTGGTCCATTCTAATAAGCGCATACTGGGTACAGCAGGCGACTTTCTTGTTGTCGCTTCAACGTGTCAAACAGGAATATGCATTCAAATGAGTGGAATTGGTTCGCGTTTGAGACAAGAAAGGGAGCGACTTGGCCTGTCGCAAAAAGTGTTTGGTGAAATTGGCGGTGTTGAAGCCAACGCACAGGGTAAGTACGAAAGCGGAGGGCGAGCGCCCAAGGCCGACTACTTGTCGCGTGTCGCCGAAAGAGGTGTAGACGTGTTGTACGTGCTGACCGGTGAAACCACGCCGCTTCAACTGGAGAATCTCAGCCAGATTGAAGAAAAAGTACTGGGGGACTACCGCGCGATGTTCAAGGAAGACCAGGCTGCAATCCGTCGTTTGACGTCTAGCCTTGCCGAGCATTGTGTGACGCATAACGGTAAAACCATGCCGTAGCCCCGGGATTCCTGACCTGTTGCCCAGAAAATTGAGCCGTCCGGCCCGCACTGGGCGGCTACTGTGTGTGCTAACGCTATATATATGACGCTTGCAGCTAGGTCTGCGCCTAGGTTTTTTGCTAAGGTGTTCAGCAACCTATAAGACCATATCGCGAGGTGTCTGCTTGATTAGGGTGCTAGTAGTCGATGACCATGATCTCGTTCGTACAGGCATTACACGAATGCTGGCTGACATCGATGGCCTGCAAGTAGTCGGCCAGGCCGAGTCCGGGGAAGAGTCCCTGATCAAGGCCCGGGAGTTGAAACCCGATGTGGTGCTGATGGACGTCAAGATGCCTGGTATCGGTGGTCTTGGCGCCACGACCAAGTTGTTGCGCAGCCACCCGGACATCAAAGTCGTGGTGGTGACCGTGTGTGAAGAGGACCCGTTCCCGACACGCCTGTTGCAGGCGGGTGCGGCCGGTTACCTGACCAAGGGCGCAGGCCTGGCGGAGATGGTGCAAGCGATTCGCCTGGTATTTGCGGGCCAGCGTTACATCAGTCCGCAGATTGCCCAGCAACTGGCCATCAAATCCTTCCAGCCCACCAGCGACTCGCCATTTGATGCGCTGTCGGAACGGGAAATCCAGATCGCCTTGATGATTGTCGGTTGCCAGAAGGTGCAGACGATTTCAGACAAGCTGTGCCTGTCGCCCAAGACCGTCAACACCTACCGCTATCGCATTTTCGAGAAGCTCGCCATCAGCAGTGATGTTGAATTGACCCTGCTCGCGGTGCGCCACGGCATGGTGGACGCCAGCGCCTGACATGACCACATTGTTTGATCCAAGTGCTTTCCTCTCGACCTGCAGTGGCCGCCCCGGCGTGTACCGCATGTTCGACAGTGAGGCGCGCCTGCTGTATGTCGGCAAAGCCAAGAACCTGAAGAACCGTTTGGCGAGCTACTTTCGCAAGAGCGGTCTTGCGCCCAAGACCGCTGCGCTGGTGGCGCGTATCGCCCAGGTCGAAACCACCATCACCGCCAATGAAACCGAGGCGTTGCTGCTCGAGCAGACGCTGATCAAGGAATGGCGGCCGCCGTACAACATTCTGCTGCGTGACGATAAATCCTACCCCTACGTGTATTTATCCGACGGTAATTTCCCACGCCTGAGCATTCATCGTGGCGCGAAGAAGTCGAAGGGCAAGTATTTCGGACCCTATCCCAGCGCCGGCGCGATCCGCGAAAGCCTGAGCCTGCTGCAAAAGACCTTTTTTGTGCGCCAGTGCGAAGACAGCTTCTACAAGAACCGCACCCGGCCGTGTCTGCAGTACCAGATCAAACGCTGCAAGGCACCCTGCGTGGGACTGGTTGAGCCGGCCGAGTACGCCGAGGATGTGCGCCATTCGGTGATGTTCCTCGAAGGACGCAGCAATGCGCTCACCGACGAACTCTCCAGCGCCATGGAGCAAGCTGCCAGCACCCTGGATTTCGAGAAGGCCGCCGAACTGCGCGATCAGATCTCCCTGCTGCGTCGCGTGCAGGACCAGCAGAGCATGGAAGGCGGCACCGGCGACGTCGACGTGATCGCAGCCTTCGTTAACCCGGGTGGTGCGTGTGTGCACCTGATCAGCGTGCGTGGCGGGCGGGTGTTGGGCAGTAAGAATTTCTTCCCGCAGACCGGTATCGACGAGGAGGTCGCCGAAGTCATGGCGGCATTCCTTGGCCAGTACTACGTCAGCAGCCCCGAGCGCGACCTGCCAGCGGAGCTGATCGTCAACGTGGTGCATGAAGACTTCCCCACGCTGATCGAGGCGATCCACGAACTGCGCGGCCGCGAGCTGGATATCAGCCACCGCGTACGCGGCACCCGCGCGCGCTGGCAGCAATTGGCCGTGACCAATGCCGAACAGGCCCTGGGAGCGCGCCTGGCCAATCGACAGCATGTCGCAGCACGCTTCGATGCCCTGGCCGAAGTCCTCAACCTGGACGAGCCGCCACAGCGTCTTGAGTGCTACGACATCAGCCACTCCAGCGGCGAGGCCACCGTGGCGTCCTGCGTGGTGTTCGGGCCGGAAGGGCCGATCAAATCCGATTACCGGCGCTATAACATTGAAGGTGTCACCGCTGGCGATGACTATGCGGCCATGCACCAGGCCCTTACGCGACGGTTCAGCAAGCTGAAGGAAGGCGAGGGCAAACTGCCCGATATCCTGCTGGTGGACGGTGGCAAAGGCCAGCTGTCCATGGCTCGCGATGTGCTCAACGAACTGGCCGTGCCCGACCTGATCCTGCTCGGCGTCGCCAAGGGCGCCACACGCAAAGCCGGTTTCGAAACGTTGTACTTGAATGATGCCGCCCACGAGTTCACCTTGAAGGGCGACTCGCCTGCGTTGCATTTGATTCAGCAGATCCGCGACGAAGCCCACCGTTTCGCCATTACCGGCCACCGTGCCCGCCGAGGTAAAACCCGGCGAACGTCAACCCTGGAAGGGGTGGCGGGGGTTGGGCCGACACGGCGTCGCGACTTGCTAAAACATTTTGGTGGCTTGCAGGAGCTGTCCCGTGCCAGCATTGACGAAATAGCCAAAGCACCCGGTATCAGTAAAAAGCTCGCTGAGTTGATTTATGCGAACCTGCATAGCGAATAGAATGCCCTTTCCACCTCGTAGCCAGTTGTGCCGATGAATATCCCTAATCTGATCACCGTTCTACGCGTCCTGCTTATCCCTATTTTCATTCTGTTGTTCTATTTGCCGTACGAATGGAGCTATATGGCCTCCAGCTCGGTGTTTGCGTTTGCCGCCGCCACCGACTGGCTCGACGGCTACCTGGCACGTCGCCTGGAGCAGAGCACCCCGTTCGGCGCGTTCCTCGACCCCGTGGCCGACAAGCTCATGGTGGCCGTCGCCCTGGTCCTGCTGGTGCAGGAACACGGCAACCTGTGGCTGACCCTGCCGGCTGCGGTGATCATCGGCCGCGAGATCGTGGTGTCGGCCCTACGCGAATGGATGGCTGAAATCGGCGCCCGCGCCCACGTGGCCGTCTCCAACATGGGCAAATGGAAAACCGCCGCGCAAATGCTCGCATTGGTGATTCTGCTGGCCAACCCGTCGGATTTCTCTTTCTGGGTCCTGACCGGCTATGCCTTGCTGCTCATCGCCGCCGGCCTGACCTTGTGGTCCATGCTCCAGTATTTGCGCGCCGCCTGGCCGCATCTGCGTACCACTGTTGAAAAGAAATAAAACTTTTTTGAATCAAGGGGTTGACGGGTTCTGATATTTCTATAGAATGCGCACCACCAAGACGCGGGAATAGCTCAGTTGGTAGAGCACGACCTTGCCAAGGTCGGGGTCGCGAGTTCGAGTCTCGTTTCCCGCTCCAACATTCAGAAAAAGCCACTCAAATGAGTGGCTTTTTTTGTGCCTGAGAAATACCCGCACTCATTTCGATAGGATGCTTTTGGCCAAAAAACGGACCCTGTCTTGGACGTTCAGTTTCCAAGAAGGACACCCTCAAGGGCTGGAGTTCGATTGAGGTCAAGGCGCCTGTAGTTAGCGGTTCATTTATGAAGTGTCTTTTGCTGAGCAGTAATTGTTTCTACGCCCGGCTCGGAAATATTCGTTTCTTTAAGTGGGACTTCGCCTACCGAAAGCGCACGCTCTATGAGTAACTCGCTGCCTTTGTCTTTCAATAAGTCCTGCAGTCGCTGGAATTCGCCGCACCAGATGGTTTCAATGTCGCGATCCCGTGCCCTATCGCGATCGCTGCTGAGGGCTACAGCGCGAACCTGCAGGCGGCCATTGTCGGCTTTTCCACCCACTTCCACTCCATAACCGGGGGTAGCGGCTTTGCGCAGTACGATCTTGCCGGTTTCTGCCCAGGCAGTCGCCATGCCTTCGCGCACTTCGTAGCCGAGGCTGGCCAAGCCGCTGAGCACGGCTTCGCGGCGGGCGAGGGCGGCCTGGTCCTGTAAGTGGGAAGCGATAAGCGCTTTACACTGCTCGATCAATCCGGTGGTTATCGAAAGCTCGGTGTCGGTTGTAAAAGCGCCAATATGATCGAGCAGGGTCGCGTGTTCGATGCCTGTGTAGGTTTTGACTTCGCTGGCCAGATCCTGCAGTTGTTCGAGACACTCGCGTTGGCGTCGGAAGTTTCGGGTGGACGCGGCGAGGTCGAGTACTAGGCTGTCAAGCAGCAGGTTGCGTCGCTTAGCATCGGTTTGCGTTTCAGCTCTTTCCAGTGCCAAGAGGAACGGCGCGGCACATTCAGCGCCTTGCAACAGTTGCAGCTCCACGATGTGGCGGTCAATGCGTAGCAGCCGTGCGTCGCGCGTTGCATCCGGTTCCCGGGCCGCAATCCATTCGCGCAGGGAAACCTCGGGTTCGTCGACCTTGAGTTGCTGCGCCAGGGCGCGTTGGGTATCGCTCAGAGCTGGCTCCTCGCTTGCCTTGCTCAAGTGGGCGAAACCCTCGGCTAGCAGACGTTCGGCATCTTCCCGACTGGCACCGCTGGCCAGTCGTAAGAGAGACTCCAGCAAGGCCTTATCGACGTTTTCGGGGTTGGCTTGCAAGGCGTCAAGCAGGGTTTTTGCGTTTTCCTGGACGCGTCGGTCGCGTTGGCGTCGCTCGGCGGCACGAATTATCGCGCGTTCTTCGCGGTCCTCCAGGTCACGGCGCAGGTGCTCGATTTCCACTGGTACGGCCTTCTGCAGTTCCGCCAATCGGTCTTCTGCCAGCAGAGTGCGAAGGCGAGTGTGTCGCTCCAGGAAGGCTGAGCGCTCCTGGTCACTAAGTTCGCCCAGCCTTGTGGCCTGTGTCTGCCAGCGGTCCACGGCGCGTTCCAGGCGTTGCATGTGGCCCTCACAAATGGCGATGATTTCTTCGCGGGTAACAATGCGAACGACCTTGGGACCACTCATTGGCAGATTTCCGTATCAACTGAAGTAGGGCTGGGTTGCGGCGGTTGCTCGGCTTGCATGGCGTATTCGATTGCTTCACGCAGTCGTGAGCGTTCGCTGTCGCCGCTGTGATACCAGGCTTGCGACGACACACGATGGATGTGCGGGATGGCGCGGTGCAGCACGGACGGGCGCCAAATTTCCCGGGCGCGGGCACGTTCCAACAGATTATGGCAAGGCGCATCGCACTCGATGCCTATTGCGTACAGGCCCGTGCTTGGATTCTCGATGGCGAAATCGAGCCCGAAAGCGTCGCCTTCACTGGCGGGAGCCGCCTGCCATCCCAGGGAATGAATGAATTCACCGACCAGCCTGACAAAACCATCACTTTGCTGACCTTGCTCACGACGCTGGCTGCTGCTGCGGTCGGTCTGCAGGCGCTCCAGCAACTTGGTGCTGTTGCTGAACTCGCCCGAGGAGAGCGCGCGAGCATATTCCAGATAGCCTTGCAGATAGTCTCTCGGGCTGTTGGGCGCGCGGTGCGTGTTTAGCATGTCCGAGATATCGGCGATTGGCATCGACGTGATCATCACCACCTTGCGACGCGCGCGGGTCACCGCCACGTTCAGGCGTCGTTCGCCCCCCGTCTGCCCCAGTACGCCGAAGCTACGGCGGAATGTGCCTTGGCTGTTGCGCCCAAAGGTGGAGGAGAAGACGATGATGTCGCGTTCATCCCCCTGCACGTTCTCCACGTTCTTGACGAACACCGACATATCCTCGCCGTCTTCGCTGCGCTCGCGCTCCTGGGCGTAGGCGGCGCGGAACAGTTCATCCTGCTCTGCACGCTGCTCCAAGTGCTCCTCGATGAGGTCAGCCTGCTTGCGGTTGAAGGTGACGACACCCACCGAAGGGCGCTGGTCGTAGGGCTTCTGCCACAATTCGCTCAGGTACTCGACGACCCGTTCGGCTTCCTGGGCGTTACTCTGGTTCTGATACAGCCCGCCGACCTGGATCAGCTCCAGCGGCTTAATGCGTTGGATGTTCGCCTGCGGGTGACGGACCGGAACGTTCAGGCGATTGCCATAGAACGAAGCGTTGGAAAAGCCGATCAGTTCACGGTAGGCCGAACGGTAGTGGATCTGCAATGTGGTGCTGGGCAGGGCGTTGCGCGCCAGCTGCAGCAGGTCGGGACAATCCTTGATCTCACGACGGTTCCAAGTGTCTTCGAACGCTTCGCGCTGTTCCTCATCCGCGTCGTCGTCAGGTTCGTCGCCGTCAAACACTTCGGCTTCGTCGCTTTCGATGCGACTGGAAAAGAATGCCGTCGGCGGCATTTGCTTTTCATCGCCGCTGACAACAGTGACCTGACCGCGGAACAGGGTCGGCAGGGCGAACTCAACCGGCATCTGCGAGGCTTCGTCATAGATGACTGTATCGAACAGGCCTGCCTTGAGCGGCAGTACACGACTGGCGACGTCCGGGTTCATCAGCCACACCGGACGCAGGCTCATCAAACCGAGGTTACTACCCAGTTCGATGAATTCACGCAGGCGCCGCGAGCGTTTGCCAGTCAGGCGGGTAACATCCTCCCATTGTTTGCGATTGCCCAGGTTATCGAGGTTGATGCCTTTGGCCAGCAGCTCACGATTGAGCAGCCGCATCTGTGCGTCGGCTTGCGCGAGGCTGCCGACTTTGGCGCGGGCTTCGTCCTGGCTGAGCAGCAGTTCGGGATTGGTTTGCTCTACGCGGTGTTTCCAGCCCAGTCGGGCTTCGCGGTTGAGCAGGCGCCGCACTTCGGCTTCAAGTTGCTCGGGCGCAATGTTGTCCAACTGTTCCTGGCGTTGGCGCAGCAATGCGAGCAGCTCCAGGTCGGCTGCTGTCAACTGAGCGGCGCGCCCGCGGAATGCCTGGTAGGCGGCCAGGAAGGGCAGCGCTTCATGCAGCCGATCAAGAGACAGTTGATTGCTCAGATTGTGCTCGATGGCGTGCTGCAGTTGCTGCACCAGTTCTTCGCCCAGCCAGTCGCCGAGTATCTTGAGTTGCTCGAGGCTGGATTGGCGAACGCCATGGCGCATCAGCGAAGCATCGAGATCGCTGAGCAGCGCCTCGAGATGGTGTTTGTCGCCGGCGAGGGCGGCCTCGTCGGCCTGCCGAGCGCGAGGCGATTGCGCCAGCGCCATGGCCAGAGCCTGGATTTCCAGCAGGTGGCGGATGTCGCTCTTCACGAAGCTGATCAATTCCAGGCAGGCTTGCTGACTCACAGCTTCCAGTTCCAACGCCTGGTGCAGCGTACTCAACTCGGCGCGCAATGGTCGCCACTGGCTTTCAAGGCGGATGGCTGCCTGTAGGGTTGGTAGTGCTTCAATAACACGGCTTTCTCCCTGGCCCTGAAGGAAATTGCGCAGTCGGTTGCGCCGCAACAGATTCATCGGGTTGATGTTCGCCAACCAGGACCGGGTTGCCATGACCTTGGTGCAGTCTTGATCCAGATGCCTGAGGGCCTTGTTTTCGAGCAGGCAGAGGGCCGGTGACAAGGCGGGGGCGTAGTGGTCCTGATCCAGTTGGCCGAGTTGCTGATCCAGTTGCTGTAGTTCACCGAGAATCGACTCTCCCCGTGGAGGTTGGTCCGCTTCGCGGCTGCGGAAAAGCGGTAGCCAGCGCGCAAGGCGCAGACGTTGCTCTTGCTTCAGGTCGAGCAGGGCAGCGACATGGGCCGCTATCCAGTTACGGTACGGCGCCGGGTCGTCGATTTCGAAGCTGGCAGGGTGTGCTTGCAGCGTGGCCTGACGGTTGTGTTCGGCTTGGGTGAAACTGTGCAGATTGTCGGTGAAAGCCTGCAAAGTCGCCCGGTCGGCGGCGAACGACTGCAACTGGGCCAATGGGCTGCCTTCGTAGCGTGCGGGTAACCACAGGCGAATCAGAGGGGCGCAGCTTTCTTCCAAGCGTGTCAGGCTGGCGAGGTCCAAGGAGGCCAGGCGTTGGCGCAGGGCCGGAAACTCGAGCGGGGCCGGGCCGGATTCCAATTCAATTAACTCGCCGAGCAGCCTGCGATAGCTGAGGCCGGTATTCTCATCCAGGCGATGCAGGCTCTGGTGGAAGCGGTCGAGCTCGCCCTCCAGGGCCTCGATGCGGGCCGCGACCTGCTCGCGCTGGCGCTGCCAGCCCTGAGCCTGGCTGCCGTTCGTGAACAGGCTTTCCAGTTGTTCGCGAATACCGCGGATGACGGGCTCGCGGTCTCGGTTCACGTCATTGAGCATGACGATGCGTTGGCCAAGGCCCTCGGCGACCAGGCGTTTGTACACCACCTCGAGCGCCGCATGCTTCTGGCAGACGATAAGCAAGCTGCGCTGGCGGCCGATGGCGTCGGCGACCATGTTGACGATGGTCTGGCTCTTGCCGGTTCCAGGCGGCCCCTCGACCAGCAGTCCCGGGCTTTGTCGGGCCTGGATCACGGCCGCTTCCTGGGAGGGGTCGCTGGCCACGGTGAAATAGCGTTGCAGCTCGCCTGGAGGTGTCTCGTGCGTGGTTTCATCGGCGGTCTTGAGGCGCAACGCCGTTTCCAGGCCGGTACCGGCGGGCGACAGGGTTTTCAGTTGGCGCAGGTCCTCCCCGATGGCTTGTCCCATGAAGGTCACGTGAAACAGCACCGCCGCGCAGTCCAGCTCGTCTTGGTAGGGCGCGATCTCCACGCTGCTGGCGGGCAGGTTGCCAAGGGCGCGTGAGCGAATGGTGGCGAGCATGCCGAAGGCGTCCATCACATCCGTCGCACGAATTGACGAGCGGCCCAGCAGTTCATCGACGGTCTTGCGCCAACGTTTGCAGGTTTCGGCGCCGAGCACGCTTTCCAACGCGGGGTTGAGCCGCACTTCCTCGCGCTCACTGTCAAACGCCAAGGCGGCGTGACCACGAGAACCCAGTTCCAGCAGCAGCTTCACTGGCCATAGCAGCAGCGGGATAATCCGTGTGCGCGTGGTGCCGCGAGGGTCGCGATTGAGCAGGAAAGGGAAGCCCAGGTACAGGCCGTCGATGCCGGTGTCGCGTTTGTACAGCGCGCTTTGCCGGTACAGGGCATGCAGGCGCGATTCCAGCTGGCCGTTGAGCTGAAAACTCTCTGGGTCGAGGCTCACTGCCCGGGCATTACGTTGCAGCAGGTGATCGAGCAAAGCCGCGGCCGGACTGCGCTCGCTGTTCAGTTCACTGATGTCGACCCGTGCGGTGGTCTTGCCGATGCTCATACGCACCAGTGGCCCGCGCATCACTGCGGTCACCACCTTCTTCTCGAAGAAGTCGAGGATCTGTGAGACGTACTGCTGTTTCTGTGGTTCCAGCCAATGACTGGACGGGATGGCCAGCAACACCAGTGCCTGGGCCAACGGCATACGTCGCTCCAGGCGGAACTGCTCGGCCCACTCGTCCACTGCCGGCACGCCACACCGGGCAAAGCCTTGGATGCGTTCATCGACACTGCGGTACAGCTCAAGTCGCGAATGCAACAGCAGTTGGGTTGCCGCTTCGGAGTCGAACCAACCGACATCGGCAGCCCTGGCGAGCTCGGCGGCGGCCTCTACGATTGAGGCCCCCGAACGGAACTGACTGATCGCCGCGCTGAGCAGCACGATCAGGTCTTCTTCGGCGATCACCCGGCGCTCCGACAGAGAGCTCAGTCCCGGATGGTCGGTGTCTGGAAACAGGCGTTGGCGCTCTTGCCATTGCGTGGACAGCTTGGCTCGCGAGGTCGATAGCAGGAATATCCGCAGTTGTTCTTCGACCAACTCGATGTGTTGGTGCAGGGCACGCTGACGTACGTTTTCGGCGCGGGATTTGAGACGCGACAGCCAGTTGTCGGTCTGCAATTGCTCAAGCAGGTCCGGGACCGACCCGCTGATCAGACGATAGCCTTCCAGTGGGTGCTCCAGTAGCCATCCTGGTGTGACGATGTCGCCACGATGAATCAACGGGATTTCCGGATTGAGGATTCTCAGCGCCAGCATTAGACGGAAATCGTCCTCGATCCCTTCGTGCTGAACGACCTGACGCAAGCCGGCGACTAGAGAGGGGGCGAGACTGACCTGCTCGGCCCAGGTCACGATCACACCGCGCAGCAAATGGTCCAGAGCCTGTTGCCAGTTATCCGCCTGGGCTGCCGCCAGGGCGAATACGCCGGGCTTGTGGAAGCGGCGCTCGCCCAGCAGCAGGGTCGCACCTTCACCTTCGTCCGTTTGCTGGACGGAAGAGGCCGGAGCCTCGACCGTAATACCGTTGAGCCAGCCTTCGACCTGTGGCCATTGCCAGCGTTGATGACGGTCGCGCGCCAACAGACCTCGCAGCAGCAGGTGCAGGCGCGGGTCGAGGTCGTTGGGGATCGGTACTCCGTTGGCCAGCACGTGAATAAGAAATGCATTGGCATTGATGCCGTCGAAGCAGGCGCCCTGGGTCAGTTGCTCAAGCAGGATCATGCCCAGGCTCCACCAGTCCGAGGCAGCCGCAACGCCGCCTGCGATGGCTTCGGGCGCCATGTAGCGGCTGGTTTCCAGTGGCGATACGATGTCCAGGTCGAACTCGGACAGGCGTGCCGAGCCGAAGCCGCTGATGACCAGGTCCAGCGGTTCGCGGGAACGTACCAGCAGGCTGGCTGGGCGCAGGTCACGATGGCGCAGGCCAGCCTCGTTGAAAGCGTGCAGCGCCAGGCCCAGTTCGTTGACCACATGGTGCACGCTGTCGCTGTCGCGGATCACGCTGCCAAGTTCTGCCAGGCTCCCGCCGGTGAGTTCTTCAATGACCTCATAGGCACGGTCATCCCAGCGGCCGGTGGCAATGATTTCGGGGACGTGCTCGCGTGGCAGTCGGCGGATCACATCATAGATCGCCGGGTCCGGTTCGGCGCCAGGTCGATACAGGGTCAGGACCGCTTGTTGCGCGGTTTCCTCGTGCTTGGCGAGGTATCGTTCTCGCACGCCGTCGGTACTGCTGATCTGACGAATCAGCCGCCAACCATCGATCAGGGTCTGGGCGATGCCCTCTGGTTCGCTGCTGTCTGGCTGGGCGTCGTAGGACGTTACTTGCGCAAGTGAGCTGCCACATTCAAGGCACATCAGGTCGCCATCGACCATCGGGTGACCATTTTCGCAGAGCAGGTCAGGGACATTCCCTTGAGCCGGACTGACTGGCGGGAGGGTTTCCTCAGTGAAGACGGCTTGCGGCCGCCAGCCGGCGGCACGAATGGGTTCGCCAGCGAGGTCCCAGCCGCAGGGTTGTTCCTGAATGAGCCCTTCGCAGAACATTTCCTGGAGGGCGCGCTCGGTTTTGCAGTTAGGGCAGAAACGTATCATGGGGTGTGCTCCACTCAGCGGCGTCGCGACGCGTGTGCGCTGATCTGTAAATGATGGCCTTGTTCATGCAGCAGATCGCGTAAGCGCAATAGATCGTCACGTCGTGGGATGCCGGCCATCCAGACGCTGCCACTTTCGTCAAACATCAGGTCGAGCGCCTTGTCGGCGGGTTCGAGCGGGCGTTCGTAATGACCCAGGCGTGCCCGGCCCAGTGGCGTGAGCAGGCTCAGGCGTTGATTGTCACTGCCGCGCAAGGCCATGGTCTGACTGAGTGCTTCGATATAAGGGTCGCTGATCAAGGCATCTATCAAGCCCTTGGTCTGGAGCAACGACTCATTGAGTTGCTCCAGGGAGTAGCCACTGTAGACCAGGATGTCGAGCTCGCTGAGCCGACGCAGGCCTTCGAGCAGTGATCGCAGGGCGTCGAACTGGTCAAACGGTTCCCCTCCGGAAATGGTGATTCCTTCGGCCTCGTGCAGCCAGGGGGTTATCTGTTCAAGCAGTTGCTCCAGCGACAAGCGTCTGTGCCCTGGCCCCCAGGTATCGGCAGAGATGCATCCTGGACAGCGGATGCTGCAGCCCTGGAACCAGATACCAATACGCCGCCCCGGGCCGAGGGTAGTGACCGGAAAATGCATGCGCGACAGGCTAAGGTCCATGTTCAGCGACGTTCCATCTTCAGTCCAGTGATGTCCAACTCGGTGATCGTGAAGTGCTCGCCCGGTTGCGCGTCCTGATCGAACAGTGCCCGCGATAGGGGATTGAGCAGGCGTGCCTCTAACTGGTTGCGGATGCCCCGGCCACCGTTGGACAGGTCCTGCAGACAGAGGCTGTGCAGTGTCTGGCGTGCCTGGGGGGCCAATTCGATAAACAGGTTCTGTCCCTGCAGGTCGTCGAAGGTGGCGTTGACCATTTGTTCGAAGATCTGCACTGCAACGCCTTCGCGAATGAAGTCGAAGACGATGATGTTTTCGCCGATTCGATTGAGGATTTCTGGACGATTGAGCACGAGCTTGAAATACCGGTCGATCTCGCTGTGCACCTTCTCCTGGACTTGCTCGAAGGCTTCGTCAGGCAGGACGTTGGCAACGCGTTCGCCATTGTCGCCCTGGCGATAGATTCCCAGGTTGGAAGTGAACACGATCAGGGCCTCCGAAAAGTACACCCGATCACCGCGGCCTGAAGTCAGCACCCCGTCGTCGAGGATCTGCAGGAACTTGTCGAGAATCCGTGGGTGGGCTTTTTCGATTTCATCGAATAACACCACGCTGAACGGTTTCTCGCGGATAGCATTGGTCAGCTCACCGCCGACGTCATAGCCGACGTAGCCGGGCGGTGCGCCGATAAGGCGTTGATCGGCATGCTCGGCGCTGAACTCCGACATGTCGAAGCGGATATATGCACTTTCGTCGCCGAACAGCAGGCTGGTAATCGTTTTGGCGAGTTCGGTCTTGCCTACGCCGGTCGGTCCCGCGAGAAAGGCTACGCCCCGTGGACGGTTGCCCTTGCGACTGGCGCCGACGCCTGTCATCGCACGCTTGACGATGTCGAGCATGTGCGTCACCGCATGCTCCTGGCCTTTGACACGCTGATGGACGACCGCGTCCGCATGCCGGATACGCTGACGGTCGATCTTCAGCCACGGGTCCTCGGTGACACCGATCTTGTAGCGGCGCACCGCATCGGCAATCTGTTCCATGGCTACACCCTCGACCCGCGCCAGTTGCGCAATGGCGCTGAGATCGAGCAGCAGCAATCCCTCGGTGTTCTGGACGAAGGCTTCTACAGCCTGATGCATGACCACTTCGCTGGCGCCCTGGCTGCCACTGAGCCCTTTGAGCAACGCCGGTGCCAATGCACGGCGGGACAATTGATCAGGTTTGGACACGGGGATGTGGCGCAGGCGTGGGTTGTCGACCAGCAACCAGTCGGGCAAATCGCCTTCTTTTTCCACCAGCCATAGCAGGGTATTGAAGAACGGTTTGCGCAGCTCCGTGGCCGGACGGCTGCGAGCCTGATGGGATTGCACCAGGGCCTGGGTGAAGAGCTGGTGTTCAGCCGCGCTGAGGGAGTCGTTGCGAACCACCAGGCGCGAGGCGAAGTCGATGATCAGCGCGATAGGTTCGCCAGCACGACCCACCAGTCGTGGCAGGGTGGCGCCCAGCAGATCGATACCTGCGGGTGCTACGCCATTTACCGGAGTCAGGCCAAGTTCCTGAAGCAACGTCTTGCCGGCTTCAGGGGCGGAACCGGGTTTGTCGACTACCCGGAAACCCGACACGGGATCCCAGGCGATGACCTGGGTGTAGCCAGCATCGAGTAGGGCATTACAGAGGGTTTGGTTGAAGCTCTGCGCGGTCACCGTGCCGGGCGTCACTTCACTGGCCTGCAGGTCGCGGATGTTGCCGGACAGGACGAATTGGCTCTTCAGCGGCAAGAAGCGGAGAAGATCTCGTAGCCAACGTGGGCTTTCAAATATGGCAATCCCTGACATGTTTCAGCTCGTAACGTTGGGGCGGTACGGGCAGGGTATTGCTCAATGCGCCCATTTGCCAGTGCGCTGTTACGAAAAGTTGTGTTGAGAGAGCGCGTCTGACGAGGCGCTTGTTTCACTGGGTGCTTTATGCAACTTGATCGAGAGTCCGTCGGCGTACGAGCTGGGCGGGAAGGGTATCGACCCCCGCGATCAGCGTTGACTCGTGCGCAATGCCTGTTGCCCGGAAAAGCATCTTTCGCCTTTGATACTTGGAGGCGCCTACGAACTAAGGGCGAGCTACGCTGTATTATCGCTTCGGGGCTTCTTTTAACGCGTTTAACGTTCGAACTCACGCTGGAGCCCGGCCTACTGAGCGTGAGTGTTTTGATGCAGTGCATACACTCCAATTCGTGTGCAAGTTACCGCTGCAGCGGTCCGATGAGTATTGACCAAAACAGTTCTGCACCGCCTTCCTGAGTCAGTTTTTGTGAGCGTGAGACATGCATAGCCATACCCAGTGACTTAAGAAATAGTGATTGATCATCATGATCCACCGAAAGCATCTCGTTAAAGCCACCACGAGCAGATGCACTGCTGGAGAATTCAATACTTCGTCCGCCCATGCCGCCAAGTGTTACGGAACATTCGCTGGCTTTGTTGCCCTGGCGATAGATCGCGCCGGTGAAGGTATTGCCGTCGATGCGGCGAAACTGACAGCTGATCCCGTCATTGCGAGCTTCCAGCTCCTGCAGCGAACCTTCGAAAAAGCGTGAGATGAAGTCAAACGATTCCTGCAAGTACCTATCAGCATCCAATTCACTGAACGTCTTTTTAAGGGCGAGGTTGCTGGAGCGAGAGGGGGCAACTACCGACGCTGGGAAAGAGGGCGCAGTTGGAACGGCAAGCGGGGTAGGCGAGTTCACTGACGGTGACATGCGTGTCACCACAGCTCGGATCTGCCTCGCGACATCGGTGTAGGCCTCGTCGTAATTCGGCCACGTCGTGATGGCTTTGCCATCCTTGGGTGCAGCGAGCAGATTGCCCAGCGGGGTTGAATGCCAATCGCAGGGTCGGACGATCACCGGGATGATCTGTGCTTCTCCTGCGGCATTTCGCTCCAAGGCTCGTGCCATTTCGATGGAGTAGCAGTAGCGAGAATCGAGAAAGCTTGAGCTGACGAGCAACAGGATGACGTCGGCCGCATTGATTTGTTGGTCTATTTCATTTCCAAGATGCTGTCCAGCCAGAATTCGCCTGTCGTGCCATGATTCGATGAGCCTTTCATGGCGTAACGATGCCAGGTGTTTTTCTAACTGATCACGGTATTGCTCGTCATCGTGAGAATACGAAAAAAAGACCTTTGCCATTGTCACTCCTAACCTGCCCGTTGATGAATATGCGCTTCCGAATTGTCGTGTCGAAATAGATCATGTGACTTGTGACGACTCAAGGCATATTCGCACAAGGCTGCGCCGGGCGCTCATACGCTTAACACATCAAGGTGGTGACTGGAAGGCGAAACAACGGCAGCGTATGCCAGTAGCTGTCTTGACACCCGAAATTTCGGTTATGCCACTTGAGCTGAGCACTCTGCCGGCTTTCGACCCAAGCTGGAGCTGCTGTGCTGTACCCTGTGCGGGAAGCCCTGTCGGGGAGGCGGATGGAAGTAAGCGTCAGGTTAGTTTATATGTTCATGGCTTCTGACAGAGTTTGACGCGCCCAGCCTTGGTCATTGAGTATCCGGCCAGGCAGTTCATCCAAGACCTCAGAGCCTCGCGGGGGCGCCTGCCCCACCAATAAATCATCTGCCCATCGACGTTACCTGGTTCATCTCTGGTGATTGGCAGAAGGCGCGAATCCCTCAGCTTGGAATAAACTCCCTCTTGACCTTTGAAACACTTCAAAAACAAGTCCAGGATTAAGTCCTTTCCTGCATCGGAAAGAAAATAAAACCTTTAGATTTCAATGGGTCGGACGCTAGATACGAGTTTCGTTTCCCGCTCCAAAATTTGATCTGCGGATGTCCATTGGGCACTGGGATCCACGAAATAGACGCTTAGGCGTCTTTTTTCGTTTCTGCGGGAAAACACTGAAATCCAGGGCAATCCAATCCGGTACGTTTAAGTATCGTTTTAAGTACTGTCTAACGGACAGGCTCAAATTTGTATTGTTGCTGGGTCCTCTCAGGTCTTCAGACGAGTGTCCATCGACGACTCCTGCGATATCCTCCCGTGCCAAGACGGCTAAAACGCCTATCGCTGCTGTAGCTCCCCAGAAAAAACAACCGCTGATCACGCCGGCCTCCAGCAGGGGTGCAGGCTTACGACCTTGATGCATTGCCGCGCCCATAATCCGCATGTTGCTGGGGCCGGAGCTCGCCGCTCTAGCGATACTTGCGAGTCGTCTGTCGCGCTTGCTGGCGCGCGTTGGGTTGCTGTCAAGTTATCCCATCGATCAAAATATGTCGTTGCCCACGGCTGCATTGCTCAATCCGCGCCTCAACCTGGTACACCTCGCGAAGCATGTGTTCGGTGATCACCTCATGACTCGCGCCGCTGCCCTGCGCGGTGCCGTCGGCAATCACCAATACCTGGTCGGCAAAGCGCAACGCCTGGTTCAGGTCATGCAGGGCAATAAACACGATCACCTTCTGTTTGCGGGCCAGTGCGCTCATGAAGTTCAACACTTGCACCTGACGATGCATATCGAGGGCGCTGGTGGGCTCGTCCATCAGCAGGATTTCCGGCTCGCGCACCAAGGTCTGGGCGATTGACACCAGTTGCTGCTGGCCGCCGCTGAGTTCGCCGAGGTTGCGAAAGGACAAGTCACTGATGCCAAGGGCCTCGAGCATTTCGTCCACCAGATTCAGTTCGTCATCGTGGACGGTCCATTGCGGCGACAGTTGCTTGCGGGCCAGGAGCACCGATTCATAGACCGTCAACCGTGCACTGGCATTCAAGCCCTGGGGCATGTAGCAGATGCCTTGCTGGCCCTTTTTCGAGTCCTGCAGGATCACCTGTCCAGGCCCATCGATCAGCCCGGCCATGCGTTTAAACAAGGTGGATTTGCCCGCGGCATTGGGGCCCACCACGGCGACCACCTGGCCGCCGTTGAACGCGGCAGTGGTAACGCCGCGGATGATCGTGCGCTGGCCATAGCGGGCACCCAGGTCTTGCAGCTGAATCTTCACCATGAGTTTTTCTTCCCGCTGAGGATCAGAGATATGAAGAACGGCACGCCGATCAGTGAAGTGACCACCCCGATCGGGAAGATGGCGCCGGGGATCAGGGTTTTGCTCACCACTGAACTGGCGGACAGAATCAGTGCGCCGGTCAGCAGCGAGGCCGGCAGGAAGAAGCGCTGGTCCTCGCCGATCAACATCCGCGCAATATGCGGGCCGACCAGCCCGATAAAGCCGATGGTGCCAACAAAGGCCACGGGGAACGAGGCGAGCAGGCTGACCATGATCAGCGTCTGGAAGCGCAGGCTGCGCACGTTGATCCCGAAACTGGCGGCCTTGTCGTCGCCCAGTCGCAGCGCGGTCAGGGCCCAGGCTCGTTTGGCAAAGATCGGCAGGGTGATCACGATCACCAGGCAGATCACCCCCAGTTTGGGCCAGGTGGCTTTGGTCAGGCTGCCCATGGTCCAGAACACCACGGCCGCTACGGCTTGCTCGGTGGCGAAAAACTGCACCAGAGCCAATAACGCGTTAAACGTGAACACCAGGGCGATACCCAGCAGCACGATGGTTTCTGCGGTGACTCCGCGACGCATGCTCAGAAAGTGAATCAGCAGCGCCGAAAGCATGGCCATGATGAACGCGTTGACCGGCACCATGTACTGCGCCGCTAATGGAAACAGCGCCACACCAAACGCCAGCCCCATGGCCGCACCAAAACTGGCGGCGGCGGAAATGCCCAGGGTGAAGGGGCTGGCCAGCGGGTTATTGAGGATGGTCTGCATCTGCGCGCCGGCCAGTGACAACGCCGCACCCACGGCAACCGCCATCAGGGCGATCGGTAGGCGGATGTCCCACATCACCACGCGAACCTGTGCCGGCGCACTGTCCGGCGCAAAGAGTGCACCGAGCACCTCATTGAAGCTGTAGCTCGCCGGCCCCAGAGCCAGGTCAAGCAGCACACTGCACGACAGCAGCAGGGCCAGGCCCGCGAGGATCAGGCGCTTGCGCAGCACCAGGCGCCGGTAGGTGTCGCGTTGAATCACGGCGCTCATGGCTTGAGGCTCACGAAGTACCCAGGCTCATAGGGCACCGGCAGGAATCGCTCGTGCAATTCGCGAAACGAGGCTTCAGGGTCCAGGTCGGTAAACAATGTCGGATGAAACCACTTGGCCAACTGCTGGATGGCCACGAACTGATAAGGGCTGTTGTAGAACTGATGCCAGATCGCATGGAACGCCTGGTCATCCTGCGCCTTGATCCCGGCATAGGCCGGGCGCTGGGTGTACCAGGCCAATTTGCGCCGGGCTTGCGCCATGTCGGCACCGGGGCCCACACCGACCCAATGGCCACCGGGGGCAAAGGCTTCCCAGTTGGCACTGGTGACCACCACCTGCTCCGGGTTGGCGACGATCACTTGCTCGGGGTTCAACTGGCCGAAGGTGGTGGGAATTATGTCTCTGGCGATATTGTTGCCGCCTGCCATATCGACGAAAAGCCCAAAGTTTTCATTGCCGAAACTCAGGCAGCAATCGTCGGTGTAGCCGCCGATGCGCTCGATGAATACGGCGGGGCGCGAAGGGTGCTGCGCTTTGATCACGTCGGTGACACGACGGATCTGCTGGTTACGAAAGTCGATAAAGGCTTCTGCACGTGCTTCTTTGCCGAATAACTGGCCGAACAGGCGCATGGTCGGTTCGGTGTTTTGCATCGGGTGGTTGCGAAAGTCGACGTACACCACCGGAATCCCCAGGGCGTCGAGCTTCTCGATGTATCGCGCATCCTCGGTAGCATGTTGGGCCTCGATATTGAGGATGATCACATCGGGATGCTGGGAGATGGCCTGCTCGATATCGAAGGTGCCATCTTCAAAGCCGCCGAAGGTGGGGATTTTGGCGATGTCGGGAAATTTACGCAGGTAAGCGCCATAGGTGTCCGGGTCGGACTGGATCAGGTCCTTGCGCCAGCCGACGATTCGCTCGATCGGGTTTTGCGTATCCAGCGCGGCAACCAGGTACAACTGACGACCTTCCCCCAGAATGACGCGCCTGACCGGCAGGTGCACCTTGACCTGACGTCCGAGCAAGTCGGTGACGGTGCTGCGTGTTGCCTGCGGCTCGGCCGCCGCTGACGGCAGTGCCCACCCCAACAAACCAGCAAACAGCAACCCGGCGAAGGCGTGGCTGCGTCGAACAATGGTAACCATGGTTAAAGCCTTTGCAGTGGTCGGGCCGGATGGCGGTGCAGCTAGCCGTGCCGGGCCGAAGGTTTCAGAAATCGACCGTGGTCGACAGTAGAAGGGTGCGTGGCGAGCCTTGAGAGAACGCACCATAGGAAGCGACGCCCGACCAATACTCACGGTCGAACACGTTCTGTACCGTGGCGCGGAAGGTCGTCGGCCGCTGGGCGATACGCGTGCTGTAGCGCACGCCCATGTCGAAGCGAGTCCAGGGGTCCAACTGCTGGGTGTTGGCCTGGTTCACATATTGGCTGGCGGTGTACAGCGCCCCGCTGGTCAGCGTCAGCCCCTCGACCCAGGGCACGTCCCACTCGGCCCAGAGATTGGCTTGCACCTTGGGCACCCCCACCGGGGTATTGCCCCGGTTGGCGGCAACCGCGCTTTTGGTCAGTTGTGCATCCAGCAGCGTCACCCCGCCGAGCAGGCGTGTACCTCGGCCGGCCTCGCCGGATACGTTGAGTTCGAGGCCCCGGTTGCGCTGTTCACCCTGTACCGCAAAGGTTGTGCCTGACAGTTCGCCGCTGGGTTTGGTGATCTGGAACAGCGCGAGTGTGGACATAACCGTGCCGTAGTCGAGCTTGACCCCGACCTCATGCTGGCGTGAGACGTAGGGGGCAAAGATCTGGCCCGCATTCGAGGCTGTGGCGGGAGCGATATCGCCTTTGCTCAAGCCTTCCAGGTAGTTGTAGTAGAACGACACATGATCCCAGGGGCGGACGACTGCCCCGAACAGCGGCGTCGTCTTGCCATCGTCGTAAGCCGTGGTCACCGCACCTGCCGCATCATAGTTGTTGGAGCGGATGGTCTGTTTGCGCAGGCCGACAGTCACCTGCAGGCGCTGATCGAGCATCGACAAGGTGTCGGCAACCGCGACGCCGGACAATTCGGTCGCCGAGACTTTCGGCGTGGCAGGCGTTGGAATGTCTACCTCCGGCCGGGAGATAGGGTGGTAAATGTTCGACAGGATCGGCGGGCCGGAAATAATGCCGCGCGACAACTCATCGCGATAGCGCGTGACTTGCAGCGTGGTGCTGTGGCTGATCGGCCCGGTGTCGAAGCGCAGTCTGGCGCCGGTGTCGACCGTGTAGCGCCGGACCTTGAATTTGTAATAGCCGGGAATCGACGAGGTGTCCCCGGCGGTGTTGACGATGGTCGGGGTCTGGTCGGAAAGGCGTGCCACGTTCGACTTCCCACCGCCGGCATGGGCGAACAGGGTCAGTGCGTCGTTCACGTCATACTCGCCACCCAGCAATGCCGACTCGTCGCGGGTTTTGGACCAGCCCCACGCCTGGCTGACGTTGGTACGCCCGTTGGCGGCGTGGGGAATCGGCACACCGGGAGCGATCAGAAATGGCCGTGAAGCCGCGTCAAATTGCTCTTGCTGGGCGATCAGGTCCAGGCTGGTGCGCAGGCGATCACCCTGGTAATCCAGGGAGATGGCACTCACCCCGACGTCTCGCGATTGCTTGTCGATGACGGTGTCACCCTGCTGCGCGCGGCCGTTGACGCGCACGCCGAATCGCCGGTCCTCGCCAAACCGCCGACTCAGGTCGATGTGGGTGCCCAGTTGCAGGTCTTGGCCATAGGTGGCCGTGACGCGGGTCAGGTCCTCGTCCAGGGAGCGCTTGGGGACCACGTTGATCACGCCACCGACGGCGCTGTTCGGGGACATGCCGTAGAGGAGGGCGCCGGGGCCTTTGACCACTTCGATGCGTTCGGCATAGTCGGTGAAGACCCGGTAATTGGAGGCCACGCCGTACACGCCGTCGAACGCCAGTTCCCCAAGGTTGCCTTCGCCCACCGGAAAACCACGAATAAAGAATGAATCGACGATACCCCCCGTCTGGCCGGTGGAGCGGACCGAGGAGTCGCGCTCCAGCACGTCGCCTACGGTTGTCGCCTGCTGGTCTTTGATCAATGACGCGGTATAGGTGCTGATGCTGAAGGGCGCGTCCATCACATCCGTATTGCCCAGTAGGCCGAGACGCCCGCCCTCGGCTACCTGGCCGCCCGGGTACACCGGCGGCAGGCTATCGGTATGTTTTTGCGCCGCCTCCACCGTGGTCGCCGACAACGTTAGCCGGCGCGGTACCAGGGTGTAGCTGCCATCGCTGCGCAACACCATCTCCAGGCCGCTGCCTTCGAGCAAACGCGTGACAGCCTCCTGGGTGGAGTAGGTCCCGCGCAGTTCGGGGCTGATCAGTCCCTCCGTGAGCGACGGCTGGAACGACAGGGCAATGCCGGCGTCCACGGCAAAGCTTGAGAGCGTTGCGCCGAGCGGGCCGGGGGCAATGTGGTAGGCCTGCAAAGCGACCGCGTCCAATTGGGCCGGTTCGCCCGCCAATGCTGCCGGGCAGACGGCACCGGCCAGTAGCAGGCTGAGCACGACGCCGTGCACCATCGGTTTGAACGGACGAGCCGGACGCAGGGGCCGTGCTACAGGCATGAAAGGAGGACCCAATGGACGAGAGGAAAAGGCTGTTCCTGTCTTTGCCAGCCGAGATCGAAAAAAGTATCACCCCGACCGCCGTTTATTTTTGCGTGAAATCAGGCAGGCGACAGGGTGACCCAATAACCGCGCAAATGACTGTTCGCCAGCACGGGGTAGGTGTGCACCAGCATACTCAAAGTGCGATCGGTATCACCGACCGGAAAGGCCCCGGAAATGCGCAGGTCGGCGATGGCCGGATCACAGCGCAGGAAGCCTCGGCGGTAGCGCGTCAGTTCCGCGACGAAATCCGCCAGGCGCATCTTGTCGGCCATCAACATGCCTTGGGTCCATGAGCCGATATAGCGATCGGTCGGCGCCAGCTCACCAAAGGTCTGTGAGGAGAAGTCGGTGCGCTGCCCGGCGTTGACGATCAACGGTGGGGTCTGGCGGTTATCGGCCAATATCACGCTCACCGCGCCGTCGATCACGGCGAGGTGCGTGCGTGGGCTTACTTCTCGTACGGTAAAACGTGTGCCCAGCGCCTGCATGCGCCCCTGGCGGGTGCTGATCAGGAACGGCCGGGGCTGAGGGGCGTTGTCCACGGCGGTCTGCACCAGGATTTCGCCTTCGCGCAGGTGAATAAGGCGTTGGCGGTCGTCGAATACGACGTCGATAGCGGTATCGGTGTTCAGGGTGATACGCGAGCCATCGGCCAGGGTCAGTTCGCGGCGCTGGCCAACGTCGGTGCGGTAGTCTGCTGACCATTGCTGCGATTGCGCCAGCTTCCAGCTTCCCCAACCCACAGGCATCACCGCCAGCAGGATCGCCAGCTTGCCCAGTGCTGCACGACGTTCCGGGCTGTTTGGCCGGTCCAGCGCCGACATCGCCAGGGAGGGTGGCAGGCCGCCGAACTTGCTCTGCAGCAATTGAGCACGCGACCAGGCACGATCACGCTCCGGGCTGCTGACCTTCCAGCGCTCCCATTCGGCACGCTCGTGCTCGCTCAGTTCGCGTTCGTTCAAGCGCATCAGCCACTCGGCGGCTTCTTCGAGTACCTGCGGGTCCAGCGGTGGCTCCCTGCGCAGACCGAGCATTCATTCCACCAGCATCAGGCATTGTACGAAGGCCTGTTTCATGTAGCGCTTGACGGTGATCAGCGATACACCCAGCTGCTCGGCGATGTCGTCGTACTTGAGGCCGTTGATCTGCGACAGCAGGAAGGCCCGCTTGACCAGCGGCGCAAGGCTATCGAGCATGACGTCGATTTCGTACAGGGTTTCCAGCACCATGAAGTGCGCCTCGGGCGACGGCGCTTCGTGGGTGGGCACGTTCGCCAGTGCATCCAGGTAGGCGCGCTCCAGTGCCTTGCGCTGGTACCAGTTGACCAGAATGCCCTTGGCCACGCAGCTCAAGTACGCCCGTGGCTGGTCAATCACCGTGACTTGTGAGGCGAGGATCCGGGTGAAGGTGTCCTGGGCCAGATCCGCCGCATCCATGGCGTTACCCAGTTTTCTCTTCAGCGTGGCGTACAGCCAGCCGTGATGCCCGCTGTATAGGGCCTCGATGGCACGCAGGTGATTGAGATGATTCGCGGAAGAGGTTTCGCTCATGGCGGCAGATTTGTTTGTAATTGAGAAGTATTCCCAATGCTAGTTGACAACCCGACTTGAGCGCAAGCGCGATTGTCTCCCGTGATCAGGCATGTGACAGGCGTATCAAGGCGTCAATCAATGAATCGATTTCGGCTTCGGTGTTGTAGGCATGAACTGACGCACGGCTGACCTCACGCAAGCCCCGATGTTGCATGTCGAGCAGGGTGGAGCCTGCGTTAGAGGTGCTCACGTTGATACGTTTGGGTTGCGTGGCGAGCCACTGCTGCACCTGTGGGGCGCTGCTGTACCGATGACTGAACGTTACGATGCCGGACTTTACAGGTCCCAGGTCCTGGGGAGTGATAGCCGTCACTTCCGTCAGTCGATGGCGTAAGTAGCCTGCCAGGTGCTGGATGCGCTGCCACATCGGTTCGATGCCCTGCGCCAGCGCATACTCCGTCGCTGCCCCCAGGCCCAGCTTGGCCGCGACGTTGCATTCCCAATTTTCAAAACGTCGGGCATCAGTGCGAATTTTAAAGCTATCCGCCGTGAGCAACGAGGCCGCGTGCAGGTCAAGAAAAACCGGCTCCAAGCGCTGGCACAGGGACGGCTCGATGTACAGGAACCCCATGCCCCTGGGCCCGCGCAGATATTTTCGACTGGTGGCGGTGAGCATATGGCAGCCGATCTTTTGCACATCGATCGGTACCTGCCCCACCCCCTGGCAAGCGTCCAGCAGGAACAATACGCCCGCCGCCCGGGCGAGGGCACCGATCTGCTCGACGGGTTGCACAGGCCCGCCATTGGTGGCGATCATCGGCAGCGATACCAGGGCGACGCGCTCGTCTTCAAGCAGGGTCGCCAAGGCCGCGAGGCACACCTGGCCGTGTTCATCGTTGGGGATGATCCGGATCTCGATCCCGCGCTGCTGCCTCAATTGCAGGTATGGGATGTAGTTGCCGGCGTATTCGGTCATTGATGTCAGCACGGTATCGCCGGGCTTGAGCGCCAGTGAATAGAACGCCATGTCCCAGGCCCGGGTGGCGTTTTCGACCACTGCGATTTCATTGGGACGCGCATTGATCAGGCGCCCGATGGCGGCGTAGACATTTTCCAGTTCAGCCGCGCATTGGGCGGCCGCTTCATACCCGCCGAGGCGCGCTTCCTGTTGCAAGTGCCCAGTGATGACCTGGACCACCGGCTCAGGCATCAGCGCCGCACCGGCATTATTGAAATGGATCAAATGCTCGACACCCGGTGTGTCGGCACGCAGTTGTTCAACGTTCACACCCTCACTCCTTGTTCAGTCGCCGTCCGCAACGCGATTGGAAGGCGCGGACACCGACCAGTACCGCAACGCGATCATGGGAATCAGCGCCACTGCATAGGCCAGGCACACGAAAAGATAGGTGTATTGCAGGCCATAGACCTGGCTCAGCAAGCCACCAATGGAGATGCCGGCAATCGAGGCGAACTGCGCCGTACTTTGAGCAATACCCAGTACGTAGCCTTGTCGCGAGCTGTCGGCGGTTTTCGAGACCAATGCCATCAGTACAGGGGTGGTCGCCCCCAGCAGCACCCCCCAAATGAAGTAGGCAACGATAAATACCACGGGGCTGCGCGTTACGCCTGCCACGGCAGTCAAGGCAATGCAGCCCATGACGATATACGTGATGCGTTGCAGGGTTTCTGCCTGGGAACGATGCTCGAAGTAGCGCGACCACGCCGTTGCCGACAGGATAAAGCCCAGGGCCAGCAACCCATAGCACAGGCCGACGACTGAGTTGCTGACCTCGAACGTCGAGCTCACGTACAGCGAAAAGGATGTCTGCGGCAACATGCGCGCCAGCAGCAGGATCCCCATGACACACAGCAGCGACAGCAGGGGAGAGCTGCGCCATACGCTGTCGGTGTCTGCGGCCGGCGTGCGGGTGGCCACCGCCGGTTTTTTCGGTACGGGAGGCACATCCGGCAACGTCACGGCGGCGATGACGGTACAGAGTGCACAGAGCACTGAGGCGACGATATTGATCCAGAAAAACGTCGCGAAATCGAGGATCAGGCCGCCTACGACCGCGCCCAGCAGTGAGCCGACATTGGTCGATATCTGCAGGATCGCAAATAACCGGGCCCGTCGCGACGGGGCTTCGATACTGACCCCGTAAGCCTGCGCCGGGGCTATATAGCCAGCAAAGGCGCCCTGCAGAAAACGCAGGACCAGGATGACCCAGATGTCACTGAAAAACGCCAGCCCGAGCTGGGTCAGGGACAACCCCGCGAGTGCGCGGATCATCATTAATTTGTGGCCGTAGCGATCGCCGATGCGGCCCCAGAATGCACTGGTCAGCATGATGCCCAGCATCGGCCCGACGTACACGGCGATGCTGGCGAAGCTGAATATCGACTCCGAAGAGGCCAGCCCGCGCAGGTGCACGGGCCAGAACGGCCCGCTCATTTCCATCGCGCCCATGGAGACCAGTTGGATCGCGAACAGAAGATAAATAAGGATTCTCACACTTGAACCCTGGATGGCACCTGCTTGGGACATGAGACGGCCTCGATCGTTAAACGGCAGCTAGCGGGTTGGTCAGGGTGTGCTGCAAACGGTAGTTGGAATACTGCATCAGATGCATGCGCAGCAATGAACGGGTAGGCCAAGGATCCTCGACAAAGGCCTGGCGTTCCACTTCCCACACCTGCGGCGAAACCCGATCGCGTACGGCGGCGAAGGCGTTTTCGGTTTCCTCGCGCAATACTGCCCACAAGCGCGTGTTGTCCATGCCGTATTCCTTGGTCAGCCATAGGGCCATTTCATGCAGGTGCGTGAGGAACGCGGCGTCCAGTACAAACATGCGCACCGGTTCGATATCACCGGTAAAGACCGTAGGCAGAATGCCAGGCTGCACGTGTGGCTGTAACGTATAACCGCGTTCCTCCAGCAGCGGGGCGTAGGTCCTGCCATCGCCAAAGTCGCGGATCAGCAGGCTGCGCGGCAAGCCATCGGGTGAGAACAGCACCATGGTGTTCTGCTGGTGCGCTTCGAGCCCGATACCGTACAGCAGGTAGATTGCCACCACGGGGTGGGTGACGACTTTGGCATAGTGGCGAAACCACCGTTCTACGCTGGCGGCGTCGGCGCGCTCCCCGTCGCGTTCGATCAGGTCGGTAAACAGCGGCCGACCGCTGCCCGGCAAACGGGTGAACAACGAAGCTACAGTGATCGGCAGGCGATCATCGTTGCGTTCGAACGCTTGCCGGCTGGCACGAAATACCACGGACAGGTGTTTTCCCGGTACGTCGTCCTGGGTGATCGCGTGTCGGTAGCGCACGCCGATTTCTTCAGGGAAGATTTCCAGTTGCTGGTCGAAACCGTTTTCGGCTTCCAGGATTTGCGTGATCACCGTGCTGATGCGCGGCCCCATATGGATCGACTTGGCTTGCAGGCTGCGCAACTCGCTGGTCATCCACAACGCGATGGGCAATTTGATCAGCGGCGCAGCGTGGTCCAGTACCGGCATCATCGTGCGGTATGACATGGTCGGCAACGTCTGAATATCCGGCCCCTCGGTGATCAGGAGACCTTCTTCGATTTCTGCGGCAAACGTCTTGAGCACATAGGCCTGCAAATGCCAGCCATGAATCGGCAGTGGCAGCCATTGTGTTTCATCCAGTCCCTTAGCGTTCAGCGCCGCCTTCCATTGCTCCCAGTGTGCCGGGAAGTTGCTGGCGAACCAGGCGGGGTAGCTGGTCACGTGGGGCATGCTTTCGCTTTTGGCCATGTCAGCACGCAAGGCGGCAATTCGCAGGGGTACCTGGGCGTTGAACTCCGGAGACAGTTGCTCGACCTCAGAGTCATTCAGTCCGGGGCGGGCTTTCCAGGTCGGGTAGTAGGGGTGACCTTCCAATGAGCCCCACTGGTCCAGCAGGATGGCGGCGTCCTTGGTGCTCGAATGCCGGCGTAAGTAATCGGTAAGGCTGATGAGGCCCTGGCGTTGAGCGGCCTGGGCCAGGCGTGCGTTCCAGTGTTGGCGATACTGGCGTGCATGGGCGTCGTTCAGCAGGCTGTTTTCCATATCCGACTTGAGACCGGCCACGCCTTCGTCGCTGGGCTCAAAGTCGAAACTGTCGCGCAGTACATCCAGCAAGTCTTGATGGCGGGTGATCGCCTGGCGCACGCCTTCGGCCGTCAGCAGCACCACGTCGCCGTCATTGACCAGCGTGTCGGCCGGCCCCAGTGCAATCTCGGAGAAAAACAGCTGCGCGCCGCGCTGCTTGAGCGGGTAGGTGGCCTGGCGGCCGTCAGGGGTAAACGCCAGCGCCGAACGATCCAGGATATTTTCCGCAAACAAGCAACGAATCAGTCGGCGCAGGGCGTTTTTGCGGGAGTAGGCGATCAAGGTGTTGAGGTCATCCATATCAGCTATCTGCTCGTTGAGTCATTCATTAAAAGGGTTATGCCGTGCGAGGCCATTGGCTCGGGAAGTAATCCAGCGCCGAGTCGCGCAGGCCTTGCATGTAGGCAACGCTCCAGTGCAGGACTTCTTCGATATAGGGCACTTTCAGTTCAAACCGCCTGGCCATTTCCACCAGCAACACCAGCCCATAGGCGACGTCTTCGTTGAACGCGCGGCTCTCACGCTCGATCACATACCCGGCGCGGTTATCGCCGGCCGGCACCATGGGGGCGAGGATGTCGTTGTAGGCCTGGTTGGTGCGCAGAATCGACAACATGCTGCTCTGGTCGCGAATCTGATCGCCGTACGCCTCGACGATTTCCTGTTTCAAGGATTTGACGGACGACAGATCGACGCCCATGCGCTCACTGATGACCGCGCACAGTTCCTGGCTTTCCTGATCCATGCGTTCCAGGAAGTAAGCGCCCAGTTCGGGGCACTCCGTCCACCAGCACAGGCGCTGCGGAAAGATCTTGCGGTGCCATTGGCCGTAGGGGCCGATCAACCCGTAGATCACCGAGCTGTGCATGATCGGGTTGCCGGGCGTCAGGGTGATTTCCAGGTAGTGATCGAGCAGCGTGACGCAAGGGCCGTAGAGCCGTTTGAGGATGTCGTGCAGGTGCTGGCGCGACGCCTGGGATTCTCGCGAATGGGTCGCGACATACAACTGGCTTTTGCCGCCGCCCATTTTTATCGACCGGCCGGGTTTGAGTTCGAAGGCGGTATGAGGCACGTCCTTCATGCCCCATATCACCAGGTTCGGGTGATTTGCCAGTGTGGCCTCGGCCAGCCAGTCGAACCCGCAGAAGCCCGGAATCGCCCCGATGTACACCGGTTTACTCGTGCTCAGTTGCGGCGCGATGGCTTGCAGGATTTTGGCGCGGGCATGGGCTGGCACCGTGATGATGACGATATCGGCGTCTTCGACGGCGGGCCTGGCCTCGGCGGTCACCCGGTCCAGCCGGGCGGTCAGCGTGGATCCGTCCGGCAGCACAGCCTGGAGCGGCACCTGCCGGGCGTGGTGGTCGATGACGTCCAGATTGCTGGTCAGCAGCGCAACCTGGACGTCGGGCAGTTGTTTGAACAGGATGGCGTTGAGATGACCGGTCCGGCCACCGCCGCAAATGGCGACTTTCAGCGGTTTCATGAGGCGTTCCTTAGTCGAAAGAGGGTCATGCAACGCTGAGTTGCAGCGGGGCGGAGCTGGACTCCTGCCAATGGTTCTTGCCCAACCAGGCATCCAGCTGCGACGCGACGCCGGGGTCGAGCAGGTCGCGTTCGTCCAGCCACTTATCATCGAAGACCGTGTGCAGGTATTTTTCGCCGCCATCGGCAATCGGCACCACTACGTTGCCGCTCAGTACACCTTTGTGAATCAGTTCCAGGGCCTTGAAAATCGCACCACCGGTTGAGCCGCCTACGAGCAGGGCGAGGTGGCGGGCGATATAGCGGGAGGTCTCGAAGGCTTGTGAGTCGGTAACCTGCACGCCCAGGTCGATGCAGCTGTAATCGAGCACCAGCCCCACTGTGTCCCCGGCAGGCGTGCCGGTACCGGACTGATAATACGGATAGCCGGGGTGCCCGAAGACGATGGAGCCTGCGGGTTCCACTGCCACTGTGACGATGTCGGGGTTGTGCTGTTTAAGGCCTCGGGCAATTCCGGTCATCGACCCGCCGGTACCGACGCAACCGACATACGCGCCGATAACACCTTCGGCCTGAACGATGGTTTCCCGCACAAAGTCGCTGTAGCCGCCGGCGTTGGCCGCGTTATCGGACTGGTTCATGAACACGGCGCCCGGGATCTGCTCGGCGAGTTCGGCCGCCAGGCGCTGGCGCTCTACCACCGCGACTTCATCTTCGCGATAGGTCCCCGCGACAAACCGAATATCCGCGCCCAGTGCCTTCATCACCGCGATCTTGTCCTGCGCCGCGTGATGGTCAACCACCGCGATAAACTGCAGGCCGAATTCAACGGCGGCCATGGCCAGGCCGATGCCGGTATTGCCCGACGACGACTCGACCACCACACCGCCCGGTTTCAGGCGTCCGGATTTGAGCGCGGCGAGTACCATGTTGCGCGCCATGCGGTCTTTGATACTGCCACCGGGGTTATTTTTCTCTATCTTTAATAACAGCCGGGCGTCAGTTCCCGGGATATAAATACCCAACATGGGCGTATTACCAATCAGTTCGGAAACTTTGTTCAGTATCATAGGAAGTACTCCCTCTAGTAGTCAGGTGAAAACGCGTAGTTACCGTGCGTGCAACAGGTCGCCACCATTCGCCGAGGTAAGGGGTGACGATGAAACTCGTTCTCCAGCAAGTCCATTTGGTAGCCGGCGGTATTGGCATAAATCAATAAGTCGCCGGCCTTGGGGGACGTAGTAAAGTTGATCAGGCGCTGGGTGATGACGTCATCATCCAGACAACTATGCCCGGCAATATAGGCTTGCATCGGCGTGGCCGATGTTGGTGCCGCGCTGATTAATATCGGGTCGACCAGGTATTCCGACGCGAACCATGTTTCGCACGCGCTGAAACTACTGCCTTCGACAAACAACACAGTTTTGTTATTTGCCAGTTTTTTGCTGCGTGTAATGCGGAACACTGAAATGGCGGCTTGGTCCACCAGGCTTCGGCCTGGCTCCAATCCCAGTGTGATGTTGTTGGCTTTCAAATACTGGGCAATGTTCTGGTGCGGCGAGTAGGCACTTTCCAGAAATGAATGCAGCCACTGGCTCGCCGTCAAGTTGCTGCCGTAAGGGTAGTAAGAGTTGGGCACGGATTGGTTGTAATAGTGACTGGGTGTATTGTCGTTGTGTATAAAACGATCGTAGGCGTGTGGCTCAATATAGCGAATGGGCAAGCCTCCCCCGATATCGATCATGGTCGGGTTCAATCCCATCTTTCGAGCCTCATCGACGAAATCCGTCACTTCACGAAAGGCCTGTGCTCGGGATTCGAACCCATAGCCACCCAGGTGGAAATGGAAACCCTCGAAGTCAAAAAAAGCCCGAAGCCCGGTCAGTAAGTGCAAACACACCAACACGTCCGAGGCCCCCATTCCGAAGCGGCTGGTCGCACAGTTTTTGGGCCTGTAACGCAATAAAACCCGGGCTTTGATGGCCTTGCTGCGGGCTTCGAGCAGTGTTTTCAAATGGTCGAATTCTTCCAGTGAATCCACGCAGATCAGTGCGCCGGCCTGGACGAGCTGCCGATGAAAATCCTCGGTTTTGGCAGGACCGGTGGCACACAACTGATCGGCTGGCACACCGGCGCGCAGTGCTGCCTGCATCTCGTAAAGGCTGGAAACGTCGACGCCGATACCGGACGCCTTGGCCGCGCCCAGCAAACATTGCGACTTGTTGGCTTTGGCGCCATAGAAGATCGCATGCTGGACTTCATGCTGTTCCAGCACTGATCGCAATGCGCAGGTGTTCAGTGCAAAAGCATGTGGCCATACAAGATTCAGGGGCGAGCCGTGTTGTGCAACGAGTTCAAGCAGGGTGTCGGGCTGGCTATGTAACAGCTGTGCGATGCTTACATCCAATAATGGATTAAGCATTTTCGAAAGATGAACTTCAGTGCGCACTTTATTTGGGTGCGTTGTTGCAATGGACATAACTATCCCCTGGCGCTTATAGCGTCGTCATTCATATTTTAATCTCTAAAAGAGATCGATGAATGCGGTCTTGTCGCTTGTCGTGTTTTTACGCTTATGTGTTTGGCGGTGGATGCCACACGAATCCTGCAGGCGAAACTGTGGCTTTGACAGTCATAATCGGTTCACAAAACAATTGCATAAGAACCCCATTTCATAAGGTTTATACGGATGTAGCGATCAGCCACTAACTGCTGATTTTCTTGATCTAATTCACCGGCGAGTGATGGGTAAATGATGTCGCGAGGCCATACTTTCGGTGAACATTAGGATTTGCATGTGCACAAGAAAAGTTTCTCTTGGCGGCGTGAACAATATTGCTACCGAGAATGATTATCAAGTAAGGTTTTCAAATATTTCACATTAATGCCCGCTGAAGATCAGTGCGCGAACCCGTATTTGCACGCTCTTTCGGGCGTTCGTCCCTAGTTTGAAAGCGTTGTTAATTCATTGATCAATAAGGGGTTAAACGTTGATCGGCGAGGGTGACGCCAGAGGCGCAATTTACCCCCTCGGTGCCCCTGAAAATTTTTTTCAAAAACCACGACTGATGCACGCCAAGGAGAGATGCCATGAACACTGATCGTCAGAGCACGACCACGCTGCTTCCCATCAGCTACCTGTTCGTTCCGGGGAACCGTCCGGAGCGCTTTGCCAAAGCCGTTGAGGCCGGGGCGGATGCAATCATCCTGGACCTCGAGGATGCGGTTCATCCCGAGAGCAAAGCCGCTGCCCGAGCTGCCGTGTGGGCGTGGCAGGAAAGTACGTCGAGCGTTGCGTGCCAGCGGTTTATCCGGCTCAACAGTGTCGGCAGCGCGTTGTTCCGCCAGGACCTGACGTGGTTGGGCGACATGCGTTACCCCGAGCGTTGCACCGGGGTATTCCTGCCCAAGGCCGAGGCTCCCCAGGCGTTGGCGCGGGTGGTCGAGCAGCTGCTGGCATGGCAACCCCAGTTGCACATTGTCGCGATCATCGAGACGGCCAAAGGCTTGCAGCAGGTGGAGGCGATTGCCGCGATTCCCGGCCTGGCGCGCCTGGCCTTCGGCTCGCTGGATTTTTCCCTGGATATCAATTGCGGCCAGGTGCCCGAGGCGTTTCTGTACGCACGCAACCGCATCGTGCTGACCTCTCGCACTGCGGGTTTGCCGGCGCCAATCGACGGGGTAACGCCTGCGATCAACGACCTGGCGGTGGTCGCCCAGGACTCGCTTTACGCGCGCTCCCTCGGGTTCGGGGCCAAGCTGTGCATCCATCCCGCGCAGCTGTCGACGGTGCAGCGCGCGTTCTTGCCCGATGCCCACCAATTGGCCTGGGCGGATCGGGTGATGAGTGCCGTGGCCGGCGGTAGCCACGCGGTGCAAGTTGACGGAGAAATGGTCGATCTGCCGCTGATCGAGCAGGCGCAACGTCTGCTGGATCTGGCCCATCGATACGCAGCGGTCGCCAAGACCGGGACCTGCTGAACATGCTGCCAGGGCAGGGGGGAACCATGGGGCAGACCTATCAGATTGCGCTGCGGCCGGTGTGCGAAGTACGGCAATCGGAACAGGTGGACCCAGCCAATGTTCAGTGGCTATGCGACTCGATTATCCGCGCAGGGCATTGGCTGGAACCGATCATCGTCGAGCGCTCGCATGGCATCGTGATGGACGGTAACCACCGCCTGAATGCAGCGTTGCAGTTGGGTCTGTGTCGAGTACCGTGCATCCAGCTCGACTATACGGACCCACGGGTGTGCGTAAGGCACTGGCGCACGGGGCATGCGTTCGAGGTCGCGCGGATTTTCAACACCATCGCTCGCGGCGAGATCTTTCCGTACAAGACCACGCGGCATGTGTTTGATCCGGCGTTGCCGGTCATCGCGATACCGCTGGATCGCCTGTACGAATGAGCCGTGCAAAAAAAATCATGGGGAGGGTGATACTTTTTCGCACGTCGACTGGCATTAGGAGTGATTCCCATTTTCCCTCGTTGAAAGGATCCTCTCGTCATGCCTGTTGCCAGTCGGCCCTGCGGTGAGCGCGTGTTAACACTCGCCATTCGAACCGCCCTGTTGAATTTTGTCATGGTCGCAGCGGGCGCCAATGCCTGGGCTGAGACACCAACGCCTGCCGCCACGGATGACAGCACGCCCAGCCTGACACTCGACACCACCACCATCGACGGTCGCTACAACGGCCCGACGGCGCTGCCCGACGTTCTCCCCGGTGGGCAGGTAGCGCGCGGCGCGCGGCTGGGCATGATGGGCAACAAAGACGTGATGGATACACCCTTCAGCGTCACCAGCTACACCGCCAAAACCCTCGCCGACCTGCAAACCGTCACCGTTGCCGATGCGCTGGAACGTGACCCCTCGGTGCGCTCCACGGGGCAGACGGGCGGGATCGTCGATTCGTTTTTCATTCGCGGCTTTGCGATTGGCGAAGGCAACCTGGGTGAGCTGGCCTACGACGGCGTGTATGGCGTAGCCCCCAACTACCGGGCCTTTACCGAGTACGCCGAACGTGTCGAAGTGCTCAAGGGGCCGGGCGCCTTGATGTACGGCATCTCGCCCAACAGCGGTGTCGGGGGGGTCATCAACATCGTGCCCAAGCGGCCGCTGGAGCAGGACCTGACCCGTTTTACCGGCAGCTACGCGTCGGACTCCCAAACGGGCGGACACCTGGATATCAGCCGGCGTTTCGGTGAGGAAAACCAGTTCGGCGTGCGCTTCAACGGCAGCCTGCAGGGCGGCGACACGGCCGTGAACGACCAGCATCGCGACGTGGGGATCGGTGCGATTGCCCTGGATTATCGCGGCGAGCGGCTGCGCCTGAATCTCGACTACATCAGCCAGAAAGAAAGCTTCGACGGCGCATCACGCCCGTTTACCATCGCACCGGGCGTTGACGTGCCATCCGCCCCGAATGGCCGCACCAGCCTGCCGCAGAAATGGGGTTGGTCGGATACCAAGGAACAGTCCGCGTTGCTCGGCGGTGAATATGATCTGAGCGACAACCTCACCGTGTTCGCGCATGCAGGGGGCGGCAAGTCGGATGTGAAGCGCCTGTCTGACCAGGTGCCGCGCATCCTCAATGATGCCGGTGACACCAGCAACGTCCCGGGCTATTACAAATTCAACGTCGACCGTTCTACCGCCGATGTGGGGATGCGCGGGCTCTTCGCCACCGGCCCGGTCACCCATACCACCACGTTGATGGCGACCCGTTACCAGGATGAGCTGTCGCGGGGCATCAACAACGGCACGACAATCCTCTCCAATATCTACCACCCGGTGGACACGCCCAAGCAATACATCAATACGCCCAAGGTGCTGCGAGTCTCCGAGTCGGAGTTGTCCGGCGTGGCGTTGACCGACACCTTGGGGATGCTGGATGACCGTTTTCAACTGACCCTGGGCGTGCGCCGGCAGTTTATCGAGTCACGTAACTATAATGCTGCCGGCTCCGTCAGCTCTCGTTACAACGCCAACGCCACCACGCCGTTGCTGGGTGTGGTGGTCAAGCCCTGGGAGGACGTCTCCCTCTACTACAACTACGTCGAAGGGCTGAGCAAAGGCGATGCGGCACCGGGCACGGCGAGCAACGCCGGGGAAACCTTTGCGCCGTACGAGTCCAAGCAACACGAACTGGGGGTGAAGTATGAACACGGCACCTTCATGACCACGCTGGCGTTGTTTCAGATCGAGAAACCAGCCGGTGAACTGGGCGCCAATGGCGTGTATTCGGTGCAGGCCGAACAGCGCAACCGTGGCCTGGAACTCAGCGTGTTCGGCGAAGTGGCCACCGGCACCCGTTTGATGGGGGGAGTGACCTTCCTTGATGGCGAGCTGACCAAATCTGCGACTGCCGCTAACCAGGGCAACAAGCCGGTCGGCGTGCCCGACATCCAGGCCAACCTGTGGGCGGAATACGACACCCCCTGGCTGGAAGGTTTGACCCTTACCGGTGGCGCGATCTACACCGACAGCCAATACGTCAACCAGGCCAACACCCAAGCGCTGGACGCCTGGACCCGTATCGATGCAGGCGCGCGCTATGCCACCAAAATTGAAGGGCGGCCGACGACTTTCCGCGCCACGGTGCAGAACGTATTCGACCGTGAGTATTGGTCGGGCGTGGCCTCTTATAGTGCGTTTTCCCCGGGGTATCCGCGCACGTTACAACTATCGGCTACCGTCGATTTTTGACGGGGGCCGTTTGATTTCAATGACTCGGACGCCAGATGCGAGTCTCGTTTCTCGCTCCAAATACAAGAAAAAGCCACTCTGGTGAGTGGCTTTTTTTTGCCTGCGATTTATGAAATGGACGCTTAAATGTCTATTTTGTAAAAACCGTCAGTAGCCTGCTGTGCAGGCGTTTATCCCCAAGCAGATGGATCCTGCCCGAACCCGTAAGAGCGGTGAGGAGCGGGGGACAAGCGTTGCACCCCGGCTTCACCCAGTGTCCGCAGCTTTTCAATCTACGCAGTTCACCGCGTACTCAACGAAACGCCGGCACCACATGCTTGATAAACAATTCCAGGGATTTTTTCTTCTCTGCGTGGGGCAGGCTGTTGTCACACCAGAAGCTGAACTCGTCGACACCCAGTTCCTGGTAGTACTGGATGCGCGGAATGATCTCTTCCGGCGTTCCGATCATCGCGGTCTTATGCAGGCTTTCCAGTTCAAACTCAGGGCGACCGGCGAATTTTTCTTCCGGGCTAGGGTCGAGGAAGCCGTTGACCGGCACGCTCTTGTTACCAAACCAGGCATCGAAGGTGCGGTAGAACTTCGAGATTGCCTTGGCCCCGACTTTCCAGCCTTCCGGGTCGTCAGCCGTATGCACATGGGTGTGGCGCAGCACCATCAGTTGCGGGCGTGGTACGTCAGGGTTGTTGTCCAGGGCGGCCTGGAATTTGTTTTTCAGGTCGAGGACTTCTTCATCACCCTTCATCAGCGGCGTGACCATTACATTGCAGCCGTTGGCGACGGCGAAGTTGTGGGAGTCCGGGTCGCGGGCGGCGATCCACATCGGCGGGTTGGGCTGTTGGATTGGTTTGGGCACGCTGGTGGAGGTGGGGAATTTCCAGATATCGCCGTCGTGGGCGTAGTCGCCTTTCCACAGTGCACGTACCACCGGCACCATCTCGCGCAGGGCCTGACCGCCGCTTGAGGCGGGCATGCCACCAGCCATGCGGTCAAACTCGACCTGATAGGCGCCCCGGGCCAGGCCGACTTCCATACGCCCGTTGCTGATCACGTCGAGCAGGGCGCATTCGCCTGCCACCCGCAATGGATGCCAGAACGGCGCAATGATGGTGCCAGCGCCCAAGTGAATGGTGGTGGTCTTGGCCGCGAGGTAAGCCAGCAGCGGCATCGGGCTTGGCGAGATGGTGTATTCCATGGCGTGGTGCTCGCCAATCCATACGGTGCTGAAACCACCGGCCTCGGCCATCAGGGTCAGTTCGGTCAAGTCTTCGAACAGCTGGCGATGGCTGACACTCTCATCCCAACGTTCCATGTGTACGAACAGGGAAAACTTCATGACGCTTACCTCGGATCTATTGTGATCGGCCTGTCGACTGCGGGCCCTTAAGTGCTCTCGCCACTGTGAAGCGTGCCGGTGATAACGGCTGTTCGGCGGATTGATTGTTGGTATACCATAATACGGAATATCCGCAAAACTTTTCTCTCCAACGGTTGCACCCTCACCTCACAAGGAAGGCGAGCTCGATGAACATAAAACAAAAATTAATCCTGGCCTTTGCGGTGATCGCCAGCCTGCCGGTGATTCTGGTGGCTGTGCTGATCATCCTCAATGTGCGCCATGAGGCCAGGGACGGCTTTGTCGACAGCAGTGGGCGCGAGATCCGCCAGGTGGACAACGCGATGCAGCTGTTTTTTGAAGGCATCAGCCAGAACGTCGCCTATCTGGCCGGACACCCGCAGTTGCAGAGTATCAATGGTGATGTGAAACGCTACTTGGCCAGTGATGCGGCGCAGATCGCTCCCGGCGCGCGTGACGGGCAACTTTTCACGTTGTTCGAGGGCCTGGCCAAGAGTCACTCGGCCTACACCTATCTGTCCCTGGGCACCGAGGACGGCGGTTATGTGTTCTGGCCCGGCGACCCCAAGCTAGCCAACTACGACCCACGCACACGGCCTTGGTATAAAACGGCCATGGCCCAGCCGGGCAAGACCCTGCGCACCGAGGCCTATTACTGGGCCGCCGACGATGTGGTGCTGGTCAGCACCGTGCAAAGCTTCAACGATCGCCAGGGCAAGGCGAGTGGGGTGGTGAACATCGACGTGTCCCTCAAGCAACTGACCGACCTGGTCAAGCAGATCAAGCTGGGCGAGAGCGGCTACCTGATGCTGATGGAAGCCAATAACACCGTGCTGGTGGACCCGAATGACCCGTCCCACAATTTCAAGAAGCTTGGCGAGCTGGGGGAAGGCTATCGGCAGTTGAGCGAAGCCGGCCAGGGGCTTGTGCAAGTCGAATTGGCGGGTGAGCGCTATATGGCCTTGGTATGGCCATCAAAGGCCTTGGGCTGGCGGTTTGTCGGGCTGGTGCGCGAGAGTGAAGTGATGGCCGGCGCAGCACGCCTGACCTGGCTGATTGCGGCCATTGCGCTGGTGTGCGGTGCGTTATTCGCGGTGGCCGGCGCCTGGTTTGCCGGGCTGATCGTCAAGCCGATTCGCGGCGTGGCCAGCGGCCTGGAAGGCATTGCCCAAGGTGAGGGCGACTTGACCGCGCGCCTGGATGTGAAAGGTCGCGATGAAACGGCGCAGCTTGCCGGTTGGTTCAACCAGTTCCTCGAAGCCATCCGCACGCTGATCCAACGTATCGGCCAGGCCGCCGCGCAGATCCACACCAGCTCAGGCAGTGCCACTGAAGTCTCGGTGGAGATGGCCGAAGTCGCCGAGCGACAGCGTGAAGCGGTGGATATGGTTTCGACGGCGTTTCATGAAATGGTCGCCACCTCCAACGAAGTCGCGCGCTCCTGCAGCCAGGCGGCCGACTCGGCCGACAACGGTCAGCGTCAGGCCCATACCGGGCAGCAGCAGATCGACGCGGCGGTGAGCAGTGTCGGGCGCTTGAGCCAGGAAATCGGCCACTCCGCCCAGGCCATGGAGCAGCTGGAAAAAGACAGCAATGACATACAGTCGATCCTCGGCACCATCCGCTCCATCGCCGAGCAGACCAACCTGTTGGCGCTGAACGCCGCTATCGAAGCCGCGCGGGCGGGTGAGCAGGGTCGCGGTTTTGCGGTAGTGGCGGACGAGGTGCGCGCACTGGCCAAGCGCACCTCCGACTCCACCGGTGAAATCGACGGACTGCTCGGCAACCTGGCACGCCGCACTCATCAGATGGGCAAGCAGATGCATGCGAGCTTGGAGGTGTCCCAGGAAACGGTGGTGTCGATCAACGACGCGCGGGCCAGCTTTGGCCTGATCCGCGAGTCGGTCGACGTGATCCGCGACATGAACACGCAAATCGCCACCGCCGCCGAAGAGCAGCACCAGGTTGCCGAGGACATCAATCGGCACATCAGCCAGATTCATGGGGATGCGCAGTTAGTGGCAAGCCTGGCCGACTCCACGCGCCAGGATGCGCAGCAATTGACGGCGTTGTCGCAGACGTTGAATCAATTGGTCAGCCGCTTCCGCACCTGACTGGCACCCTAGCGCAAACATGGACACCGGCAGACACGCTTTGGAATGCAGTCAAAACTGTGGGAGCGGGCTTGCTCGCGAAGGCGGTGCATCAGTCACTGAATCCAACGACTGAAATACCGCCTTCGCGAGCAAGCCCGCTCCCACATTTGATCTTCGGTGTTTTCAGAAAGGGTCGGGGATCAGGCAACCAAGGGCAGGGCGCCCATCTTGCCGTGGCAATACACCAGTGGCCCGGCGTTCTGCTGGGGCACGATCAGGTTTTTCACCGAGCCGACCATGATTGCGTGGTCGCCGCCTTCATATTCGCGCCACAACTCGCACTCGATCACCGCCGTGGCATTGGCCAGGATCGGGTTGCCCAACTCACTGAGCGTCCATTCGATGCCCTGGGCCTTGTCCTTGCCTTTGCGCGCAAAGGCATAGGCTTCGGTTTGCTGCCCCCCGGAAAGCACGTGAATGGCAAAGCGCTTGTTCTTGATCAACACCGGGTACGAGTCGGAGCTGTAGTTGGGGCAGAACAGCACCAGGGCCGGGTCCATGGACAGTGAACTGAAGGCACTGGCGGTCAACCCGACGATTTGCCCCTCGTCATCGAGCGTGGTGATCACGGTGACACCGGACGGAAACGAACCCATCACTTGTTTGTAGATAGCGGCATCAATCATGGGACGGTCC
Source organism: Pseudomonas tritici (assembly GCF_014268275.3). Taxonomy (NCBI): domain Bacteria; kingdom Pseudomonadati; phylum Pseudomonadota; class Gammaproteobacteria; order Pseudomonadales; family Pseudomonadaceae; genus Pseudomonas; species Pseudomonas tritici. The sequence goes on from NZ_CP077084.1 coordinate 2,554,849, forward strand.
TCTGCGGGTAATGTGGTTTTTATGAGTTTGTAGGTCTGATGGTATACCGTAATACAATCGATGCAACCGCTTTTTCAATCGCCCGATGAACGTCAATTCTGGGGCTTATCATCAATAAATACGGGAGCTATGGCGGGAAATAACAGGGTGCGCTGTGGCACAATTGCGGATCAGATGCGCGCTAAGACTACGGATCAGTCTTGTGAAAATGTTGGAATACCATAATATGGTGTTCATCTGAGGGGCAGCCAGAGAGCTCCCCCGGTTTGGCGTCAAACAACTATAAGATCAGACAAACGCGAGTTCATTTCCATGCCCCAGATGTCCCGGCAAGACCCCCTGATCGAGCATCACACGGTCGATTACGTCCCCCTCGCAGAGCGCCATGGAAAGGCCCGCGACCTGTTCACGTTATGGTTCAGCACCAACATCGCGCCGCTGCCGATCGTCACGGGTGCCATGGTCGCCCAGGTGTTCCATCTCAATCTGGTGTGGGGGCTGCTGGCGATTGCCCTCGGGCACCTGCTCGGCGGCATCGTGATTGCCCTCGCATCGGCCCAAGGCCCGCGCATGGGCATCCCGCAGATGGTGCAGAGCCGTGGCCAGTTCGGCCGTTACGGCGCGCTGCTGATCGTGTTCTTCGCCGCGCTGATCTACATCGGCTTTTTCATCTCCAATATCGTCCTGGCTGGCAAGTCCATCGTCGGCATCGTGCCGTCGGTGCCGGTGCCGGCGAGCATCCTGATCGGCGCCCTCAGCGCCACCGCCATCGGCGTGATCGGCTATCGCTTTATCCATACCCTCAACCGCATCGGCACCTGGGTGATGGGCAGCGCTTTGCTGGCCGGTTTTATCTACATTTTTGCCCATGACCTGCCGGCAGATTTCCTTACCCGTGGCGGCTTCAACGCGGCGGGCTGGTTGGCTACCGTGTCGCTGGGGGTGATCTGGCAGATCAGCTTTTCGCCCTACACCAGCGACTACTCGCGCTACCTGCCGGCGGACATTGGCATCACTCGGCCGTTCCTCGCCACCTACCTGGGCGCGACCCTCGGCACCATCCTGTCCTTCGCCTTTGGCTTGGTAGCTGCACTGGCCACGCCCGAAGGCACCGAAGCCATGGTCGCGGTCAAGCAAGCCACCGGCTGGCTGGGGCCGATCCTGATGGTGCTGTTCCTGCTCAATATCATCAGCCACAACGCCCTGAATCTGTACGGCGCGGTGCTGTCGATCATCACCTCGGTCCAGACCTTCGCCAGCCACTGGACACCGAGCATCAAGGTGCGCGTGGCGCTGTCGGGCGTGGTCCTGGCCGGTTGCTGCGTGGTGGCGTTGGGCGCGTCGGCGGACTTCATCTCGCAATTTATCGGCCTGATCCTCGCGCTGTTGCTGGTGTTGGTGCCGTGGGCGTCAATCAACCTGATCGACTTCTACATCATCAAGCGAGGGGTCTATGACATTGCCTCGATCTTCCAGGCCGATGGCGGGGTGTATGGGCGTTTCAACCTGCATGCGATCGTGGCGTACTTCATCGGCATCATCGTGCAACTGCCGTTTGCCAATACGTCGCTGTATGTGGGGCCGTGGGCCAACCTGGTGGAAGGCGCGGACTTGTCGTGGTTGGTGGGGTTGGTGGTGACGTGCCCGTTGTATTACTGCCTGGCGACACGTCAACACACCCAAAAGGTCAGGGCGGCGCGGTTGGGCTACACCGACTGACCCACGCCGCCGAACTCCTCCAGCGCATCCCGCAACGCGCCCTCGAAGTATGCCTTCGAGGCGCGATCCCAGAGGATATGAAACGCCGGCAGCTCCACACTGCCTGTGTGGATGACAATCGCATTGACCCGCGCCACCGAGGTCTGTGCCACCATCCCCGGCTTGAAGGCCGGGAAACTGAGATCCACCCCGCACAGCTTCGCCATCACCTGCGCAATCACCTCCCCGCTGAGCCGCACACAGGCATGGCTGTCCTGGCGCGGCAGCCGGTAGTTGGCGCGGTGGTCCAGTTCCCAACGCGCTTCTTCATCGGCAATCCGTTGCCCCTGATCCTGCAGGCTGCCCAGCACCAGGTATTCGTTCTGCGACAGGCGCGCCACCCAACTGCCGTCCGCTTGCGCGCAGGCTTGGTTAGGCGCGCCTGGCAACGTGAAGCCGCGCGCCGTGAGGTACTCGGCGCTTTGTGCGCCGCGAAAGCCGACCCGGGGCAGGTCGGTCTGGTCCTGCAGTTGGCAGGGCGGCGTGAACAATTCGTGGGCCTTCAGACTGGTCATGGCTTAACCCTCCTGGCGTTGGTTAGTGGGGTCGAAGAACGGCAGTTGCACCACCTCGGCCTGGACGACGATGCCGCCTTCGACGCGAATCGGAATACGCTGCCCCGGTGTGCTTTGGTCGATCCCGGCGTAGGCCAGCCCGATGATGCGGCCCAGGCTGGTGGAGTATTCGCAGGAGGTGACGTTGCCGCTGATGTCCGCGCCGTTGAGCACCAGGTGGCCTTCCAGCGGTTGCACACTGCCCTTGGGCAGGCTGAAACCCACCAGTTTGCGTTTCAGCGGCTGGGCTTCGAGGATGTCCACCGAGCGGCGGCCGACGAAGAACGGCTTGTTGCGGCTGACTGCCCAGCCCATGTCGATTTCCGCCGGGTGGGTCATGCCATCGGTGTCCTGGCTGATGATCACGTGGCCTTTTTCCAGGCGTAGCAGGCGCTGGGTCTCGACGCCGAAGGGGCGAATGTCAAAGGCCTTGCCGGCCGCCATCAACGCGTCCCACAACGCCAGGCCGTGGCGTGCCGGTACGTGGATTTCATAGCCCAGTTCGCCGACGAACCCGACCCGCAGCAGGCGTGCCTTGATCCCGGCCACCGTGCCCTGGCGCACGCCCAGATAGGGAAAACCTTCGGCACTGAGGTCGAGATCGCTGCACACCTGCGCCAGCACCTTGCGCGAGTCCGGCCCGGCCACGTTGACCGCACAGATCGCGGCGGTGACGTTGGTCACGTCCACATCCAGGCGCCACTGCGCGTTCCACTTGAGCATCTGCTGGTAAATACGATCGACGCCGCTGGTGGTGGCGGTGACGTAGAAATGGTTGTCGGCCAGCCGCGCGCACACGCCGTCGTCGATCACCACTCCGTGCTCGTTGGTCATCAGCGCATAACGCGAACGGCCCACCGGCTGCTTGAGGAACGCAAAGGTGTACATACGGTTGAGCAATTCGGCGGCGTCCGGGCCGCGCACGTCGAGACCGCCGAGTGTGGACACATCGATCAGCCCGACCTTGTTGCGCACGTGCAGCGCTTCGGCCTGCATGCACGCTTCGCGGTCCTGGGCCTTGCCGTAATAGGCCGGGCGCTGCCAGATCCCGGCGGGCATCATCTTCGCCCCGGCTTGCACATGGCGCGCGTGCATCGGTGTTTGGCGGTAGGGGTCGAAGGCGCGTCCGGCGACATGCGCGAGTTTCTCCGCCACGAACGGCGGCCGTGCGGTGGTGACCCCGGTTTCGCTGATAGTGCGCTGGGTCGCCCAGGCCACCAGCCGTGCGGTCGGCAGCGCTGAGTGGCGCCCCTGGGACGGGCCCATGCCGACCGTGGAATAGCGCTTCACCAACTGCACATCGCGGTAGCCAATGCGGGTGGCGTTGACGATGTCCGCCACCTGCAGGTCTTCGTCGAAGTCGACGAAATCCTTGCCCTTGGGGTGCGGGAAGATCGGCCAGGGGAAGTTGACCTGAGCTTCAGGGCGCAGCGCTGCAGGCGGGCTGGAGCTGTTCAATCCGAGGGCGAGCAGGCTGTCGGCGGCGGCGTTGGTCGCATCCGCCAGCACATTGTCCAGTTGATGCCGACCGTGTACGGAACCGGCCACGCCCAGATTGCGCGGCAGGCCACTGAGGCTGAACTCCGCCCGCGAGTCTTCATAGGCCAGCTTGCCACCGGCCTGGCACAGCAACTGATAGACCGGCATATAACCGGCCGACATGCACAGCAGGTCGCAGTCGATCACTTGCCCGCTGGCGCTGACCTGGCCCTGGCCAGTGATCTGGCGCACGTCGACGCCCTTCACATGGCGCAGGCCTTTTTCATGCAGGGCCTCGAACACCGTGCTGTTGCTCAGGCACGCGATCTTGCGCTGGGCCAGGGCGCCCGGCAGGGCTTTGTCCGCCGGGGCCTGACGCAGGTCGATCACGGCGGCCACGTCCACGCCCTGGTCATGCAGGTCGAGGGCGGCCAGGTAGCCGTCATCGTTGCCGGTGAGCACCACCGCGCGCCTGCCGGGCTTGACCGCATACAGCTTCATCAGGCGTTGCGCGGCGCTGGTGAGCATCACGCCCGGCAGGTCGTTGTTGCGGAAGACCACCGGTTGGTCGAATGAACCGCTGCACACCAGGCACTGTTTTGCGCGCACTTTGTACAGGCGCTTGCCCTGGATCACCGGCAGGTAGTTGTCGGTGAACCAGGCATTGCAGGTGGCGTCGGTGAGCACCTGGATATTCGCGTGTTGCTGCACCGCGCCCAGCAACTCGCGGCGCAAGGTGTCGGCACGGGTGCCGGCAATATCGAAGCGCGCGTAGGTCAGCGACCCGCCGAGGATCGGTTGCTGCTCGATCAGCAGCACCTTGGCGCCGGCATTCGCGGCGGTCAGCGCGGCCTGCAGGCCAGCGGGGCCGGCGCCGATCACGGCGAGGTCGGTAAACAGGTAGGCCTTGTCGTAGTACTCGGGTTGGAACGTCAGGTCGAGCACGCCCAGGCCGGCCTTTTTGCGGATGATCGGCTCCCAGACTTTCCACATGCCCTTGGGCTTGTAGAACGAACGGTAGTAGAAACCCACCGGCATGAACTTGGAGAACTTGCCCAGGTAGGCGTCCTTGTCGTTGTCCAGCGAGCCGTTGACGTTCTGCGCCGTCACCGCCAAGCCGGCGGACAGCGCGTGGGCGTCGGCTAATACGTTGGGTTCGCGAGGCAGTTGCACCAGGCTGTTGGCGTCCTGGCCGGCCATGGTCAACGGGCCGCGTGGGCGGTGGTATTTGAACGAGCGCGACATCAGGAAACGCCCGTTGGCGAGCAGGGCGCTGGCGATGCTGTCGCCCTGCAAACCTTGGTAGGGCAGGCCGTCGAAGCTGAAGTCGAGTGGCTGGTCACGCTGGATCAGCAGGCCCATGGGGGCGGGGAGGCGGTTCATCCGGCGATCTCCTTGGCGGTGGTGAAGTCGACGCGGGTGGTGAACACTTCGCGCGGATCGAAGGTGCGCACGATCTCGTCGGTGACCGTGTGGCGCTCGGCGAGGAACCAGTAGCTGGACGGCGTGTGCATCCACCATTCGCGCACCACGCCGGCAAGGTTGTCGGTGTTGAACACGTAGTCGGCCCATTCGGCATCGCTGCAGGTCAGCGGGTCGGGCATCGGTTTGAATTCACCGCCGTAGGTGAACTCGCTGATATTGCGCGGCCCGTTGAGCGGGCAAATCATGATTTTCATCGTCTGCTCTCCGTCAGTGGCTGGCCGCTGTGGCGCCCATTTCGTTGACTTGCTGGAAGGTTGAAAAGCGCTCGAGGCCGAAGGGTTTGATCAAGTCCGGCACCTTACCGCCGCTGGCGACCAGCTCGGCCATGGTCTTGCCGCAGATCGGCGTGGCCTTGAAGCCCCAGGTGCCCCAGCCGGCGTCGAGGTAGTAATTCTTCACCGGCGACAGGCCCATGATCGGGCTGTAGTCGGGGGTCATGTCGGTGATCCCGGCCCACTGGCGCATCAACTTGGCGTTAGCCAGGAACGGGAACATCTCGATGGCATGGGCCAACAGGCTTTCCTTGAGGTCCAGGGTCGAGCGCGTGTTGAACAGCGGGTACGGGTCGGAACCGCCACCGAACACCACTTCGCCACGGCTGGTTTGCTGCACGTAGCAGTGCAGCGCCGAGGAACTTACCAGCGGATCGAGGAACGGCTTGAACGGCTGGGTGACCATGGCCTGCAGCGGGAACGTCTGGATCGGCGAGCGGATGCCGGCCTTGGCCATCAGCAGCGAACTGTGCCCGGCAATCGCCTGCACCGCGCAACCACACTTGATGGTGCCGCGATTGGTTTTCACGGCGGTGATAGTGCCGTTTTCGATGACCAGATCCTGCACTTCAGTGAGCTGGTGGATTTCCACGCCGCGCTTGGCCGCCTGCTTGGCGTAGCCCCACGCCACGGCATCGTGGCGCGCGGTGGCGCCGTCGATATGCCAGAGCCCGGCGATCACTGGCAGGTGGCCGGGGTCGAGGTTAAGGCTGGGCACCAGCTCGCGGATCTGCTGGCGATCGATCATCTCGGTACGCCCGCCGAAGTGCTTGTTGACCTCGGCGCGCTGGCGGAACGAACGCACGGTGGCGTCGGTGTGGGCCAGGGTCAGTTGGCCGCGCTCGGAGTACATGATGTTGAAATCGAATTCGTTGGACAACGACTGGAACATCTTCACCGACTCGGCGTAGAAACGAACGCCTTCGCTGGTGAGGTAGTTGGAGCGGATCACCGCCGTATTGCGCGCGGTATTGCCGCCACCCAGGTAGGCCTTTTCCAGCACCGCGATATTGGTGATGCCGTGGTACTTGGCCAGGTAGTAGGCCGTCGCCAGGCCGTGGCCACCGGCGCCGATGATCACCACGTCGTAACTCGACTTGAGTTCCTTGGGCGGTGGCAGGTCCACCTCCACCGGGTACTCGGAACTCAGCCCGTATTTCAATAGATTGAATGGCATACGGCCTCCGATTGGCTGCGTAGGGCGTGGTGTTGCGCCTGGGCGGCGGCCACGGTGTTTTTCATCAGAAAGGCAATGGTCATCGGCCCGACACCGCCGGGCACCGGGGTGATGGCGGCGACATGGGGCAGGGCGCTGTCGAAGTCGACATCACCCACCAGGCGGCTGCGGCCGTCGTCGTCGATGCGGTTGATGCCGACATCGATCACCACCGCGCCGGGTTTCAACCAGCTCGCGTCAATCAAGCGGGCGCGGCCCACGGCAGCGATCACGATATCGGCCTGGCGGCACAGGGCCTGGGCGTCGTGGCTGCGCGAATGCAGCACGGTCACCGAGCAATCCGCCTTGAGCAGCAGCGCGGCCATGGGCTTGCCAACGATGTTCGAGCGGCCGATCACCACCGCGTGTTTGCCGCGCAGGTCGCCGCAGGTGTGTTCCAGCAGGTACAGGCAACCACTCGGCGTGCACGGCGTGAGCACCGCGCGCCCTTGGCTGAGGCCGCCGACGTTCTGGCTGTGAAAACCGTCGACGTCCTTGTCCGGCGCGATGGCCTCCAGGGCGCGCAGTTCGTCCATCTGCGCCGGCAACGGCAATTGCAGGAGGATGCCGTGGATCGCCGGCTCGGCATTCAATTGGCCGATCAGGATCAACAATTGTTCGGTGCTGGTATCGCTCGGCAGGCGATGCTCCACGGAGCGGATGCCCACCTCTTCGGCGCGCAGGATCTTGTTGCGCACATACACCTGGCTGGCCGGGTCGTTGCCCACTAGGATCACTGCCAGCGCCGGTTGAATAGCCTGCCCATGCAGACGCGCCACGTCCTCGCGCACTTGCAGCAGCACCTGTGCGGCGGCGGCTTTGCCGTCGATCAGTTTATGCGCGTTCACCGGAACACCACCGTTCTGTCCTGATTGAGGAAGACCCGGTGCTCCAGGTGGTACTTGACCGCCTTGGACAGGGCCACGGTTTCGGTGTCGCGACCGATGGCGACCAGGTCGTCGGGCTTGTACACGTGGTCGACACGCTGCACTTCCTGCTCGATGATCGGGCCCTCATCCAGGTCGCTGGTCACGTAGTGCGCGGTGGCACCGATCAACTTCACGCCGCGTTGATAAGCCTGGTGATAGGGCTTGGCACCCTTGAAACCGGGCAGGAACGAATGGTGGATATTGATCGCCCGCCCCGACAGTTGCCGGCACAGGTCGTCGGAGAGGATCTGCATGTAGCGCGCCAACACCACCAGTTCGGTGTGGGTGTCGTCGACGATCTTCATCAACTCGGCTTCCTGCGCGGCCTTGTTGTCCTTGGACACCGGCAGGTAGATAAAGCGAATGCCCTCGCGCTCGGCCATCGGCCGCAGATCGAGGTGGTTGGAGACGATGGCGGTGATGGTCATGTCCATCTCGCCCTTGTGGTATCGGTAGAGCAGGTCGGTGAGGCAGTGGTCGAACTTGCTCACCATCAGCATCACGCGCATCGGCTCGCGGGTGTCGTGCAGCTCCCACTGCATGTCGAAGGCCTGGGCGACATCGGCGAAACCGTCTCTGATCTCTTGCAGGTTGCCTTCGTGGCCATCGTTGAAGCGGAACACGGCGCGCATGAAGAAGCGGCCGCTGAAATCGTCATCGAACTGCGCCATTTCCCCGATGTAGCACGCGTTGTCCGCCAGGTAAGTGGTGACGGCCGCAACGATGCCGGACACGGCGGGGCACGTCACCTTGATGATGAAATGGTTTTTTTCGTGTTGCATGACACGTCCTCGGGATGATGGCGGCAGCTCATCGCATAGCGAAAAAATGTCTGAGGACAGCAGGCTCATTCCTTGAGCGCGTTTTCTTGTGGGGAATAAAATATTCCTGAAGTGGCTTTATAGGGGAATGAAGGCGGGGCGTCCAGGGGTTTTGGGAAAGATTTTTAACTGGGGGGAATTTTTTGCGGGGCGACTGGGAGGTCCAATGCGATCAAAGGTGGGCGCTGGCTTGCCTGCGATGGTCATAGGTCTCTGCAAAAACTGTAGTGAGCGGGCTTGCCCCGCGCTGGGCGGCGAAGCCGCCCCAAACCAGGCGACTTGGTCTTATCTGGAACTCGGCGATGTTTTTACTGGGGCGGCTTCGCCGCCCAGCGCGGGGCAAGCCCGCTCACTACAAGGTGCTCATGTGCCTTTAAAAGATGTGCAGATACCCATCAGGCTCCCACAGCAGAGCCGCTCTCGGTTCGTTCATCACTCTTTGTCGTTACCGTAGTTCATGATCGACAACAACCGAATCGGCACCCGCACCAACTCCTCAGGCCCATGGGGAATCTCGCCCTCAAACGTCAGGCTGTCCCCGGCCTCCATGCGATACAACTGGTTGCCGTGGCGATAAATCAGCTCCCCTTCAAGCAGGTGCAGAAACTCGGTCCCTGGGTGCGCAAACGTAGGAAACTCCTCACTGGCGTCATCCATGCTGACCATGTACGCCTCGAAGCTCTTCTTCGGCCCGCGCGTATGGTTGAGCAGGTGATAGGTATGCCCCTTCTCGGTCCCCCGGCGCACCACTTCCATGCCTTGGTCGGCCTTGACCAGCAAGGCGCTGCCATCCTGCTGGTCGTATTCGCTGAATAATTTCGAGAGCGGCAGCCCGAGCACATCGCACAGGCGGCTCAAGGTATCGAGGCTGGTGGAGACCTGGGCGTTCTCGATCTTGCTCAACATGCCCTGGCTGATATCGGCAATTTTTGCCACGTCAGATAGCTTCAGGTCCTGGGCCTGGCGCTGGCGTTTGATCTGCAGCCCCAGGTATTGCTCGAGCTTGAGGCGCGGGGCGGTTTCGGTGGACATGATCATCGGCTCCTGCACGGTTTCCGTTCAGTAATATTATTTTCGCACTGGGAAAGTGCAACGTCTGGCGCTTAAAGGCCACCCTGCTGTACGTATTCCTGCAGGGAAAAGAATTTTCCCATATATACAGCACAAAAGCGCTTTCACCGGCACGTCAAACAGCCGTCCGCGAATCTGGCAAGGGTATTGCATTCCTGTAGGGAAACTAACTTTCTTTTTAGGAATAAAAAGACAGCCTAGGCCCACCCACACGGTTTTGCCTTTCGCGAGGAGTGACACGCAATGTTGCCAGCAGAAACCCAGCGCATCATCGACAAGCACGGGATCAAGTACGTGCTTGCGCAGTTTGTGGATATACACGGTGCGGCCAAGACCAAGTCGGTGCCCATCTGCGGGCTCAAGACGGTGGCCGAAGAGGGCGCGGGGTTTGCCGGGTTTGCCATCAGCGGCATGGGCATGGAGCCCCACGGTCCGGACTTCATGGCGCGCGGCGATCTGTCGACATTGACCCCGGTACCCTGGCAGCCAGGTTATGGGCGCGTGGTGTGCGTCGGCCATGTCGACGGCAAACCCCACCCCTACGACAGCCGCTACGTGTTGCAGCAACAAGTGCAGCGCCTGCAGGACAAGGGCTGGACGCTGAACACCGGCCTCGAACCCGAGTTCAATCTGATGCGCCGTGACGAGCAGGGCACGTTGCAATTGGTCGACCCCAGCGACAACCTCGACAAGCCTTGCTACGACTACAAGGGCCTGTCGCGTTCGCGGGTGTTCCTCGAGCGCCTGACCGAAGCCTTGCAGGCGGTGGATTTCGAGGTCTATCAAATCGACCACGAAGACGCCAACGGCCAGTTCGAGATCAACTACACCTACAGCGACGCCCTGACGTCCGCCGACCGTTTCACCTTCTTCCGCATGGCCGCCGGCGAGATCGCCAATGACCTGGGCATGATCTGCTCCTTCATGCCCAAGCCCGACCCGAAACGCGCCGGCAATGGTATGCACTTTCACCTGTCGATCAGCAGCGCCGAGAACAAAAACCTGTTCCATGACGCCAGCGACCCGAGCGGCATGGGCTTGTCGAAACTCGCCTATCACTTCGCCGCCGGCTTGCTCGCCCACGGCCCGGCGCTGTGTGCGTTCGCTGCGCCCACCGTCAACTCGTACAAGCGCCTGGTGGTCGGCAACTCGTTGTCCGGCGCCACCTGGGCCCCGGCCTTCATCGCGTTTGGCGCCAACAACCGCTCGGCCATGGTGCGCGTGCCGTACGGTCGCCTGGAATTTCGCCTGCCGGATGCCGGCTGCAACCCCTATCTGGTCAGCGCCGCGATCATCGCCGCGGGCCTGGACGGTATCGATCGCCAGCTGGAAATCGACCACGTCTGCAACGAAAACCTCTACAGCCTGAGCCTCGAGCAGATCGCCGAGCGCGGCATCAAGACCCTGCCGCAGTCCCTCAAGGAAGCCTGCGACGCGCTGGAAGCCGACGCGCTGTTCGCCGAAGTGCTCGGCCCGCAGATTGTGGGTGAGTTCATCAAGCTCAAGCGTATGGAGTGGGTGGAGTACAGCCGCCATGTGAGCGACTGGGAAATCCAGCGCTACACCGAATTTTTCTGACACCGTGTGACGGAGACTTGTTATGTGTGGAATCGTAGGCCTGTACCTGAAGAATCCGCAGCTGGAACCCCAGCTCGGCAAGCTGTTTGAACCCATGCTGCAAGCCATGACCGACCGTGGCCCGGACAGCGCCGGTTTCGCCATCTACGGCGATGAAGTCGCCGATGGCTGGGTCAAGCTGACCCTGCAAGCCACCACCGAAGCCTTCGACTGGAAAGGCTTGATGGGCGAGCTGGAAGGGCGCCTCGGCTGTTCCCTGGATTGGTTCCAGAACGCCAGCGCCGCTGTACTTAAGATCCACGCCGACGAAGCCCCGGTACGCCTGGCCCTGGCCGAACTGGCGCCGAGCGTGCGCATCATGAGCGCCGGGCAGAGTATCGAGATCCTCAAGGGCATGGGCCTGCCCCAGGAGATTTCCCAGCGCTTCGGCCTGGCAAACATGCAGGGCAGCCACATCATCGGCCATACGCGCATGGCCACGGAAAGCGCGGTGACCATGGAAGGCAGCCACCCGTTTTCCACCGGCGCCGACCTGTGCCTGGTGCACAACGGCTCGCTGTCCAACCACTTCCGCCTGCGCCAGGAACTCAAGCGCGAAGGCATCCATTTTGAAACCGACAACGACACCGAAGTCGCCGCCGGCTACCTGACCTGGCGTCTGCAACAGGGTGATTCGCTCAAAGAGGCGCTGGACCATTCCCTGGAAGACCTCGACGGCTTCTTCACCTTCGCCATCGGCACGCGCAACGGCTTTGCGGTGATCCGCGACCCGATTGCGTGCAAGCCGGCGATCCTCGCCGAGACCGACGATTACGTCGCCATGGCCTCCGAGTACCAGGCGCTGTCGAGCCTGCCGGGCATCGAGAACGCGCGGATCTGGGAGCCGGCACCGGCCACGTTGTACATCTGGGAACGCGAGTCAGCAGCTTAAGGAGCGCACACATGAAAACCATCGATCTTTCCACCGCCACCGTGCGTGACCTCAACCAGGCGTTGCACGCCCAGGCCATCGACAACGAGTGGCGCGTGACCCATTCCAACGGCAAGCACAATCTCGCCGTGGGCGTGAACCAGGCCGTGTCCATCGATATCGAGGGCCACGCCGGTTATTACTGCGCAGGCATGAACCAACAGGCCTCGATCACCGTGCACGGCAATGTCGGCGTGGGCTGCGCCGAGAACATGATGTCCGGCTTTGTGCGCGTCAAAGGCAGCGCGTCCCAGGCTGCCGGGGCCACGGCCCATGGCGGTCTGCTGGTGATCGAGGGCGACGCGGGCGCGCGTTGCGGGATTTCCATGAAGGGCATCGACATCGTCGTCGGCGGTAGCATCGGCCATATGAGCTGCTTCATGGGCCAGGCCGGGCGTCTGGTGGTGTGCGGCGACGCCGGCGATGCGCTGGGCGATTCGCTCTACGAAACCCACATCTACGTGAAAGGCACGGTGGAGTCCCTGGGCTCGGACTGCGTCGAAAAAGAGATGCGCAGCGAACACCTGCACGAGCTGCAGGAACTGCTCGACCGCGCCGGTTTCGCCCACCAGGCGGCAGATTTCAAGCGCTACGGCTCGGCCCGTCAACTCTACAACTTCAAAGTCGATAACGCCTCCGCGTACTGATCAGGAGCTCCACCATGACTGAACAAACCCCTCCGGTCCTGCGCGAGTCGGCCACCTTCGACCGCCTGACCATCCAGGAAATCCAGCGTGCCGCCGAAACTGGCATCTACGATATTCGCGGCGGCGGCACCAAGCGCAAGCTGCCGCACTTCGATGACTTGCTGCTGCTCGGCGCCAGCGTGTCGCGCTACCCGCTGGAAGGTTATCGCGAGAAGTGCGGCACCGATGTGATCCTCGGCAATCGCTTCGCCAAGAAGCCTATCCACCTGAAGATCCCGGTGACCATCGCTGGCATGAGTTTCGGTGCGTTGTCGGCCAACGCCAAGGAAGCCCTGGGCCGTGGCGCGACCATCGCCGGCACCAGCACCACCACCGGTGACGGCGGCATGACCCCGGAAGAGCGCGGCCAGTCCCAGCACCTGGTGTATCAGTACCTGCCGTCGCGCTACGGCATGAACCCGGATGATCTGCGCAAGGCCGACGCCATCGAGATCGTCCTCGGCCAGGGCGCCAAGCCCGGCGGCGGCGGCATGTTGCTCGGCATGAAGGTCACCGAGCGTGTGGCCGGCATGCGCACCTTGCCCATCGGCGTGGACCAGCGCAGCGCCTGCCGCCACCCGGACTGGACCGGCCCGGATGACCTGGCGATCAAGATTGCCGAGCTGCGTGAAATCACCGATTGGGAAAAACCGATCTACGTGAAAATCGGCGCGAGCCGGCCGTATTACGACGTGAAGCTGGCGGTCAAGGCCGGTGCCGATGTGATCGTGCTCGACGGCATGCAAGGCGGCACCGCCGCGACGCAGGAAGTGTTTATCGAGCATGTGGGCATCCCGATTTTGTCGGCCATCCCGCAAGCGGTACAGGCTTTGCAAGAGATGGGCATGCACCGCAAGGTCCAGTTGATCGTGTCGGGCGGGATTCGCAACGGTGCCGATGTGGCCAAGGCCATGGCGATGGGCGCGGACGCGGTGGCCATCGGCACGGCGGCGCTGATTGCTCTGGGCGACAACCACCCACGGCTGGACGCGGAGCTGAAAAAGATCGGCTCGGCCGCCGGCTTCTACGACGACTGGCAGAACGGCCGCGATCCGGCGGGCATCACCACTCAGGACCCGGAGCTGTCCAAGCGCCTTGACCCGGTGGAAGGCGGGCGGCGGTTGGCCAACTACCTTCGGGTGATGGTGTTGGAGGCACAGACCATGGCGCGTGCGTGCGGCAAATCGCACCTGCACAACCTCGACCCCGAGGACCTGGTGGCGCTGACCGTGGAGTCGGCCGCCATGGCCCGGGTACCGCTGGCGGGGACCCGTTGGGTACCCGGTTCCGGCTACTGAGTTTACCCCCCTGTAGGAGCGAGCTTGCTCGCGAAGGTCGTCAACGATAACGCAGGCATCCTGGATGCCCACGTTGCCTGCGCGTTTTTCGCGAGCACGCTCGCTCCTACACATTTCTTTTGCAGGAGCTTTGAACATGGTCAATCGTCTTCTCGGCAAATCCCTCTTCGGTTTATTAGTGGCCGGTGCCTTTGCACCCTTGGCGTACGCCGCTGATGCACCCACTTTGAACACCGGCAGCACCGCCTGGATGGTCACCGCCGCCGTGCTGGTGCTGTTCATGTGCTTGCCGGGGCTTGCGCTGTTCTACGGTGGCCTCGTCCGTGCGAAAAACATGCTTTCGCTGTTCACCCAGTGCTTCGGCATCGCCGGGTTGGTGGGCGTGCTGTGGGTGATCTACGGCTATAGCATGGTGGTCGACACCACCGGCATGGTCGAAGGGCAGGTGACCTTCAACAGTTTTGTCGGCGGCCTCAGCCGGGCCTTCCTGGCAGGCATGACCCCGGAGAGCCTGGTGGGGGATATCCCGGAAGGGGTGTTCGTGACCTTCCAGATGACGTTCGCCATCATCACCCCGGCCCTGATCGCCGGCGCCTTTGCCGAACGCATGAAGTTCTCGGCGGCGCTGTGGTTCATGGCGCTATGGTTCACCCTGGTGTATGCCCCGGTGGCGCATATGGTCTGGGGCGGTTCGGGGGCCTTGATGCATAACTGGGGCGTGCTCGACTTTGCCGGCGGCACCGCCGTGCATATCAATGCGGGTGTGGCCGCGCTCGCCGCGTGCCTGATCCTCGGCAAGCGCAAGGGCTATCAGAACACGCCGATGCCTGCGCATAACCTCAGCCTGACCATGGCCGGCGCGGCGATGCTCTGGGTCGGTTGGTTCGGCTTCAATATCGGCTCCGGCGGCGGCCTCAGCGGCACCTCGGGCATCGTCATGCTCAACACTCAGTTGGGCGCCTGCGCCGGGATTCTCGGCTGGATGTTCACTGAGTGGTTCAAGGTCGGCAAGCCCAGCGCCCTTGGCCTGGCCAGCGGTGCATTGGCGGGGTTGGTGGGGATTACCCCGGCGTGCGCTTATGTCGGTGTCGGCGGTGCATTGGCCATCGGCTTGCTGTGCGGGGTGTTCTGCTACCTGAGCGTGACCGTGTTGAAGCGCCGCTTCGGCTACGACGACAGCCTCGATGTGTTCGGCTTGCACGGCATCGGCGGCATGATCGGCGCGGTGTTGACCGGCGTATTCTGCGTGCCGTCCATGGGGGGGCTGGTGGAAGGCGTGACCATGGGCGGTCAGGTGGTGGCGCAAATCAAGGGCGTACTGTTGACCACGGTGTATTGCTTTGTGGTCAGTTGGATCATCCTCAAGGTGGTCAATGCGCTGGTCGGTCTGCGTGCCCATGAATCGGTGGAAGAGATGGGGCTGGACCTCGCCGAGCATAACGAGCGGGCTTACAACCACTGATCATCCGATTGCATGAATGCAGGTCAATAATGTGGGAGCGGGCTTGCTCGCGAAGGCCGTGGATCAGCCAAATGCATAGGCTGACTGACACGCCTTCGCGAGCAAGCCCGCTCCCACATGGGGTTTGTATCAGGCTCAGACTGCCGCCAGTACCTGGGGCAAGGCGGCGCGCTGCAACTGCGCAGCCACCAGCGTGTTCTTCAGCAAGTAGGCAATCGTCATCGGCCCCACACCGCCGGGCACCGGCGTGATTGCGCTGGCCACGGTGCGTGCGCTGGCGTAATCCACATCCCCCACCAACCGCGTACCGGTCTCGGTCGTGATGCGGTTGATCCCCACGTCGATCACCACCGCGCCAGGCTTGAGCCAACGGGCATTGATCAACTGCGGTCGGCCCACGGCGGCGACGACGATGTCGGCCAAACGGCACAAGGCCGGTGCATCGACGCTGCGCGAGTGCACCACGCTGACCGAGCAGTTGGCTTGCAACAGCAAGGTCGCCATGGGCTTGCCGACAATGTTCGAACGACCGATCACCACCGCGTGCAAGCCGCTCAAGTCGCCGCAGGTTTCGTGCAGCAGGCGCATGCAGCCGCTGGGTGTGCAGGGCGTGAGCACCTCGATGCCTTGCACCAGGCCGCCGACGTTTTCGCGGTGGAAGCCATCCACATCCTTGATCGGGTCGATCGCGTGGATCACCGCCGCTTCGTCGATCTGCGCCGGCAGCGGCAATTGCACCAGGATGCCGTTGACCGATGTGTCGGCATTCAACTGGGCAAGCAGGTCCAGCACCTGCGCCTGGCTGGCATCCTCCGGCAGCCGGTATTCCAGGGAGCGAATCCCGACGTCCTTGGCCCGCAGCAGTTTATTGCGCACGTAGACGTGGCTGGCCGGGTCGTCGCCCACCAGCAATACTGCCAGGGCCGGGTAGATCTGCTGTGAGGCAAGCAGCAGGACCTCTTCGCGAACCTCGTCGAGCACCAGGGCAGAGATGGCCTTGCCGTCAATATCGCGGGCAAGCGTGGGGAGAGAACTGGTCAAAAGCGTCACCGTTGTCTGGGGAATCAAGGCGCTGAGGGATAAGAATCCCTCAGCCATAGGCAGGCCAGAAGGCTCAGGCTACCAGTTGATGGCAGGCATACACCACCAGCACACCGGCGACCAGCGTGGCATAGGGCAGCCAGCCGGCGCGGCGTTGCCCGTCATCGGCCTGTATATACAGGTCAGTGAGCATGGCGGCGGGGAAGCGGCCCTTGTCCTGCACATAGTGGCGGTAGCAGAACACCGGCAGGATCAGCAGCGCCAGCAACAAACCGGTGACCAGCGTGCCCGCGCCCCAGATGTCCGCGCCCAGGCCCATGCAGGCCAGGTTGACGAAACTCAGCACGCCGCCGGCCGCCAGCAGCACGGTGGGGGCTTTGTACGGGCGCACCCAGTCGGGACGGTCCAGGCGGTGGATCCAGCCGGCATTGAGGTTGAGGAAGTTGAAGATGATGTAGCTGACGTTTGAAGCCGCAAGCACGAATACATAGTCCGACATCAGCAACAGCAGCAGGTTGAACGACAGGTCGGTCCACATCGCCGCCGTCGGCGCGCCATGTTCGTTGGTGCGCCCCAGGTACTTGGGCAGCCAACCGTCCACCGACGCCTGGTACAACGTTCGCGACGAGCCGGACATCGAGGTCATGATCGCCAGCAACGTCGCCAGCACCAGCATGATCAATACGATATTGGCCACCACCTTGCCGCCGCCAATGCTGTCGGCCATCACCTGGCCAACGCCCATGCCGCTGTAGATCGCCGGCGAAAGCAGGCCGCTGTACACCGCGGGCGTGACGACTGCGCCGCTGCCATCGAGCACCGCTGGCGTCACCAGCTGCCCCAGCCCGAGGCTGCCTTGAAACGCCAGCGGCACCAGGGTGAACACCAGGATGCACAGCAGGCCGGCGTAGAAAATCGCCTTGAAGGTGTCGCGCTTGGGGTCCTTGAACTCGCGGGTGTAGCACACCGCCGTTTCAAACCCGTAGGTGGACCACGCCGCCATGAACAGCCCGCCGGCCATCAATGACCAGCCGGACATATCCCATGGCCCATCGATGACTTGCCCGGCTGCGTCATGGGCCAAGGGGAACAGCGGCAGGAAGTTGGCCTGGGTCGCATCCCCGGTGAACAACGGCACCACGCCCACCAGCAGCAGCGGAATCAGCGAGGTCACGCCGAGCACCAAGGTCAGGCGCGCCGAGCGCAGGATGCCGCCATGCTGCACGGCAAACACCGTGAGCAGAATCAGCAGGCCAATACCGAACGTCGCGTTGATGCGCAACGACAGACCGCTTTTCACCCAGCCCAGGTCCAGCAGGGTCAGTTGCCAGGTGTTGATCAACGCATCGGCGGGAAACAGCGCCGTGAGGATATACCCCGCCGCCAGCCCCGAACCGATGGACAGCACCGGTGACCAAGCCAGCCAGTTGCACCACACCGACACCGGGGCGATCAGCTTGCTGTAGCGCACCCACGCCACCGCGCCGTACACCGAGGCGCCGCCGGATTTGTGCGGGAACAGCCCCGCGATCTCGGCGTAGGTGAAGGCCTGGATAAACCCGAACAGGATCGACACGATCCACACGATCCACGCCGGTTTGCCCACCGTGGCGGCAATCGCACCGATGGAGAACAGCACCAGCGCGGGTACGCCACTGGCGACCCAGAATGCCCCGCGCCAATCGATCTTGCGGTGCAGGCTGCCCACCGAGCCGGCAGCCTGCGGTACAGCCTCGAACGTCGTCGCTTCCATCTTCGTATTCCCATGTCTGAATAGCGGTTAGGTTGGGGCAGTCAAAATGCGCTGGCACTCCCGTTTCGGGACGATCAGCTGCGCACCCGGCTTTTGTCCGGGTCGTAGAAAATCGCGGCGCTGACCGTGGCGCTGATGCGCTTCTGCAGGCCATCGACTTTGCCGATCTCAAGTTCAGTGCCGGGCTCGGCGCAGCTCACGTCGACCCGGCACAGCGCGATATTGCTGGCCAGCAGCGGTGAGCGGCAGGCACTGGTGATTACCCCGACCTGGGCGCGGCCCTGGTACACCGGGTCGCCGTGGTGGGCGACCTCATTGCCGCTCAGGTGCAGGCCGACCAGTTTGTGGCTGGGGTGGGCGCTGCGCCGTAGCAGGGCGTCGCGACCGATAAAGTCATCCGTCTTGCTCTTGAGCGGCACGCTGAAACCGATACCGGCCTCGAACGGATCGGTCTGGTCGCTGAACTCGTAGCCGGCGAAAATCAGCCCGGCTTCGATGCGCAGCAGGTCCAGCGCTTCCAGGCCCAGGGGCACCAGGCCCAAGGGTTGGCCGAGTTGCCAGATGCGGTCCCAGACCTGTACGGCGTCTTCGGGCTGGCACCACACCTCAAAGCCCAGTTCGCCGGTGTAGCCGGTGCGCGAAATCATCAACGGGCAGCCGTCGAAACCGTCCAGCCGACCGACCAGGAAGCGAAACCAGCCGAGGGTCTCCACACTCGGTTGCGTGGGCGGCGTCCAGACCATCTGCTTGAGCAGCTCGCGACTCAGCGGCCCTTGCACCGCCAGGTTGTGAATGTGCTCACTGGCCGACTTGACCCACACCTTCATGCCCAGTTTCTGTGCCTGCTCGCGCAACCACACGCCGGCGTAGTCTTCGCCGCAGATCCAGCGGAAGTTGTCCGGGCCCAGGCGCAGCAGGGTGCCGTCGTCGAGCATGCCGCCGTGGGCGTGACACATCGCCGAATACACCACCTGGCCCACCGCCAGGCGCCGTACGTCGCGGGTCAGGCAGTACTGCAACAGGGCTTCTGCGTCGGGGCCGATGATTTCGAATTTGCGCAGGGCGGTCAGGTCCATCACCGCCACCCGTTCGCGGCAACCGAGGTATTCCTCAGTCACGCCGTAACCGTCGTAGCGCAGCGGCAGCCACCAATTGCGGTAGTCGGTGAAGCTGCCGGTGAGGGCGCGGGTGCGTGAGTGGAACGCGGACTCACGGGTGAGGATCGGGTCGGCATCCGCCGTGGTTCGAGTGCTCATGGCGATGGAAAAACGCTCCTTCTCGCTGTAGATGCGGACATGGATATCGGTCGGGTTCCAGCCGTTGGCCGGGTCAATGTCATCCGGGCACGAGGTACTGCCGCACAGCAGGTCGTTCATTGCCCGCAGCAGCACGTAATCGCCGGGCCGCGACCAGGGTTCATCCAGGGTCATCTGCTGGTGCGCATCGATGCCGGTGTTGAAGAAGAAATTGATCGCCGGCCAGCCGTTGCGCGCCTGCACGCCATGGGGCGCAAGGACGCGGCTGAGGTTGTCGCTGCAGTTGTCGTGCCCGAAATAGCCATGGGTTTCGTAGTAGCGCGCCGCGCAGGCCAGGGCGAATGAATCGTGGCGCCCGACTGTGTCTTGCACCACCTCCAGCATCGGTTGCATATGGCGGTCGAAAAACTTCGAGAACAGCCCCGGTGCCGGGTAGGCGCTGCCGTTGAGCGTACGTGTGACGGTCTGGTCCAGGTCCAGCTCCACGCCGCGATCCAGGGCGCGACGGTCGAGGGCGACGAAGTCCGAACACTGGCGGCCCGCCACGTCCAGCACCTGGATGTACTGCCCCTTGGCGACGGTGTAGCTGCGCGCCGTACCCGCTCTCAGGGTGAATTCGTCCAGCACGTCGCCCAACGGCTCGGGCAGGGCGGGCACCAGCAGCGGCGACGGGTTGGCCCGCGTCACTATCAGGCGCAGCTCGCTGGGCCGGTATTGCCGGTCGACGGCCGTAGCCTCGGCGGGTGCGGCGACAATCACCAGCAGCGCGTCCTCGGCGACAAACTGTCGGCTGTGGCCGGGCGGGCTGTCGGCGTCCCATAGCGAGGCGGCCAGCGGCAATGCCTGTGCGTCGATGCCGCGCCGCTGGAGCGCCTGGCCGATACGCCCAGGCACACGGCAAGCCGTTGACGCGTTCAGCCCCCAGCTTGCCAGGGCGCTGCGACCGCCAGCGTCGAGGGCCAGCAGTGTGCAGGTTTGCCGGCCTTCGACGTCGATCACTTGCAGGCCGTCGCCGGGTTGCAAGTCGACCAGGGTCACACCGCCGGCGGCCACGCGGTAGCGTTCCAGGTTCGGCGCGCGGGCAAACAGCCCGGGCTCTCGGGGATGGGAAACACGGGGTGCATTCATCATCAGCCGACCGACTTGATGGGGGTCGTGGGCTCTCCCAAGTAGGCCGCCATCGAGTCATCCAGGGCCTGCAACCAAGGCGTGTGGTGCGGCGGCGACTGGGTGCCGGTCATCAGCGAGCGATAGGACTTGTCGCGATAGCCCATGATGTTTTCCGCCTTGTCGTGCTTCCAGTGCAGAAAGGTTTCGTTGACGGCGGCGATGTCGAAACTCGGGTAGTCGGTGGCGTCCACCAGTTGCTGGATGTAGGCGCCCTGGTACTCGAACATCTGCTGGTTGGTTTCCAGGGCCTGTTCCCGTGCGTGCCACGCTTGGCTGTCGGCGACCATGTCAGCGTGGCCGGGCAGTGGTATGCGCCCGAGGATCACATCGCGGGCATACCAGGCCTGGGCGTCGAACATGTTGAAGGAGTACCACTGGTCCTGCATGCCCAAGTAGATCAGGCGGGGGTTGGGTTCCCAGAACACGCCCTTGTAGAGGTTCATCGGCCACAGGCGGTTTTCGGTCTTGAGGCTCAGTTCGTCCGGCAGGAACGGGAAGTGGTGCTTGTAGCCGGTGCACAGGATCACCGCGTCGATGTGCTTGCTGCTGCCATCCACAAAGTAGGCGCGGTTGTTTTCCAGGCGCTGGAGCAGCGGTTTTTCTTCCCAGTTATCCGGCCAGGCATAGCCCATGGGCGCGCTGCGGTAGCAACTGGTGATGCTGCGCGCGCCGTACTTGTAGCATTGCGAGCCGATGTCCTCGGCCGAATAGCTGCTGCCGATAATCAGCAGGTCCTTGTCCTTGAACTCCAGCGCCTCGCGAAAATCGTGGGCATGCAGGATGCGCCCGGCGAACTGTTCGAAGCCTTCGAAGTACGGCACCTTGGGCGTGGAGAAGTGGCCGCAGGCGTTGATCACGTAGTCGAATGCTTCGCAGGTCAAGGTGTCGCTGGTGTAGTCGTGGGCGTAGACGGTGAAGCGCTGGCTCTGTTCGTCGAAGGTGACTTGGCGCACCACGTTGTTGAAGCGAATGTAGTCGCGCACGCCGGCCTTTTCCACGCGGCCCTTGATGTAGTCCCAGAGCACTTCACGCGGCGGGTAGGAACCGATGGGCCGGCCGAAGTGCTCTTCGAAGGTGTAGTCGGCAAACTCCAGGCATTCCTTGGGGCCGTTGGACCACAGGTAGCGGTACATGCTGCCGTGCACCGGCTCGCCGTTCTCGTCGAGGCCGGTGCGCCAGGTGTAGTTCCACATACCGCCCCAGTCCTGCTGTTTCTCGAAGCACACCAGTTCGGGGATGGCGGCGCCTTTGTCGCGGGCCGACTGGAAGGCGCGAAGTTGCGCCAGGCCGCACGGGCCGGCGCCGATGATTGCAACACGTAGGGTCATGAGCGTGCCTCCTGAAGGGTTCAGCGAAAGATCACTGTCTTGTCCTGGTTGATGAACACCCGGTGTTCCAGGTGGTATTTCAGGGCTTTGGAAAGGGCTACGGTTTCGGTGTCACGGCCGATGGCGACCAGCGAGTCGGGCAAGTGGGTATGGTCGACGCGCTGGATTTCCTGCTCGATGATCGGGCCCTCATCCAAGTCGCTGGTGACGTAGTGGGCGGTGGCGCCGATCAGCTTGACGCCTCGGTCATAGGCCTGGTGGTAGGGCTTGGCGCCCTTGAAACCGGGCAGGAACGAGTGGTGGATATTGATCGCCCGGCCCGACAGTTGCTGGCAGAGGCCGTCGGACAGGATCTGCATGTAGCGCGCGAGCACCACCAGGTCGGTCTGGGTGTCTTCGACGATGCGCATCAGCTCGGCTTCCTGGCTGGCCTTGGTGTCCTGGGTGATCGGCAGGTAGATGAAACGAATGCCTTCGCGCTCGGCCATCGCCCGCAGGTCCAGGTGGTTGGAGACCACGGCGGTGATGTGCATGTCCATCTCGCCCTTGCGGTGGCGGTAGAGCAGGTCGGTGAGGCAGTGGTCGAACTTGCTGACCATCAGCAGCACGCGGGTCGGTTGGCGTGAGCTGAACAACTGCCAGTGCATGTCGAAGCCACCGGCGAGGTCGCCGAGGCCGTTGCGCAGGGCACCGATGTCGCCGCTCACGCCGGTGTTGAAACGGAACACCGCGCGCATGAAAAACTGCCCGGTGAACTCGTCGTCGAACTGCGCCAGCTCGCTGATGTAGCACTGCTGTTGGGCCAGGCACGCGCTGATCGCGGCGACAATCCCGGACGCCGCCGGGCAGGTGATCTTGAGGATGTAATGTTCGCGTGAGGCGTCCATCGAAGGCTCCTGAATTCGGTGAAGGAAGGCTCAGCCCTTGGCCGTGCGCTTGGTTTTTTGCGGGTCGTCGAAGGGCAGGGCGTGGGTGCTGGCGCTGACCTCAAGGCTGCCGCGAACCTGCAAGGCAATACCGGGTTCGGAACAGGCGACGCTCATGCGCGCGATGGCCATCGAGCGTTTGCTCAGGCGCGAATACATGCCGCAGGTGATCACGCCGACTTGCTGGTTGCCTTGCCACAAGGTGTCGCCAGCCTCGGCGGCGCGGACGCCCTCAAGCAGCACGCCGGTGATCTTGAAACGCTCCTGGCCGCGCAGGCGCAGGTGTTCTTCGGCGCCACGGAAGGCGTGCTTGCCAGGGGAAACGGTGAAGTCCAGGCCCATTTCCCAGAGGGTGTCGCCGGCCTTCTGGTCGGCGAAGGGGTACATCTGCGAGTTGTCGTAAGGGAAGAACATCAGCGAGCTTTCCACCCGCAGCCAGTCCAGGGCGGTGAAGGCGCAGGGGATGATCCCCAGGCTCGCCCCTTGTTCAAGAATGCTGTCCCACAGGAACGGCGCATCGGCGGCCTTGCAGAAAATCTCGTAGCCGCGCTCGCCGGTGTAGCCGGTGCGGGAGATCATCACCGGGCGGTCGAACAGGCGGGTTTGCAGGTGATGGAAGTACGCCAGTTGGCGGATGCCGGGCACGTGTTCGGCGAGGAAATCCACCGCCAAAGGACCTTGCAGCGACAGGTCGTGCAGGTCGTCATCGAACAGCACCGCCACTTGCCGGCCCTGGGCCGAGCGCACGAGCATTTCATGCCCGGTGCCAGCGCCATGCACCACCATGAACGCATTCGGACCGGTGCGATAGACGATGCAGTCATCGACGAACTTGCCGTCCTCGTCGAGCATCGAGGCATACACCGATTTGCCGGGGTAGAGCTTGGCAATGTCGCGGGTGGTGGCCCACTGCAACAGGCTCTCGGCGTGGGGTCCCACGTAGTGGACTTTTTTCAGCCCCGACACGTCCATCAGTCCGGCGCGGGTGCGGATCGCCTGGTGGTGGTCGGCGAGGTCGCTGCTGTAGGTCCAGGCAGTGCCCATGCCGTTCCAGTCTTCGAGATTCGAGCCGAGGGCGCGGTGCCGTTCGGCCAATGCAGAAATACGCCATGAGTGGGTCATGTGAGGTTCCTTGTCGTAGAAGAGGGGGCGTCAGGCCTGTGGGTCGAACTGGCTCAGCCACTCGACCAGCGTGTGGCGGTAGCGGGTCATGCCCTTGTAGTCGGCGATGGGGTCGGGCAGGTCGCGCAGCACGCGGTGCAGGCGGCAGCCCCAGCCGGGTTGCGTAACCAGCTCGTCCAGGCTGATCAGGTAGGTACGGATGCTGAACATCACCGCGTGGCTGCGCGGCAGGCGCGCCATCACTTGCAGCTCGACCCGCAGGTGTACCTGCTGCCCGACGTTTTGCGCGGTGATCTGGCCGCGATCGGCGCCCCATTCATGGAAGGTTTCCGGCGACGAATCCAGGCGCGGGTTGATGGTCAGGGTCCAGTTCAAGCGCCGTACCGGTTGGCCGACCTGCAAGTTGAGCAGGTACTTCAGTGCCCGCTCGAACACACCCATCTGATGGGCCATGGGCACCGGTGCGTGCCATTGCTTGAAACTCATGCCGGCGTCGAACGCCAACGACCAGTCGGCCGGGCTGGTGACCAGGCCGGCGTCCATGTACAGGTCGCCGTCGCGCTGGTCGAGCAGGGCGAAATCCCCCTGCACCTGGCGGCCGATGTACTCCAGCGGCGCGCAGGGCAGGCTGGTGGTATCGCCGAAGATGAACGGCTGGTCGATGTCCAGCAGGTGGTTGCGCCACTGCCAGCGCTCGCCGTCTTGCACCAGGCTGAACCACTGCGGGTAGTCGGTAGCCAGGTGCTCCATGATCATCTGCAGTGCATCCCAGGCGGCCACTTGCATGTGTGGCATCACCAGGTAGCGGCGCGGGTCCTTGTCCAGCACCAGGGCGCGCTCGGCCATTTCCGAGCGGTAGTGTTCGTCGATGTCGAAGGCGTGCTCATAGATCGAGCCGGGGTCGCGGGAGATGGCCGGTTCGATGTTCACCGAGTACAGGTAGCTGTCCTCGATAAAGGGAAAGGGAAAACGGCGGATCGCTGCCGGGCTGTTGCGAAAACTGAAATCGTCGCGATAGCTCAGCACGGGGCTCGTTTGCAGAGGCATGGCACTCACTCCTATAGGTCCAGCGAAACGCAGGGGCCGCTGCCGCGCGAGACGCAGGGCATCAGAAAGTCGGCCTGCTCGGCCGGGCTGAGGAAGCTGTCACGGTGTTCGATGGCGCCGCCTTGGTGGCGCGTGATGCATTGCCCGCAGACCCCGCCACGGCACAGGTTGGGCACTTGCAGGCCGGCCTGCTCCAAGGCTTCGAGCAGGCTTTGCTCGGCTTCGACCCGCAGTCGTCGGCCGCTGCGCAGCAGCTGCAGGTCGAACGGCTGGCCGGGTTGTGCGCCCTTGAAGGCTTCCGAATGCACACGCTTACTCGGCCAACCGAGGCGTGCGGCGTGTTGCTCAACCGCCTCGAGCAAGGGCTGCGGACCACAGGTGTAGACGTGGCTGCCCAGCGGCCGGTTGTCGAGGATTGGGTTCAGGTCCGGGCGCCGGTCGTAGGTGTGCAGGCGCGGGCCGAGGCGCTGTTGCAGCTCGTCGAGATAGGCGTCGCTGAGGCCCCGGCGGAACAGGTAATGCAGTTCGAAGTCGGCCTGCTGTTGTTCCATTGCGGCGATATAGGCCATGAACGGCGTGATCCCGATCCCGGCGGCGATGAGGATATGCAGGCGCGCGGTGCCATAGGGCGCGAACAGATTGGCCGGCGGCGAAATTTGCAAGGTGTCGCCGACCTGCACCTGCCTGTGCAGGTACTGCGAGCCACCGCGCGAGGCGTCTTGCAGGCGCACCGCGATTCGGTAGTGCTGGGGGTACGCCGGGTCGCTGGTGAGTGAATAGGCGTTGCGCACCGTGCCTTCGGCCAGCGGCAGATGCACCTGCACATGGCTGCCGGGCGAGAAGCCGGGCAGGCTGCCCGTGGCGGGCGTCAGGGTGAATTCGCGAACTACGGGCGTGAGCATGCGTGCTGCGCTGACTTGGACGTTGAGGGCCGCGCTCATGGCTGGAACCCCGCGTAGGGCTGGTCAGGGTTGATGCACACGCCGAGGTACGCCCCCAGGCGCCGGGAAAAATGCGTGCGGACCTCCAGCCCGACGTGGCAGCCAATGCAGTTCAACAGCGGGGCCGGCCCGGCCGCCTGGGTCAGGCCGCAGTGCGCGCAATACACTTGGCGCAGGCCCGGCGTGGTGCAGGTCATGTCGATCTCGTCGTCTTCCAGGCCCGCGGCGCGGGCCTCGCCGTGCACACGCCAGATAAAGGCTTCGTCGCCCAACAGGTAGAGCCGGCACCCCACGGTGGCGCTGGCCAACGCGTGTTGCAGGCGCCGCGCAAAGTCAGGGTGTTCGCCGTTCAACAACACGGGCATGTGCAGTTCACTGATGAACGCTGCGCGGGCGGTGGCGGATTGCATCACCACGATGGGGCGGCTGCGGGTGAACGTCATGCGGGCTCTCCACGGTGCGTTTTTGTTTCCTGTTGGGAGAGATACTTTCCTATGGGGAAAATGTTCTCAATCTGGAAAAAGGGCTATGCCTTTGGAGATAAGCCTTGTGCGCCGGCCATTCGGGGCATGGAAGTTGCTGGGCTTCTTGACCACGCAGAGCAACCGGACGGGGAGTTATCAAAGAGTGCTGACACGACCAAAAGGCTGGCCGCTCTGGTTGGGGCCTGTACGACCCGAACAGGCGCGCAGCGTGCGCAGGTTGTTGGCCGGGTTGCCCCTGCACGCTGACGGTGCCTTGTCGGGTTTCCTGGACCGTTTCGACGCACTGCTGCCGCCTGCCAGGCTTAACCTGATCCTCGGCGGCGAAGACCTGGGCCCGACGCGGCGAGGGGCGGTCGACGGCTGCCAGGCCGTCGCGCGCTGCCCCTGGCGCGACGCCAGCGTGACGGACGCTCCCCAAGCCTGCGGACCTTGCCGGCAAAGGGGCGTGCACCGTCTGGTGTGCGCCTTGCCCGAGGGTGAAAAGGGCGCATTGCTGCTCGACACCCCTCGGCGGGCCGGTGCCAGTTGGCGCCGGATACTGGAAGAGGCGGCGCAGGCGGTGGGCGTGACCGTACGCCTGCGCTGCCACAACCGTGAGCAGCAGCGCAAACAGGCGACTTCCCGCCACGGCGCCCTGGCCCGTGAGCTGCACGATTCGGTGGCGCAGCAGTTGGGCTACCTGTCGTTCCAGGCCCATGGCTTGCAGTCGCAACTGGGCGAGCCGGCCCTGCAGGACCTGTGCACCGGCCTGAGCCAACTGCAACGCCAGGTGCGCGAGCTGATCACCAGTGCGCGCCTGACCATGGACGGGCGCTCGCTGCGCCAGGCCCTGGCCGATTCGGTCGCGGAGTTCTCGCGGCGTTGCATCATTGTCTTCGAACTCGACAACCGCCTGGCCGACGACGCCCTGAGCCCGGAAACCGAATTGCAGATCCTGCAGATCATCCGCGAGGCCCTGACCAACGCAGTGCGGCATTCCCACGCGCGCCACGTGCGGATCGAACTGCGCCAGACCCAGGAGGGCGACGCCTCGGTGTCGGTGGAAGACGATGGCATCGGCTTGATCCCGGCCTGCGACGAGCACAACCATTTCGGCCTGGCGATTATCCGCGAGCGCGCCGCCAGCATCGGCGCACGGCTGAGCATAGAGGCGATCCGTCCGCACGGGGTGCGTGTGCACCTTGGCCTGCGTCGCCATCACGATCTGCCACAGGGGAGTCTCGATGGACTGCACGACCTTATTACTGATCGATGATCACCCGTTGTTTCGCAAGGGCCTGGCGCAGTTATTCGATGCCAGCGGCGACTTCGAAGTGGTGGGGCAGGCGGCCAGCGGCCGAGAGGGCATCAACCTAGCCGTGAGCCTGACGCCGCAACAGGTGCTGCTGGATTTGCACATGCCCGGCCTCAGCGGTTTGCAGGTACTGGACGAACTGCGCCAGTTGCGCCTGGATTGCCAGGTGGTGGTGCTCACCGCCTCCATGGACCGCGCCGAGTTGCTCACGGCCTTGCGCCTGGGCGCCAGCGGTTATGTGCTAAAGGAAACCGAGCCGGATGCATTGCTGGCGTATATGCGCAACTGTCACAAGGGCGCGATCGTACTGGACTCGACCCTGATTGCCTTGCTCGCCGACCAGGCTGAGCCGTCGCCGTCGTGCGACCCCATCGACAGCGGCAACCTCACCGAGCGCGAAGGCCAGACCCTGGCGCTGATCGCCGCCGGCATGAGCAATAAACAGATCGGCCGCGAACTGGGAATCAGCGACGGCACGGTGAAGATCTACGTGCGCAGCCTGCTGCAGAAACTCGGCCTGCATTCGCGCCTGGAGCTGGCGGCCTGGGTGCACAGCGGCGCCTTGATGAAACACGAGGAGCGCCACTAGATGAGGGACAGCCCCGAAGCGTTTGCGCCGCCGCCCATGGACGTGATGGATTGCTTTCCCGCCGCCTTAGTGCAACTGCGCGACAACGGCCAGATCGCCCACTCCAACCTGGCCTGGGCCGCGTTGATGGGCCCGCACGGCGCGGAGCGTAACCTGATGGACTACGTGCACCAGGAAGACCGCCCGCTATGGCGCCAGGCCTTGAATGAACTGCGCCGCCGCCCCGACACCTCATTCAACCAGCGCCTGCGTTTTGTGCACCCCAGCGGCGAATTGCGCTGGTTCGAGATCAGCCTCAAGCGCGGCCCCCAAGGCTTCTACCTGGTGGCCGGGGACGTTACGGCCCACAAACGCCGCGAAACCGCCTTGCAGGCCAGCCAGCGCAGCAGCATGAGCTTGCTCGACAGCATGCCGGGCCTGATCTATCGCGGCCGCAACAACCGCGACTGGACTATGGAATTCGTCAGCGCCGGCTGCCTGCAAC
This sequence comes from Pseudomonas tritici, assembly GCF_014268275.3. Taxonomy (NCBI): domain Bacteria; kingdom Pseudomonadati; phylum Pseudomonadota; class Gammaproteobacteria; order Pseudomonadales; family Pseudomonadaceae; genus Pseudomonas; species Pseudomonas tritici. Next base: position 2,583,864 of record NZ_CP077084.1, read on the forward strand.
TCACCGGCTACCCCGCCGAGCGCCTGGTGGACAACCATGAGTTCACCTACAACAGCCTGATTCTCGCGCAGGATGCCGACTACGTCTGGCGTGAGGTGCAAAATGCGTTGTCGCGTCAGGAGCCGTTCGAACTCAGTTACCGGATTCGCTGTGCTGATCAGTCGATCAAGCAGGTGTGGGAGAAAGGCGTGGGGATTTATGCCGATACCCGTGAGGTGCTGGGGATCGAGGGGGCGATTTTCGAACGCACGCTTTAACGGGCAAACGCAGTTCAAAATGTGGGAGCGGGCTTGCTCCCACATTTTGGATCGAGGTGTATCAACCGCCCCGTGCAACTTTAAAAGAGGGACCCAAGGGTGACTCAATGCGCGCCAGCCGCCTTGTTCAGGTCGCTTTCGGCCCACTCCGTATACACACACGCATCCGCCGTCGCCCAGCGCACACGTACCGGGTCGCCGGCCTTGAGCGGCATGCCCGCAGCGGACAACGCCTTGACCGTCATCGACGTGCCACCGAGGGTTTTCACCGTGCAGGTCTGGCTTTCACCGAGGAACAGCACTTCACCCACGATCGCCGATACTTCATTCCAGCCCGCCGCCAACGGCTGCTCGGCGGCCTGTTCGACATTCAGCGCCAGGGCTTTTTCCGGGCGCACCATCAACAGCACATCCTGCTCGGTGTGCAGCCCGATGGTCAGGCGGATCGACAGCGCCTGGCCTTCGAACGACGCCACTGCGTTGCCCTGGGCCTTGAGCTTGAGGAAGTTGGAGTTGCCGAGGAACGAGGCGACAAACGCGTTCGGCGGGTTCTGGTAGAGGTCGAAGCCGCTGCCCAGGCCGACGATCTTGCCGTGGCTGAAAATCGCGATGCGCTGGGACAGGCGCATGGCTTCTTCCTGGTCGTGGGTCACGTAGACGATGGTGATGCCCAGGCGCCGGTGCAGTTGGCGCAGTTCGTCTTGCAGGTCTTCACGCAGCTTCTTGTCGAGGGCGCCGAGGGGTTCGTCCATCAGCAGGATGCGTGGCTCGTACACCAGCGCGCGGGCGATGGCGACCCGTTGCTGCTGGCCGCCGGACAGTTGCGATGGGCGGCGATGGGCGAACTGTTCCAGCTGCACCAGCTTGAGCATGGCGTCGACGCGCTTTTCGCGTTCGGCGCTGGCCAGTTTGCGAATCGCCAGGGGGAAGGCGATGTTGTCGCGCACCGACAAATGCGGGAACAGCGAGTAACGCTGGAACACCATGCCGATGTCGCGCTTGTGCGGCGGCACGTTGACCAGGGATTGACCGCTGACCAGGATCTCGCCGCTGCTCGGCGTTTCGAAGCCGGCCAGCATCGACAGCGTGGTGCTTTTGCCCGAGCCGCTGGAGCCGAGGAAGGTGAGGAATTCGCCGTCCTGGATGTCCAGCGAGATGTTGTCCACGGCAGCGAATTCACCGTAGTGCTTGTTCAGGTTGCGCAGGCTGACCAGGGGGTGGCCGTGGCTCTGTGCGACATCGTTGATCACTGCACTCATGTTCTTCTCCTCGGCGCTCAGGCGCGGGTTTCGGTACGCCGGCGAACGGCGGCGGCAATCACCATGACCAGTACCGACAGGCCGATCAGCAGCGTCGACGCGACGGCGATCACAGGCGTCAGGTCCTGGCGCAGGGTGGTCCACATTTTTACGGGAAGGGTTTGCAGGGTCGGGCTGGCCATCATCACGCTGAGCACCACTTCGTCCCACGAGACCAGAAAGGCGAACAATGCGCCGGCCACCATCCCCGGGCGGATCGCCGGGAAGGTCACCTTGAACACCGCCTGCAAGCGCGAGGCGCCGCAGATCACCGCCGCGTCTTCAATCGACTGGTCGAACAGCTTCAGCGAGTTGATGATCGAGATGATGGTGAACGGCAGCGCAACGATCACATGGCTGACCACAAAGGCGAACATCGTGCCGGTGTAGCCCAGCTTGAGGAACAGCGCGTACACCGCCACGGCGATGATCACCAAGGGCACGATCATCGGCAGGGTGAACAGGCCGTAGAGCAGCTCGCGGCCGGGGAAACGGCCACGCACCAGGGCAAAGGCGGTGGGCAAACCCAGCGCCACCGCGAAGATCGTGGTCAGCACCGCCACCTTGAGACTGGCCATCGCAGCGTTCATCCAATCCGCGTTGGAGAAGAACTGGCCGTACCATTTGAGCGTCCAGCCGGGCGGCGGGAACACCAGCCATTGCGATGAACCGAACGACAGCAGCACGATAAACACAATCGGCAGCAGCAGGAACAGGCCAATCAACCCGGTGGTGGTGTAGAGGCCCAAGCGCATCCTGCGACTCATGGCATTGGGGGTCAGGAGCATGACGGCTTACCTCGCGTTGCTGGCGCCAACCGGGGATTCCGGCTGGAGCTTCAGGTAGAAGTAGAACAGCACCAGCGTGATGAAGATCAGCAACGCGGCGCCGGCACTGGCCAGGCCCCAATTAAGGAACGATTGCACCTGCTGGATGATGAACTCGGGCAACATCATGTTCTGCGCACCGCCGAGCAGCGCCGGGGTGACGTAGTAACCGAGGGACATCACGAACACCATCAGGCCGCCGGAAAACAAGCCCGGCCGGCACAGCGGCAGGAAGACGCGGAAGAAGTTGGTCCACGGGCTGGCGCCGCAGATCGAGCCGGCCTGCAGGATCATCGGGTCGATGGCCTGCATGGTCGCCTGCAACGGCAGCACGATGAACGGGATCATGATGTAGCTCATGCCGATCACTACGCCCGTGAGGTTGTGCACCATCTCCAGGGGCACATCGATGATGCCCATGGCCATCAGCGCCTTGTTGATCACCCCGGAGGCTTGCAGCAAGACCAGCCAGGAGTAGGTGCGGGCGAGCAGGCTGGTCCACATCGACAGCAGCACGATGTTGAGGATCCAGCGTCCCCAGCCGCGTGGCACCAGGGTGATCGCCCAGGCCAGCGGAAAGCCCAGCAGCAGGCTGAACAAGGTCACCAGGCCCGCCACCGAGAACGTGTTGAGCAGCACTCGGGCGTAGGCCGAGTTGGCGAACAGTTGTTCATAGTTGCCCAGGCCCGGCACCGGCTCCAGCACGCCGCGCAGCAACAGGCCGATCAGCGGCGCCAGGAAAAACAGGCCGAGGAACAGCAGGGCCGGGATCAGGTTGCTCGACCCCCGCCAGCGCTGCGCCAGGGACGGCGCCCCGGCCTTGGCCGAAACCGCGCCGGCAGCGCCGAGGGCGCTCCCGGTCGGTGTGGTTGCCGTCATTTTCATTTGACTAGCCATTCATTCCACCGTGTCGCAATGGCCGGGCCGTTCTTGGCCCAGTAGGCGAAATCGAGGGTGATCTGATCCTTGACGTAGGCGGTCGGCAGGTTCGGCGCGAGTACCGAATCCAGGCGCTGCACACTGTCGATATTCACCGGTGCGTAGGCGGTCAGGTTGGAGAAGTCAGCCTGGCCCTTGGCGCTGCTGGCGTTGGCCAGGAATTTCATCGCGGCGGCTTTGTTCTTGCTGCCTTTAGGCACGACGAGGATGTCGGCCATCACCAGGTTCTGCTTCCAGCTCACGCCAACCGGCGCGCCGTCTTCCTGCAGGGCGTGAATGCGGCCGTTCCAGAACTGGCCCATGCTGACTTCGCCGGAGGCCAGCAGCTGTTGCGACTGCGCGCCGCCGCCCCACCAGACGATGTCTTTCTTGATGGTGTCGAGTTTCTTGAAGGCGCGGTCCAGGTCCAGCGGGTAGAGCTTGTCGGCGGCTACGCCGTCGGCCAGCAGCGCCAGTTCAAGCACGCCAGGGCTTGGCCATTTGTAGAGGGCGCGTTTGCCAGGGTAGGTCTTGGTGTCAAACAGCGCGGACCAATCCTGAGGCTTGCCAGCGCCGAGCTTGCCTTCGTTGTAGCCGAGCACGAAGGAGAAGAAGAACGAGCCCACACCATGGTCGGAGACAAACCGCGGGTCGATCTTGTCGCGCTGGATCACCGAGAAATCGAGGGGTTCGAGCAGGCCTTCGGCGGCGGCGCGCAGGGCGAAGTCGGCTTCGACATCCACCACGTCCCACTGCACGTTGCCGCTTTCGACCATGGCCTTGAGTTTGCCGTAGTCGGTGGGGCCATCCTGGACCACGGTAATGCCGCTGGCCTTGCTGAACGGGTCGGCCCAGGCCTGCTTCTGCGCATCCTGGGTGCTACCGCCCCAGCTCACGAAATTGACGCTTTCGGCTGCCAGGGCCGCGTGAGTGGCCGTAGCCAATAAACCCGCGAACAGCACCGCGGTTGCACGTTTGTTCAACACCATTTTCACGCCCTCATTTGTTTTGTTATTGAGCGGGCTTGGTAATGCCCGCCTATCGGGAGCAGTAGGTCCATCGGGAGCCTCTGATCGAGACCCCAAAAGGCGACCGTGCCAAGGGCTTTTATTGGTGCTCTCCCTGGCGGGCGCACTTGGCAGAAGCGTTCGGTCTATGGAATATCATATTATGGTATTCCAAACTTTGTGCAAGCATTTTGCCTTACCGGTTATCCGTCATTCGGTGAAGGGAATGCTCTCGATCACCTCCAGGTTGTAGCCGGTCAGCCCGGCGTATTTGAGGGGCGGGCCGAGGTGACGCAGCTTGCCGACGCCGAGGTCCTGCAAGATCTGCGCCCCGGTGCCCACTTCAGAATAGATGCGCGACTGCGAACGGTTGAACTGGCGCGGCGCCTGGGTCAGTTGCGGCACGCGTTCCAGCAGCGCCTGGGACGACTCATGGTTAGCCAGCACCACCACCACGCCGCTGCCTTCAGCGGCGACACGTTGCAAAGCCGCCCACAGCGTCCAGTTGGACGGGCCGCTGTAGTCGGCGCCGACCAGATCGCGCAGCGGGTCGATCACGTGCACGCGCACCAGCGCAGGTTCATCGCGGCGCAACTGGCCCATCACCATCGCCATGTGCACGCCGCCGTCGATGCGGTCTTCAAAGGTGATCAGGCGGAACGTGCCGTGCACCGTGGGTAGGTCGCGTTCGCCGATGCGCACCACGGTGCGTTCGGTGCTGAGGCGGTAGTGGATCAGGTCGGCGATGGTGCCGATCTTGATCCCGTGTTTGCGCGCGAAAATTTCCAGTTCGGGACGCCGCGCCATGGTGCCGTCGTCATTCATGACTTCTACGATCACTGAGGCGGGCGTGTGCCCGGCCAGGCGCGCCAGGTCGCAACCGGCCTCGGTATGGCCGGCGCGGGTCAGTACACCGCCGTCTTTAGCGCGCAACGGGAAGATATGCCCCGGCTGCACGATATCGGCAGGCCCGGCATTAATATCGACTGCGGCCGCGACGGTGCGCGCGCGATCGGCGGCTGAGATGCCGGTCGTCACGCCGGTGGCGGCCTCGATGGACACGGTAAACGCCGTGCTGAACACGCTGCCGTTGCTCGGCACCATCTGTTCCAGGCCCAGGCGCTGGCAATGTTCATCGGTGAGAGTCAGGCAGATCAGGCCACGGGCTTCGCGGGCCATGAAGCTGATAGTCTCGGCGGTGCAGCACGCTGCGGGCAGCAACAGGTCGCCTTCGTTTTCTCGGTCTTCGTCGTCCACCAGGAGCACCATCTTGCCCTGGCGGTAGTCTTCAATGATGTCTTCGATGCTGTTGAAGGACATGTAGGATGCTCGGTCAGTTGGTTGTATGTATTATGGTATACCACAAAAATACAGCAAGAGGATGTCACGATGAAGGCCTACTGGATTGCTCATGTGGATGTGTCTGATGCAGAGCAGTACACGCAATACACCCAACGCGCGCCGGCGGCGTTTGCCTTGTATGGCGGACGATTCCTGGCCAGGGGCGGGCGCAGCGAGGCGCTGGAAGGCGGGCCGGCACGCCAGCGGAATGTGGTGATCGAGTTCGACAGCTACGAGCAGGCGGTGGCTTGTTATGAGTCGGCGGAGTATCAGGCGGCGAAGGCGCACCGAGAGGGCGTGGGACAGGCGCAGATTATTATTGTGGAAGGCCTGGCACCTTAGATTTTTCGGGTGTAAGCCGATTTAAATGTGGGAGCGGGCTTGCTCGCGAAAGCGGTATGTCAGATACCGAATGAATCGACTGAAACTCCGCCTTCGCGAGCAAGTCGAACCGCCGCTCCCACATTTGTAACCGGTTCGGCCTGGAGGTTAGCGGATGAAGTGGATTTTTCCGCTGTCGTCATTCCCGATATAAATGCCATACACCCCAGCCTGCCGCTCTTCGATATACCGCTCGAGAATCTGCCTGATCGCCGGGTAGTAGATACTGTCCCAGGGAATATCCTCAGGCGCGAAGAACTTATAGTCCATGGTCTCCGGCCCGAACTCCCCGGTGATCTCCAGCGCAATGGCGCGGAAGATGATGTACACCTCGCTGATCCTGGGCACGCTGAAGATCGAGTAGGGCGAGAGGATCTCCGCGCGTACACCGCTTTCTTCCCAGACTTCGCGCAATGCGGCCTGTTCGGTGGTTTCGCCACCTTCCATGAAGCCGGCGGGCAGGGTCCAGGTGCCGGGGCGCGGTGGAATCGCGCGTTGGCACAGCAGGTATTTGCCGTCCTGCTCAATGATGCAGCCAGCGATGATCTTGGGGTTGATGTAATGGATATAGCCGCAGCCCCGGCACATCAGGCGCTCATGGGTATCGCCCGGTGGCAGCTGGTGACCGAGGTCACTGCCGCCGCATGTCGGGCAAAAGCTGGGGCTGGGCATGGTCAGTGACCTATGCGCGGTTCTTTGAGCGCGATGGGCAGGGTGATCTCGGGGAGTTTGCCGGTCTCTTCCTGTTTACGCTTGAGGTAATCCAGGGCCACGGCGGCGGCGGCGCGCACGTGATCGACACAGGCCTGGTGGGCGGCGAGGGGGTCACCGCTCTTGATCGCCTGGACCATGCGTTCCATTTCCTGGTTGCTGGCGCCACGGCGGTTTTCCTGGGACACCGAGGTCGCTCGCAAGTAGCTGATACGCGCCTGCAACTGGCGCAGCTGGGTGGCGGCCACATGGTTGCCGGAGCCTTCGAGCAGCACGTCGTAGAAACCCTGCACCGAATCGATCACTTGCTGCAATTCGCCTTCCTTGAGGGCCTTGCGGTTTTCCTCGAGGGCTTTTTCCAGGGCCTTGATGTCCTTGGCCTTGGCGCGCAGGGTGAATAACTGCACGATCAAGCCTTCAAGCACGCAACGCAGTTCATAAATATCGACGGCATCGGCGAGGGTAATGATCGCCACCTGCGGACCCTTGGCATCGGCGAACTCCACCAGACCTTCCGACTCCAGATGGCGCAAGGCTTCGCGCACCGAGGTGCGGCTGACGCCGAGGCGGTCGCACAGGTCGCGTTCCACCAGGCGGTCACCGGGCAGCAGTTGGAAGTTCATGATGGCGCTGCGCAGTTTCTCCAGCACGATTTCGCGCAGGGTGACCGGGTTGTGATTGACCTTGAAGCTGTCGTCGAGGGGCGCGCGTTTCATGGGGTCTGCTCTGAATGTAACGGTTAACTGGAGGCCTCGGCATCGGCTTCGGCGAAGGCTTCTCGGGCCAGCCGGAAGCTGTCCACGGCGGCGGGAACCCCGCAATAAATACCGACTTGAAGCAAAATTTCGCGTATTTGTTCACGACTCAGCCCGTTACGCAAGGCGCCGCGTACATGCAGCTTGAGTTCGTGGGGCCGATTGAGGGCCGAAATCATTGCCAAGTTTATCATGCTGCGTTCTTTAAGCGACAAGCCCTCCCGGCCCCACACGTGGCCCCAGCAGTACTCGGTGACCATCTCCTGCAGCGGCCGGGTAAAGTCGTCGGCATTCTCGATCGAGCGCTGCACGTAGGCTTCACCCAGGACCTGAGTACGAATCTTCAGGCCCTGCTCATATTTGTCGTTACGCATGCTTCAGCACTCCTCAGGCCAGGGTGGGCAGCGGGCCCAGCTTGCCTTTGTGATAGATCATCGGTGTGACCGGCTGCTCGGGCAGGATCAGGTTCTTCACCGCGCCGACGATGATCGCGTGATCGCCGCCGTCGTATTCGCGCCACAGTTCGCACTCGATGATCGCGGTGGCCTTGGCCAGCAGCGGGTTGCCCAGTTCGCTCAAGTGCCACTCGATACCTTTGGCTTTTTCCTTGCCCTTGCTGGCAAAGGCATAGGCTTCGGCGGTCTGGTCGGCTGACAGTAAGTGAATCGCAAAGCGCTTGCTGTCGCGCAGGATCGGGTAGGTGTCGGAGGCGTAGTTGGGGCAGAACAGCACCAGCGCCGGGTCGATCGACAGCGCGCTGAACGCACTGGCGGTAATGCCGACGATGCCGCCGTCCGGGTCAAGGGTGGTAACCACCGTGACGCCGGAAGGGAAGGAGCTCATGACGTCTTTGTAAATGCCGGGTTCGATCATGGTGGTGGACTCTTAACGCATCACAAAAGGATCAGGCATGGGCGCCTGGGAGAGGTTGATCCACACCGTCTTCAGCTCGGTGTAGGCCAGCACCGAATCGATGCCGCTTTCACGTCCGTAGCCGCTGTTCTTGAAGCCGCCGATGGGCGCCATGGCCGAGACGGCACGGTAGGTGTTGACCCAGATGATACCCGAACGCACGTCGCGGGCCAGGCGATGGGCGCGGCCCAGGTCACGGGTCCAGATGCCGGCGGCAAGGCCGAACTGCGAGTCGTTGGCGATGGCCAGCGCTTCGGCCTCGTCCTTGAAACGGATGACCGACGCCACCGGACCGAACACTTCTTCCTGCATGATCTTCATCGAGTTGCGGTCGCACTCGAACAACGTCGGTTCGTAGAACCAGCCTTCGCCAAGGTTCTGCGGGCGCTTGCCGCCGGTACGCAGGCGTGCACCTTCAGCGATGGCATCCGCCACCAGGCCTTCGACCACGGCCAGTTGCTGTGCGGTGGCCATGGGGCCCATTTCACTGGCGTCGTCCTGAGGGTTGCCGATGCGGATACGCTGGGCGCGCGCCACCAGGCGCTCGACGAACTCGTCGTAGATTTCATCCTGCACCAGCAGGCGCGAACCGGAGACGCAACTCTGGCCGGACGCAGCATAAATGCCGGCAATCGCACCATTGATGGCGCTGTCCAGGTCCGCGTCGGCAAAGATGATATTCGGTGACTTGCCGCCCAATTCCAGGGATAACTTGGCGAAGTTCTCCGCGCTGCTGCGCACCACATGCCGCGCCGTGGCCGCGCCGCCGGTAAAGGCGATCTTGCGCACCAGCGGGTGGCGGGTGAGGGCGGCGCCGGTACTGGGGCCATACCCTGTGACCACGTTGACCACGCCAGGTGGGATGCCCGCTTCCAGGGCCAGGCGCGCCAGTTCGAGGATGGTTGCCGAGGCATGCTCGGAGGGTTTGATTACGATGGTATTGCCTGCTGCCAGGGCCGGCGCGAGTTTGATCGCGGTCAGGTACAGCGGGCTGTTCCATGGAATGATCGCGGCGACCACGCCCATGGCTTCGTGCACGGTGTAGGCGAAGAGGTCGGGCTTGTCGAGGGGCAGGGTGCCGCCTTCGAGCTTGTCGGCCAGGCCTGCGGTGTAGTGGAAGAACTCCGGCAGGTAGGTGACCTGGCCACGGGTTTCGCGGATCAGCTTGCCGTTGTCGCGGCTTTCCAGCTGGGCCAGTTGCTCTTTGTTCTCGGCGATCAGGTCACCGAGGCGGCGCAGCAGTTTACCCCGCGCGGTGGCGGTGAGGCCACGCCAGGCCGGGCTGTCAAAGGCCGTTTGGGCCGCCTGTACGGCGCGCTCCACATCCGCTTCGTCGGCGTCGGGCAGTTGCGCCCAGGGCTCGGCCAGGGCCGGGTTAAGGCTGTCGAAGGTCTTGCCGGAAAGGGCATCGACCCATTCACCGCCGATGCACATCTGGAAGCGTTCAAGCGTCATGCAACGATCCCCTTTATTGGATTATTTTGGGCGTATACGGTGTCAAGAAACCCCAGCAGCAACTGATTGACCAGGCGCGGCGATTCCACCGGCATCATATGCCGTTGCTCAGCCAGCACCGCAACCGTGGCCCCCGGAATACGATCGGCGAGTTGCCGGGCCATTTCCGGCGTCGAGCCGGGGTCCAGTTCGCCGGTGGCGACCAGGGTGGGGGCGCGCAGACCCTTGAGGTCATCGGCGCGGTACATGTCCTGGGTTGCAAACAGCTCATACGTGGTCAGGTAGCCTTGGGGGTCGTTGCCCGCCAGGGTCTGACGCAGCGCGGCGATCTGCGCCGGGTTGGCCGCCTGGTATTCGCGGCTGAACCAACGCGACAGCGCCGCTTCGGCATTCGCATCCGGCCCGTGTTCGGCGGCCTGGGCGGTGCGTTCGATCACGCCGGCACGCTGCTCGGGGCTGCGGTTGAACACACTGTTGAGCACCACCAGGCTTTTGAGGCGGTCGGGGTAGTGCAGGGCAAACGCTCGCGCCACCAAACCGCCCATGGAAAACCCGATCACAGTGGCCTGGGGCAGTTGCAGGTGGTCGAGCAGCTCCAGCAGTTGGTCGGCATAACCCAGCAGCGGCGTGCCGGCGGCCGGGCGCGGGCTGGCGCCATGGCCGAGCATGTCGTAGGTGATCACGCGGTAGTGTGTGGCCAGGCCAACGACTTGCCCGCCCCACATTTCTTTGTTCAGGCCCACGCCGTGGATCAAAACCACAGGCTGGCCTTGGCCGGTCGCCAGATAACTGGTGCCAGCCGGGGTGCGTTCAGCGGTGAGCCGAATCATGGAGCGCTCCTGCATGCCTTTTTTTATTGGGGGGCTTGCCTGGCTTACTGGGCCTTTTCGGCGGCCAGTTCTTCCAGGTCGATATACCGGTTGCCGATGCGCGGGTGCAGGCGGCCGCCATCGGCGCAACCCAGCACCACGACGATTTCGTCGGCCCGCGGCGCGTCTTCGATCTGCATTTCCAGGGTGATGTAGTGCGAGCGCAGGCCTTCGTCGTCCTTGTGCATCATCGGGATCTGGATCGAGGTGCCCGGGCCGCCGCGCTTGTTGGTGAAGCTCAGGTAGCTTTTGGCTTTGACCGCTTCGCGGTAGTGGTTGCCGAAACGCAGGGTATGGATGATCGCGCTGGCATGTTCGATCTCGCCGTCGGCACCGACCACAGCCGCTTTACCGTAGGCCTCAATGTTCTCGGCACCGCCGATGATGCCCACCAGGCGCTCGACCATCAACGCGCCGAGGTCGGAGCAATTGGCACGGATCTCCGGCTTCAGGTCTTCGACAAAACCACGGCCCAGCCAGGGGTTTTTCAGCACAACGGCCAGGCCGACCATTTTCACGGGGGTGTCGGAGGCTTTGCCGCCTTCGATGAAGGTTTCTTCTACGTAGCTGACGATCTTGCGGATTTCGAAACTCATGGCTGCTCCAACGGGATGCGATTGGTTTGCGTATGATGGTATACCATAATACCAGAAGCGCAAGAGTCAGAAATAAACCGAGGACGCAGTGATGCGATGAAAGGTCCAAGAGATGACTTTTTGTGGCGGGGTGTAAACGTCTGCTCATCAAGGTGAGTGGTGTGGAGCAGGGAGCACCAAGTGGTCATGAACGTTGTCGACAATCAGCAAGGCGAACACGCCGGGGCTCCGCGAGAGTCTGCCCATAACAGAGCGGTATAAACGCAGGCCCCGCACCGATGTCGATATCAGACCAATCCCTGCCGCTTTCAGGCTGTTTTCAGGAAAGTCAGGCCGCGTAAGGTGACCCATCATTAAGAAATGATGATCGCCTGACCCTTCAGTCAGTACGCCCTGACGTCGATCACCGAGAACAACAAAAACAATGAATAGCCTGAATTCCAACGATTCGAACGGCCAGTTGGCGCAGGGCTTCAAGCCGCGTCATGTCACCATGCTTTCCATTGCGGGCATCATCGGCGCGGGGTTGTTCGTCGGTTCCGGACACGCGATCGCCGCGGCTGGGCCGGCAGTGCTGCTGGCCTATCTGTTCTCCGGCACGCTGGTGGTGCTGGTCATGCGCATGTTGGGGGAGATGGCGGTGGCCAACCCCGATACAGGGTCATTCTCGACCTATGCCGACCAGGCCATCGGCCGCTGGGCCGGGTTCACCATCGGTTGGTTGTACTGGTGGTTCTGGGTGCTGGTGATCCCCATCGAAGCCCTGGCCGCCGGGCATATTCTCAACCAGTGGTTCCCACAGATCGACGCTTGGCTGTTTGCCTTGCTGTCGATCTTTTTGTTGGTGGTCACCAATCTGTTCAGCGTGTCCAAGTACGGTGAGTTCGAGTTTTGGTTCGCCATGGCGAAAGTGATTGCGATCATCGGCTTCATCGGTCTGGGCTTCGCGGTGTTGATGGGCTGGATTCCCGAGCGGGAGGCCAGTGGCTTGAGCCGATTGATGGAGGACCATGGCGGTTTTGCGCCTAACGGGCTGTCGGCAGTGGTCGGGGCTTTCATCACGATCATGTTCAGTTTCATCGGCACCGAAGCGGTCACCATCGCAGCGGCCGAATCCAGCAACCCGGCGCAGAACATCGCCCGGGCCACGCGCTCGGTGATGTGGCGCATCGGCGTGTTCTACCTGTTGTCGATTTTCGTGGTGATTTCCGTGGTGCCATGGAATGACCCGCTGTTGGCGTCTGTAGGCTCGTATCAACGGGCGCTGGAGCTGATGAACATTCCCCACGCCAAACTGCTGGTGGATGGGGTGGTGTTGATCGCCGTGGCCAGTTGCATGAATTCCTCGATCTACATCGCCTCGCGCATGCTGTTTTCCCTGGGCAAGCGGGGCGACGCACCCAAGCTGATGAGGAAGACTTCGGCGGCGAGCGTGCCGAGGGCGGCGGTGATTGCCAGCACGATCCTGGGCGCGGGAGTGACTCTGTTCAGCTACTTCGCGCCGGCCGGGCTGTTCCAGTTCCTGCTGGCCAGTTCGGGCGCCATCGCCTTGCTGGTGTACCTGGTGATCGCCATTTCCCAGTTGCGCATGCGCAAGATCCTACGGCAGCGCAACGTCACGCTGACCTTCCAGATGTGGCTGTTTCCGTGGCTGACCTGGTTGGTCATTGCGTTCATCTGTACCGCATTGACGGTGATGCTGGTGACCCCCGAGCACCGTTCTGAAGTGTCCTCGACAATCGGCCTGGCCTTGATAATTTCCCTGATCGGCTTGCTCACCGCGCGGCAGCCTGAACGCGCGCAAAAAACAGTGGCCGCAGCTTCGCAGCCATGAGTGCCCGTCCTGTCAGCAGCATCGTTTTCGTGTTGCTGGACCAGTTCACCTTGATGTCACTGGCGGCTGCAGTCGAGCCGTTGCGCATGGCCAATCAGCTGTCCGGCCAGGAGCTTTACAAGTGGCATACCGCGAGCCCGGACGGCAACCCTGTGTGGGCCAGTGACGGCGTGCCCATCACGCCTGACGGTTCGATACTCGGCGTGCCGCCAGCCGACATTGTGATTGTCTGTGGCGGCATCGGCATCCAGGGCACCGTGACTGGCGAGCTGGTCAAGTGGTTGCGCAGCCAGGCGCGTTACGCCAAGCGACTGGGCGGTATTTGTACCGGTAGCTTTGTGTTGGCGCGGGCCGGCTTGCTGGATGGCTATGAATGCAGCGTGCATTGGGAGTGGTTGGCCGCCATGCAGGAGGCCTTCCCACGGGTGACTGTCAGTTCCAGCCTGTTCAGCCTCGACCGGGACCGTCTCACCAGCTCGGGCGGTACCGCGCCCTTGGACATGATGCTGCACTTGATCGGTCGGGATCACGGGCATGAGCTGTCGGCGGCCATTTCCGACATGTTTGTGTACGAGCGGATCCGCAACGAGCAGGACCATCAGCGCGTGCCCCTCAAGCATATGCTGGGCACCCAGCAACCCAAGTTGCAGGAAATCGTGGCCTTGATGGAGGCGAACTTGGAGGAACCGATCAACTTGGACGAGCTGGCCGCGTATGTCGCGTTGTCGCGTCGCCAACTTGAGCGCATGTTCCAGAAGTACCTGCACTGTTCGCCTTCGCGCTATTACCTCAGGCTGCGGCTGATCCGTGCGCGGCAGTTGCTCAAGCAGACACCCATTTCAATCGTGGAATTGGCCGTGCTTTGTGGCTTTGTGTCCACGCCGCACTTTTCCAAGTGCTACCGCGAATACTTCGGCGTACCGCCCAGCGATGAGCGTTCAGTCACGGACAGCGAGCGATCCGTCGTGCTCAAGCCGGTGCTGCACGCGTTGCCTGCGCCCGCGCCCATGAACGTGTTGGAGCAGGCGCGGGGCGAGGCAACGTTTGCCAGCGTGAAGAACCTGAAGTCCTGAATTCAGCGCATATGCAGGATGATCGGGCTGCTGCTCGCCGGGTCGGTATGCCCGCGCAACTTGCCCACCGCCTTCGCCTCAACCGCACCGCCGTTATTACCCCAGGTGCCGCGCACGTAGCTCAGCACCTCAGCAATTTCCTGGTCGGACAATTGCTCGCGAAACGCCGGCATGCGGTAGGCGTCGGGTACGCCGGCGGCGACCACGCGTTGCGAGCCGTTGAGGGTGATGTTGATCGCGGAGGCGCTTTCCTTGGCCAGTGCCGACGTGGCGCCGGCCAGGGGCGGCATCCACTCGGGCTGGCCCTTGCCGTCCAGGCCATGGCACGAGGCGCAACGGGTCGCGTAAGTGCGGGCGCCGGGGACGTCCTGGTTCGTGCTCACCGCCTGATACTGCCAGGGCGTGCCGTCGCGCTGCGGGTCGCCAGGCAGCGACTTGAGATAGCGCGCGATGGCGGCCAAGTCGTCGTCCTGCATGAACTGCGTGGAATTGTTGAAGGCTTCGGTCATTGAGCCATAGACCACTGCATGCGCGTTACGCCCGGTCTTGAGGAACTGCACGATCTGCGGCTCAGTCCAGCGTCCCAGCCCGGTGTTGGGGTCCTGGCGCAGGCTCGGTGCGTACCAGCCGTCGAGCAGGGCGCCGGCGAGGAACGGCTTGCCGGATTCATCCAGGGCTTTTTCGTTAAAGGCCAGGCCGCGTGGTGTGTGGCAGCTGCCGCAGTGGCCGGGGCCCTGGACGATATAGGCGCCGCGGTTCCACAGCGCGTCCTGGTCTGGCTTGGCTGCATAGGTAGCGGTTGGGGCGAACACGCCGTTCCACAGTGCGATGGGCCAGCGCATATTCAACGGCCAGGGAATATCGCTGGGGATATTCGGTTGGTTGGCCGGCTGTATGCCCTGCATGAAGAACGCGTACAGCGCTTTTATGTCGTCATCGCTGAGTTTTACGTAGGACGGGTAGGGCATGGCCGGGTACAGCCGTCGCCCACCCGGCGCCACGCCATGGCGCACTGCGCGGTCGAAGTCAGCCAGGCTGTAAGTGCCGATCCCGGTGTTTTTGTCCGGCGTGATGTTGGTGGCGTGAATCGCCCCCAACGGCGTGGCCATTTCCAGCCCTCCGGCGAACGGCGCCTTGCCTGCCAAACTGTGGCAGGCCACGCAATCGCTGAGGCGGGCGACATACTCGCCACGGCTGACCAAGGCGGGTTCGAAGCTGGCACCCGCCTGTTCCTGTTCGAACGCAGTAGCAGGTTCACGGGTGACATACCAGGCCAGCAGGCCTGCGGCGACCAGGCAGGGCAGCGCCAGCCAGCCTGCGGTTCTTGCGAATCGACGGTTGTTCATGGGCGTTTCCTGAGGGTCAGCTGAAAGTGTGTCGGCTCAAAGGCAGGCTGCGCACGCGCTGGCCCGTCAACTGCGCCACCGCATTGGCCACGGCCGGTGCCACGGCGGGCAACGGCGGCTCGCCGATACCGCCCATTTTTTCGCCACTCTCGACCACCCGTACATGCACCCGCGCCATCTGTGCGGGCGCCAGGATCGGGTACAGGTCGTAGTTGCGCGCCCGTGGTTTTCCATCCACGTACACCGCTTCTTCCAGCAAGGTCTGGGACAAGCCCAACGCCACGGCACCATTGACCTGCGCCTCGACAATCGCCGGGTTGACGATGCTGCCCGGGTCGATGGCCTGCCAGATATCGTGCACCTTGACCTTCCCATTCTCGATGGACACTTCGGCGATCGCTGCCGTGTGGGAGCCGAACGGCGAGGCCATGGCCACGCCGCGAGCGCGTCGGGTGCCGTCCTCGGCGGTGAAGGGGCCACGCTTCCAGCCACCGGACAATTCACCCGCCACTTGCAGCAACGTGGTCAGCCGTGGGTTGTCGCGCAGCAAATGCAAGCGCAGCTCATAGGGATCATGTCCGCCTTTGTCCGCCAGCTCGTCGAGAAACGACTCATAGAAGAAGTCGTTGAGCGAGTTGCCCACCGAACGCCAATAGCCGAGCATGGGCGCGCCTTTGACGTAGATCTGCGCGATGCGTTTGTTGGGAATGGTGTAGGACTTGCCCGACAACCCTTCGAGGGCCGTGGGGTCGATTTTATCGCCCTGTTTGCCGGCAAGCGCTTCGGTCGGGCCTTCGGTCGCGCTGACCGCTTCGATGGCCACCGGGAAGCCTTTGTCATCCAGTGCGGCACGGAACTTGACCACGGCCACCGGGCGCAGCACGTCGCGCAGGAATTCTTCTTCACGGCTCCAGATCAGCTTGATCGGACGCCCCACTGCCTTGGCCAGCGCAATGGCCTGCGGGTAGGGGTTGGCCGAGTCATACAAGAAGTGCCGCCCAAAAAAGCCCCCCAGCAATGGCGAGTGCAGGGTGATTTTGTCGAGGTCGAGGCCGGTGCGCTTGGCGATGTCGGCGCGGAACATGTCCGGCGCCTGGTTAGGCAGCCAGATCTCCAGAGTGCCATCGGGGTTGAAGCGTGCGAGGGCGGATGGCGGTTCCAACTGGGCGTGGTTGAGGTACTGGTTGTGATACGTCGCTTCGATTTTGGTCTTGGCGCCTG
This sequence comes from Pseudomonas tritici, assembly GCF_014268275.3. Taxonomy (NCBI): domain Bacteria; kingdom Pseudomonadati; phylum Pseudomonadota; class Gammaproteobacteria; order Pseudomonadales; family Pseudomonadaceae; genus Pseudomonas; species Pseudomonas tritici. Next base: position 2,600,665 of record NZ_CP077084.1, read on the forward strand.
ACAGTGCGGCCGCCACGTCACCTTCATTTTCGTCGTCACGGGCCGGGCCTTGCTGAGCGGCGAGGAAGTCGCGGTGCTTGTCGCTGGAGAAGTCCGCCGGCATGACGCGCAGTGTCGAGTCGGCAGCCGCTTCTTGCCAGTCGACCTGGACCGCTTCAACCGCACGCTTGGCGTGCCACCAACGTTCAGCCACCACCGCCACTGCGCCGGGGAGCACGTGCACCGAATGCACGCCTTTCATGGCTTGCACGTGTGACTGGTTACGCAGGCTGCCCACGGTCATGCCCAGGCGTGGCGCATGCTGCACAGCCGCGTGAAGCATGCCGTCGACTTTCAGGTCGATGCTGTATTGCGCCTTGCCGGTGGATTTGTCGTAGGCATCCAGGCGTTTGACCGGCTTGCCGATCCAGCGGAACTGGCTTGGGTCGCGCAGCGTGATGCTGGCCGGGTCGGGCACCGGCATGTCCAGGGCGCGACTGGCCAATTCGCCGTAGCCCAACGAACGGCCGGAAGCCGTATGTACCACCCGGCCAGGCTGGGTGGTCAGTTCGGCAACCGGTACACCCAACTGCGCGGCACCGGCTTGCAGCAGCATCGCGCGGGCGAGGGCGCCCAGGCGGCGCATGGTCGGGTAGCTCATGCGCACCGACATGCTGCCGCCGGTGATGCGCAGGCCGTTGTCCATCACCACATACGCTTCGCCGGGTGGCGCGGCTTCGACGATAAACGTAGCGGGGTCGGCATCCAGCTCTTCGCCGACAATCTGCGCCATGGCGGTGTGGGTGCCTTGTCCGCCTTCCATGAACGGACTGAGCAGGCGCACCGTGCCGTCCGGGCGAATTTCAAGAAACGCCGGCACCTGAGTGCCACGTTCTGCCGCGTTGGCCGTGGCCGCCTGCACCCTCGACGCGCCAAGCGGCAGGCCGAAACCGATCACCAGCGCGCCCACCGCCGTGCTCGCCAGGAAGCGGCGGCGCGACAGGTTTACCGGTGCTTCGAGCAGTTCATTGAGGATGCTCATCAGACGCTCTCCTGCTTGGCCAGTGCGTCGACCGCCGCATGGATGGCGTTATAGGTGCCGCAACGACACAGGTTGATCATCGCCGCGTCGATCTGCGCCTTGCTAGGGGCGGGGGTGTGCTTGAGCAGCGCAGTCGCGGCCATTACCTGCCCGGACTGGCAATACCCGCATTGCGCCACCTGATGCTCGACCCAGGTCGCGACCACACGCTTGCCCACCTCATCGTCTTCAATCGCTTCGATGGTGGTGATTTCACGCCCGACCACGCCGGCCACTGGCGTGACACACGAGCGCACCACATTACCGTCCACCAGCACCGAGCAGGCCCCGCACTGGGCCAGGCCGCAGCCGTATTTGGTGCCGGTCAGGCCCAGGTCGTCGCGGATCACCCATAGCAGTGGCGTGTCGGCGTCGGCTTCGACCTGATAGGTTTTCTGGTTGATTCGTAATTCCATGGCTCACCTGCTGATCATCGGTGTATGCGGCCATTTTTAGTATGAGGTTGCGGCGGCCGCTCATTGTCGAACTCTAGACCACGGTGCAAGGGCTATCTATCCGAAATCCGAGAAGTCGGAGGATCAGGCAAGTATTCAAGAGGATTGAGCTAGCGTGCCTGATCCCATTCTTGACGTACCGCACTGCGAATCCCGTCCAGCAACATTGCAAACGCCGGGTTGTCGTTGTTCTCGCGCCAGATCAAATGCAGCTCACTTTGCGCCCCTTCGCCCAAGTCGATATCGCGGAACACCACGTTCTTGAACACCACACTGCTGGCGCAACGCGGCACCAGTGCCAGGCCCATACCGGCATTGACCAGCGCCAGGATGGTCAGGGATGACCCCAGCCACTGCACAAACTCCGGAGCAACGCGCGCTGAGCGCAGCAGGCCGGTGAGCAGTTCGTTGAACGGCGGGTAGGCCGAGTGGGCGTACATCAGGAAGGGCTGGGCGTCCAAGTCGTGCACGCTGACCGTCTCGGCATTGGCCAACCGATGGCTGCTGGGAACTGCCAGCACGAAGGGCTCGCGCACCAGGCATTCGGTGGCGTAGCCCGGCTCCAGCAGCGGCGCGCGGACAATCCCCAGGTCGATCCGGCGGGCGCGCAGCGCTTCATATTGCTGGTAGGTGTTCATCTCTGACAGGTCGATCTTCACCTGGGGCTGCCGGAGCCGCGCCTCGGCGATCACGCGTGGCAAAAACTCGTACACCGCGCTGCCGACGAAGCTGATATTGACCGTGCCGATATCGCCCTCAGCGAAGCGACGCGCCGTCACCGCCGCTTGCTGGGCACGTTCCAGCAAGTTCTGCGCCTCGATAAAAAAGGCGCGGCCGGCGGCGGTGAGGGCAACGCTGCGGGTGGTGCGGGCAAACAGTTCGACCCCCAAGTGATGTTCCAGCAATTGGATCTGTCGGCTGAGCGGCGGCTGGGTCATGTTCAGCCGTTCGGCCGCGCGCCGAAAATTCAGCTCGGTGGCCACAGTGGTGAAGCAACGCAGTTGAGTGAGTTCGAACATTGATCTAATCCAGGTATCAATCGGATGCCAAGTTAGATTAGACGGGATCAATGCCCGACGTCCATGATCAACGCGTCCCTAAAAAAACAATGATTGGGAGTTGCCCTTGGACACTGTTCAGAATCCGCCAGACCCGACCGTGCTCGCCCGTGCGGCCACCAAGGTCAAGCGTCATGTACTGCCATTATTTGTGGTGATGTTCATCGTCAACTACATCGACCGGGTCAACATTGGCTTTGTGCGCAGCCATTTGGAGATCGACCTGGGCATTGGCGCGGCCGCCTACGGCCTCGGTGCCGGTTTGTTCTTCATTGGCTACGCGATCTTTGAAGTGCCGTCCAACCTGCTCCTGCAGCGCTACGGCGCAAGGGCCTGGCTGACGCGCATCATGTTCACCTGGGGCGCGGCCGCGATGGCCATGGCCTTCGTCAAAGGTGAAACCAGTTTTTATGTCCTGCGTTTTGTCCTCGGCGCCGCCGAGGCCGGTTTTTTTCCCGGTGTCATCTACTACTTCACGCAGTGGCTGCCAGCCTCCGAGCGCGGCAAGGCCATGGCGATTTTCCTCAGCGGCTCTGCCATTGCCTCGGTGATTTCCGGCCCGGTGTCGGGGGCCTTGCTGCACATCAATGGTTTTAGCCTGCATGGCTGGCAGTGGATGTTTCTGATTGAAGGGTTTGCCTCGATCGTGCTCTGTGGCTTTGTATGGTTCTGGTTGCAGTCCCGTCCCGATCAGGCGACATGGCTCAGCGCAGAGGAAAAACACGCGTTGGTGAGTGCCATCGAGGCGGAACAGCTAGCGCGTGAAGCCGTCCGGACTGTCCGACCCTCGATGTTCAAGCTGCTCGCCGACAGACAAATCGCGCTGTTTTGCTTTATTTACTTTTCCATCGCCCTGACCATCTATGGCGCCACCTTCTGGCTGCCCAGCATGATCAAGAAAATGGGCAACCTGGGCGACTTCCAGGTGGGCTTGTTCAATTCGATTCCCTGGTTGATTTCCATCGTCGCCATGTACGGTTTCGCCGCCCTCGCCAGCAAATGGAAGCACCAGCAGGCATGGGTTGCGCTGATGCTGGTGATTGCCGCGTTCGGTATGTTCATGTCTACCACCGGCGGGCCGGTGTTCGCCTTTGTCGCCATCTGTTTTGCCGCGATTGGCTTCAAGGCCGCCTCTGCCTTGTTCTGGCCAATTCCCCAGGGTTATCTGGATGCCCGGATCGCCGCGGCGGTGATTGCCTTGATCAATTCGGTCGGCAACCTGGGAGGCTTTGTCGCCCCCACCACCTTTGGTTTGCTGGAACAGACCACCGGCTCCATCGAAGGCGGGCTGTATGGCCTGGCCGCTACCTCCCTGGTGGCGGCGGTGGTGGTGTTTTTTGCGCGCACCGCACCAAGGGGCACCGTGCCCCCCACACCGACTACACATCAGCACGCTTCGCGTCCAGGCCCACAGGGAGCAGCCTCTTGAAAATCGTCCGCGTTACCGTCACGCCCATTGCCTTTCGCGACCCGCCGCTGCTTAACGCCAGCGGTATCCACGAAGCCTTCGCGCTGCGCTCGATCATCGAGGTCGAGAGCGACACCGGCTACATCGGCCTTGGCGAAAGCTACGGCGATGCCCCGGCGCTGGCGATCCAGCAACAGGTGCAGCCGCAACTGATCGGCCTCGATCCCTTCAACCTGAACGGGCTGCGTGCAATCGTCCAGGCCACGGTGGCCGCGCACAAGCCCGTGAGCCTCAGCGGCGCAGAACTGGCGCCGGGCTCCCACGCCAGCAAGGCCGTGAGCAATGCCTATTCGGCGTTCGAAGTGGCCTTGCTCGACCTCCAGGCCCACGCCTTGAACGTGCCGCTGGTGGACTTGCTCGGTGGGGCGATCCGCGACCGGATCCCGTTCAGTGCCTACTTGTTTTTCAAGTACGCCGAACACATCGACTCGCCCTACAAGCCCGACAGCTGGGGCGAAGCGCTCAACGAAGAGCAGATCGTCGCCCAGGCCCGGCGGATGATCGAAGCCTACGGCTTCAAAAGCATCAAGCTCAAGGCCGGCGCGCTGGAACCGGAACATGAGGTGCGCTGCATCAAGGCGCTGAAAAAAGCTTTCCCCGGCGTGCCGCTGCGCATCGACCCGAATGGCAATTGGTCGCTGGAAACCTCGATTCGCATGGCTGAACTGCTGGGCGATGACCTGCAGTATTACGAAGACCCGACCCCGGGCCTGGACGGCATGGCCGAGCTGCACAAACGCACCGGCCTCCCGCTGGCGACCAATATGGTGGTCACCGATTTCGACGAATTCCGCCGTAGCGTAGCGCTGAACAGCGTGCAGATCGTCCTCGCCGATCACCACTACTGGGGCGGCCTGCGCGACACCCAGGTGTTGGCCAAGATGTGCCAGACCTTCGGCCTGGGCGTGTCGATGCACTCCAATTCACACCTGGGCATCAGCCTGATGGCGATGGCCCATGTGGCTGCGTCGGTGCCCAACCTTGATTACGCTTGCGACACCCATTACCCCTGGCAGGAGCCGGACGAGGAAGTCATCAAGGGTGGCAAGGTGCCGATTGTCGATGGCTGCGTGACGATTACCCGTGCACCGGGCCTGGGCCTGGAACTTGACCATGACCAACTGGGCAAGCTGCATGACCAGTACCTCAGTTGCGGCATTCGCCAGCGCGACGACGTAAAACAGATGCAGCGTTACCAGCCGGATTGGAAGACTGTGAAACCGCGTTTCTGAAGCTTGGTCGCTTCGCTTTGCCCGGTGACACATCCGCGTGTGTCACCGGGCTTTTTTATGCGAAATCTTCCTCGAAGTGTTCCTGCTCGCCGCGTGTATCGCTCTGACGACGCAGTACCTCCATCTGGCGCAGTTCAACGCGGCGGATCTTGCCGGAAATGGTCTTGGGCAGCTCGGTGACGAACTCGATACGTCGCACCCGCTTGTAGGGCGCTAGGTGTTCGCGGGCAAAGGCAAGGATATGCCGGGCCAGCTCGGCGCTGCCGGGGGCATCATGGGCCAGGATCAGGAATGCCTTGGGCACGGCGAGGCGCACGGGATCGGGGCTGGGCACTACGGCCACTTCCATCACTGCCGGGTGTTCGATCAATGCGCTTTCCAGCTCGAATGGGCTGATGCGGTAGTCGGAGGCCTTGAACACATCGTCGGCGCGGCCCACGAAAGTGATGTAGCCGTCGGCGTCGATTTGCGCGGTGTCGCCGGTGCGGTAATAGCCGTCACGCATGACTTCTGCAGTTTTTTCCGGGCTGTCTTCGTAGCCCAGCATCAGGCCGAGCGGGCGCACGTCCAGAGGCAGGGCGACTTCGCCTTCATTGGCGGGGTTGCCATCCGGGTCGAGCAGGGCCACGTGATAGCCCGGCAGCGGGCGGCCCATGGAGCCTGGCTTGAGCAACTGCCCAGGAGTGTTGCCCACCAGCGCCGTGGTTTCCGACTGACCGAAACCATCACGCAGCGGCAACCCCCAGGCCTGCTGGATCTGCTCGATGATTTCCGGGTTCAGTGGCTCACCGGCGCCGACCAGTTCGCGCAGGTTCAGGCGCGATTTGTAGCTGGCCAGATCTTCCTGGATCAGCATGCGCCACACGGTGGGCGGCGCGCACAGGCTGGTTACGCCGTAACGTTCCAATGCACTGAGCAAGGCCGGCGCGCTAAACCGCGCGACGTTATGGATAAAAATGCAGACGCCGGCGTTCCACGGCGCAAACAGGCAGCTCCAAGCATGCTTGGCCCACCCCGGTGAGGAAATATTTAGGTGCAGGTCGCCCGGCTGCAGGCCGATCCAGTACATCGTCGACAGATGGCCCACCGGGTAGCTCTGGTGGCTGTGCAACACCATCTTCGGTTTTGATGTGGTGCCCGAGGTGAAATACAGCAGCATCGGGTCGGTGGCCAGGGTGCGGCCTTCGGCTTCGAACTGCTCGGGATATTCATAGGCGGCGCTGTGTGCGACCCAGCCGGCAGGCGCCGAACCCACGCAGATGCGGCTGCAGCCTTCAGCCAGCCCGGCGAATTTGCTCACATGTGCCTCGCCGACCACCAAGTGACGAACCTGCCCGCGCTCAATACGGTCACGCAGGTCGTCGGCATTCAGCAGGGCGGTGGCGGGGATGACCACTGCACCGAGCTTGAAGGCGGCGAGCATGGTTTCCCAAAGCGCCACATCATTGCCGAGCATCAGCAGTACGCGATCACCGCGCCCAACCCCGTGGGCGCGAAGGTGGTTGGCCACTTGGTTCGAACGTGCGGCCAGTTGCTCGAAGCTGTAGCGCTGCTCGCTGCCGTCTTCCTCGACGATCCACAGCGCATTGGCCGCATTGCCCTCCGCCAAGGCGTCGAAATAGTCCCGGGCCCAGTTGAATTCGAGCAGTTGCGGCCAGCGGAAATCCCGTACGGCGGTGGCGTAGTCGGTGCGGTGAGCGAGTAGAAAATCCCGAGCGGCCAGGAAGGGCTGGGTCATGGTGGCTGTCCTTAATTATTGTTGTGGGACTGGCCCTCGGCTGAACCGAGAGGCTGGGCCGAGTATAGGCACGCATAAATCAGAGCAGAACGCCCAAAAACACCAGAGCGTTGTGCAAAAAAGTCATGTCTGTGGCATTCCTCATATGAGGCCGCGTGTTCAGGCTTGTCGTTGGATTGGGCAACAAAATCCCTCGATCAGGCAATTGCCCCAGCGCGTCACCCCACATACTCAAGTCAATACAGTCCGAGTTGAGAGGGCCGGTTCGCAACGCATGAAAAATCTAGACCTTCAGGTAATCCAGCAAGCACTGGCATGGCTCGAGCAAGGCCATAGCGTATGGCGAGGGAGGGCTCGCGCCGTCATTGGCGCTGCCCAGCGCCTGCTGATTGCCGGTCTGTCGCCAGTGGCGGAGTTCTGTGCCAGTTTTGCAGCGGCGTTGGGTTTTGAAGTGATTGTGTGCGACCCGCGACCCGAGTTGACGGACGGTTTCACGATGGCGGGCGTTGAGTTGGTCAAGCTGTTTCCAGCCACCTATATTGCTCAAGGGGGTTGCCACGCCGCCACGGCCATCGTGGCCCTGACGCATGACCCGCGCATGGACGATCTGACGTTGTTGGAGGCGGTCAGGACTCCGGCGTTTTACATCGGCGCCATGGGTTCCAGGCGCACTAGCGAAAAGCGTATGGAGCGTGTCCAGCGTATTGGTGGAATAGGGCAGCAGGACCTTGACCGCATTCATGCACCGATTGGCCTGAAACTTGGCAGCAAGACCCCGGCAGAGATTGCCCTTGCGGTCATGGCGGATATCGTTCGCGTGAGCAACGGTGTCTCGCGTGACCAGTTGTAGACCTGACCTTGTGACCTAGCAGCGGCGGATGTTCGGTGCGGTAGATGTCGAGTCGCGCCGTTGCAGCAATTCAATCTGGTCCGCCGGCACCAAGGTGCGCAGCCGCTTGTAGAGCATGCGGGTTTCCAGCAGGTTCCACACCCGCAGCATGGTTTCCAGCGCGTCCAACGGTTTACTGATGAAGTCCCTGGCGCCCAACGCCAAGGCGCGCAGGCGCGTGTCGCGGGTAGCGTCGGCGGTCAACACTAGGATCGGCAGGTATTCGCCGCTCGGGATGCGCCGGTTGAGCTGTTCCAGCACCGCGAACCCGTCGAACTGCGGCATGTGCAGGTCGAGAATCACCAGGTCCGGCTCGAAGCTGTTGAACAGGTCCAGGGTGCGCAGCGGCTCGGTGCTGCTCAGCACGTTGGTCAAACCCTCGCGCGCGAGCAGTTGCTCGACCAGGTCGAGATTGGGGCGTTGGTCGTCGATGATCAGGATACGCAGGTCGGTGGTCACACGGGCTCCGGGAAGCAGTGGTCAAGGTGGGCGAGAAACGACGGCACGTTGATCGGCTTGCTCAGCACCGCCGTCGCGCCAGCGTCGTGCAAGGCCAGGCGGGTGAGGGTGCTGGCGTCGGCGGTAATCATCAGTACTGGCGTGTTGCGCGTGATCGCGGACTGACGCAGGCGCCTGAGCACGCTCAAACCATCGATGTCCGGTAGCGACACGTCCAGCACGATCAACTGCGGCGCGTGCTGCGCGGCCAGGTCCAGCCCCAGTTGGCCTTGCATGCTGGAGAGCAGCTTTATCCCCGGACGACGTTGCAGCAAGGTTTCGATCAGCGCCAGGCTGGAGAGGTTGTCTTCGATACACAGCACCTTGCCCTGGGTGGCCGGGGAGGCGAGGGCAGGCGCCGGCGTCGGCGTCGGGCTCTCGATGACGGCGACGGTCATGCCTTGAGGCTCTGGCAACCGCGCATACGGTAACGCCAGGGTAAAGCGCGAGCCGCTACCAACCTGGCTTTGCACGTTCAGGCTGCCTTGCATCATCTCCAGCAAGCTTTTACTCAGCGCCAGGCCAAGGCCGCTGCCTTCCACATTGGGGTCGGCCCCCAGGCGTTCGAATGGCTTGAACAACTGGCCCTGGCTATCCAGGGCAATACCGTTGCCCGTGTCGCACACCGATACGCGGAGGTGCGGTGGCTCAACCTCTACCTCAATGCTGACCTGGCCCTGCGGCCGGTTGTACTTGATCGCGTTGGACAGCAGGTTCAGCAGCACCTGGGTCAGGCGCTGCCGATCAGCAACAATCCCGAGGTCGGCGGCAAGGGCGGGCACCGGTTTCAACTGGATTCCCGCGTCAGAGGCCATGGGCGACACCAGTGTCAGCGCCTCGTGCAGCGTGATCGCCAACGGGATCGATTCGATGTTCAACGGCAAGCGCCCGGCTTCGATCTTGGCAATGTCCAACACTTCGTTGATCAGCGTCAGCAGGTGTTGACCGGCACGCAGGATGTGGCCGATCTGTGCCTTCTGGCTGCTCGGTGCGTCCATGTCCAGCAGTTGCGCAAAGCCCAGGATCGCGTTGAGCGGGGTGCGCAGCTCGTGGCTCATACGCGACAGAAACTCGCTTTTGGCCCGGCTCGCACGTTCGGCTTCCTCACGCGCGGTGCCCAGCGCAATCTCGGCCGCACGGCGGTCGGTAATGTCGCGGGTGATCTTCGAGAAGCCGCGTAATGCGCCGGTCGCGTCAAACTGCGCAGTGATCACCACGCTGGCCCAGAAGCGCGTGCCATCCTGGCGGCAGCGCCAGCCTTCTTCCATGTAATCACCGTTGCGGGTGGCTTCGGCCAACGCCATGGCCGGGTGTTGCGGGCATTCCTGCGGCAGGTAGAACACCGAGAAGTGCTGGCCGAGGATTTCCTCCTCGGTGTAGCCCTTGATCCGCTCGGCACCGGCATTCCAACTGGTGACGTGGCCCGCCGTGTCGAGGGCGAAAATCCCGTAGTCCTTGACCCCGTCGATGATCAGCCGCAGGCGCTCTTCGTTCTCGCGCAACGCGCGTTCGCGCTCGGCCAGCAGCATCCCGGCTTCCACCAGGCGCGTGCCCAGTTGGCCAATTTCATCGTTTTCCGGGGGTTGCGGCAGCAGGGGCTGACCCAATGCCAGGCGTTGCGCATTGCCTTGAACATTCTGCACGCGCGCGACAATGCCCTTGGACAGAAACAGCACCGCAACGATGGCCCCGAACAGCCCACAGATGGCGGCCAGCCAGGTCGACAGCAGTAGCCGCTGGCGCGTTTCGGCCGCGGCTGCGGTGCGCTCGGCGAGCAACGAGTCCTCAAGGGTGAGCATGGTGCCGATGTGCTGACGCAAGGCATCCAGGATGTGCTTGTTGCTGACCAGAATCGTGGTGATCGATGCCTGGTTGGTGGTCGGGTCGCCGAGCATGTCCTCCAGGCCGTCGATTTTGCTGTTGATCAGCGGCGTGATCGCCGCGAGCTGTTCACGCACCCGTTGATCACGAACGTTGCCGTCGAGCCGGCGCAGGGCCGATTCGATCTGCGGCTTGGCGTTGCGGTAACTCGGCAGGAAATCCTCGCGGCGGGTCAGCAGGTAACCTCGCACGCTGGCGGCCGCTTCTGCCAGCAGGGTATGCACGGCGCGGATGTCGCCTTGCACCCGCAGTACACGGCGCACGTCTTCTTCGGCGCGGGCGGTCTGGCGCTCGGTGATGTAGATCAGTACCAGCGACAACAGCAACACCACCAAGGGCAGCGAAATCACCACGAGGGCCTTGCCCCGTAGCGGCAGGTCAGCCCAACGCCTGGCGTAGAAGACCTTCATGCGTGTGTCACCAGGCCCAACGCGATGCCCCGCACGGCCGCCTGGGTGCGATCTGCCGCACCGAGCTTGCCGATGACCCGTTCCACATGGGCTTTGGCGGTGCCGGTGGTAATGCCCAGCTGTTCACCTATCTCGCGGTTGCTCTTGCCGTTCGCCACCAGCCCCAGCACCTGGCGTTCGCGTGGCGTGAGGTTTTCCGTGGGGGTGGCGCCTGCTGCGCTGCGCTCGGTCATGCGCCGCAGCAAGCGTGCGCTGACGGCGCTATTGAGCGCTTCTTCACCCGCTGCGACCTGTTGCAGTGCATGGATCACTTCATCACGGCTGGCGTCTTTGAGCAGGTAGCCCACGGCGCCGGCGTTCATCGCCGCTTCCAAGTGATCAACGCTGTCGTCCATGGTGAACATCACCACCTTCAGCGCCGGCAGCCGTTGTTGCAGCAGGCGCGCGGCACCGAGGCCATTGAGCACCGGCATACGAATATCGAGGATGACGATGTCGGGCAGCAACTGCTCGCACAGGTCTACCGCTTGCTGGCCGTCACGCGCCTGGCCGACCACTTCGAATTGCGGATGACCGGCCAGCAGCGCGACGAACCCCGTGCGCGTGACTTCATGATCGTCCGCCAGTACCAGGCGTAATACGTGGGTCATTGCGGCGCTCCATTCAGTTGAGCCGGCACGCGGGCGTGCAGTTGGGTACCGCAGTCGATTGCACTGGTGCACGTGAGCTGGCCACCCAGCAGGCTCGCGCGTTCCTGCATGGTGGCCAGGCCCAGATGCTGAGCGTCCTGGGTGTCGAGCGGTTGGTCGAAGGCAAAGCCTTTGCCGTTATCGCTCACGCGCAATGAGACAGCGTGCTCGTGCAGTCCCAGGGCCAGTTGCACGTGGCTTGCCTGCGAATGCTTGAGGACGTTGTTAATCGCTTCCTGGCCGATCCTGAACAAGGCGATTTCCACCTGGCTGGGCAAGCGCCCCGTGTAACCTGCGCTCCACTGCACGCTGATGGCGGCGTCGCGCAGGCGGTCGGCCTCTTTGTCGAGCGCTTTGAACAAGCCGAAGTCATCCAGCACGGTGGGGCGCAGGCCGGCGATCAGTTGCCGGCCTTCACCGACCGAGTGCTGGGCCAGGGCCAGGATCGCCTGCAGGTCCGCGTCCAAGGTGCCTGGCAGTGTCGGACAACGGCCGGCAAACCCTTGCAGGCGCTGATGCAAGCCGGCGAGGGTTTGCGCCAGGCCGTCGTGCAGGTCGTAGGCCACGCGCTTGCGCTCGTCTTCCTGGGCACGCAGCAGTTGGTTGACCAGGTCCGACAGGGTCCGGTCGCGGGTCTTGAGGGTGGTCAGCAGCCGGTCGTTTTCCAGGTGCGCGGCCAGCAGCGTGGCGAGCAATTGCAGGGACTCGCTGTCTTCATTATCCGGCGCCCGCAGGCTGACGCTGTTGGCCAGGATCAAGGCGCCGAAGGCATTGCCGTCACCCCCGCGCAACGGCACTTGCAACACACTGGGCAGGGCGCCGTCCGGCAACTCCTGCCAGCAGGGCGTGCGTAAGCGGCGGTCAGCAATGCCGGTCAGGCTGCCCAAGCGCGCCTGGCTGCCGTGGCTGGCGGTGGTGCTGACGTTGCCCTCGGCGTCCCACTCCTGCAGCACGCCATGGTCCATCGCGAGAAATGCGCACGCCCGCGCCAGCACCCTCTCGCGCATGGCGTGTGGGCTCAGTTGGGTTAATTCCTGGCCGGTCTCGACCAACAGTCGCAGGCGCGCAGTGCGGCTCTCGGATTGCCGATAGTGCGCGCGAATAGCCAAGGCGCTGTTGGGATCAGGGGGCGTGGCGTCGTGTGGCGGGTTTTGCATGTTTCGGCTCCGGTACGGGCACACGCTGCGGGCGCAGGCGCGGTTATTAAACCGCGTTAACCGCACGGGGCGCCATCTGCCAAATGGCATAGATAAACGGCCCCGGTTGGCCGATGTCCGGTGGCCGGCGGGTTGGCAAAGTGTGCTCACGGACCACCACTGGAGTATCGCCATGAAGTTCAACACCGCCACGCTTGCCCTGATGTTCGCCTTGAGCGCCCCGTTTGTCCAAGCGGCTCAAACAGTCCCGTACGTGTACCGCGACGTGGCTCAGGCACCGGCCAATGTCAAAGACCGCGAGATTGCCGGTTTGTTTGACCGTTGGAACAGCGCTTTGCAGACCGGTAACGTGCAAACGGTGGTCGACTTGTATGCGCCGGGCGCGGTGTTGCAGCCCACTGTGTCCAACCAAGTGCGCACCACCCCGGATCAGATCAAGGACTACTTTGATCACTTCCTGGCGCTCAAGCCCGTCGGCCAGATCAACTACCGTGAGATCCGCCAACTGGGCAGCAACGTGGCCATGGACAGTGGGGTCTACACCTTCACCCTGACTGAAGCGGGCGGCAAGGTCCGTCATGTGCAAGCGCGCTACACCTTTGTCTACGAGCAGGTCGGTGGCCAGTGGAAGATTCTCAATCATCATTCTTCGGCGATGCCTGAAGCCCAGGCGAAACACGCCAAGCAATAAACGCTTGAGCAAAAATGTCCACGCCCTTTGCAGGGCGTGGACATTTTTTATTTGATTCGGGAGAAGATTTACCTGACAGCCTGGGAGTCGATGTGATTGACGATTAATACATAAAAGTCCAGTATGGAATTATAAGTACAAAAAAGTGACTCATCTTTTTCTTCAATCTTGCCAAACCAACAACAACTTGCGAGAAACCCTCATGAAGAAACTTCCCCTCATCACCGCCCTGGCCCTCGGCCTGATCGCCTCCAGCCATCTACTGGCCGCCGAGAAAACCCTGCGCATTGGCATCGAGGCGGCTTACCCGCCGTTCGCGTCCAAGACCGAGGAAGGCAAGATCGTCGGGTTCGACTACGACATCGGCAATGCGCTGTGCGCGCAGATGAAGGTCAAGTGTGTGTGGGTTGAAGGTGAGTTCGACGGTCTGATTCCTTCCCTCAAGGTGAAGAAAATCGACATGGCCCTGTCGTCCATGACTATCAACGAAGACCGCAAGAAGTCGGTGGATTTCACCCACAAGTACTACTTCACCTCGTCTCGGCTGGTGATGAAGGAGGGGGCGGTGGTGGATGACCAGTACGCCAGCCTTAAAGGCAAGACGGTGGGAGTGCAGCGCGCTACCACCACTGATCGTTATGCCACCGAGGTATTTGAACCCAAGGGCATCAACGTCAAGCGCTACAGCAATAACGAAGAGATCTACATGGACTTGGCGGCAGGGCGGCTGGATGCGATTTTCGCCGACACCATCCCGTTGAACGACTTCCTGCAGATGCCGCGTGGCAAGGGCTACGCGTTTGTCGGACCCGAACTCAAGGACCCGAAATACGTGGGCGAGGGCGCCGGGATTGCGGTGCGCAAGGGTAACAGCGCGTTGGTCAGCGAGTTGAACGCGGCCATCGATGGCATTCGGGCCAGTGGCGAGTACCAGAAGCTTTCGCAGCAGTACTTCAAATCCGACATCTACGGCGATTGATTGTGAGCACGGAATCTTCCGAGGGCACGGGGCAACTGTAGTGAGCGGGCTTGCCCCGCGCTGGGTGGCGAAGCCGCCCCAAATCAGGCGACTTGGTTTTATCTGGAGCTCGGCGTTGTCTTTATTGGGGCGGCTTCGCCACCCAGCGCGGGGCAAGCCCGCTCACTACAGGCAGCAAACCAGCCCCCCAGTTGATTTGTTCAGCCCTTCAATTCCTTCAAATGCTTGTAGACCGTCGCCCGCCCCATGCCCAGCACATTGGCCACATAGTTCGACGCGCTCTTGCCCTTGAACGCCCCTTCGGCATGCAGCGCCAGCACCAGCTCACGCTTGTGGTCACGGTTCAGCAGGTTCAGGCTCAACTGACGCTCGCGCATCCAGGCATGCAGGAAGGTATTGATGCGCTCCTGCCAGTCATCGCGAAACAGCGAGTCCGGTTGCGGGATCAGTTTGCTCGGCGACAGGAACAGGTCCAGCGCCGCCTTGGCGTTTTCAAACAGTGAAATATTCAGATTGATGCACAGTACCGCCAGCCGACGACCTTTATGGTCATGCAGCACCGTGCTCAGGCTGCGGATTTTCTGACCGTCCCAGTTGAGCTTTTCGTACGGGCCGATGTTCACTTCGCTGACGTCATCACTGAGCATGTCCTCCAGCGCCGAGTCATCGCCGATGCTGCGCTTGGACAGGTTGTTGGCAATGTAATCGACTTTTTGCGAGCGCAGGTCATGCAGCACCACTTCCGCATGGGGGAAAAACAGGGTGGCAATGGCGTCGGCCATCGCGCGGAAGTTCTGCATGACGTGGTCTTGTTCAACGGTGTTCATCGAGGGGCTCCAGGCGGGCAGGGGAGAGCATACCAGCGTCGAGGCCGAACCGCGTCAATCCCTCTGGCAGCGGTGCGCCGCGCACCAGTGCCGCACTGGCCTGGCCCATGGCGGGAGAGGTCTGGATGCCATAGCCGCCCTGTGCCGCCACCCAAAACAAGCCCGCTACCCGAGGGTCATAACCCGAAATCAAATCACCGTCGTGCACAAAACTGCGCAGACCGGCCCAAGTGCGCGTCGGGCGGCGAATGGTCAGCGTGGTGGCTTCCTCGATCTGGTAGATGCCCATGGCGATGTCGAGCTCTTCGGGCTGGATATCCTGGGGTTCGACCGGGTCGGCGTTGGCCGGTGAACCGAGGAACATGCCAGCGTCGGGTTTCATATAGAACGACTCGTCCAGCGCCACCAGCATCGGCCAGTGATGGCTGTCGACGCCTTCGGGGCCGGCGAAGATAAACGCCGAGCGGCGCTTGGGTTGCAGCCCGATGGACGCGGCCCCGGCAAGCCCGCCGATGTGATCAGCCCAGGCGCCGGCGGCGTTGATGATGATCGGCGCGGTATAGGTCGTGTCCTGGGTCTGCACCTGCCAAACGCCGGCGGCGTCGCGACTCAAACCGAGCACGTGGCTGTCGGTGCGCACTTCGCCGCCGTTGCGGCGGATACCGCGCAGGTAGCCCTGGTGCAGGGCGTCGGTGTCGATGTCGCTGGCAGTCGGGTCATACAGCGCACCGCGGACTTTTTCGCGGCGCAGGATCGGCAGCTTCGCGCAGGCTTCGTCGGCGCTGAGCAGTTCAACCTGCGACACGGTGGCCTTGGCGCTGAGGTACTGGGCGTTCAACTCGGCTGCATCGCCAATGAAATCCACCGTCATTTCGCCGCGTGGCGTAAGCAATGGATGTTCGCAAAAGCCCGGCGGCGGGTTGTCGAAAAACTCGCGGCTGGCCAGGGTCAACGCGCGCACCTGCGGTGTGCCATAAGCGGCGGTATACAGGGCTGCAGAACGCCCGGTGGAGTGATAGGCCGGGTGGCTTTCGCGTTCCAGCACAATCACCTTGCCGTGCTGCGACAGCCAGAACCCCGTGGAAGCTCCGGCAATGCCGCCGCCGATGATGATGAAGTCTGCGTGGCTCATAGTTGTCTCCAGAGGGCATTGGCCAGTGCGATGTCTTCCAGGCCCAGGCCGATGGAACGGAAAAATACGTGGCGGTCGTAGGACGGGCGCTGGACGTGGTCGCTGAGCAGTTCGGGCAGGTCGCCGACCACAGCGCGCGGGTCCCAACCGTGTTGTTCAGCGGCGATCAGCATTTCACCGGCTGAGCCTGGGGTGGTCTGGCGATAATCGCAGAAAACCTGCATGCCATTGAGGGACTGCGACGGTACTTCATGGGCGCGCGGGGCGTTGGTGCTGATGGAAGTAATCAACGCCGGTTTGCTCAGGCGCGTCGGGTCGAGCACCGGCCCGGCTGACGAGGTGCACAGCAGGATCACGTCGGCGTCTTCTACCGCCTCATCACAGCTCTTGGCGATGACCACACGTGGGTCCAGGCTTTTGAGCTGCTCGATGGTCTCGGCGGGCGCCTTGGCCAGGCTTGGCGAATACACGCTGATGGTCTGCCAATCCCTGAAATCCTTCACATAGTGCAAATGCGCTTGCGCCACCTTGCCACTGCCAATAATCGCCAAACGCCGCGCGGCTAAAGGCGCCAACGCATCCACCGCCAGTGCAGTCGTAGCGGCCGTACGTGCCGTGGTCAGCTCGGCGGCATCGCACAGCAGCAGTGGCTGGCCGGTCTGCATTGACATCAACAAGGTCCATGCGGTCACCAGTGGCCCCTGCTCACGCACGATATACGGCGAGGTCTTGACCCCGTACACCCCATCCTCGGCCAGCACGCCCAGGTAATTGATGAAGTCGCCAGCCGCTTGCGGGAACTCCACCAGTTGCTGCGCCGGCTGTACTGCTTGCCCGGCCGCCAGGTCATGGAACAGCTTGCGCAGGATCTGCGGCACATCGATTTTGGCGAGCAGTTCGCGGGCCTGGGCCTGGTGGATCACGTGAGGTGTGCTGGGCATGAGTGTCTCCGCAGGTAAACTAATTTGTCCATTATGGACTTTTGGTTCTGCTGAGCAAGAGGTAAACCTCACCTCGTAAATCGAAATCCACTCGACAGTTTGTCCTTCAGGTAGCCGACCAACACACTCACCGCCTTCGGCACATGCGGCGAATACGGCCGGATCAGGTAGATCTCATCAGCAAACGCGCCCTTGAGCACCCAGCCTTTGAGCACCTGCACCAATTTGCCGCTGGCCAGCGCGGCGTGAGCGCTGAAATCCGGGAGCAGGGCGATGCCCAGGTGGTTGAGCGCCGAGTCGCGCAAGGCTTCGCTGTTATTGGTGGCGAAGCTGCCGGAGATCGGCACGGTGAGGCGTTCGACGTTTTTAGTGCCGCGCTCGAAGGTCCAGGCGGGCTGGTCGGTGCCGCGCGGGTAGAACAGGCAGTTGTGCGCGGACAGGTCGCCGGGCTCGCGGGGTTCACCGTGGCGTTGCAGGTAATCCTGGGTGGCCACCAGCACCGAGCCGGTATCGCACAATTTCCACGCCACATGGGTTTCCGGCACCTGGAAACCGTGGCGCACGGCCAGGTCGTACCCTTCGGCGGCCAGAGAACTCAGGGCGTCCGACACATCCAGTTGGATGCGCACCTGCGGGTACTGTTGCAAAAACTCCGACAGATGCGGCACCAATTGCTGACGGGCAAACGCCACGGGCGCCGTCAGCCGCACCAGCCCGCGAATCTCTCCGACCGAGTCGCGCACAGACGAGAAGCTGCGGGCGATTTGCTCGTAGGCGCTGCGCACTTCACGGGTCAGCGACAACCCCGCATCGGTCAGCCTGACGCTGCGTGTGGTCCGCGTTACCAGCCGCGTCCCGGTAGCCTTTTCCAGGTCAGAAATGCGCTGGCTCACGGCGGACTTACTGACGCCCAGACGCGCGGCAGCGGCGGTGTAGGTGCCTTGTTCTTCCAGCACCGACAGCCAGTGAATATGGGTCCACAGCCCTTCGATCTCAGCTTTTTCCATAATTGTATTGTTCGCATTAATGGACAATAAGTTCTGGATTCTGCTCTGGTTTGGAACAAATCGAAAGCCTATCGTGTGTCCCAACGCTACCCACCTGGGATTTACTGCCATGACAACCACAATCGAGCACTACATCAACGACCAGCGCGTGAGCCGCGATGATCGCTATCAGGACGTCTACAACCCGGCCACCGGCGAAAAGACTGGCCGCGTCGCCTTGGCCAGCCGCCAAACTGTCTCCGAAGCCGTTGCCGCTGCCCAGGCTGCCTTCGCCGACTGGGCCGACACTCCGCCCATCCGCCGCGCCCGCGTGTTGTTCGAATACCTGCACCTGCTGCGTGCACGCAAGGATGACCTGGCGCGCATCATCGTCGCCGAGCACGGCAAGGTCTTTACCGACGCCCAGGGTGAAGTCGACCGTGGCATCGACATTCTCGAATTTGCCTGCGGCATTCCCAACCTGCTCAAGGGCGAACACTCCGACCAGGTTTCCCGTGGCATGGACAACTGGACGATGCGCCAACCGCTCGGCGTTGTGGCCGGTGTTACACCGTTCAACTTCCCGGTGATGGTGCCAATGTGGATGTACCCGATCGCCATCGCGGCGGGCAATACCTTCATCCTCAAGCCAAGCCCGACCGACCCAAGCGCGTCGCTTTTCATGGCCGAACTGCTGCGCGAAGCCGGCTTGCCCAAAGGCGTGTTCAACGTGGTGCAGGGCGACAAGGAATCGGTTGATGCGCTGATCGAACACCCGGACGTCAAGGCCGTGAGCTTCGTTGGCTCTACCCCGATTGCCCAATACATCTACGAGACCGGCGCGCGTAATGGCAAGCGCGTGCAAGGCCTGGGCGGCGCCAAAAACCACATGGTGGTGATGCCCGACGCGGATATCGAAAAAACCGTCGACGCCCTGATGGGTGCCGCCTACGGCAGTGCCGGCGAACGCTGCATGGCCATCTCCGTCGCCGTGCTGGTGGGTGATGTGGGTGACAAAGTCATCGCCGCCTTGACCGAGCGTGCCAAGCAACTGCGCATCACCGACGGACGCGACCTCAAGGCCGAAATGGGCCCGATCGTATCCCGCGCGGCGCTGGAGCGTATCAGCGGCTACATCGAACAAGGCGTACAGGCCGGCGCGCAACTGCTGCTCGACGGGCGCGACTACGTGCCCACCGAAGCGGGCCTGGAAAATGGCTTCTGGCTCGGCGCGACCTTGTTCGACCACGTGACCAAAGAGATGAGCATCTACCGCGAAGAAATCTTTGGCCCGGTGCTGGCGTGCGTGCGCGTAAATGACTTCGCCGAAGCGATCAAACTGGTCAACGACCACGAGTTCGGCAATGGCGTGAGCTGCTTCACCCGCGACGGCAATATCGCCCGCGAGTTTGCACGACGGATTGAAGTGGGCATGGTCGGCATCAACGTACCGATCCCGGTGCCGATGGCATGGCACGGGTTCGGCGGCTGGAAGAAGAGTCTGTTCGGCGACATGCATGCCTACGGCACTGAGGGCGTGCGCTTCTACACCAAGCAGAAGTCGATCATGCAGCGCTGGTCGGAGAGCATCGAGCAGGGCGCGGAGTTTGCGATGCCTGTGTCCAAGTAACGGCCAAAAGAACACAGCAGGGCAAATGTGGGAGGGGGCTTGCCCCCTCCCACATTTTTTGGCTGCGTAAGGGTTGACGATCCAGTGAATCGAGAATACTGTACATAAACACAGTTTTTAAGCGCTGATCGACCAACACCCGGCAACCTCAGTCCTGCCAAACACTGTGTGCAAGTTAACGGATTAACTTGATGCACAGGCTCGTCTTACCGAGCCATTTTATTGATAGAGAGGGAACTCATGTCCTATCCAGAAAGCAAACTCGCCGGTTTGACCGGTTTCGCCCAAGCGGCAAAAGTGACAGGTGGCTGGTCCGGCCCTGTGGTCAGTATCACCACACTCGATCAACTCAAGGCTAATATCGGCGATACCACCCCACGGGTACTGGTGATCAACAGTAATATCTCGGCGTCGAGCCTGACCAAAGTCAACATGGGCGCCAACAAGACCCTGATTGGCTCGTTCCAGAACCGCACCCTGGAGAATATTCACCTGCGTGCAACGGCGCAGTCGCAGAACATTATTCTGCAGAATCTTATCTTCAAGCATTCGGCAAATATCAAGGCCAATGACGATATTCAGGTCTACTTGAACTACGGCAGCAAGTATTGGATTGACCATTGCTCTTTCGTCGGGCACAGCTGGTCCATCACTGACGGCAGTGAAGATAAACTGCTGTATATCGGTGAAAAGGCCGATTATGCCACCATCAGCAACTGCTTCTTTGGCAGCCACAAGTATGGCCTGATCTTCGGCCACCCGGCCGATGATAATAAAGCAGAGTTCAATGGTTATCCGCGCCTGACGCTGTGCCATAACCGCTTCGACAACATGGAAGTGCGTGCGCCTGGCTTGATGCGTTACGGTTATTTTCATGTGTACAACAACTACATCAATAACTTCCACCTCGGTTTTACCCTGGCACAAAACGCCAATATCCTTTCTGAAAGTAACTACTTTGGCGAAGGCAGCCAAAATAAAGGCATGTTGGACGACAAAGGCACTGGCACGTTCACCGATACCAACAGTGTCCCGCCGATCACCAACCAGAAGTCGCCTAAAGCGCAATGGACGGCCCTTTCCAACTATGGCTATACCTTGAAGACCGCCGCACAAGCCAAGGACTTTACCCAGAAGAATGCCGGCGCCCAGTCGGTAGCCCTGATCTTTGGTAGTTGATTAGCTAGCTTTCTACTTAACGATCATTTAATACGGGTGCCACTGTATTTATATCAAGGATATAAATACAGTGATGGCCTTTGTAATCTAAATAATTCTTCATGTTGCGACAGGTAGGCTTCCATGTTAAACCTTATTTCGCACTTGCAGAGCCAACTATCTCTTGCTCTTTCAGCCACTATTAAGTTGTTGGCTGTCATGTGCTATTTAATCTTCGCTTGTCACTTAAGCGTCAGCAAAAGGACATCATCATGAAACACGCGAATCACACACCCACTCGCTGGACACGGGCCGATGCGCTGAAAGTTAATGAGAATGACCCGACGACGACACAGCCGTTAGTGAGTCCTGACTTTCCTGTCATGAGTGACACGGTCTTTATCTGGGACACCATGCCCTTGCGTGAACTGGATGGCACGGTGGTATCGGTCAATGGCTGGTCGGTGATCTTCACCCTGACCGCCGACCGTCGCCCCCATGATCCACAATTCATCAACGCCGATGGCCGCTACGACATCAAGCGCGATTGGGAAGACCGCCATGGCCATGCGCGTATCTGCTATTGGTACTCGCGCACCGGCAAGGACTGGATCTTCGGCGGCCGGGTCATGGCCGAAGGGGTTTCGCCGACCACGCGTGAATGGGCAGGCACACCGATCCTGCTGAATAACAACGGTGATATCGACCTGTACTACACCTGCGTCACACCGGGCGCCACCATTGCCAAAGTCAGGGGCCAAGTGGTTACGTCGGATACCGGCGTTACCCTGCAGGGCTTTGATCAGGTCAAATCACTGTTTGATGCCGACGGCATCTATTACCAAACCGAAGCGCAAAATTCGACCTGGAACTTTCGCGATCCCAGCCCCTTTATCGATCCCAAAGATGGCAAGTTGTACATGGTGTTTGAAGGCAACGTTGCCGGCGAGCGCGGGACTCACGAAGTGGGCCCGAATGAAATAGGCCTGGTGCCGCCAGGGCATGAAGATGTCGGCGGGGCACGTTATCAGGTTGGCTGCATCGGCATCGCCGTGGCCAGAGACCTTAACGGTGACGAGTGGGAAATTCTGCCGCCCCTGGTCACTGCCGTGGGGGTCAACGACCAGACCGAGCGTCCGCACTATGTGTTCCAGGACGACAAGTATTACCTGTTCACCATCAGCCACAAATTCACTTACGCGGACGGCGTGACCGGCCCGGATGGCGTTTATGGGTTTGTCAGTGATCACCTGTTTGGTCCCTATACGCTGATGAACGCTTCCGGTCTGGTGCTTGGCAATCCGCCTTCGCAGCCATTCCAGACGTATTCCCATTGCGTGATGCCCAATGGCCTGGTGACCTCGTTTATCGACAGCGTGCCCACCAGCGGCGATGACTACCGCATCGGCGGCACCGAAGCACCCACCGTGAGGATTGTATTGAAAGGCGATCGCTCGTTTGTGCAGGAGGCTTACGACTACGGTTACATCCCGGCGATGCGCGATGTTGTGTTGAGCCAGTAACTGACTAAAAAGCCACTCTTCGGAGTGGCTTTTTTACGCCTGTTTTTTATGCCTGCGCTGTTGATGGCTTCAGGCGCGCGAGGGTGGATCGCAGGCTCGCCATTGATTCCTGCAGGCACAAGGCGACAAAGATTGTCTAGGAAACGTCCTGCAATTAAACGCGACACGCCTTGCTGGCGCTTCTCAAACCATGACCAAATGCCGCTAACGCCACCTCTCAAATGTGGGAGCTTCGGTGTTTTTCCGGACCGTTACCGACGACCTGTCCGCGTACTCACATCCACCCACACCGCCAACACCAGAATGCTGCCCTTCACAATCATCTGCCAGTAACTGTCCACATCCAGCATCGACATGCCATTGTCCAGGCTGGTAATCACCAACGCGCCCAACAACGCGCCGTACACCGTGCCCGAGCCGCCACGCATGGACGTGCCGCCGATAAAGCACGCAGCGATGGCATCCAGCTCGCCCATATTCCCCGCCGACGGCGAACCGGCAGCGAGGCGGGCGGTGTTGACCAGGCCGGCGAGGGCGCACATCACGCCCATGATGCCGAAGATCCACAGCTTCACCGCCTGCACGTTGATGCCCGACAGGCGCGTGGCTTCCATGTTGCTGCCCACCGCGTAGACGCGGCGGCCGAACACGGTCTGGCTGGTGACGTAGCTGAATACGCCCAGAAGCACGAGCAGAAGTAAGACGGGGACGGGAATGCCGTCGTAACTGTTGAGCGTGGTGACAAACCCGGCCAGCACGGCGCCGATAAGTACCACGCGCACCAGGTCACGCACGAGGGAATGTGCCGCAAGACCATGCAGCGCGCGATTGCGTCGTTGTTTCCACGTGAGGAACAGCGTCAGTGCAAACAACAAGACGCCGAGCCCAATACCCACCGAATGCGGCAGATACCCCTGGCCCACATACACCAGCGACGGCGAAACCGGCGCAATGGTGGTACCGCCCGTGATCCCCAGCAGAATCCCGCGAAATGCCAGCATCCCACCCAAGCCAACGATAAACGAAGGAATCCGCAGGTACGCGGTCATGTAGCCGTTCGCCAGGCCGATCATCAGCCCACACAACGCCACCAGGCTCAGGTTGGCCAGCAGCGGCACGTGATAAACCACATCGAGGATCGCCGCCAACCCGCCCAGCAACCCGAGCAATGACCCCACTGACAAATCGATCTCGCCGCTGATGATCACCAGCACCATGCCGCACGCCAATATCCCGGTGATCGACATCTGCCGCAGCAGGTTGGACAGGTTACGTGGTGTGAGAAACCCGCCCTCGGTCTGCCAGCTGAAAAACAGCCAGATCACCGCCACGGCGATCACCAGGGCGAGCATTTTGTAGCGGGTAAACAGCTGTTTGAGCTGATTCATCTACGCGGTCTTCCGATCATTATTGTTATGGCTGAGCGCAGCCGCGAGCACCTGTTCCTGGGTGAGGCCGTTGTTGACGAAGTCACCGCGCAGCTGGCCTTCGCCGATCACCAGCACGCGGTCGGAGACCCCGAGTACTTCGGCCAGCTCCGAGGACACCATGATAATTGACACCCCTTCGGCCGCCAGGGCGTTCATCAACTTGTAGATCTCATATTTGGCGCCCACGTCCACGCCGCGCGTGGGTTCGTCGAGGATCAACACCTTGGGTTTGGCCATCAGCATTTTCGCCAGCACGGCCTTTTGCTGATTACCCCCGGACAGGCTGGTGATCGGCAAAAACGGGCTGGAGGTCTTCAGGTGCATGCGTGCGATCTGCTGGTCGATGCTGCCCAGTTCGGCTTCGGCATCGATACGCGTCATGTGCGCATAGGTATCGAGCACCGCCAGGGTGATGTTCTGGCCCACGCCCAGGTCGGGAATGATGCCCTGGCGCTTGCGGTCCTCGGGCACCATGCACAGCCCGGCGCGGATGGATTTGAGCGGCGTGCGTGTGTCGATCACCTGGCCGTCCAACCACACCTCGGCGCTGTAGCGCCCTGGGTAGGCGCCGAACAGTGCCGACACCAGTTCCGTACGCCCGGCGCCCACCAACCCGGCAATGCCGAGGATTTCCCCGCGTTTGAGCACGAAGGAAATGTCGTCCACACGCTTGCGCTTGGGGTTGTCGACGTCATAGCAGGTGACGTTGCGCGCCTCGAAAATCACCTCGCCTACGTCATGCGGCTCGGTGGGGTAGAGGTTGCTCATCTCGCGGCCGACCATTTGGGTGATGATCTGCGCGATGTCCATGTCGGCCATGGCCGTGGTCGCGATGTGCTTGCCATCGCGGATCACCGCAATGGTGTCGCACACCGCCGCCACTTCATCGAGCTTGTGGGAGATGTACACGCAGGCCACGCCCTTGGCCTTGAGGCCGCGGATGATGTCCAGCAGTACTTCGATTTCAGAGCGCGTCAGGGCCGAGGAGGGCTCATCGAGAATCAACAGGCGCGCCTGTTTATTCAGGGCCTTGGCGATTTCCACCAGTTGCTGGTAGCCGCCGCCGTACTGCGACACCGGCAGCGCGACGTTCATGTCCGGTACCTTGAGCTCACGCATCAAGGCTTCGGCGCGGTGGATCATCGCCGGGTAGTTCATGCGCCCACCCGGCAAGGTCATTTCGTGGCCCATGAAGATGTTTTCGGCCACCGACAAGTCAGGCACCAGGGTCAGTTCCTGGTGAATGATCACGATCCCCGCCGCCTCGGTCTCGCTGATTGACTGAGCCTCGAGCGGCTGCCCGTCCCAGAGGATTTCACCGTCCCAGGTGCCGTACGGATAAACCGCCGACAGCACCTTCATCAGGGTTGATTTACCGGCGCCGTTCTCGCCGCACAGGCCGACGCATTCCCCCGGCCGTACCTTGATGTCGATGCCGTTGAGGGCGTTGACACCGCCAAAGGTTTTGACGATGCCGTTCATTTGCAGCAGGTAGTCGGACATGGCGGTCACTGCCCGGCAATCTGCTCTTTGGTATAGAACCCGTCTTTCTCCAACAGATCGATATTGGCTTTGGTCAGCGGGGTAGGCGTGAGCAGGATGGTGTCGACCTTCTTGCTGCCGTTGTCGTACTGCGAGCTGTAGGTCGGCTTCTCGTTACGCGCCAGTTGCACCGAGAGCTTGGCGGCTTCGGTGGCGATCAGCTTGAGCGGCTTGTACACGGTCATGGTTTGGGTGCCGTCGATCACACGCTTGATCGCGGCCAGGTCGGCGTCTTGCCCGGAGATCGGCACCTTGCCTGCCAGTTTCTGCGCGGCCAGGGCCTGGATTGCACCGCCGGCGGTGGCGTCGTTGGAAGCCACGATGGCGTCGATCTTGTTGTTGTTCCGGGTCAGGGCGTTTTCGACGATGCTCAGGGCTTCAGTGGGGTTCCATTCTTTCACCCACTGCTGCCCGACAATCTTGATGTCGCCCTTGTCGATGGCCGGTTGCAGCACCTTCATCTGGCCTTCGCGCAGCACTTTGGCGTTGTTGTCGGTGGGCGCTCCGCCGAGCAGGAAGTAGTTGCCCTTGGGCGCCGCTTGCAACACGCCGCTGGCCTGCATTTCGCCGACCTTTTCGTTATCGAAGGAGATGTAGGCGTCGATGTCAGCGTTAAGGATCAGGCGGTCATACGACACCACTTTGATCCCGGCTTTCTTGGCTTCGGCGACGGCGTTGGTGAGGACGGTAGCGTTGAAGGGCACGATGACGATCACGTCGACACCCCGGGAGATCAGGTTTTCGATCTGGGAAATCTGCTTCTGCTCGTTGGCATCGGCGGACTGGACGAAGACCTTGGCATCGAGTTTTTCTGCCGCCGCGACGAAGTAATCACGGTCACGGGACCAGCGCTCCAGGCGCAGGTCATCGATGGAAAAACCGATTTTCGGGTGGGCTGAGTCGGCCATGACCGGCAGGGCGAGCAGGGCCAGGGCAGTGGCGAGCAGGGTACGTTTGAATGACTTCATGGTGGTGCGTCCTTTTATTGTTGTTGGAAAGACACAGCGTGATGCGGGTAAAACTGTAGAGCGTCCTTCGACGCTCTGTGCAGAGATTTGTCGCGCAAATGTCACCGGTAGATAAAGCGATTCACGACACCTTCAAGCATCTCCTGGCGACCACTCACGGCCTGTGGGTTCAGTTCATGGGCAAACGCATGTTCAGCCAGCGACTCCAGGCTGAATTCTCCCGCCAGCACGGCCTGGCCCAACGGTTGCTGCCAACCGGCGTAGCGCTGGTCCTTGAACTGCTGCAATCGATCGTTCTCGACCATAGCCGCCGCGCGTTCCAGGGCCAGGGCCAATACATCCATGGCGGCTACATGCCCATGGAACAGGTCCACATCGTCCAGGCTCTGGCGGCGCACTTTGGAGTCAAAGTTATAGCCGCCGTTCTTGAACCCGCCAGCCTTGAGGATTTCATAGGTGGCGAGGGTCATCTCCTCGACGCTGTTGGGGAACTGGTCGGTGTCCCAGCCGTTCTGCGGGTCGCCGCGGTTGGCGTCGATGCTGCCGAAGATGCCCAGGGACACGGCGGTGGCAATTTCATGGTGAAAGCTGTGCCCGGCCAGGGTCGCGTGGTTGGCCTCGATATTCACCTTGATCTCATGCTCCAGCCCGTATTCATGCAGGAAGCCGAACACGGTGGCGCTGTCGTAATCGTATTGGTGCTTGGTCGGCTCCTGGGGCTTGGGCTCGATCAGCAGGTCGCCTTTGAAGCCGATCTTGTGCTTGTGCTCCACGACCATGCGCATAAAGCGTCCAAGCTGCTCGCGCTCACGTTTCAGGTCGGTATTGAGCAGTGTTTCGTAACCTTCACGGCCGCCCCACAGCACATAGTTGGAACCCTTGAGCCGCAAGGTCGCATTCATGGCGCTGAACACTTGGGCGGCGGCGTAGGCAAACACCTCCGGATCCGGGTTACTGGCAGCGCCGGCGGCAAAGCGTGGGTTGCTGAAGCAATTGGCGGTGCCCCACAGCAGCTTGATCCCTGTCTGTTCCTGGTGACGCTCCAAGTGATCGACCATCTGCGCAAAGTGGTGGCGGTATTCCTTGAGCGAACTGCCTTCGGGGGCGACGTCCGTGTCGTGAAAGCTGTAGTAGTCGATGCCCAGCTTGGAGAAAAACTCAAACGCTGCGTCCGCCTTGCCGATGGCCAGTTCCATTGGGTCGCCGTTGCGCTGCCATGGCCGTTTGAAGGTGCCGACGCCAAACATGTCCGCCCCTGGCCACACGAAGGTGTGCCAATAGCACGCAGCCATGCGCAGGTGCTCGCGCATGGGTTTACCGAGGATGATTTTGTTGGCGTCGTAATGGCGAAAGGCGAGGGGGGCATCGCTGCTGGGGCCTTCGAAGCGAACCTTCTCGACACCGGGGAAGTACGGCATGGCGTTTTCCTTATTGTTCTTGGCGGTGTCCCGATACTAGCAACGGCGGTGGGGCTGCCGATTATGAAAATCACCAAGGGAGGGTGCGATTTTGAGTGGCAGGGGCTAGTCTGTGTCCACCGGCCCCAGGATAAAAACAATGAAAACCCTACCGCCCGTGCACCGCATCGCCTTGCTCTTCAACGGCAGCAAAATCTATGACCGCGGCATCATCGCCGGCATTGGCAACTACCTGAGCAGCACCCGCGCGTCCTGGGATTTGTTCCT
The DNA here is from genome assembly GCF_014268275.3 of Pseudomonas tritici. Classification (NCBI taxonomy): domain Bacteria; kingdom Pseudomonadati; phylum Pseudomonadota; class Gammaproteobacteria; order Pseudomonadales; family Pseudomonadaceae; genus Pseudomonas; species Pseudomonas tritici. The sequence continues at coordinate 2,628,692 of NZ_CP077084.1, forward strand.
CGAAGAAGACTTTCTGTGCCGCCTCAAAGGCATTGAGCGCTGGCAGGGCGACGGCATCATTGCCGACTTCGACGACCCGCTGATCGGCGAAGCGCTGGCCGGGAGCAAGGTGCCGGTGGTGGCGGTGGGAGGCTCCTATGAGGATGCGCGCGCCTACCCCAAGGGCATTCCCTACGTGGCCACGGACAACGATGCCTTGATGAAGATGGCGTACGCGCACCTGATCGAGGCTGGCCTGACCCGCTTTGCCTGTTTCAGCCTGCCCGAAGCCCAGGCCAATCGCTGGGCCCAGGAACGGGAAAAAGCTTTCAAGCGTTTGATGCAACGGGATGGTTTGCCGGTGCAGATCTATCGCGGCCTGGGCACCAGCGCGCCACTGTGGGACAGCGCGGTTGAGCAGCAAATCGCCTGGCTGCAAAGCCTGCCCAAGCCCATCGGTATCATCGCTGTCACCGACGCCCGCGCCCGGCAACTGCTGCAAGCCTGTCTCACCGCCGGCATCGCGGTGCCGGAAGAAGTGGCACTGATCGGCATCGACAACGACCCGCTGACCCGCACCCTCACACGCGTACCATTGAGTTCGGTGATCCAGGGCACCGAAACCATGGGCCGCACCGCCGCTGCCCTGTTGCATCAGATGCTGCACGGCAAGCCCTGCGAGGGCACGCAGGTGCTGGTGCCGCCGGATGCGATCAACGTGCAGGCATCCAGCCTGCATCAGCCGTTGGGGAACCCCTACGTGATGCAGGCGCTGCTGTTTATCCGCCAATACGCCTGCCAGGGCATCAAGACTGCCCAGGTAGCGGCCTATGTCGGCGTGTCGCGTTCATCGTTGGAGTCGCACTTTCGCAAGGCGCGCGGCTGCAGCGTGCATGACGAGATCCTGCGCTTCAAGCTCGCCAACGCCGCCAAGGGCCTGCAGGGCAACCACCTGGCGATTGCCGATATCGCCCAGCAATGCGGCTTCAAATCCGCGCAGTACCTGCACACCGTGTTCCGTCGCGAGTTCGGCTGTACGCCACGCGAATACCAGCAGAGTCATTAGAAACTTTGCCGGCCAGGCCTATTCGCTGCTGGACTTGCACCGTACAGACTAGGGAGAATGGTTTTTTGTGGCGTAAATGGAAGCTCCCATGACCGACAGTGCCCAGCGTGCCGCCAGCGACATCGACCTGATGACCGAAGTGGCCATGCTTTATTACCTCGACAACATCACTCAGGAAGCCATTGCCAAGCGCTTCGACCTGTCTCGGGTCAAGGTCAGCCGGTTGCTCAAGCGCGCCCGTGATGAAGGGGTGGTGGAGGTGCGGGTGTTGCAACACCCGGCGCTGAACACTGAGCTGGAGCAGGCGCTGGTCGAGCGCTTCCAGCTGGACCGCGCGTTGATCGCGGTCGACCACGGCGACCCCGACACCCAGCGTTCGGCCGTCGCCAGCCTGGTCGCCAACTACCTGAATAAAACCCTCAGTGACGGCATGATCATCGCCGTCGGCATGGGCCGCAATGTCGGCGCGGTGGCCGACAATGTGTTCCTGCCGGTGACGCGCAACTGCACCTTTGTGTGTGCGATTGGCGGCTCGCTCAAGGCCGGCGAATACATGAACCCCGACCATATCTGCCGGCGCCTGGCCCTGCGCTTCGGCGCCGAGAGCGAAACCCTGTACGCACCGGCCCTGGTGGCCAACCCGGAACTGCGCAGTGCGCTGATCAACAACGACACCGTACGCTCGACCCTCGACCGCGCGCGGCGCGCCGATATCGCCTTGATTGGCATCGGTGACATGAGCGAGAACAGCAACATGGTGCGCATGGGCTGGTTCTCGCCCCAGGAAATTGCCCAGGCCCGCGTATCCGGTACGGTCGGCGACATGATGGGCTACGACTTCATCGACATCCACGGCCAGCCGGCGGTCAACGCCATGCAGGGCAGGGTGATTGGCTTGTCGGTGCAGGAACTGGTGCGTATTCCGGATGTAGTGGCGATTGCCAGCGAGAACACCAAGGCGGCGGCGACCCTCGGCGCGTTGCGTTCCGGGGTGATCAACACCCTGGCGACGACCGTGTCGAATGCCTACACGATCCTCGCCCTGGATGATGCGACGCGCCGTTAGGTGCATAGGAGCGCAGCCTTGGCGGGTGCGTCGGATCTTCGCTCCCACAAGGATGGGGGGTGTGCTCAGTTGACCGGCCAGGCGCAGAACCCAATGTGGGATCTGGCTTGCCTGCGATAGCGATGGGGCAGCCAGCATTTATGCCAACTGACACACCGCCTTCGCGAGCAAGCCCGCTCCCACAATTACACCACCAGTCGCGCCTCCACCGAATCGGCGAGGTTGGTGAGGATCAGGCAGCAAGACACCGCGCCTGCGTCCAATACTCCCAGCGAACGTTCGCCCAGACGGCTGGCGCGGCCGATTTTTGCCACCAGGTCGCGGGTAGAATCGCGGCCCTGGGAGGCCGCATTTTTCATCTGGCGCAAGGCTTCGGCAAACGAAGCGCCGCTGGCTTCGGCCCGTTCAAAGGCCTCCACGGCCGGAATCAACGTGTCCATCAAACACTTGTCGCCCACCCCCGCATCGCTGATGTCTTGCAGTGACGTGAGGCCGCCGCGCAGCAGCCTGGCGAAACTCGCCGCGTCAATGCTGTCGCGGCCGCGCACTTCGTCGGCCATGCCGATAAACAGGCTGCCGTAGAGCGGGCCCATGGAGCCGCCGATGCCCTCCATCAGCGCCAGGGTCAGTTCGTCCAGCGCCTCGGCCAGCGACAGTTCGCGCCCTTCCAGGGTCTTGCCGCAGCGCGAGAACCCCTTGGCCATGTTGATGCCGTGGTCGCCGTCGCCGATGGCGCCGTCCACTTCGCTGAGGTATTCGCGGTTGGCAACGATGATCGACACCAGGTTGGTGACGATGGCGCTACCGGTGTTGCTCAGGAAATGCTCGCTCATGCTTCACTCCGACTGTGTCATGCCGATGGAGCGGCAGGGTTGGTCGATCAGGGTGGTCAGCTCGGCATCGAGGCCGAGCAGGGTCAGGGTCACGCCCATCATTTCCAGCGAGGTAAAGTAATTGCCTACGTAGCAGCGGTGAATGCGCAGACCCTTGGCACGCAGTTGCTGCGCGACCTCGGCGTAGAAAATGTACAACTCCATCACTGGCGTGGCGCCCAGGCCCGAGACCAGCACCACGACGCTGTCGTCTGCGCTGAAGTCGCGGTCGGCCAGGATCGGCGCGAGCATGCGTTTAGCCATGGCGGCCGCGGATTCCACCGGCACCACTTCGATGCCGGGTTCGCCGTGGTGGCCTATGCCCAGTTCCATTTTGCCGCTTTCGATCTGGAAGTTGGGTTTGCCGACTGCCGCAATGGTGCAGGGCGTAAGGCCCACGCCGATGGAGCGGCACCGGTCCACGGCTTTCTGGGCCACGCGGATCACGCCGTCGAGGTCGTAGCCCTGGGCAGCGGCGGCTCCGCCGATCTTCCACATGAAAATCTCACCGGCCACGCCGCGCCGCTTGGCGATATCCGCCGCAGGGGCAGAGGCCACGTCATCGTTGGCGACCACGGTGCGGATGTTCATCTCTTTGCTGGCGGCCATTTTCATCGCCAGCTTCACGTTCATATTGTCGCCGGCATAGTTGCCGTACAGGCAGGCCACGCCCGCGCCCTGGTCCGCGGCGCGGAAGGCATCGAAGAAGCTTTTGGCGGTGGGTGAGGAGAAAATCTCGCCGACCGCCACCGCATCCACCAGGCCAGGGCCGACATAGCCGAGAAACGCCGGCTCATGGCCCGAGCCGCCGCCGGTAACAATGCCCACCTGGCCGGCCGGTGACGTTTTACGTTTGCGGATGACCCGTGGATTGCTCTCGTACTGCACCAGCTCCGGGTGCGCCACGAGAATGCCCGCGAGCATGTCCTCGACCACCAGGTCTGGGTCGTTTATCACTCGATTCATGCGCTGTTTCCTTATTCTTATTCGTGAGCAAGCGGATTACTGAATGCTGTAGCCGCCGTCGATCACCACGTTCTCGCCGGTGATCATCTTGGCTGCGTCGCTGACCAGGTAGAGCACCAGGCCGGCGATTTCTTCCGGCTGAGCGAAGCGCCCCACCGGGATCTGCAATTTGGCGCGCTCGCCCAGTTCACCGGCCCAGGCCTTCTTGCCCAAGGCTGTTTCGACGATGGTTGGCGACACGGCGTTGACGTTGATGCCGTGGGGCGCCCATTCCATGGCTAACACCTTGGTCATGCCGACCACGGCGGCCTTGCTGGCGCAGTAGGCCACATGGCGATCCAGCCCGATCACGGCGGCCTGGGAAGCGAGGTTGACGATGCGCCCGCCGCCGCTTTCGATCATGTGCCGGGCACAGGCCTGGGCCACGAAGAAGCTGGCCTTGAGGTTGATGTCGAGGGTGGTGTCCCAGGCGTTTTCGCTGACCTCCAGCGCCTTGTCCAGCAGCGCAACGCCGGCGCTGTTGACCAGGTAATCGATACGCCCGAGCGCGGCGGCAGCCTGGTCGACGGTGGCCTGTACCGAGTCGAGCTGGCGCAGGTCGACCACCAGGCCCAGGTGGCCGGCGCCGAGGCTGGCGGCGACATCCACCACCGCCGGGTCGCGATCCAGCAGGGCCACCCTGGCACCTCGTTCCACCAATAAGTTGGCACAGGCCAGGCCGATACCGGCCGCGCCCCCGGTGATCACGGCGCAACGGCCGGTGAGGTCGAACGCCTGGTTCCAGAAATTGGACATTGCACACACTCCCCTTAGCGTTTTTTCTTGCGCCAGACATCGATCAACACGGCGAGCACGATGATCAACCCCTTGGCCACTTGTTGGTAATACGACGACACCCCGAGCAGGTTCAAGCCGTTGTTGATCACGCCGATCAACAGCGCGCCGAACAGCGTGCCGACGATACTGCCGGTGCCGCCGGACAGGCTGGTACCGCCGATCACCACGGCGGCAATCGCGTCCAGCTCATACGACACGCCTGCCTGGGGCAACGCCGAGGTGGTGCGCGCAGCCAGCACCACACCCGCCAGGCCCGCCAGCAGGCCGGAAATCACATACACCGAGAACGTCACCTTGCGCACGCCGATGCCGGAGGTGCGTGCGCTTTTTTCATTGCCGCCCACGGCGTACACGTAGCGGCCATAGGTGGTGTAGCGCAGCACCATCCAGAAAATCAGCGCGACCACCGCAAAGATAATGATTGGTACGCCAATGGGCCCGAACTTGCCGATACCCATGGCGAGGAAGCTGTCGGGCAGGTCGGTGACGGGACTGCCGTCGTTCAGAATAAAGGTCATGCCCCGCGCCACGCTGAGCATGCCAAGCGTGGCGACAAACGGCGGGATGCTCAGGTTGGCGACCATAAAGCCATTGACCACACCCAGCATGGCCCCGGCAAACATCCCCGCACTCACCGCTGCCAGCAGGCCATAGCCCTGGGTGGCGACCAGCGCGCTGCACAAGCCGGCAAACGCCAGGATCGAACCCACCGACAGGTCGATGCCCTTGGTCAGGATCACGTAGGTCATGCCCACGGCGAGGATGCCGTTGATTGAGGTCTGGCGCAGGATGTCCATCCAGTTGCGCCACGTCATGAAGTACTCGCTGGAAAACGCCATCACCACGCACAACAGGATAAACACCAGCGGCAGGCCGAAGCGGTCCAGGGATAGGCGCAGGCGATTGCGCGGCGCGGCGGTCACGGGTGCAGCAAGGACTTTGCTATTCATGAGGCAAGACTCAACAAGGCTTCCTGGGAGAGGGCGGTGTCGGTGCTGACGGTCACCAGGCGGCCGCCCTTGAATACCGCGATGCGATCACTCAGATGCAGCAGCTCCGGCGCTTCGGACGAGACCACGATGGCCGCGCCGCCGGCACGCACAAATTCATCGAGCAGGTGATAGATCTCCTGCTTGGCGCCCTCGTCGATGCCGCGCGTGGGTTCATCGCAAAGCAGGCAGATCGGCTGGGTCGACAGGCATTTGGCGAGCACCACCTTTTGCTGGTTGCCGCCGCTCATGGATTCCACCGGCAGGTCCAGGGACGAGACCTTGATCTGCAGGCGCTTGACCATGCTTTGCGCCAGGGCTTGCTCCTTGCGTGCGTTGATCACCGACCAGCTCGACAGCTGCTTGTAGGCCGACAGCGCGATATTCGCGAGGATGCTGGCGCTGAGCACCAGGCCACTGTCTTTGCGGTCTTCGGTGACCAGTGACATGCCGGCGCGAATCGTCGCGGCCGGGGTGCCGGTGGGCAGGGGTTGGCCTTGCAGGGTGGCACTGCCGGCGTCGGGCACGGTGAGGCCATACAGGCAGTTGAGGAACTCACTGCGGCCCGAGCCCATCAGCCCGTAGATACCGAGGATTTCGCCTTGGCGCAGTTGCAGGCTGATGTCCTGGAATTCGCCGTTGCGGCTCAGGCCGTTGACGTCCAGGCAGGTGGCGGCGGCGCATTCGCGGCCGGCTTTGTGGTCGATGCGTTGCAGCTCCTGGCCGACGATACCGCGTACCAGATGAGCGCGGTCGATATCGGCCATGCGCCCGCTTTCGACAAAGGCGCCGTCGCGAAAGATGCTGTAGTCGTCGGCGATCTGCGCCAGTTCGCTGAGGCGGTGAGACACATAAATGATGCCGGCACCGCGCTCGGTGAGGCGGCGGATGGCCTTGAACAGGGTTTGCGCCTCGTGTTCGCCGATGGCCGAAGTGGGCTCGTCCATGATCATCACCTGGCAGTCATGGCTGAAGGCTTTGGCAATTTCCACCAGTTGGATCTGCGCCACGCTCAAGCGGTGCATCGGGCTGGTGGCATCCACGTCGAATTCGAGGCTTTGCAGGAGTTCGCGGGTGCGCCGGTTGAGCGCCTTGCTGTCGACAATGCAGCCGGCGCGCCGCGGCTCGCGACCCAGCCAGATGTTCTCGGCGACGGTCATGTAGGGAATCGGTTCCAGCTCCTGGGTGATCATCGCCACGCCGGCGGCGAGTGCCGCGCTGGGGCGATCGAACTGCACCGGCTGGCCGTTGAGCAGGATGCTGCCGGCGTCGCGCCCGGTGATGCCCATCAAGATACTGAGAAAAGTCGATTTGCCGGCACCATTGCCGCCGCACAGCGCGTGCACGCTGCCGGCACGCAGGGAGAGGCGCCCGTCGCGCAGGGCCGGAACCCCCGCGTAGGCTTTGGAAACGTGTTCAGCGTGGAGCAGTAATGGCGGGGCCATTGGTGTGTCCTCTTGCTGATTTTCTTATTAGGTGTTTTATCCAGTAGCCTGATCATATGATCGGATAGTGATCATATGTTTAAACTGCTTGAGTCGGTTTTGTCAATGGCTCGGTACAACGTCTTCCAGTGCTATGGCAGTTTTGAACGGTTTGATCACTTAAATAAGCCTTGACACCACCCTGCCAGTCGTCCGCTAATGGTTGTGCATAATTTCAGTGAGTGATCATTTGATCGGACTGGTGGAGAAACAGTGATGGGTGCACAAACGACGTTTTCGGTGGCCGTCGGATGCGACGAGGCGGGCTTCGAGCTCAAGGAATTGCTCAAGCGCTTTATCGAAAGCCTGGGGTATGGAGTTGAGGACTTTGGCTGCCATTCGTCCAGCCCGGTGCTCTATCCGGATATCGCGGCGGCTGTCGCGATGGCGGTTGGTGCCGGTGAGCAGCGCCTGGGTGTGTTGATTTGCGGCACGGGCATCGGCATGGCGATTTCAGCCAACAAGATCAAGGGGGTACGAGCGGCCCAAGCCCATGACACGTATTCCGCCGAGCGGGCGCGCAAAAGCAACGATGCGCAGATCCTGTCGATCGGTGCACGGGTGATCGGGCCCGAGCTGGCCAAGAGCATCGTGAAGGTGTTTCTCGAGTCAGAATTCGAAGCGGAGCGCTCCGGGGCGAAAGTCGAGCGCATCACTGCGCTCGAACGGGCGAACAGGGCGTTGCCGTCAGACGACTGAGCCGGGTCAGAAGACTGCTTTGACCTGCAGGCCCAGCACCAAAGCGTTGTCGATGTTGTCACCGGAAAACGCTCCCGGCTTGATGATGTATTGCACATCCGGGCGCAGGGTCAGCCATGGCGTAGCCTGGTAGCCATAGCTCAGTTCGATCAACTGTTCGGCATTGTTCAGGTTGGGATAATCCGTGCCGGCGTTGACGGCGGCCAGTTCCTGCGCGTCACGGCTGCGCGGGTTCGGTACGGCGCGACCATAACCCAGGGCCAGGGTGTCACGCGGCCGGCCTTCGAACGGTTTGTACAGCACCACGCCTGCGCCGTACCACTTGCTGAACGGCGACGCCGCTGCGCTGGCAGCGGAGTATTGGCCGAAGGCGTGTAGCACGCGGCCGGCGGACGAGTCCGACGCCCACACCGCCTGGTCGATCAGCAGGTAGTGACCGCCGCGTCCGCTGACCTCCTTGTTGCTGCCGATGCGTTTCACGTCGGAGCTGTCGTAGTAATAGCCCAGTTTGTATTCGCCCGGCAGCGTGCCCGCGTGTTTGTACACCAGCTCTATCGGCACCACGGTGCCGGTGGTGTGCTTGGGGCTCAAGTGCCAGGCGCGGCTGGAATCGCCATTGCTGTCGGGGTCCACATTGAACGCGGCGACGCGCAGTTGCCAGGACGGCGAGAAGTCATATTTCACCCGCGCACCCAGGCGCGCGTTCGGGTAGTTGGTCCAGCCGCTGCCGCCGGACATGTTCAGTGGGTGCCCGCAGAAACCGGCGTTCATGAAGTTGCACAGGATGCCGCTGTCCAGGCCGCCGAGGTCATTGCCCATGGCCATGTAGCCGAGCTTGACGTTCAGTGCCGGGGTGAAGAGGGTGCGTTCGTAACTCAGCTCGGTCAGGCGGGTGTAGAGGCCACCGTAGTTTTCCTGGATCGGCAGGCGGTTGCCGACCAAATCCTCGGAAGCACTGTTGCCGCGCCGGTCATTGATCGTGACCTGAATGCGGTCGCCATGGTTGAAACCGTAGAGCTTGCCCAGGTCGAACTGCACGCCGAGCTTGAGGTTTTGCGAATAACGCGCCGAGCGGTGTTGGCCGCCGTGGGCGTTGTAGGCGGTTTCGCCGCTGTAGTCGCCGGTGAAGCGGATGCCTTGTTCGTCGAGTTCACGGCGCAGGCCGCCCCAGTCGCCGGTCAGGGTGGTATCACTGGCTTGAACGGGCAGGGCGGCGCCAAAGGCCAGGCCGAGCAACAGGCGCCCAAGGGAAAGATGAGAAACGGGGGGCATGCGGGTTCTTCCAAAGCAGAAGGCGCGGTGCAAAGCGCACCGCGCTTGAAGGAGGTTATGGCAGGGCGTAAGCGATCACGTAGTCGCCACGGTCAGTGGACTGGCGTGCGCCGCCAGCGGTGACGACCACGTACTGCTTGCCGGTTTTCGGCGAGACGTAGGTCATCGGCCCACCCTGGCTGCCTACCGGCAGGCGGGCTTTCCAGACTTCCTCGCCATTGCCGCTGTTAAAGGCGCGCAGGTAGAAGTCCTGGGTGCCGGCGATGAAGATCAGGCCGCCCTGGGTCGACAGGGTGCCGCCAAGGGTCGGCAAGCCGATCTTGATCGGCAGGTGCATGCGGATACCCAGCGGGCCGGTGTCCTCCACGGTGCCGACCGGCACTTGCCAGGCGACTTTCTGGGTCTTCATGTCGATCGCGGTCAGGGTGCCGAAGGGCGGCGCCTGGCACGGAATGCCGGCCACCGACAGGAAGCGGTTTTTGTTCACGGCATACGGCGTGCCCTTGAGCGGCACGGCGCCCATCCCGGTGTTCAGCGCTTCGCCACCGGACGCGGCCAGGGCCTTGTTCTGCGACGGTATCATCTGGATCCACAGGCCCAGGCGCATGTCGTTGACGAAGATAAAGCCGTGTACCGGGTCGGTGGAAAGACTGCCCCAGTTCATGCCGCCCAGCGATCCCGGGAAACTCAGCGATTTGTCCGTGCCCGGCGCGGTGTACAGGCCGTCGTAGCGCATGCCTTTGAAGTCAATGCGGCACAGCAATTGGTCAAACGGCGTGGCACCCCACATGTCCGATTCGGTCAGGGTTTGCGCGCCGATCTGCGGCATGCCGACGGATTTTGGCTGGGTGGGCGAGTAGGGCTCGTTAGGGATGTTCGCGGCCTTGACCGGTACTTCTTTAACCTCGGTCAGTGGCTTGCCGGTGGCGCGGTCGAGCACGTAGATCTGCCCGGCCTTGGTGCCGATCACCACCGCTGGCACAGCCTTGTCGCTGCCGGGCGGGGTGAAGTCGATCAGGCTTGGCTGCATCGGCAGGTCGAAGTCCCACAGGTCATTGTGGACGGTCTGGTAGACCCATTTTTCCGCGCCGGTGGAGGCGTCCAGCGCCAATACTGAAGCACCGTATTTATGGTTAAGCTCGGTGCGCTCCACACCATAGATGTCGGTGGACGAACTGCCCATCGGCAGGAAAACCGTGTTCATCAGCGGGTCATAGGACATGGGTGCCCAGCTGTTCGGGGTGCTGCGCACATAGGTGCTGCCGTCGGCCGGGGCCTGCTTGTCTTGCGGGTTGCCCGGGTCGAAAGCCCAGCGCATCTGGCCGGTGATCACGTCGAAACCACGGATCACGCCGCCCGGCATGTCGGTCTGTACGTTGTCGGCCACGCGGCCACCCACCACTACAGTGGTACCGGCGATCAACGGAGCGGAGGACAGTTGGTAGTAGCTGTCCGGCACGTTACCCAGGCCGGCTTTCAAGTCGACTTGGCCGTGGCTGCCGAAGTCTTCGCAGAATTTGCCGGTGTCGGCATCCACCGCGATCAGGCGCGCATCGATAGTGTTGGTCAGCAAGCGACGCTGGCATTGCGCACCGGCCGGAACGCTGGCGGCGATGATCGGCGAGCTGTTGGGCTGGCTTGGCTGGGCAATCGGCGCGGTGGCGTCGAAATACGCCATGCCACGGCAACGTTGCCACACCGCGGATTTGGCGTTGACCTCGTTCTTCCACAGCTCTTTGCCGGTGTCGGCGTCGAGGGCGATCAGGTTGTTGTGCGGCGTGCAGATGAACACTTTGTTGCCGATCTGCAAGGGCGTCAGTTGGTCTTCGGCGCCGTTGCCGTCGCTGATTGCCACGTCGCCGGTGTGGTAGGTCCACGCCACTTTGAGCTGGTTGACGGTGTCACGGTTGATCTGGTCCAACGCGGCGAAGCGGCTGCCGCCTTCGGTGTTGCCGTAGTGCGCCCAGTCTTTCTGAGCATCGGCGGGGGCTACCGGCGTGATGCCAGGGCCGGTACCGGTCGGAGCCACGCTGGGGTGGGCGACAAACATATTGCCCGCCGCCACGGCCACGCCGACCGCCAATACCGCGGCAACGCCATAGGCACCGCGTGCAGGCTTATTGACGAGCAGCGGGTAGACCAGCGCTACCACCATGCCGATGGCCGCAAACATGAATACACGCGAGAACAGCGGCCAGAACACCAGGCCCACATCCGCCACCGCCCAGATGGCCGTGCCGACCAGGAAAGCCGCAAACAGCCACGCGCCCGCCGGTTTGCGCCGGGCAATCAGCAAGCCGGCAATCGCCATGGCCAGGCCGCCGATCAGGAAGTACCAGGAACCTCCCAGGCTGACCAGTTTGACGCCGCCGATGGCCAGCGCGAGGCCGAGCAGGGCGATGATTACGCCCAGGCCCAGCAGTAAAAATCTAGAGGCGCCAGCGGCGCGCGATGCTCGTTTCATGTCGAAAGGACTCGAATGTGAGAGGGCAAAGACGCGATTTTAGCAATATAAGTAACTGGTTAGTACATTAGAGTCCTGCAATAGACTATTACAGGTGGTGCGATGATGGGTTGAGGCTAAATGTCGCGTATGGCGGCGCTCTGTAGTGAGCGGGCTTGTCGCACCGCCCGCGCTGGGTGGCGAAGCCGCCCCAATAAGACCGCAGCGTTTTTTCAGAAAGAACGCGGCGCCTGGGTATGGGGCGGCTTCGCCACCCAGCGCGGGGCAAGCCCGCTCACTACAGGCGGGCTGGACGGGTAGCGCGTCAGGTTAGAACTTGAACCGGCCCACCAACCCCTTGAGCTGACCCGAAATATCCGTCAGTCGCCCTGATCCGGTCTGCGCCGAGTGGGCAAACTCTTCGACCAATTGCGCATCGGCATGGATCTGCGCGATATGCCGGTTGATCTCTTCGGCAACCTGGTGCTGTTCTTCGGCGGCCGTGGCGATCTGGGTATTCTGGTCGCGGATCGAGTCCACCGAGCCCCGGATCTTGTCAAAGCTGTCGCGGGCCTGCTGGATGCGTTCCACGCTGGTGTGGGACACCAGCAGGCTGCCTTGCATCTGCTGCGTCACTTCCTGGGTGCGGCGGGCGAGGTTGCCGAGCAGGCTGTCGATTTCGCCGGTGGAGTCGGCGGTGCGGCGGGCGAGGGCGCGGACTTCGTCGGCAACTACCGCAAAACCTCGGCCCTGGTCACCGGCACGCGCGGCTTCAATGGCCGCGTTGAGCGCCAGCAAGTTGGTCTGTTCGGCAATCGAACGGATGGTGTCGAGGATGGTGTTGATGTTTTTACTGTCCTGCTCCAGCAATTGCATGGTCTGCGTGGACTTTTGCAGGTCTTCGCTCAACTTGAGCACGCTGCCGGTGGCTTCGCCAATGTGCTGCTGGCCGTCGTGCACGTCGCGGTAGCCTTCGTCGGCACTGGTGGCGGCAGCGCTGCAGGAGCGTGCGACTTCGTTGGCGGTGGCCACCATTTCATTGAACGCGGTGCTCACCAGTTCCACGGCTTCACGTTGACGGCCGGCCGCCTGGTTCATGTTGTTGGCGACTTCGCTGGTGTCAGCGGCGGCGGTCTGCAGGTCGGACGAAGCATTGCCGATGCGCTGCACCAACTGGGCGATCATGCCGAGGAACTGGTTGAACCAACCGGCCAAACTGGCGGTTTCGTCCTTGCCTTGTACCTTGAGCTGGCGGGTCAGGTCGCCTTCACCTTCGGCGATTTCTTGCAGGCCCTCGGCCACGCCGCGAATCGGGCGCACGATCACGCTGGCAAAACTGGCGCCGACAATCGCGAACACCAATGCCAATACCGCTGCGATGGCCCCAATTAACCACGTCAGGCGGGTGGCGCCGGCCATCACTTCATCACGCTTGATCAGGCCGATAAAGCGCCAGCCCAGGTCTTTGGAGCTGACCATGTTGGCCATATACGCCACGCCATCAATGTCGATCTGGGTCACGCCGTCGCCGCGCTTGGCCAGTTCGGCATAGTTGGGACCCAGGTCGGCCAGGGGTTTGAAGTTGTGCTTGGCATCGCTGGGGTCGACCAGCACGTTGCCGTTGCCTTCCACCAGCATCAAGTAACCGCTGTCACCCAGCTTGATGTTGCGCACCAGTTCGGTGAGTTGCTTGAGCGATACGTCCAGGCCAACCACGCCGAGGATATTACCGCTGGCATCGGCGACGGTGTGCACGGTGCCGATCAGCGTCACATCATCGGGCGCCCAGTAGTAGGCGCCGGTGCGCACGGTTTTACCCGGCGCGGCGATGGCCGCCTGGTACCAGGGGCGTACGCGCGGGTCGTAGTTATTCAGTTTGGTGTCGTCGGGCCAACTGGCGTAGCCGCCGTCCTTCAAGCCCAGGGACAGGTAGGCCGTGCTCGGATGGCTTTTGGCAAACTGGTCGAAAATCTCCAGCAGCTCTTTGTTGGTCGGGGTCAGCGGGATTTGTGCGGCGTCGGCACCGGCGTAGCTCTTGAGGTCCTTGGCCGCGACAACGCGCGGGTCCTTGGCCACAAAATCGACGTTCTGGCTGATGCCGTCGAAGAACTGCTTCATGCCATTGTCGATCTGGCGGATCTCGCGGCCGCTGCTGTCGAGGAAATTGGCCAGGGCCCCCTCGCGCAGATTCAGTACCACCAACACAGCGACCAAAATGACCGGCACGCACGCGATGGCGGCAAACGCCCAGGTCAGCTTTTGCTTGATATTCATGACTTCACCCGCGGGTATTTATAATTTTGGCAAGGAGAAAACAGTAGCGTCGAGCGTCGCATGTGTTGTTATGACGGAAGGTGTGGACCATGCGTACCCCCTGTATATCGACTGCGGGGGCACGCACTTGAGGCCGAAGGGAGTGTTTAACCGATGCGCTCGCCACCCTGCGCATCACGCTGCATCGACTGCAGGTTTTTCTCGATGGTTTCGCAGATGCTTTCCATCTGGATCTGATGCTCGCTGGAGCTGAACGGGCTTTGCAGGTCGGTGCCGATCCGTTCGATGGCCAGTAGCATAAAACCGACTACCGTCGAGGCCAGCGGAGTGAACCAGCCAAGGGATTCCACCAGGCCCACCGGCACGATCAGGCAGAACAAAGAGATAAACAGGCGCGGGAAATACACGTAGGGGTAGGGCAGTGGCGTGTTGGCGATACGCTCCATGCCGCCCTGGGCGTTGGACAAGTCCACCAGCGTCGACTCCAGCCGCGCCAGGCGGATGCTGTCCAGGTGACCGGCCTTGTATTCCTTGGCCAGCAGCGCGGCCGAGCCGGTGAGGATGTCGTTGGCGAAGTTATTGGTGGCGCCATTGCGGGCGAATTCCTCGGCGGGAATAAACGCGCGCACTTCTTCGGGGCACGGCTCGCCCTTGAGGTGAGCGGCCAGGCAGTTCACGTAGGCCACGTGGCGGCGCAGCAGGGTGGATTTGACCGGGTTCACTTCATGGTCAGGGTCGTCGAGCAGGGTCAGCACCTGACGCGCAAAGCTGCGTGAGTTGTTGACCATCGCGCCCCACAGCGTGCGGGCTTCCCACCAACGGTTGTAGGCGCTGCTGTTACGAAAGCTGATCAGCACCACCAGGGCCGAACCCAACAGAGTGAGGGGCATCAGCGGCAAATTGATCTTGGCGGTGAGAAACAGCATGAAGTCCACGGTGACGGCGACATCCCACAGCAACAGCCAGAACAGGGCCCAGCCCACGTAGCCCATGGTCTTGATGATCAGGCGGTACTTTTTAATGATAGCGGCTTTCAAACGAGGCCCTCGCGGCGAGCAGTAAGCAACAGTGCCTAACTCGGACGTCGGCTTGCGGGGAAGGTTCGCTGCGGCGACTGAAACGGTTAAGCCATCGAGGTCTTTTTGGAACAATTTTGGTAGCGACGGTGTCCTCTGCGCTAATCACGATAGATTGCGCTCAAGGCGAAACGCCATTATCGGTGCTGCAATTGAGATCAGTGAATCCAAGTTGTTTGATCAGGGCTCTTTCTCATGTGCGGTGGTTCGTTGAAGTTGGCGATGGAACAGTCGGCGCGGGCGTTTGAGCGCCATGTGGATTTTGAAGCGTGTATTCGTTCCCATTATTCGATTTTGTTGGAGTCCTATTCAAAAAGACCGTTTTTCTATAAGACCGCACTCAAGTTCAGTCGCTTGATGGTGTCCTATACCTTATTGAGCACGTATTTCTCCAAGCCCGTTCCCTTACTGTCCGAGGTGAAGGCGTTTTGTGTGACGCGCGGGTTCTGTTCCAGAAACAGCCTGGAGTCGATCTTCCTGCTGTTCAGGGCGCTGGGGTTCATGACGGTATCCAGGCATCCGGATGACAGCCGTTTGCGGGTATTCAGCCCGTCATCCCAAGCCTGCGAGGAGATCCGGCGGATGCTCACCTCCGTGGTCGAGCCGCTGGGTGTGATGTGCTCGGAAACGGCGGTGTGCGGGTCAATGGGCGGGTTGGATGATCGCGCCTATCTGGCACGTTATTTCAAAGGGTTTTCGGTCCTTTTCTCCCATAACGTGACCATCGACCTGTTGATGCCTGATTGTTATTGGCTGGTAAAACGCGATGCCGGGCATATGTTGATGCTGGCGATCTATAACGATGCGTGTGCGCTCGATAATCAAGGGGCAAGTTTCAGGTCTTCATCCTACCTTTCCATCGCTGAGCAACTCTCGGTGTCCAAGACCCACGTTATTCGTCTGGTTCAAGAGGGGGCCGACCGGGGTTATTTCAAGATTCATTCCAAGACATTGCTTGAAGTCCTGCCACCTTTTATGGTGTTGGTCAGGCGGTTTATGGCTTACTCGTTTGCGACCTGCCTCCACAGTCTTCAACTGAGTCATGCCGATAGCACACCGGCCACTCATGCACAGGGAGTGACGGGATGCCGGCTAATGTGAAGCTCAGGCCACGGATGCAAAGACTGTTGTCGCCCGCGATCGCCAAGGCTGAACTGATCGGGATTTTTGCCTGGCTGGCGGTGTTGCTGGTGGACCGCTGGGCGATGTTTGGCTGGCCGGTCGCGCTGGTCACGATGGGGCTGTGCGGGGTGTATGGGGTTCACCGAGTGGTGACTCATTATGTGCTGTGGCGGGCGCTGGGGGTGGCCTACATGGTGCTGCTGTCTGCGGGTTTTGCCTATGTGGTTCACGTCCATCCCGCGCTGCAGGTGTTTGCCTTGCCGCTGGCCGTGACCTTGGTGCTGAGCAGTGCAATCCTGTTTATCGTGGTTCAGGATTTTCTGGTCTGCGCCGCCTTGGTCTGGTTACTGACGTGGCCCAGCATTCAGATGAGCCTTTACGAAGGCGTCGATATCTACGTGTTTATCTTTTGTGCCGCGTCGGTGGCGATCGGTTTTATCTTGAATGTCTACTACCTGAAGAACCTGCGTTCGGTGTTAATGGTGGAGAGTGAGTTTCGAGAGTTGGCCGAGACCGATTACTTGACCTCCATCCTGAACCGGCGGGCCTTCATGGAGAGCTTCGCCAAACTGATTGCGGCCGGCGATACCGGCTACTTCATGATGCTGGATATCGACAGTTTCAAATTAAAGAATGACCAGTTCGGTCATGACGTCGGCGACAGGATTCTCTGCGCCATGGCCGCGTGCCTTAAATCCACCCCAGGCAGCCACAGTTTCGGCAGGATTGGCGGCGAAGAATTCGGGGTGCTGCTGGTGGGCGATGACCCTTGTCTCGCCACCGATTACGCGCTGCGCCTGCTGCAAGCGATCCGCAGCAGTGTGGCGCCGCCCCATGACTACACCTGCAGTGCGGGCATGACGCATTTTGCGCTCGGGGCCGATATGTCGGCGGTCCTCAAGCGTGCCGACCGCAACCTCTACACCGCCAAGGGCAACGGCAAGGACCGCGTGTATCTAGATGGCGCGCTAGTGTCTCACGGTTCGATTTCCACCCCGGAGGCCCTATGAAAGTTGGCGTGATTTCCGATACCCATGGCCTGCTGCGACCTGAAGCGGTCGCAGCTTTGCAGGGATGTGAGCAGATCATTCATGCCGGCGATATCGGCACCTCTGAAATTCTTGAGCAATTGTCACAGATCGCGCCGCTGCACGCGGTGCGTGGCAACAATGACCTACAGGCGCCGTGGGCACGGCAGGTGCCTGATTATCTGATGCTTGATGTGGACGGATGGCAAACGTTGCTGGTGCATGACATCGCCGACGTACCTGCATTAATCGATACGTCTACGCGGCTGGTGATCACCGGCCATTCGCACAAGCCCCTGATCGAATGGCGCGGCGCAACGTTGTACGTGAACCCCGGCAGCGCAGGACGGCGGCGCTTCAAGTTGCCGGTGACGTTGGTGGTGCTGGAGGTGTTGGAGACGTCCATCGAGCCGCGCTTGATTGCGCTGCTGGACTGAGTCGGGTCTTACCGCTGCGCAAGAATGCTTTGCAGCAATCCCGGGAAGCGCTCCTCGAGCAGATCGGCGCGCAACGAGTTCAGATGAGTGGTGCCGGCACTGCGGGTCTGCACCAGCCCGGCATCGCGCAACACGCGAAAGTGATGGGACATGCTCGACTTGGGCCGCCCGCCGTCCAGCTCGCCACACGTGGCTTCGGGCACACCCGCCAGGCAGCGCACGATTTCCAGGCGCACCGGATCACTCAGCGCGTACAGCAGGCGCTCGAGAGTCAGGTCTTGAAGAAGTGGGTGTTTAAAGGCTCGCATGAAACGAATCATAACAGGGGGGTATCGCTGAATACTATAGTTCGATTACCATCGAACAATCGAATCAGCCATTCACTCCCTGGAGCTCTCTAATGTCCGCTTTGTTCGAACCGTTCAAACTCAAAGACGTCACCCTGCGCAATCGCATCGCCATCCCGCCAATGTGCCAGTACATGGCCGAGGACGGCATCGTCAACGACTGGCACCTCGTGCACCTGGCCAGCATGGCCCGTGGCGGTGCCGGCCTCCTGGTGGTCGAGGCCACTGCGGTCGCGCCGGAAGGCCGTATCACCCCAGGCTGTGCTGGTCTCTGGAGCGACGCCCACGCCGAGGCCTTCGTGCCGATGGTCAAGGCCATCAAGGCCGCCGGTTCAGTGCCAGGCATCCAGATCGGCCATGCCGGTCGCAAAGCCAGCGCCAACCGCCCTTGGGAAGGGGACGACCATATGCCTGCCTCCGATGCTCGCAGTTGGGAAACCATCGCACCTTCGGCCATCGCATTCGGTGCCAACTTGCCCCAGGTCCCGCGCGCCATGACCCTGGACGACATCGCCCGTGTGCGCCAGGACTTTGTCGACGCTGCCCGCCGTGCCCGTGACGCCGGCTTTGAGTGGATCGAACTGCACTTCGCCCACGGCTACCTGGGCCAGAGCTTCTTCTCCGAGCACTCCAACCAGCGCACCGACGCCTACGGCGGCAGCTTCGACAACCGCAGCCGTTTCCTCCTGGAAACCCTGGCGGCCGTGCGTGAAGTCTGGCCGGAAAACCTGCCACTGACCGCGCGTTTCGGCGTGATCGAATACGACGGCCGTGACGAGCAGACCCTCACCGAGTCCATCGAACTGGCGCGTCGCTTCAAGGCTGGCGGCCTGGACCTGCTGAGCGTCAGCGTTGGTTTCACCATTCCCGACACCAATATTCCGTGGGGCCCGGCGTTCATGGGGCCTATCGCCGAGCGCGTGCGTCGCGAAGCCGGCATTCCGGTCACTTCGGCTTGGGGCTTTGGCACGCCACAACTGGCAGAAGGTGCGTTGCAAGCCGGGCATCTGGACGTGGTCTCGGTGGGTCGTGCGCACCTGGCTGATCCACATTGGGCGTACTTTGCAGCCAAGGAACTGGGCGTCGAGAAGTCGTCCTGGACCTTGCCTGCACCGTATGCGCATTGGTTGGAACGCTATCGCTGAGTCGAAATAGCCCAGCGTCAAACATCGAAAGCCACTCCCAGGAGTGGCTTTTTTTCATCTGTCGAAAAGTAACGAATGAGAATACATGTCAATCGTTAATTGTTTGCTATAACATGCGCGCCAAAATAATTGGCAAATATGCCGCTCCATCTGGCTCATTTACTAGGTCATTCCCATGCGTCGTACCCTGCTTTCAATGTGTGTGCTTCAGGCGTTTTCCCCGTTGAGTTGGGCAGCGGTCGAGCCGGTTGAAAAAACCGGCATCGAGCTGCAAACCACCAGCATCACCGGCACTGCCGACTATGAAACCGCGCAGGGGCCGGTGCAGGGCTACCACGCCACCCGCTCGGCGAGCGCGACGCGTACGGATACCTCGATTCATGAAACGCCGCAGTCCATCACCGTGGTGTCCAAAGATGTGGTCGAGGACATCGGCGCCACCCGTTTGCAGGACGCGCTGGACTACGCCGGCGGTGTCGGCCGCGCCAACAACTTCGGCGGGCAGGGCCTGACCACGTTTACCGTGCGCGGCTTTACCACCGGCGAGTTCTACCGCAATGGTTTCCCGATCAACCGTGGCTACCCAAATATGCCGGACGCCAACACCATCGAGCGCCTGGAAGTGCTGCGCGGTCCGGCGACCATGCTCTACGGCCGTGGCGATCCTGGCGGCACCTTCAACGTGGTCTCCAAGCAACCGCTGGCCGAACGCACGGTCACATTAGGCAGCCAGTTGGATGATCAAGGCATGAAGCGCGGCACCCTGGATGCCTCCGGCCCGTTGGATGAGGAGGGCCGCCTGGCCTATCGCCTGAACGTGGTGGGTGAGGGCGGTGACACCTTCCGTGACCATGTGGAAACCGAGCGCTACGGCGTGACCCCGGTGATCACCTGGCAAGCCACCGATGACACTAAGCTGATCTTCGAAGGTGACTTCATGCGCAACAACCACCCGCTGGATCGTGGCTTGACCCGCTTCGCCACTCAGAAAGGCACGGCGTCCCGCGATACCTTCTGGGGTGATAAAGACGTTGGTAAATTGCACAACGACAACAGCATGGCACAGCTGCGTTTCGAGCATCTGCTCAATGAAAACTGGACCCTGGGCGGCGGTTTCCAATGGCTCGACGGTACGTTGCAAGGCAACGCGATTGAAGCCAATAGCTTGGCTGCTGACGGGCACACGCTCAACCGCAATTTTAACTACCGCAAGCTGGAGTGGACGGACAAGGACACCCAGCTCAACCTCACCGGGCATTTTTCCACGGGTGGGTTCGATCACACTTTGCTCACGGGCGTCGAGTTTGAAGATTACGACTACAAGTCGATCATCCAGCGTTCGTCCGCTTCCTACACCAGTGATATTTTCAACCCAGTCTATGGAAAGCCGCGTCCTGCGCTCACCAGCACGCCTACCCATGACAAGGAAAACCTCAAGACCTACGCAGCCTTTGTTCAGGATCAAGTCGCCCTGACCGAGCGTCTGAAAGTATTGGCTGGCGCGCGTTTCGAGCGTTTTGAGCACCAGTACGAGAGCTATGTGCCGGGTACAAAAAACTGGGAAGCCAGCGATAACGCCGTAACACCACGGGTTGGAGTGATCTACGACCTGACCGACTCGCTTGCCGTGTACGCCGATGCAGCGCGTTCATTCAAGCCCAATACTGGCGCCGCCCGCACAGGTGAAGGCTTTGAACCGGAGAAAGGCAAGTCGTATGAAATGGGCATTAAGTGGGAAGCGCTGGATCACCAGTTGAGTGTCGACGCTGCGATTTACCAGATCGACAAAAAGAATGTGCTGACCACCGATCCTGCGGACCCCACCGCCACCTTCAAGGTCGCAGCGGGCCAAGTACGCAGCCGTGGTTTCGACTTGAACGTCGCCGGCAACCTTACTCCAGAGTGGCGCGTGATCGGTGGCTATGCCTATGTGGACGCAGCAGTGACCAAGGACAACACCCTCCGTGTTGGCTCGCACCTGGCCAACATCCCGCGCAACAGCTTCAGTCTGCTGAACGTCTACGAATTCCAGGATGGCAGTCTCAAAGGACTTGGGCTGGGCGCGGGAGCGAAATACGTCGATGAGCGTGTCGGCCAGACCTCCAACACCCCGTTTACGATGGACGCCTACACCGTGGTCGATCTGCTCGGTTACTACAAGGTCAACGAAAAAGTCCGGCTCAACCTGGATGTGAAGAACTTGTTCAATCGCGACTTTGAAGAGGGTGCGTTCGGTAACTTCTACGCCTACCCAGGCGCGCCACGCACGGTGCAGGTGGGCATCGCCTACACCTTGTAACTCCTGAGCAACGGCCCCGCTTTAAAGCGGGGTCAATACATTCATCACCGTATCCAACGCCACCCGCGTGTCATCCAACTGCACCAGCGACGCATGCCGCGCCCCAAGGGCGTCGCGGTTCTGGATCGCGGTGAGGATCGCCTTGTGCCGGGGCAGGCTCAAACCCTGGATATCCGGGCGGCGGTTGGTGATGTTGATCGACTCGCGCAGCGGCAACGACAGCATGTTGCACATATACGCGAGCAGGTCGTTGCGGGTGGCGTCGGCAATGGCGCGGTGGAAGTCCAGGTCGGCCTGCAACAGGTCTTCGTGGGTCTTCGCGGTTTCCATGCCTGCGTAGGCTTTTTCGATGGTGGCGATGTCTTCATCGGTGGCGGTAGTCGCGGCCATGGCCGCGATTTCCGGTTCAAGGATGCGCCGCACACCGGCCAACGTGTTGAAGAACTCGCTGTGGGGCGTGGACTGCATCAACCAGGACAACACGTCCGGGTCGAGCAGGTGCCATTTCAACCGTGGTCGCACCACCGCGCCCACCCGTGGCTTGGAATACACCAGGCCCTTGGCGCTGAGTACCCGCGTAGCCTCACGCAACACCGAGCGGCTGACCTTGTACTCCTCGCAGAGCGTGGCCTCCATGGGCAGCCGTTCTTCGGGCTTGAAGCGACCGGAAACGATGTGCATGCCCAAGTCTTGAACGATCTGGGCATGCTGGCTCTTGCGCGGCTTGGGCGGCTGGTGATCCATAACGGGAGAGATGCTCTGACTTAAATTCGCGGCATCATAGCATCCCACTTAGTGGGAATGCCGTGGGACTTCCGCGCCTCGGCAACCTACCAGGAAGTCAAAGTCGCAACCCTGGTCGGCCTGCAGCACATGGTCGATGTACAGCTGGCGATAGCCGCCGACGATGAGCTTTTCAGGTGGCGCAAGGTCTGCCATGCGCGCCGCCAGCTCTGCGTCGGGGATGTCCAGGTGCAAACGGCCATTGGCGCAGTCGAGTTCGATCCAGTCGCCTTCCTTCACGGTGGCTAACGGTCCGCCGGCAGCGGCTTCCGGGGCCACGTGCAACACCACCGTGCCGTAGGCCGTGCCGCTCATGCGCGCGTCGGAAATCCGCACCATATCCGTCACACCCTGGGCCAGCAGCTTGGCCGGCAGGCCCATGTTGCCGACCTCGGCCATGCCTGGGTAACCCTTGGGGCCGCAGTTTTTCATGACCAGGATCGAGTTGGCGTCCACGTCCAGCTCGGGGTCGTTGATGCGTGCCTTGTACATGTCGAAGTTTTCGAACACCACGGCGCGGCCACGGTGCTGCATCAACGCCGGGCTGGCGGCGGACGGCTTGAGGACCGCGCCGAGTGGCGCCAGGTTACCGCGCAATACGCAGATGCCGCCGTCAGCGCGGATCGGGTTGTCGAGGGTGCGGATCACTTCATCCTGGCCGTAGATCGGCGAGTCCTTGGTGTTCTCGCCCAGGGACTTGCCGTTCACGGTCAGGGCGTTCGGGTGCGGGATCAGGTTGGCTTCACCGAGGCGACGCAGCACGGCGGGCAGGCCACCGGCGTAGTAGAACTCTTCCATCAGGAAGCGCCCGGACGGTTGCAGGTCGACGATGGTCGGCATGCCACGGCCCATGCGGGTCCAGTCATCCAGGTCCAATTCAACGCCGATGCGCCCGGCGATGGCTTTCAAGTGAATCACCGCGTTGGTCGAACCGCCGATGGCGGCATTCACGCGGATCGCATTTTCAAACGCTTCTTTGGTGAGGATCTTCGACAGCTTCAAGTCTTCGCGCACCATCTCTACCGCGCGCATGCCCGACATATGCGCCAGCACATAACGCCGTGCATCCACCGCCGGAATCGCCGCGTTGTGGGGCAGGGAAGTACCGAGTGCCTCGGCCATACAGGCCATGGTCGACGCGGTACCCATGGTGTTGCAGGTGCCCGCCGAACGCGACATGCCGCCCTCGGCCGCGAGGAAATCATCCAGCGTAATGGTGCCGGCCTTGACCTGTTCGCTGAGCTGCCACACCACCGTGCCCGAGCCAATGTCCTGGCCCTTGTGCTTGCCATTGAGCATCGGCCCACCGGTGACCACGATGGCCGGCACGTCGCAACTGGCGGCGCCCATCAGCAAGGCCGGGGTGGTTTTGTCGCAGCCGGTCAGCAGCACCACACCGTCAATCGGGTTGCCGCGAATGGCTTCTTCCACGTCCATGCTCGCCAGGTTGCGGGTGAGCATCGCGGTGGGGCGCAGGTTGGATTCGCCGTTGGAGAACACCGGGAATTCCACGGGGAAGCCACCGGCCTCGATCACGCCGCGTTTGACGTGGTCGGCGATCTGGCGGAAATGCGCGTTGCACGGCGTCAGCTCCGACCACGTGTTGCAGATGCCGATGATTGGCTTGCCATGGAACTGATGGTCGGCAATGCCCTGGTTCTTCATCCAGCTGCGGTACATGAAGCCGTTTTTGTCGGCAGTACCAAACCACTGGGCGGAGCGTAGGCCGGGCTTTTTATCAGACATGATCGATTCTCTTATTGTATGACTATATGTTCTATCTGTGCCTAAACATAAGCGCAAAATCGATGCTTTGGAAGAGTTGTTTTGTAAATAGTCCTACTATATAGTTTGGCTTAACTGAGGTATGACCCTGGCGGAATTTCGCGAGAGGCGTCCCCCGAGCTTCTATAAAAACAACAATCGGAGATCGACCCCCATGAGCCAGGAACTGCGGCTTATTCGGCGCATTACGCTGAAACTGATTCCCTTCCTGATCCTGCTGTACCTGATCGCCTACGTAGACCGCTCCGCCGTGGGCTTTGCCAAATTGCACATGGGCGCCGACGTCGGTATTGGCGACGCCGCCTATGGCCTGGGCGCGGGGTTGTTCTTTATTGGCTACTTCCTTTTCGAGATCCCCAGCAACCTGATGCTCGACCGCTTCGGCGCGCGGCGCTGGTTTGCGCGGATCATGATCACCTGGGGCGCCATCACCATCGGCATGGCCTTTGTGCAGGGCCCACACAGCTTCTATGTGATGCGCTTTCTGCTTGGCGCGGCGGAAGCGGGATTCTTTCCGGGCGTTCTCTACTACATCACTCAATGGTTCCCGGTGCGCCATCGCGGCAAGATCCTCGGGCTGTTTATCCTGTCGCAACCCATCGCAATGATGATCACCGGCCCGGTGTCCGGCGGCCTACTAGGCATGGACGGCATTCTTGGTCTGCACGGCTGGCAGTGGCTGTTTATCGTGATCGGCAGCCCGGCGATTCTGCTCACCTGGCCGGTGCTGCGCTACCTGCCGGACGGCCCCAAGCACGTCAAATGGATGAGTGAGGAGGAAAAAGCCTGGCTCGCCGGCGAGTTGAACAAAGACTTGCAAGCCTACGGCCAGACCCGCCACGGCAACCCGCTGCATGCCTTGAAAGACAAGCGGGTGTTGCTGCTGGCGCTGTTCTATCTGCCGGTGACCCTGAGCATTTATGGCCTGGGCCTGTGGTTGCCGACGTTGATCAAACAATTCGGTGGCAGTGATTTGACCACCGGCTTCATCTCCGCCGTGCCGTATATCTTCGGCATCATCGGCCTGCTGATCATCCCGCGCAGCTCCGACCGTTTGAACGACCGCTACGGCCACCTGGCGGTGCTTTATGTACTCGGTGCCATCGGCCTGTTCTTCAGCGCCTGGCTGAGCGTGCCGGTGCTGCAAATGGCGGCGCTGTGCCTGGCGGCGTTCGCGATGTTTTCTTGCACGGCGGTGTTCTGGACCTTGCCGGGTCGGTTTTTTGCTGGCGCCAGTGCAGCGGCGGGCATTGCGTTGATCAACTCGGTTGGCAACCTCGGCGGCTACATCGGCCCGTTCGTGATCGGCGCGCTCAAGGAATACACCGGCAACCTGGCATCGGGCCTGTACTTTTTGTCCGGGGTGATGCTGTTCGGGCTGGTCTTGACCTTTGTGGTCTACCGCTTGCTGGAGCGCAAGCATGTGCTGCCTGCCGACCAATTCGCCGCCAGTGCCCGTGGCGCGACACGTACTTAATCTGGGAGAAGTTTCATGCGTTTAGTTCAGTTCGAGTTAAGCAATGGCGAGCGTCGGGTCGGCGTTGTAGAGGGCGACAGCCTGCGCGAAGTCCAGACGGCGCGCAGTGTGCGCGAATTGGCCCTGGCCGCCATCGAAGCGGGCGTCGGCCTGGCACAACAGGTGAACAGCCTCGGTCTGGGCGACAGCCACGACTACGCCGCACTGCTGGCCGAGCTGAAAATCCTGCCGCCGCTGGATCACCCGGACCCGGCGCACATGTTGATCAGCGGTACCGGCCTGACCCACTTGGGCAGCGCCTCGGCGCGGGACAAAATGCACCAGGCCGGCGATGAAACGGCACTGACCGATACCATGCGCATCTTCAAATGGGGCGTGGAGGGCGGCAAGCCAGCAGCGGGTCAGGCGGGCGTGCAACCGGAGTGGTTCTATAAAGGTGACGGCAGCATCGTCGTGCGCCCAGGCGCCGCCTTCCCGGTGCCACCGTTTGCCGAAGATGCCGGCGAAGAACCGGAGATCGGCGGTCTGTACGTGATCGGTCCGGACAGCAAGCCCTACCGTGTGGGTTTTGCGGTGGGCAACGAATTCTCCGACCACATCATGGAGCGCAAGAATTACCTGTACCTGGCCCACTCCAAGCTGCGCAGTTGCAGCTACGGCCCCGAGTTGCGCGTGGGCGAGTTGCCCCAGCACCTGGCGGGCACCAGTCGCCTCCTGCGTAACGGTGAGGAAATCTGGCGGAACGAATTCCTCAGCGGCGAGGCCAATATGTGCCACAGCCTGGAAAATCTCGAGTATCACCACTTCAAATACCGCCAGTTCCTCAAGCCCGGCGATGTGCATATCCACTTTTTCGGCACCGCCACCTTGTCATTCGCCGACGGTATACGTACTCAACCGGGCGATGTGTTTGAGATCAGCCAAGCCGAGTTCGGCGCGCCATTGATCAACAGCGTCGGCAGCAGCGATGCGGCATTCGAACCCGGCCACGTCATCACCCTTTAATGGAGAACCCCATGACCCAGTTCCTCGGCCACAACTACATCGGCGGCCAGCGCAGCGCCAACGGCAGCGTCAAACTGCAAAGCGTCGATGCTGCCACTGGCGAAGCCTTGCCCCAGGATTTCTACCAGGCGACCCCGGAAGAAGTCGACGCCGCCGCCAAGGCTGCCGCGCAGGCTTACCCTGCGTACCGTGCCTTGAGTGCGGCGCGCCGCGCGCAGTTCCTCGATGCGATTGCCGATGAGCTGGATGCGTTGGGCGATGACTTTGTCGAGCTGGTCTGCCGCGAAACCGCGCTGCCGGCTGCGCGTATCAAGGGCGAGCGTGGGCGCACCAGCGGCCAGATGCGCCTGTTCGCGACCGTGCTGCGTCGCGGTGATTTCTACGGCGCGCGCATCGACAAGGCGCTGCCGGATCGCCAGCCGATGCCACGCCCGGATTTGCGCCAATACCGCATCGGCCTCGGGCCGGTTGCTGTGTTCGGCGCTAGCAACTTTCCCCTGGCCTTTTCCACGGCGGGCGGCGACACCGCAGCCGCACTGGCGGCGGGCTGCCCGGTCGTCTTCAAGGCGCATAGTGGGCATATGGCGACCGCCGAGCGGGTGGCCGATGCGATCATTCGGGCGGCCGAAACCACCGAGATGCCGGCCGGCGTGTTCAATATGATCTTCGGCGGTGGCGTCGGTGAAGCGCTGGTCAAGCACCCGGCGATCCAGGCCGTAGGCTTCACGGGTTCGCTCAAGGGCGGGCGCGCCTTGTGCGACATGGCAGCGGCACGTGCGCAGCCGATCCCGGTGTTTGCCGAGATGTCGAGCATCAACCCGGTGATCGTGCTGCCCCAGGCTCTCACAGCACGGGCTGAAAGTGTTGCGCGTGACCTGACCGCCTCGGTGGTGCAAGGCTGCGGCCAGTTCTGCACCAACCCAGGCCTGGTGATCGGTATCGCTTCGCCTGCATTCACGGCGTTTACTCAACAGGTTGCGCAACTAATCGGTGAACAACCGACGCAGACCATGCTCAACGCCGGCACCCTGGGCAGCTACGGCAAAGGCCTGGAAAAACTGCTGGCGCACCCCGGCATCCAGCACCTGGCGGGCAGTGCCCAGGCCGGTAACCAGGCACACCCGCAATTGTTCAAGGCCGATGTGCGCCTGTTGATCGACGGCGATGAAGTGCTGCAAGAAGAAGTGTTCGGTCCCACCACGGTATTTGTCGAGGTCGCCGACCAGGCCCAACTCAGCGCTGCCTTACATGGCCTGCACGGTCAATTGACGGCGACGATCATTGGCGAGCCGGCAGACCTGCAACAGTTCGCCGAACTCACGCCACTGCTCGAACAGAAAGTCGGGCGCATCCTGCTCAACGGCTACCCGACCGGTGTGGAAGTCTGCGATTCGATGGTGCACGGCGGACCGTACCCCGCGACGTCCGATGCGCGTGGCACCTCGGTCGGCACCCTGGCCATCGACCGTTTCCTGCGCCCGGTGTGCTTCCAGAATTACCCTGATAGCCTGCTGCCCGACGCGTTGAAAAACGCTAACCCGTTGCGTATCCAGCGGCTCGTGGATGGCACGCCTTCGCGCGACGCGCTGTAAACAACAATGAACCAGGAGGTTTCATGTCGCTGAGCGCCGTCACCGCGCACCGTGCGCAATTGGGGGAGGGCCCGTTCTGGGACGTGCCCACCCAGGCCCTGTACTGGGTCAACATTGCCGGCAAACAGGCATTGCGCCTGATGGACGGGCAGTTACAGGTCTGGCAATTGCCCGAGCATGTCTCGGCGTTTATCCCGTGTGAAAGCGGCGATGCCGTGGTGACCTTGAGCAGCGGCGTGTACCGCCTGGACCTGGTCACCGAAGCCTTGACCTTGCTGTGTGTGGCCGACCCGCAATCGGGCAACCGTGGCAATGAAGCGCGCTGCGATGCCCAGGGCCGCCTGTGGCTGGGCACTATGCAGAACAACATTGGCGAGCAGGGCGAAGACCTGCCCATCACCCGACGCTCCGGCGGCCTGTTTCGCATTGATGCCGATGCGCAGGTCACGCCGTTGCTGAGTGGCCTGGGCATTCCCAACACCTTGCTGTGGAGTGATGACGGCCGCCATGTGCATTTTGGCGACAGCATGGAGGGCACGCTGTACCGGCATGGGATTCTGCCGAACGGCCAACTCGAGCCCGCACACGTCTGGTTCGGCCCACATGAACGTGGCGGGCCGGACGGCTCGGCCATGGACGTCGAAGGCTGTATCTGGAATGCGCGCTGGGACGGCAGTTGCCTGCTGCGCCTCACGCCCGAAGGTGAAGTGGACCGCATCATCGAGTTGCCCGTGAGCCGCCCCACCAGTTGCGTATTTGGTGGCCCGAACCTCACCACCCTCTATATCACCAGTGCCGCCAGCCCATTGGATCACCCTTTGGACGGCGCGGTATTGGCCATTGAGGTCGACGTGCCAGGCAAACCCTGTCACCGCTTTGCCGGCTAAATCCCGATTTTAAAAACAACAACAAGGAGTCACCCGTATGAATCGTCGTCGAGGTTTGCGTTCCCTGTGCTGCGCCGCTGTGGCGGTCTCGGCCATGAGCCTGAGCGGGCTGCTGCTGGCCGCTGAGGAAGTGAAGATCGGTTTTCTGGTCAAGCAGGCTGAAGAGCCTTGGTTCCAGACCGAATGGGCCTTTGCCGAAAAAGCCGGCAAGGAGCATGGCTTCACCGTGATCAAGATCGCCGTGCCCGACGGCGAAAAAACCCTTTCGGCCATCGACAGCCTGGCGGCCAACGGTGCCAAGGGCTTTGTGATCTGCCCGCCGGACGTGTCCCTGGGCCCGGCCATTGTCGCCAAGGCCAAGGCCAACGGCTTGAAAGTGATTGCCGTGGATGACCGCTTCGTCGACGCCAAAGGCGCCTTTATGGAGGACGTGCCGTACCTGGGCATGGCCGCGTTTGAAGTCGGCCAAAAGCAAGGCGCCGCCATGGCCGCCGAAGCTAAAAAACGCGGCTGGGACTGGAAGGACACCTATGCGGTGATCAACACCTTCAACGAGCTCGACACCGGTAAAAAACGCACCGACGGATCGATCCAGTCCCTGAAAGAGGCCGGCATTCCTGACGACCATATTCTCACCGCTGCGCTTAAAACCCTCGACGTACCCGGCAGCATGGACGCCACCAACTCGGCGCTGGTCAAGCTGCCCAGCGGCGCGAAAAACCTGATCATCGGTGGCATGAACGACAACACCGTACTCGGCGGCGTACGTGCGACCGAAAGCGCGGGCTTCAAAGCCGCCAATGTAATCGGCATCGGCATCAATGGCACCGACGCTATCGGTGAACTGAAGAAAGCCAACAGCGGCTTCTTCGGTTCGATGCTGCCTAGCCCGCACATCGAGGGTTACAACACTGCGCTGATGATGTACGAGTGGGTCACCAAAGGCACCGAGCCGCCGAAGTACACCGCCATGGACGAAGTGACCCTGATCACCCGCGACAACTTCAAGCAGGAACTGGAAAAGATCGGCCTGTGGAAATAAGGCAGTTCGCTTTCCTCGGCAGCCCCGGCAACGGGGCTGCCTGATCGGTGTGATGAGGTGGTTATGCACGCGCAAGTCAATGAACAACAACACACTGCCGGGGCCAGTCTGCGTTTTGACGGCATCGGCAAAACCTTTCCCGGGGTCAAGGCGCTGGATGGCATCAGCTTCACCGCCCACCCTGGGCAGGTGCACGCCTTGATGGGCGAGAACGGCGCGGGCAAGTCGACGCTGCTGAAGATCCTCGGCGGCGCCTACATTCCCAACAGCGGCACGCTGCAGATCGGCGAGCAGACCATGGCGTTCAAGAACGCGGCGGACAGCATTGCCAGCGGCGTGGCGGTGATCCACCAGGAATTGCACCTGGTGCCCGAAATGACGGTGGCCGAGAACTTGTTCCTCGGGCATTTGCCGTCGCGTTTCGGGGTGGTCAATCGGGGACTGTTGCGCAAGCAGGCCTTGGCTTGCCTCAAGGGCCTGGCGGATGAAATCGACCCTGCCGAGAAGCTCGGCCGCCTGTCCCTGGGCCAACGGCAACTGGTGGAAATCGCCAAGGCGCTGTCCCGTGGCGCCCATGTGATCGCGTTTGATGAACCCACCAGCAGCCTGTCGGCGCGCGAGATCGACCGCTTGATGGCGATCATCACGCGGCTGCGCGATGAGGGCAAAGTGGTGCTCTACGTATCGCACCGCATGGAGGAAGTGTTCCGCATCTGCAACGCGGTCACGGTATTCAAGGACGGTCGCTACGTGCGCACCTTCGAGGACATGAGCGCGCTGACCCATGACCAGTTGGTGACCTGCATGGTCGGGCGCGATATCCAGGACATTTACGACTACCGCCCGCGTGAGCACGGCGAGGTCGCGCTCAAGGTCGATAGCCTGCTCGGTCCCGGCCTGCGTGAGCCGATCAGTTTCAACGTGCGCAAGGGCGAGATTCTCGGCCTGTTCGGGTTGGTGGGGGCTGGGCGTACCGAGTTGTTCCGCTTGCTCAGCGGCTTGGAGCGTGCGAGCGCCGGTCAACTGGAGCTCTGCGGTCAAGCACTGCAACTGCGCTCACCGCGCGATGCCATCGCCGCGGGCGTGCTGCTGTGCCCGGAAGACCGCAAGAAGGAAGGCATCATCCCGCTGTCCAGCGTCGCCGAGAACATCAACATCAGCGCGCGCGGCACCCACTCCCGATTCGGCTGGCTGTTGCGCGAGGGGTGGGAGAAGGGCAACGCCGACCAGCAGATCAAGGCGATGAAGGTCAAAACGCCCAACGCGGCGCAGAAGATCATGTACCTGTCCGGCGGCAATCAGCAGAAGGCGATCCTGGGTCGCTGGCTGTCGATGCCGATGAAAGTCCTGCTGCTGGACGAGCCGACCCGTGGCATCGACATCGGCGCCAAGGCCGAGATCTACCAGATCATCCATAACCTCGCCGCCCAAGGCATTGCAGTCATTGTGGTGTCCAGCGACCTGATGGAAGTGATGGGCATCTCCGACCGCATCCTGGTGCTGTGCGAAGGCGCACTGCGGGGTGAACAAACCCGCGAGCACGCGACTGAATCCAACCTGCTGCAACTGGCTTTGCCGCGCAGCCTGGCGAACTGAGAGACGACTATGACAACCCAAGACAACGCGTTGCCCTCGGCACGCAAACCCCTGGACATGCGCGCACTGCTCGACAACTGGGCGATGCTGCTGGCCGCGGTGAGCATCTTCCTGCTGTGCGCCTTGCTCATCGACAACTTCCTCTCGCCGCTGAACATGCGCGGCCTGGGCCTGGCGATTTCCACCGTGGGCATCGCCGCGTGCACCATGCTGTTCTGCCTGGCGTCGGGGCACTTCGACTTGTCGGTGGGCTCGGTGATTGCCTGCGCCGGGGTGGTGGCGGCGATTGTGATGCGCGACACCGACAGCGTCATGCTCGGTATCGGCGCCGCCTTGCTGATGGGCCTGGTGGTGGGGCTGATCAATGGCATCGTGATCGCCAAGCTGCGGGTCAATGCGCTGATTACCACCTTGGCGACCATGCAGATCGTGCGCGGGCTGGCGTATATCTTCGCCAACGGCAAGGCGGTGGGCGTGTCCGAGGAGCAGTTCTTTATCTTCGGTAACGGCCAACTGCTGGGCGTACCGGTGCCGATCCTGATCACCATTTTGTGCTTCGTGTTTTTCGGCTGGCTGCTCAATTACACCACCTATGGGCGTAACACCATGGCCATCGGCGGCAACCCGGAAGCGGCGTTGCTGGCGGGTGTGAACGTTGATCGCACCAAGATCCTGATATTTGCCGTGCACGGTGTGATCGGCGCCCTGGCCGGGGTGATCCTGGCGTCGCGCATGACCTCCGGCCAGCCGATGATCGGCCAAGGTTTTGAGCTGACAGTGATCTCGGCGTGTGTGTTGGGCGGGGTGTCGTTGAGTGGTGGGGTTGGCATGATTCGCCATGTGATTGCCGGCGTGTTGATTTTGGCGATCATTGAGAATGCGATGAACCTGAAGAACATCGACACGTTTTATCAGTACGTGATTCGCGGCTCGATCCTGCTGCTGGCCGTCGTCATCGACCGCATGAAGCAACGCTGAACCCTTGCCATGTGAAGATCCAAATGTGGGAGCTGGCTTGCCTGCGATAGCGGTAAGCCAGCTCCCACAGTTTTAATCGGCGGAGAACTTGAAGACGGTGTTCTGGGTGTAGGTCTGCCCTGGATTCAGGCGGGTTGATGCAAACTTCGGCTGATTAGGCGCATCCGGAAAATGCTGGGTCTCCAACGTGAAACCGCTCCAGTGCAGATACGTCTTCCCAGCCTTGCCCTTCACCGAACCATCGAGGAAGTTGCTGGTATAGAACTGCACACCGGGCTCTGTGGTGTAGAGCTGCAACCGCCGACCCGACTCAGGATCATGCACCTCGGCAGCCAACTGTTTCACGTCACCCTTGGTATCGAGTGCCCAGTTGAAGTCAAACCCGCCCTGTTTCGGCTCGGCGAATTTGAGCTGTGGATGATCCTCCTTGATGTGCTGACCGATCGGCGTCGGTTTCAGGAAGTCCATCGGCGTGCCTTTCACCGGCGCGACTTCGCCGGTTGGAATCAAGGTGGCGTTCACCGGCGTGTAATGGCTGGCATGCAAGGTCGCCACCTGCTTGAGAATGTCACCATTCCCCGCACCGGCGAGGTTGAAATAGCTGTGGTTGGTAAGGTTGAGCACCGTGGGTTTGTCGGTGGTGGCCTTGTAGTCGATGTGCAGTTCGTTTTTCTCGTTGAGGCTGTAGGTGACCTCGGTTTTCAGGTTGCCGGGAAAGCCCATTTCACCGTCCTTGGACAGGTAGGTGAGGGTCACGCCGACCGAGTCCTTGCCCTTGACCTGTGCGGCCTTCCACACCTGTTTGTCGAAGCCCTGGGCGCCGCCATGCAGTGAGTTGGGACCATCGTTGAGCGGCACCTGGAAGCGCTTGCCGTCGAGCTCAAAGGCACCGCCGGCCAAGCGGTTGCCGAAGCGCCCGATGGTCGCGCCGAAAAACGCCGTGCCGGCCTGGTAGCCTTGCACGTCGTCAAAGCCCAGCACCACGTCGTCGATCTTGCCGGTTTTGTCCGGCACTTTCAGCGACTGCAACACGCCGCCGTAGGTGATCACCGTGGCTTGCATGCCATGGCTGTTGCGCAAGATGTACTGCTCGACGGCGGTGCCGTCGTTGGTTTTACCGAAAGGCTTGTGTTCACTGGAGAGGCCTGCGGCGTGGGCGCCGCCACTGGCGATCAATACGGACATGGCGAGACCTGACAGCAGATAACGAGGGTGCTTCATGGTCGAACTTCCTTTTGTTGTTTTGAGTGGAATAGTTCTACTAATAGCGATATTTTGTCGGTAGGACAGCGAATTTATAGCCTTAAAAGCCGTTTTTGCAAAATAAAATAAGACTAATTGAGCGAGGCAAGATGTTATGAGTACTCAACACGCCGTGTATCCCGACCTTGAAGGCAAAACCGTCCTGATCTCCGGAGGGGCCTCAGGGATCGGCGAATTCATGGTGCGGGCCTTCGCCGCCCAGGGCGCCAAGGTGGGCTTTGTCGACCGCGCGCAAAGCCAGGGCGAACGCCTCGCGGCGCTGCTCAGTTCCCGCGGGCACACGGTGGAGTTCGTGAACTGCGACATCACCGACGAGATTGCCTACAAAGCCGCCATCGCTCGTTTCGAACACTCGCTGGGGCCGATCACCGTGCTGGTAAACAACGCCGCCAATGACGTGCGTCACACCCTGGAAGAAGTCGACTCGGAAATGTTCGACAGGCTGATCTCCGTCAACCTCAAACACGCTTTCTTCGCAGCCAAGGCTGTGGTGCCCATGATGAAAAGCGCCGGTAGCGGCTCGATCATCAACCTCGGCTCGGTCGGCTGGATGATGGCGTCCGCCGGCTACCCGGTGTACGCCGCCAGCAAGGCCGCCGCCCACGGCATGACCCGCGCGTTGGCTCGCGAACTGGGGCCGAGTCGCATCCGCGTGAATACGCTGGTGCCGGGTTGGGTGATGACAGAGAAACAACTGGCGATGTGGGTCGACGATGCCGCCAGGGAACTGATCAGCCGCAGCCAATGCTTGCCGGGCAGTGTGCTGCCTGAACACATCGCCAATATGGCGTTGTTTCTTGCTTCCGATGCGTCGGCGATGTGTTCGGCACAGAACTTTATTGTGGATGGCGGCTGGGTCTAGGCACACGGACCTGAGGACGAAGGAGAGCAATGTGGGAGCTGGCTTGCCTGCGAAGGCGGTGTGTCAGCGACTACAGCGCTGAATGACACACTGCTATCTCAGGCAAGCCAGCTCCCACAGTTGAACGGCGGTGTTTATTCGATCGGGTACTTCTTGAAAACCGGGTGCTGCTCCAGGCGCTCGGCGTGGCGCTTCAAGTTGGGAAACGCATCCGCCTCAACCACCGACGCCACGGTGAACTGGCTGAACGACCAGGCCACCGCCGCTGTAATCGAAGCCTGAGTCAGCGCCTCGCTGTCGGCCAGTTGCTTGTCCAGCAGCGAATAAGCCGCCAGCAATTGCCCGCTGACACGCTCAAGCCAAGGCTCATGCAGCTTCTCGGCCGGGCGCAGGTTGTGCTCATACACGATCTGCACGCTCTTCTCACAGGCCGCCAGCGCCAGCCCAAGTACATGCAAGTCATGGGCGCGCGCGGCGGGCTGCTGGGGCAGCAGCTTCTTGTCAGCCGGGGCGAGGGTTTCCAGATAGTCCAGGATCAGGCTGGAATCCATCAGCACCGTGCCATCGTCCAGCACCAGGGTCGGGGCCTTGACCACCGGGTTGATCTGCGCGAATTCGTTGAAGGTGCGAAACACCGACAGCGGTTCATGCACGAAATCCACGCCGTACAGCTCCAGGGAAATCGCCACGCGGCGTACGTAAGGCGAGTCCAGCATGCCGATCAGTTTCATGAAGCCTCCATTGCTTGCTAGGTGGTGAGCTCAAGAGAGTAAGGGCGCGGGATCAGCCTGCGCAATGGCTTGGCGCTGGTTTATGCCGGGCTTCGGGCGCCCTGGCGGCTGGCGCCAGGCGGCTGGCCGGTGATGCGCTTGAATGCGCGACTGAAAGCTGCCTGGGAGGTATAGCCCAGGCGCAGCGCCACTTCTTCGATGGGCAATCGCTCAAGCGTCAACCATTGGC
This sequence comes from Pseudomonas tritici, assembly GCF_014268275.3. Taxonomy (NCBI): domain Bacteria; kingdom Pseudomonadati; phylum Pseudomonadota; class Gammaproteobacteria; order Pseudomonadales; family Pseudomonadaceae; genus Pseudomonas; species Pseudomonas tritici. Next base: position 2,664,323 of record NZ_CP077084.1, read on the forward strand.
TGGCCAGGCGCATGCGCAATTGCGTCACGTAGCGCAGCGGCGGAAGACCCAGGGTGGCCTGGAAGCGTTCGGCGAACACCGAGCGGGAGGTATGACTGCGCGCGGCCAACTCGGCCACGCTCCAATCGCGGCCTGGTTGCTGATGCAGGGCAAGCAAGGCACCGGCCAGCCGTGCGTCGCGCAACGCTGCCACCAGCCCCGATGCATTGCCGCAGGCGCATTCCACCCAACCCCGCACGATCATGGCGGCCACCACATCGGCCAGGCGCGCGAGGATGCCCGAATAGCCAACGCGAGCACTGGCGACTTCGCGCTCCATCACCGCCAGGATCGGCATCAGGCCGGGGTAACGCTGGCCCTTGGTGTCGATCAGCATCAAGGCCGGCATGAGGCTGCCGAGCCCCTGGATACTGCCGAGTTCGAATTCCATGCAGGCGCTGAACAGCAACGTGCTGGGGGGCGTGTCGGGCGATGCATCCACGGCGCAGACGGTATCGCCCAGCGGGGTGGCGTCAAATCCATTGATGTCCTGCACAGCGACATCCGCCGTGGACAACAGCGCATGTGCGCCGCCGTGGGAGATGAACACGGCATTGCCCGCCGACAATTCAAACAGGTTGCCGTCGTCGGTGCGCAGGGTGGCCACACCTGCGGCGAGGAAGTGGAAGTAGGCGTGCCCGGGTTTGGCGTCGAAGCCCATGCCGAAGCGGGGTCCGGCTTGGATGCGCTGGTACTGCACCCCGCGCAGGCGCATGCCGCGCAGCAGCTCATCGATAAGGTCGGAGGACAGATTGAACGGGGCCGGTGCAGTCATGTTCGGGGTTTCGGTCAAAAACTCAAGGGTTTGCATCATAGATCATCCGGGTTGGCGAACCTAGACTGGCGGTCGCGCTAATTTCCTGAGGATGTCGTGTAATGAATGATTGTGTAGCTCAAGCCTCTATCTGTTCCAAGGCGGAGCCCGCTACCCCGGCCTGGATGGCGGTGTTTTCCCTGGCCATGGGGGTATTCGGGTTGTTGACGGCAGAATACCTGCCGGCCAGCCTGTTGACGCCGATGGCGATGGACCTTGGGGTGTCGGAGGCCCTGGCTGGTCAGGCAGTAACCGTGACGGCGGTGGTGGCGTTGTTCGCTGGCTTGCTGGTGCCCGGCCTGACGCGCGGGATCGACCGGCGCGTGGTGCTGCTGGGGTTTTCCATGCTGATGATTGCGTCCAACCTGTTGGTGGCGCTTTCTTCGAGCCTGGCGGTGCTGCTGTTGATGCGCATCCTGCTGGGCGTCGCCCTGGGCGGTTTCTGGAGTATGGCGGCAGCAGTGGCGATGCGCCTGGTGCCGGCGGCGTTGCTGCCCCGTGCGCTGTCGATCATCTTCAGTGGCATTGCGGTGGGCACGGTGGTTGCCGTGCCGCTGGGCAGCTACCTCGGCGATGTGTATGGCTGGCGCAGTGCGTTTGTGGCTGCGGCCGCCGTTGGCGTGGTGACACTGGCGTTCCAGCTGTTCACGCTGCCACGCCTGGCCCCCACTGGCAGTGCACGCCTGCGCACGGTATTGGATGTGCTGCTGCGCCCTGGCATCGCCATCGGCATGTTTGCCTGCGTATTGGTACACACCGCGCACTTCGCGCTGTTCACTTACATTCGGCCATTCCTGGAAAGCACCACGGGCGTGCAGACTCAAGGGCTGGCCTTGATGCTGCTGGGGTTCGGCGCCGCAAACTTCATCGGCACGCTGCTGGCCGGTTGGCTGCTGGTGCGCTATCCGCTCGGCACATTGGTGCTGATGCCGGTATTGGTCGGCGTCGCGGCGCTCGCCCTGGTGCTGGTGCCTGCCTCTCTGCCAGGCCAGGCGCTGCTGCTGGCGCTGTGGGGCATGGCCTTTGGCGGGGTGCCCGTGGCCTGGTCGAACTGGGTGGCTCGCGCCGTGCCGGATCAAGCTGAAAGTGCGGGTGGCATGGTAGTGGCTTCGGTGCAGTCAGCCATCGCGGCGGGGGCGGCCGGTGGGGGGGCGATGTTCAGTGTCAGCGGCATTGCCGGTGTGTTTCTCGGCGCCGGTGTGCTGATGTTGTTGGCAGCCTTGTTGATTGCGCTGCGGGTACACGTGCCGCGTGATGGCGCCGCTGGCGTACCGTTGCATCTTTAAACCGACCTTGCAGATTGGCCGGCATTCACGGTGTGACGCGCCATCAACCTTTGGTTTAGTCTGGGGCGCTTCGCTGATCGCAAACGCCTCTGGAGCAGTAAGCATGACCGATTACGTACCCCCGAAAGTCTGGACCTGGGACACCGAAAATGGCGGCACCTTCGCCAGCATCAACCGACCCATCGCCGGCGCGACCCATGATCAGCAACTGCCGGTGGGAGAGCACCCGCTGCAGGTGTACTCCCTGGCCACGCCTAACGGTCAGAAGGTCACCATCCTGCTCGAAGAATTACTGGCCCTGGGGCACAGCGGGGCAGAATACGATGCCTGGCTGATCAAGATCGGCGACGGCGACCAGTTCGGCAGCGGCTTTGTCGGGGTCAATCCCAACTCCAAGATCCCGGCATTGCTGGACCGCAGCGGCGCCACGCCGATTCGTGTGTTTGAATCTGGTGCGATTTTGCAGTACCTGGCAGAAAAGTTCGGCGCATTCTTCCCGACTGAGCCTGCGGCGCGTGCGGAATGCTTGTCGTGGTTGTTCTGGCAGATGGGCAGTGCGCCTTACCTGGGCGGTGGTTTCGGGCATTTCTATGCGTACGCGCCAAGCAAAATGGAGTACGCGATCAATCGGTTTGCCATGGAGACCAAGCGACAGCTGGATGTATTGGATCAGCGCCTGGCGGTGAGTGAATACATTGCCGGGGATGAGTACACCATCGCCGATATCGCGATCTGGCCTTGGTATGGCGGGTTGGTAAAAGGCCGTTTGTATGGCGCGGCGGAGTTTTTGGCGGTGCATGAGTACACGCATGTGTTGCGCTGGGCGGATGCGATTGAAGCGCGGCCGGCGGTGCAGCGGGGGCGTAGGGTGAACCGGGTATCCGGCGAGCCTGCGGAGCAGTTGGCCGAGCGCCACTCTGCAAGCGACCTGGATTAAAACTGTGGGAGCGGGCTTGCTCGCGAATGCGGTGTGTCAGTCAACAGATTCATTGGCTGATCCACCGCATTCGCGAGCAAGCCCGCTCCCACATTTGGATTTGTGTACCCAAGTTTATTTGTAGCGCTGCTCAAACACCGCCACCTGTTCCGGCTTGATTAGCTCAAACGGCACCCACACTTCCGATTCAATCGGCTCGCCCTTGATCATCCGGATCGCCGCCTGCACCGCTTGGGTTGCCTGGGCTTTCGGGTCCTGAAACACCGACGCCGTCAGCAAGCCACGCTTGATCGCCGCCAGGCCATCGGGCAAGCCGTCGATGCCGATAATCGCCACCTCGCCCTTGGCTTTGCCGGCTTGCTGCAACGCCATGGCTGCGCCAATCGCCATTTCATCGTTGTTGGCGACGATCGCATCGAACTGTGTACCCGCCAGTAACCAGTTGCTGGTCAAGTCCATGCCCTTGCTGCGTTGCCATTCGGCGCTTTGCTGCTCCACCACCTTGATGCCGGGAAAGTCCTTGAGCACCTGTTTGGCGCCCTCGGTGCGGTCATGGGTGGCGTTTTGCGCAAGGTCACCCATGATGATCGCCACGTTGCCCTTGCCGCCAAGTTTTTCCGCGAGGTAGCGCATCTGCAATTGCCCGGCCTCGATGTCGTTGGAGGCCACGGTGACGACGCCCTTGGGCAGCGTGCGTTCATCCGGGTGGCGGTTGACGTACACCAGTGGCGTCTTCGCGGCGGTGGCTGCGCGGGTGATGTTGGCGGTGGCGGCGGTATCCACCGGCAGCACGATCACCGCGTCGACTTTCTGGTTGAGAAAGCCTTCGACCTGGTTGAGCTGGCGCACCACGTCGCCCTGGGCGTCTTCGAACTGGATCTGCACGTCCTGCTGTTGGGCGGCGGTTTCGAGGCCGGTGCGCACGTAGGTCATGAAGTTGTCGTCGACCCGGGCAATGCTCACGCCGATACGGTAAGCGGCGAACGTCCATTGGCTGAACAGCAGTAACAGCGTGGCAACGAACAACGAATAGCGGTTCATAAGGGTGATCCTTTTATTGTTATAGGGTGAATGCTTGGCGGAAACGCTCCAAGGCCAGTTCGCTGTCGCCGCTGGCCCAGCCTTCCAGTCCGACCACGCCGCTGTAGCCCATGGCGTGCAACGCCCTGGCAATGGCCGGGTAGTGGATTTCTCCCGTGCCGGGTTCCTGGCGGCCCGGCACGTCGGCGACCTGGATTTCACCGATGGCGCTACCGGCGCGCTGGATCAATTCGATCAGGTTTCCTTCGCCGATCTGCGCGTGGTACAGGTCCAGGTTCATCTTCAGGTGTGGGCTGCCCACGGCTTCGATCAGCGCCAGGGTGTCGTCGGCGCGGGCGAATGGGGTGCCGGGGTGATCGACGTCGGTGTTGAGGTTTTCCAGCAGGAACACGCGGCCGGCGTCTTCGCCCAGGCGGGCGATTTTTTCCAGGGTTTTGCAGGCGCTCAGCCACATGCGCGCGGTGGTCCGGGACACCGGCTGCACGGGCAGGCCGCCGTCACCCAGGCCGGTGCCGTGCAGGTTGAGGCTGGGGCAGTTCAATTGCTCGGCTACCCTCAAGGATTCGCGGGCGCTGTCGAGCAATTGGCGGATGCCGTCGGGGTCGGTGAGGGTGCCGGTGATGTAGCCGGTCATCGAGGTGAAATCGGCACCGGTGGCGGCGAGGGCATTGATGTCCTTGTCGGTCCAGTTCCAGATCTCGGCGCTGAACCCCAGCGCGTGAATACGCTGTACGCGCTCGATAAAGGGCAGGTCGAGAAACACCATCTCGGCACTGACCGCCAGTGTGAACGGGATCATCGCTGGGCTCCCTGCACGGCGACGGCCTTGCCCGTTTCGAACGACTCGATGCAGGCGCGCGCAATCGCCAGGGCCGCGCGCGCATCTTCGCCGCTGGCCAGGGGCTTGGCGCCGCTGCGCAGGCAGTCGACGAAGTGGTTGAGCTCGGCAATGTAGGCGTCGCGCAGCAGGTCAGTGTCCAGGCGTAGAGTGTCGGCCTGGATGCCTTGGGCCAGGTAGCGCACCAGGTCGGATTCAGTGACGCTGCCCATGCTCAGCATGCCTGCGCTGCCGAACACTTCGCCGCGCACATCGTAGCCATACACGGCCTGGAAGTTGGCCTCGGCGGTGGCAATCGCGCCATTGTCGAAGCGGATCGTGACCACGGCGGTGTCGAGGAAACCTTTGCTTTTGTATTCCGGAGCGATCAGGGCGTCGGCCATTACGTACACCTGTACCGCTTCGGCGCCGGGGTTGAGGTAGCGCAGGGTGTCGAAGTCGTGGATCAGGGTTTCCAGGAAAATCACCCATTGCGGTGAAGCGGCCGGGTTGTTCAATGCCGGGTCGCGGGTCAGCGAGCGCAACAGTTGCGGCGTGCCGATACGGCCGGCGACGACGTCGAGGTGGGCAGTACGGAAGCTTTTGGCGAAACGCCGGTTGAAGCCGACCTGCAAGGGCACCCGCGCATCGGCTGCGGCGGCGATGGCGCGGTCGGCTTCGTCCAGGGTGATGGCCATCGGTTTTTCGCAGAAGATGCCTTTGCCGGCGCGCGCGGCGCTGATCACCAGTTCGGCGTGGCTGCGCGCGGGGGCGGCGATGAGTACGCCGTCGATATCCGGGTCGTCGAGCAGTTGTTGCGGGTCGGTGTAGACCTTGGCTACCCCCAGTTCAGCGGCAAGGCGGGCGGCTTGGCCCGGAGTCGGGTCGGCAATGGCGGCCAGGCTGGCACCGGGGATGTGTCGCGCAGCCGTGAGTCCGTGGAAGCTGCCCATGCGACCAGCCCCGATCAAGCCAAGGCGGATGTTCTGTGTACTCATGAAATAAACCCCTTTTTATTATTGGCCTCAGGACAGTCCTGATGGGCGAAAAGGTAGGAGCAAGGGCTGTGCCAATTCATAACTTGCTGATATTTATGAATTTATAAATGCATATAAACAAAAAGTGTTCATTCTGATGACATGTCTATACTGACATGTCAAAAACATGAACACGGATGCCCCCAATGACCATGACGTTCAGCGTGCAAGACCTCGACTACCTGACGGCCTTGGGGCCTGCCGCGCTGAATGACGGACCTGTGTCCGCGCTGGAGCAGGCGTGGCGGGAGTGCCTGGCCGGCCGGGTCGAGCGCCCTGGCGACGTCCGGCAAGTCATCTGGGATTCCTGGCGGCGCAGCGTCGAGGCCGGTATCGATCCCGATGACAGCGGGTATCGCTTCGTGGCGCCCCGCGACCTTGATGCCACCCTGGCAACTCACCGCGTGCTGATCGCTACCGCCGCGCAAGTCATGCACGGCTTGCTGGCCTACAACCCGCGCGGCCATATCAACCTCACTGATGCCGACGGCACCACCCTGTATTTCTGCGGGCTGGACATCACCCCGGTGGGCAGCCGCCTGCTGGAATCCGTGCAAGGCACCAACTGCACCGGGTTGGCCCTGGCCGAAGATCGCCTGGTGTATGTGCTGGCCGAGGAAAATTTTGGTCGTGGCCTGCGCCAGCGCCGCATGCACTGCGCCGCCGCGCCGATCAAGAATGCCCAGGGTGAAACCCTGGCGATGCTGACACTCACCGCCGAGCCCGGCTGGTTTCACTTTCATACCCTCGGCACCGTGCAGGCGGCGGCCGAAGCCGTATCACGGCAGATGGCCCTGCAAGGCCTGCTGGAAGAACAGCAAACCGTCCTCGAAGTGCTCAACGAAGGCCTGGTGGTGCTGGACGCGCGCGGCTGCATCAAGGCGCTCAACCGCTATGCCCGGCAATTGTTCCGGGTGGGGCTGGAGCTGATCGGTCGCCCGTTCCAGCACCTGGGCCGCAGTGAGTTGGGTGATGCGACGGGGGAGCCTGTGCGCGACCTGGATTGCACCTTTCATCTGCACGACCGCAGCCAGCTCGCTTGCCTGGTTTCAGTCTGCCCGCTGGAGCAGGGCGGGGTGATCGTATCGGTGCGCGAGAACCGCCGTATCCGCGAAATTACCCGGCGCATTATCAGCACCCAGGCCCGCTACACCTTTGAAACTATCCAAGGCCACTCGCGCGCTATCCAGGACGCGCTGCACCTGGGCCGCATCGCCAGTCGCAGTGAGTCCACCACCTTGATCCTCGGCGAAAGCGGTACCGGCAAAGAGCTGTTTGCCCAAGCGATCCATAACGGCAGCGACCGTTGCACTGGGCCCTTTGTGGCGGTCAACTGCGGCGCCATCCCGCGAGACCTGGTGCAAAGCGAGCTATTCGGGCATGTCGAAGGCGCGTTCACCGGCTCAGCCCGTGGCGGCTCAGCGGGCAAGTTCGAACTGGCGGAGGGCGGCACTATCTTCCTGGATGAGATTGGCGACATGTCTTTCGATGCCCAGGTCAGCCTGTTGCGGGTGTTGCAGGAGGGTGAAATCACCCGCGTGGGGGCGAAGAGTTCGCGCCAAGTGAACGTGCGCATCATCGCCGCCACCAATCGCAATTTGAGCCAGGCGGTGGCAGAGGGCGCGTTTCGCGAAGACCTCTACTACCGCCTCAACGTGTTGAACCTGACCGTGCCGCCACTGCGCATGCGCCGCGACGATATACCGCTGCTGGCGCGGCACTTTCTTGCCCGCTGCGCGCGTTCACTGCGTAAATCGGTGCAGGGTTTTTCCCCGGACGCCATGGCGCTGCTCTCGGCCTACGGCTGGCCGGGTAATGTGCGGGAGTTGGAAAACAGCATTGAACGGGCAACCAACCTGGCGACGGGTGAACTGATCCAGCCTGTCGACCTGCCCTTGGAAAGCAAGCCGCGCGCAACGCTGCGCACTGACGAAGCGCAACCGCCCCAGAACCTGAGCAGCCATGAAATGCACGCCATCGTCGCCGCGCTCGAAAGCACCCGCGGCAACATCCGCCTGGCCGCCCGGCAGCTAAACGTGTCGCGGGGCGGGTTGTATAACAAGATGAGCCGGTTCGGCCTGAATGCCACGGATTTTCGTGGCGGCTGACCGCGTCGCAGGGCTAGGGCTTCAACTGCTTCCAGTCAATCGCAAAGCGCGCCAGGTATTTACGCAGGCGATCCGCATCGTTGGGCTGGGCCTTGGCCTGGCGGGATACACCGAACAAGCGGCGGCCGGCGTCGGATAGGCTATCGGATTGCAGGCACACCTCGATGACGGCCTTGAGTTGCAACTGGTCGAACAGGTCCAGGTCGGCGGGCAGCAGGGTGTGTGGCTCGGACAGCCCCCAGGCGTAGCGCAGGCGTTGGATTTCTTCTTCGGCCTGGGCCTCATCGATACGTCCGCTGTCGGCCAGGGTCGCCATGCGCGTGATCGACGCAGACAGCTCGCGAAAGTTACCCTGCCACGCCGCTTCGCTGGAACAGGCGAACGCCAGGTAGCGGCGGCGCGCTTCGAGGTTGAAGCGCACGCGGCGGCCTTGCTCGCGGGCGTGGCGCTCCAGCTCGAAATCGATATTGGGCTCGATGTCTTCGCGCCTCCCCGCCAAGCCCGGCAGATCAAAGGTCCACAGGTTGATGCGCGCGTACAGGTCTTCGCGGAACAGCCCTTCGGCCACGCGCCCGCGCAGGTCGCGATGGGTGCCGGCGATGATCAGGAAGTCACTGGCCACTTCGCGGTCGGCGCCCATGGGGTAGAAGCGCTTTTCTTCGATGGCTTTAAGCAGCATCGCTTGTTCATCAGGGCCCAGTTCGCCGATTTCATCAAGGAACAACATGCCGCCATCCGCCGCGCGCAGCAGGCCGTCGCGCGCGTTTTGTGCGCCGGTGAAGGCGCCCTTGGTATGCCCGAACAACGCCGACATAGCACCATCGCCGCGCAGCGTGGCGCAGTTGACTTCCACGAAGCGCCCTTGCACTTGATGGCGGCTGCGCTTGAGTTCGTAGATGCGGCGGGCGAGGAACGACTTGCCCGCGCCCGTGGGGCCGATCAGCAGCATCGGCGCCGTGGAGCGCACGGCCACGCGTTCGATCTGCTCGATGGAGGCATTGAACGCGCTGTTGCGTGTGGCGATCCCCGACTTGAGAAACGCCAGGCCTTCCAGGCGCTGGTGGGCGAAGCGTGAGGCGATGCGGTCGTAGCGTGACAGGTCGAGATCGATCAGGGTGTGTGTGCCCGTGGCGGGCGCGGTGTCGTCAAGGCGGCGGCTGGGCGCGGTCTGGATCAACCGAGCGGGCAGGTTGCGCGCCTCGGTCAGCAGGAACCAGCAAATCTGCGCCACGTGCGTACCGGTCGTGATGTGGACCAGGTAGTCCTCGTGTTCGGTGTCGAAGCGGTAGTCGGTGGTGAAGTCGTGCAGCGCGCCGTAGACCTCTTCGAAATCCCAGGGGTCGTTCAGCGGCATGGGGTGCAGGCGCACCTCGGTGTGGGGCGAGATCTGCTGGACATCGGCGCGCAGCCGCTCGGCGAGGCTGACGTCCCGGGCGTCGATGTCGTGGATCAGCTCCAGGCGATCAATCTGCAGGGTGTCCTGCTGGCACAGGCCGACGCTGGGGCGCCAGTGGTTCCAGCGGTTGGCACCTTTGCCGACGCGATCCAGTTTGGAGCCGATAAACCCGATGGCGACGGTGCGCTTGTGTTTCATGGGTAGACCAAAATATAAGTAACGATATGTGAGGATATGAAGTTGACGATCGGCTTGTCATGGTTTTTTTAGGTGTGAGTTATCATTTGTTAAAAATAACGATATAAAACAATTAGATAAGTATTTTTAGAACGGCTTTTAAAAAACTGGCACGCCCGCTGCTATGTCTCTATCAACGCCGCAGCGCCGGCTTTCAAAAAAAGAATCGAGATCATGCAAGAGAAAACCTACCAACTGCTGGAAGTCGCCGACGGCAAGCCGATCAAACTCTGGACCCAGGGCGTGCCCGTCGAGCCCGAGGCCCGCCAGCAACTGATGAATACCGCCAAGATGCCGTTTATCTTCAAGCACCTCGCGGTGATGCCGGATGTGCACTTGGGCAAGGGTTCGACCATCGGCAGCGTGATCCCTACCGTGGGCGCAATCATCCCGGCAGCGGTGGGCGTGGATATTGGCTGCGGCATGATCGCCGCGCGTACCACGCTGACCGCCAGCGACTTGCCCGACAACCTCCACGGCCTGCGTTGCGCCATCGAGGCCGCCGTACCCCATGGCCGCACTCGCAGCCGTAAAGGCCGCGACAAAGGGGCATGGGAAGACGTGCCGGCCCAGGCCGATCAGGCATGGACGGCGTTGCATCCGCGCTTCAAGGCGATCACTGACAAGTACCCGCAACTGGAACGCAGTAACAACCGCCAGCACCTCGGCACCCTGGGCGGCGGCAACCACTTTGTCGAGGTGTGCCTGGATGAAGCCAACCGTGTCTGGTTCATGTTGCACAGCGGTTCGCGTGGCGTGGGTAACGCCATCGGCAACCTGTTTATCCAGTTGGCCCAGGCGGACATGCAGCAACACCTGGCGAATTTGCCGGACCGCGACCTGGCGTATTTCGAAGAGGGCAGCCAGCACTTCGATGACTACGTGGAAGCGGTGGGCTGGGCTCAGGATTTCGCCCGGCAGAACCGCGAGTTGATGATGCGCGCGGTGGTCCAGGCCACACGCCAAGTGATCAGCAAACCGTTTGAAGTGGCGCTGGAAGCGGTGAACTGTCATCACAACTACGTGCAAAAAGAGCGGCATTTTGGCGAAGACATCCTGGTGACGCGCAAGGGCGCGGTGTCGGCGAAGAAGGGCGAGCTGGGGATTATTCCGGGCTCCATGGGCGCCAAAAGCTTCATCGTGCGTGGACTGGGCAACGAAGAGTCGTTCTGCTCGTGCAGCCACGGCGCCGGCCGCACCATGAGCCGTACCAAGGCGAAGAACACCTTCACCCTGGCCGACCAGATCCGCGCAACAGCCCATGTGGAGTGCCGCAAGGACGCCGATGTGATCGATGAAATTCCGATGGCCTACAAGGACATCGACCAAGTCATGCACGCCCAGCGCGAGCTGGTGGAAGTGCTTCACACCTTGCGTCAAGTGGTGTGCGTCAAAGGATAAGAGGGGAATAGAGATGGAAAGGGAAGAACGCCACCCATTGAGCGACGCCATGCGCGCGCGGGTGCTTCAGGAGTTGGAGCGCATAGAGCGCGAGCGCAATGTGACGGTGCTGTATGCCTGCGAATCCGGCAGCCGGGCCTGGGGTTTTGCCTCCACCGACAGCGACTACGACGTGCGTTTTGTCTACGTGGAAAAACCTGATTGGTTCATGCAGGTGGATACGCCGCGCGACGTGATCGAACGGCCGTTGGATGACGAGTTGGACGTGAGCGGCTGGGAGTTGCGCAAGACCTTGGGCCTGTTGCGCAAATCCAACCCCACGCTGCTGGAATGGCTTGATTCGCCGCTGGTGTATCGCCAGGAGACCGCGGCCACGGCGCAATTGCATGCCCTGGCCGAGGCGTTCTACAGCCCGCCGGCGGCGCGCAATCATTACCTGTCGATGGCCAAGAAGAACTTTCGCGGCTATCTGCAAGGCGACACGGTGCGGTTCAAGAAGTACTTCTACGTACTGCGACCGTTGTTGGCAGTGCGTTGGATCGACCTGGGGCTGGGGCGGCCGCCGATGACCTTCGCCGATTTGTTGAGCACAGTGGATGACGCACAACTGCTCGATGAGGTCGCAACCCTGCTGGTGTTGAAACGCAATGCCGGGGAAGCGGCCTACGGGCCACGGCGCCCGGCATTGCACGCCTACATACAGCGTGAACTGGAACGCGAAGTGCCGGTATTGCCACGCACCCATGAAGACTCCCAACAACTGGACCACTACCTGCGGGACACGGTCAAACGCTTTGCTTAAGGATAGATATGAAACAGGACCTCATTGAACTCGACGGCGCCATCGGCGGTGGCCAGGTACTGCGCAGCGGGCTCAGCCTGTCGATGGTGACCGGGTTGACCCTGCGCATCAAAAACATCCGCGCCAAGCGCAGTCGGCCAGGCTTGATGCGTCAACACCTGACCGCCGTGCTGGCGGCGGCGCAGGTCTGTGGTGCCAAGGTGCAAGGTGCTGAACTGGGCTCGCAAACACTGGTGTTCGAACCCGGGCCGATTCAAGGGGGCGAATACCGGTTTTCAATTGGCACAGCCGGCAGTTGCACCCTAGTGCTGCAGACCTTGTTGCCGGCATTGCTGCGCGCACCCACGGCCAGCCGCGTGACGATCTGCGGCGGCACCCATAACCCGCTGGCACCGCCGGTGGACTTTCTGCAGCGCGCCTGGCTTCCATTGTTGCAGCGTATGGGCGCGCGCATCGAATTGAGCCTGAACCGCTACGGGTTTGTACCGGCTGGCGGTGGTGAGTTAGAGGCGTTTATCCAACCCAGCGAGCTGATGCCGCTGCAGTTGATGCAGCGCGGAAAACTGCTCGCAGCCCGCGCGGTAACCCTTAACGCAGGGTTGCCCGCCCAAGTGAGCGAGCGCCAGTTCAAGCGCGTGCGCCAGCGTCTATCGTTTGCGGACACGCAACTGTTCCCGGTCGAGATTGACCCGGAACAGGGCCCAGGCAACGTGCTGATGCTGGAGTTCGTCCACGAGCATGTCACCGAACTATTCAGTGCCTTTGGCATGGCCAAGGTGCGCGCCGAAACGGTGGCCGACCAGGCTATCGACCAGGCCAGTGAGTGGCGAGGCACCGACACGGCAGTAGGCGAACACCTGGCCGATCAGTTGCTGTTGCCAATGGCACTGGCGGGTGGTGGCCGTTTCACCACGTCGCACATGAGCGAGCATTTGCACAGCAACATGCTGGTGATCCAGCGCTTCCTGCCCGTGGTGATCGAGAGTCACATTCTGGAGGCGGGCGGCTTGAAGGTCGAGTGCCGAGCGCGCTAGAGATTCTCCGACGTCACAATCTGCGGCGGTATATGCACCCGATGCCGCACCGGATCGAACCCCTCGGCGCTCTGCAATTCCACCATCAACGCCACCAATGCCACGGCCGTCCGCCCCGGCTGCGAGTCCATCACCACATCAATCAAACCCTGGCTCAGCGCTTGGCGCGACAGCTCGGTCGATTCCTGCAAAATGCAACACAACGTCGGCCGTTTGGGCAGTTGGGCCAGGGCGCTGATGATGCCATCACCGCCGCCGCCCACCACGCACAGCCCGCGCAGGTCACTGTGACGGCTGATCAGGTCGAGGGTGGCTTCTTCGGTGATGTCGCAGTTATCCAGGTTGATCAGCGGCTCCAACGGCTTGAGCCCCGGCGCGTGCTCGGCCAGGTAGCTGTGCAGGCCTTCGACCCGCGCCTGGTGGCCGAGAAAACGATGGCCGCCGAGCAAGATCCCCACGCTGCCTTTGCGTGCGCCGCAGGTGCGGGCGAGCAACCAGCCCATGGTGCGGCCGACCACGTGGTTGTCCTGGCCCACATAGGGCTCCTCGGCGTTTTCGTGGATATCCGAAAGCAGGGCGACCACCGGCACGCCGGCTGCGCGGATCTGCGTCAGGCAGGCGTTGATCAGTGGGTGGGCAAAACTGACCACCGCGAGGCCATCGCACTGCACGGCCAACTGTTCGATTTGCGCGACGATGGCGCTGGGCGTGCGATCGATGATGTATTCGAACTGGCATGTGAGGTTGGCACCGGCATGCTGCTCGGCTGCATCGCTGATGGCACGGGCCAGGTTGGCGTAGAACGCCTGGGCGGTGCCCAGCAACAGGATGCCTAGGCGGTAGGTCGGGCGCCGTTCGCGAATGCGCTGGCCAATCAGCCGCGCGGCAAAGTAACCCACGGCTTCGGCGGCCTGGAACACCTGTTCGGCTGTGTCAGGATTGACCGGCGCACGGGCATTCAATACCCGGTCGACGGTGGCCACACTCAGCCCGGCCTGGGCGGCGACGGTGGCAATGGTTGGGCGTTTATTGTTGTTCATGACAAGCCCCTTGAGCGTCTTGATAGAAAACTATCAAGCTCCGCTGGGCCTGGATGATAGCTTGATAGGGAATGGATTCAAGGCCTTGAGGGTGATTTAGGCGTTCTCTATCGTGGGTTTCACAAAGCACCTGAAACCACCCGCTTGCGGAGAACAATAACAATGCCTGAACACACCGCTCATCCCGCCCGCCGCGACTACAGCCTCACCGGCCCCGAAGCCGCCCGCGCTTTTGATAAAGGCCTGGTCTCGGCCAGTTGGTACCAGTCGCCCGTCTCGCGTAAACGCATGAAAGAACTGATGCAGCGCCGCGACGGCCCGGCCTTGCTCGACACCGCCATCTGGATGACCGCGCTGTTCGCCACTGGCTTTGGCGGCTATTGGTTCTGGGGCACCTGGGCCTGCGTGCCGTTTTTCCTGGCCTATGGCGTGCTGTACGGCACCGCGTCTAACCCGCGCTGGCACGAAACCGGCCATGGCACGGCGTTCAAAACCCGTTGGATGAACGACGTGCTGTACCAGGTTGCAAGCTTCATGTGCATCTTCGAGCCCCATGTGTGGCGCTGGAGCCATGCCCGTCACCACACCGACACCATCGTCGTCGGCCGCGATCCGGAGATTGTCGAGCCGCGCCCACCGCGCTTCTCGATGATGTTCTTGAGCCTGTTCAATTTGCCCCTGGCCTGGAAGACATTCAGCGGCGTGGCGCGCCATGCCATTGGCCGGATGAGTGCCCAGGAGGCAGACTTTATCCCCGAATCCGAATGGCCCAAGGTGTTCCGCGCGGCGCGAATCTGGGTCGGCATCTACGCCGTGGTGATCGGCACCGCCTTGTACCTGCACAGCTGGCTGCCGCTGATGCTGATTGGCCTGCCGAGTATCTACGGTGCCTGGCTGGGCTATGTTTTCGGCCTCACTCAACACGTGGGCCTGGCCGAGGACGTGCTCGACCACCGCAGCAACTGCCGCACCATTTATATGAACCGTGTGCTGCGCTTTATCTACATGGACATGAACTACCACCTCGAACACCACATGTACCCGATGGTGCCGTATCACGCCCTGGCGCAATTGCACGAAGAAATACGCGGCGACTGCCCGCCGCCGTACGCGAATATTTTCGAGGCGTACAAGGAAATCCTGCCGACCATCTGGAAGCAGCGCAGTGATCCAAACTATTTCATCCAGCGCCCGATACACCCGCGAACCGAACCGGCGGCCAATGCCCCGGTGCATGCAGAAGCCGCTGCCGGCTGAACTCCCTCCAAGAACAAGAGAAAACGCCATGAACGATCAATGGATCGACGTCTGCGCCGTGGGCGAAATAGACGAAGAAGACGTGCTGCGCTTCGACCATGGGCCGCACACCTACGCGGTGTACCGCTCGGCCGACAATGAATTTTTCGCCACCGCGGGTCTGTGCACCCACGAAAAAATTCACCTGGCCGACGGCCTGGTGATGGACCACATCATCGAGTGCCCCAAGCACAACGGGCGCTTCGATTACCGCACCGGCAAGGCCATGGGCGCGCCGGTGTGCGTCAACCTCAAGACCTACCCGGTGCGGGTCGAAGCGGGGCGGGTATTGCTCGCCGTCACGGCTTGATGATGAACGAGGCTCTGATTATCGTCGGCGCCGGCCATGCCGGTGGCCGTGCGGCGCTGACCTTGCGCGAAGAAGGTTATACCGGGCGGCTGATACTGATCGGCGATGAGCCGCACCTGCCCTACGAGCGGCCGCCGCTGTCCAAAGGCCTGTTGCAGGGCACAGCGGATTTGGCCGGGTGCAGCCTGTGCGACAGCGCGCGGCTGGCCGAACTGGACATTGAGCATATCGCCTGTAATCCGGTGACTCGCTTGGAGCCGCAACACCATCGCCTGCAACTCGCCGACGGCCAGTGGCTGCCGTATGCCGGTCTGCTGTTGGCCACTGGCGGCAGGGCACGACGATTGCCTCAGGCGCAGGCCAATGTGCTTTACCTGCGCACCCACGATGAGGCGCTGGCCTTGCGCAGTGTCCTGAACCCCGGCACGCGGCTGATGGTGGTGGGTGGCGGGTTTATCGGGCTGGAAGTGGCGGCGACAGCACGCGGCCTGGGTTGTGAGGTGACGGTGCTGGAAGCCGGACCGCGCCTGGCGGGCCGGGTGTTGCCGGCGGTTATCTCCCAAGCGTTGCTGGATTTGCATCGTCGCCAAGGGGTGGATGTGCGTTTGAACGTGGCGCTGGAATCCATCCAGGCCGACGCCGTGCTGTTGGTGGACGGGCAGCGGTTGCCCTGCGACTGGGTGGTGGTCGGCATCGGCATGCAGCCCAACATCGAACTGGCCGCATTGGCAGGGTTGGAAGTAGGGCAGGGCATTCGTGTCGATGCGTACCTGTGCACCAGCGCGCCGAACATTTATGCAGCCGGCGACGTGTGTGAGTTTGAGCGCGACGGCCTTTATCAGCGTCAAGAAACCTGGCGCAACGCCGAAGCCCAGGGGCGGCATGCGGCGCTGAATATGTTGGGGCGCAATGTGCCGTTCGAGACACTCCCCGGCTTCTGGTCCGATCAGTACGATTGGGGTGTGCAGACCGTGGGTGTGATCACGCCGCTTACGGTCAGTCGGCCATTGCCGGGCGGCGGCTTGCTGCTGTTCTACCTGGATGCCGAGCATCATCTGCACGGTGCGTGCGGTTGGGCGCCGGGCAACAGCGTGGCCAAGGACATCAAGCTGTGCGAACGCCTGATCACAGCACGCGTTGCGCTCAATACGACCAGCCTGGCCGACCCCGAACTGTCCCTCAAACACATCCTGCGAGGCTGATATGCGCCAATTCCTGGTGTTCCAATCCCTGTGGGCCATGCAAACCGAGCCCGGCCCCCTCGAAGCCCAGCTCGAGCGCATCAAAGCCGCCGGTTTCGACGGCATCACCGACCATTACTTCAAGCCCGCCGACGTTTCACGCCTGCACGCCGCCGCCACGGCCAGGGGCTTGCAGATCGAAGGCCAGCTGTTTCCGCAATCGGTGGATGATCTGGCGGCGGCACTGGACGTAATCAGCCGCTACGGCTGCCACCACCTCACCCTGCAAGCCGACGTGCGCCCGCGCACCCAAGCCGAGGCCGCGCGGTTGGTCGAAGGCTGGCAGCGCTTGGCCGAGCAGGTGGACTTTCCTGTGCTGCTGGAAACCCATCGTTATCGGCTCACCAATGATCTGTTGTTCACCCTCGACCTGCTGGCACAGATGCCCGATTTGAAGCTGCTGGCCGACCTGTCCCACTACGTGGTTGGGCGTGAGTTGCCGGAGCCAGGGGCCGATGAAGATGATGAACAGATCCGCACGATATTGCGCCACAGCTGGGGCTTCCATGGTCGCGTGGCCAGCAGTGAACAGGTGCAGGTGTCGCTGGACTTTCCCCAGCATCAAGGCTGGGTACAGCGTTTTACCCAGTGGTGGCGCTACGGGATCGAAGACTGGCTGGCCCGGCCCGATACGCCGCAAAGCCTGAGCTTCACCTGCGAATTGGGCCCGCCGCCCTATGCGATCACCGGCGCGGATGGGCGTGAGATCAGTGATCGCTGGGCGGAAGCGCTGAAGCTGCAGGCGCTGATTCGGCAGGTGTGGCAGAGCTGTCAGTGATGACCTTGGACCCGGTGTTCAAGACAAAGCAGCTCCCAGATTAGATTTGTGTTGGTTTTAAGATAGCGTCAGTTCAACTCAACAACCCGGTACTCACCGCCACAATCAGGAACATCCCCAGCAGCGCGCGATAAATCACGAACGGCCAGGTGGAGAATCGCTCCAAAAACTTCATCAGGCCCCAGATCGCAAAAAACGCCGAGACGCTCGCCACCACCAAACCAAAGATCAAATGCGGCCAGGCATGGGCCGGCATATCGGCGTGCAGCAGCACCCACAGTTCTTTCAAACCGGCGAGGGCGATGGCGGGCAGGCCCAACAGGAAAGAAAAGCGCGCCGCTTCCTCACGTTTGAAGTTGAGAAACAGTGCCGCCGTCAGCGTGGAGCCGGAGCGCGACACCCCTGGAATCAACGCGCCAATCTGCGCCACTCCCACGATCAACGCATCCCGCAGGCGCATTTCACTCACCTCCCGGGTGTGGCGTGCACGGACTTCCGCCACCGCCATCAGAATCGCCATGACCACACAGGAAATCCCGATCACCATCAGCCCACGCAACGGCGAGTTGCAGGCATTCAAGGTCGAAGACAGCGCCAGGCCGGCGATGCCGATAGGAAGGGTCGCCAGCACTATTGCCACCGCCAGCTTGAACCACCGGTCGTTGTAGTCACCCCGGCGCACCGCGCTGATGCTGCCGGTGGTCACTTGGCGTACATCGCGCCAGAAATAACTGACCACCGCGGCCAGTGCCGCCAACTGCATGGCTGCGGAAAACGCCGAGCCGGGGTCTTGCCAGCCGAGCAGGGCGGGTACTACGCGCATATGGGCGGTGGACGACACCGGCAGCAGTTCAGTAATGCCCTGGATCACGCCCAGGATGAAGATCTGCAGGTAGTCCAGGGAGGCAAAACCTACATCCAGGCCGGCGGTACAGACGTTTGTCAAAATACATGTCCTTGAAAAAGAGCGGCAATTTCGCGGAGTTTATTCGAAATGTTTCAAGGTTTCGGAAGGGGCAACACCTTTTTGCATTCGGTTCAGCAAGTAGAAAGGTTGGCCACGCTATTGGACCTGTGCCCAGGTTTTGTGAACAATGGCGCCCTGCGTTTTTTCAATGAGGGTCCCATGCCTGAAACCACCGTCGAATTGATCCAGACCGGCCCTGAAGAAGCCGAGCTGATCCGCAATCTCTACCAGTATTACGCCTATGAGTCCTCGGACTGGGAACAGGAAGATGTCGAGGCGGACGGCCGTTTCTACATTCACGACGAACACCTGGCCCGCTATTGGCAAGACCCGCAATGGAGCGCCAACCTGCTGCTGGTCGATGGCTACATAGCCGGCTTCCTGCTGATCGAAGGCAGCGAACTGCCGGGTATCGACGCTCTGGAACTGGCTGACCTGTTCATCCTCAAGCGCTATCGGCGCAAAGGCATCGGCCGCGCCATCGCCAGCCAGGTGCTGTGCAGCGGCGAGGCGGATTGGCTGGTGCGCTTTTACGACCAGGATGAAGTGTCCCAGGCGTTCTGGCGCACGGTGCTGGACAACCTGCCGCGCCCGGTACAGGCGATTGAGTTGGCGGATGATCCGCAGTTGGTGAGTTACCTGGTGACACGCGCGGTGTTGCACTAAGCGCGAGGTTGAACTTAACGCAGGGGGGCGCCTCAGAGGCTTGTCGGCCGCTGGGGCCCTGAATTTCACAAGGATGCGAAATGAACACGTCTTCTCTGTTCAAACACCTGCTTGGCGCTGCGGTGCTGCTGGCCTTGGGCGGTTGCCTGACGATGTCGGGCGATTACAAGGTCACCGCAGTGGACGCCAACGGCGCCCCGGTCAAAATGGTTTTCACCACCCGTGGCAGCGGCATCTACTCCGTGCGTAACGCGTTCTGCCTGAACTACCCCAAGGGCACGGTGACCATCCGCGACCTGAACACCGGGGAAGAACTCAGCAGCGAAAGCCCTTACCACTGCCGCTAGACGCTCTAGCTCCTGAACAACGCCTGCTGCATCGCCTGCGGCGGCTGCCCGAACGCCCTGAGAAACGCCTGGCGCATGCGTTCGCGGTCACCAAACCCGGTCTCACGGGCCACCACTTCCACGGGATGACGACTGGTTTCCATCATCGCCCGTGCGGCCTCTACCCGCAGGGACTCGATCGCCTTGGCCGGCGTTTGCCCGGTTTCTTCGCGAAACACCCGGCTGAACTGGCGTGGGCTCAGCCGGGCAACATCGGCCAGGGCTTCCACCGAGAGATCATGGGTCAGGTTCTCACGGGCATAGGCCAGGGCCAGTTGTACGCGGTCTGACTTGGGGTCCAGTTCCAACAGTGCCGACAACTGCGATTGTTCACTGCCCCGACGTTGGGCGATCACCAGCTTGCGTGCAATGCGCCGCGCGAGGTCGCTGCCCAGGTCGTTCTCCACCATTGCCAACGCCAAGTCCACCCCGGCGCTCATGCCGGCGCCGGTCCATACCTGGCCGTCGACGACGAACAACTTGTCTTCTTCCAGGTGGATATCCGGGTAGCGCTTGCGAAAGGCCGGCGCGTGAATCCAATGGGTGGTGGTGCGCTTGCCCTCCAGCAAGCCGGCTTCTGCCAGCACGAAGATGCCCATGCACAACGAGGCGACGCGTCGCGATTGGGCTGAGGCGGCCTTGACCAGTTCCAGCAGGTTCGCTTCCGGCAGGCGAAACTCCAGGTAGCCGCTGACGATAAGCGTGTCGTAGCCCTGCGGCCGTATCGGCATGGTGTTCACCGAGAATCCCTGGGAGGTCATCACCGCGCCGCCACTTTCCGACACCAGGTGAAACTCATAGGCCGGCTCGCCGCGCAGCAGGTTTGCACACTCGAACACCGAGCCCAGGCTGAGGCTCAAGGATTGGAAGTTCGGGTAAACCATCAGCGCAACGCTGTGCATCGCATGTCTCCAGAAGCGTGGGAGGGGGGATTGTCGGTGGCTGCCGGAAAAACGGCAACCGACTTTGCCGCATGTCCGGAATCCTTGCGGATCTGACATTGTGCGCGTTTTACCCGGCCCCTAACATTCACTCAACGAACTAGACGACTGGTCTAATCGGACGGGATGAAAAATGAGCCGCGAAACTAAAAGTGCAAGGCAGACGATTCTGGAAAGTGCGCAGCCAATTGTGGGCGCCAAGGGATTTTCTGCCGTGGGGTTGAACGAAATACTTCAAGCCGCCGATGTGCCTAAAGGCTCGTTCTATCACTACTTCAACTCTAAAGATGCGTTCGGGGTGGTATTGCTCGACACCTATTTCGACAACTACTTGAGCGGTATGGAACAGCTGTTCAATCAGCCGGACTTATCCCAGCACGCCAAGTTGATGCGCTATTGGCACCGCTGGATCGACAACCAGACCAGTTGCACCGACGCGGGCAAATGCCTTGCCGTCAAACTGGGTGCAGAGGTGTCAGACCTTTCAGAGCCGATGCGCCTGGCCCTGCAGCGCGGCACCGCACGCACTATCGCGTTGCTCGCAATTGCCTTGCAACGCGGCATCGAAGACGGCTCGCTGAAGGTTGCGCAACACCCTGAAAGCCTGGCCCAGCGCTTGTATGCGTTGTGGTTGGGGACCAGCGTCATGAGCAAGATCACACGTACTTGCGCGCCGTTCGACGAGGCGCTGTGGCTGACCCAACACCTGTTGGGCAGCCCTGGACACACTGACGCTCACACCTATCGAGGCACTGGAAAATGAAAGTATTAATGGTACTGACCTCTCACGACCAGCTTGGCGATACCGGGCGCAAGACCGGCTTCTGGCTCGAAGAATTTGCCGCACCGTATTACGCGTTCAAGGACGCCGGCGCCGAGGTGGTGCTGGCCTCCCCGGCGGGCGGTCAACCGCCGCTGGATCCGGTGAGCGACCAGCCGGACTTCCAGACCGAACAGACCCATCGCTTCGCCGCCGACCCGGCTGCACAGCAGGCCCTGGCCACCACACTGAAACTGGAAACCGTCAACGCCGACGCCTTCGACACCGTGTTTTACCCAGGCGGCCACGGCCCGCTGTGGGACCTGGCGGAGTCACCGGTCTCGATTGCCCTGATCGAGTCCTTCGAACGCGCTGGCAAACCGATCGGTTTTGTCTGCCACGCACCGGGCGCACTGCGTCACGTCAAGGCGGTCAATGGCGACCCGTTGATCAAGGGCCGTCGCGTCACCGGGTTCTCCAACTCGGAAGAAGCGGCGGTGGAGTTGACCGACGTGGTGCCGTTCCTGATTGAAGATGAGTTCAAGAAACTCGGCGGCCATTACGAGAAGGGCGCCGATTGGCAATCCTTTGTCATCACAGATGGCCTGTTGGTCACTGGGCAAAACCCTGGCAGTTCCAGCGATGTGGCCAAAGCCCTGCTGACACTCACCGCTTAATCTAAAAAAACGCTGTATTCATTGGCGACTTTTATAAGTCGCCAATGCTTTAGCACGTCCGCAATTTGGAAAACTTTACATGACTGACAATGTTCTGAGTACGCCGGTAAAACTGGGTCACCACACGTTAAACAACCGTATCGTCCTGCCGCCGTTGACGCGCCAGCGCAGCGCTCAGCCTGGCGATATCGCGACCGACCTGATGGCCGAGTATTACCGCCAGCGTGCCACGGCTGGTTTCATGGTCAGCGAAGGTACGCAGATCGAGCCGCGTGGCCAGGGTTATGCGTGGACGCCGGGCATTTACACCCCGGCGCAGATCGACGGCTGGCGCAAAGTCACCGACGCGGTGCACGCCGAAGGCGGGGTGATCTTTGCCCAGTTGTGGCACGTTGGCCGGGTCTCGCATAACGCGTTGCAGCCAGACGGCGCCGCACCCGTCGCGCCGTCGGCGATCCAGGCGCAGCAGGCCAAGGCCTTTATCGAAACCGGTCCTGGCGTGGGCGAGCTCAAGCAGCCGCCGGTACCGCGTGCATTGAGCGCTCTTGAGATCGAAGAGTTGGTCGGGCACTACGCCCAGGCCGCACGCAATGCACTGGATGCCGGGTTTGACGGGGTGGAAATCCATTCGGCGAATGGGTACTTGGTCAACCAGTTCATCTCGGCCCATGCCAATCAGCGTGACGATGAGTACGGCGGGTCACTGCACAATCGCTTGCGCTTTCTGCGTGAAATCGTTGAGGCCGTGAGCGCCGTGGTCGGGCCGGAGCGCCTGGGTGTGCGATTCTCGCCCTTGTTCAGTGGCACTGATCAGGATCGCGTGTACATCGGCCTGGTAGAAGACGACCCGCATCGCACCTATATCGAAGCGATCAAAGTGTTGGAAGAGTCAGGCATCGCCTATGTGTCCATCGCTGAAGCCGACTGGGACAACGCCCCAGTCTTGCCGGAATCGTTCCGCCGCGCGGTGCGCGAAACCTTCAGTGGCCGCATCATCTACGCCGGTCGCTATACCGCTGAACGCGGCGCTGGTCTGGTAGAAGCGGGGTTGGCGGACTTGATTGCGTTCGGGCGGCCATTCATTGCCAACCCGGACCTGCCGCAGCGGATTTTCAACGGATGGCCGTTGAACCCGTTGAAGGCCGAGGGGTTGTATGGCGGGACGGAAGCGGGGTACATCGATTACCCGGTGTACGCCAAATAGCCCTGCGACGCTGATCCATGTGGGCGCTGGCTTGCCTGCGATAGCGTCACCTCGGTTCAACTGAATGACCGAGGTGTCTGCATCGCAGGCAAGCCAGCTCCCACACTGGATCTTCACAAGGCCTGGATCAGCGTCACTCCACCCGCAACACAATCTTCCCAATATGGTCCCCACCCTCCATCCGCGCATGCGCCTGGGCGGCGTCGGTGTAGGCGTACACCTTGTCGATGATCGGCAAGCACCGCCCGGCGGCCAGTACCGGCCAAATGTATTCGCGCAGTTGTTCGGCAATGGCGGCTTTTTCGTCTTTGCTGCGTGCTCGCAGGAGTGAGCCGGTAATCACCGCGCGTTTGCCGAGAATGCTCAGCAGATCGACATCATTGGCCTTGGCGCCGCCGAGGAAGCCCAGCATCACCAAGTGACCGTCCATGGCCAAGGCCTTGAGGTTGTTGTTGAGGTAGGAGGCTCCCATGATGTCGAGGATCACATCGACGCCCTGGTTGTCGGTCTGCTGCGCAATGACTTCGGCAAAATCCTGCTCGCGATAATTGATAGGTTCAGCGCCCAGCTTGGCAATTGCGGCACATTTGTCGGCGCTGCCAGCGGTGGCAAACGCCTGGATGCCAAACTCGCGGCACAGCATCAAGGCGGTGGTGCCGATGCCGCTGGTACCGCCGTGAATCAACACGCGCTGACCGGTGTGTGCATCGCCAAGGCCGAACAGGTTGGCCCACACGGTGAAGAACGTTTCCGGCACGGCGGCGGCTTGAATCCAGTCCATGCCCTCAGGGATCGGCAGGGCCTGGCTGGCCGGCACGCTGCAAAACTGTGCGTAACCACCGCCATTGGTCAAGGCGCAGACCTTGTCGCCCACCTGGTATGCGTTCACGCCTTCACCCAGCGCCACCACTTCACCGGCTACTTCCAACCCGGGGATCGGGCTGAAGCCGGGTTTCATCGGGTACTTGCCGGCACGTTGCAGGGCGTCAGGCCGGTTGACCCCGGCGGCATGCACGCGGATCAGGATCTCGCCGGGGCCTGCGACAGGCACCTCGGCGCGGCGCGGTTGCAGCACTTCAGGCCCGCCAGGGGTGGTGATTTCGATCAGGGTCATTTCTTGAGGAAGCGTCATTTCAGATTACCTGCAGCGATGAGCGTATGGGTTGGGACCGTGTCGAGCGGCCGACGGTTCAGCAGGAACATGCCCAGTTCCAGTGCCAGGGCAACGACGATGGCGCCGGCGGCGATCATGAACAACAGCGCGTGTTGCCCGCCACTGCTGTTGAACAGTGCCGAATAAGCAAACCCGGACAGCGCCTGGAACGTCGCGAAGGACACTGTGGCGCGGCTCCATGCCACTTGTTGCTGGTGATGGTTGGGCAGCAACTCATGCACCCGCGCCAGTGCCAGCGGCACGATGCCCGGCGGGAATGAACCGAGGATCACTGCCAGCACCGCCAGGGCGGTAAACGAACCGGCAAACGGTAACAGGCCGACCGCAATCGCCTGCACCACCAGCACCACGCGAATACTCAAGCGGGCCCCGAGTTTATCGGCGAGGAACCCGTAAGTCACCGGCCCCACAATCGCGCCCAGGCCGCACATTACCCAGATCATCGCGCCGATATGGGCGCCGTCACCCAAGCCACGGGCCACGTAATCCACCAGGAACACCATCGCCGGCACCAAGCCCGCCGCCATAAAAGCGTACTGGGCGAACAACAGGTACACGCCAGAAGGTGTCGGTGCGCAAGTGTCTGCTCGTGCCGGTGCCTCATGCAGCGTACCGCTGGGCCAGGCGAACCAGCTCGCAACCGTCAACACCAGCGCCAACAGGCCGAGGCCAAACCAGGTCTGCTGCAAACCCAGGCTCAACAGCGGCGGCACGATAGTGCCGGAGCCAGCAATGCCCAGGCCGATCCCCAGGAAGATCGCACCGCTGGCCAAGCCACGGCGTGCCGCCGGTACATGGGGCAATACGGTTGCCGCTACCAGCACCATGATTGCGCCACCGGCAATCCCCGACAACAAGCGCCAGGCGAAAAACCACACCACCGACAGCGCAAAGCCACAGGCGAAAAACGCCAGGGTCACCGCCACCATCATGATGCGCAGGGCGGTCTTGTTGGAGGTGCGCTGGGCGAGGGGGCGGCCGATCAGCGCGCCAATCAGGTAACCCACCAGGTTGGCGGCGCCGAGGTAGACCACGTCATTGGCGGAAAACCATTGGGCCTGGATCAGGCTTGGAATCAAAGGCGTATAGGCAAACCGCGCCAAGCCGATGCTGACCAGGCTGGCGCAGAGGCCGGCGAAGATGGGGAGCCAGACTGAGCTGCGGGGTGGGGCGTGAGTGTCGAGCATGATGGCGGTCCTGGGTATTTTTCTCTGGCGCCCAGCATAGCCAGGTTTGTTGATGCAATAATGCTGCGAATACACGGCGCAGCGATGCATATATGCATCATAAGGGGCAGGCATGAATTGGGATGATGCACGGGTCTTTCTGGCGGTCTGCCGCGAATCAACGCTGCGCGGCGCCGCACGGGTGTTGGGCGTGGATCAGGCCACGGTGGGTCGACGAGTCAACGCCCTGGAAAAGTCCCTGAGCGCCACCTTGTTCCTGCGCACGTCCGAGGGCTATGCGCTGACGGCCGTGGGCGAGGCCGCCTTGCGTTCAGTGGAGAAAATGGAGCGTTCGGCCCTCGACCTGGAACGCCAGATCCAAGGCCTGGACGACCGCCTGACCGGCACTGTGCGGGTCAGCACCACGGACTCCCTGGCCATCGACTTCCTGATTCCGGCCATCGCCTGCCTGCACGACAAACACCCCGACGTGCGCGTGCAGCTGGACGCCTCCACCCAGATCCTCAGCCTGGCCAAGCGCGAAGCCGATATCGCTGTGCGCAACACCCGCCCCGACAATCCTGACCTGATCGCCCGGCGCATCGCGCGTTGGCCGCTGGGGCTGTTTGCCTCGCAGGCCTACATCGACCGCCACGGCGTTCCCGAGCCGGGCAGCCTGTTCGAAGGCCATGACTTGGTCGTTTATCAGCCCTACCTGCAAAGCCAGAAAGACCTGACCCTGGTCTCCGAACCGCTGGGGCGCGGGCGCATTGTTGCGGCCCTGAGTTCAAGCCTGTTGGTGCGCCGCTCTATTGCTGCGGGCATCGGCATCGGCGAAATCCCGGTGTACACCGGCGAACGTGACGGGCTGGTACGTCTGTGGCCCGAGCGCACGCGGCCGTTGCCGTACGACGTGTGGCTGGTGACCCACGCCGATCTGCGCCACACCGCGCGAGTGCGGGTGGTGATTGATGAAATCGTCGCAGCATTTGCCGGTACGGGGGAGTGAGGTCAGCACAGGCTTGCAAGCAGGCGGATGGCGCCGTTGACACAATCGACGTTTGTCTCGACCAACAGAGAGCACGTATGAACGAATCAAAACAACAGGACCTGGGGTTGTTGTTTCTACGGGGCAGCGGGGCGCTGTTCCTGCTGTGGGTGCACGGTTTGCCGAAACTGTTGAACTACAGCGAACAGCTGCAGCTGATCGAGGACCCGTTTCACTTGGGCGCTCACATCACGCTGCTGCTGGCGATATTTGCCGAGGTGCTGTGCCCGCTGCTGATCATTGCCGGGGTGCTGGTGCGCCTGGTGTGCCTGCCGATCCTGGCGGTGCTGTTGATCGCCATGCTGGTGGTGCACCCGGAGTGGACGTTGCTGGAAGGGCAATTCGGCTGGCTGCTGTTGATCATTTTCAGCAGCGTGTTGGTCGCCGGGCCGGGGCGTCTGGTCGTGAGCCAACGTTTCTCCTGAGCAAAAAAAGGCCGGGCAAGCCCGGCCGAAATAAGGAGAGGGTGGTTCAGGTGTTTCAGCGGTTCAGGAACGCCAGCAGGTCTTCATTCAAGGCCTGGGCATGGGTCACGGCGAAACCGTGTGGTGCGTCCTTGTAGACCTTCAGCTCGGCGCCTTTGATCGAAGCCGCGGCGGCTTTGCCGGTGGTTTCGAACGGTACGATCTGGTCGCCGTCACCGTGGATGACCAGGGTCGGCACGTCAATCTTGGCCATGTCCGGGCGGAAGTCGGTTTCGGAGAAGGCGGTGACGCAATCCACGGTCGATTTCAGTGACGCCAGCATTGCCACCTGCAGGGTCTGCGTCAGCACGCCTTCGGAGACTGTCTGGCCCTTGTTGATACCAAAGAACGGCGTGTTGAAATCGCTGATGAATTGCGCGCGATCCTTCAGCAGCCCGGCCTTGATGCCATCGAACACTTCAGTCGGCACGCCCTGCGGGTAATCCGGTTTCTGGCCGAACAGAGGCGTCACCGCACCCAGCAGTACCAGGCCGGCGACGCGGGCGCTGCCGTGGCGGGCGATGTAGCGCGCCACGTCGCCGCCGCCCATGGAGAAGCCCACCAGGGTCACGTCCTTGAGGTCCAGGTGTTCGATCAACTGCGCGATATCGTCGGCGAAGGTGTTGTAGTCGTTACCCGTCCACGGCTGGTCCGAGCGCCCGAAGCCACGGCGGTCAAACGCGATGGTGCGAAAACCACGGCTGCTCAGGTATTCCATCTGGTATTCCCACATGTCGGCATCCAGCGGCCAGCCGTGGCTGAACAGCACGGGCTTACCGCTGCCCCAATCCTTGAAGTAGATCTGGGTACCGTCTTTGGCAACGAATGTGCTCATGGAAAACTCCTTGGTGAATAGGCTGGAAAACTCAGGATCACTATTGCCCTTAAGCGTTTCGAGGGCTTGTACGGGTGTGCTTGCTTGGGGTTACCAACTGAACTTGAGCTCGACCCCCAGGTAATTGCTGTCATCACCGCCCGCATCGCGCAGGGTCTGGCCGACGTCGTAGTGCACGGCTTCGACGGCGCCGGTGAGGTTGGCGTTGAACACATAGTCAGTGCGCAGTTGTGCGTAGGCGCCGGTCCAGCGATCACCGCTGCCAGCGGTGCCGGCCACCGGCAGGTTGGGCTGGGTGTACACCGCATCGCTGGTGGTTTGCCGCCAGAGCAGGCCGATGGCGGTTTGCACGCTGAGCTTGTCGATCGGCTTGACGGTGATCGACGGCTTGAAGTGGATCAGGTTGCTGTAGCCCGTGTAGCCTGCGAGGGAAAAGTAGTAGCCGTTGGGAAACAGCGGGTTGAATGTGCCGACAGTGCCATCCCCGGTCTTGCGGTCGCCCGAGGCAATGTCCAATTGCAGGCCGAGGCGCGGCTTCCAGGCCAGGCTGTCAAAGGTGTAGCCCGTGCGACTGCCACCGGCCCAGGCGCGGATATCCTTGTTGCCCACCGAGCCACTTTGCAGCATCGCTTCGATGTCCCAGTCAAAGCCCATGGCCGCGCCGCCCAGGCGGGCGTCGAACAGGTGGCGGGTTTCGTCGCCGTCCGCGTCAAGGTAGTGCGCCGCGCTGCGTTCATACACGCCGTAGTAGGCCGACAGTTCGTTTTTACCGCCCACCAGCCGCTCGACCCGCACCATGTGGAAGCGTGCGTCACTATTGGATTTGTCGTCGAAGTGGCGCCCGTCCTGATACTGCACCGGCTGGCTGGCAATTCCGATAAAGCGCCAGTTCGACGTCTCCCAGTCCGCCCACAGCGCATCGAAGGATTGCCGCACGTTCGGGCCATCCCGCGATGAGATGAAGCGCTGCAAGTCGAAAGCGAAATCCTGGCGCCCGACACGTGCTTTCAGCGTGCCGCTGCTGAAGGCATTGACGTATTCGGCAAAGGCCAGGCGCAGGTCGACGCGGTTCTGGTCGGCGCCGCCGATCGTCGTCTTGTCATACGCGCGCACGTCTTCAAGCTGGGTGAACACCCGCCAGTTTTCGTTCAGGTGCAGGTCGGCATGCACCTGGAAGCGTTGGATCAGGTAGCGATCACGCTTCACATCGCGCACGCCAAAACCACTGGCATCGTTCATCTCGAAGCGCTCGCGCAACGTGGCGCCCAGGGACAAGTAGGTGAACGGGTTGGCAGCTGACAATGGGATGTACTTCAAATTGTCCAACGGCTGCGTGCGCAGCGCCGGGTTTTGCAGTACCGACCAGTCTTCCTGCCAGCGGTTGGCCTTGATGGTCGGGCGTGTCGCTTGCTCGTCGGCGTGGACGCCGCCGGCGAGCAGCGGCCACAGCACGGCCAGGCCCCAGCCTGTGCGACGCTTCATTTTGCCGCGTTGAGTTGGTGAATCTCCGCGACATAGCCGCCCGGGAACTCGACCAAAGCGCTGCGACGGCCTTTGCTGTCAAAGGCAGGCACCAGCACTGTGGCGCCGGAGCCAGTGGCCTTGCCCAGGGTCGCCGCCAGGTCAGCCACCTGATAGCCGGTGGTTTCATGGCCGAACGGGTAGGGCAGTTGACCGTTGGTGACCAGCACCGCCATGCGGCCGAACGGCGACTCGATGTCGACGCGGCGATAAGTGCCGCTGGCTTGACCGATATCCACGCCCGGTGCGTGCCTGTCATCGGCCAGGACTTTGCCGTGGGAGAAGCCCAGGAACGACTTGATAAAGCTGTCGGCACGGTCGGCGCTGAGGTACACGCGGTTTTCCGGCACGGTCTGGAACGCGGCGTAATCCGGGGTCTTGGTGTGCCAATAGAGCTGCATATTCACGCCGCCTGGCCACTGCACCACGGCGTCACGCCCGATCGGGTCGGGGAAGTCGCTGACGATCACCGCCGCACCGTTTTCCCGGGCGGCCTTGAGCGCTGCGTCCATGTCCTTGACCAGGTAACCGTTGCGCTCCTGGCCGAACGGGTGCGGGATCGGCGTGGTGAAGCCAAACAACGACACCGTGCCCGCCGGGGTCTGCAGCAATTGCGAGGTGGTGCTGCTCGGCACCGGCAGCACGTTCACCACCACCTGGGCCGTGCTTTTGCCGCCGAAGGTGGCCAGGAAACTCTGGGCAAAACGGTCGACATCGGCCGGCGCCACATAGACGTGGCTGGTGTCATATTGCGGGGCCACCGCTACCGCGGGTGTTGCCGCAAAGGCACTGCCCATCATGGCCCCGGCCAGCAACGTGACAGCCAGCGATACCGTCCTCACTTTTTTACACATGCCCACTCTCCAGCGTCTTGAGAAAGTCAGGAGCTTAGGGGCCGCGCAGTAACGCGGATTGTATGGACGTGCTCGGTTGAACGATTCAGCGTCTATGCGGGTCATCTGACTTCCAGCATCCGATCACACAGGTGAACGAAATGGCCAAGACTTACAGCTACGCCGCCCAGAACGCCAAGGATTCCCTCAAGCCCTTTACCTTCGAGCGCCGCTCGCCGGGGGCGGATGATGTACAGATCGACATTCTCTATTGCGGGGTTTGCCACTCCGACCTGCACACCGCGCGCAACGAATGGAATAACACCCTGTACCCCTCCGTACCCGGCCATGAAATCGTCGGCCGCGTCACGGCAGTAGGCGCCAATGTCAGCCAGTTCAACGTCGGTGATTTGGCGGGTGTCGGCTGCATGGTCGACAGCTGCCAGCACTGTGCGTCCTGTGCCGAGGGCGAGGAGCAGTACTGCGAGAGCGGCTTTACCGGCACCTACAACGGCCCGGTATTCGGCGGCGAAAACACCTTTGGCGGCTACTCCGACAGCATCGTGGTCAAGGAGAAGTTCGTGCTGCGCATCTCCCACGACGCTTCCAACCTGGCCGCCGTCGCGCCGCTGCTGTGCGCGGGCATCACCACCTATTCGCCGCTGCACCACTGGAAGGTTGGCCCCGGCAAGAAGGTCGGTATAGTCGGTCTCGGTGGCCTGGGCCATATGGCGGTGAAGATCGCCCACGCCATGGGCGCGCACGTCACGCTGTTCACCACCTCACCCAACAAACGCGAAGACGGCCTGCGCCTGGGCGCAGACCAAGTGGTGGTATCGAAAAACCCGGACGAAATGGCCAAGGTCGCCAACAGCCTGGATTTCATCCTCAACACCGTCGCCGCACCGCACGACCTAGACGCCTTCCTCAACCTGCTCAAGCGCGACGGCACCATGACCCTGGTCGGTGCACCCGACAGCCCGCACCCGTCGCCCACCGTGTTCAACCTGATCTTCAAGCGCCGCAGCCTGGCCGGCTCCCTGATCGGTGGCATCCAGGAGACCCAGGACATGCTGGACTTCTGCGCCAAGCACGGGATTGTCTCGGACGTGGAAATGATCGATATCCAAGGCATCAACGAGGCGTATGAGCGGATGCTCAAGGGCGATGTGAAGTACCGGTTTGTGATTGATATGGACAGCTTGAAAAAGGAAAGCCACGCGGCTTGAGATACGCTGTAAGTCCAAACTGTGGGAGCGGCGGTTCGACGCTTCGACTTGCTCGCGAATGCAGAGTGTCAGTCACTGATGATTTGACTGATCCACCACATTCGCGAGCAAGCCCGCTCCCACATTTGTCACATGTGTACTCAGACAATTTCTAACGGCTCAAGGCCGCTGCGGCTTCACCGACGTACCAAACGTGTTGCCCATACGCACACTGGTCGCCGCCGGAGTGGCTAGACCCACTTTATTGGGCTGCCGCTTTTCGACGGAAATGTTCTGTGCCTCCTGGTTCTTCTTCGCCGCCTGTGCCGCATTCGTGTCATTGCCCATCTGCTGGCTCAAACAACCGTAGTCGGGCGCCTTATACCCATCCACCGTGACCTCTGCGCAATTGTCGGCATGGGCACTCAAGGGCAGGGCGACGCACAGCAACAGGCTGACAAGGGACGGTAACACGTTCATTCAGGGCCTCCTGGCAGGCCCGGGAGGTGGGCCGTTATGGCTAGCAAGTCTAGTGCAGCAGGCCTTACGTCACTGTGATGTTTTTTTTGCTATCACCGTAACATCAGGTTCATAAACTGGCCTCAGGATGACGGTTTTCTAGGGCGCGTCGGCCGTGCAGCGATGCAGAGCAGGGGGTGAACAGGGAGTCTGGAGGCGCGTCATGTGCGCCCTGGTCTTGCTGTTGCTGCTGGCCGGTGGTCGTACGGCACTGGCAGCGTCACCCCTGCTGTCGTTGGACCTGCCGGCGCAGGACCTGGAGCACGCACTGCAAGCCTACAGCCGCGCCACCGGGATGGCGGTGCTGGTGGACCGCGAGTTGACGCGGGGCCGGCGCTCGATTGGGGTGCGCGGGCGCTTTACGGCGCAAGAGGCACTGGCGATGTTGCTGACAGGGAGTGGCCTGATGGCACGTTATGCACGCAACGATGCGTTTACCTTGCAGACACCGCAGGTCAGCCAGCCGCCGCCCACCCAGGGTGCGGCTGCACGCAGCGTCGCGCGGATCAACAACAGCTACGCGACGGCGTTGCAACACGCCATAGAAACCAGCCTGTGCCGTTCGCCGCTGACCCGGCCCGGTAGTTTTCGCGCGCTGGTGCAGGTATGGGTCAACCCGGACGGGGTGATTGAACACAGTCGGCTGGTCAGTTCCACCGGCGATGAACAACGCGATGAAGCACTGGTGCGCAGCCTGAGTGCGGCCCGGGTCGAACGCCCGGCGCCGAGCTCAATGCGCCAACCGGTGACTTTACTTTTGATGCCCGACACAACAGGAACGCGCATGGAATGCACAGTAGCGAAAGGAACCTGGGGCGGATGAAAAATACCGGGCACAGTCCGATGGTCAGCTTGTTCCTGGCCTCCTACGAAGACTTCAAGGTGCGTTTGCGCAAGCGCCTGGGCTCGGAGGACCTGGCCAACGACGTGCTGCACGAAACCTACCTGCGGGTCGACCGCATGGACGTGCCGCCGAACCTGCAACAACCCAACGCCTACCTGTACCGCATGGCCTTGAACATCGCCGCCGACCGCCGCCAGGCCGACGCGCGTCTGCTCACCGGCAGCGAAGTGGAGGAACTGTTGCAAAGCGCCGACGAAGCCCAGGACCCGTCGCGGGTGGTGGGTGGCCAGAAAGAAATCCAATCCTTGGTCAAGGCCCTCTACGAACTGCCGGCACGCCGCCGCAAGATCCTCATCGCCGCGCGACTGGAAGAAGCCCCGCACCTGGAAATTTCCCAGCGTTTCGGCATCTCCACGCGCATGGTCGAGAAGGAAATCAAGGCAGCCCTGGGCCACTGTGCCAAGCGCCTGGAAAGAAAAGTGATTCAGCGGTTCGGTCCCGGGGCCGGAAAACCGTCTTAGTGTCGAGTCCCTGATAAATCCGT
The DNA here is from genome assembly GCF_014268275.3 of Pseudomonas tritici. NCBI lineage: Bacteria > Pseudomonadati > Pseudomonadota > Gammaproteobacteria > Pseudomonadales > Pseudomonadaceae > Pseudomonas > Pseudomonas tritici. Next base: position 2,697,694 of record NZ_CP077084.1, read on the forward strand.
GAGTACGTGCGCGCTTGAATATTTTTAGCCTCTCCACTGCCCGGCAATCCGCCGCCAGCCCCCTGCACGATGAAGCCCGCGACTGGCTGCTCCTGCTGACCTCGGGCCGCGCCACCGTGGCCGACGCCAAGGCCCTGCAGGCCTGGTGCGCGCAGAGCACGGAACATGCCCAAGCGTTCGAACAGGCCAAGGCGTTATGGCGCGACGTGGTCCCGGCCCTTGAACAGGTGTCGCAACCGCGCAGCTTTGGCCGTCGTGCCTTCCTGGGCGGTGCGATTGCTGCCTCGGCGGCCGTGGTGATGGTCCGTGCCGGCGTACCGGGCGGTTTCGCCGGACTCACGGCGGACTACCGCACCGAAGTCGGCGAGCAGCGCCAGGTGATGTTGAGCGAAGGAATAAGCCTGGAACTCAATACCCAGACGCGCATCAGCCGAGTGGGGCAGGGCATTGAATTGCTTGAGGGTGAAGTCGAGGTGCTCGCCCACATTGCGCAGCCGCTCAAGGTCCAGGCCGGCGAAGGCTGGGTCAGTGCGGCGCAGGCCCGCTTCAATGTGCGCAACACCGACCACAACGTGTGCGTGACCTGTATCGAGGGCTCGCTCATGGTGGACATCGCCGGGCGCAGCGTGCGCCTGGACGGTGGCCGGCAACTGACCTATGGCAACGTCGGGGTCAGCGAAGTGACCACGGTAGACACCCAGGCGGTGGTTGCCTGGCGTGAACAGGTCCTGGTGTTCAACAACGCCACGCTGGCGACGGTGGTGGATGAGATCAACCGCTATCGACCGGGGATGCTGGTGTTGCTGAACAGAGAACTCGGCCAACGCCGGGTGCAGGCGCGGTTCAGCTTGCAGCAGTTGGCAGGGGTGGCGTTGTTGATTCGCGATGCGTATGGGGCCAAATGTACGGAATTGCCGGGTGGAGTGGTGTTGTTGAGTTAGTTCAACGACCTCAACGGCCCCACCACCTGGCGATATTTTTCCACGCCTAGCGGCGTCTGCCGCACCAGGCTGATTTCCAGCCCCAGCGGGTCCTCGCGGCGATTACCACTCAACTGCCGCCATCCCTTATCCGCCTCCCACACCCGCACCTGCAAATCGCTCACGCCGGTCAACACCACCACGCCATCCTTCGCTGCCGGCAGCGGATAGCGGTCCCGCGCGGGCGCCGCTGCCCGATACAACGAGTCGCCTTTGAGCCACCAGCGAACCCGTTGCAGCCCGTCACCTGCCACCGGGGCGCTGCGGATCACGTCCAGGCGAAAGCCCTTGCTGTCGGAACTGCGCACCGTCACCGCAGCCAGCCCCTCTGTTTTAGCCGCCCCATCTTCCGGCGCGCTGGGGACGGCGAGTTCAACACTGGCCCGCAAGCTGATATCCCGCTGCATCTGATTCAACGCTCTCAGCAGCACCTCTGTTTGCTCGGTGCTCGCCTGCAAATGCTGATCAGCGCGGGTCACGCTGTCGAGGCCGCGCCAGGCGATCACGCTGACCAACGCCATCAGCATGATCGCCACCATCACTTCGATCAGGGTGAAGCCTTGCTGGGCGTTGTTCATGGCTGGCTCACCACGCGCATCAAGCCGGCGGCGTCGCGTTGCAGGCTGAGGCTGTGTTGCCCATCGGACAGCACCACCCGCAGCGGTGGGTTGATCCATTCGGCATTCAGCACCAGGGTTTGCCGGGGTTCGATGTTGATTTGCATTGGCGTGCTTTCCCATAGCCGTGGGCGCAGTTGGTCGTCGTTTTTAAACGTCTCGATACCTGTCCCATCATCCCTTTGACGATTGAAGCGAAAGCCCTTGGCATCGGCCCGCCAGGTGATGGGGCGGCCGTCGGCGTGGGCTTCGGCCTGGGCGACTTGCAGCAGTTGGCTCAGGCGCTCGGCGTCTTTGCGCAGCAGGTGCAGTGGGTCGGGTTTGATCGTGAGGCTGATGGCGGCGCTGGCGATGCCGATGATCACCAGCACGACCATCAGTTCGATCAGGGTGAAGCCTTGCTGTTTCATCGCGCGCTTCCTGGAAAACTGGGGAGTGTGTGAAATAAAAGCGTGCGAATTGACCTGTAGGCTGGTGCGACGGACAAACAGGAGGTCCACCCCATGGCATTTGCCCATCGTTTCACCCTGGCCCATGGCGTGCAGGCGCTGGGTGTGTTGGCCGCACTGGCTGGCCTGGCGGTCTGGACGCCGCTGCTGCTCACCAGTGCCGAATCCCATACGCCCCAAGCCACGCCCCAGGCATTGGCGGCGCGCAGCGATAACCCGGCGCTGCAATGGTTTTCCAATGCGCCGACGGCGCTGCAGGTGAAGGTCACCGGCGTGCTGGCAGGTGCTCGTGGTGCGGTGGCCATCCTCAGTCTGAATGACGGCCCGCCGCGCAGTTTTCTGCTGGGTGAGCGCCTCAGCCCCGGCGTGCGGCTGACGGCCATCGAAGGCGATGGTGTGGAGATAGAACGCGGTGGCGAGAAACTGCGCGTCAACCTCGACAAGCTGCCGCAGGGGCCCGCGTTGCCCATGCTCACTCGGCCATGACCTGGGTGTCCAGGCGGGCCAGTGGCGGCGCTTCGCGGCTGGCGTCGAGCACCTGCAGGTTGACCTGAAACAGGCGCCCATCGGCGTTGATGGTCTGCTCGCACCGCAGTTTCAAGCGGCCCTGGTCGCACTCGAAGTTTTTCTTGCCGCTGCGCAGGTGCCCCTCCAGGCGCAACTCCGCCAGGCGACTTTGCGCCGCCAGCAACGCGATCGACTTGTCGCGCAACAAGCCGTTGCTCTGGGTCATCAGCCCGGCCACGCGCACGGCGGCGGCCATGGCCACGGCGATGATTGCCAGCGCCACCAGCACCTCGATCAGGGTAAAACCTTGCTCCTTGCGTCGGCCGTACATGGCGCTCTCAAAGCCGGGAAACAGGCCCGCAGACTAGCGCCGGCAGTTGACCGATTGGCGACCGAACCTCCCGAGGATTTTCAATACGACTGACATGTGTTCTTGCAACACTGCGCCACGAATTGCACTCAAGCCAAGGAATGTCGAGATGGATATCGCGCGCCTAACGTCCCCATTGCCAGGCCCTCGCGGGCAGCGTGGCTTCACGTTGATCGAGATCATGGTGGTGGTGGTCATCCTCGGGATCCTGGCCGCGATGGTGGTGCCCAAGGTCCTCGATCGGCCGGACCAGGCACGGGCCACCGCAGCGAAGCAGGACATCGGCGGGTTGATGCAGGCGTTGAAACTCTATCGCCTGGACCACGGCACTTATCCGAGCATGAACCAGGGTTTGAAAGTACTGGTGGAACGCCCGGCGGATGCGAAGAACAACAACTGGCGCGCCTACCTGGAACGCCTGCCCAATGACCCTTGGGGCCACCCTTATCACTACCTCAACCCGGGCGCCAATGGCGAGGTCGACGTGTTCTCCCTCGGCGCCGACGGCCAGCCGGATGGTGACGGCGTGAATGCCGATATCGGCTCCTGGCAGTTGTAAGGCGCGCCATGAAACGGTATTCGCCCCCAGCGGCGAAGCAGCGCGGCATGGCGATTATCAGCGCGTTGCTGATCGCCGCGGTGGTGGCGGTACTGGCCGGCGCCATGCTCACGCGCCAGACCGTGTTCACCCGCAGCCTGGAAGCCGAGCAGTTGCGCATCCAGGGCCAATGGCTGTTGCAAGGTGGCCTTGAGCGCAGCCGGCAGATGCTCTGGGACGCGCGCCAAAAAGACGTGCTGACCCGCCTCGATCAACCCTGGGCCCGTGCCCAAGGTGGCGTGTTTGAGGGGCGGATTGTGGACGAGCAGGGCAAGTTCAACCTGCGTAACCTGGTCAATCGCCAGCAGGTGGACACCGAGCAGTTGCAGAGCTTCGAGCGGCTGTGTCGCCTGATCGGCGTCGACCCGGCGGTGAGTCGGCGTATCAGCCAGCGAGTGATCGCCTCTTATGTCCCCCCCGCCAAATACCCGATGCTGCGCAGCCTGGATGACTTGAGCGGGATCGAAGGTCTCGACCCTATCGTGTTGCAGCGCATGCAGGCGTATATCAGCGTGTTGCCGGGCCCTACCTGGGTCAACGGCAATACCGCCAGCGCCGAAGTGCTCAGCGCGGTGGTGCCACAGCTCAGCGTGTCCCAGGCCCATGGGCTGGTGGCCGAGCGTGACGGTGGGCACTGGTTTATCAACCGCGGGGATTTCGTCAACCGCTTGCGGCTGCCCCACATCGAGGTGGACTCGGTGCAAGTGGGCATTACCAGTGAGTGGTTCCGCTTGCAGGGGCAGGCTCGCCGTGAGCAGCGGCGGGTGACGATTGATGCGTTGTTGCATCGCCCCGAAGACCGCGAGCCACGGGTGATCTGGTCGCGGGTGGGTGTATGAAACGCTTGCGCATTGGCTTGCCGCCGCTGGATCAGCTGACCCTTGAGAGCCAGGTAAAATTTGCCTGGCTGGACCGTGGCGTGGTCATTGAAGAGGGCTACGCAAGCCTGGCGCAGTTGGGCAAGGCCCGCCAGGCCGTGGAGTGTTTCCTGCACCCGCGCGACAGCTTGCTCACCAGCCTGGAGCTGCCACCGTTGCCGGCCGCGAAAACGGCGGCCGCCGTAGCCTGCGCCGCGCAGGCGTTGATCCTGGGCCCGGTGGAACAGATGCAGGTGGCCCACGGCCCGCGTGAAAGCGATGGGCGCGTGCAGGTGGCTTGGGTGCCCAAGGCTGCTTTGGAGCGGTTGGCGCAGGTGCCACTCAAGCTGCGCGGCGTGTACCCGGCGCCCTATGCCTTGCCGGTGGGCACTGCGGCGCTGGACGAAGGTTATCTGTTGACGCGTGACAGCCTGCAACAAGGCGCGGTGCACCCGTTGGGCTTGCAGGCGCTGGGCGTGCAGCGGGTGGATGCGCAGCAACGTTGGAGTGGGCCAGTGCCCACATGGGGGTTGCACGGTCGCCTGCGCCAACCCTCGACTGCCGGATGGGGCAGGGCGCTGGCGTGTGTGGCGCTGGCGACGGCCATCTGGACCGTTGGGCTCAACCTGTACGCCGCGCGCCAAGTGGATGAAGGTCAGCGACTCAAGGCCTTGATGAGCCAGCAGGTGCGCCAGGCGTTTCCCGAATTGCCGGTGGTGCTCAACCCCTTGCAACAGGCCCGTCAGCAATTGGCTGCGCGACAGACCGGCGCGGCCGCAGACCCAGGGCAACGCTTCACCAGCCTCCTGCAACTGGCGGGCAGCAGCCTGCCGTTCATGGTCGGCAGCGTCGACAACCTGACCTTTGAACAAGGCCGCTTGCACGTGGAATTACTCGCCGACAGTCGTAACCCGACGGCTGAGGGTGAATGGCAGGCGGCGTTGGCCCAGGCCGGCTTTACGGCCACCCGCGATGACCATGCCTGGACCATTGGCCCGGCGCCGGCAGCGGAAAAGCCAGGGGCCAGCGATGAATAAAGTGCAGCGACTGCGCAGCCAGGCCCAGGTGTTCTGGCGCGGCCTGGCCCTGCGCGAAAAACGCATGCTCGGCGGCGCCGGCCTGGTCCTGGCGAGCCTGCTGACCTGGCTGGTGCTGGTGCAGCCCGCGTTGAAGAAGATCGACTACTGGCAGGCCGAAACCCCCAAGTTACGTGCCCAGGCCGCCGCTTTGCAGGTGTTGTTGCAGGATGTCGCTGCGCCTCGCCAGGGCGATGAAACTGCGTTGCGCCAAGCCCTCGATGGCGCCGGCCTGCAAGGCCATTACCAGTTGCAGGCGCTGGAACCCGGCGGCTGGCGCCTGACCTTCGACAACGCCCCGGCCGATGCGGTGGTGGGGTGGCTGCTGGGCAATGCCCGCGCGTTTTCTCTGGAGGTGTCCGAGGCGCGTTTGCAGCGCACCCTCGACACCGTCGATAACTCGGCCGGCACTGTGTCCGGGACCGTTCGCATGGATCAGGCGCTTGGCGCTAAGGAAGCTTCATGAAGTGGTCAGTCCCCCCTTTTCGCATGGTCGCGCCGCTGCTGGTGCTGGCCCTGAGTGCGTGCAGCAGTCAGTCAACCACGCCATTGCTGGTGGACAGTGAACTTGGCCAACCCTTGGCCGACACCCGCCGCAGCGGTGAGACGGTGTTGGATCGCCAGCGTGAACCCGCATCCCAACCGCCCGTCCAGCACCGGGTTACCAACAGCGCCCGCAGCCACGCCCCGGCGGTGGTCAAGGCCCGCAACCCACTGGGCGACCAGCCGGTGCAGCTCAATTTTGTCGACGCCGATATCCAGGCGGTAGTGCGCGCGCTGTCCCGCGCCACCGGCCAGCAGTTCCTGGTCGACCCACGTGTAAAGGGCAACCTCACCCTGGTCAGCGAAGGCCAGGTGCCGGCGCATCAGGCCTACGACATGCTATTGGCGGCGCTGCGCATGCAGGGCTTCAGCGTGGTCGATGTGGGCGGCGTCGCCCAAGTGGTGCCCGAGGCCGATGCCAAGTTGCTCGGCGGGCCGATCTACACGGCCGGCAGCAGCGGCATGCAAACCCGCACCTTCCGTCTGCAATATGAAAACGCGGTGAACCTGATTCCTGTGCTGCGCCCCATCGTGTCGCCGAACAACCCGATCAATGCCTACCCCGGCAACAACAGCATTGTCATCACCGACTACGCGGAAAACCTCGCGCGTGTCGCGCAGATCATTAACGGCATCGACACCCCCAGCGCCATCGACACCGACGTGGTGAAGGTGCAGAACGGCATTGCCGTGGACATCGCCGCCATGGTCGCCGAGCTGCTGGAAACCCAGGGCGCCGACCAGACCCAGAAGATCAACGTGATCGGTGACCCGCGCTCCAACTCGATCATCATCCGCTCCGGCAGCCCGGAGCGTACCGACCTGGCGCGCAACCTGATCTACAAACTCGACAATGCACAAAGTAACCCCAGCAACATGCACGTGGTGTACCTGCGCAACGCCCAGGCGGGCAAGCTGGCGCAGTCGCTGCGCGGGTTGCTCACCGGTGAAAGCGACTCCGGCGTCAGTGACGATGCCCGTGGCAAGCTCAGCGCCATGGGCGGCAATGGCAAGAACACCGAAGGTGCGAGTAACGCGCAAAACAGCAGCGGCACACCCACTGGCAGTGGTGTGCAGTCGGGCTACGGCCAAACGGCCGGTTCGACCAGCAGCACCGCTAATGGCGGCATCTCCGGCGATGCAGACAGCGCGTTCAGCGCCGGCGGCGTGACCATCCAGGCGGACGCCACCACCAACACCTTGCTGATCTCCGCGCCGGACCCGCTGTACCGCAACCTGCGCGAAGTGATCGACATGCTCGACCAGCGCCGCGCCCAGGTGGTGATCGAAAGCCTGATCGTGGAAGTGAACGAGGACGACGCCACTGAGTTTGGCGTGCAATGGCAGGCCGGTAACCTGGCGGGCAAGGGCGCTTTTGGTGGCGTGAATCTCGGCGGCAGCGGCGTGATTGGCACGCCCACCAGCCCGACCAGTATTGATGTGCTGCCCAAAGGCCTGAATATCGGGTTGGTCAACGGCACCGTGGATATTCCCGGCATTGGCAAGGTGCTCGACCTCAAGGTGTTGGCCCGCGCATTGAAGAGCAAGGGCGGCACCAATGTGCTGTCCACGCCGAACCTGCTGACCCTGGATAACGAAGCCGCGAGCATTTTTGTGGGCCAGACCATTCCGTTTGTCACCGGCAGTTATGTGACCGGGGGTGGGGGCACCAGCAACAACCCGTTCCAAACCGTGCAGCGTGAAGAGGTGGGGCTCAAGTTGAATGTACGGCCGCAGATTTCCGAGGGCGGCACGGTGAAGCTGGATATTTACCAGGAAGTCAGCACCGTGGATGAGCGGGCTTCGGTGACGGCGGGGACGGTGACCAATAAGCGCGCGATCGATACCAGTATTTTGTTGGATGACGGGCAGATCATGGTGCTCGGCGGGTTGCTGCAGGATGGGTATAGCCAGAGCAATGATGCGGTGCCGTGGTTGTCGGATATTCCGGGGTTGGGGGCGTTGTTTCGCAATGAGAAACGCAGTGTGAACAAGACCAACCTGATGGTGTTTTTGCGGCCTTACATTATTCGGGACAGTGGGGCGGGGCGCAGTATTACGTTGAACCGGTATGAGTTTATGCGCCGGGCGCAGGGGGGGTTGCAGCCGGAGCATAGTTGGGCGATGCCGGATGTGCAGGCGCCGCAGTTGCCTTCGGTGGAGAAGGCGATTCCTGGGCAGCAGGGGCCTCGGGCGGTGATTCGGGCGGTGCCTAAGTGAGTGTACATATCCGTTGCTGCGGTCACGGCCGCTTAGGGTTCCGCTCTTACAGCGGGTCACTTTTGGCAAACGCCCCAAAAGTAACCAAAAGGTCTTCGCCCCACCACTCGGCACCTCGCCTAGGCTCGGTGTGCCCTCACTCCGGCTTTGGAGCGTGGGCCGCCGCGATGGGCCATCCTTGGCCCAGCGCGGCTAACCCGGCGTCCTGCCGGGTTACCCACGCTCCAAAGCCTGCGTTCGGCCAGCGTGGTTTTACGGGGCGCCTAAGATCAAAATCAAGAGCAAAAGCAGAGCGCGGCGGCCTTAGAACCGACCGGGTTTTTGAGGCCGATCTCGGTCACCTGTGGGAGCTGGCTTGCCTGCGAAGGCATCAACTGGATATGCCTGATTCACCTGGGCGTCCGCATCGCAGCAATGCGGCGATCCGACAAGCCAGCTCCCACAGAAAAGCAACCTACGGTGCACAAAAAACTGCCTTTGCTCCACACCACTCAAGCCGGCTGTCAGGCCGCTGTGCTTTCGCTTTTGATCTTGATTTTGATCTTAGGCGCCCCCCAAATCCCTGTCGGATTACGGGCACACCGAGCCTAGGCGAGGTGCCGAGTGTTGGGGCAAGAGCCCTTTGCTTACTTTGGGGCTTTTCCAAAGTGAGCCGCCGTAAGGGCGGAACCATAATCAGCCGTTACCGCAGCAACGGATATGTACACCTTCAAAAAGGGCCAACCCCATGAGCCTTCTGCCCTACGCCTGGGCCAAATCCCAACGCATCCTCCTGCGCCCCGGCGAGCAAGGCATGCTACTGACGGTGTGCCCCTCGACCCCAGGCTGGTCCATCAGCGAAGTCCACCGCCAGTTCGGCCAGGCCCACCTCGAACAGGTGCGCGACGACGAACTCGACGGCCTGCTCACCAGCGCCTACGCCGACACCGGCAGCGCCGCCGCTGTAGTGGGCGCCGCCGAAAACGAGGTCGACCTCGACCGTCTGATGCAAGACATGCCCGAAATCACCGACCTGCTCGACACCCAGGACGGCGCGCCGGTGATTCGCATGATCAACGCCTTGCTCACCCAGGCCGCGCGCGACGAGGCCAGTGATATTCATATCGAACCTTATGAGACCCATTCCGTGGTGCGCTACCGCGTCGATGGCACCCTGCGTGACGTAGTGTCGCCGCGCAAGGCGTTGCATGGCGCGCTGGTGTCGCGCATCAAGATCATGGCCCAGCTCGATATCGCCGAGAAACGCCTGCCCCAGGATGGCCGCATCGCGCTGCGTGTGGCGGGGCGGCCGATTGATATTCGGGTGTCCACGGTGCCCACCGGGCATGGCGAGCGGGTGGTGATGCGGCTGTTGGACAAGCAGGCCGGGCGTTTGCAGTTGGAAACCCTGGGCATGGAGCCACAATTGCTCGCCCGCCTGGACACGTTGATCCGTCAGCCCCATGGCATTGTGCTGGTCACCGGGCCCACCGGCAGCGGCAAGACCACCAGCCTGTACGCCGCGCTGGCGCGGCTGGATGCGAGCACCAGCAATATCCTCACCGTGGAGGATCCGGTGGAATATGACCTGCCGGGCATCAGCCAGATCCAGGTCAACGCCAAGATCGACATGACCTTTGGCCTGGCCTTGCGCGCGATTCTGCGTCAGGACCCGGACATCATCATGATCGGCGAAATCCGTGACCTGGAAACCGCACAAATCGCCGTGCAGGCTTCGCTTACCGGCCACTTGGTGCTCGCCACCTTGCACACCAACGACGCGGTGTCGGCGGTCAATCGTTTGATCGATATGGGGGTTGAACCGTTCCTGTTGGCGTCGTCGTTGCTCGGCGTGTTGGCCCAGCGCCTGGTGCGGCGCCTGTGCCCGCATTGCAAGCAGGAAGACTTTGCCGCGCCCGGCACGTGGCGCCCGGTGGGCTGCGCGCAGTGCAACCAGATCGGCTACAGCGGCCGCACCGGTATCCATGAATTGTTTTGCGTCGATGACGACGTGCGCAGCCTGATCCACCAGGGCGCCAACGAACAGGACCTGCGCCTGGCCGCGCGCCGTGCCGGGATGTTCAGCATGCGTGAAGACGGCGAACGTTGGGTGCGCAGCGGCGCCACCGCGCCCGAAGAAATCCTGCGCGTGACACGGGACGCCTGATGAATCGCTATCGCTACGAGGCTGCCGATGCCAGCGGCAAAGTCGAGGCCGGGCATGTGGAGGCCGACAGCCAGAGCGCGGCCTTCGCCAGTTTGCGCAGCCGGGGTTTGACCGCGTTGCTGGTGCAGATCGAAGGCGGCCAGCCCGCGGCGGCGGGCAGCAGCCTGTTCACTGCCAAACTCTCAGACAATGATTTGGCCTGGGCCACGCGGCAACTGGCGAGCCTGCTGGGCGCCAGCCTGCCGTTGGAGGCGGCGTTGAGCGCCACGGTGGAGCAGGCCGAGAAAAAACACATCGCCCAGACCCTCGCCGGTGTGCGCGCCGATGTGCGTGGCGGCATGCGCCTGGCGGAGGCGTTGGCGGCGCGGCCACGGGATTTTCCGTCGATCTACCGCGCGCTGATCGCGGCGGGGGAGGAGTCCGGCGACCTGGCCCAGGTGATGGAGCGCCTGGCTGATTACATCGAGGAGCGCAACAACCTGCGCGGCAAGATCCTCACTGCGTTCATCTACCCTGGCGTGGTGGGGTTGGTGTCCATAGGCATCGTGATTTTTTTGCTGAGCTACGTGGTGCCCCAGGTGGTCAGTGCGTTTTCCCAGGCGCGCCAGGACCTGCCGGGGCTGACCCTGGCGATGCTCAACGCCAGTGACTTTATCCGTGCCTGGGGTTGGCTGTGTTTCGCCGGGATCGTCGGCGGTTTCTGGAGTTGGCGCCTGTATTTGCGCAACCCGGTGGCGCGTTTGAATTGGCATAGCCGCGTCTTGCGCCTGCCGCTGATCGGGCGCTTTGTACTGGGCCTGAACACCGCGCGGTTTGCCTCGACCCTGGCGATTCTTGGCGGTGCCGGCGTGCCGTTGCTAAGGGCCTTGGAGGCGGCGCGGCAGACCCTGTCCAATGACCGCCTGAGCCAGTGCGTCAACGACGCCACCGCCAAAGTGCGCGAAGGCGTCAACCTGGCCCCGGCGCTGGCGGTGGAAAAGGTGTTCCCGCCGGTGCTGATCCACCTGATCGCCAGCGGCGAAAAAACCGGCTCGCTGCCGCCGATGCTCGAGCGCGCGGCGCAGACCCTGTCGCGGGATATCGAACGCCGCGCCATGGGCATGACCGCGTTGCTGGAACCGCTGATGATCGTGGTGATGGGCGCCGTGGTGCTGGTGATCGTCATGGCGGTGCTGTTGCCGATCATCGAGATCAACCAGTTGGTCACCTGACTGACGAAACCCACATTTGAACTGCGCCCATTCAGTTGGTTTGCCGACATCCTGGCCGCCACGCCCAACCTCGGGTTCCTCATTCCGTCACATCCCACCCCCCTCGACACACGCCACACCGCCTCCAGCAACCCCGCACTGAAACCTCGCTGTCACCTGCCCCGAAACCGCTCAAAACCATGACCAAAACACCCGAGAATCTTTTTAAAATCAAGGCGTTCCTCCCGAGGTTTTTTCCCATAACCGTCATCGGAAACTGCGACTTTCTCTCCATGGTTTTCACCCCTGGCCACCCCCGCAACATGGCTTGGGACCGAAGCCATGGCGTCATGCAAGAGCCATCTACCCAACGTACAAACACGACGAAAGGAGCTTCTTCATGTTTAAGCGCAACGTTCTCGCGGTATCCATGACCCTCGCTGCACTGTGCTCGGCACAGGCTGCATTCGCTGACGTAAACGGCGGCGGTGCAACCCTGCCACAACCGCTGTACCAGACTGCCGGCGTACTCACTACCGGTTTCGCCCCTTACATCGGCGTGGGCAGCGGCAAAGGTAAACTGGCGTTCCTGAACAACGACTACAGCCAGTTCGGCACTGGCACCAAGAACGTGCACTGGGCTGGCAGCGACTCGAAGCTGAGCTCGTCTGAACTGTCGACCTACGCTTCCGCCAAACAACCTGCCTGGGGCAAGCTGATCCAGGTGCCTTCAGTCGCTACTTCGGTTGCCATTCCGTTCAACAAGGCTGGCGATGCAAACGTTGACCTGAGCGTTCAAGAGCTGTGCGGCGTGTTCTCCGGCCGTATCGTCGATTGGAGCGAAATCTCTGGCGCCGACCGTACCGGCCCGATCACTGTGGTTTACCGCACTGACAGCAGCGGCACTACCGAGCTGTTCACCCGTTTCCTCAACGCCAAGTGCACCGAAAACGGCGAGTTCGCTATCACCACTTCGTTCGGTTCCAGCTTCGCCGGTGGTCTGCCTGCAGGTGCTGTACCGGCCACTGGCAGCCAAGGTGTGATGACTGCCCTGGCAGCTGGCGACGGCCGCATCACTTACATGAGCCCTGACTTCGCTGCTTCCACCCTGGAAGGTCTGGACGACGCTACCAAGGTTGCGCGTGTAGGTAAGAATGAAGAGACCGGTGCTGAAGGTAAGTCGCCAGCTCCGGGCAACGTTTCCGCTGCTATCGGCCAGGTACCGGTGCCTGCAGCCACCCCTGCCAGCATCCGCGCCAACCAGGACAACTGGGTACCTGTATTCGGCAAGAATGGTGTAGCCGGTGTTCAACCTTACCCAACCTCGGGCTACCCAATCCTCGGCTTCACCAACCTGATCTTCAGCCAGTGCTATATCAACGCTGACCAGACCAACCAAGTACGTGGTTTCTTCACCAAGCACTTCGGCGCAACTGCCAACAACGACGCCGCCATTTCGGCCAACCGTTTCGTGCCACTGCCAACTAGCTGGAAAACTGCCATCACCGAAACGTTCGTGACTTCCGGCAGCGATCTGAGCATCGGCAAAACCAACATTTGTAACGGCAAAGGTCGTCCGCTGTAACCCAGGCTTTCAACGACCCGCAACACCTGATCAGCAACGGCCTGTGCCGTTGCTGATTTTTTTTGCGTACCAGCCCCATGTGAACTTTCCATGACAGAAGTTCAGTCGCGCCCCTCGCCAACCGCCTAACCCTCATACGTGAGCCTGTCTTGCTCCCTGCGTAATAACAAAGAAGGAAGATTCCCGATGGTCCGCTGCAAATCACCGGTTAACCTGAAAGCCCAAGATACCGTGCTGCGCCTCAAGCCCCTGGCCCACGCCATTGCCTTGTTGATGGTGGCAGGCAATGCGCAGGCGGCTACAGCGTTCAGTTCCAGCTGGTTTGCCGACAAAGGCGCGACCCAGGCGGCGACTGCTGCACGGCTCAGTGCAGGGCAGGTGCCGGGGATTCCGACGCTGAATCAGCAGGCGCGGGTCAATCAGCAACTGGCGCGCTCCATCAGCACGCTGAACACCAGTGTCGCGGCGATTGCAGCGCAGCAGGCGGCGCAGGCGGCGGGGCGGCAAGCGGCGTTTGGCCAGGTTTCGAACATTCCCGACGGACTGGGCAAGGGCGGCCTGCAGGTGGATAACAGCCTCACCCAGGGTTGGCTCAACGCCAACGGGCCTAAGCAAAGCCAGTCGGGCGGCAAGACCACGGTGACCATCGAACAGACCGCCGACAAGGCGATCCTCAACTGGGAGACCTTCAACGTCGGGCGCAACACCACGGTGGATTTCCAGCAGCAGTCCAGCTGGGCCGTGCTCAACCGCGTCAACGACCCCAACGCGCGGCCCAGTGAGATCCAGGGCCAGATCAATGGCGCCGGTACGGTGATGATCGTGAACCGCAACGGTGTGGTCTTCAGTGGCACCAGCCAGGTCAATGTGCGCAACCTGGTCGCAGCGGCAGGGAATATCACCGACGAGCAGTTCACGCAGCGCGGTATCTACGTCGACTCCACCGGCTCCCAACCGACTTTCACTGACGCTGCGGGCAAGGTCGTGGTGCAGCGCGGTGCATTGATCCAGACCCACAACCCCGCCACCTCCACCGACGCCGGCGGCTATGCCTTGCTGCTCGGCTCGGAAGTCGAGAACGCCGGTACAATCATCACCGCCAAGGGCCAGACCACCCTCGCAGCCGGCGACAGCTTCTACATCCGCAAGGGCGTGGGCACCACCGGCAACGATCGTTCCACCACCCGTGGTAACGAAGTGGCAACTAGCCTCAACGCCGGCAGCAGCGCCGGCAAGGTCACCAACAGCGGCCTGATCATGGCCTCTACCGGCGACATCACCCTGACCGGGCATCAGGTGCAGCAAAATGGTGTTGCGCTGGCCAGTACCTCGGTGGACACCCGCGGCACCATCCACTTGCTCAACTCCGCCACCGACGCCACCGGCAGCGTGACCCTGGGCGAAGGCAGCACCACTGCGATCCTGCTGGACAGCAGCGGCAGTACCGCGCTGAACAGCCAAAAGGGCAACGGGCTGGTCAACCTCGACGGCACCCCTGCCAACCTGATCACCGGCCAGTTCAACAACCTCAGTGCCGTGGCTGACCGCACCGACCAGTCGCGTATCGAGATCGTCAGCGGCGGCACCGTGGACTTCCAGAAAGGCTCGATCACCCTGGCCACTGGCGGGCAGGTGGCGGTCAGCGCGGCCGGCCGCAGCCTGGTGCGTGATGGGGCGATGATTGATGTATCCGGGGCTGTCGGCGTCAAGGTGTCGATGGAATCCAACAACATCAAGATCAACGTACAGGGCAACGAGCAGCGCGATGCGCCGGTCAACCGTGACGGCGGCCAGTTGATCAACAATGATGTGTGGGTCGACCTGCGTGAGCTGGTGTTTGTGCCGGCCGGTACCAACGGTTACGCGACGGATCGCTGGTACACCGCCGGCGGCTTGCTGGAGGTGGGCGGTTACCTCGGTACCCAAGGCCACTCGGTAGGCGAATGGATGGCCCAGGGCGGCACCGTGACCTTTACCGGCAAGGATGTGGTGACCCAAAAGGGCGCGCAGATCAACCTGTCGGGCGGCACCGTGGATGTGCAGGCCGGGTATATCCAGCAGACCTGGCTCAAGGGCCCGGATGGGCGTTTGTATGAGGTCTCCAACGCGCCGGGCGACATTCTCTATTCCGGGTTCTACAAAGGTTATGAGGACACCAGCAAGCGCTGGGGCCAGACCGATTATTACTACAACCCGATGATCGCCAAGCAACGCCGTTACGAGAGCGGCTATACCGTGGGCCGTGATGCCGGCAAGCTGGTGATCGGCACCACCAGCGCGGTGCTCGAAGGTCAGGTGATCAGCGACGTGTTCCAGGGCGATCGCCAGACCCAAGCGCCGAACATCAACCTCGACGGTTACCAGCAATCGCAGAAGGCGATGGCCCAGCGCGCGCAGTTGATCATTGGCGGGTACACGCCGGTCTACAACAAGACCACCGGCACCCTGCGCTATGCCCTGACGGGCACCACCGATCAGGTACTGATCGACAGCAATACACAGAAAATCGCCGATGGCCTGGACCTCACCACCGCCTTGCCGGCGGATCGCCAAGGCAAGATGGTGCTCGACAGTGATCAGCTCAATGGCTACCAACTGGGCGCGATCAAGGTCGGTGCCACGCAGCAGATTACCGTCAACGGCGCGCTCAAGGTGGCGGACGGTGGCGATATCACCCTGTTCGGGCCGGGTGTGAATATTAATGCCAACCTCACCGCCCACGGCGGAAGCATTAATGCAGGCAACATTCTTTACCAGGTCGATCCGCTTAAAGGCACAGTCCTTGATGCGATTGTGCCGGGGAATGGCGGTGTCAATGTTGCCTCCGGGGTCAAGCTGGACACCACGGGGCGCTGGAATAACCTGTTGCTGGAACCGACGAACAACAGCGGCGTGGCCTATGTGAACGGCGGCAAGGTATCGCTGCGCAGCACCGGCAACGTGAGCCTGGCGGCCGGCAGTGTGGTGGATGCTTCCTCTGGCGGCATTCTCGGCCTGGATGGCAAACTCACCGGCGGCAAGGGTGGCGATGTGACCTTGGCTTCCCTCAGTAGCCTGGCGCTGGACGGCGAGATTCGCGGCTATGGCGTCAGCGGTGGCGGCACCCTGGCGTTGCAGGCACGCAAGGTGCAGATCGGCGACAGCGCCACCGTGCCTGACGCGGGCACCGTGCAGTTGGCCGCAGATTTCTTCAACAAGGGCTTCTCGGCCTATGACGTCACCGGCAACGAAGGGCTGCTGGTCACGGACGGCACCCAGGTAAATGTCACCACGCCGGTCTATCGCTTGGGCGACCAGACCTCCGCTGCGCCCAGTGGCAGCGACCCGGCCACGGCCCTGGAGCGTTGGACGCCAGCGTTGTATCAGGAAGACGCGACCAAAGGCGTGCTGACCCAGCGCCGTGGCGCCAGCCTGACCTTGACCGCCGGCCACCAGGAGTCCACGGCCGCCGAACTGGCCACCACGGCGTTGACCGTAGGCCGGGGCGCGGTGATCAACGTTGACCCTGGCCAGGGCATCAACCTGCGCAGCGTTGGCCAGTTGACCCTGAACGGCACCCTCAATGCCTGGGGCGGGAGTGTCAGCCTGGGTGGTTTGACAGTGACGGTTTCAGAACAGGCTAACGCCGCTGGCCATGGCCGCTCGATCTGGGTGGGCGAGAACGCGCTGATCGATGTTGCTGCGCGTGCGGTCACGGCGGTGAGCAGCCGTGGCGATGTCTACGGCCAGGTGCGTAATGGCGGCAAGATCAGCATCGGTGGCGACATCGACCTGGCCACCGGCATTGCCAAGGCCAGCGACCTGTTTGTGGTCGTACGCGACGGCGCCCGCCTGGATGCTTCCGGCGCCCAGGCGGGCCTGGATATTCCGGGCCAGGGCCGGGTGCAGGTGGCCAGCAATGGCGGCAGCATCAGCTTCGCGTCCAACAACGGTCTGTACCTGGATGGTAGCTTCGTCGCCAGGGCCGGTGGCGTCGGCGCGGCGGGCGGCAGTTTGTCCGTGGCCCTGGAAAGTCCTTACTACGCCAAGAATGCCGTCACTGACCGCGTACTCAACCTTCGCGAACTGGTACTGAGTCAAACCCACCAGGGCAGCACATTGCCGGACACCGCCGACGCGGCGGCCGCCAGCCTGGAATATGGTCATGGTCGCCTTGGGGTGGACCAGGTCAGCGCTGGCGGGTTCGACAACCTCGCTTTGTTGAGCGACGGCGTGCTGGGTTTCGACGGTGACGTATCGCTGAAAATGGGCCAAAGCCTGCGCCTGTACAGCGGCGCCATGGGGCTTACAGAGCAGGCTGCGGACAATTCACGTATCAACCTGTCGGCGCCGTACCTGCTGCTGGCGGGCATCCTTGAACCGTTGGAAGCCAAGGACCAGTACCTGCATCCGGTATTGACCAACGGCACGTCTCAACGCGCCAGCCAGGCGCTGTTTGCAGCCAACGCTAACCTGATTGATGTGCGCGGCAGCGTGCAGTTCGGCAATAACAGCAACCTGCCGCTGAGCGACACCAGCCTGGTAAATGTCGACCGCCGAGGGTTCGATGATGTGCAACTGACCAGCCAGGGCGACCTGCGCTTTCTGGCCGGGGCGGGGGCGGATGCGATCGCCACGGGTATCAGTACGCAACTGATGACCCGGGGGGACATGACCCTGCGTGCGGTGCAGTTGTATCCGGGGACCGAGGTTGGGGCGCGGGTACTGGCTGGCTTTCTGAGCGAACGTGATGGCACCAGCTTCAACTACGATCCAGACCGCACCCTGACTATCGCCCGCACCGGCAACAGCAATGCCCAGATGCCCTACTCGGCGTTCGGCCGCTTTCAACTGGGAGCCGCCACCATCAAGCAGGGCGGCGTGATACGCGCGCCCCTGGGGCTGATTGAGGTTGGCGTTATGGGAGGCAACAGGGTCGAGTTGCTGCCCGGCAGCCTGACCTCGGTGAGCGGCAAGGGCCTGGTGCTGCCATACGGCGGCACGGTTGATGGTCAAGTCTACAAATACAACGGTAAGACCGTGACGTTTATCGGTCTGGGCGGACGAGACAACAACGGCCTGAGTGTCGGGTTGACGTTAGGGGGGCAGTCGGTTGCGGTGCTGCCTGACGCTACGGTGGAACTGTCCGGCGGCGGCGAACTGCTCGGCGCCGGGTTTATTTCCGGGCGCGGTGGTTCTACGGATGCGCGCTACAACCCGTTGGTACAATTCGGGGCGAATGGCGGGTTTGTGCTGCCGGGGCTGGGCACCAACCCGATCTATGCGATCGTGCCGGGTGCGCAACCGGGTTATGCCCCCGTGGCGCCGGAAGGGGGTGCAGTCGATCCGTTGATTGGCCAGCAAATCACGATTGGCGCCGGCGTACCGGGGCTTGCGGCGGGCACCTATACCTTGATGCCGTCCACCTATGCCTTGATGCCGGGCGCTTTCCGGGTGGAAATCAATGGCCTGGCCGGCCTCGGCAGCGACAGCACGACCCAGGCCATGCGCAATGGCTCGTGGTCCACGTCGGGGCGCCTGTCCATCGCCAATACCGAGATTGGCAACAGCATTGCAAGCCAGGTGATTCTGACCTCTGCCGATACCCTGCGCCGCTATTCGCAGTACAACGAAACTGGCTATGCACAGTTCGCCGTAGCCGACGCCGCCAGGCTGGGTGTGCCACGCGCATTGCTGCCGGTGGACGCTAAAACCCTGCAATTGATACTGCGAGCAGGCGCAGGGGAGGACTCCTTTTCGTTCCAGGGTATCGGTCGCTTTGAGGCAGCCGACGGCGGTTACGCCGGCACCGTTTCGCTGAACAGTTCAGGTGGAGGCGCCGGGCGAGACATCGAAATTATTGCGGCGGGCAAGGGCGCCACCAGTGGGTTTGCCGGTATTACCGTAGGGGCACAAAACCTCAATGCACTGGGCGCTGCACGCCTGGTGATTGGCGGGACGATGGTGGTCAATTATGGTCAGGGTGGCAACTACGTCACCCTCAGTGGCGGTAATACGGGGGTCCTCACCCTGCGCGATGGCGCGACTCTGGCCGCGCCGGAAGTATTCCTGGTGGCCTCGACCGGCTCCATCGTGGTTGAACAGGGCGCCTCCATCAATACCATCGGGCGCGGCAAGGCCAGTTATGATGCGCGCGATGGCTTTGTCTACAACTTGGCCAACGTATTGGCAGTGTCTAATGGCTTGCTCAATGTGGTCGCCCAGACGCAACCGCAGGCGGGTAAAGGTATCCAGATAGGGGTCTGCAACAGTGCGCCATGCAGTGGGCAAACTGCTCTGTATTCAGAAGGCAGCATCGTCGCCTTGACTGACAACACCTTGCAGATGAGCGATCAGGTGCGCTACGGCACCCGCCACCTCAACCTGGGGCTGGCCAGCATCAACGTCGGCAGCCCGCAAGCCCTGGCCGATGCGGCGGCGGCCAATCGCCTGCCGGCGGGCCTGACCCTCACCCAGGCAGTGCTCGACCGCCTGCTGCGCGGCGATACCCAGTTCGGCGCACCGGCCCTGGAAACCCTGCAACTGTCGGCACGCGACAGCTTCAACTTCTACGGCACCGCGACCCTGGACACCTACGATGCGGTGACCGGCAAGTCTCTGTTGAACAACCTGATGCTCTCCACCCCGGCCATCTACGGTTCCGGCGGTGCGAATGATGTGGCGACTATCCACACCGCCAACCTGATCTGGCAGGGCGCCGAGGCGGCGCCTGGCACGGTGGTGGCGGGTGGCGCGGGCACCGGCGGCGGGCGCCTGGATATCAATGCCGAGCGCATTGAGTTCGGCTACGGCGAGTTTGCCCAGGCCAGCACCACAGCGACCTTGAACCGCCTGGCCCTGGGCTTTGCCAACGTCAACCTCAAGGCCAGCGACCGCATCACCGCCAACCATAAGGGCAGCCTCTCGGTGTACCAGAACCAGGGCGCCTATGACCCGGTCAAGGGTTTTGCCTACAGTGGCGGCAACCTGAATATCCTGACACCGTTGATGACCGGCGCGGCGGGCTCAGTGAACAAAATCACCGCCGGGGGTGCGATTGATATCAGTGCGTCGGCCGGCCCGGTGGGCAAGGTGGAGGGCCTGGGCGGCGAGTTGTCGCTGCAGGGCGACAGCATTCGCCTGGCCAGCGCGGTGGTACTGCCCAGCGGCAAGGTGACCCTGGGCGCCCGTGGTGACGTGGTGCTGACCGACAACGCATCGATTGATGTGTCCGGTCGCGCCATCGTGTTCAATGACCTGACCAAATACAGCGCGGGCGGTGAAGTGCTGCTGGAAAGCCGCGCAGGCAATGTACTGCAGGGGGCGGGCTCGACCATCGACCTGTCGGCCAACTACAACCAGGCGGGCAAGCTGCGCGCCGTGGCGGTGGGCGGCGCGGCCGGCACCGTCGACCTGGCGGGCAAGATTCTCGCCGGCAGCAGCGGCTACTACGATGCCGGCGGCACCCTGGTGCCGTACCTGGCAGGTGCGGTGGAGGTCCAGGCGCAGCACTTGGGCGGCAACGGCACCTTGAGCGACCAGTTTGCCGCGCTCAACCAGCGCCTCAACCAGGGCCAGGTGTATGGCACGCGCAGCTTCCAACTGAAACAGGGCGACCTGGTCATCGGCAATGGTGTCAAAGCCAACACCGTGAATGTTTCGGTGGACAACGGCAGCTTGCGCGTGACCGGCCTGGTGGACGCCAGCGGCGAGCGCGTCGGCAGTATCAACCTGGCCGGCAAGAACGGCCTGACCCTGGACGGCAGCGCTGTACTCGACGCCCATGGCACGCAATTGCGCGTGGACAGCTACGGCAAGATCATTGATTCGCCGAACCGCGCCATCGTGGTGCTCGGTTCCGGCACCGGCCAGCTGACCCTGGCTGGCGGTGCGCGTATCGACCTGCGTCATGGCACCGATACTGCGACTGGCAATAACGGGCGCAACCGTGGCACGTTGGAACTGAATGCGCCGCGGTTGGGCGCGGATGACATTGCCATCGACGCCAGTGGGCACCTGACCATCGACGGCGCGCGATCGATCGCCCTAAACGGCATGGCTACCTATGACGATGCCGATTTCGGCACGGGCACGACTGCCAGCGGCAGGCCGTATCAGGAAATCACCCAGGATTACCTAGATAAGAAGCACGACCTGAGCACGACGTTCATCAATGCGGCCTTGAAAAATACCAACCTGGTGCAGAACAAGCTGGCCGGCCTGAACAACGCGACCTACGGTGATACCTTTCACCTGCGCCCTGGCGTGGAAATCATCAGCAAAACCCCGGATGGCGACTTGGTGGTGCAGGGAGACCTGGACCTGTCCGGCTATCGCTACGCGAGCCTGAAATCGCCGACCCAAGCGGTGACCGAGGCCGGCAGCCTGACCCTGCGTGCCGGTGGTGATCTGAATATCTACGGCAGCATCAACGATGGTTTTGCAGAGCCGGCGGCGACCCCGGATGATACCGGCTGGGTGCTGCGCGCTGGCATTGACTACACCGGCGGCACGATAACGGTGCCCGGTGACGGCGTGACCCTGGCGGACGGCACCACGTTCCCTGGCGGCACGATTCTCAATTTCGACCTGCCGATCAAGGCCCGCAGCCTGACTGCCGGTACGCGATTGCCGGTGGCGGTGACCCTCAATTCGACCTTGGCATTGCCGGCCGGTACGGTCCTGGCGGGTGCGGTGCGTAATGCCTCGGGTACCGTGTTGTACCCGGCAGGCACGATATTGACTGCGCGCGTGAGCTTACCGAAAGACAGCATCCTGGATGCCGGTACGGTGTTGGTGAGCCTCACCAGTGTGAAGGCCATGACCTGGCCGGCGGGCGTGCCGTTACCTGGGAAACTGGGCAGCACCGCGATAGTGACCCTCAATGGTCCCAAGCTGCTGCTGCGCGGGGCCTTGTTGCCGGTGGGCACCGACGTCAAGCTGCAGGGTGGCGTGCCGTGGGTGAACCTGCGTACGGGGGGCGAGGGCAAGCTCTGGGCTGTGGCGCCGATGCTGGCCGAGGGCTCGCAGTCCTGGTCGATGCGTCTGGTGGCCGGGGCCGACACACAGGCGGCCGACAGTCGCTTGCTGCAGCCGCATCCAGAGGCGGGTAATCTCCGTTTGGCGGACAGCCACTCCTCCGTCAAGATTATCTCCGCCAATGATATTAGGGCGGGCAGTCCGCGTTTCAGCGTGATCCGCACCGGTGCGGCAGACCTCGAGCTGCTGGCCGGGGGCGACTTGAGCATGGATTCGCTCTATGGCGTCTATACCGCCGGCAGCTCCGCCGCGAGCGCGTCTGGCGAATGGTTCCCGGAAGGCGGCGGTAATTTGCTGGTTAAGGCGGGTGGCAACCTGACTGGGAACATCACCAGTGAAGCCCCGGACATTGATGATCGGCCGGTCGCGGGTGACGTGGGTAATGACTCCGCCAACGTAGGCGCTTGGTTGTGGCGTCAAGGCAATGGCCTGTCTGGTAGCCAGGCCCAGGCGACCAGTTGGTGGATCAACTTTGGCGCCTATACCCCTAACTATTTAATAAAAAATGCACCTGACCAGATGGTTGGCTTTACCGGCTTTGGCACGCTGGGCGGGGGTAACCTGAATGTTGACGTCGGCGGGGATGCCGGGATCCTGAGGCCACTGACATTGAACGGGGCCTTACCTGCGAGCGTTAACGCCCGTAGCCAAGGCCTGGTGTTGGCAGTGGGCAGCACCGGTCGGGTTGGGGCCGATGGCAGCCTGCAACTCACGGGCGGCGGCGATATGAATGTGCGGGTCGGCGGGGCGGTTAACCCTGGCAGTCAAATCACGTCGGGTCACCTTAATGGTGCGGTGGTAGATCTTCGCGGGCATGTTCAATTGACGGGCGGCGCCCTGGGTAGCTTGACCTTGCGTTATGGCAACCGGTCAACGGATCAGAGCCCTGGCGAAGTCCGCGCCTACGATTCGATGCGCTCGACTTCCGCGACGGCGGCCGGGGGCTGGAGCCTGTTACCTGGGGACGCAACCTTCAGTGTGGCCACCCGTGGGGACCTGGTATTGCAAGATGTGGCCGATCCGGGCCGCGCGCCGCAAATGAATGCCTCGGCCTATGTGAAAGGCGCGGATCTTGGTTTTGGTCAGAGCTGGTTCAGTTTGTGGACCGAACGCACTGCGATCGATCTGTTCTCCGCCGGCGGCAACCTCACGCCACTGACAGACACCACAGAGTCGGATATGGCGGCGGTATATCCCGCGACATTACGTGCGGTCGCGGCCAACGGCAGTCTGTATTACGGGCGTGCTTCGGCACTTAACAACAGCCCGCCACCGCCGCTCAAAGCGCTGGTGCTGGCGCCGTCGGCCAACGGTCAGTTGCAATTGCTGGCGGCGGACTCGATCTATGGCGGTGACTTGACCATCAGCCGCTCCAGCGCAGCACCGGATACCCTGGCGACGATCCTGCGCCCAGCGTTCCAAGGGTATGTCAAAGACCCCACGAGCGGAAATTATCAACTGGTTGGCAGTAATACTTCCACGGATTCCGTTCGGGCCGATCTGGGCCGCGTCTCTCCCCTGTTTGCCTTCGGTCCGAATACCGCCAGCACGTCATGGGGCGATGCCTTGGACCCCGCGCGTTTCTATGCTGTAACCGGCGATCTGCTGGGCGTCAACAGCGGGCGTTCGATCACTATTACCACCGCTACCGACCCGCGCTTTGGGCAGACCTATCATGAAGGCGCAGGCGCGGTGTGGATGTTGGCTGGGCGAGATGTCGTCAGCAGCGGCACAACCTTGAGTGGTGCCAGCGGCGGTGACGGTGGGAGTGGGGAATACACCATCGCCGGCAATCTGTTCGTCCACAACAGCCCCACCGATATCTCTATTGTCAGTGCCGGCCGCGACATCCTCTACAGCAGCTTCAACGTCGCCGGCCCCGGCAACCTCGAAGTGACCGCCGGCCGCAATATCCTGATGGATGACAAGGTCGGCATCACCAGCCTGGGCGCCGTGGCCGCAGGCGACAACCGCCCCGGCGCAAGCATCACGATGCAAGCCGGTGTAGGCCCCAACGGCCCGGATTACCTGCGCTTCGTCGAGGCCTACCTGAACCCCGTCAACCTGGCGCAACCGGGCGAATCGATCCAGGGCGGCAAGGTCGCCAAGACCTACGAAAATGAACTGGTCGGTTGGCTCGCCGCGCGCTTCGGTTTTATCGGCAGCCCCGACCAGGCCCGCACCTATTACGCGGCACTGCCGGCCGAACAACAACGGGTCTTCGCCCGCGACGTGTACTTCGCTGAACTCAAGGCCGCCGGCCGCGAGTACAACCAGGTCGGCAGTGTGCGCCAGGGCAGTTACCTGCGTGGCCGCTCAGCCATCGCCGCACTGTTCCCGGACAAGGACGTGTCCGGCAACCCGATCACCTACAAAGGCGACATCACGATGTTCGGCGGCGCTGGCGTGCACACCAACTTCGGTGGCTCGATTCAGATGTTCACCCCAGGCGGCAGCCAGACCTTCGGCATCGAAGGCGCGGCGCCACCGTCGACGGCGGGTGTGATTACCCAAGGTGCCGGTGATATCCAGCTGTACTCCATGGGCAGCATCCTGCTTGGCCAGAGCCGCATCATGACCACCTTTGGCGGTTCGATCATGGGGTGGACCAGCGAGGGCGACATCAACGCCGGTCGCGGCTCCAAGACCACCGTGGTGTACACGCCGCCCAAGCGTGTCTATGACAACTGGGGCAACGTCGGCCTGTCGCCGTCGGTGCCAAGCACTGGCGCGGGGATCGCGACCTTGAACCCGATTCCGGAAGTGCCGGCGGGGGACATCGACCTGATCGCACCGTTGGGCACCATCGACGCAGGGGAGGCGGGGATTCGTGTATCCGGCAACGTCAACATCGCCGCGTTGCACGTGGTGAACGCGGCGAATATCCAGAGCCAGGGCAAGTCGTCCGGGGTGCCGGTGTCAGCCACGGTCAACACGGGGGCCATGAGCTCGGCCAGCGCGGCGGGGGCAGCGGCATCCCAGGCGGCCGAAGACGCAGCACGCAGCCAGCAGGCGGCGGCCAAGCAGGGCCGGCCTTCGATCATGACGGTGGAAGTGTTGAGCCTGGGCAGCGAGCCGTTGCCGCGTGAACCGGAACCGCAGCAGAAAAATTCCGCCTACAACCCCAACAGCCCGGTGCAAGTGCTGGGCGCGGGGCCGCTGAGCGAACAGGCGCGGGCGCGGTTGACGGATGAGGAGCGCAAGCAGATCAGCTTATAAGGCTTTGGAAAGGACCTCTCGATGTACCGTTCGGGGCGATCAATGATCGCCCCTTTTTTTGGGCGTTTCTCGGTCTGCGGTGGGCGCTGGGTTGCCTGCGATGGCTATGTGTTAGGCGCTAGAGGGTTTTTGGTTGGGGTACATATCCATTGCTGCGGTAACGGCTGATATTGGTTTCGCCCTTACGGCGGGTCACTTTGGGGCTCTTCCAAAGTGAGCCGCCGTAAGGGCGGAACCATAACCCGCCGTTACTTAAATAACGGATATACACCCCGACCAACCATCAAAAAAATTGCCCCCCTCCCAATCCCAAATGAAGCTTTCATGACAAAAGTTCGGTAGCTCCCGGCCACCCCCGTCTCTCCTATGTAACGCGCTGGAGGCCGCCACAAGCTGCCTCCCCAGCCGTCAGCAAGACGCCAGGAGTGGGGCAAGTGGGAACTATGGAACGTTACTCGAAAGTAGGCATGCAGGAGCTCGACCAGCGCCTGTCGAAGATCGTTGAAGCCGCGCGCAAGAAGCCGGTTTCGGTGTACCGCTACGGTGCGCCGTGGGTGTGGATCGTCTCTCAGGACGACTGGCAGGGCGCGTTGAAGGAAGTGTCCAGCTACATCCCGGCGGGCCATTCCCTGGTGTTGCTGCGCCCGCAGATCGACGAAGTGCTCGACCAGCACCGTGAGTGGCTGTTGGCCGAATCCGCGATGTCGATCGCCCCGCACACTGTGCTGCAAGTCCTCTTGCTGCAACTGCTGTATTCGGTGCCCAGCGAGCAGCAACTGCATGAACAGCTGAACTACAACCTGCTGTTCCGCTGGTTCGTCGGCCTGGACCTGAACCAAAAGGTCTGGAGCCTTCATGTCCTCACCCGCGACATCGCCACGCTGCTGAATAACCCGCGTGCGGTGCAACTCATCCAGAAAATCATCGGTGACGTGTTTTGTGGCGCCTTGCTGCACATGCCGGAGTTCTCGCTGAACTTCGCCCTGTTGCACACCTGGCTGGCACGCCACGGCAACACCTCGATCACCAGCAATTGAGCAGGCCGCATGCCGGGCAATCGGTGGCGGCGCAAAAAATCAGAATGTCAGGGGGCGGTGTGGAGCATCTGTTCAAATTAACGCTGGCGCTGTGTTGCGTGACGCTGGGGAGCGTGACGCAAATCGCGTTGGCCGAGGAAGAGCAAGCGGCGCGCACGGTCGACGTCAACGAGTACTTCGTGCGCGGCAACACGGTGCTCGATGCGGCGACGATCGAGGAGGCTGTGTACCCGTTTCTCGGTCCGCAAAAGACCTTGGGCGATATCGAAGGCGCCCGCGATGCGCTGCAGAAGATCTACCAGTCGCGGGGCTACCAGTCGGTGTTTGTCGAGCTGCCGGAGCAGAAGGTCGACGACGGTATCGTCTACCTGCAAGTCAGCGAAACCAAGGTAGGACGCGTGCGTGTGGTCGGCGCCAAGCACTATTCGCCGGTGGAAATCCGCGAGCAGGTGCCGGCGCTGGAAGAGGGCGCGGTGCCGGACTTTGCCACGGTGCAAACCCAGTTGGCCGGCCTCAACCGCAGTGCCGGGCGTCAGGTCACGCCGCTGGTACGCGAAGGCCAGCGCCCCGGCACCATGGATGTGGATTTGCAGGTGGAAGACCAGAACCCCTGGCACGCCAGCCTCGGCCTGAACAACGACTACAGCGCCGACACCGAGAAGCTGCGCTCGGTGGCAACCCTGGGTTACGACAACCTCTGGCAACTGGGCCACAGCATTTCGCTGACGTACTTCACCGCCCCCCAGGACACTGAGAATGCCAAGGTCTGGTCCGGTTCCTATACCGCCCCGTTGAACGAGCGCTGGACCTTGCAGTTCTCCGGTTACCAGTCCGACAGCAACATCGCCACCATCGGCGGCAGCAACGTGTTGGGCAAGGGGCATTCCTATGGGGTGTCGGCGATCTACAACCTGCCCGCTGCCGGTAACTGGGCCAACTCGTTCTCGTTCGGGGTCGACTTCAAGGACTTCGACGAGGAAATGAAATTTGGCTCCAGCAGCGACCAAGTGCCGCTCAAGTACGCGCCATTCACGTTGGGCTACAACGGCTATCGCTACACCGAGCAATCCCAGCTGGGGCTTGGCTTGAACCTGGTCGTCGGCACCCGTGCGTTCTTCGGTTATGGCAGCGACGCCGAGGAGTTCGACTACAAGCGCTACAAGGCCAGCGCCAGTTTTGCCGTGCTCAAGGGCGACCTGAATTACACCTACACCTTCGCCAACGATTGGCAGTCAGCCACCAAAAGTGGCTTCCAGCTGGCTTCGGGGCCGCTGGTCTCCAACGAGCAGTATTCCGCCGGCGGCGCCACTTCGGTGCGCGGCTACCTGGCGGCGGAGCGCACCGGGGATGAGGGTTACTTGCTCTCCCAGGAACTGCGCACGCCGTCCATGGCCAAGTTTCTCGGCAGTTATGTGCAGGAATGGCGCTTTTATGCGTTCGCCGAAGGCGCGCGCATGCGCCTGCACGACCCGCTGCCCGAGCAAGAAGACGAATACAGCCTGGCCAGTGTCGGCCTGGGCACCCGCGCCAGTTTGAGCAAATGGTTGTCCGGCAGCCTGGATTGGGGCTACCCGCTGCTCGATGGACCGAACACCCAGAAACAGGACTCGCGACTGCACTTCAGTGTGCAGGCGACTTTCTGACTTTTTCTTTCGGAGACTTCACCCATGCAACGCCTATTCCTGAGCCTGTTGATCTGCCTGGGCTTCGCGCTCCCGGCCACCGCCCATGCCTGGTGGCAGGACGATTGGCACTACCGCAAACAGATCTCGGTAGACACCACCGCCCAAGGCGCCGCGATCAACCAGGCCCTGGGCCGCACCGCGCTGCTGGTGCGCCTGCACACGGGCAATTTCACCTTTGACGGGGTGAAGGAAGACGGTGCCGACCTGCGTTTTGTCAGCGCCGATGACAAGACCGTGTTCAACCATCAGATCGAAAGCTTCGACCCGTTGATGGGCATGGCGCTGATCTGGGTCGATGTGCCCAAGGTCGAAGGCGGCCAGCGCCAGGACCTGTGGATGTACTACGGCAATCAGAAAGCCCCGGCCACCGCCAACGGCCAACTGACGTTTGATCCGAACTACACCGCGCTTTACCACTTTGATGGGGCCAATGCGACACCGCCCCGGGACACCACGGCCTACGCCAACACTGCACTGAACGCCACTGGCGCGAGCATTGACGGCGTGATCGGCCGCGCCTTGCAGTTCGGCGGCCAGCCCTTGATGTTGCCGGCCAGCCCATCGTTGCAGCACGCAGCCGGTGGCGCATTCACCTTCAGTGCCTGGCTGCGCCTGGACCAGGCCAGTGGCGAGCAAGTGGTGCTGGCCCGTCGCGACGGCTCTCACAACCTGCTGCTGGGCTTGAACCAAGGTATGCCGTTTGTGGAAATCGACGGCCAGCGCGCCGTGTCGACCCAACCGCTGAACCCCGGCCAATGGCAGCACCTGGCGTTCACCGCCGAGGGTGAAAAGGTCTCGTTGTATGTGAATGGCCGCGAAACCGCGACCCTCGCCGTCGCCTTGCCAGCGTTCAATTCCCAGTTGGCCATTGGTGCCGACCTGCCGGAAGCGGGCAGCACGCACCAGCCATTCGCCGGGGCCATCGATGAGCTGCGCCTGTCCAAGGTGGCGCGCCCGGCCGCGCTGTTGCTGGCCGACGCCAGCGCCCAGGGCGCCGAGTCGAAGCTGGTGGCCTATGGCGTGGATGAAGAACAGTCCGGCATGGGCTTCGGCAGCCTGGGCTTCTTGCTTAATGCCGTACCGGTCGACGCCTGGGTGATCATCCTGGTGCTGGTGGCGATGATGTTCCAGTCGTGGGTCATCATGCTGCGCAAGAACCGTCAGGTCAGCCGCCTCAGCAGTGCCAACGAGGTCTTCCGCGAGCATTTCGCGCAGATCGGCACCCGCCTGGAAATGTACGCCGACGACACGCAATTGGCTGAGCGCCTGACCCATTCTTCGCTGTGGCGCCTGTACCTGGTGGCGGTCAAGGAAATCCGCACCCGTCGCGCCCAGGGCGCCGACACCTCGTCGGTCTCGGCTGCCACCATCGAAGCCATCCGCTGTTCCATGGACGGCGTGCGCACCCGCGAAAACCAGGCCCTCAGCTCCAAGCTCTCGACCCTGTCCAACGCCATCGCCGGCGGCCCGTACATCGGCCTGCTCGGGACGGTGCTGGGGATCATGGTGGTGTTCCTCGGTACCGCCATGGCCGGTGACGTGAACATCAATGCCATCGCGCCGGGTATGGCGGCGGCCTTGCTGGCCACGGCCATGGGCCTGTTTGTCGCGATCCCGGCGCTGTTTGGCTACAACCGCCTGATCACGCGCAACAAGGAAGTGAGTGCGGACATGCGCGTGTTTGTCGATGAGTTCATCACCCGCCTGGCGGAGATGCACGGCGAGAGCCAGCACAGTGAAGCCGCGCACCGCGCACCGCATCACGCACCGGTTCCGGCCTGAGGAGAGTTGCCATGGCTTCTGTAAATGCCTCCCACGACGATGACGATGATGCCGCCGTCGACAGCATCAACATCACGCCCCTGGTGGACGTGCTGATGGTGGTGCTGGTGATGTTTATCCTCACCGCCACTGCCCAGGTCTCGGGTATCCAGATTCACCTGCCCAAGGCCAGCGCTTCGGTGTCGTTGTCGGAGGCCAAGACCAAGGCGATCTCCGTGAACGACGGCGGCCAGGTGTTCCTTGACGCGTACCCGGTGACCCTTGGCGAACTCGAAGAGCGCCTGCGTATCGAGAAAGCGCTGAACCCGGATTTCCCGGTGATCGTGCGCGGCGATGCGATGGTGCAGTACCAGAAGGTGATCGAAGTGCTCGACTTGCTGCGCCGGCTGGAGCTGTCCCAGGTCGGGCTGGTCACCGGCAAGCCGAGCCAGGGCTGAGCCATGACCGCACAGATCCCAATCGCGCCACTGCCCGTGAAAAAGAAGCCGCCATTGCGCCCGTTGAAGTGGGGCGCGGGCCTGTTGCTGGGCGCCGTGGCGGCCTGGTTTTTGTGGCAGTGGGCCAATGACATGAGTGGCGTGCGCCGCGAAGCGCCCAAGGTGCCGACGATTATCCCGTTGCCGCCACCACCGCCACCGCCTCCAGAGAAACCCAAGGAGCCCGAGCCCCAGGTCGAAGAAAAAGTCCCGGAGCCGGTGCCAAGCCCCGAACCCGAAGAGGTCAAGCCGGCCGAGGAAGCGCCGCCTTCGCCCAACGAAGACCTGGCCAACCCGATGCAGATCGATGGCGACGCTCAGTCCGGCAATGACGGTTTCAACATCGGCGCTGGTAAGGGCGGCGGCATGGCCGGCAGCGGTGGCGGCGGCGGGTTGGGTACCGGCACGTACAAGCAGTACCTGGCCGGCACCTATCAACGGCTGATGCGCGAAGACCCGGAATTACGCAAGAAGGCTTTCTCGATACAGATAGACCTGTGGTTGGGCACCGATGGCCAGGTCACTAAAGCGCTGGTGGCCAAGTCCAGCGGGGATGCCGAGACCGATGCCCAGATGCTCGCGCTGATACGTGCACCGCGTTCCACACAGAAGCCGCCGGCCTCGCTGACGCTGCCCATGCGCCTGTCCCTGAAGGGCCGGCGCCCGGATTAATTGAATGCTTTTTTCAACGGTTTTTTACAGGAGTTGCGTACACATGATTTCCCCCGTGAATCGACTGACCCTGGCGGTCGGCATGGTCATCGCGACCCTGGTCGGCCAGGCGACTGCAGCCCCGGTCGCGCCCTCGGAAAACGTCACTATCAACCTGATCCGCCTGTTGGTGCAGCAAGGCGTGCTCAAGCAGGAAACCGCCAATGGGCTGATCGCCCAGGCCGAAAAGGAAGCCCAGCAGGCACGCCAGGCCAATGCCGCGTCGGTGGTTGCCGCAGGCCCGGTCGCCGCGCCCGGCGACGTGCGTGTGCAATATGTGCCGCAGGCGGTCAAGGATCAGATCCGCGATCAGGTCAAGGCCGAGGTCATGGCCACCGCCAAGCAGGAAAACTGGGCGCAGCCCAATACGTTCCCGGACTGGATCTCGCGCATCAGCTTTGATGGCGATATCCGTTTGCGCGACGAGTCGCGCTATTTTTCGGGTAACAACAGCAACAACATCACTGACTTCGCGAAGCTCAATGACACCGGCCCCTACGACGTCAACAAAAACTCCAATACCAAGTTCCCACCCTTGCTCAACACCCGCGAGGACCGTGAGAACCTGTTCCGCCTGCGCGCACGCCTGGGCATGAAGGCGGTGATCTCTCCGGATTGGACAGCCGGCATACGCATCGCCACCGGCTCTGACAATAACCCGGTGTCCACCACCCAAACCCTGGGCGGCGGTTTCGGCAAAAAAGACGTCTGGCTTGACCAGGGTTACCTCACCTGGGCAACCACCGACTACATGAAGTTGACCGCCGGCCGCATCGGCAACCCTTTCTACTCCACCGACATGATGTATTCCAACGACCTCAACTTCGACGGTGTGGCCGCAGTCTTCAACCACGCCCTCAATAGTGAATGGGGCCTGTTCGGCACGCTCGGCGCCTTCCCGGTCGAATACACCTCCGACACTGCCAGCGCCAACGGTATCGACAAGGAAGACAGCGAGACCAAATGGCTGTTCGGTGGGCAGATTGGCGCTGACTGGAAGATCAATCGCAGCAACCGTCTCAAGCTGGCGGCTGCCTACTACCAGTTCCAGGACATCGAAGGCGAGCGCTCCAGCCCTTGCGCGCCATGGGCGGGCGCGGCGGGTTGCGACACCGACGGCACGCGCGTGGCCTTCATGCAAAAAGGCAACACCGTGTTCAACTTGCGTAACAACACCACCAACCCGGCTGATCCTGCCAGAACACCCGACCCGCAGTTCGTAGGCCTGGCGTCCAAGTTCGATGTGCTGGACCTCAACCTGGTCTGGGACAGCGAGCTGCCGAGCGATTTCAAGCTGCGCAGCCAAGCTAACTTCATCCACAACCTGGCTTACGACAAGGGCGAGATGCTCAAGCGCAGCGAGGGCGAGATCGTCAACAACATCAACAGCAAAGGCCAGTTTGAAAGTGGCGGCAATGCGCTGATGGTCTCGTTCACCCTCGGCAGCGCGTTGGAGATGCGCAAGCGCGGCGATTGGAATGTGCTGGCCGGTTACAAATACATCCAGCCCGACGCCTTGCCCGACGGCTTCAACGATTCCTCGTTCCACCTGGGCGGCACCAACGCCAAGGGGTACTTCATCGGCGCCAACTACGGCATCGAAAAGAACATCTACGCCAGTGCGCGTTGGTTGAGCGCGTCCGAAGTGTATGGCCAGCCGTTCGAAGTCGATGTGATGCAACTGGAACTCAACACGCGCTTTTGATGCGCAGGGAGATGCCACATGAACACGCGAATCTGCGGGCTGCTCTTGGTATTCGTTGCCACGGCGGCCTCGGCTGAAGGCATGGAGGAGCGCTTGCGTACGCAATTGCGCAGCACCACCCAGCAATTGCAGGCGCTGCAAAGCGAACAGGCTCAGGCCAGTGCGGCGCGTATCGCCGCTGAAACCCAGGCCAAGCAGGCCCAGGCGCAAATCAAGCAACTGACCGCTGAGCTGGAGAAGACCCGTGGCGTGGCCGAGCAAATGGCCGGCCAGCAACAGAGCCTGCACAGTCAGGCGCAAGCCCAGGTCGCGGCGAGCAATGAGCAGATCGGCAAGTTCAAGAAGGCTTATGACGAACTGCTGGTGCTCGCCAAGGGTAAAGAAGCCGAGCGCGCTCGCTTGCAGGCACAACTGAGCGAACGTGACACACAAGTGCAGCAATGTTCAGTCAAGAATCAACAGATGTACGGCGTGGCCCAGCAACTGCTCGCGGCCTACGAAAAAATCGACGTGGCCGAGGTGATGAGTATTCGCCAGCCGTTCGCCAGCAGCGCGCGGGTCAAGTTCGAGGAACTGGCCCAGGGCTTTGGCGATGATTTGTACAAGAGCCGTTTCGACGCGCCTCAGGCAACTGCCAATCATTGATAGACAGGGAAGAGATCTCCATGAGCGAATTGATCACCAGCGTCACCACCCAGAGCCTCACCGAGCTGTTGCAGGAATCCGGCTACCGGGTCAATCAGACCGAGCAGAACGGTATCGTGCAATTGCTCAGCGCCAGCCAGGGCATCGGCTTTGCCGTGCGCTTCGGCAACCCGGCGGCGGAGCAGGGCAACTACGTGGATTTCACCTACAGCTGCGCGCTGCGTATCCAGGGCGAGTTGCCTGAAGGCCTGGCCCAGGTGTGGAACGCCTCGCGGCGCTTTGCGCGGTTATCGGTGCAGGGCGAATTCCTGCTGATGGAAATGGACGTGGTGGTGGCCGGTGTTGGCGCCACGCACCTGCGCAGCCAGCTGGAACTGTGGGATCGCCTGTTGCAGGAGTTTATCGTCTACCTGCGTGAATACAGCCAGCAGGCGGCGCAGTTGCAGGCCCAGGCCGACGTCGAGGCGCCCGTATTGTGAAAAAGCCAACCTTGATGGTCGGCGCGGGTGCGCTGGCCCTGCTGGTGGTGGCGGTGGGTTTGAGCGTGCGACCGGGCAGCGACCCGGTGGCGGCTCAGCAACCGGCACCGGTGCTCAACCTTGCGCCGAGCGGTCCAGCGGTGGCTCGCCTGGGTAATCAGCAGATCGACCTGACGGAACTGAAAAGCGTGCTTGCCAGCCTGCCGGCCGAGTCTCGCGAGCAATTACGCGGCAACCGAGGTGCGTTGGAGACCTGGATCCGTTCACGTCTGGCACAAAAGGCGGTGCTCGAACAGGCCGACGCGCAAGGCTGGCGCCAGCGCCCGGAAGTGGAACAGCAAACGCGAGCTGCCACTGAGCAAATCGTGTTTCGCGACTACATGCTCTCGGTCAGCCAGGTGCCGGCCGACTACCCCAGCGCGGCTGAATTGCAACAGGCCTACGACAGCGGCAAGTCGCAATGGATGACGCCGCCGTTGTATCGGGTGAGTCAGATTTTCCTCGCGGTGAATGACCCGCAAACCCTCGACACAGTACGCCGCCAGGCCCAGGAATTGAGCCGCCGCGCCCAGGCGGCACCGGGTGATTTCGCCGCCCTGGCCACGCAATTTTCCCAGGACACCGACTCTGCCGCGCGAGGTGGGGACTCGGGGATGCAGCCATTGCAGCAACTGGTGCCGGAAGTGCGCACTGCGGTGTCGCGCCTCAAGGTCGGTGCCGTATCGGATGTGGTGCAGAGTGCGGCAGGGTTCCATGTGCTCAAGCTCACCGGCCAGCAACCGGCGCGCACGGCGACCCTGGACGAGCTGCGCGAACGCCTGACCCAGGCCCTGCGCACCCAGCGCCAGGAGCAGATCGCCAAGGCTTACCTCGAAGGCATGCTTAACACCGCGACCCTGAGTATCGACGGCGCAGAGCTGAACAAGGTGCTGGAGTAACGCGTTTCAACCCGCATTGGATGCACAGACAGACAAGACAGGGAGTCTCCCATGGCATTTCTAGAACCGTCTGGCCTTCAGGGGCCGTCCGCTTATCGCGCACCTGGCGAGGGGCGTAGTACCTGGCTGGTCCTGGCCAATGAGATTGACCCGGAGGTGGCGCGCTACTTTCTGGTGAGTGCGCGTTGCGGCTGTTTCATGCAGGCGGCGCGCAGTTTGAATATCAAGGCGACGCTGTTGCGCAAGCGCTTGGCGCAGTTGGAAGAGCATCTGCGCCATTCGCTGTTCACCTATCAGGGCAATGGCTTGGTACTTAGCCGCGATGGTCAGCAGTTGCAGGCTCAGTTGATTGCCCTGGCCCATGAGCGGCGCCTGCCGGTCACGGAGCAACCGCTGATTCGGCTAGCGGTGGCTGAGCCGATCCTGCACGACATCCTTGGGCGCGACCTGATTGCCTTGCTGCGACGCAACGCCAGCGTGCGCCTGGAGATCATCTCCATCGACAGCCAGTTGTCGCTGCAAGCAGTGGAGGTAGACGTGGTGCTGTGGTTGTCGGACGCCGACGGCCCGGTGCCGGGCCCGAGCTTTGTCACTGAGCCGCCACGGGCCCTGGCGCGGCTGCAATATTTGCCGCATATCGCCAAGCGTTATTCACGGCTGACAACACGGCCGGACAGCGTGGAAGACCTGAATGACTACATGCTGGTGCAGTGGCAGCCGGATGCGCAGGTTGGCGCGCTGCAGCCGTGGAATCGGGTGGTGGAGCAGCGTTTGGCGGCGGTGGTGCAGGTGCATGCGTATTCGCTGATGCTGGAGATGATTCGTTGTGGCGCCTGTATTGGGTTGCTGCCGCACTACATGAGCAGTTTTGACCGGGGGCTTGTGGCGTTGCCGGGGTTGTTGGCCGAGAGCATGCAGCGCCACGTGTGGCTGGCAGTGAATGCGCAAGTGGGGGATGCGGAGGCGGTGCGGATGATTGTGGCGTTGATCATCAGCACCTTCGAAGGCCGCCGTGAGTGGTTTGATTGACGATGTCATGTCGCCACACATCTTTTGAGAGCACAGAAGCAACCTGTAGTGAGCGGGCTTGCCCCGCGCTGGGTGGCGAAGCCGCCCCAATAAAGACACCGCCGAGTGCCAGATAAAACCAAGTCGCCTGGTTTGGGGCGGCTTCGCCACCCAGCGCGGGGCAAGCCCGCTCACTACAATTGTGAAAATGGCATCACCTGGGCAAGCCAGCTCCCACAAAAAAAGCACACTGGCGGGGGCTGGTTTCAACGTTGCAGCACACCACGAAAGGTCGCGCTCAGGGCGCGCAATGTTTCCCTGGAGCGTGCGTCACTGATCCGGCTGTGAAGCACCACTTCACTCACGGGCAATGCCGGCAACCCATATTGCTCGCTCACCTCAGCCGCGCCAGCGGGTGCCACGCGGTGGGCGAGGGCGGCTACGCCGAGGCCGGCGCTGACTGCCGCCCCCACGGCCATCACACCGCCGCCGACGAATACTTCGGTCCAGTCGATGCGCGCCGCGTCCAGTGCGCGTGTGGCCAAGTGGCGAACGCCGCAGGGCGCAGCCATGGTCGCCATGCGCAGTGGCGTGCCGGGGCTGTGTTGCCAGGTGGGCGCAGCGAACCAGCCGAAGCGTTCCACCACCAAGACTTCGCCGTCCTGGCGGTCACCCTCGTTGCGCACGATGACCGCGTCCAGCTCGTTGCGATCGAAGGCGGCGACCAGGTCGCGGGAGGAGGCGATGCGGACTTCGAGGATCACCAAAGGGTCATAGGCGGCCAGGCGGCTGAGCCAGGTCGGCAAGTCCGGGCCGGCGACGTGGTCGCTGATGCCGATCACCAAGCGACGCGGTGCGTGGGTGCCCATGTCGCCCAGCGCGCGTTCATGGGCGTTGAGCAGCGCACGCGCGGCCACGATGAACTGCTCGCCCTTGGGCGACAGCCGCACGTGCCGTGGCGTGCGCTCAAGCAGGCGATAGCCGAGGCGCTCTTCAAGGCGCTTGAGCTTAAGGCTGATCGCGGCCTGGGAGGTGTCAAGGGCCTCGGCGGCACGGGTGAAACTGGCGAAATCCGCCACCAGTACGAAGGCGTGTACGGTGTCGATATCCAGAGGTTTGAGCGCGTCAGTCATATCGGATCCTTATCGCATCTATATCGGCTCATATCTTGTTGAAATCATCACGGGTGCGCAAGCTGGAACCTCATCTTGCCAGGGCGCTTTTTTATGTTCGCCAAACAGTATTCACACCGCTTGCCCGCCGACTACGACATGAACGTGATTCGCCGACGCGCCGCGCAGTTGGGGCCGTTGTGGGATCACGCTGAAGGGTTGCTGTTCAAGGCGTTTATCGCCCAGGAGACTGGCGGCAATGTGTATTCCTCGGTGTACCTGTGGGCCGACCCCTTGCAGGCCGCTGACTTTTTGCTGGGGGAGCGTTTCCAGAAAGTGCTCGACAGCTTCGGTCGTCCGCATATCGAGAGTTGGCTGCCGCTGGATGTACAACGCGGCCCGGCGCAGAACGCGCTGAGTGTGTATCGGGAGGAATGGCCGCTGGCGCCTGGCGCGGACCGCGCGGGCATAGTGGCCGATGAGAAACGACGGAATCAGCACTTGGCGGATAGCAACGACACGTTCGCGGTGTTCCTCGCGCTGGACGTACAAGCGTGGCGCTTGGTGCGGTTTACGCTGTCGGCCAAGACGCTGGATGCCGAGCATCCAGGCACGGGCTACCAGGTGCTCTATCTGGCACAAGGCGTTGCGCCCTAGCGATAACTGCGCCAGTCTTGGTGGCCTTAATCCTTGTCGTTGAAACAATCCGTGATCCAGGCCACCCGTTTGACACTCATCTGCCATGCCGCCACGCCGCTGCAAAAGCGCGGGCGTTTTCAGGACGACGAGGCGGTGGCGATGGATTGGCAGGGGGCGGCGCTGTCCCTGGCCGGGCGCTATAAAAAACCCCGGCGTTTGTTGTGCGGGCCGGAAATGCGCGCACGGCAGACTGCCGGCTTGTTCGGCGGTGACGCAGGAGTCGAAGACGCCCTGCGTGACGCTGATTTCGGCCAGTGGAAAGGCCAGGCCATCAGCCAACTGAATGGCGATCAGTTAAACACCTGGCTCACTGACAGCACGTGCGCACCCCATGGCGGCGAGTCGGTGGATGACGTTTGCACGCGTGTCGCGCAGTGGATGAAATCCCTCGAAACCCAACCCGGCCATGTGGTCGCCATTACGCACCCCTTTGTGATCCGCGCCGCACTGCTGTACGTGATGCGGTTTCCGCTGTCGATGTTCTATCTCATCGACGTCGAAGCGCTGTCAGCCACTGAACTTCGCTTCAACAAGGCCTGGCGCCTGCGCCTGGAAACTCACGCCTAGGCGCCTGAACATGGCAAAATCCACGCCCCGCACTGAGAGCTACCCATGAAACGCATCCTGATCATCGGCATTGGCGCCGGCAACCCTGACTACATCACGATGCAGGCCGTGAAAGCGCTCAACCGCACCGACGTGTTTTTCCTGATGGACAAGGGCCAGAGCAAAGACAAGTTGATCGACCTGCGCCGCGAGATCTGCGAGACCTATATCACCGAGCCTGGCTACCGCTTCGCCGAGGCCGATTGCCCCGAGCGTGTGCGCGGCGATATCGACTACACCACCGCCGTGCAGGACCTCAACCGCGACAAGCAGCAGACTTTCGAGCGCATGATCAATGAGGAAATGGCCGACGGTGAAGTGGGCGCTTTCCTGGCGTGGGGCGATCCTGCGCTGTACGACAGCACCATCCGCATTCTGCAGGCGATTTTGGCCAGTGGCCGCTGCACCTTTGAGTTCGACGTCATCCCCGGTATCACCAGCGTGCAGGCCCTGGCCGCCCAGCACAAAGTGCCGTTGAACCGCATCGGCAAGTCGGTTGAGATCACCACCGGGCGCCGTCTGGCGGCGGGGCAGGCGAGTGATGCCGACACCCTGGTGGTCATGCTTGACGCCGAAGATTCCTACCGTAGCGTGGCCGATCAGGACCTGGACATCTACTGGGGCGCCTACCTCGGCACGCCGGATGAGATCCTGATCAGCGGCAAGGTGAGTGAGGTGGCCGAAGAAATCCAACGGGTGCGCAAGGCCGCGCGCCTGGAGAATGGCTGGATCATGGACACTTATCTGCTACGCAAACCCTGAGGTAACGTCCCATGCTTAAACTGTTTGCCCTGGCGCTGACCCTGCTAGCCGGTGCCGCTCATGCCGACGATACGCTGCACACCGACTTGCCGCTGTCGTACCTGGAGCAAACCCAGGGCGATGCGCGCAACCAACCGCTGGTGATTTTCCTGCATGGCTTTGGCAGCAACGAGGAAGACCTGTTTGGCATCAAGGACGCGCTGCCGTCCACGTGGACTTATTTGTCGGTTCGGGCGCCCATGCCGGTCGATCCGAATGGATTCCGCTGGTTTACCAAGACGCCGGGTGACGGCGATTACGATGGTGTCACGGCCGATCTTCAGCGCAGTGCGGGGCTGATCAAGGACTTCGTCGCCAAAGCCACCGCCAAGTACCACACCCGGAGCGATCGGGTGTTCCTGATTGGTTTCAGCCAGGGCGCGATCATGTCGTATGAGGTGGCGTTGCGTGACCCGCAGCTGGTGCGGGGGATTGCGGCGTTGAGTGGCAGCGTGTTGCCGGTGCTCAAGGCTGAGCTGAAACCGGATGAATCATTGGGCAAGCTGGCGATCTTTATTGGTCACGGCACCTTGGACCAGGCGCTGCCGTATGCATCGGCGACCCGGGCAAACGAGGTGCTGACGGGGCTGGGGTTGAAGCCGGAGTTTCATGGGTATCCGGGGATGAACCACACCGTCAGTGAGGCGGAAGTGCAGGACTTGAAGATTTGGCTGGAAAAAAGCCTGAGGCAAACGCCGTAAAAAATGTGGGAGCTGGCTTGCCTGCTCCCCCATTGGTTTTGTGTTGCTTGGGAGATCGGGTTACTTACCGCCTGTAATCTGCTTCACCAACGCCGCATGCCCCTTGGCATCATCCGCCCGCGAAATCGCCTGGATCACCAGCAAATGATTGCCCGAACCGCCGAGGAACGTGGATTGCAACGTCTTGCCGCCACCCTGGGTGGCGGTGCTGTCCACTTGGCGCAGGCCCAGGCCCTTTAAGTTCAGCTTCTTCTCGCTCTGCTTCTTGAAGTCAGGCAGCGCTGCGCTCTGGTCCTTGACGAAGCCGGCCACGGCGCCATCGAGGAACTGCGCGTCGTTATCCCCGATGGTTACTCCATCGTTACGCACGGTTTCGGCGACGATCACCACACTTTTCGTGGTTTGGTTGGCGTACATCGTGCCTTGGGTATCGGCGGTGCCATCATCCGCCTTGCCAGCCGGCAAGGTGTCGGCAGCGTAGGCCTTGGGCAGGTTGAAGGTGAACTTGCCGCCCAGGGTAGAGATGGTTTGCGTAGTTGGCTTGGAGGCGGCGAAGACACTGCCGGCAGTAAGCGCGAGGACCAGCAGGGCGGCGGTCTTGGTGAAAGTGGCCATGAAGCGCTCCAGGGATGAACGAAATTGCGGCATATTCTGTCAGAATTTTCGCAAGATCGTTCACCGATAGCCTCACACCTTGTCGGACTCTTCCTCGAGTCGGTCCATCTCAAACAGCCGCGCCAACTCCGTCCGCGCTTCTTGAGCGGTCTGCATCACTTTCGCTGCATCGTCGTACACCGCGTGTTGCGCCGCCAGCACTTGCAGGTCGTGGTTCTTGAAGCGCGTGATGCGCGCATCGGCCTGAGCCTGGCTCAAGCCCAGGCCGACCAGGGTGCGACGGCTCATTTCCAGGCTGGAGTAGAAGGTCTCGCGAATCGGTGAGGCGTCCAAGTCCACCAGGCGGTGCACGTGCTGGCGGTTACGCGCACGGGCGATGATCTTCATGTGCGGGTAGAGGTTGCGCACCAGTTCGGCAGTCTTGATGTTGATCTCCGGGTCATCCATGGCGATCACAAAGAACTCTGCCTGGTCGACCTTGGCCGCGTGCAGGATCTCCGGGCGTTGCGGGTCACCGTAGAACACCGGCATGCCACCGAAGCTGCGGGTCAGTTCGATGGTCTCCACCGAGGTGTCCAGGGCGATAAACGAGATGTTCTGCGCACGCAGGATCCGCGCCACTATTTGGCCCATACGGCCCATGCCGGCAATCACCACGCGCGGTGCATCGCTCTCGATGGCGCGGTATTCCTCCGGCACTTCCACCGGTTTGACCTTGGGCTTGAACAGCTTCGGGCACACCAGCAACAGCAGCGGCGTCACGGCCATGGAGAGGGTGATGGTCAGCACCAGCACATCATAGAGATGAGGTTCGAACAGGCCCTGGTCGCGACCGATCTTGAACACGACAAAAGCAAACTCACCCCCGGCCGCCAGCACCACGCCCAGGCGCAGGGCGCTTTCGCGATTGAGGTCGCCCACCCGTCGGCCCACGGCGTACAGCAGCGGCAGCTTCAAGCCGATCAGCAGCAGCGTCAGCCCGATCACCACCCATGGCGAGCTGAGCAACAGGCTGAGGTTCGCGCCCATGCCCACGCTGATGAAGAACAGGCCCAGCAGCAGGCCCTTGAACGGTTCGATCTGGGATTCCAGTTCGTGACGGTACTCCGAATCCGCCAGCAGCAAGCCAGCGAGAAACGCGCCGAGGGCCATGGACACGCCCACCAGTTCCATCAACCAGGCTGTACCGATCACCACCAGCAACGCCGTGGCGGTGGACACTTCGCGCAGACCGGTCTTGGCGACGATGCGAAACACCGGCCGCAGCAGGTAGCGACCGCCGATGATGACCACGGCGATGCTGCCGAGGATCTGCAAGACATGCTGCAGGCCCTGGGCTTCGGTGGTGGGGTGATCGCTGCCGGCCAACAGCGGCACCATGGCGATCAGCGGGATTGCAGCGATGTCCTGGAACAACAGAATCGCAAACGCGAGGCGACCGTGTGGTTGGTTCAGCTCTTTGCGCTCGGCAAGGCTTTGCAGGCCGAACGCGGTGGACGAAAGCGCCAGGCCCAGGCCGAGCACAATGGCACTGTTCCACGACTGGCCAAACAGCCACAGGGCCACCACGCCCATCACCAGGCCGGTGAGCAGCACCTGGGCCAGGCCAACGCCAAACACGGCCTTGCGCATTACCCACAAACGCTTGGGTGACAGCTCCAGGCCGATGATGAACAGCAGCAGTACCACGCCCAGTTCAGAGAATTGCGCGACGCTTTGCGGGTTGCCGATCAGGCCGAGCACCGACGGCCCGATGATCACGCCGGCAAACAGGTAGCCCAGCACCGCGCCCAGTTGCAGGCGTTTGGCCAGGGGCACGGTCAGCACGGCGGCGAGCAGGAATACCACGGCTGCTTGTAACAGGTTGCCTTCATGGGGCATTGCGAACTCCAGAATCTTTAAAGCCAATCAACAGGCGGGTATTAGAGCGCTTTTTACATGTCGAAAATTGTGTTTTTGCAGCGCGTGAGGCTGCATTGGGCGCTTTTCCTGCGGTAGATCGATGGTTTTGCCGGCTGGTCGGAAGGATGTACAAACAATTTCCCGGTGTGGGCGGGTGGCAGCTCATCCAATTCATCTACTAGGTTTTATGCTCTTGAGTTTATATTCCTTGGGTGGCATATTTGCATGGACTGGGACATTGAATACACGGATGAATTCGGAGCTTGGTGGGAAGCGTTGGGCGCAAAGGAGCAAGTCTCGGTGTCTGCCAGCGTTGATCTATTGGGGCTATTCGGGCCGGGTTTGCGCTTCCCCCACAGCAGCGATATCAAGGGCTGCCGGCACGGTAACCTGCGGGAACTGCGCATACAGCACGCGGGTAGGCCTTATCAGGTCTTGTACGCGTTCGATCCGCGACGATGCGCGTTATTGCTGATCGGCGGTGATAAAACCGGGCAACACCGATGGTATGAGGAACACGTCCCAGTGGCAGAAAAGCTGTACGACGTGCATTTGGATACATTGCGTAAAGAGGGCCGTACCCATGGCTAAAAAATTCGCTGAACTTCAAGCCCGCATGACGCCGGAATCCCGTGCCGAAGCGCAGCAGTTGTTCAAGCAGCATCTCAAGGAAATGCCCCTGCAT
Source organism: Pseudomonas tritici (assembly GCF_014268275.3). Lineage (NCBI taxonomy): Bacteria > Pseudomonadati > Pseudomonadota > Gammaproteobacteria > Pseudomonadales > Pseudomonadaceae > Pseudomonas > Pseudomonas tritici. Next base: position 2,740,656 of record NZ_CP077084.1, read on the forward strand.
GAGCTGCGCAAGGCTCAGCAGTTGAGCCAGGAAAGCCTGGCCAAAGCATTGAATATCAACCAGGCGGCGGTTTCCAAGATGGAGCGTCGCACCGACATGTACATCAGCACGTTACGCGACTATATCCGCGCGATGGGCGGCGAACTGGAGATTATTGCGACGTTTCCCGATGGCCAGGTCAAGATCGACAATTTCGCGTATTGAGTGCCATGCGGAAGCCTGGCCAGGTGCTGGGCTTGTCTGCTGCCGTTGTTACTTATCAGCCTGCATCACGGCGTGAGGCCCGACCGGCGCCAGGCTCACCGGCCTGCGGTATAACCCCACCGCCAACCCGACGATGATGGTCCCGATCGAGATCAGGTTGGGCGTGGAAATGCGCTCGTCCAGCATCAGCATCGAGCTGGTAATGCCAAACACCGGGATTAGCAACGACAGCGGCGCTACGGTGGACACCGGGTACAACTTGAGTAGGGAGTTCCAGCCCCAGTAGGCGAAGTGCGTGGCCAGGTACACCTGGAAGAGGATGGACAGGATCGCCGTCAGGTCGAGGTTGGCTTGCAAACCCTCGAACGCAGCGCCGCCATGCATCAGCCAGGCGGTGAGGAACAGTGGAATCGGTGGGATCAGGCTGGCCCACACCATGAACGAGAAGATCTCCTTGACCCCGGATTTCTTGATGATCACGTTGCCCACGCTCCAGGCTACTGCGCTGAGTACGATCAGCATGACGCCGAGCACCGCATGGTTGCCGTCCTGGGTGGAAATGATTCCCGCCAAACCGATCAGGGCCAGCACGGCACCGAGCATCTGCGCGCCGCGGATTCTCTCCTTGAACAGCACAACGCCCCAGCCCAGGGTGAAGAACACGCTGAGTTGAATGATCAACGATGCAATACCGGGGCTCACACCCACCTGGATGCCGTAGTTGATCACGCCCCACATGCCCAGCCCGAAAATAATGCCGTAGGCGGTCACATAGCGGAACTTGACGGCAGGGCGCTTGATGAAGAACACCAGCGGCAAGGCGGCAAGGGCAAAGCGGATGCCGGTGAGGACAAACGGATCGATAGCGCGCAGGCCCAGTTTGGTGATGGGGAAGTTGACCCCCCATACCAGGGTGACGAGCACCGCAAGCGACAGATGTTTTTTCAGCATGGACCCTCCTTGGGTCAGGCGGCACAGCGCGATTGCGATGTGTCGCCGGAAATTCAGTTCAAGGCGAACCGTTGCGGGCTGGGAGTTTTTGACACTCATTTTCCGGAAACCCCTTCGATATCAGCCCAACATGGGGAGCAATGATTCTAGGTTGCAGCGTTATGGCCCGCTTGCTATGCCAGGTCATATTTTGACAAAATTGGGCCATGTCGCCGACCTTCACTTACACCCCTTACACACCGGATAGCCCCGAAGCGGTGGTGACGCTGCGCGAGTACCCGTCCGGTACCGTGTTTCCACGCCACACTCACCGGCGCGGGCAGTTCGCCTACGCCTCGGCAGGCGCGTTGAAAATGTTTACTGACCTGGGCAGTTGGGTGGTTCCGCCGCAGCGGGCAATCTGGGTGCCGGGCGGGGTGTCCCACGAGATGCACATGCGCGGCGACGTGGTGATGCTCAATACCTACCTGGACGACGACGCGGTACGGCGCACGGGGTTGTTGGACCATTGCCAGGTATTTGGCGTATCGCCGCTGTTGCGCCACCTTTTGGAAGCGGCGCTGGCGATTGGGCCGTCGGCGTCTCCCGGCGTTCGCGACCGGTGCGTGCTGACCCTGTTGGTCGATGAAATCGGCGCCATGCCCGAGTTGCCCCTTAGCGCGCCGTTGCCTTCCGAAGCCCGGCTGGCCCGCTCCTGTCAGCGCTTCCTCGAAGCGCCCACACAGAGAATCTCCATCTGCGAGATGGCCGATTGGTCGAGCATGAGCCGGCGCACCTTTACCCGAAACTTTCGCGAGTGCACCGGCATGACCTTTGTGTCGTGGCGCCAGCAGGTGTGCTTGCTGGAGGCTACTGCGCGACTCAGTCACGGCTCGTCCATCACCGAGGTGGCGTTCGAGTTGGGTTTCAGCAGTCCCAGCGCATTCACGTCGGTATTTCGTCGTAACTTGGGCGATTCGCCAGCGCGCTACCTGGCCAAGTCCAAGGCCGCTTCCATGTTCTGAAAGGAGGAGGGCGCCAACGTCGTGCCTTTTCCCCCAGCGGTACGGCATTGAGCCTCACCCTTTGTTACTATCGCCGTCCCTTTTCACCAGGAGTCACCGCCCCATGCAGCACCAGTGGGATGAAATGCACCGCACCCGCAAACCCACGTTCGTACTGTGTGGCGAGCCTCAGGGCGATGTGCTCAATCTCTACGTTCACGGTTATTCGGCGTTCTTCAACCGGCAACAATTGGGCAGCTTCAAGGCGCAGTTGGCGGGCATCGAAGGCTCGACCAACCTGATGCTGTTCTGGCCGGCGGGGCATTTTCTGGAAAACTTGTTCGCTCCCTTCAAGGATGTACTGGGCGCGATGCTCAGCGGCGGCAACCTGGGCGCGGCGACTGTGGGGGTGGGCAAGGCGATTGCTTATTTCCTCGATCACTACAAAAGCGTCGAGTCCCGGGTGGACGAAGTCGCCAGGAGCCTGTTACCGGAACTCGCCAGCTACTTGCACGGTGAGTCCCTTGAAGTACGGCGTATCAACCTGATCGGCCATTCCCTGGGTGCGCGCATTCTGGTCAAGAGCCTGTTGGCCAGCCCTGAAACTGCCCGCGAACTGCCATTGGACAACCTGTTGTTGATGGGCGGCGCGATCTGTACGTCGAGCCCGTGGGATGAAGTCTCGGCACCGCTCAAGGGGCGTGTGATCAACTGCCATTCCAGCAAAGACTGGGCCCTGGCGATGAAACCGGATACCGAACGTTGCATCGGCCGCTATGCGATCCCGGTCACGCCAGCGCTCAAGGCCAAGGTTACCAATGTGCACCTGGCGACGTTCGACCACGCCGCCTATTGGCCGCAGTTGCGGACGGTGGTGCAGTACACCGACCTGTTGCACGAGCGACGCGGCATGATCCGTTCCGATCAACGCAGCACTGAGGTACGTTTTGCCGAAGAGGACGCGGAACTGTTCCCGGCGCTGGTGCAGGCACGGCCGGAAGAATTGAAGTTCCTTGCTGAGTTAATGGCGCAAAAGCGCAGCGCTTCAATCGACGCCAGCGTGCGCGAGCCACTCAAATTGGCCATCGAGTTGCAACGCATGGGCGGTGATACTTTTATGAACCTGGCCCGCGGCCATGGCGTGAGTTACCGCCAGATCGCCGAAGATGTGGTGCAACGGTTGGGGATCAAGTTTGACGAACCTCTCGATACCGTCGAATTGGCAGACCTGGAAGCCCAGGTTGCGGAAAAGCTCATCGAACAATACAAAGACAAACTCAGTAACGCTGACCGGCAGGTGTTCGATGCGGAGCTCAAGGCGGCCGCGCAAAAGGAGCAGGGGCTGTTCAGCCGTTTCGATGTTGGCCGATCGGCCACCACTGCGTTGAGTGGTACGGCGTTGGCCGGGCTGACCGGGTTTATCCTGCGCCGTGGTGCCGCCACAGCGATTCCGGTGGTGGGTCAGGCTGTGGCAGCGGCGATGCTGCTGGTGAGCGGTGTACGCGCGTTTTCCGGCCCTGCGTATTCGATCACCACCCTGGCAGTACTGGTGATTGGGTTGATCCGCCAGCGCATGGAGCGCGAAGCGATGAGCCAGGAGATGGACCTGGTGGTGCAAGTTGTCGAAGCGTTCGATCTGCCGCGGGAGACGGTGATGCGCACGGTTGCGTCTGACTGATAAGCTGCGTCTCTATCGAGTGTGTTTGCCTGGGATACCGCGTGAAATTCAGCCTGCCAAAAATCGCTACCGCCCCGTTTTGCCCGCCGGAAGTGGCCGGCTCCGTCGCCGTTGATCCCAAGGCTTCGTTCTTCAAGCGCGTGTTGATGTTCGCCGGGCCAGGCCTGCTGATCTCTATCGGCTACATGGACCCAGGCAACTGGGCCACGGCCATCGAGGCCGGCTCGCGTTACGGTTACAGCCTGCTATTCGTCGTGCTGCTGGCCAGCCTGGCTGGGATGGCGGTGCAATGCCTGTGCTCGCGCTTGGGCATCGCCACCGGCAAGGACCTCGCGCAACTGTGCCGTGAACGCTATAGCAAGCGATCCGCCCGCACCCAGTGGGTGTTGGCAGAAATCTCCATCATCGCCACCGACCTTGCCGAAGTGCTGGGCTGCGCCTTGGCGTTTCACCTGCTGCTTGGCGTGTCGCTGACCACCGGCATTGTGATTACCGCTTTTGACACATTGTTGATCCTGGCGCTGCAAAACCGGGGTTTCCGCCGCCTGGAAGCGATCATGCTGGCGTTGGTGGCGACCATTGGCGTGTGTTTCTTTATTGAACTGGTACTGATCAAGCCTTACTGGCCGGACGTGTTCAGTGGTTTTGCGCCTTCACTGTCGGCCATCAGCGATGCCGCGCCGTTGTACCTGGCGATTGGTATTCTCGGTGCCACGGTGATGCCGCATAACCTTTACCTGCATAGCTCCATCGTGCAAACCCGCATGATCGGCAAGGACCTCGCCAGCAAACAGGACGCGGTCAAGCTGGCGCGCATCGACACCATCGGTTCGTTGGCCCTGGCCCTGCTGGTCAACGCTGCGATCCTGGTACTCGCCGCTGCCGCCTTCCACAAGACCGGCCACACCGACGTAGTCGAGATCCAGGACGCCTACCACCTGCTTGACCCGCTGGTCGGTGGCGCTTTTGCCAGCATCCTGTTTGGTGTGGCCCTGCTGGCTTCCGGTCAAAGCTCTACGTTTACCGGTACCATTGCCGGGCAGGTGATCATGGAGGGCTACCTCAACTTGCGCATTCCTTGCTGGCAGCGGCGCCTTATCACTCGTGGGCTGGCGCTGATCCCGGCGTTTCTCGGGGTATGGCTGATGGGCGACGATGCCATCGGCAAGCTCTTGATCCTCAGCCAGGTGGTACTCAGCCTGCAACTGCCGTTTGCGCTGTATCCGCTGATTCGCATGACCGGCGATAAGCAACTGATGGGGCCGTTCGTGAATCGGCTGCCGACACGGTTGCTGGCGTGGTTCCTGTTTGCGGTGATCAGTGGGGCGAATGCGTGGTTGATTGCGCAGTGGGTGTTTTGATTGGCGCTGTGCAGCCATTGCGAATCTCTACACCAGGATCGCCAACGGCGTGTACTGGGCGATCTGGGGGGCGGCCGTCAATAACTTCATCGGTTCGCTCACGGCCGTCGCAACGATGAGCCGATCAAAGGGGTCCTTGTGATGGTGCTCGAGATCCTTCACCGCAATGGTATGTTCTGAAGTGATGGGCAGTTCGACGAACCCGCTTTCCAGGCAGTACCAACGGATTTCCTCCAGATCGACAGTGAGTTTCCCTAACCCGACCTTGATTGCCATCTCCCAGAATGTTGCAGCGCTGATGTAAATATCTGCAGCATCCTCAATCAGTTTTTTGGCTTTGCTCGATAGCTTGGGATCATCAGTCAGTGTCCAAAGCAGGATATGGGTATCGAGCAGCACTCTCACGCTGGGTTGCCTTCGAAAGCATCCAGTAGATCGTCAGGTAACGGTGCGTCGAAGTCTTCGGGTATGACGAATTTCCCTTTCATGGCCCCGATTCTCCGGCCTTTGGCTTTGCCCACGGGGACAAGCTGGGCCATCGCACGCCCATGCTTGGCAATCGTGATGACTTTGCCAGCAGCGGCCTGATCAACCAGTTTTGACAGATTGTTTTTCGCTTCGCCCAAAGGAACAATAATCATGTGGTTATCCCCATATTTTGGCCACATATAGCCAAAACTAGGTGCGCTATCAGAGACAGCGCGACCGCTGGCTGAAGCGACTCGCTCAGAGCGCGATTTTTTGTTGTAAATGACGTCCATGGCAGGTCTCCAAAAAGATGTCAGCGAAGTCTGCCGCAGCGCGTCTAGCAGAGAAATGCTGGCCCGAAAAATCAGAACGGACCTACTTTTTCCAGTAAGAAAACTTCCTGCGTAGGCACGCTCCTCACGCGCTGTATCGCTCACCGATCCCAATATGGCACGACCCCAAAACACTCCACGAAGTAATCAATCACTGTGCGCACCTTCAGTGACATGCGCCGGCTCCCTGGCCACAGTGCCGCGATCTGCTGCGGTTCCAAGGTGGTAGCCACTTCGTATTCCGTGAGCACCGTCTGCAAGGTGCCGGCACGCAGGCCTTCGCCGATCAACCAGGAAGGAAACACCACCAGCCCGAGGCCTTGCTCGGCAGCGTGGCTCAGGGTGTCGGCGTGGTTGCCGGTGATCGGGCCCTTGACGCTATAAGGCGTCCAGTCGCCTTGGCCTCTGCGGAAGAACCAGCGTTGTTGTCCGGTGATGCCCTTGTAGGCCAGGCACTGGTGGTTGATCAGTTCGTCGGGATGTTGGGGAGTCCCGTGCCTGGCCAGGTAGGCCGGGCTTGCGGCGATGCGAAAGCGTTGGGGCGCGAAGATGCGCGCCTGCATGCTGGAGTCGTTGAGCACACCAATGCGGAACAGCAGGTCAGTGCCGTCTTGCAGCGGGTCGACGAACGTATCGGTTTGCTGGATATCCAGTTGCAGTTTCGGATAGCGCCGGCATAACTCGCCCAGCCACGGTGACAGGTGACGCTGGCCGAATACCATGGGTGCATTGATGCGCACCAGGCCGCTGGGTTCGCTTTCCTGCTCTTGCAGGGCTTGGCTTGCAGCTTCCAACTGCTCCAGCACCAGGCGTGCATGCCGCCCGAGCAGGCGCCCGGCTTCGGTAGGGCTGACCGCCCGGGTGTGGCGGTACAGCAACTGTTGCCCCAACGCCTGTTCCATCAGCTGTATTTGCCGGGAAATAGACGAAGGCGCCAGGCCCTCACGCCGCGCCACTTCGGAAAAGCTGCCGAGGTCCAGTACCGCGACGAAGAGACGCAGCGCCTTGAAACTCAGTTCATTCAAACCGTGCATCCTGCCTCCAGGCTGTGCGCTGTACGCAAAGGTGTTGTTGGCATACTCCCATTTATCGCACAGGACGGCCACTGGATAATGCGCGCCATGTTTCCCTTCTGAAGCGCAGGTGATGTATGCAGGCAAGTTCTATCGAGGGTGTGGCGCAGGCCACGCCGAAAAAAAACGTTCTACGGTTGCTGTTGTTGCCCCTGGTGATCCTGGCGGGCATGGGCCTGTCGGTAGAGGCAGGTTTGCTCGGTCCACTGGGTGTGCAGGTGGGGCATTTGTGGGCAACGTTGAGCATCTTTGGCGTGGGTTCGGCGATTCTGTTTTTGCTGCTGCTGTTCAGTGGCCCGCAAAAGGGGCCGGCGCTGACCGACTTGCCACGCTGGCAGTTGATTGGAGGCTTCCTGGGGCCTATGTACGTCGTCGTACTCACCCTGGCTACGCCGCACATTGGTATCGCCATGACCATGATCGCGATTCTGTCCGGGCAAGTGGGCAAGAGTGTGCTGATCGACCATTTCGGCTGGTTCGGCACCGCGCGCAAACGCGTCAATGGCGAGCGCTGGATAGCGTTGGCGTTGATTGTGGCGGCACTTGTTCTGATTGCGCGAGGATAAGACGATGAACCTGATTGTGTTATTGGTGCTGGTGATTGCCGCCGGAGCGGTGTTGAGTGTGCAGGCTGCCATCAACGGGCGTCTGGGCCAGGCGGTCGGTGTATTGCGCAGTAGCTTGCTGACCTTCGCGGTGGGTGCCCTGACGACCGCGCTGTTGATTTTCTTCTTCGAACCGGCCCAGGCCGTGAGCTTGCTGGACGTGCCGAAATGGCAACTGACCGGCGCGTTGTTCGGCGTGGTGTACATGATGGTGATGGTCGGCGCGGTGCCCATCGTCGGAACGGCCGTCGCGACGGTGGCGGTGATCGTTGGGCAATTGGGCATGGGTATGCTCATCGATAACTTCGGCTGGCTGGGCAACCCGGCCATCGAGTTATCGGGCAGCCGGATTGTCGCGATGGCGTGTCTGGCTCTGGCCCTGGTGTTCATGTACCGCAGCAATACCCGCACCGACTGATGGTTTGAACCATCGCTGGCGGCTGGCAGTCACTGCTTTAGGTGCTGGCAGTCGCCAGACCGCGACGACCATGAAAAAGGAGTCTGACCATGCCAGATAAGACCTGTGCCTGCCCGCACTGCAAGTGCGTATTGGGCGTTGACGCGGTAATGAAAGACGGTAAGGGCTATTGCTGCCAGGGATGTGCCGAGCACCATGCGCATGGTGAACCGTGTGCGGCTGCTACGGGCTGTGAGTGCGCCAAATCAACCCATGGCTGAACTCGGTCGAAACTGTGGGAGCGGGCTTGCTCGCGAAGGCGGTGTGTCAGCCAACAAATTTGCTGACTGACACAGCCTTCGCGAGCAAGCCCGCTCCCACATTGGTCTGCTTTGTTGCGGCTACTGGGTTTCCAGTTCAAGCCTGAGGCTATGGTCGGACAGGCGCTGCCTGCCTTTGACTACACCGCTCGTGCGTCGCCCCTCCAACGCAAAAACCACCGTCTGCGCCGAGTGCAAGTCATCCGGCAACGGCTGGAATATCTTCAGCACTATCCGGCCGGGTTGGCGCTGTAGGCTCACTTGGCACTCGACATGCTTGGCCATCGGCCCGAATAGCGTGTCCTGGGTGTAGTCAATGCGTGCTTTGCCACGAACCGGTACAGGTAAAACCATGGTTATCGCTCCTTGATCAAGCCTGGGCGCGCGCGTCCGAGCGGCGCCATTGCACATTAGTGATGCCGTACTTCTCGGCCTGCTCCTGGCTGGTCTTCTTGACGTGCTCGCGCGCGAAACGGCCGATACGCCCAATGCCCGCGTCACAACTCGCCCAGTGCCAGGCCTCCAGGGTATCGAGCTTTTCCAGGCGGATGATGAAGGACTTGGGTTCACCGTGCAGGATGTAGTCGATCACAAACAATTTTGCATTATTCATTGGCCCATTAACCCTCCGTGTATAACCAAGTGATCTCTACTGGCCGCAAAAATTCATTCGGATTGTCGAGCGGTGGTCATTACCATGGTGGCTCACCCTTGATAGATGTGCCCCCCATGGCCCTGGCCGCGCCGCCCGACCTCAGTGATCACGCCGTTCCCGTGCAGCCCCTGGCGCGCACCTATCCGCGTGGGTTGTATGTTGAACCCCATAGCCACGATTGGGGCCAATTGCTTTACGCCATGAGCGGCGTGATGTGGGTCGAGACGCCGCGCGAAGCCTTGGTCGTGCCGCCGCAGCGTGCGGTATGGCTGCCACCGGGGGTGGAGCATGGGATTCGCGTGGTCTCGGATTTGCAGATGCGCAATATCTACCTGCGACCGGCGCTAGCGGCCACGCTGGACAGTCAGGTGCAGGTGATCGAGGTCGGTGGGTTGCTGCGTGAGTTGATCGTCACGCTGGTGGAGGAGGGCGATAGCGGCGATGCGGCGTATTACGACGCCGTGGTCAACCTGGCCTTGCTGGAGCTGCAACGGGCGCGACGCTCGCAGATCCGCATCGCCATGCCGGTGGAGGCAGACCGTCGGCTGATCAACGGCTGCCAGGCGGTTATGGCCGCGCCCTCCCTGGAGATTTCTTTCGAGCAGCATGCGCAAACGGCCGGAGCCAGCGTGCGCACCTTGTCACGCCTATTCCAGAACCACTTGGGTATGGGCTTCGCCGAATGGCGGCGTCAGGTGCAGTTGGCTACGGCGGTGGCGGAATTGATCCAGGGTCAGCCAGTCAGTGCTATCGCACGCTCCCTCGGCTATTCGCCCAGCAGTTTCAGCGATATGTTCCGGCGTGAACTTGGCGTGGCACCCTCGCAGTACGTCGGTTGAAGATTTGGCCGAAAGCCTGAAGCACTTGGCCGATGCTTCAGGAATGTGCTCTCTACACTGAGCACATCCACTCATAAGGCACCGTCCCCATGAACTACCTGATTTCTCTCGCCATCGGCCTGTTTGTCGGCGTGATCTATGGCGCCCTGGATTTCCGCTCGCCTGCGCCGCCGGCCATTGCCCTGGTCGGCCTGATGGGCATGCTGCTCGGCGAAAAACTCTGGCCCATGGGCCGACAGCTGGTGGGCGCTTGGTTGTCTTGATCTGTTTTTTTCACTTCGATGGATATCGGCTATGAAAGCACTGCAATTTTCCGCCACCGGCGACCTCGCCGCCCTCAGCTTCGTCGACGTCGCCACCCCGGTGCCGGCTGCCAATGAAGTGTTGGTACAGATTAAGGCCGCCGGCCTCAACCCCAGTGACGTCAAAAATGTGCTTGGTCGCTTCCCCTACACCACGCTGCCGCGCATTCCCGGCCGTGATTTCGCCGGTGTTGTGGTGCAAGGCCCGCAGGAACTGCTCGGCCAGGAAGTCTGGGGCACTGGTCGCGACCTCGGTTTTTTTGCTGACGGTTCCCACGCTCAATACCTCACCGTGTCGGCCAAGGGCGTGGCGCAAAAGCCTGGCCATTTGAGCTTCGCCCAGGCTGCCAGCCTTGGCGTGCCGTATACCACCGCCTGGGACGCCCTGGAGCGCAGTGGTGTGACCAAGGGCACACGCTTGCTGGTCATCGGCGCCAATGGCGCCGTGGGCAGCGCGACCCTGGCCCTGGCGAAAGTTCGTGGCGCCCAGGTGCTGGCCGCTGTGCGTCGGCCGGAGCAAGTCCACGTGTTGCAGATGCAGGGCGTTGAGGCGATTGCCTTGGGTCAACCGGAGGCATTGGGTGCGCAGGTCAATGCGGTGTTCAAGGGCGGCGCCGATGTGATCTTCGACACCACCGGTTTCTGGCTACCGCCAGCCGTGGCAGGCCTGGCGCCGTTCGGTCGCATCGCGATCATCGCGGCACCGGTGGATGGCCATGTACAACTGCCGGCCCTGGCCCTGTACCGCAAGGGCGGCTCGGTGGTGGGGATCAATTCGTTGCTCTACAACTGCGAGCAGTGCGCGGTGATGCTGAGGCAGTTCGGGCGCTTTTTTGATGAAGGCTTGCTGCCGCTGCCCACCGGCCTGCGTGAAGTGGCGCTGGCTGATGGGTTGCAGTGCTACGAGGACGTGAACCAAGGCAGTGCGGACAAAATCATCTTCCTGCCCTGACACGGTTTGATCTTTACTAGGCTTCGGGAACACCTTTTTCCCAGGCTGACCAGTTCTTGAGGATTGCCTGTACCAGCGGGTTGCCCGTGCGATACAGGTTCTCCAGCGCTGGCACGAACCCACCCTGATCCGCGTATTTCAGCAGGTTGTCCACTTCGCTGTAGCCAGGATAGGGGCGGTCGAAGTCTGAACCTGCACGCACCACCGCCAAGCGCTGGATATCCACCAACCCCTCACGGCTTGCACGCAACAGCGCTTCATAGGTGGAGTTGTCTTCCTGCTGGGTAGTGCAGTACTCACCTTTGTTGTCCGTCAGCAACTTGGTCCAGACTTCCGCACGTTCGCTCAGGCGCGTGCCGGAAAACCACGTATTACCCGCCAAGGTGTCGCAGCGGGTGACCTGTGGTGGCTGGTTGGCCGGGGCGGCAGGGTAGTGTTTGCGCCAGGCGCTGGACGCTTTGCTTTCAGTCAGTTCAACCGTGTGCGACAAGGCAAACGCCTTGGCCTGCAACTTGGGGTTCAGCTCGAACACTTCGGTCTTGTAGTCCAGCGGTGGTTTCTCGTTGGGCCCCTTGGTGTTGATGCCAATGTAGCCGGTCGGCCAATCCTTGGGTGCGTCCCGCGAATCCAGCTCCCACTGAGTGCCGAACTCCACCAGGTAGTGTGCCCAGGCGGTGGTGCCGATGGTGCCATGCTTGGGGCTGATGCCGGCGATCCCGGCGATCAGGAAATAGCTCTGGCGCAAGTCGAACTTGGGAGACAAGGCCAGGGCCAGCGTGGACGCGGCGGCATTGGTCTGACCCATGCCGGTCACCAGCAGGCACACATCCTGGGTGTTGCAGCGGATCACCGGGTATTCGGCGGACAGCCCCGGTACGCGCACTTCCTGCTTGAGTTCCAGGCGATCGATCCAGGTTTGTGCCTCGGGGGCGAACATGGTGATCAGCATCACTTTGGGTTTGATCGGCGTCGGCGTGTCAGCCATTGCCACGTGAGGCAGTATGGCCAGGCCCGCGGCGATTGAAAATCGAGTCAGCGTATTCATCTAATGCTCCTTTATCAGAATTGGTAGCCGACGCCGGCGTAATAGCCCCAGCCATCGGAACGGGCGCGGAAGTTGCCCTCGCCGAAATTCAACTCACTGCCGTCTTCCCAGTTGCCGCCGTTATGAAAGTAACGGCCAACCAGGGTGAAACGCAGGTGGGTGAACGAGTACAGCAGCACGTTGGTGGCCACCAGGGAATTGGCGGTGCGCGCCGGATTGTCCTTGTGCAGGTCTGAGCCGAAATCGTAGTTGGTGAAGCCGATATAGGTCAGTGAGGCGCCGTTGTCGAACTTGCTGATGGGCACGATGTACTTCATTTGCGCGCGGTAACCGTCCCACGAGTATTCATTGCTGGCGCCGTAGTTCTCCCACTGGTAACGCCCGTAGAAGTTGGCCGACAGGTTCACCCGCGAGTGGGTGTCGATGTCAGTGCCCAGGCCGCTGTACAGCGTGTTCGCGCGGTTTTCCTTACGGCTGCCGTGGTCGTAGATCCAGTCAAACGCCACATACCATTCCTTGAACGGCCCGATGGCCAGGCTGCGGCCTGCCAGGTAGTCGATGGAAATACGCGGCTCGTGCTCCATGAATACCGGCGAGCCGTGGTCCCACACGCCCTTGTCATTGCTGTTACCGATGGTGAGGATCTTCGGCACATCGATGTATCCGTACAGCTCGAATGGCCCTTTGCGGCCGAAATACTCGTATTCCAGGTAGACATCATCCTGTGGCTTGGGGCCGAAGCTGATGTCTTTGCTGCCGATCAATGTCAGGTCCTGGTTGAACCAGTCCGACAGGTACGGGCTATTTTTTGCCGGGCTGGCTTCAGGGCTCTTGGTTTTTGGGCTTAGGGTTTCGCCCTGTGCTGAGTCATCCACTGGTTTTTCCTGCGCCAAAATGGGCACGCTGAGTACTCCCGTAACGGCGGCCAGTAGCAAGGAAACACCAAAGGGAGCAGGACGCCTTGAGGTGGGTTGCATTGAAAATCCCTATTCGTACGCGGTTTGAACCCGATTCCTCGGGTGAGGAAGAACTTGGCTGGCAAGTTCGTTCCGCAAACGTTTGCACAGGCTGTACCAACTTTGCTCAATCAATTGATCAGCCTGAAAAAAACCGGGATTAGTCAACCTTTTGGTCAGAATTGACGGGGTGTCATTTTTTCGATTCGGTTAAACAAATGCATCGCGGTTTCCCTTCGATAGTCACTCGGCGTCTGGTCCATCTCGATACGAAAGTGCCGGTTGAAGTTCGACAGGTTGGCGTAGCCCACTTCAAAGCAGATGTCCGCCACCGACATATCGCTTTGCAGCAACAACCGGCAGGCGCGCTGCACGCGGAATTTACGCATCAAGTCGATAAAACCATGGCCGGTGTTGCGCTTGAAGAAGCGCGAGAAGCCCGGTTCGCTCATTTCCAGCTGCTGCGCGATCACCGAAAGGCGCACATCGCCGGTGAGCTCGCGCATCAAATAGTCGAATGCCTTGTTGATGCGTTCGGCGCTGCGGGCGTCCAGGGTCGGCGCGTAGCAGGGGCTTGCCAGGGCCTTGACCTGCGGTGTCGGGGCGTTTTTCAGGCAGTCCAGCAGTTGCAGGAATAGGATCAACCGTTGCAGGCCATGGGCGCGCCCGATGTCTTCCATTAAACGCGCGGCCTGCAGCGCCGTCTCGCCCGTGAATTCGAGGCCGCGTCGGGCGTGCTCGAACAACGGCTGCAAGTCGCCGAGTTCAGGCAGGGTCTTGCGCAGGGCGAGGAGGGCGGCGCCGTCGAATTGCAAAACCACATCGCGACCGGCCAGGTACTCACCCGGGGCCAGTTCGCCGATCCAGTCGTGGGGCAGGTCGGGGCCGATCAAGGCGACGTGCCCGGCACTGAACGCACCGATGTAGTCGCCGGCGACCAGTTTGCCGCTGCCTTGGCGGATCAGGTGGATTTCAAATTCGGGGTGGTGGTTCCAGCGCGCCAAATCATAGGGGTAGTCGTGTTCGAACCAACGGAAGCAGTGGTCCGGTTCGGGCAGGATCACTTCCAGCTCGGCGGGGCGGTGCTCGAACAGCTTGGCGCGGCTGGCAGGCATGGGAGGCTTCTTGTGATTCTTGGATCGATCCAAAATACGCGCCTCGGTCGTGGGAGCGCTACCCCCGGTTTCGCTTGGCACTGATACTTTTTTAACGTCGAGCCCAAGGTTAAAAAAGTACCAGTCAAGCATTCGTCACGCGTTTGTGGAGGGCTTGGACGAGCTGCTGTAATTGGCCCTCAACAACAAAAACAACAGGTAGAAACCGCTATGTTCAAGCTCCCGCAAGCGTTGTTCCTGCTGTCAGGCCTGGCGCTGGCCATCCCCAGCTATGCCGTCGACACCGTCACCATCGCTACGGTCAACAACAGCGACATGATCCGCATGCAGCGCCTGTCCAAGGTGTTCGAAGCACAGCATCCGGATATCAAGCTCAACTGGGTCGTGCTGGAGGAAAATGTGCTGCGCCAGCGCCTCACCACCGATATCGCCACCCAGGGCGGGCAGTTCGACGTGCTCACCATCGGCACCTACGAAACTCCATTGTGGGGCGCCAAGCACTGGCTGGAACCGCTGACCCAACTGCCGGCCGACTACGACGCCGATGATATCTTCCCCTCGGTGCGCCAGGGCCTGTCGGTCAACAACACCCTCTACGCCTTGCCGTTCTACGGCGAAAGCACGGTGACCTACTACCGCACCGACCTGTTCCAGCAAGCCGGCCTGAGCATGCCCACGCACCCGACCTGGACCCAGCTCGGCGAGTTCGCCGCCAAGCTCACCGCCAAGGACAAAGGCCAGTACGGCATGTGCCTGCGTGGCAAGGCTGGCTGGGGCGAGAACATCGCCTTGCTGAGCACCATGGCCAACGCCTTTGGCGCACGCTGGTTCGACGAGCAATGGAAGCCCGAGCTGACCAGCCCCGAGTGGACAGCGGCCGCCAACTTCTACGTCAACACCCTCAAGCAATACGGCCCGCCGGGCGTCTCCAGCAACGGCTTCAACGAGACCCTGGCGCTGTTCAACAGTGGCAAATGTGCGATCTGGGTCGATGCCAGCGTGGCCGGTTCCTTCACCACCGATAAAACTCAAAGCAAGGTCGCCGACAGCGTAGGTTTCGCTGCCGCACCTACCGAAGTCACGGATAAAGGTTCCTCGTGGCTCTACGCCTGGTCCCTGGCCATCCCGGCTACCTCAACGCACAAGGACGCCGCAAAGGCCTTTATCACGTGGGCCACCTCCAGGGACTACATCCAACTGGTCGCTGACAAAGAAGGCATCACCAACGTACCGCCAGGCACCCGCCAGTCCACCTACAGCGAGGCGTATTTGAAAGCCGCACCGTTTGCCCAAGTAACTTTGGAAATGATGAAACACGCTGACCCCGCGCATCCGTCGGCAAAACCGGTGCCTTATGTGGGCATCCAGTATGTGACCATTCCCGAGTTCCAGGCCATCGGCACATCGGTCGGCAAGTTGTTCTCGGCGGCGCTGACCGGCGGTATGTCGGTTGACCAGGCCTTGCACCAAGCGCAGTCCACTACCGAGCGCGAGATGAAACGCGCCGGCTATCCGAAGTAATTTCTACAGGACATTTTCATGAAACGTCTCGAAGGTAAAAGCGCGCTGATCACCGGATCGGCGCGCGGAATCGGCCGTGCGTTTGCCCAGGCCTACATCGCTGAAGGTGCTAAGGTCGCCATCGCCGACATCAACCTGCAACAAGCCCGGGTCACGGCTGCCGAGTTGGGCCCACAGGCTTACGCGGTAGAGATGGATGTCACCGACCAAGCCTCCATCGATGATGCAATTGCCGCCGTGGTGGCCGAGGCCGGCAAGCTGGATATTCTGGTCAACAACGCCGCGCTGTTCGATTTGGCACCCATCGTCGACATCACCCGCGAGAGCTTCGAACGGCTGTTCTCGATCAACGTCGCCGGCACACTCTTCACTCTGCAGGCCGCCGCGCGGCAGATGATCAGCCAGGGCCACGGCGGCAAGATCATCAACATGGCCAGCCAGGCCGGGCGCCGGGGCGAGCCGCTGGTGGCGATCTACTGCGCGACCAAGGCCGCGGTGATCAGCCTTACGCAATCGGCAGGGTTGAACCTGATCAAGCAAGGGATCAACGTCAACGCCATTGCACCGGGTGTGGTGGAGGGTGAGCATTGGGACGGGGTGGATGCGCTCTTCGCCAAGCATGAAGGGCTGGCGCCAGGCGAGAAAAAGAAGCGGGTAGGGGATGAGGTGCCGTTTGGGCGGATGGGCACGGCGGAGGATTTGACGGGAATGGCGGTTTTCCTGGCTTCCAAAGACGCTGACTATGTTGTGGCGCAAACGTACAACGTGGATGGCGGCAACTGGATGAACTAAAGCCTGTTCAGACAAAAGGAGATCCAATGTGGGAGCTGGCTTGCCTGCGATAGCGATGGGTCAGGCAATAAGGTTATAGCTGACAGACCGTCATCGCAGGCAAGCCAGCTCCCACCTTGGAATCTCATTGTTCTCGAAAGAGGTGCTACTCGGCAAAACTGCGATCAAAGAAGTAAACCTCCCCAGGCTTCAGATTCTTCAGCGTCGCCTGGGGCCGGCCGCCTTCACCATTCTTCTTGCGGCCCGTCTCGCATAAATACCCTGCCTCAGTCAGCTTCAACAAACGCTGGCGAATACTGGTCTTCAACACCGGCCGCGCGAGCACCAGGGAAAAGATCGTGGTCGCTTCGGGCGCGCTGAATTCATCGCCCAAGAACATCAACGGCAAGCTGCTGTACAGCGACTTGGAGAACAAGCGTTCCTGCACGGCGGCCACGATGCTGTTGTGATCGAACGGCAACTTGATGCTGCCATCGGCCACCGCGCCCAACGAAAACCAGCCCTGGTGCTCACCCAGCGTCACTTCATCCGCGACAATCGCCAGGTAGTACGTGGACGACGACCAGCACCGCGGATCACGAAACGCATCCCCCACCGTGCCCACTTGCTCGCTCCAGGCCAGGTCCAGGCCGACCTTGTCGCTTGCACGCAAACGCTCCACCGCATCCTGGAGGCTCAGATCTTGCACGCCGCCATTCACCACCACGCCGGGTAATGCCCAATGCCCAGCGAACGGTTCGGCTTCGCGCTTGTTCAGCAACAGCTTCAATTGGCCGGAGGTGCGGCAGTAAAACAGCACACACAGGTCGACGGTATGGAGGTAGGCGCTCAGTGTCATGTGACGTCCTTCTAAACAGCGGTGGGGCACAGTCTAACGAATCGAACAGATATGTCATGTACTGGCGTCAAGATAGATAACTAAATGTTTCTTGCAATGAAAGTACATGACGTGTACTTTTGTTTCCAGGCCAAAGGAGAGCTGCCATGACCCTCGCGAAAACTGCCATTGCTTCATTCGACGTCGACGCCCAGAAGAGCTTCACGCCGCTGTGCCCCGATGAGTTACCGGTGGCCGGCGGTGACCAGATCGGTGCCGAGCTCAACTTCATGGCGAGCCTCGCCGGCCACCGTGTCGGCAGCAAGGACGCCCACACCCCGCACGCGCCCTGGGTGGTCACCCAGCACAGCGAGATGCTGCGGCCCACCGGCCTGGCCCATGCCGATGTGACGTGGGTGAGCCACTGCGTTCCCGGCACCGAAGGCTTTACCTTGCTCGACGAGCTGCCCACCCCGTATGACTACGATTACTTCATCTGGAAAGGCGTCGAACCCGACCTGCACCCCTACGGCGCCTGCTACCACGACCTGCACGACAAGCTGTCCACCGGCGTGATCGAGTACCTGAACGCCAGAGGCGTCAGGCGTGTGATCGTCGGCGGCCTGGCCTTGGACTACTGCGTCAAGACCACCGCGTTGCAACTGCTCAAGGCCGGCCTGGAAGTGGTCCTGCACCTGCCGGCGTGCCGGGGTATTACCGAGGAGGGCGGCGTACAGGCCGTCAATGCGTTGCTCAAAGCCGGTGCCGTCATCAGCAGCACCCGCGAAGAACTGGCCGCGATGGCCGCGCGTTAAGGAGACACACCATGGAAAGTGCATACGACTACGAATCCCCGGTGATCCAGGGTTTGCTCGACACCGACTACTACACCTTCACCATGATGCAGGCGGTGTTGCACCAGCACCCCAATGTCGATGTGGAATACAACTTCATCGTCCGGTCCAAGGAAAAGCTCGGCCACTTGATCCCGCAACTGCGCGACGAGCTGGAGAAGCTCGCCGGCCTGCAGATGCGTGAGGGCGAGCTGCGCTTCTTGTTCAACCCGCGTTTTCGTGAGTACCTCACGCCGGATTACGAGCGCTTTCTCGGCCTGTTCCGCTTCAACCTGCGTTATATCCACGTCAGTGAGGTCGACGGCCAACTCAACATCCGCGTGGTCGGCCCGATGCTGCATTGCATCATGTTCGAGCAACCGGTACTGGCGCTGGTCAGCGAGCTGCGCAACCGCGATAAATACCCCGACGTGACCCTGGAAGACATCACCCGCAAGCTCTACCAGAAGTTCGACTGGCTGGAGAAAAACCTCAGCCGCGACGAGCTGGCCGACTTGCGCGTCTCCGATTTTTCCACCCGCCGGCGCCTGTCGTTCAAGGCCCAGCGCGAAGTGGTCGACATCATGCGCCGCGACTTCCCCGGCCAGTTCGTCGGCACCAGCAACGCGCACCTGGCCTACGAATTCGACCTGCCGCTGATCGGCACCATGGCCCACCAGTGGATGATGGTGCACCAGCAACTGGGCCGGCTGCGCGAAAGCCAGAACGCCGGCCTGGAAAACTGGGTGCGTGAATACCGCGGCCGCTTGGGTATTGCCTTGACCGACACCATCAGCACCGACTTTTTCCTCAAGGATTTTGACCTGTACTTCGCCAAACTGTATGACGGGCTGCGCCAGGACTCCGGCGACCCCATCGTCTGGGCCGACAAAGTCCTGGCCCGCTACAAGCAACTGGGCATCGACCCGATGACCAAGGACCTGATGTTTTCCGATGGCCTGAACTTCGAAAAATGCTTGCCGATATTGCGCCACGTGCGCGGCAAGGCCAAGTTCGGTTTCGGCATGGGCACCAGCCTGGCCTGCGATGTGGAAGGCGTCGAACCGCTGAGCATCGTGATGAAACTGGTGCGGGTGCACGGTGAGCCGGTGGTGAAGTTCTCGGATGACCCGATCAAGAATGTCTGCGAAGACCCCTCGTTTTTGCAGTACGCGGCAAAGGTGTTCAATGTCGGCAGCGTGGAGGTGTGACATGCAAAATCGTATCGCGCAGGAACTGAATATCAATCGGCAACTGGTCAAGGGCGGTGAAGCCAAGGAAATTCAACGGCGCATCGACTTCATCAAGACCACCTTGCGCAGCTCCGGCTGCAAGGCCCTGGTGCTGGGCATCAGTGGCGGCGTCGATTCCCTCACCGCCGGCCGCCTGTGCCAACTGGCAGTCGAGCAGTTGCGGGCCGAGGGCTACGCCTCACGCTTTGTCGCCATGCGCCTGCCCTATAAAACTCAGGCAGACGAAAGCGACGCCCAGGCCTCCCTGGATTTCATCACCCCGGACCACACCGAAACGCTGAACATCGCCGCCAGTGTCGACGGCCTGATGGCCAGCCTGACCGCTACCGAAGCCAACGCCAGCCAAGTTGACTTCATCAAAGGCAACGTCAAGGCGCGCACACGGATGATTGCCCAGTACGCTGTAGCCAATCTGCACAACGGCCTGGTGGTCGGCACCGACCACGGCGCCGAAGCACTGATGGGTTTTTTCACCAAATTCGGCGACGGTGCTTGTGATCTGGCACCGCTGTCGGGCCTGACCAAAACCCAAGTGCGCTTACTGGCCAGCGCCCTCGGCGCGCCGGACAACCTGGTGCATAAACATCCCACCGCCGATCTCGAAGAGCTGGCGCCGGGCAAACTGGATGAACACGCCTACGGCTGCACGTATGCAGAGATCGATGCCTACCTGATGGGCGAACCGGTGAGTGAGCACGTGAGGTCGATTGTCGAGGGGGCGTACAGCAAGACAGCACACAAACGCTCGCTGCCTATCACCCCCGCGTGATCGTTCCCCAAACAACTAAGATCCACCGTGGGCGCTGGCGTGCCTGGGATAGCGGTGGGTCAGCGAACAGTCATGCTTCCTACCGGTGAAAATCGCTCCCCAGCCGTCCGCGGGAACTGTTTTTCCGCTCATGACCACAGATGGAATGTTGATCCAGCGCCCAGTCGGTTGGGGTTGGCAGTTATCGATTCCAGTATCTGAGGTCTTGCTATGTCCTATGTAAATCTTCGTCAGGAAACACCTTATTGCGGTGATTTCAGCCCTCGCTGCGAGCAACCCAAGGCTACCTCTGATAATGCTGGTTGGCGTGCACCCAACTCAGTGGTTGCGCGGGACTTCGCTAGAAACTTCGATTACTTCCAGAGTGCTGACAGCGGGTTTGTGACGCAGAAATCCCTTCAGAACGCGGCTAACCGCCCACTGACCGGAAATCCGTTTCATGATCAGATGACGTTTTTGGCAAGGGAGATTCTCCAACGGCCTGAATTGAACGCCATGCTTGACGGAATCAACCATGGCGGTTCATCAGATGGGTTAATCAGCAAGGGCGACGTGGACCGGACCGTTGCTCACATCGATCAGCAAGAAGCACCTCCCATGCGGGAATTTCCAGGGCGGTACAGCGGCGCCATGCAGCGCCAGCGCCTCGAAAACCAATATGCACCTCAGGCTGATTGGCAACAGCCAATCATGTCTGCACCGCACTACGCTAATGAAAACCAATGGGATGGCTCAATGTCAGCGTCGGGGCAGCGTCCTTATGCGAACGACAGCAAGCAAGATCTTCTCAACAAGATACTGGCGCGTTTCAGTTCATTTGAAGATCCAAACTCCCCGGGTTTGATCACCGACAAATCACTCACTGCGGTTGCCAGCGGTTATCACTTGGATGGTCGGCCCGCCACGAGAGCCGAGATGGCGTTGGCCAATGAGCTGCTTGAGCGCGGTGAGGTGTTCAAGGAACTTGATCAAAGCGGCACGGGCGTTCTTGATGGGGCGTTCTCCAGGGATAACCTGGCCTACTCGTCGGACAAGTACCGGAATATGGATAACCACGACCTGATTCAGGGCATAAAGGATAACTTCAGGCAGTTCACCGCTGGCACAAACGACGACTACATTAACGTCAATGAGTTGAAGGAGGCTGCTGGAGTTATTCCGTCGAATCGAATGTTCAGCCCAGAAGCACAGCAACTTGCGGCTGAGCTGCTCAAGCGTCCCGGACTGTTGCGCGAGCTGGATATTGGGACTAACAGCCAGGGCGGGGTGGGCTACGAGGACAATCGTTTCGATATGGCTAACATCGACTACATACTCAATAACGGGCACGCGCCGGCCTGAGCCAGAGTGAACAACTGCCCCACGGCGGCCACAAAAAAGCACGGGGTTTGAGACGACGGTATTTTTGTAGTGAGCGGGCGTGCCCTAATGCCAGTCAGTCAAGGGCGAAGATGTACCTGTGGCGGGGGAGTTTTGCCGCTCTTCCGACTTCTAAACTGACTGCATTAGGGCACGCCCGGCCACTACAAAGGTCATGTTCAGAATCCCGTCCCTTAACTGATGGGATCCACTTACGGTATAACCTTCGGACGCTTTAGTTATCCGAGGCCCCGTTTTTCATGCAAAGCCCCTTGCAACGTCCGCTCTGGCAGATCTACCTGATCTTTCTGGCACCGATGGTGCTGTCCAACTTCCTGCAAAGCTTTTCCGGCACCCTCAATGGTATCTACGTCGGTCAAATGCTCGGCACCCAGGCGCTGGCAGCGGTGTCGGGGATGTTTCCCATCGTGTTTTTCTTTATCGCCCTGGTGATTGGCCTGGGGGCGGGTGCCTCGGTGTTGATCGGCCAGGCCTGGGGCGCCCAGGAAACAGGGATGGTCAAGGCGATTACCGGCGCCACCCTGACCCTGGGGGCGCTGGTAGGTATGATCGCCGCAGTGCTGGGCAGCCTGTTTGCGCGCTCGGCCTTGCAGGCGTTGGGCACGCCGATTGATGTGCTCGACGATGCGGTCGGTTATGCCCAGAAAATGATGCTGATCATGCCGTTGCTGCTGGTGTTCATTCTCTACACCCAATTGCTGCGTGGCGTCAGCGATACGATCTCGCCGCTGCTGGCACTGATGGTCTCGACCCTGGTCGGCCTGCTGCTGACCCCGGCGCTGATTCGCGGCTGGATCGGCTTGCCGCCCATGGGTATCCAGAGCGCGGTATATGCCGGACTGGTAGGCAACGCCCTGGCAATGCTGTTTTTGATCTTGCGGCTGCGCCATAAAAACCATGTGATGGCGCCGGATCGCGAACTGCTCGCGGCCTTACGCCTGGACCGCGTGATTTTAGGAAAGGTCCTGCGCATAGGCCTGCCTACCGGCTTACAGATGGTGGTGCTGTCGCTGTCAGAATTGGTCATTCTCGCCCTGGTTAACGGTCATGGCTCCCAGGCCACCGCGGCGTATGGCGCGGTGACGCAAATCGTCAACTATGTGCAGTTTCCGGCACTGTCGATTGCCATCACCGCATCAATCCTCGGTGCGCAGGCCATTGGCGCCGGGCGCCTGGAACGCATTGGGCCGATCCTGCGCACGGGCTTGTTGATCAACACCTGCCTCACCGGCGGCCTGATTGTGCTGGGTTATGTGCTGTCCCACTGGTTACTCGGCCTGTTCATCACCGACGACGCGGCACGGATCAACGCCGAACACCTGCTGCACATCATGTTGTGGAGCATCCTAGTATTCGGCTTCCAAGCTGTGATCGGCGGGATCATGCGCGCCAGTGGCGTGGTGCTGATGCCGGTCGCGATCTCGATCTTCTGCGTGCTCTGCGTCGAGTTGCCGATTGCTTACCTGTTCAATGCCCACTTCGGCCTGGAAGGGGTGTGGATGGCGTTTCCGGTGACTTACCTGGCAATGCTGGCATTGCAGGCCGCGTATTACCGGTTGGTCTGGCGGCATAAGCAGATCAAGCGGCTGGTGTGAGGTACAGGCCTCGCAGCAACAGCTCCAGGCCCTGCAAGCCCTGCTCCAGTCGCTCGCCGGGGTGTTCATCGCGGGCGATCCATAGGGCGGTGTTGACCAGGCTGCCATTGATCAATTGCGCCAGCGCGACGCTCGGGGCCTGGTGGATGAGACCGGCCTGCATCAGGGCCTCCAGCAGTTGGCGCAATGATTCAACACACTGTTGCTGAGAGCCGGTATCACCCAATACGGCCGGCGCATCCTGCAACACAATGCGCTGTATTTCATTCTCCTGAGCCATGCGCAAGTAGGCGCGGCAGCGTTCGCAAAAACCACTCCAGGGGTCTGCGGCCTCATCCGAAATGCGCTGCAAGCTGGCGTCCATCTCGCTGTCGAGTTGGGCAACTACCGCAGCCAAGAGCCCTTTTTTGTCACCAAAGTGGTGGTACAACGCACCGCGGGTCAGGCCAGCACGGGCGGTGAAATCATCCATCGAAGTGTTGGCATAACCTTGCAAGGCGAAGGCCTGGCGCGCGCTGGCGATCAGCCGGGCGCGGGTGTCTTCGATCATTTCAGCACGGGCTCGGCTCATGGTAGGACTCACAATGGGCAAGTGAAAGATTGACATACGCTGCGTATGTTACGCATGATTTGACACATACGCACCGTATGTATTTTGCCTTGAGCCTTGCAGATAGCAAGTTCCAGGGCAATCAGGAAGAGGTCAAGCAGGATGGCAAACCCTTACGCCGAGTTGTTCCAGGTCCCTGGCGCCCGAGCTTTTGTGCTGGCGGGTATGCTGGCGCGCATGCCGATATCGATGACAGGCATTGGCTTGATCACCATGCTCTCGCAGGTGCATGGCGGGTATGGTCTGGCGGGCTCGGTGGCGGCGGTATTTGCCTTGGCCACGGCATTTTGCGCGCCGCAGGTGTCCAGGCTGGTGGACCGCCATAGCCAAGGGCGAGTACTGCCGATTGCCGCGCTGATCGGCGGCGGGGCGCTGCTGTTGTTGCTGCTGTGCACCCGCTTGCAGGCGCCGAACTGGATGCTGTTCCTGTTTGCCGCCTTGGCCGGGTGCATGCCAAACATGTCGGCCATGGTGCGGGCGCGGTGGACCGAGTTGTACCGCGGCCAGCCCAAGCTGCAAACCGCCTTTGCCCTGGAGTCGGTGCTGGATGAGGTGTGCTTCATCGTCGGCCCGCCGATTTCGGTGGGCCTGAGCGTGGTGCTGTTCCCGGAAGCGGGTCCGTTGGTGGCGGCGCTGTTGTTGGCGGTGGGCGTCACGACCTTTGTGTTGCAACGCGAGACAGAACCCCCTGTGCATGAGCATCAGGACCATCACGGCCGTTGGCTGATCGCTTCCCCCTCCGTGTTGATCCTGATGATCCTGCTGCTGGCCATGGGCGTGATCGTTGGCGTGGTGGATGTGGTCAGCGTCGCCTTTGCCCAGCATCAGGGCCAGCCGGCGGCGGCGAGCATTGTGCTGTCGGTATACGCCATTGGCTCGTGCCTGGCAGGGCTGGCGTTTGGCACCCTTAAACTCAAGGCCCCGTTGCCCCGGCAGTTCCTGTTCTGTGGCGTGGCTACGGCGTTGACCACCTTGCCATTGCTGCTGGTGACCAACATTCCTGGGCTTGCGGTGGCGATCTTTATTTCCGGGCTGTTCTTCGCTCCGACCCTGATCGTGGCCATGGCCCTGGTAGAGCAGATCGTGCCCGTCAGTCGCCTGACCGAAGGCATGACCTGGCTGATCACCGGCCTCAGCATTGGCGTGGCCATCGGCGCCGCCAGTTCCGGTTGGATGATCGACCACTTTGGCGCCACCAGCGGGTTCTGGGTCGCATTGGTGGCGGGGGCGGTGGTGCTGGGTTCCGCGGTGTTGGGGTCTCGGCGATTGGGGTAATCAGCCAAGCGCCGGGCAAGTATCTGCACTGTGATGCTGTAAAAATTCATTCAGTGCCTGGCGTGTCAGGTCATTGAGCGTCACTTTCTTGCGAGTCGCCGCCAGGGCCGCCGCCAAGTGCAGGTCATGGCCGACCCGGACATTAAAGGAGCCTTTGCAAGGCTTCTCCGGTGTATGCCCAAGGGTCTGGCAGGTGGTGAGATAGTCGTCCACTGCCTCACGAAATGCGGCGTCCAACTCGGCGACGGTTTTGCCTTCGTAGCTCACCAACGCCTTGATGAACAGAATCTTGCCGAACAGGCAGTTGTCTTCGAGGCTGGCTTCAATAGAGCCGATGTAGCCTTTGTGTTTCAGTTGGTTGTTCACTGAATCAGTTCTCCTGATTTCAATTGCTCGATGATCTGGCGCCGAATGTAGTGTTTCAGTTCGTTACCAGGGTGAGGCTTGTGCAAGGTGATCATTGCACTGGGGTCACCGATGTCGAATTTGACGCGGCTTCCAGCCCCTTCAATCTGTGTGTAGCCGAGCCGACGCAGCAGCGTGACGAGTTCGGGCCAGGTAAATGCCATGTGCTCGTTGAGCAGTTTGGCGAGCAGCTTTTCATTTTTGGACACGGCGTTCCCTGCGTGTAACTAAATGTAGTTGCAAAAAGTGGGGTCCGTCAATGCTAGCTCGGGTTCGTGTGGTCTTCCTGAGATTGATGTAACCCCTGATGACACCTCGCGCCACGCCGCCCATCCCCCGCTAATTTTTCCCTCTCCGGTTCGTTTTATAGGGACGACGTGCCTTTGTGCTTCCTGCCTATTGCTCCGGACTCCAAGAAATGAATGCTGAAGACTCCTTGAAACTTGCTCGCCGGTTTATCGGGTTGCCCCTGGAAAAGCGCCAATTGTTCCTGCAGGCCTTGCAGAAAGAAGGCGTGGATTTTTCCCGGTTTCCGATTCCGGCAGGGGTGGCAGTGGAGGATCGCCAGGCGCCGTCCTACGCGCAGCAGCGCATGTGGTTTCTATGGCAATTGGATCCCGCCAGCGGCGCCTACAACCTGCCGGGTGCGGTGCGTCTGACGGGCGCGTTGAACCTGGGCGCACTTGAGCAGGCATTCGCCAGCTTGGTCGCGCGCCACGAAACATTGCGCACGGTGTTCCAGCGCCAGGCTGATGAGCGCCTGTTGCAGGTGGCGGCGCAAACGTCGTTAAGCGTCGAGCAACTCGATCTGAGCAATCTGGCCCACGCTGAGCGCGAACAGGCCGTCAACGAAGCGGCGACCCGTCAATCGCTGCTGCCGTTCGACCTGGAAAACGGCCCGCTGCTGCGCATGCAATTGCTCAAGCTCGATGCCCAGGAACACGTATTGCTGTTGACCTTGCACCACATCGTTTCTGACGGCTGGTCGATGAACGTGCTGATCGATGAGTTCATCCGCTGCTACGACGCCCATGAGCGTGATGAAACCCCGCAATTGCCGGCCTTGCCGATCCAGTACAGCGACTACGCCCTGTGGCAACGCCGCTGGCTGGAGGCCGGCGAACAGGCTCGCCAACTGGACTACTGGCAGGCGCGCCTGGGCGATGAGCATCCGGTGCTGGAACTGCCCACGGACCGCCCGCGCCCGGCCATGCCGAGCTACCAAGGCACGCGCTATAACTTCGCAATCGGCCCGCAGTTGGCGACACAACTGCGCACTTGCGCACAAAAACACAACGTCACCCTGTTCATGCTGTTGCTCGGTGCTTTCAACGTGCTCCTGCATCGCTACACCGGGCAAGGCGACATCCGCGTTGGCGTGCCCATTGCCAACCGCAACCGGACTGAAGTCGAAGGGTTGATCGGCTTTTTCGTCAACACCCAAGTCTTGCGCACCGAATTGACCGGGCAAACCCGCATCAATGAACTGCTGCAAGGCATCAAAGAGCATGCCTTGGGTGCGCAGGCCCATCAGGATCTGCCGTTCGAGCGTCTGGTAGAAGCCCTCAAGGTCGAGCGCAGCCTGAGCCATACGCCGCTGTTCCAAGTGATGTACAACCACCAGCCGGTGGTCGCCGACATCGCAAGCGTCAGCACCGCCTCCGGCCTGGAGCTGGCGCTGGTGGAATGGCAAGGCCGCACCACCCAGTTCGACCTGACCCTCGATACCTATGAAAAGTCCGGCACACTGCACGCCGCGCTGACCTACGCCAATGACCTGTTCGACGCGTCGTCTATCCAGCGCATGGCCGCGCACTGGATCAGCCTGTTGCAGTCCATGGTGGGCGACGGTGAGCAGCGCATCGGTGAATTGCCGATGCTGGCCGCGCATGAACAGCAGGTGTTGATCCAAACCTGGAACCGGACCGACGAGGCATATCCGACTGAGCGCGGCATTCATCACCTGATCGAAGACCAGGTACGGGCCACGCCCGATGCGCCGGCGCTGGTGTTTGGCGCTGCCACGCTGACTTACGCTCAGTTGGATGCGCGTGCAAACCAACTGGCGCATGCCCTGCGCGCGAAGGGCGTTGGCCCCGACGCCCTGGTGGGGATTTGCGTCGAGCGTTCCATCGAAATGGTGGTCGGTCTGCTGGCGATTCTCAAGGCGGGTGGCGCCTACCTCCCGCTGGACCCCGAATACCCCCCGGAACGCCTGGCCTACATGGTCGAGGACAGCGGCATCCAGTTGTTGCTCAGCCAGCGTAGCCTGTTGCCGTTGCTGCCTGCCGATGGCATTCAGGTGATTGCCCTGGACCAGCCCGCCGGCTGGCTCGATGGCTACCGTACTGAATCGCCAAACGTCAGCCTGCACGCGTTGAACCTGGCCTACGTGATCTACACCTCCGGCTCCACTGGCAAGCCCAAGGGCGCCGGCAACAGCCATCGTGCGCTGGTCAATAGGCTGTGCTGGATGCAGCAGGCCTATGGCTTGGACGCCAGCGATGCGGTCCTGCAGAAAACGCCTTTCAGCTTCGACGTCTCGGTGTGGGAATTCTTCTGGCCGCTGATGACCGGTGCACGCCTGGTAGTCGCAATGCCGGGCGAACACCGCGAGCCGGCTCGTCTGATCGAGACCATCAGGCAACACCGCATCACTACGCTGCACTTCGTGCCGTCGATGCTCCAAGCGTTTATCCATGAGCCAGGTGTGCAGTCTTGCATCAGCCTGCAACGTATCGTCTGCAGCGGCGAAGCCTTGCCACTGGACGCGCAGTTGCACGTGTTCGCCAAATTGCCCCAGGCCGGGTTGTTCAATCTCTACGGCCCGACCGAAGCGGCCATCGACGTTACCCACTGGACCTGCGTCGACGAAGGCGCCGACAGCGTGCCCATTGGTCGGCCCATCGCCAACCTCGGCACCTATGTGCTCGACGCCCAGCTCAACCCTGTTCCCACGGGCGTCAGCGGCGAGCTGTACCTGGGCGGCACTGGCCTGGCGCGCAGTTACCATCGGCGGCCGGCGCTCACCGCCGAGCGTTTTGTGCCGAGCCCCTTCGGTGAAGGCGCACGCCTTTACCGCACCGGCGACCGCGTGCGCCAGCGGGCCGACGGGGTAATCGAATACCTTGGCCGCCTCGATCACCAGGTCAAGTTGCGCGGCCTGCGGATCGAGCTGGGTGAAATCGAGGCGCGCCTTATGCAGCACCCATCGGTGCGTGAAGCCGTCGTGCTGGTGCAGGGCGGCAAGCAGTTGGTGGCCTATCTAGTGTTGGAAGGCGCAGCGCCGCGCGACCTCAAGGCCTGGTTGCTCAGCAGCCTGCCGGAATACATGGTGCCCACCCACATGGTGCCCCTGGACAAGTTGCCGGTGACTGCCAACGGCAAGCTTGACCGCAAAGCCTTGCCATTGCCGGACGCCACCCCACAGCAGGCCTATGTCGCGCCGGAAAATGACCTGCAAAAAGCCTTGGCGGCGATCTGGAGTGATGTGCTTGGCACGCCGCAGATCGGCCTGGAAGACAATTTCTTCGAACTGGGCGGCGACTCGATCATCTCCATCCAGGTGGTCAGCCGTGCGCGCCAGGCGGGCATACGCCTCAGCCCGCGGGATTTGTTCCAATACCAGAGCGTGCGCAGCCTGGCGCTGGTGGCCGCCTTTGAGCAGGCAACCGTTATCGAACAAGGGCCAGTCACCGGCGAGGTGATCCTCACTCCTGTGCAGCACAGCTTCTTCGAGCAGGCGATCCCGGCGCGTGAGCATTGGAACCAGTCATTGCTGCTGACCCCGCGCGAAACCCTGGAGCCCGCGCGCCTTGCAGCAGCCTTGACCCAGTTGATCAACCACCACGACGCCCTGCGCCTGCGCTTTGTGCAACAGGCCGAAGGCTGGCAGCAAACCCATGCCGAGCCGGTGACAACCCCCGAGTTGTGGCAAGCCAACGTCGCTGACGACGCCGAGTTGGCCGCACTTTGCGATAGCGCCCAGCGCAGTCTCAATCTTGAACACGGACCACTGGTACGCGCGGTCCTGGTCGCGATGGCCGATGGTACCCAGCGCCTGCTGCTGATGATCCATCACCTAGTGGTGGATGGCGTGTCGTGGCGCATCCTGCTTGAAGATTTGCAACAGGCTTACCGCAACGCCGCACTGCCGCCCAAGACCAGCGCCTACCAGCGGTGGGCGCAGCAATTGCAGGCCCATGCGCAGACGCTGGACGACCAACTGCCGTATTGGCAGGCACAGACTGCGAGCGCCGACTTGCCGTGCGACAACCCTCAGGGTGGCCTGCAGAACCGTCTGGGCAGCAAGCTGGAAATCCGCCTCAGTGCCGATTACACACGCCAACTCCTGCAAGACGCCCCGGCGGCCTATCGCACCCAGGTCAACGACCTGTTGCTGACCGCACTGGCGCGCGTCATCAGCCGTTGGAGCGAGCAACCCGCCGCACTGATCCAACTGGAAGGGCATGGCCGCGAAGACCTGTTCGACACAGTCGACCTGAGCCGCACGGTTGGCTGGTTCACCAGCTTATTTCCCGTACGCCTGCAAGCCGACGGCGAACTGTCGAGTGCGATCAAGTCGGTGAAGGAGCAGCTGCGCGCCGTGCCGCACAAAGGAATCGGCTACGGCCTGTTGCGCTACCTTGGCGCGCCTGACGCCCGCGAGGCCTTGTCAGGCCTGGCCGCGCCGCGCATCACCTTCAACTACCTGGGCCAGTTCGACCGCCAGTTCAACGAATCGGCGCTGTTCGTTCCGGCGACCCAGGGCAGCGGCCAGGCCCAGGACCCTGAAGCGCCGTTGGCCAACTGGCTGACGGTGGAAGGGCAGGTGTACGGCGGTGAATTGGCCCTGCAGTGGGGCTTCAGCCGCGAGATGTTTGAGGTGTCGACCATTCAGCGCCTGGTGGATGACTACCAGCAGGAGCTGCTGGCGCTGATCGAACATTGCGTCGACCCGCAACAGGGCGGCCTGACCCCCGCCGACGTGCCGTTGACCCGCCTGACCCAGCCACAGTTGGACGATTTGGCCTTGCCATGCCGGGGCGTGCAGGACCTGTATCCGCTGTCGCCCATGCAACAAGGCATGCTGTTTCACAGCCTGTACCAGCAGGGGCAGGACGACATTTACGTCAGCCAATTACGCGCTGATATCCAGGGCCTGGATGTGCCACGTTTCCAACGTGCCTGGGCGCAGGTGCTGGCGCGGCATGACATGCTGCGCACCGGGTTTGTCTGGCAGGACGCGCAGACGCAGCCGTTGCAAGCGGTCTACCGCGATGCCGTGTTGCCGTTCGCCGAATACGACTGGCAGGCGCGCCCCGACCAGCAAGCGGCACTCGACGCATTGAGCGAGGCCACACGGGCACAAGGGTTTGTGCTGGAACGGGCGCCGCTGCTGAGCCTGAAACTGGTGCGTACCGGTGCCGAGCGTTTTCATCTGATCTATACCAACCACCACATCCTGCTGGACGGTTGGAGCCGTGCCCAGCTGTTTGGCGAAGTCTTGCAGCATTACGCCGGCCAGCCGTTGCCGGCGATCCAGGGGCATTACCGCGACTATATCGCCTGGTTGCAGGCGCAGGATGTGGCGGCCAGCGAGGTGTTCTGGAAAAGCCAATTGGCGGCGCTGCAAACGCCGACGCGTCTGGCGCGTGGCGTATCGACGCATCCTTCGTCGAGCAAAGGCACGCTGCATCTGGCCCTCGATCAGGCGCAGACCGCGCAACTCAGGGCATTTGCCCTGGCGCACAAGGTCACCCTCAATACCGTGGTTCAAGCCGCCTGGCTACTATTGCTGCAACGTCAGACCGGCCAGGACACGGTCGCCTTCGGCGCCACCGTTTCCGGTCGGCCAGCGGGGTTGCAGGGCATCGAGCAGCAGGTCGGCTTGTTTATTAACACCTTGCCGATCATCGCCACGCCCAGCCCGCAGCTGTGGGTCGGCGAATGGTTGCAGCAGTTGCAAGAACTGAACCTGAGCCTGCGCGAGCACGAACACACACCGCTGTTCGATATCCAGCGCTGGGCCGACACGGGCGGTACGGCATTATTCGACACCCTCCTGGTCGTTGAAAACTACCCGGTCTCTGCGGCATTGGCACAGGGCGCGCCGGCCGGGCTGGCGTTCAGCAACGTGCAAAATATCGAGCAGACGCACTATGCATTAACCGTGCTGTTGGGTGCAGGTGCAGCGCTGGAATTCGAATTCAGCTTCGATACAGAACTGTTCGGCGAGGGCGAGATTCGCCAACTGGCCGAGTACTACCAGCACCTGCTGCACAGTTTGAGCGGTGCGGCCGAGCAACGCCTGGGCGATCTACCGACCCTGGCGGACGCTGTGCGCCAACACGTGGTCTACGACTGGAATGCCACTGCGCGCGATTACCCGTTGCACCGCAGCGTGCATCAGTTGATCGAAGAGCAGGCCGCGCGCACGCCGGATGCACCTGCGCTGGTCTTCGCGCAGCAGCGTTTGAATTATGCGCAGTTGAACCGCCGCGCCAATCGCCTGGCCCATCGCTTGATCGAAGCGGGGGTGGGCCCGGACGTGTTGGTGGGCCTGGCTGTGGAACGCTCTATCGACATGGTGGTGGGCTTGCTCGCCGTCCTCAAGGCCGGTGGCGCCTATGTGCCGCTGGACCCGGAATACCCGCGTGAGCGCCTGGCCTACATGCTCGACGACAGCGGCGTAAAGTTGCTGTTGACCCAGGCCCATCTGCTTGAGCAATTGCCGCTTCCGCCCGGTGTCGAGAGCCTGGTACTGAGTGACGCGGGGTTCGACGCTTACAGCGAAGCCAATCCAGACGTTGCACTGGATGGCGAAAACCTCGCCTATGTGATCTACACCTCAGGCTCCACCGGGCAACCCAAAGGCGCCGGTAATCGGCACTCGGCATTGGCCAACCGCTTGCAATGGATGCAGGAAGCCTATGCACTGGACGCCAGCGACAGCGTGTTGCAAAAGACCCCGTTCAGCTTTGACGTGTCGGTGTGGGAGTTTTTCTGGCCGTTGATGACCGGCGCGCGCCTGGTGGTCGCGGCGCCTGGCGATCACCGTGATCCGGCCAGGCTGATCCACCTGATCAATCAAGCGCAAGTCACCACGCTGCACTTTGTCCCGTCGATGTTGCAGGCGTTCCTGCAGGATCCGACGGTATCGAGCTGCCAGTGCCTGCAACGCATCGTGTGCAGCGGCGAAGCGCTGCCGATTGATGCCCAGCAGCAAGTCTTCGCCAAGCTGCCCGAAGCCAGGCTCTTCAACCTGTACGGTCCGACCGAAGCGGCCATCGATGTGACCCACTGGACATGTGTCGATGAAGGCTGCGATGCGGTACCGATTGGACGCCCGATTGCCAACCTCGGTTGCTACATCCTTGACAGCAACTTCGCGCCCGTCCCGGTCGGTGTGCTGGGCGAGCTGTACCTGGGCGGTATTGGCCTGGCCCGTGGTTATCACCGTCGGCCGGCACTCACGGCCGAGCGCTTTATCGCGCACCCATTCGTCAAAGGCGAACGCCTGTACCGCACCGGCGACCTGGCACGCTACCGTGAAGACGGCGTGATCGAGTACGCCGGGCGTATCGACCATCAAGTCAAGCTGCGCGGCCAGCGCATCGAGCTGGGTGAAATCGAAGCGCGCCTGCTGGAACACGACTGGGTCCGCGAGACGGCGGTGTTGGCGGTAGGCGGCCAATCCTTGGTGGGCTATCTGGTGCTGCAAAACGCGGGTGATGATTGGCGCGATGTATTGAGCGCCCACCTGGCCCAGCACCTGCCGGACTACATGATACCGGCGCAGTGGATGCTGCTGGCACAGATGCCCCTGAGCCCGAATGGCAAGCTGGACCGCAAGGCGTTGCCTTCGGTCGACGTGCAAACCCGTGAATACGTGGCGCCGCACACTGAACTGGAACGCCGGGTCGCCGCCATTTGGGCCGAGGTATTGGGCGTGGAACAGGTCGGCCTGAATGACCATTTCTTTGAGCTGGGCGGACACTCCCTGTTAGCCACCCAAGCCATATCGCGCACTCGCCATGGTCTTGGCCTGGATGTCGGGTTGAAGGCACTGTTCGACCAGCCGGTCCTCGGTCGCTTCGTGGAGGCGTTGACTGACGCCAGGGTTGAAACCAGCCCGATAGCGCGGGCCGAGCGCAACCAGCCATTGGCGCTGTCCTACGCTCAGGAACGCCAGTGGTTCCTCTGGCAACTGGACCCGCACAGCGCGGCCTATCACGTGCCCAGCGCACTACGCCTCAAGGGGCAACTGGATCACATCACGTTGCAGCGCGCTTTCGACACCCTGGTCGCACGCCATGAAAGCCTGCGTACTCATTTGCAGCAGGATGCTGACCGTACGGTGCAAGTGGTCAGCCCTGAACTACGCATTGAAATCAGCTTGGCCGAAGCGAATGAGGCGAACCTGAAGGCGTTGGTAGAAGCCCGCATCACCCAGCCGTTCGACTTGCGCCAGGGCCCGCTGATGCGCGTCAGCCTGCTGCGCCTGGCCGCGGATGAGCATGTGCTGGTGCTGGTGCAGCACCACATCATTTCCGATGGCTGGTCGATGCAAGTGATGGTCGATGAATGGGTACAGCTCTACACCGCCTATAGCCAGGGGCAGCCGCTGCAACTGCCGGCGCTGCCGATCCAGTACGCCGACTACGCCGCGTGGCAACGCCAGTGGATGGAAGCGGGGGAGACCGCGCGTCAACTTGACTATTGGCGTGAACTGCTCGGCGGCGAACAACCGGTGCTTGAGCTGCCATTCGATCACCAGCGGCCCGCGGTGCCGACTCATCGCGGGGCACGGCTGAACATGCCATTGCCTGCGGCGCTGCTCGACAGCCTCAAGGCCCTGGCCCAGCGCGAAGGCGTGACGTTGTTCATGCTGTTGCTGGCGTCCTACCAGGCGTTGTTGCATCGCTACAGCGGCCAGCAGGATATTCGCGTGGGTGTGCCGATCGCCAACCGTAACCGGGTCGAAACCGAGCGGCTGATCGGTTTCTTCGTCAATACCCAGGTGCTCAAGGCCGATATCGACGGGCAGACCACCGTTGCCCAGTTGCTCGCTCAGGTCAAGCAGCGTGCGCTGCAAGCCCAGGCTCATCAGGACTTGCCGTTCGAGCAATTGGTGGAAGCGCTGCAACCGGAGCGCAGCCTGAGCTTGAGCCCGTTGTTCCAGGTCGCGTTCAACCACCATGTCAGCCTGGCGGGCGGGCATCTGCGGCGCCTGGAACAGCTGCAGATCAGTCCGGTCAGCTGGGATGAGGCGGTTGCGCAGTTTGACTTGACCCTCGATATCGAAGAGTCCCAGGACGCATTGCGCGCCTCGCTGAGCTACGCCACTGACCTGTTCGACGCTGCCACCATTGAGCGCATGGCGCGGCATTGGCAGAACCTCTTGCAGGCGATGGTTGCCGATCAGCAACAGAACATTGGTCAGTTGAACCTGCTGGACCGTGACGAGCAACAGCACATTCTCCAACTGTGGGATCGCACCGACTCTGGCTTCCCGGCCACGCGCCTGGTCCATGAACTGTTCGCCGACCGCGCGGCTGAAAACCCCAATGCGGTGGCGGTGAAGTTCGATGCGCAAACCCTGAGCTATGGCCAGCTGGACAGCCAGGCCAACCGCCTCGCACATGCCTTGATCGCTCGAGGCGTCGGCCCGGAAGTGCGCGTGGCGATTGCCATGCCGCGCAGTGCCGAGAGCATGGTGGCGTTTCTTGCGGTGATGAAAGCCGGTGGCGTGTATGTGCCGCTGGATATCGAATACCCGCGTGATCGCCTGCTTTACATGATGCAAGACAGCCGTGCGCAATTGTTGCTGACGCACACCCGTGCCTTGCAGCAACTGCCGATCCCCGACGGCCTGGATAGCCTGGCGATTGATCGCACCGAAGACTGGAGCGATTACAGCGATACCGCACCGCACGTCGAATTGGATGGCGACAACCTGGCGTACGTCATCTACACCTCCGGCTCCACGGGCATGCCGAAGGGCGTGGCCGTCTCCCACGGCCCATTGGTGGCGCACATTATCGCGACCGGCGAGCGCTACGAAACCAGCC
Source organism: Pseudomonas tritici (assembly GCF_014268275.3). Taxonomy (NCBI): domain Bacteria; kingdom Pseudomonadati; phylum Pseudomonadota; class Gammaproteobacteria; order Pseudomonadales; family Pseudomonadaceae; genus Pseudomonas; species Pseudomonas tritici. The sequence goes on from NZ_CP077084.1 coordinate 2,776,215, forward strand.
CGGCGGACTGCGAACTGCACTTCATGTCATTCGCTTTCGACGGCGCCCACGAAGGCTGGATGCACCCACTGATCAACGGTGCCAGCGTGCTGATCCGTGACGACAGCCTGTGGCTGCCCGAATACACCTACGAACAAATGCACCGCCATAACGTGACCATGGCCGTGTTCCCGCCGGTGTACCTGCAACAGCTGGCCGAACACGCTGAACGCGACGGCAACCCACCGGCTGTTCGTGTGTACTGCTTCGGCGGTGATGCCGTCGCCCAAGCTAGTTACGACCTGGCGTGGCGGGCACTCAAGCCGACCTACCTATTCAATGGCTACGGCCCCACCGAAACCGTGGTCACGCCGTTGCTGTGGAAGGCCCGCAAAGGCGACCCATGCGGCGCCGTCTACGCGCCAATCGGCACACTATTGGGCAATCGCAGCGGCTATGTTCTGGACTCGCAACTCAACCTGCAACCCATTGGCGTGGCGGGCGAGTTGTACCTGGGCGGCGAGGGCGTAGCCCGGGGGTACCTGGAGCGTCCGGCACTCACCGCCGAACGTTTTGTGCCGGATCCATTCGGCAAACCCGGCAGCCGTGTGTATCGCAGTGGCGACCTGACCCGTGGCCGTCCGGATGGCGTGGTGGATTACCTTGGTCGTGTCGACCATCAGGTGAAAATCCGTGGCTTCCGCATCGAGCTGGGTGAAATCGAAGCCCGACTGCGCGAGCAGGACAGCGTCGGCGAAACCGTTGTAGTCGCCCAAGACGGCCCGACCGGTAAGCAACTGGTCGCCTATGTGGTTCCGGCAGACGCCACCCTGGCCGACCAGGCCGAGTTCCGCGACAGCCTGCGCCGCGCCCTGAAAACCCGCCTGCCGGACTACATGGTGCCAGCGCACTTCATGTTCCTGGCGCAGATGCCACTGACCCCCAATGGCAAGCTCGATCGCAAGGGCCTGCCCGAACCGGATGCGAGCCTCATGCAGCAGGCTTATGTGGCCCCGGAAACCGAGCTGGAACAGCAGATCGCCGCGATCTGGGCCGACGTGCTGCGCCTGCCGCAGGTGGGCCTGAACGACAACTTCTTCGAGGTGGGCGGCCATTCCCTGCTGGCGATCCAGATCACCTCGCGGGTCCAGGCCGAACTGGGCTTGGAAGTGCCGTTGGTGGAAGTGTTCCAGACTGAAACGCTGCGTGCCTATGTGCAGGCCGCCGCCACCTTCCGCGCCGGCAGTGCGGAAGATTTTGATGATCTTCGTGACTTTTTGAGCGAACTAGAGGCGATTTGAACCATGCTTTCCAACCCTAATATCGATCTGGTTTCACGCTTTCTTCGCCTGCCTCTGGAACAGCGCCAGCAATTTTACCAACGCCTGCAAAGCCGGGGCATGAGCTTCGCGCAATTGCCGATTGCTTCGATCCGCGAGGACGGCCAGCACCTGCCGCTGTCCTACGCCCAGGAACGCCAGTGGTTTCTCTGGCAGTTGGACCCGGACAGCGCCGCCTATCACGTCCCCGGCGCCCTGCGCCTGAGCGGACGCCTGGACAAGGCCGCCCTGCAACGCAGTTTCGACACGCTCGTGGCACGTCACGAAAGCCTGCGCACTCGCTTGCACTTGGACGGCGAGCAGCGCGCCCAGGAAGTGCTGGCTCATGCACAGGTCAAGATCGCCGAAAGCGCGGTTGATGAAGCCCACCTCAAGGCGCAGGTTGAAGCCGAAATCGCGCGTCCCTTCGATTTGCAGCAAGGTCCTCTGCTGCGGGTCAGCTTGCTCGCGGTGAGTGAAGACGAGCACGTGCTGGTGCTGGTGCAGCACCATATCGTCTCCGATGGTTGGTCGATGGGCGTGATGGTGAAGGAGCTGATGCAGCTCTACGCCGCCTACAGCCAGGGCCAGGATTGTGTGTTGGCGCCGCTGCCGATCCAGTACGCCGACTACGCGCTGTGGCAGCGCAGTTGGATGGAAGCGGGGGAGAAAGCCCGTCAACTCGGATACTGGCGTGAACTGCTCAGCGGCACGCAGCCGGTGTTGGAGTTGCCCTTCGACCAGCCGCGCCCGGCGCAGCAAAGCTTCCGTGGCGCACGCCAGGACATCGCGCTGGAGCCGGCATTGGTCGCAGGGTTGAAGGCCCTGGCCCAGCGCGAAGGCGTGACGATGTTCATGCTGCTGCTGGCCTCGTTCCAGGCGTTTTTGTACCGCTACAGCGGCCAGCAGGATATTCGCGTCGGCGTGCCGATCGCCAACCGCAACCGCGTCGAGACCGAATCGCTGATCGGTTTCTTCGTCAATACCCAGGTACTCAAGGCCGACCTCGATGGCCAGATGAGCTTCGCCCAGTTGCTGCAGCACACCAAGCGCCGCGCGCTGGAAGCCCAGGCCCATCAGGACTTGCCCTTCGAGCAATTGGTCGAGGCGCTGCAACCGGAGCGTAGCCTGAGCCATAACCCGCTGTTCCAGGTGATGTTCAATCACCAGGCCCACTCGCACACTGCCGCGCAGCAATTGCCAGGCCTGCGCGTAGCCAACCTGGAATGGGACAGCCACAGCGCCCAGTTCGATCTGAGCCTGGATACCCAGGAAAGCGGCGAGGGCATCTGGGCTTCGCTGACCTACGCTACCGACCTGTTCAACGCGGCTACCGTTGCGCGCATGGGCGAACACTGGCTGAGCCTGTTGCGTGCCGCTGTAGCGAATAGCGCATTGCCTTTGCAGGACCTGGCGATGCTCAACGCCCATGAGCGCGAGCAAATCCTGCACCAGTGGAACGCCACCGAGCGTGACTACCCGCGAGGGCAGTGGGTGCATCATCTGTTCGAAGCGCGGGCCCTGGCACAACCGGATGCACCGGCGTTGCGCTTCAGCGACGTGTCCCTGAGCTATGCCGAATTGAATCGTCGCGCCAACCGCCTGGCCTATCGCCTGATCGAAGCCGGTGTAGGCCCGGACGTGTTGGTGGGGCTGGCTGTGGAGCGCTCCATCGAAATGGTGGTGAGCTTGTTTGCCATCCTCAAGGCCGGTGGCGCCTATGTGCCGCTGGATCCGGAATACCCGCGTGAGCGTTTGGCCTACATGCTGGAAGACAGTGGCGTGAAACTGCTGCTGACCCAGGCACATTTGCATGAACAGTTGCCCATTCCCCAAGGGCTGGAAACCCTGGTGTTGGGCGAGTCCACCTACGAAGGCTACAGCGATGCCAACCCAGGCATCGCTGTGGACGGCGAAAACCTCGCCTACGTGATCTACACCTCAGGCTCCACCGGCCAACCGAAAGGTGCAGGTAACCGTCATTCGGCGTTGCTGAATCGCCTGCAATGGATGCAGGAAGCCTATGGCCTTGACGCCAGCGACACCGTGCTGCAAAAGACCCCGTTCAGCTTTGACGTGTCGGTGTGGGAGTTCTTCTGGCCGCTGATGACCGGCGCGCGCCTTGTGGTCGCGGCCCCTGGCGATCACCGTGATCCGGCCAGGCTGATCCACCTGATCAATCAAGAGCAGGTCAGCACGCTGCACTTTGTGCCGTCGATGTTGCAGGCGTTCTTGCAGGATCCGGCGGTGTCGACCTGCCAAAGCCTGCAACGCATCGTGTGCAGTGGTGAGGCATTGCCGGTGGATGCGCAGCAACACGTCTTCGCCAAGCTGCCGCAGGCCGGGCTTTACAACCTGTACGGCCCGACCGAAGCCGCCATCGATGTGACCCACTGGACCTGCATCGATGAAGGCCGCGACGCCGTACCGATTGGCCGTCCGATTGCCAACCTCGGCTGCTACATCCTCGATAGCCATTTCGAACCGGTCCCGGTCGGCGTGCTGGGCGAACTGTACCTGGGCGGCATCGGCCTGGCCCGTGGTTACCACCGCCGCCCGGGGCTGACTGCCGAACGTTTTGTCGCCCATCCTTTCATCAAGGGCGAGCGCCTGTACCGCACCGGCGACCTGGCGCGCTACCGCGAAGACGGCGTGATCGAATACGCCGGGCGTATCGACCATCAAGTCAAACTGCGTGGCCTGCGCATCGAGTTGGGTGAAATCGAAGCGCGCCTGCTGGAACACGATTGGGTGCGTGAAACTGCCGTGCTGGCAGTCGACGGTAAATATCTGGTGGGCTACCTGGTGCTGCAAAACGCCGGCGATGACTGGCGTGACGTGTTGAGTGCCCATCTGGCCCAACATTTGCCGGACTACATGGTACCTGCGCAATGGCTGCTGCTGGAGCAGATGCCCCTGAGCCCCAACGGCAAGCTGGACCGCAAAGCCCTGCCCAAACCCGAAACCACTCACCACTACGAAGCCCCGCAAAATGGCCTGGAACAGCGGATCGCCGCGATCTGGGCTGAGGTGCTTGGCGTGGAACAGGTCGGTTCGAACGACAACTTCTTCGAGCGTGGCGGTGACTCGATCATCTCCATTCAAGTGGTCAGCCGCGCCCGTGCCGCCGGTATCCACTTCACCGCCAAGGCGCTGTTCCAGCACCAGACGGTGCGCAGCCTGGCCCGCGTGGCGCAGTTGCAGACGGCACAGGTGATTGACCAGGGGCCGGTGCAGGGCGAGACGCCGTTGTTGCCGTTCCAGCAGTTGTTCTTCGAGAGGGAACTGCCGGACCGCCACCACTGGAACCAATCCCTGCTGCTGACCCCCCGCCAGCCCATTCGTGGCGAGCAGTTGGACGCTGCGCTGCAAGCACTCATCCAGCATCATGATGTACTGCGCCTGAGCTTCAGCCAGCAGACCGAAGGCTGGACTGCACGGCATGACGCGCAGCCCGCGACCCTGCTGTGGCAGGCAAGCGTGCAAGATGCCGCCGAACTGCACACCCTGTGCGAGCGTGCCCAGCGCAGCCTCGACCTGCAACAGGGCCACGTGTTACGCGCGGTACTCGTAGATATGGCGGACGGTTCGCAGCGCTTGCTGTTGGTGATGCACCATCTGGTGGTGGACGGCGTGTCCTGGCGGGTGTTCCTCGAAGACCTGCAAAGCCTGTATCGCCACCAACAGTTGCCGGCCAAGACCTCGTCGTTCAAGGCCTGGGCCGAGCGGTTGCAGGCCCATGCGCGCAGTGAAGCGGTGCAACCGGAAAAAGCGTTCTGGCTGCAACAACTCCAGGGCGTGTCTACCGACTTGCCATGCCGTGATCCACACGGCGCGCGCCCTGGTCGACTGGCCCAGACCGTGGTCAGCCGACTGGATGCCGAGCGCACCCGGCAATTGCTGCAACAGGCGCCCACGGCTTATCGCACCCAAATCAACGACCTGCTGCTGACGGCATTGGCGCGTGTCATCTGCCAATGGAGCGGGCAGGCCTCCAGCCTGATACAGCTGGAAGGTCATGGCCGTGAAGACCTGTTCGACGACATCGACCTGACCCGCACCCTGGGGTGGTTTACCAGCCTGTTCCCGGTGCGCCTGACGCCGGCCGAATCCCTCGCCACTTCGATCAAGCAAATCAAGGAACAGCTGCGCGCCGTACCGGACAAAGGCCTGGGCTTCGGCGCACTGCGCTACCTGGGCGATGACGCCACGCGCCAGGCGTTCAGCCAGTTGCCGGTGCCGCGCATTACCTTCAACTACCTGGGCCAGTTCGACGGCAGTTTCGATCAGCAGGACGGTCTGTTCACTCCCGCTGCGGAAAACCCCGGCGCCGAACAAAGCCCGGAGGCCCCATTGGGTAACTGGTTGACCCTGAACGGCCAGGTGTACGGCGGTGAATTGCAAATGGGTTGGACCTTCAGCCCGCTGATGTTTGATGCGCCGCAGATCGAAGCCCTGAGCCAGGCTTTTATCCGCGAATTGACCGCGTTGGTCGAACATTGCTGCACCCCTGGCAACAGTGGCGTGACGGCCTCCGATTTCCCGCTGTCGCGCCTGAACCAGCAGCAGCTTGAATCCTTGCCGCTGGCCGCAGATGCCATTGAAGACATCTACACCTTGTCGCCCATGCAGCAAGGCATGTTGTTTCACACCCTCTACGAACAGGCGGCCGGCGACTACATCAACCAGATCCGCGTGACGGCAGACGGCCTGGATGTGGCGCGGTTCCAGCGGGCCTGGGACGCTACGGTGCAAGCCCACGACGTGCTGCGCAGTGGGTTCTTCTGGCAGGGCCAACTGGAATGGCCATGCCAGGTGGTGTACCGCGAGGCCCGGTTGCCGATCGAGCACCTCGATTGGCGGGCCATGCCGGAGCGTGAGCTGGAACTGCAAAATCTCCAGCAAGCCGAGCGTCGCCAGGGTTTTGACCTGGCCAAGGCACCCCTTGTACGCCTGGTGCTGGTGCGCACCGACGAGCAACGCCATGAGCTGATCTACACCCATCATCACATCCTCATGGACGGTTGGAGCAATTCGCGGCTGTTCGGTGAAGTGCTGCAACGTTACGCCGGCGTAGAGGTGCCTGAAACGGCCGGACGCTATCGTGATTACATAGGCTGGTTGCAGCAGCGGGATGCAGCGGCGACCGAAACCTTCTGGCGCGAGCAACTGAGTGCGCTGCAAGCACCGACCCGCCTGGGCAGCAGCCAGCCAATGACGGTAGACGGGCAGGGTGAACACCGACTGAGCCTGGATCGCCAACTGACGGCACGCCTTGAATCTTTCGCACGCAGCATCAAGGTCACCCTCAACACGCTGATCCAGGCGGCGTGGTTAATCCTGCTGCAACGCCACAGCGGGCAATCGGTGGTGTCCTTCGGTGCTACCGTGGCCGGGCGCCCGGCAGAACTGGCGGGCGTGGAGCAGCAGATCGGGCTGTTCATCAACACCTTGCCAGTGATTTGCGCGGTGGATAGCCAGCAGCCGGTGGCGGACTGGTTGCAAGCGGTGCAGGCGCAGAACCTGGCCCTGCGTGAGCATGAGCACACCGGCCTCTACGACATCCAGCGCTGGGCCGGGCAGGGCGGTGAAGCCTTGTTCGATAGCATCCTGGTGTTCGAAAACTACCCGGTGTCCAAGGCCCTGGAACAAAGCGGCGGCAGCGGTATCCGTTTTGGCCTGCCGGACTCCCGCGAGCAAACCAGCTTCCCGCTGACGGTACTGGTGGACGTCGGTGACACGCTGTCGGTGCAGTTCAGCTTTGCCCGCGCGCATTTCGGCGCAGGCGCGGTGCACACCTATGGCCGCCATCTGCTCAATCTGCTGCAAAGCATGCTCCAGGGTGGCGAGCAACGTCTGGGCGAGCTGGCGATGCTGGATGTGGCCGAGCGTCAGCAGGTGGTACAGGACTGGAACGCCACTGCACGGGACTACCCGTTGCAGCAATGCGTGCATCAATTGATTGAACAGCAGGTAGCCCGCACGCCGGAAGCAGCGGCCCTGGTGTTTGCCGAGCAGCGCTTGAGCTATGCCGAGTTGAATCGCCGTGCCAACCGCCTGGCGCATCGACTGATTGAAGCGGGCGTAGGCCCCGACGTGCTGGTGGGACTGGCGGTGGAGCGCTCTGTCGAAATGGTGGTGGGCCTGCTGGCGGTGCTCAAGGCGGGTGGTGCTTATGTGCCGCTGGACCCTGAATACCCGCGTGAGCGCCTGGCCTACATGCTTGAGGACAGCGGCGTGAAACTGCTGCTGACCCAGGCGCACTTGCTTGAGCAACTGCCGATTCCGGATGGGCTGGACAGCCTGGTGCTGGGTGCAACCGGGTTCGACGGCTACAGCGACGCTAACCCCGGGGTGGCGCTGGACGGTGAAAACCTCGCCTACGTGATCTACACCTCCGGTTCCACTGGCCAACCCAAAGGTGCCGGCAACCGTCATTGCGCCCTGACCAATCGCCTGCAATGGATGCAGGAGGCCTATGGCCTGGATGTCAGTGACAGCGTGCTGCAAAAGACCCCGTTCAGCTTCGACGTGTCGGTGTGGGAGTTTTTCTGGCCGCTGATGACTGGCTCGCGCCTGGTGGTCGCGGCGCCTGGCGATCACCGTGATCCGGCCAAGCTGATCAACCTGATCAACAAGGAACAGGTCACTACGCTGCACTTTGTACCGTCGATGTTACAGGCGTTCCTGCAGGATCCGATGGTTGCAACCTGTCATACCCTGCACCGTGTTGTGTGCAGCGGCGAAGCCCTGCCGGTGGACGCGCAGCAGCAGGTATTTGCCAAGCTGCCGCAAGCCGGGCTCTACAACCTGTACGGCCCGACCGAAGCCGCCATCGATGTGACCCACTGGACCTGCGTGGATGAAGGCCGCGATGCGGTGCCGATTGGCCGTCCGATTGCCAACCTTGGGTGCTACATCCTCGACAGTAACGTTGAACCGGTCTCGGTCGGCGTGCTGGGCGAGCTGTACCTGGGCGGCATCGGCCTGGCCCGTGGTTACCACCGCCGCCCGGGGCTGACTGCCGAACGTTTTGTCGCCCATCCTTTCATCCAGGGCGAGCGCCTGTACCGTACCGGCGACCTGGCGCGCTATCGCGAGGATGGCGTGATCGAATACGCCGGGCGTGTCGACCATCAAGTCAAGCTGCGCGGCCTGCGCATCGAGTTGGGCGAAATCGAAGCGCGCCTGCTGGAACACGACTGGGTGCGCGAGGCTGCCGTGCTGGCGGTCGATAGCAAATACCTGGTGGGTTATCTGGTGCTCCAAAACACCGACGATGACTGGCGTGACGTGCTCAGCGCTCACCTGGCCCAACACCTGCCGGACTACATGGTCCCGGCCCAGTGGATGCTGCTGGAGCAAATGCCCCTGAGCCCCAACGGCAAGCTCGACCGCAAAGCCCTGCCAGCCGTGGACGCGAGCCTGCAAGCGCGGGAATACGTCGCGCCGCACAGCGAGCTGGAACAGCAGATCGCCGCAATCTGGGCTGAGGTGTTGGAAGTAGAGCGGGTGGGGATGAACGACAACTTCTTCGAACTGGGCGGGCATTCCCTGCTGGCAACCCAGGTGGTGGTGCGCCTGCGCGAGCAATTGCATGCCGAGTTCGACGTCAAATCGATCTTCACCACCCCGACCCTGGCCGATTTCAGCGCGCATGTGGCGGCCCGGCAGACAAATAATTCGCCGGTGCAGGACGCATTGGCTAAATCCTTGGAGGCCCTCAAACGTCTATCAGCAGAAGATTTGGATAAATTGATTTCCTGAGGGGCGTGGCGTGCAAGCATTAATCGAGTCGGTAGGTTCACTTTCTGCGCAACAAAAGAAAGCGTTGGCGGTAATGCTCAAGCAGCAAGGCATCAACCTGTTTGAGATTGCCCCGGTTTTCAAGCGCCAGGAAGGTGAGCCGCTTCGGCTCTCTTATGCTCAGGAAAGGCAGTGGTTTTTGTGGCAATTGGAGCCGCACAGCGCGGCCTACCACCTGCCGCGCGCCCTGCGTTTGAAAGGCCGCCTGGACCGCGCGGCCTTGCAACGCAGCTTCGACAGCCTGATCGGCCGCCACGAAAGCCTGCGGACCTATTTGCATCAGGATGTCGACCACGTGCTGCAAGTGGTCAGGCCCGAGTTGCACCTGGAAATCGCCCTTGAAGCCGGCGACGCCGCGCAGCTGGAAGCGCGGGTGCAAGCGGAAGTCGCCAAGCCTTTCGATCTGCAACAAGGCCCGCTGCTGCGGGTCAAGTTGCTGCAACTGGCGCCCGATGATCACGTGTTGGTGCTCGTACTGCATCACATCGTCTCCGATGGTGGGTCTATGCAAGTGATGGTCGACGAGCTGGTGCAGTTGTACGTCGCGTACAGCCAGGGCCAGGACGTGCACCTGCCGGGCTTGTCGATCCAATACCCGGACTACGCCCTGTGGCAACGCAGCTGGATGGAAGCCGGTGAAAAAGAGCGTCAGCTGGGCTATTGGCGTGAGCAGTTGGGCGGTGAGCAGCCAGTGCTGGAGTTGCCGCTGGATCACCCGCGCCCGGCAGTGCAGAGCTATCGCGGTGCACGGGTCGAGATTGGCCTGGACGCGGCACTGGTGAACGGTCTCAAGGCGCTGGCCCAGCGCGAAGGCGTGACCCTGTTCATGTTGTTGCTGGCGTCGTTCCAGACCCTGTTGTATCGCTACAGCGGGCAGTCGGATATCCGCGTCGGCGTGCCGATTGCCAACCGCAATCGGGCAGAAACCGAGCGCCTGATCGGCTTCTTCGTCAACACCCAGGTACTCAAGGCCGACATCGACGGGCAAATGACCTTCAGCCAGTTGCTGGCCCAGGTCAAGCAGCGTGCACTGGAGGCCCAGAGTCACCAGGACCTGCCGTTCGAACAGTTGGTGGAAGCCTTGCAGCCCGAGCGCAGCCTGAGCCATAACCCGCTGTTCCAGGTGATGTTCAACCATCAGGCCGAAGGCCGCCGGCCGCGTGGCGAGCAGCAGTTGCCGGGCCTGGGCGTGGAGGCGCTGGAGTGGGACAGCCAGAGCGCACAGTTCGACCTGAGCCTGGATACCCAGGAATCGCCCGAAGGCATCTGGGCGTCGCTGACCTACGCCACCGACCTGTTCGACGCTGCGACTGTGCAGCGTATGGCCGAGCATTGGCAGAGGGTGTTGCGGGCAGTGGTGGGGCGTGCCGGCAATCGTATTGCGCAGCTTGGGATGTTGGTTGATGACGAGCAACGCCGGTTGTTGCAAGACTGGAACCGCAGCACGGCGGCGTTCGAAGACGTCGCGGGTGTACACGGTCTGTTCGAAGCCCAGGTGCGGCAACGGCCCGACGCGATTGCCCTGTGTCTGGGCGACCAGTCCATCAGCTACGCCGAACTGAATCGCCAGGCCAACCGCCTCGCGCATCACCTGATCGGCCAGGGCATCGGCCCGGAAGTGCTGGTGGGCGTGGCGGTCGAGCGTTCGTTCGACATGGTGGTCAGCCTGCTGGCGGTGCTCAAGGCCGGTGGCGCCTATGTGCCGCTGGACCCGCAATACCCGCGTGAACGCCTGTTGCATATGCTTGAAGACAGCGGCGTGCGCCTGGTGCTGACCCAGTCTCATGTGGCGATGCCATTGCCCGAAGGCATGGCGACGGTCGATCTGGCGGATGCGCACCTGGCGTTGTGCCCTGAAAGCGATCCGCAGATAACGGTTTTTTCGCAGAACCTGGCCTATGTGATCTACACCTCCGGCTCCACCGGCAAACCCAAGGGCGTGGCGATCAACCATGCGGCGCTGACTGAGTTTTCCAGCATTGCTGCTGGCTATTCACGGTTGACCTCGGAAGATCGCGTTCTTCAATTCGCAACCCTGAACTTCGACGGTTTTGTTGAACAGCTGTACCCGGCGTTGACCCATGGCGCCACGGTTGTGCTGCGCGGTCCCGAGCTATGGGACAGTGCGCGGCTGTACGAGGAAATCATCGCCCAGGGCATTACCCTGGCCGACTTGCCGACCGCCTACTGGAACCTGTTCCTGCTCGACTGCCTGGCCGCTGGCCCGCGTGCTTACGGTTCGCTTCGCCAGATCCACATCGGTGGCGAAGCCATGCCGCTGGACGGCCCGGCGCAGTGGCTCAAGGCCGGGCTCGGCCATGTGCGTTTGCTCAATACCTACGGCCCGACGGAGGCCACTGTTGTATCGAGCGTGCTGGACTGCACATCAGGCACCGAACTGATCGGCGCCACCGCCAGCCCGATTGGCCGCTCGCTGCCAGGGCGTGCGTTGTATGTGCTGGATCGCGATTTGAATTTGGCCCCGCTGGGTGCCGTGGGCGAACTGTACATCGGCAGTAGCTGTGGCTTGGCGCGCGCCTATCTGAACCGGGCGTTGCTGACGGCCGAGCGTTTTGTACCGGACCCGTTCGGCGAAACCGGCGAGCGCCTGTACCGCACGGGTGACCTGGCGCGCTACCGCGCTGACGGTGTGATCGAGTACGTCGGCCGGGTCGACCATCAGGTGAAAATCCGCGGTTTCCGTATCGAACTGGGGGAAATCGAAGCGCTGTTGCTGGCCCAGGATGGCGTACGTGAAACCCTGGTGTTGGCGGCCGACAACCAGTTGGTGGCCTATCTGGTCAGCGAGCAAACCGACGCCGAAGCACTGAAGTCGACTCTGCGTGAACAACTGCCGGACTACATGGTGCCGGCGCACCTGGTTTTCCTTGAACGCATGCCGCTGAACCCGAATGGCAAACTGGATCGCCAGGCGCTGCCAAAGCCCGATGCCAGCCAATCGCAGCAGCTGTGGGTCGAGCCCGTCACCGAGCTGGAGCAACAGGTCGCCGCTGTCTGGGCTGATATCCTGGGCGCCGAGCGGGTAGGGCTGACGGACCACTTCTTTGAAATGGGCGGCCACTCGTTATTGGCCATGCAGGTGGTCTCGCGCCTGCGCCATGTATTGGGCCGTGAAGTCCCGCTGAAGCTGGTCTTCGAGCAACCCAGGCTCGAAGGTTTTGCCAGCGCCCTGCAAGCCTTGGAAGCGCCGGAAGGTGAGCAGGCGCCGCCACTTATCGCGGTCGGTCGCGAACAACCGCTGCCGCTGTCTTACGCCCAGGAACGCCAATGGTTCCTCTGGCAACTGGACCCGGACAGCGCGGCGTACCATATCCCCAGCGCCTTGCGCCTCAAGGGGGCGTTGGATGTCTCGGCCCTGCAACGCAGTTTCGATGCCCTGGTGGCCCGTCACGAAAGCCTGCGCACCTGTGTGCAGGTACAGCCGGACGGTGCGCGGCAAGTGATTCAGCCTGATGGCGCGTTGCCGATCAACGTGCGTGGGGTCAACGAAGCTGATCTGCAAGCGCAGGTCGAGGCCGAGATCGCCCGTCCCTTTGATTTGCAGCAAGGGCCGTTGCTGCGTGTGACCTTACTGCGTTTGGCTGAAAACGAGCATGTGCTGGTGCTGGTGCAGCATCACATCGTGTCCGATGGCTGGTCGATGCAGGTGATGGTCGACGAGCTGGTGCAGTTGTATGCCGCGTTCAGCCAGGGCCAGGCGCCGCAACTGCCGGGCATGCCGATCCAGTACGCCGACTATGCCGTGTGGCAGCGCACCTGGATGGAAGCCGGCGAGAAGGCCCGCCAGCTCGACTACTGGCGCGAAATGCTTGGCGGTGAACAACCCGTGCTGGAGCTGCCGTTCGATCATCAGCGCCCGGCGCAGCAGAGCCATCGCGGCGCGCGCCTGGAGGTGCCGCTGCCAACCGCGCTGGCCGCCGATCTCAAGGCCTTGGCCCAGGCGCAGGGCGTGACGCTGTTCATGTTGCTGCTGGCCTCGTTCCAGACGTTGTTGCACCGCTACAGCTGCCAGCAGGATATTCGCGTCGGTGTACCCGTCGCCAACCGCAATCGCGTCGAAACCGAGCGGCTGATCGGCTTTTTCGTCAACACTCAGGTGCTCAAGGCCGATATCGACGGGCACACCACCGTTGCCCAGTTGCTGGCCCAGGTCAAACAGCGTGCCCTGGATGCCCAGGCGCACCAGGACCTGCCGTTCGAGCAACTGGTCGAAGCCTTGCAGCCCGAGCGCAGCCTGAGCCTCAACCCGCTGTTCCAGGTGATGTTCAACCACCAGGCCGAAGGGCGCCCGGGCGACGCGCCGCAAGCCTTGGCCCACTTGCGTATTGAAGGCTTGGCGTGGGATCGGCGTACCGCCCATTTCGACCTCGACCTGGATGTGCAGGAGAGTGCGGACGGGCTCTGGGCGTCGCTGGGGTACGCCACCGATCTGTTCGACGCTGCCACCATTGAGCGCATGGCGCGGCATTGGCAGAACCTCTTGCAGGCGATGGTTGCCGATCAGCAACAGAACATTGGTCAGTTGAACCTGCTGGACCGTGACGAGCAACAGCACATTCTCCAACTGTGGGATCGCACCGACTCTGGCTTCCCGGCCACGCGCCTGGTCCATGAACTGTTCGCCGACCGCGCGGCTGAAAACCCCAATGCGGTGGCGGTGAAGTTCGATGCGCAAACCCTGAGCTATGGCCAGCTGGACAGCCAGGCCAACCGCCTCGCACATGCCTTGATCGCTCGAGGCGTCGGCCCGGAAGTGCGCGTGGCGATTGCCATGCCGCGCAGTGCCGAGAGCATGGTGGCGTTTCTTGCGGTGATGAAAGCCGGTGGCGTGTATGTGCCGCTGGATATCGAATACCCGCGTGATCGCCTGCTTTACATGATGCAAGACAGCCGTGCGCAATTGTTGCTGACGCACACCCGTGCCTTGCAGCAACTGCCGATCCCCGACGGCCTGGATAGCCTGGCGATTGATCGCACCGAAGACTGGAGCGATTACAGCGATACCGCACCGCACGTCGAATTGGATGGCGACAACCTGGCCTACGTGATCTACACCTCCGGTTCTACCGGCATGCCGAAGGGCGTGGCCGTCTCCCACGGCCCATTGGTGGCGCACATTATCGCGACCGGCGAGCGCTACGAAACCAGCCCGGCGGATTGCGAACTGCACTTCATGTCATTCGCTTTCGACGGCTCTCACGAAGGCTGGATGCACCCACTGATCAACGGTGCCAGCGTGCTGATCCGTGACGACAGCCTGTGGCTGCCCGAATACACCTACGAACAAATGCACCGCCATAACGTGACCATGGCCGTGTTCCCGCCGGTGTACCTGCAACAGCTGGCCGAACACGCTGAACGCGACGGCAACCCACCGGCTGTTCGTGTGTACTGCTTCGGCGGTGATGCCGTCGCCCAAGCCAGTTACGACCTGGCCTGGCGCGCACTCAAGCCAACCTACCTGTTCAATGGCTATGGCCCCACCGAAACCGTGGTCACGCCGTTGCTGTGGAAGGCCCGCAAAGGAGACCCATGCGGCGCCGTCTACGCGCCAATCGGCACACTATTGGGCAATCGCAGCGGCTATGTTCTGGACTCGCAACTCAACCTGCAACCCATTGGCGTGGCGGGCGAGTTGTACCTGGGCGGCGAGGGCGTAGCCCGGGGGTACCTGGAGCGTCCGGCACTTACCGCGGAACGTTTTGTGCCGGATCCATTCGGCAAACCTGGCAGTCGCGTGTATCGCAGCGGCGACTTGACCCGTGGCCGTCCGGATGGCGTGGTGGATTACCTTGGTCGCGTCGACCATCAGGTGAAAATTCGCGGTTTCCGTATCGAGCTGGGTGAAATCGAAGCGTGCCTGCGTGAACAGGACAGCGTCGGTGAAACCGTCGTAGTCGCTCAGGAAAGCCCAACGGGCAAGCAACTGGTCGCCTATGTGGTTCCGGCAGACCCGCTGCTGGCCGAGAACTCCCCGGCCCAGGTCGAATTCCGCGAAGCGCTGCGTCGCGCCCTGAAAACCCGCCTGCCGGACTACATGGTGCCAGCGCACTTCATGTTCCTGGCGCAGATGCCACTGACCCCCAATGGCAAGCTGGACCGCAAGGGCCTGCCGCAGCCGGAGGAGGCTCAATCCCAAGGGGTGTGGGTTGAACCGGTGACCGCGTTGCAGCAGCAAGTCGCCGCGATCTGGGCCGATGTGCTGGGGGTTGAACGTGTTGGCCTGGCGGATCACTTCTTCGAGCTGGGCGGGCATTCATTGCTGGCCATGCAGGTGATTTCGCGCCTGCGCCAGTTGCTGGAGCGGGAAGTCGCGCTGCGCACCCTGTTTGAACAGCCGCAACTGGAAGGTTTTGTGCTGGCTTTACAGGCCCTGGACGCAACGCCGCTGGCGCCGCCGATGCGCGCGCTGGCACGTGACCGCGCGTTACCGCTGTCGTATGCCCAGGAGCGCCAGTGGTTCCTCTGGCAATTGGAGCCCGACAGCGCGGCCTATCATGTGCCCACTGCATTGCGCCTGAGCGGGCAGTTGGATCGCCCCGCGTTGCAACGCAGTTTCGACGCCTTGCTGGCGCGTCATGAAACCTTGCGCACGGTGTTTGTCAGCGAGGGCGAGCGCACCGTACAGCGTGTCCTGCCGGAGTCTGCGCTGTTGCTGGATTACGCCCGGCTTGAGGACACCTCACCCGAGCAGTTGCAGGCGCGGGTGGAAGCCGAGATCGCCAAACCCTTCGACCTGCGTCAAGGCCCGCTGCTGCGGGTCACGCTGTTGCAGCTGAGCGAGCTGGAGCATGTACTGGTAGTGGTCCAGCACCATATTGTGTCCGATGGCTGGTCGATGCAGGTGATGGTCGATGAGCTGGTGCAGCTGTATGCCGCGTTCAGCCAGGGCCAGTCGGCGTCACTGCCGCTGATGACGCTGCAATACGCCGATTACGCCGTGTGGCAGCGCGACTGGATGGAGGCCGGCGAGAAGCAGCGCCAGATGACGTACTGGCGCGACCTGCTCGGCGGCGAGCAACCGGTACTTGAGCTGCCGCTGGATCATCCACGCCCGGTTGTTCAGAGTTACCGTGGCGCGCGGCTGGATATCGGTCTTGAGGCCGACGTCGTCGCAGCCCTCAAAGCCCTGGCGCAGCGCGAAGGCGTGACCTTGTTCATGCTGTTGCTGGCCTCGTTCCAGACCTTGCTGCATCGCTACAGCGGCCAGTCGGATATCCGCGTGGGTGTGCCGATCGCCAACCGCAATCGTGTAGAAACCGAGCGTCTGATAGGCTTCTTCGTCAACACTCAGGTACTCAAGGCCGACATCGACGGGCAAATGACCTTTGCCCAACTGTTGCAGCAGGCCAAGCGCCGGGCCCTGGATGCCCAGGCCCATCAGGACTTGCCTTTCGAGCAGCTGGTGGAAGCGCTGCAACCTGAACGCAGCTTGAGCCTCAACCCACTGTTCCAAGTGATGTCCAACCATCAATCCGAGGCCCGCGTGCCGCGTGGCGAGCAGTTGCCCGGCTTGCGCGTGGAAGGGTTGGAATGGGACAGCCACACGGCGCATTTCGATCTGAGCCTGGACACCCAGGAGTCCGCTGAAGGCCTGTGGGCCTCGTTGAGCTATGCCACTGACCTGTTCGAAGCCGCGACAGTAGCGCGCTTGGCGCAGCATTGGCAGAACCTGTTGGCCGCCGTGGCCAGCGATGCGCGGCAGCCGATTGCTGCACTCGCGTTGCTTGACAGCGCTGAGCAGCAGCGCCTGTTGCACCAATGGAATGCTGGCGGCGCAGCGGCACCTGTTCAACAGGGCGTACATCGTTTGTTCGAAGCCCAGGTGCGGCAGCGCCCAGACGCGATTGCCCTGTGTCTGGGCGACCAGTCCATCAGCTACGCCGAACTGAACCGTCAGGCCAACCGCCTCGCGCATCACCTGATCGGCCAGGGCATTGGCCCGGAAGTGCTGGTGGGCGTGGCGGTCGAGCGTTCGTTCGACATGGTGGTCAGCCTATTGGCAGTGCTCAAGGCCGGCGGCGCCTATGTGCCGCTGGACCCGCAATACCCGCGTGAACGCCTGTTGCATATGCTTGAAGACAGCGGCGTGCGCCTGGTGCTGACCCAGTCTCATGTGGCGATGCCATTGCCCGAAGGCATGGCGACGGTCGATCTGGCGGATGCGCACCTGGCGTTGTGCCCTGAAAGCGATCCGCAGATAACGGTTTTTTCGCAGAACCTGGCCTATGTGATCTACACCTCCGGCTCCACCGGCAAACCCAAGGGCGTGGCGATCAACCATGCGGCGCTGACTGAGTTTTCCAGCATTGCTGCTGGCTATTCACGGTTGACCTCGGAAGATCGCGTTCTTCAATTCGCAACCCTGAACTTCGACGGTTTTGTTGAACAGCTGTACCCGGCGTTGACCCATGGCGCCACGGTTGTGCTGCGCGGTCCCGAGCTATGGGACAGTGCGCGGCTGTACGAGGAAATCATCGCCCAGGGCATTACCCTGGCCGACTTGCCGACCGCCTACTGGAACCTGTTCCTGCTCGACTGCCTGGCCGCTGGCCCGCGTGCTTACGGTTCGCTTCGCCAGATCCACATCGGTGGCGAAGCCATGCCGCTGGACGGCCCGGCGCAGTGGCTCAAGGCCGGGCTCGGCCATGTGCGTTTGCTCAATACCTACGGCCCGACGGAGGCCACTGTTGTATCGAGCGTGCTGGACTGCACATCAGGCACCGAACTGATCGGCGCCACCGCCAGCCCGATTGGCCGTTCACTGCCAGGGCGGGCGTTGTATGTGCTGGATCGTGACTTGAACCTGGCGCCGCTGGGCGCCGTGGGCGAGTTGTACATCGGCAGCAGCTGCGGCTTGGCGCGTGCCTATCTGAACCGGGCGTTGCTGACGGCCGAGCGTTTTGTACCGGACCCGTTCGGCGAAACCGGTGAGCGCCTGTACCGCACGGGTGACTTGGCGCGCTACCGCGCTGACGGTGTAATCGAGTACGTCGGCCGGGTCGACCATCAGGTGAAAATCCGTGGTTTTCGTATCGAGCTGGGGGAAATCGAAGCGCTGTTGCTGGCCCAGGACGGCGTACGTGAAACCCTGGTGTTGGCTGCCGACAACCAGTTGGTGGCCTATCTGGTCAGCGAGCAAACCGACGCCGAAGCCCTGAAGTCGACTCTGCGTGAACAACTGCCGGACTACATGGTGCCGGCGCACCTGGTTTTCCTTGAACGCATGCCGCTGAACCCGAATGGCAAACTGGATCGCCAGGCGCTGCCAAAGCCCGATGCCAGCCAATCGCAGCAGCTGTGGGTCGAGCCCGTCACCGAACTGGAGCAACAGGTCGCCGCTGTCTGGGCCGATATCCTGGGCGCCGAGCGAGTAGGGCTGACGGACCACTTTTTTGAAATGGGCGGCCACTCGTTATTGGCCATGCAGGTCGTCTCGCGCCTGCGCAACCTGCTGGGCAGGGAAATCGCCCTGCGAAGCCTGTTCGAACAACCGCGCTTGCAGGGGTTTGTTGCTGCCTTGTCGACCGACAGCGGCACACCGCTGGCGCCGCCGCTGTTGGCCGTGGGGCGAGATCAACCCTTGCCCTTGTCCTACGCCCAGGAGCGCCAATGGTTCCTCTGGCAACTGGACCCGGACAGCGCGGCGTATCACGTGCCGGGTGTCTTGCGTTTGAAGGGCCAACTGGACCAAGCCGCATTGCAGCGCAGTTTCGACACACTGGTCGCGCGTCATGAAAGCCTGCGTACCCACCTGCAACAAGACGGTGAGCGTGCGGTGCAGGTTATTGCGGCGAACACATCGGTAGCGATCACCCGTAGCGACGTAGAAGAGGCTGCACTGCGTACTCATGTGGAGGCGTTCATTGCACAACCGTTCGACCTGACCCAGGGGCCGCTCATGCGTGTGGGCCTGCTGCGCGTCGCCGACGATGACCATGTATTGGCGCTGGTGCAGCACCACATCATTTCCGATGGTGGGTCGATGCAGGTGCTGGTTGATGAACTGGTGCACTTGTATGTTGCGTACAGCCAGGGCCAAACGCCGCAGTTGCCGGACCTGCCGGTGCAATACGCTGACTACGCGGTGTGGCAGCGCAATTGGATGGATGCCGGCGAAAAAACACGTCAGCTCGATTACTGGCGCGGCCTGCTTGGCGGTGAGCAACCGGTCCTGGAGCTGCCACTGGATCACCCGCGTCCGACCCAGCAAAGCCATCGCGGTGCGAGCCTGGAGATCAACGTTCCCTCGGCGCTGGTCAGCGCATTGCGCACGCAGGCCCAGCGTCAAGGGGTGACGCTGTTCATGCTGTTGCTGGCGTCGTTCCAGACCTTGTTGCACCGCTACAGTGGCCAGCGCGATATCCGCGTCGGCGTCCCCATCGCTAACCGCAATCGCGTGGAAACCGAGCGTCTGATCGGCTTTTTCGTCAACACCCAGGTGCTCAAGGCCGACATCGATGGGCAGCAGACGGTCGCCCAGTTACTGGCGCAGGTCAAACAACGTGCGCTGGACGCCCAGGCGCATCAGGACCTGCCTTTCGAGCAACTGGTAGAAGCCTTGCAACCTGAGCGCAACCTGAGCTTCAACCCGTTGTTCCAGGTGCTCTTCAATCATCAAACGCAGGCCTCCGCCCGCGATGAGTGCCAGCCACTACCTGGCCTGAGTGTCAGTGGCCTGGAGTGGGACAGCCAGACCGCCCAGTTCGACCTGAGCCTCAATACCCACGAATCCACCGAAGGGCTTGCTGCCTCGCTCACCTATGCCACGGACCTGTTCGAGCCCGCTACGCTGGAGCGCATGGCGCGTCATTGGCTGAACCTGTTGCAGGGCATGGTGGGTGATGTGCAGCAGCGTATCGGCCAGTTGCCGTTGCTTGACCACCGTGAGCAGCAAACGGCGGTGCACGGCTGGAACGCCACGGCCCGCGACTACCCGCTGCAAAGCTGTGTGCACCAATGGATCGAAGATCAGGCTGCGTTTACACCCGATGCGCCGGCGCTGGCGTTTGCCGGGCAACAGCTGAATTATGCCGAGCTGAACCGCCGCGCCAACCGCCTGGCCCATCGTTTGATCAGCGCCGGTGTAGGCCCGGACGTGCTGGTGGGGCTGGCCGTGGAGCGCTCCATCGAGATGGTGGTGGGGCTGCTGGCAGTGCTCAAGGCCGGGGGCGCCTATGTGCCGCTGGACCCGGAATACCCACGCGAACGCCTGGCCTACATGCTGCAGGACAGCGGCGTGAAGCTGCTGCTGACCCAGGCGCATCTGTTGGAACAGTTGCCGATCCCGCAAGGCTTGGACAGCCTGGTGCTCGGCGAGTCCTGGTTTGAAGGGTATGCCGAACACAACCCAGGCATCGCCCTGGACGGCGAAAACCTCGCCTATGTGATCTACACCTCCGGTTCCACCGGGCAACCCAAAGGGGCGGGCAACCGACATTCGGCGTTGACCAACCGGTTGTGCTGGATGCAGGAGGCCTATGGCCTGACGGCCCGCGACAGCGTGCTGCAAAAGACCCCGTTCAGTTTTGATGTCTCGGTGTGGGAGTTCTTCTGGCCCTTGATGACCGGTGCGCGCCTGGTGGTTGCAGCGCCTGGGGATCATCGTGATCCGGCCAAGTTGGTCAGCCTGATCAACCACGAGCACATCACCACGCTGCACTTTGTGCCCTCGATGCTCCAGGCGTTCCTGCAGGATCCACAGGTCACCACCTGCCGAAGCCTGCAACGTATTGTCTGCAGCGGCGAAGCACTGCCGGTGGATGCCCAGCAACAGGTATTCGCCAAGCTGCCGCAGGCCGGGCTCTACAATCTTTACGGCCCAACGGAAGCTGCCATCGACGTGACCCACTGGACGTGCGTCGATGAAGGCCAGGCCACCGTGCCGATCGGTGAACCGATCGCCAACCTGCGCACCCATGTGCTGGACGCCGGTTTATCGCCGGTGCCTGTCGGGGTGGCGGGCGAGTTGTACCTGGGCGGCCAAGGCCTGGCGCGCAGCTATCATCGCCGTCCCGACCTGACCGCCGAACGTTTTGTACCTTGCCCATTCCATGCCGGTGCCCGCCTGTATCGCACCGGCGACCGCGTACGCCAGCGCGCTGATGGTGTCATCGAGTACCTCGGGCGCCTGGATCATCAGGTCAAGCTGCGCGGCCTGCGGATTGAGCTGGGTGAAATCGAAGCGCGTCTGCTCGAACACCCGGATGTGCGCGAAGCCACCGTGCTGGTGGTGGACGGGCAGCACTTGGTGGGTTATGTGGTGCTGCAACAGGCTGGCGACGACTGGCGTGACCGCCTGGGCGCCTATTTGGGGAATCACCTGCCGGACTATATGGTGCCAGCTCAATGGGTGATGCTGGAACAGATGCCGTTGAGCCCCAACGGCAAGCTGGACCGCAAGGCGCTGCCCAAGCCCGACGCAACGGGCCGCGAATACGTTACGCCGCACACTCGGTTGCAACAGCAGATTGCCGCCATCTGGGCACAGGTGCTGGACGTCGAGCGCGTGGGCTTGCACGACAACTTCTTCGAACTGGGCGGCCACTCGCTGTTGGTGCTGATGCTCAAGGACCGACTCAACAAGGCGTGCGGTGTGTCGCTGGCGGTCAATCAACTGATGCTTCATCCGACGGTAGCCGCGCAGGCGCGCTGCATGGAGGGTAACGGTCCGGCGTCGCTGATCGTGCCGCTCAACGGCCAGACTGAAGGCACGCCGCTGTACTTATTCCACCCAAGTTTTGGCTCGGTACATTGCTATAAAGCCATTGCCCTGGCGTTGCGTGAACAGCGCCCGGTGATGGGTGTGGTGTGCCGCGCCTTGGTGGAAGAGGGCGGCGAAGTGCCGAGCTGGGCGCAAATGGTTGAGGATTACGCCCAGCAGTTGCTGCGTGCCCAGCCGCAGGGTGCCTTTTGCCTGGCGGGCTGGTCACTGGGCGGCAACCTGGCCATGGAAGTGGCCTATCACCTGGAACAGGCCGGCCGTCAGGTTGAATCGGTCGGCTGGATCGATGCGCCGCCACCGGCTCGCTTCACCGCGTTCTGGAATCAGGGCGCGCTGGTGGACGACCGCGCGATCTCTGCTGCTGAGCGGCGTGCCGAGCTGCTGGCGGTGATGTTCCCTCACTATGCCGAACAGATCCAACGTGTCTGGCAAGCGGCTCCCGGCAACGAGGATGAACAATGGCAGTGCCTGTCCGACTGGGCGGAATCGACCCTGGGCGACAGCTTCCGTGTACTCAAGGACGAGCTGCAGGAGGGCGGCGAAACCGAGCGCTCCTGGGCGATCAAGCAACTGCTGGATGAGCGCCTGCAAGACACCGACTACCGTGCGATCAAGGCACCGGTCAACTGCTGGTGGGCGGCGCTGAGTGAGGGCGGTATTCACCAGGCGCTGATCGAAAGCGGCATGCGCGAGGTGATCGGCCAGGCGGGTATCCAGCGCTCGGTGGTGATCGACACGACTCATCATCGGATCGTGGATAACGCTGAGTTCATCCGCAGCTTTGTGGCTGCCATGGAGTAAGCGGTTGAGGTAAGAAACGCCCCTGATCATCAAGCATGATCAGGGGCGTTTTGTTAGGTCCATGAAAAAGCCCCTGGTCACATGGTGAGCAGGGGCTTTGGGGCTTGCGGATTAGAAGTCGTAGCGGGTGGTGACCATGAAGTTACGTGGGTCGCCAGGGTAGGCGGAGTCATAGAAACCGATGTTGGTGTAGTAGTGCTTGTCGAACAGGTTGTTGACGTTGAGGGTGGCCGACAGGTTCTCGGTCACTTGGTAGCGGGTCATCAGGTCAACGAGCCAGTAGGGTTCCTGGGTGAATTTTTCGGAGCGGCCGCCGCCGGGGTAGCCCCAATTCCGGACAGTCTGCCAGCCTGCGCTCTGCCAGCGTGCGCCGCCGCCGACGGTGAGCTTGTCGAGGCTGCCTTGCAGTTTGTAGGTGGTGTAGAGGCTTACCTGATCCTCTGGTTCCCAAGTCGAGATCTTCTCACCATCGGCATCGCGGGCGACTTTGTGGGTGTAGCCAGCTTGCAACTGCCAGCCTTTAGCGAGCTCGCCGGAGATCTCCGCTTCGTAACCTTTAGTTTTGCTTTTAGTGCCCAAGTACGAGTAATCGACGGCTGGCTGCGAGTTCCAGACAGTATCGGCGATTGGGCGATTAGTCTCGTGTACCTCAAAGTAGGCGAGACTGCTGTTCAGGCGACCATCGAAGAATTCGCCCTTGAGCCCAATCTCGTAGTTTTTGCCCTCGTCAGGTTGAAGCATGGTGTTGGTTCGGTCGCGATACTGAGTTTGCGGCTTGAAGATTTCCGTGTAGCTGGCGTAGGCGGTGAAGTTGTCGTTCAAGTCGTACGTCAGACCGGCGTAAGGCACTACCTTGCCGCTTTCTTCGGTGTCGCTGGTGCCGGTGACCTGATAGTTGGCGACCCGGGTACCGAGCAACAGATGAAGCTCGTCCGTCAGGCTGAAACGACCAGTGACATAGGTGCCGGTCTGGCGGGTGATTTCATCGCTGAACCGGGAAGCTTTGCCCCATGCAGGTTCAATGGCTTCACCGTGCCAGTTGTAAAAATCATAGGAGTTGCTGAAGTAGACCGGATTCCGGTAGTCCTTTCCCTTCCATCGGGAGGTCGATACTGACTGGCCAATCACCAACTCGTGCTCACGCCCGAACAGGTCAAAAGGCCCAGATGCGTAGACATCCAGACTATCGCTGGTCGTTTCTCCGGTGTACTTGGCCGCATAGATCGAACTGGCCGTGGCGGAATCCTGGGAGATATAGCCCAGCGGCGCGTCGTACCCATTGACCTGATGGTTGTACTGGCCTTTGGTGACCCAGCCGTTGTCGAAACTGTGCTCCAGCGTGGCGAATACCGTGTGACTGTATTGTTGCCATGAGCCCCATTTGGGCCCGTTGTTGAATGAGCGAGGCAGGTCCAGTTTGTTGCCGGTGGCGTCGAAGATGGTGCGGGTGCCGGTCCAGCTGGAGCCTTTGGGGTCGCTGTCTTGATAGTCAGCACCCAGTGTGAGTAGGGTGTCCGGGGTCAGGTCCACTTCAAGGATGCCGTAGTAAACGCCGGTCTTGCGGGAGTAGTGGTCGAGGAACGACTTCTTGTCCTGGTACGCCGCCACTGCGCGGCCGCGCACGTTACCGGTTTCGGTTAAGGGGCCGCTGACGTCGACTTGGGAGCGATAGTTGTCCCAGGAGCCTGCGCCCAGTTCGATACTACTTTTGAACTCGGAGGTCGGCTTCTTGCGGATCAAATTGATGGTGCCACCAGGTCCACCGGCACCGGTAAGTAAGCCAGTAGCGCCCTTGAGCACTTCGACGCGATCGTAGATCGCCATGTCAGTCATGGTCTGCCCGGCGGAATACTGAGCATCGCGCAGGGTCGGAATGCCGTCGTACTGGAAGTTCTCGATGGAGAATCCACGGGAATAGTAGTTGGTACGCTCGGTGTCGAAGGTCGACACCGTGATACCCGGTGTATGGCGCATCACATCGTCAATGGATTTGAGCCCAAAATCATCCATCACCTGGCGCGTCACCACCGAAATCGATTGCGGCGTCTCCCGTGGCGTCAGCACCAGGCGCGTCGCCGTGGCGATGGTGCCTGGGGTGTACGAACCGGTGCCTTCGGTCACGGTGCCCAATTGGTTGGCCGTCACCTGGGTGGCACCCAGTTCCAGCCCTGAGGTTGCGACCGCACTGATGGTCACGGCGTTGCCCTGCAGCGTGTAATCGATGCCGGTGCCTTTGAGCAGGGTGGCGATGGCTTGCTTGGGTTCCTGCTTACCTTTGACGGCGGTGCTGGTTTTGCCCTGCACGTCGGTAGGGCTGTAGAGCACTTGCAGGTTGCTCTGCTGGCCAAACGCTTGCAGTGCCGTCCCCAACGGCTGTGCAGGGATGTCGAGCTCGATCTCTTGGGCCTGGACGTACCCGGCAATGGGCATCGATACCGCAAGGGCCAGCGCGCTTGGCAACAGGTTGAAGTTCAGGGCCCGTCGCATCGATAGCGCTTTGCTCAGGGGGCTCAGACCGAGTCGTACTGACATGGATGCTTTCTCTTCTATGTTTTAGTTGGCAGATTCTAAGTGTTTATTGAGTGTGGTTCTCATTCCCACTAGTGAGACGTTCCTACTTGCAGAAACCGGAAAAGAAATTTCACGCAGGCTCCATTTCATGTACCACCTGGCCGGCACGCAGGCGCACGAGCTGGTCGGCGATGTCGAAATAGCGGTCGTCGTGGCTGATCACGATGATGGTCTTGCCCAGTCGCTTGAGGTCCGGCAGCAGTTCGGTATAGAAAATGCGGCGGAAGGCCGGGTCCTGGTCGGCGGCCCATTCATCGAACACCAGCACCGGACGTTCTTCGAGCCAGGCATTGACCAGTGCCAGGCGCTTGCGTTGGCCGGTGGACAGGTCGGTGGTGCTGAACACGCCATCCTTGACGCTGACTTTGTGCGCGATTTCCAGGCGCTCCAGGTAGTTGGCGGCGCTGTCCAGCGACTGTGTGGCACTGCCCTGTACCAAGTCATCGAACAGGTAGTAGTCAGCAAATACCGTGGTGAACAACTGGCGATAGTCGTCGCGGACCGGGTCGGTCACGGTTTCCCCGTTGAGGCGGATTTCACCGGCCTGGGGTTGATACAGGCCCAGCAGCAGCTTGATCAGGGTGGTCTTGCCGCAGCCGTTTTCGCCGACGATAAACACGATATCGCCCTGCTTGATGCTCAGGTTGATCGGGCCCAGGTGGAAGGGCTCGCTGCCTTCCACCGGCGGCGGGCTGTACGTCACGCCGCGCAGTTCCAGGCTGTGCACCAGAGGGTGCGGCGCCTCGGTATCGGCCATCAGCAGGTGCGGTTCCGGTGACGAGAAGCGTTCGGACAGTTCGGTAATGCGCGTAAAGGCAATGCGCGCCTTGCCAATGATCGGCAAGTAACCCACCACATGCTCCAGCGGGCCTTTCATGTACAGCAGCACCAGCACGAAACCGGTGATCACTGCCGGGTCCGGGTTGGGGCTGTAGGCCTGCATCGCCAGGGCGATGCCGATAACCACGAAAAACAGCATCGAACCGAACGTCTTGGCGATGATGTAGATGTTGACCGAGCGCACCTGAATGTCGCTGATCCGGTCGGCGGTTTCCTGGATGCGGTGGGTATTCATCCGATAGCGGCGTGGGCGATGGATGCGCAGCTCCTTGGCGCCCGAGGCAATGGCCGAGTAGTAACGTTGCAGCTCGTCTTCGAGGTCGCGGGCTTCGTCGAAACCGCGAATGCCCTTGGCGCCTGCAATGAACTGCACACTGCTGCCGATGATGATCGCCACGATCATCATCACAAACATCGGCACCGACAGGTACGCCAGGTAGCCCAGGCAACCCAGGGTCACTGTGGCGGCAATGGCCAGCGGGGTGAATGCGAAGGAAAAGTCACTGATGGTGTCGACGTCGTGGGTCAGCACCGGGATCAGGCGGTGGGAGCGGTAGCGCTCGATCTGCTCGATCGGCGCCGACAGCACCTTCTCACCCAGTTCCTTGCGCAACGCCGCGATGATGCGCTGGCCCACGTAATTGGTGCCGATGTCCGACACAATCGAGCTGGTCAGCGCCAGCACGCACAGGGCGGCGAAGGTCAGCACCACGCCTTGAGTCATGCCGGTGGAGGAGTGCAGGGCATTATTGATGGTCGCCAGCAAAAAGGTGATGGCCAGGCCGCCGGCCATGCCCAGGGCGACGGAGACGCTGACGATGGTGCGAAAGGGCCTGAGCAATGCGAGCAAACCGTTGAAGGCGCCGCGCTTGGGGTCGGTCATAAATACTTCCCGGAAAGTGAAAAAGAGGGGGCTGGGCACACAGACCCTTACCCATGACAAACGAAGGATTGGCGCGACTATTTAGCTCGGTGCGCTCGGCGGTGGCGGTGGCGGATAAATTGCGCGGCGGCTGGTTCGTTCTTGTGGTGTAGGCGCACGCGCATTGGCGCGTGCCTGATCTATCCAGCGAGAGCGAAGCAATGACGAAAAAGAATCTGGTGTACGTGTGGTCCCTGCGCAATGCCGCGGCTGACAAGGCCGGGCAGCCAGTGGCCTACAAGGACCACGAGCGCTACATGATGTCGGTGCTGGAATCCCTGGCGGGCGCACTGAACGACACGCCGCTGGGCGAGGCCTACAACCTGGTGGGCGTGGTGTATGACGACGA
The DNA here is from genome assembly GCF_014268275.3 of Pseudomonas tritici. Classification (NCBI taxonomy): domain Bacteria; kingdom Pseudomonadati; phylum Pseudomonadota; class Gammaproteobacteria; order Pseudomonadales; family Pseudomonadaceae; genus Pseudomonas; species Pseudomonas tritici. Next base: position 2,803,547 of record NZ_CP077084.1, read on the forward strand.
CGAGCAAAACCCACGGGACCAGCAGTTGGTCCGCGATTACGGGTTTGCCTACAAACCGGGTCGCCAATGGCTATACCCGGCCGACCTGCGGGTGCAGGGGCGCCTGGTCAATGATCTGCTGCTGAGCGTGCCGTCCACCTACCGGCGGCTGCCACGCGGTAGCGCGGAACACATCGCCGGCAAGCAGGATTTCGAACGCCGCCTGCACGACACGCTGGTGGAGCTGAAGGCAGATATCGTGGTACTGGACGGTTTGTTGGTGATCCTCGACGAGCTGGTGCGCCCGGGCGCGCCGTTTGCCCGCCGCATCATGAACATCCACCCGGGGATTACCCGCATCGAATCGCCCTACGAGCGCCGTGGCGCCTACGCCACCTGGAACGCGCTGTACGGTGCGCGTGGGCAAACGGTGGTGGATTGGGCGACCAAGGAGACCCGGCCCTCGGAGCCGCTGTACCTCACCGGCGCTTCGTTCCACTACGTGGACAACGGCATTGACTCGGGCGAAGTGTTCCACGACGTGCTCAAGACTGAGATCGCGCCGGATGACACCATCCTTGAATTGCGCTGGAATAACTTCAACAACAGCCTGTTCCCGGCGTTGCACGAAGGGTTGGCGTTGTTGGCGCAGAAGGGCTGACCGCAATCTTCTTGAGCCTTGCGGTCCAAATGTGGGAGCTGGCTTGCCTGCGATAGCGGTGGGTCAGACACATTGATGTTAGCTGACCTGCCGCCATCGCAGGCAAGCCAGCTCCCACACTGGAGGGTGCCCGTGTTACAGGTCGCGCACTACCCGAAACCCGATCCAGTCCCCGCGCGTCTGCGGGTAGATGTTATTGCGGTTGCCCGAGCGCGAAAACACCGGCGCTTCGCCCCAGTCGTTGCCGCGAATCTGATACAGCTCGCAGGTCGGCTCCACCCAGGCACTGCCATCGGTGGGGGCGCCCTTGTAGTCCGCGTGGTAGCAGTCGGCGACCCGCTCATACACGTTGCCATGCATGTCGTACATGCCAAAGGCATTCGGCGGGTAGCTGCCGACGGGTGACGAGTAGCTGTACCCATCCGCAGGGCCGTAGGTGTTGGCATGCTTGGCGATGCTGTAGCCCTTGCCCTCATCGAACGGGAACGGGAACGGCCCGGTCGAGCCTGCGCGTGCAGCATATTCACGCTGCGATTCGCTGACCATGTGGTACGGCTGCCCAGTCTTTTTCGACAGCCAGGCCACATAGCCTTTGATGTCATCCATGTCCATGCACACCGCCGGCTGGCGTGGGCCCTGGGGGTAGCGCGGCCTGCTGGCGATGCATTCGCGGCCGGGGCGGGTGTCGCCATCGGCGATGGTCACGCCGGTCTGGCGGACATAGCTGTCCCATTCGCCGGCGGTGATGTGAAAACGGCTCATGGCAAACGGCTTGGCGAAGGTCACTTCATGCATCGGGCTTTCATCCGGCTCGCGGCCGACTTCATCGTCCGGCGTGCCCATGGTGAAGGTGCCGGCGGGCAGCACCACCATTTCCGGGCAGTCCTTGCAGTCCTTGAACACTTTGCCGGGTTGCGGCGCGGCGGCTTGGGCCAGGTTGGGCAGGAGTGCGCCGCACAGGGCGGTCAGTGCCAATGCCGTGAGGGGTTTGAGTCGGGATGGATTCATGTGGGCATCTCGTTCAAAGGAAAAAGGGTGGGCGTCACACCTGCTGGCGAAGCAAGGTCATGAAACGCTGGATTTCATCGGAGGAATTGAGCAGGCCAGGGGCAGTGCGAATCACCGGGCCGACATCCCGGTTCACCGCGTCGATCACCACACGGCGTTTCATCATGTTGGCCGCGACGGCATCACAGTCCTTTCCTTTGACGCGGAAGAAGGTGAAGCCGGCCGACAGTTCGGGGCTGCGCGGCGTGACCAGTTCGATCTGCCGCTGCGCCAACAGCTGCTCCTTGAGTTCGGTATTCAGCGCACGAATGCGTGCCTGCACCTGCGCCTTGCCCAGTTGCAAGTGCAGCTTGAACGCCTCATCCGCCGCCCAGCGATGCTCGAAGGCGTGGTAGCCGCCCGGCGTCATGCGGGTGGCGAAGTCTTTGTCTTCGGAGAAGGTTGGCACCATCGGTGTCACGTATCGGTTGTCCGCGTCGCGGGCGCAGACAAGCCCGGTGCCGCGTGGGCCGAACATCCACTTGTGGGTGCCGGCGATAAAGAAGTCGCAATGCATGTCCGGGAAGTCGAGGTTTTCCACGCCGAAACCATGCACGCCATCCACCACATAGAGGATGCGGTCCTGGTCGTCGCGGTTGCGGTTGTGTTCGTCCACCAGCGTGCCGATTTCGCCAATGGGCAGTTTCACGCCACTGCCGGACTGCACCCAGGTCATGCCAAGCACGCGGGTGTTGGGGCGGATATGGCGCTGGATGTTGCCCAGCACCTCGTCGGCGGACACGCGGTGGGCGCTCTCGAATAACTTGATCCGGCGCACCTGCGTGCCTTCCTTGAGTGCGCGATAGTCCAGCACATTTTGGGTGGCGTAGTGCTCGTGGACGGTCGTAAGGATTTCCTGGTCGGGCCGTACCTTGATCCCGCCGTAGATCATCGCCAACCCTTCCGAAGTGCTGCCGGTGAGGGCGATCTGTGCAGGCGTGGCCTGCAAATAGCGGCCGGCCCACTCACGTACCTGGCCTTCACGCTTCCAGGTTTCCTGCAGGTCCCAGTCCATCGCCAGCCCTGGGTTGCGGTCGATCTGCGCCCGGTAACGCTCGATGGCCTCGCGTACCGGCTTGGGGTGCGAAGCCACCAGGAAGTTGGAGAAGTGCAGGTAATCCGGGTCTTGGTTGAACAGCTGCTTGAGGCCCGTCCATGGGGCATCTGTGGTGTTGGCGGCGATTGCTTGCGGGAGCAGCGCGGCGCCCAGTGGCAGGCTGGCGGCAAATACACCCGCCTGCTTGAGGAACGTACGGCGGTCGGTCATGGACGTGCTTCTAAGTGATTAGCGGTTGGCCAATGGCTTGGCGGCTTTTTGTACTTGGTCCCACACGCGCAGGAAGTTACCGCCCCACAGTTTGGCGATATCGGCTTCGGAATAGCCGCGCTGGATCAGTTCGGCGGTGACGTTGCGTATCTCGCCGACGTTCTCCCAGCCCTGGATGCCGCCGCCGTCGTTGAAGTCCGAGGAGATGCCGACGTGATCAATCCCGATCTTGCGCACCGTGTAGTCGACGGCGTCGCCCCAATCCTTGAGCGTGGCCTTGGGCTCCTCTTCAAGAATGCCGTACAGGCCTTGGGCATATTGGCCGAATTTCTGCTCGGGCCAGGCGGCAATGATCGCGTCGCCCGGCATCAAGGCCATGGCCAGGTTGGGCAGGGGAGGCAGGTCGAAACGTGCGCGCAGGGCATTGAGCTTGTCCTGGGTCGGCTGGCTCAAGGGGCGTAGATACGCCGGGAACCCCACGACCTGAACCACGCCGCCGCTGTTCTTGATCAGTTGCAGTTCCTTGTCACTGAGGTTGCGCGGGATATCCACCGACGCGCGTGGCGCTGAATGGGAGGCCACCATCGGTGTGCGGCTCAGCTGCGCCACTTGCTCGAGGGCCTTGGTCGACATCTGCGACACATCGATGATCACGCCCAGGTCGTTGAGGCGGTGCACGGCTTGTTGGCCAATCGGCGACAAGCCTTCGAGTGCGTCGGCGGAGTCATTGAAAAACGGCAGTGGGCGCGAAGAATCGGACCAGGCGTTATTGCCGATATAGCTGAACCCGAACATGCGCATGCCGCGTGCGGCCCACAGGTCCAGCTGGTTCAAGTCGTTGCCCAAGGGGTAGGCATTGAGCATGCTGATAAAGATCGCGAACTTGCCCTCGCCATGCAGGCGCCGGAAGTCGTCCGGGGTGTAGGCAATGCCCACCTGGTTGGGAAAGTCGCGGACCATGCCGGAGATGATCTTGAAGCGCACCTCTTGCTCATGGCGCGCCTCTTCGACAAAACCGTCGGTGGGCTTGTGCGGGGCGTTGGGGCCGTTCCAGATTTCCGGCCAGCCAAAAATCGTCAGGGCCGCGCCGGACAAGCGGCCACGAGCCGCCTTGGCCAGGTCGAATTGGCCGTTGCCATCCTTGTCGGCCTCGTTGTCGATGCCGCCGAAATCCAGGGGCACGGTGATATGGCTGTCGAATGACAACAGGCGATCCTGCATTTCATTGGCCTGCTTGATCACTTCCAGCGGGTAGCCGGCATTGCCCCTGAACCAGTGATCCCAGGCCAGGAAGCCGGCTCCGGCGCCAATGGCGAGTGCCAGCGGCAGGCCGATATACAACGCCTTTTTCGAACGTGGTTTTGTCATTGCCATCTCAGTCAGTTGAGGCCTTTGCTATCAGGGAAGAACGAGCGTCGGGCACAGAAATTTAGGCGGCGGGCAGGTCGCGGTAAATTTCCCCGGCCTGCAAACGTTCTAGCTCTGATTAAGCCGTTTCCTAAGGTAGACAATGACGATCTCTCGACGTGGGTTCATCGCAGGCCTGGCGCTGACTGGCGCGGCTGTGCCCGCGGCCTTGTATGCCCATCGCGAGTTGACGCGTGAAGAGTTTCCCATCACCCCTGGCGAAGCCACCGTGGACTTGGCGGATACCGACGGCCAGCACCTGGCGAACACCCTGCGAGGGGTGTGGAACCTGCGCCTGGAAGGTCGCGACGCGGGCCTCAAGGGCTTACCGTTGCAAGGCCTGATGTTGCTGCTCGACATTGCCCCCCGTGGGCGCGGCCTGCGCGGCTACCTGGACACTGCCGCCAACCTGCGCGCCGAGGGTGAGCCTCGTTACCGGGTGCTCGGGGACCTGCTGACGGGCGAGGGTGCCGTGCTGTATTGGCGATTGATCGACCGCGACTCGGCCGACGGCATACCCGCCTACGAATTCAAGATGACCCTTGATGAAGTCTGGGCCAACTTCGCCAATGCCGGCAGCGCTACCCTCAGCGGGCAGATTCTTGAGCTGGACCGGCCGCTGGCGCTGGTTGAGCGCGACAATCGTTTTATCGCCCACAAGCAAGCGTTTCCTGAAGCGCGCGAACGCATCGGCCTCAACCCGGCCCTGTTGGCCTGGCTGATTGCTCCCGAGCACCGCTTGTTCCACCAACTGTGGCACGCCACCCGCGACCAATGGCACAAACTCTCCGAAGAAAAACGCGACGCTCTGCGCGGCATCGGCTGGCAACCCGGCCCGCGGGGCCAGGAGCGCGACGCCCGGGGCAAGCGCAAAGACCGCAACGGCTCGGGCATCGACTTCTTCTTCATGCACCGGCACATGCTCGGCACCGCGCGCTCCCTGCAGGATTTGCCCTCGTGGCCGCAATTCCCCGAACCGCAGCCGGCGTTGGAACGTGATCGACTGGGCTTCCTGCGTTACTTCGACAACCACGACGGCTTCGCGCTGCCGCCCACGTGGTCGGCGCCGGATGACAGCGCCTACACCCAGTGGGTCAGCGACATCAAGGCCGCCGAGACCTATCACAGCAACTTTCAGGTGTGGGAATCCCAATACCGCGACCCCCGTTATTTGTCCAAACTGACACTCGGGCAGTTGGGTTCAGAGATGGAGTTGGGCCTGCACGACTGGCTGCACATGCGCTGGGCCTCGGTGCCGCGTGACCCCTCCAACGGTGCGCCGGTGCCGTTCGCCCGTGACCCGTCCGACTTCGCCCCACGCTGGTACACGGCGGAGAACGACTTTCTCGGCGACCCGTTTTCCTCCCATGTGAACCCAGTGTTCTGGCACTTTCACGGCTGGATCGACGACCGTATCGAAGACTGGTTTCGCGCCCATGAGCGCTTCAATCCGGGTGAAGTCCGCCGCATGCAAGTCAACGGCGTGGCCTGGTTCGCGCCGGGCCGCTGGGTCGAGGTGGGAGACCCGTGGCTGGGCCCGGATACGCATGGCTGCAGTACGACGCCGGGGTTGCAGATGGGGCGGTCGATGGAAATGGACCCGGAGACCATGAAACTGGCGCTGCGGATCACCTTTGGCGAAGACGAAGGCATGTTGCAGGGGCTGTTCAAGCGAGTGCCGAAGCGGCCCTGGTATGCGCGGCACCTGAAGCTGAAGCCGCGCGAGGTTTGAGTGCCCGGCTGCGACCCGACAAGCCAGCGCCACAGGGCGGTGGTGCTTCATGGATGTGCAGCCGTGTCATCCTCCGTCGAATACAGCCACCGCAACAACGAATGCCGCCCACTGATCCCCAGCTTGATCGCTGCGCGTTTCAAGTAACTCTCGATGGTATTGACCTTCAATGCCAACTCCTCTGCCAGCTCCGGCGCCGTGCGCCCGGCCAGCAGCCCCAGGCACACCTCGAGCTCACGGTTGGACAACGTTAGCCCTGACTGTACCAACCGCTCTTCAATGCGCCGGCGCAGGGTTTCGATACCCTGGTTTTGCGGCATCACCGGGTCGCTGTCCTGGCGGCACGGGTGGATTGCCGCGATGTGCTTTTCCACCATGGGCAACAGCAGCGTGGAGAAGTCCTGCAGCATGCTGCGTTCCTGCGGCGAGAAGTTGTCTGACGGGTGTGAGCGATACACCGACAGCACGTAGCGTACGTCGTCCTTGTGGCGGGTGAGGTGCAATTGCGCGGCGTGCTGTTCCCCGTCCAGGGTTGCCACCGAGTCGGTATAGACCGGGCTGATCTTGCGGCGGGTGTGCCCGTCGGTACTGACCTGCAATTGGGTGATATGGGTGGCGTCCACTGCCAGTTGGGTGAGGATAAGGTCATGCAGCATGCGTGGGAAATGGCGACTGCCGGTGCTGGCGATGACCTTGCCAATATGAGGAAACAAGTGTGCGTTCATCAATTCGTCCATGAGGCGTGCAGGTGCTCGGCTTTATAGCGGCGGGGATTGAGAGGCTAGCCAATGCGAACAACCTGCCGTGATAGTCCTTCCCGCCGGGACCTATGCTAGTACAGCCTGGCGGCGGGAAGGGGATCCAATCTGAAAAGATCGGCTCAAGCACTCACAAGCTGAGTACGACGCGGCGCGGCGCGCGCGCACTTAGCCAGCTCCCACAGGAAAGCAGACCTGCGGAGTACCCCAAAACTGCTTTTGATCTGCTCTGCTTTTGATCTGGCTTGTGATCTTGATCTGAGGCGGCCCTGAGGGCACGCGGAGCCTAAGCGAGGTGCCGAGTGGTGGGGCAAGAGCCCTTTGCTTACTTTGGGCTGGGCCGGCATTCCGGCTTTTCCAAAGTGAGCCGCCGTAAGGGCGGAACCCTAAGTTGCCGTTACCCAAATAACGGATATGTACCCCCCAAACAGCACGTACATCCAATTTTCCCCACCCCAACCCCCTGCAAACTACCCTCATCGCTGAAACATCAAGGCAGAGGGACACCCCATGGACCCAGCACCAAAACCAGGCTCCGACGAAGTCGTCACCCTGGTGGTCAAACACCTGATCAAACAAGGCAGTGAAGCCGATTACGAAGCCTGGCTACGCCGCATCGTGCGCATCGCCGGCGACCGTCCTGGCCATCTGGGCGTCGATGTGGTGCGCGGTAAGCAGGGCAAGCTGGCGTTGTTCACCTGCGTATTGCGCTACCGCTCCACCGATGACCTGAAAACCTGGCTCGACTCCCCAGAGCGCAAAACCCTGATCGCCGAAGCCACGCCCATGCTGGCCGACGGCGACAAGACCGAAATCGGCGCCGCCAACGAATTTTGGTTCGCGCCCCTGGCCGACAGCGCCGCCAAGCCGCCGCGCTGGAAGCAGGCGGTGGTCAGCCTGTTCGTGATTCTGCCGCAGACCTTGCTGTTGCCGTTCATCTGGGGGCCGATCCTGCGTCTGCACCCGTTCTTGTCCAACTACGTGGTCTCCACCTTTCTGGTCACCCTGACCATCGTCCTGCTGGTGGTCTACCTGCTGATGCCGGCGGCTACCCGCCTGTTCGCTCCCTGGCTTGAAGCCTCTGTAAAGGAAACCCTATGAACGCCGATCTGATTCTGTTCAATGGCCAGTTCCACACCGTGGACCGTGAAAACCCACGTGCAACCGCCGTCGCCATCAGCCAGGGGCGATTTGTTGCCGTAGGCACCGACGGTGAAGCCATGGCGCGACGTGGCAGCGGCACGAAGGTAATCGACCTCAAGGGCCGCACCGTCATCCCCGGCCTCAACGACTCGCACCTGCACCTGATCCGTGGCGGCCTGAACTACAACCTTGAACTGCGCTGGGAAGGCGTGCCGTCCCTGGCCGATGCCTTGCGCATGCTCAAGGACCAGGCTGATCGAACCCCGACGCCGCAATGGGTGCGTGTGGTCGGTGGCTGGAACGAATTCCAGTTCGCGGAAAAGCGCATGCCAACCCTGGAAGAGTTGAACCAGGCCGCGCCGGATACCCCGGTCTTCGTGCTGCACCTTTACGACCGTGCCTTGCTCAACCGTGCCGCGCTGCGTGTGGCCGGCTACACCAAGGACACGCCAAACCCTCCGGGTGGCGAGATCGTGCGTGACAGCAATGGCAACCCCACTGGCATGCTGGTGGCGCGGCCTAACGCTATGATCCTGTATTCGACCCTGGCCAAGGGCCCGAAACTGCCGCTGGAATACCAGGTCAACTCGACCCGCCAGTTCATGCGCGAGCTCAATCGCCTGGGGCTCACCAGCGCCATTGATGCCGGCGGTGGTTTCCAGAACTACCCCGATGACTACGCGGTGATCGAGCAACTGGCCAAAGACGAACAGTTGACGGTGCGCATCGCCTACAACCTGTTCACCCAGAAGCCCAAGGAAGAACTCAGCGACTTCAAGAACTGGACCGGCAGCGTCACCCTGCACCAGGGCGATGACTACCTGCGCCACAACGGCGCGGGCGAGATGCTGGTGTTCTCGGCGGCGGACTTCGAAGACTTCCTTGAGCCGCGCCCCGACTTGCCGCTGACCATGGAGCAGGAGCTGGAGCCGGTGGTGCGCCATCTGGTGGAGCAGCGCTGGCCGTTCCGTCTGCACGCGACTTATGACGAATCCATCTCGCGCATGCTCGACGTGTTTGAGAAGGTCAACCGCGATATCCCGTTCAACGGTTTGCCGTGGTTCTTCGATCACGCCGAAACCATCACCCCGAAAAACATCGAGCGCGTACGTGCCCTCGGCGGCGGGATTGCGATTCAGGACCGCATGGCGTTCCAGGGCGAGTACTTCGTCGAGCGTTACGGCGCCAAAGCAGCCGAAGCCACGCCGCCGATCAAACGCATGTTGGCCGAAGGCGTACCGGTAGGGGCGGGCACTGACGCCACGCGGGTGTCGAGCTACAACCCATGGACCTCGTTGTACTGGATGGTCAGCGGGCGCACCGTCGGCGGCCTGGAGCTGCACGCCGAAGGCCTGCCGCGCCTCACCGCGCTGGAACTGTTCACCCATGGCAGCGCCTGGTTCTCGTCCGAACAGGGCAAGAAGGGCCAGATCAAGGTTGGGCAATTGGCGGATGTGGCCGCGCTGTCGGCGGACTTTTTCAGTGTCGATGAAGAAGCCATCAAGTGGATCGAATCGGTACTGACCGTGGTCGGCGGCAACGTGGTCTACGGTGCTGGCGATTTCGAAGATTACGCACCGCCACGGGTTCCGGTGCTGCCGGACTGGTCGCCGGTGGTCAAGGTGCCGGGTCACTGGCGTCCAAGTTCGCCTTTGCAAGCTCAGGTTCACCACTGCAGCGGCCCGTGCGGCGTGCATTCCCACAGCCATGAAAAGGCGCGTCTTTCCAGCGTGCCGGTCAGCGACTTCCAGGGTTTCTGGGGGGCGTTTGGCTGCTCGTGCTTTGCTTTCTGAATCCCCTACATCCCACAGGAGTTACCCCATGACTTACAAGCGCTTGAACAAAGATGACGCCGTTGTCCTGTTGGTCGATCACCAGACCGGCCTGATCTCGCTGGTACAGGACTTCTCTCCGAACGAATTCAAGAACAACGTACTGGCCCTGGCCGACGTCGCGAAGTTCTTCAACCTGCCGACCATCCTCACTACAAGCTTTGAAAGCGGCCCTAACGGTCCGCTGGTTCCAGAGCTCAAAGCCATGTTCCCGGACGCGCCGTACATCCCGCGCCCTGGCCAGATCAACGCCTGGGACAACGAAGATTTCGTCAAGGCCGTCAAGGCAACCGGCCGCAAGCAGATCATCATCGCCGGCGTGGTGACTGATGTCTGCGTGGCGTTCCCAACCCTGTGCGCCCTGGATGAAGGCTTCGAAGTGTTCGTGGTCACCGACGCTTCCGGCACCTTCAACGAAACCGTGCAACAGGCTGCCTGGGCGCGCATGACCGCCGCCGGTGCCCAACTGGTGAACTGGTTCTCGGTGGCCTGTGAGCTGCAAGTTGACTGGCGCAACGACATGGAAGGCCTGGCCAACCTGCTGTCGCCACGCATCCCTAACTACCGCAACCTGATGAACAGCTACTCGGCGTTTACGGCCAAGTAACTGTATAAACACCGCACTGCTGAACCCTGTGGGAGCCGGGCTTGCCCGCGAGGGCGGTGTGTCAGCTGACAGCAATGTTGGCTGACACACCGCCATCGCAGGCAAGCCAGCTCCCACATTTTGTTTTGTGGTGTGGCCACTCACAGGCTATAAGTCCGCTAAATGTCCACCGAGAAGCGACAATGAACCCCTTTGAAGACATGCGCCTGTTCTGCCAAGTCATGGAATCCGGCAGTTTTACCGCCGCCGCCGAACAGCTGGGCCTGTCCAAGCAGTTCGTCAGCCGCCGCCTGATCCAACTGGAAGATCGCCTGGGCGTGCGCCTGCTCAACCGCTCCACACGCCGCCTGGATGTCACGCCACTCGGCCAGAGTTATTACGAATCCGCCTTGCGCCTGCTCAGTGAAGTCGAGCAAGTGGAGCAGGGCATTGCCGGGCAGAACAGCGAGCCACGCGGCACCATTCGCCTCAGCGCGCCGTTGTCGTTTGCCATGGCCCATTTGGGCTGCCTGTTGCCGCAGTTTTTGCAGCGCCATCCGCAGGTGTCGGTGGAAGTCGACTTAAGCGATCGCCCCGTGGACCTGATCGGCGAGGGCTACGATCTGGTGCTGCGCATTGGCACCTTGGAAGATTCCACCCTGATCGCCCGCCGTATTGCCAGCATCCCACGGGTGTACTGCGCCAGCCCCGAGTACCTGGCCCTGCGCGGTACGCCGTTGCAGCCCGAGGACCTGGCCCAGCACGATTGCCTGCCTTATGGCCATGGCCGCCAGGTGCAATGGCGCTTCAAGGGCAAGGTGCAGGCGCTGAATGTCAGCGGGCGCATGCGCGTCAATAACGGCGACCTGCTGCGCGATACCGCCATTGCTGGGCTGGGCGTGACGTACCTGCCGACCTTTATCGTCGGCGATGCGTTGAAGGACGGCCGCCTGGTCAGCCTACTGGACGAGTTCGCCCCCGAAGCCCTGACCCTGTCGGCCGTGTACCCGCAACACCGGCAGAGCTCGCGACCGGTGCAGGCGCTGGTGGAGTTCCTGCGTGAGCGCCTGGCGAATGATGGTTAACCAAGTGCAGATGTCCAGGGCTTGTATGGGTTCCTGGATCTTGTTTGTGAAGGCCGCAAGCGAACCCTTTGACGTGGTGACAATGGGGGCTGATGTAACGATTTCCCGCCTGCACGGTTGGCTAAGGCTCGGCCACATCCAGCGACGCCAGCCCTATCTGCCCATTGTCCAGCGCTTCCAGCAGCGCCTCCTGATCCAGCAAACCACCTCGGGCAATGTTGATCAGATGCAGCCCCGGCTTGGCACTGCCCAGCACATCACGGTTCATGATATGCCGCGTGGCCTCGGTCAGCGGCGCTGCCCCGCGAGGTGGTCACCGGGGGCCGTTGAACAGCCATTGCGGATAAAAGTCGATGCCTGACGACACCAGGTGCACCCACTGTGCGCCGTAAGGCCAACCCGGAGGCAGGGTGTCCGGGGCGGTGTAGCCGCGCACGTTGATCGGGCGCAGCAGCAGGATATTCGCGCTCGCGGATCACGTCGTTGTAGTCTTCGTCCAACTGGCTGGCAATCATCACCTGACTCATGAGCGTTCCTTCTGGCGTTGGGCAAAAACGGCTTTGCCGACGCCTTGCAGGACGGCGTCGTTCTGCGGGGTATGCACGCGACTGCACAGCACGTCACGGTAATGCCGCTGCAACGGGCTATGACGTGACAGGCCAGGGTTGCCCGACGCCTCGATGGCCAGCTCCACGGCGCGGATGGCGTTGTGGGTCACCAGGTACTTCAACTGCGCCGCATTGGCCGCTGGGGTGTGGCCCTCGGCGGCGGCGTCGAGCAGGCTGCGGTTGGCAAACAGCAGGGTGTCGATATGACCGACGGTTTCCTGGAAGCGCGGCAAGGTCGACAGCGCGGCGCCGAGGTTGGACGGTGCGCGCGCTTCCAGCCACGTCACCAACCAGTCCCGCGCGGCCTGGGCCACGGCGTCATACACCGAGGACAGCAACACCGACATCCACAGCAAACCTTCGCCATCCAGCTCCGGCGTCGGCGCGCTCCACGGGCTGACGCTGACGGCGTGGTCCAGTGGCACCAGCACATTGTCGAGCACCACTTCATGGCTGCAAGTAGCACGCATGCCAAGGTGATCCCACGTGTCGATGATGCTGACGCCGGGGCTGTCTTTTCGCACCAGCCAAGCGCCAACCAGCGGGTCGGCGTCATCGCTGCGCGCCCACACGCTGAACCAGCTCAAGCCATGGCTGCCGGTGGAGTAGATCTTTCGCCCGCTGATGCGCCAGCCTTCGGCGGTGCGCACGGCGGTGGTCGCCGGAAGGCCGCCACGGGCCGGGGTGCCGAGGTCGGGTTCGACGCGCAGGGCGTTGATCAAGGCGCCGTTGCGCACCGCGTCTTCGGCCACTTGCTTGCGCAGGTGGGGCGGCCAGGTCTTACTGCCTTGCAGGCGCGTGTGCTGCAGGTACTGCATCACCAGGATCAGCGCGGTGGAAGGCTCACCCTTGGCAATCGCACGGATTGCCTTGCGCGCCTGGGGCAGGCTGGCGCCGCCGCCGCCCAAGGATCTGGGCACGGTGAGGGCGACCAAGCCGTGCTCGTGCAGCAACGTGAAGTTGGCGTGGGGGAAGACGCCGCTCTCGTCATAGACGTGCGCGGTGCCTGCCAGCTCGGCGCTGAGGCGTTCGAGCAGGGCGTCGAAGTTGGCGACTTCCACGGAGCGGAGAGACGGTTGGGTCATAAGCATGTACTCGGTCAACAATGGGGGAGCGGCTTGTGTGCGCTGGTCGTGGGGCATAGGCGTGTAGTGAGCGGGCTTGCCCCGCGCTGGGTTGCGAAGCAGCCCCAAACCAGGCGAATCGGGTCTATCTGGAAATCGCAGTGTCTTTAGTTGGGCTGCTTCGCAGCCCAGCGCGGGGCAAGCCCGCTCACTACAGGTTCTGGCTGCGGGTGGCGGTCATGCCAGCGCCTCTTGTTTTTCTTCAAGCTCGGCGGCGACACTGTAGCGATTGGCCGGCACGTCCAGGCCGAGGTTGTCGCGCAGGGTATGCCCGCTGTAGTCGGTGCGGAACAGACCGCGCTGTTGCAGCACCGGCACCACTAGTTCTGTGAAGTATTGCAAGCCATCCGGCAGCACCGAGTTGATGATGAAACCATCGCTGGCGCCGCTTTCGAACCAGGTCTGGATGGCATCGGCGACGTGTTCCGGCGTGCCGACAAAATCACGTTTTGGCCGCGAGAAGCGCAGGGCCACTTCGCGCAGGGTCAGGCCTTCGTCCTTGGCCAGTTGCTTGATGCGGTCGGAGCCGCCTTTCTGGCTGTTGGAACCGAGGTCGCCGAGTTCCGGAAAGGGCGCGTCCAGCGGGTATTGACTGAAGTCATGGTCGTTGAAGGGGCGGCCGAGGGCGACGATGGCGTCTTCCACGGTGACCAGGTCCACGGCCTGCTGGTAGCGGCTTTCCACTTCTGCTTGATCACGGCCGACAATCGGGCGGATACCCGGCAGGATCGACAGGCTGCCCGCGTCACGGCCAAAGCTTTTAGCGCGGCGTTTGAGGTCTTGGGTATAGGCCCGGCCTTCCTCGATGCTCTCCACATGCACAAAGATCGCATCGGAGTGTTGCGCGGCAAAGTTGCGCCCGTCTTCCGACGTGCCTGCCTGGAAAATCACCGGCTGCCCCTGGCGCGAGCGCGCGATATTCAGCGGGCCTTTGACCGAGAAAAACTCGCCCTTGTGGTTCAGCGCATGCAGTTTGCCGGGGGTGAAAAATTCGCCGGTCTGCTTGTTGTAGGCAAACGCGTCGTCTTCCCAGGAGTCCCACAGGCCCTTGACCGTGTTCAGGTGTTCCTTGGCAATGCGGTAGCGCACGGCATGCGGCGGATGTTCCGCTTTGCCGAAGTTGTCCGCAGTGCCGCTGAGCCACGAGGTGACGACGTTCCACCCGGCGCGGCCGCCGCTGATATGGTCCAGGGACGAAAACTGCCGCGCCACCTGGTAGGGCTCGGTGTAGCTGACGGTCACGGTGGCAACCAGTCCGATATTCGTCGTGATCGCGGCCAGCGCCGAAAGGATGGTCAGCGGCTCAAACCGATTGAGGTAATGCGGGCTGGATTTGGCGTGGATATGCAGGCTGTCGGCGATAAACACGAAGTCGAACTTGGCGGCTTCGGCCAATTCAGTCTGCTGCTGGTAGAAACCAAAGTCGGTGCTGGCATTCGGTTGGGCCTGCGGGTGGCGCCATTCGCCCCAACCGTGACCGACTCCGTGGACCATGGCACCGAGTTTCAATTGACGTGGCTTGCTCATGTTCTGCTCCTTCTAGCGCGATGCTTGGGAAAGTGGGACACGCTTGGCGTTAAAGCTCTTGTCGAAGCCCTGCGACACATCGATGTGCTTGGTCAGCAGGCCTTCTTGTTGATAGGTGTCGGCGGTCGCTTGCAAGCCGCGGATGACCGAGTCGTCGATAGCGACCGGCGTCAGGTGGGTGTCCTTGGCCACTTCTACATGCACTTCCAGCGGCAGGCCGGTGATCTTGGCCTGGGCGGCAGCGTATTCGTCGGGGTGGGTATTGGCCCAGGCGTAGGCACGGTCGACGCGGGCGACAAAGTCGTCGAGTTGCGGGCGCTTGTCGGCGATGGCTTGGCTGGTAGCCGCGAGGTACAGGTGATTGCTCAACAGCTGGCGGCCGCTGACCAGTACGCGGGCCTGGCTTTGCGAGGTGACTACGGTGGTGTACGGGTCCCAGGTGGACCACGCGTCGACGCTGCCGTTATCCAGCACCAGGCGTGATTCGCTGGGCAGCAGGAAAATGAACTGCACGTCCTTGGTGGTAAGGCCGGCGCTGGCGAGCGCCTTGATTGCCAGGTAATGCCCGATGGAACCGCGCCCGGTGACGATTTTTTTGCCCTTGAGATCGGCGACGCTCTTGATCGGCGAGTCCTTGGGCACCAGCAGGGCGGTGGTGTTGCGCCCTTCGGCGTGGATGATGCTGACCACCTTGAGCGACCCACCGGCGCCGAGGGCAAACACGTAAGGCGCATCGCCCAGGGCGCCGATGTCCACCGCATTGGCATTCAAGGCTTCGCCCAGCGGCGAGGCGGACGGGAATTCCGACCACTGGATTGCATAGGGCACGTTTTTGGTTTCGCCGGAGACTTCCAGCAGCGCCTTGATCGTCGATTTCTGATTGGCTACCCGCAGCGGTTGCAGGTCGGCGGCATGGGCGCTGGACATCAGGCCGAGCGCCAGGGCTGTGCCCAGGAACAGGCGCTTGAAGGGTTGGGTGTAAAGCATGGGCAAACTCCAGGCGTTTATTGGACTTGAAGGCATACCTCCGCCTGGAGAAGGGGTCGGTGCCGAGCGTGGTGCAGGGGGTGGTCAGATAACGTGGAAACCGTGGGTGCCGTCGCGAGCCAACTGATCGACCAGGCCGAACTCCCAATCCAGATAGGCCTGCATGGCTTCCTTGGGGTTATCGGTGCCTTCATATGGGCGGCGATAACGGTCGATACGCGGCGAGGCCAGGTGGGTTTCACCTTCTTCCAACGGCAGTTGCGCGTTGATCCAGCCGGTGGTGCCGTCTTGCAGCAGGAACACTTGCTTGCCGGTGATGGCTTCGACTTCGGCCACCGCCAGGCGCGCCAGCTGGCTGCTGCCACAGGTCAGCACATAACGCTGGGCGGCGGGCACCTTGGCCAGGGCTTGGGGCAGTTGTGCACGCAAGGCCCACCAGGCACCGGGGATATGGCGCTTCACGTAGTTGGCGCTGGCGGTGAAATCCAGCACCACGGTGTCGCCATGCTCCAGCCAGTC
Source organism: Pseudomonas tritici (assembly GCF_014268275.3). NCBI lineage: Bacteria > Pseudomonadati > Pseudomonadota > Gammaproteobacteria > Pseudomonadales > Pseudomonadaceae > Pseudomonas > Pseudomonas tritici. The sequence continues at coordinate 2,819,809 of NZ_CP077084.1, forward strand.
GGCGAGGGTGTGGGGGCTGATCAGTTCGGCTTGTGGCGGCGTCGGTACGGGGGCGATCCAAGCGCCTTTTTCGCTGAAGTCCGCCGGTTGCAGGTCATCCAGCACATGCACTTCCCAGCCCAGTTGGGCCAGCCAGGACGCCGACATATTCGCGCGCACGCCGTCGTCATCCCCCAGCACCAGGCGGGCGCCGCGCACGCTGGCGACGTGGTCGGTTTCCTGAACCAACTGGCCGCCTGGCGTGGAGCGCGCGCCCGGCAGGTGACCGACTTCGAATTCTTCCGGGGTGCGAACATCGAACAGGTAGGTCGTGCGGGCCGCGTCCTGCCGCCAGGCTTGCAGATCGGCGAGGGTAGCGCGACCCACGCGCGCCTTGTCGGCGACGCGGCGCGCATCGACGGCGGCGATTTGGCGATGTTCTTCCGAGGTTGGTGCAAAACGGCGCGATTGGCCGTGGGCGAGTTTCTGCCCGGCGAGGGTCCAGCCGATGGTGCCGTTGCGCAGGGCCGACACCGGGTTGGCCACGCCGGCGTTGATCAGCGACTGCGTGCCGATAATGCTGCGGGTACGCCCGGCGCAATTGACGATGATGCGGGTGGTCGGGTCCGGCGCCAGTTCGCGGGCACGCAACACCAACTCGGCACCGGGCACGCTGATGCCGGTGGGGATGCTCATGGTCTGGTATTCGTCGAAGCGGCGGGCGTCGAGCACCACCACATCGGCCTGGCTGTCGAGCAGCGCTTGCACCTCTTCAGCCGCCAGGGACGGCGTGTGCCGCTCGCTTTCCACCAGCTCGCCAAAGGCTTTGCTTGGCACATTGACATCGATAAACAGCTCGCCACCGGCCTTGCGCCACCCCTGCAGGCCACCTTCAAGCAGGCTGACCTGACTGTAGCCCAATGCGATAAGACGCTCGGCGGCGCGGGCGGCGAGGCCTTCGCCATTGTCATACACGATGACCTGGGTATCGCGCCGTGGAATGCGCGAGTACACCTCCAGTTCCAGCTTGGACAGCGGGATGTTCGCGGCAAACAGCGGGTGGGATTCGGCAAACGGCGCTTCTTCGCGCACGTCGACCAGAGCGACTTCCTGACGGTCCAACAGGGCCTGGCGAATCTGGGCAAAGCTGCGGGTCGATACGGTGGTCATAGGGCAGGGCTCTTTTCTTTGGACAAATCCCAGATATTCGGGAGGAAGGCGTTGGAATAGCCGGAGATGAACAGTTTCTCGCTGCCATCGGGCTGGTACACCGCACGGCGCACCGCACCGATATTGGCGCCGTACACATGAATGCTGATCGACACCTGGTCGCCGTGGGCATTGCTCACTTGATGGATGTCGCCGACTTTGGGCGACACGGCTTCAACCTGGCCCGGCACCAACTTGATCGGCTTGCCTTCGGCGGCCAGGCTGCCATCGGGTGCGCGTTCAAAACCCTGGGAAAACTCTGCCCCGCGCAGCATTCCGATTAACCCCCACACCCGATGATCATGGATCGGCGTGCTTTGCCCCGGCCCCCACACAAAACTGACGATGCTGAAGCGCTGGCGCGAGTCGGCATGCAGCAAGAACTGCTGGTAGCGCTCGGGGTCAGGTTGGGCAAATTCGTCGGGGAGCCAGTCATCATGGCTGACCAGTTGCGCCAGCAGCTTGCCGCCACGATGCAGCAGGTCACCTTCGCGTGGATTGCCGTCAATCAACTCCGCCAGGGCGCCTATAAAGGCTCGAAGTCTCTCGGGGTGTCGGGCCTGGGTCATGGCAGCTCCATCGTGTGGTCGGTTGCGATGGGTTTATCTAAGCATAATGTTTATATTTAATATGCTATTTTTTAATGATTAGCTTATAGCTGAAGGTAATTTAGAACCGGCTTGAATAGCGTTAGACGTTATCGATCACAGGGCGGGCTATCCAGATAGCCCGCCTGCAACTATGCTTCGCACACATCTTAATGACTGTTCTCTATGTGCGGCCCAAATGAAAATTGACGATATCGATGCCTTTGTCGAAGTGATTCGTTGCCAGTCCATCAGCCATGCCGCCGAGTCATTGCAACTGACCCAGCCGGCTATCACCCGCCGCGTGCAGAACTTCGAGCAGGCGTTGGGTGTGGAGCTGTTCGACCGCAATACCAAGCCTCTCAAGCCGACACTGATCGGCACCCGCGTCTACGAGCAGTGCCGGCTGATCCTGCGCGAGATGGATGCCCTGCGCGAATTGGTCGCCACCGACGCACCGCCCACCGGCCTGCTGCGCCTGGGCGTGCCGCAGACCATCGGCGACGTGGTGCTGCTGGACGCGCTCAAGCACCTGCGTACCGAATACCCGGACCTGCGTGCACAGGTCGCCACAGGCTGGGGCAGCCAGTTGGTGGGCAAGATCGAACGCGGCGAGCTGGACGCAGCGGCGGCGTTGTTCCCGGCCGGCAAGATTTTCCCGGACAACATCGTCGGTGAGTCGATCGGCAAGATGGAATTGGTGGTGGTGTGTGCCAAATCCCAGCTGCCGAAGAAGCCCTGCAAATTGGCGGATGTGTATCAGAATGGCTGGATTCTCAACCCGGACGGCTGCGGTTTCCGCGCCGGTTTGCAGCGCACGTTGTCGGATCAGGGCCTGTCACTGCGGGTGAACCTGGAAACGTTCGGTACCGAGTTGCAGTTGGGATTGGTGGCGGACGGTTTGGGGCTTGGTCTGGTGCCGCGCCCGCTGTTGGAACGCAGCGCCCACTTTGAGCAGTTGGCGGTGATGCCGCTCAAGGACTTCAAGCCGGTGATGGATTTGTGGCTGATCTATCCGCACTTCCTCGGCAACCTGCAAGGGCCGGTGGATGCGTTTGGCAAGTTGGTCGCCGCTTCCCTGCACAAAATCCGCAACGCCGCCTGACATTGTGGGAGCTGGCTTGTCGAACCGCTGCGATGGCCATAAGTATCTACACATCTTCAAAGTGAAATTGCGTAGCAGCTGTCGAGCCCTGGCGAGGCTGCGTCAGCGGTGTGTCAGACAGCCCGCAAACGCAGCCTCGCCGGGGCTCGACAGCTGCTACGCAGAAGGCTCCCTCAAGTTGTGTAGATACCTATGGCCATCGCAGCGGTTCGACGATTCGACAAGCCAGCTCCCACATTTGATCTGTGCCGTGACCAATGTAGTTATGAAAAAAAATAATAATTAGCTTAGATTAAAATGTGCTTTTTATTATTTTTTTGCATCCCATAGGCTGCCTGGAAGTCCTTAAGGCCATCCAGGAAGTTTTGCCATGAGCAGCGTCACCTCGATTTCCAGTGTTTCCAACACTGTTCGCAGCCGCGTCACCCCGGAAGAATGGGACGTGCGCGTCAAACTGGCCGCCGCCTATCGCCTGGCGGCGTTGTACAAGTGGACCGATCACATCTACACCCACTTCTCCGCCCGTGTTCCAGGCCCGGAGGAGCATTTCCTGATCAACGCCTTCGGGCTGTTGTTCGATGAGATCAGCGCCTCCAACCTGGTCAAGGTCGACCTCGACGGCACCCTCGTCGACGACCCGACCGGCCTGGGCATCAACTACGCCGGCTACGTGATTCACAGCGCCATCCACGGCGCACGTCACGACCTGCAAGCGGTGCTGCACACCCACACCCGTGACGGCATTGCGGTGTCGGCGCAAAAAAGCGGGTTGTTGCCGATCTCCCAGCATTCCATTGGTTTCTCCGGGCGCGTGGCGTACCACGGCTATGAGGGCATTGCCCTGGATCTGGACGAGCGCGAGCGGTTGGTGGCGGACTTGGGTGACAAGAGCGTGATGATCCTGCGTAACCATGGGTTGTTGACGGCGGGGGTCAGCGTGGAGCACGCCTTCCAGCAGCTGCAGCAGTTGGAGCGCGCGTGCACCATCCAGGTCGCGGCGCAGGCGGCGGGGAATGCGGAATTGATCTTCCCGCCAGCGGACGTGGTGGAGAAGGTCGAGCAGCAGGCCAAGGTGTTTGCCAGTGGCGAAGGACCGGGGGTGGCGCGGCATTGGAATGCGTTGATTCGGCAATTGGAGCGCAGCGATACCGACTACAAAAACTGATCTTCAAGCCACTGAAGATCTAACAATGTGGGAGCTGGCTTGCCTGCGATAGCATCAACTCGGTACCGCTGAAACACCGAGGTGTACGCATCGCAGGCAAGCCAGTTCCCACACTGTTTTGTTAAGCGACCTGTTGGGCCTGCTCGCGCTCTGCGATCAGTTGGCGGGTGAGGGGGATCAGGCGCTTGCCATAGTCAATCGCATCGTTGAGCGGATCAAACCCGCGAATCAGGAACGTGGTAATCCCCAGGTCGTAGTAATCCAGCAGCGCTTCTGCGACCTGTTCGGCCGTGCCCACCAACGAAGTCGAGTTGCCCTGCGCCCCCAGCAGCCCGGCAATTCCAGTCCACAAGCGCTTGTCCAGGCGCGACCCCTGCGCGGCTGCCGCGAGCAACCGGCGTGAGCCTTCATTCGGCGGTTCACGCCGCACAAAGCCATTTTTTTCTGCCAGCTCGGTCGCCTGCTGCAAGATGCTGTCGGCGCGTGCCCACGCCAGCGCTTCGGTTTCGGCGAGAATCGGCCGCAACGACAAACTGAAACGAATCGTGCGCCCATGCTTGGCCGCTTCAGCGCGAACCTGGGTCACGGTCTCGCGCACCTGCTCGTAGGTTTCACCCCACAGCGCATACACATCGGCATGCTTGCCCGCGACAGCAATCGCGGCTGCAGAAGAACCGCCGAAATACAGCGGAATATGCGGCTGTTGCGGCGACTTCACTGTGGAGTGCGCGCCTTCGACCTGATAGTAGGTGCCCTCAAAGTCAAAGGGCTGTTCGCTGGTCCATTCCTGGCGCACCACGCTCAGGTATTCGTCGGTACGTGCGTAGCGTTCGTCCTTGCCGATATGGCTGCCATCGGCACGCAGTTCGCGGTCGTCGCCACCCGTGATGATGTGCACCGCCGTGCGCCCGCCGTTGAACACATCCAGCGTGGTGAATTGACGTGCCGCCAGGGTCGGCTGGGCAAAGCCCGGGCGGTGAGCGATGAGAAACTGCAGTTTCTTCGTGACGCTGGCGGCATGGGCGGCGATCAGCGTGCTGTCCGGGCTGTTGGAATGGAAGGCTACCAGTGCGCGGTCAAAGCCAGCGTCTTCGTGGGCGCGGGCCACGGTCTCGACATAGTCGGGTTGCAGGGTAGGGCCGCTGCGCGGGTGAATCTCGGAAGCGTGATGGCCGCCAATGTAGCCGATGAATTCGATGCTCATGGTCTGTCCTTGTCGAGTAGGGATCAACACCTCCGCCGAGTAGGGGTCGGTCATGCTCGTCCAAGGTAGGGTCAGCAACAGCCTATGTAAAATGCCGTTTGGTTCTATTCTAATTATTAAAATACAGAATCATGTTTTTGTATTTTTATCAGTAAATCGCATTTTATGCAGGGTGCGCAGTGCAAGGCTGACCATTGATAACGTTGTATTTCGCCTTGGGCTGAGGTCTGATGGGCGCCGAATCAGGCACGTCAACGGTAGGAGATTTATGCGGGCAGAACTTGCGCAATATGGCGGCATCACCGTCATGGTTCCGGCCGCGATAATCATTGCTGTGTGGCTCTGGTATTCCAATCCTCGGGCACTTCGGACCTGGGTGCTGACCGTCGGCGCCACTTACTCACTGGTTGCACTCAGCAAGTTGCTGTTCAAGGGGTGGGGCTTATCGTTTCAACACTTGGACATTGCCGTATTAAGCGGTCATGCGATGAACACGTGCTTGATGGTCACAGTTGGGGCGAGTCTGGTGGCGCGTCAGTTCAACCCGGCTTTACGTTGGCCGGCGGCGCTGGCGGGGTTATTGGCCAGTCTGTGGTTCAGTGCCTATTGCGTCGCGCCTTATATCCATCCGTTGAATGAAGCCTTGGCTGGCGCGGTGCTGGGTGTGGGCGCGGCTCTCGTGTTTCTTTGGCGGATTGAAGCCACCCCTGTCGAGGTATCCCCCTCGTTTATCGGCGGTGGGTTGGTGGTCTTGTTGGCCTGTGCGCTGTTGCCCAAGTACAACGCAGAGTTGCTGCTCAATCGTGTCGCAATCACGCTGTCGGGGGCCGAGCACGCCCATCAAGAACCTTCCTGGCGGTCGGATGCGGCGCACAGGAAGGCCGAGTAAGTCACCAGGTCCAAGGCCCGGTTGCTTTCCACCATAAGCTCCAGCAACACAGTCTGCGCGTTGAAGCGCCGCACATCGCCGCGCCGCCGCGCCTCTTTCATCTGCTTGAACAGCGTATGGGTGACTTCCTGCGGGGAACTGCCGTGCAGTTGTTCAAGCCAGCGCCCGATGGCCTGGGTATTGCGCCGATACTGCGCGCCCATCGCCGGCTCGGCAAAGCCTTCGAACATCCCCGTGAGTTTCCTCAGCGCATAGCTGCGGATCACATCATCCAGCAGGCTCATGGCCGCTCCTCGGTGCCGGAGATGTTCGCCAGCAACTCGGCGGTCTTGACCAGCATGAACTGGCTGTCGCCGCGGCTTTCCACGCACAGGCACACCGACAATGCGTCACTGACCTGCAACTTGAAGCGCCAATTGGCAAAGACCATGGACAACCCGGAACAGGACTCATCGCTGTCCAGCGAATTGTCGCCGTATAACCGGTGCATGCGCTCGACGACGCGCGTTGAGTTATTCACGTCAACATGAATATTTCCCGAAGAAGGAAATAGGCCAATACGCTCTACCAATAACTTTGAAGTGTTCATGGCCGTCCCTTCGTTGTTGCAGTCAGGCGGCACTTTATTATGTAGAGGGGGAAAAGTACTGGAATGTTATTTTTCGTCGGTTAATACAACTGTTGTTATTTTTTGTCTTGCGCGATAGATGGTCGCGCTTTATCAGCTGTGGTCATAATTACTCGGAAGTTAGTTGTTGGTTAGTTAATAAGGTCGTCCCTTTTGCCGAAGAATAAGCATGCGGTGCGTGGGAGGTTGCCTTGTTCAAAAAGATATTAATCGTGTGCATCGGCAACATTTGCCGCAGCCCCACGGCGGAACACTTGCTGGGCGTCGCGCTTGCACCTTCCGGCATCCGGGTGAGCTCGGCCGGCCTGGCAGCACTGCGTGATCACCCGCTGGAGCCGCTGGCGGGGCAAGTGTTGCAAGAGCATGGGCATATGCCCCAAGTGCACAAAGCGCGGCAACTCAGCGTGGAGGCGGTGAGCGAAGCCGACCTGATCCTTGTGATGGAGCAACGGCACATCGACGGTGTGCTCAACCTTGCCCCTGAAGCACGGGGCAAGGTGTTCCTGCTGGGCAAATGGCAGCACGACCGCGAGATCACCGACCCCTATCGCCAGGGTAAGCCTGCCTTTGTGCAGGCCTATGCATTGATCGAACAGGCCGCGCAGGCCTGGGCCCAGCGCTTGGCGCGCTGATGCTCCCTCTTTAAATGATTGCAAGGACGAAGACGCGATTTATGTATTCACCCCAGAACGCCTCCCCGGACACCCCTCACCGTGACGAGATCGATGTGCTCGGCATGCTCGGCACCCTGATCGATCATAAGTGGCTGATCGCGGGGATTACTGGCACGTGCATGCTGATCGGCGCGGCCTACGCCATCCTGGCGGCGCCGGTGTACCAGGCGAATGCGTTGATCCAGGTGGAACCGAAGAAAAACGACATGCTTGGTTTCTCTGATGTCAGCAGCCTGCTGGGGAAAGAGTCGCCGGCGGTGACTGAGATCGAGCTGATCAAGTCGCGCACCATCATCGGTAAGACCGTGGACACCTTGGCGCTGGATATCACCATCACCGCGCAGCATTTTCCGTTGATTGGCGGCTTCCTGGCACGGCGTTACGCACCGGAGCACAAAGGCGATATCGCGCCGCCGCTGTTTGGGTTCAGCCGCTACTCGGCCGGTGGCGAGCAACTGTTGCTGACCACGTTGAACCTGCCTGCCGGGTTGCTGGGCACCCAGTTGATACTGGTCGCCGGCGCTGACCAGGCCTACACGCTGTTTGATGAGGACGGCAATCAGATCGCCGCAGGTCGCGTCGGTGTGCCATTTGCCGCCGACGGTGTCGAGGTCCTGATCAAGGAGCTACGCGCCAACCCCGGCACACACTTCAAAATTGTGCGCAAGCCACGGCTGGATACCGTGGCCGACTACCAAGACCTGCTCACCGTGGTCGAGCGCGGCAAGGAATCTGGGATCATCAGCCTGTCCCTGGAGAGCACGCGTCCGGCGTTGGCGATTCGCACGTTGAATGAAATCTCTAATCTCTATGTGAAGCAAAACGTCGACCGCACCTCGGCCGAAGCGGCGCAAAGCCTGTCGTTCCTCAACGACCAACTGCCCCAGGTGCGTCGCGACTTGGAAAAGGCCGAAAACGCCTTGAACCGCTTTCAGACTCGCAGCAAATCCATCGATATCAGTCTCGAAGCCAAGGCCGTGCTGGACCAAGTGGTGGCCCTGGACACCGGCATCTCCGAGCTCAAGCTGCAACAGGCCGAGATGGACCGCAAGTTCACTCCGCAACACCCGGCCTATCGCGCGTTGATCGCCAAGCTCGCTGAACTCAACGCCAAGCAAGCGCAGATGACCAAGCGCGTCGAAGGCTTGCCCAGCACCCAGCAGGAACTGCTCAGCCTGACCCGGGATGTGCAGGTGGGTACCGAGATCTATACCCAGTTGCTCAACCGCTCCCAAGAGCTGGACGTGATGCGTGCCGGGACTGTGGGCAACGTGCGTTTGATCGACAGTGCCGACGCCAACCTTGCCAAGCCCGTAGAACCGCGAAAAGTCATCGTGGTGCTGCTCGCCATGGTGTTGGGCGGCATGTTGTCGGTCGGCCTGGTACTGGTGCGCAGCCTGCTCAACCGAGGCCTGGAAAGCCCGGATGACATCGAGAAACTCGGGCTACCGGTGTACGCCTCGATTCCTTTCAGCCTGTTGCAGAAGGCCGAGGAAACCAACGCAGCCAAGGGCCGCTCGGCCGCACCGTCGTTGCTGGCGCTCAATCACCCTCACGACTTGGTGATGGAGGCCATGCGCAGCCTTCGCACCAGCCTGCACTTCGCCATGATCGAGGCCAAGAACAACCGATTGATGATCACCGGTCCCAGCCCCGAAGTGGGCAAGACATTTGTCTCGGCCAACCTGGCGGCGATTGTCGCGCAGTCGGGCCAGCGCGTACTGCTGATCGACGCCGATATGCGCAAGGGCTACTTGCATAAGATGCTTGGCAAGGCAGTGGAAGAGGGGTTGTCCGACCTGCTGGCCAAACGGTGCGATTTGCAGCAGGCGATTCATCCGACGGCTGTGGAGCGTTTTGATTTTATCGGACGTGGGCAGATTCCGCCGAACCCGTCCGAGCTACTGATGCACCCCAATTTTGCCGCTCTGCTGGCTGAGGTCAGCGAACACTATGACTTGGTGATCATCGATACGCCGCCGCTGCTGGCCGTAACCGACGCCGCGATTGTCGGACGCCAGGCGGGCACCAGCCTGTTGGTGACGCGATTTGGAGTGAACTCGGCGAAGGAAATCGAGCTGACCCTGCGGCGCTTCCACCAGAACGGCATTGAGCTCAAAGGGGCGATCTTCAATGGCGTGGAAAAACGTCGTTCCGCCAGCTACGGCTACGGCGACTACGGCTATTACAGCTATGCCTATCAGTCCGACAAGGCCTGATGAGCTATGAACAAAGTGCTTGAAATGCCCCGTTCGTTGTCGCGTCGTTTTCGCCTCAACGTGCTGAGTTATGGCTACACCCAATTGGTGACGTTGGCAGCGCAACTGGTGCTGGTACCGTTTTTCCTGCATGCCTGGGGCACGGGGCGCTATGCCGACTGGCTGGTGCTCACCGGTATCCCGTCGATGCTCAGCCTGCTCGACTTGGGGGTGGCTCAGGCCTCGGCCACCAGCGCTACGTTGCGCGCTAGCCAAGGCGATGTGCCCGGTGCGCGGCGCAGTGTGCAGACCGCATTGGCGTTTACCCTGGTGGTGGTCGCGTGGGTGCTGGTGTTCGCCCTGACCGTGGGGCAGTGGGTCGACTGGGTGGGGCTGCTCAAGCTTAAGACCCTGGTCCCCGAACAGGCCAGTCTGGTGGTGCTGTTCATGTCCGGCTACCTGTGCACGCGTCTGCTGGGTGGGCCGATTGACGCCTGGTTCCGGACCATCGACAAGACTGTCGGCGGGGTCTTTATCATGGCCAATCGCAGGACCCTGGATATTGTGCTGTCCATCGTTGTGCTGCTGCTCGGCGGCTCGGAGCTGCAACTGGCGCAGGGCATGTTTTTCAGCCAAGTGCTGTTCCTAGTGTTGGTGACCCTGTTTGTCCGGCGTATTTCACCTTGGCCGCTATTGGGCCTGGCGTCGGCATCCTGGGCCGAGTTTCGGGGAATCTGGAAACCGGCGCTGGGCAGCGCGGCGATCCCGCTGGCCCAGGCGATCACTCTGCAAGGCGGTCTGCAAGTGCTCAACCAGATCGCCGGCCCGGCCGTGGTGGTGGGTTACACCATGGCACGCACCCTGATGCGCCTGATCATTCAGCTGGGCATCACCTGCAGCAATGCCCTTACACCGGAAATCTCGCGGCTGGCCGGGCGCGGTCAGTTCGAGCAGGCGCGGCGTTTCACCCAGCGCGCCAGTTCATTGGTGCTGGGCCTGTGCTTGCTGGTGTATGCCGCTGGTATCTGGGCCGGGCCGCAGATCATCCTGTTGTGGAGCCATGGACTGGTGCAGGTCGACCGCGTGTCCCTGGCGCTGATCGGCTCCCACACGATCTTGAATGTGGCGTGGTTCATCCTCGCGGCCATGCTCATTTCGACCAATCGTCACACCCGCACTTCGCTGATCTATGCGGTGAGCAGCGCGGTGGCCTTGCTGCTGTGGCTGGCGTGCAAGGAGCGCATTGAGCCGCTGCTGGGCGCCTCTTTGCTGCTCTCTCTGCCGGAACTGGTGGTGCTGGTTTACCTGCGGGTGCTGCGTGCTGGGGAGGTAGGGCCATGATGCTATCCCAGGCGCGACTGACCCTTTACCTACCGCTGACGTTTTTCGCTTTGCCGCTGGCGCTCAGTAACAACCTGTCGCAGCCCTTGGCGCTGCTGCTGTTACTGCCGTTCGTGGTGTATGCGGCGCGTGGTTTTACCCGTGCGTTGCCGTTACTGGCCCTGGTGATTGGCTCCAGCGTGTTGCAGGTATTGGTCAGCAGCGGCGCGAAAATTTCCCTGTACCAGTTCCTGCGTTCGGGCATTCCGTTTTTCTATTTTGTACTGCTGTTGGCCGGCTACAGCTATGTGTTGGCCAATGTGGAAAAAATTGCCCGGGCTCATCGTTTCAACTACCGCCAGATCATCGAGCGGGTCATCTATATCTTTGCCCTCGGCCAATTGCTGCAGGTCAGCCTGTACGGGGTTGGCATTGACCTGACCAACGCCGCCTCCAAGTCCAGCGACGAGGTGGGCCGCATCATGCTGTTCCCCACCAGCTCGGCGGTGCTGCTGTTTTTCTATGCCTGCTGCCAGCGCAAGATCGGCCTGATGCTGATCCTTGCCGTCACGCTGCTGGCCGCTGGATCCAAGACAATCCTCGCGGCGATGGCGGTGATGATCCTGCTGTCGGCCATTACCCAACGCAAGCTCAAATCCCTCGCGGTGCTGGTGGTCGCCATCGGCGCCCTGGGCACCTTGACGTTCTATGCCAGCCCCCTGGCGGTGTCGCGCTTTGCCACTTACCTGTTTGAAGAGAAAGGTGAGGACGTGACCCGCGCGTTCGAGATCGCCCATGCCAAGGAGTCGTTCCTGGAAAACCCGGCCACGGTGTTTCTCGGCAATGGCCTGGCCAAGCAGCTGACGCCTGGGGTGCCCACCAACGATGAACGCTGGTTCGAGAACTCCAAGTTCGACATCGAGAACGGTTATTGGGGGGTGATCGCCAAGCTCGGGGTGATCGGTGTGGCGTTGTTCTGCCTGCTGTTCAGCACACTGCCGCGCAACCCTGTGTCGCTGGCGGTGGTGGCGATCCTGCTGATTTTTTCGTTCAAGACCAGCTACCAGTTCTTCACCACCTTTGATGGCAGCTATTTGCTGGTGTGGTCGATGTTTATCGGCTTGCTCAACCAAGCCGCGCCTGCGCGCCAGGCCTTTGTCCCGCCACACCCTTCACATTCCTTATTAAGACAGGCTGGATCATGAGCGCATCTGCACGCCCCGTCAGGGCCGGGATACTGACGTACCATTTCAGCGAGAACTTCGGTGCCGTGCTGCAAGCCTATGCCTTGCAGCGCTGGCTGCAGCAACAGGGCTTGCAGGTGAGCCTGATCAACTACCATCCGGCCTACGTCGAGGATGGCAGCGAGATCCGGCAGCTGTTCAACCCGCGCCAGCTCAAAGCCAATCTCAAGGCGGTTTACCTCAAGGCCCTGGCCTTGAAAACCCAGGTGCTGGGGCCGAATGCCCAATCCCGCCAATTCCAGGCGTTCAAAGCGCGTTTCCTGAATATCCAGGAGCCGCGCTACGCCCATGCCGACCAGCTCAACCAGGCCGTCGCCGGTCAGCAGTTGCTGGTGGCGGGCAGTGACCAGATCTGGAACCCCTCGGGCCAGACTGGTCTGGATCCGGCGTACTTCCTGGCGTTCGATTGCGACAAGACGATTCGGCGCATCTCCTACGCCGCCAGTTTCGGCAAGGAATACCTGGAGCCCGAGTACCACGCCCGGGCCGAAGGCCTGCTCAAACAACTGTCAGCGATCAGCGTGCGCGAAGAGAGCGGTGTGGGCATTGTGCAACAGGTCAGCGGGCTCACCGCCCAATGCGTACCCGACCCGACGTTGCTGCACCGTGATTATTCAGCGCTGCTCGCCACTGCCACTCAGACCCGTACTGGCCACGTGTTCTGCTACGCCTTGCGCACGGGCGTGGGCGTGCGCGAAGTGGCCCATGCTCTGTCCCAGCATGTAGCCGGGCCGATCGTTTCGCCGTACAACGCGCACCGCCGCTGGCGGCAGATCGGCGAGACCGTGCAGGTCGGCCCCCAGGACTGGCTCAAGTTGCTCAAGGAGTCGGCCTACGTGGTGACCAATTCCTTTCATGCGACGGTGTTCTCGATCATTTTTGAGAAGCCCTTTATTGCTGTGGGGTTGCCGGGTAACAAAGCCTCGCTGAATGCCCGGGTGCGTAACTTGCTGGAGAAGCTGGAACTGTCGCAACGCTTTCTACCGGCGGACAACGTCGACCAGGTTCAGGCCCTGATCACGGTGCCGATTGATTGGGTGGCGGTGCGTGCACGGCGCCAGGCCTTGCAGCAAGTCGGCGAGCGCTACCTGTTGGAACAACTGGCGGCGCTGCACTCATGAGCGATTTTGCCCAACTCAAGTATGTCGACACCTTGCCCCGTAGCAACAAGGCCCGGCGCCTGTTGTGGGGCGTCGTCTATCAACTGCTGTTTCGCCCCACACCGCGCTGGATGCTGCACGGCTGGCGCAGTTGGTTACTGCGTCGCTTTGGCGCCAAGGTCGGCGTGGGTTGCCGGATTGCGCCTACGTGCAGCATCTGGGCCCCGTGGAATTTGGAGATCGGCGATTACACCGCCATTGCTGACGGCGTGGATGTGTACGCCATGGCCAGGATCACCCTGGGTTCGAAGGTCGCCATCAGCCAGCGCAGCTTCCTGTGCACAGGCACCCACGATACCCGCAGCCTGCTGCGGCCCTTGGTGACGCGAGAAATCCTGATCAAGGACCACGTGTGGGTGGCTGCCGAGTCCTTTATCCATCCCGGCTGCGTGCTGGAGGAGGGCTGCGTGGTGGGGGCGCGATCAGTAGTCATCGCCAACCTGCCGGCCTGGATGATTTGCGTTGGTGCGCCGTGCCGACCCCTCAAACCGAGAGACATCACACTATGAAACAGTTGAAACGCATGATGGATAAGGCGTGGAAGTTGATGTTTTTCATCAGCGAATTCTTTCGCGACATGCTCATGTTTATTCGCCACAACGGTTACTCGCCGCTGGAGAGCCGCAACAAGAAGCTGTTCTACAAGATCCTGATCGAAACCCACACTGTGGAAAAAGGCTTGTCCCTCAAGGAGCCCAAACCGCTGTTCGGCAAGGACAAGATCAACGGCATCATCCATATGCTCAACGAATACGATCGCACCTATTCGGCGTTGCCATTGGAGATGGCCCTCGGCGCTTTCCAGGGTTACCTCGACTTGCACCGCACCCTAGGCGTGAGCGACGAATTCGTGTTTTACCTGGATGCCTATGTTGAGCACCTCAAGCGCGACGGTACCCTCGGCACGGGCGGCATTAAGCGCGCCGCGGCGTGGCCGGGCAGTGGTGGGCTTGATGCCAAGGCATTCCTGCAATCACGCTCCAGTTGCCGGATGTTCCAGGCCGGCAAGATCGACAGCCACCTGCTGACGTCGCTGGTGGAGCTGGCGCAGTCGTCACCCTCGCAGTGCAATCGCCAGTCATCGCGAGTTCATGTGTACCAGGACCGTGCAGTGATCGCGCAGTTGCTTGAGCTGCAAGGTGGATCGCGCGGCTTTGCCCAGTCGGTGGACAACCTGTTTGTGGTCACCTCGGAAGTCACCGCCTGGGGCGGTGCCGGCCAACGCAACCAGCTTTACGTCGACGGCGCCCTGTTTTCTATGGGGCTTTTGTTGGCGTGCCACGCCAACGGCCTGGGTGCGTGTCCGCTGAACCTGGCGATCCTCAATTCGGTGGAAAAGAAAATCCGCAGCATCGGCGCCATTCCTGCCAGCGAGCGGCTGATCATGATGATCGCCGTGGGCCTACCCCTGGAGAGCCATTTCCGCGCCGCGCGTTCACCACGCAGGCTGACCACCGAAGTCCTGCAACTGCACGGAGGTTGATATGAAGCGCGAAACCGTCAGCGTAATCATCCTCACCTACAACGAAAGCCTGCACATCGCCCGTGCCATCGATTCAGTGCGGGCCTTCAGTGATGAAGTGCTGGTGGTCGACTCATTCTCCACCGACAACACCTGCGACATCGCCCGCAGCCACGGCGCGCTGGTCGTGCAGCATCCATTCATCAACCAGGCCAAGCAGTTCCAGTGGGCGCTGGACCATTTGCCGATCACCGGCAATTGGACCCTGCGCCTGGACGCCGATGAAATCATTGAGGCTGACCTTGCCGCCGAGATCAACACGCGGCTGCCGACGTTGGCCAGCGATATCACCGGGATCAACTTCAAGCGCAAGCATATTTTCATGGGCCGCTGGGTGCGCCATGGCGGGCGTTACCCGTTGAAGATGCTGCGGTTGTGGCGCACCGGCCTGGGGCGCATGGAAGACCGTTGGATGGACGAGCACATTTCGGTGGCTGAGGGCCGCACGATCACCCTGGAGGGTGGGTTTGCCGACCATAACCTGCATGACTTGACGTTCTTCACCCACAAGCACAACGGCTACGCCACCCGTGAAGCGATTGAAGTGCTTAACGCACGGCTCGGGTTGTTCGCGATCCGCGATGAGCTGCATACGGGGCAGAGTTCGTTCCAGGCCAAGGCCAAGCGCCTGGTCAAGAACCGTGTGTATAACCGCGTGCCGTTCACCCTGAGTTCGACGGCGTATTTCTTGTGGCGCTACATCATCCAACTGGGGTTTCTCGATGGCCGCAGCGGCTTGGTCTATCACTTGCTGCAGGGCTATTGGTACCGCTTCCTGGTGGGCGCCAAGGTGCTCGAACTGGAAACCGCGATTGCTCATTTAAACGATAAGGACGCCATTGTCCGGGAACTTTCAAAGTTGACCGGACATAACTTGAACCTGCCCACACCGAAGTAACTGACCGTTTTTAACAAACACCCAAGTTTGGGTGTCGGCCTTCGCTCGCCTATCAATTGGGAGACAGACATGAATAAAGTCGCGCTTATCACCGGAATTACCGGTCAGGATGGCTCGTATCTGGCGGAACTGCTGCTGGAAAAAGGCTATACCGTGCACGGCCTCAAGCGACGTTCTTCGTCGTTCAATACGCAGCGTATCGATCACATTTACCAGGACCCGCAGGCCCTGCATAAAAACCTGATCCTGCACTATGGCGACCTGGCGGATTCGTCGAACCTGACGCGCATCATCCAGCAGATCCAGCCCGATGAGATCTATAACCTCGGTGCGCAATCCCACGTGGCGGTGAGCTTCGATTCGCCGGAATACACCGCCGATGTGGACGCCCTGGGCACCTTGCGCATTCTCGAAGCAATACGCCTGCTTGGCCTGGAAAAGAAGACCCGTTTCTACCAGGCCTCGACCTCCGAATTATACGGGCTGGTGCAGGAGACCCCGCAGAAGGAAACCACGCCGTTCTACCCGCGTTCGCCCTATGCCGTGGCCAAGCTGTACGCCTACTGGATCACCGTGAATTTCCGCGAGGCCTATGGGCTGTATGCGTGCAACGGGATTCTGTTCAATCACGAGTCGCCGCGTCGCGGTGAGACCTTCGTGACACGCAAGATCACCCGCGCCCTGGCCAACATCGCCCTGGGCCTGGAGCCGTGCCTGTACATGGGCAACATGGATGCCCTGCGCGATTGGGGGCATGCCAAGGATTACGTGCGCATGCAGTGGATGATGCTGCAACAGGACAGCCCCGAGGACTTTGTGATCGCCACCGGCGTGCAGTATTCGGTGCGTGATTTTATCCGCTGGTCGGCGGCGGAACTGGGACTGGGCTTGCGCTTTGTCGGTGAGGGCGTGGACGAGGTGGCGGTGGTCGAGCACATCGACGGCGACCTGGCGCCGGGCATCCTGGTGGGCGATGTGATTGTGCGCGTCGACCCGCGTTACTTCCGCCCGGCAGAAGTCGAGACGCTGCTCGGTGACCCGTCCAAGGCCAAACGCTCGCTCGGTTGGGTGCCTGAGATCACGGCGCAGGAAATGTGCGCGGAGATGGTCCGCGAAGACCTGAAGATCGCCCGGCGCCACGCCCTGTTGCGCCTGCACGGGCATGACGCACCGATTGCCGTGGAGAACTGAGCATGGCACGTGATCTTGATGCGCGGATCTTTGTCGCCGGCCATCGTGGCATGGTCGGCTCGGCCATCGTGCGCCGGCTGTGGGCGCTGGGGTATACGCAGATCCTCACCGCCGGCCGCAATGAGCTGGACCTGCTCGACCCGGCGGCGGTGCAGGCGTATTTCGCCAAGCAGCGTGTGGACCAGGTGTACCTGGCGGCGGCCAAGGTGGGCGGGATTCATGCCAACGCGACTTACCCGGCGGATTTCATCTACCAGAACCTGATGATCCAGGCCAACGTGATCCATGCCGCCCACAGCCATGGCGTGCAGCACCTGTTGTTCCTCGGTTCGTCGTGCATTTACCCGGTGCATGCGCCGCAACCGATGATCGAGGCGGTGTTGTTAGATGGCGCGCTGGAACCCACCAACGAGCCTTATGCGGTGGCCAAGATTGCCGGGATCAAGCTGTGCGAGAGCTACAACCGCCAGCATGGCCGCGATTACCGCAGTGTGATGCCGACCAACCTGTACGGGCCGGGCGATAACTATCACCCGGAAAACAGCCATGTCATCGCAGCCTTGTTGCGGCGTTTCCATGAGGCGACCCAGCGCGGTGATGAGGAGGTGGTGATCTGGGGCAGTGGCCGGCCGCGACGTGAGTTTTTACATGTGGATGACATGGCGGCGGCCAGCGTGCATGTCATGGAACTCGACGCCGCGCGTTACCGCGAGCAGACCCAGCCAATGTGCTCGCACCTGAACGTCGGCACCGGAATGGATTGCACCATCGCCGAACTGGCCCAGGCCCTGGTACGCGTGACCGGCTTCCAGGGGCGTTTGCGCTTCGACGCCAGCAAGCCCGATGGCGCGCCACGCAAGTTGCTGGATGTGAGCCGTATCAATGCCCTTGGCTGGGAGGCCTACGTGCCGCTGGAGGAGGGCTTGCGCGACGCCTACAACGCTTATCTCGCGGCCCTCGAACAGCCTCGGGGCCAGTGATGAAAATCCTTCTGTATGGCATCAATTACAGCCCGGAACTCACCGGTATCGGCAAGTACAGCGGTGAACAGGCACGCTGGTTGGCCGAGCAGGGGCATGAGGTGCGAGTGGTGACGGCGCCACCGTATTACCCACAGTGGCAGGTGGGCGAAGGGTATTCGCCGTGGCGCTTTCGCACCGAGCAGGACGCGGGCGTGACGGTGATTCGCTGCCCACTGTATGTGCCGCGCCAGCCCACCGCGTTGACCCGCCTGCTGCACCTGCTGAGCTTTTCCGCCAGCTCGTTTCTGGCGGTGCTGGGGCAACTGCGCTGGAAACCCGACCTGGTGATGCTGGTGGTGCCCACGCTGTTGTGCGCGCCCCAAGCGTTATTGCTGGCCAAGCTCAGCGGTGCACGGTCGGTGTTGCATATCCAGGATTATGAAGTGGATGCGATGTTCGGCCTGGGCATCGGCGGCGGTTCCTTGTTGCGGCGCCTGGCGTTTGGGATCGAGCGCTGGTTGCTGCGACGTTTTGATCGGGTCTCGACGATTTCCAGCGGCATGCTCGACAAGGCCCGTGGCAAAGGTGTGAACAGCAAGCGCCTGCTGTTTTTTCCCAATTGGTCGGAAACCTCGCGTTTTCGCCAAGTAGCGCACAGCCACGCTTTGGTTGAGCGCCTGGGTGTGCCGCCGGGAGCACGGGTGTTGTTGTACTCCGGCAACATCGGTGAGAAGCAGGGCTTGGAGCTGATCCTTGACGCCGCCCAGGCCCATGCCGATCGCCCGGAGCTGGTATTTCTGGTCGTCGGCCAGGGCACCGGCAAGGCGCGCTTGCTCGAACGGGTGCAGCGCGATGGCCTGCGCAATGTGCTGTTCGCGCCGTTGCAGGCCTACGAGGATTTACCGGCGCTGCTGGCCTCGGCCGATGCGCACCTGGTGATCCAGAAGCGCGGAGTGGCGGACGCGGTGTTGCCGTCCAAGCTCACCAACATCCTGGCGGTGGGTGGCAATGCAATTATCACCGCCGACCCAGACACCACACTCGGCCGCCTGTGCCAGGAACACACGGGCATTGCGGTGTTGATCGAGCCGGAATCCGTCGCGGCGCTGAACGCAGGAATCGAGCGGGTGCTGGCCTTGCCCGCGCGCAATGAGGTGGCGTTGAACTACGCCAAGGAGTTCCTCGACAAGGAACGCATTCTGCAACGCTTTCTGGCACAGGTTTGATGGTATGTGGCTTGATTTATCGACCTTCCAAACGGTCGTGGCATCGACGCCATTAGTGGCGATCGACCTGGTGGTGAGAAACCGCCGTGGCGATGTTTTTCTCGGCCTGCGCGTCAACCGGCCGGCCTATGGTTTCTGGTTCGTGCCCGGTGGGCGCATCCAGAAAAACGAAAGCCTGGACAGCGCTTTCCGGCGCATCACCCTGGATGAGTTGGGGCGCACATTCGAGCGCGCCAGTGCACGGCTGCTGGGGGTGTTCGAGCACTTTTACGATGACAGTGTCTTCGCCAACGCCGGGGCCGGGCCGGACACCCACTACGTGGTGCTCAGCTATTGCCTGGAGCTTGACGACGACCCAACGCTGCAGCCACCTGTCGAGCAACACCAGCATTACCGCTGGTGGCCGCAGGATGAGCTGCGCTTCAGTCCGCGAGTGCATAAACACACCCGTGCCTACTTCTGAATCTCTGTCCCAAGGATGCTCTCATGTTAATACCCGTGATCATGGCAGGCGGTTCGGGGTCGCGCCTGTGGCCGCTCTCGCGGCAACTGAACCCCAAGCAGTTCCTGCGCCTGACCGACGCGCACCTGTCGATGCTGCAGCAGACCATCACGCGACTTGCTGGTGCCAACGTGGCGTTGCCGCAGCTGATCTGCAACGAACAACACCGCTTTCTGGTGGCCGAGCAATTGCGCCAGCTGGGCATGGAACAGGCGAGCATCCTGCTCGAGCCCGTGGGGCGAAACACGGCGCCAGCCATCGCCCTGGCGGCGTGCAAGGCCGTCGCCGAGGCCGAGGACCCGATCCTGCTCGTGCTGGCGGCAGAC
Source organism: Pseudomonas tritici (assembly GCF_014268275.3). Lineage (NCBI taxonomy): Bacteria > Pseudomonadati > Pseudomonadota > Gammaproteobacteria > Pseudomonadales > Pseudomonadaceae > Pseudomonas > Pseudomonas tritici. Next base: position 2,839,798 of record NZ_CP077084.1, read on the forward strand.
CATTTGATCGAAGACATCCCGGCGTTTCATGCCAGCCTGGAAGTGGCACTGCCGCTGGCCAGGGACGGCAAGCTGGTGACCTTCGGCATCACGCCCACCAGCGCGCATACCGGCTACGGCTATATCGAGCAAGGTGCTGGGGTGGGCGAGGGCGGTTATCGGGTCAAGCGCTTCGTCGAGAAGCCGGACGCGGCCACGGCGGCGCAGTATGTGGCCGGCGGTGAGCATTACTGGAACAGCGGCATGTTCATGTTTCGCGCCAGCCGCTACCTAGAGGAGCTCGAACACTTCCAGCCGGCGATTCTCGAAGCCTGCCGCGTGGCACTGGAGGGCGGTAGCCAGGACCTGCCGTTTACCCGTGTGCATGCCGCGACCTTTGCCACGTGCCCGGACGACTCCATCGACTACGCCGTCATGGAAAAAACCAGTGACGCGGTGATGGTGCCGTTGCAGGCTGGCTGGAGCGATATTGGCTCATGGTCGGCGTTGTGGGAGGCCAGTGCAAAAGACGCCTGCGGCAATGTGTTGCGCGGCGATGGGTTGCTGCTGGATAGCCACAACACCTATGTCCACGCCGACAGCCGATTGGTCGCCACGGTTGGCGTGCAAGACCTGATCATCGTCGAGACCAAGGACGCCGTGCTGGTGGCCCACAAGGACCAGGTGCAGCAGGTCAAAGGCATCGTCGACCAGCTCAAGCAGGCCGGGCGGCATGAACACCTTAACCACCGTGAGGTATATCGGCCCTGGGGCATGTATGACTCGGTGGATAACGGCCAGCGTTACCAGGTCAAGCGCATCACCGTGAAGCCGGGGGCCAAGCTGTCGGTGCAGATGCATCACCACCGTGCTGAGCACTGGATCGTGGTCAGCGGCACGGCTCGGGTTACCAATGGCGAGCAGACTTACCTGGTCTCGGAAAACCAGTCGACCTATATCCCCATTGGCCAGGTGCACGCGCTGGAAAATCCGGGGGTGATCCCGTTGGAGTTGATTGAAGTGCAGTCGGGCTCCTACCTGGGTGAAGACGACATTGTGCGTTTTGAAGATAAGTACGGACGGACCTGAAGTTTCCGACAATTAATAACGTTTTATACAACTTCAATAGCACTCAATGCAGGGGCGGCCGGGCACTTCGCCGGGAAAACGTTATTTTCAACTAATCACGTTAAATCTTACCTGTCTGGTGTGCTGTTTAGTTGGGTGGCACTATCGGCCTGACTACTCACTGACGATAAGGAGTCTGTTATGAGGAAATCACTGGCTATTATTATGCTCAGTGTCTTGAGTACGTCCGCGTTGGCTGCCGAGTTGCCGTTGGGGCTCGACACCGCCGTGGTGGGGTCTGTGACAGTAGGGGAAACCCTGCTGGTCGGCAGCGCCCTTGTTGCCGGCGTTGCCGCTGCATCCAGCAGCGGCGGCAGTTCCAACGGCGGCACCACCACGGGTACCACTGGCACGACCGGCACCACAGGTACCGGCAACTAGTTGTAAGCCTTCCGCTTTTGGACCGCTTGGATTCCCCGCCCAAGTGGTCTTTTTTTCTTGTCGTTTATCGCGAGTGTCCTAGCACTATGATGCGTATTTTTTCTGTTGCGGCCGTGGCCGCTGCATTGTTGCAAGGCTGCATGTTTGCCCCAGGCCAATATATGGATACCGCGGCGTTGACCGAGGAGGGCGGGGCTGAAAACAGTCGGGTGGATTTAATTCCTATCACGCCAAAGTTGCTCGCCATGGACGCGGCAACCCAAGTGCCTTATTCCATACCAGCGGAACTATTAAGTTATAAGCCTGGCCCCTATTTGATCGGCGCCAATGACGCGCTGTATATCACCGTGTGGGATCACCCTGAACTCACCGCACCTTCCGGTCCACAGCAGCAGATCGACGCCAACGGGCGGCTGGTCAACCCCGACGGCAAACTGTTTTACCCCTATGTGGGTCCGCTGGTCGCCAAGGGGCGTTCGATTGAAGCGCTGCGCAATGAGATCACTGACAAGTTGCGCCAATACATCGACAGCCCACAGGTAGACGTCAGCGTGCTGCGTTTTGCCAGCCAGCGCGTGGTGGTGACTGGCGCTGTCGCCAAGGCGGGGCCGCTGCCGATCACCACCATCCCGATGAGTGTGATGGAGGCTGTCTCCACGTCGGGGATCGACCCGCTGAATGCCGACCTGTCGAACCTGACGCTCACCCGTGGCGGCAAGCGCTACACCCTGGACCTCGACACGCTCAACCTGGAGCAGTCGCGCTTGAACGACATTTACCTCAAGGACGGCGACCAGCTGTACCTGGCCTACAACGACCGCAAACGCATCTATGTGATGGGCGAGGTCATGCAGCCGCGTGCGCTGAGCTTCAAGACCCGCAGCATGAACCTTTCCGACGTGCTCGGCTCGGTGGGTGGGGTCAACCAGAACACCTCCAACGCCGACGCCATCTATGTGATCCGCGGCGCGCAGAATATCGCGGCAGAGCCGGCCAAGGTGTTCCAGCTGGAAGCGGCTTCTCCTTCGGCCATGGCCCTGGCCACGCGCTTTGAGGTGCAGCCTCAGGATGTCGTGTTTGTCGGCCCCGCCAATATCACGCGCTGGAACCGCTTTATCAGCCAGTTGATCCCTTCCGCCACGATCGTCGGCATCGGCGCGTCCACTCAGAACAACCTGAGCGAAGTCAGCAACCGATAGGGTGGAACCTGCGTGAACACTCTTAAAATCGCTACTTACATGGGGTTGGCGTGGCTGCTGGGTGGCTGCAATCCGCTGATGACCGCCTCCCTCGACACGTTCAGGGCGGCCGTGGCCGGGCCCGCGCCGCTGGTGTTGACCCAGGCGCAGGTGGATGCCGTGCCGTTCCCGCAGATCAAGGTCACCACAGTGTCCGGCCAAGGGGTGATGGCGCTGATTCGCCAGCGCGGCGACCTGCAATTCTGGGTGGCGTCGGGCAAGCAGGTGCTGCTGATGCGTGACGGCCTGGTGGTGCGCACGGTTGGCCTCGGTGCCGAGCTGGATGGCACGCACTGGCAGGGGCAATCACCGTTTCAGCTGGGGTTGCACCGTGTGCCGGATGGCTATCGCAGTACGCGGCAAATCGATTGGGTGGGTGGCTATCGCATGGGTATCCCACTGACCAGTCGCATGACGCGCAAGGGCATCGAAACCATCGAGATTCTCGACAAACCCTATGCCTTGTTACGGATCGACGAAGACGTTGAAGGCGCTGGTTTTAAGGCGCGCAACCGTTACTGGGTCGACCCCGCCGACGGTTTTATTGTGCAGAGCGAGCAGCACCTTTCGCCCAGCCTGACCCTGACCATCACCCAGTTGCAACCCACCCGTAAGGACGCCCGATGACCCGTCGAACCCTCACGGCGCTGGTCCTGTTGTGCAGCTGTGCCAGTGTGAGCCAGGCCGCCATGACGGTCAGCGGCCAGGTACGCAACCCAGGCCCCATTGCGCTGCAAACCGGGGCACGCTTGTTGGAGGTGATCACGGCGGCGCAACCGGATGCCGAAGGCTATTGGCTGGGCGCTGCCTGGCTGCATCAACCGTTGCTTGAAGGTCAGGCGCGGCTCAAGGCCGGCGTGTTGTTTGACCTGCAAACCCTGCACCAGGCCGCGTTGGCGGCGGGGCACGTAGGTCGTGCCGCTGTTGCCGCGCAGGTGTATCAACAGGTGCAGGCCTTACCGGTGACCGGCCGCCAGTTGGCGGTGCTGGACCCGGTGGCGGTGGAGGTCGGTTTTGCGCCGAACCTGCCGGTCAGCGAGGGCGACCGCCTGGTGTACCCGCCGAGGCCTGACAGCGTGCGTGTGCTGGGCGCGGTGGCCGCGGCGTGCACCTTGGTATTTCAGCCACAACAGCAGGCGCGCGACTACCTCGTCGCGTGCCCGCCATCCGTGGAAGCGGACGCCGATTACCTGTGGCTGATCCAGCCCGACGGGCAGGTCACGCGTTTGGGCATTGCCCCCTGGAACCGCAAAGACGGCGCCGCCCCTGCGCCCGGCAGCACATTGTTGGTGCCGATTCGCAGCGATGACCTGGACCCGCTCACCCCTGAACTGAATCAGCAATTGGCCGAGTTTCTCGCCACCCAACCCCTGGCCGAGGTCACGCCTTGAAATTATGTATTGCGGCCGTGCTGCTGGTGCCCTGTGGCGTCGCGCATGGCGATCCCCGTTACACTCAAAGCGATTTTGGCGGGGTGGGATTGCTGCAAACCCCCACCGCGCGCATGGCGCCCGCCGGCGAGCTGAGCATCAACGCCAACCGCACCGAGCCCTATAGCCGCTACAGTTTTTCGGCGCAGCCGCTGGACTGGCTGGAAGGCACCTTTCGCTACACCGCGATCACCAACCGCCTGTATGGCGCCGAGTCGTTCAGCGGCGGCCAGAGCTACAAGGACAAGGCCGTCGACGCCAAAGTGCGCCTGTACCAGGAAAGCCATTGGCTGCCGGAAGTGGCGCTGGGGTTCATGGACCTGGGCGGCACCGGCTTGTTTTCCAGCGAGTACCTGGTGGCCAACAAGCGTTATGGCGATGTGGATTTCAGCGCCGGCATCGCCTGGGGTTACATGGGCAGTCGCGGTGATTTCGGCAACCCGTTGGGCGTGTTGGATGATCGTTACAACAGGCGGCCCACCGCCGAAGGTTCCGGCAGTTTTTCCAACGGCTATTTTCGCGGCCGGCCCGCGTTGTTTGGCGGGATCGCTTACCAAACGCCCTGGGCGCCGTTGAGCCTCAAGCTCGAGGTTGAAGGTAACGACTACAAGGACGAACCCCGGGACAACTCGTTTCGCCAGGACTCGCCGTTCAACCTGGGCCTGGTCTACAAGCTCGCCGACTCCATCGACGTGAGTGCTGCCTGGGAACGCGGCAACACCGCGATGTTCGGCATCACCCTGCACACCAATCTTGCCAGCCGCAAGGCACCGGTAAAAACCTACGACCCACCGGCCCCCCCATTGCCGGCCAAGGCACCGAGCACACCGCCCGACCAGGTGGACTGGGCAGCAGTCTCCCAGCGCCTGCATGACAATGCCGGCTATAACGTGCAGCGCATCACCCAACGCGGGCCGGAGCTGGTGGTGTATGGCGAACAGCAGCGCTACTTCCACAGCGCCAAGGCGGTAGGGCGTGCCAGCCGTATCCTGGACAACAGCGTGAACGACCAGATTGATTGGTTCACGTTGGTCAGCGAACGTTATGCCATGCCGATCGAGGAAACCAGCGTACCCCGCGAGACCTTCCGCGAGGTGGTCAACAACCGCGAAGACTTGCAGGACCTGCACCGCCAGGTCGAAGTCAATCGCGCCAGTGAACGCACGCAGACACTGCTCTATACCCAACCGCCCAAGCCGTTCAGCTATGGCATCGGCCTTGGCTATAAGCAGAACGTCGGCGGGCCGGATGGCTTGCTCTACCAGATTTCCGCCGATCTCGACGCCGAATACCGCTTTACCCGCAACACGTGGTGGAGCGGCTTGTTGAGCGTCAACCTGCTGAACAACTACGACGGTTTTACCTATGACGCGCCCACGGGTTTGCCCCGGGTTCGTACCGACCTGCGCAAGTACATGACCAGCGCTGACGTCACCCTCCCGACCTTCCAGCTCAACCATGCGCAGCGCCTGGACCAGGACCTGTACGGCATGGTCTACGGCGGTTTGCTCGAGTCGATGTACGCCGGTGTCGGCAGCGAACTGCTGTACCGGCCGATGGGCCAGGGCTGGGCCGTGGGGGCCGACCTGAACTACGTGCGCCAGCGCGGCTTCGAGCAGGATTTCAGCCTGCGTGATTACCGCACGGTGACCGGGCATATCACCGGCTACACCGACCTGCCGTTCAACCTGCAGGGCGCCTTGAGCGTCGGTCGATACCTGGCCAGGGACTGGGGGGCGACGCTGGACCTGTCGCGGGAATTCAACAATGGCGTGCGTATCGGTGCGTGGATCACCCGTACCAACGTGTCCAAGGAAGAGTTTGGTGAAGGCAGCTTCGACAAAGGCCTCTACCTGTCCATTCCGTTCGATGAGTTGATGAGCCTGTCGACCATGCGCCGTGCCAACCTGGTGTGGGCACCGCTGACGCGTGACGGCGGCGCGCGGTTGAATCGCGCCTATTCATTGCATTCGATGACGGATGGACGGGACAGTGACTTGTTCTACAAGAACATCGACAAGATGACGGAGTGAGGCGGGAAGGGGGGCTTGAAGGTCTAATCCCAGTCCGCCAAAGGCTAACACCGTACCTGTGGCGAGGGAGCAAGTACCTTTCGCCTTAGCGGCGGTTTAACTGACGGGTATCAGACTTGAACGTCCAGCTTTTCTGTCAGTAGATATCCTTGGACAGCAGCGTAAATGGCGTCTTCACCAGGATCTTGATATCTAGCCACAGCGACCAGGTATTGATGTAGAGCAGGTCGATATCGACGCGTTTTTGCATCTTCTCCAGTGTCTCGGTCTCACCCCGGCAACCATTGATCTGCGCCAGCCCCGTGATACCGGGCTTGATGCGATGACGCGCCATGTACGCGTGAATCTTCCCCGAGTAATAGTCGTTATGCGCAACGGCATGGGGCCGCGGGCCGACCAGGGCCATGTGCCCTTGCAGCACGTTGAACAGCTGTGGCAATTCATCGATGGAGGTACGCCGGATAAACCGGCCGACCGGGGTGATGCGCGAGTCGTTGCGGCTGGCCTGGCGTACCTCTTGGTCGTCATGCATGCGCATCGAGCGGAACTTCCATACCTTGATCACCTCGCCATTCCAGCCATGGCGGTCCTGTTTGAAAATCACCGGGCCGGGAGAGGTGAGCTTGATCAGCAGGGCGAACACCAACAATAACGGGCTCAGCACCAGGATCGCCAGCAAGGCCAGGCTCTTGTCCAGCAATGACTTGCTCAGGGCAGCGGTGGGGCGGCTGGTCAGCGGGCTTTCGTTGAGGAAGATCGCCGGCAACCCATCCACTTCGGCCACGCAATGATTGAGTAGCAGCATGTTGTTGAGGTCGGGCACCCAGATCACATCGACGCTGATTTCCAGCAAGTTGAGGTACAGCGCCTCGATGTGGGTGGCATCCTGCAACGAGTGAGTGATGTAGAGCCGGCGAATGCCGTGCTGCCGGATCAGTTGCGGTAATTGCGGCAGTTCGCCGAGTATCTGCGATTGCGCCTCCGACGCCGCATCGGCGTGGCTACCGACCAGTCCAACCAAAGGTGAACGCTTCTGGCGCGACAGCGTTTTGGCCAAGTCGACCGCCAGTTTGCCGGTGCCCACGATCAATGACTTGTGCCGCTGGTGAAGTTGGCGATGGTAATACCTGGACAGGCTGTGCAACGGGATATAACACAGTGCCAACAGTGGGTAACTGACTGCCGCCCACAACAGTAAAATTTCCAGAGGAAACAATGAACTGGCATTACAGGCAATGCCCACGGCAAACAATATACCTATGGTCAGCAACCAACCCATGAATAGTCGACCTAGGCCCACGCCATAATCGTCTTTCTTACTATACACATCACACAGGCTATACGCAGGCAGCGACGCCAGTATGGTAAAGGCGGCCAAGACACGATAGTTATATTCAAGTTGACCGGTTTTCAAGAACACCAACATAAACAACAGTGTCACGACCAAACCCGATGCGAGCGTCCACTGGCCCCAGAACGTCAAACCCTTGGGCGTCAGGTTGCGATGCATTCTAGTGTTGTTCAGCATAGTTCTGCTCCCGGTGGTGACCACGTGCGTGGTGGCAGGGTTTAATCACGCGGTGCAATACCGCACTAAAACGACAGGCACGCGCAAGCGCGTACCCGTGGATAGTAATGAACGGCAGGGAGCATTGGCTGACGACTTATAACAAGGCCAGCGAGATCTTATTAGAGGGTGTTATAAAAAGGCAGGTATCAATAGGCAGGGTGAGTGATAAAGTGTCAGTTGTCTTATAGTTATCGGCGTGACTGAGTCAGCTCGAGCGGCTTTTTGATTTTTTGGGTGAGGCAATAACCACGGTTTCTGACTGCACGAAACAAACGTTCGCCGTCGTTGGCCCGCTTGAACTTTTCTTGCAGTCGACTCAGGCACATTTCCAATCCGCGATATAACTCGGGCTCGCGCCCGATATTACGGATCAACTCTTCCTTGCTCACGACGCGCTCTTCATGATGCAACATTTTTTTAATCAATGCGGATTCAATGGTGGTCAAGGAGATGCGCAAGCCGCCCTTGACCAGGGTTCGGTCATGCTGGGTCAGCAGCCAGAAATCCTGAGACAGTTGAGTTCGCTCAGGGGTTATTTCCGCAGGACGAGTATGGTTTTTTGGCGTGCTGTCATGATCCTTTGGCGTGGGCATTCTGGATTCTTGTCGCACGGCGGTAGAAGAATGTAAGGGTAGCGTTATGGTATGGGTAATGACATAGGTGTTCAGCCGTGGGTGTTCACTGGGGCTGGAATGTCGATGGCTAACTCCGCGTTTTTTGTCGGCGACCTGCGTGGTTGCTGGCTCACCAATATCATAATGAAACAGCTCTGCATTGGGCGTGAAGTCCCGCAGTGCGATAGCGGGAACTGTCGGTGTAAAGGCGTATTTCTTGAGAGAACTCATGGTGTTCACCGGTATCAGGAAGATGCAGTTGTTATAAGCGGTCAGCAGGAGAGTAATAACCGCCCTGAAAGTATTCGAAAGGCAGGTTTTTAGCCAGAACGGCGCTGTCGGCAAATTCAACCGTGTCAGCAATGAAACATACCCGGGTCGCACTGATCAGCTCTAGCATGCGGTCGTAGAGCCGATCGAACAGATCGGAGCGTGTGTTGAGACTCAGCCGGAGCGCGGAATCCGGGAAGGGCATTTTTATATAGTCGTAAAGCTTGAGGTCGATCAACAGATCTGCCGGCTTTGTATCGAGTCTGTAATTATTGTAGGCAAGTGTGAGGCTGCATTGGTCTTTTAGTTTATATAGCTGGCGCACCATCGCCCTGCGTTCAACCGGACCGGGCAGGGCATCCAACGGGTTATCGATACTGAGGGTGAAGGGAAGTTTGTGCTTTTCCAGTGACTGGGCAGTCTGAATAATGCACGTATGAAAGTCTTCGTTCATTAATACGGCTTGATTAATCCGCAGGAACGTGTGGCTTACCGTTGGGTTCAAGGCATTGCGCCGTGCGCTGATACGCTGAAGTGCCTCGCTGTAGGCACTTTGAGGTAATGCCTGAGTGTCCTTGGACGTCAGGCTGATTTCATTGCCCCAGAGTGTATGGTTGCGGTCAACAATGGCTTGCCTGACAAGGTTGAAGTCCACACTGTGCGCAGGGGATATTCTCTCGCTATTCACGATTCGACCTCTCTTGGGCGGTTTGCAAATGGCTGGCGCAAATAAGACCGCGGCTTAGTTTGTATCCATAACCGCGGATATTCTGAATGATATTGTCACCGTAGTGTGCCTTGATTTTACTGCGCAATCGGCTGATGGATTTTTCCAGCGCGCGGGAGTCATAGTATTTGGTATTAAGTCCCATGACGGCGGCGATCTCATTGTGACTGAGTAGTCGACGCTGGATAAGCGCTTCCAATACTTTCATTTCAACAAAAGAGATTTCCAGTTTTTTGCCGTCACCGTGAATGCACATGCGGTCCTGATCGAGCACTAGGGCGCAACGATTCAGTCGTGCCGTCTCGCTGAGTAAGTCTTCAAACAGGCTCGATTTTTTTTCAGGGGATGTTTCTATCACTTTGATGCAGTAGTCCGCACCGGCCAGATAGTATTTGGTTTTACTCAAGGTCGAGGCAAAAGTGATAACGACGAATATCGTGCAGCCAGGGTTTTTATCTCGGGTTTTTCTTATTATCTCCAGCGTTTGATTGCTGGCCGAGGGGGTGTCGATTTCTATAATGATGGCACGGTAGTTTCCGTGGCTTTCGTGGGGGTCAACTAGTTGTTCGTAGTAACGTGTATCGACTTTTAAATCATCCGTTACAGTGCGAACTATGAGCGCTCGAAAGTCCTCCGATTTAGATTGAGTCCGTGCAATAGCGAGGACATTGGAAAAATGCATCACCTACTCCCTTTTCCGGCATGCAAGGCCGTCAGTTCAATCGCTGCTAGCGTTTAGATACTAATCGAATTGAATACGGCAAAACGTGACAAATTTTAACATTCGCCACTTTGTTTTTCAGAGAGGGAAGGGGTAATGCGCGGCTATTGCGAGGGTGTTTGTACGAACGTACACATATGCTAGTGCAAATTCTTAATGCTCGATAAGTATTTTAGACCAAACGCTTTTTTGGTGGAATCGGGTAAACCCTTGCATCGCTAGTGGCAAGGGGGGACTGGATTAAGCCTGCGACGCTTCGGCGAACTCATCGATTGCGGGGCTGCGCGGTCATGCCCACACGTTAGCCAGCAACGTCGGCCAGGGCGATCTACGGCTGGCCCAGACCAGGTGCAACCGACGCCGGGGAGGGGCTGTTGTGCAGGTTGCCAACACTCAAACCTGCTCCTCCTCCCGCAACTGCACACTCATGTCATCACAACTTTGCGCCCAGTCGCTGAGCCATTGCGGCATTGGCGGTGACGCTTCACCCAGCCCCAGCTCACGTAAAAAATCCGCTGGGGGCAGGGTGCCTTTGGCCGAGCGGAACAGCCCGCGCATCACAACCACGCCGACCACCCGGCCCTTGCTCACAAAGCGGTGCTCCATCAGGCTCCATTTGTGGTCCCAGCCGAGCATGCGGGTGTGCACCTCGAACACTTCGAACAGCTTCAACTCCCGGCGGAACTTGCCCCAGGTATCGCCCACGATCGGCAGCGCCTTGTTGCGCAGCGCCACGCGAAAGGCGCCGGTGCGCAACACAAAATCCATTCTGGCGACGTCCGCCAGGGAAAAGTAGCGGCCATTGGTGACGTGCCGGTTAATGTCCAGGTCCAGCGGCCAGACGCGCATGCGCACCACGGTGGTGGCCAGGCCATGGACAGGTGTGCGCCAGGGGCGCCGCGACAGCATGAAGAGCAAACGAAACCAGAGATTCATCAAGACACCCGATAGTTGATCAGTGGCAGCACTGTAAAGATGCGGAATCGGCTAAGGTAGGTGCACAAATGACTTATTACATGTGAAAAGCGCAACCGAGTTCCTTTCATGCACATTACCTTGCTTCTGGCCGACCGTTGTTCCGCCGCCAGTGCCACCCTGGCCCTGGAGATGCTCAGCGCCGCCAACCTGTTCGCCGACAGCCCACCCTTTGACGTGGTCGTTGCCTCTTTGGACGGCCAGGCCGTGGACGCTTGGGGCGGGCAGTGCTTGCAGGTGGACCGCGCGCTGGCGCAGATCGCGCAGACCGACCTGGTGCTGATCCCCGGCTTTCTGTTCACCTTGAAGGAGGCCCTGCCGAACTTTCCTGCGTACGCACCGTGGCTGCGCGAACAGCATGCACGCGGCGCGGTGTTGGCTTCGATGTGCACCGCAGCGTTTCTGCTGGCAGAGTCCGGCGTGCTGCAAGGCCTGCGCGCCACGACTCACTGGGCGTTTGCCGAGCTGTTTCGACGACGCTACGCGGACGTCAACCTGGATGACGCGCAAATCCTCTGCGAAGAAAACCGTGTGATCACCAGCGGTGGGGCAAGCGCGGCGATGGACTTGATGTTGCATCTGATCCGTCGTTTCGGCTCTCCGGAACTGACCCACACCTGTGGTAAATACTTGCTGATCGATAATGTGCGTAGCGAACAGTCGGTATATGCCATGTGGTCGCTGCCCAAAAGCCATGGCGATGGCGAGATCCTGCGCGTGCAGCACTGGCTGGAGCAGCACTTTGCCGAGGCCTTGGTCATTGACGATGTGGCCCGGCGCTTTGGGTTTGGCGTGCGCAATTTCAAGCGGCGTTTTAAGGACGCTACCGAGTACACCCCGATTGCCTACCTGCAAACCCTGCGCCTGGAGCGGGCCAAGCAAATGCTGGAATCGACCCGCATGACCCTGGAAAGCATCACCTACGCGGTGTGTTACGAAGACAGCAATTCTTTCCGCCGCCTTTTCCAGCAACGGGTGGGCCTGTTGCCGGCGGCGTATCGCAAGAAGTTCCTCGCCCATCCAGGTTGATTCAGCGCCGTAACTGCGGTTCGCCCTCGATGCAGGCCACCAGGAACTCCATCACCACCTTTCATTACGACGATGGCCGATTCGCCGACCATGTGTTGCAGTTTTCGCGCCTGCCGCACACGCGGTTTGATCGTTAACTATGGCAATGTTTCGGGCTCGCTGACGGACCTCGACCCGATTGAACTGGGCGAAGCCGGATCGTTATTTTTGAAACGGCCACGGCTGGCCGACCACATGGCCGATGGGGCCACCGTGCAGCGACGCGCCAATGCGGTCTTTGCGGCGATGCTCGAAGGGGCTTTGACGGTGGATATCGAGGGGCATTACACGCTGGAGACCGTGCAGCGGGTGCACGAACGCATCGAAGCGCGGCAACAGGTCGGCAAGGCGGTGCTGTGGGTGGACCGTGAGTTGCATTAATAGCGGGCGAAAAAAAACCGGCTGATCAGGCCGGTTTGGGGTTCCCGCAAGCAGCGGGAGGTTAAGCGTTGTTGCCTTGCAGACGATCAGCACCGCCTTCAGCCAGACCGCGTTCTTGCAGACGATCAGCACCACCTTCAGCCAGACCGCGTTCTTGCAGACGATCAGCACCGCCTTCAGCCAGACCGCGTTCTTGCAGGCGATCAGCACCGCCTTCAGCCAGACCGCGTTCTTGCAAGCGATCAGCACCGCCTTCGGCGACACGGCGGTCCAGCAGGCGGTCCGAACCACCCTCTGCAACACGACTTTCGATCAGGCGATCCGAACCGCCTTCAGCAACCACTGGGTGAGCAAATGCATTTGCAGCAAGTACCGAGAAAGCGAGGCTAAGCAAGATTTGGCGTTTCATGATGGTGTGCTCCGAGTGTTTTAGTTTGGGTGTTGCCTGGTATGGGTTTGATGGTACGCGTTGCATTTTTTAAGAGAACTTCATTGGGCTGATGGTGACTATCGACGCCAGCGATGGCTCGTGTTGGCGGGCCATCGCGGGGCCGGTCATGGCATCTGCGGCAATTCCTGTGGGCGCAGGTCGAACACCAGCACTTCGGCGTCTTCACCCTGGCTCAAGCGGATCTGCCGCTCATCCCGTACCCGAGCGCCATCGCCTTCCTGCAAGCGCTGGCCGTTCACTTCAACGCTGCCCCGGGCCACATGGATGTACACGTGGCGGTCCGGCGGCAGGTTCAGGGTTGCGGCTTCGTCACCGTTGAACAGCCCGGCATACACCCGTGCGTCCTGACGCACGCTGAGGGCGCCGTCATTGCCCTCTGGCGAGATGATCAACTGCAGGCGCCCACGTTTCTGCGCCTCGCTGAAGTGCTCCTGCTGGTAGCGCGGCTCGGCGCCGGCCACCGCGGGCACGATCCAGATTTGCAGGAAGTGCACGCCACGGCTTTGGCTGTGGTTGAACTCGCTGTGGGCTACACCGCTGCCGGCGCTCATCAGTTGCACGTCGCCAGGGCGGATCACCGAGCCGGTGCCCAGGGTGTCCTTGTGTTCCAGGGCGCCTTCGAGCACATAGGAGAAAATCTCCATGTCGCGGTGTGGGTGCTGGCCGAAGCCTTTGCCAGCGGCGACGCGGTCATCGTTGATCACCAGCAGGTCGGAAAACCCTTGTTCATTCGGGTTCCAGTAGTTGGCGAACGAGAAGGTGTGGAACGACTTCAACCAACCGTGATTGGCGGCGCCGCGTTCGGAAGCTTTGCGAAGGGTCAACATGGTCTTGTCCTCAAGTGGGAGCGGGCTGCGACATGCAGGGCTCCGTCGTTGAGAAAGAGATTAATGGTTACTGGACGGTTGATTAAGAAGGTGGATTCTGAATAACTGTCGCTTATGAGTTGACAGTTTCAGGCATGGCATACTGTCCGCCGTTTTCCTTTTTTGATGGACCTTTCCCTGTATGAAAACCGTGGCCATGGCGCTGTTTCCGGACTTCCTCCTGCTCGACATGGCCGGGCCGCTCGAAGTGTTCTCCATTGCCAACCGCTACCTGCCGGCGGCCGCGCACTACCAGATCCTCACTATCGGCACCGAGCCCGGCCCGTTGCGTGCTTCCAACGGCGTGATGGTGCAGACCGATCTGCTGCTGGACCAGGCCCTGGATGCCTACGACTTGCTGCTGGTGCCCGGCGGGCCCGGTGCCTATAACGAATGCCACCCCGCGCTGTTGCCCTGGCTCAAGGCTGCGGCCCCACGGGCGCGGCGCTTCGGCTCGATCTGCACCGGTGCGTTCGTGCTGGGGCATGCAGGCCTGCTCGACGAGCACCGTGTAACAACCCATTGGCACTACACCGAACGGCTGATCAAGGCGTTTCCCAAGGCGATTGTCGAGACGGATCAAATCTACTTGCAGGACGGGCGCTTGATCACTTCGGGTGGCGTCACGGCCGGTATCGACCTGGCGTTGTCGGTGGTGGCCCAGGACCATGGCAAGCAAGTCGCGGTGGACGTGGCCAAGGTGCTGCTGGTGGTGATGAAGCGCCAGGGCGGCCAAGCTCAGTTCAGCCCGATGACAGCAGCGGTTGCGCCCCAGGAAACCGCGATTACCCGCGTGCAGAACTATGTCCTGGCGCATTTGGAGCAGCCTTTCACCATCGAATCCATGGCCGAGCTGGCCGGCATGAGCGCACGCCATTTTGCGCGGCTGTTTGCCAAGGATGTGCAAATGACGCCCATGGCGTTCCTGCAAGGTGCGCGCATCGACCGCGCCCGGCAGTTGCTGGAATCCACCGACCTGCCGCTCAAGACCGTGGCTTTCCACGCAGGCTTCGGCAGCGTGCGGCATATGCGCTTTTTGTTCAGTGAGAAGCTGGGCCTCAACCCGACCCAATACCGACAGCAGTTCAGTTAACGACAGAATGTCCGTCTCGCGCACCCGATTGTCCGTGTCGCTCCCCGTTCCAGCATTGTCCTGTCATCGCCAACTGGCAAGATAGCGTCAAGCCCATGGAAAAGGATGCGCAAACGCCCAAGGCTGGGTGTTTCAGCGCGATGACCCACATGAATAACCCTCAGGCGATTGACGCTGATGGCACGGTCCGCTTCGGCGCCTATGTCTTTCACCGGCAACAGCGGTTGGTCAGCAAGGCCGGCTGGCCCGTACCCTTGGGCGGACGTGCGCTGGATATCCTCACGGCGCTGCTCGAAGCGCCTGGGCAGTACATCAGCAAGGCCACCTTGATCGAGCGGGTCTGGCCGAACAGCGTGGTGGAAGAAAACAACCTGCGCGTGCACATCGCCGCACTGCGCCGCGCCCTCGATGGGCAACGCTTCATTCTCAACGACCCGCAGCGCGGCTACTGTTTCACAGCACCTGTACAGGACGCGGTACACGTCATGCTGCCCCGGCACAATCTGGCAGCGCGGCTCAGCCCTGTGATTGGCTGCGATGAACTGTTGGGTGTGCTGGTGCGGCGCCTGTCGGGGCAGCGCCTGATGACGCTCACCGGGTGCGCCGGCGTAGGCAAGAGCACCTTGGCCCTGGCGCTGGCCGAGCGCGTGTTGCCGCGTTATCGGGACGGTGTGTGGTGGGTCGATCTGGCCACCGTGGAAGCGCCGATGAGTATGCTGTGCCACCTGGCCACCGCGCTGAACCTTGAACCGAGCGCCAGCGCTACCGAGTTAAGCCGTCAATTGACCTCCCGCCAGCTGTTGCTGGTGCTCGACGGCGCCGACCTTCTGCTCGGCGCCTGCCGTCACCTGGTGCGGGTGCTTGGCAAAACAGCGCCTCAAGTCAGTGTGCTGGTGAGTAGTCGTGAGGCCCTGAAAGTCCACGGCGAATGGGTGCAGCGCGTGCCCCGGCTGGCGGTGCCTGCACCGTCGGCACTGAGCAGTGTTGAACAGGCGATGGCCTATCCGGCCGTGCAATTGTTCGTTGCCCGCGGGCGTGCCAGTCAGCAGGGCTTCGTGTTGCGGCCCCAGGACTTGGCGCCGCTGCGGGATATCTGCCGACGCCTGGATGGCATTCCCCTTGCCCTGGAACTGGCGGCCGCTCAAGTGGATGCCCTGGGTGTGCGCGGGCTGCAGCAGCAACTGTGCAAGGGCTTGCAGGTGCTGACCCGCGGCCGCCGTACGGCAGTGGAACGTCACCAATCCCTGACCGCCGCCCTGGACTGGACCTGCGAGCGCCTGAGCCTGCCGGAGCGCTGGCTGTTCCTGCAATTGGGGTTGTTCAAGATGGCGGTAACCTTGCCCACCTTGAGTGAACTGGTCGCCGGCACCGAGCTGGAACACGCCGATCTGTCCTACCTGCTGAGGCGTCTTGTCGGCGTGTCGTTGCTGACCCTCGAGCCCGGCCCCGGCAACCCGCGTTACCGTCTGCTCAATTGCGTGCGCAGCTATGCCCTGGCACAACTGCGCGATCCGGAGCAGGTGGCGCGTTTGCAGCAGGGTTATGGACATTACCTGGGACCGTTTTCAGGCCGGCCGTTTGTCCTCAAGCTCGTCGAGCAGGCTGCGTACGCGAACTAGGTCCTGGGTGGCGAAGCCTTCGGTGAATCGCGCGTAGATTGAACTCAACAGGTCGCGTGCAGCTTGCTCGCGACCTTGGGACAGCCACAGCCGCGCCAATGATGTCGCGCAACGCAGCTCCCAGGCGAGCGCGCCTTGCTGGTGCGCCAGCGCCAGGGCATCGTGCAGCAGTGCTTCGGCCGCGTGGATATCCGCCATGCTGTTGGCGCGTACCCGCAGAATTTCCGGCGCACACCAGCCCGCGTCGCCTGTGCGTGCGCGGTCGAAGGCAGGCTCATCGACCGTGTGTGCATCGAGCGTGATCAGGGTGTCCTCGATCAGCCCCAAGCCTTGCCAGTCTTTATGCCCGAGGATGCCGGCGTAGTGCCCCGCCCACGTCTGGAACAGTTGCACCGAATGCTTGTGCGCGTGTTCCAGCAACAATGCCTGCAGCGTCTGAGCGCTGTCCTCTTCACCGTTGTAGCGGGCGATCACCACGCCTGCCAGGGCCAGGGTGTAGCAGATGGAAGTGCCATGATTGATTTGCAGCGCCAGTTCCAACGCCTGGCTGGCGGTACGCCAGGCTTGCTCGGGGAAACCTTGCAGCCAGAGGATTCGCGCCAATACGGTCAGGGAGGCAACGTTTTGGTCGTATTGCACGCCAATCCCGTGGGCGAACCGGTTGAGGTGGCCGCTGTGCGCCATGCGTTGGATCAATTGTTCGGCGTTATGCCGGGCGAGTGCCTGATTGCCGTTGTAGTGCTGCGCCAATACCCGCAGGCGTTGGGCGCTCAAGTCCAGTAGCGGGTCAGTGCGTGGGTCGAGGCGATCAAATTGCATGCTCTGCGCCAACGCCTGGCGATAGCGGCCTGCGCACAAGTTCACCGCCAAATGACCGGAGATGGCGCGCATTTGGCCAGCGACATCCTGGCGCTCCTCAGCCAGGCGCTGAGCCCCGACAAAGGCTGCGATGGTCTGGGGAGCAGCCCCCATGGCGTGGTAAGACAGGCTGCCCAGCGCCAATTGCAGTTGCATTGTCAGTTGAGTGCAGGGCGTACGGACCTGCTCAATCAACGCCAGCGCCTTGCCCACATACAAGCCGTGTTCCCGGAGCAACGACAACTCTTGCCAGAGCGGCATTGCGCTGACCGTCAAGCGGACAGCCAACAGGTGTTCACCGCCCTGTCCAAGTCCCCAGTCGAGCGCGGCGCGGACGTCTTCGCGCAGCGGTGCGTAGCGGTCGATCCAGGGCTGGGTCGCGATCAGCTCCCAATCGCCGCGCGCCTGCTCCATCAGTGCCAGGCAGCGCGCTGCATGGCGCTCGCGGGTGGCGTCGAGCTCATGGGCAACGCTGAGTTTTTCCAGGGCGTAGGTGCGCGTGATGTCCAGCAGCCGATAGCCCATCTCGTCATCACCGGCCTCCACATTGAGCAAGGATTTGGCCACCAATTGCGTGATCGAACCCAGCACCTCAGCCGGCGCCACCTGTTCCCCGGCAATCACCGCTGCGGCGCTCGCCAGGCTGAACCCACCTCGGAACACCGCCAGGCGCCGCAGGCAGACTTGCTCGCAGGCGGTCAGCAGCTCAAAGCTCCAGTCCAGCGTGGCGCGCAGGGTCTGATGCCGCGGCAGCGCACTGCGTCGGCCACGGGTGAGCAGGCGGAAGTTGTCTTCCATCTGCACCAGTAGCCTGGGCAGGCCGAAGCGTTCGATTTGCGCCGCCACCAACTCGATCGCCAGGGGGATGCCGTCCAGGCGCTGACAGATATCAATCGCCAGCGGCAGTTCGGTTTCACTCAGTTCAAAACTGTCCTGATGGGACATGGCCCGCTCGATCAACAATTGCAGGGCCGGGTAGCCCAATGCCTGGGCGCGGTTACCGGTGGCAGGCGGGCAGGCCAGGGGTTCCAGGCGCTGCACGTACTCGCCCTCGGCGCGCAATGCCTCGCGGCTGGTGGCCAGGATGTTCAGCCTGGGCGCGTGGCGCAGCAAGGTTTCGCTGATCAGGGCGATGTCATCGAGCAGGTGTTCGCAGTTGTCGATCACCAGCAGCAACTGGCGCTCCTGCAAACTGCGGGCGAATGTGGCCAATGGTTCGTGCTCGACGTGGGTCAGGTCGAGCAGGGCGGCGAGATTGGGCAGGATCATCGATGGCGCGCTCAGCGGCGCCAGGTCGAGCAAGCGAATACCGTCGCGGTAATGCCCGATCAGCAATTCCGCCACGCGCAACGCGACGGTGGTCTTGCCGATGCCGCCGGCGCCGGTCAGGGTGATGAAGCGTTGTTCGGGCAGTTGTTGCACCAGGCTGTCGATCAGGGCCTGGCGGCCGATCATCCGGGTGCGGCGCAAGGGCAGGTTGTGGCACGGGCTTTGGGGAGCGCCGTCGGTGGGTAGCGTCATCGGTTCGATGCTCAGTGGCGCAACAAAACTGTAGCCGCGCTGGGCCACGGTGACGATATAGCGCTGCCCGGCCTGGCCGTCGCCCAAGGCCTTGCGCAACGCCGCCATGTGCACGCGCAGGTTGCCGTCCTCGACCACGCTTTTCGGCCAGACCCGGGCGATCAGTTCCTGCTTGCTCACCACATTGCCGGCCTGCTCCAGCAGGATCAGCAGGATATCCACTGCCCGCCGTCCCAGGCGCAACGGGCGACCCGCCTCCAGCACCAGGCGTTGGCGCGGGTGGATGCGGTAAGGGCCGAAATGCACGGCCTGATCGCTGAGGTCACTCATGGGTGGCCATGCTCGGGAGGGGGGAGCGGCCAGCATATTCCAGGTCCGTACAGACCACTAGGCAGCAATCACTTGAGGCTTGTGGCGCGAGTGGTGATTTCGCCAGGTCATCGGGTTGACGCCCTCGCTGCGGGTGAACATATGGCAGAAGTGCGCCTGGTCGCAAAACCCGCACTCCAGGCTGATTTGCGTGAGGCTCAAGGAGGAACTGGTGATCAATTCCTTGGCTCTCTGGATGCGCTGTTGGCGGATCCACTCCTGCGGCGACAGCCCGGTGCTGCACTTGAAGGCGCGTGAGAAATGGCTGCGCGACAACGCACAGGCCTGGGCCAGGTCGGCAATGGCCAGGCTTTCGCCGAGATTGGCCAGGATCAATTGCTTGGCGATACGCTCGCGCCGGGGGCATAGGCCACCGGTGGCGGATAAACGAGGGGCATATTGCTCGAGTCGGGCCATGACAAATATCCGCAGTCGATGGGAGCGTTCCCGTTGAATGGATGCAGTGTAGACGCCGCTAATCTTGTTGCCGGACCGCCCGGCTGACGAGTTAATCGTTGTTAATTTCGTCAGGTGCCGGCCTGGAAAAGACAGCACAGCCATGCAATCCCAACTGCGCTTCGTGTGTTTATCTGTAGGCTCTCCAATCGTTTGGATACCACCATGAACCGCAACGACCTGCGCCGCGTCGACATGAACCTGCTGGTGATTTTCGAAGCGCTGATGTTCGAGAAGAACCTGACCCGGGTCGCCGAAAAACTCTTCATGGGCCAACCCGCGGTCAGCGCGGCGCTGGGGCGTCTGCGCGATTTGTTCGACGACCCATTGCTGCTGCGCAACGGGCGGGGCATGGAGCCCACGCCACGCGCGCTGGCGATACTCAAGGAGTTGCAACCGGCGATGGACACCATTTCCGGCGCGGTCAGCCGTGCCAAGGATTTTGATCCTTCCACCAGCTGTGCGGTGTTCCGCATCGGCCTTTCCGACGACGCCGAGTTCGGCCTGTTCCCGCCACTGCTCAGCCAACTGCGCGAAGAGGCCCCAGGCATCATCGTGGTGGTGCGTCGGGCTAATTACTTGCTGATGTCATCGTTGCTGGCCAGTGGTGAGATATCCGTTGGCGTGAGCTACACCACCGAACTGCCGGCGAATGCCAAGCGCAAGAAGCTGCGGGACATCCCATGCAAGGTCCTGCGTGGGGACGACGGCGCCGAGCCGCTGACCCTGGATGACTACTGTGAGCGGCCCCATGCGATGGTGTCGTTTTCCGGGGACTTGAGCGGCAATATTGACCTGGACTTGGCGCGCATTGGCAGGGCGCGACGGGTGGTGCTGGCGGTGCCGCAGTTCAGCGGCTTGCGCGCGTTGCTGGCGGGCACGCAGATTATCGCGACGGTGCCGGATTACGCGGCGTGTGCGTTGACCGAGGGCACGGCGTTACGGGCGGAGGATCCGCCGTTTGCGATCGAGGCGGCGGAGTTGTCGATGGTGTGGAGCGGGGTGCATGACAATGACCCGGCGGAGCGGTGGTTGAGGGGGAGGATTGGGGAGCATATGGCGCGGGTGGTTTGACCTTCTGGGTACATATCCGTTATTTGCGTAACGGCGGCTTATGGTTCCGCCCTTACGGCGGGTCACTTTCGAAAAGCGCGAAAGTAACCAAAGCGCTCTTGCCCCAACACTCGGCACCTCGCCTAGGCTCGGTGTGCCCTCACTCCGGCTTTGGAGCGTGGGCCGCCGCGCTGGGCCATCCTTGGCCCAGCGCGGCTAACCCGGCGTCCTGCCGGGTTACCCACGCTCCAAAGCCTGCGTTCGGCCAGCGTGTTTGACGGGGCGCCCCAGATCAAAAGCAAAAGCGCGGCGGCCTTAGAGCCGACCGGTTTTTAACTGTCGATCTCGGTTCAAGTGTGGGAGCTGGCTTGCCTGCGATGCAGACACCTCGGTGTATCAGGCATACCCAGTTGATGCCATCGCAGCGGTGCGGCGATCCGACAAGCCAGCTCCCACAGAAAAGCAGAGCACACAAAATCGCTTTTGATCCACACCACTCAGGCCGACTGTCAGGCCGCCGTGCTTTTGATCTTGATCTGAGGCGCCCCGTCAACCACGCTGGCCGAACGCAGGCTTGAATCCGTGGGTAACCCGGCAGGACGCCGGGTTAGCCGCGCTGGGCCAAGGATGGCCCATCGCGGCGGCCCACGGATTCAAGCCGGAGTGAGGGCATGTCGAGCCTAGGCGAGACACCGAGTGGTGGGGCAAGAGCCCTTTTGGTTACTTTTGGGGCTCTTTTCCAAAAGTGACCCGCCGTAAGGGCGGAACCATAAGCCGCCGTTACCCCAATAACGGATATGTACTCACCCCCACCCCAAGAAAATTGGTCACCCATTCTTCCCCAAAATTGGATATTCCTCCCCAACCCCCCGGTGACTAACCTAGCCACCAACCCCACCGTTCCGGAGCAATACCATGCAAACCCGTACCGATTTCTACACCGCCTCCCCAGACGCGATGAAAGCCATGCTCGCCTTGGAGGCCGCCGTCGGCAAACTGTCCATCGAGCTGCCATTGCTGGAGCTGATCCGCCTGCGTGTGTCGCAGATCAACGGTTGTGCCTTCTGCCTCGACATGCACACCGCTGATGCGCGCAAAGGGGGCGAGACCGAGCGGCGCCTGTACACCGTGTCGGCCTGGCGTGAAACGCCGTTTTTCACACCGCGTGAGCGCGCCGCGCTGGCCTGGGCCGAGAGCTTGACCCTGCTGAGCCAGACCCACGCCCCGGATGAAGATTTCAACGCGCTGGCCGCCGAATTCAGCGCCCAGGAGCAAGTCGACTTGAGCGTGGCCATCGCCACCATCAACAGCTGGAACCGCCTGGCGGTAGGTTTTCGCAAGATGCCGAAGTAACCCGTCAGAAATTGACCGACGCACTCAGGCGCGCCGTCAATGGCGCGCCTTGGAACAGGTAGTCATCGCCCATGTACTCGCCCGCGTCGCGCCAGTAGCGCTTGTCGAACAGGTTGTCGACGCTCAGGCGGAACACCGTCTCATAGCCGTCCACCTTGGTGGTGTAGCGGCTACCCACATTCACCACCGCGTAATCGCCCACTTCCACCTTGCCGGTGCGGTTGGCGGACTTCTTGGCGCTGTATTGCACGCCACCCAGCACCGCGAGGCCATTCACCCACGGCAAGGCATAGTCGGCATACACGCTGGCACGCAGCTTGGGCACGTTGATCGCCTGGTGACCTTCGTACTCCGGCGTGCCGCTGCCGGTGACCCGCGCACGAATCGCCGCCACGCTGGTTGCAATTTGTAGGCGGTCGGTGGCCCAGCCGTTGGCCGACAACTCCAGCCCGGTGTTTTTCTGCTCGCCTTGTTGCACATAGGTGAAGTTGCCCGCGCCGTCGGGCTGGGCGTACTGGTAGGCCTGGCGGGTCTGGAACACGGCGGCGGCGAAGCTGATGCGGCGCCAGTCGTACTTCACCCCGGCTTCGATTTGCCGTGAGGTGGTCGGGGCCAGGGTTTCATTGGCGTTTCTGGCGTACCAGGGGGCGGTGCCGCCCAGGGACAGGCCCTTGCTGTAGCTGGTGTAAAGCGAGAGGTTGTCCACCGGCTTGTAGATAATCGATGCCTGGGGCAGGAACACATACCGTTGAGTGTGGCGGGCTTCATTGCCGTTATCGTCAAAGGCGCGCTCATCCAGGCGCACTTCACGGCCGCCAAGAAGGGTTTGCCAGTGCTCGTTGAAGCGAATGCGGTCGCTGGCAAACAGGCCGTATTGGCGGCTGTCGAGGTTGCGATGGCTGTCATTCAATGGGACGTCAGTCGGTGTAAAAGTCGGGGCGTCGGCGTTGATATTGCCGCTGCCGATCCACTCGTTGACTGGTTTGCGCTTGTGGATCACGCGGCGAAACGCGCTGGTACCGAAAGTCAGTTCATGGCCCAGGCCGGCGGTGTCGAACAGCCCGGTCATTGCCGCTTGTACTTCATCGTCGCGACGGGTGTCGTCCGGGCTGCGGTAGTCGTAGATGTCGTAGTTGCCTTCGGGCGTGAAGGTGTTGCCAACGCCGCTGGTGGCGCCACCCCAGGCAAACGAACTGTAGTCATCGATCACCACCTTGCTGCGGGCGGCACTGACACTGCCTTTCCACTGGTCGCTGAAACGGTATTCAAACTTGCCGTTGAGGTTCAGTGATTCAATGCCCACCTGCCTGGAGCCGCTTTGGTGCCCCAGCAGTTTTTTCGGCGAGGCGTCGTGTGGAACCTCAGTGCCGCCCAACAACTGGTAACCCGGCACCGAGCGCTGTTGCTTGTCCTGGTATTCGGCATCCAGTTGCAGCACCGCATCGGGGCTGATGTTCCAGTCGAAGGCCAAGGAGACGAAATCGCGCTGGCCATTGGCGTGTTCGACATAGGCATTGAGGTCTTCATGGGCCACGTTGGCGCGCAGGCCGAACTGCTGCTCGCTGCCAAACCAACCGCCGACGTCGGTGGCGATGTAGCCGCTGCCGCGATCGTCGGTGGAGACGGTCACCGAGCGCACATCTTCCGGGCGCTTGGTCACGTAGTTGATCACGCCGCTCGGCTCGGAGATCCCGCTCTGCAAGCCCGCCAGGCCTTTGAGTACTTCCACCTGCTGCTTGTTTTCCAGGGCGACGTTTTGCTCGCCGGTGATGGTGCGCCCGTTGATCTTGTAGCTGCTCGCCGCGTTCAGCGAGAAGCCGCGCACCACGAAGTTTTCGTAATAACCGATGGGCGCATAGCTGTCGCCCACCGAGGCGTCGTTGCGCAGCACTTCACTGAGCAGGCGCGCTTGCTGGTCTTTGATCAGCGCGGCATTGATCACGCTGATCGACGCCGGGGTGTCCAGCAGCGGCGCGTCATCGAAGCCGCCCACTGAGGCGGTTTCACTGCGGTAGCCGGACTCATCCTGGCCCTGGACCTTCACCGCCGGCAGTTCAATTTCAGCCGCCAGGCTGCTACCGATGCCGCCGCTGAGTAGCAAACCGAGGGCGAAACGTGAGGTGACGACGGGACGAAAACGCAAAACCATGGGGGCAAGGCCTTAAAGCGCAGGGCGGGGGGCGCATAAACTAGGCATAACCGCGCACTTTTACAAGTTTTCGAGAATGGTTCGCGGCTTGAGACAATCCGTCTCAACCTTCCCACCGATCCCACTGCGCCTCGACAGGCCAAGGTGCACCTGCGATAGACAAGGCTTCCTTCATCATTCGCAGGAGATAGCCATGAGTATCGCTGGAAAAGTTGCGCTGGTAACCGGCGCCGGGCAGGGCATTGGCCGGGCCATCGCCCTGCGCCTGGCACAGGACGGTGCCGACATCGCCCTGGTGGACATCAATGGCGCCAAGCTCGAAGCGGTGGCTGCCGAAGTCGTGGCGTTGGGACGCCAGGCCTCGGTGTTTGTCGCCGACGTGTCCAAGCGTGAGCAAGTCGTGGCGGCGGTGGAGCACGCGCACCAGACCTTGGGTGGCTTCGACATCATCGTCAACAACGCCGGGGTCGCGCAGATCGACTCACTGCTGGACGTCAGCCCGGAACAGGTCGAGCGCACCCTGGGCATCAACGTGCAAGGCGTGCTCTGGGGCATCCAGGCTGCCGGCAAGAAATTCAAGGCGCTGGGGCAGAAGGGCAAGATCATCAATGCCTGCTCCATCGCGGGCCACGAAGGCTTTGCGCTGCTCGGCGTGTACTCGGCGACCAAATTTGCCGTGCGCGCCTTGACCCAGGCGGCGGCCAAGGAACTGGCCAGCGCCGGGATTACGGTGAATGCCTACTGCCCGGGTGTGGTGGGCACCGATATGTGGGTCGAGATCGACAAGCGCATGGCCGAGATTACCGGGGCTGAAGTGGGGGCGACGTACAAAAAGTATGTGGATGGGATTGCCCTGGGTCGCGCAGAAACGCCGGAGGATGTGGCGGGGTTGGTGTCTTATCTGGCAGGGCCGGACTCCGACTATATGACCGGGCAAGCTCCGCTGATTGACGGCGGCCTGGTCTACCGCTGATCCCCCAAGGCCTACTCGGTTGAATGTGGGAGCAGGCAAGCCAGCTCCCACATTTTTGGTCTCACTGTGTCAGGTGGTTTTGCCGGGCATGTCGATACCTAGCTGGTTAACTCGGCGATACAGCGTTGCCCTTGAGATGCCCAACGCCTGCGCCGTCGGCAACGGCTTCCAACGATGCCGAATCAACGCATCCAGCACCACCTGCCGCTCCGGACTCACGTTATCTTCCACCCGCGCCTCAACCTGATCCCCTCGCACCTCCACCGGCAGATCCGCCACCTGCAGCGTCCCGCCTTCACATACCGCACACGCATACGCCAGCACATGCCGCAATTGCCGCACGTTGCCCGGCCAGGCGTAACCCAGCAGCAGTTCCAGCGCTGCCTGGCCGATGCCCACCGCGACGCCGCTGTTGCGCGCTTCCTGCTCCAGTAGTCGATTGATCAAGGCCAGTTTGTCGGTACGCTCGCGCAACGGCGGCAGGCAGAAACGCGCGCAGCCGAGGCGAAAGTACAGGTCTTCACGAAAACGGCCCTCAGCGACCAACACCGATAAATCTCGGTGGCTGGCGCAGATCACCTGGATATCCACCGCGCGGGTTTTCGCCGCGCCCAGCGGCGCAACTTCCCCTTCGGCCATCACCCGCAGCAGGCGCGTCTGCAAGGCCAGGGGCATGTCGCCGATTTCATCCAGGAACAACGTGCCGCCATCGGCCTGTATCAACAGCCCCGGCATGCCTTTGCTGGAGGCGCCGGTGAACGCGCCGGCGACGTAGCCGAACAGCTCGCTTTCAATCAGGTTCTCTGGAATCGCCGCACAGTTCACCGCCACAAACGGCCCATCGCGACGGGCACTGCGCGCATGCAGTTGGCGGGCGAAGACTTCCTTGCCGGCACCGGTTTCACCCTGCACCAGCACGGGCAGGTTGCGGTCCTTGACCCGCACGGCCAGGCGCAGGTGCTCTTCCACGCGCGCATCGACCAGCGGGATCAACGCCGCACGCGCCGGTTTGCGGCGCGGTGCATTGACGCGTACATGCAGGGCGCCAGGCTCGCCAATCCAGTGCAGTTGCTGGGCCGATTGGTCGGTCACTGCGCGCAATGCATCCAGGTCGAACACTTCACCGATATGCTCCGGCACCTGGCCAAAGCGCAGGCGCAGGGCCTGGCGCGCTTTGCTATTGAGGGCATGCAAGCGACCGTCTCGGTCCCAGGCCAGCAGCAGGTCGGGCTGGCTGTCCACATAGCCGGGCGTGCTGTGGGCTTGCAGCACCCAATGCTCGCGGGCGCTGTGCATGAAAAACGCGTTTTCGATGGCCTGGGCACTCTGCGCCACCATCTGCCGCACCAAATGCTGGCTGCGGCGGTCATCCGGGGATTTGAACGCGGAGGCGTCCATCACCCCGAGCAGGTTGCCCTGAGGGTCGAAGATCGGCGCGGCGGAGCAGGTGAGGCCGATAAATGCCGCACGAAAGTGGTCGCGCTTGTGCACCGTCACCGCCGACTTGCTGGTGAGCACCGTGGCCACGCCGCACGTGCCTTCTTCAGCTTCCGACCAGCAGGTGCCCAGGTACAGGCCGGCCTTGCGGCAGTCGGTGCGTATCGAGGTGTCCACGCGGTGGTCGATGGTCTGGCCCTGGGCGTCGGTGAGCATCACGCAGTAGTCGGCCTGGCGCACGCGGTGGTGCAGTTGCCCGACTTCTTCGCTGGCGATGCGCATGAACAGTTCGGCGCGCTCGCGGCATTCCTTGAGCAAGGGCTCGCTGAGGATGCGCGGGCCCTGCAGGGAGCCGGGGTCCAAATGGTGTTGTTCCATGGACCGCCGCCACGAATCGAAAATCAGCGACGGCACCGGCGCCTGGGGCAGGCGATCGGCATTGCGGACCACGCGACTGACGCAGTCGACGTGCTCCCTGGAGTTCGCGGCGAGCATAAGGCCTCCGGTTCTCGGTCTTTGTTGTTATGCCCGCCATTAAGCGCGCATGCGTCGGGTGGGACAAGCAGGGACTGACCAACTGCCAGGGCTGAGACGCAGCGTCTCAAACAGCTTGAGACACGGCGTGCACTGTGCAATGCGCCGTCTCATTCTGCGCTGGCAAGTCGTACCCGCACAACGCCAAGGCACTGCTCTGGATCAATGCTTTGCAACGTTTTTCGGAGGCTTGGCACAGCCTGTGCTGAATGCCCTTGTAGCTGGCCGCAGCCAGCCTTTTGTGTGTCGAGACAACCTGGAGAACAACAAGATGTCCACTCACCTGTCCACCGATCAACTGCTGCATGCCTACACCGTGATGCGCACCATCCGTGATTTCGAAGAACGCCTGCACGTGGAATTCGCCACCGGCGAGATTCCCGGGTTCGTGCACCTCTACGCCGGCCAGGAAGCCAGCGCCGCCGGGGTCATGGCCCACCTCAACGATGAAGATTGCATCGCCTCCAACCACCGTGGCCACGGCCATTGCATCGCTAAGGGCGTGGATGTGTTCGGCATGATGGCCGAGATCTATGGCAAGAAAACCGGCGTGTGCGGTGGCAAAGGCGGCTCCATGCACATCGCCGACCAGGAGAAGGGCATGCTCGGCGCCAATGGCATTGTCGGCGCCGGCGCGCCGTTGGCCGCTGGGGCGGCGCTGGCCTCCAAACTCAAGGGCAGCCAGGGCGTGGCCGTGGCGTTTTTTGGCGACGGTGGTTCCAACGAGGGCGCGGTGTTCGAAGCGATGAACCTGGCCTCGATCATGAAACTGCCGTGCCTGTTCGTCGCCGAAAACAATGGCTATGCCGAGGCCACCGGCTCCGGCTGGTCGGTGGCGTGCAAGGACATTGCCGAACGCGCCGTGGGGTTTGGCATGCCGGGCGTGATCGTCGATGGCAATGATTTCTTCGCCGTACATGAGGCGCTGGGCGTCGCCGTGGCGCGAGCGCGCAACGGCGAGGGGCCGACGCTGGTTGAGGTGAAATTGAGCCGCTTTTACGGCCATTTCGAAGGTGATGCGCAAACCTATCGCGGCCCGGATGAAGTGAAAAAGCTGCGGGAAAGTGCGGATTGCCTGGCGCTGTTCCGCCAACGCTGCAGCGCCGAAGGCTGGCTGGATGCGGCGCAATTCGAACGCATCGACGGCGAGGTTGCACAGTTGATCGAAGACGCCGTCCGCCTGGCCAAATCCGATCCCAAGCCGCAGGCCGCCGACCTGCTCAGCGATGTCTACGTCGCCTACCGCTAATAACAACAACTACGTGGAGAGAACTTTATGGCTCGCAAAATCAGCTATCAGCAGGCGATCAACGAAGCCCTGGCCCAGGAAATGCGCCGTGACCAGAGTGTGTTCATCATCGGCCAGGATGTGTCCGGCGGCACCGGTTCCCCTGGCGAACAGGATGCCTGGGGCGGTGTACTCGGCGTGACCAAAGGCCTGTACCCGGAGTTTCCCGACCGTGTA
The DNA here is from genome assembly GCF_014268275.3 of Pseudomonas tritici. Taxonomy (NCBI): domain Bacteria; kingdom Pseudomonadati; phylum Pseudomonadota; class Gammaproteobacteria; order Pseudomonadales; family Pseudomonadaceae; genus Pseudomonas; species Pseudomonas tritici. The sequence continues at coordinate 2,868,510 of NZ_CP077084.1, forward strand.
CTCGACGCGCCACTGTCCGAAGTCGGCTACGTCGGCATGGCCGTCGGCGCCGCCACCCGTGGCATGCGCCCAGTGTGCGAATTGATGTTCGTCGACTTTATCGGCTGCTGCCTTGACCAGTTGCTCAACCAGGCCGCCAAGTTCCGCTACATGTTCGGCGGCAAGACCACTACGCCGCTGGTGGTCCGCGCGATGTACGGCGCCGGCCTGCGTGCGGCGGCCCAGCATTCACAGATGCTCACTTCGATGTGGACCCACATTCCCGGCCTCAAGGTGGTGTGCCCGGCCACGCCCTATGACGCCAAGGGCATGTTGATCCAGGCGATCCGCGACAATGACCCGGTGATCTTCCTCGAGCACAAGATGCTTTACAGCCTGCAAGGTGAGGTGCCGGAGGAGCTGTATACGGTGCCTTTCGGCGAAGCCAACTTCGTGCGCGAAGGCAAAGACGTGACCCTGGTGACCTACGGGCGCATGGTGCATATCGCCCTGGAGGCCGCCGCCAACCTGGCCCGCCAGGGCATCGACTGCGAAGTGCTGGACCTGCGCACCACCAGCCCGCTCGATGAAGACAGCATCCTCGAAAGCGTGGAAAAAACCGGGCGGCTGGTGGTGATCGACGAGTCCAACCCACGCTGTTCCATTGCTACCGATATCAGTGCCTTGGTCGCCCAGCGGGCGTTTGCCTCCCTGCGCGCACCGATTGAGATGGTCACCGCGCCGCACACGCCGGTGCCGTTTTCCGATGCGCTGGAAGACTTGTACATCCCCAACGCCGCGAAGATCGAGGCCGCCGTGCTGAAGATCGCTGACAAGAGGAATGCCGCATGATCCATACCCTGACCATGCCCAAGTGGGGGCTGTCGATGACCGAGGGCCGCATCGACGTCTGGCTCAAGCAGCCCGGCGATCGGGTGGAGAAGGGCGAGGAAGTGCTGGACGTGGAGACCGACAAGCTCTCCAGCAGTGTCGAAGCGCCCTTCAGTGGTGTGTTGCGCCGGGTGCTGGCGCTGAGCGACGAGACCTTGCCGGTAGGTGCATTGCTGGGGATTGTGGTGGAAGGCGAGGCCACCGAGGCCCAGATCGATGCGGTGATCGAAAGCTTCAACGCCGGGTTTGTCTCAAGCAGCGCCGAGGCCGAAGCAACTGGGCCGAGTGCGCAGAAGGTCGAAATAGGCGGGCGCTTGCTGCGCTATCTCGACCTGGGCGAAGGCGGCACGCCGTTGGTACTGGTACATGGGTTTGGCGGTGACTTGAACAACTGGCTGTTCAACCAACCGGCATTGGCCGCCGAGTGCCGCGTGATCGCCCTGGACCTGCCGGGGCACGGCGAGTCGGGCAAGCACCTGCAAAACGGCGATGCGCAGGAGTTGAGCCAGGCGGTGTTGGACTTGCTTGACCACCTCGATCTTGACCGCGTGCACCTGGCCGGGCACTCCATGGGTGGGCTGGTTTCGCTGACGGTCGCTGGCCAGGCACCCGAGCGTGTCGCTTCGCTGACCCTGATCGCCAGCGCCGGCCTGGGCCCGGATATTAACGGTGATTACCTGCAAGGGTTTGCCGAGGCCAATAACCGCAATGCGCTCAAGCCACAGTTGACCCAACTGTTCAGCGACCCGGCGTTGGTGACGCGGCAGATGCTGGAGGACATGCTCAAGTTCAAGCGGCTGGAAGGCGTGGACCAGGCATTGCGGCAGCTCAATCAAAAGCTGTTTGAGGGCGGGCGGCAGATGATTGATGTGCGCAATGTGGTGGGCCGACAGCCGAGCTTGGTGATCTGGGGGAGTGAGGATGCAATCATCCCGGCCAGGCATGCCGAGGGCTTGGACGCCCAGGTGGAAGTTTTGCCAGGGCAGGGGCATATGGTGCAGTTGGAGGCAGCAGAGTACGTCAACCAGCTAATGGCGACCTTCCTCAAATCCCAAGCCTGACGGAGATCCAAATGTGGGAGCTGGCTTGCCTGCCAGCTCCCACAGTTTTGGGCGCATTTCAACCATGGCGCTTCAGGGTTTCGCTGGGCAACTCCTTGAACAACGCCCGATAACTATTGGAAAACCGCCCCAAATGCCAGAACGACCAGTTCATCGCCACTTCGGCCACGGTTGAGTCAGGTGAACCCAGCAACTCCCGCCGCGCCCCGTTCAACCGGCGCAACCGCAACCACTGCGCCGGGCTCATCCCCGTATAGGTCTTGAACCCTTGCTGCAACTGACGCAACGGCACGCCGGCAATCTGTGCCAGTTCCAGCAGGTTGACGGCTTCATCCGGCGCATCCGCCGCCCATTCGCCAATGCGCGCCATCAGCAGGCGCGCTTCGCCGCGTCGTTGCAATGAACTGCTGTCCAGGCACACACAGGCGTTGTCGAGGATGAACAGGCAATCGTCGAGTAATTGCTGGCTGAGCGCGTCACGGCTGGCAGGGTCGATCACGGCGGACAAGCGGGTGAGGGTGCCACTCAGCCAGCGGGTGAACAGTGCATTCTGCTGGCAGGTCAGCGGCGCCATGAACAAACCTTCCAGCTTTGCCAGGTCCAAGCCATGGCGCTGCACGAACTGCGGCCCGAACACCACCGCCACTTCACGGTAGTTTTCCGGGGTGATCCAGGTGTTGCGGCTTTCGCCATTGAGCAGGTACAGCGCGTTATCGCTGCCGTCGAAACAGAACGCGAGGGCGCCGGTTGGCGCGTTGAAATGTTGTTCCACCCGCGTGTTCATGCACTCTTCGTAGACCTCCACGCCTTGCAGGTCGAGGTAGCGGATCTGCCCCGCAAAATGCCCCGGGGACATCTGCTGGTACTGTTGCACCCAGCCGGGTGTCGCACTGCATTGGGCGGCCACATCACCGGTGGTGAAGGCCTGTACGCGCAAAGCGGTTGCCTGTGTCATGGGTGATCCGTGCGCACTCTATTGGTGCGTTGTGGTGCGTGCAAAGTGGATAGAGGTGGTTCGACATACGGCTCAAGATAGACCTCAATGCGCGGGCAGTTCAACCCGGCGCGGCATCCCCTCTGCGAGGTTTCCGATATGCGTCTTGTGAACAAGCTTATCCCCCTGGCCTTGGTCGCCGCCCTCAGTAGCACCAGCGAAGCGGCACAAACCGTGAGCGTCTACAACTGGACCGACTATATCGGCGAGACCACCTTGGCTGACTTCCAGGCCAAGACCGGGATCAACGTGGTCTACGACGTGTTCGATTCCAACGAAACCCTGGAGGGCAAATTGCTCGCCGGGCGCACCGGTTATGACGTGGTGGTGCCGTCCAACCACTTCCTGGCGCGCCAGATAAAGGCCGGCGCATTCCTCAAGCTGGACCGCGCGCAATTGCCCAATTTCAAGAACCTCGACCCCAAATTGCTCGCGCTGCTGGCAAAAAACGACCCGGGCAACGCACACTCGGTGCCGTACCTGTGGGGCACCAATGGCATCGGCTACAACGTCGACAAGGTCAAGCAGGTGCTGGGCGTCGACCATATCGACTCGTGGGCGGTGCTGTTCGAGCCAGAGAACATCAAAAAGCTCAATCAGTGCGGCGTGGCCTTCCTCGATTCGGCAGACGAGCTGTTCCCGGCGATCCTCAACTACATGGGCAAGGACCCACGCAGCGAGAATCCCGAGGACTATAAGCAGGCCGAGGCCAAGCTGCTGACGCTGCGGCCGTACGTCACCTACTTCCATTCCTCCAAGTACATTTCGGACCTGGCCAACGGTGATATCTGTGTGGCCTTCGGTTATTCCGGGGACGTGTTCCAGGCGGCCAACCGTGCCAAGGAAGCCAAGAACGGGGTGAACATCGCCTATTCGATTCCCAAGGAAGGCTCCAACCTGTGGTTCGACCTGCTGGCGATTCCCGCCGACGCGAGCAACCCGAAACAAGCTCACGCGTTCATCAACTACCTGCTCGACCCTGAAGTGATCGCCAAGGTCAGCGCCTCGGTCGGTTACGCCAATGCCAACCCGGCGGCCAAGGCCTTCATGGCCCCGGAGCTGGTGAACAACCCTGAGGTGTACCCGCCGCAGGAAGTGCTCGACAAACTCTACATTTCCACCACGCCAACCCCGGCGACCATGCGCCTGATGACCCGCGCCTGGAGCAAAGTGAAGACCAACAAATGACCCCATCCAGTGACCACGCCCGATCCTATTACCGTGCTTCGGCCAATGCCCTGCCGGAGCGCCCGTCACTCGGCGCAGACTTGAATGCCGATGTGTGCGTGATCGGCGGCGGGTTCACCGGCGTGAATACCGCTATCGAACTGGCGCAGCGCGGGCTCTCGGTGATCCTGCTGGAGGCCCGGCGCATCGGCTGGGGCGCCAGTGGGCGCAATGGCGGGCAGTTGATTCGCGGTATCGGCCACGATGTGTCGGGGTTTGCCAAGTATGTGGGCGAGGAGGGCGTGCGTTACCTGGAGCGCGCCGGTATCGATTCGGTGGCGCTGGTGGGCGAACGGATTCGTGAGCACAACATCCAGTGCGACCTGCGCTGGGGCTTTTGCGAACTGGCCAATACGCCGGCGCAGTTTTCGGCGTTCAACGCTGAACAGGAGCACCTGGCGAAGCTGGGGTACACCCATGAAACCCGGCTGGTTGGCCCGCAGGACATACAGCAAGTGGTGGGCTCGACGGTGTATGCCGGTGGCCTGGTGGACATGGGCTCGGGGCACTTGCACCCGCTGAATCTGGTGTCGGGTGAAGCGCAGGTCGCCGAATCCCTCGGGGTGCGAATTTTCGAGCATACCGAGGTGTTGGAACTGACCCATGGCGACACGGTTCAGGTGCGCTGCGCAGGGGGCACGGTGCGCGCCGCCCATCTGGTGCTGGCGTGTAATGCGCATCTGGAAGAACTCGAACCGCGCTTGAGCGGCAAAGTGCTCCCGGCCGGCAGCTACATCATTGCCACCGAGCCGCTGTCGGGAGAAATGGCCAACCAACTGATCCCGCAAAACCTGGCGCTGTGCGACCAGAAAGTCGGCCTGGATTACTACCGGCTGTCCGCCGACCGTCGCCTGTTGTTCGGTGGTGCCTGCCATTACTCCGGACGCGATCCGGCGGACATCGCCGGCTATATGCAGCCGAAAATGCTCAAGGTGTTCCCGCAGTTGGCCAATACCGCGATTGAGTTCCAGTGGGGCGGCAAGATCGGCATCACCGCCAACCGCTTCCCCCAGGTCGGGCGCTTGAAGCAATACCCCAATGTGTTCTACGCCCAGGGGTATTCCGGGCATGGGCTGAACGTGACCCACTGGTGCGCGCGGTTGTTGGCTGAAGGGATTCATGCAGGCGCGGGCCAGGGCCTGGATATTTTCAGCCAAGTGCCACACATGACCTTCCCCGGCGGCAAAGCGTTGCGCTCGCCGCTGCTGGCGTTGGGGATGATGTGGTATCGCCTGCGGGAGCTCGTCTAGCAGGCGCCGCAATCCAAACGTGGGAGCGTCAGCCCTTGGGTTCGGTGAGCACTTTGCGAAAGGTTTCCACCAATGGCCGCAGGTTGATCCGATGCCACGCCGCCCATAACGGAGTGGTGTAGGTCAACCACGGCAATTCCCGCAGCACCACGCCGGGCGGTGCATTGCGGCTCAGGCCTTTTTGCACCATCGCCACGCCCAGCCCTGAGGCCACCAAACCCAATGCGGTGAACGGCTCGCTGGCTTCCATGGGTATCTGCGGGGTAAAACCGGCGCGGATGCAGGCGGCGACAAAGTCATCGGCAGGGTTGGCGCTGGGTTTGCGCTGCACGCCGATCCACTGTTCGTCCGCCAAGTGTTCGGGCAGCAAGTGGTTTTCTCGGGCCAGCGGATGATGCTCCGGCAAGGCCAGCAGCATCGGGTCGTCCAGCACTTGCAGCGCGGTCAGATCGGGATCGTCGGCGGCTGGCGGCTCGCCGACCAGGGCGATGTCCAGGCTGCGTTGGCGCAGGCCTTCGAGTTGTTCCAGGGAGGGCAGGTTATACAGCTTGATATGCACGTTGGGCCGGTCGTCGCGTAGGACGCGCAGGGCGTTCGGCAGCACGCCGGCATGCATGGCGTTTTCGATATAGCCGATGCACAGGCCGCCTTCCTCGCCACGACCCAGGCGCTTGCCCAGGGATTCCAGGCGATTGGCATGGGTCAGCAGCGCCTTGGTTTCGGCGAGAAAGGTCTGGCCGTCGCGGGTCAGGCGGATGCGTTGCTGGCTGCGTTCGAACAGGGTCAGGCCCAGGCGTTCTTCGAGCTGGGCGATCTGCCGACTCAGCGGCGACTGGGAAATGTGCAGGCGCTCGGCCGCGCGGCCGACGTGTTCTTCTTCAGCGACCACTTCGAAGTAACGCAGTTGGCGTAGATCAATCATGTCAGACCTCTTCTTTTAAGACCTGAGAGGACTCAAGTTCGTCGCAGTATGTCTTGGACGGTCCGATCTAGGCAATCTAGGATTTGCTCAACGGTCACAGCGACCTCTTACCCAATTGAGGATCCACCATGAGCTTGAAAGACAAACTCCCAGGCCAACTCGGCTTTGGCACCGCACCCCTGGGCAACATGTTCCGCGCCATTCCTGAAGACGAAGCCCAGGCGACCGTCGAGGCCGCCTGGAACGCCGGAGTGCGCTACTTCGACACCGCGCCGTTCTACGGCTCGGGGCTGTCGGAAATTCGCCTGGGCCAAGCCCTGTCGAAGTACAACCGCGATGACTTCGTGCTCAGCACCAAAGTCGGCCGGGTGATTCTCGACGAAGTCGAAGAAAGTGCCCGTGACCTTGGCGAAAAGAGCGGCGTGTTCGAACACGGTCGCCCGAACAAAATGGTCAACGACTACAGCGCCGACGCGACGATGCGTTCGATTGAAGACAGCCTGACTCGCTTGAAAACCGATCGCCTGGACATCGTGTGGGTTCATGACATCGCCCAGGACTTCTACGGCGACCAATGGCTGGAGTACTTCAACCAGGCTCGCACGGGCGCCTTCAAGGTCCTGACCCGCCTGCGCGAAGAGGGCGTGATCAAGGCCTGGGGCCTGGGTGTGAACCGCGTCGAACCGTGCGAACTGACCCTGGACCTGACTGAAGCGCAACCCGACGGCTTTTTGCTGGCCGGCCGCTACACGCTGCTGGACCACGATCGTGCCCTGCAACGCTTGATGGACGCGGCCCTGGCGCAGAACGTCGAGATCGTCGTCGGTGGCCCCTACAGCTCCGGCATCCTCGCCGGTGGTGCGCACTTCGAATACCAGAAAGCCAGCCCGGCGATCATCAGCAAGGTCGAACAGATCAAGGCAATTGCCCAGGCATTCGGCATCAGCGTAAAAGCTGCGGCGCTGCAATTCTCGCTGGCGCATCCGGCAGTGGCCGCGGTGATTCCAGGTGCCAGTCGTCCGGGGCGGATTGCCGAAGACGTCGCAGCGTTGTCAGAGAAGATCCCGGCAGCCTTCTGGCAGGCCCTGCGCGATGCCCGATTGATCTCGGACCGCGCACCACTGCCGCTCTAACTTCAGGAGTAATAACCATGAAAATTGATGTAAGTGGCAAAGTCGCCATCGTCAGCGGCAGCACCGCCGGCATTGGCCTGGGCATCAGCCAGGCGCTGGCGCAGTCCGGCGCTACCGTGGTGGTGATCGGGCGTGAAGCCGGCAAGGTGGATGAGGCTTTGGCGAGCATTCGCCAGGCCGTCCCCGGCGCTGACTTGCGCGGATTGGTGGCGGACCTGGGCACGGCTGAAGGCGCAGAAAAACTGTTTGCCGCCGAACCGCGTGCCGACATCCTGGTCAACAACCTGGGCATCTTCAACGATGTGGATTTCTTCGAAACGCCAGACAGCGAGTGGACGCGTTTCTATGAGGTCAATGTGATTTCCGGCGTACGCCTGGCGCGGCATTATGTGCCGGGCATGGTCGGGCATGGCTGGGGGCGGGTGATCTTCCTGTCGTCGGAGTCCGGCGTGGCGACGCCCGCGGATATGATCAATTACGGCGTGACCAAAAGCGCCAACCTGGCGGTGTCCCATGGCTTGGCCAAGCGCCTCGCGGGCACCGGTGTGACGGTCAACGCTGTGCTGCCGGGCCCGACCTTCACCGACGGGCTGGAGCAGATGCTCAAGGACGCGACGCAAAAGTCCGGGCGCAGTGCGCGGGACGAGGCGGACGTATTTGTGCGTAACGCGCGGCCGACCTCGATCATCCAGCGTGCGGCGAATGTGGATGAAGTCGCCAACCTGGTGGCGTACATTGCTTCACCCCTGTCGTCTGCCACCACCGGTGCCGCGTTGCGGGTCGACGGTGGTGTGGTCGACAGCATGGCGATCTGATTTTTTTCATTTCTGGAGTATTTATTGTGGCAACAGCCTCTTCTGTGATTGAAATCCCGGTATCGGCCGATCAGGTCTGGCAATTGATCGGCGGCTTCAACAGCCTGCCGGACTGGCTGCCGTTTATCGTCAAGAGCGAACCGAGCGAGGGCGGCCGCGTGCGTCACCTGCAAACCGCTGACGGTGGCGAAATCGTGGAGCGTTTGCAGACGTTTGATAACGTGGGGCGCACGTACAGCTACACCATTGAGCAATCGCCGTTTCCGGTGAGTGCGTACCTGGCGACGTTGCAGGTTGAGGCGTTGAGCGAGTCGTCGGCGAAAGTGACCTGGTCGGGTGTTTTTACGCCGGCTGCGGGGACCACGGATGCGGCGGTAGAAGAACTGTTTGCTGGTGTTTACGGCGGTGGGCTTGAGGCGCTGCGGGCTAACTTCCCGGCCTGATCTGCAAAGCACTGCACATCGAATGTGGGAGCGAGCAAGCCTGCTCCCACATTTTTGATCGGTGTGAACCTCAGGCTTTGGGCATCAGCTGCTGGCGGCATTCCAGCACCAACCTGGCACCGCCGCGCTCGCTGCTGCCCACCACCAACTTGAACCCATGCAAGTTGATGATCGCCGCCACAATCGACAAGCCCAACCCGAACCCGCCTTGTTGGTCACTTTCATCCACGCGATAGAAGCGTTGGAATACCGCTGCACGTTCTGCCAGTGGTATGCCCGGCCCGGAGTCGTGGACTTCGATGCGTGTGCTGCCAGCGTCATTCACCGCGCGCAAGATCACTTCGCCGCCCGGCGGGGAGAACTTGATCGAATTGCTCAGCAAGTTGGACAAGGCTTCGAACAGCAGCGCGCGGTCGCCGGTGATCCAGGGCAGGGACTCTGGGGTGTCGAGCACCAACTGCAATTCGCCTTCCTCGGCCAGGGGCAGGTAGAAGTCGTGCAGTTCACGCAGCAGGGGCAGTGGGTCCATCACCAGAAAGCCGGAGCGGCGCTGGTGGTCTTCCAGCTCGGAGATGCGCAGCAGCCCGCGAAAGCGCGCCATCAGCGTGTCGGTCTCGGCAATCGCGTCGTCGAGTTTCACCGCGTAGCCCGACTCGGCTTCAGCCTCCTGCTTGATGCGATACAGCTGTGCGCGCAGCCGCGTCAGTGGCGTGCGCAGGTCGTGGGCGATGTTGTCGCACACACCCTTGACCTCGTTCATCAGCTTCTCGATGCGGTCGAGCATGGCATTGACGATGGCGGCGAGCATGTCCAGTTCGTCGCGCCGGTTGGACAGCGGCAAACGGTGGGTGAGGTCGCCGGCGACGATGGCTTCGGCGCTGGCCTGGATCCCGCGAATCCGACGCAACGGGCGCCGACGCAGCAAGTGCCAGCCAGCCGCGCCTGGGATAATGGTCAACGACAGGGCCCAGAGCAGGGCATGCCAGATGATCCGGGTCACGCCAAACAGCGAACCGTTGGCGCGCACCAGCACCAGCCAACGGGCGTCTTCGGTGTGGGTGGCCACGGCGTCGCAGCTGTCCTTGGGCAGCTTGGGGTCGTCGGAGTCGACGCAATTGGCCAGGGCGTGGATCTTGCCATCCAGGGGCAGGTCCGGCGGCACGCCGCGGATCGGTCCACTGAGAGGGCGGAAGTGCTCATCGAACAGGCCGTAGGCGTCCACGCCCTTCATGTCGAAGGTCATGCTGGTGGTCAGGGCTTCCACCAGTTCTTCGCCGTCGAAGCGCTGGAATAAGTGTTGGCGCTGCATCAGGGAGTGGCGCGACAGGTCGCTCAGGTAACCCGACACCTCGTAATACAGCACCCCCATCAGGATGCAGCTCCAGGCCACGAACAACGAACTGTACAGCGCCAGCAGGCGGCTGCTGGAAGAGCGCCAGCCCTTAGATGGGTTCAGCAATGACATAACCGGAACCTCGTACCGTGCGGATCAGCGGCGTGAGGCCCGGTGGGTCGATCTTCTTGCGCAGGCGGCCGATGTGCACGTCGATCAGGTTGGTGCCCGGGTCGAAGTGATAGCCCCAGACTTCTTCAAAGATCATCATCCGCGACAGGATCTGCCCGGTGTTGCGCATCAGGAATTCGAGCAGTTTGTATTCGGTGGGCAGCAAGCTCAGCGGTTGGTCGGCGCGGCTGGCTTCGCGGCTGATCAGGTTCAGTTCCAGGTCGGCCACGCGCAGGGCGGTTTCGAATTCCTTGACCGTGCTTTTTCGCCGCAGCAACACTTCGACGCGCGCCGCCATTTCGTCGGACGCGAACGGCTTGGTGAGATAGTCATCACCCCCGGCGCGCAGGCCGCGCACACGCTCGTCGACGTCGGACAGAGCGCTGATCATCAGGATCGGCGTCGACACCCCGATAGTGCGCAACGTGGTGACGATGGCCAGGCCATCGAGTTCCGGCAGCATGCGGTCGAGGGTGATCAGGTCGTAATCCCCACTCACGGCACGGACCAGGCCTTCGCGGCCGTTGTCCACCCAATCTACATCCAGTCCATGGCTACTCAGCTCGGCGACGATCTCGCGGGCTGTTACGGCGTCATCCTCGATGGTCAAAATACGGGTCATAGGATTACCTGGTGAGCGATTCACACTAGAAGTGTGGGCATTTTGCCAAGAAATGGCTGAACGCTTCCTAAATAAAACGTCATCTTGGCGAAACTGACACAGATTTCATGGCTGCGAAGGATTGTAGTGAGCGGGCTTGCCCCGCGCTGGGTGGCGAAGCCGCCCTAAAACCTGACATCTCGCTCCAACTGGAGAAACTGGGTGTCTGGGTTGGGGCCGCTTCGCAGCCCAGCGCGGGGCAAGCCCGCTCACTACGTGGAATGCATAACGCCCGCCTCAAACGATCAATTCTTGCAACTTGCATGGTTTTTGTAAGTTCAAATTACTTAACTTATTGATCTGCAACGATATTAAATTTAATAGCGACTGGCACGCTGCCTGCACTGTCCTTTTTGAGACTTGTAACACCATTTTTCCTGCCGGGAGCAAAAAAACAATGATCACATCCTCATCCACGCTACAAGAGTCGAGCACGCTCTCCGGGGTTTCCTGGGGGGCGATTTTTGCTGGGGCTGCGGCGGCGGCTGCACTGTCGCTGATCTTGGTACTGCTGGGTTTCGGCCTGGGCTTTTCGGCGGTGTCGCCGTGGGCTGACAGTGGCATCAGCGCCAAGGGCCTTGGCATTTCCACGATTATCTGGCTGGCCTTTACCCAGATCGTCGCGTCCGGGCTGGGCGGCTATATCGCCGGCCGGTTGCGTGTGAAGTGGGCGAATATGCACGGCGATGAGGTGTACTTTCGCGACACCGCCCATGGCTTCCTGGCCTGGGCTGTTGCCACGCTGATTACCGCAGTACTGGTGGTCGGCTCGGTCAGCAGTGTGGTGAGCGGTGGTGTGAAAGCCGGTGCCAGCGTTGCAGCCGGCGCGGCCAGTGGCATGACGCAGGCCGCCGGCAGTGCAGCCAAAGGCGTCAGCGGCGGTGATTTCGACTACTACGTCGACAGCCTGTTTCGCGATGATCGCCCGGTGGCCGTCGGTGACGACGCTGCACATGGCGTGGTCGCGCGCATCTTCACCCGCACGCTGAGCAATGACGGTCAACTCGCCGCTGAAGACCGTGCTTACCTGGCCCAGTTGATCAGCCAGCGTACCAACCTCAGTCAGGCTGATGCTGAAGCCCGTATCGACAAGGTCTATGGCGATGCCCGTAAAGCCGTTGAAGACGCCAAGCTCAAGGCCAAGCAAGCCGCTGATGCCGCTGCGAAAGTCGCTGCCTATACGTCGCTGTGGACCTTCATTGCCCTGCTGATCGGCGCCTTCTTTGCCAGTTTCGCTGCAACCTATGGCGGTCGTCGTCGCGATGCCGTGGTGTATGTCGAAACCGAACACTTCGTCCGTTAATTAATTCAAGGAGAACATCATGCGCTCATTACTTCTGTGGTTCCTCGGCATTCCAATCCCGATCATTATCCTGATTGCGATCTTCGTGCACTGATACTGAGCCTGGCTCGGTCCCCCTGTGGGAGCGGGCTTGCTCGCGAAGACGGTGTGTCAGCTACTCATGGGGTGACTGATACACCGCCTTCGCGAGCAAGCCCGCTCCCACATTTGGTTGTGCGCAGTGTCAGCCAGCTTGCCACCAGCAACACGCTCGCCACCGCTGTCATGATCACCAAAGGTCCTGACGTACCATCTGACAACAAGCCAGTTGCCCAACTGCTTACCGCTGTCAGGAACATCTGGGTAAAAAAGAACAGCCCCGATGCTGTCCCGGCAATCGCGCCATACGGCTGCAAAACCGAGAGCTGACAGGCCGGAATCACCATCCCCACCGACACCATGATCACCACCATCGGCAGCACAATCGCCAGCCATTCCCCTGGCAGTGTGGTTGTAGCGACCGCGAGCACGACACTGCCAAGCACGTTCAGGCCTATCGCTGCGGCGATCAAACGGTCTGGTTCAAAGCGCAGCACCAGCCGCCGAAACAGATTCGCGCCCAGCATGTAGCCGCTGATCGTGGCAGCGAATACCAGTGCATAAGCCGTGGCAGACAACTGGAAGCCCCGTTGCAACAGCGCCGAAGACTCACTGATAAACGGAAAGTACGTGCTGTAGACGCAGCCAATCGCCAGGGAATAGCGCAGGAAATGACGGTCACGCAAAAGCTGCCCGTAGAGGCGCAGCAAACCACTCGGTGGTGCCGCGGCGACTTGCGGCGGACGGGTTTCAGGCAGGCGGCGATACACCACTACGTACAGCAGTGCGCCAATCATCGCCAGCAACACAAATAGCCCGCGCCAGTTGACGACGGGCAACAGCACGCTGCCCAGCACCGGCGCGGCCATCGGCGAAACGGCCATGGCCATGGAGATCAAACCGAGCAAGCGCGCCTGTTCGTCGCGGTCGAAGTAATCGCGCACGATCACCCGGCCGATCACCGTGGTGCAGCAGCCACCCAATGCCTGGAACAGGCGGACGATGATCAGCACGGTGATGCTGTCAGCCAGGGCGCAAGCCACTGTGGCCACGACGTACAAAAACAGCCCGGCCAATAGCACCGGACGCCTGCCGAAGCGGTCGGTGAGCGGGCCGCTGACCAGCAGGGAAATCGCCGAGCCCAGCGTGTAGAACGTCAGGGTCAGTTGTAACTGGCTGTCGCTGGTCTGGAAGTAGTCGGCCATGGCGGGCAAGGCTGGCAGGTGCATGTCCAGCGTAATACGGGGCAGGGCGATGAGGACGGTCAGCAGCACCAGCCAGAACCCGGTAGAGAGGGCGCGTTGAGTCATTGGACGTCTCGATGCAAGAGGTAGAGCCCGGACTCTAGCGGCTTTGTGGTTTAATCCTCAGGGCCACTAATGCCTTGATGGATAGGACCACTATGAGCCGGGGAAAAACCGCATCCGCCCTCGACCTGCCGCGCCCGGATACGCTGGACGCGGGCAAGCAGCAAGGCGCTTACGAAGCCCTGCGCGGGGCGATCCTGAACCGGCAGTTGCCCGCCGGGAGCCGCTTGCCCTCCACGCGCAGCCTGGCCGAGCGCTGGTTGGTATCCCGTGGCACGCTGGAGGCGGCGTTTGACCGCCTGCACAGCGAAGGCTACGTGCAGCGGGTGGCGGGGTCTGGTACGCGGGTGTGCGCGGTGATCCCGGAACAATTCATTGCAGCACCTTTAGCCAGGGAAATCCCACGGCGCCGTGTGGAGCCTGATCAGCCGGATGCGGGCGTGCAGAGCCATGTGCCCTTCGTTGCGCGGCGTCCGGATGCCAGCCTGTTTGATCTGAAAACCTGGGCCCGCTGCATCTCCCGTGGGTTGCTGACGGTAGGCCCGGGTGTGCTGGAAGCGGCGCACCCGGCCGGTCTGCCCGAGCTGCGCGCGCAGATTGCCGATTACCTGCGCAGCTATCGCGGTATGCAATGCGAGGCCGATGAGGTGATCGTCACCACCGGCATCCGCCATGCCCTTGACCTGATTGCGCGCAGCGTGCTCAAGCCGGGTGACACGGCCTGTGTCGAAGACCCCGGTTATCTGCCGGCACGCCGTTTGTTCGCCCTGGCGGGGGCGCACATCCACGCAATTCCCGTCACTGCCGACGGCCTCGACACTGCCCAACTGCCCGAGACGGCGCGTCTGGCCTATGTCACGCCCGCCCACCAGGCGCCATTGGGCATGACGTTGTCGGTGTCCCGTCGCCTGGCGCTGTTGGACTGGGCCGCCCGCGCCGACGCCTGGGTGGTCGAAGACGATTACGACAGTGAATACAACTACAACACCGCGCCGCTGGCCGCGCTTAAATCCCTGGATTCGGGCGACCGTGTGATCTATTGCGGCAGCTTCAACAAGAACCTGTTCCCCGGTTTGCGCGTGGGCTTCATGGTGGTGCCCAACGTGCTGCGCCGCTCGTTGTTGCGTACCTTGCAACTCACCGGGCACTCGGTGGGGGCCAGTGATCAACTGGGGTTGGTGGAGTTTCTGCGCAGTGGCGCGTTTGTGCGTCACCTGCGTGCCTCGCGGCAGGCTTATCAGGCACGGCGCGATGCGCTGCTGGAATGCCTGGGTGGGCGCTGCACCGTCAGCGGGCAGCAGGCAGGATTGCACTTTGTGTTGTGGCTGCCGGAAGGTGTCGAAGAGGGGGATTTCTGTCGCCGTGCCGCTGCAGTCGGGTTGACGCTACAACCGCTGGGCAAGTTCTGTCATGCGCTGACATTGCCGCCGGCGGTGATCATCGGCTACACCGCGTTGACCCTGGCGCAGATCCGCTTTCACGGCCGCGCGTTGGCGCAGTTGGTGTAGGCGCGGTCAGTCGTCGAAGCCGACCTGCTCATGTATCTCGTCCACCTTCAATTCCAACCGATACGCCACCGCAATAAACAATGCCTGGCACAGGCACAACGTGGCGCTCAACGAACGAAACGCAAACGACGAGCCCTCATTCACCAACAGCACCGCGTTCGCCCGCTTGGCCAGGGGCGACAGGTTGCTGTCGGTGATAATCAACGTCTTGGCCTGATGATGCTGGGCAATCCGCAGGCAATGCTGGGTCTCTTTGCCGTAGGGCGAGAAGCTGATTGCAATCACCAGGTCATTGGCGCGTACGCTGCGCATCTGCTCGCGGTAGCTGCCGCCCAGGCCCGAGATCAGGTGGATGCGCTTGTTGGTGTGCTGCAGGTTGTAGACCAGGTAATCGGCCACCGCAAACGAGCGGCGCACGCCGACCACGTAGATGTTGTCGGCGTTGACCACCAGGTCCACGGCCTTGTCGAATGCCACGTCATCGAGTTCCAGCCCCAGGCGCTCGATGCCGGAGAGGGTAGCGTTGACGCACTCACGCGCCAGGTCGCCGCCGCTGGCCTTCTGCGACTTGTTGGCGATCATGCTGCGGATGCGCTGCTGGTAGTTCTGCACCGGGGTGGTCTTGTGGGTGTAGGCCTCGCGAAACAGCGCCTGCATCTCACTGAAACCGCTGAAACCGAAACGCTGGGAAAACCGCACGATCGCCGACGGGTGCACTTCGCACTCGCGGGCGATGTCGCTGATGCGGTCGACCATGATCCGGTCGCTTTGCTGGCTCATGTAGCTGGCGATGCGTTTGAGTTGGCGTGGCAGGCTTTCGTATTCGTCGGTGAT
Source organism: Pseudomonas tritici (assembly GCF_014268275.3). Classification (NCBI taxonomy): domain Bacteria; kingdom Pseudomonadati; phylum Pseudomonadota; class Gammaproteobacteria; order Pseudomonadales; family Pseudomonadaceae; genus Pseudomonas; species Pseudomonas tritici. Next base: position 2,884,420 of record NZ_CP077084.1, read on the forward strand.
CAGCTGCAACAGGCGTTCGGCATTGATCGGAGGGCTGGCGGGCGTTTCTTCCAGGGGGGTCTCATGATCGGTGCGGGACATGGGCAATCCTTCTGACGGTTCTTCTGATGCGCTGATAAGTGGCGCAAGTCTACAGGGTAGGCGCAAAAAAATACCTGCGCATCACGGCCACCGTGGCCTGCTTAAACGAGGCAGTCTCGCTGGGCTGCCCCTGTGCAAGCTTAATGGAAAAAATATTCCAATGAAAAAATATCTAGAATAAATATTGATTGGCGTCGCCGGACGTTCTAGTCTGCTCCCACCAAGAGCGTTTGCCGCCACCACGACGGCACAACGCAGGCTGATAAAAATAACAGGAGCCAGCATGGGCCAGACTCGTTTTGCCAGTGGGCGTCAATTGGATTTGATTTGCCTCGGGCGCCTGGGCGTCGACCTCTATGCACAACAAGTCGGTGCACGGCTTGAGGACGTGTCCAGCTTTGCCAAATACCTCGGCGGTTCTTCTGCCAATATCGCCTTTGGCACCGCACGGTTGGGCCTCAAATCGGCGATGTTGAGCCGGGTGGGCGATGACCACATGGGCCGTTTCCTGCTGGAATCCCTGGCCCGCGAAGGTTGCGATGTCAGCGCCATCAAGGTCGACCCTGAGCGCCTGACCGCCCTGGTGCTACTCGGCCTCAAGGACCGCGAAACCTTCCCCCTGGTGTTCTACCGCGAAAACTGCGCCGACATGGCCCTGCGCGCCGAGGACATCAGTGAAGCCTTTATTGCCTCCAGCAAGGCGCTGTTGATCACCGGCACGCATTTCTCCACCGACGGCGTGTACAAGGCCAGCATCCAGGCGCTGGACTACGCGGCCAAGCACAACGTCAAGCGCGTGCTGGATATCGACTACCGCCCAGTGCTGTGGGGCCTGGCGGGCAAGGCGGATGGAGAGACGCGGTTTGTCGCCGACCAGAACGTCAGCCAGCATGTGCAGAAAATCCTGCCGCGCTTCGACTTGATCGTCGGTACCGAAGAAGAATTCCTCATCGCGGGTGGCAGTGAAGATTTGCTCACCGCACTGCGTAAAGTCCGCGAGCTGACACCGGCGACCCTGGTGGTCAAGCTCGGCCCGCAGGGTTGCACGGTGATTCACGGCGCCATCCCCGCGCGACTGGAAGACGGCGCCATCTACCCCGGTGTGCGCGTTGAAGTGCTTAACGTGCTCGGTGCTGGCGATGCATTTATGTCGGGCTTCCTCAGCGGCTGGATCAATGACGCCAGCGATGAGCGCTGCAGCCAGTTGGCCAATGCCTGCGGCGGGCTTGTGGTATCGCGCCACGCCTGCGCACCGGCCATGCCGACGCCTGCCGAGCTTGAGTACCTGTTCAACAGCCCGGTGCCGATCACCCGGCCAGATCAAGACGTCACCTTGCAACGCCTGCACCGCGTCTCGGTGCCGCGCAAGGCCTGGAAGCAACTGTTCGTGTTTGCTTTCGACCATCGTTGGCAGTTGGTGGACCTGGCGCAAAAAGGTGGCCAGGACCCAACGCGCATCAGCGATATCAAGCAGCTGTTTATCCAGGCCATCGAACGCGTCGAGAAAAAGCTCGCCGAGCAAGGCATAGATGCCGATGTGGGCCTGCTGGCCGACCAACGCTTCGGCCAGGACGCCCTTAATGCGGCCAGCGGCCGTGGCTGGTGGATCGCACGCCCGGTGGAGGTGCAGAACTCGCGCCCACTGGCGTTCGAGCACGGCCGCTCGATTGGCAGCAACCTGATCGCTTGGCCTCAGGAGCAGATCATCAAGTGCCTCGTGCAATTCCACCCCGACGACGAGCCGTTGCTGCGCCTGGAACAGGAAGCCCAACTCAAGGCGGTGTACGAGGCATCTATTGTCAGTGGCCATGAATTGTTGCTGGAAGTCATCCCGCCCAAGGACCACCCGTCCACTTACCCGGACGTGCTCTATCGCAGCCTCAAGCGCTTGTACAACCTGGGTATCTACCCGGCGTGGTGGAAGATCGAGGCGCAGTCGGCCGAGGACTGGAAGAAGCTTGACGAACTGATCCAGGACCGCGACCCGTACTGCCGTGGCGTGGTGCTGCTGGGCCTGAATGCCTCGGCCGAATTTCTCGCCGATGGCTTCCAGCAAGCCCGCCTGAGCACCACCTGCCGAGGTTTTGCCGTGGGCCGCACGATCTTCCAGGAGCCGAGCCGGGCGTGGATGGCGGGGGAGATTGATGATGAGGTTTTGATTCAGCAAGTACAGGCCACGTTTGAACAGCTGATCAATGCCTGGCGAAGTGCCCGAACCTAAACACGCTTCTCGAATGTGGAATGCAGTCAAATGTGGGAGCGGGCTTGCTCGCGAATGCGGTGGTTCAGTTACAGAAGTGTTGCCTGACAGACCGCATTCGCGAGCAAGCCCGCTCCCACATAAAGCAGATCCCGGTGATCTCTAGATAAAAACAAAAGGTGCAGCCATGCCCGCAATCCGAATTGGCATCAACCCGATTTCCTGGAGCAACGACGACCTCCCAGCTCTGGGCGGCGAAACGCCCCTGAGCACCGCCTTGAGCGAAGGCAAGGAAATCGGTTACGAAGGCTTCGAACTCAACGGCAAATTCCCCAAGGACGCCAAAGGCGTCGGCGATGTGCTGCGTCCTTATGACCTGGCACTGGTCTCCGGCTGGTACTCGAGCCGGCTGGCCCGGCGTTCAGTGGCCGAAGAAATCGAGGCCATCGCCGGCCATGTCGAGTTGCTCAAGCAAAACGGTGCCAGTGTATTGGTCTACGGCGAAGTCGCCGATTCGATCCAGGGTTCGCGCATCCGCCTGATCGAGCGCCCGCGCTTTCACAGCGAACAGGCCTGGCAGGATTATGCCGACAAGCTCACCGAACTGGCGCGCTTCACCCTGTCCCAAGGCGTGCGCCTGGCGTACCACCACCATATGGGCGCCTACGTCGAATCCGCGGAAGACATCGACCAGTTGATGAAGCGAACGGGCCCGGAAGTCGGCCTGCTGTTCGATTCGGGCCACTGCTACATGGGCGGCGGCGAACCAGTGGAGGTGCTGCGTAAACACATCGACCGCATTTGCCACGTGCATTTCAAGGACGTGCGCAAGCCTGTGGTGCAACTGGCGCGTAACCAGATGTGGAGTTTTCCCGACTGCATCGTCAACGGCACCTTCACCGTGCCCGGCGACGGTGACATCGACTTCGCCGAATTGCTCGATGAGTTGCTGGCCGCGAACTATGAAGGCTGGCTGGTTGTGGAGGCCGAGCAGGACCCGGCTGTGGCGCCCAGCTATATCTATGCGAAAAAAGGATACGACACCCTACGTGCTCTGCTGAGTGATGCCCTGCTGAATGAGAGGACTGCAAAATGAGCTTGTTGGTCAAGAGCAGCAAACGCGGACAAACCATGGTCGCGCTGGAAGCGGGGCGCCTGGAGTACGTGGGCTTTTCCGCTTACCGCCTGAGCCTGGGCGAAACCCTGCCGGTCAGCGCCGGTGATCAAGAGCTGTGCTTGGTACTGCTCAGCGGTCGCGTGAACATTGAAGGCGAAGGCTTCAACTGGCAGAACCTGGGGGATCGCCAGTCGGTGTTTGAAGACAAATCCCCCTTCGCCGCCTACCTGCCACCGGGTACCGATGCCCAGGTCACTGCGTTGAGCGATGTACAGATTGCCGTCTGCGCCGCGCCGGGGGCGGACGGCTACGAGCCGCGCCTGATCCGCCCGGAAGACTGCAAACGCAGCGTGCGCGGCAAAGGGGCCAACACCCGCTATGTGTGCGACATCCTGCCCGACAGCGAGCCGGCCCATTCACTGCTGGTGGTGGAGGTACGCACGCCGTCCGGGCATTCGTCGAGCTACCCGCCGCACAAGCACGACACCGACGACCTGCCGCACCAGAGCTTTCTTGAAGAGACCTACTACCACCAGATCAACCCGCCCCAGGGCTTTGTGTTCCAGCGCGTCTACACCGACGATCGCAGCATTGACCAGGCCATGGCCGTGGAAAACAGCGACCTGGTGGTGGTGCCCAAGGGTTACCACCCGGTCAGTGTGCCGTATGGCTACGAATCGTATTACCTGAACGTGATGGCCGGCCCCAAGCGCGCCTGGCATTTCCATAACGACCCACAGCACAGCTGGCTGCTGGACCTCTAAGCGGTTTTGGACGGAGAACAACAATGAAGTCGCCTTTACGTTTTGCCCTTAACCGCATGGTCGCCCCCAACCTGTCCCTGCCGGACTTCATCCAGTTGGCCGCAGCGCTCAAGTGCGATGCCATCGAGATCCGCAATGACCTTGCGGACAAGCAAATCGAATTCGGCACCCCGGCCAGCCGCGTGCGCGAGTTGTGCGCAGCGCAGGGCATCCAGGTGCTGTCGATCAACGCGCTGTACCCCTTTGACGTGTGGAACGAGGAGCGTCGCGCCCAAGCGATCCAGCTCGCCACCTATGCCCGCGAGTGCGGCGCCCAGGGCCTGGTGATGTGCCCGTTCAACGAGCGAGGCGATACGCGCAACGAAGCGCAGCGTGCCGCCGGGTTGCGCACGGCCTTGAGCGAGCTGGCGCCGATCCTGCGTGAATACGGGATTCTCGGTTTTATCGAACCCCTGGGCTTTGAGGAATGTGCGCTACGCCGCAAGCGCGTGGCGGTGGATGCGATCCAGTCCATTGGCGGCCTGGATGTGTTCCGCCTGGTGCACGACACCTTCCATCATCACTTGGCCAGCGAACATGAGTTCTTCCCCGAATTGACCGGGCTGGTGCATATCTCCGGCGTGGAAGATGCCGAGGCGCCGCTCAATTCGATTCGTGACGGCCACCGCGTGTTGGTGGGCGAGGGTGACATCCTTGGTAACGCGGCGCAGATCGACACGCTGCTCAGCACGGGATACAGCGGCTATTTGTCGTTTGAGCCGTTTGCCGAGAGCGTGCATGAACTGGCGGATATACAACAGGCGTTGGGCGCGAGCATTGCCCATCTGAACAAATCCCGGAACTGACAGCGGATAACGTGTGGGAGCGGGCTTGCTCGCGAAGGCGGTGGACCAGTAAGTAAATCCGGTGACTGACACACCGCATTCGCGAGCAAGCCCGCTCCCACATGGGATCACTGTTGATCGAAAGATTTGCATTCATTCAAGGTGCGAACATGACCACAACAAGACTGACCATGGCCCAAGCCCTGGTGAAGTTCCTGGATAACCAATACATCGAAGTCGATGGCGTGCAGAGCAAGTTTGTCGCCGGGGTGTTCACGATTTTCGGCCACGGCAACGTGCTGGGCCTGGGCCAGGCCCTGGAGCAAGACAGCGGTGACCTGGTGGTGCACCAGGGCCGCAACGAACAGGGCATGGCCCACGCCGCCATCGGTTTTGCCAAGCAGCACCTGCGCCGCAAGATCTACGCGTGCACCGCTTCTGTGGGCCCCGGCGCTGCCAACATGCTCACCGCCGCCGCGACCGCGACCGCCAACCGTATCCCGCTGCTGCTGTTGCCCGGCGATGTGTATGCCAGTCGCCAGCCCGACCCGGTGTTGCAACAGATCGAACAGTTCCACGACCTGAGCATCAGCACCAACGATGCCTTCCGCTCCGTGAGCAAATACTGGGACCGCATCAACCGCCCCGAGCAGTTGATGACCGCCGCAATCCACGCCATGCGCGTGCTTACCGATCCGGCTGAAACCGGTGCCGTGACCCTGGCGTTGCCCCAGGACGTGCAGGCCGAGGCCTGGGACTATCCCGACTACTTCCTGCAAAAACGCGTGCACCGTATCGAACGTCGCCCGGCCACCGCCGCGATGATCAGTGATGCGCTGGCGGCCTTTCGCGGCAAGCGCAAGCCGCTGATCATCTGCGGCGGCGGTGTGAAGTATTCCGGTGCCAATGCTGCACTGCAGGCGTTTGCCGAACGGTTTGATATCCCCTTCGCCGAAACCCAGGCGGGCAAGAGCGCCGTGGTCTCCAGCCATCCGCTGAACGTCGGCGGGATCGGAGAAACTGGCTGCCTGGCGGCGAACCTGCTGGCGCCCGAAGCCGACCTGATCATCGGTATCGGCACGCGTTATACCGACTTCACCACCTCGTCCAAATCACTGTTCAAGCACGCCGAGGTGAGGTTTCTCAACCTCAACATCAGTCCCTGCGACGCCTTGAAACTGGACGGCGTGCAGGTGTTGGCTGACGCACAAGTCGCCCTTGAAGCACTGGCCGATGCCCTGGGCGATTATCGTTCGGGCTGGGGCGAGCAGATCCGTGAAGCCAAGGCGCAGCTGGACACCGAAGTGGACCGTGTGCATCAGGTGGAATATGACGGTGACGGCTTCGTGCCGGAGGTCGACGACCACCTGGACCGCGCGGTGCTGCGTGAATTCATCGAGCTGACCGGTTCGTGCCTCACCCAAAGCCGTGTGCTTGGCGTGCTCAACCAAACCCTGGCCGATGACGCAATCATCGTCGCAGCCGCCGGCAGCCTGCCCGGTGACCTGCAGCGCGCCTGGCGCAGCAAGGGCGTCAACACCTACCACGTCGAGTACGGCTATTCGTGCATGGGCTATGAGATCAACGCCGCCCTCGGCGTGAAACTCGCCGAGCCGACCAAAGAGGTCTACGCCCTGGTCGGCGATGGTTCCTACATGATGCTGCATTCGGAGCTGGCCACCTCGATCCAGGAGCGCCGCAAGATCAACGTGGTGCTGCTCGACAACATGGCTTTCGGCTGCATCAACAACCTGCAGATCGGCAATGGCATGGACAGCTTCGGCACCGAGTTCCGCTACCGCAACCCCGAGAGCGGCAAGCTCGACGGCGGCCTGGTGCCGGTGGATTTCGCCATGAGCGCGGCGGCCTATGGTTGCAAGACCTACAAGGTCAGCACTGTGGAGCAACTCGAAGCGGCGCTGGCCGATGCACGAACTCAAACGGTTTCGACGCTGATCGATATCAAGGTGCTGCCCAAGACCATGATCCACGGCTACCTGTCGTGGTGGCGGGTGGGTGTGGCGCAGGTGTCCACCAGCGAACGTACGAATGCCGCCGCGAAAAAACTCAACGAACACCTGGCGAAGGCCCGGCAGTACTAATAACAAAAGGAGTGAATGTATGTCTTTGAAGTTGGGTGTTATCGGTACCGGCGCCATCGGCCGCGACCATATTCGTCGTTGCAGCCAGACCTTGCTCAACAGCCAGGTGGTGGCGGTAACCGACATCAATCTTGAGCAAGCCGCCAAGGTTGTCGCAGAGTTGAAGCTGGACGCCGAGGTGTACGCCGACGGCCATGCGCTGATCAATTCGCCACAGGTCGAGGCCATTCTGGTCACTTCATGGGGCCCGAGCCACGAAGAGTTCGTGCTCGCCGCCATCGCCGCCGGCAAACCGGTGTTCTGCGAAAAACCCTTGGCCGTGACGGCTGACGGCTGCCGCAAGATCGTCGACGCCGAAGTGGCCTACGGCAAGCGCCTGGTGCAAGTCGGCTTCATGCGCCCGTACGACGAGGGTTATCGCGCATTGAAAGCGGTGATCGACAGCGGCCAGATCGGCGAACCCCTGATGCTGCACTGCGCGCACCGCAACCCGACGGTGGGCGAGAACTACAAGACCGACATGGCGATCACCGACACCCTGATCCACGAGCTGGATGTGTTGCGTTGGCTGCTCAACGACGACTACGTCTCGGTGCAAGTGGTATTCCCACGCAAATCCAGCAAGGCCCTGGCTCACTTGCGTGACCCGCAGATCGTGCTGCTGGAAACCGCCAAGGGCACGCGTATCGATGTCGAAGTGTTCGTGAACTGCCAGTACGGCTATGACATCCAGTGCGAAGTGGTGGGGGAGACCGGTATTGCCAAGCTGCCGGAGCCATCCCAGGTGCAAATGCGCAGTGGCGCGAAGTTGTCCAATGCGATTCTGATGGACTGGAAGGATCGGTTTATTGGTGCCTATGACGTCGAGTTGCAGGCGTTTATCGACAGCGTACGCGCCGGGCAGGTTGGCGGGCCGTCGGCGTGGGATGGTTTTGCGGCGGCGGTGGCGGCGGATGCGTGTATTGAGGCGCAGAATAGCGAGCAGATTGTGAAGGTGAGCTTGCCGCAGCGTCCGCACTTCTACGGCTGACCGCGATCCCACAGATGGAATGCAGTCAGTGTGGGAGCGGGCTTGCTCGCGAATGCGGTGTATCAGATACAAGTTCTTTAACTGATACACCGCATTCGCGAGCAAGCCCGCTCCCACATTTGAATTGGGTTTCCACTTCAAGTAAGGAGTGTATGCATGCGAATCGGTCTAGTCGGCTACGGCCACGGAGGGCGCTTCTTTCATGCGCCGCTGATTGCAACCCTGCCAGGTGCGACGTTTGTCGGCGTCGTGACTCGCTCACCCGAGCGCCGCCAGCAACTGGCAACCGACCACCCCGGTGTCAGGGCTTTTGACAACATCGGCCAAATCGTCGAAGCCGGCGTCGACGCCCTGGTTATCTCCACCACCCTCAAGGGCCGCCCGGCCCTGGTGCTCGAAGCTATCGAGCACGGCGTGACCGTGGTCAGCGACAAACCCTTCGCCGCCAACGCCGAACAGGCCCAGGCGCTGATCACCGCGGCCGAACGCCAAGGCTCGCTGCTCAGCGTCTACCAGAACCGACGCTGGGACTCGGATTACCTGACCCTGCGCAAACTCATCGACGCCGGCGCCTTGGGCACGATCACGCGTTTCGAATCCCGCGTGGAACGCTACAGCCCGCAAGCCGTAGGTAACGCCAGCGGCGGTGGTTGGCTGCGCGACCTGGGCAGCCACTTGGTCGACCAGGCCCTGCAACTGTTCGGCCCGGTAGATCGGGTGTTCGCGCAACTGCAATACACCGCCGAACATCCCACGGTGGACCATGGTTTTTTTGTGTCCCTGACCCACGCCAACGGTGTGATTTCCCATCTGTGGGGCAATGCCCTGCAAAACAGCCAGGCGCCGCGCTTTCGCGTCAGTGGCACCTCTGGCTGCTACACCGTCGAAGGCTTGGACGGCCAGGAAGAAGCGCTGATGGCCGGCAAGTCGCCGAAGACTGAAGGTGAGCATTGGGGCTCTGAAGAACACCGCCGCTGGGGCTGGTTCGAACAAGGCCCGGACCGCGAGCGGGTGCCGTCGGAAAAGGGCTGTTGGACGCAGTTCTATCGACAGTTGCAATTGGCCGTGCAAGGGCAGGGGCCGCTGCCGGTGGATGCCTATGATGCGCTGGAAACCACCCGTATATTGGACGCCGCACGCCTGAGCGCGGAGCGCCAGCAGGTGGTTTCAACAAAAATAGAATAAAATTCTAAAACAGGTTGATGTGGAAATTATTTTCCAATAAAGTCTTTTCCAGGTTGCATAAAGTACGTTCGGACTCGATCTGCACGACTCAACAAAAACAAGATCAAAAACAACCAGGTACCGTCAGATGAAAATCTTCAACGCTGTACTGCGAGTTTTACGCCCTGTCCTAGCGCCACGCGGTCTGCCCCGCGCCCGGCCGTTCTACTTCTCCTTCCTTAATGTGCTGTGCGTCGAAAACAAAGGCGCGCTGGTCTGCTGCATTCCAGGCGCGCCGGTGGTTCGACTGTCCAATTCGCAAGCCCCGCTCTGATCAACGTAACGTCCAACAAAACCAACAAGAATGTGGAGACAGACCGTTCATGAAGACCCCGATCCGTTTTACCGCGCTGGCCTTGTCCATGATGCTGGCCAGTGGTTTTGCCAGTGCCGCCGATATCAAGGTGGGCGTGAGCATGTCCGCCTTCGACGATACCTTCCTGACTTACCTGCGCGAGGACATGGACAAGCAAGCCAAGTCCTACCCCAAGGGTGACGGTGTGCAATTGCAGTTCGAAGACGCGCGTGCCGACGTGGTCAAGCAGTTGAGCCAGGTCGAGAACTTTATCAGCCAGAAAGTCGACGCCATCATCGTCAACCCGGTGGATACCGCGTCGACCAAGAACATCATCAGCGCCGCCACCAAGGCGGGCATCCCGCTGGTCTTCGTCAACCGCCGTCCCGACCAGAAAGACTTGCCCAAGGATGTGGTCGCTGTGACCTCCGATGACATCGAGGCTGGTCGCCTGCAAATGCAATACATCGCTGAAAAGCTCGGCGGCAAAGGCAAGATTGTGATCCTGCTGGGTGACCTGGCGAACAACTCCACCACCAATCGCACCAAGGGCGTGAAGGAGGTGCTGGCCAAATACCCGGATATCAAGATCGAACAGGAACAGACCGGCATCTGGCTGCGTGACAAGGGTATGACCCTGGTCAACGACTGGCTGACCCAAGGTCGCGAATTCAACGCGGTGCTGGCCAACAACGATGAGATGGCCATCGGCGCGTCGATGGCCCTGAAGTCGGCGGGTACCAAGCCGGGCAGCGTGCTGATCGCGGGTGTCGACGGCACCCCGGACGGTCTGAACGCGATCACCAAGGGTGACATGGCCGCGTCGGCGTTCCAGGACGCCAAGGGTCAGGCGGTGGGCTCGGTGGAAGCGGCGCGCAAAATGGCCAAGAAGGAGCCGGTCGAGCAGAACGTGATTATTCCGTTCCAACTGATCACTCCGGAAAACGTCGCCAAGTTCAAGTAGCCCTGACATAACAACAATAAACCGGCAGGGCGGTCGTGCCCGCCTTGCCGATGGAGTACCTCCTTATGCTCGCTCAAGCCACTGTCTCGCAGCCTCCCGGTATCCAACCCCAGCTGTTGGAAGAACCCTACCTGCTGGAAATCGTCAATATCAGCAAAGGCTTTCCCGGTGTCGTGGCCCTGGCCGATGTACAGCTGCGCGTGCGCCCCGGTACCGTGCTGGCGCTGATGGGCGAGAACGGTGCAGGCAAGTCGACATTGATGAAAATCATCGCCGGCATCTACCAGCCCGACGCCGGTGAAATTCGCCTGCGCGGCAAGCCGATCGTGTTTGAAACACCCCTGGCGGCCCAAAAGGCCGGGATCGCGATGATCCACCAGGAACTCAACCTGATGCCGCACATGAGCATCGCCGAGAATATCTGGATCGGCCGCGAGCAGCTCAACAGCCTGCACATGGTCAACCACCGTGAAATGCACCGCTGCACCGCCGAGTTGCTGGCGCGCTTGCGCATCAACCTCGACCCCGAGGAACACGTGGGCAACCTGAGCATCGCCGAGCGGCAGATGGTCGAGATTGCCAAGGCCGTGTCCTACGACTCCGACATCCTGATCATGGATGAACCGACATCGGCCATTACCGACAAGGAAGTGGCCCACCTGTTTTCGATCATTGCCGACCTCAAGTCCCAGGGCAAAGGCATCGTCTACATCACCCATAAAATGAATGAAGTATTCGCCATCGCCGATGAAGTGGCGGTGTTCCGCGACGGCCAGTACATCGGCTTGCAACGCGCGGACAGCATGAACAGCGACAGCCTGATTTCGATGATGGTCGGCCGTGAGCTGAGCCAGCTGTTCCCGGTGCGCGAGACGCCCATCGGTGACCTGTTGCTGTCGGTACGCAACCTGACGCTGGACGGCGTATTCAAGGACGTATCGTTTGACCTGCATGCCGGCGAGATCCTCGGTATTGCCGGGTTGATGGGCTCGGGCCGCACCAACGTGGCCGAAACCATTTTTGGCATCACCCCTAGCAGCAGCGGCCAGATCAGTCTGGACGGCAAGGCGGTGCGCATTACCGATCCACACATGGCCATTGAGAAGGGCTTTGCTCTGTTGACCGAAGACCGCAAGCTCAGTGGCCTGTTCCCCTGCCTTTCCGTGTTGGAAAACATGGAAATGGCCGTGCTGCCGCACTACTCGGGCAACGGTTTTATCCAGCAGAAAGCCCTGCGTGCGCTGTGCGAAGACATGTGCAAGAAGCTGCGGGTGAAAACCCCGTCCCTTGAGCAATGCATCGACACCTTGTCCGGCGGCAACCAGCAGAAGGCCTTGCTGGCGCGCTGGCTGATGACCAACCCGCGCCTGCTGATCCTTGATGAACCCACGCGGGGCATTGATGTGGGCGCCAAGGCCGAGATCTACCGGTTGATCGCCTTCCTCGCCAGCGAAGGCATGGCGGTGATCATGATTTCTTCCGAGCTGCCCGAAGTACTGGGCATGAGCGACCGAGTCATGGTGATGCACGAAGGTGAATTGATGGGCACCTTGGACCGCAGCGACGCGACCCAGGAAAAAGTCATGCAGTTGGCCTCCGGGATGACGGCAGTCCACTGACGTACAGAATAAAAAGGTGATGGGCTATGAATGCAATAACGGATAACAAACCCGCGACGGTGCCAACCAAAAGTCGCCGACGCATGCCCACCGAGCTGAGCATCTTCCTGGTGCTGATCGGCATCGGCCTGGTGTTTGAAGTGTTCGGCTGGATCGTGCGTGACCAGAGCTTCCTGATGAACTCCCAGCGATTGGTGCTGATGATCCTGCAAGTGTCGATCATCGGCCTGCTCGCCATCGGTGTGACCCAGGTGATCATTACCACTGGTATCGACCTGTCCTCGGGCTCTGTATTGGCGTTGTCGGCGATGATCGCTGCCAGTTTGGCGCAAACCTCTGATTTTTCCCGAGCCGTGTTTCCCAGCCTGACCGATTTGCCGGTGTGGATTCCGGTGGCGATGGGGCTTGGCGTCGGGCTGCTGGCAGGGGCGATCAACGGCAGCATCATCGCCGTCACCGGTATTCCACCCTTTATTGCCACCCTCGGCATGATGGTTTCGGCCCGTGGCCTGGCGCGTTACTACACCGAAGGCCAGCCGGTGAGCATGCTCTCGGACTCGTACACGGCCATCGGCCACGGCGCGATGCCAGTGATCATCTTTCTGGTGGTGGCCGTGATCTTCCATATCGCCCTGCGCTACACCAAGTACGGCAAATACACCTACGCCATCGGCGGCAACATGCAGGCGGCGCGTACGTCGGGGATCAACGTCAAGCGCCACTTGATCATCGTCTACAGCATCGCCGGCTTGCTGGCTGGTCTGGCCGGTGTGGTCGCTTCGGCACGTGCTGCAACCGGGCAGGCCGGCATGGGCATGTCTTATGAGCTGGATGCGATTGCGGCTGCGGTGATCGGCGGCACCAGCCTGGCGGGCGGGGTAGGGCGCATCACGGGGACTGTGATCGGTGCACTGATTCTGGGGGTGATGGCCAGCGGGTTTACGTTTGTCGGGGTGGATGCGTACATTCAGGACATCATCAAGGGCCTGATCATTGTGGTGGCGGTGGTGATCGACCAGTACCGCAACAAGCGCAAACTCAAACGCTGAGATCGTCTTACGACCAACACAAATCAAGTGTGGGAGCTGGCTTGCCTGCGATTGCATCAACTCGGTAGCCCTGACGGACCGAGTCGCCTGGATCGCGGGAAAGCCCGACGCCCACACTTGCATCTTTATCAGGCAGTTCTAACCGTTTGTCTTCTATATAGCTCCACAACACTGAATTTCTTGCTATAAACGCACTCCGATAACCATTCGCCGAGCCCGTCCTGGTGCTTTTGGGGGTTATCTCGGAAAAATTGCCTGTCTTTTCAGTTGCTGTGCCCTCAAGTCGGCCTTAGACTGCCGCCCCTCGTAAATTGAGTGCCGGGTGGCGCTTGAAATGGACGGCGCCCTTCCGAGACCTGCAGAGGTCGGCCGGAACGCTCCCTTATTCGCCTTAATGCACGTATTTTTTATAGAGAAATCAATGACAAAGGAAAAGTTGCTGGCCATGCCGGCGGATGACTACATGAATGCCGAACAGCACGCTTTTTTCGAGAAGTTGCTGCAAGACATGAAAGTGGAGCACCACGAGCGCATCGAACAGAACCGTATCGCCATTGAAAGCCTGGACACTCCGGCCGACCCTGCCGACGCCGCTTCCGTTGAAGAAGAGCGCACCTGGCTGGTGAACGCCATCGACCGCGACCAGCGCATGTTGCCGCAGCTTGAGCGTGCACTGGAACGCATCAAGGAAGATTCCTTTGGCTGGTGCGATGACAGCGGCGAGCCTATCGGCCTCAAGCGCTTGCTGATCAGCCCTACCACCAAGTACTGCATCGAAGCGCAAGAGCGCCACGAGCAGATCGACAAGCACCAGCGCCAAGCCTGATGTGGTGAAGCTGGGGGATCGCTGAGCGGTCCCCCAGGGAAAGACTCGTTACACCCCCGTCTATTGATCTGTTGCAAACCACCCCACTAAAGGCCCATGGATAATGGCCCGATAGTGGCGTTTAATGCAGCGACAATAACGATAAGCAGTGGGGTGACGAAGATGGCTGGAGACGGATCTCTGACGGGCGCAGCAGTGGCACCGCAATCGGTGGTGCGCGGGTTGCCCGCCTGGTTGACGCAGCTTACGCAGAGCATCGCCCTGGTGCTGATACTGTTGGGCCTGGCATTTGCCATCCTGCCGTTGTACCTCTGCCTGCCACTGGCCGTGCTGGTGATCTGGCTGCCTCGCCTGACAAGTCGCACGCCCGTTGTTGCGTCTTGCGACGCCGTCGATGCGATTGGCGAGTTGACTCGCGACCTGTCCTATACCACCAGCCATAACGCACTGTCCGCTGCCGGCGTGGCCTATTCGGTCAAGCAACTGGCGGCTCGCTTGCAGTCTCAGTTGAGTGCAGCCAAGCAGATTGTCAGCAGTGCCGAGGTGATGATTGGCACCGAAAAGGTCACCTCCCAACTCAGCCGCGAGGCCCTGGGGGCAGCCAGCCAGGCCCATCAACGCAGCACCGAAGGCCGCGAAGTACTGGCCCAATCGATCAGCCGCATGCACCAGCTCAGCCAGCGCGCCGATGCCAGTCGTGAACTGATCGAAGCCTTGAGCCAGCGCAGTGAGGAAATCCAGCGGGTGACCCTGGTGATCCAGTCCATCGCCAGCCAGACCAACCTGTTGGCACTCAATGCAGCGATTGAGGCGGCGCGAGCCGGTGAGCATGGTCGGGGGTTTGCAGTCGTGGCGGATGAGGTGCGCGGGCTGGCGGGCCGTACGGCCACAGCCACTGATGAGGTTGGGGTGATGGTGGCCGATATCCAGCAACGCACCGCTCAGGTGGTGGAGCAGATTCGCCAGCTCTCGGCAGACTTGCACACGGGCGTGGAGCAAGTGGAGCGCGCCGGTGAGCAACTGCATAGCATCGCCAGCCTGGCGGCGGATGTCGAAGGCCAGGTGAATGAAATTGCCCAGGGCACCGACACCAACCGCACCCAGCTCGACAGCCTGTTCCATGCTGTGGAACAAATGCGCAGCGACCTGGCCGTCAGCGATCAGCAAACCCGCCAACTGGCCGACGCCGCCGTGCAGATGGAAGGCCAGGCCGAAACCATCAGTGAGCGCTTGGCGGAAGTTGGCCTGGATGACTATCATCAGCGTATCTACGACTTGGCCCGTGAAGGCGCTAGCCGAATTGCCGCGCAATTCGAGGCCGACGTGCTACAGAACCGCATCAGCCTGGATGACCTGTTCGACCGCAGCTATACGCCGATTGCCAATACCAGCCCAAGCAAGTACCACACCCGGTTTGACGGCTATACCGATCAGGTGTTGCCGGCGATCCAGGAAGATCTGCTGCCGAGGCATGAAGGGTTGGTGTTCGCCATTGCCTGCACGCCCCAGGGTTACGTGCCGACGCACAACAAGGCGTTTTCCCAGGCGTTGACCGGCGATGTGCAAGTGGATGCTGTACAGAACCGCACCAAGCGCAAGTTTGAAGACCGCACCGGGATCCGCTGTGGCAGCCATCAACAGGCGGTTTTGTTGCAGACCTACACCCGCGATACCGGTGAGCTGATGCACGACCTGTCGGTGCCGATCATCGTCAAGGGCCGGCATTGGGGTGGTTTGCGCCTGGGCTATAAACCCGAGGCTGTAAGGCGTTGACGTGAATTGGGCTTTTCCGGAATGGGCATAGCTATCGACACATATTGTAGTGAGCGGGCTTGCCCCGCGCTGGGTGGCGAAGCCGCCCCAATAAAGACATCGCCGAGTTCCAGATAGAACTAGGTCGCCTGGTTTGGGGCGGCTCCGCCACCCAGCGCGGGGCAAGCCCGCTCACTACAGGGAGATTTTTCAGCCTTTGAACGTTGTGTAGATATCTACCGTCAGTGCGGTTGATGCAGGCGTTGGTTCAGTTCGTCCACCGCGATCGCCCATTCGGCGTCTTCGCGCAGCTCTTCCTTGAGAAAACTTGCCTGTTGTGCGGACCAGAAAGGCGCATCGATCAACTTCACGTCGTCAGGCAAAGGGTGCGCGGCGATAAAGGCGTCGATAGCGTCCGGGGTTGAATCCAGGCCCAATTGGTCAAACAGGGTTTCAAGGGTAGGGATTGGCGCGTCCATATCGTTCTCCATGCAGGGTGGTCGTTATGCATGGGAGGGTTGTGACGCAGTAGAGTTCTATCGGATTGTCAGGAATTCAGGGCGCCGGAATCTACGGCGGTTTTTAACGCTTTGGCGGCGTCCTTTGCTGCGATGGCGGCGGCGTCGACGGTTTTGAACCAGCGGTCTTTTTCAACCTGGTGGGTGGTGACAGTGGTCAGCGGTGGCTTGGCCCGCATGATGATCACGGCTTGGAACTCACCGTCTACTTCCCTTGCGTCGCCATGGATAAAAAATTCGCCGATATCAAATTCCGTCACGTAGAGCCTTCCCTTGGAGATAACTGCACTGGAGAAACCTGGCCCGGGTGGACACAAACTTCAGTGGACGGGCCAGTATGGCAGTTGTTGCGGGTCGGCGGCGCAGTTAAGTTAGCGGGCTGACGAAACGATTGCTCCGTGGGGCCGCTTGTAACATGGCTTCAAGTTTCTTGGCCAGTTCGCAGGCCTTGACATGGTCGCTGCGAAAGCCTTTGATTCGACCGCTGAGCACTTCGCGGATATGGAAAAAGTTTCGGCCGGCAGGTACGACTTGGTAAAGAATCGAATCCGAGTACCCTTCAAAGCCGTTCAAGCGGTAGTATTGAGCTTCGTCCTGACAGGATGGACGGGTGTGCGAAGACATCGCGTTGTAGGCTGATCGTTGCATGGCCTGCTCCTTTCGATCGATCCGGATGACTTGATTGCAGTGTTGTAGGTGGTTTTGATCGGTGTTGCTGTTTTAGTATTGTCGTCGGCGGCCAGCGCCCGGTTCCATGGCAGTGTGTTTATTTGTGTTTGTGTGTCGGAAAACTGCATTTTTAATTGGGTTATTCTCTGAAGTTGGTCGGGCCGTATTCTCGGGCCGTTGAACCTGTGATCTCCTGTGGTGCCTGATGACCTTGCACAAGGTCCATCACGTACGTCTGTACTAGTCTTGTGACGCGACAGTGGGATCTTCTTCAGTTTTTTTCAAAGAATGAGTGATGTGATCGTGCCGTGATGGCCGTTTTTTTGTGCTGCCCGCTCTGGCGGACAGCGCTCTTTTCGATGTGGGGGCGTTTCCTTGGCAGTCAGTAATCTGGATATGCACGCGTTGTTCGTGCTGGGTGATTTGCGCGCAAAGTTGGTCAAGCAGTTTCAATCCCGTTTCGTTTACATCACCGAGCAGACGCCGGAAGGTATCTACATCGCCGAAATCGACACCGAGGCGGCGATGGTGGTGGACGACAAACCTCGCCTGGAACTCAAAGTCGGCGATCACTTCCGCGCGGCGGTATTGCCCAGTCGTGAGGGTGGCAAGTTCGAATTGAAGTTCCGCGACATCAAGTTGACCGTCTATGGCTTGGGCGACTACGCCTTCGTGTCCTCGGCCGAAGGCCAGGGCATCGTGTTCAAGGAAGGCCACAGCGTGATGCTGGTGTTTGCCGCCAATGAGCAACTGCAGGAAGGCCTGACCAAAACCCTGAAGGCCGTGACCGGCAAGGCTGCCAAGTGGCGCAAGGGCGAGCTGGTCACGTTCAAGGCCAGCGAATAATCAGCAAAAAAACGCGAACACCCGTTATCTCCCGGAACCTCTACTACAGTTGAGTTGACTTAATTGTTCAGAGGCTTCGCGCATACGCAGCAAAGCCTTCCGCTATTGGTTGCGATATCGCGAGGTGCCTGAGGCATGAAAGGATTGAGAACGCTGTTGGCTGCGTCCCTGGCGACCCTAGGGCTGTCAATGGCCGCATTGCCGGTGCGCGCCGCTGAGGCGCCGATACATTTTGCCGACCTGAACTGGGAAAGCGGCAGCCTGATCACCGAAGTGCTGCGGGTTATTGTCGAGAAGGGCTACGACTTGCCCACCGACACCTTGCCCGGCACTACCATCACCTTGGAAACCGCGCTGGCCAAGAACGACATCCAAGTGATCGGCGAAGAATGGGCCGGCCGCAGCCCGGTGTGGGTCAAGGCGGAGGCCGAAGGCAAGGTGGTGGGTCTTGGGGACACGGTCAAAGGCGCAACCGAAGGCTGGTGGGTGCCGGAATACGTGATCAAGGGTGATCCCGCCAAAGGCATCAAGCCACTGGCGCCGGACCTCAAGAGCGTAAAGGACCTGGCGCGCTACAAGGATGTGTTCAAGGACCCGGAATCCCCAGGCAAGGGCCGCTTTCTCAACAGCCCTATCGGCTGGACCTCGGAAGTGGTCAACAAACAGAAGCTCAAGGCCTACGGTCTGGATGACAGCTACGTGAACTTCCGCTGCGGCTCAGGCGCGGCACTGGATGCCGAGATTGCCTCGTCGATCCGCCGGGGCAAGCCGGTGCTGTTCTACTACTGGTCGCCGACGCCGTTGATGGGGCGCTACAAGTTGATCCAACTGGAGGAACCGCCGTTCGATGCCGAGGCCTGGAAGACCCTGACGGATGCGGATAATCCTGATCCGAAGCCCACGCGCTCGTTGGCGTCCAAGTTGAGTATCGGGGTGTCTACGCCGTTCCAGAAGGCCCATCCGCAGATTGCGCAGTTCTTTGAGAAAGTTGAGTTTCCGATCGAGCCGCTGAATAAGGCCTTGGCGACCATGAGTGAAAATCACACAGCGCCACGGGATGTGGCCCAGGCGTTTCTCAAGGAACATCCGCAAGTGTGGAAGGCTTGGTTGACCGAGGATGTGGCGGAGAAGGTTGAGGCGAGCCTGAAATAAACACCGGTCTCACTGCCAAGTGAGCTCAAAATGTGGGAGCTGGCTTGCCTGCGATAGCGCTGTATCAGTCAAGGATTCATCAACTGACACACCGCTATCGCAGGCAAGCCAGCTCCCACATTGGTGTGTATTCCAAAGTCAGAACCGGGTCTGTACTGCCAGCTCGAAGGTCCTCGGCGCCCCCAGATAGTACGCCGGCGACACATGGGCGAACTCGGCATACACCTCGTTCGTCAAGTTGCGCACCCGGCCCGTGACCGAGGTATGCGAGTCCACCTTATAACGCAGGAACGTCCCGAACAGCGTATAGGCCGGCACCGTTTGCGTATTGGCATTATCCGCATACACCTCAGCCACATACCGCGCATCCACACCACCTTGCCAATCCTCGGCAAAATCATAAGTCAGCCACAGATTACCCACGCGCGTGGGTACGTTGGTCGGCGTGTTGCCCTTGCGCGAGACCACCGCGCCACTGGCAATTTTCTCATTGAAATCCTTGTACTCGGCGTTGACCCAGGCGAAGTTGCCCTCCGCCAGCAGACTTGGCGTGATGCGCAATGAGCTGGCCAACTCGATGCCTCTGGATGACTGCGCGCCGACCGGGATGCTGCTGGTGGGATCCTGCGGATCGGTCACGGCAAAATCCTTGCGCTCGATCTTGTAGGCGGCCACGGTGGCCGAGCCACGGCCGTCCATATAGTCGAACTTGCTGCCCACTTCCCACTGTTTACCCGTCGAGACGTCAAACACTTGTGTGGTGGTACTTGGCTGCTCGGCGGCGGTGCTGTATTGCACGTACACATTGGCTGATGGGATGAATTGATAGGTCAGGCCTACGCGGCCGGTCAGCGGTTCCCAGCTGCGTTTGAAGTGCCGAGGGTTGGTGGCCGTGACCACTCGGTGGTTGGTGACATCCAGGTCGATGGCGTCGTAACGCAGGCCGGTCAACAGCGACAATTTGTCGGTGAGGCCCAGGCGATTCTCCACGAACAGCGCCTTGGTGGTGACTTCGTTGGTCTTGTCGTTGCCGAAGTTCTCCCGGGTTCGCGGAATATCGTAGAAGTGCCCAGGGTTGAAGGTATTCGGATCCACCGCACTGTTACCCGGCACATTCCACGGCGTGCTAGTGGTGCTGTTGACCTTGTACTCGAAGCCGCCGGACCAGGTGGTCGACAGTCCGTAGAGGCTGTCATCGTGGCGCAGCTCGAACTGGTTGCCGTTCTGTTCGCCCTGATGGCGTACCTGGTAAGCCGTCGAGCGGTTCACCGCGCTGTTGTCGGCGCTGTACTGGTAGGTTTCCAGGTTGCGGTAATCACGTTGGCTGTCCAAGTGGTACAGGGTGTTTTTCAGGGTGGTGCTGTCGTTGATGCGGTAGTCGATGATCGAGCGCGCCCAGATCGTGCGCTGCTCGTAGCGGCCGTCGGCGACGTTGTAGTTGTTGAACCGGTTGTGCTTGTCGATCTTCAGCTCGCCGGCCTTGGGATTGAGCACCGGCGTGCCCCAGTAGGGGCTGTCTTCATGCTCATCCTGGTATTCCAGTGCCAGGGTATGAGACAGGTTGGGCGTGAGGTCGCTGAGCAGGGAAAACGCCAGGCTCCAGGCCTCGCGCTGGTCGCGGTCGATGTAGCTGTGATTGGTGTTGCGGCTCACATCCAGGCGCGCGTAGTGCTGCACGTCGGCACCGGGCTCGGTCAGGGCGTGATTGACGCCGAACGCCATACCGGCGGTGTCATAGCTGCCATAGGTGAGCTGGCCCTCTGCCGCCTGTTCCTCACGGGTGGCCAGCTTGGTCACGTAATTGAGCGAACCGCCCACGGAGCCTGCGCCGTTGATCAGGGAGGAGGGGCCGCCGACCAGTTCCACCCGATCATAGATCCAGGCATCCACAGGCCGGGCCAGGCCTGTGGCGACGTTGATCCCGTTGAACATCTGGGTGATCTGGCTGCTGGTAAAACCCCGATAGGAGACAAACCCGCCAAAGCCCGGCGGGGCGCTGGCGTTGACGCCGGGCAGGGTGTTGGCCGCATCGCGGAAAGTCTTGGCGCCGTGGCGCTCGATGTCACTGCGCTTAGCGATGGCCACCGACGCCGGGGTTTCCCGTACGCTCAATCCCAACCGCGACGCCACGCCGCTGGGTTGGTCCAGGGCCAGGCCGGGCTCGGCGGTTTGTTCGCCATCAATGGTCGTCGGGGCCAACTCAAGGGCCCAGGCGCAGACAGGCAGGCAGCCGAACAGGCCCGCCAACAGGGGTAGATGTTTCATGGTTGAATCCTGAAAAACTTGGCTTGAAAACAACGCACAGCCGCCCGTATTTCCTTGCGGAAACGGCGGTCAGTGCAGATCAGAAAGCGAAGGGATCAGGCGAAAGCAGGCGGCGCGCGCGGATGAGCCGTGGGCCAGGTGAAGCGGGCAGGGATGTCAGCAGCCAGGACAATAGCTGGCGGTGGCGCATGGGGCTGGGGCAACACCGCCACATTCAGGCTGGAACTCAGCGCCGGGCCCATACCGCCAGTGGAACACAGCGGGCAGCCAAACGCCTTGGACAGCGTGGGCAAGTTCTCCTCAGTGGAGTTGGACGGCTTGGGCGCCTGGGTGCGCGGGTCCACTGTACAGAACTGACCGCCGATGCCATTGAGCTGCATCCCGACCATCTGCCCATGACCGATACTGCAGGCGAACACATTGAACAGGACGCAGCAATAGAGCATCCAGGCAATGAGCGAGCGGTCGGCACGGGCAAGTTTCATGGGGCGGCACTTTACCATCAGCCGCCGACGAAATGCCTGCAGAAAATCTCAGGGGGGCTATCCTGATGCGGACCTTTTCAGGGAGAGCCAGTCATGAGCTTTGTAGTCGCACGATGGATTGTCGGCGTTTTTACATTCATCAGCATGGTGCATCTGTACTGGGCTGCCGGCGGCAAACTCGGCTTCTTAGCCGCCATCCCCCAACTGCCCGGAGAATTCGCCAGCGGACCCAAGCCAGCGTTCAAGCCCTCGGCGCTCGCCACGTTTCTGGTCGCATTGGGATTGGTGGGGATTGCGCTGATGGTGTGCCTGCGGGCGGGGTTGTACTTTTCGGCGGTGTCCCATGGGGCGTTGCAGTGGGGGATCAGTGCGATTGCGTTGGTGATGTTTGCCAGGGCGATTGGGGATTCGGAATTGGTGGGGTTTTTCAAGAAAGTCGGCGGGTCAAGGTTTGCGAGGTTGGATACGTATTTTTATTCGCCGTTGTGTTTGGTGTTGGGGGTGGGGTTGTTGGTGGTGGCGTGGGGGTGAGGGGGGTTAAATATTTGTTGGGTATAGGACGATTCTGGTTGCCCGCACGTCAACGTAACCAGATTTTTGAGTGATTGGTCGGTCGAGTTCAACAAGAACTATAGAGTCGCCAAGTTGTAATGCAGCACATTCTTCGTCCGCGACTTGAGTCAATTCGGCTGTTATTTGAGTGATACCCTTTATCTCGATGATCTGCGGGGTCGTATCGGAGGACGGAGTAATGCTTCGCCCCCAAGAAAAGATTTCATCCAGATCGAACTCTACGTCGTGTTCATCGCCGATTTTGGGAGTGATCCCGGCCCATAGAGCGGCGCCACTACCGATAGATGATTGGAACCTGACGAGTAAAGTGTCCGTAGTAGAAAGTATTTCGGTAATTCGTATCTTCATTTCACTTCTTCGGTAGTGGGACTCTAACAACAGTGTTGTCCACATTCATGGTGTTGGCTTTAAGCTCAAGAGTCCATGTCTCCTCATGGTAGTGATGTTTGCTTGGTTTGCTGTTCATTTCGTGCGCGCCATAGCGAATACTTCTTTTTGCGTCACTAGAAACTATCCTGTCGCGATCAGGTTTTCCAGTTCGCGGGTTGGTGTTCGTGTGGGGACGTGGCCCTAGAAATTCATCCCACTTTCGGGTGGTTTCTTCCGGTTTAACTGGTTTGTTGGCATAGGTTTCTTTGTGATATCCCATTTCAGGCGGGATATTTGAGGTGGTGGGGGGGAGTGGCTCCCCATAATTAGCTTTTGCCTCCGTTTCTGGTTCTTCAGCTTCGGTCGTCGGTTTGCACTTTTTGCCACCTGGACAAGAGTTCAAGCCTAGCGGATCTACCCAACCTGTCGGGTTGGGTACGTACTGGTATGCATTGATCCCACCCGCCAGCTTCACCGGGTCAGGTGTCAGGTAGCGACCAAGATCCGGATTGTAGTAGCGATGGCGGTTGTAGTGCAGCCCGCTTTCCGAGTCGAAGTATTGGCCTTGGAAGCGCAGCGGGTTGTCGACTTTTCCTATGTCGAGGCGGGTGATTTCGCCGTAGGCGCGGTAGTGCGCGGACCAGACGATTTTGCCTCCCGGGGCGGTGAGTTCCTGTGGGGTGCCGAGGTGGTCTAGTTGGTAGTGGTAGGGCTTGGTTTCTTTTGGACCGAAGCCTTCTAGTAGGGTCAGCGGACGAAAGCTGTCCGGTTCATAGAGGTAGCTGCGGTGCCGATCCGCGTGGTGTTCGGCGATGAGTTTGTCGCCTTGCCAGAAGAATTCGGTAGTTTTGCCGTCAACGGTTTTGCTGATGCGGCGGCCAAACGGGTCGTAGCGGTAGCTGGCAGTTTGGCCGTTGGGTTGGGTGAGGCCGATGAGGCGGTGCTGGCAGTCGTAGCGGTATTCGGTGACGAGTTGATGGCCCTTTCCGCGACGTTCACGGATCAAATTGCCGAAGGCGTCGTAGTCGTAGTGGCGGTCGCCTTGGATCATCAGGCGGTTGCCGGCGACGATGTCCGGGCCGGGGCGGTCTTGCATGAGCAGGTTGCCGGCCGGGTCGTGGCCGAAGCGTTCCTGCTCGCCTTGGGAGTGATCGGCTCGGGTCAGGCGGGCGAGGGGATCGTAGTGGTAGTGGTGTTCGCCTTTGCGGGTGTCGAGGAGGCGGGTGAGGTTGCCGGATTTGTCGTAGTCGTATTGGCGTTGGTAAAGGTAGTGTTCCTGTTGGGTGACGGCGTGGGCGTGCAGGCGTTGCTGATCGTCATAGTGGTAGTGGCTGATCAGTTGGCCTTGTTGGCGTTGCTGTTCCTGGTCGGCTTTGAACAGGTGCGAGGTGAGGGTTTCACCGTTCAAGTCGACAGTGGCTAGATGGCCGCCTTTATCGTGGTTGAAGGTGAGACGGTTGTTATCCGGCAGGCGCAGGTTTTTCAGCTGACCGCAGGCGTCATAGCCATAGCGCAACGTGCCCCAGCCTTGGTGTTCAGCGGTAAGGCGGTTTTGCGGATCGTATTCGTAGGCCAGCGCCCAGTGGCCGTCGTCGACGCTTAGGAGATTGCCCTGGCGGTCGTAGGCGTAATCGACGATGTTGCCGTCGGGCAGGGTTTTTCTTACGAGTCGTCCGGCGTGATCGCGCTCGTAGCGGGTGACTAGCTGACTGCCATCGTCGCCGTGTTCGGTCTTTTCCTGAAGGTTGCCGTTCAGGTCATAAACGTAAGCGGTGCGCTGGCCGTCAAAACCAGTTTCTTGTTGGATCAGGCCGTTGCTGTGATACTGGAACCGGTAGGTTTCGCCGACTTCGTTTTCGATCTCGGTCAGCAACAAACGAACGTTGTCGTAACGGTATTTGACCTGGGTGCCATCGGCGTGGATGCGGCGGCTGATCAGGTGCAAGCCGTCGGCATATTCGTAACGGGTGACGTGCCCCAGTTCATCGCGTTCGGAGGTGATTTTTCCGTAAGCGTTGTAGGTATATTTACGCGTGTCACCACTCGGCAAGACGATTTGGACTAGGCGCCCAGCGTTGTTCCATTCGAACTGTGTGAGCGCACCATATTCATCCTCACGCGCAACCTGCCGCCCCAGATCGTCATAGCGATAGCGCTTGATACCGCCATTCGGCAATTGCTCTTCAAGCAGTTGTCCGCGTTCATTCCAGACCAGCCGCTGACAGCTGTTATCGGGATACCAAACCCCAATCAGCTGCCCGTATTTGTTGTAGCTGTAGTCCGTGGAATTGCCGTCTGGATCGGTCTTACGCGTAACGTCGCCCTGGTCATTCCGCTCATACTTCCAAACCGCTTCACCACGCCGCACAACCCGTACGAACCCATTCTCATGCTCGTAGGAAGTGGGCTCATCATCCCCCGGAAACAACGACACCAAGCGTCCGGCTTCGTCGTACTGGTAGGCTGTGATCGCGCCGAGAGGATCCTGCTCAACCGTCAGCCGGCCTTTGTCATCGTAGGACTTGAAGTGCTCAGCACCATCCGGATCCACCCGCCGCACCAGCCGCGCTCGCTGGTCATGCACGTAGACTTCCTGGCTGCCATCGGCGTTATGAACCGTGACCTGCCCGTTGTCCTCCCACACATACCGCGTGTCCATCTGCGAAAAGCTCGCCCAGTGCCGGACACACCGCGCCGCCTTGCCAGACCTTTCCCACGCCCAAAAGAAACTCGCCCCACCGGCCAGTCCGCGCTCAAGAATGACGTGCTGTTCGTCGTACCGATAAACCTCACTTTCACCTACAGCATTGGTCGCTGAAACCAACCGCCCGACATCGTCATAGGCGTAGGAAACAACGTTCTGCTCTGTCACCCAGACAAACGGACCGTCATCCACAGCCCGCTCAACCTGGTAATCCACCGCAACAATGCGGCCCGACGCATAGCGCAAAAACAACGAGCGCCCCACACCGTTGTCCAACCGCTCAATCTGCCCCAGGTAGTTACGGGAAATACGCAGCCGGTTGTCATACGCATCGCTGATCGCTGTCAGCACACCGTCGCGGAAATGGTAGAAACGCGACGCCTGAGCCAGCACCAACTCATCAGGCAAAGACCCCAGGTAGATCGCGGCTTCGGCCAGGCTGTTGGTGATTGCGGGCCGAGAAACAGACGGCAAGGGCAGGGTAGTCGAGCGATTCTCATGATCTGTCCACACCACCGAATCACCGGAAACACTAAGCCGATGTGCTAGCGAATGACTCCAGCCAAACCCCAACCCGCAATCCACTTCCACCGCACTGGTGCGATACAACCGAGTCCACTCAAACGGCAGAATCCCGTCCAGCGCACCATCGGTCAGGGTAAGCAGTTCCTCCCCGGTAACCATCGACACCGGGCAGCCATTGGTCGCGGTCTTATCCGAAGCAGCCGCCGCATCTCCCGCGGGATTTTTCGAACCAACAGGCACATCATCGACATGCTCTGTCTGCTTCAGCACCGCGTTCTGCCGCGCCTTCCAGCGCATCTGCATCGTGCCTTGCTTCAGCCCGCCAACCACCCCGCGAACGGCCACCGCCTTATAGCGATCCACGGCCTGCATAAACTTCGTCAGAATCACCAGAAGCCCCCTGACAAAGCCCACCGCCGCCTCGAGGATCTGCGCGCCATACTTGACCAAGCGCAAACTCAAATACGCCACGCCCGCCGCAGGCAACGCGATGGTCAACACCACGCCAATCACCAGGTCAATCAGCAACGCCACCACTAACCCAGCCGCCACCTCGGCCATTTCACCGGGCGGCAACGCGTCCAGCCAGATCATCGCCGTGCGCACCAACAGGAACAGCGCCGCCTCATCACTGGCCAGCAACATTGCCTGCTCCATGACCTTGGGTGCGTCTGTGGCGATTTGCGCCAACTGGGCGGCCTGATCTCCCAGTTGCTCGACGAACTTCAGTGGGTCTTCAAGAATTGCCTGCACCCGCTTGATGCTGTCCCACACATCACGGATCGCCGCCCAACTGCCCGCCAATAGGCCGCTGCCAATTGCGCTGGCAGTAGATCGCTCCCAATGCGGCTTAAACCCGGCCCACTGCGACCGAAGCCACTGCTCCAGATCCGCCATCAACCCGGCGTAAGAGGCAAACAACGCGTCCACCTGTTCCTCGGAAACGCCGCCCTGCACCCGCACCTGATACCGCCCGCCAGCCGCGCAGTGGTGTGAGCCTTTACCTTGTTCATCCAGCAAGATCACGGTGGAACTGCCGTCATCCAGCCCCATCACCTCCACCGGGATATCGCCGATCGGCACGTCATACACCGACTCGAACAGGCTCTGAATCTTCAGCTCACCGCCCAGCGGGCACTGGGCCACGGTCGCAAAGTCCGTATCAGCCATGCTCACCGACCGCTGCGAATCCCCGACCCGCAACACCCGATCCATCCCCAGCAACGACGGCATGTCCAACCCATGGCTCACCGAATCCAGCGCACGCGAATACCAGGCACCCATCTGCTGGCGATAAATCTCCAAGCTCTGATGAAAGCCATCCAGCTCAAATTCGATAAGGGCGATGTGGGAAGCGTGGGTCATCCGTGACGGCTCGGCAAAGGGCAAGGCGTCGGAGCATGCCGCAGGAAAAAGCGCCTGGATGAACGGTTGAGAAATTCAGAAAAGGCCCACTACAACGGGGAAGAAACCGCGCAGCACGAACCCCAAGAGCTACATAAAAAAGCGATAAAACTGATTGCAGCAACCACTCTCAAATAAAAATCGCTCTCATCCTTGCCCGATTCCCCGACATGGCCGTCATGGTTAATAGAACCTCCATTACGCAGGATTTCCCATGTCGCGCCTTGCTCGTCCCTTGCACCCACTGACCCTGTCAGTGGCGATGGCTTTTGCCGCCGTGCCGTTGCTGACTGCCCAAACCGTCTTCGCCGAAGAAAGCAGCAGCGCCGTGCGCAGTTTCTCGATTCCTGCCGGTGACCTTAGCCAGGCGCTCAATAGCTTGGCCGAGCAGGCGGGCCTGGTGTTGGCCTTCGATGCAAGCTTGACCCGGGGCAAGCGCAGCAAAGGGTTGAGCGGGCAATACGACACCGACGTGGCGCTGAACCAACTGCTCGCCGGCAGCGGCCTGCAGGCCATGAAACTCTCCGCCGATCGCTACCGCCTGGAAGCTATCCCGGATAACGGCGCGGCCATGGAGCTGCAGGCCACCACCATCAGCGGCGCGTACCAGGCCGAAAGCCCGACCGGGCCGGTGTCGGGCTATGTGGCCACGCGCAGTTTGTCGGGCACCAAGACGGATACCGCGTTGATCGAAACCCCGCAGTCGATCTCCATCGTCACCAAAGACCAGATGCGTGCGCAAAACGCCGAGAGCCTTAACCAGATCCTGCGCTACAGCGCCGCTGTCATCCCTGAAACCCGTGGCGCCACTGCGTCGCGTCTCGATCAGTTGACCATCCGCGGTTTCGCCCCGGCCACTTACCTCGATGGCTTGCGCATGCCTTCGAGCCGTGACGCCTTGCCGCAAAAGGATGCGTTTGACTTGGAACGCGTCGAAGTGCTGCGTGGCCCAGCGTCGGTGTTGTATGGGCAGGGCACGCCGAGCGGGGTGATCAACATGGTCAGCAAGCGCCCGTTGGACACGCCGTTTCATGAAATAGGCGTGGAATACGGCACCTTCAACAAGAAGCGCACCACCTTCGACCTCAGCGGCCCAATCGACGACCAGGGCGTTTATTCCTACCGCGTGGCAGGCCTTTTCGATGATGCCGATGGCCAGGTCGAACACACTGAGACGCGTCGCCAATCGCTCTCCAGCGCTTTCACTTGGCGCCCGGATGATGCCACCTCGCTGACCCTGCTCGGGCATTTCCAGAAGGACCCCAAAGGCGCGTCCTACGGCTCGGTGCCGGCCTGGGGGTCGGTGCTGCACAGCCCGACCGGGCGCAGCATCGATGTGGATCTCTACGATGGCGAAAAGAAGTTCGAGAAAAGCGACCGCGAGTATTACTCGATCGGCTGGGCGTTCGAGCATCATTTCGATGACGTGTGGACTGTGCGCCAGAATGCCCGTTACCTGCGCACCGAAGGCCGGTACCGCAGCCTCTACAGCAATATCCTGTTATCGGATTACCGCACCATCCAGCGGTCGACCATTGCCAGTGATGTCGATATGGATGCCTACACCCTCGACAACCAGTTGCAGGCCAAATTTGACACGGGGCCGTTGCAGCACACCTTGTTGATGGGCCTCGATTACCAGAACACCAGCACCGATACGCTGTCCGGCTCAGGCGTGTACAAGGCCGGACCTACCCTGGATATCTTTGATCCGGTCTACGGCGCGGCGGTCCCGGTGCCGGCCTACACCACCGACGGCACCTCGCGCAGCGAACAAACCGGCGTCTACCTGCAAGAGCAGATGAAGTGGGACAAGTGGGTATTGCTGCTGGGCGGTCGCTATGACTGGGCCAGCACCGATAACAGCACCCAGACCCTGCGCAGCGGCGCCAAGAGTAAATCGTCGTTGGACAGCAAGGCGTTTACGGGCCGTATCGGCCTGGTCTACCTCTTCGATAATGGCTTGGCACCGTATGCCAGCTACGCGGAGTCCTTCAACCCGCAATCGGGCACCGGGTATGGCGGCTCGGTGTTCAAGCCGACTGAAGGCAAGCAGTATGAAGTCGGCATCAAGTACCAGCCGCCGGGGAGCAACAGCTTTATTACGGCGGCGATCTTCGACCTGCGCCAGACCAACGTCCTGACTACCGACCCGGACCCCACCCACCTGTGCGGCAGCGGGCGCTGCCAGAGCCAGGACGGCGAAGTGCAATCGCGTGGCTTTGAGCTGGAAGGCAAGGCTAGCCTCAACGATAACCTGGACATCACCGCGGCCTACGCCTATCTGGACAACCGCATCAGCCAGTCCAACAACACCGTGCGCTATTCGCCCATCGGCGATATCGGCGTAGGCCCGAACCTCGCCGCCGAAGGCACCACCACCTACGCCGTACCGCGCCACACCGCGTCGGCATGGGCCGACTACACCTTCCACGATGGCCACCTCAAGGGCTTCGGTGCGGGGGCGGGCGCACGTTACATCGGCTCGTCCTGGGGCGATACCGCCAACACCCTGAAAGTGCCGGGCTACACCTTGTTCGATGCGGCGGTGCACTACGACATCCCAAACATCACCAGTCTTAAGGACAACCTGCGCCTGGCGCTCAACGCGACCAACCTGGCGAATAAAGAGTACGTCGCTTCCTGCTACTCCTACTCGTGGTGCTGGTATGGCTCGCAGCGCACCGTGCAGGCGAGCGCCACTTACCAATGGTGATGGCACTCAGTAAGGCAATTTAATGGCCCCTTTGTAACAAAATCCTCGCCAGAATCGCTTTTATTTTCAGGTGGTTAGGTGGGGATGCAAATGCGCACTGTTGGAATCATGCTGATCGCCTGCTCCCTGGCCGGCGGCGCAGCTGCCGTGCAGGCACGGGAGCTGCGCGAGGGTGACAAGTACATGTGCAGTTGGGGTGCTGGCACCGCCGCCAGGGCCCAGGAACTCAAATTGTCGGGGGTGTCGCTGTACGCCGCGCGGCAGAAAATCCAGACCATCAAGTTCAATAAATCCTGGATGCGCATGATGGCCATGGGCATCACGGAACAGACCTACGACAGCGGCTCACGGCTGAAACCCGAGGCAATTCGCCAGAGTTTCTATCAGGACTGCGTGCGCTACAAAGTTGCGCGCAAATGACCGCTTAGTGCGACAGCGGTGAGCTGGCATCTTCCTGGAAATACACCTTTGCCGTTTCAATAAACCGTCTATTGGCCTGTGACAGGTATTCACTGGCGCGCCAGCACAGGTTGAAGTGCATGAATTGCGCGGGTTCGAAAGACACTCCCGCGAGCCCCGGCTCCTGCTCTTGCACTGAACGCAGCAGGGTCGATACGCCCATGCCGCTGCGGGTAGCGGTAATCACCAGCGGGACAAAGTTGCTTTCCAGGGCGATGTTGAAACGCACGCGGGCGTTGCTGCAAAACGCATCCAGCAAATGGCGTTGCAGGAAGGTGTTGTCGAAGACCAGCATGGGTTCGTCTTGCAACCGCGCAGCCGGGATAGATGAAGCGGCCGCCAGCGGATGCTGCTCATGCATGCACAACACCATCTCGTCGCTGCCGAGCAGCACTGACTCCCATTCCGGGTCGACCCGCCGCGACTCCAGCAGCGCCACGTCAATATCCCGCGTGGCCAGGCGCTCGCTGATGTCATCGGCACTGCCTTCCACCACATGCATCGCAATGCCGGGGTAGCGCGCGCGAAATTGCATCAGCAGTTCGGGGATGTGGCGGATGCCATACATCGGCGGCACACCGACGCGGATTTCACCGCTGTGCAGTTGCGTCAGGTCCTGCAGCTCACGGCGTGCACCGGCCAGCCCCTCCAGGCAGGCTTCGGCGCGCGTCAGGAACAACTGGCCTTCAGCGGTCACGCTGATTTGTCGCGTGGCGCGGTTAAACAGCGCCACGCCCAATTCTTCCTCGAGTCGGCCAACGGCCATGCTCAGTGCCGGTTGCGCCACATGCAGCGCCTGCGCCGCCTTTGTGAAGCTGCCTTGGCGGGCGATCTCTACGCAGTACTCCAGCGCTTTCAGGTTCATACGGGCTCGCATAACAAAGAGTGATGACTGGTTTCACAAATGGATATTTTCTGTGATGCGAACGAGTCTATAACCTGTCGGCATTCTTCTCCATGCCGAGTGCTTCCTGATGCCCAATCTTCGCCAATACTGGCTTGTAACCCTGATCGTCGGCGCTTTGGGCGGCAGCATTGCCAATTGGGCGGGGTGGCCGTTGCCTTGGGTGATTGGCGCGTTGGTCGCGGTGATGTTGACTCGCTGCGCCGGCAGCCTCGTACCGGAAATCCCCCATGGTCGCCAAGTCGGGCAGCTTATCGTGGCAGTTGCCATTGGCTGTCATTTCACATTGCCAGTGATGCAACAGGTGGCGGCCCATCTCGGGCTGATTCTCTTTGCGGTGTTACTGACGCTGGTGTTGGCGTTGTGTTCGGTGCTGGTCCTGCATCGCTGGGGCGTGCCCTTCGGCACCGCGTTCTTTGCCTTGATGCCAGCCAACTCCAGCGAGATGGTGCACCTGGGCCGACAACGCCAGGCGGACACCAGTTTTATCGCCGCCGCCCACAGCATTCGCCTGCTGCTGATCCTGTTGACGGTGCCTGCGGTCGCAACCTTTGGCATGCCGCAGGTCGTGGCCCATGCCCCGTTGCCGGTGATCTGGCCGTGGCTGATTTTCATCCTGGCGATGGGCTGGCTCGCGGCGCTGGGTTTCAAACACTGCAAGCTGCCCAATCCCTGGACGTTCGGGCCGTTCCTGATCTGCGCGGTGGGGGTGGGCTGCAATAACTTGTCAATGAGCATGCCGGGCTGGCTGAGTGGCTGCGGCCAGTTGTTGATCGGCTGTGCATTGGGCGTTGCGTTTGACCACAGCTTCTTGCGCCGCGCCCCAGGACTACTAAGCAAGGTGCTGCTGCTGTTGACGGGCTCGGTGATCACCACGGCGATAGCCGCATGGGCGCTCGGCGCCGGCTTGGGCATGCCATGGCTGTCGCTTGCCCTGGGCATGATGCCTGGCAGTGCGCCGGAAATGAGCCTCACCGCCGAGGCCTTGGGCCTGGCGGTGACACTGGTGACAGCGATGCAGGTGATCCGCATGTTGGTGATCCAGGCGGCGTGCCTGCCGCTGTTTCGCCTGCTGGACCAGACCGCGCCGGTCCAAGCACCGGCCAGTGCAAACGCCGCGTAAGCCTGGCCAACTTCGTCCTCGCACCTGTAGGGCGCTTTACAAATCCACGACATTCACTGTGTTTCTATTTGCATACAATTGCGTCCTCTATCAGGGAGGCCAGTATGCAAACGCTAATCCGCACGGCGACGCAGGACGATATCGACACGCTGTTCAGCATCCGCACGTCGGTGGTGCAGAACCATTTGAGTGTCGAACAGATGGCTGAGTTGGGCATCACGCCGCAGGTGCTGGCTTCGAGCATCGAAGCAGCGCCCTGCGTGTGGGTCGCTGAAGTGGATGGCCGCGCCGTTGCCTTTGCCATGGTCGACCTGGCCGAAGGCGAGGTATTTGCGCTGTTCGTACGGCCCACTCACGAAAACCTGGGCCTGGGCCGTCAACTGATGGCGGTCGCCGAAGCCGCGCTGTTTGAACACCATGACCGACTGTATCTGATCACCGATGGCCGCGACGAAATACGCGCCAACGGTTTTTATCAGCGGCTGGGTTGGGTCGTGGTCGGCCAGGTCGACGGCGATGATGTGCGATACGAGAAGAGCAGGGCGCAGTAGTCTCATGAACGCGCCCGAGCCTTCGTCTTCTAACAGCGTGCGCTACTTCGTGCTCGGAGTGCTCTGCGTTGCAGTAGTGCTGGGGATTTATTTTGTCCAGCTCAACGCCCAGGTTGACCGCGAGCGGGAAGCCGCCAACGAGCGCTTGGCACTCTGTCGGCAGGTGGAAAGTATCGCGCGTTCATTACTGCCTAATAGCCTTGATACACGCGAGACATGTGAGCCGTTGAACGGGCGTATGTCGAAAAGTGCGACGCTGCCTTAATTCAATAACCCTTTTTTATAAGTGGAAATTTGGGTGGTACTTGCACCAAAAAGTGGCACTCATAGCGTCCGCCACCTTAAAAAATGTGTGGTTATTGAATGACTTACAGCGCTTTTAATCCGACGAAAGGATTAAAATAATCTTGTTACAGCTTTTTACAGTCGTTACTATAGCCGGGCGTTCACCTCCCACGGTTTATGCATTTTTAAATCCCAAGTTTCCATCAGCTACTTGGGATTTTTTTTGCCTGCAATTTGACCTCAACGTCAAACTTCACCGGTGGCGAACTCTGCACGCATCCGCCCGTTGCGTTTGGCCTGGTACAGCAACTTATCGACCTTTTCGACAAACTCCAGCATCGGGCTATCGGGTTTTACGATGTGCGTGCCGACGCCCAGGCTCAAGGTCAACAGATTCGATACCGCCGAAAAACCATGTTCGATCTGCTGCTGGCGAATCAGGTGCAGGCAGCGTTGCGCCACTTGCCTGGCCGACGCTGCATCGGTTTCCGGCAGCAACCATACAAACTCTTCGCCGCCGATACGCGCAATGAAATCCCGTGGCCGGTTGGCCGCCTGTGACAGGGTGCGCGCGACTTGGCGCAGGCATTCGTCGCCCTTGATATGGCCATAGTGGTCGTTGTACTGCTTGAAAAAATCGATATCCAGGATGATCAGCGACAGTGGCAACTGGCTGCGCTGGGCGCTGGCCCATTCCCGTTCCAGCACCGTGTCGAACATGCGACGGTTAGCGATGCCGGTCAGTCCATCCTGATAGGAATATTCCTCAAGTTGTTTTTGCAGGCGCACCAAGTGTTCTTCGGTCTTCTTGCGCTCGCTGATATCGAACATAAAGCCGATCAGCGCGTCGACTTCGCCGTCCTTGCGCACCACGTGCACCACGTCGCGAATCCACACGTAGTCGCCATTCGCGGTCAGCGCCCGGTAATCCGCCTCGTGGTCGACGCCTGCGCGGGATTGCGACACGCAGAAATTCACCACGTATTCACGGTCGTCCGGGTGCATGCGTTCGACCCAATCGTCCACGCTGACCCAGCTTTGCGGGGTCCAGCCGAGCAGGGGCTCGATCTGCGGGCCGATATAACTGAAGGTCATGCTCTGCCAATCAATGCGCCAGGGGATGGCCTTGGTCGACTCCAATAACGTCTTGTACACATCGCTGTCGGGCTGGCTGGGAGGGTCGATACTCATGGGGGCTTGGCTCAGAGTGATGGCGAAAGGCCAAGAGCCTCTTGTGATCGACGCGTGGAGTCAAGTGCCCTCCGAAACAGCAGACGAGAGGTTGCAGGCAGGGGTTTTTGACGTCAGCGAATCGACATCTTCGAACGGTGTCCGGCCGGGTCGACCTGCTGCTGACCGGCGTGTCCCCCGAGGGTTTGGACAGCATCCGTTCCATCTCAAACCTGATTGTCGAGTTGCGCACCGAGATCAAGGCCGGGCGCCGTGGGTTTGCGGGAGTAGGCTAGCCGTTGACGGTGTGGGTCGGTGTATCGAGCGCGCCGTAATAGCGCCAGCAACAATGGCGGTGTTCCGGCAGGATCACGCAGCCGCTGAGGCTGACGATCAGCAACGCGGCAACCAGCATGGAAAGTCGACGGTACATGGTGTGTCCTCTTGGGTTGATAGGCGTTAATCCTTCAACGCTGCCAGCGGCGTAAATCCGTCGCGAAGCTTTCAAACATTTCATCAAGCGCCGCCATCCCCCGGGCAATACTGCCTGCGCAAATAACCTGCACATTCTGCGACGGATTTTTTTGCACCCACCGTTCAACCCATCAGCAACCCGCACTTTCGCGCGTTGAATGAAGGAGTTGCCATGAGACCCCTGGCCAAATTGCGTTTTGCCTTGCTTGCTCCGCTGGCGCTCGCCGCGTTTGTCAGCACCCCCACGTTTGCCCAGACCGAAATCATCATCCGCCAGGCGCCGCCGCCGGAGCGCGTGGAAATGATCCCCGTGGAGCGCCCGGGTTACGTCTGGGACCGTGGACACTGGCGCTGGGAGGGACGCGGCTACGCTTGGAAGCCCGGCCACTGGCAGCCTGTGATGCGCAATGCGCGCTGGGAACCTGGCCATTGGGAAGCCCACGGCCCCAATTGGTACTGGCGTGAGGGGCATTGGATCCGCTGAATCAGCCACCCGGACTGAGAGTTGCCCGATTGAAAGACACTGATCCGGATGTTGAACTGCTGGCACGCATCGGCAACAACGAACCCGCGGCCGTCAACGAAATGGTGACGCGCAAACTGCCGCGTCTGCTGGCGCTTGCCAGCCGGATCCTGGGGGATGCCGACGAAGCCAGGGACGTGGCCCAGGAAAGTTTCCTGCGCATCTGGCGCCAGGCGGCGAGTTGGCGCAGTGGCGAAGCGCGCTTCGACACCTGGTTGCATCGGGTCGCGCTGAACCTGTGCCATGACCGCCTGCGCCGGCGCAAGGAGCGCCCTCTGAGCGACGAGGAAGCGCTGGCGCTGGCCGACAGCGCGCCGTCCCTGGATGAGCAGCTGGAAACCGCCGACCGCAGCGAACGCATGGCCGCCGCCCTGGCGGTATTGCCCGAGCGCCAGCGCGAAGCCATTGTGTTGCAGTACTACCAGGAGCTGTCGAACATCGACGCCGCGGCCCTGATGAATATCAGCGTCGAGGCACTGGAGAACCTGCTGTCGCGGGCCCGACGTCAGTTGCGCAGCAGCCTTGCCGACACACCCGGGCTTGCCCGCCCAGGAAGGGGAAAGACATGACACCCGAACGATTTGCGTATCTGGCCGACGCCTATGGGGCCGATTTAAAGCGCTGGCCTCTGGCGGAGCAAGGCGCAGCGCAGGCACTGCTTGAAAGTGCTCATCCCAGTGCCCGCGAGGCCTTGGAGGAGGCTGGTTGGCTCGACGTCCAGCTGAACAGCTATCTACTGGCGCTCACCGACCCGGCGCTGGCGAGGCAGATCCGCCAGTCTGCGCCGCGCCGCAGGTCGTTCTGGTCGCGCTACGCCAACTGGTTATCGCCGGCGGGCTTGGTGGGCGTGGGCATTGCCGGCATCGTTACCGGAATGCTGGTAGCGTCGATGAGCGTGCCGCTGCCCATGTTGTCATCCGAAGTGTTGCCCAGTGTCTTCGACCAGGGCGATGCGCAAGTGATCTTTACCGTCAACGCCGAGGACACCGAGCAATGACCGCTAAATCCCTGAAACCGTGGTTGCTTGTCTCGGTATTGCTCAATGTATTTTTGATCGGCGGCGTAGGCGGAGGCCTCTACCATTGGAGGGTCAACGCCAAGCCCGCCGTAGCGATGGTCAACCAGCACGGCCTGCGCCAGGCCATGGTCAACTTGCCGCCGGAGCGGCGCAGGGAGTTGCGTCAGCTGTTGCGCCGTAACAGCGCTGACAGCCAGCCGCTGGTCATGGCTGGCCGTGAGGCGCGGCTTGGGGTGATCAAGCAGTTGGAAGCGCCGGCGTTGGACCGGGATGTGCTGGTGACTGAATTGGCCAAGGCGCGTGAGGCGGATATGGCGCTGCGGGCGTTGGTGGATACGACATTGGCGCAGTTTGCCAGTACGTTGCCTCGGGAAGAGCGGCAGACGTTGGTGGAGGCGTTGTATGTGCGCGGGCAGATGGCCGGGAAAAAGCCTCGGTCTTGAGCATTGGTCTTGGCGACACCAAGGATCAAAATGTGGGAGTTGTCGAGCGCCAGCGAGGCTACGATGGCATCGCCGCGCAGCAACTGCCAGACCACAACACCCGCATCGCAGAGCACGTTCAACTTGCTTCCTTTAGCAGTTCGCGGTTATTACCTGAGCCGCGTGGCAACCCTCTAAAACCTGATTCGCAAGGACCGCTCAATGATTGACCCCCAGGTACTGCAACAACTGGCCCCCAACGGCGTGCTGTGCGCCGCCATCAACTTCGGCAACCCGGTGCTGGCGCAACGCGGTGCGGGCGGTGAACCCCTGGGCGTGTCCGTGGCACTGGCCAAGGCGCTCGCCGATGAACTGGGTGTCGAGTTGGAGCTGATCACCTTCGAGTCGGCGGGCAAGGTGTTTGCTGCATTGGCTGAGGATGTGTGGCGCGTGGCGTTCCTGGCCATCGAGCCGGTGCGTGAGCAAGAGATTGCCTTCAGCGCGCCGTACGTGGCAATCAAGGGCACCTACCTGGTGGCGAAGGACTCACCCTTCACGCAGGTTGCGCAATTGGATGCGCCGGGTCGACGTATCGCCGTCGGCCAGGGTGCGGCCTATGACCTGTATTTGAGCCGCACGGTCCAGCATGCCGAACTGGTCCGGGCACCCACCTCATCTGCGGCGGTAGACGTGTGTATCGAGCAAGGCCTGGACGCAGCGGCGGGCGTACGGGATTTCCTGCAAACCAGGGTTAACGAGCAGTGGCGGCTGGTAGAGGATGACTTCATGACCATCCGCCAGGCCATGGCAGTACCGATTGCGCACGCAGCCGCTGCCGCGTTCGTCAGATCCTTTGTCGAACGGCAAAAAGAGAATGGCAGGGTGAAGCGAGGATTGTTCGCCAGCGGGCAGAGCGCTGAACTACAGGCGACGTAGGAAGGATTTAACGATGTGCCGGGTGGCGTCGGTGGTGTCGAGTTCTTCCATCGCGCCGTAGGGATGCCACTGGCAATCGATTATTTCGTTGCAAGGTTTTGCATCGGCGATGTTCACAACGGATGCTTCGAAAACGTGGTGAACGGTGTCGCGGGCTTTCAGCTCCTGCAAGTAGAGCAAGCCGTCCACGTTCAATCCGGTTTCTTCTTGCAGCTCGCGTTCGGCGGCGCCGACCGGGCGCTCGTTGCGTTCTACCTTGCCGCCCGGCAAGGCCCATTTTGATCTGGCCTTACGCACGAAGAGGATATGCCCCTCGTGTTCGCAGATGACCGTGGCGCGTATTTTCATCGTTTAGCCCCGCAGCGCAATGAATGTCATAAAAGTGTAATGCAATTGTCATGCTAAGTGGTTATGGCGCTGACGTGTGGGGATGTGGATACTGCCCGATTGATCAAAACGGACGAGGAGAGCAGATGAGCACCGTACGCTGGGGCATGATCGGCTGTGGCAGTGTCACTGAATTGAAGAGTGGACCGGCTTTCTACAAAGCGCCAGGTTCTGCGCTGGTGGCCGTGATGGGGCGCCGTGAAGCTGCTGTGCGTGATTATGCGGCACGCCACGGTATTGCACGCTTTTATACCGACGCCCAGGCACTGATCAACGACCCCGACGTTGACGCGGTCTACATCGCCACGCCGCCCGACAGCCACCTCGAATACAGCCTGATGGTGGCCGCAGCCGGCAAACATTGCTGCGTCGAGAAGCCCATGTCGCTGAATGCCGAGCAGAGCGCATTGATGCAGCGCACCTTCGAACGCGCCGGTTTGCATCTGTTTGTCTCCTACTACCGCCGCTCGCTGCCGCGCTTCCAGCGAGTGCGTGACTGGCTGCGGGACGGACGCATCGGTGAGCTGCGTCACCTGAGCTGGACTTTGTGCAAACCTGCGGGTGCCGACGACGCCAGCGCTGCCAACTGGCGTACCGACCCGACGATTGCCGGTGGCGGCTATTTCGCCGACCTGGCCAGCCATGGCTTCGACCTGTTCCAGTACCTGGCCGGGGACATCATCGAAGTCTCGGGCTTCACCGCGCGCCAGGCCGGGCGCTATGCGGCCGAGGATGCAGTGACGGCGTGCTGGACCTTCAGCTCCGGCGCGCTGGGCATGGGCTGCTGGAACTTCGTCGCGGACCGGCGTGAAGATGTGGTCGAGATGATCGGCAGTCGTGGGCGCATCCGGTTCTCGGTGTTCGAGGACCAGCCCCTGCACCTTGAGGGCGAGACCCATGAGGTGCTGGAAATACCCTGCCACGCGCATATCCAGTGGCATCACGTATTGGCCATGAATGCGCATATCCGTGGCGAAGCCGAGCATCCGTCATTGGCCATCGAAGCGTTGAAGACCGATCGGATCCTGGACAAGGTGCTACAACGTAACCCTCATCATCCTGGGTAGTCGCGATAGGGTTTTCTTTTTCCAAGGAACAGACCGATGAAATATTGGATGATGGTGTGGCTGGTACTCGCCACAAGTGCAGTGGCGGCCCCGCGTAGCCAAGGCACGCCGGGAGAGTTTGATTTCTACGTGTTGTCGTTGTCATGGTCGCCAACCTTCTGCCTCACGCACCCGGACAATGAACAGTGTTCGGGCAAGGGCTACGGCTTTGTGCTGCATGGCTTGTGG
Source organism: Pseudomonas tritici (assembly GCF_014268275.3). Classification (NCBI taxonomy): domain Bacteria; kingdom Pseudomonadati; phylum Pseudomonadota; class Gammaproteobacteria; order Pseudomonadales; family Pseudomonadaceae; genus Pseudomonas; species Pseudomonas tritici. Next base: position 2,924,040 of record NZ_CP077084.1, read on the forward strand.
CCGCAGTACGCACGGGGAGGGTGGCCGGCTTCGTGCTCAGCGCAATCGCAGTTGAGTCGCGAAGAAATCGAAAAGGGTGCTGCACTGTTCCCGACCCGTTCACTGCTCCGGCACGAATGGGCCAAGCATGGCACCTGCAGCGGGCTGGAGCCGCTGGCGTATCTGGAAAAAACCGACGAGGCGCTAGGCGTGGTGACCATTCCGCAGCAACTGCAGCCGTTCAATACGCCGCCATCGTTACAAGCCCGTGAGATCGAGGCGTTGTTTCGTGAGAGCAACCCGCGCATGGGCAACCATGGGCTGGCGGTGATCTGCAAAGGTAAAGTGTTGTCGGAAGTGCGCGTGTGCCTGACCAAGGACCTGGCCTTCGCCGGTTGCCCGCGCAGCGTCAAAACCCAGTGCCGCGACGGCGATATCCGCATTCCCGCCCAGCGCTAGGGCAGCATCGCGACGCGGGAGCGCTCGTCAAAATCCTCGGCCAACTGCGCCAGCGTGACCTTGCCCAGGCGTTCCAGCAGCAACGCCTGGGCTTGCTCGAAAGCCCCCGTGAGTGCCGCATTGACGGCCTGTTCCACCAGGCACTCCGGATGATCGGTGGACAGGCCGATAGCAAACAGCGACGGCGTGCCCAGGGCGTTGTGAATATCCAGCAGGGTGATTTCACTCAAGGGCTTGCCCAGGCACCAGCCGCCCTGGTGGCCTTTTTCCGAGCGTACGTAACCCTTTTCCTTGAGCAGCCCGAGCGTGCGCCGCACCACCACCGGGTTGGTGCCGAGCATCTGCGCGATGGTCTCCGAGGTGGCGCGCTCTTCATGGCGGCCCATATGGATCAACACGTGGAGCATGCGCGAGAGGCGGGTGTCGTTTCTCATCAAGGGATCTCTGATCAATTCGGCGGAAAGTATCGTTTGTAACCTGAAAAGTTGCGAGACCCTTGACGGGGTATTTTCACGTAACTTATGGTGTGTCGTGAAAGCGCTCGGATAACCGAGTGCACCACCTGGGGTTACTTTCATGATGTACGACGTGATTATCGTGGGCGGCAGCTATGCCGGGCTGTCGGCGGGCCTGCAATTGGCGCGGGCGCGACGCCAGGTGCTGGTGATTGATGCAGGGCAGCGGCGCAATCGCTTTGCGGCCACGTCCCACGGTTTTCTCAGCCAGGACGGCCAGGCGCCGGCGGTCATCGCCGCGCAAGGGCGCAGCCAATTAATGGCGTATCCGACCGTCACCTGGGTGCAGGGCAATGCGGTGCAGGCGGTGGCGCAGCCGGAAGGTTTCAGTGTGCGCACCGAACATCACGCTACGTTTCACGGTAAGCGCCTGATCCTTGCCACCGGCGTGGTCGACGACTTGCCTGACATCGAAGGCCTCGAAGAGCGTTGGGGCAAGCACGTGTTCCACTGCCCTTACTGCCATGGCTATGAGCTGGATCAAGGCCGCATCGGCGTACTGGCCACATCACCCCTGGCCATGCACCACGCGCTGATGCTGCCCGACTGGGGCACCACCACCTTGTTCACCAATGCTGTGTTTACCCCAGATGCCGAGCAGCAAGCGCAGTTGGATCGACGTAGGGTCAGCGTCGAACACGGCGCTGTACGGCGCATCCGCGGTGAGCGCGCCGACCTGGAATTGGATGATGGCCGGGTGTTCGCCCTCGATGGCATCTTCACCATGGCGCGCACTCGCATCAGCCCATTGGCGGAGCAACTGGGCTGTGAGCGCGTCGATGGCCCGACCGGCCGTTATCTGCACACCAATGAAATGCGCCAGACCTCCGTGCCCGGTGTGTTTGCCGGTGGTGATGTCTCCCTTGCCGCCGGTTCCGTCGCGCTGGCCGTGGCCGAGGGCGTGCGTGCCGGCGTGGGCGCGCACTTCTCGTTGATCGACGGTTGAGGCGCCCAGACGGCACTGGCACCGCGCCGGGCACGTGAAAGCCCGGGATCGGGAGTTGTTTGTCAAATAAGCCGGCGGGGGGCATTTTCTTCAATACCGCCGCTGTTTTGCCCTTTACCGTGATGCCATCTGCACCCATCACCCTAAAAGGGAACCTCCATGAGCTTGATCATTTCCATGGCTGCCTTCGCCCTGGCGACCTCCATCACACCGGGGCCGGTGAATGTCGTCGCGCTTAGTACAGGCGCACGCTTCGGTTTTGCCGCCAGCCAGAAACACGTGCTTGGCGCCGCCGTGGGCTTTACGTTGCTGTTGGTGTTGATTGGCCTCGGCTTGCATCAAGTGCTGCTGCGTTGGCCGATCCTGACCCAGTTGATCCAGTGGGGAGGGGTGGCGTTTTTGCTGTACATGGCCTGGAAACTGGCGGTGGACGACGGCCGGCTGGACGCCGACGGCACGGCCACTGCGCCGTCGATACTCTATGGCGCGATCATGCAGTGGCTCAATCCCAAGGCCTGGCTGGCCTGCGTGGCGGGGATGGGCTTGTTTGTGGCGGATGGCGATACCGCACAGGTCTGGCTGTTTGCGGCGATTTACCTGGTGATCTGTTACCTGTCGGTCGCTTGCTGGGCCTACGCCGGCACGTTCCTGCGTCGCTACCTCAGCAACCCCCAGGGCGTGCGGCTGTTCAACCGCTCGATGGCCGCGTTGCTGGTGGCCAGTGTGGGTTATTTGCTGATGGCTTGAGGCGGTCACGGTACTGCCCCGGCGTGGCGGCGAAATGCTGTTTGAACGCGCGCTGGAAATGCGCCTGGTCGGCAAAACCTGCGGCCAGGGCCACATCGGCGATCAGCTCGCCCTGGCGCAATTGCGTACGGGCGAACTGGATACGCTGGTTGACCAGGAAGGCATGGGGCGTCAGCCCGTAATACTGCTTGAAGGCGCGGATCAGGTAAGACGCCGACAACTCGGCCGCCGCGCAGATATCTTCCAGTTTCAACGCCAGGGTGCAGTGTTCGCGGATGTACTCGGCGGCGCGCTCCAGCTTGTGGTTGACCTCGCGTACCGGGGTGTCGGAGGGGTTGAGGCGCTGTTGCACCTCGGTGAAGTAACTCACCAGCGCGCTCTGTTTTTGCAGGTGTTCAGCCTGTTCGTCCACCAGTATTCGATACAACGCCAGCAGGCCGTTGTACAGCAGCGAGTCACGCGTGTAAGGCGTATCAAAGGGCCGGTAACCCTGGTCCGTGCTGAAACCCAACTGGTGCTGCAAGTCGGTCAGCCAAGGCGTGTCGAGGTACACCATCTGGTAGGACCACGGTTCATTCTCGATGGGATTGCACGCGTGGACATCACCGGGGTTCATCAACACCACGGTGCCGGCGCTGATCTCAAAGGTTTGCGCGCCGTAGTGGTAGTAGCTCCTTCCGGTGGTGATCGCACCAATGGAAAAGTGCTCATGAGCATGACGGGTGTAGGTGACCTTGCGCCCGTCGTCGATGGTCCGCGCTTCAATGAACGGCAAGCGCTCATCACGCCAAAAGCGTGGTGCGTGTGCGGGGTGAGCGGTGGTGTTCAACGACATGGCGGTGGTTCCATCCCTTGAAATCGAGGCAAGATCATTGCACAGACCGCCAGGGTCGTCAGCCCGCAAATCGGTCAAAAATGTGGGAGCGGGCTTGCTCGCGAATGCGTTCGATCAGTGAATACATCGTTGGCTGACACACCGAGTTCGCGAGCAAGTCGAAGCGTCGAACCGCCGCTCCCACATGTCTATCTATGTACGTCAGGCGGGTACGAGGAAGGCGGCTTCCAACAGTTGTCGAGTATAGGCATGCTGCGGATCGGCAAAAATCGCCCGCGCATCGCCTTGCTCCACCACCTGCCCGTGCTTGACCACCATCAACTGGTGACTCAACGCCTTCACCACCGCCAGGTCATGGCTGATAAACAGGTAGGTCAGGTTGTACTTGGCCTGCAAACTGCGCAGCAGTTCCACCACTTGGCGTTGCACCGTGCGGTCCAGCGCGGAGGTGGGTTCGTCAAGCAGGATCAGGCGAGGCTTGAGCACCAGCGCGCGGGCGATGGCAATGCGCTGGCGCTGGCCGCCGGAGAACTCGTGGGGGTAGCGGTGCCGGGAATCCGGGTCGAGGCCCACTTCCTTGAGCGCTGCGATGATCGCCGCTTCCTGCTCGGCGGCTGTGCCCATCTTGTGGATGCGCAGGCCTTCGCCGACGATCTCGCTGACGCACATGCGTGGGCTCAGGCTGCCGAATGGGTCCTGAAACACCACCTGCATTTCCCGGCGCAACGGGCGCACCTGTTGCTGGGTCAGTTGATCCAGTTGCTGGCCTTCGAAGCGAATCCCGCCCTTGCTGGCGATCAACCGCAGAATCGCCAGGCCCAGGGTGGATTTGCCCGAGCCACTTTCGCCGACGATGCCCAGGGTTTGCCCCTGGGGCAGGCTGAAGTTAATGCCGTCCACCGCCTTGACGTAATCGACGGTGTTGCGCAAAAAGCCCTTCTTGATCGGGAACCACACTTTCAGGTCATCGACTTCCAGCAACGGCGGGCCGACTTCATTGGTCGCCGGCCCGCCGCTGGGTTCAGCCGCGAGCAGTTCCTGGGTGTACGGATGCTGAGGTGATTGGAACAGCGTCTCGCAATCGGCCTGCTCAACGATGCAACCCTTTTGCATCACGCACACGCGATGGGCGATACGCCGCACCAGGTTCAAGTCATGGCTGATCAGCAACAGCGCCATGCCCAGGCGTGCCTGCAACGCTTTGAGCAATTCGAGGATCTTCAATTGCACCGTGACGTCGAGGGCGGTGGTCGGCTCGTCCGCGATCAGCAACTCCGGCTCGTTGGCCAGGGCCATGGCGATCATCACCCGCTGGCGCTGGCCGCCAGACAGCTCGTGGGGCAGGGCCTTGAGGCGCTTGTGCGGTTCGGGAATACCCACCAGCTCCAGCAGTTCCAGGGTGCGCAGGGTGGCGGCCTTGCCGGTGAGCCCCTTGTGCAGGCCGAGCACTTCGTTGATCTGCTTTTCGATGTTGTGCAGCGGGTTCAACGAGGTCATTGGCTCCTGGAAGATCATCGCAATGCGGTTGCCGCGAATGTGCCGCAGGCTTTTTTCCTGGAGCGTCAGCAGGTCTTGCCCGGCGTAGTTGATGGTGCCGGATGGGTGCCGCGCCAGCGGGTAGGGCAGCAAGCGCAGGATCGAGTGGGCGGTCACCGATTTGCCCGAGCCACTTTCGCCGACCAGGGCCAGGGTTTCGCCGCGCTTGATATCAAAGCTGACGTTGTTCACCACACGGTGGTGATGTTCGCCCGTGACGAACTCGACAGAGAGGTCGCGGATTTCGATCAGATTGTCCTGATTCATCTCATTTCCTCGGGTCGAAGGCATCGCGAGCAGACTCGCCGATAAACACCAGCAAACTCAACATGATCGCCAGCACGGCAAAGGCACTCATGCCCAGCCACGGCGCTTGCAGGTTGGATTTGCCCTGGGCCACCAGTTCACCCAGCGACGGCGAACCGGCCGGCAAGCCAAAGCCAAGGAAGTCCAGCGCGGTGAGGGTGCCGATGGCGCCGGTAAGAATGAACGGCATGAAGGTCATGGTCGACACCATGGCGTTGGGCAGGATATGCCGGAACATGATCGCGCCGTTCTGCATGCCCAAGGCCCTGGCCGCGCGCACGTATTCCAGGTTGCGTCCGCGCAGGAACTCGGCGCGCACCACGTCCACCAGGCTCATCCAGGAAAACAGCAGCATGATCCCCAGCAACCACCAGAAGTTGGGCTGCACGAAACTGGCGAGGATGATCAACAGGTACAGCACCGGCAACCCGGACCAGATCTCCAGGAAGCGTTGCCCGGCCAGGTCGACCCAGCCGCCGTAGAAGCCCTGCAACGCGCCGGCGATCACGCCGATGATCGAGCTGAGCACGGTGAGTGTCAGGGCAAACAGCACCGACACACGAAAGCCGTAGATCACCCGCGCCAACACATCGCGGCCCTGGTCGTCGGTGCCGAGCAGGTTGACGCTAGAGGGTGGCGCCGGAGCTGGCACTTTCAGGTCGTAGTTGATGCTCTGGTAGCTGAACGGGATCGGCGCCCACAAGGTCCAGGCATCCTTGGCCTTGAGCAGTTCCTGGATGTACGGGCTCTTGTAGTTGGCCTCCAGCGGGAATTCACCGCCGAACGTCGTTTCCGGGTAACGCTTGAGCGCCGGGAAGTACCAGCCGCCGTCATAGTGCACGGCCAGCGGCTTGTCGTTGGCAATCAGCTCCGCGCCCAGACTCAGCACGAACAGCACCAGGAACAGCCACAGCGACCACCAGCCACGCTTGTTGGCCTTGAACCGCTCGAACCGGCGGCGATTGAGGGGGGACAGGTTCATCTCAATGCTCCCGGCTGGCAAAGTCGATACGCGGATCGACCAGGGTGTAGGTGAGGTCGCCGATCAGTTTTACGATCAGCCCCAGCAAGGTGAAGATAAACAGCGTGCCGAACACCACCGGGTAGTCGCGGTTGATCGCCGCTTCAAAGCTCATCAGGCCCAGGCCGTCGAGGGAGAAGATCACCTCCACCAACAGCGAACCGGTAAAGAAAATACCGATAAACGCCGACGGGAAACCGGCGATCACCAGCAACATCGCATTGCGGAATACATGGCCGTAGAGCACGCGGTGGTTGGTCAGGCCCTTGGCTTTGGCGGTGACCACGTACTGCTTGTTGATTTCGTCGAGAAAGCTGTTCTTGGTCAGCAGGGTCATGGTGGCGAAGTTGCCGATCACCAACGCGGTGATCGGCAGCGCCAGGTGCCAGAAGTAATCTAGGATCTTGCCGCCCCAGCTCAGCTCGTCGAAGTTGTTCGACGTAAGTCCGCGCAAGGGGAACCAGTCGAAATAACTGCCCCCGGCAAACACCACGATCAACAGGATCGCAAACAGGAACGCCGGGATTGCGTAGCCAACGATGATTGCCGAACTGGTCCACACGTCGAAATGGCTGCCATGCCGCGTGGCCTTGGCGATCCCCAGGGGGATCGACACCAGGTACATGATCAGCGTGCTCCATAACCCAAGGGAAATCGACACCGGCATCTTTTCCTTGATCAGGTCGATGACCTTGGCGTCACGGAAGAAACTATCGCCAAAATCCAGCGTGGCGTAGTTCTTGACCATGATCCACAAGCGTTCCGGCGCCGATTTGTCGAAGCCGTACATCTTTTCGATTTCCTTGATCAGCGCCGGGTCCAGGCCCTGCGCGCCGCGGTAGCTGCTGGAGCCGGCCACCGAGACCTCGGCGCCGCCACCGGCTATGCGGCTGGTGGCGCCTTCAAAGCCTTCAAGCTTGGCGATCATCTGTTCCACCGGCCCACCGGGAGCGGCCTGGATGATGACGAAGTTGATCAGCAGAATTCCGAACAGCGTGGGGATGATCAGCAACAGGCGACGAAAGATATAGGCCAGCATTTAATCGCCTCCGCTCGCCGAATCGGCGCTCGTGTTTGTGCTTGTGTCTAGGGTGACAGCCGGTTTGACGTCGGGTTTTGCCCACCAGGTGGCGGTGCCGACGTCGTAGCGCGGCGGGACTTTGGGGTGACCCAGATGGTCCCAGTACGCCACGCGGAAGGTCTTGATGTGCCAGTTGGGAATCACGTAGTAGCCGAACTGCAGTACGCGGTCCAGGGCCTTGGCATGGGCCACCAGGCTTTTGCGCGAATCGGCGTCGATCAGCTCTTCCACCAGTTGGTCGACGGCCGGGTCCTTGAGGCCCATGTAGTTACGGCTGCCGGGTTTGTCGGCGCTTGAAGACTTCCAGAATTCCCGTTGTTCGTTACCCGGCGAGGTGGATTGCGGAAAGCTGCCCACCAGCATGTCGAAGTCCCGCGAGCGAATGCGGTTGACGAATTGCGAGACGTCAACCCGGCGGATCACCAGGTCGATGCCCAGGTCGGCCAGGTTGCGCTTGAACGGCAGCAGGATACGTTCGAACTCGGTCTGCGCAAGCAGGAACTCAATGGTCACCGGTTTGCCGGTGGTGTCGACCATCTTGTCATCGACAATGCGCCAGCCGGCTTCCTGCAACAGTTGGTAGGCTTCGCGCTGCTGTGTACGGATCATGCCGCTGCCGTCGGTTTTGGACGGTTCAAACGCCTGGGTGAAAACTTCGGGCGGGATCTTATCGCGCAGGGGCTCGAGGATTTTCAGCTCATCCGGGCCGGGCAGGCCGGTGGCCGCCATCTCCGAGTTTTCAAAGTAGCTGCGGGTGCGCGTGTAGGCGCCGTTGAACAGCTGTTTGTTGCTCCACTCGAAATCCAGCAGCAGGCTGATGGCCTTGCGCACGCGCACGTCCTGGAACATCGGCTTGCGCATGTTGAACACAAAACCTTGCATGCCGGTAGGGTTGCCGTTGGGGATCTCTTCCTTGATCAAACGGCCTTCTTTGACTGCCGGGATGTTGTAGGCGTTGGCCCAGTTCTTCGCGCTGAATTCCAGCCAGTAGTCGAACTGCCCGGCCTTCAAGGCCTCCAGGGACACGGTGCTGTCGCGGTAGTAGTCGGTGATGCGGTTATCGAAGTTGTAGAAACCTTTGGCGACCGGCAGGTCCTTGGCCCAGTAGTCTTTGACCCGCTCGTAGCGGATCATGCGCCCGGCCTTGACCTCGGCCACTTTGTACGGCCCGCTGCCCAGTGGTATCTCGAGGTTGCCCTTGGCAAAGTCGCGGGTCGCCCACCAATGCTTGGGCAATACCGGCAATTGCCCGAGGATCAGCGGCAACTCGCGGTTGTTGGTGCGCTTGAACTTGAACAACACCTTCAGTGGGTCTTCGGCGATCACTTCGTCGACGTCGGCGTAATAGGTGCGGTAGATCGGCGAGCCGTCCTTGATCAACTCCTGAAAGGTAAACACCACGTCTTCGGCGCGGATCGGGTGGCCGTCGTGGAAGCGTGCCTCGGGGCGCAGGTAGAAACGCACCCAGCTGTTGTCCGGGGCTTTTTCGATCTTGCCGGCGACCAGTCCATATTCGGTGATCGGCTCATCCAGGCTTTGCATGGCCAGGGTGTCGTAGATCAGGCCCAGGTTGTCGGCCGGCACGCCCTTGCTGATGTAGGGGTTGAGGCTGTCGAAACCGCCCATGGCCGACTCTCGGAACGTGCCGCCCTTGGGCGCTTGCGAGTTGACGTAGTCGAAGTGCTTGAAGTCGGCCGGGTACTTCGGCGGTTCGTTGTAAAGCGTCAGTGCATGTTGCGGAGCGGCATGGGCGGCGGTGCACAGCAGCAGGCTGCCGAGCAGTGCGTTGCGCAAATACATCATTGGGCTTTCTCCGAAGCTTTCAGCCACCATGCGCTCAGGCCCAGGGTATAGGGCGGCGTGGTGACAAAGGCGAACCGGTTGCGGTAGGCCAGGCGATGATAGTTGAGGTACCAATTGGGAATGCTGTAGTGCTGCCACAGCAACACGCGGTCCAGGGCACGGCCGGCGGCCAGTTGCTCTTCGCGGGTCTGCGCCGCCAGCAGTTGTTCCAGCAAGTGATCGACAATGGGGTTGTTGATGCCGGCGTAATTCTTGCTGCCCTTGATCGCGGCCTGGCTGGAGTGGAAGTACTGCCACTGCTCAAGGCCCGGGCTCAGGGTCTGGTTGAGGGTGATCAGGATCATGTCGAAGTCGAATTGATCCAGGCGCTGCTTGTACTGGGCGCGGTCGACGGTGCGCAGGCGCGCGTCGATGCCAATGCTGATCAGGTTCTCGACATAGGGCTGCAGGATGCGCTCAAGGTTCGGGTTGACCAGCAGGATTTCGAAGCGCAGCGGTTGCCCATCCTTGTTCAGCAGGCGCTGACCCGATAGCTTCCAGCCGGCTTCACCGAGCAGGGTGAGCGCATGGCGCATCGTCTCGCGGGGGATGCCGCGACCATCGGTCTGCGGCAGGCTGAACGGCTGGGTAAGCAGGCTGGTCGGCAACTGCTCGCGGTACGGTGAGAGCATCAGCCACTCACGGCCGGTTGGAACACCGGTAGCGGCGAATTCGCTGTTGGGGTAGTAGCTCAAGGTGCGTTTATAGGCATTGCTGAAGAGGGTGCGGTTGGTCCATTCAAAGTCGAACATCAGCCCCAGTGCTTCGCGCACCTTGGTCTGGCTGAAGGTTGGCCGACGGGTGTTCATGAACAGGCCCTGGCTCTGGGTCGGGATCTGGTGGGCAATCTGCGCTTTGATCACATCGCCACGGTTCACCGCCGGGAAGTTGTAGCCATTGGCCCAGTTCTTGGCCTGGTGTTCGATATAGATATCGAATTCGCCGGCCTTGAAGGCTTCGAAGGCCACATCGCTGTCGCGATAGAACTCCACTTCGACCCTGTCATAGTTATAGAAGCCCTGGTTGACCGGCAGGTCTTTGCCCCAGTAATCCTTGACCCGTTCGAACACCAGTTGCCGGCCTGGGCTGACTTTGCTGATGCGGTATGGCCCGCTGCCCAACGGCGGTTCGAAGGTGGTGGCCTTGAAATCGCGATTTTTCCAGTAGTGCTGGGGCAATACCGGCAACTCGCCCAGGCGCAGGATCAGCAGCGGGTTGCCGGCGCGCTTGAACACAAAGCGGATGCGGTGACGATTGAGGATGTCCACCCGCGCCACTTCCTGCAGGTTGGTGCGGTATTGCGGGTGGCCTTCGGTGAGCAGGGTGCGATAGGAAAACGCCACATCATAGGCGGTGATCGGCTTGCCATCGTGGAAGCGTGCTTCCGGGCGCAGGTTGAACACCACCCAACTGCGGTCCTCGCTGTACTCCACCGACTGGGCGATCAGCCCGTAGCTGGAGGTGGGTTCGTCGCCGGAGGGCGCGTACTGGCCGGTACCGACCATCAACGGCTCGTTCAGCTCATTTATGCCGTATTGCAGGAAATTGGGGGTGGAAACCGGGCTGGAGCCCTTGAAGGTATAGGGGTTGAGCGTATCGAAGGTGCCAAAGGCCATTACCCGCAATGTCCCGCCTTTCGGCGCTGCAGGGTTTACCCAGTCGAAGTGGGTGAATTTGGCCGGGTACTTGAGCCTGCCGAACTGCGTATACCCGTGGCTCTCGGTAATCGTCGCGTTCGCACCAAAGCTCAAGGCCAGACTTATTAGTAGAAGGAGGGGACGCTTCAAGTCAGAGATCCGATCCAGGCGGCTTGGGCTTTATGATCGGTACAGTAACAGCTTGTTCCGGTTGGAAAAAGGCCGTTGGGAAGGCCCTTTGAGGGCTGGCGCGGTATTGAATGGTGTGAAGATCAAATGTGGGAGCTGGCTCGCCTGCGATAACATCACCTGGGTGTCATTGATACACCGCGGTGTCTGCATCGCAGGCAAGCCAGCTCCCACACAAGCCAGCTCTCATGCGGCTTATCTTGGTCCGGAAACCACCAGCATCTGCCCCGGCTTGAGCGCCTGGCCAGTGCGTGGGTTCCAACGCTTGAGATGTTGCATCTCGACGTTGAAGCGCTTGGCGACGATATACAGCGAGTCGCCTTTCTTGACCTTGTATTGCACCGGCTTCTTGCTACTGGCTACCGCGCGGCGGGTGTCCTGCATCACCAGGGTCTGGCCGACCTTGAGGGCCTGGCCGTTGAGCTGGTTCCAACGTTGCAGGTCATGCACGTCGACCTTGTTGGCCTTGGCAATCAGCGTCAGATTGTCACCCGTACGCACCTTGTAGCTGCGGGTACGCCCGGCAACCCGTGCGGTCTCAACTTCGTCGAACACCTGCTTTTTCGGACGCATCGCCAGTAATTCTTCCGGCTTCATCGTCGAAAGGGTGCTGGTGAGCAGTTGCGCCTTGGAACTTGGCACCAGCAGATGCTGCGGGCCGTCCAGGGTGGTGCGCTGTTTCAGGGCCGGGTTGAGCTGGAACAATTCGTCTTCGTCGATCTCGGCCAGCGCGGCAACCCGTGACAGGTCCATGCTTTGCTTGACTTCAACCACTTCGAAGTACGGTGTGTTGGCAATCGGGTTCAGGTTGACGCCGTAGGCTTCCGGCGCCAGCACTACCTGGGACAGCGCCAGGAACTTGGGCACGTAGTCCTTGGTTTCCTGGGGCAGCGGCAAGTTCCAGTAGTCGGTCGGCAGGCCGAGCTTCTCGTTGCGCTCGATCGCCCGGCTCACCGTACCTTCGCCGGCGTTATAGGCAGCCAGGGCCAGCAACCAGTCACCGTTGAACATGTCGTGAAGGCGGGTCAGGTAGTCCAGGGCGGCGGTGGTGGAAGCAGTGATATCGCGGCGGCCGTCGTAGGCGCGGGTCTGGCGCAGGTTGAAGTAGCGCCCGGTGGAGGGAATGAACTGCCACAGGCCGACCGCATCGCTGCGCGAGTAGGCCATTGGGTTATAGGCACTTTCAATCACTGGCAGCAGCGCCAGCTCCAGGGGCATGTTGCGTTCTTCAAGGCGTTCGACGATGTAATGAATGTAGAGGCTGCCGCGTTCGCCGGCGTTTTCCAGGAAGGAGGGGTTGCTGGCGAACCACAGGCGCTGTTGCTCGATGCGCGGGTTGACGCCTACGCCGTCCTGCAATTGAAAGCCGCGTCGCATGCGTTCCCAGACGTCTTGTGGGACTTCGGGAGCAGGCTTCTCTGAAAGCCAGATGACGGGTTTCTGTTTGATCTTGGCGGTAAGGTTTGGCTTGGGTTGCACGGTGGATTGTGCGGTGAAATTGTTTGATTGGCAGCCCGCCAGCGTGGCGGACACAGCCACCGCCACAGCTTGAGCCAGGCGGGTCAATGCGTCTGAATGGTTGGATTTACGAATAGATGACGACATTGGCTGGAAGTAAGTTCCGGGCAAAAATGTCGGGCGATTCTAGAAAGCGCTTTGGTTCCGGTCAACCATTCAGAAATTACGTATCAGATTGCTTCCTGTTAGAACTTATCTTTCCAGGCCCTCAAGCTAGCAAACACCTCGGCCCCAGAGCGGTTGTCGCGCCCATTCCGTTCGTCCGCTTTTTGTTTAACGGATGTTTCAGAGGTGCGCAGAAAGGGGTTGGTGCGCCTTTCCAGGGCCAGGTTGGAAGGCAACGTGATCTCGCCGCGGGCCCGCAGTTGAAGGACGTTTTCCACGCGTTCGGCGATATCGGCGTTGTGGGGTTCCACCGCCTGGGCAAACTTGAGGTTACTTTGTGTGTATTCGTGGGTGCAGTACACCAAGGTATCGGCAGGCAGCGCGGCCAGACGCTCAAGAGAGGTATACATCTGTTCTGGCGTGCCTTCGAACAGGCGCCCGCAACCGGCGGCGAACAGGGTGTCGCCACAAAACAGCACGCCTGGGTGATAAAAGGCGATATGGCCCAGCGTATGGCCAGGCACTGTATAAATGTCGAAGTCCCAGCCGAGCACCGTGATGCGGTCATTGTCGTTCAACGCTACGTCCCGCGCCGGGATCATCTCGTTGGCCGGGCCGGAGACCTTGGCGTCGGTAGCACCTTTGAGCTGTTCGACACCGCCGACATGATCATGGTGATGATGGGTAATCAGGATGTCGCTGAGGGCCCAGCCAGGGTTTTGCTCGAGCCAGGCCAGTACGGGCGCGGCGTCGCCGGGGTCGACCACGGCGCAGCGCTGGGTGCGGGGGTCTTGTAACAACCAGATGTAGTTATCGGTGAAGGCGGGCAGGGCAGTGATCTGTATCATTCTTCGATTCGCCAAGCTGAACACATTGGTGCATCTTAGAACGTCTAGGCGAGTTGGAGAATGCAATGACTGATAAAGCGTTCGCCCAGGCCGATCCTGAGTGGCTGGCCCTGATCAGCGCAGCCCGTGAATGGCTGTCCGGACCCATCGGGCAATTTCTGCTGGACGAAGAACGGCGCATGCTCGAAGACGAGTTGGGCCGGTTCTTTGGTGGCTACCTGGTGCATTACGGACCATCAGCCGAAACGCCACCCACCGCGCCCCAGGTGCAACGCAATGTGCGCCTGGGCGCACCGCTGCCGGGGGTGGAGATTGTGTGCGAGGAACAGGCCTGGCCGTTGAGCGAGCACGCCGCCGACGTGGTGGTGTTGCAGCATGGCCTGGATTTCTGCCTGTCACCCCACGGTTTGTTGCGCGAAGCAGCGAGCAGTGTGCGCCCCGGTGGCCATTTGCTGATTGTGGGCATCAACCCCTGGAGCAGTTGGGGCCTGCGCCATGTGTTTGCCCATGACGGCCTGCGCCAGGCGCGCTGCATCTCGCCGCAACGGGTGGGGGACTGGCTGAACCTGCTGGGCTTCGCGCTGGAGAAACGCCGCTTCGGGTGCTATCGTCCGCCGCTTGCTTCGACCAAGTGGCAAGGCCGCCTGGCTGGCTGGGAGCGCCGCGCAGGTGCCTGGCAGCTGTCGGGCGGCGGCTTCTATTTATTGGTCGCACGCAAGATCGTGGTCGGGCTGCGGCCGGTGCGTCAGGTACGTCGCGAGCCTATCGGCAAGCTGGTGCCGATGCCGCTGGCCAAGGTCAGCCGTGAGCAAAGCGATACGTAACTTCTTTTTTGAATTCAGACCGAGCAACCGATGACCGATAGCGTAGAACTCTTCACCGATGGCGCCTGCAAGGGCAACCCGGGCCCTGGCGGCTGGGGCGCACTGCTGGTGTGCAAGGGCGTGGAGAAGGAATTGTGGGGCGGTGAACCCAACACCACCAACAACCGCATGGAGCTGATGGGCGCCATTCGTGGCCTGGAAGAACTCAAGCGCCGCTGCAACGTGCTGCTGGTGACCGACTCGCAGTACGTGATGAAGGGCATCAACGAGTGGATGGTCAACTGGAAGAAGCGTGGTTGGAAGACCGCGGCCAAGGAACCGGTTAAAAATGCTGACCTGTGGCAACTGCTCGATGAGCAATGCAATCGCCACGACATCACCTGGAAGTGGGTGCGTGGTCACATTGGCCACCCTGGCAACGAACGTGCCGACCAACTGGCCAACCGTGGCGTGGACGAAGTGCGCGGCTACAAGCAGAGCTGATGCCGGCTCACGTGTTAACATCGCGCCCTTTGATTCACACCACACCGTTGAGAGCTGAACCCTGATGGCCATCCGATCTGTTGTACTCGATACCGAAACCACCGGCATGCCGGTGACTGACGGCCACCGGATCATTGAAATCGGCTGTGTCGAACTGATGGGCCGCCGCCTCACCGGGCGTCACTTCCACGTCTACCTGCAACCGGACCGGGACAGTGACGAAGGCGCGATCGGCGTCCACGGCATCACTGACGAATTCCTCAAGGGCAAGCCGCGCTTTGCCGAAGTCGCCGATGAGTTTTTCGATTTCATCAATGGCGCCCAGCTGATCATCCATAACGCAGCGTTCGACGTCGGCTTCATCAATAACGAGTTTGCCCTGATGGGGCAGACGGATCGCGCCGACATCTCCAAGCACTGCTCGATCCTCGACACCCTGATGATGGCCCGTGAGCGTCACCCGGGCCAACGCAACAGCCTCGATGCCTTGTGCAAACGTTATGGCGTCGATAACTCCGGCCGTGAACTCCACGGCGCCTTGCTCGACTCCGAGATCCTCGCCGACGTTTACCTGACCATGACCGGCGGGCAGACCAGCCTGTCCCTGGCCGGCAATGCGTCCGATGGCAATGGTTCGGCGGAAGGTTCGGGCAACCGCCCTTCGGAAATCCGCCGCTTGCCGGCGGATCGCAAGCCGACCCCGATTATCCGCGCCAGTGAGCAAGACCTGGCCGAGCATGCGGCGCGGTTGGAGGCGATTGCCAAGTCAGCGGGTGCGCCGGCATTGTGGACCCAGCTGACCCAGCAATAACCCCAAGACTGAACACGGTCCAATGTGGGAGCTGGCTTGCCTGCGATAGCCATAGGTATCTACACATCTAGCGCAGAGCCTCGGCGTAGCAGCTGTCGAGCCTTGGCGAGGCTGCGTCAGCGGTGTGTCAGACAGACCGCAAACGCAGCCTCGCCAAGGCTCGACAGCTGCTACGCAATATCACATTTAGAATGTGTAGATACCTATGCTGCGATAGCGGTGGGCCAGCTGGCCTGACTGTTGCTGATACACCGCCATCGCAGGCAAGTCAGCTCCCACGCTTGATCTCCATTGCTTTCAAAATCTTCATTCGCGTCATCGCCCCCTAGCTTCTACCCTTGAGTGCATAGCCCTCAGGACTCCACGCCCTTATGTACAAAGACCTGAAGTTCCCCATCCTCATCGTGCACCGCGACATCAAGGCCGACACCGTCGCCGGTGACCGGGTCCGAGGTATCGCCCGGGAGTTGGAACAAGAGGGCTTCAGTATCTTTTCCGCCGTGGACTACGCCGAAGGCCGGCTGGTGGCTTCTACCCATCATGGCTTGGCCTGCATGCTGATCGCCGCCGAAGGTGCTGGCGAGAACACCCACCTGCTGCAAAACATGGTCGAACTGATCCGCCTGGCGCGGTTACGGGCGCCGAACCTGCCGATCTTTGCCTTGGGCGAGCAAGTCACCCTGGAAAACGCGCCGGCCGACGCCATGAGCGAACTCAACCAACTGCGCGGCATTCTCTACCTGTTCGAAGACACCGTGCCGTTCCTTGCCCGGCAAGTCGCCCGCGCGGCCCGCACTTACCTGGATGGCCTGTTGCCGCCGTTCTTCAAAGCGTTGGTGCAACACACCGCCGACTCCAACTATTCCTGGCACACCCCCGGCCATGGCGGTGGCGTGGCCTATCGAAAAAGTCCGGTGGGGCAGGCGTTTCATCAGTTTTTTGGGGAAAATACCCTGCGCTCGGACCTGTCCGTCTCGGTGCCGGAACTGGGCTCGCTGCTGGATCACACCGGCCCGCTGGCCGAAGCCGAAGCCCGCGCGGCACGCAATTTTGGCGCCGACCACACCTTCTTCGTGATCAACGGCACGTCCACCGCCAACAAAATCGTCTGGCATTCCATGGTCGGCCGCGATGACTTGGTGCTGGTAGACCGCAACTGCCACAAGTCGGTGTTGCACTCGATCATCATGACCGGCGCGATCCCGTTGTACCTGTGCCCGGAGCGCAACGAACTGGGGATCATCGGGCCGATTCCCCTGAGCGAATTCAGCCCCGAGTCGATCCGCGCCAAGATCGACGCCAGCCCGCTGACCCGTGGCCGAGCGCCGAAAGTGAAGATGGCGGTGGTCACCAATTCCACCTACGACGGCCTGTGTTACAACGCCG
Organism: Pseudomonas tritici; assembly: GCF_014268275.3. Lineage (NCBI taxonomy): Bacteria > Pseudomonadati > Pseudomonadota > Gammaproteobacteria > Pseudomonadales > Pseudomonadaceae > Pseudomonas > Pseudomonas tritici. The sequence continues at coordinate 2,941,108 of NZ_CP077084.1, forward strand.
AGCTGATCAAGCAGGAATTGGGCAACAGCGTCGAGGTGCTGCACTTTGACGAAGCCTGGTATGCCTATGCGGCGTTTCACGAGTTCTTTGCCGGGCGCTACGGCATGGGCACGTCGCGCACGCCGGACAGTCCGTTGGTGTTCACCACTCACTCCACCCACAAACTGCTGGCAGCCTTCAGCCAGGCCTCGATGATCCACGTGCAGGACGGCGGTGCGCGCCAGCTGGACCGTGATCGTTTCAACGAAGCGTTCATGATGCATATCTCAACCTCGCCGCAATACAGCATTATCGCTTCGTTGGACGTGGCTTCAGCGATGATGGAAGGCCCGGCCGGGCGCTCGCTGTTACAGGAAATGTTCGATGAAGCCTTGAGTTTCCGCCGTGCCCTGGCCAACCTGCGCCAACACATTGCCGCCGAGGACTGGTGGTTTTCCATCTGGCAGCCGCCGTCGGTGGCGGGTATCGATCGGGTGGTGACCGCCGATTGGCTGTTGCATCCTCAGGACGATTGGCATGGCTTTGGTGATGTGGCCGAGGACTACGTGCTGCTGGACCCGATAAAAGTGACACTGGTGATGCCCGGCCTGACCGCCGGCGGCGCTCTGAGCGATTGCGGGATTCCTGCTGCGGTGGTCAGCAAATTCCTGTGGGAGCGTGGCCTGGTAGTGGAAAAAACCGGGTTGTATTCCTTCCTCGTACTGTTCTCCATGGGTATTACCAAAGGCAAATGGAGTACCCTGCTCACCGAATTGCTGGAGTTCAAGCGCAGTTACGACGCCAATGTCAGCCTGGCCAATTGTTTGCCATCGGTCTTTGCACAAGGGCCGGCGCGCTATCAGGGCCTGGGTTTGCGCGACCTGTGCGATCAATTGCACAGCTGTTACCGCAGCAATGCCACCGCCAAACACCTCAAGCGCATGTACACGGTGTTACCGGAAATTGCGATGAAACCGGCCGACGCCTACGACCAATTGGTAAGAGGTGAAGTCGAAGCGGTATCGATTGACGCCTTGCCAGGGCGCATCGCAGCAGTAATGCTGGTGCCGTATCCACCTGGCATTCCATTGATTATGCCGGGCGAGCGGTTTACCGATTCGACGCGCTCGATCATCGACTACCTGGCCTTTGCCCGGACGTTCGATAGCAGTTTTCCCGGTTTTGTCGCCGATGTTCATGGGTTACAACACGAAGATGACGGCAGTGGTCGTTGTTACACCGTCGATTGCATCAAGGGTTAAGAATGTTTATGCAAGCTGTAATGAACCCGAAGTATCCGGGGCTCAGTGTACGGGTCGCTGACGAAGGTTTTGATGCCTACGTGTGGGGCAATGACTTCAGCTTTGAGGTCAGCGCCTATGGGCAGCCGCAGATGGGCGCGCGGGTCGATCAATGGCCCGTGGAGCGCATCGTGCCGTACCGCAAGTGCTATGGCATTGATCCGGAGGAGTTCGCCAGTTTTCGCGATGCGCCCGACAGCGCGATCTTCATGGCCTACCTGGACGACCGCCCGGTCGGGCATATCGTGGTCAGTACCAATTGGAACGGCTATGCCCATGTCGATGAACTGGCGGTGGTCTTGCCCGCACGGCGTCATGGGGTGGCCAAGGCATTGCTGGATGTGGCGCAGTTCTGGAGCCGCAAGAAAAACCTGCCCGGCATGATGCTGGAAACCCAGAACAACAACCTCGGCGCCTGCCGTTTGTATGAACGTTGTGGCTACGTGATGGGGGGCATTGACCACCTGCGCTATCGCGGCATCGATCCGCAAACCCGCGAAGTGGCGATCTTCTGGTATCGGTTATTCAAAAGCGAAGTCAAATAGGCTTAGCCCACCAACAGGCCTTCAGCCTTCTGCGTCACGATCTCCAGCAGTGCATTCAGCGCCGGGGAAGTCACGCCATCCTTGAGGGTCAGCGCATACAGGTTGACCATGATCGGCGGCGACACCGGGCACGCATCCAGCCCGGCTTCACGCGCGCCAAACGCGGTGAACGGGTCAACCACCGCCAAGCCTTCTCCCGCTTCCACCATGCTGCGCATCATTTGATAGGTCTGTACGCGCGTCTGCACCACCGGCAGCGGGCGCAACGCTTGCAGCTTGGCGTCCAGCTGGCGGCTGAGCGGGTCCTGGCCCTCCAGGCCAATCATCGATTGCCCCGCCAGGTCCTGCAGCGCGATGTACTTTTGCTTGGGTTTGAGCCAGCCATGGGGCGCGAGCAATTGCAGCTTGCCCTGGGCCAGTACGGTGCTGTGGATCTGTGGGTGTTCCGGGTCATGCAGGCTTAAACCGACGTCAGCCTCGTGCAGCAGCAGGCTCCTGACGATCTCCCGTGTCGGCTGGCTCGACAGGTTGCACGGTGTGTCCTGGAAGCGTCGGCGCAGCACCGCAATACTGTGCGGCAACAGTTGGTTGGCCAGGGGCGGCGTGCACAGGGCGCGGAGGGTCGGGGCGTGATGGTGTTTCAAGCGACTGGCCAGGCGTTGCACCGGCTCCAGCGCCTCGTACACATGGGCGATTTCCGCCTGCAGCTCCAGGGTTTCCCGCGTCGCCTGCAATCGCCCACGGACGCTGGCGAACAGCATAAAGCCCAATTGCGCCTCGGCTTCCTTGAGCGCCGCGTCCACGTCGCCCACGGGGAGTTGCAACCACTCGGCGGCCAAGCCTGGGTGTCCGGTCTGCAAGATGGCCTGAATCACTTCGATATGACGTAAACGCATCGCCGGAGTCTATGTGCAGCGCGCCGCGTATTCAATAGAATGGCTACACTGATCATCAATGACCACAGCCGGCTACCGGCATTAACAACAAAAACAGGTCTGGTCTCAAATGCCTCTACCCTCGATATTCCTCGGGGTAACGGCCAAGCAACTGCTGGTTCTGGTGACCGTAGGGTGCGTGGCTGCTTATCTCTTCAATACCCAAAGCGAAACCACGCCGGAAAACCTGGCACTTGAAACGTTTATCCGTTCCCAGGAACAGGTGGCCGAACAGGTGGGGGCAGTCCTTGGCATTGAGTTGGTCAGGCAGGTGGACGCGCATCCCGGTTACAACTCGGCGGGCTACCAGCGTTCGATGTTTGCGGTGGAAGGCGAGCGTGGGCGGGTAGTGGTGACGTTGAAAAAGGTCGAGGGGGAGCAGGGCATTGAAGTCACGGAGATCCGCCGCCCGTGATCACCCCAGCCCAGTCAATGCCATCAATGGCCAGGACTGAGCAGGTGGATAGGGCGAGATCTTATGAAGCGAGGGTGGTTTGCGATTCGCGCACGAGAATGGTGCCCGACTGAATCAACTTGAATTCGTCGCCTTCCAGTTTCTCTACACGGTCGCCAATGGCCAGCTTGTAGGTGGTGGTAGGTGCCGAGCCAGCCAGGTCGCCTTGCGCCGGGTTGGATTCCTGGAACTCATGCACCGAATACACGCGTCCTTCTGCGTCTCTGGCATGAAACTGTCCGACTAGTACTGCTGCCATCTGTTTAGAACCTCTGGAGATAAACACTCGATTTGCGGTTCTGTAGACCGTTATGGAGCGGGGTAGTTTACTTACGGAATAAAAATACTATTCGCTGATCTTTTTGGACGCTTCCTACACGTTGTAGGGCGATGCAAACGTCCGGAGGAGGAGCAAAACCTTCTGGTGAACATGCCGCGAAGACTTTATAACTACAAGTTCCTTTAGTCAGACGTCGAGAAACCCCAATGAGCAAGGTCTACACGGTAGCCGTCCTGGTTGGCAGCTTGAGAAAAGACTCGATTAACCGCAAGGTTGCCCTGGCATTGGCCGAACTGGCCCCTGCCAACCTGAAGTTGAACATCGTGGAAATTGGCGATTTGCCGCTCTACAACGAAGACATCGACGGCGCTGCACCGCCCGCAGCCTACAGCACTTTCCGCCAACAGGTGAGCTCATCCGACGCGGTGCTGTTTGTGACCCCGGAATACAACCGCTCCGTGCCCGCTCCGTTGAAGAATGCCATCGACGTGGGTTCTCGGCCGTACGGGCAGAGTGCCTGGAGCGGCAAGCCGGGTGCGATCATCAGCGTGTCGCCGGGGGCCATTGGTGGCTTTGGCGCCAATCATCATCTGCGCCAGTCCCTGGTGTTCCTGGATGTGTGGTGCATGCAGCAGCCGGAGGCCTACTTGGGTGGCGCTGGCAGTGTGTTTGATGAGGCGGGCAAAGTGTCGGAGAAGACCAAGCCGTTTTTGCAGGCGTTCATTGATGCCTACGGCAAGTGGGTGGAAAAACAGAAGGGCTGAGAACGCTGAAGATCCAATGTGGGAGCCGGGCTTGCCCGCGATAGCGTCAGCGCGATGCAGCAGTCAGATCGCGGTGATGCTATCGCAGGCAAGCCAGCTCCCACATTCGGACTGTGCCGACCTTTTGATCAGCGTAGCCAGTTAGTCCGCGCCAGTTCAATCACTTCATCACCGCGCCCGCTCATCACCGCCTTGAGCATATACAGGCTGAACCCCTTGGCCTGTTCCAGCTTGATCGTCGGTGGCATCACCAACTCCTGCGTCGCCGTGACCACATCCACCAACACCGGGCCGTCATGGGCCAGGGCGCGGCGCAACGCCGGTTCGAGGTCTTCGGATTGCTCCACGCGAATGCCTAGAATGCCCATCGCGTTGGACATAGCGGCAAAGTCCGGGTTTTTCAGTTCGGTGCCGGCATCCAGGTAACCCGCCGCCTTCATTTCCATGGCGACAAAGCCCAGGGACGAGTTATCGAACACGATGACTTTGACCGGCAGATTCAACTGCGCCAACGAGATGAAGTCGCCCATCAGCATGGCGAAACCGCCGTCACCGGACATTGAAATCACCTGGCGACCCGGGAAGGCTGCCTGCGCACCAATGGCCTGGGGCATGGCATTCGCCATCGAACCGTGGTTGAACGAACCGATCAGGCGGCGTTTGCCGTTCATCTTCAAATAGCGTGCCGCCCAGACAGTTGGCGAGCCGACGTCGGCAGTGAAGATCGCATCATCATCAGCCAGCTCGCTGAGCAGGCGCGCCACGTACTGCGGGTGGATTGGTCGATTGGCTTTCGACGGTTGAGCAAGATCGTCCAGCCCTTGGCGGGCCTTTTCATAGTGCTTCAAGGACGTTTCGAGAAAGCTGCGATCGGTCTTGCGTGTCAGGCGCGGTAGCAACGCGCCAATGGTTTCACTGACGTCAGCGGCGATGCCCAAGTCCAGCGTGGCACGACGGCCCAGCGCCTGCGGGTTGCGGTCAACCTGGATGATCTTCGCGTCAGTCGGGTAGAACTGACGGTACGGAAAGTCGGTGCCGAGCATGATCAAGGTGTCGCAGTCGAGCATCGCGTGGTAACCGGAGCTGAAGCCGATCAGGCCGGTCATGCCCACGTCGAACGGATTGTCCCACTCCACGTGCTCCTTGCCGCGCAGCGCATGCACCACGGGGGCGCCGAGTGCGTCGGCCAGGGCGACCACTTGGTCATGTGCGCCGGCACAGCCGCTGCCGCAGAGCAGGGTGGTTTTATGGCTGCTTTCAAGGATTTCGGTAAGGCGTTGCAGGTCCTGTTCAGCCGGCAACGTGCGTGGCGCGTGCAGAGCGGGCCAGGGTTTGAGCGTGTCTTCCACTTCCAGCAGCGAAACGTCGCCCGGAATCACTACCACCGCGACGCCGCGATTGAGGATCGCCGAGCGCATGGCGCGGTGCAGCACATGGGGCATCTGCTCGGGGTTGGTCACCAGCTCGATAAAGTGGCTGCACTCCTTGAACAGCTCCTGGGGATGGGTTTCCTGGAAGTAGTTGAGGCCGATCTCCGAGGACGGAATCTGCGCGGCAATCGCCAGCACCGGCACATGGTTGCGATGGCAGTCAAACAAGCCATTGATCAAGTGCAGGTTGCCCGGCCCGCAGCTGCCGGCGCAGACCGTCAGCTCCCCCGTGGCCGCGGCTTCGGCACCGGCGGCGAACGCGGCTACTTCTTCGTGGCGCACGTGCATCCACTCGATGCTGTCCATGCTGCGCAGGGCGTCGGTGAGGCCGTTGAGGCTGTCGCCGGTCAGGCCCCAGATGCGCTTGATGCCCGCCTGTTCAAGGGTGGTCGCCAATTGCTGGGCCAGGTTGATTTTCGCCATGAAGAACTCCAATCGTCAGTGAGGTTAAAAACTGCTGATCAATAGGGGACAGTTCGATCACGGCGAATGCTCCGCCTTTAATGTGAAGATTGCGTCAGAGAGGGACTTCACCGCCGATCCCCTGTGGGAACCGTCGAGCTTCAGCGAGGCCGCGATAGCGGTGGGGCAGGCGGCGAGGATTCGTTGATGAACCTCATCGCCAGTGCCCATAAAAAAGCCCTGGCATGCCAGGGCTTCTTCTTTCGCTAAGACTCAGCGACGACGAAACAACGGCAACGGTTCATCCGTTGCTGCCTGGTACGTCACGGAGAAGTCCTTGAGGCTTTCCAGCGCTTCGTACGGGTCTTTGTCGGCGCGCAGGGCGAAGGCATCGAACCCGCAGCGACGCAGGTAGAACAGTTGGTCGCGCAGTACGTCGCCAATGGCGCGCAACTCGCCCTTGTAACCGTAACGGTCACGCAACAGGCGCGCGTTGGAGTAGTTGCGACCGTCGGTGAAGGCCGGGAAGTTCAGGGCGATGACTTGGAAGTGTTCCACGTCGTCGCCGATCTCTTCGGCTTCTTCATCGGCGTCCAGCCACACACCCAGGCCGCCGTCGCGGGCCTTGAGGGCGTGGCCGTGTTCGCGCCACAGCGCCAACGGCACGATCAGGTCGTCGCAATTGGAGATGCCGTCGAAGCTCGCGTCCTTGGGCAGCAGGTGCCAAGTTTCGTCGAGGACCTCGTTGTTCTTAATGATTCGCTGCATAGACGCGCTCCTTGAACAGGTCAATGCCGATGCGCTGGTAGGTGTCGATGAAACGCTCATCTTCGGTGCGCTGTTCGATGTACACATCGATCAGTTTGCCGATCACCTCGGGCATGGCTTCCTGGGCGAAAGACGGGCCGAGGATCTTGCCCAGGCTCGCATCGCGGCTGGCGCTGCCACCCAGGGACACTTGGTAGAATTCTTCGCCTTTCTTGTCCACGCCCAGGATGCCGATGTGGCCGACGTGGTGGTGACCACAGGCGTTCATGCAACCGGAGATGTTCAGGTCCAGCTCGCCGATGTCGAACAGGTAGTCCAGGTCGTCGAAACGACGTTGGATCGATTCGGCGATCGGGATCGACTTGGCGTTGGCCAGGGAGCAGAAATCGCCACCCGGGCAGCAGATGATGTCGGTCAGCAGGCCGATGTTCGGCGTGGCGAAACCACCTTCGCGCAGCTCGCCCCACAGGGTGAACAATTGGCGCTGCTCAACGTCCGCGAGAATGATGTTCTGCTCGTGGGAGGTGCGCAGTTGGCCAAAGCTGTAGCGCTCGGCCAGGTCGGCGACGGCGTCCAGCTGCTTGTCGGTGATATCGCCCGGTGCAACGCCGGTAGGTTTCAGCGACAGGGTCACCGCGACATAACCCGGCTTCTTGTGCGCCAGGGTGTTGCGGGTACGCCAACGGGCGAAACCTGGGTGCTGCTGGTCGAGTGCCGCGAGCTCGGCGTCCTGATGCGTCAGGGCCTTGTACTCGGGATCAACGAAGTGTTTGGCTACGCGGTGCACTTCGGCTTCGGTCAGGGTGGTCTGGCCGCCGCGAAGGTGTTCCATCTCGGCGTCGACTTTCTGGGCAAACACCTCAGGGGTCAGCGCCTTGACCAGGATCTTGATCCGGGCCTTGTATTTGTTGTCACGACGGCCATAGCGGTTGTAGACCCGCAGGATGGCGTCGAGGTAGCTCAACAGGTCCTGCCACGGCAGGAACTCGTTGATAAACGCGCCGACCACCGGGGTCCGGCCAAGGCCACCACCCACCAGTACGCGGAAGCCCAGCTCACCGGCCGCGTTGTGCACCGGCTCCAGGCCGATATCGTGCACTTCGATGGCCGCGCGGTCCGAAGTCGAGCCGTTGAGGGCGATCTTGAACTTGCGCGGCAAGTAGGCGAATTCAGGGTGGAAAGTGGTCCACTGACGGATGATTTCGCACCAGGGGCGTGGGTCGATCAGTTCATCGGCTGCAACGCCGGCGAATTGGTCGGTGGTCACGTTACGCAGGCAGTTACCGCTGGTCTGAATCGCGTGCATCTGCACGGTCGCCAATTCAGCCAGGATGTCCGGCACATCTTCCAGCGCCGGCCAGTTGAACTGGACGTTCTGGCGGGTACTGATGTGGGCGTAGCCTTTGTCGAAGTCGCGGGCAATCTTGGCCATCATGCGCGTCTGGCGCGACGTCAGTTGGCCATAGGGCACGGCCACCCGCAGCATCGGCGCAAAGCGCTGCACATAGAGGCCATTTTGCAGGCGCAGAGGGCGGAACTCTTCTTCGCTCAGTTCACCTGCTAAGTAGCGTCGGGTCTGATCACGGAACTGCTTGACGCGGTCCTCGATGATGCGCTGATCGTATTCGTCGTATACGTACATATAGGTCCTGTTCTCGGCAAATCTGCGCGCACGGCCGCGCACTCCCAACGGAGCCGGCGCACGATACCAGTTTGCGTTTATGCGCAAAAGTGATGTTTGAGTATATGCAAATAACCAGATCGCCTAATGAGGGCCATTATCGAGATACCCACATTTGTCATGCGGGCAATCATCAACTTTACTGTGAGCGTGTTTGACTGCAATCACCTATAAAACCGACAAGAGGCGATGCGATGAGCAATCCTACAAAAGCCCGTAAACCCGACAGTACCGTTGATGCCTGGGCCATTCTGTTTTTGATCATCCTGGTGGTGGGAACTGCCGTGTTCTGGGTGAGCCACCAGTAAACGGCCTCGATTGACTGTCGCATTGACACTATCATGGCGGTCAATGTTCTAGGTTTGATAACCATGTTGAAGGTGCTGATTGCGTGTGTCTGGTGGCTGGGATCGGCGTATGGGGCAACGGCCCATGCCACGTCGGTTGTGTTTCTTAACCCGGGCATGTCGACGGAAACCTTCTGGGTCAGCTACACGCAATTCATGCAGGCCGGTGCCAAGGACCTCGGCCTGCATTTACGCGTGCGCTATTCCGAGCGCGATACCCAAAACACGCTGATCCAGGCCCGCGAGGCGCTGCAAGGCAACGAGCGGCCGGATTACCTGGTGCTGGTGAATGAACAATACGTTGCCCCGCAGATTCTGCGCATGGCCCAGGGCAGTGGGGTCAAGCTGCTGATGGTGAATAACGCGCTGACTGCCGACCAGGTGCAAATGCTCGGCCACGACGTCGATTGGCTCGGCAGCATCGTTCCCGACAACGAGCAGGCCGGTTACCTGATGCTCATTGATCTACTGCGCCAGCACGGCCCTGTCGCACCAGGCGAGAGCATTGAGTTGTTGGCCTTCTCCGGCGTCAAGAACACTCCGGCCGCGCAGCTGCGTGAACAGGGCCTGCATCGCGCCTTGGCCGAGCACCCCGAGGTGCGGCTGCGCCAGTTGGTCTATGGCGAATGGAGCCGTAAGCGCGCGTTCGAGCAAGCCACGCAACTGTTCAAGCGCTACCCGAAGACCGCGCTGGTGTGGTCGGCCAACGATGAGATGGCACTGGGTGCCATGCAGGCGCTGCAGGGCCGCGGGCAAATGCCGGGCAAGCACGTGTTGTTCAGTGCGGCCAACAACTCGCCGGAGATCTTGCAGGCGCGGTTGGACGGCCGACTGAGTACGCTGGTGGCCGGGCATTTCACCCTGGGCGGGTGGGCGATGGTGTTGATTCATGATGATGCCAAGGGCGTGAATATCGGTGCATACGGTGGGCGCGACCGCCAGGAGGCGTTATTCCAGCTGATTGATGCCGCCCAAGCGCAGCGCTTATTGGGGCCCACAGCGCGAGTTGATTTCCACGCACTGTCTGCCGTCGGCAAGCCGGTGCCCTACCGTTACCCCTTCAGCCTGCAACTGCTGCTGCGCTAGACCCCGGCCAGGAGCAGCACCAGCTTGACGATGCCGAACAACGCTAAGGCAAACACCGCTGTGAACAGAATGCCCAGCACCACAAAGTGGCTGGGCTTGCCGTGGGTAAAGTCGCGGGCGCGGTTCTTGCCACTCTGCACGCCAAAGGCGGCCGCCATGACGCTGTGCAGCATCTGCCAGAAAGTAGGGGGCTTGTTGTTGACTGGATCGTCCATAAATCCCTCGACACAAGGTGTGTGAGGGACAGCATAGCTGACGATGTTTAGATCTGTAGTGAGCGGGCTTGCCCCGCGCTGGCTGGCGAAGCCGCCCCAATCCAGCCATCTCGTTTTACCTGAAAGAACGCGGTGGCTATGTTGGGGCGGCTTCGCCACCCGGCGCGGGGCAAGCCCGCTCACTACAGAACCTGGGGGGCGGTCAATCAGTTGTCGTAACCCAGGTTCGGCGCCAGCCAGCGTTCAGTCACAGCAAGCTCCTGGCCTTTGCGTGCGGTGTAGCTCGTCACCTGGTCCTTGTCGACCTTACCCACGGCAAAGTACTGCGCCTGCGGATGGGCGAAGTACCAGCCGCTGACGGCTGCCGCCGGAAACATCGCGTAGTGCTCGGTGAGGAATACGCCGCTGCGGCCGGCCTGCATTTCGCGGGCCTCGGGATCGAGCAGTTGGAACAGTTGGGCTTTCTCGGTGTGATCCGGGCACGCGGGGTAGCCCGGGGCAGGGCGGATGCCGCTGTATTGCTCCTTGATCAGCGCTTCGTTATCCAGTTGCTCGTCCCTGGCGTAACCCCAGTAGTCCTTACGGACTTGTTGGTGCAGCCACTCGGCGCAGGCTTCGGCCAGGCGGTCGGCCAGGGCCTTGACCATGATTGAGTTGTAGTCGTCGCCAGCGTCCTGGTAGGCCTTGGCGACTTCTTCGGCACCGATGCCGGCGGTGGTGATGAAACCACCGATGTAGTCGGTTACACCGCTGTCTTTTGGCGCCACGAAGTCGGCTAGGGAGAAGTTCGGCTTGCCGTCGGTCTTGATGATCTGTTGACGCAGGTGATGCAGTTGGGCAATCGGCTGGCCGTCGTCGCCGTAGACTTCCAGGTCATCATCCTGCACCTGGTTGGTCGGCCAGAAGCCGAATACCGCGCGGGCGCTGATGAGCTTTTCGTCGATCAGCTTGGCGAGCATTTCCTGGGCGTCGGCGTACAACGCGGTGGCCGCTTCACCCACGACTTCATCGGTAAGGATGCGTGGGAATTTGCCGGCCAAGTCCCAGGAGATAAAGAACGGGGTCCAATCGATGTACTCGGCCAGCACCTTGAGGTCGATATTGTCCAGCACCCTGGAGCCGGTGAACGTCGGTTTGGCCGGGGTGTAGTTGCTCCAGTCGAACTGTGGCTTCTTGGCGATGGCCGCCGGGTAGCTCAGGCGTTCGGTCCGCGCGCTGCGGTTCGAGGTGCGCTCACGCACGTCGATGTATTCCAGGCGGGTTTTCTCGACGAAACCGGCCTTGAGTTCCTTGGACAGCAATTGCGTGGCCACGCCCACGGCGCGCGAGGCGTCGGTCACGTAGATCACCGCGTCGTTGCTGTACTTGGGCTCGATTTTCACCGCCGTGTGCGCCTTGGAGGTGGTGGCGCCACCGATCATCAGCGGCAGGTGGAAGTCCTGGCGCTGCATCTCACGGGCGACATGCACCATCTCGTCCAGGGACGGCGTGATCAGGCCTGACAGCCCGATGATGTCGCATTTCTGCTCCTTGGCCACCTGCAGGATCTTCTCCGCCGGCACCATCACGCCGAGGTCGACGATGTCATAGCCGTTGCACCCCAGCACCACGCCGACGATGTTCTTGCCGATGTCGTGCACGTCGCCTTTCACGGTGGCCATCAGGATCTTGCCCTTGGCTTCCGGCTTGTCGCCTTTTTCCAGTTCGATGAACGGAATCAAGTGGGCCACGGCCTGCTTCATCACACGGGCGGATTTCACCACCTGGGGCAGGAACATTTTGCCGGCGCCGAACAGGTCGCCGACGATGTTCATGCCGGACATCAGCGGGCCTTCGATCACTTCGATCGGGCGCGCGAATGACTGCCGGGATTCCTCGGTGTCGTCGACGATGTGGGTGGTGATGCCCTTGACCAGCGCATGTTCCAGACGTTTGTTGACCGGCCAGCCGCGCCATTCTTCGGTCTCGGCTTCCTTGACGCTGCCGTCGCCTTTGTACTTGTCGGCGATGGCGAGGAGCGCGTCGGTGCCTTCCGGGGTGCGGTTGAGCACCACGTCTTCCACGGCGTCACGCAGCTCGGCCGGGATCTGGTCGTAGATCTCCAACTGGCCGGCGTTGACGATACCCATGGTCAGGCCGTTGCGGATCGCGTACAGCAGGAACACCGAGTGGATCGCCTCACGCACCGGGTTGTTGCCACGGAACGAGAACGACACGTTGGACACGCCGCCGGAGGTCAGCGCATACGGCAGCTCGTCACGGATATAGGCACAGGCGTTGATAAAGTCGACGGCGTAGTTGTTGTGCTCTTCGATACCGGTGGCGACCGCGAAGATGTTCGGGTCGAAGATGATGTCTTCCGGCGGGAAGCCGACTTCATTCACCAGGATGTCGTAGGAGCGTTTGCAGATCTCTTTCTTGCGCGCTTCGGTGTCGGCCTGGCCGGCTTCGTCGAACGCCATCACCACCACGGCGGCGCCATAGCGCTTGCACAGCTTGGCGTGGTGAATGAACTGCTCGACGCCTTCCTTCATGCTGATTGAGTTGACGATGCCCTTGCCCTGGATGCACTTCAGGCCGGCCTCGATCACTTCCCACTTGGAGGAGTCGATCATGATCGGCACGCGAGAGATGTCCGGCTCGCCGGCAATCAGATTGAGGAAGGTCACCATGGCCTTCTTCGAATCGAGCATGCCCTCGTCCATGTTGATGTCGATCACCTGGGCGCCGGCTTCCACCTGCTGCAAGGCGACTTCCAGGGCTTCGGTGTAGTTGTCTTCACGGATCAGGCGGGCGAAACGCGCGGAACCGGTGATGTTGGTGCGCTCGCCGACGTTGACGAACAACGAGCTGCGATCAATCGTGAACGGCTCCAGGCCCGACAGGCGGCAGGCCTTGGGGATGTCCGGGATCTGGCGCGGCGCATAACCGGCCACGGCCTTGGCAATCGCTTCGATGTGGCCGGGTGTGGTGCCGCAGCAGCCGCCGACAATGTTGAGGAAGCCGCTTTGGGCGAACTCTTCGATGACCTTGGCGGTTTCCGACGGCAGTTCGTCGTACTCACCGAATTCGTTGGGAAGGCCGGCGTTGGGGTGCGCGGACACATGGGTGCTGGCTTTGTTCGACAACTCTTCCAGGTACGGGCGCAGTTCGCTGGCGCCCAAGGCGCAGTTGAGGCCCACGGAAATCGGCTTGGCGTGGCTGACGGAGTTCCAGAACGCTTCAGTGGTCTGGCCCGACAGGGTGCGGCCGGAGGCGTCGGTGATGGTGCCGGAGATCATGATCGGCAGTTCGATATTCAGCTCTTCAAACACACCCTGCACGGCGAAGATCGCCGCCTTGGCATTGAGGGTGTCGAAGATGGTCTCGATCAGGATCAGGTCGGCGCCGCCCTCGATCAGGCCTTTGGTGGCTTCGGTGTAGTTTTCCACCAGTTCATCAAAGGTCACGTTGCGGTAGCCGGGGTTGTTCACGTCGGGCGACAGCGAGCACGTACGGCTGGTCGGGCCGAGCACGCCAGCCACGAAACGCGGCTTGGCCGGGGTTTCCAGGGTCTTGGCATCAGCGACCTTGCGCGCCAGGCGAGCGCCTTCTACGTTGAGCTCGTAGGCCAGTTCTTCCATGCCGTAATCGGCCATGGAAACGCGAGTGGCATTGAAGGTGTTGGTTTCGAGGATGTCGGCACCGGCATCCAGGTAGGCTTTTTCAATACCGCCGATCACGTCCGGACGGGTGATCACCAGCAAATCGTTGTTTCCCTTGACGTCACTTGGCCAGTCCGCGAAGCGTTTGCCACGGTAGTCCTGTTCTTCCAGCTTGTAGCTCTGGATCATCGTGCCCATACCGCCATCGAGGATCAGGATACGTTCCTTGAGGGCTTGGTGAAGGGATTGCAGACGAGCGCTACGATCGGACATGGGACTACTCTGGTCAGGCATTTCGGAGGGCGTGAATCATAGCAAACCTGTGCCGATTTGGAGCATGCACGGGTTTTACATGAATATCGTTCATGTTGGCTGGGGGGATGGCCCGGTAGAATCACCGCCACTTTTCGCCGCACGCATTGAATCGGGACCGGATCCATGTCATTTCGCCTCATCACCAGCGCCGTCCTGGCACTGGTTGCCTGCACTGCGCAGGCCGACGGACCCGCCCCGGCGATTTCGTATACCCGCGACATTCAACCGATCTTCACCGAGAAGTGCGTGGCCTGCCATGCCTGCTACGACTCTGCCTGCCAGCTCAACCTGGGCAGTGCCGAAGGCGCGGTGCGCGGTGCGAGCAAAATGCCGGTATATGACGGCGAGCGCAGCCAGGCGGCGCCGACCACCCGCCTGTTTATAGATGCCTCTGGCAAGGCGGCCTGGCAACAGAAGGGCTTTTACTCGGTGCTGGACGCGCAGGGCAGCCAGGCTGCATTGATGGCGCGCATGCTCGAACTGGGGCACAACGCTGCACTGGCACCCAATGCCAAGTTGCCTGAAGACATCGTCCTGGGCCTGAACCGCGCGAATATGTGCGCAATGCCCGGCGAATTCAACGCCTACGCCGGCGCCCACCCCAAGGAAGGCATGCCACTGGCCGTCACCGGCCTGACCGAGCAGCAGTACCAGACGCTGCAACGCTGGCTCGCGTCCGGCGCACCTATTGATGAACAAAGCCTGGCGCCGAGTGCCAGCGAAGCCTCGCAGGTGCAGCAGTGGGAGAACCTGTTCAACAAGCCGGGCGCCCGCGAAAGCTTGGTGGCACGCTGGTTATTCGAGCATTTGTACCTGGCGCATATTTACTTCGAGCATGGCGAGCCGGGGCATTTCTTCCAGTGGGTGCGGTCGCGCACCCCGAGCGGGCAGCCGATTGATCTGATCAATACCCGTCGCCCCAACGATGACCCCGGTACCCAGGTGTATTACCGCCTGTGGCCAGTGCAGGGCGTGATCGTGCACAAAACCCACATCACTTACCCCTTCAGTGCTGCGAAAATGGCGCGCATCAAGGCGCTGTTCTACGCCGGCGACTGGCAGGTCAGCGCCTTGCCGGGCTACGGCCCAGCCCGTCGCGCCAATCCATTCGAAACCTTCGAGGCCATCCCCGCCAAGGCGCGTTACCAGTTCATGCTGGATAACGCCGAATACTTCGTGCGCACGTTCATTCGTGGGCCGGTGTGCCGTGGGCAGATTGCCACGGATGTGATTCGCGATAACTTCTGGACCCTGTTCCAGGACCCGGACCACGACCTCTACATCACCGATGCGCGCTATCGCGGCCAGGCCACGCCATTACTGGCCATGCCGGGACAGAATGACGATGTGGGCAGCGTGCTCAGCCTGTGGCGGGCCTACCGCGACAAACGCAATGAATACGAGGCCCTGCGCCGTGACAGCTATGCTGACCTGCCGCCGCCAAGCTGGTCGAGCCTGTGGGCGGGCAATGATGATGCCTTGCTGAGCATTTTCCGCCACTTCGACAGCGCCTCGGTGACCAAAGGCCTGATCGGCGATGTGCCGCAGACGATGTGGCTGTTCGACTATCCGCTGCTGGAGCGCACGTATTACCAATTGGCGGTGAATTTCGACGTGTTCGGCAATGTCTCGCACCAGGCCCAGACCCGGTTGTACTTCGACCTGATCCGTAACGGCGCCGAGCAGAACTTCCTGCGCCTGATGCCCGCCGATACCCGCGAAGACTTCCTCGACGACTGGTACCAGAACAGCGGCAAGATCAAGCTCTGGCTGGACTATGAGGCCATTGATGATGACAAGCCCACGGGTTTGCACCTGAACGAAAACGACCCGAAGCGCGACTTTGCCAACCAGTTGTTGACCCGTTATGCCAGCTTGAACGCCAGCCCGGACCCGTTTAACCGATGTGTGAGTGCGTATTGCTCGCGCAGCGGTATTGATCCGGTTTTGCAGGATGCGGAGCAGGCGTTGAGCCGCTTGACCTCACGCCCGGCCGCCGGGCTCAAGGTGATCGATCAATTGCCCGAAGCCACGATGTTGCGCATTCAAACTGCCAGCGGCAAGCGCGAGATCTACAGCCTGCTGCGCAACCGTGCCCACAGTAATGTCGCGTTTTTGCTGGGCGAAGCCTATCGCTACCAGCCGGGACTCGACACCTTGACCCTTTACCCCGGCGTACTCAGCAGTTACCCGAACTTCATGTTCAATATCCCCGCCCAGGAAGTGCCCGAGTTCGTGGCTGAAATGGAGCGGGCCAAAGATGCCAATCGTTTCGAAAAGATCGTCGACCGCTGGGGCGTGCGGCGCAGTCATCCGTTGTTCTGGCAGTACTTCCACGATCTGTCGCAGTACCTCCACGAAGTCGCGCCCGTGGAAGAGGGTGTGTTGGACATGAACCGTTATGAGAACCTATAACTACAGGCACTGATCCAGTCATCTCTCCAGGCGGGCGTTGAAGTAATCGGATATCTACTGTGCGGGGTTCTAAAAGGTAGTCCGATGATGTTGATTTCAGTGCAGTTTCTTCGCGCCTTGGCTGCGTGGCTGGTGGTGGGTCATCACTTTATGCAGCTGTTTTTCAACTTTGAGGTGCACAACGCGCTGGAGTACCTGTTCGTCGAAAAAGGCGGCGCAGGGGTGGATGTGTTCTTTGTCATCAGCGGCCTGGTGATCTTCCTTGCGACCGCAGACAAAGCCCTGACACCTTGGCGTTTCATGCTCATGCGCGTGGCACGGATCGCGCCGGCGTATTGGTTCTATACCTTGCTGCTGGCCCTGCTCACCCTGGCTGTGCCCTCGATGTTCCCCGATGTTCAACTCGCGCTGGGCCATGTGCTCCTGTCGTTGCTCTTTATCCCTGCCCAACACCCGGCAGGCTACGGCGTCTATCCGCTGCTGGATGTCGGCTGGACCCTGAACTTCGAGATGCTGTTCTATGGCCTGTTCGCCGTCGCCTTGTGGGTTCGTGGGGACTATCGGTTGTGGGTGGTGGCCGTGCTGTTGTACCTGGTGTGCTACCTCATCGGTCCCGCCCTGGACTTGGCCGACGGTTTTTACAGCAATGATATTGTCCTGGAGTTTCTTATGGGTATCGTCATCGGCATGCTGTATCGCCGCGGCCTTTGCCGGGTCAGGGCGTGGGTGCCGTTGCTGGGGATTGTGGTGGCGTGTGTGATGTTTTATCACGGGGCGGATGTGCCCCGTGCATTGGAGTGGGGCGTGCCCAGCGCGATCCTGGTCATCAGTTGCGTGGCACTGGAGCCTTACTTCCATGGCTCACGCGTGTTGAAACTGATGGGGGACTGCTCTTACTCGGTGTATCTGATCCACGTGCTGGTTCTGTGCGCTGGGCTGTGGGTGGTCAAGCGTACGGGAATAGATCCCTATGCGATGCTGCCTGTTTGCATTGTATTAACAGCGCTTTGCGCCTTTGCGAGCTATCAATGGCTGGAAAAGTCGACCTATCGCACGCTCAAGCGTTGGTTCGGCATTGATGATCCCGCAGTCCTTTCCCGACAAAAATACTAGGACTTTGTACCTCTGTAATAATTTGGCGTAAACTGCCGGCAAGCCTGTGAGGAGTTTCCATGACTGCCATAACCATTACCGACGCCGCCCACGATTACCTGGCTGACCTGCTGTCCAAGCAGAACACCCCAGGTATCGGTATTCGCGTCTTTATCACCCAACCCGGCACCCAATACGCCGAGACTTGCATTGCCTACTGCAAGCCAGGGGAAGAGAAGCCTGAAGACACCGCCCTGGGGCTGAAAAGCTTCACCGCGTACATCGACGCCTTCAGCGAAGCCTTCCTCGACGACGCCGTGGTCGACTACGCCACCGATCGCATGGGCGGCCAACTGACCATCAAGGCGCCGAACGCCAAGGTGCCGAACGTCAACGCTGATAGCCCGGTGAACGAGCGTATCAACTACTACCTGCAAACCGAGATCAACCCGGGCCTGGCCAGCCACGGCGGCCAGGTCAGTCTGATCGACGTGGTGGATGACGGCATTGCCGTGCTCAAGTTTGGCGGCGGCTGCCAAGGCTGCGGCCAGGCGGACGTGACCCTGCGCGAAGGCATCGAGCGCACCCTGCTGGAGCGTGTCCCAGAGCTCAAGGGTGTACGTGACGTGACCGACCACACGCAGAAAGAAAACGCCTACTACTGAGTAAGGTGTTCACTGCGGACAAAAAACGGCGCCCCGTGAGCGCCGTTTTTTTATTGTTTAAATTCAATGTCTTGAGATGCCTATCTAACAAAACAAATCAACTGTGGGAGCGAGCAAGCCCGCTCCCACAGTTTTAATAGTGTTTATTCATATAAATCAATATGTTGTATCTTTAATTTAATTTGGCTTGTTAAGATCGGTAAAGATGCGCATGCCCTGCGCGATACAGCGAAGACTCACTAAAACCGTCACTGCCCAACACCCGACCCACCACAATCAACGCCGTCCGCCGAAATCCCTTCTCGGCCACCTTCCCGGCAATATCGCTCAGCGTCCCAACGACCCAATCCTGGTCCGGCCACGTCGCGCGGTGCACCACGGCAATCGGGCAATCTGCGCCATAGTGCGGCAGCAGTTGCGCGACGATTTTCTCCAAGTGATTGACCCCCAGATGGATCGCCATGGTGGTGCCATGTCGCGCCAGGCTGTCAAAGTCCTCGCCAGCGGGCATGCTGGTTTTATCCGCATAACGGGTCAGGATCACACTCTGGGCGATGTCCGGCAGGGTCAGCTCGGTTTCCAACAACGCTGCACAAGCCGCCACTGCGGTGACGCCGGGAATGATCTGGAATGGAATGCCCAGCTCACGCAAATGGCGGATCTGCTCGCCAATCGCTCCATACAGGCTTGGGTCGCCAGAATGCACGCGTGCCACGTCCTGGCCTTTCGCATGGGCGGTCTTGATCAGGTCGATAATCTGTTCAAGGTGCAATTCGGCACTGTTGACCAACTGTTCTGCCTGGTGGCCTTTGAGCACTGCCGTCGGCACCAGCGAGCCGGCATAGATGATCACCGGGCAACTGCGGATCAGCCGCTGGCCTTTGACGGTGATCAATTCCGGGTCGCCGGGGCCTGCGCCGATGAAGTAGACGGTCATGGGAATATCCTATGGAAAAACGCACGAGCATGAACAACGCTCATGATCGGAACGGGCGATTATCAGGTTTTCAGCCGGCGCAAGCCAATGCGAAGGTGGCCTGGGCGGTTTGCTTGCGGCTAATCAACAGGCGAGCAGGGGCGTTGGCGAGGTATTCAGCCAGGGCCAGGGCGGCGCTTTCGGCAATGCCGTAGCAGCCCGTATGGGCAAACGCGATCGCGGATTTGTGGCTCAGCTGTTCTGCATAACCCGCCAACTGATCAGCATCGAAACACTGGAATGGCAAGTTCAACAGATCGGCCAGGGCTTGAAGGCCAGGTTCATCGCGCTTGCGGTCGATACTGGCCAGCGCGGTGATCCGTTGAAGCTCGATACCGCCCTCGGCGAGGGCGCTGTCGAGCAGGGCCCGCAGGGTGTGAACGTCACAACCCCGCTGGCACCCCAGGCCGACCACTAAAATCATGCTGAGTATTGATCATCACGATTGCGGCGGAACAGCCAGGCGCTGATCAGGCCCAGCGCCAGCCAGAAGGCGACATTGGTCAACTGCGAAGCAATCTTGAACTGCGCTTCCAAGGCTTCGGGGGCTAGCATCGAATGCACTTCCGGCTGCGGCGCGCCGATCACGTGTGGCACGACCAGAATCGCTACGCCCAGCGCTTTGAGCAGCCAATTGCGGCCGAACACGATCAGCGCTATGCCCGCAGCGGTGGAGGCGGCGGTGCCCACCCACCAGATCTGCCGTTGTGCGAGATCAGCGGCAGCAGTGCCTGGCAGCTCAGGCGGTAGGCCCATTGTCGGCGCCAACACGAAGGTCGCGTAGCCGGCCAAACCCCAAAGCAGGCCCTGGGCAGTGCGGGTGGGTGCGCGCAGGGTATAGAGGCCGGCGAGCATCAGCGCGAAACCGACAGCCACCACCAGATTACCGCCGGTGGTAGACAATACGCGCTGCCAGCCGTCTTCCGGTTCCCAGGCTTCGGCGTCGTGGGTGTGCGCGGCATTACCGGCTGCGTGCTCATGCACCACTTCAGTCGCGGCCGGGGCCTTTTCAAAGGTTTCCGCCTGCAGAATTAATGGGGCGACCCAGAAGCTTTGCAGCAGGGTCAGCAGCAGGGCAGCCAGAAGACCGGTGAAACCTGCAGTTTGCGCAATACGCTTGATCATGTCGGCAGGTCTCAGTGGCACGGGAACGCGGCGCTGTGGCGGGTATCGTGGGCAGCGTTATGCACCGCCTCGATGTGCGAGAAACCGGCGAAATACACCAGGCACGCGCCCAGGATCGACGCGCCGATTGCGGCGGTCAGGCGTTGGCTCAAGGTGGAGGTGCTGCTGGCGGAGTGCGAAGTGCTGCTGATGATCGACATGGCGCGTCCCTTTCAGGTGTCAGGGTGAAACGAGCGCATGAAAACCCCGCGAGCCAGGCACGCAGGGTTCTGAACAGCGCCCGCCCACCGCGGGTTTGTTATCTGATTTTTCGGGCCGGTCTCCGGGCTTGCGAGGGGCGGCTCTTGAAAGAGCCCAGCCTGATAAGCATCTCCTTCCCATGCACAGCACAGTGGATTTGACGCTTCGCTCGCTTACCGTTGCGGGGGCAGCACCGGACTTGCCATAGATCTATGGCGCACCGGTTTCCCGTTTCACCCTGTGAAGGGCACCCGAAACAAGATGTGTAGGAGAGCATGGAGAGAACGCTCCCGTCAAATGAGGACTGCGCCGCCTTGATGGCACGAGAGGTGAAAATGTCTGACGCCGGAGTTTCTATTGGCGGGCTGATGCAGGGGCTTATCCTCCCATGTGTTTCATAAGTTTCGCCTGTTGTTCATCCTGTTGCTGAAATCTAAAAATATATTGTGTAGATATTTGAGTTTAAGTTGAATTTTGCTTTTTTTTCAGTCGGCCATTGGGGCGGCCAGATGCCGTGGAGTAATGTTAAATTGTTATCGTTGCCAGTTATTGTATTTCCAGATTTTAAAGATTGCCGGGTTATTCAGGAACGGGTTGAGTGATTTTTTCCAAATTGTGCTTGTGATCGAGGTTTATCTCCGTCGAATAATTAAATATGGTGGTGATTTTGAAAATAACTAATAGCCAGCAGCCTTCCTATAATCCGTCCGCCGGCCTTCAGCGAGCCGGTTCCTCAGATCCCACGTTGCGCAGCGCCGACCCGCATATAAGGCGGAACTTTGCCAAACCGATCTTTACCGTGGATCAAGTTGCTCAGCAGCTCACTCGAGAAAATGTGAAATGGGCTGACAGAAACGGTGATGGTGTCACGGCAATCTCCTTTTCATTCAACAAATTGACGAGAGGGGATAGAGAGTTCAATACCACACAGAAAAACCAAGCCAGACTGTCCATGCAATCTTGGGCCGATGTGGCGAATGTGTCGTTCGAAGAACGTACCGGCCGTGGCGAAGGACGCTTGGCTTTTTCCAACAACGAGGGCCCCGCGGTTGCTTTTGGCCAGTACCCAGGCCAAGACGGTAAAGTGTTCATCAATCCCCACTATGGCACCAATACTTCTCCTGCACTTCATAATCATGGCCGATATACACTAACCCATGAAATAGGCCATACGTTGGGTCTTGCGCACCCCGCAGACTATGACGCTTCTAATTCTACCTCTCCCAGTTACGCTCGCAGTGCCGTTTATGCGCAGGATACTCGTGGTCATACTGTCATGAGCTACTTCGACGCTCACGAAGGTGGTCAGAACCATAAAGAAAATTACTCTGCTGCTCCATTGATGGGTGATATTGCTGCTGCCCAGCGTTTGTATGGTGCCAATTACAGGACGCGCAATTCAGACACCACTTACGGTTTTAACTCCAATTCGGGTCGAGACTATTATCAACTCAATAATCCCAATGATACGGCACTCTTCTGCGTGTGGGACGGTGGCGGTAACGATACGTTGGATTGTTCCAAGTATCGCCAAAACCAGACTATCAACCTCAACCCTGAATCCTATTCCGATGTTGGAGGCTTGCGGGGGAATGTTTCTATCGCCAAAGGCGTTACGCTGGAGAACGCAATCGGCGGTTCTGGCCATGATGTGATCATCGGTAATCATGCAGACAACATGCTCAAGGGGGGAGCGGGCGCTGATTGGCTCAGGGGGGGAGGGGGGGCAGATACCTTTGTCTACGACAACGTCAGCGACTCCACACTGGAACGCCCTGACCAGATCATGGACTTTGTGAGTGGCACCGACAAAATCGACATTTCGGTCTTGTTGAAAAACGCCGGTATTACCGCGTTAACGTTTGTAAAGCGGCTGTCGGGTGAGCCGGGTCAAGCCGTTCTGCATTACAACCGCAACACCAACGAGTCGAGGTTGGCTATCGATCTGACGGGCAACGGCCGTTTTGACTTTTTCCTCAAAAGCCGCGGTCCGATAAATACACCCGATATCGTCAGTAACGTCCCGATTATGTGGCGTTATTCCTGAAAAAGAGCTTCCAAGATGCCGGATTTTTCCTGATGAGGGTGCGAGCTGAATGCGCGTTACGGCGGCATTCCCCGCCATTTGTTCGCGGGCATATGGCGGGTTTGTTATTCGTGTTTCGTGATATTCAAGCAATCGCTACACCGACATTGACCGGCTGTCACTCACTGCGTAGCCTTGCACCTTCGAGGTTCTTCGGCCCAGGCCGAAGCTAAGAAGGGAACGCGGTCCAAGCCGCGGCTGCCCCCGCAACTGTGAAGGGTTTATCTGACTGCCACGCCACTGCCGATACGGCGGGAAGGCGCAGCCAGCGCCGGTCGCAAGACCCGCAAGCCCCAAGCCAGGAGACCTGCCTCGCAACCGATTTTCAATTCAACCGGGCGGGGTGATCCGGTGACGAAATCCGCTGCTGCGCGCCGTCGCAGGGCCTATCGTCCCGTATGCCCGCCCCAAAGGGCATCCGATGAAAACACTGGCCAAACTCCCTGTCACCATCGTTACCGGCTTTCTCGGCTCGGGCAAAACCACCTTGCTGCGTCATATGCTCGACAACGCCCAGGGCCGTCGCATTGCCGTGATCGTCAACGAATTCGGTGAACTGGGCATTGACGGTGAAATCCTCAAGCAGTGTTCCATTGGTTGCACCGAAGAAGAAGCCAGCGGCCGCGTGTACGAATTGGCCAACGGCTGCCTGTGCTGCACCGTGCAGGAAGAATTCTTCCCGGTGATGCGCGAACTGGTCGCCCGTCGCGGTGACCTTGACCATATCCTGATTGAAACCTCCGGCCTGGCCCTGCCAAAGCCTCTGGTGCAAGCCTTCCAGTGGCCGGAAATCCGCAGCGCCTGCACCGTTGATGCGGTGATTACCGTGGTCGACAGCCCGGCCGTGGCCGCTGGCACGTTCGCGGCATTCCCGGATCAAGTGGATGCCCAGCGCAAACTCGACCCGAACCTGGACCACGAATCGCCACTGCACGAACTGTTCGCTGACCAACTGGCCAGCGCCGACCTGGTGATCCTCAATAAATCCGACCTGATCAGCCCTGAAGACTTGGCCCGGGTGCGCTTGGAAGTCGCCGAAGAGCTGCCGCCGGCGGTAAAGATCATCGAAGCCAGCAGCGGTCGCGTGCCGTTGGACGTATTGATTGGCCTGGGCGCTGGCTCTGAAGAGCACATCGACGGTCGTCACAGCCATCACGATCACCACCACGAGGGCGAGGACGATCATGACCACGATGCCTTCGACTCCATTTCCATCGACCTGCCGCAGGCTGACGAAGCGCTGCTGCTCGATGCGCTGACCCAATTGGTCGTGCAACACGGCATCCTGCGCGTCAAAGGCTTCGCCGCTATTCCGAACAAGCCGATGCGCCTGCTGATCCAGGGCGTGGGCACGCGTTTCGACAAACACTTTGACCGCGCCTGGGGCGCCGACGAAGCCCGCATAACGCGGCTGGTGCTGATCGGCCAGGCGCTGGACGCGGCGGGCCTTGAAGCGCAATTGCGCGCCGCCCTCAGCGTTTAACCCATGCACCTGCTCAGGACCCAGCCCGGTGGTTTCGTCTCGGACGACAATATTGCCGACCTTGGCCAAACCCCCGCTGAACTGGTGATCCTGTGCAGCGGCGATTCGAGCCTCGCACTGCTGGCCGAAGCGGCCCAGCACTTGCCGGACGATTACCCGACGTTTCGCCTGGCCAACCCGATGCAGGTGCAGAATCATGCCTCGGTCGACCTGTACGTCGATGAGGTGTTGCGCCACGCCAAGGTCATCCTGATTTCGCTGCATGGTGGCATTGGTTATTGGCGTTACGGCATCGAGCGTCTGGTGGAGTTGGCGGAACGCGGCGTGCAACTGATCCTGGTGCCGGGGTGTGATCGCCCGGACCCTGAGCTCAGCGGCTTGAGCACTGTTGGCGCACAGGCGCGTGACCGCCTGTGGCACTTCCTACGCCAGGGTGGCTTGGCTAACGCGCTGGATTTTTACCGCTGCCTGGCCAGTGCTTACCTGGGCCGCGACTATGCCTGGGCTGAACCGCAAACCCTGCCGCGCACGGCGATTTATCACCCGCGCAACGCCAATGCTCGCCTGAATGATTGGCAGGCGGATTGGAACGCTGATTGGCCGGTGGCGGCGGTGCTGTTCTACCGCTCGCATTTGCAGGCGGCCAATACCGGCTTTATTGATGTGTTCTGCCAGCGCTTGCAGGCGGCGGGGTTAAACCCGTTGCCGATGGCGGTGGCCAGTTTGAAAGAGCCCGGCTGCCTGACGGTGGTCGAGGATTGGCTGGATGAGGTCGGCGCGGCGGTGATCCTCAACACCACCGGCTTTGCCCAATCCAGCCCCGAAGCGCCGCACGTGCGTCCGTTTCGCCGCAATATTCCGGTGATCCAGGCGATCTGCGCCCAAGACAATCAGCCCGGCTGGGAGGCCAGTGCGCAAGGCCTCGGCCCGCGCGATCTGGCGATGCACATTGCGTTGCCGGAGCTGGACGGGCGCATCATCAGCCGGCCGATCAGCTTCAAGGACCTGGCCTGGCGCAGCGAGCGCAGCCAGTCGGATGTGGTGTGCTATCGGGCAGCGCCCGAGCGTATGGATTTCGTGGCTGAGCTGGCGCGGCGCTGGGTCGAACTCGCGCGGGTGCCGAATGCGCACAAGCGTATCGCATTGATCCTCGCCAACTACCCGACCCGCGATGGCCGTATCGGTAACGGCGTAGGCCTGGATACGCCTGCAGCGGCGCTGAATATCCTGCGTGCCCTACAGGCCGAAGGCTATCCGCTGCCGGACACCTTGCCCGACAGCGGCACTGCACTGATTCATCAACTGCTGGGCGGTGTCACCAACGACCTGGACAGTCTCGACCTGCGTCCGTGCCATCAAAGCCTGGGCCTGGACGACTACGAGACACTGTTCAGTCGCTTGCCCGAGGCCAATCGCCAAGCGGTGATGGAGCGCTGGGGCACGCCTCATAACGATCCGATGTTCCGTGAAGGTCGCATGATGATCGCCGGTCTGCGCCTAGGGCTGACCTTCGTCGGTATCCAGCCGGCACGAGGTTACCAGGTGGACGCCAGCGCGGTGTACCACGACCCGGACTTGGTGCCACCCCATGGCTATCTGGCGTTCTACTTCTGGTTGCGCCACACCTACGGCGCCCACGGCGTGATCCACGTGGGCAAGCACGGCAACCTGGAGTGGCTGCCGGGCAAGGGCGTGGGCCTGTCGGAAAACTGCTGGCCCGATGCGCTGCTGGGCCCGCTGCCGAATATCTACCCGTTTATCGTAAATGACCCGGGCGAGGGCGCCCAGGCTAAACGACGCACCCAGGCGGTAATCATCGATCACTTGATGCCGCCGCTGACCCGCGCCGAAACCTACGGCCCGTTGCGTGACCTGGAGTTGTTGGCCGACGAGTATTACGAGGCGCAACTGCTCGATCCACGCCGCGCCCTGGAATTGCAGAAAGACATCCTCAAGCTGGTGCGCGAAACCCGTATCGACCAGGAGCTTGAGCTGGACAAGGACGCCGACGCCGCCATCTGGCTGCCGCGCCTCGATACCTACCTGTGTGACTTAAAGGAATCGCAGATCCGCGACGGCCTGCACATCTTTGGCGAGTCGCCTGAAGGCCGCTTGCGTATCGACACCTTGCTCGCCTTGCTGCGCATCCCGCGTGGTGACGGCCGAGGTCCGCAATCGAGCGTACTGCGGGTGTTGGCCAAGGCTTTCGAGCTGGACTTCGACCCACTCGACTGCGCCCTGGCCGAACCCTGGACCGGGCGTCGGCCCGACGTGTTGCTGAACATCGATGAGCAGTTGTGGCGCACCGCCGGCGATACCCGCGAGCGCTTGGAGTTGTATGCAGCGCGGTTGATCGAACAGGCGCTGGAAGGGCCGCTTGAACAGTTGGAAGCGCCCGGTTGGGAGGAGGTGAAGGCGGTGATTGAAAGTCTGCGCAAGGTGGTGGCGCCGTGCCTGGACGCCTGTGGCCCGGCAGAAATGCGCGGGCTGCTGGACGCCTTGAGCGGCCGCTTCGTGCCTGCCGGCCCCAGTGGCGCACCGAGTCGTGGGCGTTTGGATGTGCTGCCGACCGGACGCAACTTTTTCACCGTCGACGTGCGCAACCTGCCGACCACTACGGCCTGGCGCATCGGCTTCCAGTCGGCCAACCTGATTCTTGAGCGGCACCTGCAAGACCATGGCGACCACCTGCGCCAGCTCGGCCTGTCGGTGTGGGGCACCGCCACCATGCGCACCGGCGGCGACGATATCGCTCAGGCCATGGCGCTGATGGGTGTGAGGCCGGTGTGGGCGACGGGCAGCCAGCGCGTGGACGACTTTGAAATCCTGCCGATCAGCCTGTTGGACCGTCCGCGCGTTGACGTCACGTTGCGCGTGTCTGGCTTTTTCCGTGACGCCTTCGCCAACCTGATCCGCCTGTTCGACGCGGCGGTGCAGGCGGTGGCCGCGCTGGACGAACCAGACGACATGAACCCGCTGGCGGCCAAAGTGCGCAGTGAACGTGAGGCGTTGCTCAAGTCGGGCCTGGACGCCGAAGCCGCGGCGAAACAGGCCGGCTGGCGCATCTTCGGCGCGAAACCCGGTGCCTATGGTGCGGGTGTGCAGGGCGCGATCGATGGTCGCCTGTGGCAAAGCCGCGAAGACCTGGCCGAGGTCTATTTGAACTGGGGTGGTTACGCCTACGGCGGCTCCGATGAGGGCACCGCCGCCCGCGAGCAATTCGCCCAGCGCTTGAGCCAGGTGCAGGCGGTGTTGCAGAACCAGGACAACCGCGAGCACGACCTGCTCGACTCCAATGATTACTACCAGTTCCAGGGCGGCATGCTCGCCGCCGTGGAAACCCTGAGCGGCGAAAAGGCCGCCAGTTACCACGGTGACCACAGCCAACCGGACCTGCCGAAGATCCGAACGCTGAAGGAAGAGCTGAACCGGGTGATCCGTTCCCGCGCCGCCAACCCCAAGTGGATCGACGGCGTGAAGCGCCATGGCTATAAAGGTGCGTTTGAAATGGCCGCGACCGTGGACAATCTGTTCGCGTTCGATGCCACCACCGCGCTGATCGACGATCATCAATACGCCTTGCTCGCCGACGCCTACCTGCTGGACCCTGACACCCGGGCCTTTGTGCAACAGCACAATCCCGGCGCCCTGCGTGACATGACCGAACGCATGCTGGAAGCGCAGCAACGTGGCCAGTGGCAAGAGCCGGGGGCTTATAAAGAAGCGTTGGAAAACCTGTTGCTGGATATAGAAGAAGACAGCTGATGACTGATATTCCACATTTTCCGCTGTCCGCCGTGGTCGGCGCCGACAACTTGAAGTTGGCCCTGTGCCTGACTGCCATCGACCCGAAGATCGGCGGCGTGCTGATCGAAGGCCCACGCGGCATGGCCAAGTCCACCTTGGCGCGGGGCCTGGCGGACCTGCTGGCCAGTGGTCAATTCGTCACCTTGCCCTTGGGCGCTACCGAAGAGCGGCTGGTGGGAACGCTGGACCTGGACGCCGCATTGGGCGAAGGCCGCGCGCAGTTTTCCCCCGGCGTCTTGGCCAAGGCTGACGGCGGCGTGCTGTATGTCGATGAAGTCAACTTGCTGGCCGATCACCTGGTGGACCTGCTGCTCGACGTGGCGGCCAGCGGCACCAACCTGATCGAGCGTGACGGCATCTCCCATCGCCATTCGGCGCGTTTTGTACTGATCGGCACCATGAACCCGGAGGAGGGCGAGTTACGCCCGCAACTGCTCGACCGCTTCGGTTTCAACGTGGCTTTGAGTGGGCAGACCCTGCCAGCCGAGCGCGGGCAAATCATCCGTCGTCGCCTGGATTTCGACAGCGACCCGGCGGCGTTCTGCGCGCACTGGGCAGCGCCCCAAGCCGCCCTGCGCGAGCGCTGCACCCAGGCGCGGGCGCGACTCGACACTATCGAACTGGATGACCAGGCACTGGCGCAGATCACCGAGCGGTGCTTTGCCGCCGGTGTCGATGGCTTGCGTGCGGATCTGGTTTGGCTGCGCGGCGCCAGGGCGCATGCGGCATGGCGCGGGGCGAATGCCATCGCCGAGGAGGACATTGAAGCCGTCGCCGAGTTTGCCCTGCGCCATCGCCGCCAGGCACCATCGCCGCCGTCTAATGCGCCGAGCGAAGGGCAGTCGCCAACGTCCTCCGACACGTCGCCGGGTCAAGGCCAATGGGGTGACATGCCCGCACCGGCCCTGCCCACGGGCGCACGCCGGGATGTACCCACCTGGCCAAAAAAGCCCTAGGCATTCGCCCTCGACCTGACGCGGGGGCGGATGCCCGGCCCAAGGCAGGGCGGCTGGATAGAGGCAGGCACGGTAAGGCGCGGAGTGCGAAACAGGGTTCGATCAATTGGCCGGGCACTTTGCTCGATGGCCGGCCGCAATCGCGAGAAGATCTACGGTTTCACCTGCGCAGTCGCTCGCCCCATGAATTATGGCTGGTGATTGTCGATGCGTCGGCGTCGACCCGGCGCCATCGCGCGCTCACCGATGCCAAAGGTTTGCTGGCCCAGTTGTTTGATGACGCCTACCGCCAACGCGCGCGGATGGCCTTGTTGACGGCCAGCGGGCAATCGCCCAAATGGCAGGTACAGGGGCTGAAAGCGGCGAAGGGTTTGGCCGGATGGCTGGACCAGTTGGGGGCGGGCGGGGGCACGCCGTTGCTCGCGGCGCTGACTGAGGCTGGGCATTGGCTGGCGGTGCGACGTGAGCGGTTTCCGACTGAGGAGCAGCGGTTGTTGGTGATTACCGATGGCCGGCTTAAGGATGTCGCAGGACTGCCGTTGCTGGAGTGCTCGGGAGTGTTGATAGATATCGAGCGTGGGCCGATCCGGTTGGGCCGGGCTCAGGAATTGGCGGCCGGGTTGCAGCTGGATTATCGGCATATCGATAGCGTGTAGTGAGCGGGCTTGCCCCGCGCTGGGCTGCGAAGCTGCCCCAAAATCAGGCACCACGGTTTTCCTGACAAAAAACGGTTGCCTTATTGGGTCTGCTTCGCAGCCCAGCGCGGGGCAAGCCCGCTCACTACAAATCCTTCAGCCTGCCCCCGGCACATTCGGCCAAAGATCCGCCACCAGAAACAGCCGCTCAGCCTCTTCCCAATCCTCACCCACCTGAACCAGCCGCACTAATAGCTGCGCTGGCGCCATCGGATCCAAGTCCGCCAGCCAACCCTGCATCTGCTCTTCACTCCATACGTCATCCACCGGGTAATGCGCCGGCGCCAGCCATGCATGCCGAGGCAGGGGTTGCCAGCGGCCGGGTGCGCTGGCGCTGACAAATGCCCGCCAGTCGCGCTGATGCAACCAGCGCCCACGCAAATGCTGCGGGTGGGCACCCACGGGTGCCTGCGCTTCACCGGGCCAGGGATACAGCAAATACCCGCCCAGCCACAAATGCGCATCGAACTGCTGGATATCCAGCGCCGCCAACACCTCGCGGCTCTCCGCCCGCGCCGAGATTGGCAATTGGTGCTGGGCCAGATGCGCCAGCTTGCGATCCAGCCGATCATGACAGCCCGGCCCCAGCCACTGCGCCGTGTCCTGGCCGTCGCCGTCCTGCGGCCCCAGATAGAGTTTGATCGCCAGTTCCAAGTGATGCACGCCATCGCGGTCGCGCAGCAACATATCCAGCTCGCCGAGGGTATGCCCGGCGCGACGGATCGGCAGGTTGGCGGCCAGCAACTCCACGCCCGGCGCGTGCTGCACGGCGAACTGCCATAACCGCTCGTAATAAAGCCCAAGACGACGGGTACGGGCCAGGCTCAGCCAGTGTTGCAAGGGGCTGCTGTCGTGATCGAGTGCACGTAACCATTGTTCGAGCAGGTGCGGCGCTTGCACCCAGTCACTGCCGGCCAACGGGTGGCGTTGCGGCCACGGCGTCTGCGCCAGCATTGGCGGGGCGAGCATCACCCACGCCAGGTCGCGCACTTCAGGGTGGCGCAGCTGGCGGGGCAGGGTGTGCAGATCCGGGAACACAGTCATGGTCCGAGCATAGCCTTTTAACGGTGGCGCAGGTGGCTGAGAACCGTTGTCATTAAGGGTTCATGGCGACAAAGGATTTTGCCTGGGGCGGCCTTTCGCCCATAATCGTTTTTTTTTGCCCCACCCCAAATCCCGCAGGAGCCCCATGGAGCAATTTCGCAATATCGGCATTATCGGTCGCCTGGGCAGTACCCAGGTGTTGGACACCGTCCGCCGGCTGAAAAAATTCCTGCTGGAACGCCACCTGCATGTGATCCTCGAAGACACCATCGCCGAAATCCTCCCCGGCCACGGCCTGCAAACCTCGTCGCGCAAGATGCTCGGCGAAGTCTGCGACATGGTCATCGTGGTCGGTGGCGACGGCAGCCTGCTCGGCGCCGCCCGGGCCTTGGCGCGGCATAATGTGCCGGTGCTGGGGATCAACCGGGGTAGCCTGGGGTTTCTCACCGATATCCGCCCGGATGAGCTGGAAGTCGAAGTGGCCAAGGTGCTCGACGGCCACTACCTGGTGGAAAACCGCTTTCTGCTGCAGGCCGAAGTGCGCCGCCACGGCGAAGCCATCGGCCAGGGCGATGCGCTCAATGACGTGGTGCTGCACCCCGGCAAGTCCACGCGAATGATCGAATTCGAACTGTATATAGACGGCCAGTTCGTGTGCAGCCAGAAGGCTGACGGCCTGATCGTCGCCACGCCGACCGGCTCCACCGCCTACGCGCTGTCGGCGGGTGGCCCGATCATGCATCCCAAGCTGGATGCCATTGTGATCGTGCCGATGTATCCCCATATGTTGTCCAGCAGGCCCATCGTGGTCGACGGCAACAGTGAGCTGAAAATCGTGGTGTCCAAAGACATGCAGATCTACCCGCAGGTGTCCTGTGACGGTCAGAACCATTTCACCTGCGCGCCCGGTGACACCATCACCGTGAGCAAGAAGGCACAGAAGTTGCGGTTGATCCACCCGCTGGACCACAACTATTACGAAGTGTGCCGCACCAAGTTGGGCTGGGGCAGCCGCTTGGGGGGTGGAGGCGACTGATGCTCGATCCCGCGCGTAGCTACGACCTGATTGGTGACGTGCACGGTTGCGCCCATACCCTTGAGCACTTGCTCGAGCGGCTGGGGTACCACAAGCAGGGCGGCACCTGGCGTCATCCTTCGCGTATGGCGGTGTTCCTCGGCGATATCATCGACCGTGGCCCGCGTATCCGCGAGGCGTTGCATATCGTCCACGACATGGCCGAGGCTGGCCAGGCGCTGTGCATCATGGGTAACCACGAGTTCAATGCGCTGGGCTGGAGCACGCCAGCGCCGCCGGGCAGCGGCAAGCAGTTTGTGCGTGAACACAACCCACGGCATGCACGGTTGCTCCAGGAGACGCTGACCCAGTTCGAACACCACCCGGCCGACTGGCACGACTTCCTCGGCTGGTTCTATGACATGCCGCTGTTTGTCGACGCCGGGCGTTTCCGCGTGGTCCACGCGTGCTGGGATGACGGGTTTATCCAGCCGCTGCGCGCGACCTTCCCGGACGGCTGCATCGACCAGCACTTCCTGCAGGCCGCCGCTGTCCCGGGCAGTTTTGCCTGCAATGCGTTCGACCGCCTGCTGCGCGGCACCGACATGCGCCTGCCGGATGGCCTGACGCTGACCGGCGGCGACGGCCTGACGCGCTCGTTCTTCCGCACCAAGTTCTGGGAAGACGACCCCAAGACCTACGGCGACATCGTGTTCCAGCCCGACGCACTGCCGGAGCCGGTAGCACGCACGCCGTTGTCGTCCACTGAAAAGAATTCCCTGCTGCGCTACGGCGTCGACGAGCCTTTGCTGTTCGTCGGCCATTACTGGCGCAGCGGCAAACCGGCGCCGATCCGCCCGAACCTGGCCTGCCTGGACTACAGCGCGGTGCTGTACGGCAAGTTGGTGGCGTACCGCCTGGATCAGGAAACCCGCCTGGATCCGCGTAAATTTGTATGGGTCGACGTTGAGCGGCCCGAGGTCATTACATGAGTACTGTGGCTGTATTGCGCCTGCCGCTGAGCGTCGACCTGGGTGGCTTCGTGAAGTTGCTGCAACGCATGCAAGTGCCCCATCGCATCAGCGAGGAAGCGGGCGAGCAAGTGTTATGGGTGCCCGAGACCATCAGTGACGACGTGCGCGTGCTGTATCAGCGCTTTCCTGCGGGTGATCCGGACCAGCAATTGGATATTCCTGAACAGGCGCCGGTCAAGCGCCCGGGTTTTGTCGAGCAATTGCGGCATAGCCCGGTAACGGCGTTGGTGCTGCTGGCGAGCATCATCGTTGGCGCGGTGACCTTGCTTGGCGAAAACCTGCAAGCCATGAGCTGGCTGACGTTCCTGCCGTTTCGCATTCTCGGCGAGTACATCCAGTTCACGCCGCTGGCCGAGACACTGGCCTCGGGCCAATGGTGGCGGCTGGTTACGCCGATGCTGATCCACTTCGGCATCCTGCACCTGGCCATGAATGGCATGTGGTATTGGGAGCTGGGCCGGCGCATCGAAGCGCGCCAGGGCAGTATCAACCTGCTGGGGCTGACGCTCTTGTTCAGCCTGGTCTCCAACTACGCTCAATACGCCTATGGCGGCCCCGGGCTGTTTGGCGGTTTGTCCGGCGTGTTATATGGCCTGCTTGGGCATTGCTGGATTTTTCAACTGCTGTCGCCGAACCCGGCGTATCGCCTGCCCCGTGGCGTGCTGGCGATGATGCTGATTTGGCTGGTGCTCTGTATGTCCGGGCTGATCTCGATGATCGGCTTCGGCGAAATCGCCAACGCTGCCCATGTCGGCGGCCTGGTTATCGGTTGCTTGACCGGCTTGCTGGGCGGGTTGTACAGCCGCCGCAAATCGTCTATTTGATAAGGAAGAGCCTCATGTCCTCTTTTGCTGAAATGATTGAAAACATCACCCCGGACATCTACGAGAGCCTCAAGCTCGCCGTGGAAATCGGCAAGTGGTCCGATGGCCGCAAACTGTCCCCTGAACAGCGTGAGCTGTCCCTGCAAGCCATGATCGCCTGGGAACTCCAGAACTTGCCGGAAGACCAGCGCACCGGCTACATGGGGCCGCAGGAATGCGCGTCCAAATCCGCGCCGGTGCCGAACATCCTGTTCAAGTCGGACGCGATCCATTGATTGAAATTGGACGTGGTGCAGTCAGCAAGATGTCGGCGCAACTCGGTGAGCCGACCGTTCAATACGCGTTTCGCCTGGGCGATGCCGAGGTGCCAGTCAACCCGTTGATCGGCACGCACATTCGCCTGGAATACTTGGGTGCCATCCATTGCAGCCATTGCGGCCGCAAGACCAAGACCAGCTTCAGCCAGGGGTATTGCTACCCGTGCATGACCAAGCTGGCCCAGTGTGACCTGTGCATCATGAGCCCCGAACGTTGCCATTACGATGCCGGCACCTGCCGCGACCCAGGCTGGGGCGAGAAATTCTGCATGACCGACCACGTGGTCTACCTGGCGAATTCGTCGGGGATCAAGGTCGGCATCACCCGTGCCACTCAACTGCCGACGCGCTGGCTGGACCAGGGCGCGAGCCAAGCGCTGCCGATCATGCGCGTGGCGACCCGCCAGCAATCCGGTTTCGTCGAGGACGTGCTGCGTAGCCAAGTGGCCGACAAGACCAACTGGCGCGCGCTGCTCAAAGGCGATGCCCAGCCTGTCGACCTCAAGCACGTGCGCGACGAACTGTTCGCCTCCTGCGCCGAGGGCCTGCTGAGTTTGCAGGAACGCTTTGGCTTGCAGGCCATCCAAACGATTGCCGACATCGAACCGATCGAAATCCGCTACCCGGTCGAGCAGTATCCGACCAAGATCGTCAGCTTCAACCTGGACAAGAACCCGATTGCCGAAGGCACGCTGCTGGGGATCAAGGGCCAATACCTGATCTTCGACACCGGCGTAATCAACATTCGCAAGTACACGGCCTATCAGCTCGCCGTGCATCAGTAAAAAGGATGCCACCCATGCGCACCGAACAACCGAAGATGATTTACCTGAAGGACTATCAGGCGCCGGACTACCTGATTGACGAGACGCACCTGACCTTCGAGTTGTTCGAGGACCACAGCCTGGTCCATGCGCAACTGGTGATGCGCCGCAACCCGGAGCGCGGCGCCGGTTTGCCGCCGCTGGTGCTGGATGGCCAGCAACTGGAGCTGTTGAGTGTCAACCTGGCCGATCAGGAACTGACGGCCGATGATTATCAACTGACCGACAGTCACCTGACGGTGCATCCGCAGAGTGCGACGTTTACCCTGGATACCACGGTAAAAATCCACCCGGAAACCAACACCGCCCTGGAAGGCTTGTACAAGTCCGGCAGCATGTTCTGCACCCAGTGCGAAGCCGAAGGCTTCCGCAAGATCACTTACTACCTTGACCGCCCAGACGTGATGAGCACGTTCACCACCACGGTGATCGCCGAGCAACACCGCTATCCGATCCTGCTGTCCAACGGCAACCCGATCGCCAGCGGCCCCGGCGAAGACGGCCGCCACTGGGCGACCTGGGAAGACCCGTTCAAGAAGCCTGCCTACCTGTTCGCTCTGGTGGCCGGTGATTTGTGGTGTGTTGAAGACACCTTCACCACCATGACTGACCGCACTGTGGCGCTGCGCATCTACGTCGAGCCGGAAAACATCGACAAGTGCCAGCACGCCATGACCAGCCTGAAAAAATCCATGCGCTGGGACGAAGAAACCTACGGCCGTGAGTACGACCTCGACATCTTCATGATCGTCGCGGTGAACGACTTCAACATGGGCGCCATGGAAAACAAGGGCCTGAATATCTTCAACTCCAGCGCCGTGCTGGCCCGCGCCGAAACCGCCACCGACGCCGCGCACCAGCGGGTGGAAGCGATCGTTGCCCACGAATACTTCCACAACTGGTCGGGCAACCGCGTGACCTGTCGTGACTGGTTCCAGCTGTCGCTCAAGGAAGGCTTCACGGTATTCCGTGATTCGGGCTTCTCGGCTGATATGAACTCGGCCACGGTCAAGCGCATCCAGGATGTGGCGTACCTGCGTACCCACCAGTTCGCCGAAGACGCCGGCCCCATGGCTCACGCCGTGCGCCCGGACAGCTTTATCGAAATCTCCAACTTCTACACCCTGACGGTGTACGAAAAGGGCTCGGAAGTGGTCGGCATGATCCACACCCTGCTCGGCGCCGAAGGCTTCCGTAAAGGCAGCGACCTGTATTTCGAACGCCATGACGGCCAGGCTGTGACCTGCGACGACTTCATCAAGGCCATGGAAGATGCCAACGGCGCCGACCTGACTCAGTTCAAACGCTGGTACAGCCAGGCCGGTACGCCACGCCTGGCGGTGAGCGAGTCCTACGACGCAGCGGCCAAGACCTACAGCCTGACCTTCCGCCAGAGCTGCCCGGAAACCCCGGACAAGGTAGAGAAACTGCCGTTCGTGATCCCGGTGGAATTGGGCTTGCTGGACGGGAAGGGCGCGGGTATCGCCTTGCGCCTGGCCGGTGAAGCGGTTGCGGGCGGCACGTCGCGTGTGATCTCGGTGACCGAGGCCGAGCAGACCTTCACTTTTGTCGATATCCCTGAGCAGCCTTTGCCTTCGCTGCTGCGCGGTTTCTCGGCGCCGGTGAAGCTGAGCTTCCCGTACAACCGCGATCAACTGATGTTCCTGATGCAGCATGACAGCGATGGCTTCAATCGTTGGGATGCCGGTCAGCAGCTGTCGGTGCAGGTGTTGCAGGAGCTGGTTGGTCAGCATCAACAAGGCCAAGCGTTGAAGATGGATCAGCGCTTGATCACCGCGCTGCGCAGCGTGTTGAGCGACGAACGCCTGGACCAGGCGATGGTGGCGGAAATGCTATCGTTGCCGGGTGAAGCCTACCTGACCGAAATCAGCGAAGTGGCGGATGTGGATGCCATCCACGCCGCCCGTGAGTTTGCGCGCAAGCAACTGGCCGACAACCTGCATGAAGAACTGTGGCTGCGCTACCAGGCCAATCGCGAGCTGTCCAAGCAAACGCCGTATGTGGCTGCGGCTGAGCATTTTGCCCGTCGCGCGTTGCAGAACATCGCGCTGTCGTACCTGATGCTCAGCGGCAAGCCGGAAGTCCTGGCCGCGACGCTTGAACAGTTCGACAGCAGCGACAACATGACCGAGCGCCTGACCGCACTGGCGGTGCTGGTGAATTCGCCGTTCCAAGCGGAGAAGGCCCAGGCGCTGGCCGTGTTTGCCGAAAACTTCAAGGACAACCCGCTGGTCATGGACCAGTGGTTCAGCGTTCAGGCCGGCAGCACCTTGCCGGGTGGGCTGGCGCGGGTCAAAGCGTTGATGGAACACCCAGCGTTCACGTTGAAGAATCCGAACAAGGTTCGCGCCTTGATCGGCGCCTTTGCCGGGCAGAACCTGATCAACTTCCACGCAGCGGACGGCTCGGGTTATCGCTTCCTGGCGGACTTGGTGATCGAGCTCAATGCCTTTAACCCGCAGATCGCTTCGCGCCAATTGGCGCCACTGACCCGTTGGCGTAAATACGACAGCGCGCGCCAGGCGCTGATGAAGGCGGAGTTGGAACGCATTCGTGGCTCTGGCGAGCTGTCGAGTGATGTGTTTGAGGTGGTCAGCAAGAGCCTTGCCTGAGTCACTGCACTGAAGGAAAAAACGGCCTGTCGGGCCGTTTTTTACGGCTGTAGATTTCTCCGTAGGTCATAATGGCGGGCATGACTTCTGACTCGCCCCTCGCTGCCTACCAATACGCCATTGCCCAACAGGGCTTCGTTGCCGACGACGCCCAGCGTCGCGCGGTGGACGCGTTACAAACCTGCCATGAAGCCCTGCATAAAGGCCGCACGCCGATCACCGGCGTATACCTATGGGGCCCGGTCGGCCGTGGCAAGACCTGGCTGATGGACCAGTTCTATCAAAGCCTGCGGGTGCCCGCGCGACGCCAGCATTTTCATCACTTCATGAAGTGGGTGCACCAGCGACTGTTCCAGCTGACCGGCACCCACGATCCGTTGCAGGCGCTGGCCCGGGAGCTGAGCGCGGAGGTGCGCGTGCTGTGCTTTGACGAGTTGTTTGTGAGTGATATCGGTGACGCAATCATTCTCGGGCGCTTGTTTCAAGTCATGTTCAAGGAAGGCGTGGTGATGGTGTGCACCTCTAACCAACCGCCTGACCAGTTGTATGCCGATGGCTTCAACCGCGATCGACTGTTACCGGGCATTGCGGCGATAGAGCAGCATATGCAGGTGGTCGCGGTGGATGGCGCTGAGGATCACCGTTTACACCCAGGCGTTGGCATTCAGCGCTATTGGGTGAATCAGCCCGACGCGCTGGCAGATGTGTTCAGACAGTTGGCCCCAGGGCAGGCGGTGCATAGCGGACCGGTCGTTGTCGGGCATCGTTCCATCGTCGCCGTGCAGTCTTGCGACACCGTGCTCTTGTGCCGCTACGCCGACCTGTGCGAGCAACCTCTGGCGGCGATGGACTTCATGTTGCTGTGCGATCGCTTCAAGGCGATCCTGCTGGGCGAGGTGCCTGACCTTAGCGCGCAACAACGCCCGGGCCGCATAGCCCGTGGCACCGAAGACGGGGCCCAGCGCATAGCGGCCGGGGATCGTGAATTGCCGCAGCTGTCGGTGCGTGATAACGGCGTACGTCGGTTCATTGCTTTGGTGGATGAGTGCTACGACCGCAGGGTGCCTTTGTATGTGGAGGCTCAAGTGCCGTTGGAGTGCCTCTACACCGAGGGTTACCTGGAATTTCCTTTCCGCCGCACCCTGAGCCGCTTACGAGAGATGCAGTTGCAGCGTTACGGCTGAAGCGTGTGCGAAAAGATCCGCAAATGAATGATTCGCGCTTTTTTACCGGCGCAACCTTCGCGTTTTCAAACGCATATTTGTAGTTAATCTCCTTCAGCAGGCGGTGCTTCCACGCTTACAATTGGGCCTCTCAAAGGGAACCGAATCCCTTGTTGCCGTTATCGAGGAAGGAAATGGACACCCCTGACATCCTGGTGCTGCAAGCCAGCTACACCAACGCCGTGCATGCCGAAGCCATTTCGCTGGTGCTCAACCATTACGCCGAAGATCCGATGGGGGGTGGGCACAGCCTGGACCCGGATTTGCTAGCGCAACTGCCGGCCGAATTAGCCAAGCGTGCGCACGCGTTCAGCGTGTTGGCGTTTGTGAATGGAGAGCCGGCGGGGTTGGTGAATTGTTTTGAAGGTTTCTCGACCTTCGCCTGTCGCCCATTGGTCAACGTCCATGACGTGGTGGTAATGGATCAGTTCCGTGGCTTGGGCTTGAGTCAGAAAATGCTGCAGAAGGTTGAGGAAATCGCCCGTCAACGCGGTTGCTGTAAGATTACCCTGGAAGTGCTTGAGGGCAATGAAGTAGCGAAGGCCGCGTACCGCAAGTTCGGATTTGATGGCGCTAAGTTTGATCCCGCGTATGGCGCCATGTTGTTTTGGAATAAGTCGCTGTAAAAAACAGGGGTTTGACGGGCAATTAAAAAGGCGCCATTACATGGCGCCAAGTTAATCTTTGTCAACGGAGCGGAATGATAAAGAGTATTACAGTACATCAACTTTTTGGTTGCTGTGCGTCATCGCTTTTCGAGTTTTTTACATCGCTGGAGGCCGTTTGCTCGGTTGTGCCGTGCGCCTTGTCCTGCATGAAATTAAAGTTAGCGTAAAACTCTTTGGAACGCTCTGAACCGCCTTCGGCAAAGGCGGCGGCGGAACTCAAGGTCATTAAGCCAGCAAGCATCAGCGTCGAGATTTTCATTGTCGGTATTCCCATAAAGTGTGATCGGTGTCTGTTCTCTTGGATCAGACTCGTGGGGCCGATTATGTGCAGGGTGGATTAAGCGAAGCTTAACGGGATAGCCGCCAACCTTAACGATTTTGTTAAGCTTGGCGGTCATATAAGCTGTATTTTAAAGCTTCCAATCCAGCGCAAGCGTGATAGCGCGCGGGTCGCCCCAATAAACGCCGTTATAGAAGCCGACGCGTTCGTAATATTTTTTATCAAATAGATTATTGACGTTGATCGACGCCGAAACGTGTTCGTCGAACTGGTAGCGGGACATCAGGTTGACCACTGCGTAGGCCTGCTGGATGATTTTCGCCCGTTCGGTGACCAGCCGATTACCGACACGTTGCCCTGTAGGCCTGTCGCTGAACTCATAGATATCGCTCTGCCAGTTGACGGCCCCCCCCACCGTCAGGTTTCGCCACGTCCCCGGCAAACGGTAGGCGCTGGACACCTTCAGCAAATTCAATGGCTGCCCGGTGTTGTTGCGCTTGTCCGAGCCATTAACGGAGTGGGTGTAGGTGTAGCCCGCCGTCAGGTTCCAGTCCGGCATCACTTCGCCGGCAACCTCCAATTCGAAGCCGTTGACCTTGTTACCTTTGCCGCCGGACTTGTAGTACTCCTCACCCGTGGTCGGGTTAGGCAGGGCCGATTCATCCCGCTCAGCGACGTTGTCCTGTGTGCTCCAGAAGTACGCTGCCGCCACGTTCAAGCGTTCTTTCAGCAAACTTCCCTTGAGACCCACCTCATAGTTGCTGCCCACCACCGGTTCCAGGTACTTGCGGTTGACGTCCTTGAGGCTTTGCGGCTTGAAGATGTCGGTGTAGCTGGCGTAGACGGTGTATTCCGGCGTGATGTCGTAGAGCAGGCCGGCGTAAGGCGTCCACAGGTCATTGTGGGTCTGGCGAGTCTTGTTGGCCGCGATCAACTGATCATCGTCACCGTATTCGGGCGTCGCGCTCTCCAACGCCCAACTGCCATAGCGGCTGCCCAGTACGGCGTGCAAGCGCTCGGTGAGACTCAAGCGCGTGGCCAAGTAGCCGGCTTTCTGTTGCTTGCTGCTGTGTTCACCCTTGAGGTCGGTAACGGTGTCGCCGAACTTGCCAATCCCGCCCATGTATTTCCAGTCGTCGATCGTGTAGTAGCCACCTGGGATGCTGCTGCGCATCACTGGGGACACGTCGCGCTGCGTGGCCTCGCCATAACCCATCATCAGTGCATGTTCGCGGCCCAGCAACGCGTAGCTGCCGGCAAGGTTGAGGTCGACAGCTTCCATTCTTGAGGTGCCACGCATGTGGCTGGCCCAGGCAGTCATGCCGCTGCGGTCGTCATTGGGGAAACCCGCGCCGCCGTAGTACACCTTGCCATCCGTGTCGCTCTGGCGATGGGTATAGGCTGCCTTTAAATGCCAATCACCGCCCAGCCGATGATCGAGGCTGGCGAAGGTTGTCTTGTCGGTCAGCGGCCAGGAACTCCAGTGCGCCGCCATATTGGTCGAGCGCGACAGACCGGCCTTGCCACCCTGGCTATTCCAGTAAGGCACGGTGCCCCAGGACGTGCCTTGCACTTGCTTGTTCTGGTAATCAAAACCTACGGCCAGTACGGTTTCGTCTGATAAATCTGCTTCAAGAATGCCGTAGCCAACCGCCCGTTGCAGCGCGTAGTTATCACGCAAGGATTGGCTGTCGCGGTAGGCCAGCACCGTGCGCCCGCGCAGCTTGCCGTCGAATGCCAGCGGACCGCCCACATCCATGTAGCTGTAGTAGTTGTCGTAGCTGCCGGCCTTTACCCCGGTTTGCGCCTGCCATTGAGCGGTAGGGCGCTTGCGCACCATATTGACCGTGGCGGAGGGGTCGCCGGCGCCGGTGGTCAAGCCGGTGGCACCACGAACCACCTCGATGTGGTCGTAGATGATGGTGTCGGCATCGGATTTCATGTAGCCAAAGGTGTTGAGCATCCCATCAATCTGGTAGTTGCTGATGCCATAACCACGCGAGGAGTAGGAGACGCGGTCGGAGTCGTTGTGCTGAACGTTGACCCCCGTGGTCTGGCGCAGCACCTCTGTCAACGTATTGAGATTGAAATCATCCATCTGCTGGCGAGTGATCACCGAGATCGACTGCGGGGTTTCCTTGACGGACAGGTTAAGGCGGGTGGCGGTACTCATCGAACCGGTCGTGTAGGCGCCCGTGTGTTCAGTGGTGGCGCCAAGGCTTTCGGCGGTGATGCTCGTGGCGCCCAGTTCGAACGTTTTCTGTTCGGGGTCGGTTTCAGCCAACAGATCCGGGCTCGCGACCACGCTGAAGAGGCCGAGGGTGAAGGTCATGGAGCGGGTAAGAGGCGCAAACATCGCAGAAGACTCCTTGTCGTCTTTTTGGCCTTTCCGGTCGGGAAAGGCCATGGTTCAAAGACGAAAGGAGTGGGCGAACTTTAGGCTTAAACGAGAATGATTGTTATCTTTCTGTTACGGCGCCGGCTGTTCCTGGAAGACTACGTCAGCCGGGCTTACCTTTTTCGGCTTGATCAGGCTGAAGTCAATCAGGGGTTTTTGTTGGCGCAGGTAGGGGTTGCCTATCATCTGCGGGCGTGCCGTGAAGCTGTCGCTCACCAGGCTTTTCGTACGGTCCAACTCGTTGAAACTCAGGCCGGCGAGGTCGGCCCACGTATGAATCAGCTGCGAGCTGCTGTAAGGCCGTTGCAAGTCGCCGGCAAAGCTCCAGTCGTGGTTTTCACGCCATTTTGGT
This sequence comes from Pseudomonas tritici, assembly GCF_014268275.3. NCBI lineage: Bacteria > Pseudomonadati > Pseudomonadota > Gammaproteobacteria > Pseudomonadales > Pseudomonadaceae > Pseudomonas > Pseudomonas tritici. Next base: position 2,983,406 of record NZ_CP077084.1, read on the forward strand.
GAGGCGTAGGCCATGAACGGAATGGTGTACATCGGCGCCGTCGGCTTGCTTTCGTTGCGTCCCAGCGTGCTGTGGCCCGCCGAGTCGAACACGTCTTCGCCGTGGTCCGACAAGTACAGCAGGAAACCGTTTGGATCGGTCTTGGCGTAGTCCTTGATCAGGCTCGACACCACAAAGTCGTTGTAGAGCACGGCATTGTCATAGCTGTTGTAGGTGGGCAGTTGATCGTCGGTCACCCCAGCCGGCACGCCCTGGCGGTCGGTGAATTTATCGAAGGTCTGCGGGTAGCGATACTGGTAGCTCATGTGGGTGCCCAACAGGTGCACCACGATGAACTTACGCTCGGCCGGGTCGGCCAGGGCCTTGGAAAACGGCGCCAGTACGTCGCCGTCGTATTGACGGGCGTTCTGGTTGCGGTTGTTGTTCAGGTACACCTGCTCGTCGGCCTGTTCGGAAAAGGTCGTGAGCATGGTGTTGCGCTTCGTCATGGTCTGTTGGTTGGTGATCCAGTAGGTCTTGTAGCCGGCCTGTTTCATCACGCTGACAATGGATGGCGTCTTGAGGTACAGGTCCGGGTTCTCTTCGTCAGCGAAGGTCAATACCTGTTGCAGCGCTTCGATGGTGTAGGGGCGCGGGGTGATGACGTTGTCGAACACCGCCAGTTGGTCGCGCAGTTTGTCCAGCTCCGGCGTGGTGTTACGCGGGTAGCCGTAGAGGCTCATGCGCTGACGGTTGGTGGACTCGCCGATCACTAGGACCAGGGTTGATGGCTGGCCGGCCATGCTGTCCTTTAGGTTTGTGAGGGGCGGGATCTGGCTGGCGCTGTCGAGCATGCCTTGCATGTTGTCCAACTGCTCGGTGTAGCGGCGGTAGGCGACGATCATCTGCCACGGCACCGCGGGTTCGATGCGCGATTCAAAGCGGTCGATGGCATCGTCCATCGTGTCGCTGCGGGCGATCTGCTTGACCAGCGGGTAACCAATGACGCCCACCAGGATCGCCGTGGCTGCGAGCAGCGCCTGGCCACGTGGCAGATACACCGGGCGTACGCGGGTCCATAGGAAAATGGCCACGGCGGTGTGGGCGATGAACGCAAGCACGATCCACCAAGCGAAATATTGGGTGGCGTATTCACCGGCTTCAGAGATGTTCGACTCGAACATGATGAAGATGACGCTTTGGGAAAATTCCTGCTGGTAGATGAAGAAATAGCCCAGGCTGGCCATGGAGCAGGCCCACAGGACTACACCGATCAAGGCGGCGAACAAGCGTGTACGGCGGGGGAATATCAGCAGTGGCGCCAGCCAGATCGCACTCATGAAGAACGCTTGGCGAAAACCACTGAAACCAGAGGTGCCACTGAGCTGAATCAGCAGTTGGGTAATACCCGAGAAGTACCAGAAAAACAGGAATAGCCAGCCAAGACCGGCCCAATCAAAGCTTTTCGCAGACTTGGTGCTGCGTTCGAACATCGCCATCCAGCGCTCCAACCCGATAATTTTTCAGTCGACGCGCAGGGCTGCGCGCAACAGAGGCCACCCTTGCATGGGGTGGCCCTTCGGGCGGGAGTATCGGGAGGGACGTGTGAAAACTTTGTGAGATTTTTGTAGGTGTAATCTTACAAAGTGATGACGGGGTTTAGCAGAGCGCCGGCTGGGCGCCGGAAGGCTGATCCAACTGGGCCTGGATGATGTGCGAACGCAGGCGTATGACTTCCTGCTGCAGTTGTTCGCGTTCGTCTTTCAACTGGCGCAGCTCGTCGCGTCGAATGGTGACGTAGAGGGTCTGTGGCGGACGGTTCATCTGTGCAGTGCTCATTGCTTACCTCGCAAATAGCCAGTGTGTCGCGGTGTGCCAGAACGCTTGAGTCGAGGTTCTCGGCAGCAGTCAGGGCAATTCTGAATTCTTTTTGCGAGCAATGGAACTTTTTTATTTTTGAAGGTCGTGTGACTTTTTGTGCAGTGATGCTGAAATGATGGCAAATTTTTTGTCATGAAACTACAGGTATCCGCGCTGGACTAACCCTCATTAGCCTCATTGCGCTATAAACTATGTCACACATTTTTTAGTAGTTAGGAGCATCAGCACATGCAACTGGGGATTATTGGACTAGGCCGCATGGGCGGGAATATTGCACGGCGCCTGATGCTCAATGGGCATACCACCGTTGTTTACGACCGTAACGAAGCATTTGTAAAAGGCTTGAGCGAAGAGGGCGCCACTGGCGTTGCTGACCTTAAGGCCCTGGTTGCCGGGCTGCAAAAGCCACGCACCGTGTGGGTAATGTTGCCGGCAGGCGCGCCTACCGAAGACACCATCAACGAACTGAGCACACTGCTGGAAGACGGTGATGCAATCATCGACGGCGGCAACACCAACTATAAGGACGACGTTCGCCGGGCCAAGGCGCTGGCGGAAAAAGGCCTGCACTATGTCGACGTCGGTACTTCCGGCGGCGTCTGGGGCCTGGAGCGTGGCTACTGCATGATGATCGGTGGCGATACCGGGACCGTGCAGCGCCTTGATCCTATCTTCAAGAGCCTGGCCCCGGGCCTGGGCAACATTCCGCGCACCAAGGACCGTTCTGCCAGCGCTGACCCTCGCGCCGAGCAGGGCTATATCCACGCCGGCCCTGCGGGCTCCGGGCATTTCGTCAAGATGATCCACAATGGCATCGAATACGGGATGATGCAGGCGTTCGCCGAGGGTTTTGACATCCTCAAGACCAAGAATTCGGAAAACCTGCCGCAAGACCAGCGTTTCGACCTGAACGTTGCCGATATTGCCGAAGTCTGGCGCCGTGGCAGTGTGGTGTCGTCCTGGCTGCTGGACCTGACCGCCGACGCCTTGGCCACCGACCCGAAACTCGACGGTTACTCCGGTTCCGTTGCCGACAGTGGCGAAGGCCGCTGGACCATCGAAGCCGCCATGGAACAAGCCGTGCCAGTGCCCGTACTGTCCACCTCGCTGTTCGCCCGATTCCGCTCGCGCCAGCAGAGCACGTACGGTGACAAAATGCTCTCAGCCATGCGCTTCGGCTTTGGTGGTCACGTGGAGACTTCCAAAAAATGACCGCCAACGGCAAAAAAACCAAGGCCGAACCCGCACCTCCGACCACCTTGTTTCTGTTTGGCGCCCATGGCGACCTGGTCAAGCGCCTGCTCATGCCGGCGCTGTACAACCTCAGTCGTGATGGGCTGCTGGGCGACGGCTTGCGCATCGTCGGCGTTGATCACAACGCGATCAGCGACGCCGATTTCGCCAAGAAACTCGAAGACTTCATTCGCACCGAAGCGGCGAGCAAGGTCAAGGGGAATGCGGATAACGCCCTGGACCCACAATTGTGGGCGCAGTTGGCCAAGGGCATCAGCTACGTCGAGGGTGATTTTCTCGACGACAGCACCTACGCCGACATCGGCAAGAAGATCGCCGACAGCGGCACCGGCAACGCGGTGTTCTACCTGGCCACCGCACCGCGTTTTTTCAGCGACGTGGTGCAGCGCCTGGGCAGTGCTGGCCTGCTGACGGAAACCGATGACAGCTTCCGTCGCGTGGTGATCGAAAAACCTTTCGGCTCCGACCTGGCCACCGCCGAAGCGCTGAATGCCAGCCTGCTCAAAGTGATGAGCGAGAAGCAGATCTATCGCATCGACCATTACTTGGGCAAGGAGACGGTGCAGAACATCATGATCAGCCGTTTCTCCAACGTGCTGTTCGAAGCGTTCTGGAACAACCATTACATCGACCACGTGCAAATCACCGCCGCCGAAACCGTCGGCGTTGAAACCCGTGGCAATTTCTTCGAGAAGACCGGCACCCTGCGCGACATGGTACCCAATCACTTGTTCCAACTGCTGGCAATGGTGGCGATGGAGCCACCTGCCGCCTTTGGTGCCGACGCCGTGCGCGGTGAAAAAGCCAAGGTGATTGGCGCCGTACGCCCCTGGTCATTGGAAGATGCGCGGACCAACTCGGTACGCGGGCAGTACACCGCCGGTGAAATCGGCGGTAAGCCACTGCCGGGTTACCGCGAAGAAGCCAACGTTGCACCTGACAGCAGCACTGAGACCTTCGTCGCCCTCAAGGTGATGATCGACAACTGGCGCTGGGTCGGCGTGCCGTTCTACCTGCGCACCGGCAAGCGCATGAGCGTGCGCGACACCGAAATCGTGATCTGCTTCAAGCCGGCACCCTATGCACAGTTTCGCGATACCGAAGTCGATGAGCTCAAGCCCACCTACCTGAAAATCCAGATCCAGCCGAATGAAGGCATGTGGTTCGACCTGCTGGCAAAAAAGCCCGGGCCGACCCTGGACATGGCCAACATCCAGCTGGGTTTTGCCTACAAGGACTTCTTCGAGATGCAGCCCTCGACCGGGTACGAAACGCTGATCTACGACTGCATGACCGGCGACCAGACCTTGTTCCAGCGTGCGGACAACATCGAAAACGGCTGGCGCGCCGTGCAGCCCTTCCTCGATGCGTGGCAGGAAGATGACGGGATCCAGGCCTACAAGGCGGGTGAAGATGGGCCTGCAGCCGCCGATGCGTTGCTGGCCCGTGATGGCCGTGCCTGGCACAGCCTCGGATGAGTGACGCAGCGATTCATCCCATCCGTTTTATCCTCAGTGATGTGGACGGCACGTTGTTGCATCCTGATCACAGCCTCAGCCAGCGCACTGCCGATGCCGTGCGCGCCTTGCGCGACAGTGGGGTGTTTTTCAGCCTGGCCAGCGGGCGACCGCCCAAGGCCATGCTGCACCTGATCGAAACCTTCGGCATCGATGTGCCGGTGGCGGGCTTTAACGGTGGCACGCTGATCAACCCGGATGGCAGCATCCTGGTCGCCCACCATCTGCCGGCAGAAGCGGCGCTGGTCACCCTGGCGCTGTTTTCAGCGGAGCCGGAGGTGGAAGTGTGGGTGTTTGCCGATGGCGACTGGCTGCGCCGTGACCCGCCAGGGCCGATGGAGCAGCGCGAAGCCGATGGTCTGGGATACGGGCCGGTAGTGGTGGAGAGTTTTGAGCCGTACCTGGACCGGATCGACAAGATTGTCGCTGCCAGCAACAACACGCAATTGCTGGTGGAGCTGGAAGCGCAGCTGCAGCCCAAGGTGCAGGGGTTGGCCCAAGTGTCACGCTCGCAACCGGTGTACCTGGATGTCACCGCGATGTTGGCCAACAAGGGCGAGGCCTTGAAAACCCTGGCGGCGCACCTTGGGGTCCCCTTGGAGCAGACGGCGGCTATCGGCGATGGTGGCAATGACCCGGCGATGTTTCATGTAGCCGCGTTATCGATTGCCATGGGGCAGGCTGAAGAAACCGTCAAGCGCCAGGCCAGTGTGGTCACTGGCAGCAATCTCGAAGACGGCGCTGCCGAAGCGATCGAGCGGTTTATTCTCGCGAAGCGATAAGCGGTTTTCGCTCTAACACTGAACTTGCGCTCATTTAAACCGATGAGCGCAAGTTACAGCGTTGGATTACTTGGGCATTGCCCAGGATTGCAACTGATGGCCATCTTTATCGAGCTCGGCACGGGCTTGCAACAGCAAGTTTTCCAACTGCGTCGGGTCGGTATAGGCACTTGAGGACAGTTGTTTGCTGCCGATGCGGGTATTGGTGCGGTCGATGACACTCAGGCTCAGGGCGCCGTTGCCATCGTGCCAAGCCACGCACTGAAAGGGTTGGAAGGCACGGTCTGCGATCAAAAGAGCTTCGTTGATGCGGAGCGGGGCGTTCATGTGGGTTCTCTCTCATTGCCCATTCAAGTGAGTGCCGGCGGTTGGGCTGACCGTGCGGCGGGTTACTTGTACTGATGCACGATGGCCGGGTACGGGTCACATATTAGAACAACTATTTTCAACATTTAGTGATTAACGTCATGTAAGCGGCTGTTTTGAAAGCTGATTGAAAGTTTCAGCGTCGCGTAACTTTTATCGGCTCGAACGCAAGGAGATGGCTTTCTGCCCAGACTTATAGCGAAACGTTACAAGGACTGCGTCAAGACCTTGCTAGGGTTAGCAACAGACGTTCCAAACTGTTGTTTCTAAATAAATTTAATGATTTTGACGCCAAGGAACAGTCATGGGTGGACCCCCCGTTCAACGCCGATTGCTAGTAGTTGATCCTTGTGATGACTGCCACGGGCTGCTGCCCGGTTTGCGCACGGCGGGGTGGGAAGTCGACAGTTGCAGCTTGGACGCGGTGGGCGACCGATCCTGCGACGTCGGCCTACTGCGCTTGCAGCCCGCTCACCTGGAACGACCCGAAGCCGTCAAAGAGCTGATCGGCCGCAGTGGGACCGAGTGGATCGCCGTGCTCGACCAGGATGTGCTACGGCTGCAGAACTTCGGTGACTTTGTCTGCGAATGGTTCTTTGACTTCCATACCTTGCCCTTCGACGTCGCCCGCGTGCAGGTGACCCTGGGCCGTGCCTTTGGCATGGGACGGTTGCGGGGCAAGGGCCATACCCCGGTGGACGAGCCCGAGCACGAATTGCTCGGTGACAGCCGGCCCATTCGCGAACTGCGCAAATTATTGTCGAAACTGGCGCCTACCGAATCTCCCGTGTTGATTCGAGGCGACAGCGGCACCGGCAAAGAGCTGGTGGCCAAGACCCTTCATCGCCAATCCCAGCGGCATGCCAAGCCGTTTGTGGCGATCAACTGCGGTGCGATCCCTGAACACTTGATTCAATCCGAATTGTTCGGCCATGAAAAAGGTGCGTTCACCGGCGCCCATCAACGCAAGGTCGGGCGAATCGAGGCGGCCAATGGCGGCACGTTGTTCCTGGATGAAATTGGCGATCTGCCGATGGAGCTGCAAGCCAATCTCTTGCGGTTTCTCCAGGAAAAGCAGATCGAGCGGGTCGGCGGCAGCCAGCCGATCCCGGTGGATGTGCGGGTATTGGCCGCCACCCACGTCGACCTGGAAGCCGCGGTGGAGAAGGGCACCTTTCGCGAAGACTTGTATTACCGCCTCAATGTCCTGCAAGTGGTGACCGCACCGTTGCGCGACCGCCATGGCGACATCGCGATGCTGGCCAACCACTTTTCACGTTTCTACAGTCAGGAAACCGGTCGTCGCCCGCGTAGTTTCAGTGATGACGCCCTCGTCGCGATGGGCGAGCACTCTTGGCCTGGCAATGTGCGCGAGTTGGCCAACCGCGTACGCCGCGGGCTGGTGCTCGCCGAAGGACGCCAGATCGAAGCCGTTGATCTGGGGTTGCACGGCCAGCAGGCAATTTCGCCGCCCATGGCTACACTGGAAGACTATAAGCACCGCGCCGAACGCCAGGCGCTGTGCGACGTGCTCAATCGGCACAGCGACAACTTGAGTGTGGCGGCCCGTGTACTGGGCGTTTCCCGGCCCACGTTCTACCGGTTGCTGCACAAACACCAGATCCGCTAGGGCGGGTAAACCGAAAAGCCCCGCAACGACCCTTATCGTTGCGGGGCTTTTCCTTGTGCGCTGTATTTACTTGGGCTGCGTGGTGTCAGAAGTAGTACGGGAATTTCAGGCTAAACGTAAAGTCCGGCGCATCATCCGTCATCCCGATCGCCAGGTTAGGCACGATCGTCAGGTTTTCCGTCGCCGCAATCGTCATGCCCACGTTGAAGTAACCCGCGTTGGCATCGCTGGACACCACCGACTGCCAGTCCCCACCGTTAGGCTTAAGCTTGCTCTTGCGCTGGATCAGGTCGGACACCGAGAACGACATACTCATCTTCTCGTTCAGCGCGAAGGCCACACCAAGGCCGAGCTGGAAGCTGTCACCCAGGCTGACCTTGCCGCCGACCTTCTGGTTGACGTCACTGCTGATATCGTCAAACGACTCCTCGAAGTTATGGGTATACGACAGCGAGCCAAACAGCACGGCCGGGTCGAACGTCTTGACCAGCGAGATACCCGGCGTGATCGACCACACCCCGTTACCCGTAGGCAGGTTTTCCGGCACATACAGGTTGTCGTTGGCGGTAGACCGCACCAGCTTGATGCCAAACGGTTCTTTGCCCGTAGGCGCTTTGACGCGTACCGACACCACGGCATCCGGCAGGGTCGGGGTTTCGTCGAGGAACTTGTAGGCCACACCGAAGTTGACGTCGCCGATGGTCGGGTCTCGACTCACCGATTCTTCCGAGGTGGCGTTGGCGTTGTTGCCGGCACCGCCGGACTGGTAGGTCGATTCGCGGTACACCACCGGCACGTTCACGTCGAACTGCCAACGGTTGTCGACGTTGTAGCGGCCGGTCAGGTCCAGGGTCCAGTTATCCGACTTGATCCGGTCCAGGTTGATATTGCCCAGGAAGATCGAGTCCAGCGCCAGGAAGCCGTTGAGCGTAAGTTGGCGAGCGTCGTAGCGCGCATAGGTCACACCGGTTTCAAAGCTGAACTTGCCATTGCCAAAAAAGCCGCTGGCCTCGTTGTAGAGGTTGCTCACGCTTTGCGCCGGCGCCGAATCGTCCTTGAGCGACTGACCGTAGGAACTGCCACCACCTCCCGCACCGCCTGATGCCGCTGCCGCGCCGGTACCGGCGACAGTTGTGCCGCTGGCCTTCTGAAAGTCTGCCGGGGATTTGGCCAGGCGTTTGGGCGCCGGTGTGGCCGGTTGGTCCTCGACTTGACGAACCCGCTGCTCCAACACCGCCAAGGCTTTTTGTTGTACTTCGTACCGCTGCTTGAGTTCCAGAAGTTCCTGTTTGAGGGTTTCGATATCGGCGTCTGGCGCGGCATACAACATGGATGCGGGCAAGAGCGTACTTAAACAGACCACCGCGCGTAGCGATAACGATCGATGCATGAAATAAGCCGTCCTTTTCTAATGCGAAAGTGTCGAGGGTCAGCGTAGTTCAATACCCGAGAGTACGTAGGCCTTTGAGTTGGTCCAGATTGCAGTTCAATGCCGGGTTGGTCAGGCCGTTGTTCATCACCACATTGAGCTGGGTCATGTTGGTGACGAAGTTTCTATCGCCGGTCAACACCGTGCCTTGGAGCACTTGCCCGCCGCCAATCTGCTGGAGGCTGTTGCCCTGGTTATGATTGCCTTGGATCGCCATCTGCAAGCCGCCATTGTTGGCCGATACGCTCACACGGCCGGCCGCGCTGTCGCCGCTGACTGTGCCACCTGCCACCAGCACTTGCCCCGATTGCACGATGTTGGACGGGGCGAAGCCATTCTCTGTGACGTTGATACCGACATTGTTGTAGGCGGTGTTGCCATCGCCGGCGGTGCGTACGCTTTGGGTCACGCCCGTGCCGGTGCCCAGGCCTGCGCCCCCGACCACGTTACCGGTGCCGGTATTCTGGTGGGTGCCCGTGCCGGACGAGCCGGTGGTCTGCACGTAAAACTGCGGTGTGAGGGTGGACGAGTCGACTTGCATGCTGGCCTTGCCGGTGATGGTGTCGCCTATGGCATTGGTCCAGGTGCTGCTCATGACAATACCGAAACTGATAATCCGCCCCGGCATCACATACCGGCCGCGCAGTTCGGCCATTTCCGAATCCTTGAGCTCAATCGGCTTGAACCCCGATGAAGCATAAGCGGGCATTGAGGCTGCCAGACACAAGACCGTCAGCCAACGGGAAGTGTTCATCTCTTGCTCCTGGAGCGTCCTGCCCCTTGTTGCGCTTCTTAGAAGAAGTCGCTCTGGATGAAACCGAAGTCCATCAGCTCGGCATCGCCTACGGGCCTGAACTCATTCAACTGGTTCTTGGCGGTCAGTGGCGTGGGCGGGTCAAGCAAGGCGTTGGCCTTGTCGTAGCCTTCACCCAGCACGGCGAAGACGATGCCATTCCAGCCTTTGACGAAGTCGTCGTGTGAATAGCGCTTGTGGCCCAGCACTGGGTCACCGACATAGACCCACTCCTTGTCCGCGCGCTGCAACACCACGAAGTGCTTGTAGCCACGAATTTCCAGCAACACCACCACGGGGATCTTCACGGTCGCCAGGGTATCTGGCCCGATTTTGTAGCCCCGGGCACGCATGCCGATGCTTTCGAGGTAGCGCTTCATGTCCAGCATGGAAAAGCCCTGGGTACGTACCAGGTCCTGGTCTGCATTGACCAGCATGCCTTTGATGACGTGGTCTTCGTCTACGTCGAGCCAATAGCCCTGGCGCAGGATGGTGGCGAGTGCCGCAGCACCGCAGCTGAAATCGGTTTTCTGTTCCACCAGGTTGGCGAACCGGCGTTCACGGATACTCTCGACCTTTTTGTAGATGACTGCACCGCCAGGCATGGCGGAGATCGCCATGGTGCCTGCCCAGGTAGGGCCGGTGAGCAGCATCAAGAGGCTGAGGGTTGCTAAGCGCATGATCGTATGACCTGCTGGGTACTGATACAAAAACCAGGAAATAAAAAAGGGCCTTGTTGCCAAGGCCCCGTTGGATCAGAAGCGCACGCCGCTGGCGCAGACGCTGCAACCCTGGCCGATCGACAGGCTGTTGCTGCCTTGGTTGCCGGCACCGGATTGAAGGTTCACACCCACGTTGCCGGAGTTGCGGTTAATCGAGTTGTCGGCGCTGGAGTTGTTCGACACGTATTGAGGTTTGCCGTAATGGCCGTACCCGCTAGCGGCGGTATTGAGGTAGTTGTTGGCGAGCGAGTTTTGCTCGGTGTTGGCGGCGGCTGCGATGTTTTTGCCATCAGCCGTGGTGATTGCCAGGTTGTTTTTGCCTTGGTTGCCTTGACCGGCCTGGCCGTTGTAGCCCAGGTTGCCGGAGTTACCGTTAGCCGATCTATCCAAGGAGGCGTTGTTTTGAGTGCCTTTGTTGACGAAGTTGTTCAGGCCGCTGTTTTGATTCACATCGACTACGGCAAACACGGTGGCGAAGTCGCCTTTGGCGCTGGAGATGGCGCCAGAGTTGTCTGCCTGGTTACCGCTGCCGGCTTGAACGTTCACACCGACGTTACCGCTGTTCCCGGTTACCGAGTCATCGGCAGAGGCGTTATTTTCGGTTTTGGTGTCGTCGAACTTGTTGCCCGCGCTGTTTTGTACATCCGTAACCACGGCGGCAACAGTACCGGTTGGCTGAGGCGCTGGGTGCCAGCCACCAGCTTGAGCGGCGGCAGCCATGAGTGCGGCGAGAGCGAAAACCATTGGTTTCAGAGCCATTTGAGGTTTCATGGTGTTTCTCCTTGCTTCTAATTAGTTGGTTAAGTGTTGGTACGGTCTAACGTGTGCTACCAAGCGGTTACTTGATAGTGATGCCCAGGGTGTTAGCCACTCGGTTCCCCACCCCTGCACTCTGGTTCACCTGAATCACTCCTCGGCTGCCGGTGAAGGCCTGGTCGCTTGTCACGACCTGGCGGCTGCCAGTGGTGGGGGTGAGCCCTGAGTCGGTTGCCAGCGTCGTCGTGTTCTGTTGCAACAGGACGCTGTCGTCGATGCTTTGCGGGCCAGGGTTGATGCTGATCCGCACGGCATTGATTGATTGGTTATTGGCCCCGGCGGACTGGTTGATGCCCACCATGCCGTTGCCATTGGTAAAAGAAGTGCCCTCGATCGACGCCTTGGCGTTCAGGGAGGGGTCGACCTTACCGTTCATGTTCTGGATGTTGCTGGTGGTGGCCTGGCCACCGAGTGCGACGGCACGGTTGTTGGCCATCTGCTGCTGATTGCCCGCCGCCTGGTTGATCATTACGTTGCCGTTGTAGTCTTTGCCGCTGTTGTTGATCACCGCGGTGTTGTCGGCCATGGCCGCCGCGCTGCCCAGCAGGGCGAGAAGCAGCAGGGAACGTTTCATTATTTGCCCCCCATCATGCTGCCGATATTGTTCAGAGGGGCCATGCCACGCTGGATCGAATCGCTGATCTGCCCGCCCACGGAGGCGCCTGCACCATGGCTGACGGCGGCGCCGGAACCGAGTGTCGACACGCTGCCTTGGGTATTATTCAAACCGGGGATGTTGCCGTTTGGGATGATGGCGTGGGTGATGCTTGAGCCGCTGCTGATGACACCGATGTCCATGTCACTGAGCTCGCCGGTGGACCCCAGGATCTCGCGGCTCGGGTTGGCATTGGCGGTGGAGGGGTAGGGGTCTTTGCCAAATGCAGATCGGCCATACATGTGGCCCTGTACGTCGCGGCCAGTCACGATAACGCCGTCACCCGCATAGCTCGGAACACTGAGGCCGGCACTGAGTGCACAGCTGATCAGCAAAACGTTCATCGAACCTTGAGTGAATGTATTCACGGCGGCATTCCTTATTCTTCGCGCTGACCCTAAACAGCGCTGTAAGGGATAGAGCAGAAGCCGTGCCGCTTTTTATTTAGCCTTGGTATTCAATGTGTTATGGGAATTGATGGGCAAAGTGATGGCATCGCTGTTTCATCCATGAAACAGCACCCTGCGTGGGCCCACAGGCTTAGCCACTGCGCAAACGCTTCACTGGCTGTATCAGCGCTGTAACAACACGCATGACAAAACGGTGAATGCGCTGAGCACGGGCGATTCAGGGCAGGGGGGTGTTAAAAAAATGGACACTTGTGGCGCGACAGCGCCCAGGCGAGCAGGCAGGGGTCAGCCTTTGGGTGTTTTACGCGGAATAGAATTGAGTACGGGGTTGCCGTCCTGGTTCTGGGTCAGGTACACCGGCAAAACCTTGGGCAGGGAGGGAATGAGGTTATTGACCTCATCAATGTTGTAGATACCACCGATGCGTATTGCACCGGTCGTGGCGTCGGCCAGCATCACCGGTTTGCTCAGGTAGCGGTTGATCAGCGGCAACGCGTCGGCCAGGGCCAGGTTGTCGAGGATCAGTTTGCCCTGGCGCCAGGCCAGCGCGGTGTCATTGGGGTTGATCGTGCGCACGCGTGGCGTGGCATCACCCTGCTGGTAGCTGGCCTGCATGCCGGGTGTCAGGGGCACGCTTCCGTGGACCTGGTCGCTGGCAATCTGCACCGAGCCTTCGAGCAACATCACCCGCACCTGGTCTTCATATTTCCAGACGTTGAACTGGGTACCCGTGACACGCACCTGGCCATTGCCTGCGTGCACAATGAACGGATGGGCGCTGTCATGGCTGACCTTGAAGAACGCTTCGCCTTTTTTCAGCGTGACCCGACGTTGGTCCTTGTAGTTGCTGTAGACCAACTCGGTACCCAGGTTGAGTTCCACCTGGCTGCCATCGTCGAGGATGACCTGGCGCAGGCCATTAGCGGCCTCGAAGCGCTCATAGGAACTGGGCAACCAACCGGCTTCCCAGCCAGTGAAGGCGGCCAGAGGCAGGGCGCCCAGGCAGATCGCCGCAGCCACCGCATAGAGGCGCGACCGGCTAAGGGGCTTGAACGGCACCACCGTCGGTGTGGTGTCGTGGCGTGGCAGGTGGTCCGCAACGTCCCAGATCTCCAGCATTGCCGCGTATTCGAAGGCGTGCAGCGGGTGCGAATCGTGCCATTGGGCAAAAGCCTGACGCTCACTCGCGGTGCAATCACCCGCGTGCAGGCGCATGCACCAATGCGCGGCGGCGTCGGTGATGGCGTCATATTCGGCTTCTGAAATGGACTTTTCGCTCATTAACTCATCCTGATTTCTTACATTCTAACCTCCCAGGGTGGACCGCGAGAACAGCCATCATGGCGATTGCACATCAATTGGAACTTATTCTCGTTTGAAAGCACCTAAGAAATTCAGGACATTTCCCACAATGGAGTACGAAAATGCTGAAGAAAACCTTAGTCGCTTTGTGTGCAACCTCTGCGCTGCTCAGCGCCGGTGCAGCCCTTGCCGATAAGCCGGGGGCAGGTTGGATCCCGATCGAGAAGGCGATTGAAGTCGCCAAGACCAAAGGCGGATACGTCGAGGTGTACGCCGCCGAGGCAGACGACAATGGCTACTGGGAAGTCAAAGGCCGCAAGTCTGACGGCACCGTGTATGAAGCCCGCATTGATGGCGCCTCGGGCAATATCCTGCGCGACCAGAAAGACTGATACCCCCCTCGGGGGCCTGTTCAGGCCCCCGGACCCAGCTTGCACACACGCCAACGGGGCAGATTGTCCAGGCCTCTCAATACCCATTTTTCGACGGCCACAGACGGCTCACGGCTTTGACGCCCGGCGTCGGTGTCGGTACCGGTATCGGTGTAGTCATCAGCTGCTCGAGATCCTTCAGGGTCAAGCCCAGCGCGCGCGCTGTCTGAAGAGTGTTTGCGAGTGATCGGGCGCAGGAATTCATCGAAAAAATACGCAGGAGTTACGCTTGCAATGGGTTGCTCTCTCAGCACCAGGGGGCTGTCTCGAGCGCAAGATTAGGCAGCGATGGTGCCGTTGCAGCGCTAGATAACGGATGCAAACACAAGTGCTCTGGCAAACGTTGATTGACAGCAGGCGCACGCCGCGTTGTTTAATCACAGGCTCGAGTCTCCCGTCTTGTCGCCCCTTCCAATCATAATTCGGAGCTTCAGATGTCTACGCCGTCCAAGGTCGTTGAGAGTTCCAATGTCTCCATTAGCTTCAGTGCGCTGGTGGCCTTGTTGCAACAGGTCTTTGAGCGCCATGGCACCTCGCCTGAGGTGGCTGCGATCCTCGCCCACAATTGCGCCAGCGCTGAACGCGACGGCGCCCATAGCCATGGCATTTTTCGTATTCCCGGTTATCTCAGTACCCTGGCCAGCGGCTGGGTGGATGGCCATGCGGTGCCGCAGGTTACCGACGTGGCCTCGGGGTTTGTGCGGGTAGATGCCGCCAACGGCTTTGCCCAGCCGGCCCTGGAAGCTGCCCGTGCACTGCTGGTGGAAAAAGCCAGGAGTGCCGGGATCGCCTTAATGGCGATCCATAACTCCCATCATTTCGCGGCCTTATGGCCGGATGTCGAACCGTTCGCCGAGCAGGGGCTGGTGGCGTTGAGCGTGGTCAACAGCATGACCTGCGTGGTGCCCCACGGCGCCGACCGCCCGCTGTTCGGCACCAACCCTATCGCCTTCGCAGCCCCACGCGCCGATGGTTTACCTATCGTATTTGACCTGGCCACCAGCGCTATCGCCCATGGTGACGTGCAGATTGCCGCGCGCAAAGGGGAGCGTTTGCCTCTGGGCATGGGCGTTGATGGGTTGGGTCAGCCGACTCAGGACCCAAAGGCGATTCTTGAAGGGGGCGCCCTGTTGCCGTTTGGCGGGCACAAGGGGTCGGCGCTTTCGATGATGGTCGAACTGCTGGCCGCGGCGTTGACCGGCGGGAACTTCTCGTTTGAATTCAACTGGTCCGATCATCCTGGAGCGCGTACGCCATGGACAGGGCAGTTGCTGATTGTGATCGACCCCAGCAAGACCGCAGGGCAGAGCTTCGCCGAGCGCAGCCAGGAGCTGGTGCGACAGATGCATGCGGCGGGGTTGCGGCGTCTGCCGGGAGATCGGCGGCACCGGACGCGGCTCAGGTCCGAGCAGGAAGGGATCGTCTTGGACGCTGAGGAGTTGCAAGGCCTGCGGGCTTTGGCCGCCGGCTGAGCGGGCTGCGCCATGGGCGCAGCCTTTTTATACATCAGTTGCGACGACCCAACAGCAGGCCTACCACCAGGCCAAAGCCTGCGGAAATCGCAACGGTCTGCCAAGGGTGGCCACCGATGTAGGTTTCGGTGGCATCCACCACTGGCTTGCTGCGTTCGCGCACGTTGGACACCGAATCCAGCGCCTGCTTGAGCTTGATGGCGACCTGTTCGCGCAGGGTTTCGCCTTCTTCGCCTACCAACGACGCGCTGCTTTTGAGCAGTTTGTCCGATTCTTCGATCAGCGCCGTCAGTTCACTGAACGCTTGATCCTTGATTTGCTCTTCGACGGCTTGGGCGGCAGATTTGCGGGCCATTGTGTGACTCCTTGCAGGTGAATGTGACAGTGAACAATGGAGTGTCGGGCGTTGGTAAAAGTTGCAGTTTTTTTGCCTGCACCCACTCCCGAGCAAAATCCGAATCAGGATGTTTCGACCTACAGTGTAAGATGTCGTCTATTTGTACAGCAGGAAATTCAACATGAGCTTTAATCTCGCCAACAAGACCCTCGCCGAACGTGCCGAGCTGGAAGATGAAAAGTCGCGCCTCTATGACCTGTGGCAAAGCAACCTGGGCAAGGCCAAGGGCGAGGCCGCGCGGTTGTTCGGCGAACGCGCCAAGCGCAAGGGCAAGTGGGCCGAGTGGGTGCGTGCCGAGCTTGACGGTATGTCGCCGCCAGAGTTTTCCAACATGGTGCGCAGTGAGGTCAACAAGTTGATGGCGGCGACCAAGTAAAGCTCGCCACAATCGCTTCACGCACTTTCAGTAACAGCGGATCGAGCTGCGCCTGGGTTCGCCAGCCCAGCTCGATCGGGTAGCGCGGCAGGGCCAGCGGGCACGCCAGTACGCGCAAACCGGTCATCGCACCGATGACTTCGGCGGCGTGGCCGGGAATAGTCGCAACCGCCTGGCTGCCCTTGAGCAAAAACGGCAGCGCGGCGAAGTGGCTGGTAGACGCACACACCTGACGACTGAGGCCCTGCGCCGCCAAGCCCTCGTCGGTAATCCCGATAAACCCGCCTGACGACACCAGCACATGCTCGCGGGTGACGAACTCGTCCAGGCTCATGCTTGGCTGGTCGGCGTCCACCAGGCAGCGATAATCACCTTCCCCCAACACTTGGCGACTCAGCCTGCTGTGCGCGAACCCGCCTGCGGTAATCGCCAGGTCCAACGTGCGCTCAAGCAGCGCTCCGGCCACGATCTGGCTGTGGGTCTGACGGAAAATCACCCGCAGTCTTGGTGCGCGTCGGGTAATTTCATCCATCAGCCGTCGGCCGTAGGCTATTTCGAAGTCATCGGACAAACCCAGCACCACGGACCGACCTTGATACTGCTGATTGTCCGGATTAACCATGGCCAGGCTCTGTCGGCAGCGGTCCAGCGCTTCACTGATCAGCGGTTTCAATTGGTTCGCCCGCAAGGTCGGCGCCAGGCCGCGTCCGGTACGCACGAACAATTGATCGCCATATACCTCGCGCAGGCGACGCAACCCTGCGCTGATGGCCGATTGTGTGACGCCCAGGCGCAATGCCGCGCGGCTGGCGCTGGACTCATCATGCAGGGCTTCGAAGGTTTTCAGCAGGTTCAGGTCGACCTGGGCGATATTCATTTGGCTCATATCATTCAGCAGTGAAGAGGGCTTTATTCATGATCGAGGCTGGCGGGAGAATGGGCAACCCCCTGACTTCGGAGTGATCGTGATGCCTGTATCGACTGTAGCGGCCCTGCAAATTGGCTCCTTGCCGGGTGGCAAGGCTGAAACCTTGGCGCAGATTCTCGCCTATGAAGACGAAATATCGCGCAGCGGCGCGCAATTGGTGGTGATGCCCGAGGCATTGCTGGGTGGCTATCCCAAAGGCGAGGGCTTCGGCACGCAGCTGGGATATCGCTTGCCCGAGGGGCGGGAAGCCTTTGCCCGATATTTTGCCAATGCCATCGATGTGCCGGGCGCCGAGACCGAAGCGCTGGCCGGCCTGTCGGCGCGTACCGGTGCCAGCCTGGTGCTTGGCGTGATCGAGCGCAGTGGCAGCACGTTGTATTGCACGGTGTTGTACTTCGAACCGGCGGGTGGCTTGGTCGCCAAGCACCGTAAATTGATGCCTACCGGCACCGAACGACTGATCTGGGGCAAGGGCGATGGCTCAACCTTGCCGGTAATCGATACGGCAGTCGGGCGCATCGGCGGCGCGGTGTGTTGGGAAAACATGATGCCGCTGCTGCGCACGGCGATGTACGCCAAGGGTGTGGAAGTGTGGTGCGCACCGACAGTGGACGAGCGTGAGATGTGGCAGGTGAGCATGCGCCATGTGGCTCATGAGGGGCGCTGCTTTGTGGTCAGTGCGTGTCAGGTGCAGGCTTCGCCCGAGGCGCTGGGGGTGGCGGTGGCCAACTGGCCGTCGGAGCGTCCGTTGATCGCGGGCGGCAGCGTGATTGTCGGGCCGATGGGCGATATTTTAGCGGGGCCTTTGCTGGGTAAGGCGGGGTTGTTGACGGCGCAAATCGATACGGCTGACCTGGTGCGAGCGCGGTATGACTATGACGTGGTGGGGCACTACGCCCGGCCGGATGTGTTCGAGCTGACGGTGGATGAACGAGCGAAGCCGGGCGTGCGCTATATCACGGACTGAAACGCGGTAGAAAAATGGGTTTTCATTGGCTGAGGGATTTGGATTTCAGCCATTCATCGCGGGTCATTTCCCAGATGTCTTTTGGGAAGCTGCCCTCGACAAACTCGCCTTTCTCCGTCCTGATCAAACGCATGCCTGTGCGTTCGGAGATGCGCCGCGATCCCCGGTTAGGCGCGGCCTTGGGCACGCGCATCACCGGGCGTTTAAGCACACCAAACCAGTAGTCGGTCACCGCCGCGCTGGCTTCACTCATCAACCCTTGCCCCTGCCACTGTGGGCCGAGCCAGAAGCCTCGGTTGTTGTCCTGCTCATCCATCAAGCTGACATTGCCGATCAACTGCTCCGGCGCGCTTTTCAAGCGGATCGACCAGTGCCATTCCTCGCCACGGGCCATGGCGGGCAGGGCGATCTGTTCCAGGTAAGCGTGTGCACCATTGGCCGGGTAAGGCCACGGCACCAGGGCGTTCAGGTAGCGCACCACTTGCCAATGGGGGAACTGCTGTTGGATTCCCTCTGCATCGTCGAGGGTCAGCGGGCGCAGGATCAGGCGGTCAGTCAGCAATACAGGCTGCATGGCGTTTACCAGGTCACCGTATTCGGGAGGTC
The DNA here is from genome assembly GCF_014268275.3 of Pseudomonas tritici. NCBI lineage: Bacteria > Pseudomonadati > Pseudomonadota > Gammaproteobacteria > Pseudomonadales > Pseudomonadaceae > Pseudomonas > Pseudomonas tritici. The sequence goes on from NZ_CP077084.1 coordinate 3,002,119, forward strand.
CAGCGTGCCACGGTCGACAAAGCGCATCGTACCGAACAAGCCACCCGCCAGTTTGCCCCGCAGCACGTAGGGCAGGTTGTTCAAGCTTTGGGTTTGGCTCAGGCCCAAGGTCTGGCGCAACACGGAAAACGCCGAAACACTCACCGGCACCATCAGCACCGTCTCGGAAAACCGAGGGATAGACCCGCTCTGATCACTCACCCCAGACGCCAACGGCCGTCCATTGACCTCCAGGTCCAGGGCCACGCCGTTGTAGTCAATCGCCGTTTCATTGGGGTTTTGCACCCGCAGCTTCACGGCAAAGCGTACTTCCAGATCCTGGCTTTGCAGGGGTTCGATGCCCACCACGTTGATGTTCACCGGGTCGCGATTGGGGAACAGCGCGCAGGCGCTCAGGGTCAGCAGCAGTAGCGATAGAACCATGAGCTTGCGCATATAACAGTGCTCCTATTTCGTGACGTCCGGGTCCTGCATCACCTTGAGGGTCGAGGACTCCGGATCAAATTCATCTTCTTCCAGCTCTATGAACTCTTCCGGCAGGAAAATGTTCAGCAGGATTGCACAGAATGCGCCCACGGTGATCGGCGATTCGAAGATGTTGTGCAGCGCCTTGGGCAGCTCGCGCAGTACTTCCGGCACAGCGGCAACGCCCAGGCCCATGCCCAGGGAGATCGCCACGATCAACACATTGCGTCGGTGCAACCCGGCTTCGGCGAGGATCTTGATACCCGCCACGGCCACGGTGCCGAACATGATCAGGGTCGCGCCGCCCAATACCGGCTTGGGCATCAATTGCAGCACCGCGCCGATCATCGGGAACAGCCCCAGCAACACCAGCAGGCCGGCGATAAAGTACGCCACGTAGCGGCTCGCCACGCCGGTCAACTGGATCACGCCGTTGTTCTGGGCGAAGGTCACCATCGGCAGGCTGTTGAAGGTGGCCGCCATCGCCGAGTTGAGGCCATCGGCCAACAGGCCGGACTTGATGCGCTTGATATACAGCGGGCCCTTGACCGGCTGTTGGGAAATCATCGAATTGGCGGTCAGGTCGCCCGCCGCTTCCAGGGGCGAAATCAGGAAGATCACCGCGACCGGGATAAACGCCACCCAGTCGAACGAGAACCCGTACTTGAAGGGCACCGGCACGCTGATCAACGGCACCTGTGGCAGTGCCGCCAGGTCCACACGGCCCATCACCCAGGCCACCACGAAGCCCAGGGTCAGGCCGATCACGATGGACCCCAGGCGCAGGAACGGGTTGTTAAAACGGTTGAGCACCACGATGGTCAGCAGTACCAGCGCTGCCAGGCCCATATTGCTGGCGGCGCCGAGGTCGCTGGCGCCAAAGCCGCCGGCCATGTCGGTCACCGCGACTTTGATCAGTGACAACCCCATCAAGGTAATGATGGTGCCGGTGACCACCGGGGTGATCAGCTTGCGCAGCTTGCCGATGAACTGGCTCAGCACCACTTCGATAAATGCCGCGAAAAAGCAGATGCCGAAGATCGTCGAGAGGATCTCATCCGTGCCGCCGCCCCGGGCCTTGACCATAAAACCCGCGCTGAGAATCACACTGATAAAGGAAAAACTGGTGCCCTGCAGGCACAGCAAACCCGAGCCAATCGGGCCGAATTTGCGTGCCTGCACAAAGGTGCCGAGCCCCGACACAAACAGCGCCATGCTCACCAGGTAGGGCACTTCGCTTTCCAGGCCCAGCACGCCACCGACGATCAACGTGGGCGTAATGATGCCGACAAAGCTGGCCAGCACATGCTGCAACGCGGCAAAAATCGCCGCAGTGAAGTGTGGGCGGTCTTCCAGGCCGTAGATCAGGTCGGATTTATAGCGCGGGCGGGGGGCTTGAGCGTCAGACAAAATGCGGGCTCGGGTCAGAAAATGGAGGCGCAGGATGCCAGAAATGGCCAGTCGTCAGAAGTGTAAATAAATATTTATAAAACCCTGCGTAAAACGTCGAAGCCTGCCGATACCTCGTATAGGCCCACATATCAATAACAACAGTGGTGACCAAGGTTTGAGCAGCGCGTTGACGCTGACAGATCGTTTCGCGGCAGGGATGCTCGCAAACACTATTTCTGAGAGCTGCCCCCTATGTCCCTTCGTCAGCTGAATATTGCCCCACGAGCGTTTCTCGGATTCGCGTTCATTGCACTGTTAGTGGTTGTTTTGGGGGTGTTTGCGGTCAACCGCATGACGCAGATACGCCAGTCCTCCATGGACATGGGGACCAACCAACTGCCCAGCGTGACGTTCCTGGGCAACATCACTGAAAACGTGCTGCGCCTTCGCATCCTGTCGTTCCGTGTGCTGGTCAATCGCGAACCGGCCGCCCTGCAGGAAGCCGAAACCCGCATAGGTGTGTTAGCTGATAAGGTCAAGAAGGCCCAGGCTGGCTACGACGAGCTGCCTTCCGGCCCGGAGGAGGCGGCCGTGTACAATGCGTTTGTCACGACGCTGGACAACTACCTCAAGGCCCAGGCTGAGATGCTTGCCCTGTCCAAGCAAGGCAAGGTCGATGAAATGCGCGCCCTGATCAACAGTCGCATCAAGGACGGCACCGACCAGATGGGCGAACAGTTGAACAAGCTGATCGCGCTCAACGCGGCCGATGCCAAGACCGCCGATGCCGAAGCAGGGCAGAGCTATGAAGGTGCGATTACCGGCGTTATTGCCGTTTCGGTCGCTTCCGCATTGCTCACCGTGCTGCTGGCCTGGCTGCTCACCCGCAGCATCGTCACGCCGCTGCGCAAGGCCCTGGCAGTCGCCGAAACCATCGCCAGTGGTGACCTCAGCAAACCCATCGAAGACGATGGCAAAGATGAGCCGGCGCGGTTGCTCAGTGCGCTGGCAGCCATGCAAACCAACCTGCGCCAGACCATCCAGCATATCGCCGGTTCGGCCACGCAACTGGCCTCCGCTGCTGAAGAGTTGAGCGCGGTCACCGAGGAAGCCTCCAAAGGCCTGCAACAACAGAACAATGAAATCGACCAGGCCGCGACGGCAGTCAACGAGATGACCGCCGCTGTGGAAGAAGTCGCACGAAATGCTGTGTCGACGTCCGAAGCGTCCGGGCAGTCCAACCAGGCCGCGCGCGAAGGCCGCGACCGAGTGATGGACACCGTCGGTGCGATCCAGACCATGACCCAGGACGTGCAAAATACCGCCGTGATGATCGAAGGCCTGGCTACCCAGGGCCGCGACATCGGTAAGGTACTCGACGTGATCCGCGCGATTGCCGAGCAGACCAACCTGCTGGCGCTCAACGCCGCCATCGAAGCGGCGCGTGCCGGTGAAGCCGGGCGTGGCTTTGCGGTGGTGGCCGATGAAGTGCGGGCCTTGGCCCATCGCACCGCCCAGTCCACTCAAGAGATTGAGAAAATGGTCGCCGGTATCCAGAACGGCACCGGTGAAGCCGTGCAATCGATGCAGCAGAGCAACCAACGCACCCAAAACACCCTGGAAATGGCCCGCGCCGCCGGGGTGGCTTTGGAGCAGATCACCCAATCCATCAGCCTGATCAACGAACGCAACCTGGTGATCGCCAGTGCCTCGGAAGAGCAGGCCCAGGTCTCCCGCGAAGTGGACCGCAACCTGGTGAACATCCGCGACCTGGCGACTCAGTCTGCAGCAGGTGCCAACCAGACCAGCGCGGCCAGCCATGAGCTGTCGCGGTTGGCAGTGGATTTGAATGGGATGGTGGCGCGGTTTGTGATCTAACAGTCACTGCACGTCAACTGTGGGAGCTGGCTTGCCTGCGATAGCAATCTGTCAGTCAGTACTTCAATGACTGATCTACCGCTATCGCAGGCAAGCCAGCTCCCACATTGGTTTTTGTGGTGTGTCAGGGGTTAGCGTTTCCAAGCCCCTGGATTTACCAGGTTTCGCGGCTTTTCCCCGGCCAACGCCTGCAACAGATTATCCACCGCACATTGGGCCATTGCCTCCCGCGTCTCATGGGTCGCCGAGCCGATATGCGGCGTGGCCACCACATTGTTCAAGCGCAACAAAGGCGAATCGTGATTCAGCGGCTCGCGCTCAAACACATCCAACCCTGCCGCCCGAATCGTGCGCTGTTGCAGCGCTTCGACCAGCGCCGCCTCATCCACCACTTTGCCCCGCGAGATATTGATAAAGATCGTCTCCGGGCCCATCAGTGCAAACGCCTCCGCGCCAATCAATTTCTCGGTTTCAGCGGTGAGCGGCAGGGTCAGGCAGACAAAGTCGGCCTGTTGCAGCAAGTCGTTCAAGCTGCGGTACTGCGCGCCAAAGCGTGCTTCCACCGCCGGCTTGGGCGAGTGGCTGTGGTAGATCACCGGCATGCCAAACCCAAAATGCCCACGCTGGGCCAAGGCTTCGCCGATGCGGCCCATGCCGATGATGCCCAGGGTCTTGCCATGCACGTCGCTGCCGAAATGCGCCGGGCCAACGTTTTTGTTCCACTGGCCGGCGCGCACCATATCCGCCAGTTCGACCACACGCCGGGCCGTCGCGAGGATCAGCGCAAAGCCTGTGTCGGCGGTGGTTTCGGTGAGCACGTCCGGGGTGTTGCTGAGCAGGATGCCGCGCCTCGTCAGGTAGTCGATATCGTAGTTGTCGACACCCACCGACACACTGGCGATCGCTTCCAACTGCGGCGCCAGATCGAGCAGTTTTGCATCCAGGCGCAGGCTGGCCCCCAGCAGGCCATGGGCGCCGGGCAGGGCGTCGCGCAGCTTGGCCAGGCCAGCGTCATCCAGCGCTTCGATCAGCGTGACGTCGGCCTTTTCATGCAGGCGCGCCATCAGCGGCGCGGACAGTTTCTTGTACAACACGACAGACTTTTTCATGAGGGCTTTACCTTCAACTCCAGGGTTGGCGCCGGCGAGCGGTCGCTGGCGCCGGGCTTGAGGAAAATCGTCAGCACCACCGCAAACATGAGCGCGCCGCTCATCAGCAGGTACGAGGCGCCGGGCGAGCCGGTGCTGCTATTGAGGTAACCCACCAGGTACGAACCGCCGAACGAACCGAGGGCGCCCATGCTGTTGATCAGTGCCATGGCGCCCCCGGCGACGTTGGCCGGCAGGATTTCCGGGACGATGGCGAAAAACGGACCGTAGGGCGCATACATGCAGGCGCCGGCAATCACCAGCAAGGTGTACGACCACCAGAAGTGTTCGGCGCCCAGTACGTAGGATGCGTAGAAAGCGATGGCGGCAATCAGCAGCGGCGGCCACACAAAACGCTTACGTTTTTGCAGCTTGTCCGAACCCCAGGAGACGACGAGCATGCCGATCACCGCCGCCAGATACGGCAGCGCCGACAGCCAGCCGGCCTCGACCATGTCCATCTGCAAGCCGGCCTTGAGAATCGACGGCAGCCACAGCACAAAACCGTACACGCCGATGCTCCAGCAGAAAAATTGCAGCGCGAGGATGATCACCTTGGGCGAACGGAAGGCTTCGGCGTAGTTCTTCACTGCTTTGATGCCGACCTGTTCAGCGGCCAGCGCGGTTTCCAGGTCTTGTTTCTCAGTATCGCTGAGCCACTTGGCATCCTTTGGACGCTCATCGGCCAGCTTCCACCAGATAAACGCCCACAGCACCGCTGGCAGGCCCTCGATAATAAACATCCAGCGCCAGCTGAAATGCTGCACCAGATAGCCCGACACCACCGACATCCACAGCATGGTCACCGGGTTGCCAAGGATCAGGAAGGTGTTCGCGCGGGAACGTTCGGCACGTGTGAACCAGTGGCACAGGTACACCAGCATGGCCGGCATCACCGCCGCTTCCACCACGCCCAGCATGAAACGGATTACGATCAGCATGTAGGCGTTGGACACCACGCCGGTCAGGGTAGCCAGGCCGCCCCACAGGATCAGGCTGACAAAAATCAGTTTTTTAACGCTGCGCTTTTGCGCGTAGATCGCGCCCGGCACCTGGAAGAAAAAGTAACCGAGGAAAAACAGTGCACCCAGCAACGACGACATGCCGGGGGTGATCATCAGGTCTTCGGCCATGCCGGAGGCGGCGGCGAAGCCATAGTTGGCGCGGTCCAGGTACGCCAGGCTGTAGGTGATAAACACGATAGGCATGATGTACCACCAACGGCGGGTGGCGAGTTTCACGGTTTCCATGGAGTTGCTCCTGAGCTTGTTGTAGTTGTGGCAACAGGGTGTGGGTTACGCGACGGATCGGGTGGGTAACTCTGAACGGGTGGGCAAACCCTCCATGTCGCCACGGCTCTGCACGGCGCGGCTGCCTATCCAGTTGCCGCGCCGAACCGCCTCGGGGAAGCTGAGGTTTTCCAGCAGAGCGCTGATCATGCCCACGGCAAAACCGTCACCGGCGCCGACCGTGTCCACGACCTTGTCCACCCGCACGGCGGCGACAAAGCCTTGGTCCATCTGGGTGCGGTAGTAGGCGCCGTCCGGGCCGAGCTTGATGGCCACGGCTTCGGCGCCCTGGTCGAGGTAGAACGCGGCGATGTCGGCCGGGTCATCGAAACCGGTGAGCAAACGGCCTTCACTCAACCCCGGCAGCACCCAATCAGCAAGAGCCGCGAGGGCGTTGATTTCGCGGATCATCGTTTGTTGGTCGGGCCACAGCGACGGGCGCAGGTTGGGGTCGAACGACACGCTGCGCCCGGCCTTGCGCATTTGTGTCATCAATTCGGTGGACAGCTCACGCGTCGCCTCAGACAACGCCGGCGGAATACCGGTGGCATGCAGATGGCGGGCTTGCAGCAAGGCAGGGCTGATGGCCGCGATCGACAGATGGCTGGCCGCTGAACCCTTGCGAAAGTACTCCACTTGGGGATCATCGCCGTCCTCTTCGCGGGACTTGAGCTGAAAACCGGTGGGGTGCAACGTATCGACCGCCACATGCCGGCAATCCAGGCCTTCTTTCTTCAGGGTGTCGACCACAAAACGCCCGAGGGAATCGTTGCCCACCCGGCTCAGCCAGGCCACGTTGAAGCCCAGGCGCGACAGGCCAATCGCGACGTTGCTGTCGGCGCCCGCGATGCGTTTATGGAATTGGGCCACGTCGGCCAGATCGCCGGTTTGCTCGGCGACAAACATCGCCATGGTTTCACCAAACGAGAGGATATCGATCTCAGACATGCGCATTCTCCGCACGAGGTTGGCCCAGCAGGGTGAGGGCGGCGACTTGCTGCGCGGTGATTTCGATCAAGTCATCACCTTGCAGCGGAAATTCCACGGCCCGGGTAATACCTGGAGTCATGTGTTTGAGCAGTTGTTCCCACAGATGCAGGTCGGTGGCGCCAGGCGGCAGGGCGACCAACTTGCCATCTGCGCGGCGGGCCACCGCCTTGCAGTGCAGGTAATCCACATGTCGGCCCAGCAGGCGTGCGGCGGTGAGGGCGGATTGGTCCTGCCATTGCCAGTTGCCGATATCGAAAGTCATTTTCACCGGTAGGCCGAGGCGTTCCACCTCGGTGAAGAAACGTTGCATTGGCTCGATCCGGCCGCCGTGCAGGGTCTGGTCGTTCTCTACCAGCAGTTGGACCGGGTGGCGGCTGAGCAGGGCGTGCAAGCTTTCCAGGTCGTTGGTGTCGGTGAAGTAGCCGAGGGAAACTTTCAACCAGCGTGAGCCAAACGCCTGCGCCCGATCCAGGGTCGCCGCGAGTTCGGCATTGGGTTGGGCGCGGCCGGCGACCCAGAGCTCTAAGGGGGACGAGAACACCGATTCCAGAGCCTGCTGCGCCGCGGCCTGGGCCAGTTCGGTAGGCTGTTCATCCGTTAAAAGCTCTTCGCGCCATTCGATGCGCTGGGCGCCGGCGGCGGTGAGTATCTCGACAAAACTCAATTGGCCCTGCTGGCGTACCAAGTCGGCGCCGTAGCTGGAAAGGCTGATGGAAACGGGGTATTTATGCATTGTTGTGTACCTCTGAAACCGGTTTCATTTTTATACGAAAATGTTGAAACAAGAGTGGCGTAGCAGCTGTCGAGCCCCGGCGAGGCTGCGTCAGCGGTGTCTCTGATGTACCGCCGACGCAGCCTCGCTCGGGCTCGACAGCTGCTACGGGGTGTTTCCTCGCTGAGGCTGGGTTGAGCCGCGAATGATCAGTTGTGGCAAGAAATCCACGGTACGCGTTGGCTCGGTATCGCCGCGCAATCGCTTGAGCAAACAGTCGAACGCCGTGGCGCCAATCGCCTCGGTCGGCTGGGCGAGGGCGGTGATGCCAGTGCCCACCAGCGGGTACCAATCCAGGTCATCCAGGGCGATCAGACCGACATCCTCAAACAGGTTGCAGCCTAGATTCTTGAGCGCACGGGTACAGGCCAGCGCGGCGACGCCGTTCGCGCAGAACAACGCTTTGGCGCCGGGTTTGGCAAGAAAAGTGCGCAGATGAGTTTCCAGCTCGCCATCCAGCTCCAGTACCGCACCGGTCAACGCCGGGCGGCTGGCAACCTCAGCCTTGAAGCTCTCCAGGCGCTCCAACCGCGAACTGGTGCCGTCGGTGGCTTCGCTCACCAGCAGCACATCGCGGTAACCCTGTTGCTCCAGGTGTTCCACCGCCATACGCACCGCCGCCGGGTTGTCCAGGCCGACCAGGTCGCTGTGCAGCGGTTCGACCTTGCGGTCCACCAGCACCAGTGGCATTTCCCGTTGCAGTTCCAGCAGTTGGTCCACGTGATGGCCGAGGGTGTTCACGATCAACCCTTCGATGTTGTACGAACGCAGCGCCGCCAAGTGCTGGCGTTCTTGCTCGTCGTCGCGGTCGGTGTTGCACACCACCAGGCTGTAGCCGTGCTGGCGGCAGGCGGTTTCGACGCCGTGCATCACGGCAATGGAATAGGGGTTGCGGATATCGGCCACCAACATCCCGATCAGGCGGGTGCGGCCGCGTTTCAGGCCTCGGGCCATCTGGTTGGGACGGTAGCCAAGGTGTTCGATGGCTTGCTCGATGCGCAGGGCAATGGCATCGGAGAGCAGGGCGCGGTCGTCGCCGATAAAGCGCGACACGCTGGCCTTGGACACGCCGGCGCGCTCGGCCACGTCAAGCATGGTCACACGGCTGCGCTGGGCGGCAGAAAAGTTGTTCACGGTCATCGACCTTCTATTTTTATTGGAATGACTGAAACCGGTTTCAGGAAACCATCAAATGAGGAAAGTCGTCAAGTTGTTGTAGGACAGAGTCAGATAGCCGGTGCGTCAAACCACCACACTCAGCCAGGTCGCGACCAGCAACAACAGGGCCATGCCTCGGTTGAAACGCTGCATGGCCTTGGCCGAACGAAACACCCTAGCCGACCCGGCGCCCAACAGCGCCCAGGTGCCCAGGCACGGCAGCGAGATCAGGAAAAACACCAGGGACAGGTACACCACCTGGCTCTGGCGATCAGCACCATTGCCGGCAAACACACTGACTACCGCGAGGGCCATCATCCAGGTCTTCGGGTTGATCAATTGCAGGCTGGCCGCGCCGATCAGGCCCAGAGGCTTTTCGGGGGTATCCACTTCGAGGGCCTTTGCAGGTGCGCTGAAGATCTGCCAGGCCAGGTAACTCAGCCAGGCGACGCCGATCCATTGCATGGCCATCTGCACTGTTGGCAACTGCACCAACGACTGGCCAACGCCGCTCCCCACCAGCAATACAAGGCTCGCAGCTCCGGCGCAGGCGCCGAGAATGATCGGCAAAGCGGCTTTGAAACCATGACGCGCGCTGTTACTCAGGATCAGGATGTTGGTCGGGCCGGGGGTGATAGACGCAACAAAAGCAAACAGCATGAACGGCAACATGGCAGCAGACTCCGAAAGACCAAGCGATGGTGTCGATCTTCACAAGCCTGTGCGTCACCTGTCTGGAAGATTTGAGCAGCGCTTGCGGTACGCCGCAGGCGTGAGGCCGTAGGCGCGCACAAACCAGCGGCCCAGATGGCTCTGGTCGGCAAAGCCCAGGGCAATCGCTACGTCTGCCGGTTGTTCGCCCTTGGCCAGCAAGTGCCGGGCACGGGCCAGGCGCAGTTGCACCAGGTAAGCGTGGGGAGGTAGGCCAAACGCGCTTTTGAAGGCGCGGCTCAGGCGGAAACGGTCGACGCCGCAGGCCAGGGCCAGTTCGTCCATACCCACATCAACGTGCAGATGGGAATGCAGGTATTCGCGCGCCTTGTGTGCCACCAGCGGCAATCGTGGATCTTCACGGTAACGGGTGCGCCAATAGAGTTGGCCGGTGAGACGTTCGAGTAAGTGGTCCATGGCCTGTTGCCGAACGATACGCAGCTCACCGCAGTGCAAGGTCTGGAAGGCTTGGCTGGTGGCCAGGGCCAAGCGTGGGTCGCTGGTCAAGGTGCTGGCGAAACCCAGTTGGCTGCCCTGCGGTGCCTCTTCGAACACTGCACTTACTTCCCGCGCCAACTAGTGAGGGTCGAGGTAAAGCATGTGGTAGGTAAACCCGTCGGCGGTGGGCGCGTCGCCGTCATGCAGCTCGCCGGGTTCCACCAGAAACACTTGGCCGGGCACGCTGTTGTGGCGGGCGCGGCGACAGTTGAATTGCTGCACGCCTTGTTCGGTAACGCCGATCAGATAGCTGTCGTGCCAGTGCGGGTCGTAGGCGTGGCCTTCAAAGTGCGCGCGCAGGGTCTCGATGCCGGTGTCGGCGTCCTGGGACAGGTCGATCCAATTGTGCGCGGCCATAAAACACCGAGGCGGAATAAGTGAGGCTATTAGCGCCCGGCGCTTGATGGGCGTCTAGAAGGTTTGTGCAGCGTCAACCGAACAGCCCGGCGGCGATATTGATCGAGAAGCCCAGGATCGCGGTATTGAATAGAAAACCGATCAGCGATTGCCCCAGCACGACTTTACGCATGCCACGGGTGGCGACGCCCACGTCGGAGGTCTGTACCGCCACGCCGATGGTGAAGGAGAAGTACAGAAAGTCCCAATAGTTAGGCGTCAGCAAACCTTCGGCAAAACGCAACGCCGGCTCCTTGCCGCCCCAGGTGTAATACAGGCGCGCGTAATGCACGCTGAAAATCACCCCAATCAGCAACCATGAGCCGATCACCGTCAGCCCGGTAAAGCCGTAGTGCAGCAGGCGCTCAGAGGTGGCCAGGTCCTTGCTGCCGACCAGTTCGAAGGTAATGGTTGCCAGGCTGGCGATGGCGGCGATGCACACCGTGAACAGGACCGAACCGGCGTTTTCATCTTCGATCTCGGCGATGCGCTTGACGTCCTCGGCCTTGGCACGACGGGTCAGCCACAGCATCAGCACCAGGTAGGTCCAGACCCCGGCGTTCCAGCCGATGAGGATTTTGCTGACGAGCGTATCGGCGGGCGCCAGGATGCCCACGGCAAGCCCGAACACGGCGGCGGCGGAGAGGCGAGGGTGGGTGCGGGCGAGGAAGGGCATGGTGGCTCACTGCTTACTGTTTGTGAGCACCATAGCTTATTCGACTGAACGCGATCATGAATGTGATCAATAACCCCTGTGGGAGCTGGCTTGCCTGCGATGGCTGCTTGTCAGGCGACCGGGCCTTATGTGTGTAAACCGATTTAAATGTGGGAGCGAGCAAGTCGAATCGTCGCACCGCCGCTCCCACATTTTTGATCCAGTACCCATTCAAGGATGGGTCTACCGGGGGCGTTTCTTCACCAACTTCATGACCACCACAAAAAACACCGGCACAAACACCACCGCCAGTGTCGCGGTGATCATCCCGCCGATCACCCCCGTACCAATCGCCTGCTGGCTGGCCGAGCTGGCACCTGTCGCAATCGCCAACGGCACTACGCCGAGGATGAACGCCAGCGACGTCATGATGATCGGGCGCAAGCGCAACCGTGCGGCTTTCAACGTGGCGGTGATCAGGTCTTCACCCTGGTCATACAGGTCCTTGGCGAACTCGATGATCAGGATCGCGTTTTTCGCCGACAGACCAATGATCGTGATCAAGCCGACCTTGAAGAACACATCGTTGGGCATGCCGCGCAAGCTCACCGCCAACACGGCACCGAGTACGCCCAACGGCACCACTAGCAATACCGAGGTCGGGATCGACCAGCTTTCATACAGCGCCGCCAGGCACAGGAACACGATCAGCAGCGACAGGCCCAACAGTATCGGCGCCTGGGAACCGGACAGGCGTTCCTGCAACGACAAACCGGTCCATTCCTGGCCCAGGCCGGCCGGCAATTGGCTGACCAGGCGCTGGATTTCATCCATCGCCTCACCGGTACTGTGGCCCGGTGCCGCTTCGCCGGAAATCGCAATGGCCGGGTAGCCGTTGTAGCGCGTCAATTGCGCCGGGCCCTGGGTCCACTTGGCTTCGACAAAGGCCGACAGCGGCACCATCTTGCCGGCGTTGTTGCGCACGTGGATCTTCATCAGGTCCGCCACCTGGCTGCGCTGGTCGCCTTCGGCCTGCACCACCACCCGTTGCATGCGGCCCTGGTTGGGGAAGTCATTGATATAAGCCGAGCCGATGGCCGAGGACAGCACGTTGCCCACGTCGGCAAAGGCCACGCCCAGTGCGTTGGCCTGCTTGCGGTCTACTTCCAGCTGCACTTGCGGTGCTTCGGCCAGGGCGCTTTCGCGCACGTTGGCCAGGATCGGGCTTTTCTCGGCGGCGGCCAGCAATTCCGTGCGCGCGGCCATCAACGCGGCATGGCCGACACCGCCCCGGTCCTGCAAGCGGAACTCGAAGCCGCTGGACGTGCCGAGGCCATCCACCGGCGGCGGCAAGACCGCGTAGGCAATCGCATCTTTCAGTTCGGTAAAGGCCATGTTGGCGCGGTCGGCAATCGACGCGGCGGAGTCATCGCTGCCGCGCTCCGACCAATCCTTGAGCGTGGTAAACGCCAGCGCGGCATTCTGCCCCGAACCGGAGAAACTGAAGCCCATGATCATGGTGGTGTCGCCCACCCCAGGCTCTTTGGCGTTATGCGCTTCGATCTGTTCGGCCACCTGCACCGTGCGGTTCTTGCTCGCGCCCGGTGGCAACTGGATGTCAGTGATGGTGTAACCCTGGTCTTCCACCGGCAGGAACGAGGAGGGCAGGCGGCTGAACATCCACCCCAGGCCCACCAGCAGCACCAGGTAAATCAGCAGGTAACGGCCGCTGCGCTTGAGGGCATAGGCCACCCAGCCTTCGTAGCGGTCGGTGAGGCGTTCAAAGCGCTGGTTGAACCAGCCGAAGAAACCGCCTTTGGCATGGTGCTCATCCTTGGCGATCGGCTTGAGCAAGGTGGCGCACAGGGCCGGGGTCAAGGTTAGCGCGAGGAACGCCGAGAACAGGATCGACACCGCCATCGACAACGAGAACTGTTGGTAGATCACCCCCACCGAACCCGCCATAAAGGCCATCGGCAGGAACACCGCCACCAGCACCAGGGTGATGCCGATGATCGCGCCGGTGATCTGGCCCATGGCCTTGCGCGTCGCTTCCTTGGGCGACAGCCCCTCGGCGACCATGATCCGCTCGACGTTTTCCACCACCACAATCGCGTCGTCCACCAGGATACCGATGGCCAACACCATGCCGAACATGGTCAGCACGTTGATCGAGAACCCCAGCAACAACATGGTGGCGAAGGTGCCCATCAACGCAATCGGCACCACCAGTGTCGGGATCAGGGTGTAGCGCACGTTCTGCAGGAACAAAAACATCACCGCAAACACCAGCGCCATGGCCTCGAGCAGGGTGTAGACCACCTTGGTGATCGAGACTTTGACGAACGGCGAGGTGTCGTACGGGATTTTGTATTCCACATTGGCCGGGAAGTAGCGCGACAGCTCGTCCATCTTCGCCCGCACCAGGGTGGCGGTGTTCAGCGCATTGGCGCCAGGTGCCAGCTGCACGCTGACTGCGGTGGACGGTTTGCCATTCAGGCGCGTGGAGAACTGGTATTCCTGGCTGCCGACTTCCACCCGTGCCACATCGCCGATGCGCACAGTGGAGCCGTCGGGATTCGCCTTGAGCACGATGTCGGCGAACTCGGCCGGCGTGGACAGCTGGCCCTTGACCAGGATCGCGGCGGTGATTTCCTGAGTCTTGGTACCCGGCAAATCACCGATGCTGCCCGCCGATACCTGGGCGTTTTGCGCGCTGATCGCGGCGTTTACATCGGCCGGGGTCAGGTTGAAACCGATCAGTTTCTGCGGGTCGATCCAGATCCGCATGGCACGTTCGGCGCCATACAGCTGGGCCTTTCCCACACCGTCGAGGCGCTTGAGTTCGTTCATCACGTTGCGCGCCAGGTAATCGCTGAGCGCTACATCATCGAGCTTGCCGTCGCTGGACGTGAGGGTCACCAGCAACAGGAAGCCGGCGGAGACTTTCTCCACCTGCAAGCCTTGCTGGGTCACCGCTTGCGGCAGGCGCGGCTCGACCGCTTTCAGGCGGTTCTGCACATCCACCTGCGCCATTTCCGGGTTGGTGCCCGGCTGGAACGTCGCGGTGATGGTTGCCGAACCCAGGCTGCTCTGGGACTCGAAATACAGCAGGTGATCGGCGCCGTTGAGCTCTTGCTCGATCAGGCTGACCACGCTCTCATCCAGGGTCTGCGCCGAAGCGCCGGGGTAGACCGCGTAGATTTCGACTTTTGGCGGCGCGACGTTGGGGTACTGCGCCACCGGTAGCTGCGGGATTGCCAGCAAACCGGCGAGCAGAATAAACAGGGCAACCACCCAGGCGAAGATCGGGCGGTCAATAAAGAACTGCGGCATGGTCAATGATCCTTATTGGCCGGAGGCCTGGGCGAGCGGCGTCGGGCTGTCATCTACGTCGACTTTTTCACCGGGGCGCGCGTGCTGGAGGCCTTCGACGACGATGCGGTCACCGGCCTTGAGGCCGCTGCTGACAATCCAGCGATCATTGATCACCGCGCCCAGCTCCACCGGCTGCTGGCTGACGGTTTGTTCGGCGTCCAGCAGCAAGACCATCGGGATACCGGCGCTGTCACGGGTAATGGCGCGTTGCGGCACGCTGATGCCTTGCTTGTCGACGGCTTGCTCCAGGCGCACCCGCACAAAGCTGCCGGGCAGCAGGTCGAGGCCCGGGTTGGGGAATTCGCTGCGCAGGATGATCTGGCCGGTACCGGGGTCGACGCTGATCTCGGCAAACAGCAATTTGCCCGGCAACGGGTAGAGGCTGCCGTCGTCCTCGATCAAGGTGGCCTTGGCCTGGTCCTGGCCGACCTGCTTCAAGCTGCCGGCACGGAAGGCACGGCGCAGGTCATTCAGCTCGCGATTGGACTGGGTCAGGTCGGCGTGGATCGGGTCCAGTTGCTGGATGATCGCCAGCGGCGTGGCCTCATTCTGGCCGACCAGGGCGCCCTCGGTCACCAGCGCACGGCCAATACGCCCGGAAATCGGTGCGGTCACGGTGGCGTAGCCCAGGTTCAACTTGGCTCGCTCGACGGCAGCCTTGTTGGCGGCGACCTCGGCGTTGGTCTGGCGCACGGCGGCGCGGGCGTTGTCGTAGTCCTGGCCGCTGATGGCGTTGCCTTCCACCAACTGGCTGTAGCGCTGCTCTTGCAGGCGCGCCTGGAAGGCATTCGCCTCGGCCTTGTTCAGATTGGCCTGGGCGCTGTCGAGGTCGGCCTTGAAGGGCGCCGGATCAATGCGAAACAGCACGTCGCCCTGTTTCACGTCACGACCTTCCTTGAACACCCGCTGCATCACCACACCCGCGACCCGTGCGCGCACTTCAGCGATACGCGGCGCAGCAATACGCCCGCTCAGTTCGCTGGTGATCGACAGGGGCTTGGCTTCAAGGGTTTCGATGCGCACTTTGGCCAGCGGCATTTGCGGCGCTTCGCCCGCGGAGTCACCGCACGCGCTCAGGGCAAGGGTGAGGGCCAGCAGGCAAAACGGCGCAAACAGATTCTTCGACATGCTCTTATCCCAATATTGACTGGCGCATCCTAAAGTCACCTGCGCCGTGGTGCTGTGAAGCTGTGTAGCGGGTCTGTGAAGAAATGTAAGGTGCAACGCGTTGTGAGCGTTGGGCGTATATCCTTGCACAATCCTGCAAGCGCCAACGATTCAACATGTGGCAACCGGCTTGTGTGGGAGCTGGCTTGCCTGCGATAGCATCACCTCGGTCTACCTGATAGACCGCAGTGCCTGTATCGCAGGCAAGCCAGCTCCCACACAAGCAGCGCCCACATTGGATTTGTGTACCGCCCATCACTGCTTATTTGGAAACACCATGCCCAACATTCTCCTGGTGGAAGACGACGCCGCACTCTCCGAGCTGATTGCCAGCTACCTGGAGCGCAATGGCTACCACGTCAGCGTGCTCAGCCGTGGCGACCACGTGCGTGAACGCGCGCGCTTGAATCCGCCGGACCTGGTGATCCTCGATCTGATGCTGCCCGGACTCGACGGCCTGCAAGTATGCCGATTGCTGCGGGCCGACTCGGCGGGCTTGCCGATCCTGATGCTCACGGCGCGGGACGACAGCCACGATCAGGTGCTGGGCCTGGAAATGGGCGCCGACGACTACGTGACCAAACCTTGTGAACCGCGCGTGCTACTGGCCCGTGTCCGCACGTTATTACGGCGCAGCAGCTTGTCCGAACCCCAGGCGGCCAACGACCAGATCATCATGGGCAACCTGTGCATCGACCTGTCTGAGCGCACCGTGACCTGGCGTGAACAACCGGTGGAGTTGTCCAGCGGCGAATACAACCTGTTGGTGGTGCTCGCACGGCATGCCGGCGAAGTACTCAGCCGTGACCAGATCCTGCAACGCTTGCGCGGTATCGAGTTCAACGGCACCGACCGTTCGGTGGACGTGGCGATTTCCAAGCTGCGCCGCAAGTTCGACGACAACGCCGGTGAAGCGCGCAAGATCAAGACGGTGTGGGGCAAAGGCTACCTGTTCAGCCGTTCCGAGTGGGAATGCTGATCGATGGTTCGCGTACTGTTTCGCCTCTATCTGATCACCATCGTCACCTACAGTGCGGCGATCTACCTGGTGCCCACGCTGGTGATCCAGCTGTTCGAACACCGCTACGTGAATTACAACATCGAGCAGACCCGCGGCCAGCAAAAGCTGATTGTCAAACAATACCTGCGCGCACCTGTGGAGCGCTGGTCACAGGTCACCGACCAACTGGGCCGCGAATTCGCGCCGCTCAGGGTTCAATTGCTGCTGCGCCAGGACGCCAGCTACACCCCGGCTGAGGAAAAGCTACTGGAGCAGGGCAGGTCGGTAGTGCGCCTGGGCGAATGGGGCTGGATGGAGCAAATCAGCACTCCGATCAATGAGCAATTCGTGGTCAAGCTGACGATACCGCCTGACCCGATGGACATGAACGTGCTGTATTGGGCGATCAACGTGTTGATTGTTGCCGCGCTGCTGGCCTGCCTGTTGGTGTGGCTACGCCCGCACTGGCGCGACCTGGAACGCCTGAAAAGCACCGCCGGGCAATTGGGCCAGGGCAATATGGCGGAACGCACGCGCATTCCGGCCAGCTCCAGCATCGGCAGCCTGGCTTCGGTGTTCGACACCATGGCCGACGACATCGAATACCTGCTCAATCAGCAACGCGACCTGCTTAACGCGGTCTCCCACGAGCTGCGCACGCCGCTCACGCGCCTGGATTTCGGCCTGGCCCTGGCGCTCTCCGAAGACTTGCCCGAGGCCAGCCGTGAACGCTTGCAAAGCCTGGTGGCGCATATCCGCGAGCTGGACGAACTGGTGCTGGAGCTGCTGTCCTACAGCCGCCTGCAGAACCCGGCGCAATTGCCGGAGCGGGTGGAAGTGGTGCTCGATGAGTTTATCGACAGTGTGCTGGGAAGCGTCGATGACGAACTGGAAAACCCCGAGATCGTCATTGATGTGGCGCTCGACTGCGCCGTGGAGCGCTTCAATCTCGACCCGCGCCTTACTGCCCGCGCGTTGCAGAACCTGCTGCGCAATGCCACGCGTTACTGCGAAAAGCGCATTCAGGTCGGCGTGAAGGTCTGCCCCAAAGGCTGTGAAATCTGTGTGGACGACGACGGCATCGGCATCCCGCTGGACCAGCGAGAGCGCATCTTCGAGCCGTTCTACCGCCTTGATCGCAGCCGTGACCGCGCCACCGGCGGTTTTGGCCTGGGCCTGGCCATCAGCCGACGCGCCCTGGAAGCCCAGGGCGGCACCTTGACGGCATTGGCTTCGCCGCTGGGCGGTGCACGCTTTCGCGTGTGGTTGCCCAGCGTCGCCTGATCAGAGCACCTTGACCGCGCGGCCAATTGCCTGGATCGGCCCGGTGGGTTTGCCGGTCGGCGAGCCGCGCGGGTCTTCCAGGGTCAACTCGAACAGCTGGTTCTGCGTGAGCGGCGGCAGCTTGTCCAGCGGTACCGACAGCGTTTGCCCGGGTTTGACCAGGCCCAGGGATACCGGCCCCTGCCAACCGTCACCCTTGGTCCAGAACTGCAGGGCTTTGTCCGCCGGCACTTCCATCACGCCCAGCGGGATCAACTGAATCTGCTGATTGTCACTGGCCTGGATCACCCAGCCCGGGGCCTGGCTTTGCGGCGCAACCAGCACCACGACAAAGGTCGGGTCGGCGGTGGGCGGGCGGGTCAGCAGCAGCGTGGCCAGTACCAGGGTTGTCACCAGCCCGGCACCGGCCAGGCCGCGCCACACGGCCAGCAGATCCCACCAATGCGTGCGGGCGCTGGCGATGTTGCGTTCGATACGCCGCCACAGCTCAGAGGAGGGTGGCACCGGCTCCGCGAGTGCGGTCAGCGGCAACAGGCGATGCTCCCAGGCGTCCACTGCGGCGCGTAATTCGGCGTCGTGCTTGAGCCGTTGTTCCACCTCGGCGCGTTGTTCGCCGGGCAGGGTGCCCAGCACGTATTCGCTGGCCAGTTCGTCCAGTGGGTTGCTCATGCCATGCACTCCCGCAGCGCCGCGAGGCTACGTTTGATCCAGGCTTTGACGGTCCCCAGTGGGGTGTCCAGTTTCTGGGCGATTTCGCTGTGGGAATAACCGTCGACGTAGGCATGCAGGATGCAGGTACGACGGGCCGGGTCGAGTTGCTCCAGGCAGATGTGGACCTGCCCGGCGCGTGCGCTGAATTCAAAGGTGTCGGTTGCCGCGACTTGCTCGTGTTCTTCGCCCAACGGAACTTCGCGGTAATGGTTACGCACAACGTTGAGCGCCAGGTGCCGGGTCACGCTGAACACCCAGCCACGCGCCGAGCCGCGACTGGGGTCGAAACTGCCGGCACCGCGCCAGATCTTGATAAATGCGTCGTGCACGATGTCTTCGGCCAGGGACTTGTCCCTCGCTATGCGCAATGCCACGCCGAGCAAACGGCTGCTGTCCTGCTCATAGAGCTGGCGCAAGGCGCGTTGATCGCCACGGGCGCAGGCCTGCAGACAGGCTTCGTAATCAAACACGCGGTGCTCCCCCCAACGATCGGCATTGGGGGCAGCGTAGCCGACTTTGCTCAGTTGGCTGCCCAGAAAATGTAGTCGGCCTGGTACTTCACCACGGCCTGCTTGCCCTTGTTGGCCGCCGTGCAGGCACTGCTCGGTGCCACGCCGCCCTTGAGGGCAACCCGCTGGATGTAACTCACGCCGCTCATCGCGCCCTTGCCTTCAGCCGGGTTGGCCTTGACCAATTGGTACGGCAGGTTGCCCGCACCCGACGGCGCCACCGCCAACTGAGTGCCGGTGATTTTCGAACCGTCCGTGGCTTGCCAGGTGGCGGGCGGGCCGAAATAGGTGCCGACTTGCTTGCCGCTACGGTCATTCAGCACGGCCTTGGGGCCGACGAAGGTCCACTCGGTCTGGCCGGCGGCGTTGGCGTTGTCGCGGCACTCGTAGGTGATTTCGCCGACACCGGTGGTTTCCAGTGCCACCTTGTGGCCGTCCGGCACCTTGATGCTGTCCGGCAAGCCGGTCTGGGCGAAGGCAACGGGTGCAGCGGCCAGCAGGGCAGTGAGGCAGAACAGTGCTTTAGCGTTCATGGGTGTTTCTCCATTTCAGTAAAACAGCGGGGTGACTGAAAGGACTACCCAGGTTGCGCAGGATTGGATGCACGGATTAGAAAATAAAAGTTTGAAGGCGCACACTGTGCCCCCCGCTTCACCCCTGAGGAGAGATTGGCAATGACTGGTGTCCACGCGTCTGCTCAACAAGGTTTCTCCACCCAGGCGGTCACTTACGCCCAAGGCCGGCCGAATTACCCCAGGCAACTCACTGGCTGGCTCACCGAAACCCTACGGATTGACGCACAGTCGACGGTGATCGACCTGGGCGCCGGCACCGGCAAATTCACACGTTTGCTCAGCACCCTGGCGCCAACGCTGATTGCCGTCGAGCCTGTGGCGGCGATGGGCGCGCAGCTGGCTAAGCTGCTGCCGGGCGTGCGCCTGGTGAATGGCACTGCCGAATCCATCCCCCTGGCGTCTGCCAGCGCCGATGCGCTGGTCTGTGCGCAGGCATTTCATTGGTTCTCCACCCAGGCCGCACTGGCGGAAATCCATCGCGTACTCAAGCCCGGAGGGCGCCTGGGGCTGGTGTGGAATGTGCGCGACGAATCGGTGGGCTGGGTGGCGGCAATCACCGAAATAATCACACCGTACGAAGGCGACACCCCGCGCTTTCATAGCGGACGTTGGCGTGAAGCCTTCACCGGCAAGTACTTTTCCGACCCTGAAGTCACCTGTTTTGCGTACAGCCACGTCGGCAGCCCCCAGGAAGTGGTCATGGATCGCTTTCTGTCAGTGAGCTTTATCGCGGCGCTCCCAGCCGCAGAAAAGGCCAGCGTTACCGCGCAATTGCGCACTTTGATCGACACCCATCCCGACTTGCGCGGGCGGGACACCATCGCCTTCCCGTATCAAACCCAGGCCTATGCCTGTCATCGCCTGCCATAAAAGGCATAAAGTCAGATCATATTGATATAAGTCGTTATAAGAAAAATCGCTATCCTGCGGCCAGAAATTTATAAGGCCGCAGGTAGCGTTGATGGAAGTGGGTAATTTTGGTTTTGTGATTGCCGGCCTGATCGTTGGTTTTATCGTGGGCATGACGGGGGTGGGCGGGGGCTCGTTGATGACCCCGATCCTGCTGTGGTTCGGCATCAACCCGGCGACGGCCGTGGGCACCGACTTGTTGTACGCGGCCATCACCAAGTCCGGTGGGGTGTTGGTGCACAGCAAGAACAAGAACATCGACTGGACCATCACCGGTTGGCTTACCCTGGGCAGCGTGCCTGCGGTGTTGCTGACCCTGTGGTTCCTGGCCAGCCTGCACACCGACCCCAGCGCGATGAACGCGGTGATCAAGCAAGCCCTTGGCGTGGTGTTGCTGCTGACGGCCCTGGCGATTCTGTTCAAGAAAAGCCTGTTGGCTTTTGCCCAGCGACATGCCGGTGATGACTATCACATGAGCCCGCGCAACCTGAACATGCTGACGGTGGTGACTGGTGCCATCCTGGGCACCATGGTTGCCCTGACGTCCATCGGCGCGGGTGCTCTGGGGACTGTGGCGCTGTTTATCCTGTATCCGTTCCTGGCCACGCGGCGGCTGGTGGGGACCGAGATCGCCCACGCCGTGCCTCTGACCCTGGTGGCGGGCTTGGGGCATGCGAGCATGGGGAACATGGACTGGCATTTGTTGGGTTTTTTGTTGATGGGGTCGTTGCCGGGGATTTACTTCGGCAGCCATATGACCGGCAAGCTGCCGGACGGGATATTGCGGCCGTGCTTGGCGGTTATGTTGATGGCGATTGGTTACAAGCTCGCGTTCTGATTTTTGCTGGGGCGGCGGTGGGGGGGGTATATCCGTTATTTAGGTGACGGCCACTTATGGTTCCGCTCTTACAGCGGCTCACTTTGGAAAAGCCCCAAAGTAAGCAAAGGGCTCTTGCCCCAACACTCGGCACCTCGCCTAGGCTCGGTGTGCCCTCACTCCGGCTTGAATCCGTGGGTCGCCGCGATGGGCCATCCTTGGCCCAGCGCGGCTAACCCGGCGTCCTGCCGGGTTACCCACGAATTCAAGCCTGCGTTCGGCCAGCGTGTTTAACGGGGCGCCCCAGATCAAAAGCAAAGCGCGGCGGCCTTAAAGCCGACCGGTATTGTGTGGCCGAACTCGGTCAAAACTGTGGGAGCTGGCTTGCCTGCGATGGCATCACCTCGGTGTAACTGACATACCGAGTTGCCTACATCGCTGGCAAGCCCCTAAAAACAGCGCTTTTGCTCCCCACCACTCAGGCCGGCTGTCAGGCCGCCGTGCTTTTGCTTTTGATCTTTTTGATCTTGATCTTAGGCGCCCCGTTAAACACGCTGGCCGGAATTCGATATTGATTTGGGGGGTAAACCGGCAGGGATGCCGGTTTAGCCGCCCCGCGCCATGGATGGCGCGTGGCGGCGGCCCCCCAAATCAATGTCGGATTACGGGCACACCGAGCCTAAGCGAGGTGCCGAGTGTTGGGGCAAGAGCCCTTTGCTTACTTTGGGGCTTTTCCAAAGTGACCCGCCGTAAGGGCGGAACCCATATCCGCCATCACCCAAATAACGGATACACCCCCCTACCAAAACCGCAACTCAACCCCGGCCCGGCCCATTCCCAATCTGCCAAACAAACGGCGGCTCAGCCCCATTGACCACCCAATCCCCCACAATCCGCGCCTTGTAGATCACCGGATTATGCGACGACACCGTCCGCGCATTACGCCAATGCCGATCCAGCGCTTTACCCTGGCGCACATCCGAAGCCCCCAGTGCGTTAAACAATTCACTGGTAGCCCGCTGAATCAATTCCGACACCACCACTTGAGCCGTCGCCGATTCAATCTCGGCCGCCACATTGGCTTCGCGCTCCACCGCGTCATCCCCACCAAAGCGCGCCACATACGCCCGTTGCGCCGGCACCGTGGCCTTCAATGCGCTGGCTTCGGCCGCATACACCAGCGCTGCCACTTCACCTACCACCTGCTGAACCTGTGCGTCCTGGCTGACATGGGCCGCATTGCCATGGCTGTAGATCCGCTTGCGGCTGCGCACCTGATGCGCCACATCGCGCAACGCTGCACGGCCAATACCGGCCAGGCTGGCGAGCAGAACAAGCTGATAGAACGCGGTCTGGTATTTGAAGCGGGTGGCAAAGTCGATAACGTTTTCCGCCTCCACCACCGCATCGGTAAAGCGCGACGTGCCGCTGCCGGTGGTGCGCTGGCCAAAGCCGTCCCAGTCGTCGCTGTGCACCACGCCAGGCTGGCGTGCGCGGGTGGCCGCTATCACATCGCCGCCGGTGTCGCTGCGCCGGGCGTATACATCGATCCAGTCGGCGAAAATGCTGCCTGTGCTGTAGAACTTTTCGCCATTGAGTTTCCAGGCATCGCCGTCGGGGCTGACCTGGGTGACCACATCGCCGATGGCCACATTGCCGATTTCGGTCCAGGCGCAGCCGACGATGTCGCCGTCCACAAAGCGCTTGAACCACAGGTCGCGGCCAGCACTGGGCGGCGCGTTCAGGCGGTCTTCGGCAAAGGCGAAGTGCCCACGCAAGGCCTGGGGCACGTTGGAGTCGGCTTCGGCCAGTTCGATCAACAATTCGAACAACTGCGGCAGGGAGGCGCCACCACCGCCGTATTCCACCGGCACCCGTAGCGCGCCAAAACCGGCCTCTTTGAGCCACTGGATGGGTTCATGGGGCAGGGTGCGGGTGTGTTCGCGCTCTACCGCGCCATCCGCGATGCGCTGGAAGATCGGTCGGAATCGCGCGGCTAACGTGGGGTAGTCGACGCCAATGGACAGTGGGTTGATGACGTGGTGGTCGGTCATGGGCAAGGTTCCTGGGCAGTGATCGGTACCGGGGTGATTGCACAGTCCGTGCCGGGTGCCGGCGCCCGTATTTGCTGAAAAAAGCCCTGATGCACTGTTGCCCTGGCAACAGTTGATCGACAAACCTGCCCAATCCGCGACATTGGCCTCTGCACCCAGCATTGGCGGCAACCCCCTTGGCCTGGGCGTTTCCCCGGCCTGGCACGCTTGCTGCTCAAGCCCTCGGTACATCCCTTTGTGCGAGGTACCGATTGATGAGTCAGCAAGCCGTGAAATTTGCCTATTGGGTGCCCAATGTCAGTGGTGGGTTAGTGGTCAGCAAGATCGAGCAACGTACCGATTGGGGTATCGACTACAACCGTAAACTGGCGCAACTGGCCGAAGCCGCGGGCTTCGAGTATGGCCTGACCCAGATCCGTTTCACCGCCGGCTACGGCGCTGAGAACCAGCACGAATCCGTGGCGTTCAGCCATGCGCTGCTGGCCGCGACCACCACACTCAAAGTGATCGCCGCGATCCTGCCCGGCCCCTGGCAGCCGGCGCTGGCGGCCAAGCAACTGGCGACCATCGACCAGCTCACCAACGGCCGTATCGCGGTGAATATCGTCAGCGGTTGGTTCAAGGGCGAATTCCAGGCCATCGGCGAGCACTGGCTGGAGCACGATGAGCGCTATCGCCGCTCCGAAGAATTCATCCGCGCCCTCAAGGGCATCTGGACCCAGGACGATTTCACCTTCAAAGGCGACTTCTACCGCTTCAACAATTACACCCTCAAGCCCAAGCCCATCGGCCAGCCGGAAGTGTTCCAGGGCGGCAGTTCACGGGCGGCGCGGGACATGGCCGCGCGGGTCTCGGACTGGTACTTCACCAATGGCAATACCCCAGAAGGCATCAAGGCCCAGGTCGATGACATCCGCGCCAAGGCGGCGGCGAATAACCATTCGGTCAAGGTCGGCGTCAACGCTTTCGTGATCGCCCGTGACACTGAGGAAGAAGCCCGCGCGGTGCTGGCGGAGATCATCGACAAGGCCGACCCGGAAGCGGTGAATGCCTTCGGTGACGCGGCCAAGCAGGCGGGCAAGGCCTCACCGGAAGGCGAGGGTAACTGGGCCAAGTCCAGCTTCGAAGACCTAGTGCAATACAACGACGGCTTTAAGACCAACCTGATCGGCACGCCACAGCAAATCGCCGAGCGCATCGTTGCGCTCAAGGCGGTCGGTGTGGACCTAGTGCTCGCGGGCTTCCTGCACTTCCAGGAGGAGGTCGAGTACTTCGGCAAACGCGTCTTGCCGTTAGTGCGCGAGCTGGAGGCCAAGGCCCAAATCAAACAGGTCGCTTAAGGACAAGCCCCGTAGCAGCTGCCGAGCGTAAGCGAGGCTGCGTCAAGTGCGCTGCGATGTATCAGGGAAAACGCGATGCAAGTTTTGGGGCCGCTGCGCAGCCCAACGCAGCCTCGCTGCTACGGGTTGGAGAATAGGATGACGGCTGCGCGCAATTTGTTATTGCCGAACCGGCACATGCGCTCGAACTCCCCATGGCTGACCGGCAAGTGCTGGCAGTCTAGGGGTTGGCGGTGCTGGCTGTGGTCGACGTCCGGGTCGTGCAGGTAGACGAAGTCCTCGTCGCAATCGGTGATCATCACCCAGTGCGGTGACTTGGAGCGGGTGAGGCGGTAGCTGCTGATCAGCACCAAGGGCTGGCCGCCGTCGCGCAGCACTTGGGGCAAGTCCAGTGCGCCGGCGAACACTTGCTCGACGGCACTGCTGGCCAATTCTTCTTCAAAGGCTTCATGCACCAGGCGCATGACATCCTTTTTATGCGCATCGCGCACGCCATCCAGAAACAGCGGCCCGCGCACATTGACCTGCATGCGCACGGCAAACCCGCGACGCCAGGCCGCCAGTGCCAACCCTTGTGGGCTGCAGCCGCCATGGCCGGCAGTCATGAACACGGTGGTTGCTTCGCGCCAGATCTGCAGCTCTTCGCGCCGCTGCGCCGTGCGCGCCGGCATCAGTGCGCCCATGGCCATCAGCAGGCAGGCGGCGCCACAGGTGAAGTCGGTGGTCTGCTGGTAATACGGCACGCTTTGCGGGCGCGCATCCTGGTGCTGGACGATGCGTTTCTCCAGGCGCAGGGCGGCGGTGTGGTCTTCGTAATAGTCGTTAATCACGGCGAAGCGTCGGTAGCCGGCGCCTTCGTACAGCGCAAGGGCGCCGGGGTTGTCGGTGCGCACTTCCAGGCGCAGGTAGGCACAGTCGTGTTCCACGGCGATTGTCTCGATGCGCTTGAGCAACTGTTTGCCCAGCCCCAAACCGCGCGCAGGCTCGGCGATGGCGATGGAGTACAGGCGCGCCAACGAAGTGCCACGGTGGAACAGCACCAGCGCATAGCCGAGTAACTGTCCATCCGCCTCGGCCACCAGCAACTGCGCATGGGCGCGGCTGACCATCCAGTGGAAACTGCGCGATGACAGCCGGTCAGTGGTGAAACAGTGCTGTTCCAATGCCACCAATTCAGGCACATCGCAGGGGGTTGCAACGCGAAAGGAAAGAGCCATATGACCGCCGTAAAAGTTGCGTAACGAAACGGGACTTCTCTAAAAGATCGTGCTTAATAGAAAAGGTCGAGTTCTCTAAAGCGGATCAAATATTATGTCGGCGGTACAAGGTCATTGGCGTGAAGTATCCGAGCAAACCGTCGCGGCGACAATAACCAATAAGGGTTATTTTTCCGCCCCCCTCAAAGGAGCAAGCCAAGTAGTGATCATTGTCGAGCGCAAGGAAGATTGGGCCTCCTACTTCCCCAGCGAAGACATCGTCACTGCTCAAGAGTACCTGGAGCAAACCCGGGAAAACGAGACCGGCAAGCGTGTGCAGGTGATTAACCTGTGCCGCAGCTACAAGTACCTAGGGCACGGCTACTACTGTTCGCTGCTCGCCGAGGCGCGTGGGCACAAGGTGATCCCATCGGTGCGCACGATCAGCGAACTGACGAAAAAGTCGCTGTATGGTCTGGCCCTGGACGACTTGGATAAAACCCTTGATAAAGCCTTGAATCATCATCTTTACAGCAATACCGAAGGCTTTACCCTGACACTTTACTTTGGCCGGACCAATATAGAACCGTTGCAGGATCTGGCCCGACAATTGTTTGAAGCGTTCCCGTGCCCCATCCTGTTAGTTGATTTCAAAAAGAATAACGGCTGGCACATAGAAGGGGTCAAGTCCGGCGTGTTGCATAAGTTGCGCGATGACCAGGAAGATCAATTCGCCCACGCCCTGGACAACTTCAGTCGCAAGATCTGGCGCCAGCCGCGTTCACGCCGCCTGGCCCGTTATGACTTGGCGATCCTGCACGATCCCCAGGAACAACTGCCGCCCTCGAACGCCAAGGCGCTGGATAATTTTATCCGCGTGGGCAAGGGCCTGGGCATCGATGTGGAGTTGATCGAACGCAAGGACTATTCGCGCCTGGCCGAATACGACGCCTTGCTGATTCGCGAGACCACCAGCGTCGACAACCACACCTATCGCTTCGCCAAGAAAGCCGAAAGCGAAGGCCTGGTGGTGATGGACGACCCGGCGTCGATCCTGCGTTGTACCAACAAGGTCTACCTCACCGACCTGCTCAACAGTCATCAACTGGGCATGCCCGCCACCGAAATCCTCTACAAGGAACGACCGGAAGATTTCGAACGGGTCGGCGAGCGCCTGGGGTTCCCGCTAGTGCTGAAGATCCCCGACGGTTGCTTCTCCCGTGGGGTGATCAAGGTCGAAAGCCAGGAAGCCTTGCTCAAGGCCACCGCCGAGTTGTTTGAGCATTCGGTACTGTTGCTGGCCCAGGAGTTCTTCTACACCGAGTACGACTGGCGCATCGGCGTACTCAACCGCAAGCCGATCTTTGCCTGCCAGTACTTCATGTCCAAGGGCCATTGGCAGATCTATAACCACAAGGCCATCGGTCAGGATATCAACGGCGAATGCCGCACCCTGGCGGTCCACGAAGCGCCCAAGGCGGTGGTGGAACTGGCTGTGAAGACCGCCAACCTGATCGGTGACGGGCTCTACGGCGTCGACCTCAAGCAGTCCGGCGACAAGGTGGTGGTGATCGAGGTCAACGACAACCCCAACATGGATGCGGGAATCGAGGACGCCTATTTGCAGGACGACCTGTACGGCTTGGTGCTGGAGGAGTTCGTGCGGCGCCTGGAGTTGAAACGCCAGGGCCAGGTCTGGTGACCCGGCGATGATCCAGCGTTTTGAGCTGACCGATGGCAAGCTGCAGAGTGGGGAACATGACGACGCCCCGATCATGTTGTTCAACAACCCTGACCTGGCCGAGCGTGAGTGGCTGCGCGACCACCATAAGCTGGACGAACACGCCCTGGCCTCGGCGCTGGACCCTGACGAAGTCTCGCGAATTGAGTTTCACCCGGACAATCTCTTCCTGATCTGGAAACGCCCGGAAAACTACTCGGGTGGCGGCAACCTGGTGTTTGAAGTGTCGTCCTGCGGCCTGCTGTTTTCACCCAGCCGCCTGTTGGTGATCGCCACCGATGAAACCCCACTGACCGGCCTCGGCAAGCGCCGCCCGCTGCACACCCCGCTGGATGTGTTGCTCGACCTGCTGCTCAACAACATCCACCACTACCTCGGCCACCTCAAGGTGATCAAGCTGGTCGCACGTGAGTTGCAGCAGCAGTTCAACGCGTCGATGAGCAACCATCACCTGATGCAGATGTTCAGCCTCAGCGAAAGCCTGATCTATTACATCAACGCGCTGCACAGCAACGGCGCGGTGCTGTCGAGACTGCGCAACCACGCGGAGAAAGAGCATTTCGGTGCCGAGATTCTCGGGCTGATCGACGACCTGATCATCGAAAACCACCAGTGCTACAAACAGGCCGAGATCTATTCCAACGTGTTTTCCGGGCTGATCGACGCGCGCGGCAACTTGATGAATAACAGCATGAACAACCTGTTGCGCAAGCTCACACTGATCAACGTGGTGTTTTTGCCGCTCAACCTGATTGCGAGCATTGGCGGCATGTCGGAGTTCAGCATGATGACGGCAGGCACGCCGTGGTGGGTGTCATATCCGCTGTTCCTGCTGGCGATGGGGCTTGGGGCTGGGCTGATGGTGTTGGGGCTCAAGCGCATAGCCGGCGGCGCGAATGTCGTGTGAACACCGATCCCCTGTGGGAGCTGGCTTGCCTGAGCATAGGCATCTACATAACTTGAGCAAGCCCTCTACGTAGCAGCTGTCGAGCCCCGGCGAGGCTGCGTCAGCGGTGTGTCAGACAGGCCGCAAACGCAGCCTCGCCGGGGCTCGACAGCTGCTACGCATATTACATTTGAAAATGTGTAGATACCTATGGTCATCGCAGGCAGGCCAGCTCCCACAGGTTTCGAGTTGCTCAGGCGTCAGGTTGCAGGGTCAGGACTTCGAAGCCATCCGCTGTCACCGCCACGGTATGTTCCCACTGCGCCGACAGGCTGTTGTCCTTGGTCACCACGGTCCAGCCATCCTTCAGGCTGCGCACTTTGCTGCTGCCCTGGTTGAGCATCGGCTCAATGGTAAACACCATGCCTTCGCGCAGTTCCAACCCGGTGCCGGGGCGGCCGAAGTGCAGGATCTGCGGTTCTTCATGCATCTGCCGGCCAATGCCATGGCCGCAGTACTCGCGGACCACGCTGTAGCCGTTGGCTTGCGCGTGGCTCTGGATGGCGTGGCCGATATCGCCCAGGCGGGCGCCGGGCTTGACCTGGCGGATGCCGGCCCACATGGCCTCGAAGGTCATTTCCACCAGGCGCCGGGCTTTGGGGGCGACGGTGCCGATCATGTACATCTTGCTGGAGTCGGCGATAAAACCGCCTTTTTCCAGGGTGATGTCGATGTTGATGATGTCGCCGTCCTTGAGAATCTCCTTGGCGCTGGGCATGCCGTGGCACACCACCTCGTTGATCGAAGTGTTGATGGAGAAGGGGTAGTCATACTGGCCAAGGCTGGCAGGGCGGGCCTTGAGCTCATTACGAATGAAGGCTTCGACGGCGCTGTCCAGCTCCAGGGTAGAGCGGCCGGCGGCGACAAAACCGTCGAGCATGCTGAAGACCTGGGCCAGCAGACGTCCGGCTTCACGCATCACGGCCAGTTGCGGGGCAGTCTTGATCATGAATTACGCCCCCGGATCAGGTCAGGCTTGTCGAGCAACAGCTTGTTGATCAACGCATTGTAGGGCAGGTCGGGGTTGAGTTCGGCAAGCAGGCCGATCTTGATCCAGAACTCGGCCTGGGCGTTGATGGAGCGGTCCATCGCGGCGCTGGCCAGGCGCAGTTGTTCGTGCAGTTGGTCGGTGATCTTGACGATGCCCATGATGTTCACTGTGCGGTATGAATATACAAATCGTATACGTTTCGTATATTAATCGTAAAGCCCCATGCGTTAAATGGCGCTTCGCCATTGACGAAGTCACGGGCTGCCGGTTAGTTTCGTCACATGACCTTTCAAGCCTTGTGCAGCCAGCAGAACATTATTATTACCGCCATTCCTCATTTGGCGGGATAGCGCACGGCTGTACCCAAACCCGCCCTAGAGGCGGGTTTTGTTTTTCCGTCTCCCGGGCCCTTTACAAGAAGCCAGGAGATACCTATGAGCACCTGTACCGCGCCTCACACCGCCGACCCGGGCCTGCTTGAACATTATGTGAAGAAGATTCTCGCCGCCCCGGTGTATGACCTGGCGGTGCGTACGCCCTTGCAGGCCGCTCCGGCGTTGTCAGCGTTGTTGGGTAACCAGGTGCTACTCAAGCGCGAAGACCTGCAACCGACCTTTTCCTTCAAGATCCGTGGCGCCTACAACAAGTTGGTGCAGCTCACGCCTGAGCAAAAGGCGCGTGGCGTGGTCACGGCCTCGGCGGGCAATCATGCCCAGGGCGTAGCGCTGGCAGCAAAGGCGTTGGGGATCCAGGCGCGGATCGTCATGCCCAGCACCACGCCGGAGTTGAAAGTAGTGGGCGTACTCTCACGGGGCGCCGAAGCGGTGCTGCACGGGGCGAGCTTCCCCTTTGCCCTGGCCCATGCGCTGCAGTTGGCCGAGTCATCCGGGTGCACCTTCGTTTCGCCCTTCGATGACCCGGAAGTGATCGCCGGCCAGGGCACCGTGGCCATGGAAATCCTGCGCCAGCAGCAAGGCCCGCTGGACGCGATCTTCGTGCCGGTTGGGGGCGGTGGCTTGATCGCCGGAGTGGCGGCCTACGTCAAATACCTGCGCCCCGAAGTGCGCATCATCGGTGTCGAGCCCGAGGGCTCCAGTTGCTTGTTGGCGGCGCTGCGGGCCGGTGAGCGGGTGGTGCTCTCCAGCGTTGACGGGTTTGCCGACGGCACGGCGGTGGCGCAGGTGGGCGCCTATGGGTTTGAAATCTGTCGGGACTGGGTGGATGAGGTCATCACCGTGAGTAATGACGAACTCTGCAGCGCAATCAAGCTGATCTACGACGATACGCGCTCTATCACCGAACCTTCAGGCGCTTTGGCGGTAGCGGGGATTTGCAAGCATGTTGGTGAGCATGGCGTGCGCGGGCAGACGCTGGTGGCGATTAATTCCGGGGCCAATATCAACTTCGATAGTTTGCGATATGTTGCTGAAAGAGTGGTTGCGCAGCACGCTGACTTCCGCGAGGTAAAGGGTTAAACGTTTAATCAAGGCCATTCGACGCTTATCTAACTAAGTCTATAAGTTCAAGTTTTAATTATATGAAATGGAAGCCTGCTTATGAGGAATGGTTACAACGAGGTCGGATTTTGCCGAGTACGCTTGGGTGTCATAAGCGTCTTCCAAGGTCGGTAAGACGCGGCGGGCAAGCGCTCGCTGAATTCACAACAACTGTTGGCAGTCTCAAGAAAGGAGAGGTTGACCATGCTTTCGGAATTAGAACTTCGCAGCATTATTGAAGGAAGTTTCCTGCCCAAGCGGTGCGAATGCACCAAAGCCGAAGATGCTTCGCTGACGATCAAAGTCTATGACGACCGCGACCGTGATCGGGTGGATTTGGAAGTCAAAGGCATAAACGCAGACAAACTCGACAGCAGTCGAGCCATCTGCAACCTGATCACCGGTTTGCGTGAAAACCTCAAGCACACCCAGGCACCCGTCCTGCAAAAAGTAGCAGGGCGCAGCTACAACTAACAGGACGCCTGAGGTTGGACGACCGAAGACCTGTGGGCCTGGATAAACGCCAGGCCCAATACGGTTTCCGTTGCCACCGCCAGTAGAATGCCGGGTCCGGCATTGCCGTTTATCCATTCACTGAACCCCAACGCCGCCAACACCAGGCATCCGGTGATAAAGCCGGTGGTCATGGCGCGTCGCGTATCGGAGGGCGGTGCGTGGCGAGCGCGATAAAATATCACGCCGATGGCCAGGAACAGTGCTGCGTTACGCCGGGCAACCAGGCCCGTGGTGCTGGTGTATTCCACGCTCCACAGCCACAACATCCATTCGGGGCGCAGGCCCCATATTAAGGCCAGGGCGAAGCAGAGCACGGCGGTAAAGAGGGCGAGCGTGTGAAAGCGCAGTTGCATGGCGAATCCTTTCAGCCGTTTGACGAGCGCGCAAGGATATCGCGTGTTGACGCACTACGCCGCCCTTATCTGCAGCCTGTTCAGTTTTGGAACAGGCAAGCCTCGGACATTTTTTTGTAGCTCACATAGTGCAGTTCACCGGCCTTGTCCAAGAACTTGATCTGGGCGTCGATGACCTTGCAGTCATTGGTCTGGGGCTCGGTCATGGCAATCACTTTCTGAATGTCCATGGGCATGCCGTAGTGATACGGCACGGGTTTTGTTTCAGCCTGTGCCATTGCCGATAGGGTGGTGAGCGCCAAGGTGCAGCCGAGCAGGAATACGCTGTGCATGTTCATGAGGATTCTCCGTCAGTGGTCCGGTTCATCAATGCGATGAAGCGGTGACCGCCCCTTCAGCCAATAGCCTCGGAAATGCGGTTGGGCTCACTGTTATCTCTCCACCTTAATCATTGATTAAATTAGGGTTTTTGAGAAAAGTCCTACATGTTCATGCGGTGAAAACCGACGGTATAGCCCGATCTTTTAACGGCTCAGTTCTGGAAATCACAGGCTTCGGACATTTTTCGATAGCTCACGTCTTCCACCTTGCCCGCCTTATCCAAAAACTTGATATCGGCCTTGATGACTTTGCATTCGTCGGTCGGGGTTTCGTTCATCGCCAGCACCTTGTCGATATTCATCGGCATGCCGTACTGGTAAGGCACGGGTTTGGCAGTGGCGGGTTGATCGTCGGCCTGGGCCAGGCCTGAGGCTGCGGCCAGCGCCAAGGCGCTGCCGAGCAGTAAAGTGCGCAGTTTCATGGTGGTTCTCCGCAAGTGGGTACGACTTGACTGTCGACTTGCGGGATTAACCATCGATTAATTTCTACTTGGCTGACAAAACCTTCATCAGAGCTGCTCGCGATACGGCAGGTCGGGCCCGGTCTTGCCGCAGGTCAGGGCAGCGGCGCGGATGGCGAAACCCAGCATGGCATCAATCTGCGCGCGCGTGAGCTGTTGCAGGCCTTGCACCGAATCCAGCTGCTGTTCGGTCAGCCAGGCAATCAAGGCGGCCTGGAAGGTATCGCCGGCACCCACCGTGTCGGCCATCACCACTTTGACCGCAGGGGCAGACCAGGTGCCATG
The DNA here is from genome assembly GCF_014268275.3 of Pseudomonas tritici. NCBI lineage: Bacteria > Pseudomonadati > Pseudomonadota > Gammaproteobacteria > Pseudomonadales > Pseudomonadaceae > Pseudomonas > Pseudomonas tritici. Next base: position 3,035,580 of record NZ_CP077084.1, read on the forward strand.
CTGACGGCTGAATACGCTGGCGCCATCGCCACCGCGCGTCAGGAACACCAACTGACAACGGTGTTGCAGCCAGCCCTGCAGCACGCTTTCAGGCGATTGGTCGGGGTAGAGCAGGTGCAGGTCTTCATCGCTGACTTTGATCAGGTCGGCATGCTTGACCAGCTCGGCCACGCGATCGCGCCACAGTTTGATGTCCGGTTGCGGGTTGAGCCGCACGTTGGGGTCGAGGCTGATCAGGCGCTTGCCGCTTTCGCGTTTGATCAACTCCAGCAGGGTGTCGCCAATCGGCTGCACCACCAGCGAAAAGGAGCCGATATGCAGGCCGCGAATGTCATCGCCCAACTCCGGCAGGTGGGCGATTTCCAACAACCGGTCGGCACAGCCTTCGCCACGGAAGTTGTACTGCGGTGAGCCATTGGCGCCCACGGCGACCATCGACAAGGTGGTCGGCGCGGCAAATTCCACCAGGAACTGCTCGCTCACGCCTTCATCCTTGAGCACCTGCAACAAGCGGCGCCCCAGGAAGTCGCTGGATAAACCGCCAAACAGCCCGGCGTCGATACCCAGGCGACGCAACCCGACCGCGACGTTGAACGGCGAACCGCCGGCAATCGCCTTGTAATTGACCTTGGAAGCCTGCCCGCTGGGATCTTCTTCGCTGAAGAAATCAAACAGCGCTTCGCCACACACCAGATACATAGTCGTTCGCTCTTAAAGGGTTGCCACAAGCTGCTGATAGCGCTCGTAAGCCTGTTGATAGGCGCTGACATTGGCCGTCACCGGTAGGGTCCGGCTGGCCGGGTCGACGCTCACGCATTTGTTGCACAGGCTGGCCAGGGGTTCGCCAGACTGGCTCCATGCCGCCTGAATCGCTGCGCCCAGGGCGGCGGCTTCGCTTTGTTCAGTGCAGATGACTTCGGTGTTCATGATATCGGCGACCATCTGCCGCCACACAGGGCTTTTCGAACCGCCGCCGATCAGGCGGATGCTGTGGCTTTGCAGGCCGGTCTGGCGCAGCAGGTCGAGGCCGTAGCGCAGGCCGAACGTGGTGCCCTCGACCACCGCGCGACACAGGTTAGCGCGGGTCAGGTTGGTCATGGTCAGGCCATGCAGGCTCCCAGTAGCGTGGGGCAGGGCGGGCACGCGTTCGCCGTTGAGGAAGGGCAGCATGCTCACGCCCTCGGCCCCAATAGGCGCGTGTTCGACCAACGCATTGAACGCGGCCAGGTCGAGGTCGAACAGCTCGCGGATCACCCCGGTGGCGTTGGTCAGGTTCATGGTGCAGATCAACGGCAACCAGCCGCCGCTGGATGAGCAGAACGTGGCGACCGACGCCAGCGGGCTCACGTTAGGCTGGTCGGCGAACGCATACACGGTGCCCGACGAACCCAGGCTCATGGTGATAACGCCTGGGGCAATGTTGCCGGTGCCGATGGCGCCCATCATATTATCGCCGCCGCCACTGGAGACGATGGCGTTGGGGTTGATGCCCAGGCGTTCGGCAATCGCCGGAAGCACGCTCCCCACGCTTTGATCCGCTTCAATCAGTTGCGGCAAGGCATGTTCCAGGCGACCGCTTGGGTCGATGTGCTTGAGCAGTGCCACATCCCATTCACGGCTGCGCACGTTGAAATAGCCCGTGCCTGACGCATCGCCGTATTCCGCGACCGCACGGCCGGTGAGCCAGTAATTGAGGTAATCGTGGGGCAGCAGGATGTGCGCGATGCGCGCGAAGATGTCCGGATGCTGCTCGCGGGTCCAGAGCAATTTGGACACGGTGTAGCCCGGCGCAATCGCCACGCCGAGGCGTTCCAGCGAACCGCTTTCACCACCAAGGTGTTGCAGCAGGCGGTCGTTCTCCGGTGCGGTTTCGGTGTCGCACCATAACTTGGCCGGGCGCAGCACCTCACCGTTCTCGTCCAGCAGCACCAGGCCATGTTGCTGGCCGGAAACACCGATGCCGAGGATGTCCTGGCCATCCACGCCGGCCTGTTGCAAAGCGCGGTGGGTGGCTTCGGTGAAAGCGTCCAGCCATTCCTGGGTGTGCTGCTCGCGACGGCCATTGGCGCCGCTGATCAGCGTGTGCGCAGCGGCGCCGAGGCCCAGCACCCTGCCGCTGGAGGCGTCGAGGACGATGGCTTTAGTGCCCTGGGTGCCGCAGTCGATGCCGAGAAACAGGTTTTGCTGGGTCATGAGGATTTGCTCAGCAGTATTATTGTTGGAGTGCTAACCCGATCAACTGTGGGAGCAAGCAAGCCAGCTCCCACCTGTTTAATTCGGTTTCTTCATTAGGTGCTGCAGGGTTGCGGTGACGCCGTTGTCACGCAAGCTGACAAAGCACCGCTCGAAAGCTGCCACAAACTCAGGCGAGTTGGGAATAGCCGTACCAAAAATCTCTTCCACCCCCAACAGGCGTTGGCTGACCAGCGCGTCATCACTCACCAGCCCCTGGCAAAATTCCGCACGCGGATCCGGGATTTTGTAGTTCACCCCATTCTCATCCACGCCCTTCAAATACAAGGCCCAGGCCGCCACCACCAACGCCGCACGCTCGGTCTCGCGCCCATCCGCAATCAATCGGTTAATGGTCGGCACGGTGAACTTGGGAAACTTCGACGAGCCGTCCGAGCACACGCGCTCCAACTGATCGGCAATCGCCTGATTGGAGAAACGATCCACCAGGGTCTGCTTATAGTCCGTCAGATCAATACCCGGCACAGGCGCCAGGTTCGGCGTGACATCAAGGTCCATATAGGCACGCATATAGGCGACAAACACCGGATCGTTCATGGTCTCGTGCACAAACCGATAGCCCTTGAGAAAGCCCAGGTAGGTCAGCGCCAGGTGGCTGCCATTGAGCAGGCCGATCTTCATTTCTTCATACGGCGTGACGTCATCGGTGAACTGCACGCCGACCTTTTCCCAGGCCGGGCGACCATTCACGAACTTGTCTTCCAGCACCCATTGCACAAAAGGTTCGCACACCACCGGCCAGGCATCGTCGATGCCGTGGTCATCATGCAGTTGCAGGCGGTGGGCAGTGCTGGTCATCGGCGTGATGCGGTCGACCATGGCATTCGGAAAGCTCACATTCACCTTGATCCAGTCATGCAACTCGGCATTGTGCAGGGCGGCGAAGGCCAGCAACGCCTTGCGCGTAACGGCGCCGTTGTGCGGCAGGTTATCGCAGGACATTACGGTAAACGCCGGGATGCCGGCGGCGCGGCGTTTGGTCAGGGCGGCGCAGATAAAGCCAAATACGGTTTTCGGTGACGTGGGGTGCGCCAGGTCGTGCTGGATCTGCGGCAAGTGGGCCATGAACTCGCCATTGCTGTCGTCGATGCAGTAGCCGCCTTCGGTGATGGTCAGCGAGACGATGCGAATCTGCGGGCTGGCCAGTTTGTCGATCAGCGCCTGGGCGCCGTCTTCAGCCAGCAGCATGTCGCTGATCGAGCCGATGACACGCACTTCGGTGTCGTCGGTATCGCCCAGTTCGTACAGGGTGAACAGGTAGTCCTGGCCAGCCAGGTCGTCACGGGCCTTGCGGTCCTCACTACGCAGGCCGACGCCGCAGATGCTCCAGTCCAGGCCTTCGCCCGTGTTCATCAGCGCATCGGTGTAATACGCCTGATGCGCGCGGTGGAAACCGCCGACGCCGATGTGCGCAATGCCTTGGCGGGTGCCGGCGATGGCGTAGGCGGGCAGCTTCACTTCCGGCGCCAGTTGGGTGAGGTTCTGTTTATTCAGCTTCATGACGGAATACTCGCGAAATCAGGCGGCAGCGCGCAGTGGGCGGGCCACGGCAACACCGTCGGTGTCGAACAGATGGCAGTGCGCCGGGTCCAGGTGCAGGTGCAGCGTCTCGCCGTACTGGCTGGCCATATCGCCACGAATCCGCAGGGTCAGCGGCTCGCCGTTGGCGGTGATGACGTGACAGAAGGTGTCGCTGCCCAGGCGTTCGCCGACATCGGCGGTGACGGTCAAGGTGGTTTGCCCCGGCGCGGCAATTTCCAGGTGCTCAGGACGGATGCCCAGGGTCACCGCACTGCCGACGCTCAAGCTGGGACCGCTCAACGGCAGGCTGATGGTTGTGCCGGCGTCCAGCTGCACGTCGCAGCCCTGGCCCTCGACACGGGTGACCTTGCCCTTGAGGAAGCCCATTTTCGGCGTGCCGAGGAAGCCCGCCACAAACAGGTTGGCCGGCTGGTGGTACAGCTCCAGTGGCGAACCGACTTGCTCGATGCGGCCGCTGTTGAGTACCACGACCTTGTCGGCCAGGGTCATGGCTTCAACCTGATCGTGGGTCACGTAGATCATGGTCGCCTGCAGCTCTTTATGCAGGCGCGCCAGCTCCAGGCGCATCTGCACACGCAGGGCGGCGTCAAGGTTGGACAGCGGTTCGTCGAACAGGAAGATCTTCGGGTTACGCACAATCGCGCGGCCGATCGCCACACGCTGGCGCTGCCCACCGGACAGCTGCTTGGGCTTACGCTCCAGCAACGGGCCCAGCTCGAGGATGCGCGCCGCTTCGCTGACCTTGCTGTCCACCAGCTTCTTGTCGACACCGGCCAGGTCGAGCGCAAACGACATGTTCTTGCGCACGCTCATGTGCGGGTACAGCGCGTAGGTCTGGAACACCATCGCCAGGTCACGCTTGGCCGGGGTCACTTCGGTGATGTCGCGACCATCCAGCTCGATGGTGCCTTCGCTGACTTCTTCAAGGCCGGCGATCAGGCGCAGCAGCGTGGATTTACCGCAGCCCGAGGGGCCGACGAATACTACGAATTCCTTGTCGTTCACTTCCAGGTCGATGCCCTTGATGATGGAAAAGCCTTCGAAGCCTTTTTGCAGATTCTTGATTTTCAGGTTGGCCATGGGATGGGCCTCCGCTTTGAATTTTTATTAAGCAGCCGTTACTTCACGGCGCCGAAGGACAACCCGCGCACCAGCTGTTTCTGGCTGATCCAGCCAAAAATCAGGATCGGTGCGCAGGCCAGGGTCGAGACGGCGGACAATTTGGCCCAGAACAACCCTTCGGGGCTGGAGTAGGAGGCGATCAATGCGGTCAACGGCGCAGCGGTGGATGAGGTCAAGTTCAGCGACCAGAACGCCTCGTTCCAGCACAGGATCAGCGACAGCAACACGGTGGACGCCAGGCCGCCCTTGGCGATCGGCAGCAGCACGCGGACCATTTCCTGCCACAGCGTGGCGCCATCCAGGCGGGCGGCTTCGAGGATGTCCTTGGGGATGTCCTTGAAGTAGGTGTAAACCATCCACACCACAATCGGCAGGTTGATCAGGGTGTAGATGATGATCAGCGCAATGCGCGTGTCCAGCAGGCCAAAGCTCTTGGCCAGCAGGTAGATCGGCATCAGCACGCCCACTGGCGGCAGCATCTTGGTGGAGAGCATCCACAGCAGCGTGCCCTTGGTGCGCTTGGTCTCATAGAACGCCATGGAGTAGGCGGCCGGCACCGAGATCAGCAGGCACAGGGCGGTGGCGCTGAAGGAAATCAGCACCGAGTTCCACGCATAACTGAAGTAATTGCTGCGCTCGTTGATGTGCAGGTAGTTCTCCAGCGTTGGCGTGAAGATGAACTGCGGCGGCGTGGCGAACGCGTCGATTTCGGTCTTGAAGCTGGTCAGCACCATCCAGAAGATCGGGAAGAAGATCAGGATCGCGATGGCCCAGGCCAACGTGCCGAGCAACAGGCTTTGCAGGCGGCGGGATTGTTGAAGCGTCATGGCGCGGCCCTCAAGGCTTGTCAGTCAGGTTTTTGCCGATCATCCGCACCAGGATGATCGCCGCGATATTGGCGATGACCACGGCAATCAAGCCGCCGGCCGAAGCCATGCCCACGTCGAATTGCACCAGCGCCTGGTTGTAGATCAGGTAGGCGAGGTTGGTCGAGGCGTAGCCGGGGCCACCGTTGGTGGTGGTGAAGATTTCGGCGAATACCGAGAGCAGAAAGATCGTTTCGATCATCACCACCACGGCAATCGGGCGCGCCAGGTGGGGCAGGGTCAGGTGCCAGAAGATCGCGATAGCACCGGCACCGTCGAGGCGCGCGGCTTCCTTTTGTTCCTGGTCCAGGGACTGCATGGCGGTCATCAGCAGCAGGATCGCGAAGGGCAGCCATTGCCACGACACTATGATGATGATCGACAGCAACGGGTAGTGCGCCAGCCAGTCCACCGGCTCGGCGCCGAAGAACTTCCACACGGCGGCGAGAATCCCCGACACCGGGTGGAAAATCAGGTTCTTCCAGATCAGCGCACCGACGGTGGGCATGATGAAGAACGGCGAAATCAACAACACCCGCACCAGGCCGCGACCGAAGAACTCACTGGCCTCCAGCAGGGCACTGATCAACACGCCGAACACCACGCTGATCAGCAGCACGCTGCCCACCAGCAACAAGGTATTGGTGGCACCGGGCAGGAAGCCCGAATCGGTGATGAAGTAGGTGAAGTTCTCCAGCCCCACGAACTGGTTTTCGCCGGGGTAGAGCAGGTTGTAGCGGATCAGCGAAAAGTACAGGGTCATGCCCAGGGGCACGATCATCCACAGCAGCAACAAGGCCACCGAGGGGCTGACGAGGAACCAGCCGGGGTTGGCCAGGCGGTTTTTGGGTGTGGTTGTATTCATGGTGATCAAAGCCAGTCGATTACATGCAGAACCAGAGTCGGAGCGCGATCAAATGTGGGAGCTGGCTTGCCTGCGATGGCGGTGTGTCAGGTAACAGAATCATCAACTGACAGGCCGCCATCGCGGGCAAGCCCGGCTCCCACATAAAGCGGGTTCCCACAGTTAGAGGGGGGAGTCGGGCCTATTTGGGATAACCCGCCCGCTTCATTTCCCGCTCAGTGGTGGTCTGCGCAGCAGTCAATGCAGCATCCACCGTCTGCTGACCGGTCAACGCGCCCGAGAAGAATTTACCGACCTGGGTCCCAATTGCCTGGAACTCAGGAATGGTTACCAACTGGATACCGATATACGGCACTGGCTTGAGCGTCGGTTTGGTCGGGTCCGCGACCTTCAGCGATTCCAGGGTCACCTTGGCAAACGGAGCGGCCTTCATGTACTCGTCGCTGTAGGTCGACTTGCGCGTGCCTGGCGGTACGTTGGCAACGCCATCGGTCTTGGCGACCAATGCGCCATATTCCTTGGAGGTGGCCCAACTGGTGAACACCTTGGCGGCGTCCTTGGCCTTGGAACTGGTAGGGATTGCCAGGCTCCAGGAGTACAGCCACGAGGTGCCCTTGTCGGTTTTCTCGTGGGGGGCAAAGGTGAAGCCGACGTGGTCAGCCACTTTGCTTTGGGTCTTGTCGGTCACGAACGAACCGGCGACGCTGGCGTCGACCCAAATCGCGCACTTGCCGCTGTTGAACAGCGCCAGGTTTTCGTTGAAGCCGTTGCTGGAGGCGCCCGGCGGGCCGGATTTCTTCATGTTGTCGACGTAGAAGTTCAGCGCCTCCTTCCATTCAGGGCCGTTGAATTCCGGCTGCCACTTCTCATCGAACCAGCGCGCACCGTAGCCGTTGGCCAGGGTGGTGATCAGCGCCATGTTCTCACCCCAACCGGCTTTGCCGCGCAGGCACAGGCCGTATTGCTCTTTGCTCTTGTCGGTGAGTTTGCTGGCGAATTCGCCGATCTGCGTCCAGGTCGGATGCTCGGGCATGGTCAGCCCGGCGTTCTTGAACAGGTCGGTGCGGTAGTAGGTGATCGAACTTTCGGCGTAGAACGGCAGGGCATACAGCGAGCCTTTGACAGACAGGCCGTCACGCACCGAAGGGAATACGTCATCGAGATCGTAGGACGCCGGCAAGTCCTTCATCGGCTCCAGCCAACCCTTGGCACCCCAGAGTGCAGCTTCGTACATGCCGATGGTCAACACATCGAACTGCCCGCCCTGGGTGGCGATGTCGGTGGTCAGGCGTTGGCGCAGCACGTTTTCTTCGAGCACCACCCAATTCAGCTTGATCTCCGGATGCTCGGCCTCGAAGGTTTTCGAGAGCTTTTGCATGCGGATCATGTCGCTGTTGTTGACGGTGGCAATGGTCAGGGTTTGCGCGCCAAGGCTGACGGCGCTGAGGGTCATACAAGAAAAGGCAATTAGAGCTTTTGCTGTGAACTTCATCGCGCACTCCATTTCCGCGCCCAGGGGGCTACAGAAGGACAGTTATTGTTGTTGTGTCTTCCCACAAGGAGTCAGGAAGAGTGTGCGTTGATTACAGCCTTCTAATGGCGCTGTGACAAATCCTTGGGAGCACTGGGACTGATACTTTTTTGCACTCGATAACCCAGCAGCTGAAGCCATTAAGCCAGGTTCTGCTCGGTCAAGCGCTGCACTGCCAGGCGTCGGTAGTGGGAAGGGGTCATGCCTTTTAGCTGTTGAAAACGCCGGTTGAAGTTGGAGATGTTGTTGAAACCCGATTCAAAGCACACGTCGGTCACGGCTTTATCACCATCGGCCAACAGCTCGCACGACTTGCTGATGCGCAGCCGATTGACGAATTCGATAAACGTGCGCCCGGTGGCCTGTTTAAACACCCGTGAGAAATAGGTGGGCTTCATCCCCAAGTATTCCGCAACCTCTTCAAGGGACAGCTCACGCGCGTAGTGGGCAAAGATGTAGTCCACCGCGCGGTTGGTACGGTCGATACTGTGCTCGTCGGCCAACTGCGGTGTCGTCACCCCTGAAAGCAACTGGTAGTCCTCACACGCGCTGAGTACTTCCAGCAGGATAAAGAAATGTCCCAGCCGCGCCATGCCCTGTGCGTCCTCAATGCGCTGCATCAAGGTCATCGCTTGGGCAATCGTGCGCTTGCAGCGAAACTCGATGCCGTACTGCGCCCGTTCCAGCAGCGGCGCCAGGGTCTTGAGTTCGGCGAAGATATGGCTGCCGCCTTCAAACAGCTCATCGGTGAAATTCACCAACATGTCGCGCTTGGGCACTACCTCGTCTTCCTCGACCTGGCTGATCCAGTTGTGGGGCAGGTTGGGGCCGGTGAGGAACAGGCTTTCCGGGTAGAAGTTGCCGATATAGTCGCCGATAAACACCTTGCCCGAGCTGGCGACGATCAGGTGCAGCTCGTATTCCTTGTGAAAGTGCCAGCGCACCAGCGGGCAGGGGAAACCGTGCTGGCGATAGATGATGGACAGACCGTTGTGATCGTCCATCAGCTCGTAGGAAGGGTCGGTGATTCGTGTTGCTCGGGTCATACTGCCGTCGCTTTATTGTGGTTGCTGCGTAGGATAATGCCCCCTCGCGCGCAACCTCGCCAGCGTCGCCGTTTAGACGCTGCGGTTTTTTGCCTCGATCCACTGGGACATGTATTGCGTACTTTTATGGGCGTGGTGGCGCAGCATGCTGCCGGTGAAGTTATCGCGGCGATGGGCGGCGAGATGGCTGCGGCACTGTTGCAGACATGCCACCAGCGCGGGGCCATGAATGTTCTGGTCATAGCGGCGCGCTAACAGCTGGCGACCGTTTTCCTGGGCCTGGGTCCAGCGTTCGCGGTCCTGGTAGAGCGCCACGGCGGCGGCGGCGAGTGCAGGTGCGCTGTGTTCGATCAGCCCCGGCCACGGCTGCTCATCACCCATGGCCTCGGCGCCGATGGGCGTGGTGATATTCGGTGTGCCGCAGAGCATCGCATCCGCGAGTTTGCCCTTGATGCCGGCGCCGAAGCGCAGTGGCGCCAGGCAGATACGCGCGGCCGTCATCACCTGCAAGGCATCTTCGGCCCAGTTCATCACATGAAATCCCTGCGCCGGGTTATGCAGCGCAGTGGCCTTGGGCGGCGTGTAGGCGCCATAGATATGCAACTGGGCGTCCGGCAATTGCTGGCGAATCAGCGGCCACAGGCTGTTTTTCATCCATAACACCGCGTCCCAGTTGGGCGCGTGGCGGAAGTTGCCGATGCTGAGGAAGTGCGCCCGGTCTTCAAATGGCGCGAAGGGCTCGGCGGGTGGTTCCAGCATCAGCGGGCACCAGTGGAGCAGGGCAGCCGGCACTTTGAACTGCTCGGTCAGCAGGCGGATTTCCACGTCAGAGATCATCAGGCTGATATCGCAACGGTAGATCGCCGCGATTTCGCGCTTGGCCAGGTCAGTGTCGGCCATCAGCTGGAACTCTTCGTGCAACGCCGGGGAAAACAGCGCGCTGAAGTCGTCGCTGTCGGGGTCGGCCTTGAGGTGGTCCTTGAGGCGCTGATGCCGTGCGTCACGCAGGCTTTGCAGGTCAGAGGTTTCCAGTACGCGCAGGGCATCGGGGCAACATTTCTCGACGCGCCAACCGAACTGTTCTTCCATCATGAAGCGGTCGAACAGCACGATATCCGGAGCGAGTTCGCAGATAAAATCGTCGAAACTGCTGTTATTCAACTCGATAGCGCATTCGGCTATGCCCAGGGCGGGCAGATCGGCCTTGTGCTCGCCGATGGTTGCGGGGCTGCTGAAGGTAATGTTCCAACCTTGCGCCAGAAAACTCTCAAGAATCTGCATCATATGCCCGCCTGCGGCCGAGGAACGTGGTTCCGGCCAGACATAACCAATGACCAGGACTTTGGTGGCGGGCTGATTCATCGACAACGGTTTCCTTGAAGGGCAGGTGAAAAGCGCGCAATTAAACCACAACCGGTGGCATGACAATTTGTGTCTGGCGGTAGGTCGTCATCGTAGTTTGTGGTTAACTTCGGCCTCTTGAATTCGTTTAACCAAAACCCAGCATAAGGATTCCGTTCATGGCTCAAGTCACTCTCAAAGGCAACCCGGTCCAGGTTGAAGGCGAACTGCCGAAAGTCGGCGCCAAAGCCGCAGACTTCACCCTGACCGCCGGCGATCTGTCCAACGCCACCCTGGCCACCTTTGCGGGCAAGCGTAAGGTGCTGAACATCTTCCCAAGTGTCGACACCCCAACCTGCGCGACTTCGGTGCGCAAGTTCAACGCCCAGGCCAACGATGTGGAAAACACCGTGGTGCTGTGCATCTCCACCGACCTGCCGTTCGCCCAAGCGCGTTTCTGCGGCTCCGAAGGCCTGGAAAACGTGAAGAACCTGTCTGATTTCCGCGATTCGGATTTCGCGGTTGATTACGGTGTGGCGATTGCCGACGGCCCGCTCAAAGGCCTGACCGCTCGTGCCGTCGTAGTGCTGGACGAAAACGACAACGTGCTGCACAGCGAGTTGGTCAAGGAAATCGCTGAAGAGCCAAACTACGAAGCAGCCCTGGCTGTTTTGAAGTAACTGTTTCGGTACGTTACTGTCGTTTGGCAGTAACACGTATGATGCATGCTTGCGGCCTGGCCTAGTCCAGGCCGTTTTTATTTGTCGCTCAGGTGCTTAGCGAAATAGCGAACGGACTAAGCGCAGATGTTTAAAGTTGTAAGCCCAAGGTAAATAGCCGGTAAAGGCGCTTTTCTTAACGCGCTCCAGTGCTTATCTTTCAGCCTCCCAAAGAAGAAGCTCTCGCGCCCAATGGTTGATCACTCCATGCAATCCTCCCCCCGCAACTCCCGCCGCTGGTTGTTCGGCCTGCTCGTGCTGCTGGTTATCGCCGGCCTGTGCTGGAAATTCTGGCCCAGCGGTGCCGCCCATAAAGACGCGCCGGCCGGCCATGCGAGCAAGACCGGCATGGCGCGCCCTGGGTTTGGCGGTTCCACTGGCCCGGTGCCGGTACGCGTGGCGCCTGCGGTGCTTGGCGAGTTCCCGGTGTACTACAAGGCCTTGGGCACGGTTACCGCACTGAACACGATCAATGTGCGCAGCCGGGTGGGTGGCGAGTTGGTGAAGATCGCCTTTGAAGAAGGGCAGATGGTCAAGGCCGGCGACCTGCTGGCCGAGATCGACCCGCGCAGCTACCAGAACGCCTTGCTCCAGGCCCAGGGCACGCTGATGCAGAACCAGGCCCAACTGAAAAACGCCCAGGTCGACGTGCAGCGTTATCGCGACCTGTTCGCCCAGGACAGTATTGCCAAGCAGACCCTGGACACCGCCGAAGCGCTGGTTTTGCAATACCAGGGCACGGTCAAGACCAACCAGGGCGCGGTGGATGACGCCAAGCTCAACCTCGAATTCACCAAGATCCGCGCACCGATCAGTGGCCGCGTGGGCCTGCGCCAGGTGGACGTGGGCAACCTGGTGGCGGCCAACGACACCACCTTCCTGGCCGTGATCACCCAGACCCAACCGATCAGCGTCGCCTTCACCCTGCCGGAAAATACCCTGGAAACCGTGCTTGCTCGCTACCACGCCGGCAACAAACTTCCTGTGGAAGCCTGGGACCGTGGCGATGTGAAAGTACAGGCCACCGGCGTGCTGCAGAGCCTGGACAACCAGATCGACGTCACCACCGGCACCCTGAAATTCAAGGCGCGCTTCGATAACAAGGACCAGGCGCTGTTCCCCAATCAGTTCGTCAATGTGCACCTGTTGGCTGACACCCTGCATAACGTAGTGCTGGCGCCGTCGGCGGCGATCCAGTTCGGCAACACCGGCACCTTCGTCTACGTGCTCGACGGCGACAAGAAGGTCAAGGTGCAGCCGCTGGTAGTCGGCGATACCGATGGCGATAACACCGTGATCAAGCAAGGTCTCAAGGCCGGCGACCGCGTGGTGCTGGAAGGCACTGACCGTTTGAAGGACGGCAGCGAAGTCGAAGTGGTGAATGAGAGCAGCGAAGTGCCGACCACGCCGACCGAACACCTGCAAGGCAAGCCCGCCGCGAAAGGGGAGACCGGCGCTGCCGCCGGCAAGGCGCAAAAGGTCGGTTCATGAACCTGTCGCGACTGTTTATCCTTCGCCCGGTCGCCACCACGCTGAGCATGCTGGCCATTGTGTTGGCCGGCATCATTTCGTACCGCTTGTTGCCGGTTTCGGCGTTGCCCCAAGTGGACTACCCGACCATTCGGGTGATGACCTTGTACCCCGGCGCCAGCCCGGATGTGATGACCAGTGCGGTCACCGCGCCGCTGGAACGCCAGTTCGGGCAAATGCCCGGCCTCACGCAAATGGCGTCCACCAGTTCCGGCGGCGCGTCGGTGCTGACCCTGCGTTTCAACCTCGACATCAATATGGATGTCGCCGAGCAACAGGTGCAGGCCGCGATCAACGCCGCAACCAACCTGTTGCCCAAGGATTTGCCGGCGCCGCCGGTGTACAACAAGGTCAACCCGGCGGACACCCCGGTGCTGACCCTGGCCATTACCTCAAAAACCATGTTGCTGCCCAAGCTCAATGACCTGGTCGACACGCGCATGGCGCAGAAAATCGCGCAGATCAGCGGCGTCGGCATGGTCAGCATCGCCGGTGGCCAGCGCCAGGCCGTGCGCATCAAGGTCAACCCCGAGGCCCTGGCGGCCAACGGCTTGAACCTGTCGGACGTGCGCACCTTGATCGCCGCTTCCAACGTCAACCAGCCCAAGGGTAACTTCGACGGCCCCACCCGCGTGTCGATGCTTGATGCCAACGACCAGTTGGTCTCGCCCGCGCAGTACGCCGAGTTGATCCTGGCCTACAACAATGGCGCGCCGTTGCGTCTAAAAGACGTGGCACAGATCGTCGACGGCGCCGAAAACGAGCGCCTCGCGGCTTGGGCCAATGAAAACCAGGCCGTGCTGCTGAATATCCAGCGCCAGCCGGGGGCCAACGTGATCGAGGTGGTGGACCGCATCAAGGCGCTGCTGCCAAGCATCACCGACAACCTGCCGGCCGGCCTCGACGTGACGGTGCTCACTGACCGCACCCAAACCATCCGGGCGTCGGTGAAAGACGTGCAGCACGAATTGCTCATCGCCATCGCCCTGGTGGTGATGGTGACGTTCCTGTTCCTGCGCAGGGTCAGCGCCACGCTCATTCCGTCCATCGCCGTGCCGCTGTCGCTGGTGGGCACCTTTGGCGTGATGTACCTGGCGGGTTTCTCCATCAACAACCTCACGCTGATGGCCTTGACCATCGCCACCGGTTTCGTGGTGGACGATGCCATCGTGATGCTGGAGAACATCTCGCGCTATATAGAGGAGGGCGAAACGCCCTTGGCCGCGGCGCTAAAGGGCGCCAAGCAAATCGGTTTTACCCTGATTTCCCTGACCCTGTCGCTGATCGCGGTATTGATTCCGCTGCTGTTCATGGCCGACGTCGTCGGGCGCCTGTTCCGTGAGTTCGCCATCACCCTGGCAGTGGCTATCCTGATTTCCCTGGTGGTGTCCCTGACCCTCACGCCGATGATGTGCGCGCGGCTGCTCAAGCGTGAACCCAAGGAAGAGGAGCAAAGCCGATTCTACAAAGCCAGTGGTGCGTGGATCGATTGGTTGATCGCGCGTTATGGAAGCATGTTGCAGTGGGTGCTCCGGCACCAACCGCTGACCCTGCTGGTCGCCATCGCGACCCTGGGCCTGACCGTGGTGCTGTACCTGGTGGTGCCCAAAGGCTTCTTCCCGGTGCAGGATACGGGCGTGATCCAGGGTATTTCCGAAGCGCCGCAGTCGATTTCCTTCGCCGCCATGAGCCAGCGCCAGCAGGACCTGGCGAAGATCATCCTGGCCGATCCAGCGGTGGAAAGCCTGTCGTCCTACATTGGTGTGGACGGTGACAACGCTACCCTCAACAGTGGGCGCTTGTTGATCAACCTCAAGGCTCACGGCCTGCGCGACTTGAGCGCAGCCCAAGTGATCACCCGCTTGCAGCCGCAAATCGACAAGCTGGTGGGCATCCGCCTGTTCATGCAGCCGGTGCAGGACTTGACCATCGAAGACCGTGTCAGCCGCACCCAGTACCAGTTCAGCATGTCTTCGCCGGATTCCGAGTTGCTGGCGTTGTGGAGCGAAAAACTGGTCCACGCGTTGAGCCAGATGCCCGAACTCACCGACGTTGCCAGCGACCTGCAGGACAAGGGCCTGCAGGTGTACCTGGTGATCGACCGCGATGCGGCGTCACGCCTGGGTGTCAGCGTGTCGACCATCACCGACGCGCTTTACGATGCCTTCGGCCAACGGCAGATTTCTACCATCTACACCCAGGCCAGCCAGTACCGCGTGGTATTGCAGGCCCAGTCCGGCGAAACCCTGGGCCCGGATGCGCTGAACCAGATCCATGTGAAAACCACCGATGGCGGCCAGGTGCGCTTGTCCAGCCTGGCCCATGTGGAACAGCGCCAGGCGCAACTGGCGATTGCGCACATCGGCCAGTTCCCGGCGGTGATGATGTCGTTCAACCTGGCGCCTGGTGTCGCGTTGGGCGAAGGCGTGGAGCTGATCAACCAGACCCAGAAAGACATCGGCATGCCGGTGGGCGTGCAGACCCAGTTCCAGGGCGCGGCCCAGGCGTTCGAAGCCTCGCTGTCGAGCACCTTGCTGCTGATCCTGGCGGCCGTGGTCACCATGTACATCGTGCTGGGTGTGCTCTACGAGAGTTATATCCACCCGATCACCATCCTCTCGACCTTGCCGTCGGCGGCCGTGGGCGCGTTGCTGGCGTTGCTGCTCAGTGGCAATGACCTGGGCATGATTGCGATCATCGGCATCATTTTGCTGATCGGTATCGTCAAGAAGAACGCGATCATGATGATCGACTTCGCCCTCGATGCTGAACGCAACCAGGGGCTCGACCCGCAGACCGCGATCTACCAGGCGGCGCTGCTGCGCTTCCGGCCGATCCTGATGACCACCTTGGCCGCATTGTTTGGTGCAGTACCGTTGATGCTCGCCACCGGTTCCGGCGCTGAACTGCGTCAACCTCTGGGCCTGGTGATGGTCGGCGGTTTGTTGGTGAGCCAGGTGCTGACCCTGTTCACCACGCCGGTGATTTACCTGTACTTCGATCGCCTGGGCCGTCGCTGGCGCAAAGAGCCGCAAAGCCTGGAGCCGGTTGAGTCATGAACCTGTCCGGACCTTTCATTCGCCGGCCGGTAGCGACCATGCTGCTGAGCCTGGCGATCATGTTGCTGGGCGGTGTCAGCTTCAATCTGCTGCCGGTGTCGCCGCTGCCGCAGATTGATTTTCCGGTGATCGTGGTGTCGGCCAGCTTGCCTGGCGCAAGCCCCGAGGTGATGGCGTCTACCGTGGCCACGCCGCTGGAGCGCTCGTTTGGCGCGATTGCCGGCATTACCACCATGAGTAGCTCGTCGAGCCAGGGCTCTACCCGGGTGATCCTCGCGTTTGACTCCGACCGGGATATCAACGGCGCGGCGCGGGAAGTGCAGGCGGCAATCAATGCCTCGCGCAACCTGCTGCCCAGCGGCATGCGCAGCATGCCCACCTACAAAAAGATCAACCCGTCCCAGGCGCCGATCATGGTGCTGTCGCTGACCTCGGACGTGCTGCAGAAAGGCCAGTTGTACGACCTGGCCTCGACCATTCTTTCGCAAAGCCTGTCCCAGGTGCCGGGCGTAGGCGAAGTGCAGATCGGCGGCAGCTCCCTGCCGGCGGTGCGCATCGAGCTGGAGCCCAAGGCCCTCGACCAGTACGGCGTGGCCCTCGACGATGTGCGCAACACCATCGCCAACGCCAACCAGCGCCGGCCCAAAGGCTCCCTGGAAGACAGCCAGCGCAACTGGCAGATCCAGGCCAACGACCAACTGGAAAAAGCCAAGGACTACGAGCCGCTGCTGATCCGCTACCAGAACGGCGCCGCCTTGCGCTTGAGTGATGTGGCGAAGATCAGCGACGGCGTTGAAGACCGCTACAACAGCGGCTTCTTCAACAACGAACCGGCGGTGCTGCTGGTGATCAACCGCCAGTCCGGTGCCAATATCATTGAGACGGTCAGGCAGATCAAGGCGCAGTTGCCGGCGTTGCAAGCGGTGCTGCCGTCCAGCGTCAAGCTGAGCCTGGCGATGGACCGCTCGCCGGTGATCACGGCGACCTTGCACGAAGCCGAGATGACCCTGCTGATCGCCGTGGGCCTGGTGATTCTGGTGGTGTACCTGTTCCTCGGTAACTTCCGCGCCTCGCTGATCCCGACCCTGGCAGTGCCGGTGTCGCTGGTGGGCACCTTCGCGGTGATGTACCTGTACGGTTTTTCGTTGAACAATTTTTCCTTGATGGCGTTGATCCTGGCCACCGGCCTGGTGGTGGACGATGCCATTGTGGTGCTGGAGAACATTTCCCGGCATATCGACGAAGGCGTGCCGCCGATGAAGGCGGCGTACCTGGGAGCCGAGGAAGTCGGGTTTACCTTGCTGTCGATGAACGTGTCGCTGGTGGCGGTGTTCCTGTCCATTCTGTTTATGGGCGGGATTGTCACCAACCTGTTCCGCGAGTTTTCTATCACCTTGTCGGCGGCGATCATTGTGTCGCTGATTGTCTCGCTGACCCTGACGCCCATGCTGTGCGCGCGCTGGCTCAAGCCCCACGTCAAAGGCCAGATGACCGGCTTGCAGCGTTGGAGCCAGAAGGTCAACGACCGCATGGTTGCCGGCTACGCGACCAGCCTGGATTGGGTGCTGCGCCATCGTCGCCTGACCCTGCTTAGCCTGTTGCTGACCATTGGTTTGAACGTGGCGTTGTACGTGGTGGTACCGAAAACCTTCATGCCGCAGCAGGACACCGGCCAATTGATCGGTTTTGTGCGGGGCGATGACG
The DNA here is from genome assembly GCF_014268275.3 of Pseudomonas tritici. Classification (NCBI taxonomy): domain Bacteria; kingdom Pseudomonadati; phylum Pseudomonadota; class Gammaproteobacteria; order Pseudomonadales; family Pseudomonadaceae; genus Pseudomonas; species Pseudomonas tritici. Next base: position 3,053,158 of record NZ_CP077084.1, read on the forward strand.
GCCTGTCGTTCAGCGTGATGCAACCGAAGATGGAAACCTTCCGCAAAGCCGTGCTCAAGGACCCGGCGGTGCTCAGCGTGGCCGGCTTTATCGGCGGCAACAATGGCACCAACAACGCGGTGATGCTGGTACGCCTCAAACCTATCAGCGAGCGCAAGATTTCCGCCCAGGCGGTGATCGAGCGGCTGCGCAAGGACGTGCCGCTGGTGCCGGGCGGGCGGCTGTTCCTGATGGCCGACCAGGACCTGCAGTTCGGTGGCAGCCGCGACCAGACCAGTGCGCAGTATTCCTACATCCTGCAAAGTGGCGACCTGGCGGCACTGCGCCTGTGGTATCCGAAGGTCGTCGCGGCCTTGCGCGAGCTGCCGGAACTCACCGCCATCGACGCCCGCGAAGGCCGGGGTGCGGCGCAGGTCACGCTGATTGTCGACCGCGACCAGGCCAAACGCTTGGGTATCGACATGAATATGGTCACGGCGGTGCTCAACAACGCCTACAGCCAGCGGCAGATTTCCACCATCTACGACAGCCTCAACCAGTACCAGGTGGTGATGGAGGTCAATCCCAAATACGCGCAGGACCCGATCACCCTTAACCAGATGCAGGTGATCACCGCTGACGGCGCGCGGGTACCGTTATCGACCATTGCCCATTACGAGAACAGTTTGGCGGACGACCGCGTCAGCCACGAAGGCCAGTTCGCTTCGGAAAACATTGCCTTCGACATGGCGCCAGGTGTGACAGTGGAGCAGGGCACGGCCGCTATCGAGCGGGCGATTGCCAAGGTCGGCTTGCCAGAAGATGTGATCGCCAAGATGGCCGGCACCGCCGATGCCTTCGCGGCCACACAGAAGGGCCAGCCGTTCATGATCCTCGGCGCGCTGGTGGCGGTGTACCTAGTGCTGGGCATTCTGTATGAAAGCTACATCCACCCATTGACGATCCTCTCGACCCTGCCGTCGGCCGGTGTTGGCGCGATGCTCGCCATTTACCTGACGGGGGGCGAGTTCAGCCTGATCTCCTTGCTGGGCCTGTTCCTGCTGATTGGTGTGGTGAAGAAGAACGCGATCTTGATGATCGACCTGGCCCTGCAGCTGGAGCGTAACGACCGCATGGGGCCGATGGAGTCGATTCGCAGCGCCTGCCTGATGCGTTTGCGGCCGATCCTGATGACCACCCTGGCGGCCATCCTCGGTGCGTTGCCTTTGCTGTTGGGCAGTGGTGATGGCGCGGAAATGCGTCGCCCCCTGGGCCTGACCATCATCGGCGGCCTGGTGTTCAGCCAGGTCCTGACCCTTTACACCACCCCGGTGGTTTACCTCTATCTCGACCGCGCGCGCCATCGCTTCAACAAATGGCGCGGTGTGCGTACCGATGCTGCCCTGGACACTGCGCTATGACCGATTCAACCTTTGCCCAATTGGCCATGTTCCGTGGTTGCCGCGTGGCGAGCCTGGTGCTGTGTGGCGTGTTGCTCAGCGCCTGCGCTATTGGCCCCGACTACAAGCGCCCGGAAGTCGTCGAGCCCGCCCAATTCAAAGAAGCCCAAGGCTGGCGCCAGGCAACCCCGAGCGACGCCTTGGCCCGTGGCGCCTGGTGGGAGCTGTACGGCGACCGCCAGCTCAATGACCTGGTGCTGCGCCTCAACAATTCCAACCAAACCGTCGCCCAGGCCGAAGCGCGCTTTCGCCAGGCCCAGGCGCTGGTGCGCAGTTCCCGTGGTGCGTTTTACCCCAGCGTTGACCTCAGCGTCGGTAAAACCCGCGCCAGCCAAGGCACCGGCAGCAGCAGCGCCAGCCTGAGCAGTTCCAGCAGTGGTATCCGTGACACCCTGAATGCACAGTTAGGCGTGAGCTGGGAGGCGGATATCTGGGGCAAATTGCGCCGTGGCCTGGAAGCCAACGAGGCCAGCGCCGAAGCCAGCTCGGCGGACCTGGCGGCGATGCGCCTGAGCCAACAGTCGGAACTGGTGCAAAGCTACCTGCAACTGCGCGTCATGGATGAACAGACGCGTTTGCTGCAAGCCACGCTGGAGGCCTATCAGCGCTCCCTGCAAATGACCCAGAACCAATACCGCGCCGGTGTCTCCGGCAAGGACGCGGTGGCCCAGGCGCAAACCCAGCTCAAGACCACCCAGGCCAGCCTGATCGACCTGATCTGGCAACGTGCCCAATTGGAAAACGCAATTGCCGTGCTGATCGGCGAGGCGCCGGCCAACTTCAACCTGGCGGTGAGCAAAGACATCCCGGCACTGCCGCAGATTCCGCTGAGCCTGCCGTCGCAATTGCTTGAGCGTCGCCCGGATATCGCCTCGGCCGAACGCTCGGTGATCGCCGCCAACGCCAATATCGGCGTGGCCGAGGCCGCTTACTATCCGGACCTGAGCCTGAGCCTGGCCGGCGGCTATTCCAGCAGTACCTATTCCGACTGGATCAGCCTGCCGAACCGCTTCTGGTCGGTAGGCCCCAAGCTCGCCATGACCCTGTTCGACGGCGGCCAGCGTTCGGCGGAAGTCGACCGCACCGTGGCCAGCTATGACGAGACCGTCGCCAAGTACCGCCAGACCGTGCTGGATGGTTTCCGCGAAGTGGAAAACTACATGGTGCAGCTCAAGGTGCTGGAAGACGAGGCGGTGGTCAGCAATGAAGCGCTTGAGGCCGCGCGTGAATCGCTACGGCTGACCCAGAACCAGTACAAGGCCGGGCTGATTGCCTACCTCGACGTGGTCACCGTGCAAGCGACGGCCCTGAGCAACGAACGCACCGTGTTGACCTTGTTGCAGACGCGTCTGGTGGCCAGTGTGCAACTGATCGCCGCATTGGGCGGTGGCTGGGATGGGAAGACACCCATTGCCGAGAAAGACTGATCAACACCTGTGGGAGTTGGCTCGTCTGCAATGACCCTAGGTATCTACACATTTTCAATGTGATAGTGCGTAGCAGCTGTCGAGCCCCGGCGAGGCTGCGTTGGCGACCTGCCTGACACACCGCTGACGCAGCCTCGCCGGGGCTCGACAGCTGCTACGCAGAGGGTTCGCTGTAAATGTGTAAATACTTATGCTGCGATGACATCAACTCGGTCTGCCTGATGCACCGAGGCGCCTGTATCGCGGGCAAGCCAGCTTCCACAAAAAAGCCAGCCAGGCACACTGTCCACACCGTTTTCGAGCCATCCGATTGACGTCAAAGTGCCAGTGATAGCTATACGATAATTAATCAACTGTACAAGAATTATTCTCGCTACAATCGCCCGCTTTGCCACTTTGCACGGGCCTCTCAGGCCTGCTGCGCACGAGAAGTCCCATGCTCATCGGTAGTTATTCACCCTCCCTGGTTGCGATCTCACTGCTTGTCGCGATCCTTGCTTCCTACACCGCGTTAGATCTGTCCGGCCGCATTGCCACCGCCAAAGGTCGCGCGGTCTATCTATGGATAGCCGGCGGCGCGATGGCGATGGGGGTCGGGGTGTGGTCGATGCATTTCATCGGCATGCTCGCGCTGCGTTTGCCGTTTGCGCTGGGCTTTGATACGGGCATCACGGCGTTGTCGTTGTTGATCGCGGTGCTGTCCAGCGGCTTTGCGTTGTGGCTGGTCAGCCAGCCGCGTTTACCTGCCTGGCAACTGGCGTTTGGTGCGCTGATCATGGGCACCGGCATCGCCTGCATGCACTACACCGGCATGGCCGCGATGCGCATGACGCCGGGTATCGACTACGACCCGGCCTTGTTTGGTGCCTCTTTGTTGATTGCCGTCGGGGCCTGCGGCGCAGCGTTGTGGATCGCCTTCAATCTGCGCCGTAATACCCCGTACGTGCGCCTGGCACGGGGTGGCGCAGCGGTCGTGATGGGTTTTGCCATCGTCGGCATGCATTACACCGGTGTGGCGGCAGCGCAGTTCGCCGATGACAGTTTCTGCGGTGCCGCACTGGACGGCTTGAGCGGCAATGGCCTGGACAATCTGGTACTGGTCACGACCCTGGCGGTGCTCGCCATCGCCTTGCTGACCTCACTGCTCGACGCGCGCCTGGAAGCCCGCACGGCGGTGCTCGCTGACTCCCTGACCCAAGCCAACCAGGAGCTGACCCACCTGGCCCTGCACGACATGCTCACCGGCTTGCCCAATCGCACCTTGCTCGCTGACCGTATTCAACAAGCCATGCAGGCCGTCAAGGAGCAGGGCGGTTGCTTCGCACTGATGTTTATCGATCTGGACGGCTTCAAACCGGTCAACGATGCCTTCGGCCACCACATGGGCGATCAGTTGCTGCGTGAAGTTGGCCAGCGCCTGCGTGAAGATTTGCGCAGCCAGGACACCCTGGCGCGTATCGGCGGGGATGAGTTTGTATTGCTGGTGCAACTGACCCAGCCGGATGACGCACTCGGCCTTGCCGAACGCCAGGTGATCCTCATCAATCGCGCGTTCCAGGTTGCCGAGCATGAGCTGAAGATCTCCGCCAGTGTTGGTATCGCCATGTTCCCGGGCAACGGTAGCAACCCCCAGGAACTGCTGATGAACGCCGACGCCGCGATGTACCACGCCAAGGGCGTGGGCAAAAACGGCTACAGCTTTTTTGATGCATCGATGAACACCAATGCGCGCAAGCAGTTGCAGTTATTGCAAGACCTGCGCAATGCCCTGGAACAGCAGCAGTTGCAGCTCTACTACCAGCCCAAGTTCGACGCGGTCAGTGGTATTCCGGTCGGCGCCGAAGCGCTGTTGCGCTGGGAGCATCCGCAACATGGCCTGCTGCTGCCCGCGATGTTCATCGAACTGGCGGAAAAGTCCGGGCTGATCATTCCCATCGGCGAGTGGGTGCTCAATGAAGCCTGTCGCCAAATGAGTATCTGGTACGCCCAGGGCTACGAAGACTGGCGCATTGCGGTGAACCTTTCGGCCATGCAGTTTTGCCATGCCGGACTGGTCAAGAGCGTGGCTGCGGCCCTTGAACGCCATCAGTTGCCAGCCAACAACCTGACCCTGGAAATCACCGAAACCACCGCCATGAGCGATGCCGATGCCAGCATGACCGTGTTGCAGGCGCTGTCGGACATGGGGGTCGATTTGTCCATCGATGACTTCGGCACGGGTTACTCCAGCCTCATGTACCTCAAGCGCCTGCCGGCCAATGAGCTGAAGATCGACCGTGGGTTTGTCCGTGACCTGGAGCACGACAGCGATGACGCCGCCATCGTCTCGGCCATCGTCGCACTCGGCCAGGCGTTGGGGTTGCGCATTGTTGCCGAAGGCGTGGAAACCAATGTGCAGCAGCGTTTCCTGACTCGGTTGGGGTGTGATTCCCTGCAGGGTTACCTGCTGGGGCACCCGTTGCCGGCGGAGGGGTTCATGGCCGATATACAGCGCGCCGAAATAGGCGTTATGCCTGACAAAAGCCGTGCGTGACGGGTATTCTCGGATACGACCCTAAACATCAGGTTGAATCAGGAGAACGCACGCATGGACAAAGTCGTCATCATCACCGGGGGCGGCCGTGGGATCGGCGCCGAGACGGCCTTGCTGGCCGCTCGCGAGGGCTATCGCATCTGCATCAACTACCAATCCGACGAAGAGGCTGCGCACCGTGTGCTCGAGCAGGTCCGTGCGCTGGGCGTCCAGGCGATTGCCGTGCGCGCCGATGTGAGCAGCGAAGATGAAGTGATCGCCTTGTTCAACCGTGTCGACGCCGAACTGGGCCGCGTCACCGCACTGGTCAACAATGCTGGCACCGTGGGGCATAAGGCGCGGGTTGATGAGATGTCCGAGTTCCGCATCCTCAAAATCATGAAGACTAACGTGCTCGGGCCGATCCTGTGTGCCAAGCACGCGGTGCTGCGCATGTCGCCCAAGCATGGCGGGCAGGGCGGCAGCATCGTCAACGTCTCGTCGGTGGCGGCGCGACTGGGCTCGCCGGGTGAATACGTCGATTATGCGGCCTCCAAAGGCGCGCTCGACACGTTCACCCTGGGCTTGTCCAAGGAAGTCGCGGGCGAGGGCATTCGTGTTAACGCGGTTCGCCCTGGTTACATCTTCACTGACTTCCATGCCCTGAGCGGCGACCCGGATCGCGTCAGCAAACTCGAGTCCGGCATCCCCATGGCCAGGGGCGGGCGCCCGGATGAAGTGGCGGAGGCGATTATCTGGTTGCTGTCGGATAAGGCTTCGTATGCGACGGGCACATTCCTGGACCTGGGTGGCGGCCGCTGACCGGACTGACGCCATCGCGGGCAAGCCCGGCTCCCACATTGGAATGCGTACACCTGTGGGAGTCGGGCTGGCCCGCGATGGCTCAAAATGACCGCACAATCCGCCCCAACGTCTCCATGGCCTTCTCTGACGCTTCGGTCCACGGGCTGCCGTAGTTCAAGCGAATACAGTTCCTGAACCGTTGGGTCGCCGAGAAAATCGGTCCCGGCGCGATGCTGATACCTTGCGCCAACGCCATTTGGAACAACTTCAACGAATCCGTCTGCTCCGGCAATTCCAGCCACAGGAAATAGCCGCCGGCCGGTTGACTGACGCGCGTCTGCGCCGGGAAGTAGCGCGCGATGGCAGCCAGCATGGCGCTTTGCTGCTCTTCCAGGGCATAGCGCAATTTGCGCAGGTGCCGGTCATAGCCGCCGTGTTGCAGGTAATCGGCGATCGCTGCCTGGGCGGGCATCGACGGGCACAGCGAGGTCATCAATTTCAAGCGTTCGACCTTCTGCGCAAAGCGCCCGGCTGCGACCCAGCCCACGCGATAGCCAGGCGCCAGGCTCTTGGCGAAGGAACCGCAATGCATCACCAGGCCTTCGGTATCGAAAGCCTTGGCCGGTTTGGGGGCCTGTTGGCCGTAATACAGCTCGGCGTACACATCGTCTTCGATCAGCGGCACCTGATGGCCGCGCAACAGTTCCACCAGCGCCTGTTTCTTGGCTTCCGGCAAGGTCGCGCCCATCGGGTTCTGGAAGCTGGTCATGGTCCAGCAGGCCTTGATCGGGTAGCGCTCAAGGCTTTGTGCCAGGGCGTTGAGGTCAATGCCATCGCGCGGGTGCACGGGGATTTCCACCGCCTTGAGTTTCAAGCGCTCCAGCACTTGCAGGCACGCATAGAACGCGGGGGCTTCGATGGCCACCAGGTCGCCCGGCTCGGTGACGGCTTGCAGGCACAGGTTCAGTGCTTCCAGCGCGCCGTTGGTAATCAGCAGCTCTTCCATGGGCAACATCAGCCCGCCGACCATATACCGCAGCGCGATTTGCCGGCGCAGTTGGGGGTTGCCCGGTGACATGTCGGTAACGACCAGGCGCGGGTCCATCTCGCGGCTGGCGCTGGCCAGGGAGCGGGCCAGGCGCGGCAGCGGGAACAGCATCGGGCTGGGGAAGGCCGAGCCGAAAGGCACGGTGTTCGGGTCCTTGATCGAGTCGAGCACCGAGAACACCAGTTCGCTCACGTCCACTTCGGTGGATTCATGCACCTGTTCACTCACTACCGGCTCGGAGAACGGGCTGGGCGCATGGGTGTTGACGAAGTAGCCAGAGCGCGGCCGGGCGCGGATCAGGCCACGACGCTCCAACAGGTAATAAGCCTGGAACACCGTGGACGGGCTGACGCCGTAGGTCTGGCTGGCATAGCGCACCGACGGCACCCGCTGGCCGGGGCCGAGCACGCCAGAGCGGATCAGTTCTGCAATGTCGTCGGCGAATTTTTCGTAGCGTTTCATGGGGCCTAATCACTTTCTAAAATTGTACGCAGGGCTAAGTGGGAGCTGGCTTGCCAGCTCCCACCTTGGATCTTCAGTGCCTGACAGGTCTCAGCGATTCAGCGGCGCCACAAAGCGGCTATCAGCCGCGCTGTAGATCCACGGTTCATCCACATCCGTCACCTTGAAGCGCAGGGTTTGCGAACTGCTCGCCGGTTTATCCGCCAGCAAGGCCACCGACACCGGCACATCGCTGATTTCCCCCGGCGCCAGGCTGATCTCGGTCTTGCCTTGCAGCTGGAAGCCATCGGCGTCCACCAGTGCCAGGCGGTAGTCCTGGTGCTGTTGGGTCTTGTTGATCACCTTGAGGCTGTAGATGTTTTCGATCAGGCCCTCGGCGTTCTCACGGAACATGCCACGGTCCTTGGTGACATCCAGCGACACCATCGGCCGTTCCACCAGCGCCACCACCAACGCTGCAATCATCAACAACAGCACGGCACTGTAGCCGATCAGGCGCGGCCGTAGGAGGCGGGTCTTGCCGCCGTGCAGTTGATGTTCACTGGTGTAGCTCACCAAGCCGCGTGCGTAGCCCATCTTGTCCATGATCGAATCGCAGGCGTCGATGCACGCCGCGCAGCCGATGCACTCCATTTGCAGGCCGTCGCGGATGTCGATACCGGTCGGGCAGACCTGCACGCACAGTTGGCAGTCAATGCAATCGCCCAAGCCGACGTCGGCGGGGTTGACCTCACGTTTGCGCGGGCCACGGTGTTCGCCGCGCGCCACGTCGTAGGAAATGGTCAGGGTGTCCTTATCAAACATGACGCTTTGGAAACGCGCATACGGGCACATGTGCATGCACACCGCTTCGCGCAGCCAGCCCGCGTTGAGGTAGGTGGCGCCGGTGAAAAACAGCACCCAGAACAGGCTGACGCCGCCCATTTGCCAGGTCAGCAATTCGGCGGCCAGCGGGCGGATGGGGGTGAAGTAGCCGACAAAGGTCAGCCCGGTCAGCACGCTGATGCCCAGCCACATCGTGTGTTTGGCCGAGCGTCGCGCCAGCTTGTTCAGGCTCCAGGGCGCGGCTTGCAGCTTGATGCGCTGGTTGCGTTCACCTTCGGTGACCTTCTCGCACCACATGAACAGCCAGGTAAACGAGCTTTGCGGGCAGGTATAGCCGCACCACACGCGGCCGGCAAAGACGGTGATCGCAAACAGGCCGAAGGCGCAGATGATCAACAATGCCGACAACAGGATGAAGTCCTGCGGCCAGAACGTGGCGCCAAAAATGTGGAATTTACTTTCCGCCAGGTCCCACAGCACCGCCTGCCTGCCACCCCAGTTCAGCCACACAGTGCCGAAAAAGGCCAGGAACAGAACGCCTGCACCGCACACGCGCAAGGTGCGGAACAGGCCGGTAAAGCTGCGGGTATGAATCAAGGTGTCGCTGGATTTGGCCTTCACCTTCTTTGGGTGTATAGGCTCAAAGGTTTCCACGGTGGGGATTCGTTCGCTCATGGTCGTTCGCTCATCAGCCTCCATCAGGCGGATGAACTATGCGCGCGGCTCTGTTTGCATAACAGACTCAGCTAGGGCGATAAAAAGCGGATCAGATGGGCTATGGGGGAGTCGCTGCGACAATGTGCTGCACCCCGTGGAGCAAGGGGCGCAGCGTTGTCCGGTATGTGCTGATGCAGATCAATTAAATCAACGAACCAGGCTCGTCGGCCTTTACATGTTGACGCCCATCGTGGGCGCCCGCGACCGTCAGCGCGTCTGCCTCGGCTTCGGTGATATAGATCCGCTCGGCCGCCAATTCCACATAAGACATGGCTTTTTCGAGGTCGGTGACAATATTGACCCGGGTCGCTGGCACGCTCTGTTCCTGGCCGTTGTCATCAAGCATGAAGTAGCACAGTTGGTTTTCGATACGAATGGGCATGCCAATCTCCTGTTTTGTGAGCTATAGAAGGTTAGGGGACGGCGGCGCGCAGGGGTTCCAGGCAACTGACTGGCGGTCGCCGCTGTCCATCCTTTACCAACAATGACGAAGGACAGCTGAGATGGACGCTTGGTGGCATGAAGTGTGGCAAACCCTGCAGGCCGAATTTGCCGACATCGGCGACGCCAGGCAGCTCACGCAGATCACTGTGCGCCTGCTGATCGCCGCGATCCTCGGTGGCATTCTCGGTTTTGAGCGAGAGAGCAAGGGCAAGGCCGCCGGGGTGCGCACACACATGCTGGTGGCGTTGGGCGCTGCGCTGTTCGTGATGGTGCCGCAGATGTCTGGCAATCAGGCGGATGCCATGAGCCGGGTGGTACAGGGCGTGATCGCCGGGATCGGTTTCCTCGGCGCTGGCACGATCATCAAGGGCAAGGATGATGAAGAGGGCCATGTCAAAGGCCTGACCACCGCAGCCGGCTTGTGGATGACCGCTGCGATTGGGGTCTCGGCCGGGTTGGGCCGGGAATCGACAGCGGTTCTGAGCACATTGCTGGCCTTGGTGGTGTTCAGCGTGATGCCGAAAATCGTCAAGCGTTTCGAGAAGGACTGACGATCACCGGGGGCATGGTCGTCGGCGGTTCTTCGACCGGCGGCGGCTCATTTTCTGACGGCTCCTTTTCCGGAATGGGCGCCGGCTCGGTGGGCGGCAGGGTCGGGTTGTCGATATTTGGGTCCGGCGTTTCAGCCGGGATTGGGATATTCATCGGTGTGGCCTCCTTTGTGCTTGGCTCCAGCGGTGGACAGCCGCCGGGCCGAATTGATTCCCGCCCAGTGGCGACACATTCACCTGAACTTTTAACAGCGGCGCAGGCTCGGACCTATAAGCGGCCCTGCTCAGGGAGAGCATGGCCGCATCAGAATTCGGATCAAGCAAAGAGCGTCCATAGGGCGTAAGGGGAAGATGCTCGATGACTGCTGAAACACAGGTTCCAGAAAACGCCATATTGCCGCTGTCCCAGGCACTGTTGCTGCCCAGGATCGCTATCGAAAGCACCACCCCCGTAATTGACGGCGGCGAATTCGCCGTCAAGGCGGTGGTGGGTCAAAGGGTCAATGTCACCAGCACCGTGTTCGCCGACGGCCATGACAAGCTCGCCGTACTGATCCGCTGGCGCCCTCTGCAGGAAGAGAGCTGGCACAGCGTGGTGATGACCGATGTCGGCAACAATGGCTGGGAGGGCGCGTTCACCGTCACCCAACAAGGCCCCCACGAATATTGCATTGAAGCCTGGATCGATACCTTCGCCAGCTTCTGCTACGAGTTGCGCAAGAAGCATGAAGCCGGCGTACCGGTCAGCCTGGAGTTGCAGGAAGGCCGCAGCCTGGTGCTGCAGGCCGCCGAACGCAGCGACAATGAACTGCGCGACCGCCTGATGCTGCTGCACCACGAACTCTCCGGCCTGCTGGAAACCGAGCAAGTCGCGAAGTTCCTGCACGAAGACAGTGCACACCTGATGACCCAGGCCGATCACCGCGCCTATTTGAGCATCAGCGCCGTGTACCCGATTGATGTGGAGCGCGAGGCCGCGCTGTTCGCCAGTTGGTACGAGCTGTTTCCGCGCTCGATCACTGACGATCCTGCGCGTCATGGCACCTTTAATGATGTGCACTCGCGGCTGTCGATGATCCATGACATGGGGTTTGATGTGCTGTACTTCCCGCCCATCCATCCGATCGGGCGCAGCCACCGCAAAGGCAAGAACAACTCCCTGACGGCTGGCCCTGATGATCCGGGCAGCCCGTATGCGATTGGCAGCGAAGAGGGCGGCCACGAGGCCATTCACCCGCAACTGGGCAGCCGCGATGACTTCCGTCGCCTGGTGCAGGCCGCTGCCGACCATGGCCTGGAAATCGCCCTGGACTTCGCCATCCAGTGCTCCCAGGACCATCCGTGGCTCAAGGAGCACCCGGGTTGGTTCAACTGGCGCCCGGATGGCACGATCAAATACGCGGAAAACCCGCCGAAAAAGTACCAGGACATTGTTAACGTCGATTTTTACGCGGCGGACGCGATCCCAGGCCTGTGGACCGAACTGCGCGACGTGGTGGTGGGTTGGGTGGAAGAGGGCGTGAAAACCTTCCGAGTCGACAACCCGCACACCAAGCCGCTGCCATTCTGGCAATGGTTGATCAGCGACGTGCGCGCCAAATACCCGGACGTGATTTTCCTCGCGGAAGCGTTCACCACGCCGGCGATGATGGCGCGCCTGGGCAAGGTCGGTTATTCCCAGAGCTACACCTATTTCACCTGGCGCAACACCAAGGCCGAGCTGAGCGAATACCTGACGCAGTTGAACGCGTCGCCATGGCGCGAATGCTACCGGCCGAATTTCTTCGTCAATACGCCGGATATCAATCCGCCGTTTTTGCATGAGTCAGGCCGCCCGGGCTTTTTGATCCGCGCTGCGCTGGCCACCATGGGTTCGGGCCTGTGGGGCATGTATTCGGGCTTTGAATTGTGCGAAGCGGCGCCGGTGCCAGGCAAAGAGGAATACCTGGATTCAGAGAAGTACGAAATACGCCCGCGAGACTTCACCGCCCCCGGCAACATCATCGCCGAGATCGCTCAGCTCAATCGCATACGCCGGCAAAACCCGGCGCTCCAAACGCACCTGGGCTTGAAGCTTTACAACGCCTGGAACGACAACATCCTGTATTTCGGCAAGCGCAGTGAGGATGGCAGCAACTTCATTCTGGTGGCGGTCAACCTTGACCCTTATAACGCGCAGGAGGCCAGTTTCGAGTTGCCTCTGTGGGAGTTGGGGTTGCCGGATGATGCCGAGACGCAGGGCGAAGACCTGATGAACGGCCATCGCTGGACCTGGTACGGCAAGACCCAGTGGATGCGCCTTGATCCGCAGATGCCGTTTGGAATCTGGCGTATCACCACATCCTGAGCCGAGTGAAGATCAACTGTGGGAGATGGCTTGCCGGCGATAGCGGTACATCAGTCAACACGTGCTGTGCTGACACACCCTTATCGCAGGTAAGCCAGCTCCCACATTAAACCGCGTTCATTCAGCCGGTTTTTTCAGAATTTCCAGGAGTTTCCAATGGCGAAGAAACCCAACGCTGCCACCTTTATCAAAGACCCGCTCTGGTACAAAGACGCGGTGATTTACCAAGTTCATGTCAAATCCTATTTCGACTCCAACAACGACGGCATCGGTGACTTCCCCGGGCTGATCGCCAAGCTCGACTACATCGCCGACCTGGGTGTAAACACCATCTGGCTGCTGCCGTTCTATCCTTCGCCACGCCGTGATGACGGCTACGACATCGCCGAATACCGGGGCGTGCACAGCGATTACGGGACCATGGCCGACGCCAAGCGCTTCATCGCCGAGGCGCACAAGCGCGGGCTGCGAGTGATCACCGAGCTGGTGATCAACCACACCTCCGACCAGCACCCTTGGTTCCAGCGTGCGCGCAAGGCCAAGCCGGGCTCGGCGGCGCGGGACTTCTACGTATGGTCGGATGACGACCAGAAATACGACGGTACGCGCATCATCTTTCTCGACACCGAGAAATCCAACTGGACCTGGGACCCGGTCGCCGGCCAGTACTTCTGGCACCGCTTCTATTCCCACCAGCCGGACCTCAACTTCGACAACCCGCAAGTGATGAAAGCCGTGCTGTCGGTGATGCGTTACTGGCTGGACATGGGCATTGACGGCCTGCGCCTGGATGCCATCCCGTACCTGATCGAACGCGACGGCACCAACAACGAAAACCTTCCCGAAACCCACGATGTGCTCAAACAGATCCGTGCGGAGATCGATGCGCATTACCCGGACCGCATGCTGCTGGCCGAAGCCAACCAGTGGCCGGAAGACACGCAGTTGTACTTCGGTGACAAAAAGGGCGATGACGGCGACGAATGCCATATGGCCTTCCACTTCCCGTTGATGCCGCGCATGTACATGGCGCTGGCCCAGGAAGATCGCTTCCCGATCACTGACATCCTGCGCCAGACGCCGGAGATTCCCGCCAATTGCCAGTGGGCGATCTTCCTGCGCAACCACGATGAACTGACCCTGGAAATGGTCACTGACAAAGAACGCGATTACCTGTGGAACTACTACGCCGCCGACCGTCGCGCGCGTATCAACCTGGGTATTCGTCGTCGCCTGGCGCCGTTGATGGAGCGAGACCGTCGCCGTGTCGAGCTGCTCAACAGCCTGTTGTTGTCGATGCCCGGCACGCCGACTCTGTATTACGGCGATGAAATCGGCATGGGCGACAACATCTACCTCGGCGACCGCGATGGCGTGCGTACGCCGATGCAATGGTCCATCGACCGCAACGGCGGCTTTTCCCGCGCCGACCCGGCCAGCCTCGTGCTGCCGCCGATCATGGACCCGCAGTATGGCTACCAGTCGGTCAACGTCGAGACCCAGGCCCAGGACCCGCATTCGTTGCTCAACTGGACCCGGCGCATGTTAGCGGTGCGCAAGCAGTCCAAGGCGTTTGGCCGTGGCAGCTTGAAAATGCTCTCGCCGAGCAACCGTCGCATCCTCGCGTATACCCGCGAATTCACCGGCGAAGACGGGCGTCACGAGATCATCCTGTGCGTGGCCAACGTGTCGCGCAGTGCCCAGGCGGCCGAGCTGGACCTGTCGGCGTTTGCCGGCATGGTCCCGGTGGAGATGCTCGGCGGCAATGCCTTCCCGCCCATCGGCCAGCTGAATTTCCTGCTGACCCTGGCACCTTATGGTTTCTATTGGTTTGTCTTGGCGGCCGAGAATCAGATGCCCAGTTGGCATGTGGAACCTGTGCAAGGCATGCCGGATTTCACCACCTTGGTACTGAAAAAACGTATGGAAGAACTGTTGGAAGAACCCTGCCGCACCTCGCTGGAGCAGACCGCGCTCCCGGCCTGGCTGCCCAAGCGCCGTTGGTTTGCAGGTAAAGACACGGCTATCGACAGCGTGCGCATTGCCTATGGGGTACGTTTTGGCGACCCGCAACATCCGGTTTTGCTCAGCGAGCTGGAGGTGACCGCGGGCGGTCAAGTCAGTCGCTATCAATTGCCGTTTGGCTTCCTCGGCGAAGACCAATTCACCAGCGCATTGCCGCAGCAACTCGCGATGGCCCGTGTGCGTCGGGTGCGCGAAGTGGGCCTGGTGACCGACGCGTTCAGCCTTGAGCACTTTATCCGCGCGGTGATCCAGGGCCTGCAGGCTGGCACGGTGCTGAACTCCAGCGAAGGCGACCTGCGGTTCGAAGCCACTAAACATCTGGACGCACTGCAACTGACAGACGAAGTACAAGTGCGCTATTTGTCCGCCGAGCAGTCCAACAGCTCGGTGGTGGTGGGCGAGGCCCTGGTGCTCAAGCTGATCCGCAAAGTCAGCGCCGGTGTGCACCCGGAGCTGGAAATGAGCGCCTACCTTACCGCAGCCGACTACCCGAATATTTCGCCGCTGCTGGGTTCGGTGATTCGCCGCGACGCCGACGGCCAGGACAACCTGCTGATGATTGCCCAGGGTTACCTGAGCAACCAGGGCGACGCATGGAGCTGGACGCAGAACAACCTGGAACGGGCGATCCGCGACGAATTGGCTGAAGCCATCTCGGAGCAGGAACAGCACTACAACGCCCTGGGCGAACTAGCCGACTTTGCCGGATTGCTCGGCCAGCGCCTGGGTGAAATGCACGTGGTACTGGGCGCAAAGACCACAGACAAAGACTTCAAGCCTGAAGTGACTACGGCCAAGGACACCCAGGCCTGGGCCAAGGATGTCGGCGCCCAGCTGGACCGCGCGCTGCAGTTGCTAGAGCTGCATCAAAATCACTTGAACCCTGCGGATCAAGCATTGGTCAGTGAGTTACTGGCGCAGAAAAAGGCCATCGCCAGTCATGTTCAAACCCTGGCGAAAGCCACGGCGGGCGGGCTGCGCATCCGCGTCCATGGTGATTTGCACCTGGGCCAGGTGCTGGTGGTGAAGGGCGATGCCTACCTGATCGACTTTGAAGGTGAACCGGCACGGCCGCTGCACGAACGACGCGGCAAGCACAGCCCGTATAAAGATGTGAGCGGCGTGTTGCGCTCCTTCGATTACGCGGCGGCCATGGCGTTGAATGTGCAAGGGGTGGATCACTCGCCCGAAGCGGACATATCGCGCAAGCGTGTGACCGATCGTTACCTGAAAGAAGCACGCCAGGCCTTTATCCAGGCCTATCAGTCAGCGACGTCTACACTGGCGCATGACTGGCAGGATGCCAATGGCCAGGACGCAGCGCTGACCCTGTTCAGCCTGGAGAAGGCCGCGTATGAAGTGGCTTACGAAGCGGAAAACCGCCCGACCTGGTTGCCGGTGCCCTTGCAAGGGTTACACGGCCTGTTGAGCGGGCTAACACCTATATCGAAAACTGCACGCGGTGGGGAAAAGTCATGAGTTTTACACATAAAGAACCGCTGCAACCGAAGTTGACTGCATTGCCGGCGTCCAAGGACGTCGAAGCGCTGGTACGCGCCGAACACCATGACCCGTTCTCGGTGCTCGGGCCACACGATGATGACCACGGCGGCCAGTTTATCCGCGCGTTCCTGCCGGAGGCCTTGAGCGTCCAGGTATTGGCACGCGACAGTGGCGAGCAGATCGGCAGCCTGGATGCGAGCCAGGTGCCGGGGTTGTTTGTCGGGCACTTCACTACGCGCCAGGCGTACCTGCTGAAAATCCAGTGGGCCGGTGGTGAACAGATCACCGAGGACCCGTACAGCTTCCAGCAACTGTTGCTCGGTGAAATGGACCTTTACCTGTTTGCCGAAGGCAATCACCGCGACCTCAGCAGTTGCCTCGGTGCCCAAGTGACCACGGTCGACGGCGTGCAAGGTGTGCGCTTCTCGGTGTGGGCACCGAATGCGCGGCGCGTATCGGTGGTGGGCGACTTCAATATCTGGGACGGTCGCCGTCACCCGATGCGCCTGCGCCATCCTTCCGGCGTATGGGAGATTTTTATCCCACGTCTGCAACCGGGGGCGGCCTACAAGTACGAGGTGCTTGGCGCCAATGGGATCCTGCCGCTCAAGGCCGACCCGATGGCCCTGGCGACTCAACTGCCACCCGACACCGCTTCCAAGGTTGCCGAACCGTTGCAGGTCGATTGGCAGGATCACGAATGGATGCAGTCACGCCTTGAAAAGCAAAAATCCACGGCGCCACTGTCGATCTACGAGTTGCACGTGGGCTCCTGGCAATGCGAGTTGGACGAGGCGGGCGAAGTAGCGCGCCAATACAACTGGCGCGAGCTGGCTGAGCGGTTGATCCCTTATGTGCAGCAACTGGGCTTCACGCACATCGAGCTGATGCCGATCATGGAGCACCCGTTCGGCGGCTCCTGGGGCTACCAGGCGTTGTCACAGTTCGCGCCGACGGCGCGGTTCGGTTCGCCGGAAGATTTTGCCTATTTCATCAATGCCCTGCACCAGGCCGATATCGGCGTGATCCTTGACTGGGTGCCGGCGCATTTCCCGACGGATACCCACGGCCTGGCGCAATTCGACGGCACCGCGCTGTACGAATATGCGAACCCGCTGGAAGGCTTCCACCAGGATTGGGACACGCTGATCTACAACCTGGGTCGCACCGAAGTGCATGGCTTCATGCTGGCCTCGGCCCTGCATTGGCTCAAACACTTCCACATCGACGGTTTGCGTGTGGATGCGGTGGCGTCGATGCTCTACCGCGATTATTCGCGCAAAGCCGGCGAATGGGTGCCCAACCGCCATGGTGGACGCGAAAACCTCGAAGCCATCGACTTCCTGCGTCACCTCAACGATGTGGTGGCCCTGGAAGCGCCGGGCGCCTTGGTGATTGCCGAGGAATCCACCGCCTGGCCGGGTGTGAGCCAGGCGACCCAACAGGGCGGCCTGGGCTTCAACTACAAATGGAACATGGGCTGGATGCACGATTCCCTGCATTACATCCAGCAGGACCCGGTGTACCGCGCCCATCACCACAACGAACTGAGTTTTGGCCTGGTGTATGCCTGGTCCGAGCGCTTTATCCTGCCGATCTCCCATGATGAAGTGGTACACGGTAAGCACTCGCTGATCGACAAGATGCCCGGCGACCGCTGGCAGAAGTTTGCCAACCTGCGCGCCTACCTGGCGTTCATGTGGATGCACCCCGGCAAGAAACTGCTGTTCATGGGCTGCGAATTCGGCCAGTGGCGCGAGTGGAACCACGATCAGCAACTGGACTGGTACCTGTTGCAGTACGCGGAACACAAGGGCGTGCAGAAGCTGGTCGGCGACTTGAACCGCCTGTATCGCGAGGAACCGGCCCTGCATGAGCAGGACGACGCGCCGCAGGGCTTCCAGTGGTTGATTGGCGACGATGCGATCAACAGCGTCTATGCCTGGCTGCGCTGGAGCAAAGACGGCAAGCCGGTGCTGGTGGTGGCCAACTTCACCCCGGTGCCGCGTGAGGGCTATCAAGTTGGTGTGCCGTTTGGCGGGCGTTGGAGTGAGGTGATCAACAGCGACGCCGACATGTACGCAGGTTCCAATTATGGGAACGGTGGCGAGGTGTTTACCCAGGATGAACCACTTCATGGTCAACCGCTGTCGCTGAGGTTGAACGTGCCGCCACTTGGGGTGCTGATTCTGCGGCCAGAAACGCTTTAAAGGCTCTACCGTGCTGGATTCTGTTGTCCATGGTAGTGGCAGGGTGCCACAATAGCGCCATTGTCGAGGGCAGCAGATCAGGCGGATTTCATGAATGGCCTTGGGCGTGGGCAGGACCAGGATTGCGTTATAGAGGAGCAGGTGCGAACTGACCGTTTGCACCAGCTGTTTCGGCAGTCATTTGCCGCCATTCTCGGCAGTTTCCTGGCAGCGGTCATGCTCTGCTGGCTCTGCTGGGACCGGTTTGACCATCAGGTCATCCTGGTCTGGCTGGTGGTGTTGGCGGGCTCATCCCTGTTGCGCGTCAAGATGTTTGTAGAGTGGTTTCGCTGCCCCAACGCCGAGCGCACGCCGGATCGGTGGGAGCGCCGTTATTGGATGACGCTGGTGTTTTCCGCCGGGATCTGGGGCCTCGGCGCCTTGGCGGTGATGCCGACGGATGATCGCCTGTCCCAGGTGCTGGTCATGTTGTTTACCGTGGGCATGTCGGTCAGCGCGGTATCCTGTTACTCGGCTTATCGTTACATGACCCTGGCTTCCATGGGCCTGGTGCTGCTGCCCTGTACGCTGTGGCTGCTGTTCCAGCCGTCTTCGATGCAAGTGGGCGTGGCCATCGCCGTACTGGTGTTCTCCACCTTTGTCGTCAGCGCCACGCGCAAGTTGTCCGATGCATTGGAAAAGGCGTTTCGCCTGACCCGGCAGATGGAACGCGCCCACAATATCTCCACGCGCGCCGCACAGACCGATGAACTCACCGGCCTGATGAATCGTCGCGCGTTTTTCGAACATGCCCAGCGGTTGTATGAACAATGCCGCCATCACCAGCAGCCGCTGTGTGCGCTGATGATGGACATGGACCACTTCAAGGAAATCAACGACACCTACGGCCACCAGACCGGTGACCAAGTGTTGCGACAGATTGGTGGGGTGATCAGCGCGTCCTTTCGCAAAGCTGACGTATATGGGCGCGTGGGTGGCGAGGAGTTTGCGGTATTGCTGCCCAATACTTCGCTGGAAACGGCGCGGGGTATTGCCGAGCAACTGATCAAGGCCATTTCCAGCCTGGCCTCTGAACCCGTGCAAGGGTTGACCGCCAGCCTGGGCGTGGCGTCCACCCATGCCCAGGACCAAGACCTGCACGGCCTGATGCATACCGCCGACAAGGCGCTGTACCGCGCCAAGGCGCAAGGTCGCAATCAGGTGGCGGTGGCGGAGTAGACGCAGGGCGCAAAGCAAACTGTGGCCAGGGAGCAAGCTCCCTCGCCACAGAAGCGCACGATGTTATCCGCTTCTAGAGCATTGCCTTGCTCAGCGCCCGCGCAACCTGGTCGGCGGAGTAGGGCTTGGCCAGGAACTCGACGCCTTCATAGCCACTTTCGGCCAGCTCTTCGCTGTAGCCGGAGGTGAGCACCACCGGCAAGTCCGGGCGCCGTTGACGCAGGATTTTGACCATTGCCACACCGGTCATGCCAGGCATCACGACATCCGAAAATACCCCATCGAATGCCAGGGCATCCGCACCGGCCAGCGCGAGTGCCTGTTCGGCATTGGTGGCCCAAGTGGTCTGGTAACCCAGGTCCTGCAGGATCTGGTTGGCAAAGCGACCCACTTCCAGGTTGTCTTCCACGATCAGGATATGGCGCTGGGTCGTGTCTTGGGGCGGCGGCTGGCCTGTCGCTATCGGCGTGTGCTGCGTCACCGGCGGCGCGACTTCCGGCAGGTACAGGGTAAACACCGTTCCCCGGTCTGGGTGGCTGGCCACGTCAACGTTACCGCCGGACTGCTTGGCAAACCCGAATACCTGGGACAACCCCAGCCCAGTGCCTTTGCCTACAGCCTTGGTGGTAAAGAACGGCTCGAAAATGCGCTCGAAGGTGTCAGCGGGAATTCCGCTGCCAGTGTCAGCCAAGGAGACGGTTACAAAGGGTTGGCGTACTTGCTGATCACCGCGGATGCGCGGCATCGCGTCCACAGTGGCCACGTGCAAGGTCAGGGTGCCTTGGCCGTCCATCGCATCCCGGGCATTCAGGGCGATATTGATCAGTGCGGTCTCGAACTGGCTGGTGTCGACACGCGCATAGCAAGGCCGCTCGGGCAGTTGCACCTGCACATGGATACGCGCGCCGGTGACGCTTTCGAGCATCTCGCCGATGTTCTTGACCCGTTGGCCCACATCGAAGACTTCCGGGTTCAGGGGTTGGCGCCGGGCGAAGGCGAGCAGTTGGCTGGTGAGCTTGCTGGCGCGCTCGACGGTGTCGGAAACCGCGCTCATATAGCGTTGGCGTCGTGCCTCGGAGAGCCCGGGCTGACGCAGGAAATCCACGGACGAACGAATGATGGTCAACAAGTTGTTGAAGTCATGGGCCACGCCACCGGTCAATTGGCCGATGGCTTCCAGCTTCTGCGACTGGCGCAGCGCGGCTTCGGCTTGGGTGAGGGCGGCGGTGCGCTCTTGCACGCGTTGTTCCAGGGTAGCGTTCAGCTCGGTGAACGCGGCCAGGCCTTCGCGTACGGCGGCGTCGGCACGCACCCGCTCGATATGCGCCCAGGAACGCTCGGTGACTTCGCCGACCAATGCCAGGTCATAAGGCGACCAGGCCCGGGCGGTTTTGTGGTGCACGGCCATCAAGGCGGTCAGGCGGCCGTTCTTGATGAGTGGGAAGCACGCCGTCGCCAGCACACCCAGGGCCTGATAGCTGGCGGCAACCTCGGGGGCGAACTCAATGCGATTGTCTTCGACCACCAACGGTTCACCGCCGCGCAGTTGTTGCACCGCCCTTGCGCCGAACGAGGCCAGGCTGTAGCGCCCCACGATGCTTGGCGAGCCGGGCGCGGCCCAATTGCCACGAATGGTAAAGCCGTCTTCATCGTCGTCCATATCGGCGTAGGCGCAATTGGAAACTTGCAGGTGCTCGGCAAGCAGGCGCGTAGTGATCGACATGATGCTTTGCGCATCGGTGGCATTGGCCACGGCGCTGCCCACGGCGTCCAACACGGCCAGGCGGCGGTTCAGGAATACGGTGGCGGTGGTTTCGGTGACGGTATCGAGCATGCCCACCACATTGCCCTTGGGATCACGGATGGGGCTGTAGCAAAAGGTAAAGTACGCTTGTTCGACACCCATGCCGCGCTCGATCTGCAGCGGGAAGTTCTCGATGTAAGTGGCACGGCCTTCGAATGCCGCGTTGGCGATAGGGCTGACATCGGCCCAGACCTCACGCCAGACTTCGCTGAACGGGCGGCCCAATGCATCGGGTTTATCGCCGAGGATCGGAATGAAGGCGTCGTTATACAGCATGGTCAGTTGAGGCCCCCACACGATGGATTGGGGGAAACTCGAGGCAAGGCATAACGCGACGGTGGTCTTGAGCACGTCCGGCCACTGCTCCGGCGGCCCCAGGGGCGTTTTCGCCCAATCATGCTGGCGAACCCGCTCAGCCATGTCGCTGCTGCTTTGCAGCCATTTCATCATTGCAAGAGCACCTTGTTTGCCTCGGTCTATTCATTTGCCCCAGACATCAGGCTGCCAAGCTACAGACCGGGACGGCCGCTGCCAGTTCAGCGGGATTATCCATGAGATGGCAATTTGATGCTCCCTGCATTTCAATCTGCCAGTACCGCCTTTACTGCGCGCCGAAAACCCCCGTCCAATAGATGCCTGCGTCACTCTTCGGGTCCATCGCATAGGCCGCACCCAGCTCGCGGAATTGCGGGTTCATGAGGTTGGCGCAATGGCCCGGGCTGGCAAGCCAGCCGTCCACGACCTTGCGCGGGGTGTCCAGGCCGGCCGCGATATTTTCGCCAATGGTCTTCGCGGTGTACCCGGCCAGTTCGGCGCGGTCGCCGGGGGTACGGCCGTCGTGGTCGAGGTGGTCGAAGAAGTTACCGTTGGCCATGTTGCGCGTATGGCTGTTGGCGGCGCCGGCCAGGTCTTCATTCCAGGACAATGGCGTGGTCGCGGTAAACGCCTGGGTACCGCATTGGCGCGGTTGGGCGCGGGCGGTATTGATCAGGTTGAGCAATTGCTTACCTTCGGTCTGCCAATCGCCGAGGCCGCTGGTCAGCAGCGGGCGGGCGAGCACGATGCGCCAGTCCTGGCCGCTGTTGCTCACGCCGATGTCGACAAATTGCGGGTCCAGCACCACACGGCAGAAGCTTTCGCGCACGGCCTTCATGGCTGACTGCGCATCCTTGGGCCCCGACAGGCTGATGGCCTGTACGTTGACCATCGGGTACGCGGCCCGCGCCAGCGCTTGCTGCAAGTCGCCCACATTGTTGGCGGGCAGCACCAATCGCGTGTCGCTGGCCAGCGGTGGCAGTTCCTGGGAACCCTGGTCACCGCAGCGTTGCACCTGGCTGCGGTATTGGTTGATCTGTTGGACTAGCTGACTTTCTTCATTCGCCATCGCGCTGGCGCAGAACACCGTAGTGGCGGCCAGCGTCGTAAGACCCATCATCAATGACAGAACGCGCATGGACGTTACCCTTGAGCTTGAAAGTGCCCATGATGCGCGATCCGGGTGCATCCATGCACCCGTTAGTCCGAACTTTTTCCTTTAGTTTTTGAATGCCGAGTGTTTACGGCCCTGATCGCACAAAGCGAACACCACCACCAGCGCTGCAGAAATGGCGAGGATGATCACAACGCCATCAGTGGAATGCGTGGCCGAGGCCGCCACCATCGACAAGGCACCCAGCGGCGCCAGGCCTCCCGCGATGGCCGTGCCGATTTCGCGGCCAGTGCCAAAGCCTGATGAACGGGTCTGGGTGGGGAACTGTCGGCTCAGGAACGAACCCTGGGGGGCAAACATCATCGGCGCAAGAATGCCGGTGCCCACGCCAATGGCGATGTAGATCATCAGGCTTTCGCCCGTGTTGAGCAGGGCCAGGAACGGGTAGGCGAACAGCAACGAAAACACCCCGCCGAGCACCAGCACGGTTTTGCTGCTCCACGTGTCGCACAGCCAGCCGAAGCAAGGCACGGCGACGATAGCAATCAAGCTGGCGATGGTCACCGACAGCGAGGTGACGTGCACATCCACGCCTTTGAACTGGGTCAGGTACGCCAGCGAGAAGGTCTTGAAGATGTAACTCAACGCGTTGTAGCCGATGGCCACGAAGAACACCACGGCCATGCCCTTCAGGTCGTTCTTGAACAAGGCCTTGAGGGGCGAGGCTTTTTCCTGAGTCGCTGCTTTGCTCAGCTCATTGAATTGCGGGGTTTCCGGAATGCTGTTGCGCACCCACAGGCCGACACCCACCAGAACGATGCTGCAGATAAACGGAATGCGCCAACCGCCGGCCAGCAGGAATTCGTTGCCGTTGATGGTCAGCAGGTACACGGTGAGCGATGACAGCAACAGGCCCAGGTTCAGGCCCAGCGCCGGCCATGCACCCTGGCTGCCGCGCTTGCCCTGGGAGGCGTGTTCATAGGAGGTCACCGCCGCCCCGGACAGCTCGGCACCGGCGCCCAGGCCCTGGATGATGCGGATAAACACCAGCACGATCGGCGCCCAGATGCCGATAGAGGCGTAGCTGGGGATCAGGCCGATCAGCGTGGTGCACACGCCCATCAGGCAGAAAGTCAGCACCAGCACTTGCTTGCGGCCGAACTTGTCACCCAGGTAGCCAAACAGAATGCCGCCGAATGGACGCGCGATGAAGCCGATGGCAAAGGTGGAAAAGGCCATCAACGTGGCGGTCTTCGGGTCGCTGTTATCAAAGAAGATCTTCGAGAACACAATGGCCGCCATGGTGGCGTACAGGTAAAAGTCATACCACTCCAGCATTGAGCCAAAGATCGTGGCAGCGGCGACTTTGCGCAGGCGCTTGCGGGTCTGTTCGGGCGTTTCCGTGGTGGGGATGGAGGTTGATGCCGTCATGCTGTACTTCCTTCTGGGTCTTTATAGTTATTGTCAAATGGACGCGTATTGGCGGGTGTTACTCGGGCTTGAACAGGCGGTCGGCGATCATCGCGCCGATGGGCATGGCTGAGGTGGCGGCGGGTGAGGGCGCGTTGCATACGTGGAGCATTCGCGGGGTCTGGGCGAACAGGAAATCGTGCACCAGGCTGCCGTCGCGCATCACTGCCTGGGCGCGGATACCGGCCTCGTAGGGCAGCAAATCGTCAAGGGTCAGCGACGGGCAGTACTTGCGGCATTGCGCGAGGTAGCCGGACTTGAACAGCGAGTTCTTCATCTCGGTGGTGCCGGAGCCGAGGTTCTGCCAGAGGGTTTTCCAGAAACCGGGAAAGCGGGCGTATTGCGCCACGTCGCGCCAGTTCACCGAGAACTTGCGGTAGTTCTCGCGGCCCAGGCCCAGCACGGCGTTGGGGCCGACGGTCACACTGCCGTCGATCATGCGGGTCAGGTGCACGCCGAGGAACGGCAGCTCCGGGTCGGGAATCGGGTAGATCAGGTGATTGACGATGTTGTTTTTCGACGCCGGCAGACGAAAGTATTCGCCGCGAAACGGGATGATCTGGTGGTCGATCTTTACCCCGGCCAGGGTCGCCAGGCGGTCGGACTGGAGCCCGGCACACACCACCAAGTGGCGCGCCTGCCAGGTTTCACCACGGGTGCTGACGGTGACTTTGTCGGTGTCTTCGTGGATGGCGGTGACGGTGCGTTCCAGGCAGATCTCGCCGCCGCTGCGACGGATCACTTGGGCCATGGTCTCGCACACCTGGCGGTAATCGACGATGCCGGTGGCATCCAGAAACAGCCCGCCCAGGCCGACGATGTTCGGTTCACGCTGACGCAACTGCTCGGCGTCCAGGCGCTCGACCTTCATGCCATTGAGCTGGGCGCGCGCGTACAGGGCTTCCATGCGCTGCATTTCCAGCGGGCTTGAGGCGACCAGCAGCTTGCCGCACACCTCGAACTTGATGCCGTGTTCGGTGCAGAACTGTTTGGTGGCTTCGGCGCCGCGCTTGCACAAGTCGGCCTTGAGGCTGCCGGGTGCGTAGTAAATGCCGGCGTGGATCACACCGCTGTTGTGGCCGGTCTGGTGCTTGGCCAACACCGATTCTTTTTCCACGATCACCAACGAGGCACCGGGCTGGCGTTTGAGCAGCTCCATTGCGGTGGCCAAGCCAATGATGCCGCCCCCGATAATGCAAAAATCATGAATCATTGTGTGAAGTCCCCAAGCGTGCACATTTCGGTCTGCTTATCAGGTTGTCAGACTAATGGTTTTGTTAAAAAAATGGCGTGTCAGGGACACGCTGTAAAAAGGGTTAATCGGTCAATGGGTGGCCGGCAATTCCAGTTGCAGGCGCCGCGCCGCCGCACGCAAGTGGGCTTCGGCGCTGGCCGCGGCGCGTTGGGCGTCGCCGTCTGCAATAGCCTGGTACAACAATTGGTGTTCCTCGGTGGCGTCGGCAGAACCGTTGGCAAAGCGCGATGCCGAGTTTTCCCAAGCGGTTTTGCGCGCACTGGCCAATTGGCTTCTTAGGAAGTCATGGAAGGCCACGAAGTAGTCATTCTTGCTGGCGTCGGCGATGGCGCGGTGGAATTCCACATCGGCCAGCGCCGCTGCTTCAAAGTTGTCGCGGTTGTCTTGCATGTCCTGCAAGGCGCTCTTCATGCGTTGCAGGTCGGCGTCGTCGCGGCGTTGGGCGGCAATCGAGGCGGCCGTGGTTTCGATCCACAGGCGCACTTCGAACATTTGCGCCAAGTCAGCGCGACGTCCGTTCTGCTGAGGAAAACGGAACACCGTGCCGGCGGGCGTCTGCGAGATAAATGAACCCAGGCCACGGCGGGCGGTGATCACGCCGTCGGCTTTGAGTTGAGCAATGGCTTCACGCACCACGGAGCGACTGACGTTGAGTTGTTCGGCCAGTTGCTGTTCGGTGGGCAGGCGCGACTCAGGCGGCAATTGGCCGGATTCGATTTCTGCGCGAATCGCGCTGACAACCCGTACGACAAGCGAATCGGGGCGCTGGAGCTCAAGCATGGGACAACCTTATTGATCAGGTTGTCAGACAATAGTCGTTACGATTTTATCTTGTCAATGTCCGTATCGCACCTGCGAGCAGGATCACACCCAGCGCCACGCCGAAGGTGACGTGCAGGCCGTTGGCCACTGATTGCGCGGTGGCGTGAGTCACCTCCGGCGTGGCCCAGGCGAACACCGCGCCGAGGACCGACGCGCCGACAATCAAGCCGAGATTGCGCGACAGGTTCAGCAGGCCGGAGACAGTGCCTCGGTTCGCTGGCTGCACATCCTTCATTACAGCGGTGTTGTTCGCGGCTTGGAACAGGCTGTAGCCGGTGGTCAGAATGACCAGCGCACCCAGGTACATGAACAGCCCCGAGGTGAATGACAGCAGCAGTGTGCCACAGGCCAGCACGCCCAGCCCGGCGAGTGTCATGCGTCGGCTTCCGAGGCGGTCGGTCAGGCGGCCGGCGGGTACGCCGGTCACGGCCGCGATACACGGCCCGACCGCCATGGCCAGGCCCATCCACTCAGGCGCAAGCCCCAGGCCACGGGACAAATAAAACGGCCCCACCACAAAGGTGGCCATGATCACGGCGGCCACCAAGGCACTCATGGCCAGGCCGGCGCGCAACGAGGCGTCCTGCAATGACGACCAGAAGTTTGAGCCTGTGGGCGATGACTCACGCTGCCCATCGACCGGTAAATAACGATAGGCGAGGGCGACCGCCATCAACCCCAGCGGAACGCCGACCAGGAATATCGAGCGCCAGCCCCAGACGCTCAGTAACACACCACCGACGCTGGGCCCCATGGCGGTACCGACGGCCGACATCGTGCCCAGCAAGCCCATCACTCGCCCCGTACGTTGCTTAGTCACCGTGTCACCCACCATCCCCAACGCCATCGCCATCATGACTGCCGCGCCCAACCCTTGCAGGACGCGCGCGACAATCAGCCATTCAAGCGCAGGTGCCATGCCGCACAGCCCACACGCCACGGCGAACAGCAGCAGCCCCGCAAGCAGCAACCGTCGACGGCCCAGTCGGTCGCCCAGGCGTCCGGCACTCACAATCACCGCCGTGATCGCCAGCAGGTAGGCCAGCACCACCCACTGCACGGCGTGGAAAGACGCATCGAACGCCCGCGCCAGGCTGGGCAGGCCGACGTTGGCAATGCTGGTGCCGAGGGAGGCCAGCAACATGGAAAGCGACAGGCTGACGAGGCTGCCGCGTGAGGCGTTATGCATGGGGAATCCTTGAATGAAGGCAACTGTCGCAAATCTACGGCGTGGCCTAACATGGCGGAAGACGCATGGGTTGCAGTTAATACCTGCGCGTAACGCCTGATAAGGAACGCCGATGCCCGATCTCAATCTGCTGGTCACTCTGGATGTATTGCTTGCCGAAGGCAGCGTCGCCGCCGCGGCCAGGCGCTTGTGCCTGAGCCCTTCGGCGATGAGCCGTGCGTTGGCACGCTTGCGTGAAACCACCGGCGACCCGTTGTTGGTGCGCGCCGGGCGCGGCTTGGTGCCGACGCCAAGGGCAGTGGAGCTGCGCGAACAGGTCAGCCGCCTGGTGCAGGAGGCCACTGCGGTGCTGCGCCCTGTGCAATCGGTGGACATGGCTCAGGTCGAACGCACGTTTACCTTGCGTACCAGCGAAGAGTTCGTCGAAAACTTCGGCCCGGCGTTGCTCGCCCGCATCGCTCAGGATGCACCCGGCGTGCGCCTGCGGTTCATCAACAAGACCGATAAAGCCAGCGCGTTGCTGCGTGAAGGCAGTGTCGACCTGGAAACCGGCGTGGTCGACCCCGCCGCCAGCCCGGAAGTGCTGACCCAGGCATTGTTTCGTGACCGTCTGGTTGGCGTAGTGCGCAGCGGCCATCCGATCAGCCAGGGCGAGGTGACTGTCGAACGCTATGTCAGTGGCCAGCATGTCTACGTATCGCGCCGTGGCCAGGCGCGGGGGCAGATCGATGACGTACTTGAAGCCATGGGCCTCACGCGGCAGATCAGTACCCTCGTCGCCGGTTTCGCCACCGCCATTGCCCTGGCTCGCGACACCGACCTGATCGCCAGCGTGCCCGAGCGCTACACCGTCCATCAACGTGAAGGGCTGCACACCTTTGTGCTGCCGCTGGCGTTACCCACGTTTACCGTGGCGATGCTCTGGCACCCCAGGCTGGATGCCGACCTTGCCCATCGCTGGTTGCGCGGATGTTTGCGTGAGGTGTGCAGGCTGCAACGGGTACAATCGCCGCTGCCTTGATGCTAAACCCAGGAATTTGCATGTTCAGCCTTACCCGCTACACCACACCGTGCCCCGAGCCTGTAAATGGCCAGATCCTGCAGATGGTGGTGGACAACCTCACCGACATCAGCAGCGTGGGACTGCCGCCGAGCAACCTGCTGTACAACATCTACCAGTACGCCACCGGCTTTGAGGTGCACCTGTACCTGGAAGCACTGAACGGTTCAAAGGGCATTGCCGTCGAGTTGGTCGTGGCGACCGATGCGCAGGACCCGGAAAAGGTCATTGGCTTTGTGCTGTCTCTGCCAGTGAAGGATGACCCCGAGGCCTGTGGCGTCGCGTTCATGGCGGTGCAAGTCGGTTACCGGCGCCAGGGTGTGGCACGCGCGATGATGCGCGACGTGCTGAGTCGTTATCCCCATGCGGAGCTGGCGTGCTCAGTGGAAAAGGTGCCGGCGTTTGAAGGCATGGGCTTTCAAGTGCGCGGCGCGCGCGGCACCCAAGTGCTGATGAACACGCGGGACTACGGCACCGATGGCTTGATGGGTGTGTTGGATGTGGCGGCGATCTACAACTCGCTGGAAGTGCGGCAGATTCATACGTACCTGCTACAAAAACACGGCAAGCGAGCGATGGTGGATGCGGAAAAGCAGCGCGATCGGCACCTTGATCAGTTGGCGCGCAAGGTTCAGTTGTTTGTGGCTGGGCACTGACTCGCTTGTTGTCGTGGCCCAAGTGCACTTGTAGTGAGCGGGCTTGCCCCGCGCTGGGCTGCGAAGCGGCCCTAAATCCTGATATCGCGTTCTACCTGAAAAAACGCGGCGGCCTTATTGGGGCCGCTTCGCAGCCCAGCGCGGGGCAAGCCCGCTCACTACAGTGCGATGTGGCCTTGTCAGTCACCCTTTCAGTGGCAGAATCACCGCGATCGCAGGCAAGCCAGCTCCCACATTTGAACCTCATTTACACCTGATAGGGCTCGAGCGACTATCAGGCCGCCACGGGAGCAAGCTCCCTCGCCACAACATCCCAAGTAGCAATGACCTAAACGCGGCCGCGATTAACCATCGCCAGTATGGTCGCCAACAACTCCTGCTGCGCCTCTTCACGACTGATCTCGCCACTGGCTGCCGCCTGGGACAGCGCCTCTGCAGCCCCCAGCATCGCCCGCAAACCGGCCTGGGATAAGCGCCCAAAGGGCGACAGCGCAGCGCGGCACTTGTCGAGGAAGATCGCCTCGTACTGGCGCTTCAGGGATTCCAGCTCCGGCGAGCTGCTGAGTGCCGCAATCACCCCAGGAATTTCCCGGCCTTGCAATAACACACAATCCACATAGGACTCGGCGATCACCCAGGCCTGATCGTCAAGGGTGGCGCTGCTGGCCGCTATGGCGTTGGCAAATACCCGATCCTGGCGCGCATCAAAATCCTCATACAACGCAACCAGCAACCCGGCACGGGTAACGAAATGGTCGTAGACCACCGGCTTGGTCACCCCTGCCAGTTCTGCCAGGCGGCCAAGGGTCAGGGCTTCGGTGCCTTCATCGCGCACCAGTTGCCAGGCCACATCCAGCAATTGGCGCAGGCGGTCTTCGCGGGACAGGCGACGACGTGGGGTAGGGGATTCACTGCTTGACATGCTTATGTACCAAAAGTAACTTACTAATCGTAACTTAAGCCCAGCGTAACCCCAAAGGGAGTCAATGTCATGCACGCACTCATCGTTGTTGCTCATCACGACCCGCAATCTCTCACCCATGGCGTGGCTGCCCAAGTCGCCGTTGGCCTGACAGCCGCGGGTCACACCTACGAAATCGCCGACATTGCCGCAGAAGGTTTTGACCCGCGCTACACCGCTGCCGACCATCTGGTCCATCGCAGCCGCGCCACGCCACCGGCCGACGTACTGGCCGAACAGGCGCGCATCGACCGCGCCGATGCCTTGGTGCTGGCGTTTCCGATTTACTGGTGGTCGTTGCCGGGCCTGCTCAAGGGCTGGATCGACCGCGTCTTCATCAATGGGTGGGCGATCGACTACAGCCCCGATACGCCGGTGGTGAAGAAACTGCGGCACTTACAGGTGCACCTGCTGGCCTTGGGCGCCGCCGATGACGATGCGTTTGACCGACACGGCTATGCCAAGGCAATGCGCACGCAGATCGACTACGGGATCTTCGACTATTGTGGCGCGCAGGTGGTGACGTCGCAGCTGATGCTGGAATCGGAAAGCGGCGGGGCGCAAGTGCATCTGCAAAAGGCCAAGACCGTGGGCCAGGGTCTGTTCGAGAGCGAGACGGTCGCCGGTTGATTCAACCTTCGCGAAACAGGTCGTGGGCATCCAGCAGGCGGTAGGCGATCTCTGGTCGTTTCTCCAGGCCTCGGCGGATCGCGGCCGGGATCGATTGGCGGGTTTTGCGGCACATGCCCGGCAGTTCGTCGATCACGATCTGGATCCCACGCATGCTCTTGACCTCGGTGTGGCCCGGTGCGATATGCACGCGAATGCCCAATTGCTGGTACATCAGCTGTTGCAGGCGTTCCAGGTCTTGCAAGCTCTTGAGGTCTTCAAGGCGGTCGAGCAGTTTCTTCTCTTCCTGACGCGTCAGGTTGAGGATGCGCAAGTCGGCACCTGGCGCTTGCAGCAGGTCGTCGCGGTCGCAGACGCAAGCGCCAGGTGGGCAGGGTTGGCGAATCGTCATGTGCACTGCCTCCCCATTCCGACGCTGATCGCTCAGTAGGTCAGCACGACCCCAAGACTGCCCAAAGCCTTCCAGTACTCAGGATAGGTCTTGGCTACGCAGTCCGGGTCCTGAATACGGATGCCCGACACTTTCAGCCCGGCCAGGGCAAAGCACATGGCGATGCGGTGGTCGGCGTGGGTGTCGATCAGCGCGTTGCACGACGTGCCGGCCAGCGCAGGATCACTGGCGACCAGCAGGTCGTCGCCCTCGATGGTCGCCAGGCCCGGGCGGATCTCGTTCAGGCCGTCATGCAGCGCTTGTACGCGGTCACATTCCTTGACCCGCAGGTTGGCGAGCTCAGTGAAACGCACCGGGGTGTTGTTGAACGCAGCGAGCACCGCCAGGGTCGGGATGGCGTCCTGCATCTGCGAGCCGACCACGGTCGCCTGCATGTCTGGGAATTGCGCGATCACGGCCTGCGCCTTGGCGTCCGGCTGGGTAAAGTCTTGCGCGGCTACGCCGATGTCGATGCGGCCACCGGTCAACACTTCAGCGGCCCACAGGTAAGTGGCGGCGGAGGCGTCGGGTTCGATCAGATAATCATGGGCGCTGTAGCCGGTAGGGGCGACGCGCCAGGTGGTGTCGTTGACTTCTTCAACCTGGGCACCGAAGGCACGCATGCAGTCCAGGGTCAGGTCCACATAGCCACGCGCACCGATGTCCTTGCCGGTCAGCGCCACTTCAATCGGCGCTTCACCGCAGGCGGCGAGCATCAGCAGGGCCGATACGTATTGGCTGGACAGGCCGCCGTCGATCTCGAAGCGCTTGGCTTTGATTTTGCCTACGCCGTGTACGGTGACGGGTGGGCAACCGGTGGGGCTGTCAACCTGGATACCGTTTTGGCCGAGGGTCGCCAGCAGCGGGCCGATCGGGCGTTTTTGCATGTAGTCATCGCCGTCCAGCACAACGGTGCCGTCAACCGTGGCAACGGCAGCGGTGAGAAAGCGCATCGCGGTGCCTGCGTTGCCGAGGAACAGCGGTTGACCCGGCAGTTGCAGTTTGCCCTGGCCGGTGACGACGAAGGTGGTGTCGTCCGGCTCGTCGATGGTTACGCCCATTTGGCGCAGGGCCACTGACATATGGCGGGTGTCATCGCTTTTGAGCGCGCCGCTGAGGCGGCTGGTGCCCTTGGCCAGGGCGGCCAGCAGGAGGGCGCGGTTGGTAATGGATTTGGAGCCGGGGGGCGCGACCTTGCCATTGAGGGGGAAGTTGGGCGGTGTAACGGTCACGGTTTTCTGCGAACTCAAGGTACAGGGCTCCTGATTCAAGGCAAGGTGGCACGGAGTGGCCGACAGGCGGATTCGAATAATCGGGTATAGATGCTGTGCTTGTCGAGCCTGCGTTCGGCCAGCGTGTTTGACGGGGCGCCTGAGATCAAGATCAAAAGCCAAATTATCGTTTTGTCAGCCAGTAATCATGCAGCGCCCGCGCTGCCGGTTCGATTTGGCTGACACGCTGCTGGTGCGCCTGCACATCCAGGTCTGCCGGCAGTTCGAAATTGTCCTGCTCGGCGCACCAGGAAATTTTCTCCAGTGCTGCGGCTTGCACGGCTGGCAGTTCCGGCCAGTTGCCGATGGCGGCGCCGCGGATGTAGCCAAAGCACCATTCTTCGGCGAGGGTTACGGTTTGGCCCTGGTGTTCGGTTTCATCGAAGCGGGCCTTGAAACCCTTGGCATCAATCGCCAGTTGTTCGGCCAGGGTGTTGATATGGCGAACGCACAGTTCAAGGAAGCTTTGCGCTTCGTCCATGTTGTCCCATTCCGGGTTCTGGCCACCCCAGATGGCCGGGAACCACTCAGCCACATCCACCTGGACCGGGCTGGAAACCAGCGCGGTGAAGTAGCCGTCGAGTTCGGCCAGGTTCAATACGGAATGGTCGTCGCCGTATTTGAGCAGGGCATCTTCGATCGATTCGAATTCGGCGGGGGCGAGGGGGTGGGCGTGCATGGGCATATCCTTTAAACGTCGAGCGCCGCGCGTGGGGCGGCTTAAAGCGCGAAGGATGGCGTGTACGCAGGGTTTTATCCAGCGTCTTTTCCTTCACGGTGTACAGTCCCGCTTTTGGCCGATGCGTCCTTGTGCACCCTTGTTATAGTTCGGGCCTAATTACTCGCCAGCCAGGGATTACTGCCATGTCCGAATACCAAGCTTTCGTCGTCGAACTCACCGGCAACGTTGCCCATGTGCAGATCAACCGCCCGGAAAAGATCAACGCGATGAACGCGGCGTTCTGGACCGAAATCATCGACATCTTCCAATGGGTCGAAGACACCGACGCCGTGCGCGCCGTGGTGCTCAGTGGCGCCGGCAAGCACTTCTCCTCAGGGATAGACCTGATGATGCTGGCCTCGGTCGCCAACGACTTCGGCAAGGACGTGGGCCGCAACGCGCGCCTGCTGCGACGCAAGATTCTCGAACTGCAGGCTTCGTTCAACGCGGTCGACAACTGCCGCAAGCCAGTACTGGCGGCAATCCAGGGTTACTGCATCGGCGGCGCCATCGACCTGATCAGCGCTTGTGATATGCGCTACGCCGCCGAGGGTGCGCAATTCTCGATCAAGGAAATCGATATCGGCATGGCCGCTGACGTTGGCACCCTGCAACGCCTGCCGCGCATTATTGGCGACGGCATGCTGCGTGAGCTGGCCTACACCGGCCGCCAGTTTGGCGCCGAGGAAGCGCGCAGCATCGGCTTGGTCAACCGTGTGTACCCCGATCAGGACAGCCTGCTGGCCGGCGTCATGGAAATCGCCCATGAAATCGCCGCCAAGTCACCGATTGCGGTCACTGGCACCAAGGCTATGATCAGCTACATGCGTGACCACACCGTCCATGATGGCTTGGAATACGTTGCCACCTGGAACTCGGCTATGTTGCAATCCAACGACCTGCGTGTGGCCATCGCGGCCCACATGAGTAAGCAGAAACCCGAATTCGTGGATTGACTGACATGACCCCAGGCTGGATTACCACAACGCTGCTGGACAACGACACCCCGGGTGGCTGGGCCGTTGCCCGTAGCCGCGAGGGCTTTTTGCACGACACCAATGGCCCGTTGTTCCCCCGTGAATGGCTCAAGCGCCAGGACCTTTCGGTGTTTGCCGAACATGGCATCGGCCACCTCGACGGCGAGCCGGTGTACCTGCTGGAACTCAACGCGGCGGCCGAAGTGCCGGGCTGCAGCTGGCAGGGCCTGCGCGGCTTCATGCTGCAAGGCGATCACACCCTGTACAAAGTGCTGGGCTACGCGGCGCAGATCGGCACGTGGGCACGGGAGCATCGGTTTTGCGGCAGTTGCGGCCAGGCCATGGTCCAGGTGCCACGCGAGCGTGCGATGTATTGCCAGGCCTGTGACCTGCGCAGCTACCCGCGAATCTCGCCGAGCATGATCGTGCTGGTGACCCGTGGCGACGAGATCCTGCTGGCGCGTTCGCCGCGTTTTGTCACCGGCGTGTACAGCACGTTGGCGGGGTTTGCCGAACCGGGCGAATCGGCCGAAGACTGCCTGATCCGCGAGGTCCGCGAAGAGGTGCAGGTGGAGGTCAAGAACATCCAGTACATGGGCAGCCAGTGCTGGCCGTTCCCGCATTCGATGATGCTGGGTTTCCACGCTGAATACGCGGGTGGCGACATCGTGCCCCAGGCTGACGAGATTGAGGACGCGCAGTGGTTCAATATCCACGACCTGCCGCCGTTGCCGGCGTCACGTTCGATTGCGCGTTACCTGATCGACCTCTACCTGGCCCGTCGTCTAGGCCACGCTGAACCAGTGCTGCCAGGCTAGGCGCACGGTCAGGCCGAGGACCACGGTGATAAACACTGGGCGAATGAATTTGGCGCCGCCGCTGATCGCGCTGCGTGCGCCAAAGAACGCGCCACCCATTACCGAAATGCCCATCGCCAGGCCGACGATCCAATCCACCGAGCCGTTGAAGATAAACACCGACAGCGCCGCCGCGTTGCTGACGAAATTCATGCTGCGCGCCACGCCGCTGGCTTTGACCAGGTCGATGGGGTGGAGCAGCATCGTGCTCACCGTCCAGAACGCCCCGGTGCCGGGGCCCGCTACGCCATCGTAGAAGCCCAGGCCAAAGCCCTGGGTGGCTTGCCATTTCTTCTTGATCGGCGCGTCGGCGTCCAGCGGCGCCTTGGGCGTACCACCGAACAGCAGGTACACACCACAGGCAAATACGATCACCGGCAGCATTTTGTTCAGGGTTTCAGCAGGCAGGTAGTGGGCGACTACTGCGCCAGCGAGTGCACCCACCAGCGTACCGACGATGGCGTGCACCCACTGGCGCGGGTGGAACAGCTTGCGGCGGTAGAAGGTAAAACTGGCGGTGGCCGAGCCGAACGTGGAGCTGAGCTTGTTGGTGCCCAGTACCAGATGGGGCGGCATGCCTGCGGTGAGCAGGGCCGGCGTGGTGAGTAAGCCGCCGCCGCCGGCGATGGCGTCGATGAAACCGGCGATAAACGCAACGACGGCCAGGATGGCGAGGGTGGTGAGGTCTACGCTGAGTTCGAAGGGCATGGGCAGGACTTAGAATGGCGGGGCGCAGAAAGGTGCTGCGCCGAAGTGTGCCATCTTACCCGCCGGATGTACGCAGATCCAAATGTGGGAGCTGGCTTGCCTGCGATGGCAGTGTGTCAGTTGACGTATCTGGGGCTGACTCACCGCTATCGCAGGCAAGCCAGCTCCCACATTTTAAACCGTGCCCGCTTGACTAGCGGCGTGCCTCGATCCACTCCAGGGCGGTGCGCCAGACACAAATCCCCAGGAAATACGCCGACATCACCGACCACAACCCAAACGTCCACGGGTTGGTGTTCGGATAATCCACCACCATCAAAAAGCTGCACAGCAACCAAATCGTGGTCACCGCGATATTGATCGGCATGAATCGTTTAACCCGGAACGGGTGCAAGAACTTCATTGGCGTTACGGTCAGCAGCGCCAGGCCAATCACTGTGAGCAAGGTGACCCAGGCTTCCGGCTGGATGATATAGACACACAGTGCAACCACGTTCCACGCGGCGGGGAAGCCGACGAAGTAGTTGTCCTTGCTCTTCATGTTCACGTTGCAGAAGCAGAACAGCGACGAGACCAGGATCACCGACACCGTAAACAGGTGGGTAAACTCCGGCAGGTCGATATAACGGTAGATAAACAGCGCCGGAATAAACACATACGTCAGGTAATCAATCACCAGGTCCAGCACCGAGCCGTCGAAACTCGGCAAGACGGTGCTCACGTTGACCCGTCGCGCCAATGAACCGTCGACGCCGTCCACCACCAGCGCCAGGCCGAGCCACAGCAGGCAAGCCTTGGGTGAGTTTTCCAGCAGCGCCAGGGTGGCCAGGAAGGCCAATACCACACCGGTGGCGGTAAAGCCGTGGGCGCCCCAGGCTTTGAGTCTGGCTACATGCAGGGTCGATATCACGGGCGGTTCTCCAAAAGGTGAAACGGGGCAGCCGACAACGTGACGCTGTCGAGTCTGGCCGGGGAATGCAGGTATCGACCGGGAAGGAGGTCAGAAGGTTCACCAACCCGGTGTATCACTTAGCGTAGCAAGCGTAAGACGTTTCGGCATCAGCCCTGGCGAAACACCAAGGCCTTTAAGCCGCTTTGCGCGTCAATATCAGGAAATTCCGGCGGGTTTTGCAGCCGTTCCACGAATCGTAACCCGGGTGCCTCTTGTGTCACACCGTCGATCAGGAAGTCCTCGCCGAAGGCCGGGTCGTTCATGCACGCCAACACGGTGCCCTGTGGGGTCAGCAAGTCCGGCAGGCGCCGCAATACGCGCTGGTAGTCCTTGGTCAGCAGGAAACTACCTTTCTGGAACGACGGCGGGTCGATGATCACCAGGTCATACGGGCCGCTGTTAGTGACCTTGGCCCAGGACTTGAACAGGTCATGGCCCAAAAAGCTGACCTTGCTCAGTTCATGACCGTTCAGGCGATGGTTGTCGCGGCCACGGCTCAGGGCGCCACGTGCCATGTCGAGGTTCACCACATGCTCGGCGCCACCTTCGATGGCGGCCACGGAAAACCCACAGGTATAGGCAAACAGGTTGAGCACGCGCTGGCCCTTGGCCTGTTCGCGCACCCAGTTACGCCCGTAGCGCATGTCGAGGAACAGCCCGCTGTTCTGTTTTTTACCCAGGTCGATCAGGTAACGCAGCCCGCCTTCGGTGATGGTCAGCTCATCGACAGGGTTGCCTGCCAGCCATTCGGTGGTGCTTTGCGGCAGGTACCGGTGTTGCAGGGCGACGGTGTAGGCACCGAACTGCGTCTGCAGCAGCTGTTTCAGGGCGTGCAGGTGTTCTGCCTCAGGCTCCTTGAACAACGACACCAGCAGCACGCCTTCTAGCCAGTCCACCGTCAATTGCTCTAGGCCCGGCCAGCAGCGACCACGGCCGTGGAACAGGCGCCGGGTTTCAGCCGGTGGGCTGGCCAGGGCGGTGAGCAAGTGAGTGTGCAGGGTGGTGAGTGCGTCTGGGTTCATCGTTAAACGTCGGTCGTTGAGCGGGCGGCATTTTAAACACAATTGCGTCGTTAGAAGGCAGCGATCAAGGGTGAACCAAACACGTCCCGAATAAACCCCGGCGCGATATACCGTTCGTAATGCGCTTCGGACAGCAGGAAAAACTCCCGATCAATCGCGTCGCGCAGGTCCGCCAAATGGCGCTCACGAAACTCTGGCAACAGCGCCAGCCCATACGCATCCAACTTGGAAATCACCCGCGCACCCCGGGCTATCAGCTGGTACGCCCAGCAATACGGCGACTGGTGCGGCATAAAGCGGATCTTGCGATTTTCAAGCTGCTGGCGCAGCAGGTGCGCATCAAACACTTCCAGTTTGCTGGCCATCACCTGCACCAGCAATTGCTCCAGGCGCAGCCACACGGCCTGTTTCTCGTCGGCGTTGTAGCCGTTCCACTGGATCACTTCGTGGTGATAACGCTTGCAGCCCCGGCACACCAGGTCCCCGTAAACGGTGGAGCATAGGCCGACGCAGGGTGTCTTGATGGTTTGATTGGGCATAAATAAAGACTGTTGTTTATTCCGGAACAGGAGGGTTCAAGGCGTTGAACCGGTTGCTCAGCCACTGATGCAACTGAGTGACAGCGCGTGACATTTGTCCACGGTGAGGGCAGGCGAAACTCAAGGGGTACACATCCCCAGGGTGGTCGGGCATCAGTACGACGAGGCGGCCGGCTTTCACATCCGTACTTACATCCAGCCTGCACTTGTAGGCGATACCTTCTCCGTCCAGCGCCCAGCGCCGGACCACGTCGGCGTCATCGCTGAACAGTGGCCCCGAGACTTTCACGGTCTGTGTGCCCAATTGCCAGCGATCATGGATCCGACCATTTTGCAGATAAAGCAGGCATGCGTGGTGGGCCAGGTCGTCCGGTTCAACGGGCGCTCCCTGTCGCGCCACGTAGTCCGCAGAGGCCACCAGCACGCGGCGGTTCTGGGGTGCCAAGGGCAGGGCGATGTAGTTGGCGTCCTCGTTGAGTCCGTAACGAATCGCCACGTCCACTGGGTCACGGAACAGGTTGCTCACTTGGTCGGAGAGAAAAAACCGCAGGTTCAGCGCTGGGTGCATGCGCCGAAATTCCGTGAGCCACGGCAACAGGACGTTACGCCCCAGGTCCGACGGTGCCGCGATCTGCA
Organism: Pseudomonas tritici; assembly: GCF_014268275.3. Taxonomy (NCBI): domain Bacteria; kingdom Pseudomonadati; phylum Pseudomonadota; class Gammaproteobacteria; order Pseudomonadales; family Pseudomonadaceae; genus Pseudomonas; species Pseudomonas tritici. The sequence goes on from NZ_CP077084.1 coordinate 3,092,079, forward strand.
GCGTACCGCGCAGGGGCGCATGGTCACCGCGCAGGTGTTGCCGCCCTTGCTCCAGTTGCTCGAGTACGGAGCGTGCGGTGGGCAAATACTGCTCGCCTTCCGCGCTCAGGCGCAGGCTGCGCGTGGTGCGTGTAAACAGGCGCACCTCCAGCTCGCGCTCCAGCCGCTTGATGGCCGCCGCTACTTGCCCCGGCAGCAAGTCGGCTTCGACCGCCGCCGCGGTGAAACTGCCCAGGGCGGCGCTGCGCATAAACAGCGCCAGATCATCGATGCGGATCATTTTCACTCCAGCAGTGAAAGTGTTGCTGCATTGTGTCTATTTTTCTTTGAAGTGGGAACGGTAAAGATGCACGCAACCCCATCATCAATGAGTTGCCATGAAAGCCATCACCTTTACCGAGCACGGTCGGCCCATCGACGATCCGCGCTCCCTGCAAGATGTGAACATCGCCGCACCCACACCTGGCCCCAAGGATTTGCTGGTGGAAGTCGAGGCCGTTGCGGTCAACCCCGTGGACACCAAAGTGCGCGCCGGTACCTTCGCCAAAGAACCGAAGATTCTGGGTTGGGACGCGGCCGGAACGGTGCGTGAAGTCGGCGTTGACGTCACGTTGTTCAAGGCGGGCGACAAGGTTTACTACGCCGGTTCCCTGACCCGGGCAGGCAGTTACAGCGAACTGCAAGTGGTAGACGAGCGTATTGTCGGGCATCGCCCGCAGTCGCTGAGTGCGGCCGACGCGGCGGCGTTGCCGTTGACTTCGATCACCGCCTGGGAATTGCTTTTTGATCGGCTTGGCGTTACCGAGGATGGCGGCGACGGCGATGTACTGCTGATTGTCGGCGCCGCCGGCGGAGTGGGTTCGATGCTGGTGCAATTGGCCCGTAAACTGACCGGCATGACCGTCATCGGCACCGCCTCGCGCCCGGAAACCGCCGCCTGGGTCAAACGCATGGGCGCCGACCATGTGATCGACCATCGTCAGCCGATGCTTGCCCAACTGCAGGCGCTCGGCATTGCAGAGGTCAGTCATGTGGCCAGCCTGACGCATACCGAGGAGCACCTGGCGCAGTTGGTCGAAGTGCTGCGCCCACAGGGTCGCCTGGGGGTGATCGATGATCCGCGCAGCCTGGATGTGATGCCACTCAAGCTCAAGTCCTTATCCCTGCACTGGGAGCTGATGTTCACGCGCTCGCTGTTCGAAACCCCGGACATGATCAATCAGCACCACCTGCTCAATCGCATCGCTCAGTTGATCGACCAGGGCATCCTGCAAACCACCCTGGGCGAGCATTTCGGCGCCATCAATGCCGAAAATATGCGCCGAGCCCATGCCCTGGTCGAAAGCGGCAAGGCCCGGGGCAAGATCGTGCTCGAGGGCTTCCTGTGAAAACACTGACCGTGTGGCTGTGTGCGCTATTGATCGCAGGCTGTTCAAGCCAGCCCCCATTACGTTCTACAACCGGAGCCACTACCATGCAAAAACCTTTGGTGTCCCTCGCTGTACTCAAGGCCAAACCCGGCAAGCAGGAGGCTCTCAAGGCAGGTTTGTTGACCCTGATCGAACCTACTCGGGCCGAGCCGGGCAATCTGGATTACGTGTTGTTCGAACGTCGCGATGAGCCCGGCACGTTCTACATGCGTGAGGCGTTCAAGGACCAAGCGGCCCTTGATGCGCATTTTGCGACGCCGTACTTCCAGCGCTTTGCCGCCACGACGGATGATCTGCTCAGCGAGCCGTTGCAACTGATTTTTTTGGAGCAGGTTTCCAACTAAGGTCTCCCATGGGCCGCTTTAGGGCGGTCCATGGGGCAAAGCCTAGTTTCTACGCTCGCCGGAAATATACCCTTGAGATATTGCACTCAGCCGTTTGGTGGAAATGGATCATCTCCGTAAGTATTGCGTTCGCGAATCTGGCCATTCTGTCCATGGATGAACATTTCGCTCTCCTGGTTTATTGCGATTTCACGAGCGAGCTTAATGGCTTCCGCTTGAGTACTAACAACCTTCGTGGCTTTTGAGTTTCCTGCACCTTTTACGGCCCAGTCGTTCCCGTGGGGGACTACATGTTGATTTTTTTTAGACATGGCTAATAACCTCTTCAAAACTGATGTCTGAGATCAGGCAAATAATTTGCCTGCTCGTAGGGTTAATTTTGGAATCCAAGATGTCTTACAGAATCTTGTCTCCGACGATCAGCCGTTGACACCGCTTGAAGGTCCGCCATAATCACGCCCCGCATTTCCTCAAATGCTTTCGTGATTGTGGTTCTCCCCAATCGCGGCCCGTGTAGGTGGGCTTCGTTCACTTGTACGGTCAAGACCCATAGCAGCCGCATGAACGGTTGCTATGGGTTTCTTGTTTCTGGTCTCTTCTACTTGAATCCTTCGATCGCAGACCTCGATCTTACTTGCACCCTGCGTCCTAGAATCAATCCCAGCTCAACGCGCCGCCAGTCTGATACTCAATAACCCGCGTCTCAAAGAAATTCTTCTCTTTCTTCAAGTCCATGATCTCGCTCATCCAAGGGAACGGGTTCGTCGTCCCTGGATACTCTTCCTTCAACCCAATCTGCGACAAACGACGGTTCGCGATGAACTTGAGGTAGTCCTCCATCATCGCCGCGTTCATGCCCAACACCCCGCGCGGCATGGTGTCGCGAGCGTATTCGATCTCCAACTGCGTCCCTTGCAGAATCATCTGGGTCGCTTCTTCCTTCATCTCGGCATCCCACAAATGTGGGTTTTCGATTTTGATCTGGTTGATCACATCGATACCGAAGTTCAGGTGCATCGACTCATCGCGCAGGATGTACTGGAACTGCTCAGCCACGCCGGTCATTTTGTTGCGACGGCCCATGGACAGGATCTGGGTGAAGCCGCAATAGAAGAAGATGCCTTCGAGGACGCAGTAATAGGCGACCAGGTTGCGCAGCAATTCTTTGTCAGTCTCAACGGTGCCGGTTTCGAACTTCGGATCGGAGATCGAGCGGGTGTACTTCAAACCCCAGGCGGCCTTTTTCGCGACCGATGGAATCTCGTGGTACATGTTGAAGATCTCGCCTTCATCCATGGCCAGCGATTCGATGCAGTACTGGTAGGCGTGGGTGTGGATCGCCTCTTCGAAGGCCTGGCGCAGGATGTACTGGCGGCACTCCGGGTTGGTGATCAGGCGGTACACGGCCAGGACCAGGTTGTTCGCGACCAGCGAGTCGGCGGTGGAGAAGAAGCCGAGGTTGCGCATGACGATGCGGCGTTCGTCGTCGGTCAGGCCTTCGGGGTCTTTCCACACGGCGATGTCGGCGGTCATGTTGACCTCTTGCGGCATCCAGTGGTTGGCGCAGCCGTCGAGGTATTTCTGCCAGGCCCAGTCGTACTTGAACGGCACGAGTTGGTTGAGGTCGGCGCGGCAGTTGATCATGCGTTTTTCGTCAACGGCGACGCGGGCGGAGGCGCCTTCGAGTTCGGCGAGGCCTTCGGCGACGTCGAGTTTGTCGAGGGCGGCCTTGGCGCGGACTATGGCGGCGGAGTCACTGGCGGTGACGGCGCGGGCTTCAAGGGCGGCGGCAGCGCCGGCACCGTCGAGGCGGTCCATGTTGGCTTCGGTGGCGTGGCCGGCGTTGGCGCCCTTGATCACCGCTGCACCGGTGTCTTCGTTATCGACTTCATCCCAACTCAGCATCGAAATATTCCTTTCAGATCGGGTTTGACGGCCCTTGGAGCCGCCAAAAAATAAGTAAATTGCAGGCTTCAGGCATTGAAATACTGCGCATAGTGTGGTCGATAAATACCGATACTGCACACTATGTAGTGGTCTGTTCTGTTTGTGGGCACACTATATGGTGTGTGGTTACGATGGTCAACGCGCAAGAGGGCAGTGAATGTCGCAGGCCTGCCAGCCGACCTGATCGATGAGGCGTACGCGTTTCCCTGTGGACGCTGGCTTGCCTGCGAAGGCATCGCCCCGGTGTGCCTGATGAACCCGGGCTTCTGCATCGCCGGCAAGCCAGCTTATACATTCGGACTGAGTAAGGCTTAGGGAGCCCGACTCAACCTCACACACTGATCTTGATCTGCGCGCACAATCCGCCTTCCGGGCGGTTACTCAAGGTCAGCGAGCCACCAATCGCCACCACCAGTTGCTGGGCAATCGCCAGCCCCAGGCCGGTGCCGCCGGTGCCACGGTTGCGCGAGCTTTCGATGCGGTAGAACGGCTGCATCACCTGCACCAGTTCGTCCTCGGCAATGCCGGGGCCGTTATCCAAGACCTTGATCGACAATTCCCCGTTGGCCATCGAGCCCACTTCCAGTTGCGCGGAGCCGGCGAATTTCAGGGCGTTGTCCACCAGGTTCACCAGCACACGCCGCAGAGCGTGGGGGCGGGTGTCGAGGACCACCGCGCTTTTGCCGCTGAGGCTGACGTGTTTGTGCATGTCTTGGTAGTCGAACACCAGGCTGTCGAGGAACGCGTCGAGGTTGATGCGGTGGCTGGCTTCGGTCGCACCGTGGACGCTGCGCGCATAGGCCACGCCTTCGCGTACCAGGTGTTCCATCTCGCTCAGGTCGCCCCAGAGTTTGTCGCGGTCGGCGGAGTCGTCCATGAATTCGGCGCGCAGTTTCATGCGGGTGATCGGGGTTTGCAGGTCATGGGAAATGGCCGCCAGGATCTGCATACGTTCCTTGAGGTATTCGGCGATACGTTTTTGCATTTCATTGAACGCGGCGGCGGCATGCGCGACTTCGGTCGGGCCATTCTCGTCGAGCAGCGTGGGATGTGCGTTGGGGTCCAGGGTTTCCACCGCGCGGGCCAGGCGCGTCAGCGGGCGGATGGCCAGGCGCACGGCAAACCAGGTACAGCCGAGCAGCAGTGCCAGTTGCAGCACCAGTACCACCGGCAACCAGTAGGCGACGGGGACCATCGCGGGGCGCACGTCGATGGTGATCGGGCTGCCATCCGCCAGGGTCAGGTGCGCCTGGAAGTGTTTTTGCAGGCCGGGGATGTCGCGCAAGGTCAGCGCGTAGCGTTCACCCAATGCATCAGCAATCGAGGTGGCGGCCATGGGCACAGCGTTGCTGCTCATCGGCTCACCGGTTTCGCCGTCGTCGAGCAGGTAGCGGTAATTCTGCCGGTCGAGACGCGGTAGCCAGCTGGCGCGCTCGTTGGCGGGCAGACGGTCGAGGATCGCCACCGAGGTGGACACATCGTTTTCCAGGTTGCCCAACATGGCGGTGCGCGCGCTGATGTAGCGCTCGTAGAACTGCGCACTGAAAGACAGGCCATGGGCGCAGACCAGGCTGATCAAGAAGATCAGCGACAACTGCGACGCCAGGGTGCGGGGCCAGCCAAGCTTGAAGCTCATTGATCGGCCCCGAGGATTTTCACCGGCAGCGAGAACACATAGCCCTCGCTGCGCACCGTCTTGATATAGGCCGGTTCGCGGGCGTCATCCAGCAGGCGCTGGCGCAGGCGGCTCACCAGCAGGTCGATGGAGCGGTCGTACAGGTCGGCGTCGCGGCCCTGGGTCAGGTTGAGCAACTGGTCGCGGTTGAGCACGCGTTGGGGGTGGTCGAGGAACACCCGCAACAGGCGGTATTCGGCGCCACTCAGGGCCACCAGGGTGTCGTCCGTGTCGAGCAGGTGGCGTGCGGTGGTGTCCAGGCGCCAACGGCCAAACCGGAGCAAACGACCGGTCTCGCTGATGATCAGGTTCGGCGGCAACATCCGTGTGCGGCGCAGTACCGCGTTGATACGTGCCAGCAGTTCACGGGCGGCGAACGGTTTGACCAGGTAATCGTCAGCGCCCATTTCCAGGCCGATAATGCGGTCGGTTTCATCGTTGCGCGCGGTGAGCATCAGCACTGGCGTGGCCTTGTGCTTGCCCACTCGCAGCTCGCGGCACAGCTGCAAGCCGTCGTCGCCCGGCATCATGATATCCAGCACGATCAAGTCCACCGGGGTGGTGTCGAGGAAGCTGCGCATCTGGCGCCCGTCGGCGACCACGGTGGTGCGCAGGCCGTTTTTCTTCAGGTAGTTGCCTACCAGTTCACGGATCTCCCGGTCGTCATCGACAATCAGGATGTGATCGACATGATCCATGCTGCCACCCTCGTTAAATACTCAGTGCGCGCAGTCTAGCCATTGGCGCCGCTGCTGCCTTGTGCCCTTTGTATTGCAGTGTATCTGGCGATAATGAGATACACGACGAAGCAAAAAAACGCTCAACGAACGTATCGGCCTGCGCTAGAGGGCGCTACCCAGCAGCGCCTCAAACACCTGCTGCACCCGTGGCTCGTCACTGTGGGCCACATTGAAGCGCATCAAGTCGCGGTGCGCCGGGTCATAACCAAACAGCGCGCCCGGCGCCAGCACCATGCCTTGTTTCAATGCCGCCTGGGCCAGCTGCTCGCCGTTGATCCCAGGCGGCAGGTGCGCCCAGATAAACATCCCGCCTTCGTAACCCATGGGTAATTCGCAGCCGCAACGCTTGAGCCATTGCTCGACCCGCCCACCGGCCTCCATCAAGCGCTGCACCATGCGCTTGCGGTGCTTGGCGTAGCTGCCTTCGCTGAGCATGCGGTACACGATCTGCTCGAACAGCTCCGAGGTCACGCCGCCGCTCATCAACTTCATATTGGTCAGGTTGGCCGCCAATTGCGGCGCGGCGACCACGAAGCTGACACGGGCGTTGGCGCTGAGGATCTTGGAGAACCCCGACAAGTAGGTGACTTGGTCCAAGCCGGCGAGGGCAGCCAGGCGCGGCGGTGGGTTGGGGTGCAGGTCGCCGTAGAGATCATCCTCGACGATATGGCAATGGTAGTGCTGGGTCAGTTGCAACAAGCGAAACGCTTGGCCAGGGCTGAAGGAGTGGCCGGTGGGGTTCTGCAGCACGCTGGTGGTGAGGTACAGGCTGGGTCGGTGTTCGGCCAACAGTTGTTCAAGTGCAGTAAAATCAAAACCGTCGGGGCGGCGCTGGATCGTCACGACCTTGACCCCATGCAGGGCCAGGTTGGCGTGGAAGTTGAAGTAGCATGGCGTATCCAGCAGCACGGTGTCGCCGGGGCGCGCCAGCAGGCGCATCAGCATGTCCAGGCCTTGCACGGTGTTGGGGGTGGTGATGATCTGCTCCACCGATACCGACAACCCTTCGCCGTGGAGTTTCTGTTGCAAGGCCTGGCGCAACTGTAATAGCCCGGCCGGTGTGCCCAGCCCGGCGATGCGCAACGAGGGCGCACGCACCACGCTGCGCATGGTTTGGCGAATGGCTTCGCTGTCCAGCCACGCTTCCGGCAAGTGGCCGCCACCGGGGCGCAGGTCGCCATATGCCGTGGCAAGCGGGCGGCGCAGTACGCTGAGCAGGTCCTGAGGCAGTAAATCAACCCAGTTCGCCGTGGCCGGGCGCACGCGGTCTATTGCTACGAAATAGCCACGACCTTGACGGGAGGTCAGCAGATTGCGCCCGCGCAGACGGTCGAGGGCTTCGTTGAGGGTGAATTTGCTCACGCCCAGGGTCTGGGTCAGCTCGCGCACCGACGGTAACTGGCTGCCGGGCGCCCATTCACCGTTTTCGATGGCCTGGCTGAACGCCTCCACAATCTGTTGCACCTTAGAGGTGCCCTCTATAAAGGCAATGGCCGATACGAACATGCAAATTCCTTGTCTTTGCCGGTTATTTTACCGGTGAAGTTCGGGCGAATTAGGCCTCACTTTACCTGCCCTGCGCAACGCCCACTGCCTAGACTGCTGGCTCTCTTCCTCGGGGCCCCGGCCATGACCAGTGCGTTAACCCTCTCTTCGTTTCTCTACTTCCTGCTGTTTTGCGCCACCATGACGTTCAGCCCTGGCCCCATGACCCTGCTGCTGTTGAGCCTGGGCTTGCGCGACGGCCTGCGCCGTTCGATCCCGGCGCAGGTCGGTGCCAGTGTGTCGTACCTGATATCGATCCTGATCTTCGCCGTGGGCTTCTCGGAGTTGATCAAGGGCAACCTTGCCATCACCCAGGGCATCCAGATTGTCGGTGTGGCCTACATCCTGTACCTGGCCTACAAACAGTGGACCAGCAGCGGCCCGTCGATCGACCGCGTCGGCGCTGTGGAGGGCTCGCGCAGCCTGTTCGGCAAGGGTTTGCTGACCGGGTTTTCCAACCCCAAGACCCTCATCATGTTCAGCGCAGTGTTCCCGCAGTTCGCCGGGACCGGTGGGCAGGGTTCGACGGTGGACATTGCCATCCTTGGCATGACGTTCCTGGTGCTGCAATTCGCCAGCGGCTGCCTGTATTGCTACTTCGGCCAGCGCATCAAGCATGTGTTGGAAAACCCCAAGCGCCGCGTGGTGTTGCAGCGGGTCACGGCAGTATTGCTGCTGGGCGTGGCGCTGATGCTGGCGCGAGGCTTTTCCCACTGAGGGTTTTGAGCTTATGAAGGGTAGTGGCGATTTGCCGGTACCCTGATAGACTCCAGGCAATCACTCAGGATTTCATCTCATCATGTCAGCTGCAGAAGGACACGGGCTTCGGCTTGCTTCACGGCTGTACAAATCCCGTACCCTCGGGCTGACGCTAGGCTTTGTGTGCGTGGTGTTCGGGATGTATCCGCTGGACCCCGCATGGTGGGTGTGGGCCTGGATGGTCATCAACGCGTTTGTCTGGCCGCACCTGGCGTTTCAACTGACCTTACGCACCGCCAATGCACTGCGCAGCGAACGACGCCACCTGCTGTTCGATTCGTTTTGCGGTGGGTTCTGGGTCGGCGCCATGCACTTTAATCCACTGCCCAGCGTGACCACGTTGTCGATGATGACCATGAACAACGTGGCCATCGGCGGTCCCCGCTTCATGCTGGCGGGGTGGGTGGCGCAGGCGCTCGGCATCGGCACCTCGTTACTGTTATTCGCCCCCGCTTTTATCGCGGTGACGACCCAAACCCAACTCTATGCCTGCCTGCCGATCCTGATGCTGTATCCGTTGGCATTGGGCTGGATCTGCTATCGCCAGGCGGTGACGCTGGCGCGCCACAAGCGCGAGCTTTTGGCGCTGAGCCGTACTGACAGCCTGTCCGGCCTGCTCAATCATGGCGCCTGGAAGGATCACCTTGAAATCGAATTCCAACGCTGCCGCCGAGGTTTCTCACGCGGCGCCATCGCGTTGATCGATATCGACCACTTCAAGACCATCAACGACACCTACGGCCATGTCACCGGTGATATCGTCCTGCGCCAATTGAGCAAAGTCCTGCGCCAGAACCTGCGCGCCACCGACCTGGCCGGGCGTTACGGTGGTGACGAATTCTGCGTGATCCTGCCGGACATGCCGCTTAACCGCGCCACCGAAGTGATGGACGCGTTGCGCGATCGCTTCAACGCCCTGGCCTACGCCCAGGACCCGACCTTACGTGCCAGTTTGAGCATCGGCCTGGCGCCGTATCAGCCGACCCATGCCGACTCCACAAGCTGGTTGAACGACGCCGACCAGGCGTTGTACGAGGCCAAGAGCAGCGGGCGCAACCGCGTCAGCTCCACGAAGGGGAGTTGGTTGCGATCGGTCTAGTGGGGTAGGGTGTGGCGGCACCCTCCCACAAAAAACAAGGATCGGTTCATGCACTTCAACTTCCCGCGTACTCTCCTGGCCGCCACCCTGGCCTTGTCCTTCGCCGTGCCGGCCTACAGCGCCGAACCCCATAAACAGATCCAGGCGCAGTCCGAACAGTACAAGGCCGAAGCCCTGAAATTGCTGGAACGCCTGGTGAACATTGACTCGGGTTCGGGTTATGAGCCGGGCCTGACCCAAGTGCGCGACATCGCTGTTGATGAACTGAAACAACTGGGCTTCAGCATCGAGTTGGTACCGGATAAAGCGGCCAATAACAGTCATGTGGTTGCCACGCTCAAGGGCACCGGCAAAGCCAAGATCCTGCTGATGGCCCACATGGACACCGTATTCAAGGAAGGCTCGGCCGCCGAGCGACCGTTCCACATCAAGGACGGCCGCGCCTATGGCCCCGGCGTAATGGATGACAAGGGCGGCATCGTCGCCGGCATCTACGCGCTCAAAGTCCTCAAGAACCAAGGCTTCAAGGACTACGCACAAATCACCTTCCTGCTCGACGCCAGTGAAGAAACCGGCTCCGACGCCGCTTCTGAACTGATTCGCCAAACCGCCAAGGCCCACGACGTTACCCTCAACCTCGAACCCGGCCGCCCAGCCGACGGCCTGGTGGTCTGGCGCAAAGGCAGCGCCACTGCCTTGGTAGAAGTCAAAGGCAAAGCCGCCCACGCCGGCGTCGCCCCGGAACTGGGCCGCAACGCTGCCATGGAGGTTGCGCACCAGATCCTGCAACTGGGCAAGCTGGGCGATGAAGAGAAGAAAACCACCATCAACTTTACCGTGCTCAAGGCGGGCGACCGTACCAACGTGATTCCTGACCAAGCTACCGCCAAGGCTGACGTGCGTGCGGCGTTGCCGGAAGAGTTTGATCGCATCGAGAAGGACTTGGCGCGGGTGTCGGCGAACAAGCTGATCCCGGACACGGAAGTGAAGACCACCCTGCAACGCGGCTTACCACCGATGCCGCAGACGCCGGAGTCGGACAAGTTGGTGGCGATTGCCCAGGGGATTTATGGGGAGTTGGGCAAGAAGCTGACGATTGAAGGCAGTGGTGGGGCGGCGGATGCGAGTTTGTCGGCTGGGGTTGGGACGCCGACGTTGGATGGGTTTGGGATTGTCGGGGGGGGTATTCATACGGCGGAGGAGTATGCGGAGGTGGAGAGCGTGGCGCCGCGGGTTTATTTGTTGAGTCGGATGATTATGGAGCTTTCGAAGCGGTGATCTCTGCTGATTGAGGTTCTCTTGTAGTGAGCAGGCTTGCCCTGCGCTGGGCTGCGAAGCAGCCCCAAAACAGCCAATGCCTATTTAACTGAAAATACCCATTGTCTGTACTGGGGCCGCTTCGCGGCCCAGCGCGAGCAAGCTCGCTCGCCACAGGAGGGCGGTGTGGCCTTGAAGATTGGAGTTACCTGTTAATTGGTATTTGAGGATGGCTTTTTCGAGAGCGTCTTCATGACCTCGTTGGCTAACCGATAGGTATCGCCATTAAATATAACTATCTTTATTGGCTTTATGCCGAGATTACGCAGTTATGGTCGTCCAAATGTATCAAGAACGTTAGCTCGCTATCTGTCACCCAAAACGGATAACCGGTTGTTTCCCCTAAAATATCTGCAAGATCATGCGAGTTGTTGATTTTCCATGCTCTATAGTCAGTGTCGAAGACCATTAGTGTCAGATCTGTCTTTTTTATACGGTCCTTTATTTCTCGCCAGAAATTTGGGTTGTGTTCGCTACTTATGTTGTTGAACTCCATAGGATCTAATAGGGTGTTTTCGAATTTGAAAAACTTTTTAGTTAAAGCGCTTATTAGTTTGTTGATGTCTTCCGCGGTTAGCTTCCTGTGTGCGATTTTCAGCGCAATGACTGCTTCGTCTATTTCTGCTTCCAGATAATTCATCAACGTACTCCTATTTTTGAGCGGCTAACTGGAAGCACTTTGAGCAGTATGTGCCCTCTTACTGCTCCTCCATCGATTCTTTTTCCGTGAGTCTGATAGCCAATATGTGGTGACTGCGGACCTTGTTTACTAGGGACTAGCGTAGGGTCATCTATATTCACTTCTGCGCCTTTCTTTGGGCCTTTCTCAACCCTCCATTCGGTTGGAAAAGATTTTCCGTATTTGTCCTTTCCCCACTTTGTCACGCTGTAGTCATCCTTTGGTATACCTGTTCTGCGAAAGGCCTCATCCAAACCTTTATGCATTTGCTCATGACCATTGCCATTTTGATTGCGCCAGTCTAGATCGACACCAGCATTTAATTCCCATTCTTTTTTTGCACTCTGTTGAGGGCAATTCGTAGGCGTACACGCTAGTCCTAGTGGGTCGACCCACCCGGTAGGGTTATGCACGTACTGGTACGCATTGATCCCACCCGCCAATTTCACCGGATCGGGCGTCAGGTAACGACCAATATCCGGATTGTAGTAGCGGTGGCGGTTGTAGTGCAGCCCGCTTTCCGAGTCGAAGTACTGGCCTTGGAAGCGCAGCGGGTTGTCGACTTTTCCTATGTCGAGGCGGGTGATTTCGCCGTAGGCGCGGTAATGCGCGGACCAGACGATTTCGCCATCCGGGGCGGTGAGTTCCTGTGGGGTGCCGAGGTGGTCGAGTTGATAGTGGTAGGGCTTGGTTTCTTTTGGGCCGAAACCTTCCAGTAGCACCAGTGGGCGAAAGCTGTCGGGTTCGTAGAGGTAGCTGCGGTGGTGATCCGCGTGGTGTTCGGCGATGAGTTTGTCGCCTTGCCAGAAGAACTCGGTGGTTATGCCGTCAACGGTTTTGCTGATGCGGCGGCCAAACGGGTCGTAGCGGTAGCTGGCGGTTTGGCCGTTGGGTTGGGTGAGGCCGATCAGGCGGTGCTGGCAGTCGTAGCGGTATTCGGTGACGAGTTGCTGGCCTTTGCCTCGGCGTTCACGGATCAAATTGCCGAAGGCGTCGTAGTCGTAGTGGCGGTCGCCTTGGATCATCAGGCGGTTGCCGGCGACGATGTCCGGGCCGGGGCGGTCTTGCATGAGCAGGTTGCCGGCCGGGTCGTGGCCGAAGCGTTCCTGCTCGCCTTGGGAGTGATCGGCTCGGGTCAGGCGGGCGAGGGGATCGTAGTGGTAGTGGTGTTCGCCTTTGCGAGTGTCGAGCAGGCGCGTGAGGTTGCCGGCTTTGTCGTAGTCGTATTGGCGTTGGTAAAGGTAGTGTTCCTGTTGGGTAACGGCGTGGGCGTGCAGGCGTTGCTGATCGTCGTAGTGGTAATGGCTGATCAGTTGGCCTTGCTGGCGTTGGTGTTCCTGGCCGGCTTTGAACAGGTGCGAGGTGAGGGTTTCACCGTTCAAGTCGACAGTGGCCAGATGGCCGCCTTTGTCGTGGTTGAAGGTGAGGCGGTTGTTGTCGGGCAGGCGTAGCTTTTGAAGTTGGCCGCAGGCGTCGTAGCCATAGCGCAAGGTGCCCCAGCCCTGGTGTTCGGCAGTGAGGCGGTTTTGCGGGTCGTATTCGTAGGCCAGCGCCCAGTGGCCGTCGTCGACGCTTAGGAGGTTGCCTTGGCGGTCGTAGGCGTAATCGACGATGTTGCCGTCGGGCAGGGTTTTTCTTACAAGTCGACCGGCATGGTCGCGCTCGTAGCGGGTGACTAGCTGACTGCCATCGTCGCCGTGTTCGGTCTTTTCTTGCAGGTTGCTGTTGAGGTCATAGACGTAAGCGGTGCGCTGGCCGTCAAACCCGGTTTCCTGTTGGATCAGGCCGTTGCTGTGGTACTGGAGCCGGTAGGTTTCACCGACTTCGTTTTCGATTTCGGTCAGCAACAACCGCACGTTGTCGTAACGGTATTTGACCTGGGTGCCATCCGCATTGATGCGGCGGCTGATCAGGTGCAAGCCATCGGCATATTCGTAACGGGTGACGTGCCCCAGTTCATCGCGTTCGGAGGTGATTTTTCCGTAAGCGTTGTAGGAATATTTGCGTGTGTCACCGCTCGGCAAGACGATTTGGACTAATCGCCCAACGTTGTTCCACTCAAATTGTGTGAGCGCGCCGTGCTCATCTTCTTGGGTGGTTCTCCGCCCAAGGTCGTCATAGCGATAGCGCTTGATTCCGCCATTCGGCAATTGCTCTTCCAGCAACTGCCCACGCTCATTCCACACCAGCCGCTGACAGCTGTGATCGGGATACCAAACCTGCGTCAGTTGTCCCTGTTTGTTGTAGCTGTAGTCCGTGGAATTACCGTCTGGATCGGTCCTGCGCGTTACGTCGCCCTGGTCATTGCGCTCATATTTCCAAACCGCCAGACCCCGCCTTACAACCCGTACGAACCCATTCTCATGCTCGTAGGAAGTCGGCTCATCATCCCCCGGAAACAACGCCAACAAGCGCCCAGCTTCGTCATACTGATACGCCGTCACCGCCCCCAGCGGATCCTGCTCAACCGTCAGCCGGCCTTTGTTATCGTAGGATTTGAAATGCTCAGCACCATCCGGATCCACCCGCTGCACCAGTCGCGCCCGCTGGTCATGCACGTAGACTTCCTGGCTGCCATCGGCGTTATGAACCGTGACCTGCCCGTCGTCATCCCAGACATACCGCGTGTCCATCTGCGAAAAGCTCGCCCAATGCCGGACACACCGCGCAGCCTTGCCAGACCGTTCCCATTCCCAAAAGAAACTCGCCCCACCGGCCAATCCGCGCTCAAGAATGACGTGCTGATCGTCGTACCGATAAACCTCACTTTCGCCTACAGCGTTAGTCGCTGAAACCAACCGACCAGCAGCGTCATAGGCGTAGGAAACAACGTTCTGCTCCGTCACCCAGACAAACGGACCGTCATCCACAGCCCGCTCAATCTGGTAATCCACCGCGACAATGCGGCCCGACGCATAGCGCAAAAACAACGAGCGCCCCACACCGTTATCCAGCCGCTCGATCTGCCCCAGGTAGTTACGGAAAATGCGCAGCCGGTTGTCATATGCATCGCTGATCGCTGTCAGCACACCGTCGCGGAAATGGTAGAAACGTGACCCTTGAGCCAGCACTAACTCATCAGGCAAAGACCCCAGGTAGATCGCCGCTTCGGCCAGGCTGTTGGTGATCGCGGGTCGAGAAACAGACGGCAAGGGCAGGGTAGTCGAGCGATTCTCATGATCCGTCCAAACGACCGAATCACCAGAAACACTAAGTCGATGCGCCAGCGAGTGACTCCAGCCAAACCCCAACCCGCAATCCACTTCCACCGCACTGGTGCGGTACAACCGGGTCCATTCAAACGGCAAGATCCCATCGAGCGCACCATCGGTCAGCGTCAGCAATTCCTCCCCGGTAACCATCGATACCGGGCAGCCATTGGTCGCGGTCTTATCCGCAGAAGCCGTCGCATCCCCCGCCGGATTTTTCGAACCAACAGGCACATCGTCCACAGGCTCCTGCCGCACCAACACCGTCCGCTGGGCCTTGTCCCGAACCATCGGCACCGGATTGGAAACCACCTGATCCCCAGCCTTCAACGGCACATCCGGAATCACCTTGATCGGCGTCCCGGCGCCCCCCAGTAACAGCGGCTTGGCCGCTTCAACATGCTGTTCCAACCGCGGCCCGACAAGCTGATCAGCCAACATCTCCAGCCATTTGCGTACCCGGCCGGACTTGATATGGCCTAACACCTGCGTACCCAGGCGCACGGTGACACCCATGGCACCCGCTACCCTCACCAGCAGCAGCGTGATCAACACCTCGCCGGTAATTTCGCCCATCACTTCGTTCATTTCTTGTGGCGGCAACATCCGTATCCAACTGGATATCGCCGACAGGTAGATGAACATCAGAGGCTCATCGCTGACCACCAGCAGACCACGGGCCAGGGTGTCTTTGCCTAGTTTCAGCAGTTCATCAAGTTCGGTCTGGGAGACGTATTGCAGCCACTTCTCACTGTTGGCCCGGATATCCGCCAGCAGGTCGTACAGTTGTGTGAAATTGTCCCAAAGGCTGTAAAGCGCCTTACCCATTCCCTGAAGAAATGCCTTCTCCAGCATCCTGCGTTGATCAAGCGGGTTGGCGTCTGTGTAGTCTTTCCACTGGGCTTCGAAAGTGCTTTTCCACTCGTTGCGCAGGCGAACTTCCAACGCATCAATCACCGATTGATAAGACGCATACAGCGCTCGGACATGATCCTTGGAAACATTGGGGTAAAAGCTGACCCGATACTGCTGGTTACGCTCACACTCGTTGATTTCGAGAATGCCGCTCGGGCCGATGGTCTTGTGAACAGGCTCGCCCAGTGGGCCGCCGTTGGGATCGACGCGTTGCAGCATCACCGGCGTGTTGCCGATGGGCACGAATCGCGTGCTTTGAAACATGTGCACCAGGGTTAACGTGCCGTTGGCCTGGCAGGTAGCGGTGGTGGTACTGGGATAAAGAGAACGGTTGATCGGCGCGACCAACGCTACCTCATCCCCAACCTTGAACACCTGCTCGATATCCAGCGCGGAAAAGCTCCAGAAGCTTTCCGCCCAGTCATCAAACGTGTTCAGGCATTCACGGAAATCGAGAAAGACGGCCTCGACATCGACCGTCTTCACATCCATTGGCGTCAGGGCCAGCCTGCCAATGGCCGGGTTCAAGAAACAGCTCCAACAACAGAAAAGTCCATCTGCAATCCCTCGCACTGTGTATTCAGGCGAGGGACTTTGCAGACCTTTTCAGCGGAGGGGAGTAGAGCTTATCCGGCGGTTATGTGGGAAGTTTCGACAGCTTTCGTCTTCTCTCGCCCAAGCACCAAACTGCACAGCGCCGGCAAAAACAACAGCGTCAACACCGTCCCCACCAACACTCCGCCAATCAGCACAAAGGCCAGGGACGACCAGAACACCGACAACGTCAGCGGAATAAACGCCAACGCCGCCGCCAATGCGGTCAAAATCACCGGCCTGGCGCGGCGCACCGTGGCTTCGATGATCGCCTCGCGAATCGGCATGCCGTGGTCCTGGTTCTGACGGATCTGGTCGGTAAAAATCAGCGTGTTACGCATCAGGATCCCGCCAATCCCGATCAAACCCAGGATCGCGTTGAACCCGAACGGCTGGTTGAACAGCAGCAAGGTCGGCACCGCACCGATCAATCCCAGCGGCGCGGTAGCGAAGACCATGAACATCACGCCGAATGAGCGCACCTGAAACATGATCACCGTGAGGGTCAGCAAAATCATGATCGGGAACAGCGCAGCCAGGGCGACGTTGGCCTTGGCGCTTTCTTCGACCGGGCCGCCGATGTCGATCTGGTAACCGGCGGGCAATTTCGCGATCAGCGGTTGCAGGTCTTTGTAGACGGCCATTTCCACGTCGGGCGGTTGCACGCCGTCGATGATGTCGGCGCGTACTTCCACGGTGGTCGCGCGGTCGCGGCGCTTTAGGATCGGTTCTTCCATCACCGCCTGGAAATGCCCGACCTGGGCCAGCGGTACCGAGGTGCCGGCGCTGTTGGTCAGGGTCATGTTGTTGAGGTTGCCGAGGTTCTCGCGCTGGCTGCCCTGGGCGCGCGCAACCACGGACACCGTGCGGTTGCCTTCGCGCACTTCGGTGATGGGGTTGCCGCTGAGCAAGGCATTGAGCTGGGATTTGACCTCGTTGGGGGTGAAGCCGAGCAGGCGCAGGCGGTCCTGATCCAGTACCAGGCGATAGCCGCTGGTGCGCTCGCCCCAATCAAGGAAGGCGTCCTTGGTCATCTTGTTAGCTGCGACGACCTTGCGCACGTCTTCGGACACGCCGCGCAGTACGTCCAGATTCGGACCTGAAACACGGAACACCACCGGGAACGGGACGGGCGGGCCGAACAGCAGTTGCGTCACGCGGACCCGCGCCGAGGGAAACTCACCGGCGGCAATTCGCTCGCGCATGCGCACTTTCAATGCGTCGCGGGCATGAGAGTCCGGGGTCTGAACGATCAGTTTGGCAAACGCCGGATCGGGTAACTCGGGGTTCAGCGACAGGAAAAAGCGTGGCGCACCGCCGCCGACATAGGTATCTACCATTGTGGTTTGCGGCTCTTGCAGCAGCGCTTTTTCCAACTGTGCGGCCACCGCCTCGGTGCTTTTGAAGGCACTGCCGGGCGGCATGTACACCTCGAGGATCAGCTCGGAACGGTCGGAGTTGGGGAAAAACTGCTTCTTCACCACACCCATGCCCAGCCCGCACAGCACAAACGCGGCCACCACCAATCCGGTTACCAGCCAGCGCTGACGCACGCAGGCTTCGACCAAACCCCGTAGTTTCTGGTAATAGCGTCCGGCGTAAATCGCGTCGTGGCCGCCGGGCACCGGTTTGATCTGCGGCAGCAGCTTTACGCCCAGATACGGCGTGAACACCACCGCCACCAACCAGGACGAAATCAACGCAAAGCCGACGATCCAGAAGATATTGCCGGCATATTCCCCGGCACCCGAGCGCGCAAAACCCACCGGCAGGAAGCCAATAATCGTGACCAACGTCCCGGTCAGCATCGGTGCGGCCGTAGAGCTCCAGGCAAAAGTAGCGGCATGAATGCGGTCGAAGCCTTCCTCAAGCTTCACCACCATCATCTCGATGGCGATGATCGCGTCATCCACCAGCAAACCCAGGGAAATGATCAGTGCGCCCAGGGTGATGCGGTCGAATTCGCGCCCGGTGAGCAGCATGATCACAAACACCACCGACAAGGTCAGCGGCACCGCTGCCGCCACCACCAGGCCCACCCGAAAGCCCAGTGCCAACAGACTGATCAGCATCACCACCGCCAGGGCGACGAAGAATTTCAGCATGAATTCATTGACTGCCAGGCTGATGTTTTTTGCCTGGTCCGAGACTTTGGCGAAATTCACGCCCAAGGGCAGGTCGGCCTGGATTTTGGCCTCCTGGGCCTTAAGGCTTTTGTCCAGTTCCAGGCCGTTCCAGTGCTTCTCCATGATCACGCCGAGCATCAACGCCGGGTCGCCCTGGTGGCGAATGCGGTAGCTGGGCGGGTCTTCATAGCCACGGCTGACGGTGGCCACATCGGCGATGCGCAACACGCGGCCATTGACTTCCAGCGGTACGTTTTCGATCAGCGACAGGCTGTCGAAAGCCCCGTCGATACGAATATACGCGCGGGCGCCGGCGGTCTCGACAAAGCCCGAGGGCGCTACCGCGTTCTGCGCGGCGAGGGCGGCAAAGATCTGGTCCGGCTTGATGCCCAGGGTCGCCAGGCGCTCATAGGAAAACTCGACAAACACGCGCTGCGCTTGCTCGCCGAGGATATTGACCTTCTTCACCCCCGGCAGGTTAAGGAAGCCCTGGCGCAGTTCTTCGGCCATCTGCACTTGTTGCCGATGCGGCAAATGCTCGGCCTCCAGGGCATACAACGCGAAGTACACATCGGAATATTCGTCGTTGAAGAACGGCCCGATCACGCCGTTGGGCAATCGCGCCGCTTCATCGCTGAGCTTTTTGCGGGTCTGGTAGAACAGGTCCGGGACGTCGCTGGGGCGCGCGGATTCCTTATAGGTCATGCGCATCGATACAAAGCCCGGTTGGGCGATGGTCTCGACACGGTCGTAGTAGTCCAGTTCCTGCAAGCGTTTTTCCAGGCGGTCGGCCACCTGTTCCTGCATTTCCTGCGCCGTCGCGCCGGGCCAGGCGGCGGTGATGGTCATCACCTTGACCGTGAACAACGGGTCTTCGGCGCGTCCCAGCTTGCCGAACGAGAAGACCCCGGCCGCAAGGATCGCAATGATCAAAAACAGCGTGACCGCGCGGTGTTTGACCGCCAGTTCGGAGAGGTTGATGCCGCGCATACTCAGTTGTCCTGTTTGCGGTTGAGGGCCAGCACTTGCGCAGGCAGCAGGCGCACCGCGTCACCGCTGTGCAGCAGGTGCGCGCCGAGGGCGACGATGATCTGGCCGGGCGTCACGCCGCTGTCGAGCAGGGCGTCTTCCTGGCCAAGACTGGCGACTTTCACCGGCGCGAAGCTGACCTTGTCATCCGCGCCGATCAGCCATACGCCAGTGCCTTGTCCCGAATCCTGCAGCGCGCCGATGGGCACCCGGGTTTGCTGCGCCTGCCCGTTGCCTTGCAGGCGCACGGTGATGGTGGAGCCGAGCGCAAACCGGTCGACGGCGCCATGCAGTACATAACGCGCGCGGTAGGTGCGGGTGACCGGGTCTGCGCTGGCGGACAGTTCGCGCAGGGTGGCGGTCACCGCCTGGTCCGGGGAGCCGAAGGGAGAGGCCAGGGCTTTCTGTGAAGCCTGGGCGCGGCTGTTTTCCGGCAGGTTGACGATGGCTTCGCGGGCGCCGTCATGGGCCAGCCGCGCGACGATCTGCCCTTCGACCACCACCTGTCCTCGGTCCGCTCGTACGTCGGTGATGATGCCGTCGCCATCCGCCTTGAGCACTGAATAGGTGCGGCGGTTTTCGATCTGGCTGGCGTCGGATTGCGCCGCGGCCAGTTCCGCTTCAGCGACGCGCAGGTTGGTCGCCGATTGGTCGAAGATCTGCCGCGATACCGCACCGGTACTGGCCAGGCGCTGGTAGCGGTTTTCATCGTCGCGGCGCTGGCGAAGTTGCGCCTGGGCGGCGTTGACGCGGTTTTTAGCCGAGCGCAGGGCCAGTTCGAAGTCACCGATGTCCAGCACCAGCAGGGTATCGCCACGGGACACGTGCTGGCCCGGATCGACCTTGCGCTCGATAACCTTGCCACTGACCCGAAAGCCCAAGTCGCTTTCGGTACGTGCTGCCACCACACCGGTATAGGCGCTTTGCTGGGTGCCGGCGGCTTCGACTTTGGCGGCCAGGACCGGGCGCGGCTGAGGCACTTCAGCAGCCGTGTCGGCCTGGCTGTTACAGCCACTGAGGATGATCAATAGCGCCAGGGGCGTGAGAAGACGCAGGGGGAGAGGGTGCATGGCGGGCTCCGGGGTAACCATAGGGCAAAAAATTATGGACATAATTTTTCGCTCATATTATGGTCGAAATATAAATTAATCCAGCCCCCCGGATGCCTCGCATGACAAACGCCCCGGTCCCACCGCGCAGCTTGTTGTTTTTACTGGTGGCCCTGACGGCACTGGGTGAGGTTTCGACCCAATTGATCATCCCCGGCCTGGGGGCCATCGAACAGGCATTGGCAGCGCCAACGGGGTCGGCACTGATGTCACTGTCCGCATTTGTCGCCGCTTTCGGCCTCGGGCAACTGCTGTTCGGCCCGCTGTCGGACCGCATTGGCCGGCGCCCGGTGCTGATCGGCGGCCTGGTGCTGTATGTGCTGGCCACCTTGTCGATGTTGCTGGTCCACGACATTCATCAGTTCATCGCCGCCCGCGTGCTGCAAGGCCTGGGCGCCTGCGCCGCGTTGGTTTTGGCGCGCACGGTGGTGCGTGATGTGTGGAAGGCCGAAGCCGGCCCGGCCCTGGCGCTGACCATGATCGGCATGCTCTACGCCATTGTGGTGGCCCCGATGGTGGGGGGCCTGCTGATTAAATTGTTTGGCTGGCACGCGCCGATCCTCCTGGCGCTGGCGATTGGCAGCGTGGTGCTGCTGTTGGCCTTGCTGTTCTTCCGTGAGAGCAACCACTACCTCGATCCCAAGGCCGCCCATTGGCGCACCCTCGGCGGTCAATACCTGGATCTGCTCAAGGGCCGCCAATACCGCGCATTCGCCGTGGCCCTGGCGTGTACCTATGGCGCCATGTTTGCGGTGATCGCCGGTTCATCCGCGGTGTTTATCAACTTGCTGGGCTTCAGCAGCCTTGAATACGGCATCAATTTCGGCCTGATCGTGTCGATGCTGATCGTGGGTTCCACCTACACCCGACGCAACATCATGCGCCTGGGCCCGCAGCGGATTGTGGCGATGGGCGTGACAATGGTGGCCATTGGCGGGGTGTCGGCGCTGGTCATCTATGCGCTGTTCGGCCTGTCGGTCCTCGGCCTGGACATCCCGATTGCCCTGGTCACCCTCGGTGGCGGCCTAGTATTACCGGGCTCGGTCACGGGCGGGGTTATGCCCAACGCGCATCGCGCGGGTTTGGCTGCTGGCTTGATGGGGTTTGCGCAGATGTTCGGTGCGACCTGCAGCGGTGTGTTGTTGAGCCAATTGCGCGATGGCAGTGCCGCGCCGATGATCATTATCCAGGCGTGCTTTGCGGTGGCGGCATTCGTCGCGTTTCACCTGCTGCGTCAGCGCCAGGCCAAGGGATTGTCCTATACATAGGACGAACAAGGTCGCTTTTGCCGGCTAGTCTTCAAGCGTTGGCAGACTTATGGTGTAGGCACTTTGGAGGTACACCATGAAAAAACTTATCGGCATCTACACCAGCCCCCGCGCCCATTGGGTCGGCGACGGCTTTCCGGTACGCACACTGTTTTCCTACGACAGCATGGGCAAGCACATCAGCCCATTCCTGTTGCTGGACCACGCCGGCCCGGCTGATTTCACCCCGACTGAACAACGTCGCGGCGTCGGCCAACACCCCCATCGCGGTTTTGAAACCGTGACCATCGTCTACGACGGTGAGGTCGAACACCGCGATTCCACCGGCGCCGGCGGCAAA
Source organism: Pseudomonas tritici (assembly GCF_014268275.3). Classification (NCBI taxonomy): domain Bacteria; kingdom Pseudomonadati; phylum Pseudomonadota; class Gammaproteobacteria; order Pseudomonadales; family Pseudomonadaceae; genus Pseudomonas; species Pseudomonas tritici. The sequence continues at coordinate 3,114,204 of NZ_CP077084.1, forward strand.
ATCGGCCCGGGCGACGTGCAATGGATGACCGCCGCCAAAGGCATTCTCCACGAGGAGTTCCACTCCGAAGCCTTCGCCCGCAGCGGCGGTGCGCTGGAGATGGTGCAACTGTGGGTCAACCTGCCGGCCAAGGACAAAATGGCCGACGCCGGTTACCAGACCATTGTCGACGGCGACATCCCGGTATTGCCACTGGCCAACGACGCCGGGCAACTGCGCCTGATCGCCGGTGAATTCGCCGGCAGCCATGGCCCGGCCCGCACCTTCACGCCGATAGACGTGTGGGACGTTCGCCTCAACGCCGCCAAGCCAGTCACCCTGGACCTGCATGAAGGACGCAACACTGCACTGGTAATTCTGCGTGGCACGGTGCTGGTCAATGGCGAGGAGGTAGCGCGTCAAGGGCAATTGGCGTTGTTCGAGCGCGCTGGCAGCCAGCTCAGCCTGGAGGCCAGCGACGACGCCAAGGTCTTGCTGCTGAGTGGCGAGCCTATCGACGAGCCGATCGTGGGGCATGGGCCGTTTGTGATGAATACCGAGCAGGAGATTCATCAGGCGTTTGCTGATTTCCACGCAGGCAAGTTCGGGCAGATGCACGCCTAGGGAGCGACCACAGCTCTAATGTGGGAGCGGGCTTGCTCGCGAATGCGGAGGATCAGTCAAAGATATTCCAACTGAACCACCGCATTCGCGAGCAAGCCCGCTTGTGTCTTGAACCAGGCTTAAACTGAAGGTGAGAGCGGTGAGTGACAAGCTGAATGCCCGAAGTGCTTAAAGCACGTGTGGGAGCCCATGCTGTCACTCACCTCTCCACTCTGGTCATTGAGCCCGAACAGTTGAACGAGCCCACCTCGAACAGTTACAAGCGTGGGCCAAGCCAGAGCGCTCTCACCTTGAGTGTAAGAGGATTTGGCTATGTTTTCCTATCCAGCAGGTATTGATGTCTCCAGCGGTAGCCTCGAGATTCGGGTTGATCAACTGGATGTAGCGATGAGTTGTTCCAATTCGCAGAGTGATTTTCCTGGGTTAATTGGATGGCTAACCCTGCATCGCGTGGGTCGAGTGTTGCTGGAGGCCACTGGCGGTTACGAGCGCAAAGTCATGAAAGCGCTTCAAGCTGCGGGCTTTGAAGTCATACGGATCAACCCTTGCCGAGCCAAAAGCTTTGCCCGGGCTATGGGGCAACAAGCCAAAACCGATCCGATAGATGCACGCCTTCTTGCGCAGTTCGCAGCGGTCATCAAATCGCCCGATAGCCGGGTTACCAGCGCCGAGCAGGATGATTTGCGCGCCCTAGTCCAACAGCGAGAGCACTTTGTTCAGCAAAGAGATGACGACAAACGGCGGCTTAAAACGGCCTCCTCTGACGTGGTCAAGCCTGCGCTGCAGAGTCATATCGACTATTTGCAAAAAGTGCTGAAGGAGCTGGAAAGCCTGATCCGCCAAAGTACAGAACGTCTGGATCGTAAAAAAGTAGCCCTTCTGTGCTCAGTCAAAGGCATAGGACTTGTTACAGCGGCCAGCTTGATGTCCTATCTTCCGGAGCTAGGCGAGGTGGGTAGACATCAGATTGCAGCATTGAGCGGCACTGCGCCCTACAACGACGATAGCGGCAAGCACAAAGGCAAGCGTCATATCAGCGGCGGCAGGTTCGCCGCGAGGCGCTCACTGTATATGGCCTGTTGGTCAGTGATCCGGTTTCAGCCTGAGTTTGCCGCGCGATATAAGGCGCTGCGCGAGAAAGGAAAATGCGCCAAAGTGGCACTCATCGCGTGTATGCGTGTTTTGCTGGTACGCCTAAACGCAATGATCCGTGATGGATCTGAATGGAAAGAGCACGCCGCCTAAAATCCTGCGGTAGCTATTTCCTAAAGCAGTTACACGGAGTACAGCCGTGGGAGCGTTGCCGCCTCTGGAAAAAATGGCTTGATGAAAACCATCAAGACAGTTGCTCCCACATTTTGTCCTGCGCTATACCCCATCTCTTCATTTCATGCGATCTTCCCGTCATTCGCCCTGGAGTCGCCTGGATGCCCTCATTTATCGCTGAACACCCGATGCTGTGCGCCCTGGCGCTGATCTTTATCGACATCGCCGTGTGGCGGCTCATTTCCGCCGACCTCGCCAATTGGAAGCTGGCGGCGCGGTTGGTGATCTTCGCGGTATTCAGTGCGGTGCTGTTCAACGACGGCATGAACCCCATGCAGCTCGCGCCCTATGCGGACAACACCGCCTTGCACCTGGCGGCCACCGCGTTGCAGATCGGCTGGTGGCTATTTGCGGCGCGTACGCTGACCGTGTTGCTCGGTACGCTGATGATGCAGCGGGTCGGGCACACTGGGCGGTTGTTGCAGGATCTGATGGGCGCGGTGATTTTCCTGATCGCGATCATTGCCGCCATGGCTTATGTGCTCGACTTGCCGGTCAAAGGCGTGCTCGCCACGTCCGGCGCGGTGGCGATCATCGTCGGCCTGGCCCTGCAGAGCACGTTGAGCGACGTGTTTTCCGGCATCGTACTCAACACCACCAAGCCGTATCAGTTGGATGACTGGATCTCCATCGACGGCACCGAAGGCCGGGTCACGGACATCGACTGGCGCGCCACGCGCTTGCAAACCTCCCAGGGCAGCATGGCGGTGATCCCCAATTCCTTGGCGGCCAAGGCCAAGATCATCAATTTTTCGCGCCCGGCGGACATGTTTGGCCTGGCGGTCAGCCTGCAAGTCAGCCCGCATGCGCGTCCGCAAACGGTGATCGAGTCGCTGGAGCGGGCGATGCAGGGTTGCCGGCCACTGTTAAGCAAACCTGCGCCGAGCGTGGCGTTCAAGACCTCGGCCAGTGGCGGCGTCGAGTATGAAATCAGTGGGTTTGTACCGGCCATGACCCTCAAGCGCGAAGTGCGTAACCAGCTCTACGACCTGGCTTTCCGGCACCTGCAGGCGGCGGGCGTGAGTTTGTTGTCCGCCGTCGAAAGCGCCACGCCGGCGGCAACGTCACGGGCGCGGGCGCTGCTGGACAACTCGACGATCTTCTCCACGTTGCGCCAAGAGGAAAAAGACACCTTCAGCCAGAACATGACCCTGCACACCTACCGTACCGGCGAGATGATTTTGCCGGCGGGAGAGGTCAGCGATCATTTGTTTATCATCGAGTCCGGCGTGGTGTCGGTGATGCTGACCAAGGCTGGGCACAAATTCGAAGCCGGACGCATGGGGCCGGGCGAGGTGATTGGCGAGGCGGGGATCCTGACGGACCAGGCCGCGCTGGCGGACTTTTCCGCGAAGACGTTCTGCACCCTGTACCGCATCGAGAAGGAATACTTGACGCCATGCCTGGACGCCCGCCACGACATCAGTGACGCGATGAAAACCCTGCTCGACTTCCGCATGCACGCCGCGCAGGCCCTGACCCAGGAGACGCCGGTGGTGCCGGTGAAGAAGGGCTTCCTGCAGTGGCTGCGTACGCGCGGGTTCTGACCACCGAAACCGACTAACCTGCGTTTTTTTGCACGTTACCCCACGCAATAAGTCGTTTGTCCAACGGCTGGCCGATGACAAAACTGCATGTCACTCGGATAACAACAACGTTGGGCATAATCCAGGAAGAAATCTTCGGCCCAGTGCTGCCGGTGCTCAAGTACCGCGATATCGACGAAGCACTGGCCAGGGCTAACGACCACCCGCTCGGCCTGTCGTCGGTGCTCTACACCGAGAACTACCGCACGGCGATGAACGTGGCGAACACCATCGAAGCCGGCGAGTTGTACGTCAATCGCACCCCGGCAGACCCTTACCAGGGCTTTCACGCCGGCTGGAAACGTTCAGGGCTGGGCGGCAGGGCGCCGACCTGATCCTCCAAGACGCTCACTGACCTGTAGTGAGCGAGCTTGCTCGCGCTGAAGTGCGCAGCGCTCCCGTTTTTTGGGGCCGCTTCGCAGCCCAGCGCGAGCATGCTCGCTCACTACAAGGTTTCAGCCACCTGTAGATCCATTACAAGACGAATAATGCTAGCGTCTGACCTTCTCCGACCGTTAGAGGGTTCGACGTTGATCCGACTCACCGACTACATCGCCCATTTCTCCCAATCCGCGCTGGCACCCTGGGCGGACCTGACGCCGTGGGCGCTGGTCACCCAGGCGCCTGCCGTGGTTCGCCAACTACTGGCCGAGCTGCCAGCCGACGAGTACCTGATTCGGGATGACATCGCCATCCACCGTACGGCCACTGTCGAGCCCGGCGCCTTGCTCAAGCCGCCCCTGATCATCGGCGCCGATTGTTTTATCGCCAGTGGCGCGCTGCTGCGCGGTGGTTGCTGGTTGGATGAGGGCTGCATCATCGGCCCTGGTGCCGAGTTGAAAACCTCGTTTGTGTTCAGCGCCAGCAAGCTGGCGCATTTCAACTTTGTCGGCGATTCGGTGCTGGGGCATGGGATCAATCTGGAGGCGGGGAGCATCGTCGCCAACTACCGCAACGAGCGCGATGACAAAAATGTGCAGGTGCGGGTCGACGGGGCCTTGAAACGCACGGGCTGTGACAAGTTTGGCGCGTTGCTCGGTGATCAATGCCGGATCGGCGCCAATGCGGTGTTGGCGCCGGGCGCCGTGCTCAAGCCCGCCAGTGTGGTGGGGCGCGGGCAGGTGTTTGATGCAGAGAACGACTAGAAGTCAGCGATAAACTGCACGCCACCAACGACCGCGCCGGTGGTTTGCGCCAGTCCGCCGGGGTATTTCACGTATTGCAGGTTGGGCCGCACCATCAGCCACTTCGTCGCTTGCACGCCGTAGTTGATTTCGTAGCTGTACTCGCGACGCTGCTCGGGTACATACAGCGGGTCGTCGATGGCGATCACGCCATTGGCCTCGTTAAGCATCTGCGTGTTACGCGTGTAGCGGTCGCTGACCTGCAGTTTCGACGCGCCAATGCCGAAGGTGTCGTCCGGGCGTGAATCGAACGGGCCCCGGTAGATCAGGCCGACCTGGATCAGGTTTTTGATCACGCTCTTGTCCGGGTCATTCATCGTCAGGTTGGCGAACACGTTGAGTCCGCGTTTGCTGTTGCCGTCGACCGTGGTCAGTTGCTGCTGGCCCGACAGCCACCAGCCGTCGTTGCTCGAATACATCCGATACGGCTTTTGCGAGCTGGCGGCAAAGTTGCCGTCGGCGTCCTTGAGCATGTCCTTGGTGTCGGCGTTGGCGTAGTAGTAACCCACGTGGTATTCGGCATTCAGCCCGGCAACCTGGCCTTTCCAGATGGCTTCGATGGGAAAGCTGGTGCCCTGGGAGCCGCTGATAAACGGTTTGAAACCATTGCTGGCTTCAGCGTTGCCGGGGTTCTTGTCGTAGGCACCGACCTGCACCGCGAACGCGTCGGTGAACTGGTACTTGGCGCGCACCGCCCACTGGCTGATGGGGAAGCTGTTCCACACGCCGTTCCAGTTGCCTTCCTGGGAACCGCACAGGGTCACGTTCTGGAATTCGCAGGGGAACTGATCGAAGTCTTCGCTATGGCCGAACCGCCCCAGTTTCAGGGCGAACTTGCGCTCAAAGAATTTCTGTTCGTACCAGAACTGCGATAGCCGCCAGGCATTGCCGCCGCCGAAGACTTCCATGGTGGAGGTCAGTCCGGTGGCGTTGGGCTGGTGCACGCGGTCATTGGTGATGTCCTTGCCATGGCGCTCGCCGATGCCGATGCGAAAGGTCGCGTCGCGCCAGCCAAGGAGTTTTTGCAGGTCCATGTTCACGCCAAGAATCAACTGGTCGCTCCAGCGCGCGGTGGTGTGCGAGTTGTACCCACCGCCAAGGTTGGAACCGACTTCGCCGACATATTTGAGGGTGAAGTCATAGCCTTGCTCGGCCAGTTGCGGGCGCAGGCCGTTCCAGTCGCCGAGCATGGCGGGGGAGTTTGGGTCCAGCAAACCGGCGCTGAAGGCACAGGTGGACATGGCGCTGCAGAGCAGGGCCAGGGGGAGGGTGGTGCGCATGGGAGGCTCCTTGGATTGTTGTTTTTATTGGGTTCAGCACAAATTTCAGGCACACAGAGGCCCCCTGTGGGAGCGGGCTTGCTCGCGAAAGCGGTGGTTCAGGCATGAATCTGGTGACTGACACACTGCATTCGCGAGCAAGCCCGCTCCCACATTGGAACTGTGGTGTCAGGAAGAGCGGGGGTTACTGCAGGTTAACGAACAACCCGCCATCCACCAGCAACGACGCACCGGTCACATAGCGCGCCATGTCCGACGCCAGGAACACGATCGGCCCTGCCACGTCATCCGGCTCGCCGAGTCGACCCAACGGCGTGCGCGAGGTCATGTAGGCGAGTTTTTCCTCATCCGCGAGATCCTCCTTGTTGATGTCGGTGGCGATAGTCCCCGGCAGTACCGAGTTGCAGCGAATGCCATAAGGCCCCAGGGCAATCGCACAGGACTGCATCAGCGAATGCAGCCCAGCCTTGGTCGGCGTGTAGTGGGTTTGCATACCGCCGCCGACGAGGGCGCTGATGGAGCTGACGGCAATGATTGCGCCGCCGCGCCCCTGGTTTTTCATCTGGTTGGCCGCCGCCTGCACGGCGAAGTAGGCGCCGTTGAGATTGGTGTTGACAGTTTTCAGGTACACCTCGCGGGGCATGTCGAGGAACGAGTGGAACGGGCAGATGCCGGCGTTATTGACGAACACGTCGACGCTGCCAAAGGCCTTGACTGCGCCCGCCACCAGTTTGTCGCCGGTGTCCGGGTCCGCAGCGTCGCCGCCCACTTCGATGGCTTCACCGCCAAACGCCTGTATCTCTTCAATCAACGAATACGCCGCCTCCGTGCCTTGGCCACTGCCGCTGTGGCCGATGACTACGCGGGCGCCTTGGCGTGCGCATTCACGGGCGGCGGCGCGGCCGATGCCACGGGAGGCGCCGGTGATGATCACGGTTTTGTCTGCAAGCAACATAAAAACACTCCTTCAAAAATGGGTGGCGTCAGCCGAGGTAATTGCCGTAGCCGACCATGGCAATCGCGCCGAGGATCACCGCGATACCGGCTACCAAAACGCCCTTGTTGGCGGCGCTCGTGCCGTGCCATTCGCGGAAATACAAGCCCCAGCAGTTGGACACGATGATGATGAACGACATGTGCAGCACCCAGGAGCTGGCGTCGTTCTGCAGGCGGCTTTCGCCCATGCCGTAGAAGAAAAACTGCAAGAACCACAGGGTGCCGGCGATGGCCACCAGCAGGTAGTTGCCCAGCAACGGGGTGCTACGGTCGGTGTAGTTATGAAAGGTACGGTTGCGCCAATTCAGCCACAGGCACCAGATGCCGTTCGTGGTCAGTCCGCCCCACATGATCACCATAAAGGTCACGTTGTTCTGGAACAGGCTGTTGGCGCCGTGCTCTACCGCTGCGGCGGCCAGCGGGCGGCCGGCAGAAATGCCGTAGCTGAAACACGCACTCAGCACCCCGGAAATCACCGCCACCAGCATGCCCTTGCCCAACGCGAACTCGCTGACACTGGCGAACTTCACCGCCTGCGACACTTCGCGTTCCTTGATCAGTCCGGCCTTGCCGCACACCGCAATACCGATCAACGACACCGCGACGCCCCACAACACCCAATGCCCACCTTGAGAGGCCAGCATCGAGGTCAGCGTGCCTTCGGTTTCAGTGGTGAACAGGTCGCGGTACAGCGCCGGCATCAAGGCGCCGAGGGCCGAGGTGAGGCCCATGATCAGCGACATGCCAAGGGACAAGCCGAGGTAGCGCATGGTCAGGCCGAACGTCAGCCCGCCGATACCCCACAAAACGCCGAACAGGTAGGTCCAGAGCAGGGTGCTGGTGTCGGCATTGCGCAGGATGTCCACCCAGCCGGGCACCGTCAGTTGCGCCGCGATCAGCGGCACGATCAGCCAGGACACCAGGCCGCCAGTGATCCAATAACTTTCCCAGGCCCAGCCGCGGACCTTCTTGTAAGGGATGTAGAAACTGCCGGAAGCGAAGCCGCCGATGAAGTGCAGAATCACACCAAGGAGAATGATTTCCACGTAGTCGAATCCTTTTTATTGTTGTTGTGGGTCAGTTGGATCAGGGCCGCGTCAGTTCGAACATCGGCAGCAGGTCGACACTGATCGGCGAGGCATCCGCGTGGCTGGGCATGATGTCTTGCATGTAGTTCCACCAGCGTTGCATCAGTGCGGTGCCAGGCAGTTCATCCAGGCCATGGACGTCTTCGTGGGTCAGCGTGGCGAACAGCGCGTTGGCGGGCTCATCGAGGAAAATCCGATAATCCACCACGCCGGCCTCCAGCAGCGCCTGGGCGAGTTCCGGCCAGATCTCATCATGACGTCGGCGGTACTCGGCGGCCTGGCCCGGGTTGAGGTTCATGCGAAAGGCACGGGTCTGCATCACTGCGCTCCAGCGTGAGGGCCGGGGGTGTAGATCCGCACCGCGTTGTGCACGAAGAACTTGCCTTGCACGGTCTCGGATTTGTCGGCCATGCAGCGCTTGACGAGCCCGAGCGTGGTGGCGAAATCTGCCAGGTGATCGCTGTTGGGCCAGTCGCTGCCGAAGAGGCAACGGTCTTCGCCAAAGGCTTCCCAGAGCACGGCCAGGCGGTCGTTGTAGAACGCCGTGTCGGTGATCAAGCCGTGCGGCCCGAGCTGGGGGATTTCTGCCAGTTTGGCGAACACATTCGGGCGCTCTGCCAGGCGCAACAGGTCCGCGTGATACGCCGCTTCTTCACCCGCCGGCACCTGGGCGTTAGGCAGGTGATCGACGACAATGCGCAGCGCTGGCAGGGCATCGCTCAACGTCAGCAGGCCCTTGATCAGGCGCGGGTTCGGGTTGGCGCTGTCCAGGCTGCGGCCCGTGGCGGCGAGCTGGCGCAGGCCGTCGATAAACCCTGGGCGTGTCTGGTCCAGCAACAGGTCGCGGTCCCACAGGTTGCCGTAGCGCAGGCCAAGGAACAGCGGCTCATCCGCCAGGGCATCGAGGTCGGCGGCAAAGCGTGCGTGCAGCGGGTCCAGGTTGCCCACGAAGCCGAGCATGCGCGGATCGCTGCGTAATGTGTCGAGCAGCCAGCGGTTATCGTCGCGCCACGGGCTGGCTTCCACGGCAATCGCGCCGACCACGTTGTGTGGCTTGGCCAGGGCCCAGTAATCCGCTGGCAGGTGCGCGGCGTACAGCCGGTTACCCGGCTCGGGCCATGGAATGCCCTGGGGCCGACGCGGGTCGAACAGGTGCAAATGGCTGTCGATGATCGGGCCGCTATAGGAGGTCAGGGGCATGACGCCGTCCTTATCAGAAGCAAATTCGAAGGGGCCAGCACGCTAGCGTGCCTGGCCCGGTTTAACCAACTCAGCTCTGCAGGTACACCACGTGCGTGTGGGTGTACTCGTACAGGCCGTGCTTGCCGTCGGCGCCGCCGATGCCGGATTTGCGCACGCCGGCGTGGAAACCTTGCATGGCCTCGAAGTTTTCGCGGTTGACGTAGGTTTCGCCAAAGTCGATCTCGCGCACCGCGTGCATGGCCTTGCCCAGGTCACGGGTGTAGATCGACGAGGTCAGGCCGTAATCGCAGTCATTGGCCAGTGCGATGGCTTCGTCGAGGTCGTCGACAATCTGGATCGGCAGTACCGGGCCGAAGATCTCTTCGCGCATGATCTCCATGTCGGCGCGGCACCCGGCCAATACCGTCGGCTCGAAGTGAAAACCCGCACCCAGGTCGGCAATCTGCCCGCCACTGACCAAGCTCGCGCCCTGGCTCAACGCGGTGCGCACCTTGCGGTTGACGCTGTCCAGGCCCTGGCGATTGATCAGCGGACCCATTTCCACGTCGGCCCTGGCGATGGGGTCGCCGTAGCGGGTGGCGGACATGGCTGCGCTGATGCGCTCGATGAATTGATCGGCGACCTTGCGCTCCACGTACACGCGCTCGGCGCAGTTGCACACTTGGCCGGTGTTGATGATGCGCGAGTCACGGATGGCTTTCACCGCCAGGTCCAGGTCGGCGTCCGCCAGCACGATGGCCGGGGCCTTGCCGCCCAGTTCCAGGTTGAGTTTGGTGATGTTGGGGGCGGCGGCGGTCATGATCCGCGAACCGGTGGCCACGCTGCCGGTGAAGCTGATCATGTCTACGCCTTTGTGCGCCGTGAGTGCGCCGCCGACCTGGCCGTCGCCGCAGACCACGTTGAACACGCCGGCGGGCAGGTCGGTCTCGGCGACGAGCTTGGCGAATTCAAAGCAGTTGTTCGGGGTTTCTTCGCTGGGCTTGATCACGATGGTGTTGCCGGTGAGCAGCGCCGGCGCCATTTTGCGCGCGATCAGGAAGAACGGAAAATTCCACGGCAGGATGCCGGCCACCACGCCCAACGGCTTGCGGAACAGGAAGATATTTTCGTCCTGGCGGTCGCTGGTGATGATCTCGCCTTCAATGCGCCGCGCCCACTCGGCCATGTAGTCGAGGTAGTCGGCGGTGAAATTCACCTCCACTTCGGCCAAGCCACTGATTTTGCCTTGTTCCAGGGTGATGGTGCGCGCCAGGTGGGCGACGTTCTCACGCAGTTTGGCGGCGATGCGCCGCAGGTGCCCGGCGCGTTCGATGGCGGGTTTGCGCGCCCAGGCCTTTTGCGCCTGGCGCGCGGCGGCCAGGGCCTGGTCGACATCGGCAGCGGTGGACGCCGGCACCTTGGACAGCAGCGCGCCAGTGGCCGGGTTGAGCACGTCAATGTGCGCTTCGCTGGGCGTGAAGCGGCCATTGATGAAGTTCTGGTAAACGGGAACGGATGACATGGGCAGGTTCCTCAGTAAGTGCGCGAAGGCGCTTGTGTGTCGACAGCAGGGCGATAGCGGGCGAGGGTGGCCAGGGCGCTCTGGCGCAGCAGGCTGATGTCGATAGCCACCGCGATAAAGCGGCAACCCCAGGCCTGGTAGCGGCGTGCGTCGTCTTCGTTGGGCGCCAGGATGCCGCTGACCTTGCCGGCGGCGAGGGTGGCGTCGATGGCGTGTTTGATGCGCTCCTGCACCTCGGGGTGGCCGGGGTTGCCGGCATGGCCGAGGCCGATGGACAAGTCGGCGGGGCCGATGAACACCGCGTCAACACCTTCCACGGCGGCAATCGCAGCGACGTTTTCCACGCCAAGGCGCGATTCCACCTGCACGATCAGGCACAGCTGTTCATGGGCGGTGTCCAGGTAGTTGTCCACCCCGTCCCAGCGTGTGGCGCGGGTCAAACCGCCGCCGACGCCACGAATACCGTGGGGCGGATAACGCATGGCACGCACCAGGGCCTGGGCCTGTTCGGCGGTTTCGACCATGGGGATCATCAAGGTCTGGGCGCCGACGTCGAGCAGTTGCTTGATCAGGCTGGCGTCACCGTTGACGGCACGCACCACGGGCGCCGTGGTGTACGGCGCGACCGTCTGCAACTGGTTGAGCACACTGGGCACAGTGTTGGGTGCATGTTCACCGTCGATCAGCATCCAGTCGTAACCCAGGCTGGCGACGATCTCGGCGGCGTAGCCGGTGGCGAAACCGGCCCAGATGCCATACTGAGTGGCGTCCTTGGCGAGGGCGGCCTTGAAGCCATTGCGGGGCATGTGCATGGCGCTTTCCTCAGCGGTTGTAGGGACGGTGCAGTTGGCAATCGGGGTTCAGGTCCACGCCGAAGCCGGGCTTGTCCAGTACCGATAAACGCATGCGGCCATTCACCGGCACCGGTTCGCCCAACAATTGCGGGTGGAACATCGGCACCACTTCATCCGCCTTCGGCGCCATCATCAGGAACTCGGCGAATGGGCTGTTATGGCGGGTGGCGACAAAGTGGTAGCTGTACACCGATGAACCGTGGGGCACGACCATTGCGTTATGCGCGTCAGCCAGCGCCGAGATTTTCACCAGCTCAGTGAGGCCGCCACACCAGCCGACGTCGGGCTGGATGATGTCGCAGCAGCCCATCTCTAGCAGCATGCGAAAGCCCCAGCGGGTGGCTTCGTGTTCGCCTGTGGTGACCAACATGCCTTTGGGCACGTTTTTGCGCAGGGCCGCATAGCCCCAGTAATCGTCCGGGGACAGCGCTTCTTCGATCCACTTCAAGCCATGTTCATGGGCGCCAATCGCGAGCTTGGTGACGTAGTTCAGATCCAGGCTCATCCAGCAATCAAGCATCAGCCAAAAGTCCGGGCCGACCCGTTCGCGCATGGTCGCCAGCGCTTCGAGGTTCTTGCGCAGGCCTTCTTCGCCTTCACTGGGGCCGTGATGCAGGGGCATCTTGCCGCCGATAAAGCCCATCTTCTGCGCGAGGTCCGGGCGCGCACCGGTGGCGTAGAACTGCAACTCGTCACGCACCGCGCCACCGAGCAATTGGTGCACCGGTTCCTGGCGGATTTTGCCGAGCAAGTCCCACAGCGCTAGGTCGACGCCGGAAATCGTGTTGATCACCAAACCCTTGCGGCCGTAATAGAGGGTGGACTGGTACATCTGGTCCCAGATTTTCTCGATATCGGTGACGCGGGCGCCTTCGATAAAACGCGCCAGGTGTTTCTCGACGATGTAGGCGGCCGGTTCACCGCCGGTGGTCACGGCAAAACCAACGGTGCCGTCACTGGCTTCGATTTCCACCACCAGGGTGCCGAGTACGTTGATGCCGAAGCTGCGGCGACTCTGGCGGTACTCGGGGTACTTGCTCATCGGCGTGGAAATATGGTCGTCGATCCAATGCCCATCGGCCTGGTCGTGGTAATCGGCGCCGCCGCCTCGCAGTACAAAGGCGCGGACGTGTTTGATGGTGAGATTACCCATGGTGTGACTCCTGGCGTTAAACAGTGGCCGGCGTTTTCGACGCTGTGCGGCCGGGTGAATGGATGCCCAGCACCAGCAATGCAGCCAGTACCGTGGTGGCGGACAGCAGGTACAGACCGGCTGCCGGGGAATTGAAGGCGCCTTCGGCCCAGTGCTTGATCACAGGGGCTATAAAACCACCGAGGGCACCGAAGGAATTGATCAGCGCAATGCTGGCTGCGGCGGCGCTGCCGGCGAGGTAGCTGGAGGGGAAGGTCCAGAACACCGGTTGCACCGCGATAAAACCGGAGGCGGCGAAACACAGCGCGAGCATGCCCAGCAGCGGGTTGGCGAAGGTCACCGAGCAAGCGATGCCGGCGGCGGCCATCAGCAGGGTCAGGCAGGCGGTCTGGCGGCGTAGGCCGGTACGGTCGCAATAGCTGGGGATCCACCAGGCGGCGAACAGCGCGCACAGCCAAGGGATGGCCGAGACCAGCCCGACCATCAAGCCGACCTTGGTGCCGAGCAGGCCGCCGACCTGGGTTGGCAGGTAAAACACCACGCCGTACACGCTGGCCTGGATCAGCAGGTACACCAGGCACAGGTACAACACCGAGGGTTGGCACAGCACGGTCAGCAGGCTGCGGCCGTGGGAGGTTTTGTGTTGGTCTTCGCTGTCCAGCAGGCGTTGGATCTGCTGGCGTTCATCCGTGGTCAGCCACGTGGCATCGGCGGGGCGATTGTCCAGGTACCAATACGCCCAGATGCCCACTGCCGTTGCCATCAGGCCTTCGACCGCGAACAGCCATTGCCAGCCGTGAATCCCAGCGAAGCCGTCCATTTCCAGCAGCAAACCGGACAGCGGGCTGCCGAAGATGAAGGCCAAGGGCGCGCCAAAGTAGAAGAAGCCCATGGCCTTGCCGCGCACGGCCTGGGGGAACCAATAGGTGAGGTAGAGGATGACGCCGGGGAAGAATCCGGCTTCGGCCACACCGAGTAAAAAACGCAGCACATAGAAGCTGGTTTCGTTATGGGCAAATACCATGGCCGCCGAAACCAGGCCCCAACTGACCATGATGCGGCACATCCACAGGCGGGCGCCGACACGGTGCAGGATCAGGTTGCTCGGTACTTCCAGCAGCGCATAGCCGACAAAGAACACGCCCGCGCCAAATGCGAATGCGGCATCGCTCAAACCGGTATCGGCCTGGAAGGCTTGCTTGGCAAACCCGACGTTGGCGCGGTCGAGAAAGGCCATGATGTACATCAACAGCAGGAAGGGCAGCAGCCGCCAGGAAATTTTGGCGAGCAGGGGCGCAGGCAGGGTTTTCATAGTGGCGTCCGATGTTTTGTTCTTATGGGACGGACTGTACGGCGGGCGAGCAATGCGCTACAAATCGAATCTCGCTTACAACTGATAACCTCAGGGTATCGATAAAAAGGAAATTGATGAGTAGTCCGCCGATCTCCCGCAGCCTGTTCAACCGCCTGCGCTACAAGCATTTGCATATGCTCGTTGCGCTGAGTTCCAGCCAGAACCTGCACCGTGCGTCCCAGGCGCTGAACATGTCGCAGCCGGCCGCCACGCGCATGCTGCGTGAGATCGAGGACATGTTTGCCTGCGACCTTTTCGAGCGGTTGCCCAGGGGCATGCGCCCGACGGCGCTGGGCCAGGAGTTGATCCGCTTTGCCGAATCAGCCTTGAGCGGGCTGGACCGTTGCGCCGAAGACTTGATGGCACGCCAGCAGGGCGGCTATGGCTACCTGTCGATCGGCACCATCATGGGCGCCGCACCGGACTTGGTGATGGACTCCATCGCGCAGATCAAGTCGCTGAACCCGCAACTGCGTATCCGCATCATGGGTGACACCAGCGACCAGGTGATCCAACTGCTTGAGCAGGGTCGCATCGACCTGGCGATCTCGCGGCGCAACGCCGCCACTGACAGCGAGCATTACAGCTTCGAACCCCTGGGCAACGAGCGCTTGCTGGTGGTGGTGCATGCGGGCCATCCCCTGGCTCAGCGTGAACACGTGCCCTTGGAGGAATTGGTGCGTGACTGGCCGTGGATCCTGCAACCGCAAACCAGCCCGGCGCGTATCGGCTTCGACCAGGCGCTGCAGGACCTGGCGCTGCCGAGCCCGGCGGACATTATCGAATGCAGCTCGGTGTACTCCATGCAGCAGTTGATCCAGCTGACCGATGCGGTGATGGTGCTGTCAGAAAGCGCGCTGCGTGATTACCTGAAGATGGGTTTGGTGGTGGCGTTGCCGGTAGCCCTGGAGGTGCGGCTGGCGCCGTTTGGCATGCTATTGCGCAAAGGCGAGGTGGTGAGCCGTGAATTGGGGTTGTTTATCGACTTGCTGCGGCAGAAAGCCGCCACGCTCTAAACGCATTGTTGAAAAGGGCATGGTGTGTCGGCGCGATATTAAATAGAATGAATCTCATTTGAGACTCACTCGCGCCGCGCAGGTCGCTCGCCATGAATGATGCTGTTGTACCGACCCACGCCCCCGAACTGACCTTGTCGAGCCTGTACCGCGACCATCGCAGCTGGCTCGAAAGTTGGCTGCGCCGGCGGCTGGGCAATGCCTGGGATGCCGCGGACCTGAGCCAGGATACGTTTTTGCGTGTGCTCGCCAGCGCCCAGCCGATTGCGCAGATGCAGGAGCCGCGGGCGTACCTGGTGACCGTCGGCAAGCGCCTGCTGGTGAATTTTCATCAGCGGCGCAGCCTTGAACAGGCTTATCTGACTGCCTTGGCGAACCTGCCGGAAGCGTGCGTGCCATCGCCCGAGCAGCGCTGGTTGGTGTTGGAGACGCTGCAAGCCTTGGATGAATTACTCGACGGCTTGCCGGTGCTGGTCCGCCGCGCCTTCCTCTGGAGCCAACTGGAAGGGTTGGGCTACCGCGAGATCGCCGAGCGCCTCGACGTGTCCGAACGCACGGTAAAACGCTACATGGCCCAAGCCTACGAGCACTGCCTGCTGGTGGACCTGTGAGCCGCGACGTCGCCCGCGCCGCTGCTCAGTGGTTGGCGCTGCTCGAATCCGGCGCGGCCACCGAGCGTGATCACGCCGCGTTGCAGCATTGGCGTGACAGCCATCCCCAACACGAACAGACCTGGCAGAAGGCCCAAACCCTGCGCCAGCGTTTCAGCGACGTGCCCCAGGCCCTGGCGATGGCCAGCCTCGATCGCCCACAACCGGGGCGACGCGCTGTGCTCAAGCGTGCCTTGGGGATCGCGGCATTGGTGCCGACTGCCTGGCTGGTCAGCCGCCAATTGCCCATCGAGGTATGGCGCGCCGACCTGCATACCGCCACCGGTGAGCGCAAACGCCTGCCATTGGCCGACGGCGGCAGCTTGCAACTCAATACCGCGACGGCAGTGGACATGGACCTGGCGCAGCGCCGCATCACCTTGGTGGACGGTGAGTTGGCGCTGAATGTACCTGGCGCGGCGGCGATGACCGTGCACACCCGATACGGCGAGTTGAGGGTCAGCCAGGCCGACGTGTGTGTGCGGCAACTGGCCGCCGGCTGTCGGGTGTCGGTGCTCAAGGGCTCGGTTGAAGTACGCGACCTGAACGGGCAAATGACGACCTTGCAGGCGGGCCAGCAAGCCCCCCTGAACGCCAGTGGGCTGGCCGCCTGGGCGTCGTTCGATGTGTTGCAGTTGGGCTGGCGCGAGGGGGTGTTGACGGCGCAGAACCAACCGTTGGGGGATTTTCTGCGGGAGCTGGAGCGCTATCGCCCAGGGGTGTTGCGCTGGGATTCACGCCTGGAGCGTTTGCGGGTGACAGGCAGTTTTCGTCTGGACGACACGGACCGAATCCTCAACCTATTGGCCTCGACGCTGGGGTTCGAGGTGCAGGCGCGGACGCGGTATTGGGTCACACTGAGTTAAGTGTGGGAGCTGTTTCAATTCAAATCGCATGGGCGCGTTGCAGCTCGTTCAAGCACAGCGCCTTCAGCTGCGCCAGCACCGGATCACGCCGATTCGCTGGCGCTCGGCGGCTACGGAGGTTGGCAAATGGTTGAAGTGCTGTTGGCAGGGCAACAATCTGCATATATCTTAATCGTATAAATAAAGAGATATATATTCTTTTTAATGTGGTCGGCAATGGCGCATTTTGAGGGCCTGCGCATTCGTGCGGATTGACCCAACAGCCAAAAGGAAAGCCGACATGACCATTAAAGCGATCAACGTGCGCAATCAGTTCAAGGGTGTGATCAAGGAAATTCTGCTGGGGGAAGTGGTGTCGGAAATCGACGTGCAAACGGCGTCCGGTGTCGTCACTTCGGTGATCACTACCCGTTCGGTACGTGATCTGGAATTGAAAGTGGGCAGTGAGGTGATTGCCTTTGTGAAGTCCACTGAAGTGTCCATCGCTAAGCTTTGACGATCCACTCATCGCCGCATAGGTGCGCCTGTGGCGAGGGAGCTTGCTCCCGTGGCGGCCTGATAGTCGCCCAAGCTTTATCAGTTGTAAATGAGGTTCAAATGTGGGAGCTGGCTTGCCTGCGATGGCTATGTGGTAGGCGCTAGAGTTTTCTGGTCGGGGTACATATCCGTTGCTGCGGTCACGGCCAGTTAGGGTTCCGCCCTTACGGCGGCTCACTTTGGAAAAGCCCCAAAGTAAGCAAAGGGCTCTTGCCCCACCACTCGGCACCTCGCCTAGGCTCGGTGTGCCCTCACTCCGGCTTGAATCCGTGGGCCGCCGCGATGGGCCATCCTTGGCCCAGCGCGGCTAACCCGGCGTCCTGCCGGGTTACCCACGGATTCAAGCCTGCGTTCGGCCAGCGTGGTTGACGGGGCGCCTGAGATCAAGATCAAGATCAAAAGCTTAGAGCAGAGCAGATCAAAAGCTGAGCAGATTACGGCTCATCGCCGGCAAGTTGGCTCAGGTTTGGGTGAGTCAGGCCTGGCGTTGGCGTAGCGCCTGCTCCATACGCTGCAAACCTTCTTCCAGCATCGATCGTGGGCAGCCGAAGTTCAGGCGTACGAATTGCTGGCTGTCGTCACCGAATTCGATCCCTGCGCTCAAGCCTACCTTGGCCTGTTCCAGGAAGAACTGTTGCGGGTCATCCAGGCCCAGGGCGCTGCAGTCGAGCCAGGCCAGGTAGGTGCCTTGCGGTGCATGCATCACCACACCGGGCAGGCGGGTTTGCACGGCGTCGAGCAGGTAGTCACGGTTGGCTTGCAGGTATTGCACCAGCGCGTCGAGCCATTCACCGCACTGGCTATAGGCGGCGCGGGTGGCTTCCAGGCCGAGGGGGCTGACGCTGTCGACCATGCCGCAACGGGCCGCGTTGAAGCGCTCGCGGATCTCGGCGTTCTGGACCACCGCGAAGCAGGTCTTCAAACCCGCCACGTTGTAGGCCTTGCTGGCCGACATCAGGGTGATGGTGCGCTGGGCGATCTCATCGCTGAGGCTGGCGGTGGGGATATGGCGGCGGCCGTCAAAGCACAGCTCGGCGTGGATTTCATCGGAGATGATCAGTGCGCCGTTTGCCAGGCAGGCATTGGCCACGGCGAGCAGTTCTTCGCGCGGGAAGACTTTGCCAATGGGGTTGTGCGGGTTGCTCAGCAGCAGAGCACCCGCGCCGGCCAGCGCATCGCGCAGGGCGGGCAGTGGCGTGAGGTATTCAGTGTCGATCAGTTCGAAAGGGACTTCGATGCGCGGCAGGTTCCAGTGTCCTGGGGCCAGGCGGATCGGCCGATAGTTCGGGGTTTGCAGCACCACCGGCTGGCCCGGCTGTACAAACGCGTGCAGCGCCATGTTGAAACCCGGTTCGACGCCGGGCAGGAACAGCAGCTCATCCGGTTGTACGCGCCAAGCGTATTTGGCCCACAGGTCGGCAACGATCGCCTCGCGCACATCCGGGCCGGCGACGCTGTAGCCGAGGACCTGCTGGTCAAGACGTGCATGCAGCGCCTGCAGCACGGCGGGGGGCGCGGCGATGTCCATGTCGGCGATCCACATCGGCAAAACGTCCTGCGGGTAGCGGTTCCACTTGGTGCTGCCGGTGCCGAGGCGTGGGTGGATCGTGTCGAAATCAAAGCTCATGGGGGGCTCGTATCAGGAAGTCAGGCGCAAGAATGGCGCTGATTCTAGCGCCATTATTTTTATAGGCCAGAGCTGATTGCCGCGGACAATTGCTGATGCGCCTGTTCCAGCGCGCGGTTGACCGCTTCCGCGCCGCGCACCATGGCCGGTAAATACACGAAGTCGACTGACTGAATGCCCACGGTAGACAGGATCGCGGTCATGTACGGCGTGAGAAAGTCCGGCTCATGGCCCTTGCGGGCGTTACCCGAACTGACCAGCACAAAGGTGCGTCGGTCCTTCAGCAAGCCGACTTTTTCAAACTGCTCATTCAGCGTAAAGCTGCGTTGGATGCGCACCACGTGGTCGATCCAGGCCTTCAGCGCCGCCGGCACGGTGAAGTTATGCACCGGCGTGCAGAGGATCAGCAGGTCGCAGGCTTCGAGTTCCAGGATCAACTGTTCCGACAGCGCGGTCGCGCTGCCGCTGAGTCCGCCGGGGGTGGTCAGCGCGTTAGCGTATTCACGGGTCAAGGGCGGCAGCGCCTGGCGGCCATAGTCGCGCTCGGTCACCTGCGCGTCCGGCACCACGTCGCGTAACAGTGCGCGGGACAGTTTGAAGCTCTGCGCGGCTTTGCCGTGGGGGCTGAAACTGAGGAGCAGGGCGTGGGTCATTGGCTCAAATCCTGGGAAAAGTGCATGCCCAGGGGCAGCAGGCCCTGGCGGAAATAAAAACGCTGGGCCAGGGCCATGTGCATGCCGGTGTCCAGCACCAGCCAGCGATAGCCACGCGCGCGGGTTTCTTCGCGCACGCGATCCAGCAGGTGTTCACCCAGCCGGCGACGCTGCAATGCGGCGTCTATCACCAGGTCATCCACGTAGATAAAGCGGCCATACAGGGTGTTTTCGGTCAACCGGTAGCCGGCCAGCCCAATCACCTGGCCGTTTTCGCGTGCAGCCAGCAGGCGATAGCCGTTTTGCCGTTGGCGCTGGATTTGCGCGGCAAAGGCGGTGGCGTCGGTGAGGTGCGGGCGCAGCTGTTGCATCACTGCGAAGCTGGCAATGAAATCGGCCTGGGTTTCCATCTGTACGCATTCGACGTGTTCATTCATGGCCTTGGTTCTCCAGGTGCGCCTTGATCGCTGCCGGCACTTTGCGGAAGCTGATCGCAACGCGGTTAAGCGCGTTCATCAACGAAATGGCCAGGGTGAGATCGGCGACTTCCTTCTCACTGAACACCGCCGCGACCTCTGTGTAATCCGCATCCGGCACTTGGGTTTGCGCCACGGAAGTGACCACTTCGGCCCAGGCCAGGGCGGCACGCTCACGCGGGGAAAAGAGCGGGAGCCCTTCGCGCCAAGCGGCCAGCAGCATGATTTTTTCCAGGCTCACGCCCTGTTTGAGCAAGTCGCGGGAGTGGCTGTCCAGGCAATAGGCGCAGCCATTGAGTTGCGAGACCCGCAGGTACACCAGGTCGATCAGTTCTTTCTCCAGGCCGCAGGCATGGATGTAGCTGTGCACCGCGCCCAGGGCTTTGTAGCCGACAGGGGCGGCCTGGGCGTAATCGAGGCGGTGTTTCATGGGCAATCCTTTGTTCGGTCAGGGATGCGCCATTGTCGTGGGGGTGAACGGGGGCCGACAGGGGCATGATTGGACAAGTGGGTTGGGACATGATCAGACTTCGGCCTGTCTTCCCGTCGAGCCACTTGTGATGTCGTCACTGCCCAAATACCAGGAAATCTACCGGCGCTTTCGCCAAGCCATCGACCAGGGCCAATTGCGCCCCGGTGAGCGCGTGCCGTCGGTGCGGGCGCTGGCCCAGGAGCTCAAGGTGGCGCGCGGTACGGTGGAGACGGCGTACCAGCTATTGGTCAGCGAGGGCTTCTTTGAGGCGCGCGGGCAAGCGGGAACGGTGATCGCCGAGGCGTTGCCGCCGATGTCGGTCAAGCCAACACCGGTTGCGTTGCCAGGCACTTCAGGGCCGCGTCCGCTGCAGATGGGCCTGCCTGCTTTGGACGCGTTCCCGCGCAAGCTGTGGGCACGGTTGGTCACCCAGCAAGTGCGCCGCACTGACGCCGACAGCTTGGCGATGGGTGATGTGCGTGGCGCCCAGGCCTTGCGCGTGGCGATCGCGAGTTACCTGGCGTTGTATCGGGGCGTGGAGTGCTCGTCACAGCAGGTATTTGTGTGCGCCGGGTATGCGGGGTGCCTGACGTTGGTGTGTGACGCGCTGGCGATGGCGGGGCAACGCTGCTGGTTTGAAGACCCTGGATATTTGCATGCGCGGCAATTGCTGGAGCATCACGGTGTGGAACTGGTGCCGGTGCCGGTGGATCGCGATGGCCTGGATGTCGAGCAAGGCATGGTGCGCGAGCGCGAGGCGCGACTGGCGATTGTCACCCCGGCGCATCAGAGCCCTTTAGGTGTGGCGTTGAGCCCGGCGCGCCGGCAGGCCTTGCTGGAGTGGGCACGGGCGCAAGGCAGTTGGGTGGTAGAGGATGATTACGACAGTGAGTTTCGCTATCGCGGCCAGCCGCTGGCAGCGCTCAAGAGCCAGGATGTGGATGATCGGGTGATCTATGCCGGGAGCTTCAGCAAAATGCTGTTCCCGGGGTTGCGGTTGGGGTATCTGGTGGTGCCCGTGTCGTTGGTCGAGGTGTTTGAGCGGGGTGCCCATGCGTTGCAGCAGCGCAGCGCGCAGTTGTTGCAGCTGACGGCGGCGGATTTTCTGGAGCAGGGGCATTTCACCCGGCATCTGAAGAAAATGCGGCAGTTGTATGCGCAACGAAGGGGGTATTTGGTGGAGGCGTTGCGGGTGCATTGCGCAGCGTTTTTGCGGGTGGATGAGCAGGCGGGCGGGATTAACTTGTTGGCGCGGTTGGTGGTGGATGTGCCGGATCGGGCTGTGGCTGAGGCGGCTGATCGTGCGGGGTTGGCAGTTCAAGCGTTGTCATCGTGGACGCTCGAGGTGGGGCGGGGGCAGGGGTTGATGATGGGATTTACCAATGTCGCGACGGCTCAGGAAGCGAAGGACTTGGCGTTGGTTCTGCGCAGCGTTCTCGCCGAATGTGCCGGCCTGAGCACGCGATAGAACATGGGGTTTTTCAGGTCCGTTCTGTGACCGACAGGTTCTGTAATAAAAACGCCATTGCGCTGGGGATTAAATCCGCAACGGGCTATTTTGGTGCATCTCAATAACCAGAGTAGCCATGGATGAAATACCAACCCTTCAGCCGTACCTTGATTGCCACCGCCCTGGTGTTGACGGTCAGTGGTGTGCAAGCCGCGTCCCAGGCCCCGGTGGCCGGTGAAAATGGCATGGTGGTAACGGCCCAGCATCTGGCAACTCATGTGGGCGTGGATGTGCTCAAGGCCGGCGGCAACGCGGTCGATGCGGCCGTCGCCGTGGGCTATGCGCTGGCCGTGGTATACCCGGCGGCGGGCAACCTGGGCGGTGGCGGTTTCATGACCGTGCAACTGGCTGACGGGCGCAAGACCTTCCTCGATTTTCGCGAAAAAGCGCCGCTGGCGGCCACCGCCAATATGTACCTGGACAAAGATGGCAACGTCGTCGAAGGCCTCAGCGCCAAGGGCCATCTGGCTGTCGGCGTACCCGGCACCGTCTCGGGCATGGAGCTGGCCCTGAGCAAATACGGCACCCTCAAGCGTGCCCAGGTCATCGCCCCGGCGATAAAGCTGGCGGAAAACGGCTTCGCCCTGGAGCAGGGTGATATCGACCTGCTGCATACCGCTACCGGCGAGTTTGAAAAAGACAAGGACATGCGCGGAATCTTCCTGCATAACGGCCAACCGCTGCAGGTGGGCCAGAAACTGGTGCAGAAAGACCTGGCCAAGACCCTCAAGGAAATCTCGGCCAAGGGCAGTGACGGTTTCTATAAAGGTTGGGTTGCCAAGGCCCTGGTGGATTCCAGCCAGGCTGGCAAAGGCATCATCACCCAGGCAGATCTCGACAAATATAAAACCCGCGAGCTGGCGCCCATCGAGTGCGACTACCGTGGCTACCACGTCGTTTCGGCACCGCCGCCGAGCTCCGGTGGCGTGGTGATCTGCCAGATCATGAACATCCTCGAAGGCTTCCCGATGGCCGACCTGGGCTATCACTCGGCCCAAGGCCTGCATTACCAGATCGAAGCGATGCGCCACGCCTATGTGGACCGTAACAGCTACCTCGGTGACCCGGATTTCGTAAAGAACCCGATCGAGCACCTGCTGGACAAAAACTACGCGACGAAACTGCGTGACGCGATTGATCCGCAGAAGGCCGGTGATTCCCAGGCGATCAAGCCGGGTGTATCGCCCCATGAAGGCAATAACACCACCCACTATTCCATCGTCGACAAGTGGGGTAACGCGGTGTCGGTCACCTACACCCTCAACGACTGGTTCGGTGCGGGCGTGATGGCGAGCAAGACCGGGGTGATCCTCAACGATGAAATGGACGACTTCACCGTCAAGGTCGGCGTGCCGAACATGTACGGGCTGGTCCAGGGTGAAGCCAACGCCATTGCACCGGGCAAGGCGCCGCTGTCGTCGATGAGCCCGACCATCGTGACCAAGGATGGCAAGGCGGTGATGGTAGTGGGTACGCCAGGTGGCAGCCGCATCATTACCGCGACCTTGCTGACCATCCTGAATGTGATCGACTACAAGATGAACATCCAGGAAGCCGTGGACGCGCCGCGTTTCCACCAGCAGTGGATGCCTGAGACGACTAACCTGGAGACCTTCGCGGTCAGCCCGGACACCCAGAAGATCCTTGAAAGCTGGGGCCACAAGTTTGCAGGTCCCCAGGACGCCAACCACTTGGCGGCGATCCTCGTGGGCGCACCTTCCCTGGGTGGCAAGCCGGTGGGGAATAACCGCTTCTATGGGGCGAATGACCCGCGTCGCAACACCGGGCTTTCCCTCGGCTACTGAGGCCTGACGCAATCCACATGTGGGAGTTGGCTTGCCTGCGATGCAGGCGATTCGGTAGATCAGGCTGACCCGGTTGATGCTATCGCAGGCAAGCCAGCTCCCACACTTGGAGCCATGCTGGACGGAACATCTGCACACCTTCCAGGCTCTACCCCAAGAGCCCTGGAAGGACCCGCTCCATGAAAGCGCTGAAAATCGCAACCTTCAACATCAACGGTATTCGTGCCCGGCTGCCTAACCTGCTGCAATGGCTGGAACGGGACCAACCGGACATCGTCTGCCTGCAGGAACTCAAGGCGCCTGAAAGCCTGTTCCCCTACGCCGAATTTGAAGCGGCCGGTTACGGTGCGATCTGCCTGGGGCAGGCGTCCTGGAACGGGGTGGCGATTTTGGCGCGGGACGCTCAGCCATTGGAGAGCCGGCGCGGTTTGCCCGGCGATGACAGTGACACGCAAAGCCGCTATATCGAAGCCGCCGTGCATGGCGTATTGGTCGGCTGCCTGTATTTACCCAATGGCAACCCGCAACCCGGGCCGAAATTCGACTACAAGCTGGCGTGGTTCGAGCGGCTGATCGACTACGCAGCGGCGCTGCAAGCCAGTGAACATCCGGTGCTGCTGGCTGGGGATTTCAATGTGGTGCCCACGGACCTGGACATCTACAACCCGCGCTCCTGGCTCAAGGACGCGCTGCTGCAACCGCAAAGCCGTGACGCTTACCAACGCCTGCTGGAACAAGGCTGGACCGATGCGCTACGCCATTTGTATCCCGATGAGCGGGTCTACACCTACTGGGATTACTTCCGCCAGCACTGGCAGAAAAATGCTGGCCTGCGCATCGATCATGTGCTGCTCAACCCCGCGCTTACACCCTATCTGAAGGGCGCGGGCGTCGATGCGTGGGTGCGCAACGAACCTCACGCCAGCGACCATGCGCCGACGTGGATCCAACTGGGTACACGCAAAAAGCGCTGATATCGCGGATCAGTTCGAGGCCAGCAAGTGCGCGACGGCGTCGAATGCCTTTTTGCGGCGTTGCTCCCAGTCGCCACCCACGACCACCACCGGTTGCCGGTGCTGGTGCATCCAATCCAGGCTGGCTTGGTAAAACGCTTGGCGATCCGCCAGTTCCGGTTGGCAGCGTTGGCCGTCGGCGGTCCATTCCACATCATCCGGCGAGAGCAGCAGGTGCAGGTCGTAATGCCGCGCCAGCAGTTCGCTGTCCAGCCACGCCGGGTAGTCGCCGAACAGGGTCTGGCTCCAGAGTCTGTTGGTCAGCAAATGCGTGTCGAGGATCAACAACTCGGGCTGTTTGGCGCGGGCGGTATCCTCCCAGGCCAGTTGGCCGCGGGCGATGGCCGGGATATCGGCCAGGGTGGTGTCACGTTGATGGTGATCGATGAAGTGGCGCACATATTCCCCGACCATCAGCCCGCCGAAGTGCGCTTGCAATTCAGCCGCCAGCCAGCTCTTGCCGCTGGATTCGGGACCCGCCAGTACCACCACTTTCATGCGTGCAACGCCGGGTCGGCGCGCCATTCACGCCAGCCTTGCACGGCGATCACGGTGAACAGCGCGTACAGCGCGGCGGTGAGGTAGAGGCCTTTGTAGAGGAACAGCCCGACAAAGATCACGTCCACGACAATCCACAACGCCCAGCACTGCACACGTTTCTGCGCCATCCACATTTGCGCCACCAGGCTGAAACCGGTGAGCGCGGCGTCGAGCCAGGGTTGGGCGGCGTCAGTCCAATGGGCCATGGCGGCGCCGAGCAGCAGGCTGCCGACGGCGCCCACCGTGAGGCTGGCCATGATTGCCGGCACACCCAGGCTGGTGACCTGGCGCCCTTGCTTGACCTGGCCGGCGCGGGTCCACTGCCACCAGCCGTAGACTTGCAGGGCGGCGTAAACCACCTGCAGCAGCATGTCGGAATAGAGTTTCACGTCGTAGAACACCCAGGTGTAGAGCAGCACCATGACCAGCCCGATCGGCCAGCACCAAGGGTTTTGCTTGACCGTCAGCCACACAGCGATCACCCCCAGGGCAGCGGCGAACAGTTCAAGCCCGGACATGGTGGTTCCTTGGGAGAGTGGGAGAGGGCGGGGATTGTAACGAAAGAAGATTGGCGTAGGAATTGGCTTGTAGTGAGCGGGCTTGCCCCGCGCTGGGCTGCGCAGCAGCCCCAATAAGAACACCGCATTCTGTCAGACAGAGCGCGGCGACTGGTTTGGGGCTGCTGCGCAGCCCAGCGCGGGGCAAGCCCGCTCACTACAGGACTAGACTTTGAACTGGCGCAAGAGGCCGTCGAGCTGGTCGCTCAGGCCGCGCAAATGCACACTCGCCACGCTCGACTGTTCCGCCGCCAACGCCGTGCTGTGGGACAAACCGGCGGCCTGGGTGACGTTCTGGTTGATGTCTTCCACCACATGCGCCTGCTGCAGCGTGGCGCTGGCAATCGACGCGTTCAGGCCGTTGAGGTTGTGCAGGGCCTGGCCGATGGCGGTCAGGCTGGCGCCGGCCTGGCCGGCTTGCTCGATGGTCAGTTGCGACGCGCTGTGGCTGTCGCTGATCACTTTGACCGCCGCTTCGGAGTGGCCTTGCAGGCGCTCGATCATGCCCTGGATCTCAGCCGTGGATTTTTGCGTGCGCTGAGCCAGCAGGCGCACTTCATCGGCCACCACCGCAAAGCCGCGGCCTTGCTCGCCGGCGCGTGCCGCTTCAATCGCCGCGTTCAAGGCCAGCAGGTTGGTCTGGTCGGCGATGGAACGGATGACCTCGAGCACACTGCCGATCTGGGTACTTTCAGCGGACAGGGTACGAATCACCTCCACGGCCTGGCTGATGGTGTTGGACAGTTGGTCGATCTGTTGCAGGCTGCCGTCGATATTGACCTGGCCTTGTTGCGCCTGAGCCTGTGCGTCGCGCATTTCGCTGGCGGCGTGCTCGGCGTTCTTGGCCACATCCTGCACGCCGTAGGTGACTTCATTGATGGCGGTGGCCACCAGTTCCATCTGCTGGGACTGTTGCTGGCTGCGGTCATGGGCCTGGGTCGCATTGTTGCCCAGTTCCAGTGAGGATTGGCCCAAGGCATTGGCGCACACCTGCAGCTGGCTCACCACCTGGCGCAGCTTGGCGGTGAAGCTGTTGAAGTGATGGGCCAATTGGGTGACTTCGTCCCGGCCGTGGGTGTCGAGGCTGCGGGTCAGGTCGCTTTCGCCGCTGGCAATGTTGCCCATGGCGTTCACCGCGTCCTGCAACGGTCGGACGATGCTGCGCGCGATGAGCGACACCAGAACGGCCATCATCAGCGCGATACCCAGGCCGATAAACGAGGCTTTCCAGACCTGGGCGCTGAACTCGGCCTGCACATCATCCACGTACACACCGGAACCGATAATCCAGCCCCACGGCTGGAACAGTTGGATATACGAGGTTTTTGCGACTGGCGCGTCGGCACCAGGCTTCGGCCAGCGATAGTTGACGATGCCGGCGCCCTTGGCCTTGGCGAGGATCACGAACTCGTTGAACACGGCAAACCCGTCAGGGTCACGAATGGCCGAAAGGTTCTGGCCATCGAGCTTGGGGTTGGCCGGGTGCATGATCATCACCGGCGTGAGGTCGTTGATCCAGAAATAGTCGTCATCGTCGTAGCGTAAGCCACGCACCACGCTCAGGGCCTGTTTCTGCGCGGCTTCGCGGGTCATCACGCCAGTCGTCTCGAGGCTGTGATAAAACGTCAGGATCCCGCTGGCGGCCTGGACCACGTGTTGGGTCTGTAGGCGCTTGGCCTGGTACAAGTCGTCATGGATCTGCTTGAGCATCAGCAAACCCAGGGCCAACAGCATCAGCACGGCGACTATCAGGATCAGCCAGAGGCGCCGGCTGATCGACATATTGCGCAAACTGTTCATCGTCCTGTCACTCCGGGCTTTTTATAATTGTGGGCGTTGCATCGACTTTTCCGCCTTGTCTGATAGGCTTTCGGCCTGTATTCGGAAAACCTGAGTACTGTCTGATTTTTCACAGGATTTTTGCGGGTTGGGGGTAAAACCCAGCATCGTGTCTTGTCGTCAGTGAACCATTAAAAAGATCAACGAGGCTTGCCATAGAGCAAGACCTTTGGGGGAAGCATGGATTTTTGGACCGCCATACAGGCATTGATTCTTGGCGTTGTGGAGGGGCTTACCGAGTTCCTGCCGATTTCCAGCACTGGCCACCAGATCATCGTCGCCGACTTGCTCGACTTTACCGGCGACCGTTTCAACGCGTTCAACATCATCATTCAGCTGGGCGCCATCCTGGCCGTGGTGTGGGAATTCCGTGGCAAGATTTTCGAAGTGGTCAGCGGCCTGCCGACCCAGCGCAAGGCCCAGCGGTTCACCGTCAACCTGCTGATTGCGTTCTTCCCGGCCGTGGTGTTGGGGGTGATTTTCGCCGACCTGATTCATCATTACCTGTTCAACCCGGTCACCGTAGCCACGGCGCTGGTGGTGGGCGGCGTCATCATGCTGTGGGCCGAGCGCCGCGAGCACGAAGTACACGCCGAGACCGTCGATGACATCACCTGGAAAGACGCGCTCAAGGTCGGCCTGGCGCAGTGCCTGGCGATGATTCCGGGCACGTCGCGGTCCGGCTCGACCATTATCGGCGGCCTGTTGTTCGGCCTGTCGCGCAAGACCGCCACCGAGTTCTCGTTCTTCCTGGCGATGCCGACCATGGTGGGTGCGGCGGTGTATTCGGGCTACAAGTACCGTGACCTGTTCCAGCCTGCGGACTTGCCGGTGTTCGCCATCGGCTTTGTGACCTCGTTCATCTTCGCGATGATTGCGGTCAAGGGCTTGCTCAAATTCATCGCCAGCCACAGCTATGCAGCGTTTGCCTGGTACCGCATTGCGTTTGGCTTGCTGATCCTGGCGACCTGGCAATTCGGCTGGATCGACTGGGCTGCGGCCAAGGCATGATGATTCAGCATCCACGCTTGAAGGCAGCGCTCTTCGTGCTGCTGTGCGCGGCGCCGCTGTTGGGTTCGGTATTGGTGTGGCAGCGCGGCGAGACCGTGATCCCGCTGGCGGCGTATGGCGTGGTCAGCGTGATTGCGTTTTTCCTGTATTGGAGCGACAAGCGCAAGGCGCGCACTGACAGTTGGCGTACGCCGGAGAATATCCTGCATGCCGTGGAACTGGCGGGCGGTTGGCCGGGGGCGTTGATTGCCCAGCAGGTGTTCCGGCACAAGACGCGCAAGGTGTCTTATCAGGTGCTGTTTTGGGTGATTGTGTTGCTGCACGAGGTGTTTTGGCTGGATCAGCTGTTTTTGGGTGGGACACTGGTTTCGGTGCTTTAGGCTTGGGTATCTGGTACTACGCCAGACCTGTGGCGAGGGAGCTTGCTCTCGTGGCGGCCTGATAGTCGCTCGAGCCCTATCAGGTGTAAATGAAGTTCAAATGTGGGAGCTGGCTTGCCTGCGATGGCTATGTGTCAGGCGCTAGAGTTTTCTGGTTGGGGTACATATCCGTTGCTGCGGTCACGGCCACTTAGGGTTCCGCCCTTACGGCGGCTCACTTTGGAAAAGCCCCAAAGTAAGCAAAGGGCTCTTGCCCCACCACTCGGCACCTCGCCTAGGCTCGGTGTGCCCTCACTCCGGCTTGAATCCGTGGGCCGCCGCGATGGGCCATCCTTGGCCCAGCGCGGCTAACCCGGCGTCCTGCCGGGTTACCCACGGATTCAAGCCTGCGTTCGGCCAGCGTGGTTGACGGGGCGCCTGAGATCAAGATCAAGATCAAAAGCAAAGCAGAGCAAATTAAAAGCAGAGCAGCCGATAGTCACTTAGATAACTAGGGTGCTTTTGCGTCAATCATCCAGCAACAGCCCGACCTGCGTGCGCTTGGGCAACTTGCTGACCACCAACTGGTGGGACCGCTGCAACAAGTCACGCAGTTCATCGGCCCCAAGCGGGTAGGGCGTGTTCATGATGATCCACTGCGCGCGGGCCAGATACGGCGCCGGGTGGATGCCTGGGCGGTCCACATGGCCGAGGAACAGTTCCTTATCGACCTTGAACGCCAGCGATTCACCGCGCAGGTTCTGCAGGGCGAACATCTTGTTGCCGGCAATCGAGAACACACGCACACCGCCCCATTTATAGTCCTCCCGCGCACCGGGCAGGCTCAGGCAGAAGCTGGCGACGTGTTCTTCGGTCATCCTCATAGCAAGCGGTCTCCACAGCCTTTGAAGCCCTCTTCCAGGTAGTCGATCCAGGCACGTATCGCCGGCAGCACGCCGCGCCGATGCGGGTAAACCGCCTGCAGCCAGCCGCCCGGCAACGACCATTCAGGCAACAATTGCACCAATCGGCCGCTGGCCAGCTCTTCTTCGCAATACATCATCGGTAACACGGTAAAACCCACGCCCATGATGGCGCTGGCTTTACGCACAATGAAGTCTTCGATGCCCAGGCGGGCCTCCATCACCAGTTCGTGAGGGGTGCCCTGTGGGTCGAGGATACGTTGATGCACCATGCGGTCTGCCTCCAGTGCGCCGAGTATGGGCAGTTGCCTGAGGTCGTCGAGGCTGTTGACCCGGCGCTCGCGCACGAATTCGGGACTGGCGACCAGCACGGTCTGGGCCTGGCGCAAGCGTTTGGTCACCAGTAGCGGGTCTTCATCACCGAGTTCACGCACGCGCAAAGCCACATCGATACCTTCCGCCACCAGGTCGACACGGCGATTGACCAGGGTCATTTCCAACTGCACCTGGGGGTGGGCAGCGAGAAAGCCCGCGACCAGCTCCGGCAGAATATGCTGCGCCATGCCCACCGGGCAGCTGACCCGCAGCCGACCACGGGGTTCGCTGGACATGCTGGCCACGGCCTCATCGGCCATTTCCGCTTCCAGCAGCATGGCCTGGCAGTGGCGCAGGTAGCGCTCGCCGACGGCGGTGAGGGTCAATTGGCGGGTGGTGCGTTGCAGCAGGCGCGCGCCCAGGCGTTCTTCCAGCTCGGCGATGCGCCGCGACAGCCGCGACTTGGGAATTCCCAGCAATCGCCCGGCCGCCGCGAAGCCACCGGCTTCCACGACTTTGGCGAAATAATAGAGGTCGTTGAGGTCTTGCATGGTCAGCCTATTGTCCTGTCAGTGGGACGAACTATCGCATTTAAGCTGCCTTATCGGCTATTGGTTTCATGCGTAGCATCACCACCATCTGATCGCCCCTGACGATCCTAACCGGAGATCCCACATGAAACTCTTGCATATCGATTCCAGCATTCTCGGCGACAACTCGGCGTCCCGTCAGCTCAGCGCGGGTGTGGTCAAGGCCTGGCAAGCGGCGGAGCCGGGTGTGGAAGTGACTTACCGTGACCTGGCGGCCGAAGGCATCAACCACTTCTCCGGCGCGACCCTGGGCGCCCTGGGCACCCCGGCCGAACAGCGCAACGCCGCCCAGCAACAAGAGGCCGACCTCAGCGCCAAGACACTGGCTGAATTCCTCGCCGCGGATGCCGTGGTACTGGCTGCGCCCATGTACAACTTCACCATCCCGACTCAATTGAAAGCCTGGATCGACCGCATCGCCGTCGCCGGCCAGACTTTCCGTTACACCGAAGCCGGCCCGGAAGGCCTGTGCGGCAACAAGAAGGTCATCATCGTATCGACGTCGGGCGGCCTGCACGTCGGCCAAGCCACCGGTGTTGCCCACGAAGAATATCTGAAAGTGCTGCTGGGTTTCCTTGGCATCACCGACATCGAGTTCGTCCGCGCCCATGGCCTGGCGTATGGTGATGAGTTCCGTAGCAAATCCCTGAGCGACGCCAACGTACTCATCAACGAACAATTGTTTGCCGCCGCGTAAAGCTTATGTAAAACAGCACGTTTCCCCGTTTCAATCTGAAGCGGTGCGTCTAAACTCTGTATTCTGATCGCCTCAAAACGACCGGAATACGGAGTTTTTTCGTTTACCCGCTGTCATTACTCTGGCCCAGGTTATGCACGCATTGGGTTATCACCCGGTGCGAGCGCCTTGAACCATGGACTTTTCAACCAGATATGCCGCGGATGTTGAACGTGGGCACACAGCAAAGGTGGCCATCCCCATGATGCGTCTTTGTGCTGTTATGGTTCTTTCCCTGCTCGGCAGCCTGGTTTCAGTGCACGCCGCCCCTGCACCGCACCCCCATTGGAGTGTGGGCTTCCACCGCATGACTTTTCTCGACCCGCTGGACTTGCAGCCGATGAAAGCCATCGCGTTCTACCCGTCCACCGACGCTGAGCACACCACGCCGTTGGGCGCCTATCACGTCGCGGCCTCTGAAGATTCCAAGATTGCCATCGGCCGATTTCCGATGTTGATGTTGTCCCACGGCAACACTGGCACACCTCTGGCCCTGCACGACCTGGCCACGTCGCTGGCGCGTAAAGGTTTTGTGGTGGTGGCGGTGCTGCATCCTGGCGACAACTACAAAGACCACAGTCGACTGGGCACGGTGAGCAACCTGTATGGTCGGCCGATCCAGATTTCTGAAGCGATCACTGCCACCCTGGGCGATCCGATGCTGTCGCCCTTTGTTGACGTCGATCAGGTGGGCGTTATCGGTTACTCGGCCGGGGGGGAAACCGCGTTGATCCTGGCGGGCGCCAAGCCGGATTTCGACCGCTTGCGCCGTTACTGTCAGCAGCGCCCGGAAGATCGTGATGCCTGCACCACCAAGGGCGAATTGGTGGTGGACCGCGATGACCTGCAACCGCAATCCGACCCGCGCATTCACGCCTTGATGCTGATGGCACCGTTGAGCCTGATGTTCGGTCGTCACACCCTGGCCGACGTGCATGTGCCGGTGCTGCTCTACAGTGGCGATGGTGACAAGTTGGTGGCCGTGGACAAGAACGCTGCCGCCCTGGCGCGCAAGCTGCCTGAGCCGCCGGACTTCAAGCTGCTGGCCGGGGCAGGGCACTTCGTGTTCATGGCGCCGTGTGACAGCGACCAATTGGCGGCGATGCCGGCGATTTGCACGGATGCTGACGGTGTCGACCGTGAAGGCATTCACCGTGACTTGATCTCTGAGGCGGGGCGTTTTTTCAGCCACACCCTCGGTCAATCCACCCGCGCCGGTATGCAAACGGCTGATCAGTAAGCGCGGCGCATGAGCAACAGGGTCACGCCCAGGGCGGTGATCGACAACAGCGCGGCGCAGAAGAAGATCCAGCCGTAGCCGAGGTTCAAGGCCACGGCGCCCATCAACGGCCCGGCGATCGCGAGGGCCAAGTCAAAAAACACCGCATACGCACTCAGCCCCGCGCCTCGGCTGCTGTTGGGCACCTGCTTGATGGCTTCCACCCCCAGCGCCGGGTACACCAGTGACAAGCCAAAGCCGGTCAGCCCGGCTCCAATCAACGCTACCCCGGTGGACGGCGCCAGCCATAGCAGCGTAAGGCCGAGGGTTTCGATGGTCATGCAGGCAATCGCTGCCCGAAAGCCACCAAAACGGCTGATGGCGGAAATAAACACCAGCCGTGACAGGATGAAGCACGCGCCAAATACCGTGAGGCAGTACGCCGCGCCGACCCAGCCTCGATTGAGGTAGTACAGGGTGATAAAGGTGGTGAGGGTGCCATAGCCAATCGATGCCAGGCACAGGCTGGCGCCAAACGGCGCGATACGCCCGAACACTGCCCAAAATGGCAGGCGCTCGCCACGCACAACCGGCACCGATGGTTTGTTGCGGATCAGCACCAGGCCCAGCGCCGCCAACACTGACAGCGCAAGGCCGAGGCTGGTATAGCCGTATTCGGCCACCATCACCACACCCAGCGGTGCACCAATGGCAATGGCACCGTAGGACGCGATGCCATTCCACGAAATCGACCGCGCGGTGTGTTCGGCACCGACCTGGCCCATGCACCAACTAATGGTGCCCACGCCGATCAACCCTTGGGCCACACCCAACAACAGACGTGCGACGATCAGAATGCCCAGGCTCAGCGACGGCAGGCTTTCCACCAGCGTCGCGAAGAACGTCAGCACGCCACTCACAAGAATCCCGGCCAACCCCAACACAATTGCACGCTTGGTGCCGACGTTATCCGACATGCGCCCGGCCATGGGACGGCTGAGCAGGGTGGCGAGGTATTGCGAGCCGATTGTGATGCCGGCCACTACAGCGCTGAACCCAAGTTGCTCGTGTACATAGCCAGGGATGACCGCAATCGGCAGGCCGATGCAGATAAAGGCGATGAAGGTGTAGAAGACGATGGAGACGATCTGCAGGGTGATCGACAGGGAGTTGGGGGTGGCGGCAGGCATGGCACTCGTTCGCTGGCGGGCGGTAGGCGCATCATGGCAAGGGGCCGGGAGAAAAGAAAGCAGCCTAACTATGTAGTGAGCGGGCTTGTCCCGCGCTGGGTGGCAAAGCCACCCCAATAAAAAACACCGCGGTCTGTCAGACAGAGCGCGGTGTTTGGTTTTAGGGCGGCTTCGCCACCCAGCGCGGGACAAGCCCGCTCACTACGGTAAGTCCGGTCAGCAGGGCAAGTCGGGTTAGAACACCACGCCTTGGCTGCGCAGGTAGTCGTCATAGGTGCCGCTGAAGTCGATCACGCCGGTGGCGCTCAACTCGATGATGCGGGTGGCCAGGGAGGATACGAACTCACGGTCGTGGCTGACGAAGATCAGCGTGCCCGGGTAGTTCTCCAGTGCCAGGTTCAGGGCCTCGATGGATTCCATGTCCAAGTGGTTGGTCGGTTCGTCCATGATCAGCACGTTCGGCTTTTGCAGGATCAGCTTGCCGAACAGCATGCGGCCTTGCTCACCACCGGAAATCACCTTCACCGACTTCTGGATCTCGTCGTTGGAGAACAGCATGCGACCCAAGGTGCCACGGATCATTTGCTCGCCTTGAGTCCACTGGCCCATCCAGTCGAACAAGCTCATGTCGTCTTCGAAGTCATGGGCGTGGTCCTGAGCGTAGTAGCCCAGCTCAGCCGCGTCGGTCCACTTGATGCTGCCGGCATCCGGCGTCAGTTCGTTGACCAGGGTGCGCAGCAGCGTGGTCTTGCCGATACCGTTCGGACCGATGATCGCCACGCGCTCGCCCGCTTCAACTTGGAAGCTGAAGTCCTTGAACAGCGGTTTGCCATCGAAGCCTTTGGCCATGCGCTCGACAATGACCGCCTGGCGGTGCAGTTTTTTGTTCTGGTCGAAACGGATGAACGGGCTCACACGGCTCGAAGGCTTGACCTCGGCCAGCTGGATCTTGTCGATCGCCTTGGCGCGGGAGGTGGCTTGCTTGGCTTTCGAGGCGTTGGCCGAGAAGCGGCTGACGAAGGATTGCAGTTCGGAGATCTGCGCCTTCTTCTTGGCGTTGTCCGACAGCAATTGCTCGCGGGACTGGGTCGCTACAGTCATGTACTCGTCGTAGTTGCCCGGGAACAGGCGCAGCTCGCCGTAGTCCAGGTCAGCCATGTGGGTGCACACGCTGTTCAGGAAGTGACGGTCGTGAGAGATGATGATCATCAGGCTGGAACGCTGGGTCAGGATGTTTTCCAGCCAGCGGATAGTGTTGATGTCCAAGTGGTTGGTCGGTTCGTCGAGCAACAGCACTTCAGGGTCGGAGAACAGCGCCTGGGCCAGCAATACGCGCAGTTTCCAGCCAGGGGACACTTCGCTCATCGGGCCGAAGTGCTGTTCCAGGGGAATGCCCAGGCCCAAAAGCAGCTCACCGGCGCGGGATTCGGCGGTGTAGCCGTCCATCTCGGCGAATTCGGTTTCCAGCTCGGCCACGGCCATGCCGTCTTCTTCGCTCATTTCCGGCAGCGAGTAGATACGATCGCGTTCGGCCTTGACCTTCCACAGTTCCTCGTGGCCCATGATCACGGTGTCGAGCACGGTGAATTCTTCGTAGGCGAACTGGTCCTGGCGCAGCTTACCCAAGCGCACGTTCGGCTCCAGCATGACCTGGCCGCCGGACGGATCGAGGTCGCCACCGAGGATTTTCATGAAGGTCGACTTGCCGCAACCGTTGGCACCGATCAAACCATAACGGTTGCCTGCGCCGAACTTGACCGAGACGTTCTCGAAGAGCGGCTTGGCGCCGAACTGCATGGTGATGTTAGCTGTGGAGATCAATTACTTTACCTATCAATGGGTTGCGAGCGTGTCGGCAGGAGCCTTCAGGCATGCGTCAACAGCGACATCAAGGCGCGAAACCCGGTCGCTGAGCAGAAAATTTTGGATGTGTGTTGGAATTTGGCGCGCATTGTCGCATATGTCAGGCGACAGTTGTATGTCGAGCGAAGGATGGTTTTACCAACGTCTCCGGCATCGCCAGCCATAAGAGCGCCAGGGCCAGCGCGGCAACGCCGGCGAGTGTCAGGAACGCCGCGTTGTAGCCCGCTTGCTGCACCACGAAACCGGCCAGGCTGCTGCTCAGCGCCGCCCCCAGGCCGAATACGGTGGAGAGGGCGCCCAGGCTGACGTTGAAGCGGCCGGCGCCCTGGGTCAGGTCCTTGACGATCACCGGGAACAACGCGCCGAAAATCCCTGCGCCGATGCCGTCGAGCATTTGCACCGCCACCAGCCAGTAAGGATCGCTGGACAGCGTATAGAGCACACCGCGCAGCGGCAGGATCATGAAACCGGCCATCAGCAAGGGTTTGCGCCCCCAGATGTCGGCCTTGAGCCCGACCAGCCAGGCCATCGGCACCATCACCAATTGCGCGGCGACAATGCAGGCTGATGTCAGCGGCGTGGCCATTTGCAGGTTTATCTGTGAGAGCTTTTGGCTGACCAGCGGCAGCATGGCGGCATTGGCCAAGTGGAAAAGGGCGCAACAGATGGCGAATAACAACAGCGGGCGGTTCGCCAGCAATACCTTGAGGCCGGAAGGTTGTTCATGATCGGTGTGATGCTCAGGATCGAAGCCGCGGGCAACTTCGTGGTCGATCGCTGCTGCTGACACGCAGCTCACTGCCAAGACACTGGCGACTGCCATAAACGCCATCAGGTAAAACACCACCACAGGACCAAACAGGTAGGCCAGGCCACCAGCCAGCAGTGCGGCCACGGCGTTACCCGCGTGGTTGAAGGTTTCGTTACGCCCTGTACGACGGGTGAAGGCGCGTGGCCCGGTAATGCCCAGGGAAATCGCGCTGATCGCCGGAGCGAACACCGAAGCGGCAACAGCACTGGCGGCCTGGGTCAGCGCTACCAGGCCGAAAGAACTGACGAAAGGCAGCAGCACGCAACTGAGGGTCACTACGATGGCGGCCAGCGCAATCACGGCGCGCTTGCTGCGGGTGCGATCAATCAGCGCGCCCGCCGGGCCCTGGGTGAGCAGCGCGGCGATACCGGCCAGGGTCATGACCACGCCGATACTGGCCGGGTCCCATTTATGCACGGCCAGCAGGTAGATGGCGAGGTAGGGGCCCAGGCCATCGCGGACGTCCGCCAAGAAGAAATTGAGGCTGTCCAGGGACAAGGCGTTACGCAGGTCAGACTGTTTGTCCATGGCGAGATCTTCGGAGGCGGCGTTCGAGGGCAGAACGCGCATTGCGTTAATGACCCATGGGATTTGCGATAAGTTTCGCACGCTGCTCGGGGTTTTAATCCATAGGCGCTTGGCTTATTTTCTGAGTCCCGCCGTATTGATTATCTGGAGATGCAATGGACATGCCCTCAGCGCAACAGGCGATTGCCAGCAACAAGGACGCCTGGGACCAATCTGCCAACCTGCATAAAACCACCGACACCTGGAACGCGTTGCTCAACAGCGTGGGTGACGCCGGTTTTTCTTGCCTGGACCCCACCCTTACCGGCTTGCTGCAAGACATCGGCGTGGCCGGCAAGGATGTGGTGCAACTGTGCTGCAACAACGGTCGTGAAACCTTATCGTTATTTGGCCTGGGCGCGCGTTCGGCGGTAGGAGTGGATCAATCACGGGCGTTTCTGCAGCAGGCCCGTGAACTAGCCAGTGTCTCGCCGCACAATCCCGAGTTCATTGAAAGCGATATCCATCACCTGCCGCAGGATTTGCACCAACGCTTCGATATCGCCTTGGTGACTATCGGCGTGCTGGGTTGGATGCCGGATGTGGCGCTGTTCATGCGCCACGTCGCCAGCACCTTGAAACCTGGCGGCACGCTGGTGATGTATGAAACCCATCCGTTCCTGGAGGTGTTTGATCCTCGGGCGCAAAACCCCTTCTTGCCAGCCAGCTCTTACTTCCAGCGCGAGCCCTTTGTGCTGCAGGAGTCAATTGTCTATGAAGGCCAGGGCGAAGTTGCCGGGCCAACGTCCTACTGGTACGTGCACACGTTGGGTGAGGTGGTAAATGCCGCGATCTGCGCGCAGTTACAAATCAGCGACTTGCAGGAATATCCCCACTCCAATCGCGAAGAGCTTTACGACCGGTACGAACACCAGCCTGCGCAATTGCCGATGTGCTTCACCCTGACCGCCATCAAGCGCGCCGATTGAACCGATAGTCGACAGGCAAAAAAAAGCCCGCGAGGAGAGGCGGGCTAAGGGATTCACTGGAGTAGGTAGGCTTCACCCTATAGACCCGAAGGTGAAGGTTTTGTGAAAATACTGTCGCTCATTCGGATGGCGTTCCGATCAGGCGCGCCGCACGAAAGTGCGCATGGTTTGACCTGGGCCAGTACTGAACGCAATTGGCCTGGGCATACTTTCATCGGCTGCAATAAACACGAATTCATCCTCTTCAAGGCGATAACTGGCAGGCAAGTGCTTGCCCGCGTCATCCCCTATGGAGTCGACCCAGGTAATGCTCTTGGGAACGGTGCTGCTGTCCAGGGAAAACCGGCCAGCCAGCAATACCTCGCCGCTGACGGTCTTCACTTCGAATCGGTCGCCGGTAATAGTGGTGATTGCACCCGGGGCGCTGTGGGCATCGACGGGGTTGAGCACGCCATTGTCTTCGAGCGCTATTTGCTCCCAGGCACCTTGAAGGGCTTGGAAATCGGGGTCTGTTATGGATGACATACAAATTCCTTTTTGCTGAAGGGGGTTCCGTCGTTCATTAGAGGAAATGCAGCATTTCTTATTACTTTTTGCGTAATTACGCGTAGGAATAATCCTATTTTTTAGTTTTCACAGAAATTCTTCCTTAAAAGACAGGCAATTCGCGTTACGTTGCCTGGCCTCCGGGTAACGTCTTGTAACGGACCTCCTTTACGCTCGGTGCCTGTCAGTCATGACACCCGTGTCACTGAAATGAAGCCTCTTGTTGCTTAGGTGTAATGCTTCAGTGGATGGGGGTGGTCCCTTTGCCGGCAGAGGGCCGCGTAATGCTCCGGCCCGGACGTTGCCCCCTGTTTATTCAGTCGCTATCCAGGTCTGTGTTTTATGGGCGCTGGATTTCAACTCACCAGGGTGTATTAATTTTGAATAACACTCCCCAGCTGCATCGCCATTTACCGTCGGATGAAATCGATCTCTTTGAACTGTTCGGTGCTATCTGGAAGCAAAAAAAACTGGTCATTGGTTGCACGATCCTGGCGGGCCTTCTGGGAGTAGGCTACGCGTATCTTGCGACCCCGGTTTACCAGGTCAGCAGTGTGCTGCGGCCTGCCGCAATCAATGAACTGGATGCGCTCAACCGTTCCGAAGTGTACAAGCTACCGCCGGCCGAGGCGCTGGGCAAAGTAGGCGCACAGTTGGACTCATACGAAGCGCGCCTGGGCTTCTTCAGGGCCAATCCCGCGCTGTTCGAGGCGTTTGAGCAGCCTGGGCGCAGCCTGGAGCAGAGCTTTGAGACATTCAACAATAATGCCATTCGCCTGGTGCTGCCGGACCCCAAGAAGCCTGACGTCCTCAACACGTCCATCCGCTTGGAAATGCAGTACCCCAATGGGATCGACGGGGTGGCAATTCTCAACGGGTTTGTGGCTTACGCCATCGCGCAGCAGCGCGATCAGGTGGGGGCGGACCTCAAGGTGATCGTCAACAATCGCCTCAATGAGCTCAAAGGCAAGATCGATGCGGCACGTGCCAACTATGAAGCAGGCAAAACGTCGCAAATCGCCAGATTGCTGGAGGCGGATAAGGTCAAACGCGCTCAGTTGCAAGACGAGCTCACCGCGTTACGCCTGCAGATGAGGACGCAACGCACCAATCGGCTGGCCGAACTGGCTGAGGCTATCTCGATAGCCAAGTCGATCGGCATCAAGCACCCCACCACGCCTTCTGCCATGGGCGCTGATGCACTTCGTGGCGCGAACCAAGTGATGCGCACTGAAGTGACCAACCAGAAGATTCCGTTGTACTTCATGGGCACCGAGGCGTTGCAAGCCGAGCGGACCGCGTTGACCCAACGAACCAATGATGATTTTACCAACAGTCGCATTGCTGAGATTGGCAAGGAATTGCGCATGCTTGACGTCAATCGCCAAGTGGAGGTCCTCGAAAGCCGTAAAAATGAAGACATGTTCCTGCAAGACGTTGAACCCCTCTGGGCAGAGGAGGCCCGGCTGCGTGGCCTGAATATCGACATGAGTGCGCTGAAACTGGTGACAGTCGACCGGCAGGCGCAAGAGCCCTTGAACCCAATCAAGCCAAGGAAGGCCTTGATCATTGCATTGAGCTTGGTGGCAGGGCTGATGTTGGGCGTGTTGGTGGCGTTGATCCGGCATTTCGTCCAAGTTCGTCGGGAATCCGGACCTTTTTCTGTGTTAGATGAGCGTCGGCTGCCACGCCAATAGGACGGGCCGAACCCCTCGCGGGCTTGCCACACAACAAGCCCGCCCATCACATTCACAAGACAGCTTTTCACAATTCTTGTTTAACTTTTGGTTACAACTTGTGGCTAAATAACGGCAAAGGGCTACGGGTCGGATTGTCACTTAGCCGGTCGTGCCGATTGTGTGAATTGTGATTTCAGGTGTTGCTCTCCAACCTCGGCCGTAGTGGGCACGCAGGAGCTGCCTGTTTTCTTCTGACGTGTGACGAATCCCCGTGAAACTCATCATTGTAATGCTCTACGTTGCCTCGATTGCCTATGTACACCTGCGCGGTCGGGTGCGGCATAAGCTAGGCCGCCAACTCAGTGATCATTCGACCTTCCTGGCACCGGTCAACTGCTTTCTCTACCTCTTCTCTAAACTGCCCAGCCGACCTTATCTGTCGCCCGGCGATTTCCCGGACCTGAGCCCGCTGCAGGCGCACTGGCAAGAAATCCGCCAGGAAGGCCTGGCCCTGATGCGCGCCGGGGAGATCAAGCGCTCGGACCAGTACAACGACGTAGGTTTCAATTCCTTCTTTAAATCCGGTTGGAAGCGCTTTTACTTGAAATGGTATGGCGACAGCCATCCTTCCGCGATGAAGCTCTGCCCGCGCACCACTGAGCTGGTCCAGGGCATTGGCTCGATCAAGGCCGCGATGTTCGCCGAACTGCCGCCAGGTTCCAGGCTGGTGCGCCACCGCGACCCGTATGCAGGCTCGTATCGCTATCACTTGGGCTTGGATACCCCGAATGACCCGGGCTGCTACATCAATGTGGATGGCGAAAACTACTACTGGCGTGATGGCGAGCCGGTGATGTTCGACGAGACCTACATTCACTACGCCGAAAACACCACGCAGCAGAACCGCATCATCCTGTTCTGCGATATCGAGCGTCCGATGAAGTACCGCTGGGCC
The DNA here is from genome assembly GCF_014268275.3 of Pseudomonas tritici. Lineage (NCBI taxonomy): Bacteria > Pseudomonadati > Pseudomonadota > Gammaproteobacteria > Pseudomonadales > Pseudomonadaceae > Pseudomonas > Pseudomonas tritici. Next base: position 3,155,586 of record NZ_CP077084.1, read on the forward strand.
GCGGCGTTCAATCGCTGGTTCAGCCGTACCGTCATGGCCGCTGCGGGCTCGCCTAACGATGCCGGTGACCAGACCGGGGGGCTCAACCGCGCCTTCGCGCGCCTGTATAAAATCCGTCTGCGCGGCAAAGCGCTGAAAAAGCGCAACCGCATGCGCTACTACCTGGAAAAGTGGGCGATCTTCGCTGGGTTGGCGTTGATCTTTGTACTGATCTGAGGCGCACTCTGGGCGCTCTTCACGGCGGCGGATGGGCGCCCAGCTTATCCCACATCTTCTTGCTGATTTTCTGGCGATTGGCATACCCGTCCCAGGGATCAACCTTCAACGCCTTTAAACGCTCATGCACGTTGACGACCGTCCATTGCTGGGCACCACGCAAGCCCTTCAATTCCTCACGACTGACCGGCACCGACACCGGCAATCCAGGCCGCGCACGCACGGAGTAGGCTGCCACGGTACTGGCGCCTCGAGCATTGCGCAGGTAGTCGATAAAGATCTTGCCGACACGGTTTTTGGGCCCTGACGTTGCGGTAAAACGCTCCGGCAATTGCGCGGTCATGAACTGGGCAATCGCCTTGGCGAATGCCTTGACGGTGTCCCAATTGTCGCGCCGCGCCAGTGGCACGACCAGGTGCAGGCCCTTGCCACCGCTGGTCTTGACGAACGCTTGCAGCCCCAATTCGTCAAGCACCGACAGCGTGAGCTGCGCCGCTTCCAACATGGCTTTCCAAGGCAGTGCCGGGTCGGGGTCGAGATCGAGCACAAACAGGTCCGGGGTTTCGATCTTGTCGGTGGTGCCGCCCCAAGTGTGGAACTCCACGGTGCCCATTTGCACCGCACCGATCAATGCAGCGGCGCTGTCGATTTCCATCAGGCGTGCATGACCAGGGTCGAGCGCCTGATCCAGTTGCTTGATGTTAGGAATCGCGAGCCGCTCGGAATGCTTCTGGAAGAACTGCTCGCCTTCAATGCCCTCAGGCGCTCTGAGCAGCGAAACCGGACGGTGCCGCAGGAAGGGCAGAATCCATTGGCTGATGCTGTCGTAGAACTGCGCCAGTTGCTGTTTTTGCGTACCGGTTTGCTTATCGATTACGCGGTCGGGATGGGTGATGTTCACGTTGCCGCTGTTTTTTTTTGCGGTTTTCATGGATTTGGCCGTGCGCGGTTGCTCATGAATGATCTGCGCAGCCGGTTTATCGGTCCGCATGCCGACGAACGCGGCCTGGCGAACCACGCCTTCCCGGGTCCATTCGGCAAATTGCACCTCGCCAACCAGCGTCGGCTGCACCCAATGCACACCGCGGGCCTGGGCGCTGGTCAGCGGTTTTTCCAGGGGGGACGTGCTGCACTCCAATGGCGTAAGTTGCGCGTAGATCGACTTCAGCGACGCCTGATCAAAGCCTGTGCCCACCCGCCCGGCGTACACCAGCCCGGAATCATCATTCACCGCCAGCAACAGCGCCCCGAAACCACTGCGTGAGCCCTGCGGCCGGGTGTAGCCAACAATCACAAACTCTTGGCGCAAGCGGCATTTGAGCTTGATCCAATCGGCACTGCGACTCGACACGTAGGGGCTGCCCAGGCGTTTACCGATCACGCCTTCCAGGGCCAGGTCGCATGCGCTTTCAAAGATGTCACGATGGTGCGCAGTGAACGCTTCGGAGAAGCGCAGCAACTTGCTTCGACTACCGGCCAGCGCGGCCTTGAGGGCTGCGCGGCGCTCCTCGACAGGCGCCTGGCGTTGGTCCTGGCCATTGAGGAACGGCGCATCGAACAGGTAGTAGACAATGTCCAGGCTGCGCCCAATATCAAACGCGTTTTGCAGCGCCTGGAAGTCCGGCAGGCCGTCGCCGTTTAGGCTGACCACCTCACCGTCGAGCCAGCTGTCCTTGAGTTTCAGCGCTTGCAGGGCCTTGGCTTGACGGGGCAGGCGTTCGGTCCAGTCATGGCCATTGCGGGTGAACAGGCGTACCTCGCCGTCACGAATGCGCGCGAGCATGCGGTAACCGTCGAACTTGATTTCGTAATGCCAGTCGCCTTCTGGCGCGCGGTCCACCAGCGTGGCCAATTGCGGGGCGAATTGCTCGGGGAGGGTGGCTAAGGTTTTTTGCGGCTTGGGCTTGGGTTTGGCTTTAGCGTTGGGTTTGCCGACCGAGGCGTTGCTGAGCACGCTGTTCGGTTGGGCCTGGACAATATCGTAGTCATCGGCAGGGCGTGCCTGTGCGTCCTTTTCCTTGATCAGCAGCCATTGTTGTTTATCGCCGCTGCCCTTCAGGCGGGTGCGCACCAGGGTCCAGTCGCCTGAGAGCTTCTCGCCAACCAAGGTGAATTTGAGCTTGCCGGCGGCGTAGGCCTTGTGCGGGTCGTCATGGGGTTGCCACACGCCGCGGTCCCACACGATAACGTCGCCTGCGCCGTACTGACCCGCCGGAATATTGCCTTCGAAGCTGCCATAGCCGAGGGGGTGATCTTCAACGTGGACGGCCAGGCGTTTCTGGCTCGGGTCCAGGCTCGGGCCTTTGGGTACCGCCCAACTGAGCAACACGCCATCAAGCTCCAGGCGGAAGTCATAGTGCAGGTTGCGCGCGTCATGTTTCTGGATCACGAAGGACAGCGCCGAGGCCTTCCGTTTGCCGGCGGGCGCACTGCCTGCCGGTTCGGCGGTAATCCCGAAGTCGCGCTTGCGGTTGTAGTCGCTGAGGGGCTTTGGCATGACTTATGAGGCCTTGGTAGATTTCTTCACCGCAGGCTTCTTCGCCGGCTTACCGGCCAGGCTGCGCTTGAGCAATTCCGTCAGGTCAATCACATCGGCAGATTTACGCTCCTCACCGTCCGTGCTGCTTTCCACGTCCTCGATCTTGCCGGCCTTGGCCTTCTTGGCCACCAGCGCCATGATTTTCTCTTGGAAGCTGTCGCGGTAGTCATCCGGTTGCCAGTCGGCGCTCATGTCTTCCACCAGACGCTTGGCCATGTCCAACTCACCTTTGGCCAACGTGGGTTTGGTCACGTCGCTGCCCAGTTCCAGATCGTCCAGGCTGCGCACCTCGGCGGGCCAGCGCAACATCACCAGTATCAAGGCCGAGTCCAGGGGCATCAATGCGGCCAAGTGCTGCTTGGTGTGCAGCACCACATTGGCCAGGGCGACTTTACTGGTTTTTTTAAGGGTTTCCCTGAGCAACGCATACACCTTGCCGCCGCGTTTGTCCGGGGCGAGAAAGTAGGGGGTGTCGATGTTCTGCAACGGAATCTGGTCGCTGGCAACAAACGCGATGATTTCAATGGTCTGGGTCGACTTGGGGTGGGCCGAGCGGATTTCTTCTTCGCTGAGCACCACGTAACGGCCTTTCTCGAACGCGACGCCTTTGACGATGTTCTCTTTCGTCACTTCCTTGCCGGTGGTCTTGTTGATGCGCTTATAGCCCACCGGGTCCATGCTGCGTTTGTCGAGCCAGTCAAAGTCAACGCCCTGTGATGATGTGGCCGAGACCAGTGACACCGGTATATGCACCAGGCCAAAGCTGATGGCGCCTTTCCAGATTGCCCGTGGCATATGTGCGATTCCTTACATAGAGGCTGTGTTCTGGTGACTCGGACCCTGTGCGAAAAGTTTCCACGGGCAGATGCACGGACAGATCGTGTTACACCTGATGAGAAACTATTTAGTGTCGAAAGCCGAACCTGAGGCGTAGCGTGTTATCGAAAGCACGTACTCCTCGCCCCAGAGAGGCTTTGTCATGAACAGCTGTGTGCGTCACGTTGCGGCGCTGGTGTTGAGTTTGGCCCTTGCCCCTTTGGCCTATGCGCAAAACCTGCCCGGCAACAACAACTCCAACAACGGTCCGATTCACCGGGCCAACCCCAATAGCATGCAGGGCACCCAGCCCAATGCGCCGGCCATTCGCGGTATTCAGACTGGGCCGACCACACGTACGCCGACCCTGGAGAACGGCGGCATCGGCAACCGCTATCCCCAGCGCGATGCCACCCCGAACCGCCCGGCCACCGAAACCAAAGCCCCTACTTATGACGCCAGCGGCAATCGCCGGTAAGGATCCCGCCTTATGTTTCTACGCAAAACCTTGTTAGCCGCCCTTTGCGCAACCACGCTGCTGCCGTTGACGGCCGCTGTCGCCGCCGAGGCCCAGCAGTTTCCCAGCGAACAAGGCAGCATCACTGCCACCCCGATTGCCAAAGGCCTGGACCATCCATGGGCGGTGGCCTTTCTGCCGGACAAGCAAGGCTTCCTGGTGACGGAACGCCCCGGCCACCTGCGCTTTGTCAGCCCGGACGGCAAGCTCTCCGCGCCACTCAAGGGCGTGCCTGAAGTGTGGGCCAAAGGGCAGGGCGGTCTGCTCGACGTGGTGCTGTCGCCGGATTTCAAACAGGACCGCATGGTCTACCTGTCCTACGCGGAAGGCGGCGGCGAGGGCGGCACGGCCGGCACTGCAGTGGGCCGTGGTCGCCTGGCGGCTGACCTCAGTGGCTTGACCGACTTCAAAGTGATCCTGCGCCAGGAGCCTAAGCTGTCCACCGGCAATCACTTCGGCTCGCGCTTGGCCTTCGACCGTGACGGCTACCTGTTCGTGACCCTTGGGGAAAACAACGATCGCCCGACGGCCCAGGACCTGGACAAGTTGCAAGGCAAGGTCGTGCGCATCTACCCGGACGGCCGCGTGCCGGATGACAACCCGTTTGTCGGCCAGCAAGGCGTACGCCCGGAGATCTGGTCCTACGGCCAACGTAATCCCCAGGGCCTGGCATTGAACCCGTGGAGCGGCACGATCTGGGAAAACGAACATGGGCCGCGCGGCGGCGATGAGATCAACATCATCGAACGGGGCAAGAATTACGGCTGGCCGCTGGCAACCCATGGCATCAACTATTCGCTGACACCCATACCCGAAGCCAAGGGCAAGACGGTGGAGGGCACGGTGCCGCCGCATCACGTCTGGGAGAAATCACCGGGGATCAGCGGGATGGCGTTTTACGATGCAGACCGCTTCAGAGCCTGGCAGCACAACGTATTTATTGGCGCGCTGGCCAGCCAGGAGTTGATTCGGTTGCAGTTCGATGGCGACAAGGTCGTTCACGAGGAGCGTTTGCTGGGCGGCTTGAAAGCGCGGATCCGCGATGTGCGGCAGGGGCCCGATGGCTTTTTGTACGTGCTGACGGATGAGGAGGATGGCGTGCTGTATCGGGTTGGGCTGAATCAGGACTGAGGTAGGCCGACACGTCCATGTGTGAGCTGGCTTGCCTGCCATGCAGGCACCTCGGTGTATCGCAGGCAAGCCAGTTCCAAAGGGTTACAAGCCCAGGTCGGACAGCCCCGGATGATCATACGGGCGCCGGCCCAGCGGCCAGTGGAACTTGCGTTCGCTTTCCTTGATCGGCAGGTCGTTGATGCAAGCAAAACGATTGGCCATCAAGCCGTTCTCATCGAATTCCCAGTTCTCGTTGCCATAAGAGCGGAACCAGTTACCCGAATCGTCGTGCCACTCATAGGCATAGCGCACCGCGATGCGGTTATCGGTGAACGCCCACAGCTCCTTGATCAGCCGATAATCCAGCTCCTTGGCCCACTTACGGGTCAGAAAGCCTTTGGCTTCTTCGCGGTTATGCGCGAATTCGGCACGGTTGCGCCACTGCGTGTCCAGGGTGTAGGCCAGGGACACCCGTTGCGGGTCGCGCGAATTCCAGCCGTCCTCGGCCAGGCGCACTTTTTCGATGGCCGACGCGCGGGTAAACGGCGGCAAGGGCGGACGTGTTTCTGCAATTGATGACATCGGGCAATTCCTCAAACAATAGGTTTTATCGAGCGTTGCGCCTGCCAGTGCGTTCAAAGTCCCAATAACGTTTGCGCCATGCATTGCGCATTATCGGCCGCTGTTGAATCGCCCATCACCAGGGCAACGGTAATGGCGCCATCGATCAGGATCAGCAGTTGCGCGGCCTGCCGTTCAGGGTCGGGGGTACCATGTGCCTGACACAGTTCAAGTGCATACTCGAACAGTTTTTGTTTATGCGCCTTGGCCAGCAGGCGCACCGGGTCTTGCGGGTCGCCGGTTTCGCCACTGGTGTTGATAAAGGCGCAGCCACGAAAATCCGCAGTACCGAACCAGGCCTTGAGCGCGCTGAACAGCGCAAGCAGGCGCTCACCTGTGCCTTCGCTGCGCTCCACCTCGTCGCGCAGCCACTGCATCCAGCGCTCATCGCGGCGCTGCAGAGCGGCAATCACCAGTTCGTCTTTATTGGCGAAGTAGCGGTAAATGCTTTTTCTCGAGACACCGGCGGTTTTCACCAGGAAGTCCATGCCGGTGGCGGCGATACCATGGCGGTAGATCAACTTTTCGGTGACGTCGAGGATGATTTCGCGGGTTTCATTACTGATCATGTCGTTCATGTGGCGAACAGTAGAACGATCGTTCTTCTTGGTCAATTAAATTTTTTCCATGCCGCACAGCGAGACCTGAGCACCCCCATGGTGTAAGCTCGGGGCCTCTTCGGATTCGACCCATTGCGAGCCTTATGCCGTCGTTCTTCAAACGCTCCCTGTTGCCCAAACTGCGCGGTTTCCCCCTCACTCCCGACGCCCTTGAGGTGCTGTCCGGCGCCGACGCGTATCGCCGTTGCCTGCTGGAGAAGATTGCCCAGGCCACGCGGCGTATCTACATTGTTGCGCTGTACTTGCAGCAGGACGAGGCGGGGCAGGAGATCTACGATGCGCTGCACGCGGCCAAGGCTGCGCGGCCGGCGTTGGACATCGTGGTGGTGGTCGACTGGCTGCGCGCCCAGCGCGGTTTGATCGGCGCCGGCAAACAGCCAGGCAACAGCGCCTGGTATCAGTCCATGACCCACAGCCACAGCACTGAAGTGCCGGTGTATGGCGTACCGGTGCAAACCCGCGAGTTGTTCGGCGTGCTGCACCTCAAGGGCTTTGTGATCGACGACACGGTGCTGTACAGCGGTGCCAGCCTGAATAACGTGTACCTGCACAAGTTCGACAAGTACCGCTTCGACCGTTACCACCTGATCCACAGCCAGCCGCTCGCCGACTCGATGCAGCACCTGGTGGAACACGGGCTTGTCGCCTCCAAGGCAGTTAATCGCCTGGACCTGCCCAATCCCCCGACCACGCGCAGCTTGCGCAATGATATCGGCGACTTGCGCAGCCGTTTGAAACACGCGACCTACGACACCACGACGGGGCAGTTGCCCAATGGTCACCTGTCGGTCAGCCCGTTACTCGGGGTTGGCAAGAACAACCCGCTGAACCGGGTGATCCTCGAACTGATCGCCAGCGCCCAGCATCAGCTGACCATCTGCACGCCGTACTTCAACCTGCCGCTGCCGGTGACTCGCGAAATCAACCGCGCCCTGGCGCGGGGTGTGAAGGTCGACATCATCGTTGGCGACAAGACCGCCAACGACTTCTACATTCCGCCGAGCGAGCCGTTCAAAGTCATTGCCGCGCTGCCCTACCTCTACGAAATCAGCCTGCGCCGCTTCGCCAAGCGGCATCAGCGCGACATCGACCACGGCCAGTTGAACCTGCACCTGTGGCACGACGGCGACAACACCTACCACCTCAAGGGCATGTGGGTCGACCAGCGCTACACGTTGCTCACCGGCAACAATATCAACCCGCGAGCGTTCCGCCTCGACTTGGAAAACGCTTTGCTGATCGACGACCCGCAAGGCCATTGGCTTGAACCACGCCGCACCGAGCTGGCGCAGATTTTCCAGCACACCACGCGTATCGAGCGTTATCAGGACCTGCAAACGCTGCTGGACTACCCGGAGGCGGTCGGCAAATTCCTGCGTCGGGTCAGCCGCGTTCGGATCGAGCGGTTGCTGTACCGCATCCTGTAGAACTGCAGGCGAAAAAAAGACCCAGCCCCTCAACAGGGCTGGGTCTTTTTTTATCCAGCGTTTAGTTCAGGCCCAGCTTGCCACGCAACATGGACAGGTCTTCAGCCAGGGTGTTGACCGGACCCACCAGCGCCTTGCGGTCGCTTTCCTTGACCTTGTCGTAGGTCTCGAAGCCGCCGTCCTTGGTTTTGTACTTGGCCAGGATCTTGTCCACGGCGGCGAAGTTCTTGTCGACTTTGGCCAGGAAGGTTTTGTCTTGCTTCTCGATCTGGCCACGGAACAGGTCGACGATTTTCTTCGCGCCGTCGATGTTGCCCTGGAAGTCGTACAGGTCGGTGTGGCTGTAGCGGTCTTCCTCACCGGATATCTTGGTGGCGGCGACTTCTTCAAGCAGCGCTGCGGCGCCGCCGACGACTTTTTCCGGCGGGAAGGTCAGGCCGTCGACGCGGGTCTTGAGGTCGTTGACGTCGGTGTTGAGTTTGGCCGTGAGGGTTTCCAGGCCCTTGGTGCTGTTCTGCGAGAACAGTGCGTATTCGATGCGGTGGAAGCCGGTGAAATCTTCGGCGGTCACGCCTTTTTCATGGTCATCGACGCGGGAGTCGATGGACGCATCAAGGTCGCTGAACAGCTCGGCAATCGGCTCGATGGACTCATAGTGCACGCGGGTCGGCGCGTAGAGCTTCTTGGCGGTGGCCAGGTCGCCTTTGTTGATGGCGTCGGTGAACGCCTGGGTCTGGGTGACCAGCTCACCGATTTCTTCGGTGACGTAGATCTTGTAGTCCGACACCGGGCCTACCAGGTCCAGCGGCGCGGTAGCGGCAAACGCCGCCAGCGGCGAAAGGGTCAGCAACAACGAAAACGCAATGGTCGACTTCTTCATGGGACGATTTCCGCTCTGGGGGTTGTTTTAGGTAGTGGCAGTGGTTTGAGGGTGCGTTGCAGCCAGCAGCGTGCGCCCGATGAAATCCTTCGGTCCCGTGACCCCTGGCAAGGTGAAGAAGTACCCGCCGCCGACCGGCTTGAGGTACTCCTCCAGGGGCTCGCCGTTGAGCCGGGTTTGTACGCTGATAAAGCCTTTCTCCAGGTCAGCCTGGTAGCAGATGAACAACAGCCCCATGTCCAGCTGACCGTTTTTGTTGACGCCGTTGGAGTAGTTGAACGGCCGGCGCAGGATCAGGTTGGCCTGAGTCTGCGGGGTGCGCGGGTTGGCCAGGCGGATATGGGCATCGAGCTTGGTCAATTTGCCTTCCGGGTCCTTGCTGTAGTCGGGCACCTGGGTTTCTTTGTCGCCGTCCATCGGCGCGCCGGTCGGCTTGATGCGGCCGATGATGCTTTCCTGCTCTTGCAGCGGCGTTCGGTCCCAACGCTCGACGAAGTTGCGGATGATGCGCACGGCCTGATAGCTGCCGTTGGCCGCCCAGGCCGGTTCGTCGCTGCCAGGCTGGACCCACACAATCTGGTCCATGGTCGTGGCGTCGTTGGAATTCGGGTTGGCCGAACCGTCACGGAAACCAAGGAAGTTACGCGCGCTCTGCGCAGGCTCTCCGGGTTTACTCGGCGCCTGCGGCGGAACGCTGCCTTCCTGCTTCCAGCGCACCAGCAGCAGGTCCGGCAGGTTTTTCACGATATCGCGCAGGGCGTGGATATTGGTGTCAGTGGTGTTGGAGCAAAATTGCAGGCTCAGGTCACCGTGGCACTGCGCCGGCTCCAGCGCGTCGTTGGGGAAACCGACCATGCGGCTCAGGTGCTTGGGCTTGACTGCTGTGAGGCCGAAGCGCTCGTCGAACAGCGATTCACCGACAGACACGGTGATGGTGAGGTTGTCCGGCGTCACCACCGGGCCGAGGATGCCGGAGTCGGTGGGCGGCAGTTTCGGATCGACTTGCGGCACGGTGCCGCCGGTCATCAGAAAAGCGATGCGTTCATTCAACGTGCGGAACAGGCGTTCCAAGTCTTCACGGTCGCTGGCCAGTACATCGAACGCCACCAGCATGCCGCAGGCCGGGCGTGGAGTGACGATGCCAGTTTGGTGCTTGCCAAAAAAATCGTGGTGGTCCTGGGTTTTGTCACTGCGGGGTGCCGTGGTGACTTGTTCCGCTGCGGCGGCCATGGCCGGGCAGCTCAATGTGCTACCGGCAATCGCGGCGCCGGTGGCGGCCATGCCCAGCAGGACACGGCGGCGCTGAAGGTCAAACTGTTCTGAATTACTCATATAGGCGGTCGTCTTCACTGCAGGCCGGAAAGGCCAAGGGCGGGGTCGATTCCATCGAGTGCAACGGCCAGAGCCTTGGCCTTGTCGGCGATCTGCTTGCGCTGATCGGCGGTCACGCTGTCGTAGCGGCGGTACTGGCCGTCGACTTTCAAACCATTGAGTTCGCTGTCGAAGGCCGCGAGGGCGCTGTCGACGTTTGGTAACAGGTCGGCGGCGGACTTGGTCAGCAGCGGGCGCATCAGCTCGACAACCTTGTGGGCGACTTCCAAGTTAGCGGCAAAACCATTCAGGTCGACGTGGCTGTAGCGCTCTTCTTCACCGCTGATGGCGCGCACATCGGCCAGGCTATTGAGGTTGCGCACCACGATGCTCACCAGTTGCTCCGGCGGCAGGGACTGGGCCAGCAGTTGTTGCTTCAATGTCGTGACGTCGGTTACCAGGCGCTGCGCAATCGGCGCCAGGCCTTCGAGGCTGCGTTGTTGGAATAGGCTGTATTCGACGCGGTGGAAGCCGCTGAAGGCTGGGTCCTGTTCGCGTTTCTCGAAGTAGTCGGCGCGGGCGTTGATCGCGTTGTCCAACTCCGCCAGGCGTTGCGACGCCGGGGCCAGTCGCTGGTAAGCCTCGCGCGCCGGTAGGTAAAGCGCTTGGGCTTGCGCCAGGTCACCCGCGTCGATTGCTTGCTGCAAGGCGGTCACGGCCTTGACCAATGCGCTGCCTTGGCTGCTCAAGTACACGCGGAATTCCGACAGCGGGCCAATAAACGCGACCATCGACGGCTTGGCCTTGGCCTGTGCGTCGGACTCGGCGGTGGGCGTCACATGCAAGGTGCCACGTGGATTGCTCAGCAGGCCGCAGGTGATTGCATAGTCGCCGGGCAACAGGTTGGCGTTGATCACCTGGCTGAGGCCGGGGGCGATGTTTTCCCGTTCTTCGACCACCAGCACGCCGTCGAGGATTTCCCATTCCACCGCACGCTCGGAGCGGTTGATGATGCGGAAGCTCGCGCGGCCGGCCGGTACCGTCAGTTCATTCGGTTCGCAGGCATGGCCGTGGATCGTCACGGCAATTTCATTGTGGTTGGCCTGGCGCTTGCTGGCCGCCAGTTGCGAGGCGTAATAGAACAGGCCACCGGCGGCGATCATCACGACCACCGAGCCTGCCACGGCCCAACGCAGGGCGCGGGGTGGCAGAGCCGGTTGAGGAGTTGGGTTGGACAAGAGGCGGTCCTTAGTGGGTGGAAACGGAAGAAGGCGTGGTGGCAGGCTTGGGCGGTGCGGCGGGCAGGAAGAACATCACCAGCGCCACCACCAGGTAAATCAGGTAAGCACCGAGGGTGCTGACGGTGGGCGCTTCCTGATAGCCGAACATGCCGGCCAGTACCGAACCCAGCGGGCTGTCCATCGGCAAAGCAGCGCTGAAGTCGAACAGCACGGTTTGCAGGTGGTTCCACACGCCCGCTTCGTGCAGGGCTTGCACCGAGTTGGCGAGGATGCCGGCGGCGACGACAAGGATAAATAGGCCGGTCCAGCGGAAAAACGCGCCGAGGTTCAGGCGCATGCTGCCGGTGTAAATCAGGAAGCCGACGATGATCGCCAGGACCAGGCCAAGCAGGGCACCAATCGGCGCGCCCGGGCCTTCACTCTGCTGGAACACCGCCAGCAGGAAGAACACAGTTTCCAGGCCTTCACGGGCCACCGCGAAAAACACCATCAGGATCAGCGCGGTCACCTGGTGTTTGGAACCGGCCAACGCATGGTCAAGGGAGGCGTGCAGGGAATGCTTGATGGACCGCGCCACTTTGCGCATCCAGAACACCATCGAACTGAGGATGCCCACGGCGACCAGGCCGACGATGCCCTCGAACAGTTCCTGCTGCTTTTGCGGGAACTCCGCGCTGACCAACTCAAGGCCGCCACCGACCAGCAGGGCCAGCGCAGCGGCGAGGAATACGCCGATCCAGACAGCCGGCATCCACTGACCACGGCCAGTCTGTTGCAGGTAGCTGGCGATGATGCCAACGATCAATGCGGCTTCAATGCCTTCGCGCAGCATGATGAGAAAGGGAACGAGCATTCGGCACCGCGGGGTGAACTAGTTAGGAGGCTAAGTTGTAACATAATGATACTCATTGCTAAACAACAATTCTTGACGTTTGCTGAACAGGGACTGAACGGTGGTGGCAAATCGCGGCCCACCTTATGATGCACGCCACTATTGTGTGCAGCCGGATGCCCGATCGCTCATGTCGGAAAAAGACACCATCTCCCTCCACCTCGTGCGCGAAGCCTTGTTGCAGAGCTGCGCACCCGGTGAAGCCGCCGTCGAAGTGTTGAACAAAGCCGGTATCGCCCCGGCACTGTTGGACCAGCCCGATGCGCGCGTCTCGGCCACGACCTATGCGCGTCTATGGCGCCTGCTGGCGCGGCGTATGGACGATGAGTTCTTCGGCATGGACCCGCGCAAGCTCAGGTCCGGCAGCCTGGCCTTCCTTTGCCGCGCTTCCATGGCGCAACCCACCCTCGGCGCAAGCCTGGAAACCGGCCTGGGGTTTCTGTCACTGATGCTGGAGCGAATGCCGGCCCAACTGGTGCGTCAACAAAGTCTGGCGGAGATCGTGCTGCTGGAACCGGAGCCCGAACCCAACAGGGCCTTCACCTACTTTACGTATTGGATGATTGTGCACGGCGTAGCCTGTTGGCTGGCCGGACGGCGGATTCCGATCCTGGCCATTGAGCTGCGCTGCCCAAAACCGGATTTCTGCGCTGACTATCAGGTGATGTTCTCCGACAACCTGCGTTTCGACCGGCCGCGCACCCGCATGATCTTCTCCGCCGACTGCCTCGACGTGCCGATCAAGCGCAGCCCGGAAGAACTCAAGCGCTTCCTGGCCCACGCGCCGGCCAATATTCTGGTCAAGTACCGCGACCCCGATAGCCTCGCTACTCGCATCAAACACGACTTGCGCCAAATGCCCCCCGACACCTGGCCGGAAACCGAAGGCCTCGCCACGAGCCTGTGCATCTCGGCCTCAACCTTGCGCCGTCGCCTGGCGGAAGAGGGGCAGACTTATCAGGGGCTCAAGGACAGTGTGCGCAAGGAGTTGGCGATTGTGTGGTTGGCGGAGCCACAGATCAGCTTTGCTGAAATTGCCGAGCGACTCGGATTTGCGGACACCAGCTCCTTCTATAAGGCATTTCGTAAGTGGGCGGGGTCGAATCCGGGGCATTACCGCAGTCTGATTCTCAACGAAAACCGGTGATCCCTGGCGCCAACCCCCTTCGCTTTACGCGCCTGCCGTAGTAGTTTGCGCCGGTACATTCAAGGAGAGTGATCGTGCGAAAGTCATTGGCTATGTTGCTGTGCTGGGCGCTTTTCCCGCTGACCGCCTGGTCGGCGTTGGGCATTGGTGATTTCACCCTGGGTATGTCACGTCAGCAGGTCCTTGACACGCTCAAGCCCTACTTTGCGCAGGTAAACAGGGAATACAACTTGAGCTATTCAGTTCCAATGCCTTACTACAGGGCGCTAGAGCCCAACCATCCTTACAGCTTGGGCGATGTTCCGATCTATGTCGTGGGTGCCTATTTTGATGATGCTGACCGTCTCAAACAGTTGAGCATCTCGTTTAATACCACTGACGTTGAGCGCGTCAAACGGCAGGTTCCCTTGATGCAGAAGGCGCAATTGGTACCCGACACCGATGGCCGTCATGAGGTGTTTCTCACGGACGGCGAGTTGATCTATCGCGTGTCCAATGTGTTTGATTGGACCACCGTCGAGATTGCGGACAAAGCTACCTCAGCCTTGAACATCGAAACACGTGCGCACTATGACAAGATCGACAGGGCACGAAGGGCGAAATCCAAGTGACGTGATCGTCGCGCCCGTCCCGCTCAGTGAACTCGGGTTTCAGGCAAAAAAAAGCCCCGTGACCGAATGGACCACGGGGCTAAAAATTGGCTGGATGCGACCAACCAAAGGAGCTCTTTACTTCACTTGGCGGTGGCGACAACCGTGTCCGGCTTCCAACCACCCCCCAGCGCCTTGTAGATCGCCACAATCCCGCGATACAAGTCGACTTCGGCCTGCGCCTGGGAGTCTTCAGCGGCCAGACGCTCACGTTGCGCGTCGAGCAGCACCAGGAAGTCCACGGTGCCTTCGCGGTAGCGGATCGCAGCCAGGTCGGCGGCGGCGCGGCTGGATTCGCTTTGGCGGATCAGTGAGACCAGGCGTTGCTGACGCTTGCCGTAGTCACTGAAGGCGTTCTCGGATTCTTCCAACGCCAGCAACACTTGTTGCTCGTAGCTTGCCAGCGCGCCATCAGCCTCGGCATCCGCGCCGCGCAAACGGGCGCGTACGCTGCCCAGGTCAAAGGCTGCCCAGGTGATGCTCGGGCCAAGGGCCCAGGCATTCGCGGCGGACGAGCCGATCTGCGAACCACGCCCGGCGGTAAAGCCGAGGAAGCCGCTGAGGCTGACCCGTGGGAACAAATCGGCCTTGGCCACACCGATACGCGCAGTGGCGGCGGCCAGTTTGCGTTCGGCGCTGAGGATGTCCGGGCGACGTTGCAGCAGTTGCCCCGGGTCGCCAATCGGCAATGCCTTGGCAATCGCTGGCAGGTCTTTAGGACCAAGGTCTACGGTGAGCTTGTCGGGCCGCTGGCCGAGGAGGGTGGCGATGCGGTTGCGCTCGCGCACTTGCTCGGCCTGGAGTTGCGGCACGCTGGCTTCAACCGCCGCGAGGCGTGCGTCGGCACGTTCCACATCCAACTGATCACCCACGCCGGCATCGCGCAGGCTTTCGGTGATGGTGCGCGATTCCTGCTGGTTCTTCAGGTTGTCCAGGGCAATGCGTTCACGCAGTTGCGCGCCGCGCAGTTGACCGTAGGCATCCACCAGTTCGGCAATCATGGTGACTTGCAGTTGGTACAAGTCAGCCTCGGCGGCCTGCTGGTCGGCGTCGGTGGCTTCCAGGTTGCGCTGGATGCGGCCGAACAGGTCCAGCTCCCAGGCCATGTCCAGGCCCAGGTCGTAACGCTCGGTCTTGACGCGGCTAGTGGTCTGGCCCGGAATCTGGCCTTTGCCCTGGTCACTGCTGACGCGGCTGGTGATGGTCGGCATCGCGTCATTGCTGGCGTCATCGCGGATGGCGCGGGCGGCCCGCAGACGGGCAAAGGCGACGCGCAAATCACGGTTGCCCTGCAGCGACTGAGTCACCAACTGGTTGAGGGTCGGGTCCTCGAACTGTTGCCACCAGATGCCTTCGAACTTGGCGTGGTCATATTTCTTGGCATCGGCGGCGGCCATCACATTGGCCGCCTCCGGGGTCTGGGTTTTGTAGTCCGGGCCTACGGCACAGGCGCTCAGCGCCAGTACCAGCAAGCTCGGCAAGAATACTTTCACACTCATTGCTGTGTCTCCAGCTTCAAGGCCTTGGCCGCTTTGCGCGCTTCCTGGCGCTCCACATAGCGACGGATCAGTACGTAGAACACTGGCGTCAGCAACAGACCGAAGAAGGTCACACCGATCATCCCGGAGAACACCGCCACGCCCATTGCGTGACGCATCTCGGCACCTGCACCGCTGGACAACACCAGTGGCACCACACCCATGATGAAAGCGAACGAGGTCATCAGGATCGGCCGCAGACGCAGGCGGCAGGCTTCCAGCACCGCAGCGAGCGGGTCGAGGCCTTCTGCCTGTTTATCCTTGGCGAACTCGACGATCAGAATCGCGTTCTTACACGCCAGGCCTACCAATACGATCAGGCCGATCTGGGTGAAGATGTTGTTGTCGCCACCCGAGATGATCACCCCGGTAATGGCCGACAGCAGCGTCATTGGTACGATCAGGATCACCGCCAGCGGCAGGCTCCAGCTTTCGTATTGAGCGGCGAGTACCAGGAACGCCAGCAGCACGCAGAGCGGGAACACGAACAGTGCGGTGTTGCCCGAAAGGATTTGCTGATACGTCAGGTCGGTCCACTCATAGGTCATGCCGTTGGGCAGTTCGTCTTTCAGCAGTTTTTCAATCGCAGCTTCTGCCTGGCCCGAGCTGTAGCCCGGTGCAGCGTTGCCGTTGATTTCAGCCGTGATAAAGCCGTTGTAGTGCATCACGCGGTCCGGGCCCGAGGTGTCGCTTACCTTGATGAAGGTCGCCAACGGGATCATCTCGCCTTTGTTGTTGCGCACTTTCAGCTGGCCGATCTGGTCTTCATCCAGGCGGAACTGTTGTTCAGCCTGCACGTTGACCTGGTAGGTGCGACCGAAGCGGTTGAAGTCGTTGGCATACAACGAACCCAGGTAGATCTGCAGGGTGTCGAAGATGTCGCTGATCGCCACGCCGTGGGTCTTGGCCTTTTCACGGTCGATAGCCGCATCGACCTGGGGCACGTTGACCGTGTAGCTGGTGAACAGGCCGAACAGCTCCGGCGTGGTGCGGCTCTTGGTGATGATGTTCTGCACTTCTTTGTACAGCTCGTCGTAACCCAGGTTGCCACGGTCTTCGATCTGCAGGCGGAAGCCACCAATCGTACCCAGGCCCTGTACCGGCGGCGGTGGGAAGATCGCCATGTAGGCTTCCTGGATGTCGCTGTATTTACCGTTCAACGCGCCGGCAATCGCACCGGCGGACATGCTCGGGTCTTTACGTTCGTCGAACGGTTTCAAGGTCACGAACACGATGCCGCTGTTCGGGCTGTTGGTGAAACCGTTGATCGACAGGCCCGGGAAGGCCACGGCGGCCTCCACACCCGGTTGTTTCAGCGCGATGTCAGACATGCGCTTGATCACGTCTTCAGTGCGGTCCAGGCTCGCGGCGTCCGGCAATTGGGCGAAGGCGACCAAGTATTGCTTGTCCTGGGCCGGTACGAAACCGGTCGGGGTGTGGGCAAAACCGAACCAGGTCAGCACCATCAAGCCGGCATACAGGAACAGCGCGATACCGCTACCGCGAATCACCCGGCGTACGGTGCCGACGTAGCCGTGGCTGGCTTTGTCAAAGAAGCGGTTGAACGGTTTGAACAACCAGCCGCCGAACAGCTTGTCGAGAACCTTCGAGAAACGATCCTTTGGCGCGTCATGGCTGCGCAGCAACACGGCGGCCAGGGCTGGGGACAAGGTCAGCGAGTTGAAGGCCGAGATCACCGTCGAGATCGCAATGGTCAAGGCGAACTGTTTATAGAACTGCCCGGTCAAGCCGCTGATGAATGCCGCCGGAATGAACACCGCACACAGCACCAACGCGGTGGCAACAATCGGGCCGGTCACTTCGCTCATGGCTTTTTCAGTCGCCGCAAACGGTTCCAGGCCAAGCTCAATGTTGCGCTCGACGTTTTCCACCACCACGATGGCGTCGTCCACCACGATACCGATGGCCAATACCAGGCCGAACAGCGACAACGCGTTGAGCGAGAAGCCAAACAGGTGCATTACCGCAAACGTACCGATCAACGATACCGGCACCGCCACCAAAGGAATGATCGACGCGCGCCAGGTCTGCAGGAACAGGATCACTACCAAGACAACCAGGATCAGCGCTTCGAACAGGGTGTGCACCACCGCTTCGATGGAGCCGCGCACAAAGATGGTCGGGTCATAGACGATGCTGTAGTCCATCCCTTGCGGGAAGCTCTTTTTCAGCTCGTCCATTTTGCCGCGCACTTCGTTGGAAATCTCGATGGCGTTGGAGCCAGGGCGCTGGAAGATCGGGATCGCCACGGCCGGTTGGTTGTTGAGCAACGAGCGCAGGGCGTATTGGCTGGAGCCCAGCTCGATCCGTGCGATGTCTTTGAGGCGGGTGATTTCACCGTTGTCGCCTGAGCGAATCACGATGTTTTCGAACTCTTCCTCCGTCACCAGGCGACCTTGGGTGTTCACCGACAACTGGAAGGCGGTGGCAGTCGGCGCGGGTTGCGCACCCAGGGCACCGGCAGCCACTTGACGGTTCTGCTCACGGATCGCGGTCACCACATCGGTGGCGGTCAGGTTGCGCGAAGCGGTCTTGTTCGGGTCCAGCCACACACGCAGGGAGTAATCGCCCATGCCGAACAGTTGCACGTCACCCACACCGCCCAGACGCGCCAGCTCATCCTTCACATTGAGCAACGCGTAGTTGGACAGGTAGAGCATGTCGTAGCGCTGATCCGGGGAGGTCAAGTGCACCACCATGGTCAGGTCGGGGGAGGCCTTGTCCACGGTAATACCGATGCGCGTCACTTCCTCAGGCAGTTTCGGCTGAGTCCGCGTCACACGGTTTTGCACTTGCACCTGCGCGTTGTCCAGGTCGGTGCCCAGGGCGAAGGTGATGGTCAGGGTCAGCTTGCCGTCGGCGGTCGACTGCGAGGACATGTACAGCATGTTCTCGACGCCGGTGATCGCCTGCTCCAGCGGAGCGGCGACGGTTTCACCGATGACCTTGGGGTTGGCGCCCGGGAAGTTGGCGCGGACCACCACAGTCGGCGGCACCACTTCCGGGTATTCGCTGATCGGCAATTGGAACAGCGAGATCGCACCGGCGATCAGGATCAACAGCGAGAGCACTGCTGCGAAGATCGGCCGCGAAATGAAGAACTTGGAAAAATTCATCTTGAGTCGTATCCCTTAACCGCGTGGAGTCGCGCTGGCAAGTTTGGGCGCGGCTTTATCCGGCGCCACTTGTTCCAGGTTGCTGGCTTCAAGCGCTTGTCGTTGTTTGGCCAAGGCGGCGAGGGTTTCCTGGCTGGCCATCGGAATGGTTTCCGGGGCCACCGGCGACCCTGGGCGCACGCGCTGCAGGCCCTTGACGATAATGGTGTCGTCCTTGTTCAGGCCGCTGCGCACGATGCGCAAACCTTCGATCTTCGGCCCCAGTTCCACCGAGCGATAGGCCGGCTTGTCGCCTTCCATCACCAGCACGAATTTCTTGCCCAGGTCGGTGCCGACGGCTTCGTCAGTGATCAACACGGCAGAGTAGGTGCCGCTGCCGACCAGTTTCAGGCGTGCATACAGGCCGGGGGTGTATTCGCCCTTGCTGTTATCGAACACAGCGCGACCACGGATGGTGCCGGTGGCCGGGTTGACCTGGTTGTCGACGAAGTTCATCTGGCCCAAGTGCGGGTTGCCGGTTTCGTTGGACAGGCCCAGGTACACCGGCGTGGTTGCACCACGGCGGCCTTGGCGAGCCAGCTCGGTGTACTTGAGGAACACGCGCTCATCGGCGTCGAAGTAGGCGTAGACCTTGTCGGTGGAGACCACGCTGGTCAGCGCGGTGGTGTCAGCGGTCACCAGGTTGCCGGCAGTGATTTCGGCACGGCTGACGCGGCCGCTGATCGGCGAGGTCACACGGGTAAAGCTCAGGTTCAGCTTGGCCAGGTCCAACTGCGCCTGGATCCCGGCGACGGCCGCGCGGGCTTCCTGGGCAGCGGTGGTGCGCGAGTCGGCCAGTTCGGCGGAAATCGCATTACTCTGGCGCAGGCGCTCGCCACGTTGCGCTTCGTTATCGCTGCGGGTGGCGGCGGCGCGGGTTTGTTGCAACTGGGCTTCAAGGCGGCGCACTTCAGCCTGGAACGGACGCGGGTCGATCTGGAACAGCAGGTCGCCTTTCTTGACCAAAGCGCCTTCGGTGAAAGCGACTTGGTCAATCTGGCCAGAGACCCGTGGACGAATCTGCACGATTTCTGGGGCTTCCAGGCGACCGGTGAATTCATCCCACTCGTTGACTGGTTGTTCCAGCACCTTCGCCACGCTGACTTTGGCAGCAGGCATGGCGGCCGCTTGTTCCGGGGTCTTGCCGCACGCGCTCATCACCACTACGGCCAAAATCGCCAAGGGGAAGCGCAAATGTTTGAGTGACTGTTCCATGAGGTGCATCCGCCAATGTATTTGAGATGGGCGGATCATGCGCGGCGATGTGCTATGTCACGAATCGAATGAAGCAAAGGTAACTATCATTCGGAATGATATAAGCGCGAGTTTAGCCCTCTAGCATGGGGCTTTCGTTAGGGAGCTATCAATGGCCGTGATAGCAAAGGTCTTTTACGGGAGCTGCAAGGAAGGTTGCCACTAAGCGGATGACGTTGTGTGTCACTGCACATTGACGGCATGACCCTGAATGGCTACCCGGCTAGCGTGCCCGGGCGACCTCAGCCCGAATGTAAGTACGAAACACATGGTCCCACAGCGGCGAAGACACGCCGAAGTTCTTCTCGATACCCTGGCGATGGTGCAGATCATGATTGGCCACGAGCCCTGGAATAAAGGCATAGGCCCAGTGCTGCGGGCGGTGCATCACGTAGTGGACCGAGATGTAATAGAGGTAGCCCACCACGGCGCCGATAAAGGCCGACGTCAGCTCGGTGTACCAGGCGAACAGCAGTAGCGCGGCAAAGGTGGAGCTGGTTTTCCAGCTGGACACACCGATAAAGGCGAGCACATCGACATGGTGGGTCCAATGCTCGCGGCGGTACAGCGAGTGGAATAGGAAGCGGTGTGCCGAGTACTCCACCAGCGTCCATACCAACAGGCCCACGAGCGCCAGGCCGAGGTCAAAGGGAGCGAGGCAGAGGGCGAGGATGACGAAGAGGGGGACGGTGAAAAAGTCGAGGTAATAAGCGACTGAAGACATCAGCCATTTATTTGAAGCAGCCATGTGCAGAATATCCCTGTAGTGCCCGATGGTCGGGGGCGCGATTCTGGGTGATCGCGCCGTCGCCGACAACTGTTTCACACGGCACTGCGACACACGTCTCAGGCTGCGGTTGCTGTGACGTTCAGTCAATCAATTCACGGGTGTCATCTGGCGTCAACGACGCGAAGATTGCTTCGCGACAAACCTGCAGAATCTCATCAGCCAGCGGCGAGTCGTCAGGGCAGGCGCGCGACATGACGATGGCGCCCAATGCATGCGCCATTGTGGCGAGGCGCTTTGCCCGAGCCTCGGCAGAGTCCGCACTGTCGGACTTGCCTCGTAACGCTGCTAATTGAGCCTCGATGCCAGCAGCAAATGTGGCCCGCACGTCGTCCTCTTTGCGCGCCGCATCCCCGCACAACGCCGCAATCGTGCAGCCGGTGGCGCGGTTGTCGCGATGCTCACGAGAGAGATACACCTTCAAGAATTCGGACGCTGAACCCTCAGCCGTCAATGCGGTGGACTGCATCAAGCCGCAAGTGGCCGATTCTGCCATCAGATCGGCTTTGGACCGGAAGTGCTTGTAAAAGCCTCCCTGGGTAAAGCCCGCCGCCGACATCAGATCGGCAATACCGACGCCGTCATAACCGCGCTCGCGAAAAAGCGCGGAGGCGGTTTCAACGATGTGCGCCCGGTTGGCCTGTGCTTGCTGTTTAGTGACCTTCATCGAATACCCAACAACGTTTTGTTCAAGTGTGAGTGCTTCATCATACATTGATGTTGATCGACATCAAACTGTTGACATTTTAGATTATGTCCGTAATCATAAGTGCGTTCCAACAGCAGAATCCTTGAATCTGCGGCTGAAGCTCACACCGTTTCAGCCCGTGCCAAAAACCCTTATGAAGGAATTCATCGCATGACAACGCCTGCTACTGTGCTGATCACTGGCGCCTCCTCCGGGATTGGCGCCACCTACGCCGAACGCTTTGCTCGTCGTGGCCACGACCTGGTGCTTGTTGCACGTGACAAGGCACGCCTTGAGACCCTGGCCGAACGTCTACGTAAAGACACCGGCGTGGCGGTCGACGTGCTGCAAGCCGACCTGACCCGTAGCGCTGATCTCACCGCCGTCGAAACCCGCCTGCGCGTCGACTCCCGTATCGGCATTCTGATCAACAATGCCGGCCTGGCTCAGTCCGGCAGTATGGTCCAGCAAAGCACCGAGGCGATCGAAGGGCTTATCTCACTGAACATCACCGCGGTGACACGCCTTGCAGCAGCAGTCGCGCCACGCTTCGCGCAGGCCGGTACAGGCTCGATCGTCAATCTTGGATCAGTGGTGGGGTTCGCACCCGAGTTCGGCATGACGATTTATGGCGCCACCAAGGCTTACGTGCTGTTCCTGTCCCAAGGCCTGAACGTGGAGTTGTCGCCCAAAGGCGTGTATGTGCAGGCCGTGCTGCCAGCGGCAACCCGCACCGAAATCTGGGAGCGCGCCGGGATCGACCTCAACACGCTTTCCGACGTCATGGATGTTGAAGAGCTGGTAGACGCTGCATTGGTCGGCTTTGACCGTCGCGAGCTCGTCACTGTTCCGCCACTGCACGCGGCGGGTCGTTGGGATGCGCTGGATCAGGCGCGCCAAGGGTTGTTGAGCGACATTCGCCAAGCCCATGCCGCCGAGCGTTATCAAGCGCAAGCCTGATATCCATCCCTCTACGGAATCACAGCACCATGAAAGCGCTCACCTTCAAACGCTATGGCAAATCTCCAGGCATCGAATTTGCCCAAGTGCCTCGTCCAGTGTTGAAACCCAACGAAATGCTGGTCGACGTGCATGCCGCAGCCGTTAACCCGGTCGACAACATGATCACCGCAGGGGTGTTCAAGCCGGTCTTGAAGTTCCAATTGCCGGCCGTCATGGGCAGCGACCTGGCCGGCGTGGTGGCCGAGGTGGGGAGCAATGTGACCCGCTTCAAGGTGGGCGATGCCGTGTTTGCCAATGTGTTCGACCTGGGCACCGGCTCAATCGCTGAATATGTGGCGGTGCCCGAGGCTGTCGCTGCGCCAAAGCCTGCCAACCTGGACTTTGTGCAAGCCGCTTCGATTCCGATGGTCGGGCTCACCTCGTGGCAAGCCCTGAAAGAGCGCGCCGATCTGCAACCCGGCCAGAAAGTCTTCATTCCTGCGGGTTCCGGCGGCATTGGGACGTTTGCGATCCAGCTGGCCAAGTACCTCGGTGCCAAGGTGGCAACCAACACCAGTACCGCCAATGTCCAGATGGTCGGCATCCTGGGCGCCGATGAGGTGATCGATTACAAGCAGCAAGCGTTCGAGAACGTGCTGCACGGCTATGACCTGGTGCTCGGTACGATCAGAGGAGATGCCATCGAGAAGGCCGTCGAGATCCTCAAGCTTGGCGGCAAGATCATTTCCCTCGTCGGGCCGTTGGATAAAGCGTTTGCTCGCGCTCGTCGGTTGAATATCTTTCTGGAGTTTGTCTTCGGATTAATGAGTCGCAAGATCGTGCGGCTGGCGAGAAAAAACGGCGTGGCGTATTCCTTTCTGTTTGCGCGTCCTGAAGGCGTCCAACTGACTGAAATTGGCAAACTGCTTGAGTCGGGCCAAATCCAGCCGGTGATCGACAAGGTGTTTGCGTTCGAGCAGGCCAAGGAAGCGCTCGACTATCTGGCACAAGGCCGTGCCAAAGGCAAAGTGGTGATCAAGATCAAATGAAACGGAACATCATCTGCCGGGCGAGGGCGGGGCAATCTGCGGTACATGCTCTGCCATCAACTCCATCACCCAGTCCATGAACACCCTTAACTTGCGGCTTACATGGCGGTTCGGCGTGTAGGCGATGTGCAGCGGCATCGGCGCGATGGTCCAGTCTTCGAACAGCCGGACCAGTTCGCCATTCGCCACGGGTTGCATCGCCATGTAGTGCGGCAGCCATAGCACGCCCAGCCCGGCCTGGCCGGCGGCCAGGTAGGCATTGCCATCGTCGACTGTCAGCGCGTGCCGGCCGTGCACTACCACGGTTTCTTCTGTGCGTCGCAGCGTGTAGGGCAGCGCCTTGCCGGTACGCGCCTGGCGATAACCGACGACACGGTGCGTACCTTCCTGCAATTCTCGCGGGTGAGCGGGCGTGCCATGCAGTGCCAGGTAACCGGGCGCCGCGTACACGCCCAGCGGCAAGTCCGCGATGTGCCGTGCCACTAGCGAAATATCGGTGATTTCTCCACCGCGAATCACGCAATCAACGCTGTCATCGATCAGGCTGATATTCCGGTCGCTTACGCCCAGGTCCAGCTGGATATCCGGGTAGTGCTCATGAAACGCCGGCAAGGCCGGGATCAGGATCAAACGGGCCAGTGGGCTGGGCACGTCGACCCGCAGGCGTCCGCGCGGCGCGGCTGCGGCCCCGGACAGCGCGGTGTCGGCATCATCCAGGGCGGCCAACAGTAATTGCACCCGCTCGTAGTAGGCGAGGCCATCAGCGGTGACTTTTACCGTGCGTGTGGTGCGGTTGAGCAGCTTCACGCGCAAACGCGCTTCCAATTGTTGGATCAACTGGGTGACGGTGGTTTTACTCATGTGCAAGGTGCGGGCGGCGCGGGTGAAGCTGCCTGTCTCTACCACTCGCGCAAAGGCTTGCATGGCGTCGAAACGGTCCATGGACGCTCCAGATTGTTTGGGAATCGCAAACAGTGATGGCCAGCATTGCTGGTTTATCCGCCCTGGGCAAGCGCCCTACAGTGTTGATGTCGCTGACCAACCACTGGAGTTTTGCTGATGAACACTCGAGACGCAGTATTTCCCGCCGCACGCCAGGACCTTTACGAGCGCAATCGTTACTCGGCTGCGGTGCGCAGTAATGGCCTGCTGTTTGTTTCAGGACAAGTCGGCAGCCGTGAAGACGGATCGCCCGAACCGGAGCTCAAGGCTCAGGTTCACCGTGCCTTCAACAATCTCAATGCCGTATTGGCTGCTGCCGGTTGCACCTTTGATGATGTGCAGGACGTGACCGTCTTCATGGTCGATCCGCAAAAAATCTTCGAAGACGTATGGGAAGTGGTACCGCATTACTGGGGGCAAGCGCCTTTTCCAACGATCACGGCGGTCGGCGTGACCTGGCTGTATGGTTTTGATTTCGAGATCAAGGTCGTTGCGCGGTTGCCGCAGGCCTGAAGCTGCGGCCGATAGCCCTTATAGCCAGTCCTTGATCTGCGCGCACACCGCCTGGATAGAAATACCGTAGCGATCGTGCAACGTCGGGAGTGCGCCGGCATCGAGAAACGCATCCGGCAGAGCGATTTGCCGGAAGGTCGGCGTCACCCCGTTGCGCAACAGCACGGTCGCCACGGCTTCGCCCAAGCCGCCGATAATGGAGTGGTTTTCCGCCGTCACGACCAGGCGCCCCGACTTTCTGGCCTCGGCCAGAATAGTCTGCTCATCCAGAGGCTTGATGGTCGGTACGTGCAACACCGCGACATCCACGCCTTCCGCCTGGAGTTCCTTGGCCGCTTCCAGTGCGCGCATGGTCATCAGCCCGGTGGAAATGATCAGGACATCGTTGCCCGTGCGCAGGGTCTTGGCTTTGCCAATCTCGAATTTATAGCCGTATTCGTCGAGCACCAACGGTACGTTGCCACGCAGCAAGCGCATCGCACTCGAGCTTTCCCAGGGTCAGGCGTTTCCTGGAGTGGATGGAGGGAGAACTCGGGCACAGTTTCGTCTTTTAGGCCGCCGGTTTATCCGCCGACAGCGCACCGGTTAGGCCGCGCTCGGAGGCCGCTGAAGCCTTTCGCACCCTCAGGGATGTTCTATCACCATCACCGCAGTGGTGTCCGCCTCGAGTGCTTCGAACACGTGAGGCACATTCGCCAGGTAGCTGATGTAGTCGCCAGCATTCAGCAACACAGGTCCCGTCGCCGGGCCGACATGGGCACTGCCGCTGCACAGCACCACGTGCTCTACGGTGCCCTGTGGGTGGGGCTGAGACCGCCGAACTTCGCCGGGTTGCACGTTGAGCCGGTAGATATCGCGCTGCACGCCCGCCGGGCAATCAGCGAGCAGTGTCGCTGCATAATGGGCAGTCTCGGCATAGGCCGTCATGCCCTCATTGGCGCGAATTATCCTCAGTACCTGCTGGGGTTGTTCGAAGAACCGGGTGACTTGCAAGCCCATTGCAATCGCCAGTGACCACAAGGTTTCGATGCTGGGATTACCGATGCCTGACTCCAGCTGAGACAACGTCGACTTTGCCACCCCGGCGCGCTTCGCCAGCTCGGTCAAGGAAAGCCCGGCGGCCAGGCGCTCGCGTTTGATTGAAAGGGCCAGTAACTCAATTCGGCTGGCGTTATTCCTCAACGTTTCGTTCGTTTTGCTGTTCATTTGTTCTGCATATCATCCTGAAATGGGTTGACGCTTACCCGTGCGCTGTTCAGTATAACGGCCATTAATTCATTATAAAGTTCTATTTTTGAGCCAGGCCCGCGAATGGCGGGTCAGGGTGCGTCAATGCCAACAGCAGGGAAGCAGTGAGTGATGAAGTCGAAAACCCGTGGGACGCTGGAAATGATTTCGGCCATGGTGATCTCCGGCACGGTGGGCTGGTTCGTCATCATGTCGGGACAGAGTCCTGAGGCGGTGGTGTTCTGGCGGTGCCTGTTTGGCGCAATGGCGATGCTGATCGCGTGCCTGATGCTCGGTGTGCTGCGCCGTTGCCGCATCAACGCTCGGCAGTTCTTGCTGGTATGCCTGGGCGGTGTGGCGCTGATTCTGAACTGGGTGCTGCTATTCAGTGCCTACAAACATTCCACTATCGCCATTGCAACGGTGGTCTACCACGTTCAGCCGTTCATGCTGGTTGGTCTGGGTGTGCTGTTCTTCGCGGAACGCCTCAACCTCGCCAAGGTCGGCTGGCTGCTGCTGGCCTTCGCCGGTCTGATGCTGATCGTGTCCGCCAAAGGCAATGGACAGGCCGCAGGCGCCGACTACCTGCTGGGCGTTTGCCTGGCCTTGGCTTCAGCCTTTTTCTACGCTGTCGCGGCGGCGATCACCAAGCGCCTCAAGGACTTGCCCGCGCACCTGATCGTGCTGATCCAGATGGTGGTAGGCGTGCTGGCCCTGGCACCGTTCGTCGACTTCACCAGAGTCACTATGATCGAGGGTGCCTGGGCTTACCTGATCATTATCGGCGTGGTCCATACCGGTCTGATGTCGACCCTTTTGTACAGCGCCATCCAGAAAATCCCCACGACGCTGGTCGGCGCACTGTCATTCATCTATCCGATCGTGGCCATCCTGGTTGACTGGGTTGCCTTCGCGCATCCGCTTGGAGGCCTGCAGGTGATCGGGGCGGGCGCCATTCTGCTGGCGGCTGCGGGCATGAACTTCGGTTGGTCGCTGGGCTGCGCGCCGCGCCAGGAAATGACGTAGAGCCTGTCGCGATGTCGCCGTCGCCTATGACATCACCGCTGCCGGCAGCGGCTTCATGTAGGCTGCGTTCGTTGACCCGATGCGCAGGCACCTGCTTGATGACGCTGAGCAGTTCTTGTTTGTTTTGAGGGACTGCCATGAGTCACCCGCACCTTTTAAAGAACCAATTATGAAAGGTCTTTATATAATCTAGTGGAGTTCTGTTACAGGCTGTCCGGATCACCAAAAAACATTTTGACTAGGCTCTAGGAAGGCGTTTTCAGGTCGATAATGCTGTTATTTGCCCCCCCTTTTGCCCCCAATCGCATTGAGTGTGCGAGTGATCTTGAATGGTGACCTGCGACTGACTCCAGTATGGCAGTACCTGGTATTCGGTGCGCCTTCGCGTTCTTTTGGCACGCAAGCTAAAGCGGCGCTCCCGAGCAACGCAATCAGCGTGAGCGAGGATCTTTATTTGATCCGAAACACACTGGTTTTATGCTTGCCTCTCATTCAGCCCTGATTGTTTCGTGAAATATTTCTGCATAAAGCCGAGCGACGGTCGGTGTGAGGTTGTGTACTGAAGGAATCAGAAAATTTGAGTTGGGGGCGAGTCGTTTTGCGTAGATGACTTCGTAAACCCTGCGAACGATTCCTGGCTCTGTTTCCTCTTGGTCGAAGCCAGGCATTATTCCTACGGCTTTGTAACCCGCATGCTCCAATGCTTGTTGCATATACGGAGCGCTGGTTGTCGCCATACCATAGATCAAGCCCGCTCCCATGAACCTTCCCATTTTTTCTCCGAGGTCTTGGGCAGCTACGGCCAGTTTGGTTTGTCTATGATGTTTGGCTACCGCGCCCACTCGCCCGAAGATGACATCAGCGCCGTCAATTTTTTCCCACGTTGCTATCGCGACGATTTCATGATTTCGGCGGACCACTATAGCGAACATCGCCCGCTCCAGATCGTCTTCGAGCACCACGTTGTCTTCATAAAATTGCTGGTTCAGAAAAGGGCTCCCTAACCCCACCGTAATGGAGGGAAACCACGTCTGGAAAAAAATTATCGCTACATCGATCTCCTCGCGTTTCAGGTAATCCCATGTGTAGCCAGAGGGTAAAACAGTGAAACTGCGAATCTGATCGATCATTGGCCATTTCATGCGGTTCTGCTCGTCTTGATAGTCTAATTGCCTTTCAGGAATCGGTCGGAGAAAGGGGCTTATTCAGTCGCTTCTCTATCGAGTTGTCTGCGATCTATCAGCAATTCCCGGGCGTCTAGTGAGGGGAGGCGGCGGGTTAGACGGCGGTGTTTTCAGGTTTGAGGACAGCGCCCTCGCAGAGTCCTGGGTTATGCCTGGTCGCAAATTGTCTGTGGCGGTCGACCACTTCACCGATGACAAACTGCATCAGCTTCTGGACGAAGGCCGTATCGAGGTTGGCCTCCTGGGCGAGGGCTGTCAGACGTTCGTATTGATGCTGCTCTCTCTTCTTGTCCACCGCTGGCAATTGATGTCGGGCTTTAAGCAAGCCGACCTCATCAGTACAGCGGAACCGTTCAGCAAGCATGTGGATGAGCGCGGCGTCGATATTGTCGATGGTTTGTCTGAATGCCGAGAGTTGACGCGTGATGTCGGAATTGTCCATGGATAACCTCGTGGCAGTTGTTCTAAGGGGCTTGTCTGTACCCTTCCTTGGTCCTTCCATGATTGGACGGAGAACCTGAGCAGGCGCTTTACGCGGGATCGGGCATGTTCAACGATTCCTCCAGCCACTGCATGACTACCTTGAAAGCCGAGTCTGAATTGCGTTCATAGATCAATCCGTGGCCGTTGCCGTGAATACCCAGTGCCGGTAGATCCAGGTGGTGAATGTTGGCACCGGCATTTCGCAGGAAAGGGACAATGCTGGATGCGTAAGAAGCAAACGCTGATGTCTCACCTGTCATCAGCGCTACCGGAACGCCCTGCAATCCGGGAATTTTCAGGGTTGATGGTTCTGCTGTGCGGACTTGCTCCGCCGTCTCGCGAGGCGGATCAAAGGTCAAAGGGGCGGCGGTCAGTCCCCATTCGAGGCTGCCTATACCCGGCGTATGGCCAAATACCGGCCCCATAGGCTCCACTGCCACAATCCCTGCGATCAGGTCGGGTCGACGATCGGCGACCAACCAGCCACTGGGCCCGGAAGCGGAATGCGTAACGATGATGGCCTTACCGATTCTGTCGAGCAGTTTGGCCAGTCGGTCCGCGTCCAGGGTCTGCGAGGCCGCAAGGTCAGCCGGCATGGGGCCGTAAGCTGCAATGAAGGCGTCAAACGCTGCTTCGTCATCCGACTCAAACGGCCACTGCGTTTCTCCACCTCCCTCTGGAAAGTAAACTTCGCGGGCGCGTTCATAGGAGAACGCTGGCCCCATCGGTCCCATGATGTCGGGGTGATACGGCGATCGCCCGTGGCCGGGTCTGTCGACGCGAAAGACTACGAAGCCCGCTTCGAGGAACCGCTGCGCCCATCCCGGGCGACCATCGGGTGTATCCAGCCATTCGGTGCCCTGCAGCGTGCCGCCGTGCACCAGCACCACGGGATAGGCTTGAGTGATGTGCTCAGGGGATTCCCAGGCTACGTACATCGGACCCTTCTGGAAATTTTTACCGTTCTGGGTAACACGGGCGCCGGTCACCCAGAAGTTGCCACGCCGCGTACGTTTTATCGGTGCGCTTCGCCAGGGTTGCTGGGCATGAACGGCTGATTGGGTAAGTGTCTGTGTAGCGAAGACCGACCAGTCCTTGTGCCCGTCTCCCCGGGCTACTGCCGACGTCATTTTCGATCGCACTGCATCCGCAGCAGGCAGTTCCAGGTCCTTGAGACGGCCCGCATCAATAGCCAGATTTATATCCTTGAGGCCAAGAGACAGTTTGAAACCCGGTTCAAAGCTGTTGTTGGCGATGTTCTGCCCATACCGTTGATAACTGGGGCAGGCGAACAGGGTCTGGGTCATGAGGTTGACGAAAATCGAAGGGGTCAGTCCGTGGCGTTGAACGAGTCCGCTTGCTTCGCCCAGCGACTGGATGGCTTGAGTGATCATCATGTTGCCGGCGATTTTCGCGATACACGCGTGTTCAGGCTGATCGCCCAGATACCAGGTTTTTTTCCCGAGCAGGTCAAACAGCGGTTGAACCGTCGAGACAGCTAGCTGCGATCCGGCCGCCAGGATGTTCAACTCGCCGCTCGCGGCCACGGCGGGCACGCCGAAAACCGGTGCCGCGACCAATGCCATGCCGATTGCATCATGCATGCCCTGCAACTCGACCATGAGTGAAGGCGACAAAGTCGACATCACGACATGCACGCAGGCCTTGTCTGCATTTTCCAGAGCAGCGCTGGACAGCAGCACTTCCCTGACGGCGGCATCATCGGCCAGCAGGCTGATGACGACCTCTTGCTGAAAGGCCGAGGACGGGGATTCGAGAACGCTTACTCCTTCGAGATCCATAATCGCAGCGTGACTACGGTTCCATGCCGATACGTGATGGCCGGCCCGGATGAGCAACGGAATGATCGCTCTGGTCATGCTTCCCACACCGATAAAGCCAATCTTCATTTGCAGTCCCTCGGTTGGTGTTTCGACGAAGGTGTATGCAGAGAAGTATGTCGAGCCTGGGATTGCTACGGCACTGCCATTACTGCACTCTCACTGTTCATTTTTGTACGGGGTAGAGTATGGACTGGAGTGATGTGCGGATCTTTCTCGCGATTGCCCGCAGTGGGTCATTGGGCGCTGCCGCCAAGCTGTTGGGTGTTAGCCATCCGACCGTGGGGCGGCGCTTGCAGGTGCTTGAGCAGTCCAGTGGCCAGCCCATTTTCCTGCGTACCACCCAAGGTTTGGTACTGACCGACAGCGGAGAGAAGCTGCTCAGCCTAGCGCAGGAAATGGAGCAGAGTGCGTTGGCCATCGAAAGGCGCCTGGCGGGCGACAGCGCCCAGCCAGAAGGTGTGTTGCGCATTTCTTGCGCTGACTGGTTTGCCTGTTATGTGCTGGCCCCCGTCCTCAGTGAACTGGGGCGACGTTACCCTCTGATTGTGCCTGAGGTTATCGCCGGGCATCGATTGTTTGACCTGGCTCGTCGCGACGCCGATATCGCGTTTCGAATCGTCCCTTTCACCGAACCCGATATTGTTCACCGCAAGCTGATCTCCCTGAGCTATGGGTTATACACGGCCGTCGGATCTGCTGATCCCGAGCCACAGGGCGAGGGGGTTGGTTTGATTACCATGAGTGTTGCCCAGTCTCATTATCCCGATGTGCAGTGGCTGCAGCAGCGTTACCCTCTGGCGCGTACCGTGTTCACCAGTAGCAGCCGCACAGTCCAGGCGCAAATGTGCACGCAGGGGCAGGGCGTTGCCGTATTGCCCCGCGCCTTGGGTGACCAATTAACGGCGCTGCGGTTGATTGATCCGCACGAGCCGCCACCGGGTCGCGACATATGGATGGGCTACCACCAGGACATGCGCCAGATGGACAGCCTTCGTGCTCTTGCCGATCTTGCTTCCATCATGATCGGCAATCAGGCATGCGGTTGACTCACTCTGCTGGGTGCATGGCCGCCGTTTGCGGATCAGTAGCAGGTTGGCGCGTCAGGGTAAGGCTCAATCCCGCGCCTACCGCCAGGCATGCTGCGATGCAGAGTATGGAGACGGTGAAAGCGTGGGTGATGGCAGCCGCGTCCGTATCCGTGCCTAGAAGGGTGTAGAAAATGCCGCCTATTATTGCCACGCTCAGTGACGTGCTGATTTGCAGGGTGGAGCTGGTAATGCCTGCAATCATGCCGGAGTATGCGGGTGCCACACGTCCTGTGATCATGCGCATCAATGTCGGAAGGGCTAATCCTTGTCCGAAACCGATCAGAAACAGAATGACGGCAAGGGGCAGCGCAGCGGGGCTGGCGGACATCGGCGTGTGCGCCACGAGCCAGGCCAAGAGCACAAATCCCAACACTTCAAGCCCCATTCCGACGGGATTGACGTATGCCCCCAGAAAACGCCTGAACTGAGGGGTGGAAAGCGGTCCCAGCAAAAATCCCGCGCCGAAAGGAAGGAAGACGAGGCCTGCATTGAGTGGGCTCGTGTGCAGCGCTCCCTGTAGATAAATGGAAAGCAGCAGGAAAAACACGCCGATCGCGTAAAAGGTGAGGGCGACGAGCAGTGCCCGGGCAAGACCGGGCGCGCGCAGTGCGGCAGGATTCAGCAACGGAGCACCTTGCGCTTGATGCAGGCGGGCTTCGTAGCGCCAGAACAGCCAGGCCAGCAGCGGCACCGCTGCAAGCGACAGCCAGGCCCACAAAGGCCAACCCGATTCACGCCCCTCGATCAGAGGAATGATCAGAGCCGCAAGCGTCACCATCGACAATAGCGTTCCGCCCAGATCCAGCTTGCTTGTCTGTGGTGCGTGGGTTTCCTTGACCACTGGAATGGCGACAAGGATGACCAGTAACGAAATCGGTAAATTCACCAGAAATATCGCCCGCCAGCCCAGGTTCATCAGGTTGAGCGATATCAATATTCCGCCAAGTGCCTGGCCGACTACCGAAGCCAGACCAAAGACCGCGCCATACAGGCTCAGTGCCAAGGGCTTTTCGGAGTCGGGGAATATCGCCTGCACTGATGCGAGTGCCTGAGGTGCCATGATGGCTGCCGTCACGCCTTGCAGCGAACGTCCGGCGATCAACACCCAGGGTGACTCGGCTACACCGCAGATCAGTGAGGCAACGGCAAAGCCAACCAGACCAACGAAGAACATTCTCATGCGGCCATAGATGTCACCCAGCCGTCCACCGGTAATCAGTGTCACGGCATAAAGCGCCGCATACGAGGAGATGATCAACTGTTCGGCGGAGGAGGCCGTGCCTAGCGATTGCTGAATTGAAGGCAGCGCTACGTTGACGATGAAAAAATCCAGCGGCGGTAAAAATGCACCGACCAACAAGATGGTGAACATCAACCAACGCCGCGGTTCCGGGGGGGCGACTTTTGTCTTAGGCATAAGGTCTCCTTCCTGGAACCCTTCGGTTCCAGAATATTCTCGATTGCAGGTCATGCTCTGAATCAGCTGACTCCAATCTAAACGATCAAACCTTCCCTTACGCCTCACATAAATGAACGGCCAATGTTCATTTATGGCAGTGCCGCTCAGCCCCTGACTCCTCTCAAAATGGCCGCACTGTGGTTCCAGTCGAGCCACATAATCGAGACTGAGGAGTCAGATATGTCAGGCAAATTCGCTAATCAGGTTGCAGTCGTCACCGGGGCATCCACAGGGATCGGGTTTGCAATTGCGCAAGGTTTGATTGCCGAGGGAGCCAAGCGTGTTTACATCACGGGTCGTTCTGCAGCCACGCTAGAGGCGGCGGTGGCGAAGCTAGGCGACAGAGTCGTAGCGGTCATTTCCGATGTCGCCAGCCAGGCTGATCTCGATAAACTCAAAGCTACAATTGAGGCGCGCGACGATCAGCTGGACTCAGTGTTTGCCAACGCGGGTATTTGCGAAAAGAACCCGCTGGGCGAGACCACCGAGGCGGCTTATTTCAACATGTTCGACATTAACGTGAAGGGGGTTTTTTTTACCGTTCAAACGTTGATGCCATTGTTGAAAAACGGTGCGTCGATCGTGTTGACGGCCTCTATCTGTTCCAGCAATGGGATGGAAGGACTGAGCCTCTACAACGCATCCAAGGCCGCAGTACGGTCCTTCGCCAGGACTTGGGCCAACGAACTCAAAGGTCGCAAGATTCGAGCGAATGTCCTGAGCCCTGGCTTCACCCGCACGCCTCTGATGGATAACGGCTTGAAGATGAGCGAGAGCGACATTGCCGCGCTGCGCCAACACGTCGAGCAGATCACTCCGCTGGGGTATATGGCCCAACCTGAAGAAATCGCCTCGTCGGCGCTGTTCCTTGCATCTGCCGATGCGAAATATGTCAACGGTGTGGAGCTGATGGTCGACGGCGGCCTGTCGCAGATCTGAACACGTGCTCAACCGTAGCGCAGCCCTCGCGGAGGGCTGCCTTCGTCGCTTATGCGAAGCCTCAGCAGGAAACCCCATCATGAACATGGAACAACTGACCGCCCGACTGGACGCCCTGGAAAGTCGCGCCGCCATCGAGTCGCTGATAAACGCCTACGCCAATGCCTTCGACCGCATCGACGCCTCGCTCCTGAGCGGTATCTGGCACGAAGAATCAGCACTGGATCTACCGGGTTTTGGCCAAGCCGGAAACCGTGACGAAATCCTCGCGATGGCGCAAAACAGCTGGCGCCAGATGCCACATATGCATCACTGGATGGCCAACCCGCTGATCGATATTAAGGGTGACAGCGCGGTGGGTACGGTGGCTGCGGATTGCCTGTTTCACGACATTGAAAAAGGCCCGGTGCAAGTCAGCGGGCTGTACCACGACAGGTTTGAACGTCGGGACGGAAGATGGGCGTTCTTGTCACGTCGTTTTGAACTGCACTTTCTTACACCTTTGAAGGACTGGGTACCCGTTGCTGGCGAAGAAAAGTATGCGCCGGTCGAGCACCAGAGCCTGGGCAAGCCCTCAGACAGTTGACCTGCGCGCATGAGTTTCAGTTGGGGGCAGCGAACGACAAGCACTGTCCGCCGACGTCGTTCAAGCTCCAGGGAATGACAGCGAAAAACAGATAACCCCGGGCTTTGGCTGTTCGACACGCACGTGACCTTCATGCAGTTGCATGATTGCCACGACGATGGCGAGGCCAAGGCCGTAGGAGTCAGAGTTCTGGTGGCGAGACGCATCGCCGCGGTAAAAGCGGTCGAAGAGTTTGCCCACGGTTTCGTCACTCAGCACAGGCCCTTGGTTCTCCACTTCAATGCGGGCTCCGCCGGGGGTTTCCATCACCCGGATCTGAATCTCGGTGCCCTCGTAGGCATAGCGAACGGCGTTTGCCACCAGGTTGCTCAAGGCTCTGCGCAGCAGCAAAGGGTCAGCGAGCACGTTTCCATCGCCTGTTATCTGTACGGTCATTCGCCGCTCTTCAGCCAAGCCTTCAAAATAGTCGGCAATGCGCTGCGATTCGTCATGCAGCGATAGTTGCTGGCGCTCCACCAGTGCGTGCGCTTCATCGGCGCGCGCAAGGAACAGAATGCTTTCGACGATGCGCGAGATCCGTTCGAGCTCTTCAAGGTTCGAAGCGATCAGTGCCTGATAGTCATCCTCGCTGCGGCGCTGGCGAAGGGCGACCTGGCAATGCCCCATCAGCGACCCCACCGGCGTGCGGATTTCATGGGCAAGGTCAGCGGAAAATTGCGTCAATCGTTGATAACCCCGGGCAAGACGATCGAGCATCGCGTTATAGGCGTCACTCAGCTGTTGCAGTTCAACCGGCGTATCGGAGCTGTCCATACGGCTGTGCAGACGCTCGGGTGTTATCGCTGCCGCATGCGCGGCCATCTTGCGTAACGGACGCAGCCCTCGACGCAGTACCAGGTAACCCAGCAACGCGGTGGCCAGAAACGCAAGGGCAACGGCCAGGTAGATACGTTCGCGATACGCCGCGAGCATAGCCATTTCCTTGCCCATGAGGTGCGCGGCGGTCAGGCGCACTTCACGTCCCCCCGACGTCGTGACGACGGAGGCGGCGCGCAGCATTGTTCCCGAGTCGGTCACGCCGCTACGCAGGTCACTGACGCTCAGCTTTGTATCCTGGCCGATCACGGGCAGTTCAGGCAACGTGACGTTCAGTGGATTTACCTGGATTACCGGTTGCTGTCCGGGCTCTTCAATGATGAAGATGTCGTCTTCGCTGTCGAGCATGTTCTTGAAAATCTGCGGGCTGTCGCGCAGCTTTTCGATGGCGAGTTCGTAGTGCAGCAGCTTGCGAAAATGTTCCAGGCGGCCCATGACCGCATGATCGCTGTACACCAATACCGAGGCTTTCATCGTCTGATACAGATAAACGCCTGCACCGGCCACGGCCAGCATCGCTACCATGGAAAACGCCACGGTCGATCGCAGGGTCAGAGAGGGTTGGCGTCGGGACCGCATGGCCTCACCTCGCAGACATAGCCG
Organism: Pseudomonas tritici; assembly: GCF_014268275.3. Taxonomy (NCBI): domain Bacteria; kingdom Pseudomonadati; phylum Pseudomonadota; class Gammaproteobacteria; order Pseudomonadales; family Pseudomonadaceae; genus Pseudomonas; species Pseudomonas tritici. The sequence goes on from NZ_CP077084.1 coordinate 3,191,780, forward strand.
ATACCGCGAATGGTATGGATCAGCTTGATAGGGTAGGGCTGATCGACCTTGCTGCGCAGGCGCTTGACCGCTACGTCCACCACGTTGGTATCGCTGTCAAAATTCATGTCCCAGACTTCCGAAGCGATCTGTGTCCTGGACAGCACATCGCCTGCCCGGCGCAGAAACAGATGCAGCAGGGCGAACTCCTTGTTGGTCAGCACGATCACCTGCTGCTGGCGTGTAACGCGGCGCCGGACCAGATCCAGCTCGAGGTCGGCGAGGTGGAAATGGTCGGCTTCGCGCACGACACCGCGACGCAAGATGGTGCGGATGCGTAACAGCAGTTCAGTAAACGAAAAAGGTTTGACCAAGTAGTCATCGGCGCCCAGTTCCAGGCCGCGAATGCGGTCCTGCAACTGGTCGCGCGCGGTCAGGAACAGCACGGGGACGTCTTGTCTGGCGCGCAAAAGCTCGATGATCTGAAACCCGTCAATCCCGGGCAACATCACGTCCAGCACGATCAGATCGTAGGTCGTATGCAAGGCCATGTGCAGGCCGTCGGCGCCGTGCTGGGTCCAGTCGACGTTGTAACCGGACTCGCCGAGCCCCTTTTTGAGGTACTCACCTGTTTTGGTGTCATCTTCGATCAGCAGGATATGCATCGTGAGGCGCGCTCGGGTCTCTTCATGACAGGATTCAGCCCGCGACATCGGTATCTCGGCTGTGCAGTGTAACGGGATGAGCGGGCGCAGTCGGTTACATTTCTGTCATTCATGGGCAGGGCTGACGAATGACAAAAATGTCATTCGGCGGTCATCGTGACGTCCCGGTCTGCGGTCGAGGATGGCGGCACATCACCCCATGAGGAATCGTCACCATGCAACTAAAAAACGCCTTGTCTACCACATTCGGTTTGTTGATGCTCAGTGCTGCCGTCATTGCTACCGCGGCTGACATGCCGGTGATCAAACCGCTGCGTGGCACGGTGGAAAGCGTCAGCAACAATACGCTGACATTCACTGTCCGCTCCGGCGCCCAGCAGACTATCGGACTGACTGACAAGACCGGTATCAACCGGGTATCGAAGGCCAATATCGAATCGATCAAATCCGACAGCTTCATTGGCTCGGCGGCCATCCCGCAGGCCAACGGAACATTGAAGGCGCTGGAGGTGACGGTTTTTGACGCCAGCCTGAAGGGCAGCGGCGAAGGTCATTATGGCTGGCAGAACGCGGATGGCAGCACAGGCACCATGACCAACGGTACCGTGGGGAAACTGTCCAAAGCTGACGGCCGCACATTGACCGTCAACTACAAGGGTGGCGAGAAACAAATCGTCGTACCGGACGATGTGCCAATTGCCTACGTCGAGCCAGGCAAAGCCGATGAACTGGTCAAAGGTACGAAAATTGTCGTGTTCCCCGCCGCAGATGGAACCACCGCGCGCGGCATTGCAGTTGGCAAGGATGGCTTCCAGCCACCGATGTAATCACCTGAAAAGGCAGGGGCGCTGCCGCTTGGCAACGCTCCGCTACATGGCTGGTTTCGAGGGGGAAACACGTGAGACAGAAAAAGCTTCATCCCTGGCCGGTTCGCCTCACCCACTGGCTCAACGCCGCCTGCATGGTCTGCATGTTCATGAGCGGTTGGGCCATTTACAACGCCTCGCCACTGTTCGGCTTCAGGTTTCCAGTGTCGGTAACCGTGGGCGGGTGGTTGGGTGGGGCGCTGGCCTGGCACTTTGCATTCATGTGGCTGCTGCTGATCAACGGCGCAATCTATGTGCTGTATGGCGTCGTCAGTCGCCATTTCAAACGTGAGTTGCTGCCCATTGGGCTTGTCGCATTGAAGCGTGATTTTACGGACGCTTTGCGCTTCCGGCTCGTGCATGAAAAGGGTGTCTATAACGCTGTGCAGCGCCTGATGTACTGGATGGTGCTGGCAGCAGGCGCACTCGTCGTCATTTCGGGTGTGGCGATCTGGAAACCCATTCAACTTCAAGAGCTGGTCGCGCTACTGGGCGGCTATGACGTCGCTCGCTACGTACATTTTGCGGCGATGGCGGTAATTGCTGCATTCGTCGTGATTCATCTTGGGTTGGTAATGCTGGTACCCAAAACCCTGCTGCCAATGATTTCAGGTGGGGTGCGGTCGCTTGATATCAGGAGAAATGGCCATGACTGAATCCAGAAAAGGAACTGTTCAGCGCGTCAGGCTTGAACCTGCGCAACAGCTTGAGTTGGAGAATATCCAGCGCCGGCATTTCCTTCGTGCCGGCTTGACCGTGGGTGCGATGTCGATGCTGACCGGCTGCAACCTGCAGGACGGCGATCAGGTTGACAAGGTCCTTTGGGCCATGTCGCGCTGGAACGATAGGGTCCAGGCATGGCTGTTCAGCGGACAGAAACTGGCGCCGACCTTCACCCGCGCGCAGATCACTACGCCATTTCCGTTCAACGCATTCTATGGCCAGGACGATATCCCTGAAGTGGACCTCGCCAGTTACTCGCTCGCCGTCTCCGGTCGGGTCAGGGACAAGGCTCCATGGACACTCGAAAGCTTGCGCAAACTGCCGCAACGTAGCGATATCACCCGTTTGATCTGTGTTGAAGGTTGGAGCGCCATAGGACAATGGGGAGGTGTACCGCTCAAAACCTTTCTGGAACACATCGGTGCCGATACCACAGCGAAATTCGTCGGTTTCAAATGTGCTGATCGCTATTACTCCAGTCTGGACATGCCGACGGCCTTGCACCCACAGACACTGCTGGCGCTGGATTACGCTGATGTCGCGTTGCCGCCCGAGTACGGCTATCCGCTGCGGGTTCGAGTACCCACCAAATTGGGCTTCAAAAACCCCAAGCATGTTGTCGAGATTTTCGTGAGCAACGACAACCCGGGCGGGTATTGGGAAGACCAGGGATACAACTGGTTCAGCGGGATCTGATAGCGCAAAAACTGAACAGCCACGCCAGGAATGCTGGCGAGACTCATGACACCAGACCTGATATGAGGCGTCCCCATGACCTATATATCTGCGGTACCGCCAGCTTCATCAGTGTTACCGACTTCAGAAAACAAGAAGCGGGCAACGACCCATAGTGCAGATTTCCAATCCCAATTGCAGGCTCAGTCCAGATCACCTGTGCAGGAGCCGGATACAACCCGCGCTCATCTGTTATCGGAATCGACCACAAACCTGTCATGCCGGCCGGAGATGCGAGCGCTGCTTCAATTGTTGCCATGGCGAAGGAACGCCGACGGTTCTTTCAGCAGACCGGGCCGATCAGTGCCAGGTACGCGAGCCAGTGGCTTGGATATTGCGGACTTCAACTTCCCTGATCGAAACATTCTGGATAGCAGTGAGATTATCAAACACACCTGCGGAAATGAGGAGGGTAGACGGCCCTACTCAAAGTCCTTTGATGAGCGAATCGTGTGTACTTTCAATGGCGAGGAAAGCGAATTCTCTTCTGATGTGATCTGCAAAGAGGGATTGAATGCGTTCGCTACCGCAGTGGCTCTTTCCCCGATAACCCTCACCTGGTTACCGATTGAGATTGTTAGAGCACCGCTACGGTCGCCTGGCGTACGGATTTTTCGCCGTCGCAAGTCCTCTTCAGTCGAGAGCCACCTTCTCGACAAGTCAATTTCAGAGTAAGGGCGTTAAACGGGCGGATCTCGATAGCTCTTTCGCCGCGGGGCTAGTATTTCTATCGAGAAAGCAGCTACGCCAATGCGCGTCTTTATTTATTAGTGGTCTGTCGTTCGCTTACTGGCCGGGGTTTCTAGAGTGGCGAATGCGGTTTTATGAGGCTGAGTCCCAGTGACCCGATTGGACGCCGTTCTGGCACGTGAGTTAGCTTTCGTATCCGTTTATATTTTGGGCTCCACAACCATGACTGATCGTCAGATCATTGTTCCAGATGGCATGAGATTGCTCTGCGAGCATGCTGGTTATGCACCAGCTGTAAAGGTAGGAAAGACTCTTTACTGCGCTGGTCAGGTAGGCCGGACGCCGGAATTATCAGTTATCGAAGACCCAGAGCAGCAGTTTTTGGCAGCTTGGGACAATCTCCGGCTCGTCTTGGAAGCCGGCGGGTGCGAATTTGAAGATGTCGTCGAAATGACAACTTATCACGTCGATATGCACCGCCACATGCCAATTTTTAGACGAGTGAAGGATAAAGTCTTTCCTCGGAGTACTTGTGCATGGACATGCATAGGTGTCGGTGAACTGGCTCGCCCCGGCCTTCTCGTGGAGATCAAATGTATCGCCGTAGAACGATAACTTTTCTGATAGGCACCTGAATATACAAATCCTGGATGGGTGTTTATCTATGCGGCAGCAGATGTGACACTTCACTCGCCCGTTGTGTCGGCAGGCACGCCATCCGCACGTTCCCACGCCTACTGGCGACGGGCAAGACAGGATTGTTTGAAGCTCAGTGTGATGACACGAAGGGCGACGGGGTTGTCGGTGCCGGCAACGCATAAGCCTGCTTCATCCGCGCCACCTCCGCTATTGGCGTGCGTCCGAAGAGGCGCTTGAAATCGCGGCTAAATTGCGAAGCACTTTCATAACCCACCAGAAATGCCGACTTGGCCGCTGTCAGGTCGTTACGCAGCATCAGTAATCGCGCTTGATGCAACCGCGTCGACTTGAGGTACTGCATAGGCGAGGAATCGGTCACCTTGCGAAAATGCAGATGAAAGTTAGGCACGCTCATCTGCGCTTCCTGGGCGAGGATTTCTACATCCAGATGCTCGTGGTAACAGCGGTGGATTTTGTGAATGGCGCGCGTCACCTTGCCGAACTGACCCTGCTGGGCGATAGCCGCGCGTAGGGTACCGCCTTGTTCGCCAGTGAGGATGCGGTAGTAGAGTTCGCGCAACATTGCTGGTCCGAGGATTTGCGCGTCGGCGCAGTCGCCCATGACTTCCAGAAAACGCAGGGTCGACTGGCGCAGCGGTTCGTCCATGGGCGAGGCGTACATACCCATAGGCTGAGCCACGCGGATGTTCCATACCTCATCTACCTGCTGAATCAGCTCGCCGGCCAGATTGAAATCCAGACGTATGTACACCGCCAGCATTGGCTCCGCCTCGCTAGCGTCGGTCTCCATTGTAAAAGGCACTGGCACTGACACCACCAGATAATGCTGGGCGTCATAGATGTAAACTTCATCACCCAGATAGCCGCGTTTCTGCCCCTGACAGAGGATGACAATGCCCGGTTCATATAAAACCGGCGTGCGCGTCAGCGGCCGGTTGGAACGCAGAAAACGCACATCATCCAGCGGACTCAGGTTGTAACCCTCCAGCGGTGCAAGCTGGTCCATCAACTGCACCATACGCGCAGTGCTCAGGTTCTTGGGTTTCGGCATCGATTGCCCGTTCTCCACTGTTATGCTCAGCCATCCGTGGAACAGCTAAGCGCTTCCCATTGCTCAATACTCTCCGCCGTCCGGTGCAGCTTGTCACGCACCAGAGCCAGGGCGTCACTGCCCAGCAGCAGTTGAGCCGGCGGGTTAGGGCTGTTGATAATAGTCATCATGGCGCGTGCGGCTTTCTGCGGGTCGCCCAGTTGAAGGCCGCTTTTTTCCTCACGGGCTTTTCGCACCGGGTCGAAGGTCGCATCGTAGTCACTGATGCTGCGCGGCGTACGCTGCATCGAACGACCTGCCCAGTCCGTTCGGAAAGACCCCGGCGCCACGGCCGTTACAAAAATATTGAAGGGTGCAAGTTCCTTGTTCAACGTATCAGAGATGCCCTCCAGGGCAAATTTGCTACCGCAGTAGTAAGCAATACCTGGCATGGTGATATAACCACCCATGGACGTGATATTGAGGATATGCCCCGCCCGTCGCTGGCGGAAAAAGGGCACAAACGCCTTGGTCATCGCCACCGCGCCGAATACATTGACGTCGAACTGACGGCGCATTTCCTCCAACGACGACTCCTCGAAAACCCCTTCGTGGCCATAACCCGCGTTGTTAACCAGCACATCCACTGGGCCATACTGATCCTCAACAGCGACGACGACGGCGTCGATGGCATTAAAGTGGGTAACGTCCAGCACCACGCCATGGGCTCTCTCAGGCAAGAGCGTTTGGAACGTTGCCAGAGAGGATTCGCTGCGAACAGTGCCGATCACTCGATGGCCCTGAGCGAGAGCTTCCTTAGCCAGGGCCTGGCCAAAGCCGCTACTAACGCCCGTGATAAAAATGGTTTTTTCTGCACGCATGGGGCGCACTCCTGAATATATAAGGTCAGGCTATGCTAGGGCGGAGAGTGGTTGGGAACTGTGCCTGATTCGATTTTAGTATTGCCTGATTCTATCGGAGTGCTCGGTGAGCAACTTGAAATCTGCTGGCAAAAAACGAGGCCAAAGGAAGAAAAACGACGGGCTTATTTACCTGCTCTAATGTCTGCTTCGTGTCGCAAGTCGTTTTTCGGTAACGCTGATGTGCATGCGGTCTGGCCGAAGGTGTCGCACCTGCGCTCCAAGGTTTTCGCATTGGCAGTAAAGGCTGCGCGCGCAGTTAATCGCCGAACAGATCGAACATCAGGTGCCTGAACCATTTATTGACGGGGCGCGGTTGTATTTGCTGGGCCAGAATAAATTGATGGCGATTTCGGTGAGGCAACGGGACTGGCGGGCTTGCAAATGAATGGATCTCCATGCCCATGAAAAGCCAGAAATGCTCAGCTAAACAGCCTGCCAGACGAAGCCTAAAGGCTCTCAGGGGCGCCAAAAAACATTTTGACTAGGCTCTGGGACAATGTTTTCAGGTCGATAACACTTTTGTTTGCCCCCACTTTTGCCCCCATTCATACCGAGTGTGCGAGTGATCGCAAATGGCGATCTCCGACGGACTTCGCTATTCCCGGCCAGTTAAGCCGTTGGGCCAGGTCGCTGATCAGTCGTTAGGCAAGTGCAACTGCACTTCCATGGCGTCATGAAGGAGTCTGACGACCTCGATCACGTCGTCGTTTGTCACACGATAGAACACTATATGGCGTGGGCTTTTGACCGTTCCATGGGTGTGTTTGGCCTGCTGGCGTGAATAAATGAGGTGATAGCTGCGAAGGCCCGGTGCAAGTTCATCGCGGTCGTGGCTGCCAATGCGATAAGGCGTGTCGGCAAGCGCTTGCAGCGCCGCGAGGATCAGCGCCTGGTAGCGCTGGCGTGCTTGATCGCCGAACTGCGTCTGGGAGAGCCTGAGGATGTCAACAATGTCGGCACGAGCCGGGTTGGAGATCCGATACTGCGGCATACTCAGTGTTTCTCTCTCGCAGGGAGGGTTGCCTCCAGGCTCAAGCTCTCGAGGTAGTGCTCCAGATCACCCTCGTTCACCTGAGTAAAGCGCCCGTGCTCAAGATCCATGATACCGATCGAGGTCGCCTGACGCAGTGCCTCAATTTTGGCGGTGTCTTCGGCGACGCGCTGCTCCAATAAACGTAAACCTTCTCGCATCACTTCGCTGGCATTCTGATAACGGCCGGACTGCACCAAGTCATGGATAACCTGGTCCTGGTGAGGGGTGAGCACAACGTTTCGCGTCGCCATAACTAGCTCCAGTTCTATGCAGACAGGTACTTTTGATGTTGGCATATTATGCCAATTTCGCTCAGGAGAATAGCTTGGGGCCGAAATCCGGCGATCAGGTGACGGCTGACTCGGCGCCAATCAGCAAGGTTCAAAGTCATCCTCACATAATGAAAGCAACCGGCAGATTGATTTGAAGATTGATATGCCTGACTGTGCGTGGGAGGAGGCGCGCGATGTGTGCTTCTCGATCCGCCCTGAAATCGATCGGCATGTTCGATGCCCATCAATATTTGCGTTTAAAGGCATCAAGAGAGGTTCCAATGCCCTACGAGTTAGAAAATCGCCTAGTGATCGGCGTCGCTTCCAGCGCTGTGTTTGATTTGCTGGCATCGGACGCAGTGTTTCAGAGTCAGGGGGAGGAGGAATACCGCAAGTTTCAGCAAAACAATCTGCACGTCCCGCTTCCTAAGGGGATAGCGTTCCCCTTCATCAAGCGTTTACTGTCAGTGAATGACCTGAGCGTCGATCCTACGGATCCGCTCGTCGAGGTGATACTTCTTTCGCGCAATGATCCCGACACTGGGCTGCGCGTACTGAAGACTATCGAGCACTACGGGCTTGGGATGACAAGGGCGATTTTCATGCAGGGAAAATCTCCTTATGAATATATACCAGCACTGAATATCGCTTTATTTTTGTCGGGTGACAAAAAAGACGTGGAAGCGGCTATCAGGGCCGGGTACCCGGCTGGCCAGGTTCTCGATTCAAAATTTGAAGACGACGAAACTGATAAAACCCTACGCATCGCATTCGACTTTGACGGCGTGCTCGCTGGCGATGAGTCCGAAACAATCATGCAGGCCTCTGGATTGTCTGAATTCCATGCGCACGAAGTGAAGAATGTCATGCAGCCCCATAACCCTGGGCCGCTGAAGGAATTCATGGTGCGGATATCCAAAATCCAGTCGGTCGAGGAGAAGCACAAAAAGCTCAATCCTGAATACGAAAACCGCATACGCGTCTCGATCGTCACAGCCCGCAATGCTCCGTCTCATGAGCGTGCGATGAATACACTCAAGAGTTGGGGTGTCATGGCCAATGACGCATTCTTCCTAGGCGGCATCGAGAAAGGAAAAATTTTAGGTGTATTGAAACCACACATCTTTTTCGATGACCAATCAGGGCACCTTAAATCGACTAGCGCAGTTGCTCCATCCGTGCACATTCCTTTCGGCATCACCAACCATGTCGCTACTGTGGATGCGCTAGAGCCTGAAGCGGATCAGGTCCAGCAGGTGATGTAACACGGTGGCTTGAGCGCGTAGTACCACAGGAATTCGTATCGGTTCTGTGCTTGAACTGGCCTAATGATCCCGGACACCTCTTAAGGGCGATATGATTCGCCCAATCAGGAGGTTCCATGCAAGAGCGATAGACCTACACCCGCGAGTTCAAGCAACGTGCTGCAAGCATGGTTCTTGATAGCTGCTCAGTTCCCGACGTCTGTGCATCTATGGACGTTGGGCCTACGGCTCTGCGCCGCTGGATTGGTCAGGTCCAATCGTTGTGTAGATACCTATGCCGATCAATGGGCCGATCAATGGGTTAAAACACGTGGCTACCAGCCACCGGGAAACCATTGCCGGGCGAGCTGCACCGTTACGCGCAAGGTGTGCTGGCTTTGTTCGCACGCAAGCGCCTGTTCTTCAGGCGACGCCGGTTTGCTCCACTTTGGCTGGGTTGCCAAGCGCTGTGCATAGCTAGCTTTAAACGCAGGGCTGGCCTCGCCAGTCAGCCGCATCGCTTTAGCATAGTCCGCCTCGAGATCTTCGGGCAGCGAACCACAGGCCAGTTTGGCTTGCTGATAGCGCACGGCGTACATGAAGCCATCGGTGGGGGCTTCGTCGTAGGTGTAGCGGGAGGGTTCTGCGGCCATGGCAGTACCGGTGAGGAATAGGGCGATGAGGAGGGGGCGTCCGTGCATGGGCGGGGAAAGTCTCGGGTGGTTGACGGTGCGTTTGACCTGAACACGAGTTGTATAGCATTGAACAGGCCACTCGTTAACTATGCGTGCCCGGTTTGAATTGCAGCGACCAAGGCAATGGGCCGTCATTGTTGGCCGCTACGAGCCATTCTTCGTATGCCGTTCGGATTTATAGGGTGTAAGAAATGTTTAGGCGTCTCATGGACTTGAGCAAGCGGTTGCGCAAGGATTTTGCTGCTGTAGCGGTTTCCAAGGAACAGGTTCTGCACTCGATGGAGGTGGACCCTCAGGCAGGACCCGTCGGGAGTTTGCCCGTGAATGTGCTGGACTACTGGCACAGAGCGCTGATTGCCGATGACTTGGGTGGCCTGCAAGCCACCGATGTCCGCATCCCGGTGACAAATTTCGCGGGGCTGGCCTGGCCCAACTTCAATCTCGGTTTCGGCAAGCGTCGGGCGCTGGCACTGGGCATTCTCACTGAGCGTGCCGCAGAGGCCCGGCGAAAACAGCAAGCGCAGGCGCTTGAGGCCTCAGAGGACGACGCAGAGGGGGCGCAGGAGGCGGACGAGCCGGATGACGATCCGCGTATTCCCATGGCGCTGGTGTTCCATCAAACCACCTCATCAAGCGATGAGGTCCAGGTCACGTGGCCCGACCCGGATAAAAAGCCTGCGCCGGGCGCGAAAAAAAAACGCCTCAAGCCCGACCGGCTGAATATCGCGTTCTGGTTTCCTTTCGACCTGAACGACAAAAACCAAATATGCCTACCACGCGACCCCAACGATTGCCGGCCGCGTGTGGTCCGCCAATGGCTTGAACCGCAGCCATTGATGGCGGCCAACGACCTGCCGCCGGCCATTGGCCACTTCGATTGCTATCGCGACGAGCTCAAGCTATTTCTCGCGACGTTGAGCCAAAGCGCCAATTTGAGCGGTTATGTCGACGCCTGTTTTGCCTTGTTCGCCCGCGTTCAAGCGGATGGGGTTGAGACGGGAATGGCCCCGATCACGGGGCAATGGGTTGCGGTGCCGCGACAGCCTGGCTATGCAACACGTGCGCTCGCCAACGTGTATGAAGCGATCCCCAATGCGCCGTCCATCGGCGCACTGGAGCAGCTCATAGGCGCCGGACGACACCGTTCGGCTGTCCAGGCAGGCGGCATGGCAGCGCCGCAGGTGACGATCCGGCACGTGGCCATGGTCGATAAGGCCACACACCTCGACAAGCCAGACGTCAATCGCGGCGCAGACCCCTTGAACGAATCGCAGCGCCGCGCATTGCACGCCCTCGGCCGGTTGGGTGAGCAGGTCGGGGTGGTTGCGGTCAGTGGGCCGCCGGGCACCGGGAAGACGGCCATGCTGCGTGCGATGATCGCCAACCAATGGGTGTTGGCGGCTTACGATAACCGCGAACATTGCCCCGTCACGTTTGTGTGCGGGGCGACCAACCAGAGTGTCGAGAATGTGATGGGCACGTTCAATGGTGCCGTAGGCAGGAAGCATGCCCTGGCACGTCGTTGGTTGGACCCTACGGGCAAGCCACTATTGGGTTTCACCGCCAGCGCACCGTCCAAGGCCAAGGGAAAAACCCATCGCAGCAAGTTCACCACGCTTGAGATCCGGCAAAAGCAGTTGCGCATCTTGGGCGTCGGGTCCTCCAGCCTCAAGCAATCGAACGAAGACGGTGTTGCGGCAGCCCTTGCTTTGGCGCGGCACTTTGAAGATGCCTTCCGCGAGCTGCCAGAGTTGTTCAATGCTTTGTTTAGCGTTGAGCAGAAACATCAGGTCAGTGATGCCACGCGTTTTATCTATCTCATGCAGAAGAGTGCTTCGACAACGCCTACGGCGTCGACCCTCTGCGAGCACTTGAATACGCTGAGCCAGGTATTGCGCAGTGGGTTGGCCTCAGCAATCGAGCGCCAGGCTGACATCGACGCGTTGATCGAGCCCGGTGAACTGGCTGCGCGCTTTCCCAGTGAGGCATGGGCATCTTCCTGGGCCATCGACATCCTCGCGGATTTGCGTGTGGCCGCAACCCCCGAGGCGCGCCAGGCGCAGCAGCAGAAATTGCTGGACGTGGTGTGGCGGCCGATTATTTTCCAGTTGGCCGCGCGTTACTGGGAGACGCGTTGGCTGGCCAGTGTGATCGCAACCCCCGAGCCTGGCAGCCGAAAGAACGCACTCAGGCACGCAGCCATGCTGTTTCCGTGCATTGTCGCCACCTTGCATAGCGCCCCACGGTTACTGGGAGAGGGCCGTAGGCCGCTGTTCGCGTTCCTGGATTTGCTGATTATCGATGAGGCGGGGCAAGCTGCGCCGGAGCTGGGTGTGCCGGTGCTTAGCCTGGCTAAAAAAGCCGTGGTGGTCGGCGATATGAAGCAGCTCTCCCCCGTGTCTTCGGTAACACCCGAGGTCGACGCGCGCCAGGTGCAGGACCGTTGGGCCGATCCGTCGTCTTTGGGCGCCTTGCTCGTGCGTGGCGCGGACTCCGCCACGGGTTCAATCATGAAGCTTGCCGGAACCGGGGCATCGTTTGCCGAGGCCATGCCGGACGGACGGCTACGGGACGGACTGCTCCTGCGGGAGCACTACCGTTGTGCAGAGTCGATCATCAATGTGTGTATCGATTTGCTGTACCACGATCACGACCGTGATGCCGAGGGCGGGTTGCTCAGCAAAGAGTTGGAACCCAAAGTGCCCAACCCGCTGGCAGGGCTGTTCGCGGATGCCGAGTTGCCCTTGCTCGAGGGCGAAGCTGAAATGCAGTTGCGCAAACGCATGAAGGCAACGTTCCCGCTACCGCCGCTCGGGTTCTATCAGACCGGTGGCCCGAACGATGAGCCCTGCAAAGGCGACTCATGGTCCAACCCTGGAGAAGCCAAGGCCATCGTGGACTGGCTTAAAGAGCACGGACCGCGTCTGGCGAAGTGGGTCGCCAGGGTCGAAGGCCACCCGGAGCAGCCGATAGGGTTGGAAAAACTTGTCGCGGTCGTCACGCCCTTTCGAGGCCAGGTCGAAGCGATAAAGCGTCGGGTGCGCGAAGAACTCGACCCTGATGACGCTGACCTGAGTGAGCGTTTGACCATCGGCACGGTTCATACCCTTCAAGGGGCGGAGAAACCTGTGGTGTTGTTCAGTGCCGTGAATCGGGAAAGCCGCGCCAGCCGTCGAACCGATACCAATCATCGTGAGCGGGTGTTTATCGATCGTGACGATGGGCGCCTGCTCAACGTAGCGATCAGTCGTGCGCAGAAAAGCTTCATTATGTTTGGCCATTCCGATCTGTTTTTTTCCCAGCAGGCGATGGACCCGAACAACGATTTGCCTTCGGCTGTGGTAGGACGATGCTTGGCCGGTGTGCGTGAGCCAGAGCATGAGCGGCTCACCTGCGCCCCGCGGGTGCCAGCGTGCAAGCTCGGTCCCGCCACGCTGATGGTTGTCGAATCCTTGCACAAGGCGAAAATCATTCAAGAACTGGTACCTGGCGGTACTCAGGTGTTCGGCTGTGGCGGTCATATTCGTGACCTCCCAGGCCCCGGTGCGATCAGTTGGCGTGATGGGTTCAAACCGCACTGGCAATTGAGCGAGCGCGAAGGCAGTGACCTGGCGGCGTCCCTACGCAATACCGGCAGCCGTTTACTGCAATGCACTGAGCTGGTGTTGGGGACGGACGATGATGCCCAAGGCGAAGCTATCGCCTGGCACATGATCCAGGTACTCAAGGAAGCACCGTGGTTCATGCATATCCAGAGGGTGCGTCGGGTAAGGTTTCATGCATTGACCACCCTCGAAATGGCCCGATCATTTGAGGAGGGTCGGTGTGTACAGGTCGAGGGCGCTACCGCCGACGAGCGAGCTGGCAGCGCTTGCCGGGCCTTGAATATGGGCTTGGCATATGGAGCCATTGCCCAGCGGGTGCTGGACAACCTCATCGGCTCGGTCTACATGCGTCACGGTATTGTCGGGGGCGGACGGGTCAAGGGGCCCTTGCTCAGGGTACTGGCGGGCCATGGTGACTCCCCGGGGTTACCCGGTAAACGGTTGGGTGTCGCGATAAGCCTGAAAGTGAACGATACCCTCGTGCCGGCTCGCTTGATGGTGCGGCGCGGCAGCGAAGCCTGGCGCGCGTGGGGCAGTGACCGCACAGAGAGCGTTCACACCTTGATCGACCAACTGAGCGACGCGGTGGTTTCACCGACACCTTGCCTGCTCGAGCATGAGGACTTGCTGCTGGCACCTGCTCAAAGCCTGGGCACTAACCTGGTCCTGCAAGAGGCGTTCAGGCGATTTGGCTGGATGCCGTCGAGCACCATGAGCACGTTGCAAAAACTGTATGAGATGCGCGAGGGGCAGGACGAGCCCGAGTCAGCACCGAACGACAATGGTTGGGCTGCATTGGATGCGCAGGGGCGCCTGTTCCTGACCGAGTCCGGACGGCGCCAGGCAGATAAGGTGCTGAACAACCCTTGGCTGAACACAATCAGCGCCAATGCGTTGTTGATGGCCTTCGACGATGCGCTGACTCACCTGTCCCAATTGCCGGATGCAGGGGAGGCGGACTACCTTGCGTTCGTGCACACCTGGGCGGCGCAGTTTGATGATCAGTGCGGCGCGCAGCCGGTTGCGGGCCCCCATGCACCAACGGTCGATGCGCAAGGCGCTGAGGTCGCGCTGTTTTCCCTGCAGCCCGCCGTCGAGCTGAATACGTGGGGCGCGCCTGCCGGTTCGCCTTCACCCGCTGAGGCCGAGCAGCACGACGATGATCCCGCGCCTGGTGCGCAAACCCACCCGGTTTCGGACGGCGGCCGCAGCGGTGCCCACGGAGCACTGGTGCCTCTGGACATCAGCCTGGAGGCCGACAACCCCAAGATGGCCGCGCTTACCCCGAGGCAGCGGCAACTTTACGACCTGATCTCCAAACTGATGTTGGCCTCTTCCCTGCGAGATGGACAGTTTCAGACTGTACGCCGGATTTACACCCTGACGTGGCCGGGTAAACCGGCTGTCCGGCAGGTTGAAATTGGTGTCGAGGTGATAACAGGCAAGCCGGGCAGCTACCCAGGCTGGTTTACGCTGGACCCCGATGGCCTGCACCAGCACACGCGCAATTGGGCGTCGGCAGAGATGGAGGCAGTGCTCGATGAGCAAAGCCCTCGCTTGCAAGTGATAGTGCAAGACCACGGCATACGCACCCGCTCGCTGCTTGAGCCGACAGTCGATCATTTATTGGCGTGGATGCAAGCGCGTGGACACGGTAGGCCCTCGACATTCGGCAAGCACATCGATGATCTCGTACGTGGCAATACGTCGAACGCGCGCGCGGAGGGCACTGCCGATGAATAGCAGTTTTGCCGCCATGACCCTGATGCGAAACGCCTATGAGGCCGCATTGCGCGACCCCTCGGACGCAGTTGCCCAGGCAGCGTTCGTCGCTGCGCACCAAGCGCAACAGCACACGTTCGTTGATTCATTCGACGTCGCGGGCATTACCTACCCGCGTACTGATGGGCACACACTGAGTGAGCGTGAAGCGCGCGAGGTGATTTCCAGAATCCTGTCCAACCCGGCGTACAGCGTATCGGACCTGCGGCCCAGCGTCATTGAAGCGGCCTACCCGCTACAGGCAGACGTGCTGCGTGTGGAAATCGAAGCCACGGTCGCGCGGGCCAATAAAATCAATGGGCTCGACTGGCGAACCGACGCGCTCGATGCCAGCACCAAGCAAGCGATGCGTGAACTGCTACGCATGCCCACCTTGGCGGGCGGCTACAAAATCATTTCCCAGGTCAAGTCCGCGGCCAACGCCCAGGTGTTGAATATCTACCGTGGCTACGATGCCGATCACTTGATCCCCGACAAGGCACTGCGAGGGTCACTGCACAGGGGGCAGTCTTTCAGCCTTGACCAGAGCTACGCGACGTTTATGCAGGATTCACAGAACAGAGGATCGCAGCATAAATTTGTGACGGACGCCCAGAAACACACACGCAAACGGCTGCGCGGCAATCCGACACTGCTCGCGAAAAACCCAACGACTGGCGAGTACCTGGAGCATGTGCTTGAGTGGATGACCCATGTCTATACCACCGCGGATCTGGGTGTGGATGTGGCCGTCAGGAACAGTGGCCTTGCCAACTCGGATGAATTCAAACGTTTCAACGTCAAAGGTTTTGCCTTGGCGCAGGCAGGGTTCATGACGTGGAATGAACGCAAAAGTGTCGGCCGCGCTGTCGCCATGGTGCTCCTGATTGAGGCGCGAGAGTTCTACACGGCGGTCGGCTGGCCCATGGACAGGGAGTTGCCTTTGTTCTACGACGTACCTTCTACAGTGACCCAACAACCGGTGCCTGTGACATGAGCGACAACATAAACCCATCAACACCCGCCCATGGCGTCCGGCGCTACCAGCTTGCCGACCTGACAATGGCCGCCGGTGTGCCCTGGTTTGCCGTGCACGTGTCGGACGAAAGCGGTCATACATCGTCCTGGATTATCAGGGGGGAACTGGACGGTGAGCATTTACGCCTGCAACCACAGGTTTGGGTGCCAGATGCCATCCAGGCCATCGTCAATGATAGCGACGGCCAAGTCTGGGCGATCACTAGCGAAGATGAACTGATCACCAACACCGTCCTTGGACAGGTGGCTGGATGGCGGCAGGTTACGCCCCATCCACAGCTCAACGCGCGCGATGAGTGGTACTCCCGCACACTGGGTTATGTGGCCACGGATGGCCAGAACGTCGAGCTTGCTGAATGCCTGTGTTGGGCGAGCGATGGCTTGTTGATCGGTACGTTCAGCCGCCGGTTGTATCGTTGGACATCGGGCGATGTTGCTCGCCTTGAACACGACGATCACATTGTCGGAACGCTGGGTGGTGTCAACAACATTGTCCAGACGCAAGACGCAATATACGCGCTGGGGTATGCGGGCCTGATCCTGCGTCGGCCGGTGGGCGGGACCTGGCAGCGAATTGATGGACCATGGCCGACTGAGGCCGGCGCGTTCATCAATATGATTGCCGGTGTCGAAGGTCCGAGAGGGGAATTGTGGGCCATTGCGGCGGGCGGTTCGGTCGTCAGCGTTGCGGGTGATGTGACCCGCACCATTGCACAAGTACCCGGTGAGCCTCTGGGCATCACCCGGTTCCAGCGCCAGTGGTTCGTGTCGACCCTCGACGGTTGCTACGAACTACCGGGGGATGGTGACACGGTCCTGATCAAACGCGATATTTTGATGGGTAAATCGATTGATGCCGGGAACTGCCTGATTGCCGTCGATGCCGAGCCACAACACGCCGATCACGCGCAGGTCCACCTGTGGTTGCGCACCAGAAACCGCGATGCTTGGCTGCGCCCAATCATTTGCCGGGCCTGATTGAGGCGTTAAGGCGCAAGCGCGCGGGATACGGGCTTGCTTTCGAGGCCCAAGCCCGTGGTTTCACCTGGTCGGCCAGGCAGGCTCAATTGGTTTGTGGGCCGCGCCCGCGATGCGCGGTGATGCGGTTGTAAATGTTGGGTGCCGTGACCGCCATTTCTTTGCTGATCTCCGGGACTGAGTAGCCTTTGTCATAGAGATGTTGCAAGAAAGCGTCTTGGTCACGCCGGGCAAGCTGGCCGTAAAAGCCGCGATTTATTTCTTTCTGGATGCCTGAGAAAAAACCAAACATAGGGACCTCTGTATTCGACTCGCGTCATGTTGATGGTGGGAGGAGAAGGCGTGGCTTGGGCCGCTCCTTCTGTATGCAAGCCCCTTGTAAACCCCGGATTTGGAGTCTGAGTGAGCTAGCCGGTTGCAGGTTATTCACTCTGCTGCTTATCGGCCATCCCAACCTGGGTAGCACCCAGCATGGTGTGATTTATGCGAACAGACGAATACACGGATGACGAAGTCGAGACAAAGGACAAGTGGGACAAACTGTTCTGGATTGAGCTCGCTAAGCGCAAAGAGCGTTTGGTAACCGGGGATGCACACCTGATGCTTGTTCAATTGCATGATCAAATAGCCCAGGCCATCGATACACCCGGCCAAGTGATGGATGAGCCCATCGAAGGCATAAGGGGGGCTGCGGTCCTTTTGGACGCGTTTCAGTGGCAGTACGACCCGGCTGATGAGGCTGATGACGAACACCAGGCTCAGTTGTTGCGGGACACGATGAATCGCTTCGGAAGCCAGATTGATGAAGTTTGGTCAAGGTTGCAGTTCACGCGGGGCTTCCGACTTGCCGACCTAGCCGTAGAAAACGAACTTGAGCTGATGTGGGGTTGGTGGGTATTCATCAACTCTTCAGCCGGGCGTGAGGAAATGGGTATCACCACCGGAAAGTTCTCATACCATGGCAAGCAGAGCCGAATGGACGAGGACCATGAGCCGCCACGGATGATTGAGGTCCATACGTTCTATAACCGCCCCGGGCAGTCTCCCATCCCTGTTTCCAATCGCAGTGTCAGGAGCTTCACCACTGACATGGATGAAGTGATCATCAACGGCAAACGGGTCACCGATAGTGTAATTGTGGTGTTTGACTCCGAAACTCCAGCGCCATCCAGAAGGGAAATCGTGAACGCCGCTTATTCCGGCAGAGGAATGATTCGGGCACGGCGTTTAGCGGATGCCCGTGCAAAAGGCGATTACGCCAGACTGCAACGCTTGCTCGACGAACCGTCGCCGACCACGGATTTTGTCGACTTATTCGAGCCTGTACAGGCGCATAAATTGTTCAAGACACTCACCAGCGTTGCGCCGTTGATTCGAGGGCTATTCGCTTGGGATCTTCACCATGACCAGGGACTCAGCAAAGCGCAGGCTTGCCGAGTTACGGCGGAAAAACTACCTGGAATGGGCACTACCCCACGCAGCGTCAACAATGCGCTTATATCAGTGGGAAAAAAGATCAACGGCTACCAACCCGAGCAATTGCCTTGGATTTTTCAACGCTTTAGCGATTGAGGGTTCCGTCGCCGGAACCCGGTCGCGTTGAGCTAGGCAGCGCCGTATTGGGCGATACGCCGTTGTGCCCGCGCCTCGCCCTCGGCCTGCGTCGCCGCGGTTTCATAACGGATGCCAGAGGCTTGTTCGCCAATCTTGCCCATGGCATCGAAATGCGCACGACGCGCCTCATCGGCAAGCACGCTGATCAAGCTGATACACAAATGGCCAAAGGCCTCCTTGTGCGTCTTCAACCACAGGCTGCGCAGCTTGCGGTCGGCGTGGGCTTCGTCGTCCCCAGGTTCCAGGTAGATCAACACAAAGGGTACGCCATGGGCCATGACGGCCTCGATTTCGGCTTGCCACTGTGCACCGTAGCCCTGTACGACCACGTCGTTGCGCACTATTCAGCGCGGCGGGTGTTGCAGGGCTTCAGACAGCCAGCCCAATAGCTGCGTGCGTTGCTGACGCAGGAAAAAGTGCCCGCCGTCCACCAGGCGCCAGTCGAAACCGGCTGCTGCGTGCCGTTTCCAGCGGCGCGCGGCTTCCACCGTGACCAGGTGATCATCGCTGGCGGCAATCATCACCATCGGCACCGCCAGGGTCGTATCGGTTGCTACGCAGTAGCCTTCCGACAAGGCACTGTCGCGTGCCGCCCAGGTGTCGGACTTCGAGGGCGAATCCTCCTCGCTGTAGTCCGACACTTTGCGCTGGATCGGAAAACTCGGCGCCGGGCACGCCATCAGGAACACCAACTGCGGGTGGCGACCCTCGCTGGCCAAGGTCCGCGCCACTTCGAGGGCGATCTTGCACCCCAGGCTGCAACCCAGCAATGCCCAGGGTTTGTCGGTGTAGGGCCGGATCGCGTCCATGAGCTGGCGCATCAGTTCCGTCATGTCCTGAATGCTCGGTTCGGCGATGCGGCTTTCGCTGAATCAATAGCCCACTTGGCCTAAGGCTGGGGGCATCCTTTTCAAACCATCCAAAGCATGTCCTCAAATTTGCCCCAAATGTAGCAATTCGCTGGAAGTAAATGGCTATTCGAGACTAGAAAAACGTAGAAATGATCAGCTAACAAGCATGCGCGAAGCCTCTAAAGACTCTCAGGATCGCCAAAAAACATCTGAATCCGCGACCGCAACCAGCGCTCGCCCGGGTCATTATCCTGTGATCCACGCCACGCCATATGCAACTCAAAGCTGCGCACGGGCAATGGCGGGTCTTCCGCACGCAACCCACCCGCCGAGGTCAACGCCTCGGCCGCGTAGTCCGGCACGGTCGCGAGGATGTCCGTGCCCGCGAGCAAGGTGCCCAGGCCGTTGAATTGCGGTACGGCCAATACCACGTGGCGTTTGCGGTCGAGTTTTTCCAGTTCTTCATCAATGAACCCGCTCAAGTCGCCGGCAAATGACACCAGCGCGTGGGGGCGGGCGCAGAAGTCGTCCAGGCTCAGCGAGCCCGGCACGCTGTCGGCGCGCAGCAGTTTTGGCAGGCTGCGGCGCAGCACTTTGCGCTTGGCGTTGGCCGGCAAGTCCGCGGTGTAGCTGACACCGATGGAGATTTCGCCGGAGGCCAGCAAGCCGGGCATCAGGATGTAATTGACGCGACGCACGACCAGCACGATACCGGGTGACTCGGCGCGCAGGCGTTTGAGCAGTTGGGGCAGCAGGGCGAACTCGACGTCGTCGGACAGGCCGATGCGGAATACCGCGGTGCTGGTGGCCGGGTCGAATTCAGCGGCGCGGCTGACCGCGGTGGAAATCGAGTCCAGCGCCGGGGAGAGCAGGGCGAAGATTTCTACCGCCCGGGCCGAAGGTTCCATGCTGCGGCCGGTGCGCACGAACAACGGGTCATCAAACAGCCCGCGCAGGCGTGACAACGCCGCGCTGATGGCTGGCTGGCCGAGGAACAGTTTCTCGGCGGCGCGGGTCACACTGCGCTCATGCATCAAGGTTTCGAATACGATCAAGAGGTTAAGGTCGACACGACGCAGGTCGTTACGGTTCATCTTGTGTCCTGGAAGAGTCAGCTGACTTGACGAGAGCGGGCATATAACAACAATGGCCAGCACGAATCTTACGGGGAAAGGCTGTTACTCTGCACAGGAAAATTGAGTTTTCTTACAAGAGCTGAGGTCTATTCCTCAGACGCGGAATCAATGACAGACATGTCGACTATTAATGGCGACCGGTGGTCTTACCCGTAAAGCCCAGATAAAGTTCATGGCATTAGAGGTTACTTTGACGAGGTTTGCGATGTCCCGCACGATCCGTTTTCACAAGTTTGGTCCGGCCGAGGTGCTCAAATGCGAAGAGCATGCAGCCGCGCAGCCCGCACCGGGCGAAGTGCAGGTGCGTGTCGAAGCGATTGGCATCAGCTGGTATGACATTTTGTGGCGCCAGAACCTGGCGTCTTCCCATGCAAGATTACCGTCCGGTCTTGGCCATGAAATGGCCGGGGTGGTCGTCGCCGTAGGCGATGGCGTGGATGACTTGGCAGTGGGCGATAAAGTGGCCAGTTTTCCGGCCGAGAGCCCCAATGACTACCCGGTGTATGGCGAGCAGATCGTCCTGCCCCGTTCTGCCCTGACCCGGTACCCGGATGTCTTGAGCCCTATTGAAGCGAGCGTGCATTACACGCCGCTGTTGATCGCCTACTTCGCCTACGTGGACTTGGCACGGGTCAAGCCCGGGCAATTTGCCCTGGTGACTGACGCCAGCCACTGCGCCGGTCCGTCCTTTGTACAGCTGGGCAAGGCCCTGGGTGTGCGGGTGATTGCCGCCACCAAGGACAGCGCGGAGCGTGAGTATCTGCTGTCGCTCGGTGCGGAAAAGGTCATCGTCACCGAAGAGCAAGACCTGCTGATGCAAATCAACAAGTTCACCGACAACCGCGGTGTCGACGTGGTGTTCGACGGTTTGGGTGGCCCGCAGATGTCCTTGCTCGGTGACGTACTGGCACCGCGTGGCAGCCTGGTGCTGTATGGCTTGCAGGGCGGTAACCAGACGCCCTTCCCGGCGTGTGCGGCGTTCCAGAAGAACATTCAGTTTTTTGTGCACTGCATCGGTAACTTCACTGGCAAACCGGAGCTGGGCATCATTCAGGACCACGTAGCCTTGCAACGGGCGTTGCGCGATATCAACCAACTGACAGCTGACCGCGTGCTGGTGCCGTTGAAAACCACCGTGTTTCCGTTCAATCAGTTCGTGGAAGCGCACCGATATATGGACGAATGCCCGTGCCGCGAGCGTGTTGCGTTGCAGGTTGAGGCTGTTTAGTACGTAGGAAGGTTCTCAAACGAGTCTTCCTGGCACCTGGCGCATGGGGCAAATGCGCCATTTGACAGGGCTTAAACTGTACCCCGCTTCAGGTGCCTGGCTGGCACTTTAACCCCTGAATCCTGACTTTTTCGCTGACGCCGCCCTGAATTCCAGTGCGGCGTCTTTGTGTGCGCGTGATTTATGCGCTGGCCGTTGCTCATCTGCACTGGTTTTCGCCAGGGTTCTGTATCTATTAATCATTATTCCAGCATTGATAATTGCGTCTTCACTTTCATCTCAAGGACTGAGCAATGATTGAATATCTGACACTACTGTTGCGAGCGTCTGAAACTAATGTCGCGGCGTTCGCGTGGCCTGAAGGAAATAGGTGCGCTCATGAAAAGTTTCGTGCCCATGAGTGGGAAAGTTGGTGGGTACGCGTGTCGGACACTTCTTTTAATAGTCGGTTAACGGTGTGTAAGAGTTTGTCGGAAAGTTCCTAGGACTGTGATCGGATTTGTTTTGGCCCAATAGATCCAGAGGTTTGCGCGCTTGCAGGGCTTTTGGCTTTGTCCTCGGACATTCGTGTCGTTGTGTTGCGCGGTGATAGTGTCTAGTCATCGGCGCACAAGGCTCTGCGCGAATTTCTTACATGCGCAATCGGTCGAGCAAACACTGTCAGCAGTTGCTTGAAACTAATATTTCAACTCAGGTAGTAAAACGATGAGCACTATCCATGAACAGGCTATGAACTATGTTTACCAGCAAGTTCTGCAGCGTTTGATCGGGCACTTTACTCGCGCAGAACGCACGGCACTCCAATTGCTGGTCCAGCGAATCGTCGTGGCAGCCGGCGGCATGGAGCAAGTGGGAGGTTACAAGGTGCTGGTGGCGCATGGTGGTGGCGAAGTGAGCAGCTACACCTTGGCGTTGTTGCGTGCCGCGCAGTTGACGATCGCTGGCCGCGCCCCGCATACCTTTCACTTGCGGGTTGCGACGCTGCGGCATGCTGGCATGACCGAGGGCAGGCTCGACAGCCTCAATCAAGGCTATGGCCGCCTGTTTCTGCACGATGATCCACGGGTTGATCTACTGATGGTAGATCGTGAGGAAGTATTGCCCTTCAACCACCTGCGACCCGCCTCTGTCGTTGGGCGAGAAAGCAGCCAGCGCAACAGGTTGATTGTCGGCCATCTGAGTTCCGGTGACTGCCGCGCCACGGTGTGCAGTGACACCTACCTGGCGTTGGGGGATTTTTACCAGCGCGTTACCTCTTGGAATGGCGGGGTACACGCACTGGTCAGCGGGGATTCCCCGCGCAAGCAGAGTCAGTTTATTGCCTGGCTCAAGAACACGGCTGTGGGCGCTGGGATGGCGATGCCTGAGGCCTGGCCGTCGTCGCTTACCGCGCTGTTCGCACGTATGGAGGAATGGAGTACCGGTTATTACCGTGATGCATACGGGGAGCATTATGTCGCCAGTGACAACCCCAGCAAGACCGGACACCGTAACCTGTCCTACATCGGCGTTGCCGATTTGCTGGACAACGTAGACCTCTCATCCTCGCCCATGCTCACCGAGTTCATGGCCTTTGCCCCTGATCCACTGGGGTTTCATTTCAGCCATCCAAGCTATTCCATCCCGCTGCTGATGGCCCATCTGCGCGGGTTGCAGGCTCAATGCCTGCGAGATATGGACTATGAAGAAGGGGTGCAAGGCTTTATCCAACAGGCAGGACACTTTTTGAGGCGCATGCACATGCCCGAAGAGTTACTCACGCAGGCGGGGACCCGTGAAGGGCGCAGCCAGGCGAGCACCCACGCCCAGCAGTTCTTCGGTCTGGACGAGACTCAATTGATTTGCCTGCTGTTCTCGCCGTTTATCCATCATGGTGAACGCCTGGAAGGCTATTTGCGCCAGTGCCATCCGGGCATGCTGGTTGCTTTGCCCGAGCTGCACAAGGTCCTGCAGGGCAAGCCGTCCGCTGAGATGTTGCAACAATGGATCACTGACACCAGCGGCTTGCCAATGCCCTTGCTGCAGCAGCTCTATCGCAAACGTCCGTTGGTCAATGCGGGCGGCAAATTGCGCAGTGCGGGTGCCACGGCCCATGACAGCGCGCAGGCCTGTCAATTGTCCGGGCAATGATACTGCGCGGCGAACGGCGGGCGGATTTCGCGTATCAGGCGGTTTACCGCTACATGATCAACCTGATCAACGACGTCAGTACTGACGCGCGGGTAAAGCTGCCGTCCCTTCGGCAATTGGCGGGGCGGCTGAACGTGTCGATCTCGACGGTCCAGTACGCGTACTCGCTGCTTGAGAAGGAGGGCAGGGTCTATTCGGTGGCCAAGTCGGGCTATTACGCCTGGCCTATGTCGGCAAACCCGCTGGCGTGGGCGGCTGGCGACCTGCTCGATCGGCTTTACGCAGCGGCGCGCCGCCCGGGCATGGTGGTGCTCAGTGGCGATGAACCTGCGTTGCTGGTGTCACTGGATAGCAACCTGTTGCGCCTGGAGCGGGAGTTGGTGCGCCACTACCCGCAACATCTGCAACCCTGGGCCCAGCCCTGCGGTGTCTGGGAACTGCGCGCAGCGCTGGCGGCGCGTTATACCTCTTCGCCCACTCGCTGTTGGCATGCCGATGACGTCTACATCGGCGCCGACCTGCGCGGTGTGCTGGACATCCTTGTCGAAGTCTTGGGCCTGAGGGGGACGACGGTAATTGTGGAATCACCCTGCGACTGGCTGGTCTTGCGCCTGCTCCAAGATGCCGGGGTACGTATTATCGAGTTGCCCTGGACGCTGCAGGGGCGCCTGGACCTGGTGACTCTTGACCAATTGTTGTGCGATGAGCCGGTGCACCTGGTGTTGCTGTCGTCGGCCGTCAGCCTGCCGGCAGGTGTGGCTATGCCGACCCAGGACCGCCTGGCCGTTGCGCAAATGCTCGATCAGTACGGTTGCTGGCTATTGGAAAACGACACCTATGGCGAATTGGGGTTCACAGAACCGCAGGCAGCCTTGCGCGAACTGGTGAACCCCGAGCGACTGATGGTGTTTTCCTCTTTCGAGAAAGTCCTTGGGTCGGAAGCCCCTTATGGTTATCTGCTGTCTCGGCGCATGAGCAGTGAATTGCAGCGCCAGTTCCTGCTGCGTTCCTTTCGGTTGTCGTCGATTCGCCAGCGAGCGATTGCCCGCCTTTATCAAAGCGGGCGCATCGACCAGCACCTGCGCACACTGCACCTGCAGTTACGCCAGCAGGCAGAGGAAATGCGTCACCGCCTGGATCAGCATCTGGGGGACCAAGTGGCCTACCGCGCGCCGACTGCCGGGGCGACGTTTTGGTTGGGCGCCACAAAGCCCGTGGATATGCGCCAGGTGTTCCAGCGCCTGCTCGCCCAGCAGATAGTGATTGCACCCGGCGAGCTGTTTAGTGTCAGTGGCCTGCATCAACAGAACCTGCGCCTGAGCTACGCCTTTCACGGGCAACCCGACCTGGATATCGCCCTGGCTGCTATAAGCGAAGCACTGCATCAGGCGCAGACCGGATGATCGCGTGAAGTTTCTCTTACTGTTGTAGGATCGATAACGTCGCGCAGCAGTCCAACTCTCAGTAAACTGCCATTTTTTCCAAATTCTTCTTTCCGAGGTTTATGCATGACAATCAGTCCTTTTGCGGGCAAGCCGGCGCCAGCCCAGTTGCTGGTGGATATCCCGCGACTGGTCACGGCCTATTACACCGGCCAGCCTGATGCAGCAATCTCCACCCAACGTGTGGCTTTTGGTACCTCCGGGCACCGGGGCAGCTCATTCGAATTGAGCTTCAACGAATGGCATGTGCTCGCCATCAGCCAAGCCATCTGCCTGTATCGTGAAGCCCAGGGCATCAACGGCCCACTGTTTGTCGGCCTCGACACCCACGCGCTGTCCACGCCCGCCGGTGCCAGCGCGCTGGAAGTGCTGGCTGCCAATGGCGTGCACGTGATGCTGGCCGAAGGCGATGAGTACACGCCGACCCCGGCAATTTCCCACGCGATCATCTGCTACAACCGTGGCCGCACCAGCGGCCTGGCCGACGGCATCGTCATCACGCCGTCGCACAACCCGCCGCAGAGTGGCGGCTATAAGTACAACCCACCCAACGGCGGCCCGGCAGATACGCACGTCACCAAGTGGATCGAAGCCAAGGCCAATGAACTGTTGGCCAACAAACTGGCCGGGGTCAAGCGCATCACCCATGCACAGGCGCTCAAGGCCGACACCACCCATCGCCATGATTACCTCAACAGCTATGTGGCTGACCTGGTCAATGTGATCGACATGGACGCCATCCGCAGCGTCGATCTGCGCCTGGGTGTGGACCCGCTGGGCGGAGCAGGGGTGCGCTACTGGTCGGCGATTGCCGAGCACTACCGCCTGAACCTGGACGTGGTGAACACGGAAGTCGACTCGACGTTCCGCTTCATGAGCGTTGACTGGGACGGTCAGATCCGCATGGACCCGTCCTCCAGCTACGCGATGCAGGGCCTGATCGGTCTCAAGGATCGCTTTGACGTGGCCTTCGCCTGCGACCCGGACCACGACCGCCACGGCATCGTCACGCCGTCCGGTGGCCTGTTGGCACCGAACAATTACCTGGCAGTGTCCATCGATTACCTGTTCCAGAACCGTCCTGACTGGCGCGCTGACGCCGCCGTGGGCAAGACCGTAGTCAGCAGCGGCCTGATTGATCGCGTGGCTGGACGTATTGGCCGTCGCCTGTACGAAGTGCCGGTCGGCTTCAAGTGGTTTGCCGATGGACTGTTCGACGGTTCGTTGGGCTTTGGCGGCGAAGAAAGCGCCGGCGCCTCGTTCCTGCGCAAGGATGGCAGCGTATGGAGCACTGACAAAGACGGTTTGATCCCGGCGCTGCTGGCAGCGGAGATGACCTCGCGCAAAGGCCAGGACCCAAGCCAGATCTACCGCGGCCTGACCGACGCCCTGGGCGAGCCATTTGCGATTCGCGTGGATGCCAAGGCCACGCCGGCGCAGAAAGCCTTGCTCGGCAAGCTGTCACCGGACCAAGTGACGTCCACTGAATTGGCCGGGGAAAGCATCCAGCAGATCCTTAGCCACGCACCGGGTAACAACCAGGCGATCGGCGGCTTGAAGGTGATGACCGAAAACGGCTGGTTTGCTGCACGGCCATCGGGTACTGAGGACATTTACAAGATCTACGCCGAAAGCTTTATTGGCGAAGATCACCTCAAGCAATTGGTGGAAGAAGCGCAGGTGTTGGTAGACGGCGCCATTTCTCAGTAACACCCCAAAACCAGTGTGGGAGCGGGCTTGCTCGCGAATGCGGTAGATCAGTCAGCACATTGGCGACTGACACTCCGCATTCGCGAGCAAGCCCGCTATTGGGACAGCGTCAGGCCAGGTCGACCAAGACAATTTCGCTGTCTTCAATCGCAGTCACCCGCAACATCTGCTCATCCTCTACCGCAATGCCGTCTCGAGCTTGCGCACGCAAGCCATTGACTTCAATCACGCCGGTCGCAGGCACCAGATAAGCCCGTCGACCGCTGTCCAGCCGGTACTCAGCACTTTCCCCAGCCTTCAGATTTGCCGCAACCAGCCGCGCATCCGCCCGAATACGCAGGCTGTCGCTATCGCCTGCCTTGCCACTGGCCAGTGTTACAAATCCTTCGCGATCACCTTTCGGAAACGGCTTGGCTCCCCAGGAAGGCGGCAATCCGGCTTCATTCGGGATAATCCAGATCTGGAAAATCTGGGTCGGCGTATCTTCCAGGTTGTACTCGCTGTGAGCGATCCCGGTGCCTGCACTCATGACCTGTACATCTCCCGCTTCGGTGCGGCCTTTGTTGCCGAGGTTGTCGGCATGGCTGATCGCACCTTCACGCACATAGGTGATGATTTCCATATCGCGGTGTGGGTGCTGCGGGAACCCGGTCCCCGGCGCGATGATGTCGTCGTTCCAAACGCGCAGGTTGCCCCAGTGCATGCGGTTGGGGTCGTGGTACTCGGCAAATGAAAAGTGGTGATGAGCGTCAAGCCAGCCGTGGTGGGCGCCGCCCAAGGAAGTGAAAGGTCGAAGTTCAAGCATGATCGTCTCCTGTGGATGCGCTTATGATCCTGCAGCCCATGATCGATAAAAAGCGTAAAAAATGCCTGATTCCTATCGATTTACTTGATTGGTTAGTGGCGTTTTGACTTTCAGTTCATCGCCTAACTGCATGACTGCAAAGCAATTGGCTGGAACTGAACGTCGATTCCGGCGACCATGGGGCCCTATGTAAACACCTTGTTCACCGCAGGAGTCCGCGTGTCGCAACAACCGCCTGATTTGCCCCCCGAACTGCGCCCTCTGGCTGAAATGCCTTGGTTGAAGCGCCTGGCCGCGCGCCTGTTTGGCCATGGTCTGACTCGCCTGCGCGCCCAGCACCGGTTTTCATGGCTGCACGGTCAGGCCGACGGTTTTCGCAGCGGGCATGAAGCGGGTGTGGAATATGGCTATCGCGAGGGCAAGGCTGACGGCCTTGAGGAAGGTCGGCAAGTGCTGCTGATTCGCGACTTCCGCCCGGACGAGCACCGTGCGCCGGGAGTTGATGACACTCTGTTTGATGATTGGCGCCTGCCGCTCACCGCCGAGTTGAAAAAGCGCATCAAAGCGGATGTCGCGCGATTGCTGCCTGCTCACGCCCAGCCCAGCGCCGCGCAATGGAAGATGATTTTCAGCGATACACCGTCTACCTCGGTGATTGCCGGTGCCGGTGCCGGCAAATCCACCTCCTTGGTACTGCGTATTTTGCTGCTCACCCATTACCTGGGCTTTGAGCTGAGCTCAATGACGGTGGTGACCTTCACCCGCGAGTCACGCAAAGACTTCATCAACAAGCTCATAGAAATTCTTAGCCTGTGGGGCCAACCCCTTGGTATGAAAGAAGCTCAGGCCGTGGTGCGCACCTTTCACTCGCGCATCCTGCCGATGGTGCGCAGCTTGCCGGGCTTTGAGCGCCTGCAAGCGTTCGAGAACCTGAACTCGGGCGTTGAAGACGCTGACGGCAACCCCTTCGACCTGCGTATCAACGAAGCCCAGCGCCAGCAGATGAATGCCTGCTATCACCGGCTGCACGGGCAGCACGCGCGTTTTCGTGAGCTGATTGCGCCACTCGCGCGCCACGGGCTGCAGCTCAAAGCGTTGGAGCGGGACCATCCGGATGTGCAAAAGCGCATGGCCGTGACCGAGTTGGCGGCCAAGCGCGATGAAGAACTCTGCGATGCGATCGAGGACCTGTGGTTCCGTGCGGGCGCCTGGCCGATCAAAGGCATTGAGCCCAATCGGCAGCCTGTGGGGATTAACGGCGCGCAATTTCACTGCCATGGCTATATCCGCGAGCTGGACGCCTGGGTGGTGCTGGGCTTTGATTCACGGGAAAACGCCCAGATCAGCCGGCCCAACGCAAAGCTGTCGCTACGCGCAGAATGGGCCGTAAAGCGCACCCTTTTTCAAGCTTTCTGCCGTAAGCCTTTGATATGGCTTGATAGTTATGAATCATCAAGGCGTCTTTTAAGCAGCTTGGCCGGTGATGCCACGGCCGGGCCAGGTTTTGATTACAAGGTTAAAGGTGAATTGGCTTCGGCGCCGTTGCTGGACAGTTTCGTGATGGCTGCCGGGTTTATCGAGAACCTTGGCCTGGACGTACCGACTGCGGTTGGGAAGATGAGCTTCGCCAAGGATGACCCGGACCGCTTTTTCTTCGAAGCCCTGAGCATCTTCTGGAAAGCCCTGGAAGATCACCTGCTGGACCAGTCGCCACCGATCATGACCTACAACCGCATGTTCTCGCTGTTTGGCGAAAATACGCCGGAAAACCTCAAGCTGCTCAGCGACACGCTGTTGCGGCCCTTGTCGCATTTGATGATCGATGAGTTCCAGGACGTTTCGCCGCAAATTGTCTCGTGGATCCGCGCCAGCCTGCGCGAGATCCGCAGCCGTGGCCCGGCCATGCACGTCGGGCGTGGCGCCCAGCGTTCATCGCTGCTGTGCGTGGGGGACGATTGGCAGTCAATCTACGGTTGGCGCGGGAGTTCGCCAAAATACTTTATGGCGTTCAACAACGAATTCCCTTCACCGGCCACCACCCGCGTGATGCTGGGCGAGAACTACCGCAGTCATCAACACATCATCGACGCGGCCGAGCATATTGTGCGTGCCGCGCCGGCGATCCCCGGCAAGAAGGCCAAGGCCAGTGGCGCGCCCAAGGCGTTGGTGCCGGTCAAGGTGCTGGAACGGGACGACGCGGCATTGGGTCGGCTGTTGCTGGAGCACTACCAGAAGGGTGAATCAGTGTTGATGCTGTATCGAAAAAGCAGCGATAAGCTATTGATTCAAGAGCATATTCAGCCTGCAATTAATGTTGATTCTAGCTTGCCGCCGCCGATGCGCAGGTTAAAGCAACTGACCTATCACAGTGCCAAAGGCTTGCAGGCTGATGCGGTATTTCTGCTTGGTGATTGCCAGCATGTCACGAGCTCGCCTTACAAGAACCAGGTGTACCGCATGGCGGGCCTGGGTAAGGACGGTGATAGCGAGCCGTATGACAATGCGCAAAAAGACGAGGTGCTGCGCTTGGCCTACGTGGGCATTACCCGGGCGGTGAGCCACTGCTATTGGTATGTAGAAAAGCCCGAAGCACAGGCGGTGAATATGCCGAAGGCATCGGAGCGGGTGGATTGCAAGAAAGCGTTTTTTGACGATCAACGCAGCTGAGACACACCGGACTAAATGTGGGAGCAAGCCCGCTCCCACATGGGTAATTCAATGTCCGATAGAGGTGGGTCAGGCCCGCAATGACTGCGGCGGCACAAACGACTCCAGCTCATCCTCCACCGCTTCAATAATCCGCTCCACATCCGCCGCATTCATCACCGTTGCACAAGGGATTCCGGCGATGGCAATCAGCGTCTCGCCGCTGGCGCGGTCGAACAGGCGGACGATCATGCTGCCGGGCGCGTCCATGCTGCCCTCAAAGCCCATCGGATGAAAATGCCAGCGCATCAGCTGGCAGGCGTTGGGGAACGTCACTTTGTTCATATTGCCCACCTTGTTCATTGAGCGCTTCCTTTAGCTCGTGGCAGGGGGGCCAGGACCTTCACTGGTCATGGCGTCGAAGCACTAAAAATAGCATTCGTTCGCAATCGCAAGGTGACTTTTTTGGTCCCGTTCGGCAGTTGTTTTCCATTCGGTTGATGTGGGTCATGTCCTGCTTGAAAGTAGGCGAAAGGCCACTAGTCAGAAGTTCCAATTGACCATTGAAGGCCCCAGCGAAATTCGGCACTCTCCACGGTTTACCCGCCGCCGAGCCTGCCATGCCTGACATCGCTGCTGACGATGACACCCAGCAATCCCAGGTCACACGTGAACTGGTGACGCGCCACCACCTGTGTTGGCGCCATCGGGATCTGGAGGGCGTGATGTCCTACTACCACCCGGACATCCAGTACCACGATTTTTTCCAGAACCGTGTCGTCGGTTTCGCTGAATTACGCGAATACCTGCAAGCCAGCATGCCCCGCGAGGCCGACGAGGCGATTGAGCATACCGACCGCATTCGCGCCGAGGGTGACACCGCGTTCATCCAGTACCGCATCACCCTGCGTGGCGGCCAGGGGCTGGTGTCGTTTCGCACCAGCGAGGCCATCACCGTACGGGATGGATTGATCTGGCGGGTTAACGAGTACGCGTCCCTGGTGCATGAGCAGCCGGCCCAAGCCGCGCGGCCGTCGGTCAGCCGTCTGGGCCTGTCGCCGCAGCAATTGGGGCACATGGCCAATGACCTGCAGCACTATTTTGAGCGCAAGCAACCCTACCTGGACCCGGAGCTGGACCTGCAACGGGTTGCCAAGGAGTGTGGCTACAGCCGCAATCAGATTTCCTACCTGCTGAACCAAGTGCTGGGGCAGAGCTTCTACCGCTACGTCAACCAGGCCAGGCTCCAGCATTTGCTGGCCGCGCTGGATAAGGCCGTACCGCCGATCAAGGTCGACGACCTGGCATTTGCCGCCGGTTTCAACTCACTGTCGGCGTTCTACAGCGCGTTCCGCCAGCACACGGGCCAGTCGCCCAAAGCCTACGTCAAACAAATTTCCCTGCGTGCACGCGCGCAAGACAGCCCATAACAGCGCGCTCTAGGATCACCTATCGAAACGAGGTGGGGGAACCTGGCATGCCGGCATGGCGCACTATCAGCTTATGGATGGACCAGTTGGACGACCCGCTGCAAGCGCGGCCGGCGCTGGCGCATGACCTGGACGTCAACGTGGCCATTATCGGCGCCGGTTACACCGGGCTGTGGACCGCGTATTACCTGAAACGCCAGGCGCCCGAGCTGAACATCGCTATTATCGAGGCGCAAACCGCTGGGTTCGGCGCCTCCGGTCGCAATGGCGGTTGGCTGATGGGCAACCTGCTGGGTGAAGACCGTTTGTTGGCCGGCCTCGATCCCGGACAGCGCCGTGCCTCCTTTGACCTGTTACACGCCATCCCGGATGAAGTGGCCCAGGTGCTGGCGCGTGAAGGTATCGACTGTGACTACCGCAAGGGCGGCGCCCTGTACTGCGCTGCGCGTTACCCCGAGCAGCAAGGCAGCCTGCGCCGCTACCTGGACAAACTTCACGCCCAGGGTCTGACCGAAGCCGACTACCGCTGGCTCAGCCCGCAACAACTGGCCGAGCAGATCCGCATCGCCAAGCCCTATGGCGGTATCTATGCACCTCACGTCGCGACCATCAACCCCGCGAAGCTGGTGCGCGGCCTGGCGCGGGTGGTTGAAAGCATGGGCGTGACGATCTACGAAAACAGCCCGGTCACTCACTGGCAGTCCGGCGGCCTGCGCACCGCCAAGGCGGCTGTTCGGGCGGCCTGGGTGGTGCCAGCGGTAGAAGGTTATGCCACGACCTTGCCGCCACTGGGCCGTTACCAATTGCCGGTGCAAAGCCTGATCGTCGCCACTGAACCGTTGCCGGCCAGTACCTGGGACGAAATCGGCCTGCGCCATGGCCAAGCCTTTGGCGAAAGCAGCCGCCAAGTCACCTACGGACAGCGCACGGCGGATAACCGCTTGGTGTTCGGCGCGCGGGGCGGTTATCAATTCGCCGGCAAACTGCGGCATGACTTTGATTTGACCGACAGCGAAGTGGAGCTGCGTCGCTATCTGTTCGGTGAGCTTTTCCCACAGCTCAAGAACGTAAGGATTACCCATTCCTGGGGCGGCAACCTGGGTATGTCGCGCAACTTCCGTCCGCACATGCTCTGTGACCCCAAGACCGGCATCGCGCTGTCTGGCGGTTATGGCGGGGAGGGCGTCGGCGCTACCAATCTGGGTGGCCGCACGTTGGCCGACCTGATCCTGGGCCGGGACACTCCGTTAGTCCACCAACCCTGGGTGATCCGCGAACGCGGCCTGGATGCGCTCAAGCCCTGGGAGCCCGAGCCCTGCCGCTGGTTGGGTTATAACGCGATCATTCGCAGTTTCGTCCATGAAGACCAGGTGCTGGCCAACCCCAATACCGCCCCTTGGCGCCGCAAGCTGGCCACCGGCGTGGCCGGGTTCATGGAAGGTTTCATGCACTAAGTCGTTTCACTCACACGGGAAAACCCATGAGCATCACTCAATTCAAAGACACGCTGAACGCCCACTTGCCGGACTCGTCACCGGTGGCCGTGCCCTTGGGCGAGCCCATCGCCGTGGCCTCGACCCTGAGCGTTGAGCGCAGCGATGGCGTCGAAACCGGCATCTGGGAATGCACCCCAGGCGTGTGGCGTCGACAGATCAAATCCCAGGAGTTTTGCCACTTCATCCAGGGCCGCTGCACCTTCACCCCTGATAACGGTGAAATCGTCCACATACAAGCTGGTGATGCACTGATGTTGCCGGCCAACAGCACGGGCATCTGGGATATCCAGGAAACCGTGCGCAAGACCTATGTATTGATCCTGTAACGCTTTGATCCTTGATCGCCTGCCATAACAACAGCCCTAAAACCGCCAGGAAATCGAACCATGAAAGCCATTGCCCTGTTGCCCTTGATGTTGGTGGCCTCTATCAGCCAGGCCGCCGAGACGGTGAAAATCTACAACTGGTCGGACTACATCGCGCCGGACACCACCAAGAACTTCCAGAAAGAAACTGGCATCGGTTTCACTTACGACGTGTACGACAGCAACGAAACCCTCGACGGCAAGTTGATGACCGGTAAATCCGGCTACGACGTGGTGTTCCCGTCCAACCACTTCATGGCCCGGCAGATCCAGGGCGGCGCGTTGAAGGAGCTCGACAAGAGTCAGTTGCCCAACTGGAAAAACCTTAACCCGGTGTTGCTCAAGGCTGTGGAAAACAACGACCCGGGCAACGCCCATGGCTTTCCTTACCTATGGGGCAGCACCGGTATTGGCTACAACATCGACAAGGTCAAGGCCGTGCTGGGCGACAACGCGCCGGTCGATTCCTGGGACTTGATCTTCAAGCCGGAAAACATGGCCAAGCTGCAGAAATGCGGGGTGGCGATTCTGGATAACGGCCCGGAGCTGTTGCCGGCCGCGCTCAATTACTTGGGCTTGCCGCACCACAGCAAGAAAGCCGAAGACTACAAGAAGGCTGAAGCGCTGCTGATGAAAGTGCGACCTTATGTGGCGTACTTCCACTCCTCGAAATACACCGCCGACCTGGCCAACGGCGATATCTGCGTGGCGGTCGGCTTCTCCGGCGACATCCTGCAGGCGGAAAGCCGTGCCAAGGAAGCCAAGAACGGCGTGAATATCGGCTACAACATTCCCAAGGAAGGCGCCGCGATCTGGTTCGACATGGTCGCCATGCCCGCCGATGGCCCGAACGAAAAAGCCGGTTACGCGTTCATGAACTACCTGCTGCGCCCGGAAGTGATGGCCAGCATCACCAACTACGTACACTACGCCAATGGCAACAGCGCGGCAGACAGCCTGGTAGACCCGGCGATCAAGGCGGATACCAAGGTGTACCCGAGCCCGGACATGATGGGCAAGTTGTTTGCGCTGGAGGCGATGCCGTTGAATATCGACCGGGTGCGTACGCGGGTGTGGAACACCATTCGTACCGGGCGCTGATTGGTAATATTTGGTCGCGCCTTGGGTTCGCTGTTAAGTCGTTTTTGCCTGTAGCTTCCTTGACTCCTTTGATTGAACAGGGAGCAAGGAATGCTCATATCAAACAGGTCTGGACGTTTGCGCCTAGGCAGAGCTTCAGCGGAGGGTGGCGTGTACCTGCTGACAGCCGTGGTGGACCGGCGAGAGCCCATCTTCGATGATTGGTGGTTGGGGCGCCTAGTGGTACGGCAACTGCGCGAGGCACATGAAGATGAGTGGGTGGATTCGTTGGCATTTGTAGTGATGCCAGACCATATTCATTGGCTTGTTCAGCTTCAGGACAAGACGTTGTCGGAACTCATGTGCCGAATTAAATCGCGCAGCAGTTTGACGGTTAACCGTGCCTTAGGCCGCAAAGGTCGGCTATGGCAGAAGGGCTATCATGATCGTGGCGTTCGGCGTGAGGAAGACTTGAAAGACTTTGCGCGTTACGTGGTGTGTAATCCGATTCGCGCGGGATTGGTGAAACGCGTTCATGATTATCCGCTTTGGGATGTTTGGTGGCTGTGATGGCCTCACGCAGCCTCGCTTGCGCTCGACAGCTGCTACGGGGCTCGGCCGTAGTCGTAGCAGCTGTCGAGCGCAAGCGAGGCTGCGTCGGCCGCACCGCCGATCTCACTGACAGCTAAGGGTTTTCCAAATCATGCCCCAACGACTGGATAAACAACGAAAACAGCTCCGGTTGTGACGAGATATCCAGCTTGGCGTACAAATGCCGACGGTGCACCTTCACCGTGTCCGGCGATATCTTCAGGCGTTCGGCCATGGCCTTGGAGGAAAACCCGCGCAGCACCAGGCGGGCGATTTCCAGTTCGCGGTCTGACAGCACGCCGCAGCCAAATTGGCTCAATGCATCCTTGATCTGGCTGTCCATCGCCGGCGCCCGCCGGGTGCTTTGTTGCCAGTGCTGTTGCATCAACGGCAATACCCACGCCGCCACGGTGGTCATCAGCCCGGTTTCCTCAAAACTGAAGGGCCGCTGCATGCCCAGCGACAGCGATAACGTCCCCGCGCCCGGCAATTGCAGGATGAACTGCACCTCGTCTTCCAGCACGTTGTCGTGGAAGTAATTGAGGAAGTATTCGCTCTGGCGAAAATGATCCGGCGCCACTTCCTCCAGGCGGTACACGCCGCTGGCATACCCCTCGCGACAGGCCTGGAAAAACGGGTCGAGCAGATACAAACCATTGAGGTACACCAGCATCGACGCCGGTTTGCTGCTGGGCTGGGCGTCGTATTCCTCCAGGGCCTGGGGTGCGCCATCCAGCGGATAGAAGATCGCCAGGGCGTTATCGAAGGGCAGGCACTGGTGCAACAACAGCACCAGTTGTTTCCAAAAGCGTTCGGTGCCGATGTGCGCGACAGTGCGGCCCAGGCCTGCGTGCATGCCGACTTCCCGGAACAGGCTCATATCAATGGCTCCCACCAGCAAAAGATCGGTCAAGGGTTCGGCTTTTGCCGGGTGTCGTCAAGGGGAGTACGCCAATAGGGGAATTGGCTGACATAAGCGCAATGTTTATGTTCGTGATCATTCAACGGGAAAGATATCCCGAAAAAACATCATTTTTCGTTTCTGCCTCACACCAAGAACAACGACAGAGGATAACGATATGAGCACTTCCCCCGCGCCCGACGGCGTGTTGAAACCCACCTTGAGTGTCTTCGATGTGGTCGCCATCACCGTATCTGCGGTGACCCCGGCCAGTTCCGTGTTTGTGATCGCGCCCTTTGCCATCCAGCAAGCCGGCAGTGGCGTGTTCCTGGCGTTTGTGATGGCCGGGTTGCTCGCGCTGATGTTCGCCTTTTGCTACGCCGAACTGGGCCGCGCCCACAACAGTGCTGGAGGTGAATATGTGTACGCCAAGCGTGTGTTCGGTGGCATGGCGGGCTATGCGACGTTCTTGACCGTGCTGGTGATGTTGCTGTTTATCCCGCC
Organism: Pseudomonas tritici; assembly: GCF_014268275.3. NCBI lineage: Bacteria > Pseudomonadati > Pseudomonadota > Gammaproteobacteria > Pseudomonadales > Pseudomonadaceae > Pseudomonas > Pseudomonas tritici. Next base: position 3,228,606 of record NZ_CP077084.1, read on the forward strand.
GGTGCTCGCCACGGGCGCGGCGACTTACCTGAATAACGCTCTGGGTACGACGTTCGATTCCCAAACCGTCGCCCTGGTGATCGTGGTGTGCAGTTACGCGCTGGGCATCCTCAATATCAAGCTGAATGCCTGGATCACCGGCACCTGCCTGCTGTTGGAAATCGCGGCGTTGCTGGTGATCGTGGTGATTGGCTTCGGTAACCCCGTACAGCCGGCCAGCGTGCTGTTCCAGCCGCAAATCGTCGAAAACGGCGTGTTGCACATGGCGCCCTGGGCTCTGGTGATTGGCGCGGTGGGCATCGGCCTGTTTTCCTACAACGGTTACGGCCCGGCGGTGTTGTTGGCCGAGGACATGAAGTGCGGCGGCAAGGGCGTGCACAAGGCGGTGCTGTGGTCCCTGGGGCTGGTGGTGATCATCGAGTTGGTGCCAATCACTGCACTGTTGATCGGTGCGCCGTCGCTCAGTGAGATGATCAGCAGCCCAGACCCCATCGGCTACCTGTTGACCAGCCATGGCAATGAAACCTTGTCGCGCCTGGTCAGCGCCGGGATCTTCCTGTCGGTGTTCAACGCGATTGTCGCCATCGTGATCCAGATCGGCCGCGTGGTGTTTAGCAGCGGGCGCGATGCGCTGTGGACGCCAGGCATCAACAAGCTCTTTACGTGCATTCACCCACGCTGGGATTCGCCCTGGTTGGCTACGCTGTTCCTGGCGATCCCGTCGGCGCTGCTGAGTTTCAGCTCCAACCTGGCCGACCTGACCTCCTTCAGCGTGTTGCTGATCATGCTGGTGTACCTGGTGGTGGCGTTGAGTGCGTTGACGAGCCGCGTGCTGCTGCGTGATCGCGAGCATCCCTATCGCATGCCGCTGTGGCCGCTGCCGGCGTTGCTCGCGGTGCTGGGTGCGGGCTATCTGTTGGTCACCCTGGTGGCGGCAGCCTCGATCCGCGACATCATGATCATCATCGGCTTGCTGGCGCTGTCGGTGATTCTGTATTGCATCAGTGGCCGGTCGAGTCCGGTCTTCCAGAAATTGTAAGGAGTGGTTATGCGCGCACGTCAATTGGGCATCACGTTGGGGCTGGGCACGCCCGGTGAGTGGAACGCGATCACCGATGTGCCCGGGGTTCGGGTCGGCCACAGCACGCTCAACACGCGTATCGACGGCAAGCACGTGCGTACCGGCGTCAGCGTGATTCAGCCGCGCGCCGGGGAGGCACGGCAGCAACCGTGCTTTGCCGGGTACCACGTGCTCAATGGCAATGGTGATGCCACTGGCCTTGAGTGGATCAGCGAAGCGGGGCTGTTGACCACGCCGCTGGCCATCACCAACACCCACAGCATTGGCATTGTGCGCGACAGCCTGATTGCCCTGGAGCGCGAGCGCCTGGCAGACCCGGCGGTGTACTGGTGCATGCCGGTAGTAATGGAAACCTATGACGGCTTGCTCAACGATATCTGGGGCCAGCACGTCGGCCCTGAGCACGTGCGTGAAGCCGTGGACAACGCCGAAACCGGCCCAGTGCAGGAAGGTGCAGTTGGCGGCGGCACCGGAATGATCTGCCATGAATTCAAGGGCGGCATCGGCACGGCCTCGCGACGTTTGTCGGCGGAGCAGGGCGGTTGGACCGTCGGCGTGCTGGTGCAGGCCAACCATGGCAAACGCCAGGAACTGCGGGTAGATGGCTACCCGGTGGGGCGCCAGCTAATGGAGATTTCCTCGCCGTTTGCCCAGCAAGGCACACCGGGCATGGGCTCGATCGTGGTGATCCTGGCCACCGACGCGCCGCTGTTGCCGCACCAATGCCAGCGACTGGCGCAGCGCGCATCCATCGGCATTGCGCGTACCGGCGGCGGCACCGAGGATTCCAGCGGTGACCTGTTCCTGGCGTTTTCCACGGGTAACCGGGATTTGCCAGCGGCGGATTACGGGCGCAAAGGCCTGCCGTTCAGCAGCACGCTGCAGATGGTCAACAACGACCACATTTCGCCGCTGTTCAGCGCGGCGGCAGAGGCGGTGGAAGAGGCGATCGTCAATGCGATCCTGGCCGGCGAGGACATGGTCACTGATGACGGTGTCCGGGTGCCTGGCCTGAGTGGCGATACATTGCTGGCAGTACTACGCGAGACAGGGTGGAGTATGTCCCGGTAATAGGGGGCAAGCGCAGTTATTAATGCAAGTAATGGCTGTTTAATGTTGTCAATGACACCCTGGCAATATAGTGGATCCATTAATTAACAGCGCCGCTCAACTTGCGCGGCGTTAGCGCTATTTAATATTTAAATAACTGCGCGCTGTTTTTTGTCGGACAAAACCAAGGCTGTCCAATAAACACGGCACTGAACTTAGTTGAGTTGAAGGCAGGCTGATTTCTAACGCTGGAAAAGATGTAGACGAAAGATTTCAAGTTGTGTCAGTTTCGTGACGCCTTCAAAAGAGGCGAGTGATAGGACGATCTCGCCCGCGGGGTTCCTATCGATCAAAGACTGATGCACTTGCAAACAAGGAAGTACGTTTATGTCAAAAGTAAAAGACAAGGCTATCGTGTCGGCGGCGCAAGCCAGCACCGCTTACTCGCAAATCGATAGCTTCAGCCATTTGTACGACCGTGGCGGCAACCTCACGGTCAATGGCAAACCCTCCTACACCGTTGACCAGGCAGCCACCCAGCTGCTGCGCGACGGCGCCGCGTACCGGGACTTTGACGGCAACGGCAAGATCGACCTGACCTACACCTTCCTGACCTCGGCCTCTTCGAGCACCATGAACAAACATGGCATCTCGGGCTTCAGTCAGTTCAACACCCAGCAGAAAGCACAGGCCGCACTGGCCATGCAGTCCTGGGCGGACGTGGCCAATGTCACCTTCACCGAGAAAGCCACCGGCGGTGACGGCCACATGACCTTCGGCAACTACAGCAGCGGCCAGGACGGCGCGGCGGCCTTCGCCTACCTGCCCGGCACCGGCGCAGGCTACGACGGCACCTCGTGGTACCTGACCAACAACAGCTACACGCCCAACAAGACCCCGGACCTGAACAACTACGGCCGGCAAACCCTGACCCACGAAATCGGCCACACCCTGGGCCTGGCTCACCCTGGCGACTACAACGCCGGGAATGGCAACCCGACCTACAACGACGCGACCTATGGACAGGACACGCGCGGCTACAGCCTGATGAGCTACTGGAGCGAAAGCAACACTAACCAGAACTTCAGCAAAGGCGGCGTCGAGGCTTACGCGTCCGGGCCGCTGATCGACGACATTGCCGCGATCCAGAAGCTCTACGGCGCCAACTACAACACCCGTGCCGGCGACACCACCTACGGCTTCAACTCCAACACCGGGCGTGATTTCCTCAGCGCTTCGTCCAATGCCGACAAGCTGGTGTTCTCGGTGTGGGACGGTGGTGGCAACGACACCCTGGACTTCTCCGGTTTCACTCAGAACCAGAAGATCAACCTCAATGAGGCTTCGTTCTCGGACGTGGGTGGTTTGGTGGGCAACGTGTCCATCGCCAAGGGCGTGACCCTCGAGAACGCCTTCGGTGGCGCGGGCAACGACCTGATCATCGGTAACAACGCCGCCAACGTGATCAAGGGCGGGGCCGGCAACGACCTTATCTACGGTGGCGGTGGTGCGGACCAGCTGTGGGGCGGCGCCGGCAACGACACCTTTGTGTTCGGTGCCAGTTCCGACTCCAAGCCAGGGGCTGCGGACAAGATCTTTGACTTTGCCTCGGGTTCGGACAAGATCGACCTCTCCGGCATCACCAAGGGTGCAGGCCTGACCTTCGTCAATGCCTTCACCGGGCATGCCGGCGATGCTGTGCTGACCTACGCCGCAGGTACCAACCTGGGCACCTTGGCCGTGGACTTCTCCGGGCACGGCGTGGCGGACTTCCTCGTCACCACCGTCGGCCAGGCAGCGGTCAGCGACATCGTAGCGTGATACACGGGCGCGGCGCCTCGGCGTCGCGCTTTACGGATGGAGCACAGCGATGCAGCGTTTTTTCAAATTGATCGCCTGCGTGTTGCAGGTGATGTTCGTGTCGGCAGGAGCCCACGCAATGGCGAGCAGTCTTGTATTACCTACCACCGCCCAGTTGGCCGGCCATTGGCAGTTGCACCAGCAGGATCGGGTGTGCGCGCTGGACCTGCTGGAGCAGGCCAATGCCTTGGGTGGCGACGTGGCGTGTGTCGAGCAATGGCTGGGCGACAAGCCCCTGAGCTGGTCGCCGACACCGGACGGAATTTGGCTGATGAACGCCGAGGGCAGCGGGATTACCCACCTGAACCGCCAGAAAGAAGGTGAATATAAAGGTCGCACGCCCACCGGGCTGGAAGTTGTATTGCAACGCACACCTTAGTTGTTGTTATAAGTTTATAACTTGATTTTATTAGTTGGCCACCCTGTGCGTCGGGGCAAGGGCAACTTTTGCGCGCAATTGGGTTCAGGGAAGATCAGAAATCATGGCTAAGTCCCATGCCGTCGCGCCGTTATTCAAGGCGCTGGGTGAATACAAGAGCATTTTGATCAGTGTTGGCTGTTTCACTGCATTGATTAACCTGTTGATGCTGGTGCCGTCGATTTACATGCTGCAAGTGTATGACCGCGTGCTGTCCTCCCAGAATGAAACCACCCTGGTGATGTTGACGCTGATGGTCGTGGGTTTCTTTGCGTTTATTGGCCTGCTTGAAGTGATCCGCAGTTTTATCGTGATCCGCATCGGCAGCCAGTTGGAGCGGCGTTTCAACTTGCGCGTCTACAAGGCCGCGTTTGAACGCAACCTGCAACGCGGCCAGGGGCATGCCGGGCAATCCTTGGGCGATTTGACCCATATTCGTCAGTTCATCACGGGGCCTGCGTTGTTCGCATTTTTCGATGCGCCGTGGTTTCCCATCTATCTGTTCGTGATCTTCCTGTTCAATGTGTGGCTTGGCGTGTTGGCCACCGCCGGTGCCGTGCTGCTGATAGGCTTGGCGTGCCTGAATGAATACCTCACCAAAAAACCGTTGGGGGAGGCCAGCGGTTACTCCCAGCAATCCACGCAACTGGCCACCAGCCACTTGCACAATGCCGAGACCATTCAGGCCATGGGCATGCTCGGCGCGCTGCGCAAACGCTGGTTTGCGGTGCATTCGCAGTTCCTTGGCCTGCAGAACAAGGCCAGTGATACCGGTTCGGTGGTCACGTCGTTGAGCAAGTCCCTGCGCCTGTGCCTGCAATCGCTGGTGCTGGGGCTCGGCGCGTTGCTGGTGATCAGGGGGGATATGACCGCCGGGATGATGATTGCCGGTTCGATCCTGATGGGCCGGGTACTCAGCCCCATCGACCAGTTGATTGCGGTGTGGAAGCAATGGAGTTCGGCCAAGCTGGCCTACCAGCGGCTGGATGAGTTGCTGCGCGAGTTTCCTCCGGAAGTCGAGCAGATGAAATTGCCGGTGCCGCTCGGCCAAATCAGTTTCGAACAGGTCAGTGCGGGCCCGCCCGGAAAGCGTGTGGCGACCTTGCAGCAGGTCAGTTTCAACCTGGGCGCCGGTGAAGTGCTCGGTGTGCTCGGCGCGTCGGGCTCTGGCAAATCCACCCTGGCGCGTGTGTTGGTGGGGGTATGGCCGACGCTGGCCGGCACCGTGCGCCTGGACGGCGCGGATATTCATCGCTGGGACCGCGACGACCTGGGGCCGCACATCGGCTACTTGCCCCAGGACATCGAACTGTTCAGCGGCAGCATCGCCGACAACATCGCGCGCTTTCGCGAAGCTGATCCCGAATCAGTGGTGCGCGCCGCGCAGCAGGCGGGCGTGCATGAACTGATCCTGCGGTTGCCCCAGGGCTACGACACCCTTTTGGGCGACAACGGCGGCGGCCTGTCCGGCGGCCAGAAACAACGGGTGGCGCTGGCCCGCGCGCTATATGGCGGGCCGCGTCTGATCGTGCTGGATGAGCCCAACTCCAACCTCGACACCGTCGGCGAAGCCGCCCTGGCCAGCGCCATCGTGCAGATGAAAGCCCAGGGCAGCAGCGTGGTGCTGGTGACCCATCGCTCTTCGGCGCTGGCCCAGGCCGATAAGCTGCTGGTGCTCAGTGAAGGGCATTTGCAGGCGTTCGGGCCGAGCCAGGAGGTGCTGCGGGCGTTGTCGGGTCAGCAGGAAGCACCGAAGGAAAAAACCGGCGTCAGTTTCAGTCGTCAGTACCAGGCCGGAAGGAATCCAGGCGCATGAGCAGCATCACTTTTGAACCGCGTTTCAAAGAGCGCGACGCCGGGTTCTTCGCCCGGATGGGCTGGTTGCTGACGGTAGTCGGCGCGGGCGGATTTTTTCTGTGGGCCAGCCTGGCCCCGTTGGACCAGGGCATTCCGGTACAGGGCACGGTGGTGGTATCCGGCAAGCGCAAAGCGGTGCAAACCCTCAGCCCTGGTGTAGTCAGCCGGATTCTGGTGAAGGAGGGTGAAACGGTTAAACAAGGCCAGCCACTGTTTCGTCTCGACCAGACCCAGCACCAGGCCGACGTGCAGTCACTGCAAGCCCAATACCGCATGGCCTGGGCCAGCGTGGCGCGTTGGCAGAGCGAGCGTGACAACCAAACCCGCATTACTTTTCCTGCCGAGCTGGGCGCCAATCCCGACCCCGCCCTGGCGCTGGTACTGGAAGGCCAGCGTCAATTGTTCAGCAGCCGTCGCGAAGCGTTTGCCCGCGAACAGGCCGGCATCCGTGCCAATATTGAAGGCGCCACTGCGCAACTGAACGGCATGCGCCGTGCCCGCAGCGACCTGACGGCGCAGGCCCAATCCCTGCGCGACCAACTCGGCAACCTGCAACCGTTGGCCGACAACGGTTACATCCCGCGCAACCGCCTGATGGAGTACCAGCGCCAGTTGTCCCAGGTGCAACAGGACTTGGCGCAGAACACCGGCGAAAGTGGCCGCGTGGAGCAGGGCATCCTCGAATCGCGCCTGAAATTGCAGCAGCACAGCGAGGAATACCAGAAGGAAGTGCGCAGCCAATTGGCCGACGCACAACTGCGCAGCCTGACCCTGGAACAGCAACTCACCTCAGCCGGGTTCGACCTGCAACACAGCGAAATCAACGCCCCGGCGGATGGCATCGCGGTCAACCTCAGCGTGCACACCATCGGTGCCGTGGTGCGCGCCGGCGAGACCCTGTTGGAGATCGTGCCTCAGGACACCCGCCTGGAAGTGGAAGGGCACTTGCCGGTGCACCTGGTGGACAAAGTGGGGACGCACCTGCCGGTCGATATCCTGTTCACCGCTTTCAACCAGAGCCGCACACCGCGTGTGCCGGGAGAGGTGAGCCTGATCTCCGCCGACCAGATGCTCGATGAAAAAACCGGCGCGCCGTATTACGTGCTGCGCACCACGGTCAGCGAAGCGGCACTGGAAAAACTCCATGGGTTGGTGATCAAGCCAGGCATGCCCGCCGAGATGTTCGTGCGTACCGGCGAGCGCTCGTTGCTCAATTACCTGTTCAAGCCGCTGCTCGACCGCGCCGGCTCCGCGTTGACCGAGGAATAGACATGAAAGCTGTGTTTATCGCCTTGCTATTGACCTGCGCCAATGCCCAGGCCGCGATGGGCCCGTTCGATGTGTACGAGCAGGCCTTGCGTAACGACCCGGTGTTCCTCGGCGCTATCAAGGAGCGTGACGCCGGCCTTGAAAATCGCGCCATCGGCCGTGCGGGCTTGTTGCCCAAGCTGTCGTACAACTACAACAAGGGTCGCAATAATTCCCAGGCCACCTTGCCGGACGGGCGCGGCGGCAATTATCACGACGACCGCAACTACAACAGCTACGGTTCTACCTTCAGCCTGCAACAGCCGCTTTTCGACTACGAGGCCTACGCCAACTACCGCAAAGGCGTGGCCCAGGCGCTGTTTGCCGATGAAAGTTTTCGCGACAAGAGCCAGGCGCTGCTGGTGCGGGTGCTGACGTATTACACCGAGGCGCTGTTTGCCCAGGACCAGATCGACATCGCCCGCGCTAAGAAGAAGGCCTTTGAGCAGCAGTTCCAGCAAAACCAGCACCTGTTCCAGCAGGGCGAGGGCACTCGCACGGATATTCTGGAAGCCGAGTCGCGCTACGAACTGGCCACCGCCGAAGAAATCCAGGCGATGGATGAACAGGACGCGTCCTTGCGGGAGCTGGGTGCATTGATCGGCGTGCAAAGCGTCAACATCAATGACCTGGCCCCTTTGAACCAGGGCTTTGCCGCGTTCACCTTGACCCCGGCCAACTATGACACCTGGCATGAACTGGCGATCAGCAACAACCCCACACTGGCGTCCCAGCGCCAGGCCCTGGAAGTGGCCCGTTACGACGTGGAGCGCAACCGCGCCGGGCATTTGCCCAAGGTCACGGCGTATGCCAGTTCGCGCCAGCAGGAGTCCGACAGCGGCAATACCTACAACCAACGCTATGACACCAACACCATCGGCGTCGAAGTCAGCCTGCCGCTGTATGCCGGTGGCGGTATCTCGGCGTCCACCCGCCAGGCCAGCCGCGCCATGGAGCAGGCCGAGTACGAACTGGAGGGCAAGACCCGCGAAACCCTGATCGAGCTGCGTCGCCAGTTCAGTGCGTGCCTGTCGGGGGTGAGCAAGTTGCGGGCGTATCAGAAGGCGCTGGTGTCAGCCGAAGCGCTGGTGGTGTCGACCAAGCAGAGCATCCTTGGGGGGGAGCGAGTCAACCTGGATGCGCTGAACGCTGAGCAGCAGCTGTACAGCACCCGGCGTGACCTGGCGCAGGCGCGGTATGACTATTTGATGGCTTGGACCAAGTTGCATTATTACGCGGGGAATCTGCGGGATACGGATTTGGCGAAGGTGGATGAGGCGTTTGGGCCGCGGTTGTAGCTGGGGGTTTGTCGGGGGAGATGGAAATCAGCCGGAGCTGGAATGCAATCCACTGTGGGAGCGGGCTTGCCCGCGATGGCGGAGTGTCATGCAGCGGCTATGTATCTGAGATACCGCTATCGCAGGCAAGCCAGCTCCCACATTTGACCTGCGTTGCCTAGTCTTCTTTGCGCACGGTGGCTACGTCGTCGGCTTTGACACGGATGCGTTTGCCGGCGATGTCGGTGAATTCGTAGAAGCCGTCGGCAGTCTTGGTTTTTGGGGTGTCCCTGGTCAAATACTGTGTGCCATTTTGCAGCGTCACCACGGTTTGCGTCGCGCAACCGGCCAATACCAGAAAAGTGAGTGCAACCAGTGGCAGACTCAAATTCTTCATGTTCATAACCCTTACCTTAACCCTGAAAAGTCCCACGCCAGAGGCCGCGGGCGACAAATGTTACGCCATCGACTCACCCATCTGATCACTTTTATGCAAAAAGTTGCAGGCGCCATTTATCTATTACCGATTGCAACCTGGCATCTGCGACGGCACTCTGTATGCATAACCAGTACTTGATCGCTGTGCGCCATGGCCAATCCCCTCGAAGACCCGCTCTATTACCTGCATAACTTCCGCCAGGTCCTGCATTGGCTGGGGCAACGCTATGCAGATCTGCTCGATGCGGACGAACAGCATTTCATTCAGCAATTTGACAGGTTGCCGCAGGCCTCCCAAGCGTTGTTGGTTCGCATGGTGATGCGCAAGGGTGTGCATTTTCGTGCGGGCAAGCTCAATTACCTCGAGATCGGCTGTCCGCACGCCGCTGCCGGGCCGTTGTTGGCACTGGGTTGGGTAGATGATCAATGCCTGCTGGGTTTTGAAGAGCTGTTCGCCTTGTTGCAGAAAGGCGAACTTCTCGCGACGTTCAAGCCTTGGATCGACCAACCCAAAGCGAGGAAAACCGACTGGATGGAGGGGTTGGCGGCGCAGTTTGCCGACAGCCGCAGTTTCGCCACCTGGTGCCCCGCCCTGGCTGACACGCTGTACAGCCTCACCGTGATGGATTTGTGCGACCGCCTGCGCCTGATGTTCTTTGGCAACCTGCATCAGGACTGGTCAGAATTCGTGCTGGCCGACCTTGGCATCTATACCTATGAAAAAGTCGAATTCTGTGCCGAGTCCCGGGGGTTGCGCAGCCGTGACGACGTGCACGGATTTTTGTTCTTGCACCAGTGCCAGCAAGCTTTTGAAACGGGCCAGGCGTTGCAAGAGGTACTCGTGCGCATCGCCACCCTGAACACCGACAACCCCTGGCTGGAAAAACGCCGGGCCAAGCTGTTGTTCCAAGTGGGCCAGTACTGTGAACGCAATGCGGAACTGGGTTTGGCGGAGCAGATTTATCGCGCGTGCGCCTACCCAGGTGCCCGCGCGCGACTGATCCGCGTGCTGGAGCGCCAGGAGCATTACACCCAGGCCATTGCCCTGGCTTACGCCGCTCAACACATGCCGGAAAGCGCCGCCGAGCAGCAACACGTGTTGCGTGTGTTGCCACGCCTGCGCCGCAAATTGGGCGAACCGGCTTTGCCCAAAACCAAGCCCCGACCGGTCACGCGACTGGATCTGGCCCTGACGCTGCCCGAGCCGTTGATGTCGGTGGAGTACTGCGTGCAGGCTCACCTCAGCGAGCCCGATGGGCCGGTGCATTACGTTGAAAACGGACTGATCAACTCGCTGTTCGGCCTGCTGTGCTGGGACGTGATCTTTGCGCCGCTGCCAGGTTCGTTTTTCCACCCATTCCAGCGCGGCCCCGCAGATTTGCACAGTGAGGACTTCCACCAGCGCCGCGCGCCGCTGTTCGCCGGTTGTTTCGAGCAGTTGCAGGACGAGCGCTATAAAACCACCATCCGCCAGCGCTATAGCGAAAAGTGGGGAATCCAGTCGCCCTTTGTGTTCTGGAACCTGCTTAGCGAAGAGCTGCTGGAACAGGCTTTGGCGTGCCTGCCCGCCGAGCACCTGCATTACTGGTTTGAACGGCTGCTGCTGGACATCCGCGCCAACCGCACTGGCATGCCCGACCTGATCCAGTTCTGGCCCGAGCAAAAGACCTACCGCATGATCGAGGTCAAGGGCCCTGGCGATCGCCTGCAAGACAACCAGTTGCGCTGGCTGGAGTTCTGCGGTGAATACCAGATGCCGGTGACGGTCTGCTATGTGCGCTGGGCAGAGTCCGCTTGAGTTACAGCGTTGCCGTGCGTGCACTGTGCGAGTTCACGGCCAAGGTCGGTGACCTGGACCTGCGCTTTACGCCTTCCCCCAGCGCCCAGGAAGGCATTGTCGGCCACCGCACCGTCGCTTCACGGCGCAGCAAGCACTACCAGAATGAGGTCGCGCTTGAAGGCGACTACCAGCAGCTCAAGGTGCGGGGCAGGGCGGACGGCTATGACCCGGACGCCAACCGTCTGGAAGAAGTCAAAACCTATCGCGGCGACCTCCACGCCCAGCCCGCCAACCATCGCCAACTACATTGGGCCCAGGTCAAAATCTACGGTTGGCTGATGTGCCAGAAACTCGGCCTTTCGGACATCGACCTGGCACTGGTGTACTTCGATATCGTCGGCGAAGGCGAGACAGTGCTGAACCAACGCTTTCAAGCGACTGAGCTGGAGGCGTTCTTCAATCAGCAATGCGCGCTGTTCCTCGGTTGGGCCCAGCAGGAAATGCAGCATCGCGAAGCGCGCAACGACGCCGCGCACACCCTGGTTTTTCCCCATGCCGGGTTTCGTCCTGGCCAGCGTTCGCTGGCCGAGTCGGTGTACAAGGCCGTCATCACCGGGCGTTGCCTGATGGCCCAGGCGCCGACGGGTATCGGTAAGACCATCGGCACGATTTTCCCTTTGCTCAAGGCCCTGGCGCCCCAGCAACTGGACAAGCTGTTCTTCCTCACCGCCAAGACCCCCGGCCGCAAGCTCGCCCTGGATGCGGCCCAAGTGCTACACGCCAGCAGCCCCGGCCTGCCATTGCGCGTGCTGGAGCTGGTGGCACGGGACAAAGCCTGTGAACACTTGGACAAAGCCTGCCACGGCGATTCCTGCCCCCTGGCCCAAGGCTTCTATGACCGCTTGCCCGCCGCGCGCATTGCCGCGTCCAAGGTGCGCCTGCTCGATCAGCGAAACCTGCGCGACGTCGCCCTGGCCCATGACGTTTGCCCTTACTACCTGAGCCAGGAAATGGCGCGCTGGGCCGACCTGGTGGTCGCCGACTACAACTACTACTTCGACTTTGGCGCCATGCTGTTTGGCCTCGCACAGCTCAATCAGTGGCGCGCCGCCGTGTTGGTGGACGAGGCGCACAACCTGGTCGAACGTGCCCGTTCGATGTACAGCGCCAGCCTTGACCAGTACAGCCTCAAGACCCTGCGGGACACCGCGCCCGAAGCCTTGAAGAAACCGTTGCAGCGCGTTAACCGTGAGTGGAACGCGCTGCACAAGGGCCAGCTCGCGCCCTACCAGGCCTACGCCGCCCGACCCGAAAAACTGTTGCAGGCCCTGACCCTGTGCGCCAGCGCCATGGGCGACTATTTCAACGCGCACCCCGAGTCACTCAGTGGCGACCTGCAAGCGTTTTATTTCGAGGTGCTACAATTTGCCAAGGTTGCCGAGCTGTTCAACGAGCACTTTATTTTCGATATCAGCAAGCGCCAGTTCAGTGGCAAACGCAGCAGCTCTACCTTGTGCCTGCGCAACGTGGTGCCCGCCGAGTTCATCCGCCCGCGATTGACCGCGGCCCGCAGCAGTGTGCTGTTTTCCGCCACCCTCAGCCCCCGTCATTACTACGCCGACTTGCTGGGCCTGCCGGCGGATACTGCGTGGATCGACGTGGAGTCACCGTTCAAGGCCGAGCAACTGCAGGTGCGCATCGTCGATGCAATCTCCACACGCTTCGTGCATCGCAACGCTTCGTTGGAACCCATCGTTGAGCTGATCGCCCACCAGTACACCCAACAGCCTGGCAACTACCTGGCGTTTTTCTCAAGCTTTGATTACCTGCAGCAGGTGGCGCAGTTGCTCGGCGAACGACATCCGCGGATCGTGCTCTGGCAGCAGTCACGCGGCATGACGGAGGCCGAGCGCCAGGCCTTTCTTGACCAGTTCACCGAGCACAGCCAGGGCATCGGTTTTGCCGTACTGGGTGGCGCATTCGGCGAGGGCATTGATTTGCCCGGCGCTCGCTTGATCGGTGCCTTTATTGCCACCCTCGGGCTGCCCCAGCTGAACCCGGTCAACGAACAGATGAAACTGCGCATGGGCGCGATCTTCGGCGCAGGTTACGACTACACCTACCTGTACCCCGGCATTCAGAAAGTGGTTCAGGCGGCGGGCAGGGTGATCCGTAGCCAGCAGGACCGGGGCGTGGTGATGTTGATCGATGACCGGTTCGGCGAGGCGCGGGTGCGCCAGTTGTTGCCGCGTTGGTGGGCACCGACGATCAGAGCGTGACGCCACACAGTCGTTCGCTCAAGGCCCACAACCGCTCGGCGTGCTCCAGGTCGACGGCCCACGGATAGACGCCGTTGCGCCCGCGTTCATCGTGAGCGGGGGCGGCCACATCGCAATCTTCGCAGTACAGGCCGCCCAGCCCCTCAAGTTGGGGACTGACGCCACACCACACCATCGTCGCGGCGCCTTGTTCAGGGTTCTTGTAATGACTGGCCGGGCGAATATTCCCGTGTTCATCCAGCGCGCCGACGAACGCCAGGTCGTCTTTGTCCAGGTAACGGAGCAGGTCAGTGAGGATTTCACCGGGGTGTACCGAAAACGCGCGCACATCGCATGCCCGGCCACGCTGGTCCAGCGCCACGGCGAACAGCGCGTTGGCGGTTTTTGACTGACCGTAGGCCAGCCACTTGTCATAGGCACGGCGTTCAAATTGGGGATCTTCGAAGTGCAGGGGGCTCAAACGATGCCCGAGGGACGACACCGTCACCACGCGCGCACCGCTTGTTTTACACAAGGCCGGCCACAGGCGGGCGGTCAGCTGAAAGTGACCCAGGTGGTTGGTGGCGAACTGCGCTTCCAGGCCGTTGGCGTTCCTTTGCAGTGGGGTAGCCATGATCCCCGCGCTGTTGATCAAAAGATGCAACGCCCTCCCGGACGCCAGGAAGTCCTGGGCGAAGCGGTCAATAGAGGCCGCGTCGAACAAATCCAGGCTGGCCAGTTCAACGCCGCGGATCCCGCGTAGGTTGCGCTCGGCTTTAAGCGCATCGCGTGCAGGAACGATCACTTGCGCGCCTGCGCCCGCCAATACCCGCACGGCCTCCAGGCCAATGCCGGAATAGCCGCCGGTAACGATAGCGGTCATACCGTGTAAATCTTTACCCGCCAAAGCTTGTGTGGCTGTCGTCGCACCGTCGAATCCGCTGTTGATAGGGGTTTGCTTGCTGGTCATAAGGCTCTCCACTCAGGAGGACCTATAGTGTTTTTTTGGGGCCGGACTCGGAATAGCCTAAAGTCTGTATTTCTGTCGCGATCGTCCGGAGCTTTTTTATTTATGGATACCCTGTCTGATGTGGTGGCGTTGTTACGCAGTCACCGCTCGTATTTTGCGGGTTTGAAGGCGGGCGGCGACTGGGCGCTGGATTTTCCACCACCGGGTGGCATCAAGTTCAACGCGGTAGTAGAGGGCGAGTGTTGGCTGGAAGTAGAAGGGATGATCGTGCCCGTCCGGCTGTATGAAGGTGATTGCTTTCTATTGACGCAAAATCGACCGTGGAAATTATCCAGCCACCTGGCACTGGAGGGGGTCGATGCTCGGCAGGTCTACAGCAAGGCCGTGGGCGGTATCGCCAGCCTGGGTGATACGGCTGATCTGTTTCTGATTGGCGGACTGTTTTACTACGGTGATGAAGCCCGCCTCTTGCTGGAGGGATTGCCACCGGTGGTGCGTATCAGTGCTCGCTCCGACCAGGCCAGTGTGTTGCGTTGGTGCCTGGAGCGCCTGTCTCTTGAATACGCCAGCCCGAAGCTGGGTGCGGCGTTGATGACCGAGCATTTGGCGCAAATGATGCTGGTGCAAATCCTGCGCCTCTATCAAGCTTCCCTGGGCGCCAGTACCACCGGTTGGCTGGCGGCATTGACCGATCCGAGGTTGGCGCCGGTACTGGCGCAAGTGCACGCAGAACCGGCACGGCGTTGGACATTGAGCGAAATGGCAGGCACGGCCAATCAGTCTCGCTCGACCTTCGCCCAGCATTTCAAGCAACGTGTTGGCATGGCACCTCAGGCATATCTGACCCGCTGGCGTATGCATTTGGCGGTACAGGCGTTGAACACCTCCAGCAGCAGTGTGTCCAGCATCGGCCAAGCATTGGGTTATCAGTCGGACAGTGCATTCAGCAGTGCTTTCAAACGTTTGATGAATTGCTCACCGCGAGAGTACCGCGAGCGCAAACTACACAAGGACGCCACTGATGAACGCTACCCGGCAGCACAGGATCCAGGTCAACGGCATTGAATTAAGTGTGCAGGTCACGGGAGCCGACGAAGGTCCGCCGATCTGGCTGCTCCACGGTTTTCCGGAATGCTGGCACTCCTGGCGCGAGCAGATTCGCGCATTGGCGGCTGCGGGTTACCGAGTGTTCGCCCCGGAAATGCGCGGCTACGGCCAAACCAGTTCGCCCGCCGCGATCGCCGATTATGATCTGCTGACCCTGTGCGGGGATATCCAGCAGGCCATGGACCATTTTGGCCATGCGCAGGTGGTGATGGTCGGCCATGACTGGGGGGCAGTGGTGGCCTGGCACCTGGCGTTGCTCGAACCCCAGCGTGTCACGCGCTTGGTCACGATGTCCGTGCCTTTCGCCGGACGCGCGCGGCGGCCGGTGATCGAAATCATGCGTGAGCTGTACGCCGACCGCTTCAACTACATCCTGTATTTCCAGGAGCCGGGCGTTGCCGAGCAGGAGCTGAACGCTGACATCGAGCGCACGTTGCGCCTGTTCATGCAGGATCAGGATGTGTTTTTGCAAAAGAAACCGCCGAGCGCCCGGTTACTTGAGGGCGTTCCCGCGCCCGGCGCATTGCCGCAATGGTGTTCCCAGGCAGATCTGGACGTCTACGTAAAAACCTTCGCCGACCACGGTTTTCGTGGCCCGCTGAACTGGTACCGCAACTTTGAACGCAACTGGCAACGCACCGAATGCCTGGCTGGCCAGCAGGTGTTGCAACCCACGCTATTCCTGATCGGTGACCGAGACCCGGTCGGGATATTCGAGGCCCACACGCTCAAGCGCATGCCCGATTCAGTGCCTCACCTTGAACAACACGTGCTGCCCAACTGCGGCCACTGGATCCAGAACGAACAAAGCCAGCAGGTCAACACGCTAATCCTCGCGTTCCTACAAAAACCGTAAACCCACCCCAACCAAATGTAGGAGCGGGCTTGCCCGCTTCCACATTTTGATCAGCGTCGTGTGCTAAACCACTTCCAGATATGAACTATGAATCGCCTGCGCCAACTCCCGAACCGTGTCAATGAATTCCGTCAACCGGCTATGCAACCCATCCTCAAGAATCTCATCAATCCCCGTATACCTGAGCCGCGCCTCAAACTCCGCCGCCAACCGCTGCGCCGTGCGCCCGTAACTGCCGGGCAAGTCCGCCAGGATATGACTCAACTCCTCGATACACGCATGCAACGAACGCGGCACATCACTGCGCAACAACAGCAACTCTGAGACCGAGCGAGCATTCAACGCATTCGGATACAACTCGGTGTACGCCTCGAACGACGACAACGCGCGGAGCAGGGCGCTCCATTGGTAATAACCGCGTGCCGACAAGTCACTGACTTCTTCCGACTCCTCGCCAAACATCTCATAGCGCGCATCCAGCAGGCGCAAGGTGTTGTCCGCACGCTCCACGAAGGTGCCCAGGCGGATAAACCGATAGGCGTCATTGCGCATGATCGTCCCGGAGGTAGCCCCCCGGAACAGGTGTGAACGCTGCTTTACCCAATCACAAAAGTGGCTGATGCCATGCCGCGCCAGGCCGCCGGCGGCGATGCTGCGCATCTCCAGCCAGGTGGCGTTGAGGTTTTCCCACATGTCGGCGGTGATACGCCCGCGCACCGCATGGGCATTGCCGCGGGCCGCGCGCAGGCAGTTATAGATGCTGGCGGGGTTCTCTTCGTCGAGGGCAAAGAAGTGCAACATGCGCTCGGCATCCAGCTGCGTATGCCGCTCAAGGTAATTGTCCAGGGTGCCGCTGCTGAGCAGCGACATGGCCAGTTCATCCAGGCCATCACTGCGCCCGGCCTGGGGCATCAACGACAGGGAGTAACTGACCTCGAGCATGCGCGCCAGGTTCTCGGCGCGCTCTAGGTAACGGGACATCCAGTACAGATCTGCGGCGGTTCTACTCAACATACTCAGTCCTCCACCACCCAGGTGTCCTTGGTTCCGCCGCCTTGCGACGAGTTGACGATCAGTGAGCCTTCCTTCAGCGCAACACGGGTAAGGCCACCAGGTACCAGGCGGGTTTCCTTGCCCGACAGCACAAAGGGCCGCAGGTCGATATGCCGCGGAGCAATGCCGTTCTCGACAAAGGTGGGGCAGGTGGACAGGCTCAGTGTGGGTTGGGCGATATACGCGTGGGGTCGGGCCTTGATGCGTTGGCGGAAGTCCTCGATCTCGGCGGCGCTGGAGGCCGGGCCGACCAGCATGCCGTAGCCGCCGGAGCCCTGGGTTTCCTTGACCACCAGTTGCGGCAGGTTGGCCAGGACGTGGGACAGCTCATCGGGTTTGCGGCACTGGAAGGTCGGCACGTTTTGCAGCACCGGTTCTTCATCCAGGTAGAAGCGGATCATCTCCGGCACATAGGGGTAGATCGACTTGTCATCAGCCACGCCGGTGCCGATGGCATTGGCCAGCACCACGTTGCCGGCGCAATAAGCGGCCACCAGGCCGGGCACGCCAAGCATCGAGTCGGGGTTGAAGGCCTTGGGGTCGAGAAAGGCGTCGTCGATACGCCGGTAAATCACGTCCACCGGCTTGGGGCCGTCGGTGGTGCGCATGAACACCTTGAGGTCCTGTACGAACAAGTCGGCGCCTTCCACCAGTTCCACGCCCATTTCCCGGGCCAGGAACGCATGCTCGAAGAACGCACTGTTAAAGCGCCCAGGCGTCAGCACCACCACGTTGGGGTTATCCAGGCGGCTGGCGCTTTTCAGGGTCTTAAGGAGCAGGTTGGGGTAATGGTCCACCGGCGCGATGCGCTGCTTGGCGAAGACCTCGGGGAACAGGCGCATCATCATTTTGCGGTCTTCGAGCATGTAGCTCACGCCGCTGGGGGTGCGCAGGTTGTCTTCGAGCACGTAGTAGGTGCCGTCGCCATCGCGCACCAGGTCGACACCGGAAATATGCGAGTAGATGTCGCGGTGCAGGTCCAGGCCGACCATGGCCTTCTGATAACCCTCGTTGCCCAGCACCTGTTCCGCTGGAATGATCCCGGCCTTGATAATGCGCTGGTCGTGGTAGATGTCGGCAAGGAACATGTTCAACGCGTTGACGCGCTGGATACAACCGCGTTCGATCACGCTCCATTCGCTGGCGGGGATGCTGCGGGGGATGATGTCGAAGGGGATCAAGCGCTCGGTGTCTTGCTCGTCACCATACAGCGTGAACGTAATCCCGGCGCGGTGGAACAGCAAGTCGGCTTCACGGCGACGCTGGGCCAGCAGCTCCGGCGGCGTATTCGCCAGCCAGCGGGAGAAGTCTTGATAATGCGCACGGCACGCGCCGTTTGCGTCATTCATTTCATCGAAGAAAGATCGAGCCATTCCAGTACCTTGTCAGTGCCGAGGATAGCCAAGTGGCACTGCCGCTTCAAAAAACGCATTTTTATAAGGCCGTGGCTGAAGGTGCCAACCGGCCTGGTCCTTACTTTCTTATGGGGTCGGCTCTGGGTCGGTGGGTAACGAATGCTCCTGTAACCGGGCAAGGCAGGTGGGTGATGAAAGGGTTAAGCAATGCCTGTGCCGAAACCGCCAATAACCCTATTGTAGTGAGCGGGCTTGCCCCGCGCTGGGCTGCGCAGCGGCCCCCAAAAGGGCGGGAGCGCTACGCAATCCGGCGCGGGGCAAGCCCGCTCACTACAAAATGCGCCAGATTGGTGCGCGAACTAACTTGAACTTCGCCGCCGCCCCTTCCTTCTAAACAGACTCGATCCAAAACGGAGCACGCAGGTGCCCAGAATCATATCCCCTGACAGCCCAGAATCGACCCTGACCGATCACAGTGAGCACAACGCCAAGATCTTCGGCTCACCCAAAGACCGCCTCGACTTCTACCGGCGCGAGATACAGTACGAAACCTCGATCCTGGCCAACCGCACCGACGCCTACCTGACGGCGCAGTCGTTCTTGGTCATCGCCTTTGTGTCTGGCATGGGCAACCTCAACCCGGAATGGGGCAAATTGTTCACCCTGGTGGTCCCGCTGTTCCTAGCGCTCCTGGGCATTCTCAGCTCCCTCAACGCCTGGCCCGGCATCCGCGCAGCGTATGACATCATCGATCACTGGCACTTCAAACAGAGCGAACTGCTGCGCAGCGAGCCGGTGATGGGCTTGGCTTATGACGAGTCGCCGCTGTTTTCCGAAGTCGAGTCCTCGCACAAGGGCTATCGCAAATCCTTGCTGTTCTCGGTGCGTACACCGTGGATCTTCATGGTGTTTTGGATAATGCTCGCCGCCTATGCGTTCTACATTCAGGTCGATAACCCAGGCTCATAAGCAAGTTGAACTTCATTGCCCAGGGCGTGACCTTACCTTTACGCAGGCTGCATTTTCCCAATACTGCGAAGAGGTGACCCATGAGCACACACGACGATCCCCAAGTCAGCGGTCGCAACGACCCGGCCATCGACGGCGGCGAACCAGCGCCAGGTACTGCCGCAGATGCGCCCAAAGACCCGGCACCCGCCAAAGACCCCAAGGCTGAAGAAAACGACTACAGTCCAGACTTCGAGCCTGAGCCAGAGCCCAAGGCTGAAACCGATGCCGATATCGATACCCAAGGCGGTTAGAGGAGACGGTCATGTCAAAAGAACTTGATGAGGAACTCAACGACCCAGGCAATGAAGACCCTGGCTCGTTGATGGATGACGCAGAAGTGCCGCTCAACGATCTGGATGAAGCGGCGGATGTGGGCAATACCGAGCATCAGGACTGAGTGTTGACCTTGGCTCGTCGTTCATACCACGCCAGCATTGGCTGGGTACTCAGGCCATGAACGACGATGCTCAAGGCGATCACTGACAAGGTCAGGTTCACCGCCACCGCACTGCTGGTACCGATCAGCCCATGATTGAGTGCGTAGAACAGGTAATAAATACTGCCAATCCCCCGTATACCGAACCAGCCCATCAGGCCGCGCTGCCGGTGATCGACCAGGCTGCCCCAGGGCATCGCCAGCACACTGACGGGGCGAATCACGCAAAACAGCAGCGCCGCCATCGGCAGCGCCCGCCAATCCCAATGGCTCACCAGCACGATCCCCAGCACCGTCACCAGGAACACCTCCATCGAGCGCTCGACCAGGCTACCAAATGACAGCATGTCGCCCATCATCACGCCGGCGGCGATCTGCGTATCCTGCAGATCGCTCACATCCCCCTGCAATGCGCGCTCAGGCTCGACTTCCAAGTGACCCACCACCGGCAGCGCCAAGTGCTCCGACGGTGTCTGCGAATGACCGGTAGAGCGGAACTCCGCCTGGCGCAAGCCGAGCCCGGCGGCAAACACCGACAGGAAGCCATAACCGCCCACCGCCTCGGCGACCACGTAGGCCAGCGCAATCAGGGCGAGCGTCAGGTAATCGTTAGGCGAGAGCGTGCTGTCACTGTGGGTGATGCGCAACCACAGCGTCACGCGGCCAATGCCGCGCCCCATCCAATAGCCGATCAACAGCCCGGCGGGCACTGCCCAGAGCAGGTTTTTCAACGCCCAGCCGCCCAGCCAATCCCCATCAAACCCACCGTGCTGCATAAATAGCAGGGCAAAGATCACAAAGGGGAAGGCCGTGCCGTCGTTCAAGCCTGCTTCGCCGGACAGGCCGAAGCGCAGCGCGTCGTAATCCTGAGCGTTATTGACCTGCACCAGGCCCGCCAGCACGGGATCCGTGGGCGCCAGGATCGCACCCACCAGTAACGACGCGCCCCACGGCAACGCAAACACGTAATGCAGCGCCAGGCAGATGCCAAGGATGGTCAGCAACATCACCGGCCCGGCCATGCCAAACGCGATGCGCCAGGTGCGATGTTTGAGCGGCAGGCGCAGCTTCAAGCCGCTGACGAACAGCGAAAACAGCACGGCAACTTCGGTCAGGTGTTCCATCCAGCGCGCGGAGTGCTGGATATCCAGGTGCAGCAAATCCACGCCCAGTGGGCCGATCCCCACGCCCAACAGCAAGCACACCGCCGAGGTCGTGACAGGCATCCAGCGCAGATAGGAGGAGGTGAGGGCAAGGGTAAGCAATACAGCGCCCAGTACGGCCATCCATAGAATAAAAGTCATCGAGCATGCACCAGGGCCGTGGTCTGTTCAGGTTTGAGAGCACGCGCCGCAAGCAGGTTCAATGTGATTGCGGTCTCGAACATTCATTCGCGACCTATTTGACCCATAAACGACAGCCCGCTAAAACCAACCTGCGCCGGCGTGCTGGTGTTCGAGAAACGCCTGGGCGACTACGTGGAAGAAGGCCAGCGTGTGCTGGATCCGTAGCGCTCCCCCCCAACTCGACGCAACTGTGTAGTGAGCGGGACCTCTCAACGCTCCAGCAACAAGCGCTCCAGGGTTTCCACCGGCAACGGCCGGCTGAACAGGTAACCTTGGATCTGATCACAACCGGCCTCTTTCAAGAACGCCAACTGCGCCTGGGTTTCCACGCCTTCAGCCACCACCCGCAGTTTGAGGCTGTGGGCCAGTTCAATGATGGTGCGGGTGATCGCCGCGTCCTGCGGGTTGGTGGTGACTTCGCGGATAAACGCAATGTCGATCTTCAACGTATCGATAGGAAAACGCCGCAGGTACGCCAGGCTCGAATAGCCGGTGCCGAAGTCATCGATGGAAATCTTCACGCCCATGGCGTGCAGGCGCTGCAGGCTGGCGATGGTGTGCTGGGTGTTTTCCATCAAGGAGCCTTCGGTCAGCTCCACTTCGAGCCAATGCGGCTCGACCCCGGTTTGCGCCAGGGTGCGCGCGATATCGGCAATCAGGTCGCCTTCGATCAGTTGATGGCCGGAGACGTTCACCGACACCTCCACCGCACCAATGGCGCCACGTTGCCACTCGGCAATCTGTTGGCAAACCTGCTCTATCACCCAGCGTCCCACAGGCACAATCAGCCCAAGGCGTTCCAATATCGGCACAAACACGGCCGGGGATACGGGGCCGTAGTCGGGCCTCTCCCAGCGCAGCAGCGCTTCGAGGGCGCAGAGGCGGCCGCTGGCAATCTCGACCTTGGGCTGGTAATGCACCGTGAAGTCTTCGCGCTCGACAGCTTGGCGCAAGGCATTTTCGAGGTCCTGAAGGGCCAAGTCATGCACATTCATTCCCGTTTGCAGTTGCCCCAGCTCGCGCGAATGGCTTGCCAGGTCACCACGTTCTTTGAGCCGCAGCAGGTTGCGCACTCGCAACCACAACTCGACACGCTCGACCGGCTTGCTGATGAATTCCTCGGCACCGGCCTCCAGCCCACTGACACGGGCGCTTTGCTCACTGAGGGCGGATAACATGATGATCGGAATACCCGCGGTGGTGTCATCACCCTTTAATTGGCTGGCGACTTCATAGCCGTCCATGCCCGGCATCATCACGTCCAGCAGGATCAGGTCCGGGGGCTGCTGCGCCACCAACTGCAAGGCTTCTTCACCGCTGCTCGCACTCAGGGTCTGGTAGCCCTCGTGTTGCAGCAGGGTTTCCAGGAGTTTGCGCACCTGGGGTTCATCATCAACGATCAACAACGTCGCGGGTTGGCTGGCCATGGAGCGGACTCATGTGAGGGGTCTGTTGGGCGTTTGCAGCAAGGTGTCGATCACTTGGTACAGCTCTTTGTAACGCAACGGCTTGGTGATGTAGGCGTCACACCCGGCGAGCCGGGTCTTTTCGCGGTCTTCTTTCATCGCCATGGCCGTCAGGGCGATCACCGGGATGTGTGCGGTCAGCGGGTCTTGCTTGAGCAGTGCCGTGGCCGCCAGGCCGTCCATGCCGGGCAGTTGAATGTCCATCAGGATCAACGCCGGCTGTTGTGCGCGGGCCAGGGTCAGGCCGGTTTCGGCATCGGGTGCCCACAGCACCGTGTGGCCGGCATTCACCAACAACAAGCGCGCCAGGCGCATATTGGCTTCATTGTCTTCAATGATCAGGATCTCGGCCATGCTGCCTCCGGCGTGCGATGCAGCGGCAACCACGCGACAAACCGCGCGCCACAGCCTTCACGGCTGGCCACGGCAACACTGCCGCCGTGCAAATCCGTCAGTTGCTTGACCATCGCCAGCCCCAGGCCGGTGCCTTCGAATTTGCGCGCCAGGCCGCTGTCGATCTGGCTGAACGCCTTGAACAGCTTGCCCATGTCGTCCTCAGCGATACCAATCCCGGTGTCGCTGACGCTCAACTCGAGGAACTGTTGATGCGCACTGTCGGGCAAGTCGAAGCGGTACACCGGCCATTCGCCGGGAATCTGCCCGACCTGCTCGCGGGCCACCTGGCGCACCGTCAGCGTCACTGAGCTGCCGTGCTCGCTGAACTTCACCGCATTGGCCAGCAGGTTGTAGACGATCTGCTTGGTCTTGCGCAGGTCCAGTTCCAGGCAGCCGAGGTCTTCAGGGCTTTCCAGCTTCAGTTGAATACGTTGCAGCGCGGCCTTTTCCCGCACGATCAACAGACTGTTGGCCAACAAGCCGGAAAGCTCCGCGCTCTCCAGTTCCAGTTCCATCATGCCGGCCTCGACCTTGGACAGGTCGAGAATGTCGTTGATCAATGACAGCAAGTGCTGGCCGCTGGTGAATATGTCACCGATGTATTCGCGCTGGGTCTCGCTCATTTCGCCGACCAGCCCGTCCTTGAGCGCCTCGGAAAAACCGATCACCGCATTCAGCGGCGTGCGCAGTTCGTGGGACATGGTGGCGAGGAACTCGGACTTCATGTGGCTGGCGTGCTCCAGCTCCAGGTTCTTCTCTTCCAGGGCGCGCTCGAAGCCTTTGCGTTCGGCTTCTTCCTGCTTGCGCGCGGTGTTGTCGGTGCCGATCAGCAGGTAACCGATGATCGTGTCATGCCGGTTGCGCAAGGCGGTCACCGACACCATGGCCGACAGGCGACTGCCATCCTTGCGGATATAGGTCAGCTCGTAGATGTCTTCGATACCCCGGGAGGCCTTGAACACCAGCGCTTCGAAGCCCGGCGTGATCGGCGTGTCCAGTTCCTGGCTGAGCGCGGCTGCGCGGGTGACCAGTTCGATGGGGTCGGAGATATCGGCGGGGGTGATGCGGTTGACCACATCGGCGGCGGCATAGCCGAGCATGCGTTCTGCGCCGACGTTGAAGATTTGGATTACGCCTTTTTCATCGGTGGCGATGCTCGAGAAATAGGCGCTGTTGAAGATGGCGTCTTGCAGGGCGCCGGTCTTGAGCAGGGTTTTCTGGCGTTTGAACTCGACGATTTTTTCGGCGCGCGATTGCGGCTGTTCGGGTAACGGTGTGTCCATCGCTGTGGCGTTCCGTGGTATTCAGGCCCGTCATCGTCAATCGGCGATGGCGCAGAGCATGCTCACAGAAGATCGCTTGGAGGCGACGAGGAGGAGATGAGGTCCTTGGACAATAGCAGAAATTATGGCGTTTTGATGGCTGGCTAAGGGAGAAATACCTTCGAATGGATATATTCGATCCGAAAACAGTGGTTTTCGAATTTGAGGGTGATGAAACGTTTCATCAATCGACAAATGGTCAACGCAAGCGCTTGCGTAAGAAAATGTATCTGAATTAGAGTCGGCTCACTCGATTACAAAAATAATAATTCCAGGAGCTCATTCATGAGCCTTGAACCCTTGCTTGAGATGCAGGGCATCAGCAAAACCTTCAATGGTTTGCGCGTGCTCAAGAATGTCGGCCTGAAGGTCTACCCCGGCGAAATCCACGCCTTGATGGGGGAGAACGGTGCCGGCAAATCGACCTTGATGAAAATCCTTTCCGGCGCCTATCAAGCCGACCCCGGCGGTGAAATCCGCATTGCCGGCCAGCCCATCCCCACCTTCGACCCCGCCACCGCCAAAGCCCTCGGCATTGCCGTGATCTATCAGGAACTGAGCCTGTGCCCGAACCTGAGCGTGGCCGAGAACATCTACCTGGGCCGCGAACTGCGGCGTGGCTGGACCATCGACCGCAAAGGCATGGAGGCCGGGTGCATCGAGGTGCTGCAAAGCCTTGGCGCGGAGTTCACCCCGTCAACGCGGGTCAGCAACCTGTCGATTGCCGAGCGCCAACTGGTGGAAATCGCCCGCGCCTTGCATGCCCACGCCAAGATCCTGGTGATGGACGAACCCACCACACCCTTGTCATCCCGCGAGACCGACCGTTTGTTCGCGCTGATCAAACAGCTGCGCAGCCAAGGGTTGGCGATCATCTATATCAGCCACCGCATGGCCGAGATCTACGAGCTGTCGGACCGCGTTTCGGTGCTGCGTGACGGCCAATACATCGGCGAGCTGACCCGCGAGGCGCTGTCGGCCGAAGTGCTCGTGAAAATGATGGTGGGCCGCGACCTGTCGGGGTTCTACAAGAAGGAACACGCTGCGTATAACCCCGGCAACGTGGTGATGCGCGTGCGCGACATGGCCGATGGCAAGCGCGTGCGCAACTGTAGTTTCGACCTGCATGCCGGCGAAGTGCTCGGTATTGCCGGCCTGGTCGGGGCAGGGCGCACCGAACTGGCACGGCTGATCTTTGCCGCCGACCCACGCACCTCCGGCACCCTGGAAGTGGTCGGCAAGACCATCACCCAACTGCGCACCCCGGCGGATGCGATTCGCGCCGGCGTCGTTTACCTCACCGAAGACCGCAAGGCCCAGGGCCTGTTCCTCGACATGAGCGTGGCCGACAACATCAATGTCTGCGCGTGTGTACCGGATGCGTATGCCGGTGGTGTGCTCGATCGTGGCCATGCGGCGCAACGCGCCAGGGACGCGATCCAGTCACTGTCGATTCGCGTGGCGTCAGGCAAGGTCAATGTCGGCGCGCTGTCCGGCGGCAATCAGCAAAAGGTGCTGCTGGCGCGACTGTTGGAGGTCAAGCCGCATGTGCTGATCCTCGACGAACCCACACGCGGCGTGGACATCGGTTCCAAGTCCGAGATCTACCGCATCATCAATCAACTGGCGCAGGCCGGTGTCGGCATTGTGGTGATTTCCAGCGAGCTGCCGGAAATCATCGGCACCTGCGACCGCGTGCTGATCATGCGCGAAGGCCAGTTGGTGGCCGAAGTCGGCGGGGCTTCCGGCCACGTCATCTCCCAGGAACGCATTATTGACCTCGCCACCGGTGGCGATCAGGTGGTTGCCAATGGCTGAATTGAACGTTGCAACAATAGGTAAAGCTGAACGCGCACGCGAGTTGATGCGCACCGTCGGCATGTTGCCGGTGCTGATCCTGTTGCTGGTGGGCTTTGCCCTGGCCAGCGAGAACTTCCTGACGGTGCAGAACCTGTCGATCATCACCCAGCAGGCCTCGGTGAACGTGGTGCTGGCGGCGGGCATGACCTTTGTGATTCTCACGGCGGGTATCGACCTGTCGGTGGGCGCAATCCTGGCCGCGTCGGCGGTGGTGGCGTTGCAAGCGTCGATGTCGCCGCAGTTCGGCATGTTCGGGATTGCCGCCGGTATTGGCTTCGGGCTGTTGCTGGGCCTGGTCAACGGCGGATTGATCGCCTTTATGCGCCTGCCGCCGTTTATCGTCACCCTCGGCGCACTGACCGCCATGCGCGGTTTGGCGCGCCTATTGGCCGATGACAAGACCGTGTTCAACCCCGACCTGCCGTTTGCGTTTATCGGCAATGACTCGGTGCTCGGTGTGCCCTGGCTGGTGATCATTGCCGTCGCGGTGGTGGCGCTGTCGTGGTTTATCCTGCGGCGCACGGTGATGGGCGTGCAGATCTACTCGGTGGGCGGTAACCCGGAAGCGGCGCGATTGTCGGGGATCAAGGTGTGGAAGGTGTTGCTGTTCGTCTACGCCATGTCCGGTGCGTTGGCCGGGCTGGGCGCGGTGATGAGCGCTTCGCGCCTGTTCGCGGCCAACGGCCTGCAACTGGGGCAATCCTATGAGCTGGACGCGATTGCCGCGGTGATCCTTGGCGGCACCAGCTTTACCGGCGGCGTCGGCACCATCGGCGGCACGCTGATCGGCGCGCTGATCATCGCGGTACTCACCAACGGCCTGGTGCTGCTGGGCGTCTCGGATATCTGGCAATACATCATCAAGGGCATCGTGATCATTGGCGCAGTGGCGCTGGATCGTTATCGCCAGTCCGGTGCGCGGACCTGATTTCACTCATACAACAATCACAAGAGAGACCCGCATGAACGTCAAACGTATCTTTCCCGTTATTGCCTTGGCTGCCTTGATGTCCCAAGCCGTCGAAGCGCGCGAACTCAAAGCCCTCGGCATCAGCATGGGCTCGTTGGGTAACCCGTATTTCGTGACCCTGGCCGATGGCGCCACGGCGCGGGCCAAGGAGCTCAATCCCAACGTCAAGGTGACCTCGGTGTCGGCCGACTATGACTTGAGCAAGCAGTTTTCGCAGATCGACAACTTTATCTCGTCCAAGGTCGACCTGATCCTGATCAACGCGGTAGACCCGTCCGCCATGGCCTCGGCCATCAAGAAAGCCCGCGACGCCGGCATTGTCGTGGTCGCCGTGGATGTCGACGCCAAAGGTGTGAACGCCACCGTGCAGACCGACAACGTCGAGGCCGGCAAGCTGGCCTGCCAGTACCTGGTGGATAAGCTCGCCGGCAAGGGCAATGTGATCATCCAGAACGGCCCGCAAGTCACTGCCGTGACCGACCGCGTCAAAGGGTGCAAGGCGGCACTCGCCAGTGCGCCGCAGATCAAGGTGCTGTCCGATGACCAGGACGCCAAGGGCTCGCGCGAAGGTGGCTTGAACGCCATGCAGGGTTACCTGACGCGCTTCCCGAAAATCGACGGCCTGTTCGCGATCAACGACCCGCAAGCCATCGGCAGCGACCTGGCGGCCAAGCAGCTCAAGCGCAGCGGCATCGTTATCACGTCGGTGGACGGCGCGCCGGATATCGAGAATGCGCTGAAGACCGACACGCAAATCCAGGCGTCCGCCAGCCAGGACCCTTGGGCCATGGCGCAGACCGCGGTGAACGTGGGCAATGACATTCTCAACGACAAAGCCCCAGCCGAAGCGGTGACCCTGCTCACGCCAAAACTAATCACCCGTGACAACGTCGGTACGTACAGCGGTTGGTCGAGTAAACGTTGAATCAGTGAGAGGAACAGCGCCGTGGTCACCATGGATGACGTCGCAAGCAGGGCGGGGGTGTCGACATCGACGGTGTCCCATGTGTTGAACGGTACCCGCAAGGTCAGCCCGGCCACGGTGCAAGCGGTGCAGCAGGCAATCCAGGCGCTGGGGTACATCCCCAACACCCTGGCGCGCTCGCTGGCCCGGTCAAGTACAAGCACGATTGGCGTGGCGATCTCGGCGCTGTCCAACCACTACTTCAGTGAAACGGTGCACGCGATTGAAACCGAATGCGCCAAACACGGCTACATGATGCTGTTTGTCGACACCCACGACGACCCGGAGCAGGAGCTGCGGGTGGTCACGGCGCTGCATCATCGGCGGGTCGACGGGATTGTGCTGGCACCCTCGAACGGCTCCAAGGCGCTGGAGTACCTGCGCGCCAACGAGATTCCAGCGGTGCTGGTGGACCGCATGATGAGCGAGCAGTTTGACCAGGTCGGGGTGGACAACGCCGAGCCCACCCAGGCCCTTATTGAACATCTGATCGCCCATGGTCACCGCCGCATTGGCTTTATCGCCGGACGCGAGGGGTTCAGCACCACCGATGAGCGAGTGGCCGGTTACCGCGCGGCGTTGCACGTGGCGGGGCTGGCGTTTGATCCACAGCTGTTGGTCAATGGCGGCTCCAACACAGAGCCGGCACGCCAGGCCACGGCGCAGTTGCTGGGCCTGGCCGCGCCGCCCACGGCAATCATGGCCGGCAACAACCTGATGACCCTCGGCGCCATGCACGCGCTGCGTGACGCACACATCGCCGTGCCGGGGCAGATGGCCTTGGTCGGCTTTGATGATTTTGACTGGGCGGACTTTTTCGTGCCGCGCCTGACCTTGATCGCTCAGCCGGTCAAGGCACTCGGCGCTCGCGCTGTCGGCCTGTTATTGCAACGCATGGCTTCGCCCACGGCACCGCCCCAGAGCGTGCGCCTGGCGCCAACCCTGCAATGGCGTGACTCATGTGGCTGTAGTTGATTGGAAAACCACGTATGAACCTTCCTGTTTCCCTCGGAATAGACCTCGGCACCTCAGAACTCAAGGCCATCCTGATGGACCTCGACGGTAGGGTGCTGGCCCACGCCGGCGTGCGTCTGAGTGTGTCGCGGCGCCACAGCGGCTGGTCCGAGCAGGCGCCGGAAGATTGGTGGCAGGCGTGTGTGCAGGCGTTGGGGCAACTGCGTGCGCACGAGGCGTTTGCGCGTGTGGCGTGTATCGGCCTGTCCGGGCAAATGCACGGTGCTGTGTTGTTGGGGGAGGACAACCGCGTGTTGTATCCCGCAATCCTGTGGGACGATTCGCGCGCGATCGCTGAGGCTGAACAGTTGGGGGCGGGGTTTGCCGACGTCACGGGCAGCCTGCCCATGGCCGGGCTCACGGCGCCGAAATTGCTGTGGTTGCAACAGCATGAGCCTGAGGTATTCAAGGCCATCGACTGCGTGTTGTCGCCCAAGGACTACCTGCGTTTGCGCCTGAGTGGCGAGCGTATCAGCGAGATGTCCGACGCTGCCGGGACGTTGTGGCTGGATGTGGCACAGCGTGAGTGGTTCGCCCCGATGCTGCGCGCGACGGGCCTTGTGCCGGAACAGATGCCCAGGTTGGTCGAAGGCGGCGCCGCGAGTGCGGGTTTGACGGCAACCGAGCTAGGGCTGTCGACTGACGTAGTGATTGCTGGCGGCGGTGGCGATAATCCGGTGGCCGCCGTGGGTATCGGTGCGATCAACGCAGGCGATGGCTTCATCACCCTCGGCACCAGCGCGGCGATTGTCGCCATCACTGACCACGCTGCCGGCAACCCAGCCAATGCCGTGCACAGCTTCTGCCATGCGTTGCCCAACCGTTGGTACACCATGGGCGCGATGCTGGCCGGTGCCAGTTGCTTGCGCTGGGTGACGCGGCTGACCGGCATGGCGGATGAGCAAACGTTGTTGGACCACGTGCAACTGCAGTTGCCCATAGGGCAGCCTGTGCCTTTGAACACACCGCTGTTTCTACCGTACCTCGCCGGTGAACGTACCCCCCATAACGATCCGTTGCTGCGCGGTGGATTCATGAGCCTGGGCCATGACTGCACGCCCGCCATGCTCGGCTACGCGGTGATGGAAGGTGTGGGCTTCGGGTTGCTCGATGCCTTGCACGCCGTGCAATCGGCGGGTGCGAATGTCGGTGCCTGCGCCCTGGTGGGGGGCGGGGCGCGCAGTGAATACTGGGCGCAGTTGCTGGCGGATATCCTGCAGCGGGAAATCTTCACCTTGCACGGCAGTGAGTTGAGTGCGTGCATCGGTGCGGCAAAGCTGGGGTTCCTGGCGATCGGGCAGGGGGAGGCGTTGTTGCAGGCGGGGATGCCGGTGAAGGCGAGGTATTTGCCTGATGCCACGCAGCGGCCGGTGCTGGAAGCGCGGTACCGCAAGTTCCGAGGCTTGCTGGTAGCGGCCAAAACGCTGCACGAATAAACGAAGCCGTTCGAATTGTGGGCGCTGGCTTGCCTGCGATAGCGGTGGGTCAGCAATGCAAGTATCAACTGGCAGATCGCAATCGCAGGCAAGCCAGCTCCCACATTAGAACTGCCGTGTTAATCCCCCAGCGGTGGCAAACGCCGTTTCACCGGGGTTTTCTTGACGATGGCCGTGTTGGTTTCCGCATAGGCGTTAAGCCGGTCAAGCAAACTGTCCAGATGATCCATGGTGCGCACATGCAGCCGCGCAATAAAACAATCCTCGCCCGTGACCTTGTCGCACTCCGTGAACTCGGGGATCGCTTGGATCTGGCGCTCCACCTCCTGCAACTTGCCGGGTAACGGGCGAATGCGCACGATGGCCTGCAACAGATAGCCAAAATGCTTGGGGTCGATATCCACGGTGTAGTGGGTCAACACGCCGCGCTCTTCAAGACGCCGCAAACGCTCGCCAACACTGGGCGAAGACAGCCCGGTAATGCCGGCCAAGGCCTTGAGCGACAGGCGTGAGTCGTCCATCAAAGCGGCGATCAGTTGCTGGTCGATGGTGTCAATCATGGGGTCCGCCTAATAAGTAAAGGCTATCCAGGTGTTTGACCTTTTTTAGTCACTGGAGCCGCTCTCAAGCAGATTGCCATAATTGAGCCTCACTTGAGGAGCCTTAATCATGGACACATCCATCCGTCGCGGGTCGTGGGAAATGGTCGCCGCCATGCTGATCTCGGGCACCATTGGCTGGTTTGTATTGGTCTCTGGCGTGTCGGTGATCGAAGTGGTGTTCTGGCGCTGCGTGATCGGCGGGCTGACACTGTTGCTGGTGTGCGCGCTGCTCGGGTACTTGCGCCTGGACCTGCTCAGCTGGGCCAAGGTCGGGCTGGCCATGCTCAGTGGCGTGGCGATTGTCGGTAATTGGTTGTTGCTGTTTGAGTCCTATTCCCACGCGTCAATTGCCATCAGTACGGCGGTGTACAACGTGCAGCCGTTCATGTTGGTGATGTTAGCGGCGGTGTTCCTGGGTGAAAAGATCACCGTGCAGAAGCTTGCGTGGCTGAGCGTGGCGTTTCTCGGGATGTTGGCGATTGTTACCGCCCATGGCGATCAACAGAGCAGCGGCGCAGATTACCTGGTGGGTATCGCGCTGGCGTTGGGCGCAGCGTTTTTGTATGCGATTGCGGCGTTGATCATCAAGCGTTTGAAAGAGGTACCGCCGCATTTGATGGCGTTGATCCAAGTCGCAACCGGGGCGGTGCTGCTGGCGCCTTTAGTGCCCTGGAACAGCCTGCCAACGGCGCCAGACGCCTGGGCCGCACTGGTAACGCTTGGCGTGGTGCACACCGGCTTGATGTATGTGTTGCTGTATGGCGCGATCCAGAAATTGCCGACGGCCATCACCGGAGCACTGTCGTTTATCTACCCGATTGCAGCGATCTTCGTCGATTGGATGGCTTTCGGGCATCGCCTGGGCTGGCTGCAATGGCTGGGGGGCGTGGCGATTCTGCTGGCGGCTGCCGGCCTGCAGCGCGGCTGGCGATGGCCTGTAGTGAGCGGGCTTGTCCCGCGCTGGGCTGCGAAGCGGCCCTAAAATCAGACACCGTGTTCTACCTGGAAGAACGCGGTGTTTTTTATTGGGGCCGCTTCGCAGCCCAGCGCGGGACAAGCCCGCTCACTACAAGCTGTTTCCAATATTGGCGATGGATCAGTGCGTGCCCTGAAAGATGATGTTTTCCGGGTTGAAATGCTCCACCGCACTGCCCGGCTGCGGCAGACCGAGGATGTGCCCCTTTATCTTGCCCACCACGTGCATCTCGCACGGCTTGCAGTCGAACTTCAAGGTCAGCACTTCATCGCCATGGATCAACTGCATCGGCGCTACCTTGGTCTTCACGCCGGTGACACCTTTGGCCTGTTTAGGGCACAGGTTGAACGAGAAACGCAGGCAGTGCTTGGTGATCATCACCGGCACTTCGCCGGTTTCTTCGTGGGCTTCGAAGGCGGCGTCGATCAGTTTCACACCGTGACGGTGGTAGAAGTTGCGGGCTTTCTGGTTGTACACATTGGCCAGGAACGACAGGTGTGCTTCCGGGTACACCGGCGGCGGCGAGGTCTCGGCTTTGCGGCCACCGCGCGGGTGAGCGGCGATGCGTGCGGCGGTCAGCGCTTCAATCACTTCGCGGCGCAGTGCCTTGAGCTGTGAGTTGGGGATGAAGAACGCTTGCGGTGCATCCAGCTGGATGTCCGTCGCGTGGTATTCGGTGGTGCCCAACTGGCCGAGCAGGTCGCGCAGGGTGTCCAGCGCCTGTTCCGGCTTGTTGGCCACGCCGAACGGGCCGGGCAGGGTGACGCTGGCGCTGATGCCTTCTTCGCTGGTGGCGGTGACTTCCAACTGCTCCTCACGCAGGCGCGCGGCCCACGCCAGCCCGATACGGCGCTCGGCGGAGGTCTTTTGCAAGGCCTGCTGCCAGTTATGGTCCAGGTTGCGGTTCAGCGGATGATTCGGGCGCAGTTGATGCAGGCCGGCCGGCATTTCGTTCGGCTCGACGCGGTAGCGGTAGCGTTTCTCGCCGTCTTCCTCGAACTCGCCTTTAGGCTCGGCGATGTTGGCGCGGAAACCCACGACTTCACGCTTGACCAGCACATTGAGGCCGTCGCCGTTGGACAACGGCTCATGGGTGACAACCTGCAAGTCGCGCTTGCCGGCTTTTTCCACCACACCCACCGGCAAGCCGGTAAACGTCGGGGTGTCGAAGGCGCCGATGTCGATCTTGCGGTCGCTGACGAAATAGTCGGTGCTGCCACGGTGGAAGGTTTTTTCCGGGTCGGGCAGGAAGAAATGCGCCGTACGGCCGCTGGACGCGCGAGCCAGGTCCGGGCGGTCTTCAAGAATCTCGTCGAGGCGCTGGCGGTAATAGGCGGTGATGTTCTTCACATAGCCCATGTCTTTGTAGCGGCCTTCGATCTTGAACGAGCGCACGCCGGCCTCGACCAGGGCGCGCAGGTTGGCGCTCTGGTTGTTGTCTTTCATCGACAGCAGGTGCTTTTCAAACGCCACGACGCGGCCCTGGTCATCCTTCAAGGTGTACGGCAGGCGGCAGGCCTGGGAGCAGTCGCCACGGTTGGCGCTGCGGCCATTT
Source organism: Pseudomonas tritici (assembly GCF_014268275.3). Taxonomy (NCBI): domain Bacteria; kingdom Pseudomonadati; phylum Pseudomonadota; class Gammaproteobacteria; order Pseudomonadales; family Pseudomonadaceae; genus Pseudomonas; species Pseudomonas tritici. Next base: position 3,262,628 of record NZ_CP077084.1, read on the forward strand.
TGCGCGTGGGAGATGTTGCACTGCCCGGAGAACGCTACGCACAAGGCACCGTGGATAAAAAACTCAATGGCCGCATCGGTTTCATCAGCGATGGCGCGGATTTCCTGCAGGTTCAGCTCACGGGCCAATACCAGCTGCGAGAAACCGGCCTGGTCGAGGAACTTGGCGCGGCCGAGGGTACGAATGTCGGTCTGGGTGCTGGCGTGCAGCTCGATGGGCGGAATATCCAGTTCCATCACGCCCAGGTCTTGCACGATCAACGCATCGACGCCGGCGTCGTAGAGCTGATGGATCAGCTTGCGCGCGGGTTCCAGTTCGTTGTCATGCAGGATGGTGTTGATGGTGGTGAACACGCGCGCGTGGTAGCGGCGTGCGAACTCCACCAGGGAAGCGATCTCACTCACTTCGTTACAGGCGTTATGGCGCGCGCCGAAGCTCGGGCCGCCGATGTAGATGGCGTCGGCGCCATGCAGGATGGCCTCGCGCGCAATGGCGACATCACGGGCAGGGCTGAGCAATTCGAGGTGATGCTTGGGCAAGGACATAGTTTTTTTAGTCAGGCTTGTCACGGTTGAGGCGCGCATTGTAGCTGTGAAACGCTGGGCGGGCACCTACCGCAGGGCTGGCGGCCTATGCGTCCCATGTTTAGAGGGTGCAAACCCAATCGAATGTGGGAGCGAGCAAGCCCGCTCCCACATTTTTGACCGAGTTCGGCTTAGGCCTTGGCGGCCATTGCGGTGACTTCAACGCGCATGCCTTCTACCGCCAACGCAGCCACACCCACCGCCGCGCGCACGGGCCAGGGCTTGGCGAAGAAGCGTTTGTAGACCTCATTAAAGGCGGCGCGATCGGCCATGTCGGTGAGGTAGATGGTCAAGTGCATCACCCGATCCATGGAACTGCCGGCCTTTTCCAGTGCGACTTTCAAGGCTTGCAGGGTGCATTCGCTTTGCAGGGTGATGTCGCCCAGTTCCAGGCTGCCATCGGCGCGGGTCGGGATCTGGGTGGACACCAGGATGCCGTTGAAGCCGATCACATCCGATGAAATCGAGTCGGCATCTGGGTCAGGGGTGTAGTGCAGGTCGTGGTTGGCCATGGGCGCCTCGCGTTGGCAGGTTCAGAAAGGCGCCCATGGTCCTCGAAAGCGACAGCAGGGGCAAACTACGCCCAGCGGCGGAACAGCACACTGGCATTGACGCCGCCAAAACCGAAGCCGTTGGACAGTGCGTATTCAATCGCCATTGGCCGGGCTTCACCGCGCAGCAGGTCCAGGCCATCGGCGAGGGCGTCGGGGTTTTGCAGGTTGAGGGTGACCGGGGCGATCTGATCGCGCAGGGCCAGTACGGTGAAAATGGCTTCGATGCCACCCGCAGCCCCCAGCAGGTGGCCGGTAGCGGATTTGGTCGAGCTTATTGCGAGGCTGCCGTTGGCGCCGAACACCGTTTTAATCGCGGCCAATTCACCTTTGTCACCCACTGGCGTCGACGTGGCGTGGGCATTCAAGTACTGCACCTCAGCCGCCTGGATTCCGGCCTGGCGCAGTGCCTGCACCATCGCCCGCCGTGCGCCATCGCCGTCTTCAGGGCCGGCCGTCATGTGATAGGCGTCGGCGCTGGTGCCGTAGCCGACCAACTCCGCAATCGGCTGTGCACCCCGCGCCAGGGCATGTTCCAGCGCCTCGATGACGAGGATGCCGGCGCCTTCGCCCATGACGAAACCGTCACGCGCCTGGTCGAATGGCCGCGAGGCCCGTTCAGGTGTGTCATTGAAGTCGCTGGACAACGCCCGCGCTGCCGCAAAACCCGCCAGGCTGACCCGATGGATCGCTGCTTCGGCACCGCCGCACACCGCCACGTCGACTTCACCGGCGCGAATCATCCGCGCTGCATCCCCAATGGCCTGCACACCCGCCGCACAAGCGGTCACCGGGGCACCCAGTGGGCCTTTCAACCCGTAGTTGATCGACACATGCCCGGCCGCCATGTTGCTCAGAAAGGAGGGAATAGTGAACGGCGACAACCGCCGCGGGCCTTTGCTGTCGGTGGTGCGCACAGCATCGGCAATCGCCGGGAAGCCGCCCACGCCTGAGGCAATGATGGTGGCAGTGCGCTCTTGCTCTTCAGGTGTTTTCGGTGCCCAGCCGGCTTGCTTCAGTGCTTCATCCGCCGCTGCCAGTGCGAACAAAATAAAGCGGTCCATCTTGCGTTGCTCCTTGGCCGCCAGCAGCCGATCAGGATCAAACCCGGCTTCCGGGTCCTGCTGCACGCTTTGCACCTGGCCGCCAATGCTGACGGCCAAGTCTCCAATCAACGCCTCCGGCAGGCGACGAATGCCCGACTGCCCGGCCAACAGGCGTTGCCAAGTGGATTCCACGTCAGCGCCCAGCGGCGTCAGTGCGCCCATGCCTGTCACAACGATGCGTTTATTCATGATCAATCGACTCCAGTTGCGTTGAGGGAACAGACCCTATGGACGTCACTATCATCATGAAAGTAACATGGCGTCACGCACATTTGTACTCATCCACAGGTTACCGCCATGCAACGCAAGTCCCTCACCCGCGACGAATGCCCCATCGCCCGCAGCCTTGAACGGGTAGGGGAGTGGTGGAGCATCCTGATCATGCGTGACGCATTGCAGGGCCTGCGCCGGTTCGATGAGTTCTCGCGCAGCCTGGGCATCGCGCCCAATATGCTCACACGCCGTCTCAACGCGTTGGTGGAGGCGGGCATGCTCGAACGCCGGGCCTACAGCGAACGCCCGCCGCGCCATGAATATGTGCCGACGGCCAAGGGTGAGGATTTCCGTATGGTGCTGATGTCACTGGTGGCCTGGGGCAATCGGCATTACGCCGAGGAGGGCGCCAGTGTCGAGTTGGTGGAGCGCGAAACGGGCAGGCCGGTGCAGCCGATGTTTGCAAATGCCGAAGGGCGTGTGGTGCCGTTGGACCAGTGCGTGTTGCAGGCTGGCCCTGCAGCCAGCGCCGGCATGCGCGAGCGGTTGGCACTGCTCGACGCAAAGCCTTGAATGACGGGGGCTGCAGCAATTATCTGGCGCCAGAAAATAAACATTTTTGCCGCGTCAAGTCGCGTATTTCCCAGCCGATAGCCAATCAAGAGATTAGTTTTTCCGCGCGGCTGAGGGTACGTCATGTTCAACAAAACACTCAAAACCGAACTGGCGGCCAGGACGGCCGAATCCACTGAGTACAAAGGACTGATCGTCGCACTGGAACGCTCCATGGCCGTGGTCGAATTCGACCTCAATGGCAAGGTACTGCGGGCCAACGATAACTTTCTCAAGACCCTGGGCTACAGCGCGGGTCAATTGAGCGGCAAATCCCACCGCGACTTTTGCTTGCCGGCGCTGACCAGCAGTGCAGCGTACAGCCAATTCTGGAGTGATTTGAAAGCCGGCAAGTTTGTATCAGGCACCTTCAAGCGCGTCGATGCCAATGGCAAGACGGTCTGGCTGGAAGCGAGCTACAACCCGGTCCTGGATGAACGCGGCCAGGTGCTGAAAGTGGTCAAGTACGCCTTGGACGTCACCGCCAAAGTGGAGCAGGAAGCGGCCACTTCCAGCAAACTGGTCGCGCTGGACCGGGCAATGGCCGTGATCGAGTTTGACCTCGGCGGCAACGTATTGGACGCGAACGCCAACTTCTTGAACGTGATGGGTTATTCGCTGGCGGAACTCAAAGGCAAACACCACCGCCTGTTTTGCGAACCGACCCTGGTCAACAGCAGTGAATATGCCGACTTCTGGCGTCGCCTGAACAACGGCGAATTTTTCACCGGGCAATTCAAGCGCCTGGGCAAACATGGCCGGGTGGTATGGCTGGAAGCCAGTTACAACCCGGTCTACGACGGCGACGGCAAGTTGGTCAAGATCGTCAAGTTCGCCAGCGATATCACCGAGCGTGTGGAGAAGTTCGAGGAAGACTCCCGTGGTGCTTCACGGGCCTACCATATTTCGTCCGAAACCGAGCGTTTTGCCGAGCATGGCACCCAGGTGATCCAGGAGACCGCCAGCGAGATGCGCCGCATCGCCGACAACATTGGCGCTTCTGCGCGACTGGTCGGGCAACTGGGCGATCGTTCGGAGCAGATCACCGCCATCGTCAACACCATTCGCGGTATCGCCGACCAGACCAACCTGTTGGCGCTCAACGCGGCCATCGAAGCGGCACGTGCGGGCGATCAAGGGCGCGGCTTTGCGGTAGTGGCCGATGAAGTGCGGCAACTGGCCGGGCGCACCAGCCGTTCCACGGCGGAAATCGCTGAGATGATCGGCATGATCCTCTCGGAAACCCGCGACGCCGTCACCAGCATGAACGCCACCCAGGAAGGCGCCCAACGCGGTGTCAACCTGGCGGATCAGGCGGGCTCGGTCATCCTGCAGATTCGCACCAGCACCAGTGATGCGGTGCAGGCCGTGAGCATGTTTGCGTCGAAGCTGGACGAGTCGGAAGTGATTCCCAAGACCGCCGTGGGTTGGATGGGCTGATGTGGAGAAGGGGGGGTTGTGGTGAGGGGGGGCTTTGGTCAGGGGGGGCTTTGGTCAGGGCACCCCTTATTGATCGCGCCAGCCTTGGCGCTGCCGGTGTCGAGGGGGCGGTAGAGGTTGCCGCCGCAGACTCTGCGGCGGATTTTTCACGCCTGCAAGGCGGGCGTATCAAACGAAGGGTGCTCCGATATAAGGCGCTGCCATTCCATCCGGAACCACGGCGTGAATGGGGCCTGTGCCGATGAAAGTTGGGCTGATATTTCAGCGCGGGTCTGCCACTTGATCTCGCTGACTTCTTCGGTAGCCGGCAACACCTTAGCGTCAGATTGGGCAACCAGCACATGGCACAATTCGTGTTCCGCACCGATTTCACCAAAGTGCGCATGGTATTCAAAACTATAGAGAACGCGGCAGGAGGCAGAAATGCCCAGTTCCTCGCGCAGGCGACGAGACGCGGCATCCGTAATGCTCTCGCCAGGGGCTGGATGGCTGCAGCAGGCATTCGACCAGAAGCCTGGCCACAGCATTTTGCCTGCGGCACGCCGTTGGAGCAGATGACGCCCCGCGCTGTCGATCAAATGTACCGAAAATGCGCGATGGCGCTGTCCCGCCCCCAAGTGGGCGACGCGTTTGTCACAAACACCGATTTCTACGTCCTGTGCGTCAACTAACACCACATTATGGGTCATTTTGTATGTCCTTCAGTGCTATGCCTTTTACTCAAGAGTGGGGACTTGTCCCCAGGCGCTGACTAATGTCATCGCTGCGTCGGTAAACGCTGGATCCGCACGCAGGTTGGCCATGGCATTCAGGTCTTCCTGGGTGAGTAGCCCGAGTTTCAGCAGCGCTGGCCCTGCCTGTGCAGTGGTTGACGCCCAGAAGGTATCGGCTGGGCTGCTGTCGCCGATTCGGCCTTCGACGGTGCGGTGCGTAACTTTCGCGAGTCCAAGGGCACGTAATTGGTCGGGGAGGGTATCGGCCCAAAGCATGTCGGAACCGATGGACTGCTCCAGCAGCGCGATGCCGGCCTGGGCCACTTTGCGGAACAGCGGGTGCGCAGTGTTCAAGCTCGGTTGCAGGCTCATGTCTTCGATTACCAACCAGCCACCAGGGCGCAGCCAAGTGATCGCTCGCGTCAATACATCTTCGCGCTCATTGAGGTGACACAGCAGCGCCCGTGCGTGCACGACATCAAAGGAGGCAGCAGGGAAATCCTCGGTTGCCGCATTATGGGAGAGCACCCGAATGCCGGGTAAACCAGTCAGGAATCGGGTATCGATGTCGGTGGCCGTGACCGTCGCATCAGGATATTGCTGGGTCAGCCAACCCGCGAACGATCCAGCGCCAGCGCCCAGATCGAGGATAGCGGGCTTGGCCGGCAGCTCAAGCTGATCAAAAACCGTGTAGCTCAACGGGTCAAAGACATATTCCAGGGTGCGCAGCCGTTCCAATTGGCCGTCGTGCCGATCACCGAGATAGCTGCTGGTGTAGTCGGGCGCCTCGGCGGCGTCGATAGCGGTCATAGTGAGACCTCCAGTCGATCGGGCCCGCGGTTGAGGAACCCACGCTCGATGGGCTGAAAGCCCGGCGACCAGCGTACGTTTGGATAGGTCTGCAGCAGCAGGCGAGCGCCGATCGTGATTTCCATCCGTGCCAGCAGCGATCCCAGGCAGAAGTGACGCCCCGCGCCAAAAGCGAAGTGACTGGTCGACTGATTGCCGCGAGCCATATTGAAGGTGTCCGGGTCGGTGAATTGGTCCGGATCACGGTTGGCCGAACCGATCAGGCAAGCCAGGGTCGCGCCAGCAGGAATCGTTCCGGACGGCAGTTCCAACGCTTCACGGGCCTCTCGCAATATGAGCTGCAGCGGAGGGTTACGTCGCAGGGTTTCGGCGAGCGCATCGTCCATCAACTCTGGATTGGCCATCACCGCATCCTTGAGGCCTGGCTCGCTCAACAGGTTGACGATGAGATTGGCCAGCGCGCCGTGACTGGTCTCGCTGCCCGCTGTCATGAGGATCGCACAGTAGGCCCTCACGAACGTCTCGGACAACGGCTGACCGTCAATGCAGGCTGCCAGGAGTTGCGAGATCAAATCGTCTTTCGGCTCCGCACGGCGGGCGTCGATGTGTGGCTGGATGAAGTCGTAGAAACTGTCTCGGTTGGATAACCCACCGGTCAACAGTGAAGGATCCTGTCGATAGTTACCCATATAAGCGAAGCCGATGGCACACCAGTTCTTTAGCTGCGTCACCTCCTCGCAGGTTTCAGCCGGAAGACCCAGCACCTTGGCCATCACCCGCACCGGCAGTGCGGTGGTGAAATCTTCAATAAGTTCCACCTGGGAGCGGCCGCGCATGCGTTCGAGCAGATCGGTGGTGACCGAGATGATGGAGGTTTCGAGCACGGCGAGTGTTTTGCTGCGAAATGCTGGGGTGAGCAACGCCCGGTGCTGAGTGTGTTCGCAGCCGTCCATGGCGACTAGCGTGTGTCCCAGCAGCGGTCCGATCTGCCAAGCGTAGTTATTACTGCTCACCGCTGGATGGGTGAGTGCGGCTTTGACATCCACATGGCGACTGACCAGCCACACATCGGTGGGCTCGTCGTAGACAATCGGTAGTGTGGTACGCAAACGCTCATACAAGGGGTAGGGGTCGATTTCGAACTGTCGGGACTTGAGGGTCGGCGGGGTGAGATTCAGGTCCACTTGCCGGCCGGCCTGCGCCGCGGAATCGTTGGCATGCAGGTGATACCGGGAAACGCTACGGTGCCAATCGCCCGCCGCCCGCACAATGTGTCGCAGCCGATCCGGGTGGTTCGCGGCGAACGGCGGTTGATCTGCCTGCCGAGTGGCGACAGTGGTGAACTGCGCGACCGCCGTATTTACCATCTGATGGGCGGATTCGATTGCGGCTGGCCAATCGAGGCCAGCGCTGCCCGCCAGTATCGAGACTAGATTGAAGCGCTCACCACACACCACATCTTTGGCAATCGAATGGATGTCGTTCGTCCAGGCAATAATGTCGGCACTGTGTTCGCGTAACCTGTTCCACCCTTCGATGTCGGCTGAAGGCTGGTAGGGGTCGAGCGTTTCGGCCCCATCGATCAGATCAAAGAAGAACAGCGCGCCAAACGAGTCCCGACGCAGCGGCAGATACTCGGCCAATGTGAGCGTCGTGTCGGTTTCGCGCATTCGTACCAGCGTCGCCTGCGCATGCAGATGCCGGATCAAATGCCGCACGAGCCTTTGTCGCCAACGCTCGTCACCCAAGTACCGGGTCTGTGGCCACAGATCATCGACCAGGGCAACGAGCATGGGGTCGTCAAATCGGTTCTTGTCACCCGACAGGTCAGCACTGTTCTGCTCGGTGACGGCCCGCACCGCACTGACGAAACACGCCAACGTACCGTTTTCCGCCCATGGCCCGTCGTCGATGCGGTCATCGAGAATGAGTGCCCACAGATACCAGCACACCAGGATCTCGGCCCGATGCGTGGGCGCTTCCCCGCACAGCGCTATCCCCAGTTCGAGCAGTGGAGTGGTGCTCAGACGATGTGCACCGCGGCGGCCGATCAAACCGTAGCGCTGGGCCCAGGCGAGAGCATGCGCGCGCAAATGAGCGCTGTCGGTGCGGGGTGGCGGACAGGAGAAAGGAAGGTCTATCTGAGGAATAATCAGCGTTGATCGCGGTAAATGATCGCTATGGCCGTGGCCGTGGCCGGTGCCGGGATCGCTTTCGCGGTGTTCCGGGGGCATGAAACTCTCCTTTTTTATAGATAATTGACGGCTATTCCAGGAAGCCGCCTGTTTTGCGACCACTGGCCATGGATGTCCGAAACGCCCTGCGGAACGCGTCGAGATCGTTGCCCCAGCCGTTCCGGCGCTAGCGCCTTATCGGTCAGCTTTCCAGCCGGCGTGACCTTACTCGAAAGCGAACAGCGTTCGATGTCGGAAAAGGTTGAGATTGATACGGAAAAAGCCGCTGGATACGGCGCGCAAAGGCCCAGCGCCTGAGTAGTTATGTCGACTTGTCTTTTGTGGGGACAGCGCGAAGCAATGCTGACCAGATGCAACAAGGGCGGTAGGAGGAGGGCAATTAAACAGGAGAACCTGGGGTTACCGCAGGCGGGTAATCGGTTCTTAACCTGAACGAAAAGGGACCGATGTCCCCTCGTTCGGGCTTGAGTCTTACTCTTTTACGTCCATGAACTCTTCAGCCCACGCCACGTAGCTTTCCGGCAACGTGTACGTGTGCGTCAGCTCGGTGGCGCTGAGGTTGTCGGTGCTATGGGTCAACTGGCGCTGGGCACGCAAGCTGTCGTAGGTAGCCTTGATCGCGGCAAAGTAAGCGCCGTGGCCGGCAACGACTACGCGCACACCGAGGCTGGCCAGCCGCTGGGCGTCATTCAACTTAGGGTTGCCATACGTCACCAGCATCAGCGGCACCGTCAGGTTCTCCGCGATCTTCTCCAGGTGCTCGAAATCAGCCACACCCACCATGCAAATCCCATCGGCACCGGCTTTCTGATAAGCCAGGGTCCGCTCGATGACCGCTTCGGTCGGCAACACACCCGCGTTGGTCCGCGCAATGATCGACAACTCTGGATCAACCCGCGCCTCCAGTGCAGCCCGCACCTTGCCGATGCCTTCTTCAATGGAGATCAGGTCGGTGGACTTACGCCCAAATTGCGCCGGCAGCAATGTGTCTTCAATCGTCAACGCGGCCACACCGGCGCGCTCAAGTTCTTCGACAGTACGCATTACGTTCAGCGCGTTACCGTAGCCGTGGTCAGCGTCGGCAATGTACGGCAACTGGGCGACGCGACCGATGCGGGTGGCCTGTTCAACAAACTCACTCAGGGTGATCAGCGCGAAATCGGGTGCGGCCAGTACCTGCAACGAAGCGACTGAGCCACCAAGGATGCCGACTTCGAAACCCAGGTCGGCGGCGATACGCGCCGACATTGGGTCGAATACGGAGGCGGTTTCAACGCACGTTGGGGTGGCTAGCAATTCACGGAATTTGCGGCGCAAGGCTGAGTGAGAGAGTTTCGGCATGTTCTTTCCTGGTTCTGGTCATCGTCGAGTGACGATCAATGTCTATTCGTGGTGGTGCGAGATTAACACGCCAGGAAACAGGGGATTATGACGTTTAAGGCAGGCGTATGCGTTTAACGCATACGGCCTCTTCAAAGCAGCGGCAAACGGTTGATCACCTTCATCTCGCGCAGCGAGATATTTGAGCGGATGTTGAACACGCCTGGTAGCTTGCGCAGCACTTTCTCGACGAATCGGCTGTAGTCATCAAGGTCTTTAGCGACGACCTGCAACAGGAAGTCGGCTTCTCCTGTGGTGTTGTAACAGGCGAGCACATTCGGGCTGTCCAGAATGATCGCTTCGAACTGCGCGGTCACATCTTCGCCATGCTGGGTACACGCGATCTGTACGAACGCCATGACGCCGATACCGAGTTTGCGACGATTGAGTACCGCCTGAAAACCCTCGATGACCCCAGACTCTTCAAGCCGTTTTTGCCGCCTCCAGCAGGAGGCCTCGCTCATCGCCAATTGCTCGGCCAATTTTGCATTGGACAGCTTTCCATCCCGTTGTAGACGGTCGGCAATTTCAAGGTCGACTTTATCGAGTTTTTCCACAGTGAAAGATCCTTTCAGCAGACCCGCAGGCCAAATCAGTTTCTTGCAGAACTTACTGTAATAGCGCCTTTATAAGAAAGGTAAATTCATAAGATCAACGCATAATGAATGAACACTTCAAATTAAGGGGGTTCTATGAAGGCCGTGGTCTACGAAGCATTTTCAGCACCGCCCACGCTGCAGGTGGTTGCCGACCCGGCACCGGAAGCACATGGCGTCGTCGTAAAAGTAATGGCCACCGGCGTGTGCCGGAGCGATTGGCATGGGTGGGTCGGGCACGATGCGGACATCGAGCTGCCGCATGTGCCCGGGCATGAATTGGCGGGCATTGTCGAGGCCGTGGGCAAGGATGTCGTGAAGTGGAAAATCGGCGATCGCGTCACCGTTCCGTTCGTGGGTGGCTGCGGCGCCTGCCCACAGTGCAATGTGGGTCACCAGCAAGTCTGTGACAGCCAATTTCAACCCGGCTTCACACACTGGGGGTCGTTCGCCGAATACGTATCGATTCATCAGGCAGACCTCAATCTGGTTGCCCTGCCTGACGCTATGGAATATGCCACCGCCGCCAGTCTGGGTTGCCGTTTTGTCACGTCGTTCCGAGCGGTCGTGGATCAAGGCAAAACCACCGCAGGCCAATGGGTGGCGGTGCACGGCTGTGGTGGCGTGGGTTTATCCGCCGTGATGATCGCCAATGCATTGGGCGCCAATGTGATCGCGATCGACATTGCCCAGGACAAGCTTGATCTGGCTCAGTCGCTGGGTGCGGCGGTGACTGTGAATGCCAGTCAAGTCGATGATGTAGTGGGCGCCGTGATGGAGATCAGCGGCGGCGGGGTGCATGTGTCCCTGGATGCCCTGGGACACCCGACGACGTGCTTCAACTCCATTAGCAACCTGCGCAAACGCGGCAAGCACGTCCAGGTTGGCTTGATGCTGGGCGGTAATAACACGCCCATCGTGCCCATGAGCACTGTGATCGCCAAGGAACTTGAGATCCTGGGCAGCCACGGTATGCAGGCTCACCGGTACGATGCGATGTTTGCGATGATCAAGTCCGGAAAACTGTCTCCGCAGCGACTGATAGGGCGCACCATCAGCTTGGAACAGTCCATAGACGCGTTAATGAATATGGACAGGTTCGAAGTTGCCGGTGTCACTGTGATTACGCAGTTTTGATCAACTAGAGCGCCCATCCAGCCTGATAAGCGCGCAGGCAGGAGGAGGGCGCCGTCGCCGCATCGCCGACACCTGCCAAAGGTTCGGCATTCAAGCTGGGGTCAACAGGCGCCGTACTTCGGCGATGATCAAATCAATCTTGAAGGGCTTATCCAGCACAGCATCAAACAAGTCTGATCTTTCCATGCCGACATGGGCTTGCGCACCACTCACCAGAATAATAGGCAAGTGATTGAGCGACGGCAGCGCACGTACGGCCGTTGCGAACTCGAGTCCGTCCATAACGGGCATCATGAAGTCGGTAATGATCAACGCTGGCCGTTCCCGCTCCAGCACTTCAAGGCCTTTGCGACCATTACCGGCCTTCACGACCATGAATCCTTCATCCTCCAGCGCATAGCCGAGAATATCGGCGATCAAGTATTCGTCGTCGACGACAAGGATGGTGGACATGTCAATTCAACCTAACCAAGTACTTATGATGCTGAGCCTGGTAGCGCAGAGTGTGCGGGAACTGAGGATGCATGTCGGGAAACCTTTCTCAGTTCAACGGTTTGGTCACGGACGACCACCTCCAGCAATGAGGTGTCATAGAAGCTGTCTCTCACTTTAAGAATGGAAAGCGTCCTCTTTAGTTCAAGTTGAATTTCCTGGAAGCGCATCAGCATCAGGTTGTCGGCGATGCTGGACAGTTCAGAGGCGGGCGCGCTGACCTCGGAGCCGACAAGGTCGTGGATCTCGATGGATGCAAATACCGTGACGCCCCTGGAACGCAGCTCGTTCATCAGAGCGCTGTAGAAGTCGGTGATGCGCGCGGGGTTATTCGACACGCGGGTCATCCCGCTCAAGCTGTCGATGAACAGACGCTTGATGCCTTTCTCCTCGACCACGCGCAACAAGCGTGCACCTAGCCCGTCGAGCAAACCTTCGGTAGTCGGTTGCCAGGCGATCGTCAGCGCGCCACTGTCTTCCAGCTGCTTTATATCGATGCCCAACGATTCGCCTTTCAGGCGCAAGCGCTGCGGGCTTTCATAGAAACCAAAGTGCAGGCCCGGCGACTCTACCGTTGATTCAGCCAGAAACTTGAGGCCCAAGGTGGTCTTGCCGATCCCTGATGGCCCCATCACCAGCGTGACGCTGGAGCGGTGCAGGCCGCCATTCAGGATGTCATCCAACGACCCGATGCCACTGGGGATACGCGTGAGGTCGGCGTTGTCGTGTGAAGACGGGTAGCTATAGAGGCTTTCCAGGCGCGGATAGACCATCAGGCCGTCGTCAGTGATTTCACACTCATGCAGGCCGGTCAGGGCGCCGCTGCCTCGGGTCTTGCGCAATTGAATACGCCGGACCGAACGCGTACCGAACAACTCCTCACCCATTTCGATTACACCGTCGACCATCGTGTGCTCGGGGCTACCGTCATCCAATCGCGAGCTGGTCAGGAACAGGACGGTGCAACCGGCAAAGGCGGCGTGACCTTGCAGTTCAGAAATGAATTTCTTGGTATCGATCGGGGAGTCGGCTTTGGAGCGGGCGTTGAGTAAACCGTCTACGACCAAGACCGTGGCCTTCTGCCGGCTGATTTCGCGCCGTAGCAGCTTGACCACTTCATCAAGACCTTCGTTTTCCAGTGTGTCAAACGCGCTGACGAACTGAATTTCCGCGCCCACCCGGGCTGCGTCAAAGAAGCTCAAGGTCGACAGGAACTGGAACAGCCGGTCATGGGACTCGGCCAACAGCGTGGCAACCAAGACACGCCCGCCGTTGCGCGCATGGTGGAACCCAAGCTGGTTGGCCAGAATGGTTTTGCCGGACCCAGGGCGACCCTGAATGATATAGGAGGCCCCAGCGACCAGTCCGCCCTTGAGGAGGACATCCAACCCTTCGATTCCGCTTTGAAGGCGATTTAGCTTTTCCACAGTACGACCCTGATCGTTAAACCCAATGGGCAGGATGCTAACGCCATTCGAGCGTTGGGGCCATTCAGGATTTGCATAACCTACGCTTTCGGTACTCCTGGCACATCCATATTTATCCTGCGCCAAAACGCTTCAGAAAAACTGTAAACCGAGAAAGCAATCAGCCCCAAGGCCATCACCATCAAAATCAACCATCCACCCGGAAGGTTCTGGAGCGCGTCGAGCGCTTCCTTCATACCAGGTGGGTCCATGGCTTGATAGGTAGAACCGCTGACTGCCAGTAGTAGCGCAATTTCTATAAACACGACGCCACGTGCCATGAGACCGAACCGAGACACTGGCCGGACGTAGCGCATGACATCTTCATCGGCATTAAAGTATTTCTCGAACGACGCCTTCCATCCCTTAATGATGTGAGCCACTCCAACGCCAAGTGGAAGGAGGGCGATCAGGTACACCAACACGTTCGAGTACTCCCAAGACAACAGATGCGCCAGCCAATCTTTGGTTTGCCCTCCGGAATTGCCCGAGCTTCGAATGCCGCTCATGAGGAGGCCGAGTGCAAAAAACGCTAAAGCACCGTTGACGACACCTCCGGAAAACAGGCCCGCTCGAATAACCAAACCCTTGAGTTCTGTGCCGTGATGATCGACATCACGCGTCGCTTGCAGGACACGCCAACCTGCAAAAGCGAGCAGACCTGCCACCACAAGCCCAACCAAAAAATAGCCGAACGGCTGGCCTAGCAAGGCTTCCAGGCTCTTATGGCTGTCCTTCGGTTTTGTCGAATCGTGTGCTGCCAGCAGCGCGAAGATACCGATGATCAAATAAAGCACGCCCCGAGCGGCGTATCCGCCGCGAGCGAGTACTACAAGGCTGTGTTGCGTGGACATTGGATCTATTCCCAAGAGTGATACAAGAGCAGACCCATCTTGCCGGGAGGGGTTCGATTGAGGCGATGCCTCTTTCGATGCTCATCAACGTTGAACTTATCAAGGTGCTCATCCCCCTAAAGCAGTGCAGATGACCTCTCGTTCAGGTTGACCTGGATATACCCACTTACTCGCAAAGATTTGGTGATTTATGAAGCGTGAACAAGTAGAAGGTGTTGCAGAAAAAGTTGCTGGGAAGGCACAGAGTGTCGTCGGGAAACTGTTTGGTGATTCGAAGCTTGAAGCTGAAGGCGCTGGACGCCAAGCTGCCGGTCAACTGACCCAAACTTATGGAGATGCACTGGACAGCGTATCTACGTTTGTTAAAGAGAAACCGGTTGCCGCACTTGCAATTGGTGCAGTTGCGCTCTTGGTTCTAGACCGTCTCTTGCGCCGCTGATTCAGACCAGCAGGCGTATAACGTCTTTTGGTTGCGGTGGCCCCGTATTGACGGTTTCCACCGCAATGAAATCTCTGGAAAAAAGATAGTATGGAAATGTCAGACGTTAAGCTTGCCCGGGTAACGCGCAAAGATGTTGACGAGCTTCTACACGCAAATCGGGAAAGCCGGGAATATCATGGCTGCTGGGTACAGCCGTTCACAACCGCTGCGGGGTTCGAGGAGTGGTATTCGGCTCAAATCATAGGCGCAAGCGTTGGGCTAGTGGCCCGCGATAGAGAATCTGGCCACATTGTCGGAGTCACCCATCTGAGCCAGATCTTCTATAAAGGATTTCAAAACGCCTATCTCAGCTACTGGGGCATGGTCTCGTTTGCTGGGACTGGAAGAATGTCCCAGGCGGTCGAGTTGACAACGATGTATGCCTTTGAGGAGTTAGGGCTTCACCGTATCGAAGCCAATATTCAACCTGAAAATGTGCGATCAATAGCTCTGGTCAAACGTCTCGGATTTCAGAAAGAGGGGTTTTCTCCGAAATACCTTCAGATCGCCGGGGTCTGGTGCGATCACGAGCGCTGGGCACTTCTGGCCGATGAGCGCTAATCGTGCGGGGTTTCCGTTGCGGGACTTCCTTGCTTGACTTGTATGCTCGGCATATTGGCTAGCTCAAATCATGCAGGTCTTTCCCGATAGGCTGACTCAAAGACCATTCAGAAAACTTTACCCGCAACCCTTGCCGTTCCGGTGTGCAGCACATGGGGCCAACTGTATAGCTTTGCGCTTCTGGAAATGGTGCAAGCCTGAGCAATGGCCAAGTCACGCCATCCGTTGAATACTGCAAGCGTAGCGCTCCATCGGAAATGGTTAAGCGAAGCCAAAAATCATTTGGGTTACCGGTGAAGCAGCTAGGCGCCCAGTCCGACCGGCCTTTGGTCAGGACGCTACTGATCATTGGCATTCCATCGTTATATTCTATCCCTGCCTTGAGCCAAGTCTCCTCATTGAGCCTGACCATAATGCCCGCCTGATCATAGAGCTCGCGAAAATCGGCGTTAACTCTGACCTGAGCCGTAAAGCTTCCTGATGTTGCAAACCCTAAGAAATGTCCGCTGTCGCGTATGAATCCGTAGTGCGTTTCACGCCAGAAGTCGGTTTGTGAACCGGTAACCACCTCCAAGGTGCCGTCAGTAAAGGCTTGGCAAAAGCTCGGCTTGTTCAGCCAATTGGCCGTTCGCCAAACTGACGCATCAATGTCCTGACTGACCTCTACAGTCTGCTTCCTATCCATCCTGTCACCTCCACAATTTATTGGGTGGGTCTGCGTTGCAAACTACTGACGAGCCTGAGATTACTGGCTCAATGCTCTAAAAGTTAACGCGACTGTTCATCGATTGATGTTTATAGACCTGGTCTCCTCGACATCCCTAGCCTCGCCGCCTCGACCTCCCACGATCCCAGTCCAGAGGCTAATGGATGCTCGTTCAAAAAAACATGCTTTGGGACCTGGTTGAAATCTGGCAGAAACCAGACGGAAGGCACATTGGATATCTAAAGTTGTTACGCACAGGGCAGATAACTCCTATGTCGTTTATATCCGCAACAAAGTTCAAGGATCGAACCCATGACCCCGCGCCAATCTATCCGCATCACCCCTCCCGGTCATCCGCGTTTTCGCTGGTTCGCTTTCATTCCAGTCGTACCGGCCGTGATTTGGACACTCGTGCAATCAACCTCTGCGGCCAATCTGGCGGCCTGCGCGGTACTGGTGCTGATCGGCCTCGGTGCCTGCGCCTGGAGCGCGAGTTCGCAGCGTGACGCAGTACAGCTGGGCGTTGCGCGGGCGCAGGCGGATCTGGCCGACGCCGACGCGGCGCGCACCGGCATGGCCTCCCGGACACAGCTCGATGAGGTGTTGCTGGGCGCCATGCCGATCTGGGCCAAGCAGGTGGAAAGCTCGCGCCATCAGACCGAAGAAGCGATTGTGAGCCTGGCTAACCGGTTTACCGGGATCGCCGCGCGCTTGCAGGAAACGGTACAAGCCTCGCAGCACGCTGCCGGTGAACTGGATGGCGACGCCGCCGACGGGGCGCTTGAGGCGCTGGCCCGCAGTGACAGTGAACTGAGCCAGGTGATCAATTCGCTCAAGGCCACTCAAAGCAGCCGTGACCAAACCCTGGCCCAGGTCCGCAGCCTGACCGCCTACACTGGCGAACTGCGCACCATGGCCGCTGATGTGGCGGCGATTGCCGCACAAACCAACCTGCTGGCCCTCAACGCAGCCATCGAAGCGGCGCGTGCCGGTGAGGCCGGTCGCGGCTTTGCGGTGGTGGCCGACGCGGTGCGCAGCCTGTCGAGCAAATCCAGTGAAACCGGCCAGCAGATGTCGGCCAAGGTTGACATCATCAATAGCGCCATTACGCAATTGGTCCAGGCCGCGTCCAGCAGTGCCGACCAGGACAGCCATTCGGTGGCCGAGTCCGAAAACAGTATTCAAGTGGTGCTCGAACGCTTCCAGAACATCACCGGGCGCCTGGCCGAATCCGCCGACCTGCTCAAGCAGGAAAGCTACGGCATCCGGGATGAGATGACCGAAGTGTTGGTGAACCTGCAATTCCAGGACCGGGTCAGCCAGATCCTCAGCCACGTACGAGACAACATGCACGCCCTGCATGAGCACCTCCTGCAGGCCAGCCGGGCCCCGGACCAGGCCGTGGCCGTCGACGCCCGCCAATGGCTGGCGCGCATGGAAGCCACCTACGCCACCGACGAGCAACGGCGCCTCCATCATGGAGAGGCGGCCGTGCAGCAGAATTCTCAAGACATCACCTTCTTTTAGGAGCACATCATGGCGAAGAATGTATTAGTGGTCGACGACTCCAGCAGCGTGCGGCAAGTGGTCGGCATCGCCTTGAAAAGCGCCGGTTACGACGTCATCGAGGCCAGCGACGGCAAGGATGCACTGGGCAAGCTGACCGGCCAGAAAGTGCACTTGATCATCAGCGACGTGAACATGCCCAACATGGACGGCATCACCTTCGTCAAGGAGGTCAAGAAGCTGGCCAACTACAAGTTCACCCCGATCATCATGCTGACCACAGAGTCCCAGGAGTCGAAGAAGGCCGAGGGCCAGGCCGCTGGCGCCAAGGCCTGGGTGGTCAAGCCGTTCCAGCCTGCGCAGATGTTGGCAGCCGTGTCTAAACTGATCCTGCCTTGATCCCGGCGCCAGGGAGGCTCCCATGCCGATAACCACTGAAACAGTCGACGACACTGCCCACGTGCGCATTGACGGCGAGCTTACGATCTACACCGTAGCGGAACTGGCGGGGGCGCTGCTGCCGCAGATGGGCGCGGCACCCCGCCTGGAACTGGACCTGTCTGAGGTCACGGAAATGGATGGCGCCGGCTTGCAGTTGCTCGCGGTCATCCGGCGTGAAGCCGGCATCGCCGGTACCGCCTTGAGCGTGACCGGCCAGAGCCAGGTGGTCATGCAGACGCTCCAACTGTGTCGCAGCGCGGCCTCGTAGTCAGCGCTTCCCACGTTTTTTGATCGACAAGGAAAGTCCCGGTGAGCATCAATCTCGATCAGGCACAGCAGACATTCATCGTAGAGGCACGCGAGCTGTTGCAGGCCATGGAGCAATCCCTGCTGCAATTGGAAAGCGAGCCCGGCGACCAGGATGCCATTGGCGCGATTTTCCGCGCCGCACACACCATCAAGGGTTCGGCGGGCCTTTTCGGCCTGGCGTCGATCGTGGGGTTCACGCATATCGTCGAAGACGTGCTTGACCGCCTGCGCGAAGGCAATGTGGCGGTGGACGCCGCATTGATCGCGCTGCTGCTCAAGTGCGGCGATCACATGCTCGAACTGGTCGAAGTGGTCGCCAACCGCGGTGAAGCGCCGACGCCTGCGGCTCTGGAGCGCGGTGAGGCATTGCGCGAGGCGCTGAGTGCCTATCAGCCGATGCGAACCGCCACTGCCATCGTCGAAACCGCTGAGGTGGCCGACGACGCGGCGGTCGAAGTGCTCTGGCACATCTCCCTGCGCTTCGGCGTGGATGTGTTCCGTAATGGCATGGACCCGCTGTCATTTCTGCGCTACCTCGAGACCTTGGGGCAGATGATGCAGGTCACCACACTGACCGACAGCATCCCGCCCATGGACAGCTGGGACCCGGAAAGCTGCTACCTGGGTTTCGAGATCGACCTGCGCTCGACCGCCGGCCACGCCACCCTCAACGAAGTATTCGACTTTGTGCGTGACGACTGTGAAGTGCACATCAGTGCCGTCGACGAAGCGCCCGCCAGCACGGCGGCCATCGCTGGCGAGTTGGTCACGCCGGTCGAGCCGGGCCTTGTGACCGCCGCACCGCAGCGTCCGGCAGCCAGCGAGGCGAAACCCCGCGACGGCAATTACGTACGCGTCAACGCCGACAAGCTCGACGAGTTGATCAATTTGGTCGGCGAGCTGGTCATCGCCAGCGCCGGCGCGAGCCTGCTGGCCCGTTCCTGTAACAACGACCCCTTGCAAGAGGCCACCTCGACGGTATCGGGGCTGGTGGAAGAGATTCTCGATGGCGCCCTGCATTTGCGCATGATCCCGATCGGCGATACGTTCAACCGCTTTCGCCGCGTGGTGCGCGATATCAGCCAGGAGCTGGGCAAGGACATCGAACTGAGCATCAGCGGCGCGGAGACCGAACTGGACAAGACCGTGGTCGAGAAGATCGGCGACCCGCTGATGCACCTGTTGCGCAACGCCATGGACCACGGTATCGAAAGCGCCGATGCGCGGCGTGCGGCCGGCAAGTCGGCCAAGGGCCACTTGAGCCTCAATGCCTACCATGACTCGGGGAGCATCGTCATCGAGATCGCCGACGACGGTGCCGGGCTCAACCGCGAACGCATCTTGCAAAAGGCCCAGGAACGCGGGCTGGTGGCCGGCGGTGCGGTGCTCACCGACCAGGAGATCTACAACCTGATCTTCGAAGCGGGGTTCTCCACCGCAGAGGCCGTGACCAACCTGTCCGGGCGCGGCGTCGGCATGGACGTGGTCAAGCGCAATATCACCTTGTTGCGCGGCACTGTCGACCTCGACAGCCGCGCAGGGCAGGGCACCGTGGTGCGCATTCGCTTGCCGCTGACCCTGGCGATCATCAATGGGTTCCTGGTCGGCATCGACCAGTCCACCTACGTGATTCCCCTGGACATGGTCCAGGAATGTATCGAGCTGGATGAACACCAGCGCCAGTCCAGCCGCGACACGGGCTATCTGGATCTGCGTGGCGAGGTGTTGCCGCTGGTGCACTTGCGTGAGCACTTCAGCCATGAAGGCCCTGTTGGCCGACGCCAGAATGTGGTGGTGGTGCGCTACGCCGAGCATAAGGCCGGGCTGGTGGTGGATGACCTGCTCGGTGAGTTCCAGACCGTGATCAAACCCTTGGGCAAGTTGTTCGGCGCACTGCGCGGCATCAGCGGCTCGACCATATTGGGCAGCGGCGCGGTGGCCCTGATCCTGGATGTACCGGCACTGCTCAACCAAATCGTACACCTGGAAGCCCGCACGACCCAGGCGCCTCAGTCGCTACCGGTCGTCGCCCGCTGACGTATTTGCAATTCCATGGAGGTTCCCCGATGAAATGGTTCTACGATCTTAAAATTTCCACCAAGTTGATCTGCTCATTCCTGGTGGTCCTGGCGCTCACCGGGGCCATGGGCGGCTTCGCCGTCCTTCAGCTCGGTGCCGTCAACCAGGCCGCCCAGGACATCAAGGGCAACTGGATGCCCTCCATGCGCGCAGCGGCAGGCATGCGTTTTTTTGCCGCCAACTACCGCTTGAAAGAAAACCGCCACATCGGTACCGAGATTGCAGAGGAGAAGGCCCAGGCCGAACGCGAAGCCATCGACGCGCGCCAACAGTTCGAAACCCGCATGGGCACCTACGAGCAATTGCTGTCGAACGATGAAGATCGACAGCTCCTGGCCAGCGTGAAAAGCGCTTGGGACGCCTACCTGGCATCCAGCAAGCAGTTGCTCGAGTTTTCCCGGCAGAACCAGGAAGCCCAGGCGCGCGGTTTGCTCAGGGGAGAGTCCAAGAGCCATTTTGATGAGGTGACCACTCGCCTGCAGAAAATGGTCGAGCTCAATGACGCCGGCGCGACTGCCGCCGGTGACAAGGGCTCGGCGCTGTATGAAAGCGCACGCGTGTCGATTATCGCGGTACTGGTCGCGGCCCTGTTGATCGGCCTGGGCCTGGCGGTATTCATCGCACGGATCATTTCCCGCCCGTTGCGCCAAGCCGCGAGCGCCGCCGAGCAATTGGCCGAAGGCAACCTCAATGCGCACATCGAGCCGGGTGGGAAAGATGAAACCGGCATGGTGCTCAACGCCATGCGCAATATGGTCGGCAAGCTGGCGCATATCATCGGCGAAGTGCGTAACGCCGCCGATAACCTGGCCAGTGCCTCCGAGGAGGTCAGCGCCACCGCGCAATCGATGAGCCAGGCCACCAGTGAGCAGGCCGCCAGCGTCGAGGAAACCAGTGCGTCGGTCGAGCAGATGAGCGCCAGCATCAACCAGAACACCGAAAACGCCAAGGTCACCGATGGCATGGCCAGCAAGGCCGCCAAGGAAGCCACCGAGGGTGGCGAATCGGTCCAGCAGACGGTGGTGGCGATGAAAAAAATCGCCCAGCGCATCAGCATCATCGATGACATTGCCTACCAGACCAATCTGCTCGCGCTCAATGCCGCCATCGAGGCTGCTCGGGCCGGCGAGCACGGCAAGGGTTTCGCCGTGGTAGCCGCCGAAGTGCGCAAGCTGGCTGAACGCAGCCAAGTAGCCGCCCAAGAGATCGGTGAACTGTCCTCCAGCAGCGTGGACATGGCCGAGAAAGCCGGCAAGTTGCTCGACGAAATGGTGCCTTCCATCAACAAGACGTCCGACCTTGTGCAGGAAATCAGCGCCGCGTCCGAGGAACAGGCCGCCGGTGTCGCGCAGATCAACACCGCGATGACCCAGCTCAACCAGGTGACCCAGCAAAATGCCTCGAGCAGCGAGGAACTGGCGGCCACGGCCGAGGAAATGAGCAGCCAGGCCGAGCAACTGCAGCAGGCCATGAGCTTCTTCGTGCTGGATTCGGCGCCCAAGGCCGCGGTTCAAAGCAGCAGCGTGGACAGCCCGGGCAGCAAGCCCAACCGTCAGGCACCACGCCCGAAACCACCGGCGCAGCGCAAGGCGTTCGCCTACACCATGGCCAGTGCCCCGGACGAAGCAGATTTCACCCGCTTCTGATCGCACGATCAATACGGGCCTTACTAGGGAGAGTGACATGGGCGCAGTAATGACGAACCGGCAGACCGCGGTGGCGGTAGATGAGGATGCGCAGTACCTGACCTTTATGCTCGGCGGCGAAATGTTCGCCATCGGCATTCTGGGGATCAAGGAAATTATTGAATACGGCAGCCTGACCGTGGTGCCGATGATGCCTGCTTTTGTGCGCGGGGTGATCAACCTGCGCGGCGCGGTGGTGCCGGTGGTCGACCTGTCGGCGCGCTTTGGGCGGGCCAACTCGGCGATCACGCGGCGCTCCTGCGTGATCATCATCGAAGCGAGTACCGAAGATGGTCAGCCCCAGGACATCGGGCTGCTGGTCGATACGGTGTCTGCCGTGAGGGAGATCCCGGCCACGCAGATCGAACCGCCACCCAACTTCGGCGCGCGAATTCGCGCCGATTTCATCAGCGGCATGGCCAAGGTCGACGGCAAGTTCGTGATCGTGCTGGAGGTGGACAGGGTGCTGTCTATCGATGAGATGTCCAGCCTCGCCGAGGCCGGCCAGGCGCCGGCCCTCGACCTCGACCCGCGTTGAGACCCGACCATGCAAGACACTGTCTCCATCGACGACCGTGAATTCGGTCAGTTCCAGACCTGGCTGTACCGCGCGGCCGGCATCAACCTGTCGCCGGCCAAGAAAGCCCTGGTGGCCGGGCGCCTGTTCAAGCGCCTCAAGCACTATGAGCTGCAGAGCTATGGTGAGTATTTCAAGCTGATCATGAATGACCAGCGCAAGGGCGAATTGCAGGTTGCGCTGGATTTGCTGACCACCAACGAAACCTATTTTTTTCGCGAGCCCAAGCACTTCGACTTCCTGCGTCAGCAGGTGCTGCCCCAGGCCGTGCCGGGCAAGGTGTTTCGCGTGTGGAGCGCGGCCAGTTCCTCGGGCGAAGAGCCCTACAGCCTGGCGATGACCCTGGCCGAAAGCCTCGGCAGCACGCCCTGGGAAGTTGTCGGCTCGGACATCAGCTCCCAAGTGCTGGCCAAGGCGCGCACCGGCCATTACTCCATGGAACGCACCGAGACATTGCCCCAGCCGCTGCTGGCCAAGTACTGCCTCAAGGGCATTGGTCGCCAGGAGGGCACCTTGCTGATCGACAAGGCCTTGCGTAGCCGCGTCAATTTTGTCCAGGTCAACCTTAACGAAGCGCTGCCCGCCCTGGGAGAGTTCGAGGTGATCTTCCTGCGCAACGTGATGATTTATTTCGACCAGCAGACCAAGAGCCAGGTAATCGCGCGCCTGCTGCCGCTGCTCAGACCCGGCGGCTACTTGATCATCAGTCACTCGGAAAGCCTCCACGGCGTCAATGACACCCTGAAGCTGGTGGCACCGTCGATTTACCGCAAGCCATGAAAAAGCCTGTCGGTACGGCCGAAGTGGTATTAGCCCCTGGGCAGGTCAGCTTTGCGACGCAGTCGACGCGCCTGCGCACCTTGCTCGGTTCCTGCGTGGCGATCACCTTTTGGCACCCGCAACGGCTGATCGGCGGCATGTGTCACTTCATGCTGCCGGGGCGCCTGCGCGACCACCAGCCCCTGGATGGCCGATATGCCGACGAAGCCCTGGAACTGCTGCTGCGCCACGCCGAGGTCAATGGCACGCATGCACGGGATTACCAGGTCAAGTTGTTCGGCGGCGGCAAGATGTTTCCCGAGCAGCAGCGCCGCCTGCCAACGCAGGACGTGGCCAGCCTGAATATTCGCGCAGCGCTGGCCCTTGCCGAGCACTATCACCTGCACCTGACAGCCCAGGACATGGGCAGTACCGGTTACCGCACGATCATGTTCGACCTGTGGAACGGCAACGTCTGGGTCCGGCACCAACCAATGGGAATAATTCAACAAGATGCCTACCAAAAAAATCAGTGTGCTGCTGGTCGATGACTCGGCCGTGGTGCGCCAGGTACTGCTGGCGATCCTCAGCGATACGCCGGATATTCACGTCATGGGCGCCGCCTCCGACCCGATTTTCGCCATGGACAAACTCGCCCGGGAATGGCCGGATGTGATCGTGCTGGACGTGGAAATGCCACGTATGGACGGCATCACCTTTCTCAAGAAAATCATGAGCGAGCGGCCGACACCGGTGGTGATCTGTTCCTCGCTGACCCAGAAAGGCGCGGAAACTTCCCTGCAGGCGCTGTCGGCGGGTGCTGTGGAAATCATCACCAAGCCCAGCACCGGGTTGAAGAGTTTCCTGATCGAGTCGGCGGCCGAGTTGGTTACCGCGATCCGCGCCGCAGCGAATTCCAACGTAAGGAACCTGGGCAAGCGAAGCGCCAGCCCGGCACGGGTCCCGGCCAGCAAGCTCAGTGCGGATGCGATCCTGCCTGCCGCCAATGGCCATGCCATGGCACAGACCACCGAGCGTATCGTCGCCATCGGCACGTCCACCGGCGGTACCCAAGCGTTGGAGGCGGTACTGACGGCATTGCCGAGGGTGTGCCCAGGCATGGTGATCGTGCAGCACATGCCAGAAAAATTCACCGCCTCGTTTGCCGAGCGCCTCAACAGCTTATGCGAGGTCGAGGTGCGCGAAGCGCGCAACAACGACCGCATCCTGCCTGGCCTGGCCCTGATCGCCCCTGGCGGCAAGCACCTGATGGTCACTCGCAGCGGCGCCTATTATCACGCCCAGGTCATTGATGGACCGTTGGTCAACCGGCACCGGCCATCAGTGGATGTGCTGTTTCGCTCGGTGGCCAAGTTCGCCGGCAAGAACGCCACCGGCATCATCATGACCGGCATGGGCGACGACGGCGCGCGCGGACTCAAAGAAATGCTTGAGGCCGGGGCCGCGACAGTCGCCCAGGACGAAGCCAGTTGCGTGGTGTTCGGCATGCCCAAGGAAGCCATCAAACTCAACGCCGCCCAGCGCATCATGGCACTGGAGGATATTCATCAAGCGATTTTGTATAAGTGAACTTGAGGCGCATGACACCTCCTGTGATTTATCGAACACCCTCTGAATGAGGGCACGAATGTAACGATCTGACAGGCCAGCTCGACCTCTGACCGTTGTGACTAGTGGAGTACTCTCCTTGTAAGACGGCAAAGGGGGAAGGGGGGAAGGGAGAGTGTGGTCCGATAACGCTTCAAGTAGGCTTCAATATATTCGTCTCGCACGCTAATTTTCGCGGCCTTGTTGCCCTTACCGACAACGTTGAACCACCCGTTTTCACCGTCGTACTTGAACGAACCCATCGTAGGCTTCCAGTTGTCCCAACCGACGAGATCAGAGATTCGGAGGTAGAGAGAGGGTGGCCACAATGAATAGCGTAGGCTCGTGCCTAGGATCCTCTGCAGCCATGACTTCTGCGGTCTCGATTACATAATTCCACTGGAGCGGAGTCAGCGCCTTACCAGGGCTGATCACCGTGTTGCGCTGCTTAAAGTTGGATTCTTGTTTGACGGACCGAATAGGATTGGCGTCAGTGGTCAGGCCTTCGTCGATTGTGTACTGGAAAAAACTGCCACAAACCCCATCGGGCCAGCACACCAAATGAGAGTGGCTGATGTGACCGGTAAGCAAAAATGATAAATATAAAAATTAACTATTTTTCAGTAGTTTAAAAGGAAAGGACTTTAAAAAAAGTAGATTCCGAGTCGAATGTTAGGGGACTTATCATTTTTTGAGTCGTAATTGACCTGAGCAAATCACCATTTCGATGTAATGTGTTTCACATACTTGCTGATTTTTTGCTCCATCTAGCTGATCTGCATTCTGACTTGATGATGCACCCGCCGAGGGCTTTTTGAGCACATCAAATTCAGCGATTTGAATCTGATGATTTCCTCGAACTGAACCAGTCATCAAAAAATGACTTGCTCAGTGGAAATGGCGTTAGTCTTCATTGGTTAAAGAAGTCTAACGCCTACCGATCAGAGTTAAAAAATTATGGCTACTGCATGAGCAGTTGGTCCCCGCATGGAAAACGACAGCTTGAAACTTACGTCGACATTAGTTTTTAAGCCCTCACCTGGCAAATTTTCAAATTTGGCACTGTGAGCAAAAATGCTGTCGTTCAACTCTGCACACCTAATGAAGCAAAAGCTGACATGCTCTTGTGAAATTGTCCCTCGGTATACTATATCTTGCCCGTCAGGGCCGACAGTTTTTCCGTGCAGCGCGTTCTTTTGCCATGGAGACATACGAGCTTTCTTAAGAAATGCGAATGTTTCCTTCGATTTTCCGCGGTCTCCATGGAGGTACTGATGCCTCGCGTACCAAAATTGAGCATCATAGTTCGCATCAGACGGAGAAAAGCTTCGCTTAAGATGGTGCTCAATTTCTATATTTTTATGATCGTCATTGAAGCTTATTAGGTGCTTGGCGAGTTCAAGGTGAAGGGGTTTACTATTCGGGTTATGCACCAAGCCAGTTCTCAAGATCTTCTCTGCATCTTCATAATCTTCAACTGTTAGACGCTGCCTAGCGAGTCGAATAGTAACAAACTCACTAGAATTGTTGCTTCTGTACGCTTCCTCAAGAATTTTCTTTGCGCGTCCGCTATCTTGCAGTTTAAGCGCGAGATTTTCTTGTCGGGTTAAAAGATACTCATCGCTTGGAAACTTCTGAAGCCCATTATAAATTGTAGCTTCGATTTTTTTCACCAGCTCGATGAAAGCCCGATTAGTGAGATCGTCGGAGCTATCATCGCTGATTGCATTAATTCGATCTTCAAGCTCATCAAGCTGAAGCTCGGCAAGGCCATTATATGCCCGGGAGTCCTTATTGCCTGTTACAAGTCTATCGAAAATTATCCGCGCCTCGGTTCGGTATTTCTCAATTTCCAAAATAGCCCGGGATTCGCGAGCAAGCTTTTTATATATCATAGCTTTTGTATGCAGAATAGCTCTGTCGGTACGACCTTCGGTAAGCGATTTTTCAGCGGATAAAATTATGCTCAAAGCAGCTTTAGTATCGCACCCTGCATGATTTAGTTCATAGACGGCTTTTTGATGAAAAATATAATGCATGTTGGCGCCAGTCCTGCTGGCTGCTTCGTAAATTTTATTTGCAAGAGCTTTGTCCCCGAAAATCTCAGCCAACTGCTTGCCTTTTATGAGATGAGAAAAAGCTTCACTATCGGCCGAGTACTCCAAATTAAGGTGCTCCAAAACTCTGATTATCTGATCGGCTTTTTCATTAGGTGTCTTCAGAGCATGCTCGAAAACAAATTTTGCGATCAGCGAATGTCGGGCTTTGAATGCATAATCTCGGGACTCATAGTCCATATATACTTTAACAACATGCTCAAGAGGTGCAAAAAATCTATTCCTGAATTGTTCTATTCCTATTCCTGATATTCTCGAAATCAGTCCTACCCTTACAGGCACGTCCAACCTATTAAGAGTACACACATCCATGTAGAGAATTTGTGCTTCCACAGGAACTACCCGAGAATACTCATGAAGAACTATTTCTTCAAAAGGTTTTCCAGAGGTCGCCTCGTGTAATGCAACAAGCAGTTGACGGTCCGCACTTAAGTTAAAGTGAGTTCTTATATCATCGATATTATTGTTCTTGAAGTTTCCTAGGCAGTTGTGCTTTTGCAGCTTATCAATTAGCTCGGTTATTTCCAAATCTGTGAGGGTGGAAAGCTCATACTCTGATGTCACAAACCGATCAAGGTCATCACCGAACTGATTCCATTCGTTGTTCCTTGCTGAAGTAAGAATAGAAATATTTGCTGGCTCATATTCGAACGCGCGATAAAGTTTTGAGAGATCATCTGCACTCGCAATAGCGTCATCTAAAATAAAGATCAGCTTCGACTCGCATTTTAGTGCAAGCTCTTTTATCAAGGTCGGTCTCAGTACCGCTCCTTCTCTCAGCCTTACGACAGTTGCACCTAAGTCATGGGCGGCATACCAAGCCACACGTTTCAACACCGTGCTCTTTCCACTGCCGGCATAGCCCTTGACTAAGAACGTGTTTACTCCTTCTATAGCATTATCAATGATTGAGTCGATAATCACCTGGTCACTGACTCTACGTTTTATATCTAAATTTTGAAGTATCCCACCCCAATCGGAGTCTAATCCACGATAAAAATCAATTGGTTTAACGCCTGCACCTGAGAGGCCTGGATATACATGTTCGAGCTCAGTATTGAGATAAGTTTGCAGTTGCTCCGACAAAGCTATCTGAGGCTTTAGATGTTTGAATATCGGACTTAAATCCGATATTGCAAGCTTGGCTAAAATTCGTTTTTGTTTATCAATTTTGACATTTAAAAAGCTGATAAAATCTTCAAACGTGGCTTTTATAGGATCGACACGCTGTCCTGCCCACATTTTCATGTCATACTTACCAAGGCCTGGATCAACAAGCATGTAAGTTGGCCTATGTATTCCCATATCGGACAGATCAAACATAATTTGTTGTACGTTTGGATCGCTAAGCTGATAACCGCAAAAAATAATAGGATGTTCGCGACCAAAGTCGGAAAGATGTCTGAAAAGTCGCGTTCGATTCTTTTTATGTTTGGCATATTCTTCGCTTGCCAAAATCAAAGGGAGATCTTGATCATTTATTGTATTTATGCAGCCATGGAGCTTGAAGTAAGGAAGAAAGTTTATATCACTCATTACCTCGCTAAAATTGTCGCCGTCGCGAATGATAGGCGCCAATTCTTGCATCCGGGAACTAGAATTGGCATAAGCTCGCTCAATGACCAAATCGTAGTTTGTGGTAAATATGGAGTGCCATCTGAATGTTGGGATGAGTTTATGGAAATCAGATGGGTATAAGGGATAGAACTTCTTCTTAATGAATTGTTGCACCTCTGGAAGGCCTGCCTCGTGTTTCGCGTAGTCTGCGACTTGGACAAGCGTTTTATGTTTTTCCTCGCCTCCAAGGAATTGATCAGAAATTGCATCTCGGAGACCAAATCCTGATAGAGGTAGCTCATTTTGCAGGCCTTTTGAGCCATAAGCTGCCCCGGCTCCTAGGAAAAGAATCGCTTTACCTTGGGCGATTTTCTCCAAAATCCACGGCTTCACCATGTCATCCATCACAGCTCTCCAGGGTAGTGCATTGTGATGCCCAGAATGCCATCATTAGCCAGAAAAATGCAAAGCCCTCGAAAAGCAGAAACGTTTTACTAACAGCTAAGCTCCAGGAATGGCAGACTAAGATGCTGCCTTCAGTCGCAGGATTAGGCGCCGAAGTGTCATTTGATGGATCTCGGAAGGAGTTCACAAATGAGTCCAAATATTAGCATAAGCAAACTATGATGTTTTGATTTTTCAACCGCGGGAGTTCATGGATGCAACAGCCAAGCCCAGTAGTTCTAATAGTTAATGGCAACAAGGTCGAGTATGCTCAAACCTCTGAGGTTGAAGAGTATTTATACGCTCAAGAGCAAAACTGGAAATGGCTTAATAAACTTCCTGATCATTATAGAGAAAATGGAATCGCTCTCTACATGGAATATTTTTTTAACCGCATTAGCTCCATCCGAGAAGAACTAGCATCAGGTGCAAAGAGAGTTAAACTTGGCAGTGAAAAAATGCCGTACACTTCATTTGATAGTGATGAAGGTTATTTGATCTTAAAAACCAAGGACGAGTATGGGGCAGTGACCGCTGCTCTGACGCTTCTTTTCATGAACAAGTATACACGAGGTACTATGTATCGTGACGGTAGGGTGAGAGAGTTTGCGGAAGATCCCAAGCTGGTATTTGAGAGGTCTGTCGCAATTCAAATTGGATTATCACTGCAGGAATTTTCTGCATTAGTTGCTGATGCGCGCTCCTCTGTCGTGCGCCAAACAGTTGAAAGATTTGTTTCACATGCCGAACTTGCGACGGATGCAGTAAATCAGTACGTGATAGAAATTGCTGATAAGACGGAGTCTTTAGAGGCGCGGGCTGATAGAGTTGTGAACTCGATTACGGCGGCTTACCATAAGCGCAAAAAGAACTATATTAATTTCGCTTCAAAATCCCGTTTAGCTGCAAAAAACGCAGTTGAGGAAGTTAAAGTAACTTTGGCATCGGCTAAGTCTGCATACCACGATCAAGTTGATCTAGATGCTTCCGTCCAGTATTGGAGCGTTCGAAAGACTAATCACTCCAAGTATAAAATTTATTGGTTTTTGGCTGTTGTTCTGAGTATGATTTTGACATTTGGCTCGGTGGTTGCTTATTACGGGCTAGGTGGTGCTTCCGGCGTGCCAGAGCTATTCGGCCAGATGAGCCCTGAGGGGGAACATGCTACAGCTAGTGCAAATGTTGAACAGAAAGTTCTGGCGGGAAAGTCACGCTCCGAATTAGCATCAGCGGTCGCTGACTTGGCAGGCGCTGCTTTGTTGATAACTCTTCTTGGGATATTAATCAGAATATCTCTCAGACAGTTCAATACACATTCGCATTTGGCTCTTGAGGCGGAAGAACGAATAACTTTTACGAAGACTTACCTCGCGCTACTCAACGAAGGAAAGTTAAAATCTGAGGAGGATCGGCGCTTGGTTTTGGAAAGTCTTTTTCGCACTACTAAGTCAGGAGGGGCAGATGAAATATCCTTTGCAAGTCCAGTCGAGTTGATTCTGAAGACTATTAGCGATAAAAAGCCTTAGTGTTCCATAGTATGATAAGGGGCTTGCGGGAATATCGTCACGCCCTTTATTTTTGCCATAAAAAGCTCTTAATTAATACGTGCACTCATGAATAAAAGGACTGGAATCCCTACTCTATATTTTTTATCAAGCAAGAGAAGCCTGTCGACAGAGTGGTGCTAGACTTAGCCTCCTAGCTGTACCGGGCGCAAACGCGAAAAAAAATTACGCGCCTTTGATCAACTCAAGCAGATTACTCTCGATGTAATTGTAGGCAAAGCTGTCGTTGTATCCGCCGCAGTCTAATTATGATTTCGTTGCTGCCGGAAGTAACGTTAAAAGATGCAAAACCGAATGCTACCGGCTTATTGCTATTACTATTCTGCTAATCTTTAACGTTCTATACTGGTATCGGGCAGCCCGCCCACCTTGGGGTGTCGAATTTATAAAGTTTGTTGTCTTACGCTCGCTAGGCATGAGCGCTACTGCTGGATGGTGGCGGCTAGTGAGATTTGCATAAACAATAAACTCTCCTCTAATCTTTTCTTTTGCGCACCTGCGTCCCGGGCACATAGGGTGCTTTAATATTTCTGCGCAAGGGATGAGTACCTTATAGAAAGACTCTTTGTAGGGCGCTGGCGTCGAATCGATCCATTTTGCCGATAACAAGCTGACCCAACACCGATCGGGGAAAATCCAGCATTTGTAATGAGTTCATAGGATGGAGCTTGGGTCACCAACTTTTCAGCAACTGGGTCAATCCTATGCTAGCGGGAACAGCCATAAATCAACAGGTGCTCGGACGATGGCACAGGACGACGTCTGTAGCTTGCGTGTGGTTCGAAAATGACCTTAAAAAAGTTACTATGTGTAAGTACCTAAATACGCTTGTGAATATCACATGTAACAGTTAAGACTGAGCCGGAACCCATGACAACATCGAGCCTCAACCCTCCGCGCTTACCATCGCAATCAAATTGGCTAAAATTCATTGAGTTGGAACAGGCGGGTAACCTGGAATGCTTTGGCGGATCGGAGTATCCGCTGTATTCAGATGTAGAGGTTCGGGGCGAAATATCAAGTGGGCTTGGCCCTTACGCGCTTCTGAATGCAGTGCCCATGGGCTCGGGGACTACTGCCGATATCGTAATGGTACTGCGATCCTTCATTTTTGAAGGCCACGAACACGTGAGCTTATCTAATAACCTCAAAACTGACGTCAAACGCTTTCACGGCGGTCATCTCCCAGAGGAAATCACAGCTTTGACTTCACTGGCGCTAGGGATTCGGCTTAAGGCTGGCGATGCGAATCGTTACTTCGATGCGAGTGATCGCCTTGGGAGATTCGTCGCATACAGTTCCCGCCCGTGGCCGTCCCTTTCTGTCAACCCAGGGCGTCCAATCATACCCACGCCCAAAGATGTGTTGCTAAACGACATCCAGGCGCGTTTGACAACTATACCAACACTGAATGCTGGTCTCTATATTGAGCTAGTTAGGGCTGCACGAGCATATCAGGATGCTTTGTGGATTTCCGAGATCGAGCCTCATCTAGCCTGGCTGCTATTTGTATCCGCTATCGAAATTGCAGCGAATGCTCAGTTAGCTTCTGCTGGGTCGTCGACTGAAAACCTCAAGGAACTTAAGCCTGAGCTAGCCAGAATGGTCGAAAATGCTGGTGGAGAGGATTTGTTGAACGAGGTCGCGAAGGACCTTAAGGGTTTATTTGGATCGACCAAGAAATTCCTGATGTTCTGTGAGGAGTTCATGCCGACAGAGCCGTCTGAGAGACCCAGCTTAGATTGGATGAAAATTGAATGGACTTGGTCTGGCCTCCTACCAATTCTCAAGACTGTTTACGCGCTCCGTTCTCATGCACTGCATGCCGGCATTCCTTTCCCCGCGCCTATGTGCCGACAACCTGATCAATGGCGCGATGACAACGTACCGGCTGAGAGAGCTATCACCTCGCTTGCTGTCCAGACCATGAACGGCCAATGGGTACCTAAGGATGCACCAATTGCCCTACATACGTTTCAGTACTTCGCCCGTGGCGCGCTTCTGAATTGGTGGGATCGGATTTCTATTAATACTTGAGGGACAAGTCTCGCTGGTCAAATACGGTGCACATGACTGATCAGGTCGAAAGCAAATGGGGGGCAACCTCGGGCAATTACCCGACTGTGATCTGAATATGGCCGAGAGCAAAATCCTCATGCTCTGAGGAATCCATTCAAAGCATCTGGTCAGGTCCCATGCAAACAGTTGGTCAGGTCCAATGCAAATGGGTGCTCATATACAACGCAAATGGGTGGTCAAGTAGGGTGCAATTTCCCAACCCTGTTTCCGGATTTCCCTGAGCAGAGCAATTGCGGGGATCCAGTGCGGTCGAGCGGCATCTACGCGCTGACGCAGGAATGCCTCAAAAGGCGCAAGCTTGCCCACGCACTCCGCGTGCGGGCCGTAGACGTAGGGCTGGCGCTGGGGTTGTAATTTGAGGTGGCGTCGAATGGTATTGCGTGAGCAGCCCATCTGCCGAGCAATCGCTCGAATAGACAAAGCCTGATGAACAAGAACACTGATTTCCACGTGTTGTTCCTTGGACAGCATGGGGCGGCTCGCAAAAGCTGAATTTTGCCCAAGTGGGTCAGTTTTCAACCGGCAGGGTGGGTCAGTTTTGCATCGGTACCGACACATTGGCATCAGATATTCTTGAATGCTCTTTGAGTCGTACCCAGGATGCTGGTTGGTTGGCAGGCTGTCAGCATCAGCGAAGGGTTGATCAAATGGAGCCGGTTGCATGGGGCTCCCTCTGCCGCGTTGCGATATGGAATCTCTCTTGCCTTCTTCCCAGGATGCATTGCCAGTATGTGATAGTCACCCAGCAAAGCGCATGGCTAGCCGGTAATGACCGGTGACATGATGGATTGAGGTCGACGAGACGAACTGTAAGGCCCAATAGCTGTTGTTTTCGTAGGTTATGCCCACCATTCGACATGGCTAGCGCTCTATCCCAAAACGGTACCTTGAAAATGGACGTTTTCTGTCGTAATGCGATGCAATCGATATGAAACCGCGCAAAATCTTTAAGAAATTCAAAATAAGTTATTCAACAGTTTCATGTAATTCCAATAGATGCGGTGACTTGCTCGGGGCTGGAAAGAATGCTCTGCATTGGAAATCAACGACCCAAAATGCATACACAAAAATCACCATCTATAGAGGTAATGAGCTAAAGCCTGAATTGAAAGGTAATCGCTATGCAATTCAGCTGCTCGTCGATAGATCCTAATCACTTAAAAAAATTAATTGCAAAGACCAATCATTATTTGATAAAAAAAAGGCCAAGCAAGTCATATCTTCGACAGAGGGATAATCTCGTGCCCATCGAACTTGTAGAGGGTCTTCAGGTGATTGCGGCAGGCAAGGCTGCAGTTGTAACTCGTGCTCTTGGGGGGGAGCATGTCGAGGTTGTTCTTGTATCGACGTCAAAGACAGTGGTTGTAAAGCTGTCCGATATAGAGTATCTAAGGCCAACTAATCGTCATAATGTCGTTCCTTTGAGTACAGTTCGGCCGTTAGATGTGCCTGATCAGGAGATGAAAGAGGCATGCCGTCGTTTCGAAATACTAGAAAAGTTAAGAAGTGGCGAATTGAATTTTACAGAAGCATCTTTGGAATTGGGAGTAGCTAAAAGTCACCTGTAAAAACTGCAAAAAAATTTTGACAAAGAACTCGGCCCTATAGGACTTGTAAGGAAGCTTCGAGGAGTAAAGCGAGGAGTGAGTCGGCTGTCGGAGCTCGCACAAGTTGAAATCATGAAATCCATCGCAAAATTCCAAAACGAGGAAAGTATTCCACTGTCGACTGTCTGGAATGATGTGCAGATCGCATGCATGGAGATGGGAATCGCCAGTCCATGTCAGCGGACTGTTGTGAGAAGAATAAAGGCCACGCTCACCGCACGACAGGTAACCCGGTTACGTGAAGGGAAGGCAGTTGCAACTCAAAAGCACGCTGCTAGACCCGGAAAACGCAAAACGGGACGCCCTTTAGAGCTAGTTCAAATGGATCACACGCTTGTAGATATTATTTTGCTTGCAAACGACCGCATTCATATTATAGGTCGTCCATGGCTAACAGTAGTAATAGATGTGAATACGCGTGTGTTGCTGGGGTACTATTTAAGTCTGCATTCTCCTAGCGCTGTCTCTGTGGCCTCGGCTATGTCTCACGCAGTGTTAATGAAAAATGAATTTCTTGAAAGGCTTGATCTTGCTAAATACGCTTATCCTTTTTTTGGTGTGCCAGCGATTGTCTATATGGATAACGCCGGTGAGTTCACGAGCGTTAAGTTTCTGTCGGCGTTAACCCAGGCGCAAATTGCTTACGACCACCGCCCCCTTGGAGCGAAACATTATGGAGGACATGTGGAGCGCTATATCGGCACGATGATGAATAAGGTTCATCTTTTAAACGGCACAACAATGTCAGATTCAAGGGCGCGGAAAGATTTAAGTAAGTGTACTGCGCCTACCATGACATTCAGAGAGTTTAGTCGCTGGTTTTGTCTGCAGGTATTTGAATATCACAATAAAGTACACTCTGGGCTAGGGGAGTCTCCAACCGAGGCTTGGAATAGTTATTTTAAGCCAGCGGGTATAACTCCATATCCTCCGATCGTTACAGATCCGCATCAGTTCCGACTACAGTTTATGCCTACTGACACGCGAGATGTACATCCATACGGTATTCAATTTAAAGGAAAGGTTTATTGGGATCCAATCCTCGAGCCTCATATTGGAGCAAAGAAAGCAATTTTTAAATATGACCCTTTTTCACTAAGCCAAATATGGCTGCGTGTTGATAGTAGCTACATCCCAGTACCATTTTCGGATTTGAGCGAGCCTGACCTTACGTTTGAAGAGTATCGCGCAAGCTTATGTTTTAGTGGTCGTAAGATCCCTGGGACGTTTACCGATCTGGCAGTAGTTGATTCTTATCGTGAGGCCGAGGGAATAGTAGGCGAGAGTAAAAAGCTTGCCGCGCGATCGAAGGCCCATAAGGAAGAATACCATCTTGCCCACCCAAGCCCCCATGTGGCCGCTGAAAATGTATCAAATGTAGATTACACGCGACCACCTAAACCATTCAACGGAGGCAAGCGTCATGGCAGCTGATCATATTAGACAGGATCTTAAGCATTATTTAGATTTAGATGTTGATGCTAGGAAAGTAATAATGCTGCAAGATATATGGATAGACTATTCTCCTAGTGAAAAAATATTCCAAATTATGAATAACATCGAAATGGCTCCGAAGCGGATTACTGCTCCAGCATTATTAGTGAGTGGCGTGGGCGGAACAGGCAAAACGGCAATTGTCAGGCAAATTAAAAATAGAATCACGAATAGCAGCGGATTGATCTTTGTAAATATGGCCGCCGACCCTGACGAACTTGAGCGGAAAAAGGATTTAAAATCTGAAATATACAAAGAATTAGGCGTCCCTCTTTCATCTGCGGGTTTGCGCGGAAAATCATCAGTCTCACTGCCTAGAGAACTTGTGGAAGTGCTAAGCCTAAGGTCAAAGTGGGGGCTTGTCATAGATGAGTTTCACGATCTTCTGCTCGTTGGCAAGCATGAGCAGAGAATGAACGGGTCGATGTTGAAAACCTTGCTTAGCGACCCCTACGGAATGAAACTGTTCGCATTTGGAGCAGTTGGGGCACGAAGAGTCCTAAATGCAAAAATCGAAACCAAAAGGAGATTTACTGAGGTTCTATTGGATGATTGGTCGGAAAGCGAAAACTTCCGATCATTTTTATTAGGGCTGGAGCAGTGTCTTCCGTTGAAAGAGCCATCTAGGCTTTATGAAAAAAAATTGACACAGTTAATATTGGTTTCTACAAGCGGTCGGATGGATAAGGTTATAGATTTAATACGCTCTGCCGGCTGTTATGCGTTGATGCGCAGACTTGAGCGTATAGATGAAGCCTGCATCGTAAGCGCTACAGCTGACCCATGGGGCTTTTGATGAAGCTCCTGAGTCAGTGTGTTAGTCCTTTTAAGGATGAGACCCTTAGCTCATGGCTCTACCGTATTTCTCTTCAGCGAAAAGTCATAGATATCAATCGGGTAATTATTCTACCAAAAGTGAAGATATTATGGGACGGCCCGGTCCCACATAGTATTGATTTTGACTTCGATTTTTCCTCTGATTTTGCCAAAAATGCTCTTCTAATTACCGGCTTGAGCAGTAAAGTAATTACAAAAACGTTTGCGCCACAAACCCATAAATTAGTTAGCTGGGCGCGTCGTACGCTATTTTGTAAGAGTTGCCTAAGCGCAGACATTGCTTCTGGTCAATTGCCAGGGTGGCGTAAAAGCTGGTGTTATAGAGAATCCGTGCATTGCGTTTATCACAGAGAAGAACTTGTTAGCTTGGAACAAGCCCCTACCATCTCTAAATCATGGGATGCGTTTGTACAGAACGTGCATGCCATGCACCCCAGGCCCACTATTAACGTCGAACGACTCTCTCTATTGTGTTTTAACCTGTCTCATAGGATTTCCAAACGTAAAAAAGAGTGCTCACTTACTGAATTAGAATTGTTTGCGAAATTATTTGACGTATTTCTAATGGCTCGTACGTTCAGATCCCGAGCAGGAGTGGCACATTACACGTTTGGCTCAAGATCGGTTCCGTTTCTCGAGCGCGTTACATCTTATGCTGATTCAATCAAATATGGGGCAGAGGTTTCTGGCGCAAGGGCTAAATATGGAAGTCTCTTCATGGTAGCGTATTTGATGGACCTATTGACAGATCGCGAAATAGACACCATCGCAAATGTTGCCGGAGTGGTAAATATTTCATTTCCATCCTCAGAATCCATTATTCCTACAATATATTTTGGGTGTTGTGATGTTTCTGATTATGAATATCTACATGGTTTTTTGGGGGGGTTTAAACGTATTCCTGGTAGCAAGATAGATATTTTGTTTGCTCGACTTGAAAGGGATGTCGGTCAGCGTATTTTTTGCCGAGACTTTAAATTTGGCTCCAGATAGCTGTTTAATTTCACTTGACTATCAATATTTTATAGAATGCAGCATCATTTTATTTGTATATGTTTTAGCGGTCGTTTATCAGTCTAATTTTCATAGAGTGTACGGCCGATTATTCGAAATCTCGTTATTGGTAATAAAGTTTAAGTTATTAGGTGGCTCTGAACTCGGCACTTATAGCCTTGACTAACTTTGCGAGTTCCTGACTGAGCTGATCACTCCCCCCCCAAGAGAGGACTGGCTTCTTCTTGTCCCCCTACATCCGGATCCGCGGGGAGCTTTTCCTCATTTACTATTGACGACTTAAATAAAGTTGTCGCTCGACTTTCGAGTAATGCACCCGCTTGAAAGTAGCCCATCACCGTAGCCACACTGCGGTGTTCAGTCATAGCCATCACTTCACCCAACGGAACACCCTGACGACCCGCCTCGGTTACGAATCCTGAGCGTAGACTATGCGCCGCCCAATCGCCCTCGAGGCCTGCCAATTTGGCTCTGCGCTGAACAATCCGCGCTACCTGGTCAGCGGACAGACCCGTCAGCCCAACTTTGTCTCCTTTATAGATACGTCGAAATAAGGGGCCTGTTTCCGCTGGTGCTGCCAACAGCCAAGCTGTAAGTGCCTCGCCTGCGGGACCGCGTAGCGGCTTTTCTCTGCGGGCCCCGCCGGTGTTGGTTTTGGTCACACCCAGCGCATACAACCAGGTGTCGGTATCCAGTTGGCGTACATCGCTAATTTGTAAGTTCACCACCTCAGAACGCCGTCGGCCACCGCCGCTCCAGGCCAGTAGGAGGAGGGCGCGGTCACGCTGACCGCGAAGACCATCGGTGCAGGTGGCCAGCAGTGCCTGTAAAGACTCAAGTACGATGGCGGTCTTCTTACGCACCGATAGCCCTTGGCGTGACTGCGCCTTGCGTGCCTCGCGTAGCAAACTCTTGAGCGCCGGTGCATCGGTGGGGCTGTCCCAGCTATTCAGTCGATGCCATTTGCCCAGTACCGAAAGTCGATGACTGACGGTGTTGTAGGCCAGCACACCGGGCTTGGCTTTGACCTTTGCGCGGATAAGCGCAGCATCAATGGATGCTGGCAATAAATGCACCCATCTGCCGTCGTCCGTCGGACGGGCGAGGTGATCAACCACAAACTGGACCGCCACTGCGGCTTGCAATGGCGCATCGCCTAGCGCGTGTCCGTAGCGCAGTCGTAACCACGCCGACCAATAGGCAAGGGCGCTGCGATAGCTACGCACAGTGTTATCCGCCGTGCCGGCGGCAATGAAAGCTGCAGCTGCTTCCTGTGCGTTGAGGGTCAGAAAATGCAGGTCCAACGGCGTTTCGTCGACCTGCGAAATCTGGTTCGTAATATTTAATACGTCCAACGTATTTTAAATCCATATTGTGAAAGATAACGTCGGATAACATTCTATTATCAGACCTAATATAGCCCGAGGTGAACCATGGCGGTAGGCGTGCCGGAAAATGATGTGTTTGCGGCTGCGGACGCGGTCTTGGCGCGCGGTGAGCGGCCTACGGTCGAACGTGTACGCCTGCATCTGGGTCGTGGGAGCCCGGCCCGGGTTGGCGGACTGCTCGATCAATGGTGGGCGCGCCTAGCTGAAAGACTAAACGGTGCGAGCCGATTACCGACACTGCCGATCGAGGTAGCGGAAGAGTTTGTCGCTGTGTGGCAGCAGTCGATCTATCTAGCCCAGGGCGTCGCCGAGCAGGCGCTTACTGAGCAACGGCAAGTGAGTGATCAGCATCCCGATCATCATCTGGGGCAGCAAGTTGGTACTGCATTTCATGGATCGATATCCGATTGTCATCACCCTTGGAGCTGCATTGCTCGGTTGGATCGCGGGCAGTATGGCGATCACTGATATAAGCCTGCCGGCGGTACCGGCCTGGGCTCATTACGGTGCCGGCGCCGTTGGTGTGGCAATGGTGTTGATCATTGGAAAATGTATTGTCAGTCGGGATGCAGCTGCCGGTGAGAAATTAGAAACAGAGAGGAGTGAGTAGCCGTGGAGTTTGATCTTGCCGCCGTACGAAAGGATATCGCTCCACAGGGAAAGCTGCGGGTTGCAATTAACCTCGGTAATCCTGTACTGGCGAAGCTTGACGAGAAGACCCCAGGTTTTCTCTGGCGTGTCGGTCGTGTTGGCCAATGCACTCGCTGATGAGCTTGAAATTGCTATTTCACTGACCGCCTATGACGCCGCCGGCAAGGTCTTCGCAGCACTTGAGGAAGGAGCTTGGGATCTTGCGTTTCTCGCCATTGAGCCAGTCAGGGCTGAGAAAATTTCCTTCTCAAGCCCCTACGTCTGCATCGATGGAACCTATCTGGTGCGAACGGAAAGCATGTTTAAGCTCGCTTCTGCCTTGGACGCTGGCGGCTGCAGGATCGCAGTGGGTAGGGTAGCGGCCTATGACCTGTTCTTGTCCCGGACGTTGAAAAATGCCGAGTTGGTTCGAGCGACCACTTCAGCCGCCGCCGTTGACGAGTTCTTGAAGCTTGGCCTCGATGCAACTGCAGGTGTTCGTCAGCCGCTGGAGCGCTTCGCCCGAAGTACGACAGGCGTCAGGGTGTTGAGTGACAATTTTACGGAAATTCGTCAGGCGATGGCTGTTCCGAAAGGCAGAGCGCTTGCTGCTGAGTACGTCCAGAACTTCATCAATCGCTGTCTGCGCAGCGGACTCGTTGCCAAAGCGCTGGACGACAGTGGCGAGCGGGATGCGCGAGTTGCTCAGCCCTACGTGGGTTAGCCCAAAAAATCATTGTGTCGGGCCACGTGACAGGGTCTTTTGATCAGCTTGTTGTGTTGTTCCGATTAGCAAAAAAGACGCCGTCGTCTCATCACTAAGGTAAGTAGAAATGGCAAAGGCCGCAGATATCGTCGTGCAATGTCTAGAAAATGAAAGCGTGAAATATGTCTTCGGCATTCCCGGCGAAGAAAATCTCGATCTGCTCGAATCTCTGCGTAAATCTCAGATCAAGCGGGTGCTGACCCGTCACGAACAATCCCGCTCTCAGCCAATGAATGGGCATCTTCGAAATAGCGCGCAACTATCCATCGCGGCCTCCCAATTGGGACCTCTGCTTTTGTCGTCCCTAAATCCGCAAATCTCCGGCTTTTCAGACCCCATAGAGCAGTTGATCGCTCGTCTTCGGGCGGATCCTGGAGCGAACTGGAGCAATGAGGCCATGGCTCAAGTAGCAAAAATGAAAACGCTCATCTGCAGCGGACCTCCATCCCTTGCAGGTAGGTCCCTCACCGACTATCTATGAATCAGGACTAGCTAATTACGGTAGCTATCTACTCGGTCGACCAGCTCGGTGAGTTCACTTCATTTCGTGGGCTACTCAAAAGCGATCGCAGAGCGGCAATCGATTTACCCAGACTTTTAAACTGATTATCCAACGTGCAGGCGTCGCGTGTTTGTGGCGCCTGCGGGGAAGTAGGAATCAGAACTTGAACCGGCCAACTAACCCCTTGAGCTGACCGGAAATATCGGTCAACCGACTCGATCCGGTTTTCGCCGAGACGGCAAAACCCTCAACTAATTGTGCATCGGCATGGATCTGCGCGATGTGTCGGTTGATCTCTTCGGCCACCTGGTGCTGTTCCTCGGCGGCCGTGGCGATCTGGGTGTTCTGGTCGCGGATGGAGTCCACCGATCCGCGGATCTTGTCAAAGCTGTCGCGGGCCTGCTGGATCCGTTCCACGCTGGTGTGGGACACCTGCAGGCTGCCTTGCATTTGCTGCGTGACTTCCTGGGTGCGACGGGCGAGGTTGCCCAGCAGGCTGTCGATTTCGCCGGTGGAGTCGGCGGTGCGCCGGGCGAGGGCACGGACCTCGTCGGCGACCACCGCAAAGCCTCGGCCCTGGTCACCGGCACGTGCGGCCTCGATGGCCGCGTTAAGCGCCAACAGATTGGTCTGCTCGGCAATTGAGCGGATGGTGTCGAGGATGGTGTTGATGTTCTTGCTGTCCTGCTCCAGCAGTTGCATGGTCTGGGTCGACTTCTGCAGGTCTTCGCTGAGCTTGAGCACGCTGCCGGTGGCTTCGCCGATATGCTGTTGGCCGTCGTGTACGTCGCGGTAACCTTCGTCGGCACTGACGGCGGCGGCGCTGCAGGAGCGCGCGACTTCGTTGGCGGTGGCCACCATTTCATTGAACGCCGTGCTCACCAGCTCCACGGCTTCGCGTTGGCGGCCGGCAGCCTGGTTCATGTTGCGGGCCACTTCGCTGGTGTCGGCGGCGGCGCTCTGCAGGTCCGAGGAGGCGTTGCCGATGCGCTGCACCAGTTGGGCGATCATGCCGAGGAATTGGTTGAACCAGCCGGCCAGGCTGGCGGTTTCGTCCTTGCCTTGCACCTTGAGCTGGCGGGTCAGGTCGCCTTCACCTTCGGCGATCTCTTGCAGGCCGTCGGCCACGCCGCGAATCGGGCGCACGATCATGCTGGCGAAACTGGCGCCGACGAGGGCGAACACCACGGCCAATGCAGCAGCGATGGCCGCGATCAGCCAGGTCAGGCGGGTGGCGCCGGCCATCACTTCATCGCGCTTGATCAGCCCGATAAAGCGCCAGCCCAGGTCTTTGGAGCTGACCACGTTAGCCATGAAAGCCACGCCTTCGATGTCGATTTGGGTCACACCGTCGCCGCGCTTGGCCAGTTCGGCGTAGTTAGGCCCGAGCTCGGCCAGGGGCTTGAAGTTGTGCTTGGCATCGCTGGCGTCCACCAGCACGTTGCCGTTGCCTTCCACCAGCATCAGATAGCCGCTGTCGCCCAGCTTGAGCTTTTTGACCAGTTCGGTGAGTTGATGGAGCGACACATCAATCCCCATTGCCCCCACAATTTTGCCGTTCGCGTCAGTAATGGTGTGCACGGTGCAGATCAGCGTCACGTCATCGGGTGCCCAATAGTAGGCGTCTGTACGCAGGGTGGTGCCCGGTGCGCTCATCGCGGTTTTGTACCATGGCCGCACGCGTGGATCGTAGTTGGCTATGGTCTTGTCGTCAGGCCAACCGGCGAAGCCGCCGTCATCCGTTGCGACGGATAAATACGCGGTGTTCGGATGGCTTTTGGCGAACCTGTCGAAGATTTCCAATAGCTGTCGATTGGTCTCAGTAAGGGGGATCTGTGCCGCGCCGGCACCACTGTAATTTTTCAGGTCCCTGGCCGCGCTGATCCGCGGATCCTTGGCGAAATATTCGACGTTCTGGCTGATGCCGTCGAAAAACTGCTTCATGCCATTGTCGATCTGGCGGATCTCGCGGCCGCTGCTGTCGAGGAAGTTGGTCACGGCCCCTTCACGCAGATTCAACACGACCAGCACGGCCACCAGAATGACCGGCACGCACGCGATAGCGGCAAACGCCCAGGTCAGCTTTTGTTTGATATTCATGACTTCACCTGCAGGTATTTATAATTTTTGGCAAGGAGAAAACAGTAGGGTAGAGCGTCGTACATGTTGTTTTTAGAAGG
Source organism: Pseudomonas tritici (assembly GCF_014268275.3). NCBI lineage: Bacteria > Pseudomonadati > Pseudomonadota > Gammaproteobacteria > Pseudomonadales > Pseudomonadaceae > Pseudomonas > Pseudomonas tritici. Next base: position 3,305,669 of record NZ_CP077084.1, read on the forward strand.
TGTACTCATGCGTACCCCTGTATCGACTGTGGGGTATGCGGATTAGAAACATAAATGCTCATTTGTGTCGGACCTCCATTCTTTATAGGAAGTCTTTCACCGATTTTTACGGTGTCTGGACAAGCCCACCACCCAGCGTCGTTTTGACAATCGCTTGCGCTGGCCTTGCTCCATTTCTTCAGCTCAATCAGGCCTGTGTTTTGGCCTGATACTCATCGCTACTTGTCAGCAAAAAAATGGTTTGTGTGGATGACAGCGCAAGCTGCTTAGTCCTGGTGGACGAGTGCAAGGCTAGCCAGCGGGATTGGTTTGACCGGTGCTTGAGCGGTATAGGCACCGGTCTGATTGACAGCGATATTCCGTTCAGTCGATATCAAATGTGCAACAGTATGTTGGCAATAACGACCTTGGCATGCGCCCATGCCGCTACGGCACGCGAGTTTTACGCTGTTGACCGAGGAAACATGGGGATGCTTTTTGAGAAATTCGTACACTTGACCGGCGGTTACGTCTTCACATCGGCAAATCAGCGTTTCGCTATCAGCGAGTTTCGTAAGTGCATCCAGACGAGGCGCAAAAAAAGTCGCAACAACATCTGCGAAAGGCTTTGCACGTCCCAGTGCCCTACGAGCGGGTACTGCGGATAGCGTAGCGTCAGGCCTCAGTGCTGCGACAATAGATGTGCCCGCCAGTCTGCCTTGGCAATGAGCCATTTCGGCACCCGCTACACCGCAAGGTTCTCCGGCGACGTAGATATCTTCCAGAGAGGTGCGCATCGTGTCGTCATGATCGACAACCCATCCACCTCGCTCGGGATTCCAATTGACACTGCAACCGGCCTGACGGGCAAGTTCGGTGCTCGCCAGTAAGCCATAGCCGATGGCAAGTCCGTCGACGAAATGATGGCGTTCGGTACCTGGCAGGCTGGCCCAGTTGATATCGACGTTGCTTAATGTAACGCGTTCTACGCCTTCCTCGCCTTGAGCTCGGGTGACGATAGTCGAAAAACGCAAGGGCACCCCTTTGCGCCATAACTTGAAAAGTATTCCTGCAAGTTGACCAAACATCCGCCAGTGACCTGGTAGTGCGCGCCAGCCTGCCAATAGTTCACGAACCTTCGGTCGAGGTCGTGCGATGGCTACTTCCTCGATCTGCGCGCCGGCGTCTACGAGTTGCCCCGCCAGCAACAGCAACAACGGGTGGGATCCGGCGAGCACATAACGCTGTGCCGAACAAAGAAACTGACTTTTAAGAAGCGTCTGGATTCCCCCAGCCGTCATTACACCAGGGAGCGTCCAGCCAGGGAACGCTACGGGTAAGTCATACGCGCCTGTAGCGATCAGTAGTTTGCTGCAGTCAAGCAGATGAGAGTGTTCTCCCTCGACAATCGCCAGTTGAACTCCACCTTTTTCAGGATGGAAGACCCCCCAGGCACAGGTCGAGAAATACCATTTTATACGAATGTTGTTGCGTGCCTGCTCAAGCAGTTTTTGTCCGAATGGGTAACTGGCAAATGCACTACTCGGGGGTGCGTTAAAGGTCGAGGGAGGCTGGCGAAAAATCTGTCCACCGGGCGCGGCCTGTTCATCAACGACAGCGACGTGCAATCCGGCGTCACTGGCCAGAAGTGCCGCTGTCAGACCAGCCGGCCCTGCGCCGACCACTACAAGGTCATAGTTAAGGGTTTCAAGCTTCATCGGTCACCTCTACGCACATTCCCGGACTAACGAGGGTCATACAGCTGCGTTGGGCTTCCAGTCCGTTAATCTTGACCATGCATTCATAACAAACACCCATGTTGCATACCGGTATGCGCAAGGTGCCGGTCACACTGCGGCGGAAGCCGCGAGCACCGGCACCTAGTAACGCGGTCGCTACAGTTTCACCCGGATAACACAACGTCTTGTGCCCATTCACGAGTATTTGGATGGGGGCAGGGCGCAAATCCGCCACGGGCTCGATGCGTCTGGAATCAGGCAAGGGTCAGGCTCCCAAAGCGGCGTGGATCGAAAGGAGTGATGTCCAGCGTTGCGGGTCGGCCGAGAATGCGTTCGGCGAGCAGTCGTGCGTAGGTGGGGCCCAAAGTAAAAGCTGACCCTCCCGTAGCAATGTATAAACCGTGACTTTTGGGAACTTCACCCAGCAGCGGAAGTTGATCAGCTACCAGGGCCGTTGTACCGGTCCACACCCGCAGGATAGAAAGTTTTTTCAACGCTGGGACCACCGCCAGCGCGGCACTCATATTGCCAGTCAGTGAGCTGATTAAAAGCTCGGGTCGGCGATCCAGGTCGATCACGCCATTGACATGATGCAACCGGGCCGGCCAGCCGCCGCCGATGAGGATGTTGCCGTCGCTGGTTTGCTTGAGGGAAAGACGGCGCCCGGCGTGTTGAATCAGATGGCTGATCATAGGAGAAGTGCGCACGGTCGTGGTCATGGTCAGCGCGACTGGACTGACAGGCAGACTGACGCCGGCCATGGCCGCTATTCTTCCTGACCAGGCACCGGCGGTAATTGCCAGTGTGCGAGACAGGCATTCGCTTCCGTCACTGAAATGCACTCGCCACACACCTTGTTCATAATTCAGTGTGCTTACGCCAAGGCCGCTATCGATGCGGGCGCCAAGGCGGGCAGCGGCCGCAGCATAGGCCAGAACGCAGCTGCGTGGATCCGCTTTACCCTCTTTTGCACAAAATGCCGCGCCCAGTATTTGTTCACTGAGGTAGGGCGCACGGCTACGCACTTGAGCCCCATCCAGTAGCTCTACGTCCAAGCCACTGGCGCGTTCGAGCATCACTTTCTGCTTCAAGGTTTCGATCTGTTGAGGCGTCTCCGCAACCATGAAACCACCGTGCTGAGAGACGCCGACTGGCATGCCGAGCTCCTTCTCCAGGCCAGCCCAGGCGTTTTGCGCATCAAGGTGCAACGGCATCGCCTCTGCTGCCTTGCGGGCGGCATCGGAACCATTCTCGATCATGCGGTATTCGAGCTGAAAGTGCAGGCTGCCAGCGTTCTGGCTCGACGCTGCGCTGTTCAGTTGCGCGCGCTCAACCAGGCGTACTGTGGCGCCGGCCTTCGCCAAGTAGTAGGTCACCGCGCTTCCCAGCAGGCCGCCGCCGATCACCAGGCAGTCAACCGTGTCCTGAGTCTCGGCCTGCTTGGACATGGCAGTCATTAGCGCGTTCACTGTGCAGTCGGGTTAACGATTTCGATACCCAGACTGGTCAAGGTTGCCGCCACCGACGCGACTTCAACCTCGTTAAGCTCCAGTAATGGCCGACGCACGAAGCCTGCCGGGACCCCGCGCAGACGCAAGGCAGTTTTGAGGATGGCTTGGGCACTCCCGAAGTTCCCGGCAAAATCCTTGTTGAACCAAGCTTTCATGATCACCCGGTCACGTTCGCCCAGCTCGATTGCGCGAGGCTTGTCGCCACTGCGTATCAGGTTCCAGAAATCCGGGTGGTCGCTTCCCAGAACGCCACCAGCCCCCATCAATCCGTCGCCGTGCCCTAGTTCAACCAGATCCGCGCCGAGCTTTGAGGTCGGAACATTGAAGTAACGAACCTTGCCCGACAGTCGATAGAGCCCGTCGAGAAAAGCCGCGAAATTCGGTGTCGAATTCTTGATGGCAACCACATTTTCGATGTCGGCCAGACGATCCAGCAAATCGACATCCATATCGACAACACATCCCCGCGGCCAGTTGTAAATACACATCGGCATATTGGTCGCGTCGGAAACGTCCTGGTAGAACTGCACCAATTCATTGGCACTGGGAACGATGTAGGGCGGAGGTGTTAACAGGATGCCGTCCAGCCCTGCGCGTTCGGCGGCATGGGCGTGGCGGATGGCTTCAGCCGCAGTGAAGGCATTACAGCTGCCGATCACGGTCATTCGCCCGTCGATGGTGCGTGCAGACTCAATGAACAACTGTGCCCGTTCCGACTCGCTCAGGCTGAACCATTCTCCCGAGGTGCCTGCCAGCACCACACCATGCATACGCTGTTGAACATACCATTCGAGCTGACCAGCCAGACCATTCAGATCCAAGTCGCCTTCACGGGTAAAGGGGGTGGTAATTGCCGGAATGTAGCCGTACCAGTCAACATCGTTTCTGTTCATCTGCAAAACCTTCGGATGGTCTCAAAATATCAAGGAACCGGAGGGGTGATCGACATGATGATCTCCACATCCTCTTGTCCTTCGTTCATGTATCGATGTGCAGCGCTAGCGTCGAATGTGATGCTCTCACCGGTGTTGACGATATAAGGCATATCGCCAATGACGGCTTTGAGCGTACCTCGAACCACGTAAACGCTCTCGAGCGACGGATGCCTCAGCGGGATTTCAGACGAAAACTGCCCCGGCTGGAAAACCGCCCGCAAGACTTCCATTTGCCCGTTTCCCCGGGTCAGGCGTTCGTAGCTCACTCCACCCTTGGGGCCCATGAGAGTGGTTCGATCGCCTGGGCGACTGATCCACACGCTCGGGGCGCTTGGATCGGAGAAAAGAGCCGACATGGACTCTCCGAACACACTGCTGAGTCTGCGCAGGGTCATGAGACTGGGTTCAGTCACTTCTCTTTCAATCTGACTCAGCAAAGTCGCAGACAATCCTGTCTCGGCAGCCAAGGCTCGCAACGACAATCCGCGCGACACACGCAACTCATTCAATCGTTTTCCTAGCACGCTCTGTTACTCCAGGCGATAGATGTTTTGTACGTTATGAGTGCACGACAATCAAGTTTTTTGTGCAGTCACGGTGCACGTTTAGACTGGATTGAAAAATTTATCCATTTTGTCAGGGGTTTTATCCAGTATCTGCTTGGTTTGTTCACTTTTCATCAGAAACATTTTGACAGCTGCGCGGCTTAGCCTTAGGTTCGGATTGTGCACTGTCGCTGCACAACAATGAAAAGGTAATTGATCATGACCGAACGCGCCTTACCGCTCATACGCGATCGCAAAAGCAAGCGCCCGCATTTGTGGATGCTTTGTTTGCCGTTCTTGTGGCAAGTGGCTGCAGTGCCATGGGCCAACAGTATTGACTACGCGCCTCTAGGCCTACCGTTTCCGATGGTCTGGCAAATGCTAGGGGTGATTTTCTCCAGCATCGTATTCGCCGTCATTTTTCATTTGGATCGCCGCGCAGGCGTCGAAGATGAGGAGCAGGCATTTTTGCTGGCACAGACCCACTCAAACGTTGAGTAGCATCGATGAAACTATTGATTGTAAGTCTTATTCTAATAATAGCGGTCGTAGGTTCCATCGTTTTTGGTCGTGTCCGACAGGCTCGCAAACGTAGCCTTGCCGATTGGGCGGTGGGGGGGCGTAGTCTTGGTGGTTTGCTGTTCTGGTTTGTGAACGCCGGTGAAATCTACACGACGTTCGCAGTGTTCGGTATTGCCGGCTACGCGTGGGCTCTGGGAGCGCCCGCCTATCTGGCGTTTTGTTCGGTGTCTTTGTCATACGCCATTGGATACTGGCTGATGCCCAAGATCTGGAAAGCCGGACGTTTACGAGGCCTTATCACTCAAGCTGACTTTTTTGCCAACCGCTATGACAGTCGCTGGCTCGGAATCACCACCGGTGTCATCGGAATAGGTGCATTAATTGTCTACGTGCAAATTCAACTGGTCAGCTTGGGGCTGATCGTTTCCTTGACCTTCGATGGTGCACTTTCCACTACCGCTTCGACTATCGTAGCTGGCTGCTTGATGGTTGCATTCGTTCTGTTCGCCGGTCTGCGTTCCGCTGCTTTTGCCGCGGCAGTCAAAGATATCTTGATGATTGTGCTGGTCGTGGTGCTTGCCTGGACGGTAGCAGACGCTGTCGGTGCGAGTTCTTTGATCGATATCTTTACGAAAGCTGAAGCTGCTCATCCGGGTATTGGAAGGTTTCCAGGACTGGACCTGACCTCTCCAACGACCAGTGTCTGGCTGATGACGTCGGCCATCAACATCGCATTGGGCAATTGGGTTTTCCCTCACCTGTTTCAGGTTTCCTATTCGGCTAATAGCGCGACTTCTATTCGTCGCAACGCCATCTGGCAACCGATTTACTCACTGGCGTTCGGTTTCATTATCCTGCTCGGATTTGCCGCACTGGTAGCGGGAACTCAACCACCCGACGGAAACATGAATGCTGTACTCCTGCAATTCGTAACCGACAAATACCCGCAGTGGGTCATAGGCCTGTTGGCCGGAACAGGCTTCTTGTTGGCATTGGCACCTGGATCGGTATTGTTGCTCACGGCGGGCTCGATCTTCAGCCGCAACATCGTTGCTCCTTTTAAACGACACCTCAGTGAAAAACAGTCGCTGCGTATATCCCGTACCAGTGTGGTGGTTTTTGCGGCGATTGCCGTCGCCATTACCCTTACACAAAAAGGGTCGCTGGTTTCGATTCTCCTGAGCGCTTACTCAGCCATCGGAATGCTTGCACCCGGTGTATTCCTGGGCTTCCTGTGGAAGCGGACATCGGCTACGGGTGTCGTCTGCGGGATTATCGTGGGTTTCATGATCTTGCTGCTGCCTTCGTCGAGTGCCTACCTGGCGACTGCGCTACCCAATTGGGAGCCGGGCCTGATCGCCATGCTGGCCAATGCATTGGTTGTAATCGGGGTTAGCGTGCTGACCAAGGCTCCGTCTGCCAAGCATGTGGAACTGGGATTACTGACACCTTCTGCCGGCCACTTCACTGCACCTTAAGAGGAGTTAGCACATGGGTAAGTCTCTCATTGGTTTTCGTCGAGTCGATCACGCTTCCTGGACCGTCTCGGAGCTCGAACCAGTCATTGAGTTTTACACAAAAGTTATCGGCGCCCGGCTTCTGTATCAGATGGGACCGCTGGATGCGGAGCAGATGCCACGCGACGCCGCCGGAAGGGATTGGACCGATACGCACCTGGGAGTCGCCATGGCCCGCTTCAGCCTGGCCATGCTCGAATTTCCTGATGGCTTCAAGGTTGAGCTCTTTCAATACGAGCGGCCGGTTGGCACCAACGCCGCGCCGCTGAGTAGCAATCACGTTGGTAGCCATCACATGGGTATCGAGGTGGAGGACCTTGAACAGGCCGCCAAGGTATTGATAGAGCACGGCTGTACGGTACTGGAGCGAATTGAAATGGATTCTGGTCCGACTGAGGGTAGCAGTTTTCGTTATTTCAAAGATCCTTGGGAAAACATTTTCGAACTTGTCGAAGTTCGCACAGCAGGCCCTGTGCCGTTAACTAACAGTGGAGAACAACCATGAGCAGGCGTGTAATTAATCCCCCGTCAATGTACCCAAGCGTACCCTTTGGCTTTTCTCACGCAGTTGAACAACAATCGGGTCGCACTTTGCACTTGGCCGGGCAGGTAGCGTGGAACGCCAAAGGCGAGTTGGTGGGGGCGCAAGATTTACTTGCGCAAACCCGTCAAGTGCTGCTGAATTTGAAAGAAGTACTGCATTGTGCGGGTGCTGTACCGGCGGACGTTGTGCGCTTGCGAACTTATGTCGTCAATCACTCACCGGAACATCTGGCTGATGTGTGCGCGCTGATAAGCGAATTTTATGAGGGCGCCGAACCGGCCGCCAACTCTTTCATCGGGGTGCAAGCGTTAGCACTACCTGATTTTTTGATTGAGATAGAGGCCACTGCCTGTTTGGATTGATTAAAGTTGTTGTGCTGACTTTGCCTGAAACCGGTAGGGGGCCTTTCTCTTTAGGCACCCGCTGAATAGTTAAACATGTGAAACGACATGTTCTCCTAACAATAATAAAAAGGAACCACCATGAAAACTATCATGTGGAGTGCAATTGCGCTCGCAATAAGCGCGAATCAGATTCAATGTGCATCGGCTGCGGCCTATGTCACAGATCAGGCTGAGTCGAAAGGCTTTATCGATGACAGTAAGTTAGATTTGCTGATGCGTAGTTATTACTTCAATCGGAACAAAAAAGACGGTGCGGTCGACGATAAAGACTGGACGGGTGCCGTGCAGGGCGTCTATAGCTCTGGTTTTACTCAAGGAACAGTAGGTTTCGGCATCGATGCCTTTGGTTATATGGGCCTGAAGTTTGATGGTCAGGACAAATACGCCGGATCGGGCAACTTGACGACCACTACCAACAGCTTGGGGCAGATTGATGGTAATCATGATAGCTATGGTAAAAGCGGGGCAGCGCTAAAAATCAGAGTCTCGAAAACAGAGTTGAAAATTGGTGACATGCAACCGTCAACCAGTCCGGTTTTTGCGGTGGGGGGGACGCGTCTGACGCCTCAAACCGCAAGCGGTATCAATCTAATGACCAGCGAAATCAAGGGGCTGGACTTGGAGGCTGGACACTTCTATTCAAGCACCAGTCAGGATCAGACTAATCGCGATGGCGAACTATGGGCCACATACGCCGGTGTCAGCGCCAAGAGCATTGACTTCGTGGGAGGTCGCTACGCTGTTACCGATCGCCTCACGACATCTTTGTATGCCTCGAAATTGGAGGACATCTGGGACCAATACTACACTAATGTCAACTACGAAATCCCGATAAGCAAGTTTCAGTCGTTGAACGTGGACTTCAACTACTACCATACCGCAGATGAGGGGCGCGCCAACGCAGGCGCTATTGATAACAATACGTACTCGTTATCGGCTGCCTACTCTTTTATGTCCGCTCATCGCCTCACGCTGTCCTTTCAGAAAGTGAACGGCGATACACCGTTTGACTATATCGGTGTGGGTGACAATAATCGCGGCGGTAACTCGATGTTTCTTGCTAACTCCATTCAGTACTCTGACTTCAATGGCCCTGGCGAAAAATCCTGGCAGGCACGCTACGACTTGAATATGGCTTCTTATGGTGTGCCAGGCCTGAGCTTTATGACGCGATATGCTAATGGCTTCGATATTGATGGCAGTCATACACCGGCGAATAGCCCTTACACCGGTGAGTATGGTGCTAACGACAAACATCACGAAACTAATTTGGAGGCTAAGTATGTTGTTCAGGCTGGCCCTGCCAAAAACTTGTCCGTTCGGTTGCGTCAAGCTTGGCACCGTTCCACCTCTACCCAAATCGATGGTGATGCGGATGAATTTCGGGTGATTATCGATTATCCACTGTCTATTCTGTAATTGTTTTCCTCAACAACGTAGCACTCTCAGGGTTGGACGCTGAAAACGTTTGGCCCTGTCTGTATTCTGGGGGCTGCATGTGTCTTACGGTAAAGGCGTTGTGGATATTTGAGTTTCAGAGTTTCTGCGTTTGGCAGTGTGACTGGGGCATTCTCCAAAAAATTTTCGGTAATCTGTAGAAAAACGCCCTAGATGGGTGTATCCCCAGTTCATAGCAATGCCTGATATCTGGGAGTTTGAGCGATCTTGGATAATGGCTTTCCTTATTTCGCCAAGACGATAGCGGCGAATGTAAAACATGGGAGGCAGTCCGATATATTTTCTGAATCCGTCAAAAAGTTTAAGTCGAGATACTCCGCTATAGGAGACTATGTCATTAAGTTTTATGTCTTCTCGGGCATGCGCGTGGATATAATTTAATGCGCGCTGCACATAAATTGGAAGGTTCAGTTGCAGTGTGTTTTTTAGATCAGCTGAATAGTTATTTTGCTGCGTCAAAAGGAGTCCTTTGACCAGCGTAGACTCTATCTCGCTCGCCAGGGTTCTATTTTCCATAAAGCTGTCGACACGACAGGCTTCTTCGGTGAAGTGTCGTGCTATTCGCCACCACCCTGCGGATGCTCCTTGCTCGCTACTGATAGCGGGCAGAAATTGTATATCGTCTTTTACCGATTTTTGAAGGAGTGTCTCTAGATACGATCGCATCAGGACGCGCGGAATAGCGACCTGAATTTTTTTGCAATTGCCCGATATGTGGAGTTCTTGCGAAGCATTCGGTGAGAGGATAATTCCGTTCGTGTGATCGGACGAAATGGTCCCGTGGCGTGACTCCAGTCTTTGACGCCCTTGGATCGGCAGTTCAATGCTATAACTTTCCAGCGTGTACTCCGCATCGGTACCTATAGTGACATCGGTGCCGTACTCAATGTAACCCACTGTAGCGGCCTGCAGTAAACGGGCGGTGTGTTTAAAGTGCATGCGGTTTTTCGACAAAACGTCCAGGCGATGGGGCCCGCATACCTTAGTCATCCATGACGTGGCCGTCTTGGCATCGCTGAGGTCGATGTGAGTAAAGTGTTGGACCGGTGTGTCAGCCTTTGCGTCTAATAAGATCATTACCAGCTCCCCCTTTCACATCCTAATCAAATCATCACGATTATTTTGCAAGCTAGCAAGTAATGCGCCACTTGACGGTCAGCCGCAGGGCGCGCTGAAAAACAGGCAGGAAGTGGATAATGGCTTCGCCTATTTGGATTAACTGTCTATAGGGGCGCGGCGCATTTTTTGAGCGCATACGAAGTGGATAGTATCGATAACTACGGGGATAGCGAGCGGCGCTTGGATCGCGCTTAATTCTTGGGCGCCGGGCTATAAAAAGGTGCTTAAAATTTACGCGTGTTCAAATAATAATAATGCAGGGGCTAATCATGCGGCGTTTCGGATGTGTAGCGTGTTTGCTGGTGGCGTGTGGTCCTGCCTTTGCGGAGGACTATCTCAAGCCCTATGTCATGGCGGATATCGGTTGGAACACCACCAGTAATATCGGTGGTGAACAACAGTACCATTATCAGGAAGGGCGACTGTCGCCAAACTTTATTGGGATCAAGGCCAGAAAAGAGTTGGGTGATGGGTATGCGGTTATCGCAAAGCTAGAGTCGGGCTACTCCCTTGAAGATTTGAAGATCATTGGTAGCGGGACGTTCTCTCGGCAGATGTTTGCAGGCGTTGACTCTAACTATGGCCAGCTGACTGCGGGTAAACAGTGGGATTTCATGTTTGAAACCCTAGCGGCTGATCGTTGGGGAGACAAGCTCGGTAATGTGGCGTTGATGCAGCTGCAGGCGGGGCCTTTTAATCTTGGGCTGCCGACGGGCTCCATTGACTATAACCGCATCGCTGCAGGGTTCCCGACGGCCAACGCAATTAAGTACGTCAGCCCCAGTTTTAACGGTTTGAGCTTCGGTGCGATGCACGGCGACGGCGAACCTAATGGGCGGTTCAGCTACGGGAAAACCCAGAGCTACAGTCTCAAATATGTCCAGGCGCCGTTCAGGGTAATGGCGGCCTACACCGAGTCTCGCCAGCAAGCCATCAATGATGGGCATGACGGGATTAAAAACTACGGTGTGGGTGGCGCTTATGATTTTTCGTCCGTTACGGGGGACGTGTTGTATACCCGGACTGAAAATACCTTTAACCATGCCGCAATCGACTCTTATGCCATGGGTGTGCTCCTGCCGGTGACAGCCAACTCATCGTTATATGCAAACTACATGTACCTTAAAGGCAACGCCCAGCTCAATAACAGCGTGGCTAATCAAATTGGTGTGACCTACGACTATCGTATCAATAGAAATTGGGATACCTATGTCTCGGCTATTTATCAGGCTACCGGTGGCTCCGATGAAAATGCGTATATCTCTGGAGTCTATGGTGTCTCGAGTGGTAAGGAACAGAGCGTTCTGCATGTCGGCGTAAGGTTTTACTACGAGTGAATAAAGCCCTGATTTAATAAGCTGATTATTTTTGCGAGGATTCGTGATGGCTGTTAATAACTCTAATACCGATGATCATTCGTTGAGTCCGGTACCCGACAGTGCGAGACATGGTTGGCTTCAGTTGTCCTGGAGTACCACCGGTATCGTCACTACTTTGATTCAGATATTCATCGGAGCGTTAGTGACATTTGTTGCCGGTATCTGGATCGGGGTGTTGGCGGGGATACTAGTAACCGTCGTCGGTGCACTACTGGGTTGGGGCGTTGGGCACGTTGCCTATAAAACGGGTCTGGCCAGTTCCATGTTGGCTCGCCAACATGGTTTTGGCCGTCGTGGCTCAGCGCTGGTGGCGCTGACGTTCGGTTTCATGATTACCGGGTTTATCGCGCTGGAAAATGCCCTGCTGTATAAGGGGCTGCTATTTTGGTTGAGTCTCGATGATACACTTTGGTTGCAAGTGGTTGTGTACGGTGTGATGACGTCGATTTGGATATTGCTCACGGCCTTCGGCTTTGAATTGGTATCAAAAGTGGCGTCTTATACATTGGTGGCCTTCTTGCTGTTGCTGGGCTACATGATGTTTGACGTGATTAATGTCTCCGGTCAGAACTGGAATCAGGTATTAAGTTTTGGCGCGCAGTTTCCTCAAGAGATATTGGTCAGGATGGGCGCTGATACACCCATGGGTAAGTTTGGATTTTGCGTCAATGTCCTAATCGGTTCTGCCGGTGCCTTGGCCTTAATTGATGGCGACCTGGGACGTTATGCCAAATCGTCCAAAGATGTGCTGATTGCCGCCGTGTTCGGTAATATTTTTATGGACATCATCATGCTCTTGGTCGGGGCAATTTTAATGTACGCCGGCACCGAGCAGTTGGTCAGCTATTACGTGTCACGTGGCGTTTCCCATGTCGATGCTGTGCAGGCAGTGTTGCAAAGTCCTGACAGTGTCGCTGCGGCCTTTATTGTGTTCGGCGGTTCGCTGGGCGCGATTCTGTTGTTTTTGGCTCAAGGCAAAGCCCAGGTGCTCAATACCTACAGTTCGTCATTGTCGTTGACCAATTTGTTTGACGTGACGATCGGCTGGCGACCCGGTCGCCTGACCTTTGTGGTGTTGTCCAACGTGATTGCCTGCCTGATGTTGGCCGGTTCGATTCTGGACTGGGTTAATGGCTTCATCACCGTGCTTGGGGTGCTGACGACGTGTTTTGCCGGGATCATCATCGCCGATTATTTCTGGGTTGCTTCGCGGCGCGCACGGATTGGAATCGCTGAGTTCAATTGGCCAGGGTTGATCACCGTGGTGGTCGGTTTTCTGCTGGCACGCTATGGGTTCAAGCCCTGGATTCCGATTGAGTTCGTGACCTCGCTGCTGTCCTCATTTGTGCTTTATCCGGTTCTCAGTGCGTTAATGAACGGCAAACCGGTCGTCAGCAGTCAAGCGGGATAACGGACGGACTAAAAAACACGAAAGAGGCAGTCTGTGGATAGTCACTGCGATTGCTGGATAGTGGCTTGTCAGCTACAGGGCACATAGTCAGTACCTGCACGATGGGCCCCGCACGTTGGAGCGCCCGTTGATTGAGCATGGCCGTAGCGTCTGGTGCATTCGGTACAGCTACCGGATGTGCCAGGGTCAGCAAATGCCAGGTATCTGATATACAACTATTTAATCCAATGGCCGGAGAGCTCTTGATGACAGCCCCAACTACAACAATTTTGTCGGCGCTGATGGCGCAGCTAGCGGGTGGCGAGCTACGCATTGTCGACCTGACACAAACCCTGTCGCCTTCCTTTCCGAGCTTGCAATTGCCTGCGCAGTTTGGCCAGGTCCAGTCGTTTTCAATGGAGCGCATTTCGCAGTACGACGAAGCCGGGCCTGGCTGGTACTGGAACAACTTCACCTGCGGCGAGCATACGGGCACCCACTTTGACGCACCGGTGCACTGGATCAGCGGACGCGATCATCCCAATAACAGCGTTGACACGATAGCTGTGGAGAACTTTATTGCACCTGCTGTGGTGCTTGATGCCAGCGCCGAGGTGGCGGGTAATGAGGACTGGTTGTTGACCGTCCCGTTCCTGGAAGTCTGGGAGCAACGTCATGGCCAAATCCCGGCCGGGGCATGGGTGTTTTTGCGTAGCGACTGGTCGCTACGGGCCGATGATGCGGCTGCATTTCTCAATATGCGCGAGGACGGCGCCCATACGCCAGGCCCCACGCAGGAAGCTGTCGAGTGGTTGATTGAGCAGCGTAACGTGCACGGTTTTGGCGTCGAGACCATCAATACCGACGCGGGCCAGTCTTACTCCTGGCCTGTGGCTTACCCCTGCCACACGTTAATGCATGGTTCTAATCGCTATGGTTTGCAATGCCTGAAAAACCTTGACCTGTTACCTCCTCAAGGCGCGTTGATCATTTCTGCCCCGCTGAAAATCGAGGGCGGATCAGGTAGTCCGCTGCGGGTTCTGGCATTAGTCGCATAGGAGATAGGGCGTGTCTGATTCTCAGGTTATTTTTGTCGGTAGCGGTATCAATTCGCTGGTAGGCGCAGCGCTGTTGGCTGCTCGTGGCAAGCGTGTGCTGGTGCTCGAGCGCAGTGATCGACTCGGCGGCTGTATTCGTACAGAGGAGTTGTTTGCAGGCTATCAGCATGAGGTGTTGTCCTCGTGGTATCCGCTTTTCATAGGGAGCCCTGGGTATGCCGAGCTTAAGCCCGCGCTGGAAAAGGTCGGTTTACAGGTGTTGTTCTCCGAGTACTCGACCGGTTTGGTCCGGCCGGATGGCCATGGCCTGGCGCTCAAGGATCTGGCCGATACGGTTCGCCGCCTGGATGCGCTGGAGCCAGGAGATGGCCAGGCGATTGAGCTTATGGCCAAGAACATGTTCGGCCGTGATGCGGCGCTGACCTTTGGTCTGCTGGGTAAAAACCCGTATGGCCTGGGGCTGCTCAAGTTGCTGTTCAGTGAATGGCGAAAGCGCGGGGTCGACGGCTTGATGGCGTTCGCAGCCGGGGCACTGGAAAGCTTTCGGCGTTGGTCTGCACAAGCGTTGCGCTCGGATACAACGCGGGCTTTGATTGCTCCCTGGGCGTTACATTCGGGCCTGGGGCCTGATGATGCCTGTTCGGCATTGATAGGCAAGCTCACCTTCGCAGCGGTGGTGAGCGGGGGGATGCCGGTCATCAAGGGTGGAGGCTCACGCTTGGTAGAAGCGCTGGCGAAGATTATCGAGCAGAGCGGCGGGCAGCTTTTGACCGGCACTCACGTTGAGCGCGTGTTGGTTGAAGGACAGGGGCGCAAAAGCCGGGCGACCGGGGTGCGGTTGTCTGACGGCCGTGTTTTCGCGGCGGCTGATGCGGTGGTGTGTAACGTGACGCCGCAGCAGCTCTATGGCGGATTACTGCCCGATGTGTCGGTAGAAGTCCGTGAACGTGCGGCAGCCTATCGCTACGGGCGTGCCGCGATGCAGATTCATTTTTCACTGAGTGAGCCTCCCGCCTGGCTGGAAGAAGAATTGCTCAAGGTGCCGGTGGTGCATATGACCGAGAGCATGGAGCAGGTCAGCGCATCGGCCACCGAAGCTAATAATGGTTGGTTGCCGGCACGGCCGACGCTCGTCATTGGCCAACCGGTGGTGGTCGACGTTTCACGGGCGCCTGAGGGTGGGTGGATCTTGTGGGTTCAATTGCTGGACGTACCTTCGCGGCTCAAGGGCGATGCGGCGGACTTGATTGAGGTGCCTGCCGATGGTCACTGGAGCGAAGAGGTGCGCGAAGCGTTCGCCGATCGGGTGCAGGCGCGCATGGAGCGGGTGATGCCTGGGCTGGGCTCGCGCATTTTAGACCGCCGATCCTATTCGCCGGCGGACCTTGAGCAGCTCAATTGCAACTTGGTGGGCGGCGACCCGTACTCGGGAGTGTGTACGCTGGATCAGTTTGTCTGGCTGCGGCCCTTCGCCAGTGCTGGGCGAGCTCGGGCGAATCGGACGCCGGTGAAAAATGTGTTTCATATCGGCGGTTCGACCCACCCTGGCCCTGGATTGGGGGCAGGGTCTGGAGTACTGGTGGCGCAGGCAATCGCACCGGCCAAATAACAGTCTGAAAGTTGCGAGGCACCCATTCGGCCCTGCGGTTAACAACCGCAGGGCCGAACTGCGTTTGGACTCGCGAGAGAGCGGCCTATTCGGCGGCAGGCTTTGCGTCCCACATCTTTACGTAAGGATGTGAGCAGAACTCGATGATGGAGCCCCAAGGGTCCTGACAGTAGGCAATTTGATAGCCTTTATCGGGGTTTATTTTCAGTGTACCGCTTCGATCCTTGCCGCCTGCCGCCACTACCCGCGCAACAGCCTCGGTCACATTGGCATCAGGTGCGGTGAGACCCATATGGTTGTAGCCACTGAGCCAGAACTCAAAGGGGTTTTCCTTGGGTTGCGACGGTGTCGCCTGAAACTGGAACAGCTCCAGACCGACATTGTCGGGGGTGGCTAGATGGGCAAAGCGAAAGTGTCCGTAGCCTTCGCCATAAATCGCCTGGGCGGCTTTGCCCAGCGGGTTGTCATGCTCGCTCACTGTGAGGGGACCTGTGAGCAGGCGAAACCCGAGCACACTGATATACCAGTCAATGGCTGCATCGAGGTCGGGAACCGTGAGTCCGATATGTGGGGCTGTAAATTGTTGAGTGGCCAAAGTGGAACCTCCAGAAACGCAGGAATCAGGGTTGTTGGTTTAGTGGCGGCGCAAGGTCTGGCTCGGTGTTTCGCCGTAGCGTAGCTTGTAGTCGTTGCTGAACCGGCCCATATGCGTGAAGCCCCAGCGCAGCGCGACGCCCCCGATGTTGGTGACTTCCCCACTGGTCAGCTCGGTATGCACCTGTGCCATGCGCAGGTCGCGCAGATAGTGCATTGGACTGACGCCCAGGAAGTCCTTGAAGCCTGTATAGAGACTGCGCAGGCTGACGCCGGCGGCCAACGCGAGCTGTTCGGCAGTGATCGGCTCGTGTGCATGTGACTGGAGGTAATCCTGAGCTCGGCGTACATGCCGGGGCAGGATGGTGCTGCGCCGTGCCGGCACGGTTTGGCTGTAGTTGTGCTGATGGGTCATCAACAGCGTTGAGGCGGTCAGTTGCTCGATTTGGGTCATGATCAGCTTGTGCTGCGCCAGATGGGGGTAATGGGTCGCGCAGTCCAGGAGGTAGGAGAGCAGGCATCGCCAAGGGGCGCACTCTTGCCATTGAAAACCCAGCTCAAAGCGTAGCGGCTGTTCCAGGGGATGGCCTAAATGGCCAACCAGCGTGCGCTCAACCAGTGAGCGCGAGATGCGCAAAATGATCTGATCGCTATCGCCATTCCAGTGCATTTTTGCACTGTCGCCAGGGCTCAGGACCGAGGCCAGCTTAAACGACGATTCAATTCGCTGACTGCCGCTTTCGACGGCGGCGGCACCCTGCAGAGGCATTTGCACCAGGAAGCAGTTCTCCAGGGCGCCGCGCTCGATCTGGACGCTCGCGCCATAGCGCAGACGACTCAATGAGATGTCGCCCAGGGTCACGTAGTGCATGCGTGCGTCCAGGCGTTCGGCACCATTGGTTTGTTTGATGTGATGGTTGGCGATGACCTGACCCACCATTGATCTGACCTGGTCCAAATCCGTGGACGCGAACAGCAGCCGCTCCGGCTCGCACAGTGCTCGCTCTACAGAAAAGCTTGCGGTCTTGCTACGTGTGGGTGGATAGGTCGAGGCTTGAATGTTCAGCACGGTTTATACCCCTCGCGGAGTTTGGCTGCTTTGCAGCCTGATTATTTTTATATGAATATTCATATGCTACTTCGTAGGAAATATATTTCTCATGGTTTGCTGGAAAAAGCAATGCATGACCTTCACTGTCGATAGACGGCGTGCGTCCTCAGTCGACGGATGACTACGAGCGGTTAACGATCAAGCCTTTTCAGCAGCAACGGGTATTTTTTTGCGCCGCTTTGCACGTTTTTTGCTGCGCCCGTTTTGATGAGCTTCCTTCTGCTAAAGGCTGCCAGCCAGCCCTCTCTTTATCCTCGTACCGCTATCCATATCCGAATTTGGCCACAAGATGGTTTGCATGATTAATCATGCATTGACGCATCGCTTTGTCCGTATGAAGGTAGGGGACATAAGAAAATTTGTTAAACAGATCTGAGAGATAACCGACATGGCCGAACGATCCTTTGTCCAGGAAGTGAAGAAGTTACGCGCTGGCGCCGGAGAGGTTTTCAACGGCGAGGGCATCCTGGCGGTAACCAAGGCGTTACTGGAGTCGGGCGTGGCTTATGTTGGGGGATACCAGGGCTCTCCCATCTCGCATTTGATGGACGTGCTTTCTGATGCCCAGGACATTTTGGGCGAGTACGGAATTCGTTTCGAGAACAGTGCCAGCGAGGCGACAGCGGCGGCGATGCTGGCAGCCTCGGTCAACTATCCATTGCGCGGCGCGATTACATTCAAGGCGACCGTTGGCACTAACGTGGCTTCCGATGCTCTGGCCAACCTGGCGTCGGGCGGTGTGACCGGGGGGGCGTTGATTATTGTCGGCGAGGACTATGGCGAGGGCTCCTCGATCATGCAGGAGCGTAGCCATGCGTTTGCCATGAAGTCGCAAATGTGGCTGCTGGATCCTCGTCCCAACCTGCCGTGCATCGTACAAGCGGTCAAGGACGGCTTCGATCTGTCCGAGGCGAGTAACACCCCCGTGATGTTGCAGATGCGGATTCGCTCCTGCCACTTGCATGGCCAGTTTTTGACCTCCGATAACCGTCCGCCAGCGTTTACGGTCAAGGATGCGATGGAGAGTCCGGCCCGAGACATCGACCGCATTGTATTGCCCCCGGCGAGCTTTCTGCATGAGCGTGAAAAAATTCAGCTGCGCTGGCCAGCGGCTATTCGGTTTATCAAGGAGCGCCAGCTCAACGAGTTTTTCTCCGAGGGCGATGCCGACGTAGGCATCGCGTTGCAAGGAGGCAACTACAATACGCTGATTCGTGCGTTGCAAAAGCTTGGTCTGTCGGATGTCTACGGGGTCTCGAAAATTCCTCTCTACGTCATGAACGTGGCCTATCCGCTGGTCGACGAAGAGTACGAACGCTTCTGCAAAGGCAAGCGCGCGATCCTGATTCTGGAGGAGGGCCAGCCCAATTTCGTAGAGCAAAACGTCTCGGCGATTTTGCGCCAGTTGGGGCTGGACATTGCGCTGCATGGCAAGGATATGTTGCCGCTCACAGGGGACTACAACACCGCGACGATCCTTGGCGGGGTGCGGGCTTTTCTGGAGCGCTATGGCATCGTCGAGCCCAAGGCCCCGGTGGTTGACCCTCTGAGCCTTGGCATCCCGATTGTGATGCTACCGGTTGAGGCATTTGCTGGTCCGTCGCTGGATCAGATCGTCCACCCTCGACCACCAGGATTGTGCACGGGGTGCCCCGAGCGGCCGATTTTCACGGCGATCAAGTTGGTTGAGCGTGAGCTGGGTAAACATCACATCAGTGCCGACATTGGCTGCCATCTGTTTTCGATTTTACCGCCGTTCAACCTCGGCAGTACGACGATGGGTTATGGCCTGGGCGCGGCGAGTGCGGCTGCCTTCAACGTGGCGCCGGGCAATGCACCCTCCAGCAAGCGCGCCATTTCGCTGATGGGTGACGGTGGCTTTTGGCACAACGGTTTGACCAGCGGGATTGCCAACGGCGTCTTCAACCGCAGCGATAACCTGACCATCATCATCGACAACAACTACGCCTCGGCTACGGGTGGCCAGGACCTGTTGTCGTCACGGGCGGTCAATGCCTCGCGCAGTACGGGTCATGAGATCGAACGCGCGGTCAAGGGCGTGGGGGTCGAGTGGGTGCGCACGATCAAACGAACCTATGACCTCAAGGCAATGGTCTCGACCCTGCGCGAAGCCTTAACCACTCAAGAAACCGGACCCAAGGTCCTGATCGCGCAGAGCGAATGCATGCTCAATTTGCAGCGGCGCGAGAAGAAGGTGGTGCGCAAAGCCATCGCCGATGGCAAGCGTGTGGTGCGCGAGCGTTTCGGCATCGACCCGGACACCTGTACCGGCGATCACTCGTGCATTCGTTTGTCGGGCTGCCCCTCGTTGTCGATTCGCGATAACCCGGATCCGCTGCGACTCGATCCGGTGGCAATGGTGATGGACAGCTGCGTGGGGTGTGGGAACTGCGGCGAGGTCGCCCATGCGGCGGTGCTCTGCCCATCGTTTTACCGCGCCCAAATAGTCAGTAACCCCACACGTTGGGACATCTTCAGCCAACGCCTGCGTTCGGCGGTGATCGGCTGGTTGCAGAGCGCTGATGCCCGGCGTCGCTCGCGGTATGCGTTCTGATGAGGGATGCCATGAACCACGATCAGCCATTGATCAGCACCGTCGGTGTGCCAGGACATTTGTCTGCACGTTACACCTTTCACGTTTGCCCGGAGTTTTTCCATGTCCAGTGAGCCTATCAAAATTGCCATCCTCGCCATGGGGGGGGAAGGCGGCGGCGTACTCGCCGACTGGATCGTCAACCTGGGTGAAGAAAATGGTTACTTCGCGCAGACGACGTCCGTTCCCGGGGTCGCGCAGCGCACCGGGGCCACTATTTATTATGTGGAGCTGTTCCCAGGCGCCGATGTACCGCAAGCACGTGTACCGGTGCTGTCGCAGGCTCCGCTGCCGGGCGATGTCGATATCGTGCTGGCCTCGGAATTGATGGAAGGCGGGCGCGCAGTGCAGCGCGGTCTCGTTACCAGCGACCGCACGACCTTCGTGACCTCGACTCACCGGGTGTATTCGATTGCCGAGAAGTCAGCCATGGGCGATGGCCGGGTCGATAGCGCTGCGCTGTTGCTCCAGGCCCGTCGAGCGGCCAAGACGTTCGTCAGCTTCGATATGGAGAAGGCGGCCGAGAGCGCCGGCAGCGTGATCAGTGCTGTGTTGTTTGGCGCTCTCAGCGGCACCGGGGTGCTGCCCTTCAACCGGGCGCAATTTCAGCAGACCATTGAGCGCGGCGGTGTGGGAGTCAAACCGAGTCTCAAAGCGTTTGAGCTCGGTTATGCCATGACGCGCGAGACGCAGGATCAGGAGCGAGCACCGAGCGTTTCAGCCAAAGTCAGCCCTGCTATTGCTGCGCAGCCCCAGCACCCAGTGGTTGCCGGCTTGGTTGAGCGTGCACGGCGTTTACCGGTTGCGGAGCTTGTCACAGAGGGCGTGCGGCGGCTTATCGATTACCAGGATCCGGACTATGCGCGTTTGTACCTGGACCGCCTTGAAGCATTGGCCGCTGCTCCCGGCGGCCAGGATGTCGAGTTGCTGCGTGAGACCGCTCGTTACCTGGCGCTGTGGATGTCCTATGAGGACACCATTCGGGTGGCAGACCTTAAGACTCGCAGCAGCCGCTTTGATCGGGTGCGGGGTGAGGTTCGTTCCCGTGATGATCAGGTGCTCGATATCGAAGAGTACATGCACCCGCGCATCGAAGAAATTTGCGAAACCCTGCCCGCAGGCCTGGGCCGCTGGCTGGCGCAACCGAACTGGGCGCACCGTCTGGTGGCTCGTTTCACCCAGCAAGGGCGAACGATCAAGACCAGTGCCTTGAGCGGTTTTCTCCTGCTTTACGGCTTGTCGCGCGTGCGTCGCTGGCGCCGTGTGACGCTGCGTTACAGCCAGGAAAACAGCCGTATTGAAACCTGGTTGCAGCGTCTGCATACGCTGGCTGCGCTGGACCCTGCGTTGGCGCTGGAAGCGGCTCAGTGCCAGCGCCTGGTCAAGGGGTACAGCGACACCCACGCCCGAGGTTTGAAAAATTACGAAACCGTGATGGCGGTGGTGGATAAGCACCTGCGGCTCATGGCGCCAGCGACGCTGCGCGAACTGCGCGACGCGGCGTTGGCCGATGAGCACGGTCACAAGCTGCGCGAATGCTTGCAGCGCCACGCCTTACCCCTCGAAGGATAGTTGCTTATGAATGCGAGCACATTTACCCGCAAACACCGCATCCGTTTCTCAGAGTGCGACCCGGCCGGCATCGTGTTTTACCCGCAGTACTTTGTGATGTTCAACAACTTGCTGGAGACCTGGATCGACGAGCTCCTGCCTGAGGTGGGATTCGCCGGCTACATCGGCAAGCTGCATTTCGGGTTGCCGACGGTGCGGCTTGAAGCCGACTTTCGGGCCATCAGCCGGATGGGCGACGACGTTATTCTGAGCCTTGAGGTGGTCAGGCTTGGCGGTAAGTCGTTGACCCTGGCACTGGCGTGTACGGACCTTGAAGGTGAGGTTCGGATGAGCGTCACACAGGTGCTGGTATCGACCTCGCTGATCAGTCACCAGGCCATTGAATTGCCGAGCGTGCTTCGCCAAGCGTTGAGCGCTTCCCCCTCCCTTGAAAAAGACAAAAACGAAAGGAGCGCAATGTGAAAATTGCCTGCATTGGCGGTGGTCCCGCCGGCTTGTATTTCGGCCTGCTGATGAAACTGCAGAACCCGGCCAACGAGATTGTTGTGCTGGAGCGCAATCGACCTTACGACACCTTTGGCTGGGGCGTAGTGTTCTCTGATGCAACCCTGGACAACCTGCGCGAAGCCGATCCGGTGTCGGCGCAAACCATCGTTGATGAGTTCAGCCGTTGGGACGACATCGACATCCATTTCAAGGGTCGCCAGGTGCGTAGCGCAGGCCACGGATTTATCGGAATCGGTCGAAAAAAGCTGCTCAATATCCTGCAGGCGCGCTGCGAAGAAGTGGGGGTGAAGCTGGTTTTCGAAACCACGGTGCTAGACGATCAGGAGGTCGCTCGTCAGTACAACGCTGATCTGGTGATTGCTTGCGATGGTATCAACAGCCCTGTGCGCACGCGTTATGCCCAGACTTTCCAGCCCGACATCGACCAGCGAGATTGCCGTTTTGTCTGGCTGGGTACACACAAAGTGTTTGACGCGTTTACCTTTATCTTCGTGCAGACCGAGCATGGCTGGTTCCAGGCCCACGCTTACCAGTTCGAAAATGGCTTCTCCACATTCATCATTGAAACCACGGATGCTACCTGGCAGGCATCGGGTATCGAGCAGATGTCTCAGGAGGAGGGCATTGCCTACTGTGAAAAACTGTTTGCGCCTTGGCTGAACGGTGAGCCGCTGATCTCTAATGCCTCGCACCTGCGCGGCGCGGCCATCTGGATTCGTTTTCCGCGAGTGATCTGTAACAAGTGGGTGCAGTGGACGCAGCCTCTGGGTGCCGACGGTGGCGATGTACCGGTGGTGCTGATGGGGGATGCCGCACATTCCGCACACTTCTCTATCGGCTCGGGTACCAAGCTGGCGTTGGAAGATGCCATCGAGTTGTGCAACACCCTCAAAGCCGGCGGCGATCTGCGTGAGCGCTTGGCGCATTACGAGCAAGTACGCGGCATTGAAGTGTTGAAGATCCAGAATGCAGCGCGCAACTCCACCGAGTGGTTCGAGAACGTAGAGCGTTACGCCAGCCTGGAACCGGAGCAATTCGCCTATTCACTGCTCACCCGCTCGCAGCGTATCTCTCACGAAAACCTGCGTCTGCGCGACGCCCAATGGCTTGAAGGTTACGAGCGTTGGCTCGCGAAGCGTGCTGCGGTGGCAACGCGTGAAGACGAACGACCACGCCCACCGTTCTTGACCCCTTACACCGTTCGCGGTGTGACGCTGAAAAACCGCGTCGTGGTGTCTCCGACGTTGCTGTATTCCAGCCAGGATGGGGTTCCTGGTGACTTCCACCTGGTCCATCTCGGCAGTCAGGCCCTGGGTGGTGCAGGCCTGGTGCTGGCGGAGGCCACGGCCGTGAGTGCCGATGCGCGAATCAGCGCGGGGGACCCCGGCTTGTGGAACGCCGAGCAGGTGTCGGCGTGGAAGCGCATCACCGACTTTGCCCACGCTCAAAGCAGCGTGCGCATTGGCGTACAGCTCAATCACGCGGGGCGTCGCGGGTCTACGCAGTTGGGCTGGGAAAAACCCGATCACCCGCAGGCTGAAGGTAATTGGCCGCTGCTCAGTGCCAGTGCGCTGCCCTATCTGGCAGGCGTTTCTCAAGTGCCTGCCGAAGCTACGCACGCTGACCTGGCGCGCATCTGTGAACAGTTTGCCGAGGCTGCAAGTCGCGCCGCACAAGCAGGTTTTGACTGGCTTGAATTGCAGGCCGGACATGGATTTTTGCTCTCAAGCTTTCTATCGCCGCTTACCAATCAACGCAGCGACGAATACGGCGGTTCGTTAGCCAATCGCCTGCGTTTCCCTTTGCAAGTATTGGCTGCGGTGCGTCGAGCCTGGCCTGAGCACTTGCCGATCTCGGTACGGATCTCGGCCACTGATTGGGCGCAGGGTGGCACGAGTGTTGATGAAGCCGTGGAGATCGCCCGAAGCTTGAGCGCGGGCGGTGCGGACATGATTGACGTTTCTTCGGGCGAGGTGGTGCCGGACCAGCAGCCGGTGTATGGCCGTATGTACCAGACCCCCTTCGCCGATCGCATCCGCAACGAAGCGGGCGTGCCGACTATCGCGGTGGGTGCGATTACCGAGGCCGATCAGGTCAACGGCATCATTGCCTCGGGTCGTGCCGACTTGTGCGCAGTGTCTCGACCGTACCTGGCGGACTCGGCCTGGCTGCTGCGAGAAAGCGCCCGGTTGGGCTGGCATGACGTCGAATGGCCCAAGCCCTTGCTGTGGGGCAAGGACCAGCTTGAGCGCAGCTTCACCCGGAGCAAGTCCTGAGGGCCGAGAGCCCACTGCATCCTTGAGAAGGAGAAGATTATGACAAACTCGTATGACCAATACCGTGAAGGCATCGAAGGGCGTGCAGACGTGGAAGACACGGCTGAACTGGTAGCTTACTACCGCGAGCTGGACCAATTGCAGACGGGTGCCCTTTGGACCGTGGCCAACAAGATTGAGCCTTGGGAGCCCAAGTCGAGTTCAGTGCCGGTGATCTGGCGCTATCGCGATCTGCGCGAGCATGTGCTGCGTTCAATTGCACTCGTGACCCCGGAAAAAGCCGGGCGCCGGGTGATCTACCTAAACAATCCAGGACGCACTGAGGTTTCGGCAGCGGTGGGCTGGCTGTACTCGGGCTTGCAAGTCATGAATCCGGGCGAATGCGCCTCGGCGCATGCACATTCGGCCTCGGCCTTGCGCTTCATCATGGAAGGGGAAGGCGCCTACACCGTTGTCGATGGCCACAAAATGACCTTGGGCCGAAATGACTTTGTATTGACCCCCAACGGCACGTGGCACGAGCACGGGGTGGAGGCGGGTGGCCAGCCGTGTATTTGGCAGGACGGCCTGGACATCCCGCTGGTGAATGCCATGGAGGCCGGTTTTTATGCCGTGCATCCAGACTTGCGGCAGGCCGTCGGCTATCCCGTCGATGACTTGGTGAGCCTGTGGGGGGCTGCGGGTTTGCGCCCCGACAACATCGGCTGGACCAAGCCCTATTCGCCGCTGTTCAAGTACCAGTGGGAGCCGACCTACGAGGCGCTGCTGCGCTACTCATCTGCCCGCGACGACAACCCTTTCGATGGTGCGTTGATGCACTACACCAACCCTGTGGATGGCGGCCACGTCCTGGCAACGATCGGCGCCAGTATGCAGTTGCTGCGTCCGGGATTCGTCGGCAAAGCGCATCGTCATACCGGTAGCTTTCTGTATCAGGTCGCCAAGGGCCAAGGCTACTCGATCATCAACGGTCAGCGCTTTGATTGGCAGGAGCGTGACATTTTTTGTGTGCCGTCCTGGGCCTGGCATGAGCACGTCAACACCAACCCGAGTGAAGACGCCTGTTTGTTCTGCTTCAGCGATTTGCCGGTGATGGAAAAGCTCGGCCTGTACCGCGAAGAGGCACTGGCGGACTTCGGCGGTCATCAGCCGGTTTTGCCATCGGCTTAGTGCCGGAACGTTGAATCAACCCTGAATTTTTTATCTGGAGATTTTCGATTATGCGACTCGTAACCTATCGCGCCCACGTAAACGCCGCCGCTCGACTGGGGGCCATTGTGGGCGACCTGGTCATTGACCTGCAGTACCTGGGGGCTCACGCCGGCCAGGCATTGCCGGCGGATATTCTGGACTTTATCGACCTGGGGCCGCACGCCGTGACGAGCACCACGGCGTTGCTCGAGAGCTACGCCGGCAAGTGGCCACTGAACAGCGCTTTACCGTTGGTTAACGTCAGGCTGTTGGCGCCCATCCCCAAGCCGCGCAAAAATATCTTCGGCATTGGCCTGAACTATGTTGAGCACGTTGAGGAATCAAGCCGCACGCTGGATACGTCCAAAGAGCTTCCCAAGCAGCCAGTGATTTTCTCCAAACCGCCGACGACAGTGATCGGTCCGGGCGATGCGATCGAGCACAACGAAGCCATTACCCGCCAGATGGATTGGGAAGTTGAGCTGGCGGTCATCATGGGCAGCCGCGCCAAGCGTGTAGGTGAGGGCGACGCGCTGAACTATGTGTTTGGCTACACCGTGCTCAACGACATCAGCGCGCGGGATAACCGCCGCGCCGGTCAGTGGATCTATTCCAAGGGGCAGGACACCTACGCCCCGTTGGGGCCGGTCATCGTCACAGCGGATGAAATCGGCGACCCGCACAACCTGAAGCTCACCCTCAAGGTCAACGGGGTGGAGAAACAGAGCTCCAATACCCGCCACCTGCTGTTCAATATTCCGACGCTGATCAGCGACATCAGTGCCGGTATCACCCTGGAACCGGGCGACATTATTGCCACCGGTACCCCGGCAGGCGTGGGCGCCGGACGTACGCCGCAAGAGTGGCTGTGGCCGGGCGACGTGGTGGAGGCGTGGGTCGAAAATATTGGCACGCTGCGTAATCCCGTGGTCGCGGTCGGCAACGAACCCCGCACCGGCAAGAGTCAGTAAGCATCGGGCCGGTCCAGATGGACCGGCCCGAATTCTCTGCGCATTTCGGATGAATCGCCATGCTTAAACTACCTAAATTCAAGGCAGCAGCCGTACAGACGGCCCCTGTTTTTCTGGACACTGACGCCACAGTAGACAAAGTGATTCGTCTCATTGAGGAGGCCGCTGGCAACGGCGCGCAATTGGTGGCCTTCCCTGAGGTTTTCGTTGCGGGTTATCCCTACTGGAGTTGGATTGGCAATCCGATTGAAGGCAGTCCCTGGTTTGAAAAACTGGTGCGCTCAGCGATCGAGATTCCAGGCCCCGAGATCAGCAAGATCGCCCAGGCTGCTGCACGTCATCGCATCAATGTGGTGGTGGGCGTCAATGAGCGCAGCAGCAAAGGCATTGGCACTATCTACAACACGCTGGTCACTATCTCCGATGAAGGCCGGATTCTGGGTCGCCATCGCAAGCTGGTGCCCACCTGGGCCGAGAAACTGACCTGGGCGCCGGGCGATGCTTCAGCGCTGCGCGTGCATGACACCTCTGTCGGCCCTCTGGGTTCCCTGGCCTGTGGTGAAAACACCAACACCCTCGCACGTTTTGCCTTGATCGCAGAAGGCGAGTTGGTGCACGTCGCCAGCTACATTTCGTTGCCGGTAGCGCCGCCCGAGTACGACATGGCCGAGGCGATCAAGGTACGTGCGGCCGCCCACAGTTTTGAGGGCAAACTGTTTACGGTGGTGTCCTGCTCTACGGTCTCTGAAGAGATTATCCAGGCGCTGGAGCCAGACTTCCCGAAGGCGCGCGAGTTGCTCACACGTCGCAACAGCGCATTTTCCGGCATCCTCGGCCCGGATGGGCGCGTGATTGGCCAGCCGTTGATCGACGAGGAAGGCATCGTCTACGCCGATATCGACCTGTCGCGCTGCATTCAGCCACGCCAGATGCACGACATCTCGGGTCATTACAATCGCTTTGACATCTTCGATCTGCGGGTCAATCGCCGTCCGTTGCAGTCCGCTCGTTTCGAGGATGCAAGTACCGTGGACAATTTCGATACACCGGTCGATCTCAATCAGGAACCTCAGCCATGAGCGCCCCACGCTATTACCGTATCGGCCAGATTGTGCCGAGTTCGAACACCACGATGGAAACCGAAATCCCGGCCATTTTGCGTGCACGCGAATTGATCTTGCCCGAGCGATTCACCTTCCACTCAAGCCGCATGCGGATGAAAAAGGTGACCAAGGAAGAGCTGGCCGCCATGGACGGGGACAGCGATCGCTGCGCGCTTGAGCTTTCCGATGCCAATGTGGATGTGCTGGGTTATGCGTGCCTGGTCGCGATCATGAGCATGGGGAACGGCTACCACCGTATTTCCGAACAGCGCCTGCACCAGCGCACCGTCGAAAACGGCCATCCGGCGCCCGTTGTCACCAGTGCCGGTGCATTGGTGCAAGGCTTGCAGGTGATCGGTGCGAAGAAGGTGTCGATTTTGACGCCTTACATGAAACCCCTGACGCAGTTGGTGATTGATTACATCGAAAGCGAGGGGATCGAAGTCGTGGACAGCATCTCGCTGGAGATTTCTGACAATCTGGAGGTCGGCCGGCAGGACCCGCGAGCACCGATTGAAATCACCCGCAGGCTCGTCACCACTGGCGTGGATGCAATCGTGGCGTCCGCCTGTGTGCAGATGCCGTCGCTGGCCTCGATCCAGCCCATTGAAGATCGAGTTGGGCTGCCGGTGATTTCGTCTTCGGTGGCCACGACGTATCAGATGCTCAAGAGCCTGGGCCTTGGCACTGATGTGCCTGGGTTTGGTTCGCTGCTGTCCGGGAGGTATTGAGGTATGGCGCGGGGTAGGGGTAATTCCCCCCCGCATGAGCCAAAGCAGATAGAATCGTCGCCGGTTGAGAAAGAGGACGAGGCGGCGATTGGCATGGCGAAGACGAAGGCGTTTGTAGACAATTATTTGCCCGCACTCTTGGGGCAGGCTTGGTACTTGGTATCCACCCAATTTCATGCCGTTGTTGAGCAGCACGGGCTTTCCGTGTTGGAGTGGCGAGTGCTGTCTACGTTGGCCCGTGACGGTGCCATGACTATTTCTTCGCTGGCTCAGACTACCGTGAGCAAGCAGCCGACGGTCACTCGGCTGTTAACGCGTCTTGAAGCGCAAAAGTATGTAGAGCGTTCCATCAGCCTTGATGATCGTCGCTATACCCTGGTGCGACTCACTCGTTCAGGGCGACGTTTGGTGTCCGGTTTGGTTGTCCTGGCCGAGAAACACGAGCGCGAGATTCTTGCTCCTTTCGAGGCAATGAAGATCGAAGCGCTCAAGGAAGTCCTGCGCGAACTCATCGATCAGCATAGCCCGAGACTTTGAATCTATAGGGCACGCGTCTATCACACGACATTTTCAATGACATAGCGAACTATCGAGAATGTCCATTTTTTGGTAATCCGATGGACAGTCGCAGAGGAGAGCGTCATCAGCTTCAGATAGCTGACTCGCCAATGTGCTATCCACAGTTTTGGGGGAATGGCTGTGCTGGACGTTAAAAGATCTGCGCCTGAACCCATCAGCGTGATGGGAATGCTGCCATTCTCCCGGATTAACCTTCAGGGCGAGATCATCGAGTGCAACGATGAGTATTTCGCCCTGTGTGGCTATCCCCGTGAAGAAGTCATGGGAAAGAGTCAGCAATTGATCTTCGACCAGTCGATGCCTGCCGCTTTGATGGAGCAGGGGTACAAGCAACTGCGTGGCGGGAAGCCGTTCTGCCTGCCCATCATGGGAAGGTCAAAGGATGGCCAGACGTTTTGGTGTGAGGCGTACTTCATGCCGCTGGTGAGGGCGGGAAATGTCTTCGCCTTCGGCGCGATCTACCATCACCTGGACCCTGTGGTGCAACGTCGAGCAGAGAGGGCTTACCGCAACTTCGGTTCCGGCGGAACCGGGGCGCGGGGAACACATCTCTCAGCGCTGGTTTCCTATTTGCCAGTGATTGCCCTCGGGCTGTCGACAGGCCTCGCAATGAGCTTGAAAGCCCTTGATCCCACTTGGGGTGGTGTTTTGCTGACGGGCGTTGCCTGGGCTGCTGCGTCCGAGTGGGTTCGCAGCAGCAGCGCTGCCCCGACTGTCTCCACGCGACTGGACGAGCTTGCTCCTGCACCGATGCTGGCTGAGGTGTATATGCACGGCTCTCATCATGTCGCCGTCATTGAAGCGGCTCTTCACCAACTAGGGCTTAGGATGCGTACCCTGGCAGGTCGAGCTCAGATCACCGCGAAAGTCCTGCTGGGTTATGCCAGTGACTCCGTGGGAATCACTCAGGCCCAGGTCGCCAGGCTTGAACGTCAGATGGTGGAGACCGAAGAATCGGCGTCCGCCATGCGGCAAATGACCCTCACCATCCAAGAGCTTTCCAAAGGGCTTCAGGGGGCAGCAGGTGCCGCGAGTGCGGCTGATCAGCTTGCAGCCGATGGTGAGAGCGCCGCGATGCTCAGCAAGTCCTCCACGGATGTTCTGGCCACCTGTGTCCGGGATATCGGGGATGAGGTGAGCGCTCTGGCTGAGGCGGTCGAATCCATCAGCGGCATTACCGACGCGATCCATGGCATCGCGGAGCAGACAAATCTGCTCGCACTCAACGCGGCTATCGAAGCGGCGCGAGCAGGGGATTCTGGCCGAGGCTTTGCGGTCGTCGCCGATGAGGTCAGGGCACTGGCTTCACGAACCCGGGACGCCACTGGCCAAATCCAGGAGTCGATAACCTCGCTTCGGGAGGGCGGTCGCACCGCTATCCGTGCAGTGGAAAAAGGCGCCGACGCCACTTCGCGAGCCAGCAATGACGTCGATGCTGTCCGAGCAGTTCTGCAGTCGATCGCTCGTCAGATCAACCACATCAGCATGACCAGCACGCAGATGGCGGCGGCAGTTGAGGAGCAGAGTGTGGTGGCCGAGGACATCAACCACAAGATCACGCATATCGCCGGCCTTGCCAGTGAGAGTACGGCACAAGCCAAAGTGAGTGATGAGATCTGCGGGAAGATCAGCCAACTGGCCAACGCCCAGATGGAGCTTGCGATGTTGTTCAGAGGTTAGGTGCACATGGCCTCGTCACGATGAGGCCATGTGGACGCCTTTTACTCGTCGGCTTCCTTCATCGAGAACCTTGGGCTTGATGTCGTAGACGCTGTAAAAAACATGCAGTTGCTGCGTGACGAGGTGGCGTGACAACAATGCTTCGGGCTCGCCAATGACTACTTGGGCCTTGTCATGTGAAACAGTCCTTCGGGTAGAACCTGGAAGTAATCGGCCGGACCACCGCCTCGCAAGATATGTTGTGCCTGGCTGGTATCGTAGATGCCGTCACGAAGACTTGCATGATCGATGTGCGCCACAATCACTTCACCAAAGACCATCCAGGTATCCAGAGGGGCACCATCCAGGCCGACCAGCTGTTGAACCTGGGTGACTTTACATTCCAGCGCAACCGGGCTCTCCATGACGCGCGGTGCTGCGACTTCAAGCGAAGGGACCGGCGTCAGTCCTGTCAATGCAAACTCATCAATACCGATTTGCTCGGTACTGCTCAGGTTGACCCGTTCAGCGAGCGGTCGGGTCGCCAGGTTGTAGACAAACTCACCGGTCGCCTCAGCGTTGCGAACGCTGTCCTTTTTACCCACGCTGGAGAAGGCAACCAGCGGCGGGTGATAATTGAAGATGTTGAAAAAACTATAGGGGGCAAGATTCCGGCGCCCTTCAGCATCGCAGGTGGATATCCAGCCAATAGGACGTGGTCCCAGAATGGCCGGCAAGGGGTCATGGCGCAGGTCATGGCCGTCGCGAATTTTATAGCTGTGGCGCTCGTTAGTACTCATTGTGAAATGCTCTTGCTGATCAAAAAGCAATCGTTGCTTAGTTCGTATGAGTACAACAGAGCTTTGTAAGACAGCTGTAATTTGTCTGCGTTAAACAGATGTTTTCTTCATTATTTGGATGTTGGGAGTTGTGGCCCCGCCAGGAACAGGCTGGCCCTGAACGCAAGGAATGGCTAGACGTTATTGAGCAAGTTGGTCATAGTATTTTTCGATTAGGCCAGCGCCGCATCTTCCCTCCGAGGTTCGACAGGACAAAATGTCTAGCATTGCGATCACCGATCTAACCGTGGCTTGGAACATCGACAGCGTCTCGCGCCCCGTTGTGGCTTTGAGTGCCACATCGGTAAAAAAGGACTGGGAAAATGCGAGGCATCAGCACCGCAAGGCGCAGCTGATCTACTCGCTTCGTGGCATCCTCAATTGCGAAATTGAAGACGGCGTCTGGATCGTGCCGCCGCAGTGCGCCGTTTGGATACCGGGAGACTTACCGCACGCGGCGCGTGGGGCGGGTGAAACTGAATGCTATTGCCTGTTCGTTGAGCCAGATGCTGCACCGGAACTTCCGAAAACCTGCTGCACGATTGCGGTGTCGCCATTGCTGCGTGAGTTGATCATGAAGGTGGCTGGTTTTCCTGAGTTCTACGCGCAGGGTGGACGAGAAGACCGGTTGATAGCCACATTGCTCGATGAGTTGGTGGCGGCACCGGTGGAAGACTTGCATCTGCCCATGCCGCGTGATCTCCGGTTGCGTCGTCTTGTAGAAATGATGCTGGACGACCCTACGGACAAGACCGCGAAGGCCGATTGGGCTACTCGAATTGGCATGAGCGAGCGCAGTATGAGCCGTCTTTTGCTGCATGAAATTGGAATGAGCTTTGGCCGATGGCGTCGGCAGATGCATGTGATCCTTGCGCTGCAACGTTTGACCAAGGGTGAAAGCGTGCAAACGGTGGCATTGGAGCTGGGTTACGAAAACGCCAGCGGGTTCGTCACCATGTTCCGCAAGGCCGTGGGCAAACCTCCGGCACGCTACCTCTCGGATCGCATCAGCGGCGCGGAGCTTGCTCGCGTGCCCCGGATCATGATCCCAAATGAAATCTCACCCTGATTGGATCAGGTTGTACTGTCCCGGTACCGCCGACCGCTCTCCATCGTCTGCAGCCCCTCCTTGCAGAGTTGCCGGCATTTCGCACACGTCGTGGTGATAGTGAAGACTGACTCCTCGTCTAGAGCGTAGCCCTCCTCGGATGCCAGCGACTGTAGGTGTTCATTCAACGCCAGGTCTTTAATGAAAACCAGTCGCGCGCCACACTGACATTGCAGTGTGTCGTGCTGGTTGTTTAGCGCCTCCGGTTTGAGTGCATAGAACGCGCGCCCACGTGCGCCGTCCGTGCGAACCAACAGCCCAGCAAACCATAATTCATTCAGCGTCCGGTAGATCGATCCCGGCGCGAAGCTGTCGAATTGCGTGCTGAGGATACGATATATCTGGTTGGCATCCAGATAGTTCGGGGTTGCCTTCTCCAGCGTGTTCAAGACTCTGGTACGAGCGATCGTCGGTCGCAGTCGGCCCGCCAGCAATCGTTGTTCCTGAGACGATATCGGCGCTCCGGCATCGGGATTGGCCGCTGCGGTGTGCTTCATAATGTGCTTGCCTGACGGCGTGTTCTTGCTACCGAATGATGTAATCAGGTCAATTATCCGAGGTGGATCATCGTGCGGTTCCATCTCTGTCTTCCTTCGCTATGCCGGATGTCCGGTTGTTTGTGACAATGCGCAGCGACGTGGCTAATCGCTGGTCTCGGACATGGGCGCGATGGTGGGGCCGCCATCGCGCCCATGTCCGCAGGAGCTACTGCGTAGTGGCCTGTTCCCATCCGCCGCCAAGCGCCTTGAACACGCTGACCCTTGCGGAACCTACGCGCTGGTCAGCAACGGCTACCTGCGACTGGGTGTCGATCAGACTGGTCTGCGCGACGATCACGTCGAGGTAACTGATAGACCCGGCGTGGTAACGCTGGTCTGCCAACTGGAAGGCTTTTTCGGCGCGGTCGCGCGCTTCGATCAGTGCCTCGCGCTGCTGCATCGCGGCGCCGTATGCACTCAACGCCTGTTCGGACTCCTTCAAGGCATTCAGCACGGCGCCATCGAAGCTGGCCAGCGATGCCGCGTTTTGCGCCTTTGCCTGTGCGATGCGGCTACGAGCGACCATCGTGTTGGGGAAGCTCCAGGAGATCAGCGGCCCGAAGGAAAACGACCAGGTGCGATTGCCTTTTAGGTAGTCGTTGCGCAGGTAGTTGCCGGAGGCGCCCAGCGTGACGCGCGGATAGAGGTCGGCAACGGCCACGCCGATGCGGGCGGTATCGGCGGCCAGTTGGCGCTCGGCCTGACGCAAGTCCGGGCGGCGGCGCAGCAGCGTGGTGCCATCACCGATCGGCAGCGCCCCCGCGATCTCCGGCACCTGGGTGCAGTTGCGCGCCGACTCGGGTATTTGCGATGGCGTGCGGCCCACCAGCGCGGCCAACTCGAACAATGCGGCATCCCGCTGACCCTGCAACGGCGGCAAGGCGGCCTGGGCCTGGGCCAGCGTGACACCGGCCCGTTCCACATCCAGATGCGACGCGGAGCCGGAGTGTTCCTGGCGGCTGACCAGATCCAGCCTGCGCTGAGCCAGGTCAATGGACGAGTGAGCGACGCCGATGGATGCGCCATAGGCGCAGGCGTCCACATAGGCGCGTGTCGTCTCGGCGACGACGACGACCTTGGCGGCATCATGGGCGGCGGCGACTGCATCGGTGTCGTCGCGTGCGGCCTCGATGTCGCGCCTTACCCGGCCGAACAGATCAAGTTCATAGGAGACGTCGAGGCCACCGCTGTAGCTCCATTGTGTGGGCGCCTGGCCGCTGCCCGTCCACGTGGACTGGTCGCGGCCGTAGCCTGCGCCCGCCGACACGTTAGTCGAAGGAAACAGGCCACCGCGCGCTTCCTTGTAGATGGCCCGTGCGCGGTCGAGGTTGGCCAGCGTCACGCGCAGGTTGGTATTGGCCGACAGGGCTTCCTGCAGCAGATTGTCGAGTGCCGGATCGGCATACAGCTTCCACCAGTCCGCTGGCAGTGGTGCGCTGGACTCCGTATCGGCCGGCTTGCTGACGAAGGGGCCTGCCGCAGTTTGCGGCGTGGCCGGAGCACGATAGTCGGGGCCGCTGGCGCAGCCTGCGGTGATCACGGCGACGGCAATGGCCATGAAGACAGCGCGCCGAGGGGGAAACATGGCTGGATGCAAAGCAGTAGTCATGGCAGCAATCGCTTTAGAGTGAGACATCGGGGGCCTGCGCAGTGGCGAGTTCACGGGCGCGGGGACTTTGCGATGTCGCCCGGTGATCCTCGGCGATGAAGCTGTAGATGGTGGGCAGCACGAATAGCGTGAAGAAGGTGCCGACCAGCATGCCCATCACCACCACAATGCCGATGGAGAAGCGGCTGGCCGAACCCGCGCCATCTGCGAACAGCAGCGGCACCAGGCCGGCGACCATCGCCGCGGTGGTCATCAGCACGGGGCGCATACGCACCGCTGCGGCCTTCTCGATGGCCTCGATGCGGCTCAGGTTTTCGTGATGCTGGATGTGGTTGGCGAAAGTGACCATCAGGATACCGTGCTTGGAAATCAGGCCGATCAACGTAACCAGTCCAATCTGGGTGTAGATGTTGAGCGTCGCGTAGCCCAGCCACAGCGGCACCAACGCGCCGCAGATCGCCAGCGGCACCGTCACCAGGATCACCAGCGGGTCGCGCAGGCTCTCGAACTGCGCCGCCAGTACCAGGAAGATGACCACCAGCGCGAAGCAGAACGACACCAGCAGGCGGTTGCCTTCCTGCACGAACTGGCGGCTGTCGCTGAGCCAGTCCACGCTGGTGCCGGGCGGCAAGGGTTGCGATTGCAGGAACGCCACGGCGTCACCCATGGTCACGCCCGGGGCTGGCAGCATTTCCAGCGTGGCCGAGTTCATCTGGCCGAACTGGGTGAGCTGGTTGGCCTGCGGGCGCATTTCGACGCGGGTCACGGTCGATAGCGGTACCAGTGCGCCGGAGGTCGCCTTGACGTAGAAGCGCCCGAGGTCTTCCGGTGTCATGCGTTCGCCGCCGCGCACCTGCGGGATCACGTCGTAGGAGCGGTCGTGGAAGTTGAAGCGGTTGACGTAGTTCTCACCGACCAGCACGGCCAGGGTGTCGGCGATGGACTGCATGGTCACGCCCATTTCGCTGGCCTTCGCATTGTCGATGCTGATATGCGCCTGAGGACTGTCGTAGGACAGGTCGTTCTGCACGTAGAGGAACAGGCCGCTGGCATAGGCGGCGTACTTGATCTTCTCGCCGGTTTCGTACAGCGTCTTGAAGTCGTCGGGCGAGCGCAGCACCATCTGTACCGGCAGGCCGCCGCTGGAACCCGGTAGCGGGGGCAACTGCACGGCGGTCAGCGTCTCGCCGTCAATGGCGCCGCCGGCGGTCTGGATCTGGCCCTGGATGTCGGTGGCCGATCGTTTGCGTTCCGACCAGTCCTTGAGGATCGCGCCGCCGATCATCTTGTTCTGGCCGCCGGCATAGTCGCCGATAATCATGAAGCTGCTGTCGAACTCCGGAATCGACTCGAACAGCTTTTCGATCTGCTCGGCATAGTGGGCGGTATAGCCCACGCCGGCATACTGCGGCGCCTTGGTGACGACGATGACGGCGCCCTGATCCTCGGTCGGCGCCAGTTCGTGGCGGGTGCCGGTGAACAGCACCACGATGGCGGCCAGCACGACCGCGCCGACCAGCAGCACCGCACCGCGAGCGGCCAGCGTGCGGGCCAGCAGGCGTCCATAGAATGCGGTCAGCCCTTCCATGGAGTGTTCGATGCGCTTCGCCAGCCGTCCCTCGCTTTGCTTGGAACTGAGCAGCATCGAGCTCATCACCGGCGAG
Organism: Pseudomonas tritici; assembly: GCF_014268275.3. Classification (NCBI taxonomy): domain Bacteria; kingdom Pseudomonadati; phylum Pseudomonadota; class Gammaproteobacteria; order Pseudomonadales; family Pseudomonadaceae; genus Pseudomonas; species Pseudomonas tritici. The sequence goes on from NZ_CP077084.1 coordinate 3,342,045, forward strand.
AGCGTCAGCGCGACGATCCCCGAGACGATCACAGAGCCGGCCAGCGTGAAGGCGAACTCCTTGAACAGCGTGCCGGTCAGCCCGCCCATCATGCCGATCGGCGCATAGACCGCCGCCAGCGTGATGGTCATGGCGATCACCGGCCCGACGATTTCGCGTGCGCCGAGCAGTGCCGCACGCACGGGTGTCAGTCCTTCCTCGATGTGGCGATGGATGTTCTCCACCACGACGATGGCATCGTCCACCACCAGCCCGATCGCCAGCACCATCGCCAGCAGCGTCAACAGGTTGATCGAGAAGCCGCAGGCCAGCATCAGTGCCGCCGTGCCGACCAGCGACAGCGGAATGGTGACGACCGGAATGATGACGGCGCGGAAGGTGCCGAGGAACAGGAAGATCACCACAATCACGATCACGATGGCTTCGATCAGCGTGTGCTTCACTTCCTCGATGGAGGCGTTGACGAAACGTGCCACGTCGTAGTTGGGTGCCACCGTCAGTCCCGGCGGCGCCATCGCACGGATCTTGGGCAGCAGTTCGTTGGCCCGCTTGACGATCTCCAGGGGATTGCCATCGGGCGTCGGCTGGAGGGCCACGAAGATAGCGGGGACGCCGTTAGCGAACGAGAGATTGTTGTAGTTCTGGCCACCGATTTCCATCGTGGCGACATCCGATAGCCGCACCACGCCGCCCCCGGGGCTGGACTTGATGACCATCTGGCGGAAGTCCTCGACGCTGCGCAGGTCGGTGGAGGCGCTGATGTTGGTGACCGTCAGCGCGCTCTTGAGTTGGCCTGGCGCAGCCTGCACGTTGTTGGCGCGCAGTGCGGCCGAAATCTCGCCGGCCGACAGTCCATGTGCGGCCAACCGTACCGGATCGATCCAGACGCGCATGGCCAGCGCCTGACCGCCAAAGACGTCGGCCGAGGCTACGCCGGGAATGCTCGTGAATAAAGGCTGCGCTACCCGGGATGCGAAATCCGTTACCTGCGGGATCGACAGGGTCTTGCTATAGAAGGCGACGTATTGCACGGCGGTGCCGCCCTCGGTGGACTTGGCGATGACCGGATCGGTGACACCGGCCGGCAACTGGTACTTGACCTGCTGCACCTTGGCGAGGATCTCGGTCATCGCGCGATCGGCGTTGGCGTTGAGCACCAGCCGCGCCTTGATCTCGCTCTTGCCTTGCGTGGTGGTCGAACTCAGGTATTCGATGCCGCTGGCCGTGGCGATGGACTGCGCAATCGGGGTGGTGACGAAGCCCTGCATCACGTCCTGGGTCGCACCTGGAAGCGTGGTGCTGACCGTGATGGTGGCGTTTTCAAGATAGGGGTACTGCCGCACGGGCAGCAGGAACAAGGCGGTGGCGCCCATCAGCAGGATCAACAGGCTGACGACCAGCGCCAGAATGGGCCGGCGGATGAAGATGTCGGTGAAATGCATGGTGCCGTCCTCTATCGTGCGCTGGCGGCGGCGGTAACCGCCGGGGCGGCAGGCGGTGCTGCGGCGGCAGGCGCTGTCGCATTGATCTTCACCGTGGCGCCGGGCGGCAGCCGATTTTGGCCGGCCATCACCACGATGTCGCCAGGCTTGACGCCCTGGGTCACCAGGACTTCCTCGCCGAGCCGACGACCCGTGACGACCGGCACGGCGACCGCCTTGCCGATTCCCTGCGCGTCGGCATCTCGCACGAGCACCACGCTGTCACCGGAGGCCGAAGTCTGGATCGCCGTCAGCGGTAACACGATGGCGTCGGTCGTGGCGGGCAACGCCAGCCGCGCCGTGGCGTACATGCCGGACTTAAGCAGCCTGTCGGCATTGGACAACAGTGCCTGCACGACCACATTGCGGGTTTCGCCGTCGATGCGTGGTTCGATGGTGCTGATCTTGGCGTTGAATACCTGACCTGGCGCTGCATCTACCGTCACCTGCACCGGTGCGCCCGGCGTCAGCTTGGGCAAGTCCTGCTGGGGCAGCGTGAAGTTCACGTAAAGCGGGTCGAGCTGGGTCAGCGTGGCGATCACATCGCCGGCATTGAGGTACTGGCCGGGATTGATGCGCCGGATGCCGAGCTGGCCGGAGAACGGCGCGCGAATGGCCTTCTGCTGGATGCGCGCGTCCAGTTGCCGCACCGCCGCAACGGCCTGGGCGGCCTCCGCCTTGCGTTGTTCGAGCAATTCGCGCGGCTCGGCGCCGGTGGGGGCCAGTTCCTGCGAGCGGCGTAATTGCGCCTGGGCGAAATCAGCCTTGGCTGCAGCAGCGGCACGATCCGCTTGCTCGGGAGCGTCGTAGAGCTGAATCAGCACCGTCCCTTCCTTAACGGACTGGCCGGCGTCGAAATGGATGGCTGTCACGCGGCCCGACGTGTCGGGGGCCAGCAGCACTTCGCGAACGGCTTGCAAATTGCCGACGGCCTGCAACTCCTCGGCCACGCCGCGTGGTTCGGCGCGGATCGTCGAGACGGGCATCGGCGGCATGGCGTAATGTTCCGCGCCACCGGTGCGGGTGGTGCGCCAGGCATACAGCAGGCCGAATACCACGACGAGGCCAACAACGCTTACGACAATAGGTTTGGCACGGGAGATAACGGCGGTGCTCATGCGTTCCTCCCGATGACAATGTGAGTTGGGGTGGCGCGTGACCGGCGGTGCGGGGCCGATCCACCAAAGCAAAGTGAGTGCATGGGGGGAATTTCCTCGGGAAGAACGGGGGAATCGGCCGGCCAGGCACGCTGGATTGAGGCATGGCAGACCACGATGAAGCGCAGCCTATCCGCGTGGACACATTTATACATTGCGAAATAAGGTCAGATTATTTCGCAATACAGCCAGAAGCATGAAGGCAGGTAAATTGGCCTAAATGAATAACAATCTGGCTTGATTTCGCCATGCATACTCATGCAACTCTATTGTTAAATACGCCACCTAAATGCAAATGAGTATTGTTGATGACCGCCCTCACAACTACTGGGAAGTCTCGTTGGCCAATTGATATACGCGCAGAGCCCGCCTTCTATCCTCATTTGGATGGGCCGTACAAGGGCGCAACCAGGAGCGCGCCCCTCACCGTGCTGGGCTCGGCAGTTGCGGCGGCAGTTCTCATCAGCGCGCAAGGCGCATTCGCCGCGGAGCCAGGGCAGATTCAAACCAAGGTCGGTGGAAAGCCTCAAGAGGAGATAGCCTTGCCGGCCATCACCGTAACGGGCCCTATGGATACGGCGACCACCGAAGGTACTGGTTCCTACACCACGGGCCAGACGTCGGTGGCGACGCACCTGCCGCTGTCGCTGCGGGAAACACCGCAGTCGGTGACGGTGATCACCCGCCAGCGCATGGACGACCAGCAATTGAACTCGGTGCAGGGCGTGCTGGATAAGACCACGGGCGTCTCGTCGTACCAATCCGACAGCGAACGGACGAGTTTTTATTCGCGTGGTTTCTTGATCAATAACGTTCAGTACGACGGCATACCCACCGTCGTCGGCGACATCGTAAACGGGAGCGGCATCGGCTCTCTCGATACCGCGTTCTACGATCGTGTCGAGGTCGTGCGCGGCGCCTCCGGCTTGCTGACCGGCACCGGCAATCCCTCGGCCGCCATCAACCTGGTGCGCAAACGACCGACCCGCGAATTCTCGGCGTCCGCCTCGCTCGGTGCGGGGAGCTGGGATACCCACCGGGAAATGGCCGACGTATCGACTCCGTTGACCGAGGATGGCCGTATCCGCGCCCGCATGGTCGGGACGTCCCAGGAAGGAAACTCGTACATTGATGGCTACAAACCGCAGAGGAAGGCGTTCTACGGCATCATCGAGGCAGATCTGACACCAGACACGACGGTGAGTCTGGGCTATGACTACCAGGACATCACGCCGAAGGGCTCGACCTGGGGAGGCATGCCGCTATGGTTCAGCGACGGCACGCAGGCGGAGTATTCACGCTCCAAGAACTACGCGCAGAACTGGAGCCGTTGGGACAACACCCTCAAGACGGCGTTTGCCGAGATCGAGCACCGCTTTGACAACGGCTGGAACCTCCGGGCCGTCGCTAATCAATACCGCACGGAATTCGATGCCGAACTGCTCGGCCTGGTGGGTCGCCCCGATCGCGCCACGGGACTGGGCTCTTTTCCCAACGGGGCTTTTCCGGTGGCACTGGCGTCCGAAGGTCGCAGCCGTCAAAACACCTTCGACGTGATGGCGAGCGGCCCCTTCGAACTGCTTGGCCGCCAGCATGACCTGGTGGTGGGGGCGACGAGTTCGCGCCGCACCGCCAGTCAGGAAGCTATCGCTCCGTTCTATGCAGGCTTCACGCCGGTCAATGTCTATCAACTGAGCCCGGCCTTTCCCCGTCCCAACTTCGATGCCATGGCTTCGATACCGACCCGCACCCTGATCAAACAGAGCGGTGTCTATAGCGCAGCCCGGTTCTCGCTGGCCGAGCCTCTGAAACTCATTGTCGGCGGCCGCTTCAGCAACTACGAAATCGACGACGCCGTCGGCGGCTCTTCGTTGCACTACAAGAAGAGCAGTGAATTCACCCCGTATGCTGGTTTGATCTACGACATCGATAAGACCTATTCGGCCTACGTGAGCTACACGGGCATATTCAATCCGCAAACCGACTATCGCGACAGCAAGGGCAACGTGCTCACGCCGACAAAGGGAAAAACCAAGGAAGTCGGCCTTAAAGGCGCTTACCTGGATGGGCGTCTGAATGCGTCGGTGGCCTTGTTCCATACCGAGCTGGACAACGCTGCACAGATGGTCGCAGGAACCTATACGCCAAGTGGTGCCCAAGCCTATATGGGTTCGGATGGGACGAAGTCGCGCGGGATCGAGCTGGACTTGCAGGGCGAGCTGGCACGTGGCTGGAACATCTATTCAGGCATCGCCCATTTCACGGCACAAGATGGCGATGGCGTCCGCTTGAATTCGCAAATACCGCGCACCACTGCCCAGCTTTTCAGCACCTACCAGTTGCCGGGAGAGTGGAACAAATTGACGCTGGGCGGAGGCGTTAAATGGCAAAGCCGCTTCTACGAGGCGCCCAACACCGGCACCAGTTCGTTGGGCGGGGAACAAGGTTCTTATGCGCTGGTATCCCTGTTGGGGCGCTACGCCGTCACGAAGCAGATCACTGCGGCAGTCAACGTCAATAACGTGCTCGACAAGAAATATGCGTTGCAGAAGGGCGATTTCGACACCGTAGGTTATGGCGCACCCCGTAACTTGATGGTGACGATGGATTATAAGTATTGATGACCCGCAGGCGGACGCTTCACCCGTTAAAAGCCCCCACACCTAGAACAGCCCATTGATTATCGAGAACGCTCCTATGTCTATTCAGACTACCCTGCACCCCAGCGAAGCGCTGGTCGTGAACAACGCAAACAGAGTCGCCTTGTTCTGGCTGACCACCGCCGCGGGTGCCGTACTTTTTGTCACCTTCCAGTTATTTTTCTACGTAAACGACTTTGCGAGAGCGCCCGGAGCGATACCGGCGATTACGTTTGAGCCCGATGTACTGTGGATGTTTTCAGCATTCTATGGCTCTTGGTTCGTAACGGTGCTTATCGCACTGAGAGGAACCCGTAAGGCTCAGTGGGTTACCCTGGTCCTCGGCAGCCTGCTTGTCGCCCTGAATACCCTCGGGGGAATCACCGACGGGCTGCGCGACGGTTGGCACATTGCCTTTTCGGCAGTGTTCTTCATTACGTTGCCCGGCGTGTTTGCCATTGCGGCCACCTGGCGTAGCATCAAAAGCAGAGGAAACGGCCATGTCGGTGAATAGTTCTGACTTCCCTTATGTCTGGATGAGTTTTACGCAAACACCCGGACACGATCACCAAAAAGACTTCGCAGACTTTGAGGCCAATCTGCAGCGCGGGGAGCCTTTCGTGATCTTGACCGATACTGTAGCTGCCGAAGACCATGAGCACTCGCTGGAAGAAAAGAAACGCACGGCACTCTGGATGAAAAAGAACAAGGTTGAATTGCGCAAGTGGGTTCTGGCAATGATCATGATCGAACCCAACTCGGCAAAACGTCTTGGCTTTAAAGCATTTGCGGTCGTTTTTGCCAAGTTCTGGGGCCACCCTCTGCTTCTTGCTGCTACACGTGATGAGGCAATGAAGATGGCAAGAGAACTGCTTGCAAAGGCTGGACACCCATCTCACTGATGGCCCACTCTGCCATCTGATGGCCCCTGAAACTCTGCCGCCGCGCACTGTCGCGGCGAGCACCTAATCTAACCTTCGCTCGATCTTCGGCTTCCAAGGGTTTTACACACTCATGGCCACTTCGAGATGTTCTTAAGCAGCCATTTCGAGTGGCTGCCGGCAGCGCGACGCAATGGATAGACTCCGCGCACGGAGCGGATATTGCGACGGGCCCGACTGGCGTTTAATCCTCTGAACCGTCATCAGCTCAGAGGTCCTCGTAATGACCCAGAAAACCACCGCGCAATGGCAGCACTTTGTCGAAGGCTGCCTGGATTTTCGCCCTGCCGAAGGCGTCTATCGCATCGACCGTGCGATGTTCACCGAACCCGACCTGTTCGATCTGGAAATGGAGCTCATTTTCGAAAAGAACTGGATCTACGCCTGCCACGAAAGCGAAATCGCAAACAATCACGACTTCATGACCATGCGCGCCGGACGCCAGCCGATGATCATAACTCGCGACGGTGAAGGCAAACTCAATGCCCTGATCAATGCGTGTCAGCATCGTGGCACGACCTTGACCCGAGTAGGCAAAGGTAACCAGTCGACGTTCACCTGCCCGTTCCACGCATGGTGCTACAAAAGTGACGGTCGCCTGGTCAAGGTCAAAGCGCCAGGTGAATATTCCGAAGGTTTCGACAAGGCCACCCGCGGCCTGAAGAAGGCCCGGATCGAGAGCTACAAGGGCTTTGTCTACGTCAGTCTCGATGTCTACGGCACCGACAGCCTTGAGGATTATCTGGGCGACGCCAAGGTGTTCTTCGACATGATGGTCGCGCAGTCGCCCACCGGTGAGTTGGAAGTGCTGCCAGGCAAGTCGGCCTACACCTACGACGGCAACTGGAAGCTGCAGAATGAAAACGGCCTGGACGGTTATCACGTCAGCACCGTGCACTACAACTACGTGGCCACCGTGCAGCATCGCCAGCAAGTGAACGCCGAAAAAGGCGTGGCCAGCGGCGACACGCTGGACTACAGCAAGCTCGGCGCTGGCGACAAGGAGACCGACGACGGCTGGTTCTCTTTCCACAACGGTCACAGCCTGCTGTTCAGCGATATGCCCAACCCGGCAGTGCGCCCCGGCTACGCGACAATCATGCCGCGTCTGCTGTCCGAATATGGCCAGGGCAAGGCCGAGTGGATGATGCACCGCCTGCGTAACCTCAACATCTACCCGAGCATGTTTTTTCTCGATCAGATCAGCTCGCAGCTTCGCATCATCCGCCCGATTGCCTGGAACAAGACCGAGATCAACAGCTTCTGCCTGGGCGTGAAAGGCGAGTCCGACGCCGACCGGGAAAACCGTATTCGGCAGTTCGAAGATTTCTTCAACGTCTCAGGCCTTGGCACTCCGGACGATCTGGTGGAGTTTCGCGAGGCCCAGCGCGGCTTCCAGGCACGCCTGGAGCGCTGGAGCGATATCTCCCGTGGTGAAGGCAAATGGGTTGAGGGGGCGACACCTAACAGCGAAACCATCGGCATTTCGCCGGTGCTGACCGGTACCGAGTTCACCCACGAGGGGCTCTACGTCAATCAGCACGGCAACTGGCAGCGTTTCCTGCTTGAGGGCCTGGCCCGTAAGGCTGAGCAAGAACAATCCCTCAAGCTTCAGGAGGTGTGAACATGAATGCCGAACTGCAATATCGCGTCGAACAGTTCTTCTACCAACTGAGTGCGCATTGCGACAACAAGGATTGGGACGCCTACTTGGCAATGTTCAGTGATGACAGCGAGTTTCACTTGCCGCAGTGGGACTCCGAGCACGTGTACACCACCGATCCAAAAAAAGGCATGTCGCTTATTTACTACCCCAATCGCGGTGGGCTGGAAGATCGCGTTTTTCGTCTGCGGACCGGCAAGGCCGCCTCGGCCACGCCACTGCCGCGTACCCTGCACCTGATCAGCAACGTCAGGCTGCAAGCGCTGCCTGATGGTGAGCTGCAAGCCACAGTGAACTGGCACACGCTTTACCATCGCTTGCAGATCAGCGAGCAGTTCTTTGGGTATGCGACCTACACGCTAAGACCGGCCGCAGATAGCTGGAAGATCAGCCGCAAGCATGCAGTGCTGCTCAACGACACCATCAATTCCGTACTTGATTTCTACCACCTGTAAACCCGTGGATGCCTAACCATGACGTACAAAGCCGCCCTTAGTTTCGCCGACGGCAAGACCCTGTTCTGCACGGTTCAGAAGAACGAACTGCTGCTGGACGCTGCGTTGCGCAGCGGTATTACGATCCCGCTGGACTGCCGCGAAGGCGTGTGCGCCACCTGTCAGGGGCGTTGCGATTCCGGGCAATACAGTCAGGACTATGTCGATGACGAGGCGCTGTCAGCCGACGATCTAATGGAACGCAAAGTCCTGGCCTGTCAGACGCGCCTACTGTCGGATGCGGCGTTCTATTTCGACTACGACTCAAGCCTGTGCAGCAAGGCCGGCCCCAGCACACACTCGGCTCGCGTCAGCCGCGTTGAGCGGCCGTCGGACAGCACCGCCATCGTGCACCTCACGCTCGAAGGCGAGGCTGGAATCGAATACCTGCCGGGGCAGTACGCGCGGTTGCAGGTGCCTGGCACCGAGCAGCGCCGCTCGTATTCGTTCGCCAGCGTACCGGGGACTGAGGCGCTGCAGTTTCTCGTGCGGCTTTTGCCCCAGGGAGTCATGACCGATTACGTGCGTGATCGCTGCCAGGTCGGCGACGTGATCGCTTTTGAGGCGCCGCTGGGTACGTTCTATCTGCGCCACATCGACCGGCCTCTGGTGATGGTGGCGGGTGGCACCGGGCTGTCGGCGTTCCTGGGGATGCTCGACGAGATCGCCGAGCGCGGTGGCTGCGGCCATCCGGTGCATCTGTATTACGGGGTGCGCAATGCGGCAGACCTGTGTGAGCTGAAGCGGATCGAAAGCTACGCGCACCGTATTCCCGGCTTCAGGTTCGTGCCGGTGGTCAGTGAGCCGGACACGCAGTGGTCGGGTAAGAGCGGCTTCATCGCCGAGCACCTGAAACCGTTGCAGTCGGCCGATCAGCCGTTCGACCTCTACTTGTGCGGGCCGCCGCCGATGGTAGAGTCGATCAAGACCTGGTTGCAAGACCAGCGCGAAGGTCTGGCGCGGCTGTATTTTGAAAAATTCACCGAGAGCAATGCTTGAATCGGAAAGGCTATTGCGTCGCCATATCCAATTGCAACCGTGAGCTGAAAAGGATCAAAGCGCCGTGACGGCGCCGGCAGTTTCAAGGGTTACCTGGCGTTGCCTTCTGGCGGCAATGGCTACGGCTTCACCTTTCGGCGCTTCTTGCGAGAAAGTTGAAACCTGCTGACGCTGCCGTTTTTTATGACTGTAGACCTCCAGATGCGCGCTGGCGACGTGGCGCATGGCGCGCCAAAGTCCCCGAAGGGTATTCGCCGAACGCCTGATGGTAATCGCTGGAAAATCTGCCCAGGTGGTTGAAGCCCCAGCTCATGGCCACCTCGGTGACGTTGCAGCAGGCGCGGTCCTCCAGCAACGTGCGCCGTGCCGCTTCAAGGCGCACGTGCTTGAGCATCTGCATAGGGGTGCATTGGTAGTGCTGACGAAAACCATCGAACAGCCTGGCGCGGCTGACATCCACGGCGTAAGCGATTTCTTCCGGGCGCAGATCCTCGCGCGCGTGGGTCTCGATGAATTCGCGTGCGCGCTTCAGGTAGTGGGGGATTCGGCCCTGGCTGACGTTGCGCAGGTCCTTCGAGTAGTTGCTCGGCTGGCTCAGCAGCAACGTCTTGATCAAGGTCGTCTCCAGGTCTCGAGCGACGCCCGGGAGGCGATAGAGCGCGTCACCAACGGCCAGCTCGCGCAGGTGAAAGTCTACTAGCCGCCACCACCCCGCGCTCGTGCCGTTAAGGGCATCCATGAGCGGCTCGAAACGTATGGGTGCGTCCAATGGACGCTGCAGCATGTGCTCGGCGACGCTGTTCATGGCGGCAACGGTGATCGCGATTTGAACCTTGCGGCAGTTCCCGGAAATGCTCAACTGCTGACTGTCTTGAGGGGAGATGATCAACGCTTGCGAGCTATCCGATAACAGCGCGCGGCCCGCAGTGAGTAGCTCTTGGCTGCCAGTTAGCGGCAAGCTGAGGCTATAGCTGCTGAGGTGCTGATGCGGTTCGACACCAACGGTAACATCGGTCCCATATTCGATTTTCCCCAGCGTGGTCGCCAGTGCGCCCAGACGGTGCCCACTGTGGGCAAAGGCGACCTTGCCCGGGCTTGCTGCCCGCAGTGAGTGAGGTCCGCAGATAGCGCACATCCAGTGCTGCGCAGCGGTTATGGGCTGCCCGGAGGTATATATGTGGTCCAAGTGCATGGCGATCTCCCGTCGTTTGTGCAGTCAGGATCTATCGTTAGGCAGCAAATTTTGTGCCGAACTCGCTACGGGCGCCCGAGGGGTCGCCTTGAGTGGTTCTGTCCTCCAGTTTCAGCACAGTGGCACTGGCTGTCGACCCGACTTGATCCGGTTGAAGATCAAGCGGTCAAATCCTCTGTGATGAGGTGCTAGCGTCACTCGGCAAGCTTGTCGAACGCCTTGTCAAGCGCGGTGCTCGCATCGGCCAGCCGTTGGCGGCGTTCATTTAGCCACGTCTGATCACTTTCCAGCGATTGTCGCGCTTCGGCGAGCATGCGCTTGACCTCGTTCGGCTGCGGGCCGCCGGTCCCTACGCGCGTTCGCACCATGGATTCCGGGGAGAGGGTGGTACGGAAGGCTTTCTCATCCAGTGGCAACTGGCGTGTTTTCCATTGGTACTTTTCTGCGGCCTGCGTGAACAGACGCTGCGCAGCAGAGTAGGGGAAGTTGGCTGGCTTGAAGTTGTTCTGTCGCGCCTCGCCCACAATCAGAGAGGCGAAGCTGTGGCCGATCCGGAAGGGGATTTTGTAATCGCGCTCCAGGGTATCGGCAAGCTCCATAGAGGTCGTCCAATCGTCACTGAGTTCTTCGGCAGCGCGCTGTGGGTCGATCACCAGGGCACGAAGCACTTGGTCCATCCGCGTGAACATGTCCTGCGCCGCGCCGAATACATCGTTGGTCTCGGAAGCGAACTTATAGTCGGTCATGCCAGTGGTGACATTATGAGCCCGCAGTGTAATGCCCTGAGAGCGACTCACCGTATCCGATGCCGATTCGCGAGTGCGCATAAGCAGGCCTGGATTACGCTTTTGCGGCATGGCGCTGCTGGTGTAAGTTGACCCTTCGTCGAGCAGGATCCAGGGCCGGGTTTGATGATACTGCGTATGGATATCACCGATCAGTGCACCCATGCGGATTGCCGAAGAGGCCGCGATGTTAGCCGCTTCAATGGGGATGTCGTAGGTGGACACTTGGCTGGCGTCGAGGGAGTTCTCCCGCACGCCGTCGAAGCCCAATAGTTCGGCCAGCCGCTCGCGATTAAGCGGCCAGGCCGAGTTGGCGAGCACGGCAGTGCCCATGGGGCTGAGGTTAAGACGTGCGTAGAGCTCGTGCAGGCGCTGTGCGTCGCGCTCCAGCGAGGCTTCGTAGGCAAGCAGGTAGTGAGCCAGGCTGATGGGCATCGCCTGCACGCCGTTGGTATAAGCCGGAATCCAGGTTTCGGTGTGCTTGGCAGCGATATCGATCAGGCGCGTGCGGATCAGGTTCACGCCGTCACCATACTGCAGGGTTTGGGCGCGTAGTTCCGCCAGCCGGTAAGTCGCGTAAATATCCTGGCGGCTTCGGCCGGAGTGAATGATCGAAGCATCCGGCCCGATGTCCTCGATCATAATATGCTCGATATCCAGCACGTCAGTCGGGCGCAGGCCATCTGGCTTCTGGCCCTGCTCGATGACGTGCTTTACGCCAGTGGCAATCTTGCGCGCCATCTCAGCGGTCACGATGCCCTCTTCGCTGAGCATCACGATCGATGCTTTGTTGATGCGGTTGACGCCGTCAAACTCATCCTCCGATTGCGCGGACCTACCTGGCGTAGCGACCAGCGCAGTGGTGGTTTTGGGTTTCTCTACGCAGCCGGTCTTGCAGGCCTGCTCGGTGTTATTGGACGCAGTTGCAGCCTGGTTGATGCCTACGCAGCAACTGAGGGTGACTAAGAGTCTGACGAATGTGTGCATGTGTTTGGGCCTTTTGGTTAGAGCAAAGGTAGGGTGTAGCTGATGATCAGGGCGTTCAGGTCGATATCCGACGCGCGGGCGCTGCGGTAAGTACCGTTGCGCCATTTCACCTGGACATTCTTCAGCGGGCCACTTTGGAAGAGGTAGCCAAGATCGCTGTTGCGCTCCCATTCGCTGGCGCTGCGGCCGTTGCCAAGCTGGTAATTGTCGCCGTAGAGGTAGCGTGTCATAAAGCTCAGCCCCGGAATGCCGATGGCTGCAAAATCGTAGTCATAGCGGATTTGCCATGAGCGCTCATCAGGGTTGGCGAAGTTGGGCGAGAGCACCACAAAGTTGATCAGGTAAGACGAGGTGCCGTTGATCCGGGGAAAGCCGGTTTCGCCCTGCATCTTCTGTAAGCCAAGGCTCAAGGCGTGCGTGCCCAGGCTGTAGGTGAAGCGTGCACCTAAGGCGGTGTTGTCGACGTTGCTGCTGCCGTCGCCAGTGGAGCGGGCATAGCGTAGTTCGCTGCGCAGCGACTGGTTGGCGGAAATGGGCAGCACATGAGTGGCTTCAAGCATGTGCTGGCGATAGTTGTCCTCAAGGTAGCCGTAGTCATAACTGGTGGTGATTGACTGATTCCACCGATAACGCAGCCCCGCGAAGTCAAAACGGTCGGTCTCCCGACCACCGCGAATGCCTTCGCCCGCGACGATCATCAGCTCGTTGCCACTGACGTTGCGCTGCTTGTTGCGGTTGAGTCGGCCTGCATTAAAGGTGAGACCGTCCAGCTCCTGCGACGTCAGTTGAACGCCTTGAAAGGTTTGCGGCAACAGTCGCGAGTCGCTAGGGCTGACAATGGGTAGCGACGGGATTAGAGTGCCGGCCTTGAGGGTGGTTTTCGAGAAACGGACTTTTGCTGCGGCACCAAACGAGCCGTAGCTATCGGGTGCCTTGTCGTCACCGACCGGTAGCAGGCCGGTATTCTGGCGATCCGGGCCAGAGTCGAGCTTCAGGCCGAGGGAGCTGATCGCGTCTACCCCGAACCCTAGTGGGCCCTGCGTATAGCCTGATTCGTACTTCAGAATGAAGCCTTGCGCCCACTCGTCACGTTTGGATTGCAGCGCTTTATCCTGGCGATAATCGCTGTTGAAGTAAAAATTTCTGAATTCGAGATTGGCTTTACTGTCGCTCAGAAAATCAGCATTACTTACCAAAGGCAAGGCGAGGCCGAACATCGCAACCGCGAACGGAAGCAGTGCAGTTTTTTGCATGGAAGTGTCTTCTATATCTGTTGTTATTATTGTTGGAATGACGAAGAGGAAAGGGGCTCTGAGCGGGTTTCTGGCTTGACGGGGGCGGAGCTTATAGACCGGATATTGGAAAGTAAAATACCGATAAGGTCTTGATAATGTTCATTTCAGGTATCGGTAGTCCGCCGCTGCGCATGGCGCAATAGCCCGATCAGGGGATCCCTTGGTATTTAAACAGGGTGGTTCGGGCATGGAGTTTCGTTGGGCTTGTCGGCCCAGCAAGACTCATTGCTTGAGGTAGTCTTGCTTCGCCAAGCTAGAAGGGCTGGCCTCGCAGTTACACGCCAGCACGCTCACTGGCTATAGACAGAACATCAACCGCTGACATTGCTTCGTCTATCCAGTTAAATGCGTGTTGCGATATCCCTAGTCTAGCGGCTTCAGTATGAAAAAAGCTGAGGCCGAGTTTCATCGGCCTCAAGGCGTTGCATGAGGCTTGCTGCAGCAGTTGGATTATAAGGCTGGGCAGAAACCTGATGGTTTCAATAAATGGTTTTTAGAGTTCTTTTACTATTCTTAAAACAAGTGCGTCGCCCATGGCTTTGTTACGCCCATACGTGTCGTGCGTGTACGTTAGATTGACAGGAATGCTGTTTAAAAATAAATAGCGCGCTGCAAGGCCCACTCTGATGTTCTCGTACCGGTTACCATCCAACTGGTCTTTGACGAACTGATCCGCCTGTTCGTCGTCAACTTTATCATCGGTAAACTGGTAGGAGCCGACGACAGACGTTGCTACAGAAAACTTTGGAGTAACGTTATAGGCGGTTGCAACTTCCAAGTGAGCCATTTGGCCTGATGTGTAAGAGGCCCCGGTTGGGTTGTAGTAGGTCACTAACCCGTCACGGTTTTTAAAATTCAGCTCGTACGACGCATGGATCGAAATGTCTCCTCGTCCCTGTGGGTCGAACCAGTTGTAGTAGAATTGCGGATTCCAGCTCCAGTGGTTGGTTCCGAGATTGACATCACTGCGTCTGTCATACTCTCCTGTAGGAGCTGTAAACGTAGTGCCAAAACCGACGTTGGCATTGCCGACTTTCCAGGCTAATCCGAACGGATCGATGGCGAGGTCCGCAAAGCCTGTGTTAGTGGAGCTGTTCGAGCCGTTTTTAACCGTTGTGCTGACGATGGTCGGAAATATTTCAAATGCCGTCCAGGTGGATCCCAGAATCCCAGTATTTGGGAGGAATTTTAAGGCGAATACATTGTACTCTGAGTGAAGTTTGGTGTTGGGCGCTGCGTCTTTACCGTCGGGGCCGTTGATTCGGGTTGAATTATAAACGCCGGTATAGTTTACAAGCCACGTACCGCCAGGTGGAGGAAGGTAGAAATGGCTCATTCCGTCAAGGCCAAAGGCAGCAGCTCCAGTAGAACCACCGTTTTCAGCAGAATAGCTGAAATTTGAAATACCTATCAAACTTGCAGTGACCAGAAACTTCGAAACGTTTTTCATGCTTTTCTCTCTAGGGAGTTTTTATTGTTTGGATAGCATTAGCCCCCTATTTTCATCTAGGTTTACGGCGTGGGCGTATTCCAAGTTTGCTGACAATTTTTGTTTTTCCTCTTTCATAAAACTGCTATTTTTTGTGCGTTGACCTGGGCAGCGCTCGCTCCCTAAAAAACGTTCACGTTCGCTGTCCTTGCGCATCGTGTCAGCGATAGGGTTGGAAGCTAATCTGGTCATGGCTTGTTCCATAAGGCGTTTCGGATGACTCATCGATCAATGCGCCAAAGGTGGGGTAGTGGATTGACCAGGTGAGAATCAAATTCAACGGGAATGCCATAAAGCAAGTTCGAGCCGTCATGCGGTTCGCCCACTACCTATCCGTCAGGGTCATTTCCATTAAAGCTATTTGTGAGCAGCTTTTTGAAAGACTTTAATTTTATCTTTAAAAAAAACGAAAAAACGCCAGCCATCGCATTGCGGTCCTAAAATTGCTGATAGAGTCCTATAATCGAGCGAGGGCGACGAGCGGGCTTCAATGTGACGGCTCAAATGAGGTTAAGTGATTCAAGGTCTGTTTTTTAGAACAAAAAGCTGTAAGAGCCCGAAAGAGGGGGGCTAAGGCAGGATAAGCGGTTGGGCGTGGAGGTATGAGGGTGCTTCGTATAATAAGAAAATGGCAGTGACATTGGAGCGCCTAATGCGCTGCCTGAATATTAATGTGATTGAGGTCTGCCGAATGAACTTGGACGCTGTAGTCCTTATTTTTTTGGCTAGCTGTACCCTGGGAGGCTTGTATGAGTTCTTCAACATTTTCCCCTTGCGTGAAACGCGGATTAATAACCACGGACTTCAAAGACGACCGCGCAGACTACCGCCCCTTCACAGAAACCCCTTGGCAGGTTGCTTATGATTATGGGGAGATTTTTTATTGCACGGCTTCCAAGAAGGAAGAGCATCTCGAGCTCGCGCATCATATGATTGGCGTCGAGTTAGCGCCCGGCATAGTCAGAACGAGACTGGACTCGGGTAGCTGGTCAAGCGATATCATGCTATCGGGGGCTCTTTACTACGTTGCCGCGGGATCGACTATCCATGTCAAGAAAGAGCAGCCTATTGATTTTGTATTGGCGACCATTTCACCGGAGTGCGCCGATCAAATGTTTCGAGAGGCTGGGTTAAATGGGCCCGCGCCGAGCATGGCATTCAACATGGTTGACCCTGGTGTGCATTTGAAAGCTCGCGCACTTCGTCAGATGTTGCTCTGCCAGGATGAAGAGGTAGGCTCGTTTGCGTCTGATTTTGTAAAGTATGCCTTCAGGCAGATCGTCAAGTCTCACCATGGTGACCAGCGCTCTGTGAGGTATCAATTGGCCCCCCATCAGGTTCGTACTGCACTCGAATTTATAGAAGAAAATTTATCGTCAACATTATCGGTTGAGAAAGTTGCTCAAGATGCGTTGGGTATAAGCAGTTTCTACTTTGCTCATGCCTTCACTGAGATGCTTGGGTGTTCGCCGCATAAGTATATTATGGATCGGCGGCTTTCGAAGGCTCACGAGCTTATATTGAGCTCAGTCTCTTCGCTGGCTGATATATCTTACCGGGTTGGGTTTTCCAGTCAGGCCCATATGACCAGTACTTTCAGTAAGCGTTTTGGTGTTACGCCGGGGCAGTTGCGGCAGCCTGCTATTTGAAGCGTGACGGCATGACTAACCCTGCTTGAAGGTGCAGGCGGCGCTAACGGCCTATGATGTTTAGTAGGTCGGGGCGCCTATAAGCAGACACTCAGTAGTTGCTGTAAAGCAGGCGCGCTCTGGCAACCCAGAGCGCGCCTGCTTATTTTTAATCTTTAGAATTGCTCTCGATACATTCTTGCTTCTACAACTTGTGCGATAGGCCGTTGGTCATTGCATTTACTCAGCTATTGCTTTTTTTTAGAAAGTAGTGACAAGCGGCGCTGCCGCTCCGAGTTCCACACCGCCTGGACGATTTCCCCCCGTTCGTCCAAGCACGAATAGGCCGTGTGGCAATCATCTGAAAGGGATTAAAAGTAATCACTCTACCGCAGGATTTTGAAAGGCTTCTTCTTCCTCCGTCGTTAGTCTTGTCAAGCGAGATCAGTACATTATCACAAGAAATTTTGCAATTAGTCGCTGAGGCGAGAAGAGAGATCTTATGACCAACGAGCTGCCCGTTACCCAGAATCCAATGTGGGGTCCCAACCGATTGAAGCTTGGTGTCTTCGGCATCAACGGAGGCGCTGCCTTTACGAACCATCCTGATCGCTTCGTACCTACTTGGGATAATAATCTTCGTGTTGCCAAGATGGCTGATCGCTTGGGTATCGAGGCGCTTGTTTCAGCATCGCGGTGGAAAGCTTTCGCGAAAGACGGCCACTACTCCGGCGATCTATACGAAACGTTCACATGGGCAGCTGCCGCTGCGGCGGTGACCGAACGCATCTGTGTAATGAGTACCGTTCACCTGTCGGTTATGCATCCGATCATCGCGGCTAAGTGCTCTGCCACAGTGGACCTCATTTCGAAAGGCCGGCATGGCCTCAATCTCGTGTGCGGCTGGTATCGCGAAGAGATGGAAATGTTCGGTGACGCGATGTACGGGCACGATGACCGCTACGGTTTGGCCGACGAATGGGTCCAGACCTTCGACCGGCTTTGGGTAGAGAAGGAAGGCTTCGATTTCGAGGGGAAATTCTACAATCTAAAGCAGGCAATCGTTCAGCCAAAATCGCCGCATCCGCGCCCAGTCCTGATGAATGCGGGTGGCTCCGATCGGGGGCGAGAGTTCGCGGCGAAAAACTGCGATGTCGCCTTCATCATTCCACAGGACCCAAGACCTGCGTCTCTGAAGAAGCAGGTCGATCACTATCGTGATTTCGCACGTGAACAATATGGCAAAGAGATCCAGGTCTGGATGTCCAGCTATGTGGTGCAGCGCGACAGCGTTGAAGAAGCTCGTGCCTATGTTGAGGACTACGTGGTCACGCAGGGCGACGACGAAGGCGTTGACGCTTTCATCGCTAACAATATCGGGAACGCAAAGACCATGCCTGAGGGCGTGATGGAAAAAATGAAATTTGCCATAGCGGCGGGATACGGTGGCTATCCACTGTTGGGTACGGCGCAGGACATTGCTGCGACGCTTTCCTCAATCTCAGACGCCGGTGTGGATGGTGTGCTGTTGACATGGTTGGACTATGAGGGAGGTCTGAGCAATTTCGGCGAGACAGTGTTGCCGTTGCTTGAACAGCAAGGACTGCGCAGCCCGGTTGAAGATTTCGACTGAGGCTAGGCCTCATTCCGGGTGCTCTTTTAGCTGTGACGTACCTATCTTGGTTGCCCTTGGCCGTATGTACCCGGACCTCGTAATGGGGCGCGCCTGGAATTCTATCTGCCATAGCACGGGTACATAACCTATGCATTCGGTTTGCACGTCCGCTGTAATTCTGGCTGTTGCGATGAATGAACCAAGAAT
This sequence comes from Pseudomonas tritici, assembly GCF_014268275.3. Classification (NCBI taxonomy): domain Bacteria; kingdom Pseudomonadati; phylum Pseudomonadota; class Gammaproteobacteria; order Pseudomonadales; family Pseudomonadaceae; genus Pseudomonas; species Pseudomonas tritici. The sequence goes on from NZ_CP077084.1 coordinate 3,360,617, forward strand.
GCCTCGATAAAGAATAACAAGTCAGGTGGCATAAAATGCAAAGCGCAAACGTTGAACAGGTCGACCTTCTGATCTCGGCCGGATGTATCGTTACCGTCGATCAGCAGCGACAAATCATCCGCGATGGCGCAATCGCTATCAAGGGAGGCGACATCGTCGCGATTGGGCCGCGTGACGCGATTGAGCGGGCGTATGTGGGGCATAAAACTATTCATGCCCCTCAGGGACTCATCACCCCAGGTCTCATCGATGCTCACAATCACCCAATCGATTATCTAATCAAGGGGATGGTTGACGATACGCCGCAAATTGTCCGACTCCGTGATCGGGTCATTCCTTACGAGGACCAGTTAACGGAGGAGCAAGCCTATGCCTCCTCCGCAGCAACCTTCGTCGAGATGATCCGCCAGGGTACGACATGCTTCGTGGACGGTGCGGGCCCGATGCCCCACGCGGTTGCTCGTGCGGCACTGGATCTGGGCATGCGAGGCATTGTTGCGCGCAAACTCGCGGATGTAGCGGGACCTTTTGGTGGACTGATCCAGGACACTGATGAGGCGATCGCTCTCGCCAACGAGACGGTCGAACAGTTCAACGGGGCCGGTGACGGGCTTCTGCGCGCGTGCTACGACCTCGACATGCCTGCGGTTGTGAGTGATCGCCTGGCCGAGATGGTGTTAACCCAGGCTCTCGAGAGGGGAGTCGGTATTGTGGCTCACCTCATCGGGCGGCGCGCGCCTCCGGGGGAGCCTGAGGTGGTAGCCAATGCAGACATTGCGCGGCTGCATCGGCTGGGTCTATTAGGACCGCACTTGCTGCTGGCACACATCGGATGGATCCCAGCCAATGATGTGGCCCTATTAGCTGAGACTAAAACAAACGTCGTCCATTGCCCGGCATCAAGCCTCGTTGGCGGGAACGGCTGGGTCGCGCACGGTGTGATCCCCGACCTGGTTGCTGGCGGGGTCAATGTTGCACTCGGCACCGACGCAGCAATCATTGCTCGAACGCTCGACATGGTCCGCATGATGAATCTGGCGTCATGTGTCCATAAGGATGCCAGACGAGATCCATTGATAATGGACCCCTACACCGTATTTGAAATGGCGACCATACGTGGGGCCAAGGCGGTGCATTGGGATGACCGGATTGGATCTTTGGAGGTTGGAAAAGCTGCCGATCTTGCGATCTTCGACACAAGCTCCCCGCACTGGTGGCCCGAGCCACTGGGTAATCCTGTGCCGGACCTGGTTTACGGCGGCACCGGGCGCGACGCCCGTACAGTGGTGATCAACGGCAAAGTGGTGATGGAAGACGGCAATCTCATAGGGGTCGACGTGGCGTCGATCGCTTCCGCAGTACAGAGTGCTGCCGCTGCCTGTTACGCGAGGCTAGGTGCAGTACCTTCCGGGGTTTGGCCCGTACGATGAACAATGCTCTCAAGCAGATTTTTCGCTAGAGCAACCGCGATCAACGCGGCTCAACACCTGAATTGAACCAGGCAGGATTTTATTATGAACGAGAATACCGTGCACGCTGACTTCAAACTGGCGATGCGACGCCTGGCGGCGACGATCGCTGTGGTGACATCCGGTACTGAGGATGACTGGACGGGAATGGCGGCCACCGCCGTCACTTCCGTGACTGCCGATCCGCCGACGCTATTGGTGGCGGTAAACCGGAACGCCAGCTTGTCTCCGGTCATGAAGCGCGAAGGCCGTTTCTGCGTAAATTTACTGTCAGAACGGCACGCGGATATCGTTGGGGTTTTTAGTGGACAGAAAAAAGGTCGCGAGCGATTCGAGACGGGCGATTGGAATCCTTCCGATGAAGGTTTGCCGATTTTGAGCGATGCGAACGCAGCCCTCGTCTGCACGATATCGAATACTTTTGAGGTCGGCACTCATACACTCTTTATCGGTGAAGTAACGGCCGTTTATTGCCATTCGAAAATAGACCCTCTTATCTGGGTCGACGGAGGCCTCGCTCGCACGGAGGCTTTAAGTGTGTAACCCATCACCTATCGCACTTAGGTTAAAGGCCGCGCTCTCATAATTCCCAGTTATAGTACGGTCGATCTGCTGAAGTGAGTGTTAAAGAAACGTGCCCCTGGGGTTGGTTAATATTAAACCGGCTAAATTGTGTCCGTCGCCCTTTGGTTTCACTTAACAAAGTGGCGACGATGACGCGCTCGCCGAGTATGAAAGGAACAGTTATGAATACTAGAGTTGCAAACCATCCCATTTTGCCGCTGATCTTGGATCGCTGGTCTTCCCGAGCATACGACACTACAGCCTCCGTCACGCGGGGAGAGCTGGCAATACTGTTCGAGGCGGCTCGATGGGCACCTTCATCGTTCAATATCCAGCCATGGCGCTTCGTTTTCGCATTGCGAGGTGACGCGGGGTGGGAAGGGATGCTTGACCTGTTGATACCCTTCAACAAGGGCTGGGCTGAAGCAGCGGGTGCTTTGATCTGCATATGCTCGGAAGTAGATACGCCGACCAAAACACCTGGGCAACGGCAACCGTCCTACAGCCACAGCTTTGACACAGGAGCGGCGTGGGCGATGTTTGCACTGCAAGCCTCCAGCATGGGCCTCGGGACTCATGCAATGACAGGGTTTAACATTGACGGCGCCAGAGATGTTCTGCAGTTGCCAGACAATGTTCGGCCGGAAGCGGTCATTGCAGTTGGCCGCCCGGGATCTGCTGCCGAGCTGCCAGAAGGACTTCGCGAGCGTGATGTCCCTAGCGATAGGCATCGAATTGATGCATTTGTATACGAGCACACTTACGGAGCTTCCGCGTTTTTAGGTGGTGATTAGATCAGCCAAAATTAAATACGGCCTTTTGTTGTGAATGCCTGTGAATAAGAGAGGAGCGATCACTTGCGAACCAAGTGATCGATATATCGAGTGCTTCGACGAGAACGGCGACCGCGCCGACGCGCTGGAACTGCGCCGCTGATCCAGTATTGGGCATTGTCGAGCGCTTGAACCTCATGCAGATAGGCTACTCGGTCCGCAACGCGGTCGGCACGGTGCAGAGTGGATGAAGTATCCAGCGCGAACCACCGCTGCTCTGGTTCTACAGCTGCATCGCGATCTCATAGTGAGTTGTTCAGGCAGGCTTACCAGCGAGTAAGCGCGCCATATGGGGTTGTTGCGTAGGATGGCCTCAGGTTACATCCTTCGAAGGCGTAGCCCTCGCACGATGCGGGGTGACTATTTCTTTAGTCCGCTACAACGGCTGCTCGGCGTCTGCACCTTGCCATCTGCGCCCAACGTTTAGGCTTTGTGTGCTGGATCGCGCACGGTGAGTGCAATGGCCAGCGCCACCGGTACGCCGGGCAGACCGAAGAAAGAACGTTGCTTGCCATGCCCACGTTGCTCCGAGCAAAGGCAAAGTAATTATGTCCACGTGCGTGACCAGCCCAATCACGGAGTCGCCGAGCAGAAAGGCAGTCCGTTTATCGATGAATAATCCACGCGAATAGACCGCTACGGCGCGACCCAGTTAATGGCGCTCGAACATCTCGCTCATCATGGAGTAGGGGCGGGCGACAGTGCGGCTTCGTCGATTGCGATCAGCCTTTCCATAGTCTCATGGCTATGAGAAGGGCTGTTTATAACTATTGGAAAGTTAGCATAAGATTATTAAGAATCAGAAACTACAAAAATATTAGCAGTGGTTTGCCTACGATGATAAAAAAAATTAGCAGATCGTTATGTGGTTTAAGGCTTCGCTTTAAGCTTGTCAGATGTAATCTCATGCGTGAAAAAATAATAAAATAGCTATCGCTAAGGTTTCTGGAGATTTATCTTATGCAAACATGCACGTCCATGCTGGCTGTTAAAGTAGCGCGTCGTAAGGTGGAGACTGATCGGGTTATTTCCCTTGAACTGGTAAGTCTTACAGGCGAGCCTTTACCGCCATTTGAGGCGGGTGCACATATTGAAGTCAATGTCGGAGCAGGCGTTGTTCGGCATTACTCAATTTGCAATGACCCTCGAAATCAAGATCACTATACACTGGGTATATTGCGCGAAATGCCTTCTCGGGGAGGGTCGGAAACAATACACAATGAATTCGATGTTGGCACTGTCGTTAACATAAGTGCACCTAGAAACAATTTTAGGTTAAACGAATCCGCTGGGCACTCGATACTGTTTGGCGGAGGCATTGGAATAACACCATTGATTGCTATGGCGTGGCATTTATACGCCAACGGCGGATCATTTGAGCTGCATTATTGTGCGCGTGGTCGTGTTAACGCCGCTTTTTATGATCAGCTTCAGCAAACTCCTTTTTCTGCTAATGTCATTGGTCATTTTGACGAGGGTGATCCGGAAAAATTTTGTGATTTTTCCGTAGTTTTGAATAAGCCTAATTCAGATCGCCATGTTTATATTTGTGGACCTGCCGGATTTATGGAAGCGGTTGCCAAGACGGCAAAGATTCAAGGGTGGATGAGCGAAAATATTCATATTGAACATTTTGGTGCTCAGATAGATATGACGGGAGCCGAATTTACCGTACGCACCAAAAAAACAAATTTAACGCTTCAGGTACCTCCAGATAAATCTATTGCACAGGTTTTAATCGATGCAGGTGTTGATGTTCCCATCTCTTGTGAACAGGGTGTTTGCGGTACTTGTCTTACTGGAGTGTTAGAGGGGTCGCCAGATCATCGGGATTTATTTATGACGGATGCTGAAAGGTCAAACAATGACCAAATGACGATATGTTGTTCTCGTTCAAATTCTAATTTTCTGGTCCTGGATATTTAAAGCCAGCCTATTTGAAACGGTGTCATTACCTAATGAGTTGCGTGAATTATTTTTTTGCGTATTTCATGCAAAAAAGGAGAGGTCCATGATATTTCTTTACAATGCTTGGTACCCTGCGGGTTGGGCAGACGATGTAGAAGTTGGCAAGCTAGTTGCAAAAACATTTCTGAATCAGCGTGTGGTAATGTTCAGAGACAGCCAAGGTGCTATTAAAGGCCTGCAAGATCGCTGTCCGCACCGGTTCGTCCCGCTGCATCTAGGTGAGCTTAAAGGCGATACAATTCAATGTGCTTACCACGGGCTTGTGTTTGATTGTACGGGTGCGTGTGTTCTGAACCCTCATGGAAACGGTGCCATTCCGAAGGCTGCGAGGGTTCGAAGTTATCCTATGGCCGAACTGTACGGACTGATATGGATCTGGATGGGAGATGAAGCCAAAGCAGATCCCCAGCTCATATGTGACTTCAGTGAAATGGATCCTGTCAGGAAATATGTGGGTAAGAGTTATCTTTCTGTCAACGCTAATTACGTTTTGGAAAACGATAACATTATGGACCTTAGCCATATCGAGTTTCTGCACAAGGCCTCGTTGGGTAGCAGTAAGGTCTCTGAAGGGAAAATAGATGTTGTTCAAGTGGGAGATACGGTTCATTCCAAAAGATCAACTGTTGGCGAAAAGCTGACTGCAGCTTTGGAAAAGATGCGTGGTATCCCAGCAGGTCAGGCGGTGGATCGGTGGCTGGATGTTCGCTGGAATGCTCCAGCAAGCATGTTGCTGACAACGGGCTATACCTTTACAGGAAGACCAAAGGAGGAAGGGCGAGAGCTATTCGTTACTCACCTTTTTACGCCAGAGACGGAGTCAACTACTCATTATTGGTTTGGTATCGCGTTCCCTCGCTCCATGGGGCCGGAAGCGGAGAAACTGGCTGAACAGAACGTCCAGTGGTTGATACAACCTTTCTCAGAAGAGGACATGCCTATGTTGGAGGCTCAACAGCAGGAGATCGGTGATCGAGATTTCTGGTCACTCAACCCCGTACTTTTACCCAGCGACGGCGGGGCAGTACGAGCTCGCCGTGTATTGGACCGCCTCATAAAAGAGGAGCAAGAGGCTTTGATGGCCTCCGTCGCGCAATCCGGAGCAGGGGTTAGATAGCCGTTACTTCTTCCTGAATAAAGTCAGCGCTTTTTTGGCTTCAAAAAAGTTATCGAAAACCGCTGGCTGCTTCAAGCCTCCGTTTAGGGTTTTTGTGTTGAGTCCAGGAGATGCTGAATAAGTACTGACTGATACGTAGAGAAAATCTTATCGCTACGATGTACCAAAAAAACGGGCATATTGAAGTGCAAATCAGGATGGTCAAGCAGCTTCAGAGAGCCTTGTTCAACCTCTGATCTTACTGATGAGTACAGCATGAAACACAAACCGAGGTCATTTTTTACAGCATGTTTAATCGCTTCCGGGTGAGCAAGCTCAAGAACGATATTTCTATTTTCAAGGCCTCTTTTACGTAGAAGGTCGTCTTCAACCTTACGGTGAATAGTATTTAGCGGTGCGCTGACAAACGCTACTCTGCTCAGGCTTGCCAGCAAATTTTTCTCGTCCAGCCATCGAGTTTCGGGAGCACAAACCAGCACTAAAGGCTCATCCCAGAGGTGGTGCGTTGTCAATCGATTCAGGTCTTGGTTAGGCTCTAAAAATGTTACGGCGAAATCGCACCCACCGGCGCGTACCGTATCGATGGCTGCGGTAGTGTTGGAGACCTGAACAGTGACACGTCCTTCGTTATGCAAACTTGTAAACTCTGAAATGAGCGGCGGCAGGAAGTACGACCCAAGAGACATAAAAGTTGCTATTGTGGCTTGACCGCGGCAGCCAGACTCGACCACAGCTAACTCACGTTCCATTTCATGTGTAAGAGTAAGTACTTCCAGTGCCCAGCGATGGACACGGTGCCCAGCCTCTGTCAGTGCAATATTTCGTCCGACACGTTTGACCAGGACACAGCCTAATTTGGCCTCCATGCTTCGCAGATGTGCTGTCACCACTGGTTGGGTCACACAAAGCTTATCCGCAGCTCCAGTGACGCTGCCAAGCTCGGCAACAGTGCAAAAAACTTCGAGCTTTTGAAATGTAAGATAGGGGTCAAATCCGCGCATAAACACCTTATTCGTTGTTGCCTGCTATGGCCCGGTGCTTTATTCGATATTAACCTGTTTGAGGTTACTCACAATTGATTTGGACGACAACCGCAGTGCGTGCCCTAAAACTATCGGTACGCCGGTTTTTTCTGACGCTGGTCCAAAGCGTGGGCGGGGCGTGAAATTGCAACCGTTGGTCGATGCTGCTTCCGCCGTGCTCTGGATGATTTGCGACATCCTGAATGGCCGAAAAAGCAAGATGGTCTGTGAAATATTTCGAGGCTTTATATGAAATTCACAACGATTTCTATTGCACGCAAGCTCAAATTTTATCAGTTAGTTGTGTTCGACCAAGTGCTGGAGAGTGGCTCTTTAGTTCGTGCGGCTCAGACACTTGGCCTGACTCAGCCAGCGGTTACCAAAATCATCCATGATTTGGAAGAATATCTCGGTGCGCCTTTGCTGATCCGTGGCAATCGCGGGGTAACGGCTACGGAGTTGGGAGAGTTGGTGGTCCGTCGGGCCAAATCGCTGTTGGCGGAATTGCGTTCGCTCACGGACGAGGTGAATGCGTTTCAGGAGGGCATGTCCGGTCATGTCATGGTCGGCACGCTGATTTCAGCATCGACCTCCTTGCTGCCTCGCGCCATGCAGTTGCTCAAGCAACAGGCTCCAGGCGTTTTAGTGTCTCTGCGAGTGGGGCAGATGGATCAGCTGTTTCCGGCCCTTGCCGTGGGTGAAGTTGATTTGGTCGTAGGACGGGTTCCCGACGATTGGTGCTGGCGTAACGAGACGCCCAGGCTTGATGTGGATGTTCTCTATGCCGAAGAGTTGAGTATTGTCGCTGGCGCCGATCATCCGTTGCATACCGGGGCACCGGTCAGGCTAGGAGATCTGCACCCATTCCCATGGGTGTTGCCGCCCCAGGACTCACTGTTACGCCGTACTGCAGACAAACTGTTCTTCGACGCTGCTTTACCTACCCCAGGCAACGTTGTCGAGTCGTTATCGATTCTGACCAACATTTCCCTGATGCAGGACCAGCAAACGGTAGCCCTGATGCCCTATGGAGCCGCGCAACAATTCATCGACGTGGGATTGCTCAAGGCCTTCGACTTGGGTGCACCGATGCAGTTTGGTGATATTGGCTGCTTTTTTTCCAATGCTCGGGCTCTTGGTCCTGCTGCGCGGCTGTTTCGTGAGTGTCTCTATGAGGCGCGTGCGGAGTAAGACGTCAGGTATTGCCGGGCGTTGATGAGGCTTCACAGGTATTCCATTTAACAATACCCGGTCTCGATATCCTTATTATCCACTGATAACTACTCTCCCTAAACTTCCTCCAAATAATTCAGTTTCGGAGGTTGATGTGTCTGAACCCTTGCAGTTGCTGCGTAATTATATCTCGGGTGAATTTGTCGCAAGCGACCAGACCTTCCCTAATATTTCGCCCGTCGACGGCCGGACTCTGAGCCAGGTTTGCGAGGCTGACAGCGTTTTGGTAGAGCGTGCTGTGGCGGCAGCGAAAGCCGCCCAGTCGGGGCCTTGGGCTAATTTCAGCGCACGCGAACGAGCGCAGATGCTGCACAAGATTGCCGATGGCATCGAGCGCCGCTTTGATGATTTTGTCGCCGCCGAAGTGGCTGACACCGGTAGGCCTGTGCACCAGGCTCGCAGTCTCGATATCGCCCGTGGTGTCCATAACTTTCGAACCTTTGCCGAGCTGATCAATCAAGCTGGCAGTGAATGTTTTGAGATGCGTACGGGCGACGGCTCGGACGTGTTCAGCTTCTCGGTGCGTAAGCCTCATGGTGTGGTGGCGATCATTTCGCCTTGGAACCTGCCGATGTTGTTGATGACCTGGAAAGTTGCGCCGGCGCTGGCCTGTGGCAATTCGGTGGTGGTCAAGCCATCGGAAGACTCGCCATCCACCGCCACGTTACTTGCCGAAGTCATGCACGAAGTTGGTCTGCCAGCCGGCGTGTTTAACCTGGTGCATGGTTTCGGCCCAAACTCGGCGGGGGAGCTTCTAACGCGTAATCCAGACGTCGATGCGATCACCTTCACCGGCGAATCACGCACCGGTGCAACCATCATGAAAGTCGCTGCCGAAGGCGTGCGTGACGTCTCGTTCGAACTCGGCGGAAAAAACGCCGCCGTGGTGTTCGCCGATTGCGATTTCGACGCGGCCGTAGCGGGTGTTCTGCGCTCCAGCTTCACCAATTCCGGGCAGGTATGTCTGTGCTCGGAACGGGTTTATGTCGAGCGCCCGATCTACGAGCGATTCGTCGCCGCCATGAAGGCCGGTGCCGAGGCGCTGAAGATCGGTTACCCGGACGAAGACGGGGTCAATATGGGCTCGTTGATCTCACATAAACACCGCGACAAAGTCCTCGGTTATTTCGATCTGGCTCTTGCCGAAGGCGCGACCGTGGTGACGGGTGGCGGCGTACCTACCTTTGGCGATGAGCGTGATAACGGTGCCTATGTGCAGCCGACTATCTGGACGGGCTTGAGCGACGGTGCCCGTTGCGTGCGTGAGGAAGTCTTCGGTCCTGTGTGCCACATCGCGCCGTTCGACAGCGACGACGAAGTGGTGCGTCGAGTCAACGACTGTGCGTACGGTCTGGCTACTGCCGTGTGGACTCGCGACTTGAAGCGCGCGCACACCGTCACGCGTCAATTCCGCGTCGGTATGGTCTGGGTCAATACCTGGTTCCTGCGCGACTTGCGCACGCCGTTTGGTGGCACGCGACTATCCGGTATCGGCCGTGAGGGTGGTCGGCACTCCCTGGATTTCTATTCCGAAATCACCACCATTTGTATCAATCCATGATCCGTCTGGAGTCATCGACCATGCATGAAGACCTTATTGAAGCCGCAAGTCGGCTGCGCCAGGCCGAACGCAGCGGGCAACCTTGCGCGCCAGTGCGCGACTTGATTGCCAGTGCGCTCGCTGCCGACCCGACGGCTGATCCTGTCGCGCTCGCCTATGCCGTGCAGCAGTACAACACCCAAGCGGCAATCGACGCTGGCATGCGGCCGGTCGGCCGCAAAATCGGCCTCACCTCGCGCGCCGTGCAGCAACAGCTTGGCGTGAATCAGCCGGACTTCGGTTTGCTGTTCGCCAGCATGTCCCGTGGCGACGACCAACCCATCGCCTGGGCTGACACCGCACAGCCAAAAGTTGAAGCGGAAATTGCCCTGGTGCTGGAACACGACCTGTGCCACGAACAGCACACCATGGCTGATTTGATCCGCGCCACCGCATTTGCGTTGCCGGCCATCGAGATCGTCGGCAGCCGCATCGCCAACTGGGACATCCGCTTGGTCGACACCATCGCCGACAACGCGTCTTCGGGCCTGTTCGTGCTTGGCAGTCGCCCAGTGCAACTGGACAAGCTCGATCTGGTGCGTTGCGGCATGAGCATGACGCTCGCGGGCGAACCGGTTTCGGTCGGTGCTGGCGCAGCCTGTATGGGCAACCCGCTCAACGCTGCGTTGTGGCTCGCCGACACCATGACGCGTTTGGGCGTTCCGCTGCGCGCCGGGGACATTCTGCTGACTGGCGCACTCGGGCCGATGGTCGCTGCGCGGCCGGGCAATGTGTTCACCGCGCATATCCAGGGCCTGGGCAGCGTCACTGCTGCTTTCGACCATCAATAATGAGCGAGAACCGCAGCGTGAACAAAAAACTTAAAGTCGCGATCATTGGTTCCGGCAACATTGGCACCGACCTGATGATCAAGATCCTGCGTAACGCTAGGTACCTGGAAATGGCGGTGATGGTCGGTATCGACCCGGCCTCCGATGGTCTGGCCCGCGCGTCGCGGCTAGGCGTGGCGGTGACCCATGAGGGCGTCGAAGGCTTGACCCGGCTGGACGTGTTCAAAGACATCGACTTCGTGTTCGATGCCACTTCGGCCGGTGCCCACGTCAAGAACGATGCCTTCCTGCGCTCGATCAAACCCGGCATCCGACTGATCGACCTGACCCCGGCAGCCATAGGTCCGTACTGCGTGCCGGTGGTTAACCTGGAACAGAACCTGGATCAGCTCAACGTCAACATGGTCACCTGCGGCGGCCAGGCGACGATTCCGATGGTCGCTGCCGTGTCCCGCGTGGCCAAGGTGCACTACGCTGAAATTGTCGCCTCGATCGCCAGTAAATCCGCCGGTCCCGGCACCCGCGCCAATATCGACGAGTTTACCGAAACCACTTCAAAAGCCATCGAAGTGATTGGCGGCGCCACCAAGGGCAAGGCGATCATCGTGATGAACCCGGCCGAGCCGCCGCTGATGATGCGCGACACGGTTTTCGTGCTTTCCGAAGCGGCTGACCAGGCATTGGTCGAGTCTTCCATCATCGAAATGGCCGCTGCAGTGCACGCCTATGTGCCGGGCTATCGCCTCAAGCAGCAGGTGCAGTTCGATGTGATTTCTGAAGGCGCGCCGCTGCATATTCCGGGGCTGGGCACCTTCTCGGGCTTGAAGACCTCGATTTTCCTCGAAGTCGAAGGCGCCGCCCACTACCTGCCAGCCTACGCTGGAAACCTCGACATCATGACGTCTGCTGCCTTGGCCACCGCCGAGCGCATGGCACAGTCGATTTTGAGCGCCTGAGGAGACGATCATGGACATCAATAAAAAGCTCTACATCAGTGATGTTACCCTGCGCGACGGCAGCCACGCCATTCGCCACCAGTATTCGATCCAGAACGTCCAGGATATTGCCCGGGCGTTGGACGCGGCCCGCGTCGACAGCATCGAAGTGGCTCACGGCGATGGTCTTCAAGGTTCAAGCTTCAACTACGGCTTTGCCGCGCACACCGATCTTGAGTGGATCGAAGCGGCTGCCGACGTGATCAGTCATGCCAAGATCGCCACCTTGCTGTTGCCCGGTATAGGTTCTGTACATGACCTGAAGGCAGCCTACAACGCGGGTGCCCGGGTGGTGCGCATCGCCACTCATTGCACCGAAGCGGATGTGTCGAAACAGCACATCGAATATGCGCGCGAATTGGGTATGGATACCGTCGGTTTCCTGATGATGAGTCATATGATCGCCCCCGAGCAGTTGGCCGCTCAGGCCAAGCTGATGGAAAGCTACGGCGCCACCTGTGTGTACATGGCCGACTCCGGTGGGGCGATGAGCATGCAGGACGTACGCGAGCGCTTCCGTGCTTTCAAAGCCGTGCTCAAGCCAGAAACCGAAACGGGCATGCACGCCCACCACAACCTGAGCCTTGGAGTGGCCAACTCTATCACTGCGGTGGAGGAGGGCTGTGACCGTATCGATGCCAGCCTGGCCGGCATGGGCGCCGGTGCGGGTAACGCACCGCTGGAAGTGTTTATCGCCGCGGCCGAACGCATGGGCTGGAACCATGGCACCGACCTCTACACCTTGATGGATGCTGCCGACGACATCGTCCGCCCCCTGCAGGATCGTCCTGTGCGGGTTGACCGTGAAACCCTGGCCTTGGGTTATGCCGGGGTCTACTCCAGCTTCCTGCGTCACGCCGAAATCGCTGCGGCCAAGTATGGCCTTAAGACCCTCGACATCCTGGTCGAGCTGGGTAAGCGCCGGATGATCGGCGGCCAGGAAGACATGATCGTTGACGTCGCCCTCGATTTGCTGTCAGCCCGCAAGGAACAACGCCCATGAATACCCATATCGCGCATATCGCCAAGGCCCTTGATCACGCTGCACGAAAAGCCGAAGCACTGGCGCAGTTCAGCACGCAAACGCCATTCTCCCTTGAGGAGGCGTACCAGATTCAACGCGCCTCGATGCAGCATCGCTATGATGCCGGCGAACGCATGATCGGGCTTAAACTGGGCTTCACCAGCCGCGCCAAGATGATTCAAATGGGTGTTGACAGCTTAATCTGGGGCTGGCTCACCGATGCGATGCTCGAAGAGGATGGTGGCCTTGTCGATCTGAGTCGGTTCATTCATCCGCGAGCCGAACCTGAGGTGTGCTTCCTCACGCGCAAGACCATCGACCGGCCCCTGACACAACTCGAGGCCATCGATTATCTGGAAGCGGTGGCACCCGCCATCGAGATTATTGATTCGCGGTATCAGGCGTTCAAATTCACCTTGGAAGATGTGGTTGCCGACAACTGTTCGTCGTCCGGCCTGGTGGTGGGTGCATGGTCCCGTGACTTCGCGAACCTGGCCAACGCAGGGGTGCTGATGCGTATCAATGGTCGGGTGGTCCAGGCCGGTTCGACGGCGGCGATTCTCGGCCATCCGTTGCGAGGCCTGGTGCAGGCTTCGCAGTTGCTGGCCAAGGCAGAAATTTCTTTGCCTGCCGGCAGCCTTATCATGGCCGGTGCCGCAACCGCCGCCGAGGCCCTGAGCCCTGGGGCCCATGTCAGTGTCGAAATTGCCGGTTTCGGTGAGTGCGGCTTCAATGTTCCGACAGTGCAAGGGGAGGCGCAATGAGCACCAATCGATCCACCGTTGTTGCGGGTAAAGCAACGCCTCGCGGGCGCTTCCCGCACATCAAGCGTGCAGGTGATTTTCTCTACGTGTCAGGCACCAGTTCGCGACGTTCGGACAACAGCTTTGTCGGCGTCGAAGTTGACGCACTCGGCACCACCAATCTCGACATTCGCGCGCAGACCCGTGCGGTGATCGAAAACATTCGCGACATTCTGAGCAGCGAAGGGGCGACCCTCGACGATCTGGTGGAGCTCAGCAGTTATCTGATCGATATGAATGACTTCGGTGGCTACAACCAGGTTTACGCCGAGTACTTCGACGAAACCGGTCCGACCCGCACCACCGTAGCCGTGCATCAATTACCGCACCCGCACTTGCGCATCGAAATCAAAGCTGTGGCCTATTCGCCGCTTAAACGCCAAGGAGAACAAGATGAATAAGCATCATTTCAGTGCCCCCTTGAACTTCAATCGCTGGATTGAAGAAAATGCTCATCTGCTCAAGCCGCCCGTGGGCAATCAGCAGATCTGGAAGGACGCCAACACTATGGTCACTGTCGTCGGTGGCCCGAACCAGCGCACCGACTTTCATGATGATCCAGTGGAAGAGTTTTTTTATCAGTTCAAGGGCAATGCTTACCTGAACATCTGGGATCGCGGCCGCTACGAGCGCATTGATTTGCGTGAGGGTGACATGTACCTGATGGCGCCCCACGTCCTCCATTCGCCGCAACGGCCGGAGCCTGGCAGCTTGTGCCTGGTGGTTGAGCACGTGCGACCTGCAGGCTTGTTCGATGCGTTTCAATGGTCCTGTGCGCATTGCGGCTCGGTAGTCAAACGCTACGAAATGCAACTGCAAAGCATCGTCAACGACTTGCAGCCCGTCTACGAGCAGTTCTACGCCACCAGCGAAGAAGAGCGTCGCTGCCCAGGCTGCGGCGAAATCCACCCGGGCCGTGACTGGCGGACCTGGCACCAGACCCTTGAAGCAGTAAAGCGCCCATGAAAATCGACATGCATTCGCACTTTTTTCCGACCATCAGCCAGGCAGAGGCGGCCCGGCTGGATCCTGTCCGTGGGCCCTGGTTGCAAACCTCCGGGAGCACTGGACAGATCATGGTGGGAGATAAACCGTTTCGTCCAGTGCACGACGTACTCTGGGATATGCAGCGGCGTATCGAGCATCTCGACGAGCAGCAATTGGACGTACAGATCATGTGCGCGACGCCTGTCATGTTTGGCTACGACGTCCCCATCGAACGCGCCCTGCCTTGGGCGCAACTGATGAACGATCGCGCATTGGAAATGACGGCCATCGCGCCCGACCGGCTCAAGGTGTTGGCACAAGTACCGCTGCAAGACATCGACGCGGCCTGCCGCGAAGCCAGCCGTGCCAAGACTGCCGGCCATGTCGGCGTGCAAATTGGCAACCACGTCGGCAATCAGGATCTTGATGACGAGGGATTGGTGACCTTCTTCATCCATTGCGCTGAAAACGATATACCGGTGTTGGTGCATCCTTGGGACATGATGGGCGGCGAGCGCATGCGTAAGTGGATGCTGCCGTGGCTGGTGGCGATGCCGGCGGAAACTCAATTGGGGATTTTGTCGCTCATCCTTTCAGGCGCTTTCGAGCGCATTCCAACGTCGCTGCGTCTGTGCTTCGCCCATGGTGGCGGTGGTTTTGCGTTTTTGCTGGGGCGTGTCGATAACGCCTGGCAGCACCGCGACATTGTCCGCGAAGATTGTCCGCACCTGCCGTCGAGCTACGTCAAACGTTTCTATGTCGACTCCGCAGTGTTCAATCCGCGCTCACTAAAACTGCTGACAGACGTGATGGGAAGCGACCGGGTCATGCTCGGCTCTGACTCGCCGTTTCCCCTCGGCGAGCAACGCATCGGTTCTGGCGTTATTGAGAGTCCCGAACTGGCTCAAGACGACAAGGCCCTTATCCTCGGGAGAAACGCCCAAGTCTTTTTTGGTCTGACCTGACCGAGGTCTGAAGGTCGCTGCGCAGGCATCACCGTGACGCGATGGTAGCTTGGGGCCGCTGGTACAATCGCGCATCAACAAATCGGTAAGCCCGCTGTCAGGCGCAGGGAAATTTGTTCGTGAGTACCCGGTTCGGCTGTTCCTGAACAAGCAGTACACAGTGCCATTTCCTAGCAGTGGTCCGGTGTAAACCGCCCCCGAACCGCGGTTAGACCTGAACGCAGTGAACAACAGCGCCTGGCTTGCTGACTTTAGCTAAATTCTAACCCCTATCCTTGATGCCTAGCCCCTTTACTGACTTGGCTCGATTCTGATCCAGCGAGTTGTAATAGGTGTTTTGAGTTGTCGACATACTCTCGTGGCGTAAGTCAGCTTGAAGATCCTTGATGTCGCGAAATGGTGCGTCAAATGTAGCCGCCGTGTGACGCAACCAATGTAGGGATGCCGACCGAAGCTTATCCATCTCCAAGTCAGTTTGATCCTCGTCCTTCATGCGCTGAAGTGATTTATCAAACACCATTTGAATGAGGGCACGAATGTAACGATCTGACAGGCCAGCCCGACCTCTGACCGTTGTGACCAGTGGAGTACTTTCCTTGTAAGACGGCAGCGGCGGAAGGGAAAGGGTGGTCCGATATCGCTTCAAGTAGTCTTCAATGTATTCGTCACGTACGCTAACTTTCGCGGACTTATTACCTTTACCCACGACGTTGAACCACCAATTCTCACCGTCAAATTCGAACGAACCCATTGTAGGTATCCAATTGTCCCGACCGACGAGATCAGAAATTCGGAGATAGAGAGAGAAGAGGGTGGCCACAATAAATAACGTTCGCTCGTGCCTAGGATCCTCTGCGGCCATGACTTCTGAATCGCCCCGGGTTTCGTAGACACCCCTTTGCCTTAAACTGAGGCCAATTAGGAGGTGCCATGAGCAACCCGCGTTACCCCGAAGAATTCAAAATCCAAGCGGTCAATCAAGTGACCGAAAAGAAGCTTCCTGTTGCTGATGTGGCAACACGTCTTGGTGTGTCGACGCATAGCCTCTATGCCTGGATAAAGCGCTATAGCAAACGTTTAGAAGAACGACAGCAAGACGATGATCAACACGCTGAACTGCGTCGTCTGCGAGCAGAACTCAAACGCGTCACTGAAGAGCGAGACATCTTAAAAAAGGCCGCCGCGTACTTTGCCAAGGAGTGCGGCTGAAGTACGCCTTTATCCAGCAGCGCGCTGGCGACTATTCGATTCGACGGCTTTGCCTGATGCTGAAAGTCCATCCCAGCGGTTATTACGCCTGGCTGTCTGAGCCGCAATCTTTACGCGCCAAAGACGACCAGCGACTGCTGGCTTTGATCAAGCATTCCTGGCTGGAGAGCGGCGGTGTTTATGGCTATCGCAAAATCCATGACGATCTGCGCGAGGTCGGTGAGGATTGTGGTCGTCATCGTGTGGCGAGGCTGATGCGTCTTGAAGGTCTGCGTTCTCAGACAGGTTAGCGACGCCGCCCTGGAAAGTACGGCGGTAAGCCAGCGGTCGCCTCACCCAATTTGCTGAAGCGCCAGTTCGATGTCGTGAAACCCAACAAGGTTTGGGTCACCGACATCACCTACATTCGTACTTATGAAGGTTGGTTGTATTTGGCAGTGGTGCTGGATCTGTTTTCTCGCCAGGTCGTTGGCTGGTCAATGAAGGCGCAGATGACCAGTGATTTGGCTATTGATGCGTTGTTGATGGCGGTTTGGAGGCGTAAACCTAAGCAAGAGGTGATGGTTCATTCCGACCAAGGTAGCCAGTACAGCAGCTCCGATTGGCGCAGCTTTTTGAAGGCAAACAATTTGGTTGCCAGCATGAGTCGCAGAGGCAACTGCCATGACAACGCCGTGGCCGAGAGCTTTTTCCAGCTTCTGAAACGAGAACGGATCAAGCGAAAAATTTACACCACGCGGGAAGATGCGCGTAGTGATGTGTTCGATTACATCGAGATGTTCTACAACGTAAAACGCCGTCATGGTTTCAACAATCAGCTGTCACCGGTAGAGTTTGAAAAGCGTTACGCAGCGAGCCTGGAGAGTGTCTAGAGAACCAGGGGCGATTCAGCTTACTGGTGTCGATTAGAAAGTGAGTTGATACGAAGCGGCTAGCCAGAGGTTGGGCATTTCACTCTTTGAGGTACCGTTGAGCATCAACGTAGCCTTTCCTGGCCCAATCAGTCCTTCGATACCCGCACCGGCCTTAACCCAGTCGTTGCGTACCTGTTCTCCTGGCAAACTGAAGTCAAATACACCAGTGACCTCGCCGCTGACGCCAGAGGTGCGGTCTTCGAAGCGATGGACCGCTTCTAGGTTGCTCACGAAGTTGAAGCCTGCAAGGGGTAGGGGTGTTTGCGTATTGAAGCCGAGGCGGGCTTCGCTGTAGTCGTCGCTCTGGCCGTCGAATCTGGCCGGAAAGGTGCCGCTCTTCTCGGTGTAGCCGTCAATACGCGACTGGGTGTAACTCAGGTCGACATACGGACTAATGCCTGTTTCGTGCAGGGTGAGGGCGTCGACCCAGTCTAGACGAGCACGTACGCCCCAAATATTGGTGTTAGGGCTGCCTTTGGAGACTTCATTGCGACCCATGTTGATGTAGCCACGGCGGATGTCGCTTTCCCCCCAGTGACCGAAACCGCCCAGCGTTGCATAGATTCTCTCGGGCTCATAAACAGGCACGATGGCTTCGAGCATGAGGTATTGGCCATCCGCGTCGACTCGCCCGTTGTCTGTAAGGTGCTGCCGTGCCCAAGTCTGGCCGAGCGTAGCATTAAGTTGGACGAAGCCTAAGTTGTGGCCAATCCCAATTTCCGCCAAGCCGCTGGATCCTTCGCGACGCCCATGATCATCACGGCCCCAGTCGCCGCCGAACCAAACGGTATTCTTGCCGGGTTCGACTAGGCGAGACAGCGGACGGCTATGGGCACCATTCATAAGCATGTTGATATTGCTGGTGATCGAATTCACGCCAGCTGCAGTGGAGGCCAGGGAGGAGGCCACCGAGCCCAGAGTCAGTTGGACCTGCTGAATGACTTCGCTGCTGCCGGTGGCGTAGCTGTAGCTGCCCGTTTTTTGCGGGCAGCCTTGAGGACAATCAGTAACTCTACCGCCGCTACCATAAGTAATGCTTACGTAGTTTCCACTCAAACCGTACGCGAACAGGACGAGCCCCGAATTTTGTGCTCGGTAATAGATCTCATTGAGTGAAAAAGCAAGGGACTGGTTTCCCCACCAAGGCTGGGACTCCAGCAAAGCGGAGGACGCGTTGTAGCTGGTGTTGACCGAAGTGATGGTATAGATCGAACCATTAAGGCTGCCAGTAACGACCGGGGCTGGGAGGGCCTGAACATTCGAGATTCCGCTGATTAGCGTGCTGATGAAAATGCTGGCTGACAGGATTTTTTTATTGGCGTGACGCATAGATCCCTCTCTTGTTTAGCGCCGCCAATGACCTATTGGGGGAGCGATTATGAAATCGACGCGTATATTGTACTGTGATGTGGCCATTTGCGACTCACCTATATCTAACTCGTACTCTTTCCCTTCAGCTTGGCTAGCCCTAGCTTGATGTGCCCGGTCTTCTCGCCAGTCGTCCACAAGACTTCCCGAACGTTTTCTCCAACTTCGGTCGCGCCTTGCTTTTCAGCATGAAGCGTCAGCTCCATCAGGGCGGCCTCTAGCCCGAGCTGATTTTGGTACATCCTCTCCAACAAGTCCGACATCGGACGCGGTGGGGAGGGCGGCTGCGGCGATAATAGGCTGCTTTCGGCCAATCCCCACCACGCGGCCCACCACCGTTTCGCGGATCGCGTGCTGGCTGACCAAGGCGCTCAAGGTGTCGGCCTGGATCGCCTCTCCGTTCATGGCGCCAGCTCCCGCCGGCGGCGTGCGGCGGCGTCATCAACGGCGATAAACAACCCCTCAATCGTAGCGGGGGTTAGCGCGCGTGCGGCCTCCACCCCCTCCACAAAACCTTCTGCGCGCTCTTGGACCAGTGCCAAGGAGTGCACATCTGCTGCGCGGCCGAGGCGTGCCAGGTGATTGGCGAGTTTGGTGCGGACCAGATCGGGCATGCTGACACCATTGCGCGAGAATACGACGCTCATTCTTTCACCTATTATTGTTGAGGTGAGGGATAACGCCAGGAAGGCGCTTCCTGATCGAATTAGCGGTCACTGCGTAAAACCACCGCTGTGGGGGTTGGTCTACCAGCGCAGGGGGGGCTGGTTTTCACCGGCCCACAAAAAAGCCCCCACACTGGCTTCAAGTGTAGGGGCCTTTTGAACATAAGCGGCGTTATTCGCATTGAGTAGCACGCCGCTGACCTGAGGAAACCTGCACTGTTGATTTAAAAGGACCTGCGGGGGATTCGATCTGTAGCAGCGACACTCTATGTTTCGAGGACTTCCCGCTCCTGATGTTCAACTCGATTGCGCCCCAGTTTTTTTGCGCGATACAGAAGACCGTCGGCCTTTTCCAGCAAATCAGTCGAGACAATTACGCCATCTTGATGGTTGGAAGCGACACCTGCGCTGATGGTGACAATACCTGCTGCATTGCCCCGGTGTTCAATTTTTGCAGCTTCTATTACTGATCGCACTTTATCAGCGACCTGTATGGCACCTGCCAGATCCGTCTCTGGAAGTAGGATTACAAACTCCTCCCCGCCATACCGGGCAGCCAAGTCGGCAGGGCGTCTTATATGGTCTCCTATTAACTGTGCGATTTGCCTCAAACATTCGTCACCAAGAACATGGCCATAATGGTCGTTGTACTGTTTGAACCAATCTATATCGATCAGTATAAGTGCTACGCTATTTCCAGTGCGGCATGCTCTTGACCACTCTTGTGCCAGAGCAGCGTCGAAACACCTACGGTTAGGCAACCCAGTCAGGCTATCTGTTTTAGCAATATGCTCTAAATCACATTGCGCAAGACGCAGTTCCTCTTCTGCCACCAACAAACGTTGAATTTGTCGGTAAAAGAGAAACCCCAGGCTGGTCAGCACAAAAATTATAAGCACAACCATAATGGATGCTTGATAGACGTAGGTCCACCATGTTGAAAATACCGATTCTAACGACAATCCTGCTGCTGCGACTATCGGGAGGCCCTTTATACGGCTATACGCATAGATTCGCTCTACTCCATCCACGACCGACGTCCAGTTTGCTGTTCCCTCGTCGCTGCTTTTTAAATATCGACTAAACAGCTCTCCCTTTGCGATATTAGTCGTCATTAGCGCGTCAATCATTGGTCGGCGGGCCAGCAAATCGCCGTTATCCAGTGCAAGCAGTATCACTCCTTGTTTGTCGACGTCTAAGCGATCAAAGAAACTTTGAAAGTAGGCGACGGACAACGTCGCCAAAACCACGCCGCTGAAGCTGCCATCTGGGTATTGGGTGCGGCGGCTTACAGGAATGATCATGTCGCCGGTGGTGCGGCTCAAAATGACCTGGCCTATATGAATGGCCGAGCCAGGATGGTTCTTGTGGTAGATAAAATAAGAACGATCGCTATTGTTCTTTGCGACAGTCTCTGATGAGAACGAATTTACTAACCAGTCGCCATTTTTGTCGTAAATGAACAACCCTTGAATTCCGTCGGTTGCCTCAACGTTTTTGGCCATCACTTTCGATAACCGAAGTCTCTGTTCGGCGTCAAGTTTGTCATTTTCAACGCGCTCTGCAAGGTTACTGAGAATACTTTCAGCCTGACGCAAGGTATCTTGAGCCTGCTGATCAGAAGCGCGAACAATGTTATGGACAGCGATTTTGGCATTCGTCAATCGTTCGTCCGCCGACTGCTTTAACTGCCAAGCAATTGCGGACACCAGCATGGCACATACCAAAAATATGAAAGCTACCAGGCCCACAGAAAGAGCTTTAGGTGTTAATCGACCAGACACGAACGTAATGGTTTTAATGGACCTCTTCATAGTGTCGATGTGCTGAACCTTACTGTGAATTTTCTACATTCAACAATTTCCAGGTTAAGCATACCCACAGCGATCTGAATACCGAATCAATATGGGCTTAATAAGCCCAACATGCACGCTATGAATCTACGCAAGGTCAAGGTTACGCAACCGCTGTGATGGGCGCGCCCGGTGCGAGGGACCAAGGTCGGCGGCCAAATGAAATGCCCACCGTACACTCAGTGACGGGATCAACTTTACGCACCAAAACAGAGCACCAGTCCCATGGTGGTCCCATGGGGCTATTTTTCGGACACCAAAAACCACAAACCCCCGACTTTCTCTAGGAAAATCAGGGGTTTGCGTTTTGAGAATGTGGCGGTGAAGGAGAGATTCGAACCCTCATCACTTCAGGCGTCGACAGCGTCCGATTCAGCGCCTGCAATGACTGCTATTGGCCGATTTCCGCCGGTGCTGACCGGCTGCAATGGGTAGATTGCTACCCGTCTCCACCGCCACCGGCAGTAACCGGCCAAAAGTGGTCGCCCAATATCTGAGAAAACCGGAGTGGATTCACACATCTGCAACCCTACATATGGAACTGCTTAACCAGCCGATTCAATTCGACCGCAAGCTTAGTAAGTTCAGAAGTTGCGAGAGCTGTTTGACTAGATCCCTCTGACGCTTGATTTGACAGGTCCCGTATGCTGACCAGGCTGCGATCCACCTCCCTGGCAACCTGAGCCTGCTCTTCCGACGCAGTTGCGATCAAAACATTGCGCTCGGTGATATTATCAATTGACTCAGTGATCTCCACCAACGCACTCCCTGCGCCTTGGGCCGTGTCAAGAGTTCTCTGAGCTTGGGCGTTAGTGTGAGTCATTGCCGAAACAGCCGCACCAGATCCTTTCTGAATCGAGCTGATCATCTGCTCAATCTCACTGGTTGATTGCTGCGTACGATGAGCTAAAGCCCTCACTTCATCCGCCACTACTGCGAAGCCTCGACCCGCCTCACCGGCTCGAGCAGCTTCGATAGCAGCGTTCAAAGCAAGAAGGTTGGTCTGTTCGGCGATAGCCCGTATCACATCCAAAACTTTGCTAATGTCGGTTGCCATAACTGCGAGCCCTTGTACCTCTAGGGATGCGTCTTCAACATTCGCGACCATTAGACTGATGGCCTGAACGGTTTCATCTACTCGTGCACGACCTGCCAGCGCGGCAGAATTGGATCGATTGGCTGCTTCCGATGCTGCTGAAGCATTTCTGGCTACTTCCTCTACAGCTGCGCTCATTTCGGTAACGGCAGTAGCAGCCATCTCAACTTCGTTATTCTGACGCTGCATACCTTTATTAGCGTCCTCAGTGACTGCATGCATTTCTTCAGAAGTCGACGCTAGCTGGTTAGACGAGTCAGATATCAAAGAAAGCGTACTTCGAAGACCATGTTGCATAGCTTTCAACGCTTGCATGAGCTTGGCAAATTCATCGTGTCCCTGCACTCCGATGACCTGGCTAAGATCATTTTTGGCAATACGCTCGGCAATAGCCAGTGACTGACTAAGCGGGCTAGTAACACTGCGGGTATACATCAGGGCGAGAGTAGTGGCAGCCAATATGCTGACCAAGATAAAGCTGCCAACAATCAGTTGTGCGTGCTCGTAGATAAGAGTAGCTTCTTCGCCTGCCTTTTTAGCTTTATTGTTGTTCAGCGCAATCAGCTTTTCTATGTCGCGTTCCACAGTGTCTGCAGACTGCTTCATTGCTTCGTTGGATAACTTGACAGCCTTATCCAAGCTGCCAGAAGAAATGAACGATATGTACTCATCCTGTACTTTCTGAAAACCGGCGTAGCTCTGGGATAGCTCACCAAAAAACTGTTTTCCCATTGGCGTCACTATAAGCTGCTCAAGCTTCGAAAGCAGTCCCTGGACGTTAGCTCGGGCCTCCCTTACATCATCAAGTGCTTCAGTTTTACGATTTTCTGGCTCTACGGGATTACGCAACCGCGCATTGCTGCCTCTAATACTTACAAACTCCCTGTCAATCATTCCCAGCAGAGATATGCTAGGCACGACATTGGTTTCTACGAATTTTTCAGAAGCATTCAAACTTGCAACCTGCTTGAGAGCGATTACCCCCAACGCAATAATCATCAGGCAGAAGAATCCGAAGCAAAGCGCCGAGCGTGGAGCAAGATTTAGCCTGCGCAATATCATAGTGAAGTTCCTCATGGTTTTATCTGTCTCGACGCTTCCGATCAGTCCTGAAGCCACCATTCGTCACCACAAAGAAAGCACCCAATGAACGCGCGGTTTCAAACGCAAAAAACATGTGTCTGAATGTGACCGCTGCAAACTCTGGAAGGCTCAAGCGATTCAGATTTCGGAGATGCTCGTGTTGTCCGCTTTTGGCCGGTTTCGGTCTTTCGGGACTGGCTACAATCGACCCAGAGCAGCCCTTCTGGGAGGGCAAAAAAACGGCCTCCAGGAGAGTTCTATTAATTTCTGACGCGAACGTCCAAGCCTTTACGGTAATGCTTTGTTCTAATTATCCGTTTCTTGACCGCCATAAATATTATTGCGCGAGATCAATGATGTCTGCGGCCATTGGATGCCGCACTGACGCAATGCGACCTCCAGCGGTTGCTTCACTACATATGCTCCAAATATTCTATGGAGACCTCTCCGCCGATGTAAGGGCCGTCACCACTACAATCCATTACCGGCTCGTCAAAATCAACCCAGACACTCGTGATAACTCTTTCTTTGCCAGCAATCGTTCGCTGAGTACTAGTGAATGCCACCTCGCCATCCAAAGCTTCTTTTACAAATTCTGGCGGTAACGAAACCACTCCAACTCCACCATTCGGCCACCACAAGTGCGGCTTAATTTTTATTCTATCACCATCTTTAAACTTCATTTATTTTGGACCATGTTGCCGACTTTGATTTTCCATTTACCATTCGGTTAATGGGCTGGCTTTATCCGTCCCAGTGAGCATGGCCAACGATTTTAGCGCATTTTTATGTCTTGCTGTTTTCCGCTAATCTTGCTGGTCAAAAATGGTGCGCATGAATGGTTAAGTCGAATGCACAGGAAGGCGAGCCCGTGCAATTCCCAGCCGGGGATCCGAAAATGGCGGAGAGAAAATTCTGAATCGCCCCAGATTCTCTAGACACCTTGCAAGCTCATTGCGTAACGCTTTTCAAACTCTACGGTCATCCTGGACTAGGTGCTTCAAGGCGGTAGCCATAGGAAACACAACGTTTTGGGACGACATATCAAGCCAGACGCAGGTGTCCAGCATTACTAAATGCATTGAAGCTTCCTTTCAGTTTGCCGATTGCTAGACTTGACCGTAGCCATCACCGGATAATGGCTATCAACATACAGGAGCGTAAAATGTCTCGTCTCGCAGAATTCCGTCAGCTTGAAAAACACCTATCTGAGCAACTGGCCGCTCTTGAGGCTATGAAAAGCGACGAAGGTCTAAAAAAAGAGGTCGAGTTCGAAACCAAACTTCGCGCACTGCTCGCTGAGTACAGCTACAGCCTGCGCAACGTGATCGCTATTCTCGATCCTCAGGCATCCACACGCGTTGCTACCGCAGCAGCTCCAAAGGCTGTGCGCAAGGCACGTGACGTCAAGATCTACAAGAATCCGAATTCCGGTGAGCTGATCGAAACCAAGGGCGGTAACCATCGTCAGTTGAAAGAATGGAAAAACGAGTTCGGCGCTGACGTTGTTGAGTCATGGCGCACTCAGTAAGACTGTTTGAGTAAAAACAATCAGGGCCCTGCGGGGCCCTTTTTCATGAGATATATAAATGTTCAATTGTAAGCGGATGGGGTCGGGGTAGGGATGGCAGTTACCTGACACCCCCCGCTCAGATCCGTACGTGCGGAACTACCGCATACGGCTCTTGCCTCGGGTACCACAGCAGCAATTGTCGGCCAGGTGGCGGGGGCGTATTACGGTGTGCAGGGGATTCCAGAGGACTAGTTGGGCAAGGTGTGGATGGGTGAGCACATTCGGACGGTTACGGATGAGCTGATGCAAACGGGGCCAAGATCGTGAGCGAACATTGAAAGCCGTGACGCTGTGTTGTATTAGTCCTCCCATAACCAGCCGATGATACCGCCAACCACTGCACATGCCGCAACTACGGGTAGCACAATCGGTGCTGCACTCAGCCCCACAGCAGTTGCTATCCCGACGGTTGCCCCCCCTGCGAAGGTCCCCGTCTTCGCCCCTACGAATCCACCAGCAACGGCTCGAGATAGGGCATGTTTCACTACAGCCTCGGCTGGTTTCTGCATAGCCTGTCGTGCAGCATAGTGAGCGCCGCCGGCCGCCAATGCCTTACTGGCCGAGTCTTGCACCTGCTCGCTCGTCGCGCACCCCGTCACGCACCAGGTAGCAAAGTGTTCGCAGTTGCTGAAAATTAAATGATATTTGACGTTGCCGTCTTTGAGTCGCTGGCGAGCGCGTTGCACGATACGAGGTTGCGAGTAGCGGGGGGCTTCGTAGCGCCTGATTGAGTAACCGTTGCCTGCACAAAACTCCTTCAGCGAGGTATCTTCGATAGATCCCTTTTTGAAGGCCTCACTGTATCCGGCGTGGTGAATCACACGGTCAAGTCCGACATAAATGCCATGGTGTTCGTAGCCAAACCTAGGCGAGTGAAGATGTGCACCAAGAGGGATCCAGTCTTTACTCATAGCTCGTCAAACCGATTGTTTGATGGAGTGCGCTTTTCAGCGGGTTTTAAATGGTTTTACGGTGAAATTGAGGCGGTGTCCATATCTCAGGACATCTTCCGAGAGGTCGCCTGCCAGAGCGTTTCTATGTCTCAAGGTTCTCCGCTCGTGCCTTCATGCGGCGCAGCCTTCGCCCCTAAAACAACCGACTCCACCCGATATGGCAAAATCCCCACTCGCCGTGCCTCAACCTTAAATGTCACCTGCTCATTCTCATCCTGATCCTCCCACGTATCCCTCACCGTGCGCCCCTCCATGTGTTCAGTCTCGGAAAGTCATGGTGACTGCTTTCGGCCGATTTTGTTGAAAAAATGGGGTGTGGCTTTAAACAGAACATCTGGCTAGTTGAATAGGCCGCTCCACATTGTGTGACCACCGATGCGGCACGGGGTATCTTCAAAGGCACTTTCTTGTGCCCTCGATCTGGATACGCAATATTGCCGGTAAATCCAGCCTGCATTTAAGGCCATACGATGAACGATATTGAGTTTGCGCACAGCGTCAGCCCTCAGTTGGGCAACTTGTACGAACAGGCAAAGAACCTGGGTGCTTCGACGCCGGGTTATGCCGTTACTTTCTTGCGAAGCTTCGCCGAGGCGTTCTGCGAAACTCTGGTTCCGAATATGGATCGGGATCTGAATCTGGATCGCAAGATCGCGTACCTGCGAGATAGACGTTTGGTAGACCACAGGGTGCTGAGCCCGTTACGCACCCTGCAAAAAAACGGAAATGTTGGCGCTCACCCCAAGGCGTTTAGCTATACCTCCCACGACGCAACTGAAATGCTTAACGAGGCGCTGCCCGCTGCCCTCGAATTGCTTGAGTATCTACATTCCCGAAGTTCAGTGCTCGGTGAGTCCCCTGAATACGCGGTCACGCCGCTCACACAGCATAACCTTCAAGCGTTGTGCTACAGCGCTGTTTTCGAGGAAGACGCTGAGGCACGCTATACGCTCGGAATCCATTTCAAAGAAAAAGCTGATGCTCTAAAAACCGCGGAGGTTGTGTTCAGAACTGATGACGGCTACGGTTTTGAATCCCGTAAATCTATTGATCAAGCCACTATGTGGTTCCAGCTCGCTGCTGACAGTTCGCATGTCGAGGCAATGTACGAGTACGGGATTTACCATGCGCATCTCCAGGGGGATGAGTTTAAAGAACAACGCCAAAAAGGTGAGCATTGGGTTTGGCGGGCAAGTGCTGGAGGTTATGCCAATGCAATAGCTTTTATTGGTGACTGCCATTTTTGGGGGTCGGCTCGATACGAGCAAGACCTCGAGTATGCAAGAGATTTGTATCAGCAGGCTGCCGCCCAGTCTCACCCAGGAGCACTTGCTCAGTTGGGGGAGATGCATGAGCGGGGGCTCGGAGGTCCGATAGATTTCAACGCTTCATTCGAATGCTCTCTACAGTCTGCTGAGGCTGGATTTCCGCAGGCACAATTTCACTTGTACACGCTGCATAAACAGGGTCATGCCTTCGCCAGTGACCGCCTGAAAGCTATTGCCTGGCTAGTCGAAGCGGCAGAACAAAAGTACCCGGAAGCGATGCTTGAGCTCGGCAAACTGATTAGCCAGAAGCTCATTCCGGGCCGAAGCGAAATTGATGCACAAGCGCTTTATGAACAATGCATCAACAGCGAAAAAACTCGAATAAAAGCCCGGTATGCACTGGCTCACAGCCTGGTAAAGCAACTAGACGATCTGGACGCATTGCAATCAGCGTTGGCGCACATTACTAACTGCCAGGATGAGATCACTGCAACGTCACAACATAAGGATCTGCTTCCAGCGTGCCGAAGGCTTGCCGTATATATCTGGGACAAGATGCAGACAGCCATGGCTAACGCATTTCCTCAATTTGCTTTTCAAATAAACAACCCACCGGCCGCAGTCACAACCGAACCGTCCCCACGGGCCTACCTTGGCTCGCCGGTAGGCCGGAACGAACCATGTCCCTGCGGCTCTGAGAAAAAATACAAGCACTGCTGCCGTTGACGGCAACATGGGCTATTGAACGGTATCTCCCAATTTTCGTGAGCGCCATCAGCTCTGATTGAGATCGATTAGGCTGCTGAAGGCCGTGCGCTTCTGGCCGAACGCCACCGCTCACGGCCTACGGCATTCGGCCAAAAGGAGCCAGTCGGATGCCTCCAGGAAATCAGGGGCGACTCAGGCGGGCTTAAGGCATTTCAATCTAAATTTTCTGACTTTGTTAAATGGTGAGTAATGGATATTCTGAAAAAAGAGTGTATTGCCAGTGTAACGTTGTTTGATTTGCGCCTGTCTGAAGGGGAGCTAATGGTTTATGCAGATTGCATGCGCATTATCAAAGAACGCCTTTGTGATTCGGAAATAGCTTCTCTAACAGCTTGTGAATCTAAAGAGGAGCTAACTCACTTCTTGGAAAATATGTTGGATGCGCTAAAATTAGTTGAAAGGCAAGAGTACGTTCCAGATAGGTTTAAGTAGTTTTTAAGTCTGTGTCCTTTTCAAGGTTGTCTCTTCAGCAGGGTACATTGTGTGTCTTTCTGTGGACAGGTGAAAGGCAGCCCTTGGCCGATTTCTGCCCACCATCACAGGCGAGAATCGGCCAGAAGCGGTAATATAGAATGCCGTGACCCATGATCAATTAAATGCAGCCGACGCCATGCCTCAGCCCACAAGCCATCTGTTCGCTTATGTAAGGACAGTCAGTGATTTCCGGCCTGACGTTACCGCTATCGTGCTTTTCGGCCTGGAGGTAAAAGACGATGACCCGGTGTATCTGCTAATACGTTTTGAGGACTACGGAAAACTCCAGATTGAAGGCGACCACTTGATACTTGGATTGGATGAGGCCCTGGAAAGCGCTGAGTTCGAGTACGGTATTTTGCCAAATGATTGGCGAGTAATGAGCGAGGCGGAAATTCAGCGAATCGATTCGAACATCCGTTCTAGCGATTTACCCGCTTAGGGTCGATTGCCACCCCTTACGATGGAAAGCAATCGGCCAATAGGAGTGATCCGAGAACGCCTAGGAATAGGGGTGATTCAGTTTTATGAGGGCAGCAGTGTCAGAATATCTTTTAGACGCCAGCGGGGTCCTGCACTTAGAGGCGAGTGTTTCCCAGCCTGGTAATAAACACGGAGAAAAGTGAGAGTGAGGTCGAAATTTATAACTTGGCTTGCGGTGCTATGCCTTGCAGGTTGTGCCTCACAAGACCCAGCGTTGGTAGGTCGATGGCAAGGTGAGCGCGGCGCTACTCTCGAATGCCATTACGTCGCGTGGACGACGACTATGACAGCTGACGGTAGATTTGGAGAAGTTTTTTACGAGGATGCTGCCAGGTCGAAACCTATAACTAAACGCGGAGGTTATTGGGTGACTAATAAAAGCTTTGTGCTGTTCGATGCGGTTGGCTCCAAAAAGTACAACACTTACCACTACCAATTCATTGATGCGGATACTGTGTATTACAAGTCGATCACCCCGGACACCGGGTGCAGGTTCGTCGTTTACACGCTCCACCGAGTGCCTTGATATCTGCCCAATCCGCAATAGCGTCAGCTGTTTCCAGCGGTTTTTCTGCTGGCAGTGCGTGACTGGCATTGAGTATTACCTTGACGATGACGCGTTCGCCGAGCTCCTCCTTGACTTCCATTCTTGAACTCACCGGGCGGAATGGATCGGCTCCACCTTGCAGATTGAGAATCGGCGCATTGCCAGCCGCCCACCACACTCTTCGAAGAGATCTCCGAGGCTTGACTGCAGATCTCAAGTGGTCGGCAGTCGAGCTTGTCAGAATTGCTGATCGGTTGAGTCAGGCAGGTAACGATCCTTACGCCCAAGCGCTTCATCGCATGATCGTGATGTTTCAGCAAGAGGAGAGCAAGCTCAGTTCAATCGTGACCGAAATTGTGGCTGAGCGGATAGTTCAGATAGACGAAGCATCTGTTTGAGATGCGGGATTGAGCCTGCCGGCGTTCTCGTCGTATCGAGCAGCTAGTTGTACGATCAGTCTGTTCACTTGGGCATTGAATTGCCCCAGCATGCATAGCACCTCATCGATATCACCATCGGATGCTCCTTGCGTCGTCTGGCCGGAGACGTGGGACTCAATTGTTGAAGTCAGCTCGACTTGGTCTTGAACTACGTCTGCGAGGGCAGCGGTGAATACGTCCTTCATCAGAAACCCTTTTTCAACCCGCAGAGTTTGAGACTGGTTGGACGGTCAGCTGCCGATGCGTTCAACGTAAAGGATCTTGGAGCCATTTTTTGACGATAGCGTGATATGTGCCATCTTGCTTGATCCGATCCAATTCTGCCCTGAACCGTTCTACGGTTGCGTCTGGCGTAGCTGGACTGAAGGCCATGTACAGTCCTTCTTCACTTGATAGCTCGGGTAACGGCAGTGAACGCACCATCGTCATTTCAGGATCATCCCCATTCTTGCGCATGAGGTGAATGGCGTTGAGCTCATTGGAGATCCACAGCTCAACGTGATCGACCTTGAGCTTGCGGTAATTGTTCTCGTACATGCTGCTAGACTGTAACTCTTTGCCGACCTGGAACCCGTGGGCCATCATGTACTGCTCACCAACGTCCTGTTTCACAGTCGCGATGTGATACTGACGTGCATCGTCGAGTGAATTCAGCCAAATAGGTCTTTCGGACAGGCTGAACAGAAACCACCTCGTCGGTGCGATGGCTCCGACCCATTTGAAGAGATGTTCCCGCTCTTGGGTTCTTGCCATCGAATAGATCAGGACGTTGTCGGAATGTTGCGCTAAATCATAGGCGCGAGCCCAAGGCAGAATCTCAATCTTGGAGTTGAGCCCGAGACCGGCCATAACTGCTTGCACGATTTCCGTACTCAGGCCTGTGACCACTCCGTTTTCTGCCGTGTTGTATGGCGGCAATTCCTCAGTGACAACCCGAATCGGCGCTGTAGCCGGATCTGAGGCGACGGAGATGCCTGAGGCAGCGAGTAAGAGGAAAGCGCACAACTGCCTTAAAAGCGGGGAGAACATTTTGCACCTGTGTACGCGCCGAATCCTGTGGGTAAGTCGGACTTCATGAACCTTAGGTATATTGTCTGTCTTATATGCATTAAGGCTCGTTCTCACCTTAGGAGTTCATCCACATGAAACCTGAGTGTTGGCTTGCACGTACCTTTGAGGGCTGTCGCTGTATGTACGTAAGGGGAGTAACAAAAACGTAGATGCTTGTTTTCATGTGTGCTGCTACCCCATCGCGAGAGAGCGTTGTTACGAGCCCCCCATCCCTTGTTGAAAATATCACAAGTCGCGCGGGTTGAGCACCTACGCGCAAGATTATGCACCGTTACTCGCGGGATGAGCTAGAGGAGTGAGCTAAGTGGGCACGCCAATAACCGCACTCACCAGCGCTGCCGCCATGTTGTCTTTGTTGACTATGGCGTCGGGATGGTCTCGCTGAATGATACTGATACGCTGGCTACAACTGCATCCTGTGGTTCCTGAACCAAGCACTTACCACCAGCTGCTGCCACTGTGTTGGTGTCCCTGGACGACGCCGCAGTCTCCGCCTGAAAGAACAACGCAAATAACGCGTGGCCCAAATACCTCCGCCGCCGTAGTGGTCGCGGTAGGGACGGCAGTTACCTGCCGCCCCCCGCTCAGATCCGTACGTGCGGAACTACCGCATACGGCTCCTGCCTTGGGTACGTGACGCGAAGCGATCCTCAGGGTAAGGATGTGCATTCTTAGCGATCCCGCGCTCAACACTGGCCCAATGGGTCGGACAGACCGGTGTACAGCTTCAGGCACTGGTTGATGCTTTGCGAGAAGCGGTTCTAGCGCAACGAGTTCATCACACGGATAGAAAAAAGGAAGATGCCATGGACACAGTAATCCGGCTTGCCAAACTTGCCGATATCGATGCGAGTTTAAGATTCGACCCAGTGTTCGGGAAAATCACTTATTGAATCGCCCCTGATTTTCTAGACGCCTTTGACTGGCTCCTTTTGGCCGGTCGCTGCCCGCCACAAACGGCAGAAATCGGCCACAAGCGATTTATCACGCCCCAACAAAAACTGGAGCGATTCACTGCACCGAATACTGCTCTTGGAAATAGAGAAGTTCGAGCGCTGATAAAACTGTGAGCAGCAGGTCGTCCTCGCCTGTGATCTGCAAGGAAATCTGCGCAGTCGGGAGCAGGTGCAGCCGGCCAGGGACATTGCCACCGAAACCTGCCTGGAGCACCGGCCGACGTCGTATAGGCTGAGTGTGGCCGACATTTACAGGCGTCGCGTCATGCTCGGCCACAGTCTTCTGCGCCGCCGTAAGTCGATGTTTTTTAGACGTTCAAATCGGCACCGCTAAAACCGTTGCGTTGATAAAAGCGCTCCAGCTCACGGGCTTCCGGCTCCCTGCCGGTGAAAATTTTCAGGTACTCGGGCATGTAGCGCATGCGCTGGGCGAAAGGCTCCTGGGTTTTCATGCTGATGTAGCCGATCTGTGTGAGGTAGATCGAACGGGCACGGGTAATCGCAGCATCGTGTTCAAAGCCGAAACGGGCGAACATCTGCCGCAATGCCTCGACGCGCTGCACGTCAGCCTGGCCGATTTCCTGCGCCACTTCCGGTGATTGCAACGCCCAACTGCGCATGGCGAACTCAAATTGCGAGTCGAACAATTCGCTGTTCATCCAGCAGTCAAAGACATTGAGAATCGCCTCGGTGATGGACTCGGCATAGGCCTGGGATTGGGTCACCAGGTTGAAGGTGTTCTTGTTTTTCCATTGTTCGATCAAGGCTACGAGCAAGGCATCGCGGTCTTCGAAAAACCAGTAGAAGCTGGTGCGCGACAAATTCAGTTTTTTTGCCAGCGGCATAACTCGCACGGAATCGACGCCTGACTCAGTCAGACTTTCGTAGGCCGCATTAAGCCAGCCTTCCAGTGAACCTCGGCTTGCCGGTTCCGCCTTTGAGGTCGTTGCTTTCATGGGCATTTCTTACCTTCTCAATTTGCTTTTCCAGGCTGACTGTACACTAGCGTTAATATCGTTGACACCTATGTACATTGGGCATATTGTCGGGTTGCCTGATGACCTGTTTGCGAGACCGATATGAAAAACGATCCGCTACTTCAGCCTTATCGCCTCAAGCATTTGACCCTGCGCAACCGCATCATAACCACTTCCCACGAACCGGCTTACCCGGAAGACGGGATGCCGAAAAAACTCTACCGGGCCTACCACGTTGAACGTGCCAAAGCCGGTGTAGCCATGACCATGACCGCAGGCTCCGCCGCGATATCCCGTGACAGCCCGCCCGTGTTCAACAATATTCTGGCCTACAAGGACGAAGTAGTTGGCTGGATGAAAGACCTGACCGACGAGTGCCACGAACATGGTGCGGCGGTGATGATCCAACTGACTCACCTGGGCCGGCGTACCCGCTGGGACAAAGGCGACTGGCTACCGGTGGTGTCGCCCTCCCACAACCAAGAACCCGCACACCGCGCCTTCCCCAAGCAGCTCGAACACTGGGATATCGACCGCATCATTGGCGACTACGCCGATGCCGCCGAACGCATGAAAGCCGCTGGCCTGGACGGCATCGAGCTGCAAGCCTACGGCCACTTGATGGACCAGTTCTGGTCGCCACTGACCAACGAACTGGACGCGCCGTATGGCGGCGCGCTGCCAAACCGCCTGCGCTTTACCTTCGATGTGCTCACAGCCATTCGCAAACGCGTGGGCTCGGAATTTATTGTCGGCATTCGCTACACCGGGGACGAGGTTCTCGCGGGCGGCCTGCAAAAAGAGGAGGGCTTGCAGATCTCCCAAATGTTGAAAGAAAGTGGCATGGTCGACTTCCTTAATGTGATTCGCGGCAACATCGCCACCGACGCAGGGCTGACCGATATCATCCCGATCCAGGGCATGCGCAATGCCCCGCACCTCGACTTTGCCGGTGAAATCAAGGCGCTGACCGGCTTCCCGACCTTCCATGCAGCGAAAATTCCCGATGTGGCCACAGCGCGTCATGCCATTGCCTCGGGGTTGGTGGACATGGTCGGGATGACCCGCGCGCACATGACCGACCCGCACATCGTGCGCAAGATCATCGAAGGCAGTGAAGACGATATACGCCCTTGCGTTGGCGCCAACTATTGCCTGGACCGCATTTACAACGCTGGCGCTGCCTACTGCATCCACAACGCCGCGACCGGGCGTGAAACCACCATGCCTCATGAAATACCCAAGGCTGCGCAGAAGCGCAAAGTGGTGATTGTCGGCGCCGGCCCTGGCGGCCTGGAAGCGGCACGTGTGGCAGGAGAACGCGGCCACGAGGTGGTTGTGTACGAGCTGGCGGACAAACCCGGCGGACAGATTCGCCTGACCGCGCAGTCCGAGCGGCGCAAAGAAATGATCAGCATCATCGATTGGCGCATGGCGCAATGCGAACGCCTTGGCGTGACGTTTCACTTCAACACCTGGGCAGACACCGCGATTGTTCTCGATGAAAATGCCGACGTGGTGATCGTGGCGACAGGGGGCATGCCGCACACCGAAGTGCTGGAACACGGCAATCAATTCCTGGTTTCAAGCTGGGACATTATTTCCGGCGACGTGAAGCCCGGGCGCAATGTGCTGGTGTACGACGATGCGGGCGATCACGCCGGCCTGCAAGCCGCCGAGTTCATCGCCCGCAGTGGCGCCAAGACTGAAATCATGACCCCCGACCGCTCGTTCGCGCCGGAAGTCATGGGCATGAACCTGGTTCCCTACATGCGCTCGTTGCAGCAACTGGACACCACCTTTACCGTCACCTACCGGCTCAAGGGTGTGGAGAAACAAGGCGACCAATTACTGGCTACGATCGGCACCGATTACAGTGACCTGACTAGGACACGCCTGGTGGATCAGGTGGTGGTCAACCATGGAACCCGGCCGCTGGACGAGCTGTATTTCGAACTCAAACCCTTGGCCAGCAACGAAGGCGCCGTGCAGTACATGGAACTGATCGCCGGCAAGCCGCAAACCGTTATGAGCAACCCCGAAGGGCGCTTTCAGCTGTTTCGCATTGGTGATGCAGTGGCATCGCGCAATACCCATGCGGCTATCTACGATGCCCTGCGGCTGGTCAAGGACCTCTAGCTGCCGTGTGTCGCCCACAATAATAAAGACAGCCGTCACCTGATTTAGACGCCTTTAGTTACTGCCCCGAACGTTGGTCTGATTGAATTTGATGAACATCAAACTCTTCCTGGCGGAGGTTGTTGCATGCATACGGGTTCTGATTCCATTGAGCTGCTCACTGCGTTAACCGAACGCGACCTGCGCTTTCGCAGCGATGCTAAGGTCACTGAACATGCCCTGGCACCGGTCGACACGGCGTTACTCGATGCGTATATCGCCATCGACCGCAAAGCCCTGCGCCATTACCGCTTGGAGCGCATTCGCGAGCAACTGCGCGCCCATGATTACGCCGGCATTCTGTTGGCCGATCCGATCAATATTCGCTATGCCACCGACACCAATAACCTCGGGTTGTGGGTGATGCACTCGCCCAGCCGCTATGTGTTCGTGGCCACCGACGGCCCGGTGGTGCTGTTCGAGTTCACCAGCAGCCGGCACAACAGCGAGCACGTTGAAACCATCGATGAAATTCGCCCGGCGATTCCCTGGCTGTATTTTCTCGCCGGCCCCCGCGTGCAGGAAAAAGCCGAGCGTTGGGCACAGGAGGTGGCGGACCTGATGGCCCGCCACGGTGGCGGCAATCGCCGCCTGGCGGTGGACCGCTGCGACCCTTGGGGGGCGCAGCGCCTGACACATAAGGGCATTGAGCTGTTCGATGCGCAGCCATTAATGGAGCAGGCACGCTTGATCAAATCGGCTGAAGAAGTGGCCAGCCACCGGGTGTCCATGGGCGTGTGCGACCTGGCTATTGCCCGGATGCGCACAAGCCTGGTGCCGGGGGTTACTGAAAACCAGCTGTGGAGCATCCTGCACGGCACCAACGTGGCGCACGGCGGCGAGTGGGCCGAAAGCCGCTTGCTCAGCTCCGGGCCACGCACCAATCCGTGGTTTCAGGACGCCACCGACAAGGTCATCAAGGCCGGTGAAATGGTCTGTTTTGACACCGACATGGTCGGTCCCGGTGGTTACCTTTCAGACATCTCGCGCAGCTTCATCTGCCCCGGAAAGGCGCCGACAATGGTCCAACGCGACTTGCTGGACATCGCCTCGCAGCAGATCAACCACAACGTCGAACTGCTGCGCCCGGGCTTGTCCTTTCGCGAATTCGCCGAACACTGTTGGCCGGTTCCCAAGCGCTATGAGCACAACCGCTACATGATGATGTTGCACGGCGTCGGGCTGGTGGACGAGTACCCCAGCGTCGCCTACGCCGTGGATTTTGCCGAGTGGGGTTACGACGGCCTGTTCGAGGAAAACATGGTGGTGTCGGTGGAAAGTTACATCGGTGAACAAGGCGGTGGGGAAGGGGTGAAGCTCGAAGAACAGGTGCTGATCAGCGCCAACGGGCCGATCAAACTTTCGCGCACGCCCTTAGTCGACGGCGATCGATAGCTGGAGCAAAACCATGAGCAGTATGACCGTGACCGAAACCAGACCCGCCTTGGCGCCGCGCCCGGTGGCCAGCGCCGAACCGTTCTTGCGCCTGGAGGGCATTCATAAACAGTTTGGCCCTTATCCCGTCTTGCATGACGTGTGTTTTGAAATGAGCAAGGGCGAGGTGGTGGCCATTATCGGCCCCAGTGGTTCGGGCAAAAGTACCTTGCTGCGCTGCATCAACCAACTGGAGCCGCCGACCCGCGGTCGGGTCAGTATGGATGGCGTGCACATAGAAGCCGGCAAGGCGTTACCCCGTACAGAGCTGCTTAAGTTGCGCCGGCGCATTGGCATGGTGTTCCAGTCGTTCAATCTGTTTCCGCACCTGACGGTGCTGCGCAATGTCAGCCTGGCGCAAATCCGCACCTTGGGCCGCAGCGCCAAAGAAGCCGACGCCCGCTCCATGCAACTGCTTGAACGTGTCGGGCTGGCTGACAAGGCCGGGCACTATCCGGCGCGCTGCTCCGGTGGACAGCAGCAACGGATCGCCATCGCCCGCGCCCTGGCATTGGACCCTGAGCTGATGCTGTTCGATGAGCCGACCTCGGCGCTGGACCCCGAGCTGGGCCTGGAGGTGCTGACCGTGATGAAAGAGCTGGCCTGCGAAGGCATGTCGATGATTGTCGTTACCCACGAGATGCACTTCGCCGAAACCGTGTCCGACCGCGTGGTGGTCATGGCCGACGGGCGCATCATCGAACACGGGCCGAGCCAACAAGTGATGCGCCAGCCCGAGCACGAACGGGTGATCCAGTTCCTCCAGGCCGTGAGGAATCGCTGATGCAAGACATCCTGATGATGCTGTTGAGCGGCGTACCGTGGACCATCGCCGTTACCGTGCTCGCATTCTGTGTCGGCGTAGTGCTGGGGTTTCCGATCTTTGCCCTGCGGATGTCCAGGGTCAAGGCGCTGAGTATTCTGGCGGCCATGCTGGTACTGACCCTGCGCTCTATCCCGCCGATTGTCTGGCTGTTTTTCATCTTCTTCGGCATCGGTGGCGGCTATATCAGCCTGTCGCCGTTTGCAGCAGCAGTGGTGGGCCTGGGGCTGATTACGGCCGCGCACATGTCCGAGGTGTATCGCGGTGCGTTCACGGCTATTCACGCCGGCCAATTCGAAGCAGCCTATGCGCTTAACCTGTCAGCGCTACAACGGTTTTTCGATGTGGTGTTGCCGCAGTTGGTGCGTATCGCCATTCCCACCTCAGCCACCTACGCCATTGGCCTGCTCAAGGATTCGGCCGTGGCCTCGACTATTGGCGTTAGTGATATCAGCTTTCAGGCTTATCAGGTTTCACAGCAAACCTTTCAGGGCCTGAGCGTCTACAGCGCGGCGGCGGTGGTTTACCTGGTGCTCAGCGTGCCAGTGGCCTTGTTCTCTCGTTGGCTGTCGGCCACGTTGAAACAGAGGATTGCCCGATGAGCGAACTGCTGACGATGTGGGCCCAATGGTTGCCGGAGTTGTGGAAGGGCTTTGTGCTGTCGATGCAGGTCACGGCGGTGAGCCTGGGCCTGGGCATTGTGCTGGGGCTATTGCTGGCACTGGGCGTATCGGCACCGAGCCGCTGGTTGCGTTATCCCTCTCTGGCTGTGGTGGAGCTGGGGCGTGGTGCACCGGCGTTGATCCTGCTGCAGTACTTCTACTTTGGCCTGCCCAGCGTCAACCTTACCTTGACCTCGTTCTGGGCCGCTGCGCTGGCCATGGCTTACTGCACGGCGGCCTACACCAGTGAAATCATTCGCGGTGGCATCGAGGCGGTGGCCCTTGGGCAAGTCGAGGCCGCCGAAGTGATCGGCCTCAACCGGTTCGACGCGCTGCGTTTTGTGATCCTGCCTCAGGCCTTGCGGGTGGCGTTGCCATCGCTGTTGGGGTTCTCGATCATGATGTTCCAGGCCTCGTCGCTGTGTTTCACCATCGCGCTGCCAGAAATTGTCAGCCGGGCGTCCTCGATTGGCTCTTCCACGTTTGAGTACATGCCGGTGCTGATACTGGCCGGTTTGATGTATGCCGCTGTCTGTGCCCCGGCGACCCTGGGTGTGGCAGCGCTGGAAAAAAGACTGGCACCCAGCCAGCCATAACAACAAATGCCACTCACGCCGATTTCGGCTGCTGCTCTCTTATTGCAAAGGTGACGTCATGACTCGCTCATTCAAGCGTTTTACCCGTTGGATGTTCTTGTGCTCGACCCTGGCCGGCGCCCCGTACGCTCTGGCCGACTGCACCCCGGCGAACCAGTTTGAAACCATCACCCCTGGAGTGCTGACCGTGGCGGCGTATGTCTTCCCGCCTTATTCGATACCGGGGCCGAACAACCAGTTGAGCGGCGTGGATGGCGAGATCATCAAGCGCATCGCCGAGCGCGAATGCCTGAAAGTCAAAACCATGGTGGTGGACACCGCAGCCGTGGTCCAGGCGGTGGTGGCAAAGCGCGCCGATGTCGGCATCGGCGATTGGTATCGCACGGCAGAGCGCAGCAAGGCGTTGGGGTTGTCGGCACCTTTGTACCTGGACGTGATGGGCATTATTTCGGATGAGGGTTACACGAAAATTGCCGAACTGGACGGCAAGCGTATCGGCACCGTGCAAGGCTACCTGTGGGTGGATGATTTGAAGAAGGCCTTCGGCGATAACGTGGTGCTCTACCCGAACCCGGTGGCCATGGCCCAGGACTTGGCGTCCAAGCGTATCCAGGTCGGCGCGGACAGCTTCGCGGTGGCAGCGTCTTCGCAGCAGAAGGGCGGGTACTCCGGCAAAAACGTCAAGGTGTCCGAGCCCGATCAACGGGTCAAGGCCACGCTTGAGCCTGGGCAGAGCGCCTTCCTGTACACCAAGTCCAACGCAGCCTTGGGCGAGGCGCTGGGCAAGAACATCCAGGCCTTGCATGGCTCGGGCGAAATCGCTGAAATCCTCGCCTCGTTTGGCCTTGACCGCCAGGCTGCGCAGGTGGGTGAGCCGAGGATGATTCAGTAAAAATAATTAACTGAACGACACAAATCCTGTAGGAGCGGCTTAAGCCGCGAATGAACGCACCGCGAATTTTCAGGAAGTACGCGTTATCGTTTATTTGCGGCCAAAGCCGCTCCTGCAGGTTCTCAAGTTGCGGCATACCTACAGTCCGAGAACACTGAAGCGACCATGGACGACGACAAACCCTACAAACGCCTGTCTCTGGCCGATGCCACCTCCTTCGCCCAACAGCTCTGCCTGGCCCACGGCGCCAGCTACTCCGTGGCCTCGGCGCTTGCCAACGCCACGGTATCAGCCCAGGCCCATGGCCAACACGAAGTCGGTTTCGGTCACTTGCCTGACTACCTCAGCGGCTTTGCCACCGGCCGAATAGCCATGGCTGCCGAGCCCATCGTTACCCAGGTCGCGCCGGCCATGATCCGTTGCGACGCGGCCCAAGGTATCGCGCAACTGGGGTTCGATCGCGCTTTCCCAGTGCTGTGCAGCAATGCGCATCAACTGGGTGTCGCCCTGTTTGCTCAGTCCAACGCTTTCACCTGTGGCGAGTTAGGCTATTACACCCGTCGCCTGGCGCGCGAGGGACTGGTCGCGTTGGCCTTCACCAATGGCTCACCGCTGCTAACCGTGGCAGGCCAGAGCCGGCCACTGTACTCCACCAACCCCATCGCCTTTGCCGCCGCCAGTGCTGAGGGTCTTTTATTGGCGATTGACCAGGCCAGCAGCGCCACGGCCTATGTAAACCTGCTTCGGGCCGCTGAAGCGGGAGAGGCGATACCGGCAGGCTGGGCGGTTGACGCACAAGGCAATGAAACGCGCAGCGCGCGGGAGGCACTGCACGGTACGTTGCTGGCATTCGGGGGGGCGCGCGGCGCCAACATCGCGTTGATGGTCGAGGTGCTTGCGGCAGGTTTGACAGGGGCCCATTGGTCGTTGGATGCCGCAGATTTCCGTAGCGGCAGCGAATCCCCAGGAGCTGGCATGCTGGTGATTGGCATTGCTCCCAGGTTGCTGGACGAGTGCTTTGCCTTACGGTTGGGCAAGCAGATGACGCGGCTTGAAGCCTTGGGCGTTTATCTGCCGGGCAAAGCTAAAGAGCAAGCCTATGCCCGTGCGGTCCGAGAGGGTATCAGCCTGCCGTTATCGGCATACGATGCCTTTAAGGCGCAGGTGCAATAGTCAAACCCTTCGCCACTGCCGGCCGCGCCAGAAAACGCTCAAGCGCAGCCGTGACGTAGGGCCGTGCCTGCCGGGCTGCTGGCTCTCCAGGCACTGGCTGAAGATCCATCAGAATTGGCTCGCGATTGTCCAGCAGGATGGGGGCGTTAGGTTATCGCCAAACGGACTTTCAGGGATGTCCGCTTTTGGCCCAGAGTGTGTAAAAACGCTCAAGGCCTCATCGTCTTGGATCATTGACGTTCGTGGCTGAACGATCGCATGGCAAATGCTGCGTATTGCATCAGTCGCGACCTGGAACACGTCAACGCTGTTTTTACAGCCTCTGGGATGGGCCAAAATCAGCTTTTTTATGCCGATAGCGCCTTCATCAAACCGTGAGCACCGATGATTTTCATGACCCGTTTCATGTTGTAGGCGAGCACATTTAAAATCATCTCCGCGCCCACCCCGGCCAGCTTTCGCGTCAGGAAGTGCGTCGCACCCATCCATTGTTTGAGCGTCCCGAAGGGATGCTCAACCGTCCGCTTTCGGACTCGCATCATCTCCGGTGCTTTGCTCAGCCGAAGCTGCATCTCCTCCAATACGGCTTCATGCTCCCAGCGTCGAACCCGCCGTTGTGTACTCGGTGTGCACTGCGGCTTCATTGCGCAGCCCCGGCATTTCGAACTCCAGTAACGGTGCAACGTCAGGCCTTTTTCAACGTTGGTATAGCGCCAGATCAGCGCCTCTCCAGCCGGGCAAATGTATTCGCTTTTTGCCGCGTCATAGATAAAGGCATCGTTATTGAAACGCCCGTCTGCCTTGGCTCCAGAGGTCATCGGCTTGGGCACATAGGCGGTGATACCTGCATCGTGACAAGCCAGGATTTGTTCGCTTTTGAAGTAACCTCGGTCAGCCACTACCGACAACGTATCTGACGCCATCGCCTCGCGGGCCTGCTTGGCCATTGAGCTGAGTTGATCCCGGTCGGAACCGACGTTGGTCACCTCATGTGCAACGATCAAATGGTGCTGAGTATCGAC
The DNA here is from genome assembly GCF_014268275.3 of Pseudomonas tritici. Taxonomy (NCBI): domain Bacteria; kingdom Pseudomonadati; phylum Pseudomonadota; class Gammaproteobacteria; order Pseudomonadales; family Pseudomonadaceae; genus Pseudomonas; species Pseudomonas tritici. The sequence goes on from NZ_CP077084.1 coordinate 3,402,466, forward strand.
CGCTGTCTGCACGTTGTAGCCGACGATTCCTGTGCCGCGCGTCATCATGGAACGGGCGTCTGGATCGGTCAGTGAGACCTGTTTATCCGGCGATTCATTGAGCTGGATTTCGATCGCTTGAAGCTCCTTCATTTGAGTTTTGAGCTTGGCGATTTTCTCTTCCAGCCGCCCGGCACTGGGCTCGGAAGCTGTGGGTTCTTGCCGATCGGCAGCATCAAGTGCCGCTAGGTAACGGTTGATACTCGATTCAATTTCTTCCATGCGCCGCTTCAGTTTGGCGCTGGAGAAATTGCGGTCGCGGTTGTTGGCTGCTTTGAATTTACTGCCATCAATGGCGACCAGATGTTCTCCGAACAGTCCCAATTGCTGACATAGCACAACGAACTGGCGACAGACGCCTCTGATGGCCTTGCTGTTGTCTTTTCGGAAGTTGGCGATGGTCTTGAAGTCCGGCATCAAACGCCCGGTCAACCACATCAGTTCGACGTTGCGCTGGGCTTCTCGCTCCAAACGTCGGCTCGACTGGATGCGGTTGAGATAGCCGTAGATGTAGATCTTCAGCAGGATCGCGGGGTGGTAAGCCGGCCGGCCAGTATCAGCTGGAATGGCACCTTCAAAACCCAGATTGACCAGGTCGAGTTCGTCGACGAAGACGTCGATTTAGCGCGGCAGTCACGGCTTTGACGGCGCGATCCCAGCATGTCACCTGGAAGCTTTGTCGGCTGCAGCGCAAATGAACGGGGTGTGGTAGCTGCTATCGATTGCGGAGCTGAAGACTGGGCCCATCGGGGATACGTCAGTATCTGACGCTTCTTCAATCCGTCCTGCCAGCAGCACCTGAAACTGAGATGGATAGTGACGCAGGAGGAATTTGGCGTCACGGCGTACCCTTTCTGGCATCGATAAGTCCTGGGAGAGCTCGAGCAGAAACTCCCCCGTTTGGATGACTGCCCGGGTACGTTCAATCGGCATGGTCATGTTTAGGCCCTCTTAGTCCTCGTGCTGCCGTAGTTAGGTGCTCACGCTTGGCGAGTGCTTCCCATTGTGTCTTGACCTGCAGTTATTCGACGTGCCGTATCGGCCAAACAGAGATCATGCTACTCGGTTCCTTAGACTACGGCCCCCATGCGTGAGTGCTTGGACGAAATCAATCCGGCTTTATGCTGCGCAACGGATTCCTGTGCAGAACACGTTAGCCATGCCCCAAGTGAACCCAACGAAACCTGACAAATAGCCAACATCGCCCACCATCAGCGGTCCAAGGTTACGTGTTTGAAAACATCCATTGACTTAGTGAGAGTCAAAAGATCCATGGTATTTCTTACTGAAGCGTTATCCCTAGATGCGTGGATCAGCCGGCGAGCCTTCCAACTGGTTCTAGTTCGCATCCGTCTAACAGGGCGCGGTCCAGAAACCTGTTCTGTTTATCAGATCTGTTCCGAAGCAAGGCCTGAGCATGCTCTTCAAAATCTGCTTTCATTTTCCACTTGAGTGTCTTTACTTTTCGTCTACCCTTCATTCTCCCCCCTTTTGAATTTCAAAAGTCATAGTAATACTAGGTGCATCAAGCACTGCTGGAGACTATCTCCAACGCAGAAAGCGAGTAACTCGTCTTGATTTTGCCGAACACGCGGTGCGCGGCAGGGCTGTTGTGCGCTGGAGAAATTTCCTCACTCTGGAAGCGCTGTGGTCAAATCCGATGCAGATCGGTGCTTGAATCGCATTCGACCGCCTGGCGAAGTCTGATGCGAACGAGTGCTCTGTGAAACCACATCATCTCCATGTTTGGTATCCATGCGGTTATTCAGCCAGCGCTGTCTAGTCAGCGCAGTAGCCGAGTAGGTCATTCAGGTCGGAGTCGTTGCACCAGCGGTGACTACAACGGTATAGCAAGCTCACCTGTCTTGGCTGACCTGTAGCGGCCAGCAGGCCTGAACATGCAAAGTACTCATAGAGCGGTTGGTGGAAGCTTATATTTTTTACTGTCTCCCTAAGGGTCCAAAAAGCTGGGTATTGGATGCTGCCGAATAGTTCTCTGATAGCTGAAAGTTCTGTTGTTGAAGGTGCCTGGGGCAATACAGCACCCGTGATTTCTTTTTCCGACGAAGATCCAGGTCACCCAGTTTGTAACTGGCTGAAGCAGTTCGGTAAACGACCGCGCTTTGATCAGTAGAGATGCCGTTGAAGACGGTAACGCTCTCTAGCTCCTCTAAAGTCCAGTGGGTGCGACCGCTGATGGACGGTGGGCACATCATGTGAACATGTCTAACCTCTACGTCCGTGACTGCAGCTAGGTAGTACTGTAATTCGTAAGCACAGTTGAGTATGGCTGCACGATTGGTCTGCCCCGTGTGCAGGGAGATGATAGTGGCAACAAAGCATAGTCCCTCCATTTCGCCGTGAGTCCAATTCCGTACCTCACGCTGAGCTGGGTCATAAACAAAAATCAATTAGGGCACCCTGACTGGTAGAAGGCATCGGTTTTGGAAAATGCACTGCTTGCGGTGGATAGAAAAAAGGCCCGCGGCAGCCCCAAGAAATTTCCCTTGCAGGTTGGCGCCGACTCAACGCAATTCTACCGAAATGAACACTATAGATTGTAGCCCTATAGTGAGCAAAAAGGCTTCATCGTTCCTTTTGCGAGGAACGGTCATGGAAGTGAAGCAGGCGTTCGGGATTGCGCTCCGAAATGCCCGGGTTCGTCGGGGCTTAACGCAGGAAGATTTCCACGATATCAGCAGTAGGACCTATATCAGCACGCTAGAGCGCGGGCTAAAAAACGTTACCATTGACAAAGCAGCTGCATTGGCCGAGCGCACTGGTGTTCATCCTCTCACTCTGATAATCGAGACTTTCCTGATCCTCGACCCAACCATTAATCTAGCCTCCCTGATCAGACAGGTGCAGGAAGAAATGGAAGCGGCTTCTAAGTGAGAGGCGGTTGGGGTCACATTTTTAGGGGGGTAGAGGAGAGGAGCCACACAGCAGCCTAAGGAGTCGAGCTGCTGAAAGTCGCGTGCATCAGCGCGAGCACGGACGATCCTAAAGACTTCAAGGATACGCAGAGGACGTTTGCAAAGTGGCCAGCCAACTAGCTTAAGCTGGAGTTCATAAGGGCTGCCAAGCATTGCCTCATTCTGATGGAGTCCAGGCTTGCCTGGCGGATATCCATCCATGAGAGCCTGAGTTCATGGTCGCCAATGGTGCTGGCAACTCCGATCAGACCTGGTCGGCCTGCGTGCGCAGTGCGAAGCTGGCCGTCCGACCGCTCCCGGATCAGCCCTTCGTACCTGTAGAACTACTGCAGGAGCTGGGCGCCCTGAGAGGTGTGAACCTGATGGCTCGCGAAAGCAGGGTCTCACGCCTGTGACAGTGCGAGTAAGTGGGCAACGTGTGGTTTCTTTCCAAAAGTCCGCGCCTCACCGGTCTTCATTGGAAGGACCGGTTGAGGGATCACGGATCATAAGTTGCGCGGTTCGCGTATGTGGCGAGTTCCAGGCTACAGCACATATTGATTTCGTCGGTGAAAAAGCTCGAAGACAAGGATCGGACTGTGCTGTTACAGCTGGGGTTCAAGGTGCTTAGATCACCTATATATAAGACCCTCTGCGACCCAAGTCTTCCAGGCGAAAGCGGGGGCGCGCCAGCTCTCGAATTTCCGCCAATCCTCAAAGGCGGAAATCGTGTATTGGGAGGAGGGCGGAAGTCATGCTCAAGCTACTGCAATAAGTTAGAGTTCTTTCGACAGTGGTTGCAGCATTTGAAATGCTAAAATTCACAACCCACTATGATCAGTAAATTGATTGCCTTGAAAATTATCCGCGTCCCCACTGAACGGCTCAACGAAACTGAAAGTGCGCTTAATTACCGACCACACACTTTCATTCCCTAGTCGCTGCTGGGTCTCGTAAAGTCCTCGTTCCGCCAAGCAACTCCTGATACTTGCATCCCTAAGCGAGTAAAGTGTTGCAGTTCTTAGGATCGCTGCGTCCGACCTCGAATGTCCGGAGCGGACCATCATCAGTTCTGCGTGTAGCAAAACGTCTTTCACAATATTTCTAATTTGTCTCTGCGAAACACCCGAACGACCGTGCTTTGTTATGAGCAGAGGCTCTCGATCCAAATTATGCGACGACGAAAATATCTGTCTACTAATACAGTAACGCTCAAGGTAGGGAATGAACTCTAGCGGTAATTTTGATCTGCGAGATGTAGTTTGATCATTCCCTTCATAATACCAACAATCCTCTTTTACAAAACACCCCATAGAGGGTACGTGCTTTTTGGTCGCTGCCAACTTCCTCATTGGAACTAGCAAGTACCTTGTCATTGCTATGATAAAAAGTGCTCTCTCAAAATCTGCGTCTTGCTCACATAAATCTGCAGCTGATAAGACAGCAAAGTTTAGATGAATCGCTCCAACACCTCTACCAATTGCACCACTATCTCTTGACAACTCTTCCAAAAATAATGGAGCTAGACCCTTGGTTGGATTGTGAGTCCGAATTTTTCGACTAATCAAAAATTCAAAAAAACGCGAACATATCGAGCGTATAACTTCTAAATTAAATCTTGTAGGCAGCGTCGAGCCATCTGGCTTAACGCAAAAAGAGCGCCATTTATTATTTATTGAATATTCCTCATCATCATCGTTATACACAAACCGGTGGCGAGGCGATGTTCCAACCCATGCAGAAGGAGGAAAAGAGTTAAAACGTAGAAAAGATTTAAACTCGTCAGAACCCATTGCACATACGGAAATTTTCTGTATTTCCCAACACCATAGAAGCAAGCGCTCAACAATTACTCTGCTGGCGCCAAACAAGGCTGACGATTCGACTGTAGTATTCGCAGTTATAAACTCAGAGATAAATTCTCGACCTAATTCAGCATAGCGAGGCGCTTCAAGTGACTCATCAAAATCCAAAAGATAACGTCGAACATCAGGATGCCCAAGATAATAGGATTCGGCATCCTTCATAATCTTATCGAATCCTGAGTAGATAGGGCTCGGCGACCGCATTCCAGTTCACATCCCAATATGTTTGGTCAAAGGCTAGTCGTTTAATCTAATTTTAGCAAGAGAGCTGGCGCGTCTAAAAAGCCAAGCTGCTATCATTTTTATTGTCTTCAGAAACTATCATTTTTGGTTGTCATCAACAGTTTATAAGTCATTGAATTAGAGAATTTTTTTTAAACACTGAAAAAACCTTATCTTTATTTAAGTCAGCATTTTTCAATATAGAAATTCGGATATTATCTTTTATAGGTTCCAACAGTGGAGACCGAATAGAGACTGAAATGCGCAGCCCTATGAAAGTATTGGATTTTTTTTAATGTCCTTGATTCTCAAAATTTCAGACTCGTCACAGCTGAGATACAGGGATTAACCACCCACAGCATAATACACAATTTAACATAATATACATTATGCGAAGTGTTATCTATAGAGCTGGGCAGCCCTGAAGGCTGCTTTTACCAGCTGACCAGGCTGACCAAGCCGAACTTCTCGCATCAGAGCAAACGCCACCCACAAATATCCAGCGACGCCTCACTCTAAATCTGGCGACGCCAAAAAAGCCCTGCGACGGTTAACTCGATACGGCCCAGCTCAGCGACGCTGACTAACTGGCAACGTGCTTGGAATCGTAATAGCCGCAAGTACGCAGTTGCAGGCTGTAAATCCAAATGCCGAACACCAAGGCGTACTCCTTGAATACTGGAAGCGACAACACCTCTCCGAAGGAATTACTGCTCAACAGGCTCAGTGTAGAAACCGCACCCAACGCCAACGCCAGAATAAAACACAACGAGTTGCTCTTTTTCCTGCACAGCAGCATCAAGCCGCCTGCGAAGGTCAGCAGCGTGACGGCACAGACATTGATAAAGAGCAAGATCGACATGTCGCCCATCCGGACCATTGGAAATCCTACGTATCCCACCCAGAGACCGGCTTGCAGCAAGACAATAGTGCAGTAGAAAACCGTCATGAAGACCGGCGCGGGACGTGTGTTGTACCAAGGTTGGGAGGTGCTTGTTTCCATAGCGATGTTGCTCCTAAGTGTTGGGCATGGTCGGGAATTATAGGGCAATGAACTGGTTACCCCAACGCTTGTACCCTGCTCTTTATTAATGCAATTAAGGTATAACTCAACTAAATAGTCATTTAGTTTAGTTATATATATTGACCAACAAATGGGTGAGAAAAGGTCAGCGAGACAAAGGCGGTTGTAGACCGCCGCCTGAGCTAAGGAGATTCGTGGAAAGTCGGAGGCAGCCCGGTGTGCAGTGTGCCAAAGGGGCACGGAACCTTAAGTCCCCTGCCCTGATAGCAAACACAAAAATAACCATTAAAATTAAATAGTTAAGCGCCTAAAGCGTGAAGCGATCAACTGACTGCGACAGCTTGCCCGCCAACGACGACAACTCGTCCGTGGTTGACGCCGTCGTTGCGATGACCCGGCTATTACCCTCCGACATACCCGCAATCATCTCGACCTGATGCGCAATTTCATTGCTGGCCAGGCTTTGTTCCCCGATCGTACGGGAGATATCGTTGACCATTTCCGTGGTGTTCAAGGTGGCCTGGAGAATTTCGCGAATCGCCCGCTCCACCTCGGCGGTCACCGCCATGCCTTTATCCACTTGGGCTACGCCCTCCTCCATGCTGGTCACCGCTTCCCGCGTGCTTTGCTGGATACGCCCGACCATGCTGGCAATCTCCTGGGTCGAAGCACTGGTGCGTCCGGCAAGGCTGCGTACTTCATCGGCGACGACAGCAAAACCACGCCCTTGCTCACCGGCGCGTGCGGCCTCGATTGCGGCATTCAGGGCGAGCAGGTTGGTTTGATCGGCGATCCCTTTGATCACCTGGATAATGCTGAAAATCGCCTCGGACTCCTTGTCCAGCGTGCGGATAACCTGGGCGGATTGCTGCGCGGAACGGGCAATGCCGTCCATGTCACTGACCACCTGATGAATCACCCGGCCGCCGTCCTTGGCCAAGGTTTCAGCCTGGTTGGCCATGTCCAATGCGCGCCCGGCGTGCCGAGTGATTTCTTCAATGCTGGCGGTCATTTCACTCGCGGCAGCAGCCATGGTACTGGCCGCTGCGCTTTGTTGCTGGCTGCTGCCAGCCACTTCATGACAACCGTGGCTCAATTGCTCGCTCATGTCATTCACACCATGAGCGTTGCTGCGCACCACTTCGATCATGCCGCGCAAATCCCGCTGCATGGTGGCGAGGCTGCGAATCAATGAACTGGCTTCGTCCTTGCGTTTGGGCTCGACAATCGGTTCGCTCAGGTTGCCACTGGCAATGCTGGCAGCAATGCGGCTGGCCGTCTGCAGCGGCCCCATGATGCTGAGGATGACCCAGCGGCCCTGAGCCAATAGCAATAAAAGGCTGGCGATCAGCACGGTGCCCAGGGTGAAGTTGGCGTTGCTGATGGTATGGTGAGTGCCAACGCTGGTCTGTTGGGTGTTGGATTCAATCAGCTCACTCAGGGTTGCCATTTGTTCTTCAAGCCGGGTGAAAGCGGTGTTGAACGTATCCAGTTCGCCGCGAGCGGCTTCCGGATTGTCCAGCGCCAGGGCGACGATGCGCTCGCCTGCACCTATATAGCTATCGAGGCTCGGGCGGATTTTTTCCAGGTTTGCCTTGAGCGTATCGTCCAGTGGCAGTTTCAGGTTGTCCGCCAACACTTGGCGAAAATGCTCGGCGTGTTCCTGCAGCGAACTGTTGACCTCGGCCTTGGTGCTGGTGCTTTTACCCAAGCCCACCAGCATGGCCGATAACACATCGGCGCGCAGGGCGTCGTGCATCATGTCGGCTTCCATGTGGTTGCGCAGCACCGTCATGCTGACTTCATTTTCCTGCACGGCGTCACCCATCCGGGTATTTCCCAGGTAACTGACAAAGCTCATGATCAAGGCGGTAAGCAGTCCTGTCACAATCAACAGAATCAAGCGTAATTTGATCGTCATGCAGATATCCCCGTATCTGGTGAGCCGGTTGGAAAGTCAACCGCAGAAGCGCCACTGGTCACGTTATCGGCCGCCACCACGAGTTATTGAAGCCCACGTTTGCGGTTTTGTACGGATCCCTTAAGCTGATCGACCTTTGCTTCGCCCGGAACTGCCCCATGCCTCAACGTATCGCCCACCTTGCCTTGCTCCTTGGCTTGATCACTGCCGTCGGCCCCTTTGCCATCGACATCTACTTGCCGGCCCTGCCAACCCTGGGCGCCAGCCTGCACGCCTCGCCGGCGCTGGTACAAATGAGCCTCACGGTATTCTTTGTCATCATTGGGGTTTGCCAGTTGTTCTACGGGCCGATCAGTGATGTGTTCGGGCGCAAGCCACCGATCTATGCCGGCCTGGTGATTTTTGCCGTGGGCAGTGTGGGTTGCGCGCTGGCGCCCACCATCGAAAGCCTGATCGCCTTTCGCGCCGTGCAGGCGTTCGGCGCGTGCGCGGGCATGGTGATTCCCCGGGCTATCGTGCGTGACCTGTACACCGGGCATGAAGCCGCGCGACTCATGGCGCTGCTGATGCTGGTGATGAGTGTCTCGCCCATCCTCGCGCCGCTGGCCGGCAGCCTGGTGATCTCGCTGTGGAGCTGGCGTGAAGTGTTTGCCGTACTGGCGGTGGTCGCCGTGGCGTGCCTGATAATGACCATCGTGCAACTGCCGGAAACCCATCCCGCCGAGCGCCGGCTGGGCAAAACCCTGGGCAACGCATTCAGCAGTTATGGGGCGTTGCTGCGCGATCCGGTGTTCATTGGTTTATCGGTGGTCTGCGGCTTCGGCCTGGCCACATTCTTCGTGTTTATCGGCAGTGCGCCGTTCGTGTACATCGAGTACTTCGGCCTGACACCTACGCAATTCAGCCTGTGCTTTGCCCTGAACGCCGCGTCGTTCTTTGCGATGAGCCAACTGACCGCCCGCCTCAGCGCGCGTTTTGGCCTGGCGCCGCTGATTCGTTGGTCGGTAGTGGCCGTGGCGGCGGTCATGGTGCTGCTGGCAATCACCACGTTGTGGGTCGACAGCCTGGCATTGATGATGACGCTGCTGTTTATCGGCTTCGGCTTTCTCGGCCTGTTGCTGCCGGCGGCCGGCGTGTTGTCCCTGGAGGATCATGGTGCGATAGCGGGTTCGGCGTCGGCCTTGCTCGGAGCGATCCAGATGATTACCGCCGCGCTGTCCATGACCCTGGTCGGCGTGTTTGCCGATCACACGCCCGCGCCGATGTTGGTCGGCATCGCACTGTGTGCCATCGCGGCGATGCTCACCACGTGGTGGACGTTGCGACGCTTGCCCGCGCACCTGGCAAGCGCCCCGCCCTCCGCCTGATAGGCTCAGGCCCGACGTAAACCATTCGTCGGGCCCAACCGGCATCCATTACAACTATCGCCGGCCTGCTCATTACTAATCCCATAGCACCTTTGGAAACCTATGGAGATTGAAATGACTGACTACCCTCGCCCGCCCTTCACCCCGCAGGCTCAATCCGTGCCCGGCTCCCAGAAAAAAATGGACCCGTACCCCGATTGCGGCGAGCAGAGTTACAAAGGGTCTGGTCGGTTGGCCAACAAGATCGCCCTGATTACCGGCGCCGACAGCGGTATCGGCCGCGCGGTCGCCATCGCGTTTGCCCGCGAAGGCGCCGATGTGGCCATCGCTTACCTGGACGAACACGAAGACGCCAAGGAAACAGCACGCTGGGTCGAAGAAGCCGGTCGCCAGTGCCTGTTGCTGCCCGGCGACATCGCGCAGCGCAGCGTCTGCCAGGCGCTGGTCGACAAGACGGTCGAGCAATTCGGCCATATCGATGTGTTGGTCAACAATGCTGCGTTCCAGATGAGCCATGAAACGCTGGATGAAATCTCGGACGAGGAATGGGTCAAGACCTTCGATATCAACATCACCGCGATGTTTCGCCTGTGCAAGGCGGCGGTGCCGCATATGAAGGCCGGCAGCTCGATCATCAACACGTCGTCCGTCAACTCCGACATGCCCAAGCCAACGCTGATGCCTTACGCCGCCACCAAAGGCGCGATTGCCAACTTCACCGGTGGTCTGGCGCAATTGCTCGGCAGTAAAGGCATTCGGGTCAATAGCGTCGCGCCGGGCCCGATCTGGACGCCGTTGATTGTGGCGACCATGACCGATGAAGACGTGAAGAGCTTCGGCAGTGAAACGCCGCTGGGCCGGCCTGGGCAGCCAGTGGAAGTGGCGCCGATTTACGTGTTGCTGGCCTCGGATGAGGCCAGCTATATCTCCGGCTCGCGCTACGCGGTGACCGGCGGCAAACCCATCCTCTAAACCCTGCCCAATACCCTTGTGGGAGCCGGCTTGCCTGCGATTGCATCACCTCGGTACACCAGAAATACCGAGGTGACTGCATCGCGGGCACGCCCGGCTCCCACAGGGGATCCCCTTCGCCGGTTCTACAGATCAAACCGATCAACCGCCCGCCGTCGCTCATTGTCATCGCGCACGTCATAGCTGGCAGTGGTCTGGATATTGGTGTGATGCGCCAGTTTTTGCGCGATCGACAGGTCATGCTCCTCGATCACCCGCGTAATAAACGAGCGACGGAAGTCATGGGGCATGATCTTCACCCCCACCTGCTCGCCGCGCTGGCGCGCAATGTAGTAAATCGCATGCTTCGTGATGCGCTCGCGGGTGATATGGCTGCCGCGGCGAATGCGGTTGAACAGGAAGCTGTCGTCCTGCTCACCCTCCTTGAGCTGCTCACGTCGAAACGCCAGCCACGCCTGCAACTTAGCGAACGCCCAGTCCGGCGCGTACTTGATCAACGCTTTGTTGCCCTTGCCGATCACCCGCAGGCTGCGCTCTTCGAAGTTGATCTGCGCCAAATCGAGGTTGACCGACTCCGACTTGCGCATGCCGGAGCCATACAGAATGCCGATCACCGCCGCGTCCCGCAGGCCTTGCGGGCGTGGGTCGGCGGCGCAGACTTCCATCATTTCGCGGATCAGGCTGCGCCGCAGGTTGCGGCCCTGGCTCAGGCGCGTGCCGGGTGTGGCCTTGACGGTGCGCATGCGCAGCAGGTGGTCCTGGCTGATCAGGCTCATACGCCAGGCTTCGTTCATCACTCCACGCACGGCATTCACGTACAGCGACGAGGTGTTTGGCGCATAGCCATCTTCGCGCAAAGCGGCGACCAGGGCGATGACGTGTTCGGGTTGCAGCAGATGCCAGTCGATGTCTTCGAGGTTGATGTCCTCGAAGCCCAGGCGGTCGGCTGCATCTTGCAGCACGTAGCGCATGGTCAGTTGGCTGGAGGGGGCCAGGCGGGTGAGGTAGAGGGTCAGCGGGTTGCGGATAGACTCAGTCAAAGTAAATCAGCCTTTGGATTAAATACCTCAAGCAAGCCTTTGTTTAATCGAGGTATTTAGTGAATTGGCGAAGGCCGAGTCTAACCCAGGACGGGCCCTGGCACAAAGTCACGGGGCGGTGTCGTCATCCTCGGTGGGCTCCTGCGGCTGGACCAGGGTCTGGCTCCAGTCGCTGTCCTGCTTCTGCATCAGCGCGAACCAGTGCTGGCGCATGAACGTCAGGTACGCTTCCGGCGCCTTGGCAAAGTCCTTCTCGTCGCCATAACACCCCGGCAATGGCAATTCGGTGCCCTGCTCCTTGTATTGGCTGACCAGCGCCTGCTGCCCGGCCACGCTGCAATCCTTGGGCAATGGCATGCCACGCAGTGCGCCGGCCTCTTCGTCCCACCAGGCCGCACCGACGCGGTCGACACCGCGCAGACGGTACTTCTGCGACTTGCCGACATGCATGATCAGCTTGAATTCGTTAGGGCTGACGTCGCTGGTGCAGGTGCGCGAATACCCCACGGTAGCCTGCGTGATGCCGTCGCCGGTCAAGTCGGTGACCTTGGTGGCGGCCCGGTCGAAGCGCAGGGACGCGTCGAACTCGCAATGCTGCACATCGTCGTACAGCATCCACACGCGTTTAGGGCGGTTGCCGTCGATCAGGTACTGGGCCGCGTACACAAAGGCGGACTGGGTGCCGTCGTCGTCACGCTCGCTGACTTGCTCGGCGAGCACCAGCAAGTTCTTGCCTTGTTTATCGTCCCAGGTATAGGCGGCGATCTGCTTGCCACGCACTTCCACACCCTCCGGCACCTGGTCGATGCTGGTAAGCGCCACCCCGTCATCGGCCTGCACGGTCGTGACACACGCCACGCTCATCAACAACCCCATCAACACTGGCCGCAACTGGCCGCGTAAAAGCTGCACGCTATTCATCCGATCACCCTGGCAAGAGACGGCTTACTTTACCGGCACTTGGGGTGCATTGCAGAGAAGATTCTTCACTAAAATTCGGTGGCCGAGCGTGCGTGCCCAAGTTGAACCCTAAGCACCAGAAACAGTTCCTATTTCGCCAACCAACTAAAGCCCTAAGCCCCTTAGTTGTTTAGCTGAACCCTAGCTGTCTACCTGTCAAATAAACGAGTTTTTCATCAGCCTTTCATATCTGTTCCACATTTTTACGCTTAATCTTAAACACAGCACTTCATAGCAAACCGCGCTATATCGTCTAACCTATTGATTATGCTTCACCTTTGGCGCCGCTTCTAAATCTGCGGACCGGGCTTTTGCCCAATGACAGCTGCTGTTTCCACGCTCCAAGTTGCTCTAACCCCGAGGTCATGAATCTTTGAAACTCTACCCTATTCATTGCGTGTCGATCGTTATCCCGGTCTACAACGAACAAGAGAGCCTGCCTGAATTGCTGCGTCGCACGACGGCAGCCTGCAAGCAACTGGCCTACGAATACGAAATCATCCTGGTGGATGACGGTAGCCGCGACAATTCGGCCCAATTGCTGGAAGACGCCGCCGCTGAAGACGGCAGCAACGTGGTGGCGGTGATCCTCAACCGTAACTACGGCCAACATGCGGCGATCATGGCCGGTTTCGAGCAGTGCCGGGGCGAAGTGGTGATTACCCTTGACGCCGACCTGCAGAACCCGCCCGAAGAAATCCCGCGCTTGGTAGAACAAGCCGCCCTGGGTTACGACGTGGTCGCCACGGTGCGCAACAACCGCCAGGACTCGGCCTTCCGCCGCTGGCCTTCGCGCCTGATCAACCTGGCCGTACAACGTTCCACCGGCGTGGCCATGACCGACTACGGCTGCATGCTGCGTGCCTACCGCCGCACCATCGTCGATGCAATGCTCGCCTGCCGCGAACGCAGCACCTTTATCCCGATCCTGGCCAACGGCTTTGCCCGCCACACCACGGAAATCCTGGTGCACCACGCCGAGCGCGAACACGGCGAATCCAAATACAGCGCCATGCGCCTGATCAGCCTGATGTTCGACCTGCTGACCTGCATGACCACGACCCCACTGCGCCTGCTGTCCATCGTCGGCTTCAGCCTGGCGGCGCTGGGCATGCTGTTCGCCTTCGCCCTGATCATCTTGCGCCTGGTGTTCGGTGCCGACTGGGCCGGCGATGGCTTGTTCGTGCTGTTTGCGGTGCTGTTCGTGTTCACCGGCGGCCAGTTCATCGGCATGGGGCTCTTGGGTGAATACCTGGGCCGTATGTACAGCGACGTGCGTGCCCGCCCACGCTTCTTTATCGAAAAAGTGCTGCGCAACACGCCGGCAGCACCGGCTCCGGTGGTCGTCGTTGACGGCCTGGTGTCCTCCCATACCTCTACTTCTGCTGATCAGGTCCAATCATGAGTTCAAAAGCTGTTGTATTCGCGTACCACGACATTGGTTGTGCAGGGATTGAAGCGCTGCTCAATACCGGTTACGAAATTGCTGCCGTGTTCACCCATGCCGATGACCCGAAGGAAAACAACTTCTACGGTTCCGTCGCCCAACTGTGTGCGCGCAACGGTATTCCTGTGCACGCCCCGGAAGACGCCAACCACCCGCTGTGGATCGAGCGTATCGCCAAGCTGAACCCGGACTACATCTTCTCGTTCTACTACCGCAACCTGCTGAGCGAGCCACTGTTGGCCACCGCGCGCAAAGGTGCGTTCAACCTGCATGGCTCCTTGCTGCCCAAGTACCGTGGCCGTGCCCCGGCCAACTGGGTGCTGGTCAATGGCGAGACCGAAACCGGCGTGACCCTGCACCGCATGGTCAAGCGTGCCGATGCCGGCGCGATCCTGGCCCAGCAAAAAGTCCTCATCGAGCGCAGCGACACCGGCCTGACCCTGCACGCCAAACTGCGCGACGCTGCCAGCAACCTGCTGCGCGATGCCTTGCCGCAATTGGCCGCCGGCAAACTCGCTGAAACTGCCCAGGACGAAAGCCAGGCCACCTACTTCGGCCGCCGCACCGCCGCCGATGGCAAACTGGAATGGAAAAAACCGGCTGAAGAATTGTTCAACCTGGTTCGCGCTGTCACCCAACCGTACCCTGGCGCCTTCTGCGCCGTGGGCGAGCACAAGCTGATCGTGTGGCAAGCCGAAGTGCTCAAGGGCAACGAAGGCCTGGCGCCGGGCCGAGTGATCAGCGTCAACCCGCTGCGCATTGCCTGCGGCGAAGACTCACTGGTGATCAAGTTCGGCCAGCGCAACGACAACGGCCTGTACCTGGCCGGCCCGTCCCTGGCCAACGAACTGGGCCTGGTCGACGGTTCCGTGCTGCGCGGCGCCGAGTCCGGCCGCAAGCCACGCCGTACCCGCGTGCTGATCCTGGGTGTGAACGGCTTTATCGGGAATCACCTGTCCGAGCGCCTGCTGCGTGACGACCGTTACGAAGTCTACGGCCTGGACATCGGCTCCGACGCCATCGAGCGCCTGCGCAGCCACCCGAACTTCCATTACGTGGAAGGCGACATCAGCATCCACACCGAGTGGATCGAGTACCACATCAAGAAGTGCGACGTGGTCCTGCCGCTGGTGGCCATCGCCACCCCAATCGAATACACCCGCAACCCGTTGCGCGTGTTCGAACTGGACTTCGAAGAAAACCTCAAGCTGGTGCGCTACTGCGTCAAGTACAACAAACGCGTGATCTTCCCGTCGACCTCCGAAGTCTATGGCATGTGCCAGGACCAGTACTTCGACGAAGACACCTCGAACCTGGTGGTCGGCCCGGTCAACAAGCAGCGCTGGATCTACTCGGTCTCCAAGCAACTGCTGGACCGCGTGATCTGGGCCTACGGCGCCAAGGGCCTGAACTTCACCCTGTTCCGTCCCTTCAACTGGATGGGCCCACGCCTGGACCGCCTGGATTCGGCACGTATCGGCAGCTCCCGCGCCATCACCCAGCTGATCCTCAACCTGGTGGAAGGCACGCCGATCCGCCTGTTCGACGGTGGCGAGCAGAAGCGCTGCTTTACCGACATCGCCGACGGCATCGAAGCCCTGGCACGCATCATTGATAACGACAACGATGCGTGCAACGGCCAGATCATCAACATCGGCAACCCGGAAAACGAAGCCAGCATCCGGCAGTTGGGCGAAGAGCTGCTGCGTCAGTTCGAAGCGCACCCGTTGCGTGGCAACTTCCCGCCGTTCGCCGGTTTCCGCGACGTTGAGAGCAAGGCGTTCTACGGCACCGGTTACCAGGACGTGGCGCACCGCAAGCCAAGCATCGAAAACGCCAAGCGCCTGCTGAACTGGGAGCCAACCGTAGAGATGAGCGAAACCATCGGCAACACGCTGGACTTCTTCCTGCGCGAAGCCATGCTTGAAATCGCGGATAAGCACTAATGCAGGCAGGCTTGCGCATCGACGTCGACACCTACCGTGGCACCCGTGAAGGTGTGCCGCGGTTGCTCGAAACCCTGGATGAAGCGGGGGTGAAAGCGACGTTCTTCTTCAGTGTCGGGCCGGACAATATGGGGCGCCACCTGTGGCGCCTGATCCGCCCGCAATTCCTGTGGAAGATGCTGCGTTCCAACGCCGTCGGGCTGTATGGCCTGGATATCCTGCTGGCCGGCACCGCCTGGCCGGGCAAGCCGATCGGCCGTGACCTGGGGCATTTGATGCGCCAGGCCAAGGCGGCGGGGCATGAAGTCGGCCTGCACGCCTGGGATCACCACGGCTGGCAGGCCAACACCGGGCGCTGGAGTGAAGCACAGCTGGTCGAACAGATCCGTCGTGGCGTCGACACCCTCAGCGATATCCTCGGCGAACGCGTCGACTGTTCGGCCGCCGCCGGTTGGCGTGCGGACGAGCGCGTGGTGCAAGCCAAGCAAGGCTTCAACTTTCGCTACAACAGCGATTGCCGGGGCACCAGCCTGTTTCGTCCTACCTTGGCCGATGGCAGCGCGGGTACCCCACAAATTCCGGTAGACCTGCCGACCTTCGACGAAGTCGTCGGGCCGGTGGTGTCTACCCAAGACTTTAATGCGTTCATTCTCGACCGCTTTGCCGCGTCGAAGCTCAACGTCTACACGATCCACGCAGAAGTAGAAGGGATTCTGATGGCCAATGATTTTCGCCACTTGCTCGCCCAGGCAGCGCAGCGCGGCATCGACTTCAAGCCGCTGGGCGATTTGCTGCCCAGCGACCTGACCACCCTGCCCCAGCAACAACTGGTGCGCGGCACCTTGAGTGGCCGTGAAGGTTGGCTCGGAGTGCAGCAGGCATGATCCGTCGCATGGCCCTGCCTTTGCTCTTGTTGGCGTTTGGCGTGTTTTACCTGCTGCCGCTGGCCACTCACGGGCTGTGGATTCCGGATGAAACCCGTTACGCGCAGATCAGCCAGGAAATGCTGCTGACCGGCAAATGGGCCTCGCCGCACTTCATGGGCATTCGCTACTTCGAGAAGCCTGCAGCGGGCTACTGGATGATCGCGCTGGGCCAGGCGATTTTCGGGCAGAACCTGTTTGGCGTGCGGTTTGCGTCGGCCTTGAGCACCGGCCTGAGCATTGTGCTGGTTTATCTGGTCAGCCGCCGCTTGTGGAACGACCCGCAAAAAAGCCTGGTCAGCACCGTGCTCTACATGAGCTTTATCAGCGTTGCAGCCCTGGGTGGTTACGCCAACCTCGATCCGCAATTCACCTTCTGGGTGAACCTGACCGGCGTGGCCTTGTGGTTCTGCTTCGACAGCACCACTCGCAATGGTCGTCTCGGGTCCTGGGCGCTACTCGGCCTGGCCTGTGGCATGGGCTTTATGACCAAGGGTTTCCTGGCCTGGCTGCTGCCGGTGTTGATCGCCCTGCCCTACGCGATCTGGCAAAAGCGTTTGCGTGAGCTGCTGGGTTACGGCGTGGTCGCCGTGATCGTGGCGATCGTCGTGAGCGTGCCGTGGGCGTTGGCGGTGCACCTGCAAGAGCCGGACTACTGGAACTTCTTCTTCTGGCACGAGCATATCCAACGCTTCGCCGGCGACGATGCGCAGCACGCCGAGCCGTTCTGGTACTACCTGCCGTTGCTGGTTGCGTTCAGCCTGCCGTGGGTCGCCCTGTTGCCGTCCACCTTGAAACAGGCGTGGCTGGACAAGCGCAGCGCGAAAATCGGCTTTGTGTTGCTGTGGCTGCTGATACCCCTGGCATTTTTCAGCCTGGCCAAGGGCAAGCTGCCCTCCTACATCATGCCGTGCCTGCTGCCGCTGGCCTTGCTGATGGGCAATACCCTGGCCGACAAGCTGGCCCAGGGCCGCTACCGGGCATTGCGGATCAACGGCTGGCTGAACCTGGTCATTGGTGTAGTGGTGCTGCTGGCGCTGAGCTGGTTTCAACTGAAAAAACCGGTGTACGCGCACGGCCAGGAAACCCTCAGCCTGGTGCTGGTGTTCACCTTCCTGTTCGGCTGGATCCTGGTCAACTTACTGCAGGCCGCGCAGCCATTGCGTTTGTGGGCTGCCCCCATACTCGGCAGCTGGTTGATGGTCGCGTTGTTGCCGGCCGCGTTGCCGCACTCGGTGGTGTACAACAAGACCCCGGATCAATTCATCATCGACCACCTGCAGGAACTGCAACCCGCCACCGCATTGCTCAGCAATGACCTGGGCGCGGCGTCGGCGCTGTCGTGGCGCCTGGCACGTCCGGACGTGACGCTCTATAACACCGTCGGCGAAGTCAAATACGGCCTCGCCTACCCGGATGCCGGCCACCACAAAATAGACACTACCCAAGTCCAGCAATGGATGAGCGATGCGCGCCAGAAAGGTCCGGTCGGCGTGGTGATGCGCGTTAAAGGTGACGATGAAATCGCCGAAGTCGCCTTGCTGCCGACTGACGGCAAGCGCTATGAGCAAGGCAACATCGTGATTCTGATCTTCCCGCAGGTGAATCCATGATCACCCTGCTGCTGTTATTGGCCGCCTGCCTGCTGACGTGCATGGGCCAGGTCTCACAGAAGTTCGCCGTGGAAAGCTGGCGCGACCTGCCGCAGGGCTGGGCGTTAAAGCTGCGCTCGCCGTGGTTGTGGTCGGCGCTGGTGTGCCTGGGCCTGGGCCTGCTGGTGTGGCTGCTGGTGCTGCAGCGCCTTGAAGTGGGCATTGCCTACCCCATGCTCAGCCTGAATTTCGTACTGGTCACACTGGTGGCGCGGTTTGTGTTTCATGAGCCCATCGACGGCCGTCACTGGCTGGGCGTGGCGCTGGTGATCGGTGGTGTCGTGCTGCTGGGGCGCCACGTATGAGCCGGGTACAAGGTTTTGCCTTGGCCTTGGGCAGCGTCGGCCTGGTCAGTGCTGCCCAGTTGGGCATGCGCTGGAGCATGACGCGCCTGCCGCAGCCCAATGAATGGTTCACGGCAAGCATCGACCTCGGTGCCCTCGGCGTCGTCGTCCTGGCGATCCTGGCCTACGCGCTGTCGATGCTCTGCTGGCTCGGCGCGCTCAAGCACCTGCCGCTGGGCCGCGCCTATTCGCTGTTGAGCATCAGCTACGCCCTGGTGTACCTGCTGGCGGCGAGCCTACCGATGTTCAACGAAGATTTTTCCGTTTCAAAAACCCTGGGGGTGGCGCTTGTCATCCTCGGTGTGCTGGTTATCAACTCTCGTCGTGCTAGCGCTACAAGTCCCAGGAATGCCCCATGAAAATCAGTGTATTTGGTAGTGGTTACGTCGGCCTGGTGCAGGCCACCGTATTGGCCGAAGTCGGTCACGATGTCATCTGCATGGACGTCGATCAGAACAAGGTCAAGCTGCTGCAGCAAGGCCATGTGAGCATCTTCGAGCCGGGGCTGGCGGCGATGGTGAAGGAAAACCTGGAGAGCGGGCGCCTGCATTTCACCTTTGATGAAAAGCTGGCCGTCGAGCATGGTGAAGTGCTGTTTATCGCCGTGGGCACGCCTTCGGATGAAGACGGCTCGGCTGACCTTAAGTACGTGCTGTCAGTCGGCGATGCAGTGGCCCGTCACCGCAAGGAACCGGTAATCCTGGTGGAAAAATCCACCGTGCCCGTCGGCACCGGCGACACCCTGCGTGCGCATATCGAGAAAGCCCTGCACCTGGCTGGCCGGCACCTGGAGTTCGACATCGTCTCCAATCCTGAATTTCTCAAGGAAGGCTCGGCCGTTGCCGACTGCCGCCGCCCGGACCGCATCATCATCGGCTGCGAGCGCGAAGAAGTACGCGATGTGATGCGTGACCTGTACGCGCCGTTCAATCGCAACCACGACCGCATCATCTTCATGGACCTGCGCAGCGCCGAACTGACCAAATACGCCGCCAACTGCATGCTCGCGACCAAGATCAGCTTTATCAACCAGATCGCCGAGCTGGCTGAACACTTGGGCGCGGACATCGAAGCCGTGCGTCTTGGCATCGGCGCCGACTCGCGCATTGGTTACCACTTCATCTATCCCGGTTGTGGCTACGGCGGCTCATGCTTCCCCAAAGACATGCGCGCCCTGATCCACAGCGCCAAGCAAGCCAACTGCTCCAGCGACCTGCTTGAGGCGGTGGAAGCCATCAACCAGCGCCAGAAGAGCAAGCTGTTCGAACGGGTCAATGCGTACTTCAAGGGCAACCTGCGCGGCAAGACCTTTGCCCTGTGGGGCCTGGCGTTCAAGCCCAATACCGACGACATGCGTGATGCGCCAAGCCGGGTGCTGATGGAAGCGTTGTGGGCCGCCGGCGCCAGTGTGCGTGCGTTCGACCCGGAAGCCATGCAAGAAACCCAACGCCTCTACGGCGATGACCCACGACTGATGCTGATGGGCACCCCGGAGTCGACCCTGGGTGGGGCCGATGCGCTGATCGTCTGCACCGAATGGCAACAGTTCAAGGCGCCGGACTTCGACCTGATCCACCAACGCCTGAAAACCCCGGTGATCTTTGACGGTCGCAACCTCTACGACGGCGAACGCCTGGCGCGCAAAGGCTTCCAGTACTACCCGATTGGCCGCGGCGACTCGTGCAACTTGCCGATCCCCCAGCAGCAGTGGCTGCCACAGGTCGTGGAAGCCTGAGACGTGAACAAAGCTCGACCGCCCTTGTTAAACCCAACGATCCGTCGCCAATCCCTTGGTGTGGGGTTGCTGGCGTTGTTGCTGTTTATCGCCGGCAGCTGGCACCAGGCGATTATTGGCTTCGACTCACGCTTCGTGGTGTTCGCCCAGGAGATGTTGCGCCATGGGCCTAGCTTTTTCCCCACCACGTACGGGCAGCCCTATGCGGATTACCTGGCTACGTCGACGCTGCTGACGTGGTTGCTGTCCTTGCCATTGGGCCAGGTCACCAGCCTCACCGCGTGGCTGCCCACGGCGATTGCCTCGGCGTTTATCGTTACCCTGGTGTATCGCCTGACCGCGCCCCACTCCCAACGCTGGGGCCTGCTGAGCATTGCACTACTCTTGCTAAGCAGCACGTTTATCAGCGAAACCCGCTCGGTGTCCCTCGACCAGATGCTGGCCGCGATCTCCCTGGCGGTGTTCTACCTGGGTTATGCCCATGACCACTTCGGTGCGGGAAAACGCCTGCACTGGCTGTACCTGCTGCTGATTGTCGGCTTTGCGGTGCGTGGGCCGATTGGCCTGGTCATCCCCACTGGCGTGTTGTGCAGCTACTACCTGATCAACCGGCAATGGCGCCAGCTGTTCAGCTTCGGCTTACTCGCGCTGGCGTTACTGGGGGCGTGTGTTGGCCTGTTGTTGCTGATGGCCAAGCTGAGTGGTGGCGAAGGCTTCATGCAGGACGTGATCCGCATGCAGTTCCTCGGACGCATGGATGGCAGCGAAGGCTCCAGTGGCGTGTTGTATTACTTCACCAGTTCCCTGGGCAACTATGCCATGGCGTACCCGATGGCAGTGTTGGTGCTGCTGGCGATGCTGATCAGCGGGCGGCGTGCCCCAGGGCCGGCGTTGCAGTTGGTGTGGTACTGCGCGGCCGCGGGGCTTCTGGTGATGCTTGGCCTGTCGATTCCCCAGGCAAAAAAGGCGCGCTATGTACTGCCGATGTTGCCCATGGCGGCAATTATTGCGGCGTATCCCTTCCACGTGGCGCACGGGCGGCTCTTCGCCTGGCTGCGCGGGTTGATGCTGGGTATCTGGACGGTGTTACCGACGCTGTTGATTGCCGGGTTGCTGTTCGCGAGACCGCGCTATCCGGAACAAATGAGCCATCTTGACTGGGTGTACGGCGTGCTTGGGGGGCTGCAGGTCCTGGCGCTGCTGGCGTTGTTCAAGACGCGGCTGCGCCCGGTCGGGCCAGCGTTTACAGCCGTATTGGCGGTCTGGGCCACCTATATTCTGGTGGTCGAACCGCTGGAACGCAGTGTCTACGACACCCGCACCTTTACCCTTGAGGTCCATGAGCAGGTGATGCAACAACGGGCGCCGGTGGTTTTGCACGGTTTGGGCAAGGACGCCAAGGCCATCAAATACATGGTCAACGTCGACTGCGACCAAGTGCCGTTGTTCACCCAGCAAGCGGCCGACTTGAAGCCGATCCAAGGGCCCGCTTGGCTGGTGATGAGCGCTGCGGACTACGAAGGTTTGACGGACCCGCGCTTTCGTTCCATTACCCCAACCCTGACCGGCGAATTCGACCGCAACCCTTACGTGCTCCTGCACCTGGCGAAAACCGCGCAACCTTGACCCCTGCGCCGGCGCTCCCGGCGCAGAAAACTCCTACGTAGCTTTACGTAATGGCTGGTGCCTTTTCCCTTTCCTGCGCCCAAAACCCGACTGTAAACTCGCCTGGGTGCGGTATTTATTTACCGCCACAGGTCATGGGTCATAACAAGGACGAGAGGACAACACCGTGCCAGATCATGTTTCGCTTGATAAGCCTGCCCTGACCCGTGCCGAAGTGCAGGCCGGCTACGTGTCCAAGCTGCCTTTGGACCGGCTGATGGGGTTGCGCGATGCCTTGGTGGCATTGAAAGGACCGTTGGCCAGTGAACCGGGGTTACAGGAAAACCTTCACAGACGTTTTTTGGACGAAGAAACCCGTAATCGCGTGCTCGGTAAGGTCTGTTGCTCTCTGCCCAATTAACGCCGTTACAATTCATTATTCTTGCACTCAAGCTTCATTAATATGCATTGGCACCCTTTCTCCAGGGTCGGCACACTGCAGAGGTTCTTTCCCCCAACGGTTGGAACGCTCAAAGGGCTTTTCCGGGCGACCAGACAAGCCTTTTTTTTGCCCGCTGTTTATGGACTCCCTTTCAATGCTCGCTCGCTGGCTCCCCGCTGCAATCAACACCCGCCCCACCGAATGGAGCCGTGCTGCCATTGGCATGGCCGTGGGCACACTCTTCAGTGTCTGGCTATGTGCCCAAGTGTTTGGCATGGAGGTCGCATTGCACCTGCTCGGCCCGCTTGGCGCTTCGGCCGTGTTGCTGTTCGCCGTGTCATCGGGTGCATTGGCGCAGCCCTGGTCGATCATCGGCAGCTACCTTTGCGCGGGTGTCGTCGCCCTGCTGGTGACCCGAGTTCTCGGCCCGTCCCTGGGTGGCGCCTGCTTGGCGGCGGGCATGACGGTGGTGCTGATGTGCTGGCTGCGCTGCCTGCACCCGCCGGCCGGTGGCCTAGCCATGACGCTGGTATTGGCTGACCCGGCGTCCGCCGCACTGGGTTGGTATGAGTTAGGCGCGGTGCTACTCGGAGCCGGCGCCTTGTTGACCTGCGCACTGGCCTATAACAACGCTACGCGCACGCGCTATCCGAAAGCCGCCGAATCACCGGCCCCCCTTTTGCCCTACCCCAACGCTGATCGAGACCCCGCCATTACCGCCGCCGATTTAAAACTCGCGCTGGCCGAAATGGAGCAATTCTATGACGTGGAGCCCACAGCGCTGGAACAACTGATCCACGCAGCGGAAACCCACGCCAGGCGCCGCAGTATTGGTGAAGTGCTGGCCAGTCGGGTGCCTTGAGGCCGTCACCCACTCGCTGCATAAATGCAAAAACGACCTGCATGATTGAAGGTTGTACTGGGCAAATTTGCACTGGTACGATCAAGGGATGTTTCGTTCGCGAACATCTTGATAAAGAACAATAAAAGCAGGGAGTTATCGATGACTGCTCAGGTTTCAACCGAGGCAAGCCACGCAGATACGCATCAGGACGTAGTGCTCGCCGAGATTCGCAACCATATCGGCCACCTCACCCTCAATCGCCCCGCCGGCTTGAATGCCATCACCCTGGACATGGTGCGCCGCCTGGCGTCCCAACTGCAGGCGTGGGCCGATGACCCCCAGGTGCACGCCGTGGTCCTGCGCGGTGCGGGCGAGAAGGCCTTTTGTGCCGGCGGCGATATACGTTCCCTATACGACAGCTTCAAGAACGGCGACAGCCTGCACCAAGACTTTTTTGTCGAGGAATACGCGCTGGACCTGGCCGTTCACCATTATCGCAAACCGGTGCTGGCACTGATGGACGGGTTTGTCCTGGGCGGCGGCATGGGCCTGGTGCAGGGCGCCGATTTGCGCGTCGTCACCGAACGCAGTCGCCTGGCGATGCCGGAAGTGGCGATCGGTTACTTCCCTGACGTGGGCGGCAGTTATTTCCTGTCGCGTATCCCCGGCGAGCTGGGCACCTACCTGGGCGTCACCGGGGTGCAGATCCGCGCAGCCGATGCGTTGTATTGCGGGTTGGCAGACTGGTATCTCGACAGCGCGAAGCTCGCCGAGCTGGACCAGAAGCTTGATCGCCTGCAATGGCATGACTCACCACTTAAAGACCTGCAAGGCGTGCTCGCCAAACTGGCTGTGCAGCAACTGCCCGACCCACCGCTGGCCGCTTTGCGCACGGCCATCGACCACTTCTTCGCGCTGCCGGATGTACCGAGCATCGTTGAGCAGCTTCAGGAAGTCACCGTCGCCGATAGCCACGAATGGGCGCTGACCACCGCCAACCTGATGAAAACCCGCTCGCCGCTGGCCATGGCCGTCACCTTGGAAATGTTACGTCGCGGCCGCCGCCTGCCCCTGGAGCAATGTTTTGCCCTGGAGTTGCACCTTGACCGGCAATGGTTCGAGCGCGGCGACCTGATCGAAGGTGTTCGCGCCCTGATCATCGACAAAGACAAGAGCCCCCGCTGGAACCCGCCAACCCTGCATGGGCTGGCGCTCAGCCATGTAGAAAGCTTCTTTCATCACTTCAAGCAGGTTGCAAACTAAGCCATGCAAGACATTGAATACACAGAAGAACAAGTGATGATCCGCGACATGGCGCGCGACTTTGCCCGTGGCGAAATCGCCCCCTACGCGCAAGCCTGGGAGAAAGCCGGCTGGATCGACGACACTCTGGTGGCGAAGATGGGCGAACTGGGCCTGCTGGGCATGGTGGTGCCGGAAGAATGGGGCGGTACGTATGTCGATTACGTCGCCTACGCCCTCGCCGTGGAAGAAATTTCCGCCGGGGACGGTGCCACTGGCGCATTGATGAGTATCCATAATTCAGTGGGTTGCGGACCAATCCTCAACTACGGCACAGATGCACAGAAGCAAACCTGGCTGGCGGACCTGGCCAGCGGCCAAGCGATTGGCTGCTTCTGCCTGACCGAACCCCAGGCCGGCTCTGAAGCCCACAACCTGCGCACCCGTGCCGAACTGCGTGACGGTCAGTGGGTCCTCAATGGCGCCAAGCAGTTCGTCAGCAACGGCAAGCGCGCCAAGCTGGCCATTGTGTTCGCCGTGACGGACCCGGAGCTGGGCAAGAAAGGCATTTCGGCGTTCCTGGTGCCTACGGCAACTCCCGGGTTCGTAGTGGATCGCACCGAGCACAAGATGGGTATCCGCGCTTCGGACACCTGCGCCGTCACCCTCAACCAATGCACGGTGCCCGAGGCCAACCTGCTCGGCGAGCGTGGCAAGGGCCTGGCGATTGCCCTGTCCAACCTGGAAGGCGGGCGCATCGGCATTGCTGCCCAGGCATTGGGAATCGCTCGTGCGGCGTTTGAGGCGGCGCTGGCGTATGCCCGTGATCGCGTGCAGTTCAACAAGGCGATCATCGAACACCAGAGCGTGGCCAATCTGCTGGCAGACATGCAAACCCAGCTGAATGCCGCGCGCCTGCTGATCCTGCACGCCGCGCGACTGCGCAGCGCCGGCAAGCCATGCCTGTCGGAAGCCTCCCAGGCCAAGCTGTTTGCCTCGGAAATGGCGGAGAAAGTCTGCTCGTCAGCCATGCAGATTCACGGCGGGTATGGGTACTTGGAGGATTACCCGGTGGAGCGTTACTACCGGGATGCGCGGATCACGCAGATTTACGAAGGGACCAGCGAGATTCAGCGGATGGTGATCGCCAGGGAACTGAAGAATTATCAGATCTGACTGACGCACCACAAAACCAATGTGGGAGCGGGCTTGCTCGCTCCCACATATTGATCTTCAGTGTTTATACAATTGTGTTACTTATCTTTAAACTCCGGCGCACGCTTGGCCACAAACGCCGCCATGCCTTCCTTCTGATCCTGCGTTGCAAACGCTGCGTGGAACACCCGGCGCTCAAAGCGCACGCCTTCCGACAGGCTCACTTCAAACGCACGGTTCACGCTTTCCTTGACCATCATGCTGATCGGCACTGATTTGCCGGCAATCAGGGTGGCGACTTTCAGCGCTTCTTCCAGCAATTCATCGGCCGGCACGATACGCGCGACAATTCCGCAGCGCTCTGCTTCCACGGCGTCGATGAAGCGTCCGGTCAGGCACATTTCCATGGCCTTGGCCTTGCCCACCGCGCGGGTCAGGCGCTGCGTGCCGCCCATGCCTGGCAGTACGCCGAGGTTGATTTCCGGCTGACCGAACTTGGCGTTGTCACCGGCCAGGATGAAGTCGCACATCAACGCCAGTTCGCAACCGCCACCCAAAGCGAAGCCGTTGACCGCGGCAATGATCGGTTTGCGACGGTTGGCTACGCGATCGCTGTCGCTGAACAGGTCGTCCAGATAAATCTGTGGGTAGGTCAGCTCGGCCATTTCCTTGATATCGGCACCGGCGGCAAAGGCCTTTTTCGAGCCCGTCAACACGATGCAGCCGATTTCGGGGTTGGCTTCCAGGCCATCCAGCGCCTGGTTCAATTCGCTGACCAGTTGCGCATTCAGGGCGTTCAGGGCTTGCGGACGATTGAGGGTAATCAGCCCGACGCGGCCCTGGACTTCGAGCAAGATGGTTTCGTAACTCATGTATCGGCTCCTTAAAGATTGCGTGAGATGACCATGCGCTGGATATCGCTGGTGCCTTCGTAAATCTGGCAGACCCGCACATCGCGGTAGATCCGCTCCAGGGGGAAGTCGCTCAGGTAACCGTAACCGCCGAGGGTTTGCAAGGCAGCCGAGCAGACTTTCTCGGCCATTTCCGAGGCAAACAGCTTGGCCATCGAGGCTTCCACCAGCGCTGGCTTGCCGCTGTCACGCAGGGCGGCGGCGTAATGCACCATCTGCCGGGCAACCGCGATTTGCGTGGCCATGTCGGCCAGTCGAAAGGCCACGGCCTGATGCTCGATGATCGGTTTGCCGAAGCTTTCGCGCTCGCGGGCATAGTCGCGGGCCGCTTCGAAGGCTGCGCGCGCCATGCCCACTGCTTGCGAGGCGATGCCCACGCGGCCACCCTCGAGGTTGGCGAGGGCAATCTTGTAGCCTTCGCCCTCCTCACCCAGCCGATTGGCGACCGGCACCTTCAGGTCTTCAAAGAGAATCTGGCAGGTGTCAGACGCATGCTGGCCGAGCTTGTCTTCGACCCGCGCCACGCTGTAGCCCGGCGAGTCGGTCGGCACGATAAACGCGCTGATCCCGCGTTTGCCGGCAGCCGGGTCGGTGACGGCAAACACAATCACCACACCGGCGTTCTGCCCGGACGTGAT
Source organism: Pseudomonas tritici (assembly GCF_014268275.3). Taxonomy (NCBI): domain Bacteria; kingdom Pseudomonadati; phylum Pseudomonadota; class Gammaproteobacteria; order Pseudomonadales; family Pseudomonadaceae; genus Pseudomonas; species Pseudomonas tritici. Next base: position 3,429,675 of record NZ_CP077084.1, read on the forward strand.
GAATTGTTTGCAGCCGTTCAGTACGTAATGGTCGCCGTCCAGGCGCGCGCGGGTTTTCAGGCTGCTGGCATCGGAGCCGGCCTGAGGTTCGGTCAGCGCAAAGGCACCGAGCATCGCGCCGCTGGCCAGGGGTTTGAGGAATTGCTCTTTCTGCTGGTCGTTGCCGAATTTCAGGATCGGCACGCAACCGACCGAGTTGTGCACGCTCATGATGGTCGAGCAGGCACCGTCGCCTGCGGCGATTTCTTCCAGCGCCATGGCGTAGGCCAGGTAACCGGTGTCGCACCCGCCCCACTGCTCCGGCACCAGCATGCCGAAAAAGCCCAGCTCGGCCATTTCACTGATGGCCTCCTTGGGAAAACGGTGCTCGCGGTCCCATTCGGCAGCAAAGGGTTTCAGGCGCTCCTGGGCAAATTGCCGGGCGGCGTCGCTGATCTGCAGTTGTTCTTCATTCGCCAGCATGATGATAAGTCCTTAGTACAGGCATTCGACGGCCATGGCTGTGGCTTCACCACCGCCGATGCAAATGGCGGCGACGCCGCGCTTGAGGCCGTTCTGGCGCAAGGCCGAGAGCAACGTCACCAAAATCCGCGCCCCTGAGGCGCCGATTGGATGGCCCAGGGCGCACGCGCCACCGTGGATGTTGACCTTGGCGTGGGGGATTTCCAGCTTACTCATGGTCACCAGGCTGACCACGGCAAAGGCTTCGTTGATCTCGAACAGATCGACTTCACCCAGGCTCCAGCCGGTCTTGGTCATCAGCTTGCGAATCGCCCCCACCGGTGCCACCGGAAACAGCCCCGGCTCATCGGCAAATGCCGCATGCCCATGGATCACTGCCAGAGGTTTCAGGCCGCGCTTCTCAGCTTCGGACTGGCGCATCAGCAGCAGCGCCGCCGCACCATCGGAAATCGAGCTGGAGTTGGCCGCCGTGACGGTACCGCCTTCGCGGAACGCCGGTTTGAGGCCACCGATCTTGTCCAGTTTGGCCTTGGGCGGCTGTTCGTCATGCAGGATGGTTTTCTGCTCTTTGCCCACGGTGACTTGCACCGGGACGATCTCCGCAGCAAAGCTGCCATGGGTGATCGCCTCCTGTGCACGTGTCAGCGAGGCAATGGCGAACGCGTCCTGGGCCTCACGGCTGAAACCGTTATGCAAGGCGCAATCTTCGGCAAAGGTGCCCATCAGGCGGCCCTTGTCGTAGGCGTCCTCGAGGCCGTCGATGAACATATGGTCAAGTACGCGGCCGTGGCCCATGCGGTAGCCGCTGCGCGCGCGGTCCAGCAGGTACGGCGCGTTGGACATGCTTTCCATGCCGCCGGCAATCACCACGTCGACGCTGCCGGCCAGCAACGCATCATGGGCCAGGATCGCCGCTTCCATGCCCGAGCCGCACATCTTGTTGAGGGTGGTGCAACGGGTGCCCTTGTCCAGCCCGGCACCCAATGCGGCCTGGCGAGCGGGCGCCTGGCCGAGGCCTGCGGGTAGCACGCAGCCAAACAACACTTCATCCACGGCGTCGCTGGCGATACCGGCACGCTCAACGGCGGCACGAATCGCGGCGGAACCCAGCTGAGGCGCCGTCAGGCCCTTGAGGTCGCCTTGGAACGCGCCCATGGGCGTGCGCACGGCGCTGACAATAACGATGGGATCAGTCATGGGAAATACTCCTTACTTGGCAGCCATGCGCAAGGCGCCGTCGAGACGGATCACCTCGCCATTGAGCATGCTGTTTTCAATAATGTGCCGCACCAGCGCGGCGTATTCGGCGGGTTTGCCCAGGCGTGGCGGAAATGGCACGCCGGCGGCCAGGGAGTCGCGCACTTCGGGCGTCATGCCGGCCATCATCGGTGTTTCGAAAATGCCGGGGGCGATGGTCATCACGCGAATGCCAAAGCGCGCCAGCTCACGTGCGGCGGGCAACGTCAGGCTGGCAATAGCGCCTTTGGAGGCGGCGTAGGCGGCCTGGCCGATTTGCCCGTCGAATGCGGCCACGGAAGCGGTATTGATGATCACACCGCGCTCGCCATCGTCATTCGCCTCGGTTTCAGCAATGGCGGCAGCCGCCAGGCGCAGCAGGTTGAAGCTGCCGATCAAGTTGACGTTGATCACCTGGGCAAAACTCGCCAGCCCGTGGGGGCCGTTTTTGCCGAGGATTTTTTCGCCACGCACCACGCCGGCGCAGTTCACCAGCCCATGCAAACCGCCAAACGCTGCAACCGTGGCCTGCACGGCGGATTCGGCAGCCGCTTCCTGGCTGATATCTGCCACTGCACTGCGGGCGTTCTCGCCGAGCTGCTGGGCCTTCGCCGCCAACGCGTCGGCGTTGAGGTCCACCAGCATCACTTTGGCACCAGCGGCAATGAGCATTTCAGCGGTAGCCGCACCGAGACCGGAAGCGCCGCCGCTGACCAGGAAGATCTTGTTTTCAATCTGCATTATTGTTCCCTTGAACGGTCCGAATGGTCGGAATAGTCGCTCTGGAGCGCCAGGGCGGCAATGGTCAAAACCTTCAAGCTAGCTGACTGTTTTGGCCAGTCATCGACCCCGCCGCTCAACAAGCGATGGGACGCATGCTGCTCACGGGTTTGACACCTGCCATGCTCTGACCGAAGCTGACGGCTTTGCTCTCCTGCCCACGCTTTCGGACGCCTGCATGTCAAAGTCACGCCGTTACTCCATCATCGGCCTGTGCGCCCTGTTGTCTATTGTGCTGATCTGGTATTTCTCCCGTTCCACCCCGGTGGCCGTACCTCCTGCGATTGCCCAGGGTTACTCCAAAGCCCTGAAACAGGCGCGCAACGGTGAGCCAGGCGCCGCCCGCGTGTTGTACCAGCAACTCGGTCGGCCGGACCTGTCGCCCGAGCGCCGCGCGGCGTTGCACGCCGAACTGCCCAATTACCCTAGCCCTCAAGCCTTGAAGCTTGCAGATAAAGACCTGAGCAGCGAATCGGCGCTGGTCCGCGAGGCGGCCATCCACAGCATTGTCGGCCTGGTGCCCACCGGCCAGCGCACGCTGTTGCTCGGCCCGGTACTGGACGATCCCGAACAAGCTGTCCGATTCACCGCCGCCAACGCCCTGCTGGGTCTGTCCCCCGACACCCTGGGCCTGTACTTCGGGCCTTTGCAGCAGGTGCTGGATGAGTTTGTGAAAGAGCTCAAGGCCCAACCCGAAACGGCTGAAGGCTGGATTCAACTGGCGCGCCTGTACATTCACAGCGCACTGTTGCCGCAAGCACAAGATGCCCTGGAACAGGCCATGCGGCTGCAGCCGGACAACCTGCAAGCCGTGGTGGCGCAGATCGAGCTGCTGGATAAACAGGGCAAGACCGACGAGTCCCGCCAGCTCCTGGCGCGCCAATTGGCGGCGCACCCGGAATCAGCGTATCTGCAACACGCGTTGGGGATGTGGCTGCTTCACCATGGCGAGCGCCCCTATGCCCTGCTGGGTCTATCCAAAGCGGTGGAGTTGGAACCGGGCAATCAGGATTACCGCTACGACCTCGCCACCACCCTGCACGCCCAGCAGGAACTGGAAGCCGCCCAGCGACAACTGGAAGAGATCATCCAGCGCCACCCCGCCAATCGCAAAGCCCGGGTTTTGCTGGTCAACTATTGGAAGGAAAGCGGCCAGCTCCAGAACGTGCAAGTGCTGCTCGCGCAACTGGAACAGCAGAATCCCGACGATCCGGCGCTGCAACAAGGTCTATAGCGCTTCAGCAAAATGTTCTGAAAAGCCGACGCGCCGCACAAACCTCCTGAAACGGTTGAACCCCCGGAATACACAACGGTCAAGAGAATATGGCGCGTTCGAACGAACGCGCACCTCTACTCGTATGTGACCTGAGGGCACTTCTTGTCTACATCCAATGCGCTATCAAGTGACAAAGCAGCCACCGGTATCGTCGGTCTCGACGACATTCTTGCCGGCGGTTTGTCTCGCAGCCATTTGTTCCTGCTCGAAGGTGAGCCTGGGACCGGCAAAACCACCGTCGCCCTGCACTTTCTTCAGGACGGCGCCAAATGCGGCGAGCGATCCCTGTACATCACACTCTCGGAAACCGAGCGCGAGTTGCGCCAGGGTGCCAAGTCCCATGGCTGGGACCTCGATGAAAACATTCACATATTCGAGCTGACGCCGCCCGAAAGCATTCTCGACACTGATCACCAGCAAAGTCTGTTGTATTCGTCCGATCTGGAATTGGGCGAAGCGACCCGGCAGATATTCGAAGTGGTGGAAAAGGTCAAGCCGACCCGCGTGGTGATCGACAGTTTGTCGGAAATCCGCTTGCTGGCGCAGAGTTCGCTGCGCTATCGCCGGCAAATCCTGGCGATCAAGCACTACTTTGTGCGCTATGACGCCACGGTCCTGTTGCTGGATGACTTGACCACCGAAGCGCTGGATAAAACCGTACACAGCGTTGCCCATGGCGTTATCCGCCTGGAAGAGCTGACGCCGGTCTACGGTGCCGAGCGGCGCCGGGTGCGCGTCGTCAAATACCGTGGGCAAAAATACCGCGGCGGCTTTCATGACTTCACCATTGCCGGCGATGGCATCCACGTATTCCCGCGACTGGTGGCCGCCGAACATCGCGCCGGCTATGTCCGTCAAACGCTCACCAGTGGCATTGGCGAATTGGATGCATTGCTGGGTGGCGGCATCGAGACCGGCTCCAGCACGTTAATCCTAGGCCCAGCCGGCACCGGCAAGTCGCTGATTTCGATTCTGTTCGCTGCTGCCGCCGTGTCGCGTGGAGAGAAAGCCGCGCTGTTTATTTTCGATGAAGAACTCGGCCTGTTGTTCGAACGCATGCGGCAGTTGAACATCGATCTTCCAGCACTGCAGGCAACCGGCAATCTTTTCATTGAGCAAGTGGATGCCGCCGAGCTGTCACCGGGTGAGTTTTCTCACCGCGTGCGGCGTTGCGTGGACGAACGCGGCATCAAGACGGTGGTGATCGACAGCGTCAACGGTTTCCAGGCCGCCATGCCGGAAGAGAACTCGCTGATCCTGCACATGCACGAACTGTTGCTTTACCTCAACCGACGTGGTGCCGCGACCTTCATGACCGTTGCCCAGCACGGTCTGGTCGGTGACATGCAGGCGCCCGTCGACCTTACTTACCTGGCAGACACGGTGATCCTGTTGCGTTACTTCGAGGCACTCGGCAAAGTCCGACGGGCTATTTCCGTGATCAAGAAACGTACCGGTACCCACGAGTCGACCATCCGCGAGTACCGCATCGGCGCCGGCGGCATGGCCGTTGGTGACCCACTCGAGTCGTTCCAGGGCGTATTGCGCGGGGTGCCGACGTACATCGGGAGTGAAGCCCCGCTGCTCGTGGACCCGTTAGAGTGAGTATGTCGTTACCTGTATCCGAGCGAGCAATCATTCTTGCGCCGATGGGACGCGATAGCGTACTCGCGTCAATGATGCTCAAAGAAGCGGGGTATGGCAGCCTGATTGCCAGCGACTTGCCACGACTGTGCGAGGCGCTGGAGCAAGGCGCCGGCCTGCTGATCGTGGCGGTCGAAGCGTTGCGCGGTGTTGACCTCAATACGTTGCTTGATTGCCTGCGTCGCCAGCCGCCCTGGTCCGATTTGCCCATCGTGCTGATGACTCACCATGGCGGCAAGGAGCAAAGCGGCTCGTCTCACCTGAGCAATTTGCTTGGCAACGTGACCTTTCTGGAACGACCGTTTCACCCCTCCACGCTGATCAGCCTGGTTACTACTGCCGTGCGCAGCCGGCGCCGGCAGTATGAGGCGCGCGACCGCCTGGTTGACTTAAGTGAGAGCGAACTGCGCCTGCAACGTACGTTGGCAACCTTGGAGCAGCAGGTCGAAGAACGCACCATGCAGCTGCGCAGCAACGAGGAAGCCCTGCGCCAATCTCAGAAAATGGAAGCCGTCGGCCAGCTCACTGGCGGTATCGCGCACGACTTCAACAACATGTTGACGGGGATCATCGGCAGCCTGGAAATGCTGCGAAGGCGTATTGCCCGAGGCAAATTGGACGACCTGGACAGCCTCATCGATCTGGGCGTCACCTCCGCTAACCGTGCGGCGAGCCTTACCCATCGGCTGCTGGCGTTTTCGCGCCGGCAATCACTTGACTCCAAGCCCGTGGAGATCAACCAACTGGTAACTTCGATGGGTGAGTTGCTGCAACGCAGTATCAACGAAAGCATCGCCCTGGACATGCAACTCGCCCACGAACCGTGGACCGCCGAGGCCGACCCCAATCAGTTGGAAAACGCCCTGCTCAACCTAGTGATCAATGCCCGTGACGCGATGCCCAACGGTGGCCGCCTGACCGTGGAAACCAATAACCGCCACCTCGACAGTGTGTTCACCGCCGCCTACGGCACCCTGCTGCCGGGTGACTACGTTGAACTGCGCGTCAGCGACACGGGCTGTGGCATTCCGGAAAGTGTTATCGGCCGCGTGTTCGACCCATTCTTTACGACCAAGCCCATCGGCCAGGGCACGGGACTGGGTTTATCGATGATCTACGGGTTTGCCCGCCAGTCGCGTGGCCATGTGACCATTCACAGCGAAGTGGGCAAAGGCACGACGGTCAGTCTGTTTCTGCCACGGTTCATCGGCGAAATCGCCGCCGAGTTAGTGGCTGACCCAGCGCTTTTGCCTTCCGCCAATGCGGGGGAAACGGTACTGATTGTCGAGGACGACCCCGCCGTGCGCGTGCTGGTCAGCGCGGTACTCAAAGAGTTGGGTTATGGCTATGTCGAAGCGGGTGACGCCAACACGGCGGTGCCGATCATCGAGTCGGAGCAACGTATTGACTTGATGATCAGCGACGTTGGCCTGCCCGGCATGAATGGCCGCCAACTGGCGGAAATCGGCCGGCAGATCCGTCCGGATCTCAAGGTGCTGTTCATCACCGGTTACGCCGAGCATGCAGCGGTGCGTGGCGGTTTCCTTGATCCTGGGATGCAGTTGATCACCAAGCCGTTCACCTTTGATTTGTTGACCGTAAAGGTCCGGGAGATGATCAAACAGTCAGTCGACATGACGGACCGCTGACGAGCAACCGTCACTCGTCCTGCATTACTTGGTAATTAGCAGGCAGGGTAATCGTGGAATCATTTAGTGCCTTCGGTACACGAACAGGTAGGAAACCCTCGCGTAAGGACGCTGCGAACCTATTCGACAGTCCCGACTGAGCATGCACTGATGACCCTGTCTGCACACCTCTCCACTCCGTCGCTTGCCCATTTTGTCCCATTTGAACCCCCGTTTATCCAGACATCGCGCCTGTCGCTGGCGGCTCTGCAAACCGACGCTTCTGTACAGCCGCCAAGCGTTGATGGTGACAGTCAACTGGCTCAGCGATATGCCCAACAACCGTTGACGCTGCAAACGACCGTGCTGCGCAGTTGGAGCAGCAGAAGGTTTTCGCAGGCGGCGCGCACTTGAACCATGAAGATGCGTTCGAACACCAAAAGCGAGAGATGGGGGATATCAATAACCGACACACATTTAACGACCAGATCATTAATCGAGTGTTGGCTGCATTTGCCACAATACATCTGGACGCTCAAGAAGGCGCAATTACCACCCGGTTCTGTGGGTTACATGACGCCAGATCAACTCGCGGCCAGGGTCAAAAATGATCTGGAAACGGTCCTGGGTGTCATCACCCTGCCCATCGATCCACACTCGTCCTACCATCGCGATCAGGTTCGCGTTTACACCTTCAAGTATGCTCAACGCAAACGTACAGAAGCTTACGCCCTGAGAGGGGGAAATGAGCGGCGCCTGCCGGCAGGCGCCGTATCCTTCAGGCCAACAACCGCTGGATATGCTCTTGCAGCGTATCCAGGTCAAACGGCTTGGCCAGGATCGGCGCGTTGCGCGTGATGGGGCTGTTGCAGTCAAGGATTTCCTGCGGGTAACCGCTGATGAAGATCACTTTCAGTTCCGGGCGCAACTTCATCGCCGGCTCGGCGATCTGCACCCCGGAAATCCCGCCGGGCAGGCGGTAGTCGGTCACCATAAGGTCCAGGTGCGGCTTGGTTGCGAGGATTTCGAAGGCCTGCTCCCCATCGATGGCCTTCAATACCCGATAGCCGAGGCCGGCCAGGTACTCGCCCAGCACAAACATAATGGATTCGTCGTCCTCGACGATCAGAACGACATCTTGCGCATCTTCACTCATGGGAAGCCTTTGTCCGGTCAATTGCTGCAATTACGACCATGGGGTCACGCAGAGGTTGCGTCGAGGTGACGATTGATTTCATGCCAATGCCTCGAGGGGCAAACACACCCGAAACAAGGCGCCCTCGCCTATCTGGCTCTCGACCTCGATAGTGCCGCCATGGGCTGCAACGATCTGCTCGGAAATAAACAGCCCCAGGCCGAGGCCCGCAGCCACTTGGCTGGCAGACACACGCTCGAACTGCTGGAAAATTCGCTTCTGGTTTTCTTCACTGATACCGATCCCGTGATCACGCACTTCCACGCGAGCTTCGCCGTGTTCGCTGTACACGCGCACCTGCACCGGGCTTTTGGCGCCGTAGCGCAGTGCGTTGGTCAACAGGTTGGTCACCACCTGTTCGATGCGGAACTCGTCCCAGTTGCCTTCCACGGGGCCGTCGACGATCAGTTCCATGGAAGAGCCCGCCGCCGCGACTTGGGGGCCGAAGTTCTCTACCAGGTTGCTCACAAGCTGCGCCAGATCGAAACGCGCCGGGCGGATCGACAACTTGCCGGTGCGGATGCGCGACACATCGAGCATGTCTTCGATCAGGCGAATCAGGCTCTGGATCTGGCGCTCGTCGCGGTCGACCATGGCGTGCATCTTGTCCAGGGTGAATGCGGCGGCGTTATCCCGGGCCAGGTGCATCTTGCGCAGTTGGGTCTCGAGGATCAGGCCATTGAGAGGCGTGCGCACTTCGTGGGCGACGATTGACATGAAGTCGTCACGCATACGGACCGCCTGCTCCAGCTCGGCCTGCGCGGCCTGCAGGCGCGACAGCAACAGTTCTTGCTCGCGACGGCTGCGCTCAAGCGCTTCTACCTGAAGCTTCATGGCTTTGCTTTGGCGGTACAGGTCAACGAACACATTGACCTTGCTCTTTACCGCATGGATATCCAGCGGCTTGTGCAAGAAGTCGACGGCGCCGCTTTCATAGCCCTTGAAGGCGTAATTGAGCTCACGGCCGGCAGCACTGACAAACACAATCGGGATGTTCTTGGTCTTTTCGGTGCCGCGCATCAATTCGGCCAACTCAAAACCATTCATGCCGGGCATCTGTACATCGAGAATCGCCAGGGCGAACTCGTGCTCCAGCAACAGGGACAAGGCCTCGTCAGCGCTCAATGCCTTGAACACCTGCCGGTCCTCGCGCTTGATCAGCGCTTCGAGGGCCAGCAGGTTTTCCGGCAGATCGTCGACGATCAGCAGTTTGGCCTGCACAGTACTTAACATGGGGAATATTCCAGGGAAGCCAGCAGTGAGCCAATCCGGCTCAACGTTAGAATGTGGTCGGGTGTATGCAGCGCCAGCGCTGCACGGGGCATGACAGCAATGCGTGCTTCAGTGGGTTCTTGCACCACAGTAGTTCCACCTTGCTGCTTGACGTGGGCCAGGCCCCGGGCGCCGTCATGGTTGGCGCCGGTCAACAGGATAGCCATCAAGCCTTTGCCGTACGCATCGGCGGCCGATTCAAACAGGAAATCAATTGCCGGCCGCGAGTGGTGCACACGGTCTTCCTGGCTCAGGGACAGGCTGCGATCCTGCTCCACCGACAGGTGGTAGCCGGGCCCGGCGAAGTACAGGGTGCCGGGCTTGAGCATTTCCTTGTCACGGGCCTCCACCACTCGCATGGCAACACGCCGGTCGAACACCTCGGCCAATTGGCTGCGGCGTTCATCCGGCAAGTGCAGCACGGTGATGATCGGCAAGCCGAAATCCGCTGGCAATTCGCTGAACACCGTCAGCAAGGCTTCCACGCCACCGGCAGACGCACCGATGACGATAGCCTCTATGCCCCGGACCGATGCCGGGCTGGCAGCCGCTTGATTCATAGTTTTCGGTAGATCCGTTCCTGTTTGACCAAGGGTTCAAACTGTTTGCCGTACGCGGAGAAATCCAAGGTTTCCTTGCTGCCCAGCACCAAAAAGCCGCGATGGCACAGCGACTCATGGAACAACCCAAACGCGCGATCTTGCAATTTTTTATTGAAATAAATCAACACGTTACGACACGAAATTAATTGAGTTTCTGAAAACACACTGTCAGTCGCCAGGCTGTGGTCGGCGAACGTGACATTCTCGCGCAGCGTCTTATCGAAGATCGCGTACTCGTAGGCTGCCGTGTAGTAGTCGGCAAATGAGCGTTGCCCGCCCGCCTGCTGATAGTTGGCCGTGTAGGCCCGTACGTTTTCCAGGGAAAAGATGCCTTGCTTGGCCTTCTCCAACGACGCCGGGTTGATATCCGTGGCGTAGATGATCGTACGCTCCAGCAAGCCCTCTTCACGCAGCAGGATGGCCATGGAGTACACCTCCTCGCCCGTGCTGCAGCCGGCGATCCAGATCTTGATCGACGGGTAGGTCTTGAGCAACGGCACCACTTCCTGGCGGATCGCCAGGAAGTGCGACGGGTCACGAAACATCTCGCTCACCGGGATCGTCAGAAATTGCAGCAACTGCATGAACGCCGCCGGGTCGTGCAGCACACGCTCCTGCAAGGCGGAAATGGTCGCACAGTCGAACTGGCGCAACGCATGGGCCACGCGGCGCTTGACGGACGCACCGGAGTAGTCGCGAAAGTCGTAGCTGTACTTGAGGTAAATCGCCTCAATCAACAGGCGCAACTCAATGTCACTGCTTGTTTCCAAAAAACGTCGCTCCACTTAAATGCGTTCTATCTTCGGTAGCCACACGCGAATCAAAGAAAACAGGCGGTCCAGGTCAATCGGCTTGGCCAGGTAATCATTGGAGCCGGCGGCCAGGCAGCGTTCCTGATCGTCCTTCATCGCTTTGGCCGTGACTGCGATGATCGGCAACTTCTTCCAGCGCGGGTCCTGGCGGATCAAGGCGGTAGCCTCGTAACCGTCCATTTCCGGCATCATCACGTCCATCAACACCAGATCGATATCCTCGACCTCGTTGAGTTTGTCGATGGCTTCACGGCCATTGCGCCCAATGACCACCACGGCGCCTTTGTGCTCCAGGGCGCTGGTCAGGGCGAAGATGTTGCGCACATCGTCGTCCACCAACAGGATCTTGCGCCCCTCGAAGACCTTGTCGCGGCTGCGCGCAGTCTTGAGCATCTTTTGACGATCATGGGACAGCTGGGACTCGACTTTGTGCAGAAAGAGTGTGACCTCATCCAGCAGGCGTTCCGGTGAACGCGCGCCCTTGATGATGATCGAGCGCGAATACTTGCGCAGTTCGGCCTCTTCGTCGCGGGTCAGGTTGCGCCCGGTGTAGACGATCACCGGCGGGAACGAGCAGATGTCCTCAGTGGCCATGCGCTTGAGCAGCTCGTTACCGAGCATGTCGGGCAGCTTGAGGTCGATGATCATACAGTCGTAGACATGGTTGCGCAGCAGGTCGAGGGCTTCCTGGGCGAAGCCAACGGCGGTGATCTCGATGTCATCGTCGCCGATCAGGCGGGCAATGCTGTCGCGCTGCAGGTCATCGTCTTCCACCAGCAGTACGCGCTTGACCTTCTGGGTCAGCTTGGCTTCCAGGCGTGCAAAGACGTCCTTGAGCTCTTCGCGGGTGGTGGGCTTGACCGCATAACCAATGGCGCCCATGTGCATGGCCGCCTCGACACGGTCTTCCACGGAAATCACATGCACCGGGATATGGCGGGTGTTGGCGTGTTCTTTCAGGCGTTGCAGCACGGTCAGCCCGGAGTGGTCCGGCAGGCGCATATCCAGCAGGATCGCGTCAGGGATGTACTCTTCGGCCAGGCTGTAGCCTTCGTCTGCGCCATGGGCCACCAGGCAGTTATAGCCGAGCTCGTGGGCCAGGTCGAACAGGATGCGGGCGAAATTCGGCTCGTCTTCCACCACCAGGATGCAGCGCGTGGTGAAGGGGGCCTTGTCGCGGTCGTCGGCGAAACGCGGGATCTGCTTGGCATCGGCTACCGGCAGCGGTGTTACCTTGACCGGCATTGGCGCAGGCACCACGACTGCTTGGCGTGGTTGTTCGACCGGTGCCGCGTCTGCTTCGCGCTCTACATACTGCTCCGGCAATACCAGGGTAAAGACACTGCCCTTGCCTGGCTCGCTGGTCACACTGATGTAACCGCCCAGCAGGGTGGCCAGGTCGCGGGAAATAGACAGCCCGAGGCCGGTGCCGCCATAACGGCGGTTGGTGGTGCCGTCGGCCTGCCGGAAGGCTTCGAAGATGCTTTCCTGGTGGTCCGGGGCGATACCGATGCCGGAATCGCGCACCGTGAAGGCAATGCCTTCCCCGGGTGCACGGGACACCGACAGGCTGACCTCGCCTTGCTCGGTAAACTTGAGCGCGTTGGACAGCAGGTTTTTCAGGATCTGCTCCAGGCGCTGGCGGTCGGTAAACAGCAGGGTCGGCGTACCTTCCTGCACGTCCACCTGGAAACCCAGCTTACGATCGGCCGCCAGCGGCTCGAACATCCCGCGCAGGCCGTCTACAAGGCGCGCCACGCTGGAGGTTTCCGGGCGCACTTCCAGCTTGCCGGCTTCGACCTTGGAGATGTCGAGGATGTCGTTGATCAGGTTGAGCAAGTCATTGCCGGCGGAATAGATCGACTCGGCAAACTTGACCTGCTCAGCGCTGAGGTTTTCCTGGGGGTTCTCGGCCAGCAACTTGGCCAGGATCAGCGAGCTGTTCAGCGGTGTGCGCAGCTCGTGGGACATGTTGGCGAGGAATTCAGACTTGTACTTGCTGGAGCGCTGCAGCTCTTCGGCGCGATCTTCCAGTGCGAGCTGGGCCTGGTTGAGCTCGATATTCTTGCGGTCCATGGCGTCGCGCTGCTCGGCGAGGGTCTCGGTTTGCTCGGCCAGTTGCTCGTTGGTCTGCTCCAGCTCAGCCTGCTGGGTTTCCAGGTGGGCCTGGGACTCTTTGAGGATGCGTGACTGTTCTTCCAGCTCTTCGTTGGCGGTCTTGAGCTCTTCCTGTTGCACTTGCAGCTCTTCGTTGAGCTGCTGGGTCTCGGCCAGCACTTCCTGCAGGCGTTGACGATACCGAGCGGCCTCGATGGAGGTGCCGATATTGCTGGAGATCAGCTCCAGCAGCTCGACGTCACGCTCTTCCAGTGGGCGCAGGAAACCCAGCTCAATCACCCCATTGACCCGCTCGTCATTGTTGGTCGGCACCACCAGTACGCTACGGGCAGCGCCTTCACCCAGGCCAGAACTGACTTTGAAATAATCCACTGGCACGTCGTCCAGGCGAATCAGCCGATCCAGATGGGCTGCCTGCCCAACGATGCCTTCGTCGCTGTAGATGGCCTGCTCCCGTTGCTCTTGCTCGCGGGAGAAACCGTAGGTGGCCACGCGCTTGAGGCCGCCGTGTTCTTCGCGCACGTACAGCGCGCCAACGACCGAGCCCATGTACTGGGCAAAGAATTGCAGGATATTGCGGCCGAGCATGTTCAAGGTGAGTTGGCCGAGGACCTGTTCAGCCAGTTCGGTCTGGCCATTGCGCAGCCAGGCTTGCCGTTCCAAGCGTCGCGCGATCTTCTGTTGTGACGCGAGGTTTTCGCTGTAACTGTCTGATAATGAAACAAGATTCTTACGGCCGATATAAGCCAGGAAACCGCTTAACCCCAACACAAATGCCAAGTACAAGGTGACACTGATCACCGTTGTGCGGGTGACCTCTTCATTGCGGGCGATGCGGAACTGCTGCTCCATCGCCACCGCGTCGTCATATTCCTTGCGGATTTCGTCAGTCAGGCGCTTGCCGCGGCCGGCCTTGACCGCATCGCGGTAGTCGCCGCTCGTGCGCTGCAGATCAATCATCGACTGGGCATAGTTGTTCCACTCGGCCTGCAATGCTTCCAGGCGTTTGAGGCGGTCCACCTGCTGCGGATTGTCCGCCACCAGCTCCTGCAAATTGCGCAGGTCGGCGATGATTCGCGGCTTGGCCACTTCGTAGGGGTCGAGGAAATGCTCGTCACCGGTGATCAGGAAGCCGCGCATGCCGGTTTCCAGGTCCACCGTCAGCTTGGACGATTCATTCAGGTTATTGATAACCCGATCGGTGTGTTCCACCCACTGGATTACCGACAACAGGTAGGTGATCAGCACGACGAAAAACACTGCACTGAGCACACCCACACTCAGGGGCAGTGCAACGTTTCGGCTCAGGAGGTTACGAAAGCTCTTTTCATCGACGGACGACGCGGGAGTCATGGAAATGCCTTGGCCAAAGGTGGAAAAACCGGGAGTTTGCCGCAAAGTGGCGGGCAAGACTATTTTTCTAGAACGGTTTTGTACAGATTCCTGCGAAGGAACCCGCTATTCTCTCTCGTCTTTTCTATCGCATTGTTTTTACGGCCAGCGGGAACTTGTCATGAGTGCCCGCTTACTCAAGGAAGAGGCCTGTCAGAACGGCCGCGTGTAAACCCTTGCCTTTTTTGGGAATTCGATTATGTCTGCAGTCACCTCCACCATCCTTGTCGTCGAAGACGATGCCATCGTGCGCATGCTCATCGTCGATGTCTTGGAGGAGCTGGAATTCAGTGTGGTAGAGGCGGCCGACGCCGAGGAGGCGCTGGCTCTGGTGCAAAACACCGACCAGGTGATCGACCTGCTGATGACCGACGTCGGCCTGCCTGACATGGACGGCAAGCAACTGGCGATCAAGGTCCGCGAACTACGCCCTGCCCTGCCAATCCTGTTCGCCAGCGGCTATGCCGAGAATATCGACGTGTCTGCCGGCATGCAGGTCATCGCCAAGCCGTTTTCCATTGATCAACTGCGCGACAAAGTCAAATCGATGTTGCCTGCGCTGTAATCCCGGCTTGTCTTCAGTGCCGCCTGCATGGGCGGCATTTTTGCGTCAGATGTTCAGAGATTAACGTGACCTTCGACCAATAAAACCGGAAACTCAGCGCTTCCCCGCGCCACCCCTACTCATTCTTCAAAACGCACTCACGAAGGACGCAACAACATGATTGGAAAACCGACGCGCCTGCTGTTGGCGAGCCTCTCGATACTCATGAGCACCGGCGCCTGGGCTGACTTCACGGCAACACCGAGTGAGGCCCGGGCGATTGCCAAAGAAGCCTACCTGTATGGCTACCCGGTGGTGGAGATGTACAAGACGCTCTATACGCAGGCCGTTGATCAAGGCGGCGCCAACTTCAAGGCGCCGATCAATCGGCTGGGGCATTCCGCCCAAGTGCTCAGCCCGAAAGACACCACGCAGGCCAAGGCGAACCCTGACACGCCCTATTCCTTCGTCTGGATGGACCTGCGCAGGGAGCCGATGGTGCTGACGTTGCCCGGGATTGAGGACGATCGCTATTACTCGGTGCAGTTGATCGACCTTTATAGCCAGAACATTGCGTACCTGGGCACTCGCAGTACCGGCAACCATGGCGGCCACTACATGGTCGCGGGTCCTGATTGGAAGGGCCAGCAGCCTGTGGATGTGGACCGGGTGATCTACAGCGAAAGCAACTTGGTCTACGCACTCTACCGCACGCAGTTGTTTGATGAAAAAGACCTGAACAAGGTCAAGCAGATCCAGAACGGCTACAAGGTGCAGCCGCTGAGCGGCTATGTGAAGCAAGCCGCACCGGCCAAGGTGGCAAAGATCGAGTGGCCCAAGCCCACGGCGGCGATGACAGACAGCCCGCAACTGTTTCGCTACCTGAACTTTATGCTGGCCTACGCCAAGCCTCAGGACAGCGAGAAAGACCTGCTGGCCCGCTTTGCCACCATCGGCATCGCGCCTGGCGCGCCCTTCAAGGTCAGCCAGCTCAGCGCGGAACAGCGCAAAGCCCTGGAACAAGGCATAGCAGATGGCAAAGCCGAGTTTGCAGCCTTCAAGAAAGACAAGCTCGACACCCTTCAGGTCACCAGTGGCGAACTGCATGGCAGCCGTGATCGCCTGAAAAACAACTACCTGTACCGCTACGCCGGCGCTATCCAGCGTTTGTTCGGCAATTCGGCCGAAGAAGTCAGCTACATGACTTACGCCGTCGACAGCGAAGGCAAACCGGCCAATGGTGCGCGTCATAGCTACACCGTTCACTTTGCCAAAGACCAACTGCCACCGGCCGATGCATTCTGGTCGCTGACCATGTATGAAGCCAAGACCGGGCAACTGGTGCCCAACCACAAGAAACGCTACCTGATCAATTCACGGATGCTGCCCAACCTCAAGCGCGACGCCGACGGCGGCGTGACCCTGGCGCTGCAACACCACGAGCCGCCGAAGGCAGAACAGAGCAATTGGCTGCCCGCGCCGCCCGCGCCCTTCTACGCGGTACTGCGCATGTACCTGCCCAAGCCGGAAGCAGTTAATGGCCAATGGAAGCTGCCACCCCTGACACCCCAGAAGTAGCAGCGACTGGCCGGCAGTTGTGACAACAACGAGCCGGCCAGGATGGGGTTGAGGTTCAGTGCTTTTTCAGCTTCACATAGGACTGGTGCAGGTCCGACGCCCAGCCGTCGATAACGCCTTTCACATCGCTGGACTGCATCACTTGGGAATCATTGGCCAACGGCTTGCCGGTGCCTTTGCGTACCACTTGGGCGAGTACCTTGCCATTGGCGCCGTCGAGAAACTGCGCTTCGGTGCCCAGGGTGGTTTCCTGGTCACGGATGCCGGTACCGGTACTGACCGCCGCCGCCACCAGGGCGACCGGAATAAACTCATAGGGCTTGAGGCCTTCGGTCTTGCTGCCGACCGCCGTAATCGCCGCGCGCACCACAATGACGCCTGGGCCTGGGCCATTGGCCAGGGGCAACGACTTGGCCAGTTCACGCTTGAGCGCTTGGTTGAAATAATCGTTGATGCCACGCAGGGTGCTGTCCGGAATCTTGGCGGTGGCCTGGGGCTTGGGGTAGAACTGCGTCGGTTCGATGTACACCGCGCTGTAGCGGCTCAAATCCAGTGTTGGGTCGACCCAGCGCATCACTTCGGCGCCCGAAGGCGACTTGCCTTGCTTCAGTTGGCTGTAGTCCGAGAGAAAACCCGAGTATTCATCGGGTTGCGTAATCTTGCTGGCACAGCCCGCCAGCCCAAGCGAAGCGACGCACAGCACGGTAACGACTTGCCTTAATTTCATCTTTTGAACTCCCTGGCGGTCGGCGTTGGAACATTGAGCTGTAGGTATAGCTAATCCTGGGCAAATAGCCCTGCTCCAACCACCTGCCGTTCAGGCGCGTTCGCGAGGAATCAGGCTCTGCAACTGCGACGCCAGGAAGTTCGCGTCAAAGCCGAACGTGTCCGGGTCTTTAAGGCCATTGGTCTTCTTCCACAGCCAATCGTTTTTATCCGCAGGCAACACCAGGGAAACGCTGCCATGCCGCGCGGCGGTCAAACCCATTACGGAGACGGAGATCAACCCACCCACCCCCATCACATCCGGCACGAACTCCACCGGTTTGCCGGTGATCTGCACGGTCAGTTTCTCGGTCTTGAAGGTCGACGTCTCCACCGGGATGCTTGGGCCGCTGGCCACGTAAGGCTCTCGGTGCACTTCAAGCAACCCCACCGTTTTCACCGGTTCCAGCCATTGCTCGATCTGCCCGAACAACGCGTCGAGTTTTTGCGCCCAGCGGGCCGACTGCACGTCGAATTGCTGTTTTTTATGCGCTTCGCTATCGGCGTAATGACGAAGCATCTCGCCCAGTTGCTGTACATCGTCCATTGCGGATCTCCTCCGGTGAGCCAGGTTGCGAAGCTCAATCATGGCAGATGCGGTGGTCGGCCGTGCGACTAACGCTGGCAAAGCAACTGATCCGCTGCAATGAGGTTCCTCTGAGTCTGTTTTGTTTTACCCACGCTTCCTACAGTGCCGCCACTTGGAACCGTGGGAGGACTGAGCATGAGCACAGCAACAATCGGGCAGGCCTATAACTATAAAGTCGTCCGCCAATTCGTTATCGCCACCATCGTCTGGGGCGTGGTCGGCATGGCCATGGGTGTGTGGATCGCCTCGCAACTGGTCTGGCCGGAAATGAACCTGGATTTACCCTGGACCACCTTTGGCCGCTTGCGCCCCTTGCACACCAGCCTGGTGATCTTTGGCTTTGCCGGCAGTGCGCAGTTTGCCGCCAGCTATTACGCGGTACAGCGCACCTGCCAGGTACGGTTGTTTTCCGACCGCCTCGCCGCGTTTACCTTTTGGGGTTGGCAGTCGGTGATCGTGATCATGTTGATCAGCCTGCCGCTGGGCTACACCACCACCAAGGAGTACGCCGAGATCGAGTTCTCCGGCGCGGTGTGGATGACCGTGGTGTGGGTGGCCTATGCCCTTGTGTTTTTCACCACCGTGGTGCGGCGCAAAACCAAACACATCTATGTGGGCAACTGGTTTTTCGGCGCATTCATCTTGGTGATCGCCATGCTGCATGTGGTCAACCACCTGGCGATCCCGGTGGACTGGTTCAAGTCATACCCGGTGTATTCCGGGGCGACGGATGCCATGGTGCAGTGGTGGTATGGGCATAACGCCGTAGGGTTTTTCCTGACCACTGGCTTTCTGGGGATGATGTACTACTTCGTACCGAAACAAGTCGGGCGCCCGGTGTACTCCTATCGCTTGTCGATCGTGCATTTCTGGGCGCTGATCACCCTGTATATCTGGGCCGGGCCGCACCACCTCCACTACACCGCCCTGCCTGATTGGGCGCAGTCCCTGGGCATGGCAATGTCGTTGATTCTGCTGGCACCGAGCTGGGGCGGGATGATCAACGGCATGATGACCTTGTCGGGTGCCTGGCATAAATTGCGCACCGACCCGATCCTGCGTTTCCTGGTGTTGTCCCTGGCGTTCTACGGGATGTCGACCTTCGAAGGGCCGATGATGGCGATCAAGACCGTCAATGCCCTCTCCCACTACACCGACTGGACCATCGGCCACGTGCACGCCGGGGCACTGGGCTGGGTGGCGATGATCACCTTCGGCTCGCTGTATCACATGATCCCGAAGGTGTTCGGCCGCGAGCAGATGCACAGCGTGGCGCTGATCAACCTGCATTTCTGGTTGGCAACCATTGGCACCGTGCTGTACATCGCCTCGATGTGGGTCAATGGCATTACCCAGGGCCTGATGTGGCGGGCCATCAACGATGACGGCACCCTCACCTACTCGTTTGTCGAAGCCTTGCAGGCCAGTCATCCGGGTTTTGTGGTGCGGTTTGCCGGTGGCGTGTTCTTTCTCACCGGGATGGTGTTGATGGCCTACAACACCTGGCGCACGGTACGCGTCGCGGACTTGAAACTGGCCCAGCTTGATGCGCGGATCGCCTGATATGTGGGGTTTGCTGATGGTGGCGTGCCTGTATGGCGCGGTGGAGTACTGCTTGCGCGGTCAGACGGACAAGAGCCTGGACGACGCCAGCTTGATGCCTTTCGCCGATGACCCGGAGGCGGCGCGGCGCGTGGAGCAGGCGACTGGCAAGCAGATCAACGCGGTGGCGCCGGAAGAGGCCAAGCCGGGCTGGGCCAATCTGGACATGTGAAACTGCACCGGTCATTTCGCGGCCAACTGCGTATGACTATCCAGGCGTCAATGCGTAAGGTGAAGCGACTTTCCGTGTCAGGAGCATCGCATGCGCACCATCGGCCTTATCGGCGGCATGAGCTGGGAGTCCAGCGCCGAGTACTACCGCATCATTAACCAACGCGTGCGCGACACGCTCGGCCCGCTGCGCTCGGCGCAACTGTTGATGTACAGCGTGGATTTCGGCCCGGTGGAACAGGCCCAACACGCCGGCCGCTGGGATGACGCCGCGCTGATTCTGGAAGAGGCCGCACGCCGCTTGCAGGCGGGCGGTGCTGACTGTGTCGTGCTGTGTACCAACACGATGCATTTGGTGGCGCCACGTATTGAAGCCGCGGTGTCGATTCCGTTCCTGCATATTGCCGATGCGGCGGGTGCGGCTGCGGTGGACGCCGGCACGCTGACGGTCGGTTTGCTGGGCACCGCGTTCACCATGGAGCAGGACTTTCTCAAGTCGCGTCTGGCCGCCCAGGGGTTGACCGTGCTGGTGCCTGAGGTGGACGAGCGCCAGGCCGTGCACCGGATCATCTATGAGGAGTTGTGTGTTGGCGTGATCAGTGACGCGTCACGCAAGGTTTACCAAGGTGTGATCGAGTCCCTGGCCGCACGTGGCGCCCAGGCGATCATCCTCGGTTGCACGGAAATCAGCCTACTGATCAAGCCGGAGCACAGCGACCTGCCATTGCTGGACACCACCGAGCTGCATGCGCAGGCTGCGGTGGCGTTTGCCTTGCAGGACTAAGCCGAGGTGCGCAGGCGCGCCATGCTCACGGTATCGACAAACTGGCCGTCGCGCAGGGCGTAATCGCGCAATACGCCTTCGACCTCGAAGCCGAACTTACGGTACAGCCCTTGCGCCGCTTCGTTGTCGGCGTACACGGTAAGTTCTACTCGGCGCAGGTTCATCCAGTTGTCGGCGACGTCCAGCGCGGCCGTCAACAACCGGGAGCCAACCCCCTTGCCCTGCCACGCCGTCGCTACGCCCATGCCGAAGGAACCGACGTGGGCCCGGCGTACACGCTGGTATTGTTCCAGGCCAAGCTGGCCGATCACTTCACCGCCGTGCACGGCCACCAGCTGGAGACGGCGCTCGTTGTCCTGGACCAGCTTGTTGCGCCACGCCTCGACCGACTGAAAAGGCATTTGCAGCACCTGACGGCACACCGCCGGTTCGTTATAGAGCGCTGCGACGCCCTCCAGGTGGGCCTCGGTGAAGCGCTGGATCACGATGTGGGGTTCAGGTGTGTGCATGGTGTTTCATCCTTTGAAAGACACGTGGCCGGCCAGTGTAGGGGCCAAGCCTGCCCGATGGCTAGGGCGCCGGCGTGGTCGACCACAATGCCGGCCAATCCCCCGAAGCGACCCCGGTGCAGCGCGGCATGATGTGAAACTCGCTGAGCTGGAAACGCTCGCCGTCAAACACCCAGGAACCTGCGCCACCACAATCACCGACTCCACGCTGCTTGTAGAAATAACTCAGGGTGCCGGAGGCTTCGTCATACCACACCGAGCCTTGCAGCGCGGCGCCATCCAGGGGCAACGGCTGCACATTGAGAGGCGTTTCTGTGTAGGGCGCTTGTCGCTGGCGGCTGTTGACGTCGTACTCACAGTTGTAGGCCGCACAGTCGTACCTCACCACGGTCATCGCTTGCTGCGCCGTCAAGGCACCTGCTTGTGCTTCGGCGTCACCCTCCTCGGGCGTGGCCGCCTTCAACGCGACCGCTACCAGGCCCGCCTGCTCCTGCGCGTTTAACGGCGGCGGTGAAACAAATTTGCGCAGCACCGGCGTCGGCAGGCGTGGCGGTACCTCATTGGCAGCGCCCTTACCGGGTCGGGCCAGCGCCGTTACGTTATCCACGCGCCCCTGCACCGCATCCATTAACAGCAGCGAAGCACTCAGCCCGCTCAATGACACGTGCGCGTGCTCATCGCCTGGCAACTGCAGTCGCTGACCGTTGCGCAAACGCTGTAACCAGCGCCGCGCCGAAGCGTCCTCAATCACCCCATAGGACTGCACCTCGGGATCCCCGCCCTGATCGTCCAACTCAACGTGCAAATCGCGGGTCAACGCCAGGCCCAGCGGCTGACCGTCCAGCAGCAAGGTGGAAAGGTCCACGGCTTCACCACGGTGATCGAAGCGCAGACGCAGATACCCCTTTGGACCGGCCTGGTGCCAGAGGTGCAACGTCAGCGAGCTGTAGTCTTCTTCATCAACGCCGCTGGGTGCGCTGAGGGCATGGCAGTTGCGCAAGTTGTCGCAACCGACCACCCATTCCTTGATTTCCCGCAGCAGTGGTACGGTTTCCGAGGGGGGTTGTGCGAAGGCTGGCGCGGGGGTGCCGGTCAGTATCAGGGCCAGGAGTGCGGGGCGCAGCATGGGGACTCTCCGTGTCGAAAAGACGCGGATTGTCCCATGTATGGGGCGTTACGTCAGTGCCTGGAAGCGGTGCGCCATACCCGCGCGATGTCCGCTGCGCGCTCACTCAACAGACGCGGCGCCTCACTGCACGCCTGCTCTAGGCTCATCGGCCCGGAAGGCAAGGCGAATGCGGCGTCCACGCCGTGGGCGTACATCTGTTCGTAGCCTTCGCCCAATGTGCCCGCAACCACAATCACCGGCACGTTGTGTTGTTGGGCAATACGCGCCACACCGAACGGCGTTTTGCCCCGCAAGGTCTGGGCGTCGAAGCGGCCTTCGCCGGTGATCACCAGGTCGGCGCCACGTATGGCTGCATCCAGGCCAACCAGTTCGGCAACCACCTCCACACCGGCACGGAACTGTGCACCCAGGAACGCTTTGGCGGCAAAGCCCAGGCCGCCGGCGGCGCCGCTGCCGGGTTCGTCGCGCACATCCTTGGGCAGCACCTGGGCGCAGTGGTCGGCGAAGTGGCCGAGGGCGCCGTCCAGTAGTTGGACTTGCTCGGGAGTCGCGCCCTTTTGCGGGCCGAATATCGCCGAGGCACCGTGGGGGCCACACAGCGGGTTGTTGACGTCGGCAGCGATGTCGAAGCTCACCTGCGCCAGGCGCGGGTCGAGTTGTTCAAGGCGGATCTGTGCCAGGCGAGCCAAGGCGAGACCACCGGGGGGCAGCGCTTGGCCTGCGGCGTCGAACAGTTGCACGCCGAGCGCCTGCATCGCACCCGCGCCGCCATCGTTGGTGGCACTGCCGCCAATCGCCAGGATGATGCGCTGGGCACCGGCATCCAGGGCTGCGCGGATCAGTTCGCCGGTGCCGTATGTGGTGGTTGTGCATGCATCGCGCTGGCCCGACGGGACCAGTTGCAGGCCACTGGCTTCGGCCATTTCGATGATGGCGGTGTGGCTGTCGGCCAGCCAGCCCCAGTTCGCCTCGACCGTGGCGCCCAGCGGACCCCGGACGGTCTGGCGACGCAGTTGGCCATTGCACGCGGCGAGTACCGCTTCAACTGTGCCTTCACCACCGTCCGCCATCGGGCACTGGACCAATTGTGCATCCGGCCAGACCTGGGCCAACCCGGCCGCAATGGCCTGGGCCACGCCCTCGGCACTCAGGCTGTCCTTGAACGAGTCGGGGGCGATGATGATTTTCATGGGCTTTCTCCAGTTTTTATAACGCCCATGCTGCCAGTTGGCACCGCCGCTGACGCCGGTCCAATGCACAAGTACGGCTGCGCTTTGTTGTTCATTCCGACAAAGCCTGGGGCAGCAACTGCACGCCCAGATAGAGCGCGAGCATGCCGTCGAGGGTCAGCGGGTCGACACCACTGAGTTCGGCGATGCGTTCCATGCGGTAACGCAGGCTGTTGCGGTGAATGCCCAGCGCATCGGCACAGGCCTGGCTTTGCCCATCGTGTTCGCACCAACTGCGCAGCGTTGCCAGCAGTTGGCCGTTGCTGTCCTTGGCGAGGACTTTGCGCAGCGGGTTGAGCAACTCGTCGAGGGCATCGTCGTTGCGATGGCGCCAGAGCATCACCGGCAGGCGATAACGGTTGAGCGTCAGCAAGCGCGACTGCGGCAATACATCGCGACCATAGGCGAGCAGGTCACCCACGCGTCGATAGCAGCGGCGCAACCCAGCCAGCCCGTCCGCTTGCCCGCCAACGGCCACGCGGAGGATATTCCAGCCCAGCCCTTCGAGTTTTTCCAGCAGGCGAGGATTATCGACCTGTACCGCCGCCGGCCGGCACCACAGCAGTGAATATTGCGCCGAGCTGACACACCAGCTGTCCGGATAACGTGAGGTCAGCCAGGCACTCAAGGCCTCTGCCGATTGCCCCGCGCCCAGCTCAAACAGGTAGGGCGTGCGCGCCAGCTGCGGTTTGAGGCCCAACTGTTGGGCTTCATCCACCAGGCGCGGCGAGTCGCCGGTTTCGGCCAGCAGCAAGGCGAGCAGGTCATCACAACGCTGACGCCGCCATTGCTGCTCCGCCTGCTGGTGGCGGTGGCTCACCAGCATTTCGGCGGTCATGCGCACCAGTTCGGCGTAGGTGCGCAGGCCTTCCGGTTCGCCGGTAATGCCCAGCACGCCAATCAGGCGCTGGTCGTGCATCAGCGGCAGGTTGATGCCCGGTTGCACGCCCTTGAGGTGCTTGGCGGTCTGACCATCGATTTCCACCACGCGGCCATTGGCGAGCACCAGTTGCGCGCCTTCATGACGGGTGTTGATACGCTCAGGCTCACCGCTGCCAAGAATCAGGCCCTGGCTGTCCATGACGTTGACGTTGTAGGGCAGAATCGCCATGGTGCGATCGACGATATTCTGCGCCAGGTCATGATCCAGCTCGAACATGGGGCTAAATTCCTTGGAAAGCGGGTTGTTCATAGGCACAGCGCAAAGCAGGGTTCGCTGTGCGCGAGCACAAAGACAGCAGCCTGCCAGGTGGCCGAGACTCTTTGGGCGATCAACGTTACCCTCGCATCGCGAAAAATCATAATAAAGAGAGAACGCCATGTCACAGAGCGCCGCTACCGCACTGGCCACCGATGACGATAAAAACGCCATCTACAAGCGCATCACCCTGCGCCTGATCCCCTTCATATTCATCTGCTACCTGTTCAATTACCTCGACCGGGTAAACGTTGGCTTTGCCAAACTGCAGATGCTCGATGCCTTGAAATTCAGCGAAACCGTGTATGGCCTCGGCGCCGGGATCTTCTTTATCGGCTACGTGCTGTGTGGCGTACCGAGCAACCTGGCGTTGACCCGGTTCGGTCCGCGCCGCTGGATTGCATTGATGATGATTGTCTGGGGCACGCTGTCCACTTGCCTGCTGTTCGTCACCACGCCGACGCATTTCTACACCCTGCGCCTGTTTACCGGTGCGGCTGAAGCCGGCTTCTTCCCCGGTGTGGTGCTGTACCTCTCGCAGTGGTTCCCGACGTTCCGCCGTGGGCGGATCATGGCGCTGTTCATGTCGGCGATCCCGGTCTCCGGTTTGCTCGGCAGCCCGTTTTCCGGCTGGATCCTCAACCACTTCGCCGCCGGCCAAGGTGGCCTCGCGGGCTGGCAGTGGATGTTCCTGCTGCAGGGCATTCCGACCGTAATCCTGGGCGCCCTCGCCTACTTTCTGCTCAGCGACAGCTTTGCCAATGCCAAGTGGCTCAAGCCCCACGAGCGTGCGGTGCTGGAAGCCGACCAGGCCACCGACCTGGCGAACAAACCCAAAACCACCACCGACTCCCTGGCTGAGGTGTTCAAGAACCCGGCGATCTGGGCGTTCGGCCTGATCTACTTCTGCATCCAGAGCGGCGTGTACGCCATTAACTTCTGGCTGCCGTCGATCATCAAGAGCCTGGGTTTCAGCGATAACCTGGTGATCGGCTGGCTCAGCGCCATTCCGTACCTACTGGCGGCGGTGTTCATGTTGCTGGTGGGGCGCTCTGCGGACCTGCGCAAAGAGCGGCGCTGGCACTTGGTGGTGCCCATGTTGATGGGCGCGATCGGCCTGGTGATTGCGGTGAATTTCGCCACCACCCCGGCGATTGCAATTCTCGGCCTGACCATCGCCACCATGGGCGCCCTCACCGGCCTGCCGATGTTCTGGCCGGTGCCGACCGCCATGCTCAGTGCAGGCGCGGCGGCGGGCGGGTTGGCGTTGATCAACTCCATGGGCCAGATGGCTGGCTTTCTCAGCCCGTATATCGTTGGGTTTGTGAAGGATGCCACCGGGTCTACCGATATGGCGCTGTACCTGCTCGCGGCGGTGATTGTCGGGGGCAGTGTGTTGGCGTTGCGGATGACGCGTACCTTGAAGGCTTAATGCAGTCCGTGTGGGAGCTGGCTTGCCTGCGATAGCGGTGGTGAATTCACTACCGCTATCGCAGGCAAGCCAGCTCCCACATTGTTGTCCGGTGTTTACAGCTGGCCGCCGCCGTCGATGTCGATGACGGCGCCGGTCAGAAAGCCGTTTTCCATGGCCAATACATACCCCGCCGCCACCTCTTCCGCCTGCCCTACCCGGCCAACCGGCAACCCATCGCCCGCCTTGGCAAACATGGCCAGACGCTGGTCTTCAGCCAACCCTGCATACGCTGGCGTATCAATCACCCCCGGGCAGATCACATTGACCCGACGCGGTGCCAACTCCTTGGCCAATTGCTTGCCCAGCGCTTCGGTCGCGGCATTGATGCCGACCTTGATGAACTGCCCAGGCACCAGTTTTCGACCCAATTGCCCGGAGGTCAGGCAGATGCTGCCGTGTTCGTCGAGAAATGGCAGTGCCTGCTGGACAGCCCGCAGCGAGCCCCACAGCTTCACGTTGAAGTTGTCCTGAGCCTCGAGCAAGTCGGTTTCGAGCAAGCTCTTGGCGCGTACGCTCGGCCCGGAGGTATAGACCAGGTGATCAAAGCGCCCCACGCCTTCAAACAGGCGTTGCAGCGACGCGGTATCGGTGACGTCCACCGGTTCGCTGCGCAGGCCGTTTTCGACGCCACGCGCCAAGCGGCGCCCGGCAACTACCACCTGTGCACCACGCGCGGCGGCGGCCTTGGCGACTGCCGCGCCAATACCGCTGCTGCCGCCGATCACGATGACGGTTTTGCCGTTTAAGGAAGAAGCCATGGGGAAGATTCCTGATTGAAAAAGTGAGTGTTCATCTTCCCAGCTTGGCAATCAGCGAAAAATCCCGGTAAAACGACAAGATCTTTAAAGGATTTTTACAAATGAGCTCGACCCTCGACCTTGAAGTCTTTGTGCGCACCGCTGACACCGGCAGCCTGTCTGCCGCTGCACGAGGCTTGGGCTTGACTCCAGCGGCAGCGAGCATCGCCCTCAAGCGCCTGGAAACCCGGTTGGGCATCCGGTTACTGGCGCGCTCCACGCGGAGCATGCGGCTGACCGAGGAAGGCCGGCGCTACCTCGAGAGCGTGCGCGTGGCGCTGGAAGCACTGGCTGAGGGCGAACAGGCGATCAGGCAGCAGGGCCACAGCCTCAGCGGCTTGCTGCAACTGGCGGCGCCGTCGGATTTCGGGCGCAATGTGCTGCTGGGCTGGCTGGATGAGTTCAAGCGCGAACACCCCAACATCCGCCTGCAGTTGCTGCTCAACGACAGCAATGCCGACCTGTTCCGCGACACCGTGGACATTGCCTTGCGTTTTGGCGTACCCCGGGACTCCAGCCTCGTGGCACTGCCGGTGGTGCCCGATCACCACCGCATCCCCTGTGCCAGCCCGGATTACCTGGCGCGCCATGGCACGCCCCGAACACCGGCCGATCTGGCGCAACACAACACGCTGCGCTACATGCGTCAGGGGCGGGCCAACAGTACCTGGTACTTTCGCCAGGGTGCGCTGCTTCAGGAAGTCGAGGTCACGGGCGACTACTTGAGCGATGACGGCGAAATCGTCCGGCGCTGGGCATTGGCCGGTCACGGCATCGCCTACAAAGCCAATCTGGATATTGCCCGCGACATCAAAGCCGGTCGGCTGGTGCCCTTGCTGCCTGATTGGCAAGGCGAGCCGACGCCGTTCAACCTGATGTGCCCCCACCGCCTGCAAGTATCGGAGCGGGTGAAGGTACTGCATCGCTTTTTACATGTGCGTTGTCAGGCCTTGCTGAGCACCTGAAGAAACGCTTAGAGGGCTTGTCCCAGAGCCTTTGAGTCTGGTATTGCATGGGGCACGTTTCCCGCTTTGAGGAGTTATCCATGATTTACCGCACATTGGGCCAGTCCGGTTTGAAGGTCAGCGCCTTGACCCTGGGCACCATGATGTTTGGCGAACAGACCAACACCGAAGACTCGCTGCGCATCATCGACAAGGCCTGGGACCAGGGCATCAATTTTATTGACACGGCGGACGTCTACACGGGCGGACGCTCCGAGGAAATTGTCGGCGAAGCTATCACCCGGCAGCGCCAAGACTGGATCGTGGCGTCCAAAGTCGGGTTCGGCCCGCCGGACGGCCTTCCCAACCGCAGCGGCCTGAGTCGCAAGCGCATTTTCAACGCACTGGAAGCCAGCCTCACGCGCCTGGACACGGATTACCTCGACATCTATTACCTGCACCGCGAGGACCACAACACGCCGCTGGAGGTGACGGTGTCGGCGATGGGCGACCTGATCCGCCAGGGCAAGGTCCGTTACTGGGGCTTGTCCAACTATCGGGGATGGCGCATTGCCGAAGTGATTCGCGTGGCCGAACGCCTGGGCGTGGACAAACCCGTGATCAGCCAGCCGCTGTACAACATCGTCAACCGCCAGGCCGAAGTCGAGCAGATCACCGCCGCGTCTGCCTACGGTTTGGGCGTGGTGCCTTACAGCCCACTGGCGCGGGGCGTGCTCAGCGGCAAATATGCCCCGGACGTGACCCCCGAGGTTGGCAGCCGTGCGGCGCGCCAGGACAAACGCATCCTGGAAACAGAATGGCGCGTGGAGTCCCTGCGCATCGCCCAGCAGATGCAGCAATACACCCAAGGGCGCGGCGTCGGGATGGTCGAGTTTGCAATTGCCTGGGTGTTGAATAACTCGGCGGTGAGTTCGGCGATTGTCGGGCCACGCACCGAGGCGCAGTGGGATGCCTACATCGGCGCACTGGATGTGAAGATCACGGCGGAAGATGAAGCGTTCATTGATTCGCTGGTGACGCCGGGGCATGCGTCCACACCGGGGTTCAATGATGTGGGGCATTTTGTTTCGGGCCGCGTGGCACGCGCCTAGGCTTTTTTGGTGAACACAATGTGGGAGCTGTCGAGCCCCAGCGAGGCTGCGAAGGCGGCGGTATTGCCAACATCTTCATCGCATGACACTGCGCTATCGCAGCCTCGCTGAGGCTCGACAGCGCCCACATTCAACCTGCTTCGCCTGGAACACCGCGCTCAATTCGTTGGCCCCACGAGAAATTTCCCTGAAAAACGCCCCAAAACAGAGCACCCCTCTCCCGCCAAAAGCACCATAATCACCCTCTTGAAATCCCCCCTCTTGTGTATCAATGGTTTTCGCGAGGACAGTGTGTCTAAAGGTGTTGTGTTATCGGTCTTGGCCTCGGTGTTGTTTGCCGTGATGTATTACTTCACATCATTGCTGACCCCCTTGAGCGGCCTGGAAATTTTCGGCTGGCGCATGTTGCTCACCGTGCCCTGCATGACGGTATTCATGATCGTCAGCGGCGAATGGCGACGGGTGTGGGAGTTGGTGCGGATGTTGGCGGACCGGCCGCGCTTGATTGCCGGTGTGCTGGTGTCTTCGGCCTTGCTGGGCGTGCAGTTGTGGCTGTTCATGTGGGCGCCGTTGAACGGGCGCAGCCTGGATGTGTCGGTGGGTTACTTCCTGTTGCCACTCACCATGGTGCTAACCGGCCGCCTAGTGTGGGGCGAACAGCTTTCGTACTTGCAGCGGGTCGCGGTATTTTTTGCAGGCCTTGGGGTGCTCAACGAGTTGTACCAGGCCGGTGGTTTCTCTTGGGCAACGTTGGTGGTAATCATCGGCTACCCGATGTACTTCATCGTGCGCAAATACCTTAAGACCGATCATCTGGGTGGACTCTGGCTGGATATGGCGCTGATGCTGCCAGTGGCCTGGTGGTTTGTGCAGAGTGGCGAGCAAGGTTTTGCGGCGATGGATGCCTACCCGAAGCTCTACGCATTGATTCCACTGCTGGGGCTGATCAGTGCGTCGGCGCTGGTGAGCTACATCATCGCCAGTCGTTTGCTGGCGTTCAGCCTCTTCGGGCTGCTCAGCTACGTAGAGCCGGTACTGTTGCTCGGCGTGGCGCTGATCTTGGGCGAAGGGATCAAGGGCGGCGAATGGCTGACCTACATTCCGATCTGGCTGGCAGTGATGGTGCTGGTATTTGAAGGGTTCAAGCACTTGGTACGTCATCGCAGCG
Organism: Pseudomonas tritici; assembly: GCF_014268275.3. NCBI lineage: Bacteria > Pseudomonadati > Pseudomonadota > Gammaproteobacteria > Pseudomonadales > Pseudomonadaceae > Pseudomonas > Pseudomonas tritici. Next base: position 3,459,685 of record NZ_CP077084.1, read on the forward strand.
CCTGATTGGCAGGCAATAAAAAGCCCGGCCGAGGTTATCCTCGGCCGGGCTTTTTTACGCTTAGTCGGCGGTCAACACACCACGGCGGACTTGGTCGCGCTCGATCGACTCAAACAACGCCTTGAAGTTGCCCTCGCCAAACCCATCGTCGCCCTTGCGCTGGATGAATTCGAAGAACACCGGGCCCATCAGGGTTTCCGAGAAAATCTGCAGCAGCAGGCGCTTATCGCCCTCAACCGAAGAACCATCGAGCAGGATACCGCGCGCCTGCAGTTGATCCACCGGCTCGCCGTGGTTTGGCAAACGGCCTTCGAGCATTTCGTAGTAAGTGTCCGGCGGCGCGGTCATGAAGCGCATGCCGATCTTCTTCAATGCGTCCCAGGTCTTGACCAGATCGTCAGAGAGGAACGCCACGTGCTGGATGCCTTCACCATTGAACTGCATCAGGAACTCTTCGATCTGCCCGGCGCCCTTGGACGACTCTTCGTTCAGCGGGATGCGGATCATGCCGTCCGGCGCGCTCATGGCCTTGGAGGTCAGGCCGGTGTATTCGCCCTTGATATCGAAGTAGCGCGCTTCACGGAAGTTGAACAGTTTCTCGTAGAAGTTGGCCCAGTAGGCCATGCGCCCGCGATAGACGTTGTGGGTCAGGTGGTCGATAACCTTGAGACCGGCGCCTTGCGGGTTGCGATCAACTCCTTCGAGAAACACAAAGTCGATGTCATAGATCGAGCTGCCTTCGCCGAAACGGTCGATGAGGTACAGCGGCGCACCGCCAATGCCTTTGATCGCCGGCAGGTTCAATTCCATCGGGCCGGTTTCGATATGAATCGGCTGCGCACCCAGCTCAAGCGCGCGGTTGTAGGCCTGTTGCGAGTCCTTGACGCGGAACGCCATGCCGCACACCGACGGGCCGTGCTCGGCCGCAAAGTACGAGGCAATGCTGTTGGGTTCGTTGTTGAGGATCAGGTTGATCTCGCCCTGACGGTACAGGTGCACGTTTTTCGAGCGGTGGGTCGCGATTTTGCTGAAGCCCATGATCTCGAAGATCGGCTCCAGGGTGCCCGGCGTCGGCGACGCGAATTCAATGAATTCAAAGCCCATCAGGCCCATTGGGTTTTCGTATAGATCTGCCATGATTTGGCGCCTCATCATTCTTGTGTAGTGACGGTTTCAATTGCCAGCAAGGATGAGAGGCACGGGCGGCGCACAGGAGAGGCCTCGCACGCTGCGGGCGAGGAAATCACCAAAGATGAGGGGGGAGCCGAGTAGCTTCATGGTGTCATCAGTCTCTGACGGCCGAGGCTTGCGTGAGCGCAAGTCATATTCTTGTATGCGTAAATCGATTCTACACAGCGTAACCGTATTTGTCCGTACTCTTATCAAATCCCCAATGCCCTGGCACGTGCAAGGGGTTTATTGCACAGGTAGATGCCGAGCAGGATCACCGCGCCACCGGCCAGCATCGGCGCAGTCAACGGCTCGCCCAACAGCAAAGCGCCAGAGATCACGGCGGTTAGCGGGTTGAGCGCGATAAATACGCCGGAACGTGTCGCGCCGATTTGGCGGATGCCATCGTAATAGCCGATATAGGCCAGCGCCGACCCCAAAACGCCCAGGTACACCAGGCTCAGTACTTGCGGGGCATGCAGGCTGCCAATCGCCTCGACCGAGAAGCGGCCCATGATCAGCGTGGTTGCGGTGAGCATCACGGTGCCCATCAATATCGACCAAGTCACCGTCTGCAGCGGCCCGAGGCGCTGGTTCAATCCACGGGAAAACAGCGAGTAGACGCTCCATCCCACTACGCACCCGACGATCAGTAAATCCCCACGCCAAGTGTTGGTTGCTTCGCTCAGCACCTGGGGGTTGCGACTGACGATGACCAGGGCGGCGCCCGTCAGGCATAACGCGATACCCAGGATTTTGCTGGTGTTCAGGCGATCCTTGAATAACCACCAGGACGCCAGGCCGATCACTGCCGGGTTCAACGCCACGATCAATGAAGCCCGCGACGCATTGATGTACTGCAACCCGTAGAAGAAACACAGGTTGTAGAAAAAGATGCCGAAAAAACCCAGCATCACCAGTTGTGCCATCTGCCCGGGGCTTGGACGGGCCAGTGGGATGCGCGCCAGCCCCATGAACGCCAGCAATGCCAGGCTGGCTAGCAGAAACCGCAGACTGGCAGCGAGCAAAGGGTCGATCGCCGCACTGAGGTAGCGACCGGCCACGAAGGTACCGCCCCAAATCATGGTGACGGCAGCCAACTTCATATACGTGATGCGATCCGAGGGCAAATGCACAGGCTGAGGCTCTAATGACTTGAGGGTTGGCCCATTCTTCTGGTAATACATCGTCATCGTAAAATGAGTGATTACTCATGACCCTGACCCAACTCGAAATATTCTCCCAAGTGGCCGAGCTGCACGGTTTTACCAGCGCGGCCCACCGCCTGGGTATCAGCCAGTCGGCGGTGTCCCATGCAATCAAGGGTCTGGAACAGGAACTGGGCGTGGCATTGTTCAGGCGTCACCAGGCTCAGGTGGAACTCAGTGATATTGGCGCGCAATTGCTCGGGCGCGCCCGGGCAATGCTTGGCCTGGCGAACACCTTGCAACAGGAAGCGGCGGATGCGCGGGGCATGAAACGCGGGACGCTGCGCATCGGTTCCTTTGGCCCGACGGCCTCGAATCACCTGCTGCCGAAGATCCTCAGCCAGTTCCACCTGGATTACCCAGGCATTGAAGTGCATGTGGACGAAGGGCCGGACAGGCAGGTTATCCAATGGCTCGACGAGCGTCGTATCGATATTGGCTTTGTGGTGCTGGAACAGGAACGCTTCGACACCTTCGCCCTGTTCGAGGACCAGATGGTTGCGCTGCTGCCCGCAGACCATCATCTGGCCGCGTGCGAACAGGTCAGCCTCAAGGACTTGTGCAGCGAACCCTTCGCCCTGACTGAGGCCGGCTCCACTGAGCTGGTGGTGCGGCTGTTCAACGAGGCGCGGCTGACGCCAAACGTGCGCTATCGCTGCTCACAGTTGCTGAGCACGCTGGAAACCGTCAGCCGGGGTGAGGCCGTGAGCGTGGTGGCACAAGCCTCCTTGCCGGCTGGGTGCGACCCGCGTTATGTGCAGCGCGCGCTGTCACCGCGTGTGCCACGCCAAGTGGGCCTGGCGGTACTGGACCGGCGCCAGTCTTCCCCCGCAACCCTCGCCTTTATCCGCATTGCCCAAGGCCTGGAACTGTAGCGCTGGCTACTGGCCAAACGGCTAGGTACGGCGAGCGTATTTGGGCCAAGCCAACTATCATCGATTGAATCTGACACAGGCAACAGGCCGTTTACTTCATGCCCCTGACCATCAACGGCCCGCGAAAACGCGCCACGCGTTACTTGATCACATCCTTGAGTGCCTTGCTGCCGATTGCACTCGGGCTGGTCATCCTGCACTGGCAAGCCGAACGCACCCTGCAGCAAAGCACCGCCCAGACAGCCCAGGAAGCCGTGCGCCAATTCGACTTGATGCTCGATAACACCGCACTCGCCGCCCAGGCCTTGCTGCCTTTGGCGGGGCAACCTTGTGACAACAGTGCACAGTTGGCCCTGCGCGAACAGGTCACGCGTCGGCCGTTTGTGCGCGCGACCACCTTGTCCTGGCAGAAAAATATCTATTGCAGCTCGCTGTTTGGCGATAACTACGCGTCACCGGTCAACCCGGATGACTACGTCGACGGCCGCTTATGGTTGATGAATGGCAACCCGGTGACGCCGGATACCGCTCTACTGGTTTACCGGTTGGTCGACGGCGACAAGGCCGCTTTTGCGTCGATTGATGGCTATCACCTGACCAACGCGCTGCGCTTGATCAGCCGTTACGCCTACCTGGTCCTGCAAGTTGGCCCAAATTGGCTAGGGGCTGATGGCAAGGTGCTTAACACCGCCACACCCGTTTTTGCGGTGGCGCATCATCAGCTGGTATCCGATCGCTATCACTACAGCGTCACCGCTGGCATGCCGGCAGGTGAAGTGTGGCGGTACATGCAGGCCCGGTATGCGGCGTTGTTCAGCCTGGTGGTGTTCTTTGGCGTGCTGGCGGGCGTATTGGCGCATTGGCTGCAAAAGCGCTCTTCAGCGCCGACCCAGGAACTGCAACGGGCGCTGGGCGCCAATGAATTCATTCCGTATTTCCAGCCAGTGGTGCGCGGCGATACGCGCGAGTGGGCCGGCTGCGAAGTTTTGATGCGCTGGCAACACCCGAAGGAAGGTCTGGTGCGTCCTGACCTGTTCATCCCCCTGGCCGAGCATTCGGGCCTGATTGTGCCGATGACCCGCGCCCTGTTGCGCCAGACCGCCGCGCAACTGTCGCCGCACGCCGCGCGCTTCAGCCCTGGCTTTCATATCGGCGTAAATATCACCGCACGCCATTGCCAGGACCTGGCGCTGGTGAATGACTGTCGGGAGTTTCTCGCCGCCTTCCCCGTGGGCCAAGTGACGCTGGTGCTGGAACTGACCGAACGTGAGTTGATCGAGCCCAGCGATATCACCCGGCGCTTGTTCGACGCGCTGCATGAACTGGGCGTGATGATTGCCATCGACGACTTTGGCACCGGTCATTCCAGCCTGGGTTACTTGCGCAACTTCAATGTCGACTACTTGAAGATCGACCAGAGTTTTGTCGCCATGATCGGCGCCGATGCACTATCACGGCATATTCTGGACAGCATTATAGAACTGTCTGGCAAGCTCGACCTGGGCATCGTTGCAGAGGGTGTGGAAACCGCTCAACAGTGTGATTATCTAGCCAGTCAAGGTGTGGATTTCCTGCAGGGCTATCTGTTCGGAAGGCCTTTGCCCTGCGATGAATTTATTAAATCCCTAGCCAGCCATTGAATAGCCACACACTCTATGCCCTGAAATAATGTTATTTAGACAAAAGACATGATTTACTCGCAGCGGATTAACTACTACAATTTTTCCTGCCTGTGCAGAATTCGCAGGACGACTTCTTTCTTGGGTCGCCTTAAAGCGCTTGGTTTATAGCTTTGTCTGCAGTTGATATCAGCCAACACCATTATTGGAGTACAGATTTTGTCCAGACTCGCCGAATTTCGCGCAGCAGAAAAGGCCCTTCAAGAGCAGCTTGCCCAGCTGGAATCCCTGAAGAACGACGCCGGCCTGAAGAAAGAAATCGAATTCGAAGAAAAGCTTCAAGCCCTGATGAAGACCTATGGCAAAGGCCTGCGCGACATCATTTCCATCCTTGATCCAAACCCTGGCAAGTCCAGCGCTGCTGCCGCTACCGCACCAAAACAGCGCCGTGCACGCGTGGTCAAGGTTTACCAGAACCCACACACCGGTGAGCTGATCGAAACTAAAGGCGGGAACCACCGTGGCCTCAAGGCCTGGAAAGAACAGTACGGCGCCACCACTGTAGATTCCTGGCTGCGCGGCTGATCACACCGCACTAACAAAGAGCCCCGCTTATGCGGGGCTTTTTTATTTCAACGGTTCGAAATCGAACTTAAATAACGTTTCATCATGTTCATAATCGATGGGCATTACATACTTAAAGTTTCAGGCTATCGCGCACCGAACTGACTTCGTCCTTGCTTGCCTCGTATGCATTCGCCTGCCCCGCGTATGAAAAAACATACGCCTTATCGGCATCAACCGCCCCGACCAATGTTTGCGAAAGCACGTGACGCCCGTTTTCGGTTATCACACAGGTAGTTTCCAGCGCATCAAGACGGCTCAATGTTGTAGGGCGCATCTTGCTGCACACACTTTGATAACCGCCCTGGGCAAAATCTTTCTGAATCGACTTGCGCATCTCCAGCAGTACACCTTGAAGATTAACCTTGTGCCCCGCCTCAATCGGCGTGCCGGTCAACTCCATGACCATCAAGGTCGCGCCGTTTTCATCGTTCTTGATCGCCCGTTGCCGAGAGACAGGCTGAGGTTTACCGGGCGCGTCGCCATCGGGCGTCACCTCTTCGATTTGCCAGCCGCTGGGCCAATGAATCTCAGGGTCGGCCGCCAATACGAAAGGACTGCCCAACAGCAAACACACAGCGCTCAACAACGGTTTACGAAGTTCGATCATTGCGAAAAACACCCAAGGTTCAAGCGCCAAAGTTTGAGGCCCTGCCCCACTGGTCGCAAGGCCTGTGTGGCCTTTTTCATTTGGCGCGCGGCGCAGGCCTTGCGTATCATGCCCTGGCTGCAAGGATGCCAGCCGCAAGCCAAGGACCTGCTCACATCTTAGAGCCGCGTTTGCCCCATTTTTTCTGGAGGGCCCATGAGCCTGCACGAACTGAACACTTTCCCGGGCGTCACTGCCCAACCTGACACCGCCACCACGAACTTCGTGTTCAACCACACCATGCTGCGGGTCAAGGACATCACCCAGTCGCTGGACTTCTACACGCGCGTCCTGGGCTTTTCGCTGGTTGAGAAACGCGACTTCCCGGAAGCCGAATTCAGCCTGTACTTCCTGGCCCTGGTGGACAAATCCCAGATCCCGGCCGACGCTGCCGAACGTACCCAGTGGATGAAGTCGATCCCAGGTATCCTGGAGCTGACTCACAACCACGGCACCGAAAACGACGCCGACTTCGCCTACCACAACGGCAACACCGACCCGCGTGGCTTTGGCCACATCTGCATCTCGGTACCGGATATCGTCGCGGCCTGTGAGCGTTTCGAAGCCCTGGGCTGTGACTTCCAGAAGCGCCTGAGCGATGGCCGCATGAAAAGCCTGGCATTCATCAAGGACCCGGATGCGTACTGGGTTGAGATCATTCAGCCAGCGCCGATGTAAACAAAAAAACCCCATGATCGCTCATGGGGTTTTTCATTTCCGGCCCGGGATTTACGCCGGCGCGGAAGTACGTATCAAGTGATCGAAAGCACTCAGTGAAGCTTTGGCGCCCTCGCCCACTGCGATCACAATCTGCTTGTAGGGCACAGTCGTGACGTCGCCGGCAGCAAACACACCTGGCAATGAAGTCTCGCCACGCGCATCGACGATGATCTCGCCGCGAGGCGTCAGCTCGACAGTGCCTTTGAGCCAATCGGTGTTGGGCAGCAAACCGATCTGCACGAAGATACCTTCGAGGTCGATAGTCTTAAACTCGCCGCTGTCGCGATCCTTGTACGCCAAGCCGGTGACTTTCTGGCCATCGCCTTTCACTTCACTGGTCAGTGCACTGGTGATCACGTCAACGTTCGGCAGGCTGTAAAGCTTGCGCTGCAACACAGCGTCGGCGCGCAACTTGCTGTCGAACTCAAGCAAGGTGACGTGGCTGACGATCCCGGCCAAGTCGATGGCCGCTTCAACGCCGGAGTTACCGCCGCCGATCACTGCCACACGCTTGCCCTTGAACAACGGGCCATCGCAGTGTGGGCAGAAACACACGCCTTTAGCCTTGTATTCCTGCTCGCCCGGCACACCCATTTCCCGCCAGCGAGCACCGGTGGCCAGGATCACGGTTTTGGACTTGAGCGTCGCACCGCTTTCGAAGCGAATCTCGTGCAACTCACCGGCGTTTTTCGCAGGGATCAGGCTGCTGGCACGCTGCAGGTTCATGATGTCCACGTCGTACTGACGCACGTGGGCTTCCAGGGCGCTGGCCAGTTTCGGGCCTTCGGTTTCCTGTACCGAGATAAAGTTCTCGATGGACATGGTGTCCAGCACCTGCCCACCAAAACGCTCAGCCGCCACGCCGGTACGAATGCCTTTACGTGCGGCGTAGATCGCAGCCGCAGAACCGGCCGGGCCACCGCCGACGACAAGGACGTCAAAGGCGTCTTTGGCGCTGATTTTCTCGGCGGCCTTTTCGATACCGCTGGTGTCGAGCTTGGCGAGGATCTCTTCCAGGCCCATGCGGCCCTGGCCGAAGTTCACACCATTGAGGTACACGCTCGGCACTGCCATGACCTGGCGCTCGTCGACTTCAGCCTGGAACAACGCGCCGTCGATAGCGACGTGGCGGATGTTCGGGTTAAGCACAGCCATCAGGTTCAGCGCCTGGACCACGTCCGGGCAGTTCTGGCACGACAGCGAGAAGTACGTCTCGAAGCTGAACTCGCCTTTAAGGGCGCGAATCTGTTCAATCACTTCGACACTGGCCTTCGACGGGTGGCCACCGACTTGCAGCAGGGCCAACACCAACGAAGTGAATTCATGGCCCATGGGGATACCGGCGAAACGCAGGCTGATCTCGGCACCCGGGCGGTTGATGGAGAACGAAGGCTTACGCGCATCATCGCCATCGGTTTTCAGGGTAATCAGCGTAGTGAGGCTGACGACGTCCTGAAGAAGGGCAAGCATTTCCTGGGATTTCGCACCGTCGTCGAGAGAGGCAACGATCTCGATCGGCTGGGTGACCCGCTCCAGGTATGACTTCAACTGAGCTTTAAGATTGGCGTCCAACATACGGGCGATTTCCTTGAATTCTGGGTATAAAAAAACGCCCGAGCGAATCTCGCCCGGGCGTTTTTGAGGGCGGTTGCAGCTTACTGGGTAGGTGCGGAATACCGCCCTTGAGGCTTCACAGACTTAGATCTTGCCGACCAGGTCCAGGGACGGAGCCAAAGTGGCCTCGCCTTCTTTCCACTTGGCTGGGCACACTTCGCCTGGGTGGGCAGCTACGTACTGAGCGGCTTTGATTTTGCGCAGCAGCTCGGAAGCGTCACGGCCAACACCACCGTCGTTCAGCTCAACGATCTTGATCTGACCTTCTGGGTTGATCACGAACGTACCGCGGTCTGCCAGGCCAGCTTCTTCGATCAGTACGTCGAAGTTGCGGGAGATGGTCAGGGTTGGGTCGCCGATCATGGTGTACTGGATTTTGCCGATGGCTGGCGAAGTGTTGTGCCAGGCAGCGTGGGCAAAGTGGGTGTCGGTGGAAACGCTGTAGATCTCGACGCCCAGCTTCTGGAATTCGGCGTAGTTGTCAGCCAGGTCTTCCAGTTCGGTTGGGCAAACGAAGGTGAAGTCGGCTGGGTAGAAGAACACAACGGACCATTTGCCTTTCAGGTCAGCGTCGGTCACATCGACGAAGTTGCCGTTTTTGTAGGCGGTCGCTTTGAACGGTTTTACTTGGCTGTTGATGATAGGCATCGTTGACTCTCCGTCAGGGTTTGTAGAAGGGCTTAGTAAGTTGATGAAGTGAATCCTACCGACTCTCTCTGACGATGGCTCATTGGCAAACCTCATGCTGACGATTGGTTTTCCCTATCAGGTGACTGTATTAATAGAAGAAATCTCAAAGCAGCGGTTGCGTCGCCAAAGTCATGCCTAGAAAGGGCGTCGCTTCAACATAGCGCATGGCAGATTTCATGTCGCTCCAGCCGACGTAACTCATCAACGACTTCAAATCCCAGCCACTGCGATGCGCCCACGTGGCAAAGCCTCGGCGCAATGAGTGGCTGGTGTATTGCTCGGCGGGGATGCCGGCGCGTTCCAGCGCCTGGCGCAACAATGGAATCACGCTGTTGGGGTGCAACCCCTCCGCCCCGAGGTTGCCCCAGCGATCAATGCCGCGAAACACCGAGCCACGCACCAGGGCCGAGGCACTGAGCCATTCACTGTAGGCTTGCACCGGGCACAAACGCAGCAGCGCCGGGGTGTGATAAGTCTTGCCGAGGTTGTCGCGGTCGCTTTTGCTGCGCGGTAGATAAAGGCTAATGCCGGTACCCGGTGTGGCCTGCACATGCTCAATATCGAGGCGACACAGCTCATCGCTGCGAAAGCCACGCCAGAAACCCAACAGAATCAGCGCAGTATCCCGCTTGGCACGCAGCAACCGGGGCTGATCCTGTGCCTGGGCTGCCTCTTTCGCGTCGACCTCAAGCGAAGCAACCACCTGTTCCAAATGCTTGAGCTGCAACGGCTCGGCTTGCTTCTCCTGCGCTGGGTGCACGGCACGAATGCCCTTGAGCACCTTGCGCACCACCGGTGCTTTGGTCGGGTCGGGAAACCCCTGGCTCGTATGCCATTGCGCCAACGCCGACAGGCGCAGCTTCAAGGTGTTGACGGCCAACACGCCTGCGTGAGCGACCAGGTAGCGCGCCACGCTGTCGCTGGTCGCAGGCAGGAACCCGCCCCAACTCACTTCAAAGTGCTCGATAGCGGCGCGATAACTGCGTCGCGTGTTGTCGCGGGTGGCGGCGTTGAGATAACGATCGAGATCGCTCATAGAAGGCCTATTCGTACTGCTGGCAGGTGTTTTCGCGGATAAAACGCTGATGACACGGGATAATACGCCAATATCCCATCTGTTAATTCATGATTTTCAACAAGTTTTAATGCATGATATAGTACGTAAATACATACTACGTACCACGGCACTAAATCGACGGAGACCCCATGGCTCGCGGCGGCATCAATAAAGCAGTAGTTCAAACGGCACGCCTGGCGATCATCGCCCGCGGCGAAAACCCCAGCATCGACGCGGTGCGTATCGAAATGGGTAACACGGGCTCTAAAACCACGATTCATCGGTATTTAAAGGAGCTGGACGAGAGCGAAACCCGCCTCACCATCACCGAAGCGCCGATCGACGATGAGCTTGGCGAGCTGGTGGCGCGGCTGGCTCAACGCCTGAAGGAGAAAGCCCAGGAGCCAATCGATCTGGCCCTGGCGCAATTCGAGCAGCAGAAAGCCGCCCTGCTCGCCCAGATCGAAGACCTTGAGGAGGCTCACAGCCAACTCAAGCAACAATTCGATATCCAATCCGCGGCCCTGGCAGAAGAAAGCGCAGCGCTGCAAACGGCCAGCACCAGCCTGCAGACCGAGCAAACCCGTAACGCCGGGCTGAGCCAGGCGTGCAGCGATTACGAGCTACGGATCAACGACAAGGACGAACAGATTCGTTCGCTGGAAGAAAAGCACCTGCACGCCCGCGATGCCCTGGAGCATTACCGCAATGCGATCAAGGAACAGCGCGAACAGGAACAGCGCCGCCACGAAGGGCAGCTGCAACAGGTACAGGCCGAATTGCGCCAGGCCCAGCAGAGCGCGATGGTGCGCCAGGATGAGATCACCCAACTGCATCGCGACAATGAGCGACTGTTGATCGAACATCGCGTGACCGCGAAGGAGCTGGCTGCGCTGCAAGAACAATCGCGCAAAGACCAGGCTCAGCAGCTCCAACTGAGCGAGCAGGTAAGCCTGATTGAAAGCGAACGCACCCTGCTTCAGGAGCGTCTGCGGGTTGCCGTGCTGGAGAGCCAATCACGCCAGGAAGCGTTGACCGAACACCAGCACACCAACAAAACCCTGGAACTGGACCTGATCAAGGCCCAGGCAAGCATTGAGGCATTGCGCCTGGCCGCCGCCATTGCAGCGGCGCCAGAGGCAACACCCGAGGCTTGATCAGTTCGCCACTGGCGTGCGCATGGTGACGAACTCTTCCGCCGCCGTGGGATGCACGCCGATGGTCTCATCGAAATGTTGCTTGGTCGCGCCCGCCTTGAGCGCAATCGCCAGGCCCTGGACGATCTCACCGGCATCCGGGCCGACCATGTGACAACCCAGCACCTTGTCGGTGTCGGCGTCGACCACTAACTTCATCAGGGTCTTTTCCTGACATTCGGTCAGGGTCAACTTCATCGGCCGGAAACGGCTTTCGAAGACCTGCACCTTATGGCCCTTCTCTTTCGCTTCTTCTTCGCTCAGGCCAACCGTGCCGATGTTTGGCAGGCTGAATACCGCGGTCGGGATCATCGCGTAATCCACAGGGCGATATTGCTCCGGCTTGAACAGGCGCCGCGCCACGGCCATGCCTTCGGCCAGGGCAACCGGTGTCAGTTGCACGCGCCCGATCACGTCGCCGATGGCCAGGATCGACGCTTCGGCGGTCTGGTACAGATCATCCACTTCAACGAAACCGCGCTTGTCGAGTTTGACCCCGGTGTTTTCCAGCCCCAGATTGTCCAGCATCGGACGCCGACCTGTGGCGTAGAACACGCAGTCAGCCTCCAGCACGCGACCGTCTTTCAGCGTGGCTTTGAGGCTGCCATCCGCTTGTTTGTCGATGCGCTCGATGTCGGCATTGAATTGCAGGTCCAGGCCGCGCTTGGTCAACTCGTCCTTCAGGTGCGTGCGCACCGAACCGTCGAAGCCGCGCAGGAACAGGTCACCGCGATACAGCAACGAGGTCTGGGCGCCCAAGCCGTGGAAAATCCCAGCGAATTCAACCGCGATATAACCCCCGCCAACCACCAGCACGCGCTTAGGCAACGCTTTGAGGAAAAACGCCTCATTGGAGCCAATCGCGTGTTCACGCCCTGGAATCTCCGGAATCTGCGGCCAGCCACCGGTGGCGATCAGAATGTGTTTGGCGGTAAAGCGCTCACCGTTGATTTCCACCTGATGCGGATCAACCAGGCGCGCATGCCCCTCATGCAGGGTCACGCCGCTGTTGACCAGCAGGTTGCGGTAGATGCCGTTCAGGCGGTTGATTTCACGGTCTTTATTGGCGATCAGGGTCGCCCAATCAAAGTTCGCTTCCCCCAGAGACCAGCCAAACCCGCTGGCCTGCTCGAAATCTTCGGAAAAATGTGCGCCGTACACCAACAGTTTTTTCGGCACGCAGCCGACGTTGACGCAAGTACCACCCAGGTAGCGGCTTTCCGCCACGGCCACCTTGGCACCAAAGCCAGCGGCAAAACGCGCTGCGCGAACACCGCCGGAACCGGCGCCAATTACATACAGGTCAAAATCGTAGGCCATTTCACTCTCCTCGGCAGGACATCAGCATACCGACTTAGATGGGGCTGAAAAACGAAAAAGCCACCCGAAGGTGGCTTTCTCTTACAACAGACGGGCTAACGTGGATCAGTAAGCCTTGCCGGTCTTGTAGAAGTGCTCAAAGCAGAAGTTGGTCGCTTCGATGTAGCCTTCAGCGCCGCCGCAGTCAAAACGCTGGCCTTTGAATTTGTAGGCGATCACGCAACCATCTTTGGCTTGCTTCATCAGGGCGTCAGTGATCTGGATCTCGCCGCCTTTACCTGGCTCCGTTTCTTCGATCAGTTTGAAGATGTCCGGCGTCAGGATGTAACGACCGATGATCGCCAGGTTCGACGGCGCATCTTCAGGGGCTGGCTTCTCGACCATGTCACGAACGCGGATCAGGCCGTCGCCAATGTCGTCACCGGCAATCACGCCGTATTTGTTGGTTTGCGATGGATCGACTTCCATGACCGCAACAATGGTGCAACGGTATTTCTGGTACAGCTTGACCATTTGGGTCAGCACGCCGTCGCCGTCGAGGTTCACACACAGGTCATCCGCCAGTACCACAGCGAACGGTTCGTCACCGATCAGCGGGCGACCGGTCAGGATAGCGTGGCCGAGGCCTTTCATCTGAGTCTGACGGGTGTAGGAGAACGAGCACTCGTCCAGCAGCTTGCGGATGCCGACCAGGTATTTCTCTTTGTCGGTGCCTTTGATCTGGTTTTCCAGCTCGTAGCTGATGTCGAAGTGATCTTCCAGCGCGCGCTTACCACGGCCGGTCACAATGGAGATTTCGTTCAGACCGGCATCCAGTGCCTCTTCGACGCCGTACTGAATCAGTGGCTTGTTCACCACCGGCAGCATCTCTTTGGGCATGGCCTTGGTCGCTGGCAAGAAGCGAGTGCCGTAACCGGCTGCTGGGAACAAGCATTTCTTGATCATATGGGTCCTTACAAAGGGCTGTGCGTACGGAATTCGGCGCAGTCTAATGAGGCCGCAGGCACCTTACAATGGGTCCTGCTGGCGTTGCGATGTCATCATAGAGAAAAAATGTCAGCGTAAGTTCCGCTGGTCTTGTGAAGAGGGTCTCCACCGACACGGCAAAAAACGCCTGCACCTCAGTGTTTCTATGGGCTGCATCCTTTTTAGCATGCTTTTGCGATCAGGACACTGACCTAGAATAACTTGCCCGGCCCTGCAACATTTGGCGCTATCATTACGCCCTTGAACCACACGACGAGATTGATAGATGTCAGAACCCAAAGGCGTAAACGGCTACCTGATCACGCAGCGAGCGGACGGTTGGCACCTGATCAATTTCCACGGCGACAGTGTCGCCGGGGCCTTCGCCACCGAAAGCCAAGCGATTGCGGTAGCCGAAGTATTTGTGGATGAAGCGGGTCACGCGTCGAGCAAACGGCCGAAAGGCAAGTAAGTTCCGCTGCGCTGCGCATGAAGCCCCGTTGTACGGGGCTTTTTTGTGGGCACCTATAAAGGGTTGTTGCGCAGTAACAAAGCGACACTGGACAGTGTTGCACCAATGATCCTGTAATCCTATTCTTACAGCCCTGATAACAACTAAAAACCCATCCAAAACTGTTTGTAGTTAATGTCTTACAGGCAATTATTGATTTTTGGCAAAATGCCATACCCCTCTTACAAGCGGTCATATGATAAGGCTACGCAACTAAGCGAATTAGACGATTTAATTCTTTTAACACAAGCCTGACAATGGCCCAAGTTCGAGCGTAGCCGCCATTTGCAATACAAGTAATTGGAAGATCCGATACTTTATCTGCAATGCGATCAGCGCCGAACTGAGTGCCCCGCACGTTTTAGATTAAGACGCGACGGTGGGTCCACGCCTGCCTGCAGGGTTTCTTTGTGACGGTTACTTATAGATGGGTCTTTGCTGATGAAAAATGAAATGAAAACTGCGCTGTTGTCTATTGGGCTGTTGGTCGGCTCGATGTCCGGTGCCCAGGCGGCAGATGGAACAATTACGTTTACCGGATCAGTCCACTCGGGTGCCTGCTCCATCAAACCTGAATCAGTCGACCAGACCATTCCCCTAGGGGCGATTGCCAAGCATCAACTGCAAGCGGGCGGTTCCTCCAACCCTCGGAGCGTGCTGATTAAACTGGAAGGCTGTGACCTGACGGGTCTTACGGATAACACCGTGACCACGACCTTCACCGCCGCGCCGTCTTCTGCCGTTCCAGGCGGAATCGGCACCGTCGGCGGCGCCGGCAACATCGGCATCATGATGACCCACGGCAACACCCCCGTTGAACTGGGTGTTCCCACCACGCCTCAAGGGATTGTGGCCGGGGACAACACGCTGGAGTTCGGCGCTTATGTAAAAGGTGGCGCCACGGGTGACATCGTCCCAGGTGATTTCAGCGCCGTCACCAATTTCACCCTGGCTTATCAGTAAGCGCTTCCCCCGCCACCTCAGTGGCGGGGGAATCTGATGGGAGATAACGGTGAAAACATTCATAAGCGTCGCACTCGCCTCTTCTCTGACGATGTTCATCAGTCCAGGCGTTGCCGGGCAGGTACCCACCCAAGGCGATGGCATCGTCACGTTAAATGGAGAGGTCATTGACTCTGCGTGCGGGCTGGAATTGGCCAGCGCCGATCAATCCATCGAGATGCCTCCCGAACCCATCGGTCGCCTGTTGCGCAATACCGTAGGCGCACCTCACCCCTTCCAGTTGCGCCTGGTCAATTGCTCATTAACTCGCCCTGACCCGTCGCGCCCCGGTGAAACCCTGCCCGACTGGCAGCACCTGCGCGTCACGTTTGACGGCGCTCGCGATAGAGAAGGTCGCTCTTTCACGGCTTTCGGTGATTCGCAAGGCGTCGCGTTTCATATCTGGGATTCAGCAGGTCAGGAAAGTGTCCCAGGTGTGCCAATGGGCTTACACCCATTAAAGGAAGGCGACATGACACTCGACTACACGCTTCGTCTAGTCGGCAACGGACTGCCTTTGGTGCCGGGCGCTCATCTTGCCGCTGTGCGGTTTGAGTTGGAATACTTTTGAACAGTGATGGATTGCCTTCATGTTGAATGCGTCGAAAATCAAACATGCGTTGCGTCCAGGTTTCTTCGGCGGGGTTATGTCGCTCGCCGGGACTGCATTGGGCGCCGGGGATATCGAGTTTAATACCGACGTGCTTGATCTCAGTGATCGCACCAATATTGACTTGTCCCAGTTTGCGCGCAGCGGATTTATCCTGCCGGGCACCTACGCCATGGTCGTGCAGCTCAACAGCCAGCCGATCGCTGAGCAGTCGGTGGCATTTTACCCCCCCGATAACGACCCCAAAGGCAGCCAGGCCTGCTTATCGTCCGATATTGTCGAGCAACTGGGCCTGAAAGCGTCTGGAGACGCAGAGCGCTTGTGGTGGAGAGGCGGCGAATGCCTGGATATTCAAAGCTTGCCAGGCATGGAGGTCAGCGGAGATCTGGCGACCTCTACGCTGAACATCAACCTCCCCCAAGCGTACCTTGAATACAGCACCATCAATTGGGATCCCCCCTCGCGTTGGGATGATGGGGTGCCCGGGCTGCTGATGGACTACAACGTAACGGCCCAGTCCACCTACCAAAAGCATGAGCAGGCGAGAAACAATTTCTCCGGCAACGGCACGCTGGGGGCTAACGCCGGCGCTTGGCGGCTGCGGGCGGATTGGCAGGGGCGCGTCGACAGAGACCGCGAAAATGCATCCAACCAGCCGAAGCTGGAGTGGAGTCGTTATTACGCTTATCGCGCCATCCCGGCACTGAAGGCGCGCCTTATCGTTGGCGAGGACTACCTGTATTCGGACCTGTTTGACAGCTTCCGGTATACCGGCGCCGCGCTCAACTCGGACGAAAGCCAGTTACCTCCCAACCTGCGTGGTTACGCACCGGAAGTTGTCGGAGTGGCTAAAACCAACGCCAGGGTCATCATCAGCCAGCAAGGGCGTGTGCTCTATGAAACGCTAGTGGCGGCAGGCCCCTTTCGGATCCAGGACCTCAATGACGCCGTCAGTGGCAGGCTGGATGTGCGGGTGGAGGAACAGGATGGCTCAGTGCATAGCTTCCAGATGGATACCGCCGGTGTTCCTTACCTGACCCGCCCTGGCCAGGTGCGCTACAAACTGGCGGCTGGCCGCCCATCGAATCTTCATTACAACGCCGATGGCGATTTTTTTGGCAGCGGCGAGTTCTCGTGGGGTGTCAGTAATGGCTGGTCGCTGTATGGCGGCGCAATAACGGATAACAACTACCACGCATTGTCTGTGGGCGTTGGGCGTGACTTGTTGATGTTCGGTGCGGTCTCGCTGGATGCCACTCAGTCCCACGCCACGCTATGGAATCAAACATTGGCGGGTAAATCCTACCGCCTTCAATACTCCAAGCACTTTGAACAGTACGACAGCCAGATTACTTTTGCAGGTTATCGCTTTTCCGAAAGGAATTACTTAAGCATGAGCGAGTACCTGGATGCTCGCCATTATGGATTGAACGGCGAACTTTCCGGGCGTAACGAGCGCGACAGTAGTTGGAAACCCATTGGCGACAGCAAGGCACTGTACACGGCGACCGTTAATAAGCAGTTCCGTGACTTGGGCGCCACCGTGTATGCAAGCTACAACAAACAAACTTATTGGGCACGGCCCGCGACGCAGCGCTGGAACTTATCAGTAGCACGTTATTTCAATGTGGGCAGTATCAAGAATATGAGTGCGTCCCTGAATGTATACCGTACGCTTGACTACAACTATAAGGATAACGGCGTGACGTTGTCGGTCAGTCTGCCCCTGGGCCGCACCGGCACACTGGCCCTGGACGCCAGTCGAACCGCAGGTAAGAACGCGTTATCCACGCGCTACAGTGATCGCCTCGATGAACGTAACAGCTACCAGCTCAGCGTCGGCGATAAAGCGGCCAGTGGGTACCTGAGCCATGTTGGAGATCAGGCAGATATCGATCTGGCAGCCAGCCAACAAGAAGGCAGGTACGCCAGCCTCAGCGTTTCCGCACGGGGTGGTGGCACGCTGACGCCTCACGGAGGGGCACTGCATCGCACCAACAGCACTGGCGGCACCCGCCTGATGGTCGATACCGCAGGCGTACCCGATGTGCCGGTGCGAGGCTACGGCACCCCAACACGCAGCAATGCCTTCGGCAAAGCCGTTATTTCCGATATCAGCAGCTATCAGCGCACAGCGGCCAGTGTCGACCTGGAAAGCCTGCCGGTGAACGTCGAAGCCACGCAGTCCGTTGCCCAGTTGACCCTCACCGAGGGCGCCATCGGATACCGCAGCCTGGACGTGATTGCCGGCGAAAAAGCCATGGCGGTTGTGCGTCTGGCGGATGGCAGCACGCCGCCGTTCGGCGCGACGGTGAAGAATGCGCGGCAGCAGGACACCGGCATTGTGAATGACGGCGGCGCGGTCTACCTCAGCGGTATCCAGGCCGGCGCGCAAATGACCGTGAGCTGGGGCGGCGCCGAACAATGCGTGCTCACCCTCCCCGACACCTTACCCGCCGATGGCTTGACCGACACCCTGCAACTGGGCTGCCGGACGGTCGCCAGTGAACAGACCTCGCCCGATCCAGCAGCGCTGACCGACAACAGCATCGAAACGGAGAACACATCCTCATGAACATTCGTCTCTCACTCCCCGCCCTCACATTGCTGGCCGTAGGCTTGAGCCCGTGTGCCAACGCCGCCGTCGGCCTGGACCGTACCCGCGTGATTTTTGATGGAGGCAAAAATGCCACCAGCGTCAACATCACCAACAACAATACCCAACTGCCGTATCTGGCCCAGGGCTGGCTGGAAGATGAAGAGGGAAAAAAGATCACCTCGCCCCTGATCGTGTTGCCGCCGGTTCAACGTCTTGAGCCGGGCAAGCAAAGCCAGGTCAAGGTACAGGCGTTGCCCGCTGCAAATTCGCTGCCACAGGATCGCGAAACGGTTTTCTACTTCAATTTGAGGGAAATTCCGCCACGCACCGACAAGGCCAATACCCTGCAAATTGCGCTGCAGACCCGCATCAAGTTGTTCTACCGGCCCCAAGCCATTACCCCAAGCCAACAAGACTTGTCCAACCCCTGGCAGGAAAAGCTCACCCTGACCCTCGAAGGCGAGCGATACACGGTGAATAACCCCACGCCGTACTACGTGACCCTGGTGGATGCGCGCAGCACCAAGGACGGCAAAACCGTGGCGGGCTTCGAGCCACAGATGGTGCCACCCAAAGGCGCGCTGACCTTGGGCCCCACCGCCGCCGCGCTCGGCACCACGCCTTATTTGTCCTACGTCAACGACTACGGTGGACGTCCGCTGCTCGCCTTCACCTGCAGTGGCAACACGTGCAAAGTCAACGCGCCTAATGAGTAGCGCCTGCTGCCGGAGAACGTCATGAAGTCGCAGCAAATGAAGGTCTTGGGCGGCCTGCTACTGGCCTTGTTGCAAAGCGCGCAGGCGGCAGACGTCGAAGGGATGAATGGAATGTTGAATATTTCCGGGACGATGCATGAAACGCCCTGCAGCCTGGAAATGACATCGCTTCATCAAACGATCGACCTGGGTGCAGTGTCAGCCAGTCAACTGCAACGGCCAGGAGACCAGGCAAGGCCGGTGGCCTTCGAGGTGCGGTTTACCGATTGCCATCGCACGGCCGGCAGCATCCGCAGCGAACGTACGGGAAACCTGGCCTGGAGTGCTTTCCAACCGGTGTTGTCGGTGACGTTTCTGGCGCCGGCTGATGCCGATGATCCACGCCTGGTCAAGGTTCAAGGGGTTTCCGGCATGGGCCTGCACTTGACCGATGCACTGGGACGAGATGTGCAACTGGGTTTCAGGGGTGAACCCTTGTTCCTGCCCTTGGGCAGTAACACCCAGGTCTGGACTGTCAGGCCGACGCGCACCTCCGCCTCGCTGACCAGTGGCGCCTTTCGGGCCGTGGTGGATTTCAGGCTCAATTATGAGTAAGGGCATAACGATGGCTAGGACAACCGGCTCGCGGGCCATTCTTATCATGGGCGGCCTGCTTTGGGCCGTCAGCCTCAGTGTGCAGGCCAACACCAACCTGACCATCCGCGCGGTGATCATCGCGCCGCCACCCTGTGTGATTAATGGGGGCAACACGCTGGATGTGCCTTTTGGCAATGACCTGCTGACGTCCCGGATTGACGGCGTTAACTATCGTAAAAATGTGCCTTATACCGTCACCTGCGACTCCCCCTTCAGCAATGCGCTGACCCTTCAGCTCAGGGGCACGGGTGCTGCGTTTGACAGCCGTGTGCTGGTAACCCGCAAAACTGACCTCGGCGTCAAGCTGCTCGTCAATGGCAGTGACTGGCCATTGAATACTGTGGTGAATTTTACCTACCCGAATTTTCCGGCTGTGCAGGCGGTACCTGTCAAACGCGCGGGCAGCCAACTGACCGGGGGGGCATTTGATGCAGCCGCCACCCTGGTGATCGATTACCAATGAAGCCGCTTATCAATAAAGAGAAACGATCAATGACATTCAGGCCACGCCACGCGTTGCTCGCCTTGTGTTGCATCAGCCTTTGCAGTGCTGCGTCGGCGAACTTGACGTTCAGCGGAACGCTCAACGAGCCGCCCCCCTGCACGATTGACGCGGGCAGCACGATTGAAGTCGATTTCGGGGATATCGGCACCAAGCTGATCGATGGTGTGAGATACCGCAAAGGCGTTGGCTACACCATCAGTTGCGGCGCGACCACGATGCCCTGGCTCCTGAAGTTGAGCGTTAACGGTACAGCAACGACGTTTGACGCATCGGCGGTGCAGAGCAGTGTGCCTGAACTGGGTATCCGCTTGTTCCAGAACAATGTGCCGTTTCAACTCAACACGCCACTGGATATCACCCTCTCGTCGCCGCCGGTACTGGAAGTGGTCCCTGTGCAACGGCCGGGCGCAGTCCTTGCCCCCGCACGGTTTACGGCAGTGGCCACATTGCTGGCCGAATACCAATAGGAGTCGGGCGTATGCCATATCAAAGGGTTCATGAGCGCCGGCCCCACGCTGGGTTGGCACTCCTGCTTTGCTTCGGCCTCATTCCCACGGGGCATGCCGTGGATAACCTGAGGTTCAAGGGCAATCTGGTTGAACAGGCCTGCACGATCCGCCCTGGCGACGAGGCCATCGCGCTCGAACTTTGGGACGTGACCAGTAAGCACCTCTACATCAACACCCGCACGCAGGGTAAGGGGTTCAGATTGCACCTGGAGGCGTGCGACACCGCAATTGGCAAGACAGTGACCATCACCCTGGGCGGTAGAGAAAACATGGCGCTGCCTGGGTTGTTCGCCCTGGATGGCGGAAGTATTGCTGCCGGTATCGGCGTTGGCATAGAGACGCCGGACGACAAGCCTTTGCCCCTCAATACCCCCAGTGATGAACAGGTACTGAGCAATGGCAGCAATGTGATTGAACTCAAGGCTTATGTAAAAGGCGAGCCAAATGCGATCAGGGATCAGACGATCGGGCCTGGCGCCTACACGGTGACCTCGACCTTTACGCTGGACTATCCATAACAGCCCTGGACAAACCTCACATCTCTAACCGACGCCAGTGCCACCCCGAACTGAATGTTCACCGGGCACTGCCTGGAGAGATGCGCAACGAGAGAGAAAGATGAAACGACTTTATGCAGCCATGGTGCTTCTCGTCTTGATTGGCGTGACCTCAACCGCGAATGCAACCGATTGCCGCGTGAATGGTGGGCCTTGGATATTCGTCGGCTCCGGCGGGACACTCAACTTGCAGGTCCCCGTGACCGTCCAACTGGGTGCGGACAAAACCCGAATAATGCTCGAAGGGGTCAGGCTGGAATGTCGATTTTCCCACTACGGCGGTAGCCAGCCCTGGTATACCGACTACTGGGCAACGTCGGCAAGAGTCGGGCCCGCCTGGGTGCCTGGACCCAAATTCACTAACCAAGGCACGGGGCTGCGGATCAACGGCAGTTTCTACAACACCCCCATTCCAAATGGTATCCGGACGACGACCATGCTGAACAACTCCGTCGGCGTACCGGTCAATGTCACCCCCTACATTTTGGTCCGTAACAATCCGAGTAACCCTATCGATATCCGAGTCGGAGATGTGCTGGGGCGGCTCAATCTCGACCAGACAAATAACTACAATTCCGGCAGTTCAACGCTTGCGCTGACATATACCGCGGCCAACAATTTCTCCATCTCTCCGTCAACGTGCACGATTAACAATAACAACCCGATCAATATAGACTTCGGCACCGTAAACCAGCGGGCAATTGGCACCGACCCGCTCACAACGCCCATCCGCAGCAACCGCAGGCTCACCTACTCCTGCCCGAACGCCGGCATCACCACACCGATCACCATCACGTACAAAGGCAACCCGTCGTCGTTTGACACACGCCTGCTGGTAATGACCAACCCGAACGTCGGTACGGCGCTTGTGCGAGCGGGATCCGCCGTGCAAGTGAACGGTAGGTTCCTGACCCAGATCACCAACAGTGTCGGCGGCGACGATGTGACGTTTGCTTTGGTACGGCGAGCGGGTTCGTTGCCTGCCGCTGGAACCATAAGCGGGAGCGGCGTACTCGTGATGGGGGTGCCATGACCTGCGCCAGACACTGAAGTCCAAGGCATTTATGCCCAACCCAAGGGTGCGCAGTCGCGGAGTACATTCTTTGACTGCGCACCAGGTGGCAGTTCGCTATAATCCTGCACCAACGCCCCACGACAGTGTCAGCGCCCTCCTCCTACACCCTCGACGACGACCCAACTCATGAACAAGATTCTGGCACTGACTGCGGTACTGGCGCTCGCCGGCTGCACCACCACTTCTGACGTCTACCTGAAAAACGGCGAACAAGGCCTGACCATTGACTGTTCGGGCGAGGCCAACTCCTGGGCCAGTTGCTACGAAAAGGCGGATGCCTCGTGTGCGGGCACCGGCTACCGTATCGTCGGCACCGAGGGCACGCCTTCGCTCAAGGAAAGTGACAAGACCCTGGGGCAGGATGTGGGCAACTTCAAAAGTCGCAGTGTGGTGGTGGTCTGCAAGTAAGCGTTTCGCCTACAACTGAATATCGGCGAACTTGATGCCCAGGCTGCGGATGGTCTCTACCAGGTCATCCAGGCGCGCGAACGACTCGATTTCATCCTGATCATCCACCAGGAAAAAACTGCGGCCGCCGCTTTTCTTGAAGAATACGATCCACTCCCCCAGGTCGGCCGGATTCTGGATAATGTGAGTCGCCGATATCTGGCCTTCGGCCTGGCGAGCGCTGACGTGTTCACGCTTCATGAATGACTTCCCGAATAGACAAATGCCGCACAAACCGAGGGTTTGCGCGACATTTTTGCATTGATCGGACAACAGTTTAACGGATGCCTTGCCCGTTCAGCACGCCTTCTACGGTTTGGCCGTTGAGATTGGCCCCATCAGTACCCGATTCAGCGACATCATCACGACTCCATTTTTATAGTTATAAGCTTAGGCGCTTATGGCATAAACCTAAAAAGGCTAGGGGGGATGATCCCGTCGCGACAATTCCCAAATCGGGTCCAACAAAAAGCCTGGCACCACGATGGTGGGACCAGGCTTTTTATCGGATTAGAAGTAACAGGGTGAAACGGGCTATATCAGCCGGAGATGCACTCTTCGCCAGCTTTTTTCACGTCACCCGGACGGATCGGCACATTGGACATGCTCTCGTAGAGCTTGATGCTGCTACCACTGGAACGTTCATCAATTTCGAAAATTGCCGAAGGGTCGGCGGAAAACTTCTGCGGCACAATCACCTGCATACCCCCTTCCTTACGCGGTTCAATCTGCGGCGGCCGGCGAGTCGCCGACAATTTCTGTACCACGCACGCGGCGTATTCCTGTGGTTTTTTCCCGGAAATGACCGCCAAGGTCGGCGGCGTCTGCTTGATATCTGCAACCGAAGCACACCCACCAATCGCCAGGGCCAGAACCAACACACTCCACTTCATATAAAACCTCCGATAAAGAGCCTACGACAGCGGGGATGGTAAATTTCTCCCGCCCAAGTAGGATTTATCCCTGATAACTCGGTAAATAACTGTTTTAAATTGTCGATGTCGTTGAAGACGACCCGATAATAAACATGCTGGGGCTGATAAACTCCATCTTAACCTACGTATCGTTCTGATTTTTCAGAAAAAGCCCTTCTGGAGACACCCCCATGAAATTCATCCACCAGCGCGAGCACCTCAACGAGGGAGACATTGTCGTCATCGAATGCTCGCAGACTTGTAATATCCGTCTGATGAGCGACGCGAATTTTCGCAGCTTCAAGAACGGCGGTCGCCACACCTACCACGGCGGCGCCTTCGACACGTTCCCTGCCAAAATCACCGCACCGAGCACCGGGTTCTGGAACATCACCCTGGACGTGGTCACGCGCCGCGCAATCAGCGTGACCCGCAAACCCGCGCTGTCCCACAAGATTCGCATTGTGCGTCGCACCAGCACCAAACTGAGCTGATCCGAACAGTCAATAGGAAATAGCCGTGACCGCTACCACCAAGTACGTAATCAAATACAAGCTCAACGGCGAACGCCGCTTTGAGTTCGCTCAACTGCACACCAACAGCGTAGAAGAAGCCAAGCAAGCCCTGGCGAAAATTCACGATGCCAGTGATGAAATCACCGACATCAACGTGAGCAAGGCACTGTAAGTCGATGCCTGGCCTCACGACTGATCTGTTCGCCGATGACGCCTTGCAGCAACCCGCAGGGCGCGAGCAAATTGGCGAACAGTCCTACGTGCTAAGAGGCTACGCCCTGCCCTGGGTTGAGCGTCTTCTGCCGGAACTGCGACGGGTGCTGGCTCAATCACCGTTTCGGCACATGGTGACACCTGGTGGCTTTACCATGTCGGCTGCATTGAGCAGTTGCGGCGATCTGGGCTGGACCACTGATGCCTCGGGCTATCGCTACTCGCCATTGGACCCGCGCAACCTTCAGCCATGGCCGCAGATGCCGGACGCCTTGCGCCAATTGGCCGTGTTGGCAGCGGCAGAAGCCGGCTTTCTCAACTTTGCGCCCGACGCCTGCCTGATCAACCGTTATGTACCCGGCGCGAAAATGGCCCTGCACCAGGACAAAGATGAGCGCCGCTACAGCGAACCGGTGGTGTCGGTCTCTTTTGGGTTGCCGGCGATTTTTCTGTTTGGCGGGCACGAGCGCAGTGACAAGCCCCAGAAAGTCTCGCTGTTCCATGGCGACGTGGTGGTGTGGGGCGGCGTGGACCGCTTGCGTTTTCATGGGGTGATGCCGATCAAGGAAGGCGTGCACCCGGTCATGGGCGCGCAACGCATCAATCTCACCTTTCGCACTGCCGGCTGATTTGACCGCAAGCTTCAGAGTGCCAGGTGTTCACGGCACGACTAATCTGGCCAGGACCCGTCAAGAGTGCCGACCATGACCACCGAACAAGACCCCCGCTGGGCCGCCATTCTGGCCCGTGATCCCAAAGCCGATGCGCTGTTCGTCTATGGTGTGAAGACCACCGGCGTGTACTGTCGCCCGAGCAGCGCTTCGCGCTTGCCGCGCCCGGAAAATATCGAGTTCTTCGACACGGCTGCACAGGCCGAAGCGGCGGGTTATCGCGCCAGCAAACGCGCTGCCGGCGACCAGACGCAACTGGCAGCACACCATGCACAACGGGTGGCCGACGCCTGCCGGCATATCGAACAGGCCGACACCCCGCCCAGCCTGAACACGCTGGCCACGCAAGCCAAGCTGAGCCCCTTCCATTTTCACCGCGTGTTCAAAGCCGTCACCGGCCTGACCCCCAAGGGCTACGCCAGCGCCCATCGTTCACGCAAAGTGCGCGATGGCCTCAGGGGCCCGCACTCGGTGACCGATGCGCTGTATGACGCAGGCTTCAACTCCAACAGCCGCTTTTATGAATCCGCAGATCAATTGCTTGGCATGAAGCCCAGCGACTACAAAGCCGGCGGCACTAACACTGCGATCCTGTTTGCCATCGGGCAATGCTCGCTGGGTGCAATCCTGGTGGCGCAAAGTGCCCGTGGTGTGTGCGCGATTTTGCTCGGAGATGACCCGGACCGGTTGGCGCGTGATCTGCAGGATCAATTTCCCAAAGCCGAGCTGGTGGGCGCCGACCCGCACTTCGAACAGCTGGTCGCCCAGGTCGTGGGGTTTATCGAAGCGCCCGCGCTTGGCCTGGACTTGCCGCTGGATCTGCGTGGTACCGCGTTTCAGGAGCGCGTATGGCAAGCCTTGCGCGATATCCCTCCGGGGAGCACGGCCAGCTACGCGCAGATTGCAGCGCGGATCGGTGCGCCTAAGTCGTTCCGCGCAGTGGCCCAGGCCTGTGGCGCTAACAGCCTCGCGGTGGCAATCCCTTGCCACCGCGTAGTGCGCAGCAATGGCGACCTCTCGGGCTATCGCTGGGGCGTGGAGCGCAAGCAGCAGCTGCTGGAGCGTGAGAGCAAAATCTAACCCTGCTTGCGCTTGCGGAACTCGGCGACTTTATGACGGTTGCCACACAGCGCCATGCTGCACCAGCGACGCTTATGCGCTTTGGTACGGTCGTAGAACCACAGCACGCATTCAGGGTGTTCGCAGGTGCGGATCAGGTTGAAATCTGCATCCACGAGCAAGGTAGCGGCGGCTTCGGCGATCGGCGAAAGAAACTGTTCCGGCGTTTGCAGTTTGCGCTCACGCACCAACTGCAATTCACCCGGTGCCGGCCAGGACAGCTGTGGATGGCTGACGGCCTTGCGCAAAAAGCCATTGAGCGCCGCCGGATCAGCTTGCTCGCCCGCCTTGCGTGCCTCCAGCAAGGCCCGGATCACTTCCCGCAGCGTCTTCGCCGTTGCCAGTAACGCCCCGTCCTCGAACGCAGGCGTCGCACCCTCCTCGACCCAGCCCAAGCGGACCAACCAGCGCGCAACATCGGCGTCAGCCTGCCAGAACTCGAAGGGCTCGCCGTCGACGTTGGCGCGGGTGTTGAGCATGTCCAGTACCGGGTGATCGGCAAGGACATAGGGTTCCAGGGCTGCGTGGGTGGTCATGTTCAATCCTCTTGGGCGCGCTTCTATCGTAACCGCTATTAATTCATCCGGGTAGTTACAAAGAACACTTAGCTAACCAATATAAACAATTTGACAGGTTACATTTTTGAGCGCAGCTTTTGAAAAAGTAACCCGTATATCAATCCAATCAAGTTACATAGGTGCCTCATCATGACCACTCCAGCCCCCGTTGTTCACTACCGCCACATCGATGTCGATGGCGTACGCATGTTCTATCGAGAAGCCGGTGACCCGGCGGCCCCCGTCATGTTGCTGCTGCATGGTTTCCCCAGCTCGTCGCACATGTACCGCGACCTGATCCCCCTGCTCGCCACGCGTTTTCGGGTCATCGCGCCAGATTTACCGGGCTTCGGCTTCACCGAGGTACCGGCCGAGCGCAATTATCACTACAGCTTCGATAACCTGGCAGTCACGGTTGAGCATTTTGTCGATGCGCTGGCGCTGAGCCGTTACGCGCTGTATGTCTTCGATTACGGCGCACCGGTTGGTCTGCGCCTCGCGGTGGCTCACCCGGAACGGGTCAGCGCGCTGGTTTCGCAAAACGGGAATGCGTACTTGGAGGGCCTGGGCGATGCTTGGGCACCGATCCGCACCTACTGGGCCGAACCGAGCCAAGCCAACCGCGAAGTCATCCGCAGCGCGGTGATCAGCCTGGAAGGCACGCGCTACCAGTACCTGCACGGTGTAAACCACCCCGAGCGCGTGGCGCCGGAATCCTACATGCTGGATGTCCTGCTCATGCAGCGTCCCGGCAATGACGAGATCCAGCTGGACCTGTTCCTCGACTACCGTAACAACCTGACGCTGTACCCGGCGTTCCAGGCCTTTTTCAAGACGACGCACGTGCCAACGCTGGTGATCTGGGGCCAGAACGATCCCTTCTTCATTCCGCCAGGCGCACACGCCTACAAGACCGACAACCCCAACGCCGTGGTGGAACTGCTCGACACTGGCCACTTCGCCCTGGAAACCCATGCGGCACATATCGCCGAGCGAATTCACGCCGTCGTGGGCCATGCCATTGACTGATGGCGCACCACGAAACGGCACGTTCGTCCAGTGAATAAAACAGACTGGCCGGGTGCCAGGGGCCCTGTTAAAACAGCGTGAAGCCTCACTAACGCTGGAGACGCACCCCATGAGCACTTGGCCAGACACCCGCCTTCTCGACCTGTTGGGCATCGAAGTGCCGATCATCCAGGCCCCAATGGCGGTAGGCACCACCACTGCCATGGTGATCGCCGCCAATAATGCGGGCGCGCTGGGTTCATTGCCGGCCGCCGCACTGAGTATCGAGCAACTGCGCGAAGCGCTGACCGCCATCCGCCAGGCCAGCACGCGCCCGGTCAACGTCAATTTCTTCTGCCATCAACCCCCGCAACCTGACGCCGCAGGCGATCGACGCTGGAAAGAATTGCTGGAACCCTACTACCGCGAATTGGGTGCCGACTTTGATGCGCCAACACCGGTGTCCAACCGTGCCCCCTTCAATGACGCCGCCTGCCAGGTGGTCGAAGCATTCCGCCCCGAGGTCGTCAGTTTTCACTTTGGCCTGCCGGAAAAGTCCCTGCTGGATCGGGTAAAAGACACCGGCGCCAAGGTGTTGTCCTCGGCCACCACCGTAGAGGAAGCCCTCTGGCTGGAACACCATGGCTGCGATGCAATCATCGCCATGGGCATTGAAGCAGGCGGGCATCGCGGCTTGTTTCTCAGCGATGACCTCAACACCCAGATCGGCCTGTTCGCCTTGTTGCCGCAAGTCGTCGACGCCGTCCGCGTGCCGGTGATCGCGGCCGGGGGTATCGGCGATGCGCGTGGGATTGTCGCAGCGTTTGCCCTTGGCGCCTCGGCGGTGCAGATCGGTACGGCGTACCTGTTTACCCCTGAAGCCAACGTCACGGCTTCGCACCACCATGCGCTGCGTCATGCCCAGGCCAGCGAAACGGCACTGACCAACCTGTTTACCGGCCGCCCGGCACGCGGCATCGTCAACCGCGTGATGCGTGAGTTGGGTGCGATCAACCCGGCCGCTCCAGCGTTCCCGACCTCAGGCGGCGCGCTGATGCCGCTCAAGGCCAAGGATGAAGCGGGCTTCAGCAACCTGTGGTCCGGTCAGGCACTGCGCCTGGGCAAAGACACGACCACGTATGAGCTGACGCGCGAACTGGCAGAACAGGCCCTGGCCAAGCTCAAGTAGATCCGTCATCCGTGGCAACTTTGCACTGTACCGGCACCGGCCAACCGCTATATATTCTCGTACATAGCGGTTAAGCCTTCTATCTATAACAAGCCGTACACCCTCAAAGGAGCTGCTTCATGAAGATTCACGCCTCACGCCTGGCCGTTCTGGTCGCGGCGCTGGCCTTTGGCTCGGCGCAGGCCGATGAAGTCCAAGTGGCCGTGGCCGCCAATTTCACCGCACCGATCCAGGCGATTGCCGCCGACTTCGAAAAAGACACCGGCCACAAACTGGTCGCCGCCTACGGCGCCACCGGCCAGTTCTACACCCAGATCAAGAATGGCGCGCCGTTCGAAGTGTTCCTGAGCGCCGACGACACCACCCCGCAAAAACTCGAAACCGAAGGCGATACCGTCAAGGGGTCACGCTTCACCTACGCCGTTGGCACCCTGGCCCTGTGGTCGGCGAAAGAAGGTTATGTCGATGCCAAAGGTGAAGTGCTGAAGAAAAACCAGTTCACACATCTGTCGATTGCCAACCCGAAAACGGCACCTTACGGCCTGGCCGCGACCCAAGTATTGGCCAAACAAGGGCTGACCGAGCAGGTCAAGGACAAGCTCGTTGAGGGTCAGAACATCACCCAGGCCTATCAGTTTGTGTCCACCGGCAACGCCGAGCTGGGCTTTGTGGCCTTGTCGCAGATCT
The DNA here is from genome assembly GCF_014268275.3 of Pseudomonas tritici. Lineage (NCBI taxonomy): Bacteria > Pseudomonadati > Pseudomonadota > Gammaproteobacteria > Pseudomonadales > Pseudomonadaceae > Pseudomonas > Pseudomonas tritici. The sequence goes on from NZ_CP077084.1 coordinate 3,489,433, forward strand.
ATAAAGACGGCAAAGTCACCAGCGGTTCGGCGTGGATCGTTCCAGCCTCCCTGCACGACCCGATCAAACAGGACGCGGTCATCCTCAACAAGGGCAAAGACAGCGCCGCTGCCAAGGCACTGGTTGAATACCTCAAGGGGCCTAAAGCCGCTGCCGTCATCAAGTCCTACGGTTACGAGCTCTAAATGCCGCTATCGAGTGCCGATTTTTCCGCTATCTGGTTGACCCTCCAGCTCGCCTCACTGACCACGGTGATCTTGCTGGTCATCGGCACTCCCATCGCCCTGTGGCTGTCGCGCACCCGCTCCTGGTGGCGCGGCCCCATCGGTGCCATCGTCGCCTTGCCGTTGGTGTTGCCACCCACGGTGATTGGTTTTTACCTGCTGTTGGCCATGGGCCCCAATGGCTACTTCGGCCAGTTCACTCAATGGCTGGGCCTGGGCACCCTCACCTTCAGCTTCGCCGGGCTGGTCATCGGTTCGGTGATCTATTCCATGCCGTTTGTAGTGCAGCCCTTGCAGAACGCCTTCTCCGCCATTGGCACGCGCCCGCTCGAAGTGGCCGCGACCCTGCGCGCCAATCCTTGGGATACGTTTTTTACGGTGATTTTGCCTTTGGCACGGCCGGGGTTTATCACCGCCTCCATCCTGGGTTTTGCGCACACCGTCGGCGAATTCGGCGTGGTGCTGATGATCGGCGGCAATATCCCGGACAAGACCCGGGTGGTCTCCGTACAAATCTACGACCATGTCGAAGCCATGGAATATGCCCAGGCCCATTGGCTGGCCGGCTCCATGGTGGTGTTCGCGTTCCTGGTGTTGCTGGCGCTCTACTCCAGCCGTAAAACAAAGGTGAGCTGGAGCTGATGCCAATGATTGATGTGCGCCTGCAACTCACGTATTCGGGCTTTGCCCTCGAGGTTGACCTTCACCTGCCCGGTCGCGGCGTGACCGCGCTCTACGGGCATTCCGGTTCCGGCAAGACCACCTGCCTGCGTTGTATCGCCGGGCTGGAGCGCGCCGAAGACGGTTTCATCCAGATCAATGACGAGGTGTGGCAAGACAGCCGCAACGGGGTGTTTGTGCCACCGCATAAGCGTGCCGTGGGTTACGTGTTTCAGGAGGCCAGCCTGTTTGCGCATTTGCCGGTGCGGGCGAACCTGGAATTTGGCCTCAAGCGCATCCCCCGTCAGCAACGCCGTGTGGACATGGCCCAGGCCACGCAGTTATTGGCGATCGGCCACCTGCTCGACCGTAACCCCCAGCATCTTTCCGGCGGTGAACGCCAACGCATCGGTATCGCCCGCGCCTTGCTCACCAGCCCGAAGTTGCTGTTGATGGACGAACCCCTGGCCGCCCTCGACAGCCAGCGCAAAGGTGAAATCCTGCCGTACCTCGAACGTCTGCACGATGAACTGGATATCCCGGTGCTGTATGTCAGCCATGCTCAGGATGAGGTCGCACGCCTGGCCGATCACATCGTCTTGCTCAGCGACGGCAAGGCCCTGGCCAGCGGCCCCATTGGCGAAACCCTGGCGCGCCTCGACCTGCCCCTGGCACGGGGCGATGACGCTGGCGTGGTGATCAACGGCACGGTCAGTGCCTACGACGAACATTATCAGCTGCTCACGCTGCAACTGCCCGACAGCGCCCTGCACATGCGCGTGGCCCATGCACCGTTGGCCGTGGGCAAAGCGTTGCGCATCAAAGTCCAGGCACGTGATGTGAGCCTCAGCCTGCAGGCAGAAGAACACAGCAGCATCCTCAATCGCCTGCCGGTGACGGTGACCCAGGAAGTTCCGGCGGACAACAGCGCACACGTGCTGGTACGCCTGAACGCAGGTGGCACGCCGTTGCTGGCACGTATCACGCGGTTCTCCCGCGACCAGTTGCAATTGCACCCCGGCCAGACACTGTGGGCGCAGATCAAGGCGGTGGCTGTGTTGGCGTAGGCAACCTTTTGGCACGACCGCAAACGGCTGCGGTCAATCAGACATACCGGCCTGATTTGTTGCCAAGGAACCCGCACCATGTCCGACTCTGCGCTACCCCGCGACCTGCATTATGTTGACGACACCCAGCCCGGCATCCGCCGCAAGACGCTGCGGGGCAAGTTCCAGTACTTCGACCCTAAGGGTGAGCGCATCCGCGATCCCGACGAGATCAAGCGCCTGAACGCCCTGGCCGTACCGCCGGCCTACACCGATGTGTGGATCTGCGCCGACCCGCGCGGCCATCTGCAAGCCACCGGCCGCGACGCGCGTGGGCGCAAGCAGTACCGCTACCACCCGCGCTGGCGTGAGGTGCGTGACAGCGACAAGTACTCTCGGCTGCAGCAGTTCGGCATCGCCCTGCCAAAATTGCGCAAACAGCTGGAAGCGAAAATCGCCGAACCTGGCTTCACCCGCGAAAAAGTATTGGCCACCGTGGTGATGCTGCTGGACGCTACGCTGATCCGCGTCGGCAATACCCAATATGCGCGGGACAATAAATCCTACGGGCTGACCACGCTGCGTACCCGCCATGTGGATGTGAAAGGCAGTGAGATCAAGTTCCAGTTTCGCGGCAAGAGCGGCGTCGAACACCAGATCAGCGTTAAAGATCGGCGATTGGCGACGGTGGTCAAGCGCTGCCTGGAATTGCCGGGGCAGGACTTGTTCCAGTACCTGGACGAAAGCGGCGAGCGGCACACCGTGAGCTCACAGGACGTGAATGAATACTTGCACAGCCTCACCGGTGCGGACTTCACCGCCAAGGATTACCGCACCTGGGCCGGCACCGCCATGGCGCTGGCGGTGTTGCGGGAGTTGGAGTGGCAGCCCGAGTCCGATGCCAAACGGCACGTGGTGGCAATGGTCAAGGACGTCGCCAAGCAGTTGGGCAACACCCCGGCGGTATGCCGCAAGTGTTACATCCACCCTGCGGTGCTGGAGCATTTCAGCCTCGGCGAACTCTCCAAGCTGCCCAAGCCGCGCCTGCGCAAAGGGCTCAAGGCCGAAGAAGCGGCATTGGCAATGTTCCTTGAGCAACTGGCGGCGGATTTGCCGAAAAAGGCCAAGGTGGGTTAGGCTCTGCCTCCCTTCTGACTCACGGGACGAGCGCCGACGTGAACAACTAAGCCTTCCAAAATGTACCTGCAACAGGCCGCCTGGCGCGCTTGTTGGCCTGTCCGACATTTTTTTGGAGGTGCTGATGACTGACGTCAACCGGCTGCCCGCCCTCGTTTCCCTGCAACACCTGTGTTTCCAGTTCGCCAATGGCGAGACCTTGCTGGACGACCTGAACCTGTCCATCGATCACACCCCCACCGGCATTGTGGGGCGTAACGGCTGCGGCAAAAGTGTCCTGGCGAAGTTGCTCGCCGGGCAGCTGTCGCCCTCCTCTGGCACGCTGAATCGACCGCCTCATGTGGCTTACGTCGCGCAGAACGTCGTGGTGGTGCCGGGCGACACAGTCGCTCATCTCACGGGTACGGCTGCGCCATTGGCAGCGCTCGAACGCATGGCCCAAGGCGCCGCGCAGGACGACGACCTGGCGTTGATCGACGACCGCTGGAACCTGGCCGAGCGTTTGCGCAGCGCCTTGGATGCGGCGGGTCTTTCGCAGCTTAATGTTGAGACCCCTGTCGACCAACTCAGCGGCGGCCAGTTGGCCCGCGTCGCGGTCATCGGAGCGCTGTTGGCCGCGCCACACCTGCTGGTGCTCGACGAACCCACCAACCACCTCGACAGCGACGGCCGTGCCTGGCTGCTGCGAGTGCTCGCGGATTGGCGTGGCGGCCTGGTAGTGGTCAGCCATGATCGACAATTGCTCAACGCCATGGGGCGCATCATCGAGCTGTCATCCCTCGGCGTCCACGTGTATGGCGGCAACTACGATGCTTACCGCCTTCAGCGCGATGCCCAACAACACGCTGCCGTCGCTGCCCTGGAACACGCACGCCTGGCGCGTAGCCGCGAACGGCGGCGCCTGCAAAAGGACCATGACAACCTGCAACGCAATGCCGCCCACTCACGCAAACAGGCGGAAACAGCCAATGTTGACCGTTTCACCAAAGCGCGCTGGAAAGGCGCCGCCACGGAAATCCTCAGCAGCGTGCGCAGCGCGCATGGGCAACACAAACAGGCGTTGGATGCCCAGGTGCGCCAAGCCTACGAAAAGGTACTGGATGAAACGCCAACGCTGTTGGCATTGCCCGCGTCAGCGGTGCCCAATGGCCGACAGGTGCTGGCGTTGGTCGACGCGCAATTGCCATGGCTGCCCTCGACCTGCCTCAACCTGCACCTTGCCGGGCCGGTACGCATCGCTGTACGTGGGCCGAACGGGTGCGGCAAATCCACGTTGCTCAAGGTGTTGGCAGGTGAATGGCAAGCGGTCAATGGCGCCTGCAGCGTGCAGGTGCCGAGTGCCTATATCGACCAGCATCTCGCGCTGCTGGACGACCAGCGTTCCATCGTCGAGCAACTCAACCTGCTCGACACGCCACTGGCCGAAGCCGAATTGCGCACGCGCCTGGCGTTGCTGCAACTGAACGCCTTGCGCGTGACCCAACCCGCCGGGCAACTCAGTGGCGGCGAACGCTTGAAGGCCGCGATGGCGATTGCCTTGTGGCGCGAAGTGCCGGCGCAACTGTTGTTGCTGGACGAGCCGACCAACCACTTGGACTTGGAATCGGTGATGGCCTTTGAACAGGCGCTGCAAGGTTTTACAGGGGCGATGATGGTGGTGTCCCATGACGTGGATTTCGTGCAAGCGATCAGGCCGACCCACTTTTTCACCTGGCAGCGTACGGGCTGGTACCTAGAGTGTGTCTGAGGTCATTGCGTGCGCCCTAAAAGCGCCCTACGGTAGTGGCCGGATAATCTCACCGAGGAACCCGGTCCTATGTTGCCTTCGCCGCGCAAACCCAACGCCAATGCTGCACTGGCCCATCGACAGCGCTGGCGTGGTCGGGTCGGGCTGATGCTGGTGGCCAGCCTGTCGGTGCTGGCGGGAATGACTGACGCCATCGGCTTCATGGCCAGCGGTGATTTTGTGTCGTTCATGAGCGGCAACACGACTCGCCTGGCGGTAGCAATCAGCGCCGGGGATCTTGGCCTGACCGGGCGGCTGCTGTTGCTGGTCGCGACCTTTGTTGTCGGTAACGCCTTGGGCGTCGTGGTCAGCCGGCTGAGCCGCCGCCATGCACTGCCATTGCTGTTGTGTATTGCCGGCTTGTTGTGCGGCGCTGCCGTGCTGCCCTTCGCCGATACATTGCCCGCGCTGCTGGCGGCGATCGTCGCGATGGGCATGCTGAATGCCGCTGTGGAAGAGGTCAACGGATTGCCCGTAGGCCTGACTTACGTCACCGGCGCACTTTCACGGTTTGGACGCGGGCTGGGGCGCTGGCTGCTTGGGGAGCGTCGCAGCGGCTGGCGCGTGCAACTGATCCCATGGGCCGGGATGTTCGTGGGGGCGGTGATTGGCGCGGTGCTCGAGCAGCAGATGGGCTTGAGGGCGCTGCTGGTCAGCGGCGTCTTCGCAGGCGTGCTGGGGCTGGTGTCGCTGAAGATTCCCCGGCGCTGGCACCTTGGCTACATGCCGCGCTGAGGAAAAAAGGTGCTCGCCCGACGTTTAAGCCTCGACGTCCGTGTACTGGTAAAGAGCCATCATGTCGGGCGAGCGGGTGAATCATAATCCAAATGCCGCGCAACTGTCGTGCCAGGCATTTCCTAAAACGACTAAAGCAATGGATTACAGGCAAGTCGCGAGTGCGGCCAAGCGCCGCTTGGCTGGCATATTGTCTTCTGCTGCGTAGTACTTGATGGTGGAACCGGCACCCGCACTTTGCACATCGACAAAGTAGTCGCCTGCAGTCGTGTACACGGTAAAACCGCCGGCGCCGATGGGTTCCTTGAAGCCGCCGGCGTCAACGCCGAACACGCTTTCATCCTGCCAGCCGAACTGCACGCATTCAGCAACCACCAGTGTGGCCTTGTCTGAAGCCAGGGTTTTGTAGGGCGTGCCGGCGCGCGCCTCTTTCATCTTCGAACCTGCACAACCGGCCAGGGCCGCCAGTACCAGTGCGCCAATTACCACCTTGTGCATGCCATTGCTCCGTTGGAAAAAAACGCGACTCTACCATTAGCCTGCTACACCCGAGGACTATTACGTCACGCACGCGCCTAAAAGCGAATTCGCTGCATCCTCGAGGGCGAGCGTACGGTCAAGGGTGGGAGCACGCCCACCTGACGGGGTGCTTGAAGGTGGCGCCTCCCGACACATGGCATTATGATGCCGCGGTTGATCTCACTGAGGAGATCAACGGGATACCCTCAACAAGGAAGCGTCATGAAAGATTTCGTCATCAGCGTCAACAACTCCGTTCTCTACATCGCACTGGCCTTCGTCTGGCTGATGGGTTTGGTGACGATGTTCAGCGCAAGCTTTTTGTCGGGCCTGGCGGTATTGGTGGGCGGTACTTTGACGTGGTGCATCATTTCCGGCTTCTGGTTCGTCCAGTCGGCCACCTATGAAGAACTGCGCAAGCTCAACGCAAAAAGCTGATGCGCCCGGGCAGCCCAATCGGGCTGCCTTGCTGTGTGCAGCATGAATTTAGTTTCACTGTGAAGGGAGCCTGTGCTGCCTATATTGGCCATGCTCATTGTTAGAAGTCTCCCTTCTGCCCGCCCTCCCGCGGGCTTTTTTTCGTCCGGGGATTAAAGCAACCAGCGGAACAGGTAGAACAACGCCATGCTCAACAGCACAGTGATCAACACATTGCGTGTCCAGAACATCAACGCCACCGCGCTGAGCCCCGCCAGCAGGTAAGGGTTGGCCGGACTGAGGTTGAGTTGATGGTCGGCCAGGAAAATGATCGGCCCGCAAATCGCCGTGAGCATGCCAGGCACGGCGAACCCGAGAAACTCCCGCGCGCCACGGTTGAGGCGCACCGGCAGGCGCGGCTCGATAAACAGGTAACGGTTGAGAAATACCACCAGGCCCATGGCCACAATCATGATGTAGATCATTGCTGCCCTACTCCCAGTCGCTTGCAGGCATACCCCGCGCTCATGCCCAACACGCCGGACACCACCACCGCCGACTCCCAATGCAGAAAGCTCAAGCACACCGAAAACAGCAACGACACGGCCACGCAGACCACCGTGGGGATGTCACGCACCACCGGCGTAATCAACGCGATAAACGTGGCGGCGATGGAAAACTCCAGCCCCAGTTGATCAAGGCCGGGAATGCTTTTGCCGAGCACGATACCGGCCAGTGTGAACAGGTTCCAGATGATATAGAACGTCAGGCCGACGCCCAGGGCGTACCAGCGGTTGAAGGTCTCGCGGTCAAAATGGCTGACCAGTGCGAAGAATTCGTCGGTCAACAGAAAGCCCAGGCTCATGCGCCAGCGGGTCTTGAGGGGCGACAGGATTGGGCGCAAATGCATGCCGTACAGCAAATGCTGGGACGTCAGCAGCAAGGTGGTCAGCACGATGGAAATCAGGCTGGCGCCACTCTTGACCATACCGATGGCGACCAGTTGCGCAGCGCCGGCAAACACGATGGCGGACAAACCCTGGGCTTGCAACGGGGTGAACTGTGCATCGATGGCCATCGAACCGGCCAGCAGTCCCCACGGCGCGCAGGCCAGGGACAAGGGAATGACGGCGATGGCGCCGCGAGCGAAGGCGTAATGAGGTAAGGCAGTGGGCATGGAAACGGCTCATCGACAGACAGTCGACAAGCATGCCAGCGCAACCAGGAGCTTGTCTTGAACGATCTTGCTCAGGCCAGCCTTACCGACACCGGCCCCACCGAATCGCGCGCTTCGCGCAGTTCATGGGCGTCCTGGTTAAGCCGGTGAATGGTGTTGAGCAAGCGTTGGCGCAGCACTTCATCGCCGAGTTTTTCGACGGCACGCATCAAGTCGAAGGCCGCGGTTTCGTTATTTTCCGCGACGGAATCCAGGGTCTTGCGCAGGTTGCGAGTGGCACGGGTCACGCAGGTTCTTCCTTCATCAGCAATGGGGAGGCACTTTAGGACATTCATGTTTCATTTTAATTTCAAACACTTGTGGCGGATTTCAAGGCATTTGATCCATATCAATTGAAACAGGATTTGACCGTTACATATGAATATACGTATATTCGGATAACCATATATACAGGGCCTTGGCCATGCTGGACTCCATCTCCCCACCCACCCTGTTCAAATGCCTGGCCGATACCACCCGGGCACGCATGACGTTATTAATCCTGCGTGAAGGCGAACTTTGCGTGTGCGAACTGATCCATGCCTTGGACGACAGCCAGCCAAAAATCTCCCGCCACCTGGCGCAACTGCGCAGTGCCGGGTTGCTGCTGGACCGTCGCCAAGGCCAATGGATTTACTACCGCATCAACCCGGCATTACCCGACTGGGTGACTACCGTGCTGCACACCACCCTGCAAGCCAACCGGCCCTGGTTGCACAGCGACGCACAGCGTCTGGATGCAATGGGCGACAGACCACAACGGGCCAGCACCTGCTGCTGAATCCTCGGAGCGTTTATTCATGCTTGTCGCACTCGCGATTTTTATCTTCACCATCGTATTGGTCATCTGGCAACCCAAGGGCCTGGGCGTTGGCTGGAGCGCAACCCTGGGCGCCATCCTGGCCCTGGCCTCTGGCGTGGTCAGCCTGGCGGATATTCCGGTGGTGTGGCACATCATCTGGAATGCCACAGGGACCTTTGTCGCACTGATCATCATCAGCCTGTTGCTCGACGAGGCCGGGTTCTTTGCCTGGACCGCCCTGCATGTAGCACGCTGGGGGCGTGGGCGCGGCCGGCGTTTGTTTGCCTATATGGTGTTGCTCGGCGCATTGGTCTCGGCGCTGTTCGCCAATGACGGCGCGGCGCTCATTCTCACGCCGATCGTGATGTCGATGCTGTTGGCCCTGCGCTTCTCCCCGGCGGCGACCCTGGCATTCGTCATGGGCGCAGGCTTTATCGCCGACACGGCGAGCCTGCCGCTGGTGGTCTCGAACCTGGTGAATATCGTCTCGGCGGATTACTTCAAGATCGGTTTCAACGAATACGCCGCCGTGATGGTGCCGGTCAACTTCGTCAGCGTCGCGGCCACGCTGGCGGTGCTGATGTGGTTCTTCCGCCGCGATATCCCGCAAACCTACGACCCGGCCGACCTAGAAGATCCCGCCAGTGCCGTCCACGACCGCGCCACCTTCCGCGCCGGCTGGTGGGTGTTGGGCATTCTGTTGGTCGGTTGCTTTGCCCTGGAGCCGCTGGGCATTCCCATCAGCGCGATTTCCGCCGTATGCGCCGTGCTCCTGCTGGTCATCGCCGCCAAGGGCCACACGATCTCCACGCGCAAAGTGCTGAAAGAAGCACCGTGGCAAATCGTGATCTTTTCCTTAGGCATGTACCTGGTGGTCTACGGACTGCGAAACGCCGGCCTCACCACCTACCTCGCAACCTGGCTCGATACCTTCGCCACTTACGGCGTGTGGGGCGCGGCGATGGGCACGGGTGTGCTGACGGCGCTGCTGTCCTCGGCGATGAACAACTTGCCGACGGTGTTGATCGGCGCGCTGTCCATCGAGTCCAGCCATGCCGTGGGCGTGGTCAAGGACGCGATGATCTACGCCAACGTGATCGGCAGCGACCTGGGCCCGAAGATCACTCCCATCGGCAGCCTGGCTACCTTGCTGTGGCTGCACATTCTGGCACGCAAAGGCATCACGATTACCTGGGGTTACTACTTCAAAGTCGGGATCGTGCTGACCCTGCCGGTGCTGCTGATCACCCTTGCCGCCCTCGCCTTGCGCCTGAGTCTTTGAAGGAGATACCGCAATGAAAGTCCTGTTCATGTGTACCGCCAACAGCTGCCGCAGCATTTTGTCCGAGGCTGTGTTCAACCATCTGGCACCGCACGGTTTTGAGGCGATCAGTTCCGGCAGCTTTCCGAAGGGCCAGGTCCTGCCACGCAGCCTCAGTACGCTGCAGGCAGCGGGTATCAGCACTGAAGGCTTGTACAGCAAAGGCAATGACGCCTTTGCGGGCAGCCCACCGGACTTGGTGATTACCGTGTGCGACAAAGCTGCGGGCGAAGCGTGCCCGGTGTACTTCGGGCCGGCGGTGAAGGCGCATTGGGGGTTGGAGGACCCCTCCGATGTTCAAGGCGACGACACAAATGTCCAAGCTGCATTTGACGCCACGCTGGCGATCATTGCCACACGCTGCCGGGCATTTTTCGCCGTGCCTTTTGACCGCCTCAGCCCTGCCGACTTGAAGGTGGAACTCGACCGTATTGCGGTGCTTTCATGACCACACTGCCCAATCTCGATATCACCCTTTCAGCGCCACTGCGTAGCGGTTCGACGCATCCGCCGCGCATCCTGCTGCTCTACGGCTCGACCCGCGAACGCTCGTTCAGCCGCCTGCTGGTGGAAGAAGCAGCACGCCTGTTGCAGCACTTCGGCGCACAAACGCGCATCTTCAACCCCAGCGGCTTGCCTCTGCCCGATGATGCACCGAGTGATCACCCCAAAGTGCGGGAACTGCTGGAGCTGATGAAGTGGTCCGAAGGCCAAGTGTGGTGTTCACCGGAACGTCACGGCTCGATGTCGGCCGTGTTCAAGGCGCAGCTCGACTGGGTGCCGCTGGCCCTTGGCGCAGTGCGCCCGACCCAGGGTAAAACCCTGGCGGTGATGCAAGTGTCCGGCGGTTCGCAATCCTTCAATACCGTGAACCAACTGCGCGTATTGGGCCGTTGGATGCGTATGTTCACTATCCCCAATCAATCCTCGGTACCCAAGGCGTTCATGGAGTTTGACGATCAAGACCGTATGAAACCTTCCGCCCTGTACGACCGCGTGGTCGATGTGATGGAAGAACTGGTCAAGTTCACGCTACTGCTGCGCGATCGCCCGGACCTGGTAGACCGTTATTCGGAGCGCAAGGAAAGTGCTGACGAACTGTCGCAGCGTCTCAACCAACGGTCGATCTGATCCCCCCTTCCCGCGTATGCTCTGGCACTTTCCTGAAAGGACGCGGGCATGCTGACGATCTTTTTCTACGCACTGATATTCGGTTTTGTGTTTTGCCTCTCTCCCGGCGCCGTGCTGGCGGAGACCCTGCGCCGTGGTTTGCTCCATGGCTTCACGCCGGCCCTTCTGGTGCAGGTTGGGTCGCTGGTCGGCGACGCGGTGTGGGCGGTGATCGGCCTGACCGGGATCGCCCTGCTGATCCAGCATGACGCCGTGCGCGTGCCGCTGACGGTAGTCTGTGCGGTGTACCTCGCCTGGCTGGGCGTGCGCAGCCTGATCGATGCCTGGAAGCTGCCTGAATCAGACGACGCACCCGCCAGCACTCGGCAAAATGCGCTGGCGGTCGGCGCAGCGATCTCACTGGCCAACCCGAAGAATATTGTTTACTGGGGCGCGCTGGGCAGCGCGTTGTCGGGCATCGTCGGCGCCACGCCCAGTCATGGGCAAACCTTGATGTTTTTCGCCGGGTTCATGCTGGCGTCGGTGTTGTCGTGCTTTCTGATTGCTGCGCTGGTCAACGTGCTGCGCAAGAACGCATCACCGTTGTGGCAGCGCATCAGTTACGGCACTTGCGGCGTGGTATTGATCTATCTGGCAGTTCTGGCCGCGCAAGGAATATGAAGTTATAGAGCCGACAACTTACACGGGCTGTCTGCCTGAATAAACTCTGAACATCGGTTCATTTAATTAATCATGCATTGACATTTTGTAACCGCCTGAGTAGATTGCCAGTGCCCGCAACTGGGGCCTTTTTTAAACCTCACTAAAGAAGCCAATGGACACAGTATCTAGTCGCTGTCCGTGCACCGTGTTAGCGGGCATCGGGCGCCAAACCCAGAACATGACAGGACTCGCCTCACGGTCCGGTAAGCTGCGCTAGAGCTCGATGCTCCACCGTAACTGCCTCGCCGGTCGCCCGTCCGGTCCCGAGGTGTTTTATGACCTTCCAATGCTTTGTTTTGCCTGATCTGCGCACGCCGGCCGCCGCCCTGCGGGCCACGCCACGCCGTGTGCGCGTCGATTTCCCGCCCTCCCGCGCGGCGATTGTCACACCCTCCCCTCAAGACCCACAGAGACCGAAGGTTTTCAGCCCCGGTCTTAACGTGAGCGCTCGCGCCGCTTAAACCGGCTGAAAACAGCAACTTCCTGATGAATACCCTGGGGTTCGCCATGAACACTTCCAGTTGTAGTTCGCTGCGCGCAAGTTAATTAACGCACCAGCAAAACATATATAAGCACTTTATTTAACCCGATCGCGAAGTTAGCGACTCGGCATGCTTTCGCTCGCCTGTCTTCAGGTAAGTACCGGGTATGTTTTGTCGAGAATTGGCGACAGGAGTACAGACAATGAGCGCCGTAAAAAACACGCCTCTGCACAAGAAAAATCGCACTGACGCCGACACTAAATTGTCAATGCGAGCCGCCCGCGAAGCGCACAACGGCCTGTCGGCCACCCTGGCGAACGTGCGTGCCACCCGGGACGGCCTGACCGAATTGGACGCCTCTGCCCGGCTGCAACGGGAAGGCCACAACGAAGTCGCCCATGACAAGCCGCCTCACGCCATCGTGCAGTTCCTGCAGGCACTGAACAACCCGTTTATCTACGTACTGCTGACCCTGGCCGGCATCAGCTTCTTCACTGATTGCTGGCTGCCGATGCAGGACGGCGAAGAGGCCGACCCGACCAAAGTCATCATCATCATGACCATGGTGTTGCTCAGCAGCCTGCTGCGGTTCTGGCAGGAACACCGCTCGGCGAAATCCGCCGAAGCCTTGAAAGCCATGGTTCGCACCACCGCCACCGTGCTGCGCCGTGAGCAAGTAGGCACCCAACCCACCCTGCGCGAAGTGCCGATGCGCGAGCTGGTGGCCGGCGATATCGTACAACTCTCAGCCGGCGACATGATCCCGGCCGATATCCGCCTGATCGAATCCCGCGACCTGTTTATCAGCCAGGCAGTGCTGACCGGCGAAGCCTTGCCAGTGGAGAAGTACGACACCCTCGGCGACGTTACGCAAAAATCCGCCGGGCCAGTGGCTGCCGACCAGGCCAACCTGCTGGACCTGCCCAACATCTGCTTCATGGGCACCAACGTGGTCAGCGGCCGTGCCACGGCCGTGGTGGTCGCCACCGGACCACGCACCTACTTTGGCTCCCTGGCCAAGGCAATTGTGGGGTCGCGGGTGCAAACCGCCTTCGACCGTGGGGTGAACAGCGTCAGTTGGTTGCTGATCCGCTTCATGCTGGTGATGGTGCCGATCGTGTTCTTCCTCAATGGCTTCTCCAAGGGTGACTGGGGCGATGCCTTCCTGTTTGCCCTCGCAGTTGCCGTAGGCCTTACGCCGGAAATGCTGCCGATGATCGTCAGCGCCAACCTGGCCAAGGGCGCCACCGCCATGGCCAAGCGCAAAGTGGTGGTCAAGCGCCTCAACGCGATCCAGAACTTTGGCTCCATGGACGTGCTGTGCACCGACAAGACCGGCACGCTGACCCAGGACAAGATCATCCTCGAGCATCACGTCAACGCCTCTGGCCAGCGTGATGACGCGGTGCTGTCCCTGGCCTGGCTGAACAGCTACCACCAAAGCGGCATGAAGAACCTGATGGACCAGGCCGTGGTGCAATTCTCGGAGCAGAATCCGAAGTTCCAGGCGCCATTTGCCTACAGCAAGGTCGATGAATTGCCGTTCGACTTTGTCCGCCGTCGCCTGTCGATCGTGGTCAAGGATGCGGCCGACGATCAACTGCTGGTGTGCAAGGGCGCCGTGGAAGAGATGCTGGGTATTTCCACTCACGTGATGGAGGCAGGCAAAGCCGTACCGCTGGATGAGCGCCGCCGTGAAGAATTGCTGGCGCTTGCCAATGACTATAACGAAGACGGATTCCGTGTGCTGGTGGTGGCCACCCGTCACATCCCGAAATCGTTGGCGCGCCAGCAGTACACCACCGCCGATGAGCGCAACCTGGTGATCCAGGGCTTCCTGACCTTTCTCGATCCACCTAAGGAAACTGCCGGCCCGGCGATTGCGGCGCTGCAACAGATTGGCGTGGCGGTCAAAGTGCTGACCGGCGACAACGCCGTGGTCACCAGCAAGATCTGCCGTCAGGTCGGCCTCGATCCAGGCCAGCCGCTGCTCGGTACCGACATCGAAGCGATGGACGATGCCACCCTGCAACGTCGCGTGGAAGAACGCACGGTGTTCGCGAAACTGACACCGCTACAAAAATCCCGGGTACTCAAGGCGCTGCAAGCCAACGGCCACACCGTGGGCTTCCTCGGTGACGGGATCAATGACGCACCGGCACTGCGCGATGCCGACGTGGGGATCTCGGTGGACAGCGGGACGGACATTGCCAAAGAGTCGGCCGACATCATCCTGCTGGAAAAGAGCCTGATGGTACTGGAGGAAGGTGTGCTCAAGGGCCGCGAAACCTTCGGCAACATCATGAAGTACCTGAACATGACCGCCAGCTCCAACTTCGGCAACGTGTTCTCGGTGTTGGTGGCCAGTGCGTTCATCCCCTTCCTGCCGATGCTGTCGATCCACCTGCTGCTGCAAAACCTGATGTACGACATCTCCCAGCTGGCCCTGCCGTGGGACAAGATGGACAAGGAATACCTGGCCAAGCCGCGCAAGTGGGATGCGAAAAACATCGGTCGCTTCATGCTCTGGATCGGGCCGACCTCGTCGATCTTTGACATCACCACCTTTGCGCTGATGTGGTACGTGTTCGCCGCCAACAGCGTGGAAATGCAGACCCTGTTCCAGTCCGGCTGGTTTATCGAGGGCCTGCTTTCGCAAACCCTGGTGGTGCACATGCTGCGCACTCGCAAGATCCCGTTTTTCCAGAGCACCGCTGCCTGGCCGGTGTTGATGATGACCGGTGTGGTGATCGCGCTGGGGATCTACGTACCGTTCTCGCCGCTGGGCACGCTGGTAGGCCTGCAACCGCTGCCGCTGGCGTACTTCCCATGGCTGGTCGGCACCCTGCTCAGCTACTGCTGCGTAGCCCAACTGATGAAGACGATCTACATCCGCCGCTTCAAGCAGTGGTACTGATCGCCCCCGCCGTTTAAACGGTGGCGGCCGCCCGGCCGCCACCGTGCACTAAAAGGAAAGACCTTATGCGCGTCTTGATCTGTGCAGGTCGTCATTACGCCGACACCCGACTGTCCCGCCAAGTGCTGGACGCCTACCACCGCCTGCGCCCGGTGCAGGTACTGATCCACGGCGGCAACCAATTCCTCGGCAGCGAGATTGAGGAGTGGGCGCGGGAACTGGGCATTGACGTGGTGCGCTACCCGCCCAACTGGCAACGCCACGGCAAGCAGGCGGAACGCCAGCGCAACCATTTCATGCTGACCGACAGCCGCCCTGACGTGGTCATCGCCCTGCCGGGTGGTGACGACACGTCCGAGCTGGTCTGCCAGGCCAAAGCCAGTGGCATTTCGGTGCTGACCGTAGAAAGCTGAATTCAAGCGAGGTGCATCATGCACAAGAAACACACCCCGGCGCGCCAGGATGGGTTCGCCAAATACCGTGCGCGTCACTACCGAGGCGCACGCCAGACCTTGTTGCTATTGCCGCCGGCCAAGCGGCGCGCATTGCAGCGCAACCTGATGTTTATAGGGCTGACCTTGGGCGCTCTGTTAATGATTGCCTTGCTGTCCAAGGCCAACGCAGCCGGTGGCGCGTATATGGTCGACGACGGCGCGATCAATGCGCCAGGCACTTGCAACGTCGACGCCTGGTACAGCGCCAATCGACACGATGGCAGTACGCATAATGAAACACTGTCGCCGGCCTGCACCTTTGCCGCAATGCCTTCGGTGCAATGGGGCGCGGCGCTGTCACGCGCGACCAGCGCAGGCAAAAGCGAAACCCAGATGGGCCCGCAGCTCAAGGCGCAGGTACTGTCGCGGGAAGACCTGGGGCTGGAAATGGCCGTGTCTGCCGGTGCGCACGTTGCACTGGATCGCCGACACGCTTTTGAGGGTGCAGACTTCAACATCCCGTTGACGTGGCAACCGCTGGCGCCCCTGCGGGTGAACCTGAATGCCGGTTGGTCGCATGCCTACAACGATGGCGATCAGAAACACCGCCTGACTTGGGGCACTGGTCTGGAGTACCAGGTCGCGCCGTTAATGACGGTGATCGCCGAACGCTACGGCCAAGAGGGTGGCGATCAGGCCTGGCAGGCCGGGCCCCGGTTTCACCTCGGCGAGCTGGTCGATGTAGACCTGGTGGTCGGGCGCAGCCTGGTCGGTGAGCGAGATCAATGGCTGAACACTGGAGCCACGCTGCGCTTCTAGCACCTTTTAAGACCCTCAGAGATCAAATGTGGGAGCTGGCTTGCCTGCGATAGCAGTGTGTCCGTCACTGCAAATGTTGACTGGCGTACCGCTATCGCAGGCAAGCCAGCTGCCACATTCATCCTACTTCGACCGGAGGTTCGCAGATCAATCAGGCCTTGGCCTGTTGCTCCAAGTGCAGCTGCAATTGCGGGTCGATTTGCAGTTGACCTGCCAAGTCGTCCAGATAATTGCGTTCGGCGTCCTGCTGATCGTCCACCAGCATCACACTGGCCAGGTAAACCTCCGCCGCCACTGCCGGGTCGCTGGCGAACTCGGCGAAATCCGCAGCATCCAGGGGCTTGGCGACTTCAGCGTCGAGCCACGCTTGCAGTTGCGGATCGTCGGTATGCCGGCCCAGTTCACTGGAAATCAGTTGCTGCTCTTTTTCATCGATATGGCCATCAGCTTTCGCGGCGGCGATCAACGCACGCAAAACAGCATGGCTGTGGGCTTCGGCTGCGGGGCCGTCAAGCTGGTCGACCGTCTGGATGGCTTGCTGCGGAGCACTGCCTTGCTGGCGTTGCCAGGCTTGGTAGGCCTGGAACGCCGCCATGCCCAAGGAAGCCAGCGCCGCGTAGTTCATCCCGCCAGCACGTCCCTGGGCAGGACGAGCGCCAGCGGCACCGCCCAACATGCCGCCAAGCCCACCCAACAACCCACCCAAGCCACCACCGGCCGAGGCATTGCCGGTGCGGGTGCCTTTCAATAAGCCGCCGAGCAGTCCGCCCAAACCGCCGCCCGAGGAGGTACTGCCCCCTTGCCCGGCGCGCAGCAGTTGTTCCAGTAAGTCGCTGGTGTTCATGATCTCACCCTCCCAGGGCGCAGTGTTGGCGTCTAACAACCATAGCCCGCCCCTGCCGGAACACCATGACCGCCGGGCGGGCACGGCCTATCATGGCGTCACCGTGCCTCTGAGAGAAAACCCAAGTGAACCGGATTGAGCATGTCGTGCTGATGGCCCGCTACAACCAGTGGATGAACCGCAAACTCTACGAAGCGGCCGGCACGCTGTCGGACGCGGAGTTGCTTATGGACCGCAAGGCGTTTTTCGGCTCGATTCTCGGTACGTTGAACCACCTGGTATTAGGCGACACCGTCTGGCTCAAGCGCTTTGCCTTGCATCCTGCTGGCTATGCGGCACTGGCTCCGCTGAACGCGGTCGCCACACCTGTTGATTTGACGCAGCTGGCCTTTGCCAACGTCCGTGAACTCGCCGCCCATCGAGCCTGGCTGGATCAACTCATCCTCGACTGGGCGCACACCGTACAGGCGCCCGACCTGGATCAGCGCCTGCATTACCGCAACATGCGCGGTGTGGCCGCCGATAAAAACTGCTTCAGCTTGCTGGTGCACTTTTTCAATCACCAGACCCACCACCGGGGCCAGGCAACCACCTTGCTGAGCCAGGCGGGGCTGGACGTGGGCACTACGGATTTGCTGGCGTTGATCGACTGAATTCGGCGTACGCCTGCATCAAGCGCGGGAACGCCGAGGGCTCCGGCAACTGCGCAAAGCTTTCAACGGCCGGGGTGGATGCCCAAGGCAATTTCTCGCGGGTCCAGGTCTCCATGAAGGGTACATAAGCGCTGGCATTATCCAACAAGGCCGCGCGTACGTTATGGCAGGGTATCGACGCTCATCATTGCTTCCATTTATTGATGGGTAGCGTGGCAGGTTAGCGTCCGGACGCAGAGTTGAACAGGCCAGCCCCACAACCGAACGCTGCTGCGTAACTGGGGTCGTAACCTTAGGTGTCGGGACTTTTGCTGCCCCCGCCCTCCCCGCGCGCATTGTGAGTCTACCGATGCGCGTACCCCAAGAAGGAGACGCTTACATGGTCATTCACTTCAAGGTCGCAGGTCATTTAGCCTGTGGCCACCACGGCACCAACCTCCCTTCCAGCGTCGAGCTGAACCGAGTCAAGTGCCGTACCTGCCGCAACACCGAAGCCTACAAAGAAGCGCGCCGCACCCAGCGCAACGCTGCCCGCCGCGCCAATCGTAACGCCAAGACCCGCACCGTGATCGACTGGCGCAGCGCGTGGACGCAACGCCTCACCGACCTGCCCGGTTTGCAGCGTTTGCCACGGGGCTTCAGCGGTCAGCCCTTCGTATAAGCCACACAAACAAGAGCCCCGGCAAAACCGGGGCTCTTGGGTGTTAGTCGATCATCACTGTGCCACACTGTTTCGTAGTATTCGGTGTAGCTCCTCCCATTACCGGTGTGATTCATGGAGGTCCCCTCAGTTAGCCAAACTGCCGGAGCGGATAGCACTGAGCCACTTCTACGAAGTGCGAGGCTGAGGCTGGCGTGGAGTGCGCGCCTGGTCTAATCCGGCCTATCCACTGAGCGACCTTTAGGAGGTCTCGTGAAGCTCAAGAAAAAGGAACAAGAGCTCCGGCTGGTTTCAGTACCGTTGTGTGCAGGGATTATCTGCGCTACCGCTCGATGCATGACCCAAGGCTGGAATGAGTCGATGTTGTTCTCTGGGTTTCTGTTTGGAACCGTCGTTGGGGTTGTATTTGGCATTCCCTTACTACTGCGTAGTGACGCGAACGGTGCAAGCTCCAATGGCCGCAATCTTCTTAACGCCCTTATACAATCGCTGGTGGCCTGGCTACTGGGAGGCGCGTCACTTAAATACCTTCCGCTGGCGATTGGCTCTGGCATCATTCTTTGGCTGCTTTTTTCCGCCACAATCTACGGAATAGAAAGGTTGTACGAGGGCAGCGACGAAACCCGGTATGCAGCGCGTGGCTGGGTATATGCCGTTCCCCTTTCAGGGGCGATAACACTAGGAACGGCCGCGGCGTTGTACCTTCCTGGTTCGGACGAGAGCATACCGGCATTCATCCTGATGTTCATGGTCGGGGGGCTGTTGAGCATGCTGGTTGGATGGCCGGTTCTGTGGTTTACCGAGCGTTACCTGCAGTCACCACTGCGTTACATCGTCGGAGGCCTGATCACCGGTTTGTTGATTTGGGTATTCAGCGCTCTACCCAATCTGGTGGATGCCATCACAACATCATCCGCGAGCCCATTTGTGTGGCCGATGAACTTCAGCCACGGTGCATTGGTGTTCGTTTTTATCGGCATTGTCGCGGGGAGCTTATGCACGGCAATCAATAGCTGCATTGGATTCCTTCGTCGACGCAACGTGTGAAAATGCATCTCGAATGGACTCATGGAAGGTTCTGGCTATCGCCACTCGATGATCAGTGATGACTGTCTACGCTGGGATAGCCGGGCGCCGGAAGGCGAATGAGACTGTGTGAGCAAGTGCTACCGATTGTGCCGAGCATTGATAAGCTGCTGGCATCTATCAGCCGCCTGCGGGTGAGATGCAGCCACATCGGACAGCACGCGGTACATCTCTTGCCCATCCGGAAACGGGTACACCTCAAGGTTTAGCGCGATCTGAATCTTGCGCAGATCTGTGCCTTCCACGAGCCAGCGCTCAGCAGTACGAGTCATTGCAGATCCGTTGTCATCCGTCTGCCATGCAAGAAAGTCGAATAGCCGGGCCACCTCCATGAAAGAGATTGAATCAGGGATATCGGCAAAAAGTCGGTCGGCCAGATTTTGCTCTCCAAACTCAACCGCTACTGCATGAGCTGCGCTGAACGCTTCAGTGTATTCGGGCTCGCTGCTCTCTGCTGCGATCACGTTTAACGCCCTTTCAACAACCTGGTGCATAGCAATAAATCCTCACCCATTCAAACCCCATGGGGTGTGCGCTACCGTAAATCAACCGAAATACCCATGAATTCCTTCAGTGGGCGCACAGTCTTTTCCTGCAAATTTCCACCAGTGGGCATGGGTTCATCTTTGATGCTTTCAAAGCACGCCTTCATCAGTCGACGACTCCTGTAGTCGTTCGGTAGCTCAATAAAATGTGCAAATTTGCAGTTTTCTTCATTGACGACATAAACGGGATCCTCCGCGCGCATCAGAAGAGCCATCAGTAGCAGAATCATTGATTACAGTCCTTGGCGGCACATTGGGCCGGTTTTGTAGCAGTCAACGCATTCAACAGCAACCACCCTTCACTGGAGCCTAGCCATCGCTACAGAGCGAAGATTGTCCGGCGCTTCGGTTGGAGTTTTTGGCTTTTACGAGCCGCCCTCGGTGCCGTAGATATCGGGCTTCTGTGCTGCGCCCATGTTTGCTCCAGGCAATAAAAAACCGCCCGGGGGCGGCTTCATGGTTTTCTTGGTCCAGTTGTAATCGACATAGGGGTCAATGTAAAAGCCGGCCATGCCGCCGCTGATGCGGTACAGGCTTTCCTTGCCAGGCTGCACCGTTGCTGCAATGGTTCGTATTGCAGCTCCTGCGCACAAACCTAAGCCCGCCAGGCCAGCGCCTAGATTTCGGCGATCCAGGCGGCAGGTAAAAGGTGACGCGCTACCCGGTGCCGATTTTTGCAGCTTTTCGACCATCGACGTATACGACAATGTCGCAACCCGAGCCAACGGCGTCCGAATCACGAACAACTGTGATCTTTCCGCTTTCGCCGGTGGGTTTCGATTGGAAGGCGTAAAAGCTGATACAAAAAACCCAGTACCTAGTCGAGTTTTACCAATCACATGGATGTCCATTAAGCTACTCATTCAAACTGGACAAGGACGACTCGCGTGATCACCTGCCATCTGAAGTATCAGATTGACCCCTATCAAATCCCGGCCTTTGAAAACTACTCAAGACTGTGGATTCGCATAGTCAATCGCATGGGGGGCACACATCATGGTTATTTCCTCCCCGCTGAAGGCGCAAACAACGTCGCTTACTGCCTTTTCAGCTTTCCGAGCCTTGCGGATTACGAGCGCTATCGCGAGGAGTCCAAAACTGACCCCGAATGCGTTAGTACTTTCGCGCTGGCAGCGGATAAGAGATTTATCGTCAGTACGGAGAGAAGCTTCATGCGGCCAGTACTTGACTGAAAGAAACAAACCCGGTCCGCAGGGCTTTTTATACTAAGGCAGGCACGCCCAGCAACGTCGAGAAAGAAAATGCAAAAATTGAAAATAGCGCTCATTATTTGTTTGTGCTTAGCTGTATTGGGCTGCGATAAAATCCAAGACGCACTAAAAACCAACGAACATAAAAACGAAATAAAAAACAAGTTTGCGCAAAGCCAAGAACTTCAAGATCTAGGAAATAACACTGCAGCCATTGCAAACTTTAAGAAAATTGAGGCAGACCCAGCAGCCACCAATCAACAAAAGGCTTCAGCCCTACGGTATATATCCCTTAGCTACTATGAGGCCGGTGACTACCAGAGTTCGGGAGAATATGCGGCAAAAGCAGCGGCTTATTACCCAGTTAACTCTTATTTCTATCTCGTCAACATGGCGGATGCAGATCTGATGCAAGGCAGAGTCCCCTCGGCCCGAGATCGCCTCGAACAGGCGGTCAAAATCGACCCGCACCAGCTTTCGGCAAACAACGTACTTGGCCTTTTGTATATGGGCGACAACGGTAAACAGTACACCGACTTCAAAAAAGCCCTAGAATTTAATCAAGCGGCTTTTGATATTGCCCCGGGGCGAGTAACTCAAATAGTTTTGGTGCGAAACCTAATAAAGCTCGAACAATACTCAAAGGCAAAAATAAACTTGGACGAGCTAAAACTAAAATATCCAAATGATGCTCGTCTTCGGTCCTTACAAAGCGAGCTAGATACAGCGAAAACTGTATCAAAAAATCATCAGTAACTCTTTAAGCGCTGTACAACGCCTAGGCTTTGCCTAAACCACATGGAAACGCGACAGCGCAATCAACCGGGGTACACCATGCCCACTCTCACCTTCAAGTGAATGGGTCACACCAAGTGCGATGACGGTCTGATCGGGCTCTACGACCTAGAAAATATGCCCTGACATTTTCAACCACGCACCAGTAGGCACATTCGATCGCCTCCCAGTCTGGCTACTTGGTTGTCATGTCGCCTCTCTGATGCTTGAAATAGCGGCGCGTTGCCGGTATTGATGGGTATCAATTCAATGGCAGGGAGCAGAACATGACATCAGCTATAGCCGACGCGGTAACCAGCTCGCAAAGCGCTAAGACAACCAGTAAGCCGAAGCTGGCCCGAGACGATCGCAGCATTCGCGGCAAGTGGTAATGCATCAGTAGATCTGGAAAAAGAGTTTTCCAAGCTCTCCTCCTAGGCGGATAAGATTCAAGAAGCACTTGAAGCTCGGTGATCCGCCCCTGCCGCACTCACCTGCGGCGCATCTCCTAACTAACGATCTGCCCTTCTGTGTGATTTAGTCGCTAAATGAAGGGCTGGCCTAGCAAGATTCTTATTCCCCAATGAAGAAAACAGCCCGAACACAACAACTCAATCATTCTGAAAAAAAACCTCGAATACTCCTAAGGGCTATCGCCACCTTCGGGGCCGGCCTGATAGCCGCCGTCCCACTTATTCATCTTGTGGGCTATGGCGCAGAAAAATTGGTAGACATCGGAAAGGTTCAATCAACCGTCGAGGTGCAAGCCAAACTGATTGCCGAACTCCAAATTGAAAAGAAGACCCTTTCTGAGAAAGCTGATCAGCTACAGGCGAAAGCGCATGACCTAGAGCTGAAGCTAAACAGATCCGACTCAGATCTACATGCCACGAACCAACAACTGACTCAGCTAACAAATCTGCTTGGGGAGTACAAAAATCTCAACTCCCAATTAGGGAACCGCGTAAAAGCCAATGACCCTTGTTTGGCAATACAGCGTGTTATTGCGGACATTGAGGTAAAACTGGCGGTCAATCCGCCATGGTCACATGCATTACAGGGTGAGCGCCGGGAAGAGGCCATGATCCAACTTGAAAAGCACCAACAATCGCTTCGGTCTTGCCTTTCCCACGGCACAAAACGTTAGCTTGATGGCTGTCGACTCGGATTACTGAGTTGCTCAGCTGAGCTTCGTCAGCCTTGTCGGCAGCCTGGGCGGCGGCGGTGCCCGTCTTACGGGGCAACTCTTCCAGGCGCTTGTCCCGCTCACCCATAGCGGCGTCATAGGCTTTGCGGATGTCGGTCACCTGATTGCTTTGCTTCTCAGCGAGCGACCAGTATGCGGCCTGGTAACCAAGGACAGCCTCACCCCCAATGACGCGGCCGAGTTCTACATACAGAAACCGCAATGCTGGATGTCGCTGGTTGGCCGTGGTGTAGCGAATGTCTAAGTTCTCGAAGTGAAAGCCCTCAAAGGTCACGCCAACTAAGTGAGTTGCGGAGCGACATTTGAAATTGCGGACCGAAAACAAACAAGGGCCTGCATTAGCTTTCGCTCGCAGACCCTTGATTTTAGATGGTGCCCGAACCCGGAATCGAACCGGGACGCCCTTACGAGCGGGGGATTTTAAGTCCCATGCGTCTACCAGTTTCGCCATTCGGGCGGCAGCGCGTGTTGCAGGGTTGGGAATATATAGATCCAGTCGCGTTGGCGCAAGGTCGCAAGGCAGCTTTCTTGCACCACGACTCGGGCGAAAAAGCTCGTTAGATCAGTGATGTAGATGAAGATAACGAAGGAAAAACTGAGATTCCCGTGCCTCGATGCGTCGCCCACTCTGCTATCTTCACGCCCTCGCAACAAAATGCAAGCAACGCGCAATGGACTCACCAAGGGGGTCGTAATCGCCACAGCCTTCTGCCCTCCCAGACCAACAAGGACGTAATTGCTGATGAATAAGGCCCCTGCCCGGCTACGCATGACCCTTTCGATACCGGTTTATGCGACGTCCGTGGTGTTCTGGATACTGACCGTCTACATAAGTGTTCCTGCCTGGGTGAAAATACTCTCCAGATTTGTAACACCCGAGAAGACCGGAGAAGGCCTGGTTGATGTGCTCTTATCTGGCGTATTGGCCGCTGTGGCTAGTGGCTTGTGGATACTTGGCAGGTACATCCGCACTTCGAATTTAAGGCCGCCCCCGAAGCCTTCCGCCACTGAGGTTTCATAGCGCTCAACGTACAAACAACAATCCCGACGCAAACGTCGGGATTGTTGTTCTGAGAGGCCGATCAGTTGTCGGGATGCTCGCTCGCTACCGAATCGGCAGCATCCACGTCAGACATATCTTCTTCAAGAGGTGCCTCGTCGTCCGGCGGCAGCGGGATGTTGTCCTCATCGCGCTTCGGATCATGCCCGGCTTCATTATCTGTGCCGCGGGTTACGTCCTGCTGTGAAATGTTCCCGGGGGCATTTCTGTCGATTTCCATGCTGGCTCTCCGTTCTAGGCTCGGAACATCCGCGCGTAAATATAAGAGTGGGCCGGTCACGGCGAGTGCCAAGGTTTGGACGAACGGTGACGTCGGGTACCTCGATAATGAATTGCTCCAGCTACCTACACGCACTGTTTTTGACCATCACTTGTGCGGCTAGGTGCTTCAGGCATTCCCACCTATGTCGTCACCCGACACGGACTCAAAGAGCATCCCCACGGCACCGACCGTCTCCAGCCGGTGCTTGACCTCTTCACTGACGACTATCGCGCCCGAATATTTTTTCACTCTGAAAATGTGCTGATCGCCGATTTTTCCAGGGTCAATCACAAGCCGGGTGAATGCTCGATACTCACCCGCCAGATCGGGTCTGACAGGGTCATTGGGTTCGAACTTCTTGAAGTTAGATCTTTGCTCATCGACACAGTCTATTTGTGTCTCAATGATCATAAGAAAGTAGGTACCCCGGACTTCTTTATTAGCAATCAGCACAGGCTCGAATACGACATTGCAATAAGGCTCGTCCACTTCCGGCAACCCAGACAGCGCCTGACAGGCCTTTGAACTCAACACCGGCACACTGGCATAACCCGCCAGTGAATAGTCCACCTCAGCGCCTTCAAAACGCACATCCAACGTGTAAGTCCCTGGCTCCATGAAATTGACGGGCGGCTCTCTGAAGTGCCAGTTATTGACGTGCCGTACGTCGCCAAGCGTCCATTTGTCCGCCATCATCATGTCCTGCCTGAGCCAGTAATACTTCACACGTATTCTCCAACAGCCCTTTTTATTAACCGAGCGCAGCTTAAAAGGATAACGTCGCTAAGACAGCGTGACTCAAAAATCTGTTCCGACGGGTGCAGGTATGCTCAGATGGCTCTACGCTCCCAACGCATTATCTTATGCGTCGACGTCGCCCACTCACCGTGTGGTGAGTCATTGGCGCTGAACACCAACTGCTCCCCTATTCGGAGACTCACCATGAATCCACACGCCACCGCCCTTGTCTTGATCGAATTCCAGAACGATTTCACCACCCCCGGTGGCGTGTTCCATGACGCAGTCAAAGATGTGATGCACCAGTCAGACATGCTGGCCAACACCGCAACCACCGTGCAGCAAGCGCGCAAGCTGGGCGTGAAGATCATCCACCTGCCGATTCAATTCGCCGAGGGCTATCCAGAGCTGACAACACGCGATTACGGGATTCTCAAGGGGGTAGCCGACGGCAGCGCCTTTCGCACCGGCAGTTGGGGTGCCGAGATCACCGACGCCGTGACGCGTGAGCCCGGCGATATTCTCGTGGAAGGCAAGCGCGGGCTGGATGGCTTTGCCACCACTGGCCTGGACCTTGTGTTGCGCAACAATGGCATCCAGAACCTGGTGGTGGCGGGGTTTCTAACCAATTGCTGCGTCGAAGGCACGGTTCGGTCAGGCTATGAGAAGGGTTACAACGTAGTGACCTTGACCGACTGCACGGCGACGTTCACCGATGAGCAACAAAAGGCCGCTGAAAACTTCACGTTGCCGATGTTTTCGAAGGCATTGCGGCATACCGCGTTTCTCGGGGCGTTGAGCGCCAAATAAGCCAAAAGGGGGCGACTGATTGATCAGTCGCCCCCTTTGCTTAACGCTCGTCATGCACAGCCGTTCCACCTTACCCGTTTAACGTCAGCCCCCGATAAGCCGGCACCGGCAGCTTGTGCCGCTGCGGTTGTTGCCGGGCGAGCTGTGCCTGCAGGTGTGCGACGGCATCCAGCACGCGTTGCGCCCATTGCTCGTCTTCCGGGTCCACGACCACGACGCGGAAACCGTGATCGAAGCCTTCAAGCTGAACGCCCTCGGAATCATCGACATGCAAGTCGATGTCGAACGCCGACGGCAATTTTGACGGGGTATTCAACAGTCCGCGTTCGGTGAGGGCCTGGTTGTGCCGCACGCTGTTGACCACACCGTCGACGTGGATGCCATACAGCAACAACCAGCGACGTATGTAGGACGGGGTCCGCCCGGAGGAGGTGTAGACCCAGACGCTGCAGCCTTGGCGACGCAGTTCGCGGGTCAGTGCACGGGTTCCGCTGCGCAGCGGCTCGCCCAGCCAACGGTGCACACACGCCGGCAAACGGCTGTGTTCGGTTGCGCTGTGGTGAAGCTGGCAAGCCAGCGTGTCATCGATATCGAACGAGATACGGATGCGCTGGCGCTTGAACACACGCTTGACTGTGTCGAGCACTGGATACCTTCCCATCAATGGCCCCCCTGATAGACGGGCGCTGGTGTGTCGCTCAGGAAAAACTCCATTGGATCAGGGGCATTATCTTCCAGGAACGCAGCATACTTTTTCTTGATCTTGGGCAACTCATACAGCGCCATGACGCCATGCTTGGCGGAGTTGCGTATGACCGAGGACGGATTGAAGTAGCCCTCGGCGTTGTCCAGCGTCAATACGAAGGGCGGCAGCCCCTCGCGCATCAGCAGGTAGCTGACGATCAGCGACCCACTGCGGTGATTGCCTTCAATGAACAATTGCGGCTTGCTGAGGACTCGCACGTAGACACCGGCTGCGCGCTTCCACACCGATTCACTGTGGTGCTTGCAATACCAGTTGTACAAATCCTTGATGCCGCCCTCGACATTGTTGAAAAAATGCACTTCGGTCGCCAGCAGGTGCTGCGCGTATTCCTGCCGGCGTAGCGGGTCTTTGCCACAAAGCACAGTGGCATTGATCTCCAGCATCAGGTTCAGTTGCTGAAGGTCGAACAGATCGACACCCCGCGCCACATAGTCGTCAATCAGGGCATAGCCATCAAGCACATTCTGCAGCACTTCGTCTGTCAGCGGGTCGCGTGGCTCGGTAAAGTCCTGGCTGAGCTGGGCAAAACGGCTCTGTACCTTACGCAGTGCGCGTTCGATCGCGGGCAAATCAAGACGACGTGTTGCAGTCATTGGCAATCCTGAAAAACGGTGCATGGGTCAGCTGAACTTGCCGCTGATGTAGTCCCCGGTCATTTGTTCGCGCGGGTTTTCGAAAATCTGCGCGGTGGGGCCCATTTCCACCAGATAGCCGGTGCGGGTGCCCTGGGAGATGTCCACCGAGAAAAACGCGGTGGTATCTGCCACACGAATCGCCTGCTGCATGTTGTGCGTCACCAGGGCGATGGTGTAATCCTTCTTCAACTCAACCATCAGCTCCTCGACCCGGCGAGTGGCAATCGGGTCAAGCGCCGAGCACGGCTCATCCAGCAACAATACTTCTGGCTCGGTGGCGATGGCGCGGGCGATACACAGGCGCTGCTGCTGGCCGCCCGAAAGCGACAGGCCGCTGACCTTGAGCTTGTCCTTGACCTCGTCCCACAAGGCAGCGCCTTGCAGCGCGTGCTTGACGCGGTCGCCGAGGTCGCCTTTGTAGCGGTTGAGGCGCAGGCCAAAGGCCACATTGTCGAAAATGCTCATCGAGAACGGGTTCGGCTGTTGGAACACCATGCCGATGTAGCGGCGCACCACCACCGGGTCAACGCCCTTGCCATACACGTCCTGGCCCAGGAAATGCACGTGGCCTTCGAAGCGGAAGCCCTTAACCAGGTCGTTCATGCGGTTGAGGCTACGCAGCACGGTTGATTTGCCACACCCGGACGGGCCGATAAAGCCGGTGATCTTGTTTTTCTCGATCGGCACATGGCTATCACGCACCGCCATGAAGTTGCCGTAGAAAATCTTGTCCAGCTTGCAGTCCATGACCACAGGCGCCTGGGTGATAAACGGAGCGGCTATTTGCGCAGATGATACGTTCAAAATTCAGGTGCTCCCGTTCTTAATACTTGGGCTTGCCGAAAATACGGCTCACGATATTCACGACCAGCACGATCATCACCAGCACCAACGAGGCCGCCCATGCGAGCTCGAGCTGGTTGTCGAAGGGCATGCCGGAGAAGTTGTAGATCAGCACGGCAAGGGAGGCCGTAGGGTTCATCACCGCCAGGTTGCCGTCGTGGTAGATCCAGTAGTTGCTGAACAGCGCAGTGAACAACAGCGGCGCGGTTTCGCCGGCGGCGCGGGCCACGGCGAGCATGACGCCGGTGAGGATCGCTGGCATGCCGGTGGGCAAGACGATTTTCCAGATCACCTGCGAACGGGTGCAGCCCATACCGTAGGCGGCATCCTTCATGATCTTGGGCACCATCCTCATCGACTCTTCAGCCGTCAGTACCACGATAGGCAGCATCAGCACGGCCAGCGCAACGCCACCTGCCGGTGCCGAATAAGTCCCGGTGGTCATCACCACCAGCGCGTAGGCAAACACACCCGCCAGGATCGACGGCAAGCCGGTGAGCATTTTTGCGGCAAAGCGCGAGGCGTTCGCCAGCTTGCTGTCGGGGCCCAGTTCCGCCAGGAAAATCGCCGCCATGATGCCGACGGGCACCGCGATGGCGGCAGCGATACCGACCATGACGAACGTACCTGCCATCGCGTTGCCGAAGCCACCGCCGGTCTCGAACCCAGTCGGTGGCAGCTCGGTGAACACTTCCAGGCTCAGGCGAGCACCACCACGGGTGATCAGCATGTAGAGCACCGAAATCAGCGGCACGGCGGCCAGCAGCGCACCAAACCACACCAGGCTGGTCAAGATCAGGCTGCGCAGGGCACGGCCTTCGAACCGACGTTGCAGGCTCGGCATCGCGGTGGTGAGTGGAGACGAGAGGTCAGTCATTATTTAGTCCCCCGCTGGGCGTAGACCATGATCATCGAACCGATAATGTTTACCAGCAGCGTGATAAACATCAGCACCAGTGCGGCGTACATCAACACTTCGATCTCGTTCGGGCCGGCTTCGGGGAAGTTCAGCGCCAACAAGGCCGCCAGCGTATTGGCCGGGGCAAACAGCGAAAGGGAGATGTTGTTCGCGTTACCCACCAGCATGGCCAGGGCCATGGTTTCACCCAATGCGCGGCCGAGGCCCAGCACCAGGGAACCAAAGATACCGGTGGCGGCGGATGGCACCATTACCTTGAGAATCGCTTCCCAGTGGGTGGTGCCCATGCCGTAGGCGGCTTGCTTGGTTTTCATCGGCACACCCGTGAGGGCGTCCTGGGAAACGGCGGCGATGGTCGGCAGAATCATAATCGCCAGTACCAGTGCTGCCGGTAACAGGCCCGGCCCGCTCAAGGAGGTGCCGAAAAAAGGAATCCAGCCGAGCTCGGTATTCAGCCACGCCGTCAGCGGGCGGATGGCCGGGATCACCACATAAATGCCCCAGAGGCCGTAAACGACGCTGGGGATCGCGGCGAGCAGTTCAACGATGGTGCGAAACACCGCCGCCAGCTTGGCCGGTAAAAAATCCTGGGTCAGGAAAATCGCCATGCTGACGCCGAAAAACCCTGCGATCAGCAACGCGATGAAGGCACTGTAAAGCGTGCCCCAAATAGCTGGCAGAATGCCGTATTTACCTTGGTTTACGTCCCAGACACTGCCGAACAGCACATCAAAGCCGTGCTTTTCCATGCCGGGAAGTGCCTTGCGCCCTACTTCGAAGACCAGCGCGAAAACCAGCGCCAGCACCAGCACTACGCCTATGCGTGCAAGTGCACGGAAGGTGCGGTCAACCAGGAAGTCCTTCGTAGAAGGTGGCTGGCACGCAGAGTCCGGGTTAACCGGTACGACAAAAGGTGAGTTCATTGGCTAATTCCGGAACAAGGGGGGAACACGCCCGGCCTGGCTGACAGCCCATGCCGGGGTGGCCTGGCAAGCCTTACTGAATGTTGGCGGAAGCTTTGCGAACTTGATCGACAACCGATGGCGGCAGCGGGATGTAGCCCATCGAATCAGCGATTTTCTGGCCTTCGGTCAGGCTGTACTCGACCATTTCACGCATGGCCTTGGCTTTGGCCGGGCTCTCGTTTTTCTTGCGGAAGATCATCCAGGTGTAGGAAGTGATCGGGTAGGACTTGGCGCCATCCGGATCCGGCAACCAGGCCACCAGGCTTTCCGGCATTTTCACCGCAGCCAGGGCTTCTGCACCGCTTTCGGCGTTAGGCACAACGTATTTACCGGCCTTGTTCTGCAACTGGGCGAAGTCGACCTTGGCCAGTTTGGCGAAGCCGTATTCGATGTAGCCGATGGCGCCTGGAGTCTGGCGAACGGTCGCGGTTACGCCATCGTTTTTCGGCGATTTGATGAACTTGTCGCTGGCGGGCCAGTTAACGGTGTTGCCTTCGCCCAAGTCCTTCTGGAACTCAGGGTTGATCGCAGCCAAGTGCTTGGTGAACACAGCGGTGGTGCCGCTGGAGTCTGCACGCACAACCACGGTGATCGGCATGTCAGGCAGTTTCAGGCCTGGGTTGGCAGCGGCGATCTTAGGATCGTTCCACTTGGTGATCTTGCCCAGGAAGATGTTGGAGTAAACATCGCGCGGCAACTTGAGCTCTTTAGGATTGCCCGGCAGGTTGAACGCCAGCACGATCTCGCCCGCGGTCATCGGCAACAGTTGCGCGCCTTCAGCCACCTTGGCGATGTCTTCGTCTTTCATTGCCGAGTCACTGGCGGCGAAATCGACGGTCTTGTTCAGGAAGTCCTGTACGCCCGCACCGCTGCCCTTGGACTGGTAGTCAACCGTGACACCTTCGGTCTTCTTGCTGAAGTCCTTGAACCAGGTGAGGTAGATAGGGGCCGGGAAACTTGCACCAGAACCTGTCAGGCGGACGCTTTCCGCCGCAAATACCGAGGTGGCACTAAGAGAAACCGCGACGGCGAGTGCAGCAGACTTCATCAGACGTTTCATTCAGGAAAATCCTTGTGATTACGGGCTGAGGCACTCTGCAACAATCTTGTTACGGTTTTATGAATGTGGAATGGCAAAACGCCTTGTTGTCCCCCTCTCCCGCCGCAATTACGCATTTTGCTGTAATTGGTTCGTAACAAATTGCGTCTAAGACTTTGCCATCCCCCACCACGCGAGTTCCGCCCATGTCCTCAGTAGAAGACGCCTTGATGCAGCGCATCCGCCGTGAACTGCTTGATCACAGTGATGAAGAGCTGGAACTGGAATTGTCCGAAGACGGGCATGACCTGAACGCGCTGTTCGACGAGCACGTCGGTGAAAGCAGCGAAAAAGCAGCGCGCAGGATTTATTTCAGCGAACTGTTCCGCCTGCAGGGCGAACTGGTGAAATTGCAAAGCTGGGTGGTGAAGACCGGCCACAAAGTGGTGATTCTGTTCGAAGGGCGTGATGCCGCCGGCAAAGGTGGCGTGATCAAGCGCATCACCCAGCGCCTGAACCCCAGGGTCTGCCGGGTTGCCGCCTTGCCTGCGCCGAATGACCGCGAACAGACCCAGTGGTACTTCCAGCGTTACGTCTCGCACCTGCCGGCGGCCGGCGAAATCGTGCTGTTCGACCGCAGCTGGTACAACCGCGCGGGCGTCGAGCAAGTCATGGGGTTTTGCAACGACGACCAATACGAAGAGTTCTTCCGCAGCGTGCCGGAGTTCGAGCGCATGCTCGCCCGCTCCGGTATCCAACTGATCAAGTACTGGTTTTCGATCTCCGACCAGGAACAGCACCTGCGCTTTCTCAGCCGCATTCACGACCCGCTCAAGCAGTGGAAACTCAGCCCGATGGACTTGGAGTCGCGTCGGCGCTGGGAGGCCTATACCAAGGCCAAGGAAGTCATGCTTGAGCGCACTCACATCGCCGAAGCCCCGTGGTGGGTGGTGCAGGCCGATGACAAGAAGAAAGCGCGGCTCAACTGCATCAACCACCTGCTTGGCCAGATGCCGTATGAAGAAGTCGAGCTACCGGTGATCGAACTGCCGCAGCGCGTGCGGCAGGAAGATTATTCGCGCAGCCCGACGCCACCGGAACTCATCGTGCCGCAACTTTACTAGCTTAGCTGCTCACACAAGAACGGCACACTGGCAAGCCTGGAGGTGGGGTGAAATGCCAGCACCCGCGTTGCAACCATCAGGTAAGCGATTTCCTCGGACGACATGAACGCCATGCCTCCGAGGATTTCGAACGCACGCGTGCTGATGCGATTGATCGCCTCCTGCACGGCAAACCGGGTGGCCTGCGCACGCGCCAGGTCAGCGCGCAGAAAGCGATTCTGATCGATCGACACCGCCAGGCCGCTTACCGCCATGGTGGCGCCCTGCAGATCAATCAGCAGCATCGCGCGATCATCCTGCGAGCCTTTGTTGGACGACAATGCACGTGATGCCAGCGCAGACGCCATGCCCAGGTAGGACGCCGAGGCCAGCAACTGGAACCAGATGGCAAACAGGTGCTCACCAGTCCCCTGTTGAACATTGTCCAACTGGCTATCGACGGCGTTGCTGAAGTACATCATCGACTCAGGCACCAGCAGATTATTGAAGATCACTTCGTGGCTGTCCGCCGCCTGCAAATGCGGCACCGACCAGAATTGTTTCCGCTGGATGTTCGGGTCGCCTGCTAGCCCCAGGCCGATACCGATATGGGTCTTGCCTTGAGGGTCGACGTAGTTGACGCCAAACGTGATCGCGTCGAAATGGTGCGTCATCGTGCACGGCTTTTTGCTGCCGCTTACCACGTAGCCCGCCGCTGTCTTTTCAACGGACAAGGTGGATTCCAGGATATTGGCGTGCGCCCGCCCCTCGGCAAATCCCGAGGCGACCAGCAGGTTGTCGCGTGCAACCACGCTTAACAGCCCTTGAATGTCGGGGAAAAACTGACTCGCCGCCATCATGCCGGCAACGGTATGGTGATGCATGGTCATCATCACCGCCAAAGAAGGGCAATGCGCGCCGACCCACGTATGCACCTGCGCCAGGTTCACCGCGCTGACACCTCCGCCGCCCAATGCGTGGGCAATGGATAGCCCGGGAGCACCCAACGTTCGAAACAACGTCGCCAGTTGTTTGGACCCTCCCCGTTCAAGTTCAATAAGTGAGGCAGCCTCAAGAACAGTCAATAACTCGGGAATACAGATTAACGCGACAGCTCTTTCTTCTTTCAACACCATATTCATTAAACCCTTAAACTATCAACCGAACCTCAAAACGACTGTTGAGACTTCAAGTAATGCCGTGCATAACGACTGTCCAACTTCGACAGCGGCAATAAGATAAAAAAGTCCGCAACGTTAAATTCCTTATCCCACGCAGGCACACCACATACCCAGCCACCGCTGCGTAAATAACCTTTGAGCAACGGTGGCATGCGCGGTATATACCCAGGCTCGAATGCCTCAATAGGAAAGGGTATGTGGGGGAGTACCCGATAGTCGGCAGGCGCCAGATTTTCCGAGGTGAAGCTGCGGTACAACGCCGCCGCATTGTGGCCTCCACTGGACAGGCTCACACTCGCGCACCCCATCAAATGGTCACAGCCCTCGCGCTCCATATACCTCGCCAGGCCTGACCACAGCATCATGATCACGCTGCCACTGCGGTACTCGGGGTGGACACACGCATGCATGGCTTCAACGGTTCTGGGGCGTAAAGACTCTAATCCAGTGAGATCGAATTCTCTCTCCGAGTAATAGTGCCCCATGCGTTGTGCCGCTGTCGGGCCCATCAGGCGATAGGCGCCCACCACAGCCGAAGTCCGGGTGTCGCGAACCAGCAGGTGGTCGCAATAGTCATCGAACTCATCAGTATTTAATGCCTCGGGGTCAGCCAGTGTGGACAGTTTAAACGTGTCGGTGAACACACGATGACGCAGGCGTTGCACTTCACGTACTTCATCTTGTGTCGTGGCGAGACTGACCACTAACTGTGCACGTTGCACGGGCGCAGTTGAATGTTCATCACGGGGTACCGGCTGAGATCGCATTTCTGTTCCTTTGAGTCACCGCGCTATTAATCAGCACGTAGTGAGCGAGACACTACATGCAGTTTTATATAGGCAGCGTAAGGAAACTCTGAAAGCGTTCGCGAACTTTTAACGCCCTTCCCTAATAATTAAAATCACTTGTTCACACGGTTGTGGCGAGCGGGCTTGCCCGCGTTGGGCTGCGTAGCAGCCCTAAAACCAGACGCCGCGAATTATCTGAATAGGCGGGGTGGCAGCGCGGGGCAAGCCCGCTCACTACACGATGCGGTAACGCTAGAGGGGTGAACTACTGACCACCCGCAGCGCCAACCCCTCATATGCGTCCAGGGTAATGGTGAACGCCCCCTCCGCCGTCAGGTCTCCCTCCACGCGCTCATTGATGATATCCACCACCATCCCGGCAGCAATATCAGGCAAATGCAGGGTTTCGGTGATCGGCATGGCGCCGAAGTTCAGCGCAGTAATTTGTATGCCCTTGCCGGCCGGCAATTCGTGGACCATCACCAGCAGCCCCGGGTTTTCGACTTCCGGCACCTGGATCTGGCGACTGGCCGCGATATCGTAGGCACGGCGTACCGCGAGGATTTTCTGCAGTTGCGAAGCGAAGGATTCGGGGTCCTGCAACTGGCTGTTCAAGCTGCCGTAAAGGCTCTTCGAACGTGGCATATGGCCGGCAGACAGTTCTGCCTCAGGGTTCAAATCCACCAGGTCATACGCGCCGCGATGAATCCAGCGCGTATCGCCATCGCGCATCAGATGCTCGACTTCTTCGGCCGCCAACGGCAGCGCGCCGACCAGGTCCCAGCCGGACAAGGCAAACACCCCAGGCTGCATCGCGTTGTACATCACCAGCAGCAGATGGATCTGGCGGATTTGCTGGATGTCCGCCTGGGTAATCGCGTCGAGGTCACGAATCCCCAGCGCCGCCGTAATGATGCTGGCGGTGGTGCACGACACGCCATTGGTCACGAACTTGAGGTTATACGGCGCATGCTCGCCGGCCAAACGTTCGTACATCTGCTCGCGAATGTGCTCGCGCAGGATGTTACCGGGGAAGGTCTGGCCCTGATAAAGGAAGGTGTCATGGGCATGCAACGTCCAGAAATGCACCAGTTCCAGGGTCAGTTCATCGTGGTTCTGCAACGCGTGGATCAGCGAGCCGGGGTCTATGCCCTGGCGGTGCATTTCGCGCAGCATCAGGCGCAGGAACTCGGCGTCGCCCATCAACAGCGCATGCTGGTACGCCGGGCGGGTAATGAAGTCATAGGACAGGTCGGCACCGCCATGGGACATGGACGCAATGTCGTCCACGGTGAGGTTCAGCTCCTGGAAGCTGAAACCGCCCGCCTTGCGGATCGCGCCGCCCAACAACTGGTTGCCGGTGATCGACAGCGGATGGCTCTCGGACCAGGCCGTGCCATCCAGCTTGCGCTCCACACCGAGGAACCCGTTGGCATCCAGGCGCAAGATCTTTGCGCCCATTACGTCGATGGCATGCAGCGCATCGCCAATGATCATCTGCTGCGCGGCAAAGGTTGGGTCCAGCCAATTCAGCGACGGCTGGCCTTCCTTGAAGTAATGCAGGTACACCCAGCGACGCGGCTTGCCATCCACGCCCAGCACGACGTTGGTTGCGCTCCAGTCGGTTTCCTTGACGCCGGGTTCGAAGAAAATCACCCGCTGCAACTGGCCGACGATGTAGTGTTTGTCACGCAACGCATCGACCTGCACGGGGCTGAGGTTCTGCGCATCGCGCCCCGCGACCACGTCGGGCAGCAACGACCAGTCTTCTTCGCGAATTTCCACCATGTGGTAAAGGCCGGGATAGTCCTCGTACGCCATCTCGGCCAGGCGAAAGTCCGCGCCCTTGCCGGTGTGGGACGGTATCACGTCGTCGATGATCACCGCATTGTGCGCCGCCGCCATGCGCGTCAACGCCTGTAACTGCGCTTCGGTGCCCAATTCAGGGTCGATCTCGAAGCTGATGCGGTCGAAATTGCCGTCGATGGTCGGCGTGTGCTCGGTTCCGCTCAGGCCGCCGGACTTTTTCAGTGGGCCGTTGTGGATGCCTTGAATGCCGATTTTCGACAGGGCGTGCCACAGCGCCTCATCCCCCAGCGCTTCCAATACCGTGCCACCTTCACGGGTCACGATCGACGCCGGGTAGGCGGTGAACCACACCGACGACAAGGCCGTCGCATCACGGGGCCGGGTCTGTGCGTAAGGCTGTTGCCACAACCGGCCCTGCCCCGAATAGAGCTTGGCCCGCTGGCGTGCTGCATGCAGCATCGATTGCTCCACCAGCCAGTTCACATGGTTGTTTTCAGCCGCCGTCATAAGCCTGATACCTGTCGTCGTGAAGCATTACTCGTGAACATATGAGGGTTGTGTGGGCCATTCGTTGCATCGGGATGGTGCTGGCGATGGACTGTAGTGAGCGGGCTTGCCCCGCGCTGGGTGGCGAAGCCGCCCCAGTAAAGACACCGCCGAGTTCCAGATAAAACCAAGTCGCATGGTTTGGGGCGGCTTCGCCACCCAGCGCGGGGCAAGCCCGCTCACTACAAGTTATCCACCGGTCTGCCTGTTAAGCCAAGGCGTACCCATCGCAGGCAAGCCAGCTCCCACAGAAAAGCACCGTCTAGATACTTAGCGGGTTTCTCGATACTGCCTCGGCGTAAACCCCGTCGATGCCTTGAACTGCCGCGTAAACGCGCTGTGGTCGGTATAGCCGCACTGCAACGCAACCTCGGTAATCGGCATGTCGGTATGCAGCAACCGATGCGCGTGCTCCAGGCGCACTTTCTGGATCATTTGCCGAGGTGTCAGGTGGAACACGCGTTTGCAGTAACGCTCCAGCTGCGCCACTGAAATCCCGGCGATGCGCGTCAGCTCACCCAGGGTGACGCGGCGGTTGAAGTGCGCGCGGATGTGCGCGTCCACGGCGGCCAGGCGTTGGTAGGCCGGGTGGCTTTCGCTGGCGGTTTGCAGGTCCACGGAGATACCCGCCAGGCCCATGATCTCGCCCGCGTGGTTGTACAGCGGCCACTTGTGGGTCAAGCACCAGCCGGGTTCGCGGGTGCCGTACAGGTGCAATTCAAGCTGGTCTTCCAGCACAAAGCCTTGCTCGAGCACACGCCGGTCCTGTTCGGTGTAACCCGGTCCCAATTGCGCGGGGAAGACTTCAGCGCTGGTCTTGCCCAGCAGCGGTTGCAGGTGTTTGAGGCCGCAGCGTTGCACCAGGGTGCGGTTGGCGAGGACGTAACGGGCCTGGGTGTCCTTGATGAAAATCGCCGCATTGGGAATCACATCCAGCATCGGCAATAGTTGCATCACACCGGCCAATAAGTGCTCGATGGTGTGGGGGCGATTCGCCTCGCTCCCTTGGCAAAGGGTCGCAAACGCGCTCTGCATCATGACTGTCCCCCTCCCCCGAAAATTGCCTCGATGCGTAGCAGATTGCCCGATGCCCAGGGCGCTGTCGAGCGGTGCAAACTGTGCTGATTTCGTCATCGATGCCGGTAAAAAACATCAATCGCGCCGCCGTTCATGAGTTCACTGTAGGGCCACTGCATGCCTACCCAATAACTCACAAGAAGGCGACGCTATGTCAGGTCAAGGCAAGTTCAAGAAACAACTTTCATTGATGGACCTCACCTTTATCGGGCTGGGCGCCATCTTTGGTTCGGGCTGGTTATTCGCGGCCAGTCACGTGTCTGCAATCGCGGGCCCTGCGGGGATCATTTCCTGGCTTATCGGTGGTTTCGCCGTGCTGCTGCTGGGCATTGTGTACTGCGAACTGGGCGCTGCATTGCCCCGCGCCGGCGGCGTGGTGCGCTACCCGGTTTACTCCCACGGCCCGCTGCTGGGCTATTTGATGGGCTTTATCACGTTGATCGCGTTCTCGAGCCTGGTAGCCATCGAAGTGGTTGCCTCGCGTCAATACGCCGCGGCGTGGTTTCCCGAGCTGACCAAGGTCGGCTCAAGCGACCCGACCACCCTGGGCTGGCTGGTGCAATTCGCCCTGCTCTGCCTGTTCTTCGTGCTCAATTACCGCAGCGTAAAAACCTTTGCCATCGCCAATAACCTGGTGAGCGTGTTCAAGTTCATCGTGCCGTTGCTGGTGATTGGCGTGCTGTTCACCTTCTTCAAGCCGGCGAACTTCCAGGTCCAGGGTTTCGCACCGTTTGGCCTGTCGGGCATCGAGATGGCGGTGTCGGCCGGCGGGGTGATTTTTGCCTATCTGGGGCTTACGCCGATCATCTCGGTGGCCAGTGAAGTGAAGAACCCGCAACGTACGATCCCCATTGCGTTGATCCTCTCGGTGTTGCTCTCGACCGCTATCTACGTGCTGCTGCAAACCGCATTCCTCGGTGGCGTACCCACGGAAATGCTCGCCAACGGCTGGGCCGGGATCAGCAAGGAGCTGGCGCTGCCTTATCGGGATATCGCCCTGGCGCTGGGTGTGGGTTGGTTGGCGTACCTGGTGGTAGCCGATGCGGTGATCTCCCCCAGCGGCTGCGGCAACATCTACATGAACGCTACCCCACGGGTGGTGTATGGCTGGGCGCAGACCGGTACGTTCTTCAAGGTTTTCACGCGTATCGATGAGAAGTCCGGCATTCCGCGCCCGGCACTGTGGCTGACCTTTGGCTTGTCGGTGTTCTGGACCCTGCCGTTTCCGTCCTGGGAAGCGCTGATCAATGTGGTGTCCGCGGCGCTGATTCTCAGCTACGCGGTCGCCCCTGTCACCGTCGCCGCGCTGCGTCGCAATGCACCAGAGATGGCGCGCCCGTTCCGCGTCAAAGGCATGGCGGTGCTCGGCCCGCTGTCGTTCATCATCGCCGCGTTGATCGTGTACTGGTCCGGTTGGAGCACCGTTTCCTGGCTGCTCGGCCTGCAAATCCTGATGTTCGTGGTGTACCTGCTGTGTGCCCGCTGGGTGCCGACCGCGCACCTCAATCTCAAACAGCAAGTGCGCTCTTCAGCCTGGCTGATCGGCTTTTACGCGGTGACCATCCTGCTGTCCAAGCTCGGCAGTTTTGGCGGAATCGGTGTCATCAGCCATCCGTTTGACACTGCGGTAGTCGCGGTCTGCGCACTGGGCATTTACTACTGGGGGGCTGCCACCGGAGTACCAGCGCACCTGGTACGCCTGGAGACCGAAGACGATGAAAGCGAGACGGTGGACGAGCCCCACACCCACGCCCCGCTCACCCCGGCCACCCATTGATTGGAGCGTTTTATGAAACGATTGCATGTGATCGACTCCCACACCGGCGGCGAACCGACGCGCCTGGTCATGAGCGGCTTCCCTGCGCTGAACGGCGACACCATTGCCGAACAACGAGTGCACCTGCGCACCGAGCACGATCAATGGCGCCGCGCCTGCCTGCTGGAGCCGCGTGGCAATGACGTACTGGTCGGTGCGCTGTACTGCGAGCCCGTCACCCCTGGCGCGGTGTGTGGGGTGATCTTCTTCAATAACGCCGGTTACCTCGGCATGTGCGGCCACGGCACCATCGGCCTGGTCGCGTCCCTGCACCACTTGGGGCGCATCCAGCCCGGCGTACATACCATCGACACGCCGGTCGGCCCGGTTGCGGCAACCTTGCACGAGGACGCCAGCGTGACCCTGCGCAACGTGCCCGCCTACCGTTTTCGCCAACGGGTGCCGGTGGACGTGCCGGGCCATGGCGTGGTCTACGGCGATATCGCCTGGGGCGGCAACTGGTTTTTCCTGGTGTCGCAGCACGGCCAGACGTTGCAGATGGACAACGTCGACGCGCTGACCGATTACACCTGGGCAATGCTCAAGGCCCTTGAAGACCAGGGCATCCACGGTGAAGACGGCGCGCTGATCGACCATATCGAACTGTTCGCCGACGGCGACCTGGCCGACAGCCGCAACTTCGTGATGTGCCCCGGCAAAGCCTACGACCGCTCACCCTGCGGCACCGGCACCAGCGCCAAGCTGGCCTGCCTGGCCGCCGATGGAAAACTCGCGCCCGGTGAAACCTGGACACAAGCCAGCATCACCGGCAGCCAATTCGAAGCGCGCTACGAATGGGACGGCGAGCGTATCCGCCCCTTCATCACCGGCAGCGCCTACATGACCGCCGACAGCACCTTGCTGATCGACGAGCGCGACCCTTTTGCCTGGGGCATCTGAGCCCCGGCCGTATTCAACTGAACGACTCCAGGAGTTAGAACAATGAGCGACAACATCTTCACTGGCTGCATCCCCGCCCTGATGACCCCGTGCACCGCTGAGCGCAAACCGGACTTCGACGCACTGGTCGCAAAGGGCCGCGAGTTGATCGATATCGGCATGAGTGCCGTGGTGTATTGCGGCTCCATGGGCGACTGGCCGCTGCTCACCGAGGCCGAGCGCCAGGAAGGTGTGGCACGCCTGGTGGCGGCGGGCGTGCCGACTATCGTTGGCACCGGCGCAGTGAACAGCCGTGAGGCGGTAGCGCACGCGGCCCACGCTGCCAAAGTCGGCGCCCATGGCCTGATGGTGATCCCGCGCGTCCTGTCCCGAGGCGCCTCCGCCACCGCGCAAAAGGCGCACTTCTCGGCAATCCTCAAGGCTGCGCCCAACCTGCCGGCGGTGATCTACAACAGCCCGTACTACGGCTTTGCCACCCGCGCCGACCTGTTCTTCGAACTGCGCCGCGAACACCCGAACCTGATCGGCTTCAAGGAATTCGGTGGCGGTGCCGACCTGCGCTACGCAGCCGAACACATCACCTCCCAGGACGATAACGTCACGCTGATGGTTGGCGTCGACACCCAGGTGGTGCACGGCTTCGTCAACTGCAACGCCACCGGCGCCATCACCGGTATCGGCAATGCACTGCCTCGGGAAGTCCTGCAACTGGTGGCACTGAGCAAAAAAGCCGCCAAGGGCGATGCCAAGGCCCGCCGCCAGGCCCGTGAACTGGAAGCCGCGCTGGCAGTGTTGTCATCGTTCGATGAAGGCTGCGACCTGGTGCTGTATTACAAGCACTTGATGGTGCTCAACGGCGACAAGGGCTACGCCCTGCACTTCAACGAGACCGACGCCCTCAGCGACGCCCAGCGCCGTTACGCCGAGCATCAGTACGCGCTGTTCCGCCAGTGGTACGCCAACTGGTCGGCAGAACAGAACGTCGCCTGACCCCTTACGCGCCGCTGTGGTTCTCGCAGCGGCCAACCCCACCTTTTTTCCAGGACGATTCCATGACTCTGACGGGCAAGATGCTGATCGGTCAGCAACTCATTTGCGGCAATCGCGATGCGATCCGGGCGATCAATCCCGCCACCAACGCAGCCTTGGAGCCCGCCTACCTGGGCGGCGACGGCGAACATGTCGCGCAGTCGTGCGCATTGGCGTGGACGGCCTTTGATCTCTACCGCGAAACCTCACTGGAGGCCCGCGCGACCTTCCTTGAGTCCATCGCCACACACATCGAAGCCTTGGGCGATGAGTTGATCGAACGCGCCGTTGCCGAAACCGGCCTGCCCCGCGCGCGCATTGAAGGCGAACGCGGCCGCACCTGCGGGCAACTGCGCATCTTTGCCCGCACCGTGCGTGCCGGGGAATGGCTGGATGTGCGGGTAGATACGGCGCAGCCGCAGCGTCAGCCACTGCCACGGCCAGACCTGCGTCAGCGCCACATCGCGTTGGGCCCGGTGGCCGTGTTTGGCGCGAGTAACTTTCCGCTGGCGTTTTCCGTGGCCGGTGGCGACACCGCCTCTGCACTGGCCGCCGGTTGCCCGGTAGTCGTCAAGGCCCACGGTGCTCACCCGGGCACCAGTGAGCTGGTGGGCCGGGCAGTGGCGCAAGCGGTGAAAGCGTGTGGCTTGCCCGAGGGCGTGTTTTCGCTGCTGTACGGCTCGGGCCGTGAGGTCGGTATTGCGCTGGTTACCGACCCGCGCATCAAGGCCGTCGGCTTTACTGGCTCTCGCAGCGGTGGGCTTGCGCTGACGCAAGCAGC
Organism: Pseudomonas tritici; assembly: GCF_014268275.3. Taxonomy (NCBI): domain Bacteria; kingdom Pseudomonadati; phylum Pseudomonadota; class Gammaproteobacteria; order Pseudomonadales; family Pseudomonadaceae; genus Pseudomonas; species Pseudomonas tritici. The sequence continues at coordinate 3,531,829 of NZ_CP077084.1, forward strand.
GCAGGCACGGCCCGAGCCGATTCCGGTGTATGCGGAAATGAGCTCGATCAACCCGGTGTACCTGTTCCCGGCGGCGTTGGCGGCTCGGAGTGAGGCACTGGCCCAAGGTTTTGTGACCTCCTTGACCCAGGGTGCCGGACAATTTTGTACCAACCCAGGACTGGTGATCGCGGTACAAGGGCCGGATCTGGATCGCTTCATCCGCAGGGCGGCTGATCTACTGCCGAACTGTGCAGCGCAGACCATGCTTACGCCCGGTATTTCCAGTGCCTACGCTTCAGGTGTGGGCGCCTTGACTGAACACGCCAAGGTTGTTGCGAAAGGTCCGGCGGCCACCGGTCCCAACCAAGGACAGGCGCATTTGTTCGTGACGCAGGCGAGCGATTTCTTGGCCAATGAACCGCTGCAAGCCGAAGTCTTCGGCGCGGCATCCTTGATCGTTGCATGCGCCAACCCCGAAGATGTGCGACAGGTTTCTGAACACCTGGAAGGCCAACTCACCGCCACCCTGCATTTGGACGAAAACGACCTGCCAAACGCCAAGGCCCTGCTGCCGGTGCTTGAACGCAAGGCCGGGCGCCTGTTGGTCAACGGCTGGCCAACCGGGGTCGAAGTGTGTGAGGCCATGGTCCACGGCGGCCCCTTCCCGGCCACCTCGGATTCGCGCAGCACGTCGGTGGGCACGGCAGCCATCCAGCGTTTCTTACGGCCGGTGTGCTATCAGGATTTCCCCGATGCGTTGTTGCCCGGCGCGCTCCAGCACGGCAACCCGTTATTGCTGCGGCGCTTGCTCGACGGCCAGAGAGAGGCGTAGGCCATGTCCGATCCCGATATCGTAGTGGTCGGCGCCGGCATTATCGGCGTCGCCTGTGCACTGCAACTGGCGCGTCAGGGCCGGCACGTGGTGGTGGTCGACCAGCAGGAACCCGGCATGGGTGCTTCCTATGGCAACGCCGGGCACCTGGCGACCGAACAGGTGTTTCCGATTGCCGACCTGTCGATCCTCAAACGCTTGCCCGGCATGCTGCTCGACCCCATGGGCCCGCTGCGCCTGGATTGGAAATACCTGCCGCGCGCCCTGCCCTGGTTCCTGCGCCTGTTATTGAACCTGCGCCCGGCCAGCTATCAGCGCACGGTCGCGGGTATCCGCGTGCTCAACGAGGGCAGCCTGGGCGCCTGGCAGCGCCTGCTGCATAGCATCGGGCGCCCGGAGTTGTTGCGTGAAGAGGGCTCGCTGCTGGTGTTTGAACGGGCGGACTCACGGGACGCCCTGGATGCCTTGCAACAGCGTATGCACGCGCAACAGGTGCCCGTCGCGTTCTGGTCCGGCGACGCGATACGCCAGGCTGCACCGCAATTGAGCGACAACATCCGAGGCGGGCTGTTTTTCCCCAGCACCGGGCACTTCCTGGACCCCTACCAAGTGGTGTGCGAGCTGGTCCAGGCAGCCAAGGCCAGTGGCGTGCAATTCCTGAAGTGCCAGGTGCTGGATGGACGTTTGGAAGAACACGGCGTCTCACTCACCACCGACCAAGGCCCGCTCGCAGCACGGCAGGTGCTGGTCGCCTGCGGTGCCCACTCAGCCAAACTCACCGCTGCACTGACCGGTAAAAAAGTCCCGCTGGACACGGAGCGCGGCTATCACCTCATGCTGCCCCACGAACAGCAGCGCCTGCCGTTTGCCGTCACCTCCTTGGAACGCAAATTCATCATGACGCCTATGGCCGACGGCCTGCGACTGGCCGGCACCGTGGAATTTGCCGGCCTCGACCGCCCGGCGAATATGGCGCGCGCCTGGCAGTTGCATCGGTTGAGCAAAGGGTTGTTCAGGCAGGACCTGAGTGCGGAAGGTGCAACGCCGTGGATGGGGTTCCGGCCGTCGTTGCCGGATTCGCTGCCGGTGATTGACCGGGTGTGCGACGGGAAAGTGCTGCTTGCGTTTGGGCATCAGCATTTGGGGTTGACGCAGGCGGCGGTGACGGCGGAGTTGGTTGGGGAGTTGGCGAGCGCGAATCGAGGAGCGGCAGCACCGGCACTGGAGGCTTATCGCCTGGACCGATTCTAAAAAATCAATTGCCGACAACAATTCATGGAGTGTAAGCAGTGCAAATGTGGGCTTGCTCGCGGATGCGGTGGGTCAGTGATTGACGCTGTGACTGATACACCGCATTCGCGAGCAAGCCCGCAGACATTTAAACGTGTGTATCTATAGATACGTGTCCGTTTGATTGGCGCGTTGTTCAGTAGAAACCTTGAACAAGGCATCAGCCATTTCCTGAATATCCTCCCGCATCCAGAGCTTTTCCAGCCATCCCGCCGGAATACCTTGCACCCCATAATGCGCACCGGCCAATTGGCCGACGATGGCAGCGGTGGTGTCGGCGTCATCGCCCAGGTTCGCGGCTGCCAACACAGCGTCTGCGAAATTGTCTGTGTTCAGTACGCACCAAAGCGCAGCCTCCAGCGACGCCACGGCGTAACCGGAACCGGTGACCTGCTCCCGAGTTTTGTTGCGATACTCGCCTTGGGCAATTGCCACAACCTTTGGCGCAGAAAGACCGGCGCTTGAGACGGTCGCTAGCTGTTCCTTTGGCACCCCATTCAAGGCGTTACTGGTTGCCCGCGCGAGTACCACGCAGCACTCGATTGCCTCTTGGGCGCCATGGGTCGTACGGGAACTTTGACGGGAAAAATCGTCGACGCGCCGAAGGTCTGGAAAGTAAAACAGCACGATCGGCGCGAGACGCATCATTGAACCGTTTCCCGCGGAAAAAGGGTCAGTAGATCCTGCAAACGGATCACCGTGCGCCTCAAAAGCCGCCAGTGCCGAACGCACGGTCATGCCGATATCAAAACAATCACCCGTGGAGCTCAAGTAGCCCCACTTCCACCAGTTCAAATACCGGCCCATCTGGTCGGCGGGATCAAACCTACCTTTACGCACCAAGCTTTCCGCCAAACACAACGCCATTGAGGTGTCGTCAGTCCATTGCCCCGGCTTCAGGGTGAACGGCCCGCCCCCCACCATATCGGTGAGCGGCGTGAATGTGCCGCGTGGCATGAATTCAACGGTAGTGCCCACTGCATCACCGCACGCCAGGCCCAATAAGCTGCCGCGATAACGATCCAAACGTGTAAGAGGCATAGGTCTTCCTTGAAAAAAATGAGTCAGGCATAACTCTACTTGACCAACCGCTTCTCCTTGGAGGGGCGATATCCGAAATACGAGCTATAGCACTTGCTGAAATGGCTCGGTGAGACGAACCCGCACGCCACCAGCACCTCCACCTGAGACAGCTCGGTGTGTTGCAGCAACCGGCGTGCTTCGGTGACACGCAGTTCCATGTAGTAACGCTGCGGCGTGGTGCCCAGTTGTTCCTTGAACAACCGCTCAAGCTGGCGGCGGGAGCGGCCGGCGTAGACAGCCAACTGGTCGAGTTCCAGGGGCTCTTCGAGGTTGGCGTCCATGAGTTTTACGACTTCACGCAGGGGCGCGCTGACGCTGACGTTTTCGGTGGGTTTGATACGCCGGTAGCGGGATTCTTCGAAGGCCAGGATGTCTTCGATACCTTCGACCAGGGCTTTGTCGTGCAAGCCCTTGATCCAGTCCAGCGCCATATGGAAGGCGCCGGAGGGGCTTGACGCGGTGAGGCGGTCGCGGTCGATCACGTAAGGTTCGCTGGTGACGTGGGCAGCCTTGGACACTTCCGCCAAGGCCGGGCGATGTTCGGGGTGAATGGCGCAGCGATAGCCTTGCAGCAGGCCGGCGCGACCGAGGAACCAGGCGCCGTTCCATAGGCCGGCGAGGCCTACGCCGTGTTCGGCAGCGTTGCGCAGCAGGTGGATGAAGTCTTCGCTCGCCTTGAGTTCAGTGCGAAAACCGCCGCAGATCACCAGCAACTCCAGGTCCTGCAGGGCCGCCACGTCGAGACGTGCATCGGGGCGGATCACCAGGCCCAGGTCGCTGTTGACTTCGCCATCGTCCCAGCCGAAGGTGCGCGAAGCGAATAATTCCGGACGTAGCAGGTTGGCGGTGACGAGGGTGTCCAGGGTCTGGGTGAATGCAGGCAGGGAAAAGTGCTCAAGCAGCAAGAAGCCGACACGGGTCACCGATACTGGCTGCTGGGTTTCATTGAGGTAGCGCAGGTTCTTGCCTTTCATGCCACCGCTGAATTGACGTCTTTCCATCGAGGGTTGGCCCACTTTTATTGTTGATGCAGTGGGCGCCATCTTAGGGGGAAACGCGTTGGCTGTCTCAGGCACTGATCTTGAGAAAACCGCAAACGCTCAAAGCCCGTGGCAGAACAGGGGTCGGGCCATCTGATACGGTTTTTTCTTTGCTATCTGCGCCTGTATTGAAATGCGGGTGAGGCGGACAATGGCCCCATTCCCTACCCACTCTGCGGAGGCCTTATGGCCAAGATGGCACTTTTCCTGTTCGGCTTTTTGGTGTTGACCATCGGCATTGGCTTGCTGGCGACCATCTCGCCGGTCTGACACTCAGCCGGCAAACAGCATCGGGTACAGCGACAGCACCAGCAAACCGGCCATCGACCCGTTGAACAGTCTTAGCCAGCGCGGCTCACGCAATACACTGCGCAAGCCACTGCCACACCCGACCCACACGCACACGCTGGGCAAGTTGACCACGGCGAACACCAGCGCAATCACCAGCACATTGGTGACATAGCCTTCAGCCGGCGTATAGGTGGTGATGGCCCCGAGCGCCATGATCCAGGCCTTGGGGTTCACCCACTGGAACGCCGCCGCGCCGAGGAAGGTCATGGGCTTGCCCTGCTCATCGTTGCTGTCGGACAGGCCGCCCGCCGTCGCGATTTTCCACGCCAGGTACAGCAGGTACGCCGCGCCCACGTAGCGCAACAGCGTGTAGGCCCATGGAAACACCTTGAACACCTCGCCCAAGCCAAGGCCCACCGCGATCACCAGCACCATGAAACCGATGCTGATCCCAAGCGCATGGGGCATCGACCGGCGGAACCCGAAATTCACCCCCGAGGCGAGCAGCATGGTGTTATTGGGCCCTGGCGTGATCGAAGACACAAAGGCGAACAGCACGAACGCTGACAACAGACTGCTAGACATGTACATGATGCGGCATCCAAACGGGGGGTATGCCTGCGACAGTAGAGGGTTATTGAGCCCCCTGCCCCGTACAGCCACGGCACGATTGAGGCATACACTTTTTTGCCAACGCTTTCACAAACCTTTCACAGATGACGCTCTATGGTGGACCCAGCTCCTAATGAACATCCTTTTAGCCCGCGCTCCCCACGCGGGCTTTTCTTTGCCTGGGGTTTATCGCAGGAAAAAAAACAGGCAAGCCATTGTTCATGACTTGCCTGCGGCGCTGATGATTTAACGCGGGCCTGGGCCACCGCCCTGACCATGCCCGCCACCGTGCCCACCGCCACCACCACCCGGCGGCATGAATATCCAGCAGCCCGACAAGCTCGACAACAGCGCGACGACAACAGCCGCCTTGGTTAGATACTTCAACTTCATGACATCACTCTCTTACTTGACGAGATTAACTTCTCGTTTGATATGACAGTGCAAGGAGAAGTGCGTCACGGCTATCGTGTAACCTGATGGTAGGGTTTGTATGCGTGACGGTACAACGTGCCGTCACGCCATGAGTAACAACTGACTTCCGTCAGGTCACTGTGTTGCTTAACATGGCGCATGCCTTTTCCGATTGTGTTACTCGTTCTCTTCGCCGCCCTCTTGCACGCAAGCTGGAACGCGTTGTTGCGCGCCGGCAACGACAGGCTGTGGTCAATGACCGTGATGTGCCTGGCGGTTGCCATCGTCAGTACTGGCATTGCCCTGAGTCTCCCATCACCCGCCGCGGCGAGTTGGCCTTACGCGGTCCTGTCGGACGTCCTGCACGTGGGTTATAACCTGTTCCTCGTGCGCAGCTACAAGATGGGCGACCTTGGGCAAACCTACCCGATTGCCCGTGGTTCCTCACCCATTCTGATTACGCTGTTCGCCTTGGCATTTGCGGGTGAAGCCGTAGGCACGAGTGCCCTGCTGGGCATCGCATTGGTATCGGGCGGCATCATTTCGCTGGCCTTCAAGCAACGCAAGCTGGCCGTCCCCAGTTTGCCCTACGCCTTGGGCACGGGATTTTTCATAGCGGCCTACAGCGTGACAGATGGCATCGGCGCAAGGCTGTCCGGCGCACCCCTGGCCTACACCGCATGGATGTGTGCACTTTGGGGCGTACTGATGCCACTGGTGTACATCGGCCTGCGCGACGCACGCAGCCTGTTCACCCCACGCCAGGGCTTCGTCACCGCCTTGATGGGTGGGCTCGTCTCGCTCCTGGCTTACGGCATCGTCATCTTTGCCATGTCTGAAGCGCCCATGGGAGCCGTCTCGGCCCTGCGCGAAACCAGTGTGGTGTTTGCGGCCTTGATCGGCTATTTCTTCCTGGGCGAGTCACTGACTGTCCGTAAAGTGCTGGCGTGCGTTGTCATTGCCACCGGCACGATCCTTATTGGCTGACCTTCCCCCACTCATAAAAGGTTCAAGAAATGGATACCGTCTCTTCAGCACCCCTGATCCTGATCACCGGCGGAAGCCGAGGTGTCGGCGCCGCAACAGCGCGGCTCGCGGCGGCGCAGGGCTACGACGTCGCCATCAGCTTCATCAACAACGAGGCCGCCGCACTCGGCGTAGTGGCGGACGTACAAGCAGTAGGACGACGCGCCCTGGCCATACGCGCCGACAGTGCAGACCCGGAGCAAGTCGCTCAACTGTTCGCCACCATCGACGAGACGTTTGGCCGCATCGACGTACTGGTCAACAATGCCGCAATCATTGGGCTGCAATCGCGCTTCGAAGACCTCGACGTCGCCCGCATTCAGCGCATCTTTGCGATCAATGCCATCGGCCCGATGCTGTGTGCGCAGCAAGCCGTCAAACGCATGTCGTTTCGTCACAACGGCAAAGGCGGCAGCGTGATCAACGTATCCTCGGGAGCCGCCCGGCTCGGCAGCCCGAATGAGTATGTGGACTACGCCGCGTCAAAAGGCGCCCTGGAGACGTTCACTATCGGGCTGTCCAAGGAAGTCGCGCGCGAAGGCATACGCGTCAACTGCGTACGTCCGGGGCACATCTACACAGAAATGCACGCCAGCGGCGGAGAACCTGGGCGCGTTGATCGCGTCAAGGACAGTATCCCGATGGGCCGCGGAGGAGAACCCGAAGAGGTGGCGCGGGCCGTGCTGTGGTTGGCCGGTGCAGAGGCGTCGTTTATTACTGGGACGTTTCTGGATGTGACTGGGGGCAAATAAGAAGACATAAAAAGCAGCCCAGGCAGATCCGAGCGCGACGTAACGAATCTGCCGAGGGCTAGCCCTGCCTAGCCTTTACGCAAGTAAGCAAACATATGCGGCACATAGTCTGCCTTGCCCAACGGCACGCCGTTCTGGCGCAGAATGCTGTACGCCGTCATCAGGTGAAAATAGAACTGCGGCGTCGCCCAGTTGACCGCGTACTCATCGCCGGTCATTTCAAACGTGATGTCGCCGGGAAGCTTGATAACGATCAAGTCCTCTGCCCGCCGCTCGATCAGTTCGCGATCCGCACCAGCAAGCACCTGCAGGGTCTTGTCGATCAGCGCGACGGCCTCGTCCATCGACGCCGGGGTTTCCAGCGCCGATACCGGGTGCCCGCTAAGCCGATCGACCGCATCCCAGGCCTGGGTACAGCTGTAGCGAATTTGAGCAGCCAAGTGATGCATATCCGGCGCAAGGCGCGAATCGAGGAGGTTCTGAGGGTTATAGCCGAGCGTGCTGGCGTGTTCATTGCCCTTGGCTAGCAGGCCTTTCAGCGTCTTCAACATCTGGGAAAAGCAGGGAATGGTGGCGGCGTAGGTCAGCATCATTGCTCCTTGATGATTGGCATAAGGATCGGGTGAAAAACCAATTGCCAGTACAGCACATTGTCAGGTTTTTGTTACCACCAAGGCACCGGATCTCAGGAGGCCCAAAGGTTCCATTGCACTCCCTGGCCTGGACGACTGGAGCATTTACACCCACTTGATGTGTGAGCCACACTTGCCCGTCGACGGCGTGATCACTCGCCTCGCACGCACCTCAAGGATGCCTATGCTCAACATTCGGGAAGCGACTCAAGCCGACCTCAATGCCCTGCACGAAGTTGGCTGCGAGACCTATCGGCAGCATTTTTCGACGATCTGGTCACCCGCCGGCTTGCTGGCCTTTCTCGACCGCGACTTCTCCCACGGTGCCCTACGCGAGTCACTCGAACTGTCCGACAGCCACCTGTGGCTACTCGCCTGCGACGAACACGCGCGGGTCGTGGGTTTTGCAAAGGTCAACTGGTCAGCCCCTGCCCCACTGACCGGAGAGATAGGGGCAGAGCTGCGCAAAATCTACTTTCTCAAATCCGCCGCAGGGCTGGGGTATGGGAAGCAGCTTATGCAATACATTTGCGACCTGGCCGTACAGCGTGGGGAAAGTTTGCTGTGGTTGACGGTACTCAAGAGCAATCCCAATGCCCGACGATTTTATGAGGCATTTGGTTTTCAGCTGATAGGGGAGATTCCTTTCAACACGGACTTGACCGAAATCGGGATGAACGCCTTGGGTTTTGAACTGAAGCGGTTGGAGGGCTGAATGGACGACCTGATACAAGGGCTCGATGGGCCCAGGACTGCCCAGCAGGAATTGTTTTACGACCTGGAAGATGCGGCGGCGGTTATTGGCTGGTCGGTGGTCGAATTGACCGCTATCGCGGCCAGCGGCAGGACGCCGGATGAGGCCATGACGCTGATGAAAATATGCACGCTGCTGGCGGCGCAACAGGAAAAAATTGGCGCCTATGCGAATGAGGCCAAAGACAAGAGGATCGTCAGGACTGACGATCGCCCGATTCAGCTGTGATCATAAGCAGTGCGGGGACTCTGTCCACGTTTCGCTATCCAACCACAGAAACATCGCTCAGTTTTTTAGCCCTCTTCTCATTTTGCAGGTGTCATCGCCCGTGGACTACTTGACCTCTTCCCAATAGCCCTTGAAGAGGTCGCCATGCTCGACAGTAGCTGTTACTCCGCATTACAACCGATAACCCGCTTCCTGCGAAAAGCCTGTGTCGTCGCCCTGCTGACAGTTCCAATGGCCGCTTTCGCCATCGTGGGCGGCGCGGATGCGCAGGATGGGCGCTACCCGTTTATGGCTTCGCTCCAATTCAAAGCGTCAGGCACGACGTCGCTGGAACGTCACGGTTGTGGCGCGGCCTTGGTCGCACCTCGATGGGTACTGACCGCGGCCCATTGCCTGGTTAACACGCAACCGGGTGACGTCGAGGTGATCCTCGGGCGCACCCTGTTGAGCAATACACGGCAGGGCCATACCGTCGGCGTACAACAAATCGCCGTTCACCCTGAATTCCTGCGCTCGCTGACCCTTGATGTCGCGCTGCTCAAACTCGATCACGACATCACCGACATCCCGTCCATCACGCCGGTGACACGCGAAGCAGGGCTTGAGGATCGCATCAAGCGCCCCACCGTCCTCGGCTGGGGAAACACGGCGCGCAGCCCAGCCCCCGACGTATATCCGGACCATCTGCAGCGCGCACGCTTGCCCAGAATGACGGACGCACTGTGCACATCACTCGCGCCAAACGTGAACCTGCAAAACACCTTCTGTGTGGGGGCTGACGGCTTGATACCGGACAGCGGCGACTCCGGTGGCCCTGTATTCGTCAAACATCCCAAAAGAGGGTTTGTGCAACTGGGCGTCGTCAGTCAAGGCGTCTTGATTGCACGCTTGTCCAACCCGAAGATCGCTGACTTTATTCGTGAAACAATGAGCGAATCGCCTTGATTGCATGATTTACGGCGGCTGTGTAGGCGTGGGGATATTACGTTTACACAGGCCTGTTGACTGCGACACACTTCCTTGGGATGGCGGGCGCCGGGTGAATAGCTCTGTTGGCTCATGAAGGCGTACGCCCAAATCCTGCGTTTGCGACAGCACAGAACAAATGCTGATAAATTTCCATCGAATAAAACGGACACCCTCATGGGAATTAAAGTCACGATGCTAAAAGGCCTTTGCTTCCTTACGATGGGTGCCATAGCGCTCGACGCGCTCGCGGGGACGTCGGAGCAGCGTTTTCTATGTTCGACGGAAGAAACACTATTATTCGGATGCGACTCCGGCCCGAAGATGATCTCGGTGTGTGCATCGCCCGGCTTCTCAGCGACAACAGGCTATGTGCAATACCGATTTGGTACGCCCGGCAAAATTGAATTGAGCTACCCCGAGAAGCTGAGTCCACCGAATGGTCATTTCTGGCTCAGCTCTACGGGCTACTCAGGTGGCGCCGAGGCACACCTGCGCTTCACCAATCATGGCGTAACCTACGCCGTTTTCGACCGTACGGTGCGCACAAACTTTACCCCAGGAGAACCCAACGACCCCGAATTCAGCGAGGGCATCGTCGTGCGTCTACCGGGAAAGAAAGCAACAAGTCGACTCTGCACCTATTCCGAAGGCGGCATTCGCGAGCAGGCCTACACAACCATCGAACGGGAAGACTTCGACGATAGCCTTGTTCCGTAAAGGAGCACATTGCGCCCCCCGATCACAGGCAATAAAAAACCGCCTCATGGGCGGTTTTGGTGAAACCATATTCAGGAAAAGCTGCAAAATTGGATGTGTCGCGGGTAGGCTTTAGCATGCAGCGAACGACCCAGCCCAACAAGGAGGTTCTCGGTGAACAAAGCAAGTAAATGGATACGCATTGCACTCTCGATACCGATTTTCGCCGCGTCAATTTTATCTGGAATCGTGACGGCTAAAATAAGCTTAAGCGCCGTACTGGTATTTTTTACGGGGCTCATGACGGCCTATGACATCGGCGTGGCAATAGGCAGCCTGGCTGTAGGTTTGGTTACAGCCCTGATTACCTGTGTCCTTTGGATGCTTGGCACATACGTACGAGCTCAGCCAAAACAGGTGGAAGCTGAAGCGCCATAAGGGTTGTCCTACGCCCGGTCTTCAGCGTAGACCTAAGCGCTGACAGTCGTGCCGCTCCACCGGCGCACCGATGAGCTTCCGGCACGGATCGCGTAATACTCAGCAAGTGCCAGGCGGAATGCCGTTTTTGTTGAAGTCCTTCAGGCGCTCCCGTTCTTCCTCAGTGGAGTGCGCTGGAGTTTGTTGCTCAGGTTCTTTCTTCTTTTCTTCAGTCATTGCTATGTCCTCTGGATGGTGCTATTTCGGCACCTGGAGGAAGCAGCAGTTCAACTCAATCCGCCCACCGCCCGGAAATGACCCGGACTCCCGCGAAACGGATTTACCTGAGTGACTCACGACCGGCTGCCCAGCCTAAACTTCGCCGACGTCCGCGATGCCCGCCGACCTGCGCCCGTGCAAACCCTAGTCTGAACTGATCTCAATGTCCTCTGGAAAGATGAGCTTTCCACACCAACCGTGCCCGGCTGTAAGAGCAGATATCGGAGCAAGTAACAGTGCCACCAGTAACAAGGCTCTCTTAAATCCGCCGAGGCTGCTAACCATCACCCTGCAGATAAGCCATAGGTGAAGAAGACTTGCACCACTAGCAAGAAAGATAAACCCGAAGGCGTGAAACGAGCTGGACATCCATGTTCCTCACTTCCTTGAAAACCGAAGCATAGCGTTTCTAAATCGCTACCTGTCAGAAAATCCTCCCCCTTTAAAGTCATCAAAGGTATTCGGATATCGACCTTGATCACCAATACGTCTGGACTTCGAATGAGACAGCAGATGTTGCGCAACCGGTGGGACGACGCACGGGAGAAGGCGGCGATCAAAGCCGCGGCTGAGGGTGACCCCGCACTGGCTGCTAGCATTCGGCAATTCCAATTCAAGGATATCCGGCCTAACGCTGCTAGCGAGATAGCGCTGACTCACGCGAGCCGCCTACTAAGTCACTCCACAGAAGAAATGACCAAGAAGGACTATCGGCGAGTCGGTGAAATTGTTAAGCCTACGAAATGATTCGGTGCTACGAAATTTACGATAGGTAGAAAACGGCCAAAAGCAGACGTTCAAAAATTACAGGTATTGCGAAGTTGGGTTCAGCCCATAACGCTGCGAGGAAAATGCCCCCCGATGTTATTGCAGGACTCGGACCGTTACCTGTGTCCTGCGCCTAACCGGGGGCCATTTCTCGCAGCAACGCGACTCGCGATGAAACGGCAACAGACCCTAGAGCTGAAAGCGCGAGATGTTCTCTCGCAATGTCACGCTGGTGCGTGCCAGTCCTTCGCTTTCCTTCTGAGCACTGCGGAAGGCTGCAGCGGATTGCTCGGCGCTTTCGCTGACGGTCACGATGCCCCGGCTGATCTGCTCGGCAACGGTACTCTGCTGCTCTGCGGCAGCGGCGATTTGGTGGTTCATTCCATTGATCCGCTCGATCATGGTTACGATCGTGCTTACCGCGTCACCAGCCTCGGAAACGCCGGCCACCGACTGCGCACTGGAGCGCTTGCAGCGTTGCATATGCTGCGAGGTCTCGTCGGCAATTTTCTGCAGACTGGCAATCAGCCCCTCAATCTCTGAGGTGGCCTTCTGGGTACGCTGTGCCAGGCTGCGCACCTCGTCGGCTACCACCGCGAAGCCGCGTCCGGCCTCGCCAGCACGGGCAGCTTCGATGGCTGCATTGAGGGCCAGCAGGTTGGTCTGGTCGGCGACCGACTTGATCACTTCAAGCACGCCACCGATATTGCCGGTTTCATTCTTCAGCCGGCCCATGGCCATGTTGGACTGTTCGATTGTCTCGGCCAGTTCGTCGATCATGTTGACGGCATCTTTGGCCTTCTGCTGGCTGTACAGGGCCGCGCTATCGGCCTCGCTGGCGGCACTGGCGGCGGATTCGGCGTTGCGCGCGACATCCTGCACGGTGGCGGCCATTTGGTGAACGGCGGTGACGATCTGCTCGACCTCGCACTGTGCCATGGCCACGCTTTCGGCGTTTCTCAGGCTCGATTGGCTAAGCTCCTGGCTGGATTCGGCCACGGTCTGTGAGGACAGGTTTATGCCTTTGGTCATGTCCCGCAGGTTCTCCTGCATGCTCAGCAGGGCGGCCATTATGCTGGCTTGTGGTGGCTCAATCGTGCGCTCGCTAGCGCGCAAATCGCCGTTGGCAACCCGTTGGGCGAGCTGGTTGAGTTCACTCGGTTCGGCACCCAGCGCGCGCAGCAGGTTGCGGCTGATGACGTAACCCAGTACCGCTGCTAGTAAGACGGCCAGCGCAGTAATGGCCAGTAGAAGGTTGCGTTGTGACAGATAGCGTTCGTCATTCTCGCTGACCTGCAGGTCTGCCCTCTGGTTGGTGTAGCGCAGGTATTCGCCAATTGCCTGTGTCAGCTCGGCCAGTAATGGTGTGCACTGCTCGCTGACCATGCGCAGAGCCTCATCGTTTTCACCCTTGAACAGGTGTTCGGCAATGCTGTGCGCTACCGGTTTGTAGCGGCTCTCGACCTGCTCGAAGGTTGAAAGCAGTTCACGTTCTTTGGGCGACACATCATCATGGTTATCAATTGCCTGGCGTAGCGCGACGAGGCTGCTGGCCACCATTTGTTCGTTGACGGCAATAGCGCCCCGCTGCTGTTCTCTCGCGGTGACATTGCTGTTCAAGGCGATGTTACGCAGGGCAATCGCGCGCTGGGCGGCGGCGTCGTTCAGTGTGTTGGCTAGGCGGGTGCGTGCATCAACGCCATTAACGTAGAGGAAAAAGTCCTTATTGCTGTTAGCCAGGGCGTAAAGCGAGATAGCGGCGATCAGCAACATAAACGCGAGCAGGCTGGCATAGCCGGCATAGAGACTGGTCCGTGTCGAGAGCCGGGGAGTGTGCGATGGCATATGATGTACCTGCGTCATGGGAGGAGCAATTAGAGGCACCTGCAAGGGCATCTATTCGCCCTTGGTCCGCATCCTGCGCAGGTATTCTTTTGTTCAACAGCAACGGGTAGCGGTGTTATTTCTTGGCTAGCCGAAACTTGTACAAGTACTGAATTTTGTACAAGTCTTGTACAACTATATGGGCGAGATGTCGTAATGACATTATTTAATCCCGATGAACGGTCAGTGCCATCCGGTTTCTGGCAGGCGCCAGAAATAGAGGTAACCGTCAGCAAGCACTTGGCTGCATCCAAGCTGGGGTTGGCGTTGCCCGTCTTAATACGGACAGTCATCACCGATGAATCTGCAGCTCGACGACTGGATTGAAAGGATGGCCTAATGACACTGCCGCTACCATCAGAAGATCCCTACTAGGTGGTAGGGATATAGGGAACTGGATAGGAAAATTCCTACTACAACAGGCTTCTCCGGAAAGCCGAGGTCATGGCTAAACGACAATGCATGCCATAGACCTATCGCCCCGGTTGTATGGCCATGTAGATATTGCCGGTACCAAAACGGCGCCAAGACGATGGAGAACGTATGGCACGCGATGCGCGGCGGCCGTGTGCTCCGGTGCGGCACCTTGCACTCTGCGCGGCCGAGTTAACCTATCGGGAAGCTGTGCTGTTTCCCTGCCTAGCGGCATCGGTTCGCACCTGGGCCCCTAGGTGGATTCGACACCGCCGAGATTGCCGGAATCGATGGCCGATTGCATGTAGTAGGCATTGCCGGATGATCGCTTCTGGCCTTTAGTGGACGCTTAGGCTCCTTAGTCTTGAGCACAATCCCACGTCCAATCGAGGAAAGGCATACCGATAACAGCGTCTTGAATTTCCCGAAAAAAGGCAGTGTTGCGGAAGTGATCCGAAAAATTGCGGAAGCGATGACAAAATCGCAGGCAATAAAAAACCCCGTAGACGTTAATCTACGGGGTTTTTAAGAGTGGAGGCCGAGGTCGGAATCGAACCGGCGTAGGCGGATTTGCAATCCGCTGCATAACCATTTTGCTACTCGGCCTCAAACGATCAGTGTCTCAACGACTAACACTCACCGCATAAAAACTTGAGTGGGCTGAAGAACCCTGCCTCTACTCTAACTCATTGAATACATTGAGGTTTTTAATGCCTCATTGCGTTCGATGGGCGCCATTATGTACGTATTTGCCAATGCGTGCAACCCCTTGATTTCAAAAATATTTCGTATTGCCATCAAGGAGTTGCGTGCCTGCCCTACTCCTTGATGTGCAGTTGTTGGTACTGCGGGTCGGCCTTGATTTGGGCTTCGGTGAAGGGCAGCGGGCTGAGTTTTTTCTGGGAGAACGCTTGGGTCTGGTCCTTGCTGTGTTTGGAGGCTGGGTTGCTGGACTCGGAGAACGCAAGTACGCCCCTGACATGCGGCCCCTGGTCGTCGAAGGTGACGATTTGCAGGTAGCTGGTGCCGCTGACGACTTCGCGTTTGCCGTCGGCGCGGGGTACGGTTTGCATGGCGTTGTAGACCCCCAGTTCTTGCGGGCCGCCATGGATCGGGGTTTGGCCGGAGACTTGGATGTCGCCCCATGTGCTGTTGGCGCTCAGGCCGAGTTTGGCGACCTCGGCGGTGGACGTCAGCATCGCTTCGCGCAGGGCTTTGGCGACGGGTACGCGGTCGATGGCCAGGCCACGTGGGGTGGTGAGGGGCTGAGCCGGGTCGAAGGCGACGCGCCAGGCGTCGGGGATTTCCTGCAGGTGTTGCACCAGGTTGATGAAGTGCACCAGGCCAACGCCGCTGTCGAGGTTGGCGCGCTGGTCCCAGTTTTTCAGGCTGGTGCACAGCGGTTGCAGCGCGGCGGCGTCGGCGCCGAGGTGTTTGGCGCAGAACGCGAGCAGGTCGGGCATGACTTGGCCCGCCAGGTACACCTCGTTGTCCATCACCATGTTTTGCAGGTCGGTGACGCTGATCGGGTTCTTCAGGGACTGCAGCCGTTGTAGCGCAAAACGCGCGCGCGGGCCGAGGCCGATGTGGTCCTGGCTGATCACCGGGGAGAACCCGGTGAGTGGCGCTTTGGGGTTGACCATCCACGCCGAGTCGTTGGAGTGCTGCACGTAGTCGCTGCGTTCCAGTTGCGGCAGTTGGTCAGCCGGGAAGATGCCGGCCTGGGCCGCGCGTGGGTCAATGTCCCAGGCGCAGGCGCTGCGGGCGCCGTCGAGCATGATCATTTGCAGGCCGGCGCGAGGGTCACTGCATTGCGCCAGTTTGGCCGCGCTGACGTTGGGCACCACTGACTGGTTCATGTACAGGCTCTGGCCCTGGTCATCGGCGGCCACCGTGTTGACCCACGGGATGCCTTGCACGGTGCGCACTGAGGTTTTCAGTTCATTGAGGCTGCTGGCGCGGTTCATCGCATACCACTGTTGCAGCACGCGGTCGTTGCCCAGGTTGGCGTCGCGCAGGCTGAAGGCGTGCTGCCTATCCCAATCGAGCTTGCCCGGCCACTGCACCACCGGGCCGAACTGCGAGCTATAGACCGTGTGCGATTGGGTCTTGAGGATGCCATCGGCTTGTTTGACCTGCACACTCACCGTGGTTTTATCCAGGGCAACAGATTTGCCATCGAGCATGTAGCGCGTGGAATCCTTGGGGTCCAGGGTCAGGCGGTACAGGGTGAAGTGCTTGGACGTATCCACCGTATGGGTCCACGCCAGATGCTGATTGAAGCCGATATTGATCACCGGCAAGCCCGGCAGCGCGGCGCCCATCACATCCAGCTGGCCGGGGATGGTCAGGTGCATCTCATAAAAACGCATGCCGCCCACCCACGGGAAGTGCGGGTTGGCCAGCAGCATGCCGCGCCCATTGAATGAGCGATCACGCCCCACCGCCACCGCGTTACTGCCGCGATCGAAGGCGAAGCGCTGTTGATTGACGGCGGCCAGTTCAAACGCCTTGGCGCGGGTCGGCGCACTGGCCGTTGCTTGTGGAGGTGTAGCACCAACCAGGGCTTCGGCGAATTGGCCTACACCACCTTCCACCAATAGCCTACGGGTCAATTTGACCAAGTCTTCAGCCACCAGTGGCTGTACCCACGCCGCCTGGCACGGTGCCGGCGCGCCGTGCTCTTTCAGGTAGCGGTTGTAACCGGCCACATAACCTTCAATACGCTGCTGGATCTGTGGGCTTTGCGCTTTCCAGAACGCGGCGACCGCGTCCGGCGTGTTCAGCCAGGTAAAGAACACATCGCTGGCCAGGTTATTGCGCTCTTCCAGGGTCGCCTGCTCGGGGCCAAAGAAGCTGGCGCGCTGGCCATTTACCGTGACCACTTCATTGGCCAGCAGGCACAGGTTGTCCTGGGCGTAGGCGTAGCCAATGCCGAAGCCCAGGCCACGCTCGTCATTGGCGCGGATGTGCGGCACGCCGTAGCTGGTACGCCGGATATCCGCCGCCGCTTGCGTCACCTGCTCCCGTGCCAGAGCCGCCAGGCTCAACCCCAGCAACACCCCGGCCACACATACCCTGGACAACCCATTGGAAATAATCACGCAGACTCCACAGTCAGATTTAACCGCCTCACGCGGGGCAATAACCCCACCGTAAGAACGCAAACCACTGGGAATAATTTAGCAAGGGGCGAGGTTTATTGACGGCGGTGCGAATGTGACAAAACCGATACCGACGAATTTTCTACATCCGGCACTTCATGATTTCGCTCGCTCGTTCGTCTTATTAATCAAGAGCGCTCATTTTTTTCCTGATCAGGCTCTGATAAGGAGTTTTTGCATGTACAACTCGCAAGTGCCCACGGATGGACATTCACCGGCTGCCGAGACCACTTTTGGCAGCGGTACACAAGTGTTCGGCAAAACGCCGGAACAGCAAGGCAACCAGCGTATTCGCCACCTGCTCAAGTGTTTTGGGTTGCGCACCAGCCTGATCCGGCTGAAGGTCATTGACGCCCTGCTCACCGCCGCCGACAACCGACGCAGCCTCGGCGTGCGCGGTGTGCACAGCCATTTGCTGGAACTGGGCATTCCGCTGTCATTTCTCAGCGTGCGCGAGGTGCTCAAGCGCCTGTGCAGCGAGGGCGTGATCACCCTCAATGCAGATAAAAGCTACAGCCTCCACGAAGAGGCTGCCAAGGTGATCGAAGGTCGCACCTGAGGCGCGACCTAGCGCTTAGAGCTTGACCTTGCGGCGCATGACACCGTTGATCACCACCACGACCACTGCGACGGCAATGGCGATGGTCTGGAATGTTTTCTCACTGATAACCCCAGTGTTCTGCAAGTAGGACAGGCCAAACATCGTCGCCAGTACGGCCAGGGCAATCAGAATCGAATATTTCAAACGTTGCTTTTGTGTCATGACGGGTTCCTGAACCTGAAGAGTGTAGCTACGGTGAATAGCCGAATCTGCCAGGCACATAATGGCGAGCGGGTCCGACAGGCGCACATGTTACAGGCGATGCCTAGCGCTGCAAACCGGTGCCCGATTGCGCGCAGCGCTCAACCAGCCAATCGACAAATACCCGCACGCGCTGGGACAGTTGGCGGTGTGGTGGGTACAACGCGGTCAGGGCCATCTTCGGCACAGCCAACTGCGGCAATACTTCCAGCAACGTGCCCTCGGCCAACTTGCGCATCGCATGATAATGCGGCGCCTGGATCAAGCCGAACCCGGCTTCGCAGGCAGCGAAGTAGCCGTCAGAACTGTTCACCGCCAAGCCTTTTGGCAGGTTGACTGTCTGCAATTCGCCGCCCACCTCAAATTCCAGGCCGAACCGTTTGCCGCTGGCACTGGAGACGTACTCGACCATCTGGTGATCGACCAGATCTTCGAATGAGGTGGGAACCCCCCTGCGCGCCAGGTACTCCGGACTTGCCAGGGTGAGTTGATCCATCATCGCCAAAGGCCGCGCCACCAGCGATTCGTCCAGGGCCAGGCCGCCGCGCAGCACGCAATCGACGCCCTCGCGGATCAGGTCCACGGGGCGGTCGTTAAGGCCTATCTCCAGTTCAATCTGCGGGTAGCGCGCAGTGAATGACGGCAATGCGGGGATCACGATCAAGCGGCCAATGCCCGACGGCATATCCACGCTCAGGGTGCCGCGCGGGTTCTGGCGCTGGGTGGAAAACACCGCTTCGGTTTCTTCCAGGTCTGTGAGCAGTTGTACGCAGCGCTGGTAGTACGCGGCGCCATCCAATGTAGGGCTGACTTGCCGCGTGGTGCGTTGCAACAGTTGCACGCCCAGGTGTGCTTCCAATTGCTTGATCAGGATGGTCACCGAAGCGCGCGGCAATTGCAGGCTGTCGGCCGCCTTGGCAAAGCCGCGCAGCTCGACGATCCGTGTGAACACACGCATTGCGTTGAAACGGTCCAAGTGACGGCTCCCCAGTGATTATTTAGATAATACGAACAGTGATAGCAGTTTTAGCCGGTTTATCCCGGTTTTGTCGAGCGTGACAATGGAGCCCTTCCCCATCAAGGAGCTGACCCCATGCACACCCGTCCACTCGGTACAAACGGCCCACTCGTCTCCGCCATCGGCCTCGGCTGTATGGGCATGAGCGATTTCTACACGCCTGGCAACGACACCCGGGAAGCCACCGCCACCCTGCACCGCGCGTTGGAGCTGGGCATCAATTTCCTGGACACTGCTGACATCTATGGCCCGCACACCAATGAACAACTGATCGGCCAAGCCATCGCCGGCAAACGCGAGCAGGTGTTCCTGGCCAGCAAGTTCGGCATCCTGCGCGACCCGGCCAACCCCACGTCGCGCGGCGTCAATGGCCGCCCCGAGTACATCCGCAAAGCCATCAACGGCACCCTGCGGCGCCTGGGTGTAGAAACCCTGGACCTGTACTACCAGCACCGTATCGACCCGGATGTCGCCATCGAAGAAACCATCGGCGCGATGGCCGAGCTCGTGCAACAAGGCAAGGTGCGTTACTTGGGCCTGAGCGAAGCCTCCGCCGCCACCCTGGAACGCGCTCATAACGTGCATCCGATCAGTGCCCTGCAAAGCGAGTACTCGTTGTGGAGCCGCGACCAGGAACATAACGGTTGCCTCGCCACCTGCCAGCGCCTGGGTATTGCATTTGTCCCCTACAGCCCGCTCGGCCGTGGCTTCCTGACGGGCGCACTGAAAAGCCCGGATGACTTCGGCACCGATGATTACCGTCGCTTCAACCCGCGTTTCCAAGGCGAAAACTTCGGCAAAAACCTGCAACTGGTGCAGCAAGTGCAGGCGCTGGCAGCCGATAAAGGTGTCAGCGCCGGGCAACTTGCGCTGGCCTGGGTGTTGGCGCAGGGCGATTACATCATTCCGATTCCCGGCACCAAGCAGCGCAAGTACCTGGAAGAAAATGCGGCGGCCGTTTCAATCAACCTCAGCCAGGCAGAATTGGCGGCCCTGGAAGCGATCTTCCCCGCCGAGGCACCCGCCGGCTCGCGCTACCCCGAGGCGGTAATGGCCATGCTGGATATCTGATCAAAGGAGCGCCCTCAAAAGGCGCTCTTTTTTCTTGCACGATGGTACCTAAAGCTCCTCCTATCCAAGCCGATAGCCCTACGAAGCTCTAACAAAGCCGCGTCGACAATAAACGCTTCGTAAGGACGACCCCATGCCCCCACTGCGCTCCATCCAAGCCCGCTATACCCTGTTCCTGGTGCTGTTCGTCCTGGTGTTATTTGTATTGACCGTGGTGGGAATCGGCCAGTTGGTCGCGCCTACGCTGCGTCATACCGAAGAACAGGTGGTGCTCAACCGCATCGCTGAGGTCGCCGAGCAAATCCAGGGCGAGCTGAACAAGGTTCAGTCCCAGCAACGCAGCATCACCCAGACCATCCCTTTGCTCGACAGCGATGCCATCGACAAAGTCCTCCCAGGCCTGGTCGACCAATATGGCGAGCTGAAAGTCTTCGGCGGCGGGATCTGGCCGCTGCCCAATCAACGCACGCCTGGACGCAACAAGCACAGCACGTTCTGGCACCGTGATGCCTCGGGCAAGCTGGCCGTGAATACGTTCTGGAACAGCGACCCAGCGCCCAACTACTACGACCAGAGCTGGTACAAAGGTGGCCTGGCCTCGCCGCGCGGCCAATGCGCCTGGGCCGCCGCCTACAAGGACGACGCCAGCCAGGAGCCGCGCACCAACTGCGCCATGGCGATCCAGCGCGACGGCGTGCCTTATGGCGTCGCCACCATCGACGTGACCCTGGGTTTCTTCAATGACTTGGTGGCCAGCAAAGAAAAAGACATCGGCGGGCAAATGCTGATCGTCGAAGGCGACGGCAAGATCATCAGCAACAGCACGCGCATCAGCAGCCCGGTGGTGTTGAAAAACATCAGCGAACTCAGCGGCTCCTCGGCGTTTGCCGCCCAGGTCAGCAAGGCCCTGGCCCATCGCGACCAGGCGTTGCAACGCAGCGAGTTCGACAACCAGGGCGTGGCCAGCACCTTTTATATGCGCCCGATCGCCGGCACGCCGTGGTTCCTTGCCACCGCCCTGCCTACTTCGCTGATTACCGCCCAGCGCGACGACGTGCTCGGCACCCTGGCCCTGCTGCAAATCCCCATGGTATTGCTGCTGGTGCTGCTCGCGGTGTATGCGATCCGCCAACTGGTGCAGCGCATGAAGTCGCTGAAAACCAATATCGACGCGCTGTCCGCCGGCGATGCCGACTTGACACGACGCATCACCATCCGCGCCGAAGACGAACTGGGTGCCATTGGTCACTCGGTGAACCGCTTTATCGTCTACCTGCAGAACATGATCGGCGAGGTCACCCAAGCCACCGGTGCCATGTCGTCGAGCCTTGAGCAACTGCAGCGGACCTCGGCGCACACCAATCAGATTCTGGTGCGGCACGCCTCGGAAACCGACCAGACGGTAACCGCCATCACCGAAATGAGCTCCACCGCCGACACCGTCGCGCAAAACGCCGCTGAAACCGCTGCGTTCACCCAGCGCGCCAATGAGCACGCCGACCGTTCCCGCGTGGTGGTGGGAGAGGCATCCAACAGCGTCAGCGCCTTGATCGGCGAAGTCTCCAGCGCCACCCACAGCGTGGAAAACATGCGCCAGGACGCCGCACGCATCACCGAAACCCTCGGCGTGATCGGTGCAATTGCCGGCCAGACCAACCTGCTCGCCCTCAACGCCGCGATTGAAGCCGCGCGTGCCGGGGAGCAGGGCCGTGGTTTTGCGGTGGTCGCCGATGAAGTCCGCGCCCTCGCCGCCCGCACCCAGGCCAGCACCTCGCAGATCAACGAAATGCTCACCCGCCTGACCGCGGGCGTCAGTTCCTCGGTAGCGGCCATGGAAAACACCCAGGCCAGCTGTCAGTCGGCGGCGGATGCCACGGCGCGGGTGAACACCGGCCTGGACGAAATGGCAGGTTCCGTGAGCCATATCAACAACCTCAGCACCCAGATCGCCACGGCCGCCGAGCAGCAAAGCGCAGTGACCGAGGAGATCAACCGCAGCATGGTGCAGATCCGACAAATGGTCGAAGAGCTGGTACAGAGCGGCCACGCCACTGAAACCAATACCCAGAGCCTGCTGGATGCGAATGGCCGAGTGATTGCCTTGATGGGTCGCTTCAAAGTGCGGTGATAAATGGTTGAAACACTCCCGTGCCAAAGCGCGGGAGTGGGACTATTCTGACAGCTCGAAGACGCCACACAGGAGGTGTGCCATGCGCTCAGCCGAGCAGTCGGTCCGCTTGGAGCGGATCAGTCAGGAACGCTTTATCCAGGCTCCCATCGAAGCCGTTTACGACTATGTGACCCAACCGGATCGCTGGCACGAATGGCACCCCACATCCCTCAGCGCCGACACCGGCACTACCGGTTCCCTTCCTGCCGGCGCACGTTTCACTGAATTCATCGACTTGCTGGGTGTGCGTGTGCCGATGAGTTACCGCGTACAGATCGCCCGGCGCCCCGGCGAATTCAAGACGGTGTTCACCTCCGTGGCCGTCGATGGCTCCATCCACTATTTCCTGCTGCCCCACCAAGGCGGGACGCTGTTCAAGCGTGTATTGACGTATGAAACCGAATTGCAACTGACCACGTTGCATGAACGCATGATCGAACTCTCGGCGGTAGCCCTCGGCCAGCTCAAGCGTCGGATGGAAAATCCACCCTTCGTATAATTTTGAAACATTCCCACCCTGCCTGCTGACCTTTGGGCGCTGGCTTGCCTGCGATGACGTCGTCATGATCGCCGCCATCCCAATTGCTAACGCCTGCACGCGAGCCTCCCCTATGAAAAGCACATTACGCCTGGCCCTGCTCTCTGCCCTGTTCACCACCACCCTCGTCCAGGCCGCCGACCTGATCCCCATCGACGTGCACCGTGACGCCAACTGCGGCTGCTGCAAAAAGTGGATCAGCCATCTGGAAAGCAACGGATTCAAGGTCAACGACCACGTGGAAGCCGATATGAGCGCCGTCAAACAACGCTTGGGCGTGGCACCGCGCCTGGGCTCGTGCCATACCGCGGTGATCGACGGCAAATTCGTCGAAGGCCACGTGCCCGCTGAACAGGTGCTGGCCTTGCGCAAACGTGATGACCTGCTGGGCATTGCTGCACCGGGCATGCCCATGGGCTCGCCGGGTATGGAAGTGGAAGGCCGCAGCGAGGCTTATCAAGTCATCGGCCTGACCCGTGAGGGTAGAGATGTCGTGGTGGCTGAATACCCGGCGCAATGATCGCGGGCTACCTGGGATTATTCTTCGCGGCGTTTGGCGCCGCGACCTTACTGCCACTGCAATCGGAAGCCGTTCTGGTTGGCCTGCTGCTCAGCGGGCATTACAGCCTATGGCTGTTGCTGGGGGTTGCCACGTTGGGCAACGTGCTGGGTTCAGTGGTGAACTGGTGGCTCGGCCGCTGGGTTGAGCACTTTAAGGAACGGCGCTGGTTTCCGGTCAGCGACAGGCAGTTGGACAAAGCCCGCAAACATTACGCGCGATGGGGGCATTGGACCCTGTTGCTCAGCTGGGTGCCGATCATTGGCGACCCGCTGATGTTGGTCGCCGGGGTAATGCGTGAGCCTCTGTGGCGATTCCTGCTGCTGGTGACCCTGGCCAAAAGCGTACGTTATGGCGTGCTCGCGGCAATTACCTTGCAGTGGGTGTTAATCCCCACTTAATCCCCTCGCAACAGCATCCGAGCACCCTTTTTCGGAGCCCTGCCAATGCCCCTGACCCGCGCTTTTTGCATCGCCGGCCTGCTCGCGGCCACTACCGCCCCAGCGTTCGCCGCGACCTACGGCCCCGAGCTGCAAGGCTTCGAATACCCCTACCCGCTTCAGCATTTCGAATTTGAATCCCAGGGCAAGGCCTTGCAAATGGGCTATATGGACGTGCCCGCCAAAGGGCAGGCCAACGGCCGCAGCGTGGTGCTGATGCACGGCAAGAACTTCTGCGGCGCCACATGGGAAGGCTCGATCAAAGCCCTGAGCGACGCCGGTTACCGGGTGATCGCGCCGGACCAGATCGGCTTCTGTAGCTCCAGCAAGCCCGATCACTATCAATACAGCTTCCAGCAACTGGCAACCAACACCCACCAGTTGCTGGAGAAGCTCGGCATTCAAAAAGCCACGCTCATTGGCCACTCCACCGGCGGCATGCTTGCCACGCGTTATGCACTGATGTACCCCGCGCAAACCGAACAGCTCGGGCTAGTCAATCCGATTGGCCTGGAAGACTGGAAGGCCTTGGGCGTGCCCGCCCTCACCGTCGACCAATGGTATGAGCGCGAGCTGAAAGTCAGCGCCGAAGGCATTCGCAAATATCAACTGGCCACCTATTACGTCGGGCGCTGGAAGCCGGAGTACGAGCGCTGGGTGGACATGTACGCAGGCCTGAGCAACGGCCCGGGGCATACGCTGGTCGCGTGGAACTCGGCGCTGATTTACGACATGATCTTCACCCAGCCGGTGTACTACGAGTTCAAGAACCTGCAAATGCCCACGCTGCTGCTGATCGGCACGTCCGACAACACCGCCCTTGGCAAAGACGTCGCACCGCCAGCGGTCAAGGCGAAGCTCGGCAACTATGCCGTGCTGGGCAAGCAAGTGGCCAAGTTGATTCCCCATGCAACCCTGGTGGAATTCCCAGGCTTGGGGCATGCACCGCAGATGGAGGAACCGGCCCAGTTTCACAAAGCGCTGTTGCAGGGGCTGAACGCGCTTTAATCCAACCTTTTTCGAGGTGCTCGTGAATGTCGGTACAGATCGCAGTCATTGATGATTGGCAGCATGTGGCCAGTGGCGTGGTGGATTGGTCGGTCCTGGAGGCCGTGGGCGATGTGCACTTTCTGCACGATTACCCGGCAGATACCGCCACCATGATCGAGCGTTTAAAGGGCTTCGAGGTGATTTGCGTGATGCGCGAACGCTCCACCTTCGACAAAGCCCTGCTGCAAGGCCTGCCAGCGCTCAAATTGCTGGTCACCGGCGGCATGCGCAACGCGGCGATCGACATTCCTGCTGCCAAGGCCCAGGGCATCACCGTATGCGGCACCGACAGCTATAAACACGCGGCGCCGGAACTGACCTGGGCGTTGATCATGGCCTCCACCCGAAACTTGGTAGCCGAAGCCAATTCGTTGCGCGCTGGCGACTGGCAGGTTGGCCTCGGCGGCGACCTGTATGGCAAGACCCTGGGCATTCTCGGGCTTGGCAGCATTGGCCAGAAAGTCGCGCAGTTCGCCCAGGTGTTTGGCATGCGCGTGATTGCCTGGAGCGAAAACCTTACGCCTGAACGTGCTGCACAGTCCGGCGTTACTTGGGTCAGCAAGAGAGAGCTGTTTGAGCAAGCCGACATCCTCACCGTGCACCTGGTGCTCAGCGACCGCAGTCGTGGGCTGGTGGATGCCGAGGCACTGGGCTGGATGAAGCCCACGGCCCACTTGGTCAATACCGCACGCGGACCGATTGTGGATGAGCAGGCGCTGGTGCATGCGCTGGAAACTGGACGCCTGGCGGGGGCGGCGCTGGATGTATACGCCGAGGAACCGTTGCCGGTGGACCACCCGTTCCGCCGTTTGCCAAAGGTGCTGGCCACGCCACACGTGGGGTATGTAAGCCAGCAGAATTATCGGCAGTTCTATTCTCAGATGATCGAAAACATCCACGCTTGGACAAACGGCCTGCCCATTCGCGTGCTGGGCTAACGCACCATTCAAGGGCAACCCTCTCGTAGTGAGCGGGCTTGCCCCGCGCTGGGGCGCGAAGCGGCCCCAAATAGCCACCTCGGTCACACTGTTGAGCCGGGCCCGCCAAAATTGGGAGCGCTTCGCACTCCAGCGCAGGGCAAGCCTGCTCACTACATGCGGGGCAAGCCTGCTCGCTACAAACCCCTCCCTTCGCGCAAAGCATATGGTTACAAGTATTTTGTCCTACAAAATTCTCGTATAAACCCTACAGGCTCTGGGATCTGTCCTAGACTGATGACCGATGGGTCCGTTTCAAAACAAAAACCCCGCGAAAATAATCGAAACTTTCCAACTCTGCCATAGGTCAGGTTTAGGGTAAGGCGCGCACAAGCGGTTCATACCAGATGCCGTCTATCCAATCTTTTTAAGCTAACCGTGCAACTGGCATACGCCTTGCCAGTTTTGTCATGCGCTTGTGCGCCTGGCCGCAGGATGCGGTCATCGGAGCTAATGGCAGCGGGCCATTAGCCGACCAACACGTGGAGATAACTATGATCAGTGCCGCTGCAAGTATTCAGGGAGAGCGTGTTAGTCAGCCAGTTGGCGGGTCGACCTCTTTGGTCGACCTCAACACGGTGCGGCCCGTCCCGAGCCACAATCCAAATCGTAAAAAGGTGCTGTTCGTCACTTCCGAATTTGCCGACTTGGTCAAGACCGGCGGCCTGGGCGATGTGTCTGCGGCGCTGCCGCGAGCCATGGCCCATCTGCACGATGTGCGGGTGCTGATCCCCGGTTACCCGCAGGTGATGGAAAGCGATAATCCGATCCATATCATTGGTGAGCTGGGTGGCCACGCCGCGTTGCCGCCGTGCAAGATCGGGCGCATGGACCTCAAGGATGGCCTGGTCATCTATGTATTGATCTGCCCCGAGCTTTACGAACGGGAAGGCACGCCCTACGGCGCCAACAACGGCCGCGACTGGCCGGACAACCATATTCGCTTCGCCCGCCTGGGCCTGGCCGCCGCTGACATGGCCGCCAACCTGGCGCAGATCCACTGGTGCCCGGACCTGGTGCACGCCCACGACTGGCCCGCTGGCCTGGCGCCGGCCTATATGCACTGGCGTGGGTCACGCACCCCGACGCTGTTCACCATCCATAACCTGGCCTACCAGGGCGTGATCAGCCTGGCCTCCACGCCTGAGCTGGGGATTCCCCCTCACGCCTTGCAACAGGAAGGCATGGAGTTCTACGGCAAGATGTCGTTCCTCAAGGCCGGCATGGCGTATTCCAGCCATATCACCACCGTGAGCGCCACCTACGCCCGGGAAATCACCACCCCGGAATTCGGCTGCGGCCTTGATGGCTTTTTGGCCAGCAAGACCCAGCAAGGTCTGCTCAGCGGCATTCCCAACGGGATCGAAGACAGCTGGGAAACCTCCACTGACCCGCACCTGACGCACAACTTCAACATCGGCGACTGGGAAGGCAAGGCGGTCAACGCCGCTCAAGTGCGCAACCTGTTCGGTTTGAATGAATCGACCGGCCCGCTGTTCGCCGTTGTGTCGCGCCTGGTGTTCCAGAAAGGCCTCGACCTCACCGAAGCCGTTGCCAGCTTTATCGTCGAGCAAGGTGGGCAGATCGCCATCATCGGTCGCGGCGAGCCGGAAGAAGAGAACGCCATGCGTGAACTGGCACTGCGCTTCCCAGGCCAAATCGGCGTGCGCATCGGTTTTAACGAGACTGATGCCCGACGCATGTTCGCCGGCAGCGATTTCCTGTTGATGCCGTCGCGCTACGAGCCCTGCGGTCTCAGCCAAATGTATGCCCAGCGCTTCGGTTCGCTGCCCGTCGCCCGTAACACCGGTGGCTTGGCCGACACCATCGAAAATGGCGTGACCGGATTCCTGTTCAATGAATCCACCGTCGACAGCTACAAAGAAGCCTTGAACCGCGCGTTCAAGGTGTTTGCCTTCCCAGGCCTGCTCAACGCCATGCGCAGCCGGGCGATGACGCAGCCGTTCAACTGGAGCCAGGCGGTGGAACCCTACGCCGAGCTCTACGAACAACTGGTGGCGAAGGCACTGGGGAAATCCGCTAAATAATCGAAGGAAGGTCTCTATAGATGCCGTTACGGACTCTGGAAACCTGGCCCCACGGCGCAATCATGCTGGACGCGCAACACACGCGTTTTGCCTTGTGGGCGCCAGACGCGTTTTATGTCAGCGTTGAATTGGAAGATGGCAAGTCCGTCGCCATGCTGCCTCAGGCAGATGGCTGGTTCGAAACAGAAATCAAGTGCCCTGCGGGCACGCGCTACCGCTACAACATTGACGGAGAAATGGATGTACCCGACCCGGCGTCCAGGGCTCAAGCCTCGGACGTACATGGGTGGAGCCTGGTAGTCGACCCGCTCGCCTATCAGTGGCGACACAGCAATTGGCAAGGCCGCCCCTGGCACGAAGCAGTGATCTACGAACTGCATGTCGGTGCACTGGGCGGTTACGCAGACGTCGAGAAACACCTGCCACGCCTGGCTGAGCTGGGTATCACCGCGATTGAATTAATGCCTTTGGCGCAATTTCCCGGCGAACGCAACTGGGGCTACGACGGGGTCCTGCCCTACGCGCCCCAAGCTTCCTATGGCACCCCCGAACAGCTCAAGCACCTGATCGACAGCGCCCACGAGCATGGCCTGGCGGTGATCCTTGACGTGGTCTACAACCACTTCGGGCCCGACGGCAACTACCTGGGGCAATACGCCAAGGGTTTCTTCCAGGAAGACGTGCACACCCCATGGGGCGCGGGTATCGACTTCGATCGCCGTGAAGTGCGCGACTTCTTCCTGGATAACGCCTTGATGTGGCTGCTCGAATACCGCTTCGACGGGCTGCGCCTGGACGCGGTGCATGCCATCGACAATCCGGAGTTTCTCAAAGAGTTGGCCCACCGGGTTCGCGAACAAGTGGACACGGGTCGGCACGTCTGGCTGACCCTGGAAAACGAACTGAATCAGGCCGGCCTTCTCGAGTACGAGCGTGATTTCGACGCGCAATGGAACGATGACTTCCACAACGTCATGCACGTCTTGCTGACGGGCGAGACAGATGCCTATTACAGCGACTTTGCCCACGACCCTACGGCTAAATTGGCCCGTTGCCTGAGCGAAGGTTTTATCTACCAAGGCCACACCACTCGGCATGGCCATGAGCGCGGTGAACCCAGTGGGCATCTGCCACCGACCGCGTTTGTAGCGTTTTTGCAGAACCACGACCAGATCGGCAACCGCGCTCTGGGCGAACGCTTGCACCTACTCTGCTCGCCCCAGGCGTTGGAGGCCGCGACCACCCTGCTGTTGCTGTCGCCGATGATTCCGCTGATGTTCATGGGTGACGAGGTGAATGCCAGCGAGCCATTCCTGTTCTTCACCGACCATCACGGCGAGTTGGCCGAAGCGGTGCGTGAAGGGCGGCGCAGTGAGTTTGCTGACTTCGCCGCGTTCAAGGACCCGGAACGACGTGAACGCATTCCCGATCCCAACGCCGCGTCTACCTTTCTACAATCGGCACCGTCGTTTACCGATAACTCACACGCCCATCTCTACCGCCAACTGCTGAGCCTGCGCCAGCGTCACATCGTGCCGCACTTACCGGGCAGCGTGGCACTGGGCGCCGAGGTGTTGGCCGAGGGCGCCGTCACTGCCCGTTGGCGCCTGGGTAACGGCAGCCGGCTGCAGATCGACCTCAACCTGAGCGCCACGGCCCTGGATCATCCGGCGACGGCCCCCGTCCTGTTCGAAACGCCTGCCAACGCCGGCACACACTTGCCGCCGTACAGCGCACGCGTCACCTTATCCCCTGTTGGAGAGCACCCTTGAGCGAAGCGAACCTGGAAATCCTCGCCAGCCGAGCGGGCCTGGCCGTCGATTGGATCGACGCAAACGGTCGCCCGCAACGAGTGAAAGCCGACGCCCTGCGCGCCGTTCTCAAAGGCCTGGGCCACCCGGCCGACAGCGATGCCGAGATCGACGCCAGCCTGTACGAACTGGAGCAGGTGCAACAAGACAAACACCTGCCACCCTTGATGACCATCGACAGCGGCGAAGGGCTGGACCTGGCGCGCTACTTTGAACCTGACACCGCGTGCCGGGTCAGCCTTGAAGACGGCGAAACCCTGGAACTGCGGCTTGATGGCAACGCAGTGCTGCCGGGCATCATTGCCCTCGGCTACCACCACGTGCAGATCGCCGGCCAGACGTTCACCCTGGCCGTCGCCCCCACCCATTGCTACAGCGTGGCTGAAGCCGTCGACACACAACCCGCCCGCGCCTGGGGCGTCAGCGCGCAACTGTATTCCTTGCGCCGCCTGGGTGATGGCGGCGTTGGCGACACCCTGGCCCTGGAGCACCTGGCCCGCTCGGCCGCCGAACGCGGCGCCGACGCCCTGGCGATCAGCCCGATGCACGCGATGTTCAGCGCCGACACCGGGCGCTACAGCCCCTACTCGCCATCGAGTCGCTTGTTCCTCAACGGCTTGTACGCTTCGCCTGGCTGCATCCTGGGTGAGCGCGAAGTGCGCAACGCCATCGAGGCCATCGGCCTGACAGATGAATTGCACGATCTGGAGCAGCACACCCTGATCGACTGGCCCACGGCCGCCAAGGCCAAGCAACGACTATTGCGTGCACTGTATGAAGACTTCCGTCACGGCCACCACCCACAACACGCCGATTTCCTGAGTTTCCGCCAGGCCGGTGGCGAGGCGCTGGAAAACCACTGCCGCTTCGAAGCCGTGCAAGCCGCACGTGCCGCGAAGGGTGAAGACCTTGACTGGCGCCACTGGCCGGAGGATTGGCGCACGCCCCAGAGTCCGGCCCTGGCGCAGTTCGCCGAAGAAAACCGCGATGAAATCGGCTACTTCGCCTTCAGCCAATGGCTGATCGCCCGTTGCCTTGAGCGCGCACAGCAGGCCGCCCGAGGCAGCGGCATGGGCGTCGGTTTGATCGCCGACCTGGCCGTGGGCGCCGACGGCGGCGGCAGCCAGGCCTGGAGCCGCCAGGATGAGTTGCTCGCCAACCTGACCGTCGGCGCGCCGCCCGACATCCTCAACCGTGCCGGCCAGGGCTGGGGCATATCCGCGTTCTCGCCTGAAGGCCTCAAGCGCCATGGTTTTCGCGCCTTCATCGAAATGCTGCGTGCCAACTTCGCCCACGCTGGCGGCTTGCGTATCGACCATGTGATGGGCCTGCAACGCCTGTGGGTGATCCCCATGGACGCCTCGCCCAGGGACGGCGCCTACCTGTATTACCCGGTGGACGACCTGTTGCGCCTGCTGGCGTTGGAATCCCACCGCCACCAGGCGATTGTGCTCGGTGAAGACCTCGGCACGGTGCCGGATGGCCTGCGCGAAAAACTCATCGCCCGCTCGATCCTGGGCATGCGCGTGTTGCTGTTCGAGCAAAACCACGAAGGCCAGTTCAGGCCGATCCTCGACTGGCCCGACAACGCGCTGGCCACCACCAGCACCCACGACTTGCCTACGCTCAACGGTTGGTGGCACAGCCGTGATATCGACTGGAATATCCAGCTCGGCCTGATCGATGCGCCGACTGTGGAGCAATGGAGCGAACACCGCCTGCGCGAACGCCAGGCACTGCGCCAGGCCTTGAGCCAGGACCCGCAGAATTTCGTCGAAGAAATTCGCAATGAAACCGACCATATGATCGACGCCAGCGTGCGCTACCTCGGCCACACCCGCGCGCCGCTGGTTTTGCTGCCGCTGGAGGACGCGCTGGGCGTCGAAGAACAGCCCAACCTGCCCGGCACCACCGACACCCACCCCAACTGGCGCCGCCGCCTGCCGGGTGAGGCCTCCAGCCTGCTCGACAATGCCGGAGCCGCCCGCCGCCTCGAACTATTGGCCGTCGCGCGCAACCAAGCCTATGAGCGTGACCGATGAAAGCACTGCCCCTGCGCGCCACCCAGCGCCTGCAATTCCATAAAGGTTTTACCCTCGATGATGCGGTGCCCCTGGTGCCGTATTTCGCCCAATTGGGCATCAGTCATCTGTATGCCTCGCCACTGCTCAGCGCCCGCGCCGGGTCCATGCATGGCTACGACGTGGTCGACCCCACCAGCGTCAACCCGGAACTGGGCGGCGAAGCGGCCTTGCGCCGCTTGGTCGCGGCGCTGCGTGAGCACAATATGGGGCTGATCCTCGATATCGTCTCCAACCACATGGCGGTGGGCGGCGCGGATAACCCTTGGTGGCTGGACCTGCTGGAGTGGGGTCGCCTGAGCCCCTACAGCGAGTTCTTCGATATTCAGTGGCATTCGCCCGACCCGTTGCTCAAGGGCCAATTGCTGATGCCATTCCTAGGCAGCGATTATGGCGAAGCCCTGCAGACCGGCGCCCTGACCTTGAAGTTCGACGCCCCCCACGGCGCGTTCTACGTCGAGCATTACGAACACCGCTTCCCGATCTGCCCAAAGGAATACGCAGCGATCCTGGGCACCGGTGAACTGCTCAAGCCCTTGGCGGAGCGCTTTTCCGCCCTTGCCTACCAAGACGACGCCTACCATGAGGCGCAGTGGCT
This sequence comes from Pseudomonas tritici, assembly GCF_014268275.3. Taxonomy (NCBI): domain Bacteria; kingdom Pseudomonadati; phylum Pseudomonadota; class Gammaproteobacteria; order Pseudomonadales; family Pseudomonadaceae; genus Pseudomonas; species Pseudomonas tritici. The sequence continues at coordinate 3,564,519 of NZ_CP077084.1, forward strand.
GAAGCAGGCCTTGGCCGAACGTGCCACCGAGGTGTTGCCGGCCATTGAACAACGGCTGGCCGAGTTCGACGGGCGCCAACCCGAGGGCTTCAACCGCCTGCATCAGTTGCTCGAACAACAGGCCTACCGCCTGGCCAGCTGGCGCACCGCTGCGGACGATATCAACTGGCGTCGTTTCTTCGATGTCAACGAACTCGGCGGCCTGCGCGTAGAACGCACTGCGGTGTTCGAAGCCACCCACGGCAAAATCTTCGAACTGATCAGCGAAGGCCTGGTAGATGGCCTGCGCATCGACCATATCGACGGCCTGGCCGACCCACGCGGTTACTGCCGCAAGCTGCGCCGCCGCGTCGATTCGCTGTCGCCAGAGCGGCATCTGCCGATCTTTGTGGAAAAAATCCTCGGAGAAGGCGAAACCCTGCGTGAAGACTGGCAGGTGGACGGCACCACCGGCTACGAATTCATGAACCAGCTCTCGCTGCTGCAACATCACCCGGACGGCTTTGAGCCGTTGGCCGACTTGTGGACGCGCCACAGCGAACGGCCTTCGACCTTCATTGAGGAAGCCCGACTGGCGCGCCAGCAAATCCTCAACGGTTCACTCGGCGGCGACTTTGAAAGCGTGGCGCGCGCGCTGCTGCAAGTGGCCCGCGACGATGTGATGACCCGCGACCTGACCCTGGGCGCGATCCGCCGTGCCTTGCAGGAACTGATCGTGCACTTCCCGGTGTACCGCACCTACATCAGTGCCCGTGGGCGTAGCGCCGCCGACGATAAGGTATTCCAGCAAGCCATGGAGGGCGCTCGCACGACCCTGGGTGAAGGCGACTGGCCAGTACTCGAGCACCTGGAGAAATGGCTGGGCGGCCAGCCATGGCGCAATCGGCCTGTGGGCCGTGAACGCAAGATCCTCAAGCATGCCTGCGTGCGCTTCCAGCAACTGACGTCGCCCGCGGCCGCCAAGGCCGTGGAAGACACGGCGTTCTATCGTTCGGCGGTATTGCTATCGCGCAATGACGTGGGCTTCAGCACTGAGCAGTTCAGCGCGCCGTTGGCCGATTTTCATGCGGTCAACGGGCAACGCTTGCAGAGCTTCCCCGACAACCTGCTGGCCACCGCCACCCACGACCACAAGCGCGGCGAAGACACGCGCGCGCGCCTGGCGGTGATCAGCGAGTGCGCGCCGTGGTACGTCGAGCAAGTGGAGCACTGGCGCACCCTCGCCGCCCCGTTGCGTACCGATGCAAACACGCCGTCAGCCGGCGATGAATTGATCCTCTACCAGGCACTGCTGGGCACTTGGCCGCTGGACCTGGCCGCCGACTTCGAGGGTTACCAGCAGCGCCTGTGGCAGTGGCAACAAAAAGCCCTGCGCGAAGCCAAGTTGCAGAGCAGCTGGAGCGCGCCCAACGAGGCCTATGAACAAGGCGTCGAGGCATTCCTGTCGCGGCTGTTGCTCAGCGACGAAGGCCACCCATTGCGCACCGCTATCGGTAACGCCGCCCAGGCGATTGCCCCAGCCGGCGCGTTGAATGGCCTGGCGCAATCCTTGCTTCGCATCACTGTGCCGGGTGTGCCGGACCTGTACCAGGGCGATGAGTTCTGGGACTTCAGCCTGGTGGACCCGGACAACCGCCGCCCGGTGGATTTCAATGCACGGCAACACGCATTGGATACACCACCGGACATTGGCGAACTGCTGTTCAACTGGCGCGACGGGCGTATCAAACAGGCGCTGATTGCTCAGGTGCTGGCCGTGCGCAAGGCCCATCCCGAGCTGTTCCGCAGCGGCACCTACACACCGCTGGACGTGGTTGGCAAGCACGCTGAACGCGTGGTCGCGTTCTGTCGTGAACACCAGGGCAAACGCCTGCTGGTGGTGGTGCCACGCTGGCCCCATCGCTTGCTTGAAAACGGTGTGCATCCCCAGATCAATGCGCAGGTTTGGGGCGATACGCGGGTGAAATTACCGTTCGCCGCGACAACCCAAAACTGGAAGGGACTTTTTCATACAGGCGCAGTCACACCAGACAAGGAGCTGTTGGTTAGCACTGCCCTGGGGGATTTCCCGGTCAATGTCTTTATCAATCCTGATGATCAAGAAAGCTGAAAATTTTCTGCGAGGAGCATTGTGATGAGTACTGAAGACAAACGCATACGCGAGCTGGCGCATCAGATCTGGGAGTCCGAAGGCAAACCCCACGGTGAAGATGCGCGGCACTGGGAAATGGCGCGCAAGCTGGCGGAAGCCGAAGCGTTGACGCCAAGCAAGCCAAAGGCGGGGGCCAAGCCCAAGGCAAGCGCGCCTAAACCGTCGCCAAAAGCCAAGCCGCCAGCACCAGCGGCCAGCAAGCCAGCACCAGCGGCCGCTAAAAAGCCGCCGGCGCCGAAGAAGCCCAAGCCTTGACCTCACACCTCTTGCCGGCGCCGTCGGCAAGAGGTGATTTCTTATTCCAAATTGTCAGCTGAAATCTCGTCAGCAGGGCCGCGTTCGGCCTGAAAAAAGACCCTTGCAGGAGCAACACAATGAGCAAACCCGATAAAACCTCACCGACGCCGGACAGCGAACCGTCGCGGATTCGTGAAGGTTTGCCCTTCCCACTTGGCGCGACCTGGGACGGTCTGGGCGTCAACTTTGCACTGTTCTCGGCAAATGCCACCAAGGTTGAGCTGTGCCTGTTCGATGACACCGGTGAGGTGGAGCTTGAGCGTATTGAACTGCCGGAATACACCGACGAAATCTTCCACGGTTACCTGCCCGACGCCCACCCCGGGCTGATTTACGGCTACCGTGTCTACGGTGCATACGACCCGGCCAACGGCCACCGCTTCAACCACAACAAATTGCTGATCGACCCCTATGCCAAACAGCTTGTGGGCGAACTCAAATGGTCGGAGGCGCTGTTCGGCTACACCATCGGCCACCCCGACGACGACCTCAGCTTCGACGAACGCGACAGCGCGCCCTTCGTGCCCAAGTGCAAGGTCATCGACCCGGCACACACCTGGGGCAACGACCAGCCGGTGCGTGTGCCGTGGGACCGTACGATCATTTATGAAACCCACTTGCGCGGCATCAGCATGCGCCACCCTTCCGTGGGCGAATCCGTGCGCGGCACCTGCGCCGGTCTTATGGAAGATGATGTACTCAAGCACATCCGCCAGTTGGGCATTTCCTCTGTCGAATTGCTGCCGGTACACGCATTTGTCAACGACCAGCATCTGCTGGAAAAGGGCATGACCAACTACTGGGGCTACAACAGCATTGCGTTTTTCGCCCCGGACCCGCGCTACCTGGCCAGCGGCAAGATCGCCGAGTTCAAGGAGATGGTCGCGCACCTGCATGAACAGAAGCTCGAGGTGATCCTCGATGTGGTCTACAACCACACCGCCGAAGGCAACGAACGCGGCCCGACCCTGTCCATGCGTGGCATCGACAACGCCTCGTACTACCGCCTGATGCCGGATGACAAACGTTTCTACATCAATGATTCCGGCACCGGTAATACCCTGGACCTGAGCCACCCGTGCGTGCTGCAGATGGTCACTGACTCGCTGCGCTACTGGGCGACAGAGATGCACGTCGACGGTTTCCGCTTCGACCTGGCGACCATCCTCGGGCGCTATCGCGACGGTTTCGACGAGCGCCACAGCTTCCTCGTGGCCTGCCGCCAGGACCCGGTGCTGCGCCAGCTGAAAATGATCGCCGAACCTTGGGACTGCGGCCCTGGTGGCTACCAAGTGGGCAATTTCCCGCCGGGCTGGGTGGAATGGAATGACCGCTTCCGCGACACCGTGCGCGCGTTCTGGAAAGGTGATGACGGCCAGTTGGCGGATTTCGCCGCACGCATGACCGCGTCGGGCGAGATGTTCAATCATCGCGGCCGTCGCCCTTACAGCTCGGTGAATTTCATCACCGCGCACGATGGTTTCACCTTGCACGACCTGGTGTCGTACAACGACAAACACAACGAAGCCAACGACGAGAACAACCAGGACGGCAGCAACAACAACCTGTCGTGGAACCATGGCGTCGAAGGCCCGACCGAAGATCCCGAGATCAACGCACTGCGCCTGCGCCAGATGCGTAACTTCTTCGCAACGCTGCTGTTGTCCCAAGGCACGCCGATGCTCGTGGCCGGGGACGAATTTGCCCGCACCCAGCACGGCAACAATAATGCCTACTGCCAGGACAGCGAGATCGGCTGGGTCAACTGGGATTTGGACGACGACGGCAAGGCGCTGCTCAAGTTTGTAAAACGCCTGATCAAGCTACGCTTGGCCTACCCGATCCTGCGTCGCGGGCGCTTCCTGGTCGGCGATTACAACGAAGATATCGGCGTGAAGGACGTAACGTGGCTATCGCCAGATGGCACCGAGATGAGCACCGAGCAGTGGGAAGACAGCCACGGTCGCTGCCTGGGCATGTTGATGGATGGCCGCGCCCAGGAAACCGGGATTCGCCGTGCCGGCGCCGATGCGACCTTGCTGCTGGTGGTGAACGCCCACCACGACATGGTCAATTTCCGCCTGCCGCCAGTGCCCGAGGGTGAGTTCTGGACCTGCATGCTCGACACCAACGAGCCTGCGGTGCGTGGCCAGGAACGTTTCGACTTTGAACATGAATACGCGGTGACCGGCCGCTCGCTGCTACTGTTTGAGCTGCAGCACGAAGACGAGGTGTGAGATGGCGTTGCATGGATTCCTTCAAGGCAACCGGGGCTATGCGAACACGCAAGCCCTGGGCGCCGCCCTGAAGGCGCTTCAGGAAGAAGGCCTGGACCAACTGCCGTTGCCCGGCAGCGGCCAGACGTTGGAACGGTTCAGCCGCTTGGCGCAGGTGGCAGGTCACGACCTGCGCCTGTGCAAGCTGTTTGAAGGCCATACCGATGCCCTGGCAATTATCGCCGAGCTCGACAGCCCCTTGCCGCCCTTGGGCAGTACGTGGGGTATGTGGGCGGCCGAACCACCCACGGCCAAGGTGCATGTGCGCAAAGAGGACCATCGCCTGATCGTGCAAGGGCGTAAGGCCTGGTGCTCCGGCGCCGCGGTGGTCAGCCACGGGTTGTTGACGGCCTGGGACGAAGAGGATCGCCAGCAGTTGGTGGCGGTGCACATGGACCAACCCGGCATCACTGTGACTGACGAGGGCTGGAATGCCGTGGGCATGGCGGCCACCGGCAGCGTGGAAGTCGTGTTTGATGGGGCCTGGGGGCTTGCCGTGGGCGGCCCCGGTGATTACCTCGCCCGTCCTGGTTTCTGGCAAGGCGGGATTGGCATTGCGGCCTGCTGGTACGGCGCGGTGCAACGCCTGGCGGAAGTCCTGCGTGAACAATGCAATAAACGCCCGGAACCGCATGCCCTCGCCCACCTAGGCGCCGTCGACAGTGCATTGAACAGTGCCGCCTGCGTGCTGCGCGCCAGTGCCGAACACGTCGACCGCGAACCGCAGGCTGACGCCAGGGCGTTGGCCCAACAGACGCGCGCCTGCATCGAAGACACGGTTGAGCAAGTGATTCGCCACGTTGGTCGCGCGGTCGGTGCGGGCCCCTATTGCAAGGACCCGCACTTCGCCCAGTTGATGGCGGACCTGCCGGTGTATGTGCGCCAAAGCCATGCCGAGCGCGACTTGGCCGGTCTTGGCGAACTGGCCGCCGGCGCCACCACAGGCAGGTGGCAGCTATGAAAGCCAATCCGATTGTTGGACAGGGTACGCCGCTGCAGCACTGGCAGGCGTCGCCGAAAATGGCCGAGTTGCCACAGATCAGCGTCGAGCAGTTGGTGCCGGAAGGCCATCGTGCGGTGATCATTGCGCCGCATCCGGATGACGAAGTGCTGGGTTGCGGCGGGCTGATGCAGGGTTTGGCGGCGCTGGGCCGGCCGATCCAGTTGATTTCAGTCACCGATGGCAGCGCCAGTCATCCCGGTTCGCAACGTTGGCCAGTTGAGCGCTTGAGCGTGGTGCGCCCCCAGGAGTCAGCACAGGCCCTGCATCGTCTGGGCCTGCCTGCCCACAGCTTGAAATGGCTGCGCGCGGGTTTTAGCGACAGCAAGGTCGCGGCCCGCGAGGACGAACTCGCTGCGTTTATCCAGCGCTACCTCAAACCCAACGACGTCGTGTTCACCACTTGGCGCGAAGACGGCCATTGCGACCATGAGGCCGTTGGCCGTGCCAGCGCCAAGGCATCCGAGGCCGTGGGCGCAACCCTGTATGAGGTGCCTGTGTGGACCTGGCACTGGGCAACCCCCGAAAACAGCCTGGTGCCCTGGCATCGCGCGCGCAAGATCCCGCTGAGCTGCGAAGCCATCGCCCGCAAGCGCCACGCCATCCATGCCTTCGCCAGCCAGTTGGAAGGCGACCCGCAGGTCGGCCTCGCGCCGGTGCTCGCGCCCTATGTGGTGGAGCGCTTGTTGCAGCCTTTTGAAGTGGTGTTCGTATGAGTGTGGCCACGCCTTACTTCGACCAGTTGTTCGCCGAGAACGACGACCCCTGGGCGTTTCGCCAACGCTGGTACGAGCGACGCAAACGCGCACTGACCCTGGCGATACTCACGCGGCCGCGCTACGCCTCGGTGTTCGAGCCCGGTTGCGCAAATGGCGAGCTGAGCTTCGAGCTGGCGCCACGTTGTGACCGCCTGCTGTGTTGCGACACCGCCGCCGCCGCCGTGGCGCTGGCGAGTAGCCGCCTGTTGGGTTTCCCGCATGCACAAGTGCGACAGAGTCGCTTGCCCGAACAGTGGCCCACCGGCCAGTTCGAGCTGATCGTATTGAGCGAGCTGTGCTACTACCTTGACGCAGATGACCTGAGTGAGTTGATCGATCGCGCCCGCGCCTCGCTTACCGACGACGGCCAAGTGCTGGCCTGCCACTGGCGCCCGCCTATCGAAGGTTGCCCGCAGACTGCCGAGCAGGTGCACGCGCTGCTCCAGCAGCGCCTGGACATGCCGCGGATCGCAAGCCATCACGAACACGACTTTCTTCTTGATCTATGGAGCCGCGATGGCACCTCGGTCGCCACCCTTGAGGGCTTGCGATGATCGGCATTCTGATCCCGGTACATAACGAAGAGGCGTTGCTGGGCGACTGCCTTGAAGCGGCGCTGATCGCGGCTGGCCACCCCGGATTGATGGGCGAAGCAGTCACTATCCTGGTCGTGCTCGACAGTTGCAGCGATGGCAGTGCCGCCATTGCCCAGGCCTACCCGGTGCAGTACCTCGAAGTCCAGGCGCGCAATGTGGGGCATGTGCGCGGCGTTGGCGCGCGCCACCTGCTCAATCAGGGCGCGCGCTGGATCTCCTGCACGGACGCCGACAGCCGGGTTGCCCCGGACTGGCTGGTGGCGCAGCTGGCGCTGGGGGTGGATGCGGTGTGCGGCACTGTCACGGTGGACGCCTGGAGCGAAGATTTCGACCCCGCTGCACAAATTCGTTATCTGCAAGGTTATGAGGCCCGTGACGGTCATCGGCACATCCACGGTGCCAACCTGGGCGTGAGCGCTGGCGCTTATGTCCGCGCCGGCGGTTTCGAACCGCTGGCGTGCCATGAAGATGTCCAGTTGGTGCGCAACCTTGAGCGGTGCGGCGCCTCCATCGCCTGGAGCCATACGCCGCAAGTGATCACCAGTGCGCGCCTGGACGCCCGCGCACAAGGCGGGTTTGGCGATTATTTGAAGAGTTTGATGCACGCCACTTAAAAAACGACGTTGCTGAATGTAAAAACGACCAATCCTTGTCTATGCTGAGGACGCCTTGCTGGTATTCCACGGTTGGAGTGCCATGCAGCCACTGCGGCGGAGCCTGTGGTGGGTATAAGAGAGTCGTCCCGCCCACGGGGCACGACCAACAGCATCAATCGACAAGGATGTAACACCCCATGAAGCTTGCTTCCTTAAGCGACGGCCGTTGCGGTACGGCGCAAATCTGGAACAGCGCCCCGCAGCTGGCGCAAATCCTTCCGATCACCGCGTCCTCACTGGTACCCGCTGGCGCGCGCGTGGTCATCATCGCCCCGCATCCCGGCGACGAAGTGCTGGCCTGTGGCGGCTTGCTGCAGTTGCTCAGTACCCTGGAACACCCGCTGCAACTGATCTCCATCACCGACGGCAGTGCCAGCCACCCGGGGTCCAACATATGGCCGGCGAGCCGCTTGAGCGTGGTGCGCCCGCAGGAAAGCGTCGAAGCCCTGCGCCGCCTGGGCATGCCGTTGCACAGCCTGAAGTGGATACGTGGCGGGTTCTGCGATACCGCCCTCGCCGCCCGGGAAGTACAACTGAGCCAGTTCATCGCGCGTTACCTGCAGCCTGGCGACGCGGTGTTCAGCACCTGGCGCAATGACGGCAATGCCGACCATGACGCAGTCGGCCGTGCCAGCGCCAAGGCGTGCAGCCTGGTCGGAGCGCAGCTGCATGAATTGCCGATCTGGGCCTGGCACTGGCCCGCCCGAGAGGGGGCGATCATCCCCTGGCAACGGGCGCGCAAAGTGCGTCTGGACAGCTGGAGCGTGGCGCGCAAACTCCATGCCGTCCACGCCTATGCCAGCCAGTTGGCCGGCGACCCGGAAATCGGCCTGGCGCCCATGCTGGCCCAGGTGCTGCTGGAGCGTATGCGCGAGCCTTATGAGATCGTGCTGTCGTAAAACCTCACCTGGCCATTCCTGTTGTGTTTGATGCTTGTTGAGTGTGAGGGTCGGATTGCAGGCTTGTATCGCAGTGTGTACAGAGCCCATGGCGATACACCGGCTTTAACCCGGCGGGTTTCCTGAAACAGGCCAGATACAGCCCGGCGTTTCACTGAGCACCCGGCACACATCAAGCCGCAGGAGGCTCGCCATGCACGCTCAGTTGAATCGCCGCTCCAAACGCCACCCTCTTTTCCTGACCTTTGCCCTGTTGCCGTTCGGCGTCCTGGGCATGGCTCACGCGGAAATGCCCGAGGCGCCTATTCGGGCCGTCGCCAGCACTCAGACGGCCTTAGGGGCCCTCAAGCACGTCAACGCCGGCCTGCTGGACGTGGCCTATGCCGAAGTCGGCCCGGCGACCGGCCCAGTGGTGATCCTGCTACACGGCTGGCCCTACGACATTGACAGCTACGCCCAGGTGGCGCCGTTGCTGGCGGCCAAGGGTTATCGCGTGCTGATCCCTTACGCCCGCGGTTATGGCGACACGCGTTTTCTCTCGGATAAAACCCTGCGTAACGGCCAACCGGCCGCACTGGCCAGTGATGTGATCGACTTCATGGACGCGCTGAAGATCAAGCAAGCCGTGCTCGGCGGTTATGACTGGGGCGCCCGCTCGGCAGACATCGTTTCCGCGCTGTGGCCTGAGCGGGTCAAAGCGCTGGTGTCGGTCAGCGGTTACCTGATCGGCAACCAGGCGGCGGGCAAAACCCCTTTGCCGCCTAAAGCCGAGCTGCAATGGTGGTACCAGTTTTACTTTGCCACCGAACGCGGCGCGGATGGCTACCAGAAAAACACACACGACTTCGCCAAACTGATCTGGCAGCTGGCCTCACCGCACTGGACGTTCGATGACGCCACGTTCGAGCGCAGCGCCAAAGGCCTGGAGAACCCGGATCACGTGGCGATCACCGTGTTCAACTACCGCTGGCGCCTGGGCCTGGTCCAGGGCGAACCCCAATACGAACCGCTGGAGCAGAAACTCGCCCAGGCGCCATCGATTGGCGTGCCGACCATCACCCTCGAAGGTGACGCCAACGGCGCGCCGCACCCGGCCCCCGGCGACTACGCCAAGCGCTTTACCGGCAAGTATGCGTTTCGCCTGATCAATGGTGGCGTTGGCCACAACCTGCCGCAGGAAGCGCCCGAGGCGTTTGCCAAGGCCGTCATTGATGCGGATCACCTGTGACCGAGTGTGTCGCCTTCATCCAATGGGCACCCTTGAAGCGCGAAAACTGGTAAGCGATCCCCAGCCAGATAAACCAGGCCGGCATCACGTACAGCGCCAAGCGTGTATCCGGCCGCAGCGCCAACAGGCCGAGTACAAACGCGAGAAACGCCAGGGAAAACCAGGCCATCGGCACACCACCAGGCATCTTGTAGATGGATTTCGCGTGCAGGTCCGGGCGTTTTTTACGGTAGGCGATGTAGGACGCGAGGATGGTCGACCACGTGAAAATCACCAGGATCGCTGACACCGTGGACACAATGGTGAAGGCGGTCATCACCTCGGGTACCACAAACAGCAATACCAGCCCCAATAGCATCAGCAGGGTGGTAAACGCCAGGCTGATAAACGGCACGCTGCTGTTCGACAACCGCCCAAAAATGCCCGGGGCATCCCCCAGGTCGGCCAACCCGAACAGCATGCGGCTGGCCGAAAATACGCCACTGTTGGCCGATGACGCCGCCGAGGTGAGTACCACGAAATTCACAATGCCCGCAGCGGCCGGAAAACCTGCGACCAGGAACAACTCAACAAACGGGCTTTTGCTCGGCGAGACTTGCTGCCACGAGGTCACCGCGATGATGCACGCCAGCGCCAGCACGTAGAACAGGATGATGCGCAGCGGGATCGAGTTGATCGCCTTGGGCAACGTGCGCTCTGGCGAGCGGGTTTCGGCGGCGGCCGTGCCAATCAGTTCGGTGCCGGCGAAAGAAAAAATCGCCATCTGGAAGCCGGCAAAAAAGCCGAAAAGGCCATTGGGAAACGCTGCCTGTTTGTCCAGCAAATGGGTCAGCGAAGCTGTGACGCCGGTGGGCGAGACAAACGAGCTGGCGATCAGCACCACACTCACGCCAATCAAGGTCACCACGGCGATGATTTTGATGATCGCGAACCAGAACTCCACTTCGCCAAACAGCTTGACCGTCAGCACGTTCAGCGCGAACAGCGTGAGCAACATACCCACCGCTGGCATCCACGCCGGCACATCCGGAAACCAGTACTGGAAGAAGCCGCCGACCACCACAGCATCCCCCACCACCGCTACGCTCCAGCTCAACCAGTACGACCAGCCGAGAAAGAACGCCGCGCGCGGCCCCAGGTACGCCCCGGCAAAGTCGGCGAAGCTCTTGAAGTTGAGGTTGGACAGCAGCAGCTCGCCCATGGCGCGCATCACGAAATACACGAACAGCCCAATGATCATGTAGATCAGGATGATCGAGGTGCCGGACAGCGCAATGATCTTGCCGGAGCCCATGAACAGGCCAGTGCCGATCGCACCGCCCATGGCCATCAACTGGATATGGCGGTTGCTCAGGGTACGTTGCAACGCAGGCTTTTCATAAAGCCCGGGCGTGGTTGTTTTCATCACAAAACCTCTTGTTATGTTTTTGAGTTTTGGCAGAAGAAAAGTCGACGGTTGTTGTTATTGGGTTTTGCTTTCGAAACCGTGCAGCACGTTGACGGCATTGATGCCGATTTCATCGACCATGTAGCCGCCTTCCATCACGAACAGCGTGGGCACGCCAACGCTGGCGATGATTTCGCCCATGCCGAGGAAGTCCTGGCTGTCGAGGAGGAAGTGGCTGATGGGGTCATCCTTGAAGGTGTCGACACCAAGGGAGATAACCAGCACCTCGGGTGCAAAACGGCGCAGTTGTTGGCAGGCGTCGACAAGGGCGGTTCGGTAGTGGTCCCACGTGGTGTTTTTGGGCAACGGGTAATTCAGGTTGAAGCCCTCCCCCGCACCTGCGCCGCGCTCACTGCTGGCACCGGAGAAATACGGATAGGACACCGCCGGGTCGCCATGCAGGGAAATGAACATCACGTCCGGACGGTCGTAGAAAATGTTCTGCGTGCCGTTGCCGTGGTGAAAATCCACATCCAGCACCGCCACGCGCTTGGCGCCTTGGGTGATGGCTTGCTGCGCGGCAATCGCGGCGTTGTTGAGGTAGCAATAGCCGCCCATGTATTCACGCGCCGCGTGATGGCCCGGTGGGCGGCACAGGGCGAAGGCGCTGTAATGGCCTTCATCCAACAGTGCCAGGCCGGTCAAGGCGATATCGGCGCTGGTTTTTACCGCCTCCCACGTAGTGCGGGTAATCGGCGAGCCGGCGTCCATGGCGAAGAAACCCAACTTGCCATCGATGAAATCCGGCACTTGTTGGTTGGCCAAGTCCCGGACCGGCCACACCAGGGGCAGTGCGTCATGGCTGCGGCCGATGGCGGTCCATTCGGCCCAGGCAGTTTCGAGGAATGCCACGTAGCGCTCGCTGTGGGCGTTGACATAACAGGCCCGGTCAAAGCGCCGCGGTACGATGATATCGCCCAAGCCAACCTGCCTGACGCGGTCACGCACGGTGTCGGCGCGGCTCGGTTGTTCGAACGAGGGTTTGAGCACGCCATCCTTCAGTTCGGTGCCATGGTGCAAACGGTGGGCTTCGCTAAAAACAGTCAGCATGTGGGTCATCCGCCAGTAAAAGACAGGGTCTATTTTGTTCTGGCAACGCCGGGCTTTCTTTGCTTTTACTTACGACACTGTTAGCTTTATCGGGAATATTTACCCTATGAGCTCACAATTGTGAAAAATAAAACCAAACAGGTCGCTCTTGATGACACTGATCTCGCCATCCTCGCCCTGCTGCAGGAAGACGCCAGTATTTCCAACGCTCAACTCAGCGAGCGTTTATCCCTGAGCCTCACGCCCTGCTGGCGCCGACGCAAACGCCTGGAAGAAGAAGGCGTGATCAAGGACTACCAGGCCAACCTCGATCGCAAGATGCTCGGGCTGGACATCATGGCCTTTGTGCATGTGCGTTTCGCCATCCATACCGACCATGCGCCTGACGCTTTCGAGGCGGTGGTGAAAGAGCTGCCGCAGGTATTGTCGTGCCACAAAATCACGGGGGATGCGGATTACCTGTTGCAAGTGCTGGCGGAAGATCTGGACAGCTACAGCGAGTTTGTCGAGAGCGTGCTAAGGCGCCAACTGGGGATTGCTTCGATCCAGTCCAGCCTGGCGTTGCGAGAGGTGAAGGCGACAAGCCGGGTGGCCATTCCCAAGCGCGACTGAGCGGCCCTACCTGGGAGTGCGTTTGGAGATTGATGGCTAAACGCCCCATCCGCCACATGTGAAAAATTCGTTAACTAATTATCCCTGAAGGCTTTTTCCTCCCGACTCAATCTGCCAAACTGATGCGAATAATTATCAACATCTTTATTATTCGCCACGGACGGCATTCGGGGAGGTTCAGTTCCATGCCTGTGCAACAACACGGCGGCAAAGGTTTTTCACCCAGTTTAATGGCGTTGGCTGTCTGTCTTGCAAGCGCCCAAGCGGCCTTTGCCGCGGACACTGAAACGCCAGCAACCACGCTTGAGCTGGGTGCCACGCAAATCTCCGGGGAGCAGCAGCTTGGCGAAACCACCGAAGGCACGCAGTCCTATACCACCGGCGCGATGAAAACGGCGACCAAGCTGCCATTGACCATGCGTGAGACCCCGCAGGCCGTCACGGTGATCACCCGCCAACGCATGGACGACCAGGCCATGACCAGCGTCAATGACGTGGTCAAGAACACGCCCGGCCTGTTCCTCAGCCAATCCAGCGGCCCCGGTCGGCATACCTATAAATCACGCGGGTTCGACATCGACAACATGATGTTCGACGGCATCCCCAGTTCGTATTCTGGCTACGCCAACAGCGTGCAGCCCAACTTAGCGATGTTCGACCGGGTGGAAGTGATTCGTGGCGCTACCGGACTGGTCACCGGCGCGGGCAACCCTTCGGCTGCGATCAACTTTGTGCGCAAGCGTCCCACTGCCACGCCGCAGGTTTCGATCACCGGTGCTGCCGGCAGTTGGGATGATTATCGCGGCGAATTCGACGCTTCCAGCGCCTTGAATGACAGCGGCACCCTGCGCGGTCGCGTGGTGGGTTCATACCGGGACGCCAACAGTTTCCGCAAGGGTGAAGAAAGCGATCACGGACTGTTCTATGCCATCGGCGAAGCCGACCTCAGCGAAAACACCACGGCGACCCTGGGCTTCTCGCGCCAGGAAGATCAGACCAACCACTTCTGGGGCGGCTTGCCGATCGGCACTGACGGCCACCACCTGAACCTGCCTCGCTCCACCAACCCCGGCTCGGACTGGGAAAACAAGAAACTGACCATCGACACGGTATTTGGTGATATCGAGCATCGCTTCGCCAACGATTGGAAACTCCACATCGCCGGCTCCTCATCACAGTTGGACGGTGTATTCACCGGTACCTACCAGTCGCGCTATCAAACCACCCTGGCGCGCACCGCCTACCAATCGAACCAGGATGACAAGCAATACGGGCTGGACACCTTCTTCAGCGGCCCGGTCGAAGCCTTCGGTCGTACCCATGAAGTGGTGGTGGGCACCAGCAAACGCATCTATGACGCCACTTCCAAGGAGTTCAGCCCCTACGACACCAACTACCCACTCAATGGCGCAAAGCCGAACTTCGTACGCGACGGCAAAGGCCACAGCATCACCACCCAGGATGGTGTTTACTTGACAACCCGCCTGAACCTGGCAGACCCGCTCAAGGTCATCCTGGGCGCCCGTGTGGACTGGTATGACTACGATGACCGCCAGGGCGATGGCGACTACAAAGTCACCCGCAACCTCACACGCTACGCCGGGGTGATCTACGACCTTGACGAGCACCATTCGGTCTACGCCAGCTATACCGATATCTTCACGCCGCAGACAAGTCGGGATTTTTCGGACAAACCCTTGGAACCTATCGTCGGTGAAAACTACGAAGTCGGCATCAAGGGCGAGTACTTCAACGGTGCGCTCAACGCCAGCCTGGCAGTATTCCAGATCGACCAGAAAAACCGCGCGACATTGCCTGACAGCCAGGTGGGATGCCCGATCACCGCTTGCTACGAAGCGTCCGGACTGGTTCGCAGCCAGGGTATAGATCTGGAGCTGCAAGGTTCCCTCACTGAGAACTGGCAAGTCGGCGGTGGCTTTACCTACACCCGTGCGCATTACGTCAAGGACACCAAGCCTGCCAATAACAACCAGCGTTTCGACACCGACACCCCAGAGCGCCTGTTCAAACTCACCACCTCCTATCGCTTCCAGGGCCCGCTGGAAAAACTGCGCATCGGTGGCAACGTTTACTGGCAAAGCCGCATGTACAACGATGTGGTGCTCGCCAACAGCAATACCTATCGCCTGGAACAAGGCAGCTATGCAGTTGCAGACGTTATGGCCGGGTACCAGGTAAACAAGCATCTGGACCTGCAGTTGAACGTGAACAACATCTTTGACCGCACCTACTACTCGGCAATCGCCACCAGCCCGATCTGGGGTTCCACCGACACCTACGGCAACCCACGCAGCTTTGGCGTCACGGCCAAATACAGCTTCTGACCGCACCTTGATAAACGGCTAGCCGACCGGGTAGCCGTTCCTCAAGTCCCTTCTCTTGATGCCGATATACCTTTGGCAACACTCAATCCAATAAAAATAAAACACCCAACTTGCTCCACCCTGCCCCCGCTTTGTTTCGACCAGACCCCATGGAGTCAGTGTGAATGCCCACCCCCGCGCGTTTTTTCGAGCACTACCGTAAAGCCGACCGCATCATGCTGGCGTTGATCTGGCTGATGTTTTTGTTTTCGCTGGGCCTGGCGTTCTGGCACGACACATTGATGCAGGCCGTGATCGTGGGCGGCGGCACCGGCGTGGTGCTCACTGCGCTTTATCGAGCCCTTGGCGGAACCCGCGTGATGCGCTGCGCATTAGGCGCGGGCCTGATGGTGATGGCGGCATTGCACATCAACCAGGCGCAGGGGGTGATCGAAGCGCACTTCGGGATCTTCGCGCTGCTGGCGGTCCTGACGTTTTATCGCGACTGGCTGCCGATCCTGATCGCAGCGGCGACAATTGCCGTGCACCACGTGGTATTCCATGCGCTGCAACATCAAGGTTTCCCGGTATTCGTGATGGAACACCACGGCGGCTGGACCATGGTGTTCGTTCACGCCTTCTACGTGGTGATGGAAACCGTTGCCCTGCTCTACCTGGCCGTGCACAGCCAGGCCGAAGCAGTCGAGAGTCAGGAAATGCTCGAGAAAATGCTCGCGGTCACTTCTCAGCTCACCGTTGAGGCCGACAGCGCTGACAAAGGCACAATGCGCGTTTCCCTGGCCAAGCGTTTCGACCACTTCCTGCAACAGATCACCCACCTGATCGACGGCGTCGCCCGTGACTCCCACGGCCTCGGCCAACTCGGCCAGGAACTGGCAGACGCCAGCGGCACCCTGGAAAAAGGCGCGCGGCATCAGTTGGCAGAAATCACCCAGATGACCGGCTCGATGCAGCGCATGGAAGACGCCATGGGCCACATCGCCGTACACGTCGAACATGCCGTGGATCACGCAGGCAAAGCCAGTCAACAAGTCCTGCGCGGCCAGGAAAGCGTGAGCCGCGCCCAGCAGGAAATCACCCAATTGGCCTCACGCCTCAACGGCACGCACGAGACTGTGCAAGGCCTGGCCACACAAGCCGAACACATCGGCACCGTACTGGAAGTCATCAGCAGCATCGCCAACCAAACCAACCTTCTCGCCCTCAACGCCGCCATCGAAGCCGCCCGCGCCGGCGAGCAAGGCCGTGGCTTCGCGGTGGTCGCCGACGAAGTCCGCAGCCTGGCGCAGCGCACGGCGGTGTCCACCCAAGAAATCAAAACCATCATCGAAAGCCTGCAACACGGCAGCCGCCAAGCCGTAGAAGCCATGCACGACAGCCGCCAGGGCGTCGAACGTTGCGTGGAAGACAGCCAGGTGGCGGTCGATATGCTGCGCGCGGTAGGCAATGACATCGCGCACATCGACGACCTGAATGGGCGGATCGTGACCACCACCCGCGAACAGACGTCGGCGAACCTGGAGATTGTCGGGCGGTTGCAGTCGGTGCAAAGCATTGCGCAGAGCACAGCGGATGATGTGGAGATGTTGGCGAGGAGCAGTGAACGGTTACCGCCGATTGCGGTGAGGTTGGATGCGTTGGGGAGGCGGTTTCATCAGTGATGAGGCCTGCGCTGCCTGCAAAGGACACTGCTTTTAGCATACGATGTTCAATGCACAGGCAAGCCAACGATGTCGAGAATGTCACTGAATTTTGTGAGGTTAGCGGCGTTGCAATCGTCGGGCAGAGTTCCGTAGCCCCAACTGGCAAAAGCAAACGGAATTCCGTACGCACGGGCGGCTTCAAAATCGTTCCAGTTGTCTCCGATCATGATCTTGGGAAGCTTTTCATAATCGGCCCGCGCTACCACTGCACTTAGGTGTCTAGGGTCAGGCTTCTTGAAGGCCACGGTATCCCCACCACAAACCACATCCATAAATCTCAACAGGTCGGTTTGCTTGAGAATATCGATGGCGATCATTTCGTTTTTATTCGTACAAACCGATAGTTTCCATCCCGCGTCTCGCAACGCGCTGAGGGTTTCAATTACCCCTTCATAGGGTTTTGTCATCCGGTGGTCAGTATGTTCGTAGCGCGAGGTGAAGGTATCGATCGCTTCTTCCAAATCATCCACTCCCCGCAAGCAGAACGCCCGCTTGGCAAAAGAACGCATTCCGTCACCGAGGAATAATGAAGTGGTTGCGACCAGAATTGGCTCAAGATTCCGCTCGATCAGAATGGTGTTCAGTTGCGCGGTCATGTCGCCCGCAGAGTCGACAAGAGTACCGTCAAGGTCAAAAATGATTGCGCCGGTCTCAATCGGGTGTGCAACTTCCAGGTCATTTATCGACATGTATTTTTACTCACGTTTTGCAGGGCTATGGCTTTTTTGCTACGCATCAGCACATACACCCCAGCGGATGCGAGCAGCGAGAACAGAGCGGCAATCACAAAGGCGCCCGCGAATCCCTGGCTGTAACTCTGCTGAGCGAGCCCCTTCAGCGTTTCGGTTAAGTCGTGGGGATACAGTGCGATAGCACGCTCGAAGTCGCCTGCCATGACGTACTCGGAAAATCCGGGTTTAGCAGACACTCCCGCGTCTATCAGCCTGCTTTCTACCGCCGATTTCACGCCACTGGCGAGTACCGCTCCCAGTCCGGCGAAACCCAGCAATATGCCGGTGAATCTGGAGGTAGTGCTGATGCCGGATGCCATTCCGGCGCGACTCCGAGACACTGTGCCCATGATGGCCTTCTGGGTTTCGCCATTCAGCAATCCACCGCCTGTTCCCAGGATTGCCATGCCGCAAATCAGCAACAGTTCTCCCTGCTGAACGGCGGCAAACATCAGAATCAGGTTACCAAGTGCAACGATTAAGAGGCCCAGTGCCAGGATGCCCGCGCTTTCAAGGTAAGGTGAAAGCCGCCTGCCTACTTGTGGAAAAATCAGCATCGCAATGGCAAATGGAAGCATGGCGATACCCGCTTGGAGTACGCCGTTGCCACGGCCATTTTGTAGAAAGAGCGGTAACAGCGATGCCATGACTTGAGCAGACGAGGCATAGGCCAGCATCGCGAGTACGGCGCCAACGAAGGGTCTGGCTGTAAACAATTCGAGATCAAGCATTGGGTGAGTACGACGCTTTTCGACCCAGACAAAGACTGCGAAAAACAGCAGGCCCCCGATCATGCTCACGAGGACAGGGAGACTCGACCATCCATGACTGGGACCGGCGATGAGCGCCCATGTGGCACTGAACATCCCTAGCGCGAACAGCGCAATTCCCGGGATGTCCAACGTTCTCGGAACGGGGTCACGAGATTCATCCACCAGCGTCACGACCGCTGCCGCCAG
Organism: Pseudomonas tritici; assembly: GCF_014268275.3. Taxonomy (NCBI): domain Bacteria; kingdom Pseudomonadati; phylum Pseudomonadota; class Gammaproteobacteria; order Pseudomonadales; family Pseudomonadaceae; genus Pseudomonas; species Pseudomonas tritici. The sequence goes on from NZ_CP077084.1 coordinate 3,583,228, forward strand.
CAATAGGCAGACTGGAATGTTGATATAGAAAGCCCAGCGCCATCCCAGTGAACTGCTGATCACCCCACCAATGAGCGGCGAGACAACCATTGTGAGTCCCATGATGCCGCCCCATATCGCCCATGCGTGGCTGCGCGCTTTTTCATCGTGAAAAGTGTGTCCGATGATGGCTAGGGCAGGAGCAAGCAGGAAAGCAGATCCGACGCCCTGTACCGCTCGCGCCAGATAAAGGCCTGGCGCTGAAGGCGCCAAACCACAGGCCAGAGAAGAGGCTGCAAAGAGCGCTATTCCGAACAAAAAGACGCGTCGTCGGCCGTAACGGTCAGCGATGGAGCCTGCTGGAAGCAAGAGGGCAGCGAAGCAGAGCACATAGGTGCTTATGACCCACTCGACCTCTGCAAACGATGCCTGAAGATCCTTGGCAATGGTTGGCAAAACGATGCCCACGACGTTCGTATCTAGAACGGTCATGGCACAGCCCGCCGACGCGACAGCCAGTATGGCGGCTTCTTTTCTCATGGAATGACAGTCTCTTTTAATAACGGCAGCAGTCACTGCACTTTTTGAAAAGGGCGTTTATTTAAATGCCCCGAGCCCGGCTTGAGCGATCTCTTCATCGTGCTGGGGTGTGTCCGCAGATACCCCTACCGCCCCAACGGTGTGTCCGTTGACGATGATCGGGAAACCACCCCGCATCAGCACAAAGCCTTGTGCGGTGATAGCGGCAGGCCGGGTGCCGTTGATGGCGTCTTCCAGCGCGCCGCTGGGACGTCGGAACAGAGCAGCTGTGCGCGCTTTGCCGGGAGCCAGTTCAACACCCGCTGGGACAGCGGCGTTGTCCATGCGAGCGAGGAGAATGGGCAGGCCAGCACTATCGACAACGGAGATCACGCACGGCCACCCAGCCGTTTGTGCCTTCGTTTGCGCCGCTGAGAGGATCTGTTGAGCGGCGGCAAGCGTCAGAACTGGCTGGCTGGGCAACTCCAATGCTGCTGCTGGCAAGGAAACAAGTGCGAGGGATCCAGCGAGGCCAGCAGCGATTGCGATGTGGGGGAGACGAAACATGATGAACTCCTAGGAACGTGAGTCCAATGATTGAAACAGGGGAGATAATTCAGAACAATAAAGCCTATTAGCCATATAATTCAGAGAAATTGAATACAGGGGTCAAGTCACGTGGATATTCGCCATCTTCGCTCCTTCGTCACAGTTGCGGAAAATCTGCATTTTTCACGATCAGCTGAGCAACTGGGCGTTTCTGCCCCAACGCTCACTGCGCAAATCCAGGAAGTAGAGAGCTCGTTAGAAGCCAGGCTTTTTAACAGAACAAAGCGGTCTGTCGCTTTGACGCCGGCTGGGGAAGCGTTTCTGACAGAAGCCCGCTCTACCCTTGAACAATTTGAAAGAGCTATTAACGTGGGCCAACGTGCAGGCCGAGGCCAGGTGGGCCGAGTGGAAATCGGCTACGTTGGTTCAGCCGCCTTTTTCGGGGTACTCCAAGACCAAGTCCAGCGCTTTCGCAATCAGTGGCCAGACGTCATGGTGAACACCAAGGAACTCCCTACCGAGCAGCTCACGGCACGTCTTGAGGATGGGCGGATTGATGTAGCCTTTGTACGAATGCCCGTGCATCTACCTGATGCAATCTCCAGCCGTATTTTGGCGCGAGACCGCTTCTGCCTTGCGTTGCCAGCTGACCATATCTTGGCAACGACAGAGGATGACATTCGTCCGAGCGCGCTTGCGAGCGAGTTGTTTGTGCTCCCTGAACAAGCGTTAGGGTTGCGTGAAGTGGCCAAGCGCGGAAGATTCGATCCATACATTGGTTCGGTTCCCGGAAGCCTGGTCGAAGTGCTGACACAAGTGGCACTGGGCGTGGGTATAGCGGTAATTCCCAGTGTTCTGATTCAAACTATCCAACTGCCAAACGTGGTTTTTAGGGGGATCGCTGGGCCTCCCATTTTTTCAGAGGTGGGGGCTTTGTTTCGCCGCCATGAGAAGCTGCCGATTGTGTGTAACCTGATTAGCCAGATCCTTGAGACCGATGAGCGCTTATAGGACCGTCTGGGCTCGACCGCAGTTATAGAGCGTCAGACCTCCGTCTGTGCCCAGCATCTGGGATGCTCCTCCTGCAACACCTGCCAGTCGGTCCTAAACCACTCCACGTACAAAGGTGTGTTTACGCCCACCCGGCGCGTGAACTGCCTGAACGACCTTGCCCCTTCGCCTCAAACAGGCTACAAATCCCAACACGTAGTTGTACGACAACCTAAAAATAAATAGCCATCCCCGACGATGGCGTCCACTGCACGAGTTCCCCCATGACTGCCCCTGCCCCCGCTCAAACGACATCCGCCCTATTCTCCCGTCCCATCGCCGTGTTGATTCTGCTCTGCATGGGCTGCGCGTTCGCCGGCAACCACATCGCCGCTCGCGTAGCCTTCGATGATGGTGCCGGGGTGCTGCTGGCCATTCTGCTGCGCTCAGGCGGCACTTTATTGGTGCTGGCCGCATTAGTGCTGTGGCAACGTCAAAGCCTGCGTCTGCCGCCCGGTGCGTGGCGCTGGCAAGTAGTGCTGGGCTTACTCATTGCCGCCCAAAGCCTGTGCCTGTATTCCGCCGTAGCCCGTGTACCGGTAGCGGTGGCGCTGTTGGTGGGCAATGTTTTCCCTATTTTGCTGGCGCTGCTCACCTGGGCATTTGGCGGCCCACGCCCCACTGCGCGCACCGCCTTGCTGATGGGCTTGATTCTGGTGGGGCTGGTGTTTGTGCTCGACGTACCAGGCCGCCTCTCCAGCAATACAGACATCGGCCCGCACTGGCTACTCGGCATAACCCTCGCCTTCTGCGCCGCGTTTGTATTCGCCTGCGCGCTGTGGATCACCGATCACAAGTTGTCCCAGGTACGTGGTTCCGTGCGCAGCCTGCTGACGATCTTTATCGTGTTCAGCAGCGTCAACCTCGCCGGCCTGAGTGGTGCCCTTCCAGGCGGCCTGAACTTACCGGCAACGGGTACTGGTTGGCTGGCGCTCGCGACGTTGGTCGTGCTCTACGGCACCGGTTTTATCGTGCTGTTCATTTCCGTCCCCCGCCTGGATATGCCGCGCAATGCACCGGTGATGAACATCGAGCCGCTGGCGACGCTGCTGATGGGCTGGATCGTGCTCGATCAAATGCTCAGCGCCGGGCAGTTGGCCGGCGGTGTCATCGTGGTGACCGGGATTATGCTGCTGACTTATCGCAGGTCGCCTCGGCCTGCGCCCGAGCCACAATCACCCAGCCCCGCCCAGCGATAGCTCCTCGCCTCACCTGGCCCAATTCCTGCCTCCACAAGCCCACAGAGTCGCTACTGACTACGCGGACGACTCTTTTGGGCCCCGCGGCCCAACCGCCTCCCCCGATAATCGATCATCCCCGATCATTCCGAGGCCTTCCCCCATGACGAGCCCGTCCACCGAACAGGTCAGCCCCCAAACCCTGCGAAAGGTCATCATCGCCGCCGGCATCGGTAACTTCGTCGAGTGGTTTGACTTCGCCGTCTACGGCTTCCTCGCCACCACCATCGCCCAACAATTTTTCCCCAGCGGCGACGCCAGCGCCGCGCTGCTGAAAACCTTCGCCGTATTCGCCGTTGCCTTCGCCTTCCGACCCTTGGGCGGGATTTTCTTCGGCATGCTCGGTGACCGGATCGGCCGCAAACGCACGCTGGCCATGACGATCCTGCTGATGGCCGGCGCCACCACCTTGATCGGCCTGCTCCCCACGTACGCGGCCATCGGCGTCGCGGCGCCGATTCTTTTGTCGCTGATCCGCTGCGCCCAAGGTTTCTCAGCCGGGGGCGAATACGCCGGAGCCTGTGCCTACCTGATGGAGCACGCGCCCAGTGACAAGCGCGCCTGGTACGGCAGCTTCGTGCCGGTGTCGACGTTTTCCGCCTTCGCCGCCGCAGCCGTGGTGGCTTACGCCCTTGAGGCCTCGTTATCCGCCGAGGCGATGGGCAGTTGGGGCTGGCGCCTGCCGTTCCTGATCGCCGCACCGCTGGGCCTGGTGGGGCTTTACCTGCGTTGGAAACTGGATGAGACGCCTGCCTTCCAGGCCGTTAAGCAGGAGCACGCAGTCGCTCACTCCCCGCTCAAGGAAACCTTGCGCAACCATGGTGCGGCGATCTGCTGCCTGGGCGCTTTTGTGTCGCTGACGGCGCTGTCGTTTTATATGTTCACCACCTACTTCGCGACGTACCTGCAAGTGGCGGGTGGGCTGAGTCGGGCGGCGGCGTTGCTGGTGTCGCTGATTGCGTTGATCTTCGCGGCGGCAATCTGCCCGCTGGCGGGGTTGTATTCAGATCGAGTGGGGCGTCGGATCACGGTGATGACGGCGTGTGCATTGCTGATCGTGGTGGTGTTTCCGTCGTTCCTGATGGCCAGTTCGGGTTCGTTTGCGGCGTCTATTGTCGGGGTGATGATGCTCGCGGTGGGTGCAGTATTGTGTGGCGTGGTCACGGCGGCGTTACTGTCGGAGACTTTTCCGACGCGCACGCGGTACACCGCCTCGGCGATCACTTACAACATGGCTTATACGATCTTCGGCGGAACCGCACCGCTGATGGCGACGTGGTTGATCAGCACTACGGGGAGCAATCTGTCACCGGCGTTTTATCTGATTGCGGTGGCGTTGTTGGCGTTGGCGGGCGGGTTGGCATTGCCGGAGACGTCGAGGGTTTCGTTGCATGATGTGGGTTCGGAGGAGAAGGAAGCAGCGCCTTTGCTTTCGCGTTAGGTTCCCTAACACCGGTGCGGGGCTGCGAAGTGGAGTATCAGGCGATAAAGAGGTCGGCAATGCCGCCTTCGCAGCCTCGCCGGGGCTCGACAGCTCCCACATTTGATCTTAATCGGGGCTAAAATTGCGCCCATAGCGACAACCGAAGCCCAACCACCACGATTCGCGCTGAACACGGGTAAGATCCAGCCTAAGCCCGCCCGATTGGACCCTCACTCATGCCCGCATCCCAAACCCGCCCTTCTCCAGCACCTTTGCTCAACCCTGGCGAAACCGTCGTGTTGTTCGACGGCGTGTGCAAGCTGTGCAACGGTTGGGCCAGGTTCCTGATTCGCCATGACCACCCACGCCGTATTCGATTGGCGGCAGTGCAATCCCCCGAGGGGCAGGCGTTGCTGGCTTGGGCGGGGCTGCCACTCGATCAGTTCGACACCCTGGCGGTGATTCGCGACCACCACTATTGGGTGCGTTCGGACGCGGTGTTCGAAATCATCGCGCAACTGCCTGCCGCGTGGCGTCCCTTTCTGCTGTTGCGCGGCATCCCGCGGGGGCTTCGGGATTGGGCTTACGATCGCATCGCACGCAATCGCTATCGGCTCTTCGGCAAGTACACCACCTGCCTGTTACCGGATCCCGATCATGAGCAGCGTTTTTTGAAGGGCCCGTTATGAACGCCCTGGTGCGCATCAACTGGATCGCCCGAGGCGGCCTGGCGTTTATGTTCGCCTATCATGGGCTGGTGCCGAAGCTGTTGTGGCTAAGCGACGGCGAGCGGACGATGATTCAGGCGCACGGGATCGAGCAGGTGCAGTTATTCGCCACGCTGGCGGGGGTTGGCGAGATTGCGCTGGCGTTATGGATCGTGCTTTCACCACGCAATCCCTGGCCGATCGCGGTGGCGGCGACGGCACTGATTGGGTTGCTGGTGGATGTGGCGGTAGTCAGCCCGGCGCTGCTAAGGGAGGCGTTTAACCCTGTGTCACTTAACGTGGCCGGGTTGGCGCTGTGTGCAGTGGCTTGGAATATCCGTCAGAAAAAAGCACGGCCAGGCTCAGGTTCGCCGGATCGTTGATGGCCGCCATGTATTCGTCGACGCTTATCTCACCGACGCACGGCCGCGCGCCGGGTTCGGGTACGTAGCCCTGGGCGAGCTTGATAGCCAGCGCAACGGCGGCGCAGCTGGGGATTTCCGGGCCTTTGTCGTTCAAGGCCGTCAGTTGCACAGCCAGTGACAACGGTTGGCCGTCGGCACCCAGGCCCCGCACATCGATGTACATTGCACTTTTGCCATCACCCAAGCGTTCGAACCAGGTCCCCAGCCGATGCAGCCGTGCGGCCCAGGTGACATGATCACGCACAATTCCCACCCGCAGCGCCTGGGCCAGCAAGTAGTTGGCGACGCCTCCCAGTTTGAGTCCCGCGCCCGCCTTGAAGCTCAAGGTATGGGCGCCATAGCGGCCGGCGAAAATATCCATGTCGGGCACGTCCACATTAGCCAGCACCCGTGTGCCTAGCTGTGGCAGCTTGCGCAGCGTCAGGTCTTGCCAGCCCAACACTTCATGCACCTGGCCGTTCCTGAGCTGTTTGATCGGTTTGCCCGCATAGGCGAGCACACCTTCGACCGTCGACAAGCCCGGCATCTTGGCCGAAGAGGAAATGCCATGCTCGATCGAGTCGATGCGCGTGAAGCGATACCGGTACTGATCGATGATCGCCGACGAGAGCGTCGGCACCGAACTGCACCCCGTGAGAATGGCGACGCCCGCCTGCTTGGCCTGTGCATCCAGCACGCCCACGCCATTGACGAACGTGCGGCAGTCAGACAGGTCGCAGTAGTTCACGCCCGCCTCGATGCAACTCAGGGCGACGGCATAGGACTGCCCCTGAAACGGGCCACCGGTGTGAACCACCAACCCGATGTTCCGAGACTGCAGGACGCCAGCGAATCCGGCCCCCATGGCATCGCCGCACCAGCCTTCGCACACATTGCCCGACTGTGCGTTCAACTCATCAAGTTTGCGCTGCAACTTATGGGGATCACGCCCCGAGAGCACCAGCTCAATGCCCGGGGCTACGGCCAAATGCCGGCAGACAATGCTGCCGAAGTTACCGTAGCCACCGATCACCATCACCCTGAGCGTCATTCCAGTCTTCCCTGAACAATTAATCGTGCGCAGCGTCTAGAGCAGGCTGGCAGCTGAGGCGGCTAACGATACCCGATTTCCTAGACCACCGCAGCGACGCGGGCTCTGGAGCCCCAGGCGAAAGTCAGCACCATCAGCAGCCCGAGACCTGCCATCGCTGCTCCAGCCAGGGATATCGCTGGATACCCTAACCCTGCGTTGATCACCGCCCCACCGACTGCTGCCCCAATCGCGTTGCCGAGGTTGAACGCGCCGATGTTGACTGCCGACGCCAGATTCGGCGCGCCTTTGGCAGCTTCCATCACGCGCATTTGCAACGGCGGTACGACGGCGAAGCTGGCGATACCCCATATGAGGATGCTCATGGCAGCCGGTACCGGCCAACGCATCAGTATTGTGAATGCCAGCAGTACAAGAATCAGTACGCTCAGTGACACGATCAGAGTGCGGTCGATCGAACGGTCTGCCGACTTACCGCCCCACATATTGCCGAGGGTCAAACCGACGCCGAACAACACAAGCATGCCGGTAATAAAGGCAGTGGACGCATGGGTTTCGCTGCTTAAGATCGGCACGATGTAAGTAAACACGGTGAACATCGCGGACGAACCGACGACAGTCAGCGCCAGCGCCGCCAGTACCGGCCCACGCCCCAACACCTTGATTTCGGCCAGCACACCCTCGCTTTTCGCAAGCGGCAGGTTAGGCAGGGCGAACCACAACGCCGCCATCGTCACCACGCCCAGTCCGGAGATACCCCAAAACGCCGTGCGCCAGCCGAGCAGTTCGCCAAACCAGGTCGCCAGCGGTACACCGCCGATGGTCGCCAGGGTCAAGCCCGTGAACATGGCGGCGACCGCTCCGGCGCGCTTGTCCGGCGCCACCACACTGGCGGCCACAATGGAACCGACGCCAAAGAACGCGCCGTGGTTGAGTGAGGTTACGACACGGGCGAACAGCAGGTCGTAATAGCCGGTTGCCAGGGCCGACATCACGTTACCCAGCGTGAAAATAGCCATGAGTCCGATCAACAGAGAGCGCCGGGGAATCTTGCCCGTGGTCAAGGTCATCAGTGGCGCGCCGAGCAGCACCCCCAGGGCATAGGCACTGACCAAAAGGCCAGCGGCGGGAATCGAAACACCAAGGTCCTGAGCGATGTTGGGCAACATGCCCATGGGTGCGAATTCGGTGACGCCGATACCGAACGCACCTACGGCGAGTGCTACAAGGGGGGGATTGATACGCATGGAAGTCTCCTCATTCATGCGCCAAATGTTACGATCTACGCTTTTAGGGCACTAGACCGCTAAATTGGCAATCACCTTTGCGTGCGAGGCAAAAATGGACTTCAACGGCAGGTCAGGTGAGATGGCTGTATTCGTGATGGTGGCGCAGGAAGGAAGCCTGTCGGCTGCGGCCCGGGCGCTACGCCTGACTCCCTCGGCAGTCAGCAGAGTTATCGCCCGCACGGAGCATCGCCTCGCCACCCGCCTGCTGATTCGCACGACCCGAGCGATAACCTTCACTGCCGAGGGCGAGGTGTATCTTCGTGGCGCCCGACGCATCCTGGCCGACATGGCCGAAGTCGAGGAAGCCATCGCCGATCAAGGCGTACCCAAAGGCAGACTGCGCGTCAGTGCTGCCCTGGGCCACGGTCGCATGGCCATCGTGCCCTTAGTGGCCGCATTCAGCGCCCGCTACCCGAACATTGTCGTTGACCTGACCTTGGGCGACGAAGTTGTTGACATCCTCGGCGGCCAAGCCGACGTAGCGATACGCTTTGGCCACCTGCCAGACAGCCCTCTTACCGCGCGCCGAATCGGAGACACCGGCCAGGTACTGGTAGCGTCACCTGAGTACCTGCGGCACCACGGCACCCCTCAAGAACCAGGCGACCTGCTGCGGCACAATTGCCTGCGCTTCAACTTCCACCGTGCGCAGCCCGACTGGCCCTTCGCCCGTAACGGCAGCGAGTTTTCACTGAAGATAAGCGGCAATATCGAATGCAGTAGTGGCGAAGCGCTTGCTCAACTGGCTCGATTAGGTGCCGGTATCGCGCGCATCGGCGAGTTCACTGTTGCAGAGGACGTGCAACGCGGTGATCTGGTCCCCCTGCTGCAGTCCTGGAACCCTGGCGATAGGGAGCCGATTCACGCGGTGTTTGTTGGCGGTACAACCATGCCAGCGCGGATACGTGTGTTCGTGGATTTTTTGCTGGAATACCACCGGATATAAACAACCCCTGGCTCAATCGTTTTCATACCGCCGCGCCCCCCGCAAAATGCGGTGACGTGCCGAAATACTCGATCAACAGTTCGGTGAGGCCCCGAATCTTCTGTGCGGGATGCTGGCCTGCCGGGCGGACCATGTAGGCACCCGCCGGGGGTGGTGGATACCCCGTCATGATCGGCACAAGTGCACCGCTGGCCACGCATCAGGGCTTGATGGGCGATGAGCTCCTGCGGCTTCTTAGGTGAACCGTGAGCCTTGATATAACCCGGACTCGCAACCAGCTTGTCGTTGATCGGACCGATGCATCTTGCGATCAGGTTGGAATCCTGAAGGTAGCCGACCCGTATCGCACAGTCGTAACCCTCTGTGATGAGATCAACAAAGCGATCGCTGTAGCCGGTCTGGATATGCAGCTGCGGGTGTCGTCGGGCCATTTCCGCCAGCACGGGTGCGAAATGTGGCGCCGGCCTCTGTGAGCGCCGCACCGCGAGTAGACCGAGCCAGCAACTGCACGCCAAGTTCTGCTTCCAGCCGAGCCAACCTGCGGCTGACGATTGACTTGGACACGCCAAGCCTAAACGCCCCCCGCATCGGCAACCTCTACGAAGGTCTGAAGCTCTTCAATATCCAAATCAGTGTTCCCCATTTTGCGACACAGCTAACCACCGCACGCTATGATCGCTGAACGTGGAGGTTTCATCTTCCCGCAAATCACCGATGTGTTTCCCGGCCAAGAGGTCATTGACCGGACGTTCATCAACACTTGGGAAGACCCGGTAGTCGTGGATGCGGTAAAAGCCACCGGCCGCAAGCAACTAGTCATCGCTGGCCTGTGGACGGAAATATGCGTCGCACTGACAGAGGTGCTCCAGCAGCATGCCGCCGGCAGCGGCATTGCGTATCTGTGGGAACAGCAGTTGCTCAACACACCAGTGCCAGCCATCGAAGGGTAATTTGAGCGGGGATGAAGAGACGCGGGCACGATACCGTGTCAAAAGGCTGCTTCATCCCCCCTCGTAATAATGTCGTCAGCCTTTCTGTAGCCGCTTAAGCACCTGATCAAACGTCTCGCGCCACGCCTGTATTGCGCCGTTATCCCTGAGTACCTCCAACCCCGCCGCCGTAAACGTCCCTGGCGTCGCAATGGCGCTACCCAACGCTTGCAGGCTGGCCTGCGGCTGGTGCCGGGCGCTGGCCAGGCAGTCTTGCATGTTGCCCATCACAAGCTGCGCAGCCTGCTCTTTCGACAAGCCCTTATCGGTAAACCATTGCTGCAAATCGCTCAGGAAGAAGTAGAACCAACCATTCATGCAAGCCGCCACGGTGGCCAGTTCGAACGCCGCTTCGTCGAGCACTATCAACGAACCCAGCGTGCCCAGTAGCGTCTCATAAGGCTCACTGCCTGGCGTGATCACCACCATGGACTGGTTGATCTGGGCCGCATAGGACAGCATTGCGCGCACGGGGCGCGCCTGTGGGAAGCAGCGTTGCAACTCGCTGTGCTTCAAACCGGCCACTAACGACACCAGCGTTTGCTGGGGTTTGAGCTGTATTTCATTGGACAGTTGCTCGACCACCTCCGGGCGCACACCGAGGAATAACAGGTCTGACTCATCAACGACCTGTTGATTGTCGGCCATCACCTCACACGCGCACTGACGGCTGAGTTGCTGTGCACGTTCGTGATTGCGCGGAGAAAGCAGCACCCGCCCGGCAAACCCGCCACGGCGAAGCCCGATCACAACCTTCTCCGTCAGCTCACCCACACCCAGGATTCCAATCTTCAGCACTGTGTTTCCTCCCTTATCTCAAGCCGATAATGGCGCGGTTTCGAAGCATCATAGGCACATTTGGCGACCCCGGTTTCGCCCTGAGTAACTACTCAAGCAAGATTCATGAAGGTGTACGAGTACGTTACACTCGCTGCCTTAAACATCAGCCATGGAGGCAAGCATGAGTGTTCGCGGTCAAGATCGGCAAATCGACAACATCGAGTTCAATGTGGGCGACATTGCCCGCAGCAAAGCGTTCTACGCCAGCGCGTTTGGCTGGACATTCGTCGACTACGGCCCTACCTACACTGAGTTCAGCGATGGCCGCCTTACCGGTGGCTTCACCACGGGTGAGCCGGTTCGACCAGGTGGTCCTTTAATCATTTTGTACACCGACGACCTCGATGCCGCGCAGCAGCGGCTCAAAGCCCTGGGCGCTGTAATTACCCGCGCGACATTTTCGTTCCCCGGTGGAAGCAGGTTCCATTTCACCGACCCTGATGGTTACGAACTGGCAGTGTGGAGTGTTCAACCGTAAACCTGCGCAGTCCCCTCGCAGATGCCCCATTTCTTGATTAGCCCAGGTGTTGTCAATGCGCAAACTTACCCTACCGTTTTTGCTCCTGCTTCTGGGCCTGCACGGTTGTGCCGAAATGCCCGCGTACTCGAACGTCGAGTCCGGCGATATCAACGACGAGTCTCTCTACACCGTCGTCGAAACCGACACCTATGCGGGCAGGCCTCAACGTAGCCTCCTTGACGGCCAAGCGGACCTGAACATCATCCGGATTAACGACAAAAAAGTGGGGGACATTCCGTTCTCCACTTACTACTACCGGAATGACTCCCCTCAGCGCGCCGTACTGACTCCCGGCGCGTACAAGATCCAGTTGGAGTACCACCTGCCCCGCCACTTCATGTTTACGGAGTTGGCGTTTGAGGGGAAGCCCGGCCAAAAGATAATCGCCCGCTCCCAGTACATTGGGCTCAATCGCCTGAAGATATGGCTGGAGGATGCGGCGACGGGGGAAGTCGTCAGTAAGGGTGTGCGCTATTAGGGGGCACCCGCTAGCCTTCGCTTATGCCTGGGGCTGTAGGGTGCCCAATACAATAAGCCCTCTATATTCCACGAGCTGGCCATTGAGTCCGAGTTGAGAGCGTATGGGTTTTCGTACACGGGCCGGACGTTGGTAATCGCACCCTCCAACGCGCTTGTGATTTACAAGCGTCACCGCTGAATAAGCCTAATGAAAGGGAAGTCACCTGATGTTCGAACGTAGCAAGCTGGTTCCAGAGTTAATGGTCACGGACCTGGAAAGCAGCCTGGCCTTTTGGGTGTCCTGCCTGGGATTTGAAGTGGTTTACCAACGCCCAGAAGACGGGTTCGCTTACCTCGACCTGAACGGTGCGCAAGTCATGCTTGAGCAGGCCGCCCCGGATGCAGGCCAATGGCTGACTGCTCCGTTGAGTAAGCCGTTTGGAAGAGGCATCAACCTGCAGATTGACGTTGTGGCTGTGGCCCCCATCATCCAGAAATTGGGTCAGGCTGGATTTCCACTCTTTCGAGCATGCAAAGACACCTGGTATCGGGCGAACAACGTAGAAGTCGGCCAGCGCGAATTCATCGTCCAGGATCCCGATGGCTATCTTGTAAGGTTGGTCGAGCGCTTGGGTGAACGGCCGGCGGGTTCAGCTTGAAGCAGGCAAAGGCGAACGTCCGCTCAGCAGCACATGTCAGGTGGGCGAATAAGCACCCTTCATAGTATGGTTGCGGCCACCAACCATCACAGGAATGAAGGTTACCCATGCGTTTACTCTTTCCTCTGGCCGTCAGCTTGACCCTGATCGGCTGCGCCACCACCAAAACCGACGTCCGCAACGAAGCACAAATCAGCCAATATGACCCGGCCAACTCAGCCCGCGTCCGCCTGATCACGGGTGACACCACCAACGCGGGCTTCCTCAGTGGCCAGACCTGCGAGAAGTTTTACAACGAGTCCCTGCTGACCAAAACGCCTGAAGAAGCCGGATGGCAAAAAGCGCATGTCGACTCGGCGGGCCTTTACCCTTTCAGAGCGACCGACAGCCAGAACAGCGTGATTGGCATGCCCGCCAGCAAGGCGAGCAAAGCCATCAACCAATCGCCCAAGGTATTTGACGAGCATGTCATCCCGGCGGGTAAACCCTTCATTGCCGGGTTCGCCATGGGCGGCTCACAAATGTCCTGCTTTCCCGCGCCCGTCACGCTCATCCCCGAGCCTGGTAAGGACTATGAAATGGAACTTCAGATGCTGAAAATCAGCACGTTCAAGGCCGGTTGCGTGATTGCCGTGCGCCAACTCTCGGCGCAGGGCAATACCACCGTTGAAACACCGCTGAGACCGCAGGTGTGTGCCAAGACACCGTCGGGTTGGTACACCGTCAATCCAGCGCCTTTGCCTTGAAATGCCAGAGCAGGACGGAATAGTCGGCCTGCTTATCGGGTAGCTCACTGACCTCGAAACCAGCGTGTATTCATGGAGGAAAAAATGCGGATTTACATCACAGGTGCGTCGTGTGCGGGCGTGACGACTTTGGGTCAGAACCTCGCCACGCGGCTTGATGTAAGGCAGGTCGATGTCGATGATTATTACTGGATGCCCACAGACCCTCCTTACACAACCAAGCGGCCTCCCGCTGATCGCGTGTCATTGATGCAGCAAGCACTCGGTGACGGCGATTGGGTGTTGAGCGGTTCATGCATGGGCTGGGGCGATGCGCTGATCGCTGATGCGGAGCTGATTGTCTTCGTTGTCACACCAACACCCGTTCGCCTTGAACGGCTGGCGGCACGTGAGAAAGAGCACTTTGGCGGCCGGATAGCGCCAGGTGGTGACATGCATCAGATACATGAGGCCTTTCGGGAATGGGCTTCGCAGTATGATGACCCGAACTTTTCAGGACGCAACCGAGCGTGGCACGAGGCGTGGTTATCCCGGCAGACGGCCCCGGTCTTACGGGTTGACGGGATGAGCAGTGCTGAACAGATGGCAGAGGATGTCGTGCAGGCGGTGTCGCGCATGTCGCCGTAGCTGAACACTCGGAATCCGTTAACCCACATTGCCCCATCCACCGTTGGGACTTTTCAAACAAGCTTTCTGTGAGAGCTGATTCTACTGAATGGAAACGGGAGCACTCGGGATGCAATTTCAGCCCGCAACTACGGATATCCCTTTAGTTACTCTTGTTGGAACTCAACCCAGTGATTTCGAAACACTTGTGGCTATTCGGATTGAAGCCATGCGTGAAAGCCTTGTGCGCATTGGTCGCTTCGATCCCGTGCGGGCCCGAGAGCGTTTTCGCGAAGGCTTTTCCTCCGAGTCCACTCGCTACATCGAAGTTTCCGGCGAGCGAGTAGGTTTCGTCGTCGTCAAGCCGCTTATCGACGGATTACTGCTTGATCATTTGTACATCAAGCCGAGCGCACAAGGCGCGGGCATAGGTTCGGTTGTCCTTAGTCAAATCTTCGTGGAAGCGGAGGCCGCAGGAATGGCAGTGCGGGTAGGGGCTCTCAGAGAAAGCGAGTCAAATCGCTTTTACACGCGTCATGGCTTCCAGTTTGTCGAAAGTACCGAGTTCGACAACTATTATGTTCGTCACCCTGCCCAAGGCAACTCGGCAGCCGAGACCTGATCCAGGCCCAGCTGACCTGATGGATGGCGTCGGTCAACGTTTGCGTGCCGAGGTTTCAACTACCGAAGAGACACCGGCAAGCCAGAGCTAAGTTGATCCGCGCGCGTTGGCGTCATCGCAGACTCAACGCGCGCATTGTCCAACTGCCCCCTGCCCCCTTATCCTCACACCTCCCCGCCCACGCGATCCCGGAGCTGCCATGGACCTCGCCACCCTCGCCCTTTTCCTCCCCGCCTGCTTCGCCTTGAACATGGCGCCCGGCCCGAACAACCTGCTGTCTGTGAGCAACGCCACGCGCTACGGCTACCGCACCTCGTGCCTGGCGGGTATTGGCCGGCTGCTGGCCTTCGCCGGCATGATCGCCCTCGCATCGGCCGGTTTGGCAGTGGTGCTGCAAACGTCGGAGTTGTTGTTTTATGGGATCAAGATTCTGGGGGCGGCGTATCTGTTTTATCTGGCGTATCAGTTGTGGCGGGCGAATCCCGAGGCAGAGGCTGAGTCGACTACTGCTAGTGTGGGATTGTGGGCGTTGGCGCGTCAGGAGTTTTTAGTGGCGGCGGGCAATCCGAAAGCCATCTTGATCTTCACCGCGTTCCTGCCGCAATTCGTCGTGCCCGGCGAGCCGATCACTCCACAATTCGCTCTACTGGGCGTGATGTTCCTGGTGCTGGAATGGATCGCCATCAGTGCCTACGCCTATATGGGCCTGCATATGCGGCGCTGGTTTGCGGAGCCTCGGGGCAAGCGTATGTTTAATCGATGCTGCGCGGGGTTGCTGTCAGCGGCGGCGACGGTGTTGTTGATGGCGCGCAGGGCTTAACTAACGTTATACAGTCAAGGAGACACGTAATGAAAACCATGGTGGTTGGCGCAAGCAAAGGGTTGGGAAAAGCCCTGATCGAGGGGCTCGGCGAGGCTGGGGATACATTGCTGGGCGTGTCCCGCAGCCGTCCCGAGCACCTGGACCACAAGGCTGGCGTTGAGGTGAAGTGGATCGAGGCTAACCTCGCCAAACCCGCTCAGGCAGCGCAAGTCATTGCAGAAACGATCTTAGAAAGTGGTTTGGACACGCTGATCTACAACCTGGGCATCTGGGAAGAATTTGCCTTCGACCCGACCTACAACTTCCTGGCCGACGACGATGACCAGATCGAAGCCATCGTCACCTGCAACATCACGTCTACCCTGCTGCTGATCAAGCGACTGTTGCCAGTGCTACTCAAAAGCCCCAACCCCAGGATCATCCTGACCGGCTCCACTTCCGGCCTGCCGCAAAGTGGCCGTCCGGAAGTGGCTTTTGGGGCCTCCAAGTTTGCCTTGCGCGGGATTGCCGATGCACTGCGTGAAGGCTATCGCCAGCAGCGCTTGGCGGTTACGTGTCTGAACCTGGGGTACCTGAATACGCAAGACCCTTTGAGTACGCCGCGTGCGCAGGCCGAGCAGCGTGATGAAGGCCACTCGATCCCCGTGCACGACGTGGTGCAGGTGGTGCGCATGGCGTTAAGCCTGTCGTCGGCCAGCTTCGTCAAGGAAATCACCTTGCCGGCAATTCTGGACGGGCGCTTTTAACAGAGGAGAACGCCGTATGCGCCGAGATGAACTCGCCGCCTTTTACCAGGGCTATATCGACTGTTTGAACCGCCAGGACTGGGACCGCCTGGATCACTTCGTGCACCCGGACGTGACCTACAACGCCAAGGTAGTCGGCCTCGCCGGCTACCGCGCCATGCTGGAGCGGGACTTTCGCGAGATACCTGACCTGGTGTTTCGTATCCAATTGCTGGTCGCCGACCCGCCTACTGTTGCCAGCCGCCTGAATTTCAATGTTACCCCCCGAGGCGAGTTTTTCGGGCTGCCGATCAATGGGCGTAAGGTGAGCTTCGACGAGAATGTGTTCTATGAGGTGGTGGACGGTAAATTTGCCCACGTGTGGTCGGTAATCGACAAGGGAGCCATCGAACAGCAACTGGCCGTCTAGACTCCACACACCGATTTTCTGTGGAGACCGACCATGAACCGCAAAAATACCCTTTGCCTCTGGTACGACGGCACCGCCCTTCATCGCCGCGATTGAAGCGGCGGTGGCCGCAGGTTAAGGCAGCACCTCAAGCATCGCCTTGGCAGCCAGCGCGTGGACTGTGCGGGTGGGGTGCCACTCGTCCCAGTAATAATGGGCATCGGGGTTGGTGCACACCGGTTTCACTTCCGGGTAAGTGGCTTGGCACGGTGTGTCCAGGTCCTTGAAGCCATTGGCGGCGGGATTGGCGCGCAGTTTGTCGCTGAAGGCCAAGTGGTCGAAATAGCTGACCTTTGCCACGCCGACCTGCGCCAGCGCAGCCGGGAGTTTTTGCGCCAGCAACTGCTGGTATTTCTTCGCATTATCGACCTGGTTGCCCTGCACCACGGCGGGCACATGGCTGAGGTCTGTGGTGCCCACCACCATTACGTGCCTGGCGCCCGCCGCTACCAATTGCTCGGTAGCGCTGCGAATGTTGGCCAGGCTGGATTCGCTCAGTGCTTCAATGGTTTCAGGATGGGAGAAATCGGCCCATTCGAAAAAGTCATTGGCCGAGATGAAGATGAAATACAGCGCCTTGGGGTCGGCTTTGTGCGACTTGACGGCCTGCAAGTGCTCGGCGACTTGGCCCAGAACGCCCGTATCCTGGGACGGCATCATCCACGTGTAGTAGTTGCCGTGGCCACTTTTGGCCCCCCCTACCGCGTAGTCGGTCAGGGGTATTTTCAGTGCGTCGGCCAAGCCTTCGACGGCGGTCGGGCCATTGCTCCAGCGTCCCTTCCAATACAGCGGGCCTGGCAGCGCTTGGGCATCCTTGACCTGTTGCGTCGCGAGTCGCGTGGTGAGCGCTTCGCCCGCGCCATTGTCGGAATAGCTGTCGCCGAAGGCATACAGATGATCGTAGCTCGAGGCGCCTAAGGCGGTCGAGGCAGACAGGGTCAGCAGAGCAGCCAGGCACGCGCGTCGAATCATCGAAGTTCTCCCAGAATGTCTGGATAGACTAGCGCCCCGCTGCAAACGCAGTAAAACGATTGCGACCCGCACATATCCGGCGGCGGCCATGCAAGCGCTGTACAGATGCCGTTTGGCTCGTTAGGCTTTCACCTTGTAACATCCGGCTACAGATTCAGCTCTCCCCGCCGTCACCCTTAAACCCGAATGGACTCAACGAGGCTCTCGTGCGCTTTATCACTCCTCTTTTGCTGATCGGTGGCATCGCCACCCTGGCCGGTTGTGCCAACCAGAAAACCCAAGTCGACCGCATGTTCGCCGACACCCTCGCCCAGCCCCTGGTTGAAAACAGCATCGTGCGCGAAGGCGACCTGCTCAGCTTCGAGCTGCTGATGCCGGACGGCCCGAGTAGTCTGCGGCGCACCATGCAATTCGAGGCAGCCTGTTCATCGCCGCAACTGCATTTGCTGTACCTGGACGGCTCGCAACGTGTCTACCCCGCCAGTGCCGGCCGCTACAGCGCGGCGCGCAAATTATCGCCGCAATTGCGCGCGACCTTGGCCGCCAACCAGACATTCGTGCGCGCCTGTGCCGAAACGCCGAAGCCAGACTGGCGCCTGGTGCAGGCCAACGAGCATGACAACCAGGTATTGATCGACGCCAACAGCATCAAGACCGTGAATGGCGAAACACGCTTCTGGGCCGCCTTCGACGAACCGGCGGTGCTCAACGATATGCCCTACAACGCCCCCTATGCGCAGAAACGCGAGCACTTTGCGGTGTCTTGCACGGACGGTACCTACAAGGCGCTGGCTGGCTACGACATGGACGCCGACAACCGCGTCAGTGATGGCCGCGTCGACAGTTTCCCCACGCCACAGAAAATCGCCGGTAGCGATGCCGACTATGTGCTGTTATTCAATAAGGTGTGCGTCACCCCGCAGAAGATTGCCGCGCTGCCGGCGTTCAAACCACGGCTGAAGGCGCCGGTGACCATTGCACTGACCTCGGTACAACCTCAGGTGCTGGCCGCAATCACGCAGTTGAACCTGGACAAGCCCGCCCGTGCCTTCAAATACGTGCACATGACCGGCACGTCGACACTCAAGGGCGAGACCACCAACAGCCAGAGTGCGGACTTCATCAGCCAAGATGCGGCAAGCGGGCAACTGGCCATCGCCACTCGCGGGCAAGGCTATGAAAGCCACACAGTGAGCTGGCGCAACCTCATCCCCCTGGTGGCGAAAAGCACCTTCAGTTCCTCAGGCATGGCAGAAAGCGAGACGCTGACGCAGCTGAGCTTCACCGGCAACTGGAAATCCCTGCCGGTGGGCGACACCGTGATTTATCAAACAACGCGCTCCAGCCTCAACAGCCTCATTGGCAGCCGCACCAAAGTCCAGATTACCCGCTGCGTAGTTGAACGCGAACTGCAAGCCAGCGAGCTCAACCCTGGCCTGCTCGGGACGGCCAAGGCCCTTAAGTGCAGCTTCGACAATGATGAATACAACCGGGTGAACCACCTGTACTACCTGACCGACTACGCTTACTTCTACGAGTCGAGCACGGACAAGAACGCGTTCTACTACTCCGACACGCGTATCGATAAATTCGAATAAACGCCGTTGACACACTCTGCAATATTCCATAAAGATGGAGGCCTTATTCAGGGTGTGTCAGCCAATGTCCGCAATGTCCTCCGTTAACCTTTCCGCCATTGGCCCAATTGCCAAGGCGCAAGGTTGCGTGGCGCACGTCCTCAAATCGAAGAAACAGTCGCTCATGTGACCGGGGCGCGCTGTCCCGTCAGATGAGCTGACAGGACATTGAGCGCGACGGTCTTCCTCCCTTGCACAATTCCCTCTGCCCTTCTGACGGTGACTCAAGCGGTCAATCATCAGGAGAAAGTGCATGTCATCGTTTCAAGGTATCTGGGTCCCCGTGGTCACGCCGTTCCATGACGGTGCCATCGACTTTATCGGCCTGCGCCGGCTGGTCAGCCACCTGCTGGAAAAGCACGTGGCCGGGATCATGGTATGCACCACCACCGGGGAAGCCGCATCGCTGAGCCGCCAGGAACAACTCGCGGTGCTGGATGCGGTGTTGCAGTTGGTCCCGGCGCACCGCGTGGTGATGGGCCTCGCGGGCAACAACCAGATTGAATTGCTGCACTTCCAGCGTGAAATCCTGCAACGCCCGGTCGCCGGTTTGCTGGTGCCGGCGCCGAGTTACATCCGCCCGTCCCAGGCCGGCCTAGTGGCCTTCTTCCACTCAGTGGCCGATGCGTCCAGCGTGCCGATCATTCTGTATGACATTCCCTATCGCACCGGCGCAACCTTCGAGCAGGCCACCTTGCTGACTATCGTCACCCACCCGCGGATCTTGGCGATCAAGGACTGCGGCGGCAACCTGGGCAATACCCTGGCGCTGCTGGCCAGCGCTGAGGTGGATGTGTTGTGTGGGGAAGATGTGCAGATGTTCAACGCGCTGTGCCTCGGCGCGACCGGGGCGATTGCGGCCTCGGCACATATAAGGACGGCAGAGTTTGTAGCGTTGTGGCAGCAGGTGCGAGACAACCAACTGGCCGAGGCGCGGACGACGTTTTTCCAGTTGCTGCCATTGATCAACTCGATGTTCATGGAGCCCAATCCGGCGCCAGTGAAGGCCGCACTGGCGCTGGAGGGGTTGATCGGCCGCGAGCTGCGGGCACCTATGCAGCGAGCCAGCGACTCGGTTGTTACCCGGCTGAAGCAATTGTAGGAATGCTCTGACAGAGGCGCTCAGCGGCTATCCGATCGCTTTAGACAGCAGTTACTAATCGTTATATTTTTCCAGGGTGATTGCTCGCTATCAGACTGGCGACAGACCTGATCGGCGCGTAAGGTCGGCTGCACTTTGCGCCGCTTGGGGGGGGACTCGATGAAATCACTGCATTTACTGATGCTGCTCAGCCTGGTCGGTTGCACCGCCCACTCAGCCGTACTGCCCTCACCTGCGCCGTCGAGTTTCGAACAATACCGCCAACAAACGCTGGTGGACCTTGAGCGTGACCGACGTTTCCAAAACCCAGACCACAGGCTGGAACTGGACTGGAATGCGCCGCGCGAATGGGTCTCGCAAACGCCCAATGGCCACGGCGTGCTACTGGTGCACGGTTTGGGCGACTCACCGGGGTCCTTCAGCGACATTGGCGCGCAACTGGCGTCGCGGGGCTACCGCGTGCGCACGCTGCTGCTGCCAGGACATGGCACGCAACCGTCGGACATGCTCGACGTTAACATCGAGGATTGGCGCAGGACGGTGGCACAACACGTGGCGCTGCTGCGTCAGGAGGTGGATCAAGTCTATCTCGGCGGTTTCTCCACGGGCGCCAATCTGGTGTTGGAGTACGCTATTGAAGATCCGAGCATTGCCGGGCTGCTGATGTTTTCGCCCGCGTTCAAGGCACGCAATCGTTACATTTGGCTGTCGTCCTGGTTGGCCCACATCAAACCCTGGCTGCGCGACCCTGCCGGCCCTCGCCAGCAACAAACACCGCTGCGCTACCAGAACATCCCCACCAATGGCTTTGCCCAGTTCTACCAGACCAGCAAGTCAGTACGCGACAAACTGAAAGACCGGCCGTTTGATCGGCCCGTACTGATCGTCAGCGCGGCCCATGACTCGGTGATAGACGTCGGTTTTGTAAAGCAAACCTTCGCCGAGCGTTTCACCCACCCGGCTTCGCGAATGATCTGGTACGGCGACCCCAACAGCGCACAACCAATGCCGCGGGTCCTGGTACGCAATGACCACTTGCCCGCAGAGCGGATCAGCCAGTTCTCCCATATGGGGGTGTTGTTCGCCCCCACCAATCCCCTCTACGGGCCCAGCGGCAGCCAGCCTGTTTGCTTGAATGGCCAGACCGATGAGGACTTTGCGCGTTGTCGCGCAGGCGACCCCGTTTGGTATTCGGATTGGGGTTATCGCGAGCCGGGCAAAGTGCATGCGCGGCTGACATTCAATCCGTACTTCGGTTGGCAGGCCAAGGTTATGGATCAAGTGATGCAAGCGTCTTCAACGTCGTTATCGCATCGACAAAACCCGCCCTGACGGCCAATGCGCCAAAAAAAGATAAACAGCGGACCACCCGGTTGCGAGCGCTGCGATCCAGGCCTATGGTCCAAGGCATGCTTTGCACTTTGCTGTCCCACCTACGCCCACTCGCACCGGTGACGCCATGCCCAGCCCTTCCCGCCCCGCCGTCCTCGAGCTTATCGGCAACACGCCGCTGGTTCGGATCAGCCGGTTCGACACCGGTCCCTGCACGCTGTTTCTCAAACTTGAATCGCAAAACCCCGGGGGTTCCATCAAGGACCGTATCGGCCTGGCCATGATCGATGCCGCCGAACGCGACGGCCGTCTGCGCCCTGGCGGCACGATCATCGAAGCCACCGCCGGCAACACCGGGCTGGGCCTGGCACTGGTCGGCCGGGCCAAGGGCTACCGGGTGGTGCTGGTGGTGCCTGACAAGATGTCCACGGAAAAAGTGCTGCACCTCAAGGCCATGGGCGCCGAGGTGCATATCACCCGTTCCGACGTGGGCAAGGGCCATCCCGAGTATTACCAGGACATGGCCGCGCGCCTGGCAGAGGACATTCCCGATTCGTTCTTCGCCGACCAGTTCAACAACCCGGCCAATCCCCTGGCCCACGAGACCAGCACCGCGCCGGAGATCTGGGCCCAGACCCAGCATGATCTGGACGCGATTGTGGTGGGCGTCGGCTCGGCCGGCACGCTCACCGGCCTGACGCGGTTCTTCAAACGCGTGCAGCCCGAACTGGCCATGGTGCTCGCCGACCCTGTCGGTTCGGTGATGGCCGAATACAGCCGCAGCGGCAGGTTGGACACACCGGGCTCCTGGGCGGTGGAAGGCATTGGCGAGGACTTCATCCCCTCGATTGCCGACCTGTCCAGCGTGCGCCACGCCTATTCCATCAGCGATGAAGAAAGCTTCGACCACGCCCGGCAGTTGCTCAAGGCCGAGGGCATCCTTGGCGGTTCATCCACCGGCACCCTGCTCGCCGCCGCCCTGCGTTACTGCCGCGAACAGACCGAGCCCAAGCGTGTGGTGACCTTTGTGTGCGACACGGGCACACGCTACCTGTCGAAGGTCTACAACGACCAATGGATGACCGACGCAGGCCTGCTGCACTACAAACACTACGGCGACCTGCGTGACCTGATCGCGCGGCGCTTCGAAGACGGCCGCGTGATCAGCGTGAGCCCCGACGACACCCTGCTCACCGCCTTCCAGCGCATGCGCCTGGCTGACGTGTCCCAACTGCCGGTGCTGGTGGACGGCAAGCAATTGGTGGGCGTGATCGATGAATCCGACATCCTGCTGGGCCTGCATCAGGACGCCACGCACTTCTCCATGATCGTCTCCAGCGCCATGACAGACACCCTGCAAACCCTGGCCCCCAGCGCCAGCCTGGCGCAATTGCAGGCGGAACTGGATCGCGGCCTGGTCGCCATTATTGCCGACGCCTCGGGCTTCCACGGCCTGATCACCCGCGTCGACCTGCTCAACCACTTACGGAGGTCCCTGGCATGAGTCAGTCTGATAAAAGCGCATTTGCCACGCGAGTGATCCACGCCGGGCAATCTCCCGACCCGACCACGGGCGCGCTGATGCCGCCGATCTACGCCAATTCCACCTACCTGCAAGACAGCCCCGGCGTGCACAAGGGCTTCGACTACGGCCGCTCCCATAACCCGACACGGTTTGCCCTAGAGCGCTGCGTGGCGGACCTGGAAGGTGGCAGCCAGGCATTCGCTTTTGCGTCCGGGCTGGCGGCGATCTCGACGGTGCTGGAATTATTGGATGCCGGCGCCCATATCGTGTCCGGCAATGACCTGTACGGCGGCACTTTCCGTCTGTTCGACAAGGTGCGCCAACGCAGCGCCGGGCACCGCTTCAGCTTTGTCGACCTGAGTGATTTGTCGGCGTTTGAGGCCAGCTTGCAGGACGACACGCGCATGGTCTGGGTCGAGACCCCCAGCAACCCCCTGCTGAGCCTCACCGACCTCAGCGCGATCGCGCGCATCTGCCGCGATCGCGGCATCATCTGCGTGGCCGACAACACCTTCGCCAGCCCATGGATCCAGCGCCCGCTGGAGCTGGGCTTTGATGTGGTGGTGCATTCCACCACCAAATACCTCAACGGCCACTCCGATGTCATTGGCGGCATTGCCATTGTCGGCGACAACCCTGAGCTGGCTGAACGCCTGGGCTTCCTGCAGAACTCGGTTGGCGCCATCGCTGGCCCCTTCGATGCCTTCCTGACGCTGCGCGGCGTGAAAACCCTGGCACTGCGCATGGAGCGCCATTGCAGCAACGCCTTGGACCTGGCCACTTGGCTGGAGCAGCAACCGCACGTTTCGCGGGTGTACTACCCGGGCCTGGCGTCCCATCCGCAGCATGAGCTGGCACGAAAACAGATGCGTGGGTTTGGCGGGATGATTTCGATTGACCTGAACAGCGACTTGGCCGGCGCTACGCGCTTCCTGGAAAACGTCAAGATCTTCGCCCTGGCTGAAAGCCTCGGCGGCGTGGAAAGCTTGATCGAACACCCGGCGATCATGACCCATGCGAGCATTCCGGCCGCCACGCGGGCGCAGTTGGGAATTGGCGATGGGTTGGTGCGGTTGTCGGTGGGCGTTGAGGATGTAGAGGACCTGCGCGCGGATTTGGCGCAGGCCCTGGCACACATCTAACATCCGACATCGATCCCCTGTGGGATCAGCGTCAGGCTGAGGTGATGTTGGCGCGCGCCGAATGCAGCTTCTTGTAACTCTCAATCAAGCGCTGATGCCGCTCCAACCCCTCCAGCTTCATACTGGTCGGCGTCAGGCCATAGAACCGCACATCGCCCTTCACCGAACCAATCACCGCGTCCATCCGCTCATTGCCAAACATGCGGCGGAAGTTGGCTTCGTAATCCGCCAGTTCCAGGTCGTCGTCCAGTTCCATCTCCAGCACCGCATTCATCGCTTGATAGAACAGGCCACGCTCAGCGGTATTGTCGTTGTACTGCAGGAACATCTCCACGCACTCTTTGGCTTCCTCGTGTTGCTGCAAGGCGAGGAAGATCAGCAATTTCAACTCCAGAATGGTCAACTGACCCCAGGCGGTGTTGTCGTCGAACTCAATACCGATAAGGGTGGTGATATCGGTGTAGTCGTCCAGCTCGCTTTCGATCAGACGCTCGACCAACGCTTGCAGCTCTTCCTCATTGAGGCTGTGCAGGTTGAGGATATCCGCGCGGAAAAACAGCGCCTTATTGGTGTTGTCCCAGATCAGGTCATCCACCGGGTAGATTTCCGAGTAGTCCGGCACCAGGATGCGGCACGCGGTGGCGCCGAGGTGTTCGTACACCGCCATGTAGGATTCTTTGCCCATGCCTTCAAGGATGCCGAACAGCGTCGCGGCTTCCTGGGCATTCGAGTCTTCGCCTTCGCCGGAGAAATCCCACTCAACGAACTCGTAGTCCAACTGGGCACTGAAGAAACGCCACGACACCACGCCGCTGGAGTCGATGAAGTGCTCGACGAAGTTGTTCGGCTCGGTCACCGCCTGGCCTTCAAAGGTCGGCTGCGGCAGATCATTCAAACCCTCGAAACTGCGGCCTTGCAGCAGTTCGGTGAGGCTGCGCTCCAGCGCCACTTCCAGGCTCGGGTGCGCGCCGAAGGAGGCGAAGACGCCGCCGGTGCGTGGGTTCATCAGGGTCACGCACATCACCGGGAATTCACCGCCCAACGAGGCGTCTTTTACCAATACCGGAAAGCCCTGGGCTTCCAGGCCTTGAATACCGGCCAGGATGCCAGGGTATTTGGCCAGGACCTCGGCCGGTACGTCCGGCAAGGCGAACTCACCTTCGATGATTTCACGCTTCACTGCACGCTCGAAAATCTCCGACAGGCATTGCACCTGGGCTTCGGCCAGGGTGTTGCCCGCACTCATACCGTTGCTGAGGTAAAGGTTTTCGATCAGGTTGGAAGGGAAGTACACCACCTCCCCGTCGGACTGGCGCACGAATGGCAGCGAAACAATCCCGCGCGCTTCGTTGCCGGAGTTGGTGTCGAACAGGTGCGAACCACGCAGTTCGCCATCGCGGTTGTAAACCTTGAGGCAGTAAGCGTCGAGGATTTCGCTTGGCAGTGCGTCCTTGGGACCTGGCTGGAACCAACGCTCATCCGGGTAATGCACGAAGGCTGCATTCGCCAGTTCTTCGCCCCAGAACTGGTCGTTGTAGAAGAAGTTGCAGTTGAGCCGTTCGATGAACTCGCCCAGTGCCGACGCCAAGGCGCCCTCTTTGGTCGCGCCCTTGCCGTTGGTGAAGCACATCGGCGAGTGTGCATCGCGGATATGCAGCGACCAGACGTTGGGCACGATATTGCGCCACGAAGCGATTTCGATCTTCATGCCCAAGCCGGCGAGAATGCCGGACATGTTGGCGATGGTCTGTTCCAGTGGCAGGTCTTTGCCGGCAATGTAGGTACCGCCCTCGGCCGTAGAACCTGGCATCAACAACGCCTGGGCATCAGCGTCCAGGTTTTCGACTTCTTCGATGACGAACTCAGGCCCGGCCTGCACCACTTTTTTAACCGTGCAGCGGTCGATGGAGCGCAGGATGCCCTGGCGGTCCTTGTCGGAGATATCCGCCGGCAACTCAACCTGGATCTTGAAGATCTGGTTGTAGCGGTTTTCCGGGTCGACAATGTTGTTCTGCGACAGGCGAATATTGTCCGTGGGGATATTGCGTGTTTCGCAGTACAGCTTCACGAAGTACGCCGCGCACAACGCCGACGACGCCAGGAAGTAATCGAACGGCCCCGGTGCCGAGCCATCGCCTTTGTAGCGAATGGGCTGGTCGGCAATCACCGTGAAGTCATCGAACTTGGCTTCAAGCCGGAGGTTGTCGAGAAAGTTGACCTTGATTTCCATGGGGGCACACCAGAATAACGGCTAAACAAAAATGGCCGCCATTATGAGGGGTTTCATCCGCAAATTTCAGGCTTTTGACCAGTGGCTGGCGAATTAGCCAATGTGCATTAACCTTTTAGCAGTTGGCGCCGATGGACTGAGGGCAACCAGGGAGTAGTCTGAATGCGCAATAACCAGCCTGTAACACAACGCGAGATTTCCCTCGCGCCGCAACAAAAACTCATCTCCGCCACGGATGTCCGCGGTGTCATCACTTACTGCAACGACGCCTTTGTCGAGATCAGCGGCTTTGAACGCGCCGACCTGATCGGCGCGCCGCAGAACATCGTACGTCACCCTGATGTGCCCCCCGCCGTTTTTGCGCACATGTGGAGCGCGCTCAAACAAGGCCAGCCGTGGATGGGCATCGTCAAGAATCGCTCGAAAAATGGTGACCACTATTGGGTCAACGCTTATGTCACGGCGATTTTTGAAGGCAATAAGGTTGTCGGTTTCGAGTCAGTGCGGGTCAAGCCCAGCGCCGACGAAATCCGCCGGGCCCAGGCCCTGTATCAGCGTATCAGCCGGGGCAAACCGGGCGTGCCACGCCAGGACGCCTGGCTGCCGGCCGCCGTCAGCAGCGTGCCTTACGTGGCGACCGGACTGGCTGGCAGCCTCGCTGGATTATTCCTCAGTGCACCGCTGGCTATCGCGGTGGCCGTCGCCGTCGCTGTGCCGGTCGGTATGCTTTGCTCACGCTGGCGCCAAGGCAGCACCTTGCGCCTGTTGCAAGGTGTCGAACCCTCGACGTCGGATGCGTTGATCGCGCAAATGTACAGCGACGCCCGGGGTCCACAGGCACGCTTGGAAACAGCGTTCCTCAGCCAGAGCGCGCGCCTGAAAACCTGCCTCACCCGCCTGCAGGACAGCGCTGAACAACTGAGTGCCCTGGCCGGGCAATCCGATCAGCTGGCCTCTGCCAGCTCCAAGGGCCTGGACCGCCAGCGTGTCGAAACCGAACAAGTTTCCGCCGCCGTCAACCAGATGGCCGCGACCACTCAGGAAGTCGCCAGCCACGTACAGCGCACTGCGGATGCCACCCAGCAAGCCAACGTGCTGACCGGGCGCGGTCGTGAGGTGGCGCGGGATACCCGTGAAGCCATCGAACGCCTGTCCGCTGTCGTCGCCGAGACTGGCGTCACCGTGGCGCAATTGGCTCGGGACAGCGACGAAATCGGCAGTGTGGTGGATGTGATCAAAGGCATTGCCGACCAGACCAACCTGCTGGCGCTCAACGCGGCTATCGAAGCGGCCCGCGCGGGTGAAATGGGCCGCGGCTTTGCCGTAGTCGCCGACGAAGTGCGCCAACTGGCGCAACGCACCTCCCAATCCACCACCCAGATCCACGGGCTGATTACCCAGTTGCAGGCGTCCTCCAACAACGCCGTGAACAGCATGGCAAACGGTCAACGCCAAGCGCAGGAAGGCGTCGCCTGGGTGCTCGAAGCTGACCAGGCCCTGGTAGGCATCAGCGAAGCGGTGTCCCATATCACCGACATGACCACCCAGATCGCCGCCGCCACCGAAGAACAGAGCGCGGTCGCCGAGGAGATCAGCCGCAACATCACCACCATCGCCGAACTGGCTGACCAGACCTCGATACAAGCCCATCAATCCACTGACCTGAGCAAGGAGCTGACAAGTACCGCATCCACCCAATATGCGTTGGTTGAGCGGTTTAATCGCTGATCCTCTGTTAACGGTGGCAAGCCCGCTTGCTGTGGCGAGCGGGCTTGCCACAGCAAAACCAAAAACCGGTGCCTTTATGGGGTAACCCTGTTTGGGTTAACGCCTGCCTCCCCCCCGTCATGAAGCCCTCCCATGTCCATCACGGATAACCCCCTCGCCTTCACCTTCGCTGCCACGCTGCTCACACTCACGCCCGGCCTCGACACCGCACTGGTGTCGCCGGCCAGGAGACAGACTCAGCGATGCACAGCGCCCCACAAGGATCTGCCGAGGCTGTCGGCCGGGCAGTCCCTGGTTTGCGGCAGCACGCCAATCACCGGCGGCGGGCTCAGAAGTCCGCAACCTTACCCCAGGACGAGGACTGGAAGCGGTCCGGGTGATACGGTCGCGGATCAACAATGGGCGCTGCGCCGCTGACGATATCGGCTATCAAGTGGCCTGCGCCTGGACCAATACCAAATCCATGCCCACTGAACCCGGCTGCCAGCACCAGCCCCGGAAGGCTAGGCATTTCGCCAATGCAGGGAACGCCGTCAGGGGTGCTGTCCACATAACCGGCCCAGGCGGCATTGACCTTTGTGCCCTTCAAAGCAGGAACCAGCTCCACCGCTCGCTTGTAGGTCAGTGCAACCGCAGAGGCATCCGCTTTCGGATCGAGAATTCGCATCTTTTCCATCGGCGTCGGCTGGTCCAGGCGCCAGCGTTTCCAGCTTTCATGGCCCGAGCGAATGCCCTCCAGTCCGCCAGGTGCAAGGTTGCGCCATCTGCGCTGAAACATCGGCAGAAACTGCGCAGCGAAACCAAGCAGTTGCGGTGTGACGTCGACACGCCCTCTACCACTGATCGCTAGCGTGTAGCTGCCATCGGCGCGTCGCGTCATGGAGGCGCCGGCCGTGTGAAGCGCACTGGGTATTTCCTGAGAAGGCGCGCTTACCGATAGCACAGTCTGCCGAATGGTGGCCTGGGGAAAACGAATGCCATATTGGCGACAGAAGGAGGACGCCCAGGCACCCGCGGCGAGCACCGCGAGCTTGGTACGGATGGTGCCTTTTTCGGTAACCACCGCAGACAATCGACCCGCCTCGGTCTCGACTCCACGGACGGCGCAGCCCTGATGCACCGTGCTGCCCAGGCTCATGATCGCGCGAGCAACCGCCGGCGCAGCGCGGGAAGGATCAGCAATGCCGTCAGTGGGCGCAAACACCCCGCCTTTCCACTGTTTGCAGGTTGCCTTGCCGCGCTCAGCAGCCTGTTGCGCAGAGAGCATATGAGTCTCGACGTTGACGGTGCGGGCAAATTCACCCCAGCGTGCCCAGCCCTCAAGCTCCTTTTCGTTGTTGCTGAGGTAGAGCAGGCCGCAGCGGGTAAACCCCGTGTCTTCACCCGTTTGCGCGCTGAACTGCCCCCACAACTCCAGGCTTTTAGTCGCCATCGGCAACTCGCGCGCATCGCGATTTTGCTGACGACACCAACCCCAGTTACGACTCGATTGCTCGGCACCTATCCTGCCCTTCTCGACCAGGGCTACCTTGAAGCCGCGCTTGGCCAGGTAATAGGCGGTAAACGCGCCGATGATGCCGCCGCCAATCACAACCACATCAGCCTCCGTCGGCAGTTCGGGTGTGGTTTTTATGGAAACTAAGGGAGCTGGCATGTTTGAAGTACCCGTTGGCGTCGGTAGCCGTTTACGCTGCATACATTGTTCAAATCGGGTTAGCCTCAACCCGGCGGGTGGATTTTTTCTCCAGGCGCGCTCAGGACTAAAGCCCTACCAGCCCAGGCAACCCACCAATGTCCGAAATCTGATGGTAACCAAAGGCGGCATGCGCGGACTGCTCATGACCACGGGCGACAAACGCTTTGTGCTTGATCTTCATGTCGTGGGCCGACATCAGGTCATAACGGAAGCTTGACGACACGTGCAGCACATCCTCCGGCCCGCAGTTGAGGTTGTCGAGCATGAACTCAAACGCCGCCAAACGCGGTTTATAAGCCTGGGCCTGCTGCGCGGTGAAGACCTTGTTGAAGGGTGCGCCGAGCTTGTCGACGTTGGACATGATTTGCTCGTCCATCGCATTGGAGAAGATCACCAGTGGAATTTTGCCGGCGATTTTTGCCAGGCCCGCGGGCACATCCGCGTGCGGGCCCCAGGTCGGTACGGCATCGTAGTACAGCTGCCCTTCGTCGCGGTATTCGATCCCCCATCGCTTGCACGTGCGCGCCAGGGCGGTCTTGAGAATCACGTCATACGGCAGCCAGTCGCCCATCACTTGGTCCAGGCGGTAAGCGGCGTAATCCTTGACGAATTGATCCATGCGCTCAGCGGGAACACGGTCGGCGAACAGCTCGCGCGTCAAGGCTGCCGTCTTGAAATTGGTCAAGGTGCCGTAGCAGTCGAAGGTGATGTATTTGGGGCGAAGAAAGCTCATGAATGCGGTCCTTAATGAGGGATGAAGTCATAGCGGGGCAGGCAGTTCGACGCATGGGGCATCGCTCGTCATGGGGTTATTACATCACCACGAGGCCATGCATAAACGGTTAAAAGCATGGGCTACCTGCAACAAACTACCGTTTACTTGGCCTGGCCCGGCAGACTTTGCCAGCGCGACAGGCCAGGGTTTCACAACGCAGCAAACGCCTTTTCCAGCGCATCCAGCAGTCGACCCGCTTCCTTTGGCGTCCAGATGAGTGGCGGGCGAATTTTCAGGATGCTCGCATCCGGTCCCGTGGCGGAAATCAGCACCCGCTGCTCACGTAAATGGTTAACCAGGCGCAGCGCCGTTTTCATGTCAGGCGCTTTCGAGCTCCGGTCCGTAACCAATTCAACAGCGAAGTACAGGCCGGTGCCGCGCACATCGCCGATCGGCTCATAGCGCTGGGCCAGGTCTTTCAGACCGGCCATGATCAGCCCTCCCACACGGTTGGCGTTGGCCATGAGCTGCTCTTCGCGAATGACGTCGAGCGTTGCCTGCGCTGCGGCAATCGCCACGCTATTACCGCCGAAGGTGTTGAAATAACGCATGTCGCGCCCGAAACTCGCAACGACTTCCGGGCGTACCATCAAGCCCGCCACGGGGTAACCGTTGCCCATGGGTTTGCCCATGGTGATGATGTCCGGCACGACGCCATGCCGCTGATGGCCCCAGAAGTGCGTACCGCTGCGCCCAAAGCCGGACTGAACTTCATCGGCAATGAACAAGCCTCCGGCTTTACGCACGACCTCGGCAATCGGGCCGAACACGTCGACCGGGTCACAAAACACGCCATCGGAGGAGAACAGGCAGTCGGCGATAAAGGCCGCGACACCACCGCCATGGCGCTGGATATCCTGAATCTGCGCACTGACCTGGTCCGCCATATAGCGCCCCAGCGCTTCACGCGGAATACGGTAGGAGTCTGGCGCAGGGACCTGCCGAACAAACGGATCAAGTTTGGCGTTAGCCCCCAGCGAGGGTGAAAACGCCGCCACGGTGGCAGAGTTTCCGTGATACGCCTCGGCGGTCACGATGACGCCGGTGTTACCGGTGTGATGGCGCGCAATGCGGATTGCCAGGTCGTTGGCTTCCGAGCCACTGCACGTGAACATCAACTGCCCGTCAGCGCCCATCTCGCCATCCGCAGTCGCACGCAGCTGTTCGGCATAATCGAGAATGCCGTCCTGCATATAGCGGGTGTGGCTGCACAGGGTACTCAATTGCTCGGTGATCGCCGCGATGACGCGAGGATGGCAGTGCCCCACCGACACGACATTGTTGTAGGCATCCAGATACTCATTGCCGTCCTTGTCATACAGGTAAGCGCCTTTCGCACGGGCCACGCCCACGGGTTCGTTATAGAACAACCGATAGGCCGGGCCTAACAGATTGGCGCGCCGCTCGATATGCTCGCGCGTCGTGACGTCCAGCCTCTCGATATTGGCCGGATTGAACCCGTTTGGCATATCACCACGGGTAGCCTCGATTTTTGAATTGCTCATTTGAATCCCCTTTAGCAAGGAAGCATTAATCGGCGAAGGACATCAGGAGTTCTGACATTTGCGCGGGTGATCGGTTAAGCATCCAGTCGAGCTGGCCCCAGCCGGGCGCAGCATTCCTCAAGATGTACGCGCTGTTGTGCGGGAACAATTGCGAGCGCCAGGTCGTAATCAAGGCGCGGGCGGTCAAGCGCGCCATTGCGAGGTGCGGGATGAGGGCCAGCTCTGCGCCGGTGAGGTCGGCGATGCGAAGGTAGCCCCGCAGGAGATCTTTTGCCGGGGCAAAAATATCCACCGAGTCATCGGCGCCTACCGTGCCTAACTGGTTCATCATGGCCGTGGCGACATCAATGGCGATGGCGGTCTTGACCGTGTCGCCAAAATCAATGACGCCGCTGACAAACTGCTTGCTGCGCGTATCAATCACAATGTTTGAAGTGTTGAAGTCGTTGTGCAGCACTTGCTGCCGACATCCGGCGATCAAGCCCTCAACCGCAGAAAACCGTTCAAGCGCCGTTTCCAATTGCTGGCGGCGCAGCGGCTCAGCCACACAGTTGATCAGGGGCTCGAGTGTGCTCAGGTGCTGAACATCCCAGCACACCTTGCGCGACTCTGCCGGGTGGGAGAAATCGGCAGTGGCCAGCCTGAGACGGGCAAGCAATTGGCCGATATGCTCGCGCCCTAGCGGTTTCACCGAGGTTTTGTCGAGCGGCGTGCCTGCCAGGAAACTCATGAGCCGCACCTGCCTTGAATCGCCATTGCGCGTGGTAATGCGTGTCAGGTACTCACCCTCCAGCGATTGATAAACCCTGGGGGTCGGAAGCTGCGGCGCCTTGCGCTCAATGTGCCGCATCACTTCGACCTGCAGCGAGAGTTCCAGCGGAACCTCCCGCGGGTTGGCGATTTTCAGCACATAAGACGTGCCGCCCTGGCAGTCGCACCGAAACGTATCGTCCTTTTCCGTCGCGAACCGGGTGAGGTCCGCACTTAAGCCAAACTGCTCGCGCAGGATCCGTGTGCCTTCCTCCAGGGAGACCGGGGTAAAAGGCGCCGCCAAATCACCCTGCAAGCTTGCGAGGTCCTCACTGTGCAGATCGTTCTGAATCACTTGCATCGCTGAACTCCTGGCCCTGGACATGCGATGCCGGCGCACGTCTTTGATGCCCGAATATTGTGCTACAATTTTTTATATTGAAAGAGATTAAGCCTAATTTTTTTCGAGATATACGGGTTAACTTTCAAAAAAATATACTCAAATATTTGATTTTAAATAATAAAAACTTAGTGAATTATTTTTGCCTACTTTTATTTTTGTAGAACAAACACGGAGCACTCAAGGTTGATTGCTGGTGCCCAGCCGCCCAAACATATTAGAATCAACCCTCAGCCGAGCCCCCACCCTGGTGTTGTATAAAATGATTTTTCCCAGCGCGAACATTGACACCCACTCAGCCAAGCCCTCGGCGGTCGAGGTGCTGGCTGCAAAGCTCAAGGGCAGGATCCTGAACGGTGACTTCGAGCCAGGCGAATTCCTGAGGGACGTCAGAATGGCGGATGAGTACGAGGTGGCACGCAACACGTTCCGCAGCGCGGCTCAATTACTGGTCTCATTCGGCTTGTTGCTGAAGGTGCCTAATCGTGGCTTTTGCATACCCGAATTCGGGCCAAACGACATCGTCGATATCGCCAGGTTGCGCGGGGTTCTTGAAACCGAGGCGGTACGCATGATTATCCTCAGCGGGGAGATTCCGCCCGCCGCGCTGAGCGCCGTGGAAACACTGCGTCGCGCGCCGGCCGATGCTCCGCGTTCGGAAATCGTCACCGCAGATGGCGATTTTCACCGGGCAATTATCCATGCGAGCGGCAGCCCGCGACTGCGGCGAAGCTATGCGATGCTGGAAAGCGAGATTGAGCTGCTACTGGTGCTGCAGCAGCCCTGCTATGAAGACCCGAAGGAGATTGTTTCTGATCATGAACACCTGATCGAGTGCCTGCGCAGCAGGGATTTCGAGACCGCGCGCGTCGCGTTCGTCGAGCATTGGGAAGACCTGAGTACAAAGCTGCTACGTGCGCGCTTCGAGCGCCGCAAGTCCTGAGGTTCGCAGCTACCTCGACCTCGGACTGGAGCGCCCTGAGGGGCTCTTTCCATGAGGACCGGCCTCATGACGCAGCCGAAACAAGGCAGTCCCCGCCTGCCTTCGGCCAAGTGCTGCCGGTCGTAAACCACCGCTATGGTGATGCCTGATAAGCGATTTTCTGAGAGACTGAAATTCGACAATGGCGAAAAGAGAGTCGCGCTTCAGCCTCTCTTTCCCTCCTTCTATTTGAACCATGCCGCAGAACAGGATTCTGCGGCCGTTGGGAGATACGTTTGCTTAATGATCCCAAGGATCTGGTCGGTGATGACCGTCTGTCTCATGTGCTGAACGCCAGTGAGCGACTGGCCATGGCGGCCTCGGTGGACGAGGTCGTCGCTGTCTTGAGGGACACGGCGCGCGCCGCGGTAGGCGCGGAGGGCATTGCGGTCGTCATCGAAAATGAAGGCCGCTGTTCTTATGTAGCCGAAGACGCAGTTTCCCCCCTCTGGCAAGGCCAGAGCTTCTTAATCGACCACTGTATTTCTGGTTGGGCGATGCGCCACGGTGAGACAGTTGCGATCCGCGACGTTTGGCTCGATCCACGTATCCCGCAGGACGCTTACACGCCCACTTTTGTCCGAAGCCTTGTGATGGTCCCCATTGGTAGACCTGTTCCGATGTCGGCGCTTGGCGCTTACTGGTCGGAGGTTCGCGATCATGATCCCGATACGATCAAGCGGTTGGAAAGCCTGGCGCGACTGGCAACGATCGCTATCGAGAATGCGCGCCTGACCCAGGCACGCAATCGCGGGGCAGCACTAGGCGCCACTCAGAATCGAGTCCTGAAGCTGGCTGTAGAAGTAACAAACCTGAACGTTACTCTGGATGCAATCGTCCGCGAGGTGGAAGCGCTGTCAACGTCGGGATTCGTGGGGAGCATCGTGCTCTTCAATGAGGACAGCGATCATGTGGAGCATTGCGCCGGCCCGAGTCTGCCTGACGCTTACATTGACGCAGTCAAAGCCATTGCCGGCGTCTCGTTCTTGGGCTACCAGAGTGCTTTAGTGGAAGCGGACGACATCATGATCGACCCACGCTGGAGCCCGTTTCGCGACCTGGCCCTCGGACATGGGTTGCTCGTCTGCTGGTCAAGCCCTATCCGATCGGCGCAGGGCGCATTACTCGGTGCGTTCGTCCTCTACCACCGTGAGCTGCGTGAGCCGTTGCCGGCGGATATCGAGATCATCGATTTCGTGGCCCATACGGTCGGGATGACCGTTCACCGTGCACGAGCGGATTCGGTGATCCGTATCAACGAATCCAGGTTGCGCCTTGCTGTTGACCACGCCGATGTGGGTTTCTGGGACGTAGATTTGGTTCATAACACCCTGGTTTGGCCCTCACAAACCAAGGCGATGTTCGGCATCTCGGCTAACGTGACGGTCACGCTGCAAGACTTCTATGATGGTTTGCATCCCGACGATCGTGACGCGACGATCGATGCCTTCTTAGCGGCCGCTGACCCAAAGCGCCGCGCGCTCTACGAGGTCGACTACCGCACGATTGGCCGAGAGGACGGCATCGTCCGCTGGATCGCGGCCAAGGGGCGCGGGGTGTTCGATGAGGCCGGTATCTGTGTACGCGTCACCGGCACGGCAGTCGAAATCACCGCTCGCAAGGCTACCGAGGAGGAACTGAGGGAGCTTAATGAAACCCTTGAAGGGCGAATTGTCCAGGCCATCGTCGAGCGCGAGGAGGTCCAGAAGACGCTGCGTCAGAGCCAGAAGATGGAAGCCATGGGGCAGCTCACCGGCGGCGTCGCTCATGACTTCAATAACTTGCTCACGCCCATCGTAGGCACACTCGATCTGCTCCTGCGCCGTGGCGTGGGTGGCGAGCGGGAGCAACGTCTCATCTCGGGCGCGATGCAATCGGCGGAGCGTGCCAAGACGCTAGTACAGAGACTGCTTGCCTTCGCGCGCCGTCAGCCGTTGCAAACGGTTCCGGTCGATGTGGCGAGGTTGCTGAACGATATGGGCGATCTGGTGGCGAGCACGACCGGGCCGAAAATCAAGGTGGTCGTTGATGTTCCGGAGAATCTGCCAGCGGCCATTGCCGATCAGAATCAGTTGGAGATGGCTCTTCTCAATCTCTCCGTCAATGCGCGTGACGCGATGATGGGGGGCGGTACCCTGCGCATTTCTGCCAGCACGGCGCTGGTCGGCGATGGGCATCGTTCAAAGCTGCCGCAAGGTGAATATCTCTGTTTGACTGTCGCAGACACGGGCGTTGGCATGGACGCTGCCACGCTTGGTCGAGCGGTCGAGCCGTTCTTCTCCACTAAGGGTGTCGGCAAAGGGACTGGCTTGGGTCTTTCGATGGTGCATGGGCTGGCATCACAATTGAACGGAGCCCTCACGATTCAGAGTTCGCCAGGTTCCGGAACGAACGTGGAGCTTTGGTTGCCGCGCAGCATGACCGTGGCAGCAGGGGCATTGCGCATTGTCGAGGCATCAGAGCCGCAATTGACACGCGGGATCGCGCTGCTGGTCGACGATGA
Organism: Pseudomonas tritici; assembly: GCF_014268275.3. NCBI lineage: Bacteria > Pseudomonadati > Pseudomonadota > Gammaproteobacteria > Pseudomonadales > Pseudomonadaceae > Pseudomonas > Pseudomonas tritici. Next base: position 3,620,120 of record NZ_CP077084.1, read on the forward strand.
GGAGCTGGTACGGGCGAGTACCTCTTACATGCTTTGCGAACTGGGTTACGGAGTGATCGAGGCCGGCTCCGGCGAAGAGGCCATGCAGCTGATGGCCAACGGGCAGGCATTTGATCTGCTGATCACGGACCATCTGATGCCGGGTATCAACGGGACCGATTTGGCCAGGATGGTCCGCTCCGCAAGGCCTGAAACCGCGATCCTGCTGGTCTCCGGGTATGCCGAACGTGAAGGGCTGGACCCGGATCTTCCGCGGCTCAACAAGCCGTTTCGCAAAAGCGAACTTGCAACAAGCCTTGCCGTGCTCCGAGGCAAGTGCGAGGACCCTGCGCCAGAATCTTAGGGCTTAATACCCTGACCTTCGCCAGAGTATGGGGTGAACGATGCGCCATTCATCCCAGGCTACAGCCTGACACCTGGCGACGGGATGATGATTGACGCTACGCCTTCACAGCGCCTATTGCTGAGTCGCGACCGTGTTTAGGGTATCGCCTTAGCAATTGGGAGATCACGTGCTAGGGTCCAAAGCTAGTTGCTCCGCTATTGCAGCGGAATATACACATCTGTTTGCCATTGATCCTGCGGCGTCTCGGGGTAGGCGCTCAGGTACTGGAAAAACAGCGGCTGGTCGCGAAGCTCCTCCCCACTGGCAGGAAGCCAATCGCGGTAAATGGGATAGATCGTTTCGCCGATGTGGTCCGGTGACCCCGCGTGTCGCACCACGACGCAGCGACCGGCAGGAATGAGGAGTTCGTGCACGCCGAACTCATTAGCCGCCACCGCCTCGTGGATTTCGCCGCAGATTGCGAAGCGGAATGCGTGTGGGGGTGTCGTATCGGGATTGTTAAAGGGAATGCCAAAGGTGCGACTCGACGCCACTGGCGACTGTCCGCTCTGCACACGCCACTCAATGAACCTACGCACGCTCTCATTGACGAGCCCCGGTGGTCCACGGTGCTCGAGCGCTGCTACCTTGACTTCAGGGAAATCTACAATTCGTACTTGCATGGTGATCGTCCTGGAAAAGTGAGGGATTGCAAATACCGCATTCCAGACTTGCCAGTTAGGTTCCTTCCTGAACGCACTCGGCGTGGTACCGAACGCCCGCCTGAACGCCCTGCAAAATGCCTCGGGGCTTTCAAAACCGGCATCGAAGGCGGCGCCCAGCACCGAGTGATCAGCGAGGGCGACCAAGCGATGTGCTGCACGCCGTAGTCGCATCAGTTGCACATAACGTGAAACCGGCACGCCTACGAACGCACTGAATTGTCGATGGAAGTGAAACGTCGAAAAGTTCGCCACCTGGCTTAACGTCCTTACCGACAGGTCGCCTTCGAGATTGGCATCAATGTAGGCGAGTACGGCGTTGAAACGTTTTGTGTAAGCAAAATGGGTCGGCATGTCAGACACTGGAAAAGACTCCTGGAAGTACGGCCGTCAATAGAGTCGACTATAGCGGCGTGAGCACGCCTAGCCGCATTTGCTCAAGACACGCTTTGGGTTTGCCGATGCGTCCCTCTTCCAAGGCGATTTAAAGGGCGGGCAGTTCAATAATGCAACGGATCGAGCGGACGTACCGACGCAGTGATGCCGTACGCCGAGGCTCAGTTAAAGCTGCCCAGGTAGGTCATGCTTGCCGTGTTCTGCGGCAAGAGTTCTACGAAATCCGAGTCCATGTAGAACTCAAGTTCCTCCGCCAGCCGCCAGGTTGGATTGCGCTGTTCGCCTGTTGTAGATACGAGACTGCCTGTTGATAGCGCGCCTCACCGCGAGGGTCTATTTGAAACGTGTCGGCCATGCACAATTGAGGCAGCAGACACGACTACTTCCTGCCCCTGACGCTGTAGAGAATACTACGAACAAATCGCTGTCTGGATGCCCACATTGGCTGTTATGTTTCGAACCTCACGAGCAAAGGGACGTGTCATGGAACCGCCAGCAACCAACGCTGCACTGCTGATCATCGATATGCAGCAAGGCATGAACCAGCCGAAGCTGGGGCGTCGCAATAACCTCGACGCCGAAGTGCAGATACAGCGTTTGTTGAGCGCGTGGCGGCAATCCAACCGTCCCGTCGTCCACATCCGGCACATTTCCCGCTCACCCGACTCGGTATTCTGGCCGGGCCAGCCGGGCTGTGAGTTCCAGCCCGCGCTGCAACCGCTGGCGCATGAGCATGTGGTGGAGAAGAACGTTCCGGATGCCTTCACGGCTACGGGGCTGGAGCGCTGGCTGCATGCACGCTCGATCCGGCAGTTGGTGATCGTCGGCGTGATCACCAACAATTCCGTCGAAGCCACGGCGCGCTCCGGCGGCAACCTGGGTTTTGCTGTGAGCGTGGTGGCGGATGCTTGTTATACGTTTGATCAGACTGATTTATCCGGACGGCTGTGGCCGGCGGAGGATGTGCATGCGTTGTCGCTGAGTAACCTGGCGATGGACTATGCCAAGGTTGTGGACGCCTCCGTAATCCTGGGCGGGCTATGAATAGGGATAACGCTACCGGCAAGCGAGTGGTGGTGATAGGCGCGGGTATCGTTGGCGCCTCGTTGGCTTATCATTTGGCGAGCAAAGGCGCCAATGTCACCCTCGTTGAAGCGCAAGACATTGCGTCGGGCGTGACGGCGACTTCATTCGCCTGGCTCAACACTTCACGCGCGGCACCTGACCCGATCGCCCTCCTGCGCGGCGCAGCCATCGGCGATTACCACCGTTTGGAAAAGGAACTGCCCGAGCTGAAGATCCAATGGACAGGTGCGCTGTGTTACGGCGCAGGCACCGATGAAGCGCTGCATAGTTCGAGTCATGCGTCCACGGCAACGCAGGTGACAGGTTCGCAGATACTCGAACTCGAGCCGCAGTTGAAAAATCCCCCTGCCCAGGCTTTGTTCAAAGCCGAGGAAGGCGCGTTGGACGCAGTACAAGCAACCCACGCGCTGGTGGCAGCAGCCAAGGACCGTGGCGCGACGGTGCTGACGCAGACTCGGGTAGTCGCCTTCAGAACCGTCAGCGACCAAGTGACCGGTGTTGAAACCCCATTGGGAACCTTGGACGCCGACGTGGTCGTGCTTGCCGCGGGAACCGGCATAAAGGCACTGACTGGCATGTTGGGCACACCCCTTCCGGTGGAAGCCTCGCCGTCTATTTTTATTCGCTATGTGGCGCAACCTGGCGCCGTACGTACCCTGATTGCCAACGCCGACATGGAGGTGCGGCAAACTGCCGATGGCACGCTATTGGCGGCGGAAGACTATCGGGACGACGCGGCGCAGAACCACCCGTCAGTGATCGCACGGCAAACGGCCAGAGTCATCGAAAACCAACTCAGCGGGCTCGGTTCGCTGGCGCCACAACTAGCCTGCGTGGGGCTTCGTCCTGTCCCATTGGATGGCATCCCGATCATCGGCTACCTGCCAAGCGTCGGCGGTGTCTACGTGTGTGCCATGCACCCCGGTGTGGTGCTGGCGGCCGTAGTGGGTCGGCTGGCCAGTGAGGAGATCATCGACGGCAGGCCTTGCACTGCACTTGATCCTTGCCGTCCCGAGCGTTTTTTTCACACCCAGTAGGCGCAGGTCTGGGGACTCACGCGTCCTGAAGCATTTCAAGCCGCGACTCCGGGCATAGCGTTTCTTGTGTTGAGCGCAACTCATCGGCAGACCACCAGTGGTGGTCTGCCATTACCTGAGCCTTATGTGCAGTCGATTCGGCTTTTACAGTGCCTCGTTTGGCGCTGAGCCATCCAATAATCGCGCAATCGCTTTACGCAGCGCTCCATGCTGGTCCTCGGCATAGGGCACCGCGTTTTTCCAGTCATAAAACCAAGCCGGCATCCTGCGCTTGTTATCCGGCTCCGTGGCGTAGCGCGGGAAAATATGGCAGTGCAGCTCAGGCTCCGAGTTACCCAGAATCTCGTAATTCATGCGCAATGCCCCGGTAGCTTTCAGCACTGCGTCGCCGAGGCGGGCCATGTCCAGCAGGTAGGTGGTGCGGGCCTCGATATCCAGCTCGTTCAGGCTGGCAACCACCGGATCAGGCAATAAAAGGCAGTAACCGGGTAGAAACTGCACGTCGCCCATCACCGCCCAGCCCGAGGCCATACGGCAGATGACCTTGTCGTTGGCGCCGTTGCGGGCCTGTGCTACGCGTTCCGTGATGAGCGGCATATCGAGTCCTTTATGAGGGTGAAAGCAGGCGGCATATTAACCGTGAAACGTAGCGCGATGACCGTCATGGGGTTCAGCCTGGAAACGCCACCTTCAGAGCGATGCAAGTCGAAGGTGGGAGCTTTGAGCGCGCAGAAGAAACCTGTAGTGAGCGGGCTTGCCCCGCGCTGGGCTGCGAAGCGGCCCCAAAAAAGCCGCCGAGTTTCTTCAAGTAAAGCGCGATGCCAGGACTTAGGGTCGCTTCGCGGCCCAGCGCGGGGCAAGCCCGCTCACTACAAGGAGATTTTTCAGCCTTTGAAAGTTGTGTAGGTACCCTTGGCCGTCACAGGTCAGACCGTCTGGCTTGTGCGACCATTACCGCCGGATAAAACCGTAAGCCCAGTTATGAACAGGATGCACCGCCCCATGCCCTCGCACTATTCAATCAAGATCACACCGGCATGCCTGCTACCCGATTTCCATAGCATCGCCGAACATCTGTGGGGAGCCGGCTGTAACATCGACTCTGACGGTGATTGCAGTACCCCCGAGGATCGACACTGGACAGAGTTGACGCTAATACTGCGCAGTTACCCAAACGAGCGGATTGATATTGACCCGGTCTCGACTGCCCCTCTGACGCTGGATATCCGCTCCTCAAACGCAGACCTCTGTCAGCGCGCCGCCGATTTCATCCTGTCTGTTTCTGGAGGCTTTGTGACTCACCTCGGTAGGGCAACGATCGCCAAGGCAAACCTTTTTCGAATAGCCTGCCTTCACACCGCCGCCAGCAATATCGACGTGTTTGACACGGCCGCGAAGGCGTTGGGTATCGAGCCTGGCGTGATCCACCATGAGGTGCGTGCAGATCTGCTGGCTGACGCGGAACTCGCGGGTCGCCTGACCGAGGACATTGCCGAGTCAACTGCACTCGCACTGATTGCCCTCGCCCGGCATGCTGATGCTGTGGTGCTCACCTGCTCGACCTTGGGTCCATCCATTGACAGAACCGCACCCGATATTCAGGTGCCGATTTTGAGAGCAGATGAAGCCTTGGCCGGTACGGCGCTTCGCCACGGCGGCAAGATCGTCGTGCTTTGCGCTATCGAGACAACCCTCGAACCCACCACGCGGCTATTTCACAAGGCCGCTCAGCAATCAAACGCAGTGGTTGATGTACAGCTGGTTCCGGGTGCATGGCTTCTATTCAAGGCGGGGGACATTGACGCTTACCTCAAGACCGTCGCCAACGCCGCCGAACGCGCCTACGAAGCTGGTGCGTCGGTGGTTGCGTTGGCCCAGGCGTCCATGAGCGCAGCGGCCGACATTGTCAGGTCCGGCCCGCAGCCTCTCACCAGTGCAACAGCCGGGCTGACAGCAGCCGTGCAAGCCATCGCGTCTAGCGAGGCTGCGCGACCATTGCTCGCCACGCCTGAACGCTAGCCCGCTCATTCACCTTGGCGTGCCAAGCGAGCAACGCTTCACATTCGGCCGGCACTGGCAGGTCAACCAGCGCGGCAAAGATCATGCCGCCCAGTACGGCAATGTCCGCCATGGAAAACTCATCGCCCGCGACATAGGGCTGGGATTTGAGAATGCCATCGAAGTAGCGCATCCCTCGTACAGCCTTGTCGCGCATGCGCAGGCCCCACTCTGCATTTTGATAAAGTTCAACCTCCGGCCCAAGCCCTGGCGTCGCATGATGGAAGTACACGCTGACCGCATCCATCAGCTCGATTTCTGCGCGTTTGGTCATCATGTGGATCAGGCCTTGCTCGACCGGCGTCCTGCCGGACAATGTCGGCGTGCCATCCAGTACATCCAGGTACTGAGTAATTGCAGTGCATTCAGCGATGAGCGTGCCATCGTCAAGCTGCAACACCGGTAACGTCCCGGAGTAGTTGAGGGCAAGAAACGCGGGCTGCTTGTGTTCCCCTTTCCAAAGGTTGACCGACACGAACTCTACCCTGGGCAGCAGGCCTTTCTCGGCTAATGCAATTCGCACGCGCGCCGGATAGGGACCGTTGTACCAGTCATAAATTTTCATCATTGGAGGGTGGGACACAGCGGAATGTTGCTGTTGCGTGGTCATGAGTCAGTCGCCTACCTGTCAAGTGGTAGGTAAAGATTGAACGCCACAATTCGAGCTGTCAATAGCTACCTGCCAGTTGGCAGGTAAAAATGTTTAAGCGTAGAATGCGTCCACTCCCCCTACAGCCCGAGGACCTAAACGTGAGCGAAAACGCCCGAGAAGCCATCCTGGAAGCTGCCAAAATCGCCGCCCAGCATTTCGGCTACAGCGGCATCAATTTCCGCAGCATCGGCGAAACGGTGGGGATCAAGAACGCAAGTATCTATTACCACTTCCCCAGTAAGGCCGACCTCGGCGCAGCCGTTGCCAAGCGTTACTGGCAAGACACTGCCAGCGCCCTTGAGGCCATTCGAGCGGAAAACCCCGATCCGCTGCAATGCATGCGGATCTACCCGAGCATCTTTCGAAAATCGCTCGAAGACGGCAACCGGTTGTGCTTGTCCAGCTTCATGGCGGCCGAGTACCAGGACTTGCCCGAAGACGTGAAGAAAGAGGTGCTCGCGTTTGCCGATACCAACGTGGCGTGGCTCGCAGCAGTTCTCACGGACATCGGCAACGGCAGTGCCGCTGACAACGAGCGGCGCGCCCGCGCCATCTACACCGCCATCGCGGGCGCGCAGTTGATTGCTCGTACGCGCATCGATATCGGCCTGTACGACGAACTCGTCCAGAGCTATCAGGACGCAGGGCTTATTCCGGCATGATGGGCTGGGGGCTCACCTGCGACAGGTAGGCCACCAGTTTCTCCAGATGCTCTGACGCAACGATCGCACCAATGTACCCATCAGGGCGTACCAGCAGCCAATCACCGATCGCCAAGTCGTAGGCACGCTGGAAATGCCCTTGGTCGTCGATCACGTCGCCCTCTGATCCGAATACATGGACATGCACACCGGGCCGCGCCTGTACCAGCCCACGTCTTACGCCATAGCCCAGCAACGTCCACTGCACGCCCCGAAAAAGATCGAACAGCCGCAAGGGCTGGCCAGCCGCGCCACGTATCGGCGCATCCGGCGCCCGGTCGCCCGCTGAAACGCCGCAGCGTTCGGGGTGTTCCAACGCCAGCGAGGACTGCGGGTAGCCGATATCCAACTGGTGCACTTCCCTGCCCCGGCGCAGGTCGCCCTTCTTCATCTCTGCGAGCAATTGGGTCGACAGCCCAAGTACGGATGCAGCAATCGGTCGGCGCTCCTCCTCGTAGGTGTCGAGCAACCCTTCAGCCGCGCCCTGCACCACCGCCGCCAGCTTCCAGCCGAGGTTGTAGGCGTCCTGCACACTGGTATTGAGGCCCTGGCCACCGGTAGGCGGATGGATGTGGGCGGCGTCACCCACCAGCAACACCCGACCTGTGCGGTATCGGTCGGCCAAGCGCGCATTCATGGTGTAGGCCGATGCCCAGGACACGGAATGCACGTGGATATCGTCGCGCCCGGTGCGTTCGGCAATGATGGCCGTAAGCCCTTCGGCGCTGAAGTCGATGTCGACATCGACGGGGATCGGCCCCTGGATCTGGAACAGGTCGGTGCCGGCCAATGGGCATATGGCAATCTGGCGCTGCTGATCACCGTCGCCAAAGCGGTGCCATGCATCACGCGTAAGGCCGGTCAGCACCACATCCGCTACCAGGGCGCGTACGCCAAGGGTCTTGCCGGGGAAGCCAATCTCCAGCGCATGCCGCACAAAGCTGCGACCGCCATCCGCCCCCACCAGCCAACGCGCACGAACGCTGTCGCCGCCCGACTTGCTCACAAGCTGTGCGGTAACGCCCTCGGCATCCTGCTCAAACCCGACCAACTCACACCCAAACTCAGGCTGGTGGCCCAACTCCAGCAAGCGCTCGCGCATCACACGCTCGGTCAAAAACTGCGGCACCATCAACGGCTGTTGATAGGGCTCGGCCGGTGTCGGGGCTTTATGCGCCACTAAATCAGCTTCGCTGTAGCTGCCATCGTCGCGGTAGCGCCGGTCAGTCGGATAGACTCCCCCCACGGCCACCAGGCGATTGAGAATCCCCAGGTCTTCGAAGACTTCCAGGGACCTTGGCTGGATACCCTTACCGCGCGAGCCATGGAACGCTTGGCTGCTTTTTTCGATCAGGCGGAAGGTGATGCCCCTTCTTGCCAGGTCAATCGCCAGGGTCAGGCCGGCGGCACCGGCACCGCAAATCAGTACATCGACAGCGAATTGCGCTTTCATATGGAACACCTATATGTGCAATACGCACATATTAAGAGAGGCCAACACCGTGTCAATTAAAAACGTGCAAAACGCACATATATCCGCCCAACTGCGCGACCTGCATGGTTCACTCGTGGAAATCATGGGCGTGATGAACCGCCCGCAACGCGACGAAGCCATGGTGCGCGAGGCCGGGATTTCCCTGGACCGCGCACTGTTTCCGCTGCTGGTGCTGGTGGAGCGGCTGGGCCCGATTGGCGTGGTCGAACTGGCCGACCGCGTAGGCCGTGACTACACCACCGTGAGCCGGCAGGTGGCGAAACTGGAAAGCCTCGGCCTGATCCTGCGCCAAGAGAGCACGCTTGATCGACGCGTGCGCGAGTCGGTGATCACTGAGAAAGGCAAGGTCATGACCGACCGCGTGGACGAAGCGCGCGAGAAGATCGGCGTGTCGATCTTCTCCACGTGGGACGAAGGCGACTTCGACAACTTGGTGCGGCTGATGCGCAAGTTTGCCGAGGACATCAAGGATGATTCGGTGCGTGCAACGAAGGATATCTCCTGAGGCCACACATTGCTTTGATCGGGTTCAGTCAAGGAATGCTGTCTTCAAAACAGAGCAGGACGATGTGGGAGTTGTCGAGCCCTGGCGAGGCTGCGATGCAGACGCTGCGGTTCAGCAGGTACACCGAGGTGACCCCATCGCAGCCTCGCGGGAGCTCGACAGCTCCCACCGTTGCTCAACCTACCCCCACCTCCACCACCCCACCGTTGAGCCGCACCGGCCACACGCGCAGGCGCTGGTTTGGCTCTTCCAGGCATTGCCCATCCTGCAGGCGGTAATGCTGCTTGTAGATCGGCGCGGCCACCACCAAGTCGCCCTTGATACTGCCGATCAAACCACGACCGATCACATTCGCGCCCGATTCCGGGTCGTGGTTGTCAATGGCATACAGCGTCTGGTCTTGCGCACCCGGCAGGTAGAACAACGCCACTTGCGCGCCGTCCAGCCACACCACCACGCCGGAGTTGGTCACCAGGTCTTGTTCGTTGCACACAGTTTTCCAGATGGACTGGCTCATCAGGCAATCTCCTCAATGACGGGAATCAGGTTGAGTTCAGCGGCCATAATCGGCCGGCGCTGGCCGCGTTCCTGAACAAAGTGAATGTCCGGGTCCGGGCGTTTGTCGTTGACGAAGGTGCGGAAGCGCTTGAGTTTCTCCGGGTCCGCGAGCGCGTTGGCCCACTCGCATTCGTAGTGGTCGACCACCAGTTGCATCTGCGCTTCGAGCTCAGCGCCCAGGCCCAGGCTGTCTTCAAGGATCACATCCTTGAGGAAATCCAGGCCGCCTTCAAGGCTTTCGCGCCATACCGAGGTGCGCTGCAATTTGTCGGCGGTGCGGATGTAGAACATCAGGAAACGGTCGATGTAGCGGATCAGCGTGGCATCGTCCAAGTCAGTGGCGAACAGCTCTGCATGGCGTGGACGCATACCACCGTTGCCCGCGATGTAGAGGTTCCAGCCCTTCTCGGTGGCGATCACGCCGACGTCCTTGCTCTGTGCTTCGGCGCATTCTCGCGTGCAGCCGGATACCGCGAACTTAAGCTTGTGAGGCGAGCGCAGGCCTTTGTAGCGATCCTCGATCAGCAGCGCCATTTTCACGCTGTCCTGCACGCCGTAGCGGCACCAGGTGCTGCCCACGCAGGACTTCACCGTACGCGTGGACTTGCCATAGGCATGCCCGGTTTCAAAGCCGGCGGCAATCAGTTCACCCCAAATGTCCGGCAGTTCGTGCAGCTGCGCGCCAAACAGGTCGATGCGCTGGCCGCCGGTGATCTTGGTGTAGAGGTCGTATTTCTTCGCCACTTCGCCGATCACAATGAGTTTTTCTGCAGTGATCTCACCCCCCGGGATGCGTGGTACCACCGAGTAGGTGCCGTTCTTCTGCATGTTGGCCATGAATGTATCGTTGGTGTCCTGCAACGGCACCAGGGACGCGTCCATGATTGGCTGGTTCCAGCACGACGCCAGGATCGAGCCGACTGCCGGCTTGCACACATCGCAACCGGTGTGGCCACGGCCGTGTTTGGCGAGCAGTTCGTCAAACGTGATGATGCCTTCCACACGCACCAAGGCGTACAGCTCCTGGCGGGTGTAGGCGAAGTGTTCGCACAGGCTTTTGTCGACGCTGACGCCACGGGCGATCAGCTCATGCTCGAACACCTGCTTGAGCAACCCGGCGCAGCCGCCGCAACCGGTGCAGGCCTTGGTCTGGGCTTTAAGCAGGCCGAGGTCGCTGCAGCCGCCGTCGATGGCTGAGCAGATCGAACCTTTGGTCACGTTGTGGCAGGAGCACACGGTGGCCGATTCCGGCAATGCGCCAGGACCGAGAGTCGGTGCGCCACTGGACGAGGGCAGGATCAGGCTGGCTGGCTCGGACGGCAACGTGATGCTGTTCTGCATGTATTGCAGCAGGGTGTCGTAGTAGCTGTTATCGCCCACCAGTACAGCACCAATCACATGCTTGCCCGAAGCATCCACCACCAGGCGCTGGTAACTGGCGCTGGCTTCGTCGATAAACTGGTAGCTGCGTGCGCCGGGCGTGTGGGCATGGGCATCGCCGATGGAACCCACGTCCACACCGAGCAACTTGAGTTTGGTCGACATGTCGGCGCCCACAAACGGCTCGGCGGTTTGCTCGCAGAGCAGCGCAGCAACGCCTCGGGCCATCTGATAGCCCGGCGCGACGAGGCCGAACAGGCTGCCGTTCCAGGACGCGCACTCGCCAATCGCGTAGATATTCGGGTCGATGCTCAGGCATTCATCGTTGATCACCACACCGCCGCGCGGGCCGATTTCCAGGCCGGCCTGGCGCGCCAGCGCGTCCTGGGCGCGGATGCCAGCGGAGAACACGATCAGGTCGGTTTCCAGGAATTCGTCGTTGGCAAAGTTCATGCGGTAGCGATACTCCGCGCCCGCGCTGATCGACTGGGTAGCACGGGACAGGTGCACACCGACGCCCAGCCGCTCGATCTGCGCCTTGAGCGCGAGTCCGCCAAAATCGTCGAGTTGCACCGGCATCAAGCGCGGCGCGAACTCCACTACGTGCGCTTCAAGCCCCAGGCTTTTCAGCGCGTTGGCGGCTTCCAGACCGAGCAGGCCGCCACCCACCACCACACCGCGTCGCGCATTGGCGGCGGCCTTGCGAATCCCATCCAGATCCTCAAGCGTGCGATACACCAGCCGCGAATCGCCTTCAGCGCCTTCGATGGGCGGCACAAATGGATAGGAACCGGTGGCCAACACCAGCTTGTCATAGGCCACGCAGCCGTCGGCGGTGATCACCTCGCAGCGGGCGCGGTCGATCTCCAGCACTGGCACGCCCAGGTGCAAGGTCACGCCTGGGGTCTGGTACAACGAAGCTTCGGACAGTGCCAGCGACTCGGCATCGCGGCCGGTGAAATATTCGGACAGATGCACCCGGTCATAGGCGCGCATCGGCTCCTCGCTGAACACATGCAAACGGTAGTGATCCAGCGCGCCGCGTTCGATCAGTTGCGCCACACAATGGTGACCGACCATGCCATTGCCGACGACGATCAGGGTTTTGAGACTGTTCATATAAATCACCCGACAAAGCTCATCACGGTTTAAAAAAGCAAAAAAAAACGCCTGAAACCTTGCGGTTCCAGGCGTCTTTGCCTGTTCTTATGCGGGTTCGGATCGGGCGACTGCGCCGGATTTACCGCTATTGCCCAAGGGTGTCGATCGTCGTTGACCGAGGTGGGTTGAGGGGGAGCTTGCAGGGTCTGTGCCAAATAGTCGGACAGCCTAATGCACTGGCCCCTGGCATCAGCTAACTGCGCCGAACACCTCGCTCAGCGCCTCTCACTGGTGCGCCACGCTTCATAAATGTGCACTCCGACCGCTTTTGTAGTGAGCGGGCTTGCCCCGCGCTGGGTGGTAAAGCCGCCCCCAGTAGAGACACCGCCGATATCCAGCTAGAACTAGGTCGCCTGGTTTGGGGCGGCTGCGCCACCCAGCGCGGGGCAAGCCCGCTCACTACAGCCAGATGAAAAACCTGGCGCGTGACTTGCTAGGAACACTTCAACCAGGCAATCAACGCTGATTGCCCTCTCACGACAAAGGCGCCGTGTAATCCCCGTTTTCAACGGAGGGTTACAAGGCGCCTTTTTTGTTTACGGGGTTACGGATGGCAAACCAAAACGTGCGCAGCGTGTGCCCTTATTGTGGCGTGGGCTGCGGCATCGTCATGCAGGTCGAGCACAACAAAGTGGTCAAGGTGATCGGCGACAAGGCCCACCCCACCAACTTCGGCCGCCTGTGCACCAAGGGCACCACCTGCGGCCAAGCCATCGCCGACTCCGGCCGCATGGAAAATGCCTACGTGCGCCAGGCACGCGATCACGACCCGGTGCGCATTGCCATGGATAAGGCCATCAGCGAAACCGCTGCCCGCTTGCGCCACACCCTCGATACCCACGGGCCGGATGCGCTGGCCTTCTACGTGTCGGGCCAGATGTCGCTGGAATCCCAATACCTGATCAACAAATTGGCCAAGGGCTTCGTGCGTACCCCCAACATCGAATCCAACTCGCGCCTGTGCATGGCCAGCGCGGGCAGCGGCTACAAACTGTCGCTTGGCTCCGACGGGCCACCGGGTTCCTATGAGGACTTCGACCGTGCCGAGCTGTTCTTCGTGATCGGCGCGAACATGGCCGACTGTCACCCGATTCTGTTCCTGCGCATGATGGACCGGGTCAAGGCCGGCGCGAAGCTGATCGTGGTCGACCCCCGACGCAGTGCCACGGCGGACAAGGCCCACCTGTTCCTGCCGATAGCGCCCGGCACCGACCTCGCCTTGCTCAATGGCCTGTTGCACCTGCTGGTCAAGAACGGCCACACCGACCCTGCCTTTATCGCGGCCTTCACCGAGGGCTGGGAGGCGATGCCCGCGTTTCTGGAGGATTACTCGCCAGACCGGGTCGCAGCCATAACCGGCCTTGCCGAAGCCGATATCCGCCAAGCCGCCGACTGGATCGGCCAGGCTGCCGAGTGGATGAGTTGCTGGACCATGGGCCTCAACCAGAGCACCCACGGCACCTGGAACACCAATGCCCTGTGCAACCTGCACCTGGCCACGGGTGCCATCTGCCGCCCGGGCAGCGGACCGTTTTCCCTGACCGGGCAACCCAACGCCATGGGCGGGCGCGAAATGGGCTACATGGGCCCCGGCCTGCCAGGGCAACGTTCGGTGCTGGTCGAGGCCGACCGCGCCTTTATCGAGGACCTGTGGCAAATCCCCCACGACAGCCTGCCACGCCAGGCCGGCGGCGGCACCGTGGCGATGTTCGAGCAGATGGCGGCTGGACAGATCAAAGCCTGCTGGATTATCTGCACCAACCCGGTGGCCAGCGTGCCTAACCGGCAAACCGTCATCAAAGGCCTGCAAACCGCCGAGCTGGTGATCACCCAGGACGCTTTCCTCGACACCGAGACCAACCGCTACGCCGACATCCTTTTGCCTGGCGCGCTGTGGGCCGAGGCCGAAGGGGTGATGATCAACTCCGAGCGCAACCTGACCCTGATGCAAAAAGCCGTCGCCCCCCCCGGCGAGGCCCTGCCCGACTGGCAGATCATCGCCAGGGTCGCGTGTGAGATGGGCTTCGCCGAGGCCTTCACCTATGCGTCCGCCGCCGACGTCTTTGAAGAGATCAAACGCGCCTGGAACCCCAAGACCGGCTATGACATTCGTGGCGCGAGCTACCCGCGCCTGCGTGACAAGCCGCTGCAATGGCCCTGCGCATCAGACGATGCGGCAGACCGTAACCCGATCCGCTACGTGAAGGGCGGCACGCTCACTTTCGCCACTGAAAACGGCAAAGCCCAGTTCCTCGCCCGTCCCCATATGCCGCCAGCGGAAATGCCAGATGACGCGTTTCCCTTCGTGCTGAACACCGGCCGCGTGCAGCACCAATGGCACACGCTGACCAAGACCGGCAAGGTCGCCACGTTGAACAAACTCAACCCCGGGCCCTTCGTGGAACTACATCCCGAAGACGCCGCCCGCCTGGGTATCAAGGACAAGGACCGGGTTGAAATACGCTCACAACGTGGCCGCGCCGTACTGCCTGCCGTGGTCACCGACCGTGTGCGGCCGGGCAACTGCTTTGCGCCGTTTCATTGGAACGATGTGTTTGGCGAAAACTTGGCGATCAACGCCGTGACCCATGACGCCGTGGACCCGATTTCGCTTCAGCCGGCGTTCAAGTTCTGCGCCGTCGCCCTGGCCCGGGTCGAACTGATCGATCACCAGTTTCTGGACCTCCACGCTCCCGAACCAGAGGACAGCACCTTGTCGCGCCTTAACGCCTTCGCCGACATCGTCGGCATCCGTCATCTATTGCCGCCGCCATTGAGCGACAGTGAGCGCACCTATCTCGCCGGGTTCCTCAGTGGCCTGCAATCCGCCGCGCGCCAGGCTGGCGGTGTACCGACGATGCCGGCGAATGCGCCATTGGCAAGGGAATCCAGGCTGTGGCTGGACGGCCTGCTTGGCGGTTTGTTCAGTCGTGCAGACGCCATCGCAGCGCCCTCCCCGGCAGTCACCCTGCTGTGGGCGTCGCAAACCGGCAACGCCGAAGCCTTGGCCGAGCGTTTTGCCAAACGCCTGCGGGACGCTGGAATCACGGTGGAACTGAGCGCGATGGCGGACTTCCCCGCGAGCAAACTGGCGAGCACTCACACCCTCGCGCTGATCAGCAGCACTTTTGGCGACGGCGACCCACCGGACAACGGCGAAGGTTTCTGGCACAGCCTCAGCACCGCTGAAATGCGCCTGGAATCCCTGCGCTTTGCGGTGCTGGCCCTGGGCGACCCCAATTACGACCAGTTCTGCAACCACGGCAAGCGACTCGACCAGCGCTTGCTGGAATTGGGCGCCACCCGCCTGCTGGAGCGTGTCGACTGCGACACCGAATTCGAGGAGCGCGCCGATGCCTGGCTGGTGCGGTTCCAACACACCCTCAATCCGGCAAAGCCCGTAGCGCCGGCCACGCCAGCCGGTAAAACCAAGCTGTATGGGTCACGGCTGCTGCTCAACCGGCACCTGAACCCCCACAGTGCCCACAAGGAAACCCGCCAGTTAGCCTTGGACCTGGCTGACTCCGGGCTCACCTATGAAGCCGGTGATGCCCTCGGGGTACGGCCGCGCAACTGCCCTGAACTGGTCAGCGAACTGCTCGACCTCACCCGCCTGAGTGCGAGCACTTGCGTGAACATCGACACCTTCGGTGATGTGCCGCTGCAACAGGCGCTCACCCAGCACTTCGAAATCGCCCGGCCGAGCAGCGACACCTTGGCCTTCATCGCCGAGCGCAGCGCCAACCCAGGCCTCAAACACTTGCTCAACCCCGAGCATAAGGCCGAACTGAATGACTGGCTGTGGGGCCGGCAACTGGCGGACGTGCTGCAGGCATACCCGATCGATTGCTCCGCGGACGAACTGCTGGGCACCCTCAAGCGCCTGCAGCCACGCTTGTATTCGATTGCCTCGAGTGCCAAGGCTTACCCACAGGAAGTGCACCTCACGGTGGCCGCCGTGCGCTATGGAAAGCGTAAAGGCGTGTCCTCGACCTTCCTCGCCGACCGCGCGGGCGACGCTGAAGTGCCGTTGTTCGTGCAGCCGTCCAAACACTTTCGCACACCCAGCGATGGCGACGTGCCGATGATCATGATCGGGCCAGGCACCGGCGTCGCGCCGTTCCGCGCGTTTTTGCAGGAACGCCGCGCCTTGGGGCATCAGGGCCGTAATTGGCTGTTTTTTGGCGAACAGCACGCGGCCAGCGATTTCTACTACCAGGACGAACTGCAAGGCATGCAACGCGACGGCTTGCTCACTCACTTGAGCCTGGCGTTCTCCCGCGACCAGCCGCAGAAGGTCTACGTGCAGGACCGCATCCGCGAACAGGGCGCCGAGCTCTGGCGATGGCTGCAGGACGGCGCCAAGCTGTACATCTGCGGCGAGGCCAGCCATATGGCCAAAGACGTCGACCAGGCGCTGCGTCAGGTCGCGCAAACCCACGGAGGACTTGGCGTGGAAGCCGCCGTGGATTACTGGCGGCAGTTGAGTGAACAGAAGCGTTATCTGCGTGATGTGTATTGATTGGATACAGAACAATAAGCAATTTGTATTGTGTACAAAAAACCCTAAAGTTTTATCGCAGCCGGGCCGAAACATCAGTGATAGCAAATCGCCGCGCTTCTTTGATGGAGACGACGATTTGGCCGCCCTCTACGCTGATGGTCGTCTCGATGAAAATAAAAAATAAGCTGGTACTGGCATTCGTCTCTGTTGCGTTTATACCGGTAAGCCTGGTGGCTGTGATCTCGGTCATGAACACGCGGACCCAGGCGGTGGATCAGTTTATCGATGGCAGCACCCGGGAGATCCGTCAGATTGATGGCAATATCCGCCAGTTCTTCGACGGCACCCTGCAGAACGTCGATCAAATGGCCACCGATCCTGTATACACATCAGTTAACACGCTGAAAAACTACCAGCCCGCCGACGCGGCCAGCCAGCCCATGCCGGCCGAGGCGCAAGCCGTCATCGACCGATTCGCGCGCTTTGGCGCCACGCACCCAGCGGCGGCGATCCTGTCCATCGGCCTGGAAGATGGCACCTATGCCAAATGGCCGGATGACCCGCAACTGTCCAAGTACGACCCGCGCACGCGCCCCTGGTACAAAGCGGCCATGGCCAGCCCCGGCAAGACCGTCCGTACGCCCGCCTACTATTACGACAAAGACGATGTGGCATTGGTCGGCACCGCGCGGGCGCTGTTGGATAACGGCAAAGCCAAGGGCGTGTTTGTAGTCAGCGTCTCATTGAAAAACCTCACCGAGCTGGTCAAGAGCATCAAGCTGGGTGAAAGCGGCTACGTGATGCTGATCGAAGACGGCGTGGTGCTGGTTGACCCGCGCGACGCCGCCCACAGTTTCAAACCGCTCAAAGACCTGGGCGCCGCCTATGCGCAACTCGCCAACACACCGCAAGGCTCCACCGAAGTGGTCATCGACGGCGTGCGCTACATGGCCAACGTGTGGACCTCCTCCAGCCTTGGCTGGCGCTACATCGGGTTGATCGAGAAGCGTGAAGTCATGGCTGAAGCCACGCGCATGACCTACCTCACCGCGATCATCGTCGGCGTGCTGGTACTGATCTTCGGATTGATTGCCGCAGCGTTTTCCAAGGTCATCGTCAAGCCCATCGGCCAGGTCAGCACGGGCTTGCAGTCCATCGCCGAGGGTGAAGGTGACTTGCGCCACGAACTGCAGGTGCAGGGCAAGGATGAAACCGCCGAACTGGCCGGTTGGTTCAACAAGTTTCTCGCGGCGATTCGCCAACTGATCCAGCATATCGGCGCCGCTTCCGCCAATCTGCAGAACGCCTCCAAGGTCAACAGCGAAGTCGCGCACAACATGAACGAAGCTGCGGGCCGGCAACGTGAGGCGGTTGAATTGGTGTCCACCGCGTTCAACGAAATGGTCGCCACCGCCAACGAAGTCGCGCGCTCATGCAGCGGCGCAGCGGAGTCCGCCGAAAACGGGCACCGTCGCGTGGCAGAGGGCAAGCAGCAGATCGAGGTCACGACCGATAACGTCAACCGCTTGGGCCGCCGTCTCACCGAGTCGTCCCAAGCCATGGTTGAACTGGAGGCCGGCAGCCGCAGCATCAACCAGATCCTCGGCACCATTCGCGCGATTGCCGAACAAACCAACCTCTTGGCGCTCAACGCTGCCATCGAAGCCGCCCGCGCCGGTGATCAAGGCCGAGGTTTTGCCGTGGTGGCCGATGAAGTGCGCGCACTGGCCAAGCGCACGTCAGACTCCACCGGCGAAATCGAGCAACTGCTCGGCACCCTGGAAAACAAGACCCAGGAGGTCACGCAAAAGATGGGCAGTTGCCTGGACCTGTCGCGGGCCAGCGTGTCGTCCATCGAAAGCGCACGGGACAGCTTCGAAGGCATTCAACTGTCAGTGAACGAAATCCGCGACCAGAACCTGCAGATCTCCGCCGCCGCCGAGGAACAACACAGCGTGGCCGAAGAGATCAACCGGCATATCCAGCAGATCTACGACGAGGCCCGACTGGTAGAAAGCCTGGCCAACTCGGCGCAGGACGATTCGGGGCGGTTGTCCAACCTTTCGGATGAGTTGAATGGGTTGGTGGGACGGTTCAAGTCGTAGGATCCGTGGGCCTCGGTTGTACCTGCGAACGCAGCTTTCAGCGGTGACCAAGATAACCGGTGGGAGCTGCTGTTTTAGTTGGATTTCGGTCTTGGCTACGGGCTTGATTTCAGCGGCGATAAAGCTCAAATGTGGGAGCTGCTGTGGTGGTTGGATTTCACCTATACCGGCGAACGCCAGTAGAACTACGCTTGCTGTGAAACCATCCAGCTCAGAAAGGCCTGGAGTCGGGCTGAGAATTTTTCGCCGGCGGCACTCGGGTTTCGGGCTTCAAACAGGAAGAACGCCACCTGAATCATCATTGTCGGATGCCCCTGGACGAACAGCGCAACGTGCTCTTCGAGTGTCTGCGGCCACGTAGCCGCATCCCGCGAACGGAATACATGGGTCGCCCTGATCAGCTTGCGTGACGCCTCACGCTGCCAGCGAAGCCGTTCCAGCTCGGAGTCGGCGCCTGCGATGCGCGTGAGGTAGGCGGTCAATGCCGTTTCGAAGTCACCGTTCATGGCCAAGGCAATGTCCACCGAAGGCCGAAACCGCTCAATGTGCAGCGCAAGGTCCTCACCCCACACGCATCGGCAATGGTGCTTGAGCCAGAAGCCCCAGCTGTTCCGGTTTTCCGCCGCCACTACTTCCCCACGGCTGCCAATATCGAAATCCACCTTGGTGACTTGAGAATGCCGCCGCTCCAGGTCGCACCGGATCACTTCCAACCCCGCCAGAACCTGTGAAGTCGGCGACTCGCGCAGCACCAGCGTGAGATCAAGATCGGAAACACCCGGGATGGCATCACCGCGCGCCACACTGCCATAGAGGTAGATACCCTCCACTCCCAGTGCTTTCTGCGACAGAGCGGTGCAGGCCTCCTCCAGCAATGGCTGAAACTCACTCTGCACGGACGTTTCGGGGACAGTAAGGATGAAACCTTCCGCGTCGACCCCTTTAAAATGCGCTGCACTCACGAGCGATGCACCTCAATCACCAACCCCTCCTCCTCACTTGGCACACAGAAGTGGCGTGTGATCAGGTCAAACTCGGCATCCGTCGCCGCAAAATCGTGCTCACCGTGCGCATTACGCGCATGCAGTCGGGCGCGGCAGGTGTCGTCGTCCAGTTCCAGATAGTGCAAGCAGTGTGGCACCCCGGCGGCCTGCGCCAGTCCCAGCAGCCACTGGCGGTTAGCCAAGGTGTTGGCCGGAAAATCCAGCACCACGTTGACGCCCGACTCCAGCAAACCTACCACCAGCGGCCCCAACACCCCGCGGATGCGTTGGGCGCAGCGCAGGTAATCCGCCACCGACAAAATTTCACCGGGGTACAACTGAGCGAGCCACTGATCCTCGCTTAACCGCATCGCCGCGTGTTCAGCGCTGAGGGTGCTGGCGAGCGTTGACTTGCCCGACGCTATCTTGCCGCATAGCAGATGCAGAGTTGGCATGAGTAAAGGTTTCCTTTTTTAAACTGAACGTCGCTTGAAATGCTCATAAAACGCCCAAGCTGCCACATTCTTGTCCTTGGACTCCAACATGATGTCGAAGCGATCGAAAAACTGCAGCGCATAGTCGTTGGTCCAGCGGTTCCACATTTGTGCGCTGTGGGCATACAGGTCGCGCTTGGAAACCACCTTCAACAGCGCGTCCATTTCCAGCTTGTGCTCGGCGTCGAAACCGAGCTCCTGCAAGACTTCCTGGGGCTGGGAGTAATGCAGGGTAGGCCGCACGCCACGCCAGCTTTCAATCACGCGGGTGACCCTCTCTGAGTGGGGGTCGATGTACTCGTTTTCATTGATCCAGCAATGGTGGATATCCAGCACCACCGGCGCCAGGTCGGCGACTTGCAGGCAATGATCGAGGCCGTAGGTTTTTTCGTCGTTCTCGAAGGTGATGCAGTTGCGCGCCACTTCCGACAGCCGCGCCCACACCGCACGGGTGCCTTCCACGCCCAGGCGACCGGCGATATGCACGTTGCACTTGAGGTCCTGGAAGCGCCGGCCGTAGCCCATCATGCGGATCATGTCGGCGTGGTATTCAAATTCGGCCAGGCTGTTTTCCACCACGCCGGGGTTTTCCGAACCGAGTACACAGTACTGGCCTGGGTGGAACGACAAGCGGATATCCGAAGCACGCGCCAGTTCGCCGATGGTGGCGAAGCCTTCCACGCATTGACGCTCGATGGCCGGATCCTTGTAAACCGCAGCGACCTTCGGGTGGCTGTAGAACGGCAGCAGATCGCTGCTCAAGCGCAGCATGCGCAAGGTCGGCGGCAGTTCGGCGACATAGGCCAGCAAGCGCAATTGGGCGGCCAGGTTGTGGGTCACCACTTCAACCAGCTTGTCGCGGGCCACGTTAGGCGCTACCCCGTCCATCCAGCGCAGGGTGGTGGTACGCGGGTTGAACGGGCCTTCGATCAGCTTGAGGGCGCTGGCCGACAGCAGGCGTTCGGGATGCTTGTACTGGCATGCGAAGCCGATGCGAGGATGGGGCATGGAAAGGCCTGATGGTAAGCAAGTGTGGGGATTATAGGTGCTTAGGTGGGTAACCCTGCCAGGGGTTCAGTCAGGAAATTAAGTTGAATCCTGGTTTTTGACCGGGGTCATTTATAAAGACGACCACACACTGGAGGTGCTTATGAACCTTGCAATGACCCTCTTCAGCCTGTTTGCCGGCTGGATCGCGATTGTGATTTCGATGATGTGGGGCGTGTTGCGGGTACTGCGCTGGCACCATGCTTAGCACGCCGGACAAACACTACTTCATAGTCAATGGCCAACTGTGGCGCTGCACTGACCCGACGTTGGACGAAGACACCCGTCAGCGCCTGGTGCACGAGCTGATGGACGCTCGCCGTGCGGTCAAAGCGGCCAAGGCGCACGACGACCCGCAAGCGCTGAAGCTGGCCCGTCAGCACGTGCAGCGCGCCAAAGTCGCACTGGGCGAACGCGGTCCGGTGTGGTGGAGCGACGGCAGTCCGGACTTCAATCGCCATCAGGTCGTCAACACACCCTATGCCGAGTGGTACGAAAAACATCTCGACACCAATCCCCAGTGAACTTTCTGATAAACGAAAAGCTCCTCTCCTATGCGAAGTCACCGCGCCCTGACTCCAGGAGCGCTGAACGATAAGGAGCCGCTACCCCCATGACTACCCTCCCCGCCTACTACGCGACAAGACCTGGCCCGCTGCACTCAATAATGCTCGCCGGCAGCGTGCCGCTGTTTCTGGGTGCACTGCTCAGCGATATTGCCTACGGCCAGACCTACCAGATTCAGTGGGCCAACTTCGCGTCCTGGCTGATTGCCAGCGCGTTGGTGTTCAGTGGATTTGCGCTGTTGTTTTCGCTGGTCAATCTATTGCGCGCCGAGCGTAAATCCGGGCGACCCGCAGTGTATTTCCTGGTGTTGTTAGCCGCCTGGGTATTGGGCCTGGTCAATGCCTTTCAGCATGCCAAGGATGCATACGCCATGATGCCCACGGGCTTGGTGCTGTCGGCGATTGTCACGCTGCTGGCATTCGTCGCAACGTGGATCGGCCTGACTAACCTGCGCTCGGGAGCTGCCCAATGAAAACGTCCAGCACGCTGACCCTATTAAGCGCTGCGCTGTTGCTGACCGCATGCGGTGGCGAAGGCGACAAGACCCAGGCCCGCGGCCCGGACCCCAAGTTGCCGGAACAGCAAAGCAGCCTGCTACCCAGCATGAAGATTGCCGAGCCCGTGCCGTGGGGCGAGCAGAAACCCAAGGTGCCGGACGGCTACAGCATCTCCGCTATCGCCACTGACCTGGCCATTCCACGCCAGACCCTGGTGCTGCCCAACGGCGACATCCTGGTCGCCGAAGGCCGTGGCGGCAGCGCGGCCAAGCTCAAGCCCAAGGATGTGATCGCCAGCCTGATCAAGGCCGAAGGCAACACCAAGGTCAAGGGCGGCAACCGCCTGACCCTGCTGCGCGACGCCGACGGTGACGGCACCTACGAACTCAAGACCGTGTTCGCCGATAACCTGAACGCGCCCTACGGCTTGGCCTTCGCCGACGGCAAGCTGTATGTGGCCAACCAGGATGCGCTGGTGCGCTTCGACTACACCGACGGCCAGACCAAAGCCAGCGGCGCGCCCATCAAAGTCACCGACCTGCCGGCGCAGATCAACCACCACTGGACCAAATCCCTGGCCGTGAGTGCTGACGGTCGCCAGCTCTACGTGGGTATCGGCTCCAACAGCAACGTTACCGAACGCGGCATGGAAGTGGAGATCGACCGCGCGATGGTCTGGCAGATCGATGCCGCAACCGGCGCGCACAAACCTTACGCGACAGGCCTGCGCAACCCGACGGCGCTGACTATTCAGCCGGACACCGGCCAACTGTGGACGGTGGTTAACGAACGCGACGAACTCGGCCCGGACCTGGTCCCGGACTACCTCACCTCAGTGCGTGAAGGCGCGTTCTACGGCTGGCCCTACAGCTACTGGGGCCAGAACGTCGACCCACGCGCACAGCCACAGAACCCGGCCAAAGTGGCCGCCGCGATCAAGCCGGATTACAGCCTCGGCTCCCATGTGGCGGCACTGGGCGTGGACTTTTCCATCGCGCAAATGGGTGAGAAGTTTGCCGACGGCGTATTTGTTGGCGAACACGGCAGTTGGAACCGTGACAACCCGGTGGGCTACAAGGTGATCTTCGTGCCCTTCAGCAACGGCAAGCCCTCTGGCGAACCCATCGACTTTGCCACCGGTTTCCGCGGTGACGACGGCAAAACCCGCGGCCGGCCGGTGGGTGTGACGGTGGACCCGAAAGGCGCGCTGATCATTGCCGATGATTTGGCCAATACCGTGTGGCGAGTAACACGCAACCCCTAGCCGTACACGACAGGGGCGGACAGCGCCCCTGTCATCCTTAATCCTGCAACTGCGCCTCGAGCCAGGCGAGCAGCGCCGCCACTCCATCCCGCCTCCCAGCCGCTTGATGCCGATAAACCGAAATAGCGTCGGGCAAGTGCACGCTCTCGGCGCACGGCCTCACCAGCGCGCCACTTTCAATCAAGCGGCTCGCGGTGCGACGCCAGCCCATGGCAATCCCGTACCCCTCAACAGCGGCCTGCAACATCAGTGGGTAGCTGTCGAACGTGGCACTTCGCGCGTCCCCGGCCAGCCTATGGCCAAACACCTGCAGCCACTCCTCCCACTCCATCAGATGCGGCGGCGGTGCGCTGTGGTGCAAGAACGTATGACGCTGCAATGCATTTAGTGACAGCGGTTGCTCTACGGCCAGGTAGAGCGGACTGCACACCGGAAAGACTTCGTCCGAGGCTGTAAATATCAGCGGATGAGCCCCGCTGGCGCGCCGCGTGCTTTGCAGCGCAACGTCAAAGGGGTCGTTGAATTCAATCAAGGGTCGGGTGGTAGTCACCACCTGGATTTCGATCTGCGGGTATTGCTGGTGAAACGTCGATAAGCGCGGCATCAGCCAGTAAAACGCTTCACACAACTGGCAGAGCAGCACCACACGATTGCTGGGGTGCGCCGCGCGCAGGCGGGCGGCGCCGTCACCGATGCTGCGCAGCGCCTCGCTGATCACCCGCCCCAGCTCGCGGCCCTCTGGCGTGAGGAACACGGCACGATTGCGCCGCTGAAACAGCTTGATCCCGAGGTTATCCTCGAGCCCACGGATCTGCCGGCTGATCGCGGCCTGGGTGATGTGCAGCTCATCGGCTGCCTTGGAGAAACTCTCCAGGCGTGCCGCCGCTTCGAAGGGCAGCAAGCTGGCAAGGGGCGGTAAGGTTTTGCCGAGCGCATTCATAATCTTGGGTTATGCATCCAGGGCCGAGAACTCGTTTGTAGCACGGCCGCGCGGCTGGGCACCATGTGTATCCATTACTTGATGGATAACTCGGATGAATTCTGCACCTGCTTCAATACTGGTCGGACTGTTCCTAGCGGTGATTGCAACCCTCGGCTGGGCGCTGAACTTCATCACCCCCTACGTGACCGGCGCCTACAGCCTCTACGACCTGATGCTCGTGCGATTCCTGTTCGTCGGCGGGCTGGGCGTCGGTTGGATACTCCTGAGTCGCGCTCATTTGCACCTGATCACGCCTGGCCAGCGATTGCTGGCAGGCGGGCTGGGCGCGTTGGGTTGCCTGGGTTATGGCGTGTGCATCGCCGCCGGCGTGCACTTTGCCGGGCCGGTGCTCACGCCGGCGGTCGTCGGGACGGTGCCGGTGCTGCTCGCGTTGCTGGGCAATGCGCGGCACAAGACCGTCGAATGGCGTCGACTGATCACCCCCTTGTCGTGCCTGATGACAGGGCTGGCACTGTCGAACGTCGGCAGCCTTCATCAACCGTCGTTGAGTGCCGGTTCGTGGTTGTCGGGGTTGTTTTGGTCGCTGGGTGCCGTGGCCTTATGGCTACTGTTCAGCGTGCTCAACCAACAGCACCTGATGCAGTTACCGGCTCAGGCGACCGGGCTTTGGACCGCGCTGATGCTGGCCGGGGCCGGCATCGCTGCGCTGTGCCTGTGGCCGTTCATGCAGGCCCTGGGGTTGCTGAGGCTGCCAGTCCTCGGCGCTGGGCTTGAACAGGCGGCGCCGTTGTATGCCTGGGGCTTGGTGATTGCCGTGATGTCCACCGTGGTCGGCGCCTGGGCCTGGAACGCCGCAACACGTCGCTTACCCATGGTCCTGAGCGGCCAGTTGATCGCCCTTGAATCACTGTTCGCCACCCTGCTCGGCCTGGGGTTCGCAGGCCGGGGCCCGACGCTCATGGAAGCTGCAGGCCTGGCGGCGGTGCTGATCGGCGTGGTGATGGCGGTGCGCATCATCCTGATAGCCAAGCGAGACACCGCCTTGCCCGTGCCAATTACAGGTCAGTGATTTCCTTGTGACGCGGCACCAGTGTCTTCATCACGCTCCAGGCCACCAGGTAGGCCAGTGCGCAAATGGCGAACATGATCATGTAGCCGGTGTGGATGTCGTTGATGGACTTGTAGTAATCGAACACCCAGCCGCCGATCTTGGTCATCACCACGCCGCCCAGGCCGCCGGCCATGCCGCCGATGCCGACCACCGAGGCTACGGTCTTCTGCGGGAACATATCAGACACGGTGGTGAAGATGTTGCACGACCACGCCTGGTGCGCCGACGCGCCCACGCCGATCAGTAATACCGGGACCCAGAAGCTGATGTAACCCAACGGCTGCGCCAGCAGTACCACGAGCGGGAACAGCGCAATCACCAGCATGGCTTTCATGCGGCCGTCATACGGCGCATCGCCGCGCGCCATGAAGTAGCTGGGGAACCAGCCGCCGCCGATACTGCCAACCATGGTCATGCTGTACAGCACCGCCAGCGGCAGCACGATGTCGGGGCCTTTCATACCATATTGCGCCGACAGATAGGTGGGCAGCCAGAACAGGAAGAACCACCACACGCCGTCAGTCATGAACTTGCCGAAAGCAAAGGCCCAGGTCTGGCGGTAAGTGAGCAACTTGAACCACGAGACTTTTTTCGCCACTGCGCCAGCGGGTTCAGGCGTGAAGGGCTGCACGGTCTGGTCGCTGCGGATGTAGGCCAGCTCTTCGGGCGACAGACGCTTTTGCTCGTCCGGCTTCTTATAGAGTGCGATCCACACCGCCACCCACACGAAACCCAACCCACCGATCACAATAAACGCCGCTTCCCAGCCCCATAAACCGGCAATCAACGGCACGCAGATAGGCGCCAGGATGGCACCGACGTTGGCCCCGGAATTGAAGATACCGGTGGCCAGCGAGCGTTCTTTCTTGGGGAAGTATTCGGCAGTCGCCTTGATCGCAATTGGGAAGTTGCCCGCCTCGCCAATCGCCAACACTGCACGGGACAGCATGAACCCTGCAATCGACACAGGAATCACTGCCAGCCCAATCGCGCCGCTGATCGCTGCGATGCCCTCGCCCATCGGCACCGAGAACGCATGCATGATGGCACCCGTGGACCAGATGCCAATCGCCACCACGTAGGCTGCCTTGGTGCCGATCTTGTCGACAAAGCGCCCGGCGAACAGCATGGAGATCGCGTAGACAAACTGGAAAACTGCAGCAATGTTGGCGTAGTCGGTGTTGCTCCAGCCAAATTGCGTCGACAACTGCGGCGCCAAGAGACTGAGCACCTGGCGGTCGAGGTAGTTGACGGTGGTCGCGAAGAACAGCATCGCGCAGATGGTCCAGCGATAGTTGCCTACAGCTTGGCCAACGCGATGGGCGTTGATGGGCTCGTTCAAGTTCATGGCATCACTTTTTATTTTTGTTAGGTAGGACATATGTAACGTCATATGTCGTCGTACAACTGCGACTTTTATATCGGGACACCTACACGGTGTCAATCTGAAAGATTGCCCTTTATCGAGGTATTGCGCGGCTATGTGAAAGGTCAGGCAAAAGCAGTTGTAGGATGACAAATGCGAAACACCCGGCTTGGCGACTTGCCCGGCACATCGTCAAGAACGCCGAAAGGCTGCATACCGATCTTTTCCAGAACGCGGATCGAGGCTGCGTGGTCCGGTCGTACCAGGCCGAACACTTCGGGCACGCCCAGGGTTTCAAATGCCAGCGCCAGCGCATCGCGGCCAAGCTCGGTCGCGTAGCCCTGCCCCCAGGCTTCCACTGCAAACCGGTAACCCAGGTTGATGCGCTGTTCGGCCAAGTAGTGGAGTGGCGCGATCCCACCGAAGCCGATGATGTGTTCCGGCGCCTCATTTCGCGCAATCGCCCACCAGCCATACCCCTGAGCGGCCCACTGCCCCAGCCAACGATCCAGCAGGCGTTGCGCATCGCCGAGGGTGACCATGGGGCCGGCGGGATTAAACAGGTTGGTCTGCGGGTCGCCGAAGATCGCGAACAATCGCTGCACGTCTGCGGGCTGCGGTGGACGGTAGATGAGGCGGGAAAAAGTCGCGGGCATTCAGATCGCTCCGTTGTGAATCGACGAAGTTCAATGCATCTGCAAAAAAAAGCAAATAACGGTGAATTATTTCATGTCCGCTTGTATCTGAACTGACAGAGCGGTGCCATCGCTGCGATGGCACCTCCCCTGTTCTGCTTTAGAGTGCCCCGCATGAAATTACGTAAGAAAAGCGTCAAACCGATCGGATTGAAAGACATCACCATTGTCGACGACACCAAGGTGCGCAAGGCAATCACCGCCGCCGCACTGGGTAACGCCATGGAATGGTTCGACTTTGGCGTCTACGGATTTGTCGCCTATGTGCTCGGCAAGGTGTTCTTCCCCGACGCCTCGCCCAGCGTACAAATGATCGCTGCACTCGGCACCTTCTCCGTGCCCTTCCTGATCCGTCCCCTGGGCGGCCTGTTCTTTGGTGCACTGGGCGATAAGTACGGACGGCAAAAAGTGCTCGCCGCGACCATCGTGATCATGTCCCTGAGCACCTTTGCCATTGGCCTCATCCCCGGTTATGCCTCGATTGGCATCTGGGCGCCGATCCTGCTGTTGCTGTGCAAAATGGCCCAGGGCTTCTCGGTGGGCGGTGAATACACCGGCGCGTCGATCTTCGTCGCCGAGTACGCCCCGGACCGCAAGCGCGGCTTCCTGGGCAGTTGGCTGGACTTTGGTTCCATCGCTGGTTTCGTCCTGGGCGCAGGCGTAGTGGTACTGATTTCCAGCGTCCTGGGCGAAGCCGAATTCGAAGCATGGGGCTGGCGCCTGCCGTTCTTCCTCGCCTTGCCCCTGGGCATCATCGGCCTGTATCTGCGCCATGCACTGGAAGAAACACCAGCATTCCAACAGCACATGGACAAACTCGAGCAAGGCGACCGCGAAGGCCTGACCCACGGCCCCAAAGTCTCGTTCAAGGAAGTCGCGACCAAGCACTGGCGCAGCCTGCTGACCTGCATCGGTATAGTCGCGGCGACCAACGTGACGTACTACATGTTGCTCACCTACATGCCGAGCTACCTGTCACATAACCTGCACTACAAAGAAAACAGCGGCGTGCTGATCATCATCGCGATCATGGTCGGCATGCTGTTCGTGCAGCCGTTCATTGGCTTTATCAGCGACAAGATCGGCCGCAAGCCTTTCATCATCGCTGGCAGCATCGGTTTGCTGTTCCTGTCCATCCCGGCGTTTATGCTGATCACCAGCGGCAAGATCGGGTTGATCTTCGCCGGCTTGCTGATCCTGGCCGTGATCCTCAACTTCTTCATCGGCGTGATGGCCTCGACACTGCCCGCGATGTTCCCCACCCACCTGCGCTACAGCGCCTTGGCCGCTGCGTTCAACGTTTCAGTACTGATCGCCGGCCTCACGCCAACCGCCGTGGCCTGGCTGGTAGAAAGCACCAACGACCTGTTCATGCCCGCCTACTACCTGATGGTGTTTGCCGTAGTCGGCCTGATCACCGGCCTGACCATGAAGGAAACCGCCAACAAGCCATTGCGCGGCGCAGCGCCGGCCGCTTCGGACATGGAAGAAGCCAAGGAGTTGCTGCAGGAACATCACGACAATATCGAGCAGAAAATCGAAGACATCGATGCAGAAATTGCCGCTCTGGAAGCCAAGCGCCAGAACCTGGTGCAGCAGCATCCGCGGATCAATTAAAGCCTGAACGTGCGAGGTGGCCCCGGCCACCACGCCAATCGAGGGTCACCGCCTCAAATTCTTGCTCAGCGCCGATGAGCGCACCGTGATCGCCGACCTGGAATGGGTTCCGCTAATTTGACGCCCGATCAGCCACCCCGACCTTGCCACGCAGCGCTGCAATATCGCGCTTGGGCGGCACGCCGAACAAGCGGCCGTATTCGCGGCTGAACTGCGACGGGCTTTCATAGCCCACCTTGAACGCCGCGCTGGACACGTCATGGTGCTCGTTCAACATCAAGCGCCGCGCCTCGTTCAGGCGCAACCACTTCTGGTACTGCAGCGGGCTCATCGCCGTCAACTGGCGAAAGTGATGATGAAAGGTCGCTGCGCTCATTTGCACGCGCGCGGCCAGCTCTTCCACGCGCAGCGCCGCGTCGTAGTTGAGCTTGAGCCAGTCGATCGCCCGGGCGATGCGATAGCCCTGCCCGTCGACTGAACATATCTGCCGCAGGCGGCCAGCCTGGTCGCTTTTCAAGAGCCGGTAATGGATCTCGCGCTGGATCAACGGCGCCAGCACCGGAATGGCTTCGGGCTCATCCAGCAACGCGACGAGTCGTGCGAACGACGCGAGCATGCCTTCAGTGACGGTGCCAATCCCCACCCCTTTCAGCACTGCCCGTTCACGGGTCGGTGGCAGCTCGCTCTGGGCAATCAGCTCAGCCAGGATGCGCAGGTCCAGCTTGAACGTCAGCCCCAGGCACGGTTGCTCGGGGCTGGCGGCGATCACTTCGGAGTTGGCCGGGATGTCCAATGAGGTCACCAGAAACCGCGAGGTGTCATACGGATACCCCTCCCCGCCGACCCACAACTGCTTTTCACCCTGGGCCACCAGCACGATGCACGGCTCGACCATGCACACCACCGGTTGCGCGGGTTGCTCCCGTCGATAAAAGCCCAGGCCGGGAATCGGCATGGAGTAGTCGCCGGGCGCGTGCACCCGCGAACCGATGGCCTGGATCAGTACATCCAACGCTGTTTGATTGATCGTCATAACACGCTCGTTCCTCTCTTGACTGGACTTTACCCCGGCCAGCCCGTGGGCGTCCCCGGCAAACCGCAAGACTCAGAGGATCAGGCAAGTAATCCAGTGAAACGCACTACAGAACCCCGCCCTGCCTAGGGAAAATGTGCGGACCGACCTTCTCAAGGATCATCCGATGAAAAGCCTCTTGCTCGCCCTGGGTTTGCTGGTGACTTCTTTTTCTTCACTGGGAGCCGATATGTCCAACGGAGCCAACAACTTCTACCAAAGCGAACAGGTGACCGTCGAAAAAGTCACCTTCAACAATCAATACGGCATGGCGATCGCAGGCAATCTGTTCGTGCCCAAGCACCTTGCTCCGGCCTCCAAAAATGCCGCCATCATCGTCGGCCACCCGATGGGTGCCGTCAAAGAACAAAGCGCAAACCTCTACGCCACCAAAATGGCTGAACAGGGTTTTGTCACCCTGTCGCTGGACCTGTCGTTCTGGGGCGCCAGTGCAGGCGAGCCGCGCAACGCCGTGTTGCCCGAACTCTACAGCGAAGCCTTCAGCGCCGCCGTGGATTACCTCGGCACCCGCCCAATCGTCGACCGCGAGCGCATTGGCGTGATCGGCGTCTGCGGCAGTGGCAGTTTCGCTATCGCTGCGGCGAAGATCGACCCACGCCTCAAGGCGATTGCTACCGTGAGCATGTACGACATGGGCGCCGCCAACCGCAATGGCCTCAAACATGGCGTGACCCTGGCGCAGCGCCAACAGGTCATGCTGCAAGCCGCCAACCAGCGCTACGTGGAGTTCCAGGGTGGCGAGACCGTCTACACCGGCGGCACGCCCCTTACCCTGACCGGCGATGCGATTGGCGATGAGTTCTACGATTTCTACCGCACACCGCGTGGTGAGTTCACCCCGACCGGTGCCTCGCCGCAAACCACTACGCGGCCGACTCTGAGCAGCAACGTGAAGTTCATGAACTTCTACCCGTTCAACGACATTGAGACGATTTCCCCACGCCCGCTGTTGCTGATCGCCGGCGCCAACGCCCATTCCCGTGAATTCAGCGAGGACGCCTATCAGCGTGCCGCCGAACCCAAAGAGCTGGTCATCATCCCTAACGCGGGCCATGTGGATTTGTACGACCGGGTCGACCTGATCCCGTTCGCCAAGCTCACCACCTTCTTCAAGAGCCATTTGAAGTGATGACCCACACCACAAAAAACTGGGGCGCCGTACTCGCTATGTCGCTGGCGGCATTTGCCCTGGTCGCGTCCGAATTCATGCCCGTGAGCCTGCTGACGCCGCTGGCGGCCGACCTGCACATCACCGAAGGCCAGGCCGGCCAGGGCATTTCGGTGTCCGGGTTGTTTGCCTTGCTCACGAGCCTGATGATCGCGGCCGTGGCGGCGCGGGTCGATCGCAAGCGCCTGCTGCTGTCCTTGACCCTGCTGATGATCATCTCTGGCACGGTGGTGGCGTTCGCGCCAAATTACCTGGTGTTCATGGTTGGCCGTGCCTTGATCGGCGTGGCCATCGGCGGTTTCTGGTCGCTGTCGGCGGCCACCGCCATGCGCCTGGTGCCACAGCCACAGGTGCCGCGCGCATTGGCCATCGTCAATGGCGGCAACGCGCTGGCCACCGTCATCGCCGCGCCGCTGGGCAGCTTTGTCGGCGGTTTGATCGGTTGGCGCGGGGCGTTTTTTTGCGTCGTCCCGGTTGCGGTGTTGGCGGCGGCTTGGTTGATGGTGAGCATGCCGTCGATCACATCAGACGTCAGCGCGAAGAAAAGCAGCCTGCTGCACGTGTTGAAACGCACGCCGGTGGCATTGGGCATGCTGGCGGTAAGCGCATTTTTCATGGGCCAATTCATGCTGTTCACCTACCTGCGACCGTTTCTGGAGACCGTCACCCAGGTCAGCGTTTCCCGGCTGTCGTTGATGCTGCTGGTGTTGGGGCTGGCAGGGTTTGCGGGGACGTTCCTGATTGAGCGGTTCCTGAAAAAAGGCCTTTTCCTGACAGTGGCGATCATCCCGTTATTGATGGCAGGGATTGCGCTGGCACTGGTCATGGTAGGCAGTTCCACCGTGCTGACCACCGTGTTACTCGGGCTTTGGGGCCTGGTCGCGACTGCCGCACCGGTGGGCTGGTGGACCTGGCTGTCGAGAACCCTGCCCGACGATGCCGAAGCAGGGGGCGGCTTGATGGTTGCGATCATTCAACTGGCGATCGCCTCAGGCGCTATCGTGGGAGGCCTGGTGTTTGACCTGAGCGGGTATCAGGCGACATTCGAGTTGAGCGCGGCAGTGCTGGGCGCCGCTGCCTTACTGGCTTGGCTGGCAGCACGCGCCAGCGGTAATCACCTGTGGCGGTCTAAATATTTCGCCGGGCTCGCCGATAACAAGGGATAACTTCTGACTTGCAGTGACGCCCTGCCGGAAACAATGCCGAATACCCTCGCCCCTATTGTCCGCTCGCTTTCCGATCGCACCAGCCTTTCGCTGGCACGTACCTCACTGTTCAAGTTCATGGCGTTGCTGGCTGTCGTCTTTGCGGCGGCAGCCTATTCGCTGGTTTACCTCGCCTATGAGTTGGACCGTGCCGAACAGGCAGAAAGCGCCTTCTATACCCGTAAAGCCGTGCAATCCCTGGAAAAAACCCTGCGGGTGACGGTCAAGGACTACGCGTTCTGGAGCGATGCCTACAAACACCTGCACGTTAAAGTGGACAGTGATTGGGCGTATGTCCGCGGCAATATCGGCGCCACGCTGTTCGAAGATTTCGGTTTTCAAGGCCTGTTTGTGGTCAATGATGCCAACCGCACGGTCTACGCGGTCGTCGATGGAAAGCTGCAAGATGTCGAACTCGCGCAATGGCTCGACCAGCCCTTTGCCGGGATTGTGGAGCAAGCACGTGCAGGCGCCGACAGCGAAACACCCGCCACAGCCTTCATCAACGTTAAGGGCAGCCCCGCGCTGGTGGCCGCAGCCGCCATCACCCCCGGCACAGACCCTACGGTGAAACCGGATGGCCGGCCTGCCTCGGTACTGATCTTCGTCGACATCCTCAACAGTGCCAAGCTGGCCGTGATCGGCGATGAATTCGGCGTGAGCAAGCTGCACATCGCTACCCCTGATGAAATCGGCAAGACGTTGCTGTTCCCCCTCGGCGACAACGGCGCTGCCGGCAGCCTGCATTGGGAGCCGGCCCGACCCGGTTTGCGCTTGATGGGCGTAGGCCTGCCCCTGCTTGGCCTGGCCGCGTTATTGGTATGCGTAATGAGCTGGGTCATTTCACGCCGCACCACGGCGGCCGCGCTCGCCCTGGACGCTAGCCATTCGTCGCTGCAGAACAGCCAGAACGCCTTGGCGACCAGCGAAGCACGCTTTCGCGATGTGGTGGAGGCGAGTTCAGATTGGGTGTGGGAAATCGACGCCGGTTGGCGCTTTACCTACCTGTCGGAGCGCTTCGAAGGCGTCACCGGGTTGGCGCGGCATGCGTGGATCGGTGCCACGATGAACGACTTGCTCGAGACCGAGACCGGCCTGCTCTCGCAATGGCTCAGCACCCCCGGACGCCGCCCGGATATCAGTGTGCAGTGCCGCTACGTCGATGCACTGGGGCTGGAACGCAGCACACGGCTGTCAGCGCGGCAGATGCCGTGTGGCGGCTTTCGCGGGACAGCCACCGACGTGACGGAAGAAGTCGAGTCCCGTCGACGCATCGAGTTCTTGTCTCAGCACGACGCCCTCACCGGGCTGCCCAATCGCACGCGGCTGCAAGCGTTCCTGGAGGGCAAGTTCAAGGCGCTGTCGAGCGCGGAGCTGTCAACAGCTGAGGTGTCCACTTCAACGCAGCCGCTGGTAATGCTCAGCCTGGACCTTGATCGGTTCAAACCGGTCAACGATCTGCTCGGGCACGCTGCCGGCGACCGGGTGCTCAACGAGGTGTCGGCCCGCCTGGCCGCCTGCGTGCGCCATGGTGATCTGGTCGCCCGTGTCGGCGGTGATGAATTTGTGCTGATCCTGAGCGATGCAGGCACTCAAGACGAGGTCGAAGCCCTGTGCAAGCGCTTGATCGAATCGATCGAGCGCACGATCAGAATCGACGAGCAAGAGGTGTTCATCAGCGCCAGTATTGGCATTGCCATCGCCCCCAACGATGCGCGCGAAGCCACGGAGCTGCTGCGTTACGCCGATATTGCGCTGTACGAGGCAAAGGCTGCGGGCCGTAATACCTGGCGGTTCTACTCCGGCGATATGAACGCGCGGATCATCGAACGCCGACGCCTGGAGAGCGACCTGCGCTTTGCAATCAAACATGCCGAGCTGCGCCTGCACTTCCAGCCGCGCTATCGCATCGCCGACGGCCAGATGGTCGGCGCTGAAGCCCTGGTGCGCTGGCAACATCCGGTGCGCGGCCTGATCACGCCGGACACCTTTATTCCGATTGCCGAAGAGTCCGGGCTGATCCTGGCCCTGAGCGACTGGGTACTTGAAACCGCTTGTAAAAGCGCAGCCCAGTGGCCAGAGCATCTTTTTGTGTCGGTGAACCTGTCCCCTATGGAATTCAAGCGTGGCAACCTGGTAGAGCGCGTACGCCAGGCCCTGAAAACCTCGGGTATCGAACCCGCACGCGTGGAACTGGAAATCACCGAAAGCGTCATGCTCGAAGATGCCACCGGGGCGCTGGAGGTCATGCGCACGCTCAAACAATTGGGCATACGCATCGCCATGGATGACTTCGGCACCGGTTACTCATCCCTGAGCTACCTGCGCACGTTCCCGTTCGACGGTTTGAAGATAGACCGCAGCTTCCTGACCCGGCTGGAAGAAAGCGACGATGACAAGGCGATTATCCAGGCCATTGTCGGCCTGGGCCGCGCCCTGGCACTGACGGTAACGGCCGAAGGCGTCGAAACGGCTGAACACGTGGCACTGCTCAAGGCCGTGGCCTGTGAAGAGGGCCAAGGCTATTTCCTCAGTCGCCCCCTGGACATCGAAACCTTCACTCGCCTGTTGGACGTGCAAGCCGGCATCGTCCATTGATAACGCCGGGCGCTACCTGAAAAAATGGCTGGGCGTCTTGCCGAACTGCTTCTTGAACATGCTGGTGAACGCGCTCGGGCTTTCATACCCCAGCTCCAGGGCGATATCGATCACCTTTTCGCCCACCGCAATGCGCTCCAGCGCCAGCAGCAGCCTTGCTTGTTGGCGCCACTGGCCGAACGTCATGCCGGTTTCCTTGCGGAACAGGCGCTGGATGGTTTTCTGGTCAAGGTTCAAGCGCTCGCTCCAGTCCGCCACCGTCGAGGCATCGCCCGGTTCATCCTGCAACGCCTGGCAGATCCGGTGGACGCGCGGGTCGGCGGGTTGCGGCAGCGAGAGTGGCAAAGCCGGCAGCAGTGCCAGCTCGTCCAGAATCAGGTGCATGATGCGCGCGTCCCGTGAGTCCTCGGCATACGGTGGTTTCAAGCTCACCGACGCCTTGATCAGCTCACTCAGCAGGGGCGAAATGCTCACGGCCTTGGTTTCGGTGGGCAAATTGGGAAAGCTGTCGGGACGGACAAAGACGCTGCGCATCTTCAACGGGCCTACACAACGCAAGGAGTGGACGTGCCCACTGGGCATCCAGAAGCCGCGATTGGGCGGCACCGTCCACTGGTTCTGCGCCGAGTGCACCACCATCACGCCTTCGGTGGCGTACAGCAGTTGATGCTTCTCATGGCTGTGGTCGGGGATCACCCAGTTTTCCGGATAATCGGTGGCCGAACTGATGACAGCCCAATCGCCCTCGTCGATCTCCTGTAAAAATAGATCCAGTGATTTGATCATTTCGCCCTTTTTGCGCTAGTTGCCTCCCGAATTTCGCGAGACAGGCATTTGCAGCGAATCTAGCATAACTCCCGAATCATTTTGTAATGGATGGCCACCTAAGAAGTTGCCACCTGTGTTCGCCGCCTTGAATGGAATGCCTGCATGTCGACCCTCACTGCGTCACCCGCCGCTGCAACCACTGCGCCCCAGGCCAGCCCCTTGGTCATGCGCGTCCTTGGCGCCTGCGCCCTGGCGCATTTGATCAATGACCTGATCCAGGCCGTGCTGCCGTCGATCTACCCGATGCTCAAGGCCAACTACGGCCTGTCGTTTACCCAAGTGGGCCTGATCACCCTGACCTTCCAGCTGACTGCCTCGTTGCTGCAGCCGTGGATCGGCTACCACACCGACCGTCACCCTAAACCGTGGCTGCTGCCAGCGGGCATGGTGTGCACCCTGATCGGCATCCTGATGCTGGCGTTTGTCGGCAGCTTCCCGGCCATCCTGCTCGCAGCCGGTTTAGTCGGTGTCGGCTCGTCGACCTTCCACCCGGAAACCTCGCGCGTCGCACGCCTGGCCTCCGGCGGGCGCTACGGCCTGGCGCAGTCGACGTTCCAGGTCGGCGGCAACACCGGCAGCGCCTTGGGCCCGTTGCTCGCGGCGGCAATCATCATTCCCTACGGCCAGGGCCATATCGCCTGGTTCGGGCTGTTTGCGGTGTTCGCGATCCTGGTGCTCTACGGTTTAAGCCGCTGGTACCGTAACCACCTCAACCTGTTCAAGCTCAAGCAAGGCGGCCAAGCCACCCATGGTTTGTCCAAAGGCCGCGTGACCTTTGCCTTGGTGGTGCTGGCTGCGCTGGTGTTTTCCAAGTACTTCTACATGACCAGCCTGACCAGCTACTTCACCTTTTACCTGATTGAAAAATTCCAGCTGTCCGTCGCCAGCTCGCAGATGTACCTGTTCCTGTTCCTCGGTGCGGTTGCCGTCGGTACCTTCGCGGGCGGCCCGATTGGCGACAAGATCGGCCGCAAGAAGGTCATCTGGTTCTCCATCCTCGGCGCCGCGCCGTTCACCCTCGCGCTGCCCTACGTCGACCTGTACTGGACGGCGGTGCTGAGCGTGGTGATCGGTTTTGTGCTCGCCTCGGCGTTCTCGGCCATCGTGGTGTTTGCCCAGGAACTGGTGCCGGGCAATGTGGGCATGATCGCCGGGATATTCTTCGGCCTGATGTTCGGCTTCAGCGGGATTGGTGCAGCGTTGCTGGGGTTGCTTGCCGATAGCCACGGCATCGAATACGTCTACAAAATCTGCTCGTTCCTGCCGTTAGTCGGCATCCTGACGATATTGTTACCGTCAACCAAAGGCGTTTGACGTCTACGGCATGCGCAGGCACGAACGCCTGCGCAAGCTGAACAGGCCAATCCATGTTTAAATCCTTGTTTGGCGGCTTCCTGTGCGTTCACGCTTGCCTCCCTACCAAGGAAACACCCGTATGCGTCTGGCAGATTTCATTATTGAGAACCTCGAGCCGATCCTTCAGGCCTGGGAGGACTTTGCCCGCACTATCCAGACGCCTGGGGCTGATCTCGACCGTGTAGACCTGCGTGATCATGCCGAGCAGATGCTGCGAGCCATTGCCATGGACCTGCGCAACACGCAGACCGCGCAGGAGCAAATCGACAAGGCCCAGGGCCTCGCACCGCAGGACGAAGACGAAACCCCCGCCGAAACCCATGCCGTGACACGCTTGATGGCGGGTTTCTCGATTGATCAGATGGTGTCTGAATACCGCGCGCTGCGCACCAGCGTGCTCAGCCAGTGGCTCCAGCAGGTCAAACACGGCACGCCGCTGGATATCGATGACATGAACCGCTTTCATGAAGCCATCGATCAAGCCCTCACGGAGTCCATTGCCAGTTACTCACGGGCGGTAGAAGCCTCGCGCAATGTGTTCCTGGGTATCCTCGGCCATGATTTGCGCACGCCCTTGGGCGCCATTCTGCTAGGCGCCGACATACTTCGGCGTTCGGAAGAGCTCGGGGAACGCGGCAACAAAGTCGCCGGGCAGATTTACACCAGTGTTCAACGGGCGAGCCAGATTGTCGGCGACCTGCTGGATTTGACCCGGTGCCAGATGGGCCCCGGCATCCCCGTGAAACGGGTGGACGTTGACTTGGCCCCCATTTGCGAACGCATCGTCGAAGAAATGCGCTCGTTTCACCCCCACGCGCAACTCAAATATGAAACCACAGCGCCCGCGCTTGGGGCGTTCGACGGCGCGCGCATGGAGCAGGTGTTCTCCAATATCATCAGTAATGCGGTGCAGCACGGCGATGCTCGCCTGCCGATCACGGTACGGCTCGCGGTTTCAGAGGGCAGCCTGGTGTTCACCGTTCACAATCAAGGCGCGCCGATTCCAGAGGATGTGTTGCCGTTCATTTTCAATCCCATGGGGCGTTTTTCGCAGCGCTCGGTGATTGAGCATGGCCCTGCAGAAGGCCTCGGGCTGGGGCTTTTCATCGCGTCCGAGATCGTGGCGGCCCATGACGGTTCGATCGAGGTCACGTCAACGTCGCAGTGGGGTACGGAGTTTCGGGTGACGGTGCCGCTGGTTGCAGCTTGACACACTGATAGCTACTCGCCAGCAAGGCTCCGAAAACGCGTCGGAAACGCTTACAATCGCGCTTTCAAACGCACCCCAGGCGGCCCGGCAACATGACGCTCGACCCTCCTACGATTTTGGCACTTTCCGTTGCCCTGGCAGCCGCTGCCGCCCTGTACCTGGCCGTTGAATGGCGCAGCGTGCGCGAACCGTCGCTGCTGTGCTGGAGCGCCGGTTTCGCCACTATCGGCCTTGGCTCCACGCTCGCCCTGCTGCGCATCAATGGCTTTATGATAATCGGCATCTGGTTCGCCAATGGCTTGCTGGTGACCGCACACTTCCTGTTTTTACTTGGGGTGGCGCGATTTACTCAAACCCGCCTGTCGCCGCTGTGGCTGCTGATGTTGTTGACCTGGCTGGGCATGCTGATGCTGCCGGTGGACCCGTCATGGTCCAAAGCCATGCTGGCGGTGCAGTCACTGTTGGTGGCGTTGCCGACGCTGCGCGCCAGCTTTTTGCTGCGGCCCCATGGCAAATCCTTGAGCATCGGCGCGGTGCAATTGCGCTACGTGCTGCTGATCCATGGCGCGTTCTATGTGGCCAAGGCGTTATCGGTGCTGATCCCGGGCACCTTGATCGACCTCGCCGCATTCAAGGGCGAGATCATCCAGATTTCCCTGGTGGAAGGCGCCATGGCGATCATGTTGATTGCATTGTCGATGACCGGCTCCGAGCGATACCGCCGCGAACAACAGATCGCCCGCCTCGCCGCCCGTGACCCACTGACCGCCCTGTACAACCGCCGCGCCCTCGACCTGCGCGCGCCGCGCTTGCTGGCCCAGGTATCGCCCGCACAACCCGGCGCCTTACTGCTGATCGATATCGACAATTTCAAATTGGTCAACGACCTTCATGGCCACACCGCCGGCGACCGCTTGTTGATCGCCTTGAGCGAATTGATTCGTGGCGCGATGCCTCAGGGCGCGCTGGCTGCGCGTTTGGGTG
Organism: Pseudomonas tritici; assembly: GCF_014268275.3. Classification (NCBI taxonomy): domain Bacteria; kingdom Pseudomonadati; phylum Pseudomonadota; class Gammaproteobacteria; order Pseudomonadales; family Pseudomonadaceae; genus Pseudomonas; species Pseudomonas tritici. The sequence goes on from NZ_CP077084.1 coordinate 3,659,831, forward strand.
GGGATGAGTTCGTGATCCTGTTGAATCCGGCCTCGACTGAGCAGATTGTCGAACTGGGCAGCAGCCTGCGCGAACAGTTTCATCACCTGGCCTCGCAGACCTTCATGACGCCTGCACCCGTGACCCTGAGCATCGGCGCCAACCTGTTCGACCAGCCACCCCCCAGCCTCGCGGTGCTGATTGAGCAAGGTGACAGCATCTTGTATGAATCCAAGCGTGGCGGGCGGGATAGCATCCGGTTGGTGGATAGAACGGGAGCTGCATCCTAAACGTGAATGGGAAAGTCCATCAATCTGGCGCTCAGCGTGATGCCCAGCCCGAACAAGCAAATGCAGCCCAGTCCATACGCGAGTGTGCGCCAAGGCTGGCAGCCAGCCAGATACATCAGCGTGTGTGCGACCCGGGCAAGGGTAAAACACACAAACAGCCCTGCAGTCAGAGTGCCGGTAGCTCCCAGCCCGATGCAAAGTCCCCCCAACACGAAAAATATTGGAATGTTCTCCAAGTCATTCGCCCAGGCCTTGGCCGCCCTGGCGACTTGCGGCACCTCCTCTGAATGCACGGCCCGATTGAAGAACGCCGCATCCTCACGATTGGTAAATGCGAAACCCCGTATCCGAAAAAAGCCCTGATAGCAGGAAATCGCAAACATCTTCAGGCACAGCACCAGCACACACAGCGCGTAGACCTGCAAAAGCTCATTCATCTCGGTACCCGTTCACCACGAGATACAGCAACGGCCCCACCGACACAAACACCGCCGTGAGCACCCAGTACGGCACCACCGAAGCCATCGACCGTCCTCGCCGCCGCGCATCCCGGTACATCCATACGCACGCCAGCACCGCCATCAAGTACAGGTCTATCACCACCTGCGCCGTGTCCGGCCGCGACATCAGTTCCAGCCCAAATGCCAGCAGCGACTGCTCCGCCGTCAGCATCGTCGCCAGGGTGTACAACGAAAATCCCAGCAAGCTCGCCAGGGCAATAGAGGGTCGTCTCATGGTCGCATCCTTGGAATGATGAAGGCCTAAGTTAGTGATAAGGTTCAGCCCTTCGCAATGACCTCGGAGGTCATGACCACGCCATGGACGCCCCTTCAACTGCCGGCGAACAACTGCGCCAATTACGCCGACAGGCCAAGCTGAGCCAACTCGACCTGGCGCTCATCACCGGCTTTTCCCAGCGCCACCTCAGTTGCCTCGAAACCGGCCGCGCCAAGCCGAGCCCCGTCACCTTGCATAACCTGCTGACGGCGCTGGAGGCACCGTTGGACCAGTGCAACCGCGTCTTCCTTGCGGCCGGATTCGCCCCGCGCTATACCGCCACTCCGCTCGCCTCGCCCGCCATGGCCGCGATTCGCGAAGCGGTCAGCCATGTACTGCACGCCAACAACCCAGCGCCTGCGATCCTGTTGGACAGCCAGTGGCAAGTACTCGCAGCGAATGCCAGTACCGGCGTGTTGTTGGCATTGGTGGGTATCCCGCCCGATGCGGCTGAAGGTTTGAACCTGCTGACCACCCTGCTCCAAGCCGGCGGCCTCGGCGATCATCTGCTCAATGCCGATGAGATCCGCACCCTGGCCTGGCAGCGTGCCACTCGCGAGGCGCTGGGCAATCCGGAACTGGCCGCGCTACTGGCGAGCCTGCCAACCCCGACCAACGCTGAACTGCCCGCGCACCTGCCACCGCTGGTGCTGACCCGCCTGCGCTCAACCCAGGGCGAGCTGAGCTTTTTGTCCACCTTCACCACCTTCGGCATGCCCCAGGACATCACCCTCACCTCCCTGCGCATCGAACACCTGATTCCCGCTGACGAGGCGACGTGGCAGGTGATGCGCGGCGCCTATGCGGATTATGCGGCGCTGGTTTTGTGAAATATCTGTACGTAGACTGCCGCCATCCCCCCATTTGAAGGCGGCGAAAAAAACGTGATGCAAGTTACTGAAGTCTCCATTGCCCAATTGCGCGCGGCGCTTGAGTCCGGCCAGACCACGGCCGTTGAACTGGTCCAGGCATACCTGGCGCGAATCGATGCCTATGACGGTCCGCAGACCGCCACCGCCTTGAACGCCGTGGTGGTGCGCAACCCCGAAGCGCTGAAAGAAGCCGAGGCGTCCGATGCACGCCGGGCCAAAGGCGAAACCTTGGGGCCCTTGGACGGCATTCCTTACACCGCCAAAGACAGCTACCTGGTCAAGGGCCTGACTGCGGCATCCGGCAGCCCGGCGTTTGCCAAGCTGGTCGCGCAACGTGATGCGTTCACCATCGAGCGTCTGCGCGCCGGCGGTGCCATCTGCCTGGGCAAGACCAATATGCCGCCGATGGCCAATGGCGGGATGCAACGTGGCGTGTATGGCCGCGCAGAAAGCCCGTATAACGCCGATTACCTGACCGCGCCGTTCGCCTCCGGCTCGTCCAACGGCGCTGGCACCGCGACGGCGGCGAGCTTTGCGGCCTTTGGCCTGGCAGAAGAAACCTGGTCGAGCGGGCGCGGCCCGGCGTCCAACAATGGCCTGTGCGCCTACACCCCGTCCCGCGGGGTGATTTCGGTGCGCGGCAACTGGCCGCTCACGCCGACCATGGACGTGGTGGTGCCCTACGCCCGCACCATGGCCGACCTGCTGGAAGTGCTCGACGTGGTGGTCGCCGAAGACCTGGACACCCGTGGCGACCTGTGGCGCCTGCAGCCGTGGGTGCCGATCCCGAGCGTCACCTCGGTACGCCCTGCTTCCTACGCTGAATTGGCGGCGCCTGCCGAATCCCTGGCGGGCAAACGCTTTGGCGTGCCGCGCATGTACATCAACGCCGACCCCGACGCCGGCACCAGCGAAAAACCCGGGATCGGTGGCCCGACCGGGCAGAAAATCAACACCCGCGCCAGCGTGATCGACCTGTGGCAAGACGCGCGCCAGGCGCTGACAGCGGCCGGCGCGGAAGTGATTGATGTGGATTTCCCGCTCGTGTCCAACTGCGAAGGCGACCGCCCTGGCGCACCCACCGTGTTCACCCGGGGGCTGGTGTCCAAGGAATTCCTCCACGATGAACTGTGGGAACTGTCAGCCTGGGCGTTTGACGACTTCCTGCGCGCCAACAACGACCCGGCGCTCAACCGCTTGGCGGATGTGGACGGGCCAAAGATCTTCCCCCACGACCCAGGCACCTTGCCCAACCGTGAGGACGACTTGGCCGCCGGCATGGACGAATACGTGCGCATGGCCGAGCGCGGCATCACCCCGTGGGACCAGATTAGTACCGTCCCCGACGGCCTGCGCGGATTGGAGCAAACCCGGAGGATCGACTTGGAAGCCTGGATGGACAAGCTCGGCCTCGACGCCGTGCTGTTCCCCACCGTGGCCGACGTGGGCCCGGCGGATGCCGACGTGAACGAAGCCTCAGCCGATATCGCCTGGAGCAACGGCGTCTGGGTGGCTAACGGCAACCTCGCCATCCGCCACCTGGGCGTACCGACCGTTACCGTGCCGATGGGCGTAATGGCGGATATTGGCATGCCGATAGGGCTGACATTCGCCGGGCGCGCCTATGATGATTCGGCGCTGCTGCGGTTTGCCTCGGCGTATGAAGCGACGGGCAGCAAGCGCCAGATTCCACCGCGCACACCGCCGTTGGCGCCGATGTAACTGACTCAACGCAATCAAAATGTGGGAGCGGGCTTGCCCGCGAATGCGGTCTTTCAGTGACAGATATGCCGACTGATCCACCGCTTTCGCAGGCAAGCCAGCTCCCACATTTTCGCCTGCATTTCACATCAAGCCATCTGAGGCACGGCAACCAGCAGGATTGCCGTGCCATGGGTCAGCGTCGCCGCCAACACCCCGTAGCGCATGCGCACCAGCGCACAGGCCAACCCTTCGACCAGCGTGAACAACAACACCGGCCAGCCCAACTGGGTGACGCTCAGTGCCAGGAACGCATGGCAAGCCGCAAACGCCACTCCGCTGGCCAGTGCGGCGCGTAAGGGCGCGACATGCTGTTCCAGATAACCCTGCAAATAACCGCGAAACAACACTTCTTCCAATGCATTTGGCGCCGTAGGCCCGGCGCCAGATACGTGCCGTAGTTAATCAGTACCGCCATTCCCTGGGTAATCATCGGTCGCTCAACCGTGTGCCACCGCAATCATATCGACCTCCACCGCCGCCGACTTCGGCAACTGCATCACCCCCACCGACGTACGCGTGTGCGCCCCGGCGGCACCCAGAATTTCGTGCAACAAATCCGACGCGCCGTTGGCCACTTCACTCTGCTGATCAAAATCCTCGGCACTGCGCACGTACACGGTGATGCGCGGGATCGCCCTGACCTGGTCCAGCGAACCCAACGCCTGCTTGAGCAACCCCAAGCAACGCAAGGCACTGATACCGGCGGCGATTTGCGCCTGGGCCACGGTCAGGCTTGCCCCAACCTTGCCCGGCAGCACGATCGCATCGCCGACGCGGGGGATCTGGCCACTGATGTAGAGGTGGTTGCCGTCGCGAACCAACGGCGTGTAGTTGCCGCCGATTTTGAATTCGTCCAGCTGATAGCCAAGGCGTTGCTGGGCGGCCTGGTATTTCTCATCGGGTGTCATGGGCGTGAATCCTCGTTTCGGCGCAGCCACTCATCCACCACGTCGCCCAGGGTCTTGGGCTGGTCGTTGCGAATCCAGGCCATAAAGGGACGATCGAATTTGAACCCCGGACCGCAGTGCTCAAGCATGAAGCGGCGTACGTTTTGAGTATTTTTGTAGTGTGGGGTCACGGGGGTGCTGCGGGTGATGGAGTCGCTGTGCCAATTGAAGTCCATTTGCTTGACGCTCTGATGCCTCAGGAGCCAGCAGCATAGCGCCAAATGCCACGATGAACGCCTGCCAACCGACGCCCATCGTGTTTTTTTTACACGTTAGCTGCCGAAGCCGGCGTCCCGCGTATTGACGAACAACGCGTAGATCGAATGGCTGCCGGCCATGAACAGGCGGTTGCCTTCGCGACCGCCAAAACACAGGTTGGGGCAGCGCTCGGGCAACGAGATATGCCCGATGGCCTTGCCTTGTGGATTGAACACACGCACACCATCGAGTTTTTCCAGGTCGGCCTTGGGGTCACCATTGCCGCCCCAACCGCACCACAGGTTGCCGCTCTCGTCACACTTGATGCCGTCCAGCGCTGCGTAGTCGAAACCTTCGATGTGCTTGCGACGGGCGCCGAGCGTGCCGTCGTCCTTGACATCGATGGCCCAGATCAACCGGTTGGGTTTGGCCCGACCTTCCACTACGTACAAGACTTGTTCATCAGGTGAAAAACACAGGCCATTGGGCCCGTTGAGGTCGTCGATCACTCGCGTGACCGTGCCGCTTTCGCCATCGATGCGATAGACGCCATGGGGTTGGGTGGGCGTGATCTTGTGCCCTTCGTAGTTGTTGCCGGTTTGGAACGGCGGGTCACTGAACCACACTGAGCCATCTCGCTTGCACACGATATCGTTGGGCGAATTGAAAGGTTTGCCGTCAAAGCTGTCGGCCAGCACGGTGATGCTGCCGTTGTGTTCGGTGCGGGTAATTCGCCGGCCCTCGCGGGTGGTCGTCGAACCTTCGCACACCAACAAGCGGCCCTGGCGATCGCGGCACATGCCGTTGGAGAAATTAGCGTTTTCGCGGTAGACCGACAGGCTGTCGGTCACTTCGTCCCAGCGCACGATACGGTTATTGGGAATATCGCTGACCAGCAAGTAGCGGCCATCGCCGACCCACACCGGCCCCTCGGCCCAGCGCAAACCTGTCGCCAGCCGTTCGACACTGGCGTTGAACAGACGCAACTCCAGGAAACTGTCATCGAGCACTTTGATCAGTGGGTCTGGATAACGCTGGCTCAACGGCTCGACGGCTTCTGCCAGGTGAGGCAGGTTGCCCAGCACCGCGACCGATGCGGAAACCGCCAAGGAACGCTTGAGGAAGACGCGGCGACTGTGGTCAGTCCGCGCAGGCAGAGGGGGAAGATTCATTGTGTGTCTCCGTTATTTTATTGTTAGACGGGACAACATTCTTAATCAGTGATGGGACATCGTACAAGAACAATGAAACCTCAAGCCCCATGCAATGCAGGAACTCTGTAAATAATCAAAAATTTAGTTTTCAAAATAAGCGTGGATAGAGCAATGTTGTACGACGACACAAACAGTAACGTGTTGTCCGCTACCCCAACAACAATAAGGAACCCCACATGCAAAAAATCAAAGTACTGATCGGTTTTCTCTGCCTGTTTACCGGCTATGTCGCCGCAGCGCCTGCCCCTGCGGAAAAGGAGGTGGCCCAAGCGGTCGACCAACTGACCCAAGCCATGCTGCACCTGGACCTCAAGCAGCTTGATGCGCTGACGTCCGACAAACTCACCTACGGCCATTCCAGCGGCAAGGTGCAGAACAAAGCGCAATTCATCGCCGACCTGGAAACCCACACCAGCGCCTTCAAGACCCTGGAAATGCAGAACCAGACCGTCACCCTGCAAGGCGACACCGCCCTGGTGCGCAACCACTTCCACGCGCTGGCCGTGAACAGTGGCGTTGAAGTGCCCACCGACATCGACAATTTCCAGGTTTGGCAGAAGCAGAAAGGCAAGTGGCTGCTAATCGGGCGCCAGGCTTACAAGTACTGATGGCCAGCGGTGAGCCGCGTGCGCCGGCTCACCACTCCACCACCTTGCGCACTGTCAGCAATGCCTCGCGCAGCGCCGACATGTCCACCGAACCCAGCGCCAGGCGCAGCGCGTGCGGCACATAAGCCGTGACGGCAAACGGCTCGGCGGTGGACACCGAGATATTCTCGCACTGCAAGGCCATGGCGATCTGGTCGGCGCGCGCGTCCTCCGGCAGGGGTAACCACAAGAAATACGATGAGGGATGGCTGGTGTAGGCCAGCCCTTTCAACACCTGCGCCGCCAGGGCTTGCCGCGCCTGGGCATCCCGGCGCTTTTGCGCTTCCAGTTGCGCCACCGTGCCATCTTCGATCCACGCCACGGCAATGGCGCTCATGACACCGGGCACGTTCCAGGTGGTGGCCATGATGGTGCGCTCAAGTGCTTTAACCCAGTCACTCGGCGCCGCGACAAACCCCACGCGCAAACCGGTCGCGACACTTTTTGAGAGCCCGCCCACATACACCGTGCGTTCCGGCGCCAGGGTCGCCACGGGTGGCGGTGCGTTTTCGACCAGGAACGCGTAGGCCGCGTCCTCAATGATCATCAGATTGTGCTGCCGGGCGATGGAGACCAACTGCTCGCGCTGGTCCCTGTCCATCACCCAGCCAAGGGGATTGTGCAGGGTCGGCATGCTGTACACGGCGCGCACCGGGCGTTTGCGACACAGGTTTTGCAAGGCGTTCAGGTCGGTGCCGGTGGGCGTAACCGGGATCGCGACAACTTCCAAGTGCAGGGTTTCGGCCAGCACCTTGAACCCGGAATAGGTCAACGCATCGACCGCGACTACATCCCCCGGCTTGAGCAACGCCATCATCGTCACCGCCAAGCCGTGCTGGGCGCCGCTGACCAGCAGCACCTGGTCGGCCTCTACGGTTAGCCCTCGGCTCAGTAAATGCCGTGCGACGGCAGCCCGCTCATGCAAACGCCCTGCGTGAGGCTGGTAACGCAACAGGGCCTCGAGGTCGCCGGACAGCGCCAACTGGCGTAACGCCGTGCGCAACAGGTCAGCCTGGCCCGGCAATGAGGGATAGTTGAAATTGAGGTCGAGCATGCCCGCCGCAACCGTCATCTGCCCACTGCCCTGCCCTGGCGGCAGCGAGATCTCGCGCACAAAGGTGCCGCGTCCGGTTTCACCGCTGACCAGCCCCATGGCCTCCAGCTCGGTATAAACCCGGCTCGCGGTCACCAGCGCCAGGCCATGATCGGCGGCCAGTTGCCGGTGCGTCGGCAGGCGCGTACCCGGCGGCATTTTCCCCGAACGGATGCCCTCGGCAAAAGTGTCGACCAGCGACTTGTAGCGGGCGCGTGGCATAAGGATGTATCCATGACAATTTTTTGATTGTCCTAATGCTCGCCCCTAGGATGGCTTCGATGCAACCCCTCATTCTTCGGGCGCCTCCTCATGGAACGTACATCCCCCTTCAGCACCCTGGATACCCGCACCCAAGGCTGGATCAATGGCTTTATCGGCGTGGTGATTTTCAGCGGCTCGTTGCCCGCCACGCGCCTGGCCGTGATGGAGTTCGACCCGGTGTTCCTCACCATGATCCGTGCCGCCATCGCCGCCAGCCTGGGGTTGTGCCTGCTGGGGCTGTTCAAGGAAAAACGCCCCGCGCGCGACCAATGGATGCCCCTGGCGATCGTTGCCCTTGGCGTGGTGATCGGCTTTCCCCTGCTGACCGCACTGGCGCTGCAGTACGTGACCTCGGCCCACTCCATCGTGTTTATCGGCCTGCTCCCCCTCGCGACCGCGGTGTTTGGCGTACTGCGCGGTGGTGAGCGCCCGCGTCCAGTGTTCTGGTTGTTCTCGATCCTGGGCAGCGTATTGGTGATGGGTTATGCCGTCGCCCAGGGTTTGACCGCCGCACCCGCCGGCGATTTGCTGATGTTGCTGGCAGTGTTGGTCTGCGGCCTGGGTTACGCCGAGGGCGCCACCTTGTCGCGCAGCCTGGGCGGCTGGCAGGTGATCTGCTGGGCGTTGGTGGTGGCGATGCCGGTGGTGCTGCCCTTGAGCCTGCTCCTGGCACCGCCAAGCTTGCGCGGCATTAGCCTGTCGGCCTGGCTGAGCCTGGGTTATGTGGCGTTGTTCAGTATGTTGATCGGCTTTGTGTTTTGGTACCGCGGCCTGGCTCAGGGGGGCATTGCCGCCGTCGGCCAGTTGCAGTTGCTGCAACCGTTTTTCGGCCTGGCATTGGCGGCGGGCTTGCTGCATGAGCAGGTCAGCCTGGGCATGGTGCTGGTGACGGTCGCGGTGATCGGCTGCGTGGCGGGCGCGAAGAAGTTCGCCCGTTAACGCTGCGGCGCGACCATCTTGAACTTGATGTTGATGTCATTCGACACCACGCTGTTGCCGGCCCACTCGCCCTCGCCGATCTTGAAATCGCCGCGCTTGAGGATGAATTCGCCGTCGAACACGCCGATACCGCTTTGCTCCTTGAGCACCACGTCGACGTCCACCGGGCGTGTGGTGCCTTTGATGGTCAGGTTGCCGCTGATCTTGAAGCGGTTATCCCCCAGGACCGCGACGCCGGTGGATTCGTAAACGCCCACTGGATAGGTCGCGGTGTCAAACCACGACGCACGCTGCAGCTCGTCATTCGCGTCCGGGCTACCGGCGTCGATGCTGGCAAGCTGGATCTTGAGCAATGCATGCCCGGCTTCCGGCTTTTGCGTATCGAACGTCAAGGTGCCTTCGAACTCACTGAAGGTGCCGTACACCCGCTGCCCCAACTGTTTATAGGTAAAACTGATCTGGCTGGCGGTGCGGTTGACGTCGTTGTACTCCACCGCCTGGGCGCTGGAATAGAAAGCTAGGATCAGGACCAATATGGCGACCGGGGACATTCGACGTTTCATGCAACGCTCCGCAGAGGAAAAGACACAGGTACCGAGCTAACACTCTGTAACAGGGATTTGTTCCCATCAGGCGTTTGTCCTGCTAAACAGAGTAGTCGCCCCAGAATAATAAGGACGCTCCATGCACGCCCCTTCGCTTCAGGACCTCACCGCGCCGGACGGCATCTGCTACGGCTGCGGCGGCAGCAACCCCCACGGCCTGCATATCAAGAGCCGTTGGGACACGGACGGCATCCACCTGATCGCCGAGCATATGCCCGAAGCAAAATACAGCGGCTGGCCCGACCTGGTCTATGGCGGCCTGATCGCCATGTTGGTCGACTGCCATTCCAACTGGACCGCCATGGCCTACCACTACCGCGCCGAAGGGCGCGAACCCGGCAGCCTGCCCCGCATCGACTGCGTGACCGGCAACCTGGGCATCAAATTCATCAAGCCAACGCCCATGGGCGTCACCCTCACCCTGCGCGCACGGGTCGAGGGCGACGTGGGGCGCAAGACCCGCGTGATCTGCGAGGTGTACGCGGGTGACGTGCTCACCGCCATGGGCGACTCGGTTTTCGTGCGCGTCGATACCGGCCAATTGGCAGCCGCCGCCCATGGGCGTGAGGGCTGATCCTGATCTACATTGACTGCCACCGCTAATCGAGGATGCACCGATGACTCGTCTCACCGCGAAAGACTTTGCCCCCGAACTGCTGGAACTCTACGACGGCTACGCCCACGGCAAGATCAACCGCCGCGAATTTCTCGACCGCGCCGCGCTGTTCACCTTGGGTGGCCTCACCGCCTCGGCTCTGCTCGCAGCCCTCAGCCCCAACTACGCGCTGGCCGAACAGGTAAAATTCACCGACCCGGACATCGTTGCCGACTACATCACCTACCCCTCGCCCAAAGGCAACGGCACCGTGCGCGGCTACCTGGTGCGCCCGGCCAAGGCCGCGGGCAAGTTGCCCGCCGTGGTGGTCGTGCATGAAAACCGTGGCCTCAACCCCTATATCGAAGACGTCGCCCGGCGCCTGGCCAAAGCTGGCTTCATCGCCCTGGCGCCGGATGGCCTGACCTCGGTGGGCGGCTACCCCGGTAACGACGAAAAAGGCGTGGCGCTGCAACAGACGGTTGACCCGACCAAGCTGATGAACGATTTTTTCGCCGCTATCGAATGGCTGATGCACCACGACAGCAGCACCGGCAAAGTCGGCATCACCGGGTTCTGCTACGGCGGCGGCGTGACCAATGCGGCAGCCGTGGCCTATCCGGAATTGGGCGCGGCGGTGTCGTTCTATGGGCGCCAGCCGGAGGCCAACGACGTGCCACGGATCAAGGCGCCGATCATGCTGCATTTCGGTGAGCTGGATACACGGATCAATGAGGGGTGGCCGGCGTATGAAACGGCACTCAAGGCTGCAGGCACGAACTATGAGGCGTACATCTACAAGGGCGCCAACCATGGTTTTCACAACGACTCGACGCCGCGATATGACGAGGCGGCGGCGAATCTGGCATGGGAACGAACGTTGGGATGGTTTCGCAAGTACTTGGCTTAACCACGGACCCGCTCTTGCAACCACCCCTTGAAGACGAGCATCGCCGACGTCTCGGCCCGCGACTGCAATCGCGTGAGCCAATAGCTGCCGGTGGTGATGCCGACGTCGAACGGCTGGCGAATCACATCACGCTCCAGCTGCCGCGAAAACATCATCGCTGGCGCCAATGCCACCCCCGTTCCTTGCAAGGCCGCTTCCATCATTGCCAACGAGGAATCAAACACGATACTGCGCGGCACCAGGGTGTCGGCGGGCAGACCGACGGCCTGGAACCACAGGCTCCACTCATCAGCGCGGTAGGAGCGCAGTAACGTGTGGTTCAACAGGTCAGTGGGGGTGTGCAGTTGCTCGGCCAGTTGCGGCACGCAAAGCACGGTGAGGGGCGCTTCCAGCAGTTCGCAGGCATCGGTGCCGTGCCAGGCTCCCGCGCCAAAGCGGATCGCGTAGTCGAGGCCTTCGGCGGCCACGTCGACACGGTTGTTGTGGGTGGACAACCGCAGGTCGATAAAGGGGTAACGCGCGTGAAAATCCGCCAGGCGTGGCAGCAACCAGCCCACCGCAAAGGTGCCGACTGCGCCCACGGTGAGCACTTCGCGGTAGTGCCCGCTTTCGAACTGGCTGAGCGTCTGGGCGATGCGGTCGAACGACTCACGCACCACCGGCAGCAAGGTTTCGCCTTCACGGGTGAGCATCAAGCCTCGAGGCAGACGCTTGAATAATGTGACATTAAGTTGTGCTTCCAGGCTCTTGACCTGATGGCTGACCGCTGCCTGAGTCACGCATAACTCAATGGCCGCGCGGGTGAAGCTCAAGTGGCGAGCCGACGCTTCGAAGGCACGCAGTGCGTTGAGGGGCAGATGGGAGCGCAACATGCTTGACCCTAAAATTTCTAATGACTGGCCTGAGATATCATCGTTTGCCGAGGGAACAAAATCCACCTAGATTTGCGGCGCCTGCGCAGGCCTTGATCATCAGTGCATCATCGAAATGGAAGCAAATTGCCATGAACCATCACGTACAAAAAATTGTGCTATCAACCTTGCTGTTGGGCTCCGGCACCTGTATGGCCGCCACCGACCTGCGCACGCTCGTGGACAGCCGTGTTGCACCGCTGATGCAGCAACAGAACATTCCTGGCCTGTCGGTTGCCGTGGTGGATAAAGGCCAGGTGCAATACTTTAACTATGGCGTTGCCGCCAAAGACACCCAGCAGCCGGTTACCGAAGACACCCTGTTTGAAATCGGCTCATTGAGCAAAACCTTCAACGCCACTCTGGGCGGCTACGCCCAGGCCATCGGCACGCTCAAGCTTTCGGACAAGGCCAGCGCACACGTGGCCAGCCTGCGCGGCAGCGCTTTTGACAGCATCAGCCTGCTGCAATTGGCCACCTACACACCCGGTGGGCTGCCGCTGCAGTTTCCCGACGCGGCCGACAGCGCCGAGACCATGCTCGATTACTTCCAGCGCTGGAAACCCAAATACGCGCCCGGCGAACAGCGCCTCTACTCCAACCCGAGCATTGGCTTGTTTGGCTACATCGCCGCGCAAAGCCTCGGTCAGCCCTTCAACGACGCGATGGAAAAAACCCTGCTGCCCAAGCTGGGCTTGAAGAACACTTACGTGAGTGTGCCTGCCGACAAGGCAGGCCTCTATGCCCAGGGCTACGACAAGGATCAAAAACCGGTTCGCGTAAGCCCCGGCGCGCTGGACAGCGAAGCCTATGGCGTCAAGACCAGCACCCAGGACCTCGCGCGTTACGTCATCGCGAACATGCACCCGGACACCCTGGAAAAAGCGCTGCAGCAAGCCATCGCCACCACTCATACCGGCTACTACACCGTGAAGGGCATGACCCAGGGCCTGGGCTGGGAGTCCTACCCTTACCCGATCACGCTGCAAGCGTTGCTTGACGGCAACTCCACCCCAATGGCGATGAACCCGCACAAGGTCAACTGGCTGAAACCTGCTCAGACGCATCGTGCTCAGGTCCTGTTCAACAAGACTGGCTCTACCGCCGGGTTCGGTGCCTACGTGGCGTATGTGCCAGCCAAGGATATAGGCGTGGTGATCCTGGCGAACAAGAACTACCCGAACGCCGAACGCGTGAAGGTGGCGCATGCGATTCTGAGCGCTATGGATAACTGAAGTTTGCTTCCACCGCGCTTACGGTTCCGTCGATGCCAGCCTCAACAGCCATTTTGGCGACCGTAACGACCTGCAGACCGGGTACGACGTCACCACCGGCCAGGGCAGGAGCAACTGTAGTGTTGTTAATCGGCGTACGCCCACGTCATCCGGAACGACGCCCCGCCCCATTCCGAATCCAGCACTTGCACCTGGCCGCCGTGCCACTGCGACACCCGTTGTACCAGCGCCAGTCCAAGGCCGAAGCCGCCGGTGCGACGGTCGCGGCTGGCGTCGAGGCGCATGAAGGGTTGGAAGATCTTCGAGCGGCCCTCCTCCGGCACACCGGGGCCGTCATCACACACCCGCACTTCATAGCCGCTGCCGAACTTGACCAGCGACACCTCCACACGGCGCTCGGCGTATCGGATCGCGTTGCGCAGCAGGTTGATCACCGCTCGCGCCATAAAGCGCGGCTCGATCTGAATAAAGTCCACTTCGCACGTACGCAGCGACAGTTGAATGCCGGCCGCTTCGGCTTCGAGGGCCACGCTGCCGATCACACTGTCGAGCCAGCTGTGGGCTTCGATGCGCTCGCGGGTGACCTGGGTGGCACCGCGTTCCAGGCTAGCGTAGGTGAGCAGCTCGGAGACCATGTCTTCCAGCTCGCCGAGGTCAGCGTACATGTCCGCGATCAATTCGCCGCGCTGGCGCGGGTCGGTCTGTTGCTTGAGCTGGTCGAGTTCGAACGACAGGCGCGCAATCGGCGTGCGCAACTCGTGGGACACGGCGTTGGTCAGCTCGCGCTGGTTAGCGATCAAGCTTTCAATGCGCTCGGCCATCTGGTTGAAGTGCCCCGCCAGCTCGCGCACGGTGGAGCGGCGTGGCAGCAGGATGCGGGAACTGAGGTCGTTGTCACCGAAACGCTGTGCAGCCAGGCGAATATGCTCCAGGTCGCGCCAGTGCGGACGAACCCAGAAATACAGCACGATTGCCAAGCTCAATCCCAGTAGGCCGTAGGCCCACAGGTACAACCATTTAGGCTCTTCAGGCAGCTTGATATTGAGCAGTTGGGGGCCGCCATCGATATTGGCGATGAACTCCATGAAGTCGCCACGTACCACTAATTGCCCGGCCGCGAGCAATTGCTGCTCGCGTTGGCTCAGCGCCAACTCATCGCGCTGCACCAAGTCCAGACGCAGACCGTAATGCTGCTGCAATTCGCTCAGGCGCACCTCGCGCGCCTCGGCCGGCACAGGACGCAATTGCTCGACCAGGCCATAGGCGGGGCCGCGCAGGGCTTCGCGGTTATAGGTTTCGTTGGCCTCGGGGAGCAACTCATCGAAGGTGTAGTTAACCAGCCAGATTGCCCCCGCCAGGCCCAGCGCCAGGATGATGTACAGGCGGATATAGAGCCGCAGCATCTAGACCTCCCACGCAAACGGATTGAACAGGTAGCCCTTGCCCCAGATGGTCTTGATGCACACCGGTTCGCGCGGGTTGTCGTTGAGTTTGCCGCGCAGTTTGCTGATGTACACATCGACACTGCGGTTGAGGCCGTCGAACGCGATACCGCGCATGCGGTTGAGGATGTCATCACGGGACAGGATCGTCCCCGAGTTGCTCGCCAGCAGCCACAACAGCTCGAATTCCATGGTGGTGAGGTCGATCTTGTCATCCCCCAGGCTGACCACCCGGCAACTGCGGTCGATGGCCAACCGCCCGAAAGCGAGGGCCCCGCGCACCGTCGGCTCTGGCGCCTGCCGCCGCTGCAGGGCGCGCAGGCGTGCGAGCAGCACCGGGGGCTTGATCGGCTTGATCACGTAGTCGTCGGCACCAGACTCCAGGCCGAGGATGTGGTCCAGGTCATCTTCCTTGGCGGTCAGGATCACGATAGGCGTGTCGGACACCGTGCGGATCCCGCGACACACATGCAGGCCGCTCTGGCCGGGCAGCATCAGGTCAAGCACGACAATCTTCGGTTTGAAGTCCAGGAACGCCGCCAGAGCCTCATCGCCTCGATGCACCACGCGCACCTCGAAACCATGCTGTGACAGAAAGTGCGCGATCAGCCCTGCCAGCTTTTCGTCGTCCTCAACGAGCAAGACCTTGCCCAACCCCAGGTTTTCCATAAGTTCTCAGTGTGCGGAAGCGGATTGAAGATCGAGCATTATAGGTGGCAAGCTGGGCCGAAGAGGCCACCGAGCCTGACAGAAACCGGCTTTCACCGAAGTTTTCAGAGAAACTTCATGTTTTTAAGAGTTTTTAACATTTCGCGTGTATTTTTTAACGCGTCAATCACCGGCCACCGTCGTCGTTTTTACGAGTGACCGTGGTTTTTTCTGACAGCCGTTGCTCACGTCTAATCAGGAAATTTCACCTCTAACATTTATCAGGCTCGCCCCCTATATTGTCACCACGCCGTGACAAAAAACCAACCGTGCTACCGTTGACAGCCTTACAACTCAAATGAAACTATCCGTGTACTTTCAGCAAGTCCTCTTCGCGAAAGTTCATGGATGACAATTAAAATAAATATCAAAGGAACTGATATCGTGCCACTTCTCGATTTTATCTATCGCAATAACTTTGTCGACCACCCTTTATTCAACAGACCAATAATCTAGCTCAGAGATTCGCGCTAACGGCGCTGACCTTCTTTATATTATTTGTATTATTGAATGCAGGTAGCCTTTCATGTTCTTGTATCACGACGTCATCGAGAAGATCGCGGCAAAACACCCCGAAAAGTGCGCTGTCGTTGTTGATGGAATCCGTTACACCTATGAAATGCTTCGCACACGGACGCTACAAATAGCCCATGTATTAGTCGCCAACGGCGTTCATCCGGGAGATCGCGTCGCCCTGTATTCCCCGATTTGCTTCGACCTGATCGCGGCCTATCTCGCCGTCCTGCGTACCGGTGCTATTACCGCCGCCACACACCCGACTTACAGCCGCGAAAAACTGGTGTATCAGCTCAAGCATACTGGCGCGAAAGTTCTGATCACCCAAGGCTGCAATGCCCTGGAAACGCTGCACCTGGAAACCGATGTCGATCGCATCATTCTGATCGGCAACGATGAAACACTGCACCCGGAAATAGTCTCTCTGGACCGTGCAGTATCGACACCGGACACTCAGGCGGCCGCACTTCCCGACCTGCAGGACGATACTCGCATCACGTCGATTTTCTATACGTCCGGCTCCACCTTCAACCCGAAGGGCGTGGTGGTCAACCATCGCATCATGGCCGCGGCGACAAGCGCCGTTACCGCTTATCTGAACAACACGCCGGACGATGTGATCCTCAGCTATTCCACATTGGCCTCTGACTACGGCGTGTACAACATCTTGATGCCCTTGTACTTCGGCGGCACATCGGTCATTGAGAGCTTGCCACCGACAGATGCGGACGATGTTCTTGAAGTGGTGAAACGTGAAGGCGTAACCGGCATGCACGTCTTCCCGCCCATATTTTTCCTGCTTGCCGCGACCAAAGAGCACTGGCGACAGCAACTGCCCACGCTGCGCTATATTTCCAGCAGCGGTCAGCCGTTGTATTCCCGTCATATAGAACGTATTCGCGCTGCACTTCCCGACGTTCAAATCTTCTCCAATTATGGTCTGACTGAATGCAAACGCGTCAGTTATTTGCCACCTGAAGAAATTGATAGACGCCCTACTTCTGTTGGCAAGGCTTTGCCCGGTGTTCGCGTATTCATTGTCAATGATGACGGCGAACAAATAACACAGCCGAACACTATCGGTGAACTTTGGGTGACCAGTGATTACTTGATGCTTGAATATTGGCAAATGCCTGAAGCCACTCACTCAGCCATAAAAACACACGTATTCGGTGAAGCGAGACTTTATCGCACAGGCGACCTTTTCAAGAAAGACGACCGAGGCTTTCTCTATTATATAGCGCGCAAGGATGATGTATTTGCTCGCAACATATGGAATGTGAACCCACGCGAGATAGAGCAGTGCCTGGCCTCCCACCCCGCCGTCGCCCAAGTGGTTGTAATGCCGGTAGCCGACGAGTCTGCGGGTTTTTTGCCCAAGGCATTTGTAGTACTGGAACGAGACCACGATTCAACTTGCGAAGCCGCATTAAAGGAGCATTGCAAACGGCTGATGGACTGGCACATGGTCCCGGCGCAATGGGCATTCATGGATGCGTTGCCTCAAACCGATTCCGGAAAGACCACCGGTAAAGGCTTGGCTTGAAATCAAGGAGCGATACGATGAACCCGCCGTACGACGCAGCATTAGAAAACAGTTCAATGTTCAAGTTGGCCGAGCACTTTCACAGCCTGGCCACCGGCTCGACCCAGGTTCCTTCCCAGCCACTCACCAGCCATCTTCGCGATACCATCGCGGACGTCGATGTCATTGCCTACCACGATCAATTGGTGGCTGATGCCGGCCCGTTGTTTTCGCACTTCCTGGCCAGCGTCCCGTACATTCTCGAGGAGATGGCGCGAATTGGTGTGGCGCTGACCCGACTTTCCAACGCCCGCCGCACCGGACAGGCGCAACACTTCAGTTTTTTTGAAGTCGATGCCTTCGACGGCAGCAATGGCCGCGCGCTGGCGGCCCACTCTCGCGGCTTGGTTCAGACACTGACGTGCTCGCCCAACCGCGCCAATCAGATCGCCTTTGATCGGTATGCCTCTCCTGAGCATTCACTGTTCTACCCACAATCGTTCTTCAAGGTCACCCCGTCGTTGCTCAGCTCGGCGCCTTATCAACGGTTTGCCGAGGGTTTCGACTACCTCTACGAAACCGCTGCATTCCAGTTCTACACTCAGGACCGCGACCTGCAGCTCAGTCATATCAAACCGCTGCTCAAGCCGGGCGGCCTGGCGTTCTTCTTGGAAAAACTCAATCACGCCGACCCTGAGGAATATCTGCGCCGGGAAGCGCTCAAGGATAAACGCTTCAAGACGCGCTATTTCACCGTCGAAGAAATCGAGTGGAAGCGCAGACAAATGCTCGATCAGATGGAAAACGGACAAGTCCGCAAGGAGGCTCTGGTTGCAGCCCTTCAGCGGCACTTCAAGCACGTCTTCCTGCTATGGAATAGCACCAATTTCTGCGAATTCGTCGCATCAGACGATCAGAACCACATCGAGCACTTCCTCGAACTGCTAGGCCCGGTCAATCAGCCCGGCGGCTTCTGCTTCGAAAATGCGTCCCTTGGCAAACAGCCGCAAGGGGACGCTCTCGATGCCTGACGTTTATCTATCCCAGTGGCGCGAGCGGGCTGCCCTTGCGGATAAAAGCCGTAGATTGAGCGACGAAACACTGGGTGAGTTGCGCTCAAGCGGTTTGCTGAACCTGGTTTGCCCCCGCAGAGCCAAACCGCTGAAACCCGGCTGGCCAGCATTGGTTCGTTCATCAAGGATAGCGGCCAGGGCATGTGCATCGACAGGCTGGTTAATCAGCTTGGTGGGAGGACACGCCGCCATCGCAGCGCGCTTGAATCCATCGTTTGAGGCGAAACTCTACGACGGCGGCACGACACAGTTGTTTGCCTCTGCATCGGCAGGCCCGGACAGTCGATTATCCATTGAGCCTGGGGGCATGCGTGTCAGTGGGCGCTGGCGATTCAGTTCTGGCATTGAACACGCGACGTGGTTGATTCTGAATGCACCCTGCGCGAACCCTCCTACGGCCGACGCCAGCGAGCGCTTCCTGATTGTCGTAGCGAAGCAAGGTGTCACTGTTCTCGACTCCTGGGACAGCATAGGCATGCGCGCCACGGGTTCGCATGATGTCGTAACACCAGAGCTGTTGGTGCCTCATCACGAAGTCTTCCCGCTTCAAGAGGTGTTCGGTGCACGACCGGCGGGCACCGGGTCGGATTACCTTTACAGCGTGCCCATCGTGCCGTTCATCACGACCTCGATCATAGGCCCGCTATTGGGCTGCGCGGAGGGGGCGTACGACCTCCATCTCCAGGCGCTCGCGCAGCAAACTACTCCACCTTCGGCGGTGGCCCTTGAGCGGGTAGCCCACAGTGGCGCGCAGTTGACGGCGGCCAGTGCGCTGTTTGATTCACTGGTCAATCGTTTGGACGAATCAGGTCAGGCACTGCGCTCACTCAGCGAGAGCCAGTTGTCAGCCCTCAAGCGTGATCGCAGCTACCTCGCCCGCCAATGCGTTGAAGCCGTACACCGACTGGTAGAACACAGTGGCGCCTCGTTGATGACCACCGGCAATCCGTTGCATCGCCACTGGCGCGACCTGCAAACAATGGCCGCGCACCGTGACGTGCATTGGGATTCAGCCATGCTCGCCAGTGCTGCTTCAGCGCTCCACCCCCCCCTTTTAGCCTCAAATCATTAACGGGAGACGACGATGTTTGTTCGCAGCAAAGCCGATATTGAAAACACCGCCCACTTTGTTGAGTGGGGTGCTGGAACCAGCCACCGCCTGCTGACGGAAAAAGACCAGATGGGCTATACCGTCTGCCATACCGTCGTGCGCGCAGGCACCGAGTCTCTGCTGCATTACCGTAATCACTTGGAAGCCTGTTATTGCATTGCAGGTAACGGTGAGGTTGAAGATATGAACGGCAACGTCTATCAGATCCGCCCAGGGGACATGTATGTGCTGGACCAGCATGACCGCCATTACCTGCGCGGTGGTCAGGACGAGGACCTGGTACTGGTGAGTGTGTTCAACCCGCCGCTCAGGGGCGATGAGCGCCACAACCTCAGCGACACCTCTGGCTCAAGCTATTGATCGGCTGTCAGTTGACTCTATGATTCATTGAAACGGGAGCACCATGCGCAAGGATTACCTGGCTTTTTTTATCTCACTGTTCCTGTCACGGCTGGCGGACCAGATCCTGCTGTTTATCGTGCCGCTGATTGTGTTCCAGACCACCAACAGCGTCGCGTGGGCCGGGTTGGCGTTTTTCGTCGAATCGCTGCCGCGCTACCTGGCCTTTCCCGTCTGTGGAGCGTTGTGCGATAAATTCTCGCCGGTGCGCATCCTGCATATCAGCCAGGTTTACCGCGCACTGGCGTGCGTGGTGGCCGTAGCGCTTTACGGGGTGTTTGACGGTATCTATTGGCTGGTGGCCCTGTCTGCGCTGTGCGGCGTACTGACGACGCAAGGCATCATGGCTCGCGAAGTCGTGATGCCACACATCTTCAAGCATTACACCTACGCCAAGACCTTGTCCTACTCACAAATAGCCGACCAGAGCGGCCTGGTGCTGGGGCCGCTGGTAGCGGCGTTGATGTTGGAGGTGTGGGCCTGGCATTGGGTAGTGCTGGGGGTTGCCGGGTTGTTTGTGCTGGCAGATCTGGCGATGCGGGCCTGGCAGCGCAACACCACGGTGAATCTTGAGAGTTTTGAACAGCATCAGGACATCTGGCTGCAACCGCTGCGCATCGCATT
Source organism: Pseudomonas tritici (assembly GCF_014268275.3). NCBI lineage: Bacteria > Pseudomonadati > Pseudomonadota > Gammaproteobacteria > Pseudomonadales > Pseudomonadaceae > Pseudomonas > Pseudomonas tritici. The sequence goes on from NZ_CP077084.1 coordinate 3,680,469, forward strand.
CGGGCATATCCGCAACCTGCCAGAGCTGAAGCGCATCATTGCCCTCGCGGTCGGCGTGAACCTGATCATCGGCGTGACGCTGGCCACGTCGGCGGCGATGGTCACGGGTCAATTCGCCGCCGGCAAGGATGCCTATGCGTTGCTACAGGCGGCCGGCGCAGTGGTCACCATCGCTATCCTGTTTTACCTGGCGCGCGCCACGCTGTCGTTGAAAGTGCTGGGCGGGCTGTCGTATTCAATGATCGGGGCCGGGGCCCTGGTCATGGCGGTCAGCCCCACGCTTTGGGCTTACACCGTGGGATTCCTGCTGGTCACCGGTTTCGACAAAATGTTCAACGTGTATATGCGCAGCACACGTCAACGGGTCATTCCGGTGCAAGACTTCGGTAAAACGGTGGGCGTGATCACGTTGCTCAACAACCTGGCACAGCCATTGGCCGGTCTTGCGATTGCCGTACTCGCCGCGCCCTTGAGTACCCAGACGGTGATCCTGCTGCTGACCGGGATCACCGCGCTGATCGGCGTGGCCGTCGCGTCAGGCTGGCACGCCACTGTGAAAGCGGAATTCGATGTCGGGTGACTCGATCAGCTCTTGCTCGGCCGCCCTCACCCGCTCGATCACCTGAGCGATATCCTTGGCGTCGCCATACTGGTACGCCAGCTTCAGGTAACCCTGGAAGTGCCGCGCCTCGCTTTTCAGCAAGCCAAAGTAGAACTTGCCGAGTTCTTCGTCCAAATGCGGCACCAATGCTTCGAAACGCTCGCAACTGCGCGCTTCGATAAAGGCACCCACCACCAGCGTGTCAACCAGTTTGACCGGCTCATGGCTGCGCACGACTTTGCGCAAACCCGAGGCATAGCGCCCGGCGTGCAGCTGCCGTAGCTCGACCTTGCGCTTTTTGATCAAACGCATGACTTGCTCATGGTGTACCAGCTCTTCGCGGGCCAGGCGCGACATCATGTTGATCAGGTCAACATGGCCGTGGTACTTGGCCATCAGGCTCAGGGCGGTGCTGGCGGCTTTGAATTCGCAGTTCTTGTGGTCGATCAGCAGGGTTTCCTGATCGGCCAGCGCGGCCTGGACCCAAGCGTCAGGGGTGCGGCAACCGAGGAATTCGTGGATTTCTGGCAGGTTCATCGGGCTCACGGGCAAAAGGATCACAAAAGGCCGGCGATTATACCGACCCCGCCGCAGACCACCAGTCACGGGCCTTGATGTGCATCAACATGACGTCTGGCGGGCAGCAACTATAGTTGTTCCAGCCCCCGCCTCTTTTGGAGATCCGATCATGCAAGCCATCCGCAGCATCCTGGTGGTCATCGAACCCGAGCATTCGGAAAGCCTGGCCCTCAAGCGCGCCAAGCTGATCGCCGGGGTCACTGGCGCGCACTTGCATTTGCTGGTCTGCGACAAGAAGCATGAGCACTCGGCGCTTCTGGCGCTGCTGAAGTCGGGCTTGCAGGAAGACGGCTACAGCGTCAGCACCGAGCAGGCCTGGAATGACAGCCTGCATGAAACCATTATCGATGTGCAGCAAGCCGAGGGTTGTGGCTTGGTGATCAAGCAGCATTTCCCCGACAGCCCGCTGAAAAAAGCCCTGCTGACGCCCGCTGACTGGAAGCTGCTGCGCTATTGCCCGTCGGCAGTGCTGCTGGTCAAGACGGCTAAGCCGTGGATGAGCGGTGTGATCCTGGCGGCGATCGATGTGGGCAACACCGATGCAGACCATCGGACGCTGCACAATTCAATCATCGACCATGGTTTTGATATCGCCAGCCTGGCCAAGGCGCAGTTGCATGTCATCAGCGCCCACCCGTCGCCGATGTTGTCGGCGGCAGACCCGACCTTCCAACTCAAGGAAACCATCGAGGCGCGTTATCGCGAGCAATGTAAGGCGTTTCAGACAGAGTTCGATGTGGACGACTCACACTTGCACATTGAGGAAGGCCCGGCGGATGTGCTGATCCCGTTCGCCGCCCATAAGTGGCAGGCGGCGGTGACGATTATCGGCACCGTGGCGCGCACCGGGATTACCGGAGCGCTGATCGGCAATACGGCGGAGGTGATACTGGATGCAGTGGAAAGTGATGTGTTGGTGCTCAAGCCTGACACGCTGATGGATCAGCTGGAGGAACTGGCCAGCAAGCCCTGACGGGGTCTTCAGGCAACAAAAATCAACTGTGGGCGCTGGCTTGCCTGCTCCCGCCTTGACCGCTCCAGTCAGTGCCCCAGTGCATCCTTCAAAAAGTTTGGCGCGATATAGCGCTGGTAGTGCGCCTCCGACAGGATAAAAAACTCCCGATCAATGGCATCGCGCAGGTCCGGCAAGGGCCAATCGCGAAACTCCGGCAACAGCACCATGCCGTAAGCCTCCAAGTTGGAAATAACCCGCGCACCACGGGCGATCAACTGGTACGCCCAGCAATACTCGGATTGATGCGGCACAAAGCGAATCTTGCGCTGCTCCAACTGCCCACGCAGGGTCTTGGGGTCGAATACCTCGACTTTGCCGGCCATTACCTGCACCAACAGCTGCTCCAACCGCAGCCAGACCGCGCGTTTTTCTTCTTCGTTATAGCCGTTCCACTGGATCACTTCGTGGTGGAAACGCTTGCAACCACGGCACACGAGATCGCCGTAAACCGTGGAGCACAGGCCGACGCAGGGAGTCTTGATGGTTTGGTTGGACATGGGCAACGACACGCAGATCAGCGAAACAATGCGCCATGTTAGCCCTTTGTCTAACGGCTATCACCCTGCAAACTTGGCGAGGCAACTTACCTTTAGTTTTTTTTTGCCGTAGAATCATCCGGCCTTGTAAGGCGCCAATAATCCGCTGGAAGCTGTTTTCAAAGCGTCACGAGCACAGTCGTTCCTTCAGAACGGTGTTGGCGATGGTGAATGACTCGGTAGGTCAACGCCCTCGCCAACCCTCATCAGCTCCGTTCTGCAGGCGTAAAACTTTGAAAGCAGCTTCTGTGAGAAATGCCGGCAGCGCTGGCTTTGTGGCTCAAAAAGCCCCCGAGCGCATGCGTGCCGTTCATTGCTGGATGAGCGTCCCGTGGGACCACTGATGAGGGTAATAACTGTGCTTGAAGCCTACCGCAAACATATCGAAGAGCGTGCAGCCCTGGGTATTGTTCCCCAGCCGCTTAACGCCGAACAAACCGCAGGCCTGGTTGAGCTGCTGAAAAATCCTCCGGCTGGCGAAGAAGAATTCCTCGTTGACCTGATCACCAACCGCATTCCACCAGGCGTTGACGAAGCTGCCTACGTCAAGGCCGGTTTCCTGTCTGCCCTGGCCAAGGGCGAAGCCACTTCCCCCCTGATCGACAAGAAACGCGCCGTTGAACTGCTTGGCACCATGCAAGGCGGCTACAACATCGTGACACTGGTTGATCTGCTGGACGACGCCGAGCTGGCACCTGTCGCCGCCGCCCAACTCAAGCACACCCTGCTGATGTTCGATGCGTTCCACGACGTGGCCGAAAAAGCCCGCAATGGCAACGATCACGCCAAAGCCGTGATCCAGTCCTGGGCAGACGGCGAGTGGTTCCGCAACCGCCCGACCCTGGCCGACAAGATCAGCCTGCGCGTGTTCAAGGTCACCGGCGAAACCAACACCGACGACCTGTCCCCTGCCCCGGACGCCTGGTCCCGCCCTGACATCCCGCTGCACGCCCTGGCCATGCTGAAAATGGCTCGCGAAGGCATCGTGCCGGACGAGCAAGGCAAGACCGGCCCGATGAAGCAGATCGAAGAGATGCGCGGCCAAGGCTTCCCGATCGCCTACGTCGGTGACGTGGTCGGTACCGGTTCTTCGCGTAAATCCGCGACCAACTCCGTACTGTGGTTCTTCGGTGACGACGTTCCTTACGTGCCGAACAAGCGCGCTGGCGGCTTCTGCTTCGGCAGCAAGATCGCTCCTATCTTCTACAACACCATGGAAGATGCTGGCGCACTGCCAATCGAATTCGACGTTACCAACATGAACATGGGCGACGTGATCGACCTGTACCCGCATGCTGGCAAAGTCTGCAAACACGGCACCGACGAAGTCATCACCACCTTCGAAATGAAGACCCCGGTGCTGTTGGACGAAGTCCGCGCCGGCGGCCGTATCCCGCTGATCATCGGTCGTGGCTTGACCGACAAGGCGCGTGCTGAACTGGGCCTGGGCCCTACCGACCTGTTCAAGCTGCCTGAAGCGCCTGTCGACACCGGCAAAGGTTTCACCCTGGCACAGAAAATGGTCGGCAAGGCGTGCGGTCTGCCAGAAGGCAAAGGCGTTCGCCCTGGCACCTACTGCGAACCGAAGATGACCACCGTGGGTTCCCAGGACACCACCGGTCCGATGACCCGTGACGAACTGAAAGACCTGGCGTGCCTGGGCTTCTCGACCGATCTGGTAATGCAGTCGTTCTGCCATACCGCGGCCTATCCAAAGCCGATCGACGTGACCACCCACCACACCCTGCCTGACTTCATCATGACCCGTGGCGGCGTATCGCTGCGTCCAGGCGACGGCATCATCCACAGCTGGCTGAACCGCATGCTGCTGCCGGACACCGTCGGTACCGGCGGTGACTCCCACACCCGTTTCCCGATGGGCATCTCGTTCCCGGCCGGTTCTGGCCTGGTGGCGTTTGCCGCGGCCACTGGCGTAATGCCACTGGACATGCCGGAATCGATCCTGGTGCGCTTCAAAGGCAAAATGAAACCTGGCATCACCCTGCGTGACCTGGTTCATGCCATTCCTTACTACGCGATCCAATCGGGTCTGCTGACGGTAGAGAAGAAAGGCAAGAAGAACGCCTTCTCCGGCCGCATCCTGGAAATCGAAGGCCTGAACGACCTGACGCTGGAACAGGCTTTCGAGCTGTCCGACGCCTCGGCCGAACGTTCCGCTGCCGGTTGCACCATCAAGCTGTCGAAAGAGTCGATCACCGAGTACCTGAACTCCAACATCACCCTGCTGCGCTGGATGATCGGTGAAGGCTACGGCGACCCGCGCACCCTGGAACGTCGCGCCCAAGCGATGGAAGCCTGGGTTGCCAACCCAGAGCTGATGGAAGCCGATGCCGACGCGGAATACGCCGAAGTCATCGAGATCGACCTGGCCGACATCAACGAGCCGATCCTCTGTGCACCGAACGACCCGGACGATGCCCGTCTGCTGTCCAGCGTTGCCGGTGAGAAGATCGACGAAGTGTTCATCGGTTCGTGCATGACCAACATCGGTCACTTCCGCGCTGCCGGTAAGCTGCTGGAGCAGGTCAAGGGTCAGCTGCCAACCCGTCTGTGGCTGTCGCCGCCGACCAAGATGGACGCTCACCAACTGACCGAGGAAGGCTACTACGGCATCTACGGCAAGGCTGGCGCGCGCATGGAAATGCCGGGCTGCTCGCTGTGCATGGGTAACCAGGCACGTGTAGAGCCGAACTCGACCGTTGTGTCGACGTCGACCCGTAACTTCCCGAACCGTCTGGGTGACGGCGCTAACGTCTACCTGGCTTCTGCCGAGCTGGCAGCAGTGGCGTCTACCCTGGGTCGCCTGCCGACCGTCGAAGAGTACATGGGCTACGCAGCGAAACTGGACACCATGGCCAGTGACGTCTACCGCTACCTGAACTTCGACCAGATCGCTGAGTTCCGCAAGATCGCAGCAAGCGCCAACATCCCGGTGATTCAAGCCTAAGGGTGTGTTGATGTAGCTACACCCGGTAAAAAAAACGCCGCGTATCGCAAGATACGCGGCGTTTTTTTGTGCTTGAAGAACCGCCGCGCCAGATGAAACACACTGATTGCCGACCGCCTTTGTATACCGACCTACCAGATCAGGTAGTTGTCCCCCAACACCTTGAAGACTAAAACTCTCTACAGCCTGAAACCTGCGTCATGGGATCTGCCTGCTCTGGATCTACTTCGCGCTGTAAGCCGTACTACTTCTAATAAAAAACAATCAAGCCTTGCCCCCGGCACCTGAGCTCAGTGGCAGGGGCGCTCTCGCCTGTTTTTCAAGTGCTGACTGGAGGTGTGTTATGTCGCGTAAACACTATGTGATCAAGAAGGTCTTCAAGGATTATTCGGTGTCAGTGGAACAAATCGGCGATGCTCCCAATAAAAATAACGTTTTGCTGGTCAACGGCGCCATGGCCACGACGTCGGCCTTTGCCCGTACAAGCAAATGCCTGGCCGAACACTTTAACGTGGTGCTGTTTGACTTACCGTTCGCTGGAAACTCCCGCGTTCATAACCCGGACCGGTGCCTGGTGACCAAGGACGACGAAGTGCAGATATTGCTGGCATTGATCGAGCGCTTCAATATTCACCACCTGGTTTCCGCCTCCTGGGGTGGCTTGTCGACCCTGTTGGCGCTCGCCAGAAACCCGGGCACCGTCAAAAGCTCGGTCGTGATGTCATTCGCTCCCGGCCTCAACGCACCGATGCTCGACTACGTCAGCGGGGCCCAGGCACTCATGGCCCGGGATGACAACGCAGGTATCGGCCATTTGCTCAACCAGACACTGGGCAAGCACCTTCCGGCCCGACTCAAGACCGCTAATCAACAACACATGGCGCAGTTGATCGACGCCGAGCAGCATCAAGCGCGATTCCATATCGACCAGGCGCTCAAGCTCAACGAGGGGGCTTACCTGCCGCAACTTTCGAGCATCAACAGCCATGTGCACTTTTTGAACGGCGCCTGGGACGAATACACCAGCGCCATGGACGTGCAGTGCTTCAAACAGTACATCCGTGACTGCAGCTTCTCCACGGCCGAGAGCAGCGGGCATTTTCTGGATCTGGAATCCAGGGCGGCGGCCAACGGCGTGCACCGTGCATTGCTCGGTCATTTGCTGGCGCCTCGCTATACCCAGCCAGAGGCGCTTCACGCGTCGCCCCCGCACCGAGCGCAGTTGAGCTTCGCCTGAGCACTTTTCGACAAGGATGTGGATGATGCGAGTAATCATGATTGCCATCGGCTCGGCCGGTGACGTTTTTCCCTTTATCGGCCTGGGCTCTGCCCTGATTCTGCGCGGTCATCAGGTGACCTTGTGCAGCATGCCGGCTTTTCAACGCACCATTGAGGCGCGAGGCCTAGACTTCGTACCGTTATGTGATGAGGCTACCTACACCGCCGCCATGGGTGATCCCCGGCTGTGGGACCCGAAGACATCCTTCGGCGTGTTGTGGCAAGCCATCGCCGGCCTTTTAGAGCCGGTCTACGACTATGTGACCGCCCAGGACAACGACGACACCGTGGTCGTCGGCTCGCTGTGGGCCTTGGGTGCTCGTATCGCCCATGAAAAATACGGCTTCCCCTACCTGTCCGTCCAAGTATCACCATCAACGTTGCTGTCTGCACATTTGCCGCCCGTGCACCCCACCTTCAATGTATCGCCGCGCTTGCCATTGACCCTGCGTAAACTCCTCTGGCGCGGGATCGAATACCTAAGCCTGGACCGTACCTGTGCGCCCCAAATCAATGCCCTGCGCCGCAAACACGGGCTGCCAGGCACGGTGAAGACTATCTTCAGCCAATGGATGCATTCGCCTCAAGGGGTAATATGCCTGTTCCCCGAATGGTTCGCCCCCGTACAGCAAGACTGGCCGCAGCCCTTGCACATGGCCGGCTTCCCACTGTTCGACGGCGGCACCCTCGGGCTCGATGAGCAAAGCCGAACTTTTCTGGACGCAGGATCTGCCCCCATTGTCTTCACCCAAGGCTCCACTGAGCACTTTGACCATCAGTTTTATCGGTTCGCCCTCGCAGCGCTGCACAAGTCGGGCGCACGCGGCATTTTTCTGACCGGTGATCGGCCGGTCATCAGCGACTTGCCGCCCACGGTGATGCAGCGTCCGTTCTTGCCGATGAGTTCACTGTTGCCCCGCGCGGCGGGCCTGGTCCACCCCGGCGGCATTGGTGCCATGAGCCTGGGGCTTGCGGCCGGCATTCCACAGATCGTCCTGCCGATCGCTCACGACCAGTTCGATAACGCCGAGCGACTGGTGCGCATGGGGTGCGGGATTCGCCTCGACCTGCCCCTGGACAGCCAAGACCTGCAAGGGGCGATCGCAGCACTGTTACACGATACCCACTTGCAAAAGGCCAGCCTGCGGGCGAGTAGCCTGATGCCCGCCGACGCGGCGTCCTGTGAAACAGCGGTCAAGGCCATTGAGCAGTGCCACGCGCGCCATTCAATTCCTCGTCTGCGCCAAGCGTCATAACACCAGCGTCTTGGGTGAAAGCACCGTGCCAGAGCCATCGGGAAAGCCTAGGAAAAGTTTGACAGAAATATCTCGTGGGCTAGATTGCCAAAGGTTTGGGGAATCGAGGCGACTGTCCATGGAGAAGGAAAACGACCTCATTCGCTGGTGGAATCGCTTGCGGATAGAGATGCTCAAGCAACAGGGTGGGCCACAAGTGTTCGCGCTGCTGGAGCGGGAGGTGTTGCAACTGGGGTTCGAGTATTACGCCTATGGCGTACGCCACCTGACCCCTTTTACCCGTCCAAAAACCGAGATTTACGGCTCCTACCCCGAAAGATGGCTGGAACATTACGAGGAGCAAAACTACGCGGCAGTCGATCCGTCGATTCTCAGTGGCTTGCGTTCCACCGAGATGGTGCTGTGGAACGACGCACTGTTTGATAACAGTCGAAAGTTATGGCTGGAAGCTCGGGACTGGGGTCTGCGCATCGGCGCCACGCTGCCGATTCGCAGCCACGATCACTCGCTGCGGTTACTGTCCGTGGCCCGGCGCGAAGACCGGATCTCACAGGCAGAAAGCGACGAAATAGAATTGCGCCTGCGCTGCATCCTCGAACAGGTGACGCTGCGCCTGACGGACCTTGGCCATAGCGAACGCACCCACCCATCGGTGTGCCTCAGTCTGCGTGAGCGGGAGATACTGCAGTGGACCGCCGACGGCAAAAGTTCCGGCGAGATCGCGCTGATCCTCACCATCTCCATCAACACCGTGAACTTTCACCTCAAGGCCATCCAGAAAAAATTCGGGGCCGCCAACAAGACACTGGCGGCTGCCTATGCCGCCGCACTGGGCTTGATCTAGGGCCCGACGATCACGATAAGGACATCCAATGATCAATATCATCACCCGCCATCACCATGAACTGTCTGCAGCCCTTGAGGACGACCTGGGCCGCTATCGACACGAAGTATTCATCCAGCAACTGGGCTGGAAACTAGACTCCACCTGCGCCCTGCCCCAACGCGAATTCGACCAGTTCGACCAGGCCGACACCCGTCACATCCTCGCCCTGGACACCAAAGGCCAGGTCTGCGGTTGCGCACGACTGTTGCCGACCACACAGCCTTATCTGCTGTCGGAAGTCTTTGGATTTCTGTGCGACCAGCCCAGCCCGCAAAGCAGTGATACTTGGGAAGTGTCGCGCTTTGCCGCCCGAGCTCTTGAGGAAGGCACCTTACCGATGCGGATCTGGTGGAACAGCCTGCACCATGCCTGGCGCCAGGGCGCCAATCGAGTGGTGGCGGTCACCACCCCGGCACTGGAGCGTTATTTCCTGAAAAATGGTGTGCAGTTGAGTCGCCTCGGCGCTGCGCAACGCGTGAACAAAGACCACCTGGTAGCGCTGAGTTTTCCGGCCTGGCAGAAAAACGGCCAAATCGCGTTGCACGCTGATTCGGCCGTTGCATAGCGCTGCGTGATCCAGGTGTGAGGAAAGCCCGGGTCGAAGGTTTTGCTCACATCAAGGAATCAGCGAGTACACCACCGCAGTGATCGCCACCAGGCCAACCGCCGTGACAAACACATTGGACGCCTGCCCACGGTACTTGGCCATGGCCGGCACTTTGCGGATGGCATACATCGGCATCAGGAACAGGATCGAAGCAATGATCGGACCACCCAGAGCCTCAATCATGTGGAGAATGCTTGGGTTTAACGTCGCAACCATCCAGCACGCCACCAGCATGAAAGCGGCAGTCATGCGGTCCAGGCGCTTGGCACCCGGGCGACGACCCGTTTTCAGCACCAACCCCTTGAGGCCTTCGCTGGCGCCGATGTAGTGGCCCAGGAACGATTTGGCAATCGCCACAAACGCGATCAACGGAGCGGCAAACTCGATGGTCGGGTTATCGAAGTGGTTGGCCAGGTACGACAGGATCGACAGGTTCTGCGCCTTCGCTTCGGCCAACTGCGCCGGCGATAGGGTCAGTACGCAGCTGAATACGAAGAACAGCACCATCACCACCATCAATACGTGTGCGCGGGACAGGATCTGCGAGCTGCGCTCATCGGCGTGGGCGCCGTACTGGCGCTTCTGGTCAACCGCAAAGGCCGAGATGATCGGCGAATGGTTGAACGAGAACACCATCACCGGGATCGCCAGCCACAGCGTATTGAGCAGTGCAGACGGTGCCGGGACTACGCTGGCGGTGCTGAGGATGCCGCCATTCCAATGCGGAACCAGGTACACCGCCAGGAACAGCAAGGCGACGATGAACGGATACACCATCAGGCTCATGGCCTTGACGATCACTTGCTCGCCGCAACGCACCACGGCCAGCAGGCCGAGGATCAGCACCAACGACAGAATCGCTCGTGGTGGCGGCATGATGTGCAGTTGGTGTTCCATGAAGCTACCAACGGTGTTGGTCAGCGCCACGCTGTAGATCAGCAGGATCGGGAAGATCGCAAAGAAGTACAGCAAGGTGATCAGCGCACCGGCCTTGATGCCGAAGTGCTCTTCGACGACGTCGGTGATGTCGGAGCCTTCTCGACCGGACAGTACGAAGCGGGTCAGGCCACGGTGGGCGAAGAACGTCATCGGGAAGGCCAGTACCGCGAGGATCACCAGTGGCCAGAAGCCTCCCAGGCCCGCGTTGATCGGCAAGAACAGCGTGCCGGCGCCAATGGCGGTGCCGAACAGGCCAAGCATCCAGGTGGTGTCCTGGCGGCTCCAGCGTGTGAGGGTTGCAGGTGTCGTCTCATAGCGTTGGTCGACGCTATTGGCCTGATCATTCATCCGATCGGATCTCCGCTTTTACACGGTCGGGACGAGTCAGAAAAACCTGACAGGCAGCGCCCCGACCATAGAAGGGGCCGGATTGTCCGGGATTCTGTTGAATAAGCAAAGACTTAGCTGAGGAACGGTGGCGTGGTACATCGACGCGCCGCGCACAAATCAAACACATTCGTTGACAACTTGGCGCCGCTTTCAGCATGATCCAGCCATGAACCGTATTCAGCTGAACCTCACCCCCACCACCACGACCGCCTCAGGCGGGTCGTGCGGTTGCGGTGGGTGTTCACGCTAGACACCTCACAGATTCAACCCAAGGCCCCGCCAGCAATGGACGGGGCCTTTTTATTGCTCCGCCATCTGGCCATTGCAAGGAGCAACACCATGACTGACGCCCTGCTGATCATTGATATGCAAACTGGCTTATACGACGGTCCGGAAAAGCCCTTCGAGCGCGAACGTGTACTCGCCACCATCAACCAACTGATTCAGCGTGCACGCCATGCAGGCGCCCCGATCTTCGTCGCCCGCCACACTGGCCCGGCAGGCTCGCCGATTGAAGCCGGCAGCGCGCCCTGGCAGCTATGGCATGGCCTGGATGTCGACGAGTCGCGCGATCTGTTGTTCAACAAAACCCGCCCCAGTTGCTTCCTGGGCACAGACTTGCAGCAGCAACTGAGGGCGGCACAGGTCAGCCAATTGGTGATCGTGGGCATGAAAACCCAGTTCTGTATCGACGCCACCTGCCGGGTAGCGGTGGAACTGGGCTTCCAGGTGGTGCTGCCGGAAGACGGCCATACCTGCATGGACACTGCGGCATTGAAAGCCGAGGCGATTATCGAGCATCACAACGCGACGTTGGCTGGGGCGTTTGTGAAGCGCACGAGAGCGGCTGAGATCCGCTTCTGACCACGCAAATACTGCATACTCATGCCCTCAAACCCTTCAGGAAGAGCCTTCCGATGACCGCCACCGTTCTGGTCCTGGTAGAAACCATCAACGAATACCTGCCCATCATCGAGAGCAATGACTTTCACGTGATCCTGGCGCCGACGCCCACCGAACGCGCCGAAGCCATCAAAGCCCATGGCAGCCAGATCAACGCCGTACTGACCCGTGGCCCGCTGGGTTTGTACGCCGAGGAAATCGCCGCCCTGCCGCTGCTGGAAATAATCTGCGTAATCGGCGCCGGCTATGAGCATGTTGACCTGCAGGCCGCCAGCAATCGCGGAATCGTCGTCACCAATGGCGCCGGAGTGAATGCGCCGTCGGTGGCCGATCACGCCATGGCGTTGCTGCTGTCGCTGGTGCGCGGCATCCCGCAGACCGACGCAGCCGTGCGCCGTCATGAATGGCCGAAAGTGATGCGCCCGTCGCTGGGCGGCAAGCAGCTGGGCATTCTTGGACTCGGTGCGGTGGGCCTGGAGATCGCCAAGCGTGCCGCCCTGGGATTCGGCATGGAGGTGAGTTATCACAACCGCCAGCCGCGCGACGACGTGGACTACACCTACTGCGCAACCGCCGTGGAACTGGCGCGCACCTCGGACTTCCTGATCCTGGCCACGCCCGGCGGCGCCAGCACCCGCCACCTGATTGATCGCCATGCCCTGGACGCGCTGGGGCCGAATGGCTATCTGGTCAACATCGGCCGTGGCAGCGTGGTGGTCACCGCCGACCTGGTCGCCGCCCTGGAGCAACGCCGCATCGGCGGCGCCGCGCTGGATGTGTTCGACGACGAGCCCAAGGTGCCCGACGCGCTCAAAAAACTCGGCAACACCGTGCTCACCTCCCATGTCGCGGGCCTCTCGCCGGAAGCCGCCCATGACACCGTGCAACGCGTGGCCGACAACCTGGTGGAATACTTCGCCGGGCGTCCGGTGCTCACGCCGGTCGCCCTGCCCCCGCCCAATAAATGACCGATCAGGCACGCTGATCATCGTCCAACACGCTAACCTATTAAGCCGCCCCGACCTTGTCGCTGGGCGGTGGTGCGCATTAGATTAGGAAATAGTCCAAGGCCTTTAGAATAAGCAGAAGGGATAAGCATGGCGCTGAACGACCAATCGACCCAGATTCGCCCAGGTGAAGAACTTGATGCCAGCCTGATCGATCCCTACCTCAAGGCTCACATCCCGGGCTTGAGCGGCACGCCTACGATCAGCCAGTTCCCAGGTGGCGCGTCCAACCTGACCTACCTGTTGGAATACCCCGGTCAGGAGTTCGTGCTACGTCGCCCACCGTTTGGGCACAAAGCCAAGTCCGCCCATGACATGGGCCGCGAATACCGCATTCTCAACCAGCTCAAAGACGGCTTTCCCTACTGCCCCAAGGCCTACGTGCATTGCACCGACGAATCGGTGATCGGTGCCGAGTTCTACGTGATGGAGCGCGTCAACGGCATCATCCTGCGCTCCGACCTGCCGGCCGAGCTGGGCCTGGATGCCGCCAAGACCGAGGCGCTGTGCAAGAGCTTTATCGACAAATTCGTTGAACTGCATCAGGTGGACTACAGCGCCTGCGGCCTGGCGGATTTGGGCAAACCCGAAGGCTACGTTGAACGCCAGATCCGTGGCTGGAGCGATCGCTACGAAAAGGCTCTGACCCCCGACGCGCCACGCTGGGATGCGGTACGCGCCTGGCTGAATGAAAAAATGCCCGCCGACCACCCGACGTCAAGCATCGTGCATAACGACTACCGCTTCGACAACGTGATTCTTGACCCGCATAATCCGATGCAGATCATCGGCGTGCTGGACTGGGAACTGACCACCCTCGGCGACCCGCTGATGGACCTGGGCAACACCCTCGCCTACTGGATCGAAGCCGCTGACCCTGCGCCGGTGCAACTGATGCGCCGTCAGCCAAGCAACGCCCCCGGCATGCTCACCCGCCGCCAGTTCGTCGATTACTACGCTGAACGCGCGGGCCTGCAGATCGACAATTTCGACTTCTACTACACCTACGGCCTGTTCCGCCTGGCCGGTATCGTGCAGCAGATCTACTACCGCTTCTTCCATGGCCAGACCCAGGACAAACGCTTTGCGCAGTTCATTCAAATGAACAAGCTGCTGGAGCAAATGAGCCTGAATGTCATCGGTAAATCAGCCCTCTAAGGAACCCTCATGTCCAAGACCAACCTGTTCGACCTCGATGGCAAGATCGCATTCGTTTCCGGCGCCAGCCGTGGCATCGGTGAAGCGATCGCCAAGTTGCTGGCCCAACAAGGCGCTCACGTGATCGTTTCCAGCCGCAAGCTGGAAGGCTGCCAGCACGTGGCTGATGCAATCATCGCCGACGGCGGCAAGGCCACCGCCGTGGCCTGCCACATCGGCGAGATGGAGCAGATCACCCAAGTGTTCGCCGGCATTCGCGAACAGTTTGGTCGCCTGGATATCCTGGTGAACAACGCTGCGACCAACCCGCAATTCTGCAACGTGCTGGACACCGATCTCGGTGCGTTCCAGAAGACCGTTGACGTGAACATCCGTGGCTATTTTTTCATGTCGGTGGAAGCCGGCAAGCTGATGCGCGAAAACGGCGGCGGCAGCATCATCAACGTAGCGTCGATCAACGGGATTTCGCCGGGTGTATTCCAGGGCATCTATTCGGTGACCAAGGCCGCTGTGATCAACATGACCAAGGTGTTCGCCAAGGAATGCGCCGAGTTCGGCATTCGTTGCAACGCCCTGTTGCCGGGCCTCACCGACACCAAGTTCGCCTCGGCCCTGGTGAAGAATGACGCAATCCTGAAAATGGCCCTGGCGCAGATCCCCCTCAAGCGTGTGGCGGATCCAAGCGAGATGGCCGGCGCGGTGCTGTTCCTGGCCAGCGATGCATCCAGCTACACCACGGGTGTGTCGCTGAATGTGGATGGCGGTTTCCTGTCCTGAAAGCCGCACTCTATGTGGGAGCTGGCACATTCAAGCATTCGGCGGCTGCTGCCGAAAGCTCACCGCCAGGCGGTTCCAGCCACTGATGCTGGACACCGCCATGGTCAGGTCCACCAGCTCCTGCTCACTGAATTCCACGCGTACAGCCGCGTACAATTCATCCGATACCGTCGAGGTCGGCAGCGTCGCCACCGATTCACTCCAGGCGAGTGCCGCCTTTTCCCGTGCCGTGAAAAACGGCGAGTCACGCCATACGCACAACGCGAACAAGCGTCGCTCGGTTTCGCCGCGCTGGCGCGCCGCCATTGAGTGCATGTCTGTGCAAAACCCACAGCCGTTGAGCTGCGAGACACGAATCTTGATCAGCTCCAGCAAGGGCTTTTCGATGGACAAACCAAAGGTTGTCGCCTCCAGCATCAGCATGCCCTTGAGCGCTTGCGGCGAGGCGGTGTAGTAATCGAGGCGAGGTTCCATGGAACGGTTCTCTGGCGTAGGGCGCAATGACAAACCAGCCTAGAGTCCGCAAGGCATAAGCCCTATAGCCAATCAGCCGGTTTATGCGCAGACCATTTTGAGCCTGTCACGCAGGCGCGTAATCTTGGCAAAGAGTGAATGCCCGGGATAAGACATGGAACTGCACGTTGTGATCAACGGCCGCAAGGATCTGGCCGAACAGTTGTACCAACAGCTGCACGAAGCCATCGGCTCCGGACGCCTGGCCGCTGGCGCGCAATTGCCGCCCAGCCGCTTGCTTGCCGAGCAACTGGGCATATCGCGCAAGACCGTGTCCGACACCTACGCCACCCTCACCTACGAAGGCCTGCTGGTCGGCAAGACGGGCCGTGGCACCTTCGTCAACGCCCGCGCACCGCAGTCCGAACGCCTGCAAACCGCCACCGACCTGGCCTGCGCCGCCAACCTGGCGAAGTGGCAGTCGCTGCCCTCGCCCATGCGCCACCCCACGCGCGACAGCACGCTGCGTTACGAATTTATCGGCGGTGCCACCAGCCGCAACCAGTTCCCCCAGGATGAATGGCGGCGCTGCACCCAGGACGCGCTGCGCCGGATTGCCCAGAACAGTGGGTTCTACAGCCAACCCGAAGGCTTGCCTGCGTTGCGCAGTGCAATCGCCGGGCATATCGCGTTCTCGCGCGGCGTGAAATGCCGCGACAGCGACATCATCGTCACCAACGGCGCACAGCAGGCGCTGGATTTGATCGCACGCGTGGTGCTGGAACCGGGCAGCATTGTCGCCATGGAAGACCCCGGCTACAGCCCCGCACGCCAGTTGTTCATGGCAATGGGCGCCAACGTTGCCAGTGTGCCGGTGGATGCACAGGGCATTCGCGTCGACCAGATTCCCGACGGCACGCGGCTGATCTACGTGACGCCCTCACATCAGTTCCCCCTTGGCATGCCCATGAGCCCGCCACGCCGTGAAGCCTTGCTGGCGCGGGCGCTAGAGCTGGGCGCGATCATTATCGAGGACGACTACGACAGCGAGTTCCGCTACGAGGGGCGCCCTACCGACTCCCTGCAAAGCATGGACACCCGTGGCCTGGTGACCTACGTCGGCACCTTCTCGAAAACGTTGCTGCCCGAGCTACGCCTGGGCTACGCGGTGCTGCCACCGGCGATTCATGGCGCGGTGCTCAAAGCCAAGCAATTGACCGACCAGCACAGCTCGACACTGCCGCAATGGGCATTGGCCAAATTCATCAGCGAAGGCTACCTGCTCAAGCATATCCGCCGCTGCCACACGGTCTATGCCGGGCGCCGCGAGCGCATCCTGCAGCGCTTGGCGGGGGATTTGTCGCCGTGGTTCGACGCCGTGCCGACCGTGGCCGGGTTCCACATGGCTGCATTGTGCAAGGTGCCGGTCAACATCCCGCTGCTGATGGAGCTGGCGCGGCAGGTCGAAGTGGGTCTGTACCCCCTGGATGTGTTCTTCCACGACGCTCCGGTACGTCCTGGCCTGATCATCGGCTTCGGCGCCATCGAAACCCTGGACATCGACCCGGCGCTGGACAAGGTCCGCGATATTCTCCAGCAGATTGGCTAGGCGGTTTTCCGCTGGATTGGTCATTGGTCACCCAGGCGCTGCGGCGTAGGGTGAAGAGGTCTCGAATGACTTGGAAACCTCGCCATGAAACGACTGCTCGCCAGCGCGCTGATGTTCACCTCGCTCACCGCCTTTGCCCACGAACCGGTTTACAACCAGGAATCGATCAAGGTTCTGCAAGAGCACGCGCTGACCAATGTGCCCGGCAAGAAAACCATCCTGCTCACCGTCGATTATGCCCCCGGCCAGGCCACTGTGCCCCATAGCCACACCGGCACCGCCGTGGCTTACGTGCTGGAGGGCGTGGTGACTTCGCGGGTGAATGAGGAGAAGGCGAAGACCTACACAGTGGGTGAGTCGTTCTACGAACCGGCGGGTTCGCGGCACTTTGAATCGAGCAATGCCAGCCAGACAAAACCGGCCAAGTTGCTGGTGGTGATGGTGTTGGATGACAAGGCTGAGGTGCTGACACCCCTTCCACACTAATCAGCCACACCACCACCCCCCTGTGGGAGCAGGGATTCAGGGCCGCTTGAACTGCCGCCGCAGCGTTTCAATTCGCGGCCGGCAATAGCAGCCTTCCAGATGATCATTGACCATCCCCATCGCCTGCATCAGCGCATACATCGTGGTCGGGCCGACAAACGTCCAACCCCGCTTCTTCAGGGCTTTCGACAAACGTTCGGAAGCCGGTGAGGTGGGGTTACCCGTCCAGTAAGCCATGTCCACCAAGGCCGGGCGCTCATCGTCAGCGGGCTCAAACGCCCACAACCACCGTGCCAGCGAGCCGGTCTCCTCCACCAACTCACACGCCCTGCGCGCATTGTTGAGGGTGGACACGATCTTCGCGCGATTACGCACGATGCCCGGGTCCTGCATCAGCCGCTCGATATCCGCCTCGCCGTACTGCGCCACCCGGCGAAAATCAAAACCTTCGAACGCCGCGCGAAACTGCTCGCGTTTGCGCAGGATGGTGATCCAGGCCATGCCTGCCTGAAAACCTTCCAGGCAGATCTTCTCGTACAGCTGGATGTCATCCGCTACCGGCACGCCCCACTCACAGTCGTGGTAATGCGGGTATTCCGGCGCTGCGGTGCGCCAGGTGCAATGGGTGCGCCCGGTTTCGTCGGTGGTCAGTCCTGGCTGGTCCATCTATCACCTCATAGGCCGAGCGGCGGATGATAAGCGAAAAAAATCCCGCCCCGCCAACCGCTCAAGCATCGCCCTCACCGACCAACTGGTCAGACCGGGACCCGTCAACTGGCAAATAATGACTTGTTATTTCAAAAATACCTGGCCTAGACTGGCCCCGCACTGGACTTACCGGTATGACCACAACAATTAAGCCCTGGAACCACCAGGGCACCGAATAGAGATCCCTCCCATGCTCAGATGGTGCTCGCGTTCGATTTTCCTGCAAGTCGTGATCGGCCTGATGTTAGGCATAATCTGCGGCCTGGCCCTTCCCGAATTCTCCTCGCAACTCAAACCCTTGGGCGACGGCTTTATCAAGCTGATCAAGATGCTGATCGGCCTGATCGTGTTCTGCGTGGTGGTCAGCGGCATCTCCGGCGCCGGCGACCTGAAGAAAGTCGGACGCATTGGCCTCAAGTCGGTGATCTACTTTGAAGTGCTGACCACCATCGCCCTGGTGATCGGCCTGATCATGGCCTTCAGCACCGGTATCGGCACTGGCGCCAATATCCACCTGGAACAGCTCTCCTCCGCCGGCCTCAATGAACTGGCCGACAAGGGCCAGCACATCAAGGGCACCAGCCAATTCCTGATGGACCTGATCCCCAACTCGGTGATCGGCGCTTTCGCCGAGAACAACGTGTTGCAGGTGCTGCTGTTCTCGGTGCTGTTCGGCAGTGCGCTGAACCTGGTGGGCGAAGCGGCCTCCGGCATCACGCGGCTGATCAATGAACTGAGCCACGTGATTTTCCGCATCATGGGCATGATCGTGCGCCTGGCGCCAATCGGCGTATTCGGCGCGATCGCCTTCACCACCAGCACCTACGGCCTGGACTCGCTGCAACATCTGGGCAGCCTGGTGGGCCTGTTCTACCTGACCTGCTTCGCTTTCGTCGCGCTGATTCTCGGCTTGGTGATGCGCGTGTCGGGGCTGCGCATGTGGCCGCTGCTCAAGTACCTGCGTGAAGAACTGCTGATTGTCATGGGCACCGCCTCTTCCGACGCCGTGCTGCCGCAGGTCATGCGTAAACTTGAGCACCTGGGTATTGGCAGTTCCACCGTCGGCCTGGTGATTCCAACCGGGTATTCGTTCAACCTCGATGGCTTTTCGATCTACCTGACCCTGGCCATCGTGTTTATCGCCAATGCCACCGGTACACCGCTGTCGATGACCGACCTGATGACCATCTTGCTGGTGTCGCTGATTACCTCCAAGGGTGCCCACGGCATTCCAGGGTCGGCCCTGGTGATTCTGGCGGCCACGCTTACGGCGATCCCGGCGATTCCGGTGGTGGGCCTGGTGCTGGTGCTGGCGGTGGATTGGTTCATGGGCATCGGCCGTGCATTGACCAACCTGATCGGCAACTGCGTCGCCACCGTGGCCATTGCCCGCTGGGAGAAAGACATCGATATCCAGCGTGCCAACAAGGTCCTCGATGGTCACCAAGGCTACGCCTTCCAGGCGAAGAAACCGGTGCTGCCGGCGCATCAGGAGTTCTGAGCAAGCGACACGGTTCAAATGTGGGAGCTGGCTTGCCAGCCTCCCACATTGGCTCAACGCCAGTTTAATTATTGTATTTGCAACTTAAAGGAGTGTACGACGTGATCAGCACCTCAACCGTCGTCAATTCAGTCGTAGAAAAACTGCGCGCCGCACTCAAGCGGGGCCAGTGGCGACGCGGCGAAATGCTCCCCGGCCAGCGCGAACTGGCCGAACAAATGGGCATCAGCCGCCCCAGCCTGCGCGAAGCCGTGATCGTCCTGGAAACCCTTGGCCTGGTGCGCTCCATGCCCGGCAAAGGCGTGGTGGTGCTGGAGACCAGCGTCAGCGAGCCGCAATCCAGCGACGCCGTGGCCGACGCCAGCCTGGAAGATATCCTGCAACTGCGCTACACCCTTGAACCCTTCATCGTCGGCCTGGTGGCCCAATCCATCAGCAGCAAAGAGGTCGGCCAATTGCGCCTGACCTTGATGGACATGCGCGAAGCCCTCGACGCCGGCGACGCCGAAGCCGGCATGAACGCCTACATCGACTTCCATGAAGAACTGTTCGCCCTGACCTCCAACCCGATCTTCCAGAACGTGGTGCAGCAAACCAGCAATGCCCTCAAGCAAAGCGCCCAAGTGCTGCGCAACTCGCCCGAGCACCTGGCGGAGCGCCTGCGAGAGAACGAGGCCGTGGTGCGCGCCATCCGCAACAAAAACAGCGCCCTGGCCAGTGCGGAAATGCGTCGGCACATCCTTCAGGAAGGCCTGCGCATGGGCATTCGTTTGAACATCCCGGACGACCATCTGGGCAGCTGACTTTCTGGAGACAGGCCATGACCGCTCACGCGCTGCAACGCGATCCCATCCTCCCTGCCCTGCGCCTGGTCGCCGGTAAAAAGCCTTCGGTGGACGACATCTACCCGCAGCTGTTCGACGCCATCCTCGAACAACGCATTGCCCCGGCCAGTCGTTTTACCGAAGAAGGCCTGGGCGAAATCTTTGGCGTGAGCCGCAGTGTGATTCGCCGGGTCCTGGCAAAACTGTCCCATCAGCAAGTGATCATCCTGCGCCCCAACCAACGGGCCCAGGTCGCCGCGCCGGACCCGCAGCAAACCCGGCAAATTCTCGAAGCACGGCGCCTGACTGAAATGACCGTGGTGCAACTGGCCTGCGCGCACGCCACACCGACCCAGGTACGCCAGTTACGCGAGCTGATTGCCCGCGAGCGCGAGTGCATCGAGCGCGACCAGCGTGGGCCGGCGATTCGGCTGTCGGGAGAGTTTCATCTGCAATTGGCAGCGATGGCGCGCAATGCACCGCTGGCGCAGTTCCTTAACAGTTTGGTGCCGCTGACGTCGTTGATCATTGCCCAATACGAAGCAAAAGCCTGCACGTATTGCGCGTGGCAGGAACATGCGGCGATTGTGGATGCAGTGGAGCAGCGTGACTCAACTACCGCGGTGGCGCTGATGACCCAGCATCTGGACCACCTGGAAACTAAATTACTGAAGCACCACTGACCCCAAGGTAGATGGAGATCAAAATGTGGGAGCTGGCTTGCCTGCTCCCACAGTTGCCCTGCATCGTTTGTCAGAAGGTGTTCCAACAAAAAGCCCCCGAATCTCACGATACGGGGGCTTTTGTTTTACCGCTTGATCAAGCCGGTTGCAGCACCGACTGACCACTCAACGCCAGGTCCAGCAACTCACGGTTGGCCACTGCATACATGGCGTAGTCCGTGCCCACAGCGGCACGAATCTCAACCATCATCGCCACCCAACGCTCGGCCATGTCCTTGTGCTGCTCAAGCCACAGGGCCACGCGGGCTTCCATGTCTTGTGGCGCGTCGGCCATTTGCAGGACGGAGATGGTGATCGCGCGTTGCTGCCAGTCCACGTCATCACGGAAGGCTTCGCGGGCCTGGGCCTGCCAGTTGTTGGCCACTGGCAAATCGCTGATCTGCTGCAGGTACCATGGCAAGTCCAGGGCGCTGCCGACGGCGAAGTAGGCCTTGGCCACTTCAGCGGCGTCGTGCCCCGTTACATCGGCGGCTTCGATGATCGGCAGCAAGGTGTACAGGTGGGTAGTACCTGCAACCATGCGTGCCAACAGCTCAGGAACACCGGCTTCGGTGTAGGCCTGGTAACGGTTCTGCCAGCCTTCGCGAGTCGGGCCTTCCAGCAGTTCGTCGAGCTTGAGGCCCAACGCCGCCAGGTGCGGACCAAAGTGCGCGGTGTCACGACCAGCGTCCTGCTCGTTACGACGGCTGCGCAGGAACCAGCGCGTGGCGCGCCGACCCAGGCGCATCAGCTCATCCATCAATTCCAGTTGCACGTCAGCCGACACCTGGTGGTCCAGGGCTTCGATCTGGCGGAACCAGTGCGGGAGGTGGAAGATGTCACGCACGATCACATAAGCACCCGCCACATTCGCCGGGCTCATGCCCGTCGACTCCTTGAGTCGTTGCACGAAGGTGATGCCCATGTGGTTGACCAGGTCGTTGGCGATCTGGGTGCTGACAATCTCGCGCTTCAGACGGTGGCGACGCATGGCCTCGCCGAACTTGGCCACCAGGCTCGGTGGGAACGCGGTCTCCATGTCACGGGTGAGGTACTCGTCATCCGGCACCAGCGACTTGAGCAGCGCTTCCTTGAGGTCGATCTTGCTGTACGAGATCAGCACCGACAGCTCCGGACGGGTCAGGCCCTTGCCGTTCGCGGCGCGCTCGGTGAGCTGTTCCTCGGTCGGCAGGTACTCGATGGCGCGGTCCAACTTGCCACGGCCTTCCAAGTCGCTCATCAGGCGTTTGTACTCGGCGGCACGCTCGTAGGCACGGCGCGCCGCCAGGGACAGGGCCTGGGTCTGCTTGTAGTTGTTGCCCAACACCAGGTTGCCGACTTCGTCGGTCATGCTCGCCAGCAACTGGTTGCGTTGCTTGTCGGTCATGTCACCGGCCTGCACCACTTCGTTGAGCAAGATCTTGATGTTCACTTCGTGGTCGGAGCAGTCCACGCCACCGGCGTTGTCGATGAAGTCGGTGTTGGAACCGCCGCCATTGAGGCCGAATTCCACACGACCCAGTTGGGTCATGCCGAGGTTACCGCCCTCGCCTACCACTTTGCAGCGCAGCTCGTTGCCATTGACGCGCAGTGCGTCGTTGGCCTTGTCGCCCACATCGGCGTGGCTTTCGGTGCTGGCCTTGACGTAGGTGCCGATACCGCCGTTCCACAACAGGTCTACCGGCGCTTTGAGCAAGGCGTTCAGCAATTCGGTCGGGGTCAGCTTGTCGGCCGCGATGTCGAAGCGCTCTTTCATCTGTGGCGAGATGGCAATGCTCTTCGCGCTGCGCGAGAAGATACCGCCGCCTTCGGACATGATGCTGGTGTCGTAGTCGGTCCAGGCCGAACGCGGCAGCTCGAACATGCGCTGGCGCTCGACGAAGCTGGTGGCCGGGTTCGGGTTTGGATCGATGAAGATATGCAGGTGGTTGAAGGCCGCGACCAGTTGCAGCTTGTCGGACATCAACAGGCCGTTACCAAACACGTCACCGGCCATGTCGCCGACGCCCACAACCGTGATGCTGTCTTCCTGCACATTGATGCCGCGCTCACGGAAGTGACGCTGCACACCGACCCACGCGCCCTTGGCGGTGATGCCCATTTTCTTGTGGTCGTAACCGGCGGAACCACCGGAAGCAAACGCATCGCCCAGCCAGAAGCCGTAGTCGATGGCGATGCCGTTGGCGATGTCGGAGAAGGTCGCAGTGCCCTTGTCCGCAGCCACCACCAGGTACGGGTCATCGTCGTCATGGCGCACAACGTTGGCCGGCGGTACCAGGGCGCCGTCTTTCAGGTTGTCGGTGATGTCCAACAGGCCGGAAATGAAGATGCGGTAGCAGGCGATGCCTTCGGCCGCGATCTCGTCCCGGCTGCCGCCCAGTGGCAGGCGACGCGGCAGGAAGCCGCCCTTCGCACCCACTGGCACGATGACCGAGTTCTTCACTTGCTGGGCTTTTACCAGGCCAAGCACTTCGGTACGGAAGTCTTCTTCACGGTCGGACCAGCGCAAACCGCCACGCGCGACGTTGCCGAAGCGCAGGTGCACACCTTCAACCCGTGGCGAGTACACGAAGATCTCAAACTTCGGCACTGGCTTAGGCAGCTCAGGAATCGCGTGCGGGTTGAACTTGAAGCTGAAGTACGACTTGTTCTGACCGTTGGCGTCGGTCTGGTAGAAGTTGGTACGCAGGGTGGCCTTGATCAGGTCCAGGTAGCGACGCAGGATGCGGTCTTCGTTGAGCACCTGAACATCGTCCAGTGCGGTGAGGATCGCTTGTTCCAGGCGTTGCTGCTTGTCTTCCAGGTCTTCGGCGGTGAGTTTGCGCGCCAGGTAGAAACGGGTCTTGAACAACCGGGTCAACTCGCGAGCGATGTCGGTGTGGTTGTTCAGGGTGCTGGCGATGTAACCCAGGTCAAAGCCCAGGCGGATCTGCTTCAGGTAACGGGCGTAGGCACGCAGCAAGGCCACGTCACGCCAAGGCAGGCCGGCAGTCAGTACCAGGCGGTTGAACGCATCGTTCTCGGCGTCGCCATGCACGATATGCACGAACGCGTCCTGCAGGGTGTCGTTGAGCTGCTGGATGTCCAGGTTCACGCCTTCGGCGGCGATGAACGCGAAGTCATGGATCCAGAACTCACGACCATTGGCGTGGCGCAGGCGATACGGGAACTCACCCAGCACGCGCAGGCCGAGGTTTTCCAGGATCGGCAGCACGTCGGACAACGCCAGCGGGGTGTCGGCATGGTAGAGCTTGCAATGCAGCTCGCGTTGGCCGGAAACCTGGCCCAGCGGCTGATAGAAGCTCATTACCAGTGGGTTGGCTTCGGTGAGGCTGAGCAGGTGCTGCATGTCGACCACGGCCGAATGTGCGGCAAAACGCTCACGGTAGCCGGCCGGGAAGCCTTTGGGGAAGTCGGCCAGCACGTTGGTGCCGTGGGCTTCACCGAAGCTCTCCACCACCAGGCTGGCGTAGTCGTCCTGCCAGCTGCGGCAGGCTTGCACCACTTCTTTTTCCAGTTGCAGCGGGTCGATGTCCAGGCGGTTCTTCGGGTCAACCCGCAGAATCAGTTGCACGCGCGCCAGCACGGACTCGGAGAAGAAGGTCCAGAATTCGCAATCCGAGGCTTTCAGGCGATCCATCAGTACTTGCTGGATTTTCTGACGCACTTCGGTGGAATAGATGTCGCGCGGCACATAAGCCAGGCAGTAGCAGAAACGACCGTACGGGTCTTTGCGCAGGAACACGCGGATCTTGTTGCGTTCCTGGATCTGCACGATCGACATCACGGTGCTGAACAGCTCGTCGACCGGCGTCTGGAACAGGTCATCACGCGGCAGCACCTCAACGACTTGAGCAAGCTCCTTGCCCAGGTGAGCCTTGGGCTGGAAGCCGGAACGGCGTTCGATTTCCGCGACCTTGCGACGGATATAAGGAATGACCCGCACGCTTTCGCCATACACCGAGGACGTGTACAGGCCCATGAAACGGTGTTCCTTGATGACCTTGCCGTCGGCGCTGATCTCACGGATCGACACGTAGTCCGGATACGCCGGGCGGTGCACGCGGCTCGGGTGCGCAGCCTTGGCGAACGACAGTACGGTCGGTTCACGCAGGTAGGCCACGGCATAGTCTTCGATGCGCAGGTCGTCGGCGGTGAGACCGGCGCGCAGCAGTTTGGTCAGACCGAGGAACGAATCGGCGTCATATTCGATATGACCGCCATCCGCCTCGTCACGTACCACAAACTCTTCATAGCCGAGGAAGGTGAAGTGGTTGCCCACCAGCCATTCCAGGAAGTTCTTGATCTCGGCTTTTTCTTCGCCGTCGATGCTGAACTGGCTGGCGTCGATACCGGCCAGCAGGTCCTGGACCTTGGCTTTCATCGGTTCGAAATCAGCCACGGCCACGCGCACTTCGCCCAGCACCTGCTCAAGCTCTTTGCTCAGCACGTTCAGTTCGGCGGCGTTGGCGCAGCGGTCGATTTCCAGGTACATCAGCGATTCTTGCTGGATGCCTTCGCCCTGGGTGCCTTTCGGCAGGATTTCCAGCAGCTCGCCCTTGGCACCACGACGTACGCTGAGCACGGTGGTTTGCAAGGTGTGGATGCTGTAGCCACGGCGGTTCAGTTCGGTACGGACCGAGTCCACCAGGAAAGGCAAGTCATGGTGCAGCACTTCGACCGCGGTGTGGGTCGACTGCCAGCCATGACGTTCATAATCGGGGTTGTAGACCCGCACCTGCGGTTGGGTGTGGTCAAAGCGCTCAAGCAGGCGCCACGCAGAGAGGGTGCAGCCGGCCAGGTCGGAAAGGCGACGCTGGGTCAGTTCGTCCAGGGAAATGATGCCGAAGAATTGTTCAGCAAACAGCGCCACTTGTGGCAGTGCCTGTTCACTGATGTGCTGGGCCAGTGCCGCTTGCAGTTGATGCTGGAAGTCGGCCTTGCTGGCTGCGGTGAAGAACGCCATCTGTGGTACTCCGCTTGGGCTTGTTATTGATGGAAGCGTCGCGTGTTATCCCCTTGCGGGGAGACCGTCAGCTCTGTTCGCTGGTAATTCTGGAAACACCATAAACGAATCAGAGTGACAGGTGGGTGAAGCTGGACAAGACAATGAGGTCACATACAACTTCCATAAGATGCGCACCTTGCCGGGTGACGTTACGACGGGCAGGTCAAGCGCCTGGCACGTGCACATCCGTTGCGCAGCTTAACGAGTGTAGGAAGACAGCTGCTTGCGACGCTGCGACATATTCGGTCATCGGTAAGCAGGCTCGGGGTTGCGACTTGGGCAACCCGGATTTCCAGGTAGAAAAACCGGCGTTTTTCAATCCCCCGAGTACCAGAAATGACTGATTCAGCCCGCCAGGTCATGCACGGGGTCTGACACAGGATGCAGCACAAAATTCGTCGCAATGGCACAATTGCCCCCATCACGCCCTACCCCAGACAGGATTCCCCATGCTGCAGCTGAAAACCGACGCCCTGATGGTCACCCCGTGCGACGACGAAGAAGACAACATGGCCATGCTCTGCTGCCACGGCAAGAACGGCGAGATGTTCATGCTCACCCGTTACCCCGATGAAGACGAAGTCGAACTGACCTGGGATTACGAGCCGTCGACCCTGGATGGGTTGAAGGTCACGCTGAGTGAGACGACCGTGCTGGTAGAAGTCGCCGCCGGCGATGCCGACGCGCTGGGTGGTAAGGATCAGCTGCAGATCACCCATGCCACGGCCGCGTCGGACATGGCCGAAGTTGAAGAAACCCTGCAGAACATCCTCAAAGGCACCGGCACTTTCACCCGAATTTAAACTGCACCAACGATCAACTGTGGGAGCTGGTCGTAACCCTCTACACATCTTCAAAGTGAACGTGCGTAGCAGCTGTCGAGCCCCGGCGAGGCTGCGTCAGCGGTGTGTCAGACAAGCCGCAAACGCAGCCTCGCCGGGGCTCGACAGCTGCTACGCAGAGGGCTCGCTCCTGATAGGTAGATACCAATGGTGCGATGGCATCAACCCGGTCTGGCTGACACACCGAGTCGCCTGCATCGCAGGCAAGCCAGCTCCCACATGAACGGTGTGCTCAACAGAATTGGTGCGCCACACACAAAATTCCTACAAGTTTTCCGAAAAATACCCGTCACGCCGTTAGTCGCCACCCCCTGCCATGCATTAAAGTAAGCCCCCCAAGCCCGACGCTTTTTTCACGGCACTCAGGCTCATCTCTCCAGGAACCGTCATCGATGGAACATCGTGAAGCGCTGCTTGCGCTGCGAACTTTTCTTTCTACGCAGATTCTCGGCCAGGAAAAACTCATCGATCGCTTGCTGATCGCCTTGCTCGCTGACGGCCATATGCTCGTAGAAGGCGCGCCGGGCTTGGCCAAGACCAAGGCCATCAAAGAGCTGGCCGAAGGCATAGAAGCGCAGTTCCATCGAATCCAGTTCACCCCCGACCTATTGCCAGCCGACATCACTGGCACCGAGATCTATCGCCCGGAAACCGGTAGTTTCGTGTTCCAACAGGGGCCGATCTTCCACAACCTGGTGCTGGCCGACGAAATCAACCGCGCACCGGCCAAGGTGCAATCGGCGTTGCTGGAAGCCATGGCCGAGCGCCAGGTCAGCGTCGGACGCAGCACCTATGACCTGTCGCCGCTGTTCCTGGTGATGGCCACGCAAAACCCCATTGAGCAGGAAGGCACCTACCCGCTGCCCGAAGCCCAGCTCGACCGCTTCCTGATGCACGTCAAGATCGGCTTCCCCGACGCCGCAGTCGAACGACGCATCCTGCAACAAGCGCGTGGCGAAGCGCTGAACGGCGAAACCAAGCCTGAGCGCCGCGTCAGCCAACAGGCGATCTTCGCCGCGCGCAAGGAAATCCTCGGTTTGTACATGGCCGATGCAGTGGAGGAATACCTGGTGCAACTGGTGATGGCCACGCGCACTCCAGCCAAGTTCGACCCGGAGATGGCCGAGTGGATCGCCTATGGCGCCAGCCCACGCGGCTCCATCGCCCTCGACCGCTGCGCCCGCGCCCATGCCTGGCTGGCCGGTCGCGACTTCGTCAGCCCGGAAGATATCCAGGCGGTGCTGTTCGACGTGCTGCGCCATCGCATCATTCTGTCGTTCGAGGCCGAAGCCGCCGGCATTGACCAGGACCGCGTGGTGCAACGCATTCTTGACGTCGTTGCCGTCGCTTGAAACCCATGAACGCCAGCGATGGAATCCGCGTCACGCTCAGCGAATTGATCGAGATGCGCCACCGTGTGCGCGAAGTGCAGCTGTTTTCCACGCCGAGCCAGCGCAGCCCGCTGATCGGCCTGCACCACTCCAAGCTGCGCGGGCGCGGTGTCGACTTCGACCAGGTGCGCGTGTACCAGGCCGGCGACGATGTGCGCACCATCGACTGGCGCGTGACCGCGCGCACCCAGGAACCGCACACCAAGCTGTTCCACGAAGAACGCGAGCGGCCGATCTTCATCATGGTCGAGCAAAGCTGCCGGCTGTTTTTCGGCTCAGGGCAAATGTTCAAATCGGTGCTGGCGGCCCAGGCGGCCAGCCTGATCGGCTGGGCGGCGCTGGGGCATAACGACCGCGTGGGCGGGCTGGTGTTCGGCGATAGCGAGCACTACGAAATCAAGCCGCGCCGCAGCAAACAAAGTCTGCTGCAACTGCTCAACCGGTTGGTGCGCGTCAACCAGAGCCTGAACACCGAAAGCCGCCCCGAGACTGATGCCCTGGGCATGGCACTGCGCCGTGGCCGCGAAGTGCTGCGCCCCGGCAGCCTGGTGATTGTGATCTGCGATGAACGCGCGCTCACCGAAGGTGCCGAGCAACAGCTTAGTCTTTTGTCGCGGCACTGCGACCTGCTGCTGTTGCCCATCTCCGATCCGCTGGACCACGCTCTGCCCGCCGCCGGGCTGCTGCGTTTCGCCGAACGCGGTGCCCAGCTGGAACTGGACACGCTGAACGTCGATTTGCGCCAGGCCTACAAGGCCCAAGCCGAAGCACGCATCGCCCGCTGGGAACTGCTCGCCCAGAAGCTGCGCATCTTATTGATGCCCTTGAGCACCCAGAGCGAAATGGTCGAGCAACTGCGCGAGTACCTCAACCCGCAACGTCCGGTTAAAAAACAATGAGCAGCCTTGACCAACTGCAACCGCTGATCGCCCCGCCAGCCATCGGCTTTTGGCCGCCTGCGCCGGGCTGGTGGTTGTTGCTGCTGGTGATTCCACTGCTCGGCTGGGGGCTTTGGTCACTGCGACGCTTTCTGCCAACCCGTCGCCCCATCGCCCGCGCCGAGCAACCGCTGGACCCATTGCGCATCGCCGCCCTCGCGGAACTGGCGCTGATGCCCAAACCCTACGACGGGGCCCCGGCCGGCGCGTGGTTGCAGCAACTCAACGGCCTGCTCAAACGCCTGTGCCGCAACGACTATCCCTACAGCCAGAGCCATACCCTCAACGGCCGAAAATGGCTGGCGTTCCTCGACAACCGCTGCCCCGCCGCGGGCCTCACACGCTGGATGGTGTTGGTGGAAGGCGCCTACAAACCCGAATGCAAACTCGACGACAAGGCCATCGCCGGCCTGACCCAAGCCGTCGACACCTGGATTCGCAAACATGTTTGAGTTCGCCTGGCCGTGGATCTTCGCCCTGTTGCCCTTGCCCTGGCTGATGCGGCTTGTGTTGCCGGCAGCCGACAGCGGCGAGCCGGCGTTAAAAGTCAGCTACCTCAGCGACCTTGAGGGCCTGGCTCGCCGCCGCGCCCGCGTCAACCTGCCCGGCTGGCGCCAGCAAGCGCCCTTTGTGGTGCTGTGGCTGCTGTTGTTAACCGCCGCTGCCCGCCCGGAATGGCTTGGCGAGCCGCTGCCGATTGCCGCCAGTGGCCGCGACCTTCTGGTGGCGGTGGACGTGTCCGGCTCCATGGACTTCCCCGATATGAACTGGCAAGACGAGGACGTCAGCCGCTTGAGCCTGGTCAAACACTTGCTCGGCGACTTTCTTGAAGGCCGTGAAGGTGACCGCGTCGGCCTGATCCTGTTCGGCAGCCAGGCCTACCTGCAAGCACCGCTGACCTTTGACCGCCGCACCGTGCGCACCTGGCTGGATGAAGCGCGCATCGGCATTGCCGGCAAGAACACCGCAATTGGCGATGCCATTGGCCTGGCCTTGAAACGCCTGCGTCAGCGCCCGGCGCAGAGCCGTGTACTGATCCTGGTCACCGACGGCGCCAACAACGCCGGGCAGATCGACCCACTGACCGCCGCGCGCCTCGCTGCTGAAGAAGGCGTGAAGATCTACCCGATCGGCATCGGCGCAGACCCGGAACAAACCGGTTCCTTGGGTATCCTCGGCGTCAACCCGAGCCTGGACCTCGACGAACCGGCACTCAAGGCCATCGCCGAGGCTACGGGCGGCCAGTACTTCCGCGCCCGTGATGGCGAAGAGCTGCAAGCGATCAAGGCAACGCTCGACAAGCTCGAACCCGTTGAACAGCAACCCACCCAGGCGCGCCCGGCCCTGGCCCTGTACAGCGCGCCGCTGGCCTTGGCGTTGGTGCTGAGCATGTTGCTGGTGATCCAGGAACGCTGGCCGAACAACGCCTTGCATCGGTGGTTCACCAAATTGTCGAGCAAGGGGATTTTCCTGCAACAGCACCCGGAATGGCGCCAGCGCCTCAAACGCCTGCGATTGCGGAGGCGTCGATGATCGACCTGTGGCCGCACTGGTTCCGCCCTTGGTCGCTGTTGCTCCTGCCATTGCTCGGCTGGTTGCTCTGGCACCTGTGGCATCGGCAAAAGCGCGCCGGGCGTTGGCAGATGATCCTGCCGCCGGCCTTCCACGCCGTGTTGCTCAGTGGTGGCAACGGGCGCGAAAGCAAATCGCCATGGGTGGTGCTCGGCATTGCCTGGCTCTTGGCCGTGCTCGCGCTGCTTGGGCCCAGTTGGCAAAGGGTTGAGCAGTCCAGCCAGAAACCCTCCGATCCTTTGGTGGTGCTGCTGGAGTTGACCCCGGAAATGCTTGCCACCGACAGCCCGCCCAACCGCCTGGAACAGGCGCGGCGCAAGCTGTATGACCTATTGCAGGCACGCACCGATGCGCAGACGGCCATCGTCGTTTACGCCGGCAGCGCCCACACCCTGGTGCCGCTGTCAGACGACCTGGGCACCAGCCGCAACCTGCTCGAAGCCCTGCGCCCGTCAATCATGCCGGAGCCCGGACACCGCGCCGACCTGGCAGTCGAGAAAGCCCTGGGCCTGCTCAAACAAGGCGGCCTCGGCCAGGGTCGTCTGGTGCTGATTGGCTCTTCGCTGTCCAAACAGGAACGCCAGGGCATTCGGCTGCTGCTGCAAAGTAGCCAGGCGCCGACCCTGTCGATCCTCGGTATCGGCAGCCGGGAAGGCACCCCGGTGACTCAGGAAAGTGGCGAGTTTCTCAAGGACGAACAAGGCGCGATCCTGGTGCCACGCCTGGACAGCCCGACGCTCAAGGCCTTCGCCAGCGAAATGGGCGGTCGCTACCGCGCCGCCCGCCTGGACGACAAGGACCTGCGCCAACTCGGTGTACTGGACCCGCCACACACCTTGCGCAACGACGGTCAACTGCTGCACCTCGACACCTGGGCAGACCAGGGTTACTGGCTGCTCCTGCCGCTGTTGCTGCTCGCTGCCTGCGCCGGTCGGCGTGGCTGGTTGTTCTGCCTGCCCCTGCTGCTGTTGAGCGCGCCGCAACCCAGCTATGCCTTCGGTTTGCAGGACCTGTGGCTGCGTCCCGACCAACAAGGCCAATACCTGCTGAAGAAGAAACGCCCCGCCGAAGCCGCCGAACACTTCGAAGACCCGCAGTGGCAGGGCGTAGCGCTCTACGAAGCCGGCAACTATGCCGAGGCCATCAAGCGTTTCGCCGAGGGCAATGACGCCTACGCCCACTACAATCGGGGTAACGCCCTGGCCAAGTCCGGTGAGCTGGAGGCCGCCATCGACGCCTACGAACAGGCCCTTGAAGCACAACCCGACTTGCAACCGGCCCTGAAAAACAAAGCGCTGGTGGAAACCCTGATGCAGGAAAAAGAGCCGCCCGAACCCGATAAGCCAGCCGATAACGAGGATGACGAAACCACCCAACCCGGCCAAACTGCGCAACCGGGCGCGAGTGGGCAAAGCACCACGGGTGGCGAGCAGTCATCCCAAGGCCAGGGGGAAGCCGGCACCGGCGACACCCAGGCCGGTAATACGCCGCGCGCCCCAGGCAATGAAGTACCGGGCAGCGAACTGGGCGACGAACAAACCACCACCCCGCCGCTGCTTCCTGCCGACGCCAGCCTCGACGGTGAACGTCGCCAGGCCCTGGAGCAATGGCTGCGGGAGATCCCGGACAACCCCGGCGAACTGCTGCGCCGCAAATTCTGGTACGAACAGCAACAACATCAGGACAAGACTCGATGAGCCGCCGCACCACCCTACTGTTCCTGCTCGCACTCTCGGCAGGCCACGCCCAGGCGGCGAGCCTGACCGCCAGCGTCGACCGCAGCCGCCTCAATTCCGGGGAAACGGTGGAGCTCACGGTAGAGTCCAGCGATGTAACGCAGTTCGGCAAACCCGACCTGTCGCCGCTGGATGCGCAGTTCGAAGTCAGCGGTACGCGGCAGATCAACCAACTCACCACGCTGGGCGGCGATAACCACGCCACCACACGCTGGATCATCACGCTGCTGCCCAAGGAAAACGGCACGGTGCTCATCCCGCCCCTGCAAGTAGGCGAGTACAAGACCCAGCCGATCAGCCTGCAAGTGGTAGAAACCGCCAGCCAGAACACAGCCGCCGAACTGGCGCCGGTGTTTGTCGAGGCCAATCTTGACCAGACCAGTGTCTACGTCCAGGCCCAGGCGCTGTTGACCGTGCGCGTGTACCACTCGGTGTCGCTGTATGACGACAGCAGCCTCACGCCGTTGCAGATTGCCGACGCACGTGTCGAGCAATTGGGCGAGTCACGCACCTACGAGAAGGTGATCAACAGCATTCGCCACGGCGTGATCGAAACCCGCTACGCGATTTACCCGCAGCACAGCGGCACATTGGCGATTCCGGCGCAGACGTTCAGCGCGACGCTGGTGGAGTCGCGCCCGCCGCAGGAGAACACGCTGCAAGGTACCAAGCCCGGCAAGCTGATCCACGTCAGCTCGGCGGAGCTGCCGCTGGTGGTCAAGCCCAAGCCGGCGCTGTACCCCGCCGATACGCCCTGGCTACCGGCGCGCAGCCTGATCCTGAGCGAAAGCTGGAACCCGGAGCCTGAGCATGTGCAGGTCGGCGACTCCCTGACCCGCAGCCTCACGGTCAAGGCCGAAGGCCTGTCCAGCGCGCAACTGCCGGCGCTGCCCAGCACCGAGATCAACGGCCTGCGCCGCTACCCGGACCAACCGGTGCTCGGCAACCAGACCAGCGACCGCGGCCTGATCGGCAGCCGCGAAGACCGCGAAGCCCTGGTGCCCACCCGCGCAGGTGCACTGGAACTGCCCGCCGTTGAAGTGGTGTGGTGGAACACCCACGAAGATCACCTTGAGCGCACCAGTCTGCCGGCCCGCACCCTGCAAGTGGCGATCAACCCGAGCCTGGTGGTTGACGCGCCCGCCACGCCTACCGTCATCACCGCCCCCGACGACAACCACCTATGGCTGTGGCAACTCAGCACCCTGCTCCTCGCGTGCACCACCTTGCTCGGTTTTGGCCTGTGGTGGCGCGCGCGCCGGCAGCCCGCCGTACTGCGCGCCGCGCAAACCGGCCCGAGCCCGCGAACCCTGCTCGACGACCTCAAGCGCGCCACCCAGGCCAACGACCCCCAGGCCACCCGCCAAGCCCTCGACGCCTGGGCCCGGCAACAGCCGGAAACCCTGGCGGACATGGCCGCGCGGTTTGTACCGCTGTCGGACGCGTTGGATGGGTTGAACGGCGCGCTCTACAGCGAGGGCGGCCATTATTGGCTGGGTGAAGACCTGTGGCGTGCGGTGAAGGCCATCCCGGTGGCTGAGCGTGAGCTGGATCCGGCCGCCGACACCACCAGCCTGCCGCCGTTGTATCCCAAGTAACGGCAACATCCCTGACGCCACACAAATCAAAATGTGGGAGCGGGCTTGCCTGCGATGGCCAAAGGTATCTACACATTTTCACTGTGATAGTGCGTAGCAGCTGTCGAGCCCCAGCGAGGCTGCGTTTGCGGCCTGTCTGACACACCGCTGACGCAGCCTCGCAGGGGCTCGACAGCTGCTACGCCTGGGGGGGGGGAATAAAGATATGTAGATACTTATGCTGCGATGGCGGTGGATCAGTCAGCTCATTTTTGACTGACACACCGCCATCGCAGGCAAGCCAGCTCCCACAGTTGATCTCCTTCGCCCGCAGGCACCGGGTTCGCATTACAGGTAAACTCCCTTCCTTTTCACCGCCCTTCTCTGTTCATGGCGGCTATTCACTTTTCTGTTTATTCACGGAGTTCGCCTTGCGTCTGTTCCACACTTCCGACTGGCACCTTGGCCAAAACCTCCACGGCCAGGAACGCGACTTCGAACACGCCTGTTTCCTCGAGTGGCTGCTGGGCCAACTCAACGCCCAGCGCCCGGATGTGCTGCTCATCGCCGGCGATATCTTCGACACGGTCAACCCGCCGCTCAAGGCCCAGGAACGGTTGTATGACTTCATCATCAGCGCCCACGAGCAAAACCCCAAGCTGACCATCGTGATGATCGCCGGCAACCACGACTCCGGCTCGCGCATCGAACTGCCCGCACCACTGATGCGTCGCCTGCGCACCCATGCGCTCGGTCGCGTGCTGTGGCTGGATGACGGCGAACTCGACGCCGAACGCCTGCTGATCCCACTGCCGGATGCCAAGGGCAAGATTGCCGGCTGGTGCCTGGCCTTGCCATTCCTGCGCCCGGCGGAAGTCACCGGTGCACACCTGGGTGACGACTACCTGCGCGGTATCGGCCAAGTGCATGAATGGCTGATCGCCGCCGCCAACGCCAAGCGTAAAAAAGGCCAGGCGCTGATTGCCATCAGCCATGCGCACATGGCCGGAGGTTCGGTGTCGGAAGACTCCGAGCGCAGCCTGATCATCGGCAATGCCGAGGCGCTGCCGGCCAGCCTGTTCGATAAAAGTGTCGGCTATGTCGCCCTCGGCCATTTGCACAAGCCGCAAAAGGTCAATGGCGAAGAGCGGATTCGCTATAGCGGCTCGCCGATTCCGTTGTCATTTTCCGAAATCGGCTACAAACACCAGATCCTCGACGTGACGTTCCAGGGCCAATGCCTAGTGAGTGTCGAACCACTGCTGATCCCGCGTTCGGTTGACCTGCAACGCCTGGAGGCTGCGCCGCTGGCGGATATCCTCAAGGCCCTGGCCGAGTTGCCGGACGTCGACCTGCTCGCTGAAACCCAGCGCCATCCCTGGCTGGAAGTGCGCGTGCGCCTGGACGAGCCGCAACCCGACCTGCGCCAGCAAATCGAAACCGCCCTGCAAGGCAAAGCCGTGCGCCTGGTGCGCATCGCCGCCGAGTACGCCGGTAAGCGCGGCAGCGACAACACGGACGAAGACCGCCTGATCGAACTCGACCAGCTCACGCCCCAGGAATTGTTCAGCCGCGCCTGGCAGGACAGTTACGGCAGTGAAGTGGATGAACAGACCTTGAAGGATTTCGCTGTGCTGCTCCAGGAAGTGCAACAGGAGGAGCAACAGCCATGAAGATCCTCGCCATCCGCCTGAAAAACCTCGCCTCCCTGGCTGGCCCGTTCGAGATCGACTTCACCGCAGAGCCGCTGGCCAGCGCGGGTTTGTTCGCGATTACCGGGCCGACCGGCGCCGGTAAAAGCACCCTGCTGGATGCGTTGTGCCTGGCGCTGTTCGGCGCTGTGCCGCGCCTGGGCGATACCGGCCAGGCGAAGATGCCGGATGCCGACAGCGATATTTCCATTGGCGACCCGCGCACCTTGATTCGTCGCGGCACCGGGGGTGGTTATGCCGAAGTGGATTTTGTCGGCGTCAGCGGCCGTCGCTACCGTGCGCGCTGGGAAGCCAACCGCGCCCGCGACAAGGCCAGCGGCAAGTTGCAGAACAGCCGCCAGAGCCTGATCGACCTGGACAGCGACCAACTGCTGGCCAGCCAGAAAACCGAATACAAGACCCAGTTGGAACTGGCCCTGGGCCTGAACTTCGAGCAGTTCACCCGCGCCGTATTGCTGGCGCAAAGCGAGTTCAGTGCCTTCCTCAAGGCCAACGATAACGAGCGCAGCGAACTGCTCGAAAAGCTCACCGACACGGCCCTCTACACCCAGCTTGGCCGACGCGCCTTCGACAAGGCCAAAGACGCCAGGGACGCGCACAAGCAGTTGCAGGACCAAGCCACCGGCGTGGTGCCCCTGGCCCCTGAAGTACGTGCCGAACTGGATCAGCAATTCGACGCCGCAAACGCCCAGCTCAAGAACCAACAGGCCCAACTCAAGCAGTTGGAGCTGCAACACACCTGGCTCAAGGAACTGCGCGAATGGCAGGAGCGCCAGCTCGCCGCCACCGAACAGCTGCAATGGGCACAGGCTGATTGGGATGCCCAGGGCCCGCAACGCCAGGACCTGAGTCGCCTGGAGCAATTGGCGCCGCAACGTCATCAGTTCGCCCGCCAAGCCGAACTCAACAGCGTGCTTGCCCCGTTGGCCGTGCAGATTCAGTTGCATATCGAACAACAGGGCCAACTTCATAGTCGCCAGACGCAGGCCGAGCAACAGCAAGCCACCGCGCAAACCGCGTTGGCCGAGGCGCTGAAAAACCAGGCCGATGCCGTGCCTTTGCTGCGCCAAGCGTTTGAAGAGCAGAGCACCCTCGCCCACTTGACCAAAGCGCTGGCCAAGCGCGCCGAGGACAAACAGCAGCACGAACACGCCTGCACCGAAGGCCAGGCCCGGCTTAACGGTCTGCTGGAAAAGCAAAGACAAGTCGCCGAACGCCTCCAACGCCTGGCCACCGAACTTGATCGCAGCGCCGCCCTCGCCCCCTTGAGCGACGCCTGGACCGCCTACCGCGATCGCTTGCAACAGCTGATGTTGATAGGCAATCGCCTGAACAAAGGCCAGGCCGAACTGCCGCAATTGGAACAACGCGCGGCCCGCGCAGCCGAACAGTTCACCGGACAACGCGAGGCTCTGGACCTGCTGTATCAGGAGGCCGGTGCCGAGCCGCATGCCGTGGCCGAGCAAATCCAGTTGCTGGCCAGCCTGCTGCAAGACAATCGCAAACAGCAACGCGCCTTTGAAGACCTGACGCGCCTGTGGGACAGCCAGCAGCAGCTGGACCAGCAGGCCAACGTACTGACGCAGAAGCTTGCCGACGCCCAACAGCAACGCGAGCAACTGAACCAGACCGGCCTGCAAACCAAGGCGGAGCTGACCGTTGCCGAACAAACCCTGACGGTGACCAAGCAACTGCTTGAGCGCCAGCGCCTGGCCCGCAGTGCCAGTGTCGAAGAATTGCGCGAGCAGTTGCAGGACGACCAGCCCTGCCCGGTGTGCGGCAGCCACGAACACCCGTACCACCAGCCCGAAGCGCTGCTGCAGAGCCTAGGTCGCCATGACGAAAACGAGGAAGCCACGGCGCAGAAAGCCGTCGACACCCTCAAGGAAAAGCTCACCGAGCTGCGCGGCGAAGTCGGCGGTTTGATCGCCCAGCAAAAGGAATACCTGCAACAGCAGGAGCAACTGGCGACGCAACAACAAGCACTCAAGCCCAGCCTGGATGCGCACCCACTGTCGGCCGCGCTGTTCAACCAGGATGAGGCCAAACGCAGCGCCTGGCTTGATCAACAGTTGAGTCAACTGACCCAGAGCATCGCCCAGGACGAACAACGCCAAGGTGCCCTGCTCAACCTGCAACAAAACGCCGGGCGTCTGCAGCAACAACTGCAAGCCGCCCAGGAAGCGAGCCAGCAGGCCCGTCAATTGCTGGTGGATCAGCAACGCGAGCTGGCCAGCGACCGCGAACGTCTTGAGCAGGAACTGAATGCCTTCGCCAGCCTGTTGCCCGCCGACACCCTGGACGGTTTGCGTGCCGAGCCGGCCGCAACCTTCATGCAGCTGGACCAACAGGTCAGCCAGCGCCTTGAACAGCTCGGCCATCAACGTGATGAGCTGGCCGAGCAACAAGAACGCCAACAAGCGATCGAGAAAGAACAGACGCATCAGCAGCACCGCCAGCAGCAACTCGATGCGCTGAATCAGCAGGTCAACGAGTTGGCCGCCCAGCAACAAGCAGCTCAGGAAAAACTCGGCGCGTTGCTTGGCGAGCACGGCAGTGCCGAACACTGGCAACAGCAGTTGGATCAGGCCGTGACCCAATCACGCCAGAGTGAAACCGACGCCAACAAGCAGTTGCAAGAGATCCACAACGCATTGATCCAGTTGGCCGCCGATCTCAAGGCCCAGCAGGAGCGCCAGCAAGCCTTACAGGCCGAACAGCAATCGCTGGACACACGCCTCGGCGAGTGGCGAGCCCGGCACCCGGAGCTCGATAACGATGGCCTCAACCGCTTGCTGGCCTACGATGACGCCCAGGTCAGCCAATTGCGCCAGCAGTTGCAGCACAGCGAAAAAGCCGTTGAACAAGCCAAGGTCCTGCTGCAAGAACGCGAGCAACGCCTGGCCGAGCACCAAGCCCTGCACAACGGCAACCTTGAAGCCGAAGCACTGGACAGCGCGTTGGCTACGCTCAACCAACAGTTGGCTGAGGGAGAAAAAACCTGCGCCGAATTGCGCGCGCGCCAGTCCGAAGACCAGCGCCGCCAGGATGCCAATCAGGCCTTCGCCGAACAGATCGCCAAGGCCTATGACGAATGGCAACGCTGGGCACGCCTGAATGCGTTGATCGGCTCAGCCACCGGCGACACCTTCCGCAAGATCGCCCAGGCCTACAACCTCGACCTGCTGGTGCACCACGCCAACGTGCAACTGCGCCAATTGGTGCGCCGCTACCGCCTCAAGCGCGGCGGCAGCATGCTGGGCCTGTTGGTCATGGACACGGAAATGGGCGATGAACTGCGCTCGGTGCATTCGTTGTCCGGTGGTGAAACCTTCCTGGTGTCGCTGGCGCTAGCGCTGGGCCTGGCGTCGATGGCCTCCAGCACGTTGAAGATCGAGTCGCTGTTTATCGACGAAGGCTTCGGCAGCCTGGACCCCGAGTCGCTGCAGTTGGCGATGGACGCACTGGACGGTTTGCAGGCCCAGGGCCGCAAAGTGGCGGTGATCTCCCACGTGCAGGAAATGCACGAGCGCATTCCGGTGCAGATCCAGGTCAAGCGCCAGGGCAATGGGTTGAGCACCCTGGAGGTCAAGTGAGCGAGGCGCTGCTGTATTCGTTTCGACGCTGCCCGTATGCGATGCGTGCGCGCCTGGCGTTGCGCTATTGCGGCGTGCCCGTGCGCATTATCGAAGTGAGCCTCAAGGCCAAGCCGGCCGAGATGCTGGCGCTGTCACCCAAAGGCACGGTGCCGGTGTTGAGTGTGAATGGCGTGGTGATCGATGAAAGCCTGGCGATCATGCAGTGGGCGCTGGCGCAGCACGACCCGGATGATTGGCTGCTGCAGGGTGACCCGGCGGTATTGGCGTTGATTGCCGAGAACGATGTGGGCTTCAAGTATCACTTGAATCGATACAAGTATGCCGAACGCTACCCGGAACAACCGATGGAACATTATCGGGCCGAGGGCGAGGTGTTCTTGCGCACACTTGAGGGATTATTGGCGAATCGCGAGTACTTATTCGCCGATCACCCAAGCCTGGCAGACATGGCCCTGGCGCCGTTTGTGCGTCAGTTCGCCCATGTGGATCGGGAATGGTTTGCCGGTGCACCGTATCCCCGGTTACAGCAGTGGCTGGAACGCTTCCTGCAATCGCCGCTGTTCATTGCCGTAATGGCAAAGACCTGACCCGACAGGGCTCTGTAGTGAGCGGGCTTGCCCCGCGCTGGGCTGCGAAGCGGCCCCATCGAAAACGCCGCACGGTGTCAGGTATTCCTCGGCGCCTGGTTTTGGGGCTGCTTCGCAGCCCAGCGCGGGGCAAGCCCGCTCACTACTGGGATTCGGTTTAGCCTTCAACCAGGTTAAGTAATCGCTCACGGGCAATCTCCGGCTCACCGTCCACCCCTTGTACGGAGGACAGGATGGGGGCGGAGTAGAGAACCAGGATGAGTGCGGCGAGTCGGAGTGCCATGCTGTCGATTCCAGGAATAAATGCGTCAATATTTGAGCGTCAAATTTAAACACATGGCAATGTGATATCAATCATTTTTATTCTGCAGATGCACAAACGCCAAACCACTCGAACGAGCCAGGCTTCGTTCCAGTGGTTTGGCGTCTGCTTTTGTGCAGGTTATTGCTGAGTCTTGTGATCCAGTGCGGCGTAGAAGTTGGCACTTTGTTGCAGGTATTTCTGGGTGTAGGCGCTGGTGCTGGATTTTTTGCCGGAAACTTCCACGCTGGACGCCGCTGGCAGGGCGACAGTGGCGGAAACAGCGGAAGCGGCAATGATGGAGAAGAGATTCAAGTTCATGTCGGTAACCCTTGTGTTCGTTTGGTTGGGTGGCCTGGGAAGGCCTTGGAACCCAACTTACGCCCGAGGGTTGAACCTTAGAAATGCTTTGAAACAGTAGCCGCTATTAATAGAATTAATACACCGGGTCAGGCCCCGCAGTGCGGGGCCTGTGGCTTATTGACGCACCAGGAATTTGAGGTCACTGGGGGCGTCGATCGCCAATTTCTGCACGGTTTTACCCAGCAGACCGGTGTTGGGGTCGCGTTCAACCACCACGATTTCGTTACTTTTCTGGTTGGCGATCAGCAAAAACTTGCCGCTCGGGTCCAGGCTGAACTCGCGCGGGTGGTCGCCTTCCACGGAACGGCGTTGCAGTTCCTTGAGGTGCGCGGTAGCCGGGTCGATGCTGAACACCAGCAACTGATTGGCCGTGCCACGGTTGCTCACGTAGAGGAATTTGCCATCACTGGACGCGTGCAACGCAGCGCCAGCCTTGTCCGGTACCGGTTTCCCGGCGGCGAAGTCCACCAGTTGCGTCTGGGTCAGCTGGCCATCTTTGTAGTCAAACACCGCGACCTGCGCGCTCATCTCGGTGGTCAGCCAGGCATGTTTGCCATCAGCGCTGAACAACAAGTGACGCGGACCGCTGCCCGGCGGCAGTTGCACCGAGGCCGGAGTGGCCGGGGTCAATGGCAGTTCATGATTGGCCTTGGGATCGTAGTGATAGGCAAACACCTTGTCCGCGCCCAGGTCCTGCACGAACACGTATTTGCCATCCGGCGACGACACCACCGAATGCACATGGTTGGACGCCTGGCGCTCCGGGTTAACGCGGCTGGCCGGGTGGCCGCTCAGTTGCACCGGGGCTGACAGCTTACCCTCGGCATCCACCGGCAGCACCGCCAGGCTTCCGCCCGGGTCTTCCACTACCGAGTAGTTGGCCACAAACAGGTAGCGCCCATCGGCGGCCACGCTGGAATGGGTGGGCTCGTTGCCCAGGCTCTGGACCTGGTTGATCAAGGTCAGCTGATGATTCTGCGGATCAATGCTGTAGCTGCTCACGCGGCCTACCGCATCCTGTTGGCCCGGCCCGTTTTCGTTGACCACAAACAGGTGCTTCTGGTCCTTGGAAACCGTCAGCCACGACGGGTTCGCGGCCTTGGCCGCCAACACCGGCGGGCCCTGGAACGTGCCGGTACGGCTGTCGAATTGCAGGCGGTAGATGCCTTCGCTGGTGCCAGCGGTGTAGCTGCCCACCAACAGTTCATAGGTGTCGGCCGGCGCGGCCTGCACCGACATCGCGCCTACACTGCCGGCCATCAGCAGGGGCCAGAATTTACGCATCATCCGCTTCATCCTCGTCGTTGTTGTTGTCGCCCTTGATCGCACTCAGGCAGACCAGACGGTGTTCACCGTCTTCGTTGCTCAAGAGCCAGCTTTGCAAGCTGCTATCAAAGGTGGCGGCGTTCAGTTGATCTGGACTGAACGTCCAACGCTTGAGTTCCCGGCCGTCCATGCTTTCGATCTGCAAGTGATGATCGAACGTGAAGTCGAAGGCGTGCAGCCCGTTGATGATCAGCATGTCGCTGTCTTTCAGGTCGGTGCTCAGGTTGGGTGCTGCGTCGGTCATGATGTGAAGTCACTGCGGGGGAAAAGACACATGATAGGTCAATTCCCCCGCAGTGCCTTGCGGCAATGGTCTATATCGGTCAGTGAGCAAACAAAGAATTGCCCTTCTGCCCCGCCAACTTCTCCGGTTTGATCAGGAACCGCGCCAGCGCCGGCAGCAGCCACAGCGCACCAAACATGTTCCACAGGAGCATGAAGGTCAGCATCAAGCCCATGTCGGCCTGGAACTTGATGGCCGAGAAGATCCAGGTGCACACGCCAATCGCCAGGCACAAACCGGTGAACAGTACGGCTTTACCGGTGGACTTGAGCGTCTGGTAGTACGCCTCTTGCAGCGGCAGGCCGGCACGCAGGAAGCTTTCCAGGCGGCTGTAGATGTAGATGCCGTAGTCCACGCCAATCCCCACGCCCAAGGCCACTACCGGCAAGGTCGCGACCTTGACGCCGATACCCATGAACGCCATCAGCGCGTTGCCGAGCACCGAGGTCAGCACCAGCGGCAGCACGATGCACAGGGTCGCCGCCCAGGAGCGGAAGGTGATCATGCACATGGTCGCCACGCACAGGTACACCAGGATCAAGATGGTCAGCTCCGATTCCTTGATCACCTCGTTAGTCGCTGCCTCGATCCCGGCATTACCCGCCGCGAGAATGAATTCCAGGCCATCCTTGTTGTTTTCTTTGGCGAAGTCCTGCACCGCATGCACCGCGCGGTCGAGGGTTTCGGCCTTGTGGTCGTTGAGGAACACCAGCACGGGCGCCAGGGAGCAGTTGTTGTTGTACAGGCCATCGGCACGGGCGATGGAGTTGTTCAGCACATCCGGGTTGCGCGACAGCGTTTCCCATTTCAGGTTGCCCTCGTTCATGCCCTTGATCATCTGCTTGGACACGGTCACCAGCGAGATCGCCGACTGCACGCCCTCGGTGTTCTGCATCTTCCACATCAACTGGTCGATGGGCGCCATGGCTTCATAGCGCGAGCAGCCTTCGGCCTTGGTCTTGACCATCA
Source organism: Pseudomonas tritici (assembly GCF_014268275.3). NCBI lineage: Bacteria > Pseudomonadati > Pseudomonadota > Gammaproteobacteria > Pseudomonadales > Pseudomonadaceae > Pseudomonas > Pseudomonas tritici. The sequence continues at coordinate 3,723,876 of NZ_CP077084.1, forward strand.
CCACCAATACGTCGGAACTAGTTGAGTAGTTGCTGATGATGAAGTTGTTGTCTTTGTTGTAGCGCGAGTCCGGGCGCAGTTCCGGCGCGCCTTGGTCCAGGTCACCGATCTTCAGGTTCTGGCTGTACCAGAGGCCGCCGCCGAAGGCGACCAGCGCGAGCAGGATCGAGACCGGCGCCACTTTGGCGCTGGCGAATTTCGACAGCAGGCGCCAGAACGGGTGGTCGCGGTGCGCGTCCTTTTTGCTCCTGGCGATGGCGCGCTGGCTGATGCCAGCATAGGAAATCGCCACCGGCAGCAGGATCAGGTTGGTGAACACGATCACCGCCACGCCGATGGACGCGCCGATGGCCAGTTCACGGATCACGCCAATGTCGATGATCAGCAGCGTGATGAAGCCCACCGCGTCGGCGAGGATCGCGATCATCCCTGGCAGAAACAGTTGCCGGAAGGTACGGCGGGCGGCGGTCAGCGCGTTATCCGCTTCACTGGATTGCAGGGCGATACCGTTGATCTTCTGCACACCGTGGGAAATACCAATGGCGAAGATCAGGAACGGCACCAGCATCGAATACGGATCAAGGCCGAAACCGAAAAAGTGCATCAACCCGAGCTGCCAGACCACCGCCACCAATGTCGTGCTCAACACCGCAACGGTGCTGCGCAGGCAGTTGGTGAACCACAGCAGCAGAATCAGCGTGATAACGAACGCGATGCCAAAGAACAGCACCACCATCACCAGGCCATCGATCAGGTCACCGACCTTCTTGGCGAAACCGACGATGTGGATCTTGACGTTAGGGTTCTGCGCTTCGAACTTGTCGCGAATCTTGTCTTCGAGTTCATGGGAGAACTTGCGGTAGTCAAGGGCCAGCAACTTGCCTTGGTCCTGCGGATCCGGGTAAGACTCCAGCAGCGGGATATCGACAATGCTTGATTTGAAATCGTTGGCTACCAAGCGCCCGACCTGGCCGGACTTGAGCACGTTGTTGCGCAGTTGATCAAGGCTTTGCGGCGAGCCGTTGTAGCTCTGCGGAATCACTTCACCACCGGCAAAGCCTTCTTCGGTCACTTCGGTCCAGCGTACGCTGGGGCTCCACAGCGACTTGAGGCCCGAACGGTCGACGCCGGAGATGTAGAACACTTCGTCGTTGATCTGGCGCAGGGTCTCCATGTACTCCTTTGTAAAGATGTCCCCGTCCTTGGCCTCCACCGAAATGCGCACCGTGTTGCCCAGGTTGGCCAGGTCGTTGCGGTGCTCCATCATCTTCTCGATGAAGGGATGCTTGAGGGGGATCATCTTTTCAAAGCTGGTGGACGGGCGAATCAACGTCGCCTGCCAGAACAGGAAAATACTCACCAGCAGGCAGATGACGATCACTGCCGGGCGGTTGTTGAAGATCAGGCGCTCAAGAAAGGTCGCTTTATCGTTGTGATGACTGCTCATTCTTTGCCCGCCTTCTTATTGTTTTGTCGGTTCAGCGCCGGTGGGCATGGCAACACGAACGCCACCCTGCCCGGCCAGAATCAAGTTGCCGTTGCCTGCCGCCGTGACGGCCGACAGCGAAATACGGTCCGGACGATTGAACACGCTGAAGGTCGCCCCATCGTCATGACTGACCACCACGCTGCCACCGTTGCCGACGACAACGATGGAACCGTCATCCAGCAAAGTCGCGCCCGACAAACCAAACTCCAGCGCTCCCCGCGCCGCGTTCAGCTCAACTTGTTCCCAGGTGCTGCCGAAATCCGTGGAGCGGTAAAGGTTGCCGCGCAAGCCATAAGCCAGCAGGGTCTGCGGCTGGGCGGTGCTGATTACGCCAAACAGCGAGCCCTCATAAGGGCCTTCGAGTTTTTCCCAGGTCTGGCCGTCGTCGCTGGAGCGGAACATGCTGCCTTGCTCACCGACGATGAACAGGCCGGCGTCCTTGATATGGGCGATGGCGTTGAGATGGAACTGGTCTTCGTTGTCCAGGCGGTCACTGACGTCGTTCCAGGTTTTGCCGCCGTCAGTGGTTTCGATCAACGCACCGTAGGCGCCGACGGCCAGGCCGTGGCTGGCGTCGTTGAACCACACGTCGAGCAACGGGGCTTCGCGCTTGAGGTCTTGGTATTGCTGAGTCCAGGTGGCACCGCCATCGGAACTGGCGAGAATTTGCGCATCATGGCCCACCGCCCAGCCCTGCTTTTCATCGACAAAAAACACCGCCGTGAGCAGTTGCCGGGTGGGGACTTTGGCTTGGGTCCAAGTGCTGCCCTGGTCGTCGGAATAGAGGATATGCCCGCGATCACCGACGGCCACCAGGCGCTTGCCGGCATGAACCACGTCGATCATCAGGCCTTTGGCGGCCTTGGGGGATTCAATCGCAAACGCAGGTGTTGCGGTGGTATCGCTGGCTGCCAGTGCGGACGTGGGCAACACACCACCGACCAGCAACGAGAGCGCTGTGGCCAACAACGCAACCTTGCGTGCGGCGCGTGGGCGGCAAACAACCCAACCCATGACAGGCTCACTCATAGACCTTTCTCCCATTTATTATTGTTATCGCCTGCCTTCCGGGGCCTTGAAACCTGCAATCTAGAGCGCCTGGAGGAAGCAGGGGCCATCCTATCGGGCTTTCGAATCGTCTGACAATCGGCGCTACGTTATCTTTTGTTAACTGACGCCGTTTCCCCATGGCCTGAATATAGCTGCATTCGCTGGGGTGATCTTCGGCAGCCTAATGAATTTTTATTCCATCTATTGAATTTAGAGAATTTTTATTCCATTAATACCCCCTCTCAAAACAATAATGCAAAGGACCACGGCAATGCGCGAACTCGGAATCGGCTTGATCGGCACAGGCTTCATGGGCCGCGCCCATGCCCTGGCATTCAATAACGCCCGCGCGGTATTCGAATTGCCAGTTACCCTCAAACTGGCTGCACTGGCCGACGCCGATACCGAACGCGCACAGCGCTGCGCCACGGCGTGGGGATTTGCCGAGGCCCACGGCGACTGGCATACGCTGATCAATGATTCCAGGGTCGATGTAGTGGCCATCACCACCCCCAACCATTTGCACTACCCCATGGCCATGGCCGCCATCGCGGCAGGCAAGGCGGTTTACTGCGAAAAACCCCTGGCGGTCAGCCTGGAGCAGGCCGACGCCATGCGCCGCGCCGCCCGTGCGGCTGGCGTGGTCACGCGGGTCGGCTACAACTATCAGCACAACCCGATGATCACCTTGGCCCGGCAGATGATTGCCAATGGCGAGCTGGGCGAAATCATCAGCTTCCAGGGTGAATTCAGCGAAGACTTTATGGCCGACCCGACGTCCCCTTGGTCGTGGCGCTGCGAAGTGGAACATGCCGGCGGCGCGCTGGCGGACTTGGGCAGCCATCTGCTGTCGATGGCGCGCTATCTGGTGGGGGATGTCGTCAGCGTGTGCGCCGATACCCAGACCGTCCACGCCCGGCGCCCTGCCGTCAAAGACAGCACCGACTTGAAATCCATCGCCGTGGATGATCAGGTGCATGCCCTGCTGCGGTTCGCCAACGGCGCGCGCGGCACGGTCAGCAGCAGTTGGCTCAAGCATGGGTACAAGAATCACCTGAGCTTCGAGATCAGCGGGACGAAAGGCACGCTGGCGTTCGATCAGGAGCGCTTGAATGAACTGCGCGTATGCCGTGTCGGCCAGGAGGGTTTCCAGCGTCTGTTGGCCGGTCCCGCCCTGCCCGGCTATGCGGCGTTCAGCCCGGCTGCGGGGCACCAGTTGGGGTACAACGAGTTGAAGACGCTGGAGGTGCAGGAGTTGATTCTGGCTGTGGCTGGCCAGGGTGCGCAGGGCACTGACTTTGAGGCGGCATGGGAGGTCGAGCGCTTGGCGACGGCGATTCGCCTGGCGGCCAAGGAAGAACGCTGGGTAGCCGTGAACTCACTCTAAAATCCACCACAGAACTTTGTGGGAGCTGGCTTGCCTGCGATGGCGGTGTAACGGGTACACCGCTATCGCAGGCAAGCCAGCTCACATTTGGATCACCTAAACCTTCGAATCAGCGCAAGGCGCGGCGCAGGACTTTACCCACGGTGGTCTTGGGCAACTCGGTGGTCCGAAACTCCACATACCTGGGCACCTTGTACCCCGTCAGATACTCCCGGCAATGCACCAGGATCTGCTCCTGCGTCAGGTTCGGGTCCTTGCGCACTACGATGATCTTGACCTTTTCCCCCGTCACGCCATCTTCCACCCCAATCGCCGCCACTTCCGCCACCCCTGGGTGCAACGCCACCACGTCTTCGATTTCATTGGGGTACACGTTGAAGCCCGAGACCAGGATCATGTCTTTCTTGCGATCCACCAGACGGATATAGCCACGCTCGTCCATCACACCGATATCGCCGGTCGACAGCCACCCCTCGGCATCCAGCACCTCGGCGGTGGCTTCCGGGCGTTTCCAGTAGCCCTGCATCACCTGCGGCCCGCGCACCTGTAGTTCGCCCTGCTCGCCAATCTCGGCCAGCTCGCCGTCTTCACGGATAAACCGCACCCAGGTCGACGGCAATGGCACGCCGATGCTGCCGGTGAATTCCATCTCGCGCATGCGCGCAATATTGATCGGGCTGATGCTCACCACCGGCGAACACTCGGTGAGGCCATAGCCTTCGATGATCGGCAGCCCGGTGACTTCCTTCCAACGCTTGGCCACGGCGGTGTGGGTGGCCATGCCGCCCGCAATCACCATGCGCAGGTCGGAAAAGTCCCGCGCGCAAAACGCCTTGTTTTCCAGCAAGCCATTAAACAACGTGTTGACCCCGGCAATGCCGTTGAAGCGCTCCTTGCGCAGGATCATCTGCACCCGCTTCACGTCCCGCGGGTTGGCAATCAAGATATTGCGCCCGCCCAGGCACATGAACATCAGGCAGTTCACCGTCAGCGAAAAAATGTGGTAAAGCGGCAGCAAGGTGACGTTGGTTTCCTGCTTTTGCTGGTCCAGTTGGTCACCGACCCAGGCCTTGGCCTGCAGCAGATTGGCGATGATGTTGCGATGGCTGAGCATCACGCCTTTAGCGTCGCCGGTGGTGCCGCCGGTGTATTGCAGGAAAGCCAGGTCGTCGAGGTGCATTTCCACCGGAAAATGATTGAGCCCGCGCCCCTGTTTCAAGGCCTGATTGAACCGCACCGAGCCGCGCAGATTGAACGCCGGCACCTGCTTTTGCACGCTACGCAGGATAAAGTTCATCGCCGCGCCCTTGAAGGTGCCGAGCAAGTCGCCGATGGCCGCGATGACCACGCGCTTGACGCTGCTGCCGGCAATGACTTTTTCCAGGGTATGCGCGAAGTTTTCGAAGATCACCACGGTCTGCGCGCCGCTGTCCTTGAGCAAATGCTTGAGTTCATGGGAGGTGTACAGCGGGTTGACGTTGACCACCACCGCGCCGGCCAGGATCGTACCCAGCAGGCAGATCGGGTACTGCAAGCAGTTGGGCATCATCAACGCCACGCGGTCGCCCTTTTGCACACCCTGGCCCTGCAACCAGGCGGCGAACGCAATGCCTTGCACCTGCCAGTCGGCGTAAGTCATTTCGGTGCCGATGCTCACATACGCCACACGCTCGTGGAATTTCTCCAAGTGTTCGAGGAACACCTCGCGCAACGATGGGTAATCTTCAATCGCGGCATCGATATCCGCCGGGACGCCAGGCAGGTAAGCGTCAAGCCAGATCCGTTCGGTTTGTTCCAGGCTTACAGCGTTCATGGCAGTCTCCTTGTTGTTGTTTTTGATAGAGCTACTTTTCGACGATGGCGGTAATGCCCAGTCCGCCTGCCGCACAGATGGAAATCAGGCCGCGCCCGCCGCCGTTCTCATGGATGATCTTGGCTAGCGCTGCCAATTGCCGGCCTCCGGTGGCGGCGAACGGGTGACCGCAGCCCAGCGAGCCACCGTTGACGTTCATTTTCGCCCGGTCAATGGGGCCCAGCGGCGCGTCCAAGCCTAGACGCTCGCGGCAATAATCGGCGTCTTCCCAGGCCTTGAGCGTGCACAGCACCTGGGCGGCAAAGGCCTCGTGGATCTCGAAAAAGTCGAAGTCATTAAAGCTCAGGCCTTCACGTTTGAGCATGCGTGGCACCGCGTAGGCCGGGGCCATCAGCAGGCCTTCGGTGCCGTCGACAAAGTTCACGGCTGCCGTTTCGCCGGTCCGCAGGTAAGCCAGCACTGGCCAGCCGTGCTCGGCTGCCCATTCTTCGCTGGCCAGCAACACCACCGAAGCGCCATCGGTCAGCGGCGTGGAGTTGCCTGCGGTGAGCGTGCCGTTCTGGCGGTCGTAAGCGGGTGACAGCCCGGCGAGTTTCTCCAGGCTGGCGTCAGCGCGTAGGTTATTGTCCCGGGCCAGGCCGCGATGGGGGCTGATCAGGTCGTCGAAGAAGCCACGTTTGTAAGCGGCATCCAGGCGCTGATGGCTGGTGAGTGTCAGCTCATCCTGGGCCAGGCGCTTGATCTGCCAGCGCTTGGCCATTTCCTCGCAGTGTTCGCCCATGGACAGGCCGGTGCGTGGCTCACCATTGCGGGGCAGCAAGGGCTTGAAAAACATCGACGGCCGAACCTTGAGCAGCGCTTTCAGCTTGTCGCCCATGCCCTTGGCGCGGTTGGCCGCGAGCAAGGTGTGGCGCAGGGATTCGTTGATGCCGATGGGGGCGTCGGAGGTGGTGTCGGAACCCCCGGCAATGCCCACCTCGATCTGGCCCAGTGCGATCTTGTTCGCCACCAGCAATGCGGCTTCCAGGCCGGTGCCACAGGCTTGCTGCACGTCGTAGGCTGGGGTGTCCGGGGACAAGGTGGTGGACAGCAGCGACTCACGCGCCAGGTTGAAATCCCGCGAATGCTTGATCACCGCCCCGGCGGCAAACTCACCCAGGCGTTGGCCGTGCAGGTTGTAGCGGTCGACCAGCCCCTGCAAGGCGGCGACCAGCAGATCCTGGTTGCTGTCGTGGGCGTACACCGTGTTGGAGCGCGCAAAAGGGAGGCGGTTACCGCCGATAATCGCGACGCGGCGAACCGGAGCTCGGTTGAAGCTGTAATCAGTCATTTAAGGCTCTCTTTCCAGACGAACAGTCCACGCATGTGAGGCTTGTCACCTGCGAAATTGCGTACTTCAAACTCACGGCAAGGGCCCGCTGCCGGACGGTTCCACAGCGCGACCTGGCCGGGCAGGAAGATCGGCAGCTTGAAATCGCAATGCGCCTCGGCCTGGTCCAGCCCACCGGGCGGTTGCTGCGCGGCAAGGGCGCGGCCCAAGGTCCACATGCCGTGGGCGATGGCACGGCGAAAGCCGAAGATTTTCGCGCCGATCACCGACGTGTGGATCGGGTTGAAATCCCCCGAGACCTTGGCAAAGCGCCGGCCCAGGTCGGCGGGCAGCACCCAACGTTGAGTGCGCAACAACCCTTCTTCCTGCAACGGCAACGCGTCGTCCCAGGGCTCGCCGACCGGGTCGTTGACATCCCGGCGCAGGTACAGGCTGTCGCTCTCCCATACCAGGGTGCCAGCACTGTAGGCACGGGTCGCGATGCTCAACGCCTGCCCCTTGGGATGCGCGACCCAGCGCTCGCAATACACTTCCAGGCGCAAGGCCTGGCCTTCGTGCAGGCGTTGGTGCTGACGAATACGATTCGCCAGGTGCACCATGCCGCTGGCCGGGTACGGGAAACTCGGGCGGGTCAACAGCATCAGGTGCAGCGGGAACGCCAACACATGGGGATAAGACAGCGGCACGCCTTGCTCGCGGCGAAAACCACAGGCACGGCCATACGCGGCAATGCCAGCGGCGGATAACTCCACTGCCGAGCGCACCAGGCGTTCCTTGGGCAATACAGGCGCACCGTCGAGCGCTGGCTTGCGCAAGGCCCGCACGCCGTCCAGCAGCAAGCGGGTGCGTGATGGCGGTGGGTCGATAATCTGTGTCACGTAGTCCATGGCTCAGGCTCCCAGCAGGCTTTGGCCGCACACGCGTACGACTTGGCCGTTGACCCCGCCAGACGCAGGGTGCGCCAGCCAGGCAATGGTCTCCGCCACATCGATCGGCTGCCCGCCTTGGGACAGCGAATTCATGCGCCGCCCCGCTTCACGAATCATCAGCGGGATCTTCGCGGTCATTTGGGTTTCGATAAACCCCGGCGCCACCGCATTCACGGTGACGTGCTGCGCCGCCGCACGCGGTGCCAGGCCCTGGACCAGGCCGATCACACCGGCCTTGGAAGTGGCGTAATTGCTTTGCCCGAGGTTGCCAGCGATGCCGGAAATCGACGACACGCACACGATGCGCCCACCGGGGTTCAGCCCTTGGTTTTGCAATAACGCGTCGCTGAGTTGCAGGGGCGCCTCAAGGTTGACCGCCAGCACACTGCGCCACGCCGCCTCGGTCATTTTGGCGATGGTTTTGTCGCGGGTGATCCCGGCGTTGTGCACCACCACGTCAAAAGCGCCGTATTGACTGACATGGGCCTGCAGCAGTGCGCCGGCATCCGTTGCAGTGATATCCAGGGGCAGCGCCGAACCGCCGACACTCTCCGCCGCCTGTTGCAGCGACGCCTGGGCCTGCGGCACATCCACGCACACCACATGGGCACCGTCGCGCGCCAACACTTGGGCAATCGCCAAACCGATGCCACGGGAAGCGCCGGTGACCAGCGCGCGGCGGCCGGCGAAGGGTTTGTCCCAGTTGACGGGAACCTGGCCGTCCACCGGTTTTTCCAGGCGCACCACCTGCCCCGATACATACGCCGACCGGCGCGACAGGAAGAACCGCAGGCTGCTGTCCAGTGCGTCTTCGGCGCCCGGCGCCACGTAGATCAGTTGCACGGTGATCGCCCGGCGCAACTCCTTGGCCAGCGAACGCACCAACCCTTCAAGGGCGCGTTGGGCGATGGCTTGGGGCAAGTCCTGGCAGTGTTCCGGCGCGGTACCGAGTACCACCACGCGGCCGTGCTGACCGAGGCGCTTGGCGTTGGCATGGAAGAACACATACAGCTCATCCAGTTGCTGCAGGTCGGCCACGGCGCTGGCGTCAAACACCGCGCCCTGCACGTTCACCGTGGACGGCGCCTTGAGCGAGGCCGGGGTGGCGGTGACGGTGTCGGTGGCCGCGAAAATCCGCTGCACCTCAAAGGCCAGGCGCCCTGCCCCGGCGAGGATCACCGGGTTGGCCAGGCCTTGCTGGCCGCTGCGATGACGTTGCAGCGCCAAGGGTTGCGGCAGGCCAACGGCCTGGGCCAGGCGACGGCCCCAAGGGGAATTGACGAAAGAAAGGTAGCTGTCACTCATAGGTAGTTCTACTCACAACGCTGTCTTGGCTGTAAACCCGATCAGTGTGGGAGCGGGCTTGCTCGCGAATGCGCCGTTTCAGTCACCCGATGCAGCGACTGATCCACCGCATTCGCGAGCAAGCCCGCTCCCACATTTGGATCGTGTTTCTCCTAATTCACCGAGGTACTTTCACCTTGGGCGGTTCGGCGCTTTGGCATAGGCTCCAGCGCTTGCTTGCGCCGCTGCAACGCCTCCAGCAACCCGAAGTCCTGCGGGAAGTCATCCACTTGGATGCCGTGGTCGGCGTATTCCACATAGCGACCGAGCAAGGTGTCTTCGTCGTCGCTGATCAGGTCCAGCGCCCGCGCCTTGACGCGCCAGACGGTGAAGGCCGTGGCTGAGATCGGCATCGGTTCGATCAAGCCCTGCTTGACGGCGGGCTTGAGTCGGGCGTCGATCAACTCCACCTGCGGCAACAGGCGGAAGCCCAGTTCGCCGTAGGCCAATTTGTCGATTTCCGGACGTGGGATGTAGGAATTGGCCAGCAAGCGGTCGCGGGTTTCGCCTGGTGTCTGCACCACATCCGCCACCTGGGCCAGCAGACGGTCCGAAGGTTTGCGCAACGGGATACCGAACGGGAACGTCAACGCCCGCACCACGGCCGCCGCCGCTTTTGACGGGTAGTTATCGAGCACCTCGGCCAGCGCCTCATGAGCCCGCAGCAATGCATCCTGGGCCGACCAATGCACCAACGGCAGGTCCGCCTGGGGCCGGCCGTCATCCTCGAAGCGCTTGAGCACGCAGGACAAAATGTACAGCTGCGACAGAATATCCCCCAGGCGCCCGGTGATACTTTCCTTGCGCTTGAGTGCACCGCCCAGTACGCCCATGGAAACGTCCGAAATCAACGCCAGCACCACCGACAGACGATTGGCCTGGCGATAGTAGGACGCCAACGCGGGGTCGGTCTTGGCCGGTACGGATATCAGCCGCCCCGCTGTCAGAGAATGCACTGCCGCGCGTACGGTGTTAGCCAGCACAAAGCTCACATGGCCGAACATCGCGCTGTCGAAGTCTTCCAGCGCCTTGCGCCGGTCCGGGTTGCTCGCTGCTTCCATCTCGCGGAACACATAGGGATGGCAACGAATCAGCCCCTGGCCATAGATGATCAGGCAGCGCGTCATGATGTTCGCGCCTTCCACGGTAATGGCGATGGGGCTTTGCTGATAGGCACGCGCCAGGAAGTTATTCGGCCCCATGCAGATGCCCTTGCCAGCAACGATGTCCATGCCGTCATTGACGATGATGCGCGCGCGCTCGGTGACGTGGTACTTGGCGATGGCCGAGATCACCGAAGGTTTCTCACCCGCATCCAGGGACGCTACCGAGACTTTACGCACCGCATCGCAGGCATACAGGTGCCCGGCCATGCGTGCCAGTGGCGCCTGCACGCCTTCGAATTTTCCGATCGGCAAGCCGAACTGTTTACGCATGGCAGCGTAGGCCGTGGTGCCGCGCACCGCGACCTTGCCCAGGCCGACGTTGGCCGACGGCAAGGAAATCGCCCGCCCCGCTGCCAGGCATTCCATCAACATGCGCCAGCCATTGCCGACTTGCTCGCGGCCACCGATCACCCATTCCAGTGGGATGAAGACATCCTTACCGGTGGTAGGACCGTTCTGGAACACAGCATTCAATGGCCAATGACGGCGACCGCTGTTCACGCCGGGATGGGACGTTGGAATCAGTGCACAGGTGATGCCGAGTGAGCCGGGAGCACCGAGCAAGCCGTCCGGGTCTTCAGCGCGGAATGCCAGGCCCAACACCGTGGCAATCGGGCCGAGGGTGATGTAGCGCTTGTCCCAAGTCACACGAAAACCGAGCACTTCCTCGCCTTCATGGGTGCCTTTGCAGACGATGCCCAGGTCGGGAATCGCCCCCGCATCAGAGCCGGCATAGGGGCTGGTCAGCGCGAAGCACGGGATGTCCTCACCCCGCGCCAGACGCGGCAGGTAGTAATTGCGTTGGGCATCGGTGCCGTAATGCAACAGCAGCTCCGCCGGACCGAGGGAATTGGGCACCATCACCGAAATCGCCGCCGCCGAGCAGCGCGTCGACAGCTTCATCACCACTTGCGAGTGCGCGTAGTGGGAGAACCCTTTGCCGCCGTATTGCTTGGGAATGATCATGCCGAGAAACCCGGCATCCTTGGTGTACTGCCAGCCTTCGGGTGACATGTCCTGCCACACCTGGGTGGTTTCCCAGTCATTGGCGATGTCGCACAGGGTTTCCACTTCGTTGTCGAGAAAGGCTTGTTCTTCGGCGCTCAGACTGGCTGGAGCAGCTTGCAACAGGCGCTGCCAGTTGGGCTTGCCGCTGAACAACTCGGCGTCCCACCACACAGTGCCAGACTCGATGGCGGCGCGCTCGGTGTCGGACATCGCCGGCATGATCGTACGAAACAGGCCTAGGGCCTTGCTGGTAAGCAAGGTGCGGCGCAGGGGCTTGATCGTCATCAGCAACGCGGGCAACACCACCAGCACGGCCGCGACGGTGGTACCGAATCCGGCAACCACGTTGAACAGGTAACCCGCCGCCAGCCAGACCAGGCCGGCACCCAACCACAGGGTGGCGGCAGCTTGTCGATATGCCAGGGCAATCGCTGCTGCGAAACCCACCAGTAACCAGATAACCATGGAGATACCTCTACTTGATTCAGGGTACGGCCTACGTGCGCCGGGCCGGATGACATGCGGCGTAACGTCACACTACAAAATTCGAAAACTATATTCAAATTTTGTTTTGAAATAATTATTTAACGCTAGGGCAAAAAAATGACGGCCGAGCGGGCCGCCTGGTCCATCAACACGCTGAGCGGATCACCCAGCGAAACATCAGAACGTGTAGGTCGCCGACAGGCTGATGACATCGCCGGACGCCTTGACCTTGCCATTGAGACTCGCGCCGCCCAGCCGGTCTACGTTTTGGGTCCTCAACTTCACCTGCTCAGCGAACTGATGGGAATAGGCAATATCAAGCGTCAGGCCCTCGATTGCCTTTACGTCGTACCCGGCGCCAACGGACAGAAAGGTGCGATCACCATCCGGGATCCGCGGGTCACGGGTCGAGTTACGGGTAGGCGTCTGGTCGACGGCCACGCCCGCACGCAAGGTCAGTTCATCGGTGGCACGAAAGTCTCCACCCAGGGAGTACATCCAGGTGTTCTGGTAGTTGTAGGGAATAGAGACGATCGTGAGGTCACCGGACTTGAGCGTCAGGTCCTTGAACGCCGACCACTGCGTCCAAACCACGCTTGCCCCCAGGGTGAATCGATCATTGAACCTGTGCACCCAGTCCAGGCCGGCGGTGGCAGGGATATCCAGCTGGGTACTGGCATGCGCACCGTTCGGAAACAGCTCAAGTCCCGGATAAGCCGTGCCCACCAGCGTACCGCTGCCGCCAAATGGGCTCGGTTGGGTCATAAGGTTGTAGGAAAACTGATCGGCATGAATGTTGTATTTGCCGGTCATCTTGTTCTTGATCCTGGCGTGGTAATTCAGACCCAGGGTGTCTTTCTCCGTAGGTTTCCAGACGACGCCGGTAAACCAGCCTGCTGAAATATTGTCGACTTTGACCCGTATCAACGCGCCGCCCACGTCCGATGGGAAAGGAGTGCCGCCGAGTATGGAATCGGACACCGCCGCTGCCGACAGCAAGTCGATGTTCTGGCTGACGAAGCCCTTGCTGTGCTGAACGATCACGCCGCCACCGATGGAAAACTCGTCGTTGACCTTGAACGATAATGACCCCGTCAAACCCACGGTTTCGATTTTGGTATCCACTGCAAAACCGCGCAGTTTCGAGTCTTCATCCCAGGTGGATCGCATGCCTTGGGGTACAACCTGGCTCAGCCCGAAGGCAAATTGGTCACCAAGCGGCATCACCATGAAACCCGTCGGCAGCCAAGCGGAAAAACCACCTTGGCCACCGTCGTTGTTGTTCACGGTAGTCGCTGTGGGATCAGGGAAACCGCTGTCATCCAGCGGGGTACTGGAAATTGGGTTGCCTGCGTAATCAGAGGCCGCGCCTGTGTATTTGATCTTGATGCGTGCGTAGTCGACCGTGAACTGCGCAACGTTACGGTCTGTGAACGCCATGGCAGCTGGGTTGTTGTACGCAGCGCTCGGATCGTTCTTGAACAGCGAACCACCGGCAAATGCCCTGCCCCAGCCAGGCGCACCATAAGTCGGGGTGGAGAAACCACCGGCGTGCACAGGTGCGGCAATCATCAGCCCGCCCATAAACGCCAACCCCAGGAGAACCTGTACCGGTCGTGTCTTGTCATTCATACGGTATTCCTAATGCCATCTCATATAGCTAAACCAACAGACGCCTGGTGAAAGGCGCCTGTCTTTTAACGGGCAATCAGCCCTGTGTGCTCAAGCCACCCTCAAGGCACAACGGTGAACGCTGGCGTTGGCTTGACACTCAGGCTCACTACCGTGCAGTTGCCGGCCAGCGGTTGATTGGTCGCCGTCAACACACCGCCGCTGTAGTTGCCTGTGATAGTGGAAGCACCGCAATTGGAGACCGGGTACAGAATAGAACCCGCGATGGTGTACCCGACATTTGTCACAGAACCCGCCGTGGCCCCCGTCGCCGTCAATGTCCAAGGCAAGCCGGTAATCTTGGGCAGGCTGCACAGACCACCACCGGTGATGGCTACAGCGGTAATTTTTGCAACGCCGGCGGCGTCGACATTGCCGGTAAAGGTGGCCCCGCAGTTAACAGCAGCTTGGTAGGAAGACGGGGATTTCACCGAGATCGTGCCGGGTGCAGTGAAGTTGGTGTTTACCGGGGTAATGCTGTACGCATTGGCCATGGAAGCGGTACCCATGCAAATAGCCAGGGCAGACAACGACACGAGGGTTTTAAAGTTCATCATTATATTCCTCACATATAAAGGCGAGTTATTCGCCGGGGTAATGACCAGGATCGAGAAGTTAAAGCAACATAGCGAAACCCCTTGATCCGGCCAAACTTCAAATCAATGATCTATACATAGCTAGAATCAATTCATTCGGTAATGGTGTGTGAGAGTGCAGTAGGCGCTGCCAAGCGGGCACGGCCTTGCGATAAGTGAACAGCCCCATGGGAACCTAGGCAGAGAGGGCAGAATACTTTAGGTAATTGCATCGCTAGCACTCTTCCCTCAAAATTATTTTTATTCGGACATAGCAACTTTCATACAACTAAGCATGCGCCGAAATAGGAAAAATCTGAGCGATGGAAATCAGCGTTTTATTCAGAGCGTGATTGCGTAACCCACTCCAGATACTTTGGCTTGCGTCACGGTAGGGAAGTTGTGGCGGCTCCTCAGAGCAGCGCTACGAAGGGTAATTGCGTGTCGGATTAGGATGGGCTCGGAGCAACACTGCAACAAGTTGCTAGCGATAAGATGCGAGAGGCATGGGGCAGCAGGAATGTTGATATGAGAAGAGTTCGCTGTCGCTGAATTGAGGACGAACCGCTGGTTGAAGGCAGCAAGATGCGCTTGATGCCTTCAACCAGCGGCCTCCGCAAACGTCAGAACGCGTAGGTTGCCGATAAGCTGACGACATCGCCCGACGACTCGGCTTTGCCGTTGAGGCTGGCGCCACCCAGGCGATCGACGTTCTGGGTCTTCAGCTTGACCTCCTGAACGAACTGGTGGGAGTACGCAACATCGAGACTCAAACCCTTGACCGCTTTGACATCGTACCCAGCGCCCAACGACAGAAAGGTGCGGTCCCCATCCGGGATCCGTGGGTCACGGGTGGAGTTGCGGGTGGGTGTCTGGTCGATGGCCACACCGGCACGCAGGGTCAATTCATCGGTGGCGCGGAAATCGCCGCCGACCGAGTACATCCAGGTGTCTTTATAGTTGTAGGGGATGGAGACGATCGTCGCGCCTCCCGACTTGAGCGTAAGGTCTTTAAACGACGACCACTGCGTCCAGGTCACGCTGGCGCCCAGGGTGAATCGGTCGTTGAACTGGTGCACCCAATCCAGGCCCGCAGTGGCAGGAATGTCCAGTTGGACACTGGCATGGGCACCGTCCGGCGCCAGTTCAAGGCCGGGATAAGCCGTATTAACCAGTGTGCCGCTACCGCCGAAAGGGCTCGGCTGGGTCATGAGGTTGTAGGAAAACTGATCGGCGTAAATATTGTATTTACCGGTCATTTTGTTTTTGATCTTGGCGTGGTAGTTCAAGCCCAACGTATCTCGGTCCGTGGGTTTCCACACGACGCCGGTAAACCAGCCAGCCGAGATATTGTCGACCTTGACACGCATCAATGCGCTACCGACATCCGATGGAAACGTGACCCCGCCCAGGACGGAATCCGACACGGCAGCGGCAGATAGCAAGTCGACGTTCTGGCTTACGAAGCCCTTGCTGTGCTGCACGATCACGCCACCACCGATGGAGAATTGATCATTGACCTTGAACGACAGGGACCCCGTCAAACCCACCGTTTCGATCTTGGTGTCCACGGCAAAGTCGCGCAGTTTCGAATCCTGATCCCAGGTGGAGCGCATGCCTTGGGGAACGACCTGGCTCAGGCCGAAAGCGAACCGATCCCCCAGGGGCATCACCATGAAACCGGTTGGCAACCAGGCCGTAAACCCGCCTTGCCCGCCGTCGTTGTTGTTAGCAGTGGTCGCCGCGAGGTCGGGAAACCCTCCTGCGTCCAACGGAGTACTGGAAATCGGGTTACCTGCATAATCAGAGGCATCGCCCTTGTACTTGATCTTGATACGCGCATAGTCGACGGTAAATTGCGCAACGTTATGCTCTACAAAAGCCATGGCAGCTGGGTTGTTGTACGCCGAGCTCGGGTCATTCTTGAACAGCGAGCCGCCCGCAAAAGCCCGACCCCAACCTGGCGCGCCGTAGGTCGGCGTTGAAAAACCGCCGGCTTGCACGGGTGCGATCACAATCGCCCCTCCTATCAGCGCCAGCCCCAGCAAAACCTGCACATGTTGTTTCTTATTATTCATGCGGCACTCCTTATTGTTATCTGAGCCGGTCCCGCCGGTTCGTCTTGCTGCCTGGCTATTCATGAACTGGCGCCTGGTTCAGGCGCCAGTTTTCAATGGGTGATCAACCCTGTGTGCTCAAGCGGCTCTCAAGGCACGATGGTCAGCGCAGGGCTTGGTGTCACGCTCAGGCTCACCACGGTGCAGCTGCCGCTCAGCGTCTGGTTGGCTGCCGACAGCACGCCGCCGCTGTAGCCCACGGTAATGGTGGACGGGCCGCAATTGGAGGCCGGGTACAGAATCGAGCTGGCGATGGTGTAACCGACGTTGGTCACAGAACCGGCAGCCGGGCCAGTGGCGGTCAAAGTCCAGGGCAAACCAGTGATCTTGGGCAGGGCGCACAGCCCGCCACCGGTCACCGCCACGCCCGTGATTTTTGCAACGCCCGTCGCATCAACATTGCCGGTGAACGTCGCACCGCAATTAACGGTGGCTTGGAAGGAGGATGGCGATTTCACCGAGATGGTGCCTGGCGCGGTGAAGCTGGTGTTAACCGGAGCGATGCTATAAGCGTTCGCCATGGAAGCAGCACCCATGCAAACAGCCAAAGCAGACAACGATACGAGGGTTTTCAAGCTTTTCATTGTTTTTCCTCACATGTTATGGCGAGTCATTCGCCAGGGGGTAATGGCCATGATCGAGAGGTCACGGTGAAACTGCAGAACTTCCCTTTCCAGCCAAATCTCAATTCAATTACCGCAACAACATTTAATGTTTATTCAACCACTTTGAAGTTCGGTGGCATCTTGATCGACACCGTCTTGATCGTGCAGTCTTCGCCAATCGGTACATTCGCGGCTTCCAACTTACCGGTGGCGTTATCCCATGTTCCCTCGGCGGTAGAAGGCCCGCACTTGCCGCCTAAACCAAAGGCATGAACATCCACGCTGATTTTCGACATAGAACCACTCTTGGTGTCTTTGGCAACTAATACCCAGGGCAGGTTAATGGCTTCGACTCGGCTGCATTTGAGGCCGCCATCGAATTCAACTTTGTCGACATTCACCGATGAGCCGTCGGCCGCCACTTTGCCGGCGACCTTGATGGTGCAGTCGGCGCTGATCAGCGCACCTTTGGAAAAACTGATGGGGCCCTGGGCGGTAAACGCACTGCCGGCAGGCTCAATGCGCGCAGCTTGAGCCTGGTGATAGACGATCAGGCCCAGCGCGGCCAATACGATATGGGTGGTGAACTTGGCAGGTGATTGCATAGTGTACGTCCTTCCCTTTAAATTATTTTTGTTCGGGTCAAACACTGTTTTTTTGCAACTCATTTGGAGAATCCTGGGCGATAGAGACCTGCGCGATGCACAGATCCCGAGCGCACAACACATGTTTTAATTCACCTCAGAACGGCTTGGCACTGCCGCTGTATTTCTCCAGATACTTCAAGCGTTGTGAAGGTTGAAGATTGGTCAGGGTGATATCCCCGGCATAATGGTTCAGCACTCGATGGTCCATGCGACGGCGCCACAAGTAAGGCACATAGGCCCAGACAATCATGCTCGCATAGCCGTAGGGAAGTTGCGGCGACTCATCAAAGTGGCGCAACGACTGATAACTACGGGTTGGGTTGGCATGGTGATCGGAGTGCCGCTGCAATTGGAACAGAAAGATATTGGTGACAATACGGTTGCTGTTCCATGAATGCCGTGGTGAGCAACGCTCATAACGACCATTGGGCAACTTCTGGCGTTTAAGCCCGTAATGCTCGACGTAGTTCACCACTTCCAGCAGCGAGAAGCCGTAGATGCCTTGGATGATCAGGAACGGGATCACTGACACGCCCAACCACGCGATCATCGCACCCCACAGCACCACGCTGTACATCCATGCGCTGAGTACGCCGTTCTGCCAATGCCAGGCGGGCAAGCCGAGCTTGCGCAGGCGTTCGCGCTCCAGGTTCCACGCCGAACGGGCACTGAGCCATACCGAGCGGGGCAGGAAGGCCCAGAAGCTCTCCCCCAGGCGCGAACTGGCTGGATCTTCCGGTGTAGCCACACGTACGTGATGGCCACGGTTGTGTTCGGTGTAGAAGTGGCCGTAGAAGGTCGGGGCCAGGGTGACCTTGGCCAGGAACACTTCCAACGCGTTGGGCTTGTGTCCCAGTTCGTGGGCCGTGTTGATCGCGATGCCGGTAGCGGCACCTGTCGACATGGCCATGCCCAGGTAGGTGAACCAGCTCGCTTCGCCATGCAGCTGAGTGCGCGCAGTGATGTAGCTGGCGGCGTGGGACAACCAGTTGGACGGTTCCAGGTTCGCGGCAGCTTGCAACAAACCACCCCGGATGATCCAGTCGATACCGCCGGCGGCCAGCCAACCGGTGATCACCACCGATGAAATGACGAACAGCACGCCCGTGTAGACGATCCAGCGGTAATAGCTTTGGGATTCGAGGTGGCTGACGGCGGATTCGGGCGGGTTGCTCACATCCTCACCAAGCAAGCCGTCGATCAGCGGGATCAGGCCGAAGATCACCAGCACGCCAACCCACCAGAGTTGCTGGATACCGGTGGAAATGGCCAGGGCACCGGAGAGCAATGGCGTGGCCAGGGGCATGATGCCCAGCCACCACAGGTGACGCTTGCCGTCGGTCCATACGCTTGGGGCTGCCAGAGTCTGATTCATGGCAACCTCCGTGGCAGGGAGGCAGAAAAAAGGTTCGGGGAGCGCTGAATGCTCCGAGAAATCAACCATGCGATAAAAGGCGTTTTTTTCATTTTTATTCGCTCTTAGGCATTTCAAAAATCATTTCAAAATAAACATTGAAATATTTTTTTAAAGAAATAGCGCGGAATCGATAGGTCGTCAACTACTTTTTCGAGGCCTTTTCCGCGTGACTGGGCAGTCTGTTTTTCTGCCGTTTGGTCAGGTCTCTAGGGCAAGCATTTCGGACCGTCCACCGCGCAGTGGAGGCCACGATTATTTGTTTGCCAAGGCAAATGGCGGATGCAGGATCGCGGCGGTTTCCGGCGGCCGGGCACGCTTGGCCAATTGCATTACCGCCTCGACCACCCGCGCCGTGGCGGTGATCGGCAACATATGGCCGCGCCCTTCCACCACCTGCAGCTTCAGGCCGGGGACCCTGTCAGCCAGGGCCTGCCCGTGTTTGCGAAAGTCCAGGACCTTGTCACGCGCGCCATAAATCAGGCTGATCGGCAGCGTCAGTTGCGGGTAGCGCTTGACCATGTCCGGTAGGTAATCGTTGACCAGCGCGATCTCGCTGGACGCCGCATAGAAGTTGTCGGGCCGCATGCCCAGCAGCCCGCCGCCCCGGGTAGCAAAATCCTCTGGGGCAGTGTCCGGAGCGAACACGCCCTTGACCACCGAGCGGCGTGTGAGCAGGCCCATTGGCACGGTCAGGGTGTGCGAAACCCAACGCCGCAGCAGGGCCGGTCGTACCGCCAGTGACCAGAACACCAGGGGCAATGTGGGTTGGGGATGGGTCAGGGGTGCCACCAACACCAGGCCAGACACGGCATGGGGATGGTCCAGGGCCAGCGCCAGTGAAATCGCGCCACCGAGGGAATGCCCCAGCACCAGCGGTTTGTCCAGGCCCAACGTGCCGATAAAGGCTGCCACTTGCCGCGCCTGAGCCGGCAAGTCTGCGGCGGTGCCTTTATGGCGCGTGGAATAGCCCGACCCCGGACGGTCAAGCGTGATCACTCGAAAGTGCTCGCGCAACTGGCCGGACAAGGCATAGGTGAGGTTGCGACTGCTGCCCATCAGCCCGTGAATCATCAACAGCGGTGGGCCCTTGCCCTCCTCGTAATAGTGAAAGCGCTCGCCATTCACTTCCACATAGCGCCCGTTGCTCGGAACGGCAGCTTCGATACGCCGCGTCATCCAGGCACTGAACCCCCACAAAGCAGCGCTCACGCCTATAAACACAGCCGCAGCGATAACCCATTCAACAGCCATAGCTCGGTCCTCTGCATCCCTACTGCTGGCGACCCGACCGGAATTGATCAAGGCCTCAGCCATCGTCCACACCCTGGACCTAAACTTCGTGCCTGTCCGTCGGACAACTCGCACATGAGGAACCTGGGACTAGCGTAGGCGATATTTTCAGGTAGATTATTTAAAATCTTTTTTAAAATAAGTAATTCAATTTTTCTTTGCAATGGTGTTCTATCTAAAAGACAAAACAAGAAAGCGAGCACACCCGATGCCCACGAAGGACTGCTTATGAATGCCCAGAGTGATTCAATCGACATTGCCATCATCGGCTCAGGCTTTGCCGGCCTGTGCATGGCGATCAAGCTCAAGGAGGCCGGGTTCACCGACTTCTTTATTGCCGAACAGGCCGACACCCTCGGCGGCACGTGGCGGGACAACCACTACCCAGGCTGCGCCTGCGATGTGCAGTCCCATGTGTATTCGTTTTCCTTTGCGCCCAACCCGGACTGGACGCGACAGTTCGCGCCGCAGGCAGAGATCCGCGCTTACCTGGAACAATGCGCCACGCGCTTTGGGTTGGCGCCCTACCTGCGCTTCGGCATGGGCCTCAAACGCGCGGTGTTCGACGACCAACAGCAACGCTGGCAGTTGAGCTTCAGCGATGGCCGTCAGGTCAGTGCGCGGGTGCTGGTGTCGGGTATGGGCGGCTTGTCGCGCCCGGCGCTGCCGGATATTTCAGGGCTCGACAGCTTCAAGGGCAAACGCTTTCACTCCCAACAGTGGGATCACGATTATTCCTTGAAGGGCAAACGCGTGGCGGTGATCGGCACCGGCGCCAGTGCCATTCAGTTCGTGCCGCAGATCGCGCCGCAGGTGGCTCACCTGGACCTGTTCCAACGCACCCCGCCGTGGATCATGCCCAAGCCCGACCGCGCGGTTTCGCCCTTCGAACGCTGGCTGTTCAAGCACCTGCCCTTCACTCAGCGCCTGGTGCGCGGCGCCTTCTACTGGGCGCTGGAAGGCCGCGTGGTCGGATTTGCCCTGCACCCACGGCTGATGAAGATGGTGCAGAAAATCGCCTTGCGCCACCTGCATAAACAAGTGGCTCGCCCTTCCCTGCGCAAAACGCTGACCCCGGACTACACCATCGGCTGCAAGCGCGTGCTGATTTCCAATGACTACTACCCAGCGTTGTCGCGCAGCAATGTGGAGGTGGTCACCCACAACGTGCTGCGCATTGAAGCTGACGGTGTGATCACCGCCGACGGCATCAAGCACCCGGCCGATTGCCTGATCTTCGGTACCGGCTTCCAGGCCACCGATCCCCTGCCCCGCGATTGCATCATCGGGCGCGGTGGTGTGGACCTGATGGACACCTGGCAGGACGGCGCCCACGCCTACAAGGGCACCACCGTGCCGGGCTATCCCAACCTGTTCCTGATCGTCGGGCCCAACACCGGCCTGGGGCATAACTCGATGATCCTGATGATCGAAGCCCAGGTCACCTACATCCTCGACGCACTCCAGCACATGCAGCGGCATCGCATCGCCACTGTCGACGTCAAACCCAGTGTCGAAAGCGCCTACAACCAACAGTTGCAAGACAAGCTCAAGCGCACCATCTGGAACACCGGCGGTTGCCAAAGCTGGTACCTCGACCCGCGCACAGGCAAGAACACCACCCTATGGCCCGGCTCGACCTGGCGCTTCAAGCAGGTCACCCGGCAGTTTGCGCTCAAGGACTATGTGGCCGACCTGCTACCGGTCAACGCGCCCAGCCGTCCAGTGCCGGCGCCCCACTCCACCGCAGAAGGCAGCCTGTCATGAAGTCATTCAACGGTCGCGTAGCGGCCATTACCGGCGCGGCATCCGGCATGGGTCGCGCCCTCGCCCTGGCCCTGGCTCGGGAAGGCTGCCACCTGGCGCTGGCGGACAAAAACAGCCAGGGCTTGGAACAGACCGAGGCGTTGATCAAGACCTCGACCCTGGCCCCCGTGTTGATCACCACCCAGGTGCTGGATGTTTCCGACCGCCAGGCCATGCTGGATTGGGCCGCGCGCTGCGTTGCCGAACACGGCCAGGTCAACCTGGTGTTCAACAATGCCGGGGTGGCGCTGTCGAGCACGGTGGAAGGTGTGGACTACGCCGACCTGGAATGGATTGTCGGCATCAACTTCTGGGGTGTGGTCCACGGCACCAAGGCGTTCCTGCCGTATCTGAAAGCCTCGGGTGACGGCCATATCGTCAACACCTCCAGCGTATTCGGCCTGTTTGCCCAACCCGGCATGAGTGGCTACAACGCTACCAAGTTTGCCGTGCGCGGCTTTACCGAATCCCTGCGCCAAGAGCTGGATATGCAGCGCTGCGGCGTCTCTGCCACCTGCGTACACCCGGGAGGCATTCGTACCGATATCTGTCGCAGCAGCCGTATCGACGCGAACATGACCGGTTTCCTGATCCACAGCGAACAGCAGGCCCGCGCCGACTTCGAGAAGCTGTTCATCACCGACGCCGACCAGGCCGCCAAAGTGATCCTGCAAGGCGTGCGCAAAAACAAGCGTCGTGTGCTGATCGGCCGTGACGCGTATTTCCTCGACCTGCTCGCCCGGTGCTTGCCGGCGGCCTATCAAGCCTTAGTGGTATTCGCCAGCCAGCGCATGGCCCCAAAAGCCCGCACGCCGGTGTTTGAAACCAACGACGAGCCCCGTCTCTGAACAGGAGCATGCACTATGTTACCGATCCGCCGTGACATCCATTTTGACCTGCCCGCCGAGCGCATCAAGGACTGGCATGAACAGGGTCCGTTCATCACGCATTTTTTCAACGCCTTGTCGCTGTTGTTCCCCCAGGGCGAGCTGTTTTTCATGGACAGCGTGCGCCACTACCGCCAGCACATCGATAACCCTGAACTGAAGAAAGAGGTCCAGGGTTTTATCGGCCAGGAGGCCATGCACAGCCGTGAGCACGTGGCCTACAACAACCTGCTGCAAGAGGCAGGATTGCCGGCACACACCCTGGACCGACGGCTTAAATTCATCCTCGACCTGCAGAAAAAACACCTGCCGCCGTCCTTCAACCTCGCGGTGACCATTGCGCTTGAACACTACACCGCGATGCTGGCGGAAATACTCCTGAGCGACCCGACACGTTTCGGCCATTCACTCAAAGGCTACCAGCAGATGTGGTACTGGCACGCCCTGGAGGAAACCGAACACAAGGCCGTAGCCTTCGACGTGTGGAATCGCGTGATCAAGCCCGGCCCCAAGCGTTACTTGCTACGCACCGGGACCATGCTGACCACCACGTTGCTCTTCTGGCTGGTGGTATTCGATTTCCACCTGCGCCTGCTGATTGCCGACCGCAAATCGGGGGGGCACCTGAAAGGCTTCTGGCGCATGCTGAAGTTTCTGTATGGGCCCAAGGGGGTTTTCCCACGGATGCTGGTGCCGTGGTTGCATTACTTCAAACCCGGTTTTCACCCCTGGGACCATGACAACCGGGCTCGTCTGGCTGGAATAGACAGCCTGGTCGAGGAAATCGAGCAGACCCAGCGCGGTTATTAGCCCTCGGCTAACGCGGCACGCGCTCGCACAAAGCCTTCCAACTGATCGCCCGGCAGCGCCTTGCTGAAATACCAGCCTTGGATAATCAATTCGGCGCCGGTGTTCAGGAAAGCCAACTGCTCGGCAGTCTCTACCCCTTCCACCACCACACCCAGGTTCAGCGCCTCACAGAAACGCAACATACCGGTCATGACCTGAGCGCCCTTGGGATCGTGCTGGGCCACCACGAAACTGCGGTCGATCTTGATGTAGTCCACCGGGAACTGGTGCAGGTAACTCAAGGCCGAAAACCCGGTGCCGAAGTCATCGATGTAAACCTTGGCGCCAATGGCTTGCAGCTTCTGGATGGTCTGGCGCGTGGCCTGGATATCACTGACCAACGCGTCCTCGGTGATTTCCACCGATACCTGCCCGTGGGCCTGGGCCAGAATCTCCACAAGGCGCTCACCATAGGCGGCGTCGGTCAGGGTCGCGCTGGAAATATTGATGGTCATCGGCAAGGCAAAGCCAAGTTTTTGCCACTTCTGGTATTGGCGAACCGCCTGGGAGGCCACCCACACATCCACGTCCGGCATCAACCGCGCCTGGGCCAGCCATTGCAGGAACTCCCACGGCGAATGCACCGTACCCTGGGCATCACGGGCACGCATCAGCGCTTCACAGCCGGTGCACAGGCCGGTGCGGGTCGAGACCTGCGGCTGGAATTCGAGGTAGAACTCGTAGTCGCTGATCTGCTGGATGCGGCTCAGCTCAGTGGCCTGGCGCGCCAAAGTCTTGTGCGAAGCGAGCACCGGGTCCAACTCGCGCAACCGGCCCTTTTCCTCAAGGCCACGGAAGGTCATGTCCAGGGACTTGAGGTAGACCGTGCCGCCCTCAGTGGCCTGGCGATGAATCGCGTGCACATACGGCGCATACACCAGCGTGCCCAGGGCCAGCAGTGCCAGTTGCAGCGCCACCGCCGCCAGGTCGCCGTGGGTGCTGAGATAGGCGTTGAGCAGCACAGGCGCCGTGAACGGTACGCTGACCACTGCCGGCGACACCCAGCCCATCTGCACCACGGTTAACGCCACCGTGGCGTTCAACGCCGGTACGATCAGAAACGGTATGAACAAGCGCGGGTTGAGAATGATCGGTAAACCGAACAGCAGCACTTCACTGACGTTGAACAGTGAGAGCGGCACGCTCGCCACCGCCAACAGGCGCATGGACTGGCTCTTGGAGAACAGCAGGATCGCCAGCAACAGGCACAATGCACCGCCCGAACCACCGATAAACGCAAAGCTGCCCAATAGGCCGCTGTTCAACACATACTTGATGGGCTCGCCCGCTGCCGACGCCGTGCTATTCAGCACTACGGCCTGGTCCAGCACATCGAACAACGGTTGCATGGCGTACACACCGTGGATCCCGAAAAACCACAGCAGCGAATTCATCAATGTCACAAACAGGCCGCTGCCGTAGGGCGATTCCAACGCATTGAGTACCTGCGGCCCTTGGAGTTGGGCCACATAGGGCACCTGCAACAACAAGGACAGCACTGCCACCAACGCCAAGGCAGTGATCGCCCCCGGCACCACCATGTTGATCGTACCTCGCAGGTTGTGCCCCACCAGGTCTTCGTTGACCACTCGGGTCCAGCGGTAACGGTGCAGCCAGGCAATCGCCGGCACATTCAACAGCGGCGAGGCAATCGCGATAAACAGTACGAAGGTGGCCGAGGCGCGCGGGTACTCCCGCAGGACAAACGTCGCCACTACCACATGAGCCAGGCACAGGAATGCCACCGGCAGCTGCGGCAGGCGATGTTGGATCGCCAGCATGTAGCCAATGGAAGCGGCCACCAGCAGTGGGATGACGGAGCTGATCTGATTGTGGAGGCCGGCGAGGAACGCCACCACCTGCGGGTCGAAGCCAAGCACGCGAGCACATTCAGACAGGATCAGAAAGCTCGCTGACACCAGCAGGCACGGCAGGATCCACAACAACCCTTCGCGGATCGCTCGCAGCGACTCCGTGCTGGCCAAGGCGGCCAGACGTTGGGTGAAGAAAAGCTTGAACAGCGTTTGCGCCATGACCCATCCCTCTGCCCATCGCCCACTGTCCCTGGAAGGCAGCGCCGTAAACACGGGCTAACGCTACACGTCCAGGCACAGTGAGCGAAAGCTTTTTGCCATTCCTCCGGGTGTTTTTTCAACAATGGATGACAGGAAATTCGCTGAATATTTCCAAATAATTGACTTTTCTAAGCTGGGCCCATCGCGGAGTCTGCTTCAATACTTACTGCCTGTGTGTTTATGGGTGCAGGCTCGCGGCGCCGGGGGCGCAACTGATCAAGGAAGGTTGTTGCAAAGGAAGCAGGCACCAGGGAGATAAGCTGGCTATGCAAAGTAAGCTGCCAATGAAGGGGCACCCGCTGTTTTTCAACGTGCTGCTGTGGGTGTTCGGCGTCGCGCTGCTGTTGATCAGCAGGGGCGTTATTGAACGGGCGACGGGGTCCCCCAACAATAGCTCTGTTGACTTGGCCCTCGTGCTGAGCGCGTATCTGTTATTGTTTTTACTCAACCCCATACGCGCCTGGACCCACCGCCGGCTGCGCAAACGCGCGCGTCGCCTCTGTGCATCCCACCGACCGGAATCCGGCCCTTGATTGGAGCAAGCCTTTGTCACCACCTGGCGATAACCACCAGTTAGCACTGGACAGGTTCCTCAACGAACACCCCGATGTGGCCACCGAACTCAATACCCTGAACCCGCTGGCCGCCCAGGCCAAGGGCGAAACCCTGGCGCAGTACCGCGCCGAGCGGCTGCATGAAGCCTTCGAAGCGGAAGCCGAACGCCAAGGCCTGTTTGCCTGGGAATTGACCCTCAAACTGACCTCCGAGTCCGCCGAAGCCTTCGAAGCCCAGCGCCTCGAGGTGCACAGGGAAGTGGCGCAGATGGCGGGCCTGGGCTGGAGCGAGTACTGCCAGCTGCATGACCTCCCCGGTTGACGCACTAGCTCAGGAACCAGCAACGACGCCGGCCCGCCAACGCATCGCGCAACTCGGCGACGCCTACCGTTCGCTGCTCGGGGTCCATCGCCAATGCTGAACACAACGAAGGCCAACAGTGCCTGGGCAGCTGCCTGGGCCGACGCAGTCGCTGATTCTGCTGGCGCTCGCCGGGGCGCCGGCCTTCGGCCAGTTCATAGAGCACGCAGGCAGCCCCGTACAAATCGGCACTGGCCGACGGCCCCCCTCCCGCTATCAGCTCAGGCGCCGCATACGCCGGCGTCCAGGCATTCAGGCGACTGCGGCTCAAGCTCGGCAACCCAGCTTTTGCCTGCGCCTCGGCATGGCCCAGGCCAAAATCGAACAAGCGTATCCCTTGCTCCCCCACCATGATATTCGCCGGTTTCACATCCCCATGCAGGACGCCTTGCCGATGGATATAGGCCAGTGCATCCAGCAATTGCAGGGCCATGGGTTGCAGCTCCTGCCATGCCAGTCCCTGCGGACACTCCGGGAGCATGCGATCCAGGGTCAGGCCCGGCATCACTTCCATAGTGAAAAATGCCAGTTGGTGCGTGGTGTCTACCTCGAATGAAAATGCGCGTACCACATGGTCATGGCGCAGACTTCGGGTCAGGGCGAATTCGCTGTATAGCAACACATGAGCGTCGTCGGAGGCAGAAAGGGTCTCGCCCAACAGCTTCAGCGCCACACGGCAGTCGGGCTCGCCGAACGCCTCATGCATCAGGTCCCGGGCCCGATAGACCACGCCCATGCCCCCGGTACCCAGGATTCGTTCAAGCTGATAGCGCCCCGCCAGCAGGTTAGGCGGACCTGCCGCCGCGCTCATGACTGGACCACCACGGCGGTGAGGTCATCCCGCGCCGGCCCCCGCAATACGTCGCTGAATAGCTGCTCCACCACCTGCCGTGGCGTACCTGCACTCATGGCCCTCCCCAGTTCCCTGCAGCTGAGCCCTTGGTACAGACCATCGCTGCACAACAAAAACACATCTCCGGGATGGGTACGCAGCTCCAGTATCTCGAGGCTCAGTGGCTGCCGGGCTCCAACTGCACGGGTCAACGCCCTTGCGCCTGGATGAGCCTGGGCCATTTCTGGACTCAGTTGCTGCTTATCCATGAGGTGTTGCTGTAGGGAGTGGTCACGCGAGAGCTGGTACAGGCGCTGCCCACGCCAAAGGTAGCATCGACTGTCTCCTGCCCAGATACAGGCCGCACGGTCGTGTTCGAGTAACAGCACCACCACCGTACTGCCCATGATGCCCGCCACGCCATCGGCAGGTTGCAACTGACTGTCGAGGCCTCTCAGGCAGCGTTGCACAGCCCCGATCCGTTGATCGAAGCCGCCTTGGCCCGGCAGCGCAGCAAGGCTGCTGACCACCCATTGGCTGGCGACATTGCCTGCTTGATGGCCACCCATTCCATCGGCGACCGCCCAACAACCACCTTGCGGGCAATCCAGGAACGCGTCCTCATTGCGCGCACGGCGCTTGCCTTGCGCCGTGCGCCCGGCACTTCGCCAAGGGTGCGCCCTGCTCACAGTTGCTCCGGCAGGCGGAAGGTGCGCCATGTCGCCATCTGGAACGGGCTTGGGTTGCGTTGACTGGTGAGCAGGTAATTAGCACGCAGGCCAGCCAGGTCGGCTTTGAGTATCTGCGCATTCCTTCCACTGGCAGGCTCGCTTTGCATCAGGTCGAAAAACCGGAACAACGACCAGGCGCCACTGTCTTTTTCAATCCCAAGGGGCCGCTCCGCACCGCGCTCCAGCACCAGGCTGCTGCGACCGCTTTCTGCCTCGTTCGGCCAATGAAACGCCATCGGCACGATTGGGCCGTGACGGTACTCCAGCTGCTGGTCGCCCACTCGCAGCGTCGCCCGGCTGACGGCCTGGTCCAGGCTGTAGGGCGCCAGCGTAAAACGCACGGCCCAATCACCCTGGTCCTCAGTGAAAAACCCCTGGCGAATGGTCTGTGCCTTGGTCAGTTGGTCGAGGAGCGAGCGCGCCATCGGCAGGCTGCGGCCTTCCAGGGCCCGCATGCGATAACGGGAGCCCTCGACACTGACAAATGGCCGCAGGTAACCCTCATAAAAGCGCGCCATGGCGCCCCGTGGTTTGAAGAACTCCTGGAAATCGCTAGCCGCGCGGTGAACACCACGGGCTGGCGGATGCCCTTGACCATCAGCGTGGCTTCGATAGCGAACGCCAGGGCCAATGGGTCATGATCCCGTGGCAGTGTTGTGACCCGCACATGCTTCAAGCGCGGCTCGTAGGCTCGGATAAATCGCTCGATCAACAGACGCGACTGACTCAATGATTCATGCAGGCTCTGATTCATATCATTGAGGTCGGGCAAACCGTAGTCCGGCAGCGTCTGTACGCTGCCTGCACGGATACTGAGCATTTTCCCGAGATGGATGGCGACGGATGTCACTCCACATGCGGGGGCAGCCGCGAGGCGCTCGAAAAGATTTTGGTGGTGGGGCATTCCCTGGCCTCTGCTCATTCTTTGTCGAGCTTGCCAACCAGGGACAGCGTGAAGTCTGCCCCCATGTACTTGAAGTGCGGCCGTACACTCAGGTTGACGCGATACCAGCCGGGCTCGCCGTCGACGTCACTGACAACAATGCGCGCTGCGCGCAAGGGGCGCCGCCCACGCACCTCGGCGCTGGGGTTTTCCTGGTCGGCCACGTACTGGCGAATCCATTTATTGAGTTCCAGTTCAAGGTCGGTGCGTTCCTTCCACGCCCCCAGTTGCTCGCGCTGAAGGACCTTGAGGTAGTGGGCCAGGCGATTGACCACCATCATGTAAGGCAACTGGGTACCCAAGCGGTAATTCAGCTCGGCTTCCTTGCCTTCGGGACTGAGGCCAAAATATTTCGGCTTTTGTACCGAGCTGGCGGAGAAAAACGCGGCATTGTCGCTTCCCTTGCGCATTGTCAAGGCAATGAAGCCCTCTTGTGCCAGTTCGTATTCACGACGGTCGGACACCAGTACTTCAGTCGGAATCTTGGTTTCGATTTCGCCCATGCTGTGGAAGTGATGCAAAGGCAAGTCTTCCACTGCCCCACCGCTTTGCGGGCCGATGATGTTCGGGCACCAGCGAAACCGCGCGAAACTGTCAGTCAGGCGCGTGGCAAAGGCGTAGGCAGTATTGCCCCACAGGTAGTGCTCATGGCTGTTGACCACGTTTTCATGGTAGGCGAAGGTCTTGACTGGACATTCAAGGGGATCGTAGGGCGTACGAAGCAGGAATCGCGGTACCGTCAACCCGACATAACGCGCGTCTTCGCTTTGGCGGAAGCTTTGCCATTTGGCAAATTGCGGGCCTTCGAAATGGTCTTTCAGATCCTTGAGGTCCGGTAAACCGGTGAAACTTTCCAATCCGAAGAACGCCGGCCCGGCGGCAGCGATAAAAGGCGCATGGGCCATGCAAGCCACACTGGATGCGTACTGCATCAGCTTCACATCGGGCGCGCTGGGTGACAGGAAGTAGTTGGCGATAATCGCACCCACAGGCTGGCCACCAAACTGACCGTATTCAGCACTGTAGATATGTTTGTACAACCCGGACTGAGTCACTTCCGGTGAGTCTTCGAAGTCTTCCAGCAGGTCTTGACGGGAGACGTTCAGCAGCTCGATCTTGATGTTCTCGCGAAAGTTGGTGCGGTCGACCAGCAATTGCAGCCCTTTCCAGGAGGCTTCCAGCGCCTGGAAGTCCGGGTGGTGCAAAATTTCGTCCATTTGCAGGCTGAGCTTTGTGTCGATCTCGGCAATCATGCGGTCGACCAAGCGTTTCTTGACGGGCTCGCCACGGTTTTGCGGCTTGATCAACTCTTCGATAAACGCTGAGACGCCACGTTTGGCAATGCCATACGCCTCGTCGTCCGCACTCAGTAGTGTCTGCGCAACTATGTTGTCGAGGATGCTGTACTGGTCAGCGGTTGGTGCAGGTAGCGGGTGCTGTTGTGTAGTCATGTGGTCAGTGTCCTTTTACTGAAAAATGTCAGGTGTCGGGGGTGTCCAGCCCCAGCTCCGCCAATACCCGGGTGCGGGACTCGTCATCGGCCAGGGCCTGTTCGATAGCCTTGCGAAAGCTCGGGGTGTTGCCCAATGGTCCTTTCAGCGCCATAAGTGCCTCGCGCAACGCCATCAGCTTGTGCAGCTCGGGAACCTGTTCAACCAGGTTCGCGGGATTGAAATCCTTCATGGAATTAATGCGGACCTGAATGGCCAGTTCCCCAACGTCTGCCTCCTCCTGCAGGCGGTTGGGCACGTTGAGCGTCAAGCTCAACGCCTGTTTGGCCAACACGTCATCCAAGGTGTTCTTGTCGATCGCGATAGGCTTGCGATCTTCGAGCTTGCGCACATCCTCACGCTGGGTGAAATCGCCCAGCACCAACAATTTCAATGGCAGTTCGACGTCTTCCTGCGCGCCGCCGATGGCGGGTTTGAACGTGATATTGATACGTTCCTTGGGGGCTACCGAACCTTCTTTGGCCATGGTGTATCTCCTTTTTAAGTGGCTCGAAAGCCTATTCAAGTACCGCTTCCAGATCGAAGAGGCACAGCCTGCGGTGGGTGTCTTCCTTGCGTTCGCGCACGGCGTGGTTTTGTGGCAGCAGATCGCAGCAGCGATACAAAAGCTGGGTGACTTGAAGGGCCAGCTCCGGCTCCCAGCGTTCCAGGCCCGTACGTTGCAATTCGTGGTCGAGGTGTTCGAGCTGGATCTTCGCCAGCTCATGTTTGCCGGCCTGTACACACAGGCGCGCCTGGGCCAGCCGCCAATAAAAACGCGCGCGATCACTGCGAGCGGCGTGCATGCCTTGCTTGAGTTCATGGATGGCGGCCTTGAGCCCGTCCTTTAGCAGCCGGGGCGCCACGCCTTGCAAGGCGATCTCCCAGGGCTCGGCTTCAGCATCAACCACCGCTGCAGGTGATTCGGGCATTTGTAGATGACGCGCAACCTGCAGCGTGATCCAGTCGCGCGTGACGGCATCGGCAAAAGGGGCGCCGTCGTGAAAGCGAAAGGCCGGCAGCTCAGGCAAGCGTTGCAACAACAGAGCGAAGGTCACTTCCAGCTCGGTCATGGCCTGTTCGGCCTGCAAGGCCTCCAGGCATTGCCAGAGCATGCGCAACCCATCGAACCAGAACATCGCACCGCAGAGACTGGCGTCGAGTTCAAGCACCAGGTCGGCGTGATGGCCTTGGGCAAAACGTTCGTGATAACGCTTGAGCTTGTCGGGGGCTGGCCCGCGCAAGGCGGTGACCCGCTCATTATCGGCATCCGGGTAGCTGGCGAGTGCCAGCCATGTCAATGTTCGATTCAGGCGCAGCGCGCGCAGGTCAGTAGCGTTCTGGCGCAACCACCAGGCACACAGGGAACGGGCTTGTTCCTGCAACGTACGCAGCAACTTGCTGGCGTCTTTTTCGTTGTCCACCACCCCTTCGGGTTTGAGCAATTGGCTGGTCGCCTGCTTGACCTGCGCAATGACGCCATTCAACCCCACCGCCGGGGCGTCGCCCTGCGCAGCCCGCTCCAATCGCTGGGCCAATTGCCTGCGTATCGGCAGCAGCAACGGCGCGTCATCGCCCAAGTGCTTGGTCCACAGCTCATCGAGGCATATCAGGTGCTCAAGCACGGCACGGAATAGAGGCTGCTGGTTCTGCAGCGGCGGGCCCTGCATAAACAGGGGCTCAAGGCGCAACACCAACCATCCGAATGCCGCGCCACGGGTGCGCGGTTTTTCAGGGTAGACCGCCGACCAATGATGCTCGCAGAGATAACGCAGCAACCCGAGCCCGGCCAGTAAGCCTGGGAAGGATTCACGCTGGTGCAGCGCCCAGGTCAGCCAGACGGCCACCTTCAGATCCTTGGACTGCTGGCGTAACAGGATCTCGCTGGTTTCCAGGACCTTATGCCAATCGGGCTGGCCGTTGCCATGAATCGACTGCACCTTGGCCAGCTCTGATTCCAAGACTTCATACTCACTTGAAAAGCGCATATCGCTGCCCGCAAAACGTGTTTGCGTACACGGCGAACGTGCAACTTCAAGCCAATAATCACAAAGCTCGTCCGAATAAGACATTTGGCACCGCGCGCAACTAACCGAGACAAAAAGGCCAACTAATCACATTTAAAACTGCACATCAGAAAGCCATCTGTACTTTGCAGAAACCCCTGCAAAGCTCCCAAACCTTAGCCACACCTATAACATTCAGCAAGCGACGGAATTACACTTAATCCTTTTCCTACAAAAATCCTAAATCGACGAATGCGCAGCTTTTTGCGCACTTAAACAACTGTAGATGCTCGACCTCTTCGAAAACTGTAAGTTTTACCAAGCGATCTATCTGAGCAACTAAATGCGCACCGCTGCGCAATCAAATACCGTCCAAAGCAATTAAAACTCGCCTATCTCATAGAAATTCCATGCACATATAACGCTGCCCCCCTAATTTTATTGGGCGACGTACTTTCAGGCACGCTTCTTGTTATAGGTATTTGCCCAGCCGGCACATTTATCGGTTGGGACTACCTCATTAATCAGGCAAGGAAACCCGTCATGCCAACACCCGCGTATCTCTCCATCACCGGTGTCAAACAAGGTTTGATTACGGCAGGCACGTTTACCCAGGACTCGGTAGGTAACATTTATCAGGAAGGCCATGAGGACCAGATCCTGGTCCAGGCCTTTGCTCATCAGGTGATCATTCCCCGCGATCCGCAGTCGGGCCAGCCAACGGGCCAGAGGGTCCATAAGCCCTTGATGATCAGCAAGGTCTTCGATAAGTCTTCGCCATTGCTGTTCAGCGCATTGACCAGCGGCGAAGAGGTCAAGTGTCGGCTGGAATGGTTGCGCACCTCGTCGGCCGGCACCCAGGAACACTACTTCACCATTGAGTTGGAGGGGGCGACCATCGTTGACATCCAGTCACGCATGCCCAATTGCCAGGACCCGGACAACGCCCATTTCACGCACCTGGAAGATGTGTACTTCACGTATCGCAAGATCGTGTGGACCCATGAAGTGTCCGGGACATCGGGGTCTGATGACTGGCGCAGCCCGGTTGCGGGCTAGGGAGAATTGATACAGGAACGGCGCCAAGGAAGACGCCGTTCCTGCCAGTTGGCTAAACCATCGCCAACGGGTGCTTGCGCTTGGGCGCGCCAAACACGCGATCGATAGCGTCCAAGTCGTGCTCATCCAGTACCAGCTTGGCGGCCGCTGCGTTGAGTCGCACGTGCTCGGGGGTGACGGCCTTGGGTATCGCGATAACACCGTCCTGGCGCAACACCCAGGCCAGGGAAACCTGGGCGGGCGTAACCTCGTGGCGCCGCGCTATCTGCTTGAGGGTCGGGCTGGCCAACAGCTCGCCACCCTGGGCGATCGGGCAGTACGCCATCAAGGGCAAGTGATGCTGTTGCCACCAGGGCAGCAGGTCGAATTCGATACCACGCTCCTCGATGTTGTAGAGCACTTGGTTGGTGGCGCAGGCTGGAGATGCGAGCTCCTGCAGGTCGGCCACGTCGAAATTGGAGACGCCCCAGCGGCCAATCTTGCCGGCTTCGCGCAAGCGCTCAAAGGCGTCGACGGTTTCTTCAAGAGGATATTGGCCGCGCCAGTGCAACAGATATAGATCAATGTAGTGCGTGCCCAGGCGTTGGAGGCTGGCTTCACAGGCACGGGGAACGCCTTTGTGACTGGCGTTGTGCGGGTAGACCTTGCTCACCAGGAACACCTGGTCACGCCGACCGCGAATGGCTTCGCCGACGACTGTTTCAGCACCACCCTCGCCATACATTTCGGCGGTATCGATCAGGGTCATGCCCTCATCAATGCCCAGTTGCAACGCCGCGACTTCGGCGCGGTGCTGGTCGGGGTTTTCGCCCATGCGCCAGGTTCCCTGGCCGATGACAGGGACGGGAACGCCCGCCAGATCAATGGTACGCATGACAACCTCCTGATAAGTTCGCGGATTAACAGTGTGGCATTGACCGGACAAAAGGGTTCAATCGAAGTATGGTTAGCCTTTGCCAAGTCGCCAGGAAGAACCTGCAATGCTGTTTGTCGTCATGCTCGGGGGTAAGCACCCACGCGCAAAGATTGAAGTGCACGATGTGGTATTCGCTGTGGCGGACACGCTGGAAGCGGCCTACCCGCAATTACGCGCTGACTGGTTCGGCAGCCCCAAGGGCGTGCATATCGATTCGTGGATGGCAGTGGACGGCGTCGACGGCTGGAAAGTCGAGATAAGCCACTTGGCACCGTCTGCCGGCGCGCATCACCTGTATTTCATCAACCTGGGCGGTTATGAAGCCAATAGCTTTGGCGAGGCCCACCACTATCTGCTGGTGGTCGCACGCAACAAGCAGGAAGCGATGAGCAAAGGCAAGCAACAGATGCTGCGCCACTGGTCCCAGGCCCATACTGACGCCGTGATGGACATAGACGACTGCCTCCCCATCGATCTGGTGGACGGCCGTTATGTGCATTTAGTGCAAGGCCCGCACCGGCCCATCCTCCAGCAAAACGACTATATCGTCTTGCTTTGAACGGGTATGAACGCTACGCCGAAGCAGCTTAACGATGGATAGATGCCTGCTCAGGTTTAGTGCAGTACCCAAAATCCAGTGGAACTTTGCCAGGAAATAACCGACTGAATCCGGTAGGCTCACCCTTTTTACTCAAGGAGTTACTTCCCATGGCCAAAGCCACCGCCCGTCACATCCTCGTTTCCACTGAAGACAAGTGCAACGAACTCAAGGCCCAAATCGAAGGCGGCGCCGATTTCGCAGAAATCGCCAAAGCCAACTCCAGCTGCCCGTCCAGCCGCGACGGCGGCAACCTGGGCTCGTTCGGTCCAGGCCAGATGGTAAAAGAGTTCGACACTGTCGTATTCAGCGCCCCGGTCAACACCGTGCAAGGCCCGGTGAAAACCCAGTTCGGCTACCACCTGCTGGAAGTCACCAGCCGCCAGGACTGATCCAGTCTGCGCTGATGCTATAAACAACGGCCCGCCTTTTGGTGGGCCGTTGTGCATGTGATGACTGGCGACGCTGATGCCGTTAGCGTACAAATCCCTTTTCTACTTCACACGGCGTTCAAGGCTGACAATGCGATTGGCTTTTTCCTACCTGTTTAGCTCGACCCTGGCCCTGCTGCTGGCCAGCACCGCCGTGATTGCGGCGCCCCAACCTTACCTGACGGTATACGGCGAACCGGCCAAGTACCCCGCCGGCTTTAGCCATTTCGACTACGCCAACCCGAATGCCCCCAAGGGCGGCAGCCTGCGCCGCTCGGCCATTGAGATCGGGCGTTTCGACCATGTGCTGCCGTATATCGACAAGGGCATCGGCGTTTCCCAGGTCGACGGCTGGCTATACGCGCCCCTCGCCCAGCGCTCCCTGGATGAGCCCTATACGGTCTACGGCCTGGTCGCCGAAAAAATGGAACGCGCCGAGGACGGCCTGTCGCTGCGCTTTTTCCTCAACCCCAAGGCACGTTTTGCCGACGGCAAGCCAATCACCGCCGAAGACGTGCGCTACAGCTTCGACCTGTTGATGACCCAGGGCAGCCTGCGTTTTCGCACGCTGTTCGCCGACGTCAAGCACGTCGAAGTCGAAGGCGAGCGCCAGGTGCGTTTTGACTTCTCCAGCAATGAAAACCGCACCCTGCCCCTGGACATTGCCACCCTGCCCGTCTTCCCCGAGCACTGGTGGAAAACCCGTGATTTCGCCAATGGTGGCGGTTACGAGGCCCCACTGGGCAGCGGTCCGTACACGATCACCAAGATCGACTCCGGCAGCACCATCACCTTTACCCGCGACCCGAATTGGTGGGGCAAGGACTTGCCTGTCAGCCGCGGCCTGTACAACTTCGATCACTTGAGCCTGGAATATTTCGGTGACACCGAAGTGGCCCGCCAGGTCTTGCGCGGCGGCGCCTACGATTTCAACCGCGAATTTTCCGCCACCGGTTATTCCATCGGCTACAACGGCCCGGCCCTCGATGATGGCCGCCTGCAACGCGCTCATTTGGCCAAGCAGATGCCGCAAGCGGCCCAGGGTTATGTGTTCAACGTGCAAAAGCCGATGTTCAAGGACCGCCGCGTGCGCCAGGCGCTCGCGATGCTGTGGGACTTCGAATGGGCCAATCGGCAGATGATGCGCAACATGTACATCCGCCAGCAGAGCTTCTTCTCTAATAGCCCGCTGGCTGCCAGTCAGTTACCCAGCAAAGAAGAGCTGGCGATTCTTGAGCCCTTGCGCGGCCAGATTCCCGACGAGGTCTTCACCCAGGTCTTCAAGGCACCGGTGACCGATGGCAGCGGCATGATCCGCGACAAGCAGTTGCAAGCCCTGGCCTTGCTGGAAGAAGCCGGCTGGAAACCTGAAGGCGATAAACTGGTGAACGCCGAGGGCGAGCCGCTGGAGTTCACCTTCCTCAATACGCAGAACGGCCTCGAGCGTCTGCTGCTGCCGTACAAACGCAACCTGGCCCAGATCGGCATCACCTTGAATATCCGCCGTATCGACTCCTCGCAGTATGTAAACCGAATCATGACGCGAGATTACGACATGATCGTAATCGGCTTCCCGGTTACCACGTCGCCCGGCATGGAGCTGTACAACTACTTCGGCTCGGCGGCGGCCTATGACCCCGGCGCCAATAACTACATGGTGCTCAAGGACCCGGCCGTCGACACCTTGATCAAGGGCTTGGTCAAGGCCGATACCCAGGCGCAGATGCTCACCTACGCCCACGCGCTGGACCGGGTACTGCAATGGAATTACCTGTGGATCCCCAACTACTACCCACCGGGCACCTCGGCCGCGTGGTGGAACCGCTTCGGTCGCCCGGCCATCGAGGCGAAGAACGACGAAGCCTTGGAAACCTGGTGGGAAATCAGCCCCACGCCACTGACGAATGAACAAATGACAGCCGAGCTGAAAAAACGCGGAGGTTCGCGCTGATGTTTGCCTATATCGTGCGGCGCTTGTTGCTGATCATCCCGACGCTGGTGATCATCCTGCTGGTAAATTTTGTGATCGTACAGGCCGCCCCCGGCGGTCCGGTTGAGCAAGCCATCGCCCACCTGCAAGGCATCGGCGGCGGTGGTGTCGGGGGTTCATCCGGCGAAGGCATCAGCAGCGGTTCCCGCGCCAGTCGTGGCCTGGACCCGAAGTTGATCAAGGACATCGAAAAACAATACGGTTTCGACAAGCCCGCGCCGGAACGCCTGTGGCTGATGCTCAAGAGCTATGCCCAGTTGGATTTTGGTAACAGCTTCTTTCGCGGCAAAACAGTGATCGACCTGATCCTGGAAAAAATGCCCGTGACCATTTCACTTGGTTTATGGGCAACGCTGATCACCTACCTGGTGTCGATCCCCCTGGGCATTCGCAAGGCCGTGCGCCACGGCAGCAGCTTCGATGTGTGGAGCAGCACCGCGATCGTCATCGGCTATGCCATGCCAGCCTTCTTGTTTGCGATGTTCCTGATCGTGGTTTTTGCCGGCGGCACCTCGCTGAACTGGTTCCCGGTGCGCGGGCTGGTCTCGGAAAACTTCGAAGAACTGAGCACCGTGGGCAAGATCGCCGATTATTTCTGGCACCTGGTATTGCCGGTGACGTCGTTGGTGATTGGCGGTTTCGCCACGCTGACGATCCTCACCAAAAACTCGTTCCTCAATGAAATCACGCGCCAGTACGTGGTTACCGCACGCGCCAAAGGTTTGAGCGAAAGACGCGTGCTGTACGGTCATGTATTCCGCAACGCCATGTTGCTTGTGATCTCGGGCATTCCCCAGGCGTTTATCAGTGTGTTCTTCGCCGGTTCCTTGCTGATCGAAGTGATCTTCTCCCTCGACGGCCTGGGCCGCATGAGCTACGAAGCCGCCGTATCGCGGGACTATCCGGTGGTATTCGGCTCGTTGTTTATCTTCACGTTGTTCGGCCTCTTGATAAAACTGATCGGTGACCTCTGCTACACCTTGGTGGACCCGCGTATCGACTTCGCCGCGAGGAACGCCTGATGCTTAATTTGTCTCCCGTTGCCCGTCGGCGTTTCGAGCGGTTCAAGAAGAACCGTCGCGGCTGGTGGTCGCTGTGGCTGTTTATCGGCCTGTTTATCCTGACCCTCGGCGGCGAGTTGATCGCCAATGACAAGCCTTTGGTGCTGAGCTTCAAGAACGAGCTGTATTTCCCGGTATTCAA
This sequence comes from Pseudomonas tritici, assembly GCF_014268275.3. Taxonomy (NCBI): domain Bacteria; kingdom Pseudomonadati; phylum Pseudomonadota; class Gammaproteobacteria; order Pseudomonadales; family Pseudomonadaceae; genus Pseudomonas; species Pseudomonas tritici. The sequence goes on from NZ_CP077084.1 coordinate 3,762,931, forward strand.
GCGTTACACCGAGCAGCAATTCGGCGGCCAGCTGCCGTTCCAGGCCGACTATCGCAGCGATTACGTGCAAAAGCTGATCAAACAAGACGGCGGCTGGATGCTGTTCCCGCCGATCCCGTTCAGCGATGACACGCCCAACTACGAACTGACCCGCCCTGCCCCCAGCCCACCTTCAACGGTGAACTGGCTGGGCACCGATGACCAGTCGCGGGATGTGTTGGCGCGGGTGATCTTTGGCGCACGGGTGTCGATCCTGTTTGCCTTGGCGCTCACGGCGATCAGCGCCGCCATCGGCATTGCCGCGGGTGCCTTGCAGGGCTACTACGGTGGCTGGGTGGATTTGATTGGCCAGCGCGTTCTGGAGGTGTGGTCGGGGCTGCCGGTGCTGTACCTGCTGATCATCCTGTCCGGCTTTGTCGAGCCGAATTTCTGGTGGCTGCTGGGGATCATGGCGCTGTTTTCCTGGCTGGCCCTGGTGGATGTGGTGCGCGCCGAGTTCCTGCGCGGGCGCAACCTGGAATACGTCAAGGCCGCCCGAGCGTTGGGGTTGGGTGACGGCAAGATCATTCGCCGGCATATCCTGCCCAACGCGATGACCGCGACGTTGAGCTACCTGCCGTTTATCTTGACGGGGGCGATTTCGACCTTGAGCGCCCTGGACTTCCTGGGCTTTGGCATGCCGGCAGGCAGCGCCTCGCTGGGCGAACTGATCGCCCAGGGTAAACAGAACCTGCAAGCGCCGTGGCTGGGCCTGACGGCGTTTTTCACCTTGGCGCTGATCCTGTCGCTGCTGGTCTTTATCGGCGAGGCATTGCGTGATGCCTTCGACCCCCGTTCATGAGTGCTCCCGTATGAACCTGATCGAAATCCGCGACCTCAGCGTCGCGTTCACTGGCCAGACCGTGGTGCGCAACCTGAGCCTGGATGTGCGCCCCGGCGAATGCCTGGCGCTGGTCGGCGAGTCGGGCTCGGGCAAGTCGGTGACGGCCCATTCGATCCTGCAATTGCTGCCCGAAGCCGGTACGCAAACCACAGGTTCGGTGAAGTATCGAGGCCAGGAATTGATCGGTGCCTCAGCGGCTACCCTGCAAAAGCTGCGCGGCAACCGCATTGCGATGATCTTCCAGGAGCCGATGACCTCCCTCAATCCACTGCACAGCATCGAAAAGCAGATCGGCGAAACCCTGCTGCTGCACAAGGGCCTGGGCGGCAAGGCGGCGCAGGCGCGCATCCTCGAATTGCTGGAGCTGGTGGGTATCCAGAAACCCCAGGAGCGGCTTAAGGCCTACCCGCACCAGCTCTCCGGTGGCCAACGCCAGCGGGTGATGATCGCCATGGCCCTGGCCTGCGAGCCGGAGTTGCTGATCGCCGACGAACCCACCACCGCCCTGGACGTGACCGTGCAGCGCAAGATCCTGCTGCTGCTCAAGTCCTTACAGCAACGCCTGGGCATGTCGCTGCTGCTGATCAGCCATGACCTCAACCTGGTGCGCAGCATTGCCCAACGCGTGTGCGTAATGCGCGCCGGGGAGATTGTCGAACAGGCCGACTGCCAGACCCTGTTCAATTCGCCTCAGCACCCTTACAGCCGCCTGCTGCTGGATGCTGAACCGGCCGGTGATGCGCTGTGCAGCGATGAGCGCGAGACGGTGTTGCAGGTCGACGACCTGAGCGTGCAATTCCCGCTGAGCAGCGGCCTGTTTCGGAGCAAAACCTATCTGCGTGCGGTGGATGGCATCAGCCTCAGCGTGCAGCGCGGCAAGACCCTGGGGATCGTCGGCGAGTCTGGCTCGGGTAAATCCACCTTGGGCCAGGCGATCCTGCGTTTGCTCGACTCCAGCGGCAGCATCCGCTTCCAGGGTGCAGCCCTCGACCCGCTGAATAACCAGCAAATGCGCCCATGGCGCAAGCAGATGCAGGTGGTGTTCCAGGACCCTTACGGCAGCCTCAGCCCGCGCATGACCGTGGAGCAGATCATCAGCGAAGGCCTGGAAGTGCACGCACCGTGCAGCCTGGCCGATCGCGATGCACAGGTGGTTCAGGTGCTCAAGGACGTGGGCCTTGACCCTGCCAGCCGGCACCGTTATCCGCATGAGTTTTCTGGCGGTCAGCGCCAACGTATCGCCATCGCCCGCGCCCTGGTGCTCAAGCCGGCGCTGATGCTGCTGGACGAACCCACCTCGGCCCTCGATCGTACGGTGCAGAAACAAGTGGTGGCACTGCTGCGTGAACTGCAAGAGAAATACGGCCTGACTTACCTGTTTATCAGCCATGACCTGGCGGTGGTGCGCGCCATGGCCCACGACATGATCGTGATCAAGGACGGCAAGGTGGTGGAGGCCGGCGCGAGCCACCAGGTGTTTGATTCGCCGCAGCATGCCTATACCAAAGAGCTTTTAGCCGCGGCGCACATTCCCCTGTAGGCGCTGGCTGCCTGCGATAGCGATCTGAAGGGCGCCATCGCAGGCAAGCCAGCGCCCACAGGACCGCGATCCTATCTATATTTTGTGTGGGTGGCATGAGCATGAACATCACCGATAACCTCAAGGATTACCAACAGGTTCGCGGCCTGGCCATCCAGTCGCTGTTCGAGATTATCGAGCAGTCCAGCGAGGGCACGGTGATTGTCGACCGCGACGCCAATATTGTCTGGATGAACGAGCGTTACGCCAAGCGTTTCGGCCTGAAAAGCGCCGATGAAGCCATCGGCCAGCCCTGCGAACAGGTGATTTCCAACAGCCTGCTGCGCCAGGTGGTGCGCAATGATCAGCCGATCCTGCTGGATATCCAGGACACGCCCAAAGGCCCGCTGGTGGTGATGCGCCTGCCGATCCACAACGACGCAGGCGCGGTGATCGGGGCGATTGGTTTTGCCTTGTTTGATGAGCTGCGCAACCTGTCGCCATTGATCGAACGTTACCTGAGCATGCAACAGGAGCTGGCCTCCACCCGCTCATTGCTGCGTTCGCGCCAGAGCAAATACAACTTCGCGCACTTCATCGGCACCAGCGCCGCCAGCCTTGAAGTGAAACGCCGGGCGCGGCGCAGTGCGAGTGCCGAATCGCCGGTATTGTTACTGGGGGAAACCGGCACGGGTAAGGAGTTGCTCGCCCAGGCGATTCACGGCGCCTCCACGCGGGCGCACAAGGCCTTTGTCAGCGTCAACAGCGCGGCGATTCCCGCAGACCTGTTGGAAGCCGAGTTCTTCGGCACCGCACCGGGCGCGTTTACCGGTGCTGACCGCAAGGGCCGTCCCGGTAAATTCCAGATCGCCCAAGGCGGCACGCTGTTCCTCGACGAGATCGGGGACATGCCCCTGCCGCTGCAAAGCAAATTGCTGCGGGTATTGCAGGAAAAAGAATTTGAGCCAGTAGGCTCCAACGAGATGCTGCACAGCGATGTGCGGGTAATAGCCGCCACGTCGATGGACCTGGAAGCGGCAATCAAGCGCGGTGAGTTTCGTGCGGACCTGTATTACCGGCTGAATGTGCTCCCAATCCACGTGCCGCCGTTGCGTGAGCGGTTGGAGGATATCCCGGCGTTGAGTGAGGCGATCCTTGAGGAACTGCGCAGCCAGCATGAACTGGATCATGAAGCGTTAGCGTTGTTGGCGCAGCATGCGTGGCCGGGGAATATCCGTGAGCTGCGTAACGTGCTGGAGCGCGCGGCGTTGTTGAGTGATGACTTGGTGTTGGATGCCCGGGAAATTCGTGCGGCGATTGGTACGTTCACCCCGGTGCAGCGTGGCAGTGCGGTGGTGCCGGTCGAGGGGGAGAGTTTCAGTGTGGCGCGGGAGCGGTTTGATCGGCAGGTGATTGGGGCGGCGTTGGAGGCGTGTGAGGGGAATGTGGTGGAGGCGGCGAAGCGGCTGGGGCTTGGGCGGTCGACGTTGTATAAGAAAATGGTGGCGTTGGGGATCAACGAGTCTCAATAAAGAGACACCGATCTACATATAAAGACATTACACTGTGGGAGCGGGCTTGCTCGCGAATGCGGTGTACCAGTAAAGAATCCTTTGACTGACACACCGCATTCGCGAGCAAGCCCGCTCCCACATTGGATCTTCATCTGTCTCAAAATAGAGACTCAGTTCAAGATCGCCATCAAAAAAACATGAATTATCTATATATTTCAATCAGTTAAAATCTTGGCACACATCTCGCTATAGCCCTCCTCCAAAGCCTCACCCCACAAAAATAACAATCCGATGGAGACACACCATGAGTGTGATCATTGCCCTGGCAGCCCTGGCGCTGCTGATGCTGGCTGCCTACCGTGGCTATAGCGTTATCCTGTTCGCCCCCATCGCCGCGCTCGGCGCTGTCCTGCTCACCGACCCGTCCGCCGTCGCCCCTGCCTTTACCGGGGTGTTCATGGAGAAAATGGTCGGCTTTATCAAACTGTATTTCCCGGTGTTCCTGCTCGGTGCGGTGTTTGGCAAGCTGATCGAGTTGTCGGGCTTCTCGCGCTCTATTGTCGCCGCCGCGATCCGTTTGCTCGGCACGCGCCAGGCGATGCTGGTGATCGTATTGGTCTGCGCCCTGCTCACCTATGGCGGCGTGTCGCTGTTCGTGGTGGTGTTTGCGGTGTACCCGTTTGCGGCGGAGATGTTTCGCCAGAGCAATATTCCCAAGCGGCTGATCCCGGCAACCATCGCCCTAGGTGCGTTTTCGTTCACCATGGACGCCCTGCCCGGCACGCCGCAGATCCAGAACATCATCCCCAGTACTTTCTTCAACACCACAGCCTGGGCCGCGCCGTGGCTGGGGTTGATCGGCACAATCTTCGTGTTCTGCGCCGGCATGCTCTACCTGGCGCGTCAGCGCAACAAAGCCCAGCGCGCGGGCGAAGGCTATGGCACCGAGCTGCGCAACGAGCCCGAAACCGCTGAAAACCTGACCCTGCCCAACCCATGGATCGCGCTGTCGCCGCTGATTCTGGTGGGGGTGATGAACCTGTTGTTCACCCACTGGATCCCGCAGTGGTACGGCAAGACCCACAGCCTCAGCCTGCCGGGCATGAGCGCGCCGGTGACCACCGACATCGCCAAGCTGACCGCAATCTGGGCGGTGCAGGCGGCGTTGCTGGTGGGCATCATCATGGTGCTAGTGTTTGGCTGGAAGGCGATCAAAAGCAAGCTCGCCGAAGGCAGTAAAAGTGCGGTCAGCGGTGCGCTGCTGGCGGCGATGAACACCGCCTCGGAATACGGTTTTGGCGCAGTGATTGCCTCGTTGCCAGGCTTTTTGGTACTGGCAGACTGGCTCAAAGGCATTCCCAACCCGCTGGTCAACGAAGCAATTACCGTGACCCTGCTGGCCGGTATCACCGGCTCCGCGTCGGGCGGCATGAGCATTGCCTTGGCGGCAATGTCCGAGAGCTTTATTTCGGCGGCCCATGCGGCCAATATCCCCCTTGAAGTGCTGCACCGGGTGGCTGCCATGGCCAGCGGCGGCATGGACACCCTGCCCCACAACGGCGCGGTGATCACGCTGTTGGCGGTGACTGGCCTGACCCACCGCGAAGCCTACAAGGACATTTTCGGCATCACGATCATCAAGACCCTCGCGGTGTTCGTGGTGATCGGTACTTTCTACGCCACCGGCATTGTGTGAGGTTTTCATGACGACATTGAACGGCAAGACCGCCCTGGTCACCGGCTCCACCAGCGGCATCGGTCTGGGTATCGCGTTGAGCCTGGCAAAGGCCGGGGCCAATTTGATCCTCAACGGCTTTGGCGACGCCAGCGCGGTGATCGCGCAAGTGCAAGCGTTTGGCGGCAAGGTCGGCCATCACCCGGCGGACGTCAGCGACCCGGCGCAGATCGCCGACATGATCGCCTACGCCGAGCGTGAATTCGGCGGCGTGGATATCCTAGTGAATAACGCCGGCATCCAGCACGTCGCGGCGGTGGAAGACTTCCCGGCTGAGCGCTGGGACTCGATCATCGCGATCAACCTGTCCTCGGTGTTCCACAGCACGCGCTTGAGCTTGCCAGGCATGAAAGCCAAGGGCTGGGGGCGCATTGTCAATATCGCGTCGGTGCATGGGCAAGTCGGTTCAGTGGGCAAGGCGGCGTATGTGGCGGCCAAGCATGGCGTGATCGGGCTGACCAAAGTGGTCGGCCTGGAGACCGCGACCAGTAACGTCACGTGCAACGCCATCTGCCCAGGCTGGGTGCTGACGCCGCTGGTGCAGAAGCAGATTGATGATCGCGCCGCCAATGGCATCGACCCGCAGCAGGCGCAGCATGATTTGTTGGCGGAGAAGCAGCCGTCACTGGAGTTTGTCACGCCGCCGCAGCTGGGTGAGTTGGTGCTGTTTTTGTGCAGCGAGGCGGGTAGCCAGGTGCGCGGTGCGGCGTGGAATATCGACGGCGGTTGGCTGGCACAGTAGACCCCCATCGTGCACACACAGGAGATCTAAATGTGGGAGCGGGCTTGCTCGCGAATGCGGTGGGTCAGTAACAAATTTCTGGCTGACACACCGCATTCGCGAGCAAGCCCGCTCCCACATTGGGTCGATTTTGTTGGATAGATTCGTAGAAGAATAAGAGACTTGCGTATGTCCGACATCCTCTGGCAACCCTCCCCGGCACGCATCGCCAAGACGCGCATGGACCAGTTCCGCCGCTACATCAACGAACGCTACAGCGTGGAGCTCAGCGACTACCCGGCGTTGCACCAGTGGAGCATCGACCAGCGCCCGGATTTCTGGCGGGCGATCGTGGCGTTCTTCGACGTGCAATTTCGCAGCCCGCCCACGGCGGTGCTGATCGAAGACACCGAGATGCCCAGCGCCCACTGGTTTCCCGGCGCCACCCTGAATTTTTCCGAGCACCTGCTGCGCCGCCGCGACGATCACCCGGCGGTGGTCGCCATCGGCGAAGACGGCCAGCGCGAGCAATTGACCTACGCCGAACTGGCCGCCCACGTGGCCGGCCTGCAAAAAAGCCTGCGCGCTGCCGGCGTCACCCAGGGCGACCGGGTTGCCGCGTGCATGCCCAACACTTGGCAAACCCTGGTGGGCATGCTCGCGACCACCAGCCTGGGCGCGATCTGGTCGTGCTCATCGCCCGACTTTGGCACCCAGGGCGTCATCGACCGTTTCGGCCAGATCGAACCCAAAGTGCTGATCACCTGCGCCGGTTACCGCTATGCCGGTAAGGACATCGACCAGACCGCCAAGCTCAATGAAATCCTCGAGCGCCTGCCGTCCCTGGAACAGTTGATCATCGTGCCTTATGCACGGCCCCAGGCGCGAGTCGAGGACTACCGCACCCACGCCAGCATCACCCTGTGGCAGGACTTCTACCAAGCCGGTGGCGAGCCGGAATTCGTCGCCGTGCCGTTCGATCATCCGCTGTACATCCTCTATTCCAGCGGCACCACCGGCATCCCTAAATGCATCATCCATGGGACCGGCGGCGTGCTGCTCACCCACCTCAAGGAACACGGCCTGCACGCCGACCTGTCGCGCGAGGACTGCCTGTTCTACTACACCACCTGCGGCTGGATGATGTGGAACTGGCTGGTGTCGGTGCTGGCCATCGGCGCTACGGCGGTGCTGTATGACGGTTCGCCTTTTCATCCAGGCCCCGAGCGGCTGATCGACCTGATCGACGCGGAAAAGATCAGCGTGTTCGGCACCAGCCCCAAGTTTCTCGCCACGCTGGAAAAGTCCGGCCTGCAACCGCGCCTGACCCACGACCTGGGCAGCCTCAAAGGCCTGATTTCAACGGGTTCACCGTTGTCGCCGCAGAGCTACGACTACGTGTATCGCGAGATCAAGGGCGAGTTGTGCCTGTCCTCCATGTCCGGCGGCACCGATATCGTCTCCTGCTTTGTGATCGGCAACCCAGTGTTGCCTGTGCGGCGCGGCGAAATGCAGTGCAAGAGCCTGGCAATGGCCATTGAGGTGTGGAATGACCAGGGCCAGCCACTGATCGGCGAAAAAGGCGAACTGGTGTGCACCCGGCATTTCCCGGCCATGCCGATCGGCCTGTGGAACGACCCGGAGCGCCAGAAACTGCGCGCCTCGTATTTCAGCCAGTTCCCCGGCGTATGGGCCCAGGGTGACTACGCCGAACAGCGGCCCAATGGCAGCCTGCTGATTCACGGGCGTTCCGACGCCGTGCTCAACCCGGGCGGCGTACGCATCGGCACGGCAGAGATCTACCGCCAGGTGGAAAAAGTCCCACAGGTGCTGGAAAGCCTGGCGATTGGTCAACGCTGGCAGGACGACGTTCGTGTGGTGCTGTTCGTGCGCCTCAACGACGGTGTCGAACTGAACGCAGCCCTGGAGCAACACATTCGCCAGGTCATCCGCGCCAACACCACACCCCGCCATGTACCGGCGAAGATCCTCGCTGTCACCGATATCCCCCGCACCATCAGCGGAAAGATCGTCGAATTGGCGGTGCGCAATGTGGTGCACGGCGAGCCCGTGAAGAATACCGACGCCCTGGCGAACCCGCAGGCGCTGGAGCAGTTTCGCGATCGCCCTGAACTGGCTGAAGGATGAAAGGTTTCAGCCTTGGCGCACGGTTTTGAAGACAAACCCCGAATGCATGCTATTTTTCGGGGGTAGTCACTCATTCCCAAGTCACGGGATAATGGGTGTTGTCATCTTTCAAAGCGTTACGCTCAGGGCTTTTACATCATGAAGGGAACATCCACCGGTAGCGAAGCCGCCGCTTTAATTGCGCGGCTGGACTGGGCGCAAAGCCCACTCGGTGAGGCCAATGATTGGCCACAAAGCCTGCGCACTGCCGTGGATATCGTCGTGCACTCGCCGATGCCGATGCTGCTGCTGTGGGGCAGCCAACTCACGCAACTCTATAACGACGGCTTCGCGCTGCTGGCGGGTAACAAACACCCCGACGCCATGGGCAAGCCCGCGCACCAGACCTGGCCGGAGCTGGAAAGCTTTGCCGCGCCGGTCTACGACGCAGTGCTCAGCGGCGAGGTGCGCACGTTCAGCGAGCAGCGCTTCGTGCTGCAACGCAATAATCGCGACACCGAGATCTGGCTGGACCTGACCTACAGCCCGGTCCGCGATGAAAGCGCCAAGGTGGCTGGCATCCTGGTCACCGCCATCGAAACCAACGAACGCCGCCGGGCCCAGCACAACACTGAACAACGCCTGCAACTCGCCTTGGCGGCCACTGACGCCGTAGGCACCTGGGACTGGGATATCGGCGAAGACCGCTTTATTGCCGACGCGCATTTCGCCTACCTGCACGGCGTCGCCCCCAGCGATGCAGGCCTGCTGCCGATCAGCGACTACTTGCAAGGCGTGCACCCCGAAGACCGCGGCACGGTGACGCGCAGCATCAAGCATTGCATCACCTTCGGCACCGAATACGCTGAGGAATACCGCCTGCTGCAGGCCGACGGCAACGTGCGCTGGGTGTTTGCCCGGGGCCGTTGCTACAAGGACCATCAAGGCCGCCCGGCGCGGTTCCTCGGCGCCGCATTGGACCTCACCGAACGCAAGCACACCGAGCAAGCCCTGCGCCAAAGCCAGACAGAGTTGCAGCTGATCATCAACGCCATGCCGGTGCTGATCGGCTATGTCGACCACGAGCAGCGTTTCCGCCTGAACAACAGCGCGTACCTGGAGTGGTACGGCAGGACGCCCCAGGAGCTGTATGGCAAGACCATCCGCGAAGTGCTCGGCGACGAGGTATATGCCGGGCGCGCGGACAAGATTGCCGCCGCGCTCGAGGGCAAGGCCTGCAGTTTCATGACCGTCACGCCGCACCGCGACGGCCGGCCGCGGCATGCCTTAATGAAGTACCTGCCGCGCTTCAGCAATGACGGTTCGGTGAATGGTTTCTACATCTTTGTGATCGATGAGACCGAACGCAAACTCACCGAAGAAGCCCTGCGCCACCTCAACGAAAACCTCGAGGAACGCGTGGCCCAGCGCACCCAGGCGCTGGCCGAGGCCAACCAGCGCCTGCAAAACGAAATGTACGAGCGCGAGCGCGCCGAAGACGCCCTGCGCCATGCGCAGAAAATGGAAGCGGTCGGCCAACTCACCGGCGGTATCGCCCATGACTTCAACAACATGCTCACCGGCATCATCGGCAGCCTGGACCTGATGCAGCGCTATATCGCCGCCGGGCGCAGTGATGAGATCGGGCGTTTTACCGATGCCGCCGTGTCGTCCGCCCATCGTGCGGCCGCCCTCACCCACCGCTTGCTGGCGTTCTCACGCCGCCAGTCGCTGGATCGACGCCCGCTGAACCCAAACCAATTGGTGACGTCTCTGGAAGATTTGTTCCGGCGTACCAAGGGCGCGCATATCGCGCTCAAGGTGCAACTCGGCCACGACATCTGGCCGGTGAACACCGATGCCAGCCAGCTGGAAAACGCCTTGCTCAACCTGGTAATCAACGCCCGCGATGCCATGCCCGATGGCGGTGAAATCCTGATTGAAACCGCCAACAGTTACCTGGACGGCACCGACATCACCACCCTTGAACCGGTCAAGGCTGGCGACTACGTGATGCTCGGCGTGTGCGACAACGGCACCGGCATGGCGCCGAAGATCCTGGCAAAGGCATTCGACCCGTTCTTCACCACTAAGCCCATCGGCCAGGGCACCGGCCTCGGGCTGTCGATGATCTACGGGTTCGCCCAGCAGTCCGGCGGCCACGTGACCATTCAAAGCGAACCGGGCCACGGCACGTGTGTGCGCCTGTACCTGCCGCGCCTGTACGGTACGTCGCTGGAAAGCAGCCAGCCGCCGCACCTAAGCGAAGCCCCGTTGGCGCTGGAGGGTGAGGCGGTGGTGGTGGTCGAGGACGACCCGGCGGTGCGCATGCTGGTGGTCAATGTGCTCGATGAGCTGGGCTACACCGCGCACCAGGCGGCGGACGCAAGGGCGGCACTGCCGCTGCTGGAGTCGGACCTGCGCGTGGATTTGCTGGTCACCGATGTCGGCCTGCCGGGCATGAACGGCCGGCAGTTGGCGGAAATTGCCCGTCAGCAGCGGCCCGGTCTCAAGGTCCTGTTCATGACCGGGTACGCCGAGAAAGCCGCTGAGCGCCAGGGCTTTCTGGAAGACGGCATGGACATGGTTGCCAAACCGTTTTCCATCGACCTGCTGGCCACGAAAATCCGCAGCATGATCAGCGTGGACGAATGAGTTCAGGCATAATCGCGCGCCGTCGCACACTTGGTAGAGATCAATGAAAGCCCAAGCCCGTCATATCCTGGTGAAAACCAGCGAAGAAGCCGAACAACTCAAGCAACGCATTGCCAAGGGCGAGGCGTTTGACGTGCTGGCCAAGAAGTACTCCACCTGCCCGTCTGGCAAGCGTGGTGGCGATCTGGGTGAAGTGCGGCCTGGGCAGATGGTCGGGGCGATTGATGCGGTGATTTTCAAGAAGCCCGTGAAGGTGGTTCACGGGCCGATCAAGAGTAAGTTTGGGTATCACTTGGTGCAGGTGTTTTACCGGGATTGAGGGGTTGGCTTTAGACCGCTTTCGCGAGCAAGCCCGCCCCCACATTCGACTGCATTCTTTCAGTTAAAACGCTGTCAACTGTGGGAGGGGGCTTGCTCCCGAACCGCCGCAGGCGGCCATTCACCTGGGAATCAAAGCCCCCGACACCTGGATAACCCGGCTCGCCAACCGATGCCCAGCCAAGGCAGCCTCCTCGGGTGACCCACCCTTGAGCCGACCAGCCAAATACGCCGCACTGAACGAATCCCCCGCCGCCGTCGTATCCACGACCTTCTCCACCTTCAGCGCCGGCACGGCAAAGCGCTCCCCGGCACAACGGATCAAACACGCATCCGCCCCGCGCTTGAGCACCACCTCAGCAATTCCCGGATACGCCGCGAACACCTGCTCACTGTCGGCATAACCAAACAGCGCGCGCTCGTCATCCTCGGTCAACAAGGCAATATCCACCTCGGCCAACACCAAGTGATACGCCGCCCGTGCCGCCTCGACACTGGCCCACAGGCGCGGTCGGTAGTTGTTGTCGAACACCACCTTGCCCCCGCGTCGACGGGTTTCGATCAGGGTTTGCAGCAAACGCTCACGGCCGAGTTCACCCAGTACCGCCAGGGTGATGCCGCTGAAATACACCACGTCGTAGTCCGGCAAGGCGGCCAGGATCGGCTCGGCCGCAGGCGTGGTGAAGCACTCGCGCACGGCGGCTTCGTTACGCCAATAGAGGAATTTACGCTCGCCATTGGCATCGGTCTGGATGCAATACAAACCTGGCAAACGCCCGGGCAGGCGCTGGACCCTGCCCAGGCCCAGGCCTTCTTGCGCCCACTGTTGGCACATGGCGTCACTGAAGCTGTCATCGCCCAGAGCGGTGACGTAGTCGACGTGAGCGGTGTCGCCCAGCTCGCGGCGCAGGTAGACCGCCGCGTTCAGGGTGTCGCCGCCGAAGCTTTGGTGCAGGCTGCCGTCGGCGCGGTGTTGCAGTTCGATCATGCATTCGCCGATGAGGGCGATGTGGGGTTCGGGGGGCATGGCGGGTTCTCGGGTGTTGTTCAGGGCCCCATCGCAGGCAAGCCAGCGCCCACATTTGAAGGTATTCACAATTCAAAATGTGGGAGCTGGCTTGCCTGCGATGGCCGCAACTCGGTCTAAAAGCAAGTACGCAAAGACTCAATCACCTGCAACTGCTCATCCACCAGACAACCCACTTGCCACTTGTCAAAGGTCAGGCACGGGTGCGAAGTGCCGAACGAGATAATGTCGCCAATACGCAACTCCACCCCCGGCGCCACGGTCATGAATGCGTGCTGGTCCATCACCGCCGTGACCTTGCACGCCCCCACGTCATCACCTTCCGCCGGCAGGATACCGGCCTTGTAGCGCTTGAGCGGCACCGGCAAACCGGCGTCATAGGCGACGTCACGCTTGCCCAGGGCGATCACCGCAAAACCCGGCTCGGGCATCGATTGCACATGCGCCCAAACTTCCAGCGCCGGGCGCAGGCCTTCGCTGAGGTCGCTGCGACGGTCGAGCACGCAGCATTGCGCCTCTTTGTAGATGCCGTGGTCGTGGGCCACATAGCTGCCCGGGCGCAACACGCTGAGGAAGCGGCCGGCGGCGTTTTGCGCCTCGAACGACTCGGCGATCAAGTCGTACCAGGCCGACCCCGACGCGGTGACGATGGGCTTGGGCAGGTCGAAAGAGCCGTTGTTCTGCAGGTCCACCGCCAAGCGCACCAGGCTGGCGGCGAACTCACGGATGCCGCTGATGGCGTGCTCGCCATGGATCACGCCTTCATAGCCTTCGATACCGGTAAGGGCCAGGGCGGGCTGGGCCTTGATCGCCTTGGCCAGATCACGGACCTCCTGCTCACTGCGGCAACCGCAACGGCCACCGACCACGCCGTATTCGATCATTACGTTGAGGCGCAAACCACGAGCGGCGAAAAACAGGCCGAGGTCGGCGACGTTGTCCGGGTGGTCGACCATGCAGTGGAAGTCGAAATCCTTGTCGGCCAACAGGTCAGCGATCAGCGCCATGTTTGGCGCCCCCACCAGTTGGTTGGCCATCAACACACGGCGCACGCCGCCAGCGTAGGCAGCACGGACCTGTACGGCGTTGGCCAGGGTGATGCCCCAAGCACCCGCTGCGATCTGGCGTTGAAACAGTGCCGGCATCATGCTGGTCTTTCCATGGGGCGCGAGTTCGGCGCCGCTCTTGCTGACAAAGTCCTGCATCCAGCGGATGTTGTGTTCCAGGGCGTCACGGTGCAGCACCAGGGCGGGCAGGCTGACGTCGCGAACCAGGTGGGCACCGACGGCGGCGGCGCCCTTTTCAACGGCATTGATGGCAGACATGGAAAACTCCTATTCGTTGATGCGCCGGGCCAGGTGGTTGGCGCTGTCGATCAACACCCGGCGATAGTCGTTGTAGTTTTTGACCGCGTCGGCGCGTGGGGCGACGATGCACAGGGTCGCAATGCTGATGCCTTGGGCGTCCCGTACCGGGGCGGCAAAGCAATGGGTAAAGGTGTCGGCCACACTGTCGAAGGAAAAGAAGCCATCGAGGGTGGCCTGACGGATTTGCGCCAGGAAGGTCTCCAGCGGCAGGCGCTGGCCATCCGGCAGGATGAAGTCGTCGGGATCGATCAGGTCGATGATCTGCTGGTCGCTCAAGTGCCCCAGCAGCAGGCGTCCGGAGGCGGTCCAGGGGATCGGTGCGTTTTCGCCGATGTCCGAGGAAATCCGAAAATGCCGCTCACCTTCGCGCATCAGCGCCACCGTGTATTTGCGCCCGTTGAGCAGGCACATCTGCGCGGTTTCGTGGGTCTGGCTGACGATCTCCTGCAAGGCGTGGTCGGCCTCGCGGGTCAGGTCGAAATGGCGCAGGTGCGCCTGGCCAAGAAAGTACAGTTGGCGGCCGAGGTAGACGTGACCGTCCTTGCCCACCGTTTCCAAGATGCGTCGTTCAAGCAGGGACGCGACCAATTCGTAGATGGTGGATTTGGGGCTGCCGATGCCGCTGGCAATATCATTCGGGCGCAGGGGCTGGCCGATTTCCTTGAGGAAGTCGAGGATATCGAATGCACGGTCCAGGCCCTTGGCGCGGCGTTTGATGGTGTCTTCGGTCATGGCGGTTTTCGGTCCGGTCAAAATGTTGCTATCAACACATATCCCCTGTGGGAGCGGGCTTGCTCGCGAATGCGGTGGATCAGTTATAGATGCATTTACTGACACACCGCTTTCGCGAGCAAGCCCGCTCCCACATTTGATCTCGGGTGGTCTCAAGAGTGGGGGGCATTTAGCCTTTTTTCTTGTAGGCCACGCAATCAATCTCGACCTTGCAATCGACCATCATGTTCGCCTGCACACAGGCACGTGCCGGGGCGTGTTCCGGGGTGAAGTATTCGCCGAATACCTTGTTGAAACTCCAGAAGTCCCGGGGGTCCTCCAGCCATACGCCGACGCGCACGACATCTTTGAGTTCGTAGCCGGCTTCTTCGAGGATCGCCACCACGTTGCGCATCGTCTGGCGGGTTTGCTCGATGATCCCGCCCGTGATGATTTCGCCGTCCACCGCAGGCACTTGGCCT
Source organism: Pseudomonas tritici (assembly GCF_014268275.3). Classification (NCBI taxonomy): domain Bacteria; kingdom Pseudomonadati; phylum Pseudomonadota; class Gammaproteobacteria; order Pseudomonadales; family Pseudomonadaceae; genus Pseudomonas; species Pseudomonas tritici. Next base: position 3,777,990 of record NZ_CP077084.1, read on the forward strand.
GAGACGTACAGCCAACCGTCCGCTTCCACCGCGCGGGCGAAAGGACGTGGCTGGCCACCACCGGCTGTGCTGCCGGCACCGTAACGAGTGATACTCATAAAAATAGGCTCCTGATTAAAAACGAATGTTCTTGAGAAATTCCGCCAGACGCGGCGATTGCGGACGTTCGAAAATATCCTTCGAGGTACCCTGCTCTTCAATGCGGCCCTGGTTCATGAAAACGATTTTGTCCGAGACTTCATAGGCAAAACGCATCTCGTGGGTAACCAACAACATGGTCATGCCCTCTTCCGCCAGGCCCTTGATCACGCTGAGCACTTCGCCCACCAACTCGGGGTCGAGGGCCGAGGTGACTTCGTCGAACAGCATCAGGCTCGGGTTCATGGCAATCGCACGAGCAATCGCCACACGCTGTTGCTGGCCACCGGAAAGCTGGCCGGGGAAGTGGTTGCGACGCTCTAGAAGTCCCACGCGATCCAGCCATTTTTCCGCCAGCGCGATGGCTTCGTCCTTGCCCATTTTCTTGACCTTGAGCAGGCCGAGGGTAACGTTCTGCAACGCCGTCAAATGTGGGAAAAGGTTGAATTGCTGGAACGCCATGCCGGTCATCGCACGGTGCTGGGCGATCACCCGTTCAGGATGACGCACGCGCTTGCCGGCAATCTCGCTGTAACCGATAGACTCGCCATCCAGGGTGATCTGGCCGCCCTGGAACTCTTCGAGCAGGTTGACGCAGCGCAACAGCGTGGTCTTGCCCGAGCCGCTGGAGCCGATCAAGGTCACCACATTGCCGCGCTGCATGGACAGGTCGACGCCCCTGAGCACTTCGACTTCGCCGTATTGTTTACGCAGCCCGCGAATGTTCAGCAGCGGGTGGGTTGTTTGAGGTTGGTTCATGGCAAGGCCACCCGCTTTTCAATGTAGCGACCGAATAATTCGATGGCGTAGTTGATGACAAAGAACAGAAACCCGGCGAACAGGTAGAACTCCAGGGTCATGAAAGTGCGTGCGATCACTTGCTGGGTGCTCAGCAACAGCTCGGCCACGCCGATCACCGAGAGCAAGGTCGAGGCCTTGACGATTTCTGTCGAGGAGTTGACCCAGGTCGGCAGAATCTGGCGCAACGCCTGGGGCAACAGCACGTAGGCCAGGGACTGGTAGAACGTCAGGCCAATCGCCCTGCCCGCTTCCAGTTGCCCACGGGGAATGGCTTGCAGCGCGCCGCGCACGATTTCCGAGACGTGGGAGCCGCAGAACAACGTCAGCCCGACCGCACCGGCCTGAAACGCGCTGATTTGCCAGCCGAGCGCCGGCAGCATGTAGAAACACGCCAGCACCAGTACAAATACCGGTGTGCCACGGATCAAGTCGACATACAGACGAAACGGCGCACGCATCCAGAATTTGCCGTAGGTGAGGATCAACCCGGCGACAATGCCGATCAGGGTGCCAAAGATAATGGCCAACGCCGAGACATACACGCTGGCCTGGAAGCCCGCCCAGAGCGTCTCCCGGGCGATCCACAACTCATGCAGCCAGCTTGGGGATTCGTACATGGAAACCTCGCTTAACGACGGATCGCCAGGCGCTGTTCCAGGTAACGGAGCAGCATGGCGATGAGGTAACAGGCAGCCACGTAGAGCGCAGTCGTGACCATCCAGGTTTCAATCACCCGATAGCTTTCGACGTTGATCTTGCGGGCGTAATAGGTCAGCTCCGGCACCGCGATGGCGGCGGCGAGCGAGGTGTCCTTGAACAGCGAAATGAAGTTGTTCGACAGCGCAGGCAGCACGTTGCGCAGCATCACCGGCACGGTGATGTAGGCGCGGATACGCCATTCACCCAAACCGATCGCCAACCCGGCTTCACGCAAGCCCTTGGGAATATTCAACAGCCCGGCGCGGAACACCTCGGTCAGATAGGCACCGGCGTAAAGCGACAAGGTGATGATGAACGAGGGGATCTTGTCCAGGCGGATGCCCAGGCTGGGCAAGGCGAAGTAGATCAACAGGATCAGTACCAGGATCGGTGTATTGCGCACCACCGTCACATACACCGAGGCGAAGATTCGCAGCGCACGGTGCCTGGACAGCATGGCAAACGCCATCAGCAGGCCGATCACGCAGCCGATGGCGATCGACAGCAATGCCAGTTCCAGGCCCAGGCCGAGCCCCAACAGCAAGGTGTCGAAATCGCGCCAGACGGCGGCAAAGTTCAACTGATAGTTCATGGTCGACAGTACCTGAATGGGGCGCCGTTCGCGGCGCCCCGGCTTTCACGAATTACTTGAACTCAACCGGGAAACCGATCGCCGGCTCCGGCAGATCAACGCCGAACCACTGCTTGAACGAGGCCTTGTAGGTGGGGAATTCCACACCGGTCATGGCTTCATGCAGCGCGGTGTTGACGAAGTTCAGCCAATCCTGGTCGCCACGCTTGACGGCGCACGCGTAGGTCTGCGGGCTCCAGGCGTAGGCCGGGCTGCGGTAGCGGCCGGGGTTCTGCACCATCAGGTATTTGACCGAGGACTGGTCGGTGGCGGCGGCGTCGGCGCGGCCGGAGTTCACGGCCTGGTACATCAGGTCGACGCTGTCGTACTGGTCGACCTTGGCCTTGGGCAGGGCCTGATGCACCAGCTCTTCGGCGTACACGTTTTGCAGCACCGCCACGGTCACGCCATCGCCGCCTGCCTGCAGGTCTTCAATCTCTTTGTACTTGCTGTTGTTCGGCAGCAGCAGGCCCACACCTTCGCGGTAGTACGGCAGGGTAAACGCGACTTGCTGCGCGCGGCTGGCAGTGACGGTAATGAACTGGCAACTCATGTCGACCTTGTCGGTCAGCAGGTTGGGAATGCGTGCGTCGGACGACTGCACCACAAACTCGACCTTGCTCGGGTCGTTGAATAAACCCTTGGCCACAATGCGGCCGATGTCGATATCAAACCCCTGCAACTTGCCATCCGCTCCCTGGAAGTGCCACGGCGCATTGGTACTGCCTGTACCCACGATCAGGTGCCCACGCTTGAGCACGTTATCGAGCTTGCTGTCCGCCGCTTGCACGAGGCTGGCGAGGGAAGCCGATGCGGCGAAGAGAAAAACACACGCTTTAAACACGGAAGGTCGGTGATGCATGACAAGCACTCCAGGAGTTGTGTATTCCGCTATACCGGAACTTAGTATGTAACAACGGAATAGACAGCAGAAAGTGTGCCACACGCGCTAACAGAAAAATATGCTTGGAATAAATTCGTTAGGAATCAGTTGGATGAATGTTTTCGGCGATGAGGCGTTGCGCCATCACTTGGAATGAGCGTGCTACCCAAGGCCCCACACAGCGGTGATCGGCCCCACTTGAGTGCGCCATAACAGTGTTACCGCGCACCCGTGCAGTTCACGCCCAACCTGGAAAAATCCCTGCCCTGGGCTAGCCTTGGCACATTCATGCCGATAAGGACCCCGCCCTGATGAAGCTACGTCTCAGCCTGTTTTTGCTGGCCTTCCTGGTGGCCGCCGGCGCCTCTGCCAGCAACGATCGTCGTGACTGCAAGGAAGAACTGCGCAAGCTCAACGAAGCCTTGAGCACCCACTACACGAGCCAGAATCACCACGGCTATCGCGAAGCGAAGGCCTCCAGGGACAACTTGGAATACAAGAAATGTGCGAGCCAGGCACGCAAGGCGCGGGAACGCGTGGAACGTGAGGGGGACCTGTAAAGGTTGACAGTAGACGGTAGTGACCTTCCGGCTTAGCGTTGGCCAAACACCGCCGCCGATAGGGAGATCACCATGGGAAGCGCCAAAGACGTCATCACCAGCATCGAGGACTACCAGTCGGTGCTGGCATCGAATCGGATCGTTTTCTTACTGTTTGTTATGCCGGACTGCGCGCCGTGCGCAAAGGCCGTGAAGCTTTTCGAGCCCATCGCCGACACCTATGACTCCACTATAAAAAGCATGGTGCTCGAGACAGCCAAGACCCCCAAGCTGCCACTGGAAATCAACAGCACGCCCACACTGGTCACGCACGTGGAGGGCAAAGTCATGGAAGTCTTCAAGGGGTTCGACTCCTGGGAAACCCAGGAGCAAACACTCACAGAAATCTTCAGACGTTATGCCCGGCAGCGGGCTCCAGGCGAACCTGCGTGACCCGCCGCTCCTCCACCGCCGCGACAGTCAGGCGCCAGCCCTCATGCACAAGGCTGTCGCCCACCACCGGCAAGCGGTCCAGCAGGCTGATCACCAAGCCTGCCAGGGTCTGATAATCCTCAGTTGCAACCGCGTTGAAGCCTGTGCGCTGGCGCACGTGGTTAAGGTTCAACGCGCCATTGGCGCGGAAACCCGCTCCCTCTTCGACGATATCCGGCCCCTCGATCTCGCTGGCATCCGGCAACTCACCGGCGATGGACTCGAGAATGTCGGTCATGCTCAACACCCCCATGAAGTCACCGAATTCGTTGATCACGAACGCAATGTGCGTGGACTCCTGACGCATCTGCTCCAAGGCGTTAAGGATCGAAAAACTCTCCAGCAGGTTGATCGCGCGGCGTGCCAAGTGCTCCAGGTTGGGCTCGTTGCCGGCCAGGTACTCCTTGAGCAACTCCTTCTTGTGCACAAAGCCTAAGGGCTCATCGACGGCACCGTTGCGGATCAAAGGCAGGCGCGAATAGGACGAATGCATCAGTTTCAAGCGGATAGTGTCGGGATCGTCCGCCAGATCGATACAGTCGACCTTGGCCCGCGGCGTCATCAGCGTGCGAATCGGCCGTTCGGCCAGTTGCAGCACGCCACTGATCATCACGCGTTCACGTCGGTCGAACAGCGGACCTTGTGCAGCATCCGACTCGCCAAGCAAATCGGCCACGTCTTCGCCCACCTCTTCCACTGCCAGGCTGCGGCCGCCGAGCAAACGCATCACCGCGTGAGCAGTGCGCTCACGCACCGGCAACACACCTTGCGCCGATTTTTTGCGGCGGGCGCGGGCAATCTGGTTGAACACTTCGATCAGGATCGAGAAACCAATGGCCGCGTACAAGTAGCCCTTGGGAATATGGAAGCCCAGGCCTTCGGCGGTCAGCGCGAAACCGATCATCATCAGGAAGCCCAGGCACAGCATGATCACGGTCGGGTGTGCATTGACGAAGCGGGTCAACGGCTTGCTCGCCACGATCATCAGGCCGATGGACACGATCACCGCGATCATCATCACCGCCAGCTCGTCCACCATGCCCACGGCGGTAATCACCGCATCCAGGGAGAACACCGCGTCGAGCACCACGATCTGCGCCACGATTGGCCAGAACATCGCGTAGGCCACGTTGCCGGTTCGCTGTGCGACATGGCCCTCCAGGCGCTCGTGCAATTCCATGGTGGCCTTGAACAGCAGGAACACACCACCAAACAGCATGATCAGGTCACGGCCGGAAAAGCTTTTGTCGAACACCTCGAACAGTGGCTGGGTAAGGGTCACCAACCAGGAAATACTCGCCAACAGGCCCAGGCGCATCAGCAGTGCCAGGGACAAACCGATCAAGCGCGCACGATCACGCTGCTCCGGCGGCAACTTGTCCGCCAGGATCGCAATAAACACCAGGTTGTCGATGCCCAGAACCAGTTCCAGCACAATCAAGGTCAACAGGCCGAGCCAGGCCGTTGGATCCGCTAACCATTCCATTTATAGAGTCTCTTCAATCGAATTCAGAATGCCAGACACGGCAACGCACGGTCAGGGGACCGGGACAAGACTAGCAGTCGGAATACGGGGTGCTTCAGCGGGAACAGCGGCAGCGGTTGTCTTGAGGAAAGACGACTGGGAGGCTCCGAGAGGGTGTTCATGCAAATCCTGCGATGACAAAAGGACCTGAATCGTACAGGCGAAAGCGAAATCTCCTACAACGCAAAACTATTACAAAATCTGTAAACCCCGACAAAACCAAACGATCATATGATCAATGTATGAAATTAATATCATGGCAAAAAATCACTAATAACGGGCTAATGATCGGAATAGAATCCTGAGCCTCCCTATAAAAGCTATTTTATTGTTTTATGCGAAAGGGTTTGACTGATCATATTTTCATTTGATAAACATATGATCACAACAAGGCAATGAATGAACAACTGACTACAACAATAATTGGGGTTCTCATCATGAAACTTGGTACGACCTTCGCCGCCGCTGCGGCCCTCTCCCTCCTCGCCAGCAGCATCGCCCTGGCTGCCGACGGCAAGACCTACAAGGTCGGCGCCGCGGTCTACGGCCTCAAGGGTCAATTCATGCAGAACTGGGTGCGCGAGCTCAAGGAACATCCCGCCGTCAAAGACGGTACCGTGCAACTGACCGTATTCGACGGCAACTACGACGCACTGACCCAGAACAACCAGATCGAAAACATGGTGACCCAGCACTACGACGCCATCCTGTTCGTGCCCATCGACACCAAGGCCGGTGTGGGCACAGTGAAGCAAGCCATGAGCAACGACGTGGTAGTCATCGCCTCCAATACGAAAGTAGCCGATGCCTCCGTACCCTATGTGGGCAACGACGACGTGGAAGGCGGCCGCCTGCAGGCCCAAGCCATGGTCGACAAGCTCAACGGCAAAGGCAACGTGGTGATTATCCAGGGCCCGATCGGCCAGTCGGCGCAGATCGATCGGGAAAAAGGCGAACTGGAAGTACTGGGCAAGCACCCGGACATCAAGATCATCGAGAAAAAGACCGCCAACTGGGACCGCGCCCAGGCCATGACACTCACTGAAGACTGGCTGAACGCTCACCCCAAAGGCATCAACGGCGTGATCGCGCAAAACGATGACATGGCCCTAGGCGCCATACAGGCACTGAAATCCCACGGCCTGACCGCCAAGGACGTACCGGTCACCTCCATCGACGGCATGCCGGATGCGATCCAAGCGGCGAAAAAAGACGAAGTCACCACCTTCCTGCAAGACGCCCAAGCCCAATCCCAAGGCGCGCTGGATGTAGCCCTGCGCGCACTCGCCAGCAAGGACTACAAACCGCAATCGGTGATCTGGGAGCGCTACGCCAAAGACGTGAAATGGGCCGATGGCACCGCGAAGAACTACATCCTGCCCTGGGTGCCCGTGACCAACGCCAACGCCGACGCGCTGTACAAGCAAGTCAGCGGCGCCAAATAAAACGTTGCCGGTTGATCGCTCCTGTGTGCGCACAGGAGCGATGAGCTCACCTTTGCCCCGAGGCCCGCCATGTCCACCGTTACCGAACGTTCGCAAGCACAACTATTCCCGGTCATCCCGAAAACCATGCAGGCAGTGGTCTGCTATGGCCCGGAAGATTATCGACTGGAAACCGTCGATGTACCTGTGCCCGGCCCCGACGAAATCCTCACCAAGGTCGAGCTGTGCGGCATCTGCATGGGCGATATCAAGACCTATCGCGGCGCGCCTTCGTTCTGGGGCGATGCCGAGCAACCGCGCTATGTGAAACCGCCGATGATCCCCGGCCATGAATTCGTGTGCCGCGTGGTCGCCCTGGGCCCCGACGCGGAAAAACGCGGCGTGAAGGTCGGTGACCGGGTCATTTCCGAGCAGATCGTACCGTGCTGGGGTTGCCGCTTCTGCAATCACGGCCAGTACTGGATGTGCCAGAAACACGACCTGTATGGCTTCCAGAACAATGTGCAGGGCGCCATGGCCCAGTACATGATTTTCACCAAGGAAGGCATCATCCACAAAGTCCCGGACGCCATTGCTCCGGACGAAGCCATCCTGATCGAACCCCTCGCCTGCTCGCTGCATGCTGCAGAGCGCGCCAATGTCGACTTCGATGACGTGGTGGTAGTTGCTGGCGCTGGCACGCTGGGGCTGGGCATCATCGGCGCAGTGCGCATGCGTAACCCGAAAAAACTCATCGTGCTGGACATGAAACCCGAACGCACCGCACTCGCCCTGCGCATGGGTGCAGACGAAGTGTGGAACCCGGCCGAAGTCGACGTGGTGGCGAAGATCCGTGAAATCACCGACGGCTACGGCTGCGACATCTACATCGAAGCCACCGGCCATCACAAAGCGGTCAACCAGGGCCTGGCGATGCTGCGCAAGCTGGGGCGTTTCGTTGAGTTCAGCGTGTTCAATGACGAGGCTACAGTGGATTGGTCGATCATCGGCGACCGCAAGGAGCTGGACGTGCTCGGCTCGCACCTGGGGCCCTACATGTACCCACGCGCCATCGACTTTATCGGCAACCGCAAGATCGACATGCGCGACGTGGTCACCCACAAGTTCGCCCTGGCAGACTTCAAGGAAGCGTTTGCGGTGATGGAGCGCGGCGACAAGTCCTTAAAGGTGGTACTCGAGCCTTAACCATCAACGCCAAACCAATGTGGGGCATTGGTATGTAGTGAGCGGGCTTGTCCCGCGCTGGGTGGCGAAGCCGCCCCAACTCAGGCACCGAGTTTTTTCAGCTAGAACTGAAGTGCCTGGGTTTGGGGCGGCTTCGCCACCCAGCGCGGGACAAGCCCGCTCACTACAATGCCCGCATGGGATTACCAACATTCAACGTCGGGTTACCAAAACCGCTGCTGGGTCAACCGGCTCCACCAAGTCAACAGCACCCGGTCCACCGAGCCACTCGCCGCCAAGCCAACCCGCTCCTGCAAGCTCTTACGCTCGGCATAGTGCAGGTGGAACACCTCGGCGGTCTTGGCCTTGGTGGCCAGGTATTCGTCGCTGGTTTGCAGCTCATCGACCAATTGCTTGTCGAGCGCCGCAACACCCAGCCACACTTCTCCGGTCGCGACATCATCGATTGCCAGCTGCGGGCGATAACGCGAGACGAAATTCTTGAACAACTGGTGAGTGATGTCCAAGTCTTCCTGGAACTTCTCGCGGCCCTTCTCGGTGTTTTCGCCAAACACGGTGAGGGTGCGTTTGTATTCACCCGCGGTCAGCACTTCGAAGTCGATGTCGTGTTTTTTCAGCAGGCGGTTGACGTTAGGCAACTGCGCCACCACACCAATGGAGCCGAGGATGGCAAACGGTGCGCTGATAATCTTCTCGCCAATGCACGCCATCATGTAACCGCCGCTGGCTGCGACCTTGTCGATGCACACGGTCAACGGCACGCCCGCCTGACGGATACGCGCCAGTTGCGAAGACGCCAAGCCGTAGCTGTGGACCATGCCGCCGCCGCTTTCCAGACGCAGTACCACTTCGTCCTTTGGCGTGGCCAGGCTCAGCAGTGCGGTGATTTCATGGCGCAGGCTCTCAGTGGCCGAAGCCTTGATATCGCCGTCGAAATCCAACACAAACACCCGTGGCTTGGCCTCAGCTTTCTGTTTGCCTTTCTTCTTTTCAGCCTTGCCTTCGGATTTTCGCAACGCCTTGAGCTGGTCTTTGTCGAGCAGGCTCGACTCCAGGCGCTCACGCAGGCCCTTGTAGAAATCATTGAGCTTGCTGACCTGCAACTGGCCGGCGGATTTGCGACGACCTTTGCTGCGCAACGCCGCGAAGCTGATCAATACCACCAGAATAGCGACCACCAGGGTGACGGTCTTCGCCAGAAAGCTCGCGTATTCGGCCAGAAAATCCATAGTTCTCCTTACAAGTGCAGTGCGCCAGGCGCGGATGACCCCAGCATACCGACGGGGCTTGCTGTGAGCCAGTGCTCAAACCGCCACCAGGCGCCCTCCAACGCACTTTTAAAACAAGCGTATGTTTTTTCATTGACAGCTTGAAGGCATCCTCATAACCTCGCCAGACTTTCAACGTACCGGGAAAACGGACGTGGGCAGCATCTATTTGATTCGACATGGCCAGGCCTCCTTCGGTGCAGACGACTATGACGTCTTGTCGCCCATCGGCGTGGAGCAGGCACAAGTGCTCGGTCGCCACCTGGCGGACGTGGGCCTGGTCTTCGATCGCTGCGTGGCCGGCGACCTGCGCCGCCAGCAACACACCGCCACCGCCGCCTTCGAACAATACAGCGCCCTGGGCCTGCCGGTACCGGTGTTGGAAGTCGACAGCGCTTTCAACGAATTCGATGCCGAGGCGATCATCCGCGCCCTGCTCCCCGACCTGCTCACCACCGAACCCGAAGCCCTGGAGATCCTGCGTAACGCCGCGCAGCACCGCAGCGAATTCCAGCGCATCTTCGCCTTGATCATTGAACGCTGGCTGGCCGGCACCTATGACCCGCCAGGGCTGGAAAGCTGGTTGGGTTTCGTCAAGCGTGTCCAAGGCGGCCTGCAACGTATTCTTGAAGCGGCGGAAAACACGCAGAAGATCGCGGTGTTCACCTCCGGCGGCACCATCACCGCCCTGCTCCACCTGATTACCCGAATGCCCGCCGCCCAGGCGTTCGAACTGAACTGGCAAATTGTTAACACCTCGCTCAACCAGCTGAAATTCCGCGGTCGCGAGGTGGCACTGGCTTCCTTCAACAGCCATACCCACTTGCAACTGTTGAAGGCGCCGCAGCTCATCACCTTCCGATGAACTGCGGCCAACCGTGACCCCAAGGTCACTGGACTCCACCCTAAAGGATCGAAACCATGACTGACGTAGCCAAAGCTGTAGAAGCAATGAAAGCCAAGTTCAACCCAGCCGCCGCTGACGGCCTGGACCTGGTGTTCGGTTTCCGTATCGACGACACCAAGAACTTTTCCCTGGTCGTCAAAGACAAGACCTGCGAGCTGCAGGAAGGCGAAAACCCAGACGCCCAAGTGACCCTGGTCATGGACAGCGAAACCCTGGAAGGCATCGTCGACGGCTCTACTGACGGCATGCAAGCCTTCATGGGCGGCAAGCTGCGCACCGAAGGCGACATGATGCTGGCGATGAAGCTGAGCGAGCTGTTCCCTTCCTGATTCACGGGTAACCCTGGATCCCTGTGGGAGCGGGCTTGCTCGCGAATGCGGTAGGTCAGTCAACGAATATGTGACTGACCTACCGCATTCGCGAGCAAGCCCGCTCCCACATTTTATTCTGCGGTCTGACTCAGGTTTTTGGCTGTAGCAGCAACGCCACCAACGCACTCCACCCGGTCTGGTGCGAGGCGCCCAGCCCTCTCCCGGTCTCACCATGAAAGTATTCGTGGAACAGCACCAAATCGCGACTCTCCGGGTCCGCCTTCAACTGCGCATACCCCGCCATCGACGGCCGCAGGCCATTTTCATCCCTTAGAAACAACCGGGTCAGCCGCTGACTGAGGCTGTCAGCCACGTCCTCCAGCGACGACAGATAACCACTGCCCGTCGGGTACTCCACCGAGAAGTTATCCGCGTAGTAACGGTGAAACTCGCGCAGCGACTCAATCAACATATAGTTCACCGGCATCCACAACGGCCCGCGCCAGTTGGAGTTACCGCCGTACAAACGCGAGTCGGATTCGCCTGGCTGATAGCAGGCACTCAGCGTGGTGCCATTCATCTTCAACGCCATGGGTTGCTCGGCGAAAGCCTTGGACAAGGAGCGCACGCCAAAGGGCGCCAGGAATTCGCTGTCATCGAGCATGCGCCGCAGCAGGTCTTTGGTGCGCTCACCGCGCAGTAGCGCCAGCAGCAGGCGATTGCCTTGTCCCGGCTCATTCCAGCGCGAGACCAGCTTTGCCAGGTCCGGGCGGTGATGCATGAAACCCAAGAGCCGCTCGCGCAGCCCTTCCAAACCTTCATGCTCGCGCTGTTCCAGTACCAGCACGGCAAACAGCGGCATCAGGCCAACGATTGAGCGCAGGCGCACCGGCTCGTTCTGGCCGTCGGGGCGGTGCAGCACATCGTAGAAGAACAGGTCCTGCTCATCCCACAGGCCTTCGGCGCTGTCGTCGACGCGGTTGATGGCGCCGGCGATGTACAGGAAGTGCTCGAAAAACTTCACCGCGATGTCGACGTAGACGACGTTGCGCTTGGCCAGCTCCAGGCCGATGCGCATCAAGTCCAGGGCATAGGCCGCGACCCACGCCGTGCCGTCGGCCTGATCCAGCTGGTAACCCGGCGGCAACGCGGCCGAGCGGTCGAACAAGGCGATATTGTCCAAGCCCAGGAAACCGCCCTGGAACAGGTTGCGGCCCTCGGCATCCTTGCGGTTCACCCACCAGGAAAAATTCAACAGCAACTTATGGAAAATCCTCTCAAGGAAATCCATATCGCCTACACCGTTCAGCGCTTTGTCTTGCTGATAAACCCGCCAACTGGCCCAGGCATGTACCGGCGGGTTGGCGTCGTCAAAGCGCCATTCATAGGCCGGCAACTGGCCGTTGGGGTGCATGAAACGGTCTTTCACCAGCAGCAACAGCTGTTGCTTGGCGTACCCCGGATCGATCAGCGCCATGGCCACCGCCTGGAAGCCCTGGTCCCACGAGGCATACCACGGGTATTCCCAGGTGTCCGGCATGGAGAGAATGTCAAAATTCGACAGGTGTCGCCAATGGGTGTTGCGGATATACAAGCGCTCGGGCGGTGGCGCGGGTTGCGCCGGGTCGCCGTCGAGCCATTGGTTTACGTCGAAATAGTACAGCTGCTTGGACCACAGCAGCCCGGCCAACGCCTGGCGCTGCACATTGCGCGCATCGTCGCTGGCCATGCCATGTTGCAAGGCGGCGTAGAACTCGTCGGCCTCCTGACGGCGTTGTTCGAACAGCTTACGCGCGTTGACCTGCGGCGCGTCGACGGGCGCAAAACGCAGATAGAGCGTTTTGCTTTCAAGGCCCGCCAATTCGAGGACAAAACGCGCCGCGACCTTGGTGCCGCTGTCACGGCGAATCGCCGCTTGCACACCCTCAACCACGTAATCGTTGACCCCATCCTTGAACGGCCCTGGCGCCGGCTGTCCATTTAGCCTGGGATAGTTGCTTTCGTTCTCGCAGAACAGCCACTCCACCCCATCCTTGCCCCAGGCACTGAGATGACGATCAGGCAGTTCATGATGGCGCGCCAGCACCGACTCTCCGTCCCTCTTCAACAGCGGCTTGGGCGCATCAAAGGTCCAGCTCCAGTCATTGCGCGCCCACAGTTGGGGCAGCACCTGCAAACGGGTCGGCTGGTCCGAACGGTTTTTCACGGTGACGCGCATGAAGAGGTCGTCGGGCTGGTGCTTGGCATATTCGACGCTGACGTCGCAGTAACGGTTGTCGGCGAACACCCCTGTGTCGAGGATTTCGTACTCGGCATCCTGCAGGCCACGGCGGGCGTTTTCGCTGATCAGGTCGTCGTAGGGAAAGGCTGCATGGGGGTATTTGTAGAGCATGCGCATGTAGGCATGGCTCGGCACGCCATCGACGAAAAAGTACAGTTCCTTGACGTCTTCACCGTGGTTGCCTTCGGCGTTGTTGAGGCCGAACAGGCGCTCCTTGATGATCGCGTCACGCTCGTTCCACAGGGCCAGGCCCAGGCACCAGCGTTGCGCCTTGTCGCTGAAACCGGCCAGGCCATCTTCGCCCCAGCGGTAGGCACGGCTGCGGGCATGTTCATGGGGGAAGTAAGTCCAGGCGTCGCCGTCGGCGCTGTAGTCTTCGCGCACCGTGCCCCATTGGCGTTCGCTTAAGTAAGGGCCCCACTCGCGCCAACGCTCGGCATCCGGCGTCGCCAGGCGTTGACCTTCAGTTGTATCAAGCATTCGGGTGTCGGGTGTGGCCGCCATTGGGTCCTCCATCGCCTACCAGGTGAGAGGCAGTGTAGAGCCCAATGACGCCCGGGTGCACATGAAGACTTAGAAGATGGCGTACGTGTAATTGAAGATCAGGCGGGTTTGATCCTGATCGGCGGTGCCGGTGTTTTTGCCGTGATAGGTGCCGGTACGGAAGGTGGTACCGAAGCCTTTCAGCGGACCTGCCTGCACGACGTAGTCCAGGCGGAAGTCGGCTTCGTTTTCTTTCTGGTCAGGACCGCCGGCGACTTTCGACTTGATATCCGTACCGTCCAGGTAAGCCACGGACGCTTTCAGGCCAGGTACGTAGGCCTTGAAGTCATACGAGTACTGGCCAAAGTTGACCTGCTCGCCCGCGCGGGAGAATTGGCCGACCACGGCGTCGGTGAACAGGTAGAAGTCGCTGCCACCGGCGCCTTGCGCATGCGGGTCGGCCAGGCTGCCCTGGTTGACCCACACAAAGCCGCCGTCGTCACCCACACCAATGTGGCCGAGCATCAAGCTGCTGCCGCCCAATTGGTAGGTGAAGGCCGCGCTGTAGGTTTTGTTGTCCACTTCGTTGGCATGCTTGGCAAAGCCGCCGTTGTTGTTGAACTGGTAGCCGCTCTCGCCGTTCTTGCCGTCGCTGCTGCTGTCGAAGTAACGCAGGTCGGTCTTGAACGACTGGTCATTACCCAGTGGCAATACGTGAACCAGGCCGACGTAGTTCTGTTTGTAGAAGTCTTGCAGTTGGGCGTAGTAGTACTGCAACGTCAGGTTTTTCGCGATGGCGTTGTCGGAAGAACCAAACGGCTTGTAGTCCACACCGCCAAACTTGAAGCTGTCACTGTCGCGGGTACCGCCGGCAACGCTCAGGCCGGTGGAGTTGCTGGAGGCACGGCCCTCGGCGCGGTTCAGCTCACCGCCGGTGAAGGTGACATTGGGAATGTCGTTGGAGGTGAGGACCCCGCCGTCAAAGGTTTGCGGTGCCACACGGCTGTCGTTGGAGACCAGGATCGGCAAGACCGGCGCCAAGCCACCGCCGACGTGCAATTCGGTCTGGGAAATGCGGAACTTTACATTGCCTGCCGCGCGACCAAAGGAATCGGCCGGTTCGGTACCATTATTCTTGGTTGGGAAGAAACTGTTGCCGTTCCCCGCCAAGCCTGGGCCCGCGGTGTGACCATCGCCACCGTCCAGGCGCAAGGCGCCGAAGGCCATGACGTCGAAGCCGACGCCAAGGGTGCCTTGGGTGTAGCCGGATTTGTAGTCAAAACGCAGCGCGGTTGCCGCTTCGCGCAGATCGTTGTTGGTGCCCGAGCGGTTATCCGCGCTGTAATACATGGTCCGCGAACTAATCGCCGCATGACTGTCTTCAAGGAAACCGCTGTGACCGTTACCCGTGCCCAGAGCGCCGAGCCCGAAATCATCAGCGTAAGCCTGTTGTGCAAGAACGGCGGCGGTGATCGACAACGCCAGTGTAGAAATTTTCATTAATGACGGCCCCTAAACATATTTTTATGTGCGTGATGTGCATGACGGCGTTTTCATCCTTGCAAACGTGGCGATTCTTTCATGCCGACCGGGGCGCACTCCGTGAAGAATTAGTTAGGAAAACCGCCGGAAAATGAAATTTTGCACCGGCTGTTTTTTGTCATATTCAGGTCATCTCATTCATTTGCAGAATGAAGTCCTGAGGATTCTTCGTTTGCAAGCAAGCCTTGCGCTCAACAAACTCCGGGCAACGGCCACCCCCATCGCCATGCCATCAGGAATTTTTCTATGCCCACCACCGCACATGTCAGCCCAGACGAGATCCGCAAGGGCTTTTCCAAGGCCATGTCCGACATGTACCGAGATGAAGTTCCCCTGTATGGCGCGTTGATGGAGCTGGTGGCCGAGACCAACACCCGTGTGCTCGACGCCGAACCGAGCTTGGCGCAGCAGTTGCAACGCACCGGCGAAATCCAGCGACTGGACATGGAGCGCCACGGAGCGATCCGCCTAGGCACGCCTGCAGAACTGGCGACCATCAGCCGCTTGTTTGCGGTGATGGGCATGCAGCCAGTGGGCTATTACGACCTGACCCCGGCTGGCGTGCCCGTGCACTCCACCGCCTTTCGCGCGGTGCATGAACAGGCGCTGCAGACCAGCCCGTTTCGCGTATTTACCTCATTGCTGCGCCTGGAACTGATCGAGAATGCCGACCTGCGCACCTTCGCCGAGACCGCCCTGGCCAAACGTTCGATCTTCACCCCTGGCGCCCTGGCGCTGATTGAACAGTCGGAAAAGGACGGCGGCCTCAACCCCGTGGATGCGGATGAATTCATCCGCCAGGCGTTGGAAACCTTCCGCTGGCACCACACCGCTACCGTCACCGCTGCGCAGTATCAGCAATTGAGCGACCAGCACCGTCTGATCGCCGACGTTGTCGCTTTCAAAGGCCCGCATATCAACCACCTGACCCCGCGCACGCTGGACATCGACCAGGTCCAGGCCGCCATGCCCGGCAAAGGCATCACCCCCAAGGCCGTGATCGAAGGCCCACCGCGCCGTCATTGCCCGATCCTGCTGCGCCAGACCAGCTTCAAGGCGCTCGACGAACCCATTGCCTTCACCGACGCCAAAGGCAGCCACAGCGCGCGCTTCGGCGAAATCGAGCAGCGCGGTGTGGCGCTCACGCCCAAAGGCCGTGCGCTGTACGACCACCTGCTGAACGCCGCGCGCGACGCACTGGGCGCCTTCCCGAATGAGGGCAACGCCGCGCGTTACATGCAATTGATGGAGCAGCACTTCCAGGCCTTCCCGGATAACTACGGGCAAATGCGTGAGCAGGGCCTGGCGTATTTCCGCTATTTCGCCACCGAGCAAGGCCTGGCGGCGCGCGGCACAGCGGATCAACCGCGCACCCTGGAAGCACTGATCGCGGCAGGCCACATTAATGTGGAGCCGTTGGTGTATGAGGATTTTCTGCCGGTGAGCGCGGCGGGGATTTTCCAGTCGAACCTGGGGGATGCAGGGCAGAGCCACTACGCGGCGAACTCGAACCAGGCCGAGTTTGAAAGGGCGCTGGGGCGCCGGACGGTTGATGAATTGACGCTATATGGCGAGACTCAGCAGCGCTCTATCGATGAATGCACCCTGGCGCTGCTGGCATGAAATAAAGTACCCACCCGGCTCACCGGCGCAATCCTTACGCCGCAACAGTCCCCAGAGTCGGGTAGGCGGTGGGCATCATAGGCAGTGAAGAGAAGCCTGTCCTTCAGACAATTCTGAACAAATGTGTGCGCCCCCTGTAGGAACGCGGACTATCCCCTACCCCAACTTCGCCACAATGTCGTCTTTGATCAACAACCGTTTCTTCTTCAGCTTCTCCACCTCTTCATCGCCGGCGCTTGCTGATTCTGCCTTCAGCACCTCCTTGTCAGCGTCGTCGTATTGAGTGAGCAGCGAGTCCAGGCGTTTGTCATTTGCCCTGCGTTCGTGAACGACTTCCTTGCTCAACCCCAAGTCCTGATACAGGTCGTGTTTCACTGGCATGGCGTACCTCCGCAAGTTGATCAATGGCTTACGCCCTAGAAGCTAGACCATTGCGAGGGGTCTTGTCATGTTCGGGGTCAATACATCCCCGTTCGTCGCGGCATCGGCGATGCGATCAAACCTTCGTGGCGCCCCGCCCTCCACTGTAGATAGACACTCGAGGGAGACCGGATTCATGAATCACGCTGCCACCGCTGTCGACACGCAATGCATCAACACGATCCGCACCCTGGCGATGGACGCCGTGCAAAAGGCCAATTCCGGCCATCCGGGCACGCCCATGGGCCTGGCGCCAGTGGGCTACACGCTGTGGAGCCGCTTCCTGCGTTACCACCCGGAACATCCCGACTGGCCCAACCGTGACCGCTTTGTGCTGTCAGTGGGGCATGCGTCGATGCTGCTGTATTCGCTGCTGCACTTGGCCGGCGTGGTCGAGATTGATGAACATGGCAAGCGTTCCGGCCAGCCGGCGATCAGCCTGGACGATATCAAGCAGTTCCGGCAAGCCGGTTCAAAAACCCCAGGCCACCCTGAGTACCGCATGACCACCGGGGTCGAGACCACCACCGGCCCACTCGGCCAAGGCTGCGCCAACAGCGTGGGCATGGCCATGGCCGAGCGTTGGCTGGCCAAGCGGTTCAACCGCGAAGAAAAAGCCTTGTTCGACTACAACGTCTACACCCTGTGTGGTGACGGCGACATGATGGAAGGCATCAGCAGCGAAGCCGCGTCGATGGCCGGGCATTTGAAGCTGGACAAGCTGTGCTGGATCTACGACAACAACACCATCAGCATCGAGGGTCACACGGAGCTGGCGTTCAGCGAAGACGTGATCAAGCGCTTCCAGGCGTATGGCTGGCACACGTTGCACGTGACCGATGCCAACGACTTGCAAGCCCTGAGCAATGCGTTGGAAGCCTTCCATTGCAACCGCGGCGCGCCGACCCTGATTGTGGTCGACAGCGTGATCGGTTATGGCTCGCCGCACAAACACAACACCGCCGCCGCCCACGGTGAGCCCTTGGGCGAGGATGAGATTCGCTTGACCAAGGCCGCGTATGGCTGGCCGGAAGACGCCAGCTTTCTGGTGCCCGATGATGTCCGCACGCACTTGCGTGATGCCTTGCTTGACCGCAGCGAGTCGCTGTATGAAAAGTGGGCCGAGCACCTGTTGCAACTTGAGCAGTACGAGCCGGAATTGGCCGATGAATTGCGCCGCATGCGTGCCGGGGAAATGCCGGAACACTGGCAGAAACACCTGCCCAGCTTCGATACCGACGCCAAGGGTGTGGCCAGCCGTGCCGCCGGTGGCGAAGTACTGAATGCGTTTGCCGAGCAAATCCCCTGGTTGCTGGGCGGCTCGGCGGACTTGTCGCCGTCGACCAAGACCAACCTGACCTTTGAGGGCGCCGGCCGTTTCAGTGCCGACGACTACAGCGGGCGCAACCTGCACTTCGGCATTCGTGAACACGCGATGGGCGCGATTGCCAATGGCATGGCGCTGTCCTATCTGCGCCCGTACACCTCGACGTTCCTGGTGTTCAGCGACTACATGAAGCCGCCGATCCGCTTGGCGGCGATCATGGAACTGCCGGTGGTGTTTGTGTTTACCCATGACTCGATTGGCGTGGGTGAAGATGGGCCGACGCACCAGCCGATCGAGCACCTCACGCAGTTACGCTCGACACCGGGGCTGTTGACCCTGCGACCCGGTGATGCGAATGAAACCCTGGAGCTGTGGAAGGTGGCCCTGGCGCAAACCCATCGACCGAGTTGCATGGTGTTGTCGCGCCAGCCATTGCCGACGTTGGACCGTACGAGGTATGCAGCGGCGTCCGGCGCGGCCAAGGGGGCTTATGTGTTGGCGGGTGGCGATGAGCCCGAAGTCCTGTTGTTGGCGACGGGCAGTGAAATCAGCCTGGCCGTGGCTGCGTATGAGCAACTGAAAAGCGAAGGGATTGCTGCGCAGGTAGTCTCCATGCCCAGCTGGGAGTTGTTTGAAGACCAGGACCAGGCCTATCGCGACAGCGTATTACCGCCGGCAGTGAAAGCTCGGGTGGTGGTCGAACAGGCGGGGCCTTTGGGCTGGGATCGGTATGTGGGGCAGACCGGGGCCAAAGTGGTGATGAACAGCTTTGGCGCGTCGGCGCCGTTGGCCAAGTTGCAGGAGCAGTTTGGGTTTACGCTGGAGAATGTGGTTAAGCAAGCCAAGGCACAAATCCAACTGACTCAACACTGATCAAAACGGTGGGAGCTGGCTTGTCGAATCGTCGAACCGCTGCGATGGCCATAAGTATCTACACATCTTGAGGGAGCCCTCTGCGTAGCAGCTGTCGAGCCCTGGCGAGGCTGCGTTTGCGGCCTGTCTGACACACCGCTGACGCAGCCTCGCCAGGGCTCGACAGCTGCTACGCAATTTCACTTTGAAGATGTGTAGATACCTATGCTGCGATGGCGGATTGTCAGGCAATGCAACTTTGACTGATGGACCGCTATCGCAGGCAAGCCAGCTCCCACATTTGATCCGCTGTGTTTGTTAGATCAACTCTCGAGCCAGGAATGGCGCGGTGCGGCTGGTCTTGCTTTTGGCGACCTTCTGCGGCGTGCCGCAAGCAACCACTTTCCCGCCCAAATCCCCGGCCCCCGGCCCGATATCAATCACCCAATCACTCTGCGCGACCACGCGCATCTCATGCTCCACCACAACCACCGTATGCCCCGAATCTACCAGCTGATTGAGCTGGATCAGCAAGCGGTCCACATCCCGTGGATGCAGCCCCGTCGTGGGCTCATCCAGCACGTATAACGTGGCGCCCCGCGCATTGCGTTGCAACTCGGTCGCCAGTTTGATGCGTTGCGCTTCGCCGCCCGACAGCTCGGTCGCCGGTTGCCCCAGGCGCAGGTAACCCAGGCCGATATCCCGCAGCACCTGCAATGAACGCAACACACTGGGTTGTTCGGCAAACACGTCGACCGCCTGCTCCACCGTCAGCCCCAGGACCTGGGCGATGCTCAAGCCCTGCCATTTGATCGCCAACGTCTCGGGGTTATACCGCGCGCCGTGGCAGGTCGGGCATGGCGCGTACACGCTGGGCATGAATAGCAGCTCGACGCTGACAAACCCTTCACCCTCGCAGTTCGGGCAACGGCCCTTGGCGACGTTGAAGGAGAACTGGCCGGCGTCGTAATGACGCTTCCTGGCTGCCGGCGTGGCGGCGAACAGTTTGCGCACGTTGTCGAACAGCCCGGTGTAGGTCGCCAGGTTGGAGCGCGGGGTGCGGCCGATGGGTTTCTGGTCCACCTGCACCAGGCGGCGGATCAGCTCGAGCCCGGCGCTGATACGTCCACCGCTGGTTTGCGGCGTGTCGTCTTCCAGGCTCGGCTCATCGTCGTTTTCCACCACCCGGCCGAGGCCGCTGCCTACCAGCTCCAGCAGCGCCTGGCTGACCAGGCTGGACTTGCCCGAACCGGAAATCCCGGTGACTGCCGTGAAGCACCCCAGTGGGAAATCGACGTTAAGGGCCTTGAGATTATTACGCGTCACGCCGTCCAGCTTCAGCCAGCCGGAGGGCTCGCGGCGTTCCTGATTCGACACGCGTTTTTCAGCAAACAGGTATTCACGCGTCTGCGACGCCTCCACCTGCGCCAGCCCCGCCGGTGGCCCGCTGTACAACACTTGCCCGCCGTGCTCTCCGGCGGCCGGGCCCACGTCGATCAGCCAGTCGGCGCGGCGCATGGTTTCCAGGTCGTGCTCCACCACAAACAACGAGTTGCCCGCCGCTTTCAAACGATCCAGCGCGGTGAACAGCGCCTCGCCGTCTGCCGGGTGCAGGCCTGCCGACGGCTCGTCCAGCACATAGATCACGCCAAATAATTGCGAGCCCAGCTGTGTGGCCAGGCGCAATCGCTGCAACTCTCCGGACGATAAGGTCGGTGTGCTGCGCTCCAGGGACAAATAGCCCAAGCCCAATTCGGTCAAGGTACTGACCCGCTCGAGTAAGTCCTGGGCGATACGTTGCGCGGCCAGGCGTTTTTCCACCGACAGCTTCATCTTGTCCTGCCCCGCCGCCACCGGCCGCAGCAACTCGGCCAGTTGCGCCAATGACAACTGCGACAACTCACCGATATCCACCCCGGCGAACTTCACCGACAGCGCGGCCCTGGTCAGGCGTTTGCCCTCACATAACGGGCAAGCGCTGCCCTGCATGAACTGCGAGACGCGCTTTTTCATCAACGCGCTTTGGGTGTGGGTGAAAGTGTGCAGGATGTAGCGTCGCGCGCCGCTGAAGGTCCCTTGGTAGCTGGGCTCAAGCTTGCGCTTGAGCGCATCGCGGGTCTGTTCGGGGGTGAAGCCAGCGTATACCGGGACGGTGGGGGTTTCTTCGGTGAACAGGATCCAGTCGCGCTGCTTTTTCGGCAGGTCGCGCCACGGGATATCCACGTCATAGCCCAGGGTCACCAGAATGTCGCGCAGGTTCTGCCCTTGCCACGCCAATGGCCAGGAGGCCACCGCGCGCTGGCGAATGGTCAACGAGGGATCGGGCACCATCAATGCCTCGGTCACTTCGTACACGCGCCCAAGACCATGACATTGCGGGCAGGCACCTTGCGGCAGGTTCGGCGAGAAGTCCTCGGCGTACAGCATCGCCTGGCCCGGCGGGTAACTGCCGGCGCGGGAGTACAGCATGCGGATCAGGCTCGACAGCGTGGTGACGCTACCCACTGACGAGCGCGCACTCGGCGTACCGCGCTGCTGTTGCAGGGCCACGGCGGGCGGCAGGCCTTCAATGCTGTCCACATCCGGCACGCCGACCTGGTCGATCAGCCGCCGTGCATACGGCGCCACCGACTCAAAATAACGCCGCTGCGCCTCGGCATACACCGTGGAAAACGCCAGGGACGATTTGCCCGAACCCGAGACGCCGGTAAACACCACCAAGGCATCCCGTGGAATATCCACATCGACGTTACGCAAGTTGTGTTCGCGGGCGCCGCGGACGCGGACGAAGCCTGTGTGGTGGGCGGTGATCGAGGGGATGTTGCGCTGTGAAGTCATGGACAACCTTGTTGGGCGGCAAGCACGCTGCGGACCCGTTGCGTCAGGGCTTCGGGGCTGTAGGGTTTGCTCAGCAGATGAATCTCGGGACTCAGCAAATGATTGTTGGAGAGAATGTCGCGGGTGTGCCCGGAAGTGAACAGCACTGCCACGGCAGGCGTTTGTGCGCGAGCCCAGTCAGCCAGGTCGGTACTCTTGACGCGACCGGGCATCACCACGTCGGTGAAAATCAGCTCCGGCTGTACACCGGTCTGTAGCATGTTCATTGCGCGGTCACCGTCTTCGGCCGTGAGCACGGTATAACCCGCCTGCTCCAGCAGTTCCACGACCGTCTCGCGCACGTCTTCGTTGTCTTCGACCACCAGGATTGTTTCATGGCCATGGACATGCGGCAGAGGCTCGTCACAGGCGTCCTCGCACTCTTCGCCGAGGCTGCGCGGGAAATACATCTGCACCACGGTTCCGCGCCCTTCCTCACTCCACACGTCGACATGCCCGCCGCTCTGGCGCACAAAGCCAAACACCATGCTCAGGCCAAGGCCGGTCCCATGGCCGTTACGCTTGGTGGTGAAGAATGGCTCAAACACCCGCGCCAGGATGGCCGGCGGCATGCCCACGCCGATATCGGTAACAGCCAGGCGCACGTACTCACCGGGCTTGATGCTTTTACCCGCGCAATCGCCGGGGTTGAGGATAATGTTCTCGCCGGTGATGCGGATCACCCCCTCACCTTGCATGGCGTCGCGGGCATTGATCGCCAGGTTGAGCAGTGCGTTTTCCAGCTGGTTGCGGTCGACGTTGATGCACCACGAATCCTGGGGCAACTGCACATCGATATGGATGGTTTCTCCCAGCGCCCTTTGCAGCAGTTCGCCGAGGCCCGCGTAAATGCGTTGCGGGTTGTACACCGCCGGCGACAACGGTTGGCGCCGGGCAAACGCCAGCAATTGCGATGACAGCTTGGCACCACGATCCACCGCCGCAATGGCCGCCGCGACACGTCGCTGCACCTGCGCGTTGTCCGGCTCGTGGCGGGCGAGCAAGTGCAGGTTGCCGGCGATCACTTGCAGCAAGTTGTTGAAGTCGTGCGCCACGCCACCGGTCAGGCCGCCGATGGCTTCGAGTTTCTGCGACTGGCGCAACTTATCCTCGGCGGCAGAGCGCGCCTGCACTTCGGCGGCCACACGCTGCTCGAGGTTATGGGTGAGTTCCTGGCGTACCTGCTCGGATTTCACCAGCTCGGTGGTCTCCACCACAATCGCCAACACCCCGGCGGGTTGCTGACTGTCGCCGGCGACAGGGCTGTAATAGAGATCCAGCCACACGGTTTCCGGTTTGCCGTTACGCAACAACACCAGGTCTTTGTTATTGAACGACAAGGTCCCGCCTGCCAGGCAGGTGTCCACCACATGACGGTTGAAGTCGGCCACTTCCGGCCAGCCCAGTTCTACCGGCGTGCCCAGCAGGTAAGGGTGGCGGCCACCCGCAAATACCGAATAACTGTCGTTGTAGATCATGTACCCCGCGCGGCCCCACAACATCACCATCGGCACGGGTGATGCCAGCATCATCTGCACGTTGCAGACCAGGCTGGTGGACCACTGTTCAATGGGCCCCAGGTCGGTGTTCGACCAATCAAATGCGCGGATCCGCCGGGCCATTTCACCGGCCCAGCCTTCACAGCCATGAGAGTTGGATAAAAATTGCATCGGTTGGCTCTGCGCTAAGAGAGGACGGTCGCAAAAATTTGGAGCGCGTCGGACGCGGATGGTTCATCTCTTATAATTTAGGGGGTTACGCCTCTACAAGCCCCCGCCTCAGTGAAAGTCCCGGCTGCGCACATTTATCCCTTCCAACAGCGGCGTCAGGTCGGTAAGCCGGCCGGCGATCAGGTGCCGAACTTCACCCACCGCTTCCCAGCGCCCGTCCACTTTTAACAGGCGCGAGCCCACCAGCGCCTGGCGCTGACGCTCAGCCAGGTCACGCCAGACCACTACATTGAGGTTACCGAATTCATCTTCCAGGGTGACAAAGGTCACCCCACTGGCAGTGCCTGGGCGCTGCCGACCGGTCACCAACCCGGCGACGCTGACGTTGCGCCCATGCTCGACCAGCATCAGCTCTTGGGAACTGCGGCAGCGCCGCTTGCGCAATTCAGCACGCAATAACGCCAACGGATGCGGGCCAAGGGTGGTGCCGACTGTCGTGTAGTCAGCGTGCAGGTCTTCGCCCACCGTCGGTGCCGGCAACTCGACCACGGCTTCGTCGGGGCTGGGCAGGCCGGCAAACAGCCCGAGTTGTTTGTGCACCCCCGCCACTTCCCAGCGCGCCTTGTGCCGGTTGCCGGCCAGGGCGCGTAAGGCACCGGCATCCGCCAGCAACGCCTGCGCACGCGCATCCAGTCCGGCGCGTTCGTCCAAGTCAGCGATGTCGCTGAACGCCCGACGTTGGCGCGCCGCTTCGATGCGCCGCCCATCTTCTTCGCGAAACCCCGAAATCATGCGCAAACCCATGCGGATCGCCGGCTGCGCACCGTCGATGGGTTCCAGGCTGCAATCCCAGTCGCTGGCCTGCACATCCACCGGGCGAATCTGCAAGCGATGGCGCCGCGCATCCTGCAGGATCTGGTCCGGGCTGTAGAAGCCCATGGGCCAGCTGTTGATCAGCGCACAGGCAAACGCCGCCGGTTCATGGCACTTGAGCCAGCAACTGGCGTAGGTCAGCAAGGCGAAACTGGCGGCGTGGGATTCAGGGAAGCCATAACTGCCAAAGCCCTTGATCTGCTCGAAGAGCTGCGCGGCGAAGGCTTCGGTGTAACCGTTTTTGAGCATGCCAGTGCGCAGGCGTTCGCGGTGCGGCTCCAAACCGCCATGGCGTTTCCAGGCGGCCATGGAACGGCGCAGCTGGTCGGCCTCGCCAGGGCCGTAGTCGGCGGCGACCATGGCGATCTGCATCACTTGCTCCTGGAACAGCGGGATGCCCAGGGTGCGTTTCAGCACCACTTCAAGCTCCGGCGAGGGGTAAGTCTCAGGTTCCTCTTTGTTACGCCGACGCAGATACGGATGCACCATGCCGCCCTGGATCGGCCCGGGCCGTACGATGGCGACCTCAATGACCAGGTCATAAAACGTCTGCGGCTTGAGCCTGGGCAACATCGACATCTGCGCCCGCGACTCGATCTGGAACACGCCGATGGTGTCGGCCTTGCTAATCATCGCGTAGGTGGCCGGATCGTCCTTGGGGATGGTCGCCAAGGCCAGGTCCTGATTGCGATGGCGGCGCAGCAGGTCGAAGCAGCGGCGGATTGCACTGAGCATGCCCAAGGCGAGGATATCCACCTTGAGCAGTCCGACAGCGTCGAGGTCGTCCTTGTCCCACTGGATGATCGTGCGCTCGGCCATGGCCGCATTTTCCACCGGCACCAGGGTGTCCAGCGGGTATTCGGAAATCACAAAGCCACCGGGGTGCTGGGACAGGTGCCGGGGAAAGCCGATCAGTTGTTGAGTGAGCGTGAGCACGCGGCGCAGGATCGGGCTTTCGGGGTCAAAGCCGGCTTCACGCAGGCGCGCCAGGGGCGGCGTGTCGTCGCTCCAACGCCCGCAACACTCGGCCAGCGCGTTGATCTGATCCGGCGGCAAGCCCAAGGCCTTGGCCACATCGCGTACCGCGCCGGTCGCGTGGTAACTGCTGACCACCGCCGTCAGCGCTGCACGTGTGCGGCCGTAGCGCTGGAACACGTACTGCAGCACTTCTTCACGGCGTTCGTGTTCGAAGTCCACGTCGATGTCCGGCGGCTCATTGCGCTCCCTGGAGAGAAAGCGCTCGAACAGCAGACGGGTCAGGCTCGGGTCGATCTCGGTGATGCCCAAGGCAAAACACACCGCCGAGTTGGCCGCCGAGCCCCGGCCCTGACACAGGATCGAACGGCTGCGGGCGAACTGCACAATGTCATGCACCGTGAGGAAGTAGCTTTCGTAGCCCAGCTCGCTGATCAGCGCCAGTTCGTTGTTGATCTGCTGCAAGGTCTTGGCGTCGACACCCTGCGGCCAACGCTGGGCGATGCCTTCTTCGGTCACGGCGCGCAGCCAGGATTCGGCGTTGTGGCCGGCGGGCACCAGCTCGCGTGGGTAGTGGTAGCGCAATTGGCTGAGGTCGAAGGTGCAACGACGGGCGATCGCCTGAGTTTCGTCGAGCAACGACGCGGGGTACAGCGCGCTTAGCGCCTCCAGGCAACGCAGGTGCCGCTCGCCATTAGGGTGTAGCCGCGTGCCGGCTTCAGCCACCGGTACGTGATGACGGATGGCGGTCATGGTGTCTTGCAGGGCACGGCGGCCGCGCGCATGCATATGCACATCACCGCAGGCCACCGCCGGGATTTTCAGGCTGGCCGCCAGTGCCAGGCGCTGCTCAAGGTGGCGCGCATCGTCCTGGCCGCAATGCAAATGCACCGCCAGCCACAAGCGCCCGGCAAAGGTGCGGCGCAGCCATTGGATCTCGGTTTGAGTGCTGCTGTCTTCGGCGACCCACAGCGCCAGCAGGCCGGACAACGGTTGCTCGAAGTCCTCCAGCAGCAGGCGATAGCTGCCTTTTTCAGCACGTCGCCTGGCCAGGGTGATCAAGCGGCACAGGTGCTGGTAGCCGCTGAGGTCTTCCACCAGCAGCACCAGTTTCGGGCCGTTCTCGATGCGCATCTCGCTGCCGATAATCAGCGGCAGCTCCACCGCCTTGGCCGCCTGCCAGGCACGCACGATGCCCGACAGCGTGCATTCATCGGTGATCGCCAGGGCGCTGTAGCCTTGGCGCTTGGCCCGTTCGAACAACTCCAGCGCACTGGACGCACCGCGCTGGAAGCTGAAGTTGGACAGGCAGTGCAGCTCGGCATAGCTCATGCAAACCAGCCTTGCAGCCACAGCCCATCGCTTTGCCCCACGGTGCGATAGGCCCAGCCTTGCTGGCCGGCGCGGGTCTGGATCAGGTAGTAATCACGGCGGATATCGGCGCCGTCCCACCAGCCGGATTCGATGCGTTCCGGGCCCATGAGGATGTGCACGCTGTGCTCGGCCAGCAGTGTGGGTTCGTGCAGCAGCCAGCCGGGCCGTTGCACCTTGTTCAAGGCCTGGCACGGGTTTTTATCCGCCGCCGCTTGCCAGGCGCATTCTGGACGATGGTCGGCGTGAAAGCGCAGGCCCCGCACGGCCTCATCCCCCAAGCGCGCGCGCAGGCGCTCGCGCAATTGTTCCCACGGCAGGGTCTGTTGCGGGCGGTCGTCGAACAGGTCATGGCGCTGCGGCACGAACACTGGCAGGTCCTGGGCCACCAGGCGAAAGCCGCGTACCGGCGAGGTCACTTGAACGTGCTCCAGGCGGCCACGGGCCAATTCAAACAGCATCGCCGGTTCACGCTCGGCGCTGAGCAGGCCGACCTTGATCACAGTGTCCGGCGCCTGGGCGTGTTCCAGGTGCAGGTCGAAACGCTGCACGCCACTGTCGCGACCGCACAGAAACGCGGACAGATCGCCGGTCAACCGTCTTAAAGGAAACAGCAGCGCCTGGTGGGATTGCACATCGAAATTCAGCTCGATACGCACATCAAACTGGTCCGGCGGCTGATAGAACGCCAGGGCCAGCGGACGCTGCCCGGTCAGTGCGTCCAGGTGCTTGAGCAAACTGGCATCAAAACGTCGCGCCAAGGTATGCCGGGGCAACGCCTGCACCTGGGCCAAGCTGCGTAGGCCCATGCGCGACAGGGCCGTGGCGGCCTGTGGTTCGAGCCCGGCGCGGTCGATGGGCAGCGACGCCAGGGCCTGCATCAGGACGTCATCGGTAACCGCCAGGCCATCATCGATATTCGCCAGCACCCGCGCGGCGGCCGGGTTGGGCGCAGCGACGATCCGGTGACGAAAACCCAGTTCGGTCAATTCCTTGCGCAAGCGCGCTTCGAACCGCGGCCACGGCCCGAACAGCCCCAGGCTCGATTCGATCTCGAACAGCAAGGCACGCGGGTAATGCAGGCTGACTTGGGAGCTGAACTGGTAGGCCCAGGCGGCAAGGAACTGTTGGTAGCGTTCGATCTCGGCAGGGTCGTATTCGGCACTGGCAAAGGTCTTGGCCAGGGCATTCGCTGCCGTCAGGGATTGGCCAGGCCGCAGGCCCAAGGCACGGGCGGCGTCATTGACGGTTTGCAGCACGCGTCGCTGCGGCGTGCCGGCCAGCAGGGCCAGGGGTTGGTCCGGTTCAGGGTGCACACGCAGCACCCCGTCCAGCGCCAATTGCGGGAAAACAATACACACCCAGCGCATGGCAACCTCAGTGCCCCGCCAGCGCAATCGGCGCCGGATGAGCCAGACCGCCCCGGCACTTGAGCACTCGCACCTGCGCGGGCTTGGCCTCGACCGCCAGGCGCAAGGCGGCGGGCGATGAGTTGATCGCCTCGCCCAAGGCGCGCCAGGCAAATGCCAGGGTTTGCCCGGTTTCCGCCGCGACTTGCAGACGACGCAGCGCCCGGTCATCAGCCTTGCGCGGCCAGCACAACACCGCGCCGCAACTGCCGGAACGCAGGCACTGCTCCACGGCCCATAAGGCGTCGCGCTCCTCGGCCTGAATCACTGAGAGCAGGCGCAGATCAACCCCGGCGTTCTGCCACGCATGCGGGTATGGCGTATAAGGCGGCGCCACCAACACAATCCGCTCCCCCGCCTTTGATAGGCGCGCCAGGGTCGGCAGCACCAGTTGCAGCTCGCCCACACCCTCCTTGGCCATGAGGATTTCACTCAAGGCCGCCTCCGGCCAGCCGCCCGTGGGCAACACCGCATCCAGCGCCGCCAACCCCGTGGGATGCACACTCGTCGGCGGCGCGGCGGGTCGGCCTTTCCAGACACGCCCGCCATTGAACAGCGTGTCCAGGGCAATCACGGCGCCCATCAGCCTTGCCTCACCAAACCGCAGAACACGCCTTCGATGGCCAGGTCCTGGTCGGGCCCGACCACAATAGGCTGGTACGCGGGATTGCGCGGCAGCAGGCGCACGCTGTCGCCGCTGCGTTCGAAACGCTTGATGGTCACTTCGCCGTCGAGGCGCGCCACCACAATCTGCCCATTCAAGGCCTCGGCACTGCGCCGTACGCCCACCAGGTCACCATCGAGGATGCCGTCCTCAATCATTGAGTCACCCTGCACCCGCAACAGATAGTCCGGCGTTTTTGCGAAGGTAGACGGGTCAAGTTGCAGGCGGCTGTGTACTTCGGCATCGGCGCCGATGGGCAAGCCGGCAGCGACTCGACCGAGCACCGGCACATCCAGCCATTCCGGACGCGGTGGCTGGTTGAGCAAGCGAATGCCCCTGGCCTGGTTAGGGTTGACCTCGATAAACCCGGCTTCGGTCAGCGCCAGCACATGCTTGCGCGCCACGCTGCGCGAGGCAAAGCCGAACGCCTCGGCGATCTCGGCGAGGCTGGGGGGCTGGCCTTGCTGCGCGATGCGGTCGCGGATAAAGGTCAGGATGGCGGTACGGCGGGGGGTTAGAGTCGTCATGGAGTACATTTGTACTCCTGTGGGAAATTTCTGACAATAGCCGTCAGTCGCGTGGAGGAAGGACGAGCGTTGTCGAAATGTCCCACGTGATGGTCGGATTACCTCTACTCCCCTCCCCTGAAAAGGTCCGCAAAGTCCTTCGCCTGAATACACAGTGCGAGGGATTGCAGATGGCGTTTTTTGTGTGGGCCCCGGTTGATGGGGTTGTTTCATGATAGGCGTGACCAGCCAAGCCATTGGCTACCTGGTGCTGGCCACCATGGATTCGAAGGCGCGAGACGTCGAAGCCGTTATCAACGACTTCAAGCGCTGTCTTAACCACTACGACGCCTGGGCCGAGAATTTTTTCAGCTTTTCGGCATTGGATATCGAACAGGTATTCAAGGTCGGGGATGAAGTGACGCTGGTCGCGCCGATCAGCCCTTCGCTTTTTCCCAGCACCACCACCGCAACTTGCCAGGCCAACGGCACGTTGACCCTGGTGCATATGTTCCAGAGCTCACGGTTCGTACCCATTGGTAATACGCCCGTGATGGTGCAACGCATCGACCCCAACGGTGGCCCGCTGGGTGAGCCGATCCATAAGACGATTGGCCCCAGCGGCATTCTCGAAATCACAGAATGTGATCGCAACCAGCAGTACCGGGTCAGTTTCTACCCCACTGTTTCCAAAGCGCATTACAAGGCGTTGTACGCCTCTTATCAGTCGGTTATCGCACCGCTGGAAAGTTGGCTGCGCGCTGAATGGAGCAGCACCTTCGAGCCGCTGTGGAAAGGGTATTCCGAAGCCAACTTCCTCAAGCGCTACCTCTCACTGCATCAAGGCTATGCCCGCGGGTTTGGTGAGGCGTTGTATTCGCTGTGGGACACCATCAAGCAGCTGTTTCAGTGGCTTTCAGACCCGCTGGGGCATGCCGAAAAACTCCTGCATTACCTGTCTCAGGACCAATTTGAACAGCTGCTGAAACTCGGCACCGAAAGCATCGCTAAGGGCTTGTTGGTGCTTAGTGATGAGCCGCTGCTGTTTATCTATCTGTCGGCGATGGTCAGCTGGATGCGGCTGTTGCCGCCGGCGTACATGAACGAGTTGCTGGGGGAAATCAGCGCTGAAGTATTGATCAATTTGTTGCTGGGTCTTGCCACTGCCGGGATGGGCATGGCGGTGCGCATGAGTGCGAAGGTGCTGGAGGGCATCAAGTCTCAGCGGGCGCGCAGGTGGTTGGAGCATATGGCCGGGCAGTTCGGGAAGGCACGCGTGGAAGACCATGCAGCGCTGGCCAAACCGATTCTGCTGGGGGGCCCGGCGACGCCGATCAGGGTGATTCCGGATGTGCCGTTGAAGGCTGGGGATCAGGTGGTTTCCAATCCGGTGCCGATGGTTCGGGACAAGGCCCAGCGGACGGTGTTGGTGCGGCAGGAGCCTGTGAACGATGTGCCTGTTGGTTCGAAAAATCCGGCGGGGGATGCGACGGCTTCTGCGGATAAGACCGCGACCAATGGCTGCCCGGTATCGATGGTTACCGGGGAGGAACTGCTGACACTGACCGATGGTGCGCTCGATGGGATTTTGCCGTTTGAGTGGACACGGTTATATCGCACCAGTGCGGTGGAAGTGGATTGTGGGTTGGGGTTTGGCTGGAGTCACTCGCTGGCGCATCGGCTCGCGGTTTCCGGTGATTCGGTGGTGTGGACAGACCATGAGAATCGCTCGACTACCCTGCCCTTGCCGTCTGTTTCTCGGCCCGCAATCACCAATAGCCTGGCTGAAGCGGCGATCTACCTGGGGTCTTTGCCTGATGAGTTAGTGCTGGCTCAGGCGTCGCGTTTCTACCACTTCCGTGACGGTGTGCTGACGGCGATCAGCGATGCGTATGACAACCGGTTGCGCATTTTCCGTAACTACCTGGGGCAGATCGAGCGGCTGGACAACGGTGTGGGGCGCTCGCTGTTTTTGCGCTACGCATCGGGCCGCATTGTTGCGGTGGATTACCAGATTGAGCGGGCTGTGGATGACGGTCCGTTTGTCTGGGTGACGGAGCAGAACGTTGTTTCCTACGCCTATGACGCTGCTGGTCGGTTGGTTTCAGCGACTAACGCTGTAGGCGAAAGTGAGGTTTATCGGTACGACGATCAGCACGTCATTCTTGAGCGCGGATTGGCCGGTGGGGCGAGTTTCTTTTGGGAATGGGAACGGTCTGGCAAGGCTGCGCGGTGTGTCCGGCATTGGGCGAGCTTTTCGCAGATGGACACGCGGTATGTCTGGGATGACAACGGACAGGTCACGGTTCATAACGCCGATGGCAGCCAGGAAGTCTACGTGCATGACCAGCGGGCGCGGCTGGTGCAGCGGGTGGATCCGGATGGTGCTGAGCATTTCAAATCCTACGATAACAAAGGCCGGCTGACGGTTGAGCAGGATCCGCTGGGGGCGGTGACGGCGTATCAGTATGACGACGCTGGGCGTTTGGTGGCGTTGTTTCCGGGGGATGACGAGCCGACTTCCTACGAGCATGAGAATGGGTTCGTACGGGTTGTAAGGCGGGGTCTGGCGGTTTGGAAATATGAGCGTAATGACCAGGGCGACGTTACGCGTAGGACCGATCCAGACGGTCATTCCACGGACTACAGCTACAACAAATACGGCCAGCTAATTGGGGTTTGGTTTCCGGATCACAGTTGTCAGCGGCTGGTCTGGAATGAGCGTGGGCAGTTGCTTGAAGAGCAATTACCGAATGGCGGCGTAAAGCGCTATCGCTATGACGATCTGGGGCGGCAGATTGCGCGTGAGGATGAACAGGGTGCGCTGACCCAGTATCAGTGGGACAGCGTTGGGCGATTAGTCCAAATCGTCTTGCCGAGCGGTGACACGCGCATATATTCCTACAACGCTTACGGAAAAATCACCGCTGAACGCGATGAACTCGGCCACGTCACCCGTTACGAATATGCCGACGGCCTGCACCTCATTAGCCGCCGCATCAACGCCGACGGAACCCAGGTCAAATACCGTTACGACAACGTGCGGTTGTTGCTGACCGAAATCGAAAACGAAGTCGGCGAAACTTACCGGCTCCAATACCACAACAACGGCCTGATCCAACAGGAAACCGGGTTTGACGGCCAGCGCACTGCCTACGTTTACGACCTCAACGGCAACCTGCAAGAAAAGACCGAACATGGCGACGATGGCAGTCAGTTAGTCACCCGCTACGAGCGCGACCACGCCGGTCGACTCGTAAGAAAAACCCTGCCCGACGGCAACATTGTCGATTACGCCTACGACCGCCAAGGCAACCTCCTCAGCGTCGAAGACGGCCACTGGGCGCTGTCCTACGAATACGATCCGCAAAACCGCCTGACGGCCGAACACCAAGGCTGGGGCACTTTGCGTTACGGCTACGACGCCTGCGGCCAACTTCAAAAATTGCGACTACCCGACAACAACCGCCTCACCTTCAACCACGACAAAGGCGGCCATCTGGCCACTGTCGACTTGAACGGTAAAAACCTCACCTCGCACCTGTTCAAAGCCGGCCAGGAACACCAACGCCAACAAGGCCAACTGATCAGCCATTACCACTACGACGATCAGCAACGCCTGCATGCCCACGCCGTCACCCAACAGCAACACACCCTCTACCAACGCCACTACGACTACGACAAAGCCGGCAACCTCACCCGCCTCAATGACACCCGCAAAGGCGAACACCACTACCACTACGACCCGCTAAACCGCCTAACCCGCGCGAACCATTCCCAAAGCGAGCAGGAACGCTTCGCCCACGACCCCGCCGGCAACCTGCTCATGCAAGACCGCCCCGGTCCGGACATCGTCGCCGGCAACCGCCTGATGATCCAAGGCGACCACCATTACGACTACGACGCCTTCGGCAACCTGATCCGCGAAAGTCGCGGAAAGGGCCATCAACTCGTCACCGAATACCGCTACGACTGCCAGCACCGCCTCATCGGCCTCACCCAACCCAACGGCCAAACCGCCAGCTACCGCTATGACCCGTTCGGCCGCCGCATCAGCAAAACCATCGACGGCCTAACCACCGAATTCTTCTGGCAAGGCGACAAACTCATCGCCGAACACCACGCGGACCGCCACCGCAGTTACCTCTACGAACCCGACAGCTTCCGTCCGTTGGCGCTGCTGGAAGGCTTCGGCCCAAAAGAAACAAAGCCCTACCACTACCAACTCGACCACCTTGGCACCCCACAGGAACTCACAGCCCAAGATGGCGAAATCGTCTGGTCCGCGCATTACCGCGCCTACGGTGAAATCACACGCCTCGACATAGGAAAAGTCGACAACCCGCTGCGCTTCCAAGGCCAGTACTTCGACCAGGAAAGCGGACTGCACTACAACCGCCATCGCTACTACAATCCGGATATTGGTCGTTACCTGACGCCGGATCCGGTAAAGCTGGCGGGTGGGATCAACGCCTACCTATACGTCCCTAACCCTACGGGATGGATAGACCCATTAGGATTGAGTTGTAAGATTGGAAATTGCCCTGGCGGCATACTAGATACACACGAAGATGCAGGGGGGCATTTGCTCAAGAAGCACGTTGAGCAGACGGATGCACAATTGTTTGCAAGGCTGGAATTGGAACCACATATTCCAGCGGCATCTACGTTCAGAAACAAAAAGGAAGCAGAAGCTCTTGTTTCTAAAAGCTTAACCAACCGTAGACAGGAAATCTTAAATTTTTTAGAAGGAAAAAAAGATAAACATATCATCAACGAAAGTTCAAACTTTCCGGTAGGATTGAGCGCTATTAGAGGCGCTGAATCGTCCATTCCAGCCTACAACTTCATTCTGGTTCTGAAGAGAAAACCTAAGATGCCAGATGGCTATTTATTACTGACGGGATATCCTGAAAAATGAACCTACCACTGACTGAACTTCAGCAATTTTTTGGCGCCTACTTTAATCAGGATTGGACAGCGGAATACTCTTCAGCCGATGAAGTAATTGGCTCATTCCTACTTGACTCACAAAGAGATGTCATCACCACTGTAAAAATGGAAATAATAGAACTAATAAAAACCTACACAAATGAACCAGAGTTCCAAAATAACTTATTTCATGAACAGCACTGCTACTATTACTACCCTAATCAATGGGCATCAGGACCCTCATGGTTAAATCACATCATTGTTAAATTCGATGAGCACTTACTGAAACAAGAAAACCCTATTTAAAAGCAACCTATGTGGCGAGTTTTCTCGCTCGCCACAATAAATATGCCGCCGAGGAATAACTGACTCACCACCCTTCTTTCAACATCCGCAACTCCAGATGCTGCAACAGCATGATGGTCTTCCCGTCCGCAATCTCCCCGCTTTGCACCATCGCCAGCGCTTGCTCAAAGCCCAGCTCCAGCACCTCGATATCCTCGCCCTCTTCTTCCAGACCGCCACCGCTGCCCACCTGATCCCCCGGTTGATATTCACCGATGAAAAAGTGAATCCGCTCCGTCACCGAGCCCGGGCTCATGAACGCCGCATAAACCTTCTCCACATGCCCCACGCGATACCCGGTTTCTTCTTCCGCTTCCAGGCGAATACGTTCTTCGGGACTGGCATTGTCGAGCAACCCTGCCGCCGCTTCGATCAGGTATCCGTGGTAATCATTGACGAACGTCGGCATCCGAAACTGGCGAATCAACAACACTGTGCGCCGCTCACGGTTGTACAGCAGGATGGTCGCGCCATTGCCACGGTCGTACACCTCGCGGGTCTGGGCTTGCCAGCTGCCGTCGCGGCGGCGCAGGTCGAAGCTGTATTTTTTCAGCAGGTACCAGTTTTCCGAGAGTGTCTCTTCTGCGGTGATGCGAACGGGGCTGTTGTCCATGATCGGTTTTCTCAAGAAAGTGTCTGCGTTTGTTTGATGCGATCCCAGGCGGCAGCGACTTCTTCTGCGCTGCGGGCTTTGATTCGGGCCAAATCACGGGGGTATTCCACACCGGGATTTTCCGTAAAGCGCGTGGCGGTGAATTGCCCGTTGCTGGCACGCAGAATGTAACCCGTGTCGTCGCACTGCGTTGATGCAAGGAACACAACCCCCGGCGTCACCCACTCCGGCTTGAGTTCATCCGGTTCTTCGGTCACGCCCCACATGCGCGTCTTGGCGACCGGTGAGATCGCATTGACTCTGATGCCCGCATCAAAGCCTTCATGGCTCAACGCGTTCATGATCCCCAATTGCGCCATCTTGCCTGCGCTGTAGGCCACCAGGCCGGTCTGTTCATATTGCGCATACATGGCGCGGTCGGAGGTGGTGAGGATGATGCGCGGCGCAGATGAACGCAGCAGGTGCGGCCAGGCGTGCTTGCACAGCCAAAGTGGTGCGTAGAGGTTGATGTCCATGGCACGTTGCAGGAACGCCACGTCGAGGTCGGCGATGTTCTGGTAACCCACCCAGCCAGCGTTGTGAATCAGGATATCGAGTTGGCCGAATGCCTCGATGGCGTACGCAACCAGTTGTTGGCAGCCCTCGTTCGTGGACAAGTCACCGCCATGGCCGATGACAGTCAAGCCTTCGGCCTGCAAAGCCTCTGCCGCCGACAGCACCACCGAGGCATCGCTGCCTGAGCCGGCATTGTCGGCGCCGATATCGCTGATCACCACTCGCGCGCCACCTTGGGCCAGTGCCCGTGCATAGCTGAGTCCCAACCCGCGGGCGCCACCCGTGACGATTGCGGTTTTGCCTGTGAAATCCATGTGCTTGCTCTCCTGTTCAGCCCCCACCCTAACAATCCCGGCACGCATTGTTCAATGCTGTAACACTTTGCAAGCAATCCCGGTGGACGGCTGTCGAATTAATTCCTGCCTGTGTGGGCCATCTGGTAAAAACCCTGCTTCAACTTTTCTCTGGAACCTTCATGTCTTCACGTTTTCTCTCGCGCCTGAGCCTGCGCTGGTTTCCGCTGTTGTGCATGGCGCTGTTGATCGTCGGCCTGCCGGTGGGGTGCGCCGTGCTGCAACACAAGGAGCGCGAACTGGTGTTTCGCATCGAGCCGGGCACCGCCAGCTGGTACAGCGGCTTGCCCAAGGCCGTGCAGGAGTTCGAACTCAAACCTACCAGTTTCAAATCGGGGCAGAACATACATGGCTGGTGGTACCCGGCGGATAAGAAGGACGCACCCGCAATCCTCTACCTGCACGGCGTCCGCTGGAACCTCACCGGGCAACTGTTTCGCATCGAGCAATTGCACGCCCTGGGCTACTCGGTGCTGGCCATCGACTATCGCGGTTTCGGCCAGAGCCACGGCGAGCTTCCGTCGGAAACCAGCGTGTATGAAGACGCTCGAATTGCCTGGGAACGTTTCCAAGTGCTGCAACCGGACCCCGGCAAACGCCTGATCTACGGGCACTCCCTGGGCGGTGCGGTGGCCATCGACCTGGCCGCCGAGTTAGGCAAACAAACACCACTGCCGGTTCGCGGCTTGGTGATTGAATCCACCTTTACCTCGCTGGCAGATGTAGCCACGGCGGTGGCCAATACTTCGTTGCCGGTGCGCTGGCTGCTGTCGCAGAAATTCGATTCCATCGACAAGATTGCCGATATCCATATGCCGCTGCTGGTGGTGCATGGCCTGGACGACCGCTACGTGCCGCCGCGTTTCAGCCAACAATTGTTTGAAGCCGCCCAGGAACCTAAACGACTGTTATTGGTGCCCGGCGCCAGCCATAACAACAGCATGAGCCTGGGCGGTCGCAGCTACGGCCAGGCGCTGGACAAACTGATGCAAGCGAAGATGCCGCCCCAGGTTGTCACGCACGCCACAGGCCGCAACGGCGACTCTTGAAAACACTTTCCGGCACTGGGTTCGCGCTTGCCTGTCAAGCGCAAACCCTGCCCATGCTGGGCCAAATCAGAAGTTGATCAAATATTGATCTTGGCTTAAATCGCCAACCCTGCCGGGGCTTCGCAAAGTTATCCACAGAGATACCCACGGTTTTCGTGGACAACTCTTTTTATATTTTTACGTTTTTTTTGCTCAGTAAACGTTTTCTGGAAATGTACCCGGCAACAAAATCTCGCGATTCACATCGCGTATATCGTTATACCCACACAGCGCCATCGACACGTCCAACTCACGGGCGATGATCTCAAGTGCCTTGGTCACGCCCGCCTCGCCCATCGCGCCCAGGCCATATAAATGCGGCCGACCGATCATGGTGCCCCTTGCCCCCAACGCCATCGCCTTAAGCACGTCCTGGCCGGAACGAATGCCGCCGTCGAGCCACACTTCAATACGCTCGCCCACAGCCTCCACGATTGCCGGCAGTTGGCTGATGCTCGACGGTGCGCCATCCAACTGGCGACCGCCGTGATTGCTCACCACCAGTGCATCGGCGCCGGAATTCGCGGCTAGGCGCGCATCTTCTACATCGAGAATGCCCTTGATGATCAACTTGCCGCCCCAGCACTTCTTGATCCACTCCACATCGTCCCAGCTCAGGCGCGGGTCGAATTGCTGGGCCGTCCAGGAAGAGAGTGAACTCATGTCCGCCACACCTTTCACATGCCCGACGATATTGCCAAAACCACGGCGCTTAGTGCCCAGCATGCCCATCACCCAACGCGGCTTGGTGGCCATGTTGAGGATATTCGGCAAGGTCAGCTTGGGCGGTGCCGACAGGCCGTTGATCAAGTCCTTGTGGCGTTGCCCGAGGATCTGCAGGTCGAGGGTCAGCACCAACGCATCCACGCCGGCAGCCTTGGCGCGCTCGATCAATTGTTCGATAAAAGCGCGGTCGCGCATCACATACAACTGGAACCAGAACGGCTGGCCGACGTGTTCGGCGATGTCTTCCAAGGAGCAGATGCTCATGGTCGACAAGGTGTAGCGCAGGCCAAACGCGGCAGCCGCGCGGGCGGTCAGAATCTCGCCATCGGCATGCTGCATGCCGGCCAATCCGGTCGGTGCCAGCGCCACCGGCATGGCCATGTCCTGGCCGATCATGCTGGCACGGATCGAGCGCTCGTCGATATTGCGCGCCACCCGCTGGCGGAATTTGATGCTGGCAAAATCGCTTTCATTCGCCCGGTAGGTGCTCTCAGTCCAGGAGCCGGAGTCGGCGTAGTCGTAGAACATCCGTGGGACACGCTTTTGCGCGAGCTTGCGTAAATCTTCGATGGTTGTAATCAACGACATCTAAGTCACCTCTCCCTGAACTGAACACTGAGAGTAACCGCCCATCGGCTGCTCAACCAGCCATTGCGTTTATATCGGCAGGCGCATAATCTCGCATAAACCCGCAAAATGATGCAGAACCATGCACAACACTCATCAAGCCATTGACCTGCCTTCTTTGCGCAAACAGAAGATCCTGTTGTTGCTGGAACGCGACGGCAAGGTCACCGCCTCGGAATTGGTGGACCACTTTGCCGTATCCCAAGACACCATCCGCCGCGACCTCGGCGAACTCGCCGCCGCCGGCCTGTTGCAACGCGTGCACGGCGGCGCCCTGCCTCGGCCAAAGGACACTGGCAAAGACTTTTTCACCCGCGTTGGCGAAACCAACGAGGCCAAGCGCCGCCTCGCCCGACTGGCGGCCGACCGCGCGCAAGATGGCCAGATCGTGCTGTTCGATTCCGGGTCCACAACGCTGCAGATCGCGCAGTCACTGCCCCGCTCGATTCGCCTGACCGTGGTCACAACGTCGCCCATGATCGCCATCGCACTGGCCGACCACCCCGATGTAAAAGTGATCCTCACCGGTGGCCAACTCAACCCCGCGACTCTCTCCACCAGCGGCCACGAAACGGTGCGCCTCATCCAAAGCATAAAGGCCGACCTGCTGTTTACCGGGGTGTGCGCGCTGCATCCGCAAGTGGGCATCAGCTCGCTGCACTTTGATGAAGTGGCGGTCAAGCAAGCCTTGCTCGACAGCGCCTCCCATGTAGTGGCGGTGACCCTGGCGGACAAGCTCGGTGCGGTGGAGCCCTTTGTGGTGGCGCCCTGCAGCCGCATTCATACACTGATTACCGAATGGCATGTGCCGAGTGTGGAAGCGTATGAGCAGTTAGGCTTGGAAGTGTTGCGAGTAGAGGTAGAGTAGTGACAAGGCGTCGGGCGTCGCATGCCCGCTGGCGGTATTGTCGAAGATGCACCACGT
Organism: Pseudomonas tritici; assembly: GCF_014268275.3. Classification (NCBI taxonomy): domain Bacteria; kingdom Pseudomonadati; phylum Pseudomonadota; class Gammaproteobacteria; order Pseudomonadales; family Pseudomonadaceae; genus Pseudomonas; species Pseudomonas tritici. The sequence goes on from NZ_CP077084.1 coordinate 3,817,851, forward strand.
GGGAATGCCGGCGTTCGTAGCCTGAACCAATGCCTGCGCAAATGCCTGCACTCGCTCAGGGCCATAAGCACTGTGATAGATACGCGGTGATCCATGCAGGCGCCAATAACTCACGCCCCGCCAACCGCCGGGCACGCCGCCGGTTTCAATCACCGCAGGGTCAGCGGCGACCCTGCCAATTTCAAAATCCTGCAACATCACCTCGGCTGCGAGCCAGGTAGCGTGACGCGGCTCAAGCACCACGGCGCCGGCAAAGCGTTGGCGTAACGCCGTAAAAAAAGCGCTGGCGATGGCAGGTTCATAGCTCAGCGACGGCGGTAGTTGAATCAACAAGCAGCCGAGCTTTTCACGCAGCTGCAGGCTGTGTTCAAGAAACTCATCCAGCGCGGTTTCACAACGCTGCAAGCGCAATTCATGGGTGATGCGCTTGGGCACTTTGACCGAAAAACGAAACGTCGACGGCACTGATTGCGCCCAACGCTCATAGGTCTTTGACAGATGGGGGCGGTAAAACGAGCTGTTGATTTCCACTGCATTGAAGCGTGACGCATAGCGCTGCAAATGCGTGCCCTCGGCCACAAATGCCGGCCAATGCTCACGCGGTAAACTCCAGCCCGCGCATCCCACAAAAAGCGGCGCGGTCAAAACAGCACCGTCGCCGCATCACGCATGAAAATCTCGATGGTTTTAGGTCCCACGCCGTCGAATTCCCCGAGGCGCTTTTCAAACGCCTGCCGGTCTTTACTGGCACTGCGCATCTGGGTGAGCTTGCCGGCGTACTCGGCATTCAGCTTGGCACTGAGGTCCAGCAAGCGCTGCGCGGTGGTTTCGTCATAACGCACGTAGTGAGCACGCCCTAACATTGCGACCAATTCCCGTGAAGTGCAGTGCTGCAACTTGCGTGCAGTGTCGCGACCTTGTTCTTCAACGATCACCTTGTAAGCCTGCGCAGCGATGGGTGCCTGGATCCGCTTGCCCATCAAGAAGCTGGCGATCAACCATTTGAACAGGCTCGCGTCATCATCAGGCTTGAGCTCGACGCCCAATTCAGACGCGCTAATCGCCCGAGCCATGGCTAGTGCCCCAACTTGCGCTCGGCTTTGTCGGCCTGCTCGTTAATGGCATCGGTCTGGCGCTCAGTCTCTTTGATCGAAGTCGGCGTCAGCACTTTATCGACGGTTTCGGTCTTGGGGTTCGGACGGTCCAGGGTCTTCCCCTTGGACGGCTGTTCAATGCCTTTCTGCACGTTTTCCGAGCTGATCGGGTCTGGGGTTTTGTCAGCATTTTTGTGATCGGTCATGGTCAATCTCCTGGCAGTTGCAGCCCGCAAAAATCCGCGGGCACCTAAGCAGCAGAGGCCACTGAATTTCGATAGTTCAAGAATTCAACCGGGCACGGCCACTGGCGAAATAAGCGCGAATTAAATTAAACCTTTTGCACAGCCGCCCTCTCAACACTCAGGTAACGGCATCAAGCCACCTTTAAGGAGCCACACCATGACTACTCAGTTAATGAAACAAATGGGCCTGACCTTCGTATTGGTTGCAGGCTCGATTTCGACCGCCATGGCCGCCACGTCCAATAGTTTTGTCGACAATGCGGCCGAAGGTGGCATCACCGAAATCGAAGCGGGCAAGCTGGCCCTGCAAAAGAGCAGTTCGGCTGATGTGAAGACCTTTGCCCAACACATGGTGACCGAACACACCAAGGCGAATCAGGAACTGGCGACCCTGGCTAAAAAGCTCGACATCGAAGTACCGGATGATGCTGCCCTGACGGATAAGGCCAAGAAAGCCATCCTGGAAATGCGCGACGAATCGTTTGACGAGGCCTACGCCAACAATCAGGTCGCCGCCCATGAAAAAACCGTCGAGCTGTTCAAGAAAGAATCCACGTCTTCGGACAATGCCGAGTTGAAAGCCTTCGCCACCAAGACGCTGCCAACCCTTGAAGCTCACCTGAAGGCCGCCAAGGATCTGCAAGCCAAATACGCCAAGTAACCCCACGACTCAGGAGGTACTCAAACATGAGTTCGCAACTCAACGGCAAGAACATCCTCATCATCACGTCCAACACGGGTATCGAGCGCGACGAACTGCTTAAGCCCCTGGAAGCGCTACGCGGTTTTGGCGCTACGGTGACCCATGGATCCAGTGAGGGCGGCACCACCCAGACGTTTGTCGGCGACACCGAAAAGGACCGCACCGTAGAGTCAGACGCCAAGCTGTCGGCACTGTCCGGTGCGGATTTCGATGCCCTGGTGATCCCCGGTGGCACCGTCAATGCCGACACCTTGCGCCAGGATGCAGCAGCCTTGAAGTTGATCAACGAATTCGTCACGGCGGGTAAAACCGTGGCAGCGATCTGCCATGGACCGTGGGCGTTGATCGATGCGGGCGTGGTCGAGGGCAAGACCCTGACCTCGTATAAGAGCGTGCGCACCGACTTGGTCAATGCCGGCGCCGCGGATTGGGTCGATGCCGAGACCAAAACGTGCACAGCCAATGGCTGGACGCTCATTACCTCACGCACGCCGGACGACTTGCCGGCGTTCAACGACACGATTGCCAAGGCTGTCGCAGGCTAAACAGCTGGCTTTGAACGCAAACAGGCGCCCAATGGGCGCCTGTTTTTTTTACCTCTGATTTAGCCTCGATGCTGCTCGGGCATCTCACGTTTCGGCCCGAGCACTGCCCATGCAATCAACCCAAACAGCGGCACGAAGATCAGGATTATCAGCCACAACCCCTTAGTCTCCCAGCCACTTGTGCTACGCAACACAACGTTAATCGCCCACAGCTCCGCGAGCAGCAAAATCACCGCCAAACCGATCCAGATATATTCTAATTGCATGAGTCACCTCCTGAGGTCTTGTGCATTAGGTCAAGTATCGGCGCTGAGGGTTCATTAAAAATACCTGCAACAGCTAATACGCCCGTCATTCAGGGTGGAATGCAACCCTCCACGCAGGCAACCATGCAAGCTGCACGACACCCGGCCTGTTCTGTAGCAGCTAACCGCATGATTTATCTGAACATTCAGAAAAATCTCAGGTTGGTACACCTGATGCAATGTTTCCTCAGGACGAGGCGTGCATTTCGACACGCCCTGATTTTCCCGTGAGGTGTCACCCATGAATGCCATTGACCTGCTCAAAGCCGACCACGAACGCGTGAAGGCCCTGTTGACTCAATTGAGTGAGTCAACCGAACGCGGGGTTAAAAAGCGTACTGAGCTACTGGCCAAGCTGGAAGCAGAAATCAGCCTGCACACTAAGCTGGAAGAAGAGATTCTATACCCGGCATTCAGAAAGGCCGGCGGCAAGGAGCAGGACATCATGTACCACGAAGCCAAGGAAGAGCATCGCACCGTCGACTCGCTGGTGCTGCCGGACTTGAAGCAGACTGAGCCTTCGACAACCGAGTTCTCCGGCCGCGTTAAAGTGGTCAAGGAGTTACTGGAGCACCATATCGAAGAAGAGGAAACCGAGATGTTCCCGCAGGCTAAAAAACTGCTGGGTAAGGCGCTGCTGGAAGAGTTGGGCGCTGAAATGGAAGCCATGAAAGCCGCGCATAAAAAGGCGCAGTCGACCAAGCCAATGGCGGCTTGATCGAAGCATGACCGAAGCCTGGACGTGATCCAGGCTTCGGGGCTGTTTCTGGATGTACCCACACGGTAGGGGATTGCGTCATGAAGACCAGATCGTACCAACGGATTTTGCATATCGTCGGCCTCTCAGCCTTGCTCGCGGGCCCCGCCCTCGCCGCTTTTGGCGATAACCCCGAGCCTGCCGCTAACGCCTTGACTGGCGACAGCGCCGCCGGTTCCGCGCTGCCGCCTGGGACCTACCCCAGCAGCCCCTCCGACAGCGACAAGAAAACCAAAGACACCGACAAACCGCCGAGCAAACCGGCTAAGCCCGCCGATAGCCATAAAGACAGCAAGGAAAAACCTCGCTCAGGCAGTTGACGGCTCATCCGTGACCCGGTGGTTGGTGGTTGGGGTGAAGCGGAAAAAGCTCGACCAGAGGCACTCGGCAGCCGCTCAAGGCACCGGCAACCATCCGCTGAAGCCACGCGATACCGTCAACGGGCACCATGCGAAATCCCAGGGTGGCGGTGGCAGCGCCGGGAGTTCGGTCCCGGTACGCTGAGCGTGTTTCCAATCGACAACCCGCGACGACTGCCAGGCCAGGACCACACCCTGGGCCTGGCTTTCGTCCGTATTGACCCAGCCCGCGGCCGCCGCCGCCATGAATGCCTCGATGGGCTCATCATCGATCTGCGCGCCATACACCGAGCCCAGCAGCCAGCGGCAGACATTCACGTGGTAGGTCCAATCCAGCGGCGGCCGGTTGCGATAGGCCCAGGTCATGAAGCTGCGAAACAGGTTGAGGCCTTCGGGCGGGTCGAGCTTGAGCAGCGCCGGGCAGATATCGAACAGGGTGTGCCAATAGGGCAAAAGGCGCGCATCCAGATGCACGAAATTACGCGAATTACTGGGATATTCAGGCGGAACAGGTTCCGCGTGCAGGCGACGGGACGCCTTGCTGACCAGGCGGCTGGCGCCTGCGGGCAATAGGAGGTTCATCAAACGCACTCACAGTCATGACGATGGAACGCCTCCTGGTTTCAGGAGGCCCCGGGGCGTACGTCAGCATGCAGGTGAAGCGCGGGGGTTGGCCGAGGGCCAGGAATAACGCGGCGGCGCCTTGTTGCGCCGTTCATGGGCCGGACGTGGCGTTCGGCCCAGGCCCAACAGCCAGGCCAACCCGACCAGAAACACCAGCGCAGGCGTCAACGCGTTGCAGACTGGGCAGGCAAAGTAGTTCGAGATGTTGCTGGAAGACGGGCTGCCCAACCCTTTGTCGGAAACTGGCGCCTGGCTGCCGTCCACCGAACAGAACGTCCCGCCGACGCCATTGAGTGCCTGGCCCATCATCTGCCCATGACCCAAACCGCAGACGAACAGGTTCATCAGCACGCAAAAGTACAGGGCCCAGGCGATCAGTGAACGGTCGGGGTGGCTCAATTTCATGGCGGCGACTCTACCACCAGAGCCGCAAAAGGATGAAGCACGGCACGCCCCTGTGACAGAACGTCGCAGATTACGTGTCGCAGCCAGGGTTGGTAGACTTGGCGCCCTCCTCCTTTACTCCTTTTCAAAGCCTGATGTGTAGATCCAGAGCAATGCAGGCGTTTCACAGGACGCACCGTTGATGAGTACGCTATTCACCCGCCGCAAAGTGCTGACCGGTATGGGCCTGCTGGGCCTGGGCAGCCTGCTGGGCGGCTGTGACTACAGCCCCAAGCTGAACTTCAAGTACGGCAAGGACTTGAGCGACAAGATCATGGGCCGCACCTTCAAGCTCAAGAACACCGCCGGCGAAACCGTCACCCTCAGTTCGTACCGTGGCCTGATGCCGGTGGTGTTCTTTGGTTTCACCCAGTGCCCGGCCGTGTGCCCGACCACCCTGGCGCGTGCTGCCCAGGCCAAGAAGCTGATGGGCCGCGACGGCGAAATCATGCAGGTGGTGTTTATCACCCTGGACCCGGAACGCGACACGCCCGAGATTCTCGACAAGTACGTCAAGGCCTTCGACCCCAGCTTCGAAGCGCTGTATGGCACCCCGGAAGAAATTGCCGTGGCCGCCAAGGAATTCGGCATCTTTTATGAAAAGATCCCCGCCGGCGACACCTACACCTTGTCCCACACCGCCACCAGCTTTGTGTTCGACACCCGTGGCAACCTGCGCCTGGGCCTGCAGGCATCCCTTACCGCTAAAGAGTGCGCAGAAGACCTGCTCACCGTCATGGAGGTCTGCTAATGACTGCCGTTCAACACCTCAAGCGCCTGACGTTCGGCCTGACCCTGCTCGGCCTCGCAGCGCACGCCAGTGCCCAGGTGCAAGTGACCGACGCGTGGGTGCGCGCCACCGTGCCGGGCCAGCCTTCCAGCGGTGCGTTCATGACCGTCACGGCCGACAGCGACAGCCAACTGCTGAGCGTGGCCTCGCCCGTGGCCAAGGACGTGCAGATCCATGAGATGAGCATGAAGGACGATGTGATGCGCATGGGCCCGGTGGATTCGGTGGCGCTGCCCGCCGGCAAGGCCGTGACCCTCGACCCCAACGGTTACCACGTGATGCTGATGGGCCTGACCGGCCAGATCAAGGAAGGCGACCAGGTGCCACTGACCCTCACCGTGAAAAACGCCAAGGGCGAAAAGCAGGTTGTCGACGTCAACGCCAAGGCGCGTGGGTTGGATGGCATGGACCATGGCCATATGGACCACAGCAAGATGCATTGATGGAAGACCGTAGGCGCGGGCCTGCTCGCGCCTACGGAGAATGACGGTTTAGTCCACGATAAACAGCTTCGCCCCGACGCCCGTCGATGAGCGATGCCCTTCCATGTCATTGCCCACCTGGTAACTCATTCCAGCTGTCAGGGTGAACTGGCGACCATCTTCCAGCTCCGTGTGCAACTCGCCTTCAAGGCACAACAGCACATGCCCGCGCCAGCACCAGTGATCCGCCAGGTAGCCGGGCGTGTACTCGACCATGCGCACCCGGGTGGTACCAAAGTGACAGGTACGCCATAAGGCGCTGCCGGTGACGCCAGCGTGGATACTGGGTTCGAGGGTGGACCAATCGGTGGTGCCAAAGGGGACGGCGGTGAGATCCATGGTGGGCTCGGTGGTGGTTGGAGTCGTTTGAGGCTATCCACCGGGTGCCGCGTGCGATAGACACAGATCGACCGCATTTGTGGGATACAGGTATTCTGCCGGTCCAGCTCCCATGGATACGCTTATGCAGATCGACCCTGCCTTCGTCCTCCACCAAACCGAACACTGGCGCCTCAACCACCACGTGGCTTCGGCACTGCCGGGGTACCTGATGCTGGGTGCCAAAGCGCCAATCCACTCCCTGGCGGATATGCCGGACGCAGCGCTGGCCGAGTTGGGCGGATTGCTCGCGAAGACCCAGCGGGTGATGGAGGCGCAGCTCAAGCCGAAATGGCTGTACATCAGCCGATATGGGCACATGCCGGGATTCCCGCTGCATTTTCATTTCATCCCGGTGTACGACTGGGTGGAGGACGCGTTTTGGCGGGATGAGCGATATCGGATTCTGCAGGGTTTTGGCCCGCAGCCTCCCGCGCAGGCGCTGACCGACGGGGCCGAGCTGACGCTGTTTGTGTGGCGCGAATTTGGCGAGAGCACTACGCCGCCGCAGGTCCAGGGGGAATCAATCTACCCAGTGATTGCGCGGTTGCGCACGGCCTTTCGGTCGGCGTGATGAACGTTGGCGCTGTCGAGTCCCGGCGAGACTGCGAAGGCGGCGGCACTGCCAGCATTTTCGTCGCCTGACACTCCGCTTTCGCAGCCTCGCTAAAGCTCGGCAGCTCCCACAGGGGATCTGCTGTGTTGGCTGGATTTCGGTTATAGCTGCGGGCGCAATTGCAGCAGCGACGCAGATCAACTGTGGGAGCTGTCGAGCCCCGGCGAGGCTGCGAAGGCGGCGGCACTGCCAACACTTTAAGCGCCTGACACACCGCCATCGCAGGCAAGCCAGCTCCCACCTCTTGAACCGTGTTCAGTCAGGCACTCAGTCGTTTTGTCATCGGAATACACGCTAACGCTAACCCCGAGGGCGAGTGGTAAATCGCCTGCTCGTCCCCCACGTAGCCGCAGGCTCGATAGAATGTCGCTGCGTTCAACGTCGCATCCAGCACCACGGTTTCAATCGCCCGTTCCTGCGCAACGTTTTCGAGGTGATCGAGCATTGCCTTGCCATATCCACGCCCGGTGAATTCGGGCAGTACAAACAGCGCACCTACTTCGTTGTTGTCCAGGTCGAGCATCCCGGTGGCAACCGGCTCCCCCTGTATACACCCCAGGTAAAACAGTTTATCCATCAGCACGTCGTAGCCATCCTCGGCCTTTCCCCGCGTCCACAGCATCATTTGCTCGCGCGTATAGGCGCCGATGCACTGGCTACGGATGGCCTGCAAGCGGATGTCGAACGCCACCTGGGCATCCTCCGGGGCAGCCCGTTTTATCTCCAGCATTTCACTCTCCCTCCATGAAATCATCGCGCCACTAGCACACTTGTGCTAATCGACCCCTCCCCCTTGCGGCGCTATATTCCTCGGCACTTCCAACGCTCCTCTGGCACCGCGCATTTATCGCGGGTGGGCCTGTTGCGCGCCGGAAAAGCCCTAACAACCCCAAGGAAGAATCACCATGAAACTGCAATCCTCCGTTACCCGCCTCACCTTGTTGGGCGCCTTGATCATTGGCGTGGCCGGCTGCAGCAACATCAAGCCCACCGAAGACCATCTCAAGACGCTGTCGGAAACCAACCTGGGCGAGCCGGTAAAGCGTATTGCTAACGTGCGCAGTGACTCCATGACCACCTATTACATCGCCAGCACCGCGTCCGGCGACTATAACTGCGTGCTCTCAACCGGCGTCGGCGGGGCGCTGCATGCGGTAGGAAGCTTTGGCCTGATAAAGCCTGCAGCCTACTGCCAACCCAAAGGTGCGCGCGGCAATGCATTGCAGGGCTTCACTCAGTAACGGCCTCCTGGCTCAAGTCCCGCAGAACACCGCGCAGTTCAGCGGGGCGCACCGGCTTGGAGAGAATCGCGATCTGACGGTCGTGCAACGCGGCCTGGATTTTCTCCACGTCGTGCCCGGTGAGGATCAGCGCCGGGACTGCCCAGCCGCGTTGTTCGCGCAGGGCATCGATGCATTCGATACCGGTGGCGTGGTTTCCCAGGTCGTAGTCGGCAACGATGATGTCGCAGTCGCTGACCAAGTCGCGCCCCGAGGTTTCAGCCTGTACCTCACAGCCCCAACGCTCCAACAGCGCCTGGGTGGCGAGCAATACGTTGTAGTCATCTTCCACCAGGCACACCTTCAAGCCGGTCAGCAGGCCGGTCTGACGTGTGTCGTCGCGAGGTGCCGCTGCATGCGGCGCGGTGGCCAGGGTCAGGCCGTAGAGGCTTACCGAGGTGCCACGGCCGACCCGTGAACGCAGGCTCACTTGCACGCTCATCAACTGCCCCAGGCGCTTGACGATGGACAGCCCCAGGCCTACGCCTTCGACGTCTTTGTCACGCAGGTGGCGCACCCGATAAAACTCTTCGAAGACCTTTGACAGATGCTCCTCGGCAATCCCCCGCCCCCGATCATGAATCTCCACTGCCAAGCCGCCGTCGCGAATGCGCACGCCGATCAGCACCGGCCGTTGCGCGCCGTATTTGAAGCAATTGGAGAGCACGTTCTGCACCATGGTCGCCAACAGCGCCGGATCGACCAGCACCCAATGCGCACAAGGCCGCAGGCGCAACTCCACGCCGGCCCAACGTGCGGCCTCGGCGTTCTGGCGCACCAGGTCGGCGAGAAACTCGCCCAGGTGCACCGCCTGGTACTTGGGCAGCAAGCGGCCGTTGTCGAGGGTGTAGAGGTCGAGAATCGAGCGGAACAACTGCGACACGTTAAGCAGCGAGCGGTCGATGTTGTCCACCAGTCGGCGCTCTTCATCGCCCAGCCGGGCTTCGCGCAGGCAGGCGGTGAACAGGCCGATGGAGTGGATGGGCTGGCGCAGGTCATGGCTGGCCTGGGCGAGGAAACGCGATTTTTCCAGATTGGCGGCGATGGCTTGCTCGGACGCCTTGCGCGTGCGCTCCAGCAGGATATGCGCGTACACCGGGATCACCGTGCTGGTGGTCATCAGCATCAGCACCATGAATGGTTGCGCCTGCCACACCGGCGTGAGGCGGTACACGATCAACAGCGCCAGCAACGCCAGGCCCGTGGCAATCGCCAGGTAACGCGAGCCATAGCGCATGCCGTTGCCGAGGTTGACCCACACCATCACCGCATACAGCGGCAGTGCCGCCTCGCCGCCGACCACCATGCCGAACGAGGTGCCGGTGTAGTCCTGGATCATGCCGAAGATCCGCCGCGCCGGGTAATGCCCGGGCCATCGGGCGATCACCTGGCGAAATACGATGGAGGCCAGCAGGAACAGGACGATATACACGATTACCGGCAGGTACGTGTCCAACGAATGCCCAGGCAAAAAGCCGAGGATGCTGATGTAGACAATCGCGATACCGGCCACCACGATGCGCAGGTTGGCCTGGTCGAGCTCGGAGTTGGTCTCAAGACTCATGGGGTTACGTCCTTGTGCGGCAATCATCAATTCCTTCACGCTCCACAGGCAGGCCCCGGGCGCAGTGGTAAGGTAGCATGCCAGAGCACAACCCTGCCCCAGGAAGGAGCACCCTCATGACCGGTCGCATCATCATTGCCGACGACCATCCGATGTTTCGCGAAGGCATGCTGCGCACCGTGCAGCGCCTGCTGCCCGAGGCCGTGGTGCAGGAGGCCGGCGACCTGGACGGGGTGCACGCGCTGCTCCGTGAAGACGGCGAGATCGACACCCTGATCCTCGACCTGCGCTTTCCGGGCCTGACCTGCCTGAGCCAGCTGGCAGAACTGCGCCAGCAACTGCGACGCACCACGTTGATCGTAGTGTCGATGGTGGACGACCCGGCGCTGATCGATCAGGTGATGGCCTTGGGCGCAGACGGTTTTATCGGCGAGAACATCGCCCCCGACGAAATCGGCCAGGCGCTGCTGGCCATCCGCGAGGGCGAAGTGCTGGTCAAGTTCGCGCCCTCAGGCTTGTTGCCCCTCGACACCCACACCCTCACCGCCCGCCAGCATGACGTGCTGCGCCTGATCGCCCAGGGCAAGACCAACAAGGAAATCGCCAAGGCCCTGGATATCTCGCCGTTTACCGTGCGCATCCATGTGTCGTCACTGCTGCGCGCACTGGATGTGCCTTCGCGGGCAGCAGCGGCGGTGAAGTATTCCGGGGAGTTCTAGTCACAGCCGGGCCCGCCTCGTTGCATCCGATATTTATGCTCAATTCCCAGCTTAATAATATTTTATTTATAACCCCCCTCCCCCTACCTTGAAGTCATGCCAACGCTGAATCCAACTGCATCACGCAAGGACAGAGACATGACTGAAGCAATAATAAAAACAGACACCCTGGTGGTGGGCGCCGGTCAAGCGGGCGTGGCCATGAGCGAGCATTTGAGCAAGCAAGGCGTGCCCCACCTGGTGCTGGAGCGCAGCCGCATCGCCGAGCGCTGGCGCACCGGGCGTTGGGATTCGCTGGTGGCGAACGGACCGGCCTGGCATGACCGGTTTCCAGGCCTGGTATTCGATGATGTCGCCCCGGATGGCTTCGCGCCGAAAGAACGCGTAGCGGATTACTTTGAGGCTTATGCGCGCACGTTCAATGCGCCGATCCGCACCGGCGTGAACGTAACCTCCGTTGTACGCAATGTCGGCCGCCCCGGTTTCACCGTGCACACCAGCGACGGTGTGATCGAAGCCAACCGCGTGGTGGCGGCGACCGGGCCGTTCCAGACGCCAGTGATCCCAGCCATCGCACCCAAAGACACGGCACTGCACCAGATCCATTCCGCTGACTATCGCAACCCTGCACAATTGCCAACGGGCGCCGTGCTGGTGGTGGGTGCCGGCTCGTCCGGTGTGCAGATCGCCGATGAATTGCAACGCTCGGGCCGCCAGGTCTACCTGTCAGTTGGCGCCCATGACCGCCCGCCCCGCGCCTATCGCAACCGCGACTTCTGCTGGTGGCTGGGGGTGCTGGGCGAGTGGGATCAGGCAGCCATGAAACCGGGCCGTGAACACGTGACCATCGCGGTCAGCGGCGCACACGGCGGCAAGACCATCGACTTCCGCGAACTGGCCCAGCAAGGCATGACCTGGTTACCACTGCAACATCCTCCGCCCCGCTTATCGAAAAACACACGATTGGATACGTGCCCCCGGAAGATCGCCATGGAAAGGTAAGAGACCTGTTCACCCTGTGGTTCGGCGGGAACATCGCGCCGCTGCCGATCGTTACCGGTGCGCTGGGTGTGCAATTGTTCCACCTCAACCTCATCTGGGGTATCGTCGCCATCCTTGTCGGCCACCTGGTCGGCGGCGTGCTGATGGCGCTGCACTCGGCCCAGGGCCCGCAAATGGGCATCCCGCAAATGATCCAGAGCCGCGCCCAGTTCGGCTCCCTCGGCGCACTGCTGGTGGTGGTCATCGCCGGCGTCATGTACATCGGCTTCTTCGCCTCCAACATCGTGCTGGCCGGCAAATCCCTGCACGGCGTGGTCGACGCAGTGCCCGTACCCGTGGGCATCGTGATCGGCGCCATCGGCTCCGGGATCATCGGCATCATCGGCTACCGCTTTATCCACGTGCTCAACCGCATCGGCACCTGGGTACTGGGCGCCGGGATCGTGCTCGGGTTTGGCTACATCTTCACCCACGTGCAGACCACGGACTTCCTGACACGCGGCAGCTTCAACATCTCCGGCTGGCTGGCGACCGTGTCATTGGCGGCGCTGTGGCAAATCGCATTTGCGCCCTACGTCTCCGACTACTCCCGCTACCTGCCGGCAGACGTACCCGTCGCGTCCACGTTCTGGACCACCTACCTCGGCTCGGCATTGGGTTCCAGCCTGTCCTTCATCTTCGGCGCCGTCGCCGTGCTCGCCACCCCGGTGGGCATGGACACCATGGACGCCGTCAAACTCGCCACCGGCGCCATCGGCCCATTGATGCTGGTGCTGTTCTTGCTCAGCGTGATCAGCCACAACGCCCTCAACCTGTACGGCGCAGTGCTGTCGATCATCACCCTGGTGCAGACCTTTGCCTATCGCTGGATTCCCACCGCGAAAAGCCGCGCAGTGATCTCGATTATCGTGCTGGCCGCCTGCGCGATTGCAGCGGTATTCGCCTCCAAAGACTTCATCGGCCACTTCGTCGACATGGTGCTGGTGCTGCTCGTGGTACTGGTGCCGTGGACCGCGATCAACCTGATCGACTTCTACGCGATCCATAAGGGCAAGTACGACATTGCCTCGATCTTCCGCGTGGACGGCGGGATCTACGGGCGCTACAACCCGCAGGCCTTGTTGGCGTATGGGATTGGGATTGCGGTGCAGATTCCGTTCATGAGCACGCCGCTGTACGTGGGGCCGATTTCGGAGCACATCAACGGGGCGGATTTGTCGTGGGTGGTGGGGTTGGTGGTGACGTCGCCGTTGTATTTCTGGTTGGCGAGTCGGGACAGTGCTTATAAGCGCAGGATGGAGGGGGGCAAGTTGGTGGGCGGGATTTGAAACATCCGTCGGCTGTGACTTGAGCTGTCAGAAAACCCGCCTTGGCGGGTTTTCTGATTTTAGGGGATGGCCGGGCATCGCCTTTTTTGTAGTGAGCGGGCTTGCCCCGCGCCAGGTTGTGAAGCGGCAGCCAATCTAACCGTCGAGGTGTACCAGCATGCGCCTGGTCGATAGTGGCCCATCGAGATCGACTGCCAAAAAACAGTCAATCACCGAGAGTAACCAAGATTAATCAGGCGTCTTGCGCAGTCATGTACTTGCTGAAGTTGTTGATATGGTCGTCGAGATTATCCTCAAGCATCATCCGGTACTGCTCACAAAAATACTTCAACATCGCTTCGCGAGCCTGCGCCATTTCCTCGCCTGATTTGAAGTTGCGAGTGCTCACCCAAGCATTGAATCGAGTGGTGCCAAACATCATCGACGCGCTAACCTTTCCAAGGTCTCCGAGCGCCCTAAGCTGCTCGTTCGACAGGTTTATATGCGCGTCTGCACGATCAAAGAATGCTTCATCGGTGGCATCTGGCATTGCTGGGTACCTATCTATCATTGTCGGAAATTCCGTAATTGGAACACTTCCCGCATCGGCTATGCTACGACACGTAAACAAAAAAATGCCAAGGTTTGACGCCCGCTATTGGCACTCGCCGCTCACCACGCGGGTGCCCTTCAGCAAGCGTTGAACCTGGCGATAACCTGTTCGGCGACTCGCGCGGACTCAAGCGCGTTCCCACTGCGGCGATGACATGGACTTCGATTGCTTTGTGCTGATGACCGAACAGGTGATTGACGGAGAGACTCTGCACTGGCGCCGTTTTGGGTTGAGCGTATCCAACGGTCTGGAAGTCGGTATTACCACTCGATGGGACGCCGAGAATCGCCCGATCAGTTTTTCCCTGGCGGAATTTCGCGAGGCGCTGGAGGACTTTTACAGGCTGATGAAAGCCTAAGGGCTGAATGAATTACCCCTGCCCAAGTCGAAAATTTTGCCAAAGAGTTGCCCGCCATTTAACGAAGTGATCGAACACTAGGGATGAACCGCAAATGAGCAAACTGGGTTGTAAGTGTGGTCATGTGATTACCGATCAAACCGACAGCTTGCCCTATAAGGCGAGCCTGCTTCGCGACGAGGTAGAAAATGAATGTTGGGATGAGGTGCACCGCGAACTCAAACCTCTGGTAGAGGCTGCGGAATCCGGAGACAAGGCTGCGATAGCTGAGGCATTTGGCGGGTTCGCACCCTGGAGCAGCGCTACTGACGAACTGCAAGGCCGAATAGCCCGCATCTACATTCACCGCATGTCGAATGTCTACGAATGCCAGAACTGTGGACGCCTTTGGGTGCAAAAGGATGCCAGTGACAGATTTGTTTCCTATGTCCCTGAGGAAGGCGCATATGGGGCGATCTTGTCAGTGGCATCAGGAGAGTCTGAGAAGCGAGATTGAGCGTGCGCGATTGGTCGAAATCTGCAGTTGCTATTGGCTGCGTTCGGCCAGAACCGGACGGTCACTATATGTCCCAACCGATACCGATAAGAGGCAATCCGCTAAACGCTCTTGAGAAACCTGTGCCATGCGTACTGGTTCGTATGTATCAATCGCCGTGGTGACGGTTTACGGGACTGGATCAGGCGTTTGACGCGTGTCAGGGTCTATACTAATTTCGCTCTTTTGATCAGATCCACCCTTGATCACCGCACAGCCCACCAGGCAGAACACGTGAAACATTCGACACTTACTGCCGCGCTGCTCTGCCTATTACTTGGCACTCCCGTCAGGGCCGAGCAGTATCAGGTCGTTACTGAAGAGTGGGCGCCGTACAACTACCAGGAGAACAATCAGCTCACCGGCATGGCCACGGAGATCGTTCGAGCCATAATGGCGCGGACCGGGGATGACTTTGAGGTGGTGCTGCTGCCCAGTATGCGAAGCGCCCGCGCATTGAAGACCCGGCCCAAGACCATCATGTATTCACTATTCCGCACGGCAGAGCGCGAACCGCTATACAAGTGGGTCGGACCGATCGTGGAAGAGTCCATTCACCCCTATCAGTTAGCCAATGCGCAGCAGCCGGTGAATTCCTTCGAGCAGCTACTGCACGCCCCAAAAATTACCACGAGACATGCCGGCCTGATACCCGAGACTCTGCAGTCGCGGGGCTTCAACAACCTCGAAAAAACTGCAACCGAGAGCCTGCAGCTCTATCGCATGCTGCTAGCCGGACGCACCGATATCATCATAGGCGACACCGATGCGGGAGTGGCTTACTACAGCCGCCAGTTGAACATCGTCCCCGGCACGCTGCGGCAGATTCCCATCGAGCTCTATCGCTCATCGCTGTACATCGCCTTCAGCCGCGACTGTGACGACGAACTGGTAGCCTCCTGGGCCCGCGCCCTAGAGCAACTGCGCCACTTGGGCGAGCTGGAGCGCATCCAGGATCGATACAATCAACCCATCGGGCAATGAAAGCGCGGAACCAGCGCAAGCCCGCCTCGCACTTATCCAGCCTTGCTCTCACTCAACGCGGAGGATAAGTCATGAACATTTTCGCAACATGCAGCCATCAGCCTTGGAACAAGGAAACGGCTTAACCCGGCCACGCCAAAGGAGCTTGCGGAGCAGATGATGCTTCACCAAAGTGAGCAGTCAGAGGTGCTCGAGTGGTTCCGGTCGACACTGCCGTTGGGAACGCTCGGAACAACGGCCCGGATCTGATCATTGCGAAGTAGCTTGGCCATAGTGGTACCCGCATGCTCGTCCAGCGGCCGCACTTCCTAAAGACTGCTATCGGCCGATTGTGTTGAAAAAGTCGGTTCGCCCAAACGGCCTGGTCACTGACCGGTTAAAACGCGTTTTTTTCACGCTGCTATGTGAAATCCGAGCCCGTATATGTCTGCCGAAAGTAAAGATTTCAAGCTCGGACGCATACTTTTCTACCGCGGAAACCATGGTCGACTTTTTCAACAGAATCGGCCAATAGCACACACTCAAGTATCGACTATGCTTGGGGCGATTCAGCCCTGTACCTGAAGGATCTAAACAATGGGGTACCTTGTCGTTGCTCACGCGATGAATGTGAGGCCGGAGCTAAAGCCACTTTCTACTTTGCCGATGAGTATTGGGTGGTCATTGCACCAGGATGAAAGCGCCACGTCGTTCTACCTAGACACGTTCAAGGCTGGCGAAGAACGGAAATGGCCCTTTACATCGATGCCACCCACCAAGGATGTACCACTTGAGCTCCCTCAAGAATTGGCAGCTTTATCGCGAATATACAAAGTGCTTAAGGATGCTCAGCTCGCTGACTACTTCAAGAGAGCTTTCCTGAATGTAAATTTAGCGCTAAGTAAAAGCCTTCAATTACCCGTTTGCAGCTTTTGCACGGATGACGACGGGCTGGATTTTGTGTGTGTATCGTCGAATGGTGAACTGCAGAAGCTGCGTTGCGTTTGCGGTGATCTGGATATCACCTATGAGCTTGGGACAGTCATCATCCAGCCGCTTCTGATAGATGGCGTTAAAGGCACCGACGTGAGTAGTCTGCATGACCCAGAGAGTGGCATTCACGTCTTGAGTCGGAATATAACGCCTTCGTCGTTACTTCATGCAGTGGCTTCAGCAGAAACCACTCGCTTTCTACAAGCAGAAAGACCCCCTCTAGGCCTAGGTAGCTTCGAAGGTATGGAGGTCGCTCCGATAACGATTGCAGGTTCTGAGATCGTCTCGCTAGCGCCTAAGGTGGTTGCTCAGAAGACGTGGTGGAAGCGGTGGTAGTCGTATCGACGCCTTCGACCTAAGCCAGGAGGATTTTTCGGTGAAAAGTAGTCAATTATCAGCATCGAAAAATTGGGGCCGATAATGGGGTGCCAAGGCTCGAAAATTGACCGGAAGCGGTCTGTCATGAGCGGCTACTGTCGGCCAGAAGCGGCCATTGCGACCATGCAGTACGATGCACTCCTACCGTTAGATCATTAGGGCTAATCCATGCAATTCCATGGTTTCGTGTTTGGCCATATCGAGGTCGAGATTCACGACCGTGCGTACGATCTGCATAACTTCTACCAAGCCAGCGGCATTAATTACGACATCGTGGATCGGTCGGTTGTACTTAGCTTTACTCGACGGAGTGACGCTTGGGTGCCGCCTGAAGAAGCACGCAAGATTACTATCAGCTTCCATGAGGTTGACTACTTTTCAGCGAGTGGCCGGGATGGAAACCCGGTTGACAGTGACGGTAATATTCTTCATTCGATTGGGGCGGTGGAGTCCGGTGCTGAGACACAAACCTTCTACCTCACAGATAACATCCAACCAGATCATCACCTTGTCATGCGCTTCGAGTCTGGTCTGACATTACGAATACAGGCCGCTGAAGCACGGTGCGAAATCGTTTGCTGAGCGGCACATAACTAGGGCCCTCGACGTCTGATGTGGGTCAAAAGACGTCTTTCGGTAAAGACATCGGGACGTCGCTACGCCCCGCGCGGACCGGATAGCAGCGTGGAGATGGGAGTCGCCTGAGTCGTTGCGCGTTTGATAGGTCATCGTCATTCTGGAAGCGACGATTTTTGAGGAGATTGAAGTGGACATTGGCCGTCTGTTAAAAAAGCGGCAACTGAACGTGCAAGAGCAAAATGCTCTTGTGGCCCACACACTCATGGTAACCGCCAAAGCTTGGTTGGCCAGAGGGATTCCCCTAGCCTTAAAAAACTATGGCGAGTCGAAAGGCATTAGATGGTCAGAAACCGTAGTACTGGATCTTGAAGTCGACTTTCCCGGTATGCCCAGCCTTTATGGTCTTTTGCTCACTCACGCAGAGCGGTTCATAGAGTTTGAAATTGATACCGATGACACTCATAGCTACGTGGAATCGGTGAGTCAATGGGAGGATGTTTCTGCTAATCAGGACTACGCGCCCCGCAAGCGCGGTACTGGAAAGGGCTTCGCAGCAATTGCTCTTCAGGTGAGGCGCGAACTCCTATGCGGCTTGTAGGTGTGAATCACAGAAGCTGAGATTCGATTGTTGATCGGAAGCTGCTTTTGCGCCGATTTCTTCCGGCAACTCGTGTCCCCTTTGGGTCGATTACGGCCTGTCGCGAGGGCCGTAATCGACCCAAAGCGGATGCCCAGACATTCAAACCAAACAAGTAGATAATCGACTGCCATTCCAGCCATTTCCAGTGCGTATGAACAACGAATTTTCCCAGCGCGAATCTACCGGCAGCAGTACAGCATATAACCTTGCGCAGGCCCACGGTGCCTGGCCCCTGTCCGTTGATGGCTATCATCAAACGGTAGAACTGTGCGGTCGCGTCGCCTGCGGCTGGCTGTTCCGCTACAGGATCATTTGCAGCTTGGACATCCCAGCGCATGACCAAGAGTCATTCGCTGGATCTGTAGGTTGCTTGGTTGCTGACGACGGAGAGATACGTGATCTCTCAGGTCCGATGTTCATGGACATGCTTCACATGCTGGCATAGTTCGCGGGACCACTTTGGCCGACCTCTGCCGGTCACAATGGGAGGGAGTCGCCCCAAAGCGGACGGCTCTGCGGGACGCCTCTTGGTCGATAGCGGCGTGTCATCAGTTTTTAAATTGCCCATCATCAGACTTCACTGGGTGAAGCCCCGAAAGTTGCAGTCTCAGCGCTAAGTAGATGTCGTATTGGAGGTTCTTTCACCTACAAAAAATCAGCAATCACAAGTGGTTTCTCTGTGGCAAAGATTGACTCGTAAATTGCTTCGCAGGGTGCCTCACGAGCCAGCCAAGCGCTGGCGCTATAGGCTCGACCCTTACAGAAAAACGATAGGTGCATTTCATCTCCGCGCTCGAAGAGTCTGAAATACTGCATCTCCATCTCAGAACAAAGGTTGTCAAAAAGCACTGGATCTAGCTTTGACAGCGTGACCATAATTTCGGCTGGATCTAGCCCTGCGTCACTCGCCGCCCATAGGGCAATACGCGTAGCCACGTCCAATTTTTTGCTTGGAATAATCGCGTCCAATGCATGTTGAACATCTGGGTAGCTGGATGCCAAACGTGAAGGCATGTCTTTTTCCTGACCCGCTTTAGATGGAATGTGAAAGACCTGAGGTTGTTTGTCTAATGCTATTTGGATTCATCGGCAATGTTTTCACATGGCCTGGCCCCATAGCAGACATTAGTCGCTCGATGGATAATCCGACGAGCTATTTATGACGTTGAGCGGAGAAACCCATGGAGCTTCATGAGCAATTGGATCAGGTCAAGGACGCCGCGACCTTTCTGGCTTTTGCCCACGCCCTAGCGGCAGACAAATCGAATGACGACTGGGAAAACGGGACTATAGAAGCTTTCCTAGACGGAGCTATTGCATGGGCCGAGGCCAGTAATTTTGGCGTCGATCAGGGGCTTCAAGGCTCCAACCCATGGGGGCAATTCGCTAATTTTTTGTACTGCGGAAAAATCTACGAGTAAAACGGGTGAAGTGTTTATTCGCTTTAAGCGTTGCGTCTAACGGGTAGCGGAACGGGCTCGGATCCACCTCACGATCAACCGATTCTGGTCGATCACTGCCAATTGTCACTGGCTGCATCGGGTCAATGTCGCCGGTGGCTACCGGCAACAACCGGCCAATAAGAGCCGCTGGACAGCTTGGGCAGGTGTTGTCGTTCAGCGTTTGCCTTCAACGTTCGCGGGTTCGCACTGGGTTGGGGTAAAGAAAGCATGGCGGCGGCCTTTTCTCTCTCCCGAAGTGTCGCGCGTACAGTCTGCCCTGTTATGCTGATTCAGCCGTCCGGCGTGTAGATAAGATGCTATACGGCGTTAAGTGACAGGTATGTTGGCTAATTGATAGTTAGGGAAAACTGAGTATGCGTCGCTTAATAGCCAACGGGTTTGTGTTTGTCAGCATTGCGATACTCTGTTGCGGCTGCACATCTTATTCGTCCCAGCCGACAATCAACGAACCCGTTGAACCCGAAACACAAGAAATCATCTCCAGCTTCAGTTACGCAATAAACTCCCCATGGAAAGACAGTCGCTTCGGCAAGGACGCATACGCAGCGACACTCAACGTTATTCCCGATGCACAGGATAAGAACTCCAGCCTTGCCGCCCCGAGTCTGCCGGCATTAGAAATAAAGATCTCGGAGTTCTCATCTGACGGCGCTTGCGGACAAGATTACTTGACGGGCCTGAGTCTGGGTTTGATCCCCAGTTGGTGTACGCGGACAAACCTTTTCAAGTTTGATTTTATATTGAATAAGGACCAGCGCTTTTGCAGGCAGAAAACCTACTCGATAAACTCCACGTCGTTTTCACATCTCACGATGATTCCGTTTGCACTCTTCAATACGGGCAATCAGCCATTGACGCTCTATCAGGCGGTGCTTAAAGATTTTCTTCGCAGAGGTCAATGTGCGACGCGTTGAGAGGCTGCTTTTGGCCGACAGACGTCTATCATGACGGGCAGATGCCGACCCGAGCTGACATCCTGACCTTGCGGCGGCAGGCAGTATAAGTGGAGTCGGGCTTGCACTCCGATAACAGGAAGGTTGACCGGGGCTGGAGCGATGCCAAAATGACACAAATAATGGTGGTCTGACCCCGTTTTTATTGGAGTTCTCGACTGAGGGCAATGCGGAATCAGGGACCGGCCCTGGGCCACCCGTAGTGAAGAGCGCAACCTGCCCGACGGCGTCGGTGGCGACCCATCCAACATCAAAGTCTTGAAGAACGAAGGGAGTCACCATTTGCACCTACTTTAAAAAAGGGAAGAGATGATTTCCAAACTCTACTTGCAAGCCCAGAACGTGTGAACGCGCGTCGGCAAATTGTCAAAGCGGGAAGAAATGCCAAAAGTCTACTTTCCCAGCTTCAAACAAACGAATGGCTTTGGGAGTGCCCCCCCGACAACTTGGCAAGTTCACCTATGTACATCCATCTCCCTCTTTCATTACCCAACTCCGGTTCGCAATTTACTGGCCTTGCCCGGATGTTGTCTTGGCGCACCCCGCGAGCTGTACGCCTTCGCAGCCTCGCTAAAGCTCGTCAGTTCCCCACATTTTGATCGCCGAACAATCAGACAATGCAGTTCCCCTGTGGGAGCCGTCGAGCTTTAGCGAGGCCGCGAAGACGGCAGCATGACTGGCAGTGATCTTGCGTGATGCCTATGATGTGGCCTTTCGCTCAACACCCCCAGGACACCCCATGCCCGCCCTCACTTTCCGCAACGCCCTCCCCGCTGACGCCGCTCGTTGCTTCGAGATTGAAACCACCGCCTACGAAGGCGACGAAGCCGCCACCCTGGAAAAAATCGCCACGCGCATTGCGCAATATCCGCAGGGTTTTCTGATCCTGGAAGCCGATGGCGAGGTGATAGGTTTTATCAACTGCGGCTGCGCTCATAACGTGGTGATGTCGGACGAGGCGTTCAAGGAGTTGGTGGGGCATTCGGCCGAGGCGCCGAATGTGGTGATCATGTCGGTGGTGGTCGACCCGGCGCATCAGGGCAAGGGGTATTCCACGGCGTTGATGACCGAGTTTGTGCAGCGCATGCGCGGGATGGGCAAGCAGACGATTCACTTGATGTGCAAGGAGCGGCACGTGCCCCTGTACGAGCGCATGGGCTATCGCTATGTGCGACCGTCGCCGCCGGATCACGGCGGGATGGCGTGGCATGAGATGGTCATGGCGCTCCAGGGATGAACGTGCCGCGTATTGAGGTCAGCGACCAACCCAACCCCGACGCCGAGCGCATCCTGGGCAGCGGCCTCGCTGCCTTCAACGAAGCCATCACCGGCTACAACGACCGGCGCTTGCTCACGGTGCTGATCAAGGACCCCGACACCCAGCAAATCCTCGGTGGTATCACCGGCAAGACCACCTTGGGGATGGCCTTCCTCGACCTGTTCCACCTGCCCGATTCGCTGCGCGGCACTGGGCTCGGCAGCCAATTGCTGCAAGCCTTCGAAGATGAGGCCCGGCGCCGGGGTTGTGCTAACGCGGTGCTGTATACCCTGAGTTTCCAGGCGCCGGGGTTTTACGAGAAGCGTGGCTGGGTGCGGTTCGGTGAGATACCGTGCGAACCGCAGGGCAGCAGCCGGGTGTTTCTGTCTAAGGTGTTGTGACGCGCACCGGCGGGGTCATTCTTCCTCACCCGGCAATGGGAAAATCACTTCCTGGGTGTCCAGGTTCCGGATGCTCGAATAGGTGCGGTATTCAGTGCTGTAGTTCGGCCCCACAGGCCCGATACCTTTGGTGCTGGCCGTCAGGCGGTAGGTCACCATGTAACGCTGGCCGGCTTTGAAGTCGACGTCGTCCGCGCCTTTGTTGCAGAACGCGCCACCGGTGCCCAGAGCATTCATCGACACGTTGCACCAGCGCAGCGAGTGCTTGCCCGGCGTGAGTTTGAGGGCTTGCTCGCCGCTGACGTCGAGGATCGAGCGACGCCCTGCCCCGGGCAGCGGCTGGCCATCCACTTCAACAGCCAATACCAGGCGGTGGAACGGCACGCCCAGCTCGCGCTCGCGCCAGGTGTCGAAGTACACCAGCACGGCGTCCGGCGCGTTGTTGGAGAGGTCGACGGGGTGAAGTTTTTCCGGGGCCCAGTCGCCCTGGTAGTTTTTGTAGTGGTAGTCGGAGCAGGCGCCGAGCAGTGGAAGGGTCAACACGGCGGCGAGTTTCAACAGTTTCATCGGGAGGACTGTCCTTGTGAGCGATGAGATCCTATCGACATCATCGCGAATATCTTGAGGTGAATGCCACTGGCGATTTGCAGCAGCTGCTACCAGCTTCCGGACGCTCCGCCGCCACCGCTGGAACCACCGCCACCAGAGGAGCTGCTGCTCGAGCTGCTGCTGGAGCTGGAACTGCTGGAGCTTGAGCTTGAAGAGTCGTCCGAGCTCGACCCCACCCCACCGCGGGTCTTGCCAAAGATGAACAGCGCCGCAAACGAAGCAATGGGGAACGCGTACAGCCAGCCATTACGGCCGAGTTCCATCAGCGTCCCCGCCGCGACATAGACCGCCACAGCAGCCGCCAGCCGCGCGAAAAAGCCCACTCGGCTTTGCTTCCAGGCGTCCCTCAACACCACGAACAGGATCAGGTATAAGCCCAGTACCACCAATGCTCCCACCGGAAACCCCAGCCAGTGGATGAAGTTGACGTCTGCGTACCACCGATCCACCGCCACCAACCCAAGGATGTAGGCCAGCAGCCCGATCACGCTGTAAAACACCCCGCGCGCCAGCCACAACGCGCCGAACGCGGCGCCGCCGATCAGCAGGATCAGCGGCATTACGATAAGGAACATCGGCCATTCGCGGCCGCCGCAAAAAATCGCCAACAGGACGGTGACCGCCACTGCGGCAATCACGGCGCGGCGCCAATGCAGCTTGCCGGCGGCAAGCAGCACACCGCCAATGGCACCGATGATAAACGCGAGAAATATCCCAATGAACTGGGGATTGATCCCTGGCTCCGCGATTTTGGGCAAGTCGCCGCCGTCCACCAACACCACCAGGTCGTTCACGCCCTCGGAGACACCGCCTGCAAAATCCCCCTGAGCAAACGCCGGCTTGATGTGCGCTTCGATGATCTGATGCGTCAGCAAATCGGTGACCGTGCCTTCCAGGCCATAGCCCACTTCGATGCGCACTTTGCGGTCGTCCTTGGCCACCACCAGTAGGATGCCGTCGTCAACGCCCTTGCGCCCCAGCTTCCAGGCCCGGAACAGTTGGTTGGAAAAATCCTCGATACTCGCGCCGCCGGTGCTGGGCACCAGCAACACGGCAACCTGCGAGCCTTTGCGCTGCTCCAGATCGGCAAGTTGCTTTTTCAGACGGGTGGTAGTGATGGCATCGAGGGTGTTGGTGAGGTCGATCACCCGCTGGTCAAGGGCGACGCCGATGGGCGAAGTGTCTGCCTGGGCGGTGGTAAACAGGCTGGCAATCACCAGCACCAGCAGACTCAAGACGGATTGCCGCACACACCGCATCATGTTTTGTTACCTGAAGTTTCTTCCTGAAGACGCCGACTTTACCTTATCAGCGCTATAACGCGTGACCCTACGGCGTTGACTATTTAAACTGCCCGCACGCATAGCAATACGCCATAACCGGGGCCCTGCATGGACTTACAAAAGCGCAACAACGTCAGTGTCATGGGCAACGGCGCCTCGACGCTGGTGTTTTCCCACGGGTTTGGCTGCAACCAAGCCATGTGGAATTACTTGGTCCCGTCATTTTGCGAGCGTTTTCGGGTCGTGCTGTACGACTTGGTTGGCGCAGGGCTGTCGGACCTCAGCGCCTTTGACAAGGCTAAATACAGTGCTCTGGATGGCTACGCCCGCGATCTGAACGAGATCATTGATCAATACGCGGTCGGCCCCGTCATTCACGTGGGCCACTCGGTCAGCGCGATGATCGGCACCCTCGCCGACCGCCTGGCCCCCGGCCGTATTGCCGCCCATGTGATGATCGGCCCGTCGCCGCGCTATATCGACGAAGACGGTTATGTCGGCGGCTTCAAGCGCAGCGATATCAATGACCTGCTCGACACCCTCGACAGCAATTACCTCGGCTGGTCCAGTGCCATGGCCCCGGTGATCATGGGCGCGCCCGACCAACCGGCGTTGAGTGACACGCTGACCGACAGTTTCTGCCGCACCGAACCCGACATCGCCAAGCAATTCGCGCGGGTCACGTTTATGTCGGACAACCGCAAGGACGTGATCGGCCTGACCACCCCGGTGCTGATCCTGCAATCGACCGATGACCTGATCGCCCCCATCGCCGTGGGCGAATACCTGCACAGCGTACTGCCCAACAGCACCTATTGCCTGGTGGACAACGTCGGCCATTGCCCTCACATGAGCGCGCCGCACGCCTGCGCGACTGCCATGCAAGCGTTTCTGGCACCGTGGGCCGTGCCCGATGCCGGCTGAGCTATTCGACAGCGCCGCCTGCGCCCTGGCAGTCACCGCGCAAGACGGCACGATCCTGCAGGCCAACGCGCGCTTCAGCGAGTGGCTGGGGTTCAGCACTGCCGAATTGTGCGGCAAGCGTTTCCAGGACCTGCTGACCATGGGCGGGCGGATTTTCCACCAGACCCACCTGGCGCCGATGCTGCGCATGCACGGCAGTGTCGCCGAGGTGAAACTGGACCTGCTGCACCGCGACGGGCACAAGCTGACCATGCTGCTCAACGGCAATAAACGCGAACTGGCCGATCACGTGGTCTACGACCTCGCGTTGTTTGGCACGACTGATCGCGACAAATACGAGCGGGAGCTGCTGAACGCCCACAAAACGGCCGAAGCGCTGCTGCAGGAAAAAACCGCCGCTGAACTGGCACTGCATCAAGCCCAGGTCGAGTTGAGCGAGGCCTATGCCATCGCTCAACGCCGTGCGCTGTTCGCCGAGCAGATGGTCGCGATTGTCAGCCATGACCTGAAAAACCCGCTCACCGCGATCCGCATGGCGTCCGACTTTCTCAGCCGTGGCGAACGCACGGCCAAGGAACGCCAACTGCTGGGGCATATCGGTCAATCGTCCGAGCGCGCCCAGCGCATGATCGCCGACCTGTTGGACTTCACCCAGGCCCGTGTCGGCCAGGGCATCGTCATCAAGGCGGCCCCTCTGGATTTGCACAGCGTGATTCACCGCGCCGTGGATGAACTGCGCGTGGCGTTTCCCAAGGCAACACTGGAGCATCACGCACAAGGCCATGGCGATGCCAACCTGGACGCCGACCGCGTGCAGCAGATCATCGGCAACCTGGTGGCCAACAGCGTGGCCTATGGCGACCTGCAACAGCCGATCACGGTGACGTCGCGGCTGGGCGATGGTGCCTGCGAAGTGTCAGTACACAATTATGGGGCGGCGATTCCCAAAGTGCTGCTGGCCGGGCTGTTCGAGCCCATGACCCGTGGCACCGACCAAGGCAGCGATGTGCGCAGTGTGGGCCTTGGCCTGTATATCGTGCGCGAGTTGGCCAAGGTACACGGCGGGGATGTGGCGGTGAGTTCCTGTACCACACTCGGCACCACATTTACCGTGAAGTTTCAGGGCACGTAGACGCTGCCCTGCATGACCGGCTCCACACTGCCCGTCAGCACCACATCGCCCTCGCCTGCCCAGTGCACGGTCACGGTGCCGCCGTCGCATTGCACCTGCACCGTGGCATCCAGCAACCCACGCCGAATCCCATTGACCACCGCCCCACAGCAGCACGAGCCGGAACCCAACGGCACGCCACCGCCGCGCTCCCAGATACGCAGGCGGATGTGGCCCCGGTCGAGCACCTGCACGAAATGCACATTGGTCTTGGCCGGGAACAGTGGGTGGTTTTCCAGCGCCGGGCCCAGGGCCGCTACGTCGACAGCCGCGATGTCTTCCACGAAAAACGTGCAATGGGGGTTGCCCATGCTGCACGCCGCCGGGTTGCCTTCCAGAGGCAAGGTGCGTGTGTCCATGGCTTCAGCCAGCGGTACTGCCGACCACTCCAGCGAAGGCTCGCCCATATTCACCGACACTTGCCGCCCCGGCGCACGCACGCAGGTCAGCAGGCCCCGATCAGTGCGCAGCACCACCGAATCCGTGCCGGCCTCATGCATCAAACGGTCGGCCACACCACGGGTGGCGCTGCCGCAGGTTGCCAGTGGCGTGCCGTTGGGGTTCCAGAACTTGATGCGCGCGGCGGCGTCTTCACAGTCGAGCAGCACAGCCAGCTGGTTGAAGCCGATTCCGGTGTGGCGGTTACCCAACTGGCGGGCGATTTGCGGGCTAATCGGATCGTCGAGTCCACGGCGGTCAACGATGATGAAATCGTCGCCGTGGGCGTGCATTTTTACGAACGGCAAAGGCATCGGCTGTCCCGTGGTCGACCTGTGGGGGAACTGAAGGATACTCTGAACCGGCCCAACCCCATCGAGAGCAACTCATGTTAATTGTCTTCAGCGGACTGCCCGGCACCGGCAAAACCACGATTGCCCAGGCATTGGCGCGCCAGATCGGCGCGGTTTACCTGCGCATCGACGTGATCGAACAGGCGATCCGCGAAGCTGGCGTACTGTCGACTGATGTGGGCGCCAGCGGCTATGGCGTGGCGAATGCGCTGGCGTTGAGTAATCTAAGCTTGGGCCACACCGTGGTGGCCGATTGCGTGAACCCGGTCGAGGAAAGTCGGGAAGCGTGGAAGACCGTAGCGGCAACGGCAGAGGTGGCGTTGCTGGATGTCAGGGTGATTTGCTCTGACCGGCTGGAACATCAACGGCGGGTAGAAGCCCGTGCGGGGGATATTGCCGGCCTGGCGCCTCCAACCTGGGCGTCGGTTCTGGTGCATGAGTACCAAGATTGGAATGAAGCACCGCTGACAGTCGACACCGCCTTCATGACGCCAGATCAGGCAACTGCAATGATTTTGACAAGTCTCACTTCTACGGCAAAAGAGGTCTTTGTAGTGAGCGGGCTTGCCCCGCGCCGGGCTGCAAAGCAGCCCCAGTAAGACCACCCCGCATCACTCCCGCGAGAACCTAGCCCGAATTCAGGGCTGCTCCGCAGCCCGGCGCGGGGCAATCCCGCTCACTACAGGCCCGCGGTGGTGTCGAGCGAGTGCCTCAGAGCACACTCCCCATCGCCTTCATCAACACCAGGTCCCGCGCATAAATATCCGGCGCGTACACCAACCCACCCTGGCGGTCGACCTCGACCGTCCAGTAGCCCAACAGCACCGGCACCGGTGTCGCCAACCTGAACTCATGGGTCACGCCGGTCGCCAGCAGCTCATCCGTACGGGCGCGCTCAGCCGGGCTTACCAATAAATCCCTGAGCAACAACGGTTGCTCGACCCGCACACAGCCCGAGCTGAACGCCCGCGGCCCTTTGGTAAACAGCGGCTGGCTGGGCGTGTCATGCAGGTACACCGAAAACGGGTTGGGAAAGCGCATCACAATCTTGCCCAGCGGGTTGCGCGGGCCGGCTTCCTGGCGCAGCAGGATATTGCCGGGGCGCGCCCAGTCAATTTGCTCGGGTGCCAGCGGGTGGCCTTCGGCGTCGAGCACTTGCAGGTTTTGCTGGCGCAGGTATTCGGGGTTGAGGCGGATGGCCGGGAGCTTGTCCTCGCGCATGATGGTGGGCGGGATGGTCCAGGTGGGGTTGAGCGTCAGCCGCGTGATGCGCGATTTGAGCAGTGGCGTCTGACGTTCGGCGCGACCCACTTGCAGGCGAGTTTGCCATACCGGGATGCCGCTCTGATACACGCTCAGTTGCGCAGCGGCGACGTTGACCAGCACGCCTTCAGGCTCCAGGTCCTGGGCCAGCCAGCGGAAGCGTTCAAGGTTGATGCGCAGTTGTTCGCGACGGATCGCCGGGCTGATATTCAGTTCCGCGACGGTGCCGGCGCCGATCACGCCGTCAGCCTGCAATGAGTGGCTGAGCTGGAAGGCCTTGACCGCCTTGACCAGCTCGTCGTGGTACTGCTTGCCGCTGGAGGCCTTGGCCAGGTAGCCGCCACTGATCAGGCGTCGCGCCAGTTCCGGCACGCGCGGGTCTTCCATGCCGGGGCGCAACAGTGGGCCGCTGGCGACCGGGTCCCAATGGGGCAACGGCTGCTGGCGCACAGTGGAATAGGCGTTACGCAGGCTGCGGTAGAGGTCCGCGCTGGGACGGGCCTGGTCAAACGCCTGGGCCATGTCTTGCAGGCCGGTGGCGGCAAAGGCCAGCACTTCGATGTTGGGGTCGCGGGTGGGCGGTTGGGAATGCCACAACGGTTCGAAGCGCGATTGCTGCAGGCGCCCGTAGTGCAGATCCTGCAGGGCTTGCAGGTAGCTTTGGCTGATGCTGATATCGCTGCACAGCACGTTGGCCGTGGCGTCCGCCGAAGGCAAGCTATAGTGGGTGGGGTTCAGGCCGTCATCGGCGAGCATTTGCAGTTGGGTGTGCAAGGCTTGGCGGCGCTCTTCGGCGGACCACAACGGCGCGTTGCCCTGCTGTTGGTAGAACGCTTGCAGGCGCAGTTGGCCGACGGCATCGATCTGCGTTGCCAGGCCTGGGCAGACACTGGGCAGTTGCGCCAACGCCTGTTGCACGGGCGCCAGATCGACCGGCGCCGGCGTGGTCACCGGCAACGGCTCAACCGGCAGTGCCTCGGCTGTCGCGACCAATGGTGCAACGAGCAGGCAAATGCTCAAGTAACATGCGTGTTTTTTGAACAATTGTCTTAGCTCCAATCCACAGCGGGGGGATGTACTGTAGATGTTGAATTTTCTTTGCCGCCTCGGCCTGATCGCCATGCCCTTGGTTACGTTGAGCAATTTTGCGCTCGCCGCCAATGGGATTCCTCCTTCCTTGTATAGCAGCCTGGCGCGCTCGGCTCCAGAACTCAATCCCACTGTCTTGAAAAGCGCCCTGAACGCGGTGCAGTGCGCGGTGAATAACGGCGAAGAACGTTCCGATCGCCTGGCCGTCATTGATTACTCCCAGCCCTCGACCGCCCGTCGGCTGTGGATCTTCGATTTGCGCAAGAAGACCCTGGTGCTGCGCGACCTAGTGGCCCATGGCGCCAAATCCGGGGAGAACTTCGCCACGCAGTTCTCCAACCTGGAAGGCAGCCACCAATCCAGCCTGGGCCTGTTCCGCACCCAGGAGAGTTATCTGGGCACCCACGGTTACTCATTGCGCATGGATGGCCTGGAGCCGGGCTTCAATGACCAGGCCCGCGACCGCGCCATCGTGATTCATGCCGCCGACTACGTGAGCCCGTTGTGGAGCAAGCGCGAAGGCCGTATCGGCCGCAGCCAGGGTTGCCCAGCCGTGCGCCCGCAGGTGGCGCGCCAGGTAGTGGATAAACTCAAGGATGGGCAGTTCATGTTTTCGTGGTACCCCGACCAGCGCTGGTTGAAGTCCTCGACGTACCTCAATTGCAAACCCCAACAGGTGGCGAGTAGTCGTACAATCCGTGGCGGATAGCCTGTCCCCATAGATAAAAAAGAGAGCGTCGAATGCTTTTACACCAATCCACCTGGATCGAGATCGGGCAGTTTCTGGAGCGCAGCCGCACGGTGGTGATCCCCATCGGTTCGAACGAGCAGCACGGCCCCACCGGCCTGCTCGGTACCGACTGGATGTGCCCGGAAATCATCGCCCACGAGGCGCAAAAGAATGCCGACATCCTCATCGGCCCGACCTTCAACATCGGCATGGCCCAGCACCACCTGGGCTTCCCCGGCACCATTTCCCTGCGCCCTTCCACCTTCATGGCCGCCATTGGCGACTGGGTGCGTTCGCTGGCCGGGCACGGTTTCGAGAAGATCCTGTTCCTGAACGGCCATGGCGGCAATATCGCCACGATTGAAGCGGCGTTTTCCGAGCTGTACGCCGAAGCGAGCTTCGCCCGCCGCCCGGCCGGTTTTGCGTTGAAGCTGGTGAACTGGTGGGACCTGGAAGGCGTGAGTGACCTGGCTCAGCGCCAATTTCCGGTGGGCCATGGCAGCCATGCCACGCCATCGGAGATCGCGGTGACGCAGTGGGCGTACCCGGACTCGATCAAGACTGCCGACTACTCGCCACAAATCGCCAACACCGGGCCGATCCGCGAAGCGCTGGACTTCCGCGCGCGTTTCCCAGATGGGCGCATGGGCTCGGACCCAGCGCTGGCGACGGTAGAGAAAGGTGGGGAATTGGTGGCACTGGCGGCTCAAGGGCTGATCAAGACGGTCAACACCTTCAGCAACGAAGCCAAACCCTAGGCCCTACACACATCCAAACTGTGGGAGCTGGCTTGCCTGCTCCCACAGGGATCGTGTGTTACTTACATTCCTGTGCAGCCAGCTCCAACCGCGACGGCGTAATCGTCGACGCCAGTGGCTTGCGTTCATACAAGAACACCTTGGCGCCCTCCTGGGACTTGTAGGCTTCCAGTACATCGTCGGCGGCAATCTTGCTGGTCAACAACACCCTGGCGTGGCGCGAGCCTTGTGTCACGGTGGAGGTAATCCCGTGCTTTTCCAGCTTGGGCAATACACATTGCACATAAGCCTCGGGAGCCTTGCTGGTTTGCAGGGTCAGCGTTGGTGCGTTGGGAGCAGAAACACAACCGGCCAGCAACAGGGAAGCAAAGGCCAAGCCCGGGGCGAAAAAAGAGCGCATGAAAAATTCCTGACTATAAAAATAATGGTTCACATCAACCCGCACGGACTAACGCCTTGAGCGACGCATCGAACTGCTTCAAGGCATCCAGCTGCACATCCCGCTGCTGCTCGATCTGCGCGGCAATCTCTGGCACGGCCTTGTTACGTACCCACACCGACGGCACCTGCTTGTGCACCGAGCCTTCGGCCTTGGCGATGTATTGCAGGTTCGCGTCATAGAACCGCGCAATAAAACGCGCTTCGACTTGGTCATTACGCTGGGTCAACAGTTGGTTATGGGTATCGAGCATCACCACCACATCGGGGTGAGCCTGCACCAGGACATCCATGTTGTCGTAGACAGTCACCGACAAAAAACTGCCTTGCAGCGAGTTCATCAACCAATCAATGGCCAATTCCGGGTCGGAACTGTTGACGAACGCCTGGCGGATGCGCCCGTCGAGGGCATCCTTGGCGCCATTCAAGGCCATGTCGTGGTAGCGTTCAAGGTAGCTGAGGTTGTCGCGGGTGTTATCGCTCAACAACACACCTACCGACTGCGTGTGCTGTAGCGAGTCTACGCTACTGACGATAGGTAGCAAATGGCTATCATCGGCGAGTGCGACGTTGTTCACGACGACCGTGCCAAGCATCAGGGCCATCAAAGCTAGTTGAATAAACGTCCTCATCGCGCATTTCCTTGAACAGCGTCTCGATGGGGGGATTTTCCGCTTTTCCTGCAAAAACAGAACTTGCGATCCGTGATGGTGACTATTATCTGAACCGATAGTGCACCCATAAAACCTATAAGGACCACGCCATGAAGCCCCACCAGAAAACCTTCGACCGCATCCGCGAAGCCGTACTACCGGAGTTTCGCGAGCGGGTCGCCGATTACCTGGTCGATTATGAAAACGTGCTGCAGGATGACGCGGCGGATGCCAGCCGAGTCACGGCCAGCGCCCAGCAACTGCGCGGCTACCTGCGCGGCCTGAACACCACGCGAGTGCTGGGCATGGCGGACTGGGAAGACCTGGACCGCCGCGTCTTGCAGATCACTGAACGCTCTACAGCGCAGGGCGTTGTTGATTGACCCACGCCTGCACCGACGGCCGCTGCCACTGGCGCTGCGCGTATTCCACCAACTCGGCGGGCACGTTGTCGCCGTTGAGAATCAAGCGATTGAGCATTACCGCCAAGTCCACATCGGCAATTGACCATGCGCCGAACAGATAGGCCGGGTTACCCACCAACAACGCCTGTGCCGCACTGATCAACTTCGCGGCGGCGGCTTCGGCCACGGGTGACAGCGGCGGCATCTTCTGCCCATAGAACACCACCATCGTCGAGCGTTCCTGGCGAATCGGCAGCAAATCGCTGCGCAGCCACGCCTGCACCTGCCGCGCCCTCGCCCGCTGTTTGGGGTCGGCCGGGTACACCGGCGTTTCGGGATAAACCTGCTCCAGGTACTCGGTGATCGCCGAAGACTCCGACAGTGCAAATTCACCTTCTACCAAGGTGGGCACACGCTGGGTCAGGGACAGTTGGGCGAAATCAGCCGTCTGGTTCTGCGCAGCGTCCAAGTCCAGGGTGAGCGTGTCGAACGCCAGGCCCTTTTCCTTCAGGGTCACGAACACCGACATGGCGTAGGGGCTGGTATACAAATGATCAACATACAGACGCAACGGTCGCTGGCTCATAACGGCTCTCCTTGAATGGAACACCACGCTACGAGATGTGCCGCGAGAAAGACAATGCGCTGTTTTTATGGGGGCATTCCTGGCAGGAATAGCCAAGCTAGGCTTTGACGGCCAGGCCTGCCAAGGTAGACTCGCCGCCTCGCGTGCAACCCTGCACGGCCGGAAAGGGATTTTCGTCTTGCGCTTGCCTTTTGTGTTTTGCCTGCCCCTCTTCGCCGCTTCGTGGATAGCCATGGCCGACGAAAACTCATCGCCTCCCGGCGAAGCGCAGTACCAGGAAGCAGTCGCGGTCCTGGCGAAAACCGACCCACAGCTCGCCGACCTGATGCGGTCCGTGCAGGCCAACCAGAAGGCGGCGGACTTTGATCAGAAAATGCGCGAGCTGGGCGAGCCATTTCGTCTCACCGAGCGACTGCTGAGCGAGTCGGCAACGGCCGGGCACCCTGTCGCGCAATATCGGCTGGTGTTGCTTTACCAGTCTTATCTGGTCCCCGGTAAAGAACAGGAGATGTGCGACCTCTCGGCGTCAAGCCTGGAGGCAGGCTTCGCCCCTGCCGCCCTGTATCTGGCCAATGCCTGCCTGAGTTACACCCAAGGCCCACGGTATGAACCGGCGCTGCAAGGCGCTCTCGCGAAATTGCCCGACTATGCTCGCTATTACCCGCAACCGACCGTCTGGCTAACGTGCGGCGCGCCACCCACGGGCGTTGAACTGCAACTGGGCAGTGCAAACGACTTCCGCGCTGAGCTCTACAAATTGCTCGCCAGTCAGACTGATAAGAGGAAGGCGTTGCCCCTGCGCATCGAATACCTGGAGAAAGCGCTGGCAAGCAACGGTTGCCCGTATGCGCGCGAGCGGCTGGACATCTACCGACCCGCTCAATAAAACCCTGCTCTATCCAGCAAAGCCACCCTCATCCAGAAACACACGCTCTTCATCCGTGGTCTCTCGAGCCAACACCTCATTACGATGGGGAAAGCGTCCGAAACGCTCGATGATCGCGGCGTGCTCCTTGGCCCAATGGTAGGTGTTGGCGTCCAGTTGCTGGTTGAGGATCAGGGAGCGCTGCTGATCAGCCGGGTTCTCCGAATGTTCGAACGGCAGGTAGCAGAACGCACGCAACGCCGGTTCGATCTGCCGGTCCAGCCCGGCGTCCACCATGCGCTGGGCATACAGCCGCGCCAGCGGGTCGGTGGCGAACATATGCGCGGTGCCACGAAAGGTATTGCGGGGGTATTGGTCGAGCAGGATCAGCAGGGCCAGCGCGCCCTCCGCCGAGTCCAGCCAGCTTTCCAGCTCGCGCCGGGCGGCTTGCAGGTGGGCGGCATGGAAGGTGTCGCGGAACGTAGCGTCGAAGACGTCGTCCTTGGCGAACCAGCGTTTTGGGCCGGCGTGTTTCCAGAAGTCGATGACGGCATTTGGCGTTGTCATGATGAGAGGCCTAGGCAAGCGATTCATCTGACGGTATCAGAATCCATCGCCTGGCCGGGATCAAATATGGGAGCGGCGTCGCTGGTTAGAAATCCACCGTCGCCGAGAGTTTGACGGTGCGCGGCTCACCCTGGGTAAGGTAATTATTGGCCGTCGACGCCGACGCCCAATACGCTTTGTTCGCCACGTTCTCGACGTTGGCGCGCAGGGTGATGTACTTGTCGTCGGCCTTGAAACCATAACGGGCGCCGAGATCGACACGGGTCCAGGCGGGGATGCTCAGGGTGTTGGTGGCGTTGACGTACTCGCCACCGGTGCGCAGCATCCGTGCGTTGACGGCGGCGCCCTGGATGCCGGGAATGTCCCAGTCGGCGCCGACGTTGTACTGGAAGCGCGGTACGCCGGCGGCGCGATTGCCGTCGCTGAGGCCGTTGGAGGTGTTCTTCAATTCGGTGTTCATCCAGGTCGCACCGGCCAGCAGGCGCAGGCCGTCAATTGGTTCGCCGAAGACGTTCAACTCCACACCTTTGTTGATCTGCTCGCCGTCGACGCTGAAGGTGTCCAGGGTATTGCCGGGCAGGCGCGATGTGGCGTTGTTCGGCTGCTCGATACGGTAAACACCCAAGGTCGCACCAAAGCTGTCCCAATCCAGCTTCACCCCTGCTTCCGTCTGTTTGCTGCGGTTAGGCGCAAAGACCTCACCAGGGTTGGTGACATTGGTCAACGGCGCGGTTGGCCCCTGGGCCAGCCCTTCAATGCGGTTGGCGTAGAACGACACGTGCTCCCACGGCTTTACCACCAGGCCATACACGGGTGTGGTGATGGTCTCGGCGTAGTTGGCATTGCGCACGCCTGTGGTGGTATTCCACGCGTCCACCTCAATGGTCTGGCGCCGCACGCCCAGGGTCAGCAACACACGATCGTCAATAAAGCCCAGGGTGTCGGACACCGCCGCGCTTTTGATGCGGTTTTTGCCGACGATGCGCGGGTCGTGGATATCACTGCCGAAGTAGGTGACAGACGGACGCGGAATCTGCACCGGGTCATACAGATTGCCCGGCTGACGATTGGCCTGCTGGATCGCTTCAAACGCCGAACGCTGCTCACCCCAGATGCCAGACAAACCGACGTTGACCTGATGAGTCACCGCCCCCGTGTTGAAATGCCCGTTCAAGCCGGCCATGGCGCTTTTGTTGTCTTCATCGTGAGGCGAGTACAAAAAGCCCACGCGACCGCTGCCATTGTTGCCCACGTACAGCGACGAATACTGACCATTTTCCCGCGTGTGCTTGGCCCCGCCGCCCACGTAGGCCGTCCAGCTTTCATTCAGGTCGTACTCGGCATTGAACATGCCGTAGGTGTCTTCCAGCTCCGACCAGCTCCAGTCCTGGGCGTAGTTGTGCTTTGGCGATGGCGCCTCTGGCACTTGGGTGCCATTCGGGTACACCACCGAGCGGCCATTGTTGATGCGCTGTTTCTGGTAGCCGACATCGGTGGACACCCGCAGGCGATCGCCACGGTAATCCAGGGCGACGGCCACCAATTGCGAGCTTCTGAATTCATCCTCGATGGCCGTGTCGCCACCGTGCTTGGCCAGGTTAACCCGCGCGCCAAAGCGGTTGTCTTCGCCAAAACGCTGGCCCAGGTCGAGGTGGCCGCCGCTTTGACCATCGGTAGTGGTGTCGAGGGTGACGCTGCGGGTCGGCGTGTCTTCGGCGCGCTTGGGCACCAGGTTGACGCTGCCGCCAATGCCGCTGCCCGCTGGCGATACACCATTGACGAACGCATTGGGGCCTTTGAACAACTCGACACGCTCCAGCGCTTCGGTGGTGATGATCTGCCGCGGCAGCACGCCGTACAGGCCGTTGAAGGCAATGTCATCGGTGTTCAGCGGCAGGCCGCGAATGGTAAACACCTGGGAGAAATTGCCGAAGCCTGACGATTGGCGCACCGACGCGTCATTGAGCAGCACATCCCCCACGGTGCGCGCCTGCTGGTCGGCAATGGTCTTGGCGGTGTAGCTGACCACGCTGAATGGCACGTCATTGATTGAGCGATTACCCAACACCCCCAAACGCGCCGAACGCGCGACCTGGCCACCGGCATAGGTGTCGGCCTGCGCCCCGCTCTCGCCGCTGATAGTGGTCGCGCCCAGCTCCAGCGCATCGCCAGTGGCCTGGGGCACTACGGTGTAGCCATTCGCGCCAGTGTTTTGCAGGGTATAGCCGCTGCCTTGCAGCAGCTGCATAAAACCCGATTGCGCGGTATAGCCGCCCTGTAAACCGGCGCTTTGCTGGTCATTGAGCAGTGTGGAATCAAACGACAACGGCACCCCGGACAACGCCGCGAACTGCGCCAACACATTGCCCAAGGGGCCCGGCGCGAGGCTGTAGCTGCGTACTGCGCTGGTCGACGCCGCGTCCGCTGCCACGGCACTGTGCAACGGTGCGATCGCCGCCAGGGCAACAGCCAGGCTCAAGGCCTTCAAAGGGCGGATGGGATGCGGTGTGAAGGTCATGGGAATTCCTGTCGGCGCGGTACAAATGTTGAGGGTTCTCCTCTACACCGGGCGACAACTGAAAAGGTATCAGCGAAAAATGAAAAAATTTCAGCGCGGTTCGAGGGTCACCCAGTAACCGGTCAGGCTGCTGACTTTGATCGGCAGGGTTTCCTGCAACAGGCGTAGGCTGGCGTCGGTGTCACGCAAGGGGAATGCCCCGGACACGGTCAACCCGGCCACACTGTCGTGGCAACGCAACACGCCATGGCGATAGCGCCCCAGTTCATCGAGCAAATCCGCCAGGCGCATCTGCTGGGCCAGCAGCATGCCGCTCTGCCAGGTCGTCGCGCTGATATCCAGCGGCTGCACTGCGGCGACGCCGTCACTGCCAAAGGCACTTTGCTCGCCGGCCTTGAGGATCAACCCACGACTGGCGCGCTGCGGCAGCATTTCCACCGCGCCGTCGAGCACAGCCACGCGGCTGCTCTGCTCGCCGACCCGCACGCTGAAATGCGTCCCCAGCGCACGGGCGGTGCCGTGGCGGGTCTGCACGACAAACGGTCGAGGTGTCGGCGCGGGGTCTTTGGCGGTGGTGATCATCACCTCGCCTTGCAGCAACTCGAGGCGCCGCACCTGGTCGGTGAAGGCGATATTCAGCGAGCTGGCGGTGTTGATCAACAGGCGCGTGCCGTCGGGCAACATGAGATTGCGTTGCTCGCCGACGGCGGTGTGCTGGTCGGCGGTCCACGGTTGCCAAGGCTTGTGCCGATAGGCCAGCCAAGTCGCCGGCGCCGCCAGCAGCAACAGCCCGAGGGCCTGGCGGCGTCCGAGGGCTTGCTTGCGGCCGATGCATTTGAGGGTGTCGCCGGCAATCGCAGCCGGCACGCTGTTGAAATCCCCCAGAATCGCCTGCGCCCGTTGCCACGCCTGGGCGTGCTGGGCGCTGCGGCCCTGCCATTGGGCGATGGCGCGGCGGTCTTCATCGGTGGCGCTGCCGGACTGCAACTGCACCATCCAGTCAGCGGCTTCGCCGAGGATCAGCGGGTCAATGGCGGGGGTCATGCCACGCTCAGGCACGCAAGGAAGGCCTCGCGCATATAGCGTTTGACCGAGACCAGCGACACCGCTAACTCATCGGCTATCTGCTGGTAAGTCAGGCCGTCGATCTGCGACATCAGGAAGGCTCGGCGAGTCTTGTCCGGTAAATCGCGCAGCATGGCTTCGATACGGTACAGCGCCTCCAGGATCAGCCAGCGGGTTTCCGGCGACGGCACTTCCTGCTCCGGCAAGTGCGCGATGGTTTCCAGATAGGCGCGCTCAACTTCCTGGCGACGCCAGCTGTCGATCATCAAGCCCTTGGCGATATGGGTGAGCAACGCGCGCGGCTCAGTGCCGAACCCGGCGCCGTTCTGACGGGTCAGCAGGCGCATAAAGGTGTCATGGGCCAGGTCGGCCGCGTCGCTGGCATTGCCCAACTTGCGGTCGAGCCAGCGGTACAACCATCCGTGGTGTTCGCAGTACAGGTCCTGAATGGGCAGATTGACGGGGGACGACATGCGAGTCACCGGCACAGGGGCCAAGGAGTAATTAAGAATTGATCGCATTCTAATCCGCGCAACGAATCGCGGCAACGCGCAAATTAATGTTATAGGATAACGCGCCATTTCCACCCTGCCCTGTGACCCTGCCCATGACCGATGCTGTTCCGCTACGCCAACGCCTGCTTTCCATCGACGCCCTGCGCGGCTTGGTGATCCTGTTCATGCTGCTGGACCACGTGCGCGAAACGTTCCTGTTGCACCGCCAGGTCGGCGACCCGATGACCATCGACAGCACCGAGCCCGCACTGTTTATCAGCCGCACCCTCGCCCACCTGTGTGCGCCAGTGTTTGTGTTGCTCACGGGTTTGTCGGCCTGGCTGTACGGCCAGAAATACCAGGGCCGCCGCGATGTCTCGGCGTTCCTGTTCAAGCGCGGGCTGTTCCTGGTGGTGCTGGAATTTACCCTGGTCAACTTCGCCTGGACCTTCCAGCTGCCGCCCAGCGTGATCTATATGCAGGTGATCTGGGCGATTGGCGTGAGCATGATCGCCCTGGCCGCGCTGGTGTGGTTGCCGCGTCCGGCGTTGATCGTGTTGGCGGTGGTGATCATCGCCGGGCATAACCTGCTGGATGGGCTGCATTTCGACGCGGGTTCGGCGTTGCATATTCCGTGGACGATCCTGCATGAGCGCAACTGGATCGACGTGGGCGACTCGCTGCGACTGCGCACCACTTATCCGGTGCTGCCGTGGATCGGTGTGATTGCCCTGGGTTACGGCTTGGGCCCGCTGTTTGCCAATGGCATGCAACCGGCGTTTCGCCAACGTTATCTGTTGCTGGGCGGTGTGGGTGCGTTGGTGGGGTTTGTGGTAGTGCGCGCGGCCAATGGTTATGGCGAGAAGCCCTGGCAGGCGTATGACAGTGGCGTGCAGACGTTGATGAGCTTTTTCAACGTCACCAAGTACCCGCCTTCGCTGTTGTTTTTGGCGCTGACATTGGGGATTGGGTTGTTGCTGTTGCTGGCGTTTGAACGTGCGGGGCAGAAACGCTGGATTGGCGTGCTCGCCACGTTCGGGGCTGCGCCGATGTTCTTTTATTTACTGCATCTGTATGTGTTGAAAGTGCTGTATGTCGCGTGTGTGGCGTTGTTTGGCCTGAACCATGGCAACTACTTTGGGTTCGACGGCATGGGCGCGATATGGCTAATGGCGCTGTTGTTGCCCCTGGGGCTCTACCTGCCAGTGCGCTGGTTCGCCGGGCTAAAAGCGCGGCGCCGCGACCTGGCCTGGCTCAAATACCTGTAGCGCCCCGGTTGCTTTTCTGTGGGAGCTGGCTTACCTGCGATTGCATCACCGCGGTATCACGTTAGACCGAGGTGCCTGCATCGCAGGCAAGCCAGCTCCCACATTTTTGACCGTGTTCTACTCAGGAATCAGGCCAGTTCGGCGCGCAGTTGACGGGCGGCCGTCACCATGTGGATCAACGCCGCCTCAGTCTCCGGCCAGCCACGGGTTTTCAACCCACAATCCGGGTTCACCCACAACCGCTCAGCCGGAATCCGCTTCGCCGCCTTGCGCAACAGATTGGCCATCTCCGAAGCCTCCGGCACGCGCGGCGAGTGGATGTCATACACGCCCGGCCCAATGTCATTCGGGTAAGCGAAGGCTTCAAACGCATCCAGCAACTCCATATCCGAACGTGACGTCTCGATGGTGATCACGTCAGCATCCATCGCCGCGATGCTTTCGATCACATCGTTGAATTCGCTGTAGCACATGTGGGTGTGGATCTGGGTTTCGTCACGCACACCCGAGGCGCACAGGCGGAACACTTCGGTGGCCCAATCCAGATAAGGCTGCCACTGCGCCTGGCGTAGCGGCAGGCCTTCGCGGAATGCGGCTTCGTCGATCTGCACGATCTTGATGCCGGCGGCTTCCAGGTCCACCACTTCATCACGAATGGCGAGGGCCAGTTGACGGGCCTGCGCTTCGCGGCTCACGTCTTCGCGGGGGAACGACCACATCAGCATCGTCACCGGGCCGGTCAGCATGCCCTTCATCACCTTGCCTGTCAGGCCTTGGGCGTAGCGTATCCACTCCACGGTCATGGCTTTCGGGCGGCTCAAGTCGCCCACAATCACCGCCGGTTTCACGCAGCGCGAACCATAGCTCTGCACCCAGCCGAAGCGGGTGAATGCATAGCCGTCCAGTTGCTCGGCGAAGTACTCGACCATGTCGTTACGCTCGGCTTCACCGTGCACCAGCACGTCCAGGCCGAGGTTTTCCTGCACCTCCACGGCGTGCTTGATCTCGCTGTGCATGGCTTCGACGTATTCGGCTTCGCTCAGTTTTCCAGCCTTGTACGACTGACGCGCCAGGCGAATCGACGCGGTCTGCGGGAACGAACCGATGGTGGTGGTCGGGAACAGCGGCAGGTTGAGGCCGGCCCGTTGCTTCTCGATGCGCTGGGCAAACACTGACTGGCGCTGGCTGTCCCTGGCGGTAATGGCGGCGACACGGGCCTGCACCGCAGGTTTATGGATACGCGGCGACGCGGCGCGGGCCGCTTGTACGGTGCGGCTCTCAGCCAGGGCAGCCAGTACGTTTGGCGCTTCTGGCACGTCGACCGCACGTGCCAACACGGCGACTTCAGCGCACTTCTGCACGGCAAACGCCAGCCAGCTTTTCAGCTCAGAATCCAATTTGTCTTCACGGCCTACATCCACCGGGCTGTGCAACAAGGAACAGGACGGCGCAACCCACAACCGATCACCCAGTTTCTCATGGGCGTGCTGCAAGGTAGCCAAGGCCTTTTCCAGGTCGCAACGCCAGACGTTACGGCCGTTGACCACGCCCAGGGACAGCACCTTATACGCCGGCAGGCGGTCGAGGATGGTCGGGTACTGGTCCGGCGCACGCACCAGGTCGATGTGCAGGCCATCCACCGGCAAGTTGGCGGCCAGACCGAGGTTCTCTTCCAGACCACCGAAGTAAGTCGCCACCAGCTTTTTCAACGGGTCGCGCTGGATCTGGTTGTAGGCACGTTCAAAGGCGTTTTTCCAATCCTGCGGCAGGTCCAGCACCAGGATCGGCTCGTCGATCTGCACCCATTCCACGCCCAGTTCTGCCAGGCGCTGGAAGATCTGGCCGTACAGCGGCAGCAGGCGGTCAAGCAAATCGAGCTTGTCGAAATCACCACCCTTGGCCTTGCCCAGCCACAGGTAAGTCAGCGGGCCGATCACTACCGGCTTGACGTTGTGGCCCAGCTCGTGGGCTTCCTGGACTTCTTCGAACAACTGATCCCAACCCAGGTGAAACTGCTGGTCAGCACTGAATTCAGGCACCAGATAGTGGTAATTGGTATCGAACCACTTGGTCATTTCCTGGGCGTGGGCACTGCCGCAGCAGCTGTCGCTGACACCACGGGCCATGCCAAACAGGGTCTGCAGGGTGGCTATGCCATCCGCCGGGCGGAACCGCTCCGGGATCACACCGAACATCAGCGAGTGGGTCAGTACCTGGTCGTACCAGGCGAAGTCACCGGCTGGCAGCAGTTCAATGCCGGCCTGTTTTTGCAGGTCCCAGTGGGTCTTGCGCAGATCACGGCCAACGGCGCGGAGGCCGGCTTCGTCGAGCTCACCCTTCCAGAACGCTTCCTGCGCTTTTTTCAATTCACGATCGCGTCCAATGCGCGGAAAACCAAGGGAATGAGCGACTGCCATGACTTACAACTCCAATGTCAATATTTATGGAGCTATTGTCGGCAGATGGAGATAGTGAAACAAACTCATTTTATTCGAGATGATCACAAGATCTGCTCATGTTGGTAGGTAGTGAGCGGGCTTGCCCCGCGCTGGCCGGCGAAGCCGCCCCAATAAATCCACCTCGGTTTTTCAGAAAGATTGCGGCGCCTGGGTTTAGGGCGGCTTCGCCACCCAGCGCGGGGCAAGCCCGCTCACTACAGGGGCGGCTACCGCATTTGATCTTCTGGGTTTTCAGGGTTGTAATCGCGTGGGTATTTATCAAGAGCAGAATTAGCATGGATGCCACCAACCACAGCCATTCCAGAAAATGCCAGGACAACCTTCCTTCGATACGCAAACTCGAACGACTTCCAGAACAGATCCGTAACTTGGAAGCCCAAGCTATCGCCGAAGGTTTCAGATTCCTGACGCGCCTGATTACCGAGTGGGACGACCACGCCAACCGATTCGACCAACCGGGCGAGTGCCTGTTGGGCGTATTTTGTGAAGGGCAACTGGTCGCAATCGGCGGCCTTAACTGTGACCCGTATGCACCTCCAGGCACGGGACGACTCCGCCGCGTGTACGTTGCGCCCGCCGTACGCGGTCGCAATGTCGGAAAAGCACTGGTGCAACAGCTGCTGGAACATGCCCGCGCGCAGTTCCAATCGGTTCGCCTGTCGACCGATACGCCCGAAGCCGCAGCGTTTTATCTTCGCTGTGGCTTTCATCAGGTGGCGGATGACACGGCAACGCATGCAAAGGCACTGAAGCGTTGCTGAGACGGACACTGTCCGTTCAGCAACATCGATCAACTGTGGGAGTTGTCGAACTTCAGCGAGGCTGCGATGGCGGTGTGTCAGGCGGCATCTCTATCGGCAATGCCGCCGTCATCGCGGCCTCGCTGGGGCTCGACGGCTCCCACATTGGTTTTTGCAGAGCTTTGAGAGTAATTACATCAACGGAATCGAATAACTCACGAACAGCCGATTCTGGTCCTGATCCCGTGCGACCTCGCTGCGCGAAACCCCATTACGCCAGCCAAACCCAACGTTCTTGAACGTACCGCTCTGCACCACGTAATCCAGGGAAATATCCCGCTCCCATTCGCTGGCATCGTTGCCACTGGCGGTAAGGATATGGTCGCCTTTCAAGTACATCAGCGACGCCTTCAAACCCGGCACGCCGAGCGACGCGAAGTCATAGGCATATTGCGCAAACGCGGTGCGCTCGCCGGCCTGGATGAAGGTCTGCACGGTGCGGTCGGTGTAAAGGTACAGGCTGGAACCACCCTCCCCTTTATTCACCAGGCCGCCCTGGTTGAGTTGGGCGAAGTTGCTGTCGTCCGAGACTTGCTGGTAACCGGCAGTAATCGCGTGCG
This sequence comes from Pseudomonas tritici, assembly GCF_014268275.3. Lineage (NCBI taxonomy): Bacteria > Pseudomonadati > Pseudomonadota > Gammaproteobacteria > Pseudomonadales > Pseudomonadaceae > Pseudomonas > Pseudomonas tritici. The sequence goes on from NZ_CP077084.1 coordinate 3,861,494, forward strand.
GGCCCAGGGAATAGATGAACGCTGCGCTCCAGGTGTTGTTGTCGATTTCACCTGTGCCGTTCTTGGTATAACCGCCAAGTTTGTAGCCTTCGGCACGACCGGCGACGGTGCTGTTTTTGCCGTCGGACGTGGTTTTGAAGTAACGCAGGTCAGTCTTCAGCGAGCCGTATTCGCCGAGCGGCAACACGTGGATCAGCCCGGCAAAGTGCTGTTGGTAATAGTCTTCAAGGTTGGCGTAGTAGTACTGGACCATCAGGTCCTTGGTCACTTGGTAGTCGGCACCGGCGTAGTTGAATTTGTTGCTTTCCTGAGTGCCACCCGCCGCGGCCAGGCCGCTGCGATCACTGGAGCCTCGACCGGTGGTGTGTTGCAGTTGGCCGCCGACCAGGGTCAGGTTGTCGATGTCCTTGCTGGTGATTTGCCCGCCTTCGAACGACTGCGGTAACAGGCGCCCATCGTTGCTCACCAGGATCGGCAGGTTCGGTCGCAGGTAACCGTAGCGCGCCTCGGTCTTGGCGAAACGCGCCTTAGCGGTGGCGCCGCCACGGCTCCAGCTATCGGCGGCCTTACCGTCGTCGTTGGGGATCATCGAGCTGCCCACATGGCGGCCGGCGCCGCTATCGAGGGTCAGGCCGAGCATGCCGACCGCATCCAGACCAAACCCCACCGTGCCATCGGTAAAGCCTGACTGATAGTTAAGGATAAACGCCTGGCCCCACTCTTCGGTCTTGGACGGTGCGGCGGCGCCGTCACGGTTGTCGTTGTTGAAGTAGAAGTTGCGCATGCTCACGTTGGCTTTACTGTCACTCAAGAAATCAGCCGAGGCCAAGGGGCTCAGGGCAATGCCCAGGCCGCCGGTCAATACGCTTATTACATTCAAAGTGGCTTTCATCAGGACGAACTCCGGCGCGGAATCCAAGTTCCGGGCGCAAAAAATGGGCAGCAGGAAGCACGCGGCCAAACTCGGCTTGGCCGGTGCGTTAACTAACGTTTACGACTTAGTTGCGCGAAGTGAACCTCCGTAAAACCTCAGTCAATCAATCCATGAGCGTCATAAAACGGATACGGCCCCGGGTACTCCCCGAACACGCCGTTGTGGCTGATCACACCTTGTTGCGCCTCCCAGCGGTGCAACAAATAGCCCGCCGGCTCCAGGTTAAAATGCGCGGGCGCCGCTTCTTGCAAATCCAGCACGATCTGGTGAGACGTGCCGGGACACACACAACTCAAACTGCCGCCGAAACGGCGCTGCATCGGCCGATGCAGATGCCCGCACAACAGCCGCTCCACTTGCGGGTGGCGTGCGACGACCTGCTCCAGGCCAGCGGCGTTGATGAAGGGTTCGCGGTCCATATGGCCGATACCGCTGATGAACGGCGGGTGATGCAGGATCAGCAAGGTGGGTGCATCAGGACGCAACGCCAGTTGCTCATCGAGCCACTGCAATTGGCTGTCCAACAACTGCCCGCCATGGCCGCCGGGAATGGTGGAGTCGAGGCCGATCAGGCGCAGCGGATACTCGTCCACCACCCAGTCCAACGGGCCATCTGCCGACAGTGGCAAATAAGGGTGATCACGGAACGCCTCCAGCAACGGCCCGCGTGTGTCATGGTTGCCAGGCACCAGGTAGCACGGCATGTGCAGGCGTGCGAGTTCGGGGTGCAGCACGGCATATTCATCGGCGCGGCCGAAGTCCACCAGGTCACCGCTGATTACCACGATATCGGGCCGTGGGTGGCTTGCGTTCAAATGGTCGACGGCGCGGCGCAACGCACCCAGGGTATCGACAACGCCATAGGTCAGGCGCTGGCCGGCTTTGAGGTGCAGGTCGCTGATCTGCGCGACTAGAAACGGACGATTCACAATAGATTCTCAAGCATTCAGGGTGAACAACATGTGCGGCGCAACCGCCAGGGCAATCGGCGCGCCGACCGCGTACAGTTGGTTGTCGCTGCTGTCGACCAACAGCGGTTGCGGGCCGCCGACATCCACCAGCAGGCGGCTTTGCGCGCCCTGGAAAAACTGCGCCAGCAGATGGCCGTGCAGGTGCCCTTCGCCCTCCATCACCCGCAGGTGTTCGGGGCGGCAGTAGACCGTGCCCGGCAGGTTGGCTTCGTGCCACGGCAACTCGCCGCCGCAGACTTTCAAGCCATGGGATGACGGCTCGATCACCACGAAAGCGTTAAGGTTGCCGACAAAGCCCGCGACGAAGGCGTTGGCCGGTTTCTGGTAGATGTCCCGTGGGCTGGCCAACTGGGCGACGCGACCGTGCTCCATCACCAGGATACGATCGCCCAGGGCCATGGCCTCACCCTGGTCGTGGGTGACGAACACTGACGTAATGCCGAGACCGCGCAACAGTTCATTCAGCTCACTGCGCAGGCGTTCGCGCAGTTGCGCATCCAGCGCTGCCAGAGGTTCATCCAGCAATAAAACCTTGGGGCGCGGCGCCAACGCACGGGCCAACGCCACGCGCTGACGCTGACCGCCGGAGAGTTCATGGATGCTGCGCTTGCCGTGGTCCTGCAAACCCACCAATTCCAGCAATTCATCACAACGCTTGTTGCGCTCCGGTGCCGACATACCGCGAATTTTCAGGCCGTAGACGATATTGCCCGCCACATCCAGGTTGGGAAACAGCGCGTAGTTCTGAAACACCATGCCCACGTCACGGCGTTCAATGGGCAGGCGGGTCACGTTCTGGTCACCGAAAAACACCTGGCCCACATCCGGGCGTTCCAGGCCGGCAATCAGGCGCAGGGTGGTGGTTTTGCCACAGCCGGACGGGCCAAGGATCGCCAGGGTTTCGCCGCCTTCAACGGTCAAATTCAAGTCATGCACGGCCACGGTGCCGTCGGCGAACGCCTTGCGACAGCCTTGCAGGCGGATAGTGATAGCGGTCATCGACGCTCTCCACGGGACAAACGGGCACTGATGGCCTGCAACGCAATCAGCAGCGGCACGATCATCAGCAAAAAGATAAGGGTGTAGGCGCTGGCGATTTCCAGCCGGGCCGAGGCGTAGCTGTCGGCCAGGCCGACCGGCAAGGTTTTGGTCATCGGCGTGTGCAGCATCCAGGTCAGGTTGAATTCACCCAGGGACAAGGTGACCACCATCAGCACACCCGCCAGAATCCCCGCCCGGCAATTAGGTACCACCACGCTGAAAAAGCGCTTTATCGGACCTGCACCCAGGCTGGCCGCTGCTTCCTCCAATACCGGCAATTGCTGGCGTTGCATCACCGCCATCACCGGGCGTACCAGGAACGGCAAAGTGAACAGCACATGACCGACGAGGATGAACAGCCAACTGCTGCGGAAGCTGCCGAACTGGCCGTAGGTCAGCAGCAAAGCCAACGCACTGGCCAAGCCGGGCATGGCCACCGGCAGCACCATCAGCTCCTCGAAGGCGCGGCTGAAGCGGTTGTTCATACGCACCAAGGCGTAGGCTGCCGGCACACCGATGACACAGACGCACACCGCGCAGGCCAAGGCCAATTGCAGCGACAGCCACACAGTCGGCGAATAGGCCTGCCACACCTGAATAATCCAATCAAAGGTCAAGCCACTGGACACACCCACGAAAAAGTTGCGGGTCAGCCCGGCCAGCAACGACATCAGCACCGGTACCAGCATGAAGGCGCACACCAGCAGGGTGAACAGCAGTTGAATCACAAACAGCGATGAGCGTTTCACAGCACAGTCCCCGCGTTTTTCACCAGGCGTCGCGTGAGCAGCAACACCGCCCAGGTCACCGCACCGAGTACCACCGACAGCGCAGCGGCGACGGCAAAATTGGCGTAGTTGGTGAATACGTTGTAGATCGCCACCGGGGTGACATTGAGCCGCGTGCCCAAGGTAAAGGCGGTGCCGAAAGCGCCCATGGACGTGGCAAAGCAGATCGCCCCACAGGACGCCAACGCGGGTGCCAAACCGGGCACGATCACGTCGCAGACCACGCGCCAGTGCCCTGCGCCCAGTGAATGCGCGGCCTCCTCCAGGCTGCGGTCGAGGCTTTCACAGGCGGCCATTACCGTGAGAATTACTCGCGGAATCGAGAAGTACAGGTAGCCCACAAACAGCCCCGCCAATGAGTAGGCGAAGATCCAACGTTCCCCGGCCAGTTGCAGGCCCAGTGACGCCAGCAGGCCTTGGCGGCCTGCCAACAAAATCACCAGGAAGCCCACCACCACGCCGGGAAAGGCCAAAGGAAAAGTGAGCAACGCCACCAGCGCCGAGCGCCCGAAAAACTGCTGGCGGGCGAGGAACACGCCGCTGATGCCGCCAATCACCAAAGCGACCAGCGTCACCACCACTGCCAGGATCAGGGTTTGCCCAAGGCTGCCCAGGTACTGCGCGCTGCTGAGCACCTGCCAATAGCCGCTGCCGCTGCTGTCGCGGCTCTCGGCGCCAAGCACCATCAGGTGCGCCAGCGGCAACAACCAGAACGCGAGCAGTACCGCAAAAGCCGGGGCCAGCGCCCAGGCTGCATGTCTTGCCGATGCGGCCACTTACTTGACCTCGTTAAGGTATCGGGCGGCGAAGGCTTCCTGCACAGCGGCCATTTTTTCGTAGTCCACCACACCGGCACGGGCATAGTCGCTGTCCGGGAGGAACTGCGCAGCCACGTCAGCCGGCATTTTCATTGGACGCACTGGGCGCAAGTAAGCCTTGGCCCAAAGCGCCTGGCCTTCGTCCGACAGCACGAAGTCGAGGACTTTCTCGGCATTGGCGCGGTGCGGTGCATTGGCGACCAGGCTCATCACGTAGGGCACGCTGATGCTGCCTTCTTTCGGAATCACGAAGGCGACGTTGGCGTTGTCTTTGTAGCGCGCGCGATAGGCGTTGAAGTCGTAGTCCACCAGGATCGGCAATTCGCCGGAGAGCACCCGCGCATAGGCGGTTTGCTTGGGCACGATGGGCGCGTTTTTCGCGAGTTTCTGGAAGTAGTCGATGGCCGGGGCGAAGTTGTCCAGGTCGCCGCCCATGGCGCGGTTGATCGCCACTGCCGACACGTAGCCGACGAAGGCACTGGACGGATCGAGGTAACCGACCATGCCTTTGTATTCCGGCTTGAGCAGGTCAGCCCAGCTTTGCGGGACCGGCAAACCGCCGAGCGCGTCGACATTGACCATGATGCCCAAGGTGCCGGAGTGGATCGCGAACCAATGGCCGGCCGGGTCTTTGAGGCCAGCGGGGATCTGGTCCCAGGCCTTGGGTTTGTAGGTGTCGACCACGCCGGCTTTTTGCGCCTGCAGGCCGAAGGTCACGCCGTAGTAAACGACATCGGCGACCGGTGCGGCTTTTTCCGCCACCAATTGCGCCAGGGACTGGCCGGAGTTTTTGTTGTCCAGCGGCACTTGCACGCCGGTGCTGGCGGCGATGGCCTTGAGCTGGGTGCCCCAATCGGCCCAGTCCGGCGGGCAGTTGTAGCAGATCGCGGTTTCGGCGGCCTGGGCCAGGCTGGCCGCACCGCACAGCAACAGGGCTGCCAGGGTTTTACTGAGTGCGCGCATCAAGGGTCTCCTCGTAGGGTTGAGTACTTTCGCCGGGCCGGATATGGCAAGGCAGGCAATGGGACGTCGGAGCATTGCCGGCGATTTGCGCCAGCAGTTGGTCAATCACGGTGCTGGCCAACAGCGCAATGGGCTGCACCACGCTGCACAGGGTCGGGTGCATCTGGGTGCCGAGGCTGATGCCGTCGAAGCCCATAACCGAAAGCTGTTGGGGCACGTTCCAGGCGTTGCGACGCAGTTCGGCAATCAGGCTGATCGCCAGGAAATCGTTGGAGCACACCAAGGCGGTCGGTGCATCGGCGCCCTGGAGGAAAGGTTCGATGGCGGCGAACTCAGCTTGGGTGTGAGCCGGCATTTCGATCACCGGACGGCTCTTGATGCCGTATTCCTGCATGGCATCGCAGTAGCCGGCGTAGCGCAGGCGAGCACGGTCCGATTGCAACGCGGGCCCGGCGACCATGCTGATGCGGCGGTGCCCGGCTTCCAGCAGATATCGCGTGGCGAGGGCCATGCCAGCGCGGTTGTCGACCGACACAGCGCTGTAGTTGGGGTTGCTCGGCTGGTGATACGCCAGCACGAACGGGGTCTGCTCGGTGTTCAGGCTGCTGAGCACGCTGTTGCTTTCGGCATCGGTGACCGTCAGTACCAAGCCGTCGACGCGCTGGCGCAGCAGTTCTTCCACCACAATGCACTCACGTTCGCTGCTGTAGTCGGTGGTCGCCAGCAACAGGCTGTAGCCGCGCGACCGTGCAGCGCGCTCCATGGCCTGGAACTGTTCAGCGAACACCGGGTTGAGCAGGTTAGGCACCACCACGCCGATCAACTGGGTGGTTTGCAGGCGCAGTTGGCGGCCCAGCAGATTGGGCCGAAACCCCAACTCGCGGGCGGCGGCGAACACCTGTTCACGGGTGGCCGGGCGCACTTGGTCAGGGGAAGCAAAAGTGCGGGCGGCGGTGGCGCGGGATACGCCAGCCAGGCGCGCAACGTCTTTCAGGTCAGTCATTGTCACTCGCTTGAGATCGATCTCATTGGCGAGGACAGTAGCGGGGGAATATGGCAGGACGGTGGTGGGGAGATGACGGTTTGATGTCACTGAGCATTAAGCGCCCTCTCCCTCTGGGTGATGATCAAAGGTGGGAGCTGGCTTGCCTGCGATTGCGGACTATCAGCCAGTACTGTTGGCACTGACCCACCGCTATCGCAGGCAAGCCAGCGCCCACATTCGACCTGTGTATGCCTATAGACAGTCATACTTCGCAACTACGATTGAAAACCGGGTGCAGCAAATTCCGCCCACTAACCTTTCGATTCAATCCAAGTGCGGGCACAATGCCTGTCCTTTTTTGGCAGGCACCGCCGCAGGCTCTCAAAAATGATCAAAACGCCGTACTACCTCATCGATAAACAGAAACTTCTGGTCAACATGCAGAAGATTGCTTATGTGCGCGAGCAGTCCGGCGCCAAGGCGTTGCTGGCGCTCAAGTGCTTTGCCACCTGGTCGGTGTTCGACCTGATGCAGCAATACATGGACGGCACCACCTCGTCGTCGCTGTACGAGTTGAAGCTCGGCCGCCAGAAATTCGAAGGTGAAGCGCACGCCTACAGCGTGGCCTGGGCCGACGATGAAATCGAAGAGATGCTGGAGCACTGCGACAAGATCATCTTCAACTCGATCAGCCAGCTGCAGCGCTTTGCCGAACGCTCCGAAGGCAAGACCCGTGGCCTGCGCGTGAACCCACAGGTGAGTAGCTCCGACTACCTCCTGGCGGACCCGGCGCGCCCGTTTAGCCGCCTCGGCGAATGGGACCCGGTGAAGATCGAAGGCGTCATTGATCAGATCTCCGGCTTCATGTTCCACAACAACTGCGAGAACGGCGATTTCAGCCTGTTCGACAAAATGCTCGGCACCATCGAAGAACGCTTCGGCGCGCTGCTGCACAAGGTCGAGTGGGTCAGCCTTGGCGGCGGCATCCATTTCACCGGTGAAGACTATGCCGTGGACGCGTTCTGCGCCCGCTTGAAGGCGTTCTCCGAGAAGTACGGCGTGCAGGTCTACCTGGAACCGGGCGAAGCGGCGATCACCAACAGCGCCTCCCTGGAAGTGACCGTGCTCGACACCCTCTACAACGGCAAAAACCTCGCCGTGGTAGACAGCTCCATCGAAGCCCACCTGCTGGACCTGCTGATCTATCGCCTCAATGCCAAGCTGGCACCGAGCGAGGGTGAACACACCGTCATGGTGTGTGGCAAATCCTGCCTGGCCGGGGACATTTTCGGCGAGTATCAATTTGATCGTCCGTTGGCCATCGGCGATCGGCTGTCGTTCATCGACACCGCGGGCTACACCATGGTCAAGAAAAACTGGTTCAACGGCCTGAAAATGCCGTCCATCGTAGTGAAACAACTCGACGGTACAGTCGAAGTGGTTCGTGAATTTGGTTACGACGACTACCTGTCCAGCCTTTCGTAAGCTGGCGGATAAAGGAGAGATAAAGCAATTGAAAAAGAACGTTCTTATCATTGGTGCAGGAGGTGTCGCCAAGGTGGTGGCCCACAAGTGCGCGCAGCACAACGACGAACTCGGTCGTATTGCTATCGCGTCGCGCAACATCTCCAAATGCCAGGCCATCATCGACAGCGTCAAGGCCAAGGGTAGCCTCAAGGTTCCCGCCGACATCCAAGCCTTCGCGCTGAACGCCCTGGACGTGGAAGCGACCAAGGCCCTGATCCGCGAGACTGAATCGCAGATCGTCATTAACGTGGGTTCCGCGTTCCTCAACATGTCGGTACTGCGTGCCTGCATCGACACGGGCGTTGCGTACCTCGACACCGCCATCCACGAAGAGCCGGGCAAGGTCTGCGAGACCCCGCCGTGGTACGGCAACTACGAATGGAACCACCTGGAAGAGTGCAAACAGAAGAACATCACCGCCATCCTTGGCGTGGGCTTCGACCCAGGTGTCGTCAACGCGTACGCCGCGCTGGCGCAGCAACAGCATTTCGACCGCATTGACTCGATCGACATCCTCGACGTCAATGCCGGCTCCCATGGCAAATACTTCGCCACCAACTTCGACCCGGAAATCAACTTCCGCGAGTTCACCGGACAGGTGTGGAGCTGGCAGAACAGCCAGTGGACCAGCAACACCATGTTCGAAGTCAAACGCACCGACGACCTGCCGGTCGTCGGTTCGCAGAACCTTTACCTCACCGGCCACGATGAAGTGCACTCCCTGTCGAAAAACCTCGACGTGCCCAACGTGCGCTTCTGGATGAGCTTCGGCGAACACTACATCAACGTGTTCACCGTACTGAAAAACCTCGGCCTGCTCTCCGAGAAGCCGGTCACCACCGCCGAAGGCCTGGAAGTCGTGCCGCTGAAACTGGTCAAGGCCGTGCTGCCCGACCCGTCTTCGCTCGCGCCGGGCTACACCGGCAAGACCTGCATCGGCGACCTGGTCAAAGGCACCAAGGACGGCCAGCCGCGTGAGATGTTCATCTACAACGTGGCGTGCCATGAAGAAGCCTTTGCCGAGACTGACAGCCAGGGCATTTCGTACACCGCAGGCGTTCCACCCGTAGCCGCTGCGCTGCTGGTTGCCCGTGGTGAGTGGGATGTGAAGCACATGGCCAACGTCGAGGAACTGCCGGCTGAGCCGTTCCTGAAGGCGCTGGACGTGATGGGGTTGCCAACTCGGATTAAAGACGAGAATGGTGATCGTGCTTGGGATGCGACTGCCTGAATAGGCGATAGCTGACCGAACAAAAAAATGCGCCCTCAGGGGCGCATTTTTTGTTGGGGCTCACATAAATCCCAAAGAAGAATGAAGATCAAAATGTGGGAGCTGGTTTGCCTGCGATAGCGGTCTTCCAGTGACTGAGAGACTGCTGACACACCGGTATCGCAGGCAAGCCAGCTCCCACAGGGATGGCACTGCGCCCCAAATTCTCAGATATTTCCAACGCCGCCTCCCAACCGGTCCAGGTAGCGCGCCAGCACGTCTCCCGAGAATTCCGATTGCCGAATCCCGCTGCCCATCAAAAAAGCCCGGACATTGCGCCTATCCCAAGCGTAATTGTGCTGGTAAAGCTGCAATATCGTTTGCCCCTCATGCATGTCGTCCTTGAACATCCCCAATAGCGGGTACAGCAACGCATCCGTCTGGTTTTCCCACAGCCCAACCCATTTCTCGTACGGCAAGACAGCAAGGCGGCGCCCATAGTAACGGCCAACCCGCGAACAAAACTGCTTGAGATTTGGATCACGGTGCAGCGTCTGGCACAGGTTGAATTTCTTGCCAAGGGCCGCAGGTTGGCGAGCAATGTGAGCGACGGCCTTTACCATGTAGTCAACAGTCGTCAGGCCTTCGCGCATTTTTCGCAGGTCTGGCACAGCGCCATGCTCAAGACAGGTTTTGATAAACCGGCCCCACCACTGGTAGTCGGCACATACGCCGGTGCGGCTGTGACAGGTCGCGTAACCGAGGCGGAAAGTCATCAAGGGCAGGCCTTTGGCAGCCGCCATATCCGCTATCTTTTCCATCACCCACTTACTTTGAACATACCCAAGATCGTGCCGTATTGCGGGTAGGTTTTCATCGATGCAATCGTCCTCGTACACACGGCGCTTAAGGGTATAGCGGTGCCCCCAGCTGTAGATGGAAATAGTCGACATCAACATCAGCGCTTTGGTTTTTCCTGCGGCGCAAAAACTGAGAATGCGCCTGAGGCCCTCGACGTTATCAGTCCTCATGTAGGAATACGGCATGATGAAATTGACCGCGCTGGCCGAGTGGACCACCGCATCAATCATTTTAGAAAGCCACGCATACTCGCCGGGCTCTAATCCCATGTTGTGCTGCGACAAATCGCTGACATACACACGGATGCGCGCCCAATCACTCGCTTTAAGCTCCACCCGGTAACGCTCGCTGATTTGTTGAAGCCGCGCCAGGCCGGCTTCGGGCTGTTCACAGCGTACCGGGCAATGAATGCACGCGGCGCCCGTGGCTAAAAGCTGCTGGAGCAGATGAATCCCAACGAACCCTGTCACCCCGGTAAGCCAGACATGCTTTGGGTCGCCTACCTGTGCGGTATCAAAGCCACCTCTAAAATCCGTACCGGCATCCAGGAATACATCATCTTCGAAATTGATGGCAGGCTGAGCGCCGCCCTGCGCGGAAGGCTGACAGCGGTGGGCCAGCTCAGCGGCAAGATCTTTCAATACGATATGTTCATAGATTTCACGCACTGCCACCCTGATACCGAAGCCTTCAGACAGCTGTTTAGCCAACTGCGCCACGCGCAACGAATGCCCGCCCACCTCAAGAAAACTATCGTCCACTGAAAAATTGCCATGCCCGAGCACCGCATACCAAGCGAGCGCGACCTTGCGCTGGTTTTCATCGCTGAAGCGATCCACTGCCAACAGGTCGGGTTGCAGTTTTTTCAATAATTCGAGCAGGGCTGGCTTATCGGTCTTGCCGTTGCCATTGCTTGGCAGTTCGGCCACGCAGTGGAAGGTGAAAGGCACCATATATTCAGGCAAGTCGCGCCCAAGGCTACGGCGCAGGTCGGCCTCCAGCCGCTTCGGATGGACGTGTCGATTCCAGGGCACGACAAATGCAACCAAACGTTTGTCAGCCTGAGTGCCCCCATCTTCCACAACCACCGCCGCACTGGTGACTTGCGACTCCTTAAGCAGGCGTGCCTCGATCTCACCCAGTTCAACCCGGTAGCCGCGTATCTTGACTTGACCGTCCAGCCGCCCTAGAAACTGGATACTGCCATCCTCAAGGATCCGTGCTTGGTCGCCGCTGCGATATAGGCGACGCCTGAGCACTTTGGAATAGATGAAACGCTGCCGGGTCAATTCAGGCGCGCCCAGATATTCTCTGGCCAAACAGGGCCCGGCAATACACAACTCACCTACCTCGCCAGCGCCTACTTCTTGCAAATGCTCATCAAGGATGTGGATTTTGCACTGTCCGATCGGAAGGCCAATGGAATCGGCTTGGTTCAAACGTCTGCTTTGCACAAGGTGCGAGGTAACGAAAATAGTCGCTTCGGTGGGGCCATAACAGTCCACCAATTTAAAGGATAAGTGCTCCACTCTCAGGGGATGCAGCTTTTCGCCACAGGTATAGATGTATTTGAGTGAGAGGGCTGGCGGCTGGCGGGCATTCACGATGTTGTAGACTTTCAGGGTTGGTACGAACGCGTGCGTGATTTGATGCGTCACACAAAAAGCCAGGAATGCATCACTGCTGAGTAACGACTCTTGATCCAGCAGATAAAGGCAAGCTCCGGCAACCAGATTTGACCAGACTTCTGCTTGGATCAAGTCAAACCCTACTGCTGCCATCACCGTGGATCGGCTGCTCGGGTCGATATCCAGACGTGCATTGTGTTCGAGCATCAACCCTATGACGCTACGATGCTCGACGACCACGCCCTTCGGATTGCCCGTAGTGCCCGATGTGAAAATCACGTACATAACGTCCGTGGGCTTGACCCACACCGGTCGAGACAGCACGGACTCGGGGCCGGCCAGCAACTCGTCGACCGTTGTTAATGTGCACTCAGGCAGTGGCGCTCGATCATGAGCCAGGGTAGAGAGCACCACCCGAGCGCCGCATTGCCGGGCAACGTATTCTTTGCGGTTTTGTGGCAATGTCCTGTCGAGCGGGACGTACGCTGCACCGGTTTTGAGTACGGCCAAAAAGGCAATGATCAGCGCCACCGAGCGCTCAGCCTGAACCAACACCAGATCGCCGGCACCGATCTTCAACGCTTGCAAACCGGCCGCCACCTTAGTGCTTTGATGGTCGAGCTCTGCGTAAGTCAGCCGCTGCGCCTGGCCTACCACAGCCAACCTATCAGGATTGACCTTGACCTTTTGTGCAAATGCGCTCACAACCGTGTGCGGGAACATGTTAAACCCTCCTGGTTCGCTCTCCTTGGCCACGTACTGCCGCCTTCGAGCTGTTATTTTTTTCTGATTTCCAGAACATTTCTCCTGTTAGAAATGACAGTTTTTTAGACTGACTTCATCTAATTGCTATAGCGTCCGAACACCGCCCCCCCCCAATTTGCTCACTCAGTCACTCCTACGCCTTCATCCCCGCCAGCGGATATCCCGGCGCATTCAATTCCGGCGACCAGCCCCCACCGCTTCAAAGACACTGTCACTTCTCACAGGTTACTGATCTCATAAACCCCGCTAGCCTTAGCCAGTCGAATTCGTACGTCGACTGGTTTACCCATTCACCATGCACGAAAGGAGTCGTCCATGATCTCGCAAAAAAACTCAAACAGCCTCGTCGTGCGGGTGTACAGCATCGGCTGCTATCTGACTTTCCTGGTCACGTTTTTATAGCTGGCGACGTTGTTGTTCAGCCACTTCGAACTTTTCGGGCTCAAACAGGCTATTGACCGCTGGCGCGGCACGGCACAACACGCGCCGGCATTCAGAACGCCGGGGCTCTACAAGATCGTTCGTCACCCGCTTTACCTGGGGTTCTTGATTGCCTTTTGGGCAACACCGGACATGACGGCAGGTCATCTGTTGTTTGCGGTGGGGCTGACCATCTATCTCTTCGTTGGGACCCACTTTGAAGAAAAGGATCTGGTGGTGCTGTTTGGGGAAAGGTATCAACGGTATCAGGGTGAGGTGAGCATGATCGTGCCGGTGCCGAAGAGGAAAGCCAGGGGATGCCAATAAAGACAGTGAATAGACACTCCAGCCGATGATTTACGATGTGGCGAGAGTGCCAGTGCCGGATGTGCTAGCTGACACACTGCATAGCAGGCAAGCCAGCTCCCACAGGGATGGCACTGCGCCCCAGATTCTCGGATATATCCCACAACCGTTTCAGGTTGTCGCTCGGAAGTGCGCTGACTAACCTCTCTGCCGTCGCTGCCAATTCAGCGACCGGATTTGACCGTCCGAACCCGAATACACTTATGCCAACATCGATTCAGGCGTTTTTTTTACGTCTGATGTATCGTGTCGCGGCAGCTGTACGCGGGATACCTTTGGGTATGCCGGGCTCCTCGGGACCGGTCGGTCAACCCGCGTATAGCTGCCACCCTATTTCGTTTGACCGCGAATCGTGGCAGCTCCATTCCCGACGGAGTTTCACCATGATCAAAGACAGTCCAAATCCCCCAGAAACACTCTTCACCGTCCGCGCCGATTTAGGCACGGAAACCCTGCTGGTCAACGCCTCCCAGGACCTGGCCTCCATCAACGATATCGCCACTCACCTGGCCTTTGAAATCGACGGTGCTCAACGCAACGTCGCGCTGGGTATCTGCCGCATGCTCGAAGGTGTGCAACTGCTGGTCGACAAGGCATTGGACGTAGCCCACCCGGCGGCCTGAAGATGGACGGGATAGAGCGCCTGAGCTATCTTCGGGCGCTCTATCGACCGCCCCCAGACAGGAAGTTACCGCTTGAGCACGTCACCCCTACTGCGAGGCCGCACCTTCGCCCTCTTCGCCGGTATCGCCTTTGTTGCCATCGACCAACTCGTCAAACTACTGGCCCTGGTTTCACTGCAAGCCAACAGTTTCAAAATCGGCTCTAACCCCATCAACCTCGCATTGGAACTGAGCCTGAACCCAGGCGCCTTCCTGAGCCTGGGCGCTGCTTTGCCGCCGCAGGTCAAACAGCTGATCTTTATCGTCGGCGTGGCAGTAGTGGTGGCCTGGGCGATGTGGTGGTCGCTGTCCAATTGGAGCCAACCACTGCGTAAGGTCTTGCCGCTGTATGCGATTGCGTTGGGTGGCATTGCCAACCTTATAGACCGCGTCTTTCGCGACGGTCATGTGGTCGACTACATGGTCCTGAATGTCGGACCGACGCATACCGGCGTGTTCAATATCGCCGATATCGCGATCACCGCTGGAGCGCTGTACTTGATGGTGGATTTGTTTTTGAAACGTAAGGCCTAAAGTGATTGCTGAACCCGTGTGGGAACGGGCAAGCCCGCTCCCACAGGGAAATCATGGTGCTGGTAGATTGCATTTCAGCAGATCAACGCCATTACACCTTAGAACACCGACCACCCAATCCGCTCACTCAACAACTCCAACGCCTTCATCCCCGCCAGCGAATTCCCCGCCGCATTCAGCTCCGGCGACCACACGCACACCGTAAACTGCCCCGGCACCACCGCGACAATCCCGCCGCCGACCCCGCTCTTGCCCGGCAACCCCACGCGATAGGCGAAATTCCCTGCCTCGTCATACAGCCCGCTGGTGGCCATGATCGAGTTGACTTGCTTGGTCTGGCGCGCCGTCAGGATTTGCTCGCCGCTGTGGGCGCTGGTGCCCTCGTTGGCGAGAAAGCTGAAGGCCTTGGCCAGGTCCAGGCAGCTCATCTGCAACGCGCAATAGTTGAAGTAGCTGTGCAGCACCGCGTCTACGTCATTGTGGAAGTTACCGAAGGACTTCATCAGGTAAGCCATGGCCGCGTTGCGCGCGCCGTGCTGGGCTTCGGATTCGGCGACAACGCTGTTGACCAGGATCTGCGGGTTGCCGGACAGGCGCCTTACAAAGTCGCGCATCGACAGGATCGGTACGGCAAAGCGCGATTGGTTGATGTCACAAATCACCAGCGCGCCCGCATTGATAAACGGATTACGCGGGCGCCCGCGCTCGAATTCCAGTTGCACCATGGAGTTGAACGGTTGCCCGGACGGTTCGTGGCCCAAGCGTTCCCAGATGGTTTCGCCGCCGTGGTCGATGGCCTGCACCAGGCTGAACACCTTGGAAATGCTCTGCACCGAGAACAACGTATCGGCGTCACCGGCGCGGTAGGCCGAGCCGTCGTTGCCGTACACGGCGATGCCGATCTGGTTGGCGGGTACATCGGCCAGCGCGGGGATGTAGTCGGCGACTTTGCCGAGGCCGATCAATGGACGAACTTCGTCAAGGATCGAGTCCAGCAGCGCCTGCATGTCTTGTCCTGTCATCTGTCTTTGAATCAGTGATAAGCGGGGCGCGGAGGATACTTCAATGCGCGCGGAAGCCCCACACAATCTCTACCACCCGCTCGGCCACCACCAGATACACCAGGATCAACAACAGCTGTAGCGCCAGGTGATAACGCAGCTTGGCCAATCGACGGATACCATCACTGACGTTCAACAGCATCAACAGCGTCGACAGCACAATCAGTCCCCAGCCGGCCACGCTGGAGGCAAACACCCCGATAAACAGGTCCTGCTGGCCCACGAGCGTATTGGTCCCTGCCGCAAACAACAGCGCACACACCAGCAGGTTTTTCACGTTGTCGAAAATCTGTGTGCTCAGATCGTTTTCCAGCAAGGCCAAATACCGCTTCCATAACGCGTGCATGGGTAAGTACCGGGTAGGGATCGCTCGTCAATCAAAGTAGTCCAATTGCCCGTACACTGCACCGCTGCGCTTACCCAATGAGGACTTTTGCATGAAATTGATGATCGGCCTGGCCGCCCTGCTGTTGGTATCGGCTTGCACCTCAACAGCGCCCACCACGCCACCTGCGCAAGACGCCGCCGCGTCGACGTGCCTGGCAGGCGGCGGCACGATGAAGCAAGTCGGCAAGTTGCAGAGCTGGAAATGCATCACGCCGTACAAGGATGCAGGTAAGGCGTGTACCGACTCTAGTCAGTGTGATGGCGAGTGCCAAACCAGTGTCACCACCCAAACTGGCAGCACGCCGATCAGCGGCACCTGCCAAGTGGACAACAGCCACTTCGGCTGCTCGGCGACGGTGGAAAAAGGCAAGCTCGGCCGGGCGATTTGCGTGGACTGAGCCTCGCCACCGAACAAATGTGGGAGCGGGCTTGCTCGCGAATACGGTGTATCAGTTAACGATGTATCCACTGATCAAACGCATTCGCGAGCAAGCCCGCTCCCACATTTTTTGCTCCACATTACCCTTCAAAAATGCGCCACATCCGACACCCGCTCATCCAGCACATCCCGAGCCAGTGCCCACGCCTGGTCTTTGGACTCCACCACCAGCAACGGGTACCCCCACGCCTTGCCGAACATCGCGGCGAACGGCTTGAGCGCCAGGCGCTGCGCTGCGCTGGGTTCCACCTGGATCATGCCTTTGACGTAGGCACGCAGCGCCTGTTTGTTTTTCTTCATCCAGATCGAGGCGTGCTTGCGTTCCTCGTGGGAGTGTTCGTGGTTGTTTTCATCCACGGTTTTTTCGTGCAGCAACACGAAGGATTGCTGACGGGCCAACAGGCTTTCGAAAATCCGGAAGGCATCTTCCGGGCCTCTCTCGCTGGGCGCATCAAAGACGATTTTCACCACCGGAAATGTTGTGCTGTCGAGTCGCATGGCAGAGCTCCTTGTTGAGAACGGATCTCACTATATCCACCGCACCACTAGACGGCATTGCACAGGATAGCCAGACTGTTTCGCAATTCAGCCAACTTGCGATCCCCGCCATGAAGCACCATCGCCTTGAAATGCACGACCCGCTGATGGCCAAGGACGCCGATGTGTTCCCGCGCGCCGTGGTGGCCGTGACCGCCACCAGCACGTCGGACACCTGGGAACATGCGCAACATGCCCATCGCAAGGGCCAGTTGATGTACACCCTGCGCGGGATCATCCATTGCGAGATCGAAGCGGGTATCTGGATCGTTCCGCCGCAATGTGCACTGTGGATTCCCGGCGGCACGTCCCACGCGGCGCGCGGGTCTGGCGAAGCGGAAGTCTATTGCCTGTTGATCGACCCTGGCGTCGCATGCGCCCTGCCCCTGCGATGCTGCACGTTGGCCGTGTCGGGGCTGTTGCATGAGTTGATCAGCAAGGCGGTGAATTTCCCGCAGCTCTATGACGAAGGGGGTGCCCAGGGCCGTTTGATCGATACGCTGCTGGACGAACTGGCGGCTGCACCCATCGAAGCCCTGCATTTGCCCATGCCCAAGGACCCTCGACTGCGCCGCCTGGCCGATAGTCTGTTGGCCGAACCGGCGGACAAAGCCACTCTCGGCCTATGGGCGGTGCGCATCGGCATGAGCGAACGCAGCATGACGCGCTTGCTGCTGGAGGAACTGGGGCTGAGCTTCGGTCGCTGGCGCCGGCAGTTGCATGTGATCCTGTCGTTGCAGCGCCTCGCCAAAGGCCAGAGCGTGCAAACGGTGGCGTTGGAGCTCGGCTATGAGAACGCCAGCGGCTTTATCACCATGTTCCGCAAGGCGGTGGGCCAGCCGCCGGCGCGTTACCTGGCAGACCGCGCCGGAGCATTCAGCGCGATGCCCCAGGCCATTGCGCTGAAAGAAGCTGAGCCTGAATGACTACCAGCTACCGCCCAACCCCAGCAGGCCTAGTATCTGGCGCCGCAGGTCAACCAGATAAGGATCATCCCGGTGCCGCGGATACGGCCGATCGATGCTCAATTGCGCCTGGATTTTTGCCGGACGGTCGCTGAACACAATCACCCGGTTGGCCAGCAGCAGGGCTTCTTCCACGTCATGGGTCACCAGCAACGCCGTGTAGCCCTGGCGCTGCCACAGGTCGATCAGCTCTTTTTGCATGGTGATGCGGGTCAAGGAGTCGAGCTTGCCTAAGGGCTCATCGAGGATCAGCAGGCGCGGTTGATTGACCAGTGCGCGGGCCAGAGCCACCCGCTGCGCCATGCCACCGGACAGTTGCCGAGGATAGGCACGGGCGAACTGACTCAGGCCGACTTTTTCCAGGGTTTCATCGACCTTGGCCGAATGGGTCTTGAGCAGACCCTGGGCTTCCAGGCCGACCGCCACGTTGTCCCACACGCGGCGCCACGGGTAAAGCGTCGGGTCCTGGAACACCACCACGCGGCTCGGGTCCGGGCCGGTGATGGCTTCACCATCCGCCAGCAAGCGGCCGGAATCCGCAGGTTCCAGGCCGGCCACCAAACGCAGCAAGGTGGATTTGCCGCAACCCGACGGTCCGAGCAAGGCCACGAACTCTCCCGACGCTACCTCCAGAGATACCCGCTCCAACACCGGCAGGTGCTGCCCGTCCAGGGCAAAGCCATGGCTGAGGTTTTCGATGCGCAGCGCCAAGCCTTCCGACGCCGATACTGCGTGTGCCAGGGCTACCATTTCATTGATCCTTTCTGCCAGGCCAGCAACCGATCACGCACCAGGAACAACCCGGTGATCAACCCTGAACAGGCGAGTGCCATGATCAGCAATGCGGCGTACATATTCGCGTAGGCGGCCCACCCTTGGGCCCATTGCAGGTACCAGCCGATGCCGGATTTGACGCCCATCATCTCCGCCACCACCAGCGTCGAAAAGGAAGCGCCCAGGCCCATGAACAGGCCAACGAACACGTGGGGCAAGGCCGCGGGAATCGCCACTTTGAAAACCAGGAAGCCCTGCTTGGCGCCCAAGGTGCGGGCCACGTCGTAATAGGCTTGATCCACGCTCGACACGCCGGACCAAGTCAGTACCGTGACCGGGAACCACGTGGCCAGGGCGATCAGAAACACGCTGGCGCTCCAACTGCTCGGAAACAGGAAAAAACACAGCGGCAACAACGCCGTTGACGGCACCGGGCCAAGGATGCGCAGCACCGGGTGCAACCAGTAGCCGATGCGCGTGGACCAACCGATGGCCACCCCGGCAATAAACCCGGTGATCGCGCCCAGGGCCACGCCCGAGCCGAGCAGCAACGCCGAATGCAGCAGGCTGTCGGCCAGTCGCGGATAGTCTTCGAGATACACCGCCAGCAAGGCCTGGGGCGGCGCAAAAAACGGCACCGGCAACAGCGCCAGCTTGGCGGTGGCCAACTCCCAGATACCCAGTAGCACCGGCAAGGCGATCAACCAAGGGCCGGCATTACGCAAGCGCAGGCCTAGCCCTGGCAGCTTGCGCCCCAGCAGGCTCAGCACGATGAACAGCGCCGCCACAGCCACACACAGGTTGGCCAAGCCTTGGGTCATCGGCCAGTTGCGTGTCGCGTTGGGCCAGTAGCTGATCAACAGCGCAACGGCGACCCAGGCCCCGACCACCGCCACGCCCTGCCACCAGACTTTGAACGCCAGGGAGGGGTTCAGGGTTGTTGCATCAGCTGAAGACATCGACGGTGATCTCCTTGGCAAACTCCAACGGGTCGGTGCTCTTGCTGATCACCTCGACGGTTTTCAGGTCGGTAATGTAGGTGAGGATTTCCTGGGTCAGCGCCGCGCCCACCGCGTGGTGACCGTGGGTGTGGTCGTGGAGGATCGCCTGCACTTCCTCCACCGAGGTGTTCAGCGCATGGGCCTGGAAGCCTTTGGCGACTTCTTCCGGATGTTGCACCGAATAGTCGTGAGCTTCGAGGATCGCCTGGGTCAGTGCCGCGACCACGCGCTTTTCTTCACGCACCAGCTTGCCGGTGACACCGACCACGCAGCAGCTGAGGTTGGCGTACTCCTCCACCAGGTTGGTGGACAGCTCCTTCGCCACGCCAGACTTGATCAGGCGGTACATGAAGGGGTCGCTACCGCTCACCGCCTGCACTTCGCCGCGCTCAAGCGCAGTGCCGAGTAGGTCGGCTGGAAACAGACGCCATTCCACGTCACGTACCGGGTCGACACCGTGTTTTTTCAGCAGGATCGAGAAGAAATTGCGGTCCGGGCTGGCCATGTCGGTCACGCCAATGGCCTTGCCCTTGAGGTCTTCGAGTTTGGTCACGCCGCCATTCACCGCACTGAGCAAGCGCAGGCAGCCACCGTGGGTGCCGGCGGTGAGTTTCACGTCAAAACCCTGCTCCAGCGCCTTGAGCCAACGCAGCGCCATGCCCACGCCGGCATCGGCCTTGCCGGTGGCAATCGCTTCCAACAGCACTTCGGTGGAGTTACCGAAGTTGACCAGTTCCACGTCCAGGTTGTGATTGGTGAAAAAGCCCTGGCCATGGGCGATCACCACCGGGGCCAGGCACACGGCGTTCAGGTTGACGGCGAGTTTCAACTTGCGCGGTGCGTCGAGGCGGATGAACTCACCGGTGCCGGCAGGTTCCTGGGCGACATTATGGCCGGCATGCGCGTCGGCAGCGAAGCCGAGGCGCGGCAGCGACAGGCTGGCCAGGGTGATACCGGCCAGGCCGAGCAGGCGACGACGGGTTAAATAATCGAAATCAGTCATGCAAAGTGTCCCTTCTAAATTGATAGATTTGCGGATATGACATGTGGGCGTTCAGCGTGTGAGATCAGCGAGGCCCAGGTGCTCGCGCAGCGTCGTCCCCTCATACGCCGTGCGGAACAACCCCTTGCGCTGCAAATGCGGAATCACACTCTCCACAAACTCCGTGAACGAGCCCGGCAGATACCCCGGCGAAATCACAAACCCATCGCAACCGCCCTGCTCGAACAGCTCGGCCAACTGGTCGGCGATTTGTGCGCCCGTGCCCACCAACTGGGGCACACGCACGCTACTGGCGAAGATGCGGCCGAGTTGTTCGAGGGTGGTTTCCGGGCCTTGCATCAATAGCTTTTCAGCGGCCGCCCGAGGGATCAGGGGCGACTGAGCGATCTCGGCCAGCGTCGCCGACAGCGGGAATGGCGACAGGTCGACATTCAGCTGCGAAGCCAAGGTCACCAACCCCAACTCCGGACGTGCCAGCGCGTTGTGCTTGTCGCGCTTGGCGCGGGCCTCGGCTTCGCTGCCACCAATAAACGGCATCACCGCCGTGAGCACTTTGCAGCTGTCAGCGGCACGGCCTTGTTGCACGACCTGGGCACGTACGTCATCACGAAACGCGCGCATCGCCGCCAAGTGCGAGTGAATGGTGAAAATGGCCTCGGCCCAACGCGCACCAAAACGCCGGCCACGCCCCGAAGAACCGGCCTGGATCAGCACCGGCCGGCCCTGGGGCGTGCGCGGAATATTCAGCGGGCCTTCAACCTTGAACCACTCGCCCTGATGCTGCACCGAACGGATCAGTTCAGGGTCCGCCAGCACCCCGCTTTCGCGATCCAGTTTCAGCGCGTCCTTGCCCCAGCTGTTCCAGAGCTTCAACGCGACTTCGACAAACTCATCGGCGCGGTCGTAGCGCAGGTCGTGTTCCAGGTGCTTGTCCTTGCCGAACAGGCGCCCTTCGCTGTCGTTCATCGAGGTGACGATATTCCACGCTGCACGGCCCTTGGACAGATGGTCGAGGGTCGCGAATTCACGGGCAATGTGCGCCGGCTCGTAATAGGTGGTGGAGCGGGTGGCGCCCAGGCCCAGCTTGGTGGTCTTGCCCACCAGGTAAGAGAGGATCGGCAACGGGTCCAGGCGCGTGGCGTCCTGGGCGCCGTAGCGCAAGGCGAACTCGCGGGAGCCGCCCATCTGGTCACCCACCGCGAGGCGATCAGCGAAGAACAGGAAGTCGAACAGCCCCTCCTCCACCACCTTGGCTACCCGTGCGTAATACTCGGGGTCGAGGTAATTGCCGACGGTTTCCGGGTGGCGCCACACCGCATGGCTGTGCACCACCGGCCCACTCAACAGGAACGCGGATAAATGGATTTGGCGGCTCATGGTTTGGGTGTCCACACGGTGATTGCGCTGACCTTCAACGCCTTGGGAATCAGCTTGGCGGCGTAGTAGGTGTCGGCGATGCGTTGTTGTTCGGCGAGGTGTTCAACCTTCACGGGAATGATGTCGTAGCTGCGGCGACTGTTCGCGCGCTCCACCGTGGCAGGGGCGATATTGCCCCACAGTGGGCCAAGTATTTCGGCGGCTTCCTTGGGATGGGCCTTCACCCATTGGCCGGTCTCGCGCAGGGTGTCGAAGGTCACCTGCAACACGTCCGGATGGGCGTTGGCGAACTGAGTGGTGGCCAGGTAGAAGCGGTTGTAGTCGGCCAAGCCGTCCTTGCCATCGGCGATCACACGCACATGATGATCGAGTTGCTGGGTGGCGAGAAACGGGTCCCAGATCACCCAGGCGTCCACGCTGCCATTGGCGAAGGCGGCGCCGCCATCCGGCGCTTTCAGGTAACGCGGGGTGATATCGCTTAGCGTCAGCCCGGCTTTTTTCAGCGCAGAGATCAGCAGGAAGTTGCTGCCCGAGCCTTTGGATACGGCGACGGTCTTGCCCTTGAGGTCGGCGATGCTGTGGATCGGTGATTTTTCCTGGACGATGATCGCCTGGGCACTCGGCGATGAGTTTTCCTGGGCGTAGTAGGTCAACGGCGCGTCCGCGGCCTGGGTAAACAGGGCAAAGGCGTCGGCCACATCGGCGTGCAGATCGACACTGCCAGCGTTGAGCGAGCTGAGCAGGCCGGTGCTGAACTCATGCCAGTTAACTGTGAAACCCAGCGGCTTGAGGCGCTGTTCCAACTGGCCATTTTGCTTGAGCAGGATCCACAAGGTGGACGAACGCTGGTAGCTGATATCCAGGCTTTGCTCGGCATGGGCCGCCGCAGCGGCGAACAGCAAACTGGCGGCAACAATAAGTTTCTTGAACGTCATGGAAGACCTTGGCGTGGGAGAAATGAAAAGAGCTGCATATGCCAAAAACCCGCGCAAGGCCTGGCAGTAGAGTTAATTCGATTATATTAATGACGAGAAATTATGAAAGAACCCTATAATTCTATGGTTATGCCCAATTCGTCGGAACCTGGAAAAAGCGCCCTAAGCTAAGATCGAAAGAGTATTTAGCGAATAGTTTTTAGAACCTTAAGCTCAAATCTATTTCGTTAGAGATCGAGCACACCATGTCCATACGTCGTCCCCTCGCCGCAGTAATCGGGTTGCTGGCTTTTTCCATCGGCATAAGCGCCGAGGCCCAGGCTATCGTGGGGCGCGTTGAAGGTGGTGTATGACGCTTTGGAAAAAGCGGGCAAGTGGGTGAAAACCAACCCGCAGGACGCGGCTAAAGTGCTCGGCCCGTTGTGGGGCAATCTGGATGTCGCCACGGTTGAAGCGGCGAATGCACACCGCAGTTATCAGGTGCAGCCGGTGACGATCGATCAGTTGGGTGAACAGCAGAAGATTGCCGATGCATTCTTCAAGGCGGGGTTGTTGCCCAAGGCGGTGGATGCGAAGGATGTGCAGACCTGGAAGCCTTAAGCGAATAACAGGCACAACTCGATCAATTGTGGGAGCTGGCTTGCCTGCGATGGCGGTGGGTCAGCAATGAAAATATTGGCTGAAAAACCGCTATCGCAGCGGTGCGACGATTCGACAAGCCAGCTCCCACACTTTTAGGCTGCATAAATAGTTAGAGAAGAGTACGGCTCAAGGCCTTTTTCCACTCGCCATAACGCCCCGCCATCGCCGGATCTTCCTGCGGCTCAAACCGCTCCCGCTGGCGCTCCAACGCGCCCAGCGCTTCATCACTCGCCCACACTCCCGACGCCCTGCCCGCCAGGTGCGCCGCGCCCAATGCCGACACCTCCGGTGACAGGCTGCGCACCACCGGGCGTTGCAGCAGGTTGGCCAGGAACTGCATCAGCCAGCGGTTGCGCGTCGCGCCGCCATCCACCCACAACTCCTTCAACGGGCTGCCGATGTCCTGCTGCATCGCTTCGAACACATCACGGATCTGATAACCGATGGATTCCAGTGAAGCACGCAGGATGTGTGCGCCGGACGTGGCTTCGGTCAGCCCGCAGATCAACCCGCGTGCGTCAGCTTTCCAATGTGGCGCGCCCAGCCCGGACAGCGCCGGCACGAAATACACGCCGCCGTTGTCGGGCAGTTGCGCGGCCTGCTCCGTCAAGGCGTCCAGGGATTCCCCGGCCACCAGCCGCGAAGCCCACTGCACGGCGGCACCGGTGTGGACGATATTGCCTTCCATGCCGAAGGTCGGTGTGCCGCCGTCGTGCCAGGCCAGTGTGGTCGAAAGGCCGTGAGTGGAGGCAATCGGGCCGCTCATGGGCGTCATCAAGGATGAGCCGGTGCCAAGCGTGGCTTTCACCAGGCCGGGCGCAAAACCACCCTGCCCGTAGAGTGCGGCGTGTGAGTCGCCGATCATCGACATCACCGGGATGCCGGCGGGCAAGCCGCCCACCGCGACGGTTTCGGCGAAGAAGCCGGCGCTGGGCCGAATCGGCGCCAGTGCCGCCAGCGGGATGGCGAACAGCGCTAACAGCTCTGGGTCCCAGGCGCAGGTGTGCAGGTTGAACAATTGCGTGCGCGCGGCGTTGGAATAGTCGGTGGCAAATACCTGGCCGCCGCTGAGTTTCCACAGCAGCCAACTGTCGACCGTGCCCAGGCAGATCTCACCCGCAGCAGCGCGGGCATGACCATTTTCCAGATTGTCGAGAATCCAGCGAAACTTGCCGGCGGAAAACATCGGGTCGAGGGCCAAACCGGTTTTTTCCAGAACGAGCGCCTCATGACCTTGCGCGTGCAGCCGGGCACATAACGCCGTGGAGCGCCGGCACTGCCAACTGATACACGGCGAGAGTGCTTCACCGGTATGTCGATCCCAGGCCACCACCGATTCACGCTGGTTGCTGATGGCCAATGCAGTGACTGGCCGATCCACCTGAGCCAGGCATTCTTCAATGGCGGCCAGGGTGCTGTGCCAGATCAACAGCGGATCCTGCTCAGAAAAACCCGGCTGTGGATGAATGATGCTCAATGGCCGAGAGCCGCGTGCTATCACCTGCCCGAGCTCGTTGACCAGCACCGCCTTGGCGTTGCTGGTGCCTTCATCTATCGCCAGGATCAGCGGCGTAGGATTATTCATGACGTTCACCGCAACCGAGTGGCAGCCGCCACAATCCCAGCCACGTCGATGTTATGCAAGGCGCGCGTCGGTTCCCGGGCGCCCGCGGCGGCGTATTCGCCATCGCCGATGCCCAGGCGAGTCAGCGCAATGCCCAGGCCGGCCTCGGCGAGCACTTCGGCGACCAGGCTGCCGACACCGCCATTGATGTTGTGTTCTTCGACAGTGATCACCGCGCGCGTGCCACGCAACGCGCTCAACAGCACATCACGCTGCAAGGGGCGGATCGACGACAGGTTGATCACCTGCGCCTCAATGCCCTGCTCCGCCAGCAACGCCGCCGCGTCGACCGCTTCGTGCACCACCGACCCCAAAGCGACGATGCTGAGGTCTGCACCCTGGCGCAGGATATCCACGTGCCCGGGTTTGAATTGGTAATCGGCGCCATGAACGTCGGGCAAGGCCTTGCCGTCGAGACGGATGTACACCGGCCCCTCATACCGCAGCGCGTAATCGACAATCTGCCGGCACTCGACGGCATCGGCAGGGGCAAAGATCTGCACATTGCCAAAGCCACGCATCACCGAAATGTCGTCGAGGCTGTGGTGGGTACTGGCTAACGGGCCATAGCTGGTGCCGGCATTCAGACCGAACATCTTCACATTGGCCTGGTTGTAGCAGACGTCCACTTTGATCTGTTCATTGGCCCGCGAAATCAGGAACGGCGCCGCATTGCAGGTGGCGGCGATCTTACCGCCCAATGCCAGCCCCGCCGCCACGCTGACCAGCGACTGCTCGGCGATGCCAACGTTGATCAGGCGCTCGGGAAAACGCTGCGCAAACGGCCCGATCTTGGCGGTGGACGTGGAATCGCTGACCACCGGCACCACGTCGAGCCCGGCATCAACGGCGGCAATAAAGGCGTCCACCATGACGCTCGCCAAATGTTCACTCGCCATGGTTCAACTCCTCCAGTGCTGCGTTGATTTCATCACCCTTGGGCACACGGTGGTGCCATTCGGGGCGAGCTTCGATAAACGACACGCCCTTGCCTTTGATGGTGTGGGCGATCAGCACCTGGGGCGCGCCGGTCTTGGTCTGCATGCTTTCCAGGGCTGCGATCAACTGACCCACATCGTTGCCGTCGCACTCGCTGACGCTGAAGCCGAAGGCGGCCCATTTCACGTCCAGCGGATCCAGCGGCATGATGTCGGCCGTCAGCCCCGCCAGCTGCAGCTTGTTTTTGTCGACGATCACAAACAGGTTATCCAGGCCGTACTTGGCCGCCGCCATCGCGGCTTCCCAATTGGAGCCCTCGGCCAACTCGCCGTCGCCGGTCAGCACATAGATGCGCTTTTTGCTGCCGGACATCTTCGCCGCCAACGCCAGCCCCACCGCCACCGGCAGACCGTGCCCGAGGGCGCCGGTATTCAGTTCGATGCCGGGGGTTTTCTGGCGTACCGGGTGGCCGGGCAAGTGGGAATTGAAGTGCTGGTAGGTAGGCAACCACTCGGTGGGGATGTAGCCCGCCTGGGCCAGGCAGCAATACAAGCCGCCGACGCCGTGGCCTTTACTCTGGATGTAGATATCCCGCTCCGGGTCTTCGGTGCGCTCCGGACCGGTATTGAGGATGCGGAAGTACAGGGTGGCGAGGATGTCGGTTTCCGACAGGTCGGCCCCGGTGTGCCCGCCGGCCGGAGAGTCGGCATTCAGGCGGATCACGTGGCGCCGGATCAGGCGGGCCTGTTCTTTGATCTGGTGAGCGTCGTACTGGAAGGCATTCATGCAGCGGCTCCTGTGGGCTGACCACGCGAGGTGAAAGTGCCGAAAGCTGTGTTTGAATATTTATTCAGCAGTGACAATATATTTCTATTTAGACGCCGAACGCCCCGCAGGTCAAGTAAGCGGACGGTGGAAAAATGAAATAAAACTCGGAAAGACCCCTCGGACAAACGGCCAAAATCCCACGCGCACCACTCTATCCCGTGGCTTTGCGCCCGGTGAAAGCAGCGTTCTAGAGACATACCTGAAAAATTAAGCGCTTGACTTTGACACGGTGGCACTGGAATCTGAATTAACAGTCAGGCACGCATAAATATTCAAGCCGCCTGAAAGCACTCCAAAAAAAATAAATCAGGAGAACACTGTGGACGCCAAAGCTATTGTCCAGCACCCGGCCGAACTCAAGCCGCCCCACCGCCCACGGCTGGTGAAACTGCTCCCCAGCAACATCGGCGGCCCGCTGATCGGCCTGGTGCTGCTGGTGCTGGTCTTCTCCTTCAGTTCGGAATTCTTCTTCTCTTTACGCAATGGCCTGAACATCCTTGATCAGGTCACGGTGCTGGGCATCCTGGCGATTGGCATGACCGCCGTGATCGTGATCGGCGGCATCGACCTGTCGGTAGGGTCGGTGCTGGCCTTCTCAATGATGATGCTCGGCTGGCTCTATCAGGATCAGGCCGTGCCGCTGGGCTTTGCGATTCCGATCTCGATCGCCACCGGCATGCTCGCCGGGCTGGTGTCGGGCGCGCTGATTACCTATGCCAAGTTGCCGCCATTCATTGCCACGCTGACCATGATGTCGGTGGCCCGTGGCCTGGCGAATATCCTCACCGAAGGCCGGCAGATTGTCGGCTACCCGGAGTGGTTTACCAATCTGGCCACGGTGCGGCATTTCGGTTTTCTCTCGGCGACGGTCGGGTTTTTCCTGGTGATGCTGGTAGTGGCCTGGGTGTTCCTGCGCTTTCGTGCCGGTGGCCGCAACCTGTACGCCATGGGCGGCAGCCCGGAAGTTGCGCGGCTGTCGGGTATCAAGGTGCGCGCGATTACGTTGTGGGTGTACGCCATCAGTGGCGCCCTCGCCGGTATCGCCGCCGTGACCCTGGCCGCGCGCCTCGATTCCTCGCAACCCAGCGCCGGCCTGAGCCTGGAACTGGACGCCATCGCCGCCGTGGTGATTGGCGGCGCCAGCCTTAACGGTGGCGTCGGCAGCATCGGCGGCACCCTGGTGGGCGTGCTGATCATTGGCGTGCTGCGCAATGGCCTCAACCTGCTGGGCGTCTCGCCCTTTATCCAACAAGTGGTGATCGGCGTGGTGATCGCCCTCGCCGTGACCATCGACACCCTGCGACGCCGCTCCAGCACTGCCCGTTAAAACCTGTTCGACAGTTGACACCCTCCAACAATAAAACCAGGAGTCACCGACATGTTCAGCCCCAAGAAACTGCTGTTGGCCACCGCTCTCGCTGCCGCCACCCTTTCCGCTGCCGGCACCACCTGGGCCAAGGACCTGACCATCGGCCTCGCCGTGGCCAACCTGCAGGCCGACTTCTTCAACCAGATCAAGCAATCGGTGGAAGCCGAGGGCAAGGCCAAGGGGATCAAGGTGATCACCGTGGACGCCCAGGGCAACTCGTCTACCCAGGTCAGCCAGATTGAAGACCTGATCACCCGCCAGATCGACGTGCTGATCTACATCCCTGCCGGTGCGACCGCCGCCGGTGTGCCAGTCAAAGCCGCCAAGGCCGCCGGCATCCCGGTGATCGCCGTCGACCGCAACGCCCCTGACGCGCCGGGCGATACCTTTATCGCCAGCGACAGCGTGGCAGGTGCCAAGACGCTGGCCGAATACGTCGGCAAGATCACCGACGGCAAGGGCCGCA
Source organism: Pseudomonas tritici (assembly GCF_014268275.3). Classification (NCBI taxonomy): domain Bacteria; kingdom Pseudomonadati; phylum Pseudomonadota; class Gammaproteobacteria; order Pseudomonadales; family Pseudomonadaceae; genus Pseudomonas; species Pseudomonas tritici. Next base: position 3,890,314 of record NZ_CP077084.1, read on the forward strand.
TCGCGATCCTGCAAGGCCAGCTCGGCACCACCCCTGAAAACGATAGAGCCAAAGGCTTCGAAGAAGGCTTGAAAGCCTTCCCGGACCTCAAAGTCGTCGCCCAGCAACCCGCCGAATGGGCCCAGGACAAAGGCTTCGCCGTGGCCCAGGACTTGCTCCAGCGTGACCCGAACATCACCGTGTTTTTCGGCCGTGCCGATGCCATGGCGTTGGGCGCTGCACAGGCAGTGAAAGTCGGCAACCTGGATCACAAGGTCGTGGTGGTTGGTTTTGACGGTGACGTCGCCGGGCTCAAGGCGGTGCAAAGCGGTGTGCTGAACGCGACTATGACCCAGCAGACGCAGAAGATGGGCCGCCTGGCGGTGGCGTCGGCGATTGACCTGAAGGCCGGCAAAGACGTGCCCAAGGAACAACTGCTGCCCACCGTGCTGACCACCAAAGACAACGTCGCGCCGTTCCTGCAACAGCACCCGTAAACCTTGGAGGTCGTCATGCGAGCAGCAGCTCTGGATAACACCGCCGAAGCGGTGTTGTGCCTGCGCAATATCAGCAAGGCCTACGGGCCGGTGCAGGTCCTGTCGCAGGTCAACGTGGACATTCGCCCCGGCGAAGTATTGGCCCTGCTCGGCGAGAACGGCGCGGGTAAATCCACCCTGTCGTCGATCATCGCCGGGCTTGTGCAGCCCGAAGCCGGCGGCAGCATGACCTGGCTCGGCGCGCCTTACGCACCGGGTTCGCCGGGGGCCGCGCTGAGCGCCGGGATCGGCCTGATCCATCAGGAAATCCGCCTGCTGCCGCAATTGTCGATCGCCGAAAACATCTTCGTCGGCCGCCTGCCCATGCGTTATGGGAAGGTGGACCGCGAATACATGGAAGCCCAGGCGCAGATCCAGTTGGAACGCCTGGGGCTCAAGGTGCCGGCGTCGCGCAAGGTCGAAGGCCTGAGCGTGGCGGCGCAGCAACTGGTGGAAATCGCCAAGGCGCTGACCCTCAAGGCGAGCCTGTTGATTCTCGATGAACCCACCGCGGCGTTGGGTGGGGAAGAGACCGAGCTGCTGTTCAAACAGGTGGAACGGCTCAAGGCTGAGGGGGTGTCGTTTATCTACATCAGCCATCGCCTGGAAGAAATCGCGCGTATTGCCGACCGCGTGCTGGTACTGCGTGACGGTCGCCAAATTGCCTTGCACGCCACGGCCCAGGTGCCGGTGCGTGAGTTGGTCGAGCAAATGGTCGGACGCAGCCTGGAGCGAATTTTCCCCGCGCTGCAACCGCCGCAGGACCAAGTGATGTTGCAGGTCAAGGATTTAAGCTGCCGTGAATTCGCCCTGCACGGCATCGATTTCAGCGTGCGCGCCGGTGAGGTATTCGGCATTGCCGGCGTGGTCGGCGCCGGGCGGACCGAACTGGTGCGCACCATTGCCGGCGCGGCCCAGGACATTCAGGGGCTTATGGTGCTGGATGGCGAGGTGCGTCAGTTGCGCTCGCCGTTCGAAGCCATCCAGGCCGGCGTGGTGCTGGTGCCCGAGGACCGCAAGCAGCAAGGCGTGGTGGTGGAACATCGCATCGAAGACAACCTGATCTATGGCAACACCGACCTGCTGGATAAACGCGGCTGGGTGTTCCCTGCCCCGCTGCGCGAATTCGCTCGCACGGCGGTGGCTCGACTCGGCGTGAAAGGCGCGCCGCAGTCGCGGATTTCCAGCCTGTCCGGCGGTAACCAGCAGAAAGTGATCATTGCCAAATGGCTGGCGCGTAATCCCAAGGTGTTCATTCTGGACGAGCCGACTCGAGGCATCGACGTGGGTGCGCGGGCGGCGATTTATGAGGTGATTGCAGACCTGGCGGCCAAGGGCATGGCGGTGATAGTGGTCAGTTCGGACCTGGATGAGGTGCTGGGATTGTCCCATCGGGTGATGGTGATGAGCCGGGGACGGCAGATGGGGATTCTGGAGCGTGGTGAAGCCACACCGGTGTCAGTGATGGAAATGGCCACCGCGTGAGCAAAGACAACACACATCAACTGTGGGAGCTGGCTTGCCTGCGATGGCGGTGTACCAGCCACCGAAGATGTGACTGAACGACCGCTATCGCAGGCAAGCCAGCTCCCACAGGGGTCCCACTGTGATTTCAACAATGGAGTATTTCATGCAGCTTTTTAGTCTTCAGGGCCAAGTCGCCTTTGTAACTGGCGCCGGCAGTGGCATCGGCCAAGCCATCGCCGTCGGCCTCGCCGAAGCCGGCGCCGATGTAGCCTGCTTCGATCTACCCGGCAGCCCGGGTATCGCCAGCACCGTCGAACGCATCCAAGCCCTCGGCCGTCGCGCCCTGGCCCTCAGCGGCACGGTCACCGAACGTGCCGCCCTGGATGCGGCCGTCGCCCGCACCGAAAGCGAACTCGGCGAACTCAGCGTCGCCGTCAACTGTGCCGGCATCGCCAACGCCCAGGCTGCCGAAGACCTGGAACTGCAACGCTGGCAAACCACCCTCGACATCAACCTCACCGGCATCTTCCTCAGTTGCCAGGCCCAGGCCGCGGTGATGTTGCCGCGTGGCAAAGGCGCCATCGTCAATATCGCCTCCATGTCCGGTAGCATCGTCAACCGTGGCCTGTTGCAGGCGCACTACAACACCTCCAAGGCTGGGGTGATCCACCTGAGCAAAAGCCTGGCGATGGAATGGGCCGACAAGGGCTTGCGCGTGAACTGCATCAGCCCCGGCTACACCGCCACGCCGATGAACTCGCGGCCGGAAGTGGCCGACCAGGTGAAGATATTTGAACAGACCACGCCCATGGGCCGCATGGCCAGCGTGGAAGAAATGGTTGGCCCGGCGATCTTCCTGGTGAGCCAGGCGTCGTCTTTCTGCACCGGTGTCGACCTGTTGGTCGATGGCGGCTTTGTGTGCTGGTAGGAGTTCATCATGTCGCAACGATTCAGCGGTAAAACCATCGTCATCACCGGCGCCTGCCGTGGCATCGGCGCCGGCATTGCCGAGCGCTTCGCCCAAGAGGGCGCCAACCTGGTACTGGCCTCCAACGATCTGGAACGCGTGACCTTTACCGCTAACCAGCTCGCCCAGGAATACAACGTGGACACCCTGGCCCTGGGCATCGACGTCACAGACGAAAGCGACATCGAAAAGCTCTACCGCGAAGGCCATGCCCGCTTTGGCAGCATCGACGTGTCGGTGCAGAACGCCGGCATCATCACCATCGACCACTACGACACCATGCCCCGCGCCGACTTCGACAAGGTGCTACAGGTCAACACTACCGGCGTGTGGCTGGGGTGCCGGGAAGCGGCCAAGTACATGGTCAAACAAGGCAGCGGACGGCTGATCAACACGTCATCCGGCCAGGGCCGCCAGGGGTTTATCTACACGCCGCACTACGCCGCGAGCAAAATGGGCGTGATCGGCATCACCCAGAGCCTGGCGCTGGAGTTGGCGCGGCACAACATCACGGTGAATGCGTTCTGCCCCGGCATCATCGAAAGCGAGATGTGGGACTACAACGACCGCGTCTGGGGCGAGATTCTCAGCACCGACGAAAAGCGCTACGGCAAGGGGGAGTTGATGGCCGAATGGGTCAAGAACATCCCATTGCGCCGCGCCGGCAAACCCTCGGATGTCGCGGGGTTAGTGGCGTTCCTGGCGTCCGATGACGCGGCTTACCTGACCGGCCAGGCGATCAATATCGACGGCGGCCTGATCATGTCGTAAGGGTTTGGTATCCTCACCCGCATTGATGTCATCACTGAGGCCTTCATGAGCCAGATCGAAGAACAGCGCCTGATCACCAAGATCGCGAGCCTCTATTACGAAGAAGGGCTCAAGCAATCCGAGATTTCCGCACAGTTGGACTTGTCGCAGTCCTTTATCAGCCGCGCCCTGCGTCGGGCGCTGCAGGAAGGCGTGGTGAAGATCAGCGTGATGCGCCTGCAGGGCCTTCACCTGGAGCTGGAAACCCAATTGCAGCGCCGCTACGGCGTGCGCCAGGTGATCGTGGTGGAAGCCACCGAGCCCGGTAACGATGAAAGCATCAAGCAGGCCATCGGTTCAGCGGCCGCGCATTACCTGGAAACCAGCCTGTCGCCCCAGGACCATATCGGTATTTCGTCGTGGAGCAGCACCATTCGCGCCATGGTTGGCCACTTGCATGCGCAGCCGGGCAAACAGGCAGCCCAGGAAGTGGTACAACTGTTGGGCGGCGTCGGCCATAAGGGCGCGTTTGAAGCCACCCTGCTCACCCAGCGCCTGGCCACCCTGCTCAACTGCCCGGCGTTTTTGCTGCCGTCGCAAAGCATCGAGCAATCAGTGCAAAGCAAGCAGCGCATCATGCAGATGGAAGAGGTCAAGGAGGTGCTGCAACGCTTTGACAGCATCACCCTGGCGATTGTCGGCATCGGCGACCTGGAACCCTCGCAACTGCTGCGCAACAGCGGTAACTACTACACCGAAGACATGCTGCGCCTGCTGGCCGAGCGCGGTGCCGTGGGTGACATCTGCCTGCGCTACTTCGATGCCCAGGGCAAGCCGGTACTGGAGGAAGACGAAGAATTCGTAGTGTCGGTGGCGCTGCCCAAATTGCGCTCGATCCACCGCGTGCTCGGCCTGGCCGGCGGGTTGAACAAGGTCCAGGCGATTCGCGGCGCGCTCGAGGGCGGCTACCTGGACATCCTGATCACCGACCTGGATACCGCACAGGCCTTGAATCACTAAACTCATTAGGGAGATCGACCGCTCATGACATCCAAGCTCGAACAACTCAAGCAGTTCACCACGGTGGTCTGCGACACGGGCGACCTTGAGGCTATCAGCCGTCTGAAACCGGTCGACGCCACCACCAACCCGTCGCTGCTGCTCAAAGCCTCGGCTATCGCACACTACGGCGACATCCTGCGTCACTCGGTCGACCTGTCCAAGGGTGACCTGGGCCTGGCCTGCGACCAGTTTTCGGTGGCAGTAGGCTGCGGCATCCTCAAGGCCATTCCAGGTCGCATCTCGACCGAAGTCGACGCGCGCCTGTCGTTTGACGAAGACGCGCTGTGGGCCAAGGCCAACCAGCTCATCGAGCTGTATGACAAAGCCGGTGTCGGCCGCGACCGTGTACTGATCAAACTGGCTTCTACCTGGGAAGGCATTCGCACCGCCGAGCGCTTGGAAAAAGCCGGTATCCAGACCAACCTCACGTTGTTGTTCTCGTTTGCCCAGGCGGCGGCGTGCGCCGATGCCGGGGTGTTCCTGATTTCGCCTTTTGTCGGCCGCATCTACGACTGGTACCGCAAGAACACCGGCCTGGACTACACAGGCGCCGAGGACCCGGGCGTGCAGTCGGTTACGCGGATCTACAACTACTACAAGGCCAACGGCATCAAGACGGTGGTCATGGGCGCCAGCTTCCGTACTCTCAGCCAGATAGAGGAATTGGCCGGGTGTGATCGCCTGACCATCAGCCCTGAATTGCTGCAAAAACTCGATGAAGACCAGGGCCCGCTGGAGCGCAAGTTAGTGCCGGGGGCGACGGGCGAGCCGCGCCAGAGCATCGACGAGGCGCAATTTCGCTGGGCGTCCAATGAAGATGCGATGGCTACCGAGAAGCTGGCCGAAGGTATTCGGCAGTTTGCGCGGGATCAGGAGAAGCTTGAGGCGGTATTGGCTGCGCTGTGATGACGCTGTCTACTTTTGGTCCGGTGGCAACCTGATAGCCGCCCGAACCCTATCAGGTGTAAATCGATCAAAATGTGGGAGCTGGCTTGCCTGCGATGGCGGTTTGTAGGGCGGCCATGTGTTGTGGTTGGAATGAGTACATATCCGTTATTTAGGTGATGGCTAATATAGGTTTCGCCCTTACGGCGAGTCACTTTGCAAAAGCGGCAAAGTAACCAAAACGCTCTTGCCCCACCACTCGGCACCTCGCCCAGGCTCGGTGTGCCCTCACTCCGGCTTGAATCCGTGGGCCGCCGCGATGGGCCATCCTTGGCCCAGCGCGGCTAACCCGGCGTCCTGCCGGGTTACCCACGGATTCAAGCCTGCGTTCGGCCAGCGTGGTTGACGGGGCGCCTGAGATCAACATCAAAAACAGATCAAAAGCCAAGGCCAACGCCAAAGCCAACACTGCCGAAAGCTAAGTCTGTACCGATTTTCTCAAACGTATAAGGTGTCAACTCGGCTTTTGCTCGCCCAGCGTGCGAGCTGCCAACGCTCCCAACACTCCGCCAACAATTGGCGCCACCCAGAACAACCATAGCTGCGCCATGTATTCGCCCCCGGCAAACAACGCCGGTCCGGTGCTGCGCGCCGGGTTCACCGACGTATTGGTCACCGGGATCAGCACCAGGTGAATCAACGTCAGCGCCAGGCCGATGGCAATCGGCGCAAAGCCAGGCACAGCGCCCGGTGCGGTCACGCGCATGATGATGAATACGAAGAAAAACGTGGCGATCAGTTCGGCCAGCAACGCGGCCTTCATGTCGAAGAGGCCTGGGCTCAATGGGCCATAGCCGTTGGCGGCAAAACCACCCATAGCGAAATCAGGCTGCCCGCTGGCAATCAGGTACAACGCCGCAGCGGCGACGATCGCTGCGCTGACCTGCGCCGCGATGTACGGCAGCACATCACCCGCAGGAATGCGGCGCCCTGCCCATAGGCCAATGGTCACCGCCGGGTTGAAATGCCCGCCGGAGATGCCGCCGACCGCGTAGGCCATGGTCAATACCGTGAGACCAAACGCCAGCGAAACGCCCACAAAGCCAATGCCCAAGCCGGGGAAGGCAGCCGCCAGAATGGCGCTGCCACAGCCGCCGAACGTCAGCCAGAAAGTGCCGATAAACTCGGCGGTCAAACGCTTTTGCACAGTGGACTCCATTGCTGTTCAAGTGCCGTCACCACAGGCGGTGGGCGGTCTTGGGCGACGGTAGCAATGGGTATCAAAATACTGTGTAAGACTTGTCTGGAGTTCTAGCCCCTGAACACGTTGCTTCTGAAGCACGCCGGCCCTTTGTATAAAACCCGCTTACAACTAACCAGCTGTTCCCCTTCCCTGACTGCACTAGCATTGCCGCCGACTAAGTCAATGGCGTACATTTGCTATGATTTTCATTGAAACTGCGGTTTTCACCCGGCGTGTAACGGAGCTCATGAATCACGACGCCTACCTGGGTTTGCAGGTAGCGTTGATGTTCAATCCGTGCGTTGGAGATGTGATCGAAGGAACGGGCGGCATCCGAAAGCTGCGTATTGCTTCAAAAGGTCACGGCAAACGAGGCGGCGCCAGAGTGATTTACTACCACTTTGTAACGGCTTCAAAAATTGCGTTATTAATGATCTATCCAAAAAACGAACAGCAAGACCTGACTAACGATGAACGCAAAGCACTGAAAGCCGTCATCGAACACTGGAGATAACCATGAGCAAATTCTTCGATGAGCTGATGGAAAGCGTGCAACAGATGGACGAAATCGTCCGAGGCGAGCGCAAGCCCTCTCGCGAATTCATTGTTGACGCGCTTCAAGTCAAACAAATCCGTAAGGCAACGGGCCTGACTCAAGCCAAATTCGCAGCCATCATCGATGTTCAAATCGGCACGCTACGTAATTGGGAACAGGGGCGACGCGAACCAACAGGGCCAGCAAAGGCGCTGTTGAGGGCCATTCACAATGACCCGGTCCATGTGTTGAATGCGTTGGCCCTTTAACCCAACGGTGGCTGGCGCGAGAGTTTGATTCAGGCTCCCGCCACACCCTGCCCAAACTTGCGAATCGCCAAGCAATACCCAATCAACGCCACCGCCGCCAGCAACCCGCCCGCCGCGCCGATCCAGGCGAAGCCGAACTGGCTGCCGACCCAGCTGCCCATCAGTGCGCCGCCGCCGATGCCGATGTTGTAGATGCCGGAGAACATCGCCATGGCCACGTCGGTGGCATCCGGTGCCAGCACCAGCACTTTGGACTGCATGGCAAGGCCAAAGCCCATGATCGCCATGCCCCAGAAAATGCTCAGCACCACCAGGTAGGATTCCGCGCCGCTCAACGGCAGCAGCAGCGCCAGGCACGCGGCCAGGATAAATACCGCGCCGACGACGAATACATGCGGGTTGAAGCGGTGCACCAGGCTGAACAGCAGCGAGCCGATGATGCCCGCGCCGCCGAATACCAGCAGGATCAGGGTCACCGCGCTGCCGCTCATGCCGGCCACGCCTTCGACGAAGGGTTCGATGTAGCTGTAGGCGGTGAATTGCGCGGTGACGGTCATCGCGGTAAGCACATAAAGCGCCACCAGCGCCGGGCGCTTGAACAGCAGCGGCAGGCTGCGCAGGGAGCCGGAGTTCTGGCTCGGCAATAGCGGCAAGGTGCGCGCCAGCCAGAACACCAGCGCGGCAGCGAAGGCGCCGATCACCAGGAACGTGGTGCGCCAGCCCATGGCTTCGCCGAGCAGGCGACCCAGGGGAATGCCCAGGACCATGGCCAGGGACGTACCGGTAGCCAACAGGCCGAGGGCTTGCACCTGCTTGCCTTCCGGCGCCAGGCGAACGGCCAACGATGCGGTGATCGACCAGAACAAGGCATGGGACAAGGCAATGCCAATGCGACTGAGCATCAGCAAGCCGAAGCTGTTAGCGACGCTGGAAAGGATGTGGCTGACAATAAACATGCAGAACAGCACGATCAGCAGCTTGCGCCGTTCGATGTTGCGGGTCAGCAGCATCACCGGCAGGGAGGTCAGGGACACGATCCAGGCGTAGATCGTGAGCATCAGGCCGACGCTGGACACCGGCATGTCGAAGCTGGCGCCGATGGCACTGAGCAGCCCAACGGGCACGAATTCGGTGGTATTGAACACAAAGGCGGCCAACGCGAGGGCGATGACCGGTTGCCAATTGGTTTGGGGGGTTGCGGCTGAAATGCTCATTGAACGGCGCGGTACTCTGACGGTGATCGAGCGGCCACCCAGGACAAGCGCCGCCGCCGAGTATTCTATAGGTTTCTGGCCCCACTGTTGACGCGGATCGTCGCCTAAGGGGGTCAGGGCGACGTCAGGATGATCACGTAGTTACCCGACTGAATCGGCTTGCCGGCGCTGTCCACCAGCACATACCGCTGCTCGTAATAACGCCCGTTACCACTGTTCGCCACCCGCTGCACATGGGCTGCATTGACACTGGCTACGCCATGTTGCACACATCCAGGCGCCTGTCACGCCTGGACTCGGCACAGCCGTTCGACGCCATGACCGTGCCCCTGTGCGCATTTGTCGCACATCCGGGCTCGACGACACTGCCCACGGTTTGCGCCGCGCGCCCCGCCCAGACGCACAACAGGCCGGTAAGCAGCGAAATACCTTTAGTGCTCATGCCGACACGCCTTACTGGGCTCTTACCACTAAGTTGTCTGGCCGGGCGTTTATTGAGCTTACTCGGCAAAGGCTGTGACGTAGATCAAGGATCCACCTGCCCCATCAATTCCGGAATGCTTTCCGGGCGCTTGGCATAACGCTGGGCCAATGCCGCACAGACCATCAACTGGATCTGGTGAAACAGCATCAGCGGCAGGATCAGCACCCCCATGGTCGCCCCGGCGAACAGCACCTGCGCCATCGGCACGCCGGTCGCGAGGCTCTTCTTCGAGCCGCAGAACAGAATGGTGATGCGGTCTTCCTGGTTAAAGCCGAAGGCCTTGCCCAGCACCGCCGACGCCACCAACACCAAGGCCAGCAACACGCAGCACGCCACCACCAGCCCGCCCAGTTCCCACAGCGGGATCTGGTGCCAGATGCCTTCGTTGACCGCTTCGCTGAACGCGCCGTACACCACCAGCAGGATCGAGCCTTGGTCGACGAATTTCAGCCAGGATTTATTGCGCCCCACCCACTCGCCGATCCAGCGACGCGCGATCTGCCCGGCGATGAACGGCAGCAGCAATTGCACGCTGATTTTCAGGATTGCGTCGACGGTCGAGCCGCCGTCACCGTGCACGTTGAGCAGCAATGTCACCAACAGCGGCGTGAGGAAGATGCCAAACAGGCTGGAGGCCGCCGCACTGCAAATCGCCGCCGGGATATTGCCGCGTGCCAGGGACGTGAAGGCAATCGCCGACTGCACCGTAGCCGGCAGAGCGCAGAGGTAAAGCATGCCCATGTACAGGTCGTTGCCGATCATTGGCGACAACAGCGGCTTGAGCGCCAGGCCCAGCAGCGGGAACAGCACGAAGGTCAGGCTGAACACCAGCAGGTGCAGGCGCCAATGACCGGCGCCGGCAACAATGGCCTGGCGCGACAGCTTGGCGCCGTGCAGGAAAAACAGCAGTGCGATAGCCAGGTTGGTGACCCAGCCGAAGGCCACGGCGGTCTGGCCGCTGGCGGGCAACAGGGAGGCGAGGATCACCGTGGCGATCAGCGTCAGGGTGAAGTTGTCGGGCACGAAACGCGGGCGAGTCATAAGCAGGATCTTCCAGGGGTTGCCAAGAGCGTCACCGCGACTCTAACGTAACGGCTTATTACCGACTAACGCCAATGAGCCAGTAAATGCCGCCTAAAGGACATGAAAAGACCGTCCGCCGCAGTGTCCCTGGGCTTTCCAGCCTGCCACGGCCGGTGTATGGGCGCACCGAATCGCTGCCCAACCGTGCGCTGACCCGCCGACACAGCCACCCTTGGGTGCAATTGTCCTACGCGATTTCCGGGGTGCTGGAGATCCAGACCAGCGTCGGCCGTTTCGTGGCGCCGCCACAGCGCGCTGTGTGGATACCAGCGGGAATGCCGCACCGGGTGTTCAGCTCGCCCCACACAGAAATGCGCAGTCTGTACCTCGATTGCAGCGTCACGGCCTGGGCGGCTGAGCGCTGTCATGTGCTGGAAGTGAGCAATTTACTGCGCGAGTTGATCCGCAGCTTCAGCGAACTCCCGGTGGAATACGCTGAGGACGGGCCGGATGGGCGTTTGGCGCAAGTGGTGCTGGATCAATTGGCAGCGGCACCGCAGGTCGATTTGATGTTACCGCTGCCGCTGGACCCGCGCTTGCGGCAGATCTATCGCAGTTTGAACCTGCACCCGGAGCAGCAGACAACGTTGGGCCAGTGGAGCCAAAAGCTGGACGTGAGTGAGAAGACGTTGAGCCGGTTGTTTTTGAGGGATACCGGGCTGACGTTTCGCGCATGGCGCCAGCGCTTGCGGTTGCTCACCGCCCTGCCCGCCCTGGAGCAAGGCGAGCGGGTAACGGATGTGGCGTTGGGGTGTGGGTATGAGTCGACGTCGGCGTTTATCAATGCGTTTCGGCAGCAGTTTGACGCCACGCCCGGTGAGTTTTTCCGCTGACCGCTCAAACACTGCAGCTCCCACATTGGAGGTCAGCTGCCGTTACCACTGTGGGCTTCTTCGAAGAAGTAGTCCTTCCAGCTGTCGGCCTTGTTTTTCAGCACGCCGAGTTCCTGCAGTTTTTCAGCATAGATATAGGTTCGCTGCGGCACGATGGTGAAGTCGATTTCCGGGTCCTGGACGATCTTCTCCACCAGGTCCAACGGCAACTTCGACTGCTCTACCCGAATGTACGCCTTGGCCGCCGCCGGTTTATCAGCCTTGATGATGTGTTCGGCTTCGGCCAGCGCGGCATAGAACGCCCTGTAGGTCTTGGGGTTTTCGTCGTGGAATTTCTGCGTGGTGTACAGCACGTTGAACGTCGCCTGCCCACCGAGGATGTCGTAGGAACTGAGCACCTTGTGCACATTCGGATTGAGCAATTCCTGATACTGGAACGGCGGGCTGGAAAAGTGCGAGTTGATCTCCGAGCCACCGGCAATCAATGCGGCAGTCGCGTCGGGGTGCGCCAGGCTGATGGAGATGTCATCAAACTTCTTGTAGTTGGCATCGCCGAACTGCTTGGCCGTCTCGATCTGCAAGGTCCGCGACTGGAAACCCACGCCAGCGGCGGGCACGGCGATGCGATCTTTTTCGCTGAAGTCCTTGAGGGTCTTCACGTTGGGGTTGTTGGTCAGCAGGTAGTTGGGCATCGAACCGAGCGAAGCGATGGCCTTGACGTTCTGCTTGCCCTTGGTGCGGTCCCACAGGGTGAGCATCGGCGGCACGCCCGCAGAAACCACGTCCAGCGCGCCGGCCAGCAGCGATTCGTTCATCGCCGTGGCGCCGGAAATACTGTTCCACTCCACTTGGATATCCAGGCCCTGCTCCTTGCCATGCTTCTCGATCAGGTGCTGGTCACGCACCACGTCGAGGATCAGGTAGCCGATGCCGAATTGCTGGGCAATGCTGATCTTGCCCTCGGCCTGGGCACCGGGGCTGAGCAAAGTGCTTGCGGCAGCCAGCGAGGCAGCCAGAAGGGTCAAAGAGGAGCGCTTGAGGGTCATGGGGATCTGCCGCACTTTTGAGAAGGTGAACGAGGGTAGCCACGATTTTTAAGACGGGAAAAGAATATCGAGATCTATTGTTATGCAAATAACCCACAAACAGCCGCTCGGCTGCTATTGTGCCGCGCTTTGAAAAACCGCCGAATCTGCGAGGAAATGGACGTTGAACACTGACGAAAAAATGACCGGGGACCTGTTCGAGGTGGATAAGCGCCTGTCACTCAAACCCGTGGTGGACTTCAACGCCTACCTGCGCAGTGCTTTCGGCGAAGGCCCGTGCAGCTGCATCCGCTGCACCGCCAGCCAGGGTGATGAAACCGGCTACGCGTTCCAGCACACCTTCACTTTTGACGGTAAACCTACCCACCGCCGCTTCGCCACCACCGCCGGCAGTGATGTGTTGCAGGCACTGAAGAAAGCCTGGTTGTCGTACACCAAGGCCGAGTTGCCGTTGAGCGGCGTACTGGCGCTGGAGACGGTGAAGGAGTTTGTCGAGCCACAATTGCATAAACGCCTGGCACCGCTGTTTTTGGCCAGTGAGTTGGTCAAGGATGTCGAGGGGGAGTTGCTGGTTCAGCCACAGGCGGCGTGATCTTGAAATCACCGCACGACAATAGGTGGGAGCTGGCTTGTCGAATCGTCGCACCGCTACGATAGCGGCGGGTCAGCAAAGCACTTGTAAACTGACAGTCCGCTATCGCAGCATAAGTATCTACACATCTTGGGGGAACCCTCTGCGTAGCAGCTGTCGAGCCCTGGCGAGGCTGCGTTTGCGGGCTGTCTGACACACCGCTGACGCAGCCTCGCCAGGGCTCGACAGCTGCTACGCAATTTCACGTTGAAGATGTGTAGATACTTATGGCTATCGCAGCGGTTCGACGATTCGACAAGCCAGCTCCCACATTTGAGCTGCGACGTTCTCAAATACCCGCCGATGGCAATTCCCGATAGCTCAATAATCGATGATCTGCGTACCGGCAATCGTCTGGGCAAAGCCCACGCCGAACAGCTTTGCAGGTGTTTCGAAGCCGGCCCGGCGCTCACCGCCGAGTACCCGGCGCGCGGCTTCGACGGCTGCCAGTGGGGTGTAGCTGTAGCCGTTGACGGTCTCGATGACCGAACGCGCCACCGAACCATCGGCACCCATAACTTCGGCCACGGCGAGGGCGCGATGGGCGTCACGCTGTGCCTGGGTGGGGCCATCGGGCAGCAGCGACAGGTCGCCTTCGGGAAAGGCTTCGCCGGTGATGTGCACGAACATGGCGATATTCGGAATAGCGCTGGAATGCCAGGCCGTCACTAGGTCGCCAAACGACAAGGGCGCGCACAGCGCCGGGCCATCGCCAAAGTCCAGGTACTGCGGTTGCGCGTCCGGCGTGGCGACCAGTTGGCCGTCGATCCGCGCCATCACGCCGGCACCGATGATCTCGCCGACACTCATGGCCGACCCACGGGACATGGCGCCGGGCACCTGCAGAGCGATTTTTATCGACTGCGGCTGCTGCACACGGCGGGCAACATGCAGGGCCAGGCAGTCGGTGGGCACCACGTCCCAGCCCACACCGGGCAGCAGCATCACCTGCACTCCAGCCCCGAGTTGCTCGGCCAAGCGGTACACGTTGATTTCGGCGGTGATGTCCAGGTAGTCGGTGCCATTGGCGATGCACGCACGCATCAGGGCTCCGGCGGTCTGGGCGAAAGGGCCGGCGAAATTGAGCAGGACGTCAATCCCTTCCAACTGGGCGGCATCTGGCGTGAATACGCGGTAAGGCGCGTCCAGTTCAGCCGCCAGGGAAGCCAGGCGTTCGACGTTGCGGCCGGCCAGCACCAGGTTGAGTCCGCGTGTTTTCGCGTGTTGCGCCGCCATGCGTCCGGTGTAGCCGGTGGCGCCGTAGATCATCAGGGTTTTCATGAGGTGTGCTGCCAGTTCTTGTAGACGAATTCGAGGCTGTAGCCGTCCGGGTCAAGGACATTGGCCGCGTAGTAGTTGGGGTCGTAATGCAGGCGTGCACCCGGCGCGCCGTTGTCGGTGGCGCCGTTCGCCAAGGCGGCGGCGTAGGCTTTTTCCACCTCAGCGCGATTATTGGCGACAAAGCCCACATGCACCGCTCGCCCTTCCATCACGCCTTCGCGCAACCAGAAAAATATCCGGCCATTGGCGCCAAAGCCCTTCAAGTCCGGGTGGCCGGGTGGGCCGTCTTTGCCGTCGTAGTCATGCCGCGCAGTGATGCCGAGGGGCGTCAGGGTGGCTGCGTAGAAACGAATGGAGCGCTCGATATCACTCACCGAAATAAACAGATGATCCAGCATGGTGGGGTCTCCCGACTCAGATGATGTAGCCGCCCGCGACTTCAAGGGTCTGGGCATTAATCCAGCGGCCTTCTTCCGATAGCAACAGAGCGATTACCCGTGCCACGTCTTCCGGTTCGCCTACACGGCCAAGGGCGGTTTGCCCGGCCAGCTGGGCTTCGAACTCGTCGTTCAAGCCGCCGCCCAGTTCGGTGCGGATCGCGCCGGGGGACACGGCGTTGGCGCGGATACGCCGCTCGCCGAACTCCTTGGCCATGTAGCGGGTGAGCACATCCAGGCCGCCCTTGAAAGCGGCGTAAGGTGCGACGCCAGCCGTAGCGACGCGGGTGGTGGCGCTGGTGAGGTTGACGATGCTGGCGTGTTCTTCCAGCAGCGGCAGCAAGGTTTGGGTCAGGAAAAACGGCCCCTTGAGGTGCACGTTGAACAGGCCGTCGAATTGCGCCTCGGTCACCGATTCAAGGGGGTTGAACAGGCCGTAGCCCGCGTTGTTCACCAGGCCGCTCAGGGTGCTTACGCCCCAAGTGGCTTGCAGGGCGCGCGCCACGGCATCGTGGAATGCAGCGAAAGTGCTGACGGCGGCAACGTCCAATTGCAGCGCCACGGCTTTACCGCCTTCAGCCACTATGCGCTTGACCACCGCCTGCGCCGCACCCGGGTTGCTGTTGTAAGTAAGGATCACGCCGTGCCCCTGGCGCGCACACAATTGGGCGGTACTGGCACCGATCCCGCGGCTGCCTCCGGTAATTACGATGACGCTCATGGCCTGCTCCACTGCTAAAAAGTTGAGTGACCACAGTAGCCATCACCCTACGCCTCCACGCAGCCGTTCCTACTCCAATCCTGCCTGTTTCTGCTTTTTGCTTGCGCGAGGTTTGTAGGAAGGAACAGCATGGCGGCCATGAATACTCAATTGATCGAACTGCGTGCCCTGGCCGCCAAGGCTGAAAACCGCCGCACCGAGACTGGTATCCCCCGCGTGGCGATGGTCCAGGGGGCGATTCCCGAGCATATGCTCGCGGCGGTGTATGACCCGATGATCAACCTGATCCTGCAGGGCAGTAAGTGCATGACCGTGGGCGACCGCACCTTGCACTACGACCCGGCGACGTATTTTGTGATGTCCATCGAGCTGCCTGCCGTGGGGGTGGTGAACCCGGCGAGCACCGGCGAACCTTACCTGGCGGTGAGCCTGACCCTGGACCCGAGCGTGCTGACCACACTGCTCAATGACTTGCCGGCGCCCAGTGGTCGTCGCGAACAGGAAGCCGGTTTTTCAGTGGCGGCGGTGACGCCGGCCTTGATGGATGCCTGGGTGCGCATGCTGCGCCTGATGGGTGACCCCGTGGCGATCGCCGCCCTGGCACCGGTGTATGAGCGGGAAATCCTCTACCACGTGTTGCAAGGCCCCCACGGCTGGATGTTGCGCGAGATTGCTGCGCCGGATACCGCCATAGCGCGGGTCAGCCAGGCGATCCAGTGGATTCGCCGGGATTTTGCAGAGCCGATTCGAGTGGAAGCATTGGCGCAGAAGGCGGCGATGAGTGTTTCGGCGTTTCACCGGCACTTCAAGGCGGTGACTAATCTGAGCCCGTTGCAGTATCAGAAGCGTGTGCGATTGTTGCAGGCGCGCACGTTGATGGTGGCCAGCGCGAGCAGCGTGACAAGTGCGGCGTTTGAAGTGGGGTATGAAAGCGCGACCCAGTTCAGCCGGGACTATGCGCGGGTGTTTGGGCTGCCGCCGGCGAGGGATACAGCGCGAATTTTAGGCGAGAACAAAAGCCGTCATTCAATGCAGGACTGATCTGGGCGTTAGGCGCACCGTGGTGATGCCATCGCAGGCTAGCGAGCGCTCCTATCAATCTTTTTGCAAGCAAGCCCGACAGCGTCAGTAGTACATCAAACCAAGATCAATATCGGGACGGCCATCACCGCTTCACCACCGCGAAAATTCAACACCTCTGGAAGACTTACCCGCCCCTGCCCAGGGCAATGCCTACCGCCACTCCCCTTAGCGATGGATCTCACCACAGACGCAGCCCCCCGGTTCCAAAGCAAAGCAACCTCTCCACAGCGGTCAAATATTGAAGTGAAAGAATTCATTTCCATAGCCCTCCGCCAACGCTTTTGCAACAGCTGCTCACATTTGCCCACGCCGGCCATTTTTAATAGGTTCTAGCCGTGCTCATCGAGAGCACGTCACCCTACCTTCAAACAAAAATGAGGCTTCAAACATGGGCTACATGGCTAGTGCAAACGCAAATAAAATCGCCGAGATGGAACAGCTGGAGCAGGAGCACGCGGATGATTTCATCGAGACCCTGCAGCTCACTGATACGGAAAGAGCGGAGCTGGAAGCCGAGTAAGTGAGTCGAGGAGAGGCAATGCCTCTCCTCCTTCCCAGGAGTTACCTTCATGAGCATTCCCCAAGCCATCGCCCCCGAACGCTGCCAGACACTCGTACTCGCCCACCATCAGATTCTCGCCCAGTTGAGTGCGTTGAATTTGCGCGCACACTTGCGCATCGTGGGTGAAGGCGAGCTGTGCGTCCAAGCCTGTTTGTACGACGCACATGCGATAGAGGTCGCACGCGGCGCGGGCAAGGGTCCTCCGGCAGCGGCACGTGTCGGCGCGTTATATGAGGCACTGGAACACTATTTGAGCGACGATCTGCATGCGTCGCCCCTTCACTGCCAGGCGTCCGGCTACTTTGTTGATCACCCACAGTTTGTCGATGACAGCGCGTTGGCATTGCTGGTCGCACAACAAGAAGACGCTGTCGTTTGCCGCACCTATCGCAGCTTGGTGGATGACCAGTCATTTTCCTACCCGCTAGCGTTGACCTGCCCACGCTACTGCGAGCAGCCACTGCATAACGATCCGACAGACCTGCGCGTCCTGCGCCGTTATTCGAGCAACAGCGGAACTGCCATCGGAGCCACGGCTGACGAAGCGCTTCTGCATGCCTTGAACGAGACTATCGAACGGGATGCCCTTTCACTGTTTCTGCTGGAGCATTTCTACTACCAGCGCCCGCTCAGTCGTCTACGCCGCGTCTATCCGGACAGCCTTGGCCCCGAGGCCCGAGCCGTGTTGCAAACACTGAGTCAGCCCTTCGATGCAGAGGTGGTCTTGCTGGATATCAGCCGCGAATTCTGCGCGACCACCTGCCTGGCCTTTATCAACACGCCTTGCGCGATGCCAACCGTCTACGGCTCAGGCACCTCCCTGACGCCCGCGCACGCGGCCTGGCGTGCACTGACCGAACTAGCACAGTTGCAGGCGCTGGCGGTCGAACCGCCTTTGAGCCGTCATTTGCTCAATGCCCAGCGACACCTGGCACGATTCCCGCGCCTGCAACGCTGCCTGCAATTCGCCCCTGAGCGCCTGATGGCGCAACCCGTCGAATGGGTGCAACTCCACGAGCGGCCGGCGCCAACCGGTCTAGGCGAACAAATCACTCTCCTGGTGGGCGATATGGCCAGCCACAACCTGACACCCGGGGTGTGCCGCCTGTTTCAAAGCCAGCTTGGCACCACGCTCGTCCAGGTGGTGATCCCGGGGCTGGAGCGTTTTTTCCTGGTCTCCACCGGCAATATCGTGGTGCCGCAACAGCGCGGCAGGCGTCTATGCGGTGAATCGCAAGTTGCCACGCTATGAACCCCAGCACCGTGCAACGTCATTTTGAGCCATTGGGATTCGGGCTCAGTCAGCTGTTTGTACTCAATACCGGGAGCCGCCACTGGGCAGGCCGCAACAGGCCGATGCCCGACGATCAGGGGCAACGCCGCCTGAGCAGCCTCTTGCGTCCCTCCATGCTGCTGGGCCCCCTCACCAGCCATCACTGGAGCAATGAAGGCGTTGCACTTTTCTATCAGGCCGCTACGCCTGCGGCCAAGCACCTGGCATTTATCGAAGCACAGCAGCAAATCCATAGCGACGTGTGCTTTCCGTATCCGCCGCTGGAGATGCACGCTGAGGAATTCGTCTGCCCGCCGAGCTTTTGGGAGTGTGACGATGAGCGCGCCACGCAGTTGAACATCGACGAAGCGCACTTTCGTGAACAGTGTGTCGCTGTGCTACGCGAGCGCCTCAAGCCTGGGGCGCTGATCCATGACCCGGCGTGCTCCACCGGCGAGTTGATCGCCCATCTGGCCCAGGCGCTGCCCCGTTGCCGGTGCCTGGGCTCGGACCTTTCGGCCTCGATGATTCGCTACGCATCGCAACGCCACGTCGGTTCAACCGTGCGCTTCAGGCAAGCTGACGCTGCACGGGAAAACCCTGCCTGCGATGCCTTGATCCTACGCTTTCTCAACGCCGAGGTGGTCACGCGGCGCGACGCCGAAACCTTGTTGCGCACATTACTCGGCAGCCTCAAGCCGAGTGGCCTGGCCTTGGTTTTTGGTCATACGCCGGTACTGCCGGCAGTCCCCTGGATCGCACAAGCGCTGGGCATCACCTTGGAATCCTGTGTGGCAGCCCGGCCAGGACAGCTTGAGCTGTTTCAGTTTTACTTGCTCAGTCGCCCCTCGGCATGAAGCCTCTGTATCGCAGTGGGCACTTGCCGGTATCCGGCGGCCATCAGGTGTATTGGGAGCGGCACGGCCAGGAAGGTGGTGAACCGGTGTTCTTCTTGCACGGCGGGCCGGGCGGTAGTTCCAGCCACGATCACCTGGCGTTTTTTAACCTGGAACACTTCGAAGTCGTCCTGTTCGACCAGCGCGGTGGCGGACGCTCGAGTCCCCATGGCGAGTGGCAGAACAACGAAACGGCCCGGATCATCGAAGACATTGAAGCGTTGCGTAAGCATTTTGGCTTTACCCAGATCACATTGCTGGGTATTTCCTGGGGTAGTTGGCTGGCGCTCAAATATGCTTGGCAGGCCCCATCGCGAGTATGCCGATTGGTGCTGGCATCACTGTTCGTACCCACTCCCAATCACCTTGCCACCTACCATCGAGCACTAGCGTGCTACTTGAAGGCCGAGGCGGTTACATCGTTTGAACAAGTGTGCAAGGACCTCGAACAATCTTGCGAACGCTTGCAACACAAGGCAGCGATGGCATGGGTCGGCGCAGCGCTGCGCCTGAATCGCCAGCGGATGGGCAAGGCAGCCTTGGAGCACTTCATTGATGAAGTCGCCTTGCGCGCAATCCGTCTGGAGGTGCACTACCATCGCGCCGGTTATTTTTTTTGCGAGGAGGATCAGGGGCTGACACTGAGCTGTGCGTGCCACGTGATACAGGGCATCAATGACCCTATCGGCCTGTCGAGCCTGCGTTGGTTGCGCCAACGAGCACTGCTGAAATGCAGACTATTGCGCGCCGGGCATGATGCGTTTGATCCCGTGCTGATGCGTGCAATTCAACAAAGCCTGATGCGGGCAAACTGCGGACAGTAAAACGACACGCAAGCGTGTCGTTTTACCCTTCTGCACTGGCGTTATTACTTACGCGCCGCCTCCCACGACTTGAGCAGGTCGCTGTAGCTCACGGTCTCGCCTTTCGGCTTCTCATTCGCCAGTTTCGGTTTTGGCGCGCCCGGCTGGTCGAACCAGTACTGCGCGTCACGCTCGGGGTTCATTTTCGGACCGCACACCGGTTGCACCTTGGAGCGCTCCAGGCGCGTCATGATCGCATCCTGCTCCTTGGCCAGGTTGTCGAGGGCCTGCTGCGGGGTTTTCTCGCCGCTGGCGGCCGCGGCGATGTTGCTCCACCACAGTTGCGCCAGGCGCGGGTAGTCCGGCACGTTGGTGCCGGTTGGCGACCATTCGGTACGCGCCGGGCTGCGGTAGAACTCCACCAAACCACCCAGTTTCGGCGCCATGTCGGTCATGGCCTGGGAGTTGATGTCGGACTCACGAATCGGCGTCAGGCCAACGATGGTTTTCTTCAGCGAGACGGTCTTCGAGGTCACGAACTGCGCGTAAAGCCAGGCCGCGAGTTTCTGTTTCTCCGGCGTCGACTTGAGGAAGGTCCAGGAACCTACGTCCTGATAGCCCTTCTTCATGCCCTTTTCCCAGTACGGTCCGACAGGTGACGGCGCCATGCGCCATTTCGGCGTGCCGTCGGCATTCACCACCGGCAAGCCCGGTTTGACCATGTCGGCGGTAAACGCGGTGTACCAGAATATCTGCTGGGCGATGTTGCCTTGGGACGGCACCGGGCCGGATTCCGAGAAGGTCATGCCCGCCGCTTCCGGTGGCGCGTAGGCTTTCATCCAGTCCACGTATTTCTGTGTGGCAAATACCGCGGCCGGGCCGTTTGTGTCGCCGCCACGGGTGACGCTGGAGCCCACCGGGTGGCAGTCCTCCACGCGAATGCCCCACTCGTCCACCGGCAAGCCGTTGGGCAGGCCCTTGTCGCCGCCACCGGCCATGGAGAACCAGGCATCGGTGAAGCGCCAGCCCAGGGACGGGTCCTTCTTGCCGTAGTCCATATGCCCATAAATGCGCTTGCCGTCGATTTCCTTGACGTCTTCGCTGAAGAATTTGGCGATGTCTTCATAGGCCGACCAGTTCACCGGCACACCGAGGTCGTAGCCGTATTTTTCCTTGAACTTGGCTTTCAGCTCGGGGCGCTCGAACCAGTCGGCGCGGAACCAGTAGAGGTTGGCAAACTGTTGGTCGGGCAATTGGTAGATCTTGCCGTCCGGCGCGGTGGTGAAGGAGATGCCGATGAAGTCCTTGATATCCAGGGTCGGCGAGGTGAAGTTCTTGCCTTCATTGGCCATCAGGTCGGTGATCGATTCGGTCTTGCCATAGCGAAAGTGTGTACCGATCAGGTCGGAGTCGTTGACCCAGCCGTCATAGATGTTTTTGTCGGACTGCATCTGGGTTTGCAGCTTCTCCACCACGTCGCCTTCCTGCAGCAGGTCGTGGGTCAGCTTGATCCCGGTGATCTCGGTGAAGGCCTTGGCCAGCACCTTGGACTCGTACTCGTGGGTGGTGAGGGTTTCCGACACCACGTTGATCTTCATCCCACGGAAGGGTTCGGCGGCTTTGATGAACCACTTCAACTCTTCGAGCTGTTGGGCTTCGGTGAGCGTCGACGGCTTGAACTCGCTGCCGATCCATTTTTTTGCGGCATCTTCATACGCATCGGCCCAGGCCGAGGCGCTCAAACCGCTGAGGGCCAGTACGGCGGCCAATGAAATGCTATGTCGCAGCTTATTGTTTTTATTCAACATAGAGACCTCCAGGTGGTTTATTCACAAGGGCATCAGCCCCAACGCATCACACTCAACAGCCATACCAGGGAGAGCGCGGACGCCACCCAGATGCTCCAGTCGGTAACGCCGATAACCAGCAAATGCAGGTAGGCGCTACCGAGAAGACCGATAAACAAGCGATCACCACGGGTGGTGCTGATCGGCAGAAAACCCCGCCGAGGGATACTCGGCGAGCGCAGTTCCCAAGTGGTCATGCCCGCCAGGATCAGGGCTATGCCGCCAAAGAACAGCGCCGTGGGGGTGGTCCAGGCCATCCATTCCATCATCGACTCCTCAGACCCGGCCCAGGGCAAAGCCCTTGGCCACGTGATTGCGAACAAACCAGATCACCAGCATGCCGGGAAGGATAGTCAACACCCCCGCCGCCGCCAGTACGCCCCAATCGATACCCGACGCCGAGACCGTGCGCGTCATCACCGCCGCAATAGGCTTGGCGTTGACCGAGGTCAGGGTGCGCGCCAGCAGCAGTTCGACCCAGGAAAACATGAAGCAGAAAAACGCGGTCACCCCAATGCCCGAGCCAATCAATGGGATAAAAATCTTCACGAAAAACTTAGGAAACGAGTAGCCATCGATGTAGGCGGTTTCGTCGATTTCCTTGGGCACGCCGGACATAAAGCCTTCGAGGATCCACACCGCCAACGGCACGTTGAACAAGCAGTGCGCCAAGGCGACGGCAATGTGCGTGTCAAACAGACCGATCGACGAATACAGCTGGAAGAACGGCAGCAAAAACACCGCCGGCGGTGCCATACGGTTGGTCAGTAGCCAGAAAAACAGGTGCTTGTCGCCAAGAAAACGGTAGCGCGAAAACGCATAGGCCGCCGGCAGCGCCACGCTCAAGGAGATCACCGTGTTCAGGCTCACGTAGTACAGCGAGTTGAGGTAGCCGGTGTACCAACTCGGGTCGGTGAAGATCACCTTGTAATTGGCCAGGGTGAAGTCCTGCGGAAACAACGTCAGCCCACCGAGGATTTCGGTGTTGCTCTTGAAGGACATGTTCAGCAGCCAGTAGATCGGCACCAGAAGGAACAGGATGTAGATCAGCAATGGAATCAGCTTGCGCTTGCTCATGTTGGCGGCCTCAGCGGTTGGCGTCGGAGTGGGTCATGGCGGTGTAGAACAGCCAGGACACCAACAGGATGATCAGGAAATACACCAGCGAGAATGCCGCCGCCGGGCCCAAGTCGAATTGGCCTACAGCCATCTGGGTCAGTGTCTGACTGAGGAAGGTGGTGGCGTTACCCGGTCCGCCGCCCGTGAGGACGAAGGGTTCGGTGTAGATCATGAAGCTGTCCATAAACCGCAGCATCACCGCGATCAGCAGCACGCTCTTCATCTTCGGCAACTGGATATGTCGGAAAACTGCCCAGGCGGATGCCCGATCAATCCGCGCAGCCTGGTAGTACACATCCGGAATGGCACGCAGTCCCGAATAACAGAGCAGCGCTACCAGTGAAGTCCAGTGCCACACGTCCATCACCAGCACGGTGACCCAGGCATCCGCCGTGTTGGCCGCGTAGTTGTAGCTGATCCCCAGGGCGTTGAGGCTGTAACCCAACAGGCCGATGTCGGCGCGCCCGAAAATCTGCCAGATGGTGCCCACCACGTTCCATGGAATCAGCAGCGGAATGGCGAGGATGATCAACACCAGTGACGACCAGCGGCCCTTGGTCGGCATGGTCAGGGCGATGGCGATGCCCAGCGGGATTTCGATCAGCAGCACGCAGGCCGAGTAGATGAACTGGCGCAGCAGCGAGTCATGCAGACGCGGGTCGAGCAGCACTTGCTTGTACCAGTCGGCGCCGACGAAGTAGCGGCTGGATTGGTCAAAGATGTCCTGCACCGAATAGTTGACCACGGTCATCATCGGGATCACCGCACTGAACGCTACCAGCAGGAACACCGGCAACACCAGCCACCAGGCCTTGTTGTTCTGCACCTTGTTCATGGCAGCACCTCCAGCAGGTAATCGTCGGCATACACCATCAGCCATTGCGCCGGGAAACTGATGGAGGCCTTGCCTTCGGGCACCGGTTTGTCTTCGGCCAGGCGCACCTTGAGCGTGGCGCCGTCGAGGTTGAGGGTGACGATCTTGTAGGTGCCAAGGTCTTCAAGGTGTGTTACATCGGCCTGCAGGGCGTCAGGGTTGTGCTCGTCCCACACGTGGATAAATTCCGGGCGGATACCCACCTGCAATTTCTTGTAATCGGCGCTGGCAATACGTTGCTGCATGGCCTCGGACAATGGCAGGTGCATGCCGGCAAACCGTACTCCGCCCGCTTCGGCCTGCACCTCGATCAGATTCATCCCAGGGCTGCCGATGAAATAGCCGACAAAGGTGTGGCTCGGCCGTTCGAACAAGTCACGGGGCGTGCCGAACTGCACGATCTGGCCGCCGTACATCACCGCGATTTTGTCGGCGAAGGTCGAGGCCTCCAACTGGTCGTGGGTCACGTAGACCATGGTGATGTTGAATTGCTCGTGGATCTGCTTGAGCTTGCGCCGCAGTTTCCACTTGAGGTGCGGGTCGATCACCGTCAGCGGTTCGTCAAACAGGATCGCCGACACGTCGTCGCGCACCAGGCCACGGCCCATGGAGACTTTCTGCTTTTCGTCGGCGGTGAGGTTGCGGGCTTTTTTGCTCAGCAGGCTTTGCAGGTCAAGGACTTCAGCAATTTCCTGCACCTTGCTGTGAATTTTCGCTTCGGCCATGCCCTGGTTGCGCAGGGGAAATGCCAGGTTATCGAACACCGTCATGGTGTCGTACACCACCGGGAACTGGAACACCTGGGCGATGTTGCGTTTTTCCGGGGTGAGGTCGTTAACCACCTTGCTGTCGAACAGCACCTGGCCTTCAGACGGGCTGAGCAGGCCGGAGATGATATTGAGCAACGTCGACTTGCCGCAGCCCGACGGCCCGAGCAAGGCGTAGGCTCCCCCCTGCTCCCACACGTGGTTCATTTCCCTAATCGCGTAGTCCTCAGGACCACTCGGCGTAGGGCTGTAGCTATGCGCCAGGTTCTGCAAGTGGATCTCGGCCATCAGGCAACCCTCGCGACACGGCGTCCGGGGGCCTGGACCAAACGGCCCTGGCCATCGAACACAAACAGTTTATGGGTGGGGATGTACACACGAATCGGCGCGTCGACGTCGTATTCGTGCACCCCCGACAGGTGCAGCACCAACAGGAAATGCTCGCTGCGTACGTGCAGGAAGGTTTCCGAGCCGCTGATCTCCGCGACTTCCACGGTCACCGCCAGCTCCAGGTCGTCGTCGTTGCTCGGTACCAGGCTGATATGGCTGGGGCGTACGCCAAACCGGAACTCGCCTTCACCGATGGGGCGCAGGTCGACGTTCAGCGGGAAGTGCACGAAATTGGCGAAGCTCACTTCGTTGCCGCTGATACGCCCTGGCATCAGGTTGATCGGCGGTTCGGAAAACAGCTCAGCGGCCAGCACGGTCTGCGGCTGGTGATACACCTCGGCGGCTTTACCGCTCTGGACCACCCGGCCTTCGTGAAGAATGGTGGTGGTGCCACCGAGGGCCAACGCTTCATTGGGCTCGGTGGTGGCGTAGATGGCGATGGTGTGACGTGCCGCGAACAGTTCGCGCATTTCCTGACGCAGCTCTTCGCGCAGTTTGTAGTCCAGGTTCACCAAGGGCTCATCGAACAGGATCAATTCGGCGTCCTTGACCAACGCGCGGGCCATGGCCGTGCGTTGCTGCTGGCCACCGGAGAGTTCAAGCGGGTGGCGCTGGAGGAATTTCTCGATGCGCAGCATCTTCGCGGTTTCCAGCACCTTGCCCTGGATCACCTCGTCGGACACACCGGCCTGGCGCAACGGTGAGGCGATGTTCTCGAAAACGGTCATGGTCGGGTAGTTGATGAACTGCTGATACACCATCGACACGTTGCGCAGGCGCACCGGCTTTTGCGTGACATCCACACCGTTCATCAGGATGCGGCCACTGCTGGGCTTGTCCAAGCCGGCCATCAGGCGCATCAGGCTGGTCTTGCCTGACAGGGTGCGACCGAGCAGGACGTTAAAGGAACCGGCTTCGAAACGCAGGTTGGCGTCGTCGATCCAGGTTTGGCCTTCGACAACACGGGAGACATTTTCCAGGGTCAATGACATGACACGACCTTTTTATTATTGGAATGAATCTGGCCAGATGTGACAGCGAGTTTCGTGCCAAAACGGCAAGTGCTTGATGCGCAAGGAAATGGCTTAAATGGGATGTTCAGGAGTGAACAGAAATGAACAACGCAGGCTGAACAACTGAACACTCAGGGCCTTGACAATGAACAGTTCTGAACAACACTCTCATCACCAACACAGGACAAATGTGGGAGCGGGCTTGCTCGTGAATGCGGTGTGTCAGTCAATACATAGGTCGACTGGTCCACCGCTTTCGCGAGCAAGCCCGCTCCCACATTTTGATCCGGTTTCTTCAGGTAGATTGTGCAAGCCCAATAACAATAAAAACGAAGGTCGCCCCCATGGCCGAACCCTTGGCTCACGACACCCTTATCCAGGAATCCTGGCGCCGTTGCCGCGCCTTCGGCCTGGACCACCAGAGCACGCCCAGCTTCGACCAACTGCCCGCCGAGGGCATCAGCCAATTGCTCGAAAGCCAGCACTCGCTGGTGCAAACCACCCATCAGGAAGTGCTGCCCTACTACGAGAACATCCTCAGCAACTCCAATTGCCTGATCATGTTGGCTGACAACCAGGGCCAGGTGCTGACCAGCTGGGGCACCCAGCGTTTTATCGAGCCCAAGCTGGCTCGGGGCTTCAACCCCGGCGCCAGTTGGATGGAGCGTTCCAGCGGCACCAACGCTATCGGCACCGCGCTGGCCTGTGCCCAGGCGGTGCATATCGAACACGATGAGCACTTTCTCAAGGCCAACCGCTTCATGACGGGCTCAGCGGCGCCGATCTTTGATGCCCAGCGCGAGATCATCGCGGTGCTGGATGTGTCCAGCGACAGCTACCTGCCGCCCTCCCACACCCTGGGCATGGTCAAGATGATGAGCCAGACCGTGGAGAACCGGCTCATCCTCAACCTGTTTCGCGGTGAACATTTCCAACTGACCTTTAACACTGGCTTGAGCAATCTGGATAGCCAGTGGGCCGGTCTGCTGATTTTTGATGAGAGCGGCCAAGTGCTGTCGGCCAACCGTCGCGCCGACAACCTGTTGGGCATCAGTTTGTCGCGGGTGATGATCGACAGTTTGTTCAAGGTGTCGTTGCTGGAGTTGTTGAACCAGCCGGAGGGGTTGCCCTTCTCGCTGCAAGCGGCGGGACGCAACCGGTTCCAGTGCGTGTTGAAGCGGCCTCAGCAGATGCCGGTGCAGGCCCGCGTATTCACGGAGCCGGTGCCGGCCAAACCCACGTCGATTGGCCTCAAGACCCTGCATTTTGGCGATGTGCGCGTGGAGAAAGCCGTGCGTCAGGCCGAGCGCTTACTGGAGAAGGACATCCCCCTGCTGATCCACGGTGAAACCGGCGTGGGCAAGGAAGTGTTCGTCAAAGCCCTGCACCAGGCGAGCTCACGCAGCCAGAAAGCGTTTATTGCGGTGAACTGTGCCGCGATTCCGGCAGAGCTGGTGGAGTCGGAACTGTTCGGCTACGAAAAAGGCGCGTTCACCGGCGCCAATCAAAAAGGCAGCATCGGCCTGATCCGCAAGGCCGACAAGGGCACGCTGTTCCTGGATGAAATCGGTGATATGCCGCTGCCGACACAGGCCCGCCTGCTGCGGGTATTGCAGGAGCGTTGCGTGCAGCCGGTGGGCAGCAGCGAGTTGTTCCCGGTGGATTTACGCATCATTTCGGCCACCAACCGCACGTTACGCGAGCTGGTGCAGGCCGGGCGGTTTCGTGAGGATTTGTACTACCGTATCGGCGGCCTGACGCTGGAGCTGCCGCCGTTGCGCGAGCGTACGGACAAGCAGGCGCTGTTCCAGCAACTGTGGCAGCAACACCGCGAGCCGACCCAATGGGCGGGCCTGAGCGCCGAAGTGCTGGCGCTGTTCGATCAGCACCCTTGGCCGGGGAACTTGCGCCAGGTCAGCAGCGTGTTGCAGGTGGCGCTAGCCATGGCCGAGGAGCAGCCGATCCGCCCGGAACACCTGCCGGATGATTTTTTTGTGGATTTGGACATGGCGGCGCCGCGGCCCGCCAGTGACGAGCTGGACGACAGCATCGACCTGAACCAGCGCTTGAAGGCTGCCGGCGGGAATATTTCCCACCTGGCGCGCGAGCTGGGCGTGAGCCGCAATACCTTGTACAAGCGCCTGCGCCAGAACGAAGGCTAGCGCGGCTTGACCACCACCAGCAGGTCGGTGAAGTACTCCACTTGGATCGGCAGGTTATCCGCCAGTGACGACAGCGCCGCCGCCGTGTCATCCAGCTTGAAGACCCCCGATACCCGCAGGTTCTGCAGGGCCTGAGGGTCGAAGCGCAGCATCCCGTGGCGATAGCTGGCGAGGGTTTGCAGCACCTCGCTCAGGGGTTGGTCGTTGACTTTGAGCAGGCCGCGGGTCCAAGCGTCCGGGTCGGCATCGGCGATGGCTTGCGGCGGCTGGGCGCGGCCGTGGTCAAGGACCGAACGCTGGCCGGCCGTGACCTTGACCCCCTCGCTGGCTTCACCTTTGACCGCTACGCTGGACTCGATCACCGTGACGACCGTGGTGCCGTCTGCCGCCCGCTTGACCAGATAACGTGTACCCAATGCGGTGGCCGTGCCTTGGTCGGTGCGCACCACAAAAGGCCGTTGCGCATCCTTGGCCACTTCGACCCAGAGTTCACCTTGCAACAGCTCTATCACGCGTTGATGCCCGTCGAATTTCACGTCGACTGCCGAGTTGCTGTTGAGCTGCAACTGGCTGCCGTCTTCGAGGGCAATCTGCCGGCGCTCGCCGACGGCGGTGCGCTGGTCGGCCATCCAGACCGGCACGTGTTGCAAGCCCAGCCAGCTGCACAAGACCACGCCGAGCAAGCCCGCCACCTGCGCACCACGCGGACGTTGCGGGGTAAACGCGCGGTTCAGGGCAACACGGGCGGGCTTGGCGGGCAAGGTGTCGAGGCTGCCCCACAAGGCGCGCATGCGTTCAATGGCCACGGCGTGACGCGGGTCGGCCTGGCACCAGGCATTAAACGCGTGACGGTCGGCGTCGCTGACGTCCTCGTCGTGCAGGCGGGTCAGCCACTGCGCCGCTTGCTGGATGATCTGCTCGGTGCTCATACCAGCGGGTCTGTCGGGTGCAGGCTGTGGTAGCAATGCACCAGGGCGCTGGAGATGTAGTTTTTGACGGTGCTGGAAGAGACGTCCAGGCGCGTGGCGATTTCGCTGTAGGTCAGCCCATCCAGGCGACTCAACAGGAAGGCTTCGCGGACTTTGGCAGGCAGGCCAGTGAGCATCTCGGCGATGCGTTCCAGGGCTTGCAGCGCCACATGAATCGCGGCTGGGTCGGGCATGCCGGCGTCTTCGCACTGGATCACCAACGCCTCCATGTAGGCTTTTTCGATACGGCGACGACGAGCGCCGTCGATCAACAACCGCCCTGCCGTGGTGGCCAGGAAGGCGCGGGGTTCCTTGATAGTTTGCGGTTCGGCCAGCATCAGTACGCGGATGAACGCGTCATGCGCCAGGTCGGCGGCATGCTGGGAGCACCCAAGTTTCTTGCGCAGCCAGCCGTGCAACCAGCCGTGGTGCTCGCTGTACATCGCCGTGAGAGTCTGCTGCCGGACGGAGTCGCCCAGCGCGGCGGGAATGTCATGCATGCGCAAAAAGATCTCAAATGGGAAGTGTTACCAATTGCGCAAACAATGCCAGTAAATCGGTGTAGGAGCAAGGGCCTGTCCCTCTCTGAAAGTAGCCCCGATCAAATGTGGGAGCTGGCTTGCCTGTCAGCGCCAGCTCCAGGAGACGCCGGTGTAGATGCCGCGGCCATCCGCTGGCGTCGAACGCGCTACATCCTGGCCCTTGTCGTCATAGCCCGGCGTGACCGTATTGGCGTAACGGCGGTTGGTGAGGTTGCGCAGGTCGACCCAGGCTTGCCAGTCTTGCTTTGGCGCGTCGTAGCCAAAGGTGGCGCCGAGGATGGTGTAGGACGCAGCGTAATAGGAGTTGGCGTAGTCGACCGCCACGCGCGAGGAATATTCGCTATTGAGGCTGGTAAAGAAACCCGTCGGGTGGCTGTAGCGCACTTGCGCCTGGTAGTAGTGCTTGGGGATGCCGGGCAAGGTGTTGTCGCCGAAACGGTCGTCGTCGCGGTAGTGGAAGTCGCTGAAGGTATAGGCCTGGCGCAGGGAGAGCTGGCCGTTGCGGCCGCCGTCCCACAAGGGGCTGAGCAGGCTCACTTCCAGGCCTTGGTGCACAGTGGGGCTGGCATTGGCTTCCGCGATAATGGCATTGCTGGTGGACGTTTGCGCCTGGGTTTCCACGGTGAGCAGTTCGTGGCGCACTTCAGAGCGGTACAGCGCCAGGTCCCATTGGCCGAGCCACGCTTCGCCACGCCCGCCGATTTCCAGGGTGGTGGCGGTCTGGTTTTCCAGGCTCACGCCTTCGCGCGCCAAACCTTTGGCCGGCCCACTCGTGAAGTATTTGTTGGAGCCCCAGATCATCGACCACGCGTGCGGCGGCTCGACCGAGCGGCTCAGGTTGCCGTACACCTGCAGTTGCGGATTGAAGTCATAACGCAGGCCGATGCGCGGCGCATAGTCCCAGTCGTGCTGGCTGAGCGGCGCCTGGCCTTCGGGGTAGGTGACCTGGGTTTCGCGCCGGGTGTAGATCGCGGCCAGGCCGGTCGTCAGCCACAGGTCAGGGACCAGCTCCAGGTCGTTGCCGATATGCAGCACGGTGTCGGAACCCAGATAGCTGTAGTCGCGGGTCTTGGTGCCCGGGGCGTAGCCAGCGGTATTGACGGCGGGCGTGCGCACATATTCCGCAGCGCCGTTGTTAGGCATCGCTTGGGTAGTGCGCAGGCCCAGCGTGGTTTTGCTGTCGTGGCCGAACAGCGTGTCCTGGCGGATGTAGTTGAGGGTGCCGCTGACATCGGTGTAGGCGACTTTAAGGCGGTTGGTGCCTTCGCGCAGGTCCATCGGGTAGTCGTGGTAGGCCAGCCCGACTTCGACCCGGGAATTGTCGTCCAACTGCAAGGTGGTCTTGTTGGCGATCCAGGTGGAGCCCGGTTGCAGGCGCTTGGAGTCGCGGGCGGCGTTGAGGCTGTTGGCCGCCCGCGGGTCATGGCTGATTTGCGCGCGCGTGAGCTTGCCGGGGGTGTCGTTGGTGGTTTCGCGGTAGCGGAAATAAAAGCGGGTTTCCAGGTCCGGGTTGAAGCGGTAGCCGAAGTTAGCGGCCACGCCCTTGCCGGTGGCGGCGCTCTGGTGCTGGTAGCCGTCAGACGCGGAGTCGGTGAGGCTGATGTAATAGTCGGCATCTCCCAAGACCTGGCCGGAACTGATCTCGCGCTGGGCGTAACCCTTGCTGCCCGCCTCGTATCGCACCTGCAACTTAGGCGCATCGTAGCCCGTGCGGGTCACGTAGTTGACCGCGCCACCGAGGGCCAGGGCGCCCTGGTCAAAACCATTGGCGCCGCGCAGCACTTCGACGCGGCTTTGCCACAAGGGGTCTTTCAGCTCATAGGGGGTGCCACCAGGCCCGGTCAGTGGCAGACCGTCGAACATTTCATACAAGCCGGAGGCATGGGAACCGGGGCTGCGGTTCAGGCCAGAACCGCGAATCGAGAGTTTCACCCCTTCATTGTTCGCTGCCTTGGCGTACACCCCGGCCTGGTACTTGAACACGTCTTCGTTGGTGCTCACCCGCCCCTGCTGCACGCTGTTCATGTCGATGTAGTTAGTGCCGCCGGGGACGTTTCTGAGCTGCGCCTGCGCCATTTCACCGGCGCTGGCTTCGCTGCCGGTGACTTCGACCGGGGCCAATTGCAGGTCTTCGGCGTGCACCAGTGAGCTTAACGTCAGGGCGGCAAACAGGAACGGAGGGTGGCGCAACAGCATCGGGCAAGTCCTTGGAATTCGGGGGCACGTGGTGGGAAGACTGAGACGCCCGCCAGGTCACTCCCTATTAACGCACCAGCCCCTTCACAAAACAGCATCAACTGTAGCTGGTTCGCAGATACTGTCATTTCGGACGCAAAGAACTCAGCCGCCAGGTTCGCCTAACGTCCGCATCAATTCCTCTGCTTCTGATCCTGGAGCAAACCTGAACCCAACCATTTCATCAGTGTCGAGAATTTCGCCCAACGTTCTCAATACCTGCGCCTCAGTGGGCGATTCACGCAGTAATTT
Source organism: Pseudomonas tritici (assembly GCF_014268275.3). NCBI lineage: Bacteria > Pseudomonadati > Pseudomonadota > Gammaproteobacteria > Pseudomonadales > Pseudomonadaceae > Pseudomonas > Pseudomonas tritici. The sequence goes on from NZ_CP077084.1 coordinate 3,922,523, forward strand.
GTGCGCTGGCAGCAACAACTCGGAGGAAACACCCTGAGCGCTTGCCGCGTCGATTACCGCGAAGAGGATAAAGCGCAGGCGTATTTCGCGTTCAGTCGGCCAAACCGTTTTTCGCTTACCCATCGTGAAGGCTTCACTTTCAGAAAAATCCGAGGCTATTGCCGGCAGACAGGTGTTTCAAGCCACGGGGTGCAAGATAGGCCGCCTCCTACATGCAAAAGTGAAACCCCCTACTGGCAGATAGGGCCGGCCATCCGGTTTTCTCTAAGGCCTTGCATAACCGGCAATCACTCCGTGGAAACCTCTGGGTCAGGCAGGAGGTCTACCGCCTGAATCCGCCCGCTAATTAAAGGAAGCAATCTCATGTCTCAAACTTATCAGGGCACTGCCAGTGTGTTGTTGGCTTCTCGCCACTTGGGCGTGGAGCCAGACGAGTGCTTGAACGAAAATGTGACCGTGCGCCTTTCGGAAAGCGGCACGCCGACCATCGCACGCCTGGAAGTCGATCAGCCCGTACAGTGGCCAGGACACGCTAACCACGTGGAAGTCAGGCTGCCTGATGGCAGCGTTGTGAAGGGTGTGATCGTGGAAATCAACCGTCAGGCTGAACACGCCGCATGGTTGACGTTCAGCCTGGACGATTGACGGGATGGCGTCGTCAAGGCGCCGCTTTCAAGCGCGTCGTAAGCCGCAAGATAATGCTGGGACGAGGTGCGCTATTGCTCCGAGCGGTGTCGACGAGGCAAGCGCCCGCTTCCACCGCCGGCACAAGGCTGCAACCCTGCACAATGATTTGCTATTGTCTTGATAGATAAATAGGTAATCCGGTAGGACACCGTAGCTGATAGGTTTCAGGCAAGTCTACGTATACGCAGGGGTCAACATGGACGAAGCAACTCCGACTTCAGACTATGAAGTACAACGCTTGCAGCGCGTCGCAGCCTTGTGCGCTCGCGATGCCGAACACGACGACGCCTTCGAAAAACTGGTCGCGATGACCTCGAACTATTTCGGTGCGCCCATCGCGCTGATTTCAATCATCGATGAGCATCAGCAGTGGTTCAAAGCACGCATCGGCATTGAAGAAGAGCAAACCGCGCGCGAAATTTCATTTTGCGCCTATTCGCTGTTCGACCGGGTACCGCTTGAGATTCTCGACTCGCACAACGACGAGCGCTTTATAAACAATCCGATGGTCACCGGCACGCCCTACATTCGGTATTACGCCAGTGCGCCACTGATGACGGCTGACGGCTTCTCGCTGGGCAGTCTGTGTATCATCGACACCGTGCCCCGCGAGCCAATGAGCGAGCGTGATTTTTCCATGCTGGTGTATTTCGCTGAGCTGGTGATGATGCACATCACTGGCGCGCGTGCTCGCATTTACATCGACCAGCCTACCGGGCTGTTCAACCGCCTGCGGTTTGAGGAAGACATCCGCCAGGCAGCGGCGACGTCCGAGCATTTTCACGTTTTTGCCGTTGATATTGTCTCCCCGGCCTTCTTGAACAACGTGGTCAAAGCGCTCGGCTACAACTTCGTCCAGGACCTGATCCTGGCGATCAAAGCACGTTTGCACGCGCTGCTGCCCAGCCAATGCCTGTTATATAAAATCAGCCCGACGCGCTTCGGCTTTTTGTCAAAAGGCAGCGTGCCTCTGGAGGATGTGTGCGCCGGGATTCTTGAAGATTTTCATACCCCCGTCGAGTGCCACGGGATCCCGATTCTCATGCATGCCGGTATTGGTGTCCTGGCAGTCACCAGTGGCGAGCCGCAGGATTGGATCAGGCTCGTCGTTGCCGCAGCGGACGACGCCAGGGACAGAAACCTGGGGTGGTCGCTTTATCAACCGCACATCGATGCGGCGCAGCAGCGTGCTTTTATGCTCTTGAGTTCGTTGCCGGACGCTATGCGTGCCCGTCATCAATTAAGCCTGGTATTCCAGCCGAAGATCCAACTGCCGCAGGGTGAATGCAGCAGTGTCGAGGCATTGCTGCGTTGGGAGCATCCGCTATTCGGCGCGATCTCCCCTTCGGAATTTATTCCCTTGGCGGAAACAACCGCGCTGATGCATTCGATCAGTTTTTGGGTACTCGACGCAGTCCTCCATCAGGCACTGTCCTGGAAACAGCAAGGGCTGGTGATTCGCATCGCCATGAACGTCACCGCGGGCGACCTGGAAACACCGCGATTTATCGACAAGATGATCGATGACATCCACAGGCTCCAACTCGACCCTGCCACGTTCGAGCTGGAGTTTACCGAAAGCGCGTTGATGACTGATGCAGACACGGTCAGCCGGCAACTTGAACGAGCCCGCGGATACGGCATAGGCGTTGCTATTGATGACTTCGGCACGGGCTATAGCAATTGGACGTACTTGCGCCAATTGCCCATTGATTCGGTCAAGCTGGACCAGTCATTGATCAGCAACATAAAAACCCATGAAAAAGATGCGCGTCTGGTCAAAACCCTGATCGAATTGGCAAGGGGACTCAGCTACAAGGTAGTCGCAGAGGGCGTGGAAAACGCGGATACCCTCGAATTGATCACTCAATGGGGATGCTCGGAGGCCCAGGGTTTCTTGATCTCCAAGCCAATGGGGGCAGACGCCCTCGCCGATTGGTTTCAGGCAGGCGGCTACCGCACGATTACTGCACCGGCAGAAAATTCATCAGCAACAAGCTCTGCGCGTAGTTGACACCTATGCGCCGGTAGCGCTCATCGAGCATCTGGGTCAGCAGATCGAGGCGAGCGACAATCTTGCCGAACTCCACCGCGAAACTCAGGTTGCTGCCCTCCTCCGATATCTCGTTGGAAAACAGCAGCAACACCCCATTCGCATCCTGGCGCTTGCTCAGCAGCCAGGTGGCCTTCTCGATATTGCGCGCAGCATTGCTGACGAATTCAGGGTTGATCGCATCGGTGATGTAAAACTCCGTGCGCCCACCGTGAGCAGTCACGATCATGCTGCCGATGGCATAGATAAAAGCGCCGACGCGGTCGCCTTTGAATTCCGGGCTCAAGGAATAGCTCAGCGCCGCCAAGTCACGGCGCTCCCCCAGCGCTGGAAGGGATCGGCGTTGCTCGATGGCCTGGCGAATCTCCCGCGCAGCGGTCACCGCATCCGGGTAACCCGACTGACGCCACTGGCTGGGATTACGCAGATAGAGCTTGTTCATGAGCAAATACAGGCTTTGCAAATTGTCGCGCATGCCCAGTGTTGCCATGCGATCGACACTGGTCTGGAAGAATTCATCAGGTTTGCCATTGCTGAACTGCTTGGCGATATCCCGACCCTGTTGCTGGCTGCAACCGCTGGCGCAGAGCATCAGCACGGCAGCCAGCAGCATGGGCTGGCGTAGCCGTCGAATATTGAAACGAGGAAACGTGCGATCCATCGGCACCCGATCTGGCTCATCTGCCCACGCGGGAATCGGCGGGGCTGGGACAAGGATAGAGCTAAGAAATCAAAAAAAGTGCAATGGCCGTGGCTAGATAGTTGTAAGCAGATACCGTCCGGCCGGTGAACGGGCTCAAACGTGAAGAATTTTTTTTAGGCTCTATACTGTTTGCAACAGCTGCGTGTGTTGTTGGCGATCCAGGGTGGCATTTCAACCTTTGAACGGCTTGGCGCGTTTTTCTATATCGCCCCGGCATACTCACCAGCAGCTGTACATGAGGGAGACGGCAATGAAACATCCAATTCGCGCTCAAATGGTTGTTCAGGTGATTTGCCTGCTTTCGGTGGCTCAGCTTTTTTGTTGAGCGGCGTGTGACTGCCTTCACATTCAGCTGCAGTTGCGGCAGTGAGAGGTATTGCCAGCTATAAGCCATCATCTGGCCCGACAGTCGATTGCCGGGCCAGAGCGTGCAGCTATAGCAAGATCGTGGACAACATACCTAAGGCGCCCAGGCAAAACCCGATCAATGCGCCTCGACCGGGGAACTCCTGAAACAGCGCCCAGATTACGATAGGCTCCAGCAGCAATAAGGAGGTAACGGACACAACCGTCACCACCCAAATGTCACCGACCGCAAGATACCCCAGCCAATAAGCCCCCAGCAGACAAAGCCCGGCAAAGCACATCAACACAACAGGCATGATGAAAGCGTGCCATGAGCCGTCGCCCGCTTGAGCTAACTTGGCGGTCACCACCTCACTGTAGATTGCACAAAACTCACCGATGATCATCAACCCTAGAGCAGAAACTCCGAGTAGTTCTTTGGACATATCAAAAACTCCTTCGTATTCAACGCAATATTCTTCAACTCCCAGTGGGCAATGCCGCTGCCCAGAGTTTCGTTGCAGTGAGACGAAGCAGCCTTGAACAGGCCTGAATTACCGAAGTGCTTTTCCATGCTCATGTCCTTTATAGAAGGTGAGGCTTTAGCGACCAGATGAGGCGCTCGGCCTGATCATACGTTTCGGCGGGCATCAGTAACAACCTTGGCCGTGGAACCGCCGCAACGGCCTGTTTATTTCTCGGTGTTTGTATAAGCTTGCCGTTCGTTTTTTCGGGACCAGGAAAGGTAAATGAGTGACGACAATGGAAAGCGCTTGCTGATTAACCAGAAGCACATTTGCATGGCTGCAATCTCGCTGGTTTTCTCCTGCACCTGTGTTGCCGCAGACACTTACTCGGAGCTGAGCACGCCTGATAAATCGGGATTCATGTGGGGGCAGGTCTACCAGCATACAAAAGCCGCATGTGGCACTCTCCCGCAAGACCTTGAAGACGATTACGCGAAGGCGATCCGATTCCTTTCAGAGGCCAGCCCAGAATTTGGACCGACCTTTAAGGACGGCCTGAAGCCCAGCCTTAAGAAGGCGCCTCCAAAATCAGCCGAGGAACTGGAGGACGTATGTGTCAAAGGTCAGACAGGCCTCAGAAACCAAGTGAAACTCGCCAGATACTGGTTTACCGAAAAATGGTGAGTGTGGAATAGCGAGACGGCGAGAGTTGCTATCAGGCGCTACTTTCAGTGCCTTCCACCGTCTATGCTCGTGAGGTCGGCATCTGCGTTTCAATGTCAGATTTAATTTCGCGAGTCGGGGGCCAGCATGCTTGCCATATGCCGCCCGCGCAGAACTTCGAGCTTTTGTTTTAATCCCAAGCGTGCTTTAAAGATTAACGCCTGCTGACAGCCCATAGAGGTTCACAAAATGAAAATGACACTACCCGCCCTGGTGTTGGGTGTTCTGATATCGCAAGGAGCGATAGCCGCCGGTGATGGTACAGCCGCTCTTGGAGGTGGCGTTGGTGGTGCACTTGGCAATATCGTCGGCCAACAGCTTGGCGGCTCAACGGGTGCAGCGGTAGGCGCAGGCTTAGGGGGGGCCGCCGGTGGAGCAGTCGGTGCCCAGAAGGGTAAGAGGACAGAAGCTGCGATAGGCGGCGGAGTTGGCTCTGCGGGTGGGTCACTTATAGGCAATCGTCTGGGCGGCACAACTGGTTCGACTATCGGAGCGGGTCTCGGTGGCGCTGCAGGTGGCGCGCTCGGCAACAACCTGGCGGATGATGAGAGCAATCATCGATCTGACGGGAAAAAGCACAAAGGCAACAATAAGCACAAGCATAAGAACAAGCGCCATTGATGAGCCATGGCTCGTGCTTGCAGTAGGCGCCAATAAATGCAGACGCCGTTTGGCGGGTCAGCTTAGCGAACAAGTGAGGGGCTGGGCCTGATCATATGTGTGAGCACCTGTTTTGAATAACCGGGGTTCGACGAGTATGAACGGTATTAAAAACTCGCAGGACTCCCCGCCGCCGCCCGTCATGATTGGGCTATGATCAGGCCATCTGAACCGGACGCCCAATGCCCCATGCCCGTTGACCTACAAGCGCTCTATCCAAAACTGATCCACTTGATGCTGGATACGGTATTCGTCGTCGACAGCGACAACCAGATTGTCTTCGTGAGCGACGCCTGTGAGTCACTGCTCGGCTACCGCGCCGAAGAGCTGATCGGCACCCTGATCATCCACTACATGCACCCTGAAGACCTCGCGCGCACCCGCGCCTCAATAGTTCGGGTCATGAATGGCCAAGCCCACGTCGACTTCCGCAACCGTTATCTGCGCAAGGATGGCAGCGTCGTACACATTTTGTGGGCGGCCTTCTGGTCCAAAGAAGTCGGTGCGCGGATCGGTGTCGCGCGGGACGTAACGGCGCTCACCCAGGCCGAGGAAGAGTTACGCTTCCTCGCCCATCATGACCCGCTGACGGCCCTCACCAACCGATCGCTGTTCAACGATCGGCTCGACAGTGCGCTGCAAAGTGCACAGAGCCATGACCGGAGCTTGGCGTTGCTGTTTCTGGACATCAACGACTTCAAGTGCATCAACGATGTGCATGGTCATGCCATGGGCGATCGCGTGCTCTGTGTGATTGCACGACGGCTAGAGCGCTGTGTGCACGAAGGCGATCTAGTGGCCCGGATGGGCGGTGATGAATTCACGGTACTGATCACGGATATCCAGTCGCCGGATGCGGTTGCCGGGAAGGTGGCGCAGATACTTGCGGTCATGGCTGAGCCACTGGGAGCCGAGTTTGGCGGAGTGAAAATGCCGTCTTGCAGCGTCGGCGTGGCGTTTTATCCGGAGGATGGAGAGGATGCGGATACGCTGTTGAGTCATGCGGATGGGGAGATGTATCGGGTGAAGAGGCTGCGGGTTGCGAGTGAGTGAAGATATGAAGTACACCGTAGCGTAGGGTCTCGCAACCCGCGTCGGTAAAGAGCCAATGCCCCGACGAGTCGGGGCATTGGCTTTTATGGTCTTGGATAAATCAAAGGGCTTTTCAGCCTTACGGGTGAAGAACCGCTTGCTGACCATCATGCACGAGGCTATTTGGCTTGGCGAAGCACAAGTTCCGATAGACGGGTCTTAACGCGGAAGCAGAACTCACGAATTTGAAATTGATAAGCGGGCATAACCATGTAGTTCAAGTCAGGACCTAATGAGTCTTTGATTTCCATATATTTAGCGGTCTTGGCAGCAATGGCTTGGTACTCCGCCTCGTATTTAACGTAAGACGCTTTGTTGTAAACCTTCAAAACGTCCAGTTCTTTACGGCATTGCTCTGCGCGATTTTGGTTTAAGTCTGTTTCTGATTCTGACTGAGCAGCTTCCGCAGAGGCAGGGACGTGGGAGTCAGCACTGGTGCCCGCAGGTGCAGCCTCATATCGCACAGTCCAATTAGGTGGTGTCGAAGACGCGACTTCAGGGGGGGCTTCCTGGACGACGGCAGGAGGCGGAGTCACGTTAGATTTTTCTGGCGTTTTCGTAGCGCATCCAGAGAGGGCAAGTCCTACCACTACAGCGATGCCACACAGTTTATACATCGGTTTCACCAAGACGTAATTATGGTTGGCTGAGTCGTTAGGTTCTGGGTAAAAGTAATAACTCACTCGATGATCGAGTATAAATTTTCTACCAGACTCAAGGCGCTCAGCCTCTCTTCCTTGAGTGCGCAGGTGAGTGATAATAGTAAAAAAACAAAGAGATGACGAGTAAAAGCTCGTCAGAAAAGCCACAGATTTAACGGGACAATTGCGGTGGGTCCAAGCTGAGCATGGACCCTCATTGTGCCGTGTTCGGATCGCAGGGCAAGATGAGGCGACTCATGCAATAGGTGCAATCGCCAAGCCTTTCAAATAGGCAACGTTTCGGAACGCCTACGAAAAACCGTGTTCCGCCACCAAACCCCAGAAACACAAAAGCCCCGCTTTCGCGAGGCTTTCGTTTGAATCTTGGCGGGAAACCAGGGATTCGAACCCTGGAGACGCTATTAACATCCGCCGGTTTTCAAGACCGATAGGCAAATTCAAGCGGGCCGACGCCCTGAAGGCCGTCGGCGTTCCATTACTCATGGCAACCGGTCAGTCTACAGACCGCATTCTGCAGGGGGGGCGTTTTGAGTTTGGGAACCGTTTTTGCCCTCCCAAGCATCCTGTCGAATGAAGGCAAGCCACAGCATTGCCCAACGATTTACGAAATACATCGTGACTGTTTTGGGCCAGAAGCGGACCCGCACCGAACACCCCTCACGCTTGGCGCTTATACGTCAGGTAATCATGGGCACCGGTACCGGTGCATAAAAACCCTGCCTTCTCGTACATCCTCTTCGCGGGGTTATCAGGTCGCACACTCAACCGCAACTGCGTAAATCCGTGCCGTGCCGCGTCCAGTGCATAGGCTTCCAAGAGGGCCATTCCCACCCCGCTACGCCGATGTTCTGGACTTACATGGATAGTGCAAAGTTCTGCGTAACTCTGCTCAGGTATCCAGAGTGAGTAACCTGCGAAGGCATTACCCATGAACGCGACGTTCAGACGTTCAAAATTCTCTACCCAACGCGTCAGGTGCCGTTCCAGTTGGGCTCGCCACGATGCTTCATGCTCGGGCTCCCAACAGCGGATATAGCTCTCCTCGCCTCTGTAGATGGCCGGAAGATCGGTAACACGTGCTTGTCTGAGTTGTAGTGCCATTCCATTAGCCTTTGATGACGTGAAGGTATGGTATGGCTTGCCTGACATTTCGCAAAGCCGGACGATGGGTCGCGATCCGGGTGCAGCGCGAGGTTACAGGTGGCTAACAGCCGATCATGAAAGGCTGCTTCTGGCCGATTTCTGCCAGTTAGGGCCACCCAGTGTACTGGTCAAACCCGATGCAAATGACTGGTCAAGTCGAATGCAAATGTGTGGTCAGGTGGAGTGCAATTACCCACGTGCTTCGTTCATTTGTCCAGATTCAGTAGTTCATGCATCCGTTCGCCAATTATTCCTCGCAACCACGCCGAATGAAATTCGATTTCTTCCAGAGAAGTACCCTCAGCAAATCGGTATTCGAACACTTTGTCCTTCGGCCCCTTATACACAACGCTAAAATGGCCATCGCGATCAAACATGGCGAGCTGGTAGGGGCAGATATAAAGGATGTCGCTAAACGGCACGCGCAATTCGGAGGGTTTACGGCCGCGACGGGTGACCGTGAGGGTAAGCAGTTGCTGACCTTCGTCAAACGTGAAGGCTTGCACGCTAGGCGCAGAGAAAAACCACCCGAAGACCAGCCCCATGAGCACAACAAAACCAAGCAGGAACAGGATGAGCGACGACGTCGTAAAACTCGACTCATCGCTGGACGGCACATCCTGCATCGCGCCAAGTCCGAGAAGAAGCAATATCGCCAGGCCAAAAGCCGGCAACAACATAAGCAGCGCAAAGCAGAAACCCAAAATGCCCGAACCCGTGCTGCCAATGATCGGTAAATCCGGACCACTATGCCAAATAGGTGGGTGGACGACAGGGGCTTGAGTGCCTGGCGCGACTTGAGTCGTTGCGACATGGCGAGGTGGGCTTTGAGGATTCATCCAGCAGGCTCCAGGGGTGCAGCGTAGGTATTACCAATGACGCACACCCTCGATGCTGACTCAAGGAAGCGCCAGCCATCCACTCGCTATGATTACTGGGCGCTAACGCTTGGAACCCATAAAGTGCACGAAGTCGCAGCTTGGGCAATGAGCCAATCATGCTCACGCTTCGCGAAGGGCCGAGGCATCCCGTAAGAAATCCGGAGAGCAAAGTTGTAGGCACCCCTGACTTCATTTCCAGTGGGTGTAGCTTCTTTCAACGTTGTGTTGGTTTTGAGCCCTTCTACCGCTCCATGTAGCGCCAGCGCCTGCTTGGAGGTGTCCGCGCTTTCCTCCAGGATCTGTACCGCGATAAAGGCCGCATTCGAGCAGCGATCCATCTTTTCCCACTGCTTCATTTGGGCTTCATCGCCGAGCGCTACAGCAGAGGTGAGCAACATCAATGAGCCAATCAAAAAACGCATTGCTTTGATCCTTCAAATTAGTTTGCGTAGTAATACATCAACCTATACCCAATCGCTACCACGGTATTCGTCCGATAACAGCCAGCAAAATGCTGGGTTTGCACGGAGCCAGTCGCTTACTGCGGCATACCGACAGCCGACCACCGGGCTAGTGAGCAAAGCGAGTGCCGTTACTCTTCAATCCTTGGCCAATTGAACTTGTAATTCAGCGGAGGCAGCTCGTAATGTTCAGCCAGATACAACGCCAGCATTTCCCCTTCCTTCGCGTACGCAGCCGCTTTATCAGAAGTCGGATACCAACTCACCCAAAGCGTTTCTAGAGGGAAGACTTTCTCAAACGCCGCATAGTTGAAACGCCAGCCAGCCATATGCCCGGCTGCTCCAGGATTTTTTGCGCATCGAACAAATGCAGAGAGGCGGCGCCTAAGATTATCTGACTCTCCAATGGTCAATATTCCGTTCTCATCCACGCCTATCGCGCGATTGAGCGCCCTGTCTGCGCAAATAATATATGCCCCGGGGACAACAGGTGCGCTCTTATAGTGTTCCGTGAGCTTTAACCACTCAGGCTCCCATCCCTGCCAGTTTTTGACGTTCATCTGCTGCCTCCACCAATAGAGGCAAAACGATATCACGCCCCATAGCGACTCTAGTAGCTTGGGTTGTCAGGGAAGCTCTCTAAAGCCTGAAAAAGTGGCACATTGCCGGTATTGGTGAGCAAATTTTTACTCGCAAGGAAGCCCACCCTCATGTCCTTTGCTCTTGTTAGCGCTGCTGCAACCTGCCTACTGACTGCGGTAACTCTCCTTCGGATGCGCCAGTCCCCCGACAGAGGGTAGTGAGCGCGAAAATCACCTGACGTTGTTCTGTTCTCGCGCATCGCTTGCTTCCTTATTAACTTGAGCCTGACGGCGCTGTTCTTCTTTCCGGGCCACATTGCCAGCCTCGGTGATAGCAAGCGCTTGGGCCTCGCCAATGCCAGCCAGCTTTTCCCCATAACGCCAGTCCTGTACGCGCCAAGTCCCACCAGTGCTGACCACCATCGCCAGCAGGATCGACGCCAGGCAATTCACGGGCGTCATGGCAGCACCTTCAGAGCTCTTTCGTACAGTGCTTGGCGATCCTGCGCACCGTTCGGCACACGCCCACGTCGACCTGTATTGATGAGTGTTGGCAGCCAGCATTCGAAAGTTCCAGTTCCGCGACATCCGCCCCAAGGCCGCAAGCGAGATCCTCGACCTAGGAGATGCAAGCCGGCTCCTGGGACTCACAGACAAGCGGATAACCGAGACCGTATATCGACGCGTTGGGGAGATCGTGAAGCCGACTCGCTGACCGCAATTTGCAACGAGTTGCGGAAACCGCCTGAAAGGATGCGGAAACTATCAGCCTGTACGCTGATGGCTTTGCCAAACCCCAAAAACACAAAAGCCCCGCTTTCGCGAGGCTTTCGTGTGAATCTTGGCGGGAAACCAGGGATTCGAACCCTGGAGACGCTATTAACGTCCGCCGGTTTTCAAGACCGGTGCATTCAACCACTCTGCCAATTTCCCTTGTGCATCACAGGATTATAGTAGCCCATCCTGTCTCAGCGGGCGCCATAATACCCGAATGAAACACACTGTCAAACTCTCGGCATCGCTTGTTACAGAGCGTCTGTTATGATCTTTGCGACTGAACGTTTCAAAACCGAAGGAGTGTCGCCATGCGCGAACAGAATTACGCAGTGAATGGCAACGCGCAGGCTGAGCAGCTTGAAGTCAGCCGCGTGTTGCGCAACACCTATGGCTTGCTCGCCCTTACCCTCGCATTCAGCGGCGTAATGGCGTTTGTGGCTCAGCAGATGCGCGTCGGCTACCCGAACATCTTTGTCGTGCTGATCGGCTTCTACGGGCTGTTCTTCCTGACCAACAAGCTGCGCGACTCGGCCTGGGGCTTGGTGTCGGCGTTTGCCTTGACCGGTTTCATGGGCTTTATCCTCGGCCCGATCCTCAACCGTTACCTCGGCATGGCCGGCGGTGCGGAAGTGGTCAGCTCGGCGTTTGCCATGACGGCCCTGGTGTTTGGTGGTCTGTCGGCCTACGTGCTGATCACCCGTAAGGACATGAGCTTCCTGGGTGGCTTCATCACCGCAGGCTTCTTTGTGCTGCTGGCGGCTGTGGTTGCAGGTATGTTCTTCCAGATCAGTGGCCTGCAACTGGCGATCAGCGCGGGTTTTGTGCTGTTCTCCTCGGTGTGCATCCTGTTCCAGACCAGCGCCATCATCCACGGCGGTGAGCGTAACTACATCATGGCGACCGTGAGCCTGTATGTGTCGATCTACAACCTGTTTATCAGCCTGTTGCAGATCTTCGGCATCATGAGCCGCGACGATTGATTAGTTAACGCAATAAAAATGCCCCGTATCGAAAGATACGGGGCATTTTTGTTTTTAGGCTGTTAAGAGCCGGTTTCAGTATTTGTTGGGTTCCATCTCCAGATCAACCTTGAAACGCTGCGCAATATCCTGCTGGATCCGCTGAGCCAGGTTGGCAATATCGTGCCCCGAGGCACCGCCATAGTTGACCAACACCAGCGCCTGCAGTTTGTGCACACCTGCATCCCCCTCACGAAAGCCTTTCCAGCCAGCCTTGTCGATCAGCCAACCGGCCGCGAGCTTCATCTGCCCATCGGGCTGCGGATAAGCCACCAGGTCCGGGTACAGCGCCTGCAGCTCAGCTGCCAACACCTGGGACACCAATGGGTTCTTGAAGAAGCTTCCCGCATTGCCAAGCTCTGCCGGGTCCGGCAGTTTTTCGCGGCGGATGCTGCAGATCGCACGGCTGACGTCACTCGGCGTCGCTTCAGTGATCCCCTGCCCCGCCAGGCGCTGCTGCACCGGGCCGTAGTCAAGTTTCAGGTGGCTGGTGCGGCTCAGGGCGAAGCGCACCCGCAGGATCAGCCAGCGGCCGGTTTCGTGCTTGAACAGGCTGTCACGGTAGGCAAAGTTGCATTCTTCCAGGCTGAATTCGCGCAGTTCGCCGGTGTGGCGATCCAGGGCGGTCAGCCCGGCGAATACGTCCTTGATCTCCACGCCGTAGGCGCCGATGTTCTGCATCGGTGCTGCGCCAACAGTACCGGGGATGAGGCTGAGATTTTCCAGGCCGCAGAAACCCTGTTCCAGGGTCCATAGCACGAAGGGGTGCCAGGCTTCGCCCGCTTGCGCCTCGACCACCACCTGCGTGCCGTCATCGTGGACCACGCGGATGCCTTGGGTCGCCATGCGCAAGACCAGCGCAGGAATGTCCTGGGTCAGCAGCAAGTTGCTGCCACCACCGATCACCAGCAGTGGCACCGCATGTGCGGCTGAATAAGCCAGGGCCTCGCGGACGTCATCGTCGCTGTGAGCCTCGGCGAACAACTGGGCGCGTACGTCGATGCCAAAGCTATTGAAGGGCTTGAGCGATACCTGTGAGAGCACCTGCAAGGTCATAACCGCCCCTTCAATTCGATCACCAATAAATCACAGGCGCGTTCGATCAGGTCCAGAACCCGCTCGAAGCCTTGTTCACCTTCGTAATACGGGTCTGGCACTTCGTCCACTTCGCCGTCGTAGCGGCGCAGGAACAGGTCCAGCTCCGCTGTGCCCTGGCCCGGCTGCATGGCCTTGAGGTTGCGCAGGTTGCTGTGGTCCATGGCCAGGATCAGGTCATAGCGCGCAAAGTCGGCGCGGGAGACCTGCTGGGCCCGCTGGGCCGACAAGTCATAGCCGCGCACCAGCGCCGCACGTTGGCTGCGCTTATCCGGTGGGTTGCCAATATGCCATTCACCCGTACCGGCGGACGCGACCTCGACCTGCCCTGCCAAACCCGCTTCGCGCAATTTATGGCGCAGCACGCCTTCTGCGGTGGGCGAGCGACAGATATTGCCCAGGCAGACAAACAAGACCTCCATCAGGCCCCCAGCAGGCGACGGACGCGCTCAAGGTCTTCCGGAGTGTCGACACCCGCTGGCGGCGCTTCCAGCGCATCGCCCACATGAATGCGCACGCCGTGCCACAAGGCACGCAGTTGCTCCAGCGATTCGGTGTTTTCCAGCCAGCATGGGCCCCAACTGACGAAGTCATGCAGGAAACCGGCACGGTAGGCATAGATGCCGATATGACGGCGATACGGCACGCCTTCCGGCAATACGTCGGGGTGCTTAGCGAAAGCATCGCGCGCCCACGGCAAGGTCGAACGGCTGAACGTCAGCGCCAGGCCATTGATGTCGCTGACCACTTTCACCACGTTCGGGTTGAACAAGGTGTCGATGTCTTCAATCGGTTCGGCCAGGGTCGCCATGCGCGCCTCGCCATGGGCGGCCAGGTTGGCGGCCACTTGGTCGATCACGCTCGGCGGAATCAACGGCTCGTCACCTTGCACGTTGACCACGATGGCATCAGGTGCCAGGCCGAGTTTCGTGGCCACTTCGGCCAGGCGGTCGGTGCCGGAGTTATGGTCTTCGCGAGTCAGCACTGCCTCAGCGCCGAAGCCTTTGCAGGCTTCGATGATGCGTGGATCATCGGTGGCCACCACCACGCGCTCGGCGCTGCTTTTACAGGCCTGTTCCCACACCAACTGGATCATCGGCTTGTCGCCGATCAGTTGCAGCGGCTTGCCCGGCAAGCGGGTCGACGCGTAGCGGGAGGGAATGACAACGGTAAAGGCTGTGGTCATTTATCCAAGCGCTCATCGGTGGTCAGGGTGCGGGCTTCGCTTTCCAGCATTACCGGGATGCCATCACGGATCGGGTAAGCCAGGCCGGCGCCTTTGCTGATCAGCTCGGTTTTGTCGGCGCTGAGCTTGAGCGGGCCTTTGCAGATCGGGCAAGCGAGGATATCGAGCAGTTTGGTGTCCATGAGTGTTTCCTGGAAAGAAGCGATTTAAGGCAAGAGACGGGCAGGCAACAGGCGCATCAGCTGCGTGTCGAACCAGGCGACAAACGCCGGCGACGGCAGCGCATCCACCGCAAGGTACCACCAGTCGGGCTGGGCAAAGGCGCGGCACTTCACCGCGTCCTTTTCGGTCATGACCAGCGGCAATGACGGTGAAAAATTCAGGACTTCGGCGCTGTACGGCGCGTGGTCGGCAAACGCATGGGGTATCGGCTGCCAGTGTAGCGTTTCGAGGGTGTTGAAGAAACGCTGCGGGTTGCCGATACCGGCGACCGCATGCACCTGCTGGCCCGCCGCAAAGTGATCGACCGGCTGGCGCTCGCCGGTCTTCAGATTGACCAGTGCGGAAGGCTGTAAGCGAAAGGCAAAACCATCGTCTCGGTCGCTTGCGGCGCCGTTATACAACAGCGCATCGACACTCTGCAGCCGCTCCACGGGTTCGCGCAACGGCCCCGCCGGCAGGCAACGGCGATTGCCCAGGCCACGGGCGGCGTCGATCAGCACCAATTCAAGGTCGCGGGCCAGGCGGTAATGCTGCAGGCCATCGTCGGAGAGGATCAGGTCCAGGGTTTCACTGGCCAGCAGCGCCTTGACCGCACGGCTGCGATCGGGGTCGATCACTAACGGTACGCCGCAGCGCTGCACGATCAATAAGGGTTCGTCGCCCGCCACTTCGGCACTGTGGTTAGCTTCGACCCGCCACGGCAACCGCGGCGGCTTGGCCCCATAACCCCGGCTGACCACCCCCACGCGCAAGCCGCTGCGTCGGCAGTGCTCTATCAACCACAGGATCAACGGGGTCTTGCCGGTGCCACCCACGGTGATATTACCGACCACCACCACGGGCACGGGCGACTGATAGATCTCGCCCTCACCCGCAAGGAAACGTGCGCGCTTGCGCTGCACCACTCGGCGGTACAAGGACTCCAGCGGCCGCAGCAACGTGAGCGCCGGATGGCCCTCGTACCAGGCCTTGAGCAAACGATCGGACATGACCATCAGGGTTGGCTCGCTGCCTCGACGGTGGTCATGCGCAGGTGGCTGAAACCGAGCTTGCCGGCGGCATCCATGGCAGTGATCACGGCTTGGTGCTGGGTCTTGCCATCGGCACTGATCGACAGCGGCAGCTTGGTATCGCCGCCGGACTCTTTCTGCAAGGCCTCCATCAGGCTGTTGAGATCGTTCTTTTCGAGCAACTGGTTATTCACTGAAAACACCCCGTCGGCGCTGATGGCGATGTCCAGTTGCTTGACCTCCTGGTCTTCGGCCGGCGAACCGCTCACGGCTTCCGGCAGGTCAACGCGCAGCTCGGTTTGCCGGGTAAAGGTGGTGGTAACGACAAAAAACAGCAGCAGGATAAACACCACGTCGATCAGCGACGCGAGGTTGATATCGACATTTTCCCGTTGCTTGCGGCGAAATTTCACGCTTTGCCCCCAACCAGATCAACGTCACGGTCACCCTGCACGACTTCCACCAGTTTGATGGCTTCCTGCTCCATGCCGACCACCAGCTCATCGATGCGCCGTTGCAGGAAACGGTGGAAGAATACCGAAGGAATACCGACCATCAGGCCCGCTGCCGTGGTGATCAGCGCCTTGGAGATACCACCGGCCAATACGGCCGCGTTGGTGGTCATGCCGGAGCCCATGAACGAGCTGAAAATATCGATCATGCCCAGCACCGTCCCCAGCAAACCGAGCAACGGCGCCATGGCAGCGATGGTGCCGAGGGCATTGATGTAGCGCTCCAGTTCATGAATGACACGGGCGGCAGCCTCCTCGATGCACTCTTTCATGATCTCGCGACCATGCTTGGAGTTGGCCAGGCCGGCGGCAAGGATTTCACCCAACGGGGAGTTGGCGCGCAGTTCCTTGAGTTTTTCCTTGTCCAGTTGCTTGTTCTTGATCCAGGCCCAGACCTGCCCCAATAGGTGCTCGGGGGTGACGCGACTGGCGCGCAGGGTCCACAGGCGTTCGGCGACGATGCCGAGTGCGGCGATAGAACTCATGATGATCGGCAACATCATCCAGCCGCCGGATTTGACCAATTCCCACACAGTGAATGTCCCCTCGAAAAAGTGCGCCACTTTACCATATAGGTTCGTCGACCACAGACCCCATCGGCTGCGGCCACAAGCGCCTAAGGTAACCGTTCACGCCAGAACCTGCGTTGACTGCGCGCAACAACCGGTGGTGCAAATGCCCCCAGTTGCAGGCGCACGGCGCCCTGCTCGGCGCTGTCATAGACCTGGCTGCCCAACCGCTGGTAGCGTGCCATCACCTGCGGATGCGGATGGCCGAACGCATTGCTGCGCCCTCGTGAAATGAGCACCGAACGAGGGGCAAGGTGTTCCACAAACGCCCAGGACGAAGAACTGCGACTGCCATGGTGTGGCGCCTGCAACCAATCGGTGGGCACTGCCAGAGGTGAGGCGAGCATTGCCTGTTCCGCCGCGCGGTCGATATCGCCGGTCAACAGTAAGCGCTCACCATTGGCCTGCACCTGCAACACGCAGGACTTCGGGTTGCCACTGATAGCGTCCGGCCACTGCCACAGCTCGAACGTCACACCGTCCCAGGTCCATCGCTCGCCACTGTTGCACGACTGCGTACCGAGAAACGCCGGCAGGCCCTCGGTTTCCCCGCCCACCACGCGTTTGATTGGCATCCCCTTGGCAATCGCCCCCGCGCCGCCGGCATGATCCGCATCGGCATGGCTGATCAACATCATGTCTAACGCCTTTACCCCGAGTTTTTGCAACGACGGCAATACCACCCGCGCACCCAGGTCAAAGGTTCCGGAGCGCGGGCCGGCGTCGTAGAGCAAGGTGTGATGGCGAGTACGCAAGATCAGCGACTGCCCCTGGCCGACGTCCAACTGCACCACCTCCACTTGCCCATGGGGCACCAGTTCACGCGGGGGAAACACCGCCAGCAACAGCATCGGCAAGCCCAGCACACGAAATGGCACGCCCTTGGGTAATAGCAATAGCAGCGCACCGATCAGGCTCAGCAGCCAATACCGCTGCGGTACCTCGGCCGGAATCCAGGCAGGCAGTTGTCCGGCAAGCCATGCCAAGCCCTTGAACAACCCATCCAACGCACCGCCCGCGAGCCATAGCACTCCCTCCCCTATAAACGGCAGCGGCAGCAACGCTGTCCCCAGCAACGCCAGCGGTAACACCACCAGGCTGATCCAGGGCACGGCAACCAGATTGGCCAGCGGCGCACTCAGGCTGATGGGCAACCCCAGCACCAGCAAGACAGGTAACAATCCAACGGCAATCAACCACTGGGGGCGGGTCCACGCCTGCCACACGCTCCACGCCCCCAGCCGCCCACCAAACGCCAGGATCAGCACTGCCACCGCCGCAAACGACAACCAGAACCCCGACTGTAAACTGGCCAACGGCTCCAGGACCAACACCCCATCGAGTGCCAACAGCAACGGCCACCACAGCCCCAGGTGCCGGAAGCGCAGCCGCCATAACAACACCAGCCCCACCATCACACAGGCGCGCTGCACCGGCACGCCAAACCCGGCCAGCAAGCCGTAACTCAGCGCGGCCGTGAACGCCAGGCCACACGCCCACGGCAGCCACGGCCAGGTTCGGGGCCAAAGCCCATAACGTGCCAACCCGGCGATCAACCCGTAGATCAAGCCCGCCAGCATGCCGATGTGCTGGCCGGATATAACCAGCAGATGCACAGTGCCGGTGTCCTGTAGCACCTGCCAATCAGCGGCGGCCAATCCAGAGCCGTCTCCCAGCACCAGGGCGATCAAGCCTGCTTCCCGACCAAAGGCATCCACCGCCATCAAGCGCTGGCGCACGCCATCCCGCCAGGCGCTGCGCGCCGCAGCCAGACGTTCGCCGTCCTTCACCGTGCCGGTGGCACCAATACGTTGGGCGAGCAGCCAGGCTTCCTGGTCAAATCCGTGAAAATTCAGCAGACCGGCCGGCCGCTTCAGGGTGATTGCCAGGCGCCAGCGCTCACCGCTGTGCACAGGCGGCCCGCCACGCCAGGACACTCGGATGCGTTTGGGCAACCGGGCATTTCGCGACCGGCTGTCGGCCAATTCGAAACGCACCCCTTCGCCCGTCTGCTGCGGCAGCCCAATGACTCGCCCCTCCACCCAACGTGTCTGGCCGTCCAGGGTCGGCTTGAGGCGATCATCCAGCGCCCACTGCGCACTGATGCATGCCCAGCTCAGCCCCAGCAGGAAAAACGCCAGTGGGTAAGTGCGAAACGGCAACAGCATCAACGCCAGCACCAGCAAGGCGATCAGCCATCCCGCAGGCGGCAATGCCGGTAAAAAACGCAGGGCCAGTAACCCCAGCGCCAACGCGAACATCCCTGTCCTCATGAATCATCCCTTTCAAGTGATCCACTCAGTCTTAGCCGGGCGTCCGACATTGCCTATGATGTTTTGTCACAAAGTCTGAATTTTCTGTTTATAGAATGCGGGCATACTTGCCCCTCGAACTGACCTGGACCCCTTATGCCACGGCGCTTATTCAAACGGTACATGCCTGACCCCAGCAGTATCAGGGAACACAAGTCATTACAGTTTCTCGGCACATTGCTGCATGACCCGAACCTCTGGCACCTCAACCGGCACTCGGTCGCGCGCGCGATGGCCGTAGGTTTGTTCGCGGCCTTTATCCCGATTCCCTTGCAGATGCTGCTGGCGGCCGTCCTGGCGATTACCGTGCGCGGCAACATGCCCATCGCGGTCAGCCTGGTGTGGCTGACCAACCCGATCACCATGCCGGTGGTGTTTATCTGCACCTACATGACCGGCGCCTGGCTGATGAACGTGCCACCCCGCAGCCTGCCCGATGACCTGACCTGGGAATGGATCAGCGGGCAACTGAGTACGTTGTGGCAGCCGTTCCTGCTCGGTTCAGTGGTATTGGGACTGGTGCTGGGCGCCCTCGCCTACTGCCTGACCATGGGCTATTGGCGCTGGTGGGTTGCCCATCAGTGGAAAAAGCGCAAACAACGCCGCGCTTAGCAGGCCCGCAAGCGCAAATGCACGCGCAGCCCTTGCCCGGTGTTTTACGCCCACAGGCTGCCGTCCTGGCGTTGCACGGCGTTGCGGGCAATGCTCAAGCCCAGGCCGAAGCCACCATCGCCGGGGCGTGAACCGTCCAGGCGGGTAAAGGGCGCGAAGATCCGTTCCAGGTCCCCGTCATCGATCCCGCCGCCCTGATCCTCCAGCCACACATGCCAATAATCCCCTTCACGCCGGCCATCCAGGCTGACCACGCCGCCCACAGGCGAATGGCGAATAGCGTTGCGCAGGATGTTTTCCAGGGCCTGGGCCAACGCATTCAGGTTGCCCCGTACCCAGCACTCCGTACCTAGCAGGCAAGGCAGGCGCGACGCCGGCCAATCGCTTTCAAAACACGCGTTTTCGCGCAACATGTCCCATAACGCCTGAAGCTGGATATCCTCCTGGGGCAGCGGCCCGCGCTCGGTGTCCAGCCAGGCCAGTTGCAGGCTGTCTTCGACTAGGCGCTGCATGGCGTCGATCTCACGCCCCAACCGCTCGCGCAGTTGCGCCAGGTCTTGCTCACTGTCCCGCGCCATCTGCAGGCCCTGCTGGCCGTTCTGGCACCAGGTCACCTGGAACCCACAGCGCCCCAGGTACTCATGGACCTAGGCGCCCAGCACGGGGGTCATCTTCGATGGTCAGGATACTGGGCAGGCCGATTGATGCGGGATTCATTAGTATCTGCAAGTCATTCTCAATGGCCGATTATTCAAGATTGCCTTGCCGCAGGCAATCGCCACCGGGCGCCAAATGACTTCAAGATTGCCGTATGTCATTAATTTGCAAGATTCCACGCCGCGCAAATGGCTACACTGCGCAGGTGGCGCGGGCCGGATGCCCGTGCCGATCATAGATATCAATGTGGTAGCAGGAGAGTAGCGTGCTGACAAGAATGGGGATAAAAGGCCGCGTACTGTTGCTGACCTTATTACCGACCAGCCTGATGGCCTCGTTGCTGGGGGGCTACTTCACCTGGATGCAGCTCTCGGAACTGCAGACCCAATTGCTGCAACGCGGCGAAATGATCGCGGAGCAATTGGCTCCGCTGGTGGCGCCGGCCCTGAGCGCCCGCAACACCGACCTGCTGGAGCGCATCGCCACTCAATCCCTGGAGCAGCCGGACGTGCGCACCGTGGCGTTCCTCAGTCCGGACCGCATCTCCCTGGCCCATGCGGGCCCGACCATGCTCAACCAGGCGCCCATCGGCAACAGTTCCCATTTGTTGCAGCGCACCGGCAATGACGCCACCCGCTACCTGCTGCCGGTGTTTGGTCGTCATCGCAACCTTGCGGGCGACCTGATCCCGGATGAAGCCGACCGCCTGCTGGGCTGGGTCGAGGTGGAACTCTCCCACAACGGCATGTTGCTGCGCGGCTACCGCAGCCTGTTCGCCAGCCTGCTGCTGATCGCCATCGGCTTGATCTGCACCGCGGCATTGGCTTTGCGCATCAGCCGCACGATCAACTCGCCAATCGGCCAGATCAAGCAGGCGGTGGCCCAACTCAAGGACGGCAACCTGCAAACCCGCTTGCCTGCGTTGGGCAGCCAGGAGCTGGACCAGCTCGCGTCGGGCATCAACCGCATGGCCGAGACCCTGCAGAACGCCCAGGAAGAACTGCAACACAGCATCGACCAGGCCACCGAAGACGTGCGCCAGAACCTGGAAACCATCGAGATCCAGAACATCGAGCTGGACCTGGCGCGTAAGGAAGCCCTGGAGGCCAGCCGCATCAAGTCGGAGTTCCTGGCCAACATGAGCCATGAGATCCGCACGCCGCTCAACGGTATCCTCGGCTTTACTCACCTGCTGCAAAAAAGCGAACTGACCCCACGCCAGCTCGATTACCTGGGCACCATCGAAAAGTCCGCCGACAACCTGCTGGGCATCATCAACGAGATCCTCGATTTTTCGAAAATCGAAGCCGGCAAGCTGGTGCTCGACAGCATCCCGTTCAACCTGCGCGATTTGCTGCAGGACACCCTGACCATCCTCGCTCCCGCCGCCCATGCCAAACAGCTGGAGCTGGTCAGCCTCGTCTACCGCGACACGCCGCTGGCGCTGGTCGGCGACCCGCTGCGCCTGAAGCAGATCCTGACCAACCTGATCAGCAACGCGATCAAGTTCACCCGTGAAGGCACCATCGTGGCCAGGGCGATGATCGAGGACGAGCAGGAAGACAGCGTGCAACTGCGCATCAGCGTGCAGGACACCGGCATCGGCCTGTCCAGCCAGGACGTGCGCGCGTTGTTCCAGGCGTTCAGCCAGGCCGATAACTCACTGTCGCGCCAGCCCGGCGGCACCGGGTTGGGCCTGGTGATTTCCAAGCGCCTGATCGAGCAGATGGGCGGTGAAATCGGCGTCGACAGTACGCCGGGCGAAGGTTCGGAGTTCTGGATCAGCCTGAACCTGCCCAAGACCCGTGACGATGTCGAGGATTTGCCTTGCGCGCCGCTGCTCGGCCGTCGCGTGGCGGTGCTGGAAAACCATGAACTGGCGCGCCAGGCGCTGCAACATCAGTTGGAAGACTGCGGCCTGGAAGTTACCCCGTTCAACAGTCTGGAAAGCCTGACCAACGGCATCACCAGTGCCCATCAGACCGATCAGGCGATTGACCTGGCGGTACTTGGCGTAACCGCCAATGACATCCCGCCCGAGCGCCTCAACCAGCATCTATGGGACCTTGAGCACCTGGGCTGCAAGGTGCTGGTGCTGTGCCCCACCACTGAACAGATGCTGTTCAACCAGTCCGTACCCAACCCCAATAGCCAATTGCAGGCCAAGCCGGCGTGTACGCGCAAGCTGCGCCGCGCGCTGTCCGACCTGATCAGCCCGCGACCATCGCGCAGCGAACCGGGCGAGCCGCTGTCCAGCCGGGCGCCGCGCGTATTGTGCGTGGATGACAACCCGGCGAACCTGCTGCTGGTCCAAACCCTGCTGGAAGACATGGGCGCGCGGGTGCGTGCAGTGGAAAGCGGGTATGCGGCCGTCGACGCCGTGAAACAGGACACTTTCGACCTGGTGCTGATGGACGTGCAAATGCCTGGCATGGACGGCCGCCAAAGCACCGAGGCGATCCGCCAGTGGGAAAGCGAGCGCAGCGGCACGCCATTGCCGGTGGTCGCCCTCACCGCCCACGCCATGGCCAACGAAAAGCGCGCCTTGCTGCAAAGCGGCATGGACGACTACCTGACCAAACCCATCAGCGAACGGCAACTGGCCCAAGTGGTGTTGAAATGGACCGGCCTGGCCCTGCGTAACCAAGGCCCGGAACGCCCAACGGACGGCCTCGGCCCTGGCGTGAAATTGCCGGTGCTCGACCATGAAGAGGGCCTGCGCCTGGCCGCCGGCAAGGCTGACCTGGCGGCGGACATGCTCGCCATGTTGCTGGCCTCCCTGGAAGCCGACCGCCTGGCCATCACCATCGCCCGCGAAGCCAATGACAACAACGCCCTGATCGAACGTGTGCACCGCCTGCACGGCGCAACCCGTTACTGCGGCGTACCGCAACTGCGTGCCGCCTGCCACCGCGCCGAGACCCTGCTCAAACAGGACGACGCCAAGGCCCTGCACGCGCTGGACGAACTGGACATGGCGATTGCCCGGCTGGCGAGTGAAGCAAGGGTCAATGCCTAATGCTCCGCTTTGGATCTGCTTTTGATCTTAATCTCAGGCGCCCCGTCAACCACGCTGGCCGCTTACTTTTGGGTCTTTCCAAACCCCCGTCGCCTGACAGGCCGTAATCGCAGGCAAGCCAGCTCCCACAGGGTTTATGTATTTATTCAGTCAGTCAGTTAGTGCAGAGAGCATTCCAATGCGCGTCATTCTTTTCAGTAGCCAGACCTACGACCGCGACAGTTTTCTCGGCGAACCGCTGCCACCCGGCCTGGAGCTGCAATTCCAGCCTGCACGGCTCAACCTCGACACCGTGGCCCTGACCGAGCATCACGAAGTGGTGTGCGCCTTCATCAATGACGACCTCAGCGCCGCGGTGCTGGAGCACTTGGCCAAGGGCGGTACGCGGTTGATCGCCCTGCGCTCGGCGGGCTACAACCATGTGGACCTGGCCGCCGCCAAGCGCCTGGGCCTGACCATCGTGCGCGTGCCGGCCTACTCGCCCCACGCGGTGGCCGAACACGCGGTCGCACTGATCCTCGCCCTCAACCGCCGCCTGCATCGCGCCTACAATCGCACCCGCGACGGCGACTTCAGCCTGCATGGCCTCACCGGTTTCGACCTGGTGGGCAAGACCGTCGGCGTGGTCGGCACCGGGCAGATCGGCGCGACGTTCGCCAAGATAATGGCCGGTTTCGGTTGCCAACTGCTCGCCTACGACCCCTTCCCAAACCCGCAGGTCCTGGCCTTGGGGGCGCGCTACGTGAGCCTGCCTGAGTTGCTGGCCCAAGCGCAGATCATCAGCCTGCACTGCCCGCTGACCGCCGACAGTAAACACTTGATCAACGCCTGCTCGCTGGCACAGATGCAGCCGGGTGCGATGCTGATCAACACCGGTCGCGGGGGGTTGGTCGACACCCCGGCACTGATCGAGGCACTCAAGGAGGGCCAACTCGGCTACCTCGGGCTGGATGTGTATGAGGAGGAAGCGCAGCTGTTTTTCGAGGACCGCTCCGACCTGCCCCTGCAAGATGACGTACTCGCGCGTCTGCTGACCTTTCCCAATGTGATCATCACCGCGCACCAGGCATTTCTTACCCGCGAAGCCCTGGCGGCCATCGCCGGCACCACCTTGGCCAACATTGCCGCATGGGCCGATGGCCGGGCGCAGAACCTTGTCGAAGGATGATCAGCGGTCACATACCAGGCTCATGATAGGCCAGCACCCGTGATAGGATGCCGCGCCTATTTGGAGGATCCATGGCCGAACACGATTTCCGCTTCAGTTTGCTGAGCCCGCAACACACCCTGATCGAATGCCGCGCCCTGGTGCCGGGCCGTTACCAGGTGACTGGCAACGGTGGTTCGATCAAGCATGGCGACGTGCTGATCGTCACCCTGCGTGGCAGTAAAACCCTGTCGATGCGCCTTACCGTCGAAGGTGACGCACGCTACTCCATCCGCCCGGCCGGCCAATGGGTCGCCATGGCCCAGGGGCCGAAATTCGGCGAGTTGGAGATTCACACCTGGAAGGTCAACTGCGACAGCTGCGATGCGGTGCTGGAGTTCGAGTTTGCGGTGGAAACCAAGCTGACCAAAGAACCCCTGCAACCGGCCGCCAACGCGCGCATTGCCGAGTTGGGCTGGGCCAGCGAAGGCGACAAGCACCGCTGCCCGAAATGCCAAAAGGCCGCGCAATGAGAGGCCTGCTCTTGCTCGCCGCCCTCGGGGCGGCCCTGACGGGTTGCGCCGGGGACGCGGTCAAGCTCAAGCGGGATCATAGCTACGTGGTGGAATGGATTGGTGAGCGGCCGTTGATGGATTACGCGCACCTGACCGTCACCCTCGGCACCGATGGCCGCGCCTACGGCAATGGCGGTTGCAACCACTGGTTTGCGCCGTACACCGTCGAAGGCGACAAGATCAGCTTCGGCAAGATCGGCAGCACCCGCAAGCTGTGCGCCGAAGCCTTGATGGAGCAGGAACACCGCTTCTTCCAGGCCCTGCAGGGGGTGCAGCGCTGGGATATCTCACCGATTGACCAAACGCGCTTCTGGCCGGCCGAGGGCAAGCCGATTCGCCTGTGGCTGGAAGAAGGCTGATTTCACTGCGGATTGGCTTTTCTGTGGGAGCTGGCTTGCCTGCGATCACATCGACTCGGTACCACAGACACATTGAGTCGCCTGCATCGCAGGCAAGCCAGCGCCTACCAAATCAGCCGCGTAAAGCCTTGAGCTTAGCCAACACCCCTTCCGCCGTCTGCTCACCCATCAGCTGCTCGCGCACCTTGCCCTTGTCATCAATGATGTAGGTCACCGGCAACGCTTCGCTGCGCGGGATATCAAAAATCCCCTCCGGGTTCTGCGCCAGCACGGTGAACTTGATGCCCAGTTTGTCACTGGCGGCTTTCAGCTCTTCACCCTGCACGTTGTCGAAATTGACCCCGAACACCCCTACGTTCTGCGCCTTCAGCTGTTCGGCCAAGGCATTGAGCTCAGGAATTTCCGTGCGGCACGGGCCACACCATTCGGCCCAGTAATTGACCACCAGCCACTGTTTGTCCAAGCGTTCGGCCGCCACTTTCTGGCCATACTGGTCAACGCCGTAGTCATTACCGCAGCCGCTGAGCAGCAGGGTTGTGATGATCGCCAATGCACCGATCAGTCGCCTAGTCATGGGGTAATCCTTCGCAAAAATGAACGTTGACTGCGACCTATCGCCTCTTACGGTTTAAGGACGGGCCGCAGCGCGGGTAGAATACCCGCCACCTTACGCAAGATGCGACCCGCACATGACCGATCTGACGCTTTATCACAACCCGCGCTGCTCGAAATCCCGCGGTGCGCTGGAATTGCTCGAAGCCCGCGGCCTCACCCCGACCGTGGTGCGCTACCTCGAAACCCCGCTGAACGCCGCGCAGCTGAAAGCATTGCTCGGCAAGCTGGGCATCAGCGCGCGCCAACTGCTGCGCACCGGCGAAGACGAATACAAGACCCTCAACCTGGCCGACGCCAGCCTCAGCGAAGCGCAATTGATCGCCGCCATCGCCGAGCATCCGAAGCTGATGGAACGCCCGATCCTCGAGACCACCAATAAAGCCATCATTGGCCGTCCGCCAGAGAACGTGCTGGAGATCCTGCCGTGAGTGCCCCGTATGTGCTGGTCTTGTACTACAGCCGTAACGGCTCGGTCAGCGAAATGGCCCGGCACATTGCCCGGGGCATCGAACAAGGCGCAATGGAGGCCCGACTGCGCACCGTGCCGGCGATCTCCACCGAGTGCGAAGCCGTCGCGCCGAGCATTCCGGACGAAGGCGCACTGTATGCCAGCCTCGATGACCTGAAAAACTGCTCGGGCCTGGCCCTGGGCAGCCCGACCCGCTTCGGCAACATGGCCGCGCCGCTCAAGTACTTTATCGACGGCACCAGCAACCTGTGGCTCACCGGCGCCCTCGTCGGCAAGCCGGCCGGGGTGTTTACCTCCACCGCCAGCCTGCATGGCGGCCAGGAAACCACGCTGATGTCGATGCTGTTGCCGCTGTTGCACCACGGCATGTTGATCACCGGCCTGCCCTACAGCGAACAGGCATTGCTCGACACCCAAGGCGGCGGCACGCCGTATGGCGCCAGCCACCATGCCGGGCCTGACGGCAAGCGCATGCTCGATCAACACGAAATCACGCTGTGCCGCGCCTTGGGCCTGCGCCTGGCTATAACCGCTAGGTTGCTGGAGAACGGCCGTGGCCAGGAAGCCTAAGGTCCTGCCCTCCCAGGCGTGGCTGGCGCCACGGGTCAAGGTGGCGCGCACGCTGAGCCTGTTGGCGTTTTTGGGCTTGGTGGGGTTGCTCTGCGTTTACTACCTGTTCGTCGCCGACCTGCACGGCGCGCGGCCGTGGGTGATCCTGCTGATCGAACTGGTGCCGCTGCTGGTGCTGGCGCCCGGCATGCTGCAAGGCAGCGCGCGCGGGCATTCGTGGATGTGTTTTGTGGTGAACCTGTATTTCATCAAAGGCGCGCTGGCGGCGTACGACCCGAACCGGCAGTGGTTCGGGGTGTTGGAGATGCTGGCGAGCCTGGCGGTGTTTTGTACGGCGTTGTTGTACGTGCGGTGGCGGCATCAGTTGAATCGGCGGTTGGCGGCAGGTCCTTTGCCGGCCTGACGTCCGCTATCGCAGGCAAGCCAGCTCCCACATTTGGAATGCATTCCCCTGTGGGAGCTGGCTTGCCTGCGATGGCCTCACCTCGGTCTCAATGATTCACCGTATAGGCCAACATCATCGACAACTGACACATCGGCCGCCCGCTCTCGGCATGCCACTGGTTGAACGCCCCCTGCACCGCCGCCAGGTCGCGCAGGCTGGTCGGCGCCTTGTCGACGATTTTCTGCGCGTTCAACGCCGCGACCACGTCATAACTCGGCACAAACGTGTCCTTGCCCACCATGCGCAAAAAGCGCGGCGCTGACAGCCCGCCCAGTTGGTGGCCGTGCTTGCTCAGGTACTTCCACAGCCCAACGATATCGGTCACCGGCCAATCGGCGACAAACGCACCAAAGCTGCCTTTCTCCTGCTCAATGTCGAGGATCATCTGCGCATTGCGCGGCACGCTCTTGAGCTTGCCCAGGTGGCGGATGATTCGCGTGTCCTGCATCAACCGCTCCAGGTGTTCGGCGCCCATCAGCACGACTTTTTCCGGATCGAAGCCGAAGAACACTTGCTCGAACGCCGGCCACTTGGCGTCTACCACGCTGTGCTTCAAACCCGCGCGAAATACCCGCAGCGCCAA
The DNA here is from genome assembly GCF_014268275.3 of Pseudomonas tritici. NCBI lineage: Bacteria > Pseudomonadati > Pseudomonadota > Gammaproteobacteria > Pseudomonadales > Pseudomonadaceae > Pseudomonas > Pseudomonas tritici. The sequence continues at coordinate 3,950,734 of NZ_CP077084.1, forward strand.
TGTCGACAGGTAGCGGTCATCACTGATCTTGCGTAACTGCGCCGGGGTCTTGGGTACAGGCAGGTGGGCTTCCAGCTCGGCCGCCGAACCGAAGCGGTTCAGACAATATTCGTGCAGCCACTTGTAATCGCGCATGCCCTCTCCTGGGATTCGAATTGAAAACGGCGCCCGCGAGCGCCGTGTGTCAGAGCATTGAACAGGCTCAGAGGTTCACAACATTAACGAAGCGCGAAGCGGCGCTCTCATCAATTTTCAGGCTGGTGAAGTCGAACAGGCTGCGGTCGGCCAACTGCGACGGCTGCACGTTCTGCAGGCTGCGGAAGATACTTTCGGTGCGACCGGGCGTCTTGCGCTCCCAGTCCAGCAGCATCTCCTTGACCACCTGGCGCTGCAGGTTTTCCTGGGAGCCACACAGGTTGCACGGGATGATCGGGAATTGCTTGAGGTCGGAGTAGGCCTGGATGTCCTTCTCGTTGCAATACGCCAGCGGGCGGATTACCACGTTGCGCCCGTCATCGGCGCGCAGCTTGGGTGGCATGGCTTTGAGCGAGCCATTGAAGAACATATTGAGGAAGAAGGTTTCGACGATGTCATCGCGATGATGACCCAGGGCCATCTTGGTCGCGCCGATCTCATCGGCGAAGGTGTACAGCGTGCCACGGCGCAGGCGCGAGCACAGCGAGCAGGTGGTCTTGCCTTCCGGGATCAGTTCCTTGACCACCGAATAGGTGTCTTTTTCGACGATGTGGTAATCGACGCCCAACGCCTTGAGGTAGGCCGGCAGCACATGCTCGGGGAAGCCCGGTTGTTTCTGGTCCATGTTGACGGCAACGATCTCAAACGTGATCGGCGCGACCTTTTGCAGGTGCAGCAGCACATCAAGCAAGGTGTAGCTGTCTTTGCCGCCGGAGAGGCAGACCATGACCTTGTCGCCGTCCTCGATCATGTTGAAATCGGCGACCGCTTCACCGGCCAGGCGACGCAGGCGTTTTTGCAGTTTGTTCTGGTTGACCGTAAGAGTGCCCATGGCGCTTGGATCCGCTGGAGGTGTGTGACGAAAAGCCGGGTATTTTACCGTTATGAGCGACCGAGTTCCAATGTGGGAGCTGGCTTGCCTGCGATAGCGGTGGGCCAGTTAACGTATCGGTTTCTGACAGGTCGCCATCGCAGGCAAGCCAGCTCCCACAGTCGACCGAGTGGCGCCTGACAGACCTCACCGCGATTAAGCCCAATGTTTACAGCGCAATTTGCTCTAAAGGCCCTACAGTTATTCCGGGCATCTCTTCCTATACTGCGACTAGAGGTCGCACAGCTATCCGGGACCTTTGAGGCCATTTGGCCCGTGGGCGCTCCGATGGGGGGCGATGGCAATAACGACAGGAGTGACCGGCATGATCCATCACGTCGTGGGGCTTTTTACCCATCCCGACCAGGAATGGCGGGAAATTCGTGGCGATAAAGAAGAAAGCATCAGCCACATGTACCTCACTCACACACTGATTCTCGCGGCGATCCCCGCCGTATCAGCCTTTATCGGTACCACCCAGGTTGGCTGGGTCATCGGCAACCGCTCGCCAGTGATGCTGACCCAGGAAAGCGCCCTGTGGATGACGCTCATGTCCTACGCCGCCATGCTTGGCGGTGTGGCGGTGATGGGCGCGTTCATCCACTGGATGGCGCGTACCTACGACGCCAACCCCAGCATGGCGCGCTGCGTGGCGTTTGCCACCTACACCGCCACGCCGCTGTTTATCGGCGGGCTGGCGGCGCTCTACCCACATATGTGGCTGGGCATGGTCGTGGGCACGGCGGCGATTTGCTACACGGTGTACCTGCTGTACGTGGGGCTGCCGACCTTCATGAACATCGACCCGGATGAGGGTTTCCTGTTTTCCAGCTCGGTGCTGGCCGTAGGCCTAGTGGTACTGGTGGCGATCATGGCGTTTACCGTGATTGTCTGGGGCCTCGGCGTAGGGCCGATCTATACCAACTGATCCGATTAAACCGTAGGAAAGGCCACCGCAAGGTGGCTTTGTGCGTTATGCATGACCATTCGGCGCCTGACAGATTCGGAAACACTCAGCTTTGCGGCATACTGGGGGTCTCTGGAGATATGTACAGCATGCCCGAGCAACTCAATACCCGCGTCGAAGATTGTTTCCAACAAGCCGAATCCTTTTTCAAACGAAGCTTCAAACGCCCCCAGGTCAGCCTCAAGCTGCGGGGCCAGAAGGCCGGTGTCGCGCATTTGCACGAGAACCTGCTGCGCTTCAACCCACAGTTGTACCGTGAAAACAGCCAGCATTTCCTGAAACAGACCGTGGCCCACGAAGTGGCGCACTTGATCGCCCACCAATTGTTCGGCGAGCGCATCCAGCCGCATGGCGAGGAATGGCAATTGATCATGCGCGGGGTTTACGAACTGCCACCTGACCGTTGCCATACGTATGAGGTGAAGCGCCGCCAGGTGACTCGCTATATTTACCGATGCCCGTGTGCCGATAGCGACTTTCCGTTTTCGTCGCAGCGACATGGCATGGTGGCGCAGGGGCGGCGGTATTTGTGTCGGCGGTGTCGGCAGACGTTGGTGTTTACCGGGGAAACTCGGGTGGAGTGAGGGCCTCATCGCAGGCAAGCTAGCTCCCACACTTTGACCGCGCCGCCTATCAAATGTGGGCGCTGGCTTGCCTGCGATAGCGTCAGCTCAGGCTACCCAACCACCTTGGCCTGTCGCAGCTCGCTTATCCGCTGAGCACTAAGCCCCAACTCCGCCAACACTTCATCACTGTGTGCGCCCACTGCAACCCCAATATGCCGAGGCGCTGGCACCCCCTCGGAAAACTTCAGCGGGCACGCCAGTTGCGCCTGGGTCGAACCGTCACCCCGAGGCACCTGGCTGATCAATTCGCGCGCCTTTAACTGCGGATGCTCCACCGCCTCGCTCAGGCTCAGCACCGGTTCGACACAAGCGTCGACCCCGGCAAACAACTCACACAACTCGTCGAAGCTACGCTTTTCAAACTCGACTTTCAGCGCCTGCTTGAGGGACTTTTGCTGCTCCGGCTTGGGCGACAAGCCTTGTGCCGCCAACTCCGGCCGTCCCAGCGTTTCACAGAGTTGTTGCATGAACCCTGGCTCCAAACTGCCCACCGCCATCCAGCGCCCCTCCCGCGAGCGGTAATAGTCGTAGAAACTCCCGCCGTTAAGCACATGGCTCTCCCACTCCGGCTCCACCCCACACGCCAGGTAACCCGCGCCGGCCATGGCATTCAGGCTGAACGAGCAGTCGGTCATGCTCACATCCAGGTATTGGCCGACCCCGCTCTGCTGTCGGGCGATAACAGCCGCTAACAACCCCACCACCGCATGCAGCGACCCTCCTCCCACGTCCGCCAGTTGCACGCCCAACGGCAGCGGCCCACTGTCGGCACGACCGGTGTAGCTGGCCACGCCGGCCAGTGCCAGGTAATTGATATCGTGCCCGGCGCGGTCCTTATAGGGCCCGGTCTGGCCGTAACCGGTGATAGACACGTAAATCAGCTTTGGGTTGATCGCCTTCAACGCCTCATACCCCAAGCCCAGACGTTCCATCACCCCTGGCCGGAACTGTTCGAGCACGATGTCGTACGCCTTGACCAACGCCCGCACGATCTCCAGCGCTTCAGGCTGCTTGAGGTCAAGCGCCAGGCTGCGCTTATTGCGATTGAGGTAGGCATGGCTCGCCGAAACACCCTGATCATGGGGCAGTAATACCCGCAGCAGGTCCGGGCGCGTGGGCGATTCGATACGCAGCACCTCGGCGCCCATGTCCGCCAGCATCAACGATGCAAACGGGCCCGGCAGCAAGGTGGAAAAATCCAACACTTTGAGGGACGCCAAGGGACCTGACATGGGCACTCCATTTTTGTTTTGAATGCACACAGACTAGGCAGCCTTGCGCTTACCGGCAATCGCCGGAACGGTCACCAACAGTGACCGTTTTGATCACGGCGGGCTTTTTCGTGGCAGCGGCTTTATCATTGCCCCACGTTTGCTTGCAGAGTGTTCCATGAAGTTCGCGATTGCACTGTTTTCCGCCGCCCACGCGCCCTCTTCGCGCCGTGCCCTGCTGTTCGCCCAAGCGGCGTTGGCCGGCGGGCATGAGATTGTGCGGCTGTTTTTCTACCAGGACGGCGTGTACAGCGCGTCCAATAACATCGTTGCGCCCCAGGATGAGCAAGACATCGCCCGCCAATGGCGTGAGTTTGTCAGCCAGCACCAGCTCGACGGCGTGGTGTGCATCGCCGCCGCCTTGCGCCGTGGCGTGCTTAACCAGGAAGAAGCCACGCGCTATCAACGCAGCGCGGTAAACCTGGATACGCCGTGGGCGCTGTCGGGCCTGGGTCAGTTGCATGACGCCGCCCAGGCCGCCGACCGCCTGATCTGCTTTGGAGGGCCGTGACATGTCCAAATCCTTGTTGGTGATCAGCCGCCAGCCGCCATGGTCCGGGCCGAGTGCCCGGGAAGCCTTGGATATCGTCCTGGCCGGTGGCGCCTTCGATCTACCGATTGGCCTGCTGTTCCTTGATGACGGCGTGTTCCAACTGGCGCCGCACCAGGATGCCAAGGCCGTGCAGCAAAAAGACCTCAGCGCCAACTTGCAGGCATTGGGCCTTTTTGGCATCGATGACGTATTTGCCTGCCGCCACAGCCTGGCCGAGCGCGGCCTCGCGCCGCCCGCCAGCGCCCAGCCGCTGGACAGCGAAGCGATCTCCCAGTTGATTGACCGTTACGACCAGGTGATGACCCTCTGATGTCGACTCTCCATGTGGTTTCCCACTCCCCGTTTACCGATAGCCGCCTCGACAGCTGCCTGCGCATCTGTGGCACCAAGGACGCCATCCTGCTCTGCGGCGATGGCGCCTACGCGCTGCACAACCCGGCGCTGCAAACCAAGGGCGTGAAGGTCTTTGTGCTGGCCGAAGACATGCAGGCGCGCCATTTGCCTCTGCCGGACTGGGCCGACAGCGTGGACTACCCAGGTTTCGTGCAGTTGTCGATCGACTACGACAAGGTCAACACCTGGCTATGAACACCCTGACCGTCGGCGCACGCACCCTGGAACTGGACAAGGACGGCTACCTCGTTGACCTGAACGAGTGGTCCGATGAGGTGGCAATCGCCCTGGCCGCCACTGAGACGCTGGAGCTTACCCCGGACCATTGGGAAATCCTCCAGCTGCTGCGCCAGTTCTACGCCGAATTCCAGCTGTCGCCCGCCACCCGCCCGCTGATCAAGTACACCGCCTTGAAGCTGGGCCCGGAAAAGGGCAACAGCCTGCACCTCAACAAACTGTTCAACGGCACTCCCGCCAAACTCGCCGCCAAGCTGGCGGGCCTGCCCAGGCCGACGAATTGCTTATGACCGACTTTGCCCCGCTGCCCCTTGAAACCCCTGCCGAGCACCCGTTTGCGCCGTTCGTGCGCATCCTGGGCAAAGGCAAGCGCGGCGCGCGCAACCTCACCCGCGAGGAAGCCCGCGAAGCCATGGGCATGCTGCTCGACGAAAAAGTCGAAGACACCCAGCTCGGCGCCTTCTTGATGCTGTTGCGCCACAAGGAAGAAAGCCCGGAAGAACTCGCCGGCTTCACCGAAGCCGTGCGCGAACGCCTCAACGCCCCGGCGCTGAACGTGGATGTCGACTGGCCCACCTACGCCGGCAAGAAGCGTCACCTGCCGTGGTACCTGCTTGCCGCCAAGTGCCTGGCACAAAATGGCGTGCGCATCCTGATGCACGGCGGCGGCCCGCATACGGCGGGGCGGCTGTACACCGAGCAATTAGTGGAAACGTTGGAGATTCCGCTGTGCCGTAACTGGCAGCAGGTGGAGACCGCCTATGAGCGAGGCAACCTGGCATTTATCCCACTGGGCGATTGGGCGCCGCAGTTGCAGCGCATGATCGACCTGCGCAACACCCTGGGCCTGCGCTCACCGATCCATTCCCTGGCGCGCCTGCTCAACCCGCTGAATGCGCGGCTTGGCCTGCAAAGCATCTTCCACCCCGGCTACCAGGGCGTGCACCGCGATGCCAGCGGCTTGCTCGGCGACAATGTGATTGTCGTGAAGGGCGATGGCGGCGAAATCGAGATCAACCCCGACTCGGCCAGCCATTTGTACGGCACCACCGGTGGCGAAAGCTGGGACGAGGAATGGCCCGCCCTCTCCGCCCAACGCCACGTCAAACCTGCCACGTTGGAACCCGAACACCTGAAGGCCGTGTGGCGCGGGGATGTCGAAGACAGCTACCCACAACTGGCCCTGATCGCCACCATGGCCCTGGCCTTGCGCGGCTTGGGTCACTCACGGGAACAGGCGTTCGTGGTGGCCCAGCAATACTGGGACGTGCGAGATAAATCGATTTAATCGATCATTCACCTGCAGTCTTTGCGCTTTTAAATCGAACTCAGCCCTTTAGACTGGCCTCCAACGCTTAATAGCAGAGGAGCCAGTCATGGGTTTGCTGATTGAAGGACGCTGGAAAGACCAGTGGTACGAAAGTAGCGCAGACGGCGCATTCCAACGGGAACAGGCGCAACGCCGCAACTGGGTGACCGCCGACGGTTCGCCAGGCCCGAGCGGCGAAGGCGGCTTCAAGGCCGAGGCCGGTCGCTACCACCTCTACGTGTCCCTCGCCTGCCCGTGGGCCCATCGCACCCTGATCCTGCGCAAGCTCAAGGGCCTCGAACGCTTGATCGACGTGTCCGTGGTCAGTTGGTTGATGCTGGAAAACGGCTGGACGTTCGACAAGGCCCACGGCTCGACCGGCGACGCGCTCGACGATTTCGCCTTCATGCACCAACGCTACACGGCCGACACCGCCGACTACAGCGGGCGCGTCACCGTGCCGGTGCTGTGGGACAAAAAGCTGAAGCGCATCGTGAACAATGAATCGGCGGAAATCATCCGCATGTTCAACAGCGCGTTCAACGGGATGACCGGCAACACCCTGGATTTTTACCCCGAAGCGCTGCGCCCTACCATTGACGCGCTGAACGAGCGCATTTATCCCGCCGTGAACAACGGCGTGTACCGCGCAGGCTTTGCCACTTCGCAGCGGGCGTATGAAAGTGCGTTTGATGATGTGTTTGCCGAACTGGATCACCTGGAACAGCATCTAGGCGATCATCGCTACCTGGCCGGTGAGCACCTGACCGAAGCCGATGTGCGCCTGTTCACCACGCTGATTCGCTTTGATGCGGTGTATTACAGCCACTTCAAATGCAATTTGCGGCGGATTGCGGATTATTCGAATCTGTCGAATTGGCTGAGGGAGATGTATCAGTGGCCAGGTGTGGCTGAGACGGTGGATTTTGAGCATATCAAGGGGCATTACTACGCCAGCCATCGCACGATCAATCCGACGGGGATTGTGCCGAAGGGGCCGTTGCAGGTGTTTGATGCGCAGCATGATCGGCTGCGTTTGAGCGGCAAAGGTGTCCGGAACTGATCCGAATTATGACCTGGCTTTGAAGCACCATCGCGGGCAAGCCCGCTCCCACATTGGAATGCAATCCCCTGTGGGAGCGGGCTTGCCCGCGATGCTTTTAAGGCTTAAACCTGTGCCTGGGCGCCTTCAAACCACTTCAGCTTCTCACGCAACATCACCACTTCACCGACGATCACCAGTGTCGGCGCATGCACTTCATGCTCCGCCACCATGCGCGGCAAGTCGGCCAGCGTGCCAGTAAACACACGCTGGTTAGATGTGGTGCCCTGCTGGATCAATGCTGCCGGGGTATCCGCTGCCCGCCCATGCTTGATCAGCTGTTCGCAGATGATCGGCAAACCAATCAAGCCCATGTAGAACACCAAGGTCTGCGAGGGGCCTACCAAGTCATCCCAAGGCAGGTCCGACGTACCGTTCTTCAAATGCCCGGTGATAAATCGCACTGACTGCGCATAGTCACGGTGGGTCAGCGGAATGCCCGCATACGCTGCGCAACCGCTGGCCGCCGTGATCCCCGGCACCACTTGGAACGGGATGCCGTGGGCTGCCAGTTCCTCAATCTCTTCACCACCTCGCCCAAAGATGAATGGATCGCCACCTTTGAGGCGCAGCACGCGTTTGCCTTGCTTGGCCAGGTCAACCAGTTGCTGGTTGATCTGATCTTGCGGCACAGCATGGTCGGCGCGACGCTTGCCGACGTACACGCGCTCGGCATCACGGCGGCACAGCTCGAGAATTGCCGGCGCAACCAAGCGGTCGTACAGCACCACGTCGGCTTGCTGCATCAGGCGCAGGGCGCGGAAGGTCAGCAGGTCAGGATCACCCGGTCCTGCGCCCACCAGGTAAACCTCACCCGGCGCATAAGGCGGCGCTCCGTTGACCTTTTCGATCAGTAAACGCTCGGCTTCAGCCCCCTGCCCGGCCAGCTGGCGATCGGCAATCGGGCCTTGAAACACCTCTTCCCAGAACGCGCGACGTTGCTGCACATCCGGGTACAAACCTTTGACCTGGGCACGAAAACGCGCCGCCAACCCGGCCAACTGACCGTAGGTGGAAGGAATCCAGGTTTCCAGCTTGGCGCGGATCAGGCGCGCCAGCACCGGCGCATCGCCGCCGCTGGACACCGCGATCACCAAAGGCGAACGGTCGACAATCGCCGGGAAGATCACGCTGCACAAGGCCGGCGCATCCACCACATTGACCGGCACGCAACGACGCTTGGCATCGCTGGACACTTGCGCGTTCAGCGGCTCGTCGTCCGTTGCCGCGATGATCAGGGTGCAACCGTCGAGGTCGGCCTCCTGATAACCGCGCAACATCAGTTCCCCGCCACTGCCCTGCACCAGCTCACGCAACTGGTCTTCGATCTGGGGAGCAACCACCCGCAACACCGCACCGGCGTCGGCCAGCAGCCGGGATTTGCGCAAGGCAATCTCCCCACCACCGACGACCAACACACGACTGCCGCGCAGGTTATGAAACAGCGGCAGAAATTCCATTTAGCGGATGACCTCGACGCCAGCCATGTAAGGCTTGAGCACTTCAGGCACGCGGATCGAACCGTCAGCCTGTTGGTAGTTTTCCAGCACCGCCACCAGCGTACGGCCTACGGCCAGGCCCGAACCGTTGAGGGTGTGGACCAGCTCCGGCTTGCCGGTTTCCGGGTTACGGAAACGCGCTTGCATACGACGCGCCTGGAAATCACCGCAGTTGGAGCACGACGAAATCTCGCGGTATTTATCCTGGCTCGGCACCCACACTTCGAGGTCGTAGGTCTTCACGGCGCTGAAACCCATGTCGCCCGTGCACAGCGCCAGCACGCGATACGGCAGCTCCAGCAGTTGCAGGACGCGTTCGGCGTTGGCGGTCAGGCCTTCCAGGGCTTCCATGGACGTCGACGGCTCGACGACCTGCACCATCTCGACCTTGTCGAACTGGTGCTGGCGGATCATGCCGCGAGTGTCACGACCCGATGCACCGGCTTCGCTGCGGAAGCACGGGCTGTGAGCCACGAACTTCAACGGCAGTTGCTTGGCGTCGAGGATCTCGCCCGCCACGATGTTGGTCAGCGACACTTCGGCGGTCGGGATCAGGTACAGATCGGCGTCACCGTCGCGGCTGATCTTGAACAGCTCTTCCTCGAACTTCGGCAGCTGGCTGGTGCCCATCAGCGCCGGCGCCTGCACCAGGTAAGGGGTGTAGGCTTCTTCGTAACCATGCTCGGCGGTGTGCAGGTTGATCATGAACTGCGCCAGGGCGCGGTGCATGCGCGCGATCGGGCCGCGCAGCAAGGCAAAGCGTGCGCCGGACATCTTGGCGGCAGTTTCAAAATCCAGGCCGCCGGTCAACTCGCCTAGGGCAACGTGGTCCTTGATCTCGAAATCAAAGGCTTTTGGCGTGCCCCACCGACGCACTTCGACGTTGCCGTCTTCGTCTTCGCCAATCGGCACAGACTCATGCGGCACGTTAGGGATGCCCAGCAGGATCGAATCCAGCTCGGTCTGAATCTTGTCCAGCTCGACTTTGCCGTCGGACAGCTCGGTGCCCATGCGCTCGACATCCGCCATCAGCGGCGCGATGTCTTCGCCGCGCTGCTTGGCCTGACCGATGGATTTGGAACGCGCATTACGCTCAGCCTGCAGTGCTTCGGTGCGGGTCTGGACGGTCTTGCGCTGTTCTTCCAGCGCTTCGATGCGCGCGACATCCAAGGCAAAGCCACGGGATGCCAGGCGGTCCGCTACGTCCTGAAGGTTGCTACGTAACAGTTTGGAATCGAGCATGTCGGTCTCTCGTTTATCAAAGTTTGGTCAAGGACAGGCCAGCCCAGGTGGCGAGCAGCCCGCCGAACACGCTGATGCCCAGGTACCCGAAGGCAACCAAGGCCTGCCCGCTTTCCAGCAGGCGCAGCGTATCCAGTGAAAAGGATGAAAAGGTCGTCAGACCGCCTACAAAGCCGACAATCAAGCCAGCCCGAATTTCAATCGGTACTTCCGGGCGCAACAGGAACCAGCCGTACAACAGCCCGATGATCAAACAGCCCACTAGGTTGACCGCCAGGGTCGCCGCATAAAAATGCTTCGGCCAGTTGGCGCTGACCCAGGTGCTAGTGGCGAAACGCAATAATGTACCAGCGATGCCGGCTGCGGACACGGCAAGAATCGTCTTGAGCACTACTTTCTCCGCTGTTTTGGGCTGAGTCGATCGAGTTGGGCGAGGTGATTGAGCTTTTCACCGATCTTCAGCTCCAGGCCACGGGGCACCGGCTGGTAGAACGGTTGTGGCTCAAGGTCGTCGGGGAAGTAATCTTCACCGGCAGCATAGGCGTCCGGTTCATCGTGGGCATAACGGTATTCATCGCCGTAACCCAGTTGTTTCATCAGCTTGGTCGGGGCGTTGCGCAGGTGCAGCGGCACTTCCAGGGAGCCGTGTTCGGCCGCGGCGCGCAGCGCGGACTTGAAGCCCATGTACACCGCGTTGCTTTTAGGTGCGCAGGCCAAATAGGTAATGGCCTGGGCCACTGCCAATTCGCCTTCCGGGCTGCCCAGGCGCTCCTGAACTTCCCACGCCGCCAGGCACAGGCTCAGCGCACGCGGGTCGGCGTTGCCGATGTCTTCGCTGGCCATGCGCACCACACGGCGGGCAAGGTAAAGCGGGTCGCAGCCGCCGTCGATCATGCGCGCGAACCAGTACAGCGCGCCGTCCGGGTTGGAACCGCGTACGGATTTGTGCAGCGCCGATATCTGGTCGTAGAAGGCTTCGCCGCCCTTGTCGAAGCGCCGACGCGTATCGCCGAGCAGGCTTTGCAGGAGGTCGACGCCAATTTCATTGCCGTCTTCGGCGAGGTCCGAGGCGTTTTCCAGCAGGTTGAGAAAGCGGCGCCCGTCACCGTCGGCGGCGCTCATCAGTATCTTGAAGCCTTCATCGCTGAGACTCAGCTGGCGCTTGCCCAGACCCTTGTCTTCGCTTAACGCACGCCGCAACAGCTTTCGCATCGCCGCCTCGTCCAGGCTTTTCAGCACATAGACGCGCGCCCGCGAAAGCAAGGCGTTGTTCAATTCAAAAGAAGGGTTCTCGGTGGTGGCACCGATAAAGATCAGCGTGCCGTCTTCCACATAGGGCAGGAACGCATCCTGCTGCGATTTGTTGAAGCGATGCACTTCATCGACAAACAGGATGGTGCGCTTGCCGTATTGCCCGGCCTGCTGCTTGGCGACTTCCACCGCCTGGCGGATCTCCTTGACCCCGGCGAGCACCGCGGAGACCGTCTCGAAGTGTGCATCCGAGACCTTCGCCAGCAGCCGCGCCAGGGTGGTTTTACCCACGCCCGGCGGCCCCCAGAAGATCATCGAATGCAGTGCGCCCTGCTCCAAGGCTTCGCGCAGGGGCTTACCGCGCGCGAGCAGGTGTTCCTGACCGACGTACTCATCCAGGTTGGTCGAGCGCAAGCGCGCGGCCAGGGGCTGGGCAATCGGGTCACTTCGAAACAGGTCCATGGGCAGCGTTTGAAACCTCTGGGGGATTTATTCCTGGATCACATCGGCACCCTTGGGGATGTCGAACTTGAACTTGGACGCCGGCACCGGCTGGTTGGCCTTGACCCCGGAGAACAGGATATCGGTGCGTTGGCCGACGCTGTCGACCAGGCGCATGTTATTGATCACGCCGTTGCCAAACGACAGGGACAGTGTGTCAAACAGGGTGTCCTTGGATTTCGGCTTGAGGGTGAACTCAATGACGTTGCTGGTTTGCTTGGACGTGATGTCGAAGCTGTCGTTGATTTTCGACACATCGCCCGACAGCAACAGCGCCGGGGTCTGGTTCAGGCGCGGGTCGAGCTTCTTGATGGTCGCCTGTTCCAGGTCCGGGTCCCACAGGGTGACCTTCTGGCCATCGGACACGATGGTCTGCTCAGCCTTGCCTTCCGTATGCCAGTAGAACAGGCCCGGGCGCTGCACGGCCATTTCGCCTGCAGTTTCCTGCAACTGGGTGCCGCCGGCATCCAGGGTCAGCTGGGAAAAGCGCGCAGTCAGCGTTTGGGATTTGTCCAACAGGTTCTTCAGGCTGGCGACGGAAGCCGGGTCAGCGTGAGCCGAAACAGCGGTCAGGGCCAGTGCCGGCAACAACAGCATGCGGATAAGACGCATGGGAGTCCTCATTGAGTAGTCAGGGCGCGCCGCGTGCTGCCACGCGGCACGGGGTCAGTCGCGCATCTGCCCGGGGGCAATGACTTCGCGCGAGCCGTTGGTGTTCATTGCGGTGACGACGCCGGCATTTTCCATGGATTCGATCATGCGGGCGGCGCGGTTGTAGCCAATCTTGAGTTTGCGTTGCACGGCAGAAATCGACGCGCGACGGCTTTCCAGCACGAAGGCCACGGCTTCGTCGTACAGCGCGTCGGTCTCGGCATCATCGTCGCCACTGCTGCCGCCGTCGAAGCCACTGCCGGCTTCTTCAACGCCTGCGAGGATGTCGTCGTTGTATTCCGGCGCGCCGCGCAGTTTCCAGGCTTCCACCACGCGGTGTACTTCATCGTCGGAAACAAACGCGCCGTGCACCCGGATCGGCAGGCTGGTGCCTGGCGGCATGTAGAGCATGTCACCGTGGCCCAGCAGTTGCTCGGCGCCGCCCTGGTCGATGATGGTCCGCGAGTCGATCTTGCTCGACACCTGGAACGCCATGCGCGTCGGGATGTTGGCCTTGATCAGGCCGGTGATCACGTCCACCGACGGACGCTGGGTCGCGAGGATCAAGTGGATACCGGCCGCCCGAGCTTTCTGGGCGATACGTGCGATGAGTTCTTCGACCTTCTTGCCGACGATCATCATCATGTCGGCAAATTCGTCGACCACCACCACGATGGTCGGCAGCTTGGTCAGCAGCGGCGCTTCGTCGTGGATGCTTTCGCGCTTGTACAGCGGGTCGGCCAGCGGTGTGCCGGCGTCCTGGGCTTCCTTGACCTTGGCGTTGAAGCCCGACAGGTTACGTACGCCCATCTTCGCCATCAACTTGTAGCGGCGCTCCATCTCGGCAACGCTCCAACGCAACGCGTTGGCGGCGTCCTTCATGTCAGTGACCACAGGGCACAGCAGGTGCGGGATGCCCTCGTAGATCGACAATTCCAACATCTTCGGGTCGATCATGATCAGCTTGGCGTCATCCGGGCCGGACTTGAACAGGATCGACAGGATCATCGCGTTCACGCCCACCGACTTACCGGAACCGGTGGTACCCGCGACCAGCAGATGAGGCATTTTCGCCAGGTCAGTGATTACCGGCTTGCCGCCGATGTCGTGACCCAGGGCCAGGGTGACCGGCGATTTGAAGTTATCGTATTCCGGCGTCGACAGGACTTCGGAGAAGCGCACGATCTGGCGGTCTTCGTTGGGGATTTCGATACCCACGGTGGTTTTGCCGGGGATCACTTCCACCACGCGCACGCTGGTCACGGCCAGGGAACGCGCCAAGTCTTTCGCCAGGTTGGAAATACGGCTGACCTTGACGCCCGCAGCCGGCTGGATCTCGTAACGGGTAATCACCGGGCCGGGGTGGATCGAGTCCACCGTCACTTCGACGCCGAATTCCTTGAGCTTGATTTCCAGCAGGTGGCCGACGGCCGCCAGCGACTCTGGGGAATAATTGAGTTGTTTCTTTTCGGCCGGGTCGAGAATCGAGATCGGCGGCAAGGTACCTTCGACGGCGCTGTCGACGAACAACGGCGCCTGTTTCTCTTTTTGCACGCGAGCGCTGGGCTCGGGGGCCTTGGGCGGTGCCGGGGCAATCACTGGCGGCACCTGCTTCTCGCGGTCCGACATGTGCTTGCTCAGGGCTTGCTCGCGTTCGATCAGGCGTTCCTTGACCTTGGCCTGTTCGCGTCGGTCCGGCGTGCTCGGGGCCACCACCTCGTTGACGCGGGTGTCCACCTCACGCAGTTGGGCCACCATGCGTTTGCGGTCCACACGGGCCGACCACCAGCGATTGGCCGCGCCCTGGAACAACTCCAGCAGGTCGAGGGTGATCTTGCCTGTCACGTCCATCACCTTGAACCACGACAGATCGGTGAACACGGTGAGGCCGAACAGGAACAGCGCAATAAACATCAGGGTGCTGCCCTGGATATTCAGGCTCTTGCGCGCCAGGTCGCCGAGGCTTTCGCCCAGCGCACCGCCCGCACCCGCCGGCAAGCCGGTCGGTGCATGAAAATGGATATGGGCCAGGGCCGCGCCGGACAGCACCAGAAACACCAGGCCGATCAGGCGCCACGAAAACAGCCAACCGCTCCACTCCCAGGGTTCGTGACGCTGGCGGAAGATCTGCCAGGTCTTTATCGCCAGCAGCAACGGGAAGATATACGCGAAGTAACCCAGCACCATAAACAGGATATCGGCGCTGTAGGAACCGGCGGGGCCGCCGAAGTTCTGCACGTCTTCGATCTTGCTGTTATGGCTCCAGCCCGGATCGTCTTTGCCATACGTGAGCAAGGCCATCATCAGGAACAGGCACAGCGCGCCGATAGCGATCAGCGCACCTTCCTTGAGGCGATAATGCAGGTGCTGGCGCCAGGCCGGCACGACTGCTGCTTTAGGTGTTGCGGCGGATTTCTTCAAAACGGGTCTTTTCCTGCGCCTTTAGCGCGTCCATCTGTTGAATGACTGCAAATGCTGCCCAATCCGAGCAGCTGAAAAATGAACGAGTGTCGTTGAATCTACTTTTACCATTGGGCGATTGCTGGATGAAATGAGGAAAGCGCCACAATGCCCGCATTGTACGGGTTTGTGACTGCGATGCCACGCCCTGGCCCTTCACCCGGCAGCCTAGCCAATCGCGTCTCACAACATGTTCAATTTGAGCATGCATTGTCTTTGCTGACAAAGGCTTATGAGCTGTTTTTATCAATCCAGGCCAGCTTGGCAAATGGCCTGCATCGAACCGACCCGATTACGACCGCGTCCCCGACACAGAGTTGCAGAAACACCTGCTCACGCTAATACGCCTGAAAGGCCGATTCGGGCTGGCCCGATGGCGCCAGGTCGACAATAATCAGCACTGCGCAAGCAGGTGTCACACCTGTCACTCCCCTCCCCTTCCGTAAGCCTGGATGCCATGCTGACCTGGTTACAACGCGATTCACTGACCTTCCCTCCGCTGGCCAAGGCCATGCGCGAGCCCAATGGCCTGCTCGCGGCCGGTGGCGACCTCTCGGCCGAACGGCTGGTGCAAGCCTACCGTCATGGCTGCTTCCCTTGGTTCTCGGAGGGCCAGCCGATCCTCTGGTGGTCGCCTGACCCACGCACCGTCATATTCCCCGACGAACTGCATGTGTCTCGCAGCCTGGGCAAACTGTTGCGCCAGCAGCGCTACAGTGTCACCTTCGACCAGGACTTCGCTGCGGTCATCCAGGCCTGCGCCGCACCGCGCGCCTATGCCGATGGGACCTGGATCACTGAAGGCATACAGAGCGCCTACCTGGCACTTCACCAGCGCGGCTTCGCCCACTCGGTCGAGGTCTGGGACGGCGGCGAACTGGTGGGCGGCCTGTATGGCCTGGCGATGGGCCAATTGTTTTTCGGCGAATCGATGTTCAGCCGCGCCGACAACGCTTCGAAATTCGGCTTCGCCACGTTGACCCGCCAATTGCAGGCCTGGGGTTTCGTGCTGGTCGACTGCCAGATGCCCAACGACCACCTGCACAGCCTGGGTGCCCGCGCCCTATCCCGCAGCGAATTCGCAGGTTTCCTGCGTGACCATCTGGACCAGCCCAACGCCGGACCGTGGGTTTCTTAAGCGACTTGCGCACTCCTGGCTTACACTTATTTCAAAGCTTATCCGAGGGTTGATCATGACCGAGTTGGCGCGTTTGAAGTTTTATGCCACTCAACCCCACTCTTGCAGCTATCTGCCCGACGAGCAGGCCACCACACTGTTCCTCGACCCCAGCCAGCCGATGGACGTGCATGTGTATGCCGACCTCTCGGAAATGGGCTTTCGGCGCAGTGGCGATCATTTGTACCGGCCGCATTGCCAGAACTGTAATGCCTGCGTGCCGGCACGCATCCCTGTGGCGCAGTTTCTGCCGGACCGTAACCAGAAACGCATCCTCAAGCGCAACGCCGATCTGACGGTAATGCCAGCCAAGCCGCGCTTCACCGAAGAATACTTCGACCTGTACCAGCGTTATATCGAGGAGCGGCACGCCGACGGCGATATGTTCCCGCCCAGTCGCGACCAGTTTTCCACGTTCCTGGTGCGCGACCTGCCCTTCTCACGCTTCTACGAGTTTCGTGCGGACGGCCGCCTGGTGGCCGTCGCCGTGACCGATTTGCTGCCAAACGGGCTTTCAGCGGTCTATACCTTTTATGAGCCTGCGGAAGAACGCCGTAGCCTGGGACGCTTCGCGATCCTCTGGCAAATTGGCGAAGCGCTGCGCCAGGAACTGGAGGCGGTGTACCTCGGCTACTGGATCAAGAACTGCAAAAAGATGAATTACAAGACCCAATATCGACCGATTGAACTGCTGATTAATCAAAGATGGGTCACACTTAACTAGAACCCCTTGGCTTAAACACCCTTTTTCGGGCACAATGCACGCCGCTTTTGCCTGGCGCAGTTGCACCGGGCCATTCACTGGATACCGAGGGCTTTACTGCATGTCGAAAGAAGACAGCTTCGAAATGGAAGGCACTGTCGTCGACACCCTGCCCAACACCATGTTTCGTGTGGAGTTGGAAAATGGGCACGTCGTAACCGCGCATATCTCCGGCAAGATGCGCAAGAACTACATTCGTATTCTTACCGGCGACAAAGTGCGCGTCGAGCTGACGCCCTATGACTTGAGCAAAGGGCGCATCACTTACCGCGCTCGCTAAGCAAGTCAATACAAAACGCCCGGTTATGCCGGGCGTTTTTGTGTGTGTGCGATTTAACAGATACTGGTTAAGCCAGCTCCCACATTTGGTCTTTATTGACCTGAAGACTGCATTGCACAATCAGAGACAGCAAAAAGGCGCCTTTCGGCGCCTTTTGCTTTGTTGCAGTCAGCTATCAGGCCATTTCAGCCGTGGTTTCGAAGTCAAAGGTCAGCTCGCCGTCCTTCAGATCGATGTGCACCACGCCACCATGGTCGGAAAGCTCGCCAAACAGGATCTCTTCGGCCAGCGGCCGCTTGATCTTGTCCTGGATCAGACGCGCCATCGGGCGTGCGCCCATTGCCGCATCGTAGCCGCCTTCGGCGATCCAGCTGCGCGCCGCTTCCGAAACCTCCAGTTGCACGCGCTTGTCTTCCAACTGCGCCTGGAGCTCGGTGAGGAACTTGTCCACCACACTTTTGATGACCTCATGGCTGAGGCGACCAAATTGGATAATGGTATCCAGGCGGTTGCGGAACTCAGGCGTAAAGCTCTTCTTGATCACTTCCATGGCATCAGAAGAGTGATCTTGATGACTGAAGCCAATCGAAGCGCGCGCGGCCGTTTCGGCACCGGCGTTGGTGGTCATGATCACGATCACGTTGCGGAAGTCCGCTTTGCGCCCGTTGTTGTCGGTCAGGGTCCCGTGGTCCATCACCTGCAACAGCAGGTTGAAGACTTCCGGGTGGGCCTTCTCGATTTCATCGAGCAGCAACACGCAATGCGGCTGCTTGGTGATCGCCTCGGTCAACAGTCCGCCCTGGTCGAAACCGACATAGCCAGGAGGCGCACCGATCAGGCGCGACACGGTGTGCCGCTCCATGTATTCGGACATGTCGAAGCGCACCAGCTCGATCCCCATGGCCTTGGCCAACTGCCGCGCCGCTTCGGTCTTGCCGACGCCGGTCGGGCCTGCGAACAGGAACGAACCGACAGGCTTGTCCGGCGACTTGAGGCCCGCACGCGACAGCTTGATCGCAGTGGACAGCGCGTCGATGGCCGCGTCCTGGCCAAATACGGTGAGCTTGAGGTCGCGCTCCAGGTTACGCAGCAGTTCCTTATCAGAACTGTTGACGTGTTTAGGTGGAATCCGCGCAATCTTCGCCACGATATCCTCGACTTGAGGCACGTCAATGCGTTTTACGCGTTTCTCGACCGGCTGCAGGCGCTGGTAAGCACCCGCCTCGTCAATCACATCGATGGCCTTGTCCGGCATGTGCCGGTCATTGATGTAGCGCGACGCCAGCTCAGCCGCCGCACGTAAGGCTTCATCGGTGTACTCGATACCGTGGTGCGCTTCGAAGCGCCCCTTGAGCCCGCGCAGGATGCCGATGGTGTCTTCCACCGAAGGCTCGGACACATCGACTTTCTGGAAGCGACGCGCCAAGGCACGGTCTTTCTCGAAGATGCCGCGAAATTCCTGGAACGTGGTCGAGCCGATGCAACGGATATCACCCGAGGACAACAACGGCTTGAGCAGGTTGGAGGCGTCCATCACCCCACCGGAGGCCGCACCGGCACCAATGATCGTGTGGATCTCGTCGATGAACAGGATGGCCTGCGGGCGTTTTTTCAGCTCGCCGAGCAACGCCTTGAAGCGCTTCTCGAAATCGCCCCGATACTTGGTCCCGGCGAGCAAAGCGCCGAGATCAAGGGAGTAGACGACGCTGTTGGCCAGCAGGTCCGGCACCTGGTTATCCACGATGCGCTTGGCCAGGCCTTCGGCGATCGCGGTTTTACCCACGCCCGCCTCACCCACCAGCAACGGGTTGTTCTTGCGACGACGCGCAAGGATCTGCGCGACGCGCTCAACTTCAAGCTCACGCCCCACCAGCGGATCGATCCGCCCCTGGCGCGCCAGTTCATTGAGGTTGCTGGCATAGGCATCCAGTGGATTGCCCGAAGAAGAAGACTCACCCCCCTCGTCGTCCTGCATCTCCTGCTCACCCTCGGAATGATCGCCGTGCCCAGGCACCTTGGAGATACCGTGGGCGATGTAGTTGACGACATCGATACGGGCAACGCTCTGCTGTTTCAGCAGGAACACTGCCTGGCTTTCCTGCTCGCTGAAAATGGCCACAAGCACATTGGCGCCCGTGACTTCACGCTTACCGGAGCTCTGCACGTGGAAAACAGCACGCTGAAGCACCCGCTGGAAGCCCAGGGTTGGCTGGGTTTCACGGTCTTCATCGTGGACGGGAATAAGTGGCGTCGTGGAGTCGATAAACTCCTGCAGGTCATGCTTGAGTTTGTCGAGGTTAGCGCCGCACGCACGCAGAACGGTGGCGGCAGCTTCGTTATCCAAAAGTGCCAGCAGCAGGTGCTCGACGGTCATGAATTCATGACGCTTCGAACGGGCCTCCTTGAAGGCAAGATTGAGGGTGACTTCGAGCTCGCGGTTTAACATAGCTTCACCTCATACCCAAGTGGTCGGCGTTAACCGTCCTTCTCGATTTCACAGAGTAGCGGATGCTGGCTTTCCCTGGCGTACTGGTTGACCTGCATGGCCTTTGTCTCGGCGATGTCGCGGGTAAACACTCCACATACTGCCCGTCCTTCTGTGTGAACGGCCAGCATTACCTTGGTCGCCAACTCGCGGTTCAGGTTAAAAAACACCTCGAGCACTTCGACGACGAAATCCATCGGTGTGTAGTCATCATTGAACAAAACCACCTTGTACATCGGCGGCGCCTGTAAAGCAGGCTTGGCCTCTTGAACAGCAATGCCTGCAGAACCGTCGTCATCATGTTCCTGATCCGGTCGATCCTGATTGAATGTTAGTCGAATCTGGCTGTTTGCATGCATGGAAAGAAAGGTTCGTCAGTGGTTCAAATACAGTGGTGGGGGCGACCTGTCAGAATTTCAACTCTGACCAACGGGTCGCCTTGACTATCGGCAAATCGGTGTTACAACCAATAGAACCCACAGTGGGTAAAAAAGGTCCGCGCAGTCAACCTTATTTATTCGGGTTAGGACGGATAAACTGGATGATACTCCAGTGATGGAGTCTGGTGCAGAGGGATATGGGTATGGCAACTGGTAAGGTCAAGTGGTTCAACAATGCCAAGGGGTTCGGCTTCATCATTGAAGAAGGCAAGGATGAAGACCTTTTTGCGCATTACTCAGCGATCGACATGGAAGGATACAAAACCCTGAAAGCGGGCCAGGGCGTCGATTTTGAGATTATTCAAGGCCCCAAAGGCAAGCACGCTGTGAAAATCAAAGCATCAATCTGCATCGGCACCGTTAAAACAGAACCAGCTCAAAAACCAAAAACGCAACTGGCCTGATCAGCCACTGAGCAAACTTCCATAAAAAAGCCAGCCACTCCGATTCACGAGGGTGGCTGGCTTTTTGTGTTTCTGTCTTACATATGCGAAATCAACGCATCGCCGAAGGCCGACGAAGACAGCAACTTGGCGCCCTCCATCAAGCGATGGAAGTCATAAGTCACGGTCTTGGCCGAAATCGCACCGTTGGTGCCCTTGATGATCAAATCCGCCGCCTCGGTCCAGCCCATGTGGCGCAACATCATCTCTGCCGACAGAATCAACGAACCTGGGTTGACCTGGTCCTTGCCTGCATATTTAGGCGCAGTACCATGGGTTGCCTCGAACATCGCCACAGTGTCGGACAAGTTGGCCCCCGGCGCGATACCGATACCGCCCACTTCCGCGGCCAGGGCATCAGACAGGTAGTCACCGTTCAGGTTGAGGGTGGCGATCACGTCATACTCAGCCGGACGAAGCAGGATTTGCTGGAGCATCGCGTCGGCAATCGCATCCTTGACCACTACATTCTTGCCGGTCTTCGGGCTCTTGAACTGCATCCACGGCCCACCATCGAGCAGCGTCGCGCCGAACTCTTCCGCCGCCACTTCGTAGGCCCACTCCTTGAAGGCCCCTTCGGTGAACTTCATGATGTTGCCTTTGTGCACGATAGTCAGCGAATCGCGGTCATTATCCACCACATATTGCAGGGCCTTGCGCGCCAGGCGCTTGGTGCCCTCCAGCGACACCGGCTTGATGCCAATCCCGCAATCCTGGTCGAAACGGATCTTGGTCACACCCATTTCTTCCTTCAGGAACTTGATCACCTTGATCGCTTCGGGCGAACCGGCCTTCCATTCGATCCCGGCGTAAATGTCTTCGGAGTTTTCACGGAAGATGGTCATGTCCACATCGCCTGGTTTCTTGACCGGGCTGGGCACGCCTTCGAACCAGCGCACCGGGCGCAGGCACACGTAAAGGTCGAGCTGCTGACGCAGGGCCACGTTCAGCGAACGGATGCCGCCACCCACCGGCGTGGTCAGCGGCCCCTTGATGGACACCACGTAATCCTTGACCGCATCCAGGGTTTCCTGGGGCAGCCAGGTATCCTGATCGTAGACCTGGGTCGCCTTCTCACCGGCGTAAACCTCCATCCACGAGATCTTGCGCTTGCCGCCGTAAGCCTTTTCAACAGCTGCGTCGACCACCTTGATCATCACCGGGCTGATGTCGACGCCGATACCGTCACCCTCGATGTAAGGGATGATCGGTTGGTCAGGAACATTGAGAGAATGGTCTGCATTGACGGTGATTTTGTCGCCGACTGCCGGAACCTGAATCTTCTTGTATCCCATGCTGAACTCCATCTATGGATTGAACATCTGGCTGCGTTCGAGCCTACTCCAGATAAATGGCGACTGAAACCTCGCGCCATGCTCATTTGTCCCGAAAACAGCATAAATTGTCGCCTACAAGCCTGAAAGCAAAGGGAAAAGCGCCAATCTTGAGCACATCGTGCGACTTTAGGCGTAACCCGACACCTGCGACCTTTAGACCAATGGACGACACACCTTTTGTATGAAGGCTCGGCGTAAGCATAGCGACCTATGTATAATGCCGCCGCTGACCAAAGAGTCACGATAGCCGACCGCTCTAGAACAGATGCCCTCGGCTCGCAAAGCAGGACTATTACAATAGTCCACCCGCTTGACGCTCGACTGATGCAACCCAACATCACCGCGAAGAAACCTCGACATTTCGCTCATGGATGACTTTGAACGAACGCGCTCCACCCGGCGCATCTCGAGTTTCTGCGCACGCTTTCAGCAAAGAAGAGAGTTAATCCGAATATGCCCACCCGCTCGAAGATCATCTATACCTTCACCGACGAAGCCCCGGCACTCGCCACCTATTCACTGCTGCCTATCGTAGAGGCCTTCACCGCTTCCGCTGATATTGCCGTGGAAACCCGCGACATCTCCCTCGCCGCGCGTATCCTCGCAAGCTTCCCCGAGCAACTGGGCGCAAAGGCTATCCCGGACCACCTCGCCGAACTGGGCGACCTGGCCGTTACGCCTGAAGCCAACATCATCAAGCTGCCTAACATCAGCGCCTCGACCCCGCAGCTGCAAGCCGCGATCAAGGAACTGCAGGCCCAGGGCTACGCCCTGCCGGACTACCCGGAAACCGTAACCACCGACGCGGAAAAAGAAACCCGTGCACGTTACGACAAGGTCAAGGGCAGCGCCGTGAACCCGGTACTGCGCGAAGGCAACTCCGACCGCCGCGCACCGCTGTCGGTCAAGAACTATGCACGCAAGCACCCGCACAAAATGGGCGCCTGGGCTGCCGACTCCAAGTCGCACATTGCGCACATGAACAGTGGCGACTTCTACGGCAGCGAAAAAGCCGTACAGATCGAAGGCGCTGATGCCGTCAAGATCGAGCTGATCGCTCAAGACGGCACTGCGACCGTCCTGAAGGAAAAAACCTCGGTACAGGCTGGCGAAATCATCGACACCGCCGTACTGAGCAAAAAAGCCCTGCGTTCGTTCATCGCCGCTGAAATCGAAGACGCCAAGAAACAAGGCGTGCTGCTGTCGGTTCACCTGAAAGCCACCATGATGAAGGTCTCCGACCCGATCATGTTCGGCCAGATCGTTGCCGAGTTCTATAAAGACGCCCTGGCCAAGCACGCGACCGTGCTGGAGCAGATCGGCTTCAACCTGAACAACGGCATCGGCGACCTATACGCACGCATCAAGGCCCTGCCGGCTGACCAGCAAGCGCAGATCGAAGCTGACATCCAGGCGGTCTACGCCGCTCGCCCTGCCCTGGCGATGGTCAACTCCGACAAAGGCATCACCAACCTGCACGTGCCGAGCGACGTCATCGTCGACGCATCGATGCCTGCCATGATCCGTGACTCCGGCAAAATGTGGGGCACCGACGGCCAGTTGCACGACACCAAGGCTGTGATTCCGGATCGCTGCTACGCCACCATTTACCAAGCCGTCATCGAAGACTGCAAGGCCAATGGCGCGTTCGACCCAACCACCATGGGCAGCGTGCCAAACGTTGGCCTGATGGCCAAGAAAGCCGAAGAGTACGGCTCCCACGACAAGACGTTCCAGATCAAGGCTGACGGCGTAGTCCGCGTCACCGACAGCAAGGGCAGCCTGCTGATGGAACAGAAAGTCGAAGCCGGCGACATCTTCCGCATGTGCCAGACCAAAGACGCGCCGATCCAGGACTGGGTCAAACTGGCCGTCAACCGTGCCCGCGCCAGCAACACCCCGGCCATTTTCTGGCTGGACCCACAGCGTGCACACGATGGTGTCGTGGTCGAGAAAGTTCAGGCTTACCTGAAAGACCACAACACCGAAGGCCTGGACATCCGCATCATGTCGCCCGTCGACGCGATGAAGTTCACCCTGGAGCGCACCCGCAAGGGCCTGGACACCATCTCGGTGACGGGTAACGTGCTGCGTGACTACCTGACCGACCTGTTCCCGATCATGGAACTGGGCACCAGCGCCAAGATGCTGTCCATCGTGCCGCTGATGAACGGCGGTGGCCTGTTCGAAACCGGCGCTGGCGGTTCGGCTCCGAAACACGTGCAGCAACTGGTCGAAGAGAACTTCCTGCGTTGGGACTCCCTGGGCGAGTTCCTGGCCCTGGCCGCCTCCCTTGAGCATTTGGGTGTGACGTACAACAACCCGAAAGCCCTGGTACTGTCCAAGACCCTGGACCAGGCCACCGGCCAGTTCCTCGACAACAACAAGTCGCCATCGCGCAAAGTCGGCAACATCGACAACCGCGGCAGCCACTTCTACCTGGCGCTGTACTGGGCTCAAGCCCTGGCCGCTCAGACCGAAGACACTGCACTGCAAGCGCAGTTTGGCGAATTGGCAAAAACCCTGACCGCGAACGAAGCAACCATCGTTGCCGAACTCAACGCCGTACAGGGCAAGCCAGTGGACATCGGCGGCTACTACGCGCCGAGCCCAGAGCTGACCAGCAAGGCCATGCGTCCGAGCAACACGCTCAATGCGGCGATTGCTGCGCTGGTGTGATGCTTCACGGTGTCGCTGATGTGACGATTGCGGGCTGATCTTCACACAGCAGGAAAATCCGGAACCCGAAAGGGTCCCGGATTTTTTTTGCGTTTTTTTTGGAGAATGGGCGCAGGACTTGCTTTGGGTTTTGGCTCAAGCCATTCAGAAAACCATACATAGGGAAGTTTCCATGCAAAGAGCTCACTTCCAAGCGCTGGCCTGGGCTTCAGCGATCGCACTGCTGACCGCCTGCGCAACCCATTCGCCGCCCTATCCCCACGCACAGGAGCCGATTGGCGACGTGCAGACGATGTACGACGGCAAACTAAGCCCCGACGCAGCTGTCAGCACCTTTCGCAACATCGACCGCTTATTCCCGGTGCGCACCATTCCAGCCGGCGGCCACCCGCTTCCACTGCCGCGCAGCAGCCAACCACTGGGCCCGGTCACATTCGACTACGAAGGCAAACGCTACAGCCTCGATGACTATGTCACCCTGAACCGGGTAACAGGCCTGCTAGTGATCAAGGACGGTCAAGTCGTTACTGAACGCTACGAAAAAGGCAACACACCGGCTACCCGCTGGATGTCGATGTCAGTGGCCAAATCGATTACCTCGACCCTCGTCGGCGCTGCACTGCAGGATGGCTCGATCAAAAGCCTTGATGACAAAGTGACCCGCTACCTGCCCGCACTGGCTGGCAGCGGTTATGACCAGGCCACGGTACGTCAGGTCCTGGCGATGCGCTCCGGGGTCAAATGGAGCGAAAAGTATGCTGACCCCACATCAGACCGCCGCATGATGCTCAAGCTGCAAACCGAGCAAGTACCCGGCTCCGCGCTCAAATTCATGGCCAGCCTGCCCAGCGCCGCGCCTCCTGGGACCCGAACCAACTACAGCACCGGCGAAACCCAAGTCTTGGGACAACTGGTCAGCGCCGCAGTGGGCAAGCCGCTGGCGCAGTACCTGAGTGAGAAGATCTGGGCGCCGTACGGCATGCAAACCGACGCCAACTGGTGGCTTGATGGCCCTAACGGCAATGAAGTGGGCGGTAGCGGCATCAGCGCAACGCTGGAAGATTACGGGCGGTTCGGACAATTCGTACTCAGCGGCGGCAAGGCCGGCGACAAGCAAGTGTTGCCCAAGGACTGGATGAGCTTTGCCAGCGCCACCACCGGCACCGATCCCGCGTACGGTGATTTTGCCTCCATGTGGTGGCCCGCATGGACCGACGCCTCCAAGGCCGACAAAACCTTCACGGCTGCAGGCATTTTCGGCCAGTTCATCTACATCAACCCTAGCAAAAAAGTGGTGATCGTCGTGTGGCAAGCGCAAACCAAAGCCACCGGCGGTGAAGTCATTGACGACATGGTCGCCTTCGACGCCATCACCAAGGCCGCGAAGTAAACGACAGGGGCGCTCGGCGGGCGCCCCTGTATGATGCGCGTTTGCCCCTCTGATTCATCGAGAACTCCCATGACCTGGCAACCCCACATCACCGTCGCTACCCTCGTCGAAGACAACGGCCGCTTCCTGATGGTCGAAGAACTCAAGGGCGGCCGCGCCGTACTCAACCAACCCGCCGGCCACCTCGACACGCATGAAACCCTGATCGAGGCCGCCGTACGCGAAACCCTTGAAGAAACCGGCTGGGACGTCGAAGCCACCAGCCTCGTCGGCATCTACCTGTACACCGCCCCCAGCAATGGCGTGACCTACCAGCGAGTCTGCTTTACCGCCAAAGCCCTGAAACACCACCCGGACTATCAACTCGACGAAGGCATCATCCGCGCCCGCTGGCTGACCCGTGACGAGCTGATGGCCCTGCGCGACAGCTGGCGCAGCGAGCTGATCATCCGCTGTATCGACGATTATCTGGCCGGCCAGCGCCACAGTCTCGAATTGATCCGCCCTTCTCTTTAGCCTTGAAGGCTCGGGCCTGATAGAATCGCGTCCTTTTTCAAGACACCCGTTGAAACCTATGCGTGATCCAGCCCCTTCTGACACCCAAAAGAAGCTCGTCATCGTCGGCATGTCCGGCGGCGTGGATTCTTCCGTTTCCGCCGTTCTGCTCATGGAGCAGGGTTATGAGGTGGAAGGCCTGTTCATGAAGAACTGGGAAGAAGACGATGGAACGGAATATTGCACCGCCATGGACGACCTGGCGGACGCCCAGGCCGTGTGCGACAAGATCGGTATCAAGCTGCACACCGCCAACTTTGCCGCCGAATACTGGGACAACGTGTTCGAGCACTTCCTGGCCGAATACAAGGCCGGCCGCACGCCGAACCCAGACATCCTGTGTAACCGTGAAATCAAGTTCAAGGCGTTCCTCGACTACGCGATGATGCTCGGCGCCGATCTGATCGCCACTGGCCACTACGTGCGCCGCCGCGACATCGAGGGCCGCACCGAACTGCTCAAGGGCCTGGACCCGAACAAGGACCAGAGCTACTTCCTGCACGCCGTTGGCGGTGAACAGATCGCCAAGACCCTGTTCCCGGTGGGTGAGCTGGAAAAGCCCGAAGTACGCAGGATCGCCGAGAAACACGGCCTGGCCACCGCCAAAAAGAAGGATTCGACCGGGATCTGCTTTATCGGCGAGCGCCGCTTCAGCGACTTCCTCAAGCAATACCTGCCGGCGCAACCGGGTGAAATCAAAACCACCGAAGGCGACGTCATCGGCCGTCACCATGGCCTGATGTACCACACCATCGGCCAGCGCCAGGGCTTGGGCATTGGCGGCTTGAAAGACGCCGGTGAAGAGCCGTGGTACGTGCTGGTCAAGGACCTGGAACACAACGTGCTGATTGTTGGCCAGGGCAACGAACATCCATTGCTGTTCTCCGGCGCCCTGCTGGCTTCCGAGATCTATTGGGTCAACCCGATCGACCTGAGCAGCCCGCGTCGCCTGACCGCCAAAGTGCGCTATCGCCAGGGCGATCAGCCCTGCACCCTGGAAAAAACCGCCACCGGCTATCGTGCGACGTTCGATGACCCGCAGCGCGCAGTCACCCCTGGCCAGTCCGTGGTGTTCTATGACGGCGAAATCTGCCTGGGCGGCGGCGTGATTGAAGTGGCCGAAGCCTGGAGCAACCCCGCATGAGCCCGACCCAGGAGCAATTGACCGCGCTGGGCGGGGTTTTCCTGGCTGCGGTGTTGGTGGACAAGATCGCCAAGACCGGCCAGGTCACCGAAGCCGGACTGACCTGCATGCTTGGCAGCCTGCTGATCCGCGACCCCAAGGACACCCTGGAAGTCTACGGGGGTGACGATATCGCGCTGCGTGAAGGTTACCGCGCGCTGATCGGCGCCCTTGAGCGCGACCCCAGCACCTTGCAGCGCGAGCCGTTGCGCTACGCGCTGTCGATGCTCGGCCTTGAGCGTCAACTGGCCAAGCGCGAGGACATGCTCGAGGTCATCGGCAAGCGCCTGCCGCAAATCCAATCCCAAGTGGAACACTTCGGCCCGGCCCACGAAAACGTGGTTGCCGCCTGCGGTGCGCTGTACCAGGACACCTTGAGCACCTTGCGCCAACGAATCCAGGTACACGGCGACATGCGCAACCTGCAACAGCCAAACAACGCCTCGAAAATCCGCGCCCTGCTTCTGGCCGGTATTCGCTCGGCGCGCTTGTGGCGCCAGTTGGGCGGACATCGTTGGCAGTTGGTCATCAGCCGTCGCAAATTGCTCAAAGAACTTTACCCGTTGATGCGCAACGAATAAGTCGCACCAGCCGCTCATTTTCAAGCCGTTACGCGTAATACGCCGGTCAGTTGGCAACGGACCGGCGGATTTTTTCATGTATGATACGCGCCCCATTTCGTTGCCCGACTGTCCGAGAACACCCCATGCAGCTTTCTTCGCTCACTGCGGTTTCCCCTGTTGACGGCCGCTACGCCGGCAAAACCCAGGCCCTGCGCCCTATTTTCAGCGAATACGGCCTGATCCGTGCTCGCGTACTGGTTGAAGTGCGCTGGCTCCAGCGCCTGGCCGCTCACCCCGCCATCAGCGAAGTGCCGGCGTTTTCCGCGCAAGCCAACGCTGTGCTCAACACCTTGGCGGAAAACTTCTCCCTGGAGCACGCCGAGCGTGTGAAAGAGATCGAGCGCACCACCAACCACGACGTCAAAGCCATCGAATACTTGCTGAAAGAGCAAGCGGCCAAGCTGCCGGAATTAGCCCAGGTCAGCGAGTTCATCCACTTTGCCTGCACCAGCGAGGACATCAACAACCTGTCCCACGCCCTGATGCTGCGCGAAGGCCGTGATGACGTCATGCTGCCGCTGATGCGCCAGACCGCTGAAGCCATCCGCGAACTGGCTATCCGTTTCGCCGATGTGCCGATGCTGTCGCGCACCCACGGCCAGCCGGCATCGCCAACGACCTTGGGCAAAGAACTGGCCAACGTGGTGTACCGCCTGGAGCGCCAGATCGCTCAGGTCGCAGCCGTGCCACTGCTGGGCAAGATCAACGGCGCCGTAGGCAACTACAACGCCCACTTGTCCGCCTACCCTGAGATCGACTGGGAAGCCAACGCCCGCGCCTTCATCGAAGACGAGCTGGGCCTGGGCTTCAACCCGTACACCACGCAGATCGAACCGCACGACTACATTGCCGAGCTGTTCGACGCCATTGCGCGCTTCAACACCATCCTGATCGACTTCGATCGCGATATCTGGGGCTACATCTCCCTGGGCTACTTCAAGCAGCGCACCATTGCCGGTGAAATCGGTTCGTCGACCATGCCGCACAAGGTCAACCCGATCGACTTCGAAAACTCCGAAGGCAACCTCGGCATCGCCAACGCCCTGTTCCAGCACCTGGCCAGCAAGTTGCCGATCTCCCGCTGGCAGCGCGACCTGACCGACTCCACCGTACTGCGCAACCTCGGTGTGGGCTTCGCTCACAGCGTGATCGCCTACGAAGCCAGCCTCAAAGGCATCAGCAAGCTTGAGCTCAACGCGCAGAAGATCGCCGCTGACCTGGACGCGTGCTGGGAAGTCCTGGCCGAGCCAATCCAGACCGTGATGCGCCGTTACAACATCGAAAACCCTTACGAGAAGCTGAAAGAGTTGACGCGCGGCAAGGGCATCA
This sequence comes from Pseudomonas tritici, assembly GCF_014268275.3. NCBI lineage: Bacteria > Pseudomonadati > Pseudomonadota > Gammaproteobacteria > Pseudomonadales > Pseudomonadaceae > Pseudomonas > Pseudomonas tritici. Next base: position 3,980,546 of record NZ_CP077084.1, read on the forward strand.
GCCCCGAAGCACTGCAAACTTTCATCGACGGCCTGGACATGCCAGCCGCCGCCAAGGCCGAGCTGAAGCTGCTGACCCCGGCCAACTACATCGGCAACGCTGTAGAGCAAGCCAAGCGCATCTGATTACCGCAAGACCCTTGAGACGCCCGGCCGCGCCGGGCGTTTTTATTTCAGTCTGAAAAGTGCATTTTTTCAATAGGTTACACATGAATCCTGATATCCCTCTTCAACTTCTGGGCGGCATCACGGCACGGGAATTCCTGCGCGACTATTGGCAGAAAAAACCGCTGCTGATTCGTCAGGCCATTCCTGATTTCGAAAGCCCGATCGACGCCGACGAACTGGCCGGCCTGGCCCTGGAAGAAGAAGTCGAATCGCGCCTGGTGATCGAACACGGCGAGCGTCCGTGGGAACTGCGTCGCGGCCCGTTCGCTGAAGACGCCTTCAGCACCCTGCCCGAGCGTGAGTGGACCCTGCTGGTGCAGGCCGTCGACCAGTTCGTACCGGAAGTGGCCGAGCTGCTGGAGCAGTTCCGCTTTCTGCCGAGCTGGCGCATCGACGATGTGATGATCAGCTTTGCGGCCCCGGGTGGCAGCGTGGGTCCGCACTTCGACAACTACGATGTGTTCCTGCTGCAAGCCCAGGGCAAGCGCAACTGGAAAATCGGCCAGATGTGCAACTCCGAAAGCCCGCTGCTGCAACACGCTGACCTGCGCATCCTCGCCGAATTTGAAGAAAGCGCCGAATGGGTCCTGGAACCGGGCGACATGCTCTACCTGCCGCCGCGCCTGGCGCACTTCGGCATTGCCGAAGATGACTGCATGACCTACTCGGTCGGCTTCCGCGCGCCAAGCGCCGCTGAAGTGCTGACCCACTTCACCGACTTCCTGGCCCAGTACCTGACCGACGAAGAGCGTTACACCGACGCCGACGCCCAACCCGTCAGCGACCCGCACCAGATCCAGAGCGACGCCCTCGACCGCCTCAAGAGCCTGCTGGCCGAGCACATGAGCGACGAGCGCATGCTGCTGACCTGGTTCGGCCAGTTCATGACCGAGCCACGCTACCCGGAACTGGTGGCCGGTGAAGAAGTGGGCGAAGAAGACTTCATCAGCAGCCTGCAAGACGGCGCGATCCTCGTGCGCAACCCGAGCGCGCGAATGGCCTGGTCGGAAGTGGACGACGACGTGCTGCTGTTCGCCAGCGGCCAGAGCCGTTACTTGCCAGGCAAATTGCGCGAGCTGTTGAAGCTGATCTGCGCCGCCGACGCCTTGCACGCTGAAAACCTCGGCCCATGGCTGGCGGATGAAGACGGTCGCGACCTGCTGTGCGAATTGGTCAAGCAAGGCAGCCTGGGATTTGCCGATGAATAAGATTCACGTACGTGTCGCGGACTGGCGAAAGGATATCGACGAGATTCGGCGCATTCGTGAAGCGGTGTTTATCGCTGAACAATCGGTTCCACCGGAGCTGGAGTGGGACGCGGACGACGCTGGCGCCATGCACTTTCTTGCATTTGAGGGCGACTTTCCGATTGGCACTGCACGCCTGCTGCCCAGCGGCGAGATTGGTCGCGTGTCGGTACTCAAGGACTGGCGCGGGCTGAAGGTCGGCGACAAGCTGATGGAAGCGGTGATCGGCGAGGCCGAGAAACGCGGCCAGACCCGGCAGTTTCTGAGTGCGCAGGTTTATGCGGCGCCGTTCTATGAGCGGTTGGGTTTCAAGATTGTCAGTGATGAGTTTCTTGAAGTCGGGATTCCGCATGTGGATATGGTGCGCGGGGACTGATCCGGGGCACTGGCTTGTAGTGAGCGGGCTTGCCCCGCGCTGGGCTGCGCAGCAGTCCTAAAACCAGACGCCGAGTTCTTCCAGAAAGAACTCGGCGTTTTTATTGGGGCTGCTGCGCAGCCCAGCGCGGGGCAAGCCCGCTCACTACACGCCAGGCCGACAAACTGGCAAACTCAAGCCCAAATGACTCGCAGAGATCACGGACATGTCCCTACGCACCCTGCTCACCGCCCTTCTCCTGACCGCCAGCGTCTCGGCCATGGCCGACACTGAAGTCGTCAACCTGAGCAACCGCACCAGCGCCGACCTACTGCCTGTGGCACAGAACTTCATTGGCAAGGACGGCACCGTCAGTGCCTACGGCAACCAGCTGATCGTTAAGGCCGACCCCGCCAAGATCCAGGACTTGCGCGCCCTGCTCTCGCAACTGGACACCCCGGCCAAGCGCTTGCTGATCACCGTCGACACCAACGAAAGCAATCAGCAGAACAGCGGCGACAGCCAGACCCGCATCATCAGCTACGGCACCACCAGCCGCGACGGCGGTATCCAGCAGATCCAGGCCAGTGAAGGCGTACCCGCCTTGATCCAGGTGGGTCAAAGCGTACCGCTCACTACCACCCAGCAAGACAGCTATGGCCGTCTGCAAAACCAGACCCAGTACCGCAACGTCACCCAGGGCTTCTACGTCACAGCCAGCGTCACCGGTGAAACCGTGCACCTGGCAATCAGTACCAACCGTGACCGCATGAGCCAGGAACGTCCCGATGTAGTGAACGTGCAAAGCACCGACACAACCGTCAGCGGGCAGTTGGGCGAGTGGATTACCCTGGCTGGCATCAATCGCGAAACCCAGGCCGACAAATCCTCTACAACCCGCAGCTACTCTACTCAGGGCCGCGACGACCTAACGGTGCGGGTCAAGGTCGACACCCTGAACTGAAGCACCAAAAACTGACTGATGAGTCGTATTAGACTAAAGATGTAGTGCTCAAAAAAAAGCACTACAAAACATTTGACGATCCAAAAAAGCATGGGCATGATGGCCTCGCTCCCGCTAATCAGGGGCCCTGGCAAGGGCCTTCGGATCGCCGCTCTAAGCTACCCACCTGAGCCGATTCGTGTCTGTACCGCCCACAAGGTGTGTTTGACGAGGTTGCGACTGGAACGAAGTTGTCCCGAGGGACGGAAGCTAACCAGGTAACCCGGCTACACGCTGCTGAACACCTAAGGGCCCACGACGCCTGAAGACTGTTCCTGGTCTGCCTTTACCTGCTCCCCCCTCTCGCCAATCGTTCATCCCGTCGCATTCCCCGCCAGACCCGACATGACCGCCTAAGCTTCTGGTCAGCGAGCAGCCCTGCCCACGCATTGAATGCAGGGCTGGCAAATGGATTTTTCCACCACACGAAGACGCGACGAGGTTTACTTCCATGGCACTGACACGCGAACAGCAAATTGCAGCCCTTGAGAAAGACTGGGCTGAAAACCCACGCTGGAAAGGCGTGACCCGCGCTTATTCCGCTGCTGACGTCGTCCGCCTGCGTGGCTCGGTTCAACCTGAGCACACCTTTGCAAAACTCGGCGCCGAGAAGCTGTGGAACCTGGTCACCCAAGGTGCCAAGCCTTCCTTCCGTCCCGACAAAGATTTCGTCAACTGCATGGGCGCCCTTACCGGTGGCCAGGCAGTCCAACAGGTAAAAGCCGGTATCCAGGCAATCTACCTGTCCGGCTGGCAAGTGGCGGCGGACAACAACTCCGCTGAATCCATGTACCCCGACCAATCGCTGTACCCGGTGGATTCGGTTCCAACCGTGGTCAAGCGCATCAACAACTCGTTCCGTCGTGCCGACCAGATCCAATGGAAAGCTGGCAAAGGTCCGGGCGACGAAGGCTACATCGACTACTTCGCCCCCATCGTGGCTGACGCTGAAGCCGGTTTCGGCGGCGTACTCAACGCCTACGAGCTGATGAAGAGCATGATCGAGGCAGGCGCTGCCGGCGTGCACTTCGAAGACCAACTGGCTTCGGTGAAGAAGTGCGGCCACATGGGCGGCAAGGTACTGGTGCCAACCCAGGAAGCCGTACAGAAGCTGACCGCTGCCCGCCTGGCCGCTGACGTTGCCGGCACACCAACCATCATCCTGGCGCGTACCGATGCCAACGCCGCTGACTTGCTGACCTCCGACTGCGACCCGTACGACCAGCCATTCGTGACCGGCGAACGTACCCAGGAAGGTTTCTACAAAGTGCGCGCCGGTCTCGACCAGGCGATCGCCCGTGGCCTGGCCTACGCGCCGTACGCCGATCTGATCTGGTGCGAAACCGCCAAGCCGGACCTGGACGAAGCCCGTCGTTTCGCCGAAGCGATCAAGAAGGAATACCCGGACCAACTGCTGTCGTACAACTGCTCGCCTTCCTTCAACTGGAAGAAAAACCTGGACGACGCGACCATCGCCAAGTTCCAGCGCGAACTGTCCGCCATGGGCTACAAGCACCAGTTCATCACCCTGGCCGGCATTCACAACATGTGGCACAGCATGTTCAACCTGGCGCACGACTACGCCCGCAACGACATGACCGCCTACGTGAAGCTGCAGGAGCAAGAGTTCGCTGACGCCGCCAAGGGCTACACCTTCGTGGCGCACCAGCAGGAAGTGGGCACCGGCTACTTCGACGACATGACCACCGTGATCCAGGGCGGCTCCTCGTCCGTGACCGCGCTGACCGGTTCGACCGAAGAAGAGCAGTTCCACTAAGTATCGAGTACACGGCCACTGCGTAACCGTTCAAAAGCTAACCGCAGTGCCGCACAACAATCACGCCCCGACTGGTTCGGGGCGTTTTTTTGCGTGAAAAAATCTGACTGACGCAATGCAGAGCAGATGTTGGAGCTGGCTTGCCTACGATGGCGGCGTGCCAGTCACCACATTCTTTTGCTGACACACCGCCATCGCGGGCAAGCCCGGCTCCCACAGAGACCGAGCCGGGTACTTTTTGTGCAAAACATTGATCCAGAGCGGTATTTGCCAGAGCCCAATCGGTTAAAAGATCCCAATCGGCAACTAAGCCGCAATCAACCAAGTAACGGCAACTTCCCGCGCCACACGAGAAACATTCGCTTAAACCCCACGCAAACAATATTCATTATCATTTGACTCATAAAAACTTCGTTACCGGTTAAACAAAACACATTTGATTAAATGCCCGCTAATGCCCGTCCCATAAGGGCTACAGCCCCAAGAAGGTGCACTATGTGCTTATTCCACCGAATAATTTCGCCCTAGGAATTTTACTTGCCCGGTGTTTAGCCATAAAATCACCGCGATTGATTGCAGTGCGACATATCGTCACTGCATCGTTACTTTTTCGAGCTCAGAGACCTTTGCTCTCTGTTAAGGATTTCCAGCATGACCGAAGCGACAGGACTCATGGCCCACAACTGGGGCTTTGCCATTTTCCTCCTCGGTGTTGTAGGCCTTTGCGCCTTCATGCTCGGTGTCTCCAGCCTCCTCGGGTCAAAAGCCTGGGGCCGCAGCAAGAATGAACCGTTCGAGTCCGGCATGCTGCCTACAGGTGGCGCCCGCTTGCGGCTCTCAGCCAAATTCTATCTGGTCGCGATGCTGTTCGTGATCTTCGATATCGAAGCCCTTTTTCTCTTTGCCTGGTCTGTGTCCGTCCGCGAAAGCGGCTGGACCGGATTCGTCGAAGCCCTCGTTTTCATAGCAATTCTGTTGGCAGGCCTTGTCTACTTGTTCCGAGTGGGCGCCCTTGATTGGGCTCCGGAAGCTCGTCGTAAGCGGCAAGCGAAGCTGAAACAATGAGGCTTTGGCGATGCAATACAATCTCACCAGGATCGACCCGGATGCTCCTAACGATCAGTACCCTATCGGCGAACGGGAAACCGTTTCCGATCCGTTAGAAGATCAAGTCCACAAAAACATCTACATGGGCAAGCTGGAAGACGTGCTGAGTGGCGCGGTCAACTGGGGGCGTAAAAACTCCCTGTGGCCGTACAACTTCGGTCTGTCCTGCTGCTACGTGGAAATGACCACCGCCTTTACGGCGCCCCACGATATCGCGCGCTTTGGCGCCGAAGTTATCCGGGCATCGCCGCGTCAGGCGGATTTCATGGTTATCGCCGGTACCTGCTTTATCAAGATGGCGCCGATCATTCAGCGTCTCTACGAGCAAATGCTCGAACCAAAGTGGGTTATCTCCATGGGTTCGTGCGCCAACTCCGGTGGCATGTACGACATCTACTCCGTGGTTCAAGGGGTGGACAAGTTCCTGCCCGTGGACGTCTACGTGCCTGGCTGCCCGCCCCGCCCTGAAGCGTTCTTGCAAGGCTTGATGCTGTTGCAGGAATCGATTGGCAAGGAGCGTCGCCCGCTTTCCTGGGTCGTCGGCGATCAAGGCGTGTATCGCGCCGAGATGCCGTCGCAAAAGGAACAGCGCCGCGAACAGCGTATCGCAGTCACCAACCTGCGCAGCCCCGACGAAGTCTGATCCAGCACCGCTTCTTTTATAGAACGAAAACCTGGCTTCATTCTTTACGTTGACCGAAAGCGATAAAAAACCATGACTACAGGCAGCGCTCTGTACATCCCGCCTTATAAGGCAGACGACCAGGATGTGGTCGTCGAACTCAATAACCGTTTTGGCCCTGACGCCTTCACCGCCCAGGCCACACGCACCGGTATGCCGGTGCTGTGGGTGGCGCGTGCCAAGCTTGTCGAAGTCCTGACCTTCCTGCGCAACCTGCCCAAGCCGTACGTCATGCTCTATGACCTGCATGGCGTGGACGAGCGTCTGCGCACCAAGCGTCAAGGCATGCCGAGCGGCGCCGATTTCACCGTGTTCTATCACCTGCTGTCGATCGAACGTAACAGCGACGTGATGATCAAGGTCGCGCTGTCCGAAAGCGACCTGAGCGTACCGACCGTGACCGGCATCTGGCCGAACGCCAGCTGGTACGAGCGTGAAGTCTGGGACATGTTCGGTATCGACTTCCCGGGCCACCCGCACCTGACGCGCATCATGATGCCGCCCACCTGGGAAGGTCACCCGCTGCGCAAGGACTTCCCTGCCCGCGCCACCGAATTCGACCCGTACAGCCTCAACCTCGCCAAGCAACAGCTTGAAGAAGAGGCCGCGCGCTTCCGTCCGGAAGACTGGGGCATGAAACGCTCCGGCACCAACGAGGACTACATGTTCCTCAACCTGGGCCCGAACCACCCTTCGGCTCACGGTGCCTTCCGTATCATCCTGCAACTGGACGGCGAAGAAATCGTCGACTGCGTGCCGGACATCGGCTACCACCACCGTGGTGCCGAGAAGATGGCCGAACGTCAGTCGTGGCACAGCTTCATCCCGTACACCGACCGTATCGACTACCTCGGCGGCGTGATGAACAACCTGCCGTACGTGCTCTCGGTCGAGAAGCTGGCCGGCATCAAGGTACCGGACCGCGTCGACACCATCCGCATCATGATGGCCGAGTTCTTCCGGATCACCAGCCACCTGCTGTTCCTGGGTACCTATATCCAGGACGTTGGCGCCATGACCCCGGTGTTCTTCACCTTCACCGACCGTCAGCGTGCCTACAAGGTCATCGAAGCCATCACTGGCTTCCGCCTGCACCCGGCTTGGTACCGCATCGGCGGTGTGGCCCACGACCTGCCGAATGGCTGGGAGCGCCTGGTCAAGGAATTCATCGACTGGATGCCCAAGCGTCTGGACGAGTACCAAAAGGCAGCGCTGGACAACAGCATCCTCAAAGGCCGTACCATCGGCGTCGCCCAGTACAACACCAAAGAAGCCCTGGAATGGGGCGTCACCGGTGCTGGCCTGCGTTCGACCGGCTGCGATTTCGACCTGCGTAAAGCGCGCCCGTACTCCGGCTACGAGAACTTCGAATTCGAAGTCCCGCTGGCGGCCAACGGCGATGCCTACGACCGTTGCATCGTGCGCGTCGAAGAAATGCGCCAGAGCCTGAAGATCATCGAGCAGTGCATGCGCAACATGCCGGCCGGCCCGTACAAGGCGGATCACCCGCTGACCACGCCGCCGCCGAAAGAGCGCACGCTGCAGCACATCGAAACCCTGATCACGCACTTCCTGCAGGTTTCGTGGGGCCCGGTAATGCCGGCCAACGAATCCTTCCAGATGATTGAAGCGACCAAGGGTATCAACAGTTATTACCTGACGAGCGATGGCGGCACCATGAGCTACCGCACCCGGATTCGTACCCCAAGCTTCCCGCACTTGCAGCAGATCCCTTCGGTGATCAAAGGCGAGATGGTCGCGGACTTGATTGCGTACCTGGGTAGTATCGATTTCGTTATGGCCGACGTGGACCGCTAAGCATGAATAGCACGCTTATCCAGACAGACCGTTTCACCCTGAGTGAAACCGAGCGCTTGGCCATCGAGCACGAGCTGCATCACTACGAAGACCCGCGCGCGGCGTCGATCGAAGCCTTGAAGATCGTCCAGAAGGAACGTGGCTGGGTGCCTGACGGTGCCCTCTACGCCATCGGCGAGATCCTTGGCATCCCCGCGAGCGACGTTGAAGGCGTGGCGACGTTCTACAGCCAGATCTTCCGCCAGCCGGTGGGTCGCCACATCATTCGCGTGTGCGACAGCATGGTTTGCTACATCGGTGGCCACGAGTCGGTGGTCAGCGAGATCCAGAACAAACTGGGCATCGGCCTCGGCCAGACCACCCCGGACGGCCGCTTCACGCTGCTGCCGGTGTGCTGCCTGGGCAACTGCGACAAGGCGCCGGCGTTGATGATCGACGACGACACATTCGGTGACGTACAGCCTGCTGGCGTGACCCAATTGCTCGAGGGCTACCCATGACCCTGACCTCTTTCGGCCCGGCCAACCTGATCAAGCGTTCGGCCGAGACTCACCCGCTGACCTGGCGCCTGCGTGACGACGGCGAGCCGGTATGGCTCGACGAGTACCAGGCCAAGAACGGTTACGCCGCTGCGCGCAAAGCCTTCGCCGACATGGCCCAGGACGATATCGTCCAGACCGTGAAAGACGCCGGCCTTAAAGGCCGCGGCGGTGCAGGCTTCCCCACGGGTGTTAAGTGGGGCCTGATGCCCAAGGACGAATCCATCAACATCCGCTACCTGCTGTGCAACGCGGATGAAATGGAACCGAACACCTGGAAAGACCGCATGCTGATGGAGCAACTGCCCCATCTGTTGATCGAAGGCATGCTGATCAGCGCCCGCGCATTGAAAACCTACCGTGGCTACATCTTCCTGCGTGGCGAATACACCACCGCCGCCAAGCACCTCAACCGTGCGGTGCAGGAAGCCAAGGCAGCGGGCCTGCTGGGCAAGAACATCCTTGGTTCGGGTTTCGACTTCGAACTGTTCGTGCACACCGGCGCCGGGCGTTATATCTGCGGTGAAGAAACCGCACTGATCAACTCTCTCGAAGGCCGCCGCGCCAACCCGCGCTCCAAGCCGCCCTTCCCTGCCGCCGTGGGCGTGTGGGGCAAGCCAACCTGCGTGAACAACGTGGAAACCCTGTGCAACGTGCCGGCGATCATCGCCGACGGCGTCGACTGGTACAAATCGTTGGCTCGCGAAGGCAGCGAAGACATGGGCACCAAGCTCATGGGCTTCTCCGGCAAGGTCAAGAACCCTGGCCTGTGGGAGCTGCCATTCGGCGTGACCGCGCGCGAGCTGTTCGAGGACTACGCCGGCGGCATGCGCGACGGCTACACCTTGAAAGCCTGGCAGCCAGGCGGCGCCGGTACCGGTTTCCTGCTGCCTGAGCACCTCGACGCGCAAATGTATGCCGGCGGCATCGGCAAGGTGGGCACCCGGATGGGTACCGGCCTGGCGATGGCGGTCGACAACACGGTGAACATGGTTTCGTTGCTGCGCAACATGGAGCAGTTCTTCGCGCGTGAATCGTGCGGTTTCTGCACCCCCTGCCGCGACGGCCTGCCATGGAGCGTGAAGCTGCTGATGGCCCTGGAAAATGGCGAAGGCCGCGAGGGTGATATCGAAACCCTGCTCGGCCTGGTCGGCTTCCTTGGCCCAGGCAAGACCTTCTGTGCTCACGCACCGGGCGCCGTGGAGCCATTGGGCAGCGCAATCAAATACTTCCGCTCGGAGTTCGAAGCCGGCATCGCGCCTACCAGCGCCGCCGTCCCGCCTCTGGCGAGGCCGATCGTAGTCGGCGCGTAACGCTTTAAAAGGCGAAGGGTCCGTGCCTTTCGCCTTCTCATGTGCTGACGCCTTTAGGGCTGTGTAGATGCACATGAATAACAAGATTCCATTAGCCACGCCCGCTGACAACGGGCCAACGAAGAACTTTGAACCATGGCCACTATCCACGTAGACGGCAAAGCGCTCGAAGTCGATGGGGCAGACAACCTGTTACAGGCATGTCTCTCACTAGGCCTCGACATCCCGTATTTCTGCTGGCACCCCGCGCTTGGTAGCGTCGGTGCCTGTCGCCAGTGTGCGGTCAAGCAATACACCGACGAGAACGACACCCGTGGTCGTATCGTCATGTCGTGCATGACGCCAGCCACCGACAACACCTGGATCTCCATCGACGATGAAGAATCCAAGGCGTTCCGCGCCAGTGTCGTCGAATGGCTGATGACCAACCATCCCCACGACTGCCCGGTCTGTGAGGAAGGCGGTCACTGCCACCTGCAAGACATGACGGTGATGACCGGCCACAACGAGCGCCGTTATCGCTTCACCAAGCGCACCCACCAGAACCAGCAACTGGGCCCGTTCATTTCCCACGAGATGAACCGCTGCATCGCTTGCTATCGCTGCGTGCGTTTCTATAAAGACTACGCCGGCGGCACCGACCTCGGCGTGTTCGGCGCCCACGACAACGTGTACTTCGGTCGCGTTGAAGACGGCGTGCTTGAAAGCGAGTTCTCCGGCAACCTCACCGAGGTCTGCCCGACCGGTGTGTTCACCGACAAGACCCACTCCGAGCGCTACAACCGTAAGTGGGACATGCAGTTCTCGCCGAGCATCTGCCATGGCTGCTCCAGCGGTTGCAACATCTCCCCGGGCGAGCGCTACGGCGAACTGCGTCGCATCGAAAACCGCTTCAACGGTTCGGTCAACCAGTACTTCCTGTGCGACCGTGGCCGTTTCGGTTATGGCTACGTCAACCGCGAAGACCGCCCACGCCAGCCGCTGCTGGCCGATGGCGCCAAGCTGAGCCTCGACGCGGCGCTGGATAAAGCCGCCGACCTGCTGCGCGGCCGCAACATCGTCGGTATCGGTTCGCCACGCGCCAGCCTCGAAAGCAACTTCGCGTTGCGCGAACTGGTCGGCGCTGAGCACTTCTACAGCGGTATCGAAGCCGGTGAACTGGAGCGCATCCGCCTGGTCCTGCAAGTGCTGAACGACAGCCCGCTGCCCGTTCCGAACATGCGCGACATCGAAGACCACGACGCCATTTTCGTGCTCGGTGAAGACCTGACCCAGACCGCTGCGCGTATCGCGCTGTCGCTGCGCCAGTCGGTGAAAGGCAAGGCTGAAGACATGGCCGACGCCATGCGCGTACAGCCTTGGCTCGACGCCGCGGTGAAAAACATCGGCCAGCACGCGCTGAACCCGCTGTTTATTGCAAGCCTCGCTGAAACCAAGCTCGACGATATCGCTGAAGAATGCGTACACGCAGCACCGGACGACCTGGCGCGCATCGGTTTCGCCGTGGCCCACGCCCTCGACGCCAGCGCACCGGCGGTCGAAGGCCTGGACACTGAAGCCGTTGAACTGGCCCAGCGTATCGCCGACGCCCTGCTGGCCGCCAAGCGCCCATTGATCATTGCCGGCACCTCCTTGGGTTCCAAGGCGCTGATCGAAGCCGCCGCCAACATCGCCAAGGCCTTGAAGCTGCGCGACAAAAACGGCTCCATCAGCCTGGTCGTACCGGAAGCCAACAGCCTCGGCCTGGCCATGCTCGGTGGCGAGTCCCTGGACGCGGCCCTGCAAGCCGTGATCGACGGCAACGCCGACGCCATCGTCGTGCTGGAAAACGACCTGTACACCCGCACGGATTCGGCCAAGGTCGACGCCGCGCTGGACGCGGCCAAAGTACTGATCGTTGCCGACCACCAGAAGACCGCCACCAGCGAGCGTGCAAACCTGGTGCTGCCAGCCGCTACCTTCGCCGAAGGCGACGGTACCCTGGTCAGCCAGGAAGGCCGCGCCCAGCGCTTCTTCCAAGTGTTCGACCCGAAATACATGGACGCCAGCATCCTGGTCCATGAAGGCTGGCGCTGGCTGCATGCCTTGCGCGCGACCCTGCTGAACCAGCCAATCGACTGGACCCAGCTCGACCACGTCACCGCTGCCACCGCCGCAAGCGCGCCGCAGCTGGCACGTATCGTCGACGCCGCACCATCCGCCGCGTTCCGCATCAAGGGCATGAAACTCGCCCGTGAGCCGCTGCGTTACTCCGGTCGTACCGCCATGCGCGCCAACATCAGCGTGCACGAACCGCGTACGCCGCAGGACCCGGACACCGCGTTCAACTTCTCGATGGAAGGTTACTCGGGTTCGGTCGAGCCACGTCAGCAGGTGCCATTTGCCTGGTCGCCGGGCTGGAACTCGCCGCAGGCCTGGAACAAGTTCCAGGACGAAGTCGGTGGTCACATCCGCGCTGGCGACCCGGGCACCCGCCTGATCGAAAGCACCGGTGACTCGCTGAACTGGTTCGCCGCCGTACCGCGTCCGTTCAACCCGGCCCCGGGCACCTGGCAGGTTGTGCCGTTCTTCCACCTGTTTGGCAGCGAAGAGACCTCTTCGAAAGCCGCGCCGGTACAAGAGCGCATTCCAGAAGCCTACGTGGCCCTGGCCAAGTCCGAAGCCGATCGCCTGGGCGTCAACGACGGTGCCCTGCTCAGCCTGAACGTGGCTGGCCAGACCCTGCGCCTGCCGCTGCGCATCAACGAAGAGCTGGGTGCTGGCCTGGTTGCCCTGCCGAAAGGCATCGCCGGTATTCCAGCGGCGATCTTTGGCAAAACCGTTGACGGTCTGCAGGAGGCAGCGCAATGACTTGGTTCACGCCTGAAGTGATTGACGTGATCATCTCGGTGGTCAAGGCCATCGTGATCCTGTTGGCCGTGGTTGTCGCGGGCGCTCTGCTCAGCTTCGTCGAACGCCGCCTCTTGGGCTGGTGGCAGGACCGTTACGGTCCGAACCGCGTTGGCCCATTCGGCATGTTCCAGATCGCTGCCGACATGCTGAAAATGTTCTTCAAGGAAGACTGGACCCCGCCGTTTGCCGACAAGGTGATCTTCACCCTGGCACCGGTCGTGGCCATGAGCGCCTTGCTGATCGCCTTCGCGGTCATCCCGATCACCCCGACCTGGGGCGTGGCGGATCTGAACATCGGCTTGCTGTTCTTCTTCGCCATGGCCGGCTTGTCGGTCTACGCGGTGCTGTTCGCGGGTTGGTCGAGTAACAACAAGTTTGCCCTGCTGGGCAGCTTGCGGGCTTCGGCCCAGACCGTGTCCTACGAAGTCTTCATGGGCCTCGCGCTGATGGGCATCGTGGTGCAGGTGGGCTCGTTCAACATGCGCGACATCGTCGAATACCAGGCGCAGAACCTGTGGTTCATCATTCCGCAGTTCTTTGGCTTCTGTACCTTCTTCATCGCTGGCGTCGCCGTGACTCACCGTCACCCGTTCGACCAGCCGGAAGCGGAACAGGAACTGGCCGACGGTTACCACATTGAATATGCCGGTATGAAATGGGGCATGTTCTTCGTCGGTGAATACATCGGCATCATCTTGATCTCGGCCCTGCTGGTCACGCTGTTCTTCGGCGGCTGGCACGGTCCATTCGGCATCCTGCCGCAGTTGGCGTTCTTCTGGTTCTTCCTGAAGACCGCGTTCTTCATCATGTTGTTTATCCTGCTGCGCGCTTCCATTCCGCGTCCACGATACGACCAGGTGATGGATTTCAGCTGGCGCTTCTGCCTGCCACTGACCCTGATCAATTTGCTGGTGACGGCTGCCGTTGTGTTGTTGAACACGCCAGCGGCCGCGGTTCAGTGAGGATTTGACCCATGTTCAAATATATTGGCGACATCGTTAAGGGTACCGGTACCCAGTTGCGAAGCCTGGTGATGGTGTTCGGTCACGGCTTCCGCAAACGCGACACCCTGCAATACCCGGAAGAAGCGGTGTACCTGCCGCCGCGTTATCGCGGCCGTATCGTGCTGACCCGTGACCCCGATGGCGAAGAGCGTTGCGTAGCCTGCAACCTGTGCGCCGTGGCGTGCCCGGTGGGTTGCATCTCCCTGCAGAAAGCTGAAACCGAAGACGGTCGCTGGTACCCGGACTTCTTCCGCATCAACTTCTCGCGCTGCATTTTCTGCGGCCTCTGCGAGGAAGCTTGCCCGACCACCGCAATCCAGCTGACACCGGATTTCGAGATGGCCGAGTTCAAACGTCAGGACCTGGTGTACGAGAAAGAAGATCTGCTGATCTCTGGTCCCGGTAAAAACCCTGATTACAACTTCTATCGTGTTGCAGGTATGGCCGTTGCTGGTAAGCCGAAAGGCGCCGCACAAAACGAAGCCGAGCCGATCAACGTGAAGAGCTTGCTGCCTTAAGGAAGAAAGATGGAATTCGCTTTCTATTTCGCGTCCGGTATTGCAGTGGTGTCCACGCTTCGCGTGATCACCAACACCAATCCTGTGCACGCCCTGCTCTACCTGATCATTTCGCTGATCGCCGTGGCCATGACCTTTTTTGCACTCGGCGCGCCGTTCGCCGGTGTGCTGGAAGTGATCGCCTACGCCGGCGCCATCATGGTGCTGTTCGTGTTTGTGGTGATGATGCTCAACCTCGGTCCGGCTTCGGTCGCCCAGGAACGCGTCTGGCTCAAGCCCGGCATCTGGCTCGGCCCAGTCATCCTCGCAGCGCTGCTGCTGGCTGAACTGCTGTATGTGCTGTTCGCTCACCAGAGCGGCCAGGCCATCGGCCACACCACCGTAGACGCCAAGGCCGTGGGCATCAGCTTGTTCGGCCCGTACCTGCTGGTGGTCGAACTGGCTTCGATGCTGCTGCTCGCCGCAGCCATCACTGCCTTCCACTTGGGCCGCAACGAAGCCAAGGAGCAATGACGATGCCTGCTATCCCTTTGGAGCATGGTCTGGCGGTCGCCGGCATCCTGTTCTGCCTTGGCCTGGTCGGCCTGATGGTTCGCCGTAACATTTTGTTCGTGTTGATGAGCCTGGAAATCATGATGAACGCCGCAGCACTGGCGTTCATCGTGGCAGGCGCACGTTGGGGCCAGCCGGATGGACAAGTCATGTTCATCCTGGTGATCAGCCTGGCAGCCGCCGAGGCCAGTATCGGCCTGGCGATCCTGCTGCAACTGTATCGTCGCTTCCACACGCTTGATATCGACGCTGCCAGTGAGATGCGCGGATGAACATGATCTTTCTGACTTTCGTATTCCCCCTGATCGGTTTCCTGCTGCTGTCGTTCTCTCGCGGACGCTGGTCGGAAAACCTTTCTGCCCTGATCGGTGTGGGTTCCATTGGCCTGTCGGCCATCGTGGCCGCCTACGTCATCTGGCAATTCAACGTGGCGCCGCCGGAAGGCGGTCACTACACCCTGGTGCTGTGGCAGTGGATGTCGGTGGAGGGCTTCAAGCCCAACTTCGCCCTCTATGTCGACGGCCTGTCGATCACCATGCTTGGCGTGGTGGTGGGCGTGGGCTTCCTGATCCACCTGTTCGCGTCCTGGTACATGCGCGGTGAAGCGGGCTATTCGCGCTTCTTCTCGTACACCAACCTGTTTATCGCCAGCATGCTGTTCCTGGTGCTCGGCGATAACCTGTTGTTCCTGTACTTCGGCTGGGAAGGCGTGGGCCTGTGCTCGTACCTGTTGATCGGTTTCTACTACAGCAACCGCAACAACGGTAACGCGGCACTCAAGGCGTTTATCGTCACGCGTATCGGCGACGTGTTCATGGCCATCGGCCTGTTCATCCTGTTCCAACAGGTGGGCACGCTGAACATCCAGGAACTGCTGGTGCTGGCACCGCAGAAATTCCAGGTCGGCGACTTCTGGATCACCCTGGCCACCCTGATGCTGCTGGGCGGCGCTGTCGGTAAATCCGCGCAACTGCCGCTGCAAACCTGGCTGGCGGACGCGATGGCCGGCCCTACCCCGGTTTCCGCACTGATTCACGCGGCAACCATGGTGACTGCGGGTGTCTACCTGATCGCGCGTACCCACGGCCTGTTCACCCTGGCGCCGGATATCCTGCACCTGGTGGGCGTAGTGGGCGGCGTGACCCTGGTACTGGCCGGCTTTGCCGCGCTGGTCCAAACCGACATCAAGCGTATCCTCGCCTACTCGACCATGAGCCAGATCGGCTACATGTTCCTGGCCCTGGGCGTGGGTGCCTGGGACGCGGCGATCTTCCACCTGATGACCCACGCCTTCTTCAAGGCCCTGCTGTTCCTTGCGTCCGGTGCGGTGATTGTTGCCTGCCACCACGAGCAGAACATCTTCAAGATGGGCGGCCTGTGGAAGAAACTGCCACTGGCCTACGCCAGCTTCATCGTCGGTGGTGCCGCCCTCGCAGCCCTGCCGCTCGTGACCGCCGGTTTCTACTCGAAAGACGAAATCCTCTGGGAAGCCTTTGCCAGCGGTAACCAGAACCTGCTGTACGCAGGCCTGGTGGGTGCGTTCATGACCTCGCTGTACACCTTCCGCCTGATCTTCATCACCTTCCACGGTGAAGCCAAGACCGAAGCACACGCAGGCCATGGCATTTCGCATTGGTTGCCTTTGTCGGTACTGATCATCCTGTCGACCTTCATCGGCGCACTGATCACCCCACCCCTGGCCGGTGTACTGCCGGAAAGCGCTGGCCATGCTGGCGGCGCGGCCAAGCACAGCTTGGAAATCGCCTCGGGCGCCATCGCCATCGCGGGTATCCTGCTGGCGGCCCTGCTGTTCCTCGGCAAACGTCGCTTCGTGACTGCCGTTGCCAACAGTGGCATTGGTCGTTTCCTGTCGGCCTGGTGGTTTGCTGCCTGGGGCTTCGATTGGCTCTACGACAAACTGTTCGTCAAGCCTTACCTCGCCATCAGCCATGTACTGCGTAAAGACCCGCTCGACCAGACCATCGGTTTGATCCCGCGTGCCGCCAAGGCCGGTCACACCGCCCTGAGTCGCAGCGAGACGGGCCAATTGCGTTGGTATGCAGCTTCCATGGCGGCAGGTGCCGTGCTGGTGATCGGCGCCATCGTTGTGGTAGCGGTTTGACTATGAACATTGCGATCTTTGCGAACTTGCGAAAGGAAACGAGCCTGTCATGATTCTGCCCTGGCTAATCCTGATCCCCTTTATCGGCGGCCTGCTCTGCTGGATGGGTGAACGCTTCGGCGCCACCCTGCCCCGCTGGATTGCGTTGCTGACCATGTCCCTGGAACTCGCACTCGGCCTCTGGCTGTGGGCCCATGGCGACTATTCATTTGCTCCGGCACCGGGTGCCGATCCAACCTTCGCGCTTGAGTTCAAGCACGTGTGGATCCAGCGCTTCGGCATCAACGTGCACCTGGCCCTCGACGGCCTGTCGCTGTTGATGATTCTGCTGACCGGCCTGCTGGGTATCCTCTCGGTACTCTGCTCCTGGAAAGAGATCCAGCGTCACGTGGGCTTCTTCCACCTGAACCTGATGTGGATCCTGGGCGGCGTTGTCGGCGTGTTCCTCGCCCTCGACCTGTTCATGTTCTTCTTCTTCTGGGAAATGATGCTGGTGCCGATGTACTTCCTCATCGCGCTCTGGGGTCACAGTTCTTCGGACGGCAAGAAAACCCGGATCTACGCGGCGACCAAGTTCTTCATCTTCACCCAGGCTTCCGGCCTGATCATGTTGGTGGCGATCCTGGGTCTGGTACTGGTCAACTTCAACAGCACGGGCGTGATTACGTTCAACTACGCCGACCTGTTGAAAACCAAGATGTCCCTGACCACCGAGTACATCCTGATGCTGGGCTTCTTCATCGCGTTCGCGGTGAAGCTGCCGGTGGTGCCGTTCCACTCCTGGCTGCCGGATGCCCACGCACAGGCACCGACCGCCGGCTCCGTGGACTTGGCCGGTATCCTGTTGAAGACCGCCGCCTACGGCCTGTTGCGTTTCGCCCTGCCGCTGTTCCCGAATGCCTCGGCCGAGTTCGCGCCGATCGCCATGACCCTGGGTCTGATCGGGATCTTCTACGGCGCGTTCCTGGCCTTCGCACAAACCGACATCAAGCGTCTGATTGCCTTCTCGTCCGTTTCCCACATGGGCTTCGTACTGATCGGCATCTACTCCGGCAGCCAGTTGGCATTGCAAGGCGCCGTGATCCAGATGTTGGCCCACGGTGTCTCGGCCGCTGCACTGTTTATCCTGAGTGGCCAGCTGTACGAACGCCTGCACACCCGTGACATGCGGGAAATGGGTGGCGTGTGGTCGCGCATCGCTTACCTGCCGGCGATCAGCCTGTTCTTTGCCGCCGCGTCGCTGGGCTTGCCGGGTACCGGTAACTTCATCGGCGAGTTCCTGATCCTGATGGGTGCCTTCGTGCAAACACCGTGGATCAGTGCGATTGCTACCTCCGGCCTGGTGTTTGGTTCGGTCTACTCGCTGATCATGATCCACCGCGCCTACTTCGGCCCGGCCAAGTCCGACACCGTCCTGCAAGGGATGGATGCGCGCGAACTGATCATGGTGCTCGGCCTTGCGGTACTGCTGATCTACATCGGCGTGTACCCGCAACCGTTCCTGGACACTTCTGCCGCGACGATGCATGGCGTGCAGCAGTGGTTCGGCACCGCCTTCTCTCAACTCGCTTCGGCCCGGTAAGAGCGCTATGGAATTCACGATCCAACACTTTATCGCGCTTGCGCCGCTGCTGATTACCAGCCTCACCATCGTGGTGGTGATGCTGGCAATCGCCTGGCGCCGCAATCACTCGCAAACGTTCCTGCTGTCGTGTGCCGGTCTCAACCTGGCCCTGCTGTCGATCATTCCGGCCCTCAAGGTCGCACCACTGGCGGTCACGCCACTGATGATGGTCGATGACTTCGCGCTGTTGTACATCGCGTTGATCCTAGTCGCGACCCTGGCCTGCGTCACCCTCGCCCACGCCTACCTTGGCGAAGGCGGCACCGGCTACCCAGGCAACAAGGAAGAGCTGTACCTGCTGATCCTGCTGGCTGCGGCCGGCGGTATCGTGCTGGTCAGCGCTCAGCACCTGGCCGGCTTGTTCATCGGCCTGGAACTGCTGTCGATCCCGACCTACGGCCTGGTGGCCTACGCTTTCTTCAACAAGCGCTCCCTGGAAGCCGGCATCAAGTACATGGTGCTGTCGGCCGCCGGTTCCGCGTTCCTGTTGTTCGGTATGGCCCTGCTCTACGCAGAAGCCGGCAGCCTGAGCTTCACCGGCATCGGCCACGCATTGGCGGCGACCAGCATGCCTGCGCCGATTGCCCAACTGGGCCTGGCCATGATGCTGATCGGCCTGGCGTTCAAGCTGTCCCTGGTGCCGTTCCACTTGTGGACCCCGGACGTGTACGAAGGCGCCCCGGCGCCAGTGGCTGCGTTCCTGGCGACCGCGTCGAAAGTGGCCGTGTTTGCGGTGATGGTGCGTCTGTTCCAGATCTCGCCTGCGGCCAACACCGGCGTGCTGAGCGACGTGCTGACCGTGATCGCCATTGCGTCGATCCTGTTCGGTAACCTGCTGGCGCTGACCCAGAACAACCTCAAGCGTCTGCTGGGTTATTCGTCCATCGCCCACTTCGGCTACCTGCTGATCGCCCTGGTGGCGAGCAAAGGCCTGGCCGTGGAAGCCATGGGCGTGTACCTGGTCACCTACGTGATCACCAGCCTCGGCGCATTCGGCGTGATCACGCTGATGTCCTCGCCATTCAAAGGCCGTGACGCCGACGCCCTGTACGAATACCGCGGCCTATTCTGGCGCCGTCCGTACCTGACCGCCGTACTCACCGTGATGATGCTGTCGCTGGCCGGTATCCCGCTGACCGCAGGCTTTATCGGCAAGTTCTACATCGTGGCGACCGGTGTTCAAGCGCATGAATGGTGGCTGGTTGCGTCGCTGGTATTGGGCTCCGCCATCGGCGTGTTCTACTACCTGCGCGTGATGGTCACCCTGTACCTGATCGAGCCAAACCTGCGCCGTGTGGACGCCGAGCTGCATTGGGAACAGAAGGCAGGCGGCGTAATGCTGCTGGCCATCGCCCTGCTCGCGTTCTTCCTGGGCGTGTACCCACAACCGTTGCTCACCCTGGTGCAGCACGCGGTACTGGGCGTTTGATCGCTTAGCGGGATGCAGTAAACAAAACGGCGCCTTCGGGCGCCGTTTTGCGTTTCTGGGGCCGGTGCTTTTACCCTCCCCTACTCAGGGAAATTTCCTCCTGCACCTGCCTCCTTATCTGGCATCTACCCAATGAAGGCCGCCGTATGGTGTTTGCGTTTTAGGAAAGTTCCCACAGCAGGGTCACTTGACCCAAAGCGAGTGGGCCACCAAACTATACGCAGGCTACGTACAGAACATGGATGCTCTATTTATCGAACTGCCGGCCTTCGAGCGGCATCGCAAGGACTATCTGAGTGACGAGCTTTTCCACGGTTTTCAACAGGCGTTGATGAAGAACCCGGAAGCGGGAGACGTGATCGAGGGAACAGGCGGGTTACGCAAGGTTCGCTTTGTCGACGAACGACGCAACAAAGGCAAGCGCGGTGGCCTGCGGGTCATTTACTACTGGTGGTCGGGCGGCACGCAATTCTGGTTATTCACCCTGTACGGCAAACACGAACAGGACGACCTGACGCCACAGCACAAAAAAGCCCTAAAACACAGGCTGGACAGGGAAATCAAAGCGAGAACACACCATGAAACGTGAAATCTTTTCCGAACTGGTCGAAGGCTTCGACGCCCTGGCAAACGAACGCCAAGGCAAAGTCACCCTGCGGACCCACAAGGTTCATCTCAACAACCTGAAGCCGCTCACCGCAGAGGAAGTGGTCGCCGTGCGCCAACAGCTCAACCTCTCCCGTGCGGTCTTCGCCATGTACCTGCGCACCAACACGCGTACGCTGGAGAACTGGGAGCAAGGCCGGGCCAAACCCAACGCTCAGGCCGCCACCCTGATTCGCCTGGTGGCACGTTTTCCTGAGACCGTGGCGCAACTTGCTGCCTTGGGTTGACCTGCAATTACCCCAAAAAAAACGCCCCGAACATTCGGGGCGTTTTCCATTGCAACGGCGTTAGAACGCGATACCGACCTTGAAACCGTACTCATCACGCTTGAGCTTGGTGTTGTCGGCTACGTCG
This sequence comes from Pseudomonas tritici, assembly GCF_014268275.3. Lineage (NCBI taxonomy): Bacteria > Pseudomonadati > Pseudomonadota > Gammaproteobacteria > Pseudomonadales > Pseudomonadaceae > Pseudomonas > Pseudomonas tritici. The sequence goes on from NZ_CP077084.1 coordinate 4,001,715, forward strand.
GAATCACCGTCGAGCTTGTACTCGGTGCGGGTGTAGTACAGGCCCGCCATCACCGGCAGGTCGCCTTTCTGATTCATCAGCAGGCTGACTTCGGCGTACGGGTTGGTGCGGTCCTTTAGGTCCACGGTGTCGCTGCCAACGTCATCTACCTTGAGCCTGGTGCGTCCATCGATAGTACGACGGGCGCCCGCTTCGACGCGCAGGGTCATGTCGTCGAACTGGTGGTTGTAGCCCAGGGCCGCCTTGGCGAACGGCGATTTGTTGGTGAGTTTCACATCGAGGTCGTTGATTTCCGGCTCGTAGCGGGTCCAGCTGTAGCCACCACCCACGATCACGTCGACAAAGTTGCGCGCATCCAGCGCAGCACGCCAGCCGAGGTCCAGGTCAGCCTGGCCTTCCTTGAGTTTGTTGTCGCTTTTTTCGCCGTACTTGGCTTCGATACCGGCCTGGTAGATAAAGCCGGATTCGGCAGTGAGCTTGTTACCGAAGTTGTAGAACAGGCCTGCTTCGGGCATGTGGCTCCTGTCGCTTTGGCTACCGCCTTCAAATTTGAAGTCGTTGTAGCTGCCCATGATCCCGAAGGTGGAAATCGGGTCGGTGGACGGTGCGGCGAACACCACGGCAGGCGCAGCGACCAGCGCCAGCAGCGATGAACCCTTGAAGAATTTTCCGAATAGCTTGGACATCGTTTTACATCTCCTTGTCTGGTGAGCAAATTATTCAGGAACCGCTTCGAACCCTGGCTTACGCGAAAGGTTCGAAATAATTTGCACCGATCTGAAAATAAAACGGGCCAACCAAGGCTCTAGCTCAACGGCCTCCAGATTCAGACGCTGCCAAGCCCGCAAGGATTTGGCGAAGCTGGGGCGAGACTGGCACGCGAATCCCAAAAATGTCGGCGAGCATCCCCACCATTTCATCGGCACTCTGGAGCGTACGTTTTTCACTCGGCCGGTCCAGGGAGTGCACTGCATAGCTGGCATTGTTCAGGGTATGGCGTTTACCCGCCGCCAACCGCGCGACTTTCAGTTGGCCCACGAACGGCGAATCCGGGTGGGTGGAGACGTACCAGTTGCCGATTTCATAGTCGATGGCCCCCTGCACTTGCAGGTCGAATACATACAAGCCCCGCCATTCCCCGGCGACTTGCGCCCACAGGGTGTAACTGCCCTGGCCGTCGAAGCTCAGCCGATAAGGTTCGTGCGCCGTGGCCTGCACCGCATCGGTGTCCAGTTGCAATGGGGTGCTGGGCACCATGCCGCCAAAACCCACGTCGGTGATATAGCGCACGCCTTCCAGCGTCACCAGGCTCAAGCGATGAGTGCGCGAGGTGCGCGCGTCCGGCGGGCCGCCCATCACCACCCGACCGGTGATACCTCTTGCATCGAAACCGAGTTCCTGCAACAGGGCCAGGAACATCTGGTTCAACTCATAGCAGTATCCGCCCCGCCCCTCCAACAGCACTTTTTGCTCGACGCTGGGCAGGTCAATGGGCACCGGCAGGCGCATCAAAGTCGACAGGCTTTCGAAGGCAAAGGTGCACACATGGCGCAGCTGCAAATCCTGCAGGGTGTGCAAGGTTGGCGCGGGCGGCGTGTCATAGCCCAGGCGTTGCAGGTAGAGGCGGCTATGGGTCAACAGTGACATGGCGCAATCCTTGGGCGCGGGATAGAGGCGACACTATGCCGCGCCAGCACGCAGGTTGTCATTTTGAATGAACCTTTTTGAACGCTCCCGTATCCATCTATAACAACACAGGGAGGCAACATGAGTACCGCAAAAATCTACACCATCAACTACCAACTGCACGGTCAACCGAAGTCCTTTGTGGTGCGCGCCGAAGTGATGAACAACGCCGAGGCATGGCACTGGGCGGCCGTTGATGCCGACATTGCGCATGTCAGCCGTGTGGGTCGCGTGGGCCACGAACAGGTGAAGAAAACCACCCGACCTTGGGCGGAGAAATTCGGCATTACCGACGTCATCTGGATCGCGCCCAAATAAACAAAAGCCCCGCACAAAGGCGGGGCTCGATTCAAGGCTTCAAGTCGCCCAACGGATCGTAGGGCGGCTTTTTTTCTGCCGGGTCTTTCTTGTCCTTGTCCAGCGGTGCAATGGCAGGGCCGATGGGGTCGACCTGTGGGTCTGCCACATCCGGCGAATCCGGGTCGAAGCCCAATTCATCCTTACCGCTGGCATGCTCGTCTGAAGACGGGCCTTTCGGTGGATTACTCACGGCGATCTCCTTGTTTAAAGCGGGCGCGCTTTGTCGTGAAGGTTTTCCAGGTCTTCCTCGACGCGTTCCACGTCGTCGTTCTGACGTTCCGCCGGGTCATTGGGGCGCAACGCATCGTTGTCACGCTCCTCTTCACCGGGTGTGCGGTCAGGGTTCGGGGTGCCGGGCGGCGGCTGCTTGTAGTCGGACATGATGGTTCACCTCAAAGGGTCTACACAGCTTTAGAGAAACCGCTGTGCGCCATCGTTCAACTTGTTTGCCCAAGCGTGAGATGATGCCAGCCCCTTCTGGAGAAACGACCCGGATGTTCGAGCTCAAACCCTGCGACCCTGTCACCTTTCGCCAACAGACCCGGCGCAGTACGCTGATTGTGGCGGTGCTCTTCCTGGCCCTGGGTATGTTGCTGTCGAGCCTGGCAGTGATGCTGTTCGGCGAGCCCGGCGGTGATAACTTCCGCTTCAATGTCGGCGGCGTCTTCGCCGGGGTGCTGATCACCTTGGCCCTGGTGCGCGGGCCGTTCTGGACCCAGCCTTGGCTGGCGCCGGCGGTGTACGGCTGGCAACTCAAGCGCAGCCTGATGAGCGTGACCAATGTGATGCACAAGGTCACCGAGCGGGTCCAGGCCAATGACCCGACGGCGATCAAGGTGCTGCGTTTTTATCACCTGGGCCTGACGCAAATGCATGAGTTGGACGCCAACTCCAGCGCCCAGGCGCAATTGGTCGGTGAGGTCGAGGCCCATAAGGCCAAGATGCAGGCATTGGGCATGGATACCGAACAAACCCGCTTCGATCCGGCCTGGCTGCAAAGCTTCAAAACCCCTTGAATCATTGCGTTGCCGTGTTGGCCCTCCAGCAGAACACCGCGCTCAGCGCAATCGCCGCGCCCGCCAGGCCAAACACCCAGGGCGCCGAGGCAATCGGCAGCAGCAGGCCTGCGAGCAATGGCCCGAGGCCGGCGCCGATATCACGCCACACGGCATTCGAGGCCAGGGCCGATACGCGCATCGAACCGGGGTTACGCTCCGCCACCAGGGTCGTCACCAGCGGCAGTTGCAGCGCGCGCAGTACCAACACCGCCGCCGCGCCGACAATCACCCAGTAACTGCCAAACGCCGTCAGGGCCAGGGCACTCAGGAACGAAAACAACAGCAACATCGAGGTGGCGCCAAAATGCTGCGCGGCGCGGCCGCCCAACGGGCTCAGGAGCATTTCCGACACATACCGCAGGGCCATCAGGCCACCGGCGATCAGCACCGCATCACCGCCAAGCAGCTTCTGCGCCTGGATCGACAGGCCAAAGATAAACAGACCATCCAGCGCCACGCCCTCGATAAACGACCACACCGCCACGCTGTCCGGCCACTTGAAGCGACGCCCCGGCGTGCTGTGTAAATCATGCCCAGCGGTAGGCAAGCCGCGCGCCATCCACAAGCCCACCAGGCAACACCCGGCCAAAATCAAAAAGATCGGACGCGGCCCGGCCCACAACGTCAGCCAGCCGCCGAGCGGCAGCGCCAGCATCGGCCCCAGCGCAATCATCGCCCGGGAACGCCCGGCCCGGCGTGCGGCACCGGCCGGCTCCGAGGTGGCCAGTACTTGGGTCGACAGGTTCAACGCGGCAAAACACAGGCCCCACACCAGCCGCAACCCCAACAAGGCCGCGAAGCCTGACAACATCGAGTTGCCCAACGCGCACAGGGTCGCCGCACCGGCGGCAATCATGCAGGTCAGGCGGTCGCCGTTGCGCGCGTAGAAATTGAGCACATGCCGGTAGCCGAAAATCCGCACCAGGCGGTTGGCCGCCAGCAGCACCCCGGCTTGGGCCAGGGTGATACCGAACGCCTGGGATTCCATCGGCAGCAGCAGGTACAGCAACACGTCACTGGGCAAGCATAAGGCCAGGGTCAGCGCGGCGCGGCGAGAATGGGTATCAGCAGTGCGGAGGGCCAGGCTGGACATAAATCTGGAAACATCCCGAAATATTCAGGTCGCCACGGTAGCCTTCCGCAACCGTGATTTACAACGGCTTTTTCCCGTAGGGCAACAAACGCAAGCCACTGGCCACGGCGCCCACCAGTGCGAACCCGCAACCCAACCACAGCGCATAATGCGGGCCGTTGCCCAGCGACAGGTGGAAACACAAGGCCACCAACGACGCGCCCAGCGTCTGCCCCAGCAATCGCGAAATCGCCACGATGCCGCTGGCTCCACCACTGCGAGCCAGCGGTGCGCTGGTCATCAACGCCTTGAGGTTAGGTGACTGGAAGAAGCCAAAACCGGCTCCACACAGCGCCATGCGCCAGCCGATATCAAACGCCGAGGCGCCGCTGCCCAATGTTGCCAGCGCGGCCATTCCCACGCTGAGCATCAATAGGCCGATGCCGCACAGCGCGCCCAGGGATACACGGTCCGCCAGGCGCCCCGCTACCAGCGCCATCACCGCCACCACAGCCGGCCACGGCGTCATTAGAAAGCCGGTTTCGACCTGGCTATGGCCAAGCGCCGCTTGCAACAGAAACGGCAACGACACAAACGCCAGGCCCTGGGCGCTGAAGGCGCAAATAGCGGTAAGGGAAGACAACGCAAACACCGGGCGCTTGAACAGATCCAGCGCCAGCATCGGCGCCGGGTGCCCGGCTTGGCGCCGCAGCAGCAAGGCGCCGCACGCCAGCGCCACGGCGACCAGGCCTAGGGTCAGAGTGCCTTGTGCACCGTGCACTGCCGTGCCCAGCCCCAAGACCAGCAACGCAAACAACCCGGCACACAACACGGCGGCGACTCGATCAAAGGCGTGCCCAGTCATCGGCAAGGTCGGCAACGAGCGCAAGCCCAGCGCCAGTGCGAGCAAGCCCAAGGGTACGTTGATCAGATACAACCAGTGCCAGGTCGCCACAGACAGTATCGCCGACGCCGCCGTCGGCCCAAGCGTAAACGCCAGCCCCACCACCAACGAGTTATAGCCCAACCCCCGTCCAAGCATTTTTGAAGGATAGATATGCCGCAACAACGCCGTATTCACGCTCATGATCGCCGCCGCCCCCAGCCCCTGCACCACCCGCGCGGCGGTCAGGGTGACGAGCGAACCGGCGAGGCCGCAAAACAGCGACGACACGATAAAGACGAGCAACCCGCCGAGGTAAACGCGGCGATGTCCCAGTACGTCACTGAGCGAAGCAAACGGCAGCACCGTCGCGATGATCGCCAACTGGTAGGCATTGACCACCCAGATCACCGACGCAGAGTCAGTGCCAATCCCCTCGGCCAAGGTCGGCAACGCGGTGTTGACGATGGCCGTGTCCAGCGTCGCCATGCCGATCCCCAAGGAGATCGCAATGACGGCCGGCAGGCGTTTATTGAGGGGCAACCCATCGGCAACAGAAGACATGAACGGTCCGGGCAGGTGACAAAGGCGTTTAGATTAAGGGCGGCGGCGAATTTTTTCAGTGGCTGATTGCGTGGCTGTCCGTATCTTCATGTTCACCGATGCTCCGTTTTAGCCATGCCCCACAATAATTCACTGCCAAGCCAGGTGGCCAGGTATTCACCCGCCGAGCCGGTAGGTAGCTGCACCCCCCTCGCACATTTTCAGTGGCTTGCAGTGACGAACAGTGCACTCAGGTCCAGACGCCCCTCCTTGATCGGCGGGCACCAGTAGTAGCCGCCGGTCAGCGGCGTGCTGATGCGATACAACCCGTCGACAATCCCATCTTCCAGGCCGCTCATGCGGCGCAGTTGCGCTTCAAACGCATCAAAGGAATGACCAAACGCAAGAAACATCAACCCGGCCTGGCCATTCTCGGCCCATGGCATGGAACGGCGTACCACGAAGGCTTCCGGGGTAAAGCTTTCCTGGGCGGTGCGTTTGGTGTGGGCGGACTCGGGGGCGTCGTCGAGTTCTTCGTTGTCGCTGTGGCGACGGCCGATGATGTGGTCGCGCTCTTGCGCAGGCAAGGCGGCGAAGCCGTCGAGGTCGTGCTGCCACTGCTGGATCGCGGCAAAACTGGCGCCGCTGTCGGTCAGGGCCGCTTCAACCGCTGCGTCGTCATGGGGGTTTTCAGTGCCGTCTTCGTAGTCGGTCAGGTCGAAGCCGGTCTTGTAGCGGAAACCTTCGGTCGCCTGCACCAGGCGAAACGCCGGGGCCAGCGCCTTTTCAAAGGCGCGGCTGCGCAACAGCAGTTCACCACGATCCACGCCATGCAACCACACCCACAGTGCTTGCTGGGTCGACGGGTTATGCGCGCCCGGCCCACTGACGATGGGGAATGTGCGCAAGCCTTCAATCCCTGCGCCCAGAGCGCTTACCAGCGGCTCGCCAAAACCGACCACTGCCACCGAATCGGCCAACTGCACCAACGCGTCCAGCGCTGCGGGAACGGCAGCCAGGGAATCCACGGCAAAAAACAGATGGCGTGCCTGCAACGGCACCGGTGCGGCAAGAATGCCCGGCTGGTACTGACTCATGTGAACTCCTTCAAGAAAGCCGCCAAGTTTACCCGGCCAGCGCGGGCTTGTGCTCAAGGTTTTCCAGGTCACGCGGGGCCAGCCCCAGTTGCGCCTTGAACTGCGCCCACCCTTTGGGCGTGACCAGCACCGCACGGGAGTTTTTGGAACGGCGCAACCAACCGGCTTCGCACAAGGCGCTCAGCAGTTGCACGCCCAGCGGGCCGGCCACGTGATGAGTGCGCTCGGTCCAGTCCAGGCATTGGCGGGCGGGCTTCACGGTAGGAGAGTCGATGCCCAGGGTGCGCAACCATATTTCGCCTGCAGGCAGCACCTCGAAGTGTTTATCGTCGATGGCGCGCAGGTAGCCGTTTTTCTCCAACGCCTGGGTCACGGCGACGCCCAATTGCCCGGCCAGATGGTTGTAGCAGCAACGCGCAAAACGCAGCCCTTGGGCTTCGCGGCTCTGGGGTTTGAGCACTATCGCCGACATCGGGGCAATTGCGCTGAGGTATTCAATGGCCTGTGCCACATGCGCACCGGCCAAGCGGTAATAACGATGCCGGCCCTGGGTTTCGCAGGCGAGCAACCCACCGGCGACCAGCTTGGCCAGGTGGGTACTGGCCGTCTGCGGGGTGATGCTGGCGGCAAAGGCCAGTTCGCCGGCCGGCAGCGCACGCCCGTCGAATAACGCCAGCAGGATCGCGGCGCGGGCAGGCTCGGCAATCAGGGCGGCAACTTCAGTGAAGGTGGACGGGTTTGACATGGCAGCTCTCCATCAGGACCGACGCAGTATAGGCGCGCCGACCGCGTGCATGCTTCGGCCGCCGTCGAAGCATCCACGTCAACCGTTCGGCTAGATTCGCCGCCTGCCCCTTTCAAGGATGACCCGCGATGCAACAACGACAGGCAGTGGCCGCAACCAGCCTCAGCTACGTACTGGTGATCCTCGACACGTCCATCGTCAACGTCGCGCTGGAGCCCATCGCCCTCGCCTTGCACAGCAACAATACAGCGCTGCAGTGGGTGGTCAGCGCCTACACGTTGAGCTTTGGCTGCCTGCTGCTCGGCGGCGGAGCACTGGCGGACCGGTTTGGCGCGCGCCGTCTCTATCTGCATGGATTGCTGCTGTTTACCCTGGCGTCGTTGCTGTGTGGTTTGGCCGGGAATGGCATGACACTGGTTGCCGCTCGGGTACTGCAAGGCATGGGTGCAGCGATGCTGGTGCCGGCGTCACTGGCGTTGATCAACCAGGCGTATCTCGACGACCCGGTCGGGCGCGCGAAAGCAATCGGCATTTGGGCCGGTTGTGGCGGTATCGCCATGGCTGCCGGGCCTCTGGTAGGCGGCGTGCTGATCGAGACCCTGGGCTGGCGCAGCATTTTCCTCGCCAACCTGCCACTGGGCCTGATCGCCATCGGCTTGAGCGCGCGCCTTGCCGCCAGTGCACCACAGCCTCGAGCGTCGGTGTGGCGCGCGGTGCAACTGTTTGGCAACCGCGTGTTCAGCGCCTGCGTGGCAGTGTCCCTGGTGTCGGCGCTGCTGTTGTATGGCCTGATGTTTTTACTCAGCCTGTATTTCCAGCGGACGTTGGGTTTCTCACCGCTGAGGACCGGCGCCGCCTTCCTGCCACTGACGGTCATGGTCAGCCTTGGCAGCCTGATGGCCGGCGAACTGGTTCGCGCCTTTGGCAGCCGCTGGCTGATCGGTGGCGCCTTGTTTTCATACACCGTGGGTTTCGCCCTGCTGCTGATCAGCGTCTCAACACCCGATTACGCGTTGATCGTCGTGCCCATGCCGCTGATCGGCCTCGCCGCGGGGCTGATCACCCCCGCCGCCACTGCCGCGCTGATGAATGGGGTGCAAAAGGAACAGGCTGGGGTGGCCGCCGGCATCCTCAACACCGCCCGGCAAATCGGCGCGGCGCTGGGCGTAGCGCTGGCCGGCGGGCTGCTCTGACGCGCCTGGCCCTTGCCACGCAGCCCTTGGATGGGTGACTCTCTAGTCATGTTTTGCAACTATTACAGGGGTAGCGACATGACCACCAGCAACCTGCTCGCCCAGCTGTTTCCCGCCTCCGCCGCCGACATTCCCGAAGAATTCCGCCTGGCAGCGCCCATCGAACAGCGCGATTACCTGGTCGACGGCCAGTTGCAAGTATGGAACGGCCCGTTAGCCAAGGTGCAAAGCCCGGTGCAACTGGGCGACGAGCGTGTGCATATCGGCAGCACGCCGCTGCTGGATGCCGACACCGCACTGACCGCCCTCGACGCCGCCGTGCGCGCCTATGACCGGGGCCAGGGCGAATGGCCGACGATGCGTGTGGCCGACCGCATCCAGCATGTCGAAGCGTTCTTGCGACGCATGCGTGAACAACGCGACGCGGTGGTGAAGTTGCTGATGTGGGAAATCGGCAAGAACCTCAAGGACTCGCAGAAAGAATTCGACCGTACCTGCGACTACATCACCGACACCATTAATGCCCTCAAGGAACTCGACCGTCGCTCCAGCCGTTTCGAGCTGGAACAGGACACCCTCGGCCAAATCCGCCGCGTCCCGCTGGGCGTGGCCTTGTGCATGGGCCCTTATAACTACCCACTGAACGAAACGTTCACCACGCTGATCCCGGCGCTGATCATGGGCAACACCGTGGTGTTCAAGCCAGCCAAGCTCGGCGTGCTGCTGATCCGCCCATTGCTGGAGGCGTTTCGCGACAGCTTCCCAGCCGGGGTGATCAACGTGATCTACGGCAGTGGCCGCGAAACCGTCAGCGCGCTGATGGCCAGCGGGAGGATCGATATCTTCGCGTTTATCGGCACCAACAAGGCCGCCAGTGACTTGAAGAAACTGCACCCCAAGCCGCACCGCCTGCGTGCGGCGCTGGGCCTGGATGCGAAGAATCCCGGCATCGTGCTGCCTGAGGTAGACCTGGACAATGCCGTCAGTGAAGCCGTCACCGGCTCGTTGTCGTTCAATGGCCAGCGCTGCACCGCGTTGAAAATCCTGTTCGTGCATGAAGATGTCGTCGGCAGCTTTATCGACAAATTCAATAAGAGGCTGGCCACGCTCAAACCCGGCATGCCGTGGGAAAACGGTGTGACGCTGACGCCATTGCCCGAAGTGGGCAAGGTGGATTACCTCAACAGCCTGGTGGCCGATGCCGCGCAACACGGTGCCAAGGTGGTGAATGAGCATGGCGGTGAGAGTCGCGGGTCGTTCTTCTACCCGGCCGTTCTGTACCCGGTGAACCCGCAGATGCGCGTGTACCACGAGGAACAGTTCGGCCCAGTGGTGCCGATCGTGCCTTACCGTGATGTAGAGAAGGTGATCGACTACGTGCTGGACTCGGATTTCGGTCAACAACTGAGCATCTTCGGTACGAATGCCGTGGAAGTCGGGCGCCTGGTGGATACCTTCGCTAACCAGGTCGGCCGTATCAACATCAACGCCCAGTGCCAGCGCGGGCCGGACACTTTCCCTTTCAACGGGCGCAAGAACTCGGCCGAGGGCACGCTGTCGGTACATGACGCATTGCGCGTGTTCTCGATCCGCACCTTGGTGGCGACCAAATTCCAGGAGAGCAACAAGGCGCTGGTCAGCGATATTTTGCGTAACCGTGATTCGAGTTTCTTGACCACTGATTACATTTTTTAAGCGTGCCACCGCTCACAATGTGGGAGCTGGCTTGCCTGCGATAGCATCGACCGGGTGTACCTGAAACACCGAGGTGCCTGCATCGCAGGCAAGCCAGCTCCCACATGTGATCGAGTTTGCCCTGATCACCGAGGCCACTTTAATACCGATGAACCTGCCCCTCTTCGCCCGGCGCCTGTTGCGCCCACTGCTCGACCCCTACCGCCGCTATCGCCACGCCAAGCTGATCCACGCCGTGCGCGTGTCCATCGGCTTGCTGGCGACGATTATGCTGACCACTGGCCTCAACCTGCCCCACGGTGAATGGGCCTCGGTGACCATGCTGGTGGTGATCGGCGGCTTGCAGCACCACGGCAATATCGGCAAGAAAGCCGTGGAGCGTGCCTATGGCACCTTGATCGGCGCCAGTGTCGGCTTGTTGCTGGTGGTGCAGGAGGCGTACGTCGGCCAGCCGCTGTTGACCTACCTGCTGATGTCGGTGGTGTGCGGCTTCTTTTCCTACCACGCCATCGGCAAGGGCGGTTACACCGCGCTGCTCTCGGCGATCACTGTGTTTATCGTCGCGGGTCACGGCGACAACCCGCTGTCGGACGGGTTATGGCGCACCGTGGATATCCTGATCGGTATCGCCCTCGCCCTGGCCTTTTCCTTCGCCCTGCCGCTGTATGCCGTGTACTCCTGGCGCTACAACCTGGCCAGCGCGTTGCGCGATTGCGCCGAGATCTACAGCCGGATTATCAATGGCGAGTCGGTCACGGATGATCAGCACCTGAAGCTGCTCAATCGGCTGAATGCGGCGATGTTGCAGTTGCGCTCGTTAATGTCGTCGGTGTCCAAGGAGGTACGCATCTCCATGACTGAGCTGGACGCGATCCAGCGGCATTTACGGATGTGCATCAGCACCCTGGAAATTCTCGGCAATACCCGGCCCGACCCTCGCGATAAACCGGCGATGGCGCGGATGCAGGTGATGTTGAAGGCCGAGCATCGGCAAATTCGCGTGCAACTGGTGGGCATGGCACGGGCGTTGAAATCTGGAGTAACGGAGCGGTTGGAGCGGCCGAGCCACGCCAGCGTTGAGCCTGGGTTGGACGTGCCGGTCTATAGCGCGTTGGATGGCTACCGGCTGCTGACCTTGCAACTGGCGCAGAACATCGATGCGATGCGCCAGCGGCTGGCCAAGAGTGCCGGGCGCTGGAAAATCTGAATTCGCCGGGAGGAAAAGAAATTCCCCATGCGATTACAGATTTCAAGGTTTTCACACTTTACCTTACAAAGTTTTCACGTTTTATTCACATCCCGGAACGTAGTGTGAAGCCTCATCCGTTACAAACGTTGCATATCAAGCCCGCCGCCCCAGCGGGCTTTTTTTTGCCTGGAATTTGAGCTAGCGCGCCGCCTTGTTCGCGGGCGCGACCGCCTGCTCACGAATGGCCCGCTGGGTATCCAGCACCTTGGCCAAAGCATGCTCCGCTTCCGGGCTTTGCTGTGGCACGCGGATCGCCGCCGACACCAGGGTGATCAACTTGGCCATCACCTCGGCATCCGTCGCCGGACGGCCCAGGCTCATGGAGTTCATCAGCAGGCGCAGCTCAGTCCCGGCCATCACGCCGGAAATCGCCTTGAGGGCAAACTGCAGGCGCACCCCAAGTTCATTGCGCGGCAGATCCGGCAAGGCCAGGGCGAAGGCTTCGAAGAAACGCTGGAACACCGGCTGGTAATGCACCTTGAGGTATTCCTGGATAAACGGCGACGTGTCGCTGTAGACCCGACCCAGGAACCGGATAAACGAACGCCCTTCCCCACTCGCGCTGGCTGGATCGCTGCGTTCCAGGCCCATGGCCGGGGCAAACAGCACGCCAAGCAAGGTGTCGCAATCGAGTGGGCCGTCGGACTCGGCTTCGCAGCGTGCCAACAGCTCCAGGCGCTGCTCGTTGAGCGGTTCCAGGCGCTGCATCAGCAGGGTTTTCATCAGGGAGTCCTTGTCCCCGAAGTGGTAGTTCACCGCCGCCAGGTTCACCTGGGCGCGCTCGGTAATCTGCCGCAACAAAACGGCGTCGTATCCATACTTGATGAAGAGAGCCTCTGTCGCATCCAGCAATCGAGTCTTGGTAATGTTTGGAGCGCTGACTTTCTTCGCGACCATAGAAGTTCCACGTGGGAAATATTGTTTTAAAAAATTATTTGATTTTTTTATACCGGGGACGTCGCTCGAAAGCAAGTAGTGACACACCGCCATATGTTCGAAAGCCTCGAACGACGGGCTCGCCATGGATGATTCATCAAAGTGTTGAGCCACCTTTCTCCACCGGGAGTAAGCATTTTCCCAAGGTAATACCGCTCTACATCGATGGCTGGCGAAGCGACGGGAAGCCGGTTAGTATTCAAACAATATTTTAAAAACAAGAAACAAAACCAGTCCATGGCGTGTACTCCGTCAGTCTCCCCAACTTGTTACAAAGCTTTACCGGAGCAGATGAGGGCGGCGCCCAGACTGAAGGCGTATTCATGACAGCTACCCCCGCGCACCCAGGCTTGATCTCGCTGCAAGGCATCGGCAAAAGCTATCAGCTGGCCGGGCAACACCTGTCCATTCTCAATGATGTATGCCTGACCATCGCCAGCGGCGACAGCTGCGGCATCCTCGGCGCATCCGGCTCCGGCAAAAGTACCCTGCTCAATATCCTCGGCCTGCTGGACCTGCCCAACTGCGGTCAGTACCACTTTGCCGGCCACGATATCTTCAACGCCACCCCCGATCAGCTGGCGGCCATCCGCAACCAGCAGATCGGGTTCGTGTTCCAGAGTTTCAACCTGCTGCCGCGCCTCAGCGCCCTGGACAATGTCGCCCTGCCCTTGAGTTATCGCGGCCTATCGCGCCACGAGTCGGTGGAGCAAGCCCTGCGCATGCTCGAGCAAGTCGGCCTGGCCGACCGTGCCCACCATCGCCCCGCCGACCTTTCCGGCGGCCAGCGCCAACGGGTCGCGATTGCCCGGGCCCTGGTGGGCAAACCCTCGGTGATACTGGCCGACGAACCCACCGGCAACCTCGACAGCACCACCGCTCAGGACATCATGGACCTGCTGCTGGCCTTGAACCGCGAGCAACAGGTCACGCTGATCATCGTCACTCACGACCCGCACATCGCCGAGCGCCTGGACCGCAAGATCCTGGTGCGCAATGGCGTGGTGCAAGAGGCCGGCTGCCTATGACCCCGCAGGGAGAGAGCCGCCTGCGGGTCGAACAAAGCCTCAGCCAACTGCTGCATGAAGCGTTTGTCAGCCTGCGCACCCTGGGCAAGCGTTCGATCCTGGCCCTGCTGGGTATCGTGATCGGCAGCTCGTCGGTGGTGGCACTGATCAATATCGGCCATAACGCGGCGGTGGATGCCGCGATGATATTCAAGGACATGGGCACCGACACCCTGATCGCCCAGTTCCCACCCAAAGGCGGCAGCAGTTCACCGATGCCCGCCCGCCTGGACCTGGACGCCGTGCGCCAAGCGGTGCCCGGCGTTGCGCACATCGGCGCCCTCTCGTTATTCAGCGGGCCCATCGTATTCCATGGCCGCACCGTCAATACCAACTTCGTCGGCAGCACACCGGATATCAAGGACGCGATGCGCCTGGCACTGCAACAGGGGCGTTTCCTGTCGAGCTTTGATGCCAATGAAACCTACGGCGTGATCGGCGCGCAGGTGGCCGAGGCCCTGGGCGCGCCGGGTGACCCGCTGCAACTGGGCGACCGTGTGCGCATCAACGATTACCTGTTCCTGATTGTGGGCATCCTGCAAAGCCAGCCGCGGGCGATGCTGATGCCGGTGCAGGCCAACGAATCACTGTTCATCCCCGCCGAAGGCATGCGCCGCATCTATGCAGCGCCGCAGATCGGCAACGTGATCATCCGCGCCACGCAGGGCCAGGACATGGAGCGCGTTGCCAAGGACGTAGCCGCCGCTCTCAAACCGCAACTTCCCGACCACGATGTGGACATCCAGGTGCCCCAGCAAATGATCGACGGCATGACCCGGCAAAGCCGCACCTTCGCCTATCTGCTGCTGGCCCTGGGGGCGATCTCCCTGGTGGGCGGTGGCGTGGGGGTGATGAACGTGATGTTGATGAACGTCTCGGAGCGGCGGCGCGAGATCGGCATTCGCATGGCTCTCGGTGCGCGCCAGCGGGACATCCGCAACCTGTTCCTGCTCGAAGCCATCACGCTCACGGCGGTGGGGGCCTTGTGCGGTGCCGTGTTGGGCATGACCGCCGCGTGGCTGTATGCCTGGCTGTCGAGCTGGGAATTCGCCCTCGCCGTCGCTGCGTTGCCGCTGGGGGTGGGCAGCACATTGCTGGTGGGGTTGTTCTTCGGCCTCTACCCGGCGGTCTCAGCCTCACGGTTGCAGCCGGTGGAGGCCCTGCGCGATGAGTAAATGGCTCTGGCTGCTCGCATTGGTCAGCCTGCCGGGCGTGGCCGCCGACGTGGTGATCAAACCGTCGGCGCCGAGCACCACCCGCAGCGGCTACGACCGCGGCGTCTCGTTGAATGCCCAGGCCACCACCATGACGTTGGGCGATGCGGTCTACCTGGGCCTGCGCAACAACCCGGCGATTCGCAGCGCCTACCTGCAACGGGTCGCGCAGAAGTTCGACCTGCGCGTGGCCGAAGATGTGTTCAACCCCAAGCTCACCCTCAACAGTTATTACCGTAATACCCGCGGCTCCGCCGACAACGCGCGCAATGCCAACGTGGCGCCGGCCACCAGCCTGCTCGGCGAATACGGCACGCGCCTGAGCATGGCCTGGACCCAGCAACTGAACAACGCCGACCGCGCCGGCCGCTATCGCAGCGACGGCCTCGACCTGGCGATCATCCAGCCGCTGCTGCGTGGCGCCGGCTGGGACGCCACCACCGCACCGCTGCGCCTGTCGCGCCTGTCGGAACAGGCCAACCGCCTGAACCTCAAGGCCACCGTGGCGCAGACCATCAGCCAGATCATCGCGACCTACCGCGAGCTGCTGCGCGCACAGGAGCAACTGAGCATCGTGCAGGACGCCCTCAAGCGCTCCGGCACCTTGCTGGAAGTCAACAAGGCGCTGATCAGTGCCGGGCGCATGGCCGAGTTTGAAATCGTGCAGACCGAAGCCGACATCGCCACCCAGCAACTGGGCGTGGAAGAGGCGCAGAATCAACTGGACACCAGCCGTCTCTCCCTACTGCGCCTGCTGGCCCTGGACCTGTCCACGCCGGTCCGTGCCACCGAAGCCCTGGAGGCCCGGCCGATGCAGATCGACAAGCGCCAGGCCTTCAACCTGGCGCAGACCCAGCAGCCTGAATACCTTGCCGCCTTGCTCGGCAGCCAGCAGGCTGACCTCAACCTGGTGATCGCCAAGGACTCCGGGCGCTGGCAGGTGGACTTGGTGGCCGGCGCGAATCAGGTGCGCGACGCCTACAATAACGATGCCGGCAGCAGCAACAATCGCACGTGGGACAGCTACGCCGGGGTGCAGGTGCAAATCCCCATCGGCGATATCAGCACGCGCCAGGCCGAAGTCCGCGCACGGGTAAACGTGGAGGACCAGGAGATCCGCATCACCGACGCGCGCCAGGAACTGGAGCGCAGCGTCAACGATGTGGTGCGCGACCTCGGCACCCGCTGGCGCCAATATGAAATCTCCCAGCGCGCCGTGGAATTGTCGCGGCGCAAGATCGAGATCGAGCGGGAAAAACTCAGCGCCGGGCGCTCCACCAACTTCCAGGTGCTGAGTTTCGAGACCGACCTGCGCAACGCCGAAAACGCGCAGCTCAATGCGCTGATTGCTTATTTGAACGCCCAGACCCAGCTCGACTTGACGCTGGGCATGACGCTGGAAAGTTGGGAAATCGCCCTCAATGACTACTAATCAGAAACGCCTGCTGGGCGCCGTATTGATCGTACTGCTGGGGGGCGCGGGCCTGGCCTTGCGCAGCCCTGCGTCCGCGCCGGCCAGCACCAGCGAGCAGTGGCTGGCCGTCAAGCCCGATGCGCTGGTGCACCAGATCGGCCTGGTGGGCAAAATCGAGCCCGACACCACCATCACCCTTACCGCGCCTTTCGATGGCAATGTGCAAGCCAATCTGGTGGAGCAAGGCCAGCGGGTCGAGGCCGGCCAAGTGCTGTTGCGCATGGACCCGGCGACCCTCGAGGTGCAACTGCGCGACGCCCTCTCCGCCCAACTCAAGGCCCGGCGCACCGTGCAAGAGATGCAGGACTGGGACAACGGCCCCACCGTCAGTCGTGCACGCCGCAGCCTGCGCACCACCGAAATGACCGCCAGTAACACCCAGCGCAAACTCACCGAAAGTGAAAACCTATTCCAGCGCGGTATCATCCCGCGCAATGAGCTGGACGACCTCAGGCAACAGACCCAGCAGCAACAACTGGACCTCGCCTCCGCCCGCAGCGAATTGCAACAGGCGATCGACCAGGGCAAGGGCGAATACCGCCAGATCGCCGACATGGAACTGACCAACGCCACGGTGAAATACGACGCCCTGTACCAACTGCTCGAAGGCAAAGAGGTCAAGGCACCCTTCTCCGGCATCGTGGTGCCACCGCCGGGCAATAGCTCCTCCTCCCAAGGCGGCGGCAACAACAATGCCCCGGTGCAGGCCGGCAGTAAGGTCAGCCAGGGTCAGGTGTTGTTTGGCCTGGCAAATATCGAGCGGCTGAAAATCGTTGCCAAGGTGTCGGAGCTGGACATCAACCAGTTGCACCAGGGCCAGGCGGTGGAAGTGCTGGGGGATGGTTTTGAGGGTGAGCGGCTGACAGGGTCGGTAAGCGTGGTGAGTGGTTTGGCGATTGCTACCGACAGCCAGGGCAGTGCGCAATTCCCGGTGACCTTGTCGATTCCCAAGCTCACGCCGCAACAGTTGCAGCGTGTGCGGCTGGGGATGAGCGCGCGGCTGACCATCGTGACCTACAACAATGCGCAGGCGATTGTGATTCCGAGCCAGGCGATCCAGCCGGACATGACGGTTGAATACCGGGAGGCGCTGGATAAGCCGGTGGAGCGAGTGAAGGTGACGACTGGGCAATCGACGGCGCAGGGGGTTGAGGTGTTTGGGCTTAGGCCTGGACTTGTGAAAGTCTCAAGATAAATGAAGATCCATTTAGATTTTTGTCAGCTTTGCGGCCAAGGCTTTAGCTTGAATCGCCACATCCGTTACCGCCGTACTTTCCCACCACATCCCCCGCAACGGCGGCCCCATGGCAAACAACCGCGAGCTGACCTGCCCCTGGGCATCCACCACCGCCCCCGAAGCATCCGCCGCAATCCCCAACGCCAATGGCCCTGGCTGAATCAACCCACGCTTGAGCAACTGTTGCGGCAACGGCCGGGCCACGCGGCGCCAGTCGTATTCGATGCCGCTGGAGTTGATCAACGCCGACCCTGAAACCTGCGTGACCGCTTGCTCGCCGCGGTGACGCAAACGGATGGTCACCCCTTCAACCGAAGGTTCCAGGCCTCTGTAAGACGCCGCCCGAATCCGCAACCGCCCCTCTTCCTGCAACCGTGCCACCAGCTGCGCGCTCAACGGCGGCGAGCGGTGATGATGGCTTTCCCACCACGGCCTGACATGACGCACGAACTGACGTTTTTCACGCTCGCTGGCCTGGCTCCACAGGCGAGCGATATGCGCGCGCACCGTGTCCAGTGGCGCTTGCCAATCGATACCCTGCGCTTGCGCAATCCGGCATTGGCGACGCACCTCACGCAGCAATTGCCGAGGAGTGCGCAGGCTGTAGTCTTCGCCGAGAAAATCCACCCAGCTCGGCGGTTGTCGGCGCACGTGAGGTAGCAGGCCGTGACGCGAGAAAACTTCGATCGGCCCACAATGCCCGGCCTGTTCCAGGGACACCACGGCATCGACCATGGTCAGCCCGGAACCGATGATCAGCACCGGCGCTTGCGGGTCAATCAAGGTCATCGCCTGCACGTCCCAAGGGTCGACCGCCGCCGCGTTCAAGCCGCTGGACTCGGTCTGCGGTGTACGCGCCGCCGGGAACATGCCGGTGGCCAACACCGCAACGCCGCCGCGCAGTTGCTGCCCGTTATTGAGGGTGAGCAGCGTCGAGGCGTCATCCACTTGCAGGTCGACCCCTTCACCGCGCACATGCTCAACGCTGGAAGCGGACTGCGCCTTGGCTTCGGCCAAGCGTTGCTGGGCATACAGACCAAAAATGCCGCGCGGCGGAAACAGCTCGCTGATCGGCACAGCCTGCTGGCTTGACTCGGGCCAACCACCCGCGCTGATGTAGTCGGTGAGCCATTGGGTCAGGTCGTCGGCATTGTCCGGGTCGACGCTCATGCGCGCCGCGTTGCCGTTCAGGGTGTGGCCCAGCTCGACGGCGCTGTAGGCTTCGCCCCGGCCGAGTTCAGCGCGCGGCTCGATCACCAGAATCTGCCGCTTGCCCGGCAAGCGCAGCAGTTGCACGGCCAGCATCGTGCCGCTCAGGCCGCCGCCGATGATCAGCACATCAGCGTTGCGGATGGATTCAGTCATGCGAAATCGCCCTTACTGTTTGCCCAGATAAATATCATGCAGGTCGCCCCGCGCCAGCAGTTCAGCGGCGCTGCCACTCAGGGCCACGCGCCCAGTATCCAGCACGTAGCCGTGGGACGCATAGTTCAGCGCAACGTTGATGTTCTGCTCGGCGATCAAAAAGCTCACCTGCTGCTCACGGTTGAGTTGCGCGATGATCTCGAAAATCTCCTGCACGATCATAGGCGCCAAACCCATGGACGGCTCGTCGAGCAGTACCAAAGTAGGACGCGTCATCAGCGCCCGGCCAATGGCGACCATCTGTTGCTCGCCGCCCGACGTCAGCCCGGCGCGGGTGTTGCGCTTGGTCTTGAGCCTTGGAAACCAGGCGTAGATACGTTCCAGGTCGTGCGCCATCTCCTTGCGGCTCAAGCGCCGCACAAAGCCGCCGCTGCGCAGGTTGTCCTCCACGGTGAGCTGGCCGAACACGTGGCGACCTTCCAGCACATGCACCATGCCCTGGCGCACGCGTTGGCTGGGGTCGATGCCGGCCAGGTCGCCGCCGGCGTACTCGATAACGCCGCGGCTGACCTCGGCTCGCTCGGCGCGCACCAGCCCGGAAATAGCCTTGAGCGTGGTGCTCTTGCCCGCGCCGTTGGCACCGAGCAACGCGACGATGGCGCCTTTGGGCACGTCTAGCGACACGCCGGCCACCGCCAGGATCGCACCGTCGTAGATCACTTCGATATCGTTGACCGTCAGCAGCGACGGGCGCGCAGAGTCGGTGGCAGGCTGGCTCATGGTTTATTCATCCCCGGTGCAGGTACGCGGCGTCAGGCCTTTTTCTTTGGCGAACGCAGCGGATTTTTCATCGATCAACGGGCGCAGTAATGCGCGGTCGGCGGCGATCCAGTCACTGATCAGTGTCCAGTTGGCGCCGTCCCACTGTTGCACCCGCGCCGAGCCGCCGCCTTCATGGTCGCGGCAGGACAGCTTGAGGTTCTGCATCAGGCCCAGGTAGCCCATGTCCTTCAAACGCGCATCGTCGATATTCAGGTGTTCCAGGCCCCAACGGCCTTCCTCGCCATTGAGCGGGCGCTTGCCAAACTTGGCCTGGCCGGTGCGGATCGCTTCCACCGCGACGGCGGCGTTCACCAGGCCGGAGTTGTAGTAGACGCTGCCGAAGTTTTTCAGGTCTTTGAGATCGCTGTGGCCCTTGTCGAGCACGTACTGCTTGAGCCGTTTGTGGATCTCGAAGTCCGCACCCGCCGGGTACGGTGTGAGGGCCAGGTAGCCTTTGGCGGCAGCACCTGCGGGCAAGACGTCTTCGCTGGAGCTGGCCCAGATATCGCCGATGATATGGTCCACCGGAAAGCCGAAGCGCGCAGCGGTCTTCACCGCCACCGGGGTGGACACGCCCCAGGTGCGCAGGAACACCCAGTCCGGGTTGGCCTGGCGCACCTGGCGCCATTGCGCCGATTGCTCGTTGCCAGGATCGGCCACCGGAATCTGGATATTTTCAAAGCCGTATTTCTCCGCCAGCAACTTCAGCGGGCCGAGGGTTTCGCGACCGTAGGCCGAATCGTGGTAGACCGTGGCAATCTTCTTGCCCTTGAGCTTGTCGAAACCACCCTCGCGCTCGGCGATGTAGTTCACCAGCGTCGATGCCTCGCTGTAGAAGGTCAGCATCACCGGGAAGTTGTACGGGAACACCGTGCCGTCGGTGGCTTCGGTGCGACCGTAGCCCAGGGTGATCAGCGGGATCTTGTCCACCTCGGCACGCTCGCTCAGCGCATAGGCTGCCGGTGCACCGTTAGGCTGGTACACCGCGACCGGCGCGCCATCCAGGCCATTCTTGAAGCGCTCGTAGCACTCGATGCCCTTCTCCGCCGTCCATTCGGTCTCGCATTCCTGCCACACCAGTTTCACGCCGTTGATACCGCCTTCGACCTCGTTGATGTAACGCAGGTAGTCAATCATCCCGGCCCACACCTGCACGCCGCTGGAGGCGTAGGCGCCGACACGGTAGGTCGCCAGGGGAATGAATTGCTGGTCCGGCGAGGCCATGGCCTGGGGTACAGCGCCGGCCAGGGAGGCCAGCGCGAAAGCGGCGCCGACCAGGGAACGTTTCAAGGATGCACGCATAGGAGTTCTCTTCGAGGAATGTCAGAAACGCAGCGGCCACTGCCGCACACGGTCACGCAGGTTGTGCAACAGGCGAATCAAGCCGTCGGGTTCCTTGATCAGGAACACGATGATCAACACGCCAAAGATGATTTTCTGCAGGTTCTGCAACTGCCCTGCATCCACCGAACCGCCGAACAGCGCCTGCCCGGCATGGCTGAGAAAGATCGGCAGCAAACTGATGAAGGCCGCGCCGACGAAGTTGCCGGCGATGCTGCCCATGCCGCCGATAATGATGATGAACAGGATCTGGAATGAGCGGTTGATATCGAAACTGCTGGCGCTGGCCGTGCCCAGATAGGCAAAGGCCCACAGCGCGCCGGCTATCCCTAAGTAGAACGAGCTGACCGCAAACGCCAGGCGCTTGTAGCGCACCACGGGAATACCGACCACGGCGGCGGCGGTGTCCATGTCGCGGATCGCCATCCAGTTGCGCCCGACCTGGCTGCGCACCAGATTGGTCGCGGTCCACGTCAACAACAGCACCGTGACCAGGGTCAGCAGGTAGCGACCCAGCGGGGTGTTGAGGTCATGGCCGAACAGCGCCAGCTTCGGCGCAGAGATAGTCCCGGATGAGCCGTAGTTGTAGAACCAGGGGAATTTGACGAACAGCCACTCCAGGAAAAATTGCGCGGCCAGCGTGGTCACCATCAGGTAGAAGCCTTTGATCCGCGAGCTGGGCAAACCGAACAGCAGGCCAACCAAAGCGCTGATAACCCCACCGCCGAGCAAGGCCACCGGCAAGCCAAGCTCCGGCAAGCGCAGCAGGAACCCGTAGGTGGCGAACGCGCCGACAGCCATGAAACCGGCAGCGCCCACCGAGGTTTGCCCGGTGTAGCCGGTGAGCAGGTTCAGGCCCAACCCGGCCAACGACAGCACCAGAAACGGGATCAGAATCGCATTGAGCCAATAATCATTGCCCCACAGCGGCACCACGATAAACGCCAGCGCCAACAGGCCAATCAGGCCCCAGGGGATACGCCGCTGGATCAGCAACAGCGGCGCGGTTTCTTGAGCAACGGGGATCGACATGGTTTCAGACTCGCTCGATGGCGCGCTCGCCAAACAGGCCGGCGGGACGGATATACAGGAAGGCCAGGGCCAATACGTAGGCGAACCACGGCGTGATGCCGCCGCCGATCAGCGGGCCGATGTAGACCTCGGCGAGGTTCTCCGCCGCGCCGACAATCAGCCCGCCGACAATCGCCCCGCCAATCGAGGTAAAACCGCCAATGATCAACACTGGCAGGGCCTTGAGCACCACCAGCGACAGCGAAAACTGCACACCCTGGCGCGCGCCCCACAGCAGCCCGGCGATCAACCCGACAATCCCGGCCACGGCCCAAACGATCTGCCAGATGCGGTTAAGGTTGATGCCGATGGACAGCGCCGCCGTGGTGTCATCCGCCACCGCACGCAGCGACACGCCGATGCGGGTTTTGTTGAACAGCAGCGCCAATACCGTCACCAGCACCACAGCGCCAGCGGCGGCGATCAGGTCGAACTGGCTGAGCATCAGCGGGCCAACGAACAGCGGCACGTCGTCGATGCCCAGGTCCAGCGCGCGCACTTGCGAGCCCATCAAGCCTTGGGCCAGGCCTTCGATGATGAACGACAAGCCCAGCGTCGCCATGAACAGCGTGATCTGCGAGCGGTTCACCAGCGGCCGCAGCACCAGGCGCTCAATCAGCAAGGCGCCGACGATCATCACGATCACCGTGAGCAGCAATGCCAGGGCAAACGGCACGCCCTGCTCATGCAGGCTGACAAAGGTCAGCGCCGCAAACAGCAGCATTGAGCCCTGGGCGAAATTGAACACGCCGCTGGCTTTGTAGATCAGCACGAAGCCGATAGCGACCAGCGAATACAGGGTGCCGGCGAGCAGGCCGCCGAGCAGGGTTTCAAGGAAGAACGTCATCAGTGCACCGCTCCCAGGTAAGCCGCGATCACTTCGGGATTGGCCTGCACTTCGGCGGGCGTGCCGTCGCCGACCTTGCGCCCGTAGTCGAGCACCACCACATGGTCGGACAGGCCCATGACCACGCCCATGTCGTGTTCGATCAACACCACGGTGGTGCCGAGGTCCCGGTTGACGTCGGCGACGAAGCGCGCCATTTCGTGTTTTTCCTCGGCGTTCATCCCGGCCATGGGTTCGTCGAGCAGCAACAGGCTGGGGCCGGCGATCAGCGCCCGGCCCAGCTCCACGCGTTTTTGCAGGCCGTAGGACAGGTTGCCGACCAATACATCGCGATGGGCTTGCAGTTCGAGAAATTCGAGGATGCCTTGGGCACGCAGCCGGAACGCTTCGGCTTCTCGCCGCACGCGGGGCAGCCCTAAAGCCTGCTCAATAACGCTGCTGCGCATATGCCGCGACAGGCCGGTGAGGATGTTGTCGAGCACGCTCATCTTCTTGAACAGCGCGTTGTTCTGGAAGGTGCGGCCAATGCCCCGCCGCGCGGCACCCAACGGATCGATGCGGTGGAAGTGCTGGTCTTCAAAAACAATCTCGCCGGCATCGAAGCGATAAACGCCATTGAGCACGTTGAGCAACGAGCTTTTACCGGCACCGTTGGGCCCGATCAGCGCGCAGATCTCGCCGCGCACTACGTCGAACGACAACGCATTGATCGCCTTGACGCCCTTGAACGACAGCGAGATATCCCGCACCTGGAGGATGGCTTGGCTCATGCGATGTCCCGTTTGAATTCATCCAGCCACGTCGGCTCGGCTGTGGATTTGAGGGGTTGCCAGATATAGGCCAGGCGCTGGAAGCCGAGCAGTTTGCGCACACGGTTTTTCAGCAGGCGACGCAGGCCACTTTGCGGGTGGGCGATGGCCCAGTCGCACAAGCGCCGACGCCAGGTCCCGTGGGGCGCGAGGCGGCTTTCAATCTCGTCGGCCAGGTACTGCAAACGTATGGGCGACAACAGCAAGCCGGTGGGCGCAATTTCACTGCGATCACGCCGCGCCGAGGCCTGGCTTTCCGGGAAGGCCAGGCCGTGACCGGTGTTGAGCCATTGCTCCAGCACCACGACCAGGCCCCCCTGCCAATGGGTGCCCTCTTCGCTCCACAGCGCGGCCTCGTCGGTGGCTTGCCACCACCGCGTAAGGTGCTGGGCCGGTTCGACCGGACCGAGCAGTTGGGTGAAATCCACTGGGTTGGCGGACTGCCAATGCCGCAGGTGTTGGCGGCCCGGCGCATAAGAATGGGTGGGGTGGATGCGCCACAGGTGTTGCTGCAGCGCCTCGGGCTCCAGGTCATCGTCCAGGGTCAAGACCTGCCCGCCGATGGCCTGCGCCGCGAGCGCCAGCAGCAGCAGGTTCGGCTCGAAAGACCCGCTGAGCGCCAGCCGCGACTGCTCGCTGAAACCCCGCTGGCGCAGGCCGTCGGCCAGGCGCTCCACGTCACGTAATGCATCGATCCAGCGCCAGGCATACCACTGGCCCTGGCGTTTGTGGCGCAGGGCGGTGTGCAACGGTGTGATCTGCGCCCAGTGATGCAGTTGTTCGAGCGCCTTGGGCAGGTTGCCGAGCAGTTCGGCGGGCCATTCCAGGGTCAGCGGGCGTTTGAGTTCGTGCACGCTCATAGGCAGATGCTCCTATTGGGTGGTTAAGCGTGCGGTGGTCCGCTGGCTGAAATAGATCAAACAATGAAGATCAAAATGTGGAAGCGGGCTTGCTCGCGAATGCGGTAGGTCAGTCAACATCAATGCTGAATGTCAGTCCGCTTTCGCGAGCAAGTCGAGTCGTCGCACCGCCGCTCCCACATTCGTTTTGTGTACACCCGATAGATTGCGGTAGCCGGCGCCAGGGTGGTTCGCTCCGAGTCGTGGGCCGTCGCCGAACAGCTTCTCGCGCAACGTCCCTTGGGCATATTCGGTCTTATACACACCGCGCCTCTGCAACTCCGGCACCAGCAGGTCGACGGCGTCGATGAAGGTTTCGTGGGTCAGTGCATACGCCAGGTTGAAGCCGTCCACATCGGTTTCTTCGACCCATTCCTGCAGCAAGTCCGCCACGGTTTCCGGGCTGCCGACAAACAACGGGCCAAAGCCGCCGATGCCAACCCAATCAGCCAGTTCGTTCGGCGTCCAGACCTTGTCTGGGTCCGCCGTGGAAAATGCTTCCACCGCCGACTGAATCGCGTTGGTGTGCACATGCTTGAGCGGCTCATCCGGCTTGAACTGGCTGAAGTCGATACCGGTCCAGCCGGAGATCAGCGCCATCGCGCCCTCGTAGCTGACATAGGATTTGTAGTCGTCGAACTTGGCTTTTGCCTGTGCGTCCGTCTCGCCGACGATCACCGTCTGCAGGTTGAAGATCAGGATTTTCTTCGGATCACGCCCGGCTTCGGCGGCACGGCGACGGATATCGGCGACGGTCTTTTTCAGCAGCACTTTGGACGGCGCAGCCACAAATACACATTCCGCCTGTTCGGCGGCGAACTGCTTGCCACGGCTCGACGCACCCGCCTGGTACAGCACCGGCGTGCGCTGCGGCGAGGGTTCACACAGGTGAATGCCGGGCACCTGGAAGTGTTTGCCCACGTGGCGGATCTCGTGGATCTTGCTCGGGTCGCTGAATATCCGCCGCTCGCGGTCGCGCAGCACCGCGCCCTCCTCCCAACTGCCTTCCCAAAGCTTGTAGCAAACCTCGAGGTATTCCTCGGCATAGTCGTAGCGCGCGTCGTGTTCGGTCTGGGCTTTCTGGCCGAGGTTCTTGGCGCCGCTTTCCAGGTAAGAGGTGACGATGTTCCAGCCGATCCGGCCCTTGGTCAGGTGATCAAGTGTGGAGAGACGCCGGGCGAACGGATAAGGATGCTCGAACGACAACGAGGCGGTCAGGCCAAAACCCAAGTGTTCAGTGACCAGCGCCATCGGCGCGATCAGCGACAACGGGTCGTTGACCGGCACCTGGGTAGCCTGGCGAATCGCTGCGTCGCCATTGCCGTTGTACACGTCATAAATGCCCAACACGTCGGCGATAAACAGGCCGTCGAACTTGCCGCGCTCAAGGATTTTGGCGAGGTCGGTCCAGTATTCCAGGTCCTTGTACTGCCACGAGCGATCACGCGGATGCGCCCACAGGCCGGGGGATTGGTGGCCGACGCAGTTCATGTCGAAGGCATTCAAGCGGATTTCACGGGCCATCAAAGCACTCCGTTGAGGTGGTAGTTGCCAACGATTTGGTATTTGAGGCGCAACGGATCATCGAGTGTCGACGGCAGTGCGGTGCGATGGCCGGTGAGTTCAAACTCGGCGTTGCTGGCGGCAATCAGGGCTTCGGCAGCGGCGATCTGCGCTTCGGTGGCGGCAACCGGGCTCGGGTGAGTGTCGGCACGCTCCAGCAACGCGGCGGCGACATCGACGCGGATCTGCAAATCGCCGAAGCGGCTGATCACGTACGGGTCATCGCTTGTCTCGACGTGGTGGCGGGTAGTTTCAAGCAGTTGGCGCGCAAGATTCAGTACGGTCATAGGTCAGGCTCCTCAGTTCCAGGCGTGACGCGCAGGTTTCACGCCGTTGAGCACGAAGTTACCGATCAGGTGGTATTTCCAGCGGACCGGGTCATGCAGGGTGTGGGTGCGCGCGTTGCGCCAGAAGCGGTCAAGGTTGTGCTTGCCGGTGACCGAACGGGTTCCGGCCAGTTCGAAAAGCTTGCTGCTGGCGAGCAAGGCGGTTTCGGCCGACAGCACTTTGGCCTGGGCGACCACCAGCGAGGCGTGGGCCACGCTGTCTTCGCTGGGTTCGGCGAGTGCTTGGTCGACCGCCTTGCCGGCCTTGGCGAGAATCGCTTCGGTGCCGTGCACACGCCATTCGAGGTCGCCGATGGCGGCGATGGTGAACGGGTCTTGCCAGCCGTGATCCTGCTGGCTGTCGATCCACGGGCGCGCCTGGCGTGCGTAGATCTTGGCGTGTTCGAGAGCGCCCAGGGCAATGCCGGTGTCGACGGCGGCCTGGATAATCTGCGAGATCGGGCCGTTGGCGGTGGGCGTGTCGAAGGCCTGGTGGGCGGGGATCACCGCACTGCGCGGCACGGTGACGCGGTCGAGGGT
The DNA here is from genome assembly GCF_014268275.3 of Pseudomonas tritici. Taxonomy (NCBI): domain Bacteria; kingdom Pseudomonadati; phylum Pseudomonadota; class Gammaproteobacteria; order Pseudomonadales; family Pseudomonadaceae; genus Pseudomonas; species Pseudomonas tritici. The sequence goes on from NZ_CP077084.1 coordinate 4,028,807, forward strand.
CACACCGCCGCTGGCCGTGGTGCGCTGGCCGAAACCGTCCCAACTGTCGATCACGCTAAGACCCGGCGCATCACGTTCGACGAAGGCGATGAAGGCTTGATCGTTTTCGTTGTTGCCAACGGTGGGCACGATGTGGGCGAACAATGCACCGGTGCAGTAGAACTTCTCGCCATTGATTTGCGCGGTGTCGCCATGGAAGCGAATCTGCGTGTCAAAGGTGCCGGCATTTTTGCTCTTCGCTTCGGAGAAGGCGTTGCCGAAACGGTAGCCGGCCAGGACTTTGCCGAAATAATGACGCTTTTGTTCCTCGGTCGCGGTTTGCAGCAGGATGTCGACCACGCCCAGGTGGTTCTGTGGGATCTGGCCCAGTGAAGGGTCCGCGGCGGAAATCAGTTTGATCACCTCGGCCACGGTCACATAGGACACCTCGGCGCCGCCGTAGGCCTTGGGAATGGTGATGCCCCACAGGCCACTGGCTGAAAACGCGTCGAGCTCAGCGATGGGCAGGCGACGCTCGCGGTCGCGCTCGCTGGCGTCGACGGCAAACCGTGCGGCCAGGCGCGTGGCAACCTCGATGGCTTCCGCGTCCGAGCGGATGATATGGGCAGGGTGTTGAGGGTGGGCAGACATGGGCCGACTCCAGGCTCCGATGGGATGCTGGAGTGATTGCAGGAGTCGTGCCTGAATTTAATCGCCAATAAAATCAGCGACTTGCTGTTAAATCAGCGCAGTAGAGCGCGTTTCAAACCAGCAAAGTGTGCATCTACTGTTGCCGGGCGAACAGTTAGATCACCACGGTCCGCACAAAGCACACCGCCACGTCACCCTCGTTGCGATAGCCGTGGGATTGGCGGCTGGCGAACATATAGAACTCACCCGCCACGACGTGTTTTTCTTCGTCGTCGAGGATCAGGGTCAGTGCGCCCTCATACACGAACAGCTGCACGCTCCAGCCATCCGGATCGGGCTCGGGACTGTAGCGATCACCGGGTTCCAGGCGCATCTCCCACAATTCCACTTCGCGCCGGGCATTGGCTTTGGCCAGTAGCACCGCCTTGCTGCCCGGAATCTCACCGGCCCACGCCAGCTCATTGATGCGGCTGTGGTCGGGCGCGTCCGGCGCCTGGATGAGGTCGCTGAAGGCCACGTTTAACGCTTCGGCCACGCGGTCGAGGGTGGACAGGCTGACATTCTTCTCCCCCGCCTCGATCGCCACCAGCATGCGCCGGCTGACCCCGGATTTTTCCGAAAGCGCGGTCTGGCTGAGGTCGGCGGCGTGGCGCAGGCGACGAACGTTCTGGCTGACGTGCTGCAGGACCGAGGCCCGTTGTGGATTTTCTTTGTGCACTATATTGCTCAATGGGTGGGTGTGCGCAGTATACTGCCCAGCGTGCGGCGCATTGTGCGTGCCGCGTTCTCACTGTGCAAGATCAGAGCCGCCATGACTACCTCGACCGCGTCCCCGCGTTTCAATCGCTTCAGCAAAGCCGAATGCATCCTGGTGGTGATCACCATGATCTGGGGCGGCACGTTTTTGCTGGTGCAGCACGCGATGACCGTCAGCGGGCCGATGTTTTTCGTAGGCCTGCGCTTTGCCGCTGCGGCCATTGTGGTGGGCTGCTTTTCCTTGCGTACCCTGCGTGACTTGACCTTGTTCGAATTGAAGGCCGGTGTGTTTATTGGGGTGGCGATTATGTTTGGCTACGGCCTGCAGACCATCGGTTTGCAGACCATCCTGAGCAGCCAGTCGGCGTTTATCACCGCGCTCTATGTGCCATTCGTGCCACTGCTGCAATGGCTGGTGCTGGGCCGTCGCCCGGGGTTGATGCCGAGCATTGGCATCATGCTGGCGTTTGCCGGCTTGATGCTGCTGACGGGGCCGGCGGGGGCCTCGCTGAATTTCAGTCCCGGTGAAATCGCTACGCTCATCGGCGCCATCGCCATTGCGGCGGAAATCATCCTGATCAGTGCATTCGCGGGGCAAGTGGATGTGCGCCGGGTGACGGTTGTGCAACTGGCCACCGCTTCGCTGCTGTCGTTCCTGATGGTGGTGCCGATGGGCGAAGCGCTGCCGGGGTTTTCGTGGCTACTGCTGTTCAGCGCGGTGGGCCTGGGCTTGACCAGTGCGGTGATTCAGGTCGCGATGAATTGGGCGCAGCAGAGTGTTTCGCCAACGCGGGCGACGTTGATCTATGCCGGTGAGCCGGTGTGGGCGGGCGTGGTGGGGCGGATTGCCGGAGAACGCTTCCCGCCGATTGCGATGCTGGGGGCCGTGTTGATTGTGGCGGCGGTGATTGTGAGTGAGATGAAGACCAAGGGGCAGAAGGCCCTTGAATTGCGGGATGCTCGGGAACAGGAACAGCAGGGGTAAAGCCGAACCCTGTGGTGACTGGGAAATCGCTATCGCGGGCAAGCCCGGCTCCCACAGGGGTAAGCACTTCAAAGCCCACTCCCTCGAAACAATGCGTTATGGGAGTTTTCGGCCTACTTTGTAGGATCCTTACACATCTTGCCGTTTGGTGATCGCGAAAGCGGCACGTATGATGCATCCCAAACTCCCGCAGATTAGAAGCCTATGTCCCTGATAGTTCTACTGCTTCTGCCTTTTATTGGCAGCTGTCTGGCGGCCTTGCTGCCGCACAATGCACGTAACACCGAATCCCTGCTGGCCGGCCTGGTGGCGCTGGTTGGCACCATTCAAGTCGCCCTGCTCTACCCCCAGATCGCCCACGGTGGCGTGATCCGCGAAGAATTCATGTGGTTGCCCAGCCTTGGGCTGAACTTCGTGCTGCGCATGGATGGGTTTGCCTGGCTGTTCTCGATGCTGGTGCTCGGCATCGGCTCGCTGGTGTCGCTGTATGCGCGTTACTACATGTCGCCGGATGATCCGGTGCCGCGCTTCTTCGCGTTTTTCCTGGCCTTCATGGGCGCCATGCTCGGGCTGGTGATTTCCGGCAACCTGATCCAGATCGTGTTTTTCTGGGAACTGACCAGCCTGTTCTCGTTCCTGCTGATCGGCTATTGGCACCACCGTGCCGATGCCAGGCGCGGCGCGTATATGGCGCTGATGGTCACCGGCGCCGGCGGCTTGTGCCTGCTGGCGGGCGTTATGTTGCTGGGGCATATCGTCGGCAGCTATGACCTGGACCTGGTATTGGCGGCGGGCGATCAGATTCGCGCGCATTCGCTGTACCCGGTCATGCTGGCCCTGGTGTTGATCGGTGCCCTGAGCAAAAGCGCGCAGTTCCCGTTCCACTTCTGGCTGCCCCACGCGATGGCGGCTCCCACGCCGGTGTCGGCGTACCTGCATTCGGCGACGATGGTGAAAGCCGGCGTGTTCCTGCTGGCCCGCCTGTGGCCGTCGCTGTCCGGCAGCGAAGAATGGTTCTATATCGTCGGCGGCGCCGGCGCCCTCACCCTCCTCCTCGGCGCTTACTGCGCCATGTTCCAGAATGATCTCAAGGGCCTGCTGGCCTACTCCACCATCAGCCACCTCGGGCTGATCACCTTATTGCTGGGCCTTAACAGCCCGCTGGCCGCCGTCGCGGCGGTGTTCCATATTCTCAATCATGCGACCTTCAAGGCGTCGCTGTTCATGGCGGCGGGCATCATCGACCACGAAAGCGGCACGCGGGATATCCGCAAGCTCAGCGGGCTGGTGCGATTGATCCCGTTTACCGCGACCCTGGCGATGGTGGCCAGTGCGTCCATGGCCGGCGTGCCGTTACTCAATGGCTTCCTGTCCAAAGAGATGTTCTTCGCCGAAACCGTCTTTATCTCCTCGACTCAATGGGTGGAATTCGCCCTGCCGTTGATCGCGACCATCGCCGGTACGTTCAGCGTGGCCTATGCCCTGCGCTTTACCGTGGATGTGTTCTTCGGCCCGACCGCGACAGACCTGCCGCACATCCCTCACGAGCCGCCGCGCTGGATGCGCGCCCCGGTTGAGCTGCTGGTGTTTACTTGCCTGCTGGTGGGGATTTTCCCGGCCCAGGTCGTCGGCTCTATCCTCGCTGCCGCCGCCTTGCCCGTGGTGGGCGGTGTGCTGCCGGAGTACAGCCTCGCGATCTGGCACGGCTGGAACGCGCCGATGATCATGAGCCTGGTGGCCATGTCCGGGGGGGTGGTGCTTTACCTGCTACTGCGCAAGCAACTCAAGTTGGGCCGCTTCAAATACCCGCCCGTCATCAGCTACTTCAATGGCAAGCGCGGCTTTGAGCGCTGCCTGGTGGTGATGATGCGCGGCGTGCGCAAGATCGAAAAACGCATCAGCACCAAGCGCCTGCAGACCCAGCTGTTTCTGCTGGTGCTGGTGGCGGTCATCGGCGGCATGATCCCGATGATCAACAGTGGCCTCAGTTGGGGCGACCGGCCGAAAATCCCGGGCTCCATCGTGTTTGTGACCCTGTGGCTGCTGGCGATCGCCTGCGCCCTCGGTGCCGCCTGGCAAGCCAAGTATCACCGGCTGGCGGCCCTGACCATGGTCAGCGTGTGCGGCCTGATGACCTGCGTCACCTTTGTGTGGTTCTCGGCGCCGGACCTGGCGTTGACCCAACTGGTGGTCGAAGTGGTCACCACGGTGCTGATCCTGCTGGGGCTGCGCTGGTTGCCACGGCGGATCGAAGAAGTGTCGCCACTGCCCAGTTCGCTGCGCAAGGCACGCATCCGTCGTCTGCGTGACTTCCTATTGTCCACCGTTGTCGGCGGCGGCATGGCATTGCTGTCCTATGCGATGCTGACGCGCCAGACGCCCAACGATATCTCCTCGTTCTACCTGAGCCGCGCCCTGCCCGAAGGCGGCGGCAGCAATGTGGTCAATGTGATGCTGGTGGACTTCCGTGGCTTCGATACCCTCGGCGAAATCACTGTGCTCGGCGCCGTGGCGCTGACCGTGTACGCCCTGCTGCGGCGCTTCCGCCCGTCCAGGGAAAGCATGCAGCTGCCCGCGCAACAGCGCCAACTCGCGCCGGACGTGGCCACCGACCTGGTCAACCCGCGCCAGGCCAGCGATACCGCCCTGGGCTTCATGATGGTGCCGGCGGTGCTGGTGCGCCTGCTATTGCCGATTGCGCTGGTGGTGTCGTTCTACCTGTTCATGCGCGGCCATAACCAGCCGGGCGGCGGGTTTGTCGCCGGGTTGGTGATGTCGGTGGCGTTTATCCTGCAATACATGGTCGCCGGAACGCAGTGGGTGGAGGCGCAGATGAGCCTGCGGCCGATGCGCTGGATGGGCTTCGGCCTGCTCGCCGCGACCTTGACGGGCCTGGGCGCATTGTTTGCCGGGTACCCGTTCCTCACCACGCACACCTGGCATTTCAGCCTGCCGGTGCTGGGCGATATTCATGTCGCCAGCGCGCTGTTCTTCGACGTCGGCGTGTACGCCATGGTCGTCGGTTCGACGCTGCTGATGCTCACTGCCCTCGGTCACCAGTCGGTGCGAGCGCATAAACCGAGCAACCAGGCCAAGGTCGTTGCTGCAACAGAAGGAGCCGCCTGATGGAAGAAGTCATCGCAATTGCCATTGGAGTCCTGGCCGCTTCCGGCGTCTGGCTGATCCTGCGGCCACGGACGTTCCAGGTGGTGATGGGCCTGTGCCTGCTGTCGTATGGGGTCAACCTGTTCATTTTCAGCATGGGCAGCCTGTTTATCGGTAAAGAGCCGATCATCAAGGACGGCGTGCCGCAGGACCTGCTCAACTACACCGACCCGCTGCCCCAGGCGCTGGTGCTCACGGCGATCGTGATCAGCTTCGCCATGACCGCGCTGTTTCTGGTGGTGCTGCTGGCCTCGCGTGGCCTGACCGGTACTGACCATGTTGACGGCCGGGAGCCCAAGGAATGAATTGGGTCAACCAACTGATCGTCGCACCGATCCTGCTGCCATTGCTCACCGCCGCGCTGATGCTGATGCTGGGTGAAAAACGTCGCCCGCTGAAGGCGCAGATCAACCTGGTGTCGAGCATGCTTGGCCTGGGCGTTGCCATTCTGCTGCTGTACTGGACGCAAAAAGGCGGCCCCGGCTCGATCGGCGTGTACCTGCCGGGCAACTGGCAAGTGCCGTTTGGCATCGTGCTGGTGGTGGACCAACTGTCGGCGCTGATGCTGGTGCTCACCGGGATCATCGGCGTGAGCGCGCTGCTGTTCGCCATGGCCCGCTGGGACCGTGCGGGCACCAGTTTCCATGCACTGTTCCAGATCCAGATGATGGGGTTGTATGGTGCGTTTCTCACCGCCGACCTGTTCAACCTGTTCGTGTTCTTCGAAGTGTTGCTGGCGGCGTCTTACGGTTTGATGCTGCACGGTTCCGGCCGCGCGCGGGTGTCGTCGGGGCTGCATTACATCGCAATCAACCTGCTGGCGTCGTCGCTGTTTCTGATTGGCGCGGCGATGATCTATGGCGTCACCGGCACGCTGAACTTCGCCGACCTGGCGCTGAAAATCCCGCTGGTGCCGGAAGCCGATCGCGGCCTGCTGCATGCCGGTGCGGCGATCCTCGCCACCGCGTTCCTGGCCAAGGCCGGCATGTGGCCGCTGAACTTCTGGCTGGCCCCGGCCTACTCCTCGGCCAGTGCGCCGGTGGCGGCGATGTTTGCGATCATGACCAAGGTTGGCGTGTACACCGTGCTGCGCCTGTGGACCCTGCTGTTCTCCGGCCAGGCCGGTGCGTCAGCGCTGTTTGGCGGCGACTGGCTGGTGTATGGCGGCATGGCGACCATCATCTGCGCGGCGCTGGCGATGGTGGCGGCGCAGCGTCTAGAGCGCATGGCCAGCCTGAGCATTCTGGTGTCAGCCGGCATTCTGCTGTCGGCGGTAGGCTTCGCCCAGCCGAGCCTGACTGCTGGCGCGCTGTTCTATCTGGTCAGCTCCACCTTGGCGTTAAGCGCGCTGTTCCTGCTGGCTGAGCTGATCGAGCGTTCGCGTTCGGCCAACGATTTGCCGCTGGACGAAGAAATCGATGCGCTGCCCAAGGCCATGGAATCCCTGCATCCGCGCCCCGGCGTCAACCTGGATGATGAGCAGAAAGCCGTCGTCGGCCAGGTGATTCCGTGGACCATGGCGTTCCTCGGCTTGAGTTTTGTCGCCTGCGCGCTGCTGATTATCGGCATGCCGCCGTTGTCCGGGTTTATCGGCAAGCTCAGCTTGTTGAGTGCGCTGGTCAATCCGCTGGGCCTGGGCGTCAGTGTCGACGAGCCAATCCGTCCCGCTGCCTGGGGCCTTGTGGCGCTGTTGATCCTCTCCGGCCTGGCTTCGCTGATCGCCTTTGCGCGCCTGGGCATCCAGCGCTTCTGGACCCCCGAAGAGCGCCCCTCACCGCTGCTGCGTCGCTACGAGTGCGTGCCGATCTTCTTTCTGCTCGGCCTTAGCATCCTGCTGACCTTCAAGGCCGAACCGCTGATGCGCTACACCCAGGCCACCGCCGCCAGCCTGAACAACCCGGAACGCTACGTGATGGCCGTCATGGCAACACGTCCCGTCCCCAGCCCTGAAGCCAAGACCGCCGCGTTGGAGGTGCAGCCATGAAGCGCCTGTTCCCTGCCCCGTGGCTGTCCCTGGCCCTGTGGCTGTTGTGGCTGGTGCTGAACGTGTCACTCAGCGCTGGCAACCTGCTGCTGGGTGCCGCACTGGGCTTTCTTGCACCGCTGTTGATGGCACCGCTGCGCCCGCTGCCGATTCGCATCCGCCGCCCGGGTGTGATCATTCGCCTGTTTTTCCGGGTGGGTCGCGATGTAATCATCTCCAACCTGCAAGTGGCCTGGGGCGTATTGATCTGTGGTTCACGCCCGCCGCGTTCGCGCTTTATCAAGATCCCCCTGGACCTGCGCGACGCCAACGGCCTGGCCGCGCTGTCGATGATCACCACGGTGGTGCCCGGCACCATCTGGTCGGAACTGGCGCTGGACCGCAGCATCCTCCTGCTGCACGTGTTTGACCTCGAGGACGAAGCGTCGTTTATCGAGCACTTCAAGACCACCTACGAGCGGCCCCTGATGGAGATCTTCGAATGAGCGCCCTGCTCTCCAACGCGATCCTGTTCAGCCTGTTCCTGTTCTCCCTGGCCATGGTGCTGACCCTGGTGCGCCTGTTCAAAGGCCCGTCGGCACAAGACCGGGTATTGGCGCTGGACTACCTGTACATCCTGGCCATGCTAATGATGCTGGTGCTGGGCATTCGTTATGCCAGTGACACCTACTTTGAAGCGGCGCTGCTGATTGCGCTGTTTGGCTTCGTGGGCTCGTTTGCCCTGGCGAAATTCCTGCTGCGTGGGGAGGTGATTGAATGATGCCGTTATGGATGGAAGCGGTGGTCGCGGTGCTGCTGGTGTTGAGCAGTGTGTTTGCATTGATTGGCGCGATTGGATTACTGCGGATGAAGGACTTTTTTCAACGCATGCACCCACCGGCACTGGCTTCGACATTAGGCGCGTGGTGTGTAGCATTGGCGTCGATTATCTACTTTTCGGTGCTCAAATCCGGGCCGGTGTTGCACGGGTGGTTGATTCCGATTTTGTTGTCGATCACGGTGCCGGTGACCACATTGCTATTGGCCCGCACCGGACTGTTCCGCAAGCGCATGGCCGGTGACGACGTCCCCGCCGAGGTCAGCAGCCGCCGCTGATCCCTCAAGTGGGCAGCGTAAAAATGTGGGAGCTGGCTGGCCTGCGATTGCGGTGGGTCAGTCAACATTTTCGGTGACTGACACGCCCTCATCGCAGGCAAGCCAGCTCCCACATTTGAATGGGTGCCAGGCGCGAGATCGGATGTGTGCCGGGGACGTCTTTCGGACATCAGGAAAAGGAATTCCCATTATGGATATCAAGTGTTCCGTGTTTATCGCCGCGAGCGTTGACGGTTTTATCGCCCGGCCAGATGGCGATATCGAGTGGCTGCACCGGCCGGAATATGAGCTGGCAGCGTTGAACGGCCTGACGTATGAAAGCTACATCGCGACGGTTGATGCGCTGGTGATGGGCCGCAAAACCCTGGAAAAAGTCCTGTCGTTTGCGGAGTGGCCCTATGAGGGTATGCCGGTCATCGCCCTTTCTCACCAGGCCGTAGAAATCCCGACGTATTTGCAGGGCAAGGTCGAGGTGATGTCCCTGGACCCAATCGCGCTGGTGGCACAGTTAGCCGAACGCGGCATGAAGCATCTCTATATCGATGGTGGCCAAACGATCCAGGCGTTTCTAGACTCAGGGCTGATCAACGAGCTGATCATTACGCGTATTCCGGTGCTGCTGGGGCAAGGGATTCCATTTTTCAGCCAGGTCGGCAACGAGCATGATCTTCGCCATATCGGCACGTATGTGTCGGAGAATGGATTTGTTCAGAGTCGGTACGAAGTCACTGACAAGCGCTGATGCTCAGGCATCAGCTCCCGGAAATTTCCGACAGCGTTCTAAGGTTGCCCCTCGGAAGATGACGCCCTAATCTTCGGTGGTCGCTGAAAACTCAGCGACCGGGTTTCGCAGCCCGGTTAAACTCTAGACGCACAGCGTCCACCTCAAGATAGCGGGCGCTTTTTTATGCCTGATGTTATGGCGGCTGTGCGCGGGATACCTTCGGGTATGCCGGGTGCCTAGAGTCCCGGTCTGCGAACCTGCGTACAGCTGCCACCCCGGTATCGTTTCGCAGCGATGGGTGGTGGCTCCAATACTCTAGGAGCTTCGTCATGATCAAAGACAGTCCGAATCCGCCGTCAGACTCAGCCGCGTTTCATACTGCGGCTCATCGAGCAATCAACCACTATCTGAACCCACCTGAGAAACCAGAGCCTTCTACTGAGGACCATAGTTTATTTACCGTACGCGAAGGATTAGACGTCGAGACGCTGCTGGTCAACGCGTCGGAGGATCTTGCCTCGGTTCAAGCGCTGGCAAGCCATTTGGCTTTTGAGATCGACGGCAATCCTCGCAGCGTGGCCTTGGGAATGTGTCGGATGCTGGAGGGGATCCAGCTAATGGTGGATAAAACACTAAGCCTCAAAGACCATCCAACTCACACATAAATCTGAAATTGAAGAGTTCGCAAAGTGGGCACGGTAAAAAATGTGGGAGCTGGCTTGCCTGCGATAGCGGTGGGTCAGTAAACATCTTCGGTGACTGACACTCCCTCATTGCAGCATAAGTATCTACACATCTTCAAAGTGAAATTGCGTAGCAGCTGTCGAGCCCTGGCGAGGCTGCGTCAGGGGTGTGTCAGACAGCCCGCAAACGCAGCCTCGCCGGGGCTCGACAGCTGCTACGCAGAGGGCTCCCTCAAGATGTGTAGATACCTATGCTCATCGCAGGCAAGCCAGCTCCCACAGTGGATCGAGTGAAACGTTAAACAGTGTGCAAAAAAACGCCCCGAACCAGTCGGGGCGTTTTTGTTCAGCGTTTACCGATCAGGCCTGATCAGCCAACCGCCACGTCGTCCCACCCTTGCCGTCTTCCAACACCACACCCATCGCGGTCAGTTGGTCACGGATACGATCGGATTCCGCCCAGTCCTTATTGGCCCGCGCAGACAAACGCGCCTGGATCAGCGCATCCACTTCAGCCGCATCCACACGCCCTTCGGCGCCGGCTTGCAGGAAGTCATCGGCTTCCATCTGCAACACGCCCAGCACGCTGGCCAGCTCTTTCAAGCGAGCAGCGAGGCCCGCCGCTGCATCGAGATCACTCTCGCGCAGGCGGTTGATCTCACGCACCATCTCGAACAGCACCGCGCAGGCTTCCGGTGTGCCGAAGTCGTCGTTCATGACTTCGGTAAACCGTGCCACGAACGCTTCGCCGCCGGCAGGTGCCACGGATGGCAAGCCTTTCAACGCATGGTAGAAACGTTCCAGGGCGCCTTTGGCATCCTTGAGGTTGTCTTCCGAGTAGTTGATGGCGCTGCGGTAATGGCTCGACACCAGCAGGTAACGCACGACTTCCGGGTGGTACTTTTCCAGCACGTCGCGAATGGTGAAGAAGTTGTTCAAGGACTTGGACATCTTCTCGCCATTGATGCGGATCATGCCGCAGTGCATCCAGGCGTTGGCGTAGGTCTTGCCGGTGGCGGCTTCGCTCTGGGCGATTTCGTTTTCGTGGTGCGGGAACTCGAGGTCGCTGCCGCCGCCATGAATGTCGAAAGTTTCGCCAAGGCAGCAGGTGGACATCACCGAGCATTCGATGTGCCAGCCCGGACGCCCGGCGCCCCACGGCGACTCCCAGCTCGGCTCGCCGGGCTTGGTGCCTTTCCACAGCACGAAGTCGAGCGGGTCTTGCTTGGCTTCGTCGACTTCGATGCGGGCGCCAATGCGCAGGTCTTCGATTTTCTTGCGCGACAACTTGCCGTAGCCCATGAATTTGGCGACGCGGTAGTACACGTCGCCATTGCCTGGGGCGTAGGCGTAACCCTTGTCGATCAGGGTCTGGATCATCGCGTGCATGCCCGGAATGTGGTCCGTGGCGCGCGGCTCCATGTCCGGCTTGAGGATGTTGAGGCGCGCCTCATCCTCGTGCATCGCGGCGATCATGCGCTCGGTCAGCGCGTCGAACGACTCGCCGTTTTCATTGGCGCGGTTGATGATCTTGTCGTCGATGTCGGTGATGTTGCGCACGTACGTCAAGTCGTAGCCGCTGAAACGCAACCAGCGGGTCACCAGGTCGAAGGCAACCATGCTGCGGCCGTGGCCGATGTGGCAGTAGTCGTACACGGTCATGCCGCACACGTACATGCGCACCTTGTTGCCATCCAGCGGTTTGAAGACTTCTTTGGTCTTGCTGAGTGTGTTGTAGATCGTTAGCACGACATTTCCTTCTTTCTACGCAAAGCCGCCAAAGGCTTCACTGGCCCCACGAATCACGCAAAGTCACGGTACGGTTGAATACCGGATGACCGGGTTTCGAGTCCTTGATATCCGCGCAGAAGTAACCTTCGCGCTCGAACTGGAAACGGTCTTCCGGCTGTGCGTCGCCAAGCGATGGCTCGGCACGACAACCCGTAAGGACTTGCAGGGAGTCAGGGTTGATGTTGTCGAGGAAACTCGCGCTGTCTTCGGCCTTTTCAGGGTTCGGCGAGCGGAACAGACGATCGTACAAGCGCACTTCGCACTCGATGCTGGCAGCCGCAGGCACCCAGTGGACCACGCCCTTGACCTTGCGGCCTTCAGGGTTCTTGCCGAGGGTTTCCGGGTCGTACGAGCAACGCAGTTCGACGATGTTGCCATCGGCGTCCTTGATCGCTTCATCGGCACGGATCACGTAGCTGCCACGCAGGCGCACTTCGCCGTTTGGCTCCAGGCGCTTGTAGCCTTTTGGCGGTTCTTCCATGAAGTCATCGCGGTCGATGTAGATTTCACGGGCGAACGGCAGCTTGCGCACGCCGAGTTCTTCTTTTTGCGGATGACGCGGCAGTTCGAGGTGCTCGACTTTGTCTTCCGGGTAGTTGGTGATCACGACTTTCAACGGACGCAGCACGCACATGGCGCGCGGGGCGTTCGCGTCGAGGTCCTGGCGGATGCTGAATTCGAGCATGCCGAAGTCAACCACGCCGTCGGAACGGTTGGTGCCGACCATGTCGCAGAAGTTGCGGATCGACGCAGGCGTGTAGCCACGACGGCGGAAGCCCGACAGCGTCGACATGCGCGGGTCATCCCAGCCATGCACGTGCTTTTCATCGACCAGTTGCTTGAGCTTGCGCTTGCTGGTGATGGTGTAGTTCAGGTTCAGGCGGCTGAATTCGTACTGACGCGGGTGCGCCGGTACCGGCAGGCTGTCGAGGAACCACTCATACAATGGGCGATGGCTTTCGAACTCCAGGGTGCAGATGGAGTGGGTGATGCCTTCGATGGCGTCGGACTGACCGTGGGTGAAGTCGTAGTTGGGGTAGATGCACCACTTGTCACCGGTCTGGTGGTGATGGGCATGGCGGATGCGGTACATGATCGGGTCGCGCAGGTTCATGTTCGGCGAGGCCATGTCGATCTTGGCACGCAGTACGCGAGCGCCGTCCGGGAACTCACCGGCGCGCATGCGGGCGAACCAGTCGAGGTTCTCTTCCACCGAACGGTCGCGGAACGGGCTGTTCTTGCCCGGTTCGGTCAGGGTGCCACGGTATTCCTTGGCTTGCTCCGGGGTCAGGTCGTCAACGTAGGCCTTGCCGGCCTTGATCAGCTCGACCGCCCAGTCAAACAACTGGTCGAAATACTTGGACGCATAGCGCACTTCACCGGACCACTCGAAACCCAGCCACTTGATGTCGCTTTCGATGGCGTCGATGTATTCCTGGTCTTCCTTGGCCGGGTTGGTGTCGTCGAAACGCAGGTGCGTGACGCCACCGAACTCCTGGGCCAGGCCGAAGTTCACACAGATCGACTTGGCGTGACCGATGTGCAGGTAGCCGTTGGGCTCTGGCGGGAAGCGGGTGACGATCTGCGTGTGCTTGCCCGAATCCAGGTCCGCCTGGATGATCGGGCGCAGGAAATTGACCGGGACGGCAGGTCCGGCCTTGGCATTCGAGGTAGGGTCGACAGTGGGCTTGCTCATAGGATCCTTGAACAGACAAGTACGTGGCCGGGCTAGGCCGACAAAACAAAGGCGATATCATAGCCGATGCTGTCAAGCACCTGACAGAGAAGCACTGAAAACGGCTGCATTTATTGCATAGGCGGTAAAAAACCACCTCGAAATTCCTGCAAGGCACGCTAAACTGCGCGTCTTGGCCGCAATTTCGCCATACCGGTCGTGGTGCCCAGGCACCCAAACCCACGAATTCCCTGAAAAGAGTAGTGAACATGACTCAAGTCAAACTGACCACCAACCACGGTGACATCGTCATCGAGCTGAACGCCGAGAAAGCCCCGATCACGGTCGCCAACTTCATCGAGTACGTTAAAGCCGGCCACTACGAAAACACCGTTTTCCACCGTGTCATCGGCAACTTCATGGTCCAGGGCGGCGGTTTCGAACCTGGCATGAAAGAAAAGAAAGACAAGCGCCCAAGCATCCAGAACGAAGCGGACAACGGCCTTTCCAACGACAAGTACACCGTCGCCATGGCCCGTACCATGGAGCCGCATTCGGCCTCCGCGCAGTTCTTCATCAACGTGGCCGACAACGCGTTCCTGAACCACAGCGGCAAGAACGTGCAGGGCTGGGGCTACGCGGTATTCGGCAAAGTGACCGAAGGCCAGGACGTCGTTGACAAGATCAAAGGCGTGCAGACCACCAGCAAAGCAGGTCACCAGGACGTGCCGGTAGAAGACGTTATCGTCGAGAAAGCCGAGATCGTTGGGTGATATTGCTGATTTCAGACTTGCATCTGGAAGAGGAGCGCCCGGACATCACCCGGGCGTTTCTGGATCTGCTCAATGGCCGCGCCCGTGGCGCCCAGGCGTTGTACATTCTGGGGGACTTCTTTGAAGCCTGGATTGGCGACGATGGGATGACACCGTTCCAGCGCTCGATTTGCGCGGCTCTACGCGAGCTAAGCGACAGCGGCACCCCGATTTTTATCATGCATGGCAATCGCGACTTCCTGATCGGCAAGGCGTTCTGCACAGCAGCCGGTGCCACCTTGCTCAAGGACCCGAGTGTCGTGCAGCTCCATGGCGAACCTGTGCTGTTGATGCACGGCGACAGCCTGTGCACCCGCGACGTCGGCTATATGAAGCTGCGGCGCATCCTGCGTAACCCGATTGTGCTGTTTATCCTGCGCCACCTGCCGTTGCGCACCCGGCACAAGCTGGCGCGCAAGCTGCGCAGTGAAAGCCGTGCGCAGACGCGCATGAAGGCCAACGATATTGTGGATGTGACGCCCGAAGAAGTGCCGCGGGTGATGCAGCAATTTGGCGTGCGCACCCTGGTCCACGGCCATACTCACCGCCCCGCCATTCACAAGTTGCAGATTGGTGAACAGGCGGCCAAGCGTATTGTGCTGGGGGATTGGGATAAGCAAGGGTGGGCGTTGCAGGTGGATGAGCACGGGTTTCAATTGGCGGCGTTTGATTTTGTGAACCCGCAATTGGCGTTGCCCGGCGCCTGAACCGACTGTACCTGGCTGGCTTTTTGTAGTGAGCGAGCTTGCCTCGCGCGGGGCAAGCCCGCTCACTACAAAAGCATGGGCAGCCTCCGAACTAGTGGCCTGAGGCTTCCGGCCCAGCCTTGGCGCCAAACGGCGGCTTGGCCAACCACACCAGCAACATCAACCCCATGAACATCCACCCCAGCAACGTGAAGTAATCCACGGTGGACATCATGTACGCCTGGCTGGTGAGGATCTGGTCCAGTTGCGCATACGCCTTGTGACCTGCCCCACCCAGCGACTGCAACGCATCGCGGGTCGCCGAGTCGTAGGTGGTCATGTTTTCGCTCATGTACGCATGGTGCTGGTCCGCCCGGCGAATCCAGATCCAGGTGGTCAGCGAGGCCGCAAAGCTGCCGCCCAGGGTCCGCAGGAACGTCGCCAGGCCCGCACCGTCGGCAATCTGGTTGGGCGGCAGGTCGGACATCAGGATGCTCAAGGTCGGCATGAAGAACAGCGCCACGCCGATGCCCATGAACAGCTGCACCATCGCGATGTGCGTGAAGTCCACCTCATTGGTGAAACCCGCACGCATAAAGCAGCTCAAGCCAATCGCCAGGAACGCCAGGCCTGCCAGCAGGCGCAGGTCGAACTTGTGCGCGTATTTGCCGACAAACGGCGACATCAGCACCGGCAGGATGCCGATCGGCGCGACCGCCAGGCCCGCCCACGTGGCCGTGTAGCCCATCTGGGTCTGCAACCATTGCGGCAGGATCAGGTTGATGCCGAAGAAGCCTGCGTAACCTAGGATCAACACGATGGTGCCGATGCGGAAGTTGCGGTAGGCGAACAGCCGCAGATTCACCACCGGGTGCTTGTCGGTCATCTCCCAGATGATGAACACCGCCAGGGCAATCACCGAAATCGCGGCACCAATGATGATGAAGTTGGATTCAAACCAATCCAGGTCATTGCCCTTGTCGAGGATGATCTGCAAGGCGCCAACCCCCACGATCAGGCTTAGCAACCCCACGTAGTCCATGGGTTGGTAGCTGGTCTCCACCGGGCGTTTC
Organism: Pseudomonas tritici; assembly: GCF_014268275.3. NCBI lineage: Bacteria > Pseudomonadati > Pseudomonadota > Gammaproteobacteria > Pseudomonadales > Pseudomonadaceae > Pseudomonas > Pseudomonas tritici. The sequence goes on from NZ_CP077084.1 coordinate 4,044,866, forward strand.
TTCAGTTGCGAACGCACCACCATCACCGCAAAGATGCCGATGGGCACGTTGATAAAGAAGATCCACGGCCAGCTGTAGCTGTCGGTGATCCAGCCGCCGAGGATGGGACCGGCAATCGGCGCCACCACCGTGACCATCGCCAATAACGCCAGGGCCATGCCGCGCCTGGCCGGCGGGTAGACGGCGATCAGCAAGGTCTGGGTCATGGGGTACAACGGCCCCGCGACCAACCCCTGCAGCACCCGAAAACCGATCAGCTCGGGCATCGAGGTGGAAATACCACAGAGGAACGACGCCAGCACAAACAGCATCGTCGCCCACAAAAACAGCTTCACCTCGCCAAACCGGCGGCTCAGCCAACCGGTGAGTGGCAACGCGATGGCGTTGCTCACCGCAAACGAGGTGATGACCCAGGTGCCCTGCTCCGAACTCACGCCGAGGTTGCCGGAAATAGTCGGCAGCGCCACGTTGGCGATGGTGGTGTCGAGCACCTGCATAAAGGTCGCCAGCGACAGGCCAATAGTGGCCATCAACAGGCTGGGTGGCGTGAAGGAGGCGTTATTGCTCATCAGCGTTGCGCAGCCTTGGGCGCGGCGGTGCTGTTGTCATGGATCAACTGGTTGATCATGGCGTCCGCCTCGGCCAATTGGCGGTCATACACATTGGTGGTGAACGACGCCTTTTGCGGCGCCTGTTGCGCCAGGACCGGGCCGCTCTGGTCGTGCAGGTCCACATTGACCACGGTGCTCAAGCCCACGCGCAGCGGGTGTTTGGCCAACTCGTCGGCGTTGATGTGGATGCGCACCGGCACCCGTTGCACGATCTTGATCCAGTTACCGGTGGCGTTCTGCGCCGGCAGCAGGGCAAATGCGCTGCCGGTACCGGCGCCAAGGCTGTCCACGGTACCACTGTACTTTACGTCACTGCCGTAAATGTCCGACTCGATGTCCACCGGCTGGCCAATGCGCATATCGCGCAGTTGGGTTTCCTTGAAGTTGGCGTCGATCCACAGCTGGTTGAGTGGGATCACCGCCATCAACGCCGTGCCGGGTTGTACGCGCTGGCCCAGTTGCACGGTGCGCTTGGCCACGTAGCCGGTGACCGGGGCAATCAGGGTGCTGCGTGCATTGGTCAGGTACGCCTGGCGCAATTGCGCGGCGGCGGCCTGCACGTCCGGGTGGGACGAGATCACGGTGTCATCCACCAGCGCGTTGCTGGTCTTGAGTTGCTGCTCAAGGTTGGTCAGGGCGTTTTTCGCCGCCGTCAGGCTGTCACGGGCGTGGGACAGTTCTTCCTGGGAAATCGCCCCGCCCTGGGCCAGGGTTTTACGGCGGTTGAAGTTGTCCTGGGCCGTTTGCACATCGGCTTTCTGCGCATTGACCTGGGCCTTCATGCCGTCGACGTTGCTGTACAAACCACGCACCTGACGCACCGTGCGGGCCAGGTTTGCCTGGGCGCTTTGCAGGCCGACGGCCGCATCGTTCGGGTCGAAGTTGATCAGCACCTGGCCTTCATGGACCAAATCGCCATCGTCGGCGCCGATGCTCACCACGGTACCGGTCACCAGCGGGGTGATTTCCACCACGTTGCCGTTCACATAGGCGTCGTCGGTGCTTTCGTTGAAGCGGCCGTAGAGCTCATACCAGCCCCACACGCCGACGATACCGAGGATGACGATCAGTGCCAGGCCGATCAGCATCACTTTGCGTTTGCGTGGGTTGTTGTCCTTGGGTTGTTCAGTTGCGGTGTTGCTGTCGGCAGTGGCCATGACAAATACCTCAAATTATTCCGAGCGTGTGGCTGGGGTGGTCGCGGCCACATTGTTGGCGTCGTATCCGCCACCCAGGGCCTGCATCAATTGAATCGACAGATCGATCTGCGCAGCATTCAGGCTCGCCAACTGACGCTGGGCCTGCAGCAACTGCTGCTCGATGCTGAGCACATCCAGGTAGTTACCGATGCCGGAGCTGTAGCGTTGAACGCCGGTGTCGTAGGACTGCTGGGCAATGTCCGCGGCGTGTTGCTGGGCCTGGATCTGCCGGCCGGTGTCGCGCAGTTGCGAAAGGGTGTTGCCGATATCACCGAGGGCTTGCACCAGGGTTTTGTTGTACTGGGCCACGGCCAGGTCGTAGTCGGCGTCGCGGGCATCGAGGTCGGCGCGCAGGCGGCCGCCGTCGAAGATCGGCAGCGAGATCGTCGGCGCGATATTGAAGAAGCGGCTGGCCGAACCAAACATCGCGTCCCCCAGCAACGACTCGGCCCCGGCGCTCGCGCTCAGGTTGAGGTTGGGGTAGAAGCGGGTTTTGCTCGCGTCAATATTCTTGCCCGCCGCCTCGACACGCCAGCGCGCGGCGATCAGGTCCGGGCGACGGCCCAGCAGTTCAGCCGGCAGCACTGAAGGCACGGCGACTGCGCTGGGCTTCAGCACGTTGGGACGAGCCAGCTCGTTGCCACGGTCCGGGCCTTTGCCGAGCAACACCGCCAGGGCGATTTTTGCGCTCTGCAGTTGTTTTTCCGCATCGATCAGTTGCGACTGGGAGCTGGCTTCCAGGCTTTCGGTTTGTTGGTACTGGTACTGGCTGTCAATGCCCGAGTCCAGGCGGCGTTTGCTCAGGTCAAGCATCTGCCGGGTGCGTTTGAGGTCGTCATTGGCCAGGTCACGCACGATATGCGCCTGGCCCAAGTCGCTGTAGGCCTTGGCGACGTTGGCGGCCAGGGTCAGGCGCGCGGCCTGTTGATCAACCTGGGCGGCGCGTGCCTCGCCCAGCGCGGCTTCCCAGGCAGCGCGCTGGCCGCCCCAGAGGTCGAAGTTGTAGTTGAAGCTGGCGCCGATGTTGCGCACGGTCGAATAGGCATCGCCTTCGCCGCGCGGGTCCTGGTCTTTGGCCAGGCGCGAGCGGCTCACACCGGCGCTGGCATCCAGGGTCGGCATGCGCTCGGCATTGGCGGCGTAGGCGGCGGCTTCGGCCTGATGGGCACGGGCGCTGGCGACTTGCATGTCGGGGCTGTTTTGCAGGGCTTCCTGGATCAGGCCGTCGAGCTGCGGGTCGCCAAGGCTTTTCCACCAGTCGGCGCTGGGCCAGGCGGCACTCGACAAGGCCACGCCACTCAAGGACTTGCAGGTTTGCAGGGTATTGGCGTCAAGGCGCTTGCCCTGGGTGTCGAGGCCGCTGTAATTGGCGCAACCGGCCATGCTCATGGCCACCAGCACCAGGCAAAGGGCGCGTGTGTTCATTGGTTACCTACCCGCTGGATAGTGATCGGATCACCTGCAGCTATCAGAATTTTCTTGAGGATCTTTTCCAGGGTTTCCAACTCACCCGGCTCCAGTGCGCCGGCCAACTGGTTCAACGCATCGGCGCCGATGAACGGCAGCATGTCTGCCAGGCGCTGGCCGTCCGGGGTGAGCACCAGCTGCACTTGGCGTCGATCCAGCTCTGAACGCTTGCGGCCCAGGAGCCCCTTCTGCTCCAGGCGGTCGAGCATGCGCGTCATTGAACCGCTGTCCAGAGACAGGTGGCGGCACAGCTCAGCCGGGGTGTCGACGCCGAACTGAGCCATGATGATCAACACCTTGAACTGCGCGGCGGTGATGCCGTGGGGTTCCATGTGGGTGTCGATGATGCGGTCTTTGAGGATTGCGGCACGCCCAAGCAAAAGCCCGAGGTGGCAGTTGTGGAAGTTATCCGGGGTGAAGTGTTTCATCGGAAGTCACCTTATTACTGCCTAGGCAGTGAATGTGTGACGAGATATTACTGCTTAGGCAGCGAATGTCAAATGGAATAGTTAGCTTGCTTTGTAATTTCGCGACGAGTGGTTTGGAAGGCAGACGCAATGTGGGAGCCAGCGCCCACATAAGCCAGCTCCCACCGTTTTGAACAGTGCCGGGTTTTAGAAATCGCGTTTGTAGAAGATATCCAACGAACTGGCCACACCACTCGCCACCTCCAGGTACACCTTCTTGCTCAACAAATAGCGCAAGGCGATGGTACTGGCCGGTTCGAACACCCCTACCCCGTAACGCAGGCTGAGCTTTTCGGTGATTTTGCCGCTGGCGACCACGGCGGTGTTGTTGCCGCTGCCCTGGGTATCCAGGTCGAAATCCTGGATGCCCAACTTGGTGGCAAGGTCCGAGGTCACCCCGGCGCTGCCCATCAACCCCAGGCCCAACGCCGCCTGGGCAAGCATGTTGTTGTCTTCACCGGTGGAGCTCAGCGGACGGCCCAGCACCAGGTAGGACAGCGCCTGTTCCTGGCTCATGGCCGGTTCGGAGAAGATTTGCGTGGTGGGCTGCTCGGCGCTGCCGCTCAGGCGGATACCGGCGATGACATCGTCGGTCTTGCGGATCGCTTCGACATCGAGGTACGGCTGGTCCAACGGACCGGCGAACAGCAGCCGTGCACGCCGCACATCGAGCCGCTGCCCGTAGGCGCGGTAGCGGCCATCGTTGAGCCACAGCTCGCCACGGGTATCGAGGTTGTCGCCGATGTGCACCTGGCCCTGCACCTTGGCGGTGAGGCCAAAGCCCGAGAAGTTGAGCTTGTCTTCACCCACCACCACGTTGATGTCCATGGCCATCGCCATCGGCGGCTTGCCCTCTTCGGTCTGGCTGCCCACGATCACGGTGTCATCCGAGACCTTCACGGTGGACGGTGGCAACTCGCGCACGATGATATCGCCTCGCGGGATGTGCACGTTGCCGGCGACGGCGAGCTTGTCATTCTTGAGGGTGATTTTCAGGTCGGGCGCCACTTCCAGCACGGCATAAGGTTCAACCGTGACCGGTAACTGCGAGCCTTGCAGGCTGAGGTCCACCACCAGGGCCTGGCCCCAGTCGATCTGCCCTTTGAGGCTGCCCTGCCCGGCTTTGCCGCTGCGCCAGCCGCCGTTGAGCTGCACGCTTTCACCGGCGATCAGCGCCTGCACGTTCAGGCCTTCCAGACTAATGGGCAGTTCCGGACCGGAAATCTCACCGCCCACCAGGTTCACGCTGCCGTTGACCAGAGGTGCCAACAAGCCACCGGAGATGCGCCCGTTGCCATTGAGCTTGCCGCTGAGGGTTTCCACCATCGGCACAAACGGCCGCGCCACCGCGAGGTCCAGGCCGGCAAGGGTGAACGTGCCCGTGATCGGTTTGTTCTTCGGCAACGGGTTGATCTGCGCTTGCACCATCAGCTCGCCGAGCTTGCCGCCACGGAAGTCCAGCTGGGTGTCGATACGCTTGGGGTTGAGCGTGGTTTCCAGCTTCAGCGTGTCATAGGGGAAATCCAGCCACTGGTCCTTGTCCTTGACGCGCAAGGTGCCACCGCTGGCGTCAACCGAAACCACGCCTTTGGGGCCGCTGTCCGGCAGATCGAGCTGCAGGTCGGCGTTGAGCTTGCCCTTCCAGGCGAAATCCTTGGGCAAAAACGCCGCCAGGCTGTCGATGGGAAATTGCTTGAGGTGGTAGCGCAACTTTGGCTCGGGCATCAGCCGCTGGTCTTCGCCGCACAGGCTGGCAGGGCCGGAGACCCAGCAGTGTGCGGCAAACGTCAGCTTGCCATCGGCCATGCGTTCGATCTTCGCTGGTGCTTGCAGCTTCCAGTCCTGGCCGCCCGCTTGCACATCACCACTGGCGAGGCGCCCGCGCCAATTGCTTTTGTCGAGGTTGCCATCCAACGCCAGGGCCAGCTTGACCAAGGGGCCGGCCAGGTCCAGTTGGACCTTCTGGTTCTTGATATCGCCCTGGGCGCTGGCAGTCAGGGTGCCGACCTGAGTGTCACCGCTTTGAATGCCGCTGCCCTTGAGGTCGATCCTGGCGCGCTGGGCGTTATCGAGGCTGGCGTCGAGGGTAAGACTTTGCAGGCGATTGTCGGCGAACGCCAATTGCTGGCCTTTGAGGCCGAGCTTGCCTTGGGGGGCCTTGAGGCTGCCGGCCACGTCGAGTCGGCCATTAACCTGCCCGCGCAACTGCGGCCACAGCTGGGCCAGGCGCGCCAGCTTGATATCGATCTGCCCAGCCAGGCGTTGTTGCAGGCTGCCGCTGCCGTTGATGCGGTTGTCGCCCAGGCGGATATCCAGGTTGGCCAGGGTCCACTGCTCGCCCGCGCCTTCGGCCTTGGCCGCCAGCACGGCAGTTTGCCCGCGCAGGCGACCCTTGAGGTCGAGGTCGGCATTCAGCTTGAGCTGCTCGTTCTTGAACTCGCCCTTGCTGCGCAGGGGGCCGGCCAGGGTGCCGGGCAGTTCAGCAACCCAGTACGCCGGGTTCAGGGCCGACAGGTCGAGCGCGGTGTCCCAGGCGATGCCGTCAGCGAATTGCAGGTTCAAGTGGCCTTCGGCCTTGCCTTGGCCGGCGGTGAGTTTCAGCTCGGGCAGGAAGACTTGCTTGAGGTCGCCACTGAACGGCGTGACCACATTGAACTTGCCCGCCGGGCCGTCGAGGTCGGCCTTGAGGTTGCCCAGGTAGTTACCGTCTTTGTAGGAGACCTCACCATTAAAGGTACGCAGTGCGACTTGCGGCTCGTCGATAACCGGATAGAGACGATGCCAAGGGAAGTCCAGCCAGTCGATCCTGGCGTCGGCGCTGAAGCCTTGTTGCCAATCCAGTTGGGCCGTCAGCTTGAGGCTTTGCTTGTCTCCGGCATTCAGGTCCAGGCCGGCGATCTGCGCGCCCTTGGCGTCAACCCGGCCTTGCAGCAGCACATCCACCGGGCCTTTTTCCGCAGGGAGCACGGCCTTGCCCAACAATTGGTAGCCGCGCTTCAAGTCACCTTTAGCGGTGAGATCGAGTTTGTTGAGTTGCAAGGTGTCCGGTAGATCGGCGCTGGGCTTGAAACCGTCGGCGGTGATGTGCAATTGGGCCGGGAGGTTTTCTGCCAAGGGTTGCAGTTCGCCCGTGAGCTTGGCTGGCAGATAGCCGCTGCTGTCTGCATCAAGCTTGAGCGTCTTTAACAAATCCCCATCAATCTTCAACGCCACCGCCCAAGGTGCACCACCTGGCGCATACGGCAGGCTTACATTCCCAGTCGCGGTCAGCGGCCAATCGCCGGTGGGTTGCAGCAAGCCGGCCAAGTCCAGTACCAGATCATCGCGTTGCAGGTGCACAGAGTCGATCTGCAGGCCGGCAGCCGTCCAATGCGCCGCCAATTGCAGGCCCTTGAGTTCTTCGCTGCCGTTGAACAGCAGGCGACCGACGCGAACGTCGCCCAACTGGATCGCTACCGGCAGTTTCAGGTCGGGTAACTGGATCGGACCGCTGCTTTCCTCAGTGCCCGGCGGAAATTGCAGGCTGACCTGGTCCACGTCCAACCGATTGATGCACACCGTCATGCGCAACAGGCAGGCGGGCGACCAATCCACGGTCGGTGCCTGGAGTTCGACGCGGCTGCTGTCTTGCTGCCACAGCAGGTGGTCGGCGCTCCACTGGTCGCCCAAATGCCCCTGGAAATTCTCTACGCTCAAACCCGGTACGCGGGCCAACGCCCAGCGGCTGCCGGCCTGGGTGCCGAGTAACGCCCACAGCGCCAATAACAGCACGGCGAGGATGGCAACCACGGCCAGCCCCGCTATTTTCACACCACGCATCACAGCTCAGGCCCCATGGAAAAGTGCAATCGAACGCCGCCCGGATCTTCGAGGGCGTGGGCCAGGTCAAGGCGGATCGGGCCGACCGGCGAGACCCAGCGGATACCGACGCCGACGCCGGTTTTCAGGCTGGGCAGGTCCAGGGAATTGAACGAGTTGCCTTGGTCGATAAACGTCGCGATCCGCCATTTCTCGGCGATGGAATATTGATACTCGGCGCTGAGGGCAACCATGTAGCGGCCACCGATGCGGTCGCCGCGGTCGTTCTCGGGCGACAGCGTCTGGTACTCATAACCGCGCACGCTCTGGTCACCACCGGCAAAAAAGCGCAACGACGGCGGCACCGATTTGTAACCGTTGGTGGCACTGCCGCCGACCTGGGCGCGGGCCAGAAAGCGGTGGTTGTCCCACAAGGTGGTCAGGCCCTTGACCATGGCCGTGCCGTAAAGCAGGTTGGTGTCGGAGCCCAAGCCCTCTTTGGCGACCTTGGTGTCGAATTGCAGGCGGTAGCCGTGGTGCGGGTCAATGCGGTTGTCGCTGCGCAGGTAGGAGTAGCTGATCCCCGGCATCACCATGTTACTCAAGCCGGAGTCGTTGCCCAGGCGATATTCTTCACGCTGATACTTGAGCGAGATCACCCGGGTCCAGCCGCTGGGCAACTTGCTATGCCACTCGGGGCCAAGGGTGAGCAATTTACTCACGGTGTCGGTGTTGGCGATTTCTTCGTTCTGATAGCCACCGGCGAAGCGCAGTTTGTCGGTGAGCGGGGGGTCGAGCGGAATGTCGTACCACAGGCCGACGTTCTGTCGCGGCGCCGACAGCTCGGCTTCCCAGCCATAGCTATGGCCCTGGGGGTTGACCCAGTGACGGGTCCAGTTGGCTTTGCCGCGCGGGCCAACGTCGGTGGAAAAACCAAGGCCCAGCCCCATGGTGCGGGGCTTGCGGGTCTCCAGGCGCACAGCCACCGGGATGATGTCATCCGTCGAGGCGGCCGGCGCAGCGTCCACGCGCACGCCTTCGAAAAAGCCGCTGGCTTGCAGGTTCTGGTTGAGTTCGGCGATCAATTCGGAATCGTAGGGCGTGCCGCTTTTGAACGGCACCATGCGTTGCAGCAGCTCTTCGTCAAACGGCGTGTCGCCGGCAAAGCTCACCTTGCCCAAGGTGTAGCGCGGGCCGCTGTCATAGATGAGTTCGATATCGGCGACGCCCGCCTGCGGGTCCACCGACAGCTTCTGTTTGGTAAAACGCCCGCTGAAGAAACCGTAGCGCGAGGCCTGGTTCTGGATCAGCCGCTTGGCATCTTCGTAATGGCCGTGGTTGAGCACGGCGCCGGATTTGAGGTCGTCGCTGACGGGCACGCGAAAGGCCTTGAGGTCTGCGGCTTGGCCGTCGACCCGTATGGTCACGTCTCGCAAATGCACCGGCTCGCCGGGGTCGATGGTGAGGATCAGGCGCGGGTTCTTGCCGCCCTTCACATCACTTTCGATCTGTGGCTGATAGAAGCCCAGGGCCTGGGCTGCTTTTCGCGCCTGCTCCTCGGCGCCACGGCTGAACCGCAGCAAGGCCTCTTCATCACGATCGCCCACCCCGCCGATGTAGCCTTCGATGTTGGCTTTCAACGCATCGTTTGAGGGCTTGATCCGCACGTCCAGTTCGCTTTGCGCCAACGCGCCGCAGCTTGTGAACAGCAGAATCAAGCCGCTGGTAAATCTTCCTGGAAACTTCATAGGCGCGGATGCTACACGAGCTGGAGAGCACTTTAGAACTCGGAAAATTCTGAAAAATTCTGCATCAAGCCGTTGCAGCATGTGACGACTGCGGGTTGGGATGAAAAAACACGTGCTCCACGACAGGTCCTACAGCGACTTCACCGATCTCTTCATACCCCTGGCGCTTATAGAAATCCAAGTAGCGCGAATTGCCGGTGTCCAGCACCACACCGGATGAGTGCGGGTCGTCGGCACACCAGTTGTGCACCGCCTCAAGCAACTGCTCGCCGTAGTGTTTGCCCTGGAATTGCGGGTGAATACCCAGCAGCGGCAGCACATGCACCGACTCACTTGGCAGGCACGCCAGCACCGCATGGTGGTAGTCGAGGTAACGCCGCGTGCCGCGCACGCCGGTGCTCAGCCACATACGGATTTGCCAGGCCCAGCTCTCGGTAATCCCCAGGCGCCGCTGCGGGGGAGCGATCAGGGCGATGCCGATGAGCCGGTCATTGACGAACAGGCCGATGGCCGGAAGCTTCTGGAAGAAATGCTGCTTGACCAGTTCGCGCACGGTGGCGCGCACTCGCTGCTCATAACCTGAACGTTCCGCTTCAAAGATATAGGCAAATGTTGGCTCATGCCGATAGGCCTGGTACAGCAGGGAACGGGCCTCACGGGAATAGCCGCTGTTGAGCAAGCGGATTTCGCCAATGGCGGTCGAAGTGTCTGGCATACAGTGAATCTCCCTGGGCACCGCTCAGAAGGCGGCGTTCTTATGGGTACGAACCCACGCAGCACGAGTCGTTCCCAGACATTAGCAGCGCAACTGCCCTACCGCCACGCTGGCCCCCGTCCGACTTGTCGGCTAGCATCGCCCTTTTGCCAGGACTGGACTGCCGACCATGAAAATCGTCTCCTTCAATATCAACGGGCTGCGCGCCCGCCCTCATCAGCTGGCGGCGCTGATCGAGAAGCACCAGCCGGATGTGATCGGCCTGCAGGAAACCAAAGTCCACGACGACCAGTTCCCGTTGGCCGAAGTGCAAGCTCTTGGCTATCACGTGTACTACCACGGGCAAAAAGGCCATTACGGTGTGGCGCTGCTCTCGCGCCTGCCGGCGTTGAGCCTGCACAAGGGTTTTGCCACCGACGAAGAAGACGCCCAGCGCCGGTTTATCTGGGGCACCTTCGCCGACGAAAACGGCCAACCGGTCACCATCATGAATGGCTACTTCCCTCAAGGCGAAAGCCGCGACCACCCGACCAAGTTCCCGGCCAAGCAACGCTTCTATGAAGACTTGCAACAGTTGCTGGAAAGCCAGTTCCGCAATGACCAGGCGCTGGTAGTGATGGGCGACGTGAATATTTCCCCGGAAGACTGCGACATCGGCATCGGCGCCGACAACGCCAAGCGCTGGCTCAAGACCGGCAAGTGCAGTTTCCTGCCCGAAGAACGCGAATGGATGGCCCGCCTGAAGAACTGGGGCCTGGTCGACAGCTTCCGCCACCTCAACCCGGACGTGGCCGACCGCTTCAGCTGGTTCGACTACCGCAGCCGTGGGTTTGAAGATGAGCCCAAGCGCGGGCTGCGCATCGACGTGATCCTGGCGTCCAATGGCTTGCTGCCAAGGGTCAAGGATGCGGGCGTGGATTACGATCTGCGCGGGCTGGAGAAGCCGTCCGACCATGCGCCGATCTGGCTTGAATTGAGCTGACACCCCCCTTCAACGTGGGAGCTGGCTTGCCTGCTCCCACAACTGGACCCCTGGCTTATCAGTCATATTTCTGCAACCGGCCTGACTTATTCTCGCGGCACTCCCTTTGGCTTAAGAAGGTGCCGGCATGATGCTGCGCGTTCTGTTTCTGCTGGCACTCTTTCCTCTCTACGCTGCTTCCGCCCCCCTACCCGCTCCCGATCAAGGCCCTGCATTACGCATCCAGGGTTCCAATACCATTGGCGCGGCGCTGGGGCCCGCGCTGGCCAAGGGGTTGATGGAACATCAGGGCCTGCAGGCGGTGCGCATTGAACCGGCGCAAGGTGCCAATGAACAGCGCGTGACCGGCAAGACGCGCCAAGGCAAGACCGTGTCGATCGAGGTCGCTGCCCACGGCTCCAGCACCGGTTTCATGGCGCTGAAAAAAGCCACGGCCGACCTGGCAGCCTCGTCCCGTCCGATCAAGGACAGCGAACTGGTCGACCTCGAACCCCTCGGCGACCTGAAAAGCCCCGAAGCCGAACAGGTGATCGCCATCGACGGGCTGGCCATCATCCTCAACCCGCGAAACCCGTTGAACACCCTGAATACCGAGCAACTGGCGCAGATCTTCAATGGCGAAATCAGCACGTGGGAAGCATTAGGCGGCATCGGCGGGCCGATTCATTTGTATGCGCGCGATGATCAGTCCGGCACCTACGACACCTTCAAGGAACTGGTGCTGCGCTTGCGTGGCAAGCCGCTCGGCGCAGGTGCCAAACGCTTCGAGTCCAGCGAACAGCTGTCCGACGCGGTCAGCCAGGACCCTCAGGGCATCGGTTTTATCGGCCTGCCTTATGTGCGTCAGGCGAAGGCGGTGGCGATTGTGGATGGCGACTCGCACCCCATGTTGCCGCTGAACAGCCTGATTGCCACCGAGGATTACCCGCTGTCGCGACGGTTGTTTTTCTACCTGCCGCCATCGGGTCATAACCCGTGGGCCAAGGCACTGGTGGACTTTACCCAGAGCAGCAAGGGCCAGGCGATTGTGGCGGCCAACGGGTTTATCGCGCAGCAGGTACAGGCGATCGCCGTCGAGCCGCGCGCGTCGATGCCCGAGGACTATCAGGCCATCGCGCGTGACGCTCAGCGTTTGACCGTGAATTTTCGCTTCGAAGAAGGCAGTGCCAGCCTGGACAACAAGGCGCGCCAGGATTTGCAACGGGTGGTGGCGTATCTGAAAAGCCACGACAAGCTGGATAAGCAGGTGACATTGGTGGGGTTTGGTGATGCCAAGAATGACCCGCAACGGGCGGCGTTGTTATCTAAGTTGAGGGCGATGGCGGTGCGTCGGGAGCTGGTGAAGAACGGTGTGGTATTGCGCGATATTCGTGGGTTTGGGGCACAGATGCCGGTGGCCGCAAATACGGCGGATGAAGGCAGGATCAAGAATCGGCGGGTGGAGGTTTGGGTGTACTGAACCTTGGGTTTTGGGTTGTTCAGACTGGCCTCATCGCGGGCAAGCCCGGCTCCCACATTAGACCGTGTTCTCCTTAAAAACTCGGTCTAATGTGGGAGCCGGGCTTGCTCGCGAATGCAGGCGACGCGGTGTTACTGCCCGCTGCGCATCAACTCTTTAGGCACATACTTGCCAATCTCAAACTTGCCAATCGCGGCGCGGTGCACTTCATCCGGCCCATCCGCCAATCGCAGCGTACGTTGCATGGCGTACATATAGGCCAGCGGGAAGTCGTTGGAGACGCCCGCGCCGCCGTGGATCTGGATCGCACGGTCAATCACCTTCAATGCCACATTCGGCGCGACCACTTTGATCTGGGCGATTTCACTTTTCGCGACCTTGTTGCCCACAGTGTCCATCATGTACGCCGCCTTCAAGGTCAGCAGGCGCGCCATGTCGATCTCCATGCGTGAGTCGGCGATCTTGTCGATATTGCCGCCCAAACGGGCCAGCGGCTTGCCGAACGCGGTGCGGCTGACGGAGCGTTTGCACATCAACTCCAGTGCACGCTCAGCCATGCCGACGGAGCGCATGCAGTGGTGGATACGGCCTGGGCCAAGGCGGCCTTGGGCAATCTCAAAACCACGGCCTTCGCCGAGCAGCACGTTTTCATAGGGCACGCGCACATTGTCGAACAGCACTTCAGCATGCCCATGGGGCGCGTCGTCGTAGCCGAACACTGGCAGCGGGCGCACGATCTTCACGCCGGGGGTGTCCACCGGCACCAGGATCATCGAGTGCTGCTGATGGCGCGGCGCATCCGGGTTGCTCAGGCCCATGAAGATCAGGATCTTGCAGCGCGGGTCGCAGGCGCCGGAGGTCCACCATTTCTTGCCGTTGATCACCCATTCGTCGCCCTGGCGCTCGGCGCGGGCAGCCATGTTGGTGGCGTCCGAAGACGCTACGTCCGGTTCGGTCATGGCGAAGGCTGAGCGAATTTCACCACGCAGCAGCGGCGCCAACCAGCGTTGTTTTTGCGCTTCGTTGGCGTAGCGCACCAACACTTCCATATTGCCGGTATCAGGGGCGGAGCAGTTGAACGGCTCCGGGCCCAACAGTGAGCGACCCATGATTTCGGCCAGCGGCGCGTATTCAAGGTTGGTGAGGCCAGCGCCCAGTTCGGATTCCGGCAGGAACAGGTTCCACAGGCCTTCGGCTTTGGCGCGGGCTTTCAGCTCTTCCATGATTGCCGTGGGCTGCCAGCGATCACCTTCGCTGACCTGGCGTTCGAACACCGGCTCGGCCGGGTAAACGTAAGCATCCATGAATGCAGTGACGCGTTCACGCAGTTCCTGAACCTTGGGCGAATAGGCGAAATCCATGAGCAGCTCCCTTCTCTGAGAGGTTGTTTAGGTCATGCAATCGATGCTAGAACAGCGTTGATAATTTACCTAGCCTATTCTCGGCGTGTATTAACATTCATCACCGATATATGATCGGCCTATCGGCACCCTAACAATAAGAGCGCAACCCAATGAATCTGAGCAAGGTCGACCTCAACCTGTTTATCGTCTTTGACGCGATCTACACCGAAGCCAACCTGACCCGCGCCGGGCAGATTGTCGGCATCACCCAACCGGCGGTGTCCAACGCTCTGGCACGCCTGCGCGAGACCTTCAACGACCCGCTGTTCGTGCGTACTGCCCAAGGCATGGTGCCCACGCCGATGGCGCAGAACATCATCGGCCCCGTGCGTAATGCATTGTCGTTGCTGCGGGTGTCGGTGCAGGAAAGCCGGATTTTCAACCCGCAGCAGGCGGCCAAGACCTACCGCATCAGCATGACCGACCTCACCGAGGCGGTGATTCTGCCGCCGCTGTTCCAGCGCTTGCGCCGCCTGGCGCCGACGGTGGTGATCGAGAGTTTCCTGTCCAAACGCCGCGAGACCACCAAGGAATTGGCCGCCGGGCGCCTGGACTTTGCCGTGGATGCGCCGCTCAACACCGACCCGCAGGTGCGCCACGTCAAGCTGATGGAAGACCGCTATGTGTGCGCCATGCGCAAGGGTCATCCTATGGCTGGCAAAGACAAGCTGACGCTGGATGACTACCTGGCGCTGACCCACATCCATATCTCCAGCCGCCGCAACGGCTTGGGCCACGTTGACCTGGCACTGGGCAAAATGGGCATCCAGCGCAAGATCGCCCTGCGCTCCCAGCACTACCTGATGGCCTCGCAAGTGTTGCAGCAGACCGACATGGTCATGACCGTGCCCGAACGCTTCGCCCGCCGCCACGAACTGCACTGGTTCAACCTGCCGGTCAACGATGTGCCGCCGGTGGAAACCCACCTGTACTGGCACGAAAGCACCGATCAAGACCCGGCGAACCGTTGGATGCGCGAGCAGATGATCGAGTTGTGCCAGCAGGTGACGGCCCATGAAAAGAAGTTGGATGGCAAACAAGCCTGACTGTAGTGAGCGGGCTTGTCGAATCGTCGCACCGCCCGCGCTGGGTGGCGAAGCCGCCCTAGACAAGACACCACCGAGTCCCAGATAAACCCAGGTCGCCCGGTTTGGGGCGGCTTCGCCACCCAGCGCGGGGCAAGCCCGCTCACTACAAGAGCGCGCCCCTTGACGTTAACGTCAAGCAGCCATTAGCTTAGCGCCCAAGACATCTTCTCGGGCACACCCATGAGCACGACCTACAGCATCTCCGACCTCGCCCGCGAGCTCGACATCACCACACGCGCCATTCGCTTCTACGAAGAACAAGGCCTGCTGGCCCCGGAACGCCGGGGCCAGGAGCGCATCTACTCGGCGCGCGACAAGGTCAGCCTCAAGCTGATCCTGCGTGGCAAGCGCATCGGGTTTTCCCTGGCCGAATGCCGCGAGCTGATCGAGCTCTACGACCCCTCCGGCGGCAACCACATCCAACTCAACAGCATGCTGGCCAAGATCGCCGAGCGCCGTGAACAGTTGGAACAGCAACTGCTGGATATCGAACAAATGAAGCTGGAGCTGGACACCGCCGAAGAGCGCTGCACCCAGGCCCTGGCCCACACCATGAGCCAGGTTGGCCATTGATCAGAAGGTAACTGCCATGTCCCTCCCCTTACACGTACGCCTGGTGGAAGTCGGCCCGCGCGACGGTTTGCAGAACGAAGCCCAACCCATCAGCGTGGCGGACAAGGTTCAACTGGTGGACGCCCTCAGCGCTGCGGGCTTGAGCTATATCGAGGTCGGCAGTTTTGTATCGCCCAAATGGGTGCCGCAGATGGCCGGTTCTGCCGAGGTGTTTGCACAGATTCAGCGTAAAGCTGGCGTGACCTATGGTGCCCTGGCGCCGAACCTGCGCGGTTTTGAGGACGCGTTGGCGGCTGGCGTCAAGGAAGTAGCGGTGTTTGCGGCGGCGTCCGAGGCGTTCTCCCAGCGCAATATCAACTGCTCCATCAACGAAAGCCTGGAACGCTTCGCGCCGATCATGGCCGCGGCCAAGCAACATGGGATCAGCGTGCGTGGTTATGTCTCGTGCGTACTGGGTTGCCCGTATGAGGGCGAGATAGCGCCGGAACAGGTGGCGATGGTCGCGCGCGAGTTGTATGCCATGGGCTGCTATGAAGTGTCCCTGGGCGACACCATCGGCACCGGTACGGCGGGCGCGACGCGGCGACTGTTCGAGGTGGTCGGCGCCCAGGTGCCACGAGAAAAGTTGGCCGGGCACTTCCATGACACCTATGGCCAGGCCGTTGCGAATATCTACGCCAGCCTATTGGAAGGGATCACCGTGTTCGACAGCTCTATCGCGGGCCTTGGCGGCTGCCCCTATGCCAAAGGCGCCAGCGGTAACGTTGCCACCGAAGATGTGGTGTACCTGCTCAACGGATTGGGCATCGAGACCGGTATAGACCTGGAGGCGTTGATTCGTGCGGGCCAGCAAATCAGCAACGTGCTGGGCCGACCGACAGGGTCGCGCGTGGCCAAGGCAGGCAACGCCAGTTGAGTAGCGTAGCCGTGACAATGTGTTACCGCACACCTACACAACGAGTAACACGGGAACATATTTTGTCGTATTTGCCGTAGGCCACCTCCCACAAAAAAATCAAACCATTGATTTTAAAGGAATTTACAAAGTTGGCACGGCTTCTGCTATCTCTATGGCATAACAAGAATAAAAAGCGCCAAACCTAATAAAAATAAGACGAAACGACTCTGACATAACAAAAACAACACGGCAGAGACGCAGCTAACAGATTTTTTTGGAGAAGATGTGCTTTGCAGGGTACGGCGTGCCGAAACCCGCAACCGGTTAGAGAAAAATAAAACTACCTCAGGTAGCTACCCACTGGTTGGATCGATAACGAAGAAGCAGATCAGCGCTCAAAAAAATACGTTTGCTCTTGACCCCGAATGGGGGTCGCCAAAAACAGCGGTAAAGGGTAACGGTTGCCAAAAACAACAATAGACCGCCCCTCAATAATAAAAAAAGAGCACGCAACGACAAATTAAAGGGGACCCTAGGGTCCCCTTTGTGCTTTCTGCACCGTGCGATTACAGGGCGGTCCCACCTGAGGCCGCGAAGTTGTTGAACACCCGCCGCGTCAAGGTGTGCAGCGTTCGTTGTTCCAGCGCCTGCCGCTCAGCCCCTAGCTGCTTGAGTTCACGCTCAAAAAACACGCTTTGCATCGAGCCGTTCACCAGGATTTGATCCCTGCGCATACTCAACAGGCGCGCCAACCGGTCGACTGCCTCATCATGTTTTGTCTGCCACAGTGCTTTTGTGGCTGGATCTACAGCGGCGTCTTGCTCGCCTTGCAAATCTGAAATATCGAACAGCGCAGTGCTCTTTTCGTCTATCAGAACCAGGTCCGGCTTCATTAACGCCTCAAGTTCCTGAGGGTATCGGGTGCGCAGGTGCTTATCCCAGAACAGGCGCCCGATAAAAAAGTCCGCCTCTTTAGCCGCATTGCGCATTTCTCTTTGCACCTCTGCGCCCGCATTATCGATATCCGTTTGACTCACAGCGGCCTGTTGCGCAAACAACATGTCCCGGGATTGGACCGGCAAATCCAGCGATACCGCAAGCCGGGTGCGATAAGCCAGAATGACTTCAACCTGCTCGGTAAACCCGGGTCCTCTCGCCGCGACATCCCGTTCGGCAATGGCGTCTACCAACGCTAGACGAAACAACTTTCTGCCCGTGGATACCAAGGCGCCCTCTTCGCTCTCAACGCCTGCCAACTCGAGTGCCCTCGCCCCCAGCAATTCACTCTCAAGATTCATGAATTCGACCGAACTGCCGTCGCCACAGGTGACTCGATCATCGGCAGCTGCAAATAACGACGCTCGGATAGCCTGGCTTTCGCTTGCGGCCTCGAGCATGTTCCACACGCGCTGCGCCAGTACCGGGCGCGTCACATCACTGCTGAATTCCGCGCTGCGAGTAGTATCGGACACCACGGTAAAAAAAGCGGCTGACTCAGGATGGGCCCTGAGTTCGTCCCAGATCCCGCCGCGCCGGGCTGATTCGCTGGCCGACAACGCTCCCAGCCACAAGCCGCGCGCTTCGTCGACCGTGATGTGCTCCCCCAAATGCGCCGCGTTGAAAGGCTCACCCAGCCGCGCCAGGGTAGCCGCCGACAATGGATTGTCGTGCACGATGATGCGGTCCGGATGCTGATAAGCGTATTCAGGTAACGTCGTGATCCGATTGGTGTGCAGATCGACGCGGGCCAGTTGAGGTAGTTGTTCGGCGCCGATAGGAAAGGTCTCCGTGCCGGTATCCGAAAGATAAAGCTGGTTCAAATTGCGCAGGCGGCGCAGGTCGGCCAGCCATCCCAGGCGACGATTATCGCTGAGATTCAGAATCTTCAGGCTCTGCATTCTCTCCAGACGCAGGCGGCTCGATTCGGTCAACTGGATATCGTTTCCACTCAAATAGAGTTTAGTCAGCCCGGACCCGCCATTAGCGAAATCTGGCAGTTGCGTCAGGTTGTTCTCTCGCATGTCCAGCCAGCGCAAGCCGCCGAATGCGTTCAGAAAAGGCAGTGAGCTGTCTGAAAGCGCCATTCGACGTAGAACCAGGCTGCCCACGTGATCCATATTTGCGGTTATCGCAGGCAATTCGCCAATCACTTCATGCGACAAGTCCAGTACATGGCCGATCGGCGTCTGATCCCCAGCCAATGCCTGCGCAGAACTTCTACGCCAGGCAGCCTTGATGGTGCCCGACACTCTGCGCCTGGCGCTTGCATAACCCGATCCGCCCTCCTGCTGCCAACGGGCCAGCGCCGTGTCCAAGTCTGCAAGCTCAGCTTCGAGTTGGGTCAACTTCGCCAGAAGTACAGCGTCGCCAGCGCCTTGAAGGTCGAGCATGACCTCGACCTCTGCCATGGACTTCGACGGGTACAGCGACATTGCTTTCATCGTACAAACAGACGGACGCTCGCCAGCGCCGCCCACCGGGCTGAGTGGATACCCTATGCGCCCGTCAGCCAGACGCATGGGTGATTTGAAACCGGGTTTGATTGTTTTCAAGCCAAGTGCGCGCCGGCTCGCCAGCTCGCTCAGCGGCTGTTGCGCAATCTGCATCTTCAAGCGTTGGGCAGCCCTATTGAATTCGGCCCACCCTGTGAACTTGCCACTGCTTGCCATCCAGAGCGCGTTAAAGAACGCGCCTTCATCACTGCGCCAGTACTCTGCTTTTTCCGGGCCGCTGCAGAGTTTCCACTCCTTCAGGTCGGTATGGATAAGACGCAGTTGCCTGGGCGCGCTCGTATCGCCCACCCGGTCCAGCAGAGGACCATCGTAAGCGCCCTCGCGTAGCTCAACAGACACCCCTTCCAGAAGTCCGGGCAGCGAGGCCATCTTGTGCAAGGCCAGCCGTACGACGTCCAACGTGAATTGGTTGTCGAACAGAAGATCAGCGTGTGCCCGCATGACTCGCGCCTTCTGCCAGTAAACACGCGCTTCCTCGGCCAGGCGTAAAGGCAAACGTGACCCGGCCTGCATGCTTGTCAGTTCCTGACTAGTGGCATGGCTGACTATTTCTTCGGCGGCCAGTTTAGGCAGACCCGGAAAGTCGCGCTGGATCAGTTTTACATTCGCGTCACTGGATACATCACCGGCTGATATCTCCCGGTTGAACAGCTTGACTTTGGTGCTATAGGCCGCCTCAAGCAAGCAATCCCGGTACCTCACCACCCTCGCATAATGTGTACGCAAATACTGCATCAGCGGATCAGTATCTCCATCGTCACGTTCTTCGATCGCGGAGGACGAAGTCTCGGATGAAACGTCTCGGGTCCTTAGGAACAGCGTTGATACAGCCTCTTGCGTCATCTTTTTTTCGCCCAATAAGTGGCGAATTTCGGGCTCCGTCAACTGCTCCCTGAATGACGAAAAGAGGCGGCCACTTTTCAGTTCCTCATGCCCAAGCGTGACGACCGAGGACGAATCACTCGGAACAGCTGAACACCACACCTGATTGCCCTCAGCATCCAGCGCCACCAACACGCGCGACTCGGGCCACATCCCACACTCGAGCAACAACTGGACTTGTGTGAACCAATCGACCTGGCTAAAAAACCAAGGGTCTGAGTGGCTCAACCGATCAATAAATGACTGGTATTTAGCGGCGCATTCAAACCGCCGCAGCATATCTTTGAGGAGTGGCGCAGGCGGCCGGTGCTCGATGAACACCCGACGCAACTCGTCATCTGTGACGCCACTGATCGCCCTCGCCTGCTCGAGCTGACTATCGCTAAGGTGATCGACCGTATGCCCCATGCGACGCAACAGGGTTTGGCGATCCCACGTCAACGGTTGTTCGAACTCATGCACCCAAGCACCTTCGCCGTTATGTCGCACACGTGGCGCATAGCGGGTATCACCCTCAGGGTGCACAAACCTGAATTCGTTATCGGTACCGCTGGCTTTGACCTTGTAATGACCCCCCCCCTTTGCCGGCAAGTAGAGACCTGCTTCGTGCACATAGAGCCCTAGCGCGTTTGGCCGTTGTCCGTCGGGCAACGCAATTTGATGCAGATATGACCTCGGCTGGAAATCATACAAACGCGGTCGCCCTCCGAGTTCCACATGCACCAGCCGCTTGATGAACGCCGTATTTTTCGCTGTCTCCAACACTTTGGGCAGCGCCAGCCCCGCCAGATTGAAACCCACCGCCGAAAAATGTGCCCAAACCGCTTGGGCATCGTCCTGAGACCAGGCATCAATCCCTTCACCTACCTCGTAGAGCACTTGCGCGGCGGCAACGACCAGCATCACCTCTCCCAGGAAAGGCACCACGAAAGAGGCAAGATTGAGAATATCCAGCGCTTTGCTGCCGAACGACCAGAGCCAGGCTTTGTAAACCCGATCGTCGACATCCTGGGTGGACACCACACTGGTGCGGGCATTGCTCATGATCAGCCGTATGCGCTGCATCGCGCAGTCCATCCAGACGTCTCGCCACGGCGACGCATAGGTTCCCTGACGATGGATCCGGCTTTTTTGCGCCGGGGCAAAATCCTGATCGTGGGCGTATACCGCCCCCGGATCCAGCAGTGTCTTCAACTGTGTAAAAAAACCATCCTGATCGGCAAGTGGCACGAACTGGCTGAAGAATGTGCGGTATTCGACATGACACAAACGCGTCGTCAGCTCGTCGGTAAAGGCCGCAACATGGTCATAGACCTTGAGTGGATGGAGTGGATCGCCGGGAATGTATACCAGGCATGGTCGGGGCACGAGCTCTGCACTCCTCACATTTGTCCGCCACACCACCGGACCGATGACCAGGATGTTCTCGATCACAAAATTGAGTAACCGCAACGGCGAAAACTTCACCACTTCGCCGTCCCATTTGCGGTCTGCCTGATCTATTAACAGATCGTTGATCAACTGGTGGTGAGCAGCGCCGATGTCCCCCTTCATCAAGGCAATCTCAGCGGCCAGTTTCAACTGGTTCCGATGGCTGGTAATCAGGGTGCTGTACAGCTTGCCAATTCCCGCCGGCGTGGTGGTGGTCCGAATATGATTGTTGAGAAAGGTGCGCACGTACTCGTAGTAGGAGCTCCCCAGATCGAGTTCCCGACACAGTTTGGCGAACTCATGAGGCTTGATACGCACTGGGAGTGACTGGACGTTACCTGGCGAATGAAGCTTGTCGCTTGGATATTGGTAAAAGTTGTAATAGGTGATCAAGTGGCAGTCCTGGCAAACCGGATCACTTGCCTCTTGCGAGGTGAAGTTGTTCAGCGCAGCCTCCAGCAAGCTGATGCCTTTGTAAAAATAGAATTGCGGGGCCAATGTGCTGGCGTGGGAAATCGAGACTTCTCTGGGGGCGGAATCGCATTCCAACTGTGTCAGCTTGCGGGCATAAAACGCTTTTCTGGTATCCAACCTCTGCCCGAACGTTTTCTCGATCGCTGCCACCAACAACGGCTCGGCGTACTCTGCTGGTCCCTTCAGTTCACTGAACATCTGATCGAGTTGGTTCAAGGACGTCCTGCTGCGTGAGTGGATCGTGCTCATGCGATCGCGCGCAGCCGCCGGGGCCTTTTTGTACCAATCCGGGATGTTCAGTGCCAACGAGGCCAGTTCGGTTTTGCGCTGATCCAGCGCATCGGTGTACCAGTCAGGTGTGTTGTCCTTGATAAGCCGTCCATGTGGACTGTGCTCGTCCTGAAGAGGGCGCGTCGGGGGATCAATCGTGCGGTGTGTCATCGGTATGGCCGTCAAGTGGCGAAGTCGTGCGCCACTTTAGGCATCGCGCTGGCGCGCGCAGCAGTAGACATGCACCCCGCTTCAGGCGTCGTCGCGCAACTCCTCGATGCTGATCTCGCGCATGCGGAATTTCTGAACCTTGCCCGTGACCGTCATTGGAAACTCCTCCACGATCTTGAAATGCTTGGGCGTCTTGAAATGCGCGATGCGCCCCTTGCACCAGGTGTGCAGTTCCAATTCATTGGCCACATGGCCTGGATGAAACTTGACCCAGGCCACGATGGCTTCACCGTAACGCTCATCCGGAATACCGATCACTTGCACATCCGCCACCGCCGGATGGGTGAAGAAAAACTCCTCCAACTCACGCGGGTACACGTTCTCTCCACCGCGAATGATCATGTCCTTGTTGCGCCCGGCGATGCACACGTAGCCGTGGGCGTCCATGCTCGCCAGGTCGCCGGTGTGCATCCAGCCGGCGTCATCAATGGCTTCGCGGGTGGCGTCGGGGTTGTTCCAGTAGCCAAGCATCACGCTGTAGCCACGGGTGCATAACTCGCCGATTTCACCGCGCGCGACGGTATTGCCGTCAGCGTCGATGATCTTGTTTTCCAGCTGCGGCTGGGTGCGGCCGACCGTGGTGACGCGACGTTCCAGGTCATCATCCGCGCCGGTTTGCAGGGACACCGGGCTGGTTTCGGTCATGCCGTAGGCAATCTGCACCTCACTCATGTGCATCTCGTTGATGACCCGGCGCATCACTTCGATGGGGCACGTCGCACCGGCCATGATGCCGGTGCGCAAGGTAGACAGCTCGAAGTCGCCGAGACGTGGGTGATCGAGCATGCTGATAAACATGGTCGGCACGCCGTACAAGCCGGTGGCGCGCTCTTCGGCGACGGCAGTGAGGGTCAGCAGCGGGTCGAAGCCGTCATTGGGGTAGATCATGGTGGTGCCGTGGGTGATGCAACCCAGGTTGCCCATCACCATGCCAAAGCAGTGATACAGCGGCACCGGGATCACCAGGCGATCCTGCGCGGTTAAACCCAGGCTTTCGCCGACCATATAGCCGTTATTGAGGATATTGTGATGACTGAGGGTCGCGCCCTTGGGGAAGCCGGTGGTGCCGGAGGTGTACTGGATATTCACGGCTTGGTCGAAGTGCAGGCTGGCCTGGCGGTTGTGCAATTGTTCGGGCGCGATGCCAGCGCCGAGCGCGGCCAACTGCGACCAGGGCAGGAATCCCGTGGGCGGACTGGGGTCGAGGCTGATGATGCCGCGCAGCTCGGGCTTCAATTCCTGGAGCATCGCGTGGTAATCGGACGTCTTGAACGACCCGGCGCATACCAGCCACTGGCAACCGGACTGCTTGAGCACGTACTCCAATTCACTGCTGCGGTACGCCGGATTGATATTGACCAGAATCACACCCAGCTTGGCACTGGCGATCTGGCTGATACACCACTCGGCGCAATTGGGTGCCCAGATACCCAGGCGATCACCGATCTGCATGCCCAGTGCGAGGAATGCGCGGGCATGTAAATCCACGGCGTGGGCCAGTTGCTGCCAGGTGTAGCGCTGCTGTTGATGGCGCACCACCAGAGCCTCGCCATCGGGAAACTGTGCAACGGTGCGATCAAAGGCCTGGCCAATCGTCATGGCCAGCAAGGTCTTGTCCTGAACGCCACGGCTGTAGCTCTGATTCGATTGATCCATAACGACCCCTGTTGTCTTTTTTGTAGGTTGACGTAAACGTAAACTACGATTGACAGCGCCTTAACGCAAGCTTACGTTAACGTAAAGGTGAGCGCCCTTCCCTGGCGCGCCATCCACACAAAAACAAAGCTCACATTAAGGTGCCTGTCCATGAGTTACCCGTCCCTGAACTTCGCCCTCGGTGAAACCATCGACATGCTGCGCGACCAGGTGCAGTCGTTCGTGGGCAAGGAAATCGCGCCCCGTGCGGCACAGATCGATATCGACAATCTCTTTCCCGCCGACCTGTGGCGCAAGTTCGGCGACATGGGCCTGTTAGGCGTTACTGTGCCGGAAGAGTACGGCGGCGCTGGCCTGGGTTACCTGGCCCACGTGGTGGCCATGGAAGAAATCAGCCGCGGTTCGGCGTCGGTGGCCTTGTCCTATGGCGCGCACTCCAACCTGTGCGTGAACCAGATCAACCGCAACGGCAGCCATGAACAAAAACTCAAGTACCTGCCCAAACTCATCAGCGGCGAACACGTCGGCGCGTTAGCCATAAGTGAGCCGAACGCCGGCTCCGATGTGGTCTCGATGAAACTGCGCGCGGACAAGCACGGCGATCATTACGTGCTCAACGGCAGCAAGACCTGGATCACCAACGGCCCCGACGCCAGCACCTACGTGATCTACGCCAAGACCGACCTGGAAAAAGGTGCCCACGGCATCACCGCGTTTATCGTCGAGCGCGATTGGAAAGGCTTCAGCCGCAGCAACAAGTTCGACAAGCTGGGCATGCGCGGCTCCAACACCTGCGAACTGTTTTTCGATGACGTGGAAGTGCCCGAAGAGAACATCCTCGGTGTACTCAATGGCGGCGTGAAAGTGCTGATGAGCGGCCTGGACTACGAACGCGTGGTGCTCTCCGGTGGCCCCACCGGGATCATGCAGGCCTGCATGGACCTCATCGTGCCTTACATCCACGACCGCAAGCAGTTTGGCCAGAGCATCGGCGAATTCCAACTGATCCAGGGCAAGGTCGCCGACATGTACACCCAACTCAACGCCAGCCGCGCCTATCTCTACGCGGTAGCCCAAGCCTGCGAACGTGGCGAAACCACGCGCAAGGATGCGGCCGGGGTGATCCTCTACAGCGCCGAACGCGCCACACAAATGGCCCTCGATGCGATCCAGATTCTCGGTGGCAACGGCTATATCAACGAATTCCCTGCCGGGCGGCTGTTGCGCGATGCCAAGCTGTACGAAATCGGCGCCGGTACCAGTGAGATCCGCCGGATGCTGATCGGTCGCGAACTCTTCAACGAAACCCGCTGAAGGAGCGCACCATGGCCACCTTGCACACCCAGCTCAACCCACGCTCGGCGGAGTTCGCCGCCAACAGCGCGGCGATGCGCCAACAGGTCGACGCCCTGCACAGCCTGCTCGCCGATGTGCAGCAAGGCGGCGGCGCCAAGGCTCAGGAGCGGCACACGTCGCGCGGCAAATTGCTGCCACGCGAGCGCATCAACCGTCTTCTCGACCCAGGCTCGCCGTTTCTTGAGCTCAGCCAATTGGCCGCTTATCAGGTGTATGGCGAAGATGTGCCCGCCGCTGGCGTGATTGCCGGGATCGGCCGCGTGGAAGGCGTCGAATGCATGATCGTCGCCAATGATGCCACCGTGAAAGGTGGCTCCTACTACCCCCTCACTGTAAAAAAGCACCTGCGTGCACAGACTATCGCCGAGCAGAATCGCCTGCCGTGCATTTACCTGGTGGACTCCGGCGGCGCCAACCTGCCACGTCAGGATGAAGTGTTTCCGGACCGCGAGCACTTCGGGCGGATCTTCTTCAACCAAGCCAATATGAGTGCCCAAGGCATCCCGCAGATTGCCGTGGTGATGGGCTCATGCACCGCCGGCGGTGCTTATGTGCCGGCGATGGCGGACGAGGCAATCATGGTGCGCAACCAGGCGACGATATTCCTCGCCGGACCGCCTTTAGTGAAGGCTGCCACCGGTGAAGTCGTCAGCGCCGAAGACCTCGGCGGTGCCGATGTGCACTGCAAGATCTCTGGTGTGGCCGACCACTACGCCGACAGCGATGAACACGCCCTGGCGCTGGCCCGACGCAGCGTGTCCAACCTCAACTGGCGCAAGCAGGGCGAACTGTTGCAGCGCCCGCCCGTAGCACCGCTGTACAGCTGCGAAGAGCTTTACGGTGTGATTCCGGCCGACGCCAAGCAACCCTTTGACGTGCGCGAAGTGATCGCACGGCTGGTCGACGGCTCAGTGTTCGATGAGTTCAAAGCATTGTTTGGTACCACGCTGGTGTGCGGCTTTGCGCACCTGCACGGCTACCCGATGGCGATCCTGGCCAACAACGGGATTCTGTTTGCCGAAGCAGCGCAAAAAGGCGCGCACTTTATCGAGTTGGCCTGTCAGCGCGGCATTCCCCTGCTGTTCCTGCAGAACATCACCGGCTTTATGGTCGGGCAGAAATACGAAGCTGGAGGCATTGCCAAACACGGCGCCAAGCTGGTCACCGCAGTGGCCTGCGCCAAGGTGCCGAAGTTCACAGTGATCATCGGTGGCAGCTTTGGTGCCGGTAACTATGGTATGTGCGGCCGTGCCTATGACCCGCGTTTCTTGTGGATGTGGCCGAATGCACGCATTGGCGTGATGGGGGCCGAACAGGCGGCCGGCGTGCTGGTGCAGGTTAAACGTGAGCAGGCTGAACGCGCGGGCGTTGCTTTCAGCGCCGAAGAAGAAGCCGCGATCAAGCAGCCAATCCTCGACCAGTACGAAACCCAGGGCCACCCCTACTATTCCAGCGCGCGCCTGTGGGACGACGGTGTCATCGACCCGTTGCAGACCCGCGACGTGCTGGCCCTGGCCTTGTCCGCCTCGCTGAACGCCCCCATCGAGCCGAGCCGCTTCGGCGTGTTCCGCATGTAAATGGAGCTGCACCCCATGAGCGATTTCAATACCCTCGAACTGATCACCGACAGCCGTGGCTTTGCCACGCTGTGGCTCAGTCGTGAAGCCAAGAACAACGCGTTCAACGCCGAGATGATCCGCGAACTGATCATCGCCCTCGACCAGGTGCAAGGCGATCCGTCCTTGCGCTTTTTAGTCCTGCGCGGACGCGGCAAGCACTTCAGTGCCGGCGCAGACCTGGCCTGGATGCAGCAATCGGCCGAACTGGATTACCACACCAACCTGGACGACGCCCGCGAACTGGCGGAGCTGATGTACAACCTGGCCAAGCTGAAAATCCCGACACTGGCGGTGGTACAAG
Organism: Pseudomonas tritici; assembly: GCF_014268275.3. Taxonomy (NCBI): domain Bacteria; kingdom Pseudomonadati; phylum Pseudomonadota; class Gammaproteobacteria; order Pseudomonadales; family Pseudomonadaceae; genus Pseudomonas; species Pseudomonas tritici. The sequence continues at coordinate 4,072,007 of NZ_CP077084.1, forward strand.
GCGCGGCCTACGGCGGCGCACTGGGCCTGATCAGTTGCTGCGACATGGCGATTGGCGCGGACGATGCGCAGTTCTGCCTGTCGGAAGTGCGCATTGGCTTGGCACCGGCGGTGATCAGCCCGTTTGTGGTGCAGGCCATTGGTGAACGCGCGGCGCGGCGCTATGCGCTGACCGCCGAACACTTCGGCGGCCAGCGTGCACGGGAGATCGGTTTGTTGGCGGAGAGCTACCCAATCGACACGCTGGACCAGCAGGTGGAACAGTGGGTCGCCAACCTGCTGCAAAACAGCCCGGCGGCGATGCGTGCCAGCAAAGACTTGCTGCGCGAAGTCGGCAACGGCGCCCTCACTCCGGCCCTGCGTCGCTATTGCGAAAATGCGATTGCGCGCATTCGCGTCAGCGCCGAGGGCCAGGAAGGTTTGCGCGCCTTCCTGCAAAAACGTCCACCGAGCTGGCAGCCACAGGAGCCGCGTTCATGAGCCCACTCACGACCCTGCTGGTCGCCAATCGTGGCGAGATCGCTTGCCGCGTGATGCGCACCGCCAAGGCCATGGGCCTGAAAACCGTGGCCGTACACAGCGCCACCGACCGCGATGCACGCCACAGCCGTGAGGCCGATATCCGTGTCGACCTGGGCGGTAGCAAAGCCACCGACAGTTACCTGCAAATCGATAAACTGATCGCCGCCGCCCAGGCCAGTGGTGCCCAGGCAATTCATCCGGGCTATGGTTTTCTGTCGGAGAACGCCGGGTTTGCCCGTGCGATCGAAGCCGCCGGCTTGATCTTCCTCGGGCCGCCCGCCTCGGCCATCGACGCCATGGGCAGCAAATCGGCCGCCAAGGCGCTGATGGAAACCGCCGGCGTGCCGCTGGTACCGGGTTATCACGGCGAGGCCCAGGACCTGGAAACCTTCCGCGCGGCCTGCGAGCGTATCGGCTATCCGGTGCTGCTCAAGGCCACGGCCGGTGGCGGTGGCAAAGGCATGAAGGTGGTCGAGGATGTCAGCCAATTGGCCGAAGCCCTCGCCTCTGCACAGCGTGAGGCGCTGTCGTCCTTCGGCAACGGGCAGATGCTGGTGGAAAAATACCTGCTCAAGCCGCGTCACGTGGAGATCCAGGTGTTTGCCGATCAGCATGGGCACTGCCTGTACCTCAATGAACGCGATTGTTCGATCCAGCGGCGCCACCAAAAGGTTGTCGAGGAGGCGCCGGCACCTGGGTTGACTGCTGAACAACGCAAGGCTATGGGCGAAGCCGCCGTGCGTGCGGCCCAGGCCATCGGGTATGTCGGCGCAGGTACCGTGGAGTTTTTGCTGGACGCTCGCGGTGAGTTTTTCTTCATGGAGATGAACACGCGGCTGCAGGTGGAGCATCCGGTGACCGAGGCGATTACCGGCCTCGACCTGGTGGCCTGGCAGATTCGTGTCGCCCAGGGCGAGGCGCTGCCTATCACTCAGGAACAGGTGCCGCTGATCGGCCATGCGATCGAAGTACGACTGTATGCCGAGGATCCGGCCAATGATTTCCTGCCCGCCACCGGGCACCTGACGCTGTACCGCGAATCCGCGCCGGGCGCTGGCCGCCGCGTGGACAGCGGTGTCGAGCAAGACGATAGCGTGTCGCCCTACTACGACCCGATGCTGGGCAAGCTGATTGCCTGGGGCGAGGACCGTGAACAGGCGCGCCTGCGCTTGCTGGGCATGCTGGATGAGTTTGCCGTGGGTGGACTGAAGACCAACCTGGGCTTTTTGCGGCGCATTATCGGGCATCCGGCATTTGCGGCAGCCGAGTTGGATACCGGCTTTATTCCGCGCTATCAGGATGAGTTGCTGCCGATACCTGGCGAACTGAGCAATGAGTTCTGGCAGGCAGCGGGCGCGGCGTTCATACAGACCTTGCCGGCCGGTGACGGGCCTTGGGCAGATAAGCGAGGCTTTCGTACCGGTTTACCTGCCGAGGTTTCGCTGCATTTGAGCTGCAATGGTCAGGATCGGCTGGTGACACTGGCTGCCGATACCGCGCAAATGCGCGGCGAACCGTTGTTGATCGAGCACCAGGGCGTGCGCCGTAGCCATCTGGCTGTACGCCACGACCGTACGGTGTACCTGCGTTGGGACGGCGAGATGCATGCCGTCAGCCTGTTTGACCCGATTGCAGCGGTCGACGCCAGCGGCGCTCATCAAGGTGGCCTTACGGCACCGATGAACGGCAGCATAGTGCGCGTGCTGGTGCAGGTCGGGGACAACGTGGAGGCCGGCACGCAACTGGTGGTACTGGAGGCCATGAAGATGGAACACAGCATCCGCGCGCCCGAGGCTGGAGTGGTCAAGGCGCTGTTCTGCCAGGAAGGCGAAATGGTTGCCGAAGGTTGCGCGTTGGTGGAGCTGGAAACAGCGGGCTAGAACTTTGCCGTGGCCTGCACAACGACGCCGAGAATGCGGCAATCGCCGGTGAACTGCCGTTTCGGATAAGTGGGATTGAGCGGTACCAGATAGAGCTGGCCGCTCTCTTCAAGCAACTGACGGAAGGTCGCCTGGGGGCTCTCGGCCCATTGGGCGACCACCAGCTTGCCGGGCTCGGCGGCAATGGCCGGATCGACCAGAATCATCATGCCCGCACTCACGCTGAGCCCGCTGGGTGCCGTCATGGCATCGCCTGTAACCGGCAGCCAAAAGGCATCGCCGTGGGCATGATAATCCGTCAACTCGAAACGGGCGGTGCCATAAGGCGTTCGCTCTTCGCGGATTTCGCACAGCCCTTTCCAATCGCTGACCGGATAGCGGAAATACGGGTTGTAGTTTTTCTCCAGAGGCACTTCATCGGCCCGCTCGCGAATGTCCAGCGCGACCTCCAGATACCCCAGGCCCAACGCCGCCAATACCCGGTTCATGTCCGCCAGGCTGGGTGCACGGCGCTTGTTGAGCCAATGGCCCACGCCGCCCTGGGACATGCCCAAGCGTTCAGCCAACTCACCTTGCGTGACCTTGCGGTCTTCCATGTTGGCCTTGACCAACGCGATCCAGTTATCCATGGGGCTGACAATACGTCACGTAGTTTTCAGGGCAATAAACAGTTTGTAGTAATCCATAAAACGACATAAATACGATACGTACTATCATCGGACATAAGGTTTTCGACATCCACCCAGAGTACCGCCCCTTATGACGACAAGCCCGCTTCTCCTGCCTGAAATCCCGGAAGACAACGAATTGCACGATCTGCGCAGCAGCGGTGCCGCCAAGCGTGCGTTGGACTTTTACTTGAAAGAAGATATGTCGGCATCAACCCCTGACGAGGCCTTGTTCGCCATCAATCCAGGCATCAGCCAGGAGGAAGCCCTGGTGCACGCCTCGGAGCTGTTGCGCAGCGCCGCGGCAACGGCCTATGAATCAGCGAGCAGCCATCAGGGCAGTCATCGTGACATGGCGTTTTCAGTGGTGTATTTGATCGATATGGCGAAGGCGATGGTGGAGCGATCATTGCAGGTGCCAGAGGCTCAAGCGAACAAATAACTGGCGCTTAGAAAAAATATTTCTATCCCACGGATAAAAACATTTGACTTGCAAATGATAATGATTATTATTGGACCCAGCTGATCGCGAGATCAGTCGATAGACCAAGGGACCTTAGGTCGGACTCTTGGAATATCTCCTCATCAGGCTAATCACGGTTTTTGACCCGGCTCTTTGGCCGGGTCTTTTTTTTGCCAGTTTCCCTGGCGTGGCTTCAGGCTAATGAAGACTGTGTGCTACTTGATGGGGCGCATGGTAGCAAAAGACCATCGCCAAAAGAAAGCCAGCGGGTAGCTCCAGCCCACATCTTTGCGAATTAGCGCTTGAGAATCAATCTTATAGATTCTAAGCTGCCGCGGCGTCAAGGACGACGCCCCCCTCCCTCTCGCAACAATTTTGCATCCGGTCTTTACCAGACTCCTGTGTAATATAGCCGCCACAACACTCATACTCAGGCAACCAGACTATGACCGTGGCCTTGACCTCCATCAAAATAAGCACCGACTTCGACAGTGGCAATATCCAGGTACTGGATGCCCACGATGCCTATCAGTTGTTGCTGGCAATCAAACCCGATACCTGCAGCGCGCATTACCAGTGGTTCCACTTCAAGGCCGAAGGCATGCATGTGGGCCACACCCATACCTTTCGCCTGAGCAACGCGGGACAGTCCTCCTACCCCAACGCATGGAGCGGCTACAACGCCGTGGCGTCCTACGACCACATCAATTGGTTTAGGGTACCTTCGCGATTTGATGGGGAAATCCTGCATATCAGCCTCGAGACCCGCGAAAAACATGCCTGGTTCGCCTATTTCGAACCCTATAGCCGCGAGCGTCACGACTGGCTGATCGAACAGGCCCTGAACCGCACGGGCACCCAATTGCTGGCCACCGGTAAAAGTGTTGAAGGCCGTGATATCCAACTGCTACGGCGGGGTAAAGGGGGCGAAGGCCGGCGCAACATCTGGATCATCGCTCAACAGCACCCCGGCGAGCACATGGCCGAATGGTTTATGGAGGGCATCATCGAACGCCTGCAACAGGACGGCGACGATGAGATGAAAAAGCTGCTGAAAGTCGCCGACCTGTACCTCGTGCCCAACATGAACCCGGACGGCGCCTTCCACGGCCACCTGCGCACCAACGCCATGGGCCAGGACCTCAACCGCGCCTGGCAGAGCGCCAGCCAAGAGAACAGCCCGGAAGTACTGTTCGTGCAGCAACAAATGGAAAAGTACGGCGTTGACCTGTTCCTCGATATCCACGGCGACGAGGAAATCCCCTACGTCTTCACCGCTGGCTGTGAAGGCAACCCCGGCTATACCCCGCGCATCGAGACGCTGGAAGAACATTTCCGCAGCCACTTGAGTGGCCTGACCCGCGACTTCCAGACCACCTTCGGCTACACCCGCGACCTGCCGGGAGAAGCCAACATGAGCCTGGCCTGCAACGCGGTAGGCGAGCAATACGACTGCCTGTCCCTGACCCTTGAAATGCCCTTCAAGGACAACGACGACGCCCCCAACCCGCACACCGGTTGGTCAGGTAAACGCTCGATGCAGTTGGGCAAGGATGTATTGAGCACCGTGGCCTATATCGTCGACGAGCTGCGTTAAACCGACTCGGCGGGCACCCGCCGACAATCCTCGGGCCCCAGCAAGCGTCCATCCGCGGAGCGCAATTCCAGCGCTCGCAGCGGCTCACCCTGGGCGCGGTCTACCATCACCGAATGCGCCTCGCCTGCCCCGTAGAAAAACCCTTCCCCCCACTGCCGTAACCCGATGATCACGTTGAACAGGCCTTGACCCTTTTCCGTGAGGGCGTACTCCTGATACGCACTGCCATCCGACGCCGGCACAACCTCCAGCACGCCATGGGCCACCAGGCTGCGCAAGCGCGCGGACAAAATATTCTTGGCCATCCCCAAGCTGCGCTGGAATTCACCAAAGCGACGGCTGCCATCAAACGCGTCGCGAATGATCAGCAACGACCAGCCATCGCCTATGGCATCCAACGAACGCGCCACCGGGCATTCGGCATTTTCAAAACGGGTGAGCTTGACCATCAGGCTGCCTGAACTCGACTAACAATGTAGTTGCAATATAAAACTGGAATCCTTACCGTACAACTGGTTTCATTTTAAAACCAGAAAAGGATAAGCCGCATGTCGTCATCCCCCTTGAGCGGCGCCGTGGTATCGCTGTTCGCCATCGCCTGTGGCCTGTCGGTGGCCAACGTCTACTACGCACAGCCGCTGCTCGACGCCATGGCCGAGACCTTTGCCATGGACCACGCCACCGTTGGCATCATCATCGCCCTCACCCAGATAGGTTATGGCGTAGGACTGTTGCTGCTGGTGCCTCTCGGGGATCTACTCAACCGACGCAAACTGATCGTCACCCAATTGCTGCTTTCCACGCTCGCCGTGCTGGTGGTGGCGTTGTCTTCCAACAGTTTCTGGCTGCTGGCCGGCATGGCGCTCACCGGGCTGCTGGCCGTTATCGCCCAGGTGCTGGTGGCATTGGCGGCCCATCTGGCGTCGCCTGAACAGCGCGGGCACGTGGTCGGACTGGTTACCAGCGGTATCGTGGTCGGGTTGCTGCTGGCGCGCTCGGTTTCAGGCGCCATGGCTGACCTCGCGGGTTGGCGTTCGGTGTACCTGCTATCGGCGGGCCTGACGTTATTGATGGCGATCCTACTGTGGCGAGTGCTGCCACGCACCGAGCAACCGCAGGCGACCGGCACCTATGGCGCGTTGATCCGCTCGGTTTTCAGCTTGTTCAAAGAGGAAAAAGTCTTGCGTGACCGCGCCGTGCTGGCGATGCTGATTTTCGCCGCCGGCACCGTTCTGTGGACGCCATTGGTACTGCCCTTGAGCGCCCCACCGCTGTCGCTTTCGCACACGCAGATCGGCCTCTTCGGGCTCGCCGGTGCCGCCGGAGCCCTGGGTGCTGCGCACGCCGGACGCCTGGCCGACAAGGGCTTCGCCCAATGGGTCAGCGGCACGGCACTGCTGCTCATGCTGCTCTCCTGGGTTGCCATCGGTTTTACCCAATCGTCGCTGTGGGCATTGTCGCTGGGGGTAATTGTGTTCGACCTGGGCTTGCAGGCCGTGCACGTCACCAGCCAAAGCCTGATCTATGCGGTACGCCCCGATGCACAGAGTCGGCTGGTGGCGGGTTACATGGTGTTTTACTCAGTGGGCAGTGCGGTGGGATCGGTGAGTGCCACGGCGATGTATGCCTGGGCCGGGTGGATCGGGGTGTGCGGCCTGGGCGCGGCGATCAACCTGCTGGCGTTGATCTACTGGCTGGCCACACTGCCCCCGAAACCGGTCTCAGTCTTTACTGCCGGTCATGCTTTGCAGCACGCCGTCACGGCGAATCAGCCCATGGAACAGCGCCGCCGCCAGGTGCAACAACACGGTGAGGAATAGCAGATAGGCCAGGAACCCATGGGCCTTGCGCAGCACCGCAAACAAAGGCGCATTTGCCCCCACCAGCGCCGGCAACTGCACTGAACTGCTGAGCATCACCGGGTCGCCCGCCGCCGAAATCATCGCCCAGCCCAGCAGCGGCAACACCAGCATCAAGGCATACAGCACCAGGTGAGACGCCTTGGCCGCCAACACTTGCCACAGCGGCAAGTCGGCGGGCAACGGTGGTTGGCGCGTGGAGAAGCGCACCACCAGCCGCACGATCACCAGCGCCAGAATCGCGATCCCCAGCGGCTTGTGCAGGTGGATCAACCATTCATGCCGCTCCGAGACCGAGGCCGCCAGGCCCGCGCCGATAAACAGCATGGCGATGACCATCAGCGCCATCAACCAGTGCAGCAGGCGCGCCAGGGGAGCGAAAAACCGTGGTTGAGCATTCATGGCTTCGACTCCTGAGGGGCACTGTGCAACGGGCTGACTTCACCGGCGCGGCGCAGGTACGAGCTGGCGTACGCCGCCGAACGTGCCGCCAGCAACGGATCATTGGAGGCTTCGATGCCGCTGGGCAGAATCAGCGGGTCGAAGTTGATGTCGCGGCAATCGCCATCGGCCTGAGCCTGGCTGCTTTGCAGCACCAGGGTGCCGGCGTTGATGACTTTATGCTCGCCGGTCCAGGCTTTGCTTGCATCGTCCAAAGGATCGCCGGGGTTGGCCAGGGTCATGTTCAACTGCCAGCGCAGCGGCCCGACAGCGAGGCGCTGTACCAAGTCCTTTTCCAGGAAATCGCTGCCGGCAGGCGCAGTATCACCCGCTGCATCCTGACTCTGCGGCACTACGCCCCAACGCACGGCCTGGCGCTTGCCATCGGCCCCCACCAGGTAGAACGCGTTGATGCCGTTGTAGGTTTCGGTCGCGTAACTGGCCGAAGGCTTGGCGGTCTTGACCCACGCCAGGAACGGTGCAGTCTCGGGATGGGCGGCAAAGAACGCCGGCATGCCCGCCGGGTCCGGTTTGCCGGTGGAAGGCTGCGGCGCACCGGCCTTGAGCAGTTGGTAGAACGCCTCAGGCGTGCCCACCGGGAACACCGGCATGCTGTTCATGCCGGTGCGCCACTGCTGGCCGTTGGCCTGGCTGAATTGCACGGCAAAACTGCGGATCGGCACACTGCTGTCCGGTGCATAGGGGTTGCCGCTGGGCAACGCAAATCGGCCAATCAGTGGGGTCTTGGCCTCGTTGAACACCTGGGCGCTGGAATAGGCACGCGCCTCGGGGCTGCTCTCGAAATACCCGGCCACGCACACGCCCTTGGCATGGTTACGCCGGAAGCCAGGGTGGACACCGTTGTTGGTTTCCAGGGCATTGACCAGGGTTTTCGGACGCAGGCGCTGTGGGTCGAGGGTGCCATTGACGTAGGCAAATGCCCCCGCCACAACCGCAACCACAGCTCCGATCCCCGCCAGGCGCGCGATCAGGCTCGCCGTGCTCAAGGGGGGACGGGGCGGTGATGAGTGATCTACCATGAAGAAACTCCAGGGCCCAAGGCCGTAGGGGTGAACATAAGGTCGGAGCATTAAGACGAACGCCGATCGGCTCTATTCCCTGGCCTTGGATTTATTTCCCGGCAAGGGGAATAACCTTCATCGCCGCACGTCTCTCTAGTCCCAGCGTAGTGAACAGCCAGCTCCCCATGCATGAACTCGACGAACCGTTACGTGAACTCATCCCCCGGCTGCGGCGTTTTGCCGTGTCCCTGACGCGTAACGCCAGCAGCGCCGACGACTTGGTACAGTCAACCCTGGAACGGGCGATCATCAGTTGGGCCGACAAACGCGTCGAAGGCGACTTGCGCGCCTGGCTGTTCTCGATTCTCTATCGGCAGTTCCTCGACGCCCATCGCCGCACCCGGCGCTACGCTCGCATGCTCGAATTTTTCACCGGACGCGACGATGCGCAGCCGTCGGTCGAACGTACGGTGATCGCCCAGTCAACCCTGCAAGCCTTCGATCAACTCAACACCGAGCAGCGCGCCCTGCTGCTGTGGGTCTCGGTCGAAGGCTTGAGCTACAAGGAGGTCGCCGAAATCCTCGATGTGCCCATCGGCACCGTGATGTCGCGCCTGTCCCGGGCACGCCAAGCCCTGCGTCAACTCAGTGATGGCGAAATTGCCAGCCCTTCCCTGCGGATACTCAAATGATCAGCCTGCCTCCCAGCGAACGCGATTTGCATGCCTACGTCGATCACCAACTGCTGGAAAGTGATCGCCGTGTCCTGGAAACCTATCTGGCGGCCCATCCGGACGTCGCAGCCCAGGTCCACGCCTGGCAGCACGACGCGCAATTGCTGCGCGCCGCGTTGGGCGGTGCCCTGCAACAGCCGGCTAACCCGGACCTGGACCCGGCACTGATTCGCCAGCGCATCAAGCGCCAATCGCGCCGCCATTTCGCTACGGCAGCCATGCTATTGATCGCCGTCAGCCTCGGTGGCCTGGGTGGCTGGCACGCCCGTGAAGCCACTCAGCCTCCCCTGTTGCCGATGGCCGATGCGATGCAAGCCTTCCGCCTGTTTGCGCAGGACGGCATCATGCCCGCCGACTACAAAGTCCAGGGCAACGGCACGATGCAGGCTTGGCTCGACCGCTACTTCAACCAGGCCCACCGCCTGCCCGACTTGAGCGCATCAGGCTTCATGCCGGTCAGCGGCCGCCTGCTCACTACCGAGCAAGGTGCCGCCGCCATGGTGCTATACGAAGACCCACAGGGGCGGCGCATCAGTTTCTACATCCGCCCACCGGGCCCGGAAAACGGCTTCCTGCCCCGTGGCAGTCGCAGTGCCGATGGCTTGCAGGCCCAATACTGGTCCGGCGCTGGCTACAACTATGCGGTGGTCAGCCCAGTGGACCAGCCCACCCCGCAGATGCTGAAGTTCTAGAAGCCCACGCCCAGCACGACGCTATCGAGACAGGTGCCGGCAAGCGGCACCCTTCTCTATTGGTCAAATCGCCGCGGGCGCCCTACAGTAAGCGACCACTGAAATACAGAGTGACTTGCATTGGCCGTGCTTCCCCTTATCCGTCGCCTCCTCGGTAAAAGAACCGACAGCCTCGACGACTCGCCCATCCCTGCATTCTTTCAGCAAAAAGCCGAGCAACAGGGCTTTACCCTGAGCACTGGTCAAACCCGCGCCATTGCCGCCCTGGCCCGTGAAACCAAGACCCTGCTCACCGGCCAGTCCACCCGCAGCCTGTATTTGCACGGGCCGGTGGGGCGCGGCAAAAGCTGGCTGCTGGATGGTTTTTTTCAGGCGTTGCCGATTACCGAGAAGCAACGTGTGCACTTCCATGACTTTTTTGCCCAACTGCATCGCGGCATGTTCAAGCATCGCGGGCAAGACAATGCCCTGGCCTTGACCCTGGATGAACTGCTGACGGACTGCCGGGTGCTGTGTTTCGACGAATTCCACGTCCACGACATCGGCGATGCCATGCTGATATCGCGGCTGTTCAAGGCGCTGTTCGGACGCGGTGTGCTGGTGCTGGTAACGTCCAACTATGCGCCGCAAGACTTGCTACCCAACCCCCTGTATCACGAGCGTTTCAAGCCGGTGATCGACCTGATCGCCGCGCGTATGGAGGTGCTGGAAGTCAGCTCGCCCCAGGATTTTCGCAGCCTGCCCCAGACTCGGAGCGCGCAACGCTTTACCAGCGGTCACTATGTCTGGCCGGGGACCGCGAGCCAGCGCGAAGCACTCGGTTTGCCTCCTGTAAACTGCACGCCTCAGCCCTTGCCCGTCGGCACTCGAACCTTGATATGTCGCCGCCATACAGGCCGCTCCATTGCCTTCACCTTCAACGACCTGTGCGAACAGTTGACGGCAGTGATGGACTACTTGCTGCTGTGCCAGGACTACGATTACTGGGTCATCGACGGCTTGCCACCACTGGCGGAGTGCCCGATTGCCGTGCAGCAGCGATTCATCAACCTGGTGGACGTACTCTACGACCGGGACAAGCAACTGATTCTGATCGGCGAGCAGCCCCTCAACATTGCCTTGGGTGGCCAAGCCATCGACCTCGCCCGCACCGCCAGCCGTCTCGGACAATTGCAACAGGCCAGCCCGCAACGCTCGCGCGACCCGGTATCATGAACGCCATTCACGCCCCCTTGCCGAGTGACTGCGCCGTTCATGAATACCCTCGCCCAACTCAAGGCCGGCCAACTGGCCGGTATCACACGGCTGGACCTGTCCTGCGGACTGGCCGAATTCCCCCAGGAAATTTTCGAACTGGCCGACTCGCTGGAGATCCTCAACCTCAGCGGTAACGCCCTGAGCAGCCTGCCCGACGACCTGCACCGCCTGCCTCACCTGCGCGTGCTGTTTTGCTCGGATAACCTCTTTACTGAACTGCCAGCCTGCCTGGGCGAGTGCACCAGACTGAGCATGATCGGCTTCAAGGCCAACCAGATCCGCCACGTGCCTGCCGCCGCGTTACCGCCGTTGTTGCGCTGGCTGATCCTGACCGATAACCAGATCAGCGAGCTGCCTGACGAGTTGGGCGAACGGCCATTGCTGCAAAAACTGATGCTGGCCGGCAACCGACTGACGCACCTGCCGGAAAGCCTGACCCACTGCCACAACCTCGAATTGCTGCGCATCGCCTCCAACCGCTTCACCCAGCTGCCGGAATTGCTACTGGCCCTGCCAAGCCTGACCTGGCTGGCCTATGCCGGTAACCCGGTGGAAATGGCGATGGAGGTGGCAGGTGATGACGCCACACCACATATTCCCTGGTCCGAACTGGAACTGGCCGAAGTCCTCGGCGAAGGCGCTTCCGGCGTTATCCGCAAAGCGCTGTGGAAGCCGTCAGGCAAACCCGTCGCGGTCAAACTCTATAAAGGCACCATCACCAGCGACGGCTCACCGCTGCACGAAATGCAGGCCTGCATTGCTGCCGGGCTGCACCCCAACCTGATCAAGGTTGAAGGCCGCGTTATCGGCCACCCCGATGACCAGGCCGCACTGGTGATGGACCTGATCGACCCGAGCTACCGCAACCTTGCAGCCCTGCCGAGCCTGGCCTCGTGCACCCGGGATATCTACGAACCGGGCGTGCGCTTTAGCGTTGAAGTGGCCTTGCGCATGGCGCGGGGTATCGCCTCGGTGGGCGCGCATTTGCACCGGCATGGCATTACCCATGGCGATCTGTATGGCCACAACATTTTGTGGAATGAAGCCGGGGATTGTTTGCTCGGGGACTTTGGCGCAGCGTCGTTCCATGCCACGGCGGACACCGTGGAAACCAGAGCGCTGCAACGGATTGAAGTGCGCGCGTTCGGGGTGTTGCTGGGGGAGTTGTTGGAGCGGGTTGAGTCGGGAGTGAACGCGCAGTGGAGGGAGCTGCAAAGAAAGTGCTGTCAACCAGAGGTGATGGCACGGCCTGGCTTCGAGGAAATCGAAGCGCTGCTGAACCAGGGCTAAAACCCAATCCAACTGTGGGAGCTGGCTTGCCTGCGATGAGGTCGTGTCATTCACCTTTCCAGTGACTGATACACCGCCATCGCAGGCAAGCCAGCTCCCACATTTTTTACCGCGTTTTAGCCAGCCAGGCCGACGAACATATCCTGCACGTCATCATGGTTGTCCAGGCCTTCCAGGAAGGCTTCGACTTCAGCCATCTGCTCGGCGCTCAAACCGCTCACCGGGTTTTTCGAGAGGTAACCCAGCTTGGCCGACAACACGGTAAAGCCCTGCTCCGGCAGCGCCTTCTGTACAGCATCCAGGTCGGTGGTTTCGGTGATGAACAGGGTGGTGCCCTCTTCCTCGCCGTCTTCGAAATCCTGGGCCCCGGCTTCAATCGCGGCCATTTCCGGATCGGCGTCCGGGCTGTCCGGCGAGGCTTCGATCAGGCCGACGTGGTTGAAGTCCCAAGCCACGGAGCCGGAGGCGCCCAGTTGGCCCTTACGGAACGCCACACGGATTTCAGCCACCGTGCGGTTGATGTTGTCGGTCACGCACTCGACGATCAGCGGCACCTGGTGCGGGGCGAACCCCTCGTAGGTCACACGGTGGTATTGCACGGTCTCGCCGAGCAGACCGGCACCTTTCTTGATGGCGCGTTCCAGGGTTTCCTTGGGCATCGAGGCCTTTTTGGCCTGTTCCACCACCAGACGCAGGTGGGCGTTGGTCGCGGTGTCGGCGCCGTTGCGGGCGGCGATGGTGATTTCTTTCACCAGCTTGCCGAAGATCTTGCCCTTGGCATTGGATGCCGCTTCTTTATGTTTGACTTTCCACTGTGCGCCCATGACTCACTCTCTTTTCGTCCATCGCGCCGAAACGTCTACTGGCCGGCGCTTTGGGGGCAGAGTTTATAGCGCAAGAACGCATCGTTCCACCAAAAAACCGTCAGGGTGCCAACTCGAAAAATGCCTGGATCAAGCGCAATGAGCGCCGCCGCTCCATGCAACCAAGCATGTGGCGATTCAGCAGCCCTTCGCCCTGGATCGGCACGGCGCACACGCGCGGGTCCGGGCTGACTTCCATCGACGACACCACGCCTACGCCCAACTCGGCAGCAACGGCCTCGGTCACCGCCTCACGGCTGTCGAGTTCCAGCAGCACCTTGGGCTGTACACCGGCAGCCAGGCAGGCGTCATCAAAGGTGCGCCGGGTGATGGAGCTGGGCTCGCGCAGCACCATGATCACGTCGTTAAGCTGACCCAGGCGGATACCCTTGGGCAGCGTCGCCCAGGGGTGACTGACAGGCACCAGCGCGCAGATCCGCGACTCGCTCAAAGGTTGCAAATGCAGGCCATTGCGCGGTTCGACCTCGGTAAGTACCGCCACATCCGCATGCTCGGACAACAACGCGGCCAGGGTTTCCTGAGCGTTGCCCAAGCGCAGGTTGACGGTAATCCCAGGGTAACGCGCGCGCAGGCTGGCGATCATCGGCATCACCAGATGCGGGCCGTCCGCCGCCACTTCCAGGCGCCCGGTGAGCAATTGCTGGTTGGCCTCCAGCATCGCCTGCGCTTCATCTACCAGGCCGAAGATCGCCCGCGTGATCGCCGCCAGGCGCGCGCCCTCCTCCGTCACCTCTACCCGACGTGCGGTACGCCGCAGCAACGGGATCTGGTAGTGCTCTTCCAGCGCCTTGATATGCCCGGTTACCGCGGGTTGGCTGATGAACAGCCGCGCCGCCGCACGGGTAAAACTGCCCTCGCGGGCCACGGCATCGAATGCGCGCAATTGAAACAGAGTCATAGCTATCGGCCTCACTGATAGCTCGCATAACAACAAACAATTTGATTGATGACAAGCCAAACTGCAATTTAGTCGCCGTAGCTTCAGCCCCCGATGCCTTGCGAGAATTCGAAATGACCACCGCGCCGATCCTGCTGACCCCTGGCCCCCTGACCACCTCCGCCCGGACCCGTCAGGCAATGATGGTGGACTGGGGTTCATGGGATGACCGTTTCAACCAGCTCACCGCCAGTGCGTGCGAACACTTGCTGGCGATTCTCAACGGCGCCGACACTCACCATTGCGTGCCCTTGCAAGGCAGCGGCACGTTCGCCGTCGAAGCCGCCATCGGCACCCTCGTACCGCGCAATGGCAAGGTGCTGGTGCTGATCAACGGCGCCTATGGCAAGCGCCTGGCCAGGATCTGCGACGTGCTCGGCCGCGATTTCAGCACCTTTGAAACCGCCGAAGACGAACCGACCACCGCCGCCGACGTCGACCGCCTGCTGCAGGCCGACAAGGCCATCACCCACGTCGCGCTGATCCACTGCGAAACCAGCACCGGCATTCTCAACCCACTGCCGGAAATCGCCCAGGTCATTAAAAACCACGGCAAGCGCTTGATCATCGACGCCATGAGCTCCTTTGGTGCGCTGCCGATCAACGCCCATGAAGTGCCGTTCGACGCACTGATTGCAGCCTCCGGCAAATGCCTGGAAGGCGTACCGGGGATGGGGTTTGTCTTCGCCGAAAAAACCGCGTTGGCCGCGGCCCAAGGAAACTGCCACTCCCTGGCGATGGACCTGTTTGACCAGCACAGCTACATGGCCAAGACCGGCCAATGGCGTTTCACCCCGCCGACCCACGTGGTCGCCGCCCTGCACGAAGCGCTGCTGCAATACGTTGAAGAAGGCGGCCTGCCCGCGCGCCATCGACGCTATGCACGCAACTGCCAGGTGCTGCTGGATGGCATGGCCGAACTGGGCCTGCGCAGCTTCCTGCCGGCGGCGATCCAGGCGCCGATCATCGTCACCTTCCATGCTCCGCAAGACCCGCACTATCAATTCAAGGATTTTTACGAGCGGGTCAAGGCGAAGGGTTTCATCCTGTATCCGGGCAAGTTGACCCAGGTGGAAACCTTTCGCGTGGGCTGCATCGGCCATGTCGACGCCACCGACATGCACGCCGCCGTCACCGCCATTGCCGAGGCACTGCAAGCCATGGGCATCACCCTTTCTTCCTTCGGAGCACACGCATGAACTACCAGAACCCCAATGCCCTGCAAGCTGTGATCCTCGACTGGGCAGGCACCGTGGTCGATTTCGGCTCCTTCGCACCCACGCAGATTTTTGTCGAAGCCTTTGCCGAGTTCGATGTGCAAGTCTCCATCGAAGAAGCCCGCGGCCCGATGGGCATGGGCAAGTGGGATCACATCCGCACCCTCTGCGACCAGCCGCAGGTCGCCGAGCGCTACCGCAAGGCGTTCGGCCGCACGCCGACCGATGACGACGTAACCGCCATCTACCAACGCTTCATGCCGTTGCAGATCGAGAAGATCGCCGAACACTCGGCGCTGATTCCCGGTGCCCTCGACACCATCGCACGCCTGCGCGTGCAAGGCATAAAGATCGGTTCCTGCTCCGGCTACCCCAAACAAGTGATGGATAAAGTCGTCGCCCTGGCGGCCACCAACGGTTATATCGCCGACCATGTAGTCGCGACCGATGAAGTGCCCAACGGCCGCCCATGGCCGGCCCAGGCGCTGGCGAATGTGATCGCGCTGGGCATCGATGATGTGGCAGCGTGCGTGAAAGTCGACGACACCGTGCCCGGCATCCTCGAAGGCCGCCGCGCCGGGATGTGGACCGTGGCCCTGACCTGCTCCGGCAACGCACTGGGATTGACCTACGCGCAGTTCCGCGCCCTTGACACCGCCACCCTGGCCAGCGAGCGCAAGCGCGTCGAAGCGATGTTCGAAGGCTCGCGCCCGCACTACCTGATCGACACCATCAACGACCTGCCTTCGGTGATCGCCGACATCAATGCGCGCCTGGCCCGTGGGGAAATGCCGCAGAGCCACTGATAGAGGTCAAAACAACGGCATTTGCGTGGGGCAAAACGCTCAAAATCGGCTTACAGTTAACGCACTGCGTCACCAAAGAACGCAATGTTGTTCCGTGAATAAACTGTACCTGATAAGTGAGGAACCCAGCGATGCCGTGGAAAAACTCCGATACGCGCTACAGCACCATGTCGATCGCGTTGCACTGGTTGATGGTGGTGCTGCTGGCGGTGGTCTACGCCTGCATTGAACTGCGTGGCCAGTTTCCGAAAGGCAGCGGTGCGCGAACGTTGATCGTCGAAATGCACTTTATGTTTGGCCTTACCGTGTTTGTGCTGGTGTGGCTGCGGTTGTTTGCGCGCAGCCTGGGGGTTGCCCCCAAGATCGTGCCGGCACCGCCGCAATGGCAGAGCCTGCTGGCGACGCTGATGCATGTCGCGCTGTACGCGCTAATGATCGGCATGCCGATTGCCGGCTGGCTGATTGTGAGTGCCGAGGGGCATTCGGTGATGTTCTATGGCATGGAGTTGCCGCCGTTGATTGGCGAGAACAAGGACCTCGCCAAGCAGATTGAAGGCTGGCATGTCTGGTTCGGCAAGGTCGGTTATTGGCTGATCGGGCTGCATGCACTGGCGGGGATTGCCCACCATTACGTCCTGCGGGACAACACGGCGTTGCGGATGACGCCGGGGCGGTTTGCCAAGAAAACTGCTGAATGATGGAACGCGATTACGGCATGGGTAGCGTGCTGCGTCGTGCCTGTGACGGTCTGGCAGTCAAATAGGTTGGATCGAGGGTAACCGGTTCAAATGTGGGAGCTGGCTTGCCTGCGAATGTGTTAGGCCAGTTACAGATATGCCAATTGACACCCCTCTTCGCGAGCAAGCCCGCTCCCACAGGGGTTCTGTGTCAGGCATTGAACCCTCGGCGGCCTTGCAGGCCGCCGGTGTGCACGAAGATCAGGCGGGTGCCGGAAGTAAAGCGCCCTGCTTCGATCTGCGCCTTCAAGGCCAGTAACGCCTTGCCGGTGTAGAGCGGCTCCAATGGCAAGCCGCAGGCCCGCTCTGTGGTTTCGATAAACTCGAGCAGCAGCGGATCGACCTTGGCAAAGCCACCTCGGCTGGCGTCCACCAGCTCATACCCACTTTGCACGATAGACTCCACGTTCTGCGCCACACCGTGATCATCCGGCACCGCCATGGCGCCGTGCACCGTGTGTGCACCCGCCTCCGCCAGCACCAGACCGGCCAACGTGGTGCCAGTGCCTGCAGCTAACCACCAGCCGTCGTAGTCGGTCCACCCCAGTGCGGGCAACTGCGCCCGCACCTGCTTGACCAACACGGAGCAACCCGATGCACCCGCAATACCACCGCCGCCTTCAGGCACGGGATGCAGATGGGGATACTGCTCACGCCACGGCAGCCAAAAGTCCGGTTCATGGCGCGCGCGATAACCGCCATACCCCAGCCAATGCAATTGCATGCCAAATGCCTTCAAGTCGAGGACAGTAGGGGTGTCTTGTGGATGCCCGCGCAGCAGGCCTACGGTGGGGAAGTCAAAGCGCTTGCCGGCGGCGGCTAACGCGTGCAAATGGTTGGAGTAAGCGCCGCCCAGGCTGATGATGCCGCGGGCGTTTTGCGCCTGCGCTAAATGCCCGCTGAGCTTGAACCATTTGTTGCCACTGATCAGCGGGTCGATACAATCCAGGCGCAACACGGCCAGCTCGACACCTTGCAGCCAATCCAGCTGCAAGGGTTCAAGCGGTGCGCGGGGAAGCCAATCGAAGGGGCCCATCGGGACATCTGTATGAAAAACGGGGCGGTAGTCTAACACCGCCCCGTTTGGGTTCTTACAGTTCGGCAGCGAGGCGTGAACCCTGATTGATAGCGCGCTTGGCATCCAGCTCGGCCGCCACATCGGCGCCGCCGATCAGGTGCACGGTCTGGCCCGCCGCGACCAGGCCGTCCTGCAGTTCGCGCAGCGGGTCCTGGCCGGCGCAGATGACGATATTGTCCACCGCCAGCACTTGGGGTTCACCCTCGGCGCCAATGCGGATATGCAGGCCTTCATCGTCGATTTTCAAATACTCGACGCTGTTGAGCATCTGCACCTGCTTGCTCTTCAAACCGGTACGGTGGATCCAGCCGGTAGTCTTGCCCAGGCCGTCGCCCACCTTGGAAGTCTTGCGTTGCAGCAAGAACACTTCACGCGCCGGCGCATGGGGTTGCGGTTTGATACCGGCAACACCACCGCGGGCTTGCAGCTGGGTGTCGATGCCCCACTCTTTCCAGAACGCTTCGCGGTCCAGGCTGGTGGACACACCTTGGTGCACGAGGAATTCCGAGACATCGAAACCGATACCACCGGCGCCGATCACCGCTACGCGCTTGCCTACCGGTTTGCGTTCGAGGATCACATCCAAGTAGCTCAGCACCTTGGCACTCTCGACCCCCGGGATCGCCGGGGTACGCGGCGCGATGCCGGTGGCCAGGATGATCTCGTCATAACCACCCGCCGCCAGTTGCGCCACGTCCACACGGGTATTGAGGCAAAGCTCCACGTGGGTGGTCTGCAATTTGCGCTTGAAGTAGCGCAGGGTTTCGAAGAACTCCTCCTTGCCCGGCACGCGCTTGGCGATATTGAACTGGCCGCCGATCTCGCTGGCGGAGTCAAACAGCGTCACCTGATGGCCGCGCTCCGCAGCCACCGTTGCCGCCGCCAGACCGGCAGGACCGGCACCCACCACGGCGATCTTCTTGATTTGCTTCACGGGCAGGTAGTTGAGCTCAGTCTCATAGCACGCGCGCGGGTTGACCAAACAGGTGGTCAGCTTGCCGCCGAAGGTGTGATCCAGGCAGGCCTGATTGCAGCCGATACAGGTGTTGATTTCATCGGCACGGCCAGCGGCAGCCTTGTTGACGAATTCCGGGTCGGCCAGGAATGGGCGTGCCATGGACACCATGTCGGCATCGCCCTCGGCGAGGATCTGCTCGGCGATTTCCGGGGTGTTGATGCGGTTGGTAGTAATCAGCGGAATCTGCACCGCACCGCGCAGTTTGGCGGTGACTTTGCTGAACGCGCCGCGCGGCACCTTGGTGGCGATGGTCGGGATACGCGCTTCGTGCCAGCCAATCCCGGTGTTGATAAGGGTCGCACCGGCGCCTTCGATGGCCTTGGCCAACTGCACGATTTCTTCCCAGGTGCTGCCGCCCTCCACCAGATCGAGCATCGACAGGCGGAAGATAATGATGAAATTCGGGCCCACGGCCTCACGCACACGGCGCACGATATCCACCGCCAGGCGCATGCGGTTTTCGTAGCTACCGCCCCAGCGGTCGGTGCGATGGTTGGTGTGGGCGGCGAGGAACTGGTTAATGAAGTAGCCTTCGGACCCCATGATTTCCACACCGTCGTACTCGGCGACCTGGGCCAGCAACGAACAGGTGACAAAATCCTGGATCTGCTTTTCGATGCCTTCTTCGTCCAGCTCCTTGGGCTTGAACGGGTTGATCGGCGCCTGGATCGCGCTCGGTGCAACTTGTTTAGGGCTGTAGGCATAACGACCGGCATGGAGGATCTGCATGCAGATCTTGCCGCCCGCCTCATGCACGGCTTTGGTCACGATCTTGTGTTTTTGCGCTTCTTCGTCGGTGGTCAGCTTGGCCGCGCCGGCGTACACCCCGCCCTCGTCATTCGGGCCAATGCCGCCAGTGACCATCAGGCCAACGCCGCCACGGGCGCGCTCTGCAAAATAGGCGGCCATGCGTTCGAAGCCGCCGGGCTTTTCTTCAAGGCCCGTGTGCATCGAGCCCATCAGGGTACGGTTGCGCAAGGTGGTAAAACCCAGGTCCAACGGGGCCAGCAGATGCGGGTAGGCAACAGCGGTCATGGTCAAGCTCCACAACGGATCATCACGGGGGCGTGACAGGCTCATGCGGCCCGCCATCGGTTTATGTCCCACAGACTAAGAGCCGGCGGACTACCGCTCAATGACTGAAACTGACAAGTTATTGATCCAAATGCACAGCGCCCCTTGGCAAGCCGGTCCATGGGCCCTACCCTAGTCGGCGAACCCTGCACACGGTCTGTTGTCTGTTGCCCCATGCGTAAACTTCTCGCTTTTACCGTCACCATGGCCCTGGTTGCCGCCGTCGCCGCGTATCTGGTCTGGACCCAGGAGCGCCCCGTGGCGCATTACCTGTCGGACCTGCGCATCACCCTTGCCGTCAACGAAGGCCTGCCGGCTGACCGTGGCAACTTGCTGGGCATCCAGCCGGAGCTGTTTCCGGCCGACTACCAGAGCCTGGAACGCCTGCACCTGAAGCTGTCGGCCTACCTGCAAAAAGCCCGCGACCAAGGGCTGATCAACGACAAGACCATCGTGGTACTGCCCGAACATATTGGCACCTGGCTGATGCTCATAGGCGAGAAGAACGAGGTCTACCAGGCTCTCCACGCGAAAGATGCGATGAATTGGCTGTCGGTCAGCAACCCACTGATGTTTGCGCGCGCGTGGATCAGCGCCACGGGCGACAACCGCACCGACGACGCCTACCTGCGCATGAAAGCCGATGGCATGGCGCGGGACTATCAGGTGTTGTTTGGCGGCCTGGCCAAGGAGTTTGGCGTGACCTTGGTGGCCGGCTCCATCACCCTGCCCAACCCAAGCGTCAGTCAGGGACAGCTGCAGGTCGGCCATGGTGCGCTGTATAACGCCAGCGTGGTCTTCAGCGCCGACGGTTTGCCCGTCGGCGAGCCGCAGCGTCAGCTCTACCCGATCTACAATGAACGTGGCTTTATCGAACCCGGTGATGAAAACGTCGTCAGCGTGGTCGACACCCCGGCCGGTCGCCTGGGCGTGCTGGTGGGCAGCGACAGCTGGTACCCGGAAAACTACCGCAAACTCAACGAACACGGCGCGCAGTTGATCGCAGTGCCGGCCTTTGTGCTGGGACGTGACACCTGGGACGGCCCATGGCGCGGTTTCAAAAGCGTGTCCACCCCGACTGAAATCAGCCTCAAGCCCGAAGAACTCAGTGAAGGCGAAGCCTGGCGCCGTCTCACGCTGATCAGCCAGCCCCCCGTCAGTCAGGCAAGCGCCGGCATGAGCGTGTTCCTGCGTGGACAATTCTGGGACCTGGGCACCGCTGGGCATAGCTTCCTCAGCAGCAACGGGCAAATCAGCGCAGATAGCGACGCCCGTGGTGCGCGCTTGTTGAATATCTGGCTGTGAAGCCCGTACGGCTGGGGGACCTGTCGGTGGGCTTCGTGCACACCCTGGCGGATGCCATCCACAGCCACGGCCAGGACCCGCAGCCGCTGCTGCTGCAATACGGCCTCGACCCGGCGCGCCTCGCCGAGGCCGGTGCACGCTTGTCGATCCCGCGTTACATGCGCCTTGGCCATGCGGCCATCCAGCTCACCGGCGACCCGGGCCTGGGTTTGCGCATGGGCCAGTTCAGCCGCCTGAGCCAGGCAGGGCTCGCGGGCGTCACCGCCGCCCAGGCGCCCAACGTACGCGAGGCTGCGCGCACATTGACTCGTTTCGAAGCACTGTACGGCTCCAATTATCGCGGGCAGTCGAGTTTTGTCGAAGATGCCGAAGGCGCCTGGCTCCGCTTCTACTCCATCAGCCCCTACAACGCCTTCAACCGCTTTGTGGTCGACTCGATCATCGCCGGCTGGCTGCATCAATTGTCGAGCCTGGCCCAACACCGGGTGCAGGCACAACGCATCGACATCGAATTTGAAACACCGGTGTATGCCGATCAGTACAACGCGCTCGGAGACATTCACTTCAGCGCCGAGGCCAACCAATTGCGCCTCAACCAGCAAACCCTGGCCCTGCGCAACCCGCAGCACTGCCCAAGTACCTGGAACCTGTTGTTACAACTTTGTGAGAGAGAGTTGGAGCAATTGACCCGCACCCGCAGCCTGCGCGAGCGCATTACCCGGTTGCTCGGGCCGATGCTCAATGGCGGCCGGGAACCCGACCTGGAAGAAGTGGCGGCACGCTTGAAGCTGCCGACCTGGACGCTACGCCGCAAACTGGCCGAAGAAGGCACTCAGTTCCGCGCCATTCTCAACGATACCCGCCGCGACCTGGCCATGACCTATATTCGCGATACGGAACTGGCGTTCGGCGAGATCGCCTACTTGCTCGGTTTTGCCTCCGCCCAAGCCTTCCAGCGGGCGTTCAGGCGGTGGAACAACCAGACCCCAGGGGAATTTCGCCGCAGTCAGCGGCATTCCGCCTGAAGTCGGTCTTACAGCTCGGTTGCATCGTCTGCGGGTTCCAGCGGGTCCCATTCAAAGGCCTGGTACTCGAGCAGCTCTTCCTGGTAATCGTCCATGGGGGACTCCTTTTTTGAATTAACAGCGGTTGCAAACAAATGACATTCATCAACAGCCTAAAGTGCCGTGATGACGAAAAAATGTCTGCGCCATGACGTTCCTGCACTCCAGGATTAAACGTAGCAGCGCTTTATGGATTTAGCCGCCAGGACTTGAGGTGCGATTGCAATCATTGCAATTGCAATCACATAATGGATTCGATTAGGGTAGGCGCATCCGTGACCAGGTGACTCGCCCATGCCCACCTCCACCCTTGACTGCGCGCAACGCTGCATCGACGTTTTGAGCGCCGCAGAAGACGCTCCCAACTCACCGCTGTACACCGTGATGACCATGGCCAACACGCTCGAATCCAGCCGACAGGCGTGGGTGATTCGCTGCCAGTCACGCTCCCGGCGCGTGGGGAACTGGCCCAGCTGGTTTGCGCGCAATACCGTCGAAAAACCCTTGCTGTACCTGCACAGTGCGCAATCATCGGCACAGTTGAGTGCGCTGGCGGACGTGACCCAGCAACGCGGCATCCTGTGCAACGACATCGAAAACCAGCCTTCGCCCTGGCCCAAAGGTGCACAACCTTCCCTGCCGCTGTGGCTCGCTACCCATCCACGTTGCACGCCGTACGACCCGGCTTCCGGTGAAGAAGCCCGGGCGATTGTGCTGGCAGGCTTGCACACGCTGTATGTCGACGGTGAACCGGGGTTTTATTACCTGGCGTTACATGATCAGCAAAGCGCAGGGGTGCTGAGCGGGCAGGATCGCGAGGACGCGCTCAAGGGCATGTACCCGATCAAGCGTGACCACACGGGCGACGTACGTTTGCTCGGTGCGGGCCGGGCACTGGAAGACGTGCTGCATGCCGCACGGTTATTGAAGCAGGACTGGGACATCACGGCGCAGGTGTGGAGTTGCCCCAGTTACACGCGACTGGCGCGTGAGGCTGCAGCGGCTGAACGCTGGAATCGGCTGCACCCCACAGCGCCCAAGCGCAGTTGCCATCTGCGTGAATGCCTGGCCGCAACTGCGGCGCCGGTGATTGCTGTCACCGGATATCCGCAGGCGATTGTCGATCAGTTGGCCGCTCATACGGATGCGCGGTTTGTGGCGCTGGGGGCCGGGTCGGTGCAGGCCGGGGCGCCGAGTCGGTATTGGATTGTGGTGATGGCGCTCAGGGCGCTGGCGGATGAGGGGCGTATTGATCTTCAGCAGGTGGAAACAGCGATGGCCCGGTACCCGCTCAAATGAATTGGAACGCCGTCAACTGTGGGAGCTGGCTTGCCTGCTCCCACATTGGATCTCCACTGAGTTTCAGGTTTTGCGCCGGCTGCGGGTCTGTACCCCGGCCTCCATCGCCAGCCCCGCCGTGCGCTCCAACGCATCCGCAAACCCCTGGCGCTGCTCCGGTTCGATCTGCGACAGGAACAACTCATCCACCGTGCTTTCGTAGATCTTCCACATTTTTTTACGCAACACCCGGCCGGCATCGGTGATCGAGGCAAACGCCGCGCGGCCGTCGCCATCGGAGCGCGAACGCACGACCAGGCCATCCTTTTCCAGGCGGTCGACCAGGCGCGTGAGGTTGTAGCGCTCGATGGCCAGCACATCCGCCAGCTCGTGCATGCGGCGGGTGCCATCGGGGCCGCTTTCCAGGCCCCACAATGCGTCGTACCAGGCATAGGGCGGCAGGTTCGCCTCGGCCAGGCGGCGTTCGATTTCACGGATGACCGTCCTGTGGGCCCTGACAAAACGGAACCATACATCAGGCTCTTTCGACGACATGCAACACCATCCGAGGGATTTCAAGAAGGTTGCAATAGTAGCTCATCCCGCGCTAGATTCGGCTATATAGTTGCAATTGCAATTACATTGACGGCACTCCCACAAAGAGCCCGCCACTTGAATTCCGCCTACCCTGGAGCTCCACATGACCCCGAACAACGCAGTCAGACGCGACGACGATCCACAGGAAACCCGCGAGTGGCTGGAGTCCATCGAATCGGTGTTGTCCACCGAAGGCCGACCGCGCGCGCACTACTTGATCGATCAGTTGCTGGATTTCGACGTGGCGCGGCATGGCGACTTCTATGGGCGGGTGACCACCCCCTACGTCAACACCATCCCGGTGGACCGCCAACTGCCCTACCCTGGCAACCTGGCCATCGAACGCCGGACCAATGCGTTTATTCGCTGGAACGCCATGGCGATGGTATTGCGTGCAGGCAAACACTCCGGCGTTGGTGGGCATATTGCGACCTATGCGTCAGCTGCTGTGCTGTATGACGTAGGCTTCGATCACTTCTTCCGTGGGCGCACCGATACCTTTGACGGCGACCTGGTGTACATCCAGGGCCACTCCTCCCCTGGCATTTACGGCCGCGCCTACCTGGAAGGCCGCATCAGCGAAGCGCAACTCGACAACTTCCGCCGCGAGGCCGGTGGCGAGGGCATTTCGTCCTATCCGCACCCACGGCTGATGCCGGACTTCTGGCAATTCCCCACCGTGTCCATGGGCCTCGGCCCGATCACCGCCGCTTACCAGGCGCGCTTTATGCGCTATCTGGAATTGCGCGGCCTCAAGCAGCACCAAGGGCGCAAAGTCTGGGCCTTCCTCGGTGATGGCGAAATGGACCAGCCGGAATCCCTGGCCGCCATCTCCCTGGCGGGTCGCGAGAAACTCGACAACCTGATCTTCGTGGTCAACTGCAACCTGCAACGCCTGGACGGCCCCGTGCGCGGCAACGCCAAGGTGATCCAGGAGTTCGAAAGCCTGTACCGCGCCGCTGGCTGGAACGTGATCAAAGTGATCTGGGGCGGTGGCTGGGACGCGCTGCTGGAAAAAGACCAAAGCGGCCTCCTGCGCCAACGCATGATGGAATGCGTGGACGGCGACTATCAGAACTACAAGTCCCAGAACGGCGCTTATGTGCGCGAACATTTCTTCGGCAAATATCCGGAATTGCTGGCGTTGGTTGCGGACATGTCCGACGACGATATCTGGAAACTCTCACGGGGCGGGCATGACCCGGACAAGGTCTACAACGCCTACGCCGCCGCCGTGCGCCACAACGGCCGACCTACCGTGATCCTGGCGAAAACCGTCAAGGGCTTTGGCATGGGCGAAGCTGGCGAAGGCCAGAACATCAACCACCAACTCAAGAAAATGGGCGCCGACGCTGTAAGAGCCTTCCGCGACCGCTTCGGCCTGGAAGTGGCCGACGACCAACTCGCCGAAATCCCATACATCAAGCCTGCCGCGGATAGCGAAGAAGCCCGCTACTTCGCTGCACGCCGCCAGGCCCTCGGCGGCTACGTACCGGCGCGACACAGTGCGGTCGAATCGTTGCAAATCCCTGAACTGAGCGCCTTTGCCACCCAGCTTAAAGACACCGGCGAACGCGCGATCTCCACTACCATGGCCTTCGTGCGCATCCTTGGCACCCTGCTCAAGGACCCGCACCTGGGCAAACTGATCGTGCCCATCGTGCCAGATGAATCGCGCACCTTCGGCATGGAAAGCCTGTTCCGTCAGATCGGTATCCATTCCGCCGTCGGCCAGCTCTATACCCCACAGGACGCCGGGCAACTGAGCTACTACAAGGAGAGCAAGGACGGACAGATCATGCAGGAAGGCCTGAATGAATCCGGCGCCATTTCCTCATGGATCGCGGCGAGTACGTCCTACAGCAACCACGGCCTGATGACCGTTCCGTTCTATATTTTCTACTCCATGTTCGGCTTCCAGCGCGTCGGTGACCTTGCCTGGGCGGCAGGCGATGCAAGGGCGCGCGGCTTCCTGCTCGGCGCCACGGCCGGCCGCACCACGCTGATGGGCGAAGGCTTGCAACATGACGATGGGCACAGCCATATCCTGTCGTCGGTGATTCCGTGCTGTGTGTCTTACGACCCGACGTTTGCCTACGAGCTGGCGGTGATCATTCGCGAAGGCATGCGGCGGATGTATGTCGACCAAGAGGACATTTACTACTACATCACCCTGCTCAACGAAAACTACCCGCACCCGGCGATGCCTGATGGCGTGGAAGATGGAATTCTCAAGGGTATGTACCGACTGAATGCCTGCGAGCAGGCCCAGGTGCAACTGATGGGCAGTGGCTCAATCCTGCGGGAAGTCATGGCGGCGGCTGAATTGCTGGAGAAAGACTTTGGCGTGCAAAGCAACGTGTGGAGCGCAACCAGCCTTACCGAATTGCGTCGCGATGGCCATGAGGCCGAGCGCTGGAACCTGCTGCACCCGGAGAGCGAGCCACGGCCAAGTTATGTGGAGCAATGCCTGGCCGGTGAAACGGGACCCGTGGTGGTGGCGACGGACTACATGAAGCTATTCGCCGATCAGATCCGCCCTTTCGTACCTGGCCGGCGCTTTGTGGCACTGGGTACGGATGGCTTCGGGCAATCGGATACCCGAGAAACCCTGCGGGCATTTTTCGAAGTGGACCGGCACTTCATCGTGCTGGCGGCCTTGAAGGCGCTGGCGGATGACGGTGTGATCGGTCGCGATAAAGTCAGTGAGGCAATCAGCCGCTACGGGATCAACGTCGACAAGACGAACCCCGTAGCGGTCTGAGTTACTGTGCAGGCGTCGGCAGGGGCGGAATCGCTTCGGTCGGCGCAGGCAACTCCGGGTTGGTGGCAGCCGGTGCAGGCTCTGCTTGCGGGGCAATCGGCGCGGCCTCGGCAGGCGGCGTGACGGGTTGTGAAGCGGCAGGCGCGTCCTTCGGCGGCTCGACCTTCTCGGCAGCCGGGGCGGCTTTAGGTTCCGGCACCCCCAGGTCAGCCTTCGGCTTCTCAGGGATATTCTCGGCCTTCTTCACCTCTTGCGGCAGGAACACATCCACCAGCGCAAAGTAACGATCATAGAACTTCGGCGCGGACACGGTCTCACTGGCCACCTTCACCATCGAGTCATCGGTAGAGCCGATTGGCATCGACACGGACCCCAGCACACCCACCCCCACACTCGCGGAGTTGTTGACCTTCTTCAGCGCGTAGCGATCCTGCAAGGCGTTGGCAAACATCGTTGAATGGTTGGTGCCTTTGCCATCATCGGCACACACCACGTTGAAGCTGATCTGCAGGTGGCTCTCGCCCGTCTGCTGAAAGCTCTTGTTACCCACGACCACTTTCGAATCGTTACTGGTGATGATGTAGCCCTGGCTCAGCAGGGCACGCCGCGCAGCTTCGCACGCGGCGACATCACTGACCGGGTAATCCCGTGAAAACGTGCCGGAGTCGTCGAAGCTCTCATGTTCATAGATAGCGGTCTTGGGTGACGAGCAGCCCGCGGCGCCCGCCAACACCAGCGCCACCCCAAGGCCACGCAAGTAAAATGATGTCGACATTGAAAATCCCGAGGAAAACAGTCAGGGCCGTATTGTGCAACAGAACGAGGCCTTGGCGCGCGCATTCCTGTCGGTAAAACGTCACAGCCCTATGAGACGCCACCTGTAGGAAAAAGCCCGGCGCACATGTGATCAACAAATACGCGCAATTTAACCGACGCATGGCGACTTGATGGCCACAACATCCAGAAACTGCCCCGGTGTTCAAGGTAGTCATCCAGTACCCTTTGCAGGCGCCCCTCGCGCACAGCGCGGTTGACCATATAGTCCGGCAGGCAAGCGATACCCAACCCTTCGTGCACCACATGGTTGAGGGACTCGATGGTGGTACTGACCAGAGGCGCGCGTAAAAAGGGTTCCGAGGCGCCGGGGGCGATGCGCAGCGGCCAAGGTTCCAGTTTGCCTGTGGTACAGAACTTGTGGCGCAGGCAGGCATGCTCGCTCAACTGCTGCGGCTCTTTCGGCGTGCCATGCTGGCGAAAATAAGCCGGTGTACCGACCAGCACCAATTGGTAATGCCCCAGATGACGGGCCATCAGGCGCGAATCTTCCGGTTTGCCAGTGCGAATAACCGCGTCGAAACCTTCCTCGATCACGTCCACCATGCGGTCGGAAAAATCCACATCCAGCTCGATATCCGGGTAGGCCCGCATAAAATCGCTGAGCACCGGCATCAACAAACCGCGCACTTGCGGCACGCTGATGCGCAGCTTGCCCCGAGGCGTGGCGCTGGCTTCGGTCAGCTCGCGCTCAGCGGCCTCGACTTCGGCAAGGATACGCCGCGAACGCTCAAGGAACAGCGCGCCCTCGCTGGTCAAGGTGATGCTGCGGGTGCTGCGGTGAAACAGCCGCACACCCAAGCGCTCTTCCATCCGCGCGATGCTTTTGCCTACGGCCGAAGACGACACCCCCAGCGCACGCCCGGCGGCGGTGAAACTGCGAGTCTCCGCCACCTGCACGAATACCGAGAGTCTGCCAAGACTGTCCATGATGGGCCTTTGAAGATTGCGGACACTAAGGTCCGATAAGTTCGGAACCTTAGCCTGTTTTTCCGCCGACCACAGCCCCCTACTCTGCGTGCTCGACCTTTTGCATGGACAGAGCGCGATGACCTCCCTCACCGATTCCCCCGTCACAACCCGGCCTGAAACACTGCCGATGGCAGGCTTGCTGGCCCTGGCCAGTGCCGGCTTTATCACCATCCTCACCGAAGCCATGCCTGCCGGGCTCCTGCCGCAGATGGGCGAAGGCCTGGGCGTTTCGCCCGCGCTGGTTGGCCAATTGGTTACGCTTTACGCCCTGGGGTCACTGCTGGCGGCCATCCCGTTGACGCTGTTGACGCGAGGCTGGCGACGGCGGCCCTTGTTGCTGGTGGCCATTGGTGGCTTTGCGCTGGTCAACAGCGTGACCGCCCTTTCCAGCCACTATGGGCTGACCTTGGTGGCGCGCTTCTTCGCCGGCGTATTCGCCGGGCTGCTCTGGGCGTTACTGGCGGGTTATGCCAGCAGAATGGTTGCGCCACATCTGCAGGGCCGGGCGATTGCGGTGGCAATGCTGGGCGCCCCGTTGGCGCTGTCATTGGGTGTACCCGCCGGCACCTTTCTGGGCGCCGCGGTTGGCTGGCGCCTGAGTTTTGCGATCATGACCGGGCTGACCCTGGTGCTACTGATCTGGGCGCGCTGGCAGCTTCCGGATTTTGCCGGCGAACGCGGCGGAAAACGTTTGGGGCTGCATCAAGTGCTGACATTGCCGGGCATTCGTCCGGTGCTGTGGGTGACCTTCACCTACGTGCTGGCCCATAACATTCTCTATACCTATATCGCCCCGCTGTTGGTACCGGCGGGAATTGTTGCGGATATCGATCGGCTGCTGCTGGTGTTCGGCCTCGCCGCATTATTGAGCATCTGGCTGGCCGGCGTATTGATTGATCGGTGGTTGCGCGCACTGTTGCTGATCAGTTGCGCGCTGTTTGGCCTGATCGCCTTTGCGCTGGCGTTCTGGATTGACCTGCCAGCGGTCATCTACACCGCCGTCGCGCTATAGGGCCTGGCCTTCGGCGGACTGCCCGCGCTCCTGCAAACAGCGCTGGCCAAGTCGGCGGGCGAGTCGGCGGATGCCGCGCAGTCGATGCTGGTGACCGTTTGGAACCTGGGCATCGCGAGCGGCGGTTTGGCAGGCGGCGTGTTGCTCCAGGGGTGGGGTGTCGGCGCATTTCCGTGGGCGGTTGTGCTGCTGATGCTGCTGGCCCTGGCCGGCGCTCTACAGGCTGCGCCCCAACAACTGGCCCGGCCATCCCTCCAGGTCGAACGTTGAAATGCGCTCATAGCCACAGGACTCATAAAACCGCACCAGGTCGCCGGTCCCACCGCCGTAGCAGTCCACACGCAAACGCCTCACTCCCGCAGCACGGGCACGGTCGTCGGCGAAGGCCATGAGGCGCCGACCGATACCCCGTACACGCTGATCCCGCGCAGCGATCAGCAGCCGCACATAGACCTCCGGCTCTGTCGCTGCGGGCACATAAGCCATGGGCTCGCCCAACACGAGTGCGGCCAGGACCCGGCCGCCGCGTTCCTCTACCACCCACGCACCCGGCATCGCGCAGGCATCGGTTACTTGCGCAACCCGCCGCGGCGAGGCCGACCAAGGCTCGGTTCCCCATTGACCGTTATTGCCGATGGACACGAACCAGGCAATCACTTCGTCGAACACCTGCAAAACCGCCGGGGCATCCGCCACACTGGCCCGGCGGATCACCACCCCCTCACTTCCTTGATCGAACACGCTGAAAACTCCTTGGTCCGCGACAGTGAATGCCCAGTCTAGCGCACATAAAAAAACCCCCGGACTTTTCAGGCCGGGGGCTTCTTGTTCAAACCGACATCAGTACTTCTTGATGTCAGCCTTGGTTTCCAACTGCTTGCGGTACGCCGCGAAGTCCTGCTGCCCGACACGGGAAGCGAGGAAGCGGCGGTATTGCGCCTTTTCTTCATCCGTTGGTGCAGCGGCTTCGTTGACGCCGTTCAAGCGCACGATCACCAGGCTGCCGTCAGCCAGGGTCACGGTGGTGAAGGTCGGCTTGTCCTTGGCCGCAGGCTTGGGCATGCGGAACAGGGCTTGCAACACCGCAGGGTCGATCGCTTCCTGGCTACGGGTAGCCGCTTCAGTGACCTTCCAGGCCTGGCCGTCGACCGGCTGGTTCAGCGGTGTCTTGCCATCACGCAGGCTGGCGATCAACTCGTCAGCGTGGGTCTTGGCAGCCGCGCTGGCGCGTTCCTTGGCCATCTGCGTACGAATCGCGGCATTGACGCTTTCCAGCGGCAGTTGCGCAGGCTTCAGATGCTCCTTGGCACGCAGCACGATGATGGTTTCCGGGTCCAGCTCGATGGCGGTGCTGTTGGCACCCTCATCCAGTACTTCCGGGCTGAACGCAGCAGTGACCACGGCACGGTTGGCCGCAACACCTTCGCCACCTTCACGGCCAAACGGCGCGGAGGTATGCACGGTCAGCTTCAGGTCGGACGCCGGCTGGGCCAGGTCGGACGCTTCAAATGCCGCATCTTCCAATTGCTTGGTCGCTTCGACAAAACGCTGCTCGACTTGCTGGGCCTTGAGCTCTTTGGTCAACTTGTCTTTCAGGCTGGCAAACGTCGGCACTTGCGGTGCCTCAACGCCCAACAGCTTGATCAAGTGCCAACCGAAGGTACTGCGCACTGGCGCCGAGACCTGGTCCTTGTTCAACGCGTACAACGCGGTTTCGAAGTCCGGGTCGTAAACGCCTGGGCCGGCAAAGCCCAGATCGCCGCCACTGTTGGCCGAACCTGGATCCTGGGAGAACTCCTTGGCCAGGGCTTCGAACTTCTCACCCTTGGCCAGGCGGGCCTGGATCTCTTCGATCTTGGCCTTGGCTTGTGCGTCGGTGACCTTGTCGTTGACTTCAATCAGGATGTGCGCTGCACGACGCTGTTC
Source organism: Pseudomonas tritici (assembly GCF_014268275.3). NCBI lineage: Bacteria > Pseudomonadati > Pseudomonadota > Gammaproteobacteria > Pseudomonadales > Pseudomonadaceae > Pseudomonas > Pseudomonas tritici. The sequence continues at coordinate 4,103,934 of NZ_CP077084.1, forward strand.
AGCGAGGTTGGCGGTTTCTTTCTGATAGGCAGCCTGCAGCTCATCGTCCTTGACGCTGACCTGGTCGAAGAAGGACGACTTCTTCAATTCCAGGTAGTCGATAACCACTTGATCAGGGGTCATGAACTCTTTGGCGTGCTGGTCGTAGTAAGCCTTGACCTCGTCGTCGGTGAGTTTCACCGCGGCAGGGTTGGCCTTGATGTTGACGGTGGCGAAATCGCGGGTCTGTTTTTCCAGACGGGCGAATGCCAGCACTTCGGCGTCGGTGACGAAACCACTGCCGGCGATACCTGCGCGAACCTGACCGATGAGCATTTCCTGGGTCAGCATCTGACGGAATTGCATACGGCTGTAGCCCAGTTGACGAATCACCTGGTCAAAGCGTTCGGCGCTGAACTTGCCGTCCACCTGGAACTCCGGCGTCTGCAGGATCACCTGGTCCAGCGCAGCTTCAGAGAAGCCAAACTTGGAATCGGCCGCACCTTGCAGCAGCAGCTTGCGATCGATCAGACCCTTGAGGGCCGCCTCGCGCAGCAGTTTTTCGTCCAGCAGCGAAGCATCGAAATCCTTGCCCAGCTGTTGCATCAGCTGGCGACGTTGCATGTCGACGGCTTGGCTCAGCTCGGTCTGGGTGATCTCTTCACCGTTGACCTTGGCCACGTCCTGTTTACTGTTACCCGAAGCCTGGAAAATGGCTTCGATACCGGTGAACGCCATCAATGCGACGATGATCCCGATAATGGTCTTGGCAATCCAGCCTTGTGAATTGTCCCTGATATTTTGCAGCATGCGTCCCCCAGAAACGGTTGAACTTCAAAAATAGGCAACCGTGGAGCGTGGGTAGAGTCCGGATAGAAGAAAGGCGCATCCGAGGATGCGCCTTCTCGTAACTGGCGGAGCGGACGGGGGTTTGAACCCACACCCCCGGCGTAGCGACCCAATGGATACGTAGGTCAGCTGCCGCTCCGCTGCCAGGCCAGACCTGCGTCCGACCCGGGTAGGTAAGGCTTGAGCGAAGCTTAGTTAACGGCTTCTTTCAGGGCTTTACCGGCTTTGAAACCTGGTTTCTTGGCAGCAGCGATTTGCAGTGCTTTGCCAGTCTGTGGGTTACGGCCAGTGCGAGCTGGGCGGTCAGTCACAGAGAAAGTACCGAAGCCTACCAGGACCACGGAGTCGCCGGCCTTCAGAGCGCCAGTGACGGATTCGATTACTGCATCCAGCGCACGGCCAGCAGCAGCTTTCGGGATATCAGCGGATGCAGCGATAGCATCAATCAGTTCCGACTTGTTCACTCTAAGTCCCCTTATATTTCTATTGAGTATGATTCTAAGTTTTTTGGTAAAAACAAAAGCCAGTGCTGAATGGCCTACAGACACTTAAGAGCCGCTTTATAACAAGGGCTCTAAAAAGCTGTCAAGGAAGCCACCCGGCTTAATCGCATTAATGCGTGCTAATTCTTTCCTTGGAATCTGACTCGCGTTTTTCATCCTTCGCGACAATCTCCGGAGCCACATCCGGCAAGGGCTCCGGCGCGTATTGCAGCGCAATTTGCAGGACCTCGTCAATCCATTTAACCGGTTTAATCTGAAGATCCTGCTTGATATTGTCAGGAATTTCTTTCAAGTCGCGAACATTCTCTTCAGGAATGATCACGGTCTTGATGCCACCCCGGTGTGCGGCGAGCAATTTCTCCTTCAGACCACCGATAGCCAGTACTTGACCACGCAGGGTAATTTCCCCGGTCATAGCGACATCGGCACGCACCGGAATGCCAGTCAATGCCGACACCAGGGCCGTGCACATCCCTACGCCTGCGCTAGGGCCGTCCTTCGGGGTCGCCCCTTCCGGCATGTGGATGTGCGTGTCGTGCTTCTCATGGAAGTCCAGGGGGATCCCCAGGCTCTTGGCGCGGCTGCGCACCACGGTCTGCGCAGCAGTGATGGACTCGACCATCACGTCACCCAGGGAACCGGTCTTGATCAGTTGGCCTTTGCCCGGGATCACCGCAGCTTCGATGGTCAGCAACTCGCCGCCCACTTGGGTCCACGCCAGGCCAGTGACCTGCCCTACCTGATCCTGTTGCTCGGCCAGGCCGTAACTGAATTTACGCACGCCCAGGAAATGCTCCAGGGAGTCGGCGGTGACCTTCACCGAGAAGCGTTTTTCCAGCGCATGTTCCTTGACCGCTTTGCGGCAGATTTTCGCGATCTGGCGCTCCAGGCCCCGTACACCGGCCTCGCGGGTGTAATAACGCACGATGTCGCGGATCGTTTCGAGCTCGAACTCGATCTCGCCCTTCTTCAGGCCGTTGGCCGAAATCTGCTTGGGCGCGAGGTATTTGACCGCGATGTTGATCTTCTCGTCTTCGGTGTAGCCCGGCAGACGAATCACTTCCATCCGGTCCAGCAACGCTGGCGGGATGTTCATGGAGTTGGAGGTGCACAGGAACATTACGTCGGACAGGTCGTAATCGACTTCCAGGTAATGGTCGTTGAAATTGTGGTTCTGTTCCGGGTCGAGCACTTCGAGCAGGGCCGATGCCGGATCGCCACGCATGTCGCTGCCCATTTTGTCGATTTCATCGAGCAGGAACAGCGGGTTGCGCACACCCACTTTCGTCATCTTTTGAATCAATCTTCCTGGCATCGAACCGATGTAAGTCCGGCGATGACCACGAATTTCCGCTTCATCGCGCACACCGCCGAGGGCCATGCGCACGAATTTACGGTTGGTGGCATTGGCAATCGACTCAGCCAGCGAGGTTTTACCCACGCCAGGCGGCCCCACCAGGCACAACACCGGCCCACGAATTTTCTTCACGCGCTTTTGCACGGCGAGGTATTCGAGGATGCGTTCTTTGACTTCTTCGAGGCCGTAGTGATCGGCGTCGAGGATATCCTCAGCGCGAGCCAGGTCCAGGCGCACTTTGGTCTGGGCCTTCCACGGCACCTGCACCAGCCAGTCGATGTAGGAGCGCACCACGGTGGCTTCAGCCGACATCGGCGACATTTGCTTGAGCTTGTTCAGCTCGGCGTTGGCCTTGGTCAGGGCGTCTTTCGGCAGGCCGGCGGCATCGATGCGCTTTTTCAGCTCTTCGATTTCGTTGTGGCCTTCCTCGCTGTCGCCGAGTTCTTTCTGGATGGCCTTCATCTGCTCATTCAGGTAGTACTCGCGCTGGCTGCGCTCCATTTGTTTCTTCACACGGCCACGGATGCGTTTCTCAACCTGCAACAGGTCGATTTCGCCATCCAGCAGCGCTAGCACATGCTCAACACGGGCCGACAGGTCGATGATTTCGAGGATGTCTTGCTTCTGCTCGATTTTCAGCGCCATGTGCGCGGCCATGGTGTCGACCAGGCGGCTTGGCTCATCAATGCTGTTGAGGGAAGACAGGACTTCAGCCGGGACTTTCTTGCCCAACTGCACATACTGCTCGAATTGCGAGAGCAGGCTGCGTACAAAAACTTCCGACTCACGCTCAGGGGCTTCGACTTCGTCGATCAGCGCGACTTCGGCGCGCAGGTGGCCGTCCACCTCCATGAAGCGTTCGACCGCACCCCGTTGCTCACCTTCCACCAGCACCTTGACAGTGCCATCAGGCAGCTTGAGCAATTGCAGCACGGTAGCAATGGTGCCCACGCGATACAGGGCATCTTCGCCTGGATCATCATCAGCAGGATTTCTCTGGGCCAACAGCAGGATCTGCTTGTCGCCCGTCATCGCGGCCTCGAGGGCTTCGATAGACTTCTCGCGCCCCACGAACAGCGGGATAACCATGTGCGGATAGACGACGACATCACGCAACGGCAGGAGAGGCAATTCAATGGTTGTCTTCATGATTTCGCCTCTATGACAGTTGAAAAATAAACTTGAAACCAAGATGGGGGCTGCATGCAAAAAAAACAAGCTTATTGCCAGCAGTTAAACGCAGTAAACGCTTTGGAGTAAAAACGCTGTAAAAACAAAGGGGCCCCTGGAGGCCCCTTGTTTATACCGAAACTGCGAAACGCTTACGCGTCGGGCGCAGCCTTGGCAGCCGGCTCACTGTTTTCGTAGATATACAGTGGCTTGGACTTGCCTTCTATAACGCTTTCGTCGATCACCACTTTACTCACCTCGGACTGCGAGGGGATTTCGTACATGGTGTCGAGCAACACGCCTTCCAGAATCGAACGCAGGCCACGTGCACCGGTCTTGCGCTCCAGTGCCCGCTTGGCCACTGATTTGAGTGCGTCGGTACGGAACTCGAGGTCTACACCTTCCATCTCGAACAGCTTGGCGTATTGCTTGGTCAGGGCGTTTTTCGGCTCGGTGAGGATCTGAATCAGAGCAGCCTCATCCAATTCGTCCAACGTGGCCAGGACGGGCAGACGGCCAACGAATTCCGGGATCAGACCGAACTTGACCAGATCGTCAGGCTCGACTTCACGCAGGGACTCGCCCACCTTCTTGCCTTCTTCCTTGCTGCGCACTTCTGCACCGAAACCAATGCCGCCCCGGGTGGAACGTTGCTGGATAACTTTTTCCAGCCCGGAGAACGCACCGCCACAGATGAACAGGATGTTGCGCGTATCAACCTGAAGGAATTCCTGCTGCGGGTGCTTGCGGCCGCCTTGTGGCGGTACGGAAGCAACCGTGCCTTCGATCAGTTTCAACAGGGCTTGCTGCACGCCTTCACCGGAAACATCCCGAGTGATCGACGGGTTGTCAGACTTGCGCGAAATCTTATCGATTTCGTCGATGTAGACAATACCCATCTGGGCTTTCTCTACGTCGTAGTCGCACTTCTGCAGCAGCTTCTGAATGATGTTCTCGACGTCTTCACCCACGTATCCAGCCTCGGTGAGGGTGGTGGCGTCGGCGATAGTGAACGGAACGTTGAGCAGACGAGCGAGGGTTTCTGCAAGCAGGGTTTTACCCGAGCCTGTAGGACCGATCAGCAAGATGTTGCTCTTGCCGAGTTCGACTTCGTCGCCTTTCTTGTCACGCTGGTTCAAGCGCTTGTAGTGGTTGTATACCGCTACGGCCAAAACCTTCTTTGCACGCTCTTGACCAATCACGTATTGATCAAGGATGCCGCTGATTTCTTTAGGCGAAGGCAATTTATGCGCGCTGCTTTCGGCCTGGGCTTCCTGCACCTCCTCACGGATGATGTCATTGCACAGGTCGACGCACTCGTCGCAGATAAAGACCGAGGGGCCGGCAATCAATTTGCGTACTTCATGCTGGCTTTTGCCACAGAAGGAGCAATAGAGCAGCTTGCCGTTGTCCTCGCCGTTGCGGGTGTCAGTCATTCGTTCGATCCAAATCCGATAGGCTTGCAACACAAGATGAAGGCTTATGCGGGCTTTTTCAAGCCCGCCAGTGGTCGGACATGCCGACCGGCCCTATTTTGAGCGGCTTATATTAAGCGGGGCGCTTGTCGATCACGGCGTCGATCAGCCCGTAGTCACGCGCGGCCTCGGCACTCATGAAGTTGTCGCGGTTGGTATCGCGCTCGATTTCTTCCAGGGTGTGCCCGCTGTGCTTGGCCATCAACGTATTGAGACGCTCGCGAATGAACAGGATTTCCTTGGCGTGGATTTCGATGTCCGACGCCTGGCCCTGGAAACCGCCCAGTGGCTGGTGAATCATCACGCGCGAGTTAGGCAGGCAATAACGCTTGCCTTCGGCACCCGCAGTCAGCAGGAACGCGCCCATGCTGCAAGCCTGGCCAATGCAAGTGGTGGATACGTTCGGCTTGATGAATTGCATGGTGTCGTAGATCGACATGCCCGCAGTCACCGAACCGCCCGGTGAGTTGATGTAGAGATGGATGTCCTTGTCCGGGTTTTCCGCTTCAAGGAACAGCAGCTGCGCACAGATCAGGTTGGCCATGTAGTCCTCTACCGGGCCCACCAGAAAAATCACTCGCTCCTTGAGCAGACGCGAGTAGATGTCGTAGGCGCGTTCGCCACGAGCGGACTGCTCGACAACCATCGGGACCAGGCCGCCAGCGGCCTGGATATCAGAGTTCTGCTGAATATAGGAATTACGGAACATGCTCTGCAGTTACTCCCAAATAGTCATGTCTTGAAAACGCATAAGCCAGCGCGAGGCTGGCTTATGGTTGAATTTCCAACGAGTTGGACAATCAGTCGGCTTGTGGTGCTTCCGCCGGTTTGACTGCTTCTTCGTAAGAGACCGCTTTATCGGTCACCTTAGCCTTCTGCAGAACAGTATCCACAACTTGTTCTTCCAGCACAACCGAACGTACTTCGTTCAGTTGCTGGTCGTTCTTGTAGTACCAAGCCACAACCTGCTCAGGCTCCTGGTAGGCCGAAGCCATTTCCTGGATCATTTCGCGAACGCGGTCTTCGTCAGGCTTGAGGTCGAACTGCTTGACCACTTCTGCCACGATCAGACCCAGGACGACGCGGCGCTTGGCTTGCTCTTCGAACAGCTCGGCCGGCAGTTGATCAGGCTTGATGTTGCCACCAAACTGCTGAACAGCTTGTACGCGCAGGCGATCCACTTCGTTGGACAGCAGTGCCTTAGGCACTTCGATCGGGTTGGCAGCCAGCAGACCGTCCATGACCTGGTTCTTGACCTTGGATTTGATGGCCTGACGCAGCTCGCGCTCCATGTTCTTGCGAACTTCGGTGCGGAAGCCTTCGATGCCGGTTTCCTTGATACCGAATTGAGCGAAGAACTCTTCGTTCAGCTCAGGCAGCTTAGGCTCGGAAACGCTGTTGACGGTCACGGTGAACTCGGCGGCTTTGCCAGCCAGGTCCAGGTTCTGGTAGTCAGCAGGGAATTCCAGGTTCAGAACACGCTCTTCGCCGGCTTTGGCGCCAACCAGGCCGTCTTCAAAGCCAGGGATCATGCGGTTGGAACCCAGCACCAGCTGAGTACCCTTGGCGGAGCCGCCAGCGAAGACTTCGCCGTCAACCTTGCCAACGAAATCGATGTTCAACTGGTCTTCGTTCTGGGCAGCACGCTCGGCTACTTCAAAACGGGTGTTCTGCTTGCGCAGGATTTCCAGCATGTTGTCCAGGTCCGAATCAGCCACTTCGGCGCTCAGGCGCTCGATAGCAATACCGTCGAAACCGGCCACTTCGAATTCTGGGAACACTTCGAATACGGCAACGTATTCCAGGTCCTTGCCCGCTTCGAGGGACTTAGGCTCGATCGACGGCGAACCTGCTGGGTTCAGCTTTTGCTCAACCACTGCTTCGTAGAAAGAAGCCTGGATTACGTCACCAACAGCTTCCTGGCGCGCATCAGCACCAAAACGGCGCTTGATTTCGCTCATTGGCACTTTGCCTGGACGGAAACCAGCGATCTTGGCCTTTTGGGCAGTCTGCTGCAGACGCTTGTTGACCGCAGTCTCAATACGCTCTGCCGGAACGGTGATGCTCAGGCGGCGCTCGAGAGCAGTAGTATTTTCAACAGAAACTTGCATGGATATTCCTCGTTGCACAGACGTTAGCCGGCCATTTCCGACCCCAATCAAGGGCATGCATTCTAGTGGGTCAAACTCAAGAAGTCACCCTACTGAAAATACGCCCGAAAACAGCCGGCAATTTATCGGTACGAAGGCACTGACGCACCTCGCCCCGGTGACAAATACAGCCAAGTACGCCAGGGCTCCGCGCCGCCTCTTCTATATATAGAAGAAGTCGTCTGCACCCCCTTGGCGGCCAACCCCTCAAACAGGGCCAGCAGGCAGTGCGGCATCATCGAGATACATAAATACGACGAAACGCCCTGCCGTTGCGACCCACTACCTGCAGCCGCCGAATATTCGTACCGCTGAAACCAAAAAAGGCGCCAGACTGTTAAATCTGGCGCCTTTCGAATATGGGGTGGACGAAGGGGATCGAACCCTCGACAACGGGAGTCACAATCCCGTGCTCTACCAACTGAGCTACGCCCACCATATTGCGTTAACAAAGAAACCAAACCACTTCTTTGTTTAGCCCTGCCCTGCCTTTCGACATGGCCAAGCCTTGTTTGGTGCGGATGAAGAGACTCGAACTCTTACGCCTCGCGGCGCTGGAACCTAAATCCAGTGTGTCTACCAATTCCACCACATCCGCGCTTGTAGCTCTTAAAGCAAAGGCGCCAGACGATTAATCTGGCGCCTTTTCAAAATATGGGGTGGACGAAGGGGATCGAACCCTCGACAACGGGAGTCACAATCCCGTGCTCTACCAACTGAGCTACGCCCACCAACTAGCGCTACTTGTGCCAAAGCTGCCTAATGGCGCACCCGGCAGGACTCGAACCTGCGACCATCCGCTTAGAAGGCGGATGCTCTATCCAGCTGAGCTACGGGCGCCTGATTAATCTGTACTCTTGGAGGATTACAAACTAAGTGCTTCCAGCCTTGCAGAACAACACTCTATTCTGCTCGACCTTCTTAACCAGTGCTAGGCTGTGCCCGACAAGTGCGACGAATAGTATAGAGGGCCTGGAAACCCGTCAAATCTTTTTTGAAAAAAACTGATTTTATTTAAGGGGTTAGGGCAATTTGCAGACCAAGCGCCTTTGCCCTCACGTCATGGCATGCGAGAATGCGCGCACTTTTCTTCCCCCTCTCGATGGTTAATCACGCGTAATGACTGCACAACTTATCGACGGCAAATCAATCGCCGCCAGCCTGCGCCAGCAGATCGCCAAACGCGTCTCCGAGCGTGGCCAGCAAGGCCTGCGCACGCCTGGCCTCGCGGTGATCCTGGTCGGCAGCGATCCTGCGTCCCAGGTTTATGTCTCGCACAAGCGTAAAGACTGTGAAGAGGTCGGCTTTATTTCCAAGGCCTACGACTTACCTTCCGAGACCACCCAGCAGGCGCTTACCGACCTGATCGACGGTCTCAACGACGACCCGAAGATCGATGGCATCCTGCTCCAACTGCCTTTGCCCGAGCACTTGGACGCGTCCAAATTGCTGGAGCGCATCCGCCCGGACAAGGACGTCGACGGCTTCCACCCTTATAACGTCGGCCGCCTGGCCCAGCGTATCCCGCTGCTGCGCCCGTGCACGCCGAAAGGCATCATGACCCTGCTGGAAAGCACCGGTGTCGACCTGTATGGCCTTGATGCCGTGGTTGTCGGCGCGTCCAACATCGTCGGCCGCCCGATGGCCATGGAACTGCTGCTGGCCGGCTGCACCGTGACCGTCACCCACCGCTTCACCAAAGACCTCGCCGGCCACGTTGGCCGCGCCGATCTGGTCGTTGTCGCCGCCGGTAAGCCGGGCCTGGTCAAGGGTGAGTGGATCAAGCAAGGCGCCATCGTCATCGACGTGGGCATCAACCGCCAGGAAGACGGCAAACTGGTGGGGGACGTGGTGTACGAAACCGCCCTGCCCCGCGCCGGCTGGATTACTCCAGTACCGGGTGGAGTTGGCCCGATGACGCGTGCCTGCCTATTGGAAAACACCTTGTACGCCGCAGAAACCCTGCACGATTAATAACCAGGTGTACTGAAAAAGCCCTGTCTTATCGCAGGGCTTTTTATTGCCCGCAAAAAACTCTTTTTTCTTAGTTTTTAGGAACTTTCATCTGGCTTTAGAAGAACATTCGACAGTTTCTGATCCATACTCCTAAAATGTAACGGCATTTATCAAAAACCCGTTCCCCAACGGCATTTCCTTACTTTTTTAGCGAGTTCATCCGCGTGAAAATTCGTCTCTCTATTGTCAGCCTATTTTTTGCTTTCACAGGCACCTTCGCGCAAGCAGCCGAAACCACCCAGGCTCCGCGTGATACCTCCAAGCTGCAGATCGCTTCAGGCAGCGCCATGCTGGTGGACCTGCAGACCAATAAGGTCATCTATTCCAGCAACCCCGACGTGGTGGTGCCCATTGCCTCGGTGAGCAAGCTGATGACCGGCCTGATCGTGCTCGAAGCCAAGCAGAACATGGATGAGTACATCGATATCAATATCAAGGACACGCCGGAAATGAAAGGTGTGTTCTCCCGCGTGAAAATCGGCAGCGAAATGCCGCGCAAAGAGATGTTGCTGATCGCCCTGATGTCGTCAGAAAACCGCGCCGCCGCCAGCCTGGCCCACCACTACCCAGGCGGCTATCCAGCGTTTATCGCGGCGATGAACGCCAAGGCCAAAGCGCTGGGCATGACCAGCACCCACTACGTCGAGCCTACTGGCCTGTCGATTCATAACGTGTCCACCGCCCGTGACCTGAGCAAATTGCTGGCCGCCGCGCGCCACTACCCGCTGCTCAGCCAACTGAGTACCACCAAGGAAAAGACCGTTTCGTTCCGCAAACCCAACTATACCCTGGGTTTCTCCAACACCGATCACCTGATCAACCGCGCCAACTGGGAGATCAAGCTGACCAAGACCGGCTTCACCAACCAGGCCGGCCACTGCCTGGTGCTGGTGACCAGCATGGGTAACCGCCCGGTGTCGTTGGTGATCCTGGATGCCTTCGGCAAATTCACGCACTTTGCCGATGCCAGCCGGATTCGTAATTGGGTTGAAACCGGTAAGAGCGGCTCGGTGCCGGATGTGGCATTGCGCTACAAGGCGGACAAGAACCTGAAGAACCGTCCTAACGCTGCGGAAGTGCGTCGCTAAACACGCACTACCTATGTGGGAGCTGGCTTGTGTGGGAGTCGGGCTTGCCCGCGATGCAGACACTGCGGTGTTTCAGTGGCACCGCGGAGATGCTATCGCAGGCAAGCCAGCTCCCACACAAGCCCCACATTGGATCGTCGGTGTTTTCCTTACTTGCGTTCCGCCAACACTTTAAGTGCCTGCGCCGCCGCCCGTTCCTGCCCCGCCTGGGCCGTTGCATTAGCCGAATCCCGCCAGCGTTGCGCATCCACATTGGCCGGCAACTGGCTAGGGCGCTGGGTGAGGATTGCCCAACTCCCCGCGCTCTTCCACTTCGATTCAAAGTCGCTGAAGCTCATCAACAGGCGCCGGTCCATCCCGGAGCGCAGTAGCACGGTGCTTTTCTGCTGATTGAACCCGACCACGACCACATAATGCGCGTCAGACCACATCCCACCACCAATCCGCGCCATCACCGGGTAACCCGCCGCCACCTGCGCCAGCACCGCCGTCAGCTCTGCATCCAGCGGATACACCATGAGCCCGTATTCACGCGCCAGCACCTGCATGTTGCGTTCAAGGTCTGCCTCGGCGCCCGGTAAACGCAGCGGCTTATCCAGCAGGCCCGGTGTCATGACAATGCCTTGTTGCGACAGCATGCTGGCTAAAGCCGTAGGACCGCTCTGATAAGCCTCGCTCCGAAAAGTCGGCACGCCATTGAGCTCGACGCGCTCCGGCAGGCCCGCCAGCCTCGATGGGGTTGCAGAACAGGCCGCAAGCCCCAGGGCACAGGCGAGCAACACGGATGTTTTAAGGTTCGACCGTAACCGCAATTTTCTACTCTCTTGATCAACTGCCGGTGAGGGCCCTGATCATAGGACGCTCTGCCACGCGGGTATAGCCCGCAGGCTTAGTAAAGGGAGTGGATAGAGCAAAGAAGTTGGTCAGACACGACCATTGGTCAATAGCAGGCAACCGCCAGCTAGCTAGACTGTCCCTTGAGAAGACTGTGTGTGCCCCGAACGGGGCGAAAGGAGGCCCGAATGAGCCTTGCAACAACGATTTTCCTGTTGATCTGCGGCTGGCTGGCGGTAGCCGGCGCCATGCTGTGGGGGGTGTTGCGCATTACCCGCCGGCACCATCACCCCCACGCCAAACCCGCCAAGCCTCATAAGGCAGCGGTGCATCACGCCTAGCCAGGCATGCAATTGAAGTCCTGAGTCGCCGCGACTTCCTTGCCGTGGCCATCCTCGAGGGATGCGCGCACGGTCGTGCCCAGGCTGGATTCCACCAAGGTGTAGTGCTCACCCGCCTTGAAGTCCTTGTACTCGACCCGGCCCTGGCAGTCCTGCTGGTTGTCGTCGCCTGGTTCTTCCTCGAATAACGTCACATCCAGGCGATGATCTCCCGGTGTCACTTCAAAAAAACGCCCGTCATCCACGCGTTTTCCATCCACTCGCTCAGCCATCAGGTCGTTCGGCGCTTCTTCCTTCAAGCCGATCCAGGCTTCGCTCGGGTCGGCTTTTGGAATGGGGCCGGCGCAAGCCGATAACAGCAGCACAGCACCGAGGGCGGGAATCAACAACAGGGGTTTGAGTGACATGGCAGGGCTCCAAAGAAAGACGATGTGTCCGATGGGTTACAAGCTTGGTGAGCGCGCCTGTTTAGAACAAATGAATACATATGAAACGATCTTCAGCCCTTACCTAAATGTTCCTTCACCTGGCTGAAAGGTGCGTGTTAGGTGGGTCGGGCAAGACTGCCGGGGTTTGCAATCCTGCTCCTTTGGAGGTTCACGCATGCTCGGGCTGGTAAAGACCGCACTGCAAAAGCCGTACACGTTTATCGTGTTGGCCATATTCATCTGCATCATCGGGCCAATGGCGGCCCTGCGTACCCCCACTGACGTTTTCCCGGATATCGGCATCCCTGTGGTAGCGGTGGTGTGGCAGTACAACGGCCTGTCGCCGGACGCCATGGCCGGCCGGGTGATTTACACCTACGAACGCTCCCTGAGTACCACCGTCAACGACATCGAACACATCGAATCGCAATCGCTGCCCGGCATGGGCATCGTCAAGATCTTCTTCCAGCCCGGCGTGGATATCCGCACCGCCAACGCTCAGGTGACGGCAGTTTCTCAAACCGTACTCAAGCAGATGCCACCGGGCATCACGCCGCCGCTGATCCTCAACTACAGTGCCTCCACGGTGCCGATCCTGCAGATGGCATTCTCCAGCCCGAGCCTCTCGGAGGCGAAGATTCGCGACCTGGTGCAAAACAACATCCGCCTGCCTTTAAGCGCCCTTCCCGGCCTGGCGATGCCCACACCCATGGGAGGTAAACAACGCCAGATCACCCTCGACCTCGACCCGCAGGCGCTGGCCGCCAAAGGGCTGTCGGCCCAGGACGTGGGCAATGCACTCGCGTTGCAAAACCAGATCATCCCAGTGGGCACCGCCAAACTCGGTCCCAACGAATACACGATCCTGCTCAACAACAGCCCCAAGGCAATTGATGAACTCAACGATTTGCCAATCAAAACCGTCGACGGTGCGCTGATCACCATCGGCCAGGTGGCCCACGTACGTGACGGCTCGCCGCCGCAGACCAACATCGTACGCGTCGACGGCCACCGTGCGGTGCTGATGCCGGCATTGAAAAACGGCAGCATCTCTACCCTGTCGATCATCGACGGCATCCGGCAGATGTTGCCGCGCATCAACGAAACGCTGCCGCCGTCGCTGAAGACTTCGCTGCTGGGCGACGCCTCGGTGTTCGTCAAACAGTCGGTGGGCAGCGTGGCCCAGGAAGGCATCATTGCCGCGCTGCTGACGAGCGCGATGATCCTGCTGTTCCTTGGCAGCTGGCGTTCGACGCTGATCATCGCGGCGTCGATTCCCCTGGCCGTACTCTCGGCCATCGCGCTGCTGGCGGTGTCCGGGCAAACCCTCAACGTGATGACCCTCGGCGGGCTGGCGTTGGCCGTGGGCATCCTGGTGGACGACGCCACGGTCACCATCGAAAACATCAACTGGCACCTGGAACAAGGCAAGGCGGTAAAAACCGCGATCCTCGACGGCGCCGCGCAGATCGTCGGCCCGGCGTTCGTCTCGCTGCTGTGCATCTGCATCGTGTTTGTGCCGATGTTCTTGCTGCAAGGCATCGCCGGCTACCTGTTCCGCCCGATGGCCCTGGCGGTCATCTTTGCCATGGCCAGTTCGTTCATCCTCTCGCGTACGTTGGTACCGACACTGGCGATGTTCCTGCTCAAGCCGCACATGCCGGAGCCAGGCGCGGGGCATCACCCGGAAGATGAATTCATCAATCATCACGAAGGTGAGCAGCACACGAAACAGCGCAACGCCCTGCTGCAATCGATGCTGAATTTCCAACAGGGGTTCGAGCGCCATTTCTCGAATAGCCGCGATACCTATTACGGCCTGCTGACGTTGGCGCTGGGCAATCGCAAACGCTTTATCGTCGGTTTCCTGGCCTGCGTACTCGCGTCATTCCTGCTGTTGCCTAGCCTGGGCCAGGACTTCTTCCCAGCCACCGACGCCGGTGCCCTCGCCCTTCACGTACGTTTACCACTGGGCACGCGCATCGAAGAAAGCGCCGCCGCTTTCGACCGCATCGAAGCGCGGATTCGTGAAGTGATTCCCGCCGAAGAACTCGACACCATTGTCGATAACATCGGCATCCCGCTGAGCGGCATCGACATGGCCTACAGCAGCAGCGGCACCATCGGCCCGCAGGATGGCGACATCCAGGTCACCTTGAAAAAAGACCACGCCCCCACCGCGGACTATGTGAAGAAACTGCGTGAAGCCTTGCCGCAAAGTTTTCCCGGCAGCCACTTTGCGTTCCTGCCGGCGGGTATCAGCAGCCAGATCCTCAACTTTGGCGCGCCTGCCCCGCTGGACGTGAAGATCTCCGGGCGCAGCGACGAAGAAAACCGCGCCTATGCGGTAGAACTGGAGTGCCGCCTGCAGCACGTCCCGGGCATCGCCGACCTGCGTATCCAACAGTCCACCGGCTACCCGTCCTTGCAGGTGAATGTCGACCGGATGCGCGCCAACGGCCTGGGCATCACGGAGCGTGACGTGACCAACAGCATGGTCGCCTCCCTCGCCGGCAGCTCCCAGGTGGCGCCGACCTTCTGGCTCAACCCGGCCAACGGCGTGTCCTATTCCATCGTTGCCGCGACCCCGCAATACCGCCTCGACAGCCTGCCGTCACTGGAAGCGCTGCCGGTAACGGGTGCTGGCGGCCAGTCGCAAATCCTCGGCGGCGTGGCAACCATCTCCCGCGTGCAGAGCCCGGCGGTGGTGACTCACTACAACATCGAACCGACCCTGGACTTGTACGCCAATGTCCAAGGCCGCGACCTCGGCGGCGTGGCCCGTGATGTGCAAAAAGTGCTGGATGACACCGCGTCGATGCGCCCCAAAGGCGCGGTGATCAGCCTGCACGGGCAGATCGATGCGTTGCATGAAGCGTTCAGCGGTTTGAGCGTCGGCCTGCTCGGTGCGGTGGTGCTGATCTACCTGCTGATCGTGGTCAACTTCCAGTCGTGGGCTGACCCGTTCGTGATCATCACCGCCTTGCCGGCGGCCCTGGCGGGGATCGTGTGGATGCTGTTCCTCAGCGGCACCTCGCTGTCGGTGCCCGCGTTGACCGGCGCAATCCTGTGCATGGGCGTCGCCACCGCAAACTCGATCCTGGTCGTGAGCTTCTGCCGCGAACGCCTGGCCGAACATGGTGATGCGCTGAAGGCCGCGCTGGAAGCGGGCTACACGCGCTTTCGCCCAGTGTGCATGACCGCCCTGGCGATGATCATCGGCATGCTGCCACTGGCGATCTCCGAGGAGCAGAACGCACCGCTCGGCCGTGCGGTGATCGGTGGCTTGATCTTCGCCACCGTCGCCACCCTGTTGTTTGTTCCCGTGGTCTTCAGCCTGGTCCACGGTCGTCACTCTACTCGCGCAGTTGCAGGAGTTCCCCCACATGTCGTCTGATCAAAAACCCTCGCGCAAGCGTCTGATGCTCATGGGTGTCGGCGGCCTGACCCTGGCCGCCCTGTTGGTCGCCAACGGCCTGCACGCCCGTACGCTGCACGAACAATCGGTTGCCGCCTGGACCGAGACTGCCGCCATCGCTCAAGTGAGGGTGGTCCAACCGCAACAGAACGCCGCCGGCGATACCCTGCGTTTGCCCGCGCATTTGGAAGCCTGGAGCAAGGCGCCGATTCACGCCCGGGTCAGCGGCTACCTGAAAGACTGGAAAGCCGACATCGGCACTCAAGTCAAGGCCGGGCAGGTCCTCGCCGAGATCGACAGCCCGGACCTGGACCAGCAACTGGCCCAAACCCACGCACGCCTAGTGCAGGAACAAGCCAACGCACGCCTGGCCGAAACCACCGCCACCCGCTGGCAAAACCTGCTCGCCAGCCACTCGGTATCACGCCAGGAGGCCGATGAAAAAACCTCCAATGCCGCCGCGGCCAAGGCCAACGCCGAAGCCGCCGCTGCCGACTACGCGAGGCTCACCGCGCTGGAAAGCTACAAGACCCTTCGTGCGCCATTCGCCGGCACCATCACCGCGCGCAACACCGATATCGGCCAGTTGATCAAAGCCGATACCGACAGTGATCCCGAGTTGTTCAACATTGCTGACACCCACCAGTTGCGCCTGTATGTGCCGGTGCCACAGAACTACGCGGCCGTCATCCATCCCGGCCTTGAAGCCGAACTGACAGTGCCCGAGCATCCTGGCGAACACTTCAAGGCCCGCCTGATCGGCGACTCCACCGCCATCGACCGCCGCTCCGGGACCCTGCTCGCGCAATTCGTGGCAGACAACCCCAAGGGCGAATTGCTGCCCGGTGATTACGCCGAAGCCACCCTGCCGATTCCGGTGGACACCCATGGCGTGAGCATCCCGGCCAGCGCGTTGATCTTCCGCGCCCAAGGCACGCAAGTGGCGGTGCTGGACGCGCAGAATCACGTGCACCTGCAGAACATCCACATCGGATTGGATTTGGGCGAACGCTTGGTGATCGACCAGGGCCTGAAACGCGCCGACCGTGTCGTCGACAACCCACCCGACGCCCTGCGTGAAGGCGACCCGGTGCAACTGGCCAACGCCTCGGGAGGTGCACATGTGCCCAAGGCTTAAACCTGTCGCAGCCCTGATACTGCTGGCGTTGCAAGGTTGCTCAATGGCGCCGACCTACACCGTGCCTTCGGTAAACCTCCCGACGGGCTACCGCGAACAGACCCGTGACGGCCCGTGGCACAGCGCTCAACCCTGCGACCAACTGGCGCCCGAATGGTGGAAACTCTACAACGACCCACACCTGAATGACCTGCAACAGCAACTGCTCAAGGCCAATCCGGACCTGGATGCAGCGCTGGCGCACTTCGATGCGTCCCAGGCGTACGCCAGCCAACTGCATGCCGGGTTGTTCCCGCAAATCACTGCCAGCGCGCAGCCGTTGCGGCAACGGCAATCGGACTCGCGACCGTTGCGGGGGACGACTCAGCCGTCCGTGTATAACAGCAACACCGCAGGTTTTTCATTGAGCTACGACCTGGACCTGTGGGGCAAAATCCGCAACCAGGTGGCGGCGGGTGATGCTCAGGCGCAAGCGTCCGGCGATGACTTGGCGGTGGCACGCTTGAGCCTGCAGCACCAGTTGGCGACGTTGTATGTGCAGCTCAATGGGCTGGATGCGCAGGCGCGAATTCTCAACCGTTCGCTGGACGATTTCAGCCAAGCGCTGCAATTGACCCGCAGCCGGTATGAAGGCCAGATTGCTTCTGAGCTGGACCTGACCCGCGCGCAGAATCAGTTGGCAGAAGCCAAGGCGCAATTGGATGAAGTGCGCGGCCAGCGCAACCTTACTGAGCATGCCATTGGTGAACTGGTGGGTGTCGCAGCCAGTGATTTTACGTTGCCGCCGAGCCAACGGTTGATCGCGTTACCGGGAATTCCTACGCAGTTACCCAGCCAGTTGCTGCAGCGCCGCCCGGATATTGCGGCGGCGGAACGGCGGGTGTTTGCGGCCAATGCGAATATCGGGGTGGCCAAGGCCGCGTGGTATCCGGATTTCAGCTTGACCGGGTTGGTTGGCGGGCAGACGCAAGGCGTCGGCAATCTGCTTTCGGCGGGCAATCGGTATTGGGCGCTGGGGCCGCTGGTCAACTTGCCGATCTTTGATGGCGGCCGCTTGAGCGCCAATGAACATCAAGCCAAAGCGGAGTTTGAAGAAGCCTCGGCGCAATACCGGAGCCGCGTACTGAAAGCGGTGCGCGAGGTCGAAGATAACCTGGCGCAGCTTCGGGACTTGCAACAGGAAGCCCAGGACGAACAGGCGGCGGCGGATGCCGCGCAACATACGCAATCGCTGGCGATGAACAGCTACCAAGCCGGGGCCGTGAGTTACCTGGATGTAGTGACCGCACAAACGGCAGCCTTGCAGGCACAACGAACATTGCAGGCGGTGCAGACCCGTCAGTTACAGGCAAGCGTGGGATTGGTCACCGCGCTCGGTGGGGGCTGGCAATCTGGCGACCGGCTTTTGCCCCAATCAACTTCGCCTGCCCATCCTTCTGCTTCCCCGTCCGCGCCTCAGTGATCAACCCTGGGATCAACTTGCCCTCGGGCAAGTTCTTCCAGAACCGGCTCGGCAAGTGCCCTTCCATCACCTTGGGGTTCAACCGCGCCGGGTTGAAGATGTGGCTGTAATAGGTCAGCCACATCGCACTGTGCGGATCCTCCACATTCTGCGCCAGCTGCCGCCACGCCTCGGGGCACTCGCGCTGATGAATAAGCTGTTCTCCGTCGTAGTACACCCCGTCCAGCGGCGTGGCGATCATCCAACGATGACGGCCCATGCGCCCTACGAAATGCTGGCTGGCGGATTTCAGAATGTCGTGTGCAGGCTCGTGCCAGGCCACATATTCCGGCAGCTCCGCCCCCGCCCCGGCGGGTAATGCGATAAACCGCACAAACGCATGCAGGTGGTGCGCCTCGCGGCTGACCTGTTTGATCCGCCGCTGCAACTCGCTGCCCAGCTTGTCCCCCGCCAGCATCACAGTACGATCGCCATGGCTCACACGCCACAACACTTCATACAGCAGGCTCCAGCGCTGGTCGCCGTGGTAGCAGGCGGCCGACCCCAGCAGATCCAACAACGCCTTGGGCACGCGCGTCTGGAACGGCCCGAGGCCTTCGGGAATGGACTGGTCGGTGGCAAACAGATCGGCTACCTCGGCCTCGCCCCAGCTCACCTGGCTGGGATCGACCTGATGGCTGAGCAGCCATCGCGCCTGGTCGCGCCAAGTGCTGAACAGGTTGTCGCATTCCAGGCTGATCATCCCCACAGCCCCATTTGCTGGGGTGCGGGGCGGTCGCGCAATTGTTCACGTAGCAGCACGCTGGTGCTTTCGGCCTGTTGCGGGTGATAGTCACTGGTGATGAAAAACGGCTTGGCCTTGGCCAGTACGCAGCGCATGCGCGCCAGGTCTTCGAAGCGGATCTTGCGTTCACGCCGCAGGTCCACCAGGCGCTGGGTGGTGCGCAGGCCAATGCCCGGAATGCGCGCAATCAAGGTCGGCTCGGCGCGGTTCAGGTCCAGGGGGAATACCTCGCGGTGTTCCAGGGCCCAGGCCAGCTTGGGGTCGATATCCAGGGCCAGGTGGCCGGGGCCTGCGAACAGTTCGTTGGCGCTGAACCCGTAGCTGCGCAGCAGGAAATCGGCCTGGTACAAGCGATGCTCGCGCATCAGCGGTGGTGCAGCCAGGGGCACGCTCTTCGGGCTGTTGGGGATGGGGCTGAACGCCGAGTAATACACACGCCGCAGCTTGAAATTGCCGTAAAGCGCCTCGGCACCGTGGAGGATGGTGCTGTCATCGGTGTCGTCGGCGCCGACGATCATTTGCGTACTCTGCCCTGCCGGGGCGAATCGCGGCGCGCGCGGCTCGTTGAGCACGGTCTGCTCGCCGGTGTAGATGGTCTGCATGGCCTGCTTGATCGAGACGATCTGTTTTTCCGGCGCCAGGGTCTGCAAGCTGGTCTCGGTAGGCAGTTCGATATTCACGCTCAGGCGGTCGGCATAACGCCCGGCTTCGGCGATCAGCGCCGGGTCCGCGTCGGGAATGGTCTTGAGGTGGATATAGCCGCGAAAGTCGTGTTCTTCGCGTAGAAGCTTGGCGACCCGCACCAACTGCTCCATGGTGTAGTCGGACGAACGGATGATGCCGGAGCTGAGAAACAGCCCGCTGACGCAATTGCGCCGGTAGAAGTCCAGGGTCAATGTGACCACCTCCTCCGGGCTGAAACGCGCGCGGGGCACGTCGCTGGAGCGGCGGTTGACGCAGTATTGGCAGTCGTAGAGACAGAAGTTGGTGAGCAACACCTTGAGCAATGACACGCATCGCCCATCGGGCGTATAGCTGTGGCAGATGCCCATGCCATCGGTAGAACCCAGCCCCGCCTTGCCCTCGGAGCTACGCTTGGGCGCGCCGCTGCTGGCGCACGACGCATCGTACTTGGCGGCGTCGGCGAGGATGCTGAGTTTTTCGATCAACTGCATGGAGGGCTACCGGTACTGGTTTTTTGTACAGTACCAGTAGCTCAACCATCACGCCAGTGCCGTCTGTAGGACAGAGATTTTGTGGCGAAGGAGCTTGCTCCCGCTGGGCTGCGCAGCGGTCCCAAAAAGCCGGCTCCAGCTGCGCTGTCGAACGGGAGCAAGCTCCCTCGCAACAACGATCAGCTGGCGGTAGCGAGTAGCAAATCCTGCACCGACCGCCCCTTGCCGCGCCCACGGTCCAGCGCATACAACGACGCCGCGATCTCATCCGCCCGAATCGGCAGCACCGACAGCAAGGTGTCACTCAAACCGTGGCTGGCCTGGCTGAAACCCTGGATGTAGATCCCGGCGTTGCAACGCTCGTCGGTGACGATGCGGTAGTCGCGCGCCACGTCAAAGTCGCCCAGGTAGCCTTCCAGCGGCGCCAGCAAGGCGCGGTGCGTCTGGCGCTCGTAGCCGGTGGCGAGGATCACCGCATCGTAATGATTGACGCTGGTTTCGCCGCTGGCGTTATTGCGCAGCACCAGCTCGATGCCCAACGGACCAGGGGTGGCTTTCTCGACCACCGTCATGGTGCGGAACGCCTGGCGGGCGATGCCGGAGACTTTCTGGCGATAAAAGATGCCGTAGATACGCTCGATCAGGTCCAGGTCTACCACCGAATAATTGGTGTTCTGGTACTCGGCGACCAGGCGCTCACGCTCGGCGCCTTCCTGCTGGAACACCAGGTCGGTAAAGGCCGGCGAGAACACTTCGTTGACGAACGGGCTGTCATCGGCGGGCTTGAGCGCCGATCCGCGCAGGATCATGTCGACCTGCACCGACGGGAAGCTGTCGTTCAGGTCGATAAACGCTTCGGCTGCACTCTGGCCGCCGCCGATGATGGCGATGCGCATGGCCTTGCCCTCGACACACGGTTGCGTGGCCATGCGCTCCAGGTATTGAGAATGGTGGAACACCCGGCTGTCCCCTTTGAGCGCCTTGAACGCCTCCGGAATACGTGGTGTGCCGCCAGCGCTGACCACCACCGAACGGGTGGTGCGTACATGCTGCTCGCCCAGGGCATCGCGGGAAATCACGCGCAGCGCTTCAACCTGCTGCTGATGCAGGATCGGCTCGATGGCCAGCACTTCCTCGCCGTAGCGCGCCTGGGCCTGGAACTGCCCGGCGACCCAGCGCAGGTAGTCGTTGTACTCCATGCGGCACGGGTAAAAGGTGCCCAGGTTGATGAAGTCCACCAGGCGGTCGTGGGCTTTCAGGTAATTGACGAAGGAATACGGGCTGGTGGGGTTACGCAGAGTCACCAGGTCCTTGAGGAACGAGATCTGCAGTTCGCTCTGGGTCACCAGGGTATTGCCGTGCCAGCGGTAGTCGGCCTGTTTGTCGAGAAACAGCACGTCCAGTTTGCCCTGGGCCTTTTCGCGCTCCTGCAGGGCGATGGCCAGCGCCAGGTTCGAAGGGCCGAAACCGATACCGATCAGGTCGTGAACCGCGGGCGAAGCAATAGCCTGTGTCATTCCAGTGTCCTCTGGATAAGCCCCTTGGCGGTGGGGCGGGAATACCTTTCAAGACCTGCACAACAGGTCATCTGTTGATAGGAAACGAGGACAGTGAAATAAAATTTAACTAACAGGTGATCAGTGCGCTTCCCACTCTCGCATCCGCCCCCGGCAGTGCTTCATGGCGTTGACGATGTGTTTTTCCACCAGGGCGCGGGAAATGCACAGGCGCTCGGCGATTTGCAGGTGGGTCAGGCCGTCGAGCTTGCGCAGCAGAAAGCTGTCGCGGCAGGCAGGCGGCAGCTCGGCCAGGGCACGTTCGAGCAATTCCAGGCGCTGGCCGTGGTCGTGGTGAGTGTGGGGCGAGCAACTGGCGAAGCGCTCTTCGGCATCCAGCACATCCAGGGGTTCAACCTGGCGCAAGGCGTTGCGGCGATGACCGTCGATCACCAGGTTGAGCGCAGTGCGGTACAAAAAGGCGCGGGGTTGTTCGATGGGCGTGTCGCTGGAACGTTCCAGCACCCGGACATAAGCGTCATGCACCACATCCTCGGCCACCTGACGGTTGCCCAGCTTGGCGTTGAGGAAACACACCAGCTCGCGATAGTAGTTTTCCAACATGACTCCCGACCGCCGGGTGGCGGCATTAGGCCCTTGGGTGCAAAAAAGACAGCGTTTAGGTGATGGCAGTTTGAGTGCGTGCAATTTATAGTAATTCTCATCTACTTTTAAAGCACACTTGCATCAACGGACGATTATTTTTCTTCAAAGGAGCTGTAACTGCTTATGTAACCGCCTAAATCCCCGCGCAATTCCCTCGTCTACTTGTCAGCTCCCCGCAACTGCGGTCCGAACTTTCCTGGCTGGAACCAAAGCATGAAACGCCCTCGACCTGCCCGACGCGCCTTGCTTGTTATCGCGTGCCTGATCCCCGTCATCGCCATCGCGGCCTGGCAAGTGCTGCCGCCGGGGCCCGACACCCTCACCACTGTGAGCGTCACCCGCGGCAATATCGAAAACAGCGTGACGGCCCTGGGCACCCTGCAACCCAGGCGTTATGTCGATGTAGGCGCACAGGCGTCCGGGCAGATCCGCAAGATCCACGTCGAGGCCGGCGATCAGGTCCAGGAAGGTCAGTTGCTGGTGGAGATCGACCCTTCCACGCAAAAAGCCAAACTCGACGCCAGCCGCTACGCCATCGAAAACCTCAAGGCTCAGTTGCAGGAGCAAAACGCCCAGCATGAGTTGGCACGCCAGAAGTACCAGCGCCAGCAGCGCCTGGCCGCCGGTAATGCGACCCGCGAAGAAGATGTACAAACCGCCAAAGCTGAATTGAGCGCTACAGCGGCCCGGGTCAGCATGTTCCAGGCGCAGATCCGGCAAGCCCAGGCCAGCCTGCGCAGCGATGAAGCGGAGCTGGGCTACACGCGCATCTATGCGCCGATGACCGGCACCGTAGTGGCGGTGGACGCGCGCGTTGGCCAGACCCTGAACGCCCAGCAGCAGACACCGCTGATCCTGCGCATCGCCAAACTGTCACCGATGACCGTCTGGGCGGAAGTCTCGGAAGCCGATATCGGCCACGTCAAACCGGGCATGACCGCCTATTTCACCACCCTGAGCGGCGGCAACCGGCGCTGGACCAGCACCGTGCGGCAGATCCTGCCGATCCCGCCCAAGCCCTTGAATGAAACCCAAGGCAGCGGTAGCCCCAACAGTTCCAGCAAAAGCGGCAGTGGCCGTGTGGTGCTGTACACCGTGCTGCTGGACGTGGACAACAGCGACAACGCGTTGATGGCGGAGATGACCACCCAGGTGTTTTTCGTCGCCAGCCAGGTCAAGGACGCCCTCACTGCACCGGTTGCCGCGCTGCGGGGCACGTCCAGTGCCGACCGCCAGATCGCCCGGGTCCTGACCAAAAGCGGCCGTATCGAAGAACGCCACGTGCACCTGGGCATCAGTGACCGCCTGCGCGTCCAGGTGCTCGACGGCCTGAACGAGGGCGATCAATTGGTGATCGGCCCGGCCGACGGCAACGGGGGTTAAGTTGACCACGCCCCTGATCGAACTCAAGAACATCCGCAAATCCTACGGCGGCGGCGACAGCCCGCAGGTCGACGTGTTGCGCGGCATCGACCTGTCGATTCATGCCGGGGAGTTCGTTGCCATCGTCGGCGCCTCGGGCTCCGGCAAGTCCACGCTGATGAATATCCTCGGCTGCCTCGACCGCCCAAGCGTCGGTGACTACCTGTTCGCCGGGGAAAACGTCGCGCACCTGGACAGTGACGAACTGGCCTGGCTGCGCCGCGAAGCCTTTGGCTTCGTGTTCCAGGGCTACCACTTGATTCCCTCCGGCTCGGCCCAGGAAAACGTCGAGATGCCGGCGATCTATGCCGGCATCAGCGCCACCGAGCGCCATGCCCGCGCCAACGCGCTGCTCACGCGCCTGGGCCTGGCCGACCGCACCGGCAACCGTCCGCACCAGCTTTCCGGCGGCCAGCAGCAACGCGTGTCCATCGCTCGCGCGTTGATGAACGGTGGCCACATCATCCTGGCCGATGAACCCACCGGCGCCCTCGACAGCCACAGCGGCGCCGAGGTCATGACCCTGCTCGACGAACTGGCCAGCCAAGGCCACGTGGTGATCCTGATCACCCACGACCGCGAAGTGGCGGCGCGGGCCAACCGCATCATCGAGATTCGCGATGGCTTGATCATCAGTGACTCGGCCGATGGCAGCGAAATAGCTCCTGCATTAGCCAACGGCGCCCTGCAAGCCGTTGACCTACGCCAACGCCTGGCCGACGGCGCCGAGCACAATGGCGCATGGAAAGCCGAATTGGTGGATGCCGTGCAAGCTGCCTGGCGGGTGATGTGGATCAACCGCTTCCGCACCGCGTTGACCCTGCTGGGCATCATTATCGGCGTGGCATCGGTGGTGGTGATGCTGGCGGTGGGCGAAGGCAGCAAGCGCCAGGTCATGGCGCAGATGGGCGCGTTCGGCTCCAACATCATCTACCTCAGTGGATCGTCGCCCAACCCGCGTACGCCGCCGGGGATCGTGACGCTCAATGACGTCCACGCACTGGCCGCCCTGCCTCAGGTGCAGCGCATCATGCCGGTCAACGGCAGCGAAGCCGGGGTGCGTTTTGGCAATGTCGACTACATGGCCTATGTGGGCGGCAATGACACCAACTTCCCGGAGATCTTCAATTGGCCGGTGGTCGAGGGCAATTATTTTACCGCCGAGGACGAGCGCGCCGCCGCCACGGTGGCGGTGATCGGGCATCGTGTGCGCGAGAAGCTGTTCAAGGGCGAGGTCGACCCCATCGGCCAGTACATCCTGATTGAGAACGTGCCGTTCCAGGTGATCGGCGTGCTGGCGGAAAAAGGCGCCAGCTCTGGCAACAAGGACAGCGACGACCGCATTGCCATTCCTTATACCGCCGCCAGCGTGCGCCTGTTCGGCAGCTATAACCCCGAATACGTGGTGATCGCGGCGGCTGATGCGCGCAAGGTCCACGAGGCCGAGCTGGCCATCGACCAGTTGATGCAAACGCTGCACAACGGCAAGCGCGATTACGAGCTGACCAACAACGCGGCGATGATCCAGGCCGAAGCACACACGCAGAACACGCTGTCGTTGATGCTCGGTTCGATTGCCGCGATTTCCCTGTTGGTGGGCGGTATCGGTGTGATGAACATCATGTTGATGACCGTGCGCGAACGTACCCGCGAAATCGGTATCCGCATGGCCACCGGCGCACGCCAGCGCGACATCCTGCGCCAGTTCCTTACCGAAGCGGTGATGCTCTCGGTGGTCGGCGGCCTGTGCGGCATCGCCCTGGCCCTGCTGGTGGGTGGCGTGCTGGTACTGGCCGAGGTGGCGGTGCAGTTTTCCCTGGTGGCGGTGTGTGGCGCATTTGGTTGCGCGCTGGTCACCGGCGTCGTATTCGGCTTTATGCCGGCCCGTAAAGCTGCCCGGCTCGATCCGGTTAAGGCGTTGACCAGTGAATAAACGATCCATCTACTTGCCCGGTTTGTGTGTGTTGCTCAGCGCCTGCGCCGGCAACCCACCGGCCATCCACACGGCTATTGCGCCGCCTGCCGCCTGGCAATACGCCGAGCGCGACGCCGCCCAGGCCACCAACCAGCAATGGTGGACACACTTCGCCAGCCCGCAGTTGAACCGTCTTATCGAGCAGGCCCGCCGTGACAGTTTCGACGTTGCCGCCGCCACGGCCCGTGTGCGCCAGGCGCAGGCCAGTGCGGTGATAGCCGGTGCGCCATTGTTGCCCGAGGTGAAGTTCAACCTCACGACCAGTCACCAGAAACTCATACGCGGCCCGGGTGGACCGGACCTGGATGCGTCCCAAAGCGACGACGCCGTCGACAACTTCGGCGCCAACCTCACCGCCAGCTACGAAGTGGACTTCTGGGGTGGCCGCGCCGCCGCCCGCGACAGCGCCCTGCACAGCCTGCGCGCCAGCGAGTTTGACCGGGCCACCGTGGAACTGACCCTGCTCAGCAGCGTGGCCGACCGCTACGCACAAACCCTCGCCGCCCACCAACGCCAGCAGATCGCCGAGCTGAACCTGGCCAATGCGCGCAACGTGCTCGACCTGGTACAGACGCGCTACGACGCCGGCTCCGCCACGGCCCTGGAACTGGCACAGCAAAAAAGCCTGGTGGCCAGCCAGCAACGCCAGTTGCCGCTGATCCAGCAACTGGCCGAAGAATCGCAGATCACCCTGGCCGCCCTGCTCGGCCAACCGGTGCAGGCGTTGGACCTGGGCGCCGAGCCCTTTCAGGCACTGACCTGGCCGACCATCGGCGCCGGCCTGCCCAGCCAACTGCTCAGCCGCCGGCCCGATATCGCCAAGGCCGAGGCGCAACTGGCG
The DNA here is from genome assembly GCF_014268275.3 of Pseudomonas tritici. NCBI lineage: Bacteria > Pseudomonadati > Pseudomonadota > Gammaproteobacteria > Pseudomonadales > Pseudomonadaceae > Pseudomonas > Pseudomonas tritici. The sequence continues at coordinate 4,130,501 of NZ_CP077084.1, forward strand.
GCAGCACAGGCCGACGTCACCGTGGCCCGCGCGGCCATGCTGCCCGCCGTCACCCTTGGTGCAACCTTGGGCTCCGACGCCTACAAGGCCATGGATGTGCTGCGCAGCCCCTACTACACGCTGACCGCCGGCCTCGTCGGCCCGATCTTCAACAACGGCCGTTTAAGTGCTGAACGTGACAAGGCTCGCGCACGCCAGGATGAACTGCTGCAAACCTATCGCGGCGCGATCATCAATGGCTTTGCCGATGTGGAAAAAGCCCTCAGCGGCATCACCCGCCTCGACCAGCAACGCGAATGGCAAAGTGAAGAGCTGAAACAGGCCCAGACCGCGTTCCAGATCGCCGAAAGCCGCTACCAGGCAGGTGCCGAAGACCTGCTCACGGTGCTGGAAACCCAGCGCACGCTGTACGCGGCCCAAGACCAGAATGTGCAACTGCGGCTGTCACGCCTGCAGGCCAGCATCGCGCTGTACAAGGCACTGGGCGGTGGCTGGCAGGCACAGATCCGATAAACAAAACTCCGATCTCGTACATTAGCTGTCTTTTCACCCTACATTCTTCGACCTGAGGTCCTTGGTAAAAAAGCCGCTATTACACGGCCGCCCAGGACCTCTCGATGACTGTTGCAAACTACCTGACGTGCGCCTGTCTCTGGCTGACGGCAAGCCTTGCCTCTGCCCAACCACTGATCCCTCCCACCACCATCGACTGGCTGCTGGACTGCCCCCTGCCCACCGTTGAGCGCCTGGACCCCGAGGTGCTGCAACGCACCCAATGCGGCATTGTGAACGTACCGCGCAATTACGCCGCGCCCCGGCAAGGCAGCTTGCGTCTCTACCTGACTCGCGTCGGCGCCCGTGACCCGCTGAACCGTGAAGGCGTGGTGTTTGCCCAGGCTGGCGACGCCGCCGCCAACAACCAGGGCGGCACCTTTGTCATTCACTTGACCAGCCTCTGGGGCGCCTACGCCAACCCCGCCTATCGCACGCTGGTCGACCGTTACGACGTGATCGAACTCAGCCCCCGCGACCTCAGCAACGACAACGGCATCGAACAGGCCGCCCAGGACATGGAGTACGTCCGCAGGCAACTTGGCGACGCCCAACTGCTCTACCTGGGCAATGACAACGCCGCCCGCCTGGGTAGCCGTTACGCTGCGCTGTTTCCCGATCGCGTGGCGCGCATGGTGCTGGTCAACGCGCAACAGGCCGAAGAAGCGGCTTCGCCGGTCGAGCAACTGCGGCTGAAAGAACCCGTCAAGCACGCCGCCAGCAGTTGCATCAACCGCTGGGTCGCAGACTTCCTGGTCTTTGGCAAGCAGCCACCGCCGTCCACCCGTTGCCTTGACTCAGGTAACCGCGGAGCAGACACCCGTTTGCGACCTGTTGCCATCGAAAACGACACGTGGCGTTGACGCTGCATCCCGATCGCTATTAAGTGCTATTTATCCGCATTAATACGATAAATCGAACCCATGCTAAGTCGCCCGCTCCGACGCAAACGCCAGAAGCTGTCCGATGTGATTGTCGAGTCGGTCAAGCGCTCCATCGTCACCGACGCCTTGAAGCCCGGCGACCGTCTACCCACTGAACGTGAGCTGATGGAAAGCTTCCAGTGCTCCAAGGGCTCGGCCCGCGAAGCGCTCAAGGCCCTGGAAGTGGAAGGCCTGGTGAGCACACGCACCGGCCCCAGCGGTGGTGCTTACCTGAACCAGGCCGGCACTGAGCCCGCCAGCCGCGCGCTGCGCAACTACCTGCACTTCCAGCATTTGGATGGCGAGCAGGTGTACCAACTGCGCAAAGTCATCGAAGTGGAACTCGCGGTGTCGGTGCTCGGGCGCTTGAGCGAAGACGACTACCAGGCCCTGCAAGACAACGTGGATTTCTGCAGCGCCCCGGAAGACAGCGAGGCCGGCCAGCGCGAGCAACGCCTGGCGGAACTGGAGTTCCATAACCTGCTGGCCAAGGCCTGCCCCAATCCGTTGCTGAGTTTCATGGCGCAGTTTCTCAACGACCTGCTGCGCGACCTGGTGGTGTTGAAAAAGGCCTACAAGCCCAAGCGCAAGCAGTTCGACGCGGCCAACCTGGATTATCACAAACAGTTGCTGATCGCCTTTCGTGCCGGGGATGAACGCGCGGTGCGCGGTTTGATGCATGAGCACATGTGCGATGCGGAACACCATATGACGGCGCTGGAAGGTGAAGTCAGCCCGCATTTTCTGCTGGAGTTCGATCACAACCACTGAAAACACCGCGGTACCTACTGTGGAAACCCGATCAATGTGGGAGCTGGCTTGCCTGCGATGCAGGCACCTCGGTGTTCAGTTACACCGAGTCGATGCGATCGCAGGCAAGCCAGCTCCCACAGTTGACCGGGTTCCAACCCTCAGACCGTTTCACCCAATTCAATAACAGGCCTGCCCACAGGCCCTTGCTCCACCGTATCGCCCTTGCCACTCCTGCCAATAACTAAACCAGGGAGTCACCCCATGCAGCGTCGTACGTTGTTGAAAGCCAGTCTCACCGCAGCCGCCGCCCTCAGCCTCCCGCTGAGTATCCGGTCGGCATTCGCCGCCGAGCCCTTTACCTTTTACGGCCTCAAGTCCATGTCTGGCGCCTTTGCCAGCTATGGCAAATTTGCCGACATGGGTTCGCGCCTGGCGGTGGAACAGCACCCCGAACTGCTCGGCCGGCCACTGAACTACAAAGTCATCGACACCGAAGGCAACGCCGGCAAGGCCGTGCGCAAGGTGCAGGAAGCCATCCAGCAGGACGGCGCGCGGTTCTTCCAGGGCTGCACGCTGTCGTCGTCGGCACTGGCGGTGGCCAAGGAAGTCGATAAAGTCGGCGGTGTGTTCATGACCCCGGTCGGCGCCGACGAAGTCACCGGCAAGGATTGCAACCTCGCGACCTTCCGCTGGTCGGTGCCCACCTACGGTGCGATCCGCGAAACCATGGTGCCGCTGATCAAACTGCTGCCGGACGCCAAGCGCTGGTACACCATCACCCCGCAATACGTGTTCGGCGAAGCGCTGCTTGAAGGCGCAAAAACAGTGCTCAAGGAAAACGGCCTGGAACACATCGGCAACAGCTACCACTCACTGCAAGAACAAGAATTCTCCGGCTACCTGACCAACGCCATCGCCGCCAAGCCCGATGTACTGGTGCTGCTCAACTTCGGCAGCCAGTCGTCCAACACCCTGCGCCAGGCGGTGAACTTCGGCATCAAGGAGCGCATGAAAGTGCTGCTGGTATGGTCCGCCGGCCTCGACCAATTCCAGGAGTTGGGCAGCGATGTGCTTGAAGGCGTGTACCTCGGCGCGCAGTACTGGCACCAGGTCGACACCCCGCTCAACCGCGAACTGGTCAAGCTGACCCAGGCCAAGTACGGCATCAACCCCACCTACCCGCTGGCCGCTGACTACATCAGCACCAAGGTCATGCTCGAAACCATCATTAGCACCGGCAGCTTCGACGGTAAAACCGTGGCCAAAGCCATGCAGGGCTTGAGTTTTGAAGGCCCGACCGGCAAGGAATCGATCCGCGCTGGCGACCACCAAGTGATCAAGGATTACTACCTGCTGATCGGCAAGGCCACCGGCGACATGGCCGACAAGGACGACCTGGCCAAAGTGCTCAGCGCCGGCCAGTCGTTCCCGCCAGTGGAAGCCACGGGCTGCACGCTCGGCTGATCCCCTGAATTTGGTAGCGCAGGGCCGTGCGAGCGGCCTCCTGCAGAGGGTTCCTGCATGCTTAATCTTTACCTGTTCCAGATACTCAACGGCCTTGGATTGGGGATGATCTACTTCCTGATCGCGGTCGGGCTGACGATCATTTTCGGCCTGCTCAACTTCGTCAACTTCGCCCACGGCGCGTTCTTCTTGCTGGGCGCCTACATCTGCTACACCGCCGTGAGCCTCACCGGCAATTTCTGGCTGGCGCTGTTGATCGCCCCGCTGGTGGTGGCCGCGTTGGCCTGGGCCATCGAGCGATTATTGATCCAGCGGATTTACCACTTGCCGCACATGTTCCAGATCCTGGTGACCTTGGGCATCGCGCTGATCATCCAGGAAGCCAGCGTGATGATCTGGGGGCCGGTGGGCAAGAGCGTCGCCGTGCCTGAGCTGCTGCGCGGCGTGCTGGTGGTGGGTGACTTCGTCTACCCCTATTACCGCCTATTCCTCATCGTGTTTTCCGGGCTGGTCGGCCTGGGCCTGTGGCTGCTGTTGGAACGCACGCGCTTCGGCGCCCTGGTACGGGCAGGCAGTGAGAGCACCGAAACCGTCTCGTTGCTGGGCACCAATATTTTCCGCCTGTTCTCCATGACCTTCGCACTTGGCGTTGCCCTGGCCGGCATGGCCGGTGTGCTGTTCGCGCCGTTGCGCGGCGCCCAGCCCTTCGTCGGCCCGGAAATTCTCGGGGTGGCGTTTGTGGTCGTGGTGATCGGCGGCATGGGTTCGTTCAGCGGTGCGCTGGTCGGCGGTTTGCTGGTGGGCGTGGTGCAAAGCCTGATGACCACACTTTGGCCCCAGGGCGCGAGCCTGATGATCTACGGCGCAATGGCCGTGGTGATTCTGGTACGTCCTTACGGCCTGTTTGGGAGAGCCTGACATGAGCGAGAAAAACCCCCTGCCGTTTGCCAAGACGCAATCGCGCGCGATGTTGCTGTGGGTATTGGCAGTGCTGATTGGCCTGCCCTTGATACTGCCCTCGGCGACCCTGGCCACCGAGATCCTGATCTTTGCCATGGCCGCCCTCGCCTGCAACTTGCTGCTGGGTTACACCGGGCTACTGTCCTTCGGCCAAGGCATCTTCTTTGGTGCCGGCGCGTATTGTGCGGCGTTGCTGATGATCCACCTGCAAATGGGTTTGTTCACGGCGCTGCTCGGCGCCGCCGTTGCCGGTGGGTTCCTGGCCTTGTTGGTGGGCGCCCTGGCGATCCGCCGTACCGGCATCTACTTCGTGATGCTGACCCTGGCATTCAGCCAAATGGCTTACTTCGTCGCCTATACGCTCAGTGACTGGACCGGCGGCGACAACGGCCTGCTCAGCGTGCCACGCCCGGAAATCCGCCTCGGTGACACCGTGTTGCTGTCGCTGGCCGACGCCCGCGCCTTCTACGGCTTTGTCGCGGTACTGTTCCTGCTGATCTTTATCGGCGCACGCCGAGTGATCGCCTCACCGTTCGGCAGCACGCTGATGGCGATCCGCGAAAACGAAACCCGTGCCTCGGCCATCGGCTACGACACGCGGCATTTCAAAATCCTGGTGTTTGTACTGTCCGGCGCGGTCACCGGGGTTGCCGGCGCGCTGTACGCCATGCTGCTGCACTTTGTGCCGCTGTCGAATATCGACCTGATGATGTCCGAGAACATCCTGATCATGACCATCGTCGGCGGCACGGGCTCGTTGTTCGGCTCATTGCTGGGCGCCGGTTCCATCGTGCTGCTGGGGGATTTCCTCTCCGACCTGTGGCCGCGCTGGCTGATGCTGCTGGGGGTGATTTTGATCCTGGTGGTGATCTTCATGCGCGGTGGTTTGTGGGGCGGCCTGGTGTCGCTGTTTGAACGGGTGCGAGGCAGTCGCAAGGCCGCCGCTGTCGCCAAGGAGGACGTGCTATGAGCATCCTGCTGGAAACCAAAGACTTGGAACTGGCCTACGGTGCCTTTCATGCGGTGAATGGCGTAAACCTCAAGGTCGAAGCCGGCACCATCCACACCATCATTGGCCCCAACGGCGCGGGCAAGACCAGCCTGTTCCACTGCCTCACCGGTGAGCGCCAGGCCACCGCCGGGGCGATTCATTTCGACGGCAGGAACCTGATGCGCAAACCGGCCCATGCCCGTGTCGGCCTGGGCATGGCGCGCTCGTTCCAGCTTACCAGCCTGTTCCAGAACCTCAGCGTGCGCGAAAACCTGCGCCTGGCCGCCCAAGGCCGCGATGGTGTGCGCGCCCTGAATTTCTGGCGCCGCGTGGACAGCAAGCGCGAACACCTGGAGATGGCCGACCACGTGCTGGAACGGCTGCAACTCACCGCCCGCGCCGACACCCTGGCCGGCGAGTTGTCCCACGGCCAGCAACGCGTGCTGGAGGTGGGCATGTCGATCTGCTCCAAACCCAAACTGTTGATGCTCGACGAGCCCACCTCGGGCATGGGCATCGACGACATCCCGATCATGACCCAACTGATCAGCGACCTCGGCCGCGACCACACGGTGCTGTTGATCGAACACAACATGAGCATTGTCATGTCCATCAGCCAACGCATCACGGTGATGAGCCACGGGCAGATCCTGGTGGAAGGCACGCCGGAATTCGTGCGGGCCGATGAACGTGTGCGCAGTGCGTACCTTGGGGAGGCTGCCTGATGCTGATCGTCGAGAATATCCATTCCTACTACGACAAGAGCCACGTGCTGGAAGGCGTGTCGCTGACCGTAAACCCTGGCGAGCTGGTGACGCTGCTGGGCCGCAACGGCGCCGGCAAGACCACGACGCTGCGCAGCATCCTCGGGATTATTTGCCCACGCCAGGGCCAGATCCATTTCAACGGCCAGGCACTGGTGGGCCAGAAGATCTTTGAAATTGCTCGCCAGGGCCTGGCGCTGGTACCGGAGAACCGCGGAATTTTCCGCCTGCTGACCGTCGAAGAAAACCTGCGCATCGCCGCACGCAAGACCAGCCGCTGGCAGCTCGAAGACGTCTACGGCATGTTCCCGCGCCTCAAGGAGCGGCGTAAAAACGCCGGCCATGCGCTTTCTGGCGGCGAGCAACAAATGCTCGCCATCGCCCGTGCGCTGCTCAACGATCCAAAGTTGCTGATCCTTGATGAGCCCACCGAAGGCCTGGCCCCGGTGATCGTCGACGAGTTGGTGAAGATCCTGCGCAAGGTCAAGGACGACGGCCTGCCGGTGTTGCTGGTGGAACAGAACCTGATGGTCTGCGACAAGCTCGCCGACCGCCATTACGTGCTCGAACAAGGCCGCGTGGTCTACGAGGGCAGCGCCGCCGCCTTTCGCGCCGACCCGACCATCAAAAACCGCTATTTGGCCCTGAGTGCCTGACCGGAGACTGCTGATGAATAGTTTTGCGCAACCGCTCAAGAGCAACGCCCCGCTGATCAACCGCGACCGCCTGTGGCAATCCTTGATGGACCTGGCCCAGCTTGGCGCCACGGCCAAAGGCGGCGTGTGCCGCCTGGCCCTCACCGATCTGGACCGCCAGGCCCGCGACCTGTTTGTGCAATGGTGTGAGGCGGCCGGGTGCAGCGTCAGTGTCGACGCCATCGGCAATATTTTCGCGCGCCGCGCCGGGCGCAATCCTACCCTGCCCCCGGTGATGACCGGCAGCCATATCGACACCCAGCCCACCGGCGGCAAGTTCGACGGTTGCTACGGGGTGATGGCCGGGCTGGAAGTGATCCGCACCCTCAATGATTTGAACATCGAAACCGAAGCGCCGATTGAAGTGGTGGTATGGACCAACGAAGAAGGCTCGCGCTTCCCGCCGTGCATGATGGGTTCGGGGGTGTTTGCCGGTAAATTCGATTTACAGAACACCCTCGACAAGCTCGACGACCAAGGCCTGTCAGTGGGCGCCGAGTTGCAGCGCATCGGCTATGCCGGTGCCCGGGCGGTGCTCGGCCACCCGGTGGGTGCGTATTTCGAAGCCCATATCGAACAAGGTCCGGTGCTGGAAGACCAGGCCACCACGATTGGCGTGGTCATGGGTTGCCTGGGCCAGAAGTGGTTCGACCTGACCTTAACCGGCGTCGAAGCCCACGCCGGCCCGACGCCGATGCACCTGCGCAAGGACGCCCTGGTTGGCGCCGCCGAGGTGGTTAGCGCGGTCAACCGTATCGCCCATCAACAACAACCCCACGCCTGTGGCACGGTCGGTTGCCTGAGCCTGCACCCGGGATCGCGCAATGTCATTCCTGGCCAAGTGCACATGACCATCGACCTGCGCCACCTGCAGGCGGACACGCTGCACGCCATGGTCGATGAAGTGCGCGGCGTGATCGAAGCCACCGCCAAAAGGCACGGCCTCACCTTTGAGCTGACGCCGACGGCTGACTTTCCGCCGCTGGACTTCAACCCGCTCTGCGTCAACGCGGTGCGCGACGCGGCGGGTGTGTTGGGCTTGAGCCATATGGATATCGTCAGCGGCGCCGGGCACGACGCGATTTTCGTCGCTGAGTTGGGCCCTGCCGGGATGATCTTTGTGCCGTGCGAAGGCGGCATCAGCCATAACGAAATCGAAAACGCCGCGCCGGATGACCTGGCGGCGGGCTGCGCGGTATTGCTGCGGGCCATGGTCAATGCGGCTCAGGGGGATGTGGCATGAGTGAGATCGGCGAACTGACGGCAGTGCAACTGCTGCAGCATTTTCGCGACAAGAGCCTGTCGCCGGTGGAAGTCACCGAGGATGCCTTGCTGCGTATCGAACGCTATAACCCAGTGGTAAACGCCTACTGCCACGTGGACCCCGAAGGCGCGCTGAACGCAGCGCGTGCTTCCGAACAACGCTGGCTCGACGGCCAACCCTGCGGCGCGTTGGACGGCGTGCCGGCGTCGATCAAAGACCTCACGCTGACGATCGGCATGCCCACCCGCAAGGGCTCGCGCACCACATCCGCCGAGGGCCCATGGGACATCGACGCGCCCTTCACCGCCTTTATGCGCAAGGCCGGCGCGGTGCTGCTGGGCAAGACCACCACCCCGGAATTCGGCTGGAAAGGCGTCACCGACAACCCGCTCTACGGCGTCACCCGCAACCCCTGGGACACACGCACCACGGCCGGCGGTTCGTCCGGCGGCGCAGGGGCAGCGGCCGCATTGAACCTCGGTGTGTTGCACCAGGGCAGCGATGCGGGCGGTTCGATCCGGATTCCCTGTGCATTCACGGGCACCTTCGGGATCAAGCCCACCTTCGGTTATGTGCCGCAATGGCCGGCCAGCTCCATGACCATCCTCTCGCACCTGGGGCCGATGACCCGCACGGTGGAAGACAGCGTGTTGATGCTGCAGACCATCGCCCAGCCGGATGCGCGCGATGGCTTGGTCGGTGCGCCACGCACCACGCCATGGCTCATGCCGGGTACGGATCTGAAAGGTTTGCGGGTCGCCTATAGCCCGAACTTCGGTTACGTTGACGTCGACCCGCACGTGGCCAAGGTCGTCGCTCAAGCGGTGGCAGGGCTGGTGCAACTGGGCGCCCATGTCGAGCAAATCGACCCCGGCTTCAGTGACCCGCTGGAAGTCTTCAGCACCCTGTGGGCCGCCGGCGCCGCACGCCTGACCGGGAGCATGAGCGAGGCGCAAAAGCAGCTGCTCGATCCTGGTTTGCTGCGCATCGCACAACGCGGCGAACGCTTGAGCCTGGATGACTTCAACGCGGCCCTCGAAGCGCGCGCAGCCCTGGTGGCGCGCATGGCCGCATTCCATGAGCATTACGACGTGCTGGTGTCGCCGATGATGCCGATCACCGCGTTCGACGCCGGGCACGACGTGCCACCGGGTTCGGGTTTGCAGGAATGGACGCAGTGGACGCCGTTCACCTACCCCTTCAACCTGACGCAGCAACCGGCAGCTTCGGTGCCGTGCGGGTTGGCGGCGAATGGTTTGCCAGTGGGGTTGCACGTGGTGGGCGCGCGGTTTGCGGATGAAAAGGTTTTGCGGGTGTGCCAGGTGTACGCCAAAGCATTCCCTACCCCGCACTTGCAGGCACCAAAAAACCCAGTCTGAAATGCAATCTACTGTGGGAGCTGATTTGCCTGCGATAGCCGTGCATCAGTGACAACTGGATTGACTGAATCACCGCCATCGCAGCATAGGTATCTACACATCTTGGGGGCCCCCTCTGCGTAGCAGCTGTCGAGCCCTGGCGAGGCTGCGTTTGCGGGCTGTCTGACACACCGCTGACGCAGCCTCGCCAGGGCTCGACAGCTGCTACGCAATTTCACGTTGAAGATGTGTAGATACTTATGGCTATCGCAGCGGTTCGACGACTCGACAAGCCTGCTCCCACAGGTTTGACCACATTCCACTACAATGCCCCCCATTAATCCCCGGGGGCTTCATGGACATCGAACTGGCACGCACTTTCCTCGAAATCACCCGCTGCGGCAGCCTGGCTGCGGCGGCCGAGAAACTGCACGTCACCCAAACCGCTATCACCGCGCGGGTCAAGAGCCTCGAAAGCCAATTGGGCAGCACGCTGTTCATCCGCAACCGCGCCGGCGCACGCCTGACCGCCGACGGCGAAGCCTTCGTGGTGTACGCCAACCAATTGCTGCAAACCTGGGAAGCCGCGCGCCGCGACCTGCCGCTGCCGGATGGCTATCGCAATGTGCTGCATATCGGCGGCGAGGTCAGCCTGTGCAACCCGTTGATGCTCGGCTGGGCCCAGGCGCTGCGCCAACATATTCCGGGCCATGCGCTGCGTACCGAAATCCGCGAAGGCGAGTACCTGTTGCGCCAGCTGGAACTGGGCGTGCTCGACGCCGCGCTGGTGTTCCAGCCGCAATACTGGCCGGGGTTGCAGGTGGAGCAGGTGCTGGAAGAAAAACTGATCCTGGTGCAGTTGGTGAGCAATCCGGCCCCCTACGTGTATATCGACTGGGGCCCAGGCTTTCGTCAGCAGCATGACGCCGCCCTGCCCGACAAGGCCCGCGCCGCGCTGAGTTTCAACCTCGGGCCACTGGCGTTGCAGTACATCCTGGAAAACGGCGGCGCCGGCTACTTCCGTACTCGCGTGGTGCAGAGCTACCTGGACAGTGGCGTGATGCAGCGCGTGCCCAAGGCGCCGGAGTTCAGCTTCCCCACTTACCTGGTGTATTCACGGGCGCGGGATTCGGCGGTGTTGCAACAGGCACTGGGGTTGTTGCGCGAAGTGGTCAAGGCTGAAACTGACTGGTCGCAGCGCTGGGACCCATTGATTTGAATCACCCTACCCCCGCGCGCATGCTAGCCTGCGGGTGTTTCCTTTTGCAGCCTTACCGATGAACAAGAAAAAGTCCGTCACCATCAGCGACATCGCCAAACGGGTCGGCATGACCACCATCACGGTGTCCCGCGCGCTGAGCAAACCCGACCTGGTCAAACCGGCCACCTTGGCGCGCATCCTCGAAGTAGCGCGGGAGCTGGACTACGTGCCCAACGCCTTCGCGCGCGGGCTCAAGCGCAGCGAAAGCCTGATCATCGGCGTGATCACCGCCTCAGTGGACAACCCGTTCTACAGCGAAATGATCAAGGCGATTTCCCGCGAGGCCAAGCAGCACGGCTACACCATCATGCTGGTAGACACCGACGAACTGGAAGAACTGGAAAGCAAAGCCGTGGACACCCTGTTGGGCTACCGCGTGGCGGGGATCATCCTGTCGCCGGTCTCGGACGAGCCAAGCTACCAGCCCGACTACCTTGAACGCCTGGGCAACGGCAAGACCCCGGTGGTGCTGCTTGATCGCACGATTCACGACAGCCCGTTCAGCCGTGTAGTGCTGGACAACTATCACAGCGGCATCCAGGCCGCGCACTACCTGCTGCGCCAGACACCCGCGCTCAAGCGCCTGCTGGTGCTGACGGGTCCCGAACACTCACGCATCACCGTCGAACGCCTCAAGGGCCTGCGTGAAGTACTGGCCGAACATCCCCAGGTGCAGGTCGAGGTGCAGGCAGGCGACTACACGCTGATGCCGTCGTACCTGCACACCCTCGACTACCTGGCCGAACACTCGGCGCCGGATGCGATCATGGGCTTCAACCAGTTGATCACCCTCGGTGCCCTGCGCGCGTTGCGCATGCACAACATCCCCCACGACAGCCTGACCATTTGCGGCATCGATCGCCTGCCCTTCGCTGATATCTTCGGCGTGCCCATCGCCTGCGTGGCCCACGACGCGTCCTTGGCCGGCAGCAGCGCGGTACGCCTGTTGCTCGACCGCCTCGAAGACCCGTTCAAACCACGGGACAAGGTGGTGATAGCCGGCCGGTTGGAAAACGGCTAGCGGCTGGTGTAGCCACCGTCGATGGGCAGGCTGACGCCGCTGATCATGCTGGCGGCGCGGCTCAGCAGGAACAGCACCGGCAGCGCAACTTCCACGGTTTCAGCGAAGCGTCCCAAGGGAATAGCCGCCAGCGCCGGATCGCGCTTGGCCGGCTCGGACCAGGCCATGGTCGCCATCGGTGTGAGCGTGACCGTAGGATTGACGCTGTTGACGCGAATCCCAAAACGGCCCCACTCGGCGCATTGCACGCGGGTGATCGCATCCAGCGCGGCCTTGGACGCGCAGTAGCCGAGGTGATCGTCCAGGGCCACCAGCGAGGCCTGGCTGGAGACGTTGACGATGCTACCGGCGATGTGTGCCTCGATCATTTTGGCGGCCACGCGGCTGGCGACTTGCGCGGCGGCGCGAGCGTTGACGTTCATCACTTGGTCGAACGCGTCGGCGCTGATCGCGGCGGCGGGTTCCAGGCGCGAGATGCCGGCGCAGTTGACCAGGCCGTGCAGCGGCGGCAGGTCTTGCAGGGCTTTGTCGAGGGCGGTGCTGTCGGCGATGTCCAGGCAGAGGGTGTGGCAGCCGAGTTGGGCCAGGGCTTGGGCGTCGCGGCCGAGGGCAAAGACGTCGGCGCCGCTGGCAATCAGCTGCAGCGCGATCTCGCGGCCGATGCCACTGCTGGCGCCGGTGACGAGGATGCGGTGGTGGGTGAAGTCAAAGGCTGCGTTCATGAATAGAGATCTCAAAAACAATGAAGATCCAATGTGGGAGCTGGCTTGCCTGCTCCCACATTTGGACTGTGTTGAATCAGCTCGTTTGCAGGTTATGCATGATCGGTTTCAGGGCGGGATACAGCTTCAAATACTCGGCAAACGCCCGGTCATAAACCCCGACGTTTTCAACCTTTGGCTCCGCCCGCAGCGCCAGCTGCACCCACCCTTTATCCATCTCCCCATCACTTACCAATCCCACCGTATGCGCCGCCAACAACGCCGCACCCAACGCAGCTTCTACCTCCTGAACGATGGTGTACACCGGGTACTGCGTGATATCCGCGATGATCTGCATCCACAAATCCGAATGGCTCGCGCCACCCACCACGATCAAACGCGGGTCCAGGGAATGCGCCCCGCGAGTGCCCGCTTCGATGTTATGCCGCAGGGCAAAACTCACCCCCTCCAGCACCGCGCGGTACAGGTGAATGCGGCTGTGATACAGGTTCAAGCCGACAAAACTGCCACTCGCGCGGTCATCCCACACCGGGCTGCGCTCGCCCATCAGGTACGGCAGGAACAACAGGCCCTCACTGCCCGCCGGAATGCTCATCGCGCTCTGTTCCAGCAGCGCCAGGCTGTCCTGGCTGGTGGCCTTGGCCTGTAGCTCTTCAGCCTGGCAGAACTGCTCGCGAAACCAGCTGACCGAGGCACCGGCCGTGATCGCACCGCCGAATATGTACAGGTCCCGGTGGCCGTTATAGACGTGGGGCATGCTCACCAAGCCGTGGTGTGCATCCACCTGTTGGTTCAGGTAACCCCAGCACATGCTGGTGCCGATCATCGCCACGTGATTGCCCGGCTGAGTCACGCCCGCTGCCAAGGTGGCCATGGCCGCATCGACGCCACCGGCCAGGATCGGCGTGCCGGCTTGCAGGCCCAGGCGCAATGCCCAGTCTTGCAACAAGCCACCGACCACTTCACCGGAATACACCAGGCGTTCAGGCATCATCGCCTGCGGTATGCCCAGTGCATCAAGCATCTCGCCGGACCAATCACGCGCTTTCACATCGTAGACACCACCGATGTTGCCGGCGCTGCTATGGTCCACCGCCAACTCACCCGTGAGGCACCAGTTGATATAGCTGTTGGGCGGCAGCAGGTAGCGGGTTTTCGCCCACACCTGAGGCTGGTGCTGCTTGAGCCAGAGCATCTTGGTGAAACCGTAGTAGCTGTCCACCGAGTTGCCGGTGACCTCGAACAAACGCTCCAGGTCCACCTGCTCGCGCACCCAGGCCACCTGCTCGCCGGCGCGGCGGTCCATCCAGATCAGGCACGGGTGCAGCGGTGTGATCTGTGCATCCACCGCAATTCCCGAACCGCCATACAGGCTGCTGATGCACAGCGCCTTGACCTGCTGCGCCGCCACGCCCGCCTTGCCCATGCACTGCGCGACACAGGCTTCGACGGCGTCCAGCCAGACCTGCGGCCATTGTTCGGCCCAGCGCACTTTCGGGGTATCTACGCGATACCCCTGGCTGTGCTGGGCGATGATCGTGCCTTGACCATCCACCAGCAGCGCCTTGGTGCTCTGGGTTCCTATGTCGACACCCATCACGTAGTTCATGCTCAGGCCACCGGCTTCAACAGCACCTTGATTGACTTGGTCGAGTTGGCCAGCTCAAACGCTTCGGCGTAGTCATCCAACGGGAAATCGTGGGTAACGATGCCCTTGGAAGTGACCAGGCCACGTTCGAACAGGTCGATGGCGATCGGGTAGCAGTAAGGCCCGAGGTGGGCACCGCGCACGTCCAGCTCCTTGCGGTCGCCGATGATCGACCAGTCGACCGTGGTTTCGGCGCCAAACACGCTGAACTCGACGAAGCGCCCGAGCTTGCGGATCAAGTCCAGGCCCTGGGTGACGCCGGCCGGTACGCCGGTGGTTTCGATGTACACGTCGCAACCGTAATTGTCGGTGAGGCCATTGATGATCTCGCGGGCGTTGTCGCGTGACGGGTTGATCACCACGTCGGCGCCGAATTTTTTCGCCAGTTCCAGACGCTCGTCGACCATGTCGATCACCACCAGTTTCTTCGGGGTTTTCAACGCGGCAACCTGGACCATGCACAAGCCAAGGGTGCCGGCACCGGCGATGACCACCACGTCGTCAAGCTGGACATCGCCACGGTTGACGGTGTGGATCGAGCAGGCCATTGGCTCCACCAGAGCCGAGTCTTCCAGCGACACCGATTCAGGGATCTTGTGCACGATGGCGGTCTTGGGAATGCGCATGTACTGGGCCATGCCGCCTTCGGCCACTTCACGCTGGAAGCCGAAGATGTTGTGCACTTCGCACATCCAATACTTGCCGGATTTGCAGAAGCGGCACTTGCCGCAGGGCACGATCTGTTCGGCAATCACCTTGTCGCCTACCGCGACGTCGAAGTGCTCCTCGCCGCCCTCGCCGACCTCCACCACATAGCCAAAAAACTCGTGGCCCGGCACCACCGGTGCCTTGACCCACGGGTTGTCGCCCCCCCAGAACATGGCCGCGCCCGAGTGGCACTTGCAGTCACTGGCGCAGATGCCACAGGCGGCGATGCGAATCACCAGTTCATTGGCGCGTGCCTGAGGTTTGCCGATGCGTTCCAGGCGGTAGTCTTTGGGGCCGTGGCAGACGACGGCTTGCATTTCGGTGTGCTTATCCATGGTGTCTGATCCCGTTCTTGTTAGGAGTTTATTTATGGCGCTGACGGCTGATAAAAATCGCCAGCAAAATGATCCCGCCCTTGATCACGCTTTGGACGTAGGGCGAAACGCCGAGCATGTTCAGGCCGTTGTTCAATACGCCGAGCAGCATGGCGCCGAGCAACGTGCCGACGATTACCCCACGCCCGCCGGCAATCGACGCGCCGCCAAGGACCACGGCAGCGATCGCATCGAGCTCGAACGACACGCCGGCATTCGGCTGGCCGCTCATCAAGCGTGAGGTCAGCACCAGCCCGGCAATCGCCGCCGTGAGGCCGCTGATGCCGTACACCAGCAACTTGAAGCGCGCGGCGCGCACGCCGGACAAACGCACCGCTTCTTCATTGCCGCCGATGGCGTAGATGTAGCGGCCGATGCGCGTGTGTTGCAGCAGCACATAGGCGGCGGCGTAGGTAATCAGCATGATCAGGATCGGCACTTCTATGCCGAACAGACTCTGGCGGCCGAAGAAGCCGAACCACTCCGGCAACCCGGAAATCGGGTAGCCGTCGGTGTACATCAGGCCCAGGCCACGGGCGATGCCCATGGTCGCCAGGGTGACGATGATCGGCGGCATGTGCAGGTAGGCCACGAACAGGCCGTTGCCAATGCCGAAGGCCACACCGATCAACATGCCCGCGCCAATCGCCAAACCTGGTGGCAGCCCCGCGACCATCAACCCGGCGGTAAGCGTGCCGGACAAGGCCATCACCGGCCCCACCGACAAATCGATGCCGCCAGTGAGAATCACGCAGGTCATGCCCACCGCGATAATCGCGTTGATCGACACCTGGCGGGCGATGTTCGACAGGTTGCTGGCGGTGAGGAACGTGTCGCTGGCGAGGATCATCACCAGGGTCACCACCACCAGCCCCACAAACGGATAAAACGCCGGCGAACGTACCAGCCGCGCCAGGTTCAGGCGCAGCCGGTTGCTGTCGCCGCTGCTAATGGACGTATTCACTTGAGCCCCCTGTTGCATGGCGCATGACCTCTTGAGGATTGACGGCAGACGCTTCGAGTACCTTGACGATGGCGCCCTTGTGGAACACTGCGACGCGGTCGCACATGCCGATGACTTCCGGCAATTCGGAGGAAATCATGATGATTGCGTAGCCCTGTTCGGTGAGGCTGCGCATCAGCGCGTAGATCTGCGCCTTGGCCCCCACGTCAATGCCACGGGTGGGTTCGTCGAACACCAGCACGTCGCAGTGGTGGTTGATCCAGCGGGCGATCACGACTTTCTGCTGGTTGCCGCCACTGAGGTTGAACACCCGGCTTTCGCTGCTCGGGGCTTTGATCGACAGCTGTTTCATCAGGCCTTCGACGCTCGCACATTCGCGGCTTTTGTCGATCAGGCCGGAGGCGTTCTGGTATTTGGGCAGGTTGTTCAGCGAGATGTTTTCGCGAATGCTGAAATCGGTGATCAGCCCTTCGCTCTTGCGGCTTTCCGGGAGCAGGCCGATCCCGTGGGCCAACGCTTGGGCCGGGTCATCGAGGGTGATTTTTTCACCGCGCAGCCACACCTCTTTGCTCACTGACGGCAGCGCGCCCATCATGCCCAGGGCCAGTTCGGTACGGCCGGAGCCGACCAAGCCGGCAAAGCCGAGAATTTCGCCCTTGTGCAATTGGAAGCTGTTGTGGGGGCCGTTGCGCACCAACTGGATGTCCTTGACCTCCAGCAACAGCGGGCCGCGTGCGGTGGTCGGTTTGGGCGGAAAACTGCATTCCAGGCGACGGCCTACCATCATCTCGACCAGGCGGTCGATGTCGCTGTCGGCCACATCGGTGACGCCGACATTGCCGCCGTCACGCAGCACGCTGATGCGGTCGCACACCTGGAAAATCTCTTCCAGGTGATGCGAGATAAAAATCACCGCCACGCCCTGGCGCTTGAGTTCGCGCATGATCTCGAACAACAGCTCGGCTTCGCTGGGCGTAAGGGTTGCGGTGGGTTCATCAAGCACCAGCAGGCGCGCATCCAGGGCCAGGGCCTTGGCGATTTCGACAAACTGCTGCTCGGCCACGCTCAGGTGCTTGACCGCGCATTGCAGGTCGATGGTCACGCCCAGGCGCTTGAACAAGGCCTCGCTGGCCTCGACCATCTCGCGCTTGCGCAGCAGGCCGAAGCGGTTGCTCAGCTCATGGCCGAGGAAGATGTTTTCCACCGCCGTGAGGTAGGGAATCAGGCTGAATTCCTGGAAAACGATACCGATACCGGCGGCAATCGCATCGCGATAGGTCGCGAACTGCTGCGCCTGGCCGTCGATCAGGATCTGGCCTTCGTCTTGATGCTCGACGCCGCCGAGGATCTTCATCAAGGTCGATTTGCCCGCGCCGTTTTCGCCGAGCAGGGCGTGGATTTCGCCGCGCTCGACTTGCAGGTTGATGGACTTGAGGGCTTGTACGCCCGGGTACCGCTTACAGATGTTTTCCAGCTTCAGAAGACTGCTCATGCCGCGACCTCGTATTCAGAAGGAAACCTTAAGCCCCACGGCTGGCGTGGGGCCTGGGCGATTTACCAGCTGAAATCCTTGGCTTTGGCCTGGTCGATCAGGGTGATGTCGACTGGAATGGTGGCCGGCACTTGCGAGCCCCACTTCTTCGCCAGGGCAATGCCCAGGGCGAGGCGGATCTGGTCGCGGGGGTATTGGGCCGAGGTTGCGATGAATTTGCTGCCGGGTTTCTGGATCGCCTTGATCGCCTCCGGCGCGCCGTCGACGCTGACCAGCTTCACGTCCAGGCCGCTGGCTTCGATGGCCGACAGAGCGCCGAGGGAGCCGTTGTCATTCACGCTGAAAATACCCTTGAGGGTGGGCTGGGCCTGCAGCATGTTCTCGGTGACGGTCAGTGCCTGGTCACGCTCCTGCTTGCCGTTCTGGATGCTGACAATCTTGATGTCCGGGTGCTTGGCCACCGCCTCTTTGCAACCGCGCACACGCTCCAGGATCGGCACCACGGCGATGCCATCTAGAATGGCGATATTGCCTTTGTTGCCAATGTTCTTGGCCAGGTATTCACAGGCCTGGAAGCCGGCGTCGAAGTTTTTCGAACCGACGAAAGAGTCGAGCGGGCCATCCGCCTGGGCGTCTACCGCGACAACCACCACACCGGCGGCGTGGGCAGATTTGACGGCCGACTGCACGCCCACCGAATCGGTGGGGTTGATCAGCAGGATATCGATGCCTTTTTGCAGCATGTCTTCGACGTCACTGACCTGCTTGGACACGTCATGGCGGGCGTCGGTGATGATCAATTTCGCGCCGATGGTTCCCCCGGCTTCTTCCAGGGCGTTTTTCATGGTGACGAAATAGGGGTTGTTGATTTCCTGGAAGGACGCGCCGATGCGGATCGGCTTGGCAGTGTCGGCAAACGCAGGGGAAGCGGTGCCGAGGGTGATGCTTACAGCCAATAAACACAGGGTTTTCGGAAGCATTTTCATGGCGTGGGTCTCTGTTTTGTTTTTATTTTTAGAGCAAATGTTATCGTTAACATTTTGCGAGAAACTAGCAAGGAAATTAGGCGTGTGCAAGCCCCCACTGGTCGGTCGGGGTGGGATAACACTCAAGAGCGAACTCGGATAAGTGTGGGAACTGGCTTGCCTGCGATGGGATCACCTTGGTCTGGCTGAAGGACCGAGGCGTCTGCATCGCAGGCAAGCCAGCTCCCACATTTGATTGGCCTTGCCTTCGAAAACTCGCACATTCCCCGCCACCAACTAAGCTCACGTTCTAACAATAAAAACACCGAGCTGCCCGCCATGGCCCACCCCACCGAGACCTTTCGCGCCCGCTACCGCGCCAACGTCGCGCGCCACTACAACCCCTGGCTTCATGCCAGTTTCGTGTTCGGCTACGGCGTTGCCTGCATCGGCCTGGCGTGGTCATCCACCGCCCATCTATCCGCATTGCAATGGCTGACCGTGCCCGTGACGCTGGTGTTCTTCAACCTCTGCATCTACCTGGTGCACCGCCACCTCGGCCACCATAAACATGCCTTGACTCGTTTGTTCTACGCGCGCCACACCGGTGATCACCACAGCTTCTTCACCCCCGGCCACATGACGTTCGACAGCCCCAGGGACTGGCGCGTCATCCTGTTCCCGGCCTGGCTGATCGTGTTGCACAGCCTGGCAATCACCTTGCCCGCCTGGTGGCTGCTTCAGCAACTGAGCCCCAACGTCGCCGGGCTGTTCGCCGGGTGCATGATCCTTGGGTATTTACTTTACGAAGTGTTTCACGCCTGCGAGCACTTGCCCGCCAACCACCCGGTGGCGCGCCTGCCGTGGATCCGCCAGATGCACCGGCTGCACGCCCTGCATCACCGCCGTGAGCTGATGCAGGGGCGTAATTTCAATATCGTGCTTCCCCTGATGGACTACCTGTTCGGCACCCTGCACTGGGAACCGACTCCCCACAACAACCAGGAATCCACATGAGTACCCGCCCAAGAAAACTGCGCCATCTGCTGTTTGTGCTGTTTCTGGCAGTGATCGCCTTTTTGCTGTTGATGCCGACCAGGGTGCAACCGGTGAATTGGACGCCGCCCAAGGCGCCCTCGATGAAAGACGGCCCCTACGCCGAGAACCAGCGCCTCAAGGGTGTGCAGAAAATCGGCGCCCAGGACATCACCGGGCCCGAGGCCTTGCTGCTGGATGCCCAGGGATTTTTGATCAGTGGCCTGCATGACGGACGCATCATCCGCACCTCGCCCGACAGCCGCAGCCTGGAAGTGCTGGCCAATACCGGCGGGCGCCCCCTGGGCATGGCGCTACACCCGGATGGTCGCCTGATCATTGCCGATGGGATCAAGGGGCTGCTTGCACTGGATGCCCAACGCCAACTCACCACCCTCAGCACCGGCGCCAATGACCTGCCGTTTGGCTTCACCGATGACGTTATCGTGGACGCCAGCGGACGTTATGCCTACTTCAGCGATGCATCGAGTCGTTGGGGTTACGGACAGGACGGTGAAGCGGTGATCGAGCATGGCGGTGATGGTCGGCTGCTGCGCTATGACTTCAGCAACGGCAACACCGATGTGCTACTGGACCAGCTGCAATTCGCCAACGGCGTGGCGTTGGGTCCGAATGAAAGCTATGTGCTGGTGAATGAGACCGGCGCCTATCGCATCAGCCGTTATTGGCTCAAAGGCGAACGAGCCGGCACCCATGATTTGTTCATCGACAACCTGCCCGGCCTGCCGGACAACCTCAGCTTCAACGGCAGGGACCGTTTCTGGGTGGCGCTGTACTCGCCGCGCAATCCACTGTTGGACAGCTTTGCCGGCTACCCCCTGCTGCGCAAGGTCATGGTAAGGGCGCTGCTGGTGGTGCCCAAACCCATCGAGCGCAAAGCTTTTGTGCTGGGGTTGGATACTGAGGGTAACGTCATCGCCAATCTGCAGGATGGCAGTGCTGGCAATTACTCGCCCATCACCACGGCCCGGGAGTATGGCAACTGGTTGTACCTGGGTTCGTTGAAAAGCACGAGCATGGCGCGCGTGCCATTGGCGCTGGCGTTGGCGCCCTGACGCAAAAAGGGCACACAGGCGCTCGGCCTGTATGCCCTCATTGCTTGCGGCTACACGCGTTTAGCTCTTGGTGCTGCTGAGCAAGGTTTGCTTGCACAGGTGACCAAAGCTGACGAACTCGGTGTTTTCACCGCCGACGCCAATGCCTGGGTATTCCAGCACCTCCATACGCCACACGCCGTAGTTGAAGTCGGTACGCCAGGTGTTGTTGTAGCCCTGGGAGTAATCGACAAAGGTGGTCTGGAAGTCACCGGCGCACGTGCCCACGTTGATCGTGCCACCGGCTTGGCCGGAGCTGTCGGTCGCCGCCGAATACGCCTTGTAGACGATATTGCCGGTGTCCGGGTTGATGTGCTGGTCGAGATAAACAATCGGGTGCAGCCCCACCAGTGGCGCGCCGGTGCTGTCGGACAGGTTCATTTTCCAGGTCAGGTTTCGATAAGCCTGGGTGGTCATGTAGCCGTAGCCCACATCAGACGCGGAATACGGGATGCGCAACACGTTGGCCTCGCCTTTCATATCCGGGTTGTCGACACGTGGGTTGGAACCAAAGGACAGGGTGTATTTACCCGTCGCGCTCCACGGCTCGTTCGGGTGCTGGTTCGGGCGCACCCGCACCTTGACCACACCGCCCACACCCGGACTCGGGATCGACGTCGAGACGATATTGGCACCTACGGTGACCCACTGGCTGCCATCGAAGCGCTCAAGGATCCATTTGCCACGGGTGCTGCCGCTGGCGGCATCGGCCGACAGGGCAATGCCCACGCTCTGGCCACGCACGGCGGTGAAGTCGAAGTAATCGACATCATCGAGGCTGTCGGCGTTGCCGCTGATGTAGTTCAGGGTGTCCGGCAGTTGAAAGGCCGTGTCCGGCGTGTCATTCGGTTCGAAGGCATCGATATTGGCATTGACCGCCACACCGAACTGGAAGCTCGAACCCGAGACAGCCGCATTGGCTTCCATGAACCAGTAGTAGTCACCCGCCGGCAATACGCCGCTGAGGCTTTCGTCACCGGTACCGGGGTTATTGGAAGTGCCCAGCGGGATCGGATTGCCTTGGCCATCGTCCTGGAACAGGGTCAAGGACATGTCGGTACCGGCTGTCTGGCCGACCAGCAGCGCATTGATCCGGGCCGTCTGCGGCAGGTTGAAGTGGTAGCACAGCAGGTCACCGGTTTGCACACCATTGACCGTGTACAACTCATTCACGTCCAGCGTGGTTTCACAGCCTTGGACCAGCGCCGCTTGCACGGCGGTGGCTGGCTGAGCGCCGGTTTTCTTGACCTGGGTTACCGGGGCAGGTGCGCTGTGGTCTTCCACCACCGAGTCGGCCTTGGCCTTCGCGGCGAACACCGGCTTTTTCAGTTGGGCGCCTGCGTTCAGTTGCTTTTTCAGCGCCGCCGAAGCCTTGGTGGCCGGGACTTTGCCAGCGGCTTTCAGGCTTTGCTTGATGTCAGGTTTAACGGCTTGCGCAGCGAGGTGAGGGTATTGCTCGGCCAGGGCAAAGGCCGAAACGAAGCAGGAGGCCGCCATGGCCGCGCCCAACATAAAGGCTTTTTTCGATTTCATTTTTTATCCATCCATAGTTAAAAAGTGAAGCTCAGGTGACATCCGGTCACCTGGGATGGAATCTAGCCAACAACTGTATGCATGTCCAGTATTTTTGCAGGGATCTTTTCGCCTAATACCCCGTCATCTCCAGATACCCCACCCCACCGTCAAACTGTACCGGCCCTTCCCAGTACGGAATACTCAGGTTCATCCAGGCGTTTGGGTTGACGGCCTGGGGGGTGATATCCAGCTGTTTTCCAGGAATTTTCAGCGACCAGCGTGTGGGAATCTTGCGGCCGTCAATGTCGGTGGTTTCCAGCGGTTTCAGCTCGATATCCGCGTTGTGCAGGGTTTGCGTACGCCCCTCGTGATCAATCCAAGTGCCGGTCATATACGACGCGCCATCGGTTTGTCGCACGCGGAACAGCATCAACTGCTCGCCCCGGTCCAGGTGCAGGGAGAACCAGTCCCAGCCGGTCTGGTTGGCGGTCAGCGGTTGGCTGCTCCACTCGCGGTCGAGCCAAGCCGGGCCAGTGACTTGGTACGCCTTGCCGTCGATGCTGACGCTGCCCTTGGCGCTGAAAAACGGCTGGCTGTAGTAGTACGACGCCTGGCCCTGGTCGGATTTGCGGCTGTAGCCGCCCTCGCCCTGCAGCACCAACGGGCGGCTGGAAGTGAGGTGCAAGTCATAGGCGAATTGCGCGCCGTTGGCCTTGAGCTGCATGTCCGCCAACGCGCTCGCGGCACCGGGGCGGGTGGCGAAACTCCAGTCGTCAATCCAGGCGCAGAACGGCACCGCCTGGACGCCGGCCTGGCCGACCCCACCTCGGGCGTAGCGCTCCGCAGCATAGTGGTGGGTGGCGGAAGTGACAGCGGCGTGCCCAAGCCAAATGGTCGAGTCGTGCCAGCCCGCTTGCGTCGGCCCTGCCTTGAGGGCATTGCGAAACAACGTCCATTGCACGCCGAATAGATTGCCTTGTTCATCCTTGAGGTTGGCGGTGACGTACCACCACTCAATGCGAAAGCCTGCGTGCGGGCCGTGGTCCTCGGGAAAGCTGAAGACCTTGCCGGGCACCACCTGGGCAAAATCCGCCGCGTCACTGCCCAACCCGGCAAAGCTCTCTTGCGGCTCTGGGACTTTGTCGCAAGCGCCCAGTAACAATAAAAACGCCCACAACAGGCACTTAATCTTCATTGGCAAACGTCCTCAACAAATCCGCAGGACGGCTGCGGTATAACTGCCACAACGGCCAGGCCGAGGCCAGCAAGGTCGCGAGCATCGCCAACCCGAGCAATTGAGCGAGCTGCCACGGGAACACCTGCAACGGCAGGCGCCAACCAAAGGCCTGCACATTGATCACGGCGTCCAGGCACCAGGCCAACAGCAGGCCAAGCGGCAACGCCAGCACCAGCGTGAGTACCGCCAACAGCCAAGTCTGGCCCAAGTTGAGCAGCATCAATTGCCGGCGCGTGACACCCAATGCCCACAGCGGTGCAAGTTGGCCAAGGCGGCTCTGGCTCTGGGTCAACAGGCTGATAAACAGCGCGACACCGGCCACACCCAACGTCAGGCTGTTCAACGCGGCAGTGGCGGCGAACGTACGTTCGAACACTTGGCTCGACCAGCCCTTGAGTTGCTGTTGGTCGACGATGCGACTGTCTTCCAGGGCAAAGGCGCGTTGCACCTCACGCACCAGCGGCGCCACGTCCGACGGTGAAACCCGCAGGTTGAAACGCGCCGGTGACAGCGTCGGCCAGTGGGCCAACAGGTGCTGGGCATTGACCAGCACGTGGCCCTTGGGGTTGCCGTAATCGGCGTAGATCCCCACCAGTTTGGGCGCCCACACGCCGTGTGGCGTGGGGATGCTCACGCTATCACCGAGCTGCACACCGAGCCTGCGCGCGAGTTGCTCGCTGAGCATCAAGGTGTCGCCTTGCTGCAACTGGTCCCACGGTTCATTCGTCGCCTCAAGCAACGGCCAGTGCTGGCGATAGGTCGGGTCGTCGACCACGCCAAACAGGTCCGCTGGCCAGCCCTGCAATTGCACCGCGACCTGCCAGGTGGGCAGCACCGTTTTTACCAACGGTTGTTGCGCCAGCCAATGACTGAGCTGCTGCGCCTGCGCCGGGTTTTGCGGGTTGAGGTACAGCTCGGCGGTGAGACGCTGCTCCAGCCAGTTATTGAATGTGTGACGAAAACCCGAGGTCATGGAACCCGCGCCAATATTCGCGGCCAGGGCCAATAGCAAAGCCATCAGCGCAAGGCTCAACGCCGGCAACTGCTGGCGGCAGTCCGCCAGAAACCATTGGCCGAGCACCGAACGGCTGCGCCCCAACACGGCTTTGAGCAGGCCATTGAGCACCACCGGCAAACCGAGGGCAGCGCCAAGCAACAAGGCGGCCATCAGCACAAAGCCGGCGGCCAGGCTATTGCCCAACCACAGCGCCAGCACCGCGATCAGCAGCGCAGCACTGGCCACCCAACCTTGACGGCGCAACCAGCGTCCATGCGCCTCATGCCAGGCCTGGGCGTTGGCCAGCGCCAGCAAGGGCAAGCGCGCCGCCCGCCATAAGCTGCTGGCGCCAGCGAGCAACGCGCCGAACAAGCTCAAGCCCAATCCCGCGCCCCACCACCACGGGCTCAGGCTTAACTGCCCCGCCACCTCGGCGCCATACAAGCCACGCAGGCTGGCCGCCACATCCGGCAGCAACAGACTGGCCAACAGGTAGCCGCTCGCCACGCCAAGCACGCCACCCAACAATGACAACACGCCCAGTTCGACACTCAGGCTGACGATCAACATCCGCACGCTGACCCCGCAGGCACGCAAGGTGCGCAACAGCCCGCGCCGCTGCTCCAGGGCCAGGCCGATGGCGGCGTGCACAATAAACAGCCCCACCACAAACGACAGGAAGCCCAGCGCATCGAGGTTCAGGTGAAAGCTATCGGTGAGGCGCGTGAGGTTGTTGTCCTCGCCCTGCTTGAGTTGCAATCCGGCGGGCGGCGTGGGGTGGCCGGCGGCAAAAGCCTTGTCCACCAGCAGGCGCGACAGGCGCTCGGGCAGCTCCAGCACAGGTTGGGCAAAACCAATATCGGTGAGCAACACGCCGGGCGCCATATCCGGTTGGGCTTGCAGCGGCGGCAGTGTATGGCCGCTCAGGGTAGTCGGCTGCTGGCCTTCGTGCAGCCCCAGGACCTGCAAGGTCTGCGGCGCGATCCACGTGCGCCCCGGCGGTTCGAAAAACGCCAGCATCTGCGCCTGGCTCAAGCGCTGACCCGCCACCGCGCCACTGCCGGGCAACGACACCGGGTCGATGCCCATCAACTGCAAGCGAACATCCTCCAGCCCCTTGAGCTGCACGCGCCCCTGCACCACCGGCGACACCGGCCAACCGGCACGACGCAGTTGGGCAAACACCGCCTGTGGGAAAGCGGCCTCGTCCGGCGCACTGAGGCTGGCCTGCGGCTCACCCCCGATCAATTGGCTGGCGCGGGCGTAGCTGTCGCGCGCCTGGCTGTTGAGCGCTTGCACGCCAATCAACAGCGCGGTGGCCAGCCACAGGCCGGTGAGCACGCTGAAGAACTGCACGGGATGCCGCCGCCAGTGGCTGAGCAGCGCGCGTAATGTCCAATAAAACACCGCCATCTCAAGCAGCGCCTGCCGGTACGACACGGCCGCGGTGCAGCACCACCTGCCGGTCCAGCCGTGCGGCAATGCGCGGGCTGTGGGTGACCATCAACAGGCTGGTGGGGCTGTCGCGCAGCAAATCGAGCAGCAGTTGCAGGACTTCATCGCTGGTGGCTTCGTCAAGGTTGCCGGTGGGTTCATCGGCCAACAACAGGCCCGGTCGTGACGCCAAAGCCCGCCCCACCGCGACCCGTTGCTGCTGACCACCGGAGAGTTGTTCCGGGTAGCGCTTGAGCAGATCACCCAGGCCCAGGCGTTCCACCAGTTGCGCCTGCCACTGGGGGTCAAACCGCCCCGCCAGCCGCGCCTGGAACGCCAGGTTGTCCTCGACCCGCAAGCTGCCGATCAGGTTGAACTGCTGGAATACCAGGCCGATTTGCGTACGCCGCCAATGCGCCAGTTGCGCCTCGCTGAGCTGATCGAGGTGCTGCTCACCCACCTGGATACTGCCGCCATCCACCCGATCCAGCCCGGCCACCAGGTGTAACAGGGTGCTCTTGCCGCTGCCCGATTCGCCCATCAACGCCAGGCTGCTGCGCTCGGCCAGGAGCAGATCGACGCCGGCCAACACCGCTAACGAACCCTGGGGGGTGGCATAGCTTTTAAACACTCCTTGCACCTGCAACATGGCAACACTCGTTTGATGGGCGGCAATCGAGAATAACGGCTGCTGCTCCCAACCACGCAAATTTTTCACATTGATTTCACCGGCTGCCCACTCACTGCACTTTAAATTGCCGGCCATGGGTCATTCGTCGGCAACTTGTTAGTTGCCACGCCTGACAACTTTTAACCACAACATGTTCAGCGAAAAGACAGCCCGCCTGTGACAGCCTCTGGCACCACTACGGGCATCCGCCAACACGTTGCGATCAACTAACACGACACTGCCAACAATGCCCATGGTGAATGAAGTGGTTGACCTTACCCTGACCAAACCGCGCTCGCGCCGAGCCTTGAGCAAGCGCCTGCGACCGCTATGGTTGGGGCTATTCGTGGTCGGCCTGCTGGTCGCCGGCAACCTGCTCTGGCACGCCTCGCCACGCGACCTGGGCGTCAGTGATCGCCTGCTGACTTCCCACGTGCTGCCCCTCTGGCGCGACGGTGACCTGATCGTACTGGTGCGCCACGAAGAGCGCTGCGACCGCTCGGCCAACCCTTGCCTGGGCCCCGTGGAAGGCTTGACGATCAACGGTAGCCAGCAGGCGGAAACCCTGGGCAACGCCTTTAAAACACTGGGCATGGAGGGCAGCGACGTACTGGCCAGCCCCGCGATCCGCACGGCTCAGACGCTGCGCTTCATGTTTGGCAAAAACGAAGTGACCTCCGGCCAGCAAGCCGTCTGCGGCGCGGCCATGGGTGAAGAGCTGCTCAGCCACAAAACCCCGGGACGCAACTTGGTTTTCGTCACCCACAGCGGCTGCATTGCCGACTTCGAAGCCACCCTCGGCTTTCCCCACGCCACGTTCCCCCAGTACGGCAGTGCGCTGTTCGTACAGGTATTGCCCCACGGCAAATTCAAGACCTTGGGCATCGTCAACAATCCCGACTGGCCCGCCGCTCTTAAACAACTCTATTAACTCACCCTTCGGCCTGTTCAGCAAAAAGACAGCCCTGTTCTGGCATGTTTAGTTGCGCCTTTTAATTAAGGACGTCATGACTATTTCCCGCAATTCAGTGAATGCTGTGACTATTCCCGTTATTAGTTCATTACTTCAAACGTCCGCCACTAAACGTCAAGGAGCGACGTTTTCATGAATCGATTAAAACCCCTGCCGGTAGTGTTGCTGGCGTTTGTCGCGTTTTACCTGTTGCCCCTGGGCCTGCACGGCTTGTGGACCCCGGACGAAACCCGTTACGCCCAGATCAGCCAGGAGATGCTGCAAAGCGGCAACTGGTTGGCGCCGCACTTCATGGGTATCCGCTATTTCGAAAAACCCGCCGGCGGCTACTGGTTGATCGCCCTGGGCCAGGCAGTGTTTGGCCAAAACCTGTTCGGTGTGCGCATCGCCTCAGCCGTGACCAGCGGCCTGAGCGTGCTGCTTGCCTACCTGATTGCCCGCCGTCTGTGGAATGATCCGCGCAAAAGTTTCGCCTGCGCCCTGCTCTACCTGAGTTTCGGGCTGGTGGCCGGGCAAGCGGGCTACTCCAACCTCGATCCGCAATTCACCTTGTGGGTCAACCTGAGCCTGGTCGCCCTGTGGTTTGCACTTGAAAGCGCCACGACGCGTGCTCGCCTATGCGCCTGGGGCGTGCTGGGCCTGGCCTGCGGCCTGGGTTTCCTGACCAAAGGCTTCCTGGCCTGGGCCCTGCCGGTGTTGATTGCCGTGCCCTACATGCTCTGGCAACGCCGGCTGGGCGAGTTGCTGCGCTATGGCCCGCTGGCCATGGCGGTTGCGGTGTTGGTGTGCCTGCCGTGGGCGCTGGCGATCCACCTTCAGGAACCCGACTTCTGGCGCTTCTTTTTCTGGAATGAACACATCCGCCGCTTCAGCGCCGACAACGCGCAACACGTGCGCCCGTGGTGGTTCTTTCTGCCGATCATCGCGGTGTCTTGCCTGCCGTGGGCAGGTCTGCTGCCCGCCACCCTGCGCAAGACCTGGCAGGAAAAGCGCCAGCCGGCGATCACCTTCCTGGCCCTGTGGTTGCTGCTGCCGCTGGGCTTCTTCAGCCTGAGCAACGGCAAGCTGCCGACTTATATCATGCCGTGCCTGCTGCCCCTGGCATTGCTGATGGGGCATACCCTGGTCGACCTGATCCGCACCGGCCGCGCCCGCACAATCTGCCTCAATGGCCTGCTCAACTTCGTGATCGGCATGGTCGCCATGATCGGCTTGATCTATCTGCAGATCGCTCGGCCGCTGTACAGCAACAGCCACGCCGAGATGTTCAGCCTGTCCCTGGCTTTTATCGTGTTACTGGTGTGGATCCTCGCCAACTTGTTGCAAGCGTTTCGCCCGCTGACGTTGTGGGCAATGCCGGTGCTGGGCATCGGCCTGCTGGTGACCCTGCTGCCAGCGAGCATGCCGGCGTGGATCGCAGATAACGAAATGCCCGACCAGTTCGTGCTCGAACACCTTGAAGAACTGCAGCAGACCAACGCGCTGTTGAGCAATGAACTGAGCAATGCCAGCGCCCTGGCCTGGCGCCTGAAACGCCCGGAAGTGGCGCTGTATGACACCGAAGGCGAACTGCGCTACGGCTTGCAATACGCGGGGTCGGTACATCGCAAAGTCGAATTGGAGGAGGTACAAACCTGGCTCAAGGACGCGCGCCAGCACGGCTCGGTAGGCGTGCTGATGCGGGTCAACAGCACCAGTGAAATGCGCGAAGCGGGGCAACTGCCGCCTGGGGGCAAACGCTACTACAAGGGTTGCCTGGAACTGATCATCTACCCGAAATCGGCCTGAGGGCGGCATTCTGGATAACTGAACGCGGTGATCCTGCTGCTGTTACTGGGCGTGGTCTATCCCTTTGGCAGGCTGGCGGCATGGGTAAATGCCTCATCCAGGCTGTTACCACCGTACGTGCTCATGAAGCTTTGCGCGTCAGTGAAACGGTTGAATCGCCGCTGGCTAAGCATGTAAAAGTCATCGCAATGCGTGACGATCTCATCGACGTTGTGCGATGAAACCAACACCGCGACACCTTCCGCCGCCGCCCCCTCCAGGCATCGCCAAATGTGATAACGAAACTCAGGGTCTACACCCGCCGTGGGTTCGTCCAGTATCACCAGGTCCGCGTTGGCGCAGAGCAATGACAAAGTGAAAAACCAACGCTTTTCTCCGTAGCTACAGAGGGAGGATTTTTTGTTCCAAATGTCGCAATACCTTTCTGCAATGCCGGGGCTCCACTTTCCGATCCTCTCCAAAGCGTGTTGTTGAGTGACCTGTGTTTCAGAGCAAAAGAGCATGGTCATTTTGAAGATGTCGAACATGCGAAACACAGGGGGTGTGTTGATGATTTGCGACAGATAAAGCAGTTTGGAAAAAGAGTTGTTTATCTCACCGCCCGCTATCTTCTTCAGGCCACAAATCACATCGAAAAACGTGGTTTTTCCGGAGCCATTGGGTCCTAACAACCCTGAAATTGAACCCGCCTCAATTGTCAGAGTCGCATGCTGCAACAAAATGTGAGAGGCATACCTGACGTCAAGAGCGTTTACGATAAGCCGTTTCATCAATAACGACTCCATACGGGGTTAATACGTAAAAAGCGAAACATCAAAAAGAACGAAACTACCAACAACACGACAACCAGTAGAACAACCAACCAACACTCCGCCACCCCGACTAACATAACCTTGTTTGCCCACCCCATCGGATTAAAAAACTGACAATGACAAAGGCTGGACTGGAAGAACCAGAACTCATAATCCCAAGCGCCAGCATCGCCAACGACAACATGGAAAAGACAGTACTCGCATTCTGGAAGCCCAGCGGCACCAGCGTCAGCAATAGCGAAGGTATGGAAAAAATAAGAAAACATATATAAAACCGCGTAACCACAACCAAGTATTCAGCGCAATTAAAAACGCCAAAAGAATAGCGTGTGAGCACATAGAAAACAGTGCAATACAGTACGGCGACAACCGAATACGCGAGAAACTGCCCAATAAGAAAGATAATTCTTGTTCGGCCCGTATAAACGAATGATCGCAGAAAGCCACTTTCCCTCCGACCCACTATGTAAAACGCCAGACCAAATAGCGCCACACTTGACGCTACAAACGCGTAAAACCAGGAAGCGCCAACTCAGATATTTTTTGTAGGATGAGGATTATTCCTACAAGCATGCATAAAACAATCCGACAAATGGCACAACTCATATCGCGCGCCCGAACAGATATGCAACCCTAACTTGACTCCGCTTCGTCGTTTAGTAGCGAGCTAGTCTTGTGGACTGGCAATCCCCTCACCTGCGCCTGCACGGCCCGCCCCTCGGCCCGATTGCGAATAAACCCAGCCCGAGTGAACCGTTCCAGAAACGGCACCGGCAACGCTTTGTCAGGGGTTATCGCAGAATGCTCGGCCACATCCCCAAACAAGGTGTAAGCCGCACTCGGCAAGTGCCGGGTGTTGAGGTCGCTGGTCAGCCGCCCTTCCTGCAATACGATCGCGCGGTTGGTGACCCGTTGCAGGTCGGACAGGCGCTGGGATATGTAGAGGATGGCCACGCCTTGTGCGCGCTGGCTGTCGATCAGGCCAAGCAGGCGTTCGGTGTCGGGTTCCGGCAAGGCCGCGGTGGGTTCGTCGAGGATCAGGAGCCTGGGTTGCAGGGCAAAAGCGCGGGCCAGTACCAGCAGTTGGCGATCCGCCTGGCCGAGGCGTTCGACCGGGTATTGCAGCGGCAGGTCCAGGCCCAGGCCGGCAGCGATGGCTTCGGCGCGTTGTAACAGGCTCTTGCGGTTGAGCAGAAAATCCACGTCAGGCTGCCCCAACTCATCGAGCAACAGGTTCTCAGCCACGCTCAGGCCAGGGGCGATGGCGTCGTCGGGCTGTTGGTGCACGGCCACAATGCCGACTCGGCGTGCCGACAAGGGCGAGGTAAAGCGTTGGCGTTGCCCATCCACCCACAGTTCGCCAGCATCCGGCGCCAGGATGCCGCTGAGGATGTTGACCAGGGTAGATTTTCCCGCCCCCGCAGCGCCGAGCAGCGCCACGCCCTCCCCCGGGTAGATATCCAGGTTGATCTGATCCAGTGCCCATTGGGCGCCAAAGCGCTTGCACAGGCCAAGCAGGCGGACCAGCGGCTCGGGGGCAACGGGGTTGCTCATGGCTAATCTCTAAGGCGGAACAATGACTCATTGCAACGCGCCAGAGCGCTGATTTATGCAAAACAACAATGAGTTAGGCACCAAATTAAATGCATTACCTCATGAACAATCCAATAGCTGAATCGCATAGCAAAAATATTTTGAGTTATAAGGCCATTGTCAGCAGCTCGTTGAGCGCTTGGCTGACGGCGATCCGCTGAAACGATTAAAGAGTTGTAGGACATTGGCTATGTTTGGCCGCTATTGGATTTCATGGTCGCCTAAAAATAGTAATTATTGCTTAATTATCAACAAGTTAACGAAAATCAAAAAAACCTTTGGTTTTTTGCATCCGGAATTGCCTCTCAGAAACGTCGAATTAATGACGTTGTTTTTATGGCACTTTGTGTCCATCGTTTCTGCTACATGCGTAGGACGAATCCCCTAGCTAACTACAATTTCGAGTACCAACTCTGGTGTGTGAGCCACGGATCGCCCCGCAGAGGCCAGAGAATTTGCAGACGGTTTTCGACATCAAGGATGAGATGGCAATGAGCTTGACCCGCACTATTGCGAACACCCAAAGCCCGAATTTCTATGCCGAAATGGGCGAGTTGATTGCCAACAGTGGGCACGCCGACTTCGCCGCGCACATGCTGCACTTGGTGGACAAATGGGTACCGATCCACCTGGTGGACCTCAGCGAATGGACCCTCGACGAGCTACGCGACCGCGTGCTCGATATCACGTTGCTCGGCAGCGCTGGCCAGACGCAGGACCTGCCGCCGCCCCAGCCGCTGAACTCCATGGACGACCACCCGTTGCTGCGGGAAATGCTCGGCATGCAGGACCCGCTGCTGATCCAGCTAAAGGCCAAGGCCAAAAGCGCGTACCCACGCGGCACCTCGCACCAGTGCAACCTGGTGTCGCGCCAGGGCAAACGGCGCTGTGTGATTTCGTTTTATCGCCCGCCCAACCAGCGCGGGTTCTCCCTGGCCGAGTTGTCGTTTCTCAAGTGCCTGTCGGACACCCTGCTGCCACTTATCGAGTTCCATGCGCAGAGCCTGCGCCAGGCACCGCACGCCGAAGTCGAACCGGCCCACACGTTGCTGGAACAATCGCAATTGCAGCGTGAGTTCTACAAGCGCCTGTCCCTCGGCGACATCACCCTCTCGGCACGCGAGCAGGAGGTGTGCCTCGGTCTACTGACGGGCGGCACCGTGCCGCAGATGGCGGAAAAACTCAGCGTGAAGAACAGCTCCATCGAAACCTACCTCAAGCGCGCTGCTGCGAAGTTGGGCGTCAGTGGGCGACATGGTTTGGCCAAATGGATGATCGGTGTTTGATGAATAAATTGAGCGCATTCGCGAGGGTAGGCGCCTGAAGTGTCAGCGCAAACCCGACTGTCGCAGCCGATACTCTCCCGGCGTCAGCTGCGCATAACGAAGGAAAAACCGGCTGAAATACGCCGGGTCCTTGAAACCCAACTGGTAGCAGATTTCGTTCGCGGAGCTGCCGGTAAACAGCAGTAGGCGCTTGGCTTCCTGCATCACGCGTTCCAGGATCAGGCGCTTGGACGGTAGATCAGCCAGGCGTCGACAGACTTCATTCAGGCGTGCCTCGGTCACGCCAATCCCCTCGGCATACCGCACCAGCGGCCAGTGCTCCAGATAGTGGGCCTCGATCAATTCGTTGAAGCGATGGAAGATGCGCAGGTCCTCATGGCGGGTCGGGCGCGCGGGTAACGAGTGCGCGCACAGGCGCAGCAAGCGAATCATGATCAGCCGCGTGAGGCTCTCCAGCGCAGCGGCGCGCCCTGCCCGTTCAGCGTTGATCTCATCGTTCAAGTCTTCAAACAGTTGATCCAGGCCGTGGTCACCCGCCGTCAGCGCCACACAGGCTGCGCCAGAGGCAAGGCTGGGGTCGGCGTCAATCACTCCCCACACAAGTTGCTGGCGCACGGTCAGCACATGTCCGTCGGCATCCGCTTCGGTAACAAAAGCGTGCGGCACCGTGGGCGGAGTGAGGAAAAACATCGGCCCGGACTCCACGTACTGGCGGTCATCCAGATACACCCGCACCGCACCGCTCTTCACGTAATGCACCTGGAAAAAACGGTCATGCCGATGCACGGGCATGTTGCGCCCGAAAAAACCCGCCAGGTTGCCGAGCTTGTCGTAATGCACCTCGGCATCGCTGTAACGCTGGTCGTAGACCTGCCCGATGTTGATGTTGGGAATCGGCTGCACGTTGTCACCTGGTTCTTGTTTGAGTGCCGTTGGATTTTGCCACGCTTGACGGTAGTTAACATATTAATTATAACGTTAACAACTTAACGAACTGCCTATGCAGCAGTCGCCACCGTCAGGAGAAACGCATGAGCCGTACCCTGCATGATGTTGCCAGCGGCACCCTGTTCGGCGTTGCGCTGAACTACCGGGGCCTGCTGGACCAGCATCTCGCCGCCTTCCAGCAGGCGCCCTACCAGAAGCCGCCGACCAAGCCCGTGCTGTTTATCAAAACCCCGAATACGCGCAACGGGCACAACGCCGTGGTGCTGCATCCACAGGGTGAACGCCTGCAACCCGGCCCCGCCCTGGGTGTGGTGATCGGCCAGCGTGCGAGCCGCGTCAGCCTGGAAAATGCCATGGCTCATGTGGCGGGCTACGTGGTGGTCAACGAGTTCAGCCTGCCGGAAGACAGCTACTACCGCCCCGCCGTCAAAGCCAAATGCCGCGATGGCTTTTGCGTCCTCGGGCCACACCTTGTCCCGCGGGATCAGATTGCCAACCCAAACAAGCTGAGCCTCAAACTGTCGGTCAACGGCGAACTGCGCCAGGAAAACTCCACCGCCAATTGGGTCCGCGATATCCCGCAATTGATCGCCGAGATCAGCGAATTCATGACCCTGCATCCCGGCGATGTGCTGATCACAGGCACCCCTGAAGGCCGCGTGGATGTGCTGCCTGGCGACAAGGTTGAGGTCGAGATCAGCGGCGTGGGCCGCCTTTTTAGCCATATTCAAGCGGAGACTCAAGCATGAAACACGCCCGCATCCGCTTTGAAGATAATGTCCACGCTGTGCAGGTCGAGGCCGATAACGCCGTGCGCCTGAGCGATGGTCGCCTGCTCGCCGAGGATCAGGTGGAATGGCTGCCACCGGCCACCGGCACCATGTTCGCCCTCGGTTTGAACTACGCCGACCACGCCGCCGAGCTGGCCTTCACCCCACCCACGGAACCGCTGGCCTTTATCAAGTCCGTCGGCACCTACACCGGCCACCGCCAACTCACCTGGCGCCCGGACAACGTCGCCTACATGCACTACGAGTGCGAGCTCGTGGCAGTGATCGGCAAGGTCGCACGCAACGTCAAGCGCGCCGGCGCCCTGGATTACCTGGCCGGCTATACGGTGTGCAACGACTACGCGATCCGCGACTACCTGGAAAACTACTACCGCCCCAACCTGCGCGTAAAAAACCGCGACGCCACCACCCCGGTCGGCCCGTGGATCGTCGATGTCGCAGACGTACCCGACCCGAGCAACCTGAAGCTGCGCACGTGGATCAACGGTGAACTGCGCCAGGAAGGCAGCACCCGCGACATGATTTTCGATATCCCCTACCTCATCGAATACCTGTCCAGCTTCATGACTCTGCAACCCGGCGACATGATCGCCACCGGCACGCCCGAGGGCCTGGCCGATGTGGTGCCCGGCGATGAAGTGGTGGTGGAAGTCGAAGGCGTGGGCCGGCTGGTCAACCGAATTGTCAGCGAGACGGAATTCTTCTCCGTCCGTAAAGAGGCGTGAGAGACATGATCAAACACTGGATCAACGGCCGTGAAGTCGAAAGCAAAGACACCTTCATCAATTACAACCCGGCCACTGGCGAGGCGATTGGTGAAGTCGCCAGCGGCGGCCCGGAGGAAGTCGCGCAAGCCGTAGCGGCAGCCAAGGCAGCGTTCCCCAAGTGGGCCAACACCCCAGCCAAGGAACGTGCACGCCTGATGCGCAAGCTCGGTGAGCTGATCGAGCAGAACGTGCCGCACCTGGCCGAACTGGAAACCCTCGACACCGGGCTGCCGATCCACCAGACCAAAAACGTATTGATTCCGCGCGCCTCGCACAACTTCGACTTCTTCGCCGAAGTCTGCACACGTATGGACGGCCACAGTTATCCGGTGGACGACCAGATGCTCAACTACACCCTGTACCAACCGGTGGGCGTGTGCGGGTTGGTGTCGCCGTGGAACGTGCCGTTCATGACCGCTACCTGGAAGACCGCGCCGTGCCTTGCCCTGGGCAATACGGCGGTGTTGAAGATGTCGGAACTGTCGCCGCTGACCGCCAATGAACTGGGGCGCCTGGCGCTAGAAGCCGGGATTCCCAACGGCGTGCTCAACGTGATCCAGGGTTATGGCGCCACGGCGGGCGATGCCCTGGTACGTCACCCGGATGTGCGCGCTATTTCCTTTACCGGCGGCACCGCCACCGGCAAGAAAATCATGCAGACCGCAGGCCTGAAAAAGTACTCCATGGAGCTGGGCGGCAAGTCGCCGGTGCTGATCTTTGAAGACGCTGATCTGGAGCGGGCCCTCGACGCGGCGCTGTTCACGATCTTTTCGCTGAACGGCGAACGTTGCACCGCCGGCAGCCGCATTTTTATCCAGGAAAGCGTCTACCCGCAGTTTGTCGCCGAATTCGCCGCCCGCGCGAAACGCCTGATCGTAGGGGACCCGCAAGACCCGAAGACCCAGGTCGGCTCGATGATCACCCAGGCGCATTACGACAAGGTCACCGGCTACATCAGGATTGGTATCGAGGAAGGTGCGACCCTGCTCGCCGGTGGCCTGGAACGGCCAGCCAACTTGCCGGCGCACTTGAGCCGCGGCCAGTTTATCCAGCCGACGGTATTTGCCGACGTGAACAACAACATGCGCATCGCTCAGGAAGAAATCTTCGGCCCGGTGGTGTGCCTCATTCCCTTCAAGGACGAGGCCGAGGCCCTGCAACTGGCCAACGACACCGAGTACGGCCTGGCCTCCTACATCTGGACCCAGGACATCGGCAAGGCCCATCGCCTGGCGCGCGGTATTGAAGCCGGCATGGTATTTATCAACAGCCAGAACGTGCGCGATTTGCGTCAGCCGTTCGGTGGGGTGAAAGGTTCAGGTACCGGTCGCGAAGGTGGCCAGTACAGCTTTGAAGTGTTTGCCGAGATCAAGAACGTGTGCATTTCCATGGGCAGTCATCACATCCCGCGTTGGGGCGTGTAATTCGGGACATGCTAGCTGTCCTGTGGGAGCCGGGCTTGCCCGCGATGCGGTGCCTCAGGAGAACGCGTCGATGCCATCGCAGGCGAGCCAGCTCCCACAGGGATCTCATTGTCATTACAAGAATAATTATTCAGGAGAATCATCATGGGCGAAGTGGTCCTGGCGGCGAAGATCTGCCACGTACCGTCGATGTACCTGTCGGAACTGCCCGGCAAGCATCACGGCTGTCGCGACGCGGCGATTGCCGGGCACAAGGAAATCGGCCGCCGCGCCCGCGAGCTGGGCGCCGACACGGCGGTGGTGTTTGACGTGCACTGGCTGGTCAACAGCGGTTATCACATCAATTGCGGCGAGCAATTCCAGGGCACCTACACCAGCAACGAGCTGCCGCATTTCATCAAGAACATGGACTACGCCTACCCCGGTTGCCCGGAACTGGGCGAGCTGATCGCCGCCGAGGCCAACCTGGCCGGCGTGCGCAGCATGGCCCATAACATCCCGAGCCTGGAGCTGGAATACGGCACGCTGGTGCCCATGCGCTACATGCACATGGGCGTGCCGGAGGATGAGAAATTCAAGGTCATTTCGATCGCCGCGTGGTGCGCCTGGCACCGCCTGGAAGACAGCTTTGCCTTCGGTGCCGCCGTACGCCGGGCGATCGAGAAGAGCGATCGCAAGGTGCTGGTGCTGGCGTCCGGCTCGCTGTCCCACCGGTTTTCGGACGACCGCGAGGCCGAGGCGAATATCCACAACTGGACCCGCGAGTTCGACAAACAGATGGACCTGCACGTGGTGGAAATGTGGAAGCAAGGCCGTTTCAAAGAGTTCTGCGCGATGCTGCCGGACTACGCCGAACACTGCTTTGGCGAAGGCAAGATGCACGACACCGCCATGCTCCTGGGCCTGCTCGGCGGGCCGGAATATGCCCAGCCGGCGGAGATCATTACGCCGCCGTTCGGCAGTTCGGGCACCGGCCAGATCAACGCGATTTTCCCGCTATAGAACTGGGAGAAACCCATGCCGCATTTTATCGCCGAGTACACCGACAACATTGAACAGCAGGCCGACCTGCCTGGCCTGTTTGAAAAGGTTCACCGCGTGTTGGGAGACAGTGACGTGTTTCCCTTGGGCGGTATTCGCAGCCGCGGCGTGCGCCTGGACACCTGGCGCATGGCCGATGGCAAGCACGACTACGCCTTTGTGCACATGACCCTCAAGGTCGGCCATGGCCGCGACCTGGCCACGCGCCAGGCGGTGGCCGAGGCGTTGTTTGCGCTGATCACCGAACACTTCGCCCCGTTGCAGGCGCAACGCTTGCTGGCACTGTCATTCGAGATGGTCGAGTTACATCCGCAGCTCAACTACAAGCTGAACAATGTGCATGCGTTCCTGAACAACCCGGCGGGCTGAATCCCGCCGCTCCCCTCACGGCCACTCAGACAAAAAGTACAACATCATGAGCACAGCCCAATCCACTGCCAGCCGCGCGCTGGCCGAGCACGACCGCACCCATCGTTTGGTGACGTGGCGCCTGATGCCGCTGTTGCTGGTGTGTTACCTGTTCGCCCATCTGGACCGCATCAACATCGGCTTCGCCAAGATGCAGATGAGCAGCGACCTGCATTTCAGCGACACGGTCTACGGTTTCGGCGCCGGACTGTTCTTTATCGCCTACGCGCTGTTTGGCGTGCCGAGCAATATCGCACTCGACCGCGTCGGCCCCAGGCGTTGGATCGCCAGCCTGATGGTGGTGTGGGGCGTGTTGTCCACCGGCATGCTGTGGGTGGAGAGCGCGCGTGGTTTCTATGTACTGCGCTTTTTGCTGGGGGTCGCCGAGGCCGGTTTTTTCCCCGGGATCCTGGTGTTTCTCAACCGTTGGTACCCTGCGCGGCGCAGGGCCCAGGTCACGGCGTTGTTTGCGATTGCGGTACCGATGGCCGGTGTGTTGGGCGGGCCCTTGTCCGGGGCGATCCTCGAACATTTCCATAATGTGGGCGGCATGCGCGGCTGGCAGTGGATGTTCTTGATCGAAGGCCTGCCCGTGGTGTTGCTGGGGCTGGTGGTGCTCAAGTGGCTGCCGGATAGCTTTGACTCGGCGCGCTGGCTTACGCCTGAGCAGAAACAACAACTGTACGCCCAACTGCGCAGCGAAGAACAGCGCAAGACCATCACCTCGTTCGGCGGCATCCTGCGCGACCCGCAGGTGTGGTTGCTGGTGGCGGTGTATTTCGCCGTGATGCTGGCGGTCAACACGCTGGCGTTCTGGATGCCCACCCTGATCCACGGCGCCGGCATTGGCCGCGACAGCCAGGTCGGCCTGCTCAGCGCCGTGCCGTACCTGGCCGGGTGTTTCTTCATGATCGGCTGCGGGCGTTCATCCGACCGCCATCGCGAACGCCGCTGGCACCTGTGTGTGCCGCTGCTGATGGCCGCCGTCGGCATCGCCGTGGCCGGCCTGGCGCCGGGAAATCCATTGCTGGTGATGGGCGGGCTGGTGGTCGCCGGCATGGGCGCCAGTGCAGCGTTGCCGATGTTCTGGCAACTGCCGCCGGCGTTTCTGTCCAACACGACCCAAGCGGCCGGCATCGCCATGATCAGCTCGTTCGGCAGCATCGCCGCGTTCCTCGCGCCGTATCTGATCGGCTGGATGCGCGACGCCACCCATAGCGCCAGCCTGGCCCTTTACGTACTCGCCCTGTTTATCGCCCTCGGCGGCCTGCTGGTGCTGCGCACCCACGCTGCCATCGTTAACCCACACTAAGGACGCTTGCCATGCTCGACTCCCAGCAAATCCTCCAGGCCGCTGCCAACCTGGACCGCGCCGAACGCAGCCGCGAACAGGTCCGCCAGTTTTCCCTCGACTATCCGGGCATCACGATTGACGACGCCTACGCCATCCAGCGCGCCTGGGTGGCGCAGAAGATCAAGGACGGGCGTACGTTGAAGGGCCACAAGATCGGCCTCACGTCGCGGGCCATGCAAGTGTCGTCGAACATCACCGAGCCCGACTACGGGGCTCTGCTCGATGACATGTTTTTCGACGAAGGCAGCGACATTCCCTTCGAACGCTTCATCGTGCCGCGGGTGGAGGTGGAACTCGCGTTTATCCTCGGCAAACCGCTCAAGGGCCCGAACTGCACGGTGTTCGATGTGCTCGACGCGACCGAATGGGTGATCCCGGCGCTGGAAATCATTGACGCGCGCATCCAGCAGGTCGACCCGCAGACCAACGCTACCCGCAAAGTCTTCGACACCATCTCCGACAACGCCGCCAATGCCGGTGTGGTGCTGGGCGGCCGCGCCGTGCGGCCTACCGAGATCGACCTGCGCAAAGTACCCGCTGTGCTGTACCGCAATGGCGTAATCGAAGAATCTGGTGTATCGGCGGCGGTGCTGAATCACCCGGCAAAAGGCGTCGCCTGGCTGGCAAACAAGCTGGCAGCCTATGACGTGACGCTGTTGCCGGGGCAAATCATTCTTGGCGGCTCTTTCACCCGGCCGGTCGCGGCCAGGCCTGGCGACACCTTTCATGTCGACTACGACATGCTCGGCTCGATTGCCTGCCGCTTCGTCTGAACCCTGGAGGATCGTCATGGACATGCCCGTCAACCACTTCAAACAACGCCTGCACAAGGGCGAGGTACAGATCGGCCTGTGGCTCGGCCTCGCCAACGCTTACAGTGCGGAATTGGCCGCCAACGCCGGTTTCGACTGGCTGCTGATCGACGGCGAACACGCGCCCAATCACCTGCACGGCATGCTCGGCCAGTTGCAGGCGGTAGCGCCCTACCCTAGCCAGGCGTTGATTCGTCCGGTGATTGGTGACAGCGCGCTCATCAAGCAGCTGTTGGATATCGGCGCCCAGACACTGCTGGTGCCCATGGTGGAAAGCGCCGCCCAGGCCCGCGAACTGGTACGCGCCATGCGTTATCCGCCACAGGGTATTCGCGGTGTGGGCAGCGCCCTGGCCCGGGCTTCGCGCTGGAACAGCATTCCCGGTTACCTCGATCAGGCGGATGCACAGATGTGCCTGCTGGTGCAGATTGAAAACCGTGAAGGCCTGGCGAATCTGGATGAGATTGCCGCCATTGAGGGGGTGGACGGCGTGTTCATCGGCCCGGCGGATTTGAGTGCGTCGATGGGGCATCGGGGCAATCCTGGGCATCCGGAGGTGCAGGTGGCGATTGAACAGGCAATCGCGCGCATCGTGCAGTCGGGCAAGGCGGCGGGGATTCTCAGTGCTGATGAAAGCCTGGCGCGCCGTTATATCGAGCTGGGTGCGACGTTTGTGGCAGTGGGAGTGGATACCACGGTGTTGATGCGTGGGTTGCAGGCGCTGGCGGGGAAATTCAAAGGCATTCCCGAGGCCACCCCAGGAGGAGGAGTCTACTGAGATCTCCTGTGGGAGCTGGCTTGCCAGCTCCCACCTTTGGCCTGTAGTGGGCCATGCATTGATTCAGCGCTTGAGGTTGATGTTCTTCAGGTCATCCAACAGGCCCAGCAACGTCTGCAACTTCTCTTCTCCCAACTGTTCCTGCAACCGCTGGTAGTTGGCCTCCATGCAATGGCTCATCGACTCGAAACTCGCCTTGCCCTTATCGGCCAACGTCACCAACACCCGGCGCTGGTCCTGCTCGGCCTTGCGCCGATGCACCATGCCGGCGGTTTCCATGCGCACCAGCACGCCAGTCATGCTCGGCTTGAGGATGCACGCCAGTTCCGCCAGTTGGTAAATCTCCAGTTCACCGTGCTGCTCGAGGATGCGGATGATCCGCCATTGCTGCTCGGTCAGGCCGTGTTCGTTCAAGGACGGGCGGAAGAAACTCATCGCGGCTTCGCGGGCTTGCAGCAGGGTCAAGGTCAGGGACTGGCGAGGTTTGAGCATAGGAATCAGGGTCACGACGTATTTAGTTAATAATTTAACGAAACTCTAGCATTCCCTGCCAGCGAGCGCGCTATAACTTGTTGATCGCACCGCCCATGGCGCGCTGAATCAAAAGCCTGGGCACGCAGGATCAAGACTTCCATCCCGTCAGGGCCCCTAATGGAGGCATCCGCTTTAGAGCCTTCCTTCACCTTTTCAGGCTGCGCCATGATCAACATCGAAACCCCCACGTATTACACCGCCACCAAGAAATACAACCTCAGCTTCCCCACCCTGGAGCAGGACATCGACGCCGACGTCGTGGTGATCGGCGGCGGTTTCTCCGGCATCAACACGGCCCTGGAACTGGCGGAAACGGGCATCACCAATATCGTCGTGCTCGAAGCACGCTACCTGGGCTTTGGCGGCACAGGCCGCAACGGCGGCCAGATCATGGCGGGCATCGGCCATGACCTTGAGAAAATCAAGAAAGACGTC
Organism: Pseudomonas tritici; assembly: GCF_014268275.3. Classification (NCBI taxonomy): domain Bacteria; kingdom Pseudomonadati; phylum Pseudomonadota; class Gammaproteobacteria; order Pseudomonadales; family Pseudomonadaceae; genus Pseudomonas; species Pseudomonas tritici. The sequence goes on from NZ_CP077084.1 coordinate 4,173,127, forward strand.
GGCGAAGACGGCCTGCGCCAGGTGTTCGAGATCAGCGACCTGGGCGCCGACATCATCAAGAACCGCATCGCCAAGTACAACATCGACGCGGACTTCTGCCACGGCTACGGCTATATGGGCTTCAATGCGCGCCAAGAGAAAACCCTGCGCGCCTGGGAAAAGGACTTCAAGTCGGTCAACAGCCAGCACGAGATCCGCTTTCTTGGCGGCTCCGACGTGCAGCAAATCATCGGCTCCAAAGCCTATAGCAGCGCCCTCCTGCACATGGGCGGCGGGCATGTGCACTCGCTGAACCTGCTATTGGGCGAAGCCACTGCGTTGGCCAGCCATGGCGTGCGGATTTTCGAGAACAGCCCGGCGCTGGAAGTCAGCTACGGCGAGCGCATCACCGTGCGCACCGGCCGTGGCTCGGTACGCGCCAGCAAGTTGCTGTGGGCCTGCGACAGCTTCCTAAACAAGCTGGAGCCGGAGCTGCACCGCTCAACCATCAACACCTACGCGTTCCAGATGATGACCGAGCCGTTGTCCGAGGAGCTTATCCAGCGCATCAGCCCGATTCGCGGCGCCTACAGCGATATTCGCCCAGTGATCGATTACTACCGCGTCACCAACGAGAACCGCCTGTTGTTCGGCGCTGCTACGCCGCTGGTGGAGCATATTCCCGGCGACCTGAAAGCCTGGAACCGCCACCTCATGCTGAAGATCTTCCCCTACCTCAAGGACGTGAAAATCGACCTGGCCTGGGGCGGCCCCATGGCGTGCAGCCCCAACCTGTTCCCGCAGATCGGCACCCTGCCGGGGCGCAGCAATGCATTTTTCGTGCAGGGTTATTCGGGCTTCGGCGTGACCCCCAGCCACATCATCTGCAAGGTTTTGGCCGAGGGCATGAGCGAAGGCTCGGCGCGCTATGACCTGATCAGCTCTATTCATCGCCCGTCCATCATCGGCAAGGACGCGATCCGCCCCTTGCTGCTGACGGCGGGTAAATCCTGGCACCAACTATCCGGTTACTGGAACGGGCGCCGTTAACCCCATTTTTTCTCACCAGGAGCAACTGCCATGACCCTTACCACCCTCAAGCACAATACCCAGCTGTCGGAACTCGACGCCTGGGGCACCGTGGCCGACCTCGGTTCCGAGATTCTCGAAGGTGAAGTCCGCGCTTTCGGCAAGATGACCTTTGGCGCACCCACCGATGCCGTCAGCAGCGCCTACTTCGGCACCACCCAAGGCAAATTCCGCATGGTCTACCCGTTCGCCGAACAGGCCACCGTGGTCACCGGTGAAGTGCTGCTGACCGACGAATCCACAGGCAAAACCACGCGCTACAAGGCCGGTGACAGCTGGTTCGTGACCAAAGGCACGCCGGTGCTGTGGGAAGTGGTCAGCGAAAGCTTCGTCAAACACTACTTCGCCGTCGTGTAAGGAGGCATTGCCATGACGAGTTCGTCCGATTGGATCACCGTGGGCGCCCTCGCCGACGGTTTTGCCCCAGAAGCGTTCATCCTGCCCAACCTCGCCGAGCTGGCAGGCCAGGCCTTCACCCTGCACTTCGCCAATGGCTGGCAGATCGAGCATCGTTTCGAGCAGGACCGCCTGGCCTGGCACGCCGCGGATGGCCACTCCAGCGGCAGCGCGGCGTACCGTGCCACCTCGATTCGCCCAGGCCTGTACCTGGTCGACTTCGTCAAGCATGAGGCCGGGCACAGCTGGTCGATCAGCCTGGTGCTGGACACCGCGCACGCCTCATTCACCGCCGTGATCGGCCGTCTGCCGGATCAGGCTGAGACCCACGAAGGCCTCTACCACCGCGCCCTCGCCGGTAAACCGCTGACCTCGGTAGAAGTCGACTTCCTGCATGGCAGCCTCGACCGCCCATGGCAGGACGGCCATTGCCTGCATGCACCGACCGATGAACTGATCGGCCTGCGCAACCTATACCGTTACAGCCCCAGCGAAGTCTACGAACACATCTATCTCAACGAACGCTTCTACGCCTGGCAATGCTTGAAGGGTGTGGAGCAAGGCTTGTGCGACACCGACCGCTGCCATTACTACAAAATCGCCGAGCAGCTGTACCTGTTCGTGTGGCAGGAGAAGATCGTGCCCACGCTCGGTTTGGTGCTGATCGACCTGCAACAACACCGCAGTGACGGCAAGATCTTCGGTTATGCGGGGGCGTCCTTTGACGCGCTGTCAAACTTCCCGATCAGCTCGTACTGCCAGGTACTCAACCGCACGGAATACCCCCGTGACTGAGCCGCGCACGGTGGTGATCACCGGGGCCGGCACGGGCATCGGTGCCGCGTGTGCTCGGCTGTATGCGCAGGAAGGCGCGCGTCTGGTGCTGATCGGCCGGCGGCGTGAGCCACTGGAGCAGGTGGCGCGGGACACCGGCGGGCTGATTTTGGTGGGTGACGCCGCCTGTCCGACTACGTGGGACGGGTTTATCCGCCAGATCCACGAGCATTACGGGCGCCTCGATGTGCTGCTGGCCTGTGCCGGCGGCCATGGCCTGGGCAGCGCAACCCAGACCAGCCCGGCCACGTGGGAAGGCGCGCTGCGCAGCAATCTGGACAGCGCGTTCTACAGTGCCCGTGCTTGCCTGCCGCTTTTGCAGGAAAGCGCCGGGAATATCGTGTTGATCGGCTCCATCGCCTCCCTCGCGGCGGGCCCTGAGGTATGCAGCTACACCACGGCCAAGCATGCGTTGCTCGGGCTTAATCGCTCGCTCGCGCGGGATTTCGGGCCGCGCGGCGTGCGGGTAAACACGGTCTGCCCGGGCTGGGTGCACACACCCATGGCCGATGCGGAGATGCAGCCGCTGATGGACGCTTATGGCGACACGTTGCAGCAGGCCTATGCGCGGGTCTGTGCCGATGTGCCGCTGCGCCGTGCCGCGCGTGCCGAAGAGATCGCCAAGGTCTGTCGATTCCTGGCCTCCAGTGAGGCATCGATCATTACCGGAGCAACGCTGGTGGCGGACGGCGGTTCAAGCATCGTCGATGTGCCAACATTGGCTTTCACGCGCCTGGAGCCCACGTATGCCGAATGATCTGGATTTCAGCGGGCGAGTGGTGCTTGTTACCGGCGGCGCCCAGGGCATTGGCCGGGGCATCGTCGAGGCGTTTGCCCTGCGTGGCGCACGGGTGGTGATCGCCGACCGTCTGCTGGCGCAGGCCCAGGACGTGGCCGCAGCGCTATCGGCGCAGGGGTATTGGGTTGAAGCCGTGGGTGTCGATCTGGCAGAGGCACAGGCTATTTTTGACTGCGTTCAAGGGCTGCCACAACTGGATATCCTGGTGCACAACGCCGGGTATTTTCCGCTGACGGCGTTTGAAGACATCACCCCGCAGATCCTGCAGCGCACGTTGGCGGTCAACCTGTCGGCGTTGTTCTGGCTGACCCAGGCTGCATTGCCGACGTTTCGCGAACAGGGTCGGGGTTGCGTGCTGGTGACGTCTTCGGTGACCGGCAACCGGGTCGGTTATCCGGGGCTCAGCCATTACGCAGCGTCCAAGGCCGGGGTCAATGGCTTTATCCGCAATGCGGCTTTGGAACTGGCAGCGTTGAATGTGCGGGTGAATGGTGTGGAGCCGGGCATGATCGCAACCCCGGCGATGGGCAACCTGGGTGACGCCGCGCTGAATGACACGATCGCCAGCCGTGTGCCCCTGGGTCGTTTGGGCGCGGCGGTGGATATCGCCGGAGCCATGTTGTTCCTGGCATCTGACCTGGCCAGCTACATCACCGGGCAGACCCTGGTGGTGGACGGTGGGTCCACCCTGCCAGAAGTCTGAAAATCGATTCAAATGTGGCTACGCACCGACCGCCTGCATCCGGCTGGAGCGGAAATCCTTGGGCGACACCTCGAATTGCTTCTTGAACGAACGGCTGAAATGCGCCGAATCGGTAAAGCCCCATTTGTAGGCAATCGAGGTGATCGACTCGCTGCGCAGGAACGGGTTGGTCAAGTCATCCGCACTGCGTTTGAGCCGCGCCCGCTGGATATAGCGGCAGACGCTGTCGTCCTGCTCTTCGAACAAGCGATACAGGTGCCGCACTGAAATATTCAGCCGATTGGCCAGGCCGATCGGGCTAAGCCCAGGCTGACTCAGCGATTCATCAATAATCTTCTGCACATAGCTGCGCAGGTTGTTGCCCTGCAACGACGCCATGCCTTCGCGGCACTCATCTCCCTGTTCCAGGGCCGAACCCAGCAACGAAACGAAGGCCGTTTGCAGCGCCTCCACTTCCCCCGCGCCGTCTTCGGTGTCGTCCTTGCACAGCTGATCCATCAGCACATGCAACATACGCCCGCAGGCTTTGGTCGAGGATATCTTGCCGAAAGCCCGTGCGTCGCCGCCCAGGTGCTTGCACACCTGCAGGCGCGACAGTGACAAGGAGGCGTGCTCGATCAGGCCGAAGGGTGTGATTTCGATGGAACCCACAGAGTCCATCAACAACATTTCGCCGGGGGCCAGTTGCAGCGTCTGGCCGTTCTGCACGATTTGCGAGTAACCGCTGCGCTGGCTCACCAGGAAACAGTCCTGGTCGTTATCGTGGTCGGCGTGGTGCGCCGGGCGTTTGATCAGCCCGGCATTGGTGCGCAGGAGGGCCACGCCGCGCGGCAAGTCTCTGATCTCGCCGATAAACAGCGAGCGGTTGAACGCCAGTTCCGTATCGAAGTGACCGCACGCGGCGCGTAGCTCGCGGTTCCAAGTGTCCAGCCCGTCGTGCGCATGCTGTGGGATGCTCATGGGGTGTCTCCGCAATGGCTTCTTTTTGTTGTTCTGGTGCAATAGTTAACATGTTATCTATATGCACGCAACAACAACCTGTTTGCCCTTTACAGAAGCACTAATGATGCCAATCAGAGGTCTGACAACACCCGTTTCAAGCCCGCCAGCGTCGCAAGCAAATGGCTGCGCTGCATAGGGCTCAGGGCAATGTAACGCCGAAAGGCCGGCAGGCGATTGACCACCTCGCTACCGCCCATGTGCTCTAGCCGCACGCACCATTGCTGGCCTTGCAGCTCGATGCGCAGGCGCTTGAAGTCCAGCGGCATCAGCGCCTGGAATAGCGCGTCGTCTGCCAGGATGCGCGCGTGCAATTCATGGCCCAACGCCTGGTTGCCGCAACGGCGGCGCACACGAATGCCATGGCGGCGAATCGCGCCGCCATGGTGCACCTCGAAGCTACCTGTGCTTCCTGCGAGAGCAGGTACGTGCAGCACAAATTCGGTCATCACCACGTGCATCAACAACTGCGACTCGGTGCGCTCGACAATCTCAAACGCCACGCCCTCCACTTCCAGCTTCGCCAGCCCGAGGTTGCGCCGCAAACGCTCCAGGGTCACCCCCGGTCGATAGCCCGCCGGGGCACGATCAGCGCGAAACAGCTCAAACAGTTTTTGCCGCAAAGTCGCCGTAGACATGGTCGGCCTGCTCCGGATAGTTGCTGAATTCCTTTGCCAACACCTCCTCCACGGAGGCCGGCTTGAAGGGGCTGACCTTCTGCACCACCAGGGTCCAGAACAACGCATACGCAGCCGTGCCGCCCAACATCACGCCAAACGGCACATAGATGTCTGCCGGGTTCATGCCCGGAGGCGTGATAAACCACATGCCCAGCAGAATGCCGATGCTCGAGACGATCTGCGGCAGCGGAAACCACGGCGAACGGTAGGCCCGTGGCAAATCCGGCCGACGAATACGCAGGCTCACCACCGAGATCGTCACCAGCAGGTAGGCGAAACTCCACGCACACACTGCCGCCAGCACCAGGTGCATGATGTTGTCGGTGTTACCGCCCAGGTACAGCGCGTGCAGGCACGGAATCAGCATCGCCACCAGGATGCACAGCAGCGGCGTCTTGAAGCGCGGGTGCAAGTAGGTAAACACCTTGGGCAGCGCGCCATCCACGGCCATGCCGTACAGAATGCGCGGCACGCCCGCCATCAAGGTATTGATAGTGGCCGCACCTGCAAATAGAAAACCAATGCCCAGCCACAACGGGCCGATATGCCCCATCACCTGCTCGGCGAACTTGGGGATGGCCATGGGCGTGTCCAGCAAGTGCACACCCGAAGCGGCGTCAAGCAGCACGTTTTCCACCTGGCGTTTCATCGCCGCACCGTAGATGAACATGCACGTGGCCACGCCCAGCAGCCCCAGCATCATTGCACGCGGCATCACCTTGGCCGATTGGCGCAGGTCCGGCGCCAGTGGCGTGACAAATTCGCAGCCGACAAACATGAACATTGCCATGCCCACCAACGACAACACGGTGATCAGGTCGGTGCCCACCAGCGACTCACCGAACCAGCCGTCCAACTGCACGGCGGGCGCGGCGATCAAGCCCAGCACGCCAAACACCATCAGGGTGGTCCACATGCCAAAGGTGAGGATGATTTCCGCGCGGCCGAACGCACTGACGCCAAACGCATTCAGCACACCGAATACGATTACAAAACCCACGCCGAGCAGCCACGAGCCGCCAGCGGATTCAGCCAGGGTATTGAGGTGTTCGAAGTTCACCAGGGCCATGACCCCGGCCAGGATAGTTTCGGCGGTTCCGGCAAATACATGCACGATCAGGTAGGCCGATAGGGTGCCGGTAATCGCGAAAAACCGCCCCATGCCGCAGTTGATGTAGTCGTACACCGAGCCAGTGGTAGGCAGGATCGACGCGGCCTCGGCGAAAGTGGTCGCTTGGGCCAGCATCATCACGACAGCAATCAACATCGCCAGGGCAAACGCGCTGCCACCGATGCCAAAGCCCATGGTGGCGGTGAGAATGACCGGACTGGCCATGATCAGGCCAATGGTGCTGGCCAACGCGGTGGGGAAACCTACCGTGCCACGGTTGAGGTGCGCGGTGAGTCGGTCGTTGATCGACATGGTGGGGTCCTCGAAGACGGTTTTTTTAATGTGTCAGTACTCTGCGCCCCACTCGAGTTAGTCGTCTTGCCCCTGTCTGCCGCCGGTTTTGTTGCTCCCTGCCATCGTGTAAAGCTTGGCGGCCTCGGTCAATTCCCTGGCACGCAGAGAAAAGACTTGGGCCCCCAGTGCTCGCCCTAATGCGCCCTCACTCTTAACCAAGCTGGGGACAATAACAATGGTGCACACACTGAAAAATCGCCGCCTGCGCCAGGCGGTCGGCCTGGGCGTTGCCCTGCTGGTGGGCCAGGTCCAGGCAGTCGAGTTATATGCCGACGCAGACACTAAGGTCACCGGCAACTTCCTCTCCGTGTACGGGATGTTCAACAGCCCGAAGAACTACGATGGACGCAGCGGTGGTTCCACCTGGCGCGAGGCCTTTATCAAGTACGGCCTGAGCGTGGAGCAAATCCTGGGCACCTTTGGCGGTGTGTACGGCACGGCCAACCTGGTGAGTTCCGGGACTTGGGGCGATGGTGATGCGTCTGGGGTCACCACGGGCAAGGAGCGCACCACCAAGTTTGACGAAGCCTTTGCCGGCTGGCGCTCCGGCGACCTGTTCCCGGTGCTGGGCAAGGATGGCGTGGACCTGTCGTTTGGCCGGCAGGTCATCACGCTGGGCGACGGTTTTATCGTCAACGATGACGGGCCCAACCTGGGCAAGGGCGTGGGAGACGGTGAATTCAACCGTGGCGGCGCCTATTACATCGCCGCACGCCATGCCTTCGACAAGACCGCCGTGGTCCGCCTGGGGGGCAAGGATGGCGTGCACGGCAGCCTGATGTGGATCAAATCTGACAACCCCGCCCAGGCCATGACCGAAATGGCCGTCGGCACCCTGGAATACAGCGCCGCGCCGGGCACCCTGGGGCTGACCTATCTTCACGGGGTCGATGTGGATGAACGCTTCGCCAGTGACGTACAACGCCAGCGCAAAGGCATGAACCTCTACAGCCTGCGCGGTGCGGGTAACGCAGGGATCGACAACGCGCATTTCGCGTTTGAACTGGCTCGCCAGGACCGCCGTGACAGCCAGGAAAACGCCGGCTACGCCGAAGCCGGCTACACCTTCGCCGACCTTCCCTGGTCACCGGACCTGACCTACCGTTACGCGCGCTATTCAAAAAACTGGGACGCGATGTTCGCCGGCTTCAACCGTGGCTACGGCACCTGGGTGCAGGGTGAAGTGACGGGCAATTACTCCGGCCCGTACAACACCAATACAGCGGTGCAACACGTGGCGTTCAAGGTCAAGCCGCTGGAGAACGTCACCCTCGGTGCGCTGTTTTTCGACTACAACACCGTCAGCACCCGTGGCCAACTGAACCTGGATGGCCGCGAGCTGGACCTGTACGTCGAGTGGGCGGTGAACGAGCACCTGATCATCACGCCGCTGCTCGGCCTCTACAAACCGAATAAGGATGCAGAGACCGGTGGCAACCAGGTCGGTGGCAACGGCACTAACGTCTACAGTCAGTTAGTGGTCGCCGTGCCGTTCTGAATCGTCTCGGGCGCGCACGGACGCAGCGCCTGGACCTCGGCATACGCCCCTTGATGGTAGAGCAGTGGCGCCCGGCCGAAGTCATCAAAGGCCACCACCTTGCCGATCATGATCCAATGATCACCACCGTCCAGCTGCTGGTATTTCTCACAATGAAACCGCGCCGAGCAATCGGCGAACACCGGTGAGCCACCCTCCCCCGGTTCATATTCGACCAGGGCAAAGCGGTCCTCACGCGGGCGCGCAAAGTTGTTGGACAGGTGCACCTGGTCTGCCGCCAGCACGTTCACCGCAAAGTGGCTGGCCTCCTCGAATACTTCGTGGCTGTTGGAGCGTTTGTCGATGCTCCACAGCACCAGCGGCGGGTCGAGGGACACCGAGTTGAAACTGTTGGCGGTCACGCCCACCTTGCGCCCGGACGCGGTGGCGGCGGTGACCACGGTCACCCCGGTGGCGAAGTTACCCAAGGCACGGCGAAACGCCCGTGGGTCGAAAACGCTGCTGTCAGACATGCAAGACTCCCAGGCGTCCTCGAACGGGCGCCCTGATTGTTGTTGAGGAAGAACGTGTCACACCATGCTTGGGTCCGGCTCCAGGCCCATCAGCTCACGGCCGAGGATCTGAGCGCAGACGTCGTAGTCGGTGTAGGCATGGGCGCCTGTCATATGGGAATCACGGAACAGGCGCTGCATTTCGTTGTGTTCAAACCAGGCATTACCGCCAGCTGCGGCGAACAACCGGTCCACAGCCTCGATGCACATTTTGGTCGCGTAAGCCTGGTTGGTGCGCCAGAACGCCAGGGTTTCGCGGCTCGGGTAACGGTGCGCGGCGCTGTGTTCGGCGTGGTCCTGCCAGGTTTTTTCCAGAAACGCGCGGGCGGCGGCCACCTGGTGGGTGGATTCGGCCAGACGCATCAATGCCGGTGTTGCAGCACCGACGGCGGCACCGGTGTAGGCGCGCACGCGAGTTTTGGTTTTTTCGCGGAACACCTCCAACATGCGTTCGGCCACGCCAAGGCTGACGGTGGAAAAACCACTGGCGAAATACGGCCGGTACGGCGCGTAGAAAATCTGGCTGTCGGGGTAAAGGCCAAAGCCTGCGGACCTGCCTTCCATCATGTCCTTGGCTTTCTGGATACGGTGCTCGGGCACCCAGGCGTTGTCGATGATCAGGGTCTTGGTGCCACTGCCTTTCATACCGGCGGCGAACCAGTCATCACGGATCTGGTAGTCGCTGCGAGGCAGCACGGCAAAACAATAATCCTGGGTGCCTTCGGCGTTCTGCCGACGGCAGCCGACAATCGCCCATTCACCATGGTCACAGCCGCTGCTCCAGCCCATTTCGCCGCTGAAATACACACCCCCCTCGCCCTCTACCACGCGCCCGAACGGCGCGATGCTGCTGCTGGCGGTGGCATCCGGGTTTTCGCCCCAGATTTCCTGCTGCAGTTCTGCCGAAAACAGGGCCAGTTGGTGGCTGTGGGTGCACAACAAGCTCATGGCCCAGGCAGTGCTGGCGCAACTGCCGGCGAGAGAAGCAATGCAGTCGGCGAACTCGGGCAGCGACAGTTCCAGGCCACCAAACGCCTTGGGTTGAAACGCGCGGTGCAGGCCGATGCTTCTGAGCAAGGCGATATTTTCATCCGGCACCTGGCGCATCTGTTCGGCCCGCGTGGCATTCGCGGCGATGGTCGGCAAGAGAGGCTTGAGGTCTTCGAGCAGCGGGTTTGGCTTTTTCATGGAGGGCCCTGCTTATTATTGGGAGTCCGGCAGGCGCTCCGGTTTGAGGAGCGGCGCCTGATGCAGGGCGAGTATCAAATGGGACACGCGGATGGGAAATGCACGTTCCGCAGGCAAGATTGTACTTTTCATAGGGTGGCAGGCACAGACATAGCGTGCGGCAGGCACAGTCAAGCGACCCTGCCCACCGTTGGTTACCCTCGGGTTTTCTCAGAACTGCCAGGAACCTGCCATGAGTGATATCCCGCTGCTGCCTCAAGTCGAAGCTTTCCTGCGTCGACCCCATGGGCTGTTTATCGATGGCGTCACCGTGCGCAGCCATTCCAGCCAGACCCTCGCCGTGACCAACCCGGCGACGGGGCAGGTGATCGCCCAAGTGGCCGATGCGGACCTGGCGGACATCGATGCGGCAGTGGATTCTGCCAACCGGGGCTTTCAGCGCTGGTCGCAAGCCGCTCCGGCGACGCGGGGCAATGTGCTGCTCAAACTCGCCGACCTGCTGGAACGCAACCGCGAAGAACTGGCGCAGATCGAGACCTGCCAGTCGGGCAAGATCATCCAGATTTCCCGCGCCTTCGAAGTCGACCAGGCCGCGCATTTCCTGCGGTATTACGCGGGCTGGGCGACCAAGCTCAGCGGCCAGACCCTTACCCCTTCGCTGCCCTCGTTCAACGGCGAGCGCTACACCGCGTTCACTCTGCGCGAACCGGTGGGCGTGGTGGTGGGCATCGTGCCGTGGAATTTTTCCACCATGATCGCCATCTGGAAACTCGCCTCGGCGTTGGTGACTGGCTGCAGCATCATCATCAAGCCCAGCGAATTCACCCCGCTGACTCTCCTGCGCATTGCCGAGCTGGCCATCGAAGCCGGGTTGCCGGCCGGCGTGCTCAACGTGCTCACCGGTGGCGGCCATGTCGGCAAAGGCCTGGTGGAACACCCCGGCACTCACAAAGTGTCGTTCACCGGTTCCGTGCCCACCGGCATCGCCGTCGGCCGCAGCGCCATGGGCGCCGGCCTGACCCGCGCAACGCTGGAACTGGGCGGCAAGAACGCCGCGGGTTTCCTGCGCGACGTGGACGTGGACAAGGCGGTGGACGGCATTATCGAAGCGGGCTTTTTGCACTCCGGGCAAATCTGCGCAGCGGCCGAACGCTTCTTCGTGCACCGCTCACAGATTGACGCAGTGCTGGAGAAACTCAAACTTCGCCTCAGTCGCCTGAACATCGGCTCGCCGCTGGACGAACACACCGAATTCGGCCCGGTCACCCACCATCAGCACCAACTCAAACTGCTCGGCTACTTCACCCAGGCCCGCGCCGAAAACAACACGATCATCCACGGCGGTACCCTCATCGACCGCCCCGGCTGCTACGTCGAGCCCACGGTGATCCTTGCCAACAGCATCAACGACACCCTGCTCAACGAAGAAACCTTCGGCCCCATCGCCACCTTCCTGCCCTACGACAGCGAAGAAGAACTGCTCGCACTGATGAACAACGGCCCTTACGGTCTCAGCGCCAGCCTGTGGACCAACGACCTCGGCAAAGCCCTGCGCATGGTGCCGGCCATCCATGCCGGCACCGTGTGGGTGAACATGCACACCTTGCTCGACCCAGCGGTGCCGTTTGGGGGCAGTCGGTCTTCGGGGGTTGGGCGAGAATTTGGCAGTGCGTTTATCGAGGATTACACCGAGCTTAAATCGGTGATGATTCGGTATTGAGCTCCCACCTTTGAGCCTCGTGTGCTCAAAAGAGTGATCGCTTAACTGAAAGGAATCACAGCCTCAGCCTCGATCTCGATCAACCATTCCGGCAATGACAACCCACTGACGATGATCCACGAAGACGGCGGTGGGTTGTGCGGGAAGCGCTCACGCAGCGCTTGGGCAATCGGCTCCTGCTGATCACGGGCGGACTCGACGATATACAGCCGCAATATCACCACATGGGATAGATCACCGCCGACCTCGGCCAGAACCTTTTCAATATTGTCGAGGGCGGTCGCGGTCTGCTCAGCGATGCCAGGGCCGACACTACGTTCCTGGGCATCCACGCCCACCTGGCCGGAAAGCAGGATGCGCCGGCCTTCCGGCACTTCGAGGGCCTGGCTGAAGCCGTATTGCAGGGAGTTGAACACGGTTGTGGGATTGATGACTTTTCGCAGCATGACGAGTCCTTGTTGTCGGTGGGAAAACAAGGCTAACGCACTGGGTTGGCGCAATCTGGTGATTCAACATCTGGCAACATTTCAACCATCATGCCCGGGACCCTTGTAGTGAGCGGGCTCGCCCCGCGCTGGGGGGCGAAGCCGCCCCAAACAAGGCAACGCAAAACTCACCTGACACACCGCGGGGATCCGTTTTGGGGCGGCTTCGCCACCCAGCGCGGGGCAAGCCCGCTCACTACAAATATTCAGTGACCAAATCGCGGAGGTTCACTGTAAATCGCGAGCTAGCGTTAATGTTCCTAAGCACTATTCCAGGAGCAACGGATTGCGCCCAAAACCTCAAACACATCGCCTGCGTCACGGTCGCTACTCAGAACACGGACGTAGCTATCTCATTACCATCGTCGTTCACCACCGCCAGCGTTTGTTCGCCGACCTGTTCCTGGGTCGCCTGCTGGTTGCCGAGTTCCGACAAGTTCATGAACTTGGGTTGGTCGATTCCACGGCATGGGTAATTATGCCTGACCATATTCATTGGCTGTTTGAGTTGAAACAGCAGACGTTGGCCGACGTTGTCCGGCGCATCAAGTCACGCAGTACGCTGACGATTAACAGGCGTCGCAGAAGCAAGGAACGCGTCTGGCAACCTGGTTATTACGATAGGGCTGTGCGTGTAGAGGATGATATTCGTACGATGGCGCGCTACATCGTGGCTAACCCGTTGCGAGCAGGCCTGGTTGAGCGGGTAGGCGATTACTCACTGTGGGATGCTGCCTGGCTCTGACAGCGCATGTAGTGAGCGGGCTTGCCCCGCGCTGGGTGGCGAAGCCGCCCTAACCCAGGCGCCGCAAGATTCACTGACACACTGCGGCGATCCGGTTTGGGGCGGCTTCGCCACCCAGCGCGGGGCAAGCCCGCTCACTACAGGGGCGGCGCGCCGATGGGAAATCATCGAGATGAGCAATCAGTTGTTCCCCAACGCGACCTACTCCACAACCCCGCCTACCAGCGCCCCATCGCCAGACTGAACGGCGAAAATTCCGCGAACTGCCACCTCAGCGCCAACGCCGCCTGGCGGCGGACCACGTGTTCGACGGTCACTGTCCACAAGCGCTGGGCGCCTTCAAACAAGGCCACTTGCGGGCCGTCGAGGATCAGCGAAGTCCGCCCGGCAACCTGCAACACATCCCCCGAGGCAAAATCGAAAAACAGCAACCCCGCCACCGGGTTCCTCTGCAAGTTGCCCAGGGTGTTGAAGAACAGGTTGCCGGCGAAGTCGGGGATGGTCAGTACGTTGCCTTCAACCCGCACAAAGCCGGTGTTACCGCCGCGATGGGAGACGTCCACCGAGCGTTGGCCGTCCAGGTCCACGTAGCTGGCGACGAAAAACGTGTCGGCGTCGCGGATCATCGTGTGTGCCGCGTCGTCCAGGTCATTGAAGCGTTCCACCTGCGTGCCGGGCTTGCGCGCGATGGAATCGACCGGCCGCCGTTGGATGTACTTGGGGCAATTGCCGAAGGTGTGCACCACGTCGACCGAAAAACCCTCGTGATCGAGCCTGCTGATTCGCCCATTCATGCGGTTGCGACGGCGGGTGCTGAGGTCGATGCCCAGCACGCCCACCGACGCGCCGTTGAGCAAGGCGTTACGGGCCGGATCGCCCGCAGACGGCAGGCTGTCGATCTGCAAGGTCTGTGGGTCTGGCGAGTGGGCAAAGCCCGGCGCCCCTTCCACCATCGTCGCCCAGGGAATGCCCTGTTCGTCCACCGCGCCCAGCATCAGGTAAGGCAACAAGGGATAGAAATCCCGATGCTGCTCCGGCAGGTGATCACGAATCACCTTGGGCCCGATCACGGCCATGCGTTCGGCCACGCCAACCGCAGCTTGCATCTGCCGTTCGCCAGCATGCCAGGGACTTTGTTCGATCAGGTTCATTGGCGAGCACCTCATGTTGGATACCTCGATGCTGCGCCCTGCCAGCCACCGAGGGAATAACCACGCCGGGCAATCCACTATTACGCCAGCTGAAAGGCTGGATGCTCGCGCAGCGCTGTCACGCAGTGATCGACAAAACTGCGCACACGCATCGGTGCATTGCGGCCTTCGCGATACACCACGTGCACGGGCAGCGGCGGCGGTTCGTAGCCCGGCAACACCTGCCGCAGGTGACCCTTGAGCAGATGCTCGTGAACCGGATAGCTCAGGCAGCGAATCAGCCCCGCCCCATGCACGGCCGCATTGATCGTGCCCTGCACCGTGGCGCAGCTCAGGCGCGCGCGGGTCTTGAGCTGATAGCCATGGAAATCCCAATACACCTGAGCGGCGCTGGCAATCAGCCGATGTTGCTTGAGGTCATCCGGGTGCAGGGGTTCGCCGTGGGCCACAAGGTAATCGGGACTGGCGCAAAGGATATGCCGCACCCGCCCCACCGGCCGTGCAATCAACGATGAGCTGGGCAGTTCGCCGACGAGGATCGCCACATCCAGTCCCTCTTCATGCAGGTTCGGGTAATAGTCATGGTAATGAGCGACGACGCGCACCTCAGGGTAGCGGTCCATGTAGTCGGCCAACACCGGCGCCATCACATAGCGGCTGAACAGGAATGGCAAAAACACCCGCAGATTGCCCTCGGCCTGCACATGCAACCCTTTGGCTGACGCTTCGGCGGCGTCCACGGCGGTGATCAGGCGCACGCAGTCGGCCAGGTAGGCGCTGCCGGCGTCGGTCAGGCTAACGCCGCGCGTACTGCGCTCAAGCAACGGCACGCGCAAACGCGCTTCCAGGCGTGCAATCGCCCGCACCAGGGTCGGCCCCGACACCTGCGCATCCCGCGCTGCCGAGGCCAGGCTCGGTTGTCCGGCCAGCGCGGCGAACAGTTGCATATCGCGATAACGCTCCATCAGCTGCGCCGTTTCATCGCCGGGTTCAGGGCGGCGTCCTGGCTCAGGCGATGGCTGAGAAAGTCGACAAAGGTGTTGATCTTGGCAGGCACGCGGCCGCTTTTCTGGAACACCACCTGGATGGGCAGGGGTGCCGGTTCGAAGGCTTCCAGGACAATTTCCAGCTCCCCGGCGGCCACCGAGGCTGCGACCTGATAGGACAGCACCCGCGTCATGCCCCAGCCCAGCCTCGCCAGGTTGATCGCGGCATTGTTCGCCGAGACGACCAGGCGCGGCTCAATAGGCACCGTCAGCGGCTGATCCGCGTCGACAAAATTCCACTCGCTCACCAATTGGCTGGACGACGACGTGGCAATCTTGGCCTCACGCAAGTGCGACGGATGCCGGGGCCGCCCGTGCCGGTCGAGATAGGCCGGCGCTGCACACACCACCCGACGTACTTCGCCGACCTTGATCGCCTGTTGCCCCGGCTCGTGCAGATCGCCAATACGCACCGCCACATCGACGCCTTCGTCGGTCATGTTGACCACGCGGTCGACCAGCAAGGCGTTGATGTTGACCAAGGGAAACCGGTCGAGGTACTCCCCCAGCACCGGCGCCACATACAGCTCGCCAAATAGCACCGGCGCGGTCACCGTCAGGTGGCCACAAGGGATGGAATAACTGCCCGCCGCCGCTTCCTCGGCTTCATTAAGTTCCGCCAGGATGCGCCGACAATCTTCCAGGTAACCCTGGCCGGCTTCAGTCAGGTGCAGGCTGCGGGTGGTGCGCGCCAGCAGTTGAGTGCCGATGCGCGCCTCCATCGCGGCGATGGCCCGGGTCACGCTCGGGGGTGAGGTTTTCAGGCGGCGCGCGGCGGCGGCAAAGCCCTCCTCCTCGGCCACCGCCAGGAACACCTGCATTTCATGAAATCGATCCATCGGTGGCCCTCTTGAACGTTACTGTGACTGCAAACCTACCGCCGTGCGCGGCATGCCGACAAAGCCCGGCAACGCCTCGATGCTCGCGAGCCAGGCACGCACATGAGGGTAGTCGGCCAGCGATACATTGCCTTCCGGCGCGTGGGACACGTAGGTGTAAAAGGCGATATCGGCAATGGTCGGTTGCTCACTGGCCAGGAACCGGCTTTGGCTCAGTTGCGCTTCGATCAACGTCAGCAAAGCGTGGGATTTGGTAATGGCAGTGACAGTGTCGACCTCGGCACCAAACACGAGGGCCAGGCGTGCGGTGGCGGGCCCGGCGTGAAGTTGACCGGCGGCGGCCGAAAGCCAACGCTGCACGCGGGCCTGCCCCCGGGGGTCGCTCGGCAGCCATTTTCCGTTGCCGTATTGGGTCGCCAGGTAGACCAGGATTGCGTTGGAATCGGCCAACACAGTGCCGTTGTCATCAATCGCTGGCACTTGGCCGAAGCTGTTGACCTTGGCAATAAAGTCGGGGGCTTTGTGGGCGCCTTGCTTGAGGTCCACGAGGATGTAGTCGGTGGGCAGCCCCAGCAGGGACAGCATCAGCTCGACCCGGTGGGAGTGGCCGGACAACGGGAAACCGTAGAGTTTGATCATGAGAAGCTCCAGAAGAATGGGGTCGACGCTCTGCATGTTCTACCCCTGCCCCGAGCGTTGGAATCACCAGGATTTACAATCCAGCATTTCATCTGGCGAAACAATCACTCGCCGGACAATTCCACGATCAGGTTGAACAAGGTGGTCTTCACCGCGCTGTCCAGCTCGGTCCAAGCCAAACCAGTAGTGGCCTGAAAGGCGCCCAGCTCCATATGCCGCGACACGCAATTGGACGGCAGCGCCCGTGCCGCCTGCTGCGGCAGCACCCCAACACCCAGCCCCGCGGAGACCAGCGCGAGCATGGTGGTAAATTCGCCCAGCTCAGAAGCGATCTCCAGGGGCATGCCCACGGCTTGGATAAATTCGTCGTAGAAACCCGGCGCATAGCGTCGCGCGAGAATGTACACCGGCACCCGGAGCAGATCGGTGGGGTGGATCGACGTTTTCAATGCCAAGGGATGATCCATCGGCAACGCCACACAGAAATGCTCGTGCAACACCGCACGGGTCTGTACGCCGGGGTGACTGGCGGGCAGGCGCATCAGGCCGAAGTCCAGCAGGCCGTTCTTCAGCGCGGCAGCCTGGTCGGGCCCGGGCATGTCCTTGAGCTCCAGCTCGATACGCGGGTATCGCTGGTGCACCGTGCGAATCAATTCCGGCAACAGCTGCGGCAGCACCGACGACACAAACCCCAGGCGCACCCGGCCGATTTCGCCGCGATTGGACGCCCGCGCCGCATCCGCTGCACGCGCCGCCTGATGCAAAGTGGCCTGGGCCTCAGGCAGAAACACGCGACCCGCATCGGTCAGGGTCACCGAATGGCGATTGCGATCCAGCAGGCGTACGCCCAGGCCACTTTCCAGCAATTTGATCTGCATGCTCAACGCCGGTTGCACAATCGACAGCTGCGCCGCCGCCCTGCCGAAATGCAGCTCCTGGGCGAGCACCACAAAGGCGCGCAAGTGCTTTAGCTCCATCAGGCCTCCCCGGTTATCACAAATGTTGATCACCCGATCATAAATGAACATTGGACCCACTGCCTGTACCGGAGTGAACTTAGGCCAACCAAGCAGGACATCATCGGATTTTGCTTATAACAATGAGCGCGCCAGGAGCAACGGCCCCATGCACAACGTTTTAGACCACTTTCGCCTGGATGGCCGGCTTGCGCTGGTCACTGGCTCCAGCGCCGGTATCGGCCTGGCGATCGCCCGCGGCCTGGCCCAGGCCGGTGCGCGGGTGGTGCTCAACGGGCGCAACCGCAGTACCTTGCGCGACACCGCCGCACTGTTGACGCTGGAAGGCCTCGACGTGCACACACAGGCGTTTGATGTGACCGACAGCGCGGCCATCCAGGCCGCCGTAGCGAACATCGAAGAACGCCTCGGCCCGCTGGATATCCTGGTGAACAACGCCGGCATGCAACGCCGTGGGCCGTTGGAAGACTACAGCGAGCAGCACTGGCGCGAACTGATCAGCACCAACCTCGACAGCGCCTTTTTGGTCGGCCAGGCCGTGGCGCGGGCGATGATCCCGCGCAAGCGTGGGCGCATCATTAATATCTGCTCGGTGCAAAGTGAGTTGGGCCGCCCGGGTATTGCGCCGTACGCGGCGAGCAAGGGCGCGCTGAAAATGCTTACCAAGGGCATGGCCATCGATTGGGGCCCCCATGGGCTGACGGTCAACGGGATCGGGCCTGGGTATTTCAAGACCGATCTGAACGCCAATCTGGTCGCCAATCCGGAATTCAGCGACTGGCTGGTGCAACGCACACCCAGCCGCCGCTGGGGTGAGGTGGACGAGCTGGCCGGCGCCGCCGTATTCCTCGCCAGTGACGCCGCCAGCTTCGTCAACGGTCATATTCTTTACGTCGACGGTGGCATCACCGCGTCGCTGTAACCCTGGAGAATTGTATGCACGCCATTGTCTGCCATGCCTCGAAAGACTTGCGAGTCGACCGCCTGGACGAACCACAGACCCTCGCCCCCGCCCAACTGCGGGTACGCATCGCACGGGGCGGTATCTGCGGCTCCGATTTGCACTACTACCAGCACGGCGGCTTCGGCACCGTGCGTCTGCGCGAGCCGATGGTGCTCGGCCATGAAGTGTCGGCGGTGATCGACGCGGTGGGCAGCGATGCCGGGTTGTTCAAGGTAGGGCAACGCGTGGCGGTGTCCCCGTCGCGACCCTGCGGCGGTTGCCGTTACTGTCATCAGGGTTTGCCCAACCATTGCCTGAACATGCGCTTCTACGGCAGCGCCATGCCTTTCCCGCATATCCAGGGCGCGTTTCGCCAAAGCCTGGTGATCGAGACCCACCAAGCCCATCTGCTGGCCGATGATGTCAGCCTGGCCGAAGGTGCGTTGGCCGAACCCTTGTCGGTGGGTTTGCACGCGATCCAACGGGCCGGCGCGGTGTTCGGCAAGCGCGTGCTGGTGACCGGCTGCGGTCCCATCGGCAACCTGTTGATCGGTAGCCTGCGCGCTGCTGGAGCCGCTGAAATTGTCGCCGTAGACCTGTCCACCAGCGCCCTCGCCTGCGCTGAAAAAATGGGTGCCACGCGCACCCACAACCTCGCCAGCGGTGCTGATGCGCTCAAACGCTACACCACTGAAAAAGGCTATTTCGACGTCATGTTCGAAGTCTCCGGCAGCGCCCAGGCCCTGCGCAACGGCCTGGAATGCATCGCGCCGCGAGGCGTGCTGGTCACCGTGGGCTTGGGCGGCGACGTGTCGCTGCCGCTCAATCTGCTGGTGAGCCGCGAGATCGACCTGCGCGGCACCTTCCGCTTCCACCCGGAATTCGCCCAGGCGGTGGACTTGCTCAACCGCCGGATCATCGACGTGCGCCCCGTGATATCCCATACGGTGCCATTTGAGCAGGCGGCGCAGGCGTTTGAACTGGCAGCGGACAAGACGCAGGCGATGAAGGTGGTGTTGGATTTCGGCGTGCCTGATCCAGGAATGCAGGCCTCCCAACAACACTGATCCC
Source organism: Pseudomonas tritici (assembly GCF_014268275.3). Lineage (NCBI taxonomy): Bacteria > Pseudomonadati > Pseudomonadota > Gammaproteobacteria > Pseudomonadales > Pseudomonadaceae > Pseudomonas > Pseudomonas tritici. The sequence continues at coordinate 4,192,924 of NZ_CP077084.1, forward strand.
CTGTGGGAGCTGTCGAGCTTTAGCGAGGCTGCGAAAGCGGAGTGTCAGGCGACGAACATGCTTGCAGTACTGCCGCCTTCGCAGCCTCGCTGGGGCTCGACAGCTCCCACAGGGGATCTTCGTCACTGCTGAAATTGCGCCCGTAGCCAAGACCGAATTCCAGCCAACACCACAGATGCAGACGCACGATTTTTTCATGAAAAAATTCAAACTATCGCCATCCACGTCGTTCACACCTTCACGTGCAACGTTTAGTAGGAGGCAACATGCAATACCGACAACTGGGCCATTCCGGCCTGCTGGTGTCCGAAATCATCCTGGGCACCGTGCCTTTTGGCGGTCGCGCAGAGTTTGAAAAATGCGGATCGGTGGACGTGCCCCAGGCCAAGCGCATGTTCGATATCGCGTTCGACGCGGGTGTGAACATGGTCGACACCGCCGATCTTTACTCCCACGGGCTGGCCGAAAAAGTGGTCGGTAAAGCCCTGGGCGACAAGCGCCACGACATCCTCCTGGCCACTAAGGGCCGCAGCCCCGTGGACAAGAACCCGAACAACTCCGGTTCCTCGCGCTATCACTTGATCCGTGCGTGCGAGGCCAGTTTAAAACGCTTGGGTACCGACCATATCGACCTTTACCAATTGCACAATTGGGACGGTATGACGCCCATCGAGGAAACCCTCGAAGCGCTGCGGTTGCTGGTGGGCTCGGGCAAAATCCGCTACTTCGGCACCAGCAACTTCACCGCCTGGCAGATGATGAAAACCCTGGGCAAGGCCGAGCTGCACGGCATGCTCAAGCCCATCACCCAGCAGATCTACTACACCCCGGAATCCCGCGAAGCCGAGTATGAGTTGCTGCCACTGGCGCTGGATCAGTCGGTGGGCACCCTGGTATGGGGCCCGATGGGCGAGGGTTTGCTGACCGGTTCCACCCGTCGCGGGCAAAAACCGCCTGCCAACACCCGTCAGGGCAGCGATTGGCCGGAACCTTATGTGCACGACCAGGAGCGCGCCCTGGACATTATTGAAACCCTCGCGGCTGTCGGTGATGAACACGGCGTCTCGGTTGCCCGCACGTGCCTGGCATGGCTCAAGGATCGACCGGGGATCACCTCGCTGATTGTCGGCGCGCGCACCGAAGAGCACCTGCGTGACAACCTTGCGGCGACTGAACTGAAACTCACCGAAGAGCAGTCTTTGCGCATCGAGGCGGTGACGCGTCGCCAGCCGTTGTACCCGTACTGGCATCGTTTTACCGCCGGGATCGACCGCTTTGATCCGGCGGAACAGCCGTTTCTGGCGGAGCATCAGAAGACCCTGGATGCGCGCACCGACAAGTAGCGCGGGCATGTGACACACCGCAGAGCAAAAACTGTGGGAGCGGGCTTGCTCCCACACTGTTAACCGAGTACAGCCCACGCAAACCCGATTCAGTGCCGCAGCAACTTGCGCAGCGGCACACCGTCCTTGAGCACCGGCGACTTGATCACGATGTAGCTGAAGTACTTGGAAATCCCGATATTCTTGTCCAGCAAACTCTCGACCACTTCCTGATAGTGCTGGATGCTGCGCGTCATGAAGCGCACCAGGTAGTCGTAGCCGCCGCTGATCAGGTGGCATTCAAGCACTTCGTCAACCAGGCGGATGTTGGATTCGAACTTGGCGAAATCCTCGCGTTTGTGGTCGCTGAGGGTGATCTCGGTGAATACCGTGACCGAGTCGGTGATCTTGGCCAGGTTCAAATGCGCCTTGTAGCTGGAAATATACCCGGCCGACTCCAACCGCTTGACCCGTTGCAGGCAGGGGCTGGCAGACAGGCCCACGGCGTCGGCAAGGCTGACATTGGTCATCCGGCCGTCCTTTTGCAGTTCAACCAGAATGCTGATGTCGATCCGGTCCAGCTTGACTTGCCCTTCCATTGCGTACCTCTTGACTGCCGTTTGTAAGACAATCTTCTAGCAAAATCAGCGCCGTAAAGACAGCTGATGCTGCGCCACCAGATCCGCCATGCTGTTGATGCAGTACTCCGCCGCGCAAGGCGAAGGCTGTCTGGCCCGTTGGCGGCCGATCAAACAGCGGTCCAGCGCGTGCTCTGCGCCGACCGACGGACGCGTCACGTGCAGGATCGGCTGCTCATCAAAGGCTTGAGGATTGTGCCATTGCGGGTCATCGGCCAGGGAAATGAAATCTTCCGGTGCAATCCCCAGGCGCTCGCACAACATCCCGCGATCCTCGGCATCGCGGTCGCCACGCACCAGCAGGCGATAAAACTTACGCAGGTACAGCATCGCCCCCGGCGCATCCTCGAACAGCGACCAATTGCCCGCGGAACGGGCAAAGCTCATGCCCTCCTCCCAACTGGCATGCAGGCCCCACTTTTCAGCCAGCTGGCGATGAGCGAAACACAACACGCCACTGAAGCCTAGCTCAGCAAACCGCGGATAGAGCGCGGCAACGACCGCGTCGTATTCGGCCAGCACGGCCTCCCGGGTTGGCTGCCCACCACGGCTGTCGAGCAGCGGTTGCAACGCCGCCCACACCCCCGAATCCCGATCCACCAGCACTTCATCGCAGTCAATCAGCAACGCTCGATAATCTGTCAGCCCCATGGTGGGTCAAGCCTCCCTTGATGCATTTCGCCCCTAGCGGGCACAGCCTCAGTTCAAGACCCGTGCCAAGGCCGCGTCGAGAATCTGCAAGGCTTCGTCGACCTGCGCCTCGGTGGTCACCAACGGCGCGAGGAAGCGCAGTACGTTGCGGTGTACGCCGCACTTGATCACCAGCAAACCACCGGCGCGGGCGGCGTCGATCACCCGTTGATTGAGGTCGGCATCCGGGGTGCGCTCAGGGTCATTCTTGATCAGCTCGATGGCCAGCATAAAACCGGTGCCGCGTACGTCGCCGATGTTCGCGAAGCGCGCCTGCAAACCGAGTAAACCCTGACGCAAACGCTCGCCCAGCACTTGGCTGCGCGCCAGCAACTGCTCGTGCTCAAACGCTTCGATGACCGCCAGCGCCGCCGCACAGGCCAGGGCGTTACCGCCATAGGTACCACCGAGGCCGCCGGGCAGCGGCGCATCCATGATGTGCGCCTTGCCGACCACGCCGGACAACGGCAAGCCACCGGCCAGGCTCTTGGCCACGGTGACCAGGTCGGGCCTGATGCCGGCGTGCTGGAAACCGAACCAGGTGCCGGTGCGACCGAAGCCGGTCTGGATCTCGTCGAGGATCAATACAATGCCGTGCTTGTCGGCCAACGCGCGCAGCGCCTGCAGAAACTCCGGCGGCGCCGTGAGGAAACCACCGTCGCCCTGCACGGGTTCAATGATGATCGCCGCAACGCGCTCCGGCGCGACCTGGGTTGCCAGCAACTCATCCAGCGCCTTGAGCGCGACCTCGCTGGTCACCCCGCGATAAGCGTTCGGGTAGGGGGTGTGGAATACCTCCGGCGCGAACGGGCCGAAGTTTTGTTTGTAAGGCTGGCTCATCCCCGTGAGCGTAGTGCCCAGCAACGTACGGCCATGGAAGCCGCCACGAAAGGCGATCACCGCCGAACGATTGGTGTGGGCGCGGGCGATCTTCACCGCATTTTCTACCGCTTCGGCGCCGGAGGTGAAGAACGCGGCTTTATAGGCCTCCTCACCGCCAACCATTTCACACAAGCGCTGGGCCAGGTCGAGATAAGGCTGGTAAGCCACAACCTGGAAACACGCGTGGGACACCTTCTGCAATTGGGCCTGCACAGCCGCCACGACTTTAGGGTGGTTGTGGCCGATATTCAGCACGCCAATGCCGCCAACGAAGTCCAGGTAACGCTTGCCATCCACGTCCCACAACTCAGCGCCTTGGGCGCGGTCGATCACCAGCGGATGCGCGGTCACCAGCCCACGGGGCACGAACTGCTCGCGCTGACGGAGCAAATGAGGGGTTTCGTCGACTTTGCTATTCATGGCATTTCCCATCGTGAGTCCGGCAACCTGGAGGTGGTTGCGATGCTGTTCAGATTACGGCCTGCGGGCAACGCACTCAGCCGAACTTGCCCCGTGAGAAATTCGGATCAACTGTTTTGCCCCCGCCTTTCAACAGATCCTGCGCCGGGGTATGGGCGATGATGAGGCTTCCCTTTATCCAGCAGGAAATGCCCATGGCCTTGCTCTACAAAGCTGATCCGGTGCGCGGCCAACAGTGGCAGGCGCTCTTTGCCCACCATGCCCCGGATATCGAATGGCGTGCCTGGCCAGACATCGGCAACCCCGAAGAGGTCGAGTACCTCGCCGCCTGGACAGCCCCGGAGGATGTGGCGCAATTGCTGCCCAACCTCAAAGTGCTGTTTGCGCTGTCGGCCGGTGTCGATCAACTGGACCTGTCTCGCTTGCCGCCGGCGCTGCCGGTGGTGCGCCTGCTCGACCCGGGCATCACCCGTGGCATGTGCGAATACGCCAGCTGGGCCGTGCTCAGCCTGCACCGGGATATGTTGCGTTATCGCCAGCAGCAGGTTGCGCGGTGCTGGCAGGCGCACCTGTTGCAACCGGCGGTGAATCGGCGGGTTGGGGTGATGGGGCTGGGCGCCCAGGCGCGAGAGATTCTAGCGACGTTGGCGCCGCTGGGGTTTGCGTTGTCGGGATGGGCACGCAGCGCGCACCAGGTTTCAGGGGTGGAGTGTTATGCAGGAGAAGCGCAACTGCCGGCATTTCTCAGTCAGTGCGACATTCTGCTGTGTGTGCTGCCGCTGACCGAGCAGACGCAGGGCATCCTCAATCGGCGCGTGTTTGCGCAACTGCCACAGGGGGCGGCGTTGATCAATATGGGCCGTGGGGGGCATCTGGTTGAAGCGGATTTGCTGGAGGCATTGGGCAGCGGCCGGTTGAGTGGCGCTGTGTTGGATGTGTTGCAGGAGGAGCCTGCACCGGCGAGTCATCCGTTTTGGGATCATCCGCAGATTATGCTGACGCCGCATATTGCGGCGATGACCCAGCCGGCGAGTGCGTTTGGGGTGTTGTTGGAAAATATCCGCCGGTTTGAGCGCGGCGAGCGCATGGTCGGCGAAGTGGATCGTTCACTGGGCTACTGATGTATGAAGATCAAAATGTGGGAACGGGCTTGCTCGCGAATGCGGTGATTCAGTCAGTACATCTTTGACTGATACACCGCATTCGCGAGCAAGCCCGCTCCCACATTTTTGACCGTGCTCTGCTTAGAAATCGAGCCTTTCAGTGATCGCCAGCCCGACATCCTGCGTCGAGCCCTGCCCGCCCAGATCCGGCGTAATCGGCCCTTCGGCAATCACCTGTTCAATCGCCCGCAAAATCCCATCATGCGCCGCGCGATAGCGCTCATCCCCATTCCCCAGGAAATCCAGCATCAGCGCCCCCGACCAGATCATCGCAATCGGGTTGGCAATGTTCTGCCCATAAATATCCGGCGCCGAGCCATGCACCGGCTCGAACAACGAGGGAAACCGCCGCTGCGGGTCCAGGTTCGCCGACGGCGCAATCCCGATCGTGCCCGCACACGCCGGCCCCAGGTCAGACAGGATGTCGCCAAACAGATTCGACGCCACCACCACGTCAAACCGGTCCGGCTGCAACACAAACCGCGCACACAGGATGTCGATGTGCTGCTTGTCCCACGTCACGTCGGGGTAGTTCGCCGCCATCAACGCCGTGCGCTCATCCCAGTACGGCATGCTGATGGAAATCCCGTTGGACTTGGTCGCCGCCGTCAACCGCTTGCGCGGGCGGGTCTGGGCCAGGTCGAAGGCAAATTTGAGAATGCGGTCGACCCCACGCCGGGTAAACACGGACTCCTGCAACACAAACTCATGCTCGGTGCCCTCAAACATCTTGCCGCCGACCGACGAATACTCGCCCTCGGTGTTCTCACGGATCACCACAAAATCAATATCCCCAGGCTCGCGCCCGGCCAGCGGGCACGGCACGCCGGGGAACAGCCGCACCGGGCGGATGTTCACGTACTGGTCGAAGTCGCGGCGAAATTTGAGCAGCGAGCCCCACAGGGAAATATGGTCCGGGACTTTTTCTGGCCAACCGACCGCGCCGAAGTAGATAGCGTCAAAGCCCTTGAGTTGCTCGAACCAGTCCTCGGGCATCATCTGCCCGTGCTCCAGGTAGTAATCGCAGTGGGCCCAATCAAGCACCTCAATGCTCAGGTTCAGGTCCCAGATTTTCGCGGCCTGTTCCAGTACCCGCAGCCCTTCGGGCAACACTTCCTTGCCAATGCCATCGCCGGCAATCGCGGCGATCCTGAATGCCTTGTTCATGCACCACTCCTCACTGACTGTCAGTTCAAGCCGCCGATGTGGAAGGCTTTGACTTCAAGGTACTCGTCCAGGCCGTACTTGCTGCCCTCACGCCCCAGCCCCGATTGCTTGATGCCGCCAAATGGCGCGACTTCCATCGAGATAATCCCGGTATTGAGCCCGACCATGCCGAACTCAAGGGCCTCGCCAAAGCGCCACGAACGCTTCAAGTCCTGGGTGAAATAGTAGGCACCCAGGCCGTACGGCGTCGCGTTGGCCAGGGCCAGCGCGTCGGCTTCATCGGTAAAGCGCATCAGCGGCGCCACCGGGCCGAAGGTTTCTTCATTGGCCAGCAACATCCCGGCATGGGCGTCCCCGAGTACCGTGGGCTGCACAAACTGGTTGTCGCCAGCAGGGATCGCACCACACAACAATCGAGCGCCCTGGCTGAGGGCATCGTCGATATGCCGCGCCACTTTGTTTACCGCAGCGGGGTTGATCAGCGGGCCGATGGTCACGCCGTCTTCCAGGCCGTTGCCCACCTTGAGCTTGCCCACCTCTTCCACCAGGCGCGCGGCAAAACGCTCGTAGATGCCGTCTTGCACGAGGATGCGGTTGGCGCACACGCAGGTTTGCCCGGCGTTGCGGAATTTGCTGATCATCACGCCGGCCACCGCCTGTTCCAGGTCGGCGTCATCGAACACAACAAACGGCGCATTGCCGCCCAATTCCAGGCTCAGGCGCTTGATGTGCTCGGCGCTCTGGCGCATCAACAAGCGGCCCACCGCCGTGGAGCCGGTGAAGGAAATCTTGCGCACCGCCGGGTTGCCGGTCAGCTCTGCGCCGATGTCGGCGGGCAGCCCGGTGATCACATTGAACACCCCTGCAGGAATGCCGACGCGCTCAGCCAGCACCGCCAGGGCCAGGGCCGACAGCGGTGTAAGGTCCGACGGTTTGACGATGATCGGGCACCCGGCCGCCAGCGCGGGTGCGCATTTGCGGGTGATCATCGCGTTGGGGAAATTCCACGGGGTGATGGCGGCGCATACGCCCACCGGTTGCTTGAGGGTCAGCAGGCGGCGATCGCCACTGGGCGCCGGCATCGTTTCGCCGTAGACCCGGCGCGCTTCCTCGGCGAACCATTTGACGAAACCGGCACCGTAGCGCACCTCGCCGCGCGCTTCGTTGAGCGGCTTGCCCTGCTCGCTGGTCATGATCAGTGCGAGGTCGTCGAGGTTGTCGAGCATCGCCTGGTACCAGCGATCCAGCAGCGCCGCGCGCTCTGCCGCCGGGCGCGCACGCCAGGCGGGCCAGGCGCTTTCGGCAGCTTCGATGGCACGGCGGGTATCTACCGCATCCATCGCCGGGACCTGCGCGAGCAGGCCGCCAGTAGCGGGGTCGCGGACGTCCAGGGTGGCGCCGCTGTCGGCAGCAATCCATTGGCCATCCACGTAGGCGAGTTCAGCCAGCAGGCTGGGGTCTTGCAAGCGATTCTTGAGCATGGTCGAGTCCTGATCCGAGACAGGTTCCAGTCTAGGGAGCTGCCACGGATGAGGATGCCGAAAGTGCGGTTACAGCAGCGTGCCGTGCTGAAATTCACCCCAGGACGGCAGGCTCTGCTAGGCCTTGAGCGAGCCTAGCAAGCCTTGCAAAAAGCGCTCGCCGGCGTCCATCTGGCTGATCTCGATAAACTCATCGGGCTTGTGCGCCTGCTCGATAGAGCCTGGCCCGCACACCACCACTGGCACATCCAGACGCTGCTTGAACAGGCCGCCTTCGGTGCCGAACGAGACCTTGGAGGTGCCGGTGTCCGGCGCCGCGAACTGTTTGAGGAAGCGCACCGCTTCGACGCTGGGATGCGTGTCGAGGCCAGGGTAGACGTTGACGGTTTCAATCTCGATGGCGGCCACGCTGGACAGCTTCTGCGCCTCACGCACGATCACTTCGGCACGCTCGCGCATCTGCTCCAGAAACTGATCCAGATCGTCGGCCGGCAGGTTGCGGACCTCGAAATCCAAGGTGCACAGGTTGGGCACGATGTTCAGCGCCTTGCCGCCGACAATCTGCCCGACGTGCACCGTGCTGTAGGGCACGTCGTAGTCATGGTCCTGGGCGCCCTGTTGTTGCAGCTGCTGCTGGCTCTCACGCAGGGCGGCGATAAAGTCGCAGGCGACATGGATCGCGTTGACAGAACGCGGCGCCAGCGAAGAATGCGCCTCCTGCCCACGGCAATAAGTGCGGTAGGACCCCTTGCCCTTGTGGCCGAGTACAAACTGCATATTGGTGGGTTCACCAATCACGCACAAAAAGGGTCGCATCGGTGCCAGGTGCAACACGTCGAGCAAGCGCCGCACCCCGACGCAACCGATCTCTTCGTCATGGGACAGGGCCAGTTGCAGGGGGCGGTTCAGGTTGTAGTCGGCGGCATCGAGCATGGCGTCGATGGCCAGGGCGATAAAACCTTTCATGTCGCAACTGCCCCGACCATAGATGCGCCCGTCCTGCACGGTGGCGGCAAAGGCGGGAAAGGTCCACGCCTGCCCTGCCGCCGGCACTACGTCGGTGTGCCCGGACAGCAACACGCCAGGCTGATCCTTGCGCCCGGTGCTGGCGAACAGGTTGGCCTTCTTGCAGGTCTGGTCCTTGACGATCAACGACTCGATGCCTTTGCCCAGCAGCAGGCCGCGCACGTAGTCGATCAGGGCCATGTTCGATTCCGATGACACCGTGTCGAAGGCCATCAGTTGTTTGAGAATCTCGAGGACGCGGGGTTTCATGAGGCGTGGCTCCGTTGTTCGGCAGGTTCCGCAAAGCGGGTGATGGAGAACGACTCGATGGGCGTGCTGGTGCTGCCGGTGCTGAGCAGTTCGGCCATCACATCCCCCACGCCAGGGCCGAGCTGGAAGCCGTGGCCGCAAAAACCGAAGGCATAGAACAGCCCGTCGACGGTGCCGCTGGGACCCATTATCGGCAACGAATCCGGCAGGTAGCCTTCGATGCCGCTCCACACGCGGATGATGCTCAGGTTGCCTACGCCCGGCAGCAGGCGGCGCATCTGGTTGACCTGATTGAGGATGCTGCGCGGTTCCACATAGGCGCGGCGGTTAAGCATGTCGGGTTTGCTGCGGTAGCCGCCGCCAATGACGATATTGCCTCGGGGAATCTGGCGGAAGTAGATCACTTCCTCGGGAATCTTGGTGTACACGCCGATCACTGTTGGCAATGCATAGGGCACCGGCTCAGTCACCGCCATTTGCGGGCCGTGGGTGTCCAGCGGTACCGGCTCGCCGAACTGCGCCGAGAGTTTCTGGCCCCAGGCGCCGGCGGTGATCAGCAGTTGCGCGGCCTGGAACTGGCGGCCGTCGGTGGTGGTGATATGGAAGTCGGCGCCGACTTTCTGAACCTCGGCCACTTCGGTGCGCTCTTCGATCTGCGCGCCCAGGCGCTTGGCGGCCCGGGCAAACGCCGGTGCAGCCAGCCGTGGGTTGGCGTGGCCGTCGTGGGGCGCGTAGGAGCCACCCTTGACGTCCGGCCCCAGAAAACCGAAACGTTGACGCAACTCGGCGCCACGATAGATTTTCAGGTCCAGTTGCGCGGCTTCCGGCGCGGCGGCATAGGCCTCCAACTCGGCGATTTCATCGTCGCAATAACACACGCGCATATGCCCGCTGGGGATGAACTCCAGGTCATCGTCAATCAGCTCCGGCAGGCGTTTCCACAAGGCCCAGGAACGGTTGGCCAGGGCCAGTTGGCCGAGGAACCGCCCTTGCCGGCGCACATTGCCAAAATTGACGCCGCTGGCGTACTGACCGATTTGGTCGCGCTCCAGCAGGATCACCGACTGCCCGCGACGCCGCAGGAAAAACGCGGTCGCCGAGCCCATCAGGCCACCGCCGACAATCACCACATCGGCTTTTTGCACGCTCATGGCGACACCTCCTCGGTGAGCATCGACAACGGCTTGACCGGTGCCTGGCCGCGCTGGCGACCGACTTCCTGGACCTGCACACCGGCGGCGGCGGCGATCACTTCGGCGCCGGCCTGGGAGCAATAGCGCCCCTGGCAACGGCCCATGCCCACGCGGCTGAACGCCTTGGCGCGGTTAACCTCGCAGGCGCCCTTCTCGCTCACCGTGCGGCGCAGTTCACCGGCGCTGATCATTTCGCAGCGGCACACAATGGCGCTGTCCGGCAGCGCCTTGGCCTGTTCGCTGGGCCACGGGAACGCTTCGGCCAAGCCAAGGCGGAATTGATCCATCACGGCCAGGGCCTGCTGTTGTTCATCACGCAGGCCGGCATTGATCGGTTGCTGCAGGTCTTCCAGCAGTGCCAACGCCACCAGGCGCCCGGCGTGCTCAGCGGCATCCGCACCACGAATTTTCGAACCGTCGCCAGCCGCATACACGCCCTTTACCGACGTGCGCCCGGCCTCATCGGTCGCCAGCCACCACTGGCTGGACGCATGATCAAACGCCATGGCGCACCCGGCGAGGTCGCCCAGTTGGGTTTCCGGGCGCAGGTGGTAACCCAGCGCGACGGCATCGGCTTGCACCGTCTCAGTCCGCCCGCTGCCCGTGGTGAACCGCACGCCCATCACGCCATTGGCCGCATCGCCCATGACTTGCAGCGGCTTGATCCCCAGGTGCACCGCGACCTTGGCCCGATACAGTTGTGCCAGCAGCTTGATCCCGGTGAACAGCACCGCCGGGCGCGCCAGCAGTTTGGGCAAGGCTTTGAGGCGCAGGCTCAGCGGCGAAGTGTCGAGCACCGCTGCCACTTCGGCGCCGGCTTTGACGTATTGGCTCGCGACCAGATACAGCAACGGCCCGCTGCCCATGAACACCACGCGATGACCAATGGACACGGCCTGGTTTTTCAGCGCGATCTGCGCGCCGCCCAGGCTGTAGGTGCCCGCCAACTGCCAACCTTCGATGGGCATCAAGCGGTCGGTGGCGCCGGTGCAAAGAATCAGCGCGTCGTAATCCACCGTGCTGTGGCGGCCCTGGCTCACGCAGCACAACTGCCCCGGCGTGAGGTTCCACACCAGGGTGTCGGGGCGGTAGTCGATGGCGCCGCGCAGGCGGTCGAAACTCTGGTGCAGGTCCTGGGCCTTGGCAGCTTCAGTGCCGTACAGCGTCGTGTAATCGCGGGTAAAGCCGTCTGGCTGGCGACGGTAGATCTGCCCGCCGTCGCGGCGATTTTCATCGATCACGATCGGCTTGATGCCGGCCGCCAGCAAGGTTTCCGCGCAGCGAACGCCGGCCGGCCCGGCGCCGACAATAATTACCCGTGCAGTGGCCATGTCGCCTCCGGTTGTGTGGTGACAATGTCCAGTCCGTCACGGACCTCATTGGAGCAAGCCCGCAGGCGTTCGCCGCTGCGGGTCCACACCCAGCAATCCTGGCACGCGCCCATCAGGCAGAAGCCGGCGCGGCGCCCGCTGTCGAATTCCGATTGGCGCAAGGCGTTGCCCTGGGTCAGCAGCGCGACCATCAAGGTATCGCCTTGCAAGGCTTCGACCGGTGCGCCATCCACGGTCAGGCTGACCGTCGGCCGGCCCTGCTCGGCCAGCCTCACAAAACGCCCTTTCATGCATACGCTCCCAAGGTCATGGTCGTGACGCCCTGCTGGGTGTTCAGCAGCTGGGCGCTGTCGTGGTGGCAGAGAATTTCACCGCCGTTGTCCAGGGTGCGGCGGTTCGGCGCGGTGCGGTTGCACAGGCCGTCGACCCGTACCGGGCAGCGACTGAGGAAGGTGCAGAGTTCCGGTACGTTGGCCCGCTCGCCAATCGACGGCAGTGTCGCGCAGGTGGTGGCGCAGCTTTCCAGCCAGCCCTGACGCAACTCGGGTACCGAGTGAATCAACAGGTCGGTATACGGATGGAACGGTGGTTCGGCGAACGACTGCCGGCTGCCGGCCTGCACTTTATGGCCGCTGTACATCACCACGATGTCATCGCACAGCGCGCGCACGGTGGAGATGTCGTGGCTGATAAACAGGTAGGACACACCCAGTTGCTGGCGCAGGTCGCGCAGCAGTTCGAGGATCGCCGCGCCGACCACGGTGTCGAGGGCCGAGGTGACTTCATCGCACAGGATCAGGTCAGGCTTGGCGGCGAGCGCGCGGGCCAGGTTGACCCGTTGTTTTTGCCCGCCGGAAAGTTCATTGGGCCGACGTTCAGCCAGGGTGCGCGGCAGCCGCACCAGGTCGAGCAGTTCGCCGATACGCGCCTGTAGCGCTGCGCCTTTGAGGCCGAAATACATCTTCAGCGGGCGGCTGAGGATGGTCGCCACACTGTGCATCGGGTTGAGGGCGGTGTCGGCGTTCTGGAACACCATCTGGATGCGCCGAAATTGCTCCGGGGTACGCTCAGACAGGCTGCCGCCCAGCGGCTGGCCGTCAAACGTCAGCCCACCGATGGCCGGGGTCAACAGCCCCGCGACCACACGCGCCAGGGTGGATTTGCCGGAGCCCGACTCACCGATCACACCGATGGCCTGGCCGCGACGCACGGTCAGGTCGATGTCTTCCAGCACCCGAATCGCCGGCATGCCCTGCATGTTCTTGTTGCCGTAACCGGCGGTGAGGCCGCTGATGGTCAACAGCGGTACGTCTTCGGCAATCCCGCAAGGTGGGCGAATGGTGGTATCCGGCCGCGCGGCGGCCAGCAGACTGCGTGTGTACTCATGGGCCGGGGTCTTGAGCAGCGGCGCGGTGGCGCTCTGCTCGAGGATTTGCCCACCGTTGAGCACCACAATCTGGTCGGCCATTTGCGCAACCACGGCCAGGTCGTGGGACACATACACCGCCGTCGCGCCACGCTCGCGCACCACGCGTTTGAATGCGCGCAGCACGTCGATCTGGGTGGTCACGTCCAGCGCGGTGGTCGGCTCGTCGAGCACCACCAGCAGCGGGTCGCTGATCAGCGCCATCGCCGCCATCACCCGTTGCAGTTGCCCGCCGGAGACCTGGTGCGGGTAACGCCGGCCGATGCGCTCGGGATTGGGCAGGGCCAGGTCACGAAACAAGCCGATCGCCTTGGCTTGCAACTCGGACCGGGTGCCCAGGCCATGGATCAACGCGCCCTCTACCACTTGGTCGATGAGTTTTTTCGCCGGGTTGAACGCGGCGGCGGCGCTTTGGGCGATATAGGACACGCGGTTTCCACGCAGGCCCTGCAGCTGTTTTTCACTCAGGGCGAGCATGTCGTGTTCACCCACCTGCACCACCCCGCCGGACAAGCGACAGCCACGCCGTGCATAGCCGAGCAATGCCAGGGCGATGGTGGTCTTGCCTGAGCCGGACTCGCCGATCAGCGCCAGCACTTCACCTTTTTCCAGGGAAAAGCTCACGCCTTTGACGATTTCTACCTCGCTGCCTTCGTCGCCAGCAACGACGCGCAGGTCTTCGACGCGAATCAATTGGGTCATTTCAATGGCCTCCCGTGCGTCGACTGCGTCGTGAGGACAGGTAGTCGATCAACAGATTTACACCGATGGTCAGTGTGCCAATGGCCAACGCTGGAATAATGATGGCCAGCGCGCCCTGATTGAGGCCGCCGATGTTTTCGCGCACCAGCGAGCCAAGGTCGGCGTCTGGCGGTTGCACGCCCAGGCCGAGAAAACTCATGCCACTGAGCAACAGCACGATGTAGCCGAAACGCAGCCCCAGGTCGGTCAGCACCGGGTTGAGCATATTCGGCAGGATTTCCATGCACGCCACGTACAAACGGCCTTCGCCGCGCGTACGCGCCACCTGCACATATTCCAGGGCCTCGATATTGACCGCCATGCTGCGGGCAACGCGGAACGAGCCGGGGATATAACTGATCACCGCCGTGCAGATCAGCAGTGTGACTGACGAGCCAAACGCCGAGACCATGATCAGTGCAAGCATTTTGCTTGGGATCGAAATAAAGGCATCCATGATGCGGCTGATGATCTCGTCCAGCCACTTGGGCGACACCACCGACAGCAGCGCACACCCGGTGCCAAAGGTACTGGCCAACAACGCCGCCACCAACGCCAGCCCGACCGTGAATCGCGCACCCACCAATACCCGGCTGAGCATGTCGCGACCCAGGTAATCAGTGCCGAACGGATGAGTGAGGCTGAAGCCTTCGAAGATGTTATCGGACACCACTTCACCCACGGGGTGTGGCGCCAGCCAGGGGCCCAACAGCGCCACCAGCAACCAGGCGACGCACACAACGGCGCCCAAAAGGCCCAGCCACGACGGGCCGCTGGACACCTTGGCGAGGGCCAGGGCGGAGGACGCGGGCTTGGATTTCGCAATGAGCGGGTTCATTGGTTTCTCAGCCTCGGATTGGACAGGATTGCGCACAGGTCGGCGAGCAGCACCAACGCCAGGTAGGCCGCGCAGAACAACATGGTGCACGCTTGCACCAGCGCCATGTCACGGTTGGTCACGGCATCGACCATCAAGCTGGCAATGCCGGGGTAGTTAAAGATGGTTTCGACGATCACCACCCCGCCCAACAGGTACGACAGGCTCAGGGCGATGGCATTGGCAATCGGCCCGATCGCATTGGGCAGGGCATGGCGCAGCACGATGCGTATGGGGCTGACGCCTTTGAGCCGGGCCATTTCCACGTAGGGGCTGTCGAGCTGGTCGATCACGGCGGCGCGGGTCATGCGCGCCATTTGCGCGACGATCACGCAGCACAGCGTCATCACCGGCAACGCATAGGTCCGCATGAATTGCAGCGGCGAGGTGATGTCGCTGGCGTAAGACAGCGCCGACAACCAACCCAGGTTGACCGCGAAGATCAGCACCGCCAGGGTCGCCACCAGGAACTCCGGCACCGCGACCATGGCCAGGGTGACAAAGCTCAGGCAGCTGTCGATGCGCCCGCCCCGGCCCATCGCCGAGCCGATACCGAGTACCAGCGCCACCGGCACCGAGACCAGTGCCGTGGCGCCCGCCAGCATCAGGGTGTTAGGCACGCGACCGGCCATCAGTTCACCCACCGGCATCGCGTTGGAGACCGACACGCCCATGTCGCCGGTGAGCAGGCTCATCAACCAGTGCAGGTACCGCAATACACCGGGCTGGTCCAACCCCAGCTTCAGGCGCAGTGCCGCCACCTGCTCAGGGGTCGCGAACTGGCCGAGGGATTGTTGCGCCGCGTCCCCCGGCAGTACCGCCGTGATCGCAAACACGACCATGGACACGATCAACAAGGTCACGGCCCCGGCGCCGACGCGCCGGGCGATCAACCACAGTGTATTGCTATTCATCGTACCGCCCTCCTCACGCGTCCAACCACACCTGCTCGGCAAACATGTAGCCCATGAAACCGCCCAACGGGTTGGTGCCGTAGCCTTTGACGCGCTGGTCCACGCCGTCGATGTTGCTGATGAACACCGGCACGCCGATACCGCAGTGGTCGTGCACCAGCGCCTGCATGTCGCCATACATTTTGGCGCGCTTGGCGTCGTCGGTTTCGCCACGGGCGAGCATCAGCAGTTGGTCAAACTGGTCGTTCTGCCAGCCGGACTCGTTCCACGGCGCCTTGGACTGGAAGAACTGCGAGAACATCACGTCGGCATTCGGCCGTGGGTTGATGTTGCCGAAGCTCAGCGGGTGTTTCATCCAGTGGTTGGACCAGTAGCCATCGCTCGGCAAGCGGTTCACGTCGAGCTTGAGCCCGGCCTGTTTGGCCGATTGCTGCAACAGCACAGCAATGTCCACCGAACCGGTGGCGGCAGGCGATGCCATGACGGGCATGGTGATGCTTTCCATGCCGGCTTTCTTCAACAGGAACTTGGCTTTTTCCGGGTCGTAGACCGTCTGCGGCAAGTCGGTGTTGAAGTAACGCGAACCCGGCGCAATCGGATGATCGTTGCCGACCACGGCAAACCCACGGAACACCGCGGACTTGACCTGCTCACGGTCGAGCAGCAGCTTCATGGCCTGAGTGAATTCCGGACTTTTGCCGGGCAACTGGTCCTGGCGAATGATCAAGTCAGTGTAGTTGCCCGACGGCGCATCCACGACCCGGTGTTTGGCACTCGCGGCGATACGCGTGGTGGAGCGTGGGTTGACCTCGTTGATCATGTGCACGTCGCCCGACAACAGCGCGTTGACCCGCGACGGTTCGTCGGCGATGGCGATGAATTCGATCTCGTCGAGGTACGGCAGGCCCGGTTTCCAGTAGTTCTTGTTGCGCACGGCAATCGAGCGCACACCCGGCTTGAACTCGCCCACGGTGAACGGTCCGGTGCCGATGCCTTTACCGAAATCGGTGGTGCCTTCGGGCACGATCAGCAGGTGCGACACCGCCAGGATCGACGGCAGCTCGGCGTTTGGCGCGCTGAGGCGAATCTGCACTTCGTTCGGGCCGCTGGCCTTGATCTCGGCGAACTGCTCCATCAGCGGCATGACTTTGGAGCCGGTGAGCGGGTCTTTGTGGCGGTTCAGCGAGAACACCACGTCGGCGGCCGTCAGGGCCTTGCCGTTGTGGAAGGTCACGTCTTTGCGCAGGGTGATCGTCCACACGGTCGCGTCGGTATTGTCGATGCGCTCAGCCAGTTCCAGTTGCGGCACCAGGTGCTTATCGAAACGGGTCAGGCCGTTGTAGAACATGTAGTGGCGTGCGTAGTCGGTGGACAGTGCGCCCTTGGCCGGGTCAAGGGTATCGGCGGTGGAGCTGGACATGCCGGCGACACGGATCTTGCCACCGGGCTTGCCTTTGCCCTCAACGGCGGCTTCATCGGCGAACAACTGACCGGCGCTGCCGAACAGGCTGCCCGCACCGGCGGCGGCCACACCGGCAACGCCGAGCATTTGCAAAGCGTTGCGGCGTGACATGCCGCGGTTGAGACTTTCAAACACCCGCAGGCTTTCCTGGCCGGAAATGAGCTCGGGTGTGTTTTTTTTGTCAGTCATAGCAAGGCTACCTGTCGATAATCGGAAGAATCGAGTGCTCACGGATGTCCGGAGCGTCCTGGAAACGCAAACGACGGTGACGCAACAACGGCAACTCAGTGCAAATAGTCCTGGAAACGGTAATAGGCGCCCACGAACGGCAGGAACCAGGGTTTGCCGAAATGCCCGGGAATCGCCGGCCATTCGAGTTCACGCCACGGATTGGCCGCCGTGTTGCCAGCCATGACGTCGGCCATGACCTGGCCCATGTGCACCGACATCTGCACGCCATGGCCGCTGTAGCCCATGGAATGGAACACGCCGCCATGCTGGCCGGCGCGGGGCAGGCGGTCGGACGTCATGTCCACGAGCCCACCCCAGCAGTAGTCGATTTTTACCCCCGCCAACTGCGGGAATATGTTCAGCATCGCCGCTTGCAGCACCTTGCCGCTCTTGGCGTCGGAGACGCTGTCGGACATGGCAAACCGCGCACGCCCACCAAACAGCAGGCGGTTGTCCGGGGTCAGGCGAAAGTAGTTGCCGATCATGCGGCTGGTGACGTACGCACGGCGCTGCGGCAACAATTGGTCGATCAACGCCTGGGGCAAGACTTCGGTAGCAATCACGAAGCTACCCACCGGCACGATGCGCCGGCGGTACCAGCCAAGGTCGCCATGCTGACAGGCGCCGGTGGCCAGCAAGACTTGCCCGGCGTGCAGCGACCCCTTGGCGGTATTGACCTGATAACCGCCGGCCTGGGCCTTCCAATCCTTGACGGCCGTGTGCTCGTAAATCATCGCACCACGCCGCGCCGCCGCTTCGGCCAACCCGACGCCAAAGCGCCCGACATGCATCTGCACGCCGTTGCGTTGCAGCAAACCGCCATGGAACTGCGCCGAGTTGACTTCGGCGTGGGTCTGTTCGGCGCTGAGCAGCTCGACATCGGCATCCACCTCCTGGCGGATCAGCTCGCACGTGCGGGCCAGGCCTTCGTAATGCATGGGCTTGGCCGCCAGCTTGAGCTTGCCGTTGCGCACCATGTCGCAGGCAATCCCTTCCTGCTCGACCAGCGACACCACGCTCTGTACCGCGCGCTCATACGCCTGGTAATAAGCGCGCGCCTTGGCGGCACCGAGGCTGGCGTGCAGCCCGGCGTAATCCTGGGCCACGCCAGTGTTGCACTGCCCACCGTTACGCCCCGAGGCTTCACCGATCACGCGCCCGGCGTCCAGCACCACGACGCTGGCGCCCTTGAGCGCCAAGGCCCGCGCAGCCGCCAGGCCGGTAAACCCACCGCCGACCACGGCCACGTCGACCTGCTTGGGCAAGCCGCCCAGCTGGGCACCGGTAAACGCCGGTGCGGTGTCGAGCCAATAGGATTCACTGCCCATGTCTTACCCTCAAGGTGCGCGTTTACAGACCGACCAACGCCGGCAACCCACCGATATCGGTGATCTGCTGGTAACCGTAGAACGCATTGGCCGGCACTTCGTGGCCACGGGCAACAAAGGCCTTGTTCTTGATCTTCATGTCATGGGCCGACATCAGGTCATAACGGAAGCTGGAAGATACATGCAAGATGTCTTCCGGACCGCACCCGAGGTTGTCGAGCATGAATTCAAACGCCGCCAGCCGCGGCTTGTAGGCCTGGGCCTGTTGAGCCGTGAACACTTTATGGAACGGCGCGCCGAGCTTGTCGACGTTGGACATGATTTGACTGTCCATGGCATTGGAGAAGATCACCAAGGGGATCTTGTCGGCAATCTTCGACAGACCGGCCGGCACGTCCGCATGGGGCCCCCAGGTCGGCACAGCGTCGTAATAAAGCTGGCCTTCTTCGCGGTAGTCGATACCCCAGCGCTTGCAGGTACGGGCCAGGGCGGTCTTGAGAATTTCATCGTACGGGCGCCAGTCGCCCATGACCTGGTCAAGACGGTAGGCCGAGAAGTCCTTGACGAACTGGTCCATCTGCTCAGGGGTGATGCGGTCAGCGAACAGCTCGCGGGTCATGGTGCCCATATGAAAGTTGGTGAGCGTGCCGTAGCAGTCGAACGTAATGAATTTGGGGCGAAGAAAGCTCATTGAGTGCGGTCCTGGAGTCAGTTGAATGTGACAAGCGTTCGCTGCCCTGGCGGCGCGTCGGCCTCGTTGCAGCACAGGTTCATTACACCACTGTGAAATCAGCATATGCCGTCTAAAACGACCCGCGCTCAATACAAACCACCGTTTTGGGGGTTGGGCTCAGCAGAGTTTGCGGTGCGCGCCAGGCTTGGGCAGGGCCTTTGTTTGTGCGCTTTTATGGGGATTTCCAGGGCCAGGGCCTCAAGAATAGGGGGTGTGGGCGGCAGAAAGTGTGGCGGGCTGATTGACCCTCCGCCTGTAGTGAGCGGGCTTGCCCCGCGCGGGTGGCGAAGCCGCCCCAATAAGGACACCACCGAGTATCAGGATAAATCCAGATCGCCTGGTTTGGGGCGGCGTCGCCACCCAGCGCGGGGCAAGCCCGCTCACTACAGGAAGCATTTGCTGCTGCGCACCTGCACCAATTAAGTAGCAACTGTGGTCCCGCCTTGAACAGCTCGGGGAATCTACCGAATGTGCCCGCCCCTCTTGCCAGCCTCCAGGCCAGGTGGGATACAAGCACCCTCGCCGTGCTAAAAACCACGTTCCCTGGAGGCTCGCCATGTCCACCCTGCCACACCCCGCTTATACCTACCGCCCGATGACAGTGGCCGACCTCCCCGCCGCCCATGCCTTGTCAGTGCAACTCAAATGGCCCCACCGCCTGGAAGACTGGGCGATGTTGCAACGGGTCAGCGACGGCTTCGTGGTGATGGACGGCGAACGCCTGATCGGCAGCGCTTTCACCTGCCCCCAAGGCGATTACGCGACCATCGGCCTGGTGATCGTCAGCAATGACTACCAAGGCCAAGGCATCGGCCGTCGTTTGATGGAAAAGGCCCTCGCCGCCTGCGATTCACGCACGCCCCTGCTCAACGCCACCCTCGCCGGCGCGCCGCTGTATGCCAGCCAGGGCTTCGTCGAGTTCGGTCGGGTCCAGCAGCATCAAGGCCAAGCGTTGGTGCCCGACCTTGTGGCCTTGGCACCCGGCGAAAGCTGCCGTGCGCTGGGCGCCGATGACCACGCCACGCTGCTGGCCCTGGCCAAGGCCGCCAGCGGCCTGGACCGCCGCGAAGTGCTGCGCGACCTGCAGGTCGAGCACGCCGTGGGCATCGAGCGCGACGGCCAGTTACGCGGCTTCGCCCTGCTGCGCCCGTTTGGCCGTGGCCGCTGCATCGGCCCGGTGGTCGCCGAGAACCTCAACCAGGCCAAGCACCTGATCGCGGCGTTACTGGCGCAGGTCCCCGACACCTTTGTGCGCATCGATATCCCCGTAGTCTGCGGCCTCAGCGACTGGCTCGAGAGCGCCGGCCTGAAAAACATCGACACCGTCGCACAGATGGCCCTGGGCACGCCGCCCCAGGCCAGCCAAGGCGTATACCCGTTTGCCCTGATCACCCAGGCGATCGGCTGACTTTCCTCCCGGAGCACTCCACATGTCATCTCCCCAAATCCTGCTGTTGGCTCGCGCCGACGGCAGTAGCGTTGCCACGTCTTTCAACAACGCAGCGTTGAGCGTACTTGACCCCTTCGGCGACAGCCGCCAACTCGCCTGGCGGGGCGACGACGGTGTGTCCGCAGGCCGGGTGCAGTTCAGCGGTGAAGCCGTGATCGAAGACTTCCCCCATAGCGAGACGCTGGTGGTGCACGCCGGCCAAGTGGTACTCAGCAGCGCAGGACAAACACTGAAACTGGGTGTCGGCGCCAGTGCCGTGATCGGCCGTGGCACCCACCTCACCGTACAGGCGAGTGCCAACAGTGAATGGGCGTTTTGCGCCCTCGACCTGTCCGACGCCCCTGCCTGCCCCGGCCTGACCTTCCTCGACCCATACACCCTGCTCAACCCCTCGGCCGCCCCGGAACCTGCGATCCTGATCGGCCCCACGCCGCAGTGCCGCGCACTCAACCTGTTCGACGACGCGGCCACCGAGTTGCGCATCGGCGTCTGGGACTCGACGCCTTACGCCCGCCACGGCCGCCCGCACAAACTGCACGAGTTGATGCACCTGCTTGAGGGCAGTGTCACGCTGCAGGACGACAAAAGTATCGACGTGACCGTCAACACCGGCGACACCGTATTCGTCGCCAAAGGCGCCCCCTGCGCCTGGACCAGCACGGTTTATGTACGCAAGGTGTATGCGGTGAAATAACAATGATCAGCGCGAGCTGATCACACCTTCAATGCCTCTTCCAGAAACGCCACCAACGCCTGCACGCGCGGGCTGCGAAGCTTGCGCGACGGCACCAGCAGGTTGACCGGCGCGCTGTCAAAACGCCAATCGGCCAATACCCGTACCAGGCTGCCGCTGGCGATGGCGTCACTCACGTCCCACTGCGAACGCAGCACCAACCCCAGCCCTTGCTCGGCCCAGCGCCGGGCGACGCTGCCATCGTTGCTCAACAAGACGGGCTCGATGCGCAGCGTCTTGCGTCCCTGCCCCTTGCGCAGATGCCACAGCGTGACGTCTTCATCGTTTTCACGAATGCAAATGCAGCGATGCGCCGTGAGCTCGTCCGGTGTCGACGGCACGCCCTGCGCTTGCAGATAGGCCGGGCTCGCGCATAGCCAGCGTTCGTTCGGCGACAGTTGCCGCGCCGTCCACAGGCTGTCATTGAGGTGGCCGATGTGAATCACTGCGTCGCTGTCATGCCGATCAGGCCAGGGGGTCTCACGCAAATCCAAGTGCAGGCAAAGCTGCGGGTGCAGGCGTATGAAGCGCGCCAGCAACGGCGCGAGTCGCTGCCGGCCAAAGCCAAACGGCGCCGCCAGCCGCAACGTGCCCACCAGCCTCTCGTCCTTTTGCCTGAACGACTCTGGGAGCGCCTCAAGCTGTTCCAGCAGCAGCGCGCTTTCACGCGAAAACCGCTCGCCATCGGCCGTCAGGCTGAGACGCCGCGCATCGCGATTGGCCAGGGTCAGCCCCAGCAGCGTCTCCAACTTACGCAGGCGCATGGAGAGCGCTGGCGGCGAGACATTCAGCGCCCTGGCCGCTGCACTCAGCGACTCCGACCGTGCAAGCGTCACGGCGAGGCGCAGGTCTTCGATGGAGATCATTCACTTTTACTTAATGATTGATGAGCCTGGATTGAACCACACCTTAAGGATGCCTGAGTAGAGTGTTGCCGTACCCAGCCATCCGAGTCCCGTCATGCCCACGCCGATTGCCTCTCTCGACACGCCAGCAGCGCTCATTGATGTCCCGCGAATGCAGCGCAATATCCAGCGTATGCAGCAACGCATGGACAGCCTCGGCGTGCGGTTGCGCCCCCACATCAAAACCAGCAAGTGCCTGCCTGTGATCGAGGCGCAGCTCGCTGCGGGGGCCAGCGGCGTCACGGTGTCCACGTTGAAAGAAGCGGAGCATTGCTTCACCCAAGGCCTGCGCAATGTGTTCTACGCCGTTGCCATCGCACCGGGCAAGTTACCCCAGGCGTTGGCACTGCGGCGCAAAGGCTGCGACCTGAGCGTGCTCACCGACAGCGTCCAGGGTGCCCAGGCCATCGTCGCGTTTGCACAGCAGCACGCTGAACATTTTGACGTGTGGATTGAAATTGACTGCGACGGCCATCGCTCCGGCCTGGCAGCTGAAGACCCTGCGCTTATAGACGTCGCGTCCATCCTCAGCAGTGGCGGTATGCGCCTGCGTGGTGTGATGACCCACGCCGGTTCCAGTTATGAGCTGGACACCCTGGAAGCCCTGCAAACGCTGGCCGAACAGGAACGCGCCCTCTGCGTCCGCGCCGCCGAGCGCATCCGCGCAGCCGGGTTGGCGTGCCCGGAAGTCAGCATCGGTTCCACGCCCACCGCGCTCTCGGCGCTCAACCTCGACGGCGTCACCGAAGTGCGCGCAGGCGTCTATGTGTTCTTCGACCTGGTCATGCACAACATTGGCGTATGCCGGGCGGACGAATTGGCGTTGAGCGTGCTGACCACGGTGATCGGCCATCAGCCGGACAAAGGCTGGATCATCACGGACGCCGGCTGGATGGCCATGAGCCGTGACCGCGGCACGCAGCGTCAGCGCCAGGACTTTGGCTATGGGCAAGTGTGTACCGAAGCGGGCGACTGGATCGACGGGGCGCTGGTCACGGGCGCCAACCAAGAACACGGCATCATCACCCTGGGCGCCGCCAACAGTGACGCGCTTGCCGCGCGCTTCCCTATCGGCAGTCGCCTGCGCATCCTGCCCAACCATGCCTGCGCCACCGGCGCGCAGTTCCCGGACTATCACGCCCTCGACGCCGACGGCGCGGTGCATACATGGAGTCGCTTGCATGGCTGGTAATCCAGAGGTGATTCATACCGCAGACGCGGCAGCGCCGGGCGGGCACTATTCGCAGGCGGTGGTCCACGCCGGCGTGGTGTACGTGTCCGGGCAATTGCCGGTACGCGCCAATGGCGAGCACAGCGCCGATCAACCGTTTGAGATTCAGGCGTCGATTGCCCTCGACAACCTGATGGCGATCCTCAGGGAAGCCAGGCTGAGCCCCCGCGACCTGCTCAAAGTGACGGTGTATGTGGTCGGGATAGAACATTGGCCGGCGTTTGACCGCATTTATGCACACTATTTGGGCGAGCACCGGCCAGCCCGCGCCGTGGTACCGGTCCCGATGTTGCACCATGGTTACCTGATCGAAATCGAAGCCGTGGCCCGAGGCGCACAAGAGGAGCCTTCATGAACGCGCAAAAAAGTGATGTCTTGATCATTGGCGGCGGCATCATGGGCGCCTCATCGGCGTTTTTCCTGAGCCGGCGCGGCCGTGCGGTGACGCTGCTGGAGCGCGATCAGATTGGTCAATACGCCAGCGGCGTCAACTTCGGCAACGTCCGTCGCCAGGGGCGCTACCTGGGGCAGCTTGAATTGGCCAACCGTTCCTGGGCGCTGTGGAAGCGCCTGCCGAAACTGATCGACGATGACCTCGAATTCATCCCCAGTGGCCACATGCGCGTGTGTTACCGCGAAGACGAAATCGCCGAGTTGGAGGCCTATGCCGCCGCGCCGGAAGCGGTGCAACTGGACTTGAAAATCTATCGCGGCGCCGAGCTGCATCAACGCTTCGGCTTCCTTGGCCCGGAGGTCAAGGGCGGTTCCTACGCGCCCCACGACGGTCACGCCAACCCACGCCTGGCCGCCCCGGCGTTTGCCCGTGCGGCGCGTCGCCTAGGGGCGCGAATCGAGGAAAGAACCGAAGTGGCCGACGTGCAGAAGGTCAACGGCCTGTTCCACGTCACCACCACCGATGGGCAGTTGTTCGCCGCCGAGCAATTGCTGATTACCGCCGGCGCCTGGGCAGCCCGGTTGTCCGAGCAATTCGGTGAGCCGGTGCCGCTGGAACCCAACGGCCCGCAGATGTCCGTCACTGAACCAGTGCCCTACGCCTTGCCGACCGTGATTGGCGTGTTCACCAAAATCAAGGAAGAGGTGATCTACTTCCGGCAGATCCCACGTGGCAACATCATCATCGGGGGTGGTAACCGTTGCGCCCCGGATATGGTCAACCGACGGGCGTTTTTCAAGCCGGAAAGTTTGCTTAACCAAATGCGGCAGATGCGCCGACTTTTGCCAGGCGCCGAGAATCTCAACATCATCCGCGTGTGGAGCGGCATCGAGAGCTACACACCGGACTCGCTGCCGGTGATGGGCCCAAGCGGCATGGTGGACGGGCTGTTTTATGCGTTTGGTTTCTGCGGCCATGGCTTCCAGCTCGGCCCCGGCGTCGGCGATGTCATGGCCGAATTGATCAGCACCGGCAGTACCAGCACCTTGATCAGTCCCTTCGATATCCGCCGGTTCACGCAGCCATCGCTTACAGCGCAGCTGTCCACAAGCCTTCTCAGCACAGGAAAACTCATATGACCCACGCCTATGTGTACCGCACGGCTACCGCGGCAGACATGCCCGCCGCCCACGCGCTCTCGGTGCACCTTAAATGGCCGCACCGCGAGGAAGACTGGGCCATGGTGCAGCGCACGTCGGAAGGCTTTGTCGCCGAGCATGCGGGGCAGTTGGTGGGCGTAGCGTTCGCTTGCCACCAGGGGGCCTATTCCTCCATCGGCCTGGTGAT
Source organism: Pseudomonas tritici (assembly GCF_014268275.3). Taxonomy (NCBI): domain Bacteria; kingdom Pseudomonadati; phylum Pseudomonadota; class Gammaproteobacteria; order Pseudomonadales; family Pseudomonadaceae; genus Pseudomonas; species Pseudomonas tritici. Next base: position 4,218,258 of record NZ_CP077084.1, read on the forward strand.
CGTGAGCGATCAACATCAAGGCAAAGGCATCGGCCGCCAGTTGATGCAGCGGTGCCTGGACGCCGCGGCGCCGCGCACGCCGATCCTCAACGCCACCGAGTCAGGCGCGCCGCTGTATGCAAGCATGGGGTTCGTTGACTTCGCGCGTATTCAGCAACACCAAGGGGTGCCGCAAACGCCGGCGCCCTTTGCAAAATGTCGTGCGTTAAACCTGGCCGATTACCCTCAGGTGATTGAATTGGCCAATGCCGGCAGTGGACTGGACCGTACCGCAGTCCTCAACGATCTGCTGCCAACGGCCGAGCACGTCGTCGGCATCGATGTAGACGGGCACCTGAAGGGTTGCGCCCTGCTCCGTCGCTTTGGTCGCGGCCATATCATTGGTCCGGTGGTCGCGCAGGACCTGGACCAGGCCCGACAGTTGATCAGCCACCTGCTGCAGTTGATTCCTGGTGCGTTTGTGCGCTTCGACATTCTCAGCGAGTGCGGGTTGGCCGACTGGTTGGAAAGCCTGGGGCTGCCGTGCGTTGATCGGGCGCCGCGGATGGTACTGGGCGTGCCGCCGCAATCGCGCGACGGGATCCAACAGTTTGCGCTGGTGACTCAAGCGATCGGCTAGGGCTCAGCATGATGCAAGGCCAGCCCGCCGGATACGGCAGATTATTCCTTGCAGGCTTGAACAACGGCATCTTTTGCCTGGGCCGTTTTGGTAGCGTATCCAGACGCCCGGCCCCGCTGTTCGCAGCGCTTATCACCGCTCCAAGGAGCTCGTTGGATGACCACACACTCTTCGAATAACGACCGCGTTGATCTGCCAACGTCTCAGCAGTTTTATATCAACGGCCGTTGGACGCCCCCTGCCGTCCCGGCCAGTTTGCCGGTGGTCAACCCGGCCACTGAAGAGGTGGTAGCCGAGGTAGCGCGCGGCTCGGCCGAGGATGTCGACCGTGCGGTCGCGGCGGCGCGTGCAGCGTTCCCCGAGTGGTCGGCGCGCTCCGTCGAGTCGCGCGCGCAAATCCTCGGGAAAATCCATGAGTTGATCCTTGAGCGCAAAGAGGCGCTGGCGCAGGCGCTTTCTCTGGAGATGGGCGCTGCCATCAGTTTTGCGCGGGCCATGCAGGTGCCGCTGGCGGCCGAGCACGTTCGCGTCGCACGTGACCTGCTGGCCAGCTACCGCTTTCGGACGGTGGAAGACGGCACGGCGATCGAACGCGAACCTATCGGGGTGTGCGGTCTCATCACGCCGTGGAATTGGCCGCTGTATCAAATCACCGCAAAAGTCGCCCCGGCCATCGCCGCCGGGTGCACCGTGGTCTTGAAACCCAGCGAACTGTCCCCCCTGAGCGCCCTGCTCTTTGCACAACTATTGCACGACGCCGGCTTGCCGCCCGGTGTGTTCAACCTGGTCAACGGCAGCGGTCCCGACGTGGGTGCAGCCATCGCGGCCCACCCCGATATCGACATGATTTCAATCACCGGCTCAAACCGCGCCGGCGCACTGGTTGCACAAGCCGCCGCGCCTACAGTGAAACGGGTCACACAGGAATTGGGCGGCAAGTCGCCAAACCTGCTATTGCCCGATGCAGATTTCGCCAAGGCTGTGCCGCTGGGCGTGATGTCAGCGTTTCGCAATGTCGGGCAATCGTGCAGCGCACCGACCCGAATGATTGTGCCCAGAAACCGCCTGGCGGAGGTCGAGGCACTGGCCGCGCAGACTGCCAATGCACTCATCGTGGGTGACCCGCAATTGGAAGAGACGCAACTGGGCCCCATCGCCAACCGCGCACAATTCGATCGCGTGCAAGCAATGATCGCCGCTGGCCTCGACGAGGGTGCAAAACTGCTGTGCGGTGGGCCAGGGCGCGTGCGGGGTTTTGCAAAGGGCTTCTATAGCCGACCGACTGTGTTCTCTGAAGTGGCCACTGCCATGCGCATTGCTCAAGAGGAAATATTCGGCCCGGTGCTCTGCATCATTGCGTATGACACAGTCGATGAAGCAGTCGCTATCGCCAACGACACGGTTTACGGGCTGGGTGCCCATGTTCAGGGGCAAGACCTTGAGCTTGCGCGTGCCGTCGCCTCGCGCATTCGCGCCGGGCAAGTGCACCTGAACTACCCGGCCTGGAACCCCATGGCGCCCTTCGGCGGTTACAAGCGCTCGGGAAATGGGCGCGAGTACGGTATCTATGGTTTTGAGGAATACCTGGAAACCAAAGCCATCGTTGGCTTCGGCTGATACACGTTACCGACTGGCAAGCGTCAAGTCCGAGAGCGGCAGTGCCGCTCCCGGTTCATGGGCATGCCGCGCCGGGGCGCGACAACTGCCACATCGAACAACCCGCCCGCTTAGCGACGAGCGCTGACCGCCGACGCATCGTTGGACACAATCACTTCCACACGGCGATTCAACTGGCGTGACGGCGCGCTGAGGTTATCGGCGACCGGGAACTGCTTGCCGTAGCCCATCACTGCAATACGTTCAGCCCCGACGCCGAGGCGTTGCAGGCCACGGGCAACCGCTTGGGCACGGCGCTCGGACAAGCTCTGGTTGTAAGCATCGCCACCGGTGCTGTCGGTAAAACCTTCAACGCGTACCTGGCGCTCCGGGTTCTGCAACAGGAAGTTCGCCAGCCCCTGGAAATCCCGTTGGCTGCCCGGCTTCAACTCAGCCTTGCCGGTATCGAACAGCACATCGCCAAAGGTGACGACCTGGCCACGTTCGGTAGGCTGCGCTTTCATCGCCTGCAAGGCCTTGAGCTGCGCAGTGCGAACGTCGAGTTGCACCTGGGTACGGTCGACCGCGATGTTGTCGAGTTGCGCATCGGTTTTGCGACCGACGATGGTCTGCTCAGCCAGGGCGATTTTCTGCGTCGCGAGGTACGCGAGCTGATCGATCTGCGGGTCAGTACGGCTGTGCAGTGACAACTGGTTGGCGCGGTCCAGTGCGTTGGAGGCGATGCGCGTTTCAACCGCCGCCAGGGTGTTGGACTCAGGCTTTTGCTGCAGGCTGGAGAACTGGCTGCGCGCTTGCAGCAGTTGCGGGTTTTCCGGTGGCGTAGCGCAGCCGGCCAAGGCCAGGCCCAGGGCCGAAAGAACAGGAATGACGAGAGTGGTACGCATGGCAAGATCCTCAGTGAGTAGTCGCGGGGGCGTTGAGCATTTCCTGCTTGAGCACCTGGATGCCCTCCCGCGCCTGCTTCAAGACCTGTTGTTTACGCACCGCAGTGGCCTTGGCTTCGGCCAGGCCGGCATCGGCTTCGATCTGATCGGCCAAGGCGTCGACCTGGACGTAATTTTTTTCGCCGATGGCTTGCTCCATGCGTGCCAGTTTGTCCTGGGCGGTTTTCATCTCCAGCGGGGCGAACTGGGTCGCTTGCGCCGCCAAGGCGCGCCCAACCGAATCACGCGCCAGGGAGATTTTTGCCGCAGGCGGCTGCGGCGTAGCACAGCCTGCCAATGCACCGGCGACGATCACGGCCCAGGCCGAGCGGCGCAGGCGTTTGCTCACACTGGTCATCTTCATGTGTTGACTCCTAAGCATGTTCTTATGGCTGCAGGACCGATGGAGCGGCCCTTGCCGTCTCGCTTGCGATCAAGCGAGCGCGCCATCCTAGGAGGAAAAATATCGACTAGAAGAATGAAAAATCCCGCCTATCTGTAGGATTTTTCTCATAAAAATAACAACAGGCAGGTGTACTATTTGTTCAATGAGTTGTTCGCCATTCGACACAACAAGGCCATATGGAAATGAAAATAGTGTTCATCGCTTCGCTCGGCATTTTATCGCTGGCACACACATCCCTGGCCTTCGCAGATAACACCAACGGACGAAATCTCTATGTGCAGCGCTGTGCGATGTGCCACGGAGCGGATATCAAAGGTACTGGGCCACTGGCCAATAAAAGCAACCCGCCTACACCTGACCTGACAACAGCCGCTTTCAAAAAGCGACTGCATGATTATCCGGGCGTGATCGTCTCTTCGATCATACTTCGCCCCAATGGAGACTTGATCCCCAGAACGTTGCGAGAGAACGGCGTAAAGCTACCGCCGTTCACTTGGAGGGTTAACGATTTCCGCGATTTGAATCAATACATGGGCGAAGTGATTGCCAAGAGTCGATGATTTTCAGTCAATTGATCACGTTCCTTCAGTTAGCCGGCTTCAACAACTGCATCTGCTGCCGATAATCATCCGTCACCTGCCGCGCCTGGCTGCTACTGGTGATGACCCGCGGAGTAATAAGCACAATCAACTCGGTCCGATCCTTGGACTTACTGGTATTCCCAAACAACCACCGCAACCCCGGAATCTTCCCCAGATACGGCACCGCACTCACCGACTCCGCATTGTCCTGCTTGATCAACCCCCCCAGCAGCACCGTCTGCCCACTCTGCACGGCCACCTGAGTCGACACCGACCGCGTGGAAATACGCGGATTAGTCTGCGTGTCATTACTCGACGACGCCTGATCCTGCGCATCACTGACCTGCTGCTGAATATCCATGTACACCAGGCCACCCGGATTGATCCGCGGCACGACGTCGAGGATCACCCCGGTCTGCACATATTCAACGCTGCTCAAGGTGGTGTCGGAGGTGCCGGTGTTGACCGTGGTCTGGCTGATGGGAATGTTGTCGCCCACCTGAATCTGCGCCGGCTGGTTGTTCATCACCACCAGCGACGGCGCCGACAGCACTTGGGTGCGGCCGTTGGTTTCGAGGGCGTGCAAGGCGACTTGCAGGTTGGAGCTGACAAAGGAGTAGAACAACGAGTCCGCTGCCCCCAGGCCCGCGCCGCCACCGCCAAGGGCGCCCTGGCTGCCGGCGGTGTTGCCCACGGTGGTGCTGGTGGAATTGCCGGCCAGGCGGCCCAGGTACCACTGCACGCCAAGGTCCAGTTCGCCGGTAAGCTTGACTTCGAGGATGCGCGTCTCGATCTGCACTTGCAGCGGCGGGTTGTCGAGACGTTTGATCGCCGATTCAATCTCTTTCCACTGCACCGGGCGCGTGCGTACCAGCAGTTGGTTACTGCTTTTCTGCGCGGTGATGCGGGTGCCGGCGTCGAGGCTTTTGGCCGGAGCGTCTTCGCCCATGCCCTGCTCGGCGCTGTCCTGCTCGGCTTCCGGTTCCTGATCCTCATCATCAGCGGCGGGCTGGCTGTTATTCAGGTTGTTACTCAGGCCACCAGGCGTGCTGCCGGACGTGCTGTTGGTGCCCGGCGAAGACAGGGTCGCCGTGCGCAAACCGGGGGCAACCTTGGCCGGCGTGTCATCCTTGATCGCGCCCGTGCCGTAGATCTGCCGCAGGTACTTGGCGAGGTCGGTGGCCTTCATATTGCGCACATCGTAGACGTACATCTGCGGCTCGTTGCCGCCGCCTTCATCGATGGTGTGAATCCAGTCACCCACTTCACTGAGGTACTGCGGCTGTGACGAGATCGCGACCACCGAGTTGGTCCGCTCGATCGGCAGGAACCGCACCATGCCCGCCAGGGGCATGCCGCTGTCGGGCCCGAACATTTTCTGCAGCTCGGGCATCAGCTCGGCCACCGACGCACGTTGCAGGCCGAACACGCCCACCGACATGCCCTTGAGCCAGTCCACATCAAAGGTGTCGATGGTGTCCTGGTAGTTGGCCAGTTCCTCCGGGGTGCCGGCCAGGCTCAGCACATTGCGCGCCGGGTCGACCAACAAGAATGCATTTTCGCGGGCGAACGGCTTGAGCAGTTTCTGCATCTCGGTGGCCGAGATATAGCGCAGCGGAAACAGCCGCGCCGACAGGCCGCTGGACGGCTGCGACACGCGCATCTCTGGCACCAGCTTGCCCGCCACCGCCTGGTTGGCGGGCAGGATCACGTAGCGGTTGCCTTGCTTGATCATCGCGTTGTCGGTCCACGACAACAGGGTTTCCAGAATCGACAAGGCCTGTTGCTTGTTCACCGGTTTGGAGGTGGAAAAGCTGACGTTGCCTTTCACACCCTGGGCGATGCTGTAGTTTTCGTGCAGCAGGTCGCCCATCACGCTGTTGATCACCGCTTCGATCGGCTGGTCGGCGAAGTTGAACACGATGTCACCGCTGCCCTCCTCCTTCCTTGCCGGCGCTGCTGCCGGCGCGCGCACGAACTGCTGATTGCCACGAATCAACTGGCGTTGAGGGGGCGTCTTCGCCTGGGGTTGGCCGCTGTCGACCGGGGCCTGTTCGCTGGCCGGGTCCACTGGCGGGCGTTGCGAACCAGTGCCTTGCATCGCCTCGTGCAACAGGGCTTCGTCCGGGTCGAGGTGCTCAGGAAATGTCCCGCAGCCACCGAGGGAAACGGCGGTAGCCAGGCAAAACACGGTGGTGCGCAAAGCGCCGGGGAAGGTATCGATCAAGGGGCGGACTCGTGAGGAAGGGTAATCGGGGGTGTCGTGGACGGCGCGGGCAAACGCGGCGCGCGCAGGCTCAGGGTCTGCGTGCGGCCGTCAAGCACAAAGCGCGCTTCGCGGGGTGTCAGTTGTTCCAGGCGCCAGCCGTTGGGCAGGGTCTGGTCCTGGTGGACTTTCAGCGGCGGGCCGTCGCTGCGTTTGAGCAGTGCAACGCGCAGGTTGCCCTCCAGGACGATGCCGGTCAGCGTCAGGCTCGACAGGCTGGAGACGGCCGCCTGGCCGACCGCGCGATCAGGGCTGCGGTCGGGGCTGAACAAGGGGGCTTGCCAGGTGCCGGCGAGGCTTTCCAGGGTCGCACTCGGGGCCACCAGCGCGTTGGCCGAGGTGTTGGCGCGCGCATCAGGGTCAGGCGGCGGCAACCACTGCGGCGCATCGCCAATGCTGCTGAGGATGCCGACCATCAACAGGCCGAGCAGCGCGGACACACCGAGCAACAGCCATTCCAGAGGACGCAATGCAGGGATCATTGGCGCACCTGCTGTGCGGCGGCCGGCTGCAGGTAGCCGCGCACCAGCAAATGCACGATCAGCTGGCCGGCACCGCCACTGGCAGGTGCGTTGGGCGGGCGGCGGATACTCATCTCATCGACAAACAGGAACGGCCGCTGGTACTCCAGTTCATGCAGGATCGCGGTCAAGGGTTCGATGGCGCAGTTGAGGGTCAGGCTGACTTTGACCTGGCGATACGGCTCGGCGTCATCCTGCTCCGGGGTGATGGGCATGCGTTGGGTCAGGCTGCAGCCGCCACCGAGGCCGGCGCGGCTGTTGATCAGGTCGGCGATGCGCTGCATCAGGTCGGCCGCGACGGCGCTGGGGTCATCGCCGGGCAACAGGCTGGTGCTACTGGCCGGGTCCTGCCGTGCGAGCTCAAGCTGTTGGCGCAGGCTGGCGCCCTGGCGCAACACGCCGGCGTAGCGTTGTTGTTGCTCACGTAGCTGCTCGGCCTGCTCGCCCATGTCGCGCAAGGGACCGGCGAACCAGCTGTCGATCAACAGCCAATAACCGAGGCCGAGCACCAGGGCCAGGCCGATCAGGGCGGCGCCACGGCGTTCACGGGGTGTCAGTGGTCGGCGCATCGGCGGCCTCCTGGTGCAGGTGGGCGCGCAAGGAAAACTGATCCTTGCCGGTTTGCGCATCGGGTTGAATCACCCCTTCGAACTGGGCGTTTTCCAGGCTGTGGCAGTTCTTGATCCGTGTGATCAAGGCGCTGGCCTTGGCGCTTTGCCCGGAGAAGGACACGTCGGCGCCGTCGTTGACCTCCAACTGGTCGATCCAGGTGTCGGATGGCAGGCAAGCGGTCAGCTCGTTGAGCAGCGCCGACAACGGCGGTTGGGCTGCCTTGCGGCGGATCAGGTACTGCGCCGCACCACGTGTCGTGAGCAGTTGCTGGCGCAGGGCCTGGACCTCGGCAACCTGGGCTTTCTGCTCGCGCACGCTGTGCTGCATGGCCTCCAGCACGCGCTGGCGGTCGTTGAGCCACAGCAGCATCGCGGCAATCACCAAGGCACCGCACAGCCACGGCAGGCTGCGCTGCAAGCCCTTGCCCTCTGGGCGCTGGCGCGGGCGCAAGGGTGCCGGCAGCAAGTCGATGCCCATGGGCGTGCCTGTGCCTGCGTCCACATCCACCGCGTGGGGGTGCAATCCGAGGGCCGCACACTCATTGAGAATCGGGTCCAGGCGCTCACGCAGGATCGCCACCAGCGTGACGTGCACGTGCGTGGGTGTACGGCGTTCCTGGCGCGCGACGAAGTACAGTTGGGCGGCGTCGAACGGGGTATAGCGGTCCAGCTCATAACCGACCACCGTCGCCAGGTTGCGCGCTGCCGCCGGGGGCAATTGCAGGGTTTGCACCAGCACCGCATCGGGTGCGAGCAGCAACACCTGGCGTGCTTCGCCAGCGGGTTTTGCCACGGGTGCGGTCAACGGCCAGCGATAGCAGTGCTCGGGAATGTCCTGCAGCGACAGCCACGCCGGCAGGCAGCCACGCAGTTCCTTGAGCCACAGGCGCCAGCCCAGTTGCAGCAGGCTGCCGCGCCAGCGTTGGGTGATGGGCTCCGTCAGCCATTGAAGCCGTGCGGTTAAGTGATCGTTCATTCTTGCCAACGTAGGACTCGATAAGGTTGTGCGCTGCCTTGCGCGGGGCTCAATAACACCGTGGCTTGCAATCGGGCGTGGTAACCGCCGGGCCGTTGCACGCGGCTGCTGACCACCAGCACTTCGCCGGGGTCGGCTCCTACCGCGCTCTGGTGCGGCAGGTTCAGCGCGCGGCGCATCAAAGCACTGGCGAACGCCGGATCAGGCCGATCCAGGCCGCTCCACAGGCTGATCTCGGGCACCAGTGCGCTGTACAGCGCCTGGGTCATGCCCGGCAGTTGCCGCAGTTCTTCGACTACCCGAAACGGCGCCAGGCCTTGGTTGCGCCGCACGTCCAAGTCCCTGGCGAGCTGGTTGGCCTGGGTTTGGGTGGCACCGCAGGCCAGGGCCAGGCGGGCGAAGTCGGCGACCTCGGCGCTGTTCAAGTACAACTTGCCGCGCTCGCTGTGCAGGCTCACGTGCAGCTGTGCATCGTCAAACACCAGCGGGATTTCTCGCCCGTCGGCCACCCACTGCTTACGTTGCATCGGGTCGGCCAGCCCTTGCATCGCAAGCGCCACGCCTGCCTCGGCGGCCAACACGGCCTGGGTGTGCTGGCGGTGCCAGGCGGCCTGGCGCGTTTCCAGTTGCACCCAGCCGGCCAGGCCGCCCAGCAACAGGCTGAGCAACGCCAGCACCCACAGCACCAGCAACAGGGCCACGCCACGCTGATGCCTGATCATTCCGGTGCCCCGCCCGACAGGTTCAAGCGCAACGCAACCACTTGGGTCACCCAGGGCACCGGTCCATTCACACGGGCCGCGATGCGCACCGCATACGGCAAGCGCTTGGTCCACGGCCACTCGCTGATCCAGCCGGTGGCTTGGCCCTTGGGCGACAGGCCGCGGTAGCTGAATTGCAGGTCCTCGACCCCCTTCAACAACACCTGCGGCTCACTGCGCGAGGCCGGCACGCTGACCTGCGCCGCAGACTCAAACTGCGCGAACGCCACCTGCAAATCGCGCTGCGCCTCGGCGCCGGCCAACTGCAAGGTGAAGCGCTGGATCCCGCCACCGAGCACGCCGGGCAAGGTCGCGACAAACTGCATGCGCTGCGGGCCACCGGCGAAAAACCCATCGGTCTGGCTGTCGTCCTCGGTGACGTCCAAGGGCAGCGCCTCGCTGATGGAGGTACGCAAAAACTGCTGCGCGGCGCGCATTTCATCCAGGCTGACCGTGTAGCGCTGCGCCTTGAGCACCGCACGATTGGCCCCCAGCAACGCGCCGCCGACCAGCACCAGCAAGACGCCCAGCAAGCTCAGCACGATCATGATCTCGAGCAAGGTGAAGCCCTGCTGACGCGGCTTCACAGGCCTGCCTTGTCGCTGGCTGCGCGCAGTTTCAAGGTACTGAAACTGGCGTTGCGCGGGCCTTCACTGACGCTGAGGTCGAGGCGAAACAGCTGTGGCTGGCCGATACGGGTGGGCTGCTGGGCAATGCGCAATTGCCAGGCGACGCCGTCCAGATCGCCGTGGCGCACACCATTGGCCAGCGGCCCCGCCGCTTCCTGGTCCAGCACGCTGACGGCGGCGTGGGTAAGCCGGTCGCTATGGGCAACCTGCAACAGCGACCGCGCGCTCTGGCCGAACGCAACCAGCAGCACGCTGCTGCAGATCGCCATGAGCGTCAGCGCGGCGAGCATCTCCAGCAACGTGAAACCGCCCTGGTGCTTCATGGCAGCGCCTTGGACTGCACGCTGCCGGTCAGCCAGCCGATATCGATGCGCCAACGCCGGCTGCCATTGGTCAGCAGCAGGTTGCCGCCGGTGGAACTGCCATCGGGGTAGAACTCGATCGCGGCGCCTGCGTGCTCAGCGGTGTGCAGGGTCACTTGCAGGTCGGCCGGCCAGTGTTTCAACGGTCGACCCGGCGCCTGGAAGCTCAACGCGTGCAGGTCGAACAGGGTTTGTTCTGTACTGCCGCTGACAATCGCCCGCGCCCGCGTGGCCCGCAAGGCCTCGACCATCTGCCCCACGGCCTGGCGCTCTTTCGCCGCACGCAGGCCTTGTTGCAGGCCAAACCCCACCAACCCGGCCGCGATGCTGATCAAAACGATCACCACCAGCATTTCCAGGAGGGTAAAGCCGCGTTGGGGGCTGATCATGTTAGCGGGTTATTCCCAGTTGCCCAGGTCGGCGCTGTAGCCTTCGCCGCCGGGTTGGCCGTCCTGACCGTAGAAGATCAGGTCAAAGGCGCCGTGTTCACCGGGGAAGCGGTAGCCGAAGGCATGGCCGAACGGGTCTTTGAGGTCTGACGGCTTGGCGTACGGCCCGGCCCAGCCGGCGCTGTTGCCGGGTTTGTCGACCAACTGCTGCAGGGTCTTGGGCGGCGAACCGACGTCCAGGCCATAGCTTTCGATCTTCATGCTCAGGCTGGCGAGCTGCGCCTTGCCCGCGCCGTATTTGCCCTTGTCCACATTGCCGCCGACCTGGCGCACCACGATGGTCGCGACGATGCCCAGCAGCACGATCACCGCGAGCATTTCCAGCAAGGTAAAACCGCCCTGGCGGCGGGCGGGCTTGAATCGGGTATGGCGCATAGGTGCAGTCCTCAAGGGTTCATATATTGCTGGTCAAGCTCATCAGCGGCAGCATGATCGCCAGCATGATCACCGCCACCAGCACCGCCATGACCACGGTCAGGGATGGCACAAGGGCGGCCAGCAAGCGGTCGATGCCGCGCTTGGCTTCGACGTCGAACACATCGGCGACCTTGAGCAGCATGCTGTCGAGTTCGCCGGCCTGTTCGCCGACTTCAATCATTTGCAGGGCCAGATCGGGCAGCAGCGGCTCGCTGCCGAAGGCACTCGCCAGGGTGCCGCCGCCCTTCACCGACTCGGCAGCCTGGGCGACTTGCGCTTGCAGGGCGCGGTTGGTGCAAACCTGCCGGGCGATCACCAAGGCTTGCAGCAGGGCCACGCCGTTGCTGAGCAAGGTGCCAAGGGTGCGGGCCAGTCGCGCGGCTTCGACCCGCTGCAGCAGCGGGCCGATGATGCGAATGCCCAACACGCGGCGGTCGTATTTTTCGCGGCGCTGCGGGTCGCGCAGGCGGGCGGCGAGTGTCCAGATCGTCACGATCAAACCGGCCAACACCGCAAGGCCATAGGCACCGAGGAATTGGCCAAGCGCCAGAATCACTTCAGTGATCAGCGGAATCGGCACGCCCAGGTCCTTGAAGATCGGCACGAACTGCGGCACCACGTAGGCCAGCAACAGGGCCAGCGAACCGAGCACGCCCACGACCAGGAAGGCCGGGTAGATCAGGGCGTTGATCACCTCGCCCCTGAGCAACTGGCTACGCTCCAGGTAATCGCTGAGCTGGCGCAGGGTGTCCTCCAGGGCGCCGCCCGCCTCACCCGCACGCACCATGCTCAGGTACAACGGCGAGAACTGGCCGCCCTCCTCCTCCAGCGCCTTGGATAACGGTTGGCCGGCCTTGACGTGTTCGCGGATGCGCTCGATCAACGCGCGGGTCTGCGGCTGGCCAGGCTGCTTGAGCAGGATGCCCAGCGAGCGCTCCAACGGTTGGCCGGCGCCCAACAGCGTGGCCAGTTGCTGGGTGAAACTGACCAGTGCCGCGCCGTTCAACTGGCCACGGCCAAAGGCCTTGCGCAGCCCCTGGCCCCCCGCCGCATCGATCTGCAACAACAGCAAGCCGCGCTTGTGCAAGGCGGCGACGGCAGCGGCGTGGTCCTTGGCTTCCAGGGTGCCGTTTTGCGCCTGGCCCTGGCTGTCGAGGGCGCGGTATTTGAACAGGCTCACGCGCCCTCCCCACGGGTGACGCGCAGCACTTCTTCGAGCGAGGTGACACCCGCCACGGCCTGGCGCAGGCCCTCTTCGTGCAAGGTCCGCAGGCCGCCACGGCGGGCGGCCTGTTCAAGGGTGGCGGCGTCGGCCTGGCGCATCAACAGGCTGCGCAGTTCGTCGTTCATCACCAGCAGTTCGGTGATTGCGCTGCGACCGTGGTAGCCACCGCCCGCTGCATCGGCGCGGGGGCGATAGAGCATGATCGGGCGCTGCTCGGTAAACCGATCCAGGCCATGTTCGGCGATCAACTCCGCGGGTGCTTCGAACGCTTCGCGCGTGGTCGGGTCCAGGCGCCGCACCAGACGCTGGGCGAGGATGCCATTGACCGTCGAGGCGATCAGGTAGCTCTCGACGCCCATATCCAGCAGCCGCGTGATACTCGCCGCCGCGCTATTCGTGTGCAGGGTCGACAGCACCAGGTGGCCGGTGAGGGACGATTGGATCGCGATGCGGCAGGTTTCCAGGTCGCGGATTTCACCGATCATGATCACGTCCGGGTCCTGACGCACGATGGAGCGCAGCGCGCCGGCAAAGTCCAGGCCGATGGCGGGTTTGACCTGGATCTGGTTGATGCCTTCAAGCTGGTATTCCACCGGGTCTTCGACCGTGATGATCTTGCGCTCGGCGGTGTTGAGGCGCGACAGCGCGGTGTACAACGTGGTGGTCTTGCCCGAGCCAGTGGGCCCGGTGACGAGCAGGATGCCGTGGGGCCGTTCGAGCACTTCCAGGAAGGTTTCCAGGCGCTGGCCATCGAAGCCCAGGCTCTGGAAATCGAACTGCACGGTCTGCCGGTCGAGCAGGCGCATGACCACCGACTCGCCAAAACTGGTGGGCACCGTGGACACCCGTAAGTCCAGCTCCTTGCCCTGGATACGCAGCATGATCCGCCCGTCCTGCGGCAGGCGCCGCTCGGCAATGTCCAGGCGCGCCATGATTTTCACCCGCGAAATCACCGCCGCTGAGGAACTCGACGGCGGCGCCTCGGCTTCGTGCAGCACGCCGTCGATGCGATAGCGCACCTTCAACTGGTTTTCGAACGGCTCGATATGAATGTCCGAGGCGCGCTGTTCCACCGCGCGCTGCAGGATCAGGTTGACCAGGCGAATCACCGGCGCCTCGGAGGCCATGTCCTTGAGGTGTTCGATGTCTTCCAGTGCACCGCCCTGCTCATCGAGGTTTTCGATCAAGGTGCCCATGGCTGAGCGGCCCTGGCCGTAGTAGCGCTCGATCAGCGTCTCGACTTCATTGCGCGGCCCCACGGCCAACCACACCGGCACACCACAGGCATAGGCCACAGCCTGGAACGGGTACACCAGCGACGGGTTCGCCGCCAGAACCCGCAGGCCGCCCTGGCTCCAGCCCACGGGCACCACCTGGTAGTGGCGCATGAAACGCTCGGTCAGTTGTGGCAACGGGTCCAGCAGCGGCGGCGCGGCATCCGCCAGCAGCAGCGGTGCGCCGAGCAAGTCTGCCCAGGCGCGGGCCAATTCCACTTCGGAGACCAGCCCGAGGCGCGTCAGCAAGCCGAGCAACTCGCTGTCGCCGCCTTCCTGGGACAGGCGTCGGGCGCGCTCCAGGTCGACGGTTTTCAAGCCGGCCTGTTGCATCAACCACGCGCACACCTGTTCGGTGTTCGGGATATGCAGTTGGCAGGCATTGATGGGCGTTGAAAGGCTGGGCTGGGACATGGGTAAAAATCTGAGGGGCGATGTGCTAAAGGGCTGTGTAAACCCCTTGTGGGAGCGGGCTTGCCCGCGATGGCAGTGGATCAGGGCCGAATATGCTGGCTGATACACCGCTATCGCGGGCAAGCCCGCTCCCACAGGAGTCCGCGTTTTCCCGTCAGTTGGACGTTTTCGGCGCGGTCGTCTGGCTGCTGTTCAGCGGCCGGCCACCCTTGGTGGTTTCAGCCTTCTGTTTTTTTGCCGCCTTGGCGTCGTGGGCCTGGGTCAGCACGGTGGAATCGGTGGCCCCGGATGTCGCATCAGCGTCCGTGGACTCAGCCGCCATCGCCGCGCCACTCAGCGCGACGCTCAGTACAACACCGGCACCCAGCAAGGAAATCTTCATCAACTTTCTCCAGATCAAAAACAGCAGATAGCCCAAGTGGCGCCTTGAACTCGATCAAGACCCTACACCAAAGCAGTGTGTATTACAGCTTGTATAAGACATGGCACTTTAGAACTACCGAGCAATGCCACTAGTTAGCCATGCCACGACATATTTTCTTAAACCAATCGACTAGTAGGTTTAACACAAGTTCCAAAACGTAAGAAATTATTTCTTATTTCACGCAAAAATTAGCTTTCGTTTGACTTATAACCGCAAGAATTGCCTTAATTATGCGGTTTTCGCGGTTCAAAATGCCATCTCGTGATATCGCTTAGACACTACTTACAACAATAACCACTACAATTATTACACTTATAAAACTGCGTAATTCGCCAAATAGTTGCAATTAGCCATCGGTTAAAAATTGCGATCACGGGTAACTATTGCCCAGAAAAAAGTGACGAGCGTGCACAGCAACCCGCACTTCTCGGCGCGCCATGTTTACTGAACAGTTGTCGGAGAGACCCATGAATAAACGCAAAATGATCGGTGCACAGTCGGCATTCGCCCTGCTGGCACTGGCCGTGTCCCAGGTGCACGCGGCGACCAGCCCTGCCCTGGATGAAGGTCGTGTGAGCCGTGCGGAAAACGCCGCAGACAAAACCCTGGCCAAGATGACCATGGAAGAAAAACTCGCCTACATCGGCGGCACCGGTGGCTGGGATGTCAAGCCGCTGACCCAGTACGGTGTCCCGCAGATTCACGGCGCCGATGGCGGCGTGGGTGTGCGCTACACCAGCGAAGGCAACGCACAAGGCGTGGTCTACCCGTCCGGGCCAAACCTGGCCGCCAGCTGGAACCCGCGCCGCGCCATCGACCTGGGCCGTGCCCTGGGTTATGACACTGCCAGCGGCGGTTATCAGTTTGTCACCGGCCCCGGCGTGAACCTGTATCGCATGCCATACAGCGGCCGTGCGTTCGAGTATTTGTCCGGTGAAGACCCGTTCCTCGGCGCCAGCCTCGGGCCGGCGTTGATCAACGGTATTCAGTCACGCGGGGTGTGGGCCAATGCCAAGCATTTCGCCGCCAACGACCAGGAAAGCAACCGCTTCCACCTTGATGAAATCATCAGCGAACGCGTCCTGCGCGAAATGACCTTGCCGCCGTTCGAGTCCGCCTCGAAGAACAGCAAAGTCGCGATGATGATGTGCGCGTTCCAGAAGGTGAACGGCGAGTTCGCCTGCCAGAACAAGCACCTGATGCGCGACATTCTGAAAACCGAATGGGGCTACCCGGGCTTCGTGCAGAGTGACTACAACGCTGTGGTCAGCGGTTTGCCAGCGGCACAGGCCGGCACCGACCTGGACATGATGGGCTACCAGATGAACAGCACCATCCTCAAGCCGTACCTGGACAGCGGCGAGCTGAGCAGCGCGACCATCGATGACAAGGTGCGCCGCATTCTCAAGCAGATCTACCTGTACAAGTTCGACAGCAAGGCACCGCTGACCAGCCACAACATGAACAGCGCCACCAGCAATCGCGTAGCGCTGAACGCCGCCCGTGAAGGCATCGTGCTGCTGAAAAACCAGAACAACCTGCTGCCGCTGGACGCGAAAAAGGTCAAGCGCATCGCTGTGGTCGGCACCCTGGCCAAGTACGCGCCACCCACCGGTTTTGGCAGTGCCAACGTCATGGCCGCTAACTACATCAGCGAGCTGAGCGGCCTGCAGCAACTGGCGCCGGGCGCCAAGGTCGAGTTCATCGACGGGCTGTCCCTGGACCCGGCCACTTCGACTTGGACCCATGCCGACAGCAATGGCAACAGCGCCAAAGGCTTGAAGACCGAGTTCTTCAGCAACACCAACTGGTCCGGTGACCCGGCCGCCAGCCGCACTGACACGCATGTCGACCTGGACTGGTCCACCGACAGCCTGCCGGTGAACGGCGATACCGCCGCCACTTCGATTCGCTACAGCGGCCAGATCACCCCAGCCGTCAGCGGCGAACAGGTGTTCAAGATCCGCGCCGACGGTGCGGTGCGCCTCTATGTCAACGGCAAGAAAGTCCTCGATAACGGCGACGGCAAGCCGCTGCCAAACAACAGCATCCCGCCGACCATCCCGGTGTTTGCCAAGGTCAACCTGGAGGCCGGCAAACCCGTCGATATCAAGCTGGAATACTCGCGTCGCAACGGCTACCTCTCGACCATGGGCGGCCTGGTCGGCGTGCAAATGAGCTGGGCCTCGCTGGTCGCGCCCAAGGATCTGGCGCAGTACGACGCCGTGCTGGTGGCAGCCGGTAACAGCAACGAATACGAGGGTGAAGGCTTCGACCACAGCTTCGATTTGCCGGAGTACCAGAACCTGCTGATCCAGAGCATCGCCAAGGTCAACCCGAACACCGTGGTCACGCTGCACGGCGGTACCGGTTTGAAGATGAGCGACTGGATCGACCAGGTACCGGCCGCGCTGCATGCGTTCTACCCTGGGCAAAACGGCGGCCAGGCCCTGGCGGAGATTCTGCTGGGCAAGGTAAACCCGTCGGCCAAGCTGCCGATCAGTATCGAACGCAACATCGAAGACAACCCGATCTACGCGACCTTCCCAAAATTCGACAACCAGGAAACCCTGGCCGAGATGAGCTACAAGGATGACCTGTTCCTGGGCTATCGCGGCTATGAGAAAAAAGGCATCAAGCCGCTCTACCCATTCGGTTATGGCTTGTCGTACACCACCTTCGGCTACAGCAACATCAGCGTGACCCCTGGGGTGGCGGTGGCCGGTGCACCGATCAAGGTGTCGTTCGACCTGGCCAACACCGGCAAGGTGGCAGGCGCCGAGGTCGCCGAGTTGTACGTGGGCCAGAACAACCCGAAAGTGGAGCGCGCCATCAAGGAACTCAAGGGCTACAAGAAGGTGTTCTTGAAGCCCGGCGAGAGCAAGCGCGTGACCATCGAGCTCAACGACCGCTCGCTGGCCTACTACGACGTGGCGAGCAAGCAATGGGTGGTGGATGCGGACAGTTTCAACCTGTCGGTGGGGGCGTCGTCCCAGGATATTCGCCTGAACGCCAAGCTGGTCAACCCGTTCCGCCAGGAACTGTCGACCACCACCAGCAACCCGCTGCCGCGCTCAGCGCTCAATTCGACGCTGCGTGAATCGACGGTGAAGACCGGTGGCGTGCTGCATCAGAATGAAGGTGACAGCGGCACCAGCGACGGTGATGGCTATGACATGAGCGATGACAGCAGCCAGGGCAGTGCCACCGGTAACTAACAGATAAGAGGAGTGCTTTTTGTGGGAGCGGGCTTGCCCGCGATGGCGGAGTTTCAGTCGGTACATTTGCTGCTTGACTCACCGCTATCGCAGGCAAGCCAGCTCCCACATTTGGATCTTCATGCATCAGGCGCATGAGACTCAGGTTCTGATGGCCGCTTCGACCCGCGCAATGTAGGTATCGAAACGCGCCACCAGGTCCACCCGCTCGGGAAAGCGCAGCCATTGGACTTGCAACCCATCCATCATGGCCAGAATCTCTTCCACCAGCCCGGCGATGTCCACATCACCGCGCACCTCCCCCGCCGCCACCAGGTCGGCAAACTGCCCCTGCATCCGCTGATGAATCGCCGCATAGCGCTCCTGGAACCACGTCCACGCCGGGTGGGTGTCCAGCAAACTTTCGGCATTCAGAATCGTAAACGCCCGCACCACCCCCGGTGCCGTTGCGTTCGAGCGGTTAATGGCACGCAGGCTGCCGAGCAAGCCATTGAGGGTTTTTTCAGCTCGCACTTCGTCGGCAATCCGTTGATTGACCTCGTCGCGACGCTGCAACACGCCCATCAATAGCGAAATTTTGCTGGGAAAGTGGTGCAACAAGCCGGCCACTGAAATGCCGACAATCGCTGCCACCTGGGCCATCGAGGCGCCGCTGTAACCTTCCAGGGAAAACACCTGCAAGGCTGCGTCCAGCAGTTCTTCGCGGCGTTTTTCACCTTTGGGTGCGCGACGGGTCTTGGGGGCGGGTTCTTTCATGAGGACGTCCTTGTGGGCAGGCTTGCACCGTATCCAAATCGGCCCTGAGCCGCAAATAAAGCTCAGGTGCTCTCCCGTTCGATCAAGCGGCAGCCCAACAGGTTCAAGCGCTGCACCTCACCCTTGCGTCAGGCGGAATGGCGGGTGCTTTTTTCGACCACGCACATGGGCGTGCCCGACACCGGTTCGTTCATGATCTGCACCTGCACCTCAAACACCTGCCGCATCAGCTCGGCACTGATCACGTCCCCCGGCGCGCCGTCGGCCACCAGCTTGCCACCGTGCATCACCGCCAGGTGGTCGGCATAACGGCAAGCCTGGTTGATATCGTGCAGCACGGTAATCACCGTCTTCCCTTCAGCGGCCAGTTCGCCCATCAAGTCGAGCAGTTCAACCTGGTGGCTGATGTCCAGGTAGGTCGTGGGCTCATCCAGCAACACCACCGGCGCGTTCTGCGCCAACACCATGGCCAGCCAGGCACGTTGGCGTTGACCACCGGATAGATCTGCCAGGGCGCGGTCGGCCAGGCTGTCCAGTTCCAGGCGTTGCATGGCCTGGGTCACATGGGATTGATCGTTGCCGCTCAGGCGCCCCCACAATGAGTTGTGCGGGCTGCGACCATAGGCGACCAATTGGCGCACGCTGACACCTTCCGGCACCGGCAATACTTGAGGCAAAAACGCAATCTGCCGCGCCAATTGGCGAGCGGACAGGCCGGCGTAGGCCTGGCCATCCAGGGTCAATTCGCCCTGGGTCGGCTTGAGGATGCGCGCAAAGGCCTTGAGCAAGGTGGATTTGCCGCAGCCGTTCGGCCCGATCAGCGCAGTGACCTTTCCGGCGGGTGGCGTGAATGACAACCCTTGCACGATGCGTGTCGCGCCGTAGCCAATATCGAGTTGATGTGCTTGAAGAATACTCATGTCATCAGCCCTTGAACCGTGCCAGCAGCCAAAGAAAATACGGCGCGCCAATCACCGCCGTGAGCACCCCGGCGGGAATTTCGCTGGGCGCGATCAACGTGCGTCCCAACGTGTCGGCCAGCACCAGTAACAGTGCACCGATCAGCATCGACGCCGGCAGCAGGTACTGGTGATGCCCGCCCACCAACCGCCGCGCCATATGCGGTGCGACCAGGCCGATAAACCCAATCGGCCCGATCACGCCCACGCCCAGGCTGGTCAGCAGCACCGCGCAGGCCATTGCCAGCCAGCGCGTGCGGTTCAGTGCCGTGCCGAGGCTGTGGGCGGCCTCATCGCCGAGGGCGACCAGGTTCAGCGGCTTGGCCAGGCACAGGCCCACGGGGATCAACACCAGGAACGGCAGCAGCAGCGCCACATGGTGCCAATTGCGGCTCCACAGGCTACCGGTCAGCGCGAGCAATGCGGTGTTGATATCCAGCGGGTGGGACAGGATCAGAAACTCGGTGACGCTGGATAAGGTCACCGCAATCGCCACCCCGGACAACGCAAAGCGCACCCCGGAAAAACTCACCCCGGTGTTGTACAGCGCCAGCAGCAACGCGCCAGCCGCCCCGCCCAAACAGGCCACCAGCGGCAGCCAGGCAATTGGCAAGTGCGGCCAGCTGATGATCACCACGGTCAGCGCCAGCCCCGCGCCCTGGGTCACGCCGAGAATTTCCGGCGAAGCCAGCGGGTTGCGGATCACGCCCTGCACAATCGCCCCGGCCAGGCCAAAGGCTGCACCTGCGAGGATCGCGATCAGGCTGCGTGGCAGGCGGTGGTTCCATACTTCGAAGTCGAGTGCATCGTGGGCCAGCAGGCGGTCCAGCACGGTGTCGAGCGTGAGCCACAGGGTGCCGGCGCTGAGGCTGACGAAGGTCGCCAGCAGCAACAGGCCGAGCAGCAGCCATAGGCGTAATCGTGGCCGGATCATAAGGCGCGCCTGGCAAGAAAGAGAAAGAACGGTGCGCCGATCAACGCGGTGACCACGCCAGCCGGCGTTTCCACCGGGAAAGACACGGCGCGGCTGAGCAGGTCAGCCCCCAGCACGATCACCGCGCCCAACGCTGCGCTCAGCGGGATCAGCCAGCGGTAGTCATTACCGAGGAACTGGCGAAGAATATTCGGCGCGATCAACCCGACAAAACCGATCGGCCCCACGGCACAGACACTCGCCCCCACCAGCAACAGGCTGGCGATAAACACCTGCAAACGCAGGCTGGCGATGCCCACGCCCAACGAACGTGCGGCGTCTTCGCCAAGGTTGATCAGGTTCAGGCGCGGTGCACACCAGAGCGCCCACAGCCCGCCAATCAAGGTGCACGGCCAGAGCAACTGCACTTGCGCGGCGCCCACATTGGCCAGGGAGCCGGCCAGCCAGTTGAGCACGCTTTGCGCCTGGGCCTCGACCAGAATCACCGTGAGCCGGGTCAGTGCCGCACACAATGCCGCTACCGCAACGCCGGCCAAGACCAGACGGCCCTGGGCCGTGGTCGGCGACCAGGCGCCGCCAAGGCTGAATACCGTGATCCAGGCCAACGCGCCGCCCAGGCAGGTCATCAACAATGCACCACCGGCAAACGGCGGCGCGACCAGGCCGGTGGAAAACAGGGCCAAGCCCAACGCCGCGCCCGCTGTCACACCAAACAAGGACGGCGAGGCCAGACGGTTGCGCGTAATGCCCTGCATCAGCGCGCCGGCCAGGCCCAGGCAGGCGCCGACCAAGGCGGCACACACGGCACGCGGCACGCGCAACTGGGCGACGATATACGCCATGTTGCCGCCTACGCTGCCTTGATGGAACAGCCCATTCCACGCGTCCGCCGCCGTGAGCGTGAACGGCGACCAGCTGTACAGCGAGAGCCAGAACAACAACGCGCCCAGCAATACAATGCCTGCCGCCGCAAAACCGCGTTGCACGCTTACTGGCTCAACACAGCTTTGCCGCCTTTAAGAATCGCCAACGCATCTTCGGCGATCTGCTCCGAGGCCAGCACGCCACGGTTGCGCGCCCAGCTGTCGCCATCGACTTCGGCTACCTGCTTGTTACGCACGGCGCTGAGCACTTGCCACAACGGCTGCTTGCTCCAGCTGTCGACGATGCTGGGGCGACGGTAATGGCCGACCAGCAACCAGCCCGGGTCGAGGGCGAGCAGTTGCTCCAGGCTGACAAATTCGGTGGGCGCGGCGTTGGCGCGTACCGATGGGACTTTCAGGCCGATGGCCTGCAACACGCTGCCTGCGTAGGAGTCTGGGCCGTGCACGGAGAAGCTGTCTTCACGGGCGACGCCGAACAGCACGCTGGCGCCAGCGGGAATCTGTTGCGCGATGGCTTTGAGGTTTTCACGGTTCTTCTGGATACGCGCTTCCATCTGCGCGCTCTTGCCAAGCGCCTTGCCGATCAGCTCGGCAGATTTCAGGCTGCCTTGGTAATCCTCACCACGCGAGGGCAACAACAGCGTCGGCGCGATGCTCGCCAAGTCGCTGTACAACGCCTGGTGGCGATTGAGGTCGGCGACGATCAGGTCGGGCTTGAGCCGGGCGATTTCCTCGATGCTCGGCTGCGAGCGCAGGCCTACGGACTTCCACTCACCGATAGCCTGGCGCACACGGGGCAACACGCGGTTGGCATCACCATCATCGGCGGCGCCAACGGGCGTTACGTCAACGGCAGCCAAACTGTCGAGAAAGGAAAACTCCAGCACCACCACACGCTTGGGCGCGTCCGGCAGATGCACCGCGTGCTGGCCATCATTGAGGTCGATCGGGGCGGCGCTCAGCAGGCTTGAAGAGAACGCCAAGAGGCAGGCGGCAACGGTGGGGATGGAGCGCAACATTCGCATGACAAGGACCTCGGCGTTGGAACACCCCAGCTAGACCTGTTGGGGAAAACGGCGGGTACTATTCCATATTGGCGCGGCGCGATCAAAAAACATTCTCATTAAGGTGATCCCCGCCGACACCGCCGATCAAATGTGGGAGCGGGCTTGCTCGCGAATACGGAGGGTCAGTCGAAGATGCTCCAACTGGGCCACCGCTTTCGCGAGCAAGCCCGCTCCCACATTTTGATCGGTGTACACCCGCTAGAAGTCGACGGTGGCTGACAGCAGGTAGGTACGCGGTGTCGACAAGGTCAACCCCGGCTCACTGTCATCCGACGCCCCGGCCGAGCTCCAGTAGCGCTTATCGGCGACGTTCTCCACATTCGCCCGCAAGGTGATGTGCTTGTCATCCACTTTGAACCCATACCGCGCGCCGACATCGACGCGGTTCCACGCATCGATTTCCTTGACGTTGGACTGGTCCAGGTACTGCGAGCTGGAATAGATGCCACGGCTGGTCAACGTCAGGCCTTCAAGGCCCGGCACATCCCATTCGGCGCCCAGGTTAACGTTGTATTTAGGCGTCGCCGGGGCGCGGTTGCCGTCCCAGGCGCCGTTGGTGGTGTCCTTCAGCTCGCTGTCGATGTACATCACCCCGCCCAGCAGGCGCACGCCCTTGAGCGGCTCGCCGAATACACTCAGCTCCACACCGGAGTTCTGACGCTTGCCGTTGGGGCCGAACAACCGCGAGGCGGTGTTGGTTTCATAGGCCGGCTGCTTGATGCGAAACACAGCGGCGGTCACGGCAAAGGCGCCGGCGTCGTATTTGGCGCCCACTTCCACCTGGCGGCTGATGAACGGCGGGAAGATTTCGTCCTCGTTGCTCGAGGTCGACGGCGCGATCTTGCCCTGGCTCAGGCCTTCCATGTAGTTGGCGTACAGCGACAGCTTGTCGGTGGCCTTGAACAGAAGTCCACCGGACGGCGAGACCTTTTCTTCGTCGTAGGCGGTGTCGCCTTTGACACCGTCGCTCCAGTCATCCACCTTGACGCGCTGCCAACGCGCGCCGAGGGTCAGCAGCAGGCGGTCGTCGAAGAACCCCAGGGTGTCGGACAAGGCCACGCCGCTGAATTTGTTTTCGGTGTAGACCTTGGCGTCCTGGCGTATCGCCGTGGACGGCGTCGGCGTTTGCACCGGGTTGTAGAGGTTGCTCGTCGCCGTCCCGTAGCGGGCGCCGCCGTTGGTGAAGTCCATGTCGAAGTAGCTGGCCGCCAGGTTGACCTCATGGCTCACCGGCCCGGTATGGAACCAGTTGCGCACGCCGGCGGTGTAGGTGCGTACGTTTTCATCGCGGGTGAAATCCCGCGGCTGCACAGTGAACGCGCCAGCCGCATTGGTGACGGACACCGCATGACGCAGGAAGTCGTGGTTGCTTTTACGCGCGCCCATGCCGCCATACAGCATCACGTTATCGCTGAGGTCGTACTCAGCGTTGACCGTGCCAAAGGTGTCGTTGGTGCTGGCCTTGCTCCAGGATTGCGCGTAGTTGCGGCGCACATCGTTGGCGCTGGGCACCGGCGCTGCGGCCGCCACCTGCACGCGCTCTTGCGGTGCATCGGTGTCGCGTTCGGTGTGGCCGATATCGGTGGAAAGGCGCAGGCGCTCGCCGCGAAAGTCCAGGCCCAACACAGCCATTTCGCGGTCGACGCTCTGGTGGTCCCACTCGGTGTCGCCGGACTGCTTCACGCCGTTGAAGCGGATGCCGAACTTGTTGTCCTCACCGAAGCGTCTGCCCACATCCACCGCGCCGCCAGCCTGGCTGTCGGAGGCCCAGTTGCCGGTAAACGAGTTGATGTCCTTGTCGGTGGCGCGCTTGGGCACTACGTTGATGCCGCCACCGACGCTGCCGCGCGGTGAGATGCCGTTGATCAACTGGGTGGGGCCTTTGAAGATGTCGACGCGGTCGGCCATTTCCATGTCGATGGTGTAGGTCGGCAGTACGCCATAGAGACCGTTGTACGACACATCGCTGTTGAACAGGCTGAAACCGCGAATGGTGAACTGCTCATAACGCCCACCGGCCGGGTTGGTGGCGCGTACCGACGGGTCGCTGGCGATCAGGTCGCCCAAGGTGCGCGCCTGCTGGTTTTTCACCGCGTCAGCGGTGTAGGTGGTCATGCTGAACGGGGTTTCCATAAAGTCCCGCGTGCCCAGCAAACCCTGCGAGCCACGGCGCGCCACTTGCCCACCGGCGTAAGTGTCGCCGTCATACAGGCCGGTGGTGCCAAGGATTGAGGTCGGCGCCAGTTCCAGGCTGCTGCCATCCGGCACCGGCACCAACATGTAGGCCTGTGCCCCCATGGGTTGCAGTTGCAGGCCGGAGCCTTGCAGCAAGCGGGCGAAGCCCTCCTCTACGGCGTACTCACCGGACAAACCACTGCTGGTGCGACCGCTGACCAGGGCCGGGTCTACCGACAGGTTGACGCCTGCCAACCCGGCAAACCGGGTGAGTGCCGCGCTCAGGCTGCCGGCCGGCACCTGGTAGCTGCGGCGGGCGGCAGTGTCTTCGGCATAGCTGACGGCAGCGAATAACGGGCTGGCACTGAGGCTCAGCAGCAGGCTCAGTTTCAGCAAGGGGCGGACTACAGGCATTGGCGGAAGCTCTCGATATTGTTCACTTGCCTGGAATGACAGGCGAGATGAAAAAAAGGGACAAGCTCCGCCAATTTTTTTCGCTTACCACACTGCGATCGTTGAATCCGCCCTGGGCTCGGTGCCGCCGCACAATACACCACTGACCGGATCACGCAGGATGATCTGCCCGCGCCCGAAGTCGGTGAGGTCGCTGGCGACTTGTACCTGATGCCCGCGCCGCGCCAGGGCATTGGCCAGGTCGCGGGAGGCGCCCTGCTCGATGCCGACTTTCATGTCGCCCAGCCATTGCCAGCGCGGCGCGTCCAAGGCCGCTTGCGGGT
The DNA here is from genome assembly GCF_014268275.3 of Pseudomonas tritici. Taxonomy (NCBI): domain Bacteria; kingdom Pseudomonadati; phylum Pseudomonadota; class Gammaproteobacteria; order Pseudomonadales; family Pseudomonadaceae; genus Pseudomonas; species Pseudomonas tritici. The sequence continues at coordinate 4,243,463 of NZ_CP077084.1, forward strand.
TGAGGCCGAAGTCCACCAGGTTCATCACCATCTGCACATGGCCCTGGGGCTGCATATAGCCGCCCATCACACCGAACGGGCCGAGCGCCTGGCCGTCCTTGGTGAGGAAGCCGGGAATGATGGTGTGGAAGGTTTTCTTGCCCGGCGCCAGGCAGTTGGCGTGGGCAGGATCGAGGCTGAATTCCTGGCCACGGTTCTGCAGGGCGATGCCGCTGTCGGGCAGCACCACACCGGAGCCAAAGCCGTGGTAGTTGCTCTGGATGAACGAGACCATATTGCCTTCGGCGTCCGCCGTGGCCAGATAGACCGTGCCACTGGCGTGGGGGTCACCGGGTTTCGGGGGCTGGGCTTGTTCACCGATCTGGCTACGGCGACGGGTGCTGTAGTCATCGCTGAGCAGATCGGCGACGGCCAAGCGCATGTGCAGCGGGTCGGTGATGTAGTGCAGGCCGTCGCTGTAGGCGAGTTTCATCGCCTCCAACTGGCGGTGCCAGGTTTGTTGACTGTCGCGGTGATCGAAGCAGAAGCCTTCGAGGATATTCAGCGCCATCAGCGCCACAAGGCCCTGGCCGCTGGGTGGGATTTCCCAGACATCCACGCCCCGGTAGTTGATGTGGATCGGCTCCACCCACTGGGCGCGGTAGTCCTTGAGGTCGCTGGCGCGCAGGTAGCCGCCGCTGGCGCGGGAGTGGGCGTCCAGGCGTTCGGCCAGGGCGCCGCGATACAGGCTTTCGCAGCGAGTGGCGGCGAGTTCTTCCAGGGTGCGGGCCTGGGCCGGGTTGCGGAAAATCTCCCCCGCTCGCGGCGCGCAACCGTCGATCAGGAAGGTGTCGAACCAGGCAGCCAGCACTGGGTCGCGATGAGGCGTGAACTCATCCAGCGCAATCTGCCATTGATGAGCAACCACCGGCGACAGCGGGAAACCGTCCCGCGCCAGGCTGATCGCCGGTTGCAGCAACTCGGCAAACGGTAACTTGCCGAAGCGTTGCGACAGCTCGGCCCAAGCCGATGGGCAGCCCGGTACGGTGACGGGGGTCCACCCGTACAGCGGCATTTGATCGTGCCCCGCCGCCTTGACCGTCTCGATACTCAGGGCCGCCGGCGCATGGCCGTTGCCGTTCAGGCCGTGCAACTGGCCTTTGCACCAGACCAGGGCAAACGCATCGCCGCCCAGGCCGCAGCCAGTGGGCTCGACCACCGTCAACGCGGCCGCCGTGGCGATGGCGGCATCAATAGCGTTGCCGCCCTTTTGCATGATCTCGATGCCGGCCTGGGCGGCCAGGGGCTGGGACGCCGCGACCATGCCACGCTTGGCAAACACGCTTTGGCGTTGCGAGGGATAGGGGTACTCGTGAGCGGAGAATTTCAACATGGCAAAGGCTCTTCAACACAAAGGTTTATTAGCGGGCTCATAACACGCGGCTGAGAAAGGCCCGGGTACGGAGGTGGCTGGGGTGGCTGAAAATCTGTTCCGGCGGCCCTTGTTCGATGAGTTCGCCCTGGTCGAGCACCACCACGCGGTCCGCCACTTCACGGGCAAAGCCCATTTCATGGGTGACCACCACCATGGTCATGCCCTCCTCGGCAAGCTCCTTCATCACCTGCAGCACTTCGCCGACGGTTTCAGGGTCGAGGGCGCTGGTGGGTTCGTCGAACAACATGGCCTGGGGTTTCATCGCCAGGGCGCGGGCGATGGCGACCCGTTGCTGCTGGCCGCCGGAAAGCATCGATGGGTAGTGGCTGGCCTTGTCCGCCAAGCCGACTCGCGCCAGCAGGCCACGCGCCTGTTCCAGCGCTTCGGCACGTGGCGTGCCGAGGACCTGGATCGGCGCTTCGATGATGTTTTCCAGCGCAGTCATATGGGGGAACAAGTTGAAGCGCTGGAATACCATGCCAATGTCGCGGCGCTGGCGGGCGATGTTGCGCTCCGAATCGCGTACCAGGCTGCCGTCGCTGCGCTCGCGATAGCCCATGGCGCGGCCGTTGACGCGGATGCGCCCGCCCTGGATGTCTTCGAGCAGGTTGATGCAGCGGATAAAGGTGGTCTTGCCAGAGCCCGAGGCGCCGATCAGCACCACCACTTCGCCGCGCCGTACTTGCAGCGAGATGCCCTTGAGGATCTGCAGCGTGCCAAACGACTTGTGGATATCCAGCGCTTCAATGATCAGTTCTTCACTTTGGTGCGCCATGGTTATCGTCCCCTCAGCAGTTTCAGGGTGCTGCGCCCGAACATGCGACTGGCCGCCGGCGGTGGCGCGGAAGGCCGATCGGACTGGCCAAAACGCGCCTCCAGCCAGCGCTGGAAAAAGCCCCACAGCGTGGTGAGCATCAGGAAGTAGATCGCCACCACCAGGTACAGCTCGAACACGCGGAACGTTGCCGAGGTGACCATTTGGGTACTGAGCAGCAACTCCTGCACGCCGATCACGCTGACCAGGGTGGTGTTCTTGAGCATCACGTTGAACTCGTTGCCCAGCGGCGGCACGATCACCCGGAACGCCTGGGGCAGCACAATGCGCCGCATCAGCTTGGCGAAACCCATGCCGAGTGAACGTCCGGCCTCGTACTGGCCCTTGTCCACCGCGCCGATGCCGGCCCGGATGATCTCGGCCATGTACGCACCTTCATTCAGGCCCAACGCAATGATCGCCGCCTGGATGTTGCCGGGGACAACCAGGCCAAACAGATCGATATCCTCAAAGCGGAAAATCCCGCCCGCCGCCAGCGCCGTGTACAGGAACACAATCTGCACCAGCAACGGCGTGCCGCGCATCAGCCACACATAAAAACGCACCGGCAGGTGCAGCAGCGGGTTCTTTGACAAGCGCAACAACGCCGCCGCCAGCCCCAGCGCGCAGCCCAGCAGCATCGCCGACACGGCGATCAGGCAGGTCAGCCAAAGCCCGGTGAGGTACACCCCGCTGGGCTGCAACAGGTACTGCCAGAACACATCCCAATTGAAGTTCATTGCGGGAAACCTCAGTCGAGAGTGTCGCTGCTGACATGCCATTTATTCAGCAACGCGACGTAGCTGCCATCGCTGCGCATGTCGCTGATCACTTGCTGCACGGCGGCGGTCAGTTGCGGGTCGTCCTTGCGCATGCCCAGGCCAGTGAGGATCCGGCTGAACGCCGGCACGCCTTCCTGGAACAGGTCCGGGGCCATCGCGGCGTAGTAGCCGGCCGTTTCCACGGTGGTGCCGTAGGCGTCCACTTGGCTGATGCGCAGGGCCTGGAACGCATCGGTGTCGGTGTTGTAGACCACCAGTTTCATCGGCGGCTTGCCGGCCTTGGCCAGGTTGTCGTTTTGCGTGTCCAGCAGGGTCTTGATGGTAGAACCGTTGAGTACGGCAACCTTGTGCCCGGACAGGTCATCGAGGGTCTTGATGCCTTTGGGATTACCCTTGGGCACCACTACCGACTGGCTGGAATACATGTAGTTGACGATGTCGATCACTTGGCGGCGTTCGGGCTTGTCGAACAGCTGGTCGACGATCATGTCGCACTGCTGGGCGAGCAGCGCCGGCACCAGCCCGGAGAAAGGGATGACCCGCCACTGCACCTTTTTATCGCCCAGGCGCTTGGCGATCTCCAGGCCGAGGTCGACCGTGAGCCCACGCGGTTTCTGCGCTTCGTCGAAGGACACCAGGGGCGGAGAATCCATCCCCGAGCAGTAGGTGAGTTTGTCGACCGTTAACAGGCGATCCGGCACCTGCGGTGCAGCGCAGGCCCATTGGGTACAGAGACCGAGGGAGACAGCCACCAGCAAGGCGCGGCGTTTATGCATGACCAGACACTCCAGTTCGTGGGTACAACGGGGGGCAGGACTCAACGTCAAAACACAGCAGGTCTTTGTTATTTTTCGGCTTGCAGGAACTGGATCAGCGCCGGCACGGTGCCTTCGATGTGCTCGCGCACCACGGCTTCGGCGCGGGCGGCGTCACCGGCGCGAATCGCATCGAGGATCACCGCGTGTTCTTGGCGTGCGCTGAGGGGTTTTTCGCCGTGTTGCAGCCACAGGCGCATGGGCGCTTCCACCAGGGAATAGAGCGCCGATATCTGCTTTAACAGGCGCGGCCGGCCGCTGAGGCTGCACAGGTATTCGTGGAAGGCGCGGTGGCGGCTGACCCACGCGGCGCTTTCGTCGCGGTAGTCGTCCATCTCATCGAGCATGCGCTCCAGCGCCGCCAACTGACGCTCGCCGATACGACCCACCGCGACGCGCACTGCCAGGCCTTCGAGGGCACTGCGCATTTCGAAGACCTCGTGCAATTCGTCGATATCCAGCCCGCTGACGATGGCGCCACGGTTCGGTCGCAACGTCACCAGGCCCTGTGCATCCAGGCGGCGGAAGGCTTCGCGTACCGGCATGCGGCTCATGCCGATCTCGCTGGCGATGTCTTCGGCGATCAGCCGGTCGCCTTTGCGATAGCGACCACCACAAATAGCATCGAGCAGGAAGTTGTAGGCCTCCTCCTCCGCGGTGAGAGGCTGACGGTCAACATAAGCAGGGGCAAATTGCATCGGCAGCACCTTTTGAATTTTTGTATCCAATTATCCACGGATACAAAAAAGCAGAATGTGTGCCAACTTTACCGAGATGAGCCAAGTGATTGATTCAGAGTGAATAGATTGGAAATGCCGAAGGATAAAAGGAAGGATTACGTAGGAAATTGCTACGAAATGGCTCATGAACGCCCCATCCGTGGGCACAAGTAACACGTACGGTTGGATGGCAACATCCTGATCACCGGTGGCACGGAAATGTATTTCCGGTGCCGTATCAAGGACAACAAATCGGTGCGCACCTCAGTGTTCTGAGAGGTGGGCACGGTGTAAAGGGAACTCAGTAGCCGTCATCGGGTCGGCTGATATACGTACTTACATTTAGCCGCAAGGTAGGGCCCGATGAAACAGACGTCCCTCGTCAATGCGAAGCCTGTGGGCAACATCAAGCAGGCTTTGCACACGCCAGATTCAGCGCGACAGCGTTCAAACAAACGTTGCCTGACTACGCAGGATTTCGGTTCTTGTCGGCACATTGAGACAGGTGCCGTTTTCATCATTGCTTCAGGCGCATCGGCAAAGTCGTTTCCTCTCGAGAAATTTGCGCACGTGCCGATGATCACGATGAATGGCGCTATCTCCATGTTTCAGGACACCGACGTCAAACCGTATTTTTATGCCTGCACGGATAGAAGTTTTTCCGAACAGCAGCCGGAATTATTCAAACACGCCATGGCGATCAGCCAGAGGGTCGCGCTTTGGGAAGACCACGCGCGATCGTCGCGTGCTCTCCCAGCAGGGCGGTTATACCCGCTGACCAAAGCTAAAAGACCTTCCTGGCTGGATTCGATACTGGGTAGACGCCGCACGCTGGTCGTCAATCATCCCTTGCTGCCCCATCGCAAAAGACCGCTGGGATTCAGTAAAGACATGAGCCAGGGCTTTTTTGATGCACGAACCGTGGCCTATCTGGCGATACAGTTGGCATTCCACGTGGGATTCAACAAGGTTTTTCTTGTCGGGGTGGATCTGGACCAAAACGCTGGAAGGTTTTACGAGACCCAGGAATCGAAAAACTCTCCCTGCGGACTGGACCAACACTACTTCACACGCATACTGCCGTCGCTTGAGTTGATGTCCAAAAAGGTCATGGGCGAGGACTTCATGGTTTATAACCTGTCTGACATTTCAAGAATTCCGGACAGTGTGGTCCCGCAGGTCACGCTTGCAGAGGTTGAGGCGATGCTCGGGTAGCAGGCGCCAGGTTTATGGTCAGGTGCCCGCCCTCACTCAAAAACCAAAACCTCACACCCCTTAGCCTCAATGATCTGCGCAAACTCCGGCATCCGCGCTACAAACGCTGTTTCAAACGCCAGATACCGATCCTGCGCCCTGAGGTAACGAATCTGCGGTTTCACCCGCACAATATCCTTGGAAGACAGTTTCACCACTTCATTGCTGACCTGATTCCAAAACCACGCCAACGTCTGCGTGCCAAAACTATGAGTCCGGTAATTCCACACCCACCAATCCCCATGTCCACGGGCAACCTGAAGCTGCCCATGAAACGTACGCAACGTGATGACCTGCTTGGGCTGTGTGACGAACAGGCGGGTGTCCTGGCACAGCTCGCTGCCAAAGCCGTCCAACACCGCCTTTGTCGTGGCACCCGTAATGAAGTTGAAGCGCCACGCCAACAGCACAGTCTCCTGGTAGCCCGTGTGCTCAGGGTTCTGCCGCTCGCCTTCGCTGAACAACAGGACCTCGTCACCTCCCAGGTACGCAGTAGACGCCCGTAATTTATAAGCATGAGCCGGCATCGGTTGGGCAGCAACAGCCTGGTGTGCTGCGTCTTGATTCCAAATCCAGCACAGCGCACCGTTGTGCTGCATGAACAGCAAACGGCGCGGGCCGATGGGCAGGATTGTCAGTTCATCCGAGTGCTCGAAAATGACCTCGCTGGCATGCATCGTGATCCGCCAGATCCGCGTCAACTGCTCGGGCTGGTAGAGGCGTTGACGTTCGAAAACCTGCGCATCGACCACCACGCAGGGGTCTTCGAATTCCGGCCATTCCATCTCGGCGGCGCCGAAGCCCTGAATGTCATCGCCTTGATGAATTTCGTACCGGTAACGATCATCCGAAGGGTAAGCACCGCTTGTAGCCCGACGCTTCCACAGGCTGCGCTGAGCGTTGGCATCGATGAGTTGCAAGTCAGCGCCGTCTACACCGTCGCTCCGGCGCTCAAGCATGTCCTGCTCGGTGGGCGGCCATCGATTGTAATCAATCAGAAAGCACAGCCACTGGTCTTCGTCCTGCTCGGTAATGGCGGCCCAACCGTTGCGATAGTTGTATTCATCCACATAGGTGGGCCCGGGATAGTCATGGACGTCCTGCAGCCATTTCAATTTGCTGCGCTTGGGCTTGGTGGGTTTGCGTTCAGTGGCAGGAGGCTTTTTCAGCCCAATCAACGTTGGGGTGAATTGTGGTTCTGCGTTTTGTTGTTGCCAATGCTGTGCAAAAGCCTGGCGCTGATCAGTCGGAAAAATGACCGGTCGATAATCATCGCCACCGGCGTCCAGATTCCACAGGTCGAAGCCGTGGCGCGCCAACACGGCTGCCAACGCCTCAAAGCAGACCTCCGGCATTTCGTTGGAGAGCTCATCCAACAGCGCCTCGAATGGCGCGCCGGAAAACACACTGATATCGGGATAGTAATGCTGGAGCAGCACAAGCAACTCGCCGCCGGGGGTTTTCCAATCGATATGGACCCATGGATCAAAACGAGCTGCCATCGCGAGTGCCTTCCCCTGTGATGTTTTACCTGCGTCATCTTAACCGTAAGCCGAGAAAACAAGCGCCATAGCCGTGTCATCGGGCACGCTGACGACGTACAAGTCCTGAAGGATCAACCTCAGGGTCATAATCATCCGACTCGAAAGATTCAAGAGGCCCGGAATGGCTTGTAAAGGTAAACACGTTAAAAACAAAAAGGGGCCGCGAGATTAATCTCGCGACCCCTTTGAATTATATGGTCGGGACGGAGTGATTCGAACACTCGACCCCTAGCACCCCATGCTAGTGCGCTACCGGACTGCGCTACGCCCCGACTAGGCGTGTTACTGTGTTCGCTTCTTAACGAAGCGAACCGGAATATACCGCAAGCTTTTGAAATGTGGAAGTATTTTAAAAGCCGGAATCACTTCTTCAAAACCACCAGTACATCTTCGAGTTCGGAGATCATCTGGCGGATCATTTGCTTGTATTGGGTCGTGTCGTCTTTGGCTTCATCACCGGACATACGCTGGCGCGCACCACTGATGGTGAACCCCTGATCGTACAGCAACGCGCGGATCTGTCGGATCATCAGCACATCCTGGCGCTGATAATACCGACGGTTCCCGGTGCGTTTGACGGGGTTGAGTTGAGGAAACTCCTGCTCCCAATAGCGCAACACGTGCGGTTTTACCGCACAGAGCTCGCTGACTTCACCAATGGTGAAGTAGCGTTTGCCTGGGATGACGGGTAGCTCGTCGTTATGACTTGGTTCCAGCATAAGCCTCAACTCGGGCCTTCAACTTCTGCCCTGGACGAAAGGTGACCACACGGCGAGCCGTGATCGGGATTTCTTCTCCCGTTTTTGGATTGCGGCCAGGCCGCTGGCGTTTGTCCCGCAGGTCAAAATTGCCGAAACCGGACAATTTGACCTGTTCGTTGTCTTCCAGAGCGTGTCTGATTTCTTCAAAAAACAGCTCGACCAATTCCTTGGCCTCGCGCTTGTTCAGACCCAACTCTTCGTACAGACGTTCCGCCATCTCAGCTTTCGTCAAAGCCCCCATACGTCACTTCCTTAACGTGGCGTTCAACCTTTGTTCGAGCGAGGTGAGGATATTTTGTGTCGTGGTATTCACCTCATCGTCATTAAGAGTGCGCGATGGATGCTGCCAGGTCAAGCCAACTGCTAGGCTTTTTCTATGCGGATCAATACCTTTACCCTGATAGACGTCAAATAGCCTGAGGTCTGTCAGCCATTCCCCTGCATTTTCACGGATTACATCCAGAACCGCAGTGGCGGCCACTTCACGGTCGGCAATCAGCGCCAGGTCGCGGCGCACTTCAGGGAAGCGTGACAGCTCGCTGAATTTAGGCATTTTGCCCGAGGCGACTTCAGCCAGGACCAGTTCGAACACGAAGACCGGACGGTCGAGACCGAGGGTTTTCGACAGTTCAGGGTGAATGGCACCGACGAAGCCCACCAAACGCCCGTCGCGCTCGATACGTGCCGTCTGGCCCGGGTGCAATGCCGGATGGCTACCAGGAACGAAGGTGAAGGCATCCAGAGCACCGGCAAAGCCCAGCACCGCTTCTACGTCAGCCTTGACGTCGAAGAAGTCCACGGCATCGCGGCCCTGCGCCCAGCCTTCCGGCAGACGGCTACCGCACACCACGCCAGCGAGCATTGGCTCTTGTTTCAGGCCGTCGAGTTGGCCGACAAAACGCAGGCCGCTTTCGAACATGCGCACGCGGTCTTGCTGACGGTTCAGGTTATGGGAAAGGGCTTTCACCAGGCCTGGCCACAATGACGAGCGCATGGCGGCCATGTCATTGGAGATCGGATTGGCCAGCAGCAGCGGCTCGACACCGGGATTGAACAGTTCGAACTGCTTTGGATCGATGAAGCTGTAGGTCACCGCTTCCTGGTAGCCACGGGCAACCAGCAGGCGGCGCAGCTCAGGCAGGTGCGCACGCGCCTCAGCCTTGGGTTGCGGTGCCAGGCGCGCTTGCGGGTAACGAACCGGCAGACGGTTGTAGCCGTAAAGGCGGGCCAGTTCTTCGATAAGGTCGACTTCCAGGCTGATGTCGAAGCGGTGACTTGGCACCTCAACGTTCCACTGCCCTTCCCCGCTCGAGGAAATACCCAGGCCGAGGGCCGACAGCAGTTGTTCGATTTCAGCCGGCGCGATCACCAGGCCGAGCATTTGCTCAACGCTCTTCGCGCGCAGGGTGATCGGGGCAACGGACGGCAGGTACTGTTCGTTGACGGTTTCGGTGATCGGACCCGCTTCGCCGCCGGTGATTTCCAGCAGCAGGCCCGTGGCGCGCTCCATGGCTTCACGGGCGAGTTTCCAGTCCACACCACGCTCGTAGCGGTGCGAGGCATCGGTGTGCAGGCCGTAGGAACGGGCCTTGCCGGCGATGGCGATCTGGTCGAAGAAGGCACTCTCAAGGAATACGTCGCGGGTGGTCTCGGACACACCGCTGTGCTCGCCACCCATCACGCCGGCAATCGCCAGGGCGCGGGAGTGGTCGGCGATGACCAGGGTGTCGGCACGCAGGCTGACTTCCTGGCCGTCGAGCAGCACCAGCTTCTCACCTTCTTCCGCCATGCGTACGCGGATGCCGCCGTTGATTTCGGCGAGGTCGAACGCATGCAGCGGTTGGCCCAGCTCCAGCATCACGTAGTTGGTAATGTCGACAGCCGCGTCGATGCTGCGCACGTCAGCACGGCGCAGGCGTTCAACCATCCACAACGGGGTTGGCTTGGACAGGTCGACGTTACGGATCACACGACCCAGGTAACGCGGGCAGGCGTTTGGCGCCAGCACGTCGATCGGGCGTACTTCATCGTGTACCGCAGGCACAGCGGCAACCACAGGGCGGGTGACCGGAGCGTTGTACAACGCGCCCACTTCACGGGCCAGGCCGGCCAGGGACAGGCAGTCGCCACGGTTCGGGGTCAGGTCGACCTCGATGCTGGCGTCTTCCAGTTCCAGATAAACGCGGATGTCCTCGCCCACTGGTGCGTCGGCCGGCAATTCCATCAGGCCATCATTGCCCTCGCCGACCTGCAGCTCCGCCTGGGAGCACAGCATGCCGTTGGACTCGACACCACGCAGCTTGGCTTTCTTGATCTTGAAGTCGCCTGGCAGCTCGGCACCGATCATGGCGAATGGGATCTTCAGGCCCGGGCGCACGTTAGGCGCTCCGCACACGACCTGGAAGGTTTCCGCGCCATTGCTGACCTGGCACACACGCAACTTGTCAGCATCAGGGTGCTGCTCGGTGCTCAGCACCTCGCCCACTACGACGCCGCTGAAAACACCGGCGGCCGGAGTGACGCTATCGACCTCAAGACCGGCCATCGACAGACGAGCAACCAGCTCGTCGCGATCTACCTGCGGGCTTACCCAGCCGCGCAGCCATTGTTCACTGAATTTCATCCTGCTCTCCTAAAGATTCGTTACGACTAGCGAAATTGCGCGAGGAACCGCAAGTCGTTGTCGAAGAACAGACGCAAGTCGTTCACGCCGTAACGCAGCATGGCCAGACGCTCAACGCCCATGCCGAAGGCAAAGCCCGAGAACTCTTCCGGATCGATGCCGGACATGCGCAGCACGTTGGGGTGAACCATGCCGCAGCCCATCACTTCCAGCCAGCCAGTCTGCTTGCAGACGCGGCAGCCTTTACCGCTGCACATTACGCATTCCATGTCGACTTCAGCGGACGGCTCGGTGAACGGGAAAAACGATGGACGGAAACGCACCGCCAACTCCTTCTCGAAGAACACGCGGAGGAATTCTTCGATGGTGCCTTTGAGGTCGGCGAAGTTGATGTCGCGATCAACCAGCAGGCCTTCGACCTGGTGGAACATCGGCGAGTGAGTGATATCCGAGTCGCTGCGGTACACACGGCCTGGGCAGACAATGCGGATCGGCGGCTTGTTCGCTTCCATGGTGCGGACCTGTACCGGCGAGGTATGGGTGCGCAACAGCATGTTCGCGTTGAAATAGAAGGTGTCGTGCATCGACCGGGCCGGGTGATGACCTGGGATGTTGAGCGCCTCGAAGTTGTGATAGTCGTCTTCGACCTCAGGGCCTTCGGCGATGCCGTAGCCGATGTGGGTGAAGAACTGCTCGATACGTTCCAGAGTCCGGGTGATCGGGTGCAGACCGCCCGAGGTCTGGCCACGGCCAGGCAGGGTGACGTCAATGGACTCGGCCGCGAGCTTGGCCGCAAGATCGGCCTCCTCGAGCGACGCCTTGCGCGCATTGAGAACCTCTGTGACACGCTCCTTGGCGACGTTGATCAGCGCACCGACTTGCGGACGCTCTTCTGCCGGCAAATTCCCCAGGGTCTTCATCACCTGAGTCAATTCACCCTTTTTGCCAAGGTAGTGAACCCGGATTTGCTCCAGGGCATTGATATCTTCAGCGCTTTGCACAGCCTCAAGAGCTTGAGCGACGAGCGCGTCCAGGTTTTCCATGTACAGACTCCAGATACAAAATAGGGGAAGAGCTTGAAGGCTCTTCCCCTATTTATGACGTTTACCACCTAGGGCTGCAGGAGCAACCCAGGGTGACTGTCGGGGGTACTTAAGCCAAGGTGGCTTTAGCTTTCTCGACAATCGCAGCAAACACCGCTTTTTCGTTCACGGCCAGTTCAGCCAGAACCTTACGGTCGATTTCGATGGACGCTTTTTTCAGGCCAGCGATGAAACGGCTGTAGGACAGACCGTTAACACGTGCACCAGCGTTGATACGAGCGATCCACAGAGCGCGGAACTGACGTTTTTTCTGACGACGGTCACGGTAGGCGTATTGGCCTGCCTTGATTACCGCTTGCTTGGCAACACGGAATACGCGTGAACGCGCGCCGTAGTAGCCTTTAGCGAGTTTCAGAATTTTTTTGTGACGTTTACGGGCAATGACGCCACGCTTTACACGAGCCATGAGTTACTTCCTCTATCTTGATCCAAAAATTAACGAAGGCGCAGCATGCGCTCGACTTTTGCCACGTCAGACGGATGCAGCAAGCTGCTACCGCGCAGTTGACGCTTACGCTTGGTCGACATTTTGGTCAGGATGTGGCTCTTGAAAGCGTGCTTGTGCTTGATACCGTTAGCAGTTTTCAGAAACCGCTTAGCAGCACCACTTTTAGTCTTCATCTTTGGCATGTTCGGATACTCCGCATTCAGTTGATAAACATAATCAGAAGGCCTGCCGTGCCCTGTTGATTACTTCTTCTTTTTCGGGGCGATGACCATGATCAGTTGGCGTCCTTCCATCTTAGGATGCTGTTCGACCGAACCGTACTCGAGCAGGTCAGCTTCAACCCGCTTGAGGAGTTCCATCCCCAGCTCCTGGTGGGCCATCTCACGGCCGCGGAATCGCAAGGATACCTTGGCCCTGTCCCCATCACTCAGGAAACGTACCAGGTTGCGCAGTTTTACCTGGTAATCCCCTTCCTCCGTCCCTGGACGAAACTTGATTTCTTTTACTTGAATCTGCTTCTGGTTCTTCTTCGCTGCGGCAACCTGCTTCTTCTTTTCGAAGATAGATTTGCCGTAGTCCATCACCCGACAAACAGGTGGGATTGCATCGGCGGAAATTTCCACCAGGTCCAGCTTGGACTCTTCTGCAATACGAAGCGCTTCATCAATCGAGACGATGCCAATCTGCTCGCCATCAGCGCCAATTAACCGAACCTCGCGTGCCGAGATATTCTCGTTGATCGGGGCTTTCGGTGCAGCTCGTTTATCTTGTCTCATTTCACGCTTAATAATAATTACTCCGAATCTGGGCGACCACGCCGGGAAACCGCTTGCGCGAGGAACTCAGCGAACTGGGCGACGGGCATCGAGCCCAGGTCAGCACCTTCACGAGTACGCACAGCGACAGTCTGCATCTCGACTTCCCGATCTCCAATAACCAAAAGATAGGGAACCTTGAGCAAAGTATGCTCGCGGATTTTAAAGCCGATCTTTTCATTTCTCAAGTCGGACTTGGCACGAAATCCGCTTTCGTTGAGAGTTTTTTCAACTTCAGCGGCAAAATCTGCCTGTTTATCAGTGATATTCATGATCACTGCCTGGGTCGGAGCCAACCACGCGGGGAATGCACCCTCGTAGTGCTCGATCAGGATCCCGACGAACCGCTCGAACGAGCCGAGGATCGCCCGGTGCAGCATAACCGGGTGTTTACGGCTGTTGTCTTCGGAGACATATTCGGCTCCCAGACGGATCGGCAGGTTAAAATCGAGCTGCAGGGTACCACACTGCCAGACGCGGCCAAGGCAATCTTTCAGTGAGAACTCGATCTTCGGACCGTAGAACGCCCCCTCACCCGGCTGCAGATCGTACGCAAGGCCCGCGCTGTCGAGCGCTGCGGCCAGTGCAGCTTCGGCGCGATCCCACAGTTCGTCGGAGCCAACGCGTTTTTCCGGACGAGTGGACAGCTTCATTTCGACTTCGGTGAAGCCGAAATCGCGGTAAACGTCCATGGTCAGCTTGATGAAAGCAGCGGATTCAGCCTGCATCTGCTCTTCGGTGCAGAAGATGTGGGCATCGTCCTGAGTGAAGCCGCGCACGCGCATGATGCCGTGCAGCGCACCCGATGGCTCGTTACGGTGGCAGGCACCGAACTCGGCCAGGCGCATTGGCAACTCGCGGTAGCTCTTCAGGCCCTGGTTGAACACCTGCACGTGGCATGGGCAGTTCATTGGCTTGATGGCGTAGTCGCGGTTTTCCGACTGGGTGGTGAACATATTGTCGGCATAGTTGGCCCAGTGCCCGGATTTCTCCCACAGGCTACGGTCAACAACCTGAGGCGTCTTGATCTCCAGGTAGCCGTTCTCGCGCTGCACCTTGCGCATGTACTGCTCAAGCACTTGGTACAGGGTCCAGCCGTTCGGGTGCCAGAACACCATCCCCGGCGCTTCTTCCTGGAGGTGGAACAGGTTCAGGCGCTTGCCAATCTTACGGTGGTCACGTTTTTCGGCTTCCTCGATGCGCTGGATGTAGGCAGCCAGCTGCTTCTTGTCAGCCCAAGCGGTGCCGTAGATCCGCTGCAGTTGCTCGTTCTTCGCGTCGCCGCGCCAGTAGGCGCCGGACAGCTTGGTCAGCTTGAACGACTTGAGGAAGCGCGTGTTCGGCACGTGCGGGCCGCGGCACATGTCGACATATTCTTCGTGGTAGTACAGGCCCATGGCCTGCTCGTCCGGCATGTCTTCCACCAGACGCAGCTTGTAGTCCTCGCCACGGGCGGTGAACACGTCGATCACTTCGGCGCGCGGCGTGACCTTCTTGATCACGTCGTAATCTTTTTCGATCAGCGCGTGCATACGCTGCTCGATGGCCGCCAGGTCGTCCGGCGTAAAAGGACGCTCGTAGGCGATGTCGTAATAGAAACCTTCGTCAATGACCGGGCCGATCACCATTTTCGCGGTGGGGTACAGCTGCTTGACCGCATGGCCAATCAGGTGAGCGCAAGAGTGGCGAATGATCTCGAGCCCCTCTTGGTCCTTGGGCGTGATGATTTGCAGGCTGGCATCGGAGGTGATCAGGTCGCTGGCGTCAACCAGCTTGCCGTCGACTTTACCGGCCACAGTGGCCTTGGCCAGGCCAGCACCAATGGATGCGGCGACCTCGGCTACGGATACCGAATGATCGAAAGAACGTTGACTGCCATCGGGAAGAGTAATAGTTGGCATGGCGCCTCCTCTCCTAGTGGTGACCCCTACCAAAGGTCACGTGGGTTGGGATGAGCCAGTACAAGATCCAACACCAGGCCGTTCAGTAATGAACGCCTGCCTTACAGCGGCAGGAGCCTTTCGGCCAACCGATAATCAGACCAGAGTGACTGGAGTGAGCTAAAAAGAACATGGCAAGACGGCAAATGGCGCGCCTGGAAATAGCCAGGACGAGGATGCTAGCACAGATGAACGGTCATAGCGCCGCCGCCATCTTGCCTAAACACAAATTCCGGCCTTTATAGCTGCAAAAGTGAACTTGAGCTATACGCAATGCCTCAAACCCACTGAGAATCGCCGTTCGTCCTCGACCCAAAGGAGCATCCTCATGATGCGTTTCACCTCTACCCTCGCTCTCGCCGCTTCCCTGACCCTCCTTTCCCTCGGCGCACAGGCAGCTGCCCCGTCGAACTGGCCAGCCGGTGCTCGCGACAGCTTCGTCAGCGATTGCAGCGCAGCTGCCAGCCAGAACGTGGATGCCAAAACTGCCAAAGCCCATTGCGAATGTGGCGCTGACAAGATCAACGCCGAATTGAGCACTGCAGAGATCAAGGAACTCATGACCAACCAGAACGCCAGCCCGGAGCTCAAAAACAAAGCAGTCGCGGCTATTTCGTCCTGCAAAGTCGTGAAGAAAAAGTAAGATTTTCGTCCGATCACATGCCTGTTTTGCCGGAAAAACGGCCCGAAAACTGCCGTTTCTCACAAATTACGCAGCTTTTACGGCTTTTTTTACGAGCTGATATTTCGAGCTAAAGCCCCGTAAACCGGGGCTTTCAGCCGATCAGAGCATCAAACGTAACGCTATTGATTAGCAAACAATGCCTTGGGGGGGCTCCCAAGCCGAACATTTCGACTATGATAGCCCTGTGTGCCCAGTTGGCCTGAGCAGCACAGCACTACTGAAAATATATGTTTCTTGGAGATACACCATGTCTAATCGCCAAACCGGCACCGTTAAATGGTTCAACGATGAAAAAGGCTTCGGCTTCATCACTCCTCAAGGTGGCGGTGACGACCTGTTCGTACACTTCAAAGCTATCGAAAGCGACGGTTTCAAAAGCCTGAAAGAAGGCCAAACCGTTTCCTTCGTGGCTGAGAAAGGCCAAAAGGGTATGCAAGCAGCACAAGTTCGCGGCGAGTAATTCTCCGCTGAGCTAAAAAAAACCCCGTCCATGTGACGGGGTTTTTTGTGGGCGCTGCAAAAACCAGGAGAGGCTTAGCCGCAATTGACCCGTGTGATCACCAGGTTGTCGTCGGTGTTCAGGTTCAAGCGGTCGGAGCGGTATTCCAGGGTAATCATGTCGTTCGGCTTGAGGATTCGTGCGTTCTGCGCACCGGCACGGGTACGCGCCTGCTCCAGCAACTGGGGCGAGGCTTTCTGGCCTACGGTGAATTCGGCGGCCTTCGACTCACAGCGGCTGTGACCGGCATCGGCCACGGCGGCGTCTTTGGCTGGCTCAGAGGCACCTGGGGTGCTGCAACCCGCCAACGCGAGTGCGGCCAACAAAGTACCGAATGATGCGAGCTTCCAAGGCATGAAGCCTCCTATGATAAAAAATGGACAGAGATCGTGCGACAGCGATTGGCCGGATTGGTTTCAAGACGTAAACCGCCGCAGGGCAAGTCTGCCTGAGTCTCGACAGGCATTCGCCCGGTCAATCGTGACCAGATATGAATGAAATCAGTAGATGTCGATGTAGGCGAATTCTGGCTCTGGCCAGTTCTGTTTTAACGCGTTGAAAATCTGCGTCACCCAGACCTCATCGCTGGCGGCCACATTGCCTACGTATCCGGAGCCTTTGGCCCAGGTCTCCAGGCGAAACAGCAACCCGCCGACATCCACACCGCCTACAGCGCTGCCTGAAGAGATAAAAGCGATTCCGGCTTTGGTCACCCGCAACTGGGTATGCTCGTCGTCACTGGCACTGGCGAGCAGTTGGCGCACATTCGCCAGGGTCAGGTTCTCGGGGTTGTTCAGGTCGATCTGCACGTGGTGTTCCCCGGCAATTAAACAGGCCGACAGTGTCGCACAGCGCCGACCTCATTCCGAGGCGCCTCATGCCTAAGTATCAGTGCCAAACGCAACGTAAAATGGTTAACTGCCCCGCTAAGAACCGCGTTCCAGCGCACTACACAGCACTTTCAGCCCCGCGAGATAGTCATGACCACCGTAACGCTCCAAGCCGACATCAAAGCCAAGTGGCCCCAGGGACAGAGCTCCTACAGCCCCGGCAGCCCGGAGGAATTGGCGATCATCGGTATCGACCTGCTGGTCAAGGAACTGGGCACACAAGCGGCGCAAGCGTTCATCGGCCAGGTATTCGAGAAATACCCGGCCGACCACATGGGGGCACACAACCCCGAACGTGAATAAGAACCGGCCGCCGAACGCCGACCAGTCAACACATTACTTCAGACGCGCGAGACGCTCGGTCAACAGATCGAAAAAGCCCTGCGCATCACCGTTCTCAACCCAGAACACGTTCTTCTCCTGCTTCAGGCCGTCGTACCAGTCGACGATGGTCTGGCCGAAGGTCGGGCCTTCTCGGCTGTCCACCACCACATTGGCCTGACGACCGCTGAACAGCGAAGGCTTGAGCAGGTACGCAATGACGGTAGCGTCATGCACCGGGCCGCCTGGGATGCCGTAGTGCTCCATGTCGCCCTTGACGTACTCGTTAAGAATGTCGCCGACAACCTTGCTCGCGTTGTTATTGATGTCGGCAATCTTTTTCAGGCGCGCCTCGCTGGTCAGTACCTTGTGAGTCACGTCCAGCGGCAGGTAGGTCAGCTTGACGCCACTTTTGAGCACAATCTCGGCCGCGACCGGGTCAGCGAACAGGTTGAACTCTGCCACCGGCGTGATATTGCCGCCATTGAAGTGCGCCCCGCCCATCACCACTACTTCCTTGATGCCTTGGGTGATTTCCGGCGCCTGGGTCAGTGCCAGCGCCAGGTTGGTCTGCGGGCCGAGCATGGCGATAGTGATGCTGTGAGGCTTGGCAGTGCTCAGGGTCTTGATCAGGTAATCAACGGCATTGCCGTCAGCCAGGCCTTTTTTGGGCTCGTGCACGGTGACGCCGGAAATACCTTCCTTGCCATGGATATTCTCAGCGTAGATCGGCGTACGCAGCAGCGGCGCTGGCGCACCGGCGTAGACCGGGATTTCCTCGCGCCCTGCCCACTCGCGGGCCAGGCGTGCGTTGCGGGAGGTCTTGTCCAGGCGCACGTTACCAGCGACGGTGGTCAGCGCACGAATGTTCAGCTCCTCCGGCGAAGCCATGGCGAAGAGCAATGCCACCACATCATCGGCGCCTGGGTCGGTGTCGATGATCAGGTCGATTTTTTCCGCCGCGTGGGCGCTGGCGGCTGTGAGTGCGGACAAAAGCAGGACACTCCGGAACAGATTTTTCAGGGTTGGGAGACCACGTTGCATAAAACACTCCTTGTCGTTGGGAACTCTAGAAGGTTACGCCGGACACCAGCGCGATATTGCAGTAAGGCTGGCATTCGCCGGTGCGCACCACGGCGCGCGCCTTGCGGCTGAGCAGCTTGAATTCTTCATGGCTGGCCAGGCGCCGCTCACCGAGGGCTGCCTGCTCTGTGAGCGCATTGAGGTCGGCCAGCGCCGGCGGCTGCTTGAGCAGGATTTCTTCGGCCAGCACATGGCTTTCCACCTGCATTTCGCTGAGCACGATACGCAAGGTGCTGATGAAGTCCGGGATGCCCTGGGTCAACGCCAGGTCAATCAGTTCGACGCCCGGCGGCACCGGCAGGCCGGCATCGCCAATCACCAGAATGTCGCCATGCCCCAGGGAGGCGATCACACGCGACAGTGCGATATTCAGCAGAGGTGTCTTTTTCATGAGGGTACAAAACCTTGTACGTCGTGCAGCGTTGGAATAGAGGGTTGCGCACCGGCGCGGGTGACCGACAACGCCGCCGCGACCTGACCAAAACGAATCGCCTCGGCCTCGCTTTTGCCACTGGCCAACGCCGCGGCAAAACCACCGACAAAGGTATCGCCAGCCGCCGTGGTATCCACCGCCTTGACCTTCGGCGCCAGCAGATGCTCAAAGCCCTGGCCGTCGGCAAACAGCGCGCCCTGAGAGCCCAGCGTAATGATGACCTTGCCGGCGCCCGCCTGAATCAGCCGGGTCGCCGCCACCTTGGCACTCTCAATGGAGTCGACCGTCACACCGCTCAGAGCGGTGGCTTCGCTTTCATTGGGGATCAGGTAGTCGATCGAGGCATACCACTCAGCCGGCAATGGGCCGCTGGCCGGGGCTGGGTTGAGGATCACCGTCTTGCCCAATTCATGCCCGCGCTTGAGGGTATAGCCCACAGTGTCCATCGGCACTTCCAGCTGGCAGATGATCACTTCGGCCGCTTGCAGGACCGCGTCGAACGCCTGTAACGAGGCCGGCGTGAGTTCGCCGTTACTGCCCGCGACAATCACAATCGCGTTCTGGCTGCTGTCATCCACCACGATCAACGCCACGCCACTGGAGCCGTCCACGCTGCTGACGGCCTGGCAGTCGATGCCTTCCACCAACAGCGCGTCACGCAATTGGGCGCCATAGGCATCGGTACCGACACAACCTATCATCGAAACATCGGCGCCCAGTCGCGCCGACGCTACAGCCTGGTTCGCACCCTTACCGCCAGGCACTGTGGAAAACGTTTGGCCGATGAGTGTTTCACCGGCACGCGGCAACCGGCTGGCGCGGGTGACCAGGTCCATGTTCAAACTGCCCACTACCACTACTTTTGCTGGCATACATCAGTACTCATCAATTCGGTTCAGCGGTATTGCGCGAACGTACCGGCGACGGGCGCCGTCGACTCACGCAATACGATGCTCGGCGTCACGATCCGTTGATCGATCGGCAGTTGGGGTGTTGCAATTCTTCGCAGTAAAAGCTCGGCCGCTGTTTCGCCCAGTTGCACGATGGATTGCCC
Organism: Pseudomonas tritici; assembly: GCF_014268275.3. Lineage (NCBI taxonomy): Bacteria > Pseudomonadati > Pseudomonadota > Gammaproteobacteria > Pseudomonadales > Pseudomonadaceae > Pseudomonas > Pseudomonas tritici. The sequence continues at coordinate 4,263,460 of NZ_CP077084.1, forward strand.
CACCGTGGTCAGCGCCGGATAGACGTAGCGGCCCATTTGAATGTCATCGAAACCGATTACCGACAGCTCGCCCGGCACGCGGATATTACGCTCCGCCGCTGCGCGCAACACGCCGAAACCAATCATGTCGTTGCTGGCAAAAATGGCGCTGGGCGGATTTTGCGCCAGTAATTGCACGGCGGCGGCATAACCGCCAGTGCTGGTGAAATCACTTTCTTGGGTGCGATTGGCCGCCACCGCCACGCCCGCCTCGCTCAACGCGCGGTGATAACCCGCCAGACGCATCTGCGCGACGCGGGTATGGGCCGGGCCGCCGATGCAGGCGATATCGCGATGGCCCAGCTCGAGCAAGTGCCGGGTCGCCAGGTAGGCGCCCTCCTCGTGATCGATACGCACCAAGTCCACGTCAATGCCATCCAGCGCCCGGTCAACAATCACCATGGGCGTACGCACCGCGCTCAAGCCTGCGGCGAGGCCACTGTCGTCGCCACCCACCGACGTCACGATCAAGCCGTCGATACGCTTCTCCAGCAACACGCGCAGATAGCTGCGCTGCTTTTCAGCGTTGTCGTCGGAGTTACAGAGGATCACGCAATAGCCATTGCGCTCGCAGTAATCCTCGATGCCCCGGGCCAGCTCCGCAAAATAGGGGTTAAGGCTATTGGGCACCAGCAAACCGATGGTGGCCGTGGTCTTGGCTTTGAGCGAACGCGCGACAGCGCTGGGCACATAGTCGAGCTGCTTGATGGCCGCCTCGACCTTGATGCGTACCGGCTCGCTGACCGGGCGAGTCTTGTTCACCACATGGGACACCGTGGTGTAGGAAATACCGGCAAGCGCGGCCACATCCTTGATCGTTGCCATGGTTCAGCCTCGTCGACTGGCGCGCTGGCTGCGGTAGGTATCCAGAACCACGGCAATCACGATCACGGCACCGGTGATAATGCGCTTAGTGGGTTCCGTGGCACCGATCTGCGCCAGGCCAGCGGCCAATACCGAAATAATCAACACACCAAAAAAAGTACTGATCACCGAACCACGTCCACCCATCAGGCTGGTACCACCGATGACTACCGCAGCGATCACTTGCAGCTCCAGGCCGGAACCCGCGTTCGGGTCCGCCGCTTCAAGGCGCGAGATCTGGAACAACGCCGCCACACCGGCCAGCAGGCCCATAAGGCTGAACACCAGGATCTTGTAGGGCTTGGGATTGATCCCGGCCAGGCGTACGGCTTCTTCGTTGGTGCCGATACCGATCAGGTAGCGACCAAACACAGTACGCGTCAGTACAAGCTGCGCGGCGATGATCACCAGCAAGGCAATGATGAACGACGGCGAGATACCAAAGGCAATCGGGTTGGACAGCCAGGCAAACGAATCACCGATGTAAGCCGTGCGCGATCCGGTCATCTGGTACGCCACACCACGGGCCATTTCCAACACGCCGAGGGATACGATAAATGAAGGAATACGCCAGGCCACGGTGATCGAGCCGGTGATGGTGCCGGCCAATGCCGCGCAGCCCATGCCCAGCACAGCGGCCGGCAATACACTCCAGCCCCAACTGAGAATTGCCACGCTGACGGCCGATGCCGCCAGTGCCAGCACCGAGCCCACTGACAGGTCGATACCGCCGATGATCAGGATGAAGGTCATGCCCACCGCCAGAACCATCAGGTCCGGAATCTGGTTGGCCAGGGTGCTGAAGGTGTCGTAGGACAGGAAGTGGTCGCTGAGCACCGAAAACAGCGCAATCATCGCCAGCAAAGCACCCGCCAGGCCCAGGTAAGTGCCCAGACCATAGAAGTTGCCGCCGGTTTTACCGGGTGAAGTGGTGGTTTTCATGGGGTATCCCTAAGCACTGCGTCGTTGAGCAGCGCATCACGTTTTTGATAGCCGGCAAAGGCGGCGGCGAGCAATTCGTCCTGAGTCCAGCTGTCACGCTCGAAGGTGTCGATCAGACGCCCGGCGGACAACACACCGATACGATCACAGATCAGCATGAGTTCACGCAGATCGCTGGACACCACCACCAGCGCTTTGCCCTGGCGGGTCAATTCGCCGAGCAAGGCATAGATGTCGAATTTGGCACCGACATCGATACCGCGAGTCGGCTCATCGAACAGCATTACCGAGCAATCGCGCTCCAGCCAGCGGCCAATCACCACTTTCTGCTGGTTACCGCCAGACAACTCGGACACCAACTGCGCCGGGCTGGAACTGCGAATGCGCATGGCATCGATCTGGCGCTTGGCCAGTGCGGTTTCGTTGCGGCTGTTGACCACGCCGCCACCGGAAATTTCCGGCATGTTGCCCAGGGCAATGTTGGCGCTGATGGACTGGGTCAGCAGCAGGCCTTCGCCCTTGCGGTCCTCGGTGATCAAAGCAATGCCATGGCCCACCGCGTCCGCCGGCGAGCGGATGCTCACCACTTGAGCCGGCGAACCGAGTGCCACAGTGCCGCTGTCGGCCAGGTCGGCGCCGAAGATCAGACGCAGCAATTCGGTACGACCGGCGCCGATCAGGCCGGAGATGCCGTAAATCTCACCTGCGCGCACTTCAAAGGACACGTCGCGGACTTTGTCCGAGCGGGTCAAGCCTTTTACCGTCAGGGCCGGGCCACCTATGGTGCGTGGGCCCAGGTCAATGTGTTCGCCCAACTCACGGCCGACCATCAAGGTGACCAGTTGCTCGCTGTTGTAGTTGGCCATCGGCTCGACACACACCAGCTTGCCGTCGCGCAATACCGCGATGCGCTGGGCGACACGGGCCAGCTCTTCCAGCCGGTGTGAAATGTAAATGATCGCCACGCCCCGGGCCTGCAGACGGGTGATTTGTTCAAACAGCATCTCGACTTCACGGGCGGTAAGCATCGCCGTGGGTTCGTCGAGGATCAATACGTGGCAATCGCCGATCAGGTTGCGGGCGATCTCGACCATTTGCTGATGGCCAATGCCCAGGGTGCCGACCAAGGTATCCGGGTCGATGGCGTCCAGGCCGACCTGGGCCATGGCCTCAATCGCAGCCTTGCGCAGTTGCTTGCGGCTGATCCAGCCACACTGGCTGGGCAGGTTATCCAGAAAAAGATTTTCGGCCACGGTCAACGTGGGCAGCAGGTTGAGTTCCTGCATAACCATGCGCACGCCCAGCTCTTCGGCCTGGGTGCGGCTGCCTGGACGGTAGTCCTGGCCATTGAACTGCATGTGCCCGGTGGTGGGTGTGACCAGCCCGCCGATGATCTTCGACAAGGTACTTTTGCCTGCGCCGTTTTCACCGGTCAGCGCCAGCACTTCGCCGCGATTGAGCGTCAGGGTGATGTCGGACAGAACCGGTTGGGCATAGGTCTTGCCGATACCGCTGACCGAGAGGACAGCGTTCGGGGCGGAAGATGACATAGGAAAATCTCCAGGCGCCCGCTCAGGACGAGCGGACGCTGTTGGGTGCTGCCAGGATTACTTCTTGAGGACGAGTTCGACCGGGGTTTCGATCACGCCGTCTTTGGAATCGACTTTCTCACCCTTGACCAGCTTGAGCGCGTTCTGGATACCGAACACGGCTTGCTGAGCAGCGGCCTGGTCAGCGGTCGCCAGCACACGACCGTCCTGCAGCATCGGCTTGATGGCTTCGATATTGTCGTAACCCACGACCAACACCTTGCCGGCCTTGCCTGCCGCACGTACGGCGGAGACAGCGCCCAGGGCCATGTTGTCGTTACCGGCCAACAGGGCCTTGAGGTCCGGGTACTCGCTCAGCATGGCGGACGCCACTTTCTGGCCCTGGTCGATTTCCCAGTTGCCGGATTGGGTGGAGACGATCTTCATGCCGGCAGCATCCATCGCGTCCTTGTAGCCCGCGGTACGTTGCTGGGCGTTGGTGGTGGTCGGTACACCTTCAATGATGCCGACCTTGTCACCCGAGGCCAGTTGCTTGGCCAGGTAGTCGCCCACCAGCTTGGAACCTTTGCGGTTGTCCGGGCCTACGAATGGAATATTGAGGTTTTTGCTTTTGAGCACGTCCGGGTCCAGGCGGTTGTCGATGTTGACGACCTTGATACCGGCATCCGAAGCCTTCTTCAGCACGGTCACCAACGCCTTGGAGTCGGCGGGTGCGATGACGATAGCGTTGACCTTGGCGAGGATCATCTGGTTGACGATGTCGATCTGCGCGCTGGTGTCGGTTTCGTTCTTGATCCCGTTGGTGATCATGTCGAACTCGGCGGCGTGATCTTTCTGATAGGCCTTGGCGCCATCTTGCATGGTCACGAAAAATTCGTTGGCGAGGGACTTCATCACCAGGCCGACCTTGGGTTTGGCGGCGGCGTCATCAGCAAATGCAGAGGAAAGAGGCAAAGCGGCGGATGCGGCAGCAAGCACAGCGACAGCAAGAAGACGTCCAGCGAATGGCAGCTTCATGGGTTCACTCCGATCTTATGATTATTGTGAGCAACGCTTGCACCGAAGAGTGCTTCGGCAGCCTTCCCACCCGGGTGGCTGATACGAGCTGTCACGACACTTCAGGCGTGTTACGTGAAACATCTCGCAAACGTTTGCGTTATCCAAACTATGAGAACCTTGTCGAGATTTGTCAACGGTTGAAAGCAGCCTTTCATTCAAGCCATACAGCACCTCGCTCGCGCCTGACAAAGGATGTGATTAAACATCGCTCTCCCCCGGCCGTTCTCTAAAACGACAGGCCGTGCCGCGCCACGCCTACCAACTCAAAGGCCCGACCGCCAACTTTTTTCGGACAACCGAACGCAATACAGACCGATGTTCGGAAAGCCGGACGCGCACTTGGGCATAACAGGCTACGAAAATAATATAAATCGTTATAAATCAATAAGTTATTTTATGTTCGCGCGCACAATCGGCCTGGTACAGATCCTGCTCTACTCAACCACCTCGTGGCATTCAGAACTGCCCGGGTGTTCTAGATGAACCTGCTACAGCACTCATCAAAAACCAGAGAGAAAAATAATGAAATCTGCACTGAAGACTTTTGTTCCGGGCGCGTTGGCCCTCCTGCTGCTGTTCCCCGTTGCCGTCCAGGCAAAGGAAGTTGAAACCAAGACCAAACTGTCCAACGTGGTGATCCTCGCCACCGGCGGCACGATTGCCGGTGCTGGCGCCTCCGCCGCCAACAGCGCCACCTACCAGGCCGCCAAGGTCGGCATCGAGCAATTGATCGCCGGTGTTCCTGAGCTTAGCCAGATCGCCAATGTACGCGGCGAGCAAGTAATGCAAATTGCGTCCGAAAGCATCAACAACGAAAACCTGCTGCAACTGGGTCGTCGCGTCGCCGAACTGGCGGACAGCAAGGACGTGGATGGCATCGTGATCACTCACGGTACCGACACCCTGGAAGAAACCGCTTACTTCCTGAACCTGGTAGAAAAAACCGACAAGCCCATCGTGGTGGTCGGCTCCATGCGTCCAGGCACCGCGATGTCGGCAGACGGCATGCTCAACCTGTACAACGCCGTGGCCGTGGCCAGCAGCAAAGAGGCACGCGGTAAAGGCGTGCTGGTAACCATGAACGACGAGATCCAGTCGGGTCGCGACGTCAGCAAGATGATCAATATCAAGACAGAAGCGTTCAAGAGCCCATGGGGTCCACTGGGCATGGTGGTTGAAGGCAAATCCTACTGGTTCCGCTTGCCAGCCAAGCGTCACACCATGGATTCGGAATTCGATATCAAAAACATCAAGAGCCTGCCCGATGTTGAGATCGCCTATGGCTATGGCAATGTGAGCGACACCGCCTACAAGGCCCTGGCTCAAGCGGGCGCCAAAGCCATCATCCACGCCGGTACCGGCAACGGCTCGGTATCGTCCAAAGTCGTACCTGCACTGGTGGAGCTGCGCAAGCAAGGCGTGCAGATCATTCGTTCTTCCCACGTCAATGCCGGCGGCATGGTTTTGCGTAACGCCGAACAGCCTGACGACAAGTACGACTGGGTCGCAGCACTCGACCTGAACCCGCAGAAAGCGCGCATCCTGGCGATGGTCGCCCTGACCAAGACTCAGGACAGCAAAGAGCTGCAACGGATGTTCTGGGAGTATTGATTCCCGGTGATACCTCGGCAGGGTCGGTTTGCCCGCCCCTGCCTCCTCGCAAAACCCTTCGATAAAAATACCTGCGCCCTACACCAAATTGCCTGAATTGCGGTCAGACGGACTTCTTGAAGTTTAAGTAGTTGCGAAATCGCCTACAGTTAAATACTGTATGTGCGTACAGCAAACTAAGGAATATTCCGTGGCAAAGTCCTCTCCCGCAGTGCCAACCCCACCTGGTGCCTACGAACGCCTGGCCATTCGTGTGCAAAAAATCATCAATTCGACCAACGCCCAGAAAGCCAAGGCGGCTTTGATTTTTCGTTTGCCGGAAGAGCCGGAGGATGAGTGGGCGCGCTTGCTGGAAGAAATCGCGGAGAACGACAACGTCACCCTCGCCTATCGCGACGATGGCGGTGTGCAGATTTTCTGGGTTGTGCCGAAGGAAGATTGATTCAATGAGTGTCCGGTTTATCGCTGTGTGTTGCCTGTTTTTCGTCGTTACCGCCCACGCCCAAGCGCCTCGAACCTTCAGCGAAGCCAAGAAAGTCGCGTGGAAACTGTACGCCCCACAATCCACCGAGTTTTATTGCGGCTGCAAATACACCGGCAACCGCGTGGACCTGAAAGCCTGTGGCTACATCCCACGCAAGAACGCCAACCGTGCCGCGCGGATCGAGTGGGAGCACATCGTTCCGGCCTGGCAAATCGGGCATCAGCGCCAGTGCTGGCAGGACGGCGGGCGCAAGAACTGCACGCGCCATGATGACGTGTTCAAACGCGCCGAAGCCGACCTGCACAACCTGGTACCGAGCATCGGCGAGGTCAATGGTGACCGTAATAACTTCAGTTTTGGCTGGCTGCCCGTGCAAAGCGGGCAGTACGGCTCATGCTTGACCCAGGTGGACTTCAAAGCAAAGAAGGTGATGCCACGCCCTTCTATTCGGGGAATGATCGCTCGCACGTACTTCTACATGAGCAAGCGATACGGCTTGCGCCTGTCGAAACAGGATCGCCAGTTATACGAAGCCTGGAACAAGACCTACCCGGTACAGGCCTGGGAACGTCAGCGTAACCAGACCGTGGCATGCGTAATGGGACGCGGCAATGAGTTTGTCGGCCCGGTGAACCTTAAAGCCTGCGGTTGAAAAAGGGCGGAAACCCCGCCCATCCAAGTTGTTACTGCGCAGCCTTGTGTTCAATGATTTCTGAAACAGTATCGGTTTTCTTGGCTCGGGCCATTTTCTCGTTGAGCAACGTTTGCTTGGCCTCAGCCTCAGCCTTGGTTGCGAACGGCCCCAACAGGACTTCGTCCTTGCCGTCGACCTTCACGATATAAAAATTGAAACCATGTTCCAGCAACCAGGCGGTGAGGTCGGTGATCGCCTGCAACTTGTGGTCCGGCGGGCCAACCCGCACGTCCCATTCCTGGGCGGCAATCGCGCCGGTCTGGGGCTGGCTTTCGGTCACGACAGGCTTGGCCTTGGGCGCATCGACGCTTTTGCCTTCACCGCAACCGGCCAATGCCAACACCGCAATTGCCATCGCTACTTTACGCACTGCCCTGCTCCTTTAAAGATAAAGAGGCGACTTTATCATTCACTGTCTATTCTGGCCGTCATAAACATTGGCTTAAACAATGCGAATGATGTATCGCAGACCTGTATGATGCCGCCATGGGAATTAATGTCGCCTCTATGCGTCCTAAAAAGAGGCAGTCACAGGGAAGCGCTAAGCAGTACGCTACACACATCCGACACCTGCCCTGTCTGAAACATGTGTCCTTAAAAGTAATCAAGGAGAAGTCCATGCTTATACTCACCCGCAAAGTTGGTGAAAGCATAAACATCGGTGATGACATCACGATCACCATCCTGGGCGTCAGCGGCCAGCAAGTACGAATCGGCATCAACGCCCCTAAGGATGTTGCCGTGCATCGCGAGGAGATCTACCAGCGCATCCAGGCCGGCCTGACGGCTCCGGACAAAAACCAGACGCCTTGAAGTGCCTCCAGTAGCCAGCCCTTTCGTTCACTGTAACGGCTGGCGAAAACTCCTTGGAACTGCTTTTGTCTTTATTGCGTGAGTGACGTCGCCAATGTGTTCATCTTCGTGGAAAGATGAAACTGTCTTCACGCTTGGAACTTGTTGTTTCATTCACGGCCGAATCTCCTGACTGACTCTCAGCCATTCGTGTGCATTCAGGAGCACGTCGATGAGGCCTACGACCACACACCCATTTGCCTACAGGTCTTGGTTGATCGCCCTATTGATAGGGTTGGTCTTCGTCGGGCTGGCCTATGGCTTGAGGTACGCAATCGAAGGCACTGGCTCCACCGATCCCCATTCGTGGCTGGACCTGACGCTGCTGCTCGGCGGCTACCTGTTCCTGTTCTGCCTCAAACCTATCCAGCGGGCCGTGCAACGTCGGTTGTGCCGACAAATGACACGCTGATACCGCATTCCTTGCTATCAGATCGCCGGTATTTACAGCGCCACAACTCGACCTATGCTTGGGCGTGCATGATCAGTAAAAGGGCCTGAAGCAAGATGGACACCCTGAGTAAATCGCAAATCGAGTCCGCACTGGCAGCCCGTCTGCCCAGCTACCAGGTGACCTGCACGCTGCACGCGGACGGAACGCTTTCGGCAGTGCTCAGCGGCCCGGAAACCGACCACTTTGCAATTACCGGGATCGTGCGCGCCCATTATCGGGGCGCCGAGGCAATCGCGCGGCTGGCCAATGAAATTCTTCGGGAGATGGTGCTGTCACGCCAAGGCATGAGGAATAATCGGATGCAGCCCCCCGATCAAGCCAATGCCGAACAAGGCCGAGGCCGTTAACGGGCTCGGCTTTTTTTATATCAGGCCGCCCCGCTCTGCACATACAACAAGCCGTCCGTGTCGCACTGCACCTTCAACGGTTCATACCCGTCAATCGAAGGATGCTCGGTGACCATAGGCGTGTGATGTGTCGACGTCACGACCATCACATCCGCCCCTGCTGCCTCTGCCGCCCGGATGCCTACCGTCGCGTCTTCAAATACCAGGCAATCCTTCACCGGTACACCCAGGCGTTGCGCGCCCAGCACGTAACACGCGGGGTTCGGCTTGCCGAGGGCAACATCTTCAGCCGTCACCAGCACCGCCGGCGGCGCAATACCTGCCGCTTGCAGCCGACGCAACGCCAGTTCCCTGGGTGCGGAGGTGACCAGCGCCCACTGATCACCCGGCAGGCTGTTCAAAAACGTGACCGCGCCGGGAATCGCAACAACACCGTCCACATCATTGATTTCAGCCTCGGTAATCCATTGCGCCTCCACCTCAGGATCGACGCCGGGCAATGCCTGGCGTGTGATGGTATCGATCGCTCGAGCACCGTGAATGGTCTTCAAAAACGCTGCCACATCCAGGCCGTGGCGTTCAGCCCAGATGCTCCACACCCGTTCGGCAGCGGCAATGGAATTGAGCAACGTCCCATCCATATCAAACAGAAAGGCACGGTAACGGCGGTTGAATACAGCTGAACCTCGGATGGACACTGCTTGGTTTCCTCATCGGTTTTAACAAATATCGGCCCAATGCAATCTACGGATCACCTCGGCGCTTGTAAACGCAACCGACGTCGAATGCATTACAGGTTTGTAATGCAGCCGTAAGTGTTGGCAGCACCCTCACTTCATACAGTGAAGTCGTCAGTCACCCACGCCGGATGACACCACTTCCTACTGATGAAAAGGGTCCCACCATGAAACCTGCAAGCAAACTCTGCCTGATCGCCGCCAGCCTGCTGATGCTGGGCACTGGCACCGCCATGGCCGGCACGGTCGCACCGATCAAAGCCAATAACGTGGTGCTGGTACACGGCTCATGGGCTGACGGTTCGAGCTGGTCCGAGGTAATCACCCGGCTTCAGGCCGCCGGTTTGCACGTCACCGCCGTGCAAAACCCGCTGACCTCGGTGGCCGACGACGTCGCCGCCACCAACCGCGTGCTGGACCAACAAGACGGCCCTACCGTGCTGGTCGGTCATTCCTACGCTGGCACGGTGGTCAGCGACGCCGGGGTCAACCCGAAGGTCAGCTCGCTGGTGTACGTCGCCGCGCGCGCGCCGGACGCCAATGAAGACTTCGTCGCACTTTCGGCCAAGTTCCCGACCATGCCGGTACGGTACGGTGTCGAAGACCACGACGGTTACCTCACCCTGAGCCAGGACGCCTTCCTCAAGTACTTCGCCGCCGATGTGCCACACGCCAAGGCCCTTGAGCTGTATGCCGTGCAGCAACCCATCACTAAAACCCTGTTCAACGGTCGCACCGTCAATGCCGCCTGGCACACCAAGCCGTCCTGGTACGCGGTGTCGACGAATGACCAGACCATCAACCCGGATCTTGAGCGCTTTCTTGCCAAACGTATGAACGCCACCACCATCGAGTTGCCTTCGAGCCACTTGTCACTGGTGTCCCACGCCAAGGAAATCACCGACCTGATCCTCGAGGCCTCCGGCCGCCAACCCTGAGCCCCGCATTACAAACTTGTCATCATCCTGTTGGTGGGCTGTTCGGGACGGCTGGTTACCGTGTACCCACTGCCACGACGTGACAGCCAACCCTTTTAGAGAGATACCGTCATGAAACTGTTTATCCTCGGCTTTGCCGCTCTGCTCGCAACCGGTTCCGTGTTTGCCGCCGAACCCGTGATCCACGACAAAACCGGCTTCTTCGTGCACCTGGATGTGGCCAAAGTACTGTCAAGCACCGACACCTACGGCCAATGCGGCATCGTCCCGGCGCAACTCAACTACCTGGACAGCCAAGGCCGTGAACACGTGTTGGACTACCAAGTCCAGGCCATCGGTTGCCCCAGTGATAATTGATCGGGCTACACTTGCGCCACGCATAGAGACAAGGCACTTCCCATGAACATTCTTGTAGTCGAAGACGAACCCAAAGCCGGCAATTACTTGCTCAATGGCCTTCAGGAATTGGGTTACTCCGTCAGCCTTGCCCGTGATGGCGTGGACGGCCTGCACCAGGCCCTGGAGACGCCGTTCGACGTCATCGTGCTGGATGTGATGATGCCGAAAATGGACGGCTGGGAAGTGCTGCGCCGCCTGCGCAAGGAAGCCGACACACCGGTGCTTTTTCTTACAGCACGCGACGACATTGCTGACCGTATCAAGGGCCTGGAACTGGGCGCCGATGATTACCTGATCAAGCCGTTTTCCTTCGCTGAACTGGTGGCACGCTTGCGTACCCTGACGCGCCGCGGCCCGAGCCGGGAAGAGGAGCAGCTACAGATCGCCGACCTGCACATCGACGTACTGAAGCGCCGCGTCACCCGCGCCGGCACACGCATCACCCTGACCAACAAAGAGTTCGCCCTGCTGCACCTGTTCGCGACCCATCAGGACCAGGTGCTGTCCCGTTCGCTGATCGCCTCGCGCGTGTGGGACATGAACTTCGACAGCGACACCAACGTAGTCGACGTGGCCGTGCGGCGCCTGCGCTTGAAAATCGACGACCCGTTCCAGCTCAAGCTGATCCACAGTGTGCGGGGCATCGGCTACCGCTTCGATACCCAGCCATGAGCGGGCGCAGTCATTATTCCTTGACCCTGCGCCTGGCGCTGATCTTCGCGCTGCTCGCCTTCGCCCTGCTGGCTACCCTGGGCGTGGCGCTGTACCGCGAGCTCGAACGGGAACTGATCATGCGCGACGATGCCGCATTGATTTCCCGTGTCGATCAACTGCGCAACTTGCTCAACGACAGCAACACGCTCGACCTGATCAAGACCAAGCCGGAACTGTTCCAGAACATGCTGGGTAACCACGAGTCGGTATTGAGCATCGCCGCGCCGGGACAGAAACCGCTGCTGCTGGTGAACCCGGGTAATATCGATTTGCCGTCCGTGCCCCCCGTCGCGAAGGATCACGCGCTGGGACTCGCCGACGTGCACCATCTGCCTGGCGTCAATGGCGTGCCCTTCTCCACCGTCGCCGCCTCCATCGACTCCGGCGACCTGGGCAGCCTGCAAGTCACCAGCGGGCGCCTGATGACCGAGCGCACCGCGGTGCTCGCCAGCTATCGCTTGAGCGTTTATATCTTGGCGAGTATTGCCGCAATCCTCCTGGCAGTGGTCGGTTACCTGCTTGTTCATCGCGGGCTTTTACCGTTGCGCCGCCTGGCCCGGCACGCCCAGGGCATTGGTGTCGGCAACCTCGCCGAACGCCTCGACAGCCATGGCGCACCGAAAGAACTGCTGCCGATGATTGATTCGTTCAACACCATGCTTGAGCGGCTGGCCAAGGGCTTTGTGCAACTGGGCCAGGTGTCCACCGACATGGCCCACGAACTGCGCACGCCGATCAATAACCTACTGGGCGAAACCCAAGTCGCCCTGCAACAGAACCGCAGCATCGAAAGCTATCAGCAACTGCTGGCGTCCAATGTCGAAGAACTTGAACGCCTGGCGCGGATGCTCGACAACATGCTATTCCTGGCCCGCACCGACCCGGCCAGCGCCCTGCGCCAACGCCAGGAGCTCAGTGCCACGGATGAGGTTGAACGCATTGCCGAGTACTTTGAAGGCTTGGCGGGCGATGTGGACATCAGCATTCAGGCTAGAGGTGAAGGGGTGATCTGGGCTGAGCCAATGTTGTTGCGCAGGGCCCTGGCGAACCTATGCGCCAATGCCATCAAATATGGTGCGCCGGGGACTGAGTTGGTGATTCAGGCGGTTCCTGATGCCGAGGGCATTTACCTGAGGGTCAGCAACCAGGGCGAAACCATAGCGGCCGAACATCTGCCGCGACTGTTCGAACGGTTTTACCGGGTGGATGAGTCACGGGAACGCTCGGCGCAGTCCAATGGGTTGGGCTTGTCGATTGTGGCGACCATCATGCAGTTGCACACCGGGCGGTACAGCGTGAGCAGCCACGACGGCGTGACCTGCTTTGAGCTGTTTTTCCCAGGACGCGTGGCGTAACGTTTGCCCCGTCAGTCAAAGGCCCCACTGAGTACTTCGTAAATGATGCCCGACGCGATGGTCACCAATATCAGATCGGTACCTGCTTGCTGCCATTCATACCCATCATAACGGGGCAACTGGCCCAATAAACGGCCATCCAGCTTTTTGGCGATGCCCGGCGGCAATGGCTTACCGCGTGCGAGGTTCTTCTGGATACCAGGGGGCAACGCTGGCCCCGGGCTCCAGTAGTTGCGGTAGCCACCCAATACATTCAGTACCCTGCCGCGATCGACGCTGGGGCCGTGATTACCCGATGCGCCTTTGCCTTTGGGTTTGTCATGCCCCTGCCCACCCGAGCCGTTGCCGTTGCCGTTGCCGTTGCCGTTGCCTTTATCGTTGCCCTGCCCCTTGCCATTACCAGGATCGGCCAGGGCCATACCACTGCCAGCAAACAAGACAAGCGAAAGCACGACAGACACGCACTTCAGAGAGTTGATCATCGCAATTACCGTGGAATGGGTGTCCCTGAACTGTAGTTGAAGGTTGGCGCTCACGCCCTGCCCTCAACTGACCTGACCGCCCACTTCGACGATATCCATCGGGGTTTGCCATGCCGCAGACACCGCGATGCGCAACCCCTCGACCAGGGTCGACAGCACCATCGGCGGCTGGCATGCCCCGTAAACATCGGGGACGTGGATAAAGCCACTGCGCACGCCCGATCCCGCCAACTGGTGTTGCAACCGATAGAACACCTGGTTGCACACAAAGGTGCCCGCCGTTTGCGATACCGATGCCGCAATTCCCGCTTTGCCCACAGCCTTGACCATCGCCTTGATCGGCAGCGTCGTGAAGTAGGCTGCCGGGCCGCCAGCCACGACTGCCGTATCAATTGGCTGCTCACCCAGATTATCGGGGATGCGTGCATCGTTGATGTTGATCGCCACCCGCTCCATCGAGATAGTGCTACGCCCCGGCGCCAGGCCGGTGGCGATCACCATCACTGGGTGCAGCTCATCGATCAACTGGGTCAGGCACTCGCCAGCGGTCGCAAACGCGCAAGGCAGGCGGCGCGCAACAATCTGCACATCGCCTTCCAGCAGCACGCCATCCAGTTGGCGCACAGCTTCCCAGGACGGATTCACCGGGTCTTGATCAAAGGGCTCGAAGCCCGTCAGCAGTACAGTTTGCATCTCGACCTCACATCAACAGGTAAAGCAGTACGATATTGACCACCAGCATCATCAACGCGGTCGGCAACTGGGCCTTGATTACAGCGTTCTTGTCCGGCAACTCCAGTAACGCAGCCGGCACAATATTGAAGTTGGCGGCCATGGGCGTCATCAAGGTCCCGCAGTAGCCGGAGAACATGCCGATCGCTGCCATCACCGCCGGGTTACCGCCGTAGATTCCCACCAGTACCGGCACGCCGACGCCGCCGGTCATCACCGGGAACGCCGCAAAGCCGTTCCCCATGATCACCGTAAACAAGGCCATGCCCAACACGTAGACCATCACCGCCACCAACTTGAAATCCAGGTTGATATAGGTGGTAGTGACATGCGCTACAGCCGTGCCGACCCCAGCTTCGTTAAACAGCAAGCCGAGCATCGCCAGCATTTGCGGCAGCACCATGGCCCAGCCCAGGGCTTCTGTGAGGCGGCGGGATTCGCGCAAGGCTTGTACTGGCGTATCGCGGGTCAGCCAGCAGGCAAGGCCAAGGGCGATCAGGCAGCCGATACCGAGGGAGACGAAGGTGGTGTTTTTCGGGTCCAGCAGCGGTACGCCGCCGATTTCGGTGTGTTTGAGCAACACCGAGCCGATCACCGTGGTCAAGGGGATGGCCAGCGCCGGGATAAACAGTTTGTGACCCAGCCGACCGGCACTGGCACGCGAAGCCTTGTCATGCAGCTCGGCATGCTTGCCACGGCCGACGCCGCCCATGCCGGCGATCAATGCCATGACCACGACGCCGACACCGATAACCACCGACGGCAAACGCTCACCGATCAGGAACGGAATGGCGAACAACAACCAGAACAATGCACTGGACCAGCGCTTGGGATGGGTTTTGTCCATCACGATCATGCCCGCCGTGATCAGCAGCAGAACGCCGGCCAGCCAGTAGAGGTATTGAATGGAAATGATCATTGCGCGACCTCCACGGGTGTGGCGGCAGGCGTCATCTCACGGGTGAGCCTTCGGTCAAACCGGTGCAGGCGGATCGCATGGATGATAAACGCGCAGATCGCCGTAGGAATGCCCCACACCGCGATGTGCAGAGGTTCCACATCAATCCCTGAGCCGAGCAGGAAGGTGTGCATCAATGCGATGGCGCCAAAGGCGACAAAGATGTCTTCACCAAAAAACAGCCCGACGTTGTCTGTCGCGGCGCACATAGCTAACACTTTGTGGCGCAATTTGTCTGGTAGCTTGCCGTAGCGTTTTTCGGCGGCACCCTCGGCCATTGGAGCCAGTAACGGGCGCACCATCTGCGGGTGCCCGCCCAGACTGGTCAAGCCCATGGCGGCGGTGGATTCGCGCACAAACAGGTAGATGATCAACAAGCGCCCGACCGTGGCGCGCTCGAACCGTGCAATCCAGTTCTGCGCATGCAGGCGCAGCCCATGGCGCTCCAATAGGCCGATGACCGCCAGGGGCAATAACAGAATCAACTGCAGGGCTCGGGTCTGAAGAAAGCCATCGCCCATGGTGGCAAGGATTTTTTCCAGTGGGAAATGGGCGGCGAAACCGGTGGCGATAGCGGCGGCGGTGACCACCAGCAGAGGGTTGATGCGCAAGACAAAGCCAACCACGATCACAAGTACGCCGATCAACGGCCATAAGTTCACAACAGTTTGCATGGCGAAGAGGTCCTTTAGTG
Source organism: Pseudomonas tritici (assembly GCF_014268275.3). NCBI lineage: Bacteria > Pseudomonadati > Pseudomonadota > Gammaproteobacteria > Pseudomonadales > Pseudomonadaceae > Pseudomonas > Pseudomonas tritici. The sequence goes on from NZ_CP077084.1 coordinate 4,279,365, forward strand.
CGCGCTGCGGCGCCATTACAGCAGGATGTGAACAAAGGGCTCACAGCAAGAAGCGGCGTGCAGTCGGCTCGGTTTTTTATTGTTGACCCGGAAGGTCGAGCTTCAGTGGCGGCAACTTTGCTGCCTGGGGCGGGAGGTGTCCAACAAGAAAAATTGTTGCTGCAAACCAATAAATTTTGTGGGTGACTGACCTGTTGCTGCTTCAGATTTCCTTGGCGGTAGCGCCTGACGCTAGCGCTCCGTTTTCCAGCTTCCCTTCGTCCTTCACGCAGCGGGACGCGTCCTGCACGGCCATGGGCAAAAATCACAGGCAACAAAAAAGGGCCCACCTTTCGGTGAGCCCTTCTAGACCGCCCAGCAGAGCGGATTTTGTTTGGTAGGCGCGATTGGACTCGAACCAACGACCCCCACCATGTCAAGGTGGTGCTCTAACCAACTGAGCTACGTGCCTGCTGTGAGGCGGCATTCTACGGAATTCCGGAGGGGTGTCAACATCTTTTTTGCAGCTAACCCTATGAATATGCGAATTTTTTATTGGCGTGGAGCCCACCCGTGAATTTCGGGTGGCTGGCAGGCAATTTTCAACTCAGGTAGGATCGGCGCACTCGTAAAAAATATAAAACAGAGGTTCCAGGATGGCGAACACCCCCTATCCCCAGTCGTATTACGCCGCTTCCGCGAATACCGTTCCACCTCGCCCGGCACTGCAAGGCGAGGTCGAAACCGATGTGTGCGTGATTGGCGCCGGCTATACCGGCCTTTCCAGCGCGCTGTTTCTGCTGGAGAACGGTTTTCGCGTGACGGTACTGGAAGCCGCCAAGGTGGGGTTTGGCGCCTCGGGCCGCAACGGCGGGCAGATCGTTAACAGCTACAGCCGTGATATCGACGTGATCGAGCGTAGCGTCGGGCCGCAGCAGGCGCAATTGCTGGGGCAGATGGCGTTTGAGGGCGGCAGGATCATTCGTGAACGCGTCGCCAAGTATCAGATCCAGTGCGACCTGAAGGACGGCGGGGTATTCGCCGCGCTTAACAGCAAGCACATGGGCCACCTGGAGTCGCAAAAGCGCCTGTGGGAACGCTACGGCCACACGCAGCTGGAGTTGCTGGACGAACGCCGCATCCGCGAAGTGGTGGCCTGTGACAACTACGTCGGCGGTTTGCTGGACATGAGTGGCGGGCACATCCACCCGCTCAACCTGGCCTTGGGCGAAGCAGCAGCGGTTGAATCGCTGGGCGGAACGATCTACGAGCAATCGGCAGCAGTGCGCATCGAGCGCGGCGCAAACCCAGTGGTGCATACCGCCGAGGGCAAGGTCAGGGCCAAGTTCATCATCGTCGCGGGCAATGCCTACCTGGGCAACCTGGTACCGGAACTGGCCGCCAAATCAATGCCATGTGGCACGCAAGTCATCACCACGGCGCCGCTGGGCGATGACTTGGCGAAGACGTTGCTGCCACAGGATTACTGCGTCGAAGACTGTAACTATCTGCTCGACTACTACCGCCTCACCCGCGACAAGCGCCTGATCTTCGGGGGTGGCGTGGTGTATGGCGCACGCGACCCGGCAAACATCGAGGCAATCATCCGTCCGAAGATGCTCAAGGCCTTTCCGCAGCTCAAAGACGTGAAAATCGATTACGCCTGGACCGGCAATTTCCTGCTGACCTTATCGCGCTTGCCGCAAGTCGGTCGGCTGGGTGACAACATTTACTACTCGCAAGGCTGCAGCGGCCATGGCGTGACGTACACGCACCTGGCGGGCAAGGTACTGGCGGAGGCGCTGAGAGGCCAGGCAGAGCGTTTTGATGCGTTTGCGGACCTGCCGCACTACCCGTTCCCGGGTGGGCAACTGTTACGCACGCCGTTTGCGGCGCTGGGTGCCTGGTATTACGGGCTGCGAGATAAGCTGGGGTTCTGACCACATTTTAACCGTGGGAGCGGGCTTGCTCGCTCCCGCACCAAGCCAAATCCCAGACACAAAAAACCCCGGTCTTTCGACCAGGGTCTTTGCTATCGGATCAAAGTAGCCAGAGGCTTTCTTTGTGCTTCAAGGCGTTCAGTGGGCCTTGAGGCAGATATGGCGCAGCGGACGGGACTCGAACCCGCGACCCCCGGCGTGACAGGCCGGTATTCTAACCGACTGAACTACCGCTGCGTATCGCTTGACCAGTTGAATGTAAACCCTCAACTGTCTTTAAACATCTGATCGATCAGCCTTGGCTGTTCAATCTCAAGCCTGATAAATCAAGCCTGGAAATATGGCGCAGCGGACGGGACTCGAACCCGCGACCCCCGGCGTGACAGGCCGGTATTCTAACCGACTGAACTACCGCTGCGCGTCGGTGCAACCTTTAACGTTGCGTCTTGCCCTGGGGCAAAACTCTCAAGAAGTGGTGGGTGATGACGGGATCGAACCGCCGACCCTCTGCTTGTAAGGCAGATGCTCTCCCAGCTGAGCTAATCACCCTTTGCTTCGTTGAGGCCGCGAAATTTACGCAGATAGCGGACCTAAGTCAATAGCCCGCTTGAAGTTTTTCTGAAAAAGACAAAATTGCTTCAAGACAGCTACCGGCCCTACTCGCTGTAAATCATCTTCTTGCTCATGCCACCGTCCACCACAAACTCTTGCCCGGTGACAAACCCCGCTTGGCGCGACAGCAACCATGCCACCATCGCCGCCACGTCCTCGACCGTACCCACCCTGCCCGCCGGATGCTGGGCGTGATCGGTATCACTCAGCGGCTCGGCGCGACGGGCTGCGGGATCACGCGCATCGATCCAGCCTGGGCTGACCGCATTGACCCGCACTTCCGGCCCAAGGCTCATGGCCAGGGCGTGAGTCAGCGCCAGCAGGCCACCCTTGCTCGCCGCATAGGCTTCGGTGTCCGGCTCCGACTGACGCGCCCGGGTCGACGCCAGGTTGACGATGGCGCCACCATGCGCACGAAGATACGGAGCGCAGTGCTTGGCCAACAGCATCGGCCCACTGAGATTCACGGCCAACACTCGATTCCAGTAGGCCAGATCCAGGCTTTCCAGGGTAATGTTGCGCGGGTCGGCGACCGCCGCATTGCACACCAGCGCGTCCAGGCGCCCGAACTGCCCCAGCACTTCGGCGACGCCTTGGGCCACTTGCTTCTCGTCGGCGACATCCATGGTGATAAACCAGGCGTTTTCGCCCAGCACCTTGGACACCCTGGAACCGCGCTCGCGGTCCAGGTCGGTCAACACGACTTGCCAGCCTTCGCTGATCAGCCACGCGGCAATCCCGAGGCCAATGCCCCGCGCCGCGCCTGTCACCAGCGCGACACGCCCGTTACTGGCTGCCGCCGTGTCCATGGACCACTCGATCACAAGGCCGCCAGCCCGCGAGCCAGGTCAGCCTGCAAGTCGGCAACGTCTTCCAGGCCCACCGCAACGCGGATCAGGCTGTCACGGATACCCGCCGCCTCGCGCTCCTGTGGCGCCAGGCGCCCATGGGAGGTGGTGCTCGGGTGAGTAATGGTGGTCTTGCTGTCACCCAGGTTGGCAGTGATGGAGATCAGGCGAGTGGCATCGATAAAGCGCCAGGCGCCGTCTTTGCCGCCCTTCACTTCGAAGCTCACCACGGCACCGAAACCACGCTGCTGGCGCTGGGCCAACTCGTGTTGCGGGTGGCTCTTGAGACCGGCGTAGTGCACTTTCTCGATACCGTCCTGTTGCTCCAACCACTCGGCCAGCGCTTGGGCGTTGGCGCAATGGGCCTTCATACGCAGGCTGAGGGTTTCCAGGCCTTTGAGGAAGATCCAGGCATTGAACGGGCTCAAGGTCGGGCCAGCGGTGCGCAGGAAGCCGACGACTTCTTTCATCTGCTCACTGCGACCGGCGACCACACCGCCCATGCAACGACCCTGGCCGTCGATGAACTTGGTGGCCGAGTGCACGACAATGTCCGCGCCCAGCTTCAACGGCTGTTGCAACGCCGGGGTGCAGAAGCAATTGTCGACCACCAGCATCGCGCCCTTGGCGTGAGCGACTTCGGCCAACGCGGCGATATCCACCAGCTCAGCCAAAGGGTTGGATGGCGACTCGACGAACAGCAACTTGGTGTTGGCCTTGATCGCCGCGTCCCAGCCGGACAGGTCCGCCAGAGGCACGTAGTCCACTTCGATGCCAAAACGTTTGAAGTACTTTTCGAACAGGCTGATGGTCGAGCCAAACACGCTGCGCGACACCAGCACGTGGTCGCCAGCACTGCACAGGCTCATCACCACCGCCAGGATTGCCGCCATGCCGGTCGCCGTGGCCACCGCCTGCTCAGCACCTTCAAGCGCCGCGATACGTTCTTCGAACGCGCGCACGGTCGGGTTGGTGTAACGCGAATAGACGTTACCCGGCACTTCGCCAGCAAAGCGCGCAGCGGCGTCGGCCGCCGTGCGGAACACGTAGCTGGACGTGAAAAACATCGGATCACCGTGCTCACCTTCCGGCGTGCGGTGTTGGCCGGCGCGCACAGCCAGGGTATCGAAAGCTACGCCATCGAGGTCGCTGTCCAACCGACCGGCATCCCATTCCTGACTCATGCTGCCACTCCTTACTCAATTCTTTATTTAAGATACAAAACCGGCCCCTCAGGGCCGGTTGTCACTCAGTTGTTGTACAGATCGATGATCGCGCTGACCGCCTGCGTCTTGATCTTCGACGAGTCATTACGCGCCTGCTCGATCTTGTTCAGGTAGGCCTCGTCGACATCCCCGGTCACGTACTTGCCGTCGAACACGGCGCAGTCGAACTGGTCGATCTTGATCTTGCCACCGCCGACCGCTTCGATCAGGTCCGGCAGGTCCTGATAGATCAGCCAATCCGCGCCGATCAGGTCGGCAACGTCCTGGGTCGAACGGTTGTGGGCGATCAATTCATGGGCGCTCGGCATGTCGATACCGTACACGTTCGGGTAACGCACGGCAGGCGCGGCGGAACAGAAGTACACGTTCTTCGCGCCGGCTTCGCGGGCCATCTGGATGATCTGCTTGCAGGTGGTGCCACGCACGATGGAGTCATCCACCAGCATCACGTTCTTGCCGCGGAACTCCAGCTCGATCGCATTGAGCTTCTGGCGAACCGACTTCTTGCGCGCCGCCTGGCCCGGCATGATGAAGGTACGGCCGATGTAGCGGTTTTTCACGAAGCCTTCGCGGAACTTGACGCCCAGGTGGTTGGCCAATTCCAGCGCAGCGGTACGGCTGGTGTCCGGAATCGGGATTACCACGTCGATGTCATGCTCAGGACGCTCGCGCAGGATCTTCTCGGCGAGCTTCTCGCCCATGCGCAGGCGTGCCTTGTACACCGAAACACCGTCGATGATCGAGTCCGGACGCGCCAGGTAGACGTGTTCGAAAATGCACGGGGTGAGTTTCGGCGCCACGGCGCACTGGCGGGTGTGCAGCTTGCCGTCTTCGGTGATGTACACCGCTTCACCTGGCGCGAGGTCGCGAATCAAGGTGAAGCCCAGCACATCCAGGGACACGCTTTCGGAGGCGATCATGTACTCGACGCCTTCGTCGGTGTGACGCTGGCCGAACACAATCGGGCGAATGCCGTGCGGGTCGCGGAAGCCGACGATGCCATAACCGGTGATCATGGCGACCACGGCGTAACCACCGACGCAACGGTTGTGCACGTCAGTCACGGCAGCGAACACATCTTCTTCGGTCGGCTGCAGCTTGCCACGCTGGGCCAGCTCGTGGGCAAACACGTTGAGCAGCACTTCCGAGTCGGAGTTGGTGTTGACGTGGCGCAGGTCAGATTCGTAAATCTCCTTGGCCAACTGTTCAACGTTGGTCAGGTTACCGTTGTGCGCCAGCGTGATGCCGTAAGGCGAGTTGACGTAAAACGGCTGAGCTTCGGCCGACGTCGAGCTGCCGGCAGTCGGGTAACGCACATGGCCAATGCCCATGTGCCCGACCAGGCGCTGCATGTGACGCTGGTGGAACACGTCACGTACCAGGCCATTGTCCTTGCGCAGGAATAACCGGCCGTCGTGGCTGGTCACAATACCGGCAGCGTCCTGGCCGCGGTGCTGGAGGACGGTTAGCGCGTCATACAGCGCCTGATTGACGTTCGACTTACCGACGATACCGACGATGCCACACATGCGACGCAACCCCTACTTAATGAATCTTGACTGAACACAACTTACTGAGGCGTTTTGGCCGGTAAGAGGTGTTCCTTGAACGGAAGATCAGCGGGTACGCTGATTCCGCTGGCCAGCCACTGACTGCTCCACCCCAGAATGAGGTTCTTGGACCAATCTGCAACCAATAGAAATTTTGGCACGAGTACCGACTCCTGCCACCATGCATCCTGCTGTACCGGCCCCAGGCTCAACAGCCCGACCGCCACGACCACCAGCAACGCGCCACGGGCAGCGCCGAAGGCCATGCCGAGAAATCGATCGGTCCCGGAGAGGCCGGTGACACGTATCAACTCGCCAATAAGATAATTGACCATTGCCCCCACCAGCAGCGTGGCGATGAACATGATGGCGCAGCCCGCGATGACGCGAGCCGAAGGTGTCTCGATGTATCCGGCCAGGTAGACCGACAATGAGCCGCCGAACATCCAGGCTACGACTCCTGCGATGATCCAGGTCAGCAACGACAGCGCTTCTTTTACGAAGCCGCGGCTTAGACTGATCAAAGCGGAGATGGCGACAATTGCAACAATCGCCCAATCAACCCAGGTAAATGGCACAGTGCAGCCTACGGACAGATGAGGCGGCGCATTTTAGCAGAGCGCTGGGCTGTCGGTAAGCTGTGATTGCGGCTGCTTTGCAAATCAATAGTTTGTGGCAAGCCAACGCGATTTCAAGCCACCACAAAACAAATGTGGGAGCTGGCTTGCCTGCGATGGGGCCGGCACATTCAACATCTCTGTTGATTAGCCCACCGTCATCGCAGGCAAGCCAGCCCCCACACTTGGCTTGCATTCCAACCAGAGGCTGGCGGTATCAGCCGCGCTCAGGCTGGAAACGGGTGACAAAACCCTTCAGGTTCTGCTGGCGATCCAGCAAGTCCCGCAGGCGATCCGCCTCTGCACGCTCGATCAGCGGCCCGATAAACACGCGGTTCTTGCCGTCGGCGCTGCGGATATAGGCGTTATAGCCCTGGCTACGCAGCTTTTTTTGCAACGCGTCGGCGCCTTCACGGTTGCCCAGGCTGGCCACTTGAATCGACCAACTGATCGGCAAGCCATTCGGATCGATACGACTCTGGCCCACATCAGGCTTGCCTGGTGCGGCGGGTTGCGGTGCTACCGGCTTGGGCGCGGGTGCAGGCGCGACGGGCTTGGCAGCCGCGACCGGCGCAGCGGGTGCTGGCTTGACCACTGGCACGCTGGGTTGCACCGGCATTGACGGTGCTTGCTGCGCGGCCACTTCATCATCGGTCGGCACAGGTTCTTCTTCCGGCAACGCCTGAGGCTCAGGCACCACCACCGGCTCCACCTGAACCTGCGGCACCGCCGGGGCTTGTGGCGCGGCCGGAGCCTCAACCACCACCTGACGCTCTTCGTCCTGGCGAGAAAACAGCATCGGCAGGAAAATCACCGCCAGCGCTACCAGAACCAAGGCTCCGACCATTCGCTGCTTGTATGCGCTATCCAGTAATGCCATGTGCAGCTTCCTCCGTGGAGCGCCGGGCTAACCACTCAAGCGCCTCGGCAACGCAATAAAATGACCCGAACAATAGAATTTCATCGTCGGGTGTGGCAACGGCGCACTGCGCTTCAAGGGCCTCGGTGACGCTTGCATATGACGCCACAGGTGCACCAAGGTTCTGCAAGGCCAGTTCCAGCTCAGCAGCCGGGCGACTGCGCGAAGTATCCAGCGGCGCCACAGCCCAGGCCTGGACACTGCCCAACAAGGGCGCGACCACGCCATCCAGGTCCTTATCCGCCAGCAGACCGAATACGGCAAGGCGACGACCGACCGGCGGCGTGCGTGACAGGCGCCGCGCCAGGTACTCGGCCGCATGGGGGTTATGTCCCACATCCAACAGCAAGTTCAGGCGCTTGCCCTGCCATTCGAACGCACGACGATCCAGGCGCCCTACCACGCGGGTAGCCAGCAATGTGGCAGCAATCTGCTCGGCATTCCACGGCAGATCCAGCAGCAGATAGGCTTGCAGCGCGAGCGCGGCGTTTTCCATTGGCAGGTTCAATAGCGGCAGGTCACGCAGTTCCACCGCCTGGCCACGGGCATCGCGCCCACGCCATTGCCAGTGCTGTTCACCGATCTCAAGATTGAATTCGCGGCCGCACAGGAAGAACGGGCAATCCAGCTCGCGCACCTTGTCCAGCAAGGTGTGCGGCGGATCCAGGTCACCACACAGCGCAGGCTTGCCCTGGCGGAAGATCCCGGCTTTTTCATAAGCCACAGACTCACGAGTGTTTCCCAGGTAGTCAGCGTGGTCCACGCCAATGCTGGTAACCAGCGCTAGGTCGGCATCCACCACGTTAACCGTGTCCAGACGCCCGCCCAGACCGACTTCCAGCACCACCACATCCAGTTGCGCACGCTCAAACAGCCAGAACGCCGCCAGGGTGCCAATCTCGAAGTAAGTCAGGGAAGTTTCGCCTCGGCCCGCATCGAGTGCAGCGAAGGCTTCGCAGAGTTGCGCATCAGTGGCTTCGACGCCATTGAGTTGCACCCGCTCGTTGTAACGCAGCAGGTGCGGGGAACTGTAGACGCCGACTTTCAGCCCTTGGGCCTGCAGCAGCGCCGCGACAAAGGCACAGGTAGAGCCTTTGCCGTTGGTGCCGGTTACCGTAATCACGCGCGGTGCCGGACGGCCCAACCCGAGGCGGGCCGCTACCTGTTGCGAGCGCCCCAGACCCATGTCGATGGCGGACGGATGCAACTGCTCAAGGTAGGCAAGCCATTCGCCCAGGGTGCGCTGGGTCATAGGTTTGCTGGCACCGGCGGCACCACGATCGGCTCGACTTTAGGCGCGACGTAGACAGGCGTCGGCAGGCCCATCATTTGCGCCAACAGGTTGCCCAGGCGCGGGCGCAGCTCACTGCGTGGGATGATCAGGTCGATAGCACCGTGCTCCAGCAGGAACTCGCTGCGCTGGAAACCTTCCGGCAGCTTTTCGCGTACGGTTTGCTCGATCACGCGCGGGCCGGCAAAGCCGATCAGGGCCTTTGGCTCGCCAACGATCACATCACCCAGCATTGCCAGGCTGGCGGAAACACCGCCATAGACCGGGTCAGTGAGCACGGAGATGAACGGAATGCCTTCTTCGCGAAGACGCGCCAGTACCGCGGAGGTCTTGGCCATTTGCATCAGGGAAATCAAGGCTTCCTGCATACGAGCCCCACCGGAGGCGGCGAAGCAGATCATCGGGCAACGGTTTTCCAGGGCATAGTTGGCCGCGCGGACAAAGCGCTCACCGACGATGGCACCCATGGACCCGCCCATGAAGGAGAACTCAAACGCCGATACCACGACTGGCATGCCGAGCAATTTGCCGCTGACGGAAATCAGCGCGTCTTTCTCGCCGGTCTGCTTCTGCGCACCGACCAAGCGGTCCTTGTACTTCTTGCTGTCACGGAACTTGAGACGGTCAACCGGCTCCAGGTCAGCGCCCAGCTCGTTGCGGCCATCAGCATCCAGGAAAATGTCGATGCGGGCGCGCGCGCCGATACGCATGTGGTGGTTGCACTTGGGGCAAACGTCCAGGGTCTTTTCAAGCTCGGGGCGATACAGCACCGCGTCGCAGGATGGGCACTTGTGCCACAGACCTTCAGGAACCGAGCTTTTCTTCACCTCGGAACGCATGATCGAAGGGATCAGTTTGTCTACTAACCAGTTGCTCATGCTTTCTTTCTCCAGTACCGGTGGCTTGAACACAGCCCCGCGTATGCCCTTGAGCTAAATTCATAAGTGGCGATGACACATGCTGGACGGGGTCAGACGTTCGACCGGCCATTTCCCGCATGTACCCTCAGCCTTCCAGACAACCTGCCAGCGCAGGGTTGCCACTTTATTTCCGAGCCACCCACAGGCGGCGCCGGGCTGTTTTACACAGTGGTAGTTATGGACGGCGGCAGACTGCCAGCCGTCACATCCCACCACCGCTGTTGCGCACGGCCCGCATGAATGCGCGAATCTTGTTGTGATCCTTGATGCCCTTGGCCTGCTCTACCCCACCACTGACATCCACGGCATAAGGCCGAACCTGTTCGATCGCGGCCGCGATATTCGCAGGGTTGAGCCCGCCAGCCAGGATGATCGGCTTGCTCAAACCTTCGGGAATCAGCGACCAATCAAACGCTTCGCCGGTACCGCCGGGCACGCCTTCGACGTAGGTGTCGAGCAGAATCCCGCGAGCGCCATCATAGTCGGCACACGCCGCCGCGATGTCATCCCCGGCCTTGACTCGCAACGCCTTGATATACGGGCGCTGGTAGCTTTCACATTCTTCCGCCGTTTCGTCGCCATGGAACTGCAACATGTCCAACGGTACGGCATCCAAGGTTTCGTTGAGCTCACACCGGCTGGCGTTGACGAACAGACCCACGGTGGTCACGAACGGCGGCAATGCGGCAATGATCGCCCGCGCCTGCAACACATTCACCGCCCGCGGGCTCTTGGCGTAAAACACGAAACCGATGGCATCCGCGCCTGCCTCGACTGCCGCCAGCGCGTCTTCTATGCGGGTAATCCCGCAAATCTTGCTGCGAACGGCTGACATGTCGTGAAAACCTCGGGGTTGGAACCAGAAAGTCCCGGATGGTAACAAAAGCTTTTCCGGGCGTCAGCCGCCAAGTTCGCTGAAACCTGTGAGGAAGTGTGGCCCGATGAAACGTTCCGGCAATTCGAACTCGTCGCGGTACTCCACATCCACCAGGTACAGGCCGAACGGATGTGCCGTGACCCCGCCCGTGCGGCGGATGCGGCTTTCCAGTACTTCCTTGGCCCACTCCACCGGGCGCTCGCCCGTGCCGATGGTCATCAGCACCCCGGCAATGTTTCGAACCATATGGTGCAGGAAGGCCCCGGCGCGGATATCCAGCACAATCATCTTGCCGTGTCGGGTCACCCGCAGGTGGTGGACTTCCTTGATCGGCGACTTGGCCTGGCACTGGCCGGCACGAAAGGCACTGAAGTCATGCACGCCCACCAGGTGCTGCGCAGCTTCGGCCATGCGCTCAGCGTCCAACGGGCGGTGGTTCCAGGTAATTTCTTCGTTGAGGTGCGCCGGGCGGATCTGATCGTTGTAGATCACGTAGCGATAACGCCGGGCGATCGCCTTGAAGCGCGCATGAAAGTGCGCCGGCATCACCTTGGCCCAGCTGACACTGACGTCATGGGGCAGATTGATGTTGGCGCCCATCACCCACGCTTTCATTGACCGTTCAGCCTGGGTGTCGAAGTGCACCACCTGGCCGCAGGCGTGCACGCCTGCGTCGGTGCGCCCGGCACACATCAGCGATACCGGTGAATCGGCGACTTTGGACAGGGCCTTTTCCAGGGTTTCCTGCACCGTCAGCACACCGGAGGCCTGGCGCTGCCAGCCGCGATAGCGCGAGCCTTTGTATTCCACGCCAAGGGCGATGCGGTAAAAGCCTGCGGCCGCCATTTCGGCGGCCGCGTTATCTATATTTGCCAAGAACTGAGAGCCTGATGAGTTGCGCAGAGGGGTCATTATGCCGGTTTGTGCGGGAGCCCACAAAAGCAAAACGGCGCCCCGAAGGGCGCCGCTGCTTTAACAATTGACGATCACGCCAGCCGGCCGAGCATTTCCTTGGCCTCGCCACGCTGGGTCTCATCACCTTCGGTCAGCACTTCAGAGAGGATGTCCCGCGCGCCGTCCGCATCGCCCATGTCGATATAGGCTTGGGCCAGGTCGAGCTTGGTCGCCACCTCATCCGTGCCGGAGAGGAAGTCGAATTCCGGCTCATCGTCGCCCAGCGCAGCGTCTTCCGCAGTAAAGGACGGCTCGATGGACGGATGTTCCAGGCTCTGGGACAGGCGATCCAGCTCGGCATTGACATCATCGAGCTCCGACGCAAAAGCATCAGGCTTGGCGCTTGCTTGCGGCTCATCGGCCAGGGACAGGTCGAAATCTTCCGGCAGATCGAAATCGTCCAGCGCCGCAGGGGTCAGGGTCGGCGGCTCGACAGCAGGCACGTCCTTCATCTGCTCTTCCAGGCCCGAGAGGAAGTCATCATCGGATTGCGCCGAAGCCGGTGCATCAGGTTGCAGGTCCAGGTCAAAGTCCGAAAGGTCATCCGGAGCGGCGTTGGCTTCGGTCTGTTGCTGCAGAAGCGACTCGAATGTCTGCTGATCGCCCTTGACCTCAGCCGGGGATGCCTCTTCCAGATCGTCCAGGCTCAAATCGAAATCGGTGTCGAAGGCCTCTGGCGCAGGCTCAGTCGGCTTGTCTTCGAGCAAATCCTTGACGTATTGAGCGTCCAGAGCGGCGGCGGCAACCGCAGCGCTGACGCCCGCCGCCAACACGGCCATGGCCGGGAAGCGGCTTTTGAGCTGCTCGACCTGGGCGTGGTTTTCACCATTGGCTACCAGCTGACGCTCTTGGGTGACGAAGCCGTCCTTGTCGTTTTGCAGGCCGTAGACTTCCATCAGCTTCAAACGCAGGTCGCTGCGCTTGGGCTCATGCTTGATTGCCTGCTGCAGCACATCGGCGGCCTGGTTCAGGTGGCCACGGTCGATATGGGATTGGGCCTGGGCCAGCGAATCGCTGGAGTTTGCCGGGGCGACAGCAACAGCCAGCGGCGCAAGTACAGAGGCAACGGTCGGCACAACAACTGCCGGCTCAACGACTGGGGCCGCCGCTGGAGCAGCGGCCAACTTGACGCTTGGCGGCGGCACTTCCAGGCCTTCGAAACTGTCCGGCGGCAGGTCGTGGTCGATGTTGGAGGTGAACTCCGGCTCTTCAGCCAGGGCCCGCGCCATGCGCAGGTGCTTTTCCTCTTCGCGGCGAGCATTGCGATGGCGCGCCCACAGCAGCAGGAGCAACAGCACCAACAAAATAGCCGCACCGCCGAGCACGCCGAGCACGACGGGGTTCGTCAGCAAGTCGTTGAATTTGCCCTCGGTGGTGGCAGGCGCTGCATCCGTCTTGACCGGTTCAGCCGCTGGCACAGGCGCTGCTGTCGCTGCATCGGGCACTGCCGGGGCTGCAGCCGGCTCACCTGCCAACTGAGCGGGCATTGCTGCAGTGGCCGGAGCGACCGGAGCGCCCTTTTCAGCCTGTAAACGGGCAAGCTGATCGTTTTTCAGTTGAATCAGTTTTTGCAGCTTGTCCAACTGGCTTTGCAGGTCGGCCGCGCGGCTTTTCAGCTCTTCGTTGTCGCGACGGGTAGTGTCCAGTTGCTCCTGGGTCATCGCCAGTTTGTCGCTCAGTACCGCGCTGTCGCCAGCCTTGCCTTTGGCGCCCTTCTTGGCCGCTTCGGCCGAAACCAAGCTCAAGTTGTCCTTAGCGTTGGTACTCGCTGGCGCGTTGCCAGCTTGGGTGCGCTTGGTGGCGTCCAGTTGCTGCTTGCCCGCCGCAGGGTTGGTGGCGACGCGCCGGCCCTGGCGCCAGGCGGCATTCTGCGCGCGGACTTCGGCTATCGCCTGAGGTTGTGGCAGCGCGGTGCTTTCTACGGTATCCGGCAGGCGCAGGACCTGGCCGGTTTTCAGGCGGTTGATATTGCCGTCGATAAACGCGTCCGGGTTGAGCGCCTGGATCGCCAGCATGGTCTGCTGGACCGAGCCGCCATTGCGATTCTTCGCGGCAATTTCCCACAAGGTGTCGCGGGGAGTGGTGGTGTGCTGCGCCGCTTTGCTCACGGCTGGCGCGGTGCTGGCCAGCGCAGCCACACGCGGGGCAGGTGCGGCGGCCGTCGGTGCCGGCTGGTCGAACTTGGCCGGGTCGAGCAATACGCTGTAATCGCGCATCAAACGGCCATTGGGCCATTGCACCTGCAGCAGGAAGCGTACGTAGGAGTCCGGCAGCGGCTTGCTTGAGGTGACACGCACCACGCTGCGGCCGTTGGGATTGACCACCGGGGTAAACGTCAGGTCATTGAGGAACGCCTGGCGATCGACGCCCGCATCCACAAACGCCTGGGATGAGGCCAGGCTCGGCGTGATCTCTGAAGCCGTGAGGCCACCGACATCGAGCAATTCGATCTCCACCGCCAACGGCTGGTTCAACTTCGACTTGAGGGTCATCTCCCCCAGCTGCAGCGCCTGCGCCATACCGGAGGACAGCGCCGAGGCGGCCGCTATTGCTAACACCAGTTTGCGAACTTGAACCATAGCCTCATCCTTTGTTTGAACACTCCCCGGCCTGCGAGAAGGTTGGTAACCGCTGCCATAAGGCATGGCGAGCCGATAGGTTACCGACGCGCTTCTGTTCTGCTTTGGGCCAAGCATAGCGCCTGGCTAGAATCAATCTACAAATTGCCGCCAAGTATCTTTTACACAAGGTCTTTTATCAACAACTGCGCCAGCTGTACGGCGTTCAGTGCGGCGCCTTTGCGTACGTTATCTGACGTCAGCCACAGATTTAGTTCCGCCGAGTCATCCACGCCCCTGCGGACCCGCCCTACATAAATAACATCCTGGCCTACTGCGTCGCCCACTGCGGTGGGATAGTCGCCCTCGTCCACAAGCTCTATACCTGGCGCTGCGTCGAGTGCGCGGGTCACGGCGGCGAGATCGACCGCTGCGCCCAGTTGCAGAGACACAGTCAGGCTATCGCCAAAAAACACCGGGGCTTGAACGCACGTTGCGGAAATCTTTAGCAAAGGTAATTCCAGCACTGCACGCAGTTCATGGACCAGGCGCTTTTCCAAGGCTGTATGACCCTGGGCGTCTGGCGTGCCGACTTGCGCCAACACATTGAAGGCCACCTGACGATCAAAGAACGTCGGTTCCAGCGGGCGCATGTTCAGCAGCTCGGCGGTTTGCCGTGCCAGCTCGCTGACCGCCTCACGCCCCTGGGCCGACATCGCCAGGTTGGCGGTGACGCTCACGCGCTGGATATCCAGCAGGCCACGCAAGGGCGTCAGGACCACCGCCAGGTTGGTCGCCGACGGGCTTGGGCTGCCGAGTTGGAACGGTTTTACCAGGCCATCAAGCACATGGGCGTTGGCTTCCGGCACCACTTGCGGCGCTTGCGCGGCCGGCAAGGCGCCAGACAAGTCGATCACCGAGCAACCCGCCGCCGTGGCACGCGGGGCGAAACTCAAGGTCACCGCCGGCCCCGCCGCAAAAAACGCCAGCTGCACTTTGCTGAAGTCGAACTCATCGACTTCCCTCACCCGCACGTTCTTGCCGCGAAACGGCACGGACGCGCCAGCCGAGTTGTTGCCCGCCAGCAAATGCAGGGTGCCCACCGGGAAGCTCAACTCTTCAAGGATCTGCACCAGGGTTTCGCCAACGGTGCCGGTGGCGCCGATTACGGCGATATCAAAGGTCTGGGTCATGGGGGCTGCCTCGGGCATTGCGGGGGAGCGGCACTTTACCGGGTGGTGGGGGGTGAGGCAATTAACCCAGCTTTTGTGGTGTGGCTGATGGCCCCTTCGCGAGCAAGCCCGCTCCAACATTCGACCGAGTTTCGTCAGTTGAAATGCAATCAAATGTGGGAGCTGGCTTGCCTGCGATAGCGCCCGAAAGAACAATAAAAAACCCGCGCCTGTCACCAGAACGCGGGTTTCTCATCTTGCCTCAAGCGATCAACGCTCCAGCAAAATCCGCAACATACGACGCAACGGCTCAGCCGCGCCCCACAGCAGTTGGTCACCAACGGTGAACGCGCCCAGGTACTGGGTACCCATGTTCAGCTTACGCAGACGCCCCACCGGTACATTCAGGGTGCCGGTGACCTTGGTCGGGCTCAGCTCCTGCATGCTGATATCACGGTTGTTCGGCACCAGCTTGACCCATGGGTTGTGCTGGCTGATCAGCCCTTCGATATCGGCAATCGGCACGTCTTTGTTCAGTTTGATGGTCAGCGCCTGGCTGTGGCAGCGCATCGCGCCGATACGCACGCAGATGCCATCCACCGGGATCGGGCTCTTGAAGCGACCGAGGATCTTGTTGGTCTCGGCTTGGGCCTTCCACTCTTCGCGGCTCTGGCCGTTCGGCAGTTCTTTGTCGATCCATGGGATCAGGCTGCCAGCCAATGGCACGCCGAAGTTCTCGGTCGGGTACGCATCGCTGCGCATGGCTTCGGCCACACGACGGTCGATATCGAGGATCGCACTGGCCGGGTCCGCCAGTTGATCGGCGACGGCTGCGTGGGTGGCGCCCATTTGCTTGATCAGTTCACGCATGTTCTGCGCGCCGGCACCGGAGGCCGCCTGATAGGTCATGGCACTCATCCACTCGACCAGGCCGGCTTCAAACAAACCGCCCAGGCCCATCAGCATCAGGCTGACGGTGCAATTGCCGCCGATGTAGTTCTTGGTGCCGGCGTCCAGTTGCTGGTCGATGACCTTGCGGTTCACTGGGTCCAGAACGATTACCGCATCATCCTGCATGCGCAGGCTCGAGGCGGCGTCGATCCAGTAACCCTGCCAGCCGGCTTCGCGCAGCTTGGGGAAGACTTCGCTGGTGTAGTCGCCACCCTGACAGGTCAGAATCACGTCGAGGGTCTTCAGCTCTTCAATGTTGTAGGCGTCTTTGAGCGGGGCAATATCCTTGCCCACGGACGGCCCTTGGCCACCCACGTTCGAAGTGGTGAAAAACACCGGCTCAATAAGATCGAAATCCTGCTCTTCCAGCATCCGCTGCATGAGCACGGAACCGACCATACCGCGCCAACCGATCAGACCTACACGTTTCATCGCAACTACACCTTGTTAAAAAGTGGGCCGCCTTGCAGCAACAACTGCAAGCGGGCCCGAGAGATTACAGATTCCGCAGCGCGGCGACTACTGCGTCGCCCATTTCTTGCGTACCGACCTTGGTGCAACCCTGCGACCAGATGTCGCCAGTGCGTAAACCCTGGTCCAGCACCAGGCTCACGGCTTTCTCGATGGCGTCTGCGGCGTCGCCCAGGTTGAAGCTGTAACGCAGCATCATCGACACTGACAGAATCGTCGCCAGCGGGTTGGCAATGCCCTGGCCCGCGATGTCCGGCGCCGAGCCGTGGCAAGGCTCGTACATGCCCTTGTTGTTGGTGTCCAGGGACGCCGACGGCAGCATGCCGATGGAACCGGTGAGCATCGACGCCTGGTCGGACAGGATGTCGCCGAACAGGTTGTCGGTGACGATCACGTCGAACTGCTTCGGCGCGCGCACCAGTTGCATGGCGGCGTTGTCGACGTACATGTGGCTCAGTTCGACGTCCGGGTAGTCCTTGGCCACTTCTTCGACGATTTCGCGCCACAGCTGGCTGGAAGCCAATACGTTGGCTTTATCCACCGAGCAAACCTTTTTGCCACGCACGCGGGCCATGTCGAAGCCGACACGGGCGATACGGCGGATTTCGCTCTCGCTGTACGGCAGTGTGTCGTAGGCCTGGCGCTCACCATTCTCCAACTCACGCACGCCGCGTGGCGAGCCGAAATAGATACCGCCGGTCAGCTCACGCACGATCAGGATATCCAGGCCCGCCACCACTTCCGGTTTGAGGCTCGAGGCATCGGCCAGTTGCGGATAGAGGATCGCCGGGCGCAGGTTGCCGAACAGGCCCAGTTGCGCGCGGATTTTCAGCAGGCCGCGCTCAGGGCGGATGTCACGTTCGATCTTGTCCCATTTCGGGCCACCCACGGCGCCGAGCAGTACGGCGTCAGCCGCGCGGGCGCGGTCCAGGGTTTCGTCGGCCAGCGGCACGCCGTGCTTGTCGATGGCCGCGCCGCCGATCACGTCGTGGCTCAGCTCAAAGCCCAGGCTGTACTTGCTGTTGGCGAGTTCCAGGACCTTGACCGCTTCGGCCATGATTTCCGGACCAATACCGTCGCCAGGGAGAATCAGAATCTGCTTGCTCATGCGTTCCTCATTTCATCAAGCGACCCGCCCGTGGGCAGGTCGGGAAAAATCAATCAGCGTTCAGCCCAGACCACCAGCACATCGGTGCTGAAGGTGCCGTCGGCTTGAATTTCGTAATAGTCGCGCACTTCCTGGCCCATCGCCGTTTGCAGCTCAAGGATTGCGGCGCGCGATACCTCTGGCGTGCGCATGCGCTCGACCCACGAGGTGTATTCCAGGCGCAGGCGCTGACGGCTGCTGTTGCGTACGTGCAAACCGGCTTCGCTGAGCTGGCGCATCCATTCGGCGGCGGAGTAATCGCGCACGTGGCTGGTGTCGCGCAGTACTTCGACGGTTTGCAGGTAAGTGTCCAACAGCGGGCTGCCCGGTGACAAGACGTCCACGAAGGCCACCACGCCGCCTGGCTTGAGCACCCTGCGCACTTCACGCAGGGCCAGGCCAAGGTCGCTCCAGTGGTGGGCCGAATAGCGGCTGAACACGAAGTCGAACTCGCCGTCGGCGAACGGCAGGCGTTCAGCGGCGCCCTGTACGGTGCGGATGTTGTCCAGGCCGCGTTCTACAGCTGCGCCGGCAACTACGTCGAGCATCTGCTGGGAAAGGTCGTAGGCCACGACTTCTTTGACCAGCGGCGCCACATTGAAACTCACATGACCGGCGCCGCAGCCCAAATCCAGCAGTCGCGCACTGCCCTGCCCGGCCAGTTCGGCCTGGAGCAGCGCGAATTCGGTGCCTTGGGCGTGCACGGCACTGCTCAGGTAGGCCGAGGCTTGCTCGCCGAATTGTTTTTGCACGACTTGGGTGTGGGCGGTGGTGGTCATGGTGGTTTTCCTTGGGTTTTGGGGTGTTGGTACGGGCGCTATCGCAGCGATGCGGCGACCCGACAAGCCAGCTCCCACACTTGACCGTGTTCACAGGTCAAAATGTGGGAGCGGGCTTGCCCGCGATGGGGCACGCACGGCCTACCTCATATCAGGCATCACCAAACAACCAAGGCTGGCCAGCCCGGTGCTTGGCCTCAAACGCCGCAATCGCATCCCCGTCCTGCAAGGTCAGGCCAATGTCATCCAGGCCGTTGATCAGGCAGTGCTTACGGAACGCGTCGACTTCAAAGTGATACACCTTGCCGTCCGGACGGGTCACGGTTTGCGCGGCCAGGTCGACGGTCAGCTGGTAGCCCTCCTCGGCTTCCACTTGTTTGAACAGTTCGTCGACTTCGTCATCGGTGAGGATGATCGGCAACAAGCCGTTCTTGAAGCTGTTATTGAAGAAGATGTCGGCATAGCTCGGCGCGATGATGCTGCGAAAGCCATATTCTTCCAGCGCCCACGGCGCGTGTTCACGGCTGGAGCCGCAGCCGAAGTTTTCCCGGGCGAGCAACACGCTGGCGCCTTGGTAGCGTTCGGCGTTGAGCACGAAGTCCTTGTTCAACGGACGCTTGGAGTTGTCCTGGTAGGCATAGCCCACGTCCAGGTAGCGCCACTCGTCGAACAGGTTCGGGCCGAAACCGGTGCGCTTGATCGACTTCAAGAACTGCTTGGGGATGATCTGGTCGGTGTCCACGTTGGCACGGTCCAACGGCGCGACTAAACCTGTGTGTTGTGTAAAAGCACGCATCGGGTATTCCTCAGATCAATTCGCGAACGTCGATGAAACGACCGTTGACGGCAGCCGCAGCGGCCATGGCCGGGCTGACCAGGTGGGTGCGCCCACCGGCACCCTGGCGCCCTTCGAAGTTACGGTTGGAGGTGGACGCGCAATGCTCGCCCGACTCCAAACGGTCCGGGTTCATCGCCAGGCACATCGAACAGCCCGGCTCACGCCATTCAAAGCCGGCCTCGAGGAAGATCTTGTCCAGGCCTTCCGCCTCGGCTTGCGCCTTCACCAGGCCCGAACCTGGCACCACGATGGCTTGCTTGATGGTCGAAGCGACTTTGCGGCCTTTGGCGATCACCGCTGCGGCGCGCAAGTCTTCGATCCGAGAGTTGGTGCAGGAACCGATAAACACGCGATCCAGCTGAATATCGGTAATCGCCTGGTTGGCTTTCAGACCCATGTACTTCAAGGCGCGCTCGATGGAACCGCGCTTGACCAGGTCGGCTTCTTTGGCCGGGTCTGGCACGTTCTGATCGACGGCCAGAACCATTTCCGGCGAAGTGCCCCAGCTGACTTGCGGCTTGATCTGGGCAGCGTCGAGCTCAACCACAGTGTCGAACACTGCATCGGCGTCGGACACCAGGTCTTTCCAGGCTTCGACCGCAGCGTCCCAGTCAGCACCTGCTGGTGCGAACGGACGGCCTTTGACGTATTCGACGGTCTTCTCGTCCGCCGCCACCATGCCCACGCGGGCACCGGCTTCGATGGACATGTTGCAGATGGTCATGCGGCCTTCGATGGACAGGTCGCGAATCGCACTGCCAGCGAACTCGATGGCATGGCCGTTACCGCCGGCGGTGCCGATCTTGCCGATTACCGCCAGCACGATGTCTTTAGCGGTCACGCCGAACGGCAATTTGCCCTCAACGCGCACCAGCATGTTCTTCATCTTTTTGGCGACCAGGCACTGGGTGGCGAACACATGCTCCACCTCGGACGTGCCAATGCCGTGGGCCAGGGCGCCAAACGCGCCGTGAGTGGAGGTATGGGAGTCGCCGCAAACCACGGTCATGCCCGGCAAGGTCGCGCCCTGCTCCGGGCCGATCACGTGGACGATGCCTTGACGCACGTCATTCATCTTGAATTCGGTGATGCCATATTCGTCGCAGTAATCGTCGAGGGTCTGCACCTGCAAACGCGACACGGTGTCGACGATGGCGTCGATGCCGCCCTTGCGCTCAGGGGTGGTCGGTACGTTGTGGTCCGGGGTAGCGATGATCGAGTCGACGCGCCAGGGCTTGCGCCCGGCCAGTCGCAGGCCTTCGAACGCTTGGGGCGAGGTCACTTCATGGATGATGTGACGGTCGATATAGATCAGCGACGAACCATCGTCGCGCCGTTTCACTTCATGGGAATCCCAAAGCTTGTCGTAAAGCGTTTTGCCGGCCATCAGTCGGTCCTCATCATCGGTGCTTCTATACGCCGGGCTTTTCAATAACCCTTTGGCTTGTGAGGCTGATGGTATGGCGCTACATTAAATAACTCAAATTCATATTTTTTATGCTTTGGATTACCAACTGGAATACCACCATGGACCTGGCCAACCTCAATGCTTTTATCGCCATCGCCGAGACTGGCAGCTTCTCCGGCGCCGGTGAACGCCTGCACCTGACCCAACCCGCCATCAGCAAACGCATTGCCGGCCTGGAGCAACAACTAAAGGTACGATTGTTCGACCGCCTGGGCCGAGAAGTCGGCCTGACGGAAGCTGGACGGGCCCTGCTGCCGCGCGCCTATCAGATCCTCAATGTGCTGGACGACACGCGCCGCGCACTCACTAACCTGACCGGTGAAGTCAGCGGCCGCCTGACCCTGGCCACCAGTCACCATATCGGCCTGCACCGCCTGCCGCCTGTGCTGCGCACCTTTACCCGGGAATACCCGAATGTGGCGCTGGATATTCAGTTCCTCGATTCGGAAGTGGCCTACGAAGAAATCCTCCACGGCCGCGCCGAAGTGGCGGTCATTACCCTGGCGCCGGATCCGCATAATCTCGTACGTGCTACCCCGGTGTGGGACGACCCGCTGGATTTCGTGGTGGCGCCGGAGCACAGCCTGATCAGCAATGGCCGCGTCAACCTGGCCGATATCGCCGGCCACCCCGCGGTTTTCCCGGGCGGCAACACCTTTACTCACCATATTGTCAGCCGGCTATTCGAGGCCCAGGGCCTCACGCCGAATATCGCAATGAGCACTAACTATTTGGAAACTATCAAGATGATGGTGTCGATCGGCCTGGCCTGGAGCGTTTTACCGCGCACCATGCTCGATGAGCAGGTGGCAAGTATCGCTTTGCCGGGCATACAGCTCAGTCGCCAGCTAGGCTATATCGTGCACACCGAAAGGACGCTGTCGAACGCTGCGCGGGCTTTCATGAGCCTATTGGATGCACAGGTCGATCTGCCAGGGATACCGGCATGACACTGTGCGGCCTCAAGGTCTGAAAGAAACCGCGCTTATACGCCCATCGAGCCAAGGCCCTTTGATAATGCGCAACCCCGTCGATTCCCTGCCACCCCTGCCCCGCATCTACGCCCTTGATCCTCAAGAGGCGGAGCAAAGCTGGGACAGCGCCCCACAACTGCTGGCAGCGCTCAATGCCGCCAGGCTGGGTGCATGGTGCTGGGAGATAGACAGCGGCAGAATAAGCTGGTCGCGGGGCACCCAGGCGCTGTTCGGCTTTGACCCGCGCCAACCGTTGGCCAAGGACCTGGACTATCTCGACCTGCTGGCGCCGCAGGATCGCGCCCGTGTAGTGCGGGCCTTTCACGCCGTACTGGCCGGCGAGCCATTCGAGCAGGCCATGCACCACCACATCCAGTGGCCGGACGGCACCCATCACTGGCTGGAGATCAACGGCAGCCTGGCGCCAGACAAAGCCGGTCGGCGCCGCATGATCGGGGTGATCCGCGAGACCACCCGCCAGCGCGAACGCGAGCACGCGCTCAGCCACTCCGAAAAACGCTTTGCCACCTTGTTCCACCTGTGCCCCAACATGGTATTGCTGACCCGCCAGTCCGACGGCTTGATCAGCGAGGCCAACCAGTATTTCGAAATGCTCTTTGGCTGGCCGCTGGCCGATGCCATCGGCCGCAGCACCCTGGAGCTCGGCCTGTGGCGCCACCCGGAGCAACGTGCGTTGCTGGTCAAGGCCACGCAGCGCAAGGGCCGGCCCATCACCATGGAGGTGCAATTTTGTGCCAGCAACGGCCAGGTCCACGATGGCACCCTCAGCGCGCAAAAGGTCGAGCTGGAGGGTGAGGCGTATTTACTCAGCACCTTTCTCGATACCACCGAGCGCAAAAACGCCGAGCAAGCCCTCAAGGACAGCCAGGAACGCCTCGACCTCGCGCTGGACTCGGCGCAACTGGGCACCTGGGACTGGCACATCCCCACCGGCATGCTCTATGGCTCGGCGCGCGCCGCCCAACTGCACGGCCTGCCGCCCGAACCGTTCCATGAGTCTTTCGACGCGTTTTTCGAAGGCATGCCCAATGAAGAACGCGAAAGCATGCGCAACGCCTACCGCACCCTGCGCGAGGGGCCGGCCGGCAACTATCAACTGACCTACCGCGTGCCCATGGAAGACGGCAGCTCGCGCTACCTTGAAAGCCGTGCCCGCCTGTACCGCGATGATAAAGGCGCGCCGCTGCGGATGGCCGGCACCTTGCTGGACATCACCGACCAAGTGGAACGCGAACAACGCCTGACCGCCTCCGAAGAAAAATTCGCCAGCCTGTTCCAGGCCAGCCCGGACCCCATCTGCGTGACCTGCCTGGACAGCGGCGTGTTTATGGAGATCAACCCTGCCTTTACCCAAACCTTTGGCTGGACCGCCGCCGAGGTGATCGACAAAAGTGCCGAGCAGATCGGCCTGTGGGACGAGTCGAGCAAACGCCTGCAGCGAATCGAGCGGGTAATCCGCGAGCAAACGCTGAGCAATGTGGCGATTGTGGCGCATCACAAAAACGGACAGAGCCTGACGTGCGTGATTTCCAGCCGTTTGATCAAGGTCGGCGACCAGCCATGCATCGTCACCACGCTGCGGGACATCACTCAGCAACAACGCTCGGAAGCTGCACTCAAAGCCAGCGAGGAGAAGTTCGCCAAGGCCTTCCACTCCAGCCCCGACGCGATTTCCATCACCGAGCGCGACACCGGCCGTTATGTGGAGGTCAACGACGGTTTCTGCCGCCTGACCGGCTATCGCGCCGAGGACGCCATAGGCCTGACCCTTTACCAGATCGGTATCTGGGCCGATGAAAACCAACGCGCGGCGCTATTGGCCGAATTGCAGATCAAAGGGCGCATCCACCACCTGGAAATGCTCTGGCACAACAAGCGCGGCGAGTTACTGGCGGTGGAAGTCTCGGTGGAGCCCATCACCCTGAATGAAACCCCGTGCCTGCTGCTGACGGCGCGGGACGTGAGCCTGCTGAAAAACGCCCAGGCACAGATCCGCCACCTGGCCTACCACGACCCGTTGACCAACCTGCCCAATCGCGCCCTACTGATGGACCGCCTGAGCCAGCAGATTGCCCTGCTCAAGCGCCACAATTTGCGCGGTGCGCTGCTGTTCCTGGACCTTGACCACTTCAAGCACATCAACGACTCCCTCGGCCATCCGGTCGGCGACTCGGTGCTGAAGATCGTCACCGCACGCCTGGAGGCCAGCGTGCGCATGGAAGACACCGTGGCGCGCCTGGGCGGCGATGAGTTCGTGGTGCTGCTCAGTGGGCTGGACGGTTCGCGCATGGAAGTCAGCAATCAGGTGCAAGAACTGGCCGACACCCTGCGCGAATTACTCTCGGAGCCGATGTTCCTCGATGGCCATCGTTTGCAGGTCACGCCGAGTATTGGCGTGGCGCTGATTCCCGACCATGGCACCACGCCGGCGGACTTGCTCAAGCGCGCCGACATCGCCCTGTATCGCGCCAAGGACTCAGGGCGCAACACCACGCAGATGTTCCATAACAGCATGCAAAAAACCGCCAGCGAACGCCTGCGCATGGAGACCGACTTACGCCTGGCGCTGTCGCGCGGTGAGTTCAGCGTGCATTACCAGCCGCAAGTGGATGCACGCGGCAACAAGATCGTCGGCGCCGAGGCGTTGGTGCGCTGGCAGCACCCGCAGCTGGGCGCGCAGTCGCCGTCCGAATTCATCAAGGTACTGGAGGACAGCGGCCTGATCCTTGAAGTCGGCACCTGGATCCTTGATGAAGCCTGCGCGGCCTTTCAACAACTGATCGCGGAAGGCCTGGTAGACCCGTTGAACTTCAGCCTATGCGTGAACATCAGCCCTCGGCAGTTTCGCCAGAACGATTTTGTGGAGCGGGTGGAGCGCAGCCTCAAGCAGCACCAATTGCCGTTCAGCCTGCTGAAACTGGAAATCACCGAAGGCATCGTGATTCAGAACCTGGACGACACCATCAGCAAAATGCGCCGCTTAAAAAAACTCGGCGTGAGCTTTGCGATGGATGACTTCGGCACCGGTTACTCATCGCTCACTTACCTCAAGCGCCTGCCGGTGGATGCGCTGAAGATCGACCAATCCTTTGTGCGTGACGCCACTCACGACCCCAACGACGCCGAGATCATCCGCGCCATTGTGGCGATGGCTCGCAGCCTGAACCTGGTGGTGATCGCCGAGGGTGTGGAAACCCAGGATCAACTGACATTTCTGCAGGGCTTGGGTTGCCATCTGTACCAAGGCTATTGGCACAGCCGACCACTGCCGATGATCGGATTCAGGGAGCTGTTGACCGCCGACAAGGGTCGGGTTTAAACCAGTTTCAGTGAAACCCTGCAACACCGCGGCGGCCTGGGGGCGGACACTCGTCGTGACCATGGGCATTAAGCGAGGAGAAGGTTCAATGGCAGACGTACTCATATCATTAACGCTTAATGAAATAGGTGGATGCGTCCACAGCGAAAAACGCTAAAACTTTATAAAGCAGTGTCTGAAATAAAAAAGCACGTTGATCCTGCGGCAGATTAATCGGCCAGTTGAATCACACAACTAAGCCTTCACAAGTGCGTAGTCGTTCAACCTTTCAAAGCGTGCATACAGGTCAACGTGCTAAACCACGAACTACAGTTAAAGTGGCATCCATGCGAACATTCCGTGGTGAGCCCTTTGCGGCTACATGGGTCAAATCGGACAGTTATCGGCGTTATCAGACCAGCGCAATCGCCTGCCCACCGGTGGGCCGGCCACCTCTGCGCCCGTAATACTCTTCACTTCCATCCACCACCGCAACCGAGTGCCCGCGTCTGTTGACCATACCGATCAACGACCTGTCGGCCAAGTCACGCGCCGACACGCGTTGCATATGATCCTTTAACCCCAAACGCTTAAGGCCCTCCCCCGGCCCACTTTCATCCTCTCGATCGTTAAGACTTCTTATGGCTGCATCAAAGCTTCTGTTCGCGAATCCATCGTTATTCTCTATTTGCGCACGCTTGGCAGAGCACGCAAAAAGGAAGTGTGCATCCTTGAGCATTTCCCGATCATTCATGCGAACAAAGTCGGCACCGCGAATAGCGCTGTCCAACTCAGATTCTTTCAACGTCAACGCGAACCCATCGCGCATAACAACTTTATAAGCGTCTGCAACCTTCTCAACAGACTTATAGATGTCCGTTGGGCTTTGGCCAAACTTCGCCATCGCCGCCTTGATCGCCGAGACCGTTACGCAGTTACCTTTGCTTCCCTGCCTAAAGCCATTCCAGATGTTGTTGGGTTTTGCACCGTTACGCTTATTAGACAGTTCGGGAATGGGCTCTTTTGGCTTGTTGACGGGTGTCGTATCGGGAGCGGGCTGCACACGCGGCTGAGGTAGAGGTAAGTCGTTGCTTTTTGGCTCCGGCGGGCGCACGTCTCCCTGCAGAAGACTCTGCAATTGGCTGAAGAGCTGCTTGAACAGTTCGGTCAGCATGCCCATCAAGGCAATTGGGGTGGGGTTATTTGCGAAGCTACCGGGCTTGATCTCTGTGCGGGGGGCTGGTGGTGCGGTACGAACGTTATTCTGGAGCCCTGAATCACACGAGGCACGAACAGAATAGTCAGGTGCCCGGTAAGGATTGATAGTGGGTTGCGTAGCGTGGCTATGGCTTATTGATGACATGCTTCAAATCTCTTTGAGTGTTCCCTGACCTAACGGGTCAGGGAACGGACATTTATGTTCAACGCTTCAAGACAGCAGGCTCAGAAACGTGAACGCAGGCTTGGCCTGGCAGCGCGATGGTCGTCGAATCGGCTCCGGGAGTGCCTGCTGGAATCGTTCACCAAGTCATCCGGTGCGGGGGCTGTAAGGTCCGGAGCAGGCCGGGTCTCAGGCTTCGGATCAGCCGTGGTAGTGTTAGGTTCGACCGGCGTTGCAGGCGCTTTGGGTTCGGGTTTGTTAACGGTCGCCGGAGTGACTTGAGGCTGTAGCAACGGCGAGGTATCGAGCTTCGGAATGACCGTTGATGTCAGCGACGGTTGTTTATCGACCTTCGGGTTCACCACTGTTGGCGACTGGGGTTGGGCATCGACCTTTGGCGTGACCAATGCCGGTAGCGCGGGCTGCACATCGACCTTAGGGATGAGCACGGGCTGTGGCGCAATTTTTTCGCCTGTATGGGGGCAGTGACAGCCCTGGACCTGCACCGTCACATTGATTTCGGAAGACAACTTATTATTTTGCGCAGTATCAGTGACTGAAGTCATAGTCGGTTTTGCGGCGAGCTTGCCGTCAGGTGTCATGGTCATCTGGGTCTGCCCATCCGGCTTTACCTTCACGTCCGGGCCCGGCTTGACCGGTGTCTTGGCATCCGCAAGCGGCTCGATCCCAGGTTTAACGTTCGTATCCGCAACGACTTTAAGATCAGGACCAGGCTTCACCGGCGTCCTGGCATCCACTTGCGGTTCCATCTTGGGTTTAACGCTTTTATCTGCAATGACTTTAGGATCAGAGCTAGGCTTCACCGGCGTCCTGGCATCCGTTTGCGGTTCCATCTTGGGTTTAACGCTTGTATCTGCAATGACTTTAGGATCAGAGCCAGGCTTCACCGGCGTCCTGGCATCCGTTTGCGGCTCGATCTTGGGTTTACCATTTGTATCTGCAACGACCTTTGGATCAGGGCCAGGCTTCAGTTGGGATTGAGCATCCAGTTCACCGGGCATCTTGGGCAGTACGCCCATACCCGCAAGCATGCTTCGCATCGCCTTGACCGCAAACTCAAACATGGCGAACAACTTTTCCAGCGATTCTTTATTAACGGTCAGATTATTTTCTTTTGGCGCCGGGCTGCTGTCTTTCAGAAACTTACTTACATTGTCCGCCGCCGGAGATAGTTCGAGCGGTTTATTCACCTGTACGGACGGCTGACTAAGGTGTGCATATTCTGCGTTCATTGGCACAAACGGTTTGGTCGATACATTAGACATATTTCTATTCCTTAGACCACGCTCAACCCTGCGCTGACAGGAGAGCGAGTTATTGATGTGGAGTGTGAATCAACGGTGAGTTCGACAAACTCGAAAGATTCGTGGGGCGAAACGGCAACGAGTTCCGAAAAATCGAGGCTTATATAAGGAAACCAAATAACCAGTCGAGCATTTAGCCTATGGACATCCAGTATAAAACCGCGAAGGTGTACGGCCTGCGCGCCTCAAGATATGACACTAAAGGCAACACCCTGACAGAAAGTAACTTCAGGAAAACAACAAACCTTTTTGATGCGCGCAACTTATGCTAACTAACGCGCACGCAAGTACTTCAACACCCTTCCATCAAGGCCAACCTGTTAAAACCTCGTAGCAGTCGAACCCTACACTCACGCTTATTTGCATATATCTCGCGACAACATGGCAACCCTCCAAGCGCCATCCAGGCTGAACACTGCCCTGAACAGGGCGCATTGTCGCTACACCGTTATTTTTCAGACAAAAAAAGGCGCCTTTCGGCGCCCCTTACAGCAAAAGATGAAACACTTATATATGTAAACCTAATCTTGCAACGCCATCGACCGCTCACGCTGGCTGGGCATACCCAGCAAACGTCCGACCTGCTCCAGATCAGTTTCCCTACGCATCAACGTAAACAACTCCACCGCTTCAGGGTAATTGCGGGTGAGCATCGCTAGCCATTGCTTCAAACGCCCCGGCGCTTGGCGCTCGGTCAGTTGCGCCACTGACTGGGTCCAGAAGTCTTGGAGCATGGGCTGCATGTCTGCCCAAGTCATCTCAACCACGTCCTCGCCCGCCCGCGCCGCAGCGATCTGCCGTGCCAGGTCAGGACGCGCGACCAGGCCGCGGCCCAGCATGATGTCTTCGGCGCCGCTGATTTCGCGGCAACGCTTCCAGTCGTCGACACTCCAGATATCGCCATTGGCGAACACCGGCACCTTGACCACGTCCTGCACCCGCGGGATCCACTCCCAGTGGGCGGGCGGTTTGTAGCCATCGGTCTTGGTGCGTGCATGCACCACGATATGCGCAGCGCCGCCTTCCGCCAGGGCCGTGGCGCAAACCAGGGCGCCGTCCGGGCTGTCGAAGCCCAGGCGCATCTTGGCGGTTACCGGGATATGGGCAGGCACAGCGCGACGGACGTGTTCGACAATCTGGTTGAGCAGCTCCGGTTCCTTGAGCAGCACCGCACCACCGCGCGACTTGTTGACGGTCTTGGCTGGGCAGCCGAAATTCAGGTCTATGACCTGCGAACCCAATTCGCAGGCCAAGGCCGCATTTTCGGCCAGGCACACCGGGTCGGAGCCGAGCAATTGCACGCGCAGCGGTACGCCCGCGGCGGTGTGGGCACCGTGCAGCAGTTCCGGGGCGAGCTTGTGGAAATACGCAGGGGTGAGCAGGCGGTCATTGACGCGGATGAACTCGGTCACGCACCAGTCAATACCGCCGACTCGGGTCAGCACGTCCCGCAGGATGTTGTCGACCAACCCCTCCATGGGCGCCAAAGCAATTTGCATGGAAAACACTCAACAAAAATCGTGGCGCAGTTTACTGGGTTTCCCACAGCAACCGTTAACCCCCTGTCAGGGCGGGGCCATAACCGTCGAGAAACTCCGCGGGCATGCGCTTGGGCTTGCCGCTGGACAGCTCGATGCAGACAAAGGTGGTGTGTGCGCGCAACAAAGTGACGCCGTCACGCGGGCGTACCAGTTGGAAGCGCCGGGTCATCTTCAGGCGTTGGTCCCAGTCGACGATCCAGGTGGCCAGTTGCAGCTCATCGCCTTCGTAGCCTGCGGCCAGGTAATCGATCTCGTGCCGCACCACGGCCATGGCGCGGTCAAGTCGACGATATTCGGTCAGGTCCAGCCCCAGGCGCTGGGAATGGCGCCAGGCGCAGCGCTCCAGCCAAGACACATACACCGCGTTATTGGCGTGCCCCAGGCCGTCGATGTCTTCAGGGGCGACCTGCAGATCGATGATAAACGGCGTTGCCAAATCCCAGCCCATGCCTTGCTCCAGTCGATTAATGTCGGCGGGAGGAGTGTATCAGGCGCTTTGCCGCTCCTGTAGACAGCAGCCGGCCAGCAATGCCAGCACACCGTCGATCACCCGTGGATCGGCCAGCACTTTCTGGTGACCGCCCTGCTCCAGGCGCAGCAGGCGGCTGTCGAACCAGGCTTCGTGAATGGCTTGCGACGCCTTGACCGGGACGAACGTATCGTCTTCGGCATGCACGATCAGGCCGGGGATATTCATCTGGTAGTGGGCCACATCCAAGTGTTTGAGCGGCATGCCGAACGTCAACTCGACCTCCTGGATAAACGCCGACCGCGCCCGCGCTGGCAAACCGACCATCTTGGTAAAGCCGCGTAGCGCATCCAGAAAGCGTGACGGCGCGGCAATACTCACCAACGCCTCGGTACGCAAGCCCAACTGCACTGCCAGCATCGCACTGGCACCGCCCATTGAATGGCCGATCACGGCATGCAGCGGCGGCAACTCTGCCGCCGCCTCAAGCATGGCGCGAGCAAAGAGCAGCACATGGGCTTCGCGCCCCGGCGAACGGCCATGGGCGGGACCGTCCAGGGCAATCACCGAATAACCATTGTCGACCAACGCAGTGATCAGGCTCGCGAACTGAGTGGGCCGCCCTTCCCAACCGTGCATCAACAACACCGCAGGCCCCTGGCCCCAACGCAAGGCAGACAAACCGAAACGCAAGGTAATGCGCTCCGATTGCGCCAGCAGCGGCAGCTCCCAATCGCGCGGCGGTAGATGGCGCGGCGTCATGAAGGCGCGACGCATCTTATTGGCCACCATTTGCGGAGCGAGGTGTCCCAGCGTACCGTTGAAGCGACGAGTCCAGGTTAGCGTGCCCATCATGAGAGCCCTCTTCTAGCGCACCGCCGACTTGGCGGCGCGCAGCACACGGTCAGACAATTCACCAGGACCCAGCGCGCGGGCCAGGGCCAGGCCACCGATCATCAGCGCCATGTCAGCTAGGGCTTTGTCAGTGTCTTCAGGGCTGGCGGCGAGCTGCGCAGCCATCAACTCGCAGTGCTCATTAAGTGCCTGGCGGAACTCATCCGGCAGACGGCTCATTTCGCCCACCGTGGCCGGGATCGGGCATGCCTGGGCGGTTGAGTCACGGTGCTTGCGCGACAAGTAGAACGCCGCCACCAGGCTTCTGCGCTCTTCCCCGGTCAGCTGTGGATCGATGTCGTCGATCGAGGCGCGACGCTTGGCCAGCAACTGTGTAAAGGCCTCCAGCATCAGCGCGTCCTTGCTTTCGAAGTGCGCGTAGAAACCACCGACGGTCAGCCCCGCGGCCCCCATGACCTCACCCACACTTGGTTCTGCCGGGCCACGCTGGATCAACGCGGCGCTGGCAGCCTGCAGAATGCGTTCGCGGGTTTGCGCTTTTTTATCGCTCATCATTGCCTCCGATGTTCATGGGTTGAATATTATTATCATAATAATATTTGGCAAGCGACAGGCGTGACCATTGGTCAGAAGATATAAAGGGAATTGAGAGAGGAATTGGCCAAACGCCAGACAAACAAAAGGGCCATTCAATAATTGAATGACCCTTAAAAATCCCGCAGAGCGGGTAATCGTGGCGTCCCCTAGGGGACTCGAACCCCTGTTACCGCCGTGAAAGGGCGGTGTCCTAGGCCACTAGACGAAGGGGACACAAACCTTCTATACACTGATCAGCGCTGAGAACTGATCGATTCAAGGGCCGAGTGACCGCAACCTTGAACCTGTAAAATTGGTGGAGCTAAACGGGATCGAACCGTTGACCTCTTGCATGCCATGCAAGCGCTCTCCCAGCTGAGCTATAGCCCCGGATTTTTCGTCTCTCGACGCAGCAGACCTTTCGAACTGCTTGTTGAAACTGGCGTCCCCTAGGGGACTCGAACCCCTGTTACCGCCGTGAAAGGGCGGTGTCCTAGGCCACTAGACGAAGGGGACAAAACCTTCTGTACATCAACTCAAGGACGGTGTGGCCAGACCTTGAACCTGTAAATTGGTGGAGCTAAACGGGATCGAACCGTTGACCTCTTGCATGCCATGCAAGCGCTCTCCCAGCTGAGCTATAGCCCCTCATCGGTGAGGACGGGGCGAATCTTAATGGCGGTTTAGAAGTGTGTCAAATTTATTTTCAACAATTTCCAAAGTTTTTTGCCGGGATAACAATCACTTACCGGTGAAACCCCGGAAAACCGGGGTTTCACCGTTACAGCAGCCTGCTTAGGCGATAGCAGCCAGCAGTTTTTCCCACTCTTTGTTTTCTTTCTTCGACACACCACCAAGCAAATCAAGGGCTTGGCGTAGACGGAAACGCGTCAGGTCCGGGCCGAGAATTTCCATCGCATCGAGTACCGACACCGAACTGGCCTGCCCGGTGATCGCGGCAAACATCAAAGGCATGGCGTCGCGCAGCTTCAATTCCAGGGACTCCACCACCGCCTGGATGGTCGCGGTGATCGCATCCTTCTCCCATTGGCGCAGGCTTTCGAGCTTCCACAGGATTAATTGCATCAACTGGCGAACCTGATCACCGGAGAGTTTCTTGGACTCAAACAGCTTGGCATCCGGGTTCACGCCACCCGCGAAAAAGAAGCTGGCCAACGGTGCGACCTGGCTGAATGTTTCCACCCTGCCCTGCACCAGCGGCGCGATCTTCATCATGTACTCAGGGTTCAACGCCCACTGCTGCACGCGGCTGGCGAACTCTTCCACCGGCAAGTCACGCAGCCATTGGCCATTAAGCCACGACAGCTTCTCGATATCGAAGATCGGCCCGCCCAGAGACACGCGGGAAAGGTCGAAGTTGTCGACCATTTCCTGCAGCGAGAACTTCTCGCGCTCGTCCGGCATCGACCAGCCCATGCGACCCAAGTAGTTGAGCATGGCTTCCGGCATGAAGCCCATGCGCTCGTAGAAGGTCACCGAGGTCGGGTTCTTGCGCTTGGACAGCTTGCTCTTGTCCGGGTTACGCAGCAGCGGCATGTAGCACAGCTGCGGCTGTTCCCAGCCGAAGTACTCGTAGAGCAGGATCAGTTTCGGCGCCGACGGCAGCCATTCTTCACCGCGCAGCACGTGAGTGATGCCCATCAGGTGGTCGTCGACCACGTTTGCGAGGAAGTACGTCGGCAAGCCGTCGGTCTTCATCAGCACTTGCATGTCCATGCGGTCCCACGGGATTTCGACGTCACCGCGCAGCATGTCCGGCACCACGCACACGCCTTCGCTCGGCACTTTCATGCGGATAACGTGCGGTTCGCCAGCGGCCAGGCGGCGGGCGACTTCTTCTTTCGACAGCAGCAGCGCACGGCCGTCGTAGCGCGGGGTTTCGCCGCGGGCCTGTTGCTCGGCGCGCATCTGGTCCAGTTCTTCGGCGGTGCAGAAGCACGGGAACGCATGACCCATGTCGACCAATTGCTGGGTGTACTGCTTGTAGATGTCGCTGCGCTCGCTCTGGCGATACGGGCCATGGGGGCCACCAACGTCCGGGCCTTCCGCCCAGGTAATGCCCAACCAGCGCAGGGCATCGAAAATCTGCTGTTCCGACTCACGGGTAGAGCGCAGTTGATCGGTGTCTTCGATCCGCAGGATGAATTCACCGCCGTGCTGCTTGGCAAAGCAGTAGTTGAACAAGGCGATGTAAGCAGTGCCGACGTGGGGATCCCCAGTAGGCGATGGCGCAATGCGCGTGCGGACGGTGGTCATGGCAGGTCTCGAATGGGCGATAAAGCTGAAAATTGAAACAAGGGGGGAATGGTAACAGCCTGGGGTGGTTGGGCTCCAGCCTGGGTGAATCAGGGAGACCGAGGCGCGGCCATCGCAGGCAAGCCAGCTCCCACATTTGACTGTATGCACAAATCAAAATATGGGAGCTGGCTTGCCTGCGATGAGGCCAGTCCTGTCAGCGCAGATCAAACAGCCAAAAGACGCTCACGCAACTTACCAATCTCATCCCGCATCTGCGCCGCCGCCTCAAACTCCAGGTCCCGCGCCAACTGGTACATCTTCTCTTCCAATTGCCGAATGCGCTTGGTGATCTCACTCGGCGAGCGCAGTTCGTTCTCGTACTTGGCGCTTTCCTCGGCAACCTTGGCCATGCCCTTGCGCTTCTTGCTGCGCGAGCCCGGTACCACGGCGCCTTCCATGATGTCGGCAACGTCCTTGAACACGCCCTTGGGCGTGATGCCATGTTCCAGGTTAAAAGCAATCTGTTTGTCGCGGCGGCGCTCGGTCTCGCCAATCGCCCGCTCCATGGAACCGGTAATGCGGTCCGCGTAGAGAATCGCCCGCCCATTGAGGTTACGTGCCGCGCGGCCGATGGTCTGGATCAGCGAGCGTTCGGAACGCAGGAAGCCCTCCTTGTCCGCATCGAGGATCGCCACCAGCGACACTTCCGGCATGTCCAGACCTTCACGCAGCAGATTGATCCCCACCAGCACATCAAAGGTGCCCAGGCGCAGGTCGCGGATGATCTCCACGCGCTCCACCGTATCGATGTCCGAGTGCAGGTAACGCACGCGCACGCCGTGGTCAGCCAGGTAGTCGGTCAAGTCTTCAGACATGCGCTTGGTCAACGTAGTGACCAGCACCCGCTCTTCCAGGGCCACGCGTTTGCCGATCTCCGAGAGCAAGTCATCGACCTGGGTCAGCGCCGGGCGGATTTCGATTTGCGGGTCGACGAGCCCCGTCGGGCGCACCAACTGCTCAACCACACGGCCCGCATGCTCGGCCTCGTAGTTACCCGGCGTGGCCGAGACAAAAATCGTCTGCGGGCTGATGCTCTCAAACTCGTCAAAACGCATTGGCCGGTTATCCAGCGCCGACGGCAGACGGAAACCGTATTCCACCAAGGTTTCTTTACGCGAGCGGTCACCTTTGTACATCGCGCCGACCTGCGGCACGCTGACGTGCGACTCGTCGATCACCAACAGCGCGTCGTCCGGCAAGTAATCAAATAGTGTGGGCGGCGCCTGCCCGGAATCACGACCCGAGAGATAGCGCGAGTAGTTTTCGATACCATTGCAGTAGCCCAGCTCCAGGATCATCTCCAGGTCGAAGCGGGTGCGCTGCTCAAGACGCTGGGCTTCCACCAGCTTGTTATTGGAACGCAGGTACTCCAGGCGCTCGGCCAACTCGGTCTTGATGCCCTCGATGGCGCCCATCAGGGTTTCGCGCGGGGTCACGTAGTGGCTTTTCGGATAGAACGTGAAGCGCGGCAGCTTGCGGATTACCTCGCCGGTCAACGGATCGAAGGCCGACAGGCTCTCGACTTCATCGTCAAACAGTTCGATGCGGATCGCTTCCAGGTCGGATTCCGCCGGGTAAATATCGATCACATCGCCGCGCACGCGGAAGGTGGCACGGGCAAAGTCCATGTCGTTGCGCGTGTATTGCAGGCTCGTCAGGCGACGCAGCAACTCGCGCTGGTCGAGTTTGTCACCGCGATCAACGTGCAACACCATCTTCAAATAGGTTTCCGGGCTGCCCAGGCCGTAGATGCACGACACCGTGGTGACGATGATCGCGTCTTTGCGCTCCAGCAGCGCCTTGGTCGCCGACAGCCGCATCTGCTCGATATGGTCGTTGATCGACGCATCCTTCTCGATAAAGGTATCGGAGGACGGCACATAGGCTTCGGGCTGGTAGTAGTCGTAGTAGGAAACGAAGTATTCCACCGCGTTATTCGGGAAGAACGCCTTGAACTCGCCATACAACTGCGCGGCCAGGGTCTTGTTGGGCGCCAGCACCAGGGTGGGCCGGTTGATCTGCGCGATCACGTTGGCGATGCTGAAGGTCTTGCCCGAACCTGTCACCCCGAGCAGCGTCTGGTGGGCCAGGCCGGCTTCGATGCCCTCGACCATCTGGCGGATGGCTTCCGGCTGATCGCCAGCGGGTTCAAAGCGGGTGACGAGTTGGAAATCCGACATAACATACCTCGTGTAGTCACCCCAGACTGTAAACCCGTCGAGGACGAAATAGACCACCACCCGCGAAGATTCAGAGCGGATAGTAGGAAAAAACCATGATAGCCATAGAAGTGGTGGCGAGTGCGTCGGGTTTCAAGGCAATCGTCCTACGCGACCCTTCCGATCCCTGTTGCAATAAGACTAACGGTCAGCAAATAAACCGAAAAACTTGGCCGAAAAGCCGTTTCGGCTGTCGCCCTCAGCCGTGATGGCCTCTATACTAGCTCCCCGTTTGTGCACCGCTCTAGTGCATTCGGCTGGAGCGCGACACGTCCCTCCCTTCCCCCATAGAGCTGCCGCAAAATGAGCCTGTTCTCCGCTGTCGAAATGGCACCACGCGATCCTATCCTGGGCCTCAACGAAGCATTCAACGCCGATACACGAACCACCAAGGTCAACCTTGGCGTGGGCGTTTACTGCAACGAAGAGGGGAAGATTCCACTCTTGCGTGCCGTTGCCGAAGCGGAAGCCATTCGCGTGGCGCAACACGCCGCCCGTGGCTACTTGCCGATCGACGGCATCGCGGCGTATGACAAGGCCGTGCAAACCCTGCTGTTTGGTGCTGAGTCGCCACTGCTGGCTGCGGGTCGCGTTGTGACCGTCCAGGCCGTTGGCGGCACCGGCGCCCTGAAAATTGGCGCCGACTTCCTCAAGCAACTGCTGCCAGACGCCGTTGTCGCCATCAGCGACCCAAGCTGGGAAAACCACCGCGCCCTGTTCGAAACCGCAGGTTTCCCGGTGCAGAACTACCGCTACTACGACGCCGCCACCCACGACGTAAACCGTGCCGGCCTGCTCGAAGACCTCAACGCCCTGCCGCCACAGTCCATCGTGGTGCTGCACGCCTGCTGCCACAACCCGACCGGCGTCGACCTGAGCCCGGCCGACTGGCAGAACGTGCTGGACGTGGTCAAGGCCAAGAACCTGGTGCCGTTCCTCGACATGGCCTACCAGGGCTTTGGCGACGGCATCCACGAAGACGCCGCTGCCGTACGTCTGTTCGCTGAGTCGGGCCTGACCTTCTTTGTGTCCAGCTCGTTCTCCAAGTCGTTCTCGCTGTACGGCGAACGTGTGGGCGCGCTGTCCATCGTTGGCGACTCCAAGGAAGAAAGCGCGCGCATCCTGTCCCAGGTCAAGCGTGTGATCCGCACCAACTACTCCAACCCGCCGACCCACGGCGCGGCGATTGTTGCAGCGGTGCTGAACAACCCTGAGCTGCGCGCCCAGTGGGAAGCCGAACTGGCGGAAATGCGCCTGCGCATCCGTGGCATGCGCGAGCAGATGGTCGCCGAACTGGCCAAGGCTGCTCCGGGCCAGGACTTCAGCTTTGTCGGCCGCCAGCGCGGGATGTTCTCCTACTCCGGCCTGACCGTTGAGCAAGTCACTCGCTTGCGCACCGAGTTTGGGATCTACGCACTGGATACCGGGCGTATCTGTGTGGCGGCGCTGAACCAGTCGAACATTGATGCGGTCACAAAGGCGATTGTTCAGGTTCTATAACCTGGCGGCGCCGCAAGAAGGGAAGCTACGGCTTCCCTTTTTAATGCCTGTCAGAAAATGCCCTGCTCCCCTAGACTGAACCCTGATTGCCCCTTTGCTGTGAGAGCCTTATGAGAAACGATGACCTGGACCTGCGTGCCGACCGCGACGAGCTGGACCACTTCACCCCACGCGCGCCGCAAGCCAAGCGCCAGAAGAGCTTGGTGTTGCAGGTAGCGCTCGGCGTGTTCCTCGGAGGCCTGGCACTGTGGCTGGTGCAATTGGGTGCGACCGCGTTAATGGCAAAACTGGCGATGGGCACCCTGCAATTCGGCGGCTGATAGCGATCAAATGTGGGAGCTGGCTTGCCTGCGATGCCAGCACCCCGGTGTATCAGGCAAAACGAGTTGATGCTATCGCAGCATAAGTATCTACACATCTTGAGCGAGCCCTCTGCGTAGCAGCTGTCGAGCCCTGGCGAGGCTGCGTCAGCGGTGTGTCAGACAGACCGCAAACGCAGCCTCGCCAGGGCTCGACAGCTGCTACGCACTATCACATTGAAAATGTGTAGATATCTGTGGCTATCGCAGGCAAGCCAGCTCCCACATTCGATCTACTGCGTTACCAAAGCGCGTTCCTCCAGCAACTTCACAAAGCTGTTCAAACTCTGCGACACCGTGCCCCGGCGCCAGATCAGCCAGGTGTGCAAGATCCGGAAACTCTCCGTCAGCGGCCACACACTCACCGCCGCAAACCCCGGCATGCTTTCCAGCATGCTGCGCGGCATCAGCGCCACCCCGGCCCCGGCGCTGACGCAGGCAAGCATGCCGTGGTAGGACTCGATCTCAAAGATCTTGCCCGGTACCGCGCCGTCCTGTGAGAACCAGCGCTCAAAGTGGTGTCGGTACGAGCAGTTCGAGCGAAAGGTGTAGATGTTCTCGCCGTTCACCTCTTGCCCCCGGGTAATCGGCGCGTGATGCAGCGGCGCAATCACCACCATCTCTTCTTCAAATACCGCTACGCCCTCAAGGGTGCTGTGCAGCACCGGGCCATCAACAAACGCCGCCGTCAACCGTCCCGACAGCACGCCTTCAATCATCGTGCCCGATGGCCCGGTGCTCAGGTCCAACTCAACCTTGGTGTGCTTCTGGTTATACGCCGCCAGCAACGCCGGGATACGCACCGCCGCGGTGCTCTCCAGCGAGCCGAGGGCAAACGCGCCCTGGGGCTCCTCCCCCGCCACCGTCGCGCGGGCTTCCTGCACCAGGTCGAGGATGCGCCGCGTATAGCCGAGGAAATTCCAGCCGGCCGGCGACAGGCGCAAGCGGCTTTTCTCGCGGATAAACAATTCCACGCCCAGGTCCTGCTCCAGTTGCTTGATGCGCGTGGTCAGGTTCGACGGCACCCGATGAATCAACTGCGCGGCGGCGCTGATGCTGCCTTGCTCGGCAACGGCCTTGAAGATTTCCAGCTGCACCAGATCCACATCATTCTCCAATCGTGAACGTATTGCTTAATATTATTCAGTTTCCAGAAAAGAGATAGCCCCGTAGGCTGAACTCAACGTATTCATTCAGCAGGACGGCGCCATGAACGCAACCACCCATGCCCTCTCGATTAACCCGGCCAACGGCGAAACCGTTGGCAGCTATCCCTACGAAACCCATCAGCAACTGGACGCCGCCCTCGATCGGGCCACCAGCGCGTTCCGCACCTGGCGCCGCCAGCCAGTGAGCCAGCGCGCCGAGTTGCTGCTGAGCCTGGCCAACGCCCTGCGTGACCAAGCCGAAGAAATGGCCCAGACCATCACCCTGGAAATGGGCAAACCCATCGCCCAAGCCCGTGCCGAAATCGAAAAATGCGCGCAACTCAGCGAATGGTACGCCGCCCACGGTCCGGCCATGCTCGCCCCGGAACCGACGTTGGTGGACAACGGCAGCGCCCAGATCGAATACCGCCCGCTCGGCCCTATCCTGGCAGTCATGCCGTGGAACTTCCCCGTATGGCAAGTGCTGCGCGGCGCCGTGCCGACCATGCTTGCCGGCAACACCTACGTGCTCAAACACGCACCGAACGTAATGGGCAGCGCCTATCTGATCCAACAAGCGTTTAAAAAGGCTGGCTTCGCCGAAGGGCTGTTCGAAGTGATCAACGTGGCCAACGAAGGCGTGTCCAAAGCCATCGCCGACCCACGCATCGCCGCCGTTACCCTGACCGGCAGCGTGCGTGCCGGCATCGCCATTGGCTCCCAGGCCGGCGCTGCACTGAAAAAATGCGTGCTGGAACTCGGCGGCTCCGACCCGTTCATCGTACTCAACGACGCCGACCTCGACGCCGCCGTGCAAGCCGCCCTGATCGGCCGCTTCCAGAACAGCGGCCAAGTCTGCGCCGCCGCCAAGCGCCTGATCATCGAGGCCGGCGTGGTGGAAACATTCACCGTCAAATTCCTGGAGGCCAGCCGCGCCTTGGCGATGGGCGACCCCACCTCAGCCGCCACTTATATTGGCCCGATGGCCCGCTTTGACTTGCGCGACGAGCTGCACGGCCAGGTCCAGGCCACCCTGGAAGAAGGCGCAACCCTATTGCTGGGCGGTCACAAAGTACCCGGCGCCGGCAACTTCTACGAACCGACCGTACTGGCTGACGTCACCGACCAGATGACCTCGTTCAAGCAGGAACTGTTCGGCCCCGTGGCCTCGATCATCACCGCCCGCGACGCCGACCACGCCGTGGCCCTGGCCAATGACAGCGAGTTCGGCCTCACCGCCAGCATCTTCACCACCGACCCGGCGAAGGCACGCGATATCGCCAACCAGTTGGAAACCGGCGGGATCTTCGTCAACGCCTTCAGCGTTTCCGACCCTCGGGTGGCGTTCGGCGGCGTGAAAAAAAGTGGGTTCGGCCGCGAATTGTCGCACTTCGGCGTACGCGAATTCTGCAACGCGCAAACCGTGTGGCTGGACCGCAAATAAGCCGAGCACTCCCTGTGGCGAAGGCGCTTGCTCCCGCTGGACTGCGCAGCAGACCTAAAACGGCCTCAACACCGAATATGCCTGCGCACGCACTGCACCAGCCCGTCCAGTGCCTGGGACTTCACCGGCGCCAGCACGCACACCGTGTGCTCGCGCTGGCCCTCTGTCACGGTCAGGGTGTAATGCACCTGGCCTGGCTTCCCGGACTCCGGAACGGTGCTCTGCGGCAACTGAAAAAAGTCTGAAGCCGCGATCAGTTGCCGCAACTCCTGCTGATCCTGCTCAGGCAGAGCGTCCAGCTTTACCGTACGAGGCTGGGCCAAGCCGGGAAAAAACGCCGGTCCGCCGTTTTCCTTGATCGAAATCTGCATGGTTGTTCCTCACGTCAGACCGAAATGCCGACCGCTTTCCAACCTTCCTTGACCGCCTTCTGCTCATCCTTGTTCGCGCCGTAGAGTCGGCCGGCAATATCGTAGGTGATGCGCGCAAAGCGCAGAAACCCCGAGTTGGGCCGCAGCCGCGCATCGCGCAACGCGTCATACCAGATACGCCCGGCGCGCTCCCAGGCGAACCCGCCCAACTTCGTCGCCACTTGGTAGAACGCATGGTTGGGGATGCCGGAATTGATATGCACCCCACCATTGTCCTCGTAGGTCTGCACAAAATCATCCATGTGCCCAGGCTGAGGGTCCTTGCCCAGCAGTTCGTCGTCAAACGCGGTACCGGGGGCTTTCATCGAGCGCAGGGCGGTGCCTTTGATCTTTGGCGTAAACAGCCCCTTGCCGATCAGCCAGTCGGCGTCTTGTGCCGATTGCT
Organism: Pseudomonas tritici; assembly: GCF_014268275.3. Classification (NCBI taxonomy): domain Bacteria; kingdom Pseudomonadati; phylum Pseudomonadota; class Gammaproteobacteria; order Pseudomonadales; family Pseudomonadaceae; genus Pseudomonas; species Pseudomonas tritici. The sequence goes on from NZ_CP077084.1 coordinate 4,320,727, forward strand.
GCAGTGCATATTGCTTGATCAGTGAGCCGAACACGTCCGACAGCGACTCGTTCAACGCGCCGGACTGATTGAAGTACATCAGCTTGGCCTCATCCTCGGTGACGCCATGGGCCAACTCATGGCCAATCACGTCGAGCGCCACTGTGAAGCGATTGAACAACTGCTCATCGCCATCACCAAACACCATCTGGGCCGAGTTCCAGAACGCATTGTTGTAGTTCTGGCCAAAATGAACGGTCGCGTCCAATGCCATGCCGGCATCATCGATGGAGTTGCGGTCGAAGACCTGCTCGAAAAAATCAAAGGTGGCGCCCAAGCCATCGTAGGCCTCGTCCACCGCCGCATCACCGCTGGCGGGCTGCCCTTCGCCACGGACCAGCGTTCCCGGCAGGCTGTCGGTGCCCTCGGCGCTGTAGATCGAACGCCGCTTGCCTGCGCCCATGGCCAGGGCCATGTGAGCGGGCCCTTTGGCGGGCACCGCGACCATACGCAGCGAGCGAAACGTGCTGTCTTTGGCGCGGGTGCGCAACGCGATTTCCCGCTGCGCTTTATCACCGTTGCGGGCGATCTGGTCGAGCATGTAGGGCGGGATCAGGCAGAAAATCGGATTGCGATGCTGCTGGCGAACACACATTGGCTGGCTCCATTTGGCATGTGACAACGTCCGGGTATCGACTCAGGATAGCCCCCTGGGATCAACGCGTGTCATCAATTGTCATTAACCTATGTTGCAGTCGTGTTTATCCAAGGAGGACTGACCGATGCCCGCACGCAAAACCAAAATCGACCTTTCGTACCGCCCACGGCTCGCCGACCTGCGCCCGCTGCTCGCGCCGAGCCCCACTCTGCTGGAGGCCAGGGCGGCGACGCCACGCGTCACTGCGGCCAAGGATTTCAAGGACCGGAGCGGCTACGCCGAGGATTTTCTCGGCAGCTTCGTGGTGCCCTGGCCCACCGTTGAGGACGCGATTGCGGATGATGTACAGACGCTGAAAGAGGGCGGCGACCGCCTGGACTACACGCACTTCTCGGTGACGATGTCACGCTCAAGGCGCCTCGCGCTGTACGTGGGCGCCAATATCGACGGGGGGCTGCATGTGGACGTTGCCCGTAGCAACGACATCTGGGCCTACGATGGCCGCCTGCCCATCGACGCGCAGGTGGGCGAAGACCTCTACGCCAGCAATGGCCTTGATCGCGGCCACCTGGTACGCCGACAGGACCCCAATTGGGGCGACGAGGCAAAAATCGCCAACTTCGACACATTCCACTTCACCAACTGCTCGCCGCAGATGAATGGGTTCAACCAGAAGACCTGGCTGGAGCTCGAAGACTATATTCTCGATAACACCCAACGCTGGAAAGCCCGCGCCACCATGTTTACCGGGCCGGTGTTTGCCGACGACGACCGAGTGTACCGGGGCGTTAAAATCCCCAAGGCCTTCTGGAAAGTCGTCGCCTACCTCGGTGACGACGGCAAGCCTCGCGCGAGTGCCTACATGATTGACCAGAACCGCGAATTGGGCCAGCTCGAGCTGGTGTTTGGCCAGCTCAGGACCTACCAACGCAGTGTGGTCCAGATAGAACGGCTGACCGGCCTCCGTTTTGCCAACCTCGCCGACTACGACGGCTTCAGCAACGAAGAACGCGCCACCGGCACGCGGATTGAAGCGCTGATACAAGGTCCGGAAGACATTCGTCTCTGACCGAACGGACGACGTACATCAAGTGTGGGAGCTGGCTTGCCTGCGAAGACGGCGGCACAGGTATCTACATATTTTCAATGTGAAAGTGCGTAGCAGCTGTCGAGCCCTGGCGAGGCTGCGTTTGCGGTCTGTCTGACACACCGCTGACGCAGCCTCGCCAGGGCTCGACAGCTGCTACGCAGAGCGCTCGCTCAAGATGTGTAGATACTTCTGGCTATCGCAGCGGTTCGACAAGCCAACACCCACATTTTGATCTGCGGTGATTGGCCGACTCCGTCCAACATCGGCCTAGACGCGGAACAACAGCGCCAGTTTGCCCAGACGGCTCTAAGTGCGAGTAGTCATTGCGCATTGATGTAATGAAATTGCGCCTGGGTCTTTTCAACGGCCGCACGCACTGTGTCTCTTTGTGCATCGGTGCCCGAGTAGTAAATCTGCATCCCGTTCAAATCCTGCCCTTCGACCGCTTTGCTGATCACAGCAACGTCAACTGGGCTGCCGGCGCCGATAATCAAAAAGAACACATCGCCCATGCGTTTTGCATTCAGCAATTCGCCCCTGAGGTGGGCGGCGTTCTGATCACTGGCCATGGCAATCGCCAGCGTATCGCCAAACAAACCGGTTTTGGGGATGCTCATCGTGTGCAAACGGAGCTTGTCCGAGCCGGCGGGCATCGACTTGACGTACGCGGTGGCGGCCTCGTCAAGAATCTGCTTTTCAGATTTGCCCTGCGTGGCGCAACCGGCGAGCGTGGCGATAAGGGCGAGGACGATTAATGATTTCACTGTGCTTTCCTTGTGTGAAGACTATCCATGGGATGCGCATCATAGGATGACGAACTCCGCGAGAGCTACCACCGTGTTCACGCCTCGAGTATTTGGAGCTCCCGCTAAGGTGCCTGATCGACTACCATACCGCGCCGGTTCCCAAACGGGACTAATAGGGAATCCGAAGCGCGCTACACCCGCGCCAATCGGAACTGCCCCCGCAACTGTAGGTGCTGAGCCTGCTCCTTAATGCCACTGGATCACGTCCGGGAAGGCTGGAGCGTGGCGACGACGCATCAGTCAGGAGACCTGCCGGCTTAAGCTCAATCACTAACCGGCGGGGTGTCCGGGAAGGACACGCTTGCCTGTCTCCACCACAGTGCCCAAGGGTGTGTTTCCGAACCGTACCTCCCCAGTTCCACGTACGGTTCACTCGGAGATTGCCCCATGCTGCCACGCGTCACCGCCCTGCTCGCCGGCGTCAGCTTCTGTGCCCTGGCCCAAGCCGCGCCCACCCACTACCCACTGACCGTGGAAAACTGCGGCAGCCGCCTGACCTTCCAGCAGGCTCCCGCGCGCAGCGTGACGATTGGCCAGGCGGCTACCGAGATGCTTTACGCGCTGGGCGTGGGCGATAAGGTGGTGGGCACTTCGTTGTGGTTCAACAGCGTATTGCCGCAGTTCAAGGCGCAGAACGACAGCATCGAGCGCCTGGCCAACAACGAGCCGAGCTTCGAAGCGGTGATCGCCAAGCGCCCGCAACTGGTAGCCGCCGAGCTGGAATGGGTGGTCGGGCCACAAGGCGTGGTCGGCACCCGCGAGCAATTCCATGAGCTGAAGATCCCTACCTACCTGCTGCCCTCCGACTGCGAAGGCAAAGACAACCTGGTGGGCGCAGATGGCACGCGGCTGGAGCCTTTCCGCATCGCGACGATCTATAAAAGCATCAGCCAACTGGCGCAGATTTTCGACGTACAGGACCGCGGCGAACAATTGAACGACGAACTCAAGGCGCGCCTGGCCAAGTCGGTCGCCACTGTGCAAAGCAAAGGCCTCAAGCACGCCAGCGCGTTGGTGTGGTTCTCCAGTTCCGAGATGGCCAGCGACCCGTACGTGGCCGGCCACAAAGGCATTCCCGAGTTCATGCTGCAAACCCTCGGCCTTTCCAACGTGGTGCAGTCCGATGAAGAGTGGCCCGCCGTCGGCTGGGAAACCATCGCCAAGGCCAACCCGACCTTTTTGATCATCGCACGCATGGACCGGCGCCGTTACCCGGCTGACGACCATGAAAAGAAACTGGCCTTTTTGCGCAGCGACCCGGTCACGCGCAACATGGACGCGGTGAAAAACAACCGCATCATCATCCTCGACGCCATGGCGCTGCAGGCCAGCATTCGTACGTTCGACGGCCTTGAACAACTGGCGGCCGCCATCGACGGCTACGACCTGCACAAATGACTGCCAGCCTGATCCGGACCCTAGTTGCCCTGGCCTTGCTACTGATCGCCCTGCTCGCCGGCGTGGCCATCGGTGAAACCGCCATCTCGCCGCAGGTCGTGCTCCAGGTACTCGCCAACAAACTGTGGGCGGCCGGCTATGTGCTGGACCCGATCGATGAGGGCGTGGTGTGGAACTACCGCCTCACGCGTGCCCTGGTAGCCGCCGCGTGCGGTGCGGGGCTGGCGACGTGCGGGGTGATCCTGCAGTCGTTATTGCGCAACCCATTGGCCGATCCGTACCTGCTGGGCATCAGCGCCGGCGCCTCGACTGGCGCGGTGCTGGTGGCGCTGATGGGCGTGGGCGGCGGGCTGATTTCGTTGTCGGCGGGTGCGTTTGTCGGCGCGGTGGCGGCGTTTGCCCTGGTGATTCTGCTGGCGCGCGCCAGCGGTTCGTCGAGCGGCACCGGCCAGATCATCCTCGCCGGCATTGCCGGATCGCAGCTGTTCAATGCGCTTACCGCGTTCCTGATCACCAAGTCGGCCAGCTCCGAACAGGCGCGCGGCATCATGTTCTGGCTGTTGGGCAACCTCAGCGGCGTGCGCTGGCCATCGGTGTGGTTGGCGGTGCCGATGGCGGTCGTGGGCTTGGCGGTGTGCCTGTGGCATCGTCGGGCGCTGGATGCGTTCACCTTTGGCAGTGACTCGGCGGCGTCCCTCGGTATCCCCGTGCGCCGCGTGCAGTTTGTGTTGGTGGGCTGCGCGGCACTGGTGACGGCGGTGATGGTGTCGATTGTCGGCGCCATCGGCTTTGTCGGGCTGGTGATCCCCCACGCCGTGCGTCTGTTGCTCGGCACCGGGCACTCACGCTTGCTGCCGGCCAGCGCGCTCGGCGGCGCGCTGTTTTTGATTGCAGCGGATGTGCTGTCGCGCACGCTGATCAAAGGCCAGGTGATTCCGGTCGGCGTGGTCACGGCGCTGGTCGGTGCGCCGGTGTTTGCGCTGATCCTCATTGGCCGGAGGAACGCGCGATGAGCGTTTTAAGCTGCACGGGGTTGGGCTTCAAGGTGCGTGAGGCTGAGTTATTACGCGATATTCACCTGGACGTGCAGCTGGGTGAAACCTTGGGGATTGTCGGGCCAAACGGTTCCGGTAAATCCACCTTGCTCAAACTGCTGGCAGGCTTGCGCGCGCCGGCATCTGGCGAAGTATTGTTGGGCGGCCAGCTTTTGGGCGACCTGTCCCGCCGCGCCATCGCACAGCAACTGGCCGTGGTTGAGCAACAGGCTGACACGGACGATGCCATCCGCGTGTTCGACGCCGTGGCGCTGGGCCGTACGCCGTGGTTGTCGGCGCTGAGCCCGTGGTCCAGCGAAGACGATGCCATCGTGAACCAGGCCTTGCATGACGTCGACGCCACTCACCTGAGCAAACGCGCCTGGCGCAGCCTCTCGGGCGGTGAACGCCAACGCGTGCACATCGCCCGCGCATTGGCGCAACGGCCACAGATATTGCTACTGGATGAGCCGACCAATCATTTGGATATCCAGCACCAGCTGGCGATCTTGAAGGGGGTGCAAGGGCTGCCGGTGACCACATTGATTGCGCTGCATGACCTGAATCAAGCGCTGACCTGTGATCGGCTGGCGGTACTGGATCGTGGACAGTTGGTGGCGCTGGGTAAGCCGATGGAAGTGCTGACGCCGCAGCGCTTGCAGGAGACGTTTGGGGTGCAGGCGCACTACCTGACAGACCCGTTTGATGGCGTGCAGATACTGCGGTTGCGCCCGAACTAGAGGCTTCACACAATACACATGTGGGAGCTGGCTTGCCTGCTCCCACATTGATTTGCGGCGTTTCACGTCTACAACAGTCGCTGCATGTGCGTCGTCTGCCACACCGGGTCCGCGTCTACATCCACCACTTCAAACCCCTGCCGCACCCAAAAATCAATCGCCCCCGGCAAAAACGGGTGGGTATGCAGGTAAACCACCTCAACCCCCTCCGCTTTCGCCATTGCCTCCAGCGCCCGATACAACGCCCCCGCCAGACCAAAGCGGCGATAGGCCGGCAACACAAACAGGCGCACCACTTCCACTGTCTTGCGGCCCTGGTAATTCAACTGCGCAAAACGCCCGTCGTAAGGCAAGTAACCAATGGCCGCAACAATCCGGCCCGCCTCCCGAGCGATTAGAAACTGCCCATCGCCCTGTAGATAGATCGCCTCGAATTGCGCCAGGTCCGCCGGCATCCCCGCCGCACTGAGCTTCGGGAACAGCTCGGCGCGGGCCTGCAGCACAAACCTCAGTACGTCAGGAATATCCGCAGTCGTGACCGCCTGAATCCGAGGGTTTTCGCTCATACAACCTCAATCTGCGTGATTCCCACCACCTGCGCCTGTTCCAGAATCTCCTCCGGCGTCGCATCCGCAGGCGGCAGGATCAAGCCATTCTCGGCATCGCCGAAATGCAATTGCAGCAAGTGCAACGCCGCCTCATGCACCGGCAATTCGGGCTGCTTGAATTCGAACACATGGGTGCGCAATTCTTCGTTGAATCGGTAGTTGAGTGTGTATTGGCGCATGGTGGAGTCCTCATGATGAGAGAAGAGCAGCTGATTAACCTGACTCATTGATCAAGTTTTTAGTTCAATGAATCAGCCTTTCAACGGCCTCACGTCACAGGTACCACTCACTGGCGCAACTCACAGACTGCACTGCCCTTCATCCCCGACGCATGCACGCTCACGTGGCGTACGGCAAACCCTGGTTTCTCGACAAGCTTCTTCTCTTCCCAGACACCGCCGTTTTCGACTTGATAGCCGATCGTGCCATCTGCTTGCCAAGTCAGCCGTAGGGTGTACACGCCGTTATGGTCGGGAGCTCGATGGAAGAAGGTATCGATGACTGGCTTTGCCTTGTTGAACGTGCGCAGCTCGAATAGCCGCTCGTCGCTGTCGGCGGGCGTATAGCTGGACAGGAACAGCGTATCGTCTTCCGCAGCATCCTCGGCGGCCGCAAGAATGACCGAAGGCACCCACTTTTCGCCACGGTCCTGGGTGTCGGTGGCGACCTTGCAGGTCAACTGGCCTTTGCCCGTGACGTCCTGGCGGAAGGCCGTCTCGTAGTAGCCGTAGGGCACGTCGAAGCGCAGTGTCTTCTCGGTGACTTGCTCACAGCCGGCCAGCAGATACAGCGCCGATAACCCGATGAATCCTTGAAGAACCTTCACGTGCTGTCCTTGGCTTGAATGGGGGGAGCGCAAGGTTACCCGGACGAAGAAAGATTGAGTACTCCCCCGTCCATTCTTTGACTGATCCACTGGCGGCTGTAGGCAAGCACGCCCGCCCCCATCACCACCGGAAAATGGATAAACCCATGGGCCGACTCCGGCAACAGATGCGCCTCAGCCCCCGGCCACTGCTCAGCGATCAACAAGGTGTCATCTTTCAACGGGTCCAACTCGCCCACAAACATCAACGCCGGCGGCAACCCGCCGAAGTCGCCATACAGCGGTGACAACGGCGCCTGCCGACGCTCGTCATCACTCAACCCCGGCGTCAGCATGCGCAGTGCCTCGACCATGCCAGGCCCATCCAGCAACAAGGTTTCGGGCCCCGCCGCGCGCACGCTGGGGGTGCCGGCCAAATCGTAAACGCCGTAGTACAACACCGCCCCGCTTACCCGTTTGAGCAAATCGGGCCACTGCTTCAACGCCAGTAGTGTCGCCGCCGCCAAGTGCCCGCCCGCCGATTCGCCGACGACGAACACCGGCAGGTCGGCAAACTCATCCGTGGCCAGCAACCATCGCGCGGCCGCGAGGCAGTCGTCCATTAGCCCCTCGACCGGTGTGTCGACCGCCAGCCGATAATCCACCGACACCACCGCCACGTCACACGCGTTGACCATACCCAGATTGAGGTCGTCATCCATCTGCGCATTGCCAATCACCCAGCCGCCGCCGTGGATATCCAGCACCACGCCTTTGGGTTTGCCGCTCGGCCGCAGGATGCGCACGGGCACTGAATCGACCACCTTGCACTCAGCATCCGGCCCTTTCCTGACCTTTTGGCTGACGCGCAACAGCACCTGAATCAGACGCGGTGTAACCCGATTGCGGATTTTAAAGCGCGGCATCCACGCGAGCTTTTGATTGAAACGGCGCATCTCGGCCAGTTCAGGCTCACTGGCGGGCCAGAGCGTATGGGCCATCAGCGGTTATTCCGCAGGATCGAGAAATTCAACGCCGCCGCGACACACAGCCACGCCAAGTAGGGGAACAGGATCAAGCCGGTGATCAAGTCCAGGCGCACCGCCAACACCACCATCGCCGCTACGGTGAGCCACAGCACGGTAATAATCACCATCCCGGCCAAGATGCGATGGGCGCCGAAGAACACCGGCGTCCACAACGTGTTCAACGCAATCTGCGCCGCCCACAGGGCCAACACCATTTCGCTGCCTGGGATCAGGCTGAGGCGGTAACCGGCCCAGGCCAGCAGCAGGTATATGATCGTCCACGCCACCGGGAACAACCAATTGGGCGGTGTGAAGCTGGGTTTCACGAGGGATTCGTACCAGGCGCCTGGTTTGAAAATGATGCCGGTGCTGGCAGCCGCCGCGCAGGCCAGCAGGAAAATAAAAAAGGTCATCGTCTGTCCTTGCTGTCGTCAGTATCAGTGATGGGAAGGCTTTCTCCGTGCATCTTTCAATGACTCAAATGCGCGCGCAAAAATTCCATCACGCGTTGCAATTGGCGTAAACAGAGGCCTCTTCTTCACGTCATCAAAATTCGCTAAGGTGGCGCAACCCCTCATGAGACCTCACCCCTTGGCCCATTCCTGTGCTGATCATCCCGGCAGCCCCTGGTCGGTATTCCTGATCTTCCTGCGCCTGGGCCTCACCTCGTTCGGCGGCCCGATTGCGCACCTGGGTTATTTTCGCGAGGAGTTCGTCACACGGCGACGCTGGCTGAGCGAGCGCAGTTACGCGGAATTGGTCGCGTTGTGCCAATTCCTCCCTGGCCCGGCCAGCAGCCAGGTCGGCATCGCGCTGGGCCTGTCCCGCGCCGGTTACCGTGGCGCCGCTGCTGCCTGGGCCGGGTTTACACTGCCGTCAGCCATCGCGCTGATCCTGTTCGCCCTGGGCCTGTCCCACGATGGCAGCGCCCTCCCCGACGGCGCGCTGCATGGCCTCAAAGTGGTCGCCGTGGCGGTGGTCGCCCAAGCCGTCTGGGGCATGGCGCGTTCCCTGTGCCAAGGCCTGGCGCGTGTGATACTGATGCTGATTGCGGCGTGTTTGGCGCTGCTGGAACCGTCCGCCTGGGCCCAGGTCGGGGTGATCTGCGCCGCAGGCGTGGCCGGCCTGCTGCTGTTCAAACGTGAGCCGAGTGCCGAGCCTGACGCGCTGCCGGTCGCCATCAGCCGCCGCGCGGGCGCCCTGTGGCTGGGGCTGTTCCTCGTGTTGCTGGCGGGCCTGCCGATTCTGGCCGGCTGGTTGCCCAATCCCACGCTGGCCTTGGTAGATGCCTTCTACCGCACCGGCTCGCTGGTCTTCGGCGGCGGCCATGTGGTGCTGCCGTTGCTGCAAGCCGAAGTGGTGCCACCGCACTGGGTGAACAATGACGTATTCCTCGCGGGCTACGGCGCCACGCAAGCCGTGCCCGGCCCGCTGTTCACCTTTGCCGCGTTCCTTGGCGCCTCGATGAACCATGCCCCGAACGGCTGGCTGGGTGGCGTGATTGCGCTGCTGGCTATATTTGCCCCGTCCTTTTTGCTGGTGATGGGTGCACTGCCGTTCTGGGCAACCCTGCGCCGCAGCCCACGCACCCAGGCCGCGCTGGCCGGAGTGAACGCGGCAGTGGTGGGGTTATTGCTGGCGGCGCTGTATCAGCCGGTGTGGACCAGCGCGATCTTCACTGCGCTGGACTTCAGCTTGGCACTGGCCGCCTTGGTGGCGCTGATGGTCTGGAAGCTGCCGCCCTGGTTGGTGGTGGCCGCCAGCGCCGTGCTGGGAGGGTTACTGGGGTGAACCCGGCGCCACAATCTTCAGCCACGGCCAACGCGCTTGATAACTCTTGGCCTTGTGCATGAACAACGCCGGCTCCGCATGCAGCGGGTTGATGCGCAGCACGCCGTGCTCCACGTCATCCAACCCATAGGGCGCGTACACCTCACCCGTCGCGATATCCAAGCCGATGCACGTACCTGCCACCAGGTAACGATCCACGCCCTGCTTGGCCGAGTGCAACTGCGGATAGGGCCGACCAAACCGCTCGCCGTACCAAAGGTGCACCCGCGCCTGGTTCTTCACCTCCACATTCACGCCCAGGTCCTGGAACAGCGCCTCGGCCGAACGAATCACCGCATCTTCCGCCTCGTAGGACATGTCTGTGTCGAAGTAAAAGACGTCGTAGTCTTTCACGCCCTGAGCGGCGGGAAGATTCGCTTGATGGTTCCACACTGCCTGGAACAGACAGCCGGCGGTGAGCATGCATTGGTCCACGCCGAGGTCGGGCAGGCGTGCGGTGATTTCGGCGTTGATGGGGTTGGCCATGGCCAGTTGGAGTAGGGTTTCGACAGTCAATGTCATGCTCAATCCTTCGTTGTGAGGCCTGTTCCAGGAGGCAATTCTATAGCGTATTGGAGGGCGGCTCTGGTCCTGAACGCGGGAAAAACGCCTCCCATTGCTCGCGCCTGATTCGTCATCCCCATGCCCAAGGTGGGCAGATGCAGGTCAAGGTAAGGCAAAGGCATCAGCCTGGAAACATCTGCTCGACGTTAATGTCTCAGTGCCACCCCCTCCCAATCGTCAAGGATAAAACGATGCGAATCAACGCCCTGGCCCTCGCCGCCACCAGCGCCCTGCTGCTCACCGCTTGCAGCGACAGCCCTTCGGACACCGACATCCACGCCGCACTGCAACCCCGGCTGGAAGGGGCTTCCTGCGTGACGGCAGCGATGTTCAAAAGCTTCCCGGTCACGCTGAGCTCAACCTTCAGCACCGGCGTCTCCAGCGGCAACGCGCCCGCCTTCGATGCGCTGACAGACGCCGGCCTGCTCGCCAAAAGCGACAAGACCTACAGCCTCACCGACCCTGGCCGCGCCGCCTACGTGGAACAAGCATCTGGCTTTTGTTACTCACAAGGCTATGAAATCGCCAAAATCAAGGACATCGCCCCCAACACCGGCCCAATGGGCGCCGCCGTGGATAAATCCTGGATCGTGACGGTGGACATCCGCCAGAAACCCATCGCCGCCTGGGCCAAAACCCCAGCGATAGAAAAACTGGCGCGCAACCCGGAAAACCTCTCCGACGTGCCGAAGACTTACCACGTGACCGTGGGCCGGGTGAAAGGTGAACAAGGCTTGAAACTGCTCGACCCGCGCTTCTCGATCATGCGCGGCGTGAGCGTGAGCCAAGGCTACTAACGCCCCTAACCCCTGTGGCGAGGGAGCTTGCTCCCGTTGGGCTGCGCAGCAGCCCAAAACACGCTGCTGCTCGACCTGTCCGGCAAACACCGCGACGTCGCCCTGGCGATCCACCAACTGAGCGAACTGGGCGTGTTGCTCACGGCCAAACTCCTTGACCGCGAAGCACCCTGCCCCGGCTGATGGTTAGCCCTTCAACTCACCCGCCCGGTTACTCGCCGCATCGTCGTAGGCCACATACAACGACTCGGCGATTTGGCTCTTGATGGCTTTGGTGGACTCAAGCCCCAACACAAACCCCTCAGCTTTGCCACCGGCGCGATTGAGCTCTTCATGGGTTGAAGCGCCAGTGATGGCTTCGAGGAGCTTGATGGCGTGAGGGCCTACGCCTTTGGGAAGGGAGATTTGGTCGATGGACATTGCGGTACCTTTTAAGAATGAGGTCGGTAGCGCGTGAACCACTGCCGGGGGTGGCATGGTAGACCGGTTGTGAAAGAAAGGGGGCGCTTGCGCGATTCAAGCCCTTCAACAATCAGCAAGTCCGGTCATTCGTGAGAATTTCGTCAGGACCTGGGATTCTTGACGTAGCGCATGACGACGAAACAAGCGACTAGAATCAGCGGTGCAATGGAGAGCATGCCCATGTAGGTAGAGCCGGACAGATCGTTGATTTTGCCCACCATCACAGGTGCAACCATGCCGCTCAATTGGCCGATGGAGTTGATTGCTGCTGTCCCGGTAGCGATAGCCAGGCCGGAGAAGGTCGACTGCGGGATGGTCCAGAAAATCGGGATCGCAATAAAGGTGCCCGCAGTAGCGAGTACGAGTGCTGCCATCATCGCCCATGACGAGTCGGAGAACAGGCAGGCCAACACGTAGCCTACTGCCGCCGCCACCAGGCACCACACAAGGTAAGTCTTGCGTTCACCTGTACGATCAGAACGCCGGGTCAGCCATATCATGCCGATACAGGCCACGATGTAAGGCAACGCCGAAAGCATCCCTATCCAGAATAGACTCTGCACACCGGAGGATTTGATCAGGTGTGGCATCCAGAAGTTGAGGCCATAAGCAGCGGTCTTGATCACAAAGTAGATGAACGCCATGAGCGCCACTTCCCGGGTCAGCAACACACGCCACAACGATCCCAATACCGGCTTCTGGTTGACTTTGTCATGCGCCAGGTTGGCCGCCAGCAGGTCCTTCTCGCTACGGCTTAGCCATTTGGCCGATTCGATGTCTCGGTCCAGTTTCCACAACACCAGCAGGCCGAGTACCACACAGGGGAGTCCGGACATCAGGAACAGCCAGTGCCAACCTGCCAGCCCGAACACCCCGTCCATCGTGCCCAACAGGATCCCCGCCGCCGGCCCACCGACGGCGCCTGCCAGAGGTACCGCCAGGAACCAAAGGCCATTCATCTTTGCCAGGTGCTTCTTGGGAAACCAGCACGCCAGGTAGAACAGGATCGCCGGGCCAAAACCGGCTTCCATCACGCCGATCAGAAAACGCAGGAAGTACAGGGTGTATTGCGTGTAGGCGAACATCAAAGCCGCCGTCGCCAGTCCCCAGGAGATCATGATCCGACAGATCCAGGCCGGCGCCCCGTAGCGTTTGAGACCAAGACTGCTAGGCACTTCGAATAGCACGTAGCCGAAAAAAAACATGCTCGCGGCCAAACCGTATGCCGCGTCGCTCAGACCCAATTCATGCTGCATTTGGGTCTTGGCGAAGCTGATGTTGATCCGATCAAAATAGGAAAACAGAAAGCAGATAATGGCCAGCGGCATGATGCGCCAGGCCACGCGCCGATACAGCAGCAATTCGTTGATCGTTTCTTCGCTGCGCGCAAGGGCGATTTCGCCAGTCATGGCAACCATGATGTTTCTCCATTCTTGTAATTATTGGAGAGAGGCAAGTTCCTTCAGGAACTTTGCTCAACGGGTTTAGCTGATCAGGATCAGTTTTTCCTTGTAAACCTGACCCTTGACGACATAGTCCTCGGCGTTTCGGTGCATGCCGGCAATCGCTTCAGGCGTCAGTTCGCGCACGACTTTGGCAGGTGCGCCCAGGATCAGGGAGTTATCCGGGAACACCTTGCCTTCGGTGACAATCGCACCGGCGCCAACCAGGCAGTTCTTGCCGATGACCGCACCATTGAGGACAACCGCCTGAATCCCGATAAGCGCACCATCGCCAATGGTGCAGCCATGCAACATGGCCTGGTGGCCGATGGTGACGCCCTTGCCTACCGTCAGCGCAAATCCCGGATCGGCATGCAGCACCGCACCTTCCTGCACATTGCTGTGCTGACCGATGAGAATCGGCTCGTTGTCACCGCGCAGAACAGCATGTGGCCAGATACTGACGCCCTGCTGCAGCGTGACATTGCCGATGACGGTAGCGTCTTGCGCGACGAAGGTTTCGGCGTGGATGGCGGGGATAAGCGTGTCATATTGATAGATAGCCACGGCAGCTCCTCCTCAGGCCTGAGCATCAGTTTTCAGCACACCGGCAGCACACAGCTCGGCAATGTGTTCGTCGCTGTAGCCCAGTTCGCACATGACTTTGTGGGTGTGCTCGCCGATGCGTGGAATTGATCGACGGGGTTGAAGACGCTCGCCATCCAGGGACAACGGCAGCAGTGGCATGGCGGTGAACGATCCGTCTTCGAGTTCAAGATTTGCCAGTCCACCGCTTTTCAGCAGGTGAGGATCTTCAAACAACTCTTCCGGACGACGAATCGGCGCGAATGGAATGCCGTGGGCTTCGAGTTGTAGCGCCAGAGCCTGAGCATCCATGGTCGCGAAGACTTCAGCCAGATGGGCCAGCAGCCGTGGTCGTTGTAGAACGCGGTCGTTGTTGGTGGCAAGAGTCTGATCGTCGAGCAACACCGTCTGGCCCAGCAGCTGGCACAAGGCGTTCCACTGGCCTTCACCGGTGGCAGCAACGAACATCTGCTCACCGCCAGCGAACTCGAACACGTCATAGATGGCCCAGGCGCTGATGCGGTTCGGCATTGGCGCGGCTGCCTGCCCGGTCACCGCGTATTGCTGCATATGTTGGGCGGCGAGCAATACGCAGTTTTCGTAAAGCGCGCTTTGCACCTCACGACCGGCCCCAGTGACGTTGCGCTCGTTGAGCGCGGCAAGCACGCCGATGGCACCGAACATCCCGCCCATGATGTCGTTCACGGAACTGCCAGCACGTAGCGGTCTACCGACAGGGCCTGTCATGTAGGCCAGACCGGCCATCATCTGCACCACTTCATCCAGGGCCAGGCGATTGTCGTAAGGACCGTTCAGAAAGCCTTTGTGTGAGGCATAAATAATGCGCGGGTTACGCTCCCGAATCGCAGCGTAGCCAAAGCCGAGCGCTTGCATGCGGCCAGGTTTGAAGTTCTCGATGAATACGTCGGCGGTGTCGATAAGTTCCAGCACAGCGTCGCGCCCCTGAGGGGTGTTGACGTCAATGGCGATGCACTGTTTGTTGCGGTTGAAGGTGCGAAAAAAACCGGCACCCGCGCCCAGCAGGCGGCGCGTGCCGTCGCCCTGGATCGGCTCGATCTTGATCACCTCGGCACCGAGGTCACCCAGGATCATCCCGCAGGTCGGCCCCATCACCATATGAGAAATTTCGACGACACGAATGCCGTCCAATGGAAGTCTGGACATTAGCGTTTTCCTCGATCAAGCAGGCTCAAGCGCGGTTGGCGACTGGCGTGTAATTGAGTGGAAGGCCAGCGCGGGCAATGCAGCCGTAAAGCGTTTCGTCCGGTAAAGCGGCGCGCAGCAGATCCCTTGAAGCGATCAGTGCGGGCAGATCAACGCCGGTGTCATAGCCCATGCTTTGCAGCATGAACACCAGGTCTTCGGTCACGGTGTTGCCGGACGCGCCCGGCGCGAACGGGCAACCACCCAGCCCTGCCAGGGAAGAATCAAGCTCGGTGATGCCTTGCTGCACCGCCACCAGGCTGTTGGCCAGCGCCAGACCTCGGGTGTCATGAAAATGCGCAGCCCGGAGTTTGTCACCGGCAATAGCGCGAACCGCCTGCAACGTGGTCACCACTTGGCCGGGATTGGCATAGCCGGTGGTGTCGCCAAGCGAAACCAGATCGCAGCCGGCTTCCAGCACCCGACCGGTCAATTCGCAGAGGTCGCTCAATGGCACATCGCCCTGGCGGGTGCAGCCAAATGCAACCGACATCCCGGCGATTATTTGAACGTTGTGCAAACCCATTTGGGTCCGTAGTTCGCACATCCGCGCCAGTTCCTCGACCATTTCCAGCGGCGTACGCCGCACATTGGCCAGGCTATGGGCAGCGCTGACGGAGACAGGCGCAATGATACGGTGAGCGCCGGATTCCAGCGCATCACAACAGCCACGCAGGTTAGGCGCCAGGACCGTTACGACCAGATCTGGAAAACTCAAGGCGTGGGCGACGACTTCCTTTGCATCGGCCATCTGCGGCAGCAGTTTGGCGGGAACAAAGGACGCGACTTCCATATAACGCATGCCGGCAGCATAGGCGGCATCGATCCATTGTCGTTTGGCAGAGGTAGGCATTACGGTTTGAAGGCTTTGCAAACCATCACGCATGCCGACTTCATTGATTGTTATTGTTGTCATGAAAAAGCTCTCACAGGCTGAAGCGCAACTTCAGATTAAAGAGCCGCTGGCTTAGCAAAAAGACGTCATTTACGCGGTGATCCATCGTCAACCGCGATGGATTCAATCAGCCCCAAGGCTCAACCGGTGTTTGCGCGCAAAAGCAGATGATCCAGCAAGCGCCGTGCGGACAGCGACAGTGCATCCCGATCACGCACACAGATAACAAACTCACCCAGTGCCCAATCGTCGGTCAGCGGAATAATGCGCAAGTCAAACAACTGGGCATACCGCGCCACGGCCTCCAGTGGAAATACAGCAAGTCCCAAGCCGAATTGCACCAGGCGGAATGCGGCGTCGAACGACGAAACATAGGAGCGAAACCGCAACTCATGTCCGTCCTTAGTCGCTTCATTACGCATGAAGTTATTCAACGTGGCGAAAGCGGACAACCCCAAATGATCAAAGGCCAGGGTCTCTGCGAACGCAATACGGGGGCGATTGGCCAAGGAATGGTTCGAGCCTACGACGACGGCCAGATGATCCCGACGATAAGGTAGAAACTCCAGATCGCCCATGGCCATTGATCGTCGACAAATGCCCAAATCGGCATTGCCTTCAGCCACACCTCGTACCACATCGGGACTGAAACGTTCTTCGATGTCGGCCTGGATTCCAGGGTGCTTAAGCATGAAGTCAGACAGCTCTTCGGGTAGAAACTCCATAATTGACGAGATGTTTGCCAACACCCGTACATGCCCTCGGGCGCCTTCAGCGTATTCGCCAAGCTCGCTATCGAGCCGCTCCATCGCCCGTGTCAGAGACCGAGCATGCCGAAGCAGCGCCAACCCCGCCGGGGTCGGTTCAACCCCGCGTTTGCTGCGCTTTAGTAGCGCCGTACCAAATCGCGCCTCAATGTCGGAAATACGTTTGCTGACCGCCGAGGGCGCCATAAATGCTCGCTCACTGGCGCTTGCAATCGTGCCCTCTTCACAGACCAGAATGAACAAGTGCAAGGATAAGTGATCCAGGTGCTGCATTACGTCCGTCCATCAAATAGCAATGTGGCGCGAAGATACATTTCTCCGCGTTCAATCTACTGAGGTTTTCGCAAATATTCTGGATATACGCAATCGCCGCTGGAATGGCTTCGAGTTTTGCAGACGCATCGGAGGGCTGCTTCTGGCCGATTTCGCTATTCATCAATCTCCCGAGCGTGCGAAATTACCAGCTCTGCAATTTCTCTCAAAGGCAGCCTCATGACCTCTACCCTGGCAGTGTCGGATATTTTAGGTCCATGGAGTGGCGATACCCCCACAGGAATCATTCAGCGTTGCAGGGAGGCATGGGACACACCTTTAGAGAGTTTGAATGATCTTATGGTCGCTACTTTTTTGAATCAGAATATCGCGACGGAACACTTGCTGATTGAAGCGAAGCGCCACATGAAAGATCAGGAACGAGATGAAACCGAGTACTTCGACGGCCAGCTTCTCGAAGCTATCGAGCGCTTGCAATCCGGGGAGTAATTCATCCCGACAGTTTGTTGCGCTCGACGTGGACTATCTATATTGGATCGCTTTCTATCTCGCGCGACTGGCAGAGAACGTCGATAGCAGCCCTTGTTGTCAGGCAATAATCGGCCAGAACGGACACATTCCTTTATTCCCAGAAGCTACGCTCTGAGTATGTCAACGTGTCCGAACCTGAGCTTCGAATCTCCGGAACAGTTTGGAGCTAACCCACTTTGAATGTGTTGTTCATCTGCGGCAAAAACCGCCTACGTAGTCCGACCGCCGAGCAAATTTTTGCTGATTGGTCGGGAGTTGATACAGCATCGGCTGGTGTCAATAACGATGCGGATGTGCCTGTAAGCCAGGAGCTTCTAGGGTGGGCCGATCTCATTTTTGTTATGGAGCAAATCCATCGAAAGAAACTGACTGCTCGCTTCACCTCGGCATTGACCAATAAACCTATCATCTGTCTGAATATTTCGGATGATTACGAATATATGGCACCTGCTTTGATCAAGCTGCTGGAAGCGAGAGTCGAGCGTTATTTATCCTCCTGATGTTATGTCCGCCTGTGGGCCGTCTCCACCTGATCAGTCGACTGACCGCTCTTGGCCGATTCTGCTGAAAAATCGTACTCGCTTAGCCAAGGTAACCGCCTGTGAAAATGGGATCAGACCACGATTAATAATAGTGGTCTGACCCCTGTTCTTCTTCGAGAAAAGCCCCTTTGCGGGCCCTTTCGTACGCGGGGTAAAAGTGCTAATTACTTGTTCCGCAGTAGCACATACGCTTCACCGCCGTTGCGATCATGCTGAAGAATAAAGTTGTTGTCCTGGATGCGCACCTTCGATGGCACGCGATCTGCTACCGACGTTTGCGAGTAAGTCTGCGCGGCGCTCAGCAGTTGGCGGGTCAGACTGTCGTCGGGTTGCTTCGGAGTGGTAACGACGCATTCCTTTTCGGAAAGTTGCACGGAGAGGTTTTTGTCCGCGGTGAAGCCGATGCGCGTGAAACCCATGTCCTGGAGGTCGTTGATGCCGAAGCGCTTGGCCGCTTCAGCAGAACCGGCGAACGAGGGGGCGGTCTTCAGACAGATTTCGACGAAGGCTTCGATCGCCTTGGAGGTGACAGGCGTCGATACGCTTGGTGTTGCAGTGGAGCAGCTGGCGAGGACTAACAGGCTGGATAAGGCGAGTGTACGGAACAAAGTATTGGACATGAAGCGGGATCCTTCCATTGGAAATTCGGAGTGCAGACGTGGGCTGAGCGGCGCCGGAACGGAACGCCTGCGAATGGTAAATTAAAATGGAGTACGGGGTTTACGACTTTGCGAACCTCTACGCTTGCTGGCAGTGCGCTCGCGACGTGAACCTGTGTGTGCTTGGGCTAGCTTGACGACGGTCGGCAAATTCGCTTAGCAGCAGATTGCATAGCAGCGACAGGCAATAGCCGCTCGATTTCAGTAAATGCTAACCGGACGCTATGGGTCGTTTTCAACCAGTAGCCACAGGTAGAAAACGGCCAAAAGCGGACGCTCGCGGCTTAGCTCAGATTTTACGTATACAGTAATATCCGTCTGCACCGCCCAAACTATGGAGCCGGGCTATTAGCCATGAAGGGATCAAGTGAATCTACAACTTGAAATTGAGAGGATCTTTGGGGGTAAAGCATTTGACAGGCCACTTTTCTATTCCTATCCAGGAGGTCTGCGTTTTGAGCTCTCTGAAACTGGTGGAGTGATTGAGCAATTTCTATCAGCACTACGAAAATCAACAAAGATCTGCAGCGATATCTTTCTTGAGGACGCGACGCTTGTTGCTTGTCTGCGCATTCATTCTGGCAGCAACCGATTTGCTCATCGGCCCCTGATTCACGCCCTTCGATCTGCCGGCATTAACATACCCACGGAGTGCTCAGTCTGGAGTGAGGAAATAGATCCGGAGGAATGGTTTTGCGAAAGGGAGCCGGAATATTGGATCAACATCGCATTTGAAGCGCCTGCGACTCTGCTTCAAGCATTTCTTTGGTGTGCTTTGGCTAGGGACTTTGCCGCAATTCAGCCTAAACCCAACTGCGTTTTATACCTCTTCAATTTGAAGAGGCACGTTATGGTTTTTCCCTACGACGACAGAGGTATGGATGTGGTCGGCCCCAACAAAAATCTGCTTTCACAGTTGTATCGTCTGCATCATACATACCTGCTGGAATACGACCGACATACGATGGACACCACATTTGCAGGGGCTGCGCGCTAGCCTCATTGCTTACATTGGGGCTGAAATCGTGCCCACAGCCCACATGGCCACCGTCTCTTTTTGGCCGCTTACTGCCCGTCATTCCTGACTACTTTTTTGGGTGAGTACCACCCCTCCCCCGTAATAACCCATCCGCGAGCGAGACTTGGATATTCCTAATCCCATCTAAAGACAAACGCTCGGTGCACCAGACCTCAGCCTCTCCTTTGAAAAGCCTAAGCCACAGCCCATGTGAAACGAGGGTGCTACGCAGCTCCGGGATGCGGATCAAATTCTCAATATCACCACCGAAGTGCTTTAAGAGCAGTCCGTTACGAACGTGCACGATGTAACCCTGACCACCCGCCATTACGATCACATGAAAAGTTGATTCCACTTCCAACACGCAGTTGAAGCGGCAGGACCCGGTGAGCCAGCAAATCGAGATCATTTTTTGGGGCGTGCCCTGGGCTGTGACTTTCGGGCTCACCGGGATCAGTCTTCGGCAGATCATCACGACGCCCCCACGCCCCCAGATCGAACGCCTGATAACGCTGGAAGCAGGCTGCATGAGCGTCCTTTTCGGGTAAAGGCGTGAATCAGGGGCCGTCCACACGGCCCCCCCCAAACCCATTCAGCGATAAACCGGATAACGCCGGCACAGTGCGACAACCTGTTCGCGCACGTGGTGGCCGACCTTGTCACTGTCGCCATATTCCAGGGCGTCGAGTACGTCGCACAACCACCCTGCCACTTGCTCGCAGGCCTCGACACCGAAGCCCCGCGTCGTCACCGCCGGGCTGCCGATGCGCAGGCCGGAGGTCACGAAGGGTGAGCGTGGGTCATTCGGCACCGAGTTTTTATTCGCGGTAATGTAGGCGCTGCTCAATGCCGCATCGGCGTCCTTGCCGGTGTAGGGCTTGTCGGACAGGTCGATCAGCATCATGTGGTTGTCGGTTCCGCCCGAGACGATCTTGTAGCCGCGCTTTTGCAGCACCGCCGCCATGGCGCGGGCGTTGATCACCACTTGGGCCTGGTAGACGCGGAACTCAGGCGTCAGCGCTTCCTTGAACGCTACGGCCTTGGCTGCAATCTGGTGCATAAGCGGGCCGCCCTGCACGCCGGGAAACACTGCCGAATCGAGTTTTTTGTAGAAGGCTTCGTCCTGGCCCTTCGACAGAATCAAACCGCCCCGTGGGCCGCGCAGGGTTTTGTGCGTGGTGCTGGTGACCACATGCGCATGGGGCAGCGGGTCCGGGTATTCGCCGGCGGCGACCAACCCGGCGACGTGGGCCATGTCGACCCAGAATATGGCGCCGACCTTGTCGGCGATGGTGCGCATGCGTGCCCAGTCCTTGTAGCGCGAGTACGCCGAGAAGCCGCCGATCAACATTTTCGGGCGCGTCTGCAGGGCAATTCGTTCCATCTCGTCGTAGTCGAGAAAACCGGTTTTCGGGTCCAGCCCGTAGGGCACGATCTTGTAATGCCGGCCCGAAAAGTTCGCCGGGTTACCGTGGGTCAGGTGGCCGCCCTGGGCCAGGTTCATGCCCATCACCGTGTCACCGGGGTTGATCAACGCGAGGAACACCGCCGCGTTGGCCTGCGCACCCGCGTGAGGCTGCACGTTGGCGTAGTCGCAGTTGAACAGGGTCTTGACCCGCTCAATCGCCAGCCGCTCGGCTACATCGACGTATTCACAACCACTGTAGTAGCGCTTGCCGGGATAGCCCTCGGCGTACTTGTTGGTGAGTACCGTGCTCTGGGTCTGCATGACCAGCGGGCTGGCGTAGTTCTCCGACGCGATCAGCTCAATGTGGTCTTCCTGGCGATGCGCTTCGTTATGAATCGCCTCACGCAGTTCAGGGTCGAAAGCATCCAGGGTGAGCGTTGAGTCATACATGGTGGGGGCGTCCTTGGTTAACAAATTCAAACAGCGGGCGACAGCAGGCGAATGACACGTGCGGCGATCTCGTCGATCTGTGTGTCATCGCAGATCAGTGCGGGCAACAGGCGCATGGTGGTGCCACGGGTGACGGTGATCAGCAGGCGTTGTTCTTCACGGGCGCGGTCGACCAGCTCGCCGCACGGGCGGTTGAGTTCGACGCCGACCATCAAGCCGATACCACGAATGGCCACCACCTCGGGATGGTTGCCCAGCGCCAGCTTGAGCGCGGCCAGCAGGCGTCGGCCGCTGGCGGCGGCGCGTTGTGGCAGGTGCTCACGCTGCATGATGTCCAGCACCGTGCACCCCACGCGGCAGGCCAGCGGGTTACCGCCAAACGTGGACGCATGGTGACCGGGGGAAAACAGCTCGGCGGCCTTGCCCCGCGCCAGGCATGCGCCTATCGGGTAGCCGTTGCCAAGTGCCTTGGCCAGGGTGATGACATCCGGCTCGATGCCCGCGTGTTGAAAGCCAAACCAGGCGCCGGTGCGGCCCATGCCGGTTTGCACTTCATCAATCATCATCAGCCAGTCGTGTTCATCGCACAGGGCGCGCAACCCTTGCAGGTAGCCCGCGAACGCCGCATGCACCCCACCCTCGCCCTGCACCGGTTCGACCAGCACGGCAACGATGTTGGGTGACTGCGCCGCAACCGCCCGAATCGCCTCGATGTCGTTGTACGGCACGCGCACAAAGCCGGGCATCAACGGTTCGAAACCGGCGTGCACCGCCGGGTTGCCGGTGGCCGCCAGCGTGGCGAGAGTGCGCCCGTGGAAGCTGTTGTCCATCACCAGCACCTGCGGCTGGGCCACGCCTCGGGCATGGGCGTGCAACCGCGCCAGCTTCAGCGCGGCTTCATTGGCCTCGGCGCCGGAGTTGCAGAAAAACGCGCGCTCCATGCCGGACAACAGGCACAACCGCTCGCCCAGTTGCTCCTGCCACGGGATGCGAAACATGTTGGTGGTGTGCAGCAACTGCGTGGACTGCTCGGCGATGGCGGTGGCAATTTCCGGGTTGGCATGCCCCAGGCTCGTCACGGCCACGCCGGCGATGGCATCCAGGTATTCAACGCCGTCGGTGTCCCACAGGCGAGCGCCCAGGCCTCGGCTGAACGAGACCGGCTGACGGGACGAGGTGTGCATCAGGTAAGCGGGTGCTGCGGACATTGCAGGCCTCCTATAGAGATCAATCAACGTTAAGGGGCGAGCGCCGGCAACTCGTCGTCGTTGCGCGGTCTGGCGTCGGCCGTGGGCCAGTAATAGGCATCTGGCATGGCGCGGGCACCGAAGATGGCTTGGCCGACGCGTACCACGGTTGCACCCTCTTCAATGGCAATTTCAAAGTCGCCCGACATACCCATCGACAACTCCTGCAGCGACACGCCCTCGGGCACCTGCGCGAGCAAGCGGTCGCGCAATTCACGCAAGCGCACGAAGCAGGGGCGCACCCGCACCACGTCGGCGCAAAACAGCGCCAGGGTCATCAGCCCGCGAACCCGTAGCGCCGGGAATGCCGGCAGCGCCGCGATGAACGCCGCCACATCCTCGAGAGCCAGGCCGTACTTGCTGGCTTCGCCCGAGGTGTTGACCTGCACGAACACATCCATCTGCCGACCTTCGAGCTGCAGGCGATGGTTCAGCACTTCGGCCACGCGCAGGCTGTCGAGCGCCTGGAATTCGCTGGCAAAACGCGCAACCTGCTTGGCCTTGTTGGTTTGCAGGTGGCCGATGACTGACCATTGCAGGTCGTGCAGGTCGCTCATGGCTTGCGCCTTGCGCTGGGCCTCCTGCACCTTGTTTTCGCCGAGCAGGCGGCAACCGGCGGCATAGGCCAGGCGCAGATGGGCTTCGTCGAAGGTCTTGCTGACCGGCAGCAACCGCACGGTGGCCGGGTCACGCCCGACGCGGTGGCAGGCATCAATGATGCGTTGCTGCACAGCGGCAA
This sequence comes from Pseudomonas tritici, assembly GCF_014268275.3. Taxonomy (NCBI): domain Bacteria; kingdom Pseudomonadati; phylum Pseudomonadota; class Gammaproteobacteria; order Pseudomonadales; family Pseudomonadaceae; genus Pseudomonas; species Pseudomonas tritici. The sequence goes on from NZ_CP077084.1 coordinate 4,344,306, forward strand.
GATTGCGACGAAAGTCCTCGACGCTGACCGCCTGCGGATAGCGACCATGGTCGGCGTGGAGCGTGGTGAGGTGTTCGGCTTGCCCAGTCATCAGCGGGTCGCTCCCTTGGTGGTCACCGCAGTGTTTTTTTCACGACGTGGCAGTTGCCCATTGAGTACCGCATACGCCGCGAGGCCGATGAGCAAGCCCCAGAACGCGCCGCCAATGCCAAGCAAGGTGATGTTGGCGGCGCACGCCAGAAAGGTGATCAGCGAGGCTTCACGGGATTTGACGTCCGCCATGGCATTGGCCAGGCTGCCGCCGATGGTGCCGAGCAGCGCCAGCCCGGCCAGGGTGGTAATGAACGTCGCCGGAAAGGCCATGAACACCGCCGCCAGGGTTACGCCAAAAATCCCCACCAGGATGTAGAACACCCCTGCCGCTACCCCGGCGATCCAGCGTTTGGAAGGGTCTTCGGACGCTTCCTTGCCGGTGCAGATCGCCGCCGTGATTGCCGCGATATTGAACGCATGGGAGCCGAACGGCGCCATCAGCAACGAACCCAGCCCGGTCACGCTGAGAATCGGGTTGGCGCTGGTCTTGAAGCCGTCATTGCGCAGCACCAGCATGCCCGGCATGTACTGCCCCGTGAGGGTAATCAAAAAAAGCGGCAACGCCACGCTCAGCAACGCATTGAGCGAGAACTCGGGCCGCGTGAATACCGGTGTGGCGAACGCCAGCGCCAGTCCGGAAAAATCCACTCGCCCCTGCATCAGCAAAAAGCCCAGCCCCAGTACCAGAATGCCGACCACCGCGTAGCGTGCGCTCAAGCGTTTGAACACGATGTAGGCGCCGATGAGCAGCCCCACCAACAGCGGGTCGACCGTCATGCTCGCGAATGCACCGATGCCGAACTGCAAGAGAATGCCGCCCAGCAGGCCCGCCGCAACGCCAGGCGGGATCAGGCGCACAGCCCTTTCAAAATAGCCGGATACCCCCAGCAGCACGAACGCCGCCGCTGAAATCAAATACGCACCAATCGCCTCGGCGTAGGGCGTGGTCGCCAGGGCAACGATCAAGAACGCCGCCGCCGGGGTCGACCAGGCGGTGATGATCGGCTCGCGGCTCACCCAACTGAGGAACAACCCTGTCACACCGACGCCAATCGACACCGACCAGACCCACGACGCCGTCAGCTCAGGGCTGAGGCCGGCAACCTTGGCGGCCTGGAACACTAGAATGAAGGTGCCGCCGTAATTGACGATCACCGAAATCAGCCCGGCAACCACCGGGTGCAGCACATCCCGCAGACGCAGGGACGACTGGGATTGAGTAGAGGGCATAAGTCTTGGCTCCTTGCTGGACAATGGATCAGGCCGTGGCCAGGCGGTCATTTATAGCCGTTGAATGGTGGGGTTTGCCCCTACGCTTGTGCGCAGCAGACCAGACCACTTTTCGCGCAGGAGCGGTTACCCATGTGCGCGTGCGAAGTCAGCCATAAAGTCAGTCAGCGCCTCGACTGCGGTTAACGAGACGGCGTTGTAGAGGCTGGCGCGCAGGCCGCCGACACTGGCGTGGCCTTTCAAGCCGTTAAGGCCGGCGGCTTCGGCGCGGCGCAAGAAGGTCTTCTCCAGCGTCGAATCCGCCAGCACGAACGGCACGTTGTTGATCGAGCGGTACGCCGGCTGCACCCGATTGCGGTAGAACCCGCCGCTCTCGTCGATGGCGCGATAGAGCCGGTGCGCCTTGGCCTGGTTACGCTCATGCAAGGCCGGCAGGCCGCCGTTGTGCTTGATCCACTTGAGCGTCAGGCCGGTGAGGTACCAGGGAAACGTCGCCGGGGTATTGAGCATCGACTGCGCATCGCTGATGTGGGCGTAGTTGAGAATGTCCGGAGTGAAGGCATGGGAGCGTTCCAGTAATGCGGGGTCGACGATGACCACCGTCAACCCGGCCACCCCCATGTTTTTCTGCGCGGCGGCATACACCAGGTCGTGCCGGGCGACGTCCATCGGCTTGGACAAAAGGCTTGAACAGGCATCACACACCAGCGGCGCGGCGCTGTCGGGCGGGGCGATGAATTGCACGCCGTGGACCGTCTCATTCTCGGTGTAATGCAGGTAGGCGGCGTCAGGATTGAGGTGCCAGCTCGCTGCGTCAGGCACGCGGTCGAAGCCGGTTGCGCGGGCACTGGCCGCGATTCGCACATCGCAATAACGCCGCGCCGCTTCAATCGCCTTACCCGACCAGAGGCCGGTGTGCAGGTAGTCCGCCGTGCCTTTGTCGCCCAACAGGTTCATCGGCACCTGGGCGAACTGCAGCGAGGCGCCGCCTTGCAAAAACAACACTTTGTATGCGTCCGGCACGCCGAGAATGTTGCGCAGGTCCTGCTCCGCCTGGCGGGCAACGTCCATGAACACGCGGGAGCGATGGCTGATCTCCATCACCGACATACCGGTGCCGGCAAAATCAAAAAATTCTTCGTGTGCCTGGGTGAGCACTTCCAGCGGCACCGCCGTGGGGCCGGCGCTGAAGTTGTGGGATCTGGCCATCGTCGCGTAACTCCTGTTCAAGAACACTCGCATCGTGCGGGCTTGCCACGCGCCGGGGCCGGGCTGGCGAGGGCTGGATTCTACGGATAGACTGGCCTGCCATTACAGGCCAATTCCAAAGGACGGAGCAGACCGCATGGCAAAAACCTTCGAGCTCGAAACCCTGAAAATGCGCCTCAACGACGTGGAGTTTCAGCTGCTGGACTTGCACCAGCGCATCCAGCGGGCGTTGCGCGCACTGATCCTCGACGGCGCCCTCGGCCCCGGCCTGAAACTGCCTGCCACACGGGTCTTGGCAACGTCACTGGGGTGCGCCCGCGACACCGTCGAGAACGCCTACGTGCAGTTGCATCGGGACGGGTTTATCGTACGCCGCGAGGGTGCTGGCAGTTACGTCTGCGACACGGTCGGCGTCGAATTGCGCGGCGCCACACGCCGGCGCATCAAGGCCCAGGAAGTGCGCAGCAACGCCGCCGCACCCGGCGCCGAGCTGAGCCAGCGAGGGCGGATGATCTTCGAAACGGGCGGCGTCAGCGACCAGCAAGTCATCAAGGCCTTCGCCACCGGTTTGCCGGAAACCCGCAGTTTCCCCACGGATGTCTGGGAACGCCTGCAACGCCAGGTGATGAAGGACTATCGCGCCAACGTGCTCTTGCACGGCGACCCGCAAGGCGCCGAGCCGCTGCGCAAGGCGATTGCCACCTACCTGAACCTAGAGCGCGGGGCCAAGTGTTCGCCCGATCAGGTGCTGGTGCTGAGCAGCACGCGCCAGGCCTTGTACCTCTGCGCGCAGCTGCTGGTGGATGCCGGCAAGCCGATCCTGCTGGAAAACCCTGGCTATTACGGCGCACGCAAAGCCTTCGAGATCGCTGAAGCCAAGGTGCTGCCCATCGATGTCGATGAACGCGGCATCCGCACCGACCTGTTGTACGCCGACCGCAGCGGCGCCAACTGCGTGTACGTCACACCGTCGCACCAATACCCCACCGGCGTGACGCTGCCGCTGGAACGGCGCCTTGAGTTGATCAACTGGGCAGCGGAAAAAAGCAAGTGGCTGATCGAGGACGACTACGACAGCGAGTTCCATTACGACGGACAACCCACCGCCTGCGTGCAGGGTCTGGACAAGTATCAGCGCACGCTCTACATCGGCACGTTCAGCAAGACGCTCTACCCCGGCTTGCGCATGGGCTACATGGTGCTGCCCCACGAACTGGTCAAGCCCTTTGCCTACGCACGCAGCATGATGGACGGGCATACGCCGCAAGTGCTGCAACTGACCCTGGCGCGGTTTATGGAAGACGGCCATTACAACGCCCACGTGCGGGCCATGCGCAAGCTCTATGCCGGGCGCCGCTCGATCATGCATGACGCCATTGGCAAGTACCTGGGCGAGGTCGTCACCGCCCAGTTGCCGCCGGGCGGGTTGCAGATTCCCTGTCTGCTGAAAGCGGGCTGGAGCGAAGAAAAAACCATCCGCCAGGCGGCCACCGCCGGCGTGCAATTGTCCGGACTCAGCAAGCTGTACGCAGGCGAACCGCAGCAATACGGCTGGCTGCTGGGCTACTCGTCGTTGACCGCGTATGAAATCGAAGCCGCCATGCTGCGCCTGGCCAATGCGCTGAAAATCTAGAGGCAGCCGCTCAGTAAGGCAGCTTGAAACGCTTGGTCAGTTCGCCGATGCCTTCGCGAATCGAGCGCTCGGTGCGACTGTCGAGGGCGCCGCTGCGCACGCCGCCGAGCATGGCGAGGATCATGTCGCCGATCTCGCGAAATTCATCCACGCCCATGCCCCGCGACGTGCAGGCCGCGCTGCCGATGCGAATGCCGGAGGTGACACTGGGTTTGACCTCGTCGCCCGGCACGATATTTTTGTTCACGGTAATCCCGATCGCTTCCAGCGCCTGTTCGGCGACATTGCCGACCAGGCCCCACGGCCGCAGGTCAATCACGCCAAGGTGACAGTCGGTGCCGCCCGAGACCACCGACAACCCGCCTTCGGCCAAACGCCCGCACAAGGCCTGGGCGTTCGCAATCACCGCATGCGCGTAGGTGCTGAACGCCGGTTGCAAGGCTTCGCCGAGCGCCACTGCCTTGGCCGCCAGCGTGTGCATCAGCGGCGCGCCTTGCAGGCCGGGAAACACCGCCGCATTGATTTTCTGCGCAATGCCCGGCTCGTTGCACAGGATCATCCCGCCGCGCGGCCCGCGCAGTGTGGTGTGGGTGCTGATGGTGGTGACGTGGGCGAACGGCACCGGCGACGGGTACGCACCGCCCGCTACCAGTCCGGCGACGTGGGCAATGTCGGCCATCAGGAAGGCCCCGACTTCGTCGGCAATTGCGCGAAAGCGCGCGAAGTCCAGCGCCCGTGAATAGGCCGAAGCGCCGACGATGATCAATCGCGGGCGTTCCTGGCGGGCCATCTGCTCGACCTGGTCCATGTCGACCCGATGGGTCAGCGGATGCACGCCATAACTGAGGGCCTGAAACCAGCGCCCGGACATATTGAACGCCGCACCGTGGGACAGGTGCCCGCCGGACTTGAGGTCCAGGCCGAGGATCTTGTCGCCCGGTGCCAGCAGCGCCAGAAACACCGCCTGATTGGCCTGGCTGCCCGAGTGGGGTTGCAGGTTGGCGTAGGCACAGTTGAACAACCGCCGGGCGCGCTCGTTGGCCAGCTCTTCTACCGCGTCGACGTTGCAGCAGCCGGCGTAATAACGGCGCCCCGGATACCCTTCGGCATGCTTGTTGGTGAGCACCGAGCCCTGGGCTTCAAGCACTGCACGGCTGACAAAATTCTCGGCAGCAATCAGCTCGATTGACTGCATCTGGCGCTGGCGCTCGGCGTCGATGGCACGCCACACATCCCCGTCCGCCTGGGCCAGTGCGACGCCACTGAGCACCGGCAGCGCGTGCCCGTCTCGATAAGCGAAATGCGGCATGGTAACTCCCTGTGAAAACGTCGATTGGCAAACGGCGTCTACCCTAGCGGCACACGGCCCGCGCCGGTATACCAGTTTGCGCCAGCGTTGCAGACCACTGCGCGGCGCGGCGCCACGGCGCGAGACCAGTAGCGCTGCAAAGTGGTCTGGTGAACCTTTGAACATTGGACTATCCCGCAAGACCAACGCCCCACTAAGCTCTGCGCCGGTTTTGTCACCCCCATTTCCACAGGTTCTGCCATGACGTCTTTTCGTATCGGACTGCTGCCGCAGGTCGCAGCCGCGCACTTTGTCAGTCATCTGCACATCATGGTGCTGGCGGCGTTGTTTCCCCTCCTCGCGGCTTTTTTCGACGTCGATTACGTGCAGTTGGGCCTGGCCCTGAGCCTGTTCAACATCGTCACCGCGCTGGTGCAGGCGCCGATGGGATTTGCCGTGGACCGTTTCGGCGCACGGCGCCTTCTGTTAGCCGCGCTGGCAGTGGGCAGTAGCAGTTTCCTGTTGATTGCACTCGTGCCCAACTACCTTTGCTTGCTGATCGGCATGGCGCTGGCCGGCGTCGCCAACGCGGTTTACCACCCGGCCGACTATGCCCTGCTGTCCCGCCATATTGACCCTGCCCACATTGGCAAAGCATTCTCCGTGCACACCTTCGCCGGCTTCCTCGGCGCCGCCGTGGCCCCGGTGTTTTTGTTGAGCATCGCCGTGGCGAGCACGCCGGCCATGGCGTTTGCCGCCGCCGCAGGCGTAGGGTTTGTCGCGCTGGCGGTGTTGTCGATACCTGGCGCGGCACTGGCCCAAGTCAATTATGTGTCGCCAGCGGCCGACCCGGCGCCCCTCGACACGCGTCGGCGCTCGTTGCTGTCGCCCATGGTGCTGAGCCTGACGTTGTTATTCGTGCTGCTGAACCTGAGCACCGGCGCAATTGAAAAATTCTCGGTCGCGGCCCTTATGCAAGGCCAGGGCGTGGCCTTGACCTGGGCCAACTCGGCACTCACCGCGTTCCTGTTTGCCAGCGCCTTTGGCGTGCTGGCAGGCGGCGCACTGGCCGACCGCACCCGCCGCCATGGCGTGGTGGCCGCCAGCGCGTTTGCCCTGGCCTGCGGGTTGATACTGTTGGTCGCCACGGCGCACTTGAGCGAGCTGGCACTGCTGCTGGTACTCGGTGTAGCGGGATTCCTGACCGGGGTGATCGCGCCGTCCCGCGACATGCTGGTGCGCGCAGCGTCGCCGAAAGGCGCGGAAGGCAAGACCTTCGGCATTGTCTCCACCGGCTTCAATATCGGCGGCACCCTCGGCCCGGTCGGGTTCGCCTGGCTACTCGACCAAGGCCACCACAACTCGATTTTCTGGGCCAGTGCTGCCTTTATGGGCCTGACGGTCGCGCTGACCCTGATGCAGGAACGGCACTTGGCCAAAGCCCGGAAAATGCCCGCATTACACCCGCAATTCAACTGACCTGGAGCAATATCCCCCGCTTTTTTTGGCGCAAACTTGAAGGGCAACGTCCCGCATTTATTACGCGGCAACCCGCTTTTGCGGCCCCGTCATGTTTGCAAAGGACTGCACTCATAACCCAAACACCAATAGCTGTTTTCTTTGGAGTTAAAACATGGACCGTTTGAATTGTGGTACCGATGACGTGGTACAAAACATGCTCGCCAAGTTGTCCGGGCTCTGGAAAACCCGCGCTGCCGTGAACAATCCGCAACCGGATTACTGGGGCCTGGCCTTTGACCCGAAGAAGCAGGATTTCAGCCTGTCGCTGCTGCCGTTCCGTCATCACCAGGCCTGGCTCGAAGCACCGCAGGACCTGCAATCCAAGTGCCTGTCCTACGCGTGGGGCATCTACAACCTCAAGACGATCTACATCGAATGCGACGTGGTGGTGCCCGCCTGCGAGGACATCATCAAGACCCCGCCACACAGCCAGAACCGCGCCCTGCTGCAGGACGTGATGTCCCAGGCACTGCTGGACGAAGCCCTGCACACGCGCATGTCGATCATGGCCTGTAACTACATCTACGACATGCGCAAACTGACCCCGCTGGATTTCAGCGCGTTCAACCTGGTGACCTGGCGCGAAGCCCTGCTGGCCAACTGCACGGCCGAATGGGAGCGCCGCCTGACCCGTTTTGGTGTGGCGTGCGCGAGTGAAACGCTGATCACCGATTACCTCAAGACCATGGCCGAAGACACCAGCATCCAGGCGGTGTGCCACGAGGTCACACGCACCCACGCCATCGATGAATGGAGCCATTCCAGCGTGTTCAGTTTCGTCGCCTCCGACATCGTTCATGGCCTGAGCCGCACCGAGCGCGAGTACCTGCGCTCAATCATCCTGCGCACCGTGCAGATGTTCGCCAACAACGAAATGGGCGCATGGGCCAAGGTGTTCTCGATACTGCAGATGCCGCATGCCAGCGAGATCCTGCATGACGTGGGCGACAACAACGAAATCAGCGTATACACCGACTCGCTCCAGGCCCTGATCGACCGTATCGGCCTGACCGACAAAGGCCTGAGCAGCGCCGAACACGCCATCGAAACCTTGAGCGAGAAGGCCCGCGCATGAACGCCATGACCCCACTGCAGGCCCGTTGCGAACGCGTGACCATTGAAACCGCTGCGATCAACGTCTTCAGCCTGCGCGCCGTGGGCGCCCACGCCGAGTTCCTTGACCGCCTGGAACCCGGCAAGCACGTGGCGCTGCGCTTTCCGGACACTACGGGCACGCCGCAGCAACGGCTGTATTCGATCACTCGCAGGCAAGGCGCCGACGGGTTCGAGATTGCGGTCAAGCGCGAAGGCCATGGCGGGGTCTCGGACCAGTTGCACGCTACCTTGCAGGAGGGCTCGCAGGTCGCGGTGGAGTTTGTGGCCGGGGACATCAGCCTGGGGTCGATCATCGGCTGCAAGCACGTCGGCATGCTCGCTGGCGGCATCGGCATCACCTTGCCAATCGCCTTGCTGCGCGGCCTGCTGGAACGCGCACGACGCGGCCTGGCGGTGCCCGAGGTAAGCCTGCTGTTATGTGTGCCGACGGTGGCCGACATTCCCTTCCTGCATGAGTTGCTGGACCTGGAACTGAACACCCGCTGGTTTTCGCTGCAGGTCTTCATTACCCGCGAAGCGGTGCGCAGCAACGGCCATTTCAGGGCCGGCCGCCCCACCGCCGCCGACCTGAACCTGCTGGGTAACCCGGACACGGTGGTGATCTGCGGCAGTCATCGTTTTGCCCAAGGCTTGCGCGACCAGACGCTGGCGCTGTTTCCGGACAGCCAATTGCTGATCGAATCCTTCACCCCGCCGGTCAGGGTCGCGCAGGCGCAACCTGCGACCAGCGATGCGCTGCGCCTGCACATCAGCCACACCGACGAGTTGCTGGAACTGCCCGCCGGCAAGAGCCTGCTGGAGATGCTCGAATCCAGCGGCATTGCAGTGCGCAGCCTGTGCCGCGCCGGGATCTGCGGCCACTGTCGGATCAAATTGTCCGAGGGCGAATACACCCTCGAGCCCGACTTTTGCCTGACCGATAAGGACAAGGGCGAAGGCTTTGCGTTGGCCTGCTGCACCTTCCCGCAATCGGGGACGATCAAGGTCGACCTCAACCCCACTGCATAAACCGTCAGGCCCTTATTTCAACCGCTGAGTGTTTCCATGAAAACTGCTATTGCACTGCGCCACATTCATTTTGAAGACGTGGGCACCCTGGATGTGGTGCTGGCCGATGAAGGCTACACCCTGATTTACCTCGACCCCACTGTGGACACCATCTACAGGGAGCAGGTGCTGCAGGCCGACTTGCTGATTGTGCTCGGCGGCCCGATTGGCGCGTATGACGAGGACCTGTACCCGTTTCTGCACGACGAACTGGAGCTGGTGCGCCAGCGCGTGGCGTCCGGCAAACCGTTGTTGGGCATCTGCCTGGGCGCACAGCTGATCGCCCGCGCCATGCATGCCAAGGTCTACCCGATGGGCGTCAAGGAGATCGGTTTTTCCGCGTTGACCTTGACTCCGGCCGGCCAGGACTCACCGCTCGCCGCGCTGATGGACACGCCCGTGTTGCACTGGCACGGCGACCAGTTCGATGTGCCCGACGGTGCCGTATTGCTGGCCAGCACACCAGTGGGCGCCCACCAGGCGTTTGCCGTGGGCCGCACGATTCTGGGCCTGCAGTTTCATCTCGAAGCCAACACCCCCCACATCGAACAGTGGCTGGTTGGCCACGCCAGCGAACTCGCCCACGCCGGCATCGACGTCGTCGCACTGCGCGCCACGGCCGCTGGCCTGGGCGATCGCCTGACCCGCGCCGCTGGCAACGTGATGCGCGCCTGGCTGAACAACCTGGGCCCCCGTTAACCCACTGGCGGCGGGCAACCGCCGCCGTTTAAGACCACCTGAAAAAAACCGTCAAGGATGAGGAGTCAAACATGATCGTCGTGTTATTCGAATTGCAGGCACTGCCCGGTCAGGGCGAGACCTATGTGGACCTGGTCAATAAGCTGACCCCGTTGCTGGAACCCATGGACGGGTTTATCTCCGTCGAGTGTTTTCAGAGTACGCTGAACCCCAAGAAGGTGATGTCGGTGACCACCTGGCGCGATGAGGAAGCCGTGGTGCAGTGGCGCAACGTCACCGCGCACCTGTCTGCACAACGCGCCGGGCGCGACAAGATCTTCGACGATTACCGCGTTCGCGTGACTTCGGTCATTCGTGACTACGGCCTGCGGGATCGTGAGCAAGCGCCGTATAACGTCGTTGTGGATGGAGCACACGCCACGGCGTAACGCCATGCTGATCGTTCCCACGCGGTGCTTGGGAACGATCATGTGTTGGGCGCTGGAGGGCTGTCGCAGAGAGAGCGCTGCCGTAAGCATCACAACAAATGTTTGCGCCGCTGCTTCCTGTATGACAGGCATTGGAGCACTAAACCGCGGAGAACCCCTGCCACCTTCAACCCATCTGTTCGAACCGCCGCCGCTTTAGGAACAACCCCACCCCCAGTGCAACGGCAAAGATCGACAGCAACCCCAGGTCAAATCCAAGCAAGCGGATGTGGCTCGCCGCAACGCAGCCGACCGCCCCCATCGCCACCAGCAGTACCCCTAACCACTTGCGAAGCGGGTACGACTTAAGAAACCGATCTAGCAGAAAGAACAGCACCAGAGCAGCGACCAGTTGGGTAATGTCAGACATGGGTTTCTCCCGTCAGGTCTTGATGATCAGTGTCGAGGCGGTACGTTGCGGGCCGATACCGCCGTTCACCTGCGCCTCGATGCTCACCAGTATGTCGCCTGCATGATAGGTGGGCAGGGTTTCATTCACGTACATGCGCACACCGGCGCCGACGGGGGCCCCCACGTAGGGGGAGGCAACGTAAGAGGTGGCGCCCGCGAACGCCGAGGCCGCCAGGTTGGCGATTCTGGTGCGCTGGGCGTTGAGCACATCGCCCTGCTGCCGGGTCAGCGGCTTGGAGATGCCGATCATCATCAGGCACGGCAGGTTCTTGGCCAGCATCTTGTCGTACACCTCGACGACCTTGCGGTTGACCTCGTAGTGCGCGCTCTTCGCCTCACCAAAATGCAGCTCGCGCAGCCGCCCGCGTTCGCTGTCAGTGAGGGTGATCTGCGAGACGTTGAACACGATCCCGTGATTGCCCATGTATTGGAAAGTCCCTTCGAACTTCATCGCACGCATCCTTTCGAGCCAAAGGCGGGGATTGTCTAGAAGGCGGGCGCTGGATTCAAATCATTTCACCTGGCTGGCAAGGTGCACAGCGCGGCGTAAGGTGCTGACGGTCGTCGAATTTACTGCTTTCGACGAACACGAAGCCATGGCGGATGTAAAACGGTTCGAGGCACTTTCTTTGAGGGCACCTACTGTGATCGGCAGTGCAGCTGCATCCGCTGCTTCGAAAATCTGTGCGAGTACAACCGAGCCGATCCCAGAACCCTGCGCGCTCGGCCTCACGTATAGGTGCTAGCCCCTAGCAGCGCATTAATTTTCGTATGAGCTATCCCGCTTTTCATCGCGAAATTTACCCTGCTTAGCGCTTATTTAAGGAACGTCGACTGGCGGCTCTTGGCCGATAGCTGCCCGTCACGAGCGGCAGTAATCGGCCAGAAGCGGACGTTTAGAACAGAGAAATAAATCTGTTCTCTTTTCCCAATGGACATCATTGCGGCGTACGCAAGGCTATCGCGTGGTGCGCGCAGCGCTCTCTACAAAAGCACCTTAGCACTTGGCGCCGCACAATTAGGCGAAGCATGGACTTCGCGTACACCCATCAACTTGATCTAGAAATTGCCTCTTTGCTAATCAGTGTCTGCGCTCGCACATATTGTCCTGGCGTAACACCCATTATCCGACGGAACATGGCAATGAAAGCACTAATATTTTCGTAGCCAAGCTCAATCGCCGTTGTCGTCACTGACATCCCCTCGACCAATAGTTGAATAGCGCGCAACGTGCGTGCACGTTGTCGCCATTCAGAAAAACTAAAACCGGTTTCAGCGACCAGACGCCGGGCAAGTGTTCTAGGTGCCATACCTGACCAAGCAGCCCAATCCTCAAGTGATCTATTGTCATCAAGCTGAGCAAGTATCGCATCGGTGATACGCCTCAAGCGCGGGTCATTGGGGTGCGTCAGACCGATGGGTTCAGCGGGTGAGGTAGCAATTTCATCCAAGATGACTGCTGCAACCCGCGACTCCATTTCGTTGCGGGGGGGTTGTCCCCACGACGCAGCGCGGCTTACCGCTTCGCGCAGCAAACTGCTGACCCTAAATGTGCATGGCATTTGATGCAGGATCCCGCACTCTTGCTCCGCGATATAGACCATCGCTCCTGCAAAAGCGCCATGTGACATCATCGCGTGTGCGACACGGGGAGGTATCCAAATGGCATGGGTAGCCGGCACTACCCATGAGCCGCCGTCAGTGCTGACGGAAAGCAGGCCGGCAAGGCTTGCGATTAGTTGGCCTGTCGTATGAGTGTGAGGCGCCGTTTCGCGGATCGCCCGGTCGCGTTGCTCTATCGCCAACAGTGGCATAAGCGCGCGGTTCATGGCTGGTTTACGTTATCCAATGTCATATCCGAGGTAGCCATATCCTGAATGCCTAATGGAGAATAAGACCGGTCAGAGGAATACTCAATGTCTAAAAATCGCAAATGTTGCTTCTCTTGGATTGGCCTGATTATGCGTACCTCTCACACATTTATTTTCTGTGTTTTGGCCGTAACAGCTGGATGCGCAAGCTCACCTCCCTATTTGGCCCGTGAACCTTTAAAGGATCATTTGATGAATTCTAACCACATGGTGCATGCCGTCGATCATATTGGCTTCGCAGTCAGTTCATTGGAAGAAGCCATTCGCTTCTGGACAATTGGACTTGGGTTCACTCTTGAGCGTCAGTCGGAAATGGGCGGATCATTCATTTTGCAAGTAACCGGCACCGCCGATCCGAGCGTGCGAACGGCGATAGTCAAAGGCCCGGATGGCAGCCGAATAGAGTTGCTGGAATATTCGCAGGGTGACCGCCACGGTATCACCCCACCTACGGCATCAGCGATTGGTTCAGCGCATTTGGCATTGAGAGTGCAAGACATATACGCCGTACTCGAACGCATTGAGCAAGCAGGCTGGAAAGCAAGAGGCAAGCCTCAAGCGATTCCCGCAGGCCCACGCAAGGGAACTCTAGTTGTATATGTGACCGGGCCAGATCATATCACTCTGGAACTGATGCAGGCTAATGAGTAGCTTCCTGCCGAAGGCTGTTAAGCTTATTTCCCTAAAGCAATTACTTAAAGCGCTCTCCGTCGCGCATGACGTCTCATGGCAAACATAAAGATCATCACTTTCAAGTATACAGCTGGCGTAATCATACACTTCGCCGGCCACATAAAATTTGGATTTCCTTTCAGGCACTCTACTGCGCAGATCGAAAAGCTAAAGCCCTGTTAGTGCGCTAGAGCGCAGATCACTAACGCGTAAAGGCGCAAATCTTAAATTACCGCCATATAGGATCTATTAATAACTGCTTTTGGCGGCGGACATTCCTGAATTAGCAGCTTCTAGCCTTTCGTCCCTATTGCGAACATCCGCGCTCCCAGGCGTTTGCTCTCCATCTTATGCTGCAAACCTGAGCGAGTTCAAAGATCCCGCAGCATCAATCGCTGCTCCTTACCCCACGCCCGAAAAAACTCCTGCACCTGCCATCCACGCTTGGCGTAGTAGTCGCTGCGATCATAGGTGTGCAAGTACAACCGCGTGGTGCCGTTGGCCTTTGCGGCGTCGCAGATGCCTTCTATCAATTGTTCCGCCAACCCTCGCTTCCTTGCCTGCGGGGCGATAAAGACGCAGGCTAACCAGGGCCCCAGCTCCGGGCGTTCGGGCAAGTCGCTGGCGGCAAGTGCAGCGCCGCCAAGTAGCTGGTCATTCTCTAGGGCGATCAGACATTGCCAATCACCGTTGCCCTGGCCTTCCGCGAATTCGCGTTGCCAATCGGCCAATGGCTGCTCAACAAACTCGTATGCGAACTGCTGATGCAGCCACTGCGCCAGGGTGTCGCTGTGTTGCATATGGTCACGCAGCCAAACCAGGCGGGGCATGTGAGAGTCTTCCTTGTTTTTGGATCAGTACGCGTATGTGGCCGCAAGGAGGGAATAGGGTCAAGCGCAACGGTGAAAAGGTGACTGAAACGGTGACAGATTTTTTTTTCTTCCGGAATGACCGCTTCTGGCCGATTACTGCCGTTCGTGACGGGCAGCTATCGGCCAGAAGCAGCCACTCGGCCCACGGCACCAAACGGTCCAATGAGCTCAAAGGTGAGGATGGAATCTCGGTTGAGAAGGCCAATTAGCTCGGCGATCAGACACTGGCTGCTCGAAAGCACATCACTACCCAGCATTGAGAAGGCATACTGCCACTCTGAGAAACTGCTTGGATGGCTAAGAGGGCTTACCAGCCATGCCGAAACGCTTAAGAATGTAATTAGCCCAGAGGCGCAAGCGGCCCGACAGGCAGCTTTAGATACTTTAAAACGTATCTCTGACCTCTAAATGGTGCGGGTATATGAAAAAGACATTTCGTCAAATAGATGAGAGTAATGGGTTTAAGTGGGAAGTTGAGCCTGATGAGTCTGCGCTTGAGTCATGGCACAGGTCGATTCTGGACACTCCGATTACTGAGCTCGATATTGGCGACCTTTGCAGATCGGTCAGGCAAGATATGTATACGTCGGAATTATTGCCTATCGTGGTTCGCGAGTTGGATAAGGAAGTGCTGGTAGGATTTCTGGATGACGCCGAGTTGCTAAAAGGAACCTCAAAATTATCGGAGGCAGTCTGGGCGAAAAATTTACTGCTGACGCAAAAAATGTTGAATATTCTGAGGCGAGATAAAGAGCTTATTGCTGTGGAGCCTCGCGCTGTCGAATATGCTCAGGCTTTAGAGAGGAAACTGCTGGCAGCGCTTAATGGTAAATGACACAAGAAGGAATAGGGGAAAGGGGGACAGATTTGAATGGCACTTACTTAACAGCTAACAGGCTGATCTGATTACAAAAAAATAAAAAAAGGCCGCCCTCGGTCTACGGTGATAGTTGCGAAAAGGTCAGTGACATAAAGGACTATACACAGCCGCATTTGCGCAATTGTATGACCGATATTCCATCCATCCCGACGCAGAGCAGCAGGGAATTTATCTTGTGATCTGGTTCGGCGGCGATGAACTGGTCGCAAACAAAAAATACAACCTTAAACTCCGCTTCGGAACTGAAGGCCAGCATCAAAGAGACGCTCCCGCCTGAGCTAGTTGGGCTAATTGATGTGTTCGTCTTGGACGTTTCCGAGTCCTAAAGTTATGCCTGAAACGCAGAGACGAAGACTATATGCGACAAGCCCAGGAGATTCGAAAAATAGCACTCTGAGTCGTCCAGATTTTTTATACGCTTGGTGCAGTGACAACGCCCGCTAATGGGCCGGTAGCGTGCGTTTCCAAACGTCCGCTTATGGCCGATTGCAGTCGGGGGGGACAGGCAGCTTTCGACCCAGGCGGTCATTCGGCGAATCTTTTGACCGACGCTAAAAGGAGTTGAATGCAGTCAGCTCTTTTGACGCAGAACTTGCATGAGCTGCTCAACGACGATGGCTTCGACGAAGCCTTCACTGGACCCCACCTCAAAAGCAGCACAACAAGCCGATCCGTCTCCGTCGCAGAGACGGTAGACAGCAATGACATTGCTCGGTCCGCAGCCGGTGTGCCCGCATAGCGAATACCCGCCGTCAATCGACCCTTGCATCACGCCAAGGCCATAGCCCGGCGTGATCCAAGGGCGACCGGGAATCGGGCCGCCCAATGTTCGTGCTCTCTGCATTTCCTGAAGCAAGTCCGTGGAGAGCAGGCCTGCACAAAAGAGTCGATCCAGAAATAACGCTGCTTGCGAAATGTCACCGATCAACAAGCCGTGGTAAACCCAGGCGGGATCATAATTTGAGGCACTTCCAAGGTGGGTCGTTTGTAAGTCTGCTCGCGTTTTTGCAAAGCGAACACTCGATAAGCCCAGAGGAGAAAGTGTCCGTTGAATTACCGCTTCATCAAGCTTCAGATCAGTCAGCCGTTCAATTAGCCTGCCGACAAGCAGGTAGCCGACATTCGAGTAACGCCAACCGTTTCCGGGACTGTATCGGAGTCGAGCACCGTCAAGGCGTTGCATCATTTCATCGGCCGGCCAGGCTGGCTCACTGTTTTTAACGGCAGAGTGATACTCCGCAAGTTCTCCGTAATCAGCCAGACCGGCCTCATGCCGCAGTAGCTGGCGTAGCGTAAAAGGCTGATCAAGAACCGGGTCGTCCAATCCGACCAACCCGTCACGCACCAACGATAGGGCAGTAGCAGCCAAGACTGTTTTCGTGAAACTCCACCAGGGGACCATCAGTTCTGAGCGATCAGCCGCTTGTAGCTGACCATTTGAAACGAGTGAACTGAGCATTGGCTTCCTTGGAGTCTTCAGCGGATCGGCATCTTGACAAGATACCTCAATCATTGCTCTTCGCGGAGGCAAAGGTCAGCCGTTGCACTGTCCTGAACGACTGCTCTTGGCCGATTGCCGCCTTTCGCGAAGAGCATCTTGGGGTCGATTTTAGCCGGTCACAGAATGCAGAAATGGGCTATCCGCGACATCACCGTGTCGATCTTTTAGCTTGCTGAAACGTTTCATCCCATTTATAAAAATGGCACAACTCCAAGAAAGGCTGCCGCCATGACCCCGCTCAAACTTTTTGTTGCCATCAGCGCACTGTCCGCTGCCTCCCACGCCATGGCCTGGGATTACGTTCTGCTCGACACTGACAAAGCCGCGCAGGGCTGGCAGATCACCAGTCAGCAACTCGGAATAAAAACCGACAAACCCTTCAGCGTTACCTTGCGCACCTTGCACGGCGGTCGGCAGGAGGGCGTCAGCATCGTCGACATCGATAACGGCACGATGAAACTCTCGGTAGTGCCGACTCGCGGAATGAACGTCTTGCAGGCCTCAGTTGGCAATGTACGCATGGGCTGGGATTCGCCGGTCAAGGAAGTGGTCAATCCGTCTTTTATCGAACTCAATGGCCGCGGTGGTCTGGGCTGGTTGGAGGGTTTCAATGAGCTGGTCACCCGCTGTGGATACGAATGGGTCGGCCACCCCGGCGTCGACAACGGCGAACTGCTGACCCTGCACGGTCGAGCCGCCAACATTCCTGCGAATAAAGTCACGCTGCATATCGATGAAAAACCACCGTACGCCATTACCCTGCGCGGCGAGCTGAAAGAGCAGGCGTTCAAAAAGGTCGACTTCTCGGTCGCGACCGAACTGGTGACCGAACCCGGCAGCGTCGTGTTCGCCCTCAACGACACTCTGACCAACAACGGCGACTATCCGAAGGAATACCAAGCGCTGTATCACAGCAACTTCAGCACCCCGTTCCTGGAGCAGGGCGCTCGTTTCGCCGCGCCGGTGAAACAGGTGTCGCCCTTCAACGACAAGGCCAAGGACGATCTGCCCGACTGGCAAACCTACCGCGCACCGACCAGGGACTACGACGAAACGGTGTACAACGTGGTGCCGTATGCCGATGCCAAGGGCGATACGTTGACCGTGTTGCATAACAAGGCCGGCAGCCTGGGCGTTTCGGTCGGTTTCAATACCCAGACACTGCCCGTGTTTTCCCTGTGGAAAAACACCGACACCGAAGGCCAGGGCTACGTCACAGGGCTGGAGCCGGGGACAAGTTTTTCCTACAACCGCCGTTATCAGCGGCCACTGAATCTAGTACCGACAATTGGGCCCAAGGAACACAAGCAGTTCCGCATCAGCTATAGCTTGTTGGCGGATAAGGCGGCGGTGGATAGAGCCTTGAAGCAGGTTAGCGAGATTCAGGATGGGCGGGAGACTGAGGTGCGGCAGACGCCGTTGGTTGATCTCACCAAGGGGTGAAACGGGCTGGAGCATTGTTGGCCGATATTGCAGCCCCTCGGCCCTGTGTTCGCGTCTGATCCCGTCGGCTTGTTCAAGGTCCACCAGCGAGCGCGCGACCTTGAGCGGCGATGGGCTGCTCGCAACGATTCGGTCACTGTCCGCAGTTGGCCGAATCCTGCCAGCGCTAATAGTCCCATCAAAGCGATTGCACCCGATGAAATCCTGGAGAGAACTCTGCATCCCAACACGCGGTATCCTCGGCATTAGGTATTCTCCGCTGCGTGAAACAAGATCCTGGCCTGCGACGAACGACCGCCCGTAACAGCCCTTCGAGCAATCTTAAAAGCAGTGCATACGGAGACCTGCATGTTGATCGGCCATCGCTTCGAGCGCACCGCGCTGATCCGTGAGTAGAAACCAGAACACATGCGCACCCATCCCCACACGTTTACACTGGCGCTTTTACCCGAATCATCAGGGAAGAAATCGATGCCTACCGATCCGCTATGCCTGGTCTTCGTGCCCGCCCTCGTGGTCTTGCTCACCGCCGCCGAGAACAAAAAGGGCCTGCCGCTTACGGAGCTTGAGGTGTGTAATATCCGCGACCAAGCCACCTGTGTTGCGCTCACCTTCAGCACCGCGTTGGAGATGGAAGAACAGCGCGGTTATCCGGATATCGTTGCCGAAGACTGCTGGAATGAGTGGCAACGGGTGCGCCTCGATATTCAAACAAGCCCCCTCTAAAGCGTCGCCGCGACCGAAACGGCGCGACTCGCGCCCTCTACGAATGGAATCGATACCATGAACAAAACCTTCTTATTGATGCTGCTATCAATCCCACTCTTTTCCGGATGCTCTACGGTCACAGGGCTTAAGTCCTATACCACCGCGTATAACGAACCACAGCCCGCCACGTCCAGCAGGCTAAGGGTCATCACTGATCAAACCGTCAGGCTGGTTCCCAACAGCCAATGCATTGACTGGCACTTACCCGACTCAGGAATAGTCAATTCAAGGTCCTTGGCGCCGTTGAACAATCACAAATTCAACGACAGGAGCCTTGGCATTCCAGGGGGCGGCGGCGTGCAAAATAGCGCCGAAGTTTATGTAAGCCCGAACATACCGATCACCCTGGTGTATGCAGGTGCTACGCGGAAATATCAGTGCGTCACCGGTCTCTATTTTGTGCCTGAGCCCGGCGCAGACTATGAATCCAGTTCAGAGCCGTGCGGGATTTGGATCAGCAAAATCGTCAAGAACGGCACAACGGGAGCTGTAAGCCGTGAACCTGTTACCAGCTACACCGCGAAGGCATGCCGTTAGTGATCGCCGCGTAGTTTCCAAAATCAGAAGCCGCCATCGGCATGGAGCGGCCTCTTGAAAATCGAGACTGGGGAATGGGCGCTCTCTTATGATTTTTACTAAGGCTTCGCGAGCGCTCAGTGACTGACTATCTAGGCCTGAAAGCTGTTTGCGAAGACCGCAAAAAATAACGCGGGGGCCCTCGCAAGCGAGCTTACGTTCAGCTATGAATGGGTAATGCCAACCCAAACAGTACAAAAAAACCGCCGCAGATTTTATTGAACCGCCGCCCGGTTCGCGCCAACCACGGCCGGACCCGGTGCGCTGCGCTGGCCACCATGTATTCAACGAAAAACTCCACGACGGCGTAGGTCAGCGCGATGGCGGCCGTCTGCGCGATGAGGCTCCTGTGCGGGTCCAGGAACGGTGGAATAAACGCGGTGAACAGCAGCAATGCCTTGGGGTTTGATAGGGCCGATACCAGCCCTTGGCGGAACAGCGACCAGCGTCGCAGGCCTGTTTTACCGGGTGTATCAAGGCTGACGGGGGCTGAGCGCCATAGGCCGAACCCCAACCAGATCAGATAGAGCCCGCCGGCAATCTTCAACGCCATGAACCAGGTGGCCGAGGCCTGGATCAGTGCCCCCAGGCCCACCGCGCACAGTGTCAGCACCAAGGCAAAACCAAGCACGCCACCGCTGATGGTGAACAGTGTTCTGCGGCTGCCGTGGATCGCGCCATGGGTCAGTGCCAATAGCGCGTTCGGGCCTGGCACTACGGCAATGCCGCAGCAGGTAATCAGGTAGAGCAACCAGGTCTCGAATGGCATGATCAGGTCCGCAATGGCTGGGTTCAAGCCAGCATCTTGCGAATGAACTCGCTCCGTTAAAAGCGCATAATTCACGTCACAGTCATTCGATTAACGAATAAAGGTACGTGCAATGTCCTCCAGCGATTTGCAGATCGATTGGCTCAAGTGCTTTGTGGCGGTGGTGGACGCCGGTTCGCTGTCGGGCGCGGCCCATGAGGTGAACCGATCGCAGTCCGCCGTGAGCATGCAGATGAAGAAACTCGAGGCCGCGCTGGGACGCTCCCTGTTGAACCGAGGCCCGCGGCACCTGCAACTCACGGATGACGGCCAGACGCTGCTGAGCTACGCCCGTCGAATGCTGGCGCTTCACGCCGAGACTCAGGCGGCTTTTCATGGTGAAGCGTTGACTGGCCGCATCCGGCTGGGTGTCGCGGAGGATTACGCGGCAAGGTACCTCACGCCGGTTCTGAAACGTTTTGCACCGCGTTACGCGGGGGTGGACATAGAACTGACCTGTGAACAGTCGACCGCACTGATCCCACGCTTGCGCAACGGCGACCTTGATCTGGCGCTGGTGTCCAGGGACTCGCCGCACAGCGGCACCTTTTTGTTCAAGGAGCCGATGGTGTGGGTGGGGTCGCCCCAGTTCGAGTTGTGGCGGCGCGACCCGGTGCCTATCGCCGTCTACGAAAGCGAGAGCCTGGCGCGACGGTATGCGGTGAATTCACTGGCGCAGCAGGGTCGCCAATTCAAGGTGGTGTACAACAGCTCCAGCTTGGCGGGCCAAGTGGCTGCCGTTGAAGGCGGACTCGCGATTGCCGCGATTACGCAGTGCACTGTGCAGCCGTCACTTCAGGTCTTGAGTAGCGAGCACGGCTTGGGGAATATCGAACCGATGGAGGTTTCGATTCTACGTAGCCGAGCGTCTCGTGGGTCCAAGGCGGTTAATAGTCTGCATGCGTTTATCATCAGTGCGCTTAGAGTTCAGGCGTAGGTTCTGGTAGACGGCCGTCAAAAAGGAGGTTCAGATCCTAATAGCGGGCTGGGGAGCGGGAGCGATACAGACGCTGCGGTTTACTGGGGGACCGAAGTGATACCTTCGTAACCCAGCGCGGGGCAAGCCCGCTCACTACAGAGGACGGCGTGGGCTTCAGAAGCTGCGTATCAACGAGCCGAACAGATCGCCTCGGGGCATTTTGCTCAACGGGATCTCGGCATTCTCGAACCATTCGCGCCCGGCCTCGGGATGCGGTCCGCTCAGCACGACCACGCCCTTCTCATAGGTATACCGGGCCGCCGCCACGTCGCCGTTGCGGTAGGTCGCAATGACCTCGTAGGGCGCGGCCGTATGGGCGCTGGGGAAGTAAGGGCCGTCCTGGTAGAAAACATGGTCGGCATTGCCCTCCCACGTGACCTGCACGGCGGCGTCGGCGATGCCGGACACTTCAAAGCCGGGGCGGCCAGCTTCGGAGTCGAGGTCCAGGGGGATCAGGCCAAGGTTGCCGTCATCCGCCAGGTAGGCCCCCATGCACAAACCCAGGTAACGCCCACCGCCGGCGACGTAGCCACGGATGGCATCGATGCGCGCATCACCCAGGCTGCGGAGCGCGCCGGGAATATCCTGACCACCGCCGGGTTGCACATAGAGGTCATAGCGCGCCAGGGTTTGCGGTGTGATATCGACCTGCTCATCGGCACCGACAAAGTCGATGTGATAACTGGGGTTGAGGCGGTGCAGGGCCTTTGCCACGTTTTCAGAGCAGTCATCGCAGCCTGCCGGGCCACGGTAGATGGCGACATGGGTGATGGGCGTCGCAGCCTCGGCCGGTGGCGCCAGCAAAAAGGCAAATGCAAACAATGTGGCGACGAGGGCGTGCTGATTCATGGCTGGGGGCTCTTATGGATACCCATAGCCTATAGCGGTCGCGTCATCCAATCCGTAAACAGTTGTAAACAATGTTCAGCGGAGGATAACGCGCAGCCGTGCCCTTCAAGCGAGCGGCCGCTATTCCTCTTCTGAAGCCTGGGACCAAAGGGTTCGTTGCAACAGCGATAAAGCTATTTTTTTACTGCCATCAGCACGTCAAACAGCAACTGTGCCACTGGCGATAGCGACGGTGTTGCTGGTCGGGATGATTGACCGAGACCTCTGGGCCGGACCACGTCGATGATAGACGTGGCCTGCCTCGTTTATTTCAATTTACTTGGCAAACGCATACTCCCCGCCCTGCTCCACCGCTTTGCGATAAGCAGGCCGCGCCTGGAATTTTTTCACCCACGCGGTCAGGTTCGGGTAGGCCTGCAACTTGCCCTGGGCCCCGGCAACTTCGCCGATAAAGCTCATCTGGATATCCGCGCCGCTCAATTCATTGCCGACCAGATAAGGCGTCTGCCCCAGCACGTCGTTCAAATAACCCAAATAATTGGCCACTTCCGATTCGATACGCGGGTGCAACGGCGCGCCTGCGTCGCCGAGGCGGCCGACATAGAGGTTGAGCATCAACGGCAGCATGGCCGAGCCTTCGGCGAAGTGCAGCCATTGCACGTAGCTGTCGTAGGTGGCGCTGGCCGGATCCGGTTGCAGGCGGCCCTGGCCGTGGTGGCGGATCAGGTAGTCAATGATGGCGGCAGATTCGATCAGTACCTGGCCACCGTCTTCGATTACCGGGGATTTGCCCAGCGGATGGATGGCCTTGAGCTCAGGCGGCGCGAGGTTGGTTTTGGGGTCGCGCTGGTAGCGCTTGATTTCGTAGGGCAGGCCGAGTTCTTCGAGCAGCCACAGGATGCGTTGCGAGCGTGAGTTATTGAGGTGGTGGACGATGATCATTGAATGCTCCGCTGGGCGACAGGGTGTCTTGGAAACAGACTACGCCAGCGCCCGGGAGTGCCGACAATTATATTTCTGGGTGTCGAGGTGGCGTGTGGCTGTGCGGGCCGTTGGCCACGGCAAAACGGCTCTGGAACACAAAGCGCGCCCACTCGGGTTGCGCATCCACGCACTGGCGGATGGCAGCGGCGTTGATTGGTCAACCGCTGGGGACAAGATCGTGCCGGTGGATATTTTCGATGAGGGCGACGTAAAGGTGTTCACCGCGAAGATCACCATGAATGTGAAGATCGCCTGAGGCCATGGCGGCAGGCTCGGCCTTTGTCGAGCCACACGTCAGTTCACCATCGACCACAGTGAAGCTCCCACGCCGGTGATGCTCTCCCCCGCAATCAGGCCGGCGGCGACGGTGATCGCAAAGCGCTCGGTGAGGCTCGGCCAGCGGCAGCTCACCAGCCAGGTCAGTATGGCGCCCAGGGCCATCATCAGCGAAACCGAGGCCGGCAGTACAAAGGCCAGGCCCAGGGCGGCCGCACTCGGGAGGAAACGGGCGCGATGGGCAGGCAACGTGCTGTCCAGCACACCGAGCACCACGCCGACCAAGCCGCCAATGACAATCGCCCAGCGGATGCTGGTGGACAGTGAACCCAGCCCATGGGTGAGGGTTTGCGCCACGGCTTTCCAGGTGGCGACCGCCGGTGCAGGCCATTCTTCGGTGAGCAGCATGGTCTGTGGATCAGGGATCAACGCCAGGTAGGCGAATACGCCGACGATGCTGCCGATGAAAATCCCCAGGATCTGCGCGATCACTTGCTTATGCGGCGTGGCGCCAATGGCCTTGCCCACCTTGAAATCATTCATCAAGTCCGTGCATTGCCCGGCCGAACCGCCGGCTGTGTTGGCGCTCATCAGGTTGATCGGCACCTGCCCCGGCGCGATGATGCCGAAGCTCAGTTGGGAGAGTTGCCCGATAGCGCCGATAGGAGGAATGCCCGTTGCGCCCACCACGCGCGCGGCGACGGCGGCCAGGCAGATCGCCAGGGGGATAGTGAGCAATGCCATGCCCAGATGGATGCCGAACAGCAGCGCCTGCAGGCTCACCACCAGCGCAATCGCCAGCGCAAAACCAGCGGCCGGACCTGGCTTGGGTACCGTCCAGGTCGAACCGCCGCTGGACCGCGTTGACCTGTACAACGCCCACAAACGAATCGCCAGCGACGCCAGGGTGGAACACACCATCAGGCTCACACCGGGCCACAACAACCACTCCACCAACGCGGCGAACTGCGGCCCACTGCTGCCCGCAGGCAAGGCCACCAGGTGTTGAGCCAACAGCCACGGGCCCAGGCCGCCCCAGGCGATCAGCGCACCGAGCAACAGGGTCAGGCCCACGCGAATACCAATAATGCCGCCGAAGCCCACCAGCAACAGCGAAGGGTCGGCGGTGAAGGTCAGACGCTCCAGCTGTACGCTCGGCGACCAGCGCGGGAAGGCCCACGCAAAGGTGTCCACCCACTTGACCAGCCCGGAGAGCAACGCGGCGCTGAGTAACACCTTCAAGCGCGTAGCGGCTTCACGACCGTGGTTGTAGATGTGCAGCAGGGTTTCCAGAGTGGCCATGCCTTCGGGGAATTTCAGCGCCTTGTCATTGAGCAGTGAGGGCCGTAGATACCAGGCGATCCAGATGCCCAGGAAACTCACCGAGAACACCCAGGCGATCATCGGGACGGCGTCCAACTGGTTGCCCGTCAGCAATGTGTAGGCCGGGATCGGCGCCACCAATCCACCGGAAATGATCGAAGCGGCGGCCGATGCGACGGTCTGGTTGATGTTGCTTTCGTGCAAGGTCCACGGCAGGTGGTCGGTGGAACGCTTGGCCACGCCCTGAAAGATGGCGTAGCCGATCAACAGCGCGATGATCGACATGTTGAACGACCAGCCGATCTTCAGCCCGGCATACACGTTAGAAGGCGTCAACAAGATGCCGAGCACGCTGCCGATGATAACGGCGCGCAGGCTGAGTTCTCGGGTAACGGGGCCGTGCGGGAAGGTCGTTGCAGGCATGCGGATTCCTTTCGGCAGGGGAACAGGGCGACTTAGTAAGTGAGCGCTGTAGCGGCCGAAGGTTCAGGTGGAGGGCCTGATTGGCTACCGAAAACACCGGAAATCAAATGTGTGCGGGCTTGCTCGCGAATGCGGTTTATCAGTCACCAGATGGATTGACTGATCCACCGCATTCGCGAGCAAGCCCGCTCCCACAGGGGGGGTTGCGTCAGCCTGTAAAAATGATGGGGTATCAGCTCAGCCCAGGCGAAACCGCGCGGTGTTGTCGCTCAGCGCCTGGCTGCCCTTGCTCAGGGTGTCGGCCGCTCGGTTGACTGCCCTTGCGCCGTCGAGCAAGCGCCCGGCGGCCTGGTCAACCTGCTGGATATTGCCGCTCACTTCATCCGCCGTCGTGGCCTGCTCCTCCACTGCCGTGGCGATTTGCGCCAAGGTGTCAGTAACGTTCTGCACCGCACCGGCAATCTCGCCCAATCGAACGCCAAGCCCGGTGACCGATTGCGCATCCGTCAGCGCTTGTTCGCAGGCGACGCCCATCAGCGTGACTGCCTGACTGACCGTCGCGCGCAAGCTGTCGACAGTGCCGGCGATCTGTGCGGTCGAGGCCTGGGTGCGCTGTGACAGACTGCGCACTTCATCAGCGACCACGGCAAACCCCCGGCCCTGCTCGCCGGCACGGGCGGCTTCGATGGCGGCGTTAAGTGCCAGCAGATTGGTCTGTTCGGCGATGCCCCGAATGGTATCGACCACCGATTGAATCTGCTGGCCCTGCTGGTTGACTTGCTCCAGCGCATTGGCGGTGTCAGTCAGGCGTTGATTGAGCTGCTGGATGCTGGCCGTGGTGCGTTGGCTGTCGCGACTACTGTCCTCGGCAATGCGCCGGGTTTGTTGGGCGCTGCTCGAGGCTTGTTCGCAACTGCGGGCAACGCCCATGGAGGTGGCGGCCAATTGGGTAGCAGCGGCGGCAATCTGGCTGATCTGGTGTTGCTGGTCTTCGACCTCGTTAAGGGTACTGCCCGATTGCGCGTTGAGGGTCTGTACCGCCGAGCCAAGCTGCTGGGTTTCGTGATTGACGCCTAGCAGACTGGTGCGCAATTGCACCACTGCAACGTTCAAGGCCGCGCTGATCGCGGCGAGTTCGTCGCGCCCCTCAACGGCCACTTCCACACACAGATTGCCGTCGCGCAAGGATTCGGCCAGGGTGGTGATGCCACTGGCGCTACGGCGAATCGAGGCCTGCAGGCAAATGAACAGATACAACGCTGCCAACGCCAGCAGGCTGAAGGTCGCCGCCACCGGGATAAACTGCTGGATGGAACGCGTGTGGTAATGGCCCAAGCGCGCATCCAGCGAGGTCAGCGACTGCTTACGCAGTGCGGCCAAACCGTCGAGCATGCCGTCGACACCGGTTTCGAAGGCCGCCGTATCGAGCTTGATGGTGCCTCCGAACACGCCGTCGTCGAGCACTTTGAGTTCGTTGTCCAGCCGTTGCAGGCTGTTGTCGTACTGCGTGGTCCAGGGCTCCAGACCCGCGTATTGCTTGGCTCTAAGGGAGGCGGCGGCCTTGACCAACTGGTCCCGCGCATCGCCGATGCGGCTCCGCAAGTCACGCATCTGCAAACGGCTTTGCAGGGTGAACTGCCCCGAGGCGATGGATGACTGACCCACACTGGCCATGCGGCCGATCCGCTCAATCAGGTCAGGCGTGTGCTGGGTGGAAATCTGCATCAACAGGTAGGTCTCCAACCACGGGTCGAGGATCAAGCCGGCATCCTGGGTGATCTGCTCGCGCAGGGTTTGCATCGCGGTCAGGGCCGAGGTGAAACGGTCGTAGCCGTCCGGCCACCAGCCCACGGTGCGCAGGGATTGGGAATCCATGCCCTTGACCGTGGCCTGCAACGCTTCGAAGCGGGCCAGGATATCGGCGCTGGCGTTCTGCGATTTAAGTGAATCGCCCAACGCTTGCAGGCTTTGCAGGATCACGGGGAAATTCGCGTCCACCTTGTCCATCGCCGCCTTCGCTGCCGGCGTCGGAGCGTGCAGGATGTCTGCCGCTTTCCACCGCGCGGCCAGGTTGCGCTGGGCCGTCAATTGGCCATCCAACGAGTCCAAGGCTAGTAATTGCCGAACGCCGGACTGCTCGCTCGAGATCACGGTTAATTTGTCGCGATAGTCCGAGCCAATCATCCATAGGCTACCCGCCAGGGGCAGCATAAACAGGAAGAACAGGATCTGGAACTTGCGCGCAAAGCCGAAACGACCCAGCAGGCGGATACCCGGTGATAAAAGGCTGTGCATGTCCGACCACTCTCCAAAAACGACCCACGCGGTGCACCGCTGGGTGAAGCCTTGAAATGACTAACGGCAAAATGCCATGTCATTGATTGGGAAGGCACAAGCAAAAAATGGGCCTGTGGAGGAACGCCCCGAAATAGGCGGGCTCGCACCAAATAAACAACGAGAAACGCACGAAAATGGGGCAGAAACACTCATCCCAGAGCTGCTCCTGTAACTAATGGCGCAAATTCCCCAAACAACACCATCCCCTGTAGGAGCTGGCTTGCCTGCGAAAGCGGCGTACCCGACACACATGCGCCAACTGACCCACCGCCATCGCAGGCAAGCCAGCTCCCACATTTTTGACCTCACTCCGCCCCTCAACCCCGCGACCTCCCGGCTGAAAGGTTTGATCGTAAAGTGTGCCCCAGGTCATCAGGTTTGAATAAAGGCGTATCAAACCAGTAGCGCAGCGATCCACCTGGCCTGCTGGGAAATCTCCTGCCGCGTCTCTTCAGGCACCGCCTGCCGCGCGCGCTCAAGGCTGGCCAGGGTCTTTTGCTTTTGATGCAAGATGCGCTGCCACTTGGCCAGGAACGCCGGACTGCGCGCCTGCATCTGCAGCGGGCCGAAGTACAGCTGTTCGGCGCTATAAGCCACCGGCCCAGCGCGCTCGGCGACAATGATTTCGTAGAAGAAGCGGTTCTCCCACAGCAGCTCTTCACTGAGGATGGAATAACCGTTATCCATCAGCCATTGACGCAAGGGTTGCTCGCCGCCGTTGGGTTGCAGGATCAGCCGTTCCTGGCCGCTCAGGTAAGGTTTGCCGTTTTCGAGAATGTCGCGAATCGTCTCGCCACCCATACCGCAAACGCTGATCGCGGTGATGCCGTCGCGGGGTTCGATGGCGGCCAAGCCATCGGCCAGGCGCACCGTAATCTGCTGCTCCAGGCCATTGTCACGCACGGTGCGCTGCGCCGCATGGAATGGCGTAGCAGCCACCTCCCCCGCTACCGCCGCCACAATCAAGCCACGGCGCATCAACGCCACCGGCAAATAGCCGTGGTCGGAGCCAATATCGGCCAGGCGCGCGCCAGTAGGTACGTTCGCCCCCACGCGCTCCAGGCGCATGGATAACGTGTGTTCGTTCATCGGCCCTGCTCCCCCGAAAAACGGTCCCGACTGTTGGTCAAGTGCAGCACCATGGCGGCGCGTGCGGCGTCCGGGTCCCGGCGTTTGATCGCGTTGAAGATCGCCTCGTGCTCCAGGTTCGCCAGTTGCCCCAATTGGGCAAAGTCGGCACCGCCACGCTCGTCCCCCTTGAGCTGGGTGCGCGGGATCATCGCGTTCCCCAAATGCAGCATGATCTCGGTAAAAAACGTGTTGCCGGTGGCCTCGGCGATCAGTTGGTGAAAGCGTTTGTCTTCTTCCACGCAATTGTCGTTGTTCGCCAGGGACGCCTGGTAATCGTCAAGCGCCTGGCGCATGTGGGCCAATTGAGCGTCGGTTCGACGCACCGCTGCCAGCGCTACGGCCTGTACCTCCAGGCCCAGACGCAACTCGAGCATATTGCGCACGCTGGCCACCGTGTCCACATGCAGGCGCAAACCCTGCTGGGCGTGGAGCGCCAATACAAAGGTGCCGATGCCGTGACGGGTTTCCACCAGGCCAGACGCCTGCAGCTTCGAGAGCGCTTCGCGCACGACGGTTCGGCTCACGCCATGCTCAAGCACGATGGTGGATTCCGATGGCAGTTTCTCACCGGGCTTCAATTGGCCAAGCAGGATGCGCTGGGTCAGCGCATCGACCACGCCTTGGGCGAGGTTGGTGGAGCGTCTACGGAGGGGGGGTCCACTTTCAATGGGCATTGCTACAAGTCCACGGGGTTGAGCTGGAGGGAGCTTAACACCCCACCCGGAGAGGGGCTCAGGTTGATTCAAAAAACCCTCAACTTGTATGACAACCAATCATAGCATTCACATTGCTCACTCGAGCCATTGCGACTAATCCAGACAACCCGACCGCTCAAAAAACCGCATAAAACCCAACAAAACCTTTACAAATAACCAAAACACCTGATCTACGCAGGGCGTTAGAAGAACAAAAACACCGACCAACGCATTGCGATCTCAAGAAACCTACTTGTATGATGTCTATCAACAAGACACGCAAACCCGCATAAAAATAATCAGGGGGAGTTTTGAATTGTGAACAATTCAAGCCATGCATCTGCCGCACCAGAAAGTGATCCAGTCCTCGCGCGCGCCGTGAGCAAAGTGAAGGGCCACGTGCTCCCACTGTTCGTGATCATGTTCATCCTCAACTACATCGACCGGGTCAATATCGGCTTTGTGCGCACGCACATGGAGCATGACCTGGGCATTGGCGCCGCAGCCTATGGCTTTGGCGCCGGCCTGTTCTTCATCGGCTACGCCCTCTTCGAAGTGCCCTCCAACATGCTGCTGCAAAAGGTCGGGGCGCGAATCTGGCTGACCCGCATCATGTTCACCTGGGGCATCGTCGCGACGATGATGGCGTTCATCCAGAACGAAACCCACTTCTACATCCTGCGTTTCCTGCTGGGCGTGGCCGAAGCCGGCTTCTTCCCTGGGGTGATCTACTACTTCACCCGCTGGCTGCCCGGCGTGGAGCGTGGTAAAGCCATCGCGATTTTCCTCAGCGGCTCGGCGGTCGCCTCACTGATTTCCGGCCCCCTCTCAGGCGCACTGTTGCAGATCGAAGGGTTTGGCTTCCACGGCTGGCAGTGGATGTTTGCCATTGAAGGCCTGGCCTCGGTGGCGCTGGGGTTCTTTGTGTGGTTCTGGCTGGACTCCAAACCCCACGACGCCAAATGGATGACCCGCGAAGAACAGGACGCATTGGTCAATGCCATCGACAGGGAACAGCGCGAACGTGAGGCCCTCACCACCGTCAAACCGACCATCGGCAAGTTGCTGAAAGACCGCCAGATCCTGCTGTTTTGCGCGCTGTATTTCTGCATCCAACTGACGATCTACGCGGCGACATTCTGGCTACCGAGCATCATCAAGAAGATGGGCGACTTGAGTGATATACAGGTCGGCTTCTTCAACTCGATCCCGTGGCTGATCTCGATCATTGCCATGTACGCCTTCGCCTCGCTGTCGGGCAAGTTCAAGTTCCAGCAAGCCTGGGTCGCTGCGGCGCTATTGATTGCCGCAGCGGGCATGTTCATGTCCACCACCGGCGGGCCGATCTTTGCCTTTGTGGCGATCTGTTTTGCGGCCATCGGCTTCAAGTCGGCGTCGTCGCTGTTCTGGCCTATCCCCCAGGGCTACCTGGATGTGCGCATCGCCGCCGCGGTGATCGCGCTGATCAACTCGATCGGCAACCTGGGCGGCTTCGTAGCACCGACCACCTTTGGCTTTCTGGAACAGACCACCGGTTCGATCCAGGGCGGCCTCTATGGCCTGGCCGGCACCTCAGTGCTCGCTGCGATCCTGGTGTTTTTTGCCAAGACGTCGCCCTCAGCCGCGCTGGCGCCAACTGTGCCTACGGGCGCCGCCCTCAGCAAACCTCTTTGAGCCCATTTAGGAACTTGCCATGAACACTCCCGTTATTACTCACTTCCAGGTCATCCCCGTCGCCGGCCACGACAGCATGCTGCTCAACCTCAGCGGCGCCCATGGGCCTTACTTCACGCGCAATATCGTCATTCTCAAAGACAGCTCCGGCAACACCGGCGTGGGCGAAGTACCCGGTGGCGAGCGCATCCGCGAAACCCTGGAAGACGCCCGCAGCCTGGTGATCGGCCAACCCATTGGCCAGTACCAGCGCGTGCTCAACCAGATGCGCAGCACCTTTGCTTCCCGCGACGCTGCCGGGCGCGGCCAGCAGACGTTTGACCTGCGCATTACGATCCACGCCGTCACCGCCATGGAAGCCGCGCTGCTCGACCTGCTGGGTCAATTCCTCGACGTCCCGGTGGCCGCCTTGCTCGGCGAAGGGCAGCAGCGCGATGCCGTGAAAATGCTCGGTTACCTGTTCTACGTCGGCGACCGCAGCGCTACCAACCTCGCTTACCGCAACGAGGCCGACAGCGACGATGAATGGTTCCGCCTGCGCCACGAAAAAGCCCTGACGGCCGACGCCGTAGTGCGCCTCGCTGAAGCCGCCAAAGCCAAATACGGCTTCAACGACTTCAAGCTCAAAGGCGGCGTGCTCAGTGGCGATGCCGAAATCGAAGCCGTCACCGCCCTGGCCGAACGCTTCCCGGATGCCCGCATCACCCTCGACCCAAATGGCGCCTGGTCATTGAAAGAAGCCATCCGCCTGTGCCGCGACCAGCACCACGTGCTCGCCTATGCCGAAGACCCCTGCGGTGCCGAAAACGGCTACTCGGGCCGCGAAGTCATGGCCGAATTCCGTCGGGCCACCGGGCTGAAAACCGCCACGAATATGATCGCCACCGACTGGCGCGAAATGGGCCACGCCATCCAGCTGCAATCCGTCGATATTCCTCTTGCCGATCCACACTTCTGGACAATGCAGGGCTCAGTACGCGTCGCGCAAATGTGCCATGAATGGGGCCTGACTTGGGGCTCGCACTCCAACAACCACTTCGATATTTCCCTGGCGATGTTCACCCAGGTCGCCGCCGCCGCGCCGGGCGACATTACCGCCATCGACACCCACTGGATCTGGCAGGACGGTCAACGCCTGACCAAGGCGCCACTGAAAATCGAAGGCGGCTACGTGAAAGTGCCGAGCAAGCCAGGCCTGGGTGTGGAGATCGATATGGACGCCGTGGCCAAGGCCCATGACGTGTACAAAGGCATGGGCCTCGGGGCCCGGGATGACAGCGTGGCGATGCAATTCCTGATTCCGGGATGGCGCTTCAACAACAAGCAGCCGTGCCTGGTGCGGTAAGGCAAAAACACGCAAACAACTGTAGGAGCTGGCTTGCCTGCGATGGCGGACTGTCAGCCGGTACACCTTTAGCTGATCCACCGCGATCGCAGGCAAGCCAGCTCCCACACTCGAACTGCTTCGTGCTTAAGTGCGCGTTTTCGTACTAAGGTTTGCGGACGACTGCCGGTGTTTTTTGGATCGCAATCGGCTGCACAGTCAGCTCAACCCCTAACGCCATCATCAGCTTCTGAATCGTCTCATAGCGCGTTTTTGATCCGCCCTTCAGCGTTTTGTAAAGACTCTCGCGATTAACCCCCGCCGCCTCTACGGATTCTTTGTTTCAGGAAGGCTGGGGACACCTACTCCAGACTCGGCACTCCGCGTTTTAAAGCACCCGATCAAACAACGGCGCCACGTCATACCGCTGCTTCAACATCTGCGCATCCACCAAAAAATCCGCCGTGGCCTGGGCCTCGCTGACGATCGTCGGCGAGATCGGCAGCACCTGGATCGCATCGCGCTTGAACCACACTTTGGCGATGTCCGGCGCCGACTGGTTGGCCTTGGACCACGCCTCGGCGTACTCATCAACGTGCGTGCTGCTCCACGCCCGAGCGCGGGTGAGGCGCGCAATGAAGTCTTTGATGATCGCGCTTTTTTGCGCCAGGGCCGGCTCGTACGCCACGATGTAGGTCGGCGCGCTCATCAGGCCCTTGGCATTGCGGATCAAGGTGCTGCCCTCTTTTTCCTGCAACGACACGTAGGGTTCCCAGGTACCGAAGGCGTCGATGTCACCCTGGGTCAGCGCCAGGCTCGCCTCTGCCGGCAACAGGTACTTGAAGTTGACGCTGCTGCGCGGCACACCCGCCTCATCCAGCGCCTTGTACGCCAGTTGTTGGCTCCACGAACCATTCCAGATAGCGACGGTCTTGCCTTTAAGGTCGGCCACCGACTTAATCCCCTTGCGCGCCACGATGCCCACGCCGTCGAGGCTGGTCTGGGTGCTGGCGACCACTTTGACCGGCGCGCCATTGGCGGCCAGGCTGATCACCGGGGTATCGCCGACGATGCCTACATCCAGCGCGCCACTCGCCACGGCAGAGGCCACCGGGGAGCCGGTATTGAAGCGCTTGAAATCGATGGTGTAGGGCAAGTCTTTCAGCTCGCCCGACAACTCCAGCACGATGCGGTTGGAGAAGAACTGGTCGCCCACGGTGAGGGTCAGCGGTCCGGCTGCCCCTGCCGATTGGCCATAACATGCAAGAGAGGCCAAGCCCAGCAAGGACAGCAGTGTGCGACGGTTGATCATAAGAAATCCCACAGGAATAGATGGCTGTTGAACCATCTGTGGGCATGCAGTCTGGTCGTTTGCCGTAGAAACTATCGCAATAAAAGCCCGACGCTTAATACTGTTGGGCACTATCGATAGAACCGTCTCACAGCTCGCTAGCTAATTTTCGTATTAAAAACTTCGCCACCCTTGGGTTAGGGTGACGTCACCAGACCACTGGACCCCAGCACCTGAACCACTTTCAGCAAGGTCCATTGCATGCCAATTCCCGCTTTGAATATCTGGGGCACACCGCCCACTGCCCGCTACGAACAACTGGTCGCGCCGTTTCGGCCGCTCTTCGCGCAGATTCTCGCCCAGGCAGCCGTGGCTGATCAGACCCGCGGCAGCCTCGCCACAGTGATCCAGCAACTGAACGCATTGGGCTTGCCGCGCTGGCGCCTGCCAGCCAGCTATGGCGGCCAGGATGCAACGCTGGTCGAGCTGCTGGCGCTGCTCACGGAATTATCCGCCGCCGACTCCAACATCACACAAGCCCTGCGCGGGCACTTCGGTTTTTGCGAAGACGTGCTCAGCGCCAAGGACCACGACTGGCGCGCCAAATGGCTGGACCGCCTCGGCCAGGGCGCCCTGCTGTCCCCGGGCAGCACCGAAGTCGGCAACCAGACGCGCGGTGATTTCGAAACCCGCCTACACCGTGACGAAGCAGGCGCGTTGCGCATCACCGGCAAAAAGTTCTACACCACCGGCGCGCTCTACAGCGACTTGATCAACACCATCGCCACCGGCGAAGACGGCACGATCTACAGCGTGGTCGTCGACCTGAAAGCCCCCGGCGTGCAGATCGTCGACGACTGGAACGGCTTCGGCCAACGCCTCACCGCCAGCGGCACCTGCCTCTTCGATAACGCGCCCGTGGTGGACGACGATGTGCGCCCCACTCAACAGCGTTTTGGCCATGGGCAATCGTTCTTCCAGCTCTACCACCTCAGCACCCTCGCCGGCATCGCCCGCCGCGCGGCCCTCAGTGGCGCCGAAGAGCTGAGCAGACGCGCCCGAACCTTCACCACCGGCAATGCCGACACGGCAGGCCAGGATGTGCAACTGCTGCAAGTGATCGGCGAAGTCGCCAGCCAGGCCTACGCCGCGCGAGCCATCGCCCAGCAGGCCGCGCAGCGCCTGGAGCACACGGCGCAGTACGTGATCGCCCACGATCAGCCGTTGCACGATGACGACCCGCACGTCGCATTGGCGGAGCTGGAAGTGTGCCTGGCCGTGAACCCGGTGGTGGATGCGACGCTGGCAGCAACCACCGCACTGTTCGATGCCCTGGGCGCCAGTGCCACCGCCAGCAACAAGGCGCTGGACCGCCTGTGGCGCAACGCGCGAACCCTGGCAAACCACAACCCGCGCGTGTACAAGTCGCGGATTGTGGGCAATTACCTGGTCAATGGAATCCTGCCACCTGCGCAATGGCGTGTAGGCGTAGCAAAGGGATAGCAACGGTCACCAAGCCTGTGGCGAGGGAGCTTGCTCCCGCTGGGACTGCGCAGCAGTCCTCCAGGCACAAACGCAAATCCGAGAGGCTGTAGTACAGGAGGGTTTACCGTAGAATGCGCCCCCTTGAACAACCTCAAAGGAATGAACCTGTGTCAACGAACAGCACCATCACCTGCCCGCACTGCATGAACAACGTCCCATGGGGCGCCCGCGTATGTCGCGGCTGCCATGCAGAAATCTCCTACGGCACCCCTCTCGCAAGCGTGATCTTTTTTATCGTGCTCTCAGTCGGGGCAAGCTGGTATGTCACCAAGCTGGCCCACGACCATCTGTTTACCAACGCCACGCTGTTGTGGTGCGTATTTGCAGCCGTGCTGACTCCCTGCGCCATTCTTTCCAGAAAAGCCTGCAAGCGCCTGTATGACGGCAAAACCGAGTTTCGACGCCATTACCGCAAGTGATTCGTCGTTTATCTACAGGTGAAAGCATCGCGCCAGCACTGCTGGCGTGAGACGCAAGGAACAGTCAATAATTTCACTGGGAGATGAATCACGACCACGCGATTTAAGGCCTAATCATCTTCCTCTGCCGCCCCCTCTCAACCCCGCTTCGGCAGCTTCCAATTCGGCCGCACGAAGTGGCAGGTATACCCATTCGGTATCCGCTCCAGATAATCCTGATGCTCAGGCTCCGCCTCCCAAAATGGCCCCGCCGGCTCAATTTCAGTCACCACACGCCCCGGCCATAACTTAGAAGCATCAACGTCTGCTGCCGTATCTTCGGCAATGTCCCTTTGCTGTTCGCTCAGGTAATAAATCGCCGAACGATAGCTGGGCCCAAGGTCATTCCCCTGCCGATTAGGCGTGCTCGGGTCATGTATCTGGAAAAAGAACTCAAGAATCTGCCGGTAAGTGATTACAGCCGGGTCAAAGACGATCTCAATCGCTTCGGCGTGGTTACCGTGGTTGCGATAAGTAGCATTCGGCACATCACCGCCGGTATAGCCGACACGGGTGTGCAGCACGCCGGGATAGCGTCGGAGCAGGTCTTGCATGCCCCAGAAGCAGCCGCCGGCGAGGATGGCGGTTTCGGTTTGGTTGGTCATGGTCTGCCCCTTGTGTTCAATGGATACAGGGTAGTTATGGGGTTGTATTGACCAATACCAAGGTTGAGCGGCAGATTGTCCCGGATTTAAACCACTACTCTCTAAGGTCACGCACTAATTGCAGGACCCGCGGCTTCACATAGTTCTCACTGCCAAGTGCGGCCATCCGTCGCCCCCCCCCAACCTCCCCTCCTGTCCTCCCCCCACCCGCCGATAACCTTACTAACCGCATGCCTACACCCTGCGCCCCCTCCCGATCGAGCCCCCACCATGAACCCACTCGCCCTTCTCAAAAAAGCCCGGCCCGACCGTCAAGGCACCACCACGCTCACCTGCACAGCCAGCGAACTGGAGCCGTCCTTAGCCCTCCTGCGCATCAGCCCTACGCTCATCACCGGCTTCATCTCCCCGCACCTGGACATCGACCCAATCGCCGCCAAGCTCAAACGGCGCTTTCCCCAAAGCACCATCAGCCTGTGCACCACGTCCGGCGAGTTGTGCAACGCAGCCAATTCGCTCTACTGCGCCACTGGCGAACGCTGGGACCGGATTGTGTTGCAGCTGTTCGACGACAGCGTGATCGCTTGCGCCGAGGTGGTGATGGTGCCGTTGGAGTGTGAGGACATTCGCAGTGGCGGCAAGCGCCTGGGGATGCAGGAGCGGATTGCCAAGTTGGTGAGCAATATCAAGCGGGTGCAGGTGCGTACGCAGATCGATCATCGCGATACCTTGGCTTACGTGGTGTTCGACGGGCTGTCGGCGTCGGAGTCGTTTTTCATGGAGGCACTGTATGAGTCCGGGCGTTTTCCGTGTTTATTCGTGGGCGGGTCGGCCGGGGGCAAGTCGGACTTCCAGAAGACGCTGATCCACGACGGCCAGCGCAGTTATCAGAACCATGCGCAGATTGTGTTCCTGAAGACGGCAGCCCAGGTGCGGTTTGGCGTGTTCAAGAGCCAGAATTTCAAGCCGGCGGATTTGACCTTCAGCGTGCTGACCGCGTCGGTAGAGGACCGCACGATTGACCAGGTGATCGACAGCAGCGGCAACATCAAGAGCATGGTGCAAGCGCTGTGCGATGCGTTCAACTGCACGCCCCAGGCGCTGGAATCGAAACTGGCGGACTACTCGTTTGCCATCCGCGTGGGCAGTGAATTGTTCGTGCGCTCCATCGCGCGCATCGACTATGAGCAGCAGATCGTGCAGCTGTTTTGCGACGTGGCGCCCGGTGAAGAGTTGGTGATGGTGCGGCGTACGCCGTTGCGTGAGGCAACGCGTTTGGACTACGAGCAATTTTTGCGCGGCAAGGGTGGCCAGCCGGTGGCGGGTATCCTAAATGACTGCATTTTGCGCCGGCTGAACAACGGCGCCGAACTGGGCAGCATGGCCGGCACGTTTGGGGATGTGCCGCTGGCGGGGTTTTCGACCTTTGGTGAAATCCTGGGGCTGAACCTGAACCAGACGCTGACGGCGATTTTCTTCTTTCGGGTGGCCAAAGGCGCCAGTTTCAATGACGAGTACGTCGACAATTTCATCGCCCATTACGGCGAGTTCAAGGCGTTTTTCCTGCGCCGGCAGGTGAAGAAACTGGCGGGATTGAACCATGTGGTGGTCAAGCAGATTAACGCGTTCAAGAACAAAGACTTTACCGACACCCTGAATACCCGTGGGCTGGACCGCAATATCCTGCCGGTGTTCGAAGGCCTGGCAGACTTGGGCCAAGTGTTGGCGCAAGCCGAGCGGCAGCAGGAGGACATTGCTTCGCAGCTCAAGCATTACTCGGGTGAGTTGCATGCGTCGATGGATGATTTGGTGGGCACCATTGATCGGCAGAACAGCGTGTCTGCCCAGGCTGGAGCGACGGTGGAGGGGCTGTCGAACCAGGCAGATGTCGCAGTGGAAGGCGCACGCACCCTGGCGGGTTCAAGTTTGCGTATCCAGTCGATTGTGCAGGTGATCCAGCAAATCGCCGGGCAGACCAACCTGCTGGCGCTCAACGCCGCCATCGAGGCGGCGCGCGCGGGCGACCTGGGCCGGGGCTTTGCAGTGGTGGCGGACGAAGTGCGCAAACTGGCAGAGATCACGCGTAAGAATGCGGCGGAGATTGGTGTGGATATCGATCTGCTGTCGAGCGAGATCCAGCGTGTTGCCCAGCAGATTGAGGACCAGTCCACTGGGGTGGGCGCGCTGCGCGAAATGCTCGATGCACTGGAGGCGTCAAGCCGTGCGACTGAGGGGACAGCGCAACGCACGAAGACCATTGCGGATACGTTGACGGGGCTTACGCACGCGTAGGCTTTAACGGGGAGGCGCGGGTGCCTGAGGCGGCTGGGCTGCAATGCGCATCAGCAAAATGCGCTTGCAGTGCCTGGCAGACAGTCGCGCTTCAGGGTTTGAAGTTTTTCATCAGTTTGAACAGATGGCCGGGCCAGATCCATCGTGTTGTTGGCTGCTCGCGGGTGTCTGCGAGAGCGTCGAGCAGGGTGTTGTTGGGCGCTTCGCCGGCAGGAATATTCAAGGGCGAACGCTGTTGCACTTGATCGCTTAGAGGATCACTGGGCTTGTACAGCCTACCGGTGGACTTATCCATCAAATAGCCATCGGTCTTGCCGTGCTCGGTGAGGTGCCAGACACCATTCACGGTTTCGGTAAGTGCTTTGAAAGACGGGAGCCTTATGTTTTTGTCCGTGGTTTGAACGACATGGTCTTCG
Organism: Pseudomonas tritici; assembly: GCF_014268275.3. Classification (NCBI taxonomy): domain Bacteria; kingdom Pseudomonadati; phylum Pseudomonadota; class Gammaproteobacteria; order Pseudomonadales; family Pseudomonadaceae; genus Pseudomonas; species Pseudomonas tritici. The sequence goes on from NZ_CP077084.1 coordinate 4,383,013, forward strand.
CGCTTGGCTCTTTTGAAGGTGGCGAACTCGCTGCCCAGTGGAGGTTGATCAGCGCCTTCACTGGAGAATTTTTTTACCATCCGCTCCAGGAAGGGTATGCCCCCAATATTGGAGAACGTTCCCTGGCTCGGACTCAGGATATATCGTAAAAAGCCTTGGTCGAGACGGGTGCTGTTGATCGCCGAACCCTCCAGGATTCCTGAAGCGCTTGTGGCGTCCTCTGGCTTGTAGTCGAACGTCACCTGGAACCCGTCCCAGTTATAGCGAACGTTGCTCCCCGCGAGTTGAAGGCCGTCACTGTAATGACGGTAGGTGCCGAGTTCTATGGCCACTCGATCTACGAAATACAGGTCCGCACCTTCCGCTTTTGCATAGGCGTACATATCCGAGATCAAGGCACGGTCATCACGGTTGAGGAAGTCGGCGTGGTTTTGAGTGCCGTTGTAGATAGTGGCAGGTGGCTTGGCGACGGGGGGTTCATTGCCGTTGTACAAGCGCGAAATCATGAGGTCGCGGCCGTTAACGGAAGCTGGGGCCGACTGGGTGGCGACCTTGGGCGCCGTTGATACCAGCGCTTCCCACGCTGCACGTCGTTCATTGACGGTGAAGGAGCCATCGTCATCCCCGGCAATCAGGCTGAGCTGATTGCGCGCGAGTTCTTTAAACGGGTTGCTGTCCGTACCGTTGACGAAACCAGTGGCTTGCCGCGCCCGTGCCAGGAGCTCCGGGTTTTCGGTGCTGGGCGTTTCCGTATCGTGCTGGGCTTTATTGGCGAGGTAATTGTCACCCATTATCGAATGGAGTGGGTTGGCGCTCATCTGGCCGGCCCGGGTTTCAGCCCGGGTTGCGGCTTCGCTCAGTTGACGAGCCAGGATTGAGACCGTGCTGCTAGTAACGTCACGGATCGTAGCTGAAGCCACAGCCGTCTTATCGTTAGCGTGTGGAACCGTAGACAACGGCGCGGCACTGACGGAACTACTTGTTGTCATGCGCCCGTAGGATGCGGATGCCTGAGGTTGAACAGTGATCATGGATGTTCTCCCAGCCCAGGAGGAAACCGAAGCTACCCGGCATTAAATATACGTTGGTTATCTATTTAAAAATAAACACGAAAGCCACTTAATCCCAAGCAGTTTCCATTTAGTTAGTACCTGTATTTAAATGCCACTGAGTCTGCACCCGAAGGCCGAGTGTAGCGGGGCGTCCCCCCGTATACATCATGATAGATTCTGACACGTGAGCCATTACCGAAAGATTGAACATTGAAGTCCGATAGTATTCCAGAAGAGTTTGGAAGAATTTTCCTGCAGTCCTCTTGAGAACTGAAGGGGCGCGAGTAGCACAACTTCACATCCTCCATGATGCTTTCAGGATAGTAAGTCGTATTCCATTGCACTTCCACTAACTGCTTGGGATCAGCGAGGGTCCCGGGTGGAAAATCAGAGTTCACAACACTGAAACTTGCGAACCCTACACCGTGACTGGTATCGGAATTAGATAACACGAGCACGGGGCCGGGCGCCTCAGACTTAGGAATAGACCTTTCCTGCGCCTGCACTACTTCGTTAATGAAAATCACCAAAGCAGCAACCAATGCGAGCAGATATTTGCGTGGGACTGAACTACGAACAAACACAATCGTGCCTTCCATAATCATCACCATAGCGTCAGGAGTAAACACATAAGGCTCAAATCAATCCAACTGTAAGATTTACGCCCCCACCATTGCACGATTAATTAACCGAATAAAGCCACCCACGTCCTAAAATAACGAAGGACAACGCCGTCATACTTAAAAGTAGGAATACGTCAGCAACTTCCTAGTCCCGCCTCCCCTCTATTAAAACGTTCTGTTTCAAGGCATGATGCGGCCCTCACATCAAGGACGATAAAACTGTGAAAAGCACCCTCACCGCACTGCTGCTGATTATCATGGCGGCGCCGGTATTCGCCGATACCACAGCTATCGGCTTCAAAAACATCACCGTCCTTGATAAGCAGCGCCCGTTGCAAATGGTCGTCTGGTACCCCACCGCCACCACCACCGCACCCGAGCTGATTCGTGACGACGCAGTGTCCTTCGGTGCCCTCGCGGTGCCCGACGCGCCTGCGCAAAGCGGCGAACACCCGCTGGTGGTGCTCTCCCATGGTTACGGCGGTAACTGGGGCAATCAGGTGTGGCTGGCCAGCGCCTTGGCCCATCGGGGTTACATCGTGGCGGCGGTCAACCATCCCGGCACCACCAGCAAGGACCGCAGCCCGCAGGCTGCCGCGCAGTTATGGCAACGGCCCAAAGACCTGAGCCGGGCCATCGATGCGGTGATCGCCCAGCCGAAGCAGTTCGGCACGGTGGCGGAAAACCGGATCGCCGTGGTGGGTCACTCTATTGGGGGATGGACGGCCATGGAAATCGCCGGTGCCCGCTTCGACCCGGACCTCTTCGCCCAGGACTGCACTGCACACCCGAAGTTGGGTGGCTGCATCGGCTACCAGCAGATCAAACCCGCCGAGACACCGGCTGCGAAGGCCCAACTGGCCGCTGCCCTGCGCGACCCACGCGTCGGCGCCGTGGTGACATTGGACCTGGGCCTGTCGCGCGGCTTCACCGACGCCAGCCTGGCCGCACTGCCGGTGCCGGCACTGGTGATTGCGGGGGGCGTGCCAACGGAGGATATGGACCCCAACCTGGAGTCCGCCGACATGGCCAAGCGGTTGCCTAAAGCATCGACGCACTACGTAGAGATCGCCGACGCCACTCACTTCAGCTTTATGTCGACCTGCAAGCCGGGCGGCATGGCGTTGATCGAAGAGGACTCGCCAGGCGATGGCATGATTTGCCGCGATGGTGAAGGGGCCCGACCCAGAGTAGAGATCCAACAACAGGTGGTAGGACTGATTACTACGTTTCTGCGGCAATCGTTCAGCAAATGAATTCGAACCCTTACTCACCCACGGAGTGCAACATGCAAGAGAGCAACGATTTGAAAGGATTACGAGGCTGGCTCGTGCTCGTTGGAATAGGCCTGTTTATATCGGTTATCCGCCTAAGCTATAACGTTCTCGCCGTGTATTACCCCATCTTCGCAAATGGCACTTTTACGGCTGTGAGCACGCAGGGATCGTCCTTGTATAACCCGCTATGGGCGCCGATTCTGATTTCAGAAACAGTCATCAGCGTACTACTGGCTGCTACCTATGCTTATTTGGTCTACCTGTTCCTCAGGAAGCATTACTTGTTCCCCAAGGTGTATATCGCCACGGTCATTTTCTCGGTGATTTTCATTCCTCTCGATGCCTGGGTCTGCTCGTTTGTCCTGGTGAATCAGCCCCTGTTCGATTACAACACACTAAAAGAAATGGTCCGGGCATTGTTTGGCTTGTTTATCTGGGTGCCTTACATGCTGGTATCCAAGCGGGTACAGGCAACGTTTGTAGAGCATAGGCCTGAGAGCGCTGACACTCGCACCGTCGTCAACCTTTAACAGAGCACCCTGCCCGTGTCCCCTGCAATGGCAAGTCATGCGGCGCAAAGGGTTATGGATACACCTAAAGGCGCCCCGTTCGCCTATCAAGCGGTGTACCGCTACCTCGTCGAGTTGATCGAGGCAAGCCCTTCGCAAGGCGACCACAAGTTGCCGTCGCTGCGCCAGTTGGCGCAGCGCCTCGGCGTATCGGTGTCGACCACCAAGTACGCCTACGCGCTCCTTGAGGATGAAGGACGGGTATACGCCAGGGCCAAGTTCGGTTACTTCACTTGTTTGATGCAGGCGCCTTTATTGACTGAGCGCGCACCCTGCCTGCTCGATCAGGTCTTTGCCAGCGCCCGCCAGCCGGGCATGCTGGCCCTGAGCAGCGACGCGCCGGCCATGCTGATGTCGCTGGAAAACCCACTGTTGATGATTGAGCGGGAGATGGCCCGCCAATACCCGCGCTCACTGGCACCGTTGTACCTGCCCTTTGGCGAACCGGAGCTGCGCGCTGCATTGGCCGAGCGCTACACCTGCGCCACTGACAACTACTGGCAGGCCGATCAGGTCTACGTCGGCGCGGACCTGCACAGCGTGCTGGAGTTGTCGCTGAACGCCTTGGGCTTGGCGGGCACAGTGGCGTTGGTGGAGTCACCGTGCTCGTGGGCGATCTTGCGCCAGCTCAAAGCCGCGAACATCCGCGTGATCGAACTGCACCTCGACGCCGACGGGCGCTTCGACCTGCCTGCGCTCAATCACCTGCTCAAGCACGCGCCCATTCGCCTGGCGGTGCTGTCGTCCACCGTGAACATCCCCCACGGCAGCCGCATGCCGGCTGAGGATAAACAGCAGATCTGCCAATGGCTGGCGGAGCGGGATATCTGGTTGTTCGAAAACGACACCTACGGCGAGTTGTATTTCACACCCCGGCCGGCCCGCTATCGCGACGTTGCCGACCCGCAGAAACTGCTGGTGTTCTCGACTTTCGACAAGGTGATCGGCTCGGAGGCACCCTACGGCTATGTGCTGTGCCGTGGGTTTGGGGCGCAGTTGCAGCAGGCGTTCCTGGCGCGGGCATTTCGTCTGTCGCCGATCCGCCAGAAGGCGATTGCCAAGCTATTCACCTCCAAGCGCATCGACGCGCATCTGCACACACTACGGGCCTTGTTGCAGGACTGTATGACCCGGATGAAAGGCCTGCTGGACGAACACGGCAAGGGTGCCTTTGAGGTGCAGATCCCGCAGGGCGGCGCGTGCTTTTGGCTTGAAGCCACGCACCCGGTCGACATGCACCGCGTGTTCGATCGCCTGCTGGCAGAACGCATCGTCATCGCCCCCGGCGAACTGTTCAGCCAGCAAGGTGCCTGGAAGCAGCATGTGCGCCTGAGCTTTACCCTCGATTGGAGCAAGGACATCGCCCAGGCCGTGGAGCAACTGGCCCGGGCAATCCGTCAAAGCCCGTAACAGTGCCGCGCCTCAGGGAAACGACCGTGACGCACGTCGTCGGCAAACCGCTCGCAGGCATCGCGGATCACCGCGCCCACGTCCGCGTATTGTTTGACGAAGCGTGGCATCTGCTCGCCGCCCAGGCCCAGCACATCTTCAGTCACCAGGACCTGGCCGTCGCAGGCCGGTGAAGCACCGATGCCGATCGTGGGCATTGCCGAATCGAGGGTAATCTGCCGGGCCACGCCCTCTGCCACCCCTTCGAGCAACAGGCTGAACGCACCCGCCTGCAGATTGGCTCGTGCATCCTCGGCAATCCGAGCACCGGTTTCGGCGGTGAGCCCCTGAGCCTTGAAGCCGCCCATCACGTTGACGAACTGCGGCATCAGCCCCACATGCGCCATCACCGGAATACCGCGCGCCACCAGAAACTCGACGGTGCCGGCTAACGCCTGGTTGGCTTCCAGCTTGACGGCGTCGCAGCCGGTGCGCGCCAGCACCTGGGCGCAATTGCGAAAGGCCTGTTCATTGGATTCCTGATAACTGCCAAACGGCATGTCGGCAATCACACAGGCCAGGCGCGTGCTATCGACCACGGCCCGGGTGTGGCCGATGATTTCTTCAAGTTGCATGCTCAAGGTCGAGGGACGGCCATACCCGACCATGGCCGTGGAATCACCGACCAGGATGAAATCGACCAAAGGATCGATCAGCTTGGCGATGGCGCTGGAGTAAGCCGTCAGGGAGACGATTTTCTGCTGGCTCTTCATGGCGACCAGTTGCGGGACGGTCATGCGTTGGGTGCGGCTGTGGATGCTCATCAGTGTCGTCCGTTGTGCGCTGGAGGACCCGATTATTGGCAAAAGTGAGGGCGATTCAATGCACAGATTGGTGCTAAAAAGCGACTCAGGGAATGGCGTCGGTTTTTAAGCTGGTATCATCCCGAGCCTGTACAGCCCGGGTAGAAAGACATGAACCGCCAGAAAAAACTGAAGCAGCTCTTCAAGGCCAAGGCCAAAAAGGCCAGCGCCAAATTGGCGCCGAAGAAAAAGGATACGTACGTCAGCAAGGCAGACCGGGAAAAGCTGGCGGCTGAAGCGGTTCAAGAGCCAGGCGTGTCCCCGGAAAGCTGATTCAGCCACCGCTCAACACCTCAGGCAAACGAAAACTCAACCAACACCGCCAATCCCCTGTGGGAGCTGTCGAGCTTTAGCGAGGCTGCGAAAGCGGTGGGTCAGGCGATGGAGATGTTTGCAGTACCGCCGCCTTCGCAGCCTCGCCTGGGCCCGACAGCTCCCACATTTGATCTTTATCGCTGCTGGAATTGCGCCCGCAGCCAAGACCGAAATCCAACCAACACCGCCAATCCCCTGTGGGAGCTGTCGAGCTTTAGCGAGGCTGCGAAAGCGGTGGGTCAGGCGAGGAAGATGTTGGCAATGCCGCCGCCTTCGCAGCCTCGCTGGGGCTCGACAGCTCCCACCTTTGATCTTTGTCGCTGCTGAAATTGCGCTCGCGGCCAAAACCGAAATCCAACCAACACCGCCAATCCCCTGTGGGAGCTGTCAAGCTTTAGCGAGGCTGCGAAAGCGGTGTGTCAGGCGATGGAGATGTTGGCAGTGCCGCCGCCTTCGCAGCCTCGCTGGGGCTCGACAGCTCCCACATTTGATCTTTATCGCTGCTGAAATTGCGCTCGCGGCCAAAACCGAAATCCAACCAACACCGCCAATCCCCTGTGGGAGCTGTCGAGCTTTAGAGAGGCTGCGAAAGCGGTGGGTCAGGCGATGGAGATGTTGGCAATGCCGCCTTCGCAGCCTCGCCTGGGCTCGACAGCTCCCACATTTGATCTCTGCTGCGGTTGGGTGCTGCGCCCGCCGTGCCGGTCAGGAGAGTGGAGATGCGTCGGTCAACCCCTCCCCACCGACCCTGACACCGGAAGATTCCCCAGCAACTTGAGGCCGGTGCTCTTCACAAAGGTGTCGTAGTCCATCGGCTTCTGGATGCGCGTCTCAGCGTTGGGTAGCACATACGCCCAGGCTCGCTTGCTTGAGGCGTCGTACACCAATTTAAACAGCCGCGTCGGCACCCAGACGTGGTTGTCGCCAATGGTGCCGTGGCCCGGGTCGAACAGCGGACCGGTGAATACATACACATCGCCGCCAGCACGCTTGGCAAACTTGCGCACGTCGGCCTCGACCTTGCTCCAGATCTTGCGGTTGTTGGTGGGGTCTTGCGGCACCATGTTCGACAGTGCGAAGGATTGGGCCATCGCGTGGGCATCCGGTGCGTCGGCGGCCGGGGCCTGGTGGCCGCGGTCCACAGCCGGGTGCTGGCTGCGGTAGTCACTCAACTCAGCGCGCCCAGCCTTGGGGATGCGTGGGTCGGGGTAGAACTGGTTGGTACGCTCCTCGCCTTTCGCCTCTTTCAACTGCGCGGCATTCAGGCGTTCGACCACCACCAGCGGCGTCTTGCTGGTTTGCGAGTACAGCACTGCAAACGTGTCGGAACACAGCGCCAGAGGTTTCATCGACGCGGGGATGGTGGCGGTTTTGATCGGCGTGTTGGCAGGGAAAAGCTCAGCGCAACCCTCAAATGAAGCGCGTTGCTCGGTGGGGGTGTAGGGGTTTGCCAGATTGCGGGCTTCTACAGCGGTAGAGAGCAAAACAAGGGCCGACAGCCCGACTGCAATGTTGCGTAGGTACATGCTTTAGATCTTATGCTGAGGGTAAAACGGACGACAGGTTCCGAGGCACGGAACCGACAGGCGCACGACCACAGACAGCCGTGCGGGGTTTATGGACCCTCATAAGTCACTTTGGTGCCGCGCGTTCGCCCCATTACACCGACAGGGGCAGCATCACCACAAATTCGCTGCCCTTGCCATGCCCGTCACTCTTGCCCGAGACCGTGCCGCCGTGGGCTTCGACCAGTTCGCGCACGACGGTCAAGCCAATGCCCAGGCCGGCGCTGTTGAACCCGATGGCGTGGGCGTCTTGCACATAAGGATCAAAAATGAACGGCAGGGCATTGGCGGTCACGCCGATGCCATTATCGGAAATGCAGATCCTCAGTTGCTCGGCCTCCACAGTGACCACCATCGAGACGGTGCCACCGGTCTGGGTGTACTTGGCCGCATTGCCCAGCAGGTTGTGCAGGATCTGCGCGAGCCGCACGGGGTCACCGCTCATGATCAGGCTAGCGTCGGGAAGCGCCACGTCGAACTGCTGATTTCGCGCGATCATCACCGGGCTGCACGCGTCGACCGCGGCATTCAAGATGCGCAGCATGTCCACCTCGCGACACTGGATGCGCAGCTTACCGGTGCTGGCGCGTGAGACATCCAGCAGGTCGTCGACCAGTTGGGAAATATGCTGGACCTGGCCTTCGATCAACTCACGCATGCGCGGCAGTTGGTCGCTGGGCAGCCTGACCATGCGCTCGGCAATCAGGCTGATAGGCGTCAGCGGGTTACGCAGTTCATGGGCGACCATCGCCAGGATGCTTTTCTGCTGGCCCAGTGCAAGCTCGGCCGTGGCCTGAAGGTCCTGGGCGCTGAGTGCGGCGATCACCAATTGCGCATTCGCTTCGCGCAGCTCCTGGAACAACAGCAGCTCCTCGACCTGAGGCGCCGCGATTGCGTCGGATTGCGTCAGGAGTATTGCCAGCACCAGTTGCTGATTGGCTTCGATCAGTTGCTCGACGTGCTGGGCGTCTTCCAGACGATTATTCGCGTCACTCAGCTGATCCTGCAGCGCAGCCAATACCGCGCGGGCTTCAACGGTTTTGCGGCCAAGCAGGAAGAGTTCGTGGGCAGCATTGGCTACCTTACGCTCCTCCTCTCCAGCACGGTCACTCATGAGTCAGCTCAAACATTGTCACTCCCTGTGTTCCGGGTAGTCGGGCGACCGCCGAGCAGTCCTTCCTGATCGGGAAGCATCTCGCCGATCTGCAGGCCATCGTCAGTGATGCGGTATTGGCGCAACTCATCGCAGTGGGCACTGGCACGCACTTTGACCACCGCCATGATGCGCAACAGGCGGCTACGCACTTCAATGTAGCGCTGCACGATGATCGCGTCGGTCAGGAACGCCGTGCCGTAGGGGCTGAAGCGCAGGTCGGTGTAGCGGTCTTCCAGTTCCGAGGTCATCAACACGCTGACGCCGACGCGGGTCAACGCCGTGACCATGCGCGACAACGACTCACGAAAGTCCGCCCGGAAGGTCGGCGCCAAGGCCAGCTCAAAGCCCGACAGTGAATCGATGACCACCCGCGTGGCGTTCAAGCGCCTGATTTCACTGAGCAACTGCTGGACGATTTCGTCGATCGACAGGTCCGGCGCCCGGCTGTCCACCAGGCTGACGTTGCCACAGGTAATCAGGTCGGCCAGTGTGGCGTTTTGCGAGCGGTTGGGCCGTTGCTCGAAGACCGCAATCACGCCGGTTTCGCCATTACGCGCACCCTCGGCCAGGAACGTCGCCGCCAGGATGCTTTTGCCCGACCCCGAAGGCCCCGCGACCAACAGTGAGTAGCCCCGTGGCAGGCCGCCTCCGAGCATCTCGTCAAGGCGTGGCACGCCCATTTTGAGGCGTTGGATAGGCCGCGGCATCGGTGTCTCGACCGGGTCGATGGCCGCGGGCGCGAAGACCTTGATGCCGGAGCTCTCGATACGGAAGGTGTGCAGCCCCGGCAAGGTCGGCTGGCCGCGCATCTTCATGATTTCCATCTTGCGCACCATCGAATTGCGCTCGACGCTCTGGCGCAACCAGATCAGCCCATCGGCCACGGTGAAAATCGGGTTGGTGTCGGTTTCGGTGAAATACTCGCCGATCAGAAAGGTGGTCGCCTGCCAGGTCGTCATCAACATGCCCAGTTGCTGAACGAACTGCGGCAGGTTGTTATTGGGGTTGGTCTGCGTCTGGCTGGCCAGCACCACGGAGCGGAAGGAATCGACAAACACCAGCGACGGCGAATGTGTCTCCACTTCGCTGACAATTCGCCGCAACACCTCATCCAGATTACCGGCCAGGGTGTCATCGGCCAGGTTGATATAGCGGATCGACTGGTTGATCGCTTCATTATCGAAAAAGTCGAACTGCTGCTGATAACGCAGCATCTTCAGCGGCGGCTCGCCCAACACGGTGAAAAACAGCGCGGGGCGTTCAGGGGTCGCGAGGGCAAACATCATTTGATGCGCCAGCGTGGTCTTGCCGCAGCCAGGTGGGCCGGCGATCAGGTTGAACGAAAATTCCGGCAATCCTCCGCCCAGCACCTCGTCCAGACCTGGCACACCGGTAGCCAGGCGGTTGATAGTTACTTTGGAGCTCATGGCGAATTTTCCTGCGAAGGGGTGTCGCTCAAAGAAGGTTCCCACACGTTGCGCAGTAACCGGGCCGTCAGCGACCGCCCGACCAGCGAGGTCAGCAACGTATAAAAAGTGGTCAGCAGCACCTCACCGAAAAACAGCGCATCGGCTTCGCTTTGCTCGATCAATACGGTTTTGAGGCCGATCAGATCCGGCGTGACCTGTACACGTTCGTACGTGCCAGCCAGCCGGGAGTGCTTCGAGGCACTGAGGAGCAGGCTGCGGCGCAAGAGCGCCACAACCCCTTGCTGCCCGATGATGGGCGTGAGTGCTGCGTCCATGTCCTGCAATATCGAAATGATCGCCTCGGCGATGCCTGCGATATCAGCGGTGGGACCAACACGGTGCGCCAGAGACGCTACGATCTGGCGGCTCTCTTCGCTTAGCGTGGACATGACAGGCTAATATCTGATGAATTGAGGTACCAGCCTACACCCTATGGCGGTCGACCGAAGGTTTAATGAGCCATGGCCTCTATATGGGTCCGTCGCCCTGGCTTAAAACCATGATCACGTGCCGCCCACGCGATCACCAGCGCCACGCCGATCAATACCAGCATTGCCCATGGAAACGCCGCTACGCCCCAGTGGTCCAGCAATACCCCGCCCATCACGCCGCTCGCGGCAATCGCGCTGTTCCACGCCACCACATTCAGCGACAACGCCACATCCGCGCCATCACCCGCCGCATCCGCGAGGGCCGTTTGCAGCAAGGTGGCGGCACCGCCGAAACTCAAGCCCCACACGGCGACACCGACGTAGACCACGCCAGGCACCTCGCCCGACACGCCAAACACCAGCGAGATCACCGCAAATACCACCAGGCTGACCAGCACTGTCTTGCGTAATAACGGCTCGACCAGCTTGGCCGTCAACCAAATCCCCGCCAATGCGGCAATGCCGAATACCAGCAACACCACGTCCACCCGCCCAGCCAGCCCCGCCCGTGCGACGAACGGGGCGATGTAGGTGTACAGAATGTTGTGCGCCAGCATCCAACTGATGACCACCGCCAGCACCGGCCACACGCCCGGCGTCGTCAGCACCTTGCCCAACGACACGCGTTGATGCGCGGGTTGGGGCGCGTAGTCCGGGACTTTCACCAGCACCCACACAATCAACACCAGGCTAACCGCCGACATCAGACCGAACGTGGTGCGCCACCCCAGCAGCCCACCCAGCCACGTGCCCAGCGGCACACCCAACGACAAGGCAATCGGCGTGCCGACCATCGCCAACGCCAGCGCCCTGCCCTGTTGATGCGGCGCAACCATGCGCCGGGCGTAACCGGCCAGCAGGCTCCAGGCCAACCCTGCCGCCACACCGGCGAAGAAGCGCGCCACCAGAGTCACGCCATAGTGAGACGACAGCGCGGTGATGGAGTTGAACAATAAAAAACCGACGATGGTCAGCAGCAACACATTGCGTCGGCGCCAGCCACGGGTAGCAATCGTCATGGGAATCACCGCCAACAACGAACCCAGTGCATAAGCGGTGACCATCTGCCCGGCCATAGAGGGCGAAATCGCCAAGCCGTCGCTGATCAACGGCAAGAGGCCGGCGGGCAAGGTTTCGGTGACGATGCAGATAAAGCCGGTCATGGCCAAGGCGAGCAAGGCGCCGATGGGCAGGCGGTCGGATGACCTAGATAACGTCAGTGAGGGTGTCACGGTAAACTCCTTGAGCGAGACTTAGATACTGATCGATATAGATGTTGCCGGCGACTGCAACACGTTGTCAACGACTTATGTATCGACTAGTATTTATATCGCTTTCCACCGGAGACCTGACATGGCGCAAATGGGCCGCCCCCGTACCTTCGATCGCGAACACGCTGTGGAACAGGCCATGCACCTGTTCTGGCAGCACGGCTACGACGCCACTTCCCTCGCCCAACTCAAGGCCGGCCTGGGTGGCGGAATCTCCGCGCCGAGTTTTTACGCGGCGTTCGGTTCCAAAGAGGCGTTATTTGACGAATGCGTGCAGCGCTACCTGGCGACCTACGCCCAGGTCACCGAATGCCTGTGGGACGAAAGCCTGATACCGCGCCAGGCCGTTGAGACAGCGCTGCGTCAGTCGGCGCGCATGCAGTGTGAAGACGGGCATCCCAAAGGCTGCATGGTGGCACTGGGGGTGATGAGCGCGCCAAGCCCGGAAAACGCGCGGGTGGCGACTGGGTTAACGCAGTCGCGGCTGCGCACGCGCGCTGGGATTGTGGCCTGCGTGGAACGGGCGATACGCCTGGGGCAGTTACCGCAGACGCTCAACCCGGCCGTGATGGCGACGGTGTTTGACAGCTTCCTGCAGGGCATTTCGATCCTGGCACGGGACAATGTGCCCCATGCCACTCTCGACGCGGCGATCAGCCAACTGCTGCTCACCTGGGATATCGCCGCCTCTGCTGTACCGCCCCTTCGTCCCGACGTTGCCTCAGGAAATCCACAATCGCCCGCACTCGATGCGGCCCATACCGCCCATGGGCATACAGCAAGGTAAACGGCCGCGAGCGTCCGTGATAAGGCAGCAACACCTCCACCAAACTGCCACCGACCCTTACTCGGCGGTGAGGCTGCTGGGGCTGCCCAGTTGCAAATCTTCGAAATGGCGCTTCACGCTTGCTTTCGCTGATGACACACCGCTAATCTTGCGAATAATTCTTATCCGCAGACTTAGCCTCCATGTCGGCCAGCAATCTTCCCTTGAACCAGGCGGTCCAGGCGCTCTACACCGAGCACCATGGCTGGTTGTTCGGCTGGCTGCGGAAAAAGCTCGGCTGCCCGTATAACGCGGCGGATCTCTCCCACGACACGTTCCTGCGTATCCTCGCCTCCCGCGACGCGCTGGGAGCGATGCGTGAACCGCGGGCGTTCCTCACGACCACGGCGCGTCACTTGATTATCGACCGCGCTCGCCGTCGCCAGCTGGAAGACGCGTATCTGCGGGAACTGGCGCTGACCATCGAGATGATGGAGCAGTGCCAGCAATCGCCGGAGCAAATCCTGGTCACCCTTGAAGCATTGGAACAGATCGCCTTCGTGCTCGACGGCCTGGCGCTGAATGCGCGGCGGGCGTTCCTGCTGTACTTCCTCGAAGGCCTGCGCCAAAGCGAAATCGCCAGCCGCCTGGGCATTTCCGAGCGCATGGTGCGCAAGCATCTGATGAATGCCTTGATGCATTGCAACCACGCGTTGGACGTATGAGCGACGACCTCGACCAGCAGGCCGCCAACTGGGTGATTCGCCATAACGAAGGCCACCTCAGCAAGCGCGAACAACAGCACTTCGAACGATGGAAAGCCGCCGACCCACGGCACGGTGCAGCCTTTGAGCGTTTGCAAGGCTTTGTCGGACGCTTGCAGGCAATGCGCCCGCAACAGGCGCCGGTGCAGGCTGCGCTGGAGGCCGCGCGGGTGCGTCGGCGCAACCCGGCGGGCCGCGTGCTGCTGGGACTGTTGGTGGCCTTGCCGGTGGCCCTCGCGTTGCGGGCTTACCCTCCCAGCTATCTGCTGGCAGACCAGCGCACCGCCCCGGCGCAATGGCAACGCGTCAACCTGGAAGACGGTTCGCAACTGACCCTCAGCGGCAACAGCGCCGTGGACCTGACCTTCAATGGCGAGCAACGCCAGGTGCGTTTGCTGCGCGGTGAAATCCTGGTGCAGGTTGCCCATGATGCGACACGGCCGTTTACCGTGGTCACCGATGACGGCCAAATGCGCGCCCTTGGCACGCGCTTTACGGTAAAGCGCGAGACGCCGGGCACCCTGCTCAGCCTGCTTGAATCCAAAGTCGCGGCGACTGGCGCCAGCCAGCATGACGCCGTACACGTCAGCGCCGGCGAGCAAGCGCGCATCACGCCGAACGCTGTCACGCTGCTCGGCAAGATCGACCCACGCACCACCGACGATGCCTGGCAGCGCCATCAACTGGTGGTGCAGGACCGGCCATTGCCGGAGGTGCTCGACGAACTGGCGCGCCAATTCGGCGGCCATGTGCAGTTCAATCGCGAGCAACTGGCCGACCTGCGTGTTTCCGCCGTATTGCCGCTGGATAACCCACGCCGCGCCCTGCAGTTGATTGCCGATGGTCTGCCGGTGCGTATCCGCGCGTTCAGCCCGCTGTGGTTGCAGATTGAGCGTCACGAAAAATAGTCTTGCGGGCCGGGTTCCGCTTTTCACGACTGCTGCGTCAAGGAAGAAAGCACCTCAATCACAGGAATTTCTTCCATGCCCCGCCACTTCAAGCGTTCTGCGTTGCCCCTCGCCCTGGCGATCAACCTGGCCAGCCTGGCTGCGCTGACCCTGGCCATCAGCAGCCCGGTGGCGGCGCAAGAAACCGTGCGTTATGCCATCGCCGCCGGCGCCTTGGGCCCGGCGTTGAACCTGTTTGCCCAGCAGGCGCATGTGGCGCTGCTGTTCGACAGCAAGACCGTCGCTGGCCTGAACACCGCCGGTTTGCAAGGCGACTACCCGGTGGCGCAGGGCTTCGCCCAGTTGCTGCGCGGCAGCGGTTTGCAGGCGGTGCAAGGCACCAACGGTTACGTACTGGTGCCACTCACGACCAGCGGCTCGCTGGAGCTGGGCCCCACCGCCATCACCGGCCTCAGCGAAGAACGCAGCACTGACCACGTCAAAGGCTACGTCGCCACGCGCAACCTCAGCGCCACCAAGACCGACACCCCGATCATCGAAACCCCGCAATCGCTGTCGGTGGTCACCAATGACGAAATCCGTGACCGCCAATCCGAAACGCTCTCGCAAACCCTCGACCTCACGCCGGGCTTCACCAGCCAGCCCACCAGTTTCAACCGCACCTCGGACCGCTTCCGTATTCGCGGTTTCGACGTGGAATCCGCCACGGGTGGCTCCCTGCGCGATGGACTGCGCCTGCAAAACAACTCCTACGACGGCGTGCAGGAACCCTATGGGCTGGAACGCGCCGAGGTGATTCGCGGCGCGGCGTCGGTGCTGTACGGCCAACTGTCGCCGGGCGGCTTGATCAACACCGTGAGCAAGCGCCCAAGCCAAACGCCCTACCACGAGATCAACCTGCAAGCCGGGCAGAACGATCGCAAGCAACTGTCCGCCGACTTCACGGGCCCGGTGGGCGACAGTGACACCTTGAGCTACCGCCTGACCCTGCTCGACCGCAAGAGCGACACCGCTGCCGATCACATCCAGAACGACAAGGTCTACGTCGCCCCGGCCCTGACCTGGCAACCGGATGACGATACGTCGCTGACCCTGCTGTCGTTCTATCAGAAGACCGAGACAGGCTTCTCCGCGCCCCTGCCCTATCAGTTGACCAAGGGCGTGGGCAGCGGCGGTTTCCAGATCGGCCGCCACGACTTTATCGGCGAGCCGGACTACGACGAAATGAATGGCGAGATGTCTGCGCTGGGCTATGAATTCGAACACCGCTTCGATGAGCACACGCGCATCAGCAACAAGCTGCGCTACTACCAGTCGGATGTGACGTGGCGGTACCTGCAAGTCAACACCGCCGGCATCGCCGCCGCGCAGACCACCGGCATCCTGCGCCGCCAATACAGCGACCGCCAAGAGCGCTCGCGGGGCCTGGCCAGCGACACCAACATCGAAAGCAAATGGCAATTCGGCGACTGGCAGCACACCTTCCTGCTGGGCTTCGACGGCTATGACACCAGCTACGACTCGCATAACTTCCGTGGCACTGCACCGTCACTGAACCTGGCAACCTACAACTACGGCCAGCCGGTGGTGGTGAACCGCAACCCGGCAACCGACCGCGGTTCGCAGATCGATACCCTGCAAAAAGGCCTCTATTTCCAGGACCAGATCAAGTTCGATGAGCGTTGGATTCTGCTGTTGGGCGCACGCCATGACTGGGCCGACCAAGACACCGAACTGTTCCGCAATTCCGCCAAGAGCAGCCAGAGCGATGAAGCCACCACCTGGCGCGCGGGCCTGGTGTACAAGGCCGACAATGGCGTGGCGCCCTATATCAGCTACAGCGAGTCGTTCTTCCCGGTGGCCGGCACCAACAAGGCGGGGCAAAGCTTTGTCCCCACCGAGGGCAAGCAGTATGAAATCGGTATCCGCTATCAGCCCGAAGGCAGCGCCACGCTGCTGAGTGCAGCGGTGTACCAGTTGGAACAGCGCAACGTGCTGAGCCAGGACCGCACCGATCTCAACTTCTCGGTGCAGGTCGGCGAAGTGCGCTCGCGTGGCTTCGAGCTCGAAGCCAAGACCGAAGTCACCCCCAACCTCAGCCTGATCTCGTCCTACGCCTATATCGATGCACGCATTACCAAAAGCGATATCGCCAGCGAAATCGGCCAACGCAGTGAAGACACGCCTTACCACCAGGCCGCCCTCTGGGCCGACTACCGCCTGGCGGCATTGGGTATCCCGCAACTGCGCATCGGCGGCGGCGCCCGCTACAAAGGCACGACCCAAGCCTCCGGCGTACCGTCATCAATGCCCGCCTACACCCTGTACGACGCGCGCGCCAGCTACGAAATCGATCCGCATTGGGAAGTCGCGCTTAACGCCAACAACGTCACCAACAAACGCTACACCTACTGCGAATTCGCGATTTGCCGCTATGGCGATGAGCGGCAGTTGGTCAGTTCATTGACGTATCGCTGGTAGCGCTAAGAGCAGGCTGACGCGGGAAATGGCAAAAAATGACCTAGAACAGCAGTCGCGAAAAGTCGCAGCAGGCTTGGGCCAGCGTTGCGACGTCCTGGTTCAGGCCAAATTGTCGGTCCACGCGATGCAACGCCACATATTGGATATCCGGTAGCGCAGGCTGCGTGACCAACGCGCGCAAGGTGCCTTGCTCGATCAGATGGGACAGGCACACCACCGGCAGGTAGCTCACACCCACCCCCGACAACGCCAACCCGGCCTGCACCAACAGGTTATGGCTGGTCAGGGTGCGCGGCAGTTGCACATTGTTTGCCGCCAGCCAGCGTTCGTAGATCATCCCGGTACCCGACTGCGAACCCTGGGTGAGCACGGTGTAGCTGGCGAGCGTTTCCAGGCTGATGGGATCGGCGTCCGGGATCAGGCCTGGGGAGCACATCCAGGCGTTTTCCACGCATTGCAGCACGGTACTGTGGAAGCGCGGATCGCTGTAGACGTCCGGCACAATCACCAGGTCCAGTTGGTCGCTTTCCAATTTGCGAAACAGCTCGCTGCTCAGCTCTACCGACGGTTCGATCTGCACCTTGGGGTAGGCCTGGCGCAGCGCTTCGACCAGCGCCGGCAACCAGGTCAGCGCCGTCAGCTCGGTGACCCCGAGGCGAAACCGGCGCACCAGCACTTCGCGGGCACTGACGCGCTCGAGCAATTGGTCGCGGCTTTTGAGCAGGTCACGGGCGTAATCAAGCAGTTCACCGCCTTTTTCCGTCAGCCGGGCGTTGCGTTTGCTGCGGTCGAATACCTCGACGTCGAAGGTGTCTTCCAGCTCCTGTATACGCTTGGAGATGGCCGACTGAGACATGTTCAGCTTGTTGGCCGCGGCTTCGAAACTGCCCAGCTCGGCGATCCAGTACAGCGCGTCGATTTGCTTGAACGTGATCATGGTGTGCCAGTCATGAAAAAAATCGATGCTAACACATCATAAAATATCGCTAAAACTCTCCGTTCATCGCTCCTAAGATCCGGCCATAGCCCATCGCTATCCAAACGACTCTGGAGATTTGCCATGTCCTTGCCCGGTTCTCGCATCCTTCCCAACGCGCCCATGGCCTCGGCCGAATTGGTCGAGGCATTTGCCCACGTAGTCACGCCGCACATCAGCGACAACCTGGCCCGGCACATCGGCGCCCGTGGGCTCACGCGCTACAACCGCAGCGGGAAGCTGGTAGGCACGGCGATCACCGTCAAGACGCGCCCCGGTGACAACCTGCTGATCTACAAGGCCATGAGCATGCTGCAACCCGGCCATGTGCTGGTGGTGGACGGCCAGGGCGACACCAACAACGCGGTGATCGGCGAGCTGGTCAAGCTCTACGCCCAGCAACGCGGTTGCGTAGGGTTTGTGATCGACGGCGCGATTCGTGATGTCGCCAGCTTCGAGGACACCCCCTGCTATGCCCGCGCCGTGGTGCATACCGGCCCGTACAAAACCGGGCCCGGCGAAGTGAACGTGCCAGTGTCCATCGGCGGCATGATCATCAACCCGGGCGACCTGCTGGTAGGCGATGAAGATGGCCTGGTCGCGTTCTCCCAGGCAGACGCTGGCGAAGTGCTGCGCCGCGCCGCCCAGCACGCCGACCATGAAGAAACGGTCAAGGCCGAAATTGCCAGCGGCGCGGTGCGCCAGAGCTGGATCGACAAAGTCCTGCACAACGCAGGCCTGGCGTGAAGGAATCCGTGATGAGTCATGCATTTTTGTCGGACCGCGTCCTGGGCATTGCGCCCTCCCCGAGTATCGCCGCCAATGCGTTGGTGAGCGAGTTGCGTGCCCAGGGCCGCGACATCGTTAACTTCACCGTGGGCGAGCCGGATTTCGACACGCCTGCGCATATTCTGGAGGCCGCCAGCCAGGCGATGCACAGCGGCGACACCCACTACACCGCCACCACTGGCACCCTTGCGCTGCGCCAGGCGATTTGCCTCAAGCTGGCGCGCGACAACGACTTGGCTTATGGCCTGGACGAAGTGGTCGCCGGTTGTGGCGGCAAGCACATCATTTATCACGCGCTGGCGGCGACGCTCAATCGCGGCGATGAAGTCATCGTGCACACGCCGTACTGGGTGTCGTATCCGGATATAGCGCGGCTCAACGATGCCACCCCGGTGATCATCCCCGGTGATGAAAGCCTGGGTTTCAAGTTGTCGCCCGAGGCCCTTGAACAGGCGATCACTGCGCGCACCAAATGGGTGATCCTCAACAGCCCGAACAACCCCAGTGGCGCGGTGTACAACGAGGCTGAACTGCTCGCGCTGGCGCAGGTGCTACGCCGCCATCCCCATGTGCTGATCATGGCTGACGAGATCTACGAACACTTCGTCTACGGCGAGGCCCGGCATGTACCGTTAACGCGCCTGGCTCCCGACCTCAAGGCGCGTACCCTGATCATCAACGGCGCCTCCAAGGGCTATGCGATGACTGGCTGGCGCCTGGGCTTTGGTGCGGGCCCCGCCTGGCTGATCGCAGCCATCGCCAAATTGCTGTCGCAAACCACCACCTGCCCCAGTTCGTTGAGCCAGGCCGCTGCGGTGGCCGCGTTTGCCGGCGAGCAGGCGCCCATTGGCGCGATGCGTGAGGAATACCGGCGACGCCGCGCATTGATGCTGGAGCGGTTGGAGGGCATTCCCGGCGTGAGCTGTACCCCGCCGGACGGTGCGTTCTATGTGTTCGCCAATGTGAGCGGACTGATGGGCAAACGCCCCCCACAGGGTCATCGCCTCGAGAGCGATAGCCAACTGGTCGACTACCTGCTGCGCGACTACGGCCTGGCCACGGTCAGCGGCGCGGCGTACGGCATGTCGCCGTATGTGCGCTTGTCTTTTGCCAGCTCGCCGCAAGTGATCGAAGAAGGTTGCCGCCGACTCAAAGACGCATGCCACGACCTGCGCTGACAGCTGCCTGCCACACCCTGCGGCCAACGGACGGCTGCTTATTGACTGCCTAGAACAACAACTCAAAATCATTGATCTCAAATGAGGCATTCCCATGCACACGCCCCGTATCGCGCTGGTCTGGCAAATCATGATCGGCTTGCTCGCCGGTATCGCCATTGGTGCCCTGCTGCACCGCTTTCCCGAATCCCGGCCGTGGCTGGTGGACAACCTACTGCAACCGGCGGGCGATATCTTTATCAAGCTGATGAAGATGATCGTCGTGCCTATCGTATTTTCCTGCATGGTGGTGGGCATTGCCGGCCATGGTGACGGCAAATCCCTGGGCCGAATCGGCGTGAAATCCCTGAGCTATTTCTTTTGCATCACCACCCTGGCCATCATTATCGGCCTGGTCATGGGCAACCTGCTCAAGCCCGGCGCCGGCACTGAACTGTCCAGCCTGCATGCCGCCAACATCACCCTGCCCACCAGCAACGGCGCCGGTCATAGCCTGGGGCAGATTATCGTCAGCATCATCCCCGACAACGTGATCAACGCCATGGCCCAGGGCAGCCTGTTGTCTGTATTGTTTTTTGCGGTGATGTTCGGCCTTGGCGTGGCACGCCTGCCGGCCGAGCGCAAAGACCCCGTGATTGCGCTGCTGCGCGGCGTTGCCGATGCAATGTTCAAAGTGACCTCGATGATCATGGCCTACTCGCCCATCGGCGTATTCGGCATGATCGCAGTGACCGTCGCCAACTTCGGTTTCAGCTCATTGCTGCCGCTGGCCAAGCTGATCATGGTCAGTTACGTGGCTATCGCCTTTTTTGTGCTGGTGGTGCTCAACCTGGTAGCGCGAGTGTGCGGGATCAACCTGTTCGCGCTGATGCGCCATATCAAGGATGAACTGGTACTGGCCTTCTCCACCGCCAGCTCGGCGGCGGTGATGCCCCAACTGATGAAAAAACTCGAGACCTACGGCGTGCCGCCTTCGCTGGTGAGCTTCGTGGTGCCGGTCGGCTACTCGTTCAATCTCGACGGTGCCTCGCTGTTCCTCGGCATCGGCACCTTGTTCGTCGCGCAGCTGTACGGCATAGAGTTGAGCCTGGGCGATCAGGCCTTGTTGGTGGTGACCATGGTGCTCACCTCCAAAGGCGCTGCCGGGGTGCCAGGGTTTATGTTTGTGATCCTGTCGGCGACGCTCGCCAGTGCCGGTTTGCCGTTGGAAGGGATCGCGTTTATCGCCGGGGTGTATCGGTTGATGGAAATGCCGACTACCGCGCTGAATGTGTTGGGTAATGCGCTGGCACCGCTGGTGATTGCGAAGTGGGAGGGCCATGATGCCAAAGCGGCACATGAACCGAGCACTCGGAATATGCCTGCAGGCTAACGTGTACCTACGAATAAAGGCGCTCCGTGGAGCGCCTTTATTCTATTCACGTTACTGCTCGCTGATGGATTTCACATCAGCCTTGGCCGCACCACCAATCGCGATGCGCTTAGGCTTGGCTTCCTCCGGTACAACCCTGAGCAAATCAATGCTCAGCAAACCATTGGCGAGCTGCGCGCCCTGCACTTCAATGTGGTCGACCAGGCGGAACGACAAGCGGAACGCGCGCTGGGCGATACCCTGGTGAAGGTAGGTGATGCCTTCATTGTGTTCGCGCTTGCCGCCGGCGACGGTCAACACGCCTTTTTCCACCTGGATCTCCAGGTCATCCTCCACTAAGCCTGCGGCCGCGATGACGATCCGGTAATGGTCATCACCGTGCTTTTCGACGTTGTGGGGTGGGTAGGTGGTACCGGCCTCGCTGCGAAGCGCCGATTCAAAAAGGTCGTTGAAACGGTCAAAACCGACAGAGTGGCGGAACAGTGGGGCCAAGGAAAGAGTAGTAGCCATAGCAAAATCTCCTGAGTTTTCTCCAAGTGATTTGATACGCGACCCGGATTCGGCATCGCGTAAAGCCTAAGTAGGTTCAGGAGGAAAAATTTCAAGCGTCGCCCATAAAATTTTTTTAACGGCCCCATCAGAACAGTCCCCGTCATCCGTCACGAAGCAAAAACGCGGCAAGCTGGATGAGCATTTCCAGGCAGGCTGAGGGGCCAACATTCATGCGTGAGTGAGGTACCAGCGCCAGTCCTGCTCTCCGACTTCAGCATTGAATTGACGGAACTCGCGCCACTTGATCGCCAGAAACACTTTCAGGAATTCAGCTCCCAGCGCCTCGTGTGCCCACGTTGAACGTTGCAATGCGTGCAACGCGGTAAGCCAGTCGGTGGGTAGAAAATCGGTCGCCTGTTCATAGCCATTGCCCTCAATCGCCGCGCCAGGGTCGCTTTGATGCGTGATGCCGTAGTGAATGCCCGCGAGTACGGCGGCCGCGGCGAGATAGGGGTTGGCATCGGCACCGCAAATGCGGTGTTCGATGTGCCGACTTATCGCAGGGCCGCCAGGCACGCGCAGCGACACAGTACGATTGTTGACGCCCCAACTTTTCGCCAGCGGCGCGTAACTGCCGGTCTGGAACCTGCGATATGAGTTGGCATGGGGGCAAAATATTGCCAGCGAGTCAAACAAGGTTGCCATCATCCCTCCAATGGAGTGCCGCAACAGCGGTGTGCCCTGTGGGTCTTCGCTCGCGTACAGATTGTGACCCTGCTCGTCGGCCAGGCTGACGTGCAAATGCATACCGCTGCCCGCCTGATCGCTGAACGGCTTGGCCATGAAGCACGCTTGCAGCCCATGTTGGTTGGCAACGCCTTTGACCAAGCGTTTGTAACGTACGCCTTCATCAATGGCCTGGAGTGCGTCGAAACGATGCTCCAGCGTCAACTCGACCTGGCCCGGAGCGTATTCGGAGATCGCCGTACGCACGGGTAACCCCTGTAGCGCGCAAGCCGCGTAAAGGTCATCAAGAAACGGTTGAAGCTGCTCGAGTTCGTATACGCCATAAACCTGAGGTGCAACTGGGCGTGCGCCATTGGTCTGCAACGCCGGCTGCGGTCGACCGTTGACGTCGCGCTGTTGGTCCAGCAGGTAAAACTCCAATTCAACGGCCATTACCGGATGGAATCCATCGGCTTTCAGCCGTTCGATGGTGTTCACCAGTACATGGCGCGGGTCGGCGGGCGCGGCGGGAATGCCTTGGGTCGGGTGCATGCTGACCTGCACTTGACCGGTGGGACGGCTGCGCCAGGGTTGCAGGGTCAGGCTTCCTGGTAAGGGATAGGTCCAGCAATCAGCGTCAGCGACATCCCAGACCAAGCCTGTGTCTTCTACGTCCTCGCCCTGCACGGTCAAGGCGAGAATGGAACTTGGCAGCGGCCGACCATTTTCGTAGATCGCCAGTAATTCATCACGGTGCAACAGTTTGCCCCGTGGAACACCATTCGCGTCGATAAGGAACAACTCGATGCTCAGCACTTCAGGGTGAGCGGCCAGATAATCCTCGGCCTCTTTTTTATCAGCAAATTGCATGTCAAACCTCTTAGCGCTCATTCAAGCGACTTGGCGGTAGTTGAGAAAAACGGGGTGTCACACAGCTATTTATGAAGGGATGACCCGAGCCCCTGGTAGGGCAAGCAGCGTGGTCAGCGCGCTATCCAACTCACTGATCAGCCTGTCGATATCCGCATCACTTGTCTGCGGACAGCACAGGGTCATGTTGTGAAAAGGTGTGATCAGGATTCCGCGATTGATCAGATAGAGATGCAGAGCCATTTGAAGGCTGTCATGAAAAGCCGCTTCGGCTTGCGCACCCGTTCTGGGCGGGGTGGCACAGAATTGAAACTCACAACGCGCGCCCAACTCCGTGACTGACCAGTTCAGTTGGTGCCGTTTGAACAACGCCCGAAAGCCCTGCGCCAGTCTTGAGGCCAGGGGCAGCATGTGCTGGTACGCAGACGCTGTCATGACCTCTTCGAGGCTGACTCGCATGCAACGCATCGCCAGTGCATTGGCGGACAGCGTCGTTCCCATCCCACTGTGGCCGTGCCCGCTGCTCTCTTCGCTAACGCTCCTCTGCGCGTCTTGCATGGCCAAGGCGACGTGCTCACTGACGCCAAACACCGCGCAAGGCACGCCACCTGCGATGGGCTTACCCACCACGAAAAAGTCGGGTTTCAAATCCCATAGGCGAGTGCATCCACCGATGCCGGTGGAAATGGTGTGGGTTTCGTCAATGACCAACAGGCTGCCATATTTGCGGGTCAACACTCGGCACTTTTGCATGAAACCCGCATCTGGCAGGACCATGCCTATGTTCGTCATCGCCGGCTCGCACATCAGCGCACACACGTCCCCCTGGGCTAAAGCAGCCTCAAGTGCGGCAACATCGTTGAAGGGAATAGATCGACTGTATTGGGTCAAGTCGTAGGCTTGGCCCACAAGGCCTGCACGGTGCACCGTTTTGCCGTCGCGGTACCGCACCATCACGTCATCCACCGTCCCGTGATAGCAGCCGTCGAACACCAGCAAGACATTGCGCTTGGTAATAGCGCGCGCCCAGCGCAGAACATAACGATTGGCGTCAGTAGCCGTGGCAGTGACCTGCCAATATGGCAACTCAAATCGCTGAGCCAACAACTCGCCGCAGACCACAGCGTCTTCGCCAGGCAACATCGTCGTTAAGCCGTTATTCGCCTGTTCTGCGATAGCACGGGCGATAGGATCAGGTGAATGGCCAAACATGGCGCCCGTGTCGCCCAGGCAAAAGTCAACGTACTCATGATTATCGACATCTACGAAGCGTGCACCCTTGGCACGCTGAACGAAGAGCGGCGAAGGCATCGACCAATCGCTCATCCAGTGCATGGGAACACCGTTGAAAAGATTCGCCTTGGCACGCTTGGCCAGTGCCATTGACGTTGGGTTGTTTTTTATAAAACGGGCACGCTCGGAGGCGGTAAAAACAGCAATCGCTGATTCACAAATTCCACTGTTCGACATGGTCAAAACCCTAAGTTAATTATTAAACGTTTATTCCTGAATGACGGCCGAATACCGCTCAGTGAATTCACCTACTCTTTGATAAGTCGCACTTTTATATATCGCAGTGACAGCCGCGCTCCCACCCGGGATCATTGATTGATCGCGCGGGAGCGTCAGACTTAATAGCCGGCTTGAAGCGTTAAAATGCGCTGTTTACTTCTGGATAAAACAGAACGTAACGTCCGCGTCCTGAACTCAGGTTTGAGGGGCTTTGTTCTCGACCAGACAGTTCCCGCCATCCACCACGAGGACTTCACCCGTGATGTAACTGGCGTCAGGCGACGCCAGAAATGCAACTGCCGCCGCCACTTCGCGAGGCGTGCCTGCCCGCCCTATTGGGGTAAAACATCCCGCCTCTGCTTCAACGGGCGTGGTTGACGCAGTGGTGATCCACCCGGGAGCCACGCTGTTGACGGTAATCCCCTGCTTGGCGACTTCAAGTGCAAGTCCCATATTCATGCCAACCATTGCGGCCTTGGCGGCGCTATAAGCGGCTTCGCCCGGATTGCTTCCTCTGGTTCCGGTGGTGGAACTCATATTGACAATGCGCCCGTAACGTCGCGCCCGCATACCCGGTAAAACGGCCCGAGTCAGAAGAAAAGCTGTCGTTAAGTTTCTTGCCAGTGAAAGATTCCAGTCACACAGTTCCATTGTTACTAATTCCGAGAAAACCTCAGGGCTTCCTTGCATGGTCATGCCGGCGTTATTTACCAGAATATCGATCCGTCCCCAGACTGTTTCTGCCCATAGGCTGAATTCAAGCACCTGACGTTCATCGGTGAGGTCAGTGGGCCGACCTTCAACTTCAAACCCTTCAAGGCGTAACTCTTTAACCCGATCCGCGATGCGGTTGCTGCTAGCAGTGATGATCAACTTCGCCCCGGCTGCACCTAGCCGTCGAGCAACAGCCATACCGATCCCGGATTCACTCCCGGCACCACTGACAAGTGCCACATGCCCCCTCAATTCCGTACCCAACATGGTGTGCCCCACGTATTTAATTCGAAAGAGAGTAGAAATTAGGCCAGTAGACCTGATAAATAAAGACGATCATCATCAGAAAATCTGACAACCACCATGGCGTTTACCAGTGAGTCACTTAAAGTTTTCCTTGCGGTTGTCGACAGTGGATCCTTTTCTGCCGCCGCACGGAAATTGGGCCGGGTACCCTCGGCCATCAACATGGCTGTGTCACAGCTTGAAGCAGAGCTTGATTTATTGCTTTTTGACCGATCAACCCGCAAAGCTGTCCCTACGGCAGCCGCCAAAGCACTTGAGCCCCAAGCACGACAGGTGGCGAGCCAGATAAACCTGCTGGACGCGCATGCCCTGCAGCTTCATCAGGGGTTGGAGCGGCGCTTGATACTGGCGATGGCGCCGGAGTTGCAAACAGGCGTATGGAGTCGTCCATTGTCCATTATTGCCAAAGAGTTCCCCACGCTTGAGATCGAGATTCGCTCGGCTTCCCACCCGGAGGCGATTCGCATGCTCCATGAAGGGCGTGTGCAATTAGCACTTGGATTTGAACGGCCCGGGCTCGACGAGCGGGAGACGTTTCTTGAGGCGGGAAGCCAGTTGTTAGTAGCGGTTGCCTCTCCAGATCATCCTGCGGCTGCCGGCAAAAAAAGCCCTTTAAGCGAAGAGCAACTGGTGGATATTCGGCAGATCATAGTGGCTACTGGAGGGCCTACAGACTCTGACCCACGCGTTGTGCTGTCGCGGCGAATTTGGCTCAGCGACAGTTATCTGGCAACGCTGGATCTGGTGCAGCAAGGATTGGGCTGGGCTTATCTTCCCCAACCCCTGGTGCAACCTCTCATCACTTCGGGCGCATTGACGGAGGTGGTGTTTGACTACATGCCGAGTCAGATGCGGTTGTGGGTCGATATTATCTGGGTGAAGAATCGACCTCTGGGGCTTGCAGCCAGTCGCTACCTGAGCTTGATGCGCAAAATTGTCGAAGGTGAGCCTCGTCGTGTTTGAGGAATCACAAATACTGGCCATTCTTCGTGGTCGCCAGCGGCTTGGCGCGCACGGATAGCGCGATATACCTCATTGCGGCCATTGTTCAAGCAGTATTGAAACAAACTTTTCTGCCGCGGGAGAGAGTGATGCGCCGCGGCGGTAAACCAGACCCAGGGAGCGGTTCACTATCGGCTCAATCAACGGCACGCTGACCAAGGTGGGGTGATCATGCGCCGGCATGGCCAGGCTCGGCATCGCCGACACCCCCAGCCCGGCTTCCACCAGACCCAGCGAGGTAGAAAGGTGCTGTACCTCGTAGAACCATTGTGGACGCCAACTCAAGCCTGACAACGCGTGATCAAGCAACATGCGATTCCCGCTCAGGCGGCCCACCCCGATAAGACGGTAATCACTGAGCTCAGACCATGTGACAGCACTGCGTCCAGCGAGCTCATGATCACGCCGGCAGGCCAAAACAAACGGCTCTATGACAAGGGGCACGAACTCGATATCAGGATGCTGCCCACTCATCATGTTGATACCGAAATCAGCCTCCCCTCGCAGCACCGCTTCAAGCCCCTCGTTTGCGCTCAAGTCCAGCAGGCGGATGCGAATTTGCGGATAGCGCTCGTTGTACAGGCGGATCACCGACGGCAGGAAATAGAATGCGGCCGTCGGGATGCACGCCAGGGTGACTCGGCCAATCTGGCGCTGGGCAAGTTCGCGGATATTGAGAATCGACTCATCGAAATCATCCAGCAATCGGCGCGCCTTGGGCAGGAAGTCCCGGCCGACGCTCGTGAGGCTGACCTTGCGCGTGGTGCGATCCAGCAACGCGGTGCCCAGCCCCTCTTCGAGTTTTTTAATGCGACGACTGAGTGCAGGCTGAGACAGGTGAAGCGCATCGGCAGCTTCGTGAAAGCTGCCAAGTTCGGCGATCTTCACGAAAGATCGGATATCGTTAAGCTCATAATCCATGTCTTGCCTCACCAACAGAAGAAGTCGATCCGTAATTTAAAGCAAATCTATCATTCGTCAAACGCAATAATCTCGTCAATTTTTGCATTGGAAACATTTTTGAAACCTTGAGACTCTTGCTCCAAGAGCATCAATTACGTCGATTGATCAACAAGAGTCAGAGTCATGCAAAGAATTCCCTGTGTGCTGATGCGCGGTGGTACCTCCAAGGGGCCGGTGTTTCTCGACTGGGATCTGCCGGCTGTCATCGCGGAACGCGACGAGCTGCTGCTCAACGTGATGGGCTCCGGCCATGAGCTGGAGATCGATGGTATTGGCGGTGGCAGCCCGCAAACCAGCAAGGTCGCTATTGTCAGCCCTTCCCTGCACCCGGACGCGGACGTCGATTACCTGTTCGTCCAGGTGATGGTTTCGCAGCGCCGGGTCGACAGCGCCCCCAACTGCGGCAACATGCTGTGTGCCGTCGGCCCGTTCGCCATCGAGCAGGGCTTGGTCAAAGGTACGCCGGGGCGCACTCGCGTGCGCATTCGCAATGTGAACACCGGGACCTTTATCCATTCCGAGGTATGCACACCGGATGGCAAAGTCAGTTACGAGGGCGACACCGCGATCGACGGTGTGCCGGGTACTGCGGCGCCGGTGCAACTGACGTTCCTTGATGCAGCCGGCAGCAAGACCGGCAAACTCCTCCCCACTGGCAACACGCAAGATGTGATCGATGGAATTGCGGTCACGTGCATCGACATGGCAATGCCCATGGTGCTGATCGAAGCCAGCCAACTGGGCAAGCGTGGCGATGAAAGCCCGGCAGAACTGGACGCCGACAAAGACTTCCTGCGGCGCCTAGAGTCATTGCGACTTCAGGCAGGCCTGGCGATGGGCCTGGGTGATGTCAGCGACAAAGTGATTCCAAAGCCGGTGCTGGTCTCGCCCGCCAACGCTGGCGGTACGCTCCAAGTTCGTTATTTCATGCCACACAACTGCCACCGCGCGCTGGCCATTACCGGCTCGATCGGGTTGGCCACCGCGTGTGTGATCGACGGCAGCATCGTCGCGCAAATGCTCGGCGGCATCAGTACGCCGCGCCTTGAAGCGGTGCGCATCGAGCACCCAAGCGGTGGGATTGATGTCGTATTGTCCTACACGGGTGTTAACGGTGAGACAATTCAGGCTTCCGTCGTTCGCACAGCGCGCAGGCTTTTTTCCGGCTTCGTTTATGCCACGGACTCTCAACGCCTCGCCGGATAATTCCGGTGATCGTTGGCATTTTTGCATCCGCACAATTCTAAAAATGGGTGATGCCATGAAAGTTGTTAAATCGCTCTACTTCCAGATTCTCTGCGCCGTGGTGCTGGGTATCGTCGTCGGACACTTCTGGGCCCAGCAGGCCATCGCGCTCAAACCGTTGGGTGACGCATTCATCAAACTCATCAAGATGATGATCGCTCCAGTGGTGTTCTGCACCATCGTCACTGGCATCGCCGGAATGAGCGACAAACGCTCGCTTGGGCGCCTGCTCAGCAAAACCATGCTGCTGTTCTTCGTATTGACGGTGATCAGCCTGGTGATTGGCCTGGTGGCGGTGTATGTGTTCCAGCCGGGCGCTGGCATGAACATCGATCCCAGCCAACTGAGCACCAAGGGACTGACCCAGTACACGGAGTCGGCCGCGAAACTTGGGGTTGTAGAGTTTTTCATGCACATCATCCCCGAAACCTTTATCGGTGCCTTCAGTAAAGGTGAAGTGCTGCCGGTTCTGTTTATCGCGGTGTTGTCCGGCTTTGCCTTGTCGTCGCTGGGCGAGCGTGGCAAGCCGGTACTCGACGTACTCGAGTCCGCCTCGCACATGGTCTTCAAGATTTTCGCTTACCTGATGCGCTTTGCACCGATCGGCGCTTTTGGGGCCCTGGCGTTCACCGTCGGCCAGTACGGCATCACCTCGCTGGGTTCGCTGGCAAAGCTGATCATGACCCTGTACATCGCCTGCGGTTTCTTTGTCTTCGCGGTACTGGGCAGCATTTGCCGTGCGAACGGCTTCAGCCTGTGGAAATTGCTGCGCTACTTTCGCGAAGAATTCCTGGTGGTACTCGGGACCTCCTCCACGGAACCTGTCATGCCGCGCATGCTGGAGAAACTCGAAGCACTGGGTTGCAAGAAAGGCGTCGTGGGCCTGGTGCTGCCCACCGGCTACTCGTTCAACCTGGACGGCACGGCCATCTACCTGTCGTTGGCGGCGATTTTCATTGCCCAGGCCTGCAACATTGACCTGAGCCTGACGCAAATCATCACCATGCTGGCAATCATGCTCCTGTCCTCCAAAGGCGCCGCTGGCGTTACCGGCAGCGGGTTCGTGGCACTGGCCTCGACCCTGACGGTCATTCACGACATCCCGTTGGCCGGCCTGGCGTTGCTGATCGGCGTTGACCGATTCATGTCTGAAGCCCGGGCCCTGACCAGCCTGGCCAGCAACGCAGTTGCGACAGTGGTGATTTCGATGTCTGAAAACGCCTGCCACCGCGAAACGCTGAACCGGATGCTCGACGGCAAATCTTCTGCGGCACAGGGACAAGCCTGGGAAGACCTGACGGTCGCCAAACGCATCTAGCAAAAACCGAATAACACCTACTCCTGACTGAACCCCCCTCCCCGCCAGGCGCCGTTGTGCCGCCCGGCGGGTCAGGGCTCGTGCGCCTCGGCGTCAGCCATTTTTACGATAACAACAAGAGAATCGTCCTATGCTCGCTTTCCTTGGCCTGGCCATGGTGGTCGTATTCACCTTCCTCATCATGACGAAGCGCCTGTCGCCCATCGTCGCGCTCACCGTCGTACCTATCGTCTTCGCCGTGATTGGCGGCTTCGGCGGCACCACGGGCAAGATGATGCTTGACGGCCTGAAAATGGTCGCGCCGTCTGCCGCATTGCTGTTGTTCGCGATCCTGTTCTTTGGCCTGATGATCGATGCGGGCCTGTTCGACCCGCTGATCCGCAAGATCCTCAAGCGCGTCAATGGCGACCCGATGAAGATCGCGGTGGGCACCGCCTTGCTGTCCCTGGTGGTCGCGCTCGACGGCGACGGCACCACCACCTACATGATTACCTGCGCGGCGATGCTGCCGCTGTACAAACGCATCGGCATGAACCCGATGATCCTGGCGACTATCTCCATGCTGTCCCTGAGCATCATGAGCGGCATGACACCCTGGGGCGGCCCCGCGACACGGGCCATCGCAGCGCTGGGCCTGGATGCCGGCGCATACTTCGTGCCGTTACTGCCGACCATGATCGGCGGTGCCATGTGGGTGGTCTTTGTGGCTTTCGTACTGGGGCGAGCCGAGCGCAAGCGTATTGGCAACGTGCAACTGCAAAGCGGTGGCGGCGATTGCTACATCAACGCGATTCTTGAGGACACGCCCCACAAGCGTCCCAAACTGGCCTACGTCAACCTGGTCCTGGTGATTGCGGTGATGGTGGCCCTGGTGATGGGGCTGATGCACTCCGCGATCCTGTTCCTGATCGGCTTTGTGCTCGCACTGATGATCAACTACCCGCAATTGGATATTCAGAAAGAACGCATCCTGGCGCACTCGGGCAACGCTATGACGGTCGTGTTGCTGGTGTTCGCCGCAGGGATTTTTGCCGGGATTTTTTCCGGCACCAAGATGGTGGATGCCCTGGCCCAGACGCTGGTCGACTGGATCCCTCCGTCCTGGGGCCACCTGTTTCCATTGGTGGTTGCGATCACCAGCATGCCGCTGACCTTCGTGCTGTCCAATGACGCCTACTATTTTGGTGTAGTGCCGATCCTTGCCAATGCGGCCGCCGCTTACGGCATAGACCCGGTAGAAATCGCGCGTGCCTCGATCCTCGGGCAACCCGTGCATCTGATGAGTCCGCTGGTCGCATCGACGCTGTTGCTGGTGGGGATGGTCGACCGTGACATTGGTGACTTCCAGAAAGCCACTGTCAAGTGGGCGGTGTTGACCTCCTTGGTCGTCACCGCGCTGGCCTTGTTGACTGGGGCCATCAGCCTGTTTACCTGATTCATCTCTCTGCTGCCTTGCAACGCGCCTCGCTCACGGGGTGCGTGTCGCCCTGCACGCCAAATAACAACAATGAGACGTTTGCCATGAACCCTATGTATACCCGTCAGGCCCTTTTTTGTGCATTGGGTCTGGTGCCGATCGCCGGTGCCAATGCCGAAGGCTTTATTGATGACAGCAAGCTCAAGCTGCAACTGCGCAATGTGTATTTCAACGAGAACTTTCGCGATGAGCACGGCATGAGTGCACGTGCCGCGAGAACGGCAAAAAGCGAACGTACCGAATGGGCCCAGGGATTCTTGCTGGACTATCAGTCCGGATTCACTGCGGGTACTCTCGGCTTCGGCGTTGATGCCCTGGGGCTCTACGGCGTAAAGCTCGACTCAGGACGCGGTCGCAGCGGTACCGGGCTCATGCCGATTCATGACGACGGCCGCGCAGCGGGCGAATTTGCCAGCGCCGGCGCCACCGCGAAAGCCCGGTTCGCCAAAACCACCGTCAAGTACGGCACCCTGCTGCCCAAGACCCCGGTGCTGATTTACAACGACGCACGTCTGTTGCCCCAGACCTATCAGGGCACTCAGGTCAGCAGTAACGACATCGAGAACCTGACGGTCACCGGCGGGCACCTGGACCGTTTCAAATTACGCGACTCCACCGACAGCGTGCCGATTGTGCCGGATGGCTACAGTGGCGAAAAGTCAGGCGACTTCAACTACGCCGGCGCCGAATACAAATGGGGGAAAAACACCCGCTTGAGTTATTTCTACGGCGAACTGGAAAACTTTTACCGCCAGAACTTCGCCGGTATCCAGCACGACCTGCCGCTGGCCGGTGGCGTGCTGACTGGCGACCTGCGGTACTTCAACAGCGCTGATAGCGGCTCTGCCTACGCAGGCAAAATCGATAACGACATGTTCAGCGGGCAATTGTCCTACGCGATCGCTGGCCATACCGTTGGCGGGGGCTACCAGAGCCTGCGCGGCGATGCCGGTTTGCCCTACATCAGTGGCGCAACCGTGTACTCGTTCAGTAACGCCGGCATTGGCAAGTTCATCGAGGAAGACGAAAAGACCTGGATGCTCAACTACGGCTACAACTTCGCCGCCGTCGGCGTCCCCGGCCTGACTTTCTCTGCGCGCTACTTGAGCGGCAATGACGGCAAGTCCACCACCACGGTCAAGGAATGGGAGCGCGATACCGAACTGGCCTACGTTGTACAGGCCGGCACGCTCAAGGGCCTGGGTGTGCGCATGCGCAACTATGTGTACCGCTCGGAGTTCTCCCGAGGGCGCGACAGCAACCGCCTCTACCTCACCTACGACATCGCCCTCTGGTAAGTCGACGATTGCGGCCCATGCGGCCGCTTTCCTACAGGTTAAGGCAAGGCCCCCTCAACATGCTGGCACTCAATGCCGCTGTCGAGGCGGCGCGAGCCGGGGATGCAGTACGAAAGCCGCGCCCTTTTGCTCGCTTTGGCGAAAGTTGAGGCCCAACGCTTCCAAGGCAATAGGGACCTTGACGCTGTTGGGGGGAGCAATGCCGTGACCGCCACGCAACATGCAAGACGCTAACGAGCGAGTAGAGAGGACCCGCAACAGCGGGCGCATGACCCGCTGTTGCAGACGTGCGACAGGACTTATTTTTGCGGCACCACATTCCGGTCCAGGAAGCGGTGGATTTCACCACTGATCTCGTTCAAGTGTGTTTCCAGTGCGAAGTGCCCGGTGTCGTAGAGATGTACCTCAGCTTTGGGAATATCACGCTTGAATGCGTTCGCGCCTGCCGGGAGAAAAAACGGATCGTTCTTTCCCCAGACGGCCAACATCGGCGGCTGATATTTGCGGAAATACGCCTGGAACTCGGGGTAGCGCTTCACGTTGGTGGCATAGTCTGCGAACAGGTCCAGCTGGATTTCATCGTTACCGGGACGCGACACGAACGCGTAATCCAAGGTGTATGTTTCAGGTGCGATACTGTCAGGGTCCGCTACGCCATGCGTGTATTGCCACTTGATTGATTCTGGTTTGAGCAGCTCGCGCAATGCGTTGCGGTTCTGGGCAGTGGGCGCGTTCCAGTAACGTTGAATCGGGTTCCAGCCCTCGCTGAGGCCTTCAACGTAAGCATTCCCGTTTTGGCTAATGATTGCGCTGATTCTATCGGGGTGTGCGACGGCCATCCGCCAGCCTACAGGCGCACCGTAGTCGAAGACTTGAAGAGCGTAGCGATTCAGCGCAAGCGCTTCAGTAAATCCATCCATGGTTTTGGCGATGTTGTCGAACGTGTATGAGTACTTCGCCCGATCAGGGCTGTCCGAGAATCCAAAACCTGGGAAGTCAGGGGCAATCACGTGGTAACGGTCCGCTAGTTTCGAAATCAAGTCGCGATACATGAATGATGAGGTAGGAAATCCATGAAGCAACACGATGGTTGGCGCCGATGGGTCGCCCGCTTCCCGATAAAAGATGCGGACCCCTTTTACCTCTACAAAATGGTGTTGGACGTCGCTTGCCCTTTGGTGGCTAATGTCGGCTGCTTCCACTCCCGCGCTGGCGAGCGCTGCACTGAGGGCAGTGGCGGCTAACAACGTTTTAATGCTCATGCAAACTCCTTGGACACTGAATGAAAAAGATAAGTGGTCTATCAGGCGATGAGTTCATGGCTTGTCGAGCGTCAGGCGCACCCACTTGATAGGGCTATATTGCCTGTTTCAATAAACCAACATAATCTGAGAATATTGGTAATCTCCCTACCAAATATTGGAACATTCCATGGACAGATTTGAGGCAATGAAGCTGCTCGTGGCTGCGATTGATGCTGGCAGCCTGACGGCAGCCGGACGGCTAGCCGATATCCCTCTTCCCACCATCAGCAGGAAAATTTCTGACCTGGAGATGCTGATAGGTAGCCGCTTATTGATTCGAACCACGCGTAGGCTCTCGTTGACCGATGCAGGGGTGGCTTATGTGGCTGCTGCACGCCGAATATTGGAGCAGTTGGAGGTTGCCGAACGCGAAGCTGCCGGAGAATTCATTGCCCCCAAAGGCGAACTGGTCCTGACCGCGCCCATCATGTTCGGCCGGCTGCAGGTGCTGCCGATCGTCAACGCGTTTTTAGGGGAGTTTTCCGAAATCAACATCCGGCTCCTGCTTTCTGATCGCAACGCTCACCTCGTTGACGACCACGTGGACATGGCAGTGCGCATTGGAACACTCGCTGATAGCGGCATGATCGCCACTCAGGTGGGGGCCATGAGAACTGTAATTTGCGCGAGTCCTAGGCTGCTGGAAGCGTATGGAAGACCTGAATGTCCCGCAGACCTGCAGAACTTGCCAACCGTGCGACTTGACGCCCCTATGCCTTTTCAACACTCAAAACATGGCGTGGCAGAATCAACGAGGCGGATGCCCCCGCGCTTATCGGTGACGACCGCTGACGCAGCAGCGCAGGCCGCCATTGATGGCGTTGGAGTCGTTCAGTTATTGCACTACCAAGTCGCGGAGGCGATCAGCGAGGGACTGCTGGAGATTGTGCTGGATAACTATGAGCCTCCGTCGGCGCCTATCAACCTGATCCACATGTCACCTGGGCATATGCCCCTGAAAATGAGGCGATTTCTGGATTTCGCGATTCCTCGGTTTCGTCAGCGCCTGGATCAGTAAACTCAGCAATGGCGTGCGAACCTCACTCAGTTTGCTCCGACAGTTTAGGAATTATTCATGGCATTCATTGTTACCTGCGTTGTGTCCCTATTTTTTTGGACTGTTGTTTCAGTAATCACAGGGGCTGAGGAGCCGTGGGACCTGGCCAGTTACTGGACGATCATCTATCCCGCCGCGCTAGCGCTGTCGGTAATCCTCGGGGCAGTACTAAGAAGCTCACAGTGGTCCGCAGGTGGCGTCGTAATGCTCTCCCAGATCCCAGTGGTTTTAGCGATTTCTGGTGCATCCCCGTTGCTAGGCGTCGGTATCATCTATGCGGCCCTTCTCTCAATTCCGGCGATAGCCCTGTCATGGCTCGCTGGCAAATTGCGCTCAGGTAAGAACGGACGATGGACATCTACGAAGAAATGAAGGCTCCGTTCCGGGAACAACCGAGACGCGTACTGATTACACAATAAAGATTGAGCCAGGCAAAAAAATACGGCGGCCGGACAGTACGACGTAACCCCCTGTTCGCCCAAATACGATTGATAGATGCCCTTTGCGCAGATCCCCCCGCAAAGCCAAGACAGAGTGTGCTCAAGTTATCAATTTTGTTGGGCTCGCTGCGCTACGTCGCAAAGCCATCGGCGCAACAGTTGGGCTGCCTCACCCAACACCACATCGTTGGCCTGCACCACGTAATAGCCTTTACCTGTCCTTAGGACAGCGTCAAAGACCGGTACGAGCAGGCCTCGCTGTACGTCCTCCTCAACCAGCCAAGGGCTGGTGAGCACTAGACCTTGATCGCGCCGGGCCGCGTCGATTGCCAGCTCAGACTGGTCGAATTTGAGGCTGCTGGAGAAGCTATCGGGAGACATCCCGACCGATGATAGCCATTGAGACCAGTGGGCATGAGACGTCGTATAGAGCAAGGTTGCCCCCAGCAAACAATCAAGGCTATGCAACTGGAGCCGTTCGCGGTAAGCCGGGCTGCAATAAACCCTTACCTCGTCCGGCAACAGCAGTTCTGCGTTCACGTCACTGCCATATCCATCGAAATGCCGCACTGCCAGGTCGCAAGTAGCGTCATTGAAATCCACAGCATCGGTAGATGCGCTCAAGTGCAGTTGCACCTCTGGATGACGTTCCGTGAACAAAGGCATGCGCTTTGCGAACCAGGAGTTGGCGAACGCCGGCGGCAGGCTTAAACGTACCTGCTTGTCCCTACTCCCTCGGACGGCGAGATTGGCGGTCTCTAGCTGGCGAAGCGCCGGCTTGACTTGCTCCCAATAGCTCAGCGCTTCAGCCGTTGGTCGTAGCCTGCGAACGTTACGCACAAACAGCGGCGTTCCTAGCCAACCTTCCAGCTTGCGAATTTGTTGCCCTACTGCTCCCGGCGTCACAAACAACTGGCTTGCCGCAAGACTGACGCTTCCCGTTCGCATGACCGCGTCGAAACAAGCTATGGCCCGAAGGGGCGTATCAGCTCTCATAACGTAGTTTTTCTCTTCTATAGGCTGAAAACACGTGATTTGTAGCGGCTTGCTTACTTTCGCACAATCCACGTTCGCCGTAGGGCAACAACAGATCCCAACTTCCAAGGAAAGGCCAATGTCGATTGTTCGAGCAACCTGGTTTGACGATAAATCACCCAAGGTGAACAGCTGGTCGTCGCAGGCAAATAAAGGGTTGCCCCAATCAAAAGGTATCGATGAATGAGGAAGTCAGTAGACGGAGCCGCCACGGCGGTGATGGTTCTGCTATGCCTCATATGGGGTGCCCAGCAAGTGGCGATCAAAGCTGTTGCGGGCGACATAGCCCCTATCATGCAGGTCGCCGTTCGCTCCGGAGTCGCTGCACTCCTGGTCTGGCTAATAGGAAAATGGATCATGCGGGAGGTATGGTTACCAAACGTTTGGTGCCGCTCCGGGTTAGTCGTGGGCGTTTTATTTGCCGCTGAGTTTCTGCTTGTTGCGCAAGGACTACGCTGGACAAGTGCTTCGCATATGGCGGTTTTTCTTTATACAGCGCCGTTATTCGCCGCCATCGGCCTGCACCTGCGCCTGCCGGAGGAGCGTCTTGGTGCAATGCAATGGCTTGGCATGTCTTTAGCATTCGCCGGTATTGCCATCACCTTTCTCATGCCGCGTGATGGGGGCGCGACTCAGCCAGCCATCACGGACAGTCTGCTGGGCGATCTGCTGGGTTTAGGCGCAGGTGCTGCATGGGGGTTCACGACCGTAGCGGTGCGTACCAGTCGCCTCAGTGAGGCACCAGCAACCCAGACTCTGTTCTACCAACTCGCGGGCGCGTTTCTCCTCTTGTTGCCCTTAAGCCTGCTGCTAGGCCAGAACGCAGTGACCTTTTCAACCCAAGCTCTGGCCAGCTTGATTTTTCAAACAGTGATTGTGTCAGTAGCAAGTTACTTAATCTGGTTCTGGATGCTTCGTCGCTACCTCGCAGCTCGCCTTGGTGTGCTGGCTTTCATGAGTCCGCTCTTTGGCGTACTCATGGGGTACCTATGGCTTGGAGAACAGACAAGTTACGGATTTCTGCTGGGTGCAAGCCTCACTATTGTTGGCCTGCTGGTAGTGAATCTCAGCAAGTCGGGCGGACAGACTCAGGAGGAAAGCAGTTATCTGAGACCCAAAAATCGCAAGGAGAAAGTACCGTTATAAACCCGTGGCTGCTCTGGAGCGCCTTAGATATTTGTAGACGGTAGCCCGTGATAGAGATAACAGCTCGCAGATGTAGTTGGTTGCATTGCGCAACGCGAAGACTCCGCCTTTATCCATTTCACCAATCAGTGCCACCATTTCTTCTGAAGTAAGCGACGCCAATGTCACCCTGCGAGCCCTCAAAAATTCATCCATGATCGCGTGCGCTGACTCTTGGAAATCGGTGGCAAACAATGCCGGAGGCTTCTCAACTGTATTTTCAAAACCTAAAAATGATGCAGCGATTTCTGCCATCCCGCTCATGACAGTGATGTCAAAATTTACGCATAAGAGCCCGATCTGGATCCCTTCAGGATCTCGGAGCACCGCTGTAACCGACCTTAGCTGTCGGCGATCAAAATTCACCTTTCTATAAGGGCCCGCAACATCTCCCTCGAATGATGCCCCATCGTTGATATCCGTCAATGAACTGTCGCCGACCCGCCGCTGAGAGAACACATTGAAGATATGTGCAATCTTTCCGGAGGCCAGGTCATGAATAATGACCTCGGCGTGCGGATCCAGGAGCTTCGCAATCGCCTGGGCGCTGCTGATGTAATTATCCAGATGTTTATTCACGGTAAAAATATGCCTCGAAAAAATACAAAACGTCTTCAGGATACTAATTGTATTTTTGTGCTATGGTTATGCCCGCCTTTACTGAAGCGCCCGATTGTAGCGCCATATCCCGTCTAACGGCGGCGAGTAACCGCCAGTCAGCCGGGTAAGCACAACGCCCGTCTTTCAATAGCCGATGGAGCAATCGATGAATATCTACACCCAAGCGCAAATCATGAGTGCCTTGTGCCCGAGGGACGCTGCTGCGCTGATTGCAGAAGGATTCATTGCCCATGCTAACGGACGGGTGCAGCTACCTCAGGTTCAAAGCTTTCAGTTCCCGGCCAGCAACGGTGACTGCTGCGTGAAGTCGGCTTGGATGCTAGGAGACGAGGTGTTTTCAGTCAGGGTCTCGGCAGGTTTCTACGACAATCCTGCGAAGGGTTTTTCCAGTAACGGTGGGTTGACGCTGATTTTCTCGGCCTTGACGGGGCAACCCGTCGCTTTGCTTCGGGATGGCGGCTGGCTGACCTCAATGCGTACAGCGCTGGCGGGGCAAATCGTGGCGAGGGCCATGGCGCCCTCACAGGTGAGAGGCATCGGTGTGGTGGGTACCGGCGACCAGGCACGCATGCAACTGGAACACCTGATGCCCGTCACGGCATGTCGACGCTTGACGGTTTACGGGCGTAACCGGCAAGGCTTGGAACAATACTGTGAATTTGCCGACGCTTTAGGCTTTGATGTCGTTGCTACCCAAGATGCAAAGGACGTTGCGACCAACTCCAACCTGATCATCACGGCTACACCCTCTCGCGAAGCCATCATCGCGAATGAATGGGTCAACCCTGGGACACACATCACTGCTATTGGCGCAGACAGTTTTGGCAAGCAAGAGCTGGATGTGCGCCTGGTTGCACGTGCCGATGTGATTGTCGTGGACTCAATCGAGCAATGCTGCCAATTCGGTGAGATTTCAGGAGCCTTCAAATCCGGCCTGATCGACAAAGGCAGCCTTGTAGCACTCGGCAGCGTATTGAGCGGTCACGCCATCGGACGACAGGACGACACGCAGATTACCATTGCAGACCTTACAGGCTTAGGCGTGCAGGATGCTCAGATTGCGAAATGCGCCGTGGCATCATTAGCGCACTAATGGATAGCGACGCGATTAGACGGGGTTTAAATGATGAAGCTTGACCCATCAGGAGTCAGCAAGCCCCCGGTGATTCAATGGGAGGCCCATGCGTGCTTGCCATTGATTCCCGGACAGGATATGTCCCGCCTGAACAGGTATCGAGCAGCCGGCTTCCATCATGTGTCGATCAACGTTGGCATGGA
This sequence comes from Pseudomonas tritici, assembly GCF_014268275.3. Taxonomy (NCBI): domain Bacteria; kingdom Pseudomonadati; phylum Pseudomonadota; class Gammaproteobacteria; order Pseudomonadales; family Pseudomonadaceae; genus Pseudomonas; species Pseudomonas tritici. The sequence continues at coordinate 4,423,070 of NZ_CP077084.1, forward strand.
CATGACCCCGTTTGAAACGGTGATCCGAACAATTGCGGGGTTTAGAAGCTGGCTGGCTGATCACCCGGAAGACTTTGTCCTGGTGGCCACCGCCGACGATATCTACCAGGCGCACAAGTATAGAAAGCTCGCGGTCTCCTTTGACCTCGAAGGTTCAAACATGCTGCTACAGGATCCTGCGATGGTGGCACTGTTCGCAAGCTTAGGGGTTCGCCAAATGTTGCTTGCCTACAACCGCGACAACAGTTGCGCTGGCGGCTGCCATGGAGCAAGTACCGGATTGACCCCCCTGGGACGCAAGATCGTACAGGGTATTAATACAGCAGGAATTATCATTGACTGTTCGCACGCCAGCAAAAGCGCCAGTCTTGAAATTATGGAAATTTCACAGCTCCCTGCGATTTTTTCTCACACCAACGTTAAAGCGGTTTTTGATCACCCGCGAACAATCGACGACGAACAAATATTCGCGTGTGCGGCTCAAGGTGGGGTGATCGGACTTACAGGTTTAGGCATATTCTTGGGCGACCCATCCGCCTCTGTAGACGCTTACATTCGACAAATCGACTATCTGGCAGAGCGCATCGGGACACGCCATATTGGGATAGGCTTGGATACCGAGTTGTACCCTGAGCATAAAGATTTGCCGGAAGGTGAAAAAGAGGAAGACTGGTGGCCGATTGAGCACTATGGCCAGATGAACGGACATGTTCAATTGCAGCCAGAGACACTGGGTGAGGTTGCACAACAATTAACGCGCTTGGGTTACTCAGATGCGGATATCCAGGCGATCTACGGCAATAATTTCATGCGTATTGCACAGGCAACCTGGCCAAGACCGAAACCTGGGACTTGAATCGCACCCCGTTAATTGAACACGCGTCTGATCAATTGGATGAGCAATCAACGCGCTACAGAAGCGTGCAGCCGTTCCAGGCTGTCAATCGAGTGCTGGCGCAGGCGCACAGTAATCACTGCGGATTGACCGGCGTGTCAATTAGCGTGATGACACACCTTACTTCCTGAGAGCCTCGACGACTACGTCAGCGGTACCAATCCGGTGCGCGTAGTCGACGTCTTTGTCGACGAACTCGACTTGGTCAACTTGGGGTTTGATAACGCTATTCCTGCTGATACAGGCCGACCTGGTTATCACCCTGCGATCCTGCTGAAGATCTATATCTACGGCTATCTCACCGAATTCAGTCGAGCCGGCGCCTGGAGCAAGAAGCCTAGTGTAACGTCGAATTGATGTGGCTGACTGGGCGTTTGATGCCGGACTTCAAGACTATCGCCGACTTCCGAAAAGACGCCAGCAAGGCCATCCGAAGCGTCTGTCGCCAGTTCGTTGTGCTGTGTCAGCAGTTGGGATTGTTTGGAGAGAATCGGGTCGCCATCGATGGCAGTCAATTTATGATCACCTGGGAAATCCAAAGCAAAAAAAAGCCTGCATCTCTGCAGGCTTTCTCTATCTGGCTCCACGACCTGGACTCGAACCAGGGACCCAATGATTAACAGTCATTTGCTCTACCAACTGAGCTATCGCGGAATGCGCCGTATGTTACTGATTGAAAAGGAGAAGTCAAGCTTTCTATGGCACTCGCTGCGATTAAACCGGATGGCCGGTTGAATCCGCGTGCTCGCTGGCCAACTCCAGCCAGGCCAGGGCGGCGGGTGGTAAGTGGGCGCTGGCGCGCCAGGCCAGGGCGATGTGCCAGTCGGTGTGAGGTTCGTCCAAGGGGATCAGGGCGATGCCGGCGTGTTGATGTTTGTGCGCCAGCATGCGCGGCAGGAAGGCCACGCCCAAACCGGCGGCGACAAGGTCGACGATGAAGTCGATCTGGCCGCTGCGTGCCGTCACCTTGGGGGTGACGCCTTTGCGTTCGCACGCAGTGAGAATCTTGGCGTTCAGGGCGAAGCCGGCTTCAAACAGGATGAAAGGTGAGTCCGCCAAGTCGGTGAAGTCGATGCGTTTGCGCCGAGCCAATGGGTGGCTGATGGGCAACACGGCGATCAGTGGTTCATTGCGTACGGGTTGGTAGTCGAAGCCTTCGTCCACCGGCAGCAGCAGCGCCGCCAAGTCGACCTCCCCCGCTTCCAGGCACTCGCGCAGTTTTTTGCTGCCGTACTCGGTGAGTTCGATGTCGATGTCCGGATAGCGACTGCGGTAGGTGGCAAACATCGTCGCGAACAGCACGCCGCAGCCCACAGGCGGCAAGCCGATTCGCAGCACGCCGCGCTTGAGGCCGCGCAGGTCGTTGATCTCGGCCACCAGGTCGTTGTGTTCGGCGAGCAGCACCAAGGCGCGGCGGTAGGCAATTTCGCCGGCGGCGGTGAGTTCGTTGCGGTGGCCGAGACGGTTGAGCAACGGCGTGCCCAGTTCGTCTTCGAGGGTCTTGACCGCCTTGCTCACGGTGGATTGGGTCAGGGACACCACCTCGGCAGCCTGGGAGAAGCCACCTTGGCGCACCACTTCGACAAAGGCACGCAGTGTTCTCAGGTTCATCGGTATTCCTTTGGCGACTGGCTACCAGTGATAAAAGTTGTTTTTATCATGCCAGATATTTGCCTATCCTGATCCGCCCTGGCTTGTGGAGACACCGTTCATGATCATCTCGTCCGCCTCCGACTACCGCGCCGCCGCCAAGCGCAAGCTGCCGCGCTTCCTGTTCGACTACATCGACGGCGGCGCCTACGCCGAACACACGATGCGCGCGAACAGTTCGGACCTGGCCGAGATCAGCCTGCGCCAGCGCGTCCTGCGCAACGTGGATAACCTGAGCCTGAAGACCACGGTGTTCGGCCAGACACTGGACATGCCGGTGATCCTCAGCCCGGTGGGCCTGACCGGCATGTACGCGCGACGCGGCGAAGTGCAGGCGGCCAAGGCAGCGGGGAACAAAGGCATCCCGTTCTGCCTGTCGACGGTATCGGTGTGCCCAATTGAAGAGGTGGCGTCGCAAAGCGCGCAGGCGATCTGGTTCCAACTGTACGTGCTCAAGGACCGTGGCTTCATGCGCAACGCACTGGAACGAGCGCAGGCGGCCGGCGTCACGACGCTGGTATTCACCGTGGATATGCCCACGCCCGGCGCGCGCTACCGCGATGCCCACTCGGGCATGTCCGGGCCATTCGCAGCACAGCGACGCATGTTGCAAGCTGTCACCAAGCCGCAATGGGCCTTTGATGTGGGGTTGATGGGCCGCCCGCACGACCTGGGTAATATCTCCAAGTACCTGGGCAAACCCACCCACTTGGAAGACTACATCGGCTGGCTGGCCAACAACTTCGACCCGTCGATCAGTTGGAAAGACTTGGAGTGGATCCGCGAATTCTGGAAGGGCCCGATGATCATCAAGGGCATCCTCGACCCACAGGATGCCAAGGACGCGGTGAGGTTCGGCGCCGATGGCATCGTGGTTTCCAACCATGGTGGTCGTCAGTTGGATGGCGTGCTGTCCACCGCTAAGGCCTTGCCACCGATTGCCGATGCGGTAGGCGACGACCTTACGGTGCTGGTCGACTCCGGCATCCGTTCCGGGCTGGACGTGGTGCGCATGCTCGCCCTGGGTGCCAAAGCCTGCCTGCTGGGTCGCGCCAGTGCCTACGCGCTGGCCGCCAATGGCCAGCATGGCGTGGAAAACCTGCTGGACATCTTCGCCAAGGAAATGCGCGTGGCCATGACCCTCACGGGCGTGACGTCGATTGACCAGATTGACCAAACTACCTTGGTTGGCCAACACCTTCAAAACGGGTAACCATCGGCCAAATAACCGGCGCCATTATTCAACGACTGTTTCTATATATAAGAACGGTCGTTGTTTTATAAGAACATTTAATAATGTTAAACCATTTGGCATGAATATCGCTCTAACCTCTCCAAGCAGGTTAAGCGATGACAAGACGTGCGGCGGTTCCCAGGGGTTATAACCCAGTGAAAAGCGGTCTAAACTGTAACCAATGTTTTACGGAACTGAAGGAACAGTTAGACGCTTGGCACTCGCCACTCTCATCGAGCCTGTAAGACAGCTAAGAGCTTAGAGGCCGATCGCTTATGAAAACACCTACCCAGACCAACGCAATTGACTTCGACAGTGCCAAATTGCAGCGCCTGGGGTTTGGTCAGCCATCCCTCGTCCCACGCCGCCCCACCACCATCACTCAACTTCGCCAGCAACTGGGCCTGCAACTGCAAACCAGCCTGGAACCGGAGCGCATCCTCGGTGTTTTCTTCCGAGAGATCCAACGCCTGGTGCCTCTGGACGCCCTGCAATACCGCCATCAAGCCAGCGACCTGCGCCTGGAGTTCGGCCATCGCGGCCACCATACGGCGAGCTACAGCCTGAGCCATGAAGGCGAGCACCTCGGTGAATTAATCTTTCGCCGCAACCAGCGCCTGGTGGAAGAAGAACTGGGCCAGCTCGAATCCCTGCTGGCCACCCTGCTCTACCCGATGCGCAACGCTCTGCTTTACCGTGCCGCCACCCGCAGCGCCCTGCGCGACCCGTTGACTGAGACCGGCAACCGCATTGCCATGGACCAGACCTTGCAACGGGAAATCGACATGGCGCGCCGGCACTTGAACCCGCTGTCCTTGCTGATGCTCGACATCGACCACTTCAAGGTCATCAACGATACCCACGGCCACACCGCCGGCGATACCGTGTTGCGCGCCGTCGCCGCAGCTATAAAGAGTCAATTGCGCAACGTGGACATGGTGTTTCGATTTGGCGGGGAAGAGTTTCTGATCCTGCTGTCCAACACCGGCCGAGACGCGGCGGCAATGGTCGGCGAACGCCTGCGCCAAGCGGCACAGACCCAGGATTACCGGGCGGATGGAGAACGGATCGAATTGACGGTGAGCCTCGGTTGTTCGACCTTGCTGGCTGCAGAATCTGCCGAAAGCCTGCTGCGCCGAGCTGACAGCGCGTTGTACGTGGCCAAGCGCGAAGGCCGCAACCGCTTGGCGATGGCGGGGTAAGCCCTAACCGTTAAAGGCGAATGAAATAACTGTGGCGAGGGAGCTTGCTCCCTCGCCACATTACCTACTGCATCAGGCTTCGCTGGCGACCCGCGCCTGGCGGTCACGCACCAACGTTGGCGCCTTCTCTTTCTCCAGGCGCATGCAACTTTCCAGGAACAGATACATGTAGTCGTAGCTCTTGCACACGGCTTGGCGCAGCTCTACCTGCAATTCCTGGGACGGGTTCATGCCGGCCAGGGTGCAGAGGATTTCCAGCGCTTCCCACGGGTGGGCGTCATCGTACTGGGCGTGCATCTTCAGCCACTTCATCGCACGCTTGCGTTCTTCCTCTGGGAAGGCCGCCGCGTAGACGCCGGTAGAACAGACCACCGCAGACCATTCCCCCGTTGCCCCCTCGATTGCGTAGTTGGTCGCGGCAATCGCCACGATCAGCGAATCGGCAGAGCTGGTGTGCCAGCACCAATGGCTCAGTGCGTGCAACTCCGGCGGTACGTTCTGGGCCTGCAACTCTTCCAGGCTCACGCCGTGAGCACGGGCCCAATGCACCCAATAGTCGGCATGGTTGAGTTCCACGCGAATATTGCGCATCAGCCAGCGGCGCGCCATGTCCTCCCCGGGATGGCGGGCAAATTTGGTCTTGGTGAGGTTCTGTGCCATGTACAAGGCAAACTGTTCCACCACAGGCCAGCCACCGATCAGGTAGTGGCGCATGGTCTTGGCGCTGAGCGTGTTATCGCGCATGCGCTGGTACAGTTCGTGTTCGACAACGCGACGCTTGCTCTCGCTACAGTCCTGGATCAGTTTCTGTGCCCAGGCGGGGTAACTCGAGGCTTCCATAAGCGGGCCGGTTCTGTTGAATGTGTCGATCACTGTTTAAGGCTCCTTTTTAAGTGTGATTGTACAGACCAGCGAATGTTTCAGCGGAATGTGCCAGGCGCCTTGAATAACAGGGGCTGCGGCCGCACAGGTCGACACTGCAAGCTATCAAAGGTAAACAATTGCGGTCGTTCAATCAGGTAGCCCTGAGCGTAATCCACACCAATTTCGAGTAGTGCCTGTTCGATTTGCGGTGTCTCGACAAATTCTGCAATTGTGCGCTTACCCATGACATGGCCGATGTGATTGATCACTTCGACCATCGCGCGGTTAATCGGGTCGTCCAGCATATCCTTTACGAAACTTCCATCGATCTTCAGGAAGTCTACAGGTAAATGTTTGAGATAAGCGAATGAGGACATTCCGGCACAAAAGTCATCCAGCGAGAACTGACAACCTAAGGCTTTGAGTTCATTAATAAAGCGGATTGCACTGCCCAGATTGGCAATCGCACTGGTTTCAGTAATTTCAAAACAGATCATGCCGGGCGGAATATTGTAAGTATGAAATTTCTCACGTAAAAACCCGAGGAACTCATCATCACCAATAGTTATGCCTGACAGATTGATCGCACACATGGCCATCGGGCGGTTCGGACGCTCCTGCAGGCAACGGGCGATGATCTTGAACACATTCTCCACCACCCAACGGTCCAGGGACGTCATCAGACCGTAACGCTCGGCCGCCGGGATAAAGCTGTCGGGCAAGATAATGCGGCCGGCCTCATCATGCAGGCGCAGCAGGATTTCGATATGCCCATTGCCCGCATCGGTCTGTCCCAGGGGCGAGATTTCCTGGGCATAGAGGCAAAACCGGTTCTCTTCCAAGGCCATGTGCAGGCGCTGCACCCAGGCCATCTCGCCAAAGCGCAGGGACAATTCCGAATCATCGGCGTGGTACACCTGCACACGGTTGCGACCTTTCTCCTTGGCCATGTAGCACGCCATGTCGGCGGCGCGCAGCGAGGTTTCCAGGGTGGTCGGCGTTTGCCCAAGGTGCACCAGGCCGATGCTGACAGTGGTCATGAACGGCCGGCCCTTCCACACAAAATGCAGGCTCTGCACCGTATGGCGCAGGCTCTCGGCGATTTTTTCCGCCACGACCGCCGGACAGTTTTCCAGCAAAATGCCGAACTCATCCCCCCCCAGGCGCGCCAGGGTGTCGCCCTCGCGCAGGTCCGACTGCAGCAACGCGCAAATATGTCGCAACAGTTCGTCACCGGCCGCATGACCACAGGTGTCGTTGACCAGCTTGAACTGGTCCAGGTCAAGAAACATCAATGCATGCCGTCCGCCGTGCTGCTGCCCTGCCGGGTGCAGCACCTGTTCCAGGCGGAATTCGAATTCGCGGCGGTTGGCCAGGCCAGTCAGGGCGTCATGGGTTGCCTGCCAGGACAGGTTGGCGATGTATTGGCGCTCTTGGGTCATGTCATGCAACACCAGCACCGCCCCCGTGACCTTGCCGTCGCTGCGGATCGGCGCACCCACCAGGGTCACCGAGACCGTGCTGCCATCCAGCCGCTGGATGGTCTTTGAATGCTCGCTGCCGCCGCTGAGCTGGCCCTTGACGATATGTTCGATCAGGGTAAACCCGTCGGGCTCGGCATCGTCATCCAATAAGTTGAACAACGCTGCCAGCGGCAGGCCCTGAGCCTGGGCCGAATGCCAGTGAGTCAGCGCCTCGGCTGCCGGGTTCATATAGGTAATGGCGCCGTCAACGTCGGTGGTGATCACGCCATCGCCAATCGACTCCAACGTGATCTGCGCTCGCTCCTTCTCTTGTTGCAGGGCATTGGCGAAAGCGTGGCGCTGGGCCAGCAACTTATGCGTGCGCAACAGCGCCAGCACAATCAGGCCAAGGGCCGTGGCCAGGTTGGTAATCAGCAGCAGCCGCAGGATCATCCGCGAGCCTTCGCCCAAGGCATCGCTGAAGGCCTTGGCAGCTGGCGTTACGCCTTCATTGATCGCGATGATATGCGCCTTCCATTGCCGCACATCGTTGGCGCTGACGTGGTCGCGGAGGATTGCGCCGTGCATCTCCTGGGCCAGGCCATCGAGTTGCACCAGGTAGCTATCGCCCACGGTCCACAACTCGATGGCTTTTTCCAGGTAGCTGAAGTGACGAAAATTGAGGTACAGCCAGATCAGGCTCGAGACGTCATCCGGGTGGTTGCCCCCCTTGAGAATGCCCAGCCGCGCAGCCGTAAGATCAGGCGTAGGACGATCGAGGGCGATGCGCAGCTCATGCCCGCCCTGGGGCACGGCTATGGCCTGCTGGTATCTGAGGTACGTGGCTTCGTCACGGTTGTCAGCGTAGAGCGTGAGGTAGTAGATGGCGTCTTTCTGGCCCTTCGACCACAGGCTCTCGCCGGCCACATAGCCGCGCACAGCTGAAAGCATGAAAAGACTGACACAGCCCAACAATGCCTGAAACAGCACCACGGCGATGAAAGGCCACACAATGCCCAATAGCCTTGGCGTTCCGAGAGTACGCTTTTGCTTCATGAAGTCCCTTGCACATGCACTGCTGGATACGCACGCGAAAAACCGCTTCCGATAGCTCAGCTTAGGCTGAATCAACGTACTTGCTGTAAGTGCCCGTAGAGTTTGGCGTACAAGCCGCCATCGGCAATCAATTGCTGATGATCACCGTCCTCAGCAATGTGACCGCCGTCGAACACTAATACTCGGTCGGCTTGCTTAACCGCCGACAGGCGGTGGGCGATGATCAGTGTAGTACGCCCACTGAGAAACCGCGCCAGCGCCTGATGCAGGTTGTACTCGGTAGCGGCGTCCAGGGCGGAAGTTGCTTCGTCGAGGATCACCACTTTCGGCTCGGCCAACACCATGCGCGCAATCGCCAGGCGTTGACGCTGCCCGCCGGAAAACCTCACCCCGGAGCGCCCTACCACACTGTCCAAGCCCATCGGCAATGCCTTGACGGTAGCATCCAACTGGGCGATTTCCAGTGCCTGCCAGCAGGCCTGGTCGCTGCGCTCGCGACCCATGGTCAGGTTGGCGCGCACAGTATCATTGAACAACGCGGGATGTTGCAGCACCACGGCGACGTTTTCGCGGAGGGTCTCCAGCCCGATTTCCTGCTGAGTGGCACCACCAAAGCGAATAGTTCCAGCTTGTGGCGTATACAGCCCGAGCAGCAGTTGCACCAAGGTACTTTTTCCGCCGCCGCTGGCGCCGACGATTGCCACTTTCTCGCCCGGCGCAATGACCAGGTTCAACTGGTCGAGCACCAGGTCTTCGCCGTAGCCGAAGTTCAGGCCGCGCACTTCGATGCCGACGGTCTCACGCCCGGTAAACGGGTCTTCCCCCCCGGCATACTGCGGTTCGTCGGCACGCGCCAGCAGTTCGTTGATCCGCGTCAGGGCCCCGCCCGCCGCGTAATAGGCATATTGCAAGTTCAACAGCTGCTCCACCGGCCCGATCATGAACCACAAGTAACTGAACACCGCGAGCATCTGGCCAATGGACAGGTCGGAAAACAGCACGGTGAGCATGGCGGCCGCACGGAAAATATCGATACCAAACTGGAACAGCAAACCACTGGCGCGGCTGGAGGCGTCGGTTTTCCACTGTGAATGAATGGCAAAGTCACGCACCTCCCGGGCACGCTGGCCCAGGCGCCCGAGGAAAAAGCCCTGGCGGTTGCCGGCGCGCACTTCCTGGATAGCGTCGAGGGTCTCGGTCAAGGCCTGGGTGAAGCGCGAAGTACTGTCGTTTTCCAGCTTCTTCAAGTGTTTGACGCGTTTGCCCAACTGCACCGTGGCGTAGATCACCAGCGGGTTAAACAGCAGGATCAGCAGCGCCAATTGCCAATGCATCCACACCAGGATCGCCGAAGTGCCCACCAGCGTGAGCATGGCCACCAAAAAGCGGCTGAGGGTTTCGCCGACGAGTTTATCCAGGGTATCCAGGTCGGTGACCAAGTGCGTGGTGACCGTGCCACTGCCCAGGCTTTCGTACTCGCCCAGAGAAATACGCTTGAGCCGCTCAATCAGGCGCACGCGGATGCGGTACACAATGTCCTTGGCCAGCCGCGCAAACAGCCGCGCCTGCACCACGTTGAACACCAGGGCGCCGCAGCGCAGACACAGGGTCACCAGCAGCATGAGGCCGATATACCCGGCCGCTTTCTGCCAACCCAGCGGGAGGGCGTGGTTCATCACGTTGAGGGCGGCATCGCCATGGCCCAGCAGCACTTCGTCCACCAGCAACGGCAGTAGCAAGGGGATGGGTACACTGCACAGGGTTGCCAGTACGGCAACGCCATTGGCGATCCACAGGGATTTCTTGTGACGCAGGGCCAGGCGGCGAATTTCCGCCCAGGTCAGTCGGTCCACACGTTTGCCGGCATTTTTGTCTGGCTGATCATGCACAGGTCGCTCGCTCCAGCCACCGGGCCAACAACGGCGACAGCTCGGACAACGGCTGGTAACCGTTGGTCAGCAGGGCCAACTGGCCATTACGCTCGGCCAACAGCGTCGGGAAGCCGGCGATGCCCAAGTCCTGTACCCAAGTGAAGTCGGCAGCCGTGGCAGCATGCTGCTCCGCACGGTCGAAGGCACCGGCGAACTCGATACGTGGAATGCCCGCTTGTTCGGCCAGCTCCACCAGGACGCTGGCAAGGGTCACATCGCGGCCCTCGACATAAAACGCATGCTGGATCAGCCCCAGCAGTTTCCACGCGCAATCCGGCGCCAAGCTGCGGGCGGTAACGATGGCGCGGCACGCGGGCTCCGTGTCGTACACAAAACCGTCAGGCAATGCGCCTTCGCGCTTGAACGGCTGGCCAGTGGCGTCGGTGACGGCCTGCCAGTGCTCCAGGATGTAGCGGCGGGTCGTCGGCTCCAACGCCGCGCCACTGCCGGTGCGCAGGCCGCCCACCACCAGGTGCAGTTCCACACCGGCCGACTGGGCCTGCTTCACCAACGCCTTGGCCACCGGGGCAAAGCCCCAGCACCAGGAACACATCGGGTCCATTACATAGAGCAGGCGCGTGGACATGGCTCAAGCCTCGGAAGGTGATTGCTTATAGTTGAAGCCAATCGGGTGCGGCATGTTGCGGGCCTTGGCCAGCTCGATCTGCTTTTGCCGATCAATCGCGCTGCGACGGGTCTTCTCGGGCAGCTTATCCCAGCAATGCGGGCAGCTGATGCCAGCCACGTAGTGCTCGGATGCACGGTCTTCCACACTCACGGGTGTGCGGCAGGCATGACATTGATCGTAGTCGCCTTCGCTCAAGTCGTGACGCACGGTCACGCGATTGTCGAACACAAAGCAGTCGCCCTGCCATTTGGTTTCTGCCTGCGGCACCTCTTCGAGGTACTTCAGAATGCCGCCCTTGAGGTGGTAGACCTCGTCGAAGCCTTCGCTGAGCATATAGCTGGAGGCTTTCTCGCAACGAATGCCGCCGGTGCAGAACATGGCGACTTTCTTGTGCTTGGCGGGGTCGAAGTTGGCTTTGATGTAGTCGGGAAATTCACGAAAACTGGTGGTTTTCGGGTCAATCGCGCCTTCAAAGGTGCCAATGGACACTTCGTAGTCGTTACGGGTGTCGATCAGCAGCACTTCCGGGTCGCTGATCAGCGCGTTCCAGTCCTGCGGTTCGACGTAAGTACCGACCTTTTTGTTCGGGTCGACGCCTTCGACGCCCAGGGTCACGATCTCTTTCTTGAGCTTGACCTTGGTGCGGTAGAACGGCTGGTCGTCGCAGTAGGATTCTTTGTGGTCGATGTCGACCATGCGCGGGTCTTTTTTCAGCCAGGCCATCAGGCCATCAATGCCTTCGCGGCTTCCGGAAACGGTGCCGTTGATGCCTTCTTCGGCGATCAGCAAGGTGCCTTTGATGCCGTTGTCGACCATCGCCTGCAGCAAGGGCTCGCGCAGGGCGACGTAATCTTCGAGGGTGACGAACTTATACAGTGCCGCCACGACAATCGGTTGAGTCACGGGTGTTCTCTCCAGGTGGCTACCCTCGTAAAGGGTGAACCGGATGCAAAAAAAACGCGCCGTCTGAGCGGCGCGTTGCGGAGTCTAACAAATGCTCGGTGTCAGAGACACCCGATCATCAGTCATGCCCGCCGGCGCAGGTCGGCGAGGCCGGGGCTGCGTCGATTTTCGCCCATTCTTCAGGCGTGTAGGTATGCAACGCGAGCGCATGAAACTCGCCCATCAGGTCACCCAGGGTAGCGTAGACCTTCTGGTGGCGCTTGACGCGGTTGAGCCCTTCGAACTGCGGGCTGACCAGCACGGCCTTGAAGTGGGTCTGCAACCCACGGCTGTGCATATGGCTTTCATCCTGCACGCTCAAATAGTCCTGGCCCAGCTCGGCGAGCGCCACTTCGATACGCTGTTGCATGGTCATTGCCGGCTCCACTTACTTCTTGGCAGGGGCGGCAGGTTTCTTCGCCGGTGCCAGTTCGTTGGTCATGTCTTCCAACAGCTTGTTCACCACCGGCACGGCGCTTTCCAGCTTGGCCTGGGTCATCTGGGCCGATTGCTGGGTCAGTTGCGGCATTTTTTCCAGGACTTTCTTACCCAGTGGCGACTGGTAGAAGGCAACCAGGTCCTTGAGTTCGGATTCGCTGAAGTTGGTGGTGTAGAGCTTGACCATGTCCGGTTTCAGCTTTGGCCAGCCGATAGCCTGGTCCAGGGCAGCGTTGGCCTTGGCCTGGTAGCTGTCCAGTACGGACTGCTTGGCGGCAGGCGCCTTGGTTTGTTCGAAACGCTGGGCGAACATTTGCTGCACTTGCATGTACACCGGGGTACCCAGCTTGTCAGCGTGGGCCAGGGTAAGGAAGGCTTCGGCACTGGCGTTGTGGCTGGCGGTATCGGCAAAAACCTGGCCGCTGGCGCAAACCAGAGCAACCGCGGTACAGATGGCACGAAGACGAGTCATCGAGTTTCCTTTTCTAGCAGGCGAGGTAAGACCCCAAGGGCGCCCATTCTGCGCCTAAAAAACGCCATGGCTCAACCCCACCCCTTGTCGGGCCTGGATTTGCGGGCAATGAATCCGATGAAAAGCCTTTTATGGAACCCGCTGGGTCGATCAGGGCCTAAACTGCGCAAACGAACCTGAAGGAGTGTGCCCGATGAGCCGTATCGAAACCGACAGCCTGGGAGAAGTCCAAGTCCCGGATGACGCTTACTGGGGCGCTCAGACCCAACGTTCGCTGGTGAATTTTGCCATTGGCGAGCAACGCATGCCCCTGGCGGTACTGCACGCCCTGGCCCTGATCAAAAAGGCCGCGGCACGGGTCAACGATCGAAATGGCGACCTGCCTGCCGACATCGCCCGCCTGATCGAACAAGCCGCCGATGAAGTGCTGGCTGGCCAGCATGACGACCAGTTCCCCCTCGTGGTCTGGCAAACCGGCAGCGGCACCCAAAGCAACATGAACGCCAACGAAGTGATCGCCGGCCGCGCCAATGAGCTGGCTGGCAACAAGCGCGGCGGCAAGAGCCCGGTGCACCCCAACGATCACGTCAACCGTTCCCAGAGTTCCAATGACTGCTTCCCCACCGCCATGAGCATCGCAGCGGTACAAGCGATACATGAGCGATTGTTGCCGTCGATCGCCACGCTTTCCGGTGGCTTGGCCGAACTGGCCGCCCGGCATATGAACCTGGTGAAGACCGGGCGCACCCATATGATGGACGCCACGCCGATCACCTTTGGCCAGGAACTCTCGGCATTTATCGCCCAGCTCGACTACGCCGAACGCGCTGTGCGCAGCGCCCTGCCCGCCGTGTGCGAGCTGGCACAGGGCGGCACGGCCGTGGGCACCGGGCTGAATGCGCCGCAGGGTTTTGGCGAAGCGATTGCCGCCGAACTGGCGGCGCTGTCCGGCTTGCCGTTTGTGACCGCGCCAAACAAATTCGCCGCCCTCTCCGGCCATGAGCCGTTGGTGACCCTGCACGGCGCCCTGAAAACCCTGGCCGTGGCCTTGATGAAAATCGCCAACGACCTGCGCCTGCTGGGCTCCGGCCCGCGCGCCGGGTTGGCCGAGGTGAAGTTGCCGGCCAACGAGCCGGGCAGTTCGATCATGCCGGGCAAGGTCAACCCGACCCAATGCGAAGCGCTGTCGATGCTGGCCTGCCAGGTCTTGGGCAATGACGTAACCATCGGCATGGCCGCGAGCCAAGGGCACTTGCAGTTAAACGTGTACAAGCCGGTGATCATCCACAACCTGCTGGAGTCGATCCGCCTGCTGGCCGACGGCTGCAACAACTTCCAGGAACATTGCATTGCCGGTCTCGAGCCCGACGCCGAGCAGATGGGCGCGCACTTGGAGCGTGGGCTGATGCTGGTGACTGCGCTTAATCCGCATATCGGCTACGACAAGTCGGCAGAAATCGCCAAGAAGGCCTACACCGAAGGCCTCACCCTACGGGAGGCTGCACTGGCGCTGGGCTATCTGACGGATGCCGAATTTGATCAGTGGGTTCGCCCCCAGGACATGCTAGGCGCCTAGGAAGCCATGCGCACCCGCCGGGCCTTGAGCCCGGCGAGCAACGACGGCGCCAGCGCCACGGTCGCCGAGCCCAACACCACCACCAACGCCCCGGCATACCCCAGGGCGTTGATTTCTTCGGCCTGCACATACTCAGGCCACAGCCACGCCGCCAGGGCGACGGCTACAAAGGTCACCAACGGTGTGAGCGCAAGAGTCGCACTGACCCGCGAGGCTTCCCAATGCGCGAGCGCTTCAGCAAAGGCGCCGTAGGCCACCAGGGTGTTCATGCAGCACGCCAGCAGCAACCAGCCTTGCAGCGGGCTCAGGTCCAACGCCTCCAGCGGGTGCGCCCAAGGCGTGAGTAGCACGGCGCAGGACAGGTAGATCACCATCATCACCTGCAGCGAATTCCACACCGTGAGCAATTGCTTCTGACCCAGGGCGTAGAACACCCAGATCGACGTCGCGAGCAGAACGGTCAGCACCCCGGCGGTGTAGGTGCCAAGTGACGTCAACAACTCCAACAGACGTTGGTTGAAGAACAGGCCAAAACCGACCATCAGCACCAACAACCCCAGTACTTGCCCGCGACTGAAACGCTCCTTGAACACAAACACGCTGGCGACCATCAAGAAGATCGGCCCCATCTGCACCACTAACTGCGCAGTGCCGGGGCTGAGCATTTTCAAGCCCACCAAGTACAGCACGTAATTGCCCACCAGGCCGCACACGGCCATCCCCACCAGCCAGCCACCCTTGGGGCCCAGCACCTTGCGGCTGGGCAAGCGCCGGGTGAGCGCCAGGTAGAAGAACAGGCAACCGCCGGCCACCGTCAGGCGAAACCAGGTGACCGTGATGGGGTCCATCACCTGCAACACCTGCTTGAGTTTGATCGGCAGAATGCCCCAGAGCAGCGCGGTCAGCAGGGTCAGGAAAAAACCATAGACCCAGCGGCCGGAAGAGATGTGCATGAATGCCCCAGGAGCCAGAGGAAGTGGTGCAGCATTCTAGGGGTAAGTGAAAGGGTTGGGCTATGACGCCGTTCAAATGTGGGATCCGGCTTGCCTGCGATGGCGGTGTGTCAGGCAAAAAATCGACTGATCGACCGCTATCGCAGGCAAGCCAGCCCTCACATTCGAGCCGGTTTCTTCAGTGGGGTTTAGCGGACGGCTTCGAACAGGCCGGTGGCGCCCATGCCGCCGCCGACGCACATGGTGACGATGCCATAGCGCACATTGCGCCGCTGCAGCTCACGCACCAAATGCCCTACCTGCCGCGATCCGGTCATGCCGAACGGGTGCCCGATGGAAATCGAACCACCGTTGACGTTGTACTTCGCGTTATCAATGCCTAGGCGATTACGCGCATACAGGCACTGCGACGCAAACGCTTCGTTCAGCTCCCACAGGTCGATATCCGCCACTTGCAAGCCCCTGGCCTTGAGCAGCTTGGGCACCGAGAACACCGGGCCGATGCCCATCTCGTCCGGCTCGCAGCCAGCCACGGTAAACCCACGGAAAAAAGCCTTGGGCTTGAGGCCCAACGCCAAGGCTTTTTCCAGGCTCATCACCAGGGTCATCGAAGCCCCGTCGGACAGTTGCGACGAGTTACCCGCCGTCACCGAACCGTCCTCAGCAAATACCGGCTTCAACCCTTGCAGGCTGGCCAACGTGGTGTCCGGACGGTTGCAATCATCACGATCAACCACGCCATCGAGCACCTGCACTTCACCGGTGTTCTTGTCTTCGACCTTGTACTTGACGGCCATGGGCACGATTTCATCGTTGAACAAACCATCAGCCTGAGCCTGGGCGGTACGCTGCTGGCTTTGCAGGGCGTACAGGTCCTGCTCTTCGCGGCTGACGTTGTAGCGACGGGCGACGATTTCCGCGGTCTGGCCCATGGGGAAGTAAATACCTGGCACCTGCTCTTTGAGCAGTGGGTTGATCAGGTTGTCGGTGTTGACGCTTTTCATGGTCAGGCTGATGGACTCGACACCACCGGCGACGATGATGTCGCTGCAACCCGAGGCAATCTGGTTCGCCGCAATCGCAATGGCCTGCAAGCCCGACGAGCAGAAGCGATTGAGGGTCATCCCCGCCGTGCCGGTGCCCAATTGTGACAGCACCGCCACATTGCGTCCGATGTTGTAGCCCTGCGCACCTTCGTTGGAGCCGGCGCCGACGATGCAATCTTCCAACGTCGCCGGGTCGATGCCGTTGCGGCTCAGCAGCGCGTTGACGCAATGGGCCGCCATGTCATCCGGGCGAGTCTGGTTGAACTTGCCGCGAAAGGATTTGGCCAGGCCGGTTCGCACGCTGTCGACGATCACTACTTCACGCATGGGCTACCTCGATCTTGTCGTTGTTGGGAGTTGGATCGAGGATAGATCCAGGCCCTCCCAATCGCGACGATCATTCACCCCGCCTATACAAAAGCATGGCAGGTAAACAACTTGTAGTGAGCGGGCTTGCCCCGCGCTTGGCTGCGAAGCAGCCCTAATCCAGGCACCGCATTTATCCAGTTAAATCTCGTTGGCAGGTTTTGGGGCTGCTTTGCAGCCCAGCGCGGGGCAAGCCCGCTCACTACAGAAATTCCAGTCACCATAAAAGGGGTTATTTCTTTTTCTTTTTATCGTGCTTGTCGGACTTGGCAAATGCCTCTTCCAAGGCCACGTTGATCGTGCGCAAAACCTTGACCCGGGCCCAGCGCTTGTCATTGGCTTCCACCAATGTCCAGGGCGAGACTTCAGTGCTGGTGCGGTCGACCATATCGCCGACGGCGGCGCGGTAGTCGTCCCATTTGTCGCGGTTACGCCAGTCGTCCTCGGTGATCTTGAAGCGCTTGAAGGGGATTTCCTCGCGGGCCTGGAAACGCTCCAACTGGGTCTGCTTGTCGATGGCCAGCCAAAACTTGACCACGATCACGCCGGCATTGCGCAGTTGCTCTTCGAAGTCATTGATCTCGCCATAGGCGCGCATCCAGTCCGCCGTGGTGCAAAAGCCCTCGATGCGCTCCACGAGCACGCGGCCGTACCACGAACGATCGAACACGGTGAACTTGCCCCGCGCCGGGATTTTCTGCCAGAACCGCCACAAGTAAGGCTGGGCGCGTTCGTCTTCGGTGGGCGCGGCAATCGGCACGATATGGTACTGGCGCGGGTCCAGTGCGGCGGCGACACGACGGATCGCCCCGCCCTTGCCCGCCGCATCGTTGCCTTCAAACACCGTGACCAGGGCGTGCTTGCGCATGCGTTTGTCGCGCATCAGGCCGGAAAAGCGCGCCTGCTCCGTAATCAGTTGCTCTTCGTAATCGTCCTTGTCCAGCCGCAGCGTCATGTCGAGGCTGTTAAGCAAGCTCATCTGGTCCACCGCCGAGGGTAATGGCGCCGGGTTCATGCCACTGGCCTTGCCCTTGGGCAGCTTCAGGGCGTTTTGCAGGCCTTCGAGCAGGATCTTGCCCACGGTCAGCCCACGGTAATGCGCGTCAACGCCTTCGATGACATGCCACGGTGCATAGTCGCGGCTGGTGCGGCGCAGCACACGTTCGCCGAAATGCACGAATTTGTCGTACGTCTCGGACTGCTGCCAATCCAGCGGGCTGATGCGCCAGCTGTGCAGCGGGTCATCGGCCAGGGCCTTGAGCCGCGCCTTCATTTGCTTCTTGGACAGGTGGAACCAGAACTTGAAGATCAGCGCGCCTTCATCGCAGAGCATCTTCTCCAGGCGCTCGGCACCGGCGATGGCCTGGTCCAGGCGTGCATCCTTGATCTGCCCATGTACCCGGCCTTGCAACATCTGGCTGTACCAGTTGCCGAAAAAAATCCCCATGCGGCCCTTGGCCGGCAGTTGGCGCCAGTAGCGCCACGCGGGCGGTCGCGCCAGTTCTTCGTCGGTCTGCTGGTCGAAGGTGCGCACTTCGATCAAGCGCGGGTCCATCCATTCATTGAGCAGTTTGACGGTCTCGCCTTTACCGGCGCCTTCGATGCCATTGATCAGGATGATGACCGGAAAGCGCTTCTGCTGTTGCAGCTCGTACTGCGCTTCCAGCAGGGCTTCACGCAGTGCCGGCACTTCGGCGTCGTAAGTGTCTTTGTCGATGGCGTGGCCGATTTCAGCGGATTCGAACATGGGCAGCTCCGTTTCAAGTTGGACCAAGACTAGCGGATTGGGCAGCAGCGCGCGGGAGGAAATTCCATACGCGCTTGCCGTAGGTCAATTCATCACGGGTTGATCGGCTAGAATGGCCACCTGGAATTTACCGAGCCGCCCATGAACCCCATCACCCACGCCCAGCTCGACTGGGATGACCAAGGCCGCCCGCACTCGCGGGTGTTCGACGATGTGTACTTTTCCGACCAGTCGGGCCTTGAAGAAACCCGCTACGTGTTCCTCGAACAGAACCGTTTGCAGCAACGCTTCGCGGCGCTCCCGGCGGATGGGCGACTGGTGATTGGTGAAACCGGCTTCGGCACCGGGTTGAATTTCCTGTGTGCCTGGCAACTGTTCGAACAGCACGCGGTTGCCGGTGCGCACCTGCATTTTGTCAGCGTGGAAAAGTACCCGCTGAGCCACGTCGACCTGCAACGCGCCCTCGCCCTCTGGCCCGAGCTGCAGCCCTTCGCCGAGCAACTACTGGCGCAGTACATCGCTGTCCATCAAGGCTTCCAGCGGCTGGTGTTGGATAACGGCCGCGTGACCCTGACCCTGTTGATCGGCGATGCCCTGGAACAATTGCCACAACTGGATGCGCAGATCGACGCGTGGTTTCTCGACGGCTTCGCCCCGGCGAAAAACCCCGACATGTGGACCGCCGAGCTGTTTGCCGAACTGGCGCGCCTGGCGGCACCCGGCTCAACCATCAGTACCTTTACCAGCACCGGTTGGGTACGACGGTTGATCAACGCGGCCGGATTCAAGATGAAGCGCACACCCGGCATCGGCCACAAGTGGGAGATCCTGCGCGGCGAGTTTCTTGGCTGGCCCGTAGATACGCCGCGTCCCACACCAGCCAAACCCTGGTTCGCCCGCCCGCCTGTCATCACAGGCCAGCGCCATGCCATGGTCATCGGCGGCGGCCTGGCCGGTTGCGCCACCGCCGCCAGCCTTGCGGCACGGGGCTGGCGCGTCAGCCTGCTGGAACGCCATATGGCGTTGGCGCAGGAAGCGTCGGGCAACCCCCAAGGCGTGCTGTACCTCAAGCTGTCCGCACACGGCACGGCCTTGTCGCAACTGATCCTCAGCGGTTTCGGCCACACCCGACGGCTGTTGGAACACTTGCACCGAGGCGTCGACTGGGACGGCTGCGGCGTGCTGCAACTGGCGTTTGATGCCAAGGAAGGCCAGCGCCAGGCGCAACTCGCCGATGCGTTCGCCCCGGATCTGCTGCACCTGCTGGACCGCGATCAAGCCCAACAACGCGCCGGAATCAGCCTGGCCCAGGGCGGCCTGTTTTTCCCCGAAGGCGGTTGGGTGCACCCGCCGGCGCTTTGCCAGTGGCAGGCGGCACATCCGTTGATTGAGGTACTCACACATAACGAGGCCGTTGAGCTGCACCGGGTCGATGACCAGTGGCAAGCCCGCAACGGCGATTGCGTGCTGGCGAGCGCCTCAGTGGTGGTGCTGGCGGGAGCGGCTGACATCAAGCGGTTTGCGTTCAGCGCCGACCTGCCGCTCAAGCGGATTCGTGGGCAGATCAGCCGACTGCCGCAAACCGCAGACAGCCAGGCACTGGGCACGGTGGTGTGCGCCGAAGGCTATGTCGCGCCCGCCCGGCTGGGTGAACACACGCTTGGCGCCAGCTTCGACTTCACCAACGACGACCTCACGCCCACCGCTGCCGAACATGCTGGCAACCTGGAAATGCTGCGCGAGATATCCGCAGACCTGCTGCAGCGCCTGGGCGGCGAACACTTGGCCCCGGAACAGCTTGAGGGGCGTGCCGCATTCCGCTGTACCAGCCCTGATTACCTGCCGATTGTCGGACCGCTGGCGGATCGTACAGCGTTTCAAAGCGTGTATGCCGTGCTCGGCAAAGACGCCCGGCAAGTCCCGGATACGCCGTGCCCGTGGCTTCCGGGCGTGTACATTAATAGCGGCCACGGATCACGCGGACTGATCACGGCGCCACTGTGCGGCGAACTAATCGCCGCCTGGCTGAGCGACGAACCGCTGCCGGTACCGGCCAGTGTGGCCGAAGCTTGCCACCCCAACCGGTTTCCCTTACGGGCATTGATTCGCGGCAAAACAACGACGCCGTAATCAGCGCAAACGAAGGCATTAAAGCCATCGCGGCTATTTGCCTTATAACTTATCGGTCTAAAACTCCACGGATAGCACTGGGTCAGTTTCTGGGTACGCGCCCTCAGCGGCGTATTGAGTATTGACCCCTCCCCAACGGAAAAACCGGTAAGGAATTTATGTGCGGATTAGCTGGAGAATTACGTTTCGATGCCCAACCTGCCGACTTGGCGGCCATTGAGCGCATCACTCATCACTTGGCCCCACGTGGCCCGGATGCCTGGGGCTTCCATGCCCAAGGGCCGATTGCCCTGGGCCACAGACGCCTGAAGATCATGGACCTGTCGGACGGCTCGGCCCAACCGATGGTCGATTCACACCTCGGCCTGAGCCTGGCCTTCAACGGCGCGATCTATAACTTCCCGGAATTGCGCCAAGAGCTGGAAGCCCTGGGCTACGCCTTCTATTCCGGTGGCGACACCGAAGTGCTGCTCAAGGGCTATCACGCCTGGGGCGAAGCGCTGCTGCCCAAGCTCAACGGCATGTTTGCCTTCGCCATCTGGGAGCGCGATGCCCAGCGTCTGTTTATCGCGCGTGACCGTCTCGGCGTAAAACCGCTGTACCTGTCGCGCACCGGCCAGCGCTTGCGCTTTGCCTCGGCATTGCCGGCGCTGCTCAAGGGCGGCGATATCAACCCGGTCCTTGATCCGGTGGCGCTCAACCACTACTTGAACTTCCACGCCGTGGTGCCTGCACCGCGTACCCTGCTGGCAGGCATTGAAAAACTGCCGCCGGCGAGCTGGATGCGTGTCGAAGCCAACGGCAAGACCGAGCAGAAAACCTGGTGGACCCTGCCCTACGGTCCCCATGAGGACGAGAAAAACCTGAGCCTGGAAGATTGGACCGATCGCGTGCTCGACAGCACCCGCGAAGCCGTGGCCATCCGCCAACGTGCCGCCGTGGATGTCGGCGTGCTGCTGTCCGGCGGTGTCGATTCGAGCATGCTCGTCGGCCTGCTGCGAGAAGTCGGCGTGCAAGACCTGTCGACCTTCTCCATCGGTTTTGAAGACGCGGGCGGCGAAGCTGGCAACGAGTTCCAGTACTCCGACCTGATCGCCAAGCACTACGGCACGCGTCACCACCAATTGCGCATCGCTGAAAGCGAGATCATCGAGCAACTGCCGGCGGCGTTCCGCGCCATGAGCGAGCCGATGGTCAGTCATGACTGCATCGCCTTCTACCTGCTGTCGCGGGAAGTGGCCAAGCATTGCAAGGTGGTGCAGAGCGGCCAGGGCGCCGACGAGTTGTTCGCCGGTTACCACTGGTACCCACAGGTGGACGGCGCCAGCGATCCTTATGCGGCGTATCGCGATGCGTTTTTTGACCGCAGCTACGAGGATTACGCCGCCACCGTCGCGCCGAAATGGCTGACGGCCAACGACGCTGCCGGTGACTTTGTACGCGAGCATTTCGCCATGCCAGGCGCCGATGCCGCCGTGGACAAGGCGCTACGCCTGGACAGCACGGTGATGCTGGTGGACGACCCGGTCAAACGCGTCGACAACATGACCATGGCCTGGGGCCTGGAAGCGCGTACGCCATTCCTGGACTACCGCCTGGTGGAACTGTCGGCCCGTGTACCTGGCAAGTTCAAGTTGCCTGATGGCGGCAAGCAGGTCCTCAAAGAAGCCGCGCGCCGTGTCATCCCAAGCGAAGTCATCGACCGTAAGAAAGGCTATTTCCCAGTGCCGGGCCTCAAGCATTTGCAGGGCGATACCCTGAACTGGGTCCGTGAACTGTTGCTGGACCCCAGCCAGGATCGCGGCCTGTTCAACCCGGCCATGCTCGACCGCCTGCTCACCGACCCGCAGGGCCAACTGACGCCGTTGCGCGGCTCCAAGCTGTGGCAACTGGCGGCGCTGAACCTGTGGCTCAGCGAACAAGGAATCTGATTGATGAAACCTCTTGCAGCGGCTTACAGCCAACGCTTGCTGAAGGGCCAGGCGCCAACCTACGAGCGCCTGCAAGCTCGCCTGGCTGAAGACGGCAGCCCCTTGGCCGCCGAACCGATTGCCGTGCATTGCGGTTGGGGTCGGCTGTTGATCGGCCATACCTTTCCGGACCCTGCCAGCCTCGCCCAGGAGTTGCTCAATGAGCAGGCTGGCGAGCGAGACATCGCCCTGTATGTGGCGGCTCCCCAGCAAATTCTGGGGATCGATCCCCAACAGTTGTTTCTTGATCCGTCCGACACGTTGCGCCTGTGGTTCAGCGACTATCGCCCAGCGACTCGAGTGTTTCGTGGCTTCCGTATTCGCCGCGTGCAGAGCGAGGCCGATTGGCTGGCGGTGAACCGGCTCTATCAAGGGCGTGGCATGTTGCCTGTCGACGCCGAACGCCTCACGCCGCGCCATCAAGGTGGCCCGGTGTATTGGCTGGCGGAGGATGAAGACAGCGGCGCGGTAATCGGCAGCGTGATGGGCCTCAATCACCAAAAAGCGTTTCACGACCCGGAAAACGGTTGCAGCCTGTGGTGCCTCGCGGTTGACCCGCAATGCACGCGCCCCGGTGTGGGCGAGGTGCTGGTGCGCCATCTGGTGGAACACTTCATGAGCCGTGGCTTGAGCTATCTGGATTTGTCGGTGCTGCACGATAACCGCCAAGCCAAGAACCTTTACGCCAAGCTCGGTTTTCGCGCGCTGACCACCTTTGCGATCAAGCGCAAGAATGGCATTAACCAGCCGTTGTTCCTCGGCCCCGGCCCGCAGGCGGGGTTTAACCCCTATGCACGAATCATCGTTGAGGAGGCCCACCGACGTGGTATCGATGTGCAGGTGGATGACGCTGATGCGGGCATGTTCACCCTGAGTCATGGCGGCCGCCGTGTGCGCTGCCGTGAATCCCTGAGCGACCTGACCACCGCCGTCAGCATGACGCTGTGCCAGGATAAAAGCCTGACGCATAAAACGCTGAAAGCCGCAGGGCTGAACGTGCCTTCGCAACAACTTGCGGGCAGCGCCGATGACAACCTGGAGTTCCTCGACGAGCACCAGCGCGTGGTGGTCAAGCCGCTGGATGGCGAGCAAGGCCATGGTGTAGCGGTGGATTTGCAAAGCATCGAAGATGTGCAGCAAGCGATTGAAGCAGCGCGGCAGTTTGACAGCCGGGTGTTGCTGGAGAGCTTCCACGAAGGCCTGGACCTGCGCATCCTGGTGATTGGTTTCGACGTTGTCGCCGCTGCAATCCGACGCCCAGCCGAAGTGACCGGCGACGGTCAGCATTCCATCGGCGCCTTGATCGAAGCCCAGAGCCGCCGCCGCCAGGCCGCCACTGACGGTGAAAGCAAAATCCCGGTCGACGCCGAAACCGAGCGCACCCTGCGCGCCGCCGGCTACGACTACAGCAGCATTCTGCCTCGCGGCCAGACCCTGGCCGTGCGCCGCACCGCCAACCTGCACACGGGGGGTTGCCTGGAAGACGTCACCGCCATCCTGCACCCCACGCTGGTGGACGCCGCCGTGCGCGCTGCGCGTGCCCTGGATATTCCCATGGTGGGCCTGGACCTGATGGTGCCTGCCGCCGATCAACCCGAGTACGTGTTTATCGAAGCCAACGAACGCGCCGGCCTGGCCAATCATGAACCGCAACCCACGGCGGAGAAGTTCGTGGATTTGTTGTTCCCCCACAGCCAGCCGTCTGCTTGAAAGATGTGTTGCCTGTACTGGCGTCTTCGCGAGCAAGCCCGCTCCCACATTCAGACCGCATTCCAATGTGGGAGCGGGCTTGCTCGCGAAGGCGTCGTAACAGACGCCATACACCTTTAAGCCTGCCACTTCATCAGGAGTCTCTATGACCCGAACCATCCCCGAACCGGACCTTGCTTACCTGCAAAAAGTGCTGCTGGAAATGCTCGCGATCCCCAGCCCCACCGGGTTCACCGACACCATCGTGCGCTACGTCGCCGAGCGCCTGGAAGAACTGGGCATTCCGTTTGAAATGACGCGGCGCGGCACCATTCGCGCCACCCTCAAGGGCCAGAAGAACAGCCCAGACCGTGCGGTGTCCGCGCATTTGGACACCATCGGCGCCGCCGTACGCGCGATCAAGGACAACGGCCGCCTGAGCCTGGCGCCGGTAGGCTGCTGGTCGAGCCGATTTGCCGAAGGCAGCCGCGTCAGCCTGTTTACCGATAACGGTGTGATCCGTGGCAGCGTGTTGCCGTTGATGGCCTCCGGGCACGCCTTCAACACCGCCGTGGACGAAATGCCGGTGAGCTGGGACCACGTGGAGCTGCGCCTGGACGCCTACTGCGCGACCCGCGCCGATTGCGATTCCCTGGGGATCGGCATCGGTGACTACGTGGCCTTCGACCCACTGCCCGAATTTACCGAAAGTGGGCACATCAGCGCCCGACACCTTGACGACAAGGCGGGCGTCGCTGCCCTGCTCGCCGCGCTCAAGGCTATTATCGACAGCGGCGAACCGCTGCTGATCGACTGCCACCCACTCTTCACGATTACCGAGGAGACCGGCAGCGGCGCAGCGGCCGCCCTGCCTTGGGATGTCAGTGAGTTCGTCGGCATCGATATCGCCCCCGTCGCCCCCGGCCAGCATTCCAGTGAACATGCGGTGAGCGTGGCGATGCAGGATTCGGGGGGGCCGTATGACTATCACCTGTCGCGGCATTTGCTGCGCCTGGCGTCTGATAACGAGTTGCCGGTGCGCCGCGACCTGTTCCGCTACTACTTCAGCGATGCACACTCGGCCGTGACCGCCGGCCATGATATCCGCACCGCGTTGCTGGCGTTTGGCTGCGACGCGACTCACGGCTACGAACGCACCCATATCGATAGCCTCGCGGCGCTGAGCCGCCTGCTGGGCGCGTATATTCTCAGCCCGCCGGTGTTCGCCAGCGACGCACAACCGGCCCAGGGTTCATTGGATCGGTTCAGTCATCAGATTGAACACGATGCACAAATGGAGAGCGACACGCGGGTGCCATCGGTGGACAGCCTGGTGGGCAACAAGTCCTGAGACTGGCAACTGCGGTCCCGGCGCAGTAGCATCGCCGGGACCCATCACCCGAGGCTTGTATGCTGATTCCCTACGACGCGCTTGAAGTCGACACCCTGACCCGCCTCATCGAAGACTTCGTCACCCGTGACGGCACCGACAATGGCGACGACACGCCCCTGGAGACCCGCGTATTGCGCGTGCGCCAGGCGCTGACCAAGGGGCAGGCGCTGATCGTGTTCGACCCCGAGAGCGAGCAATGCCAGTTAATGCTCAAGCACGACGTGCCCAAGCATCTGTTCGACTGAAAATGCGCTAAGGGTTGGGGGCCGCGTGCAGCTCGGCGGCTTGGCGTTCGAGGATTTTCTGGTAGACCTCGGCGCGATGAACATGCACCCCGGCCGGCGCTGCAACACCGAACTTCACTTGGTTACCGTTCAACTCGAGGATGTGCACGGCGATGTCATCGCCAATGGAGATGACTTCGCCTACAGCGCGGCTTAAGACCAGCATGGCGGTTGTCCTTTTAGAATGACAGGACCTCGACCATGCGCGCTGGCTGTGGGTGCATCAATGCCTTGCGGTGAAATCAGGCACTCCCTACATACGCAGGTAACTTGCCTGACAGACTGCCACCTGATCAGCCTTTAACCGCCTGCGCCTTAGCACGCATCTTGTCGGCCATGGTGGTCATCTCGTCATAGAGCAACTGCGGGTTCTTCTGCTTTAACGCCCACGCCATCCGCCCTTGCTCATGGGGCAGGATCATGAATTCGCCTGCTGCGACGCGCTGATAAATGTAATCGGCAATGTCCGCCGCCGAAATCGGCGAGCTCTCAAGCAGTTTGCCCACTTGCGCCTTCATCGCCGGGGTCGGCCCGCGGAACGAGTCGAGCAGGTTGGTCTGGAAGAACGACGGGCAGACCACGTGCACGCCGACTTCCTGCTGCTTTAGCTCCACCAGCAGACTTTCCGACAGCGCCACCACGCCGGCCTTGGCCACGTTGTAGTTACTCATGGCCGGGCTCTGCATCAATGCCGCCATAGACGCGATGTTGATGATGCGGCCCTTGCTCTTTTCCAGCAGGGGCAGGAACGCCTTGCAGCCCTTGACCACGCCCATCAGGTTGATTGCGATCTGCCAGTCCCAGTCTTCCAGGGACAGTTCGGCGAAGAACCCACCCGACGCCACGCCTGCATTGTTGACGATCACATCGATGCCACCCAGTTTCACCTCGCAAGCCTGGGCAAAAGCGGTGAGCTGGCTGTAATCGCGCACGTCACAGCGTTGCACAAAACCGTCGCCGCCCGCCTCGCGCACGCGCTTGAGGGTGTCCTGCAAGCCCGGCTCGCTGACGTCAGACAAGGCCAATTGCCAACCTTCGCGGGCCCAGCGCAGAGCGATTTCGCGACCCAGGCCGGACCCGGCACCAGTGATCATCATGCGATTTTGCATAGGAGGTAGCCTTGTGGTTCACGGAAGAAGTGACCGGCAGTGTAGCGAAGGTTTTTCCTACACCCACCCACCATCAGAGTGATGAATGCCCCTGGCAAACCGGCAGCTGGGTCGAATATTTGCCTATAGCCTAAGTTCAATATTTTTCAACTAGCAAAGCCAATTTGCGAACGCATTAAAAGAAATAAGCACGTGCGCGAAATGCTTTAAAAAAATACTGAATTTTTCGCAAGGGGCAATAGTCGGAGTTGTTAAGGCGTCCGTAAGTTAGCTGTCGGGCCTACCGTTAAATAACCGGTCTTTGCAGAAAGCCAATAAGGAAAAAACCATGAGCCTCATTCTGATCATTATCCTGATCCTCCTGCTGGTCGGTGGTCTGCCAGTGTTCCCTCACTCACGTAACTGGGGTTACGGCCCGTCGGGTATCCTCGGGGTGGTATTGGTAGTGCTGCTGGTGTTGATGTTGCTCGGCCGGATATAAAGCCCTGGTAGCAAAAAAACAGCAAAAAAAGAGGCCTTGAAAAAGGCCTCTTTTTTATTGCCGGTTAATTAGTCCGGCTTGCCGTCAACCACACCGGCAGTGTTATCCAACAGGCTCTTGGTCGCCGTCTGTAGGAACGACTCAAGTTTCTGCCTCAATGCCCCCTCGTCCGGCGATTCAGGAATCACCTTACCGGTCGGATTGGCGCCCAGCTCATATTCCCAAAGCTTGGGTGGCATTTCCTTCGGCAGCACCAGAATGCGATCGCCGGTAACCAGCGCCACTGTCTGGTCGCTGCCCGACGGTTTGATCACGCCGAAGCCTTTATCGCCTTCCGGCAGGTTCAGCAGGTCGCGCCCCCAGCACTGGTGCAGGGTTTCGCCACCCAGGCGGCCCATGATGGTCGGCACGATGTCGATCTGGGTGCCCACGGTGTGGTCACGCTCGCCGAACTTCTCCTGCATGCCCGGTGCGATCATCAGCATCGGCACATTGAAGCGACCCAGGTCCATTTCGGTGATCTGCTGTTCGTTGCCAAAGCCGTGGTCGCCGACAATCACGAACAAGGTTTCCTTGAAGTACGGCTCCTTGCGGGCCTTTTCAAAGAACTGGCCCAAGGCCCAGTCGGAGTAGCGCATCGCCGTCAAATGCTCGTCGAGGCTGCCACGCCCCGTGACCTTCTCGACCGGTAATGGCGTCGGCAAGGCATACGGCGTGTGGTTGGACAAGGTTTGCAGCAAGGCATAGAACGGCTTGCCACCTTCGCGGGCTTTCAGCTCTTCCAGGCCACGGTTGAACATGTCCTGATCGGACACGCCCCACGTCGGGTCGGAGAACACCGGGTCAACGAAGTCGTTGCGACCAATGAAGTTGGTCATGCCCTGGTTGCTGAAGAAGCCCGATTGGTTATCCCAGGCGAAGTCACCGTTGTAGACATACACGTCGTCAAACTTGCGCGCGCTGAGCAACTGCGGCAGGCCTGACAGCTTGTGGCTGCCTTCCGGGGTCTGCATCAGGTATTCGAACGCCGGCAGGTTGGGGAAACACGCCATGGTGGCGAACATTCCCTGGTGAGTGTGCGTGCCGTTGGAGAAAAAGCGGTCGAACAACAGGCCTTCCTTGGACAGTTTGTCGAAGTACGGCGTGATGTTACCCGGACGACCCAGGGCGCCCACCGAGTGACCGGCGAAGCTTTCCATCAGGATCACCACGACGTTCTTGATCGGCAGGGTTTTCTCTGCCGGTGGGGTGAACTCACGGCGCACGGCGGCGGTGTCGGTATCCACCAGTTTTTCCATCGGCAGCACCAGCATGTCGCGCACAGTCTGGGTCGCCAACGGCTGTTCCAGCGTCGCCTTCCAGGTGTTATCACGATGCTCGGAGAACCGTGCCTTGGCCGCGCCGACCAGTGACAACGTGCCATTCAGGCCCAGTTGGTTGGCGAAGTTCGAGTCGGTGGTGTAGACGTCACCCCAACGCAGCGGCGGGCCTTGGCGCAGGGTGCCACGTGCGGCGATTACAGCGACCAACAGGCAGACCACGAACACCGCAATACGCGTGTACCACGGCGCTACTTGGCGGGTGCCGATGCTGCCACCGCTGAACGGCCCGCGTGGGCGCGTTGCACGGTCTGCACCTTTAAAGGCGATGCTCAGGATCAGCGTGCCCACGGCCCAGGCCAGCAGGTAGCGCACCACCGGGAAACCGTACCAGAGCATGCTCATCACGGTTTTCGGGTCTTCTTTCACGTACTGGAACACCAGGCCGTTGAGGCGCTGGTGGAACTCGCGATAGAAGTCCATTTCCATCAGGCCCAGGAACAGCGCGATGCTGGACGCCACAGTCAGCCAGAAACGGAAGAACCCGCGAGCAGCCATCGCCCGTACGCTGAACAGTGCCAACAGCAATGGGATGATCAGGTACACCACCAGGCGCAGGTCCAGGCGCAGGCCGTTGGCGAACGCTTCAAGGAAGGTCGAGGCCGGCGTGTCGAGGATCATCTCGCGGTTGTACACCAGCAGCGCCAGGCGCAGCAGGGAGAACATCACCATCATGACCAGTGCGCAGAGCAGCGTGTATGCCAGATGGGATTTGACGGTCGGTTGCAGCAGGCGATTTGAAGCTCGCTGCTGATTCAGGGCGTCCGGGTTTGCCATGTCGTTTTAGGACCCATTGGAAGTTTAAGTTGCGAAATATTGCTGCGGCATCCTGCCCACGCCCAAGCGTGTAGGAACGGGGGGGGTAAGCGCGTTGGCGCAAATGGTGCCCGATGAATGCCATCAACGCTATTGATTACTGAGGAAAAACACTTCTTTGTAGTGCTTTCGCCGGCCGGCGACAGAGCCGTCCTACAAGGAAACAAAGCGAAGGGAATTGTCCGGAAGGCTGTGTGAAAATTCTGTACAGCGAATATTTCGACACAAAAAAATGTGGGAGGGGGCTTGCCCCCCTCCCACATTGACTACGGCCACTCTATGTTGAGTGGGCAGTTTTACCGTCAGATCCGCACGTTGCCACGCGGCCCGGCGATTGCCCAAATGATCAAGCCCAGCACCGGCAACAACAGGATCAGCAAAATCCACAGCACCTTGGCGCCCGTGCTGGCACCGCTTTTGAATACATTGATGATCGCCCAGATATCCAGCGCCAGGATGATCAGCCCGATCAGGCCATTGAAAGTCGAACCCATGGTGTTGCTCCTAAGTGAGGGCATGCCCTTGTAGGATAGTCAGCCCTGGCCGGGGTTCCGTTTTATTTCAGACGTGCACGGCGATCTTCAGCGCTTCCAGGGACGGCTCGCCCTTGATGCCGACTTCGGCGCACAACGCCAGCACACGCGGCAGGTCGTTGCCGTAGACGAGCACGGCCTGGATCTCGTCGTCCAACAGTTGGCTGAAGTTGAGCAACACGTAGCCGCCATCTTCCGGGCTGAGGGCACTCATCTGGATCTGGATGCGGTTCAGTGCAGTCAGGTCTTCGGTCTTGGCCAGTTGCTTGGGCTTGAGGTTGAACGCCACGCCTGGGCCGAACGAAGCGACGATCTGTGCGAACAGGTCGCCGTAGGTGTCGGCCTGGAACAACACGGTGTCCGGCAGGCTGCCGACCACGATCCATTCACCCAAAGGAATCGGGAAGGTATCGTCGTAGTTGATGTCCGGGTTGACCGCCAGAAACGCCGCCGGGTCCGCGTAGGCCTGGGCCGCTTCATCGGCGATACGCGCCACTTCGTCCTCGCCCATGACGCCGGCGCTGATTTTGCTGATGAGTTCGACGAGGGCGGTTTTCATGGGCATGGTCCTGTAGCGGGCTGGTTTTTCAGGGCGCGTAGCCTACACCAGTTTCTGCAACTGCGCCGCCGTATCCACTGCGCCCATGGTCTGCGCCGCCGCCAACGCCGTCGCGCCCTGGGCATCCGTCGCCTTGGGGTTGGCGCCCTGGCCGAGCAGGTAGTCGACCATCTCCACGCGGTTGAACATTGCCGCCATCATCAAGGCGGTACGGCCGTCCGAGGAGGAGGCGTCCACTGGCGCGCCACCTTCGATCAGCGCCTGAACCACCGGCAAGTTGCCCTTGAACGCAGCTCCGGCGATCGGCAACTGGTTCTTATCATTGGCGATCAGCGGGTCAGCCTTGAACTCCAGCAGGACTTTTACCGCTTCGGCATGGCCGTGGTAGGCCGCGAGCATCAACAGGGTGTCGCCGTTATGGTTACGAAAATTGGCTGGCAAGCCTTTGGCCAGCAGCGCGGCGAGCATGGCGGCGTCGCCTTTGCGGGCGACGTCAAAGACCTGCTCGGCAAATTCGGCGGCTTCATCATCGGTCATTTGTTTGGGTTGATCTGACATGTGGGGCTCCTTGTCCTGATACTGAATAGGCGCCAGTGTCGCGAGGGAGTTCCCACCTGTCATGGCTTTTTTGTCAAAAGGCGCCATAGGCAGAATCAATAACGCTACAGTTAATAACGGAAATGGCCGGCCTGGATCTGCGCCAACAATGGCCCCGTCACCGGGACATAGCAGTCCGAACCCGGCAGCCAGGCGTACACCGGATCATTGCCTGCCTTGTCCGGGTCGAACGCCTCCTCCTTGAGCCGCACCTTCTGGTATTTGAAGGTGCCGGTGGTTTCCATCTTCACCTTGATCCGCAGGAACAACGGCACCGCATAGTGCGGCAACTGGCCGTGGGCGAACTGCAGCAACTCGCGCATATCGAGGGCGGCCAGGGACTCGCTCGGGGTAATGGCGACCATGCCGGCACGGCCGTTGGTGTTTTCGATTTCCACACCATAAGCCACGACCTCGGCGATCTGCGGATGTTGCAGCAGGACATTCTCAACTTCAGTGGTGGAGACGTTTTCGCCCTTCCAGCGATAGGTATCCCCTAGACGGTCGACGAATTGCGCATGGCCAAAGCCAATGCTGCGCACCAGATCGCCGGTGTTGAAGTAGCGGTCGCCCTTCTCGAACACATCGGTGAGGATCACTTTGCGGTTCTTTTCCGGGTCGGTGTAGCCATCATAAGGCGACTTTTCATCGATCCTGGCCAGCAACAATCCCTGTCCGCCTGTCTTCACTTTGTGCAGGAAACCATCGCTGCCGCGTAGCGGCTCACCCGTATCGTGGGTGCAGTCCACCAGCGCCCAGTGCTGCAGGCAAAAGCCGACGGTATTGTCGAAGTTCAAGACGTTGGTGAAGCCGATATTGCCGTCGCTGGCGGCATACAACTCGCACACATGATCGACGCCGTAACGCGCCTTGAAAGGCGCCCACACGCCAGGACGCAGGCCATTGCCGACCATCTTGGTCACGCGGTGATCACGATCGTTTTCGCTGGCTGGCTGGTCGAGCAGGTAACGGCACAACTCACCGACATAACCGAGGGTGGTCGCCTTGAATCTACGCACGTCGTCCCAGAACTGGCTGGCACTGAACTTACGCCGGATGGCAAACCCCGACGCTCCGACAATCGCCGAGCCCCAGCACACGCACAGGCCGGTGGCGTGATAGAGCGGCAGCGTGCAATAGAGGACGTCGTCCGGGCCCATGTCCAAGGCAATGCTGCCGAAGCTGACGGCGGTCTTGGTCCAGCGGCCGTGCTTCATGATGCCGGCCTTGGGCAGGCCCGTGGTGCCGGAGGTGTAGATATAAAAGCAGGGGTCGTTGAAGAAAATCTGCGCGGTGCTCGCCGGGTTAGTCGCCGGGCTCTCGGCGCTGGCAGCGATCAGGTCGATGTAACCGTGCGGCACTGTACTGCCGTGTTGCTCGGCGACATACCAAGTGCGTGTTGCCTCGATCGCCACCTCATTACGCACGACTTCATAGGCGGCCACCAATTCCGCCCCCACCACAATCGCCACGGGGTTCACCAGGTTAAGGCTGTGCACCAGCGCCGCTTGGGTTTGCGCCGTATTGAGCATGGCGCAGATGCCGCCCAGCTTGGCCACCGCCAACACGTTAAGCAGCAGTTCGGGACGGTTTTCGATAAACATCGCGACTACATCACCCTTGCCGATGCCCTGGCCTTGCAGGTGATGGGCAATGCGGTTGGCGCGTTGGTTGGCTTCGGTGTAGCTGAGGACGCGGTCGGCGTACAACAAGGCGGCGCCATCCGGGTTACGCAAGGTGGCTTGTTCAAAGTGCCAGCCCAGGCCGCAGGGTTGCTGCGGGTCTGTGACATTGGCGGCACGCATGCCGCGTACCACGCGTGGTAGCGCACGAACAATGGCAGGCACCTTACGCAACATCATGCCCCAAGTGATCATGTCGTTTCGCGGATGGCTCATGGGAACGTCCTTTTTCTTATTCTTCGTAAACCTTGCAGGAAAGTACGTCAGCGCCTCTTCGGCTGTACACGCAGGATTTGAAAAGTTTTGTATCCCGATGAGCGACCGCGGAAAAATGGAATTTAGCGACGCGCAGGCAGTCTTTAAAACTGATGGGGCCCCTGTTCAGGCCTGATGAACAACGCAAAATGCAGGATGCATGATGGCCATTCATGCAAATTGCACGAAACTGAAATTTCTGAATTTTTACAAATAACTGATTTATAAGAATATTTTTATAAACTAGTAGCTGGCACAATCACTGCACGTATCACTCCATGCTTGCCAACTTGAGCCAACGGAGCTGATAGACATGAGCCTGATCCAAGATAAATTCGCTTCAGTATTCTCCAACTACGACGTCACCACTCAGCCACGTCCTGACGGCGGCATCCTGTTGACCCTGCGCAACAGCGAAGGCAAACAGGTGAAACGCTCGATCTCCTACCAGCAGTTGCACACTGCCGACCAATTGACCTGGGTGATCAGCGCCATTCGCCGCGACCTCGCCGAACAAGCCAGCGACCTGCCGCAGATTTCGATGTTGCAGAGCCAAAACCGCTTTGCCCTGCCGACGTACCATTCGGCTTAAGCCTCAGACAAAGTAAAGGGCCGCGACACTGTTGAGTGTCACGGCCCTTTTTTATGCCTTCAGCAAAGCCCCTGACGGGCGGCTTCATTCATTGCCTGCACGCGGTTGGTCACTTCCAACTTGCCGTAGATATTGCGCAAGTGGAATTTTACCGTGGCTTCTGACGTGGCGCGTATCTTACTGATCTCCCACACAGTCTTGCCTTCCGAGGCCCAGCGCAATATTTCCAATTCTGTCGGGGTCAGCGACTTGCCCGCCAGGTTAATGCGTCGCCTGACAGCATTGGGTACCGAATACGGCGGTAGAAACGATTCCCTCGGGCCTCTCATTGCATTCTCTCCATGTTATTGGTCGACGTCTTATCACCCTTCGGATTCCTCCTATTGACAGGTGACATAAACGCTAATGCCGGAGAGAGTTACATAAGGAATGGTATTAAGGCGCAGGCCCGGAAATAAACAGCAATCCCCTACAGAAGTTTAAGTTTCTTCCCACAGGAACTTCCAACGTACGGGGGTTGAAGTTTCTGATGGGCCGCAATTAATCGTCCAAACCGGGAAAACGCCGGGCAATACCATCACCTGTGAATTCAGGTACCCACCCTTTCTCCGTATTGAACAACCGCAACGCTACGACGTGCGGGTTCTCACCCATGTCAAACCAGTGCGCAATACCGGCGGGAATCACCAGCAGGTCGTTTTTCTCGCAACGCACGGCGTACACGTAGTCGCCAATGTGCAGGGCGAACAGGCCCTGGCCAGCAATGAAAAAACGCCCATCGTCTTCACTGTAGCGGCGCTCGTCCAAAAACTGTGCACGCTGTTCAGACTTTTGCGCGTGATCGCCGGTAACGCGCAGCACCTCTACAGAGCCGTAGCCGAGAGCATCGATCTGCGTCTGATACGCCGCGATCAGTTCAGCATCGCTGGCACCCTGCTCAATCGGGCTCGGCTGCCAGCGCTCAAAGCGCACGCCATGCTCGGCCAGGGTCGCGGCGATGTCATCGAAATGGGTCAAGACCTTGTTCGGAGTGTCCGGTGTAGCGACGGAGTAGACAGCGACGTAGCTCATTGGAGGGTTCCTTGGTTCTGCTCTTGCAATCGAAGACCGATGATAACGGCGGCGGCCAGGGCGGCCACGCTGGCGATGCTGAAGGTCAGGGTCGGCCCCAACAGGTTCCAACTGTAGCCCGAATACAGCGCGCCCAGCGCACCGCCGGTACCGGCGAGGGCGGCATACAGTGCCTGGCCCTGGCCTTGTTGTTTGTCGCCAAAACTGCGCTGCACAAAGGCAATCGCTGCCGCGTGAAAGCTGCCGAAGGTGGCGGCGTGCATCACCTGCGCCAGCAACAGCACCCAGAAAAATTCGGCAAACGAACCCAACAACAGCCAGCGCAGCGCCGCCAGCAGGAAACTGGCGAGCAACACCCGGCGTACCGAAAAGCGCGAGAGGATACGACTCATGGCGAGGAACATCAGCACTTCCGCCACGACACCCAACGCCCACAACAGGCCGATCACACCACGGCTGTAACCCAGGTGTTCTAGGTGCAGGGTGAGAAAGGTGTAGTACGGGCCGTGGCTCATTTGCATCAACGCCACACAGGCGTAAAACGCCAAGACGCCCGGGCTGCGCAATTGTTTCAGGAACCCCTCGCCTGCCAGGCGATTACCCTGGGTCGCGGGCTGCGCGTTCGGCACCCACAGGCTGGCGCCGATGATGCCGGCCATGATCACCACAACCACCACCGGGTAGATGTCCAGGCTCAGCCAGTCGAACAGGCGGCCCATGATGACCACGGTGAGGATAAAACCAATAGAGCCCCAGAGGCGGATCTGGCTGTAGCGCGAGGTTTGTTTGTGCAGGTGTGCGAGCGTGATCACTTCAAACTGC
Source organism: Pseudomonas tritici (assembly GCF_014268275.3). Taxonomy (NCBI): domain Bacteria; kingdom Pseudomonadati; phylum Pseudomonadota; class Gammaproteobacteria; order Pseudomonadales; family Pseudomonadaceae; genus Pseudomonas; species Pseudomonas tritici. The sequence continues at coordinate 4,458,895 of NZ_CP077084.1, forward strand.
GGCAGCACTGCGTGCCAGAAGAACGCATGCAGCGCCATCACCAGCGCCAGCCAGGCGTAGGTATGACTGACGAAGATCAGCGAAAAACTCGCCAGGGTGCACACCGCGCCAACGCGCACGATGGCCAGGCGCTGGCCGGTATAGTCACCCAGCCAGCCCCACAGGTTGGGCGCCACGCAGCGCATCAGCATGGGGATGGCCACCAGCTCGCCGATGCGCGCGCTGGAGAAGCCAAGGTGATCGAAGTACAACGCGAGGAACGGCGCTGTCGCCCCAAGCAGGGCGAAGTAGAACAGGTAGAAGCTGGAGAGGCGCCAGTATGGGAGAGGGGATGTCATGCAGGGGGCCGCTTCGCGGCCCAGCGCGAGCAAGCTCGCTCACTACAACAAGCTGTCACAGCTGGCCCAGCACCGGGGTGGTTACGTGGACGTCGGCATTTTGACCACGGTTGCGCAGCAGGTGGTCCATCAACACGATGGCCATCATCGCTTCGGCAATCGGCGTGGCGCGGATGCCGACGCAGGGGTCGTGGCGGCCCTTGGTGATCACGTCCACCGGGTTGCCGTGCACATCAATCGAACGGCCCGGTGTGGTGATGCTTGAGGTCGCCTTGAGCGCCAGGTGCGCAACGATCGGCTGGCCGGAGGATATACCGCCGAGGATGCCGCCCGCGTTGTTGCTGAGAAAACCTTGCGGAGTCAGCTCGTCGCGATGCTCGGTGCCGCGCTGGGACACGCACGCGAAGCCGGCGCCGATTTCCACGCCTTTGACGGCGTTGATGCTCATCAGCGCGTGGGCCAGTTCGGCGTCGAGGCGGTCGAAGATCGGTTCGCCCAGGCCCGGTTTAACGCCTTCGGCAACTACGGTGATCTTGGCGCCGACCGAATCCTGGTCGCGGCGCAACTGGTCCATGTAGGCTTCCAGTTCCGGCACCTTGTCCGGGTCGGGGCTGAAGAAAGCGTTGTCTTCCACGCTGTCCCAGGTCTTGAACGGGATTTCAATCGGGCCCAGCTGGCTCATGTAGCCGCGGATCACGATGCCCTGGGTCGCCAGGTATTTCTTGGCAATGGCGCCGGCAGCCACACGCATGGCGGTTTCGCGGGCCGAGCTGCGGCCACCGCCACGGTAGTCGCGTTCGCCGTATTTGTGGTGGTAGGTGTAATCGGCGTGGGCCGGGCGGAACAGGTCCTTGATCGCCGAGTAGTCCTTGGACTTCTGGTCGGTGTTGCGGATCAGCAAGCCGATGGAACAGCCGGTGGTACGCCCTTCGAACACGCCGGAAAGAATCTCGACTTCGTCGGGCTCCTGGCGCTGGGTGGTGTGGCGGCTGGTGCCGGGTTTGCGACGATCGAGGTCACGCTGCAAGTCTGCCACGGACAGCTCGAGGCCAGGCGGGCAGCCGTCGACAATGGCGACCAACGCCGGGCCATGGCTTTCGCCCGCGGTGGTGACAGTGAACAGCTTGCCGAAGGTATTGCCGGACATGCAGGGCGCTCCGTGAAATCAGTTGAATCAAGTCAACTGTAATAACTTAAGGCCGCCAGTATACGCAGGCCAACCGACTAGTTCATCCTCGAAACCTTACCGGTAGACCTTGGTCCAACCGGCACCTCTCTGATGATGGCGCGATGATGCTGCGAGTTCTACTGTTGACCCTTACCCTGTTTTCCAGTCTTGGCTTTGCCGCCTCCCCCGTTGTGTTGCAACGCCCCATAAGCCTGGACACCGGTAGCGGCGAGCTGTTTGGTTCACTCCTACTGCCCAAATCCGACAAGCCAGTACCCGTGGTGCTGATCATTGCCGGCTCCGGCCCCACCGACCGCAACGGCAACAGTGCCGACGGCGCGCGCAACGACAGCCTCAAGCGCCTGGCCTGGGTGCTGGCGCGGCATAACATCGCCAGCGTGCGCTACGACAAGCGTGGCGTGGCTGCCAGCCTGGCCGCCACGCCGGATGAGCGCAACCTGACACTGGACGCTTATGTCGCGGACGCCGTGGCCTGGGGCAAACGGCTCAAAGCCGACAAACGCATGGGCCCGCTGATTGTGCTCGGTCACAGTGAAGGCGCCCTGGTAGCAGCCCTCGCCGCGCCGCAACTGGACCCCGCCGGCGTGATTTCCCTGTCCGGCAGCGCACGCCCGGTTGACCAGGTGATCCGCCAACAGTTGGCCGATCACCTGCCGCCTGCCCTGCTGCTGCGCAGCAATCAGATCCTCGATCACCTCAAGGCAGGCCAAATGGATATGGATGTGCCTGGCCCACTGGAAGGCATTTTCCGACCCAGTGTGCAGCCGTATCTGATCAGTCTGTTTCGCGCCGATCCGTCGGCCGCCTTCGCCAAGCTGGGCATGCCAGCGCTGATCATCCAGGGCACCAACGACATCCAAGTCGGTGTGGGCGATGCCCAGCAACTGAAAAAGGCCAAGCCCGACGCCCAGCTTGCGGTGATCGAGGGCATGAACCACGTGATGCGCATCGTGCCCAACGACGTGAAACAGCAATTGGCCTCCTACAACGACCCGCAATTGCCACTTGCCGCTGAGCTGAGCAGTCGCCTGGTGCGTTTTATCGACGGACTTCAACCCCATTAAGCGGCAATTTGCCTCCAGTCTTGGAAAAAACGGCCGATAAGCCCAGGGTCGACAGTAAAAAGACTGTCGGTTTGCTGGGCTTGGACAGGATCGCGCCGCATGACAACCACTGAAGCAACACCGGAACCTACTGCCGAAACCTCGGCTGAAAAAACCGAGGCCGTCGACGCGGCGCCCCTGCCATGGGCGGATGTTCAGGCCGAGCATTTCAAGATGCTGCGCCTGGCCCCCTTGGCCACCGACCGGGCCACGGGCGTGCGGCCGTTGCGGTTCGTGCAATTCGGTTACGCCGAGCGCAATGACAAGCACCATAGCCTGCTGCGCATGGTCATCCAACTGCCGGGCCAGCGCGTGCGCCGTGAGCAGAATCACCTGGATATCTGGGTCGACCACGACAAGCACCGCGTGCACTTCGGCCCGGGCAACAGCCTGGAAATCGAACCGGCGAACCGCGGTATCGGCCGCTTCCTGGTCGCCCAAGCCGCCGCGTGGGCGAAGAAGAAGTGGTCGCACTATCGCGTCGACGGCGTGGACCTGTCCAACAAGGACGCATTGAACGAAGCGACACGCCTGCGCCGCGATCACTTCTTGCGCATCCAGGGTTTTGATGTGGCCTACGCCGACGTGCAGCACCTCAAGGGCAATGTGCAGCCGGGCAAGGTCAGCGACGTGCTGGACAGCTGGAACACCGAGAAGGTGCAGTTCGTGGAGATTCTTGAAGCAGCGCAGATGCTGCAACAGGCCGAACAGAACCTGATGGAACAGGAAGTGAAGCTGCGCAAGGAAGAGGAAAAAGTCACCAAGTTCAAGCGTGAGGACAGCGGGTTACGTTTTACCATCACGTGCCTGGTGGCGTTTACGGTGTTTCAGGCGGGGTTGTTGATCTGGATTGCGACGCACCGCTGACAGCCGCTGAAATGCGGTCAAACATGTGGAAGCTGGCTCCCACATTGACCGCGTTTCTATCTTGCGATTAGGTTAAACGCGGGCGGCAAACACCGCCTGATGTTGGCGGCACTGCTCCGCCGTCAACATAAACACCCCATGCCCACCGCGCTGGAAATCCAGCCAGGCAAAATCCACTTCCGGGTACAACGCTTCGACGTGGACCTGGCTGTTGCCCACTTCAACCATCAGCAACCCCTTCTCGGTCAAGTGGTCCGCCGCTTCGGCCAGCATGCGCCGCACGAGGTTCAAGCCATCATCGCCGCAAGCCAGGCCCAGCTCCGGCTCGTGCTGGTATTCGTCAGGCATGTCGGCAAAGTCTTCGGCATCCACATACGGCGGGTTGGACACGATCAGGTCAAAGCGCTGGCCCGGCAGGCCGTCGAAGCCGTCGCCCTGTACGGTATACACGCGCTCATCGACGCCATGACGCTCGATGTTCTGGTTAGCCACTTCCAGGGCTTCGAAGGACAAGTCCCCCAGCACCACCTCGGCGTCCTGGAACTCGTAGGCACAGGCGATGCCGATGCAGCCGGAGCCGGTGCACAGGTCGAGGATGCGTGCCGGTGGCTGGGCCAGCCAAGGCGCGAAGCGGTTTTCGATCAGCTCGCCGATCGGCGAACGCGGGATCAGCACGCGCTCATCGACGATAAATGACAGGCCACAGAACCAAGCCTCGCCAATCAGATAAGGCGTCGGCACGCGTTCGTGGATCCGGCGGTGCAGCAACCGTTGCAGGTGCGCGACTTCCTCTTCTTCCAGGTTGCAATCCAGGTAACTGTCGGCAATTTCCCATGGCAGGTGCAAGGCACCGAGCACCAATTGCCGGGCATCGTCCCAGGCATTGTCGGTGCCATGGCCAAAAAACAGGTCTTCCCCATGAAAACGGCTGACAGCCCAACGGATATGGTCGCGCAAGGTGCGCAGGCGGGAAGTGGTCACGGGGGCAAGCTCCTGGAAAAAACGACTGGCGATTCTAACAGCCTTAGCCCGTACCGACGATGTACGAAAACCTGTCGCCACCCGTCGGAATTCATGCAAATTGCCATCATTGTGTTAAACAAGCCCACCTATTGACATGGCTGCACGTCAACAACGGCGTACCTTACGATCGTAGCGATTCACAGAACCGCTCAGCCAGTGGACAATGTCGCAAAAGCCCCCCTCACAGGAGCCCCAGAATGTCCGTTCCAAAGACGATGTTTCAACTCAGCGGTCGCGGTTACGCAGCAGCGAACCTTGCCCATGCGACTCTCGTGATCATCGACGCCCAGAAGGAATACCTCAGCGGTCCACTCGCCCTCTCGGGCATGGACGCGGCTGTCGAAAACATCAAGCAACTCGTTGCAGCGGCACGCAATGCCGGGCGACCGATCGTGCATGTACGCCATCTGGGCACCGTGGGTGGCCTGTTTGACCCCCAGGGCGAGCGCGGTGAGTTCATTCCCGGCCTCGAGCCTCTTGGCGACGAAACCATCATCGGCAAGCTGCTGCCCAGCGCCTTTCACGGCACGGGCCTGGAAAAACACCTGCAAGACCTCGGCCCCCTGGACTTGATCGTCTGCGGTTTCATGAGCCACTCCAGCGTCAGCACCACCGTGCGTGCCGCCAAGAACCTGGGCTTTCGCTGCACCCTGGTGGAAGACGCCTGCGCCACCCGTGACCTGCCTTACAAAGGCGGCATCCTGAGCGCCGAGCATGTGCAGCAAACTGAAATGGCGATCATGGCCGACAACTTTGCCACTCTCGCGCAGACCAAAGATCTGATCTGATCGACCTTTTGATGAGCGGCGCGACAGTGTTTATTGCCCCGCTCATCCGCAAAGCCTTTTCATTTGGCGCATTTACCCCTCCCCCCGGAACAACCTGTGTATTGTCCGGTCGAAGGGCCGATACCCTGGAGGAAAGGTCGGAATGAAGATATCCGATGGTTTTGATGCTCGTCGCTTGCGCCCCAAGGGCCCGAGCAACTGGCGTCTGCGCCTGGTGGCCGGCATTGCCGCGCTGCTGGCGATTATTGGTGTGCTGTTGGCTGGTGCTGGTGGCGCCGGTCTGTTTGGTCACTCGCCGGCCCTTGGCGAGCTGAATGCCAGCCCTGGCGGTTCGGCGATTCTGTTGGTGATCGGGTTGTTGGTGCTGTGGCTGGGCGTGTGGTTGTGGCGGCGCAGCCGTCGGAAAATGCGCCAGCCGTTGTCGCTGAACATCGCTTCGCATCTGATGAAAAAGCACGACTGATGGCGCTTGGATAGCGTTTCCTGCGCCCTGGCCGCCGCGATTTAGGTAAACTGCCCGCCCTTCGCGGAGGCCAACATGCACGACGACGACTTTTCCCTGTTCAAAAACGAGCTGCGCGGCGTCAAGCCGATCAAGCACGATCGCGCCGACACCGGCAAACCCAAGGCCGACCGGGCGCAGCTCGCCAAACTGCGCCAGGCCGCGACCGTGCGCACCGACGCCACCACCGTGGATGGCCTGTCGGACCAGTTCGTGATCGATGTCGGCCCCGAAGACGAGCTGATGTGGGCTCGCGATGGCGTGCAGGAAAGCCAGATGCGCAAGCTCAAGGCCGGCCAGATCCCCTTCGAAGGCAGCCTCGACCTGCACGGCATGACCGTGGAAAAAGCCCGCGAAACCCTCTGGGCCTTCCTGGCCGAAGCGACCAAATTCGAAATCCGCTGCGTGCGCGTTACCCACGGCAAAGCCGTGCGCCTGGACGGCAAGCGGCCAATGATCAAGAGCCACGTCAACACCTGGCTGCGCCAGCACGCCCAGGTGCTCGGCTTTACCTCGTGCCAGGCCCGCCACGGCGGCGCGGGGGCAGTGTATGTGATGCTCAAGCGCACCATGATGGAAGGGCGTGACGAGTAACAAGTGCCCTCGTCAGGCTTGCAGCGATGTGTCCGCCACCGTAACCTTGCGCTTTGCGAAAACCCCACAGGTAGTTTCATGTCCCTGGAACAAAATTACACCGCGATCCTCGGCCAACTCGGCGAGGACGTTTCCCGCGAGGGCCTGCTCGACACGCCAAAACGTGCCGCCAAGGCGATGCAGTACCTTTGCCGCGGCTATGAACAGACGCTCGAAGAAGTCACCAATGGTGCCTTGTTCAGCTCCGACAACAGCGAAATGGTGCTGGTCAAGGACATCGAGTTGTACTCGCTGTGCGAACACCACCTGCTGCCGTTTATCGGCAAGGCCCACGTGGCGTATATCCCGAGCGGCAAGGTGCTGGGCCTGTCAAAGGTTGCGCGGATCGTCGACATGTACGCCCGTCGCCTGCAAATCCAGGAGAACCTCAGCCGCCAGATCGCCGATGCCGTGATGCAAGTGACCGGCGCCCTGGGTGTGGCCGTGGTGATTGAAGCCAAGCACATGTGCATGATGATGCGCGGTGTCGAGAAACAGAATTCGTCGATGATCACCTCGGTGATGCTGGGTGAGTTCCGCGAAAACGCGGCCACCCGCAGCGAATTCCTCAGCCTGATCAAGTAACAGGCTGCATACGAAAAAGCCGGCGTTCATCGCCGGTTTTTTTTCGCCTGCCAAATTGAGGTAAGCTGCGGCCCCTTCTGTATCGGGCAAGAGGTTTCAGCCATGTTCGTCAAAGCACTTCGAGTGGGCCTCGGCCACGTCATCATCGCGGGCGACTTTCTTACCCGTCCGCGCAAAAAGCAGCGCCCTGCCGAGCAGCAGGCGTTGGTGAATGCGGCAGCCAAGGAGCTGACGCTCTATCAATTCCATGCCTGCCCGTTCTGCGTGAAGACCCGCCGCACCCTGCACCGCCTGAATGTGCCGGTGGCATTGAAGGATGCGAAGAACAACGAGCAGGACCGCCAGACCCTGCTGGAGCAAGGCGGCAAGATCAAAGTGCCGTGCCTGCGTATCGAAGAAAATGGCCAGACCACCTGGATGTATGACTCCAAGGTGATCATTGATTACCTGGACAAGCGGTTTGCAGCGGTCTGAGAGGGTTACGCCGATCCCACATTTAGTCCTGCATTACCAAATCGAAATCGAGCAACGCGGAACCCAGGCACTTGCCATGCGCATCCAGCGCCAGTGACCGGGTTACGCCGCCGCGCAAAATCCCCGGCAATACAAAGTTCAACGCCTGCACATTGGGCAACTCATAACGCCGCACAGGTGCCGCACCCGGTTCCCGCAAGCCAGCGAAAAACTCAGCCACGCGTTCGGCCGTGAGCTGTTCGCACAGCAGCGGATAATCTTCGGCACGGTAGGCAATGATCGAGATATTTGACGTATCGCCCTTATCCCCGGTGCGGGAATGGGCCAGCGTGTGCAACTTCATGCTTCGATCCTCGGGTTGACCGCATTGCGCGGCAGCAGCAACGACGCCACGGCCACCACCTGGCGCACGCTTTTGCTCGCGCCGCCGCCTCCGGACGGGCCGTTGGTGTAGAGCGTTTCAACTTCATTGCCAACGCGCACCGCTTCGCCGCGATCCTCACAGCGGGCCGCCACGCGCAGGCGCACTTCCCAGGGTTCAACTGTGCTGCGGGGGCCGTGGAGCGAGTCCATGCCGATCAGCTCCGCCCGCAGGTCCTGCATCTTCACACCCATCAACTCAAGGCGCTTGAGGACTACATCCCGCGCCAGCTGCGCCCGCGCGACAGCACCGGGGCCGCCGTAGGACATCTGCCCCTCACCGATCCAGCCATCCAGATAGCCGACGCTGACCTTCAATTGTTCGGGCCGCGCGCGGCCGTCGGCACCGCTGGCCCGTACGCGATCAACGCTTTCCTCGACAAACCCCACCTGGGAAAAATCGGCCGTCACATCCGGCGTGAGGTACGCCGCCGGGTCGTGTACTTCGTAGATCAGTTGCTCAGCGCAGGTGGCGCGGCTGACCCGCCCACCTGAGCCGGCAACCTTGGTGATCAAGGCGTCGCCGTCGGCATCGATCTCCGCCAAGGGGAAGCCCAGGCGCGCGAGGTCATCCACGTCCTTGAAACCGGGATCGGCAAAGTACCCACCGCTGACTTGGCCGGCGCATTCGAGCAAATGCCCCACCAACGTGCCGCGCCCCAGACGCCGCCAATCATCAGGCGCCCAGCCAAATTCAAACATCTGCGGCGCCAGGAACAACGACGGGTCGGCCACGCGCCCGGTGATCACCACATCCGCTTCGGCGCGCAACGCCTCCAGGATACCGTCTACGCCCAGGTAGGCATTGGCGGAAATCAGCCGTTCGCCCAGGGAACCGACAGTCTGGCCGTTATCCAACAGAAACTCGGGCTGCAACACGTGCAACACGTCGTCGCCGACGACCGCAACCACCTTAAGATCAAGGCCCAACTCGTCGGCAATCCGCCGCACTTCAATAGCCGCGGATACCGGATTGGCGGCGCCCATGTTGGTGATCACCCGCAGGCGGCGGCGACCTTCAGGCCGGCCAACAAAGGGCAACACCCGGCGCATGCGCTCACTCAGCAAGGGGTCGTACCCACCCTGTGGATCACTGATACGCGCCTGTTGCGCCAAGGCAATCGTGCGTTCAGCCAGGCACTCGAACACCAGATAATCCAGGTCGCCCCGCTCGGCCAGTTCCACGGCAGGTTCGATACGGTCGCCGGAATAGCCGGCGCCGGAACCGATGCGCAAGGTTTTCATCTCAAATTACTCCCAGGAGCAACGCCGTCAGGGTCATCAACACCGACGCGGCGAACAGAAACGGAATGGTGAAGCGCTGGTGATCGGCCAATTCGATCTTGCACAGGCCCACCAACAGGAAGGTCGCGGGGGTCAGCGGGCTGACCGGGAAGCCGGTGGTGTGCACGCCCAGCAATGAGGCTTGGGCCACTTGCAGCGGGTCGACGCCCAAGGCCTTGCCGACTTCAGCGATCACCGGCATGACGCCGAAATAGTAGGAGTCGGGGTCAAACAGCATGCTCAGCGGCATCGAAATAAAGCCCACCACCGCCGGGATCAACTTGCCGTGGCCGGCCGGAATCTGCGCCACCGCCACTTCGGCAATCGCCTTGAGCATGCCGGTGCCTTGCATGATGCCGGTGAACACGCCGGCTGCCAGCAGGATACTGGCCATGGTCAGCGCGGTCTTGGCATGGGCATCGATGCGGGCGCGCTGGGCGTCGACGTTCGGGTAGTTGATGCACAGCGCCACCACGGTGCCGAGCATAAACATCACTACCGGGTCGACCCAGCCGGCAATCATCACCACCATCACCAGCACGGTCAGGACCAGGTTGACCCAGAACAGACGCGGGCGACGCAGCTTGATGTCGTCGTCACTGAGCACCCGCTGCGGCATCGCATCGACGGTCGAGCCGGCGCCGAGGCCCAGGCGTTTTTCTTCGCGATGACCCAGCCACCAGGCGCAAGCAAATACGAAGATCAGGCCGACGATTTGCACCGGGATCAGCGGCTGGAACAAATCCGCCACTGGCACATGTAACGCCGCGGAGGAGCGCAGCACCGGGCCGGTCCACGGCAAGAAGTTGACCCCGGCCGCCATCGCGCAGACACACGCAAGGATGCGCTTATCAATGCCCAGCCGCGTGTACAGCGGCAGCATCGCCGGCACCGTCACCAGAAAGGTCACCGCGCCGGAGCCGTCCAGGTGCACCAGCAACGCTAAGGTCGCGGTACCCACGACGATCCTTGTAGGACGCGTCCCCACCGTGCGCAGGATGCGATCAATGATGGGGTCGAGCATGCCGGCATCGGTCATGATTCCGAAAAACAGGATCGCAAACACAAACATGCCCACCACAGGGGCGACGTTCTTGATACCGGTGATGATGAAGGCGCTGGTTTGCAGGCCGAACCCACCGAGCAGCGCGGCAATGATCGGCAAAGCGATCAAGGCGACCAGCGGCGAGAGGCGTTTGCTCATGACGGCAGCGAGCAGGCACAGGATGGTGATGACACCCAGGGTAGCGAGCATGGGTTACTCCAGAGCGGCCTTTGTGGCCGGTTATTGTTTTCCCTGGAGTATTGGAAGCGGGTTATTCTTTGTAAATTGGAATATTCACCAGCTGGTGTTCGGAAAAACAAAATGAAGAACAGTATCCAACACATCCAGGCATTCCTTGCCGTGGCCCGCACGGGCAGTTTCACCAAGGCTGCCAATGAGCTGCACCTGTCGCCTTCCGCGCTGACCGTGCAGGTGCAACAGCTGGAAGACTGGCTCGGCGTCGCCCTGCTCGACCGCAGCCCACGTCACGTCAGTATCACCGCCGCCGGCCTGGAGGCGCGCGGGCCCATGGAAAAACTGCTGTTGGACCTGGACAACATCGTCACCGGCTCCCGGGACCTCGCCGCCTTACGCCGAGGCGTGGTCACCATCGCCGCCCTGCCCTCGGTGTGTGCCGGTTCGCTGCCGCCGGTTCTGCGCCTGTTTCGCGAGCGTTTTGCCGGGATCGAAGTACGCCTGCATGACTTGGTGGCCCATCGCATTCACGCCCAAGTACGTTCCGGCGAAGTGGATTTCGGCATCGGCGTGCGCGCACGGCTCAGCCACGGCCTGGAATTCGTACCGGTGCTGGATGATCGTTTGTGTGCGTTTGTACCGCTGGATCATCCCCTCACCCGCCATCGCCAACTGACCCTGGAACAATTGGCGGACCAGCCGATCATCCTCACCGGCCGCGACAGCAGTGTGCGTGAGCACGTGGATGCGCTGTTTGACGAGACACGGCTGACGATGAACGCGGGAATGGAGGCCAACTACATGTCGACCGTGTTGGCGCTGGTGCGCCAGGGGCTGGGGATCAGTGTGCTGCCGGAGTCGGCGGCGGACAGTCTGGAAGGGTTGAAGCGCATCAATATCGATCACCCAGGGGTGAACCGGGAGATCGGATTGATCAGTCGCAGCGGGATGGGGCTGAGTCCGGCGGCGCAACGCTGTTTCGATTTGCTGAGTGAGCAACTTTCGCCGTCGTAGACAGGACCGGAGCGCACACGCTGTGACTGATATTAAAGCTTCAAGAGACCGGTCCAAACAGGCTTCGCACTCGTTGCGAAAACAGGCGTTATCAATAAGAAGATAGCGACGCGCGCCCTTGCAATTTCAAGCAAATCTCCGTGTACGCCATGGCTATGATCACGCCTACGACGTTTAAGGGGTTGTCACATTCATGAGCACATCAGAAAACACGGCACGGGCTTTTATACTCGCATCGCTGCATAACCTGGGCGTTGCTCAGGATAAGTTGCAGGCCATCAACCACGGTGCAGACATCTATGGACCGCAGGGGCTATTGGACTCTATCCACTTAGTTGGCCTTATCTCGGCGATTGGTGAATGGGTTGACACCACCGCCGGTAATTCCGAGAGTTTCTTCGATATTCTCGATGACGATCTGTTCGACAACTTTAAAGATATCAATCGAATCGAATCGTTATTGAACGGGAAATTCAGTCATGTCAGCTTTTGCGCCTGATAGTCGCTATATCCACACCGACAAAATTGAAAACATCTCCTATCAGCTGCTGGCAGACTACGTACCCACGCCGTTTTATGCCTACAGTGCCACACAGATAAAAACAGACTTTGCAGAGCTCAAACGCTCGCTCCCCCACGACATCGATTACTTCTACTCCCTGAAAGCCAACCCGAATAAAACCTTGGTTGCGCTCTTGCATGAGGCGGGGACGGGCTGTGAAGTGTGTTCCCTGGTGGAACTGGAAATCGCACTACGCCAAAGTGTGGCACCAAGCGATATCATTTTTGTCGGACCGGGAAAACATATTAACGAGTTGACGCAATGTTGCCTGGCGGGCATTAAAGCCGTGGTGGTCGAGTCCATCGAAGAAATGCGCTTGCTCAATGATATTGCCGCGGGCCTGGGCGTAATCCAAAACATTGCCCTGCGTATCAATCCCGACTTCACTGGCGAAAAAGCCAAGTTGGTGATGAGTGGCAAGCCCCGACAATTTGGTATTGATGAGCAACTATTGCCGCAGGCATTCGCCCTGCTCGGGCAGTTGACGCAACTGCGCCTGGCGGGCATCCATATTTATCTTGGCACGCGCATTCTGGATTGGCAGGCCCTTGCCAACAATACGCAAAATATCCTGACACTGGCCGCCACACTCCAGCAAACCTATGAAATCGCCCTCGACTTCGTGGATGTCGGTGGTGGCTTTGGCGTGCGCTATTTCGACAAGGAAAAAGCGCTCGACCTGCCCGCCCTGGGCGAGGCACTGCTTCCGCTGGTGAATAACTATCGACAGGCCTTTCCACACTGCAGAATTGTTATTGAGCTGGGCCGCTTCCTGATTGCACGCGCAGGCATTTTTGTGACGCGGGTCAACTACCTCAAACCGTCCCGTGAAGAGTGGTTTGCGGTGTGTGACGGCGGTGCAAACTGCCACGGCAGCGCTGCCGGCATCAACTCCCTGATCCGTCGAAATTTCCCGATGGCGCGCCTCGGCCCGTCCCGGCCCGGTGACCTGCATCGCTACCAAGTGACCGGTCCGCTGTGCACGCCCACGGACCTGCTGGGCGAGAACATCATGCTGGCTGAGCTTCGTTCGGGAGACCTGATCGGTATCGCGCATTCCGGGGCCTATGGTGCCAGTGCGTCGCCGGTGGGCTTTTTGAGCTTTGGTCACCCGGCCGAAGTGCTTGTCGAAAACGACCAAGCCTTCCTGATCCGCACAGCCGATAGCGTAGACACCATGCTGGCTCCGCAGGTGTGTCAGCGTTTGTCTTTGGCCAAGGCCTGAGGGAATCGCCATGTCCCTTGAGTTTGCGAGTTCCCATATCGTATGGCGCCAGTTCGAAAAACCAACCACCACGCCCGCCGTCGACGACGCACAACTGAAGCTCGTGAAGGACTTCGTCAACGGCTTTTTTCACTCCCATGGCCATGTGGGCCAGGCCCAGGACGCCCATGCCTTTCGCTGGTACGCCGCACAGAACCAGGCATTCCAGGTCATGCTCAAACAGCTGGTCGGCGAGCTGGCAAGCCAGGCCCTGCTCAAAGACCTGGATCTGGTGGTGCTCGCCCACTGGACGCCGGACGTAGAGGTAGGATGCTCGGTAACCAACGCCATTATTCATGAGACCGGTGCCCATGATGCGTTTGGTATTGCTCTCAGCGATCACGGCTTGAGCAGCACGTTCCTGGCACTGCAGGTCATTGAGGATTACCTCGATGACAGCCACCGTGAAAACCGTGAAAAAAAGGCCTTGCTGTTGATCGCCGACCAGGACGCCATCATGTATGACTGCCCTGGCCTGGCCCGTTTCAACCCAGCAGCCAGCGCCTGCGTTGTACTGTTGCGCAGCGTGCCGAGCGAACGGGCCGGCGGCCAACCTGGAAGCATCGCGTTCAAACACTATCGCAAGGTGCCTTTTCCGGCCACGCGCCAGGCTCTGGATGCCCTACTCCTCACGCTGGCTATGTTCACGCCCAGCGAAGACCGGCTGCCCCTGCTGATCCTGACCACGCCGGTTTTTGCCGAACAGTTGCGCCAGCATGCGCCGTTGGCGAGCCACCGTATCGAGAGCTGGGATGAGTCTTTGTTGTCTTGTGCCCCCTGGGCTCGGCTGGAACAAATTGCGCCGAGCAGCCACCGTATTCTGCTGATGCTGGCACAGGGTGACTCTCTGTCCTGCGCCGGCTTTGTGGCGGGAGCCTGAGATGTATATCAATACGATAACCAGCCTGGTCGCTGCAGACCTCACGCCGCTGTCCGCGCTGGCAGAAAAATATGCCTGGGGTGAGCGCAACACGCGAATTTTTGGCCGTTTTCATCGGATGGAGTCGGCCAGCCTGTTTGAACACGAGGGTTTGCCTGACCTGATGATGCAGCTTTTGCAACAGTTCCGGGCCGAGTGTGACCCGGTACTGTTCGAGCAGATTGGCTATGTGGTCTGGGCGCACTCTCTGAATAGCCCCAGCCCTTTTGATCTTGGGCCTGTCCTGGCCAACAAGGTGCGCAGCTTTCTGGGGCGCACAGAGGTAGAGTTTTTCTCTGTTACCCAAGCGTCGTGCGCGTCGGCGCTGGTCGGACTGAAGTTTCTCGATGCCAAACTGGCAGCGGCTCACGCCAGGCAGGAAAACGTCTGCGGCCTATTGATCACGGGGGAAAAGTGCTTCCACGGCACCGTGCAATACGTCAATCAGAATGGCTTTTTCGGCGAAGCATTCTGCGCCACCCTGCTCAGCGCACGTCCTTCGCCCGGCGCCTTATGCATGAGTGGCATGCATGTCCAGCAACTGGCCGCCTACGGCACACGGACGCGCGAGACCAGTCGCGAACGTGAAAACGCCTACGATCATGCCTTCATTCCCACCATGCTGGAAACCGTAAACACCGCGCTGCTGAACGCTGGCCGACGTCCTGAAGAGCTGCGTACGCTGATCCCGTACCACATCAGCCCACCCACCTTCGACAGGATTGCCGACGCAGCAGGCTTTTCCCGGGACATCATTTACCGCCGTCATCTGTACCAGTTGGGACATTGCTTTTGCAGCGACACGTTCCTCAACCTGAAAAGCCTGCTGACGCACCGCGATAACGCTGTAGCCGTAGGCCCTATTCTCGCCGTGGCGTCCGGCATCGCGGGCACCTTTGCAGCCGTCGTTCTTGAATTGAATAATGAGGATCAGACATGAGCACAAACCATTTGACCCAGTGGCTGGTGCACGCTGCACACCAGTGCCCTGAGGGCACAGCACTGATCGAGGGTGAACATGCCGTGACCTGGGCCGCGCTCCATCAACGCGTGATCAATACGGCCGCCTACTTGCGCCAGCTGCAGGTCGAACGCGGCGACCGGGTATTGGTCTGGCTGCCGAACGGGGTGGATTTCGTCGTCTGCTTTTGGGCCGTGCAATATTTGCAGGCCGTGTTTGTGCCAGTAAACCCGGACACGCCGCTGGCCCGAGTCGGCTGGTTACTCGACAACGCAGCGTCGCACCTGCTGATTGCCCAGTCAGGGCAAGCCGCCGCGTTGGCAGCGGCGACAAATGACCTTGAACTACGCGTGCTGTTTGACCAGGTTCCCGACGCGCCAGAAAGTCATTCGTCACTGCTCTCCCTGCAACAAATGGCGGCAATCACCTCAGCGATGCCATTGGTGGTCGAGGGCGCACTGGATATTGACCTGGCCTGCCTGATCTACACCTCAGGTTCGACGGGCGACCCCAAGGGGGTCATGTTGACCCAGCGCAATATGCTCAGCGCGGCGGACTCCGTCGCCACCTATTTGCAATTGGCAGCCAGCGACCGGATTTTCTGCACGATCCCCATGAGCTTCGACTATGGGCTGTATCAAGCGATCATGGCGACCAAGGTGGGCGCAACGCTGATTATCGAAAAGGATTTCAGCCGTCCATTGTTTGCCCTCAAACAGCTGGTCAAGCACCAAGCAACCATCCTGCCGATCGTTCCCACACTGCTGGCGATCATTGCGCCATTGGCCAAGCGCTATGACTTTTCCTCCCTGCGCAAAATCACTAACACCGCAGCGGCACTGCACGCGAGCGACATCGACCTACTGGTCTCGCTCTTCCCGCAAGCCGAGATTTTTTCCATGTATGGGCTGACCGAGTGCCATCGCTGTACCTGGCTTCCCCCGGCCCTGTTGTCCCAGCACAAAGACAGCGTGGGCTATGCCATCCCGAACACCGAACTCTGGGTGGTGGACGACAGCGGCGTTGCACACCGCAGCAATGCCACGGGTGAACTGGTGATCCGCGGGGCAACCGTGATGCGCGGCTACTGGCGCAACCCGGAGCAGACCGCGAAGAAGCTGCGGCCTGGCCCATTGCCCGGTGAGTCGGTCCTCTACACCGGCGACGTGTGCCGGCTGGATGAGCAGGGCTTGCTGTATTTCCTTTCGCGCAGCGATGACATCCTGAAAACCAATGGCGAAAAAGTCGCTCCCCGGGAAGTCGAAAGCGTACTCAAACGCATGCCGGGAGTGCTCCAGGTCGCAGTGCTCGGTGTTGCCCACCCTGTCTATGGTGACGAAATCGTGGCCTGTATCGAATGCGTCGCGCCCCTCGACACCGCGCAGCTCAAAGCCTTTTGCCAGGCTCATCTTGAAGCCTATAAGCGGCCGCACCGCTATTACTTCAGTGAGGCTTTGCCCAAAAACAATAACGGGAAAGTTGACCGCGGCCAGCTGTCCGCCCTACTGCCGCACCGGGAGAACAGCCTGAACGTCGGGAGCACACAACAAACAGGGAGCCAATATGTATACGCCAACCATTATTGAAGCCATCGGGCTGGTTCTGGAAACGTCAAACCTCTCGGAGCTGAGTGCGCGCACACACCTGGAGCGCGACCTGGGATTTGAAAGCGGTTTGTATATCGAACTCATTATGTACCTTGAGGAGCGCATCGAGGACCTGGTGCTCGACCCGGCCACACTGGAATACCAGCACTTCGAGACCGTGGGCAGCCTGTCGAACTTCATCGAACTCAAACTCGCCAGCCGGGCGGCATGAATGGACGCCTGGTCTGAGCTCATAACGGTGTTTATGCGCTTTGAGGATCAAGCGCATACCGCATGGCGCCACCACTCAATGACGTACAGCTACGCGGCGCTCGCCCACCGCGCGCAGGATATCGCCATTGAAATAGTGCGCCAGCCGTCACGCAGCGAGACGCCGCTGGCGCCGGTCTTGGTTTATGGCCACAAATCCTTCGATTTCCTGGCGGCCTGGTGGGCCTGCCTGCTGTGTGGTTGTCCGATTGTGCCGGTTGAATCTGACAACGCTCCCGAGCGGCTGGAACGGATCGCCCGTACGGTCGGCGCCCGTTTGATTCTGAACACCGACGCCCTTCCCTTGTACGCCACCAATGCCAAGGTGATTGACCTCGCCGCCTTGCCGTGGCAGCACCATGCCCCTGCAGCGCTGCGGCATTTGCTGGACGACACGCGCAAGTGGATAGACAACGCAAGCGGCCCCCTGCTGGCTTACATCATGTTTTCCTCGGGAACCACCGGGGAGCCCAAGGGCATTCAGGTCAGCCAGGCCAATTTAGTCGATTTCGTGGCGTGGATACGCAGCGACTTTCCACTTGATGGGGCTATCACCGGAAATGTGCGGTATTGCTTCGATGTCTCCCTATTTGAAATCTGGCTCGCCTGGCAGTTTCTGCAACCGCTGTCGGTGCTCGACCATAGAGACTTGATCAACACCCGCAAAATGATTGCCCAGCATGCACAGATGGCATTGACCTGCTGGGTATCTACGCCGTCGATGATGCGCCTCTACTTGCTGGACCCGACCTTCACTGGGCAGACACTGGCGCAGTTGCGCCGGTTTATCTTCTGCGGTGAAACGCTGCCCAAAGCGATCGTCACCCAGCTGTGGACGCGCTTCCCAGGCAGTGAGGTGGTCAATACGTACGGCCCTACCGAATGTACCGTGGCGGCGTCACAAGTGCTGATTACCCAGGACATGGTGACCTCGTCACTGCCCCTGCCGATCGGTCGCGCCAGGCCCGGCGCAGTGCTGCAACTGGCCCAGCCCGTGGACGCTGCTGGCCGCGGGCAACTGTTGATCAGCGGCAAGTGCGTCGGCCCGGGTTACCTCAATGCAGCGCCTGCGCGTCAGGCCAGTTTCAGCCATGCGGATGGGCAGCCGACTTACGCCACCGGAGATATCGGCCTGTTTGATGGCACCTGGTACTACTTCCTGGGGCGTGAAGATGGCGAGGTCAAAATCCAGGGATACCGTATTGACCTGCATGAAATCGAACGTTTCCTGCGCGACCGCAACCTGGTCGCCGATGCGGTGGTAGAGCCGTATTGGCGCAAAGGCAACGCAGAGGCAATCCAGGCCTGCGTGATCCTCAATGCAACCTGCGAACTTTCACAACTTGGCCACGCCATGCAAGCCCATTTCCCCCCGTGGGCGATCCCGCGTTACTGGTACAGCACGCCCCGCACCGTACTCAATCACAACGGCAAACTGGATCGTTCAGCTGCCCGCCAACTGGCTTTGGACAACGGAGAAAAATATGTTTTTATCGCAAATCAAACCGCTGTTTGAGCGGCTGAAATATCAGAGCACAGCGACCGCGTTGATCAACGAGCAAGGCACCTACAGCTTTGCCGAACTGGGCGTGCGCACCGCCGCGATTGCGCAGGTGCTCGCACCATGGGCAGGCCGTAACGTGCTGGTTCACGGCCACAAGCAAATGGATGCCGTGGCCGCCATGCTGGCGTGTATCAGCCAGGGTTGCTGCTTTAGCTTTGCCGACCAGTCCAACCCCATTGCGCGAATTGAAAAAATTGCCCGGCTGACCCGCGCCGAGCTGATCCTCACGGCGACGCCCCAGAAGCTCGAGGGTCTGGACCCTTGGCCCCAATGGGTGACCTCCACCCTGGAGAACGGCGACCCGGCATCACTGCCACTCGAACCCAATTTGACCCAGCCAGCCTTTTATATTCTCCCAACATCGGGCAGCACCGGTGAACCGAAGGGTGTCGTCGTCAGCTATGAGAACTTCGCCGCATTCTCGATCTGGTACAGCCCGATGATCCGTGACGGTATCGCACACGGATGCCATGTGAGCCACGCCTGTTTCTCCTTCGACATGGGCTTGCTCGACCTTTTCCCGGTGCTGTGCGAGGGCAGAGCCCTGTTGATGCTGGATCACCGCCACAACATGCTGCCGCGGCAAAATATCCGCCTGATGTCGCGCTATCCGCAAAGCCCGGTCACCAGTTGGTTCTCCACGCCAAGCTTTGTCGATTTGATGTTGAAGGACCCTTTGTTCAGCGGGGAGCAGTTTCCGGACCTGAAGCGGTTTTTCATGGCCGGCGAGCGCGCCTCGCTGGGGTTGGTGACCCAGTTGCAGACGCGTTTCCCGGGCCTGGAGGTAATGCACGGTTATGGCCCGACCGAGACCACCGGCATGACCCATACCTTCGAGCTTGGCCAGCCGCCCCAGCACGTCGCAGGCCTACTGTCCCTTGGCGCTGCCTGCGGGTTGACCGGGATCAGGATCGTCGATGCCGAGGGTCAGAGCCTCCCGCCAGGCGAAATAGGCGAAGTGCGTTTGTACGGCCCGCAAGTCGCACTGGGCTACTTGCCTGAGGACGACCCACGTAACAGTGCATTCAGCCATGACGAGTTCGGACGTTACTACGCCACAGGTGACCGGGGTTTTTTGGATAACGAACAATCGCTGTTTATCCACGGTCGGGATGATGGGCAACTGAAACTGAACGGCAACCGTATCGAGCTGGCCGAAATTGAAAGCAGTGTATGCCGCTATGTGGAGGTGACCCAGTGTTGCGCGGTGCCGATCAAGGAAGAGGGTAAGGTCATCGACCTGCAACTTTTCATTCAATTGCGCGAGGACAGTGCAACCCACCGCGCCGCACTGCGCCAGTTCCTGGCAGAACAATTACCGGCCTACATGATCCCGAAATCCCTGTTCTTTTGTCAGACCTTCCCCGTGACACTGCATGGAAAGATCGACCGCCAACAGCTGGTGGATCAACACAAAGAGCCGCTGTCCGTCAGCTGATGGCCACCTGCAAGCACATATAAAAAACTTCCCGCCACCACGGCGAAAATGCCCATCACTCACGCACCGGCGCCGGACAGGCGCCGGCGTCAATCGTTTTCCCCAAGGATAAGGGCGTCGCGATGCGTTTTAGTCATATCGGTTATGTGGTGGGCGACAGCGACGCAACGGCTGTCGCGGTTAAACCGTTTTTCCCGGTTATCGTCCGATACAAAGAATATGTTGGCGCACAAAAAGTGTTCATCACCCTGCTGGAAACGGATGACGGGCACAGCCAGATAGAGTTGGTCGAACCGTTGGAAAACAATCTTCCCTTGCGCGAGCTATTGGCCAAATCCGGCAAGTCGTCGCTGCCCTACCACATCTGCTTTGAAGTCGATGACTTTGATGAGCAATTCAACGTCATGAAGAGCGCCGGCTGGATCGTACTGACACGCCCGTTCAACGCCTTTGACAGCAACCACCGCTCCAGCCACCTCTATCACCCTGATGCCGGGGTCATTGAAATCATGTCAGGCCCGCTATGAGTCAACTCTACGATGACACGTTCGCCGGGCAATCCTGCCCGTTGGGCGCAGACGCCCAGCAGATTGCCGACCAACTGCGCAACTTCGGCGACACACGGCAGATCATGGAGCAGTGGTCGTTCGCGGCGACGTTGAACCATCTCGGCTTGCCGCAAAGGTACCAGGTACCGCCAAGCCGTCAGGTGATCAGCCTGGCTGAACGCTATGAGCTCTACGAGCAGATCGGTTTCCTCTCCCCGGCGCTGATATTCAGCGCACCCGGGCCGAGCATGGCCGCCTATGTGGTGGCCGGGCTGGGCAACGAACAGCAGCAGGATGCCTTCTTCGGCCAGTTCCAAAAGGCATTGTGCTGGTCCTGTTTTGCGATGACCGAACCTACACAGGGCAGCGATGCCGGGGCCATGCAGACCACAGCGACACCGGTTGACGGCGGGTACCTTATCTGCGGGCGCAAGATGTTTATCGGCAACGGTGTCATCGCCGAAACCGGTGTGGTATTTGCGCGTACCGCACCGGGGCAATTGGGGATCAATGCTTTTGTGTTTTCGCCACAAGACCCGGCCATCACCCGCCACCGCCTTGAACTGACAGGGCTTGACGGTACAAACCTGGCGCTGATGGAGTTCAACAACCTGTTTATCCCGGCAGGGGATTTGCTCGGGCAACACTTGAAACCGACCCAGCGTTTTGCGCAGTCGGCGATGGCCACGTTCGATGCGCTGCGCCCCTGCGTCGGCGCCCTGGCGCTGGGAGTGGCGCGACGCGCATTGCATGAATGGCAAGCCTGCGTCACGCCGACCCCGGCACAGTCACAACGGCTGTCGCATATGAAGCGCCGCTGGTATGCCGCTTACCGTGAGGCGTCGAGGGTCTGTCAGCAAGTCGATGAGCAGCACACCCTGGAAAAAAGCCCTGGCATGGTGAAAACCGCCTGCGTGATCCTCGCCGATGAAATTGTCAGTGAACTGATCCACGCGTTCCCCACAGACGCTCAGCCTGTACCGGCAACCCTGTGGCAGGCATTTCGTGATGTAAAAGCCTTTGAGTACACCGAAGGCACACGACAGATCCACCGCCTGAACCAGCGTTTTTCACCCCGACCAGCCAGCCAGGAGTGCCGATGACGCTCGCCCCTCTCGTGCAGGGTCAACTGAATATCGTCAGTACCTGTGAAGCCATCACGCCGGACAGCCGGCACTTTCTTGCTACCCGGGAGCTATCGACCCAGGCGCGCTGGTATCAACACTGGCCACACATCGATTGCGGCGAGCGCCTGCACGCCAAGGCCGCTGTGGACCTGTGCCGCCGCGTCATCAGTGAGCCGTACCCGACCCAGTTGGTTTACGACAGCCTGCACCCGGCAGCGCGCGGTGCAACGCCCCTGCTGCAAAGCCTGATATCCCAATGCCCGGGCTTCATCGAAATCTGGGGCGTGTGCAGTGGGCAATTTGATCCGCATTACGCCGGTTCTCTGGCTAACACCCTGCTTCAACCCGGGCAACGCCTGCTGTATCTGTATGACCCGCTGCAGCGCCTGAGTGGTGACCCGACGCCCCAACTGGCGACGCTGCACTACCTGATCTTTTCTGCACAAGCCTAGGGGCAAGCAATGGATACCCAGTTTGCTTCATTGATCGAGCGCCTCGCCAAACCCACCCTGCTGCCGATGCGTCCGGGTGAGTCGCGACAGCTGGCGACCCTGAAGGCCGAGGTGCTCACCTGCGGCGAATACCACAGCCGGGTGCTGATAGAGGACAACCACGGCCCACAGGCCAAAAGCGCACTGTTGCTGCACGGCTGGGGTGGTCATCCGATGATGATGTCTGACCTGCAAGCAGTGCTGCAGGCCCAGGGATACAGGGTCTACACCCCCTTCCTGTTGGGCCATGATCCTCTCGCGCCGGCCAATTGCGATTTGCCCGGCCAGTGCTCCTTACTGTTGGCAATGCAGACCCGATACGGCCCGTTCGATACCGTGGTTGCCCACTCGGCCGGCGGGCTAATCACGGCGATGGCGCACTGGCTGGGTTTTACTCTCAACCACGTAGCACTGCTGTCAGTCCCGGCATCACTGTCCAGCCTGTTGCAGCATTATTTGACGCTGCTCAAGGCAGACGAACAGTACCTGCCACTGCTCGGTCGCTATTACCAGAGCCGCTACCCCATGCCCGCCGACTTGCAGACCGCACACCCGTACACCTTCCACGGGGCACGTGCACTCATCTTGCACGGCACGCAAGACCAACGAATCAACCCTGCCGACGCCAGGCAAATTCATGCTCAGTTGCCGGATAGTCAACTGCATATCATCGACAATACAGGCCACCTGGGAATTCTCTCGCACCAGCGTACCCAGCAAGTGCTGGCCGGGTTTCTCGGCGCGAAAGACGCCAATCATGAAAAAGGGAACACCCATGCTGGGGCATATTGAATCCATCACCCTTCACATTCCCGAGCAGCGCACGTCACTGGTCGAGGCCGGCCTCACCCTTGGGTTGACCGCGCTGGATGTCAGGATGTTTTCACGCTTCTACGGCCTGGAGAGCTTCCCGCGTCATCCCGGTACGGTGGATGACCTGATACGCCAGCTCCTAGAACAATTCGTCGCCACTCATCCTGACGTCGTCGCACGCATCCGGCATGTGGTGCATGCGCATACCGTGCCGACCCTGCGGCCGTTTCACGAGACCGGCAGGGCCGTACTCGACGCCTGCGGGTTTGCCCACGACACCGAGTACGCCAGCCTGACGATGGGCCACTGTGCAACCTCGTTGTCGGGCGTGGAATATCTGTGCAGCCGCCTCAAGGACGGGGAATACGCGCTACTGCTGATCGGCGAGAAAGCCTTCCACCCGAAGGTGGAGCTTCTGGACGACACCACCATCATGGGCGAAGCCGGCTGTGCCGTGCTGCTCAGTCGATCAGGAGACCGCGCCAGGGTCATTGCCCGGCACAGTGAGCAGGCCGGCCAGTTCAGTCAACACAAGGGGAATGAACCCAGGACCAACCCGGAATTCGCCGATGCCTATTTCGACTTCGTCAGCACGGCCATGCGCCGTGCGGCGCAGCAGTTCGACTGCGCGCTGGATGCCCTGGACTGGATAGCCCCGCACAACGTCAACCTGTCGTCCTGGCAGAAAATAGCCGACGCGCTCGCTATCCCCCGCACAAAGGTGTTTTTGCAGAATGTTCCCCGCTATGGCCATTGTTTTGGCGCGGACCCCTACCTCAATCTCGCCGCACTCATTCGTGGGCAACAGCTTGCTCCCGGCGCCAAAGTGATGCTGGTCAGCGTCGGCATGGGCGCCACCTTTTCCTCGCTGTTGCTTGAGTTACCTGCCGGCAATGAAACCCCCGTTTTTTGCAACCTCGAGCAATACCCGGATGTGCGGCCCGATTAAGTTAACGCCTAGTTATTCCTCTATGCGAACGCAGCCACCCATGAGCGATATCACCCGCCGCTACCCACAACTTTACGCGCTGTCAGAGCGACTTCTTGCCGCCGGACAGCTCGAGGAAAGCAATCTCCCACTGGCGATCGCCTATCTGGATGACCTAGAGCTTAGAAGCCTGGCCTGTATCGGCATACCTTCACAGTTCAACCCCTGGGAAACGCCGGTCTTTTCCAATGTCAGCTATCCCTGGCACTTGCAAATCATCGAATACCTGAGCCGAACGGACGCCAGCGCCATGATGCTGTTGCCGGGCGCATCCCTCAGTACCCGGGCCATCCTGACCCTGGGCAATGAAGAGCAGCAGACACGTTTCTTTGCCTGCTTTGCCGAACGCCCGGCCTGGACATTCTTTGCCGTCACGGAGCCCGACATAGGTTCAGATGCCGGGGCCATTTCCACTGAGCTCACGCACAGCGAACAGGGCTGGCGGCTCAACGGCACCAAAAAATTGATTGGGGGCGCGATGCTGGCAAGCGCCGGCCTTGTGTTTGCGCGCTATCAACAAAGCCAGCGCCTGGTGATGGTTTTCCCTGATGAAACCGAGCCCGCCTTACTGCGTGAGCCACTGGGTACCGTCGGTTTGGCAGGTGCGGGTTTAACACGCCTGACGTTCAAGGATTATCGCGTCCAGGAAGACGATATTCTGGGGCACGAGCGGCGCGAACTCCTGCAGGGGCTCAACGCGTTGAGCCTGGTATTCGAGCGTCATCGTCCCATGGTGGCCGCCATGGCGCTGGGCACCACATTTGGCTTGCTTACCGCCCTCGACACCCGTCCCTTGCCGGCCATTGCGAGGCGCTCGGTCGCGCGGCTGTGGCGAAAATACCACGCGATCTACCAACAAATGCTGACCGTGGCAGAAGGCTACAGCAACGGCCAGCATCAGCACGCCCTCACCAGCCAACTCAAGCGTAATGCTACCCGCCTGGTCGAGGAAACCGCGTGTCACCTGCCCCACTGGCTCAACCGCGATGACTGGCTGGAAGATCGCTTGCTGCGCAAGCGCTATCGCGACAGCTTTGCGTTTGAGTACATGGAGGGCACCAGCCACATTCACCTGCTCAATAGCTTCCGTCCGCCCGTAACCCAAGGGACCAGCCTGTGACACTCTGCCTCGATCCTGCCGATATCGTGTTCCAGTCGTTTCACCATACTGATCCGGCCATGCCCGAGTCAGACCCCCATATCCCGCACTGGCGTTCTTATACGCAGCATTTCTTTCGGGCGAACGGTGAGACGCTCAGCCCGCAGGACGATCGGGCGCTGGAGTGGGTCACCAGCACGGAGCGCGCCTCCTTCAGCGATATGATCGCCGTGCTGCTGCCCCGGCTGGCCAACGTCATTACGCCTGCGCGAGTGAAAACCGTGCTGATGGCGCATTGGACGCCAGACCTGCACATGGGCAGTTCGGTGGTGAATGCCGCCATCCATCAATTGGGACTCTCCGCCTGCCTGGCATTGGCGATCAGCGATCGCGGAGCGGACGCCGGCCTGTATGCGCTGGACGGCCTCAATGATTGTCTGGCCGGCAAAAACGAGGATGGGCTACTGCTGATTGCCGAGCAGAAAAACCTGATGTATGCCTCGCCGCTGATGGCAGCCCTGCAACCGGAAAACAATGCCTGCGTCTGCCTGTTCAACAAGCAGCAACGTGGCTTGCGCTACCGGGGCTTCAGGCGCGCGCGCCATGCGCAATGGTCCAGCGAGTACCTTGCTCACGCCGTTGAACAGTTGGGGTTGACCCACGAACGCCTGACGCTGATCGGCCCCGCCCAACTACTGGAGGCCGCGCATGCCGGCGCTCGCTCGTTTGCCATCAACCCTAGGTTGCTGTGCGCGGCCCCTTTCGTTGCGCTGCGTACCTTCTGGGAGCCGCAACGTGACTACCTGCTGATCAGCGAAAATGATAACGGGATCAGCCTGTGCGGGCTCGCAGCCGAAGAGGGTCCACGATGAACATTGCCTCCCTGGCCACTTATATTCCTTCGACTCGCGTGTCGCTCGAGGAGGTCGTCGCGCATCGCGGCGGCAGTCCGTCAGAAGCCCGCACATTTGGCCAACTGTTCGGCATGCGGGAGGCATCGACCCTGGCGGATGAGGAAAGTGCCGAGGGCTGCTTTCACGCCTTGCTCCAGCAACTGGGCGAGAGCCTGGATGAAGGGGAGCAGATTGATGCGGTCATCTTGATCCAGGGCCTGCCCTCTCCCTCCGTGCGCCAAAGCGTCAACCTGTCAGCCCTGCGTCAACGGTCAGACTTTATCGCCGTGCAGGCACCGCTGCTGACGCTCAACCAGCAAAACTGCGCCACCCTGTTCTGGGGGTTGCGGCTGGCCGAACGATTGCTGGCAAGCGGCAGACACCGCTGCGTGGCGCTGCTGGCGGGGGACACGCTCGCTGATTTTGACCTGGCCGAGCGCTATATCCCGGGCTGCACAATGATTGCCGACGGCTTCGTGGCCGCCCTGCTCAAACCCGGTGGCGGTCAACGCAGGGTGTCAGGCATCCAGTGCTTTTATCATCCTGGGTTCTGGCAAGGCCTGGACGGTACTCGCGAGGACACCAAGCGCTTCTATCAGTCCCACAACCACCTGGTCGAACATGCCCTGTCGTCCTACCCCGACGACGTGCGCAAGCGTGCCTGGCTGCTGCCGCACAACATCAACCGCCTCAGTTGGCAAACCTGGCTGCGCCATCCAGAAAACCGCGACCGATCGGTCGCCACTGACCTGCTGAGCCAATGTGGGCACTGCTATACCGCGGACCCTCTGCTCCTGCTCGACCGCTACGCCCCGCACGATACTGGCCGCCCTGCGCTGCTGCTATCGGTGGGCCTGGGAGGCTGGGTAGGTTGCGCCGCCATTACCTCAGACGCCTTACCGGAGGCTGTCCATGCTCAATAACCCCAATGCGATTGCGATCGTCAAGCCGTCCGCAGCCAAGTTTGCGCAGCTGGGCTTTCTGAAAATTGCAGAGGCTGCCGTGCGCCAGCACGGGGACAAGGTCTGGATCGGTGAGGGCAAGGATGAAGTGCTGCTGCTGGCTGGCGCGCGACATATCCGGTTTTTCCTTGAGAACGAAAGCCACTTTCACAAGGAGCTCGACAACGGCCAGTCAGCCAGGCGGCTATTACTGGGCCAGTCGCTGATCACCGCGCAGGAAGGTGAAGAATGGCACCTGGCCAGAAAGCTCACCGCACCGCTGGTCAATCCCAAATCAGTGTTACTCAAACAAGGCACCCAACATGCCGCGCAGTGGCTGGTGGACATTCTCCAGGACCCGCAGACAGGTTCCATGCGGGAGATCTGCCTGCAATGGGCGTTGATGTGTGTTGCGCAAGGGTTCGTCGGCTCCACGCTGGGTCCTCTGCAGCTGGATCGCCTGATCAATCACTTTCGCACGATCTACCTGCAACTGATTGTCGACGAGCCGACCGAGGATTACACCGCGTTATGCCAACACCCGGCCCTGACCGCGTTCCGCGAGGAACTTGAGGCCATGATCGGGCCGTTGATCACGGGAGACGGCGGCGGGAACGTCGACATGCTGCAACGTTTTTGCCAGGCGCTCGATATCAAGGCCAACCCACAGGAACGGGAACGGGCGATCAGCATGTTGCTGGGTAATCTGGTTGCCAGCGTGGATAACACCGGTATCGCGCTGCTGTGGTGCCTGACCCATCTGTCACAGCACCCGCATTACCAGAACCAGGTGCGTGAAGAGGCGCGCCACGGAACGCGCGACATGGCCAGCGCCATCGTCAAGGAATCGTTGCGCATGACCCCGGTGACGGCGTTTTTCGAGCGCGGCACCCTCGCCCCTCTGGAGATCGACGGCGTCAGCGTGCCAGCCGGAACCAAAGTGCTGTTTTCACCCTGGTTGATCCATCGCGATGCGGCTTACTGGCCCGAGCCGCTGAGTTTCAGGCCAGAACGTTTTCTTGAAGGCCGCAAAATTGCCCGGGAGCACTTTGTGCCCTTCAGCGTGGGGAAGCGCAATTGCGTAGGCATGGCGCTCGCGCTGGACCAACTCACCACTGCTGTTGAAACGCTGTGCAGCCATTGTCATTTCAGCTTGGCGCCATCGACCGCCCCCGCCGCACTCACACCGCTGTACGGTCTGAATGTGATGCCCAGGGGCACTATCTGTTTCACCCTTGAATCTGTAGACAGAGCCACTGCGCATGAATGCATCGCCTGACCTGGCGGGAGATGCCATCCCGAAACTTAGTGTGTTTTGTTTTTCGGACGTGGCCCGCGACAGCTTTGCGCAAAAATATGAACAGTTGCTGAGCACCGCCAGGCTGGCGGATGAGCTCAACTTTCATGCTATCTGGACGCCTGAACGACACTTCCACACCTTTGGCGGCATGTTCCCCAACCCCTCGGTGGTCAGCGCTGCGCTGGCCGCGAGTACCCAGCGTATCGGGATCCGCGCAGGCAGCGTGGTGCTGCCCCTGCATGACCCGTTGCGCGTCGCTGAAGAATGGGCGCTGGTGGATAACCTGTCTCGCGGCCGCGCCGGCGTTGCGTTTTCCTCGGGCTGGCAACGCAACGATTTCGTGCTCAATGCGCAGAACTACAGCGAACGTCATGCGGTGCTTTTTTCTTCGTTGGAGCAGATTCAGGCGCTGTGGCGCGGCGAGTCCGTAACACGCCACGAACTGTCCCGGCCGGGGCAACCGGAACCCGTCACGCTGCAAACCTGGCCACCGCCCTATCAGGCCACGATTCCGGTCTGGGTCACGACGGGGAGCAATCCGTTGTTGTTCAGCGAGGCGGGAAAGCGCGGCCTGAATGTGCTGACGCACCTGATCTCACAAACCCGTGACCAGTTGCAGGAAAACTGCGCCAGCTATCGCCTTGCACGTCACCACGCTGGGCTGGATCCGGCGGGCGGTACGATCACGCTGATGATGCATACCCAGGCCGGAGAAGAGCGGGAATCGCTGTCGCCGTGCCTGCGACCCGCGCTGGCGCGCTACCTGCGCGCGTTTATGCAGCTGTCGGAAAACCTTAATGCGCCACCGGCGCAGGGCCAAGAAACGACGGACAAGAAGCAGGACTACGCTCTTAAGTGGGGCGTGGAAAAATACCTTCACCACTACGGTTTGTTCGGCTCGGCAGCCGAGTGCCTGACGCAGCTCAAGCAGCTCAAGCGTGAAGGCATCGACGAGGTGGCGGGGCTGGTGGACTTTGGCATGCCTCAGGACAGTGTTGAAACAACACTGCGCACTCTGGCGACATTACTGTGAAATACGGAGGTTGAATGAACAACATGAACACAATGAAATGGGTACTTGCGCTGCTGGCCGGCACCACCGCTTACGCTGCGGTGGCCTCAGAAAAAACCTTTGCGCTCACCGCGTTCAACAGCGTCGAAGTGCGACAGGGTATCAACCTGTCGATCAAATGCGCCGCGACATCTTCAATGGTGGTTTCAGGCGCTCCCGAGACGCTGAGCAAGCTCCAGGTGACGACAAACAACAAGGCACTTTTGCTCGTCAATGCGGCGGCGGAGAATGATCGCTTCGTCACCCATGCACTGGATATCACGCTGTACACCAGCGAACCACTGACCGGGCTGGCCGGCAAGGCAGGGGTTAAGATCGTGGCGCCGGCCTGTGCCGTCGCCCCATCCAAACTGGCGGTTGCCGGCAGCATGGGCACCGACATCCAGGTTGAAGGCAAGACGGGCGAGCTGGCGCTTGACCTGGCCATGGGCGGCACCTTCAACAAAAAACCGCTGCCCTTCATTGCAGAGGTGGCGAACGTGCGCATGAGCATGGGAGCTGAATCATCCTTGTGCAACATCCCACGAATCAACGGCAGCCTGTCTGCCGGTGCCCGCATGGCCGTCAGCCCATCGGCTCAGGTCGATACCGGTGCTACGGGGTCTTTCGCCAGCGAAATTTCAACCTCTGATTGCTCGTAAACAGCCTGTGTAAACGGGTCACTCGCAGTGTGATGGCAGCCGAGCTGCCATTGCACCGGGGTACGTTGCGCAGTAATGATCGCGCCATAAGCCAGGCAGAAAAGCCCCTCCCCTTGCACCTGGCAATAATGGATCTGCCCACTGCTGACGCCAAGTTCAACCATGACCTGCGCCACACCGCTCTCGCCTGCCTGGGGGATCACACAAAAGCTGGCAAGCGGCTTGGTCAGCCCCGTGCCTCGGGCTTTTAACCAGGCTTCCTTGATACTCCATAGCCGGGTAAAGCGCGTGAGGTAGTTGGCTTCGTCCAGCGCCAGCCAGCGTTGCTCGTCCGGGTGAAAAAAGCGCCGGGCGATGGCTTTTTTTGCCGCCACGTTTGCGCTGACTTTTTCCAGGTCAACCCCGACCTCATAGTCCTTGCACAACGCGATCGCGGCCGACTGACCGCTGTGGCTCAAGTTGAAACGCAGCCAAGGGTGCTCAGGCAGCCAGGGTTTGCCGGTCGCGGTCCTGGCCAGGCACACCTGATCAACCGGGATCGCCAGGCAATCAGACAGCACCTGATGCAACCAATGTTGTGCACGTTGACGAACCGTCATTTCCGGCAGCCCATCGTCAAAGTGCTGCAGCAGGCACACGGCCCTGCCTGCGATCAACTCAGGCAGGGGATTGCAGCGGTAAATTGATGGTGACCTTGCAACCGGTCTGTTCATGTCGATTTTCCAGAGACAAGTAGCCGCCGTGGCTCTCGGCAATTTGCCGGCACAAGATCAGGCCGATGCCGGTGCCATTGGGTTTGGTGGTGTAGAACGGCACGAACAGATTTTTCGGGTTGGTCAGCCCCACGCCCCGATCCAGGATGGAGATCAACAAGCGCCCTTTCTCCTCGGCCCATTCGATATCGATACTGTCGGTGCTGCCACCCATCGACTCGTCGGCATTTTTGATCAAGTTGATCAGCAACTGATGGATCTGTACCCGGTCGAGGCTTGCCATCAGCGGGCGCGGTCCCTTCAGGGTAATCACGCGGTGCGAAAACAGCAGCGGCAGCTCGCCCACCAGCGCCGTCAGATCCACCCATTCCTTCATCGCCGGCGCCAGTTTGCTCAACTGCCTGTAGCTGCTGATGAACGCAATCAGCTCACGTGCCCGCCGGTTGATCAGGTCGATGCCTTCGGCAAAACCGGACGGCAAATTGTCAGCGTTTTGCCGGTAATGCTGTTGCAGCATTTGGCTGATAGAGGCGATGGGGCTGAGGGAGTTGTTGATTTCGTGGCTTATCACACGCAACAAGTCCTGCCAGGCTTTCTGCTCTTCCTGACGCAACATGTCGTCAACGTCACTGACAAACAACAGCACGTTCTGCACACCGTCCACCATGTAGGTGTCGCTGGTCACCTTGTAGCGCCCCGGTCGCCCTTCATGATCGGACACGACCGGCTGCTCCGTGTTGGCGTTGTGCAAAAGACTGTCCAGTTGCAAGGTGCTGGCCGTATTGCCAATCAACTTTTCCAACGATGTGCCCGACATCCGCGAGGCGGCGCTGTTACACCAGATCAGTCGATGACTGCCGTCCAGGGCATAAATCGCAACCGTGATATTGGAGATCACTTTTTGCAGCAGGAAATCCATCTCGCGCTGCTGCTGACGGTGTCGCGACAGTTGGCCGGAAATATCATTGATTTGCTCGATGACCCCCTCAAAGGCCCCGGCCCCGTTGGTCACACCGCGCAGGCTGAAATCCTCCTGTTCAACGGCCTCGAGCAGATTGGAAATGACGTTGATTTTATAGATCAGCTGCTGAAAAAAGTGATAGCAGAAATAAACCAGCGTCACGCACAGCATAAACAGGGTGAAGAACTTGAGGTAAACGGACTGCTGCGGAAAAAGCCAGAGCAGCAGGTAAGCAATGATTCCGCCTATGGGGGCCAGGCTGCAGAGCAACAAGTGACGAAGTTCAAATGATTGAAAAAACTTACTCATGGCAGATTTTCAGTTTCTCAAGCCGACGGTAAAAAGCACTGCGGCTGAGCCCCAGCGATTCGGCTGCCCTGACCGCGTTACCGTCATACTGACGCAGGCGCTGTAACAGCAGGGTTTCTTCCGCTTCGGCAAGCGTGCACGCGTCCGTCAATCCTGACGGCAACTCGCTGGCCTGGCCGGCTGCGTCCTGGGCTGGCACCAGAAGCGGCAGGCAGAGGTCTTCCAGGTCAATCACGTTGGCACGACACAGCAACACAGCGCGCTCGAGCAAATGGCTGAGTTCGCGGATGTTTCCAGGCCATGAATAGTCCAGCAGCCGCTGGCGTGCCTGAGGCAACAAGACCGGTCGAGGCTTGTTGTATTTACGCGCAAAACGTTTCAGGAAGCGCTCGGTCAGCGGCTCGATATCTTCCAGCCGTTCGCGCAGCGGCGGCAGCTGGATTTGAATCAGGTTCATGCGGTACAGCAGATCCTGACGGAAACGCCCTTCTGCCACGGCCTTATCCAGGTCGGAATTGGTGGCGGCGATGATCCGGCATTGAGTGGTCTGGGTGCGCGACGACCCGACGCGCTCAAACTGCCGCTCCTCCAGCACCCGCAGCAATTTCACTTGCTGCGTCAGGGGCAGGTTGCCGATCTCGTCGAGGAACAGCGTCCCTTTGTCGGCCAGTTCAAAGCGCCCGATACGGTTTTCTCGCGCATCGGTGAAGGCGCCTTTGACATGGCCAAACATCTCGCTTTCAAACAACTGCTCGTTAATGCACCCCATGTTCACTTCGACAATACTGTGTTCGCACCGCGAGGAAATCTGGTGGATATACCGCGCGAGCAAGCTTTTCCCGGTGCCGTTCTCGCCCAGAATCAGCACGCTGGTATCGGTCACCGCAACCTTTTCCACCAGGCTGATCAGCCGTTTCATCGCCGGTGAGCGGACAACCCATTCGCTGTCCATATCATCTTCGAGCGCCAATTTGAGCAACTTGTTTTCTTCGCGCAGGCAATCACCGGAACGACGCGCCTGGCTGAGGGTGATCTGCTGCTGAACGATGCTCAGCAGACGCTCGTTGTCCCAAGGCTTTTGAATAAAATCGGCGGCCCCCGAACGCATCGCGTTGACGATGATGTCGACGCTGCCCCACCCCGTCATCGCGACAGCCGGCAAGCAATCATCAAATTTTTTCAGCTCGGCCAGCAACTGCAGCCCTTCCATGCCTGAGGTGGTGTCTTTCTGGAAATTCATGTCCATCAATACCAGATCCACAGGCCTGGCCGACAAATGCGTCAGCAGGCGATCGGCCTGGGTTTCCACGGTCACGTCGTACCCTTGCATGCGCAGCAGGATATCGAGGCTGGTCAGGATGCCCGCGTCATCATCTATCACAAGGATGTGTTTTTTATCGTTCATTGTAAGCATCCAGCTTGTACCGCCGTGCCCGGGGAGCACGGCGGTCGTTTATTCATATCGAATCGCGTCGGCGGGCGACATATTGGTTGCCCGTCGCGAAGGAAGCCAGACTGCGAGCGCCACCACCAGCGAAATCATAAGCGCGACCATCCAGAACAGGAGCACAAAGGGCGTGCTTCCATTACCCAGGACGCTCGTCAACTTGGGTGCCACAAAGAATGCCAGGGGCAAGCCGATGGCAAGGCCGGTCAACAATTGCTTACCGCCCTGGAGCATGAGCATACGCAACAAATTATTCTCGGTAGCCCCCATGGCCATGCGCAAACCAATTTCCTGGGTCCGCTGATTGATCAGGTTGCACATCACCGCATAAATACCTGTCGCCGCCAGTATCATCGCTACCAGGCCGAATAACATGAAAAGGTTGGCAATAAAATGCAAACCGGCAGTGTTGCGGGCCAAGCGGTCATCCAACGTCTGGATCTGATTGACCGACAAGTTGCTGTCCACCTGACGGACCGCGTTGATCAGCGCAGGCCCGAGCGTCTCTGGATGCTGGGCGTGCAGCACCAACATCAATGAGGACGCGGGCTGCTGCTCCAGAGAGCGGTACACCGTGGCACGGTGGCGGAAGGCGCTGAAAGGCCGGCCATGAATGACGCTGGGCACCACGCCCACTACGTTGTACCAGCGCTGGTCATCGCTATCGCGAAAGCGCAGGCGCTTGCCAATCACATCACGCTCTCCTGGCCAGAACCGTTCGGCAAAAGACTGGCTGACAACAACCACCTGCTGTGAGTCCCGCGTATCACCGTGGGCGAACTCCCTGCCCGCTGTAGGTGTGATACCCATGGCCGACAGGCTGCCGGGCATGACCTGCACGTCATTGACCATCGGGAAAGACCAGCGCTCGTTGGTGTTATTGGTGGACGAGTCGACATCCACCTGACGCGGCACGGTAAATTGCCCTACAGCACTGGTGGTCAATGCTGCGCTTTGAACCCCGGGGATCGCGGCGGTGGCGTCGCGCAGGCGCTGGTAAAACAGCACACGGCTGGCATCGTCAGGGTAATTATTGACGTTGAGGTGGACTTGCGCGGTGAGGTAGTTATGGGTGTCGACACCGTAATCAGCGCGGGTCGCCTGATAGACCAGCAACGCGAACAACGCACTGATGCACAGGATCGAGCAGGAGAGCCCTACCTCAAACACCACCAGGATCCGCGAAACCCGACCTGCGCCACGGCTTTGCGCACCTCGGGTGCCATCACGGAGCACATCATTGAAGTTGCCATGGACGATTTTCCAGGCCGGCAGTGCGCTGGTCAGCACAGCGGTGATGATCACGAGGACAAGGGCATTGACGATCAACAGGTTATCGAGCGACAAGTGCCACCAGAACGGGATCTTATTGGGCACGAAGCCAGGCAGTATCGTATTGGTGATCTCCAGGCCCCACGCCGCCAGCAGGACCGCCACGACACCGGACAGGAAGCAGATAAACAGACTTTCCAGCATCATTTGCAGTACCAGGCGGCCTGCGGGAGAGCCCAATGCGACCCGGATGGCAATTTCCTTGGAACGCTCGGTCGTTCTTGCCAGCAATAAATTCCCGACGTTACAGCACGCCAATAGCAGCACAAAACTGACCGCGAGCAACATGACGATAAAGATCGGTGTGGTCTCCTCGCCCATGAAATTTTCCTGGAACGTCAGCGCCTGGGCAGACAGTCCCTTATTACTTTCCGGATGTTCCAGCGCCAGTGAACGCATGACACCGTTGAGGTCGCGGTCAGCGTCTTCAAGCGTCGCTCCGGGCTTCAAACGCGCATACACGGAGACTTCCGGAGCGCCTTTACGCACCAGGTACTGCGAAGGTTCGAGCTGGGAAGGCAGCCACAGGTCATGGAAGAAAGGAAAGGCAAAATCGGCCGGCATGATGCCAACGATGCGGGTATGTACGCCATTGATCCTGATATCGCGGCCAATGAGTTGCGCGTCGCCAGCAAAGTAGTTTTGCCACATTGCGTAGCTGATCACCGCGACAGGCTCAGCGCCCGACTGAACGTCTTCCTCGTTTAGCACACGCCCGCGGAAGGGCTGAACAGCTGTATAGGAGAACATTTGTGGGGTATTTCTGATGGCCATATAGGAAACGGCCTTGCTGCCATCACTGATATCCGCACGCTCCGCGTAGAAATACCCCACATCCTCGAGCTGGGTCACGCGCGCCTTGATATCGCTGTAATCCATGTAGTTCAGCCCGGAATCGCTCAGGCTCACACCATTCACGGTCGGGTTGATCAGCACCATGCTTTTTCCGTCCGGGTAAGGGAGCGGCGTGAACATGATGGTATTGATCACCGAAAACATATACAGGGTCAACGCCAGCCCACAGGACATGATTAGCACGGTGATGAAAGTAAAGCCGGGGCTTTTCAGGAGTAAACGCAAGGCATAGCGAATGTCAAAAAGCATCTTATGCTTCCTTCACCAGGGTCAGTTGCGGCGCCTGTTCACCATCGCCGACGACCTTTCCGTCAGACAGGACGATACTGCGCTGTGCGCGTTCGGCAGAGCGAGGATCGTGAGTCACGATGCAGATGGTGGCGCCTTCCTGATGCAACTTATCGAGGATATTCAATACCGCTTCGGCGTTGTGCGAATCCAGGTTACCCGTGGGTTCATCCGCGAGAAGGATCGAGGGGTTACCGACGATGGCCCGAGCCACCGCCACGCGCTGCTGCTGCCCGCCGGAAAGTTGAGAAGGATAGTGACGACTGCGGTGAGACATATTGACCTTGTGCAAGGCCTCGGCGACTCGCTGCTGCCGTTCAGACTTGGAGATATCACTGCGGTAGGTCAGTGGCAGCGCAACATTTTCCTCAATGGTTAAGTCACTGATGAGGTTGAACGACTGGAAGATGAAGCCGATGTCTCGATTACGCACCTGCGCACGCTGTTTCTTGGAAATATTCTCGACGTTGTGACCGGCCAACTGATAAGTGCCGCTCGATGCCGTATCCAGCAGCCCCAGTACTGAAAGCAGCGTGGACTTCCCGCAGCCTGAAGGCCCCGATATGGCCACGTACTCGCCTTTTGAGATGGTGAGCGTGATCTTGCTGAGTGCATGGGTTTCGATTTCATCAGTCAGGAAAATCTTGTTCAAATCTGTCAGTTCTACCAAAGGTTCCATCTTATTGTCTCCAGGGCATTGTCCGGCAGCCGGCGCGAGCGGCATCAATTGGCGATTTGAATGTGATCGGCACCCTGCCAAGCGGTGCTGTCACTGAGAATTATTTTGTCGCCAGCCTTGAGCCCGCTGGTGATCTGAATGTAGTCAGCCGAACCCTGCCCGAAATCCACTTTCATTTTGGTCGCTGAGCGGTCTTTGTCATCCAGCCGGTAGAGCATAGAAGGCAAGTTATTCTGCGCGAATGGCGGCCGCTCGACATACAAGGAATTATTGATTGTCGTCACAGCGATCAAACCGTCGACGCTCAGGTCGGGACGGGCTTCCTGAGGCAGTGGTTGATTAAACGTAACATCCACCTTGACCGTACCGTTGGTAACCGCAGGATCGACCCTCGACAGCACGCCGGTAAAGCGGCTTCGACCTGTGTTGATCGTGACAGCCTGGCCGACCGCCAGATCACGCGACTGCAACTCGGGCACCTTGAGTTCGGCATACAGCTCCTTCTCCTTGGCCAGTCGGGCAATATCGCTGCCTATCGTGACCCGTTGTCCGACCTGGACTTTCACATCTTGCAGAATGCCATCTATGGGAGACTTGACCCTGAGCGAATCAACCTCCTGCTGACTCAACGCAACCAATGACTCCATTTTATTAAGGCGCACGATATTCGCCTTTGTATCAGCCTGGACACTGAGCTTAAGTGTCTTCAACCGCCGTTCTTCAAACACAACCTGTTGCGTGTACTGCTCAGTGAGGATGCGCGTGGTTTCATATTCCAGCCGGGGCACGGCCGCGATGTATTTTTTCTGGGCGGCAAGACGAAGTGTCGAGCCCAGCAAGCGACTCTTGGCCTCCAGCATCAACGCCTCTTGATTAAGAATTTTATTTTGCAGTTCGGCATTTTTTGCCTCGGTTTCTGCCCGTTGCGCGTTAAGTTCCAGCTGGTTTTCCTGAAGTCGCTGTTCGAGCGTCGGATTACTCATGACAACCAGCAACTCTCCCTTGCTGACCTTCATCCCGGCCTTATAGACAACTTCCTCCACCCGAGCATCAACGTTCGCCGCCACCCAGTTGATATCCCAGGGCAACAGTACGCCATTACCACGCACCTCGACGGCAAACTCACCGTACTTGACTTCGGCGACCGTCACGCTGCTACGGGCAACCTGGTAAGGCGAGAACCGATAGGTATAGATAACCAGCAATAGCACCAGCAAAAACACGCCACCCGCAATGGCCTTACTGTGCTTCTTGAATAAGCGCTTATTTCCCGGCTGCGGGATCGAAATATCCATGACAACACCAAAGTTAACGTTCTGCCCAAGCAACAGCATATTCCATGCCAGAATAAGAAAGCCCTATAACTAATTGATACTTATAAAGTAAAAACGTAGAACCAATTAATACGACCTACCCCACATGGCCGGGCGTCTCACTTTCGGAACGAACGCGATATGCCAGCGCCTATTATCGGGTTCCCAAGGACAATCCGTTGTAAATCGCCGATCCCACTATCGGGACGCAACACAACTTACCGCGTAAAAAGCTTTCGAAAATGGGACTGGCTTTTCCCTGAATCGAGATTCACTTAAAAAGCACTTAACAAACAGCCACTTGAGGCGGCTAAAAAAATGGCATAGCAATTGCCTGTTCATCTGCGCTGACAAACGCAACACCCATAATAAATCTCTTCGCCATTGAGCGCTGCAGAACGGAGTCTGTATGTGGGAACGTAAAATTTCAGACGCAGAAAAGACCTTATTTACACAACACATAATGGACGATTTGTATAAACGTCATTTTGATATCTACGGCAAACATGCCCACATGGAAAAAGCCCTGTGTATTGTCAATGTGATTAACCATATCGTGGAAAACATTTCAGAGGAGATCACCCTGGAGGACCTTGAGCAGATTTGTGGTAAATCCCGCTTTGATATTTGTCGGATGTTCAACTTGTTCTACAATGTGACACCGATCAAATGGATGTGGAGGGTCCGCCTGGCACTGGCAAAAGAGTTTATTCATCTGGCCCCGGAATGGTCATTGACTGATATAAGCTATGCCTGCGGGTTTTCCTCCTTGCCGCACTTCTCGCGTAGTTTCAGTAAAACCTATAATGAAACACCGCTGAAACTCAAGCAGTGCGTCATGAAGTCCACGCGACCGGAAGCCAAGAAAGAGTCTTCGGAATATGACTTTATCTTTGGCATACAAAGAAATGGCTTTTCACGCACGATGCTGATCAACAACATCAACTCACTCTGATCAATAAAAACCAGCCGACTACGCACGAACCTCAAGTCACTCATCCATTCGATACGGCAAGGCTAGAACAATCAACGTCACTGTGCAGCCGCTCCCCCTAGCGTCGGGAGACAGTGGGCGCGACAGATGAAGTGATTCTAACATTCGTCGTGGACGTTTGATGGGTACTTGAGGGGAATGCACGAAAGTGCACAGGGGGTACTCGAATAGTCTAGTGACTTTCTGCAATCAGCGAGCATAAGGCTAATGCCTTGGATGTTTGACACGTCTACGAATCGCGGCGCGCAAGCGCAGTGCGGGATGCCCCATAGCGGCATAATCTTCTTGCGCAGTAGCGTCCAGGAAACTGGAAATACGGCTGAACACCGTGGCATCACGCAGTGCGCCATTATGTCCTATGCCTTCGGTGACTATCAGTTTGCTTCTTCCCAAGACATGGTTGAGTACCATGGCCTCTTCCAAATCAATACTGACGTCGGCCTGGTCATGCAATATCAGCACTGGCTGTTGTATTTTGGCGATCAGTTCGGGGCCAATCTTATCGGGGTTCACACCGTAGCGTAACTGGTAGAGCTTCTTCATTGACGTCGCAATATGCCGGGGTAGTTTATGGCTGAGTACATAGTTGTCCAGCACCTCGCCAAAACTGCACGGACTGCTGATCAAGACCATTCTCTTGAACCGCAGCCCTTGCAGTGCAGCCATGCAGCCTACCAACCCACCGGACGAATGCCCGATCACCACTGAAAAAGGACCGCACTGTCGCTCGATATCGATGACTGCCCGGGAGAGATCGTAAAAAGAGACGCCCTTGCCCGGCGACACCCCGTGTGCCGGCAGGTCAGGTGCAAAAACCGTATACCCTTTAGCCTGCAGGCGCTGAGCAAGGTGCCTGAGCATGATGCTGCGGCCATCCCAGCCGTGCAGCAGCAATACTTTTTCTGCCTGCTGCTCGGCTTGAGGGTAAACGAACATCTTCACGAACGTGTGCCGCCAGGTGAGGTTTTCCTGCCGGCACTGGCTGAGCAGCATCATCTCTGCGGGTTTGTAAGGCAACGGTCGGGTTTTTTCAAACAGATGCATCGCATACAGCGCTGATAGGTAGGAAGACATCATGTCCAGCGAGTAAAGATCGAACAACCTGATGAAACGACACACACGAACATAGTGAGTCGTTGGCCTGACCCTGGCCTTCATCAACAAGGTAGGCCGTAGTCGCATCACCACCAGTACACGAAGATAGTTCTGATGGATCAGCGAAACGACCAGCAAGAGCGGATAGATAACACTAAAGAACATGCTCGTTCCCTATCTTGCTCGCCAGCCGCCAATACTCATTGGCAAAGGCGAACAAGTTGATGGTACTGAACAGGATGATGATACTCATGATTGAGTTCAGGTTAGAGAACCGCTCCCATCCGACCAACAAGACGACGACCATCAGTAACTCTATGATGACCGTCAGAATCAACACGCGACGCGCCTGATCAAGTTGCTCAAGTAACGCTTGCAAGGACGCAACAAACGCCGTGATAAAAAACGTCGGCAATAAAATCAGCATCATCTGGCTACTGGCGTCTCTGATCGCCCCATCGCCTGAAAGAAGGCCAATCAGCATCTTTTCACTGAAGTAAATCGCGACGGTCAGCACAAGATAAAGCCCACCGATAAACATCAGCCCACGGTGCAGTAGCCGTTTCAATTCCCCACCGCTACTGATCGACAGGCGCTGATTTATCAATATCGCCAACGCAGAGCCGCACGCCACGGCCGGAATGACCACAAACATCCTGATCTTGGTAATGATCAAGAAGGCGGCGACATATTGCTCACCCAGGGTCCCTATCAGTGGAAATACCAGCAGTGAACTGAAAAACACCACAATGAAAGACGCAAAAATCGGCAACCCCACCTGCTGCAGCAAACCTTTCAAGCGCGGGATGAACGCTTGCGGCCGGTCATCCTGCTCCAGGTAACTGACTCGCCTGACCAGCCAGGTCGCGATCGGGATCAACAAGCCGGACGCCAGGGCATTGGCGACGATAATGGAATAAAAGCCCAAACCGTAGAGGTGGTAGCTGGTGTAGCAAATGCCGGCGTTCAGGATGATATAGGCAATCACAAGCAGCATGCTCACCGCGCTCCTGCCCTGCCCCCGGAGCGCGCTGTTACACATCTCCAACTGAATGAACGGCAACATCGAAAGGAAATACAGCGGCAGTGCCTCTTGATAAAAGCGACCACCAGAGACGGGAAGTAACTTCTCCAACCAAGGCGAAGTCAACGCAATCGCGCCGCTCAGCAATGCAACGATCAAAACACCCAGCACCGATAAAAGCGAAGTTGCCCTGAATACTTTCTGTTTTGACCAAAGGTTCACAGACCGGGCGCTGAACACCTGGTTACTGATGGCCAGGCATTCGAGAATCGCCAGGAACAAAAAGCTGAACGGCTGGATCATCGACAGCCAGTAAATCGATGTTGTCTCAGCGCCGTGCCCCAAAATGGCAGTCTGTATGTTTTGTGAAAAAGACACCGCGACGGCAACCACAATCATGGGCCAGGCAAGCTTCAGCAGATCTGCAATATCCCGGCCTGCGCCCTGGTGTTGCGACAGAACTATGCCGGGTGAGGTATTCACATGACCTCTCCCAGGCTGTCGCGCCGTGACATGGGGTAGTGCCCCGTCGTTTTTCCATACAGGCTGTAGAGCATCATCGAGAGATAGGACAGCGTGTGCGTCGCACCCAGCAGGTAGCCATGCCCCCCCATCAATTTTTCCGCTCTGTTGTTCAGCAGCGTGATCTGCCAGTGGTCTTCCTCGGCGTCCTGGTAGTCCTGCGCGGCGATGCGCATTTCCCACTGCAAAGCCAACTGGTTGCACTGACTGCTGAGGTCCGCGAACTCAGCCTTGATCAGCTGATGCCGGGTGGCTTTCACGCCAAAGCTCCTGCGGTTGGACAAGTGCGCCCAGCTCATGCCGAGCATGCGCATCAACAACCCCAGGCGGGCAGCGACAGAGACAATGAGTTGGAGGCCGTCGGCGGCGCTCGTCTGCTTTTCTCCGAAAAACTTCAGCTCCAAGCCGAGGGCGGCAAGCACCCTGTCCGCCTGCGGTGGTTGCCCGGCTACCACGGTTCGTTCGTTCGGCACGAGTTGATAACCCTGGCTGAATGCGCACCGAGCCGGGTCGGTAGACTCAAGACGCAACAGCCGCACAGCATCTGCGGGCTCATTGCCCGCAAACAGCTGAAAAACCCTGTCAAACAGACCGTCAGGCATAGGAGCTCTCCAACTGCACATGCTGCTCGATCCAACTGATCAATTTACCCACCGTCGTGAAGGCATCCTGGTCGATTTGATCAGGCTCAAACATCAAACCAGGCACTTTCTCTTCGAGGGTCAATAAGAACTGCACAAACAGCACCGAGTCCAAATCCAGGTCTTCGTTAAAGTCAGTTTCCAGATTGACCGACACGGCCGAGGACATAATATCGTTAAGCGCTTCATTAACAGCCAAGAGAAGGTGTGACATATAAAACCTCGCTGGAGTGGTTTCTTTCGATTAGCACGCATGAAAGCGTAACGCCCATGCCCATGGTGATGCAGAGGATTCTGTTGCCTGTGAATGTTTCCAACAGCGCCGACAAGTTAAACAAGATATCGGCACAATACGCATGCCCGTAGTTGGCAATATGTTCGGTAAACATGACGCCCTTGAAGTCCAGCCTGGCGGACACTTTTTTCAGCAACGGCAGATCCAGGTTATTCGGAACGATGGCATCAATGCTGTCAGGCGAGACATTGAATTTATCCAGCGCGTAACGATAAAAATCATAATA
Source organism: Pseudomonas tritici (assembly GCF_014268275.3). Classification (NCBI taxonomy): domain Bacteria; kingdom Pseudomonadati; phylum Pseudomonadota; class Gammaproteobacteria; order Pseudomonadales; family Pseudomonadaceae; genus Pseudomonas; species Pseudomonas tritici. The sequence goes on from NZ_CP077084.1 coordinate 4,501,526, forward strand.
TTCCTGTTCCAGCGACGCATATAACTCGCGCCGACGTACAGCCGACTCACCCCGGTGATTGTCATAAAAAGACGATAAATGCCTGACGGCGGTGTGTTTCAAGTTCCACAGCGCTGGCCCGGCATTGAGCAGCATCGCCGCCGGCACTTCGGCCAGGACGCTGTTATCCAGTCGACTGACAGCACTGTGAAAAGCCTTCTCTCCCGTCAGCAGGAGCATAGGCTCGCCCTTCTTAATCAATCGGCTTTTTAACAAGTGAATGGCCGACAGGGCAGACGAACAATGATTCAAACTGACGCTGAATACTTGCCAATGCGCTAGGCCACACGCGTGGGCAATATCGTCCAACCAATGATTATCAAAGAACGTGTTATGTGTTTGTGTCTTGGCATACACGAGGCAACCGTTTAACTGTTTGACCTGGGGGTTCGCACTTACCAGTGCGCGCAACGTTTCCACCAGCATCTCGGCATGTGTTGTGGAAGACAGGCCGACCGACGCCAAGGAATAATAGCGCTGGAGTACCTTGCCAGCCCCCGGTTTTAAATCATGGGAGTGCTCAAGCGAACTCAAGGGGACTAAAGAAATACGATCCGGCAACCAACATAAATAATTAAGTGGCAGCATACAGTTTCCGCATGGAGTAATTGTTTAACGCAACTATCAATTACCCACATCGTCCCAGAAACGCGTCGTGCTTTTTGCCTCAAATTGCTTAAAAGGCAGATTTTTCCCATTTGCTGGTCCCACAAATGGAATTTTTAACAACTAACTGGCCGCCAGCTGGACCGCTGGCGGCCTGCAGGTCAGTCCAACATCGCCACATGGCGGGGATGACTGGCGACGCGCGCCATCCACGCCTGAACACCCGGATAAGCGTCCAAGTCAAAACCACCTTCATGGGCCACGTGGGTGTAGGCGTACAACGCCACATCGGCAATGGAGAACTGGTCGCCCACCAGATACGGCGTCAGTTGCAGTTGGCGCTCCATGACCTTGAGCGCCTTGTAACCGCCCTTGTGCAGCTTCTGGTATTCCTCGAGGCGGTCTTGCGGCAAGCCCAGGTAAAACTGGATAAACCGCGCCACTGCAATGTACGGCTCGTGGCTGTATTGCTCGAAGAACTGCCACTGCAACACTTGCGTGCGCAGGCGTGGCTCGGTGGGCAGGAACTCACTGCCATCGGCGAGGAAGTTGAGAATCGCGTTGGACTCCCACAGGCAGGTGCCGTCTTCCAGTTCCAGCACCGGGATCTTACCGTTGGGGTTCTTGGCCAGGAACTCCGGGGTCTCGGTATCGCCGTTGAGGATATCGACATCGATCCATTGATACGGGATGCCCAGCAGGCTGAGCATCAATTTGACCTTGTAGCAGTTGCCCGACTTGTAATCGCCATAAACCTTGTACATGGGGCTCCCCTTATGCCGCTTGCGCGTGCTGTGCTTGACGGACCACCGCGGCCAGGCGCTTGAGACCTTCGTCGAGGAGGGCCGGGTCGATATGGCTGAAATTGAGTCGCAGCGAACCGTGGTGCTGGTCCGGCTCGGAAAAGAACGGTTCACCGGGCATGAACGCGACGTTCTGGTCGAGCGCTTGAGCCAACAAGGTGCGGGTGTCGAGCGGCTGTTTCAAGGTCAGCCAGAAGAATAATCCACCCTGGGGCACTTGCCAGTCGGCCAGATCGGCGAAGTGACGTTCCAATGCGGCTTGGAACGCATCGCGACGCTCGCGGTAAAAACTGCGCAGTTCCACCAGGTGATGCTGGTATTTCTCCGTGCCGATCCACTGCATCGCTTGCCACTGGCCGACGCGGTTGGTGTGCAAATCCGCCGACTGCTTGAGCTTGAGCAGGTGCGGGAACAGGTCCGGGCTGGCAATCAGGTAGCCAACGCGCAGGCCCGGCAACAGGGTCTTGGACACGGTGCCGGTGTAGATCCAACTGGCTTTTTTCAGGCGTCCGACAATGGGTTTGGCGCTGCCGCCGTCGAACGTCAGTTCGCGGTAGGGCTCATCTTCGATCAGGGTCACGCCAAACTCGTCGAGCAAGGCGGCGACGGCGGCGCGCTTGGCTTCGCTGTAGCGCACGGCGGACGGGTTCTGGAACGTCGGGATCAGGTAGATGAACGCCGGACGGTGGCGTTCAAGGTTGACCCGCAGAGCGGCCAGGTCGGGGCCATCGGCTTCCAATGACACGGTGAGGCATTCGGCGCCGAACAGCTGGAAGATCTGCAAGGCAGCCAGGTAGGTCGGGCCTTCCAACAGGATCTGCGTGCCTTTGTCGATATACAGCTTGGCCGCCAGGTCCAGGGTTTGTTGGGAACCGCTGACCACCAGCACCTGGCTGGCCTGGCACGGCACGCCAAGGGCTCGGGCCTCGGCGGCGAGCAACTCGCGCAATTGTGGCTCGCCTTCGCTCATGCCGTATTGGCCGATGTTCAGCGGCATGTCATCCCAGTTCAATGCTGGCAGCATGGCCTCCGCCGGCAGGCCCCCGGCGAACGACATCACTTCCGGGCGCTGGGCTGCCGCGAGGATTTCACGGATCAGGGAGCTTTTGAGGCGCGTAACACGTTCAGAGAAGGCCATGGGGTCACCGGTAGCGAAGAGTGCGTTAAATACGTCAAACTGGTTGACCGAAATTACGACGACTTCAGTGGATACGTCAATATGCTTGACCTTAAAAACCAGACCCGCCAACAAGAGGCCATGGAGGCGTTCTTTTTCGGCTACCAGGCCTTCACCGCCAAAGCCGACGAAATGCTCGAACGTCGCGGCCTGAGCCGCGTGCACCAGCGCATCGTATTTTTTATCGCGCGCTACCCCGCCTTGAGCGTGAAGGAACTGCTGGAATTACTCGGTGTGAGCAAGCAGGCGCTGAACATGCCCCTGCGCCAATTGCAGGAAATGCATCTGGTCGACAGCGTCGCTTCCGAAACCGACAAGCGCAAACGCCTGCTGGCGCTCACTGAAGAAGGCCTGCGTTTTGAGCAATCCCTGCGCCGCGAACAGGTGAAGTTGTTGCAACGCGCCTTCAGTGACGCGGGGGCTGAAGCCGTGGCCGGATGGCTAGCGGTGAACCAGGCGCTAAGTGGCCTGAACTAGCCTTTCATCCACTTTTACGCAGCCGATCGAAAACATTATTTGCTTTATTTGTATACAAAAGCATAATTCGCTTCGTGCGAGTTCCTGACCTATTGGTCAACAAACCCGCCAGTACCTCACAGCGCCTAAGCGCTGGCCATAACAATAAAATGCTTGAGGAGTACTCGCTGTGGACAGCCGCAAATCCGAAGCCTCACCCCTGGACCTCCAACCCACCCGCACCGGCTGGCTGGAACGCCTGTTTAAGCTGCGCTTGCATGGCACCACAGTGAAGACCGAGCTGATCGCCGGCCTCACCACCTTTATCACCATGGCCTACATCATTTTCGTCAACCCGAACATCATGGCCGACGCCGGCATCGATCACGGCGCGGCATTCGTCGCCACCTGCATCGCCGCCGCGCTGGGCTGCCTGCTGATGGGCCTCTACGCCAACTGGCCGGTAGGTCTGGCGCCGGGCATGGGCTTGAACGCGTTTTTCACCTACACCGTGGTCGGCACCATGGGCTACACCTGGGAAACTGCGCTGGGCGCGGTGTTTATTTCCGGCGTTCTGTTCATGGGCCTGACCCTGTCCCGCGTGCGCGAATGGCTGCTCAACAGCATCCCTGTCAGCTTGCGCCATGCGATGGGCGCGGGTGTCGGCCTGTTCCTCGGGGTGATCGGCCTGAAGACTGCGGGGATCATCGTCGACAGTCCGGCGACCTTGATCAAACTCGGTTCGTTGCATGAGCCCGCGCCATTGCTGGCAGCCGTGTGCTTCCTGCTGATCGCGATCCTCAGCTACCACCGCGTGTTCGGCGCGATCCTGATCAGCATCATCGCCGTGACCATCGCGGGTTGGGGCCTGGGCCTGGTGCACTACAACGGCATTCTTGCCACACCTCCGAGCCTGGCACCGACCTGGATGGCGATGGACGTAAAAGGTGTATTCAATGTCAGCATGATCAGCGTGGTATTTGCATTTCTTTTTGTACACATGTTCGACACTGCCGGTACACTGATGGGCGTCGCCCAGCGGGCCGGCCTCGTCAACGCCGATGGCAAGATCGATAACCTGTCCCGTGCGTTGAAAGCCGACAGTGCTTCCAGCGTATTCGGTGCCATGGTGGGTGTACCACCGGTGACCAGCTACGTGGAAAGTGCTGCCGGCGTGGCCGCTGGCGGGCGTACCGGGCTGACCGCCGTGACCGTGGGCATTCTGTTTGTGGCGGCGATGTTTTTTGCACCGCTGGCCGGGATGATTCCAGCGTACGCCACGGCGGGTGCGCTGATTTATGTCGCGATGCTGATGATGGCGAGCATGGCCCATATCAATTGGGATGAAGCCACTGACAGCATCCCGGCGATTGTCACCGCAATCATGATGCCGCTGACCTTCTCGGTCGCCGACGGTATCGCCTTGGGCTTTATCACGTATGTGGCGCTCAAGGCTGGCACCGGCAAGTACCGCGAGATTTCTGTCAGCCTGTGGGTGCTGTGCGCGATCTTTATCGCCAAATTCATATTTCTATAAAGGAGCAACGGATGAACCTGGAAACCTGGCTACTGTTCAGCGGCGCAGCATTGGTGGTGATCCTCATACCGGGGCCACTGTCCCTGCTGATGATCAGCAACAGCCTCAACTATGGGCTGCGCCGCTCGTATCCAGCGTTTCTTGGCGGGGTGTTTGCCTCGATCTGCCTGCTCAGCGCCTCGGCGCTGGGTTTGGGTGCGTTGTTACTGGCTTCCGAGCAACTGTTCAGCGCCTTGAAGATGGTTGGCGCGGTGTACCTGTTTTATCTCGCCTGGCAGAGCTGGCAGCAATCGCGGCAACCGGCCCAGCGTGCCGAGGTGCCGTACGCCGCCCCCGTCCCACGCTTTCGTGCGCTATTTGGCCGGGCGTTCGTACTGGGCGCGAGCAACCCCAAGGACATCCTGTTTTTTGCCGCTTTCCTGCCGCAATTCCTCAACAGCCAACAGCCTTTTCTGCCGCAACTGCTGATCATGATCGTCACCTGGACGGCGCTCGACCTGATGTGCAAGCTGGCCTACGGCCTGGGTGCCCACGGCGCTGCTCGCTACCTGCGCAGTGGCAAGGGCCAGAGTTGGTTTAACCGCATCAGCGCCGGGCTATTCGGTGGCGCTGGCGTGATGGCATTGATAAAGGCTAGGACCGGCTGACTTTGGCGAAATAGACACTCGGTCGGCTCCCCCTCATACCGCGCCACTGGATGCCTGCTACGATCAGAACCAGACGGTTTTCGCTCATGGCGCTGCTGACGTCTACCAGTGGCAGCACACCCGGATTAAAGCGAATGGTTTCATTGAGCCACTGAGCCGTCAGTCGCGTATCCAACTCGATCGTCCCACCGTACGTCCAATGGATTGAAACGTAGTAAACCTTATTGGACAGAGGGTGGGTCACGATCAAATCACGGGTGGTTTTATTGAAATGCTTCACCAGCACTTCATGCACGTCAAAGCCTTGCTGCTGCAACACGTGTGTAATGGCCTGGCGCATGGCAACCCCGCGCTGGACCGGGCGCTTGGGAAGGCGGAATTGAAGCGCAGGATCTAGATCTAAACCTGATATCCGGAAGTCGACTCGGGTAAAGCCTGGCGCTTTGCCTTCTACCCCTATGAATATCGATTTACTTTGTCTGTCAGTAGGCCTCAGCAATCTCAACACATCATCCGTTTGCCCTGGTATCGCGGGGGCCGCTGGCAACCAATCGTTCAACGTCGCACGGAGATTGAGCATATGACTGGCCGTTGCAGGGCGTTCCGGGCCTGATAACTCAATAATTCGTGCCACTGTAAATTCTCGGCTTTTGGTGGTCATGGTGGGGAATGCCGTGCCGACGTACTCCGCCAACGGCCTGTCAAAGAGAGGGGCATGGAGCTGCCACCCGCCCGTTGGCGTGCGCGATACAGGAAGGGGCTGTTCAGCACGTGATGTGCTTGCCCAACGCTCAATATCAACGCGAGCCAATGAAACCAGTGGTTCATCCTGTGTGATAAACACTATGTAACCCAAGGGTGCCTGCCCACCCTGGGGGAGCAATCGGTAATAACCGCTCAAAGGATCGTTCAGGGCCGTATAGGGAGGCGCCAGCCGGAGGACATTGTAGGAAAATCCTCGACTATCTACCGGGACGTGAAATACGCCGGGCGCCGGGGACGTCAATTGTTGATGGTTCAGAACCTGCACACGCCAATCCAACCAGTGGGTGGACGTGGAGGAGGACTGGCGTATCTGGCTTTCCGTCGCCCTGCGCACCACGGGTGGCCACCAATCCGGCGGCGGTGGTACCGGGGGTGTCCACGGGCTAAGCAGGCTCGTACTCGTTCCCGCCACCGGTTGCGGCGCGTCCGCGCCGAGTAACCACTCCCTGGACTGGTGAATATCCAGAATCAGTTCGTCCTGACCCGGCGACTGCTGGTTTTTCAGACGAAACCCTTGCCCGCTGTCCCGTTTGTAAACCGGATAATGGTGTGTGTCATCCGCCACAAATAGCTCTCCATTTTTGACGTAGACACCTTCCCGACCCGGCCCCCTCAACGCCACGGCCCCCTCCGGCACCGATGCAGTCTTGAAACGCTCCAGGGCCGGAAGTTGCCTCACGGATGACGCCGAACGGGGAACACCACTCGGTTCCACCCGCCAGCGGCGTATCCGCCCCAGAGCCGGGGGCAGCGCAGACCGTATCGCGGAAGCTGCCGCAACGCCCGCCCTCTTGGGGCCGGGTACGAAAGTCATTACCAGGTTGACCATAAAAAATTTAATCGTATCGGCCAACACGCGCTTATCACTGGTGTCGCCATAACGCTTGTAATGCCGCGCTGCAACGTACAACTCATAGATGTCACTGAACACTCCGAGTATTGGAATAAAGGCACTTAACACCATCCGTGTTTTGGCTAAGCTATCGTCGCGAAGGCGGCGGATTCGGTATTCCTTCAGCGCTTTATTGGAGTAACTGGCTGCCTGTGTCTGGCGTTGCAACTCGTGCACTTTGCCGTGGTACAGCAACGCCTGGGCATTGCAGTTGGACGTGGCGACAATCGCCAGCCAATCCCGTGGATCACTGGCAATCTGCTCGAGCACCTGTTCTTCAATCTCATCAAGCAACAGCGACGGTTCCAGATGCTTGACGGAGAACAGGCGGGTCAACCGCCAAATCCCTCTCACGAGGGAACTGCCAGGAAGCACATCAAATAGGTTGAAGACCTTTGGTTCGAACGGGGACTGATGCTTTGCCTGAAAAGCCCAGCCGGGTGCGACCTGGCGTGCCAGCGTCTTAACGTTATCGGGCAATGCGCCTAGACGGTTCAATTCAGCCTTGGCCTTTTCAAGGTTGCCGTACTCAGTGAGTACCAAGGCGAGGGGGGCCTGGGGCCAATAGACCACGCAAAGCTCCGAGCGCTTGTCTTGCACGACCACTATCCCTGCGACATAGCGATCATGCTGCATCGTATGGCCCACCAAATGAACCACGTGCAGTTGTAACTCATGCTGGTTTTTCATCAGGTCCTGCGGTGTCCGTGCGGCCATTGCAGTGCTGAAAACGCTTTGTGCTGTCGCCGACAGCCCCTGTTGAACCGCTGAAAACAGATGATGCTTACCACCCGCTCGCAACACGCGATTCAATAACTCGGGAATACGTCCTTCGCTGAGCGGGCGGTTGGGGTTAACAGGTGGATAAAACACCTTATTGATCAACGCGTCGTACCGGCCGCCGATATCCAGCGAAGAGATGATTTGCCTCAAATGCCCGGTAGAAAGACTGTCTGGCCACGTCCGTCGCAGAGGGCAAGCACGGTTCAATTTATGGTTCGTCCACGGTGCCAGCGGATCCAGGTTGTGCAGCGCCAGCTCCAACAGACTGAAGGCCCTGCACGAAGAAGACGCGGGTAGTAGCTTTTGCGGGTCTTTCAAGCGGCAAGCGTCTTTATGATCACAATACGTGCCGTGGATATCTCCGGACATCGCCATAAAGGGCTCGTCTATCTCCACCCCCAAGGAGAGCCCCTCGTGGCGCAACCGGGCGGTCAACTTTTGGCGGGCATAGGTGCTCAAGTCCGGCAGACGTTGCTCGAGCCGGGCTAAAAATGCCCAGGTGCTGCTCATGTAAAGCTTCTGCGAGCGTCTGAAGTGTTTTCGCTGCGCACGGGTTGCCCCCGTTAACCATCCCGGCATTTTTTTCGCTTCGAGCGCTACCTTGCGCAGCAGCTCGACATTCGCCTGCGCGCGGCTCAGAGCGCTATTGACGGGAACCTGCAGGTGTTGCTCCAGCTCGGTCAGCAACAGCGCACGACTCAACTCGGCATCCTTTACCTCACTGAAAATACGCGTGATGTCATCGGCGCTGTTGTACAAGCGATAACAAGTCCCAATGAGCTTCTTGAGGGAGGCCAATGCAGGCTTGCCAGGGATAGGCACGTAGCGCACCTCTAAGGTTTTACGCGCCGCATGTGTGCGTAAGTCATTGCGCTTATCGCGCGCGACACAGCCCCACAGCACGGAATCGTCCCGACTGACGAGGCTGGCCTTGACACTTCGGGTGAGGGCGTCCAGCCCGGCAAAAGCCATCACTCCGCCCACTTCGCCAAAGGCATACAGCACCACGGGTAGCTGGCGAAGCGGGACCCTCACCGCTGCGGCGGTCGTCACCACCCTGATGTTATGGAGCGAATAAAAGGCATCCAGCTCGCTGCCAATGGCGATCGACAATACCTGGGTTTGACTGTTCGGACGCCGGGCGGGCAAAGGCTGCTCCACCACTTCAATCATCAAGTCACGATGCGCCGCACTCAGCAACTTAAGCCTGTGTTGCACCTGCACTTCGCAGCGCAAGGCCTCGGCTTGGGCGTGCATAAACGACACAACCCGCCTGGGCGTCCCCTCCCCACCTGGGCGCTCAGACCAAAAATCAACGTGAAGCAATCGTTGCCCGGCACCCAGCGACAAGGCATGCAAGGTTTGGGCGTGAACCTTGAGTTGGTCCACCCAGGCGACGACCTCCTGATATTCCGGTGTCTCGGCGCTTGGATTATCCGGATCCAGCAGCGCGACCAGGCCTTTTTCGTAACGCTTGATCTGCTGCTCTGCCGTGCGCAGCGCCAAGCCGGGCGCGATACTGGCAAAAATAATTTCTGTGCTTCGTCGCTGGTGGTCCCAATCGAGCAATTCGTCACGCAGCGCGCCGAGCCGAGCCCCCCCGACCAGTTGTTTCCTGTTGCCCTCCACGTGCTTGAGAAAGGAACCTGCATCAAGTGGCTGCGGCCGCTCTGTGGCAAATACGTGCGGGTGATAAATCACCGAAACACAGGCCAACTCGTTATTCCATTGCTGCCTCAGCAACTCCTGCGCGCCCAGCGCCAACGCATCCTCTAAAATCTCCAAGCCACGCACAACGCTGGACGCCGGGGATAAGTCCGCAGGACGGCATAACACTGGGCGACGATTTAAAGGCAAGCATTGCCAGAGCTCGTCAAACCGCGACTTGCTCAGCTCCAGCACACCGCACTGAAGCGCGACGAAGGAAGGGTACTCGTAGAGATTGCGGGCCACACCCGGCAGGTAAATGATATGCGGCACACCACTGGGGTCACCCTCGCGATAGATATGCAAGGCACCTGGAATCACCATCGCAGGTGTACCCGGCCAGAGTAACTGGCCCACTCGCACACCGGCCCAATCCCCCCCCGCGACCTGACGCGCCTGCGCGCTCGGGGCATCAATCACGGCCTGAACCATGGCCATTCCGGTACTCGACAGCTCATCCAGTTGCCGCGCGATCAAGGCACGGTCGGCGAAGAGTTCCTCGTGCAACGCTACCCAGCGCTCCCGGCGCGTCCGCCAGGAACCGTATGCCAAGGTGTCCCAATAGTGAGCGGCCGTGTGGATTAATCGCTCATAGAGCCGCATCGCGACCACTCGTTGAAGGGCTTCCAACGGCGTCAACGTCAATCCAGAGCCGGGCTTTCCTTTGATGGTCAGGGTGGTTGACGGGGAAACACTGGCAGCCGTCCAGGGCTCAAAAAGCAACGACAATGCCCGACTGGTCAGGCTGTCGACTTTCTCGGGCTCACCGCCCTTCGCAGGCACGGTAAACAGCAGATCATCCGGTTCCTCCTTGAATTCCTTGTACAGCTCGGCGCGAATCACCTTCAAGATTTTGGGCGAGCGCCCCAGCAGATGTGTCAGCGTCTGCGCCGACTCGCGGCAGCGCATGTCGGCCAGCCAGATCTGATTGATCAGACGGCTGGGATGGGTAGAGGTGCGAATCCGTACTTTCAACTGGTTGCGAATGGCCCGTAACTCGGCGTCGACGGTCTCTTCAGCATCGCTGGCGTCGTCAATGTCGTCGGTGTCGGACGCAGGGCTGGAAACGGGAGGAGCGGACTGACTTTCGGTGGCCGAGGTCATGGTGTTTTTTCTCGTGGAGGAAAACACTCAGCCTAAGCAACGCAGGCGGTCAGAAGGCGCTAGATAATTGAACCCACTGCAGGCAAAAAAAAGCCCGCAGTGTGGGCGGGCGAAAAACCAACGAAGAGCTTTGGGGGTGTGAAGCGAGGTGACGCTCAGCTACCGCGATAGGTGGAGTAGCTGTAAGGCGAAATCAGCAGCGGGACATGGTAATGATCCTGTTCGGCGCTGATGCCGAAGCGCAGCACCACCACATCGAGAAACGCCGGTTCAGGCAATTGCACGCCACGGGCGCGGTAGTAATCACCGGCGCTGAATTGCAGCTGGTAGACACCGCTGCGGTAATCGTCGCCTTGCAGCAATGGCGCGTCGCAGCGGCCGTCGCTGTTGGTCACGGCGGTAGCGACCCGCTCAAGCTGAGTGCCGTCGACGCGATACAGTTCAACCTTGATCGCGCTGCCGGGGCAGCCGTGTGCGGCGTCCAAAACGTGTGTGGTCAAGCGTCCCATGGCGTCTACGCGCCTCCCGTGGTCAGTAGAAGAGTGATCCGCACTTTTTCAGGGCATCGAAAAAGCCGGCGATGACTGATTAAGACACTTTTAAAAAAAATTGTACACAATAAAAATCACAAAGCCTCGGATCAGCACACCGCTGATGCTCGACAGACTGATCGATGGGTAATCCTTGCTTTTAAACGACCTTTTGTCCATTAGCTGACCAGTCAGGCAAGTTTCTTGCTACACCCTTTACACAGAGCTCTGCGGAAAAAATGCATAAATGCAGGCTTACAAAGTTGCCGACAAGTTGTATACAATCACTCATCGCCGTGACGCCACCCAGTCTTTTCACTGCCCGGCCGCCACATGAATGATCACGAACAAGAAGGAAGACTGCAGTGAGCGCTGACTACCCACGCGACCTGATCGGTTACGGCAGTAACCCTCCTCACCCCCACTGGCCGGGCAAGGCGCGCATCGCGTTGTCTTTCGTACTCAATTACGAAGAAGGCGGCGAGCGTAATATTTTGCACGGTGACAAAGAGTCTGAAGCCTTCCTGTCGGAAATGGTTTCGGCGCAGCCGCTGCAAGGCGCGCGCAACATGAGCATGGAGTCGCTGTACGAATACGGCAGCCGCGCTGGCGTGTGGCGCATCCTCAAGCTGTTTAAAGCATTTGATATTCCACTGACCATCTTCGCCGTGGCCATGGCCGCCCAGCGTCACCCGGACGTGATCCGCGCGATGGTCGAGGCCGGTCACGAAATTTGCAGCCACGGCTACCGCTGGATCGACTACCAGTACATGGACGAGGCCCAGGAGCGCGAGCACATGCTCGAAGCCATCCGCATCCTCACCGAACTCACCGGCGAGCGCCCATTGGGCTGGTACACCGGGCGCACCGGCCCGAATACCCGCCGGCTGGTGATGGAGGAAGGCGGTTTCCTGTATGACTGCGACACCTACGACGACGACCTGCCCTACTGGGAGCCTAACAACCCTACCGGCAAGCCGCACCTGGTGATCCCCTACACCCTGGACACCAACGACATGCGCTTTACCCAGGTGCAGGGTTTCAACAAGGGCGATGACTTTTTCGAATACCTCAAGGACGCCTTCGACGTACTCTACGCCGAAGGGGCCGAGGCGCCGAAGATGCTTTCCATCGGCCTGCACTGCCGCCTGATCGGCCGCCCTGCGCGCCTGGCTTCGTTGAAGCGGTTTATCGAGTACGCCAAAGGTCACGAACAGGTGTGGTTCACCCGCCGCGTGGACATTGCCCGTCACTGGCACGAAACCCACCCGTACACGGGAGCAGCGAAATGACTGCGTTCCAAACCCTTAAACCATCGACCCTGAGCCGCGATGAATTCGTCGCCGCCTTCGCCGACATCTACGAACATTCGCCATGGGTGGCCGAGAAGGCCTTCGACCTGGGCCAGGACGCCTCGATCGACGAGATCGAAACCCTGCACCAGCGCATGAGCGACATCCTGTTGAGCGCCGATCATGCCAGTCAACTGGCCCTGATCAACGCTCACCCGGACCTGGCCGGCAAAGCCGCCGTCCAGGGCCAACTGACCCAAGCCAGCACCGATGAACAAGCCGGCGCGGGTATTCACCAATGCACGGCCGAAGAGTTCTCACGCTTCACCGAGCTGAACGACGCCTACAAGGCCACGTTCAAGTTTCCCTTCATCATGGCGGTAAAAGGCAGCAACCGGCATCAGATCCTGGCCGCGTTCGAAACGCGCATCCACCACTCGGCAGACGCCGAGTTCAAGTGCGCACTGGCCGAGATCAACAAGATCGCATTGTTCCGATTACTGACCCTCTAAACGACCATCCCCAGCCACTCTATCTAAGGCAGACAAGAAGAATGAAAGCTTACGCCGTACCTTTCGAGAAGTTCGTCAACCTGGCCGACGCCCGTCTGGGCACCAAGATCCTTTCGGTGACCGATGACTGGTTCGCTGACGCCAACCGCCTGTTCCAGCCGACCCCGGCCGTGTGGAAGGAGGGCGTTTTCGATGACAACGGCAAGTGGATGGACGGCTGGGAGTCGCGCCGCAAGCGCTTCGAAGGCTACGACAGCGCGGTCATCCGCCTGGGCGTACCCGGCTCGATCAAAGGCGTGGACATCGACACTTCATTCTTCACCGGCAACTACCCGCCGTCGGCGTCGCTGGAAGCCTGCTTCCTGGCCTCGGGCGACCCGGATGAGAACACCCAGTGGGTGGAAGTGCTGTCGGCCGTCGAGCTGCAAGGCAACAGCCACCACTACCACGAGATCAACAACGACCAGGCCTACAGCCACCTGCGCTTCAACATCTATCCGGATGGCGGCGTGGCGCGTCTGCGTGTGTACGGCATTCCATTCCGCGACTGGTCGTCGGTCGGCGACAACGAACAAGTCGACCTGGCCTCAGCCCTCAACGGTGGCCGCGCGCTGGCCTGCTCCGATGAACACTTCGGCCGCATGAGCAACATTCTCAACCCAGGCCGTGGCATCAACATGGGCGACGGCTGGGAAACCGCACGTCGTCGTACACCGGGCAATGACTGGGTGATCGTCGCCCTGGGCCACCCGGGCGAGATCGAGAAGATCATCGTCGACACCCTGCACTTCAAGGGCAACTACCCGGACACCTGCTCGATCCAGGGCGCGTTCGTCAAGGGCGGCACCGACAGCCAGATCGAAACTCAATCGTTGTTCTGGCGCGAACTGCTGCCGGCGCAAAAGCTGGAAATGCACGCCGAACACACCTTTGCCGAGCAGATCAAGGCACTGGGGCCGATTACCCACATCCGCCTGAATGTGTTCCCGGATGGGGGTGTAAGTCGCCTGCGCGTCCTCGGCAAGGTCGCGAAATAGACACTGCCTGTAGTGAGCGGGCTTGTCCCGCGCTGGGTGGCGAAGCCGCCCTAAAACCAGGCGCCTGAGTGCTGTCTGGCAGAAAGCGGTGGCTGGATTGGGGCGGCTTCGCCACCCAGCGCGGGACAAGCCCGCTCACTACAGAAGCAAAACAAACACATAGAATCTGGATAAGAAGACAGCCATGCGCACACTGATGATCGAACCCCTGACCAAAGAAGCCTTCGCCCCTTTCGGAGACGTTATCGAAACCGATGGCAGCGATCACTTCATGATCAACAATGGGTCGACCATGCGCTTTCATAAGCTGGCGACGGTCGAAACCGCACAGCCTGAGGACAACGCGATCATCAGCATCTTCCGCGCCGACGCGCAGGACATGCCGCTGACCGTGTGCATGCTGGAACGACACCCGCTGGGCAGCCAAGCGTTCATACCGCTGCTCGGCAACCCCTTTCTGATCGTGGTCGCGCCACTTGGCGATGCACCTGTATCAGGTTTGGTCCGCGCCTTCGTCACCAACGGCAGGCAGGGCATTAATTACCATCGCGGCGTCTGGCACCACCCGGTGCTGACGATCGAAAAGCGGGATGACTTCCTGGTGGTTGATCGCAGTGGCACAGGCAATAACTGCGATGAGCATTTTTTTGAAGAGGATGAGCGGTTGATCCTCGCCCCCCACCAATAAGAGAAGGCCGGATCACCCGACAACAAGGGTGACAGGCGAGAGGTAAAGACTGTGGAAGCACATCTGTTGGAATGGCTGAACCTGAGCGTGCGCTGGGTTCATATGATCACGGGCGTCGCGTGGATCGGCGCTTCTTTCTACTTCGTCTGGCTGGAAAACAACCTCAACCGCGTCAACCCCAAGAGCGGCCTGGCCGGTGACTTGTGGGCGATCCACGGTGGCGGTATCTACCACCTGGAAAAATACAAACTGGCCCCACCGACCATGCCGGACAACCTGCATTGGTTCAAATGGGAGGCCTATTTCACCTGGATGTCGGGCGTCGCGCTGCTGTGCGTGGTGTTCTACCTCAACCCGACGCTGTACCTGCTCGCCCCCGGCAGCACGCTCAGCGGCACCGAAGGCGTATTGCTGGGCATTGGCTCACTGTTCGCCGGCTGGTTCATCTACTCCTTCCTCTGCGACTCGGCCCTGGGCAAACGCCCTGCCCTACTCGGTTTCATCCTGTTTGTGCTGTTGATTGCGGCGGCCTATGGTTTCAGCAAGGTGTTCAGCGGGCGTGGTGCGTACCTGCACGTGGGTGCCGTGATCGGCACGATCATGGTCGGTAACGTGTTCCGCATCATCATGCCGGCGCAACGCGCGCTCGTGGCGGCTATCGCGGAAAACCGCACGCCGGATCCGGCGCTGCCCGCCAAAGGCTTGCTGCGTTCTCGTCACAACAACTACTTCACCTTACCGGTGCTGTTCATCATGATCAGCAACCATTTCCCGAGCACCTACGGCAGCCAATACAACTGGCTGATCCTGGCGGGTATCGCGGTGGCGGCGGTGTTGGTGCGCCATTACTTCAACACCCGGCATAACAGCCAGAAGTATGCGTGGACCTTGCCGGTGGGCGCGCTGGCGATGATTTGCCTGGCCTATGTGACCGGTCCCAAGCCCGTCGCCGAAGTGGCCAAGGCACCGGCTGCCATTGAGTACCAGCCGCTGCCGGAAACGGCATTGGGGGGTGGTTTGAAGCCCGCCGCGCCGCCAGCGCCCGCAGCTGAACCGGTACCGGCTCAGGCCACGACGGATTTTGGCCAAGTGCACAGCGTGATCGAACAACGCTGCACCGTGTGCCATTCGGCCAAGCCCACCAGCCCGCTGTTCAGCACCGCTCCGGCCGGGGTGATGTTTGACACACCGGCGCAGATCCAGCAGCAGGCCGCGCGTATTCAAGCGCAAGCCGTGGCGAGCCAGATCATGCCGTTGGGCAACATCACCCAGATGACCCAGCAGGAGCGGGATTTGATTGGTACCTGGATCAACCAGGGGGCCCGCACCAATTAATTAACTGATTCACACAGATCCAAATGTGGGAGCGAGCTTGTTCGCGAAGGCGCTGGATCAGTCAGCACATTCAGTGACTGACACGCCGTATTCGCGAGCAAGCCCGCTCCCACAGGGGATTTGTGGTGATGTAGAGATTGCGTTCCACACAACACAAAAATAAAAAAGATCCGAGGTGTTGCATGACCGAGTTAGTCGAACCGCAGATTCCTGCCGTGCCCGCGATGGTGCGGCTGCCCCTCTTGCAACTGATTCTGGTAGGCCTGCAACACGTCTTGCTGATGTACGGCGGCGCCGTCGCCGTGCCCCTGATCATTGGCCAGGCCGCCGGCTTGAGCCGTGAAGAAATCGCCTTCCTGATCAACGCCGACCTGCTGGTAGCCGGCATAGCCACCCTCGTGCAGTCGTTCGGCATCGGCCCAGTGGGCATCCGCATGCCGGTGATGATGGGCGCCAGTTTCGCCGCCGTCGGCAGCATGGTCGCCATGGCCGGCATGCCCGGTATCGGCTTGCAGGGTATCTTCGGCGCGACCATCGCCGCCGGGTTCTTCGGTATGTTGATCGCGCCGTTCATGTCCAAGATCGTGCGCTTTTTCCCGCCCTTGGTGACCGGCACCGTGATCACCGCGATTGGCCTCTCGCTGTTTCCGGTCGCCGTGAACTGGGCCGGTGGCGGCAGTGCCGCTGCGACGTTTGGTTCGCCGATCTACCTGGCGATTGCCGCGCTGGTACTCGCCACCATCTTGCTGATCAACCGCTTCATGCGCGGTTTCTGGGTGAACATTTCGGTACTGGTCGGCATGGGCCTGGGTTACGCCTTGTGCGGCCTGCTTGGCATGGTCGACCTCAGCGGCCTGGCCCAGGCACCGTGGGTGCAGGTGGTGACACCGCTGCACTTTGGCATGCCTAAGTTCGAGTTGGCGCCAATCCTCTCGATGTGCCTGGTGGTGGTGATCATCTTTGTCGAGTCCACCGGGATGTTCCTCGCGCTGGGCAAGATCACCGGCCAGGACGTCACGCCAAAGATGCTGCGCCGTGGTTTGTTGTGTGATGCCGGCGCGTCGTTCTTTGCCGGGTTCTTCAACACATTTACCCACTCTTCGTTCGCACAAAACATCGGCCTGGTGCAGATGACCGGCGTGCGTTGCCGCTCGGTGACGATCATGGCGGGGGCCTTTCTGATTGTGCTGAGCCTGCTGCCCAAAGCGGCATACCTGGTGGCGTCGATTCCACCGGCGGTGCTGGGCGGTGCGGCGATTGCCATGTTCGGCATGGTGGCGGCCACCGGGATCAAGATCCTGCAGGAAGCCGATATCGCCGACCGTCGCAACCAACTGCTGGTGGCGGTGAGTATCGGCATGGGCCTGATCCCGGTGGTGCGCCCGGAGTTCTTCGCGCAGCTGCCGCTGTGGATGAGCCCGATCACCCACAGTGGCATCGCCATGGCCACCCTCAGCGCGTTGTCGCTGAATATCCTGTTCAACATCCTCGGCGGGTCAGAACGACCTGCCGTCGCGCCTACGCATTGATTCCTTCGTTCTTACAAAAACAATAACGATACTGGGAACCACGACATGCACGCCATTCACCCGGGGCCGGCCACAAGCCGTGCCCCATTCTCGCCCCACGCGCTCTGTTACAGCGCACTTGAGCCCAGGCATAAGAGCCAGTATTCTCCGCGCCCGCTCGAATCGACTCAAAAAAAAACAGCGAATGTAAAAGCTGACTGCAAGGCCAACTTATCCCGGCCTTATGTCTGCGGCCAATGTGCGCAAAAGTCCCCTGAATTCGACTGCATCCCATGCAGCCGACGGGGATTTTTTGGCTTTTTAAACACCTTGGCGCAGCTCTTGCTAAATGCACTAAAGCTGACCGAACAGACGATTTTTGCAGCTGACCAAAAGGCGCCACACCAGAGCGCCTGCGTAGAAGAAAAACCATAAAATTTTAACTCGGGAGCAACCGAATGAAACCTATGTTCAAAGGCCTGATGCTGGCGGGATCCCTGCTGGCAGGTGGTCAAGCCGTGGCCGGTGACCTGTTGCAGTGGCAGAACAACAGCCTGACTTACTTGTGGGGCAAGAGCTTCACCGTCAACCCGCAGATCCAACAAACCGTCACGTTCGAACATGCCGATGCCTGGAAGTACGGCGACAACTTCTTCTTCCTCGACCGCATCTTTTATAACGGCAAAGAAGATGGCAACGTCGGCCCGAATACTTATTACGGCGAGTTCAGCCCGCGTTTGTCGTTTGGCAAGATTCTCGACAAGGACCTGTCCTTTGGTCCGATCAAGGATGTATTGCTGGCGATGACTTACGAGTTTGGTGAAGGCGATAACGAATCGTACCTGGTCGGTCCTGGCTTCGATTTGAACATTCCGGGTTTCGACTACTTCCAGCTGAACTTCTACCAGCGCCAGACCGAAGGCAATCGCCCGGGTGATGGCGTTTGGCAGATCACGCCGGTCTGGTCGTACACGATTCCGGTGGGCAACTCCGACGTGTTGATCGACGGCTTCATGGACTGGGTCGTGGACAACGACAAGAATGCCCGTGGCACTTACCACGCCAACCTGCACTTCAACCCACAGGTCAAATATGACTTGGGCAAGGCATTGCACTGGGGCGACAAGCAGTTGTATGTCGGTTTTGAATACGACTACTGGAAGAACAAGTACGGGATTGAAGATTCGGGTGCGTTCAAGACGACGCAGGATACGGCGAGCTTCTTGGTCAAGTACCACTTCTAACTCACACCGCAATACAAAATGTGGGAGCGGGCTTGCTCGCTCCCACATTTAGTTTGGGGGCAACCTCAAAAACCGAGTGATTTCCTCACGCTTGGCCAACGCATCCCGCCGCCCCAATTCAATCAACTCGCTGCAATACCCCGCCTCGAACAGCAAGTAACTCAACACCCCTGCCCCGCTGGTCTTGGTCGCCCCCGGCCCGCGTAAAAACAAGCGCAACGCCGCCGGCAATTCCTGGCGATGCCGCGCGGCGATCTCATCAATGGGCTGGCTCGGCGCAATCACCAGTACTTCAACCGGCGCCAGGCCCTGAGCCGCGCTGTCGCCCGGCTGGAAATGGCTGAACTGGTTCAAGCGCTCCAGCAATTCGATATCGCTTTCCAGGCTGTCAATGAACGTGCTGTTGAGCATGTGCCCGCCGATCTGCGCCAGGGTCGGTTCCTGGCCGGTGTAGGTGCGTTGCACGGCCGGTTCATTGCCACGCGGGTTGCCGCTGACCCCCACCACCAGCACGCGATTGGCGCCCAAATGCAGGGCCGGGCTGATGGGCGCCGATTGCCGCACCGCGCCGTCGCCAAAGAACTCCTGGTCGAGTTTGACCGGCGCAAACAGCAAAGGGATCGCCGAACTGGCCAGCAGGTGTTCAACGGTCAACTGAGTGGGCATGCCGATACGGCGATGGCGCAACCAGGCGTCGATGGTGCCGCCGCCTTGATAAAAGGTCACCGCTTGCCCGGACTCATAACCAAAGGCCGTCACTGCTACCGCGTGCAGATGTTTATGCCGGATGGCCTCGTCGATGCCGTCCAGGTTCAAGCGCTCTTGCAACAGGTCGCGTAACGGTGAGCTGTTGAGCAAGGCCACCGGCACCCGGGCGCCCAGGCCCAGCAGGCTGTGGATAAAGAAGCGGCTCGCTTGGCGAATCACCCCCGGCCAGTCGCTGCGCAACACCTGGTGGCTACGAAAGCCCTGCCAGAAGGCGGTAAGACGTTGGATCGCGGCCCTGAAGTCCATGGCGCCGCTGGCCAGGCTCACCGCATTGATCGCGCCGGCGGAGGTGCCGACGATCACCGGAAAAGGATTCGGTGCTCCCGGCGGCAACAACTCTGCAATGGCCGCCAGCACCCCCACCTGATAAGCCGCTCGCGCCCCGCCGCCGGAAAGAATCAAGCCTGTAACCGGTTCAGCTGGGCGCATTGCTTCACTCCATGTGGGAAAAAATCGGTCTTATCAGCGGCGTTTTTCGTACAGCTTGGGTTCACCCGGTGGCCGGCTCTTGAAGCGGCGGTGAGTCCACAGGTATTGCTCAGGGCATTCACGCACCGAGGCTTCGACCCACTGATTGATGCGCAGGCAATCGACTTCATCGCTTTCGCCAGGGAAGTCAGTCAGCGGCGGGTGGATCACCAGGCGGTAACCGCTGCCATCGGCGAGGCGCTGTTGAGTGAACGGCACGACCAGCGCCTTGCCCAGCTTGGCGAACTTACTGGTGGCGGGCACGGTGGCCGCCTGGATGCCGAACAGCGGCACAAAGATGCTTTGCTTGGCGCCGTAGTCTTGGTCCGGTGCGTACCAGATGGCGCGGCCAGCGCGCAGCAGCTTAAGCATGCCGCGCACGTCTTCGCGCTCCACGGCCAGGGAATCGAGGTTGTGACGCTCGCGACCACGGCGCTGGATGTAGTCGAACAGCAGGTTGCCGTGCTCGCGGTACATGCCGTCAATGGTGTGCTTCTGGCCAAGCAGTGCCGCACCGATTTCCAGGGTGGTGAAATGCAGGGCCATGAGGATCACGCCCTTGCCATCCAGTTGGGCCTGCTTGAGGTGTTCCAGGCCTTCGACATGGGCCAGGCGCGCCAGGCGCTGGCGCGACCACCACCAACTCATGGCCATCTCAAAGAAGGCGATGCCGGTGGAGGCAAAGTTTTCCTTGAGCAATTGTTTACGCTCTTTAGCGGATTTTTCCGGGAAGCACAGTTCCAGGTTTCGCGCGGCAATACGGCGACGTTCGCCCGCCACGCGGTACATGCCAGCACCCAGCAGGCGACCAATGGTCAGCAGCGCGCGGTATGGCAGTTGGGTAATCAGCCACAGCAGGCCGAGCCCCAGCCATAACAGCCAAAAGCGCGGGTGAAAAAAAACAGCTCGAAAACGCGGGCGATCCATTACAGATTCCGGTAAAGACAAGGGCCGCGCATTCTACAACGGTTCGACTCGGCTTGCGGCGGGTGAGTGTTCTCGTTATAAGTCTCGACACTTTTCGTGACAAGCCGCTTTGCCGACCATGAGCCAAACCGAACCGCTAGACCAAGATCCCGTGTTCCAGCTGAAAGGCAGCATGCTCGCCATCACCGTGCTGGAACTCGCCCGTAACGACCTCGAGGCCCTGGACCGCCAGCTCGCCGCCAAGGTCGCCCTGGCGCCGAATTTTTTCAACAACGCCCCGCTGGTGCTGGCGCTGGACAAACTGCCCGCCGGCCAGGGCAGTATCGATCTGCCTGGCCTGATGCGCGTCTGTCGCTCCCATGGCCTACGCACGTTGGCGATTCGCGCCAGCCGCATTGAAGACATTGCTGCGGCCATCGCCATTGAACTGCCAGTACTGCCACCGTCCGGCGCGCGCGAGCGACCGCTTGAACCATTGGTCGGTGAAGAGAAGAAAAAACCGGAAAAACCACCGGAGCCGACGATCAAGCCGACAAAGATCATCACCTCGCCCGTACGCGGCGGGCAGCAGATTTACGCCCAGGGGGGTGACCTTGTCGTGATCTCCTCGGTCAGCCCGGGGGCGGAACTTCTTGCCGATGGCAACATCCATGTATACGGCCCGATGCGCGGACGTGCCCTCGCCGGCATCAAGGGCGATGCCAAGGCGCGTATTTTTTGCCAGCAGTTGACCGCTGAGCTAGTGTCCATCGCAGGCCAGTACAAGGTTTCAGAAGATTTGCGCCGTGATCCGCTGTGGGGGGCTTCGGTGCAGATCAACCTGTCGGGCGATGTGTTGAACATCATCCGTCTTTAACGGATACTGCCGCATTTTCCAAGCATCTCTAGACTCTGATAGCACAGCGAAACCGGCAATACTTGCGTAGGAATAATTGGAAGTTGGCGTTTCCCAGCGGAAACCACATCTTTTTCCTACAAAGGCTGTCCGCCTGCGGCGAGTTCCAAGAGATGTTTTTCAGGGACCGAAAAGTCCTTTTTCCTTAGGGGTGAAACACCTTGGCCAAGATTCTCGTGGTTACATCCGGCAAGGGTGGTGTGGGTAAGACCACCACCAGCGCCGCTATCGGTACCGGCCTCGCTTTGCGCGGCCACAAGACAGTTATCGTCGACTTCGACGTCGGTTTGCGTAACCTCGACCTGATCATGGGCTGCGAGCGCCGCGTGGTGTACGACTTCGTCAACGTGGTCAACGGCGAAGCCAACCTGCAACAGGCCCTGATCAAGGACAAGCGCCTTGAGAACCTGTACGTACTGGCCGCCAGCCAAACCCGCGACAAAGACGCGCTGACCAAAGAAGGCGTAGGCAAAGTCCTGGCCGAGCTGAAGGAAACCTTCGAATACGTGGTCTGCGACTCACCGGCCGGTATCGAAACCGGTGCTCACCTGGCGATGTACTTCGCGGATGAGGCCATCGTGGTGACCAACCCGGAAGTCTCCTCGGTACGTGACTCGGACCGCATGCTAGGCCTGCTGGCCAGCAAGTCCCAGCGCGCCGAAAAAGGCGAAGACCCGATCAAGGAGCACTTGCTGCTCACCCGTTACAACCCTGAGCGCGTCAGCAACGGCGAAATGCTCGGTGTTGAAGACGTGAAAGACATCCTCGCAGTGACCCTGCTGGGTGTGATTCCAGAATCCCAGGCAGTCCTGAAGGCTTCCAACCAGGGTGTTCCGGTGATTCTTGACGACCAGAGCGACGCCGGCCAGGCGTACAGCGATGCCGTCGATCGCTTGCTGGGCAAGACCGTGGAACACCGCTTCCTCGATGTGAAGAAGAAGGGATTCTTCGAGCGTATCTTTGGAGGCAACTAAACAATGAAATTTCTCGACTTCTTTCGCGCCAACAAAAAGCCAAGTACCGCGTCGGTAGCGAAAGAGCGTCTACAGATCATCGTGGCGCACGAACGCGGCCAACGCAGCACGCCGGATTATCTGCCAGCCTTGCAGAAGGAACTGGTCGAGGTAATCCGCAAGTACGTCAATATCGGCAACGATGACGTGCATGTCGCCCTGGAAAATGACGGCAGTTGCTCGATTCTGGAACTCAATATCACCCTGCCTGATCGTTAATCGAAAAGGCGGCCGCCACGGCGGCTCGTTCACCCTGATCCCTTTTAAGGGCCGGGTGGGCGAGCCGCCGTTGGCGTTTGTTGCGAGGCTGTTTAATGCCGTTGTCCAATATCCACATCCTCCATCAGGACGACGCTGTCCTGGTGGTGAACAAGCCGACCCTGCTGCTCTCGGTGCCTGGCCGTGCCGATGACAACAAGGACTGCCTGATCACCCGCCTGCAGGAAAACGGCTACCCCGAAGCCCGCATCGTCCATCGACTGGACTGGGAAACCTCGGGGATTATCCTGCTGGCCCGGGACGCCGATACCCACCGCGAACTGTCCCGCCAGTTTCACGACCGCGAAACCGAAAAGGCCTACACCGCACTGGCCTGGGGCCAACCGGAACTGGACAGCGGCAGTATCGACCTGCCCCTGCGCTACGACCCGCCGACCAAGCCACGCCATGTGGTCGACCACGAGTTTGGCAAGCATGCGCTGACCTTCTGGAAAGTGCTGGAACGTTGCGGCGATTGGTGCCGCGTCGAGCTGACGCCGATTACCGGGCGTTCGCACCAGTTGCGTGTGCACATGCTCTCCATCGGCCACCCGCTGCTCGGTGATGGTCTTTATGCCCACGAACAAGCCTTGGCTGCCTGGCCGCGCCTGTGCCTGCACGCGAGCATGCTGAGCTTCACGCATCCGCAGAGCGGCGAGCGCTTGCGCTTCGAGTGCTCCGCCCCGTTCTAACGCTGCAAATGCATTCAATGTGGGAGCTGGCTTGCCTGCGATAGCGGTCTATCTGTGCCAAATGTATTGGCTGACCCTCCGCTATCGCAGGCAAGCCAGCTCCCACAGTCGTTTTGTGTGGTGCTCAAGAAGGTAGCTTCACGCCAAATCGCGAGCCAATACGGTAAACTCCGCGCACTGCTGTCTGGAGCTATTTATGCGCGAAGCGTTGAATCAAGGCCTGATCGACTTCCTCAAGGCCTCCCCTACTCCTTTTCATGCCACTGCCGCCCTGGCCCAGCGCCTGGAAGCGGCCGGTTTCCAGCGTCTCGACGAGCGCGAGACCTGGACCACCGAAGCCAACGGGCGCTATTACGTGACCCGCAACGATTCCTCGATCATTGCCTTCAAGCTTGGCCGCCATTCGCCGCTGCAGGGCGGTATTCGCCTGGTCGGCGCCCACACCGACAGCCCATGCCTGCGCGTCAAACCTCAGCCGGAGCTGCAACGCCAGGGTTTCTGGCAGTTGGGTGTGGAAGTCTATGGCGGTGCACTGCTGGCGCCGTGGTTCGACCGTGATCTGTCCCTGGCTGGCCGCGTGACCTTCCGCCGTGACGGCAAGGTCGAAAGCCAGTTGATCGATTTCAAGCTGCCCATCGCCATCATCCCCAACCTGGCCATTCACCTGAACCGTGAAGCCAACCAGGGTTGGCCGATCAATGCCCAGACCGAGCTGCCGCCGATCCTCGCGCAATTTGCCGGTGACGAGCGCGTAGACTTCCGTGCCGTGCTCACTGAGCAGCTGGCACGGGAACACGGGCTGAACGCCGACGTAGTGCTGGACTACGAGTTGAGCTTCTACGACACCCAAAGTGCCGCCGTGATTGGCCTGAACGGTGACTTCATCGCCGGCGCGCGCCTCGACAACCTGCTGTCGTGCTACGCCGGCCTGCAAGCCTTGCTCACCAGCGAGACCGATGAAACCTGCGTGCTGGTGTGCAACGACCACGAAGAAGTCGGCTCCTGCTCGGCGTGCGGCGCGGATGGCCCGATGCTGGAACAGACCCTGCGTCGCCTGCTACCAGAGGGTGATGAATTCGTACGCACCATTCAGAAATCTCTGTTGGTGTCTGCGGACAACGCCCACGGCGTGCACCCAAACTACGCCGAGAAGCACGACGCCAATCACGGCCCCAAGCTCAACGCGGGCCCGGTGATCAAGGTCAACAGCAACCAGCGCTACGCCACCAACAGCGAAACCGCAGGGTTCTTCCGTCACTTGTGCATGGCACAGGAAGTGCCAGTGCAGAGCTTTGTGGTGCGCAGCGACATGGGTTGCGGCTCCACCATCGGCCCGATCACCGCCAGCCACCTGGGCGTGCGCACCGTGGACATCGGTTTGCCGACGTTTGCCATGCACTCGATTCGTGAGCTGTGCGGCAGCCATGACCTGGCGCATTTGGTGAAGGTACTGGGTGCGTTTTATGCGAGCCGTGACCTGCCCTGATTCAGGGCCGGATGGGGTTTAAAATGTGGGAGCGGACTTGCTCGCTCCCACATTTGGTTCTGTGCACACCTGATCTGCATCACCTGCACTTTCTGCGATCCGACCTAGACTTGTCAGTATTCCCACTCCGACAAGGCCGTCGCACCATGATCTCCATGTCCTCTTTCCACGCCATGCTTATCCCGATTCTGATCGGCATGATCCTGTTGGCTGTAGGCTTCAACTTTCGTGACAAGCCCCTCGGCGTCTTCGGCATGTGGGTCGGCATGCTGCTGATCCTGGGCACCGTGGTGTACAAGATCCTCGCCAAACTGGCCGAATGACGATTGCACTCGTACACTCGCTCAACCCGTCGTTTTCAAGGTTGACCGCCTCGTGCTTTCCCGTCTGTTTGCCCTGCCCTGCTATTGCCTGATTGCCCTGCTCACCTTGCTGCCGCTCACGCCTGCCCAAGCCGTGGGCCTGCCCGGCCTATTGGGTAACAACAGCAAAACCCAGCCCCAGGCCGACGTGCCACTGGGGCAGTCGTTGGACGAGGTGATCAAGACCCTGGAAAACGACCAGCAGCGCACTCAGTTGCTGAGCGACCTGAAAAAGCTGCGCGCCGCCACGCAAAAAGCCCAGCCCGCCGCCGAGCAAGGCGTACTAGGGCTCATCGGCAGTACGCTGTCGGGCTTTGAGCAGCAGTTCTCCGGCGAAGACAGCCCGGTGGAGCGTTGGTCCAACGAAGTCGACCTGGCCAAAGAAGAACTCAGTGCGCTGATGCTGCCGGCCAACGAATGGCTGCCGATCATTTTCGGGTTCGCCCTTATCCTGGCGGTGTGGAGCCTGCTCGCCGCCGCGCTGATCTGGCTCAGCCACCGCGTCCGCGAACGCTTCGGCCTGCCCGAAGAATTGCCGCAACACCCACGCACCTGGGACATGGTGCGCTTCGCGCTGCGCAAGCTCGGCCCATGGCTGATCGCGCTGGTGATCACGGTCTACCTGAGCTATGCCCTGCCCTCGTCCCTGGGCAAATCCCTGGCGATGGTCTTGGCCTACGCGCTGGTGGTCGGTACCTGCTTCTCTGCCATCTGCGTGATTGCCTTTTCGGTGCTCGACGGCCCGCATCGCCATCGCGCGCTGTACATCCTGCGTCACCAAGCGTTCCGCCCCCTGTGGTGGATCGGCAGCTTTGCCGCCTTCGGTGAGGCCTTGAGCGACCCGCGCCTCGTCCTGGCTCTGGGCCAGCACCTGTCACACACTGCCGCGACGATCGCCAATGTCATGGCAGCACTGTCGACCGGTGTGTTTATCCTGCGTTTCCGCCGGCCCATCGCCCACCTGATCCGCAACCAGCCGCTGTCCCGTCGCCTGACCCGCAGGGCCCTCAGCGACACCATCGAAATCATCGGCTCCTTCTGGTACATCCCGGCCTTGCTGTTGGTGGGCATCTCGCTGTTCGCCACCTTCGTGTCTGCCGGCGATACCAGCACGGCATTGCGCCAGTCGCTGCTGTGCACCGTTTTGTTGGTGTTGTGCATGGTGATCAATGGCCTTGTTCGTCGCCATGCGCTCAAGCCGCAACGCGGGCACAAACGCCATGCGTTGTACTCCGAGCGGCTGAAGAGCTTCGTCTATACCCTGGCGCATCTGGTGGTCTGGCTGGTGTTTATCGAACTGGGCCTGCGGGTCTGGGGCCTGTCGCTGATTCGCTTTACCGAAGGCGACGGGCATGAAATCAGCGTCAAGCTGTTCGGCCTCGGCGGCACGCTGCTGTTTGCCTGGCTGATCTGGATCCTCAGCGACACCGCGATCCACCACGCGCTCACCCGCTCGCGCAAAGGCCTGGCCAATGCCCGCGCGCAGACGATGATGCCGTTGATCCGCAACGTGCTGTTTGTGACCATCTTTATCATCGCTGCCATTGTTGCCCTGGCGAACATGGGCATGAACGTCACGCCGTTGCTGGCCGGTGCCGGTGTGATCGGCCTGGCCATTGGCTTTGGTGCGCAATCGCTGGTGGCAGACTTGATCACCGGCCTGTTCATCATCATCGAAGACTCCCTGGCCATCGATGACTATGTCGATGTCGGCGGCCACCTCGGTACGGTGGAAGGCCTGACCATCCGCACCGTGCGCCTGCGCGATATCGACGGCATTGTGCACACCATCCCGTTCAGCGAGATCAAGAGCATCAAGAACTACTCGCGGGAGTTCGGCTACGCGATCTTCCGCGTGGCGATCCCCTACAACATGGAAATCGACGACGCCATCAAGCTGATGCGCGACGTCGGCCAGAAAATGCGCAACGACCCACTGCAGCGCCGCAACATCTGGTCGCCGCTGGAGATTCAGGGCGTGGAGAGCTTCGAGTCAGGCAGTGCGATTCTACGTGCGCGCTTCAAGACGGCGCCGATCAAGCAGTGGGAAGTGTCGCGGGCGTTCAACCTGTCGCTCAAGCGTCATCTGGATGAAGCCGGGCTGGACCTGGCGACGCCGCGCTTGAGTGTGCAGGTGGTCACCGCCGGCACTGTGCAGGAGAAAGCGCTACAACAATAAACTCAGGAGAGGTCCTTATGCGTTTAACCGGTCTGACACACCCATGGGTTTTGGGCATGCTGTGCGGGGTCGCCAGCAGTGCCGTGATTGCCGCCAGCAGCGGCCAGGACAGTGCCCGGGAGGAAATCGCCGCGCAGGCAAAAATCCTTGAACCGGCGTTGCTGGAAACCCGCCGCGACATTCACGCCCACCCTGAATTGGGCAATACCGAAACCCGCACGGCCGAGCTGGTCGCCAAGCAGCTGCGCGACCTCGGCCTCGAGGTGAAAACCGGCGTAGCACGCACCGGCGTTGTTGCCGTGCTCAAAGGTGCCCTGCCCGGCCCGACCGTCGCCCTGCGCGCCGACATGGACGCGCTGCCCGTCAAGGAAGTCGCTGACCTGCCTTTCGCCTCAAAAGCCAAGGGCACCTACCTGGGCAAGGAAGTCGACGTGATGCACGCCTGTGGCCACGACGCCCACGTTGCCATTCTGCTGAGCACTGCAAAGATCCTGACCGGCATGCGTGAACGCCTGCCCGGTAACGTGGTGTTCTACTTCCAGCCGGCCGAGGAAGGCCCGAGTGATTTCATCCCCGACGGCAAAAACACCTGGGGCGCCAAAATGATGGTGCAGGAAGGCGTGATGAAGGCGCCCAAGCCGGACGCGGTGTTTGGCTTGCATGTATGGGCCGGTGTGCCCGCCGGCCGGATTGCGTATCGCCCGGGCCCGACCCTGGCAAGCTCCGATGACTTGCGCATCAAGATCCTCGGCAAGCAAACCCACGCCGGTCGCCCTTGGGATGGCATTGACCCGATTACCGTGGGCGCGCAGACCATTGTCGGCCTGCAAACCGTGGTCAGCCGCCGCACCGACATCTCGTCGTTTCCGTCGGTGGTGAGCATTGGCACCATCAATGGCGGTACGCGCTACAACATCATTCCTGAGTCGGTGGACATGGCCGGGACCATTCGCTCCTACGACTATGGCATCCGCCAGAAACTGCACGCAGACGTACGACAGACCGTGGAGAAAATCGCCGAAAGCGGCGGTGCCAAGGCTGAAGTTACCATCATCGAGAAGTACGACCCCACCATCAACAACCCGGCGCTGACCGAGAAGATGCTGCCAAGCCTGCGCTGGGCGGCCCAGGATGATGTGGTGCAGGGCCCGCTGGTGGGCGGCGCGGAAGACTTCTCGTTTTATGCCAAGGAGGCGCCGGGGCTGTTTGTGTTCCTGGGAGTGACGCCGCGGGATCAGGACATGAGCAAGGCTGCGCCGAATCACAATCCAGGGTTCTTTGTGGATGAGTCGGCGTTGGTGGTAGGGGTGAGGACGTTGGCGTCGTTGGCGACGGATTACCTGTACGCCAACTGACCGCTATTGTAGTGAGCGGGCTTGCCCCGCGCTGGGGGGCGAAGCCGCCCCAATCCGGCCACCGCGTTCTGCCAGACAGAATTCAGGCGCCTGGTTTTAGGGCGGCTTCGCCCCCCAGCGCGAGGCAAGCCCGCTCACTACAGATCAGGCGAGCGTGGCACCGTCCATTTTCTGACGCAGGCTCAGCGGGCGCATGTCGGTCCAGACTTCTTCGATGTAGGCCAGGCACTCTTTCTTCATGCCGCTCTTACCCACGGTCCGCCAGCCTTCCGGCACGGCTTTGTAGTCGGGCCAGATGGAGTACTGTTCTTCATGGTTGACCACTACCTGAAACAGGATGTCGTCGCGGTCAAATACTGAGGTCATTGCTGTTCTCCATCGCTAAAAGGCCGGCTGCGCACTGCACGCAGCACTGATATCTGTAGAAACGTATCAAGTTGCAAAAAAATTAGAGGCTGGCGACCGCCGCTGCCAACGCGCGACCGAAGATATCCACCACCCGATCAACTTCCGCGGCAGTGATCACCAGCGGCGGCAGGAAACGCACGACGCTGCCATGTCGACCGCCCAGTTCCAGGATCAGCCCGCGCTTGAGGCATTCGCGCTGCACCAGCGGCGCCAGTTGGCGATGGACGGGTGGGTGGCCTTGGATATCCAGTGCGCCATCCGGCTCAACCAGTTCCACGCCGAGCATCAGCCCGCGACCGCGAATATCCCCCAGGTGCGGAAAGTCTCGCTGCAGGATGCGCAGGTGTTCGCCCAGGCGCTCGCCCATGGCGGACGCATGGCCGGCCACGTCGTGGTCCTTGAGATAGCGCATCACCGCCGAACCCGCCGCCATCGCCATCTGATTGCCACGGAACGTCCCGGCATGCGCGCCCGGCAGCCAGGTGTCGAGCCAGTCGCGATAGACCACCACCGCCAGCGGCAGGCTGCCGCCGATGGCCTTGGACATCACCACCACATCCGGGATGATGCCGGCGTGCTCGAAGGCGAACATCTTGCCGGTGCGAGCAAAACCGCTCTGGATTTCATCGACGATCAACGCCACACCCGCTTGCTCGGTGATGCGGCGCAGGCCGCGCAGCCAGTCCAGATCAGCCGGAATCACACCGCCCTCGCCTTGCACCACCTCGACAATCACCGCCGCCGGCAGCAACACACCAGCTTCTGGGTCATTCAGCAGGTTTTCCAGGTAATGCAGGTTGACCCGCACGCCTTGCGCGCCACCCAGGCCGAACGGGCAACGGTAGTCGTAGGGGTACGGCAAAAATTGCACGCCGTTGCCCAGCAAGGCGCCCAAAGGTTTCTTCGGCCCCAGGCTGCCCATCAGGCTCAAGGCGCCCTGGCTCATGCCGTGGTAACCGCCCTGGAAGGACAACACGGTGCTACGACCGGTGGCGGTGCGCACCAGTTTCAACGCGGCTTCCACGGCATCGGTGCCGGTGGGGCCACAGAACTGGATCTTCGCTTCCCGCGCCAGCGCTGGTGGCAACAGGCCGAACAAGTCCTGCACGAACTGGTCTTTGACCGGCGTCGTCAGGTCCAGCGTGTGCAGCGGCAGTTCATCGGCCAGCACTTGCTGGATAGCTTCGATCACCACCGGGTGGTTGTGCCCCAGCGCCAGGGTGCCGGCGCCCGCCAGGCAATCGATGAAACTGCGGCCTTCCACGTCTTCCACGTAAATGCCCTTGGCGCGTTTGAGCGCCAGGGGAATGCGTCGAGGGTAACTGCGGGCGTTGGACTCCTGCTGGCGCTGGCGGGCGAGCAGCGGGGTTTCGTCGAACTGGTAGAGCGTTTCATGCACCTGGGCGTCTTCGATACGGCTGGTAGCGACTGACATTTCTCGATCCCTCAATACGCTGATGGTGGTGACCAAACTGCCGATCCGCTGGCGTCTGGCCCCGAGGGAGCGTGCGAACGGATTTACTGTTCTGGAAACGCACCAGCGCCGACGGGATTTACTCCTCCGGTCGCGAAAAGCCTATAGACCGCAGCTCGGGCACCCGTATCTACACATTTCTCACTGCTACGCGGGTGGCTCGCTTTGGAGGTGTCGATACCTATGCTGTGATGCGGTCAACTCGGCGTATCAGGAAAATCCGGTCGATGCCATCGCAGGCAAGCCAGCTCCCACAGAAGAGCAGCCAGTATCAGAGCCCGCGGTATTTTTCATTCAGCGCATACAAAATCGCGCAGGTCTCGCCATCCAGAAACCCACAATAATCCCGCGCCCTGAAGTGCATCTGAAACGCTCGCGTGCGCTGTTGAAACCCCTGCGGGTTCTTTGCAGGTGCGTACCCGAACCGCTGAAACGCCCGCTCCACCTCGGCTTCCGGTGGCAACCCGACACAAAAGCGTCGCTGATACATCGCCCGCGTCGCCTCATCAAACCAGGCCCCCAGCCCCGCTTCATGCAAGCGCTGCCAAGGCAACCTGGGGCCAGGATCACTCTTGCGCGCGTATGCCACGTCCGAATGCCCGAGGATGTCCGTGGGCCCAACCTGTGGGTAACGCCCGAGAATGTCGCGCACTAGCGCAATCAACACCTCAATTTGTTCCTCACCGTACTCAGGGAACGTGAACACGCCGCCGACATCCCGCGCCAGGTTGACGATCTCGATGCCAATCGAGCGGCTATTGAGGTTATCGCGCCCTGCCCAATGGCTGACCCCGGCATGCCAGGCGCGCTTGTCTTCCTCCACCAAGCGGAAGACACGCAACTCTTCATAGCCAGCCGCGCGGTAGCTGGGATCTTTTGGGTCGGGCAGCAAGTAGTGCGCACTCACCCCGTCCTGGGTGAGGGTGCGCAGGGAGGAGCCAAAAGGCGCCGCGGTGTAATGCAGGATGACCTGCCCCACAGGCTCGCCGTTACGTTCGTTGAAGCCTGTAGCAGGAAAACTGGTATCGATGACCAACATAAGAACCGTCCTTTTCAATACAGGCAGAGTCGTTCAGCCCGTTCAAGCGCAAAAAAATTACCGCCATCCTGAAGGCTTGAACTTCAGGAAGGCGGTAACTATTTGGCACGTGAAAGAAAAGTGATCAGCGCCGCAGCGGCATGCCCAGGTCGACGCGCAGGCCATCCGGTTGACTGTCGAATTTCAAGGAACAGGAACACCGCTGCACAATGGCTTGCACGATCGCCAGCCCCAGGCCGCAGCCTTCGCTGCTGCCATTACGCCAGAAGCGTTGGGTCAGGTATTGCAGGTCATCGGCGGAAATCTGCGTGCCGTGGTCACGCACGCGGAACACCACGTTGTCGGTGTCGGTGAATACACTGAGTTCCACCCGCGTATCCGCAGGCGTATGACGCAAGGCGTTGTCCAGCAAATTGCGCAGGGCTGCGACTGCCAGGCCCACAGGCATTTCCACCGGGGTGGCCGAAAGGTTGTCCGGCAGGATCAGGTCAATGCGCGAATTGTCGCCGGCATTCGCATCCTGGATCGCCAGGCGTGCCACTTCTTCGGCGCTGGACTGCAGCCCATCGTCGAATGACAGGCTGCCTTCCACGCGGGCCAGCAACAGCAACTGCTCCAGGGTGCGATGCAAACGGTCGGCGCCCGCCTCGGCATGGGCCAGGGACTGATCGCGGGCCGCGCCGTCGGTCATGCGCGCCACTTGCAGGTGGGTCTTGATCGCCGTCAAGGGGCTGCGCAGTTCGTGGGCGGCGTCGCCAGTGAGGCGGCGTTCGCGCTCGATGGTCTTGGCGATACGCTGCAACAGTTGATTCTGAGTGTCGAGCAGCGGTTTGAGTTCGCTGGGCAATGGGTGGATCTGCAGCGGTTCGAGAGAGTCGGCGCTGCGCCGCATCAAGGCGTCACGCATGCGGTTGAGCGGCAGCAGGCTCTGGCCGATGCCCAGCCACAACAAGCACAGGCAGCCGAGCATCGCCACACCCACCGGCACCGACGCGGCCAGCAGGATCGACAGGTTCAGCGCCTCGCGTTCCACTTGGCGGTCGGCGGTGGTGATCAACAGGTCGCCACGGGACAGGGTAAAACTGCGCCAGTTGACGCCATCGATCACCTGGTCACGAAAACCACTCTGGCGCGATTCCAGCCCTTCATCCGGCGTGGCGTGGCTACGCGCCAGTACTTCACCGCGCAAGGAGCTGACCTGGCACGCCATGCCCCCCGGAACATTCAGTTGTGCCCCATGGAAATGCGCGCCGCCGCCCACACTGGCGAGGCCCGGCATCTGCTCGGTCAGCCCCGCCACCATGCGCGCCGACGCCACCAGGCGTTGGTCGAGGGAGAACATCATCTGGTTGCGCAGGTCACTGAGCATCCAGGCCGCCGCCAGGGCCCAGATCAGCACAAAAGCGGCGCCCAGCTTGAACGTCAATCGCAGGCGCAGGCTTTTCACGACGCGTCCTCGCCCCCGTCGGCCGAGCCCAGGCGATAGCCGAGGCCGCGCACGGTCTCGACAATGCCATTGCCCAATTTTCGCCGCAGGTGGTGGATATGCACGTTGAGCGCGTTGCTTTCCAGCTCATCGTTGAAGCCGTAGACGCTGTCCTTGAGTTGCTCGCTGGAAAGCACACGGCCTTTGTTATGCAGCAGGGCTTGCAACAGCGCCTGTTCGCGGCGTGACAGGTCCACTGGCTGGCCGCCCAGGAAAGTTTCGCGGCTGCTCGGATCGTAGGCCAGGCGACCGTGCTCAATCAGGTTGACGCTGCGCCCCGCCATCCGCCGCAGCAGAGTTTGCAGGCGCGCGGCAAGTTCGCGCAGGTCGAAGGGCTTGAGCAGGTAGTCGTCGGCGCCGGCTTGGAGGCCGTCGACGCGGTTGGTCACCGAGTCCCGTGCGGTCAGGATCAGTACCGGGATTTCCAGGCCCTGGCTGCGTAGTTGTTGCAGCAGCTTGAGGCCATCTTCGTCCGGCAGGCCGAGGTCGAGCACCATGATGTCGAATGTCGCCGCCTTGAGCATGGCGCGCGCCGCGCCAGCCGAGGCCACGCGCTCGACGGTAAAACCCTGGGCGGTAAGGCCGGCCACGATGCCGCTGGCGATCAGTTCGTCGTCTTCACAGACCAGTACGTGCATGGTGAACCCTTCATGAAAGATGGGGGTGATTAGAAGTGCAGCGGATTAAGCGCAGATTATGCCGCTAAATGGTCCACACTCCCTCTAGAATAGCCTCGGTTAATCATCGGTTAATCAACGCCACACATTGTGTGCCTACTTGCATCGAACTAAGGCTTGACCATGCGGCATCTGTTTACCTTTCTGCTGGTGTTGTTCGCAGGGTTTGCCCAGGCCGCGCCTGGTAACCCGTTTGAGACCAAACCCGATTTCCTTCCGGTGGGCAAAGCCTTCACCTTTACCTCCGAACGTCTTGAAAGTGGCGAGACCCAGCTGTATTGGCAGATTGCCGACGGTTATTACCTGTACAAGCAGCGCATGAAGTTCGATGGCTTGGCTGAAAAGCCCACGCTGCCGCAAGGCGAGGCCCATAGCGATGAATTCTTCGGTGACCAAGAGGTGTATCGCCAAGGCCTGGAAGTGAAGATCCCGGCCGGCGCAACCGGCCAGATCAAGCTCGGCTGGCAGGGCTGTGCCGATGCGGGCCTGTGTTATCCGCCGCAGTCGATCACCGTGGACCTTGGCGGCAACCCGGCCGTCGCAGCGACCGCCGAAGCTCAGGACCAAAGCCTGGCCAGTGGCCTGCAACAACGCAGCCTGGGTTGGAGCCTGTTGCTGTTCTTCGGCCTAGGCCTGTTGCTGGCGTTTGCCCCCTGTTCGCTGCCGATGCTGCCGATCCTCGCCGGTCTGGTCGTCGGCAGTGGCGCCAGCCCACGTCGCGGTTTTGCCTTGGCCAGCAGCTATGTGGTGTGCATGGCGCTGGTGTATGCCGCACTGGGCGTGTTGGCCGCGCTGCTCGGCAGCAATCTAGCCGCGCTGCTGCAAACCCCGTGGATCCTCGGCAGCTTCGCCGCCTTGTTCGTGATCCTTGCCCTGCCGATGTTCGGCTTCTTTGAACTGCAACTGCCCGCCTTCCTGCGCGACCGCCTGGACAACGTCAGCCGCCAGCAAAGCGGTGGCAGCCTGGTCGGCGCCGGGGTTCTCGGCGCACTGTCCGGCCTGCTGGTGGGCCCATGCATGACCGCGCCGCTGGCCGGCGCCTTGCTCTACATCGCCCAGAGCGGCAATGCGCTGCACGGTGGCCTGATCCTGTTCGCCATGGGCATCGGCATCGGCATCCCACTGTTGCTGCTGGTCACCGTGGGTAATCGCTTCCTGCCCAAGCCAGGCACCTGGATGAACGTGCTCAAGGGGGTCTTCGGCTTCCTGTTCCTCGGCACCGCCGTGCTGATGCTGCGCCCGGTGGTTGGCGAAAGCCTGTGGATCGGCCTGTGGGGCGTACTCGCGCTGGTGATGGCTTACTGCGGCTGGACGCTGGCCCGCGAATACGGCCTCGCGGCCAAGGTGTTTGGCGCCGGTTCCCTGGTGCTGGGCCTGTGGGGCGCCGTGCTGATGGTCGGCGCAGCCGGTGGCAGCGATGACCTGTGGCAACCGCTGAAAGTCTACAGCGGCTCGCGGACCGTCGCTGCACCGACCGCCCACGACGCGTTCATGACCATCAACGATCCCGCCGTGCTGCAAAGCCAACTCGACAGCGCCAAGGCTCAGGGCCAATGGGTGCTGGTGGACTACTACGCCGACTGGTGCGTGTCGTGCAAGATCATGGAAAAACAGGTCTTCGGCAAACCCGAGGTCATGGACGCCCTGAAGGACGTGCGCCTGCTGCGCCTGGACGTTACCGCCGACAACGCCGCCAGCCGCGCGCTGCTCGGCCGCTACAAAGTCCCTGGCCCACCGAGCTTCGTGTGGATCGGCCCGGACGGTGAAGAGCGCCGCGCCCAACGCATCACCGGCGAAGTCGATGCCGTCACCTTCCTGCAACGCTGGACGCACACCCGGGACGCCCTCTGAATGCTGACCCTGACCATCGGCACCTTCGCCATCGCCCTGAATCACTTGCTGCTGATTACCGCGCTGATTCTCGCCACTCTGGTGGGCTGGCGCGTGGCCAAGCGTGGCGGTGAAAACCCGGAATCGGTGCTGTTCAGCCTGTTCCTGCTGGCGATGCTGGTAGCTCGCGTCAGCTTTGTACTGATGTACTGGAGTGATTACCGCCACGACCCGTTGCAGATGGTCGACCTGCGCGACGGCGGTTTCCTCGCCTGGCCCGGCGTGATCGCTCTGGTCGTCGGCGCCCTGGCCTACGGCTGGCGTCGTCCGGCCCTGCGCAAGCCCCTGAGTGCCGGGGTGATCACCGGCCTGGTGTTCTGGGGCATGACCAGTTTATCCCTGAGCCTCTACGACAAAGGCTCGCAACTGCCGGACATCACCCTGCGCAATGCCAACGGCGACGTGGTGCAACTGGCCGACTACAAGGGCGGCCCGCTGGTGATCAACCTGTGGGCGACCTGGTGCCCGCCGTGCCGTCGCGAAATGCCGGTATTGGAACGCGCCCAACACCAACGCCCCGACGTAACCTTCCTGTTCGTCAACCAGGCAGAAAACATGCAAAGCGTCAGCACCTTCCTCGCGACTCAGGGCCTGACCCTCGACAACGTGCTGTTCGACGCCAGCGGCCGCCTCGGCCAGGCCGTGGGCTCGATGGCCTTGCCAACCACCTTGTTCTACAGAGCCGATGGACGCCTGATCAACAGCCACTTGGGCGAACTGTCGCAAGCCAGCCTGGCCCGCGCCATGGAACCCTTCGATACCGCTCCAATAAGGAAACCGACATGCCCCGCCTCCGCCACCTGCTGACCCTGCTGCCGCTGACGCTCGCCGCCACCTTGGCCCAGGCCGAAGACTGGCCGGCGCCGATCAAACAGATCGAGGCCAAGGGCGCGAAGATCCTCGGCAAATTCGACGCCCCCAGCGGCCTCACCGGCTACGCCGCGCAGTACCAGAACCGCGGCATGGCCCTGTACCTGACCGCCGACGGCAAAAACGTGATCGCCGGCAACCTGTACGACGCCCAGGGCAACGACCTCAGCACCGCGCCCCTCGAAAAACTGGTGTACGCACCGATGGCCAAGGAAGTCTGGGCCAAGATGCAAAAAAGCAGCTGGATCCAGGACGGCGACGTCAACGCGCCGCGCACCGTCTACCTGTTCAGCGACCCCAACTGCCCGTACTGCAACATGTTCTGGGAACAGGCACGCCCGTGGGTAAAAGCCGGAAAGGTGCAATTGCGCCACATCATGGTCGGCATCATCCGCGAAGACAGCCCAGGCAAATCCGCCGCGCTGCTCGCCGCCAAGGACCCGCAAAAAGCTCTGGAAGAACATGAAGCCGCCGGTAAAGGCAGCAAGTTGCAGGCACTGGACAAGATTCCGGCGGATATCGAGGCCAAGCTTGATGCCAATATGAAGTTGATGGAGGAGCTGGAATTGTCGGCGACGCCGGCGATTTTCTATCTGGATGACAAGGGCGGGCTACAGCAACAGCAAGGGGCGCCTTCGCCGGAGAAGTTGGGGAAGATTATGGGGCCCAAGTGAGAAAAATGCTCCTGCAACAGGCAGGAGCATTTTTCACGGTAAAACGACTTTTCGACTATCCGCTCACTCGAATATCAGTGATCGCATAGTCATTGCCGGAAGCGCCTGACGACTCATGGCTGCGTATCTCCAGTTGCATCGTTGGTGCATTCGCAACAAACGTGCCCCTCAGCAGTGTCCATGCCATGTTGTAAAAGGTCGTGACCGGCGTAACAGCACCTGCGCTGGCCCACAGAGACAACCTTGGCAATGGAGCGGCGCCGTTGTAGGTGCAGGCGAGAATGCTGAAATCATACGTCGCACCGACTACTAGCCCCGTGAAGACTTTATACAGGACGTTGCCCACGCCAGCAGTACTCGCGGTGCCATTTGCCACGCAGGTCTTGCCAAAAAACGAGGCATACCTCATCTCGCCAAGGGCTGCTGGTCCGGGAATCCATCCGTTCCAGTTATTGCCGGCAAACGGTGTGAAATCATCCAGCGGCGAAAGCACCTGCAGCACCCGCTGAGGGCACACCACATTCGCAGTCGAACTGCCGTTTGTAGCTACGCTGTAAGTTAAGGTCAGGTTGCTTTCGTCCTTCAACTTGTCCAGCTCGGATCGTAGTACAGGACTCGCCACCCCAGCGGTCTCCTCTGCCACCTTAATCGCTCTGGCCGCGTACACATTGAACGAGTAAGGATTACCGTTTTTATTCGTCCCGGCTGCCTGCAGCCAGCACTTCTGCCCTGCCCGCAAGAACCACATAGCCTTCATGTGTGAATTGGCATTCCCAGCAAATGTTCTCAGGTCCAGAGAGGCATTCTGAGTCTCGGGCGGCGTAGCCTCCGGCACGTTCGGCGTTTCCAGGCGCACTGGCAGACTGATATTCAAGTGCAAAGGCGGTGAAGTCTGCACCTTGCAGGCGGTGGTGACAGTAAACGTGATCTCCACCACTTTACCCAAGCTCTCGATCACGGCCTCCGACGGCAGCAACCAGATCACCGCGCCCGTCGTGCTACCAGGTTGGGAGGTCACCAACCAGCAAGAACCGTTCGGTCTCTCCCAGCAGATAATGATGGAGTGCTTGGGATTGCTGCCGGTGTACTTCACTTCAACATGTACGCCGTTGCGCCCATTGTATGCGGTCAATTGGTCAGCCACCGCCTCCCTCACTGACGGCTCGATCAGTGCCAAAGGCTCCTGCTCGATTTTGAAAGTCTGAACAGGAAATTCGTGGGCATCCTCCAGCTCACACTTGCCACAGAAACTCGCCGCAAAGTGCAGCTCAAATTCGCTGCAGTCTGCCAGCTTTTGCAGCTCGACCCTTGGTATCGAGGCAGCGACTCCATTAGTTTTTCTGGCATCCTTAACAGGGGCATCCACCAAAATATCAATGCGGATAGCACTGCCGTCTTCACGCTCACCCGTGATCCACATCCAGCGACATTCCGAGCACTCGGCATAATCCCATTCAGCCACAAAAGCTGTCGCTTCCTCCGTAAATGTGCCGAGGTCCAGGATATGACCCGTTGCATCTTCAATCCCTGGATGAGTGAATTGGGGCAACAATACGTTGACCACCTGCTCAGGTGATTGCTGTGCTTCACCGCTACTGGCGAATTGAACGGTATAAGTCAGCGTCATCGACATGCTGAAAAAACAAGCAATATCACAGGCAGAAAGCTCGATGGTTGCCGGATCCCCGTCATTTTTAATTGTCACGCAGCCGAGTGGCTTTTTTTCGTGACCGGGCCCGCCCACATAAAAACAGATCTGGTCGCCTGCATAGGTTTCCAAGTCGGGGACGTCTACATTTCCGCGATCTTTGGTGAGCGCAGAGTTAAGGCACCACTCATTGTTGTAAAACGTCGACTGTCGTAGATGAGGGGCCGGCATATTTCCCATGCGAGGATCGACAATCAGGGCACTGGTAGGGCGAGGACGACCTTCAAGTGCGTTTTCCGGGAGACGCGTCTCATGGATAGGATCGACACTAGCCGGAGGGCGTGGGTGGCGACCATCGCAAATCCATCCCCAATGAATCGTCAACGCCCCCCAGGGTCGACGACGTCCCATCCAACTGCGTTTCAAAGAAAGTCTGAACTCATGACCCGGCACCGCTTCATCAGCAGTCACAACGCGAGAAAAAGCCACTGTCTTGAATGCAAAGGGCGTGCTGTCCTGATCACCCGCTACGTTCACGAATAGTTGATCGCGTGCTTTAACGAGAGGATGGGCATACGCCACGATCGTTTCATCCCCGGTAAACGTATACATGTCCAAGGTATCCGTGTTGTGAACAGACTTGGAGTGGACAAACCGGGGCACATAACCTTCAAGGTCTATTTCATCGTAAAAACGTACTTCCACCTCTGCTACCCGAGACTCTGCGGCCTTCCCTCCCACCTTCCCTCTATACTTGAACAACAGCGTGTGACCCATACCGGATGTAATGATGTTCAGGGGGATTGGGATTTTCCGGGCGCCACCAATACCACTTCTATCCACAATCTCTTCGAATACGGGTCCGCCGCCATCCTCAACCCAAATTGTGACGACAATATCCGAGTCATCCATGTCCGGATCCGTGGTCAGGTGCGGGTCATCTTTCGCATCGAGCGGATATATGCTTCCGCCTTCCCCTTTGTAAACCACTGGGGCTAAAACCTCGATAGCCTTGGGTTTGCGCGTATTAACCGGTTTTAAAGAAGCATTAGGCGCCGTTATTTTTTTAGCCATGGTCAGAACTCCGTGTTCCAAGGGTTGTAACCCAAAGCCAGTCTAAGGCCGAGGTCTCCTATTAGTGAGCACTTTTAACGCTTCTTCGCCTACTGTCAAAATTAACAGTTTTGACGAATTTCCCTTGCTCTCCGATCAATGACCATCCCACAACGCCATAACTTCATTATTGTGCTACCCCCAATGTGAATCGAGTAATCAGCAACGAGCGCCTTCGCGGAATAATTGGGGAAGATTTTGGAACCGAGGTAAGTTACTCAACGGCCTTACGAAAAGGGCCTTCACACAGTGAAGGCCCTATCTTTACATCGTCTCGGAAAATCAGAGTGTTCCCTCAAACACCCTGATCCATGTCACATCAAAATCATTGGCGGGATCTATTCCCATCCTGCGATTATCAATGCCAAGCCTGGCCGTACTTGAATCAG
This sequence comes from Pseudomonas tritici, assembly GCF_014268275.3. NCBI lineage: Bacteria > Pseudomonadati > Pseudomonadota > Gammaproteobacteria > Pseudomonadales > Pseudomonadaceae > Pseudomonas > Pseudomonas tritici. Next base: position 4,542,259 of record NZ_CP077084.1, read on the forward strand.
CAACAAACTTGCCCTCCAGTAAAAACCAGTTTGTGCCAGGTTCGATTACTGGGGTTATGTCTTTCCCATTCACTGTGAGTGCCATGCGAGGCGGCAAGGGTAGGCCAACAGAATCGCGGATCCATGCATGGAACGTATAGGAGTTCCCCGGCTCCAGGTTGGTGAAAATCCTGAACAGTTTCTCACTTTGCGTTGCCGGGTTGGATGTATTCGTATATCCCCAGTCTACCAACCAATAACCCATCCCCGTTTCCCAAGGATAAGGACCGTACTTGAGCACCAGATCCCTGGGATCGGTGGCGCCCGCACCTCTCTGCCAACCATTCCACCCTTTCCTGTTTGGATCGAAGGGCGTTTGGTCAAGCAAGCGCTTGCGAAAGATCAACTTCAACGGTGGAAAAGGGATAGCCTCATCGATATTAGCGCTGCCATCCGCGGTCAGCCTGAATGTGAAGGTCAATTTAGCGCCGGTTTCGTATTTATCCAATTCGAGCCGTTTGAGTACACGCGACAAACTGTTGGTGACATCCGTTGCAGTAATCACCTCGGCGTCCATCACCTTAAAGGTATGGACCGATCCATCCCACAGCGGGCCCGAGCACTCCAGCCAGCCCCGTTGCCCGACCAGCATGAACCACCAGTCCGGCACGCCTATGCGAGCGTCCCCGGCAAACGTACGTAAATCCAGAATGCCGCCTTGGGTGGCGGGTGGCGTTGCCTGCTGCACTTCCGGCGTCGTCAGACGTACAGGCACGCTGACCTCCAGATCCAAATCCCCCGATGTCTGAAGCTTGCACGCACTGGTAACGGTGTAGTTGAGCGTCAGCGTCTTGCCAGCGGCATGAATCACTTCTTCGCGGGCAACGCTGAAGTCCACATAACCCGGATTGGAGTTGCCCGGTTTGGGGGGTAACGGCACATCAGTGCCATCTGATCGTTTCCAGTTCAACTGGATCTGATGCCTGCTGCTCATGTGTGGGTAGGCCACCCGGACGGTGACCCCGTCCCGCCCGTTGTAAATCGTCAGTTGATTGCCCACAGCTTCGCGCACTTCAGGCGGATTCAACGCAAAATCTACCTGATCGATACTGAAGGTCTGAACCGGAAATTCGAGGGCCGTCGCCAGATCGCAGTTGCCATCGAAGCTCACCGCCGCATGCAGCTCAAAGTCACTGCAATCTTCCAGTTTTTGCAGTTCAGCCCTGGGAATGGGGGCGTCGACGCCATTAGTCATCCAGCCTGCAGTCAGCGGCTCATCCATCAGGATGAAGAATTGGTAAGAGCTGCCGCCCTCCAGGGTTCCGCTAATCCAAACCCAGACACATTGCCCGACAGCAGCGTAGTCCCAGATAGGCACCAGCACCGTTGCATCGTCGTCGAATGTCTTGAGGTCGAGGGTGTCACCCGTTGCTTGTTCGATACAGAGCTTGGTCAACTGAGGACCAAGTACCTGGATTACACACCCGGGAGAGTTCTGAGGCAGGTAATTGTTAAATTGAACGCTATAGATCAGTGTCAACGTTTGGCAGAACAGGGCTGCGAAAATCTCAGGGGCGACTTCGAATGAAAGACTTACATCGCCCAGCTTCACGTCCTGGCAACCGAGCGATAAGGGCCCATAATTCGGCCCCGAGGCTTGCATACAAACATGATCACCTTCGGTCATGCCGGGGTAGGTCACTAATGCATGGCCGCCCTGGGTGGTGTTGGCCGGGTTGACCTGCCAGTTACCCGGGGATATCTGCACCGCTTCCTGTAGACGAGGCGGATTCAAATCCAGCGCAGGATCGACGCGCAGCAGCACCGTAGAACGCTGGTGGAAATCCTGAGCGTTTCTAGGCAGCGGGTTCACATTCGACACCGGAGCCTCAGGGTGACAACCGTCCCAGATAACCCCCAGATGGCAGGTACAGGACGTGTAATCATCCAAGTGTGCTAACCATGGGCGCGACAAGAAGAACTCAAACACGTAGTCCTCATGCGCTTCCTCGTCAGTTACTACGTGATCAAAGGCTGCCCAGCAAAATTCAGGTGGTACATTTTGCTCATTACCGGCGACAACAACAAACAATCGCGAGCCCGCCCGAATCATCGGCCAGGCCTTGACCCGGATCGTTTCATCCCCCGTGAAATTGAACATGTTCAACCACAACGTGCCCCACTCCAATTCGGCATGCGCGAACCCAGGCATTGACGCACGCAGATCCTCTTCGCGGACGTCCTGAATCTCAAGCTCCAGTACCAGTGACTCTTTGTGTGCACCACCGACAACGGCCTCGTACCAGATCAGCACGGTATGCCCGATACAGGTACTGATCCATTGCCAGGGAATATCGGCTACATCACCGCTTGCGACACTGATCGGCGGGAACGTCGCACAGGCCTGGCCTTTAATAGCGAAATGCACAATGACCTGCGTGCTCCCTGCGGGAAGCGTCAGTGTCGCGGTCGTACCTTGGGCTGAATCCAGAGGGTAAAGCAGACTATTGTTCGTAGCGTACTGGATGATTGCAAAGGGTAATTCAGCCGTGGCCACCTTGGTTGATGGGGCGGGCGCAACGCTCATAGCCTGAGCTGGGGAGGTTTTTTTAGAGATCGGTTTTTTAGCCACGATAAGACTCCTGTCCAACGTTAGATAACCGTCGAGGCTGGCCAGGCCAGCCAGAAACTTCGGTTATCTAACGCTCGGTTCAGAAATCTTGGCTACTGTCAGATCTGACAGTTCTGCCGCCAATTCACGACTTCCCCGACCAACGGCAAACTCAAAATCTTCGACGTCATAACTTCAGTCTCGATAGCAGGCATGGAAGTTATCGATAAACGAATAGTCGCGCACAAGAATGGTCAACCAACTGATAGCCGTCCCCGGTTCTGTCACATGCTCGACCCAGAAACCTCCTCGCCAATCGTCAGGATAATCGACACTGGTTATGACCTTACCGCCTTCATCATAATAGACGACCGTCGCGGGTTGTTGTTTCCAGGCCCAGGCAAACTTGACGGACTCCAATGGCCGGACGAAGTCAATTCGGTGCAGTTGTGGCGGAACTTGATTATCGACGTTTTCACACATGACAAAGTGCTTGCCCGAATAGAACTCATCATTAGCGTACGTGACAATACCCGCCACACCAGAGCCCGACGCAAAGGTGATCTTCATCAAAGAAGTCTGCACACTCCCACCCACGCCAAAAGTACCCAGCGGCAGTGATTCGAAACGCTCGATGCCACAAATCAAAGGTCGCTTGATAGTCAGCTTCAGCGCTGGGAAAATGGTCGCACCGCTCTCATGCTCGCTGCCATCGGATGCGACAAGACAGGTGACGGTCAGAGAGGAATCGTGTTTCAACCCATCCAGCTCTGCTCGGATCAAAGGTGCTGCCAGCCCGTTCAGGACCTCGTCGTGCGTGAGCCGTCTGCCTTGCACCGCGTAGAACGTGCGGGGGCTCCCGTCCTTATTTGTGCCCGTGCATTTCAACCAGGCGTGGTGTCCCGCCAGAGCGAACCACCAGGCCGAAACGGTGATTGATGCATCGCCAAGAAAGGAGGCCAAATCCAGAATGCCACCCTGCGTCGCAGGCGGCGTAGCTTGAGGCACTACCGGCGTCGGCAGGCGCACAGGCACACTGATCTCCAACTCAAGATCCGGCGACGTCACGTGCTTGCAACGGCTAACGACACTGAAGCGGATCGGCACTGTTTTGCCAATCCCATGAATGACCGCTGCGCGAGGGATATGGAAGTCCACATAGCCCGCAACGGAGTCTCCCGGCTGGGGAGCTAACGCCAGGCAACCACCCGCTTGCTCCCAGCACAACGCGATGGTATGGCGATCGCACATGCCGTCATAGGCCACTCTCACCGTCACGCCATCACGGCCATTCCAGACGGTCAATAAATTACCGACTGCCTCTCGCACCGAAGGCGCCACCAGCTCGAGGTCTTTCTGAACCATTTCCAATGACAACGGTAGGAATGCAATTGCGTCCTCCATCTGGGTCGAGCCGCTGAAGCTCACTGAAAAATGAATCTGGAATACCTGGCAGTCGGCCAGTTTTTCCAACTCATCCCGAATCAGTGCCGCACTCACGCCAGCGGTCACCCACTCGGGTTTTACGGTCTCAGCAGTGAGTATGTCCCAGTGAAATGGGCTGCCGTCTCCTAGTTCTCCCGTTATCCACAAACAAACGGTTTGCCCTAAGGCAATGTAATCCCAAATCGAAACCCTGACCGTAGCGTCACCGGGAAAAGTGTTGAGGCAAATCTTACCGCCGGTTTTTTCATCAACGTCTATACCGCTCAATCCGGTGGGCTCAAGCACCCGAGCCAGTAACTCCGACGAAGGCCACACACTGCCACGAAGGACGGTGTAAGACACCTTAATGGGTTTACCGAAGTTCGCACTGATGGCCGAAGCAGGCACGCCGAACAACAGGCTGGTCTCTCCCTGCTGCACGACCTGACACGCCAATACCGGAGTGCCTGGGCCCGGCGTACCTGCCAACTCTACACATACCTTATCACCGGGTTTAATGCCGTCGTACGCCACCACGACATGGGCCCCATTGACGGTATTCGCCGGGTTGATCAAATACCCTTTCCCCTCGACATACACGGCTTCCCGGATAGTCGGCGCATACAGCGTCAACTCCGGCTCACGCACTCGCAGGTTAGCCGTGGCTCGTCGAGACAACTGCGCGTTCCCCGGGAGCCGGGAAATTCGCGGGTCCTCAGGTGCGGTGGCCTCAACATCTGAGTAGATGATGCCCACCCCCGTGGTGACGGACGAATAATCGTCATTTTCAGCCAGCCACGCGCGCAGGATGCCCAACAGGAAACAGAAGCCACTCTGCGCCTCCTCTTCCGTCACGACATGATTTTCAAGAATCCAGAAGAAACGCGGTTGTGCATGGTGTTCATTGCCAACCGCTTCAAACCATATGCGCTGCCCGGCAGCGATAAAGGGCAAATCGCACAATTCGACGCCGGCATCGCCTGGAAAAGTGGCCATGTCCAGCCACCAGGAGCCGTCAACGAAGGACAGGTCGGTGAACCTGGGAACAGGCATGTCATCAGGCTTGATCACTTCAATGAAGAGTTCCAGCCGGAAGGACTCACCCACCGCCGTCTTGTACCAAATGATCACGGTCAGGCCGATGCAATAGCCAATGACCCATGCGGGAACATTTACCTCGACATTGGGCGCTCCGGTGCCTTGGGTCATGGCGGTGAAAACGGGATTGGCTTCTTGGCCCTTGATCGCCACGCTCAGCGTAATTTGAGTGCCTGCGGGAATCGCTGACGGGCACGTTACCGTCGTCCCCGCCGTTGCATCTATCGGATACAACGTGTTGTTAGTCGTGGCGTTCTTTACAGTCGGCAACAGGTATTGGTTGGCTGGTTTTTTGGGAACGCCGGCCGAGCTGCCCCGGCCCGAAGCCGTTGTATTCGCTGAGCCTGTTGTGTTTGGTTTAGTCGGTTTAGCCACGATCGGCACTCCCATCCAAGGAAAGATAACCACCCGGCCCGCCTCTGCAGGCCAGGAAACAATAGTTATCTAAACCTCGTATGAGCCCACTTGCCTACTGTCAGATCTGACAGTTTTGATAAATGGTCCGCTCAAAGCCCCTCCAATTCCGCCATCAAATCACTCAATCGATCCACCTTCTCGGCACTGATCTCATTCCCTGCCAACCCCTCAATATACCCAGCCAACTCCGCCACCGTGCTGCACTCGAACATCGCCCGCAGCGGCACATCGCGCTGCAAGGACTTCTGCACCCGCGAGGCAATCTGCGTGGCCAGCAGCGAATGCCCGCCCAGCTCAAAGAAGTTGTCCTGCACCCCTACCCTTTCGACTTTCAGCACCTCGGCCCAGATCGCGGCCAGGGTGGTTTCCAGTTCGTTGCGTGGCGCCAGGTAGTCCTGGTTGTGCAACTGGCCGATCTCCAGGGCCGGCAGGGCGTTGCGGTCGAGTTTGCCGTTGGCGTTGTGCGGCAGGCGGTCGAGCCAGAGCCAGTGCAGCGGCACCATGTATTCCGGCAGTTCGGCGCGCAGGCGTTGTTTGATGCGGTCCAGGCGTTCGCTTGGGTTGAGCGCTTCATCAGCTGCCACCAGGTAGCCAACCAAATGCTTACCGTTGACGCCTTCCTGCACACCCACCGCCGCGTCGCGTATTTCCGGTTGTTCGTGCAAGCGCGCTTCGATTTCGCCCAGTTCGATGCGGTAGCCGCGAATCTTCACTTGGTGGTCGACACGCCCGACGTACTCCAGCACGCCATCGCTGCGACGCCGCGCCAGGTCGCCGGTGCGGTAGAGGCGCTCGCCCGGTGCGCCGAAGGGGTTGGGCACGAACACCGGGGCGGTGCGCAGCGGATCGCTGACGTAGCCGCGACCGACGCCAGTGCCAGCGACGCACAGCTCGCCCACAGCGCCTTGGGGCACCAACTCCAGCGCACCGTCCAACAGGTACAAACGGTTGTTGTCGGTGGGCGTACCAATCGGTAGGTAAGTACCGCGGGTAGACGCCAGGTCGACGCGGTAGAACGCCACGTCATCCGAGCATTCCGCCGGGCCATACGCGTTGACCAAGCCAATCTGCGGGTAGCGCAGCAGCCATTGGTGCGCCAGCTCCGGCGGCATCGCTTCACCGGTGGGTAGCATCCAGCGCAGGCCGTCCAGGCTGATACGGTCCTGGGCCAGCATGCCCTGGATCAGTGACGGCACGCTTTCCAGCACGGTGATGCCTTGGGCCTGGACATGCTCCAGCAGGCCCTGGGGATCATGCGCAATGGTATTCGGCACGATATCTACCCGTGCGCCGAACAGCGGTGCAGCGAGGAATTGCCACACGGAAATATCGAAGCTCTGCGAAGCGGTTTGCGCGATCACGTCCGCGTCGCTCAAGACCAAGTACGGCACCTTGCTCAGTTGGTTATTGAGCATGCCGCGCTGCTCGACCATCACGCCCTTGGGCAGGCCGGTGGAGCCCGAGGTGTAGATCACGTAGGCGAGGTTGTCCGGGCCGCTGTAGATGCCGGGATTTTCGCCACGCGCCGGTATTTCTTCCCACACCAGCAACTGGCAGTCGAAACCGTCCAGCAACGCGATGGCCTGCTCGCGACAGGCCTCAGTGCACACCAGCAACGGCGTGCGGCTCAGGTCGATGATGCTGCGCAGACGCTGGCTCGGCAGGCCCGGGTCCAGCGGCAGGTAGCCGGCACCGCCCTTGAAGCTGCCGATGATCATGCCCAGCAAATCCAAGTTACGTTCGGCCAGCAAGGCAACCGGTTGATCCAGGCCGACGCCTGCTGCGATCAGCGCATGACCCAGACCGTTGCTGCGGCGGTTCAGTTCGTCATAGGTCCACTGCTGGTCGAGGCAACTGGCGGCGATGCGCTGCGGATGCGCGGCCACTTGTTCTTCGAACAACTCGATGTAGCTGCGCTCCAGCGGATAGGCGTGTTCGCTCTGATTGCAGCCGTCCACCAGGAACGCGCGCTCCTGCTCGCCGATCAGCGGCAGGTCGGCCATGTCGCCATGGAAGCCCTGCACCAGCGCCAGCAGCAGGCGCTTGAACTCGCCGAGCATGCCTTGCACGGTGGTTTCGTCGAAATAACGCTGGTCATAGGAGAGATGCAAACCGAGGTCATCACCCGGATAACACACAGCCGTCAGCGGGAAATTGGTGTGAGTGCGACCGGAGTCCGAGGTGGCATTCAGGCTTTGCGCGCGGTCCAGCACCGAGACTTCCACCGGGGCGTTTTCGAACACGAACAGGCTGTCGAACAGCGGCTGGCCCTTGGGCAATTCGCTGTGTTCCTGGATCGTCACCAGCGGCAGGTATTCGTACTCGCGCAGCTGCATATTGCTGTCGAGCAGGCCACTCAACCACTGGCGCACGCTGCAGCGCTGGTCATCCTCGGGCAGTTTCACCCGCAGCGCGATGCTGTTGATGAACAGGCCGACCGTGCGTTGCATCTGCGGCATGTCCACCGGGCGTCCGGCCACGGTGACGCCGAACAGCACGTCGCGATCGCCGCTCAAACGGCGCAGTACCAGCGCCCATGCGGCCTGGGCAAACGTGTTGACGGTGAGTTGATGGGCCTGGGCCAGTTCACGCAGTTGCACACCGTCGCAGGCGTCGAGGCGGGTGTAGCAATCGCCCACCACCATGCCGCCGCTGTGGCCCGCGTGTTCACGCAGGAACGGCCGGTCGCTCGGAATCGGCGTGGTGCGCTCGAAGCCTTGCAGGTTCTGCTGCCACCACTGGCGTGCCTCATTCAGGTTCTGGCGCTGCAGCCAGGCGATGTAGTCGCGGTAGCGCGGTGGCGTGGCCAGTTGCGCATCGCGGCCTTCGCCCAGGGCCATGTAGATCTCGAAGAAGTCGTTCATCAGCAACGACCGGCACCAGGCATCGATGAGGATGTGGTGGTTGCTCATCATGAACCAGTAACGCTCAGCACCGACACGGATCAGGCGCAGGTGGAACGGCGCCTGCTCGAGCAGATCGAAACCGGCTTCGCGCTCTTGCTTGAGCAAGGCTTGAAGGCGCGGTTCCTGTTCGCTTTCCGGATCGTTGCTCCAGTCCAGATACTCAATCGGCGTGCTGCCCGGCTTATGGACCACTTGCAGCATGTCTTCGCCGACGTTCCAGCAGAACGAGGCGCGCAGGGCTTCGTGGCGGGCGATCACCGCTTGCCAGGCCTGGGCAAAACGCTCCGGGTCCAACGCGCTGTTGATGCGGTAACGGTCCTGCATGTAGTAGAGGCCGGTGCCCGGCTCCAGCAGGGTGTGCAGCAGCAGGCCCTCCTGCATCGGGGTCAGCGGGTAAACGTCTTCGATGGCACTGGCCGGAACCGGCAAGCTGTCGAGCTGTGACTGGGTCAAGTGCGCCAGCGGGAAGTCGGACGGTGTGAGGCCGCCGGCGGTGTCCTCAAGGCAATGCGCGACCAGACTTCGCAGTTCGGCCAGATACGCATCGGCCAATTCGCGAATGGTCTGTTGATCGTGGCGCTCACGGCTGAAGGTCCAGCGCAGCACCAGCTCGCCGCCGTACACCTGGCTGTCCACGCTCAACTCGTTGGGCAACGGCGCATCCGGATCATGGGCCAGGCCCGCGGACTCATCCAGCGGGTGGAACAGTGCATCGGCGCCAAAGCTCTGGTCGAACTGGCCGAGGTAGTTGAAGGTGATCTGCGCGCTCGGCAGTGCAGCCATGGCGCGTTTGCACACGTCATCCGCCAGGTAGCGCAGCACGCCATAGCCCACACCTTTATGCGGCACGGCACGCAGTTGTTCCTTGATCGCCTTGATCGAATCGCCCTGTCCGGCTTGCGGGGTGAGGCGCAATGGATAGGCACTGGTGAACCAGCCGACACTGCGGGTCAGGTCGACCTCATCGAACAGGGCTTCGCGGCCGTGCCCTTCCAGCTGGATCAGCGCCGAAGCGTGACCACTCCAGCGGCACAACACGCGCGCCAACGCGGTCAGCAGCAAGTCGTTGACCTGGGTGCGGTAGGCGCTCGGGGCCTGTTGCAGCAACTGGAGGGTGTGCTCGGCATCCAGGCGCACGCTGACGGTGTCGGCGTCACGGTTGCGCAGCGAGCCTTGCGGGCGTGCCACAGGAAGTGCGGCCTGCGGGCCGGCCAGTTGGTGCTGCCAGACGCTCAACTCTTCGCGCAGGGATTCGCTGCCGGCGTAGGCCTGCAAACGCGCGGCCCAGTCACGTAGCGCACTGGTCTTGGCTGGCAGGCTGACGGATTGGCCGTCGCTCAGTTGGCGGTAAACGCTTTGCAAGTCTTCGAGCAATACACGCCATGACACGCCGTCCACCACCAAGTGATGGATCGCGATCAGCAGGCGTTGCTGGCCCTCGGGACCATCCACCAACAAAGCGCGCAACAGCGGGCCGTGCTCCAGGTCGAGGCTGCGATGGGTCTCGGTGAACAGTGCGGTACATTGCGCCATATCCCGTACTTGCGCCTGCATCAACACACCACCTTGCGGTACGGCGAGGTATTCGGCGTGCCATTGCGCCTCGCGCCGGGTGAAGCTCAGGCGCAGCGCGTCGTGGTGTTCCAGTACCGCCAGCAGCGCTTGCTCAAGGCGGTGCGGGTCAAGCAGTTGCAGCGGTTTGAGCAGCAGCGCCTGGTTCCAGTGCTGACGCTGCGGGATCTCGGTGTCGAAGAACCAATGCTGGATCGGCGTCAGGCCCGAGCTGCCCGTCAGCACGCCTTGCTCAGCGCTGATGTGCTCAGCGCGCGTGGCGACAGCGGCCAGGGTTTGCACGGTCTGGTGCTGGAACAGGTCGCGCGGGCTGAAGTGAATGCCCGCTTGCCGCGCACGGCTGACCACCTGGATCGACAGGATCGAGTCGCCGCCCAGTTCAAAGAAGTTATCGTCCAGGCCGACTTGCTGCACATTCAACACTGCGCACCAGATCGCCGCCAAGGTGCTTTCCAGCTCATTGCGGGGCGCTACGTACTGTTGGCGATTGGCCTCGGGGTCGGGCTGCGGCAAGGCACGGCGGTCGAGTTTGCCATTGGCGGTCAGCGGCATACTGTCCAGCACGATCAAGTGCGCGGGCACCATGTAGTCCGGCAGCTGCGCCTTGAGGTGGGCCTTGAGCGCGTCACGCAACGCGCCGTGGTCTGCGTCGCTGACCAGGTACGCCACCAACTGTTTGCCGCTTGGCGAATCCAGCGCCAGCACCACCGCTTCGCGCACGCCATCGTGCTCCAGCAGGCGGGTTTCGATCTCGCCCAGTTCAATACGGAAACCGCGAATTTTTACTTGATGGTCGATGCGCCCCAGGTACTCCACCAGGCCATCGGCGCGCTGGCGCACCAGGTCGCCGGTGCGATATAGACGCCCGCCATGCGTGGCAAACGGATCCGCAACGAAGCGCTCCGCCGTCATGCCCGGGCGCTGGTGATAACCCTGCGCCAGACCGGCGCCGCCAACGTATAACTCGCCGGTCGAACCCTGCGGCACCAACGCCAGGTCGGCGTCGAGAATGTAGGCCACGCGCTCACCGATGATGCTGCCGATCGGCACGCTTGCGGCGCCCTCCTCCAACTGCTCGGGCGCAAGACTGGCCAGCGGCATCACCACGGTTTCGGTCGGGCCATAGGCGTTGAAGAACACCTCAGGCAGAAATGCGGCACGGATGCGTTGCAAGTGCTCGCCGGTCAGCGCTTCGCCACCGGTGATGCACATGCGCACCGGCAAGGTCTGCTGCTGGGTCGCCAACCACTGCGCCAACTGGCTGCCGTAGCTCGGTGTGAAGCCCAGGATGTTGATGCCATGGGTGCGGATCAATCCGCAGATTTCCTCGGCATCCCACTGGCCCTGGGCACGCAACACTACCTGGGCACCGCTGAGTAGCGGCACCAGCAGACGCTCGGTGGCGGCGTCGAAGTTGATCGAATAGAAGTGCAGCTCGCAGTCATCGGGACGCATGCCAAAGCGCTCGATCACCGCCGCGCAATGCATGGCGATTTCACCGTGGGACACCACCACGCCTTTCGGCTTGCCGGTGGAGCCGGAGGTGTAGATCAAATACGCCTGGTGTTGCGGCAGGCTGATAAACGGCAGCGCATCGCACGGGTAGTTGGCGAGCACCGGCAAGTCATCTTCCAGGCACCAGCATGCGACCGTCTCCGGCAACTTGCCGAGGGCTTCGAACATCGCCGCATCGCTGAGCAGCAGGCCGATGCCGCTGTCTTCGATCATGTAGTGCAGGCGGTCCAGCGGGTATTCCGGGTCCAGCGGCACATAGGCGCCACCGGCCTTGAGGATCGCCAGCAGGCCGATGACCATTTCCAGGGAACGCGGCAACGCGAGGCCGACGCGCACCTGCGGGCCGACGCCACGCTCGCGCAGCATCCAGGCCAGGCGGTTGGCGCGGGCGTCCAGCTCGGCGTAGGTGAGCGTTTCACCAGCAAAGGTCAGGGCCGGGGCATCAGGGCGATGCATCGCCTGCTCGCTGAACAGTGGATGGATGCACTGGTCGAGACGGTGCTGACCTTGTTCAACGCCCAGGCTGTCTTGCACCACACGCTGTTCATCGGCGCTCAGCAACGGCAACTCGCTGAGGCGTTGCTGCGGATTGGCGATCAAGGCTTCCAGCAGATTGCGCCAATGGTCGGCCATGCGCGCAATACGCGGTTCGTCGAACAGGTCGGTGCTGTAGGTCAGGCAGCAACCCAGGCGATGGTCGAGGTCGGTGACTTCCAGGTTGAGATCGAACTTGGTCGCGCGGGCATCGTTGGCCAGGTACTCGACGGTCATGCCGGCCAGTTGGCGGCTTTGCTGGAATTCCCAGCGCTGCACGTTGCACATCACCTGGAACAGCGGGTTGTACGCCGCACTGCGCGGCGGTTGCAGGGCTTCCACCAGGTGGTCGAACGGCAGGTCTTGATGGGACTGGCCTTCGATCACCGTGTGGCGCACGTGCTCGAACAGTTCGGCGACGTTCATCTGCCCATTGAGCTGGCAACGCAGCACCTGGGTGTTGAGGAACGCGCCAATCAGCCCTTCGCTTTCCGGGCGAATGCGGTTGGCGACGGGGGCGCCGATGCGCAGGTCGGTCTGGCCGCTGTAACGGTAGAGCAACACGGCCAGGGTGGCGGTCATGGTCATGAACAGGGTCAGGCCGCGCTCGGCATTGAAGGTACGCACGCGGGCGGCCAGGTCATCGCTGAGGTCGAAGCGGTACAGCTCGCCCTGATGGCTTTGCACCGGTGGGCGTGGGCGGTCGCCGGGCAGTTCCAGCAGCGGATGTTCAGTGCCCAGTTGCGCGGTCCAGTAGTCGAGTTGGCGCTGACGCTCGCCGGACTCCAGCCACTGACGCTGCCACACGCTGTAATCCAGGTATTGAACCGGCAACGGCGCCAGCGGCGATTCGCGCTCGTCGATAAAGGCTTCGTACAGCGCGCTGAGTTCACGGGCAAAGATGTCCATGGCCCAGCCTTCGGTGACGATGTGGTGCAGGGTCAGCACCAGGTAGTGTTCCTGTTCGCCGGCCTTGACCAGGCAGGCACGCAGCAACGGCCCGGTTTCCAGGTTGAACGGCGTGTGCGCTTCATGATCAGCCAACTGCTGCAGACGCTGCTGGCGCTCGGTTTCGTTCAGGCCTGAGAAATCCTGCCAATCCATGCGCAAGCCGGTCTGCGGCGAGACTTTTTGATAGGCCACGCCGTCGATGCTCGGGAAGGTGGTGCGCAGGGTTTCGTGACGCATGATCAAGGCCTGCAACGCTGCCTCGAAACGCCCCACATCCAGCACGCCACGCAAGCGCGCCATGCCGCCGACGTTGTAGGCCGGGCTGTCCGGCTCCATTTGCCACAGGAACCACATGCGCTGCTGGGAATAGGACAACGGCACCGGCTGGCTGCGGTCGACCTTAGCGATAGCCGTCTGCTGGTTGCGTAGGCCCGACGCCTGGATCAGGCCGACCTGCTCGGCAAAAGCGTCCAGCTCACCGGCTTCAAACAAGGTGCGTAACGGCAGCTCGACGTCACACGCTTGGCGGGTACGGGAGATGATCTGCGTGGCCAGCAACGAGTGGCCGCCGAGGGCGAAGAAGTCATCGCGCAGGCCGATTTTTGGCAGGCCGAGGACTTCGCGCCAGATGGCGGCGATCTGCTGTTGCAGTGGGGTTTCGGGCTCAATGTGTTCGCGGGTTTGCCACACCGGCTCAGGCAACGCGCGACGGTCCAGCTTGCCGCTGGGGCTCAGGGGCATGGCGTCCAGGCGCATCAGCAGCGCGGGCACCATGTACTCCGGCAGCTCGGCGGCCAGGGCAATTTTGACCTGCTGTTCATCCCGTTCGCCGTGGGCGGTGTAGTAGCCGATCAACTGCGCGTCACGCACCAGCACCACGGCTTGGGCGATGCCGTCCAGGGCCAGCATGCGCGCTTCGATTTCTTGCGGCTCCACGCGGAAACCGCGCAGCTTGACCTGCTGGTCGAGACGGCCCAGGTACTCAAGCACACCATCGGCACTCCAACGGGCACGGTCACCGGTGCGATAAAGTCGCGCACCCGAGTGGTCGGCGACAAAGCGCTCAGCCGTCAACTCGGCGCGCCCCAGATAACCCCGGGCCAGGCCGATACCGCCGATGCACAGTTCACCCGGCACACCCCGCGGCACGGGGTTGAGCTGATCGTCCAGCACGCGGCAGATCACATTCCCCAGCGGGCGGCCAATCGGCGAGCGCTCGCCGTCCTCCGCGCGGCAGTGCCAGTGGGTCACGTTGATCGCGGTTTCGGTCGGGCCATAACGGTTGTGCAGCTGCACCGCCGGCAACTGCGCCAGGACGCGGTTGCGCAGTTCGGCGGGCAAGGCTTCGCCACCGGAAAACAGGCGACGCAGGCTGGTGCATTCGGCGGCCAGCGGTTCGTCGATGAACAGCTGCAGCAGCGGCGGCACAAAGTGCAACGTGGTCACGCCGTGTTCCTGCACCAACTGCGCGATACGGTGCGGGTCGCGATGCTCGCCAGGGCCGGCCAGCACCAGGCGGCAACCGGTGATCAGCGGCCAGAAACATTCCCACACCGACACGTCGAAACTGATCGGTGCCTTTTGCATCAGCACATCGGTGTCATTCAGTTGATAGGTGGCCTGCATCCACTGCAAGCGTTCGGCCAGGGCCGCATGGGTATTGCCCACGCCTTTGGGCTGGCCGGTGGAACCGGAGGTGTAGATCACGTAAGCGAGGTTATCGCCGTGCAGGTGCAGGCCGGGTGGCTGGGTCGGCCAGCTGTCGAGGTGCAGGCTGTCCATCGCAATCACGCAGACGCCGCAGGCAACTGGCACGTGGTCCAGCAACGCGGTCTGGGTCAGCAACAGGTGCACGCCGCTGTCCTCCAGCATGTAGGCCAGGCGCTCGGCGGGGTAATCCGGGTCCAGCGGCACGTAGGCGCCACCGGCCTTGATGATCGCCAGCAGGCCGATCAGCAGTTGCGGCGAACGCTCGGCGGCGATGGCCACGCACACGTCCGGGCCGACGCCTTTGTCGCGCAGATAGTGGGCCAGGCGGTTGGCCTCGGTGTGCAGTTGGGCAAAGGTCAGGCTGCCGTCCTGCCAGACCAGCGCGGTGTTGTCCGAGGTCTGCTGGTTGAGCAGTTCCGGCAACCACTGTTGGGCCGGCGCGCAGGGTGCTGCGCTCCACGGCTGCTGTTCGTCGTGCTGCATCAGCTTTAGATCGCCGATGGCTTGCTGCGGCTGGTCACACGCGGCTTGCAACAGGTTGATGAAGTGCTCGGCCAGGCGCTGGACGGTCGCGCTGTCGAACAGCTCGTCGGCGTAGTCGAACGACAGGCTCAGGCGCCCGTTGCGGTCTTCTTCGCTGTGCAATTGCAGGTCGAACTTGGCGTCGCGGCTGTGCCATGGCAGCTCGTCGGCGAGCATGCCCGGCAGACGGCGCAAAGCGCTGAGGTCGCGTTGTTGGTGGTTGAACATGACCTGGAACAGGCCTTGTTCGCGGGCCTGCGGGAAGGCTTCCAGCAGTTGTTCGAACGGCAGATCCTGATGGGCCTGTGCGGCCATTGCCGTCTCGCGGGTTGCCGCCAACAGTTCGTTGAACGGCAGACGCCCATCCAGCTCGGCACGCATGACCTGCGTGTTGATGAAAAAGCCGACCAAGCCTTGGGTTTCCTGGCGCGGGCGGTTGGCATTGGGCACGCCGATGCGGATGTCACGCTGGCCGCTGTAGCGGTAGAGCAGGCTCTGGAATGCCGCCAGCAACAGCATGAACGGGGTGGATTGGTGGGCCTGGGCGGTCTGGCGAATCGCTTCGCTGAGGTGCACGCCAAGGCGTACGGTATGGCGCGAAGCGCTGTTGCGCTGTTGCGCCGAGCGCGGGTGGTCAGTGGCCAGACTCAGGGTTGGATGTTCTTCACCGAGTTGCGCTTTCCAGTACGCCAGTTGGCGCTGGCCTTCGCCTTCGGCCAGCCATTGGCGCTGCCAGCTGCCGTAGTCGGCGTATTGCAGGGCCAGCGGCGGCAGCTCAAGGGTTTCGCCCTGGGTTGCGGCGGCGTACAGGCGTGAGAATTCGTCGATGAGGATATTCAGCGACCAGCCATCGGCGATAATGTGGTGCAGCGTCACCAGCAACTGGTGATCTTCATCGTCCAGGCGCACCAGGGTCACCCACAGCAGCGGGCCTTTTTCCAGGTCGAACTGGGTGCGTGCTTCGTCTTCGCGGATCTGTTGCGCGCGGGCTTCACGCTCGGCAGCGGGCAGGTCGCTGAGGTCGATGACTTGCAGCTCGAAATCCGCCTTGGCCTCGACGCGCTGGAAGGCCTGGCCGTCGCGTTCGTAGAAGCGGGTGCGCAGGGCTTCGTGGCGCTGGACCAGGTGTTGAAAGCTCAAGCGCACGGCGTCTTCATCCAGCTCGCCGCGCAGGCGCAGGGCGCCGGGGATGGTGTAGGCGCTGCTGTGGGGGTCCAGTTGCCAGGTGATCCACAGGCGGTTTTGCGCCAGGGATTGGGGCAGGTCTTCCTGGCGTGACAGGGGTTGGATGGCGCCTTGGGCGACACCGCCGTCTTGCTGCAACTGCGCAACATAGGCGGCAAAGCCTTCCAGGGTTGGCGCTTCGAACAGCATGCGCAGGTTCAGCTCCAGGCCGAGTGTTTCACGCAGGCGCGCGACCACCTGGGTGGCGGTGATGGAGTTGCCGCCGAGCAGGAAGAAATGATCATCGGCCGCAACCGTCGCGACGTGCAGTTGCTCGCACCAGATCGCGGCGATCCGATTTTGCAGCTCCGATCCCAGCGCTGCATCGTTGACCTGCGTTTGCTGGCCAGGGAACTGCGCATAGCTGTCGAGGCTGCCATCGACATACCGCAGCGCGCACGCTGCACGTTGCACCTTGCCGCTGGAGGTCTTCGGCAGGGCGCCAGGGTTGAGCAGCACCACCACGCTCGGCGCCTCCTGATACGCCTCGGCAACGGCTTGGCGGATCGCCTTGATCAGTGCTTCGGGCGGCAGGATTTTCTGCACGCTGCGGCTGATTTCGGCGGCAATGCCAATACCTTCCAGGCCTTGGTCATTCACTGCAAACGCGGCGACCCGGCCCTTGCGCACCACTTCCACTTCGCGCTCGATGGTCTGCTCGATGTCCTGCGGGTACAGGTTATGACCGCGCACGATCAGCAGGTCTTTCAGGCGGCCGGTGATGTACACCTCACCGTCGCGGATAAAACCCAGGTCGCCGGTGCGCAGCCAGGTACGGCCAGCGTGTCGCACAAAGGTCTTGGCGGTGGCTTCGGGGTTGCGCCAGTAGCCGTGGGCGATGCTCGGCCCGGTGGCCCAGAGCTCGCCGACGTTATTCTCGGCCAGTTCGGTGAGGGTGTGCGGGTCGGCGATCAGCACCGCGTGTTCGGGTTGGCTGGTGCCGCAACTCATGATCGCACTGCCCTGCCCCGGCTCGGCACGGTTGGCAGCCAATGCCTGCTCGTCGACGCGCAGCGCCGGGATGCCATGGCCGCGAATGCCACCAGCGACAAACAGGGTCGCTTCAGCCAGGCCGTAGGACGCGAAGAAATTATTCGGGGTAAAACCGCAGGCCGCGAACTTCTCGGCGAAGCGTTCCAGGGTGTCGAGGCGGATCGGTTCGGAGCCGGAATAGGCCACGCGCCACTGGCTCAAGTCCAGGCGCTCCAACGCCGACTCGCTGACCCTTTCGCTGCACAGGCGATAGGCGAAATCCGGGCCGCCGCTGATGGTACCGCCGTATTCGCTGATCGCTTCCAGCCAGCGCAATGGCCGACCGAGGAAGTACGCCGGCGACATCAACACGCAGGGCACGCCGCTGAAGATTGGTTGCAGCAGGCCGCCGATCAGGCCCATGTCGTGGTACAGCGGCAGCCAGCTGACGATCACGTCATCCGGGTTAAGATCGATGCCAAAGCCGCGACGGATCAGCACTTCGTTGGCCACCAGGTTGCCATGGCTGACTTGCACGCCCTTGGGCAATGCGGTGGAGCCGGAGGTGTATTGCAGGAATGCGATGTCATTGGGGTGCAGGTCGGGGGCGATCCAAGTGCCGGCACTCTCCAGAGTATCGACGCTCAATACCATTGGGGCGTTTTCGATCTGCGCCAGGCCATCGGCAAGGCTCGCGACGGTCAGCAGCAGGCGCGGCTCGGCATCGCTGATGATCGACAGCAGGCGTTCCTGGTGGTGTCGACGGGTCGACTCCGGCGGGTAAGCCGGCACCGCAATGACCCCGGCGTACAGGCAACCAAAGAACGCCGCGACGTAATCCGGGCCGCTGGGGAACAACAGCACCGCACGGTCGCCCAGGTCCGCATTGGCTTGCAAGGCAGCGGCGATGCTGCGGGCGCGCAGGTCCAGGTCGCGGTAACTGAGCACAACGCCGTGCTCGGCCGACTCAGCGAGGAAGCGCAGAGCGACCTGGTCAGGCGTCTGCACGGCGCGACGTTGAAGGGACTGGACCAGCGTTTGGGGAAGTTCGAAGGCGTCCATCATGGGGTTCCTGCCTGAAATCGGCTTGCGGGAAATTCGGGAATTGGGGGGCTTTTAGCCGGCGGCCAGTTGCCGCGCCGTTGCGCCAGCGGGCCAGGTGTTCGTCGGCGTAGCGCCGCACGCAGCGCAGCACGGCGCTTTCGTGTTGGATGAGGAAGAAGTGGTGGCCGTCGAACATGTCCAGGGAAAAGCCACTGGCGGCGTCGAGTTGCCAGTCGAGCAACTGGTCGGCGCGCACGCTGTCCTGTTTGCCGCCAAATACATGAATCGGCATGCCCAGCGGCGCCCGCTCGCCATAGGTGAAGCTGCCGCACAAGAGAAAATCGGCGCGCAGGATTGGCAGCATCAACTGCATCAACTCGGGGTTGGCCAGGGCTTCTTCGGCGGTGCCTTGCAGCTCGCGCAGGCGGGTGATCAGTTGTTCGTCGGTCTTTTCGATGGCGTATTCGCTCACGTCACGACGTGCCGGCCCGGCTGTACCGGAAGCGAACAGCGCCAACGGCGCAGGCACATTGCGTGCATTCAGCGCGTGGGCCAGTTCGAAGGCGAGCAGGCCGCCGAGGCTGTGGCCGAACAAGGCATAAGGGCCGTTCAAGTCACGGCTGATTTCATCCGCGAGCTGCGCGGCCAAGGCTTTGATATCGCGCTGCAACGGTTCGTCCATGCGCATGCCACGGCCAGGCAATTCCAATGGGCACACGTGCAACCACTCTGGCAGGGCCCGGCGCCAACGCGCGTAAACCATGGCGCTGGCGCCCGAATAAGGCAGGCAGAACAGGCGCAGTCGAGCCGGCGTACTCATCAGGCGACGACTCCAAACTGAAACACGCTGTGTGCACGATGCAAACCCATCTCGTCCTCCTGCGGGTGCTGATCCTTGGTCGTTTTACTAACGGACCTGTCACCCAGAAGAACGGACGGCACCGACAAATAATTAGTCGTCGGGTACAAGCGAGACGCGGTTCACACCTAACCAGAAAGCATAAGATTAGTTCGTCTTCTCATTTGACAATCATTATCATTCAGCATAATTTGTTGCCCGATGTGTAGGAGGCCTCAGCAAGGACGCCCTCCCCTAACCTCTTTTGCGACAAGGTGATTTCCATGACGGAACAAGTATCCACAGGCAGGTGCGACTCACCGCTTCTCCAGGCGTTCGTCGATAATCGACTGATTCTGGTGAAGATTGCGGCACGTATTACCGGGTGCCGCTCCCGGGCCGAAGACGTAGTGCAGGATGCCTACTTCCGCCTGCAGTCGGCGCCGACGATCACCTCATCGTTCAAGGCCCAGCTCAGCTATCTGTTCCAGATCGTGCGCAACCTGGCGATCGATCACTACCGCAAGCAGGCCCTGGAGCTCAAATACTCAGGCACCGAAGAGGAAGGCTTGAATGTGGTTATTCACGGCGCTTCACCGGAAACCTCGCACATCAATTTCAATACCCTGGAAAACATCGCCGACGCCCTGACGGAGTTGCCGCAGCGCACCCGCTACGCGTTCGAGATGTACCGCCTGCATGGCGTGCCGCAAAAGGATATCGCCAAGGAACTCGGCGTATCGCCGACCTTGGTGAATTTTATGATTCGGGATGCGCTGGTGCATTGCCGCAAAGTGTCGGGCAACCACAGCGATACGTTTGCGCGGCGGGTCTGACACGCCGCTGTAAACAATGTGGAAGCTGGCTTGCCTGCGATAGCGGTGGGTCAGCTACCCATGTTTTCCCTGATACACCGCTATCGCAGGCAAGCCAGCTCCCACAGTTTTGATCTGTGTTGTGCCTGTCAGGGTACCGGCGTCACATCAATCCGATACGGCTCGAAAATCTTCAACATCTCGCCATTTTCGCGCAAGCGCTTGAGCAACGCGGAAAACGCTTCCCCCGTGATCGGCGCTTGGGGGCGCAGCAATGCGTAGTGGTGATACACCTGGTCGATACGCTCCGACACCAGGAACTGCCCGGCCATGTCCACGTTGCGCACCATGAAATCACTCAGGTAAGAACGGGTCACCAAGGCGATGTCGGCCCGCCCGCGCGCGACCATCAACAGGTTGCTGTCATGGGAGTAGGTCAACGTGGCGTTGAAGTGCTCAGCCATGTACTTGGGATCGGGGTTGAAATGTGCGAAGGCGTAGTGGTAACCGCTGAATACCGCCAAATGCTTGCCGTTCAGGTCAGCGAAATAGGCCTGGTCGCGACCAGGCTCACGCTGGGCGACGAAAATTTCCGCGTCTTCCAGGCCCATGTCGACTGTCGTGTGGGGGATCTCCTGCCAGCCCCAGTCGGGGTTCTCGAAGATGGCCATATCAATCCGGCCCTGCTCGAAATCGCGAAAACGTCGCGGAATTGAGGTGGGCACCAGCACAAATTTATAATCGGTCTGCGAGGCGTTCAAGGCCTCGACCAGTTGCGGCAGCAAACCGGTGTCAGCGCCCTGCTCCGGACGCACGGTGTAAGGCGGGAAATGCGCCGCGCCGATCCTGACCAATTGGGCAGCCGAAGCCGGCATCCACCACGCGGCGCCCACTGCCCAAAAAGTTAGTCCTGCAGCCAGCCGCCATGGCGAAAACATCAAGGCACACACCGTTCAACACGCTAATGGCGATAAGCTAGGCGTTTTTGTCTGGCGAGACAACTTTTCTCCGGCAAATTAATACCTTGCGCCTCAATCGGCCTTCAGAACCATCAGCAGGGCTTCTTCGGCTAATTGCTCGAGGGTCATGCTGCCCTCGGCGCGGAACCAAGTGGTGGTCCAGGACAAAGCGCCGGTCAGGAAGCGCCGGGTGATAAACACATCGCCACGGATATAGCCGGCGTCCTTGGCCTCGCCCAGCACTTGCAGCCACAGCGCCTCGTACACATCGCGCAGGGCCAGCACCTGAGCCTGGCCTTCAGCCGACAGCGAGCGCCATTCGTACACCAGCACCGCCATCGCTTCGCCGCTGCCGCCCATGATCGACTGCAATTCGCAGCGGATCAGCGCCAACACACGTTCGCGCACGTCGGTGGCTTCCTCAAGAGATGCGCGCATCATCGCGGTGTTGTAGTGGATGGTTTCTTCCATCACCGCGCGCAGGATCTCGTCCTTGCTCTTGAAGTGATGAAAGATGCTGCCGGACTGGATACCCACGGCGCTGGCCAGGTCGCGCACGGTGGTGCGCTCGAAGCCCTTGTTGCGAAACAGGTGGGCCGCCGTTTGCAGCAGCTTGCCACGAGCGCTTTCGGGGTCGGTCAATTGGCCGCCGTCGATCATGGTGCGCATCACCCGCAGGGCTTTATGCTCATCCATGCCTCTCTCCTCTACTTCCACGGACGTCTTGGCCGGCAATTTAGGCCGTGACAGCCACCCAAGCAAGCGCTTGGCTAAAACTTGTGCATGGAGTTTACAAACCAAGCGCTTGCTTGGTAGTCTCGCTAACAGCCATTCGAGGAAGGATTTCTCATGAGCAAGACGGTTCGTATCGGCTGTGCCAGCGCCTTCTGGGGCGACACGTGTACCGCTGCCGCGCAGTTGGTGCACGGCGGTGAGCTGGATTACCTGGTCTTCGACTACCTGGCGGAAGTCACGATGTCGATCCTGGCCGGTGCGCGGATGAAAGATCCCCAGGCCGGCTACGCCACGGATTTTGTCGACGTGCTCACGCCGTTGCTGGGCGATATCCAACGCCAGGGCGTCCGTGTGATCAGCAACGCTGGCGGCATCAACCCCCAGGCCTGCGCCGCCGCTCTGCAAGCAGCCTGTGACCATGCGGGCGTTGCACTGAACATCGCCGTGTTGCTGGGGGATGACCTGCAGCCTCAGCTCAAACGGCTGCACGGCATCACCGATATGTTCAATGGCGCACCGCTGCCGCCGATGTGCGTGTCCGCCAATGCTTACCTCGGCGCACCGGGCATTGCACAGGCGCTGGCATTGGGCGCGGACATCGTCATCACCGGCCGCGTGGTGGACAGTGCGGTGGTCAGCGCGGCGTTGGTGCATGCGTTCAACTGGTCCTGGCAGGACTACGACCGCCTCGCCCAGGCCGCACTGGCCGGGCATATCATCGAATGCGGCGCGCAGTGCACCGGCGGCAATTTCACCGATTGGCGCGAGGTACCGGACTACGAGCACATCGGCTTTCCTATCGTAGACGTCAGCGCCGACGGCCAGTTTATTGTGAGTAAAGTCGACGGCAGCGGTGGGCTGATCAGCGAACTCAGCGTGGCCGAACAGTTGCTGTATGAAATCGGCGATCCGCATGCCTACCTGCTACCGGATGTCATCTGCGATTTCAGCCAGGTCAAATTGCAGCAGCAAGGTAAGAACCGGGTGCGCCTGCATGGCGCCAAGGGCTCGCCCCCAACCGACCAGTACAAAGTCAGCGCCACCTACCCGGAGGGTTTTCGCTGCACCGCCAGTTGCCTGATCGCCGGAATCGATGCGGTGGCCAAGGCCGAACGGGTCGGCCAGGCGATCATCAACAAAACCTCGGAGCTGTTCAGCCAACGCGGCTGGGCGCCCTACACCGAGGTGAATATCGAACTGCTGGGGAGCGAAGCGACTTATGGCGCCCATGCGATGCGCCAGGACTGCCGCGAAGTGGTGGTGAAATTGGCGGTGCGACACCCCAGTAAACAGGCGCTGGTGCTGTTCGCCCGCGAGATTGCCCAGGCCGCCACCGGCATGGCGCCAGGGCTGACCGGCATCGTCGGCGGGCGGCCAACGGTGTATCCGCTGATTCGGCTGTTTTCGTTCCTGATCGACAAATCCGCCTGCGAGCTGGAAATCGACCTCCGAGGCGAACGCCACACCTGCGCACTGCCGATTGCCGACGCCCCCACCCTGCCCGCTGCACCGATCGTCCCACCCAAACCCCAAGGCCGCGCCGACGCCAGCGTGCCTCTGGTGAAACTGGCCGTGGCGCGCTCCGGCGACAAGGGTAACCACAGCAACATCGGCGTAATCGCCCGTGACCCCGACTACCTGCCGTGGATCGCCGAGGCGCTGACCCCGGAGGTGATTGTCGATTGGATGGGCCACGTACTGGATCCCGTGCATGGCCGCGTCGAGCGCTGGTATTTGCCCGGCAGCCACAGCCTCAACTTTTTGCTGGAAAACGCACTCGGTGGTGGTGGCATCGCCAGCCTGCGCATTGACCCGCAAGGTAAAGCCCTCGCCCAGCAACTGCTGGAAATCCCGATTGCCGTGCCGCAGCACATAGCCGATCAACTCGTATAACCAGGAGCGTTGCCGTGGCCTTCGACTCGATCTTCAAAGCCGACCTGTTTCAGGGGCAAACCGTGATTGTCACCGGCGGTGGCAGCGGGATTGGCCGTTGCACTGCACACGAATTGGCAGCCTTGGGCGCCCAGGTGATTCTGGTGGGACGCAAGCCGGAAAAGCTGCAAGCGGTCGCAGCGGAAATCGCTGAAGACGGTGGCATCGCTCATTGGCAGGCCTGCGACATTCGCGATGAGGAGGCGGTGAAGACGCTGGTCAGCCAGATCCTGAGTGATCACGGCCCGATCCACGGTTTGGTGAATAACGCCGGCGGCCAGTACCCGTCACCATTGGCCTCGATCAACCAGAAAGGCTTTGAAACCGTGCTGCGCACCAACCTGGTCGGCGGTTTCCTGATGGCCCGTGAAGTGTTCAACCAATCCATGAGCAAGCACGGTGGTGCCATCGTCAACATGCTCGCGGACATGTGGGGCGGCATGCCCGGCATGGGCCACTCGGGCGCGGCGCGCGCCGGCATGGACAACTTCACCAAGACCGCCGCCTTTGAGTGGGGTTGTGCCGGCGTGCGAGTCAACGCCGTCGCGCCGGGCTGGATCGCTTCCAGCGGCATGGACACCTACGAAGGTGCGTTCAAGGCAGTGATTCCAACCCTGCGCGAGCATGTGCCGCTCAAGCGCATCGGCACCGAGTCGGAAGTCAGCGCAGCCATCGTCTTCCTGCTCAGCCCCGCCGCCGCCTTTATCAGCGGTAGCACCCTGCGCATTGACGGCGCCGCCAGCCTCGGCAGCCGCGCCTGGCCGTTGCACAAGGCGCAACCGTCGAGCGAACCGTTCAACGGCTTCCACCGCGCCTACCTGCCGGATGTGCTCAAGGCGGAGAAATAAGCCATGCCGGTGATTGAATCCCTGATCGATACCCACAGCCCACAGTTCGCGCAGAACCGTGAAGCCATGCTCGCCGCCATCACCCACGTGCGCGAACTGGAACACACCCTGCTGAGCAAGGCACAGGACGCCAAGCCCAAGTTCGACAAGCGCGGCCAACTGCTGCCCCGCGAACGCCTCAACCTTTTGCTGGACCCCGGCGCGCCGTTTCTGGAGCTGGCCAGCCTGGCCGGCTACAAGCTGCACGACGACAAGGACGGCAGCGCCGCCGGCGGTGGGTTGATCGCCGGGATCGGCTACGTCAGCGGCGTGCGCATGCTGGTGGTGGCCAATAACAGCGCGATCAAGGGCGGCACCATTTCCCCCACGGGCTTGAAGAAATCCCTGCGCCTGCAACAGATCGCCATGGAGAACAAGCTGCCGGTGGTGACCCTGGCCGAGAGCGGCGGTGCCAACCTCAACTATGCCGCCGAGATTTTCGTCGAAGGCGCGCGCAGCTTTGCCAACCAGGCGCGCATGTCGGCCATGGGCTTGCCGCAGATCACCGTGGTGCATGGCTCGGCCACGGCGGGCGGTGCGTATCAGCCGGGGTTGTCGGATTACGTGGTGGTGGTGCGCGGACGCGCCAAACTGTTCCTCGCTGGTCCGCCGCTGCTCAAGGCCGCGACCGGCGAAGTGGCGACCGATGAAGAACTGGGCGGCGCCGAGATGCACGCACAAACGGCCGGCACCGCCGAGTACTTGGCGGAAAATGACGCCGACGGCGTACGCATCGCTCGTGAGATTGTCAGCCTGTTGCCTTGGGACGATCGCCTGCCGCCGGTGCCGAAACGCGCCTTCGCAGAGCCGCTGTACCCCATCGAAGAACTGCTGGGCCTGATCCCCGACGACCCGAAAAAACCCTACGACGTGCGCGAAATCCTCGCGCGCCTGGCAGACGGCTCGCAGTTCCTCGAGTTCAAAGGCGAGTTCGATGCGCACACTGTCTGCGGCCACCTGCACATCCAGGGCCGCGCCGTCGGCGTGATTGGCAACAATGGCCCCATCACGCCGAAGGGCGCGAGCAAGGCCGCGCAATTCATCCAGCTCTGCGACCAGAGCCGCACGCCGCTATTGTTCCTGCACAACACCACCGGTTTCATGGTGGGCACCGAGTCGGAACAACAAGGCGTGATCAAACACGGCGCAAAGATGATCCAGGCGGTGGCCAATGCCCGCGTGCCTAAACTCACGGTGGTGGTGGGCGGCTCTTATGGCGCGGGCAACTACGCGATGTGCGGCCGCGGCCTGGACCCGCGTTTTATCTTCGCCTGGCCCAACAGCCGCACCGCGGTCATGGGTGGCGCGCAGGCGGGCAAGGTGCTGCGGATTGTCACCGAGGCCAAGCAGTTGAAGGACGGCCTGGTGCCGGATCCCAAAGTGCTGGATATGTTGGAGCAGGTCACCGCGCAGAAGCTCGACAGCCAGTCCACCGCGCTGTACGGCAGCGCCAACCTGTGGGACGACGGGTTGATTGATCCACGGGATACGCGGACCTTGCTGGGCTTTTTGCTGGATACCTGCCACGAGGCCGAGGTGCGTGAGTTGCAAGCCAATACTTTCGGTGTAGCGCGTCTCTAAATTTCGCCGGGACGCTCCGCGTCGCGATCAGGAGAACAATAAAAATGATCTTCACCCAGGAACACCAGGAACTGCGCCGCACCGTCCGTGCCTTCGTCGACCGCGAGATCAACCCCCATGTGGATGAATGGGAAAAAGCCGGGCGCTTTCCCATCCACGAGATCTTCCGCAAGGCCGGCGACCTCGGCCTGCTGGGCATTTCCAAGCCGGAGACATTCGGCGGCATGGGCCTGGACTACAGCTACTCTATCGTCGCCGCCGAAGAGTTCGGCACCATCCGTTGCGGCGGTATCCCCATGTCCATCGGCGTGCAAACCGACATGTGCACCCCCGCCCTCGCCCGCTTCGGCTCCGATGAACTGCGCGACGAATTCCTGCGCCCGGCCATCAGCGGCGAACAGGTC
Organism: Pseudomonas tritici; assembly: GCF_014268275.3. NCBI lineage: Bacteria > Pseudomonadati > Pseudomonadota > Gammaproteobacteria > Pseudomonadales > Pseudomonadaceae > Pseudomonas > Pseudomonas tritici. Next base: position 4,568,890 of record NZ_CP077084.1, read on the forward strand.
GGCTGCATCGGCGTCTCGGAAACCGGCGCCGGTTCCGACGTGGCCGGGCTCAAGACCCATGCGCGCAAAGACGGCGACGACTACGTGATCAACGGCAGCAAAATGTGGATCACCAACTCGCCCAGCGCCGACTTTATCTGCTTGCTGGCCAACACCTCCGACGACAAACCGCACATCAACAAATCACTGATCATGCTGCCGATGAACACCCCCGGCATCAGCGTTAGCCCGCCCCTGGAAAAACTCGGCATGCACAGCTCCGAGACCGCGCAGGTGTTTTTCGACAACGTGCGCGTGCCCCAGCGCAACCGCATCGGCCACGAAGGCGCAGGCTTCATGATGCAGATGCTGCAATTCCAGGAAGAGCGCCTGTTTGGCGCGGCCAATATGATCAAGGGCCTGGAGCATTGCATCGACAGCACCATCGACTACTGCAAAGAGCGCCAGACCTTCGGCAAGGCGCTGATCGACAACCAAGTCATCCACTTTCGCCTGGCCGAACTGTCCACCGAAATCGAATGCCTGCGCGCGTTGGTCTACCAGGCCACCGAGCAATACGTCAAAGGCAAGGACGTAACCCGCCTGGCCTCCATGGCCAAACTCAAGGCCGGGCGTCTGGGCCGCGAAGTCAGCGACAGTTGCCTGCAATACTGGGGCGGCATGGGCTTTATGTGGGACAACCCTGTGGCCCGCGCTTACCGCGATGTGCGCCTCGTATCGATTGGCGGCGGCGCCGACGAAATCATGCTGGGCATCATCTGCAAACTGATGGGCACCCTGCCGGGGAAAAAATCATGAATACCTTGCTGCTGGAACCGCACAACGGCGTGCTGCACATCACCCTCAACCGACCGGAAAGCCGCAATGCGATGAGCCTGGAGATGGTCAACGAACTGCGCGCCGTATTGGCACAGCTGGACAGCCAGGTGCGCGCGCTGGTGATCAGCGGCGCGGGCGGACATTTCTGCGCCGGGGCGGATGTGAAGGACCTGGTCACTGCGGGCAACCAACTACAGGCGCTGAATCGGGCGTTTGGCACGTTACTGCAAGAAGTGGAAGCGGTGCCGCAAGTAGTGATCGTAGTGCTGCAAGGCGCGGTGCTGGGCGGTGGGTTCGGGTTGGCGTGTGTGAGTGATATTGCGATTGCCGATCACCAGGCGCAATTCGGTTTGCCGGAGACCAGTCTGGGGTTATTACCCGCGCAGATTGCGCCGTTTGTGGTGAAGCGCATTGGCCTGACCCAGGCACGACGGCTGGCGCTGACGGCGGCGCGGTTTGATGGGATGGAAGCGGAGCGACTGGGCGTCGTGCACTTCACCGAGCGCGACCCGCAGGCATTGGCGGAGCGTTTGGATGAGGTGTTGGGGCAAGTGCTGCGGTGTGCGCCGGGCGCGAATGGGCGGACTAAAGCGCTGTTGCTGGCGAGTGTGGATGAACCGCTTGAAGGCGTGCTGGATCGAGGCGCGCAGTGGTTTGCCGAGGCGGTGAGGAGCGAAGAAGGGATTGAGGGGACGCAGGCGTTTGTGCAGAAGCGCAAGCCGGGGTGGTGCAGATGACGCCTTCGCAGGCAAGCCAGCTCCCACATTTTTGACCGCATACGACACACAAAGCCGGTCGGCCCTAAGGCCGCCGCGCTTTTGCTTTTGATCTGAGGCGCCCCGTCAAACACGCTGGCCGAACGCAGGCTTTGGAGCGTGGGTAACCCGGCAGGACGCCGGGTTAGCCGCGCTGGGCCAAGGATGGCCCATCGCGGCGGCAAACGCTCCAAAGCCGGAGTGAGGGCACACCGAGCCTAGGCGAGGTGCCGAGTGTTGGGGCGAAGGCCTTTTGGTTACTTTTGGGCCTTTCCAAAAGTGACCCGCTGTAAGAGCGGAACCCTAAGTAGCCGTTACCTAAATAACGGATATACCCACGGAGCAAAAAAATGCCACAGCTCACCAAAATCCTTATCGCCAACCGCGGCGAAATCGCCTGCCGCATCCAACGCACCGCCCAAGCCCTGGGCTATCGCACGGTCGCGGTCTACAGCGACGCCGACACCCAAGCCCTGCACGTCCAGATGGCCGACGAAGCCGTCCATATCGGCCCTTCCCCGGTCCACCAGTCATACCTCAACATCGAGGCCATCCTCGACGCAGCCAAACGAACAGGCGCCGACGCCATCCACCCCGGCTACGGCTTCCTCTCCGAAAACCCCCATTTCGCCCGTGCCTGCCAGGACGCCAGCCTCACCTTCATCGGCCCCAGCGCTGAGGCCATCGAACTGATGGGCAGCAAACGCCAATCCAAACTCGCCATGCTCGAAGCCGGCGTCCCCTGCATCGCCGGCTACCAAGGCAGCGCCCAGGACGACACCACCCTGCAACAACAAGCCGAACGCATCGGCTACCCTCTGATGATCAAAGCCAGCGCCGGCGGCGGCGGTCGCGGCATGCGCTTGGTGCACCATCCAAAAGACCTGTTGAACAACCTGCACACCGCCCGCTCCGAAGCCAAAAATGCCTTTGGCAGCGACGAACTGATCCTCGAACAAGCCCTGATCGACCCACGCCACGTCGAAATCCAACTGTTCGGCGACAGCCACGGCAACCTGATCTACCTCGGCGAACGCGACTGCTCAATCCAACGCCGCCACCAGAAAGTCATCGAAGAAGCCCCCTGCCCCGTCATGACCCAAGCACTGCGCCAAGCCATGGGCGAAGCCGCCCTGAAGGCCGGGCGTGCGGTGAATTACGTCGGTGCGGGCACCGTGGAATTCCTGCTCGACCGCCACGGTCAGTTCTACTTCCTGGAGATGAACACCCGCCTGCAGGTGGAGCACCCGGTGACCGAACTCATCACCGGGCTGGACCTGGTGGATTGGCAACTGCAGATCGCCGCCGGCCAAACACTGCCACTGACCCAAGCCGACGTAACCCTGGGCGGCCATGCCATGGAAGTGCGCCTGTACGCCGAAGATCCGGCCCAGGGCTTCTTGCCGCAAACCGGCGATGTGCTGCTCTGGGAACCGGCCGTGGGCGTGCGCATCGATCATGGCGTGGTGGAGGGCCAGCGCATCAGCCCGTTCTACGACCCGATGCTGGGCAAGATCATTGCCCATGGCGCCACACGTGAAGAGGCGCGGCGCAAACTGCTGCGGGCGGTTGAAGACACCGTGTTGCTGGGGGTCGCGACCAATCGGCAGCTGTTGGCCGATATGCTCAAGCACCCGGACTTTATCGCTGGGGATTTCAGCACCGGATTTATCGCAGAACACTTCAACGAAGTCCTGCCCCAGTCCGCATCAAACGACCAACTCGCCCTGGCCGCCGCGCTGTTTTATACGCACAGCGCCGACCCGCATCCGCAAGCCCTGGCGGGATGGCGCAACAGCGCCAGCGTCCCAGGCACCTATCGCCTTGAAGTCAACGGCGAAATCCACAGCGTCAGCGCTGATCCTCTGCCACTCACCACCGACGGGCGCTACGCCACCGTGGTACTCAACGGCATCCGCCGCCGCGTTGCCTATCATCTTGACGGCAACCAACTGTGGCTGCCCGGCCTCACGGTGACCAACCGCACCCAGCAAGTCGCCAGCCGCCAGGCCGACGCCAGCAGCGGCACCGTCAAGGCACCGATGGACGGCGCCATCGTCGATGTGCGGGTTTGCGCCGGCGACAGCGTGACCAAAGGCCAACTGCTGCTGGTGCTCGAAGCCATGAAAATGGAGCATCCGCTGACCGCCGGTATCGACGGCGTGATCAAGGGCGTGCAGGTTATTGCCGGAGATCAAGTGCGCAATCGTCAGGTTTTACTGGAGATCGAATAGCCCCTAGGCGGAACTACACGGCCGGGCTACGCTCTATCCCCAACAGAAAGGGAAGAGTACGGGAACCTGCGCGATGCCTCATTGGCTGATTATTGACCTTGAAGCCACAACGGATGAAGGCGGCTGGCCCGTGACGGAGATGGAAGTCATTGAGATCGGCGCGAGCCTGGTCAACCGCCAGGGGCGCGAGCTGGATCATTTCCAGCGCTTTGTACGCCCGCTGCGCCGGCCATTGCTGACGCCTTTCTGTCGCCAACTGACGCACATCACCCAGGCAAACATCGATGGCGCGGCGCCGATCACCGAGGTGTGGCCGCTGTTCGAACGCTGGCTGGGCCAGCATCAGCCGCGCCTGGAAGGCTGGGCCAGTTGGGGCGATTACGATCGCAAGCAGTTGGAGCTGGAGTGGCAGCGCAATGGCCTGGCCAGCGCGCTCGCCAACACGCCCCATGTAAACCTCAAGCAGCGCTTCGCCAAGGCCCGGCGTCTGGACAAGCCTCTGGGCCTCAACGGCGCCCTGCAATTGGCGGGGATGCAGTTCCATGGCCAGCAGCATCGGGCGCTGGAGGATGCGCGCAATACGGCGCGCTTGTTACCGCTGATTCTGCCGGTCTAGGCAGCTCCCCTGCCCTTGGGCATACTGGCCGACCTTTCCAGACCCTTTTCCGAGGAATCGCCCATGTTTAAAGTCAACGAGTACTTCGACGGCACCGTCAAGTCGATCGCTTTCGGCACTGCAGAAGGTCCGGCGACCATCGGCGTAATGGCCCCGGGTGAATACGAGTTCGGTACGGCGCAGCGTGAAATCATGCACGTGGTCTCCGGCGCCCTGACCGTCAAACTGCCTGACGCCAGCGACTGGGAAACCTTCGCTGCCGGCAGCCAGTTCAACGTACCGGCCAACAGCAAGTTCCAGCTCAAGGTCGCCGTGGACACCGCTTACCTGTGCGAATACCGCGGGTAAGGGTTTTCCAAGGCTCAAAAAAATGCCCGTCTCCTGCGAGACGGGCATTTTTTTATGGGCGGGTGAATTACTCGAGAAGGGTCACCGGCATTCCAATCTCCAGTCGCCCAACGCCGTCATTGACCAGGTTCTGGCCGAAAATCGCGCCATCCTCAGTCTTGCGATAAGTCTCCAGCGTCGCAAAAGGCTCGCGGTCGGCGCTGCGTTCGCCGGTGTGCGGGTCGATGGTGGTAAGAATGCAGCGCGAGCACGGCTTGACCGCACGGAACTCCACATCGCCAATACGCAGGCGTTTCCAGCCGTCTTCGGCGAAGGCTTCGCTGCCTTCGATCACGAGGTTGGGACGAAAGCGCAGCATTTCCATGGGGCGGCCGATGCGTTGCGAGAGGTCGTCCAGGGAGGCCTGGCCGATCACGAGCAAGGGGTAACCGTCGGCAAACGCGACCTGGTCATCGTCCTTGCCGTAACCCGCCTGGGTGGTACGCGCGCGCTCCAGGGGGATGTGGACCAGTCGCGTCGGTTTGCCGATAAAGTCACTGACCCAGGCAGCCGCTGCGTCGCCGGCGTCGGGCACGCGCAGGGTGTCACGCCAGATGGTCACACCCCGCAACGCGTCGTCGCTGGCCGGCAGCGCCACGTCCAGCGGCGTGTAGCCAGGCGAACTCAGGGTGAGGCCACCGCGGCTGTTCCACAGCGCCGACAGTTGGCTCATCTTCGCCACGGCGCGCTGTGTGAGGAAACGCCCGCTGGCTTCATCCACCAGCATCCAGCGTCGATCCCCGTCCACACCGAGTTTATCCAGGCCGACCTGTTGCAGTATTTCGGCCTTGCCGGACTTCAAAGGGTAACGGTACAACGCGCTGAGACGAAGCATGAGCCTGCATTCCTGAACGAGTAAAGCCCACACTATAACCGCTCACTACATGGCGGGCACTTCGTCCAGCATCAGACGTTGGCGCACCACGTCCACCAGCTTGTCGGGCTGGAACTTGGACAGGAAGTTGTCACAGCCGACCTTCTTCACCATCGAGTCGTTGAAGCTGCCCGACAACGAGGTGTGCAGCACCACGTAGAGGCTGCGCAGGCGCGGATCATTGCGGATCTCGGTGGTGAGGCGGTAGCCGTCCATTTCGGGCATTTCGGCGTCGGTGAAGATCATCAACAGCTTGTCGGTCATCACCTGGCCGCTGTCGGCCCAGGCCTTGAGCATGTTCAAGGCCTTGAGACCATCGCTGGCGATGTGCATCTTCACGCCCAGTTGGCCGAGGGTGTCGCGCAGTTGCGAGAGGGCCACGTTGGAGTCATCCACCAGCAGCACTTCACGGCCACGGGCGCGTTCCAGCACCGGGTCTTCGAGTTTTTCACGGGAGACCTTGGCGTTGTACGGCACGATCTCAGCCAGGACTTTTTCCACGTCGATGATTTCCACCAACTGGTCGTCGACCTTGCTGATGGCGGTGAGGTAATGCTGGCGCCCGGCGCTGGCTGGCGGCGGCAGGATGGCTTCCCAGTTCATGTTGACGATGCGGTCCACGCCGCCCACCAGAAACGCCTGCACCGAACGGTTGTACTCGGTGACAATAATGGTGCTGTTGGGCCCCGGCACAAGCGGGCGCATGCCGATGGCCTGGGACAGGTCGATCACCGGCAGCGTCTGGCCCCGCAGGTTGACCACGCCACATACGAACGGGTGGCGTTGCGGCATCAACGTCAGCTTGGGCAGTTGCAGGACTTCCTGCACCTTGAACACGTTGATCGCGAACAGCTGCCGCCCGGCCAGGCGGAACATAAGGATCTCAAGGCGATTCTCACCCACCAGTTGCGTGCGTTGATCTACCGTGTCGAGAATGCCGGCCATTAAAAGCTCCTGATGCGCTAGGGGATTGTGCAGTTCACATAAGGTTTGTTATCGGCGGCGAGCGCCAGACCTTGACCCCTGTAAAATGCCACGTAAATGCATTGATGTCACACTGACATCATGGTTTACTGCTCTGGCTCTACAAGTAGCGGTGCAGCGACGTTGCGCGACATTAAGTTCGACGCAAGGTTCCGCCATGTAAGGGATTCCCCTATGCGCAATCAGGCCCGACCTGATATTCGCAATATCTAATAGCCATTAATGTGACGCCATTCTCAATGCATGAATGGAGTCAGGCTTTTGTTTGCCATCCCAAGCCCTCAGCCCGCGGGTCTTCCAGACACTCAGATGTCGGCACTTGAAGGTGTGCAATTGACCCCATTCATGAGGGCCGCGCACAGCCGTCGCCGTCACTCTAATAAACGTCCTACTGAAATCTCAGAACCAACCTACAGATTTCAGTCATATTTCAGCGCTACTTTTAAGCCATTCACCCGGTGCGACATCTCATCACCCGACCTTATGTTGTGGAGACTTGCATGATGAACAACGGTAGAGAGTGGCAACTTGCACTTCCCGAATTCCTGCACGAGGCGGAAAAGCTGCTGGCCAAATCGGAGGAATGCTTGAGCCACTTGCATTTGATCCGAAACGACAGTGACGCCATCGACTGCATGAAGGCCAGCCTGATCAAGCTCGCCGAGAGCGCCGATCACCTTGCACTGCAGGCGATCAGCGAGTTCTCGCGGCATATTCAGTACCTGATCGCCAATGCCGAGAGCCCCTTGCAGTTGCATGATCAAGCCTTGGACGCCCTGGAAGAGTGCTTGAAATTGCTCGCCTGGCAGCTGGAGTTGATTGATGTAAGAACCGGCCAACTGGCATTGGATGAAGCGGAGCAAACGACGCTGATTGCTACGGTAACTCTGCATATTCCACAAAAGGATTTCAGCTTTAAACCTCAGCAGCGAATGCACCACACGTCTTGAGCGGATATCAGGTCGTGTTTAAACCTGAAGGTATCTAAAAACGACATCGCCACCCATCAAATGGAATTGAATCCCACCCACGCAATATCAATTAGCCATTAACGGTAATAACGATACAAATTCACGGAAGTAATATAACCCCTCACTTCATGAACTCCGGGAATACCACCTGGAACATTTGCACGTTTAATAACCCAGCCAGGCGACCAACGGTAATAGTGGTGGTACTATGCCCCGCTCGAAGTGACCCAACTTCATCATGCTTGAAAACGATTCGATAACGCATTCCAAACAGAGCCCTGTCAGCCGCCATGACCGGTCTTCCCGCAGCGAACCCTCATTGGCTCCATCCGCTATGTACGCCAGCCTCAAGACACTCATCGCAAGGTCCGCGTCCCGCAGCAATGCACGCCGTTTGATCCTCGCCCTGTGCCTTGGCTCGCTGTTGCTGAGCCTCTGGACCTATACCCGTTCTGCGCCCTTGCCGCTGCTGGTGATTGTGCTCAACCTGGCCACCCTGCTCGTGATGGGCCTGCAACAGTGGCGCTCGCGCAAATCCATCAAGTTCCAGCCCCAGGAATTGGCCGACCGCCTGCTGCAAGTCCAGGAAAACGAACGCCACCGCCTCAGCCGCGAGCTGCATGACGATATCGGCCAACTGCTCACAGCCGCCAAGCTGCAAAGCGAATGGCTCAAGCGCCGCCTGCCGGACGACCTGCAAAGCCAGTGCACGGTGCTGTGCAACACCCTGAATGAAACCCTGGCCAAGGTGCGCGACGTCTCCGCCATTCTCAACCCTCGCCAGCTGGCCAGCCTGGGCCTGGAAGCCAGCCTGCGCGCGCACCTGCTCAAGACCCTGGAAAACACCCAGGTGTGCTGGAGCCTGGAATGCCAGCAACGGCTGACCGGTATTCCGGAAGAAATGGCGGTAGCGGCCTTTCGCATCACCCAAGAAGCGGTGACCAACATGCTACGCCACGCCCAGGCGGGTAACCTGCTGGTCCGCCTGCAACGCCTGCCCGAGGGCCTCTCGCTGAGTATCTGCGATGACGGCCAGGGTTTTTCGCCGGCCATCAACCCTGCCCTGGAAGGCCAACGGGGCATGGCCGGCATGTCCGAGCGGGTTGATCAGCTTGGCGGTTCATTATCCGTCAGCAGCCAGCCAGGCAAAGGGACACGGATCGACGCGCTTTTCCCCTGGGCGCCCCGCGCCCTTGAACGGGCCAGTTCCCCTAAGGTTATCGAGTGACCTGCAAATTACTCCTGGTGGATGACCACGCTTTGATCCGGGCCGGCGTACGCGCGCTGGTCCAGGACATTCCCGGCTACACCGTCATCGGCGAAGCCAGCGATGGCGCGCAACTACTTGAGCAGTTCAGCGCCTTGCTGCCCGATATCGTGTTATTGGACCTGTCGATGAAGCACACCGGCGGCCTGGATGCCTTGCAGCAACTCAAGCGGGCCTACCCCAAGAGCCGCGTACTGATCCTGTCGATGCACACTGACCCGGAACTGATCATGCGCGCGCTGGAATCCGGCGCCCATGGCTACCTGCTCAAGGACACCACCGCCAACGAGCTGGAACACGCGCTGCTGGCCTTGCGCAACAACGAACGTTACCTGAGCCCGGCGATTGCCCACACGGTGATCAACCAGGCGCTGGTCCGTAGCCAGGGGCCCGCCACGCCCGCCGCGCACAGCCATAACCTCACGGCGCGGCAGCTGGAAATCCTGCGCTTGATCGTGCGCGGCAAGTCCACCCGGGAAATCGCCCACGGCTTGGGCTTGAGCATCAAGACCGTGGAAGCGCACCGCTCGCAAATCATGAAACGCCTGCAGATTTTCGACGTGGCCGGCCTGGTGTTATTTGCCGTGCGCGAGCAGATCATCAGCCTGGACGACTAACGGCGAATCCACCGGCAGGTGCACGCGCAAGGCCTTGGGCAAGGCCTCGAAGTGCAGGTCGTCGCCCTCCAGCGGCTCGCCATCCAAGTTGATGTACAAGCCTTGCGCAACCTTGATATTCACCCACGGCAGCCGTGCACGGACAAACATGGTGTCCAGGCCCCAGCCATTGGTCATCAGCTCACGCAGCGTGCCGACCACTTCCTGCGGCGCGGGCAGGATACTGACGTCCAGCAGGCCATCATCCGCCATTGCACCGGGGCATAGCTCATGCCCACCCCCCGCCTGGCGACCGTTGCCGATACCCAAGGCGAGCAACTCGCCCTTCCAGTGAAAATCGGGACCATCCAGCTCGGCGTAGGCGGCCTTCAACTCGCTGAAACGCGACAGGCCGGTGAACAGGTATGCGGCGCCGCCGAGCACCTTCTTCAAGTCTTCGGAAGTGTTGGCAGTGACCTGGCTGCCAAAACCGCCGGTGGCCATATTGAGGAAAATTTGCCCGCCCACCTTACCGAGGTCGATGGCCCGTGGCGGCACGTCCAGCAGCGCCAGGGCCTGGGCGGGTTCCAGCGGCACACCGGCAGCCTTGGCGAAGTCGTTGGCGGTGCCCAAGGGCATCAGCACCAGGCTGGCGTCGGTTTTGGCCTGGGCCATGGCTTCGGCCACATCACGCAAGGTACCGTCGCCGCCGCCGGCGATGATATGGGTGTAGCCGTCGGTGAGGGCTTCATTGACCAGGCGCTGGGCGTCACCGCCCTCCCACGTCACCCGCACCGCCAGCTCGCCGCCCTGCTCGCGCCGGGCCTTCACGGCATCGCGCACATCCTCGTTGAGGGCTTGCTTGCCATGGAGGATCAACAGTGCCTTGGGGGTGGTCATGGGTGGGTTACTCCTGGATTCAAAGGTGCTTGAAGGATGTGGACCTTTGGCGAGGAGAAAAAAGCCATGGAATGGGAAAATAATTGGATGACTGAGTACCTATCCGTTTTTTAGGTAACGGCCACTACTTTTGGATCCTTCCAAAAGTGACCCGCTGTAAGAGCGGAACCATAGGTAGTCGTTACCGCAGGAATGGATATGTACGCCGAGCAAAGCCCACAGTCAGCTCTTATGCAGCTTACTCATCAACTGCGCCTCAGCCTGCGTCAACCCACACGACTGCGTCAGCTCATCCACCGTAGCCCCCATCCCCACCAACTTGGCGGCCTGGGCAAACGACAGACTCGAGGGATCCCGCTGCTCAATCTGCGCCAGCTTATCCGGGATCGGCGCAAGGATCGCGCGCAGTTCATGCACCTCATCCCCAACCTTTACCGCACTCTGCTGGTAATGATCGACTCGCTTTACCAACTCAAGCACGCGCCGGTCACGCACAGCATCGCGCTCAGCCTGCTGCAACAACAACTCGCGTTGCTGGCGCACATAGCGCAGCAGGAATGCCAACGTCCCGGCCCACAACAGGGCCAGGACAATTACCGCTGCTTCAAGAAACAATCAGATGTTCTCCAGATCCGACCATTCTTCTTCGCTCATCATCTTGTCCAGCTCAACCAGAATCAGCAGTTCGCCGTTCTTGTTGCACACGCCCTGGATGAACTTGGCGGACTCTTCGTTACCCACGTTCGGCGCGGTTTCAACTTCGGATTGGCGCAGGTAGACCACTTCGGCCACGCTATCGACCATGATCCCGACCACTTGCTTGTCGGCCTCGATGATGACGATACGCGTATTGTCGTTGACTTCGGTCGGCACCAGGCCGAAACGCTGGCGGGTGTCGATCACCGTCACCACGTTGCCGCGCAGGTTGATGATGCCCAGCACGTAGCTCGGTGCACCCGGTACCGGGGCAATCTCGGTGTAGCGCAGCACTTCCTGCACGCGCATCACGTTAATGCCATAGGACTCGTTGTCCAGTTTGAAGGTAACCCATTGCAGGATCGGATCATCCAAACCTTGTGCGGACGCTGACTTGTTCATACCCCTGACCCCTTCAAATGCCGTTTTACACGGCGTGTGTGCTTCGCTGACCGCATTCACATGCGGCCCTTATTGTTCAATCAACTGCGTTTAGTTATTGGCATCGACTTGGCGGCGCCACTGGCGATCAACTCGGCCAGTTCGGAAACATCAAGCAACGCGCACATGTGTTCAATCACGGTGCCCGCCAGCCAAGGCCGTTGACCCCGATGGCTGCGCCATTTGATTTCGTTCGGGTCCAGGCGCAACGAGCGGCTGACTTGATGCACGGCCAGCCCCCACTCGTAGCCCTGCACCGAGATCACGTATTGCAAGCCCTGGCGGAAGTCGTCGCGGTAACGGTCAGGCATGACCCAGCGCGCGGTATCGAGGACTTTCAGGTTGCCGGCCTGGCTGGGCAGGATGCCGAGAAACCACTCCGGTTGCCCGAACAGTGGCGTCAGTTCCTGGCCTTCCAGTGAATAAATCGAGCCCAGGCACACCAGCGGCACCGCCAGGGTCAACCCGGCGACGTCGAACAGCAGGCATTCAAACGGCTCTGCAGCCCAGCTCGGGCGGCCATCACCGGTCACCGGCGGCGGCGTGATGCTCGGTGGCAGGTGCACTTCCACCACCGGCTCGAGCACGACGGGCGCAACCACCACAGGCGCGGTCACAACCGGCGTAATCGGCACCACAACCTGCGCATCTCGGGCTTGCTCTTCCAGCACCGCCAACTGGAATTCATCCAGCAAGGCCACTGGTTCGACAGCCGGCTCCAGCACCAGGATCGGTTCCGGCAGTTCTTGCGCGGTCGCATCCTGCAGCAAGGCATCCAGGTAGGATTCCAGTGCCAGTTGCGGCCGGGTCTTGAGTTTGGTGGGCCGGTTCATCACGCCACCTGCGCCACAAGCTGCTGGGACAGCAGGTGCTTGAGCAATGCGCGGTAGGCAAGGACGCCACGGCTCTTGCCGTCGAACTGCGACGGTGTGAGACCTGCACGGCTGGCGTCACGCAGGCGCGTGTCCACCGGGATGTAGCCGTTCCAGATGGCCTCCGGATAGGCATCGCGCAATACGCGCAGGGTGCCGAGGGACGCTTGGGTGCGACGGTCGAACAAGGTCGGCACGATGCTGTACGGCAGCGCCTGTTTGCGCGAGCGGTTGATCATCGCCAGAGTGCTGACCATGCGCTCCAGGCCTTTAACCGCCAGGTGTTCAGTCTGCACCGGGATCACCAGTTGCTGGCTGGCTGCCAGGGCGTTCACCATCAACACGCCAAGCAACGGCGGGCTGTCGATGATCGCGTAGTCGAAGTCTTGCCACAGTTGCGCCAGGGTCTTGGCGATCACCAGGCCCAGCCCGCTCTGCCCCGGCGACTGGCGCTCCAGGGTGGCCAGGGCGGTGCTGGAGGGCAGCAGGGAAATGCTTTCGTTGCTGGTAGGCAGCAGCAGTTGGCCCGGCAAATCGGCCGGCACGCTGCCTTTATGCAGGAACAGGTCGTAGTTGCTGTGTTCCAGCGCATCCGGGTCGTAGCCGAAATAGCTGGTCATGGAGCCGTGAGGGTCCAGGTCCACCACGACCACACGCTTGCCCGCCTCAGCGAGCAAACCGGCTAAGGCGATGGAGGTGGTGGTCTTGCCGACTCCACCTTTTTGATTGGCAACTGCCCAGACTCTCATTCGGTTGGTTCCTCCCGGCGGGCACAGGCGCGACCGAGACATTGCATAGGGTTATTGAGCCGGCGACGGAGAATTGACGGCACTCTGACGAACCGGCGGCTTTGCAGGTGCCGGTGCAGTTTGTGTGCCAGCCCGCTTCAACGCCGCATCCGGAGTTGCATTGGCAGTGCCGGTACCGGTCAGGCTGCGGCGCACATCCAGGTTGCGCGACACCACCAGCACCACCCGACGATTGCGTGCGCGGCCTTCTACCGTGGCGTTATTCGCCACCGGCTGGAACTCGCCGTACCCTACCGACGCCAGGCGCCCGGGGTTCACGCCCTGCATCGCGAGCATGCGCACGATGCTCGACGCCCGTGCTGCCGAAAGCTCCCAGTTGGTCGGGTACTGCGCGGTGGCGATCGGGAAATTGTCGGTAAAGCCTTCAACGTGGATCGGGTTTTCGAACGGCTTCAGAATCGTCGCCACCTTGTCGATGATGGTGAATGCCTGGTCGCTGGGCATCGCATCGGCGCTGGCAAACAGCAGGCTGGAATTAAGCTCGATCTCCACCCACAACTCATTACCACGCACGGTCATCTGGTTGGAACTGATCAAGTCGCCAAACGCGGCACTGATGTCGTCGGCGATGCTTTTCAGCGGATCGCTGGTGCCACCGACGCCGGCAGCGGTTTCATCGCTATCGTTGACCAGCGGCTTGGCCGGGGTCACGGTCTTGGGCCGTTCTTCGCCGATCGGGATCGGCTTGAGGGCGCGGTCGGCGTCGTTGAACACGCCAATCAGCGCCTGGGAAATGACTTTGTACTTGCCTTCGTTAATCGACGAGATCGAGTACATCACCACGAAAAACGCGAACAGCAAGGTGATGAAGTCCGCGTAGGACACCAGCCACCGTTCGTGGTTGACGTGTTCTTCAGGCTCGCGACGACGACGGCTCATAATCGATATCTCCCATCAATCCATGAAGCCCTGGAGCTTCAATTCGATGGAACGCGGGTTCTCGCCCTCGGCAATCGACAGAATGCCTTCGAGCAACATTTCGCGGTAACGCGACTGGCGCATGGCAATCGACTTGAGCTTGCTGGCCACCGGCAACAACACCAGGTTGGCACTGGCCACACCGTAGATGGTGGCGACAAATGCCACGGCAATACCGCTGCCCAGTTGCGACGGATCGGCGAGGTTGCCCATCACGTGGATCAGGCCCATCACCGCACCGATGATGCCGATGGTCGGCGCGTAGCCGCCCATGCTTTCATAGACTTTGGCGGCGTTGATGTCGCGGCTTTCCTGGGTGTAGAAATCCACTTCCAGGATGCTGCGGATCGCTTCCGGCTCGGCGCCGTCCACCAGTAATTGCAGGCCTTTGCGCGCGTAGCTGTCGGGCTCCGCATCGGCCACGCCTTCCAGGCCCAGCAGGCCTTCCTTGCGTGCGGTGAGGCTCCAGTTGACCACGCGGTCGATGCCGCCTGGCAGGTCCACGCGAGGCGGAAAAATGATCCATATCAGAATCTGCATGGCGCGCTTGAACGAGCTCATGGGCGATTGCAGCAACGCCGCGCCCACGGTGCCACCGATCACGATCAGCGCCGCCGGGCCGTTGGCCAGGGCGCCGAGGTGGCCGCCCTCAAGGTAGTTGCCGCCGATAATCGCGACAAACGCCATGATGATGCCGATCAGGCTCAAGACATCCATCAGAGGCAAGCCTCCACCAGATGCTTGCCAATGTCGTCCAGGCTGTAGACCGCGTCGGCCAGGTCCGCTTTGACGATGGCCATGGGCATGCCATAGATCACACAGCTGGCTTCGTCCTGGGCCCAGATGGCGCTGCCGCCCTGCTTGAGCAGGCGCGCGCCTTCACGGCCGTCGGCGCCCATGCCGGTGAGCACCACCGCCAGAACTTTGTCGCCGTAGGACTTGGCGGCCGAACCAAAGGTGATATCCACGCACGGCTTGTAGTTCAGGCGCTCATCGCCCGGCAGGATTTTGATCGCACCACGGCCATCCACCATCATCTGCTTGCCACCCGGGGCCAGCAGCGCCAGGCCAGGACGCAGGATGTCGCCATCCTCGGCTTCCTTGACGCTGATGCGGCACAGCTTGTCCAGGCGCTCGGCAAAGGCCTTGGTGAAGGCGGCAGGCATGTGCTGGATCAACACGATCGGCGCCGGGAAATTGGCCGGCAGTTGGGTCAATACGCGTTGCAGGGCAACCGGGCCGCCCGTGGACGTACCAATAGCGACCAGCTTGTAGGCTTTACGCTTAGGTGCAGGCGAATGCGCACTTGGCGCAGACGCACGTGCCGGCATCACCGCAGGCCGTGCAACCGGGGCCGGGGCCGGAGCTGGGCGACTGAATGAGGAACTAGCGGGTGCAGCAGGGGCCACCACCGGTGCAGGCGCTGGCGCGCTGAATAAGCTGCGACGGTTACTGCGCGAAATGCTGTGCACCTTCTCGCACAGCATCTGCTTGACCTTCTCAGGATTGCGCGAGATGTCTTCGAAATTCTTCGGCAAGAAGTCCACTGCGCCAGCGTCCAACGCGTCGAGGGTCACTCGGGCGCCTTCGTGGGTCAGCGAGGAGAACATCAATACCGGGGTCGGGCAGCGTTGCATGATGTGCCGAACTGCCGTGATGCCATCCATCATCGGCATCTCGTAGTCCATGGTGATCACGTCCGGTTTCAACGCAATGGCTTGATCAATCGCCTCTTTACCGTTGGTGGCCGTGCCGACCACCTGGATCGTTGGATCAGCGGAAAGAATTTCCGAGACGCGGCGACGGAAGAAACCCGAATCGTCCACCACCAGGACCTTGACTGCCATAAACACTCCGTTAGGCGGGGCGGGCTAACCGCCCTGCCCCACCAGAATCAAATACGCCGAGCGGCGTAACGCTTGAGCATGCTCGGAACATCGAGAATCAGCGCGATCCGACCGTCACCGGTGATGGTCGCACCCGACATGCCCGGGGTTCCCTGCAGCATTTTGCCCAAAGGCTTGATGACCACCTCTTCCTGGCCAACCAACTGATCGACGACAAAGCCGATACGCTGGGTGCCCACGGAGAGAATCACCACATGGCCTTCGCGCTGCTCTTCATGGGCAGCCGAAGCGACCAGCCAGCGCTTGAGGTAGAACAGTGGCAACGCCTTGTCGCGCACAATCACCACTTCCTGGCCGTCCACCACGTTGGTGCGCGACAGGTCGAGGTGGAAGATCTCGTTGACGTTGACCAGCGGGAAGGCGAAGGCCTGGTTGCCCAGCATCACCATCAGGGTCGGCATGATCGCCAGGGTCAACGGCACCTTGATGACGATCTTCGAGCCCTGGCCCTTGGTCGAGTAGATGTTGATCGAGCCGTTGAGCTGGCTGATCTTGGTCTTCACCACGTCCATGCCCACACCGCGACCAGACACGTCGGAAATCTCGGTTTTGGTCGAGAAGCCCGGGGCAAAGATCAGGTTGTAGCATTCGCTATCGGTCAGGCGGTCGGCGGCGTCCTTGTCCATCACGCCACGCTTGACTGCGATATTACGCAATATGGCCGGGTCCATGCCTTTGCCGTCATCGGTGATCGACAGCAGGATGTGGTCGCCCTCTTGCTCCGCCGCCAGGATCACCTTGCCGCCACGGGACTTGCCCGAGGCTTCGCGTTCTTCCGGGGTTTCGACGCCGTGGTCGACGGCGTTGCGCACCAAGTGGACCAGCGGGTCGGCCAGGGCCTCGACAAGGTTCTTGTCGAGGTCGGTTTCTTCACCCACCAGTTCCAGGTTGATCTCTTTCTTCAACTGGCGCGCCAAGTCGCGAACCAGGCGCGGGAAGCGGCCGAAGACTTTCTTGATCGGCTGCATCCGCGTTTTCATCACGGCGGTCTGCAGGTCGGCAGTCACCACATCCAGGTTCGACACGGCCTTTTGCATGGCTTCATCGCCGCTGCTCAGGCCCAGGCGCACCAGGCGATTACGCACCAGTACCAGTTCGCCGACCATGTTCATGATGTCGTCCAGGCGTGCGGTATCAACGCGCACGGTGGTTTCGGCTTCACTGGCAGGCTTCTCGGCAACCGGTGCCGCTGCAGCACGTGCAGGCGCCGGAGCGGCGGCCGGTGCGGGCGCAGGCTTGGCGGCCGGTGCAGGGGCGGCGGCTTTGGCGGCAACCGGTGCAGCCGTGGCCACCGCAGCGGCCGGAGCAACTTCGCTGAACTTGCCCTTGCCGTGCAACTCGTCCAACAGGGATTCGAATTCGTGATCGGAAATCAACCCATCGCCTGCCGGTGCAGCAGCGGCAGGCGCTGCAGTGTTGGCAGCCGCTGCAGGCGTGGCGGCGACGGCCGGCAAGGCATCGGCCGCGAAGGTGCCCTTGCCATGCAGTTGGTCGAGCAACGCTTCAAATTCGTCGTCGGTGATGTCAGTGCTGACGGGCGCGGCAGGTGCCGCGGCAGCCGCCGCCGGTGGCACGGCGTCGGCCGCGAACTGGCCTTTGCCGTGCAACTGGTCGAGCAGGGATTCGAACTCAGCGTCGGTAATGTCTTCGCTGGTCGGCGCCGCTGCCGGAGCAACGGCGGCCGGTGCTTCTGCCTCGGCCTTGACGGCACTGAGGGAGTTGAGCAGCTGTTCGAACTCGCTGTCGGTCACGTCCGGCTCGGCCTCAGCCAACGGCTCAGGCGCCGCTTCTGCTACCGGCGCAGCCGACAGGTCGGCGGGCTCCGCATAACGTGCCAGCGCAGCCAACAGTTCCGGCGTGGCCGCGGTGATCGGGGAACGTTCGCGGACTTCGCTGAACATCCCGTTGACCGCATCCAGAGCTTCGAGAATCACGTCCATCAACTCCGAATCAACGTGACGCTCACCCTTGCGCAGGATGTCGAACACGTTCTCGGCGATGTGGCAGCACTCCACCAGCTCATGGAGCTGGAGGAAGCCGGCGCCCCCTTTTACAGTGTGAAAACCGCGAAAAATTGCATTGAGCAGGTTCGCATCATCTGGTCGGCTTTCCAGCTCGACCAGCTGTTCGGACAGCTGCTCTAAAATTTCGCCGGCCTCTACAAGGAAATCCTGAAGGATTTCTTCATCGGCGCCGAAGCTCATGTGGGTGCTCCTTAGAAGCCTAAACTGGATAACAGGTCATCAACATCATCCTGACCCGATACAACGTCTTCACGTTTATCGGCATGAATCTGCGGACCTTCACCCTTGGCGAGATGTTTTTGTGGATCTTTTTCCGAGAGGATCGCTTCGCGGTCATGTTCGATACCGGCAAAACGGTCTACCTGGCCTGCCATAAGCACTAATTTGAGCAAGTTGCTTTCCACTTCGGTGACCAACTGGGTCACACGCTTGATCACCTGGCCGGTGAGGTCCTGGTAATCCTGGGCGAGCAGAATGTCGTTGAGGTTGCTGGAAACCGTGCGGTTTTCCTGCTCGCTGCGTGACAAGAACCCTTCGACCCGACGCGCCAGCTCACGAAACTCTTCAGCCCCGACTTCGCGACGCATGAAGCGGCCCCAGTCAACGCTGAGGGCCTGGGCTTCGGTGGCCATGCCATTGACCAGGGGCGTGGCATTTTCCACCAGGTCCATGGTGCGGTTGGCCGCCGCCTCAGTCAGCCTGACCACGTAGGACAGGCGTTCGGTGGCATCGGTGATTTGCGAAATTTCTTCGGCCTGGGGCATATGCGGGTCAATCTGGAAATTGACGATCGCACTGTGCAGCTCGCGCGTGAGCTTGCCCACTTCCTGATACAGGCCGCGGTCACGGGTCTGGTTGAGCTCATGGATCAACTGCACCGCGTCGCCGAACTGGCCTTTTTCAAGGCTTTCGACCAACTGGTGAGCATGCTTTTTCAGGGTCGACTCAAAGTCTCCCTGTGACGTTTCTTTATGCTCCATAGCTCCCCCGCGATGGCATTAGCCGTGGATGCGTTCGAAGATTTTTTCGATCTTCTCTTTCAAGGCCAATGCAGTGAATGGCTTGACCACGTAACCGTTAACCCCGGCTTGGGCGGCTTCGATGATCTGCTCACGCTTGGCTTCGGCGGTCACCATCAGCACAGGAAGGCTGCGCAGCTTTTCGTCAGCACGCACGTGGCGCAGCAAGTCGATACCGGTCATGCCCGGCATGTTCCAGTCTGTTACCAGAAAGTCGATGCTGCCGCTGTTGAGGATCGGAATGGCTGTGATGCCGTCATCCGCCTCGACCGTGTTAGTGAACCCAAGGTCACGCAACAGGTTTTTTATGATCCGCCGCATCGTTGAGAAGTCATCAACGATGAGGATTTTCATGTTCTTGTCCAATTCGACCTCCAAGCAGTCTTAAACGCGCCCAGCACCTGGACGCGCCATTTCATTCAACAGGCATTACACAAAAAGGACTGCCGGGGCCACCACGGGTCGAACCCGCGAAGGTCAATCACCGTCGCGGTATCGTCTGCAGTGCCCCCCACACTGCCTGTCAGCGCGCTCGCCACTCTCCCAAACGCCCCCGCAAGCGGGCTGCGCACTGGCTATGCAACTGGCTGACCCGCGATTCACTGACCCCCAGGACCTCACCGATTTCCTTGAGGTTCAGCTCTTCGTCGTAGTACAGCGCCAACACCAGCCGCTCACGCTCCGGCAAATTGGCAATCGCTTCCGCCAGCGCCCCCTGGAAGCGTTCATCTTCCAAGTCGCGCGATGGCTCCATATGAGCGCTCGCGCCGTCTTCGTGCAGCCCTTCGTGTTCGCCGTCCTGCAACAGGTCGTCGAAACTGAACAAGCGGCTGCCCAAGGTATCGTTCAAAATCCCGTAATAATCGTCGAGACTCAATTGGAGTTCGGCCGCAACTTCGTGATCTTTAGCGTCGCGACCGGTTTTTGCTTCAATTGCGCGAATTGCGTCACTGACCATGCGCGTATTGCGGTGTACCGAACGCGGCGCCCAGTCGCCTTTACGCACTTCATCGAGCATCGCGCCACGGATACGGATACCCGCATACGTCTCGAAACTCGCCCCCTTGCTCGCGTCGTATTTGGTCGACACTTCGAGCAAACCGATCATGCCGGCCTGGATCAAGTCTTCGACCTGGACGCTGGCGGGCAGGCGTGCCAGCAAGTGATAGGCAATGCGCTTGACCAAGGGCGCGTAGCGCTCGATCAACTCGCCCTGGCTGTCACGGGCAGACTTCTTGTAAGCGTTGTAGCCGTTCGCTGTCATAGCACCGGTCCTGCGCTCGTCTGATGCACCAATCGCTCGACGAAAAACTCCAGATGCCCCCGAGGGTTGGCGGGCAACGGCCAGGTATCGACCTTCTGGGCAATAGCCTTGAACGCCAATGCGCATTTGGAACGAGGGAACGCTTCGTAGACTGCACGCTGCTTTTGCACAGCCTTGCGCACACACTCGTCGTAGGGAACTGCGCCAACGTATTGTAAGGCGACATCGAGGAAGCGGTCCGTGACCTTGGTCAACTTGGCGAACAGGTTGCGCCCTTCCTGCGGGCTCTGGGCCATGTTGGCCAGGACGCGGAAGCGGTTCATGCCGTAGTCGCGGTTAAGCAGTTTGATCAGGGCGTAGGCGTCGGTGATCGAGGTGGGTTCATCGCAGACCACCAGCAAGACTTCCTGCGCGGCGCGCACGAAGCTGACCACTGACTCGCCGATCCCGGCGGCGGTGTCGATCACCAGCACGTCGAGGTTGTCGCCGATATCACTGAACGCCTGGATCAGGCCGGCATGCTGCGCTGGGCTCAGGTGCACCATGCTCTGGGTGCCAGAGGCGGCCGGCACGATGCGGATGCCACCGGGGCCCTGCAGCAGCACATCGCGCAGCTCGCAGCGGCCCTCGATCACATCGGCAAGGGTGTGTTTGGGCGTCAGCCCCAGCAGAACGTCGACGTTCGCCAGCCCCAGGTCAGCATCCAGCAGCATGACGCGACGGCCAAGCTCTGCCAGGGCCAGGGACAAATTCACTGACACGTTAGTTTTTCCGACGCCACCTTTGCCGCCGGTCACCGCGATCACCTGTACGGGATGCATGCTGCCCATTTTATTTCTTTACCTTGTCTTGCTTAGACGCAGGCTACATGGCTTGGCCGCGTGAATCGCTTGCAGACCATCGATGTAGATACATTTCATTGTGTTCATCCTGACCTCAACCCACCCGTTTTGCGGGGCTGTGGTAAAGGTCGGCGAACATATCGGCCATCGCTTCCTCGCTAGGCTCTTCTTGCATTTGCACGCTGACTGCACGGCTGACCAACTGATGACGGCGCGGCAGATGCAGATCATCCGGAATCCGCGGCCCGTCGGTCAGGTAGGCGACCGGCAATTCATGACTGATGGCCAGGCTCAGCACTTCACCCAGGCTCGCGGTTTCATCGAGCTTGGTGAGGATGCAACCGGCCAGGCCACAACGCTTGTAACTATGATACGCAGCGGTAAGAACCTGTTTCTGGCTGGTGGTTGCAAGCACCAGGTAATTCTTCGACTTGATGCCACGCCCGGCGAGGCTTTCCAGCTGCATGCGCAAGGCCGGGTCGCTGGCTTGCAGGCCGGCGGTATCGATCAGCACCACGCGCTTGCGCAGCAACGGGTCGAGGGCGTTGGCCAGGGACTGGCCCGGATCGACGTGGGTCACCGGCACATTGAGAATTCGGCCCAGGGTCTTGAGCTGTTCCTGGGCGCCAATACGGTAGCTGTCCATGCTCACCAGCGCGATATTCTGCGCGCCGTACTTGAGCACATAACGCGCCGCCAGCTTGGCCAGGGTGGTGGTCTTGCCCATGCCGGCAGGGCCGACCATGGCAATCACACCGCCCTCTTCCAGAGGTTCGATTTCCGGCGTGGTGATCATCCGCGCCAGGTGCGCCAACAACATGCGCCAGGCCTGGCGTGGCTCTTCGATTTCGGTGGTCAGGGCCAGCAGGTCGCGCGACAACGGGCCGGACAGGCCGATGCGTTGCAGGCGGCGCCACAGGTTGGCCTGTAGCGGCTTGCTGCCTTGCAACTGCGTCCAGGCCAGCGAGCCTAGCTGCACTTCGAGCAGTTCGCGCAGGCCGTTGAGTTCAAACCGCATCGAGTCGAACACACGCTGGTCGACGCCAGCAGCCGGGGCTGGTGCGGCGGGACGCGGCGGTTCTTTGAAGGTCGGCTCAACCAACGGCTCGGAAGCCGTCAGCGGCAAGCCAGCGAACAATTGGCGATTGGTGGTGGCATCGCTGTCGCCACGCATGCTCAGTTCAGCCTGGGCCGAGACAATGCGCGACGCGGTCTTGCGCAGCTCGTCTTCGAGCTCCATGTTCGGCACGCGCGGCGCCAGTGCCGAGGGGGTGTAATCCAGGGCAGCCGTCAGCTCGACACCGCCGGCAATACGACGGTTTCCGATAATCGCGGCGTCGGCGCCCAGCTCATCACGAACCAGTTTCATGGCCTGACGCATATCGGCGGCGAAAAAACGCTTAACTTGCATAACCCACTACCCTCAGCCGTTCGGCCCTACTGTCGCGACGATAGTCACTTGCTTATTGTCAGGAATTTCCTGATAAGCCAAAACGTGCAAATTCGGTACTGCCAGGCGCCCAAACCGCGACAACATCGCCCGGACCGGGCCCGCCACCAGCAGGATCACTGGTTGGCCCTGCATTTCCTGGCGCTGCGCGGCGTCGATCAACGAACGTTGCAGCTTCTCAGCCATGCTTGGCTCCAGCAGGACGCCCTCTTCCTGGCCTTGCCCTGCCTTCTGAATACTATTCAGCAAAATCTGTTCCAACCTTGGTTCCAAGGTGATCACAGGCAGCTCGGAGTCAAGCCCTACAATGCTTTGCACGATTGCGCGGGACAATCCGACGCGCACCGCAGCCACCAAGGCGGCAGTATCTTGACTCTTGGCGGCATTGTTGGCGATGGCCTCGGCGATGCTGCGAATGTCGCGCACCGGTACCTGTTCGGCCAGCAGCGCCTGCAACACCTTGAGCAATTGCGACAGCGAGAGGATGCCCGGCACCAGCTCTTCGGCGAGTTTTGGCGAGGCTTTGCCGAGCAAACCCATCAATTGCTGGACTTCCTCGTGGCCGATCAGCTCGTGGGAGTGCTTGTACAGAATCTGATTGAGGTGCGTGGCGACCACGGTGCTGGCATCCACCACCGTGTAACCGAGGGACTGCGCCTGACTGCGCTGGCTGATTTCGATCCACACCGCGTCCAGGCCAAAAGCCGGATCTTTGGCGGTGATGCCGTTGAGGCTGCCGAACACCTGCCCTGGGTTGATCGCCAGCTCGCGGTCCGGGTAAATCTCGGCTTCGGCCAGGATCACGCCCATCAAGGTCAAGCGGTAGGCGCTCGGCGCCAGGTCGAGGTTGTCGCGGATATGCACGGTAGGCATCAGAAAGCCCAAGTCCTGCGACAACTTCTTGCGCACACCCTTGATCCGCGCGAGCAATTGGCCGCCCTGGTTGCGGTCCACCAGCGGAATCAGGCGGTAGCCCACTTCCAGGCCGATCATGTCGATCGGCGTCACGTCATCCCAGCCCAACTCCTTGGTTTCCTGAGCGCGGGCCGGGGATGGCAGCAGCTCCTGCTGACGCGCAACGTCCTGCAAGGCCTGCACCTTGACCGCATTTTGTTTTTTCCAGAACAGGTACGCACCACCACCGGCAAGGGCCGCCATGCTCAGGAACGAGACGTGGGGCATGCCCGGCACGATACCCATGATCGCCATGATGCCCGCCGCCACGGCCAGCGCCTTGGGCGATGCAAACATCTGCCGGCTGATCTGCTTACCCATGTCTTCGGAGCCCGAAGCACGGGTCACCATGATCGCTGCCGCTGTGGATAACAACAGTGATGGCAATTGCGCCACTAAACCGTCACCGATGGTCAACAAGGCGTAAACCTTGCCCGCATCGCCAAAGGTCATGCCGTGCTGGAAGATGCCGACCGCGATGCCGCCGATGAGGTTGATGAACAGGATCAGCAAGCCAGCGATGGCGTCACCGCGCACGAATTTGCTGGCACCGTCCATGGAGCCGTAGAACTCGGCCTCTTGGGCCACTTCCAGGCGACGGGATTTGGCTTGGTTCTGGTCGATCAGGCCGGCGTTGAGGTCGGCGTCGATGGCCATCTGTTTGCCGGGCATGGCGTCGAGGGTAAAGCGTGCGCTCACCTCGGAAATCCGCCCGGCACCCTTGGTCACCACCACGAAGTTGATGATCATCAGGATCGCAAACACCACGATACCGACCACGTAGTTACCGCCAATCACCACCTCACCGAAGGCCTGGATCACCTTACCGGCGGCGGCGTGGCCGTCCTGGCCGTGGAGCATGACCACGCGGGTGGAGGCCACGTTGAGCGCCAGCCGCAGCAGGGTCGCCACCAGCAGGATCGTCGGGAATACCGCGAAATCCAGCGGGCGCAGAGCGTAGACGCACACCAGCAAGACGACGACGGACAGGGCAATGTTGAAGGTGAAGAACACGTCCAGCAGGAACGGCGGCATTGGCAACATCATCATTGCCAGCATCACCAGCAACAACAACGGCACACCCAGATTGCCCCGTGAGAGGTCAGTCAGGGTGGTACGTGCAGTGCCGAGCATTTGAGAGCGATCCACCACCGGTATTCCTCGTATCCCTTGAAGCAAAGTTTTGACGCTGGGAGGCGTCCTGGAGGCGGTATTGCAAGAAGCCTTCCAACTTTGGTTCCGGGCGTGGATAACCTTACAAGCGACCGAGCTCACAGGGTGTAAACCGATTCCACACTTTAACTGTGTTCGACTTATGAATGAGTTAGAGCTTACGCACGTTCCCGGCCTGTGGTCCTTTAGGCCCCTCGGTAATTTCGAACTCCACTTTTTGATGTTCATCCAAACTTTTATAGCCAGCATTTTGAATGGCTGAGTAGTGGACAAAAACATCCGGACCGCCATTTTCGGGCGTGATAAAGCCAAACCCTTTTTCCGCGTTAAACCACTTCACCGTGCCTGTTTCCATCACCGTTCTCCTGCCGTCACTTCCAAGGATTTGCGCCGGGCGTGCTAGATCAGTTTCATGCGATACGCGTAGATGCCCTTGGGGCGGTGGATTCTGGAGAACTGCACCCGCTGGCCCTTTCTAAACCACAGCCCTGCCGAACTATTGAGATCCAACATTACTGGCTCTCGCTCACCGTCCGGTTCGATCAGACCTTCTCCGGTGGTGCGGCTATAAGATTTGATCGTGCCTATCACCCTTTCCATGATCACCTCCTGCATCTCTTGATTACCTGCGCGCAGTGTCTGGCGCCATGGAACCGCAAGCGTCCAACACTGACTACTGTCAAAGTTGACAGGTAGAGGAGATTTCAAGACGAATGGCACGGTGGCAATCAGCGGCTTATCCAGGGGGGTGGAGACGGCACGTTCTGCGGCTCATGCGTCCGATGATCTTTTGCGTTTGCGGGGGTTTCGCGGCGCGGGAGGGGCTGGCGGGACGTCATTGCGCTGAATGCCGGTCGACTGAGCGGCAACCTCGTTGCCATCGCGATCCCGAGCGATAAAGCCGATGCCTTTGACGGCATCAGACCAACTGACCGTACGCCTATCCATCACCGCCTCCCGAGCCGCGCAGGCTGCGCGCCTCATCGTGCTATCAAACCGTGGGCGCGGCGTATTGACTACTGTCAACGTTGACAGGTAGCCGCACAATTGCAGGCTCGCGACGGTCAGGAATCGCGACGCAAATCCGGCGGAATCGGCAGGTCTTTGAGCGGGTCCGGGCGTTTGCCCTTGCCCGCGCGGTATTGGCGGATCTGATAGACATAGGCCAATACCTGCGCCACGGCCAGGTACAGCCCGGCCGGGATTTCCTGATCGAGGTCGGTGGAGTAGAAGATCGACCGCGCCAACTCCGGCGACTCCAGCAACAGGATGTCGTTGGCCACCGCAATCTCACGAATCTTAAGGGCCGTAAAGTCACTGCCCTTGGCCAACAACATCGGCGCGCCGCCCTTCTCCGGGTCGTACTTGAGGGCCACGGCATAGTGCGTCGGGTTGGTGATGACCACGTCGGCGTCGGGCACCGCAGCCATCATCTTGCGCTGGGACATTT
Source organism: Pseudomonas tritici (assembly GCF_014268275.3). NCBI lineage: Bacteria > Pseudomonadati > Pseudomonadota > Gammaproteobacteria > Pseudomonadales > Pseudomonadaceae > Pseudomonas > Pseudomonas tritici. Next base: position 4,595,112 of record NZ_CP077084.1, read on the forward strand.
CCCGTTGCAGTTGGCGAATACGCTGTTTCACCTCGGGGCGGCCTTCCGAATCCTTGTGCTCGTCGCGCACTTCCTGCTTGGTCATCAGCAGTTTCTTGTGGCTTTCCCACAGCTGGATCGGCGCATCCACGGCGGCAATGATGATCAGCCCGGCGGCCATCCACAGCGCGCTCCAGCCCACCACCTGCACGCTGTGGATGATTGCCGACTCCAGCGGTTCATGGGCGATGCGCAGCAGGTCGTCGATGTCGGACGACAACACCATCAGCGCCACAAACAAGATCAGAATAAATTTGGCCAGGGCCTTGAGCAGTTCCACCAAGGCCTTGGCGGAAAACATGCGCTTGAGCCCGGCACCGGGGTTCATGCGGCTGAATTTGGGGGCCATGCTGCCGGCGGCGAACAGCCAGCCGCCGAGGGCGACCGGGCCGATCAGCGCGGCCAGCAGCAAGGTGATCAGGATCGGCTGCACCGCCAGGAGCGCGATTTTCCCCGAGTGCAGCAGGTACTGGCCCATGGCGTCGGGGTTGAGCAGCACCTCGCGGGGCAAGGCGAAGTTGTGCTTCATCAACTCCATCAAATCCAGCGCCAGGCCGCCACCGTAGATCAGCAAGGCGCCGGCGCCGGCCATCATGGTCGCAACCGTGTTGAGCTCTTTGGAGCGCGCAATCTCGCCCTTTTCCCTGGAGTCTTTTTTACGTTTCTCCGTGGGGTCTTCTGTTTTGTCCTGACCACTCTCGCTCTCGGCCATGGCTCAGCGCGCCCGTGCCAGATCACGTAAGAACTGCAGGGCGTCGGTCGCCAGCGGTTGATACTGATTGAGAATGTCAGCCAGGCCGACCCAGAAAATCCCCATGCCCAACACCAGGGTCAATGGGAAACCGATCGAGAAAATGTTCAGTTGTGGCGCCGCGCGGGTCATCACGCCAAACGCAATGTTGACCACCAGCAACGCGGTGATCGCCGGCAGCACCAGCAACAGCGAGGCGCCCAACACCCAACCGAGGCGCCCGACGATTTCCCAGAAGTGATTGACCACCAGCCCCGAGCCGACCGGCAAGGTGGTGAAGCTCTCGGTCAACACCTCGAACGCCACCAAGTGCCCATTCATCGCCAGGAACAGCAGGGTCACCAGCATGGTCAGGAACTGCCCGATCACCGCCGCCGACACACCGTTGGTAGGGTCGACCATGGACGCGAAGCCCATGCCCATCTGGATCGAGATGATTTGCCCGGCTATGACAAAGGCCTGGAAAAACAGCGAGAGGGAGAACCCCAACATCGCGCCGATCAGGACCTGCTCGGCAATCAGCAGCAGTGCGCTGAGGTCAATGGCATTGACCGGCGGCATCGGCGGCAAACCCGGCACGATCACCACGGTGATCGCCACCGCAAAGTACAGGCGCACGCGCCGTGGCACCAGGGTCGTGCCGAACACCGGCATGGCCATCAACATCGCCGTTACGCGAAACAGTGGCAGGATGAAGGAAGCCACCCAGGTGCTGATCTGGGTGTCGGTCAATGCCAGCAAAGACTGCATCGGGTCAGCCGATCAACTGCGGAATACTGCCGTACAACTGCAGGATGTATTCCATGAAGGTCTGTACCAGCCACGGGCCGGCAACGATCAGCGTGACCAGCATCACCAGCAGGCGCGGCAAAAAGCTCAAGGTCTGCTCGTTGATCTGGGTCGCGGCCTGGAACATCGCCACCAGCAGGCCCACCAACAGGCTTGGGACTACCAGCACGGCGACCATCACGGTGGTCAGCCACAACGCTTCACGGAACAGGTCGACGGCAACTTCAGGTGTCATCGCGCTATACCCCGCCGAAACTGCCGGCCAGGGTGCCGATAATCAGCGCCCAGCCGTCCACCAACACAAACAGCATGATTTTGAACGGCAACGAGATGATCAGCGGCGACAGCATCATCATACCCATCGCCATCAGCACGCTCGCCACCACCAGGTCGATGATCAGGAACGGAATAAAGATCATGAAGCCGATCTGGAACGCGGTCTTCAACTCGGACGTGACAAACGCCGGCACCAGGATGGTCAGCGGCGCCTGGTCCGGCGTAGCGATGTCGGTACGCTTGGACAGGCGCATGAACAGCTCAAGGTCGCTGGAGCGGGTCTGCGACAGCATGAAATCCTTGATCGGGACCTGGGCTTTGTCGATCGCATCCTGGGCGGTCATTTTCTCTGCCAGGTACGGTTGCAGCGCTTGTTGGTTCACCTTGTCGAACACCGGCGCCATGATGAACATCGTCAAGAACAATGCCATGCCGGTCAGGATCTGGTTCGACGGCGTCTGTTGCAGGCCCAGGGCCTGGCGCAGGATGGAGAACACGATGATGATCCGCGTGAAGCTGGTCATCAGCATGACAAACGCCGGGATAAAGCTCAGCGCGGTCATGATCAGCAGGATCTGCAGGCTGACCGAATACTCCTGCGCCCCGTCCGCGTTGGTGCCCAGCGTAATAGCCGGGATCGACAGCGGGTCGGCGCCAAACGCCAATGGCGCGGCCAGCAACAGCATGAGCGTCAATAAAACGCGCATTACTTCTTATCCTTCTGATCCTTGCCCAGCAACTCCATCAGGCGCTGGGCGAATTCTGGCGTGGCGGGCTTGGACGAGTCCACGTTCACCGGCGTCTTGAGCACGTGCAGCGGGGTGATACGTCCGGGGGTAATGCCCAGCAGGATCTGTTCCTCACCCACTTGCACCAGCACCAGCCGATCACGCGGGCCGAGGGCGCGGGAGCCGATCATTTCGATCACCTGGCCGTTGCCCGGGCCCACGCGCTGTACGCGGCGCATCAGCCAGGCCAGCGCAAAAATCAAGCCGACCACCAGCAACAGGCCCAGCACCAGCTGAGTGAGCTGCCCGCCGACACTGCCCACGGGCGCAGCGGCGGCCTGGGCCACCGGCTCAGCAGCCCAGGCGTCCAGGGGCAATGCGACTAACAGTCCCACGATCAGCCGTTTCATATCAGCGCAACTTCTTGATGCGTTCGCTCGGGCTGATCACGTCCGTCAGGCGAATACCGAACTTTTCGTTGACCACGACCACTTCGCCGTGAGCAATCAGCGTGCCGTTCACCAGCACGTCCAGCGGCTCGCCGGCCAGGCGGTCGAGCTCGATGACCGAGCCCTGGTTGAGTTGCAGCAGGTTGCGGATGTTGATTTCGGTGCTGCCGACTTCCATGGAGATCGACACCGGAATGTCGAGAATCACATCCAGGTTCGGGCCGTCGAGGGTCACCGGTTCGTTGTTCTTCGGCACGCTGCCGAATTCTTCCATTTGCAGGCGATTGCCGGCCGGTGCAGTGGCGGCGTCAGCGGCCAGCAGCGCATCGATATCGTCTTGGCCAACATCGCCGGTTTCTTCCAGGGCAGCCGCCCATTCGTCAGCCAGGGCCTGGTCTTCGGCGGAAGTGTTTTCGTGTTCGGTAGCCATTACATGTCCTCGGCGGAGCAAACATTCATAAATTAATTAGGGCGAATCAGCGACGGTTGATCGGCTCGACCACTTGCAGTGCCAGGTTGCCCTTGTGGGAACCGAGCTTGACCTTGAACGACGGCACGCCGTTGGCGCGCATGATCATTTCTTCCGGCAATTCGACAGGGATGATGTCCCCCGGCTGCATGTGCAAAATATCGCGCAGACGCAACTGGCGACGGGCCACGGTGGCGCTCAGCGGTACGTCGACGTCCAGCAGGTCTTCGCGCAGGGCCTTGACCCAGCGCTCGTCCTGGTCGTCCAGGTCGGACTGGAAGCCAGCGTCGAGCATTTCGCGCACCGGCTCGATCATCGAGTACGGCATGGTCACGTGCAGGTCGCCGCCGCCGCCATCGAGTTCGATGTGGAACGTCGACACCACAATGGCTTCGCTGGGGCCGACGATGTTGGCCATGGCCGGGTTCACTTCCGAGTTGATGTACTCGAAATTGACTTCCATGATCGCCTGCCAGGCTTCCTTCAAGTCGATGAAGGCTTGCTCCAGCACCATGCGCACCACCCGAAGCTCGGTGGGGGTGAACTCACGGCCTTCGATCTTGGCGTGACGGCCGTCGCCCCCGAAGAAGTTGTCCACCAGCTTGAACACCAGCTTGGCGTCAAGGATGAACAGCGCAGTGCCGCGCAGCGGCTTGATCTTGACCAGGTTGAGGCTGGTGGGCACGTACAGCGAATGCACGTACTCGCCGAACTTCATCACCTGCACACCGCCCACCGCCACGTCCGCCGAACGGCGCAACATGTTGAACATGCTGATGCGGGTGTAACGGGCGAAACGTTCGTTGATCATCTCCAGGGTCGGCATGCGTCCACGGACGATGCGATCCTGGCTGGTGAGGTCATAACTTTTGACGCTGCCGGGCTCGGCAGCCATTTCGGTCTGTACCAGACCATCGTCGACACCATGCAGCAGCGCGTCGATTTCATCCTGGGACAGCAGGTCTTGCACGGCCATGTCGTGATCCTACTGCAATACGAAGTTAGTGAAGAGCGCCTGTTCGATCACGACTTTGCCGAGTTCCTTCTGGGCCACTTCCTGCACACTGGCAGTGACCTTCTGGCGCAGCATTTCCTGGCCTACCGGGGTGGCGAGCGTGTCGAAGCTCTGGCCGGAGAACAGCATCACCAGGTTGTTGCGGATCACTGGCATATGCACCTTGAGGGCATCCAGGTCCGACTGGTTACGCGCCAGCAAGGTGATGCTCACCTGCAGGTAGCGTTGACGACCGTTCTGATTGAAGTTGGCGACAAAGGCCGGAAGCATCGGCTCGAAGATTGCCGGTTGCTTGACGTTACTGGCGGTTTCAGCGGGGGCTGCCGGTTTGGCGGCGCTGCTGTGCATGATGTACCAGGTGCCACCCACCGAGGCGCCGATGGCCAGGAGCAGGCCCACGACTATCAACAGGATAAGCTTGAGCTTACCTTTGCCTGCGGGTGGTTTTGCTGCGTCGTCGCTCTTCGCCATGCCAATAATCCGTCACTATTCGGGGATTCATAGATCTACGGAAAGGCAAGAGCAAGTGTTATGCCAGAGTTGTCTGGCAATCGGGGAAGAAGGGACACCGCGAACCAAATGTGGGAGCTGGCTTGCCTGCGATGGCGGTGGGTCAGTTGGCATCTCTTGCACTGATACACCGCCATCGCAGGCAAGCCAGCTCCCACATTGAGTGTGTTTAACCAGGGATCAGGCGTAGTAATCGACAGCGCTGGAGCCGATCACCGTAGAGGTCACGGGCGCGACAGCTTCAGCCACGTCAACGTGAGCGCCGTTGTCGCCGCTGTCACCACGCCCGCTGGCGCCGCCCACTCCACGGGTCTGAGCTTGCTGCTGTTGTTGTTCCTGCCCCCGCGATTGATCAGACACGTTCACATCCACCTGCCCCATGCCCTGCTGGGCAAACATCTCCCGCAAACGGCCCGACTGGCTTTCCAGCGCCTCGCGCACCACCGGGTGGGCGCTCATGAAGTTGACCTGGGCTTGCTGGTCGGCGGTCATGTTGACCTTGATATCCAGACGGCCGAGCTCAGCCGGTTGCAACTGGATCTCCGCCGACTTGAGGTTGGCGCTGGACAGGTACATCACGCGGTTGACGATTTCGTCGGTCCAGCCGCTCTGGTGCATGGCCAATGGCGCATTGGTCACCGGCGGCAAGGCATTCGCGGTTTTCGGCGTGGCGGCTTGAGTCAACGCGGCCAAGCGGTTGGCGAAGTCATCGACACGGGTGTCGCTGCTGGCGTTCTTCAGATCCTTGAGGCCATCTTCGATCAGCCCGCTGAACGCTTTGTCGCCGCCTTGGTCAGTGCTGTCCTTGGTGGCTTGCTGGTCGACCATAGTGGCCAGGCCAGCAGCGAAATTCTGTGCGGCGGTCGGTTGATCCTGGGTCGGGGCCGGGGCCGCTTTCGCCTGCGCCTGGCTGCTGGCTGAGACATGACCGCCCTGCTCCATCGCCAGGCGCACGGCCGGCATGGCATCCAGGGGATCCGCTTGCGGGTCGAAGGCCGGCTTGGCCTCCTCGGTTGCTGCGATCGGTGCCGCGACTACCGGCTGAGCCTTGTCATCCTTGGCGGTGGTCACGGGCGCCGGGGTTTCTACCGGTATTACCGGCACAGCCACCGGGGTGACGGTGGCAATCAATGCCGGGTCGACCACCGGATCAGCCGGAGGCTGCTGCACGAGGGTCGGGTCGGCCGGTGCGTCATCGTCTTTGCTGGCAGAGTCGTCGGTCTTCGCCGGCGGGGTGGCAGGCAAGGGTTTGCCGCTATCGGCAACTGCTGGCGTGCTGGCGGCAGGTTTGTCGTTGCCCGCTGCGGGTTTGGCACTTGTATCCGAAGACTTGCCGGCAGTGGGTTTGGGCGAGTTATCGTCGGCCTTGACCGTGGGTTTGGCGCCTTGGCTGGCGAACACTTGAGCGAAGCCAGGGCCCGTGTCCCGTGGGGTCGCAGCCGCTGCCGGTGGGTTGGCGACGGGTGCTTGAGGCTTGGCCGCAGGGGCAGCCTGAAGGAGCGAATTCGGGGCGACTGGCATAGGTAAAGGTCTCCACTGCATGGGGATCGGGGATGCAGTATCAGGAGGTACAGCAAGAGTTGGGCCAGGTTGGTATATCGACCGAGTAAATATCCATTTTTTCGGTAACGGCCAAATGGTGGGAGCTGGCTTGCCTGCGATGCAGGCAACTCGGTACATCAGGTAAACCAGGGTGATGCCATCGCAGGCAAGCCAGCTCCCACATTTGAACCGAGATCGACAGTTAGAAACCGGTCGGCTTTCAGGCCGCCGCGCTTTTGATCTTGATCTGGGGCGCCCCGTCAAACACGCTGGCCGAACGCAGGCTTTGGAGCGTGGGTAACCCGGCAGGACGCCGGGTTAGCCGCGCTGGGCCAAGGATGGCCCATCGCGGCGGCCCACGCTCCAAAGCCGGAGTGAGGGCACACAGAGCCTAGGCGAGGTGCCGAGTGTTGGGGCGAGGACCTTTGGTTACTTTTGGGTCCTTCCAAAAGTGACCCGCTGTAAGAGCGGAACCAATAGTGGCCGTTACCTAAATAACGGATATGCACACACTCAACTCAAACCCCAAACCGCTGCCGCTCCGACTCATACATCGGCTTAACCAAAGCAAACTCACGATCAATCTGATCCACCAACTCGCCCAAATCCCCAACCGCAGGTCCAACCGATTCAACCTCCAACCGCTGACACAACTGTGCCAACCGCACCGCCCCAAGGTTCCCACTGCTCCCCTTGAAGCTATGCGCAATCCGCCCCAACGCCTTCGCATCATCCCTAGCCTTGCGCAGCGCCTCGACACGCTTCTGGGAATCATCGAGAAAGGTATCAAGCAATTTGGGATACTCACCCTCCATGACTTCCTGCAAACCCGACAACACATCCGGGTCCAGATGTAGATCAACCACTTGCTCGCTCCTTGATCAAGAATCGGCGGATTATGCCAGAGCCTCCCAGCAAAACTCCACGCAGACACTGCGCCCGCCGTCGGACCAGCGTACATCGCTGCTCAACTGCCGTACCAAGCTCAACCCCCGGCCAGACAGACGGTCGATGTCCAGCGGCCGCGCCAGCACCTGTTCCACGTCAAAGCCCGCGCCGCTGTCTTCAATACTCAGGCTCAGGCGACCGCCCCCCTGCGTCGGCACCACCTGCACATGCACGCGCACATAACCGCTGGTTAGCAGGTTCAGGCGGTCATTGCGCAGGTGGTAATACTCGGCAAACCCTTGGGCATCGCGCTTGAGCCGGGAGTCCAGGCCCAGCACGCCATGCTCCAGCGCATTGGAGTACAGCTCGGCCATCACGCTGTAAAGCGCCCCGCTCTGCTCGCGAAGGCCATGGATTTCCAGCAGCAGTTGCAGCAGGTACGGCAAAGGGTTGTAACGTTTTAACGTTTCGGCGCGGAATTCAAAACTCACCGACCAATCCAGCGGGCATGCCTGCCCGCTGTCGGCGTACAACTGCCCGGTGGCACGCGGCTGCTGGCCGGCTTGCAGGGTGATTTCCACCATGCTCACGTCATCCCGCGCTTCACCTCGAAACGCCGCCAGGGCCTGTTCGATATCTTCAAATAAACGGTCAGGTTCGCGATTGGCAGCGAACACCTGCTGCAAACGCTCTGCGCCAAACAACTGGTCATTGGCGTCAGCGGTGTCCAACACGCCATCGGACAGCAAGAACACCCGGTCGCCCAGGGCCATGGGCCAGACTTCGGTGCGATCATCAAAGGCCTCAGCCGCCAGCACCCCCAACGGCAAATGTCGGGACGCCAGTGGCGTACGCTTGCCGGTGGCGACTTCATGCACATACCCTTCGGGCATGCCGCCGTTCCACACCTCCACCACCCGCCGCTGCGTGCTCAGGCACAACAGCGTGGCGCAGCAGAACATGTCCACCGGCAAGATGCGCTTGAGCTTAGCGTTCATCTCGCCCAGGATTTGCGCCAGGCCATAGCCCTTGGCGGTCATGCCGTAGAACACTTCTGCCAGGGGCATGGCGCCCACCGCCGCCGGCAGGCCGTGGCCGGTGAAATCACCGAGCAACACATGCATGTCGCCGGAGGGCGTGTAGGCGGCCAATAACAAGTCGCCGTTGAATAACGCATAGGGCGATTGCAGGTAGCGAATATTCGGCGCGGCGTTGATACAGCCCGAATGCGCGACCTTGTCGAACACCGCCTTGGCCACCCGCTGCTCATGCAGGAGATAGTCATGATGCTTGGCGATCAGGTCTCGCTGCTGCAGGACCGTGGCCTGCAACCGCCGCAGACGGTCCATCGCATTGATCTTCGCCGCGAGAATAAGTTGGTTATAGGGTTTGGGCAGGAAATCATCGCCGCCGGCATCCAGGCATTGGGCCAGGGCTTCGCTCTCGCGCAGGGAGGTGAGGAAAATCAGCGGCACCAGCTCTTCACCCGCCAACTGCTTGATCCGGCGCGCGGCTTCAAAGCCATCCATCACCGGCATCAGCGCATCCATTAACACCAACTGCGGGCGCTCACGGATAAACACCTCGACCGCCTCCGCACCGTTGGTGGCCGTCAGCACGTGGTGGCCCTGGCGCCGTACGATGGTCGCCAGCAACAGCAGGTCAGCGGCGCTGTCTTCGGCGATCAGGATCGTCAGCGGCTCAAGAACGGGGGCCAGGACGCTCAACTGATGTCGAACAGTTTGTCGAAGTTGGAGATAGCGAGGATCTTGCGCACATCGGAGTTGCTGTTTATTACCCGGACCTCCGACTCGTCGCCCCCCGCGTGATCACGCAACAGCAAGAGCATGCCCAAGGCCGAGCTGTCCATGTAGGTGGTATCCTTCAAGTCGACGACGTACAACTCAGGCACTTTGTAGAACCGCTCATAGGCGTCGCGAAAGGTTTGATGGCTGCCGAAATCGAACCGGCCTTTGATCACGATCGTCAATTTCTTCCCATCCAGGGATACTTCTGACTCAACTGACATGCGACTGCTTCCTTGTCATTGGCAATGACACAAGGTTTAGCAGGTGAACCGGCTATGGGCAACACAACGAATCAAATGTGTGTGGGCGATGCAATATCGTAGTGAGCGGGCTTGCCCCGCGCCGGGCTGCGAAGCGGCCCTAAAACCTGGCACCGCGTTTTAGCTGAAAAACCCGATGGCCTTGTTGGGGAGGCTTCGCCCCCCGGCGCGGGGCAAGCCCGCTCACTACAATAGTGTGTAAATACCCATGGCCATCGCAGGTAAGCCCGCTCCTTAATACTGTTCTTGGCGTGGAAGGCGCTGTGACAGTTCATCCAACAGCTTCTGCTCGCGCTTGTCTTCCAGCGCCCGCGCTTCATCGATGTAACGCTGCACCAGTTTGCGCAAGCCTTCGACGCGGGCAAATGCCTGCTGCCAACTCTCGCGGGCCTTGTCGAGGTTGTTCTGGTGCCACGCCAGGCTCTGGCGTTGCTGGGCGACGGCAGTTTCCAGTTGGTTGAGAAAGCCTTGGTAGCCCATCAACCATTGGCCCGAGACACCTTTGGTGCCGCGCTCGATCCATTGCTGCTGGTACTCGCCGCGAAAGCGCTCCAGGTCACCCAGTTTGCTTTCCGCCAGGCGGACCTGGCCCTGGAAATAACCCAGGCGCTGAACGGCAGTTTTTTCGGCCTTTTCGGCCATGTCCACCACCGGAGCCAGGCGCGCAGCGCGGCTGTTGGCCATGGCTTAGCCGCCCGGCGCGGGAGCAAAGATCGTCTGCAGGTGCGCTTCGCTTTCGCCCATGCTGATCTTGTCGTTGAGGCCCTGGCGCAAGTAGGTCACCAACTGAGGTTGCAGGGCGATGGCCAGGTCGGTCTCGCGATCGCCGCCGGCCACGTAGGCGCCGACGCTGATCAAATCGCGGCTCTGCTGATAACGCGACCATAATTGCTTGAACTGTTGCGCGCGGGCCATGTGTTCCGGCGTGACCACCGCCGGCATAACCCGGCTGATGGACGCTTCGATGTCGATGGCCGGGTAGTGCCCCTCTTCTGCCAGGCGCCGCGACAGCACGATGTGACCATCGAGCACGCCCCGCGCCGAGTCGGCAATCGGGTCCTGCTGGTCATCGCCCTCGGACAGCACGGTGTAGAACGCGGTGATCGAGCCACCGCCGGCCTCGGCGTTACCGGCGCGCTCCACCAGCTTGGGCAGCTTGGCGAACACCGACGGCGGATAGCCCTTGGTGGCAGGCGGCTCGCCAATGGCCAGGGCAATTTCCCGCTGGGCCTGGGCGAAACGTGTGAGCGAATCCATCAGCAAGAGGACGTTCTTGCCCTTGTCGCGAAAATATTCGGCGATGCGGGTGCAGTACATGGCGGCGCGCAAACGCATCAGCGGCGCATCATCCGCCGGCGACGCGACCACAACCGAGCGCTTGAGGCCTTCTTCGCCGAGGCTGTGCTCGATGAATTCCTTCACCTCACGGCCCCGCTCGCCGATCAGCCCCACCACGATGATGTCGGCTTCGGTGAAGCGCGTCATCATGCCCAGCAACACCGACTTACCCACGCCGGTACCGGCGAACAGGCCAAGGCGCTGGCCGCGACCGACCGTCAATAATCCGTTGATGCTGCGAATGCCCACATCCAGCGGCACGCTGATGGGGTTACGGTTGAGCGGGTTGATGGTGGGCCCGTCCATCGGCACCCAATCTTCGGCCTTCATGCCGCCTTTGCCATCCAACGCACGACCGGCACCGTCAAGTACGCGGCCGAGCATGCTCATGCCCATGGGCAGGCGGCCGGTGTCGGCCAATGGCACCACGCGAGCGCCGGGGGCAATGCCCGCCAGGCTGCCGACGGGCATCAGGAAAATCTTGTTGCCGGAAAAGCCCATCACTTCGGCTTCGACCTGCACCGGGTGGTAACTGTCGTCGTTGATCACCATGCAGCGGCTGCCCATGGCGGCGCGCAGGCCTTCGGCCTCGAGGGTCAGGCCGACCATGCGCAGCAGGCGCCCTTCAAGGATTGGCTGGCCGGGCAACTCTGTGGCGTCGGCGTAACCGCTCAAGCGCTTGGCGAAGCTGGTGCGATCAAGGCGCATCGGGGGTGTCCAGGTCCACGCTCAGGTCCGGTTCGGCCGGGTTCAACACCTGCTCGTGGGCCTGGTCCAGCAGCTTGGCCATGATCTGGCTGATGCGGGTTTCCACCGTGGCGTCGATGCGGCTGTGTTCGGTCTCGACACGGCAGCCACCGGGTTGCAGCGCCGCATCTTCGACGATGCGCCAGGTTTCTTCATGGCGCTCGCGCAGGGCTTTGACCTGTTCGAAATCCTGCGGGTTGATGTACAACCGCACATTGCCGACGCCCAGGGGCAGCAGCTTGAGCGCTTCGCGCATCACGCTTTCGATATGGCTGGAGTCCAGCACCAGCTCACGCTGGATCACCTGGCGGGCAATGTGCTGCACCAGGTCGACCATGGACTTTTCGATCTGCGAATCCTGCTCAGCGATAGGCTCGAACAGGCAGCCCATCAAGCGTTCCAGGCTGGCCAGCTTGACGCTCAGCGCTGCCTCGGCTTCCTGGCGCACCTTGAGCGTGGTGCTGCGAAAACCGTCTTTTTCACCGGCGGCGAAGCCTTCGTTGTAGGCCTCCTGGCGGATGCTTTCCAACTCTTCCAGGGTCAGTGGCTGGACTTCATCCAGCGGCACTTCTTCCATTTCCACCGGGGCTTCTACAACCGGTTCCGGTTCAGGCTCCGGCACGTGCGGGTCGAAGCTGGGCAACGACCAGATGTCGAACCCGCCGACATCCCGTGCGCGAATCAGATCGCTGGGTGCCTCATCTTTGTTCGACATGGAAAGCGCCTTAAATCATTTCTTCGCCGCCCTTCCCGCCGAGAACGATTTCTCCGGCTTCGGCCATACGGCGGGCAATGGTGAGGATTTCTTTCTGCGCGGTTTCCACGTCGCTGACGCGTACCGGGCCTTTGGCTTCCAGGTCGTCGCGCAACAGTTCCGAAGCGCGCTTGGACATGTTCTTGAAGATCTTTTCCTTGACGCCCTCGTCCGAGCCCTTGAGGGCCAGCACCAAAACATCAGACGACACTTCACGCAGCAGCGCCTGGATGCCACGGTCGTCGACATCGGAGAGGTTGTTGAACACAAACATGAGGTCTTCGATCTGGCCGGACAGGGTGTCGTCGATCTCGCGGATCGAGTCCATCAACTGGCCTTCGACCGAGCTGTCGAGGAAGTTCATGATGTCGGCCGCGCGCTTGATACCACCCAAGGTGGTACGCGAGGCGTTCGAGTTGCCGGAGAACTGCTTCTCCAGAATGGTGTTCAATTCTTTGAGGGCCGCCGGCTGCACAGTGTTCAGCGACGACACGCGCAGGATGATATCCAGGCGCACTTTATGGTCGAAGTGGCCGAGGACTTCACCGGCCTGGTCGGGGTCGAGGTACGCCACTACGATCGCCTGGATCTGCGGGTGCTCGTAGCGGATCACGTCGGCAACGGCGCGCGGCTCCATCCATTTCAGGCTGTCGAGGCCGCTGGTATTGCCACCCAGCAGGATGCGGTCGATCAGGCCGTTGGCTTTGTCTTCGCCCAGGGCCGAGGTGAGCATCTTGCGGATGTAGCTGTCGGAGCCGACGCCCAGGCTGGTCTGGTCGCCGACGATCTCGACGAACTCGCTCATCACCTGCTCGACTTGCTCGCGGTGCACATTGCGCATTTGCGCCATGGCCACGCCGACTCGTTGAACCTCTTTGGGGCCCATGTGGCGCAGCACTTGGGCGGCGTCGGTTTCACCGAGGGACAGCAGCAAGACTGCGGCTTTATCGACCTTGGTGAGCTTGGCAACAGCGGCTCGATCACTCATCTGCGTTAATCCACTCTTTCACGACCTGGGCCACACGGCCCGGGTCTTCTGCTACCAGACTCTTGATTGCGTTCAACTGAGCGTCATAGCCTTCGCTCGGGCTTGGCAACAGAATGCTTTGCGGGCCGCCCAGGCTGACGCGGTCGTTGGCCAGTTCGCCGTCCAGGCCGCCCATGCCACCCAACTCGACATCGCTGCCACCAAAGGCAGCCAGTTGTTTCTTGCCGTTGCCGGTGATGTTGTTGAGCACCGGGCGCAGCACGCCAAACACCAGTACCAGGATAAACAACACACCCAGCACTTGCTTGACGATGTCCCAGAACCACGGCTGCGTGTAGAACGCAGCCTCGGCGATGACTTCGCCACGTTCGGCGGAGAACGGCATATTGATCACGCTGACGCTGTCACCACGGCTGGCGTCGAAACCGACGGCGTCCTGCACCAGGCGAGTGAAGCGCGCCAATTCGTCGGCGCTCCATGGGGCGCGGGTTACCGCACCGTCAGCAGCGTTGACCTTGACTTGATCATCGACCACCACCGACACCGACAGGCGATTGACGCGCCCCTGTTGCTGCTTGGTGTGGCTGATGGAACGGTCAAGCTCGAAGTTCTTGGTGGACTGGTTACGCTTGTCCGCCGGGTACGGTGCGAGCATCGGCTGGCCAGTGGCCGGGTCCATGATCTGCTGGCCGTTGGCATCCAGCAATGGCTGGCCAGGCTGGATCGCACCCGCGGTAGCGGCAGCGCCACCTGTGGTTTGCGGAGCCGAGGCCGGGGCCGGTGGCTGGTTGCTCAGGGCACCCGGCACGCCTTGCGGCGGGCCATTGGCGGCGGTGCGTTGTTCGCTGGTCGACTGCTCGCTGCGCAACGCCGGCTGGTCCGGGTTGAACTGCTCGGAGGTCGACTCGACGGCGCTGAAGTCCACGTCGGCGGACACTTCAGCCTTGTAGCGATCATTGCCCAGCACCGGTTGCAGGATGTTGTGCACACGCTGGGTGAGCATGCTTTCCATGCGACGGCTGTAGTCGAACTGCTTGCCGGCCTGGGTCAGCGCGGAGTTTTCGGCCATGTCGGACAGCAGGTTGCCCTTCTGGTCAACGACGGTGATCTGCGACTTGCTCAGCTCAGGAACACTGGTGGCCACCAGGTTGATGATCGCCAGGACCTGGCCAGGCTCAAGGGAGCGGCCAGAAAACAGCTCAACCAATACCGAAGCACTTGGCTTGCGCTCATCGCGCACAAACACCGAGCTTTTCGGAATGGCCAGGTGCACGCGGGCACCCTTGACGTTATTCAGGCTGGAGATAGTGCGCGCCAGTTCGCCTTCCAGGCCACGACGGTAGCGGGTGGCTTCCATGAACTGGCTGGTCCCCAGGCCCTGGTCCTTGTCGAGGATTTCAAAACCGATATTGCTGTCGGACGGGGTCACGCCGGCCGCCGCGAGCTTCATGCGCGCTCGGGCCACATCGTCGGCCTTGACCAGCAGGGCCCCGGAGTTGGGCTCCACGGTGTAGGCGATGTCGGCGGCGGCCAGGGTTTCCATGATCTGTTTGGAATCCATGCCCGCCAGGCTGCCGTACAGCGGCCGGTAATCAGGTTGCTGCGACCACAGCACCACGGCAAAACCAATCGCCACGCTGGCAGCCAGGCCGACCAACAGGCCCACCTGACGCAACATGGTCATTTCGGAGAGGTTTTCCAGGAACGACAGGCCAAACAGCGGCGGCTTGCCGTCTGCCTTGGCGGGTGCGTTGTCCACGACTGCTTCTGCCATGACTTAAATCTCGTCCTTAAACCGGCATCTGCATGATGTCTTGGTAGGCCTGAACCAGCTTGTTACGCACTTGGGTCAGCGCCTGGAACGAAACGCTGGCCTTTTGCGAAGCGACCATCACGTCGGTGAGGTCCACGCCGCTTTTGCCGATCTCGAACGCATTGGCCAACTGGCTGGAGGCTTGCTGGGTGCTACTGACTTTGTTAATCGCCGAACCCAGCATGTCGGCAAAACTGCTTTGGCCCAATTCCGGCGCTGGCGCGACGGATTTCGGTTGAGCCATGGCGTCCATTTGCATGGAGCGCATATCCAACATCAACCGATTGAACTCAATACCCTGGCTCATGACCTTCTCTCTCCGACAACCCGCAGTTTTTTGACGCTACGCCGCAATTACTAAGGGAGGTAGCAACAAGGGTGCCAGCTCTGTATCAACTCGTAAGAAAAGGCGACAAAGCTTGTCGGCCTTGATACTAACTGCCGCGATAAAACTAGGTTGCAAACAGATACGCTTCCACGTCCATGCCGGCGTCGCGCATCTGCGCCAGCTTGTAACGCAGGGTACGCGGGCTGATGCCCAGGCGTTCGGCGGCCTCTTTGCGGCGGCCGCGTTCAGAACGCAGGGTGTCGATAATCATCTGGAATTCGCGGCGACGCAGGTCGTCGCCCAGGGCACCAGCGGTTTCGATTTCAGCCACCACGGGCGCAGGCGCCAAGGTTGGGAGCGGCGCCACGCCGCTGCCCATGGCTAGGCAGAAATCCTGGGGCTGAATCAGGCCGCCCTGCTGCAAGATCAGCGCGCGCTGGATGGCGTTGTCCAATTCCCGCACGTTGCCCGGCCATGGGTAGCTGATCAGGCAGGCCTGGGCCTCAGCGGACAGGCGTGCCTGAGCGTGCTTCATTTTTTTGACGTGGTTGTTCAGCAGGCGCTCGGCCAGCGGGATGATATCTGCCGGGCGCTCACGCAGAGGGCGCCAGGCCAGGGGGAACACCGACAGGCGGTAGAACAAATCCTCACGGAAGCGCCCCGCCGCCACTTCGCCCGCCAGGTCGCGGTTGGTGGTGGCGACCACGCGGATATCCAGCTGGATCGGCTTGCGTGCGCCGACGCGCTCGACTTCACGCTCCTGCAGCACCCGCAGCAACTTGGCTTGCAGGCCCAGGGGCATTTCCGAAATTTCATCGAGCAGGATGGTGCCGCCGTCGGCCTGTTCGAACTTGCCGGCCTGCGCCGCGATGGCGCCGGTGAACGAGCCTTTTTCGTGGCCGAACAGCGTGGCTTCGAGCATGTTGTCGGGGATCGCCGCGCAGTTGATCGCGATAAACGGTTGTTTGGCGCGGGTCGATTGTTGGTGGATGTAACGCGCCAGCACTTCCTTGCCGGTGCCGGACTCGCCGGAGATCAACACAGTGGAATCACTGCGCGCCACGCGTGCCGCCAGCTCCAGCAACTGAGCACTGGCCGGCTCGAAGGCAATCGGGCCCTCGCTTTCGCTGGCCGAGATCACACCGAGGGCATGCCGCGCGACCAGCTCAATCAGTGCTTTAGGCTCGAAGGGCTTGACCAGGTAATCTGCCGCGCCCTGGCGCATCGCGTCGACCGCGCGCTCAACGGCGCCATGGGCGGTCATCAGCAACACCGGCAACTGCGGCTGGCGTGCACGCAGCAGGCTGAGCAACTGGTGGCCGTCCATGCCGGGCATATTCACATCACTGACCACCAGGCTGAAGGACTCCTGTTCCACTGCCTCCAAGGCTTCCTCGGCAGAACCGACCGCCCGGTAGTCATGGCCCGCCAGCAGCAGCGTGTCAGCCAATGCTTCACGCAGGGCGCGATCGTCTTCCACCAACAGAACCTTGATAGCCATATCCTCTCTACTCCGCGCTTGCCGCGCATGAAAACAGCGGCAAGGTCATCAATGCACAAGTGCCACGCCCCAGGCGGGAATGCAGCTGCAATTCTCCCTGATGAGCACGCGCCACTGCCTTGACCACGGTCAGGCCCAGGCCTGTACCGTTGGTCTTGGTGGTGAAAAAGGGTTCGCCCAAACGCTGCAACACGGCGGGCTCGATACCGCTGCCGCTGTCACTGATGCACAGGCGCAGAGTTTGCTCGCGGTTGTACAGGTGCACCTTGAGCCGCGCGCCAGGGCCGCTGGCCTGGGTGGCGTTTTCGATCAGGTTGAGCAGTGAACCCACCAAGGTGTCGCGGTTGCACAGCAGCTCACCGAGATGGCTGTCGCACTGCCAGCGCACCTGGACGTCTTGAATATGGGTGGCGGCCGCCGCTTGCAGGGCCTGCATCAACTCGGATGGCGTGATGCGGTCGGTCAGCGGCAGTTCACCGCGGGCAAACACCAGCATGTCGCGCACTTGGTGTTCCAACTCGTGCAAACGCTCCTTGAGGCGTCCGGCAAAGCGCTGGTGGGTGGCGGCGGGCAATTGCTCATCAGTCAAATGACTGGCGTAGATCAACGCTGCCGACAATGGCGTGCGGATCTGATGCGCCAGAGAAGCGACCATGCGCCCCAGCGAGGACAAACGCTCGTGGCGGGCCAGTTGATCTTGCAAGTGACGGGTTTCGGTCAGGTCGTTGAGCAGCACCAACTGGCCCGGCTCCGCGTCAAGAGAACGGGTAGCGATGGACAACCGGCGGCCATCCTTGAGCGAGATCTCGTGGCCGTCGTCTTCACGCGGCGCAAAACAGCGGGTGATGACGTGCCGCCACAGCTCGCCTTCCAGCGGCAGACCAAGCATGTCGCAGGCGGCCGGATTGGCTTCGCGCACGCGGCCGTCTTCATCGATGACGATCACGCCGCCAGGCAATAGCGAGAGCAGGTTCTGCAGACGGTTGGCCAGGCGCTCTTTCTCGGCCAATTCTTCCATGCGCTGGGCACTGACCACGGCCAGCTCGCCTTTTAGCTCGGACACCCGGGCTTCGAGCAGGCTGTAGGAATCGGTCAGTTGGCTCGACATTTGGTTGAACTGCGAGAACGCGTGCTCAAGACCCTGACGGGTCGGCGGTTCTACAGGCGGGATCAACCCCTGGATGACAGGGGCCGAAGATAGTTGGGCGGCGTGGGGCATCATGCTCTCTCGCTTGGCTGACCGTCAGTTAAACGGAACGTTGCGAGGGCTGTAGCAATACTTGTGCCGAAAAAAAACCAAGGTGCCCGGCCTCGCCAATACAGTTTCGTTTTGACGAGTGGCTGTTGCCGTCAGACAAGGCGCAGCGACGACTCATAGCTGGCTATGGGGAGGAGCTGCAACGCAGTATGACGGCAACAGACGCCGTCAAAAACGGAACAGTATTGGCGAGGCCGGACACCCAAAATCAGCGGCTTGAAAAACAGGCGTCAATCATCCGCCTGTTCATCACCTTCTTTGCGGCTCATACCGTACTTGCGCATCTTCTCCACCAGCGTGGTTCGACGGATACGCAGGCGCTCAGCGGCGCGGGCGACGATGCCGTTGGCATCGTCCAGGGCTTGTTGAATCAAGCCTTGTTCCAGGTTGCCGAGGTAGTCCTTCAGGTCCAGACCTTCAGGCGGCAACATGGCGGTGGAACCGAAGTCCGGAGTATGGCCGTTGATGGCTACGCGCTCTTCCATGTCGCTGCGCAGGCTGTCGACCAGTTGCTCGTCTTCGTCGTCGACGTAGCGGAATTTCTTCGGCAACTCGACCACGCCGATCACACCGTAGGGGTGCATGATCGCCATGCGCTCCACCAGGTTGGCCAGCTCGCGCACGTTACCCGGCCAGCCGTGGCGGCACAGGGACATGATTGCAGCGGAGTTGAACCGGATCGAGCCGCGCTTTTCGTGCTCCATGCGCGAGATCAGTTCGTTCATCAGCAACGGGATGTCTTCCACGCGCTCACGCAGCGGAGCCATCTCGATGGGGAATACGTTGAGGCGGTAGTACAGGTCTTCGCGGAAACTGCCGACCTCGATCATGCTTTCGAGGTTCTTGTGGGTGGCCGCGATGATGCGCACGTCGACGCTCTGGGTCTTGTTGCTGCCCACGCGCTCGAAGGTGCGCTCCTGCAACACGCGCAGCAGCTTGACCTGCATCGGCAGCGGCATATCGCCGATTTCATCAAGGAACAGGGTGCCGCCGTTGGCCAGCTCGAAACGCCCGGCACGGCTGGTGATCGCCCCGGTAAAGGCGCCCTTCTCGTGGCCGAACAGTTCGCTTTCAAGCAACTCTGCCGGGATCGCCCCGCAGTTGACCGGCACAAAAGGCCCGTCGCGGCGCTTGGAGTGATAGTGCAGGTTGCGCGCGACCACTTCCTTGCCAGTGCCCGACTCGCCGAGGATCAACACGCTGGCGTCGGTATCGGCCACTTGCTGCATCATTTGGCGCACATGCTGGATGGCACGGCTGGTGCCGACCAGGCTGCGGAACAGGTTAGGTTCGCGATGGCGACCGCGCTCGCGCGCCTGGTCGTACATCTCACGATAAACCTGGGCACGGTGCAGGGAGTCCAGCAATTTGCTGTAGCTGGGCGGCATTTCCAGGGTGGAAAGCACGCGGCGGCGTTGGTCTTCTGGCAGATCGACAGAAGAAATATCGCCCATTAGCAACACAGGAAGGAACTCATCCCATGTGGACAGTGTCTTTAACAAGCCCAAAACAGCGCCAGGAGCGTTTACCGTCCCGATCAGCACGCATATGACTTCACGGCTCGACGACAATGAGCTGACCACCTGCTGCCAGTCATGGCTGCCGCAGGGCAAATTTTCTTCACCGAGAAAATTTAAAATCACCGCCAAGTCGCGGCGGCGGACGCTATCGTCATCGATCAGCAGAATTTTGGTTTCACGCCACATGCAATAGCAACTTCCCTAGTAAAACTTCCTGCCCGGTGTGAGGGCAATCGAGACGGCTGTAGGACTTCTTACTCTATAGACGTCTGAAATCTGAAAACAGCACTAGTTAAGTCAAAAAAGCTGGCACGGTCAAATTTATGACGCGCCGAATCGGATTAACTGCGCCTGTTCAGCCGAACAGATGGTAAACCTTTGACGCGTTTTTCGCTTGGTTGATCTGCGACATCTCTTCGAAAATCGCCTGGCGCTCGCCAGTCGTCACCTCGAGCAATTGCTGGTACACCGCCAGTAGGCTCTCAAGCTTTTCGCGCAACGCATCCTCATCTACCGGCGCTTCGTTGAGCACCTCATCGATCACGTGACGGCAGCCCAGGTCCAGTTCGCCGATGGCGTCCCAGTTACGGTCCGCCAGCGCGCCCATCAGCGCCTCACGGGTTTCATCAATGCGTTGCAGTGCTTGGCTCATGACGTGTTCCTCAAGGCCGATGGCCTTATTCTGCTGCTGCCTGTGGCGCCGCGATAGCGTCCCAGCCTTCTTTTACGGTGATCAGCAACCGCGCCACTTCGTCGATCATGTCGGCGTCGTTATGCAGGTTCGCTTCCATCAGTCGGTTGGTCATATATGCATACAAACTTTCCAACTGCTGGACGTAAGCCGGGTTATCACTCTTTGCTGCATCCAGGCCGTCACGCAGGCCGATCACGATATCAATCGCCTTGCCGAGCATCAGGCCCTTGGCCGCGATGTCGCCACGCGCCAGCGCGCCTTTGGCCTGCGCCATGCGGTCCAGACCGCCCTCCATCAGCATCTGCACCAGGCGATGTGGGCTGGCTTCGGAGATCTGAGCATGGGAATTGACCTTCTGGTATTGGCGAAGGGCTCTCATGGGATTCATGTTTCTACCTCGTGACAGGCGACAGCGGAAAGGATTTCAGTAACCAATATGTCGACTGGCTCGCAAAAAGCTTTAGCGCGAGTCGTCGTCTGATACAAAAAGGCCAGGCAGTTTGCCTGGCCTTCTTTATTTACTTGGAATCAATTATTGGTTTTTGGATTGTTCAACGCATTGAGCGTGGTCATGACGCTGGTGCTTTGCTGGCGCAATTGGGCGACCAGGGTGTCCATGGCGTTGTATTTGGCAGAGAGGCTGCTGGTGAGCAGGGTCATGCGCTCATCGAGCGTTGCCTGATCCTTGGACAGATCTTTCAACGTGTTCGACAAAGAAGCCGTGCGCGTAGCCAGTACGCCCGTGCTTGCCCTGGCGTAATCATCCGTCGCACTTTTCATGCGCGCCAGCATGCCGGTTTTGCCGGAAAACATGCTGCTGATGTCGGCTGCGTTGGTCTTGACCGCCGCGTCCCACTTTTTATCGTCCAGCGCCAGCATGCCGGTAGTCGAACTTGTACCTACGCCGAATTGAGCCAGCGACTTGAACGTACCGGTGCCAGACAGCTTGTTGAACTCGTTGCGGATAGCGTTCTGCAGCGCACGCATGCTGGAGTCGCCCGTCAGAGCCGCCGCCGTAGTGCTGCCATCGAGGTTGGTAGTGACCTTGGTCTCGGCGGTCATCGCAGTCATCAAGGCGTTGTAAGTATCGACAAAGCCCTTGACCCCGGATTTGAGGGCCGCGTTGTTTGTGCTGACCGTGATCAGCGTGGCGTTCCTCGGCGCATTTTCGGAATCGTCACCAGCCGTCACGGTAGCCGAGACCGAGACCAGCTTGATGTTCACCCCACTCAGGGCGCCTTCGATGTTGTTGGACTTGGAAACGGAATTGACCCCATCAATGCTGTATAGAGCATCCAACGGTTTATCAACGACCGTAGCGCCGACATCCAATCCCGAAGTCCCCGACAGCGTCAGGTCCGAGCCCGTCCCCATGGTGGTCGAGGTCAGGATCAACCGCGAACCATTGGCGTCGGTCTGGATGTTCGCACTCAACCCCGAAGTACCGAATTGGGTATTGATCGAGTCACGCACCTGCTGCAGGGTCGCACCAGCCGGGACGCTCAGGTCGTAGCCCTTGCCCGACTGCGTGATAGTTAACTTCGTCGGCTTATCAGTGGCGTTTACCACCGCATTGGCACCCGCGGAGAACGTTGTACTGGACAACTTGGACGCCTGGGCCAACTGACTCACGATCAAACGGAAACTACCGTTGGACGCCGTATTGCTCGCCGTCATGGTGGCGACCTTTTCATCCGAGGATGAACCCGTCAAGCCGGTGAAGCTGTTGCCGGTGGACATAGTGTCCAGGGCACCACGAAACGCATCCAGCGCTGCCTGAATCTTGCCGATCGAAGACAGCGTGGTGGTCGCCTTCTGGGACGCGGTATTGATCTGCGTCTGCTTGGGCACCTTTTCGGCGTCCACCAAGGACTTCACGATCGCTTGCGTATCGATGTTCGAACCGATACCACTTACCGTTGAACCCGCCATCATCTATCTCCTGTTCGGTGGCTGCCGTTATCTTGACTTATTACACCTCAAGACACGACAGCAACAAGTTTCATGCCAGCTCAGGCCTTGTCGTCAAACAACAGGTGGCTTGCGCTGGAAAGGTTCTGTGCCAGCTTCAGCGCCGTTTCCGACGGAATCTGACGGATCACTTCACCGCTGTCGGTGGCGATCACCTTGACCACCACACGATGGGTGGAGTCATCAATTGAAAAGTCCAGCTTGCGCTCGGACGCTTGTACGAATTCGCGAATATCGGTAACTGCTTTTTCCAGGTCCGCACGCTCAGGCTCTTTGCCTGTTGCCGGGGTTTCCTGGACTTTAGTGACGCTCTTGTCGGCGGCCACCTGCACAGGTGCGCCTTGAGGGGCAACCGGCGGATAAGACTGGTTCAGCTTTACACTCATGTCCATGTCCAATCTCCTCTAAACCGAAAAAACGGAAGGGCACTTAGCGCGCCCTTCCGTTAGTGACCAAGCGCTGGAGTTACTGAAGCAGCTTCAGTACAGCGGATGGCAGCTGGTTAGCCTGCGACAGAATCGCGGTGGAAGCCGATTGCAGGGTTTGTTGCTTGGTCAGCTCGGCGGTTTCGGAAGCGAAGTCGACGTCCTGAACGGTGGAGCGTGCAGCGGTGGAGTTCTTCTGAATGTTCTGCAGGTTGTCTGCAGTAGTAGTCAGACGGTTCTGGGTAGCACCCAGGCCCGAACGAACACCGTCGATGGTGCCGATGGCTTTGTCGATGACAGCCAGGGCGTTCTGGGCCTTGGTGGCGTCGGTCACGTCGGTTTGAGCAACGGTGGTCTTGGTCGCAGCTGCTTCGGTAGCAGCACCGGCCGCGAACAGACCAGCAACACCAGCACCACTCAGGGAGTAGCCTTTGGCGGAGTCCAGCGACACTTGACCGGTAACGATCAGGGCGTCCGCCAAGGCAACTGCAGTACCGTAAGCACCAGCACCATCTTTAGCAGCAACAGTCACCGAACCTGGAGCAGTCGAACCGCTGACCACGATGTTCTCACCGGTGTCGGACTTGACTTCCAGAGTCTTTTTGGTTTCGTCGAAGCTGACGCTGATACCCAGTTTGGCGGCGTTGGATTTCAGCTGGTCGGCCAGGCCGGCTTGGGTGGTAACGCCCTTGAACTCAACGGCAGCGCCGCCAACGGTCAGGGTGAACGAAGCAGGAGTAGTAGTGGCAGCCGCTTCGTCTACAGTGAACTTGGCTTCGGTGCTGGCAGTTGCAGTCAGGCCACCGATGAGGCCGTTCAGGTTGCTGGCGATGGTTTTAGCCGAGTCGCCGGCACCGGCAGTGTAGGTACCGGTCTGGCCGTTACCAGTGACGTTGATC
Source organism: Pseudomonas tritici (assembly GCF_014268275.3). NCBI lineage: Bacteria > Pseudomonadati > Pseudomonadota > Gammaproteobacteria > Pseudomonadales > Pseudomonadaceae > Pseudomonas > Pseudomonas tritici. The sequence continues at coordinate 4,618,872 of NZ_CP077084.1, forward strand.
GCGCCGGCAACAGTACCGGTACCTGGAGCGATGGCAACGCTTTTCAGCTGCTGGGAGCCGATGTTGTTGGCCGAAACGTTTTCCAGGCTCAGGTTGATGGTTTCGTTAGCGTTTGCGCCAACCTGGATGGCTTTGGTACCGTACGAACCGTCCAGCAACTTCTGGCCACCGAAGGTGGTAGTAGTGGAGATACGGGTCAGTTCCGAAGTCAGAGCCTGGTATTCGTCGTTGTTCGACTTACGGTCGTCAGGGCTGAGGGAACCAGTTGCCGAGGACAGAGCCAGGGTACGCATTTTTTGCAGGATGTCGGTCGAAGCCTGCATCGCGCCTTCAGCGGTCTGAGCGATCGAGATACCGTCGTTCACGTTCTTGACTGCTTGGCCCAGGCCGTTGATTTGGCTGGTCAGGCGGTTAGCGATCTGCAGGCCGGCAGCGTCGTCTTTAGCGCTGTTGATACGCAGGCCGGAAGACAGGCGCTGCATGGAAGTGGCCAGGGCGCCGCCGGCTTTGTTCAGGTTGCCCTGAGTAGTGATCGAAGCAATGTTGGTGTTTACTGTTAAAGCCATGACGAAATCCTCGTTGGATGGATACTGCGGCTTCCGGCCCTGGCAACCGCCGGGTGTGGCCTGAGAACCTACGTAATAGTTATCGTCGTGGTAGCCGGATGCTTGAGGATTTTTTTGAAATTATTTACTGGCGTCGTGCCACCCCTTGTAATTCAAGGGTTTACGCAGGCTCGAAACCCAGATTTCATTAGGTTTTCTGGCGCCAAATAAAAAACGCCGATGATCTTTCGATCATCGGCGTTTTTTTATTGAAGCGATTAAAGCATCAAGGGCGATAAAGAATCGCCGAACCCCACGACAGGCCCACACCAAAACCACTGATGGCCACGCGCTTCCAGGTGGCGTCCATCACGTGTTTTTCCAGCAGCAACGGAATGCTCGATGAAACGGTGTTGCCGGTCTCGACCATGTCCTTGATGAACTTGTCCACCGGGGCGTCTTCAAAACGGCGCGCCACGGCGTCGACAATGGCCGCACTGCCCTGGTGAATGCAGAAGGCATCAATCTCGTCAGCCTTGAGGTCCGACTCGTTGAGCAGCTCGTGCAAATGCGCCGGCACTTTAAGCAGCGCGAAGTTGAACACCTGGCGGCCATTCATAAAGAACACGCCGTCGCTGACCTTAAGGTGCGGTGCGCCGGAACCGTCGGTGCCGAACTTGGACTTGCCGAGCAACCACGGCGCGTCTTCGCCCATCCAGGTGGCGGTGGCAGCATCGCCGAACAGCATGGTGGTGTTGCGGTCTTCCGGGTCGACGATCTTCGAGTACGGGTCGGCGGTGATCAGCAGGCCGTTTTTCAGGCCCGTGGCTTCCATGAAGCCTTTCATCGCATAGATGCCATACACGTAGCCGGAGCAGCCCAGGGAAATATCGAACGCCGCGACGTGAGTCGGCAGGCCGAGTTTGTCCTGGACGATGGCGGCGGTGTGGGGCAAGCCCTCTTCATCACCGTTCTGGGTCACGACGATCAGTGTGTCGATGGACTCGCGCTTCAAATCCGGGTTGTTGGCAAACAAAGCGTTGACCGCTTCGACACACAGGTCAGACGTTTCCTGCGCGGCATCCTTGCGCGGCAAAAACGCCGAACCGATCTTGCCAATGATGAACTCTTCATCCTTGGCGAATTTGGCACCCTGGGCGTAGTTATCGATCCCGTCTGCCGGCACGTAACTGGCGATGCTTTTTATGCCAATCATTGTGGCTTCCCAATACTAAATAGCTGGAGAACACCCCTGGGACTGCGCCCGGAGTGCTGACAATAAAGGGGATAACCCCATAAAAATCTCGCTGAAAGCCGCCCCGCAAGGACCCTGTGACGACTTATCCTTTTCACACGATACAGTGAAGATGCGCTTTATGACTCACAGGTCACTCAATTTTGTGTGCTTTGTGCAAAACCTTCAAACAATTAAACCCCATAAACGACAACGGCCCGCCCTGTTTCCAGAGCGGGCCGCTTGGCGTTACGCCACTTACATCTTGTTGAAGAGGCTCAACTGCGAGACTTTTACAAACGCCAGCTGTGAGGCTTCCAGCATGGTTTGCTGCAGGGTCAGGCTGATCGCGGCTTCGCCCATGTCGATATTGGCCAGTGCACTCATGGTGGTGGTGTTGGCCAGGCCGATACTGGCGTTTGCGTCGGATTGCACATCGAGCGCGTTTTCGCGCGCACCAATCGAGCCGATCACATTGCCCAGTTGGGTAGTCGAGTTATCCAGGTTACTGACTGCGGCGTTCAGCGCATCCTGAAGCTTCACGCGCGCGCCCGGAATACCGTCAGCCGGTTTTTCCAGCGCTTGGCGCAGCTGACTCAACGTGTCGAGGGCGTTCTGGGTTTTTTGAGTGCTGGCACCGGCTGAAAACTGGTCACCGACCGCAGGCGCACTGCTCAGACCGAAGGTAACACCCGCTGCGGTGATCGAATTCGGTGTGGTCGTCGTGTCTATCACGCCCGAGTCAATCGCCTTGCTGTTCGTGCTATACGGCTGCGCAAATACCTGGAAGGCCGTAGGGTCGGTGTCACTGAACTTGATCAGCACCCCGCTATTGCCGGGAAAGGTACTGGCATAGTCTGTCGCACTGCTGACGTTGCCATTAGTCAGTTGTGCCATCGACTGGTTGCTTGCGGTACGCGAAACGCTGAACGTATCCGGTTTGGCAGCCAGGCTGAACTCGCGGCCCTTGACCAACGCATCGGCATTCGGCCCGGTGGCAGTGTCGGTAAGGTCGATGGTGATGTCGAACTTAACCCCGCGAAGGTTCACGCTGCCGCTGCCTTCCTTGGTGGAATCGAACGTGCCATTACCCGCAATCTCTGAGGTAATGTCATTGTTGTCCTTGTCCGTCACCGTGTACTGGGTGCTGCTGGTGAAGGTGAGCTTATACGGCTGGCCGTCGGCAAACTGCTTGGTGTAATCGACGCCCGAGGTCACCAGGCCGGCCGAGATCGCTACCTTCTTGTCATCGACCAGCGGCGGAGAAATCGCTGGCGGCAGCGGCGCGGTCGCAGGTGCAATGTAGGTAGATTGGGTGCGGCTGCTGTTGGCCGCGCCTTCCAGAATGGTTTTGCCGGTATCGCCCGTGCGCACAGTGAGCGTCTCGGAAACCTGCAGGCTCAGTTCGTTTTCGTCGCCCTGGTAGCTGTAGGTGCCATCGCTGTTGCGCGAATACGGTGGTGTTTGGGTCTTGGAGCCGGAGAACAAGTAATTGCCCGCCGCGTCCTTGCTGTTGAGCAAACCCAATACCTGCTCTTCCAGGGCCCCCACTTCGACCGAGATGGACTTGCGATCAGCATCGCTGGTCACACCGCCAGCCCGCAGGGCCAGTTGCTTGCCAGCCTGCATCGCCTTGTCGAGCGCATCCAGGATGCTCTGCTCGTTGGTCAGCGAACTTTTCAGGGAGCTGATATTGCCGCTGGACTGCGCCAGCATATCTTTCTGCTGCTGCAACATCAGCAAACGCTGCGCGGCCACCGGATCATCCCCAGCGGTCTGTACACGCACGCCGGAACTCGCCTGCTCCTGGGCCTTAACCACGCTGGAATAATTGTTCTGATACTTGCTCGCACTGGTGTCGAAATACTGCTGTGTAGAAATGCGCATCGTCCCAGACTCCCTTAAAGACTATTAATCAGCGTGCTGAAGGTTTCTTGCGCAGCCTTGATGATCTGCGACGACGCTGTGTAGTACTGCTGGAACTTGATCATGTCGCCCGCCTCTTCGTCCAGGTTGACCTGGGACACGGAGTTGCGCGCATTCTTGTTAGCCGTCAACAACGCATTGGTGGCGCTAGTGTCAGTGCTGGCCGCAGCGGCCTTGGCGCCAACGGTGGACACCAACTTACTGTTGGCCCCGACCAGGCTGGTGCCGCCGGTGCCATCTGTCGCCACGCCCACGGTGGCCTTGGTTTGCAGATTCAGCAGTTGCTGGGCATTGCGGTTGTCGGATACGCCCGTGGCGTTAAACGAAAAGGTGGTGCTGTCCCCATCGGTTGGCGAGCCCGCAACCGTGGTGTCAAAGCCAAAACTCTTGGCCGGCACAACCAGGGCACCGCTGGCATCACGCATCGGCACGTTGACGGTGATTTTATTGGCCTGCCCCGGAATGATGGTCCCCGAACCGATAGGATCGCCCTTGGCGTCGTTAAGGGTATAGCTCTGAGTGCCATCAGCCGCCGGCTTGCCGAACACCATCTTCACCGGCATCGAATTTTCAATGCCAACGCGCAGTTGCGCGGTAGTGGCGCCACCCTGGATGTCCAAGGGCAGGGTCAGGGTCGGCGGTGTGAAGCTACCGGTGCCCTGGTTGGTTTTGCTGGCCTCCCCTTTCAGCGGCGCGGCAAACGCAATCTTGCTCGGGTCGTTGAGGACAGTACCGATATCCTGGGCGCCACTGGCGGTCGGGCTGACTTTAAAGCTGTCACCCGCCTGCATCGGTCCGTTCTTGAGTTCCAGGGTAAAACCATCGATCACCGAGGGCGGTGTGGCCGTGATATCAAACGTGCCCATGGCTTTGCCATCAGAGCGCTCGACGGTGATTTTGTTGAGATCGGCAGGGTCGCTGAAGGTGACCTTGTAATCGAAGTTGGTCAGCTTGCTGGTGTCCTTGATCGTAACACCCAGGCTACCAACGCCCTGATTGCCTTGAGCGGAAAGGCTACGCAGCGCGACAGACGCAGCGCTGTTGATGTCCTTGAACATCGACGAGCCGAATTCGCCGTTCAGGTCGATGCCCTGGCCCAGCTGGCTGTTGATCGTATCGGCAGTGACGATAGCAATGCGACCCAGGTCATTGATGGCCGGCATCAACACATCGCTGCGATAGCGCAGCAAGCCGCCGATGCTGCCACCACTGATCACATTGCCCAGGTCCATCGCCGTCCCGCCAGACGCATTCATCTGAATCGTGTACTGGCTGGTGTCGCTCTTGCTCGGTACGGCGGAAAGGGTGTTGGACCGATCGCCCAGCACCAGGGACTGGCCAGTACCGGTGCTGACGCTGAACACACCGTTCTTCTCGCTGGCGTTCACGCCGATCAACTCATTGAGCGAACGTACGGCTTCGGCGCGCGCGTCCAGCAGGTTGGCCGGGGTGGTGTTCGAAGACCCCTGCACCTGGGTGATCTGCTTGTTGAGCGAAGCAATCGACGAAGTCAGCTGGTTGACCTGATCGGTCAGGGAGGTCAGCTGGCTGTTAATGGTTTCTTTCTGCTGGCTCAACTGGCTGGAGATCGAGTTGAAGCGGTTGCTCAATGTCTGGGCGCTCGTCAGCAGTATTTGGCGAGCCGAGGTATCGCTCGGGTTGGCCGAGGCGGTCTGAACAGCGGCAAAGAACGAGCTGAGTACGGACGACATGCCCGTCGTCTTATCCGACAACGTCTTGTCCACGGCGCTCACTTGATCCAGGTAAGCCTTGGCATCGCTGTTGAGCGAGGTGCTGTTCTGGTACGCCGTGTCCAGGTATTCGTTGTACACCCGGCGCACGTCGGCCAGGGTCGTGCCGCTGCCGATGAATACGCCGCCATACTGGTTCGACGCATTCGCGCTCTGGGTAGTCTGCTGACGCGAATAGCCCGCCGTGTTGGCGTTGGCAATGTTGTTACTCAAGACCGACAACGATCCTTGAGCAGCGTTAAGCCCCGACATCCCGATATTGAGCAAACTCATGGTTCAGACCTTATAAATGTGTGGTTGCGCCAGCGGCAGCGTAGTTCTGGTAACTGTCCATCGTTTTGGCGATCTGCGAAATCTTGCTGGCGTAGGCCGGGTCAGTTGCGTAACCGGCTTTTTGCAACTCGCGTACAAACTGTTCCGGGTTGTCGGCCGACTTCACAACTTCTTTATAGCGATCATTGCTTTGCAGCAATGTCACCAGGTCATGGAAGCTGTCCTGGTAAGAGTTGTAGGAACGGAACTGCGCCGTTTCCTTGACCATTGCCCCATCACGGAACTCACTGGTGATCGCACGCGCCTGGCCGCCCTGCCAACTCTGGCCAGCCTTGATGCCGAACAGGTTATGGCTGCTGCTGCCATCTTCGGCGCGCATCACCGATTTACCCCAACCGGTTTCCAGGGCGGCCTGGGCCACCAGGTACTTCGGATCGACGCCAATGCGCGCGGCGGCGGCCTTGGCCATCGGCAACATGGTCGCGACAAATTCATCCTGCGAACTGAAAGCCTTCTTCGCCGGCGCCAACGGTGGCTGGGCCACGGCACGACCGTAGACCTGCATGCGGTCGCCGGGTACCGCGAAAGTGCGCGCCGTGCTGTTGACCACGTTGTCATCGGCCGCGCTGTTACGCAGTGGCGCGGACTTGGCGACGGTCGTTGCATCGGTGCTCGGCACGATGCCGGCGAGCAGGCGATCGGTCAGCTTGCTCGGCAAGGAAATACGGCGCTGGTTCATCAATTCCATGTCATTGCTGTGGGACGCAGCGGCGCCAGCCTGTGGCTCAGCCACGCGATAAGCCCACAGCGGGCGCTGGCCATTTGAGCGGCCCAACGGACCTTCGGCCTGGGTGCCGGCGGCAATTTCCGTCGGCACGTTGACCTTCTTGGCAGCCTCAGCCGCCGCCGGGCCCTGCAGGGTGGCGGCCTGGGCCTCCACCGGTTTGTTCTTCTGCATCTGGCGCATCAGCACATCGGCCAGGCCGATACCCCCGCCTTCGCGGGACATCGAGACCGCCAGTTGCTGGTCGTACATTTCCTGGTATTGCTTGGCGGCCGGCGTGTTCAGCGGGTTGTCCTTACCCAACGCCTCGGTGGCCGAACGCATGGACTTGAGCATCTCGCTCAAAAACAGCGACTCGAACTCCTGCGCGACCTTGCGCATGTTGCCTTCGCTGTTCTTGTCGTCGCCGACCTTGAGCTGGTTAAGCCGGTTCAAGTCGGAGTAAGACCCCGAGTCCGCCGTGCTGCTGATACCGCTCTTGCGCATGTCCATGACCATGGCCTCAGATCACGATCAGGTCGGCTTGCAGGGCGCCGGCCTGTTTCAGTGCTTCAAGGATCGCCATCAAGTCGCCCGGCGCCGCGCCCACCTGGTTCACCGCACGGACAATCTCATCCAGGGTGGTGCCGGGGCCGAACTTGAACATCGGCTTGGCTTCTTGCTGGGCGTTGACGCGTGAGCGTGGCACCACCGCCGTCTGGCCGTTGGACAAAGGCCCAGGCTGGCTGACGATAGGGTCTTCGGTGATGGTCACGGTCAGGCTGCCGTGGGTCACCGCTGCCGGAGACACCTTGACGTTCTGGCCGATCACGATGGTACCGGTCCGCGAGTTGATGATGACTTTGGCCACCGCCTGCCCTGGGTCCACTTCGAGGTTTTCCAGGATCGACAGGTAATCCACGCGTTGGCTTGGGTCCAGCGGCGCGGTGACGCGGATCGAGCCGCCGTCGATGGCCTGGGCGACGCCAGGGCCGAGCATGTCGTTGATCTTGTCGACCACGCGCTTGGCGGTGGTGAAGTCGGAGCGGTTGAGGTTCAGGGTCAGGCTGTTGCCCTGGTTGAAACCGCTCGGCACGGTGCGTTCAACCGTGGCGCCGCCCGGAATACGACCGGCCGATGGCACGTTGACGGTAATCTTCGAACCGTCGCGACCTTCAGCATCAAACCCGCCCACCACCAGGTTGCCCTGGGCGATGGCGTAGACGTTGCCGTCGATACCTTTCAAAGGCGTCATCAGCAAGGTGCCGCCGCGCAGGCTTTTCGAGTTACCGATGGACGACACCGTAATGTCCACCACCTGGCCCGGCTTGGAGAACGCCGGCAAGTCCGCACTGATCGACACCGCCGCGACGTTTTTCAGTTGTACGTTGCCCGAACCCGCCGGCACCTTGATGCCGAACTGCGAGAGCATGTTGTTGAAGGTCTGCAGGGTGAACGGGGTCTGGGTGGTCTGGTCACCCGTACCACTGAGCCCCACCACCAGGCCGTAGCCGATCAACTGGTTGGAACGCACACCGGAAATGCTCGCGATGTCCTTCAGGCGTTCGGCCTGGGCGACAGCGCTTAAGCAAAGCAGGAGCGCGGCCGCCATCAGCTGTTTGAAGTTCAAAGTGGCCACCTAGAAAGGGAACAGCGGGCTAAGGAAGAAACGGTCGAACCAGCCCGGCTGGCTCGCATCGGCAAAGGCGCCCGTGCCGGAATACGTGATGCGTGCATCGGCAATCCGCGTGGACGGCACGGTGTTGTCGGTGGAGATATCATCGGCACGGACCATGCCGGCAATGCGCACCAGCTCGTCGCCGGTGTTGAGGGTCATCCACTTTTCACCGCGTACGGCGATGATGCCGTTGGGCAGTACATCGGCCACAGTCACGGTGATCGAACCGGTCAGGCTATTGCCCTGCCCCGCCGCGCTCTTGCCGTTGGTGGCACGGTCGCCGCTGTAGCCGGCGCTGAGGCTCAGGTCGCCATCACCCAATGGGTTGTTGACGTTGGGCACGGCGCCGAACAACGACGTCAGGCCGATGCCAGCCTTACTGGTCTTGCCGACTTGAGAGTTGGCGTTCTTGCTGGCCTGGGTGCGCTCGTTCAGGGTGATGGTGATGATGTCACCGACCCGGAATGCCTTGCGGTCGCTGTACAGGTTCTGTTCGAAGCCAGCCTGATAAATCGAGCCATTGTTGGCAGCCGCCGGCAACGGCGTGCGTGGCAACACCGGCGCGTAGTACGGGTCATTGGGTTTTGGCGTCGGGGCGACACAGCCCGCGAGCACGGCAATCCCACTCAATGCCAGAACAGAAACATAGCGATTCATGACCCTTACCTCACGGTGTTGCAGGCGCTCTCAAGAACGCCCCATAGACTTGATTACAGATTCTGCGTTACGAACGAAAGCATCTGGTCGGCGGTGGAGATCACCTTGGAGTTCATCTCGTAGGCGCGCTGGGTGGTGATCATGTTGACCATCTCCTCAACCGTGCTCACGTTGGACGTTTCCAGGGTGCTTTGCAGCGTGGTGCCGAAACCGTTCAGGCCAGGGGTGCCGATTTGCGGCGCGCCGCTGGCGGCGGTTTCCAGGAACAGGTTGTTACCCATGGCCTGCAGGCCGGCCGGGTTGATGAAGTCGGCGGTTTGCAGGTTGCCGATCACTTGCGAAGCCGGGTTACCGGCGACGGTGATGGACACGGTGCCGTCGTTGCCGACAGTGAACGTCTTGGCATCAGCCGGTACGACAACGGCTGGCTCCAGAGAGAAACCGTTGGCCGTCACAATCTGGCCGTTGGAATCCAGGTGGAAAGTACCGTCTCGGGTGTAGGAAGTGGTGCCGTCCGGTTGCAGGATCTGGAAGAAACCACGGCCGTTGATGGCCATGTCCAGCGGCTGGCCGGTCTGCTGCAGGTTGCCGGCGCTGAAGTTCTTCTGGGTGCCGACGATCTGCACACCGGTACCCAGTTGCAGGCCCGACGGCAGTTCGCTGTCCTGGGTCGATTGGGCGCCTGGCTGCTTCTTGATCTGATAGAGCAAGTCCTGGAACTCGGCACGGTCACGTTTGAAACCCGTGGTCGACACGTTGGCCAAGTTGTTGGAAATGGTGGTCAGGTTGGTGTCCTGGGCGGACAGACCTGTTTTGGCAACCCATAGAGCCGGAAGCATGCTGTTCTCCTTCGTGCGCCTGTTTGTTGGCGCTGCGTTGCAAATTAATTAGGGGCTATCAGCTCATCTGCATGACGCGAGTCATGGCCTGATCGTCTTCTTTAGCGCTGTTCATCATCTTGATGTGCAGCTCGAACTGCTTGGAAAGCGCCAACACCGCTGTCATTTCTTCTACGGCATTGACGTTGCTCGCCTGCAGGAAGCCCGAGGTCAGCGTGACCCTCGCGTCGGCTTGAGCCGGCTGGCCATCCTTGGTGTGGATGGTGCCGTCCAGGCCTTTGCTCATGTTCTTCAGGTCCGGCTGGACCAGCTTGATGCGGTCCACTTCAGCCATCACACGCGGGCCTTCACCCATGGCGCGGATGCTGATGGTGCCGTCGGCACCCACTTCGATTTTCTGCTGGGGTGGCACGGCAATCGGGCCACCGTTGCCCATGATCGGCATGCCGTTGCCGGCCCGCAGCACGCCCAGTGCATCGACGTTCATGCTGGCACTGCGCACGTAGGCTTCGCCGCCATCCGGGGTTTGCACGGCCATCCAGCCATCGCCGCTGACGGCAACGTCCAGGTCTCGGCCGGTCTCAATCATCGCGCCAGGGGAGAAGTCGGTGCCTGGGCGCTCGGTCAAGGCAAACGCCCGCGCCGGAAAGCTGTCACCGAACACCGGCATCGAACGCGCCTGCTCCAGGTCACGCTGGAAACCATTGGTGGAAATGTTCGCCAGGTTGTTGGCATGGGCCTTCTGCGCCAGAGCATTCTGGCTGGCGCCGGTCATTGCCACATAAAGGTACTTGTCCACGCTCTTTCCTCTTTCTGACGGACGCTTGCCGCCCACCGCTGTACTGATGAGGCTTAAGCAATTTGCGAACCAACTTTTGAAAAGAGGCTCAAGTGCAGGCGGGGCGGGGGTTTGGCGGCAGGCCTCAAGTTTTCAAGGCTGGGAGAGAGTCGAAAAAACGGCGGACTACTGCCGCCTGCGGCAAGTGGCGGTCTTGAAAGCGACAAAGATCAAAGGTGGGAGCTGGCTTGCCTGCGATAGCGATCAGTCAGTGAAGCCTGCGGGAGCTGACGCTCCGCTATCGCAGGCAAGCCAGCTCCTACAGTTTGACCCTGTTTAGCCAGTGGGTTATTTGTCCGCCTTGATCACTTCGTAATCGCGCAACTTATTGGCGATGGTGGTGTGCGATACCCCCAACCGCTTGCCCAACTGCCGACTGCTCGGGTGCTCGGCGTACAAACTTTCCAATACCGCCTTCTCAAACCGCCCGACGATGTCTTCCAAGCCGCCCTCCAGGGAAAAATCGCCAAGCGGCTGACGCACCCCGTAATCCGGCAACCGAATATGCTCCGCCTTGACCATCCCGCCCTCGCACAACGACACCGCCTGGAACAGCACGTTTTCCAATTGCCGTACGTTGCCTGGCCAGTGGTAGTGGCTCAGGCGATCCATCGCGGCGGGCGCCAACTTGGGCAATGGGCAGCCGATCTGCCGGCTCGCCTGGTCAAGGAAGTGATCCACCAAGGGCGCCAGCCCATCGAGGCATTCGCGCAGCGGCGGGATGTGCAGGGACAGCACGTTGAGGCGGTGATAAAGGTCCTGCCGGAATTCGCCACGGGCGCACAGTTCAGACAAGTCCACTTGGGTAGCACAGATCACCCGCACATCCAGGTACACCTCTTCATCGCTGCCTACGCGGCGGAAGCAACCGTCCTGCAAAAAGCGCAGCAACTTCACCTGCAAGCGCGCGCTCATTTCCCCCACGCCGTCGAGAAACAGCGTACCGCCCGCCGTCAGCTCCAGCAGCCCCAGCTTGCCTTCGGCGCGTGCGCCTTCGAACGCGCCGGGGCCGTAGCCGAACAGCTCGGTCTCGGCCATGGACTCCGGCAGGCCGGCGCAGTTAAGCGCCATCAACGGCGATTGACCACGCGGGCTGGCCAGGTGACAGGCACGGGCCAGCAGTTCTTTGCCAGTGCCGGTTTCGCCTTCTATTAATAGAGGCGCATCCAGCGGCGCCATGCGTCGCGCTTCGCGAACCACGGCGGCCATGACCTTGGAACTCTGGAAGATGCTGTCAAAGCCGCGCAGCTCCTGCTTGCGCACGTTGTAGATGCGTTCACCGACGCGGTCGGCGCGGTGCAACGTCAGCACGGCGCCGGCCATGGCCTCGCTGTCATCATGTTCGGACGATTGCAGTGGCGCGATGTCCGCCAGGAACACGTCACCCTTGACCTTGACCCGCAGGCCGTTGATCCGCGATTTGCTCGCACGCACCAGCTCCGGTAAGTCGAAGTCCTCGGCATACCGTGACAGCGGAATCCCCGGCACTTCATCCACCCGCACCCCGAGCAACTGGGCCGCCGCACGGTTGGCGGCGACGATGGAACCGCCCATGTCGATCGACAGCACCGGAAACTCCAGGGCGCCGAGCAGCGCATTGAGTTCCATGTGCCGGCGCTCGCTGGGCATCAGCCCTACCCTTTTCACCCCAAACACGCCGGCAATCGCCTCGAACTGCGGGCGCAGCGCCTGGAACTGCATGTTCACCAGGTTCGGGCAGTACAGGTAAATGGCATTGCCATGCTCACCGCCGACCTCGCCCTTGGCGACGTTGACACCGTACTCCACCAACAGGTTGAGGATGTCCCGCAGGATGCCGATGCGGTTCTGGCAGTGCACTTTGATACGCATGAAAAGGCCCGAAAGTTGGGTAAGCGCCGCGTCTTTTTGTCGCTGGGCGCAGATAGTCGTCAAGATTATGTGACAGCTTTGGGGGTTTTCCCAGCCCAACACAGCAGCAAACTCGACATCCGTAACGAATACTTTACGAAAAACGGTAAACTTTCCTACTCAGAGGCGTTTTAAACAGATGGAATCCCGGCGCGCGCGGGTTATCAATAGGCTCAACGCAGGACATAACAAGAACGAATGCTTAGCAGGAGAGCCGTATGAAGCAGACGCAGTACGTGGCCCGCGAGCCCGATGCGCAAGGTTTTATCCATTACCCGCCAGAAGAACACGCGGTGTGGAACACCCTGATCACTCGTCAATTGAAAGTGATTGAAGGGCGCGCCTGCCAGGAATACCTGGACGGCATCGACAAGCTCGGCCTGCCCCTGGACCGAATCCCGCAATTGGGCGAGATAAACAAGGTGCTGGCCGAAACCACCGGCTGGCAAGTCGCCCGCGTGCCGGCGCTGATTCCCTTCCAGACGTTCTTCGAATTGCTCGCCAACAAGCAGTTTCCGGTGGCGACCTTTATTCGCACCCGCGAAGAACTGGATTACCTGCAAGAGCCGGACATTTTCCACGAGATCTTTGGCCATTGCCCGCTGCTGACCAACCCCTGGTTTGCCGAATTCACCCATACCTACGGTAAGCTCGGCCTGGCGGCCACCAAGGAGCAACGGGTGTACCTGGCGCGCTTGTACTGGATGACCATCGAGTTTGGCCTGGTGGATACACCCGAAGGTCGGCGCATCTACGGTGGCGGTATTCTGTCGTCGCCCAAGGAAACGGTGTACAGCCTGTCTTCCGAGCCTGAACACCAAGCCTTCGATCCGCTGGAGGCCATGCGCACGCCGTATCGCATCGATATCCTGCAACCGCTGTACTTCGTGCTGCCAAACCTCAAGCGCCTGTTCGAAGTCGCGCAGGAAGACATCATGGGCATGGTCGAGCGTGGCATGCAGCTGGGTCTGCACGCCCCAAAATTTCCACCGAAGCCCAAGGCTGCTTGAACCCTACATCTTAAGGCCAGGTGAGTCTGTTCCCTGGCCCCGCGTTGCTTTAGGGTAACGCTACTGACCTTCAAACATTCGAATTCAGGACACCTCCATGACCACCTTGAACCAAGCCCACTGCGAAGCCTGCCGCGCCGATGCCCCGCAAGTCAGCGATGAAGAACTGCCGGTGCTGCTCAAGCAGATCCCCGACTGGAACATCGAAGTCCGCGACGGCGTGATGCAGCTGGAAAAGGTTTTCCTGTTCAAGAACTTCAAATTTGCCCTGGCCTTCACCAACGCCATGGGTGAAATCTCCGAAGCCGAAGGCCATCACCCAGGCCTGCTCACCGAGTGGGGCAAAGTCACCGTGACCTGGTGGAGCCACTCCATCAAGGGCCTGCACCGCAACGACTTCATCATGGCCGCACGCACGGACGAAGTGGCCAAGGACGCCGAGGGCCGCAAGTAATGCATTTCGATGCCATTGGCCGCGTGCCCGGCGACCCGATCCTCGGGCTGATGGACCTGTATGCCCAGGACACCAACCCGAACAAATTCGACCTGGGCGTGGGCGTCTACAAGGATGACCAGGGACTGACGCCGATTCCACACTCGGTGAAGTTGGCCGAGCAGCGCCTGGTGGACACGCAAACCACCAAGACCTACATCGGCGGCCACGGTAATGCTGCGTTCGGCTCGCTGATCAGCGAACTGGTGCTCGGCGCAGAGTCGGCGCTGATCCGTGAACGCCGCGCCGGCGCCACCCAGACCCCAGGCGGCACCGGCGCCCTGCGCCTGAGCGCCGACTTCATCGCGCACAATCTGCCCGGCCGTGGCGTATGGCTGAGCAACCCGACCTGGCCGATCCACGAAACCATTTTCGCCAAGGCCGGGATTAAGGTCAGCCATTACCCATACGTGGGTGCAGACAACCGCCTGGATGTGGCGGCGATGCTCACTACCCTGTCCAGCGTGCCAGAGGGCGATGTGGTGCTGTTGCATGCCTGCTGCCACAACCCGACCGGTTTCGACTTGACCCAGGATGATTGGCGCCAGGTGCTGCAGATTGTGCGTGAGCGCCAGTTGCTGCCGCTGATCGACTTCGCCTATCAGGGCTTTGGCGATGGCCTGGAGCAGGACGCCTGGGCCGTGCGCCTATTTGCGGCCGAGCTGCCGGAAGTGTTGGTCACCAGTTCCTGCTCGAAGAATTTTGGCCTGTACAGCGACCGTGTGGGCGCGTTGATCGTGTGTGCGGCGGATGCCGAGAAGTTGACGGATGTGCGCAGCCAGCTTGCTAACACGGCACGCAATCTGTGGTCGACGCCGCCGGATCACGGCGCAGCCGTGGTGGCCACGATTCTGGGCGATGCCGAGCTGAAAAAGCGATGGAGCAATGAAGTCGAAGCCATGCGCTCGCGGATCGCCCACCTGCGATCCGGGCTGGTGGAGGCGTTGGCGCCCCACGGTTTATCGGAGCGGTTTGCCCATATTGGGGCGCAGCGCGGGATGTTTTCCTATACCGGCTTGAGTGCCGAGCAGGTCAAGCAACTGCGGGAGAAGCACAGCGTGTACATGGTGAGTTCGGGGCGGGCTAACGTGGCGGGGATTGATGCGACGCGGTTGACGTTGCTGGCTCAAGCCATCGCCGACGTCTCCAACTGACGAAACCGAATCAGAACTGTGGGAGCTGGCTTGCCTGCGATGGCGGTCTATCAACAAAAAATGTGGGGCTGACACACCGCTATCGCAGGCAAGCCAGCTCCCACATTTTTGACCGTGTGAAGCCTTTAACTTGTGACCAGTTCAGCCTTCAGCAGTGCCTCTTTCGCCTGCGCATCCGCCAACCGATACAACTCGATACTCCCATCCCAGTGCTCGATCAACGCCGTGCACGACTCCACCCAATCCCCGCAGTTGAGGTAATCCACCTCGCCCACCTTACGAATCTCCGCATGGTGGATATGCCCGCACACCACGCCATGCAACCCGCGCTTGGTCACTTCGTGGGCGATCGCTTCTTCGAAATCGCTGATGAAACTCACCGCCGTCTTGACCTTGTGCTTGAGGTACGCCGACAGCGACCAATAGCCATAGCCATACCGTGCACGCCAATGGTTCAGCCAGCGGTTCAGCGTAAGAGTGAACTCATAGGCCGAGTCGCCGAGAAACGCCAACCAACGGTGATAGCGGGTGATCACGTCGAACTGATCGCCATGGATCACCAACAGATGACGGCCATCAGCAGTCACATGCACCGCCTCATCCACCAGTTGGATATTGCCCAGGATCAGCTTGGAGTAGCGGCGCAGGAATTCATCGTGGTTGCCGGTGACGTAGATTACCTCGGTGCCGCGCTTGGCCATGGTCAGCAAGCGGCGGATCACGTTGGTGTGGGCCTGGGGCCAATACATGCCGCCGCGCATTTTCCAGCCGTCGATGATGTCGCCTACCAGGTAAACCTTATCGGCGTGGTAGCCCTTGAGGAACTGCGATAGATGTTCGGCCTGGCAATCCCGGGTGCCCAGGTGCACGTCGGAAATCCACAAGGTACGAACCCGTTGCTTACGGCTGGGCTTGACGAACTCGGCACTGGTCATGGGCATCCCTCGACGCTGTTTTGGCGAGCTTGCGCCTTGGCGGTTAATAGCCCATGACAGCTGTGCGTCAGTCTGATGACAGCGCCGGCCGGCGACGAAGCGTTGTAGACTGGCTTGGCTATCCAGGAACATGCAGCCTAGGAGACCGCGATGAGCCCCACTCTCACGCTACGCCACTACCTCGACACGCCCATCGCCCACAGCCATGACCATGCGCAATTGGTGTTCGGCCTGTCCGGGCACCTGGATTTCGAAGTGGACGGCCGTGGCAGCCAGGTGCGCGAAAGCAGCGTGATGGTGCTGCCCTTCTCCGCGCATCATGCCTGCGGCAGCCGCGATGGCAGCCGCTGCCTGGTGCTGGATGTGCCCACCGAGCATTGGGTGCTGCAATCGTTGGGCGAACATGCCGATGCCAGTCGCCGCCTGCTTGATCAACCCACGCGACTCGCCCTGGATTCGCGGCAAAGCCAACTGGTGCAATGGCTGGCGCAGAGCCCGGTGGATGATCCGCTGATCGTCCAGCAAGGCGCGGTGCTGTTGTTGGCCAGCCTCAATCACCCGCTGGCTCAACCGCTGCCGGGCCGGCGCCTGCCGTACGAGGCATTCAATGCGCATATCGAGCGCCACGTTGCACACCCGTTGCAGGTAGCCGACCTGGCGCGCATCGCAGACCTGTCGGTGGCGCGCTTGCACGCGCGGTTCATGGCGGAATGCGGGCAGACGCCAATGGACTATATCCGCCGCCGGCGCCTGCACATGGCCTTGGACCTGCTGCGCAAAACGCCGTTACCCATTGGTGAAATCGCCGATCGCGTGGGCTATACCTCGCAAAGCGCATTTGCGGCCGCGATGCTGCGCGAGTTTGGCGCCTCGCCGGGCGCATTGCGGCGCAACACGTAGGACGAGTCCCGCGATAAAAATCGCGAGCCGGACGACAGACGCCTACACGGCAGACCCACTAGACTGCGCTTCTGTCACCCGCTTGATTCAAGGATCGCAATGACTCCCCGCTCAGCCCTCGGCGCCCTGCACATCGGCGCATTGATGTTTGGCCTCACCGGTGTATTCGGCAAACTGGCGGCCGCCTCGCCCGCCATCATCGTCTTTGGCCGCGCTGTGTTTGCCGTGGTTGCCCTGGCACTATTTGCACGGTTCGCGAGCAACACTGCCTGGAAAAAGCTGGAGCTGCGCGACTGGCGCCGGCTGCTGGTCAGCGGCGTATTGCTGGCCGCGCATTGGGTAACGTTCTTTATTGCCGTCAAGGTGGCCGGCGTGGCCGTCGCGACCCTGGGGTTTACCGCGTTCCCGGCCTTTACCGTGATCCTTGAGGGACTGATTTTCCGCGAGCGCATTCGCGCCAATGAAGTGCTGTTGGTGGTACTGGTCAGCATCGGCCTGGTGCTGGTCACGCCGGACTTCAACCTCGCCAGCGAAGCCACCGGCGGGTTGCTCTGGGGGATCGCTTCGGGGCTGCTGTTTTCCCTGCTGTCACTGAACAATCGCGCCAGTTCCGGGCGCATCCCTGCGGTGCAGGCGGCGCTGTGCCAGAACGTGGTGGTTGCAGCGTGCCTGTTGCCCGTGGCAGCACCTGGGCTGGCGGACGTGCGGGCGATTGACTGGCTGTGGATCGGCTTGCTCGGCGTGTTCTGCACGGGCCTGGCCCACAGCTTGTTTGTCGCCAGCCTCGCGGTGATCAAGGCGCGCACGGCTTCGGTGGTGTTTGCCATGGAGCCGGTCTACGGCATCACCGCAGCCTGGCTGCTATTTGCCGAAACCCCGACGCTGCGCATGCTGCTCGGCGGTGTGCTGATCATCGTCGCGATCGTGTTGTCGGGCTTGATGGGCGGCGCCAGCCAGGCCAAACAGCCTGCGGCAACGGCCTGATCTCTAAAACTTACTGCGTGCGGTCGTTGTGCCCCAGGTCACGTTGCGGGTCGATCTGGTCGCGCACGCGCTGCTTGAGCACCTTGGCTTCAGGGAAGCCGCCGTCGGCCTTACGCTCCCAGATCTGCACGCCATCGCAGGTGATGCGAAACGCGCCGCCGGTGGCGGGCGCCAGTGACACTTTGCCCAGGTCATCGGCAAACGTGCTCAACAATTCCTGCGCCAGCCAGGCGGCGCGCAGTAGCCACTGGCACTGGGTGCAATAGGTGATAACGATCTCGGGTTTGATCGAAGACATAATTTGAGAAGCTCCAGGCGTAACGGGCTTGGCGGATCGAGTGGCTATAATACCGGCCTTTATCGTCCAGCCTTGAGATTCATGATGCGCCGCCTGCTGTCCTGCCTGTTTCTGTGCTTGCTTCCCCTTGTTGCCGATGCCGTTGAAACGCCACGCCCGAAAATCGGCCTGGTGCTGTCCGGTGGCGCCGCCCGTGGGCTGGCGCATATCGGCGTACTCAAGGCGCTAGAGGAGCAAGGCATTCAGATCGATGCGATTGCCGGCACCAGCATGGGCGCGGTGATCGGTGGGTTGTACGCGTCAGGCTATAAGATTGATGAGCTGGAAAAACTGGCGCTGAGTATCGACTGGCAACAGGCGCTGTCTGACGCACCGCCTCGGGAAGACGTACCGTTCCGGCGCAAGCAGGATGACCGGGATTTCCTGGTCAAACAGAAACTCAGCTTCCGCGATGACGGCAGCCTCGGCTTGCCACTGGGCGTGATCCAGGGCCAGAACCTGGCACTGCTGCTGGAAAGCATGTTCGCCCACAGCAGCAACACGCGTAACTTCGACAAGCTGCCAATCCCCTTCAGAGCCGTTGCCACCGATATCACCACGGGCGAAAAGGTGGTGTTCAGCAAGGGCCACTTGCCCCAGGTGATCCGCGCCAGCATGTCGATCCCGGCCGTGTTCGCGCCAGTGGAGTTGGACGGAAGACTGCTGGTGGACGGCGGCATGACCGACAACATCCCGCTGGATGTGGCACGGGAAATGGGCGTGGATATCGCCATTGTCGTGGACATCGGCACCCCGCTGCGCTCGCGCAAGCAACTGGCCACGGTGGTGGACGTGCTTAACCAATCCATCACCCTGATGACCCGGCGCAACTCCGAAGAGCAACTCAAGGACCTGCACCCCAAGGACGTGCTGATCCAGCCGCCGCTCGCTGCCTATGGCGTGACCGACTTTGGCCGCGCCAAGGACATGATCGACGCCGGCTACCGCGCTACCCGCGCCCTCGATGCCCGCCTCGCCCATCTGCGCCCCGCCGAGCCAATCGACCCGCAATTAATGGCGGCCCGTACCCCAGGAGAACGCACGCCGACAATCACCGCCATCAGCGTGGAAAACGACTCGAAAGTCAGCGATGACGTGATCCGCTACTACATCCGCCAGAACCTGGGCGAGCCGCTGGACCTGGGCCGCCTGCAAACGGACATGGGCACCCTGTATGGCCTGGATTACTTCGAGCAAGTGCAATACCGCGTCATCAAGAAAGGCAAGGAAAACACCTTGGTGATCAGCGCGCGCGGCAAGCGCAGCGGCACCGATTACCTGCGCCTGGGCCTGAACCTGTCGGATGACATGCGCGGCGATAGCGCCTTCAACCTTGGCGCGAGCTACCGCGTGAACGGTATCAACCGCCTCGGCGCCGAATGGCTGACACGGGTGCAGATCGGTGATCGACAAGAGCTGTACAGCGAGTTCTACCAGCCGATGGACACTGGCTCGCGTTACTTTGTCGCCCCTTATATCAGCGCCCAGGCGCAGAACGTCGAACTGATCCTGGACAACGACCCCATCTCCGAATACCGCCTGGAACGCTACGGTTTCGGCTTGAACGTAGGGCGCCAGATTGGCAACAGTGGCGAGATCCGCTTCGGCGTCGGTGAAGCCTGGGGCAAGGCGGACGTGCGCATCGGCGACCGCGACCTGCCCAGCGTGAGTTTCAGCGAGGGCTTCTATGAGCTGAAGTACTCCTTCGACACCCTGGACAATGTGTACTTCCCCCACACCGGCGAAGACATCGGCCTGGCCTACCGCGAATTCGAACCGGGGCTGGGCTCAGACCAGCGCTACCGCCAATGGGAGTTCAAGCTGGACAAGGCCATGAGCCACGGCCCGGACACACTTGTGCTGGGGGGGCGCTATGGGCGCACGCTGGATGATTCGGATGTGGTGATTTCCAGCTTCCTGCTGGGGGGCGCGCGGCAGTTGTCGGGCTTCCGCCAGGATGCGATCTCGGGCCAGAACATCAGCTTGATGCGGGCGGTGTACTACCGCCGGCTGACGCCACGCTCGTACCTGCCGCTGGATTTCCCGTTGTACCTGGGGGCGTCACTGGAGCGCGGCCGGGCGTGGAACAACGACAATGAGTTCGACAGCGGCTATATCAACGCGGCGAGTATTTTCCTGGGCTTTGATACACCGTTGGGGCCGCTGAACTTCAGCTATGGGTTCAACGATGACAATCAGAAGGCGGTGTATCTGAACCTGGGGCAGACGTTCTAGGGCTGCCACAGCACGAATGTGTGTGCTTGTTGTGGCGAGGGAGCTTGCTCCCGCTGGGGCGCGAAGCGGCCCTAAAAAGATTAACTCGTTTTTTCAGATAGACCGGGGTCTGCCATGGGGTTGCTGCGCAGCCCAGCGGGAGCAAGCTCTTTCGCCACAACAAGCCCCATTATCAATCCGCCGTATCAGGACTTTTCCAGGTTCGCCAGGATGTGCCCGTGCACGCGCATGCACACACTCAAATCGGCTTCATCCACCCCCACAAACAACTCATGACGCAACGCCGTGGCGATCGTCTCGATCTGCTCGATCAGTGGCCGGGCGGTATCACACAGCAGGATGCGCTTGGCACGACGGTCTTCCACCACCGCCTGGCGTTGCACCAGGCCTTGGCCTTCAAGGCTGTCCAGCAGCCGGGCCAGTGTCGGCCCTTCGACGCCAACGCTTTGCGCCAACTCACGCTGGGTGGGCGCTTCTTCGAAACGGGCAAGGTGCAGCAGCACCAGCCAGCGAGCTTGGGACAAGCCAAGCCCCGCCAAACGGCGGTCCAGCTCGGCGCGCCAACCACGAGACATCTGCGCCAGTTGCATGCCAAATCGGTGTTGATCGGTTAACGGCATAAAAAACTCTTGTTTTAGACTGAAAATAAAGTGTGGCTAATTATTAGTCAGCTAAGCATGAGCTTTGCCAGTAGGCAAGAGTTGCTATGTACTGATCTATTACATTGTCGTAATTGGCGCACTAAATCTCGAATTCAGACCGCAAAGCCGCCCGCACGCAGTACAAAACACCCTCAGGAACACGGCCGGTAAACAGCGGCGCGATCTCCGCCACAGGTGGCAATTCGCCCTCTCCGTCGAGAAACGCATCCTGGATTTCGCCGAGCAGATCCTCTGGCAAATCAAGCGCCTGCTCCAACGACAACTGCTGCTTGCCGATGGATTCCGCCAGCAAGGTGTAGACGTTCTTTTCCGAGCATTGCAGTTGGCCGGCGATCTGGATCGGGGTCATGCCGGCGCGTGCCAGGCTGATCAGTTCGTGGCGGATATCGGCGACTTCCTTCGGCGCTTCGGCCTGGCCGTCGAGCACTTCAAGGAAGGCCTGGCCGTAGCGCTCCAGCTTGCGTGCGCCCACGCCACTGACGCGCGCCATCTCGGCCATGCTGGTGGGTTGCTCGCGCAACATCTCCAGCAGGGTGGAATCGGGAAAAATAACGTACGGCGGCACGCTGTGTTCCTGCGCCAGTTTGCGGCGCAGGGTGCGCAAGGCCTCCCACTGCTCGCGCTCTTCGCCACGCACCAACTGGCTGGCCTGGCTGGTGCTGCTCTTGGCGGTGGTCTGCGGCTTGAGGTCGCGGCGCAGCTCCAGGCTCACTTCGCCCTTGAGCAACGGTCGGCAGCTGTCGTTCAGGCGTAGGCCGCCAAAGCCCTCGATATCGATGTCTACCAAGCCCCGCGCAACCATCTGCCGGAACAGTGAGCGCCACTCGCCCTCGGCGCGGGCCTTGCCGACGCCGTAGACCGAAAGTTTCTCGTGGCCGAAGCTGCGCACTTTCTCGTTGTCCTTGCCCAGCAACACGTCCACCAAATGACCGACGCCATAACGCTGGCCCGTGCGATAAATAGCGGACAGAGCCTGACGCGCCGGCTCCGTGGCGTCCCAGGTCTGCACGCCATCAATGCAGTTGTCGCAATGGCCGCAAGGCTCAGGCATGTCTTCGTCAAAATACGCCAGCAAGGTCTGGCGACGGCAACGGGTCTCTTCACACAGCGAGAGCATCGCGTCGAGCTTGTGCTGCTCCAGGCGTTTGTGACGCTCGTCGCCTTCGGAGTTCTGCAGCATCTGCTTGAGCATCACCACGTCTTGCAGGCCGTAGACCATCCAGGCATCCGCCGGCAGGCCATCACGGCCGGCGCGACCGGTTTCCTGGTAGTACGCCTCGAGGGATTTAGGCAGGTCCATGTGCGCGACAAAGCGCACGTTGGATTTGTCGATGCCCATGCCGAACGCGATGGTGGCTACCATGATCAGCCCCTCCTCATTGAGGAAGCGCTTCTGGTGAGCAGAGCGCGTTTCGTTGGGCAGGCCGGCGTGATAAGGCAAGGCCGGATAACCTTGCTCGCAGAGGAACGCGGCGACTTCATCAACTTTTTTACGCGACAGGCAGTAAACGATGCCCGCGTCGCTGCGCCGCTCGGACAGGAACGCGAGCAACTGCTTGCGTGGCTGCTCCTTGGGCACAATGCGGTAGAAAATATTCGGCCGGTCAAAGCTCGACAGAAAGCGCTCGGCGTTCTGCAGGTGCAGCCGCTCGACGATTTCTTCGCGGGTGCGCTTGTCGGCGGTGGCCGTCAGGGCAATCCGCGGAACGTCGGGGAACAACTCAGCCAATTGCCCCAGTTGCAGGTATTCGCGACGGAAATCGTGGCCCCATTGCGATACGCAGTGGGCTTCGTCGATGGCGAACAGGGCGATTTCCAGGCTCTGTAGAAAGGCCAGCATGCGCGGCTGCACCAAGCGCTCAGGGGCCAGGTAAAGCATTTTTACTTCACCGCGCTTGATACGGGCCGCCAGGTCGCGCTGTTGCTCGGCACTGAGGGTAGAGTTCAAGGCCGCCGCAGCGACGCCGAGCTCTTCCAGGGTTGCCACCTGATCGTCCATCAGTGCGATCAGCGGCGACACCACCACCGCCAGGCCATTGCGCAACAGCGCCGGCACCTGGAAGCACAACGACTTGCCGCCCCCGGTAGGCATCAAGACCAGTGCGTCACCACCACTGGCCACGCGCTCAATGATCGCACCCTGGCGGCCACGAAAACTGTCGTAGCCGAAGATGTCCTTGAGGACGCGTTGAGCCTGCTCGAGCATGTAAAACTCCAAAATAGTGCGGAAATCCCTCTGTACAGGCTGGTCGAAAAAACCCGGTCTCACGGGAAATAATCCGTAAGCGAAGTTTTCGCGCGCTGGGTTTGGCCTGCAAGGGCATCACAAAACGCGGCAGTATACCCGAGCGATACCCGGCAAAGGGCGCCACTGACGAATTGCAGCCCGTCTCTAAAAGCGGGCAAATCTGCATGGCGGCTGGCCTGGGCGCTCAAGAAAGCCTAGAATTCAGCATCGTTTATTTCCAAGGTAGTCCTTCAATGTCCTTCGCTGAGCAACTAACCCGCCTGCAAGCCTTCCTCGACGCCGATGAGCTGCATGACGAGGCGCTGGACTACGTGGCCGCCCACGGCTATCTGACCGCCCTGTCGATCTGCGCCGAGGTCGTACCCGACCGTGAATGGATCGACGCCCTGTTCGCCGAAGAGCCGCACTACGCCGACGACGCGCAACGCGAAGAAATCGAATCCACCCTGTTGGCCCTCAAGGCCCACATCGGTCGCCAACTGGCGTCGGACGAAGAATTCGAGCTGCCATGCGAACTGGACCTGGGCGAAGAGCCGGACGACTCCGACCTGCGCGGCTGGTGCATCGGTTTCATGGAAGGCGTGTTCCTGCGCGAAGCCGCCTGGTTCGAAACTGCCGAGGAAGAAGTGAGCGAAATGTTGCTGCCGATCATGGTGGGGTCGGGCCTGTTCGACGACCAGCCGGAGTTCGCCGATATCGCCGCCGACGCCAACCTGATGGACGACATGATCGTACAGATCCCGGAAGCCCTCACCGCGCTGTACCTGCTGTGCAACGCCCCTGACGAAAAACCGGCGATCCTCAAGCCACGTCACCACTGAGTCGCTTGCCCGTGACACCCATGGGCAATCGTTCGCTGCTCCTGCGCTACGTGCTGCTGGCCATCGGCTGGTTGAGCGTAGCGCTGGGGGTGATCGGCATCTTCCTACCGGTCTTGCCGACAACGCCCTTCCTGCTTCTCGCCGCCGCTTGCTTCGCCCGAAGCTCCCCACGCTTCTACCATTGGCTGGTGCAACACCCGCGCCTGGGTCCGTGGATCCGCGACTACCTGGACGGCAACGGTATCCCTCTTAAAGGCAAGGTCTACGCCATCGGCTTGATGTGGTTGAGCATCAGTGTGTCCTGCTACCTGGTGCCATTGCCGTGGGCACGTGGCTTCATGTTGACCAGTGCCGTGCTGGTGACGATCTACATCCTGCGCCAAAAGACCCTGCCGCCTCGATAACGGCGGCGCCTGGCTTGCCTGCGAGCAAGTCCTCTGCGTAGCAGCTGTCGAGCCTCGGCGAGGCTGCGTCAGCGGTGTGTCAGACAGGCCGCCAACGCAGCCTCGCCGGGGCTCGACAGCTGCTACGTGCTATGACATTGAAAATGTGTAGATACACCGCAGGTTCATTCAGAGGACGCGTCGCTGCGTTGCGGGCAAGTCGTGGCGTCGCACCGCGGGCGCCCACACGAACCACTCACCCGACCTTGGTCGACACTGACTAACCCCGAGCATCATGCGAGACTGTCCAACCGGGCCTGGAATGCCCGGGTGTTCCCATGCTCGGAGTTACCATGACGCTGTCCAGCGGGCTGATCGCCGCCGTTGCCCTGGCCTATATGGCCATAATGTTTGCCATCGCCTTCTATGGTGACCGTCGCCGTGCGCCACTGCCGCCGCGCATGCGTGCCTGGGTGTATAGCCTGTCGCTGGCCGTGTATTGCACCAGTTGGACATTCTTCGGTGCTGTAGGTCAGGCCGCCGAACAGTTGTGGGCATTTTTACCGATCTACCTGGGACCGGTGCTGTTGCTGGTGTTGGCACCCTGGGTCCTGCAAAAGATGATCTTGATCAGCAAGCAGGAAAACATCACGTCCATCGCCGACTTTATCGCCGCGCGCTACGGTAAATCCCAATCGTTGGCGGTGGTGGTCGCGTTGATCTGCCTGGTGGGGGTACTGCCCTACATCGCGCTGCAACTCAAAGGCATCGTGCTGGGCGTCAATCTGCTGATCGGCGCTGGCGCCGACACCACCGGCACTCGTGCTCAAGACACCGCGCTGATCGTGTCACTGGTGTTGGCGCTGTTCACGATTGTCTTCGGTACACGCAACCTCGACGCCACGGAGCACCACCGCGGTATGGTGCTGGCGATTGCGTTTGAATCCCTCGTCAAGCTGTTCGCGTTTCTCGCGGTCGGCGCGTTTGTGACCTACGGCTTGTACGACGGATTCGGCGACCTTTTCAGCCAAGCGATGCTCGCCCCCCGCCTGGATGAATACTGGAAAGAGACCGTCAACTGGCCGTCCATGGTGGTGCAGACCGGTGTCGCGATGATGGCGATCATCTGCCTGCCTCGGCAGTTCCATGTCACGGTGGTGGAGAACATCGACCCTCAGGATCTGCGCCTGGCCAAATGGGTGTTTCCCGCGTATCTGATTCTTGCCGCGCTGTTTGTAGTACCGATCGCCTTGGGCGGCAAGATGATGCTGCCCAGCTCGGTAATGCCCGACTCCTACGTGATCAGCCTGCCGATGGCCGAAGCCCATCCCGCACTCGCCGTACTGGCGTTTATCGGCGGCGCTTCAGCGGCCACCGGCATGGTGATCGTGGCGAGCATTGCCTTGTCGACCATGGTGTCCAACGACATGCTGCTGCCCTGGCTGCTGCGCCGTTCCGGCGCCGAGCGACCGTTCGAAGTGTTCCGCCACTGGATGCTGTCGGTACGCCGGGTCAGCATCGTGATCATCCTGCTGTTGGCCTACGTGAGCTATCGCCTGTTGGGCTCAACCGCGAGCCTGGCGACCATCGGCCAGATCGCCTTTGCCGCCGTCACCCAACTGGCGCCGGCGATGCTCGGCGCACTGTATTGGAAGCAAGCCAACCGACGCGGTGTATTCGCGGGGCTCGCTGCGGGCACTTTCCTGTGGTTCTACACCTTGGTCCTACCGGTTACGGCGAAAAGCCTGGGTTGGTCCCTTAGCCTTTTCCCAGGACTGACGTGGATGCATTCGCACCCGCTGGGTCTGTCCGTCACCTCATTGACCTTGGGCACGGTGTTCTCCCTGGCGGGTAACTTTACGCTGTTTGTGTGGGTGTCGATGCTGTCCCGCACGCGGGTTTCCGAGCATTGGCAAGCCGGGCGGTTTATCGGCCAGGAAATCAGCCAGCGCGCCACCGCACGCTCGATGCTGTCGGTGCAGATCAGCGACTTGCTCAGCCTGGCCGCACGCTTCGTGGGTGAGGAACGGGCACAGCAAAGCTTCATCCGCTTTGCCTATCGCCAGGGTAAAGGCTTCAACCCCAATCAGAACGCAGACAACGAGTGGATCGCCCACACGGAGCGGTTGCTGGCGGGTGTACTCGGCGCATCGTCGACCCGGGCGGTGGTGAAAGCCGCCATCGAAGGGCGCGAGATGCAGCTGGAGGACGTAGTACGCATCGCCGATGAAGCGTCGGAAGTGCTGCAGTTCAACCGCGCATTGCTGCAAGGTGCTATTGAGAACATCACCCAGGGCATCAGCGTGGTCGATCAGTCCCTCAAATTGGTGGCCTGGAACCGGCGTTACCTGGAGTTGTTCAACTACCCGGACGGGCTGATCAGCGTCGGTCGGCCGATTGCCGACATCATCCGCTACAACGCCGAACGCGGCCTGTGCGGGCCGGGCGAAGCCGAGGTTCACGTGGCGCGCCGCCTGCACTGGATGCGCCAGGGCCGTGCGCACACCTCTGAACGTTTATTCCCCAATGGGCGGGTGATCGAGCTGATCGGCAACCCGATGCCCGGCGGCGGTTTCGTCATGAGTTTCACTGACATTACCGCCTTCCGCGAAGCCGAGCAGGCACTCACGGAGGCCAACGAAGGCCTGGAACGACGGGTGACCGAGCGCACCCATGAGCTGTCGCAGCTCAACGTAGCGCTCACCGACGCCAAGGGCGTGGCCGAGTCCGCCAGCCAGTCGAAGACGCGCTTCCTGGCGGCGGTCAGCCATGACCTGATGCAGCCCTTGAACGCTGCACGCCTGTTCTCCGCCGCCCTCTCGCACCAGAACGAAGGCCTGTCCGGCGAAGCCCGGCAATTGGTGCAGCACCTGGACAGCTCGCTGCGCTCCGCCGAAGACCTGATCAGCGACCTGCTGGATATCTCACGCCTGGAAAACGGCAAGATCAATCCGCAGCGCCAGCCTTTTGTACTCAACGAGCTGTTCGACACTTTGGGGGCAGAGTTCAAGGCGCTGGCCCAGGAGCAGGGTCTGCGCTTCCGCCTGCGCGGCAGTCGAGTGCGTGTCGACAGCGACATCAAGTTACTGCGGCGAATCCTGCAGAATTTTCTCACCAACGCCTTCCGTTATGCCGACGGCCCGGTGCTGCTGGGCGTACGTCGACGCAAGGGCGAACTGTGCCTGGAAGTGTGGGACCGTGGCCCCGGGATACCGTTGGATAAACAGCAAGTGATCTTTGAAGAATTCAAGCGTTTGGACAGCCACCAGACCCGCGCGGAGAAAGGCCTGGGGCTTGGCCTGGCCATCGCAGACGGCCTGTGCCGTGTGCTGGGCCATCGCCTGAGCGTGCGCTCATGGCCTGGCAAAGGCAGCGTATTCAGTGTGCGCGTGCCACTGGCGCGCAACCAGGCCAGCCCGCAGGTCAAGACATCACAGGAAACCGGCCTGCCGCTGAGCGGTGCTCAGGTGCTGTGCGTGGATAACGAAGAGAGCATTCTGATCGGCATGCGCAGCCTGTTGACGCGCTGGGGGTGTGAAGTGTGGACCGCGACGGACCAGGCGCAATGCGCGGCGTTGCTGGCGGATGGCGTGCGCCCGCAACTGGCTCTGGTGGACTACCACCTGGACCATGGCGAAACCGGTACTGAGTTGATGGGATGGCTGCGCGCGCAATTGGCGGAGCCGATTCCCGGCGTGGTGATCAGTGCCGACGGCCGCCCGGAGATGATGGCCGAGGTGCATGCGGCGGGGCTGGATTATTTGGCTAAACCGGTCAAGCCGGCGGCGTTGCGGGCTTTGCTGAGTCGGCATTTGCCGCTGTAGGCCGGTCCGACTGGGTCAAATGTGGGAGCTGGCTTGCCTGCGATAACGGTGGATCTTTCACGACCGCTATCGCAGGCAAGCCAGCTCCCACACCCACCGCATCTTATTCAGGTAGATGGGCAACACCGTCTGAATCGGTCATCGCCCGCTCCAACAAATCCGCCGGCAAGCTCTTGCTGGCCCGAGCACCAAGCAACCGCAATTGCTCGGTCCGGCTGACCAGATTTCCGCGTCCATCTGTCAGCTTGTTTCGCGCCGAGCTGTAAGCCTTATCCAGCTGTTGTAAGCGGTTACCTACTTCATCCAGGTCTTGGATAAACAGCACGAACTTGTCATACAGCCACCCCGCACGCTCGGCGATTTCTCGCGCGTTCTGGCTCTGGCGCTCCTGCTTCCACAGGCTGTCGATCACGCGCAGGGTAGCGAGCAACGTGGTCGGGCTGACGATCACGATATGGCGGTCGAACGCTTCCTGGAACAGATTCGGTTCGGCCTGCAACGCAGCGGAAAACGCTGCTTCGATCGGCACGAACAGCAACACGAAATCCAGGCTGTGCAGGCCTTCCAGGCGTTTGTAATCCTTACCGGCCAAACCTTTGACGTGATTACGCAGCGACAGCACGTGCTGCTTCAACGCCGCCTGGCCGATCACATCATCATCCGCGGCCACGTACTGTTGATACGCGGTGAGGCTGACCTTGGAATCCACCACCACCTGCTTGTCGCCGGGCAACATGATCAGCACGTCGGGCTGGAAACGCTCGCCGTCCGGGCCCTTCAGGCTGACCTGGGTCTGGTACTCGCGGCCTTTCTCCAGGCCCGCATGCTCCAGCACCCGCTCAAGGATCAGTTCACCCCAGTTGCCTTGGGTTTTCTGGCCCTTGAGCGCGCGGGTCAGGTTGGTGGCCTCGTCTGACAGGCGCAGGTTCAGTTGCTGTAGGCGCTCAAGCTCCTTGGCCAGGGAAAAACGCTCGCGCGCCTCGCTCTGATAGCTCTCTTCCACGCGTTTTTCGAAGGACTGGATGCGCTCTTTCAATGGGTCGAGCAGTTGGCCCAGGCGCTCCTGGCTGGTTTCGGCGAAGCGCTGTTCACGCTCGTCGAAGATCTTGCCGGCCAGTTCGGCGAACTGTGCACGCAGTTCATCCCGCGAGCCTTGCAGGTCGGCTAGGCGTTGTTGATGGCTATCCTGCTGTTCACGCAGTTCTGCGCGCAAAGCGGCCGACAACGCATCGAGGCGGCGGAGCTCGGTCTCCCTGGCGCTGCGGTCGAGGTTCCAGGCGTGGGCGGCGTCGCGCGCGTTGTCGCGGTCGATCTGCAGCAGTTCGACTTCGCGGCGCACAGCGGCCAAGTCAGCCTGCTTGGCCGCGTTGGCCTGGCTCAGATCGCTGATCTCATCGCGGCTGGCATCCAACTGTGCGGCGAAGCCTTCCTGGGCCAGTTGCGCGGTCGCCAGGCGCTCTTCGAGCAGTTCCCAGCCGGTCATGCGCGCGGTCAGCCGGCGCTGAAGCTGCCAGCACACGGCCAATAAAGGCACAGCTGCGCCAGCAAGGCCCAGGGCAATACTGGTCCAGTCAAAAACCATAGACATGTCTGCCATCACCGAAAAAAAGCAAGGTTAGCGGAGCACAGGGCCTGAGGACAGCTCAGTCTTCGACCTGGCCCAGTTCACGCTGGGCGCGGCGGTCACCGGCGCGGGCCGCCAGGCGCAGCAGGTCGTGGCCGATGCGGCGGTCGCGGGCATTTCCGCACTCACGGCACATCAGTTGGCCCAGGCGGCTTTGGGCGGCAACCACGCCTTCACGGGCCGGCTGCTTGAGCAAACGCCCGGCGAAGTGTTTGACGTTGGTGTTGTGACCCAGGCGGGGGCTGTCGAGCAACCACAAGGCAACTTTCAAGGAGAAGCGTTTGGGAGCGGTAACAGTTTGAGGAGTGTCGGTAACAGAAGGTGATACTGAGCGAAACTTCATAAAGCACTGTGGGACAGAACGGAAGGCGCGCCACTCTACTCTTTTTTTCGTACAGGTAAAGCTGAAAAAACTCTGTACGCCCGTTCTAGAGCAAGCGCTCGGGACAATCCACAGAAGCTGTGGATAACTCAGTGGACAACCCTGCTTTAACTCGCGCAAAGCCCCATGGCATGGGGGTCGCAGTCAAACTGACGATTTTTTCACCAATAAAAAAAAGCCAGATTTTTCATTGACTTAAATTTCCATTGCAGGCAACTGGTGGCTCTGCAGTGCAGTTGACAGCGCGGTTACACACCCCGCAACTAATGTGCACAAGTACCCATCCGCTGGTTATATCGCCGGCTTTTCTTGAAGCAATTCGCCGCAATAATGTTACCGCCAGGGCAAAACAGGGACTTTTTCAAATCTTTGCTGGCTCGCCACACTCCCCGCCCTAAAACGCAACGGTGGGTGAGTCGATGAAAGGAATGCTGTTGTTCGCCGTGTTGCTACTGGCCATCTGCTCCGCTTCCCTGGGAATCAATGCGGCACTGCCCTCCCCGGATGGCGCGCTATTTGCCATCGCTATCCTGCTGTCGGCGGCTTTCACTGCCGTGAGCCTGTGCATTGAATTGGGCGAAGGCCGCATCAATGACATGGCCGATGTGATGAAGGTGGTCGAGACCGGCCAGTCCCTGCGCTTGACGCTCGCCGCCTACGGACTGGGCTGCTCGCTGGCAGCGGCGATCACCGTGTTGTTCTATCGAGGCCTGCTGGGCGGTTAATTGAAGTTTTTTGGCCAACACACTTCCCTTACCTGATTCAATCCGTTACTATCCGCGGCGTTAGTACCAAGCTGAAAGTCAATTCTGGTCGAACAACTCCCCTGAACAACACGGGATCGACCACCTCGATGGTTTCCAGGTATCACTTGCGACGACACGGCCTTTGAACAAGCAAAGGGTGTCGCGAAGTTTCAATACTCTGACCGAACCAGCCTGCAAATTGATCAGGATCTTCACCCCGGGCCCAGAACCTTTGCCCCTGTTGTGTTGCCTGCCCTCCTAAGTACCTACCTGCCAGCCCAAGCGCGCCTAAATTATTAGCGCTTCAAACTGGCTGCTTTGTTCCAGTCGGGTTCTTCGTTTGATCAATAGTGATCAACGTCACTGGAACGTTTTAATAAGGCACGGCTCTTAATCCGTGTCATTTGTAGGAACACCCATAAGATGAACGCTCAAATCCATACTCAGGATGCCATTCGCACCCTCACCAACGCTTTTGCCCCAATGAACTGCCTGATCATGGCCGCTCGCAAAGGCTGCTTCAGCTTCACCCTGGTTAACGAACACGGCATCGCACGTCACAGCGAACGCCTGTACCCCGATCAATACTCCAGCGCAGAACCGCTGCAGGCCGTGATCGAGCGTACCCGTCAGGCACTGGTTGCCTGATCGACCCGAGTCGCTGAAACACAAAAGGCCCTGCTCAAAAAGCAGGGTTTTTTATTGCCTGCGATTTGAGTATCAACCTTTTGCCCTAAGTTCAAATAGATATAACCGTTATAACTAAATGCAGAAGATGTTTTAAAAACAGTCCTTTACATCACGAATATGACACTACACTTCAACTCAAGCGGCTTGATCCGCTTCCGGCGGGCCTGAGACCCGATCCAACGCTGCCAAGCCCCCTTCTCAGGACTCGCCGACCACTTTCACGGATTGAGGCGTGTATGGGTATCGCTGCCAGCGAATTGTGTCGTTATGTGATCCGGCCGACCTTGCTTTACCTCGGCCGCCATAACCAAACGGCTGAGTCCTTGCTGCTGGGCATTGCCGCCAGCCAATCGGAATTGGGTTCCGCCTTGCATGACCGGCGTGGACACGGCCTGTACAGCATCACCGAACCTCGCCATCGCGCCTTGTGGGACGATTACCTCGCGCTGGACCCCGATCGCGCGAGCCTAGTGCGCGGCCTGGCCAGCCAGCATGCGTTCCTCAGCGCGCCGCAACTCGAACTGACGGTTAACCTGCGCTACGCCACGGCCATTGCCTGGCTTTTAGTCGAACAACACACTCTCGCACTGCCCCCGCCGGGTGATGTGCTGGGTATGGCGCGTATCTGGAAAGAAATTTTTCACCCTCAGGGACGTCTGCGCGATTTCACTCAAGCCTGGCAAACCTGTGTTTCACCCATGAATCACGTGGTTTGCTGACCGGGCAATTTGCAAGATTCGTCAATAAACCTGAATTCTGGTCGGATTGTCCTACAAAACCGCTCTATCTCCTACGTTTCAGCCTATAGCGCGATGTTAAATTTATTGATACTTTCCGCAGCGGTGATCACTCGGAGTTCTAATAATGAAAAAAGTAATGCTCAAGACCACACTTAGCCTCGCCGTTGCCATGGCCTCCTCCCAACTGTTTGCAAGCGGTTTCGCGCTGAACGAACAAAGCGTGAGCGGGATGGGTACCGGTTTCGCGGGTCGCTCTTCTTCTGCCGATGATGCAAGCACTGTTTACGGTAACCCTGCCGGTATGGCTCGCCTGAATGGCCAGCAAATCACGGGTGGCGTTGCAGCAATTGATGCCTCGACTGACATCAGCGACACCGGCGGCAACTCGCGCGGCTCGAATAAAGGCGACATGGTCCCGTTCACCGCGGTGCCATTCGGTTTCTACACCAACAAACTCAATGATCAGTGGGCCATCGGCTTCGGTGTATATGCACCGTTTGGCCTGGTGACCGACTATGAAAACGGCTTCCAGGGCCGTGGCTTCGGCAGCAAGAGCGAAGTGAAGGTCATGACCTTCCAGCCAACTGTCAGCTATGCCTTCAACGACCGCGTATCCATCGGCTTTGGCCCGACCATCAACCGGATTTCCGGTGTACTGGAATCGGACAGGACGCTGAACCCTGCCGTCAGCGATACCAACGTCAAGATCAAGGGTGACGATACCGCGCTGGGCTTCAACGTCGGCGTACTGGTCCAGGCCACCGATACCACCCGTGTCGGCCTGACCTACCACTCGAAGGTCAAGTACAAGCTTGAAGGCCACACCACCGTCAGCGGCCCTACGGCGACTCAACCGTTTTTGCGAAACAACCGTTACGATGCTTCGCTGAAAATCGACACGCCTGAGTCCTACGACCTGTCGGTCACTCAAGACCTGACCGATGCCTGGAAATTGTATGGCGGTGCTACCTGGACGCGCTGGAGCCGCCTGAAGGAAATCACCGTCAACAACGAAGGCGTTACAGCCGCTGGCGGCGCTTTGGCAACAAGCCAACTCACTTCCATCACCGAAGAACAAAACTGGCACGACACTTGGGCCTACGCGGTGGGTACCTCCTACCAGTTGACCAAGCAAGTGGTGCTGCGTACCGGCCTGACGTTCGACCAGTCGCCCACCAACAATACTGACCGCTCGCCGCGCATCCCGACTGGCGACCGTACGATTTTCAGCGTTGGCCTGGGCTACAAAGTCATGGATAACATGACCGTCGACCTGGCTTACTCCTACCTGAAAGAAGAAGACATCAAGGTCAACCAGACCGCTGATGCACCGTCGACGGCGAGCTACCGCGCCAAGTACGAAAACAGTGCCAATGGTTTCGGCCTGGGCATGACCTACACCTTCTGATCCAGACAGGTGTAAAAAAGCCCCGCTCTCCTGCAAAGGAGGCGGGGCTTTTTAACGGCTGACAATCAAGGCTTGGAAGCAATCGCCTCTTCCACCGCCTTGATCAGGTCCGGGTTGTCCGGCTTGGTCAGGCTGGAGAAATTGGCAATCACCTTGCCCTGCCGATCCACCACGTACTTGTAGAAGTTCCACTTCGGCGGCGCGTCGGTCTGCTGCGCTAACACCTTGAACAGATGTACCGCATCCGGCCCCTTGACCTTCTGTGGTTCGGTCATGGTGAAGGTCACGCCGTAATTCACATAGCAGACTTTAGCCGTCTCTTCGCCGGTCTTGGCTTCCTGCTTGAAGTCATCGGAGGGCACGCCGATCACTTCCAGCCCTTCGCCCTTGTAGCGTTGGTACAAGGCTTCGAGACCTTTGAACTGTGGGGCGAACCCACAGAAGCTCGCCGTGTTGACGATGACCAAGGGTTTGCCGGCAAACCGCTCGCACAGGTCGATGGATTCCTTGGCGCGCAGCTTGGGCAACTGGCCTTCCAGCAGCGGCGGGCAACTGGCAGCCAGGGCGGCACTGCCGACAGCCATCAAGACGGGTACAGCGAGCCAACGCATCTGCATGTCGTGTGTCCTTGAAAATAATCAGACCATGAAGTTAACAGATCGACATACCCAACTGCATCAACGCGAGACCGCCGTTCTGCCAGCCCCACCAGGCCAGCAGCACCAGGATCAACCCCGCGATAACGACTAAACCACGTATCGCTATGCTCATGCCGCCTCCATCTGCGCCTGCAATCGCGCCACTGGCCGCTCACGCACCGGCCAATTCAAGGCCGCGGCGAGCAGGCTCAACAGAATTGCCACCTGCCAGATCAAATCGTAGCTACCGGTTCGATCATAGACCACCCCACCCAACCAGCCCCCCAGGAACGAACCGAGTTGGTGGAACAGGAACACTATCCCACCAAGCATGGAGAGGTTTCGCACACCAAACAGCGTCGCGACTGTGCCGTTGGTCAGCGGCACAGTGGACAGCCACAAGAAGCCCATGGCCATGCCGAACACGTAGGCCGTAACTTCGGTAACCGGCGCCCAAAGAAACACCACGATCACCACCGCACGCAGCAGGTACAACCCTGTCAACAAACGCGGCTTGGACATGCGCCCGCCGAGCCAGCCAGCAGTGTAGGTACCGAAGATATTGAACAGCCCGATCAGTGCCAGCACCGTGGTGCCTGTGGTGGCTGGCAAGTGCTGATCCACCAGATACGCCGGCAGGTGCACGCCGATAAACACCACCTGGAAACCGCAAACAAAAAAGCCAAAGGCCAACAGCCAGAACCCGGAGTGAGAGCACGCTTCCTTCAAGGCTTCGCGCAAGGTTTGCTGACCGGTCATCACCGGCAGTGGCCGGTCCTTGAGCATGGCGACCAGTGGCAGAATCAGTGCCACCATCAAGCCCAGCGCAAGCAATGCGGCGGACCAGCCCAACCAGCTGATCAAACCCAGTGTGCCCGGCACCATGGCGAACTGACCGAACGAACCGGCAGCACTCGCGATTCCCATCGCCATGCTGCGTTTTTCCGGGGCCACGGCGCGGCCGACCACGCCGAGAATCACCGAGAACGAGGTGCCGGACAGGCCGATACCAATCAGCAGGCCGGCACTGAGGGACAGCGACCACGCCGAATCGGACATGCCCATCAGCACCAGGCCCACCGCGTAAAGAACGCCGCCGACAAACACCGCTCTGGTGGCGCCAAACCGATCGGCCAGGGCGCCGGTAAACGGCTGTGCCAGGCCCCAGATAAGGTTCTGCAAGGCGATGGCGAAGGCAAAGGTCTCGCGGCCCCAGCCGAACTCGCTGCTCATCGGCGCCAGGAACAGGCCGAAACCGTGCCGCACACCCAACGACAGTGCCAGGATCAGCGCACTCCCCACAAGAATCCAGCCACTGGTGCGCCACATGGAAGTCATTTCTTATTCTCCGCTCGCGGGTATATACCCGCTTATAGTCGAACAAACCCGCGTTCAGGCGAGTTCGTCCAGCAAGGCCAACAAGGTTTCGCGTTTTTCCGCGCCGAGTTGATCGATCAATTTTTGCTGCGCCGCCTCCCAGGCGGGTAAAGCTGCAGCGAGTCGTGCTTCACCGTCCGCCGTCAGCATCACCAGGCGATTGCGCAGGTCATCGCCTTCCACCAGTTGCACCAGGCCTTCGCCTTCCAACACCCGAAGGTTGCGCCCCAAGGTGCTGCGGTCAAGTCCCATGGCTTCCGCCAGGCTGGAGATGCTCGGTTGATCGAGCCGCTGCAAGTTGCACAGCAACGAATACTGGGCGACGTTGATCCCGAAGCCATCAAGGGCGCCGTCGTAATGCCTGCTGACGCCACGGGCGGCACGTCGCAGGTTGGTACATAAACACTGGGAGGCAAGCATGGAACGTGTATATACCCGCGATTAAGGAAATGCAAGAAAGTGTTACAGCGCCAGAGCGACCAGAACCGCGACTTCCAGCAGCTCCAGCAAGGCGCCAGCGGTGTCACCCGTGGTGCCGCCCAGGCGATTGACCATCAGTTGGCGCAGGCCCATGAAGCAGAGTGCAGCGAGCAATACCGCAAGCCCACCCCTGAAGCCGCCGATCAGGATGCAGGCCAGGCCGCTGAGGATCAGTACCTGTTGGCCGACGATCCTCGGTAAATGATCCGACAACGCCTGGCCCAATCCTCCGGCACGCACATAGCGTGTGGTCAGAAACAGCGCCAGCATCGATGCGCGTCCGATCAGCGGCGCCAGGATCAGCGCTGCACCGTCATGTTGCTCGATCAACGCCACCAAGGCGGTGAACTTGAGCAGCAGCACCAACCCCAGGGTGACCACGGCAATCGGCCCGCTGCGCGGGTCCTTCATGATCGTGAGCGTACGCTCGCGGTCGCCGAAACCGCCCAACCAGGCATCGGCGCTGTCCGCAAGACCGTCCAGGTGCAGGCCGCCGCTGAGCAACACCCAGGCCGTCAGCAACAGCGCGGCATGCAGCAACAGCGGCGCGCCCATCAATACCGTGTTCAAGGCCCACAACAGCACGCCGAACAAAAGCCCCACCACCGGATAAAACAGCAGTGAACGTCCCAGCTCCTGAGGCTGCGGCATGCCCGGCAGACGAATCGGCAGGCTGCTGAGAAATTGCAGGGCGATCCAGAATGGCAGCATGATCACTCCAGCGCCTTCAGCACGCCGTCAGCGCAAACTTGCAGGCTGAATAACCCACCGTGGCCGACTTCGACATTCAAGAGTTGCTCCCGGGGCAAACCGCGTGCCTGTGCCAATAACAGACGCATCACGCCGCCATGACTGATCAACAGCACGCGCTCACCCGCATAAGCCTGGTGCAGGCGTGCGACAGCACCCAAAACGCGCTCGGAAAATTCACTGACAGGCTCCCCTTCCGGCGGCGTGAAACTGTAGGGATCGGCCCAGAACAGGCCCAGCCCTTCGGCGTCGGTCTCCATCAAGGCTGCCGCACTCTGCCCTTCCCAGGCGCCAAAGTGCAGCTCTTGCAACGCCTTTTCCAGCGTTACCGGCAAATTGAGCTGAGCCCCCAATTCATCGGCAAACCGCGCGCACCGTTGCAGCGGCGAACTGACCACGCGGTCCCACGGCCCCTGCTCCACTATCGCCGCGCGCATCTGCGCCCAGCCCTTGACGGTGAGTGCGTCGTCCAGGCTGCCACGCAAGCCGCCGCCTAGCTCGGTTTCGCCGTGTCGCAGCAGGTCCAGGCGCAAGGTCATGCCGGGCGGTCTGCCACGGCGGCTTCGGCGAAGGTCGCCATCTGCCCGTGCAACGCACAGGCCAGGCGCAACAACGGCACGGCCAGCGCTGCGCCACTGCCTTCGCCCAGGCGCAGGCCCAGGTCCAGCAGCGGTTGCGCGTCGAGGCTTTGCAGCACATGACGATGACCTGGCTCGGCACCACGATGGCCGAACATCAGCCACTCCCGGCAAGTTGGGTTCAAGCGCGTCGCGACCAGTGCGGCGACAGTGCAGATAAACCCATCCACCAGCACCACGATGCCCTCTTGAGCACACGCCAGATACGCGCCCACCAGGGCTGCAATCTCAAAGCCGCCGAGATTGAACAGGGTGTGCAATGCATCACCGCGCTGTCCGGCGTGTAACGCCAGTGCACGTTCGATCACGGCCACCTTGTGGCTGACGCCCTGGGCATTCAATCCGGTGCCCGGCCCCGTGAGATCACTGACCTGGCAGTCGAGCAAGGCACACGCCAGCGCACTGGCAGCGGTGGTGTTGCCGATACCCATCTCGCCGCCGATAAACAACTGCGCACCGTTTACCGATGCACGATGCACGCTGTCGCGGCCGGCTTGCAGGGCCAATTGCCCCTGGACCTCGGTCATCGCCGGGCCGTTGACAAAGTTTGCGGTGCCCGCGCCAATATTCAGGTGGCGTACACCGGGCAGGTCCAGGGACGGATTCACCGTGCCAAGGTCGACCACTTCCAACTGCGCCCCCAGCTGCCGCGCCAACACGCTGATGGCCGCGCCACCCGTGACAAAGTTATGCAGCATCTGCCCGGTGACTTCCTGTGGGAACGCCGACACGCCTTCCGCGACCACGCCATGGTCACCGGCGAAGATGGCGACCCATAGCTGATCCACCGACGGTTTGACTTGGCCCTGCAAGCCGGCCAATTGCACCGCGAGCGCTTCCAACTGGCCGAGGGAACCGGCCGGCTTGGTCAATTGCTGCTGGCGCGCCAGGGCGTGTTCATACGCTTGAGCGTCGCTCGCCTTACACGGGTTGAGCCACCAGGTGTCAGTCATAACGCAGTACCTTTCAAAGTCAGGGGCAGGCCGGCAACGGTCAGGACCACACGCTGACATTGCTCGGCCAAGGCTTGATGCAGCCAACCGGCTTCATCCACATAGCGGCGAGTCAATTCGCCCAGCGGCACGACACCCAGACCGGTCTCGTTGCTGACAAAAATGATTTCACCCGGCAGCGAGGCCAGGGTTTGCAGCAGTTGATCGCGCTCCAAAGCCAAGCGCTCCGGGTCTTCCAGCATCAGCAGATTGGTCAGCCACAGGGTCAGGCAATCCACCAGCAGGCAGCGCTCGGCAGCCGCGTATTCGCGCAGCACCCGCGCCAGTTCGATAGGCTCTTCGACCAAGCCCCAATGGTCGGGGCGACGTTGACGATGCAAGGCGACACGCTCATTCATCTCGCCATCCAAAGGTTGGCTGGTGGCGATGTAAGTGACCGGCAAAGCGCTGTCGCTGGCGAGCTTTTCGGCAAGACGGCTTTTGCCGGAGCGGGCGCCGCCGAGGATCAGTTGGAGCATAGCGTCACACCTTTTTTTACAACGCGGTCAAATGTGGGAGCTGGCTTGCCTGCGATGCAGTCACCTCGGTGTATCAGGGAGACCCGGTTGATGCCATCGCAGGCAAGCCAGCTCCCACAGGGGGATCGTGTGCACACCATCAAATCCCGCACAGTTTGCGTAACAGCTCGGTGTCCAGGTGGTTTTCCACCAAATCGGCCAGGCGCTCGATATCGCGCTCGCGCAAGGCGTGGTAGTCGACCTCCTGCACATCCTGCAACCCCGCCCAACGTAGCAGCGCACTGCACGCGGCCGGGGTTTCGAACAAGCCATGCAGGTAAGTGCCGAGGATCTGCCCGTCTGCACTTTGCGCGCCATCACTGCGACCGTCATCGAGGCGCACAGCGGCGTTCGACAAGGCATCGCCAGACGTCACGCCCGCATGGATCTCATAACCGCTGACGTCGGCATCTTCCAGTAACAGGCGACCGCGTACGTTGCGCAGCTGTTTCTCTTCTTCCAAGGTGGTGCTGAACGCCAATAACCCAAGGCCATCGCTGGAGCCCGCAAGCCCTTCCAGGCCCAACGGGTCATGCACCTGCTCGCCGAGCATCTGCAAGCCGCCGCAAATGCCGAGCACCTTGCCGCCGTAGCGCAAGTGCCGCGCCACGGCGGTGTCCCAACCGTTGGCACGCAGATAAGCCAGGTCGCTGCGCACGCTTTTCGAGCCTGGAAGGATAATCAGGTCGGCAGCAGGGATCGGCTGGCCTGGCCCGATGAATTGCAAGTCCACCTGGGGATGCAAACGCAACGGGTCGAAATCCGTATGGTTGCTGATGCGCGGCAGCACCGGCACCACCACCTTGAGTACCTGCGCAGCCTTATCGATTTGGCGCTGATCGATGCCGTCCTCAGCTTCCAGATGCAGGTCCATCACGTAAGGCAATACGCCCACCACCGGTTTGCCGGTGCGCGCTTCCAGCCAGTCCAGCCCCGGTTGCAACAACGCAATGTCGCCGCGAAATCGGTTGATGATGAAGCCTTTGACCCGTGCCTGCTCGCTGGGCGAAAGCAGTTCCAGGGTGCCGACCAGATGGGCAAACACCCCGCCGCGATTGATATCGGCGATCAGCAGCACCGGGCAATCCACTGCTTCGGCGAAGCCCATGTTGGCGATGTCATTGGCGCGCAGGTTGATCTCCGCCGGGGAGCCAGCGCCTTCCACCATCACGACGGGGTAGGCTTGGCTCAACCGTGCGTGGGAGGCCAGCACCGCCTGCATCGCGATGGCTTTGTAGTCGTGATAGGCCACCGCGTTCATGCTGGTAACAGCGCGGCCGTGGATGATCACTTGGGAACCGGTGTCGCTGTTGGGCTTGAGCAGCACCGGGTTCATATCGGTGTGCGGCGCCAGGTTGGCCGCCTGGGCCTGCACCGCTTGCGCACGACCGATCTCGCCGCCCTCGGCCGTCACGGCGCTGTTGAGCGCCATGTTCTGTGGCTTGAACGGCACCACTGGCACGCCCTGGCGCACCAACCAGCGACACAGCGCCGTCACCAAGGTGCTTTTGCCGGCGTCGGACGTCGTGCCTTGCACCATCAACGTACTCATGTCGCGTCCTTATAAGCGGCCAGGGCTTCGTCCAGGCGTTGCCAGTCGGCGTCGGTATCCGGCAGGCCAAAACGCAGGCTGCTGTTATGGACAAACAGGCGCAGCAGGATGCCGCGCTGGGCCATGAATTCATGCATGCGTTCGGCGTGCGGCGTGATCAGCCACTGGAACAAGGCGCAGCCGCCCTGAGGTTGAAAGCCGTGGCGCTCGAGCGCGGTAAACAAGCGCTGGCTCGCCTCGATGCAGCGCGCGCGTTGCTGCGCCTGCCCGGCAGTGTCGCGTAGGCAGACTCGGCCCAGTACCCGCGTCGGCCCGCTGACCGCCCAAGGGCCAACCTGCTCGGCCAGCAACTTGAGCAGCTTGCGTTCGGCCAGTACGAAGCCCAGTCGCACACCGGCCAGGCCGAAGAATTTACCGAACGAGCGCAGCACAATCAGGCCGACCTGATGCGCCTGGCCCGCCAGGCTCAATTCCGGAGTCACGTCCATGAACGCTTCGTCCACCACCAGCCAGCCGCCGCGCTGGGCCAGCCGCGAGTGCCAGTCCAACAAGCGTTGCGGGTTCAGGCTCAGGCCGGTGGGATTGTTGGGGTTGACCACCACCAGCACGTCAAGGCCATCAAGAAAGAAGTCGACTTCCTGCTCCAGCACTTCGCGCACCACGTAACCGGCACGGCGCCAGGCTTCGGCGTGTTCGGCATAGCACGGCGACAATACCCCGACCTTGCCGGCGCGACGCAGACGTGGCAGCAACTGAATCGCCGCCTGGGAGCCAGCTACTGGCAACAGATGCGCTGCGCCGTAATACTCGCTGGCGGCCTGCTCCAGGCCGTCATCGGTTTCCGGCAGACGCGCCCAGGCGCGCAGCGGGATCTCGGGGATCGCCCAGGGCCAGGGCGCCAGGCCGCTGGACAGGTCGAGCCAGTCAGCTTCGGCAATTCCGTACTGAATCGCTGCCTTGCGCAGCCGGCCACCGTGCTCAAGCATAAAATTGCCCCCCGACGCATAAGATCAGCAGCCACAACCATACGCCGCGCTGCACCAGTTGCCAGCCCCGGTCGATGGCGTCCGCATCCGCCGCCGGGCCCTCGCCCAGCGGCGGGCGCTGGTGCACTTCACCGTGATAGATCGCCGCGCCGCCCAGTTCAACGCCCAGCGCGCCTGCACCGGCAGCCATCACCGGGCCGGCGTTGGGGCTGTCCCAGGTCGGGCCTTGGGTGCGCCAGCATTTGAGCGCCAGACGGGTCTTGCCGAGCACGGCATAGGTCAAGGCGACCAAGCGTGCCGGAATGTAGTTCAGCACATCGTCGATTTTTGCCGCGGCCCAACCAAAGCGCTCAAAACGTTCGTTGCGATAACCCCACATGGCGTCGAGGGTATTGCTCAGGCGATAAAGCACCACGCCCGGCACGCCCGCCACCACAAACCAGAACAACGCGGCGAAGACTGCGTCGCTGCCGTTTTCCAGCACCGATTCGGTCGCGGCGCGGGCGACTTCGGTGCGGTACAGTTCGCTGGTCTGGCGGCTGACCAAGTAGCTGACGCGCTTGCGTGCTGCCTCCAGGTCATCGCTGCGCAGGGCCTGGGCCACCGGGATCACATGCTCGCCAAGGCTACGCATGCCGAGGGCGCAATACAGCGCCAGAATCTCTACTACCCAGCCGATATACGGCGCCCACGACAACGCCGTGGCCAGCAGGGTCAGCGGCACTACGGCGATAAACCAAGCGGTCACGCCATGGCTGCGCCAGCCACGGCCACCGGAGTTAAAACGTTGCTCGATGCGCCCGGCGAAATTGCCGAATGCCACCAGCGGATGCCAGCGCCTGGGTTCGCCCAGCAGCGCATCCAGCGCCACTGCAGCGACGCACAGCAAGGCCACACTCATTGACTCACTCCCCACACATTCTCATACAACATGTCACTCAGCGGCCGAGGCTCGGTCCAGCCTTCGAGTTGCAACATCGGTGCCGGGTAGAACTCGGTTACCGGCCCCAGGCACAACACGGCCAGGGGTTTCGCGCCGGGCGGCAAACCGAGCAGATCGGCCAGGGCCTGGGGTTCGAACAGCGAAACCCAGCCCATGCCGAGGCCTTCGACGCGAGCCGCCAGCCACAGATTCTGGATGGCACAGGCCAGCGAGGCCATGTCCATTTCCGGCAAGGTACGACGGCCGAAGATGTGCCGCTCACGGTCATCCATCAGCGCCGCCACCAGCACTTCGGCGCAGTCGTGGATGCCTTCGACCTTGAGCTTCATGAACGCGTCGGAGCGCTCGCCCAGGGCTTCGGCGGTGCGTACGCGCTCCTCTTCTACTAACTGCTGAATCTGCCCACGCAGTTGGCGATCGCTGATGCGGATGAAGCGCCAGGGCTGCATCAGGCCGACGCTGGGGGCCTGGTGCGCGGCCTGGAGCAGACGGTGCAGCAATTCGGGGGCGACAGCGCCGCCGCTGAAGTGGCGCATGTCACGGCGTTCGGCGATGGCGCGGTAGACGGCGTCGCGGTCGGCCTGGGGGAAGGCGTTGTCCGTCATGGCCTCTTCGCGGGCAAGTCGAATCGTCGCACCGCCCCTCCCACATTTTGATCTGTGAACACTGTCGATGTGGGAGCTGGCTTGCCTGCGATAGCGACATCACGGTCTGGCGCAAACAGTGCGGCTACAGCGGCTGGATTCGACGGGAAATAAAAATGCACGTAAGAAGCCGTCATCCGCCCCTGACGGTAAACCGCCTCAGCCCCGCGCCCACCATTGGGGCTCACCCCCCTGGCAATCGGCTGCCAGTCGGTGCTGGTCAGCGAATGGTGATAGGTGTGACCACGCAGTGTGCCTTCCGGCAACTCGACGCTTTGCAGCGCCAGGGCCGCCAGTTTCTTTTGCATCACCGCATCGCCCTGCAACAGGCCCACCAGTTCGGCGCGGGTGCCGTCGACATCGGTGAGCGAGTCCAGCAGGTAGAGCATGCCGCCGCATTCGGCGAGCAAGGGTTTGCCGGCCGCATGGTGAGCGCGGATCGCGTCGAGCATTGGGGCGTTTTCCGACAGCGCCTGGTGGTGCAGTTCCGGGTAACCGCCGGGCAGGTAGAGGCTGTCGGCATGAGGCAATGCGCGATCGTGAATGGGCGAGAAAAACTTCAGCTCGGCGCCCATGGCCCGCAGCAGATCAAGACTGGCGCCGTAGGTAAAAGCGAAGGCTTCGTCGCGGGCCACCGCAATACGCACACCCTTGAGCAGTGGCTCGGCCTCGATCACTTCCGGTGCAGCAAAGGTCACCGGCGGCGGCAAGGCCACTTCGCAACTGCTGCCCAAGGCTTGGGCGGCGGCGTCAA
This sequence comes from Pseudomonas tritici, assembly GCF_014268275.3. NCBI lineage: Bacteria > Pseudomonadati > Pseudomonadota > Gammaproteobacteria > Pseudomonadales > Pseudomonadaceae > Pseudomonas > Pseudomonas tritici. Next base: position 4,663,114 of record NZ_CP077084.1, read on the forward strand.
GGCGCACATCAAGGTCATTCAGTTCGCTGGCTTGCACCAGGCCCAGGTGACGGCTAGGCAGCTCTATACCGGTCTCGCGGGACAACGCGCCGTACCAGCGCAGGCCTTCGGTGAGGCTGCCTTCCAGCAATTGCGCATGACGCAGCGTGCCAACGCGGTTGGCCAGCACCCCGGCGAACGGCAAGTCCGGCTGATAACGCGCCAGGCCCAGGGCCAAGGCGCCAAAGGTCTGGGCCATGGCCGTGCCGTCAATAACGCCCAGTACCGGCACGCCGAAGTGTCGCGCCAGGTCGGCGCTGGAAGGGGTGCCGTCAAATAAGCCCATCACGCCTTCGATCAGGATCAAGTCGGCCTCGCCCGCTGCTTCCCACAGCAGGCGGCGACTTTCCTGCTCGCCCACCATCCACATGTCCAATTGATACACCGGCGCACCGCTGGCGCGCTCGTGGATCATCGGGTCGAGGAAATCCGGGCCGCATTTGAACACGCGCACCTTGCGACCCAGGTTGCGGTGCAATCGGGCCAGCGCGGCGGTGACGGTGGTTTTGCCCTGGCCGGACGCCGGTGCGGCGATCAATACGGCCGGGCAATGACGGGGCTGATTCAAAGTTCGACGCCCTTCTGTGCCTTGATACCGGCCTGGAACGCGTGCTTGAGCATGCCCATTTCGGTGACGGTGTCACCCATTTCGATCAACTCAGGCTTGGCGCCACGGCCGGTGACCACCACGTGCTGCATCGGCGGGCGGGCCTGCAAGTCACTGAGCACCTGGTCCAGTTCGAGGTAGCCGTGCTTGAGGGCGATGTTCAGCTCATCCAGCACGACCATGCCGATGCTCGGGTCTTGCAGCAGTTCGCGGGACACCGCCCAGGCGGCTTCGGCCGCGGCGATGTCACGTTGGCGATCCTGGGTTTCCCAGGTGAAGCCTTCGCCCATGACGTGGAAACGTACTTGCTCGGGGAATCGGCGGAAGAACAACTCTTCACCGGTGCTGTGACGCCCCTTGATGAACTGCACCACGCCGCACTGCATGCCGTGGCCCATGGCCCGGGCCAGCATGCCGAACGCGGAGCTGCTCTTGCCTTTGCCGTTGCCGGTGAGCACCAGCAGCAAGCCGCACTCGTTGGGGGAATTGGCAATGCGTTCGTCGATCACGGCTTTTTTGCGCAGCATGCGCGCCAGGTGGCGTTCGTCGCGGTCGGGGGAATCGGTCATGACAGCTCTCCGTTGGGGCTGGACAAAAACGGCGGGCAGGAAAAAAGAAAAACAGACAGCCAAGCATCGCCCACCGTGATGCTGTTGGATGTAACAGGCCGGTCTCCGGGCTCATGAGTGGCGCCGTTGCCCTCGTATAGAGAGCGCGCAGGCCAACGCTACGCCTTCCCATATCGCTGGCGATACAGTGGCAAAAGGCAGCGTCTTGACTCATTTACCGTTGCGGGGGCAGCGCCGGAATCGCGGCAGCACTGTGTACAAGTGCGCTCACTCACCGGCTTCCCTGTTTCACTCGGTCGACCCATTGGTCACAGAGCACCTGGAACAAGCCGCGAAGGTTAGTGGGTTGGGGGTGGAGCGTCAATGAAAGCTGACCTTGCACTTGAACCATCGCACCGCCGACCTCCTCTACCCTTACAGGTATTAAGGAGAACACCATGCATAAAACAAGACTTGCCCTACTCATCCTGGTCGCCGGCACCCTCGCCGCCTGCGGTGAAAGCTCCACCCTCCAGGTCTCCGACGGTACCGGGCCTTCGCCCAAGTTGCCGGAACCGAACAAAACCCTGATCCCCACCGTCAATATCGCCCCCGCCATCGGTTGGCCCGAGGGCGTGAAGCCAACGGCCGCCGCCGGTACCCAGGTTGCGGCGTTTGCCGAAGGCCTGGACCATCCGCGCTGGCTGTATGTGCTACCAAATGGCGATGTGCTGGTAGCGGAAACCAACGCGCCGCCCAAGCCGGATGACTCCAAGGGCGTTCGTGGCTGGGTCATGGAGAAAGTCATGGGCCGCGCTGGCGCCGGGGTGCCGAGCCCGAATCGCATCACGCTACTGCGTGACGCCGACCACGACGGCGTCGCAGAGACGCGCACGGTATTCCTGGAGAATCTCAATTCGCCGTTTGGCATGACACTGGTCGGCAACGACCTGTACGTCGCTGACTCGGACAAGCTGCTGCGTTTCCCCTATCAACCGGGTGACACTGCGATCAAGCAAGCCGGCACCAACGTCGTCGACCTGCCGGGCGGGCCTCTGAACCACCACTGGACGAAAAACGTGGTGGCCAGCAAGGACGGCACCAAGCTGTACGTGAGCGTGGGTTCCAATAGCAACGTCGGTGAAAACGGCCTGCAAGCGGAAGAAGGCCGGGCGGCGATCTGGGAAGTCGATCGCGCCAGCGGCGAGCACCGCATCTTCGCCTCCGGCCTGCGCAACCCGAACGGTATGGCGTGGGAGCCGCAGAGCGGTAAGTTGTGGACGGCAGTCAACGAGCGTGACGAAATCGGCAGCGACCTGGTGCCGGACTACATCACCTCGGTCAAGGATGGCGGCTTCTATGGCTGGCCGTTCAGCTACTACGGGCAGCATGTGGATGTGCGGGTCAATCCGCAGAATTTGGACTTGGTGGCCAAGGCGATCGCGCCGGATTACGCGGTAGGCCCGCACACCGCATCCCTGGGGCTGACGTTTGCCGAGGGCAGCAAACTCCCTGCGCAGTTCAGTAACGGCGCGTTTATCGGCCAGCATGGTTCGTGGAATCGCAAGCCGCACAGTGGCTACAAGGTGATCTTCGTGCCGTTCGAGGGTGGGCAGCCTAAAGGGCCGCCGGTGGACGTGCTGACGGGGTTCCTCGATAAGGACGAGAAAGCCATGGGCCGCCCGGTGGGCGTGGTGATTGACCAGCAGGGGGATTTGCTGGTGGCCGATGATGTGGGGAATAAGGTATGGCGGGTGTCGGCCGCTAGATAGCGGAGCAGCAAGCCTCACGCTTGAAGCTGCAAGCAGGCATTGCGCCTTTTTGCAGCTGACAGCTCGTAGCTGCCGCTAGGGATTACGCGCCAGATTCGCCGGCAACACACGCTTGGCACTCAGGTACGCATTCTGCCAATACGCCTTGGACAAGGTATCCAGCTTCACCGTACCGCCCGTTTGCGGCGCGTGCACAAAGCGCCCTTCCCCCACGTAGATCCCGGCGTGGCTGACCTGTGAACCACCACCGGTGGCGAAGAACAGCAGGTCGCCGGTCTGCAGGTTCTGCTCGCTGACGTCCTGGGCGCGCATTACGATCAGTTCACGCGTAGTACGCGGCAATGAGATGCCGGCAGCGTCGCGAAACACAAAACCAATCAAACCGCTGCAATCAAACCCGGAGTCCGGCGTGTTGCCGCCCCAACGATAAGGCGTGCCGACCAGACCCAGCGCGCGGAAGAGCACATCTTCAGCCGCAGGCGAGAAATTCTGGGTGGAATAGTTGAACACCGGCTTAGGCTTCACCGCGACAGGCGCGGGCGGCGGTGGGCGGCTTGCACAGGCGCTGAGCAGCGCGGCGCAAACAATAAGAATCAGGCGGGCCGAGGTCGACATGTGCAGAACAATCCTGGTCTGGATGCGGCTTTTCGCTGCCGAACGCTGAAAACCAGAACGCGCAAGCAAAGCTCGCGCGAACGGATTACAACAATGTCCAGGGATTCTAGCGCTTACACGTCAAACTTCAAGTATCACTTTAAGTTTACTTGCTAGCGGTAACCGTCGTCGGGGCCATGGCGAGTGCGCGCTTGGCTTCGATGAAGGTTTTGCTCCAGTAGCTATCACCCAGGTTGTCGACTCGAACACCGCCACTGCGACGGCTGCTGGAGTGGATAAACTGGTTATCGCCCAAGTAGATACCGGCATGGCTGACGCGACCACGACCTGCCGTACTAAAGAAAAGCAGATCACCGGGCTTGAGGTTGTTTCGCGCGACCAACGGTGCATTCACGTTGATCATTTCGCGAGTGGAGCGTGGCAGGTTCATGCCCGCTTCTTCACGAAACAGGTAGCCGATGAAACCGCTGCAGTCGAAACCGGCTTCGGAAGTACCGCCGAAACGGTAACGGGTACCGATCAGGGACATGCCGCGTTCGAGGATGCTGTCGGCGAGAACTGGAAGCTGGTAAGGCTTGCTGCCGGAGAAATTGGCCAATTCTTTTTCAGTTGCCAGCTCTTCTTCGTAAACAGAAGCAGACTGTGCAGCAACAAATTTGGCCTGGTTTTGAACCTGTGGTTTTTGCTGTTCTGCCACCTGTTGAGGGTGGGAGGCGCAACCAAACAACAGGGTAACGAGTGCGAGAGGCACGAGGGGTGCGAAGCGATTTAGCATGGGCACGACCGTGGCTGGTATGTAAAGAAGCCGAGACTATGCCTTCTATCACATCGATTTGCAAATTCAATCGTGGTCTATGTGACTTCCCGATTGGACTATGCCATCTAAGCCGTAATTCCATTTATCGATTGAAATGCGTGACCAATACGGTTCAAACGCAGGTTTTCTGGCGCCTGAAAATTGCCGAACCCCGTCAATTCAATGGGTTACCAGCCCAACGTTTCTTTCAGGAAAGGGATCGTCAATTTTCGTTGAGCCTGCAAGGAAGCCTGATCGAGTTGCTCGAGCAAATCGAATAAGGCGCTCATGCTGCGTGTGCCACGGGTAAGGATGAAATGCCCCACCTCGTCGGTGAGATGCAGGCCGCGACGCGACGCGCGCAATTGCAAGGCGCGCAGTTTGTCCTCGTCGGACAGCGGGCGCATCTGGAAGATCAGCGCCAGGGTCAGACGCGACTTGAGGTCAGCCAGCTTGATCGGAAGTTCACGTGGGGAAGTCGAGGCGGCAATCAATAAACGCCGACCGCTGTCACGCAGGCGGTTGAACAGGTGAAACAGCGCCTCTTCCCAGTCTGCCTTGCCGGCGATCGCTTGCAGATCGTCCAGGCACACCAGCTCGTATTGCTCGAGGTGGTCGAAGATGCCGATGCCACGGTCCATCAACTCAGCCAGGGGCAGGTAAACCGCTGGCTCGCCCATCTGCTCGAAACGCAGGCACGCGGCCTGCAACAGGTGAGTACGCCCTACGCCGTGCTTGCCCCACAGATAGATCAGGCTTTCGGTCCACCCGGCGTCGGCTTCGCAGAGCCGCTCGACATAGCCGAGTGCAGCGGCATTGGCGCCTGGGTAGTAGTTGATAAAGGTGGCGTCATCACGCAGACGCACACCCAAGGGCAGCTGAATCGGTTTCATGCTGACTGAACGGCTCCAAACGAACCGTTAGTGGCCTCTGTGTAAAGTTTGCAAAGTTTATACCCGTGACGCCGGGCGCACAATGCAGCAGACCGCAAGCAAAATCAAAGGTTTGCGTTAACTTGTTGGATTTGTGCAGATTGTTTGGCGCCGTTGCTCCAGAAACAACAAACCCGGCCTTGGCCGGGTTTGTTACGAAGCGGTTACAGCTCGGGGTCTTCAACGCCGGTATACACATCCGAATCCTTGTACAGATCGTGCATATGGCGCACCAGCACCATGATCACCGCCGCCACCGGCAGTGCCAGCAGGATGCCGGTAAACCCGAACAGCTCACCGCCCGCCAGGATTGCAAAGATCACCGCCACCGGGTGCAGGCCAATCCGGTCGCCCACCAGCAAGGGCGTGAGCACCATGCCTTCCAGCGCCTGGCCGACCATGAACACCGCAACAATCCCCAGCATCGGGTACAAGTCACCGCCAAACTGGAACAGCCCGGCCACCAGCGCCGCGCCGATACCGATCACAAAGCCCATGTACGGCACGATAGCGGCCAGGCCGGCGATCAGGCCGATCAACAAGCCCAGCTCCAGACCGATCGCCATCAAGCCGCCAGCATAGATGATGCCCAGCGCCAGCATCACCAGCAGTTGGCCACGCACAAACGCGCCCAACACCTCATGACACTCGCCTGCCAAGGAAACAATGCGCTCCTCACGATCGCGCGGTAGCAGGCTGCGGATCTTGGCCATCATGATGTCCCAGTCGCGCAGCAGGTAGAACGCCACGACCGGGATCAGCACCAGGTTGGTCAACCAACCGATCAGCGCCAGGCTGGACGCAGTTGCCTGGCTGAGGATGACACCGACGATATCGGTGGTCTGGCCCATGTGTTCGCTGATCGCCGCCTTGACCTTGTCGAACTTCCAGAAGCCGTCCGACAGCCCGAGCTTGGCCTGGGCCCACGGCATTGCCGTGTGTTGCAGCCAATCGAGCATCTGCGGCGCCAGTTCATACAAGCGATACAGCTGCTTGGCCAGCATGGGTACCAGCACCAATACCAATGCCGTGATGATCAAGGTAAACAGCGCAAACACTGCCACTACCCCCAGGGTACGCGACAAGCCAGCCTTTTCCAGGCGATCCACCACGGGATCGAACAGATACGCCAGCAGCAACGCAACCAGGAACGGCGTCAGGATCGAATGCAGCAGGAACACAAAGACGCACAGCAGGACAATCCCGCCAAGCCACACCCAACGACGCGTATCCGCCATAAACCACTCCATCTATATAAAGAAGAAAACTGCTACCAACGAAAACGCAGCTGTGCTTGAGGTTCAGGTGCGATTGCAGGCTGAGCGCCATCTGTTACAGGCTGCTGGACCGGTGCTTCACCGGCAGGAATCTCCTGCAACTTGGCCAGGCTTAGCTGGGTACGTAACTGATCGGCACTGCCGTTGACGCGGTACACGATGCGATTGCCATCCACCCGTTGGGGCTGGCCACCAAAGGGCTCAAGCAGATGACCCAGCGCGGCGTAGCGCTCAAGGGTCATGCCTTGCACTTCCAGCAATTGCTCGGTGCTCACGCCAGGCTTAACCGCAAAACGCGGCGCCAATTTCTGGCTGACCGCCAGCATCACCGCATCGGCCACGGCAGCAGTGTCGGCGCCTTGCGCAGTACCCTGCTCGTTCTTGTCGCCCAGCCACAGGCGCCATTTGGCCTGCCATTGGCTGCCTTCCTGGCGCGCATGCACGGCCAGCAGGGCGTCGGCGCCGTAACGCTCGGAGGCGGCGCGCAACGGTGTGGCATCGGCACTTTCCAAGTTCGGCGCGGTGGCGACCACCTGCTCATCCAGGTCCCCCAGCGGCAGACGCAACGGCAGGCCACGGTGTTGCGCAGCGCGGCGCAGCGCCTGGGCTACGGTTTGGCCGTCGCCTACCAGGCTGCTGCCTTCAGTAGAGTCGTTCAACCACCAACCGAGGATCGAGGGGCGATTGCTGCCCCAGATCGACAGGCCCGCATCGCGCAAGGCGCGGTCAGTACTGACCGGATCAAAATCCACTTGCAGGCTTTCCGGCGGACCAGCGTCGTACCCATATTGCGTGATGATTTGTTGCGGATCCTTGCGAATCGCCGCCAGGCCCGGGCCTTCGGCGGCCTTGGCATCACCGGTCAGGCGGATCACCAGGGTTTGCACGGCACGCTGGGTAGCCTGGTCGCGCTCTTGCGGGGACTGGCTGCTGACAGGCTCAAGTACTTGATAAAGGCCATTGAGTGTTTCGGCATGACTCGCCAGGCTGACCAACGACAAGCAGCCTACAAAGAAGAAGTTACACAGACGCATGGAAGATTCCCGAACGACAAATTTAGCGGCTGCAACAGACCGCGTGAACTCGGTTTGGCAAGGCTGTGACCACAGCCACCGGTAAAACATTCACCGGGTCATGGCAGTTTTTGTACTGTCATAACGATAGCGGGTTAAAGGCTATACCTTAATACGTGCCAAAGCAGAGTCGATTAGCATTTTTTTAACCCGCTTTTTTGACCTATATGGCCCTGCCCGTCGGCCCGAGGATGGCCGCTGCCCCTCAAGCCTGATAAAATCGCGCGCCTTCGCAGACCGTCAACGGCTGGGCCTTTTACCAAAAGCGCCTGCCCGCTCGGTCGTTACCCCTGAATCCCCCCTAAAGGCCTGGATCATGAGCAAGCAACCCTCCCTGAGCTACAAGGACGCCGGTGTAGACATCGACGCCGGTGAAGCATTGGTCGAACGCATCAAGAGCGTCGCCAAGCGCACTGCGCGCCCCGAAGTCATGGGCGGCCTGGGCGGTTTTGGCGCCCTCTGCGAAATCCCGGCCGGCTACAAGCAGCCTGTACTGGTTTCCGGCACCGACGGCGTGGGCACCAAGCTGCGCCTGGCGCTGAACCTGAACAAGCACGACAGCATCGGCATCGACCTGGTTGCCATGTGCGTCAACGACCTGGTGGTGTGCGGCGCTGAGCCGTTGTTCTTCCTGGACTACTACGCGACCGGCAAGCTCAATGTCGAAACCGCGACCCAGGTGGTGACCGGCATCGGCGCTGGCTGCGAACTGTCGGGTTGCTCCCTGGTTGGCGGCGAAACCGCTGAAATGCCAGGCATGTACGAAGGCGAAGACTACGACCTGGCCGGCTTCTGCGTCGGCGTTGTAGAAAAAGCCGAAATCATCGACGGCTCCAAAGTGGCTGCCGGTGATGCCCTGCTGGCCCTGCCATCCTCCGGCCCGCACTCCAACGGCTACTCGCTGATCCGCAAGATCATCGAAGTGTCCGGCGCCGACATCGAGAACATCCAGCTCGACGGCAAGCCGCTGACCGACCTGCTGATGGCCCCGACGCGCATCTACGTCAAGCCTCTGCTCAAGCTGATCAAGGACACTGGCGCAGTCAAAGCCATGGCCCACATCACTGGCGGCGGTTTGCTGGATAACATCCCGCGCGTCCTGCCAAAAGGCGCCCAGGCGATCGTCGACGTGGCCAGCTGGCAGCGTCCTGCGGTCTTCGACTGGCTGCAAGAGAAAGGCAACGTCGATGAAACCGAAATGCACCGCGTGCTGAACTGCGGCGTGGGCATGGTCATCTGCGTGGCCCAAGAGCACGTTGAAACCGCGCTGAACGTGCTGCGTGAAGCCGGCGAGCAGCCTTGGGTCATCGGCCAGATCGCCACCGCCCCAGAAGGCGCGGCACAGGTTGAACTGAAGAACCTCAAGGCTCACTGATGCCTCAGACCTGTGATGTCGTGGTGCTGCTTTCCGGCACCGGCAGTAACTTGCAGGCCCTGATCGACAGCACGCGCACCGGCGACAGCCCGGTGCGCATCGCTGCGGTGATCTCCAACCGCAGCGACGCCTACGGCCTGCAACGCGCCAGGGACGCGGGTATCGACACCCGCTCCTTGGATCACAAGGCTTTTGAAGGTCGCGAGGCCTTTGATAACGCCTTGATCGAACTGATTGACGCCTTCAACCCCAAACTCGTGGTACTGGCCGGCTTCATGCGCATCCTCAGCGCTGATTTCGTACGGCATTACGAAGGGCGCCTGCTGAATATCCACCCTTCCCTGCTGCCCAAGTACAAAGGCATGCACACGCACCAGCGTGCGCTAGACGCCGGCGACAGCGAGCATGGCTGCAGCGTGCACTTCGTCACCGAGGAACTCGATGGCGGGCCTCTGGTCGTACAGGCAGTGGTTCCGGTAGAGTCTGACGACTCGGCGCAGAGCCTTGCGCAACGGGTTCACACCCAGGAACACAGGATTTACCCGCTGGCCGTTCGCTGGTTTGCCGAAGGTCGGTTGATTCTTGGCGACCAGGGTGCATTATTGGACGGTCAGTTACTCGCGGCCAGCGGCCACTTGATTCGAACCTAGGAGATTTTATGCGTCGCGCCTTGCTCTTCGCTTTTGCGCTGTTCGCCTTGCCTGCCGTGCAAGCAGCAGACCTTCACCCCTTCTCCGCCAGCTACACCGCTGACTGGAAACAGTTGCCCATGAGTGGTTCGGCAGAACGCAGCCTGACCAAGAACAGCGACGGCACTTGGACGTTGAACTTCAAGGCGTCCATGATGATCGCCAGCCTGACCGAAACCAGTGCGATCGTGTTCGACAAGGACACACTGCAACCGAAGAGCTACACCTTCGAACGCGGCGGCTTGGGGAAGGCGAAGAAGATCAATCTGGATTTCGACCAATCCGCCAAGAAAGTTACCGGTTTTGAAAACAAAGACCCGGTCAACGTCACCCTTGAAAGTGGCATGCTCGACAAGTCGACTTACCAACTCGCCCTCCAGCGTGACGTGGCTGCCGGCAAGAAAAGCATGAGCTACCGTGTGGTCGAAGGCACGGACGTCGATACCTATGACTTCCGCGTCATCGGCCCTGAAAAGGTCCAGACCAAGGTAGGCTCCATCGACGCGATCAAGGTCGAGCGTGTGCGCGACCCGTCGCAGAGCAAGCGCATCACCCAGATGTGGTTTGCCAAGGACCAGGGCGGCATCCTGGTTGCCCTGCGCCAGGTTGAGACCGACGGCAAGGAATACAACATCATGCTGCTGGACGGCACCGTTGACGGTAAGGCTGTCAAAGGTAGCTGATCAGTAGATGGAACAAAGAGCCTCGCGAATGCGGGGCTTTTTTTCGTCTGGAAGTTTTGTGTTGAAGCCTTACGCCAACATGAAACTTTTGTCATAAAACTCAACACCCTGCGACGCAATACCGCGATTTACGCGGCCTGCAGGACTGTTGCAGCGGCTGCAATGAATTGTTGCGCGAAAAGTCGGTTTACTTAGCAAGCTAACAAAACATATAACAAAAGCCTGCGACGACTTGCCGCAGACCCACCAGAGATTGGAGCAAGCAGATGACTGTAAAAGTAACTGAACGCGACGACGAACATATGTCCCACGAAGCCTTGGGCCATGGGATTCACATCTGGGACGTACACCAACAAGACCTGCTGGTCGGCATGTTTCACAACGAGAGCGACGCTCAAAATTATAAGAACGAGCTCGAAACCCTTGAGATGAGACGCCAGGCGCAAGATTCCTGAAGACATATCTGTAGTGAGCGGGCTTGCCCCGCGCTGGGTGGCGAAGCCGCCCTAATAAAGACACCGTGCATTTCCAGGTAGAGTCACGTCGCCTGGTTTGGGGCGGCTTCGCCACCCAGCGCGGGCGGTGCGACGATTCGACAAGCCCGCTCACTACAAACGACAAACCCCGCCTTTTGAGCGGGGTTTGTCATTTTTAAAGCCTTACCACATCAGGTCATCCGGGATCTGGTAGGCGGCGTACGGATCATCCTCATCCGGCACCTGGCTCTCCGTCAGGATGTTGAGCTGCACGATACGCTCCGGTGCGCGCTCCTGGATCTTCAGCGCTGCTTCGCGCGGGATCACCTCATAGCTGCCGCCGTGATGCACGATCGCTAGGGATCCGTTGCTCAGCTTGTTGCGCATCAAGGTGTTGACCGACAGGCGCTTGACCTTCTTGTCATCCACGAAGTTGTAGTAGTCCTCGGTGGTCAGCTTGGGCAGGCGCGAGGTCTCGATCAGTTGCTTGACCTGGGCCGTGCGGGCCTTGGCCTCGGCTTTTTCCTGCTGCTGGCGGTTCAGCTCCTGGTCGCGCTTGATCTTCTCAGCCTTTGCCTCGGCTGCCAGGCGGGCCTGGGTGTCGTCAGCCTCGATCTGGCCTTTGTGGACCAGGCGCTGCTGCTTCTGTTTGTCTTTGCCGACCTGCTTGGCCTGCTTTTGGTTGACCAGACCTGCTTTGAGTAACTGATCGCGAAGGGAAATGCTCATGGTGCTTACTCACTTAGGCAGCCGCTCAACCGCAGCTGGACATGTTCTTTTCCTGACGTTTGGCTTCGCCCCACAGGGCGTCCAATTCTTCGAGGGTGCAATCTTCTATGGGACGATGGGTATCGCGCAATGCCTGTTCGATAAATCGGAAACGTCGTTCGAACTTGGCATTGGCGCCACGCAGTGCGGTTTCCGGGTCGACCTTGAGGTGGCGGGCCAGGTTGACCGCCGCAAACAGCAGGTCGCCGACCTCGTCAGCAATGGCCGCCGAGTCGTTATCGGCCATGGCTTCGAGCACTTCATCGAGCTCTTCGCGCACGTTATCCACCACCGGCAAGGCCGATGGCCAATCGAAGCCAACCTGGCTGGCGCGCTTTTGCAACTTGGCGGCACGGGACAGGGATGGCAAGGCGGTGGGTACATCGTCCAGCAGGGAGAGTTGCTCTGGTGCGTCGGATTTTTCCGCGCGCTCCTCGGCCTTGATCTGCTCCCAGCGTTGCTTGACCTGCTCTTCGCTCAGCTGCGGGATATCCAGCGGTGCATACAGATCGCCGGTGGGGAATACGTGGGGATGGCGACGGATCAGCTTGCGCGTGATGCTGTCGATCACCCCGGCAAATTCGAAGCGCCCTTCCTCCCGCGCCAACTGGCTGTAATACACCACCTGGAATAACAGGTCGCCCAACTCGCCTTGCAGGTGATCAAAATCGCCGCGCTCGATGGCGTCGGCGACTTCGTAGGCTTCTTCCAAGGTGTGCGGGACGATGGTCGCGTAGGTTTGCTTGATGTCCCACGGGCAGCCGTATTGCGGGTCGCGCAGACGGTTCATCAGGTGCAGCAGGTCTTCGAGTGAATACATCAATTTGTGCCTGATCAAGTTGGAACGCCGCCGCTCAAATGTGGGAGCGGGCTTGCTCGCGAATACGGTGTGTCAGTTCCAGATGCATTGGCTGATCCACCGCATTCGCGAGCAAGCCCGCTCCCACATTTTCAGACCGCGTTCATCCAGATGTTCATGGCGTGCGATTACGCCGCGTCTCGATGATATTCGGCAACTGGGAAATCCGCCCCAGCAACCGCCCCAGTGCGTCCAACCCCGGAATCTCGATGGTCAGGGACATCAACGCGGTGTTGTCCTCTTTGTTCGAGCGGGTGTTGACCGCCAGCACGTTGATCCGCTCATTGAGCAGCACTTGCGACACGTCACGCAGCAAACCGGAACGGTCGTAGGCGCGAATGATGATATCCACCGGGTAGGTCAGCACCGGCACCGGGCCCCAACTGACCTGGATGATCCGCTCCGGCTCACGCCCGCCCAATTGCAGCACCGAGGCGCAATCCTGACGGTGAATGCTAACGCCACGGCCCTGGGTGATATAGCCGACGATGGCATCCCCCGGCAATGGCTGGCAGCAACCGGCGATTTGCGTCATCAGGTTGCCCACGCCCTGGATCTGGATATCGCCACGCTTGCCAGGCTTGTAGCCGGTGGCTTTGCGTGGGATCAGCTCCAGCTGTTCGCTGCCGCGTTCCGGTTCGACCAGTTGCTGCGCCAGGTTGACGAGTTGCGCCAGGCGCAAATCGCCAGCACCGAGGGCGGCGAACATGTCTTCGGCAATCTTCATGTTGGCTTTTTCGGCCAGCTTGTCGAAGTCCACCTGCGGCAGGCCCAGGCGTGCCAGTTCGCGTTCAAGCAAGGTTTTACCGGCGGCGACGTTCTGGTCACGCGCCTGCAACTTGAACCAATGGACGATCTTCGCCCGCGCCCGCGACGTGGTGATGTAGCCCAGGTTCGGGTTCAGCCAGTCGCGGCTCGGCGTACCGTGCTTGCTGGTGATGATCTCGACCTGCTCACCGGTCTGCAGGCTGTAGTTGAGCGGCACGATGCGCCCGTTGATCTTCGCGCCCCGGCAGTTGTGGCCGATCTCAGTGTGTACGCGGTAGGCGAAATCCAGCGGCGTGGCGCCCTTCGGCAGATCGATGGCGTGGCCGTCGGGGGTAAAGATATAGACCCGGTCCGGTTCGATATCCACCCGCAACTGCTCGGCCAGGCCGCCGATGTCACCGAGTTCTTCGTGCCATTCCAGCACTTGGCGCAGCCAGGAGATTTTCTCTTCGTACTGGTTGGACCCGGCCTTGACGTCCGTGCCCTTGTAGCGCCAGTGCGCACAAACCCCCAGCTCGGCCTCTTCGTGCATGGCATGGGTGCGGATCTGCACTTCCAGTACCTTGCCCTCGGGGCCTATCACGGCGGTGTGCAGCGAGCGGTAGCCGTTTTCCTTGGGGTTGGCGATGTAGTCGTCAAACTCCTTGGGGATGTGCCGCCACAGCGTGTGGACGATACCCAGCGCGGTGTAGCAGTCGCGCATTTCCGGCACCAGCACACGCACGGCTCGCACGTCGTAGATCTGGCTGAAAGCCAGGCCTTTGCGCTGCATTTTGCGCCAGATGGAATAGATGTGTTTGGCGCGGCCGCTGATGTCGGCTTCGACACCGGTGGCCTGCAACTCGGAGCGCAACTGGTTCATCACGTCGGCGATAAAACGCTCACGGTCGAGCCGCCGCTCGTGCAGCAACGTGGCAATCTGTTTGTATTGATCGGGTTCGAGGTAGCGGAAGGACAAGTCCTCCAGCTCCCACTTGATATGGCCGATACCCAGGCGGTGCGCCAGCGGCGCGTAGATATCGAAGACTTCGCGGGCGACGCGGTTACGCTTCTCGTCGTCGGCGGTTTTTACCGCACGGATCGCGCAGGTACGCTCGGCCAGCTTGATCAGCGCGACGCGTACGTCGTCGACCATTGCCACCAACATCTTGCGCAGGTTTTCGACCTGGCCCTGAGTGCCCAGCACCAGGGACTGACGCGGGCTGAGGCTGGCGCTGATCGCGGCCATGCGCAGCACGCCGTCGATCAGCTTGGCCACTACCGAGCCGAAACGCTGGCCAACGGTCGCCAACTGAATGTGCCCTTCCCGCACGCCGCGATACAGCACGGCGGCGATCAGCGAATCCTGGTCCAGCTTGAGATCGGCGAGGATCTCGGCGATTTCCAACCCGGTGCGAAAGCTTGACGTGCCTTCGGCCCACAGGTTCTTGGCCGCATTGTCTTGCTGCTCAGACTCACGAGCGAACTCGCAGGCTGCTTTCAAGGCTTCACGGTCCAGTGCCGGGTCGACACTGATGGCATGATCCAGCCATGCCTCGAGATTGATACTGCCGTCGGTGTTGATCGGCTGGTGTGCTCTCACCTGTACCATCTTGCTTACCTTCCCTACGACGCACCTTGGGTGCGCCAAAAATCATCCCGACCTTTGCTGCAAGCTCCCTGGCAGTTCACGGCCCTGAAGAATGCAGGCCAGTCGGATTAAACGGGCATCCTAGCCCGCTTCAAATAACGCCATGGCCTCGACATGCGCGGTTTGCGGAAACATATCGAGGATCCCGGCACGTTTTAGCCGGTAGCCTTGCTTGACCAACTCAACCGTGTCCCGCGCCAGCGTGGCTGGGTTGCAGGACACATACACCAGACGCTTGGCCTTGAGGGTCGCAAGCTTGCGCACAACCTCCAGGGCACCATCGCGCGGTGGGTCCAAGAGTACCGCAGAAAAGCCCTGTTTGGCCCATTCCGCGTCAGTCAAAGGCTGGGACAAATCGGCCTGAAAAAACTGCGCATTATGCAAATCGTTGCTGACGGCATTGGCGGCAGCCCGCTCTACCATGGCCTGCACACCTTCCACCGCCACTACTTCACGCACCTGGCGCGCCAGTGGCAGGGCAAAGTTGCCCAGGCCACAAAACAGATCCAGCACCCGCTCGTCGGGGTGTGGCGCCAGCCATTTCAGGGCCTGGGCGACCATCGCCGCGTTGACCCCGGCGTTGACCTGCACGAAGTCACCTGGCCGGTAGGCCAACTCCAGGTCCCATTGTTCCAATCGAAACCCCAACACCGAATCAGCTTCGACCGGTTCCGGCTGGCCCTCGCCATGCAGCCACAATTGGGCTTCATGGAAACTGCAGAATTCTTTGAGGATCAGCAGGTCCGCGTCCGACAACGGCGCCATGTGCCGCAGCAATACCGCGATGGACGTACCGCTGAACAACTCCACATGCCCCAGGGCCTGAGGTTTGCTCAGGCGGCGCAGCATGCCAGGCAGACGCTGCATGATCGGTTGCAAGGCCTGTACCAGCACCGGGCAATCATCAATGGCGACAATGTCTTGGCTGGCCACGGCGCGGAAACCGACTTCCAGACGCTTCGCCTTGGCATCCCAACGCACCGCCACGCGGGCGCGGCGTCGGTAGCCGAATTCCGGGCCACTCAAAGGTGCAGCCCACTCTTGCGGTTCGACACCCGCCACACGGGACAGTTGCTCGGCGAGCATGCGCTGTTTCAGGGCAAGTTGTTCGGCATGGGGCAAGTGCTGCACGCTGCAACCGCCACAGCGGCCAACGTGCGCGCACGGTGCCGGGCGACGCAGTTCGCTGGCGGTGAACACACGTTCGGTGCGCGCTTCGACGATCTTGCCGTGGGCGCCCAGTACCCGTGCTTCGACTTCTTCGCCGGCCAGCGCACCATTCACAAACCAGGTGCGGCCCTCAAAGAACACGATGCCGCGCCCGTCATTGGCCAGGCGCTCGATGGTCAGGCGTTGTTTCTTGCCCACGGGGATCTGCGGGGCTCGGCTGCCGCCCGTCGGTTGGAAGCGCAGCCCCCTCTCGTGCTTGGCCATCAGTTGGGTTCGTCGAAGATGCCGGTCGACAGGTAACGGTCGCCTCGGTCACAGATGATCGCGACGATCACCGCGTTTTCCACTTCTTTGGACAAGCGCAACATACCGGCCACAGCGCCACCGGAGGACACACCGCAGAAGATGCCTTCTTCACGGGCCAGGCGGCGGGTGGTGTCTTCGGCTTCACGCTGGGCCATGTCGATGATGCGGTCCACGCGGGTCGCGTTGTAGATCTTCGGCAGATACTCTTCGGGCCAACGGCGGATGCCCGGGATGGCAGAGCCTTCCATCGGTTGCAGGCCGATAATCTGGATCTCGGGGTTCTGCTCCTTGAGGTAGCGCGAATTGCCCATGATGGTGCCGGTGGTCCCCATCGAACTGACGAAATGGGTGATGGTGCCCCCGGTCTGGCGCCAGATTTCCGGGCCGGTGGTGGTGTAGTGCGCCTCGGGGTTGTCGCCGTTGGCGAACTGGTCCAGCACCTGGCCACGGCCTTCGGCGGCCATGCGTTCAGCGAGATCGCGCGCGCCTTCCATGCCTTCTTCCTGGGTCACCAGCACCAGCTCGGCGCCATAGGCGGTCATCGCCGCCTTGCGCTCGGCGCTGCCGTTGTCGGGCATGATCAGCACCATCTTGTAACCCTTGATCGCGGCGGCCATGGCCAGGGCGATCCCGGTGTTACCCGAGGTGGCTTCGATCAGGGTGTCGCCCGGCTTGATCTGCCCGCGCAACTCGGCGCGGGTGATCATCGACAACGCCGGACGGTCCTTGACGGAGCCGGCCGGGTTGTTGCCTTCGAGCTTGAGCAACAAGGTATTGCTGGTTTCGCCCGCCATGCGTTGCAAGCGGACCAGGGGCGTGTTGCCGACGCAATCGGCGATTGTAGGGTACTGCAAGGTCATGGCGTATTCGCAATCCAGACTGCGGGGGCGGACATCATACCGGGAAAGGCCGGCGGGCCATATCACGCAAAGTGCGGTGCTTATGGCTTAAAGGCATAAGCACAGAATGTGTTGCCTGGGAGGATGCTATCGCGGGCATGCCCGCTCCCACACTTGAAATGCGCGCTTCTGTGGGAGCTCGCTTGGCTGCGATGGCCGCGCATCGGTCAGCCTGCTAGCCATGCCGACCGTCGCCATGGTTTCGCTGAAAAACCGCGTCCCCCATCGCCGCAATCTGGCCTTCGATCAAGGCGTCGAAGGGCTTGAGCAACGGCTCGAATGAGGTGGGTGCCTCCAGCACTTGCAATGCCTGCACGATGGCTTCCACGGTGGACAAGGCACCCGGCCCTGGCGCCTTGCGCAGCCGATAGCGGGAAACGGCACCCTCGGCCAACGTTACCCGGGGCAACGCCGCCAACAATGGATTGAGGTGCAGCAGTTTGCGCGCCTTGCGCCAGGTGCCGTCGGGGACCACTAGCAACAGCGGTTGATCGCTGGGTGCATAGCCTTGCAGCAACTGAGCATCGTCAGCAGGAAACAATAGTCGCGCTTGGTAGCCGGGCGGATTCAGCAAGGTAGGCAAGTCATCAAACACCTCCCCCACCACCAATTGCGCATTGTTCAACCCCAACGCCGCTAAACGCGCAGTATTCAGCGCATGGTTGACCTCACTCGGGTGCTGCAATAGCAATACGCGGGTGCGGCTGTCGAGGCTGGGGATCAGCGCGCACAGGCAGTGGGGGGTAGGCCGCAAGCAGCGGGAGCATTGGGGTCTGGACATATGGGTTTCAGGCCTGGTTGAGCTGGGCTTTGAGCAAGTCGCGGAAGGTCTGGATCAGTGGTTCACGGCTGCGGCCGCGGCGCATGATCATCGAGAACGGCGCCTGGTAGCCGAAGGTCGCCGGCAGCAGCACGCGCAGGTCGCCCTTGTCGGCCCAGGCCTGGGCGTAGTGCTCGGGCAAATAGCCGATATAGGCACCGGACAGCACCAGGATCAACTGCGCTTCCATACTTTCCACGGTCGCGGCGCTGTGCTTGAAACCGTGGCGCGCCAGTTCGGCCTGGCTCCAATAGCCACGACCGACCATGCGTTGTTGGGTGATGACTTGCTCGGGGATACGCCGTTCATTGAATAAAGGATGCCGGGTGCTGCAATACAACCAATGCTGCTCGCGATACAGCGGCATGTAGATCAGCCCGCTCATGCGGTTGGAGAAAGCACCGATGGCCAGGTCCAGGCGATTGTCCTGCACGCCCAATTGCAATTCGTAAGGGCTCATCACCGACAAATGCAGGTGCACCGCCGGGTGTTCCTGGCTGTAGGCGCCGATGACTTCGGCGAACGGCAGGGCTTTGTCGCTGACGGTGGAGTCGAGCACGCCGAGCTTGAGGGTACCGCGCAGTTCGCCCTTCAACGCCGCCGCGTATTGTTCGAACCCTTCCAACTCACCGAGCAGGCGCAGGGTTTCCTGATGGAACAACTCGCCCTTGCTGGTCAGGCTGAAGCCGCCCCGGCCGCGATGGCACAACACCAGCCCCAGCGCCGATTCCAACTGGCTCATGTAGGTGCTGATGGCCGACGTCGACAGGTTGAGTTCGTGCTGGGCATTGGCGAACCCCTGGTGCCGCACGACGCTGACGAAGATGCGCAAGAGTTTCAGGTCGGGCAGAGCATTGGCCATGGGGTCTCCGAAGGCACACACAAAATCCTACATTTGAACCGAGTCTACCTCAGCCATTAGTTTAGAAAAATCTGAACTAAGTATTTGCCCCTGGCGATTCTTTCGTTTCCAGGGATTTCGCAGAATCGGCCCCTAATAAACAAAACAACGATGAGGCACTCCCGTGGACAAGATTTTTCACCAACCACTGGGCGGCAACGAAATGCCGCGCTTTGCCGGCATCGCCACCATGATGCGTCTTCCCCACCTGCAATCGGCCAAGGGCCTGGACGCCGCTTTTGTCGGCGTGCCGCTGGACATCGGCACCTCGCTGCGTGCCGGCACCCGTTTCGGGCCGCGTGAAATCCGCGCCGAATCGGTGATGATCCGCCCGTACAACATGGCCACCGGCGCCGCCCCGTTTGATTCGCTGTCGGTTGCCGACATCGGCGACGTGGCGATCAACACCTTCAACCTGCTCGACGCCGTGCGCATCATCGAAGAAGCCTATGACGAGATCCTCGAGCACGGCGTGATCCCGATGACGCTGGGTGGCGACCACACCATCACCCTGCCGATCCTGCGGGCGATCCATAAAAAACACGGCAAGGTCGGGCTGGTGCACATCGATGCCCACGCCGACGTCAACGACCATATGTTCGGCGAGAAAATCGCCCACGGCACCACCTTCCGCCGCGCCGTGGAAGAAGGCCTGCTCGATTGCGACCGTGTGGTACAGATCGGCCTGCGTGCGCAGGGCTACACCGCCGAAGATTTCAACTGGAGCCGCAAGCAAGGTTTCCGCGTGGTCCAGGCCGAAGAATGCTGGCACCACTCCCTCGCGCCGTTGATGGCCGAAGTGCGTGAAAAAGTCGGCGGTGGCCCGGTGTACCTGAGCTTCGATATCGACGGCATCGACCCGGCCTGGGCGCCAGGCACTGGCACCCCGGAAATCGGCGGGCTGACCACCATCCAGGCCATCGAGATCATCCGTGGCTGCCAGGGCCTCGACCTGATTGGTTGCGACCTGGTAGAAGTTTCGCCGCCCTACGACACCACCGGTAACACCTCACTGCTGGGCGCCAACCTGTTGTACGAAATGCTCTGCGTACTGCCAGGCGTGGCGCACCGCTGATGAGCACGCACGACGTGCTGCAAGCCGCCGCCGAGCTGGTGGCGGCGTTCGCGCGCAACGACCGCGACGCCTACTTCGGGGCATTCACGGCCGATGCCAGCTTTGTGTTCTACACCCTCCCCCAGCCGCTGCTCAGTCGCGATGCCTATCAGGTGTTGTGGGACAGCTGGCGCCGGGACGAGGGCTTCGAGGTGCTGTCGTGCACCTCGAGCAATGCCTTTGTCAGCCTGCAAGGCGACGTGGCGATATTCATGCATGACGTGGCCACCGAGCTGCGCATGCAAGGGGAGCAATTCTTTAGCCAGGAGCGCGAGACCATTGTCTTTAAACGGCAAGGGTCTGGCACACAACAAAAACAAGGCCTGTGGCTGGCCTGTCACGAACATTTGTCCGCTATGCCGGAAGGGCTGCCGCCCCCTTAGCCAATGTGATCGGAGCTGATCATGAATAATAAAAACAACGATAAAAGTATTCGCAAGATAGAAACCAACGGGGTCGAGCAGATCCCGGACCACGAACGCACCGCCACACCCAAGGATCTGTTCCGGCTGATCTTCGGCGGAGCCAATACCTTTGCCACCGCTGTGCTGGGCTCTTTCCCCGTGCTGTTCGGTTTGTCATTCCAGGCCGGCGTCTGGGCGATTGTGCTGGGCGTGCTGGTGGGTGCGCTGATCCTGGCGCCCATGGGCCTGTTCGGGCCGATCAATGGCACCAACAATGCGGTGTCTTCCGGTGCGCACTTCGGCGTGCACGGGCGGATTGTCGGCTCGTTTCTCTCGCTCCTTACCGCGATTGCCTTCTTCTCACTGTCGGTGTGGAGTTCGGGCGATGCGCTGGTGGGGGGTGCGAAACGTCTGATCGGCCTGCCGGAAACCGACCTGAGCCTGGGCCTGGCCTACGGCGTGTTCGCCATTCTCGTCCTGACGGTGTGCATTTACGGCTTTCGTTTCATGTTGTGGGTCAACCGCATTGCGGTGTGGGCGGCGAGCCTGCTGTTCCTGCTGGGGATCTTCGCCTTTGCCCCGGCTTTCGACCGCCATTTTGCAGGCACCGTAGCGATGGGACAGACCGGTTTCTGGGCGGCCTTTATCGGCGCCGCGCTGGTAGCCATGAGCAACCCGATTTCCTTCGGCGCGTTCCTCGGTGACTGGTCCCGCTACATCCCGCGTGAGACGTCGAAAATGCGCATCATGCTGGCGGTGGTCCTCGCGCAGATTGCCACCTTGATCCCGTTCCTGTTCGGCCTGGCCACCGCGACCATCGTGGCGATCAAGGCGCCGGACTACATCGCGGCGAATAACTATGTCGGCGGTTTGCTGGCGGTGGCGCCCACCTGGTTCTTCCTACCGGTGTGTTTGATCGCGGTGATCGGCGGCATGTCCACCGGCACCACCTCGCTGTATGGCACCGGGCTGGACATGTCCAGCGTGTTTCCGCGCTTGTTGTCGCGGGTCAAGGCCACGCTGCTGATCGGGGTGATGTCGATTGCCTTCATCTTTATCGGACGTTTCGCCGCCAACCTGGTGCAGAGCGTGTCGACCTTCGCCGTGCTGATCATCACCTGCACCACCCCATGGATGGTGATGATGATCATCGGGCTGATTGTGCGTCGCGGCTTCTACTGCCCGGATGACCTGCAGGTATTTACGCGCGGCGAAACCGGCGGCCGCTACTGGTTCAGCCATGGGTGGAACTGGCGCGGGCTGGGGGCGTGGATTCCGAGTGCGCTGGTGGGCCTGTGCTTTGTCAACCTGCCGGGGCAGTTTGTCGGTCCGCTGGGCAACCTGGCCGATGGCATTGATATCAGCCTGCCGGTCACGCTGGGGTTGGCGTCGGTGGTGTACCTGACCTTGCTGCGTGCGTTTCCGGAACCGACGGCTGTCTACGGCCCGACCGTTGTGGCGAGAGAGCTTGCTCCCGTTCGACAGCGAAGGTGGGGCCGCTTCGCAGCCCAGCGGGAGCAAGCTCCCTCGCCACAGCAAGCACCTTCACCACAATAAAAAGATAATTGGAGACTCGCCGTCATGGCTTTGGATTTATTCGTCGTACTCATCTACGCCGCCGGCATGCTCGTGCTCGGCTATTACGGCATGCGTCGCGCCAAGACCCATGAAGACTACCTGGTGGCCGGGCGCAACCTGGGCCCGTCGCTGTACATGGGCACCATGGCGGCCACAGTACTGGGCGGCGCATCGACCGTCGGCACCGTGCGCCTGGGTTATGTGCATGGCATCTCCGGCTTCTGGCTGTGTGCCGCGCTGGGCATGGGCATCATCGCGCTGAACCTGTTCCTCGCCAAGCCGCTGCTCAAGCTGAAGATCTTCACCGTCACCCAGGTCTTGGAAAAGCGCTACAACCCCATGGCGCGTCAGGCCAGTGCGGTGATCATGCTGGCGTATGCGCTGATGATCGGCGTGACCTCGATCCTGGCCATCGGCACGGTGTTGCAAGTGCTGTTCGGCCTGCCGTTCTGGATCTCGGTGCTGCTCGGCGGTGGCGTGGTGGTGGTGTATTCGACCATCGGTGGCATGTGGTCGCTGACGCTGACCGATATCGTGCAATTCGTGATCAAGACCGTTGGCCTGATGTTTATCCTGCTGCCGATCTGCCTGTACCGCGTGGGCGGCTGGGACGAGCTGGTGGCCAAGCTGCCGGCGTCGAGCTTCAGCTTTATCGCCATCGGCTGGGACACGATCATCACCTACTTCATGATCTACTTCTTCGGCATCCTGATCGGCCAAGACATTTGGCAACGGGTATTCACCGCCCGTGACGAAAAAGTCGCCAAGTACGCAGGCACTTTCGCCGGTTTCTACTGCATCCTCTACGGCCTGGCCTGTGCACTGATCGGCATGGCGGCGCATGTGCTGATTCCGGACCTGGATAACGTCAACAACGCCTTCGCGGCGATCGTGAAAGCATCGCTGCCCGACGGGATTCGCGGCCTGGTGATTGCCGCGGCTCTCGCGGCGATGATGTCAACGGCCAGCGCCGGTTTGTTGGCCGCCTCCACCGTCCTGACCGAAGACCTGCTGCCGCGCCTGCGTGGTGGTAAACAGTCGAGCCTGGCGATCAACCGTTTGTTCACGATGCTGACCGGTATTGCCGTGCTGGGGATCGCACTGGTGGTGAACGACGTGATCAGCGCACTGACCCTGGCTTACAACCTGCTGGTGGGCGGTATGCTGGTTCCGCTGATTGGCGCGATCTTCTGGAAACGCGCGACCACGTCGGGGGCGATTACCTCCATGACCTTGGGTTTTGTGACGGCACTGGTGTTTATGTTCAAGGATGGGCTGGATGCGAACACGCCGATTTACTACAGCCTGGCGGTTGGGCTGGTGAGTTTTGTCGTGGTGAGTTTGTTGTCGCGTAAGCCGGAGGCGGTGGCAACGGCGGTTTGATGCAGAACGAGCTTTAAAGCGGTTTCTTCAGCGGGTGCGACGTCGGATGTCGCACCCGTTTTTTTATCACTCAACGCTCAAGTGTTAGTTTGCTGGATGATTTCCTGAACTAAAGAAGCCCATACCAATCCCTGCGTTGTGCCCGCCGCGTAAGTTCCCCCAGCCGCGATTCGATGATAGGCCGACCAATAAACGATCGACAGTCCATCTGCGGTGCAAGGCCTGGCACATTCGATAATATGCAAGTCGCCACTTTCGATCGCCCTGCGGTAGGACATCGGAAAGT
This sequence comes from Pseudomonas tritici, assembly GCF_014268275.3. Lineage (NCBI taxonomy): Bacteria > Pseudomonadati > Pseudomonadota > Gammaproteobacteria > Pseudomonadales > Pseudomonadaceae > Pseudomonas > Pseudomonas tritici. The sequence goes on from NZ_CP077084.1 coordinate 4,686,882, forward strand.
GCCGAGAAACAGCGGCCAGGCACGCCGCCAATATCTGCTCCTTGCATTCCGACGTCGAATCAGGCGGAACCTGCCCGCCGGAGACAAGTATGCAATCCCCATCCAACCGGCAATTCATGACGCCGACGGGCAGATCGTACTGCAGCTTGAGTCCGCGCACTTCGACGCCTTCATCACCGACAGCACGCAGTTTGAAAAACCAGCCAATGATCGCGATTACCTCTGACTCCTCCACCCCCATGGCTGTGATGACGAAGTGCTCTCTGCTCAGCTCAGTAATTTGGGCCGGACTCAGATGCTGGGGCTGAAACTGAACGCCAGAGCACTGCAGAAGCGCCTCTAGCTCATTCTTTAAATGGATGAACTCAACATCGTAGCCCGATACCTCAATAGCCCGACCAATCCCTGGGATTGCATAGTTTGCCTGGAATTGCAGTTGACTGATCTCTGCGAGTTCATATCCCGGCTTCCCACTTGGCCAACGCCTGCTTTCAATATCACGCTGCTCAAGAATCGCGGCCTCTACACCACTCGCACCCACCCTATAGGCTCGTACAATCCCCGCCTGTGCGAATTGTGCAAGCGATGGGTTGTCGGCCAGAAGCTTTTCAAAGAGCTCAATGCCTGCGCGGTTGCACGCAACAGCAAAGCACTGATTCCCGGGAGTCAGATGGTCATTATGCAGCGGCTTTGCAGTTGTCTCCGTTGCGGAAAGATGGCGCATGTTCACCTGCTTATGACTGGCTCCATTGCTCTCGCGATTTCCTCCGTATACGACGACCTGATAATTCGCCAGGCGTAACATCATGGCTTGGAGCAGACCGTTGATTCCTCTACCGATGATCGACACGCGCGGCGCACCGACATGTGTGTGTTGAGAGGGGATCATTAACGATTGTGCAAGCTTGCGCCTGACAACACCCCGCAACGCCATTAAGCTCAGTTGGACTGCGACCGCATAGTCAAGGTCGCAATGGCAGGCTTCGGTGGTTGCCGCCCGTGCAGTGAGCGTCGCCGGTTTACGCCACGTGGAGACACTACAGCCGAGCATTTGGGTACGCATCCGAAACACATCCAATGTCGTAGGTCCGTAATCGACGACAAGCTGGATGCCTCCAGCCGCCGCCAACATTCGCAATGCATCATCGCTAAAGACATCCGGTTTGGCGACACAGACCAGGCGAGCTTGTTTGTGCATACATTCAATGAGGGCCTGATCAATGCGATACGTAGACTCATCATTCAGTGATAAACATATGGCAACAGCAGAGGCACCCTCTAACGCCTCGAACCAGTCTGCGACAAAAGTCACCCGGTTATCGGAAAAGGCTGTCCCATTATTATCTGGCGCTCGACAGTGTCGAACCAACACCTTTATCCGAACATCCGGATCTCGATCAAGCAACAACTTGACCAGCTCTTTGCCTACATTGCCGTATCCCAATATACGGACATCATGGGGTAAGGAGCCGTCGGCCAGTTTCAACCAATGCGTGATATAGGCAGCCACATGCGGCGCATTGACCCCAGGCGTATTGATCACCCGAATACTGTTAGATTTACACAGGTCCAGCCGCACTTTATCCAAACTCGTACCTCTTCGGATCAGATAGAGGTCTTCAAAAGGATGAGATATACGCCATTGGTCAATGACGTCTGCATCGATAGATTGGTCGCCGACAATTATCGTTGATGGGCGCAGGAGCCCAATCTGTATGAGCAGAGCTTGCTTAGTTAACGTTGGGGGAAGAAAAACTACGTTGCTGGGGGCCTCAGCCTTCCAGGCTCTCGACACAGGCGCGATATGTAAAATGTTTTCAGTTATGGCAATGAGTGGCGCAGCGACGGGCGGAACCGAAGAGAGCAACATAGCTTTGTCTCCAACCAATTCTGACTTACTGGTACCTCAAAGCGAGGCACTCAATAAAGTTAGGGCGCGATGAAAATGCGCTTAGTTTTTATCCGAGACTAGTTGCCTTGGTCCCTAATGGAACCCAACCTACGCGTGTCTTTATAATTAAATAAGCCAGCCGATTCTGACAATCATGCAGTCCAATTCCGACAAATGAGTGCCAAAACCTGATTGACATGCGTGAAATCGGGCTAGTCACCCGAAATCCCGTGAACAAGAGCGGATACGACTTCAGATATCACTTCTATCTTTTCAACCCGTCGCTATTTTTTGGCGCCTTCAAACACATCACCGCAGTCCTTGCAGCCAAAGTACTGCGCAGTTGCCGGGCACTCAATCTCCCCCGTAGCGCCTGCCCTCACCCGCCAAATGCATGCCTTGCCTTGATATTTCAGCGTGCCCTCCAGGTAACAAGGCGCCCAGTCATACTCATCGTGCAGCGTACGACCATCAATAAGTTCAGCCTGCTTGAAAAAGGCCGCTACCTGCCGCTCATCCAGCGCAACGTCACTGGGACGGCAACGCTCAGGTTCTTCGGAATGGAAGCCCGCGATGGAGATAGCCTCAACATCACGCGGGGTGGACGCGCATCCGGCGAGTAACATCCACACGCCCAGTGTCCATCGCGCTGAAGTCATTGCCACACCGCACTGCTGGCTTCACCTGGATGTTTGTATGAGATTTGCGGGTGCGTGTAGATGTCTTCCGGTGTCAGACGGAAATGACCACGCAATTCAGACACCAACCACTGCAGAGACTGATTCTGCAGTGCGGTAACCCGCTCATAACGCGTGGCATCCAGGTGTTTGCCGACCAATTCGATACCCAGGGAGTCCGCATTCATCGGGTATCGTTCAGGATAGCCCTTGGTGCGTTCGTGCCGGTCCAGCGCGCGAATCTGTAACGTCCAGGTGAGCGCTTGAATCGACTGGATTTGAGCGGTATCACAGGTCGTTTTATCAACTGCCAGGCACTTGGAGCGCAGGTAGCGCCCAACGTGATAACAGCGTTTTTTCAGGCTGGCCGTCTGGTAGATGAGGCCATCTTTTTCAATCAAAAAGTGCGCACCGTTGCCTTTGGACAGATAACCGTTAAAGGTGTGCTGTGCCGTTGGGGCATCCGTCTGGTGAATCACCAAGGCACGCACGCTACGCATATCTCCCTGCTCAATCGATGGAAACCGACGACGCTCAACCCTGTCGGAAATCACCATACCTTCGCCATCAATGCTCGACATCCCACTACCCTTCCGTCCTTGTGAAGACAAAAATATAGAAGGACGAACCGGAAAAAGGTACGGATGACAGGATAAAAAGAAGGGTCCGACGACAACGCTGGCCTCGTCAGATAATCCAGTAAAGCGGCGGGGAACAAACTGCGGCTGCGCCCGAATGACAGGGAACCGAGCACGCCCTGAATAACAACCCATTGCAAAGCGCCCGCACGATCAACGAGTCGATCGCATGAGCGCTTCAGGACTTACCGGCGGCGTGGGCGGCGCTGCTCATCATCTGTGCGGATAGGCACCGGTTGTAGCGGAGGCTCGATCAAGCCCAGTGCAACACCCAGATCATGGAGCCAGTTTTGAATTTTCTCTTTCATGGTTGCCCCCCTTGAGGGTAATGCTGGTAGGCGCAAGTTCTGTCGCCTTTTCCTACACTGATAGTAGCCCTAAGTCCTACGTAATGCATGAACGAAACCACAACGAACTATTACTGAATTGATTCAAATCCTGACGGATCGTTCAAGCAATTGCGCGTGCGTCTCGCAGGACCTCTGCCTTGCCCTCTTGCTGAAGGTCGATCCATGCATTGAGGTTAGCGCCGAGCATACCCTTTCGCCACATCAGCCAGGTGGTCGCAGTGGCAAAAGGCCCCGTCAGCGGATGAACGGACACATTTTCCTTGCCTGGCAGGCTGTCGAGCATGGACTCGGACATCAACGCCACCCCGGAGCCAGCAATCACGCAGGCGAGCATGCCTTGATAGGATTCAATCTCGATTGCCCGCCCCATGGCCACACGCTCGTGGGAAAACCAGGTTTCCAGACGAGTGCGATAAGCGCAACTGCGGCGGAAGGTGAACACTGAACGCCCGGCCACATCCTGCGGCCCGCGCACCGACGGGTGATCGGCCTCGCATATCAGTACCAATCGTTCCTCGCACAGGGCGACTCCGTCCAGGGACGCGATTGTGATGGGGCCGTCCACGAATGCAGCATCCAGACGACCGGTGATCAAGCCTTCAAGCAACTCACCGCTGGGCGCCGATTGCACTTGCAGGTTCACCATCGGATAAGCCTTGTGATAGCGCGCCAGCAGCTTGGGCAAGTGAACCGCTGCCGTGCTGTACATGCTGCCCAACACAAAATCCCCAGCCGGTTGCCCGCCTTGCACGGCGCCATGGGCTTCATCGTGCAGCGCCAGCAGGCGGGTGCTGTAGTCCAGCAACACCTTGCCTACAGGAGAAAGCTGCAAGCGTTGGCGTTCACGTACGAACAGCTCGACGCCGAGCTGTTCCTCCATCTGCTTGAGCCGGGTCGACAGATTCGACGGCACCCGATGCAGACGCTCGGCGGCGCGGGTGATGGAGCCCTCTTCGGCCACGGCCTGGAAAATGCGCAATTGACTGAACTCCATAACTTTCTCCAAAACTGAACAAGTTGCTAACTATTATTCAATTTTACAGAAAGTCAATCAGCTTTAGCCTGAGGGTATTCGCTTACCCGCAGGAAACTTGACCATGTCTCCCTTGATACGCTTACTTGCCAGCTTCGTCGCCCTGATGATGGCGATGGGCATTGGCCGCTTCGCCCTCACCCCACAAATGCCGCACCTGCTCAGTGAAGGGCAGATCGACCTGACCGGCGCCGGCCTGATCGCTGCCGCCAACTACCTGGGCTACTTCGTCGGCGCGGTGGATTCGATCTTTGCGCGCAGCCACCACCACGTGCGCGGGCGCTTGTATGGCGGCTTATGGCTGTGTGTGTTGCTGACGCTGGCGTCGTATTGGGCTCATGGGTTCTGGCCGCACCTATTACTGCGCTTTGGTACCGGTGTCGCGAGTGCCTGGGCCCTGGTGATGATCACCAGCCTCAGCCAACCATTGGCGATTGCGGCCGGGCGTCCGCGCCTGGGCGCCTTGGTATTCGCCGGGCCAGGGTTGGGGATTCTGTTGACCGGGTTATTGGCGCTGGGCTCCAACCTGCAGGGGCAAAACTCGGCGACGTTATGGCTGGTGTATGGCGTGGTGGCGTTGGTGATGTTGTTGGCAATCCTGCCTTTCCTGCCCAGGCCTTATGCCGATGGCGCAGCGGTTGCCAGCCACACCGAGGGAGGCAGCAACGGCAGCATCGCGCATTTGTGCTGGATCTACGTGCTGTTCGGCCTTGGCTACATCATTCCGGCAACCTTCCTGTCGCAGATGGCCAGCGCGCAGTTCAAGGGCGCCTGGCAGGCCGATCTGTTCTGGCCGTGCTTTGGCCTGGCCGCAACGATTGGCGTGGGAGTGGCGAGTCTGCGCCGCAAGGACCCGCACACCACGCGCCGTTGGCTGATGACCACGCTGTGGCTGCAAGCGGCCGGCGTATTCGCCTGTTTGTTCGGCAATGGCTGGGGTTTAGCGCTGGGCGTGCTGCTGTGTGGCGGGCCGTTCCTGGCCTGCATGCAGTTGGTAATGGCCCGCCTGCGGGACGTCGCGCCCCACGGCTACCAGCGCAGTACCGGGCTGCTGACCGCCAGCTTTGCCATCGGCCAACTGAGCGGCCCGTTGCTGGCGTCGGTCAGCAGCCACCTCAGCGGCGGGTTGCAACCCGCGCTGGTGATTGCCGGCGCGGGCCTTTTAATAGCGGGCTCGGTGCTGCTCAGCCGACAACCAGCGGCGCAGGCACATGAATCTGCTCACGCCGAGCCAGCACCAGGAAAAACAGCCCACCCAGGAAGCAGCCGGTAAACCAGGCGAAGTTGGCCATAAACTGCAACGCCGGGGTAAAGGTGATCGCGACCCCCACCAGCGTCGCGGGCACAAGCGCTTTGACCGCCGTCCAGTTCACGCCACCGTCGAAGTAGTAGCGCCCGCTGGGGCTGTCATCAAACAGTGCATCCACGTCGATCTTTTGTTTTTTGATCAGGTAGAAATCCACCAACAGAATCCCGAACAGTGGCCCGATAAACGCGGCGAGGATATCCAGGGTGTAGTGGATCATCAGCGGGTTATTGAACAGATTCCACGGCGTGATAAAGATCGACGCCACGGCGGCGATCATCCCGCCGGCACGCCAACTGATTTTGCTCGGCGCGACGTTGGCGAAGTCAAACGCCGGGGAAACGAAGTTGGCGACGATATTGATACCAATGGTCGCGGTGACAAAGGCAAAGGCACCGAGCAACACCGCCATGCTGTTATCGATGCGCGAAACCGTGGCAATCGGGTCATGCAGCATTTCGCCGAACACCGGCAAGGTGCCCGAGACGATGACTACGGTGACCAGGGAAAACGCCAGGAAATTCACCGGCAGCCCCCAGAAGTTGCCGCGTCGTACGTCCTGCATGCTGCGACAGTAGCGGCTGAAGTCACCGAAATTCAGGGTGGGCCCGGAGAAGTACGACACCACCAGCGCGGTGGCCACGATCACCTGGCCAAACGCCTGCCAACCCGACAGGGATTTCTCTGACAGGGTGAAGCTGATATTCGACCAGCCCGCCTTCCACACGATCCAGCCGGCCAGGGCAAACATCACCGCATACACCACCGGCCCCGCCCAATCGATAAAGCGGCGGATAGACTCCATACCAGCCCAGAACACGGCCGCCTGGAGCAACCACAGGCTCAGGAATCCAAACCAGCCGAGGTACGACAGGCCTGCAAAGTGCGGTTCGGCATACACCGCCATCTGCGGGAAGAAGCGCAGCACCACGATGATCAACGCACTTGATGCCAAATACGTCTGAATCCCATACCAGGCCACGGCGATCAAGCCACGAATCACTGCGGGGATATTCGCGCCAAACACGCCAAACGCCAGCCGACAAATCACGGGATACGGCACAGCGGCCTGCTGGCTCGGCCTGGCCACCAAGTTAGCGATCAACTGAACAATGCAAATACCGGCGAGCAAGGCGATCAACACCTGCCAACTGGCCAGCCCCAGGGCGAACAGGCTGGCGGCGAACACATAACCGCCAACGCTGTGCACGTCGCTCATCCAGAAGGCGAAGATGTTGTACCAGGTCCACTTTTGCGGCAGTGGGCCCAAGTCCTTGTTGTACAGGCGCGGGCTGTAGCCTTTGGGCAATTGTTCGGTCATCGCTGGGCTCCTCGAAATACCGGCCTGCGCTTCCGTCACGGGGTGCATACGGGAGGCGGCATGGTTTGTATACGAGACAGTCAGCAGAATGCGTGCCAATTGAGCGCAATCCCTTTGATACGGTGTTCCAAAGAGATTGATACAGGTCTATAAGCGGGGACCGCGCTCAGCTACGGTGCACATCAATCCTGTACACAATCAACGGTGCACTCGATGTGCACACAAGTAGCCCACCGTACAGCACGCCGCCGTCAGAAAGGTGCCCCAGGCCATGTCCATGATCGCCAATTGCGCGGACCAACCTTGCAGCGTGGCCCAGTTGCTCAGGTCATAGGTGCCGTAGGCAACCAGACCAAGCAAGGCGCCAAGGCGTGCGGCGCGTTGCCAGCTTGTGCTGGGCAAGACCACGAACACTACGCAACCCAGTACATAAAGGAGATAGAAGAGTGTCGCAGGCAACAGGCGGGGCTGATCCAGCATCAGTGGACCCAGCAGGGATTTGTAGGTGGGTCCCATGAGGACGCCAAGCCAGAGGCCGTCCAGGATCAGGAACGCGAGCAGAGTGCCGAGGTAGGCGAAGAGCATTTTCTTGGTCATTGATGCAACCTCTGTAGGCACCGGACGGCGCCTACAGAAGAGCAAAGCGCGATCAGCTTAGTTCAATGCGATCCGCGTGAATCACGATCTGGCCCTGCTTATACAGCGCACCAATGGCTTTCTTGAAGTTGCCCTTGCTCACGCCGAACAAGTTACTGATCACCGTCGGGTCGCTTTTGTCGCTGACCGGCAAGATGCCGTTGTTTTCACGCAACTTGGCGAGGATCTTCGAGTTCAGGCTGGAGGCCGCTTCCTGTCCGACCGGTTGCAGGCTCAGGCTGATATTGCCGTCAGCGCGGATTTCTTTGATAAAGCCTTTTTCTTCCTTGCCCGGGCGCAGGAACTTGAACACTTCGTTCTTGTGGATCAGGCCCCAATGCTTGTTGTTGATGATCGCCTTGAAGCCCATATCAGTGGCTTCGGCCACCAGCAGGTCGACTTCCTGGCCCACCTGGTAGTTAGCAGGCGTTTTGTCCAGGTAACGATCCAGGCGCGCAGTGGCGGTGATGCGCTTGGTGTGTTTGTCGAGATAAACGTGCACCACGCAGTATTCACCTGCGGTCATCTGGCGTTTTTCTTCCGAGTAAGGCAGCAACAGATCCTTGGGCAAACCCCAGTCAAGGAACACGCCAATACTGTTGACTTCCACCACTTTCAAACTGGCGAATTCACCCACTTGAACTTTCGGTTTTTCAGTGGTGGCGATGAGTTTGTCATCGCTGTCCAGATAGATGAAAACGTTAAGCCAGTCTTCATCTTCGCTGGGAATATCTTTAGGGATATACCGATTAGGCAAGAGGATTTCACCGTCTTGCGCACCATCCAGGTACAAACCGAAGTTAGTGTGTTTTACCACTTGCAAGCTGTTGTAGCGCCCGACTAAAGCCATGTCCAAATACCCTCATTGCGTGAGCGGCATTCTACCCGAGTTGGACCCGCCACGCGCGGGCGCCTGAAAAAACGCGGGCTGAGGTGGCCTTGCAATAGCATCGCCCAACGCACAGCCCCGCTCGTCCGATCAATCGGCCAGTTTTTTCAAGCCGCCAACCCTCGACCGCCCCATGGTTTCGAATTAAAACAATAAGTTAGGGGGCTTATTTGAAAAATGAAACTTTGCTGTTTCCGACCGCTGCACTTATTCCCGGGGGATATTTACCAAGCAATTGTCAAGTATTTCCTGTACGATGCCTGGCCAAGTTAATTTTCTACAGGTTAGTGGCCGCCATGCGTGTAAAAGCATCCAACAGCAAAGCAAAGCCAGCTCCAGCCGTTGAAACCAGCGAATCGATCAACAGCCAGATCGCTGCGTTCCTTAAGTCCGGCGGCGAAATCCAGCAAATTGCCAAAGGCGTGAGCGGCCAGACTTTCGGCCCATCCAAGCAGATCAGCTTGGGTAAAAAGTAATACCGCGCAACACACCTGGTCCCTAAGCGTCTTGCCCTCAAGGCGCTAGGACTAGAGCTCGAAATACCCTCTCCAATCATCCACATTTTTGCATGAATCGACGAACGGGCCTCACCTGCAGGCATTCGCCGGTATGCTTGCACGCGTCTAGCACGGGCATCTGCCCGATTTCCTTCGTCACTGCTCCTCGCTTTTCATGGAGTGAAGCATGCTCAAATCCTGTATTTTCCTGGTCGGTGCCCTGGTGACCTGCCCCCTCGCCGAAGCGCAAATCTTTCAGCGCGAATTGGGTGATTTCGATTTGAAATTGGGCACCACTCCCAGCCGCAGCATGGCGCAGGGCTTGGTCAAGCCGACGTCGCCTGGCAGCGACTCGTTCCATGGCGGGTTGGACCTGAGCCACGACAGCGGCCTGTACTTCGGCCAGTTTTCCCCGAATATGGGCTTGTCCTCGGCCAGCACCCTCGAAGTCGATTCCTACATGGGTTTCAAACACCCCTTCGATCAGACCCTGGGCTACGAAGTGGGCTTGATCCATTACAGCTACCCCAAGCTCAGCCCCCTCGACAGCCAGGAGTTCTACGGCGGCCTGAACCTGCTGGGCAATCGCTTTGGCGCCTCCTTCAGCAACGATCCGGACCGCCAGGACAGCACCCTGTTTGCCGACCTCGGCGGCACCCAACCTTTCGGCATTGGGGTCAGCATGAAATACACCACTCATCAGTTGGGCGCTCCAGTCTCGGTGGACGGCGGCTCCATCCGCGCCTTCAGTGACTGGTCGGTGCAATTCTCGCGGGAATGGATGGGCGTTGACCTGAACCTGATCTACAGCGACTCCAGCCTGAGCGGCGGGGATTGCTCGGCGTATTCCGGACATAATTCGCAATGCGATGGTCTGTTGACGTTGAAGGCCGCGCGGACGTTTTATTAATGGGCTGAACTGTCGCGCCCAGCGCGGGTTCACATGTGACACCCCATTCCGCGAAGGACCCGCCCATGCTGCGTCGGCTCAAATTACTGGTGGTATTGCTGACCGTGAGCCTGATGCTCGCCGGCTGCAATCGCGTGGGCCTGGCCTACCGCAACCTGGACGTGATCATCCCCTGGACCCTCAACGATTACCTGGACATGAACGCCGGGCAAAAGAGCTGGTTCAACGACAAACTCAAGGAACACCTGGCCTGGCACTGCACCACGCAGCTGCCGGGTTATCTGGATTGGCTGGATCGCCTGCAACAGATGGTCGACAACAACCAGGTCACAGACGCCGCCTTGCAGACCCGTACCGCCGAAGCCAAGCAGGCTATTGACGAGGTCGCCCGTGAGATCACGCCATCGGCCATCAAACTGCTCAAGGGCCTGGACGATCAGCAGGTCAAGGAAATGAACGAGGCGCTGGCCAAGGATCTGCGCAAGCGCCAGGATGAATACCTGAAGCCGCCACTGGCCAAGCAGATCCAAGAACGTGCCGAGCGCATGAGCAAGCGCCTGGATACGTGGATGGGCCCGCTCAGCGCCAGTCAGCAGAATCGCGTGACGGCGTGGTCGCTCGCATTGGGAGACCAGAACACGGAATGGATCGGCAACCGTGCGCAGTGGCAGGCTCAATTCATCGACGCCGTGCAACACCGTGCAAGCGCCGACTTCCCGCAGAAAATGCAGCAGTTGCTGGTGGATCGGGAGAGCTTGTGGACCCCGGAGTATCGCGCTGCTTATGCCCAGACAGAGGCTGCAGCGCGCAGTCTGTTGGTCGACCTGATGGCAGACAGTAGCGCGCAACAACGCTTGAAGCTGACGCAGAAAATTGACGGCGTGCGCAGCGACTTCAAAGCGCTGAAATGCCTGAAGGCTGCCACGATCTAAAAATGTGGGAGCGGGCTTGCCCGCGATAGCGATCGGTCAGTAACGACTATATCGACTGACACGCCGTCATCGCGGGCAAGCCCGCTCCCACAGAAGCACTCAGGCAATCTGAGCTTTTGACGCCACTTCAGCAAAGGTCGCCGGATCCAGTGCATCCGCCTGCTCATCCAACACCTGACGCGGATGATCGTTGCCCGGGATCGAACTGTCGATCAGCGCCAGCAACTGCGCGCCGAGTGCAGTCAGGATGAAGTTCTCGCCATTACCGCCCTCTTCCTCAGGGCGCGATTCAATAAAGCCACGCTTGAACAGCAGCGCCTCATAATCCGCAGCGGTCTTTTTCAGCGCATCCAGGTTGCCGGTCGATTCGCCCGCCGTCGCCTTCTCGGCTGCTTCCTGCTCGGCATACTTGCGCGGCGCGAAGCTGCCCTCGCCGTTCTGCACTTCATGCAACAGCCGTTCGATCAGATCCCAGTTGTAAGTCGTCATCCTGATTCCTCCTGCAGGCTTAAGGAAAATTAGCCCGTCTTGAGGTGTGACCCGTCACGTCAGCCGCCGTTCAGCCGAATAGACGGCGTGTCATTTCTCTGAACTTTCCAGACGTTCGCGCCCTCAACAGCACATAACCGCCAAGGAGGTCTCTCCATGAAAACCCTGAAAAACCTGGCGATCGCCGCCACGCTGCTGACTGCTCTGCCAACCTGGGCCTGCACACCAGACGAGGCCACGGCCAAGCGCGAACAACTGGCCCAGGAAGTGGCCAAACTGACCGAACAGAACCCGACCAAGGCCAAGGAGATGAACGACGAGCTGCAGAAGATGGATCTGGATACCGAAAGTGCCGAGTTTCCTGACAAGTGCCAGTTGATCGATGCCCGACTCAAGGAACTCAAGGAAGCAGCCGCCAAAGCCAAAAGCTGAAGGCATAAAAAACCGGACAAATGTCCGGTTTTTTTCATCACTCAAGCCTTACTCAGCAGCCGGTGCTTCAGGCTTGCGGCGCTTAAGTGGCGCCATGCCATCTTTGCTGACGAGCGACAGGTTGTCGGTCTTCGGCCGGTTGGCGATCTTGCGCTTGGTCGGCGACTTGGCGCCGGTTTTCTTCTTGTCGCCCTTGGCGTCGGTCTTTTTCTTCTTTACGCCAACCGCCTTGCCCGACGCCTTGACCTTCTTCGGTCCGGTGTACGTGCCTTTGACTTCCTTGATGGTGCGACGCTCGAACGACTGCTTGAGGTAGCGCTCGATGCTCGACATCAGGTTCCAGTCGCCGTGGCAGATCAGCGAAATGGCCAAGCCGTCGTTGCCGGCACGCCCGGTACGCCCGATACGGTGCACGTATTCGTCGCCGCTGCGCGGCATGTCGAAGTTGATCACCAAGTCCAGGCCGTCCACGTCCAGGCCGCGCGCGGCAACGTCGGTGGCAACCAGAATCTTCACGCCGCCAGCCTTGAGGCGGTCGATGGCCAGTTTGCGGTCCTTCTGGTCTTTGTCACCGTGCAGCACGAACGCTTTGTATTCCTGGGCCACCAGGCGACCGTAGATGCGGTCGGCCGCAGCGCGGGTGTTGGTGAACACGATGGCTTTCTGATAAGTCTCGTTGGCCAGCAGCCAGTTGAGAATCTGCTCTTTGTGCACATTGTGGTCGGCGGTGACGATCTGCTGACGCGTGGTCGCGTTCAGGTCGCTGACGTTGTTGACCTGCAGGTGCTCAGGGTTGTTGAGGATCTTGGCGACCATTTCACGCAGGGTCGAACCGCCGGTGGTGGCGGAGAACAGCATGGTCTGCTGGCGGTTGACGCACTCGGCTACCAGGCGCTGCACGTCGTCGGCAAAGCCCATGTCGAGCATGCGGTCGGCTTCGTCCAATACCAGCACTTCGACTTCCTTGAGGTCAAGGTTGCCGGCGTTGAGTTGCTCGATCATGCGGCCAGGGGTGCCGATCAGGATATCCGGCACCTTGCGCAGCATGGCGGCCTGGACCTTGAAGTCTTCGCCGCCGGTGATCAGGCCGGACTTGATAAACGTGAACTGCGAGAAGCGCTCCACTTCCTTCAAGGTCTGCTGGGCAAGCTCGCGGGTCGGCAGCAGGATCAGGGTCTTGATGCTGACGCGGACTTTGGCCGGGCCAATCAAACGATGCAGAATCGGCAGGACGAAAGCGGCAGTCTTGCCACTCCCGGTTTGAGCAGTCACCCGCAGGTCACGCCCTTCGAGCGCGAGCGGGATGGCCGCTGCTTGCACCGGCGTAGGCTCGACAAATTTAAGCTCGGCCACGGCTTTGAGCAGGCGTTCGTGCAGGGCGAATTGGGAAAACACGGGTGCTACCTCGAAGAAATACAAAAAAACAGCTGCATAGGTTACCGGTTTCGGGCGTCCAAACCGAGTTTCTTTACGCGAACGGTACTAATCAGCTGCTTTTTTGTCAGGGCATTTGTCCATGACGTCAACTTTGTCGCACTTAAATGCTCTAATCGCCCCGTCTTGTCTTACAGAAGAATCGGTCTCATCCATGGATATCAAACAGCTCTGGCTCAACGTCCAAGACCTTTGGGGCACCCTCGATCAACACCCGTTGCTCCATGCCAGCCTCGGTCTGCTGGTGTTGCTGGTCGTGGCGCTGCTGCTTGGACGTGTAGCGCGTTATCTCATTCTCCACGCCGTCAAATTGCTCGGCCGGCAGCCGGCCCTGCACTGGGTCAACGATCTGCGGCATAACAAAGTCTTTCATCGCCTGGCCCAGATGACGCCGTCGCTGGTGATCCAGTTCGGCCTGTACCTGGTGCCGGACCTGAGCAAGACCGCCATTCTGTTTATCGGTAACGTGGCCCTGTCGCTCACCATTCTGTTCCTGGTACTGGCCATGAGCGCACTGCTCAGCGCCTTGCTGGACATCTACGCACGTACCGAACACGCACGCACCCGCTCGATCAAGGGCTATGTGCAGTTAGCGAAGATGGTGTTGTTCGTGTTTGGCGCGATCATTATTGTCGCCACCCTGATCGACCGTTCGCCGCTGTTGCTGCTCTCAGGCCTGGGTGCGATGTCGGCGGTGATCCTGTTGGTGTACAAGGACACCTTGCTGTCGTTCGTCGCCAGCGTACAACTGACCAGCAACGACATGTTGCGGGTCGGTGACTGGATCGAAATGCCCCAGGTCGGCGCCGACGGCGATGTGGTGGACATCACCTTGCACACAGTCAAGGTGCAGAACTTCGACAAGACCATCGTCTCCATCCCCACTTGGCGCCTGATGTCCGAGTCGTTCAAGAACTGGCGCGGCATGCAGGCCTCCGGCGGGCGCCGCATCAAGCGCTGCCTGTATATCGACGCCAGTGGCGTGCGTTTCCTGCGTGACGATGAAGAACTGCGCATGACCCAGGTGCACCTGCTCACCGACTACATCGGGCGCAAGCAGGCTGAACTCAAGGCCTGGAATGAAGCTCAGGGGAACAGCGCGCAATTGTCGGCAAACCGCCGCCGCATGACCAACCTCGGCACCTTCCGCGCTTATGCCCTGGCGTACCTGAAAAGCCACCCGGACATCCAGCCGAACATGACCTGCATGGTGCGCCAGATGCAAACCACCGCCCAGGGCGTACCGCTGGAGATCTACTGCTTTACCCGCACCACAGCGTGGGCGGATTACGAGCGGATCCAGGGGGATATCTTTGATTACCTGCTGGCGGTATTGCCGGAGTTTGGCTTGAGCTTGTATCAGCAGCCGAGTGGCAATGATCTGCGCGCTGGGATGTTGCCGGCGGTGCTCGGGGCCAGTCATTTGCCGGCCCCGGAAAAAATATCGATTTAACGACGCGGCCTATTGTGGGAGCGAGCCAGCCCGCTCCCACAAGGGGTTCAGCGTAACAATGGCGCCTTTCGCACACCCAACCGACTGATCCACACCGCCCCCAGAATCACCAACCCACCCAAGGCCAAGCGGCCCAGCGGTTCGTGCTGGTTCCAGATCAGCAGGTTCAGCAGCAGCCCCACCGGCACATGCA
Source organism: Pseudomonas tritici (assembly GCF_014268275.3). Taxonomy (NCBI): domain Bacteria; kingdom Pseudomonadati; phylum Pseudomonadota; class Gammaproteobacteria; order Pseudomonadales; family Pseudomonadaceae; genus Pseudomonas; species Pseudomonas tritici. The sequence continues at coordinate 4,701,963 of NZ_CP077084.1, forward strand.
GATTGTTCATCACCGCCAGGGTGCCGCCATGGACCAGGCAGGCGCCTTTGTTCCACCAATACATCCCCAGGGCGGTGCTGACCAGTCCAAGAAATACCAGCACGCCCCATTGCAGCGGTGCTTCCGGCAGAAAGTTCGACTTGCCGAACAGCAGGAACGCCGGCAACACCACCAGCAACGCGCCCACGTAGAAGTAACCAAAGCGTCGGTAGTGCGGCAAATCACTGGGATAACGCGCGACCAAATGCTTGTACATCACCTGCCCGGCGGCGTAGGTGAAGTTGGCCAGTTGCAGCAGCAGGAAGCCCCCAAGGAAGTGCGGGGTGATCTGGTCGAAGCGGATCACCGCCGCGCCGGCCACTGCCACCAACGCGGCGATCAACGCCCACGGGTTGAAACGGCGGTTGAGGGCATCTTCGATCAGGGTCACGTGCAGCGGCGTGAGGATAGTGAACAGCAGCACCTCCGGCACCGTGAGCACGCGAAAGCTCAGGTACAGGCACACGTAGGTCACGCCAAACTGCAGCGCGCCAATCACTAGCATGCCGCGCATGAAGGCTGGCTCCACCGAACGCCAGCGCGTCAGCGGGATAAATATCAGCCCGGCCAGCAACACGCGCACCAGCACTGCAAAGTAGCTGTCGACGTGACCGGCGAGGTATTCGCCGATCAAGCTGAAGGAAAATGCCTGAATCAGAGTGACAACCAGTAAATAGCCCATGCGCGCCTCATTTCGAATGGGCGGGACATTAAAGGTTTTCGACGATTGAAGAAACTCGGCGCAAAAAAAACCCGACCTCGCTAATGCGTCAGTCGGGCAGGAGCACTCAGGAGCAAAAAGTGCAAAGGGAGGTTCGATACGCGTACTTGAAGGGTTGCGTGGCGCTAGATAAACACCGAGGGATTATCTGGCGATTAAAAGATCAGGCGACCTGTGCCAGCAGCGCCTTGGCGTGGTTAATGCCTTTTTCCTGGAAGTCCCCACTCAGGTTCACCCCTTCGGCGTGAATGAAGGTGACGTCGTGAATCCCGATGAATGCCATGACCTGACGCAGGTAGGGTTCCTGGTGATCGGAAGTGGCCCCCGTGTGGATGCCGCCGCGCGCGGTGAGCACGATGGCGCGCTTGCCGGTCAGCAAACCCTGAGAGCCGGTGGCGGTGTATTTGAAGGTCACACCCGCACGCAACACGTGGTCCAGCCAGGCCTTGAGGGTGCTGGGGATGGCAAAGTTGTACATCGGTGCGGCCATCACCAGTACGTCGGCCGCCAGCAGTTCGTTGGTCAATTCGTCGGAGCGATCCAGGGACGCCTGCTCGTTGCCGTTGCGCTGATCCGCGGGCTTCATCCAGCCGCCAAGCAAGTTGGCGTCCAGGTGCGGGACCGGGTTGAGGGCCACGTCACGCACAGTGATCTGATCCGCCGGATGGGCGGCCTGCCATTGGCTGATGAACTGCCGGGTGAGTTGGCGGGAAATCGAATCCTGCTGGCGGGCGCTGCTTTCGATGATCAGAACATTGGACATGGCTTTGTAGGCTCCATCTGTAATTGCTGTAAGTCGATGGAGTGAAGATTAAACAGAGCCAATTCGATTAAAAAGCGTAAAAAACTGCTATAACCCATCTATAAATTTGTTCATAAGCGGAGTATTGCTGTCAGCATGCTCCGCTGTCGGGTTACTTCGGCCCGCAAGCCAGGGCGATACGCATCTTGATAATGGCGCGGTTGAACTTGGCCGTGGTGTTCGTGCTTTTTCCCGCCGGCACCGTGACCGTGCGGCGACGCGGTGATTCCGGCCCGTTGGTGAAGGTTACCGAGCATACGGCGTCATTCGTGCCGTAGTTATTGAGCTGGATCGAACTGATATCGCCGTCCACATCGGAGGCGGTGTAATCGATGCTGACGCCGTCGATCTTTTTTGTGACGTCGATGGGGTAGGCAAATGCGCTCATCGGCAGCAGCGCCAGCAACACACAACAGAATTTTCTCATTCGGCAGTCTCCAATAAGGACTGTCAGCTTAGGACAAGAGGAACCCATCTTGAAAGCGCCCCGCGTTACCCTCGATCAATGGCGTACGTTGCAAGCCGTGGTCGACCATGGCGGCTTCGCCCAGGCGGCCGAAGCGCTGCACCGTTCGCAGTCTTCGGTGAGCTACACCGTGGCCCGCATGCAAGACCAGCTCGGTGTGCCGCTGCTGCGCATTGATGGGCGCAAGGCGGTGCTCACCGACGCCGGTGAAGTGCTGTTGCGCCGCTCCCGGCAACTGGTGAAAAACGCCAGCCAGCTGGAAGACCTCGCGCACCATATGGAGCAGGGCTGGGAAGCCGAGGTCCGCCTGGTGGTGGACGCGGCCTATCCGAACGCACGCCTTGTGCGCGCGCTCTCCGCCTTCATGCCGCAGAGCCGTGGTTGCCGCGTGCGCCTGCGTGAGGAGGTGCTGTCGGGCGTTGAAGAGCTGCTGATTGAAGGCGTGGCCGACCTGGCGATTTGCGGTTTCAGCATCCCGGGCTACCTGGGCACGGAAATGAGCGATGTGGAATTTGTCGCCGTGGCCCACCCCGAGCACACCCTGCACCGCATGAATCGCGAGCTGAGTTTCCAGGACCTGGAAAGCCAGATGCAGGTGGTGATCCGCGACTCCGGTCGCCAGCAACCACGGGATGTGGGCTGGCTTGGCGCCGAACAGCGCTGGACCGTCGGCAGCCTGGCCACCGCCGCCGCCTTTGTGGGCAGCGGCCTGGGCTTTGCCTGGTTGCCTCGGCACATGATCGAACGTGAACTCAGCGAAGGCGTGCTCAAGCAGCTACCCTTGGAACAGGGCGGCAGCCGCCACCCCACGTTCTATCTGTATTCAAACAAAGACAAACCCTTGGGGCCGGCGACGCAGATCCTCGTGGAACTGCTGCGCACCTTTGACACCGCCCCCCTGGACGCGCCCTTCGCTGCCCCCTGGCAAGCCTGAAACGGAGTTCAAGCATGGCCTGGTTCGACCACGAAGGATGCAGCCTGCACTACGAGGAATACGGCCACGGCACCCCGCTGATCCTGATCCACGGCCTGGGCTCCAGCAGCCAGGATTGGGAGCTGCAGATTCCCGTGCTGGCCAAACATTACCGCCTGGTCCTGGTGGATGTGCGCGGTCATGGGCGCTCGGACAAACCGCGCGAACGCTACAGCATCCAGGGCTTCACCTTTGATCTGCTCGCGCTGATCGAACACCTGGCCCTGCCGCCCGCCCATGTGGTGGGCTTATCCATGGGCGGCATGATTGCCTTCCAACTGGCGGTGGATGAACCTGCACGGGTCAAGAGCCTGTGCATCGTCAACAGCGCGCCGGAGGTGAAGGTACGCAGCGCCGATGATTACTGGCAGTGGGCCAAGCGCTGGAGCCTGGCGCGTGTGCTCAGCCTGGCCACTATCGGCAAGGCGCTGGGCGACCGCCTATTCCCCAAACCGCATCAGGCCGACCTGCGCCGCAAGATGGCCGAACGCTGGGCAAAAAACGACAAACGTGCTTATCTCGCCAGCTTCGATGCGATTGTAGGCTGGGGTGTGCAGGAACGCCTTTCGAGGATTACCTGTCCAACCCTTGTCATCAGCGCCGACCACGACTACACCCCCGTGGCGCAGAAAGAAAACTATGTAAAACTGCTGCCCGATGCGCGACTGGTGGTGATCAGAGATTCCCGCCACGCCACGCCATTGGATCAACCCGAAGTCTTTAACGCCACGCTGCTCGATTTTCTAACGACAGTCGAAACCACTACCCAGGATCATTGACCCATGCTGAAAAAAATCGCCTTTCTTGCCGGTTCTGTTTTGTTCGCTGCCAACCTGATGGCGGCCGAACCCGCCAAGGCGCCTCACGTACTGATCACCACCACCAACGGCGACATTGAAATCGAACTGGACCCGGTCAAGGCCCCGATCAGCACCAAGAATTTCCTGGCCTATGTCGACAAGGGCTTCTACAACAACACGATTTTCCACCGTGTGATCCCGGGCTTCATGGTCCAGGGCGGTGGGTTCACCCAGTCGATGTCGCAAAAGCCAACCGAAGCGCCGATCAAGAACGAAGCCAGTAATGGTCTGCATAACGTACGTGGCACCTTGTCCATGGCGCGCACCAGTGATCCGGATTCGGCCACCAGCCAGTTCTTCATCAATGTGGCCGACAACGCTTTCCTCGACCCAGGCCGTGATCGCGGTTATGCCGTATTCGCCAAAGTGGTCAAGGGCATGGACGTGGTCGACGTGATCGTCAATTCGCAGACCACCACCAAGCAAGGCATGCAGAACGTGCCTATCGATCCTGTCTACATCAAGTCGGCCAAGCGCATCGACTGAGATCTGCAGGAAGCTCCGTGCGCAGCCCACAAGGCTGCGCGCGCATTTGAACAGGAGAGCCCGCCAGGCGGGCGTCAACCCTAATGCTCTATCGTCGTTTTGAACAACTGATCGATATTTTCCGCGACGCGCCAAGCGCCGCCCCGCCCGATAAAGTCCTGCCGTTCTACCTCTACTACCTGCGCCAGGTGTGGCCATGTTTTGCCGCGCTGTTGGTGGTGGGCTTGATCGGCGCATTGATCGAAGTCGCGCTGTTCAGCTACCTGAGCCGTATCATCGACCTGGCCCAGGGCACGCCGCCCGCCAACTTCTTCCAGGTCCACAGCACCGAGCTGATCTGGATGGCCGCAGTTGCCCTGTTGCTGCGTCCGATCTTCGGCGCCCTGCATGACCTGCTGGTGCACCAGACCATCAGCCCCGGCATGACCAGCCTGATCCGCTGGCAGAACCATAGCTACGTACTCAAGCAGAGCCTGAATTTCTTCCAGAACGACTTCGCCGGGCGTATCGCCCAGCGCATCATGCAAACCGGCAACTCGCTGCGTGACTCTGCCGTGGCTGCGGTGGACGCGATCTGGCACGTGGCGATCTACGCCATCAGCTCCCTGGTGCTGTTTGCCGAGGCCGACTGGCGCCTGATGATCCCGCTGGTGAGCTGGATCATCTGCTACAGCCTGGCGCTACGCTATTTCGTGCCCCGGGTAAAGGAGCGCTCGGTGATTTCGTCCGAGGCGCGCTCCAAACTGATGGGCCGCATCGTCGATGGCTACACCAACATCACCACCTTGAAGCTGTTTGCCCATACTCAATCCGAGCAGGAATACGCCAAGGAAGCGATCATCGAGCAGACTGAAAAAACCCAGCTGGCCAGCCGGGTGGTGACCAGCATGGACGTGGTGATCACCACCATGAACGGCCTGCTGATTGTCACCACCACCGGCCTGGCGCTGTGGCTGTGGACGCAGTCGCTGATTTCCGTGGGCGCCATCGCGCTGGCCACCGGCTTGGTCATTCGCATCGTCAACATGTCCGGCTGGATCATGTGGGTGGTCAACGGCATTTTCGAAAACATCGGCATGGTGCAGGACGGCCTGAAAACCATCGCACAGCCACTGGCCGTGATCGACCGCGACAACGCCCCGCGCCTCAGCGTGCCCCGGGGCGAAGTGCGCTTCGAGCAAGTAGATTTCCACTACGGCAAGAAGAGCGGGATCATTGGCGGCCTTAACCTTGAGATCAAGGCCGGTGAAAAGATCGGCCTGATCGGCCCGTCCGGTGCGGGCAAGTCGACGCTGGTCAACCTGTTGCTGCGACTCTACGACCTGCAAGGCGGACGCATCCTGATCGACGGCCAGAACATCGCCGAGGTCGCCCAGGAAAGCCTGCGCGCACAGATTGGCATGATCACCCAGGACACCTCGTTGCTGCACCGCTCGATCCGCGACAACCTGCTGTACGGCAAGCCCGACGCCACCGACGAAGAACTCTGGGCCGCCGTGCACAAGGCCCGCGCCGATGAGTTCATCCCGCTGCTGTCGGACGCTGAAGGCCGTACCGGGCTGGATGCTCACGTGGGTGAGCGCGGCGTGAAACTCTCCGGCGGGCAGCGCCAACGTATCGCCATCGCCCGCGTGCTGCTCAAGGACGCGCCGATTCTGATCATGGACGAAGCCACGTCAGCCCTGGACTCGGAAGTGGAAGCGGCGATCCAGGAAAGCCTGGAGACCTTGATGAAAGGCAAGACGGTGATTGCGATTGCGCACCGCTTGTCGACCATTGCGCGGATGGACCGCCTGGTGGTGCTGGAGAAAGGCCTGATTGCCGAGAGTGGCAGCCATGCCGAGTTGCTGGCGCATGGTGGGTTGTATGCGCGGTTGTGGCAGCACCAGACGGGCGGGTTTGTCGGTATCGACTGACACAACACCGTGACCCCTGTGGGAGCTGGCTTGCCTGCGATGGCGGTCTGTCAGCCAGCCTCCCAGTACTGACCCACCGCTATCGCAGGCAAGCCAGCTCCCACCCTTGACTTGCGCCAGGCGTCCGACCCCAAAGGACACTGGCGCTTTTTCATGCCCTGGATTTGTGCCGCAATCGTGCTGTACTCAGTGCAGTGCCCAGACGGGCGCTGAAGTAAATCTGCAGGGAGCATCACTGATTTACTGATCTGGTAGAGCGATCTATCAAGGACGTGTTGCATGTCTTTGTTCAAGCGTTCAGTCACAGAGGGGTTAGGTACGTTTTGGTTGGTGTTGGGCGGGTGTGGGAGTGCGGTGTTGGCCGCAGCGTTCCCCGCAGTCGGGATCGGCTTGCTGGGTGTGGCCCTGGCATTCGGGCTCACGGTGCTGACCATGGCGTTCGCCATCGGGCATATCAGTGGTTGTCACCTCAACCCGGCGGTATCAGTGGGGCTGGTCGTGGGCGGAAGGTTTCCGGCCAGGGAATTACCGGCGTACATCGTGGCGCAGGTTATCGGCGGTACGGTCGCCGCGGCGCTGTTGTACTTCATTGCCAGTGGCAAACCGGGGTTTGAACTGGCGTCGGGGCTGGCGTCCAACGGCTATGGTGAGCATTCACCCGGTGGTTATTCGCTGGCGGCGGGGTTTGTCACAGAGCTGGTGATGACGGCGATGTTCGTGCTGATTATCCTCGGCGCCACCGACCGCCGCGCCCCACCGGGCCTTGCGCCCATTGCCATCGGTCTGGCGCTGACCCTGATCCACCTGATCTCCATTCCCGTAACCAACACCTCAGTCAACCCGGCCCGCAGTACCGGCCCGGCATTGATCGTCGGCGGGTGGGCGATCCAGCAATTGTGGATGTTCTGGCTCGCGCCGATCCTTGGCGCGGTGATCGGCGGCTTTACCTATCGATGGCTGGGCAAGGAGGAGCCAGGCTGAGGCAGAGCGCTATCCTTTGTAGTGAGCGGGCTTGTCCCGCGCTGGGCGGCGTAGCTGCCCTAACCAAGACGTTGCATTTTTTCAGGCAAATCGCAGCGCCGGGTTTTGGGGCAGCTTCGCCGCCCAGCGCGGGACAAGCCCGCTCACTACAAATACTTATTCATATCGGAACACGTATTCATCCAGTAGCACTCACCTTAGACCTGCCGATACGGCAGCGCCGTCTTCGCCTCTTCGGCATACGCCACGATCCCCACCCGCTCGCGCTCGAGGAAATCCTCTACGGCGTTTTTCAATCCGGGATGGCGCAGGTAATGCCACGACCGTGTAATCACCGGCTCAAACCCGCGAATCAACTTGTGCTCGCCCTGGGCTCCCGCATCAAAGCGTTGCAGGCCGTGGGCGATGGCGTAGTCCATTCCCTGGTAGAAGCAGGTTTCGAAGTGCAGGCGGTCGAATTCCGCCAGACAGCCCCAGTAGCGGCCGTAGAAGCTGTCACCACCGATCAGACTGAAGGCCATGGCGACCGGGCGGGTACCTTGTTTGGCCAGGACTACCCGAATCGCTTCGGGCATGCGCTCGGCCAGCAGGCTGAAAAAAACGCGGGTCAGGTAAGGGGCTTGGCGGCGGACCGCGTAGGTGTTGGCGTAGCAGGCGTAGACAAAATCCCACTGTGCTTCGCTCAGTTCATGCCCTTGCAGCCATTCGAACTCGATGCCCTGCCCCGCCACTTGCTCACGTTCCTTGCGCATCTGTTTGCGCTTGCGCGAGCTCAAGGCATCAAGGAAATCCTGGAAGTCGCGGTAGCCACGGTTCTGCCAGTGAAACTGACAACCCAGGCGCTGCAACCAACCCGGCTGTTGCGCCAGTGCAGCATCGGCCAGCGCGTCAGTGAAGTTGATGTGGGCACTGGAGAGTCCCTCGATTTCGAGGTAACCCGGCAGGCTTTTCAGCAACTCAAAACCCGCCTCGGCATTCGCCGCCAACAGGCGTGGCCCGCTCACCGGGCTGAACGGCACAGCCGTCAGCAACTTGGGATAGTAATCGATGCCGGCCCGCTCACAGGCATCCGCCCAGCCATGGTCGAACACGTACTCGCCATAGGAATGCCACTTGCGATAACTGGGTAACGCTGCCACCAGCCGATCACCGTCCCAATGCAGCAAATGCTCCGGCTGCCAGCCGGATTGCGGACCCAGGCTGGCGCTGTCTTCCAGGGCACTCAGGAAGGCATGCCGCACGAAAGGCTGGGCGTCCGGCACCAGTGCATCCCAAACCTGCGGGGCGATTTCGGACAGGCTGTCCAGGCGTTGCAACGGCATGTGCATCCTCACTGATCGGGGCGTGAAAGCCTCGCGAGTATCGCTTATCGCCGGTCCCAGCACACCCCCGAATCGCGTGACAAGGCTCTAAACCAATAGTTCCGATCCTAAATAATTTGTCATCTAGATGACATCACTTAGCCACTGCGCCGTCATAAACGATCGTGATACTGACGCCTGTTTTTAGAGCCCCTGGTTCTAGCAGGTGGTTATTTTTCCGTCCGTCATCGGTCGGTTGTGTCCTGGATGGTTTGCCATCCCTCCTCACTTTCGGAGATTGATATGCGTCTTGCTTCCACTAAAACTGCGGCGGCCCTGTGCGGCGGCCTGTTACTGGCCCTGAGCGTTCCGGCCAGCGCTGCAGTCGACGCTAAATTGCTCGACATGCTCAAGGCCAACGGTCAGATCACCGCGGCGCAGTACACTGAACTGCAAAGCGAATTGGCCAAAGACCAGAAAGAACAGCAGATCGCACGGCAAGCTCAACAAGAGACCAACGAACAGATCGCCGCCACCGCGAAGAAAACCAATGAGCTGAGCAGTTTCGACCAGAAGCTGGCCTGGGCTGCCAAGACCCAGCTCAAGGGTGACGTGCGCTTCCGCCACGAAACCATCAAGATCGACGGCACCCCGAACAACGGCGGCAAGGACAAGGACCGTGAGCGCATCCGTGCTCGTCTGGGCGCCTACACCGAGATCAACTCGCAGGTCGACACCGGCATCCGTATCGCCACGGGTAGCAGTGATGACGCGCGTTCCACCAACCAGGACCTGGACGGCTACTTCAACAAGAAGTCGATCTGGCTGGACCTCGGCTACATCGACTACCACCCGGACCAGATCAAGAACCTGCACGTGATCGGCGGCAAAATGCTGCAGCCGTGGGTCAGCATGGGTGATGTGATCTGGGATAGCGATATCAACCCGGAAGGCCTGGCCCTGACTTACAAATACCCACTGGGCAGCAGCGCCGAACTGTTCGGCAGCCTGGGTAACTACAACCTCAAGGACAACGTCAACGGCGACGGCGTGCAATTTCGCAATGACCTGCGCATGACCGCCGGCCAGTTGGGTTCGCGCTTCACCCTGACCGACAACCTGAAACTGACGCTGGGCGGCAGTGTTTATGCGTTCCAGAACGATGAAGACAGCCGCTGCCCGACCGCTGGCTCCACCGCTTGCCTGACTCCAGCCGAGACGGTCGCCAACACCACAGCCGGTAATGCCAGCGAGTACCGCTTGTATGAAGGCTTCAGCCAGATCGATATCGGCGGCCTGGCTGTACCGTTGTCGTTCTATGGCCAGTACGTGCAAAACACCAAAGCCACAGATAAAGACCAGGACACTGCCTGGTTGCTCGGTGCCAAGTCCAAAGTGTTCGGCTTCAACCTGGACTACAACTACCGCGACGTACAACGCTACGCAGTGGTCGGCGCCCTCACCGACTCGGACTTCGCCGGCGGTTTCACCGGTGCACGCGGTCACAAGTTCAAAGTCGGCTACGACATCGACAAGAACTTCGCTGTCGGCGCCACTTACTTCCTGACCAAAGCGGACTACGCCAGCGCCGCAGGCTACCGCGATGCCAACGCCAACACCCTTCAGTTGGACGCAGAAGCCAAGTTCTAAGACGGACAGCGGTGAGTTTCACGCTACACGCTTCAAGGAAGAGCATGTCACTTGCAGCTTCAAGCCAACCGCTTGAAGCTGCTTCTTTAACAGTCTTGCGCGGTTGGATCGATCCCCATCATCCGTTCGATCCAACCGCGCGAGCCTGCTTATTCCCCGCCTTTGTGATCCTTGAGCCGCTCGGCAGCCAGCCGCTGCGCCAAGGCATCCACGCCTTCAACCGGCTCATCCGGCATTATCTTCAGCGTTGCCTGCATCAGGCGCATCTGGCGGATAAACCGTCGGCAGTTCGGGCAGAACATCAAGTGATGACGCACCAGCAGACGTTCGCGAAAGGTCAATTGCCCATCGAGATAGTCACTGGAACGTGCCACTTGTTCTTTACAGGTCAGCATTCGCCCGTCTCCTCAAAATGCTCCACCGTGGCGAAGACTTTAAGCCGCGCTCGGTGCAACAGCACACGGACATTGGAGAGCGACAGCGTCAGGAGATTACAAATCTCTTCCAGCTCCAGGCCCTGGCGTTCACGCAGCACCAGCACGCTGCTTTGCAGCTCAGACAGGCTCAGCAATGTGTGTTCCAGGCATTCACGCAGTTCATCCTCGGTCAGCAAGGCTTCCGGAGTGTCCTGGTGCCAGGCGTAGGGGGCGACGGCCCAGTGGCCATCGTCCGGGGCGAAACGGTCATCACCAATGGTGCCGTGGGGTGAAGGCAGATCATCGAGCAATACTTCGCGACGATTCTGCTTGTAGCGCCCCTTGGCCGCGTTGGCGGTGATAGTCAGCAGCCAGGTCTTGAGGCTGGAACGCCCTTCGAATTTGCCCAGGTTGCGTACCACAGACAGCCAGGCATCCTGCACGATTTCGTCGGCGTGGCGCTGGCCGACGATGGCATAGGCCACTGCACGCATGGCGCTCTGATAGGTGGCGACCAACTCCTTATAGGCCCGTTGCTCACCCTTGAGCAGACGTTCAAGCAGGTGCGCGTCGTCCGCTGCTGCCATTGATTAACCTCGATTTCACTGTCGAAATCCGATCCCCTGTAGGAGCTGGCTTGCCTGCGATGGCATCACTGCGGTGTAACTGATACACCAAGGTGTCTGTATCGCAGGCAAGCCAGCCTCCCACAGTTGACCGTGATCGACCGGTAGATCAGCGTTTACGCAGGATCACGCTGCCAATCGAATAGCCCGCGCCAAACGAACTGAGCACGGCCACGGAACCCTTGGGCAAATCATCTTGATAGGTGTGAAACGCAATCACCGAACCTGCCGAACTGGTATTGGCGTAGGTGTCGAGGATCACCGGCGCTTCTTCCACCGTGGCTTCGCGGCCGAGCAGTTTCTTCACGATCAGGTGGTTCATGCTCAAGTTGGCCTGATGCAGCCAAAAGCGCTTCACATCGGCCACGTTCAGCTGGTTTTCCGCCAGGTGCACGCCGATCAGCTCGGCCACCATCGGGCAGACATCGCGGAAAACCTTGCGGCCTTCCTGCACGAACAGCTTGTCAGGCGCGCCGACGCCCTCTTCCGCGGCGCGGTTGAGAAAGCCGAAGTTGTTGCGGATGTTATTGGAGAACTTGGTCAGCAGCTTGGTGCTCACCACGTCAAACTGATGCTCGGAGGTGGCCAGGTCGGCGCGCTCGAGGATCACAGCCGTGGCCGCGTCACCAAAGATGAAGTGGCTGTCACGGTCGCGGAAGTTCAGGTGGCCGGTGCAGACTTCCGGGTTGACCATCAGGATCGCCCGCGCCTGGCCCAGCTGGATGCTGTTGGCGGCGTTCTGGATGCCGAAGGTGGCCGAGGAACACGCCACGTTCATGTCAAAACCAAAACCCTCGATGCCCAGGGCTTCCTGGACCTCAATGGCGATGGCCGGGTAGGCGCGCTGCAGGTTCGAACAGGCGACTATGACACCGTCGATGTCAGCGGCGGTCTTGCCGGCGCGTTGCAGGGCTTGTTCGGCAGCACCGATGGCCATCTGGCAGAGCACCGACCACTCGTCGTTGCTGCGCTCAGGCAGGCGCGGGGCCATGCGCTGCGGGTCGAGGATGCCGTCTTTGTCCATCACGAAGCGGCTCTTGATGCCCGAGGCTTTTTCGATGAAGGCTGCGCTGGATTCAGTCAAGGCTTGCACGTCACCGCGCTCGATGGCGGCGGCGTTAGCGCTGTTGAACTGTTGCACGTAAGCATTGAAAGACTGCACCAGCTCTTCGTTGGAGATGCTGTTGGCCGGGGTGTACAGGCCAGTGCCGCTGATGACGACGTTATGCACGGTCGTTCCTCTAAATCTGTCAGGCAGAAGATATTGGTACCGTCGTACCAAACTGTAAGTAGTCCGATTCCGCACCGCGGACACCAAACTGGCATCGCTTTATTCCATCGCGTCGCGACGCTTCACGACGATCCCGGCATTTATAACGGCGAAGTTTGCCACAAACCCTGGGATTTGGCGCCATCTCGCAGATATGTCCATTTTAATGTGGGAGCGGGCTTGCTCGCGAAGGCGGTGTGTCAGTCACAGATGTATCAACTGAAACACCGCCTTCGCGAGCAAGCCCGCTCCCACACTGGACCTGCGTCGTCCTTGAAACCGGGAACGATCTCAGGCCTCCACCAAGCTCCACTGTTTACTCAGGCGCTTGTCGGAAATCGGCACTTTGGTGCCCAATTGCTGGCCAAACAACGACACCCGATACTCCTCCAACCACCAGCGATACAGCTCCAACTGGGGATCGCGCTTGCCTTCCTGGGCGTGCTTTTTCAGGCGGTTTTCGTAGTGCGTCCACAAGCCTCCCAGCTCGCCGCTCCATACCCGATCCTTTTGTACTTGGCTGGGCAGTTTCTCCAGGCGCAGCTCGATAGCCTTGAGGTAACGCGGCAGTTCCTTGAACCACTGCGCCGGGGTTTCCCGCACGAAACCGGGGTACACCAGGCTGCTCAACTGCTGCTTGATGTCATTTAGGGCCACGGCCTGGGCCAGGTCGATCTTGCCTTTGAAGCGCTTCTGCAAGCCATGCCAGAGTTTCAGCACCTCGAGGGTCAAGCGCGCCAGGCGTTCGGCGTGTTCAGTCCAGCTGCCACGCTTGCGCTCAGCCAAGGCAGCCAAACCGGCACCGTCACGCGGCAGGCTGGCTTCGCCTTCAAGTACGCAGGTGTCGAGGCTGGCCAGCAGAATGTCTTCCACCAGCGCGTCGATACGCCCCAATTCGCGGTACATCAGCCCCAGTTCGGTCAGGCCAGGCAACTTGCCGCGCAGGAACTTGGCCGGTTCCGCCAGTTGCTGCATCAGCAGACGCTGCAATGCGCGGCGATGCTGGAATTCAGCCTCGGCCGCCGTCGAGAAGCGCCCCTCCTTGACCGTGCCGTTTTCTTCCACCAGCGCCGGATACACCGTCATCGACAGCCCGGCAATCTTCTGTTGAGTTTTTTCCGCCACCGCCGCAAACACCTTGGCCTCCACCGGCTGCTGGCTTTTCGCGGTTTGCGGCACGGCCAACGCTGCCTGGCTGGCCTCGGCAAAGCGCGCCGTCAGTTCAGCCAGGTCGCGGCCTTCGCCGAGGAACTTGCCCTGGCCGTCGACCACTTCAAGGTTCATCTTCAGGTGGTTTTCCACCTGCTGTGACGCTTCGGCCCAGGCTTCATCGCTGACCCGCGCGCCGGTCATGCGCAGCAGCTCGCGGCCCAACGCCTGAGGCAACGAGCCCTGGCCGAATTCGATGCGTTGCAAAGCGGCCTTGACGAAGTCCGGCACTGGCACAAAGTTTTTGCGCAGCGCCTTGGGCAGGTTGCGCACCAGGGCGATGCACTTGGCCTCGATCACCCCCGGCACCAGCCATTCCAGACGCTCCGGCGGCAAGGCCGGCAACAGCGGTGCCGGCACGCGCAGGGTCACGCCGTCGCGCGGGTGATTGGGTTCGAAGTGGTAACTCAACGCCAGTTCCAGGTCGCCCAAGTGCAGGGTGTCCGGATAATGCGCGGCGGTGACTTCATTGGCCTCGCGGGCCAGCACGTCTTCTTCGCGCATGATCAGCAGTTGCGGGTCTTTCTGGCTGTTGACCTTGTACCAGCTGTCGAAGGTCGCGGTCTGGTGGATTTCTGCGGGCAGGCGCGCATCGTAGAAAGCGTAAAGCGTTTCTTCATCGGCCAGGATGTCACGGCGGCGCGCCTTGGCTTCCAACTCGTCGAGCTGTTCCAGCAATTGCTGATTGGCCGTCAGGCACTTGGCCCGCGATTGAATCTCGCCACGCACCAGGCCTTCGCGGATAAACAGCTCGCGCGACACCACTGGGTCGATCGGCCCGTAATGCACCGGCCGCCGCCCGACCACAATCAGCCCGAACAACGTGATCTGCTCAAAGGCCACGACTTGCCCGCGCTTCTTCTCCCAATGGGGCTCAAAGTGGTTTTTCTTGATCAAGTGCCCGGCCAGCGGCTCGATCCAGTCGGCATCGATCTTGGCGACCATGCGCGCATACAGCTTGGTGGTTTCCACCAGTTCGGCGGTCATCAGCCATTGCGGGCGCTTCTTGCCGATGCCCGACGACGGGTGAATCCAGAAGCGTCGCTGGCGTGCGCCGAGGTAATCGCCGTCTTCGGTTTTCTGGCCGATCTGGCTGAGCAAGCCGGACAACACCGCCTTGTGCAGCTTTGGAAAGTCCGCCGGCTCTTTGTTGAGGGTCAACTGCATATCGCGGCAGATCAGGCTCAACTGCCGGTGGGAATCGCGCCACTCGCGCAGGCGCAGGTAGTTGAGGAAGTTCTTGCGGCACCAGTTGCGCAGCGGGCTGGCGGTCAATTCCTGGCGCTGTTCTTCAAAGCCGCGCCACAAATTGACCAAACCAGCGAAGTCCGAGTCCGGATCTTTCCACTGCGCATGGGCCTGGTCGGCGGCTTGCTGACGTTCGGGCGGACGCTCGCGCGGGTCCTGGATCGACATAGCACTGGCGACGATCAGCACTTCCTGCAAGCTGCCGAGTTTGGCCGCTTCCAGCAGCATGCGGCCCATGCGCGGGTCCACCGGCAGGCGCGCCAGTTGGCGACCCAACGGCGTGAGCTGGCTGTTACGGTCGACCGCCGAGAGCTCTTGCAGCAGGTTGAAACCGTCGCTGATGGCCTTGCCGTCCGGCGGCTCGATAAACGGGAAGTCGGTGATTTCGCCGAGGCGCAGGTGCAGCATCTGCAAGATCACGGCAGCGAGGTTGGTGCGCAGGATTTCCGGGTCGGTAAATTCCGGGCGGCCGATAAAGTCTTCTTCGCTGAACAAGCGAATGCAGATCCCCGGCTCGACCCGGCCACAGCGGCCTTTACGCTGGTTGGCGCTGGCCTGGGAAATCGCCTCGATCGGCAGGCGCTGCACCTTGGCGCGATAGCTGTAGCGGCTGATACGCGCGGTGCCGCTGTCGATCACATAACGGATGCCCGGCACAGTCAGCGAGGTTTCCGCAACGTTGGTCGCCAACACCACGCGCCGGCCCGGATGGGACTGGAAGATGCGCTGCTGTTCGGCCGGTGAGAGGCGCGCGTACAGCGGCAGGATTTCGGTGTGCTTGAGCTGGGCTTTGCGCAACATGTCGGCGGCGTCGCGAATCTCGCGCTCACCCGGTAGAAACACCAGCACGTCGCCGGGGCTGCGCCGTTCGCTGCGCTCATAAGCGGCGATCTCATCGAGGGTGGCGAGGATCGCCTGGTCAACCGTCAAGTCGTCTTCGACGCGGTTGCCCTCCTCGTCCTGCTCCAGGGTCAACGGGCGATACCACGTGTCCACCGGGAAGGTGCGGCCCGACACCTCGACAATCGGTGCACCGTCAAAGTGTTTGGAAAAACGCTCCAGATCGATGGTCGCCGAGGTGATGATCACCTTCAGGTCCGGGCGACGCGGCAGCAGGGTTTTCAGGTAGCCCAGCAGGAAGTCGATGTTGAGGCTGCGCTCGTGGGCTTCGTCGACGATGATCGTGTCGTAGCGTTCCAGATAGCGGTCGTTCTGGGTTTCCGCCAGCAGGATGCCGTCGGTCATCAGCTTGATCAGGGTGTTCGAATCGCTCTGGTCTTCGAACCGAACTTGATAGCCGACCAGCGCGCCCAGCGGCGTAGCCAGTTCTTCGGCCACCCGGCTGGCAACGCTGCGCGCAGCGATCCGGCGTGGCTGGGTGTGGCCGATCAGGCCGAACTGGCCCCGACCGATTTCGAGGCAGATTTTCGGCAGCTGGGTGGTCTTACCCGAACCGGTCTCACCGGCAATGATCAGCACCTGATGCTTGTTCAACGCCGCCTTGATTTCATCGCGCTTGGCGGCAATCGGCAGGCTGTCGTCGTAGCGAATCACCGGCAGGCTGGCACGCCGCGCCGTGACCTGGGCGCAGGACGCCTGCATCCGCGCAACCCACTGCGCCAGCTTTTCCTCGTCGGGTTTCTTGCGCAGCTCAAGCAACTGCCGCCGCAAGCGGTTGCGGTCGGCAAGCATGGCGTGATCGAGGGTTTTGAGCAGTTGGTCGATAGTCGGCGCTTGGTCAGTCATCAGGGCGGCAAGGGTCTTTTGGGTAAGGCAGGCGAGACCTGCACAGCATTAATCGATTGAGTGGGAGGGATTGTCGCAGATTTCGACCCATCGGGAGACGTTCCATCATGTGGCGATGGTCTTTATGCCTAACCCAACCGCGACTTTTACTACATGGCTTTGGAGCCCCTTCTCACTGTTAAAAAGCGAAAGTCCGATTTGATGAATGAGGCGCACAGGCTTCAATAGACCTCCAGATACGTCTCGCAAATCAGACCGCTCAACTATGAATACGGAGCTTTATATGCCAATCGATTCCGTCACGTCGCGCTTGCCAAGCTATGAAAAATCCATGCGAGCAAAACCGCGTTCGGCGGATACGCAGCCACCGCCCCGCTATGAGTTCCCTCCGGCCTACACGGAAAAGCCGCCCTCACCCCCCCCCCAACAGCCAAGTCTCGTCGGAGCAGCCAACCAACCTGAGGGCGAATATAATTTCGAACTACCCCGTTACAAGCCAAGCAGTACGAGGAATGAGTTTTATGAGCGGTCTATAACTCACAGAAGCAGCGATATCAGAGCTTTCTTACGAGAGAACGTTGAAAAAATCCCGCGCGCTTTTGAGATAAAGTTCATGTGCTCATGAAGACCTCCAAATCAGAGTGAGCGCTCCACTTATTAATTACCAAAATGGTTAGTCGGAGTATTTATGCCTATAGATCGTATGTCTTCTTCTCGTGTCGGAGGCTATGGACATTCATTTGCGGAAAAGCACCAACGCACCCCCGAATACACGTCACAAGGTGCATCGGCCCCCTCTTCCAGCTCATGGAAAACACTTGAGACTTTAAAAAAGCTCCCCACGGACTTCCCTACGTCCGTCGTGAGTCAAAGTTCCCTTGATAGACCTATAGGCTTATTACAGCGAAAAATAGAATTGGAGGGCAAGGGCGGTTCGACCAAGAATGTCGACCAAGCCTATAAGGATTCGATAAACAATCTGTATCAGGAAACTTCGAAAGCCCAGAGTAAGGCCCCAGACGAGAAAGACAGGAACCGCCTGACCAACTGGAGTGATCAAATACTACAAACTAATCAATACACGCCGTTTTTGACAAAATAGCAAATAAGCCTTACCGAAAATACACCACCTGTAAATACCTCCCACCTCAAACTACTGACACTTTCATAAGTGTCGGTAGTTTAACGGCACGTTCTAAAGATTACTAAGTCGCGATCATTAAGCTGTTCAAGACACTCCTCCTCACCTGCGCCGGTAAGGAAACACATCAATGACCTTGCCGGCGCGAATCGCTTCCTGCAGCCCTTTCCAGTAGTCGGCGTTGTACAACTCGCCATGCAGCTCATCAAACAGCTTGCGCTGGCCGGCATCGGCGAACAGGAACGGTGGGAATTCTTCGGGGAACACATCCAGCGGGCCGATGGAGTACCAGGGCTCGGAGGCCATTTCATCCTCGGGCGTACGCGGTGCGGGGATGTGGCGGAAGTTGGCCTCGGTGAGAAAGCAGATTTCGTCGTAGTCGTAGAACACCACACGGCCGTGGCGGGTGACGCCGAAGTTTTTCAGCAGCATGTCGCCGGGGAAGATATTCGCCGCCGCCAGTTGCTTGATGGCCAGGCCGTAGTCCTCCAGGGCTTCGCGCACTTGGGCGGGGTTGGCATTCTCGAGGTAAAGGTTGAGCGGGGTCATGCGCCGTTCGGTCCAGCAGTGGCGGATCAGCACGGTGTCGCCTTCTACTTCAACGGTGCCGGCGGCGACTTCCAACAGCTCGGCCAGGCACTCGGGTTCGAATTTGCTCAGGGGGAAGCGGAAGTCGGCGAACTCCTGGGTATCGGCCATGCGCCCGACGCGGTCGACACTTTTAACCAGGCGATACTTTTCGATCACCGTGGCGCGGTTGACGTTTTTCGACGGTGAAAAGCGGTCCTTGATGATTTTGAACACGGTGTTGAAGCCCGGCAGAGTAAACACGCTCATGACCATGCCGCGCACACCGGGGGCCATGATGAATTGATCGTCGGTGGTCGCCAGGTGGTTGATCAGGGCACGGTAGAACTCTGACTTGCCGTGCTTGTAAAAACCGATGGAGGTGTACAGCTCGGCGATGTGCTTGCCCGGCAGGATGCGCTTGAGAAAACCGATGAATTCCGCCGGCACCGGCACATCGACCATGAAGTAGGAACGGGTGAACGAGAAGATGATCGACACATCGGCTTCGTCGGTGATCAGCGCATCGATCTGGATGCCCTGGCCTTCGCGGTGCAGCAGCGGGATCACCAGGGGCCATTGTTCGTCGCGGGTATAGATACGCCCGACGAGGTAGGCGCCTTTATTGCGGTAGAGCACCGAGGAAAACAGCTCGACCTTGAGGTCCGGGTCCTTGCAGACCCAGTCCGGCAGGTTTTCCCGCAGTTGGGCTTCAAGGCGGCGCAGGTCGGCGGCGAGGTCGGCGTAAGGTTCGCTGAAGCTGTAGTCGGCAAAGATCTGCGCGAGCATTTCCGGGATTTTCCCGGCGGGCGTGTAGGTGCGCGTCTGCGCGGCCCTTGCCCGGCGCAGGCTGGGCCGGGTGGTGTGGATAAACATGCAGCCGTCGCTGATCAGGTCGTGACTGAACAGGCCGCAGAAGATCGAGTTGTACCAGGTCTCGGAAAGCTCATCGTCAAAACGCAGGTCGATCAGGCCGATGTAGGCGCTTTTCACCACGGGCCACACATCAATGTCGAGCAGCGCGGCAGCATCGAAGTGCTCGCGCAGGCGTGCGGTCACTTCACCGACCTTGTCTTCATAGAGGTTGATCCGCGCCGCCGACGCCGCCTGGCCCTGTTGCCACTGGGCCTTTTCAAAACGCTCGCGGGCGCCATCGGTGATCTGGCGGAAGTGCTCACGGTAATCGTCGAAGCCATCGAGGATCATCTGGGCGACAGCGAGGGCGGACTGCGACATGCGGGAAACCTCTATGGGCATCTGGAGGCCCTGAGCTTAGCCAGTGTACGAGGGCAGGAGAAGGGTCATTTTTTGGACTGCCTTGTACAACTTCGTTCATTTCGTACATTTATTTTCAATTTTTTAATTCGACCATTCGGTCAATAAACGCACCGTTTAGTCGCGCTGCGTTTTATCTGCACGCTTGAAACGGCGGGCCTTGGCAGCTTGAGGCTGCAAAATCGTCTTCCTCACTGGTCTGGGTGAGCCACCAGGGCATTGGATCCAAGTAAGGGAAACCCTGATTACCACAGTGATAGCACTTTGATATACAGCGCGCCCTCTCCCACCCTAACAAGGTCCAAAGACCGATCCGGGAGCAGGTTCTAATCGCCCAAGGAGCATTGAGATGTCATTGAGGAACATGAAGATCGGCCTGCGTGCCAGTCTGAGTTTTGCGGTTTTGGCCAGCTTGCTGGTGATCGTCGGGATGTTTGGCCTGGGCCAGATGGCCAAGCTGCGGCAAAGCGCACTGATCATTGAAGAATCGTGGATGCCGAGCATCGAGAATATCCACGACAGCGCGGCCATTGTCGCCAGTATCCGCCTGGAGGCCTTGCGTCTGGCGACTACTGACGAATCGCGGATCCGCGACAATAGCAAAGTCCAGATCACCCGCCAGCGCGTCGAACTGCAAACCCTGCTCGACCATCATAAAACCCTGCTCAGCGGCGACGAGGAAGGCGAGTTGCTCAAGCAGCTCGACGTTAACGTACACGCCTACCTGAGCCTGGTCGGGCAGATCATTGCCCTGGTGGACAAGGATCAGCAACAAGAAGCCATCGACCTGCTCAACAGCCGCCTCGCGCCACAGGGCGTGGCCCTCAACAAGAGCCTGGAAGACATGATCAGCTTCAACCAGAACGGCGTGGAAGCCGCAGCAGACGCCGCCGCGCAGACGTATTCCAGCGCGCAGTGGATCGTCGGCTTGATCATCGTGTTCGCGCTCATCGCCACCTTGCTGCTGGCCTGGCTGCTGACGCGCAGCATCACCGCCCCAATCGGCCAGGCGCTGATCGTGGCACGCACCATCGCCAGCGGCGACTTGAGCCAGCCGATCGCCGTCAGCGGTAACGACGAACCGGCTCAATTGCTCACCGCCCTCGCCACCATGCAGTTGCAATTGCAGGGCACTATCCGCGGCATCAGCGAATCGGCGCAACAGCTGGCGTCGGCTGCCGAAGAGATGAGTTCGGTGATGGAACAAAGCACCCGTGGCCTGCAGGCGCAGAACGATGAGATCGAACAGGCCGCCACCGCCGTGACTGAAATGAGCGCCGCCGTGGACGAAGTGGCAGGCAATGCCGTGTCCAGCGCCGAGGCGTCCCAGGCCTCGGACGAGGACAGCAAGCACGGCCACTACCAGATCAGCCAAACCATCAGCTCGATCCAGAACCTGGTGGACGAAGTGCTCGGCGCCTCGAACAAGGCCGAAGGCCTGGCGGTGCAGGCGCAGGACATCAGCAAAGTGCTGGAAGTGATCCGTGGCATCGCCGCGCAAACCAACCTGCTGGCACTCAACGCCGCCATTGAGGCGGCGCGTGCAGGCGAAGCCGGGCGTGGTTTTGCGGTAGTCGCCGACGAAGTGCGCTCCCTGGCGCAACGCACCCAGGACTCCACCGAAGAAATCGAACAGATGATCACCGGTATCCAGCAAGGCACCCAGGACACCGTCGAAGCCCTGAACAGCAGCGCCGAGCACGCCGGCCAAACCTTGCAACGGGCCAACAGCGCTGGCAGCGCCTTGGAGAAAATCACCGCGGCCATCTCGCAGATCAGCCAGCGCAACCTGGTGATCGCCAGCGCGGCCGAGCAACAGGCGCTGGTGGCACGTGATGTGGATCGCAGCCTGGTGAATATTCGCGACCTGTCCACCCAGACCGCCGCTGGCGCCACTCAAACTTCGGCGGCCAGCCAGGAACTGTCGCGTTTAGCGGTGGACCTGAATGGGATGGTGACGCGGTTTGTTCTGTAATCATTAGAAATGTCATGCAACACTCGCCGCCTATTTATGTGGGAGTGATCCGTGAGACCTGTCGACACCCTTTATCTGCTGGGGCTCGCCGCCATCTGGGGCGCGAGTTTCCTGTTCATGCGCATTATCGCGCCGGAAATCGGCACGGTGCCGACTGCGTTTTTCCGCGTGTCGATTGCCGCCGCCGGGTTGCTGGCGATCCTGGCGATGATGCGGGTGAGCTGGGATTTCCAGGGCAAGTTCAAGACCGTTTTGCTATTGGGGGTGATCAACTCCGGAATTCCGGCAACCATGTATTCGGTGGCGGCCCAGGTGCTGCCGGCGGGTTACTCGGCGATCTTCAATGCCACCACGCCGTTGATGGGCGTGCTGATTGGCGGGCTGTTTTTCAGCGAACGCCTGACGCCGTCGAAAGTCGCTGGGGTGTGCCTCGGCTTGTTGGGCGTGGGTGTGCTGACCCGCGCGGGGCCGGTGGCGTTTGACTTGGAGCTATTGATGGGCGCACTGGCCTGTCTGCTGGCAACCACCTGTTACGGCTTTGCCGGGTTCCTGGCACGGCGCTGGCTGGATCAGCGCGGCGGCTTGGACAGTCGCCTGTCGGCCCTGGGCAGCATGCTTGGCGCGACCTTGTTTCTGCTGCCGTTCTTCGCCTACAGCGCGATCAGCCAGCCTCCAGCGAGTTGGGGTGGTTGGCAGGTGTGGTTGTCGCTACTGGGATTGGGGCTGGTGTGCACGGCGTTTGCCTACATCCTGTACTTCCGCCTGCTGACGTCCATTGGGCCGGTGAGGTCGATGACCGTGACCTTCATGATCCCGCCGTTCGGCGTACTGTGGGGGGCGTTGCTGCTGGATGAGCCATTGTCCATGGCGCACCTGTATGGCGGGGTGTTGATTGCGGGCGCGTTGTGGTTGGTGTTGCGGCCGAAAAAACTGTGAGCGAAGCCGTTCGCTCACAGTTTGATTGGATCAGTTTTTACGGAAGACAAACATCAACCCGATGATGATCAACCCCATCCCCAACAGGCTCAGCACAGCGAGCGTGTTGCCAAAGATCAGGTAGTCCATCACCGCCGTCACCGCCGGCACCAGGTAAAACAGACTGGTGACATTCACCAGGTTGCCCCGGGCGATCAGGCGGTACAGCAACAGCGTTGCCAGCACCGACACCACCAGCGCCATCCACAACACCGGCAGGTAGAAACCGCTGTTATGCTCGAAGTGGAACGGCTGGAACGGCACCACCACCGAACACAGCAATAGCCCCGCCAGGTACTGCACCGGCAGCGTGCCCAAGGGGTTGTCGGTGATACGCTTTTGCATGATCGAGCCGAAGGTCATGCTTGCCAGGGCCAACAGCCCGAACAGCACGCCGGCCAGGGACATACCAGACAACCCGATGCCCTGGTAGACCACCATGATCAGCCCCGCCAACCCTAGCCCCAGGCCGAACAGCCGGCGCCACGAGCGCTGACGTTCCATCAGCACCACCGTCAGGATCGGCTGCACGCCCATGATGGTTGCCATCATGCCGGGAGTGACTTTCAGGTCCAGGGCCAACAGATAAAAAATCTGGTAGGCCCCCAGCAACACCAGGCCGGTAGCCGCCGCATACGCCATGGGTTTGCCGGGGCGTGGCAATTTCAGCGTGAGGATCGGCACCAGAATCACCAACCCCGCCAGGGCAATGGCAAAGCGGATCAACAGAAACGCGAAGGGTGAAGCATGGGCCAGGCCCAATTTGGAGAAGATCGCCCCGCTGCTCCACAGCAAGACAAACAGGCTCGTCGAGGCCGCTGCGGCCACGGATTGTTTCGAAAAAACAGACATGGATACCACCTGTCATCAGGCAAAAAAAGCCGATTCAGCAGTTGCTGAAACTCAGTAGGTTTTTTTCAGGCGGGCAGACGGGAACAGCAATCAGCTGATCAGCTGATCAGCCCGAAAGGCCAACACCCGGCGGTGATACGACTGCGTACACCGGCGTGCGACTGACAGGTGGGGGGTAGTGGCTGATCTGCGCAGGCTGCTGGTTCCCGCACGGCACGACTGCAGCGTTGGACGCTGAATCGACTACCGCTATGCGCTGGAAAGCTGGCATGGGCTGATCTTGTGTGAAGGGATGAAGAGGCCCGGACTATAACCAGTCGTTACCCGGGTTGGCAATCACTTCACCCACGCGCAGTGCGTGGAGGCGTTTTCATGCAGGCCTTGGCGGACCGGTCGCTATAATGCGCCCAGATTTTTCCAAGGACTTCCCATGCTCGCATTGCCCTGGCTGTACCTGGCGCTTCTTTCTATCGGCTACCTATTGGCCTTGATCTACGGGCAACTGGGGGTGCTGGCGGGTGTGTCCGTCGCCCTGCTGCTGATCGCCGGCTATGCCGTACGCCAGCAACGCACACCTTGGGCGCGCTACCTGGGCCACGGGCTGTTTATTGTATTGGCCCTGGGCCTGGCGATGCACTGGCTGCCGGGTTTCTACAACGGGCGTGGTATTGCCCCACAACGTTTCACCGCCGACGCCGTGCCCTTCTCGATGTACCTGAACCAGGACAAACCGCTGATTGGCTTCTGGCTGTTGCTGGCCTGCCCCTGGATCGTGGCGCGGCGCTCGCTGCGCCTGTCGATCTGCGTGACCGCCCTGGCCCTGACCCTCACCGCCATCGCCGCCTTGGGCACTGCCACCTTGCTCGGAGTGATCAGTTGGGCGCCGAAATGGCCGGAACCGGCCTGGCTCTGGGTGCTCAATAACCTGCTGTTAGTGACCCTGGTAGAAGAAGCCCTGTTCCGTGGCTATGTCCAGGGCGGCTTGAGCCAGCGCTTCAAACATCTGCCTTACGGCGAAAACCTCGCACTGCTGCTGGCCTCGCTGCTGTTTGGCCTGGTGCATGCCGGCGCAGGCTGGCACTGGGTGCTGCTGGCCAGCATTGCCGGGGTGGGATATGGCCTGGCTTATCGCTTCGGCGGCCTGGGCGCGGCGATAGCCACGCACTTTGGTTTGAATCTGCTTCACTTTGGGTTGTTTACCTACCCGATGCTGGCAGGCTGACTCGACCCGCTTTACGTGACACAAAGGCCGCCTCAGGGCGGCTTTTGAGTTTTCACAAGACCGGTAACATGCCGTAACTAGCCGAACGGTCAGTAGTCGGCCACGCCCCCTTGAGGCAAAATCAACTCTTCTTTTCGTACCCAACCCAATCCGCACAACCCAGTTACCACGTGCTCAAAAGCCTGGCACTGCGTTGAAGGCAGCTGTGCACCCGCGTTTCAGGCTCAGCGTTTATTCATCCGCTAAACAAGAAGCCATCCCCATGCCTCTCAAGACACTGTGCATATTCGGCACTCGCCCCGAAGCCATCAAAATGGCACCGATGGTTATCAACCTCGCGAACGACGATCGTTTCCACTCGAAAGTGTGTGTCACAGCGCAACACCGCGAGATGTTGGACCAAGTGCTTGAACTGTTTGGACTGGTGCCTGACTACGACCTGAACATCATGACCGTCGATCAGAGCCTGACCCATGTAACCACCGCGATCATTCAAGGGCTGCAATCGGTACTGGAAGACTTCAAACCGGATGTGATCCTTGTGCATGGCGATACGGCGACCACTTTTGCGGCAAGCCTGGCGGCTTATTACCAGCAAATCCCCGTCGCGCATATCGAAGCCGGGCTGCGTACACACAACCTTTACTCACCCTGGCCAGAGGAAGGCAACCGACGCCTCACGGGCAGCCTCGCATCGATGCATTTTGCGCCCACTCAAACCTCCCGGCAGAACCTGCTGAATGAGGGCGTCCTCGCCGAGCGCATTCATGTCACGGGCAACACTGTGATCGATGCGCTGCTCAGTGTTGTCGAGAAACTGCGCTCTGCTACATCGCCACTGCGCAGCCGACTTGACCAGCAATTTTCCTTCCTGCCCCCAGGTCAGCGCATGGTCCTGGTGACGGGGCATCGCCGAGAAAACCTTGGCGACGGTCTTGAGCGTATATGCGAGGCGTTGGCAGAAACCGCCGCGAGCTTCCCAACCGTGGCCTTTGTTTACCCTGTGCACCTGAACCCCAATGTGCAAGAACCCGTACAACGCCGGCTGGCTGGCATCAAGAATGTGCATCTGATCGGGCCACAGGACTACCTGCCGTTTGTCTACTTGATGACCCGCGCGTACGTGATTCTCACGGATTCGGGCGGTATCCAGGAGGAAGCGCCTGCGCTCGGCAAGCCGGTGCTGGTAACACGCGACACAACTGAACGTCCCGAAGCCGTCGACGCCGGGACGGTCCGGCTGGTGGGCACCGAGATCGCGACTATTACCCATCACCTTAAAGAGTTGCTCAGCAATGAAGCCGTCTATCGAGCGATGAGCAACGCCCACAACCCCTACGGTGACGGCAACGCTTGCGGACGCATCCGCGAAGTTCTTATCGCAACCTGGCGCGAAAACGAGGTGGCGGCATGAGCCTTCCAACGTTATGCGTCGTGGGCCTGGGTTACATCGGCCTGCCCACCGCTGCGCTGTTTTCCTCACCTCAACGGCAGGTCATTGGCGTCGACATCAACCAGCACGTTGTGGACCTCGTCAATCTTGGCCAAGTGCATATCGTCGAGCCAGCGCTGGACCCGTTGGTCCACTCAGCGGTCAGCCAAGGCTATCTGCGTGCGACAACCCAGCCAGAACCAGCGGACGCCTTCTTGATTGCCGTGCCGACGCCATTCCTGGAAAACCGTGAGCCAGACCTGAGCTGTATCAAAGCGGCCAGCCGCGCCATTGCTCCTGTGCTGAAAAAGAACGACCTCGTGATCCTGGAGTCGACATCTCCGGTCGGCACCACCGAACTGATGGCTCAATGGCTGGCCAATGCCCGCCCGGACCTGACCTTTCCCCCAACCCATGGGGAAGCCAGCGATATCCGTATCGCTCACTGCCCGGAACGTGTGCTGCCGGGTCATATCTTGGGAGAACTGGTCTCCAATGACCGAATCATCGGCGGCATGACCCCTGCCTGCTCAAGCGCAGCAGTACGGCTGTATAAACAGTGTGTTGAAGGCCAGTGCATTGTCACCGGCACACGCACCGCCGAGATGTGCAAGCTGACCGAAAACAGTTTTCGCGACGTCAATATCGCCTTCGCCAACGAACTCTCGATGATCTGCGCGCAGTTGGAGATAGACCCATGGGAGCTGATACGCCTGGCGAACCACCATCCACGCGTAAATATCCTGCAGCCAGGGTCTGGCGTCGGCGGGCACTGTATTGCGGTCGATCCTTGGTTCATCGTCAGTAAAACGCCCGAACTGGCGCGGTTAATCCACACTGCGCGCCGGGTCAACGACAGCAAGCCACAATGGGTTATCCAACAGGTCAAGCTGGCGGTGGCGAATCTTCTATTCAAGCACCCGGGGCTTAGCGCGCACGACGTGCGAATTGCCTGCTATGGCTTGGCGTTCAAGGCAGACATCGATGACCTGCGCGAAAGCCCCGCACTTGGCATCGCCCGGCAGTTGGCCAAGGAATTGGGGGTTACGTTGCTGCTGGTCGAGCCGAACATTCATACGCTTCCCGCCGATCTGCGCAGCCATACATTGACCGATACGGCCTGTGCCTGGGACACCGCGCATATCCATGTGTTGTTGGTCGGGCATCGCGAGTTCAGGTCACTGCCTGCGCAACACACCCACGAGGTGGTGATTGATGCTGCCGGCGTATTGGCGAACTGACGATGAATGCCCCACGGCCACTGGCCGATACCCACGATCGCGTCATGGAAGCCTACTACGGCAAGCTGGGTGAGCACTTCATGCAGGAGACGCGCGCGCGGATCCATTGGATCTGCGCCCAGATCATCGGCAAGACAGTCCTCGACGTAGGCTGCTCTCAGGGCATCATTCCTGTATTGCTCGCCCGTGAAGGGCATGTGGTCACGGGCGTGGACAGCAGCCCCCAGGCAATCAAACAGGCCGGCGACTATCTGCGGGCGGAACCCGACCACGTGCAGCAGAATATTTGTTACTTGAACGCAGACTTTCTGTCGCTGGATACCGAGCGTGTCGAACCTGACAGCATCGTGATCAGTGAAGTGCTTGAACACCTCATCCACCCCGCCACCTTCGTCGAGAAAGCAGCGTCGATGCTCAAACCGCATGGCCGATTGATCATCACCGTGCCATTCGGGGTGAATGATTTTATCGATCACAAGCACACGTTCTACCTGCTGGAGCCGTTTCGGTTATTGAGTTCGCACCTGCACGTCGTCCGGATTGAAATACTGGGCAAGTGGGTGGGAATGGTCGCCATCAAAGCCGAGCCGGGGAAGAGCTCACTGGAGCTTGACCACATCCGCCAGCTCGAAACTGCGTTCGAGTCAGTCGAGCGAAGCCTGCTTCGCCAGCTAGCCGCCAGTCGCCAACACTGGGAGCAGGCGAATCAGAAATACCGTGGAACCACTGAACACATTGACCTACTCAAGAACAAGCTTAGGCTCTGTACCCAGCAAATGGAGGCCCTGACCGCCAGCCTGCAACGCGCGGATGCCAGATGCCATCTGCTGGAAAATCGCTTGATCAAGACGCGGGCCAGCACGACCTATCAGTTGGGTTATCAACTGCGTATGGCGGCGGGCTCGCTGCGCGAGTGCCTGCGTTTGCCAGTGGCGTTATTCAAGCTGTACCAGCACGCCTGCGCGCGTCGCAATGGCCAAGCACCCACGTCATTCGCAGACCGTGACGCTCTCCCAACAACGTCATCTGACACCGCCGTTTTCCTTGCAACACCGGCCCCCACGCCATTGCCGGATGCAGCCTATGTGCGCAGCCAACTGATGCTCGCCCCTCATGACACGGCCAAGCCCTTCAGAATTGCCTGCGTGCTGGACACCTTTTCCCATGAGGCATACCGGTATGAAAGCGAGCTGTTGCAACTGACGCCAGAGCAGGGCCTGGCCGAGCTGCGAGCATTTAAACCGGACCTGCTGTTCATCGAATCCGCATGGCGCGGCAAGGAGGACCGCTGGCAGAACAAGATCGCCCAGAACAGCGTAGAACTGCGCGGGATCTTGCACTGGTGCCGGGAACACAAAGTGCCAACAGTGTTCTGGAACAAAGAAGACCCGGTGCACTTTGAGACGTTCCTGGGTACCGCCAAGCAGTTTGACCTGGTGTTCACCACGGATATCGACTGTATTCAACGCTATAAAAGCGCGTTGGGGCATGAGCGTGTCTACCTGCTGCCCTTCGCCTGCCAACCGGCCATACACAATCCGCTCGAACTGTATGAACGCAAGGATGCGTTCTGCTTCGCCGGCGCCTACTACACCCGATACACCGAGCGGACCCGCGATCTGGAACACTTTATCAACGACCTGCCTGGCTTCCGTCCCCTGGAGATCTACGATCGTAACTTCGGTACCACAGAGCCCAACTATCAGTTTCCAATCCGGTATCGGGGCCACATTGCTGGCACGTTGAACGCGGCGCAAATGGACCTGGCTTATAAGGGCTACCGCTATGCGATGAATCTCAACTCGATCAAACAGTCGCAATCCATGTTCGCCCGCCGCATCTATGAATTACTGGGGTCCAACACCCTCACCGTCAGCAACTTTTCTCGCGGCCTGCGTGTACTGATGGGTGATCTGGTCATTTGCAGCGACAGCAGTCAGGAAGTATTACGTCGCCTCGACACTCCCGGTGAGCACGCCAGGCAGCGGTTGGCCGGCCTGCGCAAGGTGATGCAGGAACACACCTATGCCCATCGTTTGCGCTATGTGACGAGCAAAATCACAGGTCGCGTGGATGACGTGCCTCTGCCGACCATTTGCCTCGTCGCCGAGGCGCTCAATGACGTTCAGCTGCAGGCACTCAAGGAGCATCTGCAACGCCAGCGCTACCCCCACGTCAATCTGCATGTCGTGGTGAACGATTCGACAACAAGGCAGCCCGCCAGCGTGGATTCCCGCTTACACCTGATTGGGCGCAGCCAGCTGGATAACCTTACCCTGGTCGACTTGGCAAATGGCGCAGAGTGGTGTGGCGTGATGATTGCGGCTGACTACTACGGCCCTCACTACCTGCTCGACCTGGCCTTGGCCACGCGTTACAGCAAGGCGCATGTGATCGGCAAGATGGCTCATCATGCCGCGGACAAACAAGGCGTACACCTGATAAACCCGGGTCAGGAATACCGCTGCACGCTCGGTATAGCCGCACGCCGAGCCATGATCAGGACGGTGGCAGTGGCGCAACAGCGCGCCCGTGATTGGCTGGAAAGCCTGTCAAGTCTCACCTACACGCACCCTGATTCCCTCGCGATTGACGCTTTCAACTACTGCGAAAACGCCGCAGGCAGCGATCTACAGCATGTTATCAACGTGGTGAACGACCTTGATTTGAATACCGGTATCAGCCTCGATCAGCTTCAGCGCAGCAGTGAAGCCATCCCGCCACTGAACGCAAGTAGCTCCGGCCCGCAGACCAGCGGCGAGGGCCTGGCAAAACTGTTCGGACCACTGCGCAGTAAGCATTTGCAAGCCCAGGTCGAAGGCAACACCTGGCATATCCACTCCTCTCTCGCAGACGGAAAACACGAATACCACTACGCCAGGCAGACCTTGAGTGTTGCGCAACTAGAGGGGACCGAAGGCACATTGAGATTGATGCTCGATGCCACGCCGGGCCTGAACCTGCAACTGGTTGTACTGTTTCTGGATGCGCAGGCCCAACGGATCAGCCATGTCATGCAACTGGCTAATCGGAGTCAGGCCTGGGATGTACCGCCAGAGACGGCTTCCTTGCGTCTAGGCCTGCGCGTCTACGGCAATGGCAGTTCGACGATCAAGACGCTGGTTCAAGGCCATTTCGACATTCAACCCTCTACCGTCCTCGCGAAGGCTAAGCATCTGCTGCTCACCAACCACTACCCGGCCTATGGCGACCTGTATCGAAATGGTTTTATTCATACCCGTGTCTCGGCCTATCAGGAGCAGGGCCTGCCCATAGACGTCTTTCGGTTGCGACCCAACGAACCGATCAGTTATCACGAATTTGACAATGTTGACGTAGTGACCGGGCCTGGAAGCGCCTTGAAGAACATGCTTGACGCCGGACACTACACATCGGTGCTGGTGCACTTTCTGGACCTGCAGATGTGGGAAATAGTGCGCCCCTACCTGCCTCGCCTTCGATTGATTGTCTGGGTGCACGGCGCGGAGATCCAACCCTGGTGGCGTCGGGCTTACAACTACGGCGATCAAGCGCAGTTGCAACTGGGCAAGCTCGACAGCGAAAGACGCATGGCATTCTGGCGCAGCGTGCTGCAACCCATGCCACCCAATCTGCAAGTGGTATTCGTGTCGCGGCAGTTCGCCGAGGAAGCAATGGAAGACCTAGGGTTCCGGTTGCCTCATAACCAACACCGAATCATCCACAACCCCATTGATACCCGACTGTTTTCTCACGCGGAGAAAGCGCTTGAACAGCGCAAAAAGATCCTGTCGATCCGCCCCTATGTATCACGCACTTACGCCAATGATCTGAGCGTCAAAGCCATTCAACTGCTGGAGACAAAGCCTTGGTTCAACGAGCTTGAGTTCCTGATGGTGGGCGATGGGCCGTTGTTTGAAGAAACCCTTGCACCGCTGCGCAAGTACCCGAACGTCCGGATCGAAAAAGGTTACTTGAAACAATCCCAGATCGCCGACCTGCATAAACACTACGGCGTATTTCTGTGCCCCAGCCGAATGGACACTCAAGGCGTTTCTCGCGATGAAGCGATGGCCTCAGGCCTGGTCCCTATTACCAATCGGGTCGGAGCAATCCCCGAGTTTGTTGATGACGCCTGCGGTTTTTTAGCTGATCCCGAGAGTTTTACCGGGATCAGCGACGCGATAGAAACGCTGTTTTTAAACC
This sequence comes from Pseudomonas tritici, assembly GCF_014268275.3. Taxonomy (NCBI): domain Bacteria; kingdom Pseudomonadati; phylum Pseudomonadota; class Gammaproteobacteria; order Pseudomonadales; family Pseudomonadaceae; genus Pseudomonas; species Pseudomonas tritici. The sequence continues at coordinate 4,733,538 of NZ_CP077084.1, forward strand.
CGGGAATGTTCAAGGAAAAGTCCTTGAACGCCAGACAACGAGTGCTGATGCAAAGCGATGTGCAATTGATCACCGCATCAGAACTAAGCCTTATACGAGAACCCCACGGTGAGCCGAGAAATCAGGGCCTTGCACCACAGTATCCTGTCGACACTCATCTGGTGCGTACACTTGGGCCGTAACTTCATGAACATCGCTCCACGCGCAATGTTGATGGCTCATGCTGCGCATTTTTGCGCACAGATGTTGTTGATAACGACCCATTTCCTGCCGATCAAGATTGTCATTCTGCTCGGCTCAGAGACGGTTCCAGCCTATTTGCCGCCGGTGCTGAAAGACCTTAATAAAATCACCCTGATCATCGGGTTAGGCCTGTTGACGGTCATCCTCTAAGTTTTTTACCTAGGGGCCGGTTTTATGGCGTCCCGTTACTCAAGAAACGGCGCACGCGCTCTGATAAAACGCTGCGCAGAACCAACACTGCTCAAAACCCAATTACCCCTGGCTGCCAAAGCGTTTTCCAGATTCACACGGGGCTTATCCGATGCCGTGTTTGCCCTGACCGTTTTCATGGCATTGCTCTACCTTTACCCGTCACTCCTGGCCGTCAGCCTTATCTATTATGCAACCGCAGCGGCTGTGCTGATTGGTTTGAACAACCGTAGTCACCGCGTGCATTCGATGCTGTCCCGCCACCCTCTCACAGTAGCCGACACATTCCATGCCACCGGTTTCCTGGTGACATTCGCCTTCATCATTGTCGACTTTCTTTATCTGACGCCTCCCCACCTTTACATCGCGCTTATAGCGCTGATTCTCCTGCGTCAAAGCTTCAGCCGGTTGAAGGTCCTCACACAGGACGTTCTTTACCTGAGCAGTCACTCGCTGAACATCAATCGGATGTTTCTTGCCACCAACCCGATTCACTGAACACCCGCGAAATCAACAGGAATTCCCCCGTGCCCCCTATCGCCATGATCGTCTGGAATGAGTTCCGCAATGACGCCCGCGTATTGAAACAAGCCCGGACACTCCAAGCGGCTGGTTATCAAGTGACAGTGTTCGCATTGCATACACCAGGCGTAACGCAGCGCCAGGAAGTACTGGCGGAAGGCATCCGTGTGATACGCGTGGCACGCAGCCTGAGATGGCGACCCGCAAGTGCTGGATCTTGCGATTCAACCGGCTCACCGCCAACAGAACAGTCGATGCCGCTGCCACGCATCCTTTCACGACTTTGGGTGCATGCAGGGCTAATGGTGCGGATCACTCTGCATCGCGCCGCAGTTGTGCATGCCCATGATGTTAATACGCTGCCCACTGCATGGCTGGCCGCCCGGCTCAGCAGAGCGAGACTGGTGTACGACGCCCATGAAGTCAGTACCAGCCGCGAGGGGTATGCGCGCTTTCGCAAGTGGGTTGCCTGTATCGAAAAAGCCTTGATGCCCAGGGCTGAGGGCACCATTACCACCACACAAAGCAGGGCTAAGTTCTTTGCCAGGGCCTACGGGATAACCCGTCCGCTGGTGCTGCAAAATCGTCCGTGCCTGATCGCCAGCCCACCGAGCCAGAGGATTCGCCATGAGCTGGGTTTGAAACAGCCCTGGCCCATCGTTCTCTATCAGGGCGGCCTTCAACAGGGGCGCGGCCTGGAGCGTTTGTTACGCGTCGCAGTCACATTGCAATGCGCTTACTTCGTACTGATCGGGGGCGGCAGGCTTACGACCCCCCTGAAGATGTTGAGCGAGGAGCTTGGCTTGACAGAGCGAGTGCACTTTATTCCGACTGTTTCATTAGCGGATTTGCCCAGCTATACCGCGTCAGCCGATATCGGTGTGCAGCCTATAGAAAATACCTGCCTGAACCACTTCACCACCGACTCCAATAAGCTGTTCGAATACATCATCGCCGGGCTGCCCGTGGTCGCGACGGAGTTTCCGGAGATTCGCAAAATTGTCCGGTCCCACGCTGTGGGGGTGTTGGTGGCGGCAGGCTCGGATCAATCACTGCACCGGGAATTACAGCGGTTGATCGATGAACCGTTGTTACGTCAGACACTGGCCCAAAACGCAAAAAATGCCGCCTCGTCTCTAAGTTGGGAGCAGCAAGAAAGCAAATTGCTAACACTGTATGAACGCGTACTGACGGGCAAGACTGAGATGTGCATATGACAGTGCGTATTCTTTTATTGAGCTATTACTTTCCGCCCGACCTGTCGGCCTTTCGCGTCGAGGCGCTGGTCAATGGCTTGCTCACCCACGGTAACGATGAGATAGCGATCGACGTGCTGACCACTCAGCCGAACCGCTACCCATCTTATAAGCTCTCCTGGGATCGCACCGCACATCAGCCAAGGCTGTCCATCACCCGCATAGACCTGCCCACGCACGGATTCAGCGTTTGGGGCCAGGCCTTGGGGTTTGCCAACTATGCCTGCGGCGTACTTCGAGCGGTAAAAGGCAAGCAGTACGACGTGATTGTCGCGACTTCTTCCCGGCTGATGACGGCCGCACTGGGCGCCGCTATTGCGCGCCAAAAAAAGGCACCGTTCTATCTGGATATCCGAGATATCTTTGTCGACGTACTGCCTGAACTTTTCCCTGGCGTCCTGGGCAAACTCCTGGCGCAAGTATTTTCCCGCTTTGAAAAATTCACCCTTGATCGCGCAACGCGGGTAAACCTGATATCACCCGGGTTTCTGAGTTACTTCTCGGCTCGTTATCCACACAAACGCTTTTCAACTTTCACCCACGGTGTGGACGATCTCTTTCTTGAAACCCCGTTCTATCCAGACACGCCTAACGAACCAACACGCCCACTGAAGATTGTCTACGCTGGCAATATCGGCGTCGGCCAAGGCTTGGATAAAATACTGCCATCACTGGCCGAACGGCTCGCGAACACAGCTTGTTTCTACGTGATTGGCGATGGCAGTACGATGAAAAAACTGCGCGAAACGCTGATCAAGGGACATGTAAAGAATGTCGAGCTTATTCCGCCCATGCCCCGACACGAACTGATTCATTACTATCAGCAAGCCGATGTGCTTTTTTTGCACCTCAATGACTTCAAGGCATTCTTGAAAGTCATTCCCTCCAAACTGTTTGAATATGCCGCTACCGGAAAGCCAATACTCGCGGGACTGGAGGGTTATTCAAAAGCGTTCACACTCAATCATATTCCCAATGCTTGCGTGTTTGCCCCCGGCAACGCGGACGCGGCGGTTGCCGCACTTGCCCGCCTTAGGCTCAGTGCGACTGACCGCGAGGCATTTTTAAGAGCGTATTCCCGAAGCACAATCCAGCAGCGCATGGCGTTCGACATTCTCGAGACCGCAAAACTTAAAGAACAGTGACGCGAGGCGTTGGTCGGTTGATTGTTGCAAAATTAAGTTAAATAAAAGCGTTTTCCGGCCGACAACCCTTGAAAGCCTTGCGGATTGAACAATCATGCGTAATAACCAACCCGTTACCCAGCGCGAACGTACCTTCCCCGCTCAGCAACGGTTGATCTCCACCACAGATGCCAAGGGCGTGATCACCTACTGCAACGACGCATTTGTCGAAATCAGTGGGTACACCCACGAAGAACTGGTCCGTGCCCCGCACAACCTGGTCCGTCACCCGGATGTTCCGGCGGGGGTGTTCGCGCACATGTGGTCGACGCTCAAACAAGGCTTGCCATGGATGGGCATCGTCAAGAATCGCTGCAAGACCGGTGATCACTACTGGGTTAACGCCTATGTGACGCCCGTCTTCGACGGCAACCAGGTGGTCGGCTACGAATCGGTGCGCATCAAGCCCACCTCTGAGCAGATCCGCCGGGCCGAAGCGCTTTATCACCGCATCAACCAGGGCAAGTCAGCGATCCCGCAGCGGGACAAGTGGCTGCCGGTGTTGCAGGACTGGCTGCCGTTTATCCTGGTGAGCCAGCTGAGCTTCATGATCGGCGCGTCACTCAACTCCCACTGGGGCTTTGCCCTGGCGGCTGGGTTGTCGGTGCCGTTGGGCCTGCTCGGCCTGAGCTGGCAACAGCGTGGCCTCAAGCGCTTGCTGCGACTGGCCGAGCAGACCACGTCCGACCCGTTGATCGCGCAGATGTACACCGACAGCCGTGGCGCCCAGGCGCGCCTGGAGATGTCGATCCTCAGCCAGGAGGCGCGTCTGAAGACGTGTCTGACGCGCTTGCAGGACACTGCCGAGCACCTGAACGCCCAGGCGGCGCAGTCCAACACCCTGGCGCATAACAGCTCCAGCGGCCTGGAACGCCAGCGTGTGGAAACCGAGCAGGTGGCTACGGCGGTCAACCAGATGGCGGCGACGACCCAGGAAGTCGCCAGCCATGTGCAGCGCACCGCCGATGCGACCCAAGAGGCTAACCGCCTGACCGGTCGCGGTCGCGACATTGCCGGGGAAACCCGCGAGGCGATTCAGCGCCTGTCAGCCGCCGTTGGAGAGACGGGCGCGACCGTTACCCAGTTGGCCAAGGACAGTGATGAGATCGGCGGCGTAGTCGACGTGATCAAGGGCATTGCCGACCAAACCAACCTGCTGGCGCTGAACGCAGCCATCGAAGCGGCGCGTGCCGGTGAAATGGGCCGTGGGTTTGCGGTGGTCGCTGACGAAGTCCGTCAACTGGCCCAGCGTACCGCCGAGTCGACCGGGCAGATCCATGCCCTGATCGCCAAGCTGCAGCACACCGCTGCGGCGGCTGTGCAAACCATGGACGCCGGGCATCGCCAGGCCGAAGAAGGCGTAGCGCGGGTGATGGAAGCGGATCAGGCGTTGGTTGGCATCAGCGAAGCGGTGGCACATATCACCGACATGACCACCCAGATCGCTGCTGCCACTGAAGAGCAAAGCTCCGTGGCCGAAGAGATCAGCCGCAATATCAGCACGATTGCGCTGTTGGCGGACCAGACGTCGGAGCAAGCGTTGAACTCGGCGCAGTTGAGTGAAGAGCTGACGCATACCGCGAATACCCAGTATTCGCTGGTGGAGCGTTTTAACCGGTAAATGGATTGTGGCGAGGGAGCTTGCTCCCTCGCCACAGGTTTCACTCAAGCTCTCTAATAAAGCTAGAAACCCGCACCGCCGCAGCCTCCAGATGCTGCTCATGACTACACCCCGACGCCTTCAACGGCTTCAAATCATGATCCCCCGCCACCAGCCACATCACCTCGATGCTCGGCGACAAGTCGTACCTCTCCACCGCCGCCCGATTACCCAGCGCATCGCGCTCGCCCTGCACAATCAACGTCGGCGCCTTCAACCCGGCCAGGTGCTCGACCCGTGGTTTTTCTGGCTTGCCCACCGCATAGAACGGATACCCCAGGCACACCAGCCCATCGGCGCCCACTTCATCGGCCAACAAACTGGCCATGCGTCCGCCCATGGACTTGCCGCCGATAACCAGTTTCCCAGCGACATGACGTCGCACCTCGGCATACACCTCACGCCAGGCTTCGAGCAGTTTTGGCGCCGGATTCGGTGGCCGCCTGCCCCCGTCCACCCGGCGCTGGGCCATGTACGGAAACTCGAAGCGCAACACGTTCACACCATGCCCGGCAAGGCGTGCAGCCATGTCGTTCATAAACCCGGAATCCATTGGTGCACCGGCGCCGTGGGCCAGGATCAGCGTGACGGGAGCGGCTGAAGTCGTCCTCGACGCCGCATCCCACAACCACCCATGTTCCCGCACACACTGCGCCCATTGATCCCCGTCAATACTGGCCTTGTGCTCTTTGCCCATGCTTGCCTCGCTTTTTAGTCTACCTATAACTCCAGCCCAAGTGCCGCATCTGCTTGGGTTGAACCGTGGATGGGGAACCATGAACACTACTTTAAGTACCGCCTATAACTACAAGGTGGTCCGCCAATTCGCCATTATGACGGTGGTGTGGGGCATCGTCGGCATGGGGCTCGGGGTTTTTCTCGCTGCTCAATTGGTTTGGCCTGCACTCAACTTCGACTTGCCCTGGACCAGCTTCGGCCGCCTGCGCCCGTTGCACACCAACGCGGTGATCTTCGCCTTCGGTGGCTGCGCGCTGTTCGCCAGCTCCTTCTACTCGGTGCAACGTACCTGCCAGACGCAGCTGTTCGCGCCGAAAATCGCCGCATTCTGCTTCTGGGGCTGGCAGCTTGTCATTCTCTTGGCCGCCATCTCCTTGCCACTGGGCTACACCAGTTCCAAGGAATACGCAGAACTGGAATGGCCGATCGACATCCTGATCACCATTGTCTGGGTGGCGTATGCCATCGTGTTCTTTGGCACGATCATGAAGCGCAACACCAAGCACATCTACGTCGGCAACTGGTTCTTCGGTGCGTTCATCATCACCGTGGCCATCCTGCATATCGTCAACAACCTGGAAATCCCGGTCAGCCTGACCAAGTCCTACTCCCTCTACGGCGGTGCGACGGATGCCATGGTGCAGTGGTGGTATGGGCATAACGCGGTAGGATTTTTCCTCACCGCCGGCTTCCTCGGCATGATGTATTACTTCGTGCCGAAACAGGCCGAGCGCCCGGTGTATTCCTATCGGTTGTCCATCGTGCACTTCTGGGCACTGATCACCCTGTACATCTGGGCCGGCCCGCACCACTTGCACTACACCGCGCTGCCGGACTGGGCACAGTCGCTGGGCATGGTGATGTCGCTGGTGCTGCTGGCACCGAGCTGGGGCGGCATGATCAACGGCATGATGACGTTGTCGGGTGCCTGGCATAAGTTGCGCAGCGACCCGATCCTGCGCTTCCTCGTCGTCTCCCTGGCGTTCTACGGCATGTCGACCTTCGAAGGCCCGATGATGGCGATCAAGACCGTCAACGCCCTCTCCCACTACACCGACTGGACCATCGGCCACGTACACGCCGGCGCCCTTGGCTGGGTGGCGATGATTTCCATTGGCGCGCTGTACCACATGATCCCGAAAGTCTTCGGTCGCGAGCAGATGTACAGCCTTGGCCTGATCAACGCGCACTTCTGGCTGGCCACCATCGGCACCGTGCTCTACATCGCCTCGATGTGGGTCAACGGCATTGCCCAGGGCCTGATGTGGCGTGCGGTCAACGAAGACGGCACCTTGACCTACTCCTTCGTCGAAACCCTGGTGGCCAGCCACCCTGGCTTCATCGTGCGGTTGGTGGGCGGTGCGATCTTCCTCAGCGGCATGTTCCTGATGGCTTACAACACTTGGCGCACCGTGCGTTCGGCGCAACCTGCCGAAGTTGCCGCTGCGGCGCAGATGGCCTGAGGAGTCTGTGATGAAACACGAAACGATTGAAAAGAACGTCGGCCTGCTGATGCTGCTCATGGTGCTAGCCGTGAGCATCGGCGGCCTGACCCAGATCGTCCCGCTGTTCTTCCAGGACGTGACCAACAAACCGGTTGAAGGCATGAAGCCCTACACCGCGTTGCAACTGGAAGGCCGTGACATCTACATCCGCGAAGGCTGCGTACAGTGCCACTCGCAGATGATCCGCCCGTTCCGCGCCGAAACGGAACGCTACGGCCACTACTCGGTCGCCGGTGAAAGCGTGTGGGACCACCCGTTCCTGTGGGGTTCCAAGCGCACCGGGCCGGACCTGGCGCGCGTTGGCGCACGCTACTCGGACGACTGGCACCGCGCGCACTTGTACAACCCGCGCAACGTGGTGCCCGAGTCGAAAATGCCGGCCTATCCGTGGCTGGTCACCGCCCAGGTCGACAGCAGCCATACCGAGACCAAGTTGAACGTGATGCGCACCCTCGGCGTGCCCTACACCGACGACGACATCAGTGCCGCCGTGGCCAGCCTCAAAGGCAAGACCGAGATGGACGCGCTGGTTTCGTACCTGCAAGTACTCGGTACTGCCATCAAGAGCAAGAGGTGAGCCATGGGATTTGAATTCGATGCGGGCACCATCCGCGGCCTCGGCACGCTGGTGGTCGCCATCGCCTTTATCGGCCTGTCGCTGTGGGTGTTCAACAACCGGCGCAATGCGGAATTCGAGCAGGCGCGCCTGCTGCCCTTCGCCGATGAACCTTCTCCATCCGACGCTCAAGAAGAGCCTGCAATAAGGAGCACTCGGCCATGACCCTGTTTTGGAGTACATGGATCTGCGTACTGACCCTCGGCAGCCTGATCGGCCTGACCTGGCTCTTGATCGGTACCCGCAAGGGCGAGACCAAGGGCAGCGTCGACCAGACCATGGGCCACGCCTTCGACGGTATCGAGGAATACGACAACCCGCTGCCCCAGTGGTGGTTCATGCTGTTCGCCGGCACCCTGGTGTTTGCGGTCGGCTACCTGATCCTCTACCCGGGCCTGGGCAACTGGAAAGGCGTGTTGCCGGGCTATGAAGACGGCTGGACGTCGGCCAAGGAGTGGGACAAGGAGATGGCCAAGGCCGACACCAAGTTCGGGCCGATCTTCGCCAAATTCTCGGCCATGCCGCTGGAAGAAGTCGCAAAGGACCCGCAAGCGCTGAAAATGGGCGGTCGCCTGTTCGCTTCCAACTGCTCGGTGTGCCACGGCTCGGATGCCAAGGGCGCGTTTGGTTTCCCAAACCTGGCGGACAACATCTGGCGCTGGGGCGGTTCGGCTGAAGCGATCAAGACCACCATCCTGAACGGCCGCCACGCGGCGATGCCGGCCTGGGGTGACATGCTCGGCGACAACGGAGTGAAAAACGTCGCTGCGTACGTCCGCCACGACGTGGCCAAGCTGCCATTGCCTGCCGACAGCACCGCTGACCTGGCCGCAGGCCAAGCGGCGTTCAACACCACGTGTGTCGCGTGCCACGGTCCAGAAGGCCACGGCATGGAAGCCATGGGCGCACCCGACCTGACCAAACCGGCCGGCTACATCTACGGCACCAGCCTCGCGCAGTTGCAGCAGACCATCCGTCACGGCCGCCAAGGCCAAATGCCGGCGCAGGAAGTGCTGCAAGGTAACGATAAGGTGCACTTGTTGGCCGCGTATGTTTACAGCCTGTCCCACAACGCTGATGGTGCAACGCCAGAAAGCCAGCCCGAGTGACCTCTGAATGCCGCCCCAACTTGGGGCGGCAGCTCTACCCCGCTACGCGACCAAGTGTCGCACCCTTCCAAAGCACACCTTTCCCCCCCTCACTTTCGGGTCTACGCTTGTTCCCACAGCGGACCAATTCTGGCGTACGCAACGACATGCGTTGCGACCCCAAAATTTTCCTGTCCACTTGATCAGCTTTCTATTTCGGATTTTATCCCTACGCTAAACATGGAAAGGGCGCAGAATCTGGCGTGGAACGCATTGATACAGGTCAGCCATTGCGTTGCAATGGCCCCTCGCTTTCTCCATACTTGCGGCCGATTTTACCTATAAAAAAACCTAAACCGTGGAACCTTAGAATGAGCACAGCAATCAGTCCGACTGCTTATAACTATAAGGTAGTCCGCCAGTTCGCCATCATGACGGTGGTCTGGGGGATCCTTGGCATGGGGCTCGGGGTGTTTATCGCCTCGCAACTGGTTTGGCCGGAATTGAATTTCGGTTTGCCATGGACGACCTTTGGCCGCCTGCGCCCGCTGCACACCAACCTGGTGATCTTCGCCTTCGGCGGATGTGCATTGTTTGCCACCTCCTACTATGTCGTGCAGCGAACCTGCCAGACGCGACTGATCTCCGACAGCCTCGCGGCCTTCACCTTCTGGGGTTGGCAAGCGGTCATTGTCGGCGCCATCGTCACCCTGCCACTGGGGTACACCACCACCAAGGAATACGCCGAGCTGGAATGGCCCATCGCCATTTTGCTTGCCATTGTGTGGGTGACCTATGCCGTGGTGTTCTTCGGTACCATCGTCAAGCGCAAGACCAAGCACATCTATGTGGGCAACTGGTTCTACGGCGCCTTTATCCTGGTGACGGCGATGCTGCACATCGTCAACCACGCCTCGTTGCCGGTCAGCCTGTTCAAGTCTTACTCGGCTTACGCCGGGGCGACTGACGCGATGATCCAGTGGTGGTACGGCCACAACGCCGTAGGGTTTTTCCTCACCACCGGTTTCCTGGGGATGATGTACTACTTCGTGCCGAAACAGGCCGAACGTCCTATTTACTCGTACCGCCTGTCCATCGTGCACTTCTGGGCGCTGATCACCCTGTACATCTGGGCCGGCCCGCACCACTTGCACTACACCGCGTTGCCGGACTGGGCGCAGTCCCTGGGCATGGCAATGTCGATCATCCTGCTGGCCCCGAGCTGGGGCGGCATGATCAACGGCATGATGACCCTGTCGGGGGCCTGGCATAAATTGCGCACTGACCCGATCCTGCGCTTCCTCGTGGTATCGCTGGCGTTCTACGGCATGTCGACCTTTGAAGGGCCGATGATGGCGATCAAGACCGTCAACTCGCTGTCCCACTACACCGACTGGACCATCGGCCACGTACACGCCGGTGCGCTCGGTTGGGTCGCGATGATCTCCATCGGCGCGATCTACCACATGATCCCCAGACTGTTCGGCCGCGTGCAGATGCACAGTGTCGGGCTGATCAACACGCACTTCTGGCTGGCGACCATCGGTACCGTGCTCTACATCGCCTCGATGTGGGTCAACGGCATCACCCAGGGCCTGATGTGGCGTGCAATCAACGATGACGGCACCCTCACCTACTCCTTCGTCGAAGCGCTGCAGGCCAGCCATCCGGGCTTTATCGTCCGCGCGTTGGGCGGTGCGTTCTTTGCCACCGGCATGCTGTTCATGGCCTACAACGTCTGGCGCACCGTGCGTGCCTCGGACCCTGCCGAAGCCGAAGCCGCCGCCAAGATCGCCGTTGTGGGAGCCCACTGATGAAGCATGAAGTAGTCGAGAAGAATATCGGCCTGCTGGCCTTCTTCATGGTCATCGCCGTGAGTATCGGCGGCCTGACCCAGATCGTTCCGCTGTTTTTCCAGGACGTCACCAACAAGCCGGTGGAAGGCATGAAGCCGCGCACCGCGCTTGAACTGGAAGGCCGCGACGTCTACATCGCCAACGGTTGTGTCGGCTGCCACTCGCAGATGATCCGTCCGTTCCGCGCCGAAACCGAACGCTACGGCCACTACTCGGTCGCCGGCGAAAGCGTGTGGGACCACCCATTCCTGTGGGGTTCCAAACGTACCGGCCCGGATTTGGCGCGTGTCGGCGGTCGTTACTCTGATGACTGGCAACGTGCGCACTTGTACAACCCGCGCAACGTTGTGCCTGAGTCGAAAATGCCAGCGTACCCGTTCCTCGTGGAAAACAAGCTCGACGGCAAGGACACCGCGAAGAAGATGGAAGTCTTGCGCACCCTGGGCGTGCCCTACACCGACGAAGACATCGCCGGTGCAGCCGCAGCAGTGAAAGGCAAGACCGAAATGGACGCATTGGTGGCCTACCTGCAAGGCCTTGGCACCATCATCAAAAGCAAACGGTGATTCTTCATGGATATCGGGATGATTCGTGGCTTGGGCACCGTTGTGGTGATGGTGGCCTTTATCGGCCTGGCGTTGTGGGTGTTCAGCCCCAAGCGCAAGTCGGAGTTTGAAGACGCGACCTTGCTGCCCTTTGCGGATGATCCCGAAGCCATCAAGCACGTCGAGCAAGCTTCTAGGAGTAACAAAGAATGACTACGTTCTGGAGTCTGTACGTCACAGTCCTCAGTCTGGGTACCATCTTCGCCCTGACCTGGCTGCTGCTGTCGACCCGCAAGGGCCAGCGCGCCGAGCAAACCGACGAGACTGTCGGCCACTCGTTCGACGGCATCGAGGAGTACGACAACCCACTGCCCAAGTGGTGGTTCATGCTGTTTGTCGGCACCATCATCTTCGCCCTCGGCTACCTGGTGCTGTACCCGGGCCTGGGCAATTGGAAGGGCCTGCTGCCGGGCTACAACTACCTCGACAACGACAAGCAAACCGCTTTCGCCAATGGCCAGACCGGTTGGACCGGCGTGCACGAGTGGGAAAAGGAAATGGCCAGGTCGGACGCCAAGTTCGGGCCGATCTTCGCCAAATTCGCCTCGATGCCGATTGAGGAAGTCGCCAAGGATCCGCAAGCCTTGAAGATGGGGGGCCGCCTGTTCGCCTCCAACTGCTCGGTGTGCCACGGTTCCGACGCCAAGGGCGCCTATGGCTTCCCCAACCTGACCGACGCCGACTGGCGATGGGGTGGCGAGCCCGCCACCATCAAGGAAACCATCATGAAGGGCCGCCATGCCGTGATGCCGGCCTGGCTGGATATCCTCAAGGAACAAGGCGTCAGCGATGTCGCCGCCTTCGTGGTGACCAACCTCGACGGTCGCAAGCTGCCAGAAGGCGTCAAGGCTGACGTGGCCAACGGCGAAAAACTCTTCGCCGCCAACTGCGTGGCCTGCCATGGCCCGGCCGGTAAAGGCACGCCCGCCATGGGCGCACCCGACCTGACCCACCCGGGTGCATTCATCTACGGTTCGAGCTTCGCCCAACTGCAACAGACCATCCGTTGGGGCCGCCAGGGCCAGATGCCTGCGCAGGAGCAACTGCAGGGGAACGACAAGGTGCACTTGCTGGCAGCCTATGTTTACAGCTTGTCCCATGGGGATAAGAAGGCTGAAGAGCAGTAAGACCTCGAAACATCAAAGCCCCGTGCAGCGAACGCTGGCGGGGCTTTGTTCATTCTGGCTTTCGAAGACTCTGTAAGCAGGTACCCGCTACCACTCGTAGCCTCACACTTGCGACCTGCAACAACCAAGTAGTAACGTAACTACATCCAGCCAAATAAAGGGGGCTCCCCCATGACCATCACCACCATTTCCAGCCGCGAATTCAACCAAGACACAAGTGGTGCCAAAAAAGCAGCCCGCCAAGGGCCGGTTTTTATCACCGATCGCGGCAAGCCGGCCCATGTACTGCTAAGCATTGAGGACTACCAGAAACTGACAGGGCTCAATGCCGACATCGTTGATCTGCTAGTGATGCCAGAAGCGGCCGATATCGACTTCGAAACCGAACGCGCCGTGATCACTCATCGACCTGTGGACCTCTCTTGATGTATCTACTCGACACCAATGTTATTTCTGAACTTCGCAAACCCCACGCCGACGCAAAGGTGGTCGCATGGGCAAAGAGTGTCATCGCTCCACGCATGTTTATCTCTGCGATAACGCTTAAAGAACTGGAGACCGGAGTCTTGCGCATAGAGCGGCGAGACCCGGCGCAGGGGAAGGTATTGCGTACCTGGCTCAAACGCCATGTGATGCCCGCTTTCGATACCCGAATCCTGCCTGTTGACGCTGCGGTCGCACTGCGTTGCGCACATTTGCATGTTCCAGATCGGGCCAATGAAAGTGATGCGTTGATCGCCGCTACCGCCTTGGTTCATGGCCTCACCGTTGTGACGCGCAACGTCAGTGACTTCACATCCAGTGGCGTTTCACTGATTAATCCATGGGACGAATAACCGGCTTGGCCGCAAAAACCGTCCATACTTCCCAAGTCAATTGATCCAGGTCACGTACACCATCAATTGATTTCACCCAACGCGACCAAAGGTCGCACCCTTGACGTACTATCGGGGGCGTATCATTAGGCCACCGCAACACCCTTAATTTGACCCCGGTTGGCACGTACTGGCCGAGGCAAATCTCCACCGCCGTGGGATGCAATGATGAGCGACCAAATACCGGTACATAACGTTACCCCGCCTGCCAAAACCGTCGACCTCTACGCCTCGCGAGAGAAAATCTACACCCGTGCCTTCACCGGCCTATTCCGCAATCTGCGCATGCTCGGTGGTGCCGGCCTGTTCCTGCTCTACTTCGGCACCGTGTGGCTGAACTGGGGTGGCCACCAGGCCGTGTGGTGGAACCTGCCGGAACGTAAGTTCTTTATTTTTGGTGCGACCTTCTGGCCCCAGGACTTCATCCTGCTCTCAGGTATTTTGATTGTTGCGGCGTTTGGCCTGTTCTTTATCACTGTGTACGCCGGTCGCGTGTGGTGCGGGTATACCTGCCCGCAAAGCGTGTGGACATGGATCTTCATGTGGTGCGAAAAGGTCACCGAAGGCGACCGCAACCAGCGCATCAAGCTGGATAAAGCGCCGATGGGCGCCAACAAATTCTTGCGCAAATTCAGCAAGCACACCCTTTGGCTGCTGATCGGTTTTGTCACCGGCATGACCTTTGTCGGCTACTTCTCACCGATCCGCGAACTGGTGTTCGAGTTCTTCACCGGCCAGGCCGATGGCTGGTCGTATTTCTGGGTCGGTTTCTTCACCCTCGCCACCTATGGCAACGCCGGCTGGCTGCGCGAACAGGTGTGCATCTACATGTGTCCGTATGCGCGCTTCCAGAGCGTGATGTTCGACAAAGACACCCTGATCGTCTCCTACGACCCACGTCGTGGCGAACTGCGCGGCCCGCGTAAAAAGGGCGTCGACTACAAGGCCCAGGGCCTGGGGGATTGCATCGATTGCACGATGTGCGTGCAGGTGTGCCCGACCGGTATCGACATCCGCGACGGCCTGCAGATCGAGTGCATCGGCTGCGCCGCCTGTATCGACGCCTGCGACAACATCATGGACAAGATGGACTATCCGCGCGGCCTGATCAGCTACACCACCGAGCACAACCTGTCGGGGCAGAAAACCCACAAGCTGCGCCCGCGATTGATCGGCTACGCGCTGGTGTTGCTGGCGATGATCAGCCTGCTGGTGGCGGCGTTCTTCATGCGCTCGCTGGTGGGTTTCGACGTGAGCAAAGACCGCGTGCTGTTTCGCGAAAACGCCGAAGGGCGTATCGAAAACGTCTACAGCCTGAAGATCATGAACAAGGACCAGCGCGACCACACCTACGTGCTCGATGCTTCGGGCCTGCCGGACCTCAAGCTGCAGGGCCGCCGCGAGATCAAGGTGGCCGCCGGCGATATCGTCAGCATGCCGGTGGAGCTGTCGAGTGCGCCGGAGCAATTGCCGTCGAGCACCAACGAGGTGACCTTCATGCTCAAGGATGCCGATGACACCAGCGTCCAGATTGAAGCCAAGAGCCGATTCATCGGCCCGCAAGTTCGTTAATCAAGAGAACCGAACAATGTCCGTAGCAACTGCTGCAAGCCCTTGGTACAAGCATCTGTGGCCCTGGATCATCATCGGGATCCTGGCCTGCTCGGTGACCTTGACCCTGTCCATGGTGACCATCGCGGTGAACAACCCGGACAACCTGGTCAACGACAACTACTACGAGGCCGGCAAAGGCATCAACCGTTCTCTCGACCGTGAGCTGCTGGCCCAGACCCTGCAACTGCGCGCCAAGGTGCACCTGGATGAGTTGACCGGTGAAGTCGAGGTGAACCTCACCGGCAACAGCAACCCGACCACCCTGGAATTGAACCTGATTTCCCCGACCCAGCCCGAGAAGGATCGCAAGATCAACCTGGCCCGCAGTGACAGTGAACCCGGCCGCTACATAGGGCAGGTCACCGACAAGGTCGAAGGCCGTCGCTTCGTCGAATTGCTCGGCGTGGAAGGCGACCGCACCTGGCGCATGTTCGAGGAAGAACAGGTCAGCCACGACAAGGACTTGCTGCTGGGTGATGAACCGCTGCAGGGTGCCGAAGACCTGAAAAAGTAAAAACCTGCGCAAAGAGGTCCTCCCTGCCACCTTAGATTCCAGATCATGACCATCCCGTGCTACCACTGCGCCCTCCCCGTCCCCTCCGGCAGCCGGTTTACCGCCGTGATCCTCGGCGAACGCCGCGAACTCTGCTGCCCCGGCTGCCAGGCAGTGGCCGAAGCGATTGTCGCCGGTGGCCTGGAAAGCTACTACCAGCACCGTAGCGAAGCCTCGGCCAACCCCGAGGCGTTACCCGTGCAGTTGGTGGACGAGCTGGCGCTGTTCGACCGCGCCGACGTGCAAAAACCCTTTGTACGCCACGACGGCGAACTCGCCGAGGCCACCCTGCTGATGGAAGGCATCAGCTGCGCCGCCTGTGGCTGGCTGATCGAGAAACACCTGCGCAGCCTGCCCGCTGTGGCCGAGGCGCGGCTGAACTTGTCCAACCACCGCTTGCTGGTGCGTTGGGCTGACGGGCAGTTGCCGTTGAGCCAGTTACTCAGCGAGCTGCGCCATATCGGTTACGCCGCCCACCCGTATCAAGCGGACCGCGCGGCCGAGCAATTGGCCAGCGAAAACCGCCTGGCCCTGCGCCAATTGGGTGTTGCTGGGCTGCTGTGGTTCCAGGCGATGATGGCAACCATGGCTACCTGGCCGGAATTCAACATCGACCTGAGCCCGGAGCTTCATGTGATCCTGCGCTGGGTGGCGATGTTTCTTACAACACCCATCGTGTTCTACAGCTGTGCACCGTTTTTCAAGGGTGCCCTGCGCGACTTGCGTACGCGTCACCTGACCATGGATGTGTCGGTTTCATTGGCCATCGGCGGTGCATATCTGGCGGGCATCTGGACCACGATCACCGGCCTAGGTGAGTTGTACTTCGATGCGGTGGGCATGTTTGCGCTGTTCTTGCTGGCCGGTCGCTACCTCGAGCGGCGTGCCCGCGAGCGTACAGCCGCCGCGACGGCGCAGTTGGTCAACTTGCTGCCCGCCTCGTGCCTGCGGCTGAAGGCGGATGGTCAAAGCGAGCGCATCCTGCTTCCCGAGCTGGCGTTGGGTGACCGTGTACTGGTGCACCCAGGTGCCGTACTGCCGGCGGATGGCGTGATTCTCGACGGCCAATCCAGCATCGATGAATCCCTGCTCACCGGTGAATACCTGCCGCAACCGCGCCAAACCGGGGATGCGGTCACGGCGGGCACGCTCAATGTGGAAGGCGCCTTGACAGTCGAAGTGCGCGCCTTGGGCCATGACACGCGCCTGTCCGCCATCGTGCGCCTGCTGGAGCGCGCCCAGGCCGAGAAACCGCGCCTGGCGCAGATCGCTGACCGCGCTGCGCAGTGGTTCCTGCTGTGCTCGCTGATCGCCGCCGCCCTGATCGGCTTGCTGTGGTGGGAATTGGATTCTTCGCGGGCGTTCTGGATTGTACTGGCGATGTTGGTCGCGACCTGCCCCTGTGCATTGTCCCTGGCCACCCCCACCGCGCTCACTGCCGCCACTGGCACCTTGCACAAACTCGGGTTATTGCTGACCCGCGGACACGTGCTGGAAGGGCTGAACCAGATCGACACGGTGATTTTCGACAAGACCGGCACCCTCACCGAAGGCCGCTTGGCCTTGAGAGCCATCCGCCCCCTGGGCACATTAAGCACGGACCTGTGCCTGAGCCTTGCCGCCGCCCTGGAAAACCGTTCCGAACACCCGATTGCCCGCGCCTTTGGTCGCGCGCCGCTGGCCGCCGATGAGGTGCTCAGTTCGCCTGGGCTTGGTCTTGAAGGTCGCGTTGGCGAGCGCCAATTGCGCATTGGTCAACCCGGTTATGTCTGCGAACTCAGTGGTTGCGCGATCCCCGCCTCACCGACAGATTCGGGTCAATGGCTGCTGCTCGGCGACCGCGAAGGCGCCCTCGCCTGGTTTGTGCTCGATGACCGCCTGCGCAGCGACGCGCCGGCCCTGCTGGCCGCCTGCAAGGCACGCGGCTGGCGCACGCTGTTGCTGTCCGGGGACAGTTCGCCGATGGTCGCCAGTGTCGCCGCCGAATTGGGCATCGACGAAGCCCACGGCGGCCTGCGCCCTGATGACAAGTTGCAGGTGCTGCAACAACTGCACAAGGAAGGCCGCAAGGTGCTGATGCTCGGCGATGGGGTCAACGATGTGCCCGTGCTCGCCGCCGCGGATATCAGCGTGGCCATGGGCACCGCCACCGACCTAGCCAAGACCAGCGCCGATGCGGTGTTGCTGTCCAACCGCCTGGACGCGCTGGTGCAAGCCTTTTCCCTGGCGCGGCGCACCCGTCGCGTGATCATTGAAAACCTGCTGTGGGCCGGGCTGTACAATGGCCTAATGCTGCCGTTTGCCGCCCTGGGTTGGATCACGCCCATCTGGGCGGCTATCGGTATGTCCCTCAGTTCGTTGACCGTGGTGCTCAATGCCCTGCGCCTGACTCGCCTGCCGAGCGCGCCAGTTGCCCGAGCCCCCTCAGTAACCCGCCCGCTGCCGGTGTGAGCCGCGCGGGCATGGAGTGCAGATGCCAGCTTTATACGTGATGATTCCGGCGGCGCTGCTGTTAGTGGGCGTGGCCATCTACATCTTCTTCTGGGCCGTGGACAGCGGCCAATACGACGACCTCGATGGGCCGGCCCATAGCGTGCTGTTCGACGACCAGGACCCGAATCACCTGGCCGGCGTCGAAGAAGCCAACCACCCCGAACAACCGCCTAAAGACCCACCCCATGCTTGAACTGGCGCCGCTGCTGGTCTCCGCACTGATCCTCGGCCTGCTGGGGGGCGGCCATTGCCTGGGCATGTGCGGCGGGCTAATGGGCGCGTTGACCCTGGCGATCCCCAAGGAGCAGCGCAGCCGCAGGTTTCGCCTGCTGCTGGCGTACAACCTGGGGCGCATCCTCAGCTATGCCGCTGCCGGCGTGTTGATTGGCCTGGCCGGCTGGGCGGTGGCGAACAGCCCGGCCGCGATGTTCATGCGCGTACTTGCCGGGCTATTACTGATCAGCATGGGCCTGTACCTGGCGGGCTGGTGGAGCGGCCTCACCCGCGTCGAAAGCCTCGGGCGCGGCCTGTGGCGGCATATCCAGCCGGTTGCCAACCGTTTGCTGCCGGTGTCCAGCCTGCCGCGCGCGTTGCTGCTGGGCGCACTCTGGGGCTGGTTGCCGTGCGGATTGGTCTACAGCACGTTGCTGTGGGCGGCGAGCCAGGGGAATGCGCTGGACAGCGGGTTGCTGATGCTGGCGTTTGGACTGGGCACTTGGCCGGTACTGTTGGCCACCGGCCTGGCGGCTGAGCGGGTCACGGCGCTACTGCGCAAACGCAGCGTGCGGATGGCCGGTGGCTTGTTGGTGATCCTGTTTGGTATCTGGACGTTGCCGGGGCCGCACCAGCACTGGCTAATGGGCCACTAAATGCATAGCGCCGCTCCCCGTTGATGCAAATCAAGATGCCACCTTCGACGCGCCCCTAGACTCACCCCACTAGCCAATCCGGGGGAGCGCCCGCATGCTCGACGCCATTCGTTGGGACACCAATCTGATTCACCGCTACGACTTGGCGGGACCGCGCTACACGTCCTACCCCACCGCCGTACAATTCGACAGCCAGGTCGGCACGTTCGACTTGCTCCACGCCCTGCGCGACAGTCGCAAGGCTGTGCGGCCATTGTCACTGTATGTGCATGTGCCGTTTTGCGCGAACATTTGCTACTACTGCGCCTGCAACAAAGTCATCACCAAGGATCGTGGCCGCGCCCAGGCTTACCTGCAACGCCTGGTGCAGGAAATCCAACTGGTGGCCTGCCACCTCGACCCGAAACAACCGGTGGAACAACTGCACTTCGGCGGCGGCACGCCGACGTTTCTCAGCCACGACGAACTGCGCCAGGTCATGGCATGCCTGCGTCAGCACTTCAATTTGCTGGATGATGATTCCGGCGACTACGGCATCGAGATCGACCCCCGCGAGGCGGATTGGGCCACGATGGGCCTGCTGCGTGAGCTGGGCTTCAACCGCGTCAGCATCGGCCTGCAAGACCTCGACCCCGAGGTGCAACGCGCGGTCAACCGCCTGCAAAGCCTGGAAGAAACCCGTGCGGTCATCGACGCGGCGCGCACCCTGCAATTTCGCTCGATCAATATCGACCTGATCTACGGCCTGCCCAAGCAGACCCCGCTGAACTTCGCGCGCACCATCGAGGAAGTGATCAACTTGCAACCGGACCGCCTGTCGGTATTTAACTATGCGCATCTACCGGAACGCTTCATGCCGCAGCGGCGCATCAACACCGACGACTTGCCTTCACCGGCAGAAAAGCTGCTGATGCTGCAAACCACCATCGAGCAATTGACCCAGGCCGGCTATCGCTACATCGGCATGGATCACTTCGCTCTACCGGACGACGAGCTGGCCATCGCCCAGGAAGAAGGCACCCTGCAACGCAACTTCCAGGGCTACACCACCCACGGTCATTGCGACCTGATCGGGCTCGGGGTGTCGGCGATCAGCCAGATCGGCGACCTGTACTGCCAGAACAGCAGCGACCTCAACGCCTACCAGAACAGCTTGGCCGGCGCGCAACTGGCCACCAGCCGCGGCTTGGTCTGCACCACGGACGATCGGTTGCGGCGGGAGGTTATCCAACAGTTGATCTGCAATTTCAGCCTGGCGTTCGAGAAGATCGAGCCGGCCTTCAACATTGATTTTCGCGGGTATTTTGACGACATCTGGCCGCAACTGGAGACCATGGCCGAAGATGGCCTGATCGAACTCGGCGCCCAGGGCATTCGTGTATTGCCCGCCGGGCGACTGCTGGTGCGTTCGGTGTGCATGGTGTTCGATGCCTACCTGGAGCACCAGAATCGGCAACGATTTTCACGGGTAATCTGATTACATCGACAACGAGGCGGCCTTCATCGAGTCGTTGGCGCTCATACCTTTCATCGACTTGGCCAGGGAGGTCTGAGCCGACATCAGGCCCGCCTGCAAAGCACTGATTTCGCTTTGCAGAGCACTGGTCTTGGCTCGAGCCTCTTCGGGCGAGAGGTTATTGGCCGCCGCGACTGCCGCCAGTTCGGCCTGTTTTTCGGCGATCTGCTGTTTCAGTTGGCGGATCATTTTCAGCACCTGTTTGACGTTGTCGTCCAGGCCACTGTCATCGATATCCGCATTGGAGCTTTTGGCCGCACCAGCGGCTTTGAAGGCATCGGCGGAAATAGTCACGGTCACACCTTCAACCACTTTGGGTGCAGTAGCCGTTTCAGCGCCTGGTGCTTCTTCCTTGGCCTCAGCCAGTGGTTTTGCATCCGGCACAGTCGGAATGCGGATGGCAGGGTTGTAGGCGGCGATAACAGACATGATCCAGGCTCCGACTAAATAGGTATGCCTGCTGTATCGACCTCGGTACAAAAACCTTTATATGGTTGCCGGTTTTTTGTACACGCTGGCTTCAGCGACCTCCAGTGCGTTACCCTTACGTCTTATGTGTGTTTTCCCACAAGGATTTAAGAAATGTCCGAGCCAGTTAAACTGCGCGCTCACAGCCAGGCCCATTGCAAGGATTGCAGCCTGGCCCCCCTGTGCCTGCCACTTTCGTTGAATTTGGAAGACATGGAAGCGCTGGACGAGATCGTTAAACGCGGTCGCCCGCTGAAAAAAGGCGAGTTTCTGTTTCGCCAGGGCGACAAGTTCGATTCCGTTTATGCAGTGCGTTCGGGCGCGTTGAAGACGTTCAGCCTGAGCGATGGCGGCGAAGAACAGATCACGGGGTTCCACTTGCCCAGCGAACTGGTGGGGCTGTCAGGCATGGACACCGAGATTCACCCGGTGTCGGCCCAGGCTCTGGAGACTACGTCAGTGTGCGAAATCCCCTTCGAGCGCCTGGACGAACTGGCCCTGCAATTGCCGCAACTGCGCCGTCAGCTGATGCGCGTGATGAGCCGCGAGATTCGCGACGACCAGCAAATGATGCTGCTGTTGTCGAAGAAAACCGCCGACGAGCGCATCGCCACCTTCCTGGTCAACTTGTCCGCGCGGTTCCGTGCCCGTGGTTTCTCGGCCAACCAGTTCCGCCTGAGCATGTCGCGCAATGAAATCGGCAACTACCTGGGCCTGGCGGTGGAAACCGTGTCCCGCGTGTTTACCCGTTTCCAGCAGAACGAGTTGATCGCTGCCGAAGGCAAGGAAGTGCATATCCTCG
The DNA here is from genome assembly GCF_014268275.3 of Pseudomonas tritici. NCBI lineage: Bacteria > Pseudomonadati > Pseudomonadota > Gammaproteobacteria > Pseudomonadales > Pseudomonadaceae > Pseudomonas > Pseudomonas tritici. The sequence goes on from NZ_CP077084.1 coordinate 4,755,317, forward strand.
ACCCGATCCAACTGTGTGCGTTGGCCGGCGGCACGGTCGACGCCTGATCCAGACGCTGCGGCCGCGCCAACTGGCGAGGCCGCAGGTATACTTCGAGTCCGTTTCCAGCCCAGGACTCTTCGACGATGACCTTTGATTCGTTCGACATCAAATCCCTGATCCGCCCTGTCATCGACTTCCCCAAGCCTGGGGTGATCTTTCGTGACATCACCCCGCTGTTCCAATCGCCTCGCGCCCTGCGCCTGGTGGCCGACAGTTTTGCCCAGCGTTATGTCGAGGCTGACTTCACGCACATCGGCGCGATGGATGCGCGGGGGTTCCTGATCGGTTCGATCATCGCCTATCAACTGAACAAGCCGCTGATCCTGTTTCGCAAGCAGGGCAAGCTGCCAGCCGACGTGCTGGCCGAGGGTTACCAGACCGAGTACGGCGAGGCCTTCCTGGAAGTGCACGCTGACAGCCTGTGTGAGGGTGACTCGGTATTGATCTTTGATGATTTGATTGCCACCGGCGGCACCCTGATCGCGGCGGCGAACCTGGTGCGGCGCATGGGTGCGCAGATTTTTGAAGCGGCGGCGATCATTGATTTGCCGGAGTTGGGTGGGTCGCAGCGGTTGGAAGACATGGGGATTCCGACGTTTTGTCTGACGCAGTTCGCGTTGACTGAAAGGTAACGGTTGCCTGGACTGGCCTTTTCGCGGGCAAGTCGAATCGTCGCACCGCCGCTCCCACATTTGATTGGGTCCACACATTCATATCTGTGGGAGCTGGCTTGCCTGCGATGAGGCCCGAAAGAACACTGCAGCTCACAACCCCATCTGCTTGCTGATGATTTCATTCATCACTTCCCGGGTCCCTCCCCCGATGGACAGGATGCGGTTGTCCCGATACAGCCGCTCCACCAGGCTCCCACGCATATACCCCTGGCCCCCGAGTATCTGCACGGCGTCAAACGTCACGCGGTCGGCGGTGTCGGTGGCGAGATTCTTGGCCATGGAAATTTCCTTGATCACACTTTTTCCGGCGGCCATCTTTGCCGCCTGGCGATAGGTGAATTCGCGGGAGACTTCAACGGCGGTGGCCATTTCCGCCAGGCGATGCTTGATCACTTGGAATTTGCCGATAGGCTTGCCGAAGGCTTCGCGTTGCGCGGCCCATTTGAGGCTTTCCTCAAGTGCCAACTGTGCGGTCATGTTGGCCATAAGGGCCAAGGCCAGGCGTTCGCTCTGGAAGTTGCCCATGATGCAGGCGAACCCCATGTTCTCGGCGCCGATCAGGTTGCCCACCGGCACCCGGCAATCGTCGAAGAACAATTCAGCCGTGTCCGACGCCCACCAGCCCATTTTCTTCAGAGGCTGGCCGACGGTAAAACCGGGGGTGTCTTTTTCGATCAGCAGCAGGCTGATACCGGCAAAGCCCGGCCCGCCGGTGCGCACGGCCACGGTGTAGAAATCGGCGCGGATGCCGCTGGTGATAAAGGTCTTGCTGCCGCTGACGCGGTAGTGGTCGCCGTCGCGAATGGCGCGGGTTTGCAGGCTGGCCACGTCGGAACCGCCGCCCGGCTCTGTGACAGCCAGGGCGATGATCTTCTCACCCGACAACACCAGCGGCGCTACGCGCTGACGGACGTCGGGTCGCGCCCACTTGACGACAGGCGGCAGGCCGATATCCAGCGAACCCAGCCCCGCCACCACGCCGCCGGAGCCGCAGCGCATCAACTCCTCGCTGGCGGCCACTTTGGCGAACAGATCACCTTCATGGCTGCCCCCCAGGGCTTCGGGGTAACCGATGCCCAGTATCCCCGCCGCGCCGGCCTTGAGGTACAGCGCTCGGGGAAAACTCTCGGCCTCTTCCCACTGCTCGACGCCGGGCAACATTTCGCGTTCGACAAAACGGCGCACGCTGTCGCGGACCAATTGGTGGCTGGGGTCGAAGTAGTCCTGATAGGCAGACATCGGCAAGCTCCACGGAGAGGTGGAGCAAAATTACCAAGCGCTTGCTTGGTTATCAAGCCGGATGCAGATTTCACCAACAACACAAAACCAGTGTGGGAGCTGGCTTGCCTGCGATGCAGGCACCGGGGTGTGTCAGTTACACCGTGGTGATGCTATCGCAGGCAAGCCAGCTCCCACCGTTGTAGTGCGGTGTGCCTTTAGAGGGCGATGGGTTTGCGACCGGCGAAGGAATGCGCCAGCGTCCCACCGTCCACCAATTCCAACTCGCCACCCAGCGGCACGCCATGGGCGATGCGCGAGGTGATCAGGCCTTTGTTACTCAGGAGTTGGGCGATGTAATGCGCGGTCGCCTCACCTTCCACCGTCGGATTGGTGGCCAGGATCACTTCGGTAAAGGTGCCCTGCTCTTCAATTCGCGCCACCAGTTGCGGAATGCCGATGGCTTCCGGGCCCAAGCCGTCCAGCGGCGACAGGTGGCCCTTGAGCACGAAGTAGCGCCCGCGATAGCCCGTCTGTTCCACCGCGTACACATCCATCGGCCCTTCCACCACGCACAGCAGCGTGTCGTCGCGGCGCGGGTCGGCACATTGCGGGCAGAGTTCCTCTTCGGTGAGGGTGCGGCACTGGCGGCAGTGGCCCACTCCGGTCATGGCCTGGCTCAGGGCCTGGGCCAACCGGGTGCCGCCGCTGCGATCACGCTCCAGCAGTTGCAGCGCCATGCGCTGGGCGGTTTTCTGGCCCACGCCCGGCAAAGTGCGCAGGGCGTCGATCAGTTGGCGAATCAGGGGGCTGAAGCTCATGGGCGAAAGGTCCGACAAAACAACGAGACGCGGTTTATACCCGCGCCTCGGATTAGCGTCAAATGCTCAATCCTGTGCGACGCGCACCACCAACTTGCCGAAGTTGCGTCCCTCCAGCAAACCGATGAAGGCTTCGGGCGCCTGCTCCAGGCCGTCGACCACATCTTCGCGGAACTTGATCTTGCCATCGCGCACCCACGGCGCCATGGCGCTGAGGAACTCGGGCTGGCGATCACCGTAGTCGTCGAACACGATAAAACCCTGGATGCGCACACGCTTGGTCAGCAACGTACGCTGCAAGGCCGGCAACCGGTCCGGCCCGCTGGGGGCTTCATGGGCATTGTAGCCGGCGATCAACCCGCACAGCGGAATGCGCGCCTTGGGGTTGAGCAAGGGCACCACGGCGTCGAAGACTTTGTCGCCGACGTTCTCGAAATAGATGTCCACGCCCTTGTCGCACGCCTGCGCCAATTCGTTGGCAAAGTCCTCGCTCTTATGGTCGATGCAGGCATCAAAGCCCAATTCGTCCACCACGTAGCGGCACTTGTCCGCCCCCCCGGCGATCCCGATGACGCGCAAGCCCTTGAGCTTGGCCACCTGCCCCACCACCGAACCGACCGCGCCGGATGCCGCTGCCACTACCAGGGTTTCCCCCTCCTTGGGCTGGCCGATGTCCATCAGCCCCATGTAGGCGGTCATGCCCGGCATGCCCAGCACACCCAGGGCCATCGACGGGCTGGCGAGCCCTTTTGGCACCGGCATCAGGTTGCGACCATCGGAAATGCTGTGGCTCTGCCAGCCGGTAGCACCGACTACCAGGTCGCCTACTTCGAATTTCGGATTACGCGACTGCTCGATACGGCTGACAGCGCCACCGGTCATCACTTCGTCGATTTCCACCGGCGCTGCGTAGGACGGTGCGTCGCTCATGCGTCCGCGCATATACGGGTCAAGTGACAGGTACAGCGTCTTAAGCAGGACCTGGCCGTCTGCCAGGTCCGGCAGATTCACCCGCTCCAGGCGGAAGTTTTCCGGGGTGGGGGCGCCCTGCGGGCGTGAGACCAGGACAATGCGCTGGTTCAGGATCGGTTCTTGAGACATGAGGGGGCTCCTTTATCGAATTCATCGGTATAGGGTGCAGACACCGGCTGATACCTCGAGGTTCTATAGAGTCACCGACTCGTAGCAGCTGTCGAGCGCCAGCGAGGCTGCGTCGGCCACACCAATGTCTTGCGCCAGGCGAATATCCGAGGCGCCCCCACGCAGCCTCGCTGGCGCTCGACAGCTGCTACGGGCGAGTAAAAAAAATGCCAGGCACGAGGCCTGGCATTGGAGTCTAGCTAAAGCTTGCCGGTCAGAACGGCAGCTTCATGCCCGGTGGCAATTGCATGCCAGCGGTCACGCCGCCCATTTTTTCCTGGCTGTTGGCTTCGATCTTGCGCACGGCGTCGTTGACGGCCGCGGCGAACAGCGCCTCGAGCATTTCCAGGTCATCTTCGCTGGTGCCTGGCAATACGCTTGGGTCGATGCTCACGCGCTTGATGTCGTGACGACCGGTCATTACCACACTGACCATATCGCCACCGGCCTTACCGGTGACTTCGGCGTTGGCCAGTTCTTCCTGCATCTTGGCCATCTTTTCCTGCATCTGCTGCGCCTGCTTCATCAGGCCGGCCATGCCACCTTTCATCATGGGAATCACCTCAAAAGTACGTGGATCAATGAGTAGCCCGGTGTTATGACGCTTGGGGCACCGGGGCTTCGACGGGTTCAATAGTATCGTGACGGACGACCGCACCGAACTGTTGCATCATTTGCTGGATGAGCGGATCAGCGTGGATCGAGTCCTCTGCTTCACGCTGGCGGTTGATACGCCGGCGGCTCGCGGCCTGGGCCGGGGTTTCCTGCTCAGGCTTGATCAGCTCGATGGCGATGGTCAGCGTGCGCTCATGGTACTGGTTCAGCGCATCGTTCAGGCGGCGCTGCTGGGTCGCGTTGAACAGGGCGCTGTGGGCCGGGTCCAGGTGCAACAGCCAGTGGTCGCCCTCAATGGAAATCAGTGTGCAGTTGGCGGCGATGCTGCCGGTCATGCCGGAGATCGGCAGTTTCGGGAACAGCTCCAGCCATTGCAGGGCCAGGCCGGTGGCCGGGGCTGCAGCGGGTTCCGCCTCGGGCTCAGGGGCCGGCTCGGCGGTGTGTTCGCTGGCCAGGTCGTCCAGGTAGCTGTAGGCCGAATCCATGTCCGGCTCGATATAGTCTTCGTCCAGCGGCGGTTCGTCGTCGAGGTCGATGCCTGGGGTGGCAGCTTCCACTTGGGCCACGGTTGGCTCGGGGACAGGCGCAGAGGCCCACTCAGGGGCATCCGGCACCACGCTGTCCGGGGTCGGCGTGGGCATCGGCGTCAGCTCGGGCTGCTCGCTGCTGGTTTCCAGCACGGGCTCCACGGCAGGCACCTGCTCGACTTCAGCGTCGGCGTCTACCGGATCATTCCAAGGCAAATCGACGACCGGCTCAGGCTCGACAATCGGTTCCGGCTCGACCACTGGCGCCACAGGCTCAGGCTCAGGTGCCGGCGCGACCGGCGCGGGTGCAGCCACCACTGGCGCAACCGCTGCCGCGCCAGCCACTGGTTTGGCGGAATCAACTGTGGCCTGGCTGATCCCCACTGGCTTTAGCGGCTGTCTCGGCGCATCGGCCGAGTCGGCGGGCCGGAAGGCCAGCATGCGCAGCAGCACCATTTCAAAGCCACCGCGCGGGTCCGGCGCCAAAGGCAGATCCCGGCGACCGATCAGGCCCATCTGGTAGTAGAACTGCACATCTTCGGCCGGCAATGCCTGGGCCAGGGCCAGCACGCGGTCGCGGTCGCCATGGCCATTGTCGACACCTTCCGGCAGAGCCTGGGCGATGGCAACGCGGTGCAGCACATTGAGGATTTCCGACAGCACGCCGTTCCAGTCCGGGCCTTGCTCCGACAGGTGACGCACGGCTTCGAGCAACGCCTTGGCGTCGCCTTCGATCAGCGCGTGCAGCACGTCGAATACCTGACCGTGGTCGAGGGTGCCGAGCATGGCGCGCACGTCGGCGGCCATGACCTTGCCTTCACCAAAGGCGATGGCCTGATCGGTGAGGCTCATGGCGTCCCGCATCGAACCATCGGCGGCGCGGCCGAGCAGCCACAAGGCGTCGTCTTCAAACGGTACGTTCTCGACGCCCAGCACGTGGGTCAAATGCTCGACCACTCGCTCGGGGGTCATGTTTTTCAGGGAGAACTGCAGGCACCGCGACAGAATAGTTGCAGGTAGTTTCTGCGGGTCGGTGGTGGCCAGGATGAATTTGACGTAGGGCGGCGGCTCTTCCAAGGTTTTCAACAAGGCGTTGAAGGAATGGCTGGACAGCATGTGCACTTCGTCGATCAGGTAGACCTTGAAGCGGCCACGGCTCGGCGCGTACTGCACGTTATCCAGCAGCTCGCGGGTGTCTTCGACCTTGGTACGGCTCGCGGCGTCGATCTCGATCAGGTCGACAAAACGCCCTTCGTCGATTTCCTTGCACACCGAGCAGGTGCCGCAGGGCGTCGAAGTGATACCGGTTTCACAGTTCAGGCATTTGGCGATGATGCGCGCAATGGTGGTCTTGCCCACTCCCCGGGTACCGGTGAACAGGTAGGCATGGTGCAGCCGTTGGCTGTCCAAGGCATTGATCAGAGCCTTGAGCACATGGGTCTGGCCGACCATTTCGCGGAACGAGCGCGGACGCCATTTACGTGCAAGAACCTGATAACTCATCGAAAACCGTCGCAACTGGGAAGCGGAAGCCGGTAATGCTAGCGGAGCAAGGGGGAAATTGCATCCGGCACGCTCGCCTAATCTGACTAAGCTTGCCTGATTGGCCCCAAAAAGGCCTGAACCCGGAGAGCATATGCGCGTAGTCCTGGGCGCCTTATGGATGATTACCACGGCAAGCCTGGCAGCGCCCGCACCGTTGCGTTTCTCGGTTTCCGACAGCTGGGCGATGCCCATGGTGCAATTGGAGGGCGGACAGCCCACCCAAGGCATTTTGTATGACCTGATGTTGAGCCTGGCCACCCAGGTCGGCCACCCGGCCGAATTCCACGTACTGGCTCGCGCGCGAATTGCCAGCGCTATGGAGCATGGCGAGATTGATGTGCGCTGTTATGTCACCCAGGCCTGGGTCGACAACTTGTCCGGTGACTACACGTGGAGTATCCCGTTGATGGTGCAGCGCAACCTGTTGATCAGCACCCATATCCCTGCGCAGCCGGTTCAGGTTGTCAAACTTGCGCCACAAGCCATCGGCACGGTGCTCAATTATCGCTACGCCACCCTTGAGCCTTTGTTTGCCAGCGGCCAGCTCAGCCGTGACGATGCCCGCAGCGAAGAGCAGGTGCTGCAAAAACTGGTGGCCGGGCGCTTCAAGTTCGCCGTGACCAATGAATGGACACTCGACCGGTTCAACCAGCGGATGCCGGTCGGCAAACGCCTGCACAAGGTCGCGGTGATCGATCAACAGAACCTGGGCTGCACCGTGCGCAATGATCCGAATGTGCCCGTGCAAAAAATCCTGCGCACCTTATTGCGGATGAAGATATCGGGCGAGATCGACGAAATCATCAAGCTGTATACCGGAGAGGCCAGCGTAAACGCCCCTCCAGACTGATTGCTGCCACGCTGGCCAATACAATCACGCCGCCCAGCACCACTTGCAGGGCGATGTGCTCACCCAGCAACGTCGCCGCCATCACCATGGCGACCGGCGGGATCAGGTACATCGCCACCGAGGCGCGGCTGACCTCGACATGCTTCAACACGTAGCCCCACGCCAGGTACGCCAAAGCGCTGGGGAAAATCCCGAGCACCAGCACTGCAAGGTTCTCCGACAGCGGCGCCTGCATCACGGCAGCGGGCAGGCCTGGCAGGTTCACGCAGAGCATCAACGTGCCCACCCACACCATGTAGCACGCCATCGTCAGCGGGCTATAGCGATGGGCATAGTGTTTCTGGATGACGAAGTACAGGCTCCACGACACCGCCGCCAGCAGGATCAGCGAACCGCGCGGGTCGATATCGCCCACGACGTGATCGCCCCAGATCACCACCAGCACGCCGAGCAAGCCAAGCAACACGCAGCTCCAGCGCCAGAGGCTGACTCGCTCCTTCAAGCAGAAAAACGCGATCAAAACACTGAACAGGGGTGCCGATTGCGCCAGTACGCTGGACGCCGCGGCACTCACGAATTGCTGTCCATAATTGAGGCTGGTGTGATGCAGGAACACCCCGAAAAAGCTCAACACCAGCAGCCACGGCACATCCCTCAGGCGCGGCCGGCCGATGCCCATCACCAGCGCCACACCAGCCATGAACACCGAAGCGATCAGAAACCGCAGCAGCGCGAGCTGCCCAGGGCTGTAGCTGTGCAGCCCGATGTGCACGCCAATCGGCGAATAGGCCCAACAGAGGATGACGCTGGCGATGACTAGCGTAAGCTTCAGGGGTGACGGGGTGTTCATCGACGGCATCCGAAAACTGAGAAGGAATGCCGTCAGTCTTGGCCCGGGCAAGGCGTAGGACAATTAAGCGTTTCTGACTTCTGAAATCACTGGAACTGAGTAATGGAACTGGCCCAACTGAAAATGGTGCGAGCCGTGGCGCAGACCGGCAGCGTGGCCCAGGCCGCCCTGCAATTGCACTGTGTGCCGTCCAACATCACCACGCGTATCAAGCAGTTGGAAGGCGAGTTGGGCACGCCGCTGTTTATCCGCGCCGGGCGCGGGCTGGCGATCAGTGCTGCCGGTGAGATTTTCCTCGAGTATTGCGAACGCATCCTGGCCTTGGTCGACGAATCCAAACGCGCCGTGGATGCCAACGCCATTCCCCGTGGCACCCTGCGCATCGGTGCGGTGGAGTCCAGCGCCAGCGGCCGTCTGCCGCCGCTGCTGGCGGAATATCACCGGCGCTACCCGGATGTGAGCCTGGAGCTGGTCACCGGCGCCTGGGGCGAACTGCTCGATGACCTGCAACACCACCGCCTGGATGTGGCGCTGGTGGCTGCCGGCAACAAACGCGCGAAGCTCGAGCACAGCGTGGTCTACAGCGAACGCCTCGTATTGATCGCCAGCGCCTCCAGCGCACCGATCCACAGCGCCGAGGACCTGGCCGGCCGTACCCTGCTGGTATGGCCGCCTGGCTGCCCGTATCGGGCGGCGCTGGAGAACTGGGTCAAGCCCCATGACTTCAAGCCGGCCATCGCCAGCTATGCCAGCTGGGGCACGATCATCGGTTGTGTCAGCGCGGGGATTGGCGTGGCGCTCGCGCCGGAAGGCATCCTGGCCCGCTATGAGCAGGCCAATCAGCTGGCGTCGTACCGGTTTGATGAACTGCAGGCCGTGGGCAATTTGCTGTTCTGGCACAAGGACACCCAGCGGCACCTGGCGCGGGATGCGTTTGCCGGGTTGTTGCGGGAGACTTTTGGCTAACCCGTAACAGGTTCTTTCAGTTATTATTTTGCGAAATTAATTCAAAATGTAAGGGACTACCATGAATTACTTCCGCCTGTTGTTGGCGGCGGCCGTTTTGAGCCTGCCTGCCGCCCCCGCCTTTGCCGCTTCCACACCCGCGCCCGTTGAAGCCAGTGCGCCCGCCGAAACGGCCGAGCACTTCCTCAAGTCCCTCAAGCAGAAGACCGGCACGGTCACCCTGCCCAGTGGCATAGCAACCCTCAAGCTCAACGACGAGTTCTATTACCTCGACCCCGCCGACACCGAGCGCTTGCTGACGGACGGCTGGGGCAACCCGCCGGGCTTCAAGACCCTGGGCATGATCGTGCCGAAAGCCGTTAGCCCACTGTCGGAACGTGGCTGGGGCGTGATCGTCAGCTACAAGGCCGACGGGCACATTTCCGACGAGGACGCCGCAAAAATCGACTACGCCGAACTGCTCAAACAAATGCAGGAAGAAGACGAGGCCGAAAACAAAGAACGCCAGCAACAAGGCTACGCCGGCCTGCACTTGCTGGGCTGGGCCGAGCCGCCGCACTACGACGACACCACCCACAAGATGTATTGGGCCCGCGAACTGAAGGCCGACGACGCCGAGCAGACCACCCTCAACTACAGCATCCGCGTGCTGGGCCGTGAAGGCGTGCTGGAACTCAACGCCGTCGCCGCCATGACCGACCTGCCCACCATCAAGCAGGAATTGCCCAAGGTCTTGGCCTTCACCAACTTCACCGACGGCAACCTGTACACCGACTTCAACCCGAGCACCGACAAGCTTGCCACTTACGGCCTCGCGGCGTTGGTCGCCGGCGGGATTGCGGCCAAAGCCGGATTGTTCGCCAAGATCGGCATCTTCCTGCTGGCCGCGAAGAAGTTCCTGGTGATAGGCGTGGTGGCGTTGTTCGCCGTGATCCGTAAGCTGTTCAACCGCAACAAAGCCTGAACCCAGACATGAAAACGCCGCAACGTGCGTGGCACGTTGCGGCGTAATCGGAGGTTCTGAGTTGGGCTGCGCGTGTCTAGGGTTTAGGCGCAGACAAACGGCTGTACTGATCCTGGCTGATCCAACCGGTAAACGAACGGCTCTGCGCATTGATGAATTCGACCTGCGCCCAACCATCCTTAAAGGCCAGCACGCCGACCACGTCGTTTTTGACAATGTAGGGGCGTTTCACGGGCTTGGCAGTTGGGGTTTTCAGCAAGTACGCCTTGTCGGCGGACACCGTCACCAGGCCGATCCATTTCTTGTTGGCGGTCTGGGTCAAGTCCAGGCCGGTGGCGATCTCCGGCATCAGCACATTCAAGCAACCGGGGTGCTGGCGGCCCTCTTTTACGGTCAGGGTCACGCCGTCCGAAGAAGGCGCCACGCTGCCAGGGTAGGCCTCATCGTTCCAGGTGGTCAGCGCGTCAGGCTTGCCTTGCAGGTAGAACGTGCAACTGCGCGTGACACCCTCACCCATCGCTTCTGCGTAATAGCCTTCGACCTGATGCTCGGGCGTCACCGCCAGCATCAACCCCTCGTACTTGCCCGAATGCAACGCGGGTGCACCGGCCAAGGCAGGCGCTACGGCGCACAACGACAACACACCCACTGCTAGAAAACGGATCATCTTATTTTTTCCCTTCAAGTTTCTCGTAGGCTTCTTTCATCAGGACGTCATAGTTGCCGTAGTCCTTGCCGTTATAGTTTCGCGCCATGGAAGTGAAATCCTTGGCTTTCATGGCCGTCATCAACGCTGAGCTGTTAGCGCAAAACGCGAGAAACGCCTTCAGTTGGTTACCGACATTCACTTTCAATGCCGCGGCAAACTCAAACACCGTCTTGTAACCGCATGAGGCGTAGTTGAACCCCATGGTCTGAAACATGCCCCACGACGCCGACATCAACGCCGCTTCCTGATCCAGGGCGAAGGCGGTGGCCATGGTTTCCCAGGCCTTGACCTGATCCTTGTTATTGACCTGCCACTGCGGCCCGGCCTTTCTTACATAGACGTACGAAAGCAACGGGTGCGCCTGGTCGTAGATATGCTTGGTGTACTTGCGAAACTGGTGCCCTTCAAACGCAATGATCGGCAACTTGGCCGGCCCAAAACCTGATCGACCACCGGACTCAACCGTGGCGAAGGCCCTGATGACATTCACCGAAATGCCGTTGCCCAACTGCTTGGCGGCATTCTGAAAATCCGCATCGGAGAGCGTCATGCCGCCGTCGCACGTGGCCTGGAGCATTAACTGGCGGTTACGTCGCTCGGCTTCGATCATCGCGCGCATGCGGTCCAGGTACACGTTGACCGTCGCCTGCACTGCATCACCCTGATTGTTACCGAATGCGTTCAGAAAGCTTGGAATGCGCATGCTCGGGAAGGCCTTCAACGGCACCTTTACCGCTTCTTCGATCAAGCTGTTGAAGGTGCGACCGGTGGGGTCGATCACGCCATCGGGGTGGGCGTATTTGAGGTGACGGAACTGGTACTGGCTGATGCACTGCACCAACTGGCCATCGCACTTGCCGTTCTCGGCCAGCGGAAAACCCAGTTTGGGAATGATCAGGTTGAATAAATACTGGATGCACTGCACATCGGCGGGCAAGTTGCGGGCTTTACCGGGAGTCCCTACCGAAGCACTGATAAGACGGGGTAACCCTTGCAGGCTTTTCATCACAGACATCCTTGTTAGTTAAAGAAGTGATAGCACTTCAATATCAACTACACACCCTTGTCATACTCTGAAACAAGTGGCTGGCGGAAACTAGCAAGGCGGTTTGGGGTTGTCCAGAAAGTGTTTTAAAAGCTGTGAGGGAGCCCTCAAGGACAGATCGGGAACACGCAGTTTTTCGACTGATAGGCAGTATTCAGCCGCCTGTTGGGCTACTGTCTCTGCCTCACATTATTTTCAAGGATTGAAATGAAAATCACGTTAGTTGTTTTGTCTGTCTTGGCCCTGCTCTGCGGTTGCACTTCGCCCCCAGCCACTGTTGCCCCCGACCTGTCGCGCCCATCCATTGCCGAAACCAAATCGGTGGTGTTCGACGGCAAGACATTCGTCCTGAAATTTCAGAAACCCGGCCTATGGGAATACTTCCCGGCGCAGGAAAGCGTCGATGCCTGGAATGAGATGGTGGATTTTACCGTGGTCCCTCGCGAGATGAACCGTTTCGAACCCCTCGACCTCGCCAAGAATACCGTCCGGCTTCACCAGCAGGAAAACCCCAATATGCCGTCGATCCTCGCGACGGACAATGCCACCGGGATCGTGTATTTGGTGATGTATTTCCCCGAGTCTCTGCGCAAGGACGGACGTTTCTCTGAAGTCAGTTTCTTCAAATATTACCGGGACAGTGGCACCGGCCAGACCATCATCTTTCACTTTGCCAGGAACATTCCAACACCGAGCGATCCGCCAAAAACGGTAGAGGCGATGGGCCCCGAAATTGTCCCGGTGATCAAGGCATTCCCGGTGTACCGGCCGTAATATCAGTAACCGTGCGACCCGCTGAACCCCTGATAATGGTGATACTTGAGCCATTCGACCACATCGTAAGGGACGTAAAGCTGTTGCTTTGCGCGGGAAATTGCGATGTACACGGCACAGATCCGCTGATCGAACGCGTAGGCATCCTTGAACTTCACGTTGGTCAGCAGCTCAGGGGTCAGCAGCACCCGATTGAATTCCATGCCACCCGCCTCTTCCGCCAGCATCAGCAGGCAACGCTTGCCGGGGACCCCGCCCAAGCGGTTCAAGCGTGTGATATCGGCGACATTGAAGCCTTTTTCCAGCTCACTCTCGACCCACAGGAACGACTCATCAAACTGGCTGGCATCACGCACCTGTTGCCAGTCAGCCATGTCGCTGAAATACACGTGCGGCCCGTTCTCGTTGTGCTCGTTGCTGTAGAACTGCGGCTTGAACAGGGCGATGGCGCTGATCATGAAGCGCTGGAGATCCTGCTGCGCCGCGTTGTCGGGGAACCCGAACGGGCAGTTGGCCTGCTGCAAATGAATGGCCCATTTCATCGTGTCCCAAGGCGACGCGGTCAACACCACGCAGCCTTCCGGCGGCACGAAGCCCTGGGGGTAATGTTCGATGCCGACGTCCGCATCCCGCGCGCCTTCGAAGGGGGTCTTGCACTTTTGCGAGTGCACGCTGATCAACGGGTTGACCAGCCGCTCGACGTTGCGGCCCGAGCGCACGGAATAGCTGATGTCGGTGTGCCGGACTTCGCGCTTTCTTCTGACCATCACACCGCTGGCCAATTGGTACTCATCGCCGAGGGTGATCAGCACTTGGCGGCCGCGTTCGATAATCTGCAACAACGAAGGCGGGATGTCCTGGCTTTCATCGATCAATACATGGGTGTACCGAGGCGGCACCACACAACCGTCGAGACTCGCGCGCTTGATCAGCAACAACGCCGCGAACTCGGGTGGGCTGGCCCATTGCGGGTTGGCCTCCAGGTAAGTCCACACACGGCTGGAATACTCCAGTAACACCTGGGCATCCACACCTGACAACGGTTGTTTGAAATGCGGCAAATGCCTGGCCGAGAGGCTGTGATGGCTGGAATGACAATAGCGTTCGAGCACCTTGAGACACACATCGACGGTCGCTGGACCCTCGTGGCCGCGCCACCCATGGATATCCAGGGTTTGCGCCACAGCCAGTTTGCCGGGCAACCTGGCCGGCGTTGCCTGCGCGGGCGGGCGTGGCCCGTGCAACAGGGCCTTGGCGAAACCAGCAAACGTCGAGCCGGCCTTGCTGTCGCGCCCCAACCCCATACGTTCGCGAAGAGTCGCCAGCTTTGCTGGCGTGCGCGCCAGTATCAGGGTCTGTTCAGGCCGCAGGCACTCCATCAAGGCGCCGAGCAGGTGGCTCTTGCCGATGCCCGCGTAGCCTTGAACATGCAAGTCTTCATTCAAGTTGGCCCGAAAGGTGCGCACCAGCTTGTCCTGAGCCGGGCTGAGCCAGCGTTCGCGGTGCCGGGGTGTAATCATTTGCTGGCTGAACGGGTCATTGCTGCGCAGATGGCGGACCTTGTAGCCGATATCCCATTTACCCGTAGGCAACAGGTAATACCGCGCCGCCACTTCTTCAGCTGAAAGCAGGCGCAGGTTCACGCTTTTGAGCGCGTTAAACCCAAAGTACAGCTTGCGCGGGTCGAACAGCCGTTGCGCTTCAGACAGCAACGTCGCAGCGCCCGAAGACGGTGAATCCACTGCCCAGCCGAGCAACTTTTCCAGGATGCGTTCAGCGCCAGCGCACGTCAGGTCTTTTTCCGCGGCCTGGGCCAGGTTCTGGATGACGAGCACGGCGGCCAGCTCCGGGTCCGTCAGGCCGACCAAGGCCTCGGCGCCGTTCGTGCCGAGCAGGGCGGTGCAGGTTTCGTCCGTGACGGGCAGGAAGACGGGGCTGGATAAATCAAAGTGTTCCGGTTGCATAGTTCCTCGCAGCCAGGGGCCGACGTACGTCGCGTGGATCAGGCATGGTCCTGGCTACCCAGTTCGAACCGATACTCGCCCAGGGAGCCTGACATCCCGCCGCAGCGGGCCGGCGAGTCAGCCCCAGAGGCCATCGCATTGATCTGCTGCTGGAGTTCGAAAACCGCCATCTCGAGCAACCTGCGCAAGTCTTCGGCACTCTGCGCGGCCACATTCAATTGCAGCGTGCAGGCGCCCGCGAGTGGCGGCGGCGCGGGCTGGGCGATCGGCGCGGGGGCATCCGTCACTTCCTCGACCCGGATCATTTGCGCCTCGCTGAGGATTTGCGCGTGTTCGTCGTCCATCAGGTCCAATACCCTCGACAATTCCAGGGTCTGTTCAGGATGCGATTGAATACGGTCCTTGATCTCCAGGCGCCGCATCTGCCATTCCCGCAGTTTTTCGCGCGTGAGGTCGTCGACTTTTTCCACGTGTGCTGTCTCCGGATGCCAGGCATAGGAGTATGCCGCCATGGACTGCCCGATGGCAGATGGCGTGAAAGCATTTTTGAATTGAAAGTGATGAGGTGTTGCAAGAAAGAGCGTTATGGAGGCAACCCCACCAGCCACACCCCGGCACACAATGTTCCCGCTGTGGCTGCTGCCTTCCGGCTCTGACCAGGTTCACGGGTAATCGTTGCGGGGGGACCGATGGGGTCACCATAACGACGCCTGCCTCTCGGCAAGCGGGGCCATTGTACCGATCTCATCGGAAGTTACAACCGTTGGGGCCGGATTAAAAATATGAAGGAGCTCAAGCACTTGTCTGCGCCCCAGGGAGCCACACAGAACCCTGTGGTAGCCGGGCTTGCCCGCGATGCTGACGACTCGGTCTGCCTGGGCTACCGAGTGATGCCATCGCAGGCAAGCCAGCTCCCACACACGGCGAGTTACTGCGCCTGTACCACCTCATCCGCCCTACCGCCCTCTTCCTGGATCACCAGGTGAATAAAGTGCAGCTTGGCGATTACTGCCGGTGGCAGCACGAAGGGATAGAAATCCGGCTGGCCCATGCTGCGCGACAGCTCGTTAAGCATGCCGGCCAGTTCGATCCAGGCATTGACGAACGACAGGAACGCTGCACCGCCAGGGTGTTCAGGGTCGTAGAGCGTGCTGAGCGGGAATGGCTGGTAATCCAGCTCCATCGTGCGGGCGCTCATGCCGAAGCCGAGGGCGGTGTCGACCGCGTCCATCATGTGCAGGTAGTGGGCCCAGGTTTCGGCCCAGTCTTCCCAGGGGTGCATGGTGGCGTAGGCACTGACGCAGGTTTGCTGCCAGTCGGGGCGTGGCCCGTTCTGGTAGTGCTGGTCGAGCGCATCGGCATAACTGGCGCGTTCGTCGCCGAACAGGTTGCGAAACGCTTCAAGCCAATGGGTATTGGCGACCAGGCGATCCCAGTAATAGTGACCGACCTCATGGCGAAAGTGCCCGAGCAAGGTGCGATAGGGTTCGCGCATTTGCACACGGACTTTTTCACGGTGGGCGTCGTCGGCTTCCTTGATGTCGAGGGTGATCAGACCGTTCGCATGGCCGGTCATGGGCGCGTTGCCTTCCAGGTCGATACCAACGAAGTCGAAGGCCAGGCCGTTATCTTCATCGGCACTCTTTGGCACAACGCGCAAACCCAAGCTGATCAGTTGCGCGACCAAGCGGCGCTTGGCGGTCTCGACCTTGCGCCAGCGGTCGTGGTTTTCCGCGATCGACAGGTCGGGGATGGTGCGGTTCAAGCTGCAGGCCACGCACAGCGATGCCGTGCTGTGGGCCGGGATCAGCCAGTTGCAGGCGGCCGGCGTGTCGAGGTTGGCGCAGCGGCGGAAGGCGCCGGCGGCGAGGTTGTCGTCCTGTAGCCAGGTGCCCTCGACGGGACCGGGCTGCAGGGAGGACAGGCGACTTTGTTGCGCTTGATACCCCAGCAACGCCTGGCAGGCCAGGCATTGGCTGTTGCGAAAAAACAGCGATTGACCGCACCGGCACTGCCACACCTTGCTATCGCGAGACGTGCCGGCTACGAACGGTGCAGCGATGCGCGAACTGAGTTGTTCGAAGTAGCGGAACATGGCGATCTCTTCCTGTCTTGAGTACCAAAAATAACCGCGTAGCCGCTGTCGAGCTTAAGCGAGACTGCGTCGGCAACACTGCCCATCCTGCGTCGGGCCCTGCACCGCATCGCCTCCAACGCAGCCTCGTTGGCGCTCGACAGCTGCTACGGGGCGCGCGTAGGAACTCTGAGCATCGCCAGTAAGAGATCGTTCAGTAAGAATCAGACCGTGATGTTGTGCTTGGCGAGGAAGGCGACGAAGGCTTCTTCATCCAATACCTTCAAGCCCAACTCGCTGGCTTTGGCCAGCTTGGAACCCGCCCCCGGCCCCGCCACCACGCAATGGGTTTTCGCCGAGACGGAACCCGCCACCTTGGCGCCGAGGCTTTCGAGTTTTTCCTTCGCCACGTCGCGACTCATCAGCTCCAGGGAGCCGGTGAGCACCCAGGTGTGCCCGGCTTCGGGCAAACCTTCGACGACTTTCTTCTCGCTCAGCCAGTGCATGCCGAAGTCCTTGAGCTGCTGCTCGATGGCCAGGGCGCGGTTGGCATTGCCTTGGTTGTCAAAAAAGTCGCGTACGGCCTTGGCCTGTTTCTCGGGCAGGGCCTGGCGCATATCCAGCCAGTCCGCCTTGATCACGCCTTCGAGGGTGCCGAACTTGTCCGCCAGTTTCTGCGCAGCGCCCGGGCCGACGCTCGGCACGTGCAACTTGTCGAGCAAGCCGCCCAAGGTGGTGCTGGCGGCGAATTCGGCACTCAGGTCGCCCTGCTCCTGCAATTGCAGACCGCATTCATCCGGCGACAGCAGCGCACCGATCACATCCTGGTTATGGCTGTCTTCAAAGAAGCTGTGGATCTCGTGCGCCACTTCCAGACCGACGTCCGGCAAGTACGTCAGCACTTCCGGCAAGGCCTTCTGCACACGTTCCAGCGAGGCCAGGGAGCGCGCCAGCACCTTGGCGGTCTCCTCGCCTACGTCGGGAATGCCCAGGGCATAGATAAAGCGCGCCAGGGTCGGGGTCTTGCTGTTTTCGATGGCGCTAATCAGCTTCTTGCTGGAAATATCGGCGAAGCCTTCCAGGTCGATGATCTGCTCGTACTTCAGTTTGTAGAGATCCGCCGGCGAGCCGATGAGTTTTTCATCCACCAACTGTTCGATGGTCTTGTCGCCGAGGCCGTCGATATCCATGGCACGACGCGAAACAAAATGGATGATCGCCTGCTTGAGCTGCGCGCCACAGGCCAGGCGGCCGACGCAACGGTACACCGCGCCCTCGCTGACGGTTTCCTTGCCTTTGCTGCGCTTGACCAGTTGCGTGCGTTCCACATGGGAACCGCACACCGGGCAGCGCTCGGGGATCGGCACTGGCCGCGCCGTTTCCGGGCGTCGTTCAAGCACCACCGACACGACTTGTGGGATTACGTCACCGGCACGGCGGATGATCACGGTATCGCCGATCATCACGCCCAGGCGCGCCACTTCGTCCATGTTGTGCAAGGTCGCGTTGGACACGGTGACACCCGCGACCTTGACCGGCTTCAGGCGCGCCACCGGCGTGACGGCACCGGTGCGGCCAACCTGGAATTCGACGTCGAGCAGTTCGGTCAGCTCTTCCAGGGCCGGGAATTTATGCGCGATGGCCCAGCGCGGTTCGCGGGCGCGGAAACCCAGTTCGCGCTGGGAGGCAATGCTGTTGACCTTGAACACCACACCGTCGATCTCATACGGCAGGCTGTTCCGCCGCTCGCCGATATCACGGTAGTACTCCAGGCAATCCTGGATGCCCTTGGCCAGCTTCAGCTCGTGACTGATGGGCATGCCCCACTGCTTCAGTTGCTGCAGGTTGCCAATGTGGCTGTCGCTGATATCGGTGGTCACGCCATAACAGCAAAATTCCAGCGGGCGGCTGGCAGTGATCTTTGAGTCCAACTGGCGCAGGCTGCCGGCAGCCGCATTGCGCGGGTTGGCGAAGGTCTTGCCGCCGACGTCCAGTTGCGAGCCGTTGAGCCGCTCGAAACCGGCCTTGGACATAAACACTTCGCCGCGCACCTCAAGGGTGGCCGGCCAGCCGCTGCCGTGCAGCTTCAATGGGATATTGCGCACGGTGCGCACGTTGACGCTGATGTCTTCACCGGTGGTGCCGTCGCCACGGGTAGCGCCCCGTACCAACTCGCCATCCTGGTACAGCAGGCTGACCGCCAGGCCGTCCAGCTTGGGCTCGCAGCTGTACTCCACCGCCGCGCCACCGCCAAACAGATCGCCTGCAGGCAGGTCGAGACCTTCGGTCACCCGGCGATCGAACTCCAGCATGGTGGTTTCATCAAACGCGTTGCCCAGGCTGAGCATCGGAATCTCGTGCTTCACCTGCGTGAACGCCGACAGCGCCGCACTGCCGACCCGCTGCGTCGGTGAGTCCCGCGTAATCAGCTCCGGATGCTCGGCCTCCAGGGCCTTGAGCTCATGGAACAACCGGTCGTACTCGGCGTCCGGAATGCTTGGCTCGTCGAGGACGTGGTAACGGTAGTTGTGCTGATCCAGTTCAGCGCGCAGTTCGAGGATGCGGGTAGGGGCGGCGGTCATGGGTGTTCTCTCATAAAGCAAAAGAGCAGCCGAAGCTGCTCAATATGTTAGTGCACGGATTCTACAGGCAACGCTTAAGATCAGGCCTCAGCGTTTCTGTGTCAGGGCGCGACGCTCGAACTCGACGATGCGCTGACGGTAATGTTCGATGGTCTGCGCAGTGAGGACGCTGCGCTGGTCGTCCTTGAGCTCGCCATTCAGTTCCTGGGACAGCTTGCGGGCTGCGGCCACCATCACGTCGAATGCTTGTTTCGGGTGACGTGGGCCTGGCAGGCCAAGGAAGAAGCTCACTGCCGGGGTGCTGAACAGGTCGATATCGTCCAGGTCGAAAGTGCCCGGCTTGACCGCATTGGCCATGGAGAACAGTACTTCGCCGTTACCCGCCATGCTTTCGTGACGGTGGAAAATATCCATCTCGCCAAAACGCAGGCCGCTTTCCAGGATGTTCTGCAGCAGGGCCGGGCCTTTGAAACCGGCGGCGTCGCGGCAGATCACGCTGATCACCAGCACTTCTTCGGCGGCGGGCTGGTCGTTGACCGATTGGCGCGGCGCGCTGGAGGTCTTGCCGACGTTTTCGTCCGGGAAATCATCGTCGCGGCTGCTGAAGCTCGGGCCTTCATCGACGTCAAGGTTCAAGTCGCCCTGATGCGGCTCGGCAGCGCCGGTACTGGCGCGCTTGCCACGCTTGGACGACGGCTCGCGGGCTTCACGCAGCGGCGCGCTCATCGACGGCAAGTCGTGCTCGTCCAACTGAGGTTCTTTATGGGTATCGAGCACACGGGGCGGCCCCAGCAGCTCGGCGGCACCGTCGTCGTCAGGCAAGTTGGACAGATTGCGGTCCAGACGAAATTTAAGCTTCCCCTTGCCACCGCGCATGCGGCGCCAGCCATCAAAAAGAATACCGGCAATGACAATGATGCCGATGACGATCAGCCACTCGCGCAGACCGATTTCCATGTAATCCCGTGCCTCTAATAAAAAATGCTGAAAAATAAGGGGTTTAGCACTGTGCAAACCGCTTTAAAACGTGGCGCCAACTCTATGTTCTGACTGACGTTTTGCCCACGCAGATGAAAATTTGACATTAAACTAGCACGACCAAAGATAACTTTACACCGTCTGTCAAAATGGCTTGAACAAATATGTCCATTTGCCACTTTCGCCAGACCGGTAAAGCGTCTTACCGCACGCTATAAAAATTCTCCCCCGGCAGGGCTCAAGACTCCACCAACGCCATCGCTTCTTCGACATCCACCGCTACCAAACGCGAGCAGCCGGGCTCATGCATCGTCACACCCATCAACTGATCCGCCATTTCCATGGCGATCTTATTGTGGGTGATATAGATGAACTGCACGGTCTGGGACATCTCTTTGACCAACCGCGCGTACCGTCCAACGTTAGCGTCATCCAGCGGGGCGTCAACTTCATCAAGCATGCAGAACGGCGCCGGGTTCAACTTGAAGATGGCAAATACCAGGGCCAATGCGGTCAGGGCTTTCTCGCCGCCGGACAACAAATGGATGGTGCTGTTCTTCTTGCCCGGAGGCCGCGCCATGATCGTTACCCCTGTATCGAGTAGATCTTCGCCCGTCAGTTCCAAGTAAGCGCTGCCACCGCCGAAAACTTTTGGGAATAACGCCTGTAAACCGGCATTAATCTGATCAAAGGTATCTTTGAAGCGGTTACGGGTTTCCTTGTCGATCTTGCGGATCACGTTTTCCAGGGTGTCCAGCGCTTCCACCAGGTCGGCGTTCTGGGCATCCAGATAACGTTTACGCTCGGATTGCTGCTGGTATTCGTCAATGGCCGCCAAGTTGATCGCGCCCAGTCGCTGGATACGCGCAGCAATGCGTTCGAGTTCTTCTTCGGCCTCTTTCTCGTTGGCCTGGGCGGTCAGGGTGTTGAGCACGCCGTGCAGGTCGTAGCCGTCTTCCAGCAATTGGTCTTGCAGGGTCTTGCGGCGCACGGTCAGGGCTTGCCATTCCATGCGCTGTTGCTCGAGCTGACCACGGATAAGCTGGGACTGCTGCTCGGCCTGGGTCCGGCGTTTTTCGGCGTCGCGCAATTCGCGGTCGGCGTCTTCCAGGGCGATCTGCGCGGTCTTGAGTTCTTCGTCGACGGTCATGCGCTTGTCGAGCAATTCTTCGAGCTTGAGGCGCAGCTCTTCCAACGGCGCTTCGCCCTCCTCCAGATTGAGGCTCAACTGCTCGCGCTTTTCGGTGAGGCGTTCCGATTGCATCTCCAGGCGCTCAAGGGCCTGAGCCGTGGAGTTGTGCTGGGCGCGCAGGGAGCCGAGGCGCACTGCCAATTGGTGGGCGTGGTCTTTGTGCTGGCGGGCTTCCTGGCGCACGCGGTCGAGGCGTTCGCGCAGGCTGTCGCGCTGGGCCAGCAGCAATTCACGTTGCTCGGTGTCGAGGGCCATGCTGTCCAGGGCCTCCTGCAACTGCAGGCGCGCTTCGCCGATCTGCTCGTGTTCGAGCGCGCGTTGTTCGCCCATCTCGGCGACTTCTTCATCAAGACGGGTGCGGCGCAGGGTCAACTGTTCGGCCTTGGCTTTGCTCGCGGAGAGCTGGGCCTTGAGCTCGCCTTGCTGGCGCGCTTCGTCCTGCAACAGGCGGCGCAGGTGTTCGCGGCCGGTCTCTTGCTGGCGCTGGGTGGCGCGCAGGGTCTGCAGTTCGGTTTCCAGGCTTTCGAGAGTGGCTTCGCGTTCTTCGCGTTCGGCGCTCAGGTTGACGATTTCCTGGCCTCGGGCCAGGACGCCGCTTTCGGCTTCACTGGCACGGCGTACCCGCAGGAAATGGCGACCGACCCAGTAGCCGTCGCGGCTGATCAGGCTCTCGCCGACGCCAAGCTGGCCGCGCTGGGCCAAGGCCTGCTCAAGTGATTCAACCGGTTTGACCTGGCCCAGCCACGGCGACAGATCAATTGCCGCTTCGACCTTGTCCAGCAAACTGCCCGGCACCCGCGTGCCATCGGCCGCAGGGCTGAGCAAGCGCAGATCACCCTGGGCAAAACCGGCCAGGTCGAAGCCGCCAAAATCATCCACCAGCACAGCCTGCAGGTCGGCGCCGAGCACGGTTTCCACCGCCAGCTCCCAACCCGCCTCGACCTTCAAGCCTTCCGCTAATCGCGGGCGTTCGGCCAAATGCTGCTCGCGCAACCATTCAGCCGTACCGGTGCCTGGGTCCAGGGCGGCTTGCTGCAAGGCCTCAAGGGAGGCCAAGCGCCCATTGAGCCGCTGCAAATCACCCTGGGCCTGCTGCTGCGCCTGGGTCGCCTGTTGCAATTGCTGACGCAATTGCTCCAGGCGCTCCACTTGCTGTTCTTCGCTGGCTTCCAGCTCCTCGAGCGTCATTTCGCTTTCGGCCAGTTGCTCGCTCAGCGCCATGATTGCCGCGTCTTCCGGGTCGGCGGCGAGCAACACACGCTCTTCCTGCAGACGACGCTGGCGTTCGGCCAGGCGCTCCATGCTGGTTTCCAATTGCTGGATGCGCGACTGCTGCACCTCGGCCTGGCGACGCGGCTCGGCGGATTGCAGGTTGAAGGTGTCCCACTGCTCCTGCCAGCCGTGCATAGTGGTTTCGGCTTCTTCCAGAGCGGCAGCAGCCTCTTCGGCGGCGGCGCTGGTGATTTCCTGCTCGGGGGTGAGCATGTCCAGCTCTTCGCCAAGGGTCAGCAGCAACGTGCGGTCGTGGCCCAGGTGAGATTCTGTTTCCAGGCGCGCGCGCTCGGCTTCCTTCAAGTCATCCTGCAATTGGCGCAAGCGCTGCTGGCCGTGCTGGATGCTCTGCTCGACGCGAGCAATATCGCCGCCCACCGAATAGAAGCGGCCCTGCACCAGATTGAAGCGCTCGGACAGGTCGTGGTGCCCATCACGCAGGCGTTCGATGCTGGCGTCGGCATTGCGCTGCTCGGCCACCAGCGCTTCAAAACTGATTTCCTGGGTGCCAATGATCGCTTCGCGCTGGCCAACCTGGTCATTCAGCGCTTGCCAACGCAGGGCCGACAGTTGTGCCTTGAGCTGGCGCTCTTCGCCCTTGTATTCCTGGTACTTCTCGGCGGCCTGGGCCTGGCGGTGCAGGCGCTCCAACTGGCGCTCCAGCTCTTCGCGCAGGTCGGTCAGGCGGGCGAGGTTCTCGTGGGTACGGCGGATGCGGTTTTCGGTCTCGCGGCGGCGCTCCTTGTACTTGGAGATGCCGGCCGCTTCCTCGATAAAGTTACGCAGGTCTTCGGGCTTGGCTTCGATCAGCTTGGAGATCATGCCCTGCTCGATGATCGAGTAGCTGCGCGGGCCCAAGCCTGTGCCGAGGAAAATATCGGTGATGTCCCGACGGCGACACTTGGTGCCGTTGAGGAAGTAACTGTTCTGGCTGTCGCGCGTCACTTTGCGGCGGATCGAGATTTCGGCGTAGGCCGCGTACTCGCCGACCAAGGTGCCGTCGGAGTTGTCAAATACCAGTTCGATGCTGGCCTGGCTGACGGGCTTGCGGCTGGTGGAACCGTTGAAGATGACGTCGGTCATCGATTCGCCGCGCAGGTTTTTTGCCGAGCTCTCGCCCATCACCCAGCGTACGGCGTCGATGATGTTCGACTTGCCGCAACCATTGGGCCCGACCACCGCCGCCATATTACTGGGGAAGTTCACCGTGGTCGGGTCGACGAAGGATTTGAACCCCGCCAGTTTGATGCACTTGAGCCGCACGTTTAGGCGTCCGCCAACGCGGCGATGACCAGCGATGAACTGCGCTGGCAGTAGGCCGACAGCACCAGGCGAATCTGCACCAGGTCACGGGCCAGTACAGCGGCGAGCAGTTGTTCGAACAGGGCCAGGTACTCGCTCATGGACGCCTTGCGTTGATCCAGGGCCAGGTAATAGGCACGGTTCATCGCTGGCTGCAGGTTCTCGACGGTTTCCTGCAAATAGGGGTTGTTGGCGAAGGGGTACGCGGCGCGCATGACATTGAAGCTTTCTTCAACGAAGGCGCGGATGTCCTCGCGCTCATAGCTGACCTGCAGGCGCTGCTGTATTTGCAGAAACGGCGCCATGTCGACCTGGCTTTGCCAGCCTTCGGCAACCGCATTGCCGAGCAGGATGTACATCTCGCCCATTAACGTACACAGGCTCTGCACCTTGTGCGCGGTGAGTTCGGTGACGTGGGCGCCACGGCGCGGCAGGATCGCGATCAGGTGGCGACGTTCGAGGATCAACAAGGCTTCACGCACGGAACCACGGCTGACATTGAGTGCCAGCGTGACCTTTTGCTCCTGGATCCGCTCCCCAGGCTTGAGATCGCCGCGAATGATGCGTTCGGCGAGGTGGTGAGCGATTTGCTCGGCGAGACTGTCCGGCGCCTTGAACGTCATGTTTTCCCTTCAAAATCTTCTATCAATACAAGCGCGGCAGTGTAGCGCATTGGCCCGCTGATGGCGCTACGCCCACCGTGGCGAATTTGGCACGGAATAAGCAAAGATTGCAGTGCATAAGCCCGCAAAAACAACGGTTCCAGAAGACTGGACCATAATTGAACGTGTTGCGATCGCATTTTCTTGACCCTTAGGTCAGAAAACAATTGACCGAAAAGTCAGACATGACTAGATTCGGCGCAAAGCGGTTAACAACAATAATGAGTCTGCGAGGCCTTCCGTGATCCAGTTTTTACTTAACCAGGAACTCCGTAGCGAGCACGCCCTGGACCCCAACCTGACTGTGCTCAACTATCTGCGCGAGCATGTGGGCAAATCCGGCACCAAGGAAGGCTGCGCCAGCGGCGATTGCGGTGCCTGCACCGTGGTGGTCGGCGAACTGCACACGGACGATCAAGGCGCCGAGCAGATCCGTTATCGCAGCCTCAACTCCTGCCTGACCTTTGTCTCGTCCCTGCACGGCAAACAACTGATCAGCGTCGAAGACCTCAAGCACCAAGGCCAACTGCACAGCGTGCAACAGGCCATGGTCGAGTGCCACGGTTCACAATGCGGCTTTTGCACCCCCGGTTTTGTGATGTCATTGTTTGCCCTGCAAAAGAACAGCGACGCCCCCGACAGCCAGAAAGCCCATGAAGCCCTGGCCGGCAACCTGTGCCGCTGCACCGGTTATCGCCCGATTCTCGCGGCCGCCGAACAGGCTTGCTGCAACAAACCCCAGGATCAGTTCGACAGCCGCCAGGCCGACACCATCGCCCGCCTCAAAGCCATTGCGCCGACACAAACCGGTGAACTCAACAGCGGCGACAAACGTTGCCTGGTGCCGTTGACCGTTGCCGATCTGGCCGACCTCTACGATGCTTATCCCCAAGCGCGCTTGCTGGCCGGCGGCACCGACCTGGCGCTGGAAGTCACCCAGTTCCACCGCACGCTGCCGGTGATGATCTACGTCGGCAACATTGAAGAAATGAAGCGCATCGAAGAGTTCGACGACCGCCTGGAAATCGGCGCGGCCACCGCCCTCTCCGATTGCTACGCCGCGTTGAACGCGGAATACCCGGACTTTGGCGAACTGCTGCATCGCTTCGCCTCTCTGCAAATCCGCAACCAGGGCACCCTGGGCGGCAATATCGGCAATGCGTCGCCGATTGGTGATTCGCCACCGCTGCTGATCGCCCTCGGCGCGCAGATCGTGCTGTGCAAGGGCGAAACCCGCCGCACCCTGGCGCTTGAAGATTACTTCATCGATTACCGCGTCACCGCGCGCCAGGACAGCGAGTTCATCGAGAAAATCATCGTGCCGAAGGGCCACGCGCTGTTCCGCGCCTACAAGGTTTCCAAGCGCCTGGACGATGACATTTCCGCCGTGTGCGCCGCGTTCAACTTGAAGATTGAAAACGGTGTGATCAGCAACGCCCGCGTCGCCTTCGGCGGCATGGCTGCTACGCCAAAACGCGCAAAAAACTGCGAGACGGTATTGCTCGGCGCCACCTGGAACTCGACCACCGTCGAACAAGCCTGCGCCGCCCTGGCCGAGGATTTCACCCCGCTGTCAGACTTCCGCGCCAGCAAGGAATATCGCCTGCTCAGCGCGCAGAACCTGCTGCGCAAATACTTCATCGAACTGCAAACGCCGCACATCGAGACTCGGGTGACCGCTTATGTCTAACCATCACGCCGTCGTTAAAACCCAAGCCGAACTTGCCGAGCTGTTCGCCCAGGACCTCACCTCTGGCGTGGGCCGCAGCGTCAAGCATGACAGCGCCGCCAAGCACGTCAGCGGTGAAGCGCAATACATCGATGACCGCCTTGAATTCCCCAACCAATTGCACCTGTATGCGCGCATGTCCGACCGTGCCCACGCGCGGATCATCAGCATCGACACCGCACCCTGCTATGCCTTTGAAGGCGTGCGCATTGTTATCACCCATGAAGACGTGCCGGGCCTGAAAGACATCGGCCCGCTGATGCCCGGCGATCCGTTGCTGGCGATTGATACGGTGCAGTACGTCGGCCAGGTTGTACTCGCTGTGGCTGCCCGCGACCTGGACACCGCACGCAAAGCAGCGATGGCGGCGGTGATCGAATACGAAGACCTGAAACCGGTGCTGGATGTGGTCGAGGCGTTTCGCAAAAAACACTTCGTGCTCGACAGCCACACCCACCAGCGCGGTGATTCAGTCGGCGCATTGGCCACGGCCAAAAACCGTATCCAGGGCACTCTTCATATCGGCGGCCAGGAACACTTCTACCTGGAAACCCAGATCTCGTCGGTGATGCCCACCGAAGACGGCGGCATGATCGTCTATTGCTCTACGCAAAACCCCACCGAAGTGCAGAAACTGGTGGCCGAAGTACTCGACGTGTCGATGAACAAGATCGTCGTGGATATGCGCCGCATGGGCGGTGGTTTCGGCGGCAAGGAAACCCAGGCCGCAAGCCCGGCGTGCTTGTGCGCGGTGGTTGCACGCCTCACTGGCCAGCCGACCAAGATGCGCCTGCCGCGTGTGGAAGACATGCTGATGACCGGCAAGCGCCACCCCTTCTATATCGAATACGACGTCGGCTTCGACGACAGCGGTCGCCTGCACGGCATCAACCTGGAGCTGGCGGGTAACTGCGGCTGTTCGCCGGACCTGTCCAACTCGATTGTCGACCGTGCAATGTTCCACTCCGACAACGCGTATTACCTCGGCGATGCCACGGTGAACGGCCATCGATGCAAGACCAACACTGCGTCCAACACCGCCTACCGTGGCTTCGGCGGCCCGCAAGGCATGGTCGCCATCGAGGAAGTGATGGACGCCATCGCCCGCCATTTGGCGCTCGACCCGCTGGCGGTGCGCAAGGCCAACTACTACGGCAAGACCGAGCGCAACGTCACCCACTACTACCAGACCGTCGAGCACAACATGCTCGAAGAGATGACCGCCGAGCTTGAAGCCAGCAGCCAATACGCCGAGCGCCGCGAAGCGATTCGCCTGTACAACGCCAACAGCCCGATCCTGAAAAAAGGCCTGGCTCTGACGCCTGTGAAGTTCGGCATTTCGTTTACCGCCAGCTTTCTCAACCAGGCGGGTGCACTGATCCACATCTATACCGACGGCAGCATCCACCTGAACCACGGCGGCACCGAGATGGGCCAGGGTTTGAACACCAAGGTCGCGCAGGTGGTGGCCGAGGTGTTCCAGGTGGAGATCGACCGCGTACAGATCACCGCCACCAACACTGACAAAGTGCCCAACACCTCGCCGACCGCCGCCTCCAGCGGTGCTGACCTGAACGGTAAGGCCGCGCAGAACGCCGCCGAAACCATCAAGCAGCGCCTGGTGGAGTTTGCCGCACGCAAGTACGACGTGAGCGAGGCAGATGTGGAGTTCCACAACGGCCATGTGCGCGTGCGCGACCAGATCCTGACCTTTGAGGCGTTGATCCAGCAGGCGTATTTCGCCCAGGTTTCGCTGTCGAGCACCGGCTTCTACAAGACCCCGAAAATCTTCTACGACCGCAGCCAGTCACGCGGTCGGCCGTTCTACTACTTCGCGTTCGGCGCGGCCTGTTGCGAAGTGATCGTCGACACCCTGACCGGCGAATACAAGATGCTGCGCACCGACATCCTCCACGACGTCGGCGCCTCGCTGAACCCGGCCATCGACATCGGCCAGGTCGAAGGCGGCTTTATCCAGGGCATGGGCTGGCTGACCATGGAAGAGCTGGTGTGGAACAACAAGGGCAAGCTGATGACCAACGGCCCTGCCAGCTACAAGATCCCAGCCGTCGCGGACATGCCGCTGGACCTGCGCGTCAAGCTGGTGGAAAACCGCAAGAACCCGGAAGACACGGTGTTCCATTCCAAGGCCGTGGGCGAGCCGCCGTTCATGCTCGGGATTGCTTCGTGGTGCGCGATCAAGGACGCGGTGGCGAGCCTGGGTGATTATCGCCATCAGCCGAAGATTGACGCACCGGCGACGCCGGAACGGGTGTTGTGGGGGTGTGAGCAGATGCGGCAGTTGCAGGCGGCGAAAGCCATTGAGACTGAAACCGATATGGCTTCGCTCTAGACC
This sequence comes from Pseudomonas tritici, assembly GCF_014268275.3. Taxonomy (NCBI): domain Bacteria; kingdom Pseudomonadati; phylum Pseudomonadota; class Gammaproteobacteria; order Pseudomonadales; family Pseudomonadaceae; genus Pseudomonas; species Pseudomonas tritici. The sequence goes on from NZ_CP077084.1 coordinate 4,784,168, forward strand.
GAGGCGCTGCCATCGCGGGCAAGCCCGGCTCCCACATGTTGATCTGTGAACCCGATCAACTGTGGGAGCTGGCTTGCCTGCGATAGCGGCCTCACAGACACCACTGGAGGTGACTATGAACAACTGGATCAGCGCCCTCGCCGACCTGCAAAACCAGGGCGAACCCTGCGTCCTGGTGACCATCATCGAAGAGCTCGGCTCCACGCCGCGCAACGCCGGTTCAAAGATGGTAATCAGCGCCGCGCAGACCTTCGACACCATCGGCGGCGGGCACTTGGAATACAAAGCCATGCAGATCGCCCGCGACATGCTCGTACGTGGCCAGCAGAACACCCATCTGGAACGCTTCAGCCTCGGCGCGAGCCTGGGCCAGTGCTGTGGCGGCGTGACCGTGCTGCTGTTCGAACCCATGGGCCAAGTGCAGGCGCAGATCGCGGTGTTTGGCGCCGGGCATGTTGGGCGCGCATTGGTGCCGTTGCTGGCGAGCCTGCCGTGCCGGGTGCGTTGGATCGATTCGCGCGACCAGGAGTTTCCGGAACATATCCCGCAAGGCGTGCGTAAAATCGTCAGCGAAGAGCCGGTCGACGAAATCGCCGACTTGCCGGCAGGCAGTTACTGCATCGTGATGACTCACAATCACGCGCTGGACCTGGAACTGACCGCCGCCCTGCTCAAACGCAATGACTTTGCCTATTTCGGCCTGATTGGCTCAAAGACCAAACGGGTCAAATTCGAACATCGCCTGCGTGATCGCGGCTTCGACGCCGCGCAGCTGCAACGCATGCGCTGCCCCATGGGCCTCACCGAGGTGAAGGGCAAATTGCCGGTGGAGATCGCCATTTCCATCGCCGGCGAAATCATCGCCACCTATAACGCGAATTTCGGCCAGCACACCGCCAGCGCCGAACCCATTGCCAAACTGCTGCCGGCTTCGCGTCGCAGCCAAGCCCTTTGAATTGAGACGATCATGCCTTTGACTCGCAAAGCCTACCGTGCCGCCATTCTGCACAGCATCGCCGACCCCGCTGAAGTGGGGATCGAAGCGTCCTACGAGTATTTCGAAGACGGCCTGCTGGTGATCGAAAACGGCCGGATCAGCGCGGTCGGCCATGCCGGCGATTTACTGCCGACGTTGCCCGCCGATATCGACATCACCCACTACCAGGACGCGCTGATCACGCCCGGCCTGATCGACACCCATATCCACCTGCCGCAAACCGGCATGGTCGGCGCGTATGGGGAGCAATTGCTGGATTGGCTGAACACCTACACGTTCCCGTGCGAAAGCCAGTTCGCCGACAAGGCTCACGCCGAGGAAGTCGCGGATATCTTCATCAAGGAATTGCTGCGCAACGGCACCACCACCGCGCTGGTGTTTGGCAGCGTGCATCCGCAGTCAGTGAATGCGTTTTTTGAAGCGGCTGAAAAGCTCGACCTGCGCATGATCGCCGGCAAGGTGATGATGGACCGCAACGCGCCGGACTACCTGACCGATACCGCCGAATCCGGCTACCAGGAGAGCAAGGCGCTGATCGAGCGCTGGCACGGCAAGGGCCGCCTGCACTATGCGGTCACGCCGCGCTTTGCGCCGACCAGCACGCCGGAGCAATTGGCGTTGGCCGGGCAACTGCTGGGCGAATACCCGGACCTGTACATGCAGACCCATATCAGTGAGAACAAACAGGAAGTTGAGTGGGTGAAGGCACTCTTCCCGGAGCGCAATGGCTACCTGGACGTGTACGACCACTACCAATTGCTGGGCGAGCGCTCGGTGTTTGCCCATGGCGTGCACCTGTGCGATGACGAATGCGCGCGACTGGCTGAAACGGGCTCGGCCGTCGCGTTTTGCCCGACCTCGAACTTGTTCCTCGGCAGCGGTTTGTTCAACCTGCCGATGGCCGAGAAGCACAAGTTAAATGTAGGCCTGGGCACGGACGTGGGCGGCGGCACCAGTTTCTCGTTGCTGCAAACCTTGAACGAAGCCTACAAGGTCATGCAGTTGCAGGGCGCGCGGTTGAGCCCGTTCAAATCGCTGTACCTGGCGACCCTGGGCGGTGCGCGGGCGCTGCGGTTGGAAGACAAGATCGGCACATTGCAGCCGGGGACGGATGCGGACTTTTTGGTGTTGGACTACAACGCTACGCCGTTACTGAGCTATCGCTTGAAGCAGGCGAATAACATTGCCGAGACGTTGTTTGTGTTGATGACACTGGGGGATGATCGAACGGTGATGCAGACGTATGCGGCGGGGCAATTGGTGCACCAGCGCTAATATTAGTCACCACACAAAACCAAATGTGGGAGCAAACCCGCTCCCACATTTTTAATTCCGGGTGAGCCTGGGAAATTACAGTTTGACCGAAGAGCGCCCCGGCTTCTTGGTCTGCAACAAATGCGAAAACACCGCGTGCAAATCATCCGACGCGCTTTCCTCATCGAGGTTGAGCTTGCTGTCGATATGGTCCATGTGGTGCATCATCAAATTCACCGCCAACGCCGCATCCCGCGCTTCGATCGCATCGATCAGCTGGGTGTGTTCATCATAGGAACAGTGCGAGCGGTTGCCGCTTTCGTACTGGGCGATGATCAATGAGGTCTGTGACACCAGGCTGCGCTGGAAGCTGATCAGCGGCGCGTTCTTCGCCGCTTCGGCCAGCTTGAGGTGGAACTCGCCGGAGAGGCGGATACCCGCACCGCGGTCGCCACGAGAGAAGCTGTCGCGTTCGTCGTTGACCATCTGGCGCAGCTCGGCCAGTTGTTCGGCGGTGGCGTGTTGCACCGCCAATTCAGTGATCGCCCGCTCCACCAGACGTCGCGCGAGGAACACCTGGCGCGCTTCCTCGACGCTCGGGCTGGCCACCACCGCACCGCGATTGGGCCGCAGCAGCACCACGCCTTCATGGGCCAGGCGCGACAGGGCGCGGCGAATGATGGTGCGGCTGACGCCGAAGATTTCGCCCAGTGCCTCTTCACTCAATTTAGTACCGGGTGCCAGGCGTTGTTCGAGGATCGCCTCGAAGATATGCGCGTAGACGATATCGTCCTGGGTTCCGCTGCGACCGGCCTTGCCGGCTCGCGGTGTTTTCTTGAGAGGTTGCAACTGTTCGTTCATGGGCACTCGGGTTTGGAGAACGGCGGCGAATTAACGGTAATACGTCAACAGCGGGTCGCTGGCAAGTATCACCTAAAAACAGGGCACATTGTACACAACCGGATGCGCCAACACACTGTACGGCTGTTTGCGCCGTCGGCTGTATTGCAATGAGTCGTTACGTTTGAGTTTAGGCTTGAATCCGTGCCGCCAACGGCAAAAACCCAGGTAAAAGGAACGCCTCTTCATGAACGACGCCACCCAAGCGCCTTTGCGCCCGCTGGCCGACACGTCTGCGTCGGCCGTCGTCGCCGGCTTCATCGCCATGATGACCGGCTACACCAGCTCCCTGGTGCTGATGTTCCAGGCCGGGCAAGCCGCCGGCTTGACCACGGCGCAGATTTCTTCATGGATCTGGGCGATTTCCATCGGCATGGCGGTGTGCAGCATCGGCCTGTCCTTGCGTTATCGCACGCCCATCACCATTGCCTGGTCGACGCCAGGCGCGGCGCTGCTGATCACCAGCCTTGGCGGCGTCAGCTATGGCGAGGCCATCGGCGCCTACATCACCTGCGCCGTGCTGGTGACGATTTGCGGGCTGACCGGCAGCTTTGAAAAACTGGTCAGGCGTATTCCGGCGTCACTCGCGGCCGCCCTGCTGGCGGGTATTCTGTTCAAGATCGGCAGCGAGATCTTCGTTGCCGCGCAGCATCGTACCGGGCTGGTGCTGGGGATGTTCTTCACTTACTTGATCATCAAACGCCTGTCGCCGCGTTACGCGGTGCTGGCCGCGCTGGTGATCGGCACGGGATTGTCGGGGTTGATGGGGCTCCTGGATTTCAGCGGGTTTCACCTGGAAGTAGCAACGCCGGTGTGGACCACGCCGCACTTCTCGCTGGCGGCGACCATCAGCATCGGCATTCCACTGTTCGTGGTCGCGATGACTTCACAGAACATGCCCGGCGTCGCGGTACTCAGGGCCGACGGTTACACCGTGCCCGCCTCGCCCCTGATCACCGCCACCGGCCTGGCGTCCCTGGTGCTGGCGCCGTTCGGCTCCCACGGCATCAACCTGGCAGCGATCAGCGCGGCCATCTGCACCGGGCCACATGCCCATGAGGATCGTAACAAGCGCTACACCGCGGCGGTGTGGTGCGGGGTGTTCTACGGAATCGCGGGAGTGTTCGGCGCGACCTTGGCGGCCTTGTTCGCAGCCTTGCCCAAGGAACTGGTGCTGTCGATTGCAGCCCTGGCGTTGTTTGGCTCGATCATCAATGGCTTGAGTATCGCCATGAATGAGCCGAAGGAACGGGAAGCGGCGCTGATCACCTTTATGGTTACCGCGTCTGGCTTGACGCTGTTTTCCATCGGTTCGGCGTTCTGGGGAATTGTGGCGGGGGTGTTGACGCTGCTGATTCTGAACTGGCGCAAGGCATAAAAAAACGGCGACCCTGAGGTCGCCGTTTTTTTTAGTATCACTTAGCCGCGTTGATCGGCTTTTCCGGATACCACACGTCCAGCAACGGGCTGACTTCAGCGCTTTTCAGTTCGCTGCGGCCTTTGAGCCAGCTTTCAACAGCTACGCGCTGTTCTTCGTTGACAGAGCCACGCTTCTGCAGGCAAACCAGACCGAAGTCATCGCCGCCGACATAGCCCAGACCATTGGCTTCCATGGCTTCTTTGATGAATGCTTCGAGGAAAGCATCGGTAGCTTCTTCACTCAGGCCTTCTTTGAAGTCCAGGTTCAGTTCGAAACCCAGCTCTTGAAATTCATCAACGCACAGTTTTTTGCGCAGACGCTGGGAACGGTTAGTCGCCATTGGAACAATCCTCATAAGTAATAACGGGCGGCACTTTAGCAGTTTAAGGCGACGATTGCCCGACTCTCTGGGACAGGCGGCACAATGCCGGCAAAAAAAACGCTGAATACCCGCTATCGTTCAGCTACAAGTGAGCCTACCTTGGGGCATAATGCCGACACTTTCATGACCATTGAGGGATTTTTCTTATTTACCCCTCGCCTTTTTCACCCTCCTCAGCAGTAGGGTTTTACTTCTTATGATCAAATCTTTGCGTTCAGTGTTTTTCGCCGGTCTTATTCTGCCACTGGCCTTTTCGGCCACCGCTGCCCCCGTCAACAACACCCTGCCGCCGAATGTTCAGCAGGCCCTTTCAAAAGCCAAACTGCAAAACAATGCGTTGTCCCTGGTAATGATCCCTTTGAACGGCCCGGGCACGCCTACCGTATTCAATGCCGACGTCTCGGTGAACCCAGCGTCCACCATGAAACTGGTCACCACTTACGCGGCCTTGGAAATGCTCGGCCCCAACCACCAGTGGAAAACCGAGTTCTACACCGACGGCACCCTCAGCGGTGGTGTGTTGCACGGCAACCTGTACCTCAAGGGCGGCGGCGACCCCAAGCTGAACATGGAAAAACTCTGGCTGCTGATGCGCGACCTGCGCGCCAACGGCGTGCAGCAAGTCACCGGTGACTTGGTGCTGGACCGTGGCTTCTTTATCCAACCGCAATTGCCCGAGTTCAATGACGATGGCAATGACGAGAACAAGCCGTTCCTGGTCAAACCAGACGCGCTGCTGGTCAACCTGAAGGCGCTGCGTTTTGTGACTCGCAATGATTCCGGCCGGGTACTGGTGTCGGTCGAGCCGCCGATTGCCAGCATCCGCATCGACAACCAGGTCAAGGTCTCCAACGCCAAGCAATGCACCGGCGATGTGCGCTACAACCCAGTCACCGCCGCCGATGGCAGCGTGACAGTAACGGTCAGCGGCCAATTGGCCGAAGGCTGCAGTTCGCAGACCTATCTGTCGCTGCTGGACCACGCCACCTACACCGCCGGCGCCGTACGGGCGATCTGGAAGGAATTGGGCGGCACTATCCAGGGCCGGGATATCCAGGCGCCCGTGCCCAAGGATGCCAAAGTGCTGGCCCGGGCGTTCTCGCCGGACCTGGCGGAAATCATTCGCGACATCAACAAATACAGTAACAACACCATGGCCCAGCAGTTGTTCCTGAGCCTGGGTGCACAGTTTCGCAACGATGCCGATGGCGACGATGCCAAGGCGGCGCAACGCGTAGTGCGCCAGTGGCTGGCGAAGAAAGGCATCACCGCGCCGCACTTGGTGATGGAGAACGGCTCCGGCCTTTCCCGTGCTGAACGCGTCAGCGCCCGCGAGATGGCAGCCATGCTGCAAGCGGCGTGGAAAAGCCCTTACGCGGCGGAATACATCAGCTCGATGCCAATTGCCGGCACCGACGGCACCATGCGCAAGCGCCTGAAGACCACTGCCATGCGCGGCGAAGCCCACGTCAAGACCGGCACCTTGAACACCGTGCGCGCCATCGCCGGGTTCAGCCGCGACAACAACGGCAATACCTGGGCGGTGGTGGCGATTCTCAACGATCCGAAGCCATGGGGCGCTTCGTCGGTGCTGGACCAGGTGTTGCTGGACCTGTATCGCCAACCTAAATTGGCAGCGGCTGCACCTGTCCTCTAAATAGCAACAGCTCCCACATTGATAGTGTTTTGCCTAGAAGACCCTGTTAATCAAGCCCGAAGCCGTTCCGCCTCGACGCGGTCGCGGCCCGCCTGCTTGGCCACGTACACCGCTGAGTCGGCGCGCAGCAGCAACCCGTCGACACCTTCATCCACCCGCCAGCTGGCCACGCCAAAGCTGGCGGTGACAGTGCCGACCGGCTCCATCGGTGCGCTGCGCAGTGACTTCCACAACTCTATGGCCAGGCTGTAGGCCTGCTCGCCATCGGTATGGGGGCACAGCACCATGAATTCCTCGCCTCCCAGGCGACAGAACACATCAGTGCGGCGCAGGCGCTGGCTGATGCGTTTGCACAACTCCTGCAATACCCCATCGCCGACGGCATGCCCATGCCTGTCGTTGATGCGCTTGAAGTGATCGATATCCAGCATGATCACCGACAGTGCCCCCGAGGTGCGGTTGAGCTTCACCATCTCGGCCCTCAGGCGATCCTGAAAATAGCGGCGGTTATGAATCCCGGTCAGGGAGTCAGTGATGGAAAGCGCGCGTAGCTCCTCTTCCACCCGCTTCAAGTCGGAAATATCCGACACATAGCCATGCCACAGCGTGCCGCCTCCCGGTAACTCTTCCGGGGTGGCCTCCCCACGAATCCAGCGCAGGCCGCGTTGTGGCAACTGCACCCGGTACTCTTCGCGCCAATGGCTCAACTGCAACGCGGACAAGCGGATCGATGCGCGCACCCGTTCCACATCCTGCGGATGGATACGCTCAAAGACCCTCTTCGCGTCTTGCTGCAATACGCCGGGCTCGATTTCATAGATGTCGCGCATGCCATCACTGGCGTAGATGAATTTCCAGTTGTTCTGGGGCTCCAGGGTGAACTGGAAGATGCCGCCGGGGACATGGGCGCTGAGTTTCTTGAGCAGGCGGTCCCGCGCCGCCAATGCCTCGTAGGCACGCTTTTGCTCGGTAATGTCCAGGTAAATCGCCAGGTGGCCGATCCACAAACCATGGTCGTCCAGCAGCACGGTGGCCAGCATGTTTACGGTCAACTGGCTGCCGTCTTCGCGGACCAAGGTCCATTCGCGGGCTTCGTGCAGGTTGTCCGGGCTTTCCACCAACATCGCCTGGCTCGCGGGAATACGCTTGCCCAAGGCCACACTCAAAGTGGCGGAACGCGCCTCCAGTTCCACCGCCAGGTGCAGGCTTTCCAGGGTGTGTGTGCCCACCACTTGCTCGGCCTCGAACCCCAGCATCTGCTCCGCACCGGCGTTGAAGGTGTTGATGACGCCGCGCAGGTCGGTGGCAATGATTGCGACCTGCGTGGCCGCATTGAGCACGCTGCGCAACTGACCATGAGCCGCGCGTAACTCCTGCTCGCGCATACGCAGTTGCACGGTACGTTGCTCCACCAGTTTCAACGCGCGTTGGCGTTGGCTCACCAGTACATAGAGCAAGGCACTGAGCAACAGGCTGAGCAGGCCCCCCATGGTCAGAATCGCGGACAACGAAGAATGGTTGGCCTGTTCGAATACCTGGCTCGGACGCAGGTTCAGGGCGTAGACGTGATCGCCCAGCGTCAGGCGGCGCGTGCCGACAAGGTCGTTTTTGCTGGCCCCGAACGTGCCGGACTCGAAAAGCACGCGCATGTGCAGGTCGGAGGTGTCGACTATCTGCATCATCAGGTTATCCCGGTCAGGCTTGGGCAAACCGTCGGCCACCAGCTGGCGAATGCTGATCACCGCCATCACATAGCCGTAGGGTTCGTTCTGGGATTGTCCGGAGAGGGGCAAGTGGCTCACCGGCGCGACCAGTAACACTCCAGTGGCATAGGCCGGTTCTACGCCCACCCATTGCATGGGCTGGGACACCGCCAGCTTGCCGGTCTTTTGCGCACGCTCAAGGGCTGAACGCCGCAGGGGCTGGGCCAGCAGATCAAAGCCGAGTGGTGCACCCATCGGGTTTTGGGTCTGGCTGTACAACATTGGCACGTATTCATCGCGCTCGGTCGCAGGGGCCAGCTCACCCGCCGAATTCAACTCACGGATAACAAAGGGCACGCCTCCCCGCTCGGACACGTTTTGCTCAAACTGGCTGCGTTGTTCGCGATACACCCGGGGCGCCCAGGAGTATGCGAGGGTGCGCAACAACAAGGGCTGGGCAAAACCGTCGAATTCTTCGTGGGACACATCATCGGAATTGACAAAGAAACGCCGCAGGCTGTTCAGCCGCTGCTCCTGGTCTTCGAAACGTTCCTGCAGGCGGGTATAGCGTTCATTAACCAGCAATTGAAAGCGCTGGCGCAGTTGCTGCTGATAGAGGTCGGAGGCTGCCCAGGCAACAATGGCCGTCAAGGCAAATCCCGCCAGTAAAACCACCAATGCCACCAGCCAAGCCGACGCCTGCTCATTGATAAAGCCTAGGATTTTCGGGCGAACAGCTTGCAGCGACATAGGCAACACTCACAGCGCCAGCGTGCGGGGGTGTCACTTTGGCTGGACCTTAAGTTATAGCCATCGACCTTGAGTTTGACCAGCGTAAAAAAGCCGCAAGCCCGGAATAATCCAGGCTTGCGGCTTTTTAGTGGCGGCGATCAGCGAGCAGTGATTTTCCACGCCCGGTGGATCTTCGCATTACGTGCGAAATCCGGGTCGATGGTCTTGTCACTGATCTCCTCGACCGCATAGCGTTCGCTGAGGTTGTCCTCCAACGCAAACTTGCGGAAGTTGTTCGAGAAGTACAGCACGCCGCCCGGTGCCAGGCGTGCCATGGCCAAGTCGAGCAATTGCACGTGGTCACGCTGTACGTCGAAGATGCCTTCCATGCGCTTGGAGTTGGAGAAGGTCGGCGGGTCGATGAAGATCATGTCGAACTCATCGCGGCTGGCTTCCAGCCACGCCATCACATCACCCTGCTCCAGGCGGTTCTTGTCGGAGAAACCGTTGAGCGAGAAGTTGCGACGCGCCCAGTCCAGGTAGGTCTTGGACAGGTCGACACTGGTGGTGCTGCGCGCACCGCCCTTGGCCGCGTGCACACTGGCGGTAGCGGTGTAGCAATACAAATTGAGGAAGCGCTTGCCGGCGGCTTCTTTCTGGATGCGCATGCGCATCGGACGGTGGTCGAGAAACAGGCCGGTGTCCAGGTAATCGGTGAGGTTGACCAGCAACTTCACGCCGCCTTCACTGACTTCGGTGAACTTGCCTTGGGCGCTCTGACGCTCGTACTGCTTGGTGCCGCTCTGACGCTCGCGGCGCTTGACCACCACGCGGCTCTTGTCGATGTTCAGGGCCTGGGGAATCGCAGCCAGGGCATCGAACATGCGCGCGGAGGCTTTTTCCGGGTCGATGGACTTCGGTGCGACATATTCCTGCACGTGGACCCAATCGTGATACAGGTCGATGGCCATGGAGTATTCCGGCATGTCGGCGTCGTACACCCGGTAGCAATCCACGCCTTCGCGCTTGGCCCACTTGCCCAGCAGCTTGAGGTTCTTCTGCAGGCGGTTGGCGAACATCTGCCCGCCTTCACTCAGGCGCGGCTGCTCAACCACAGGCGCCGGAGCGGGTTTGATCGGGTTGCCGTTCTTGTTGTACTGACGCTCTTGCGGCTCAGCCGGGGCTTGATCGTAAGCGGCTTGCTCACGTTCGGCCTGGCGCTGTTCCGGGGTGCGACGCTCACCGGTGACGAACTGGTCGGGGTTGACCTTGATCAGCAACAATTTGCACGGCAGGGCGCCGTTCCAGAACGAGTACTGCTTGTGGCTACGGATACCCATGCGCTTGCCCAGGTCCGGCGCGCCAGTGAATACCGCCGCTTCCCAGCCCATGCACGCTTGGCGCAGACGCTCGCCAAGGTTCTGGTAGAGGTACAACAGGCTGGCTTCGTCACCCAAACGCTCGCCGTACGGCGGGTTGCAGATGACCAGGCCTTTCTGGTTCTGGTCCGGGCGCGGCTCGAAGGTGCCGACTTCGCCCTGGTACACCTTGATCCAGTGGCTGAGGCCGGCACGCTCGATGTTATTGCGCGCGGGCTGAATCAGACGTGGGTCGGCTTCGTAGCCGCGAATCCACAGCGGCGGCTTGTTCATGCCGACGGCGGCACGTTCGGTGGCCTCGGTGTGCAGTTTTTTCCACAATGCCGGGACGTGACCCAGCCAGGTGGTGAAACCCCACAGTTCGCGATTCAGGTTGGGCGCCATGTCGGCAGCGATCATCGCGCCCTCCACCAGGAAGGTACCCACGCCGCACATTGGGTCGCTCAGCGCGCCGCCTTCAGCCGCAATGCGCGGCCAGCCGGCACGGATCAGGATCGCGGCCGCCAGGTTTTCTTTCAGCGGTGCCGCGCCCTGCTGCAGACGGTAGCCACGCTGGTGCAAGCTGTGGCCGGAAAGGTCGAGGGACAGGATCGCTTCGCCGCGGTCTAGGCGCAGGTGGATGCGCAGGTCCGGGTTGATCTTGTCGATGGACGGGCGTTCGCCGGTGGGGGTGCGCAGCTTGTCGACAATCGCATCCTTGACCTTCAGTGCGCCGAAGTGAGTGTTGTCGATGCCCGAACCATGGCCGCTGAATTCAACAGCAAGTGTGCCATCGGAGACCATATGGTCGGCCCACTCGATATCCAGCACGCCGTGGTAGAGGTCTTCGGCGTCCTTCATCGGGAAGCGCTTGAGTACCAGCAGCACGCGGTTGGCCAGGCGCGACCAGAGGCACAGGCGGTAGGCGGTTTCCATGTCGGCCATGCCGCGCACGGCCGAGGTGTGCTCGCGGGCTTCCTCAAGGCCAAGCCCGACGGCTTCCTCGATCAGCAGGCCTTCGAGGCCCTTGGGGCAGGTGAGGAAGAGTTCAAAACGGTCCGACATGGGGCATTCCAGGCTTTTCAGCAATAAATGAACGGGCGACGCATCGCCGGCTCGGTTTTCAATCAAGCACTTTTCTTGAAGAGTGCTCGCGTGGCACGAATGTGCCGTCCCACCCCGTCTGCCGGGCCCTTGGGCCCTCATCGACGAGGCAGAGAGAACTGTTTAACAACAAAACGCGTAACAAAAAGAAATATTCCGCCCTTTCGTCGAATAATAACCGACCGCAACGGACGGGCATTCTCACTAAAGGATTAAACCCATCCTCTTTGCAGGGCACATCATAGCTGGGTTTGCCGGATAAATGGGGCGAAAAGCCAGCCCAGCTTATGGCTATAGCATCGTTATCGTTACGTGCTTATGACAAAACGATCATTGAATCCATGTGACCTATTGGTTAGAACTCAACACAGGTTGGCGCCGTAACGACGCCGACACATAGGCTCGCCACGCCGGCAGCGAGCCCACCAACGGCAGAAAAACTCTGCCCGGCCCCAGACGAGGCCGAAGGATATCAAGACAGTCAACAAGTGAGGGAAACACCCTATGAGAAGACTTAAGCGTGATCCGTTGGAAAGAGCATTTTTACGCGGATATCAATATGGCGTTCATGGCAAATCCCGTGAGCTTTGCCCATTTACTCTACCGTCGGTACGCCAAGCCTGGATTAACGGCTGGCGAGAAGGACGCGGCGACAACTGGGACGGTATGACTGGCACTGCGGGAATCCACAGACTCAACGAACTTCACGCCGTCGGCTAATCAAGGGCAATTAATTCCGACATCACACCTTTGAATGTGTAACGACTTAACCACGCACGTCCTATCCGGGCGGCGGGCTTCGGCCCAGGGGGCTCCTTCAAGGAGCCCTTTTTATTGGCTGGCGCATAAGGGCCTGAGTCGCCTGTACCTTTATGGCGACGATTCGTAAGGCTGAAAAATCTTTTTGTAGTGAGCGGGCTTGCCCCGCGCTGGGCTGCGAAGCTGCCCCAACAAAGACACCTCCGAGTTTCAGGATAAACCCAGGTCGCCTGGTTTGGGGCCGCTTCGCAGCCCAGCGCGGGGCAAGCCCGCTCACTACAAGGTTGTGTAGATACCTTTAGCTATCGCAGTGCAGCGATTGCATCCACCGACTGGCGGATCAGCGCCGGGCCTTTATAGATGAAGCCGGAGTAGAGCTGCACCAGGCTGGCACCCGCGGCGATCTTCTCGGCTGCGTGCTTGCCTTCGGTGATGCCACCGGCGGCGATAATCGGCAAACGCCCCGCCAATTCGGCAGCCAGCACCTTGACGATATGCGTGCTCTGCTCGCGCACCGGGGCACCCGACAGGCCACCCGCTTCATCGCCATGGGCCAGGCCTTCGACGCCTACGCGGCTGAGGGTGGTGTTGGTCGCGATCACCGCGTCCATGCCTGAGTCCACCAGGGCCTGGGCGACCAGCACGGTTTCCTCGTCGCTCATGTCCGGGGCAATCTTGATCGCCAACGGCACGCGCTTGCCATGGCGCACAGCCAGGTCTTCCTGGCGCTGACGCAAGGCTTCGAGCAGTTGCTTGAGGGAGTCGCCGAACTGCAGGCTACGCAGGCCCGGGGTGTTGGGCGAGCTGACGTTGACCGTGACGTAGCTGGCGTGGGCGTAGACCTTGTCCAGGCAGATCAGGTAGTCATCCACGGCACGTTCAACCGGGGTATCGAAGTTCTTGCCGATATTGATGCCCAGGATGCCTTTGTACTTCGCCGCTTGAACCCGCGACAGCAGATGATCAACCCCCAGGTTGTTAAAGCCCATGCGGTTGATGATCGCCTCGGCTTCCGGCAGGCGGAAGATACGCGGCTTGGGGTTACCCGGTTGCGGCCTTGGGGTCACGGTGCCGATTTCGACAAAACCGAAACCCAACTGAGCAAAACCATCAATGGCCGCACCGTTTTTATCCAGGCCAGCCGCCAGCCCGACCGGATTGGGGAAATCAAGCCCCATCACCGATACCGGCATTTTTGCCGGCGCCTTGCATACCAGGCCATTGAGCCCCAGGCGACCACCGGCACCGATCAGGTCCAGGGACAGATCGTGTGAAGTTTCCGGGGAGAGTTTGAACAACAGCTGGCGGGCCAGGGTATACATGGGCGGGCTAGACTCGGATGGCGGCGAAAGGTGGCGGCGATTATAGCCGGGGAGGCAGGGAGCGCGCGAGGCGCGAACCTCAATCGTCAGTAGCGATGCGCGACCAACTGCTCGTAATACGCCCAGATTTTCTGCGCATACCGCATGCGCAACGCCTCACGCTCGGGCCCGGAGCCCGTCCCAACGTTGTAGGAACCTACCGCTGTCCAGTTGTAGCCAAAGCGCTGGATGAACTCGGCGAGAATCGAAGCGCCCACCTCAACCGACAGACAGGGCTCGTTGATCAGACGCTCCTCGGTAATACCCTGCTCGAGCAGGCGAGGCAAATGGATGCTGTTGATCTGCATCAGGCCGATGTCCCGAGTGCCATTACGGTTGGCAAGATTCATCGCTTGTGCCCGATTACCTGACTCCACGACGGCGATCGCTTGCAGCAACTCGGGTTCGATATCGTAGTGCCTGGCGGCCTCCTCCCAGCAATAGGCCAAGGCTTGATGACTGGTCATCATCAGGCTCAACACCAAGCCTTTGCTCCAGAACCTAGCCACGGTTTATCGAACCAGGGCTGACTTGGCCGCAGGCCGAGCACACATGTCTCATGCAGCCCGGCGCATGCTCCTCGGCGGTGACCGGGCAAGTAAAGCGGTACCCTTGACCGTAGATCGTCTTGATAAACCCCTTGTCGACGCCAAGGTACTTGCGCAGTGAGTAAATGCAGCGCGTCAACGACTCCTCGGCCACCTCCCCCTGCGGCCAGGCCAGCTCCAGCAAGCGATCCTTGGTCATCAACGCGCCACCGGATGCCAGTAGCAGTCGCAACACCTGCCATTCCTTGGGCGGTAACTGAACATCCGAACCCTCGCCGGTCAGGCGACCGTCGTGATGCAGGGTCCAGCGCGAAAAAACCAGGGAAGTCGTCGTCCCTGCATCATCCATGACGGCCATCATTACCTCGGCATCCGACTACTGACATTGAAGTCCTCATTTGCATCACTGGCTCATGTACCTAGGTCACGACTATAAAAACCTGCCTCCCGACTCACGCTAGGAAAAAGCCCATTCATCCAGCGGTTTTCGATACTGCTCTGTAAGACCTTTCCCTATCCGCCGCCTCCAGGCAGCCACGCCTGATACACCTCATGCAACTCAACCCCTAGCCTGTCCTCCAACTGCACCAGTTCGCCCAAGGCGAGTAATTGCCCATTCACCCGAACTTCCACGCAGTGGGTTATCTGCTGCGTCAATGGCAATATCTTTCCGGGCGCGAAGGCTGCCAGGCGCCTGCGGCTGATCAGCTGTTCCTGTAGAAGAATTTCCAGATGCATGGGTTACCACCTTGTTTACGGTGAAACATCGCGCCCCGGCCGCACAAAAGCACGTTGAACGCGCTCATATTGCGCGGCGGTCAAGGGTGGTGGCCCTACGCCCTCGTCCGGCCCCTTCAACGCGCCGCCCACCGCTCTGGCCTGGATCACAAATAGGCGCACTAGTGCCGGGCGACCAGCCCCCCGTCCTTCTGACTCCCTTTGAAACGCGCCCAGCCATAGGCGTCTGCCTTGGGGCACACGCACCACACTGTTGACGCCCACTCGTCCCACCGCTGTGTTTTTTTCACGCCGTCCCGGCTCGGTCATCTGGCGACCCTCGTCGACCTCAACGCGCATCTCGATCTGGTTGGCCTCGGCAAAACGCGGCAAGACACTGACTTGGGTGCCGTAACGCACTGGTGTCCAGCCGGTTTTGTCGTTTTCGGGAGGTGGCAGATAGAACGTGTGGTTGTCCTGAAAAACCGCCGGCACGTTCTCCTGGGTGAGAATCACCGGCAGTGTTGTTACCTTCGCGCGCCGACGACGCTCCAATGCGCTGATCTGCACCATCAGGTGGCTATCGTCCAACGGCGCTAACACGCGCGATGTCGAAGCCTTGCTTTGCGTATCCCAATCCAAGCCCAGCGTCTTCAGTTCGTCGCGCTCCACATCCACCCACCACAGCGAGACCTCGATCGCGCGCTTGGGTACGTCGAGTTCCGCTACCAGTTTCTGGATGAAACTCACCTGTGCTGGCTTACCCTTGATAAGCAGGCTGTTGCTATCCGGGTAGGCAATAACGCCAAGGCTCTTGTCGGACAGCAACCCCTTGTGCTCGCTGGCCAGCAGGGTCTCGATCATCGACGCCATCCCCGGGACGGTGACCGGGCTGTCGCTTGTGCCGTACTGATGGTTCGCCACATCGGTGTTGAGCACTTGCACGACGCCAAAGGCCTGTGCCCCCACCCGTAACTCAGCCCTTTGACGGTCCATCAACTGGGCCAGGCGCAGCACCTGGTCGACATAATTCGGTGGGCCGGACACATAGAATGTTCGGCCGGTACTTTCACGCAACGGATAGCGCGACTCATCCAGGCCCGAGCGGCGCATGAGGCTACGCAGCCTGTCGACGGAAATATGCCGCAAGGTCACCGCAGAGCTTTTAGCCTCGCCCGCGTCATAGACATACAGCGCTTGCCCGTCGCTGTACCAGATCAATCCTTGTTGCAACGCAAGCGTCTCCAGGGCCTGTTGCGGTGCATCGAAATCCAGCGCTGCGCTGAGGCGTTTGCGTGCCACCTCACGGCTGACAACGATGGGCAAGCCCAATGGCTCCGACAGTGCGGTAAACACGGTATGCAGGCTTTCATCCTGCGCCTGGTAAAGCCCGGCCCAGGCAACCGCACTTTCGGACACCAGCACGGCAAGCAGCGCAGTAAAAAACAGCCAGCGGCGGGGCATCGTTGCAAGGAAGTCGGCGTACACCGTGGGGTTTCCTGGGCGGTCTGGCATTAAGAATGCGGCCATACTGAAAGGCCGCCCGATTTCAATCTTGATGGAAAGTTGACGGCTGCCCGGGCCTCACCCCCGTGGCATGTGCCTTGCTATGCACTCTGTATCAGAGCACGCGCCAACGGCGGAGCGAGCTTACGGACAAAGGCGTCGTTACCCGCACTGGCTTACATCGCCATCTGAGGGAACGACGCTTTTTTTTGAAAGAAAAGGTAGGTATTGATGAACGATTCTGTTGGCAACAGCCCGATGAACGACCCACTGGCGTGGGTCAACGGCAGTGATGCCCCGGAAAAGAGCAGCATCGACCTGGGCTTCATGGCTTTGAGCGACTGCGCATCAATAGTGGTAGCGGCCACCCAGGGCTTCGCTCAACCCTATGGCCTGACCCTGAACCTCAAGCGCCAATCGTCCTGGGCCAACCTGCGCGACAAACTGGTCAGCGGCGAACTGGACGCCGCCCACAGCCTGTACGGGCTGATTTATGCCGTGCACCTGGGCATCGGCGGCGTAGCGTCCACCGACATGGCGGTACTGATGGGGCTTAACCAGAACGGCCAGAGCATCAACCTGTCCCACGGGTTGCAGCAACAAGGGGTGATCACTCCTGAGGCACTGGAACGCCATGTGCACCAAAGCCGAACAAAACTGACCTTTGCTCAGACCTTTCCCACAGGCACCCACGCCATGTGGTTGTATTACTGGCTGGCGAGCCAAGGCATTCATCCCTTGCGGGATGTGGACAGCGTGGTGGTCCCGCCACCGCAAATGGTTGCGCACCTGCACGCCGGACGCATCGATGGTTTTTGCGTCGGCGAACCCTGGTGCGCCAGTGCGGTCAAGCAAAACCAAGGGTTTACCCTGGCAACAACCCAGGCGATCTGGCCGGATCATCCAGAAAAGGTGCTCGGCTGTACCCAGGCGTTTGTCGACCAGTACCCCAACACCGCGCGCGTACTGGTAATGGCGATCCTGGAGGCCAGTCGATTTATCGAAGAAAGCACCGAAAACCGCCGTTCCACCGCGCAACTGCTCAGTGGCCGCGAGTACCTCGACGCCCCACTCGACTGCATCGAACCGCGCCTGCTCGGCGCCTACAACGATGGCCTGGGCAACCGGTGGCAGGATCCCCACGCCTTGCGCTTTTTTGCTGATGGCGAGGTGAACCTGCCCTACCTCTCTGACGGCATGTGGTTCATGACCCAGTTTCGGCGCTGGGGCCTGCTGCGTGAAGACCCGGACTATCTCGGCGTTGCGCGCCAAGTGCAGCAGTTGCCGCTGTTTCGCCAGGCGGCCGACGCGCTGGGTATCACGGCGAAAGACCAGGACATGCGCAGCAGCCAACTGATCGACGGCAAAATCTGGGACGGTTCCGACCCCGCCGGCTATGCCCGCAGCTTCCGCCTGCATGCCCTGGCCAACACCACCCACCGCCAAGCCTTGCGCTGACAGGAGGACTTCCATGCTGCGAATCCTGTTGATCAACGACACACCGCGCAAAGTCGGCCGACTTAGGACGGCGCTGATCGAGGCCGGTTTTGAAGTCATCGACGAGTCCGGCTTGACCATCGACCTGCCCGCACGCGTCGAAACAGTGCGCCCGGACGTGATCCTGATCGATACCGAGTCACCGGGCCGTGATGTGATGGAGCAAGTGGTATTGGTCAGCCGCGACCAACCCCGGCCGATTGTGATGTTCACCGACGAACACGACCCAAGCGTGATGCGCCAGGCTATCAAATCCGGTGTCAGCGCTTATATCGTCGAAGGCATCCAGGCCGAGCGCCTGCAGCCGATCCTCGATGTGGCCATGGCGCGCTTCGAAAGCGACCAGGCCTTGCGCGCTCAGCTTCACGCTCGAGACCAGCAACTGGCCGAACGCAAGCGCATCGAGCTGGCCAAGGGCATGCTGATGAAAATGAAGGAATGCAATGAGGAAGAGGCCTACACCTTGATGCGCCGGCAGGCCATGAGTCGCCAGCAGAAACTGATCCAGGTGGCGGAGCAGATTATCGCCATGAGTGAGTTGCTCGGCTGATGTGGCGCAGCTCTTGCTAAGTAAACATCACAGGTAGCCAACGGCGGTTGCCCCTCCACGACAAAGACGTCGCACACCCGGTTTGCCCTCGCGAACCCGGTGGCGGCGTTTTTTCGTTTTGGCCCCCGCTAAAGGGGCCGGTGGGGCGGCCTTAACCGGCTGTTCCATCACCAGGCCTTCTTACAAGACTCCCAACCGTTGAGGTGCGTGATGAAATCAAGCTTCTGGAAATCCGGGCACACCCCGACCCTGTTTGCCGCGTTCCTGTATTTCGACCTGAGCTTCATGGTCTGGTACCTGCTGGGCCCACTGGCGATACAAATTGCCGCCGACTTGCACTTGACCACTCAACAGCGCGGCCTGATGGTCGCAACGCCCATCCTCGCCGGTGCGATTTTGCGCTTTCTGATGGGGATGCTGGCTGACAAGCTGTCGCCGAAGACCGCGGGGCTGATTGGCCAGGTGATTGTGATCTGCGCCCTGTTCGTCGCCTGGAAGCTGGGAATCCACAGTTACGAGCAAGCCTTGCTGTTGGGCGTGTTCCTCGGCATGGCCGGCGCATCGTTTGCCGTCGCACTGCCACTGGCCTCCCAATGGTACCCGGCAGAACACCAGGGCAAGGCCATGGGCATCGCCGGCGCGGGCAACTCCGGCACTGTATTCGCCGCATTGTTGGCGCCTGTGCTGGCGGCCGCTTTTGGCTGGAACAACGTCTTCGGCTTTGCCGTGATTCCACTGGTGTTGACCCTGATTGTCTTTGCCTGGCTGGCGCGCAACGCCCCTGAACGCCCGAAAGCCAAATCCATGGCTGACTACTTCAAGGCCCTGGGCGACCGTGACAGCTGGTGGTTCATGTTTTTCTACAGCGTGACCTTTGGCGGGTTTATCGGCCTGGCCAGCGCCCTGCCCGGCTACTTCAACGACCAGTACGGCCTGAGCCCGGTGACCGCCGGTTACTACACCGCCGCCTGCGTGTTCGGCGGCAGCCTGATGCGCCCCCTGGGTGGCGCCTTGGCGGACCGTTTCGGCGGGATTCGTACCCTGTTGGGCATGTACAGCGTGTCGGCGATTTGTATCGCAGCGGTGGGTTTCAACCTACCGAGTTCCTACGCGGCACTGGCACTTTTCGTCTGCACGATGCTCGGCCTGGGTGCCGGGAATGGCGCGGTGTTCCAACTGGTGCCACAGCGTTTCCGTCGCGAGATCGGCGTGATGACCGGCCTGATCGGCATGGCCGGCGGTATCGGCGGTTTTGCTCTGGCGGCGGGCATGGGCGCGATCAAACAAAGCACCGGCAGCTATCAACTGGCCCTGTGGCTGTTCGCCAGCCTGGGCGTGTTGGCCTGGTTCGGCTTGCATGGCGTGAAGCGTCGCTGGAGGACCACCTGGGGCTCGGCTGCCGTGACGGCTGCGCGGGTCTGATGAGCCTGCAACTGAGCGTCGCCCAAGCCAGTGCCATCGGCCCACGGGCGGAAAACCAGGACGCGCTGCGGGTGGTGACTCCTGTGGCCGAACTGGCGGCGAGCAAAGGTTACTTGTGCGCCATCGCCGACGGCGTAAGCCAGTGCGCCGACGGTGGTCTGGCCGCGCGCACGACCCTGCAGGCGCTGGCGTTGGATTACTACGCCACGCCGCAAACCTGGGGCGTGGCCCAGGCCCTGGAACGTTTGCTGCTGGCACAGAATCGCTGGCTGCAGGCGAATGGCGGTGGTCAGCCCTTGCTGACCACCCTCAGCGCCCTGGTGTTTCGCGGCCAGCGCTTTACCCTGGCGCACGTCGGCGATTGCCGGGCCTATCGTTGGCTGGATGGCGAATTGCAGCGCATCAGCGAGGATCACGTGTGGGAACAACCGGGCATGCAACATGTGCTCAAGCGCGCGCTCGGCCTGGATCAACACCTGGTGTTGGATTTTCTCGACGGCCAACTGCGCGAAGGCGAATGTTTCCTGCTGCTCAGTGATGGCGTATGGGCGACGTTGGGTGATCAGAGCATCCGCGCGATTTTACGCGAGCAAACGGACCTGGATCTGGCGGTCAACACGCTGGTGAGCGCCGCACACCTGGCCGGCAGCCAAGACAATGCCAGCGCACTGCTGGTGCGCATCGACAGCCTAGGTGCAGCCACGCTCGGCGACGCCTTGGTGCAGTTGCAGCAATGGCCCCTGCCACCACCGCTGAAAGCCGGGCAACACTTCGAAGGCTGGCACGTGGAGACCGTTCTGGCGCAAAGCCGACAGTCGTTGTTGTACCGGGTAAGGGACGCCCAGCAGCAACCCTGGCTGCTGAAAACCCTGCCGTTGAGCCGTGACGATGATCGCGACGCCGGCCAGGCATTGCTGTCGGAGGAATGGTTTTTAAGGCGGGTTGCAGGGCGGGCATTTCCTGAAGTGCATGTCGCCAGCGGGCGCCAGCATCTGTACTACGTGATGCGTGAATATTCCGGTGAAACCCTGGCTGAACTGTTCCAGCGCCAAGGTCCATTGCCCCTGGCGCAATGGCAGTCTATGGCCGAACGCTTGCTGCGGGCGGTGGGGATGCTGCATCGGCGGCAGATCCTGCACCGTGATATCAAGCCGGAAAACCTCCTGCTGGGGGACGACGGCGAACTGCGGGTGCTGGATTTCGGCCTGGCGTACTGCCCAGGCCTGTCGGAAGACCATCCCCATGCACTGCCGGGCACGCCAAGCTTCATAGCACCGGAGGCATTCAATGGCGACCGTCCTACGGCCCAACAGGATTTATACAGTGTCGGCGTCGCCCTTTATTACCTGCTGACCGGGCATTACCCCTACGGTGAAATCGAAGCCTTCCAACGGCCAAGGTTTACCCACCCTGTCAGCGCCAGCCGCTATCGCCCCGACCTGCCGGATTGGTTGCCCCTGAGCCTGGAAAGGGCCGTGGCTGCCCATCCGACAAACCGCTATGAAACCGCCGAAGAGTGGTTGCGGGTGCTGGAACAGGCTGACCGGCAGGAACTGAGCATCCGCCCCAGGCCGTTGCTGGAGCGTGAACCCTTGAAGGTCTGGCGCGCGCTGGGGTTGATCTCAATGCTGATCAACCTGGTGCTGTTGTACTCACTCTTTCACAGCTGACGTCATCCCTGGACGAGGAAAAACCTATGAACGCAAAAGTCTGGCTGGTAGGCGCAGGTCCCGGTGACCCGGAGCTGTTGACCCTCAAGGCCGTTCGGGCCATGCGCGAAGCCGATGTGGTACTGATCGATGATCTGGTCAACCCGGCGGTGCTGGAACACTGTGCTCAAGCGCGGGTGATTACCGTGGGCAAACGCGGTGGCTGTCGCTCGACTCCACAGGATTTTATCCACCGCCTGATGCTGCGTTATGCGCGCCAAGGCAAATGCGTGGTGCGGCTCAAGGGTGGCGACCCGTGCATTTTCGGCCGCGGTGGTGAAGAAGCAGTGTGGTTGCGTGAGCGAGGCGTCGAGGTGGAATTGGTCAACGGGATTACTGCCGGCTTGGCCGGCGCTACGAATTGCGCGGTTCCGTTGACGTTACGCGGGGTAAGCCGTGGCGTGACCCTGGTCACGGCGCACACTCAGGACGACAGCAGCCTGAATTGGCGTGCGCTGGCAGAGGGCGGGACAACCTTGGTGGTGTATATGGGCGTGGCGAAACTGGAGGAAATTCGCCAGCAATTGCTGGATGGCGGGATGACGCCGGATATGCCGGTGGCGATGATTGAAAATGCATCGTTGCCGCAGCAAAGGGAATGCCGCAGCGATCTGTCCCATATGCATGAGGATGCCCGTGCGTTTGCCCTGAAGAGCCCGGCAATCCTGGTGATCGGCCGCGTTGCCGCCACCGAACAGGCTGTTTGCCTGGCAGAGGCAGCCCGCGCCTGAGGCAAATCCCAGGCGAAAAAAAGCCCGGCCTAAGCCGGGCTTTTTTCTACAACTCAGTAATTACTGAGCGGTAGCTTCAACCGACGCTTCTACGCGACGGTTAACAGCGCGACCAGCTTCAGTTGCGTTGTCAGCAACTGGGCGGGATTCGCCGTAACCTACTGCAGTTACACGGCTTGGAGCAACGCCGTCTTTAACCAGGACTTGCTTAACAGCGTCAGCACGACGCTGGGACAGCTTCTGGTTGTAAGCGTCTGGACCTACGGAGTCAGTGTGACCAGCAACTTCTACGTTGGTAGCTGGGTACTGAGCCATGAAGTCGGCCAGGTTTTTAACGTCGCCGTAGCTGTTAGGCTTAACAACAGCCTTGTCGAAGTCGAACTTAACGTCCAGCTCAACACGAACAACCTGAGCAACTGGAGCTTCTGGCTCTGGAGTTGGCTCTGGAGCTGGTGCTGGGGTAGGAGCTGGAGCTGCTGCGCCAGCGTTACCGCCGAAGTTCACGCCCAGGCCGACCAGTGCGGAGTAGTCCCACTTGCCGTTGTCCAGACCGTAGTCAGCTTCAACACCGGCACGAGCGTACAGGTTGTTGGTGAAGTAGTACTTCACGCCAGTACCAACGGTAGCGAAAGTGGTCTGGTCGCGACCGCTGTGGCCGTCAGCTTGAACGTTGGTACGGCTCTGGTGGCCGAAACCGCCTTCTACGTACGGACGCAGGCTGTCTACGCCAGCTTGACCGAAGTGATACTGGGCAACCAGGCTGCCGGTATCGCCTTTGATCTTCTGGTTACCAGTACCGTCGTTCGAACGGGTGTGGTTGGTCTTGTCGTAGGACAGGTTCAAGGACAGGTCGTCGGTCAGGAAGTAACCGATGCGAGCGCCAGGATTGAAGCCGTCTTCGATGTGCTTGACGCTATCGTTGTACTGCTTCTTGTAGAACAGCTCGCCTTCAACTGCGCCTTGGCCTTGTGCCAGAACGCCGAAAGAAGTAGCGGCAATAAGAGAACCAATGGCCAAGCCCAAGGTGTTTTTCAGTTTCATCCGTTAAATCCCCATCTGGTGATTGTAAAGCAGTCCCACAAACCGGGGGACAACTCGGCGACAAGTCTAACAGAACTTGCCTACACGTAAGAGATATTTGCCACGCACTAAGTTTCAGTCTCGCCCGCAAATTTCTCACGTAATTTATCAAGAGCACGTTTGTAACGCATTTTTGTAGCACTCAAACCCATGTGCATGATGTCAGCGATTTCCTGAAATTCCAGCTCTGCGACAAATCGTAGCACCAGAATTTCGCGGTCAATCGGGTTCACATACACCAACCAGCGATCAAGTCCGCCCTTATCCTCGGGTGCCGGCGCCTTTTCTTCAGACGCCTCCTCAAGGGGGTCAAGACTCAAGGCGTCCATCAAGCGACGCTTTCGCCGTTCCTTCCGATACTGCGTGATGCACTCGTTGTACGTGATGCTGTACAGCCACGTCTTGAACTTCGATTTGCCCTCGAAGTTCTTCAGGCCGTAAAGCACCTTGAGCATCACTTCCTGACAGACATCATCCGCATCTCTATCGTTCCCTAAATACCTTGAACAAACGTTGAACAGAGTGCGTTGATATCTGCGCATCAATTCTTCATACGCACGAGTTACGTGAAACAGCTCCGTGTGCGAGCGCGCGACCAACTCCTCATCAGAGAGCTCACGGGGGTCATAGCGCGTGGACAGCGTTTGGGCTTTATTCAAAACAAGTCGTGCCGACAGTCAGGTCAATGTCCGCCACAGCCCGGTCAGCCGGGTTCGCGGCGGCGTACATTAGCAGGGTTTTCCGGATTAGCGGCTACTGACCTGCTGCTCGAGGAGAATCCGATTGGACAACGACACCAGGTCGCCGTCATCGGTGAGCACGGTCGTCTTGACTGTGCCGATCTCTTCGATTTGCCCTTCGACCTCGCCCACACGCACCTGTTGCCCTACCTGATACAGCTCACGCACATAGATTCCCGCAAGAATCTGACCGGCAATTTCCCGGCTTCCCAAGCCCATGGCCAGCGCAACGGCCAGACCAACGGTAATCAAAACGATCACAATCACGTGGTTGAGCAGGTCAGTCTTGACCTCCAACTGGCTGATCGCGACCGAAATACTGATGATGATCACCAGTCCCTGAGCAATTCGCCCAAGACCGGCGGCATAGTCCAGCCCCACTCCTTCAGCGGCGCCGCGCACCAGCCCATTGGCCAATTGCGCCAGCAAAACGCCTACCAGCAGTACCAGCGCGCCGCCGAAAACCTTCGGCAAATACAGCGCCAGCATGTCGAGCGTAGCTGAAACTCGCTCAAGTCCAAGGGATTGAGCCGCAGAAACCAGAAAAATCAGCAAAACAAACCAATAAACGATCTTGCCGATCAATGTGGAGATCGGCACCTGCAGCCCTGCGCGGCCCAGCAGCTTAGTCAGGCCAGTGCCTGCCATCAAGCGGTCGAGGCCCAATTTTGCAAGCAGCTTGGACAGCAGGGTGTCGAGCAACTTGGCCACGACAAAGCCCAGCAGTACCAGTACCAGTGCACCAAACAGGTTGGGAATGAAATTCGCCACCTTGGTCCACAATGCAGTCATCGCAGTGACCAGGCTCTGGGTCCAGAGATCAAGTTCCATATTCAATCAGCCTTATCAGCAGTGCGAGCAAGAGGTTTACGACGGGAAACCGGCGATACGTGGGCCGAACCGTTGTTCAGGGCCATCATCAACGCCGGTACCCAGCGGCCGAGCAGACCGAACAGGTCACCCGCACCCACCTGACGGTTGGCGGTTTTCAACACGCGACCCAGGCAAGCATCGTCGTCACGGTTGGACGGCGAGGCATTGAGCATGTCACGCAAAGACTGTTCGAACGGATCGTGCATATAGACCTCTCGCAAGTGATTTAAAAGACGAGGGTAAAATTCTTGAGGTCACATAGGCCCCTTCCTACGTTCAGCTCATATTCAGCTCAAACCCAGCGCAATCGTCGAAAAAGCCACCACTGGCCGAGCGCAACCGAGGCCATCAACAGGCACGCAATCATGAATCCATAGGGGCTGGCGGAGAACGGAATCCCCCCCACATTTATACCCAGCAGACCGGTGAGAAAACTCATCGGCAGGAAGATCCCGGTAATGATCCCGAAGCGGTACATGGTGCGGTTCATACGCACGCTCAAGCGCCGATCTTCGGCCTCAAGCACAAGCCCCACGCGCTCTCGGGTCAATTCGAGCTCTTCCAGATAACGGGTCAGGCTGTTGTTCAATTCGTTCCAGTAGTCGGCATCGTCGTCACAGAACCACGGTAATTTGATGCGTGTGAGCTGGGCAAAAATATCCCGCTGCGGCGCGAGGAATCGCTTCAGCCCGGCCGCTCTCCGGCGGATCTGCAAAATGCTGCCATGTTCCGGGGTATACCGTTCGTCGGTATCGAGTTTTTCTTCCTCGGCGTCGACGACTTCCGACAGGTCGGCGACCAAATCCTGCACTTTATGGGTCAGGTACTGCGCCATATAAAGGATGAGTTCCGAAGCGGTTCTAGGCCCCTTACCGTCCGCCAATTGCACCAGCAGCTCATCAGTGGCGCGCAACGGGCGCAATCGCAGGGAAATCACACGGCTGGCCGCTGCGAAAATACGCACCGAAACCATATCTTCCGGTTCTGCGCCCGGGTTGAGGTTGACCCCACGCAGGAACAACAGCAATTCCGAGTCCGGCAGCGGCAACAGACGCGGCCGGGTATTTTCCTCCAGCAACAGGTCACAGGCGAACTCACTCAACCCACTGGATTTACGCAACCAGGTCTGGGTTTGCGGGTGGCTGCGATCCCAATGCAGCCAGAGGCTTTCCTGGGGCTGCAGTTGCAAATCATCGAGCTCAGTCCGGGCAATCGAACGCGCACCGCCTTTACCGTCCAGCACCAGGGCATGCACCAGCCCCCATTGCGCGTTTTCTTCCTCGAACATCCTCACTCCTGTCTTATTCAGGCATTTTCAGCGGGCTGGGTGAAACGATCACGCCGTTGTTATCGGCGTATACGTATTCACCCGGGCGAAACGTCACGCCTGCAAACGTGACCACTACGTTCAGGTCACCGATACCGCGCTTGTCAGTCTTCATCGGATGGCTGGCCAGCGCCTGAATACCCAGGTCGGTCTGGGCGATCACATCGACGTCACGGATGCAGCCGTAGATCACCAGGCCTTCCCAGCCGTTTTTCGCGGCTTTCTCGGCAATCATGTCGCCCAGCAGCGCGCGGCGCAGCGAACCACCCCCGTCGACCACCAGCACCTTGCCAGCGCCAGGCTGGTCGGCTTGTTCCTTGACCAGGGAGTTATCTTCGAAGCATTTGATGGTGACAATCTCGCCGCCAAACGAATCTCGGCCGCCGAAATTGCTGAACATCGGCTCCAGCACTTGCACCAGGTCCGGGTAGGCGTCGCACAGGTCGGGAGTCACGTAATGGTTCATTGAAAAATTCCTTTCTGTCAAAGAGGTGTCTTTCGAAAGAAGCGCCAGGCCAAGCAGGTGCGAAACATCCCATCCGCTTCGCCGCAACGCAATAGCCACTGCGCGACTGAATATGACCAGAAGCGTTTAACGCGTCATATCTTAGCCGCAACCACACACGAGTGAAACGCCCTTGGCAGAGCGCTCCTTCAAACCTCGGCCAATACCTCGGCTTGCGCGCCAGTCAAGGGTGTGAGCGGATCTTTCAGCCACTGCGCCACCAATGGCCACACTTCGACCTGCGCGGCTTTGCTGACGAGCATTTCCACATGCCCGAAATCCCCGCTGAACCCTTGTTGGCGGCCCAGGCACAAGTATTGGCGGTGCTCGGAGCCGACTTGCTCGAACAACGTGCGGCAGGCCCAGTCGGGGTCTTGATGATCCCCGGCAGCACTGACAGCCAGCAGCGGTACATCGACGCTTGCCAAGCCTTTCCACCAGTCGTGTTTACCTTCGCCAAACCGCCCGAACAGGCCATTCCAGCGCATCGCCTCGATCAACACGCCCGCAGGCTCGTCCTCCGGGCCGCGCTTGAAGCGCGAACCAGACAGCTCGCCGAAGCGTTTCAAGAGCAAGCGGCCCGTCCATTCCACCGGGGGGAGTTTCAACGGCCAGTGGGTGCGACTGACCTGACAGCCAAACAGTGCCACTGAAGCCACTGCCGGCGCGCCAAGGTGCTGCCCACCCAAGGCCGCCGCCAAGCTGGTCCCCCCCAGGGAGTGGCCGATCCAGTGTGGAATCTGCCCGCTTTGCTCACGCACAAACGCGCCAATGGCCGGTAAGTCATAGCGTGCATAGTCCGCGACGCGGTTGCGAGCATAGTGATGATTGCGCTTGGACAGGCCGTGACCGCGCATTTCCGGGATCCACACATCAAAGCCCTGGCGTGCCAGATAAGCGCCCAGGCCAATCCCCTTGGGCGAGTACCAGAAGCGCCGATTGGAAAAACTGCCATGCAACAAAATAACCGGAATGCCCCGGCTTTCCGGGACATCGGCCAAGCCCAAACGGGTAACCGCCAACTCGACGGTGCCGTCGGGGCTGTTGCCGGGTTTGAGGCGGTACACATCTTCACTCAGGTCGCCACGACGTTCAGCGCTGATCAGGGCGACGGGAAACAGGTTGCTGCTGCTTTGCATAATGCTCTTGCACAAAAAAGGGCGGCGTCCGGAAGGAGTTCCGCCCTGCACAGATAAGAATGCCGGTCACCCTCAGCGGGTGACCGGCACTTTTGACGTGACGACCTTAGGCCGGCGCTTGGCCTTCCGCCAGGAAGAACCAGGTTTCCAGCACGGAATCGGGGTTCAGCGAGACACTTTCGATGCCCTGCTCCATCAGCCATTTGGCCAGATCCGGGTGATCGGAAGGACCTTGGCCGCAGATACCGATGTACTTGCCGGCCTTGTTACAGGCCTGGATGGCGTTGGCCAACAGCTTCTTGACAGCAGGGTTACGCTCGTCGAACAGGTGAGCGATGATCCCGGAGTCGCGGTCCAGGCCCAGGGTCAGTTGGGTCAGGTCGTTGGAGCCGATGGAGAAACCGTCGAAGAATTCCAGGAATTCTTCAGCCAGGATGGCGTTGGACGGCAGTTCGCACATCATGATGACGCGCAGGCCGTTCTCGCCACGGGACAGGCCGTTTTCCGCCAGCAGGTCAACCACCTGGCTCGCTTCGCCCAAGGTGCGCACGAACGGCACCATGATCTCGACGTTGGTCAGGCCCATCTCGTTGCGCACGCGCTTGAGGGCGCGGCACTCGAGTTCGAAGCAGTCACGGAACGCTTCGCTGATGTAACGCGAGGCGCCACGGAAGCCCAACATCGGGTT
This sequence comes from Pseudomonas tritici, assembly GCF_014268275.3. Lineage (NCBI taxonomy): Bacteria > Pseudomonadati > Pseudomonadota > Gammaproteobacteria > Pseudomonadales > Pseudomonadaceae > Pseudomonas > Pseudomonas tritici. The sequence goes on from NZ_CP077084.1 coordinate 4,812,827, forward strand.
TTCTTCTTCCGGCTCGTAGAGTTTGCCGCCGATCAGGTTGGCGTATTCGTTGGACTTGAAGTCCGACAGGCGCACGATGACCTTTTTCGGGTAGAACGCCGCCGCCAGGGTGCTGATGCCTTCCACCAGCTTCTCGACGTAGAAGCCCACCGGATCGTTATAGCCAGCGATGCGCTTGTCGACGCTTTCTTTAATATCCAGCGGCAGGCCGTCGTAGTTCAACAGGGCCTTGGGGTGCACGCCGATCATGCGGTTGATGATGAACTCCAGGCGGGCCAGGCCCACGCCGGCGTTCGGCAACTGCGCGAAGTCAAAGGCACGGTCCGGGTTGCCGACGTTCATCATGATCTTGAACGGCAGGTCAGGCATGGCGTCGATGGAGTTCTGCTTGATATCGAAGCCCAGTTCGCCTTCAAAGATAAAGCCGGTGTCGCCCTCGGCGCAGGAAACCGTCACGCCCTGACCGTCCTTGAGCAATTGGGTGGCGTTACCACAACCCACTACCGCAGGAATCCCCAGCTCACGAGCGATGATCGCCGCGTGGCAGGTACGCCCGCCCCGGTTGGTGACGATGGCGCTGGCGCGTTTCATCACCGGTTCCCAGTCCGGGTCGGTCATGTCGGAAACCAGTACGTCACCTGGCTGGACTTTGTCCATTTCGGACACGTCCTTGATGATCCGCACCTTGCCGGCGCCGATGCGCTGGCCGATGGCACGGCCTTCCACCAGTACGGTGCCGGTTTCTTTCAGCAGGTAGCGTTCCATGACATTGGCCGAAGTGCGGCTCTTCACGGTTTCCGGACGGGCCTGCACGATGTACAGCTTGCCGTCGTCACCGTCTTTGGCCCATTCGATGTCCATCGGGCACTTGTAGTGCTTTTCGATGATCATCGCTTGTTTAGCCAATTCGCTGACTTCAGCGTCGGTCAGGCAGAAACGCGCGCGCTCGGCCTTGTCGACATCAACGGTCTTAACCGAGCGACCGGCCTTGGCCTCGTCGCCGTAGATCATCTTGATGGCCTTGCTGCCCAGGTTGCGGCGCAAGATGGCCGGACGGCCGGCTTCAAGGGTGTGCTTGTGTACGTAGAATTCGTCTGGGTTGACCGCGCCTTGTACAACGGTTTCGCCCAGGCCGTAGGCACCGGTGATGAACACCACGTCACGGAAGCCCGATTCGGTATCCAGGGTGAACATCACACCGGCGGTGCCGGTTTCCGAGCGCACCATGCGCTGTACACCGGCGGACAAGGCCACCAGCTTGTGGTCGAAACCTTGGTGCACACGGTAGGAAATCGCGCGATCGTTAAACAGCGAGGCGAAGACTTCCTTGGCTGCGCGGATCACGTTTTCCACGCCGCGGATGTTCAGGAAGGTCTCTTGCTGGCCGGCGAAAGAGGCGTCTGGCAGGTCTTCGGCGGTGGCCGACGAGCGCACGGCGACGGCCATGTCCGGGTTGCCAGCCGACAGGGTAGCGAAGGCGACGCGGATTTCTTCGTTGAGCTTCTCGGGGAACTCGGCTTCCATAATCCACTTACGGATCTGGGCGCCAGTCTTGGCCAGGGCGTTGACGTCATCGACGTCCAGAGCGTCCAGCGCGGCGTGGATCTGAGCGTTAAGGCCGCTCAGTTCGAGGAAATCGCGGTAAGCCTGGGCCGTGGTGGCGAAACCACCGGGCACCGACACACCTGCGCCTGCAAGATTACTGATCATCTCGCCGAGGGATGCGTTCTTGCCCCCCACGTGCTCTACATCATGGACGCCGAGCTTATCGAGGGAAACTACGTACTCTACCAAGGTGATCTCTCCACTAAACTGTGTTGGAAAAGCTCAGGACGCCGGCAGCTCAGTAGGAGCATTCGCCAGCGCTTGTGGCCTGGACCTGGAAAATAAGTGAGAATGCGGCCCACTGCGGGACGGCAAAATCGCGCCTATCATATCCAAGATTCGCCATCAGCTTAAGGCCCAGGGCTCAAATGAAACGATCTGCTTTCTTTATCTCCGACGGCACCGGCATCACAGCCGAAACATTGGGTCAAAGCCTGCTCGCGCAGTTCGAAAACAATACCTTCGCCAAATTCACGCGGCCCTATATCGACAGCGTGGATAAAGCGCGGGCCATGGTACAACAAATCAATCTGGCGGCTGAAAAAGACGGCTTTCGGCCGATCATTTTTGACACCATCGTCAATCAAGACATCCGTGAGATCCTCGCAACCTCCAATGGTTTCATGATCGACATCTTCTCGACGTTCCTGGCGCCGCTGGAGCAGGAGTTGAGTGAACACTCCTCCTATTCAGTAGGAAAGTCCCATTCCATTGGTCATAACTCCAACTATATGGAGCGGATCGAGGCCGTCAACTTCGCCCTCGACAACGATGACGGCGCCCGCACTCACTATTACGACAAAGCCGACCTGATCCTGGTGGGCGTGTCGCGTTGCGGCAAGACCCCGACCTGTCTGTACATGGCTATGCAATTCGGCATTCGTGCGGCCAACTACCCGCTGACCGAAGATGACATGGAGCACTTGACGCTGCCGGCCGCCCTGCGCGCGCATTCGCACAAGCTGTTTGGCCTGACTATTGACCCGGACCGCCTCACTGCGATCCGCAATGAGCGCAAGCCCAATAGCCGCTACTCCAGTTATGCCCAGTGCGAGTTCGAGGTGCGCGAGGTAGAAAATCTGTTCCGTCGCGAGAATATTGCGCATATCAATTCCACGCATTTTTCGGTGGAAGAGATTTCGGCGAAGATTTTGGTGGAGAAAGGGGTGGAGCGTAGATTCAAATAATCGATTGACCGGACTGACGCTATCGCAGGCAAGCCAGCTCCCACATTTGACTGCATTCCAAAGTTGGAACTCGGTCAAATGTGGGAGCTGGCTTGCCTGCGAAGACCGATAACTCGGTAAGCCTGCCTACAAATGAAACCGCCCGCCCCCCTGCCCCAGCGCCGTGGCCAACGCATCAAACCCCGCCCGCAACAATTGATCATCCCCCGACGTATTACAGATACTCGCCCGAATAAACTGCGGCACTGCCGTCTGCCCCACGGCAAACGCCTCGGCCGTAGCAATCAAGTAGTTGTTCTGCCTGAGTTCCGCCTCGATTTCCGACGCACGCCACGGCTCCGGCACTTCAATCCAGAAATGCGGGCTGTTGAGGTGGGTGCGGTATTCCAGGCCCGCCAGAAGATCACGTACCAGCGCCTTACGCCGGCTGATCTCATTGATCTGCTGGCGCAACAGGTATTCCGCCGTGCCGTTTTCAATCCACTGGGTGGCCAGCTCAAGGGTGACGGGCGTGGCCATCCAGCAGGTAGAACGCAGCGCCGCCGAAATACGGCTGACCAACGCCGGCGGCGCATGCACATAGCCCACACGCAGCCCGGCCGACACCGCCTTGCTCAGGCTACTGATCAAAATCGTACGCTCGGGGGCGAAATGGCTGAGGGGCGGCGGTCGGTCTTCGACCAGCACCCCGTGGGCCTCATCCTCAAGAATCAGCAGGTTGTGTTCCCGACACACCCTGACCAAGGCTTCGCGACGCGCCACCGAGAGCACCGCGGTGGTCGGGTTCTGGATCGTCGGCGTGCAATACAGCGCTGAGACCCGGTGATTACGACAGACTTCATCCAGCGCGCTCGGCAGCACACCTTCTTCGTCCATTTCCAGGCCGATCAACCGGATACCCAGCATGCGCGCGGCGGTGATCAAGCCGGGGTAAGTCAGTTGTTCGGTGACCACCGTATCGCCGGCCCGCAACAGCGCCATCATCGAGCACAGCAAGCCATGCTGGCCGCCGTTGACGCAGATGACTTGCTCGGGGATCGGATGAAAATCACGCTGCACCAGCCACTGCGCACCGGCTTCACGGTAGCGCGGCAGGCCGGCGTCCGGGGTGTAGGCACTGATGTCCTGGAGGAACTTGGCGTTGGTCGACAGGGTTTGGAAGCTCTGGGCCAGAAACAGCGTTTCCTGCCCCGGGATGTGCATGTTGCGGCTCATGTCGAAAAACTGGCGCGGCTCTTCGCTGAAGTTGCGAAAACCTTCATCGCGCTGGCGCTCCATTCCACGCTTGCGCACGAACGTGCCGTCACCGACCCGCGCGACAACTAACCCCAGGCGTTCCAGCTCGCCGTAAGCGCGGCTGATCGTGCCGATGGTGACGCCAAGATTGTCGGAAAGCACCCGATGGGGCGGCAGTTTTCGTCCGGGTTCAATCAAGCCTTCAAGGATGCCCCGTTCCATGACATCGGACAGGCGCTTGTACTTCACGCCCTGCCCGTTGGACAACCCATCACGCATAATTGACACCATGTCAATATTTGTTTTGACAGCCATCTTTCGCCCTAATAGTGTGCTTTTACGGGTTCAATCGCCGAATTTTACAACTCATTACAAGCTCAATATAGAGTTCAATTTCGGCTCAGGGAAGCAATAAACGATGCCAATGTTCGCCGTTCTCGAAAACACTGCCAAGACAAAAACCCAAAAACAGTGGTTGGCTGGCTTGGTCACCAGCGTGATGTTCCTGATCGTGTGCCTGAGCTGGGGCACAACCTGGCTGGGGATCAAGATTGCCGTGGAGAGCGTTCCTCCACTGACCTCCGCCGGTTTGCGCTTCCTCATCGCCTTCCCGCTGTTCCTGTGTTTTGCCATGGTGCGTCGCGAGCCGATCCTGTTTCCCCGTGAGAGCCGCTGGTTCTTCGTGTTCGTGACCTTGTCCTACTTCAGCGTGCCCTACTACCTGCTCAACTACGGCGAGATGCATGTCTCATCTGGCCTCACAGCGCTGTTATTCAGCTGCATGCCGGTATTCATCCTGATTTTCTCCGCGCTGTTCCTGCGCGAACGTATCTACTTTTCCCAGGTGGTCGGCATCGGTATCGGCTTCGGCAGCCTCTACATGATCATCAAGAGCCAGGGCCTGCACCTGGACCACGCGGAGTTCTTTGGCGTCCTGGCGATCCTGACCGCCGCGATCATGCATGCCTTGTGCTACGTGATTACCAAGCAAAAAGGCAGCGCCATCAGCGTTATTACCTACAACACTTTGCCCATCGGCATTGCCGGGATGATGCTGTTCGTCGCCGGCTTGTGGTTTGAAACGCCGACATTCGAAGACATCACCCTGCGCTCCTGGAGTGCCCTGTTCTACCTGGGGCTGGTGGCTTCAGTGGGTGGGTTCATCGTGTACTTCATGCTGCTCAAGCGCTTGAGCCCGATCATCCTGTCGTTCGTGTTCATCATCTTTCCGGTGTTCGCGGTGATCATCGGTGCCTGGTACGAAGGCTTGGCGATTTCCCGCGACCTGATGCTGTATTCGGCCATTCTGCTGGCCGGCTTTGCGATTACCAAATTGCCCATCGAGAAACTCATGGCCAAGAAAAATTGACCCTCCTTTCCCATCAACATGAGCAACGCGAGAGAAACATGGACGTCCTCCGCCCAAAAGCCCTGGAACAGATTTACGCCCACGCCAGCCGCAGCTACCCCGAGGAGTGCTGTGGCTTTGTCTTCGCCGACGGCAGCGTGTACCTGGGCAGCAATATCCAGAATGAGCTGCACCGCAAAAACCCTGAGATGTACCCGCGCAGCGCGGCCAATGGCTACACGTTTTCGGTGGCCGACACCCTGCTGATGAACAAGGCGTTTCGCAGCGACAACCCGGTGGTGGTGATCTACCACTCCCATCCGGATGTGGGCGCCTATTTCAGCGACGAAGACCAGGACAAGGCACTGTTCATGGGCGAGCCGATCTACCCCGTCAGCTACCTGGTGGTAGACGTTCGCCAGGGCCAGGCCCTGGGCTCCAAGCTGTTTGCCTGGGACGGCAAGCATTTCGCCCTTAAACCTTTCAACGACCTGCACACGGAGTTGTCCATGAACGCTGTCTCTTTCCCTGACATTCTGGTTCGCGTGGCCAAGCTGCCGGAATCGACCCTCGAGGGCACCGGATCGACATTGCGCGAAGTCATTGAAAACCTCTGCAGCAGCCACCCGCAATTGCGTCCGCACCTGTTTCACGAGAAGAACAACCAGCTCAAGGAACACTTCCTGTTTACCGCTGAGGAGGCGCTGGTTGATCCCGATGAACGGCTGCCGGAAAAAGCCAGAATCGAAGTACTGCTCGCCACGTCGGGCGGCATCGACGTCGACGCTTTGAGCAACGAGGAAGTACAGCGCTATGTGCGCCACATCACCCTGCCGGGTGTCGGTCGCGAAGGTCAGTTGAACCTCAAGAAAGCCAAGGTGCTGATCATCGGCACCGGTGGCCTGGGTTCGCCGATCAGCCTGTACCTGGCAGCCGCCGGCATCGGCACCCTGGGGCTGGTGGACTTCGATGTGGTGGAAAGCAGCAACCTGCAACGCCAGATCGTCCACGGCAACAGCACGTTGGGCATGCCAAAGGTCGAATCGGCCAAGCAGCGCCTGCAAGACCTCAACAGTCATATCCAGATCAATGCCCACGACACCGCCCTGAATGCCGACAACGCCCTGGAACTGGTGGGCGCCTACGACCTGGTGATCGACGGCACCGACAATTTCGACACCCGCTATTTGGTCAACGACGCCTGCGTGCAACTCGGCAAGCCCTTGGTGTACGGCGCCATCTACCGCTTCGACGGGCAGATCAGCGTGCTCAACTACAAAGGCGGCCCATGCTACCGCTGCCTGTTCCCCAGCGCGCCGCCTGCCGAACTGGCACCCAATTGCAGCGCCGGTGGCGTGATCGGCGTACTGCCCGGCGTGGTCGGGATGATCCAGGCGACCGAGGCCATCAAGCTACTGATCGGCATTGGCGAGCCTTTGTCCGGCCGCTTGATGCGTTTCGATGCGCTGGCGATGAAGTTCAGCGAGATCCGCTTCAAGCGCCGCGCCGATTGCCCGTGCTGCTCGGAACTGCGCCACAGCCAGCCCCACACACCAGCGGTCTGCGCCGACGCCGTACCGAACAAGCCTTCACTGGCCGAAGAACGCTACATCAAGCCCCGCGTGCTCAAGCAACTGCTCGACCACCCACGCAGCGCCGACGTACTGCTGGACGTGCGTGACGCCAGCGAACTGGAAGTGTGCAAATTGCCGGGCGTGGTGCACATCCCCCTCGCCGAACTGGATGGGCACCTGGACAGCCTCAGTCGGGACAACACCCACTACCTGATCTGCTACGCCGGGACCCGGGCCGAACAAGCCGCCAGTACCTTGCTGGCAGCCGGCTTCGCTAACACCAAAGTCCTGCAAGGCGGCATGAAACACTGGGTTCGCGACGTCGAACCCGACATGCCTTTGTACTGAGCCGGGAGCTGACTGATGTTGCATAACTCCATTCTCGACGTGATCGGCCATACGCCGATCGTGCGCCTGGCGCAGTTTTCCGAAGACCTGGGCATCGAAGTGTATGCCAAGCTGGAATCCCTCAACCCGGGCGGCAGCCACAAGGCGCGCATCGCGCTGGGCATGATCCTCGACGCCGAACGCCGGGGTGTGCTGATCCGCGACTCCGGGCAAACCATCATCGAGCCCAGCGGCGGCAATACCGGCATTGGCCTGGTCATGGCCGGCAATGTGCTGGGCTACAAAGTCGTGCTGGTGATCCCCGACAACTACAGCCCCGAAAAACAGAAGTTGCTGCGTTTGTACGGGGCCAAGGTGGTGCTGTCGGACAGTCGCTTGGGTAACAATTCCCACGGCGAAAAGTGCATGGAACTGCAGCTGGAAAACCCCAGCTACGTGATGCTCAACCAGCAGCGCAACGGCGCCAACCCGCAAACCCATCGCGACACCACCGCACCGGAAATCCTCCGTGCGTTTGGTGATCTTCGTGTGGACTATTTTGTCAGCGGCATCGGCACCGGCGGGCACATCACCGGCATCGGCGAAACGCTGAAAGCCGCCTGGCCAGCCCTTCGCGTCATGGGCGTGGAACCGGAAGAATGCGACCTGCTGAAAGACCAGCATGCGCCGCACCACATCCAGGGCCTGTCGATCGGCCTGATCCCGAGCATCCTCAACCTGAAGGTGATCGACGGCATGCTCAAGGTCTCGCGCCAGGCGTGCATCGACATGATGAAACGCATCATGCGCACCGACGCCATCAGCCTGGGCCTGTCTTCCGCCGCCAACATGGTGGCCATCGCCAAGCTCGCCCCCGAACTGCCGCCCGAAACGGTGGTGTTGACCATGGTCTACGACAATGCCGACAGCTACCTGCCGAGTTTCGAATAATCGGTTTTCCAATCATTCAGAATGCGGGGGTGCCTCCATGGGCGGCTTTATCGACATGCAACAGTTGCACGATGAGTTGATCACTCACCTCATCAAGACCCTCACACCCTTGCAAATGAAACAGTTGGAACCGCATCTGGCACCGTTGATCCAGAATGCTGCCCAGGCAGTGGCCGAGGACCTGATCGCCTACGCCTACCGCGATCCTGCATCGCGTGGGCGCGGCGAGCTGATCCTGGAGTCCTACGCCTCGTTCAAGGCGGTGCTGTATTACCGCCTGGCGCACCTGGTGTGGAATTTTCCCGACCAGACCAACGGGATGTTTTCCCGCATCGCGCTCAAGCTCAGCAACCAGGGCAAAGTGCTCTCCGGTGCCGAGATCCACCCGGCAGCGCGGATCGGCCGACGCTTCGTGCTGGACCACGGCTACGGCACGGTGATCGGCGAAACCTGCGAGATCGGCAACGACTGCTACATCCTCTGCGGCGTCACCCTGGGCGCCCGTGGCATCGCCAACAACCCCGACGGCAAGCGTCACCCGCGCCTGGGCAATAACGTCGAAGTCGGCTCCGGCGCCCGCGTGCTGGGTTATGTGCTGATCGGCGACAACGTATTTATCAGCCCGTCCTGCGTGATCACACAGGACGTTCCCGCCGGCACCAAAGTGAAGGTAGTGAACCAGATCCAACTGCAAAAGAACGATGAGTCGGACCACAGCAACTACCTCGGCGCCTTCGCCCTGGATGAGCGGTTACATGTGGTTGGCGAGATCAATGTCAGCCACAAGGTGACGGTGCTGGACGCCGACTTTCACCCCTTGCAGGGCCTGATGCTGGAGCCCACGGTAAAAGAGCGTCACCACCTGCAGTTCCGGTTGCACCGGGTGGAGTCGGGCAACCAATTGCCGCGCTTGCCACTGAACCTGAAGGTCTGCGGCCCCGAATTTGAAATCACCCTGCTCTCACCTCCTGGCTTGAGTGCAATGGTGCGTTCCCTGCTGCAAGCCAGCCCACTGATCGTGCGAGGTTGAACATGTCTGTGCACACCATGGAAACCCTGGCGCTGTTCGACAGCGCGCCCTACCAGAATGCTTTCAGCGCCCGGGTGATTGCCGTCAGCGAACACGGCATTGCCCTGGAGCACACGCTGTTCTATCCCACGGGTGGCGGGCAGCCAGGCGACACCGGCCACCTCACACTGGCGGACGGTACGCGGGTCGAAGTGACGGGCACGGTGCGCGACCCGGTGCTGCGCTCGATCATCTGGCATCAGGTGGAACACTGCCCCGAGCAACTGGTTGCCGGGGTGCAGGTGGACGCCGGACTCGATTGGGATCGCCGTTACCAGCACATGAAAATGCACACCTGCCTGCACCTGTTGTGCTCGATCATCGACGCACCGGTAACGGGATGCAGCATCAGCGCGGATAAGGGCCGCCTGGATTTCGACCTGCCGGAAATGACCCTCGATAAAGACACCATCACCCGCGACCTGAATGCGCTGATTGAACAGGCTCACGCGGTCAAAACCCTGTCGATGCCGGCTTCCGAATACTCGACTCTGCTACAGATCACCCGCACACAAGCCGTGGCCCCGCCGGTGATTCAGGGCTCGGTCCGAGTGATTGAAATTGCCGGTATTGATATCCAGCCGTGTGGGGGCACCCATGTGATCAACACCGAAGAAATCGGCCGGGTGTTTTGCGAGAAGATCGAGAAGAAGAGCAAGCACAACCGCCGGGTGATCCTGCGGTTTGAGTGAACACGATTCAATGTGGGAGCGTCGAACCGCAGTTCCCACATTGACCCTGTTACGGCTTAGATCACGAACAGGTCCACAAACCGATTGACGGGAGTGGCCTCAAGTCGCGCCTGGTCCTTGCATAACGCAAAAATCTCAGCGCTGCGCTGGCCGGTAAACCGCGTCGCCAGGTTGGCCTTGAACTTGTCTTCCAGCAACGGAATGCCATCCACCCGGCGCCGACGATGACCAATCGGGTATTCAACCGCCACCTGCTCAGTGCTGCTGCCATCCGTGAAGAACACCTGAACGGCGTTGGCGATGGAACGCTTGTCGGCTTCCAGGTATTCACGGCTGTAGCGTGGGTCTTCGACGATGACCATTTTTTCCCGCAACTGATCGATGATGGGATGCGCGGCGTGGAATTCATCTTCGTACTGCTCGGCCACCAGATTGCCGAAGGCCAGCGGTACCGCAGTCATGTATTGCAGGCAATGGTCACGGTCCGCTGCATTCGCCAGTGGGCCGACCTTGGAGATAATGCGAATCGCCGACTCGTGGGTGGTAATGACGATACGCTCGATTTCATGCAGGCGATCTTTCACCCATGGATGCAAGGTCACCGCCGCTTCACAGGCCGTTTGCGCGTGGAACTCTGCAGGGAAGCTAATCTTGAACAGCACGTTCTCCATCACATAAGTGCCGTAGGGCTGGGACAGGCTGAACGCGCGTTTGTCCTCCGGCTTGAGCATCTGGTCCTTGTTGGTGTGGCTGAACAGCACGTCGTAGAACCCCCACTGCGGCGCGCTCAATACGCCGGGAATACCCATCTCGCCACGCAACGCGATATCTGCCAGCCGCACGCCCCGACTCGACGCATCCCCTGCCGCCCAGGATTTGCGCGACCCGGCGTTCGGCGCATGCCGATAAGTGCGCAACGCCTGCCCATCGACAAACGCATGCGACAACGCCGCCAGCAACTGCTCCCGGTTGGCGCCCATCAGCTTGGCGGTGACGGCCGTGGAGGCGACTTTCACCAACAGCACATGGTCTAGGCCGACGCGGTTGAACGAGTTTTCCAGGGCAATCACGCCCTGGATTTCGTGGGCCATGATCATCGCTTCCAGCACTGTGCGAACGGTCAGCGGTGCGTCGCCATGGGCCACGCGCTTTTGCGACAGGTGATCGGCGACGGCGAGGATGCCGCCGAGGTTATCCGAAGGGTGACCCCATTCGGCGGCGAGCCAGGTGTCGTTGTAGTCGAGCCAACGCACGATGCAACCGATGTCCCACGCCGCCTTGACCGGGTCCAGCCGGAACGACGTCCCCGGCACCCGCGCGCCAAACGGCACCACCGTGCCCTCGACGATCGGCCCCAGGTGCTTGGTGCACTCGGGGAAACGCAGGGCCAGCAGGCCGCAACCGAGGGTATCCATCAAGCAATGACGGGCGGTGTCCAATGCGTCCTGCGAGTCGATCCGGCAGTTGAGGACGTAGTCGGCGATGTCCTGCAGGACCTGGTCGTAGTCGGGGCGGTTGTTCTGGTCGACGTTGGCGCTCATGGCAGTACTCCAAAAAATGGGTGGGGGGTAGTCCTCGGGTCACGGTTGATCGGGTTACGGCAGGTCTGGCGCCTGCCTATATGCGAAATGCACCACTAAACCATGTGGGAGCGGTGCAGGCAGTTAGAAAGAATCGCCGGGCACGCGGACGAAACCTTCCATCAAGACGCGTGCGCTGCGGCTCATGATGGCTTTCTTAACAATCCATTCGCCATTCACTTGAGTGGCTTCGGCCCCAACACGCAAGGTGCCGGACGGATGCCCAAACCGCACGGCGTTACGCTCGATACCACCGGCTGCGAGGTTGACCAAGGTCCCGGAAATGGCCGCTGCAGTGCCAATCGCCACTGCCGCCGTGCCCATCATCGCGTGGTGCAGCTTGCCCATGGACAGCGCGCGCACCAGCAAGTCCACATCGTCGGCCTTGATCGCCTTTCCGCTGGAAGCCACGTAATCCGAAGGCTTGGCCACAAACGCCACCTTCGGCGTGTGCTGGCGCTGCGCGGCTTCGTCCAGGTGTTTGATCAGGCCCATGCGCAACGCGCCGTAGCCCCGCACGGTTTCGAACATGGCCAACGCTTTCGGATCGCTGTTGATTGCGCCTTGCAGCTCGGTACCGGTGTAGCCGAGGTCTTCAGCGTTGATGAAAATCGTCGGGATGCCGGCATTGATCAGCGTCGCCTTGAAGGTGCCGACACCGGGGACTTCCAGGTCATCTACCAGGTTGCCAGTGGGGAACATCGAGCCACCACCGCCCTCTTCTTCCGCCGCGGGGTCCATGAACTCCAACTGCACTTCGGCTGCCGGGAAGGTCACGCCGTCCAGTTCGAAATCGCCGGTTTCCTGCACCGCGCCGTCCGTGATCGGTACATGGGCGATGATGGTCTTGCCGATATTCGCCTGCCACACGCGCACCACGGCCACGCCGTTACGGGGCACGCGGGCGGGGTCAACCAAGCCGGCGCTGATGGCGAAGGCGCCGACCGCCGCCGACAGGTTGCCGCAGTTGCCGCTCCAATCGACGAAGGGTTTGTCGATGGAGACCTGGCCAAACAGGTAGTCCACGTCATGCTCGGCGCGGGTGCTTTTGGCCAGGATTACGGTTTTGCTGGTGCTCGACGTGGCACCGCCCATACCGTCGATCTGCTTGTCATACGGGTCGGGGCTGCCGATCACCCGCAGCAACAGGGCATCCCGTGCGGCGCCCGGTACTTGCGCCGCTTCGGGCAGGTCCTGGAGGCTGAAAAATACACCCTTGCTGGTGCCGCCACGCATGTAGGTGGCGGGGATCTTGATTTGCGCTACGTGTGCCATGGTTCCCCCTCAGGCAGTCGCCGCCGATTCCAGGAAGTCCTGGGCAAAACGCTGCAACACGCCGCCCGCCTCGTAGATCGACACTTCTTCGGCGGTGTCCAGGCGGCAGGTCACCGGCACTTCGACACGTTCGCCATTCTTGCGGTTGATCACCAATGTCAGCGTGGCACGCGGGGTGCGCGCACCAACAACGTCATAGGTCTCGCTGCCATCGATCTTCAGCGTATGGCGATCCGTGCCCGGCAGGAACTCCAGCGGCAACACGCCCATGCCCACCAGGTTAGTGCGGTGGATACGCTCGAAGCCTTCGGCGGCAATCGCTTCCACACCGGCCAGTCGCACGCCTTTGGCCGCCCAGTCGCGGGACGAGCCCTGGCCGTAGTCGGCGCCGGCGATGATGATCAGCGGCTGCTTGCGTTCCATGTAGGTTTCGATGGCTTCCCACATCCGCGTGACCTGGCCTTCCGGCTCGATCCGCGCCAGGGAACCCTGCTTGACCTTGCCGTTTTCAACGACCATTTCGTTGAACAGTTTCGGGTTGGCAAAGGTCGCGCGTTGCGCTGTCAGGTGGTCGCCGCGATGCGTGGCGTAGGAGTTGAAGTCGACTTCCGGCAAGCCCATTTTCGCGAGGTATTCGCCGGCGGCGCTGTCGAGCATGATCGCGTTGGACGGCGACAGGTGGTCAGTGGTGATGTTGTCCGGCAGCACCGCCAGCGGGCGCATGCCCTTGAGCGGGCGGGCGCCGGCCAGTGCGCCTTCCCAATACGGCGGGCGGCGGATGTAGGTGCTTTGTGGGCGCCAATCGTACAACGGCGCGACTTTCGGGCCGGTGTCTTCGTGGATCGCGAACATCGGAATGTAGACCTTGCGGAACTGCTCCGGCTTGACCGAGGCCTTGACCACCGCGTCGATCTCTTCGTCGCTCGGCCAGATGTCCTGCAGGCGGATTTCCTTGCCGTTGGCGTCGAGACCGAGCACGTCTTTTTCGATGTCGAAACGAATAGTGCCGGCAATCGCGTAAGCCACTACCAGCGGCGGCGAGGCCAGGAAAGCTTGCTTGGCGTACGGGTGAATACGCCCGTCGAAGTTGCGGTTGCCCGAGAGCACGGCGGTCGCGTACAGGTCGCGGTCGATGATTTCCTGCTGGATCACCGGGTCGAGTGCGCCGGACATACCGTTGCAGGTGGTGCAGGCGAAGGCCACGACACCAAAACCAAGCTGCTCCAATTCAGTGGTCAAGCCGGCTTCGTCGAGGTACATGGCCACGGTTTTCGAACCAGGAGCCAGGGACGATTTGACCCACGGTTTGCGCACCAGCCCCAGTTTGTTGGCGTTGCGCGCCAAGAGGCCTGCGGCGATGACGTTGCGCGGGTTGCTGGTGTTGGTGCAACTGGTGATAGCGGCGATGATTACCGCGCCGTCGGGCATTTGCCCCGGCACTTCGTCCCACTGGCCAGAGATGCCTTTGGCCGCCAGGTCACGGGTAGCGACGCGCGCGTGCGGGTTGCTCGGGCCGGCCATGTTGCGCACGACGCTGGACAGGTCGAAGGTGAGACCACGCTCGTATTGCGCGCCTTTGAGGTCATCGGCCCACAGGCCAGTGTGGCGGGCGTATTGCTCAACCAAGGTGACTTGTTCGTCTTCGCGACCGGTGAGCTTGAGGTACGCGATGGTCTGCTGATCGATATAGAACATCGCCGCCGTAGCGCCGTATTCCGGGGCCATGTTGGAGATGGTCGCACGGTCGCCCAAGGTGAGATTTGAGGCACCCTCGCCGAAGAACTCCAGCCAGGCGCCGACCACTTTTTGCTTGCGCAGGAACTCGGTCAGCGCCAGCACCATATCGGTGGCGGTGATGCCAGGTTGCAGCTTGCCGGTGAGCTCCACGCCAACACTTTCCGGCAGGCGCATCCACGAGGCGCGGCCAAGCATCACGCTTTCAGCTTCGAGACCACCGACGCCGATGGCGATTACGCCCAACGCGTCTACGTGTGGCGTGTGGCTGTCGGTGCCGACGCACGTGTCGGGGAACGCAACGCCGTCACGCACCTGAATCACCGGGGACATTTTCTCCAGGTTGATCTGGTGCATGATGCCGTTGCCCGGCGGGATCACATCGACGTTCTTGAACGCCTTCTTGGTCCACTCGATAAAGTGGAAACGGTCTTCGTTGCGACGGTCTTCGATGGCGCGGTTTTTCTCGAACGCGTCCGGGTCAGAACCACCGGCTTCGACGGCCAGGGAATGGTCGACGATCAATTGGGTCGGCACCACCGGATTGACCTGCGCCGGGTCACCGCCTTGCAGGGCGATAGCATCGCGCAGGCCAGCGAGGTCGACCAAGGCGGTCTGGCCGAGAATGTCGTGGCACACCACACGCGCCGGGAACCACGGGAAGTCGAGGTCGCGCTTGCGTTCGATCAGTTGGCTCAGGGACGCGTTGAGGGTGGCCGGGTCGCAACGACGCACGAGGTTTTCTGCGAGGACGCGGGAGGTGTAGGGCAAGGTGGCGTAGGCGCCGGGGGTGATTGCCTCGACAGCCGCACGGGCGTCGAAGAAATCCAGGCGGCTGCCGGGGAGTGGTTTGCGAAATTCAGTGTTCATCGTCAGGACTCGGTCACGGTAGTTAGGCGGCACGAACCTGCTGCAGGGGTCTGGATGAACTCGGTCCCTGTGAGAGCCGGGCTTGCCCGCGATGACTGACTGTCATTCAACACATGTGTCGACAGTAATACCGCTATCGCGGGCAAGCCCGGCTCCCACATTGACCCGGTTCCAACCATGAAAACCGGTGCCTCAGGTTCATCCCATTCAGCGACGTTCGATTGGCACGAACTTGCGCTGCTCAACGCCGGTGTATTCGGCGCTTGGACGGATGATGCGGTTGTTGGCGCGCTGCTCGAAGACATGCGCGGCCCAGCCAGTCAGGCGCGAGCACACGAAGATCGGGGTGAACAGCTTGGTCGGGATGCCCATGAAGTGATACGCCGAGGCATGGTAGAAATCGGCGTTGGGAAACAGCTTCTTCTGTTCCCACATGGTTTTGTCGATGGCTTCGGAGACCGGGAACAACACCTTGTCCCCTACCTCGTCAGCGAGTTTTTTCGACCAGCCCTTGATCACTTCATTGCGCGGGTCGTTGTCTTTGTAGATCGCGTGGCCGAAGCCCATGATCTTGTCCTTGCGCGCCAGCATGCCGAGGGTGCCTTCGACGGCTTCTTCAGCCGACGAGAACCGCTCGATCATCTCCATCGCCGCTTCGTTGGCGCCGCCATGCAGAGGACCGCGCAGGGAACCGATGGCGGCGGTGACGCAGGAATAGAGGTCGGACAGGGTCGACGCACACACCCGTGCGGTGAAGGTCGAAGCGTTGAATTCGTGCTCGGCGTAGAGAATCAGCGACACGTTCATGACCTTCTCGTGCAACTCGCTCGGCTTTTCGCCGTGCAACAGGTGCAGGAAGTGGCCGCCGATGGTCGGCTCGTCGGTCACGCAGTCGATACGCTTGCCGTCGTGGCTGAAGCGATACCAGTAGCACATGATCGCCGGGAAGGCCGCCAGCAGACGATCGGTAACGTCGCGCTGCACGCTGAAGTCTTTCTCTGGCTCGATATTGCCGAGGAACGAGCAACCGGTGCGCATCACGTCCATCGGGTGGGCGTCGGCGGGGATGCGTTCCAGTACTTCCTTCAATGCGTGCGGCAGGTCGCGCAGCTTGCTCAGCTTGGCACTGTAGGCGGCCAGTTCGGTCTTTGTCGGCAGCTCGCCATACAGCAGCAGGTAGGCGACTTCTTCAAACTGCGCATCGGCGGCCAGTTCACGCACGTCGTAGCCGCGATAGGTCAGGCCGGCGCCGGCTTGGCCGACGGTGGACAGTGCGGTCTGCCCGGCCACCTGGCCACGCAGGCCGGCGCCACTGAGTACTTTTGCTTCAGCCATGTTCTTTCTCCAATCTTGAATTTATTAGGGAGGCCGTTCGTTACTTCTTGGCTGCGAACAGCGCGTCGAGCTTCTGCTCGAAGGTGTGGTAGTCGATGCGATCGTAAAGCTCCATGCGGGTTTGCATGGTGTCGATCACGTTCTGCTGGGTGCCGTCGCGACGGATCGCGGTGTAGACGTTTTCGGCGGCCTTGTTCATGGCGCGGAAGGCCGAGAGCGGGTACAGCACGATGGAAACATCGGCAGATTTCAACTGTTCGGTGGTGTACAGCGGCGTGGCGCCGAATTCGGTGATGTTGGCCAGGATCGGGACCTTTACCTTTGACGCGAAGAGCTTGTACATCTCCAATTCGGTAATGGCCTCCGGAAACACCATGTCGGCGCCGGCTTCGATGCAGGCGGCGGCGCGTTCCAGGGCGGATTCCAATCCCTCGACGGCCAGGGCATCGGTGCGCGCCATGATCACGAAGCTGTCATCGGTGCGCGCATCCACGGCGGCCTTGATGCGGTCGACCATTTCCTGCTGGGACACGATTTCTTTGTTCGGGCGATGGCCGCAGCGCTTGGCGCCGACCTGGTCTTCGATATGGATGGCAGCCGCGCCAAACTTGATCATCGACTTGACGGTACGCGCCACGTTGAACGCCGAGGAGCCGAAACCGGTGTCCACGTCCACCAGCAGCGGCAGGTCGCACACATCGGTGATGCGGCGTACGTCGGTGAGTACGTCATCCAGGCCGGTGATGCCCAGGTCCGGCACGCCGAGGGAGCCGGCAGCCACCCCGCCACCCGACAGGTAGATCGCCTTGAAACCGGCACGCTTGGCCAGCAGCGCGTGATTGGCGTTGATCGCACCGACCACCTGCAAGGGGTGCTCACTGGCGACGGCGTCACGGAAACGCTGGCCGGGGGTGCTTTTATTGTTAGAACTCATGACTCACCTCTATCAGTAGCACCGCCTGGGAAGTGACGGGCAATGTTGCGTTTGGAAGCGCCGATATGCCGGCGCATCAACAGTTCGGCCAGTTCACCGTCGCGATCGGCAATCGCGTCAAGAATGCGGTGGTGCTCGGCAAAGGCCTGGCGTGGACGATTGGGGGTGGCGGAAAACTGGATGCGGTACATGCGCACCAGTTGGTACAGCTCGCCGCAGAGCATTTGGGTCAGGGTGCGGTTGCCGGCGCCTTGAATGATCCGGTAATGAAAATCGAAGTCGCCTTCCTGCTGGTAATAGCCGAGGCCGGCCTGGAAGGCTTCATCGCGCTCGTGGGTGTGCAGCACCTGGCGCAGCTCTTCGATTTCCGCATCGGTCATGCGCTCGGCGGCCAGGCGACAGGCCATGCCTTCGAGGGATTCGCGGATTTCATAGAGTTCGATCAGCTCGGCATGGCTCAACGACACCACCCGCGCGCCGACGTGGGGCACACGCACCAGCAGGCGCTGGCCTTCCAGGCGGTGGATCGCCTCGCGCAGCGGACCTCGGCTGATGCCGTAGGTGCGTGCCAGTTCCGGCTCGGAGATCTTGCTGCCGGGGGCGATCTCACCCTTGACGATGGCGGCCTGGATACGCCGGAAGACGTTCTCGGACATGGTCTGGGAATCGTCTTGCGCCACTACTGGGGATTCCAGCTGATCCAGCATATTGTCGACACCTTTAAAAGCAATGCCGCAAAAACTAGCCAATCAGACCAAGATAGTCAAAGAATAAATCAACATTGTCGACAATCGTCTAATAACCGCTGCTGAACTCGTGCAGGGCATGGCCGCCTGCCAGCGCTGGCGCCAAAAAAGCATCATGTTAGAATGCTCGCCGTATTTGCCTGACATCACTAGATGAAACGGCGCACGAGGGAGCTTGCGCAGTAATGCCAGTCGCCTTGAATCAAACATCGCACTGCACCGCCTCAGGATTTATGAGACTCAAGCCCTTCCCCCTGTTCTGCCTATTGTTCATGCCAGGCCTTGGCACCGCTGCCGAGAAGACCGTGTATGGCCTCAACGAATACGCCCAATTGGCCGGCATTAACCTGGAAGTCGCCGCCAAACTGGACACCGGTGCCAAGACCGCGTCCCTCAGCGCCCGCGACATCAAGCGCTTCAAGCGCAACGGCGAATCCTGGGTTCGCTTCTACCTGGCCATCGACACCGCCCATTCCCACCCCATCGAACGCCCCCTGGCCCGCGTCAGCAAGATCAAGCGCCGCGCCGGTGACTACGACCCCGATGAGGACAAGAACTACACCGCCCGTCCAGTGATAGCCCTGGATATCTGCATGGGCACCGCTTTACGCAGCATCGAAGTGAACTTGACTGACCGCAGCGCATTCCAATACCCGCTGCTGATTGGCTCCGAAGCGCTGAAACGCTTTGATGCGCTGGTCGACCCCAGTCTTAAATACGCAGCGGGCAAACCCGCTTGCGCCGCCGACGCTCATACCGCCGAGTAAAACGAATGCGCTCTCTGACCCTGCACCTGAAAATCCTGATCGCCATCCTGGTGGTGCTGGGTATTTCGGTCACCTCCTATCAGATCTTCGTGCTGGGGATCCCCGTTACCGAGGACGCCACCGACGACTTGTGGAACATCGACGCCAAGGTCGAGTTCGTCGCCAACCCGAAAGATCCCGTGAAAATCCAGATGTTCGTGCCGCCCTTGAGCCGCGACTTCGTCAGCCTCAACGAGAGTTTCATCTCGAATAATTACGGCGTGAGCGTCAACCGCACCGACGGCAACCGCAAGGTCACCTGGTCGGCACGCCGCGCCAAGGGTAACCAGACCCTGTATTACCGCCTGGTCCTGACCAAGCGCTACAGCGGCGAAAAGGTCAAGGTCAAGGGCCCCACCTTCCGCGACAGCATTGCCGTCGAAGGCCCGGAGAAAATCGCCGCCGAAGCCCTGCTTGCGCCGATCCGCCAGCACTCGGCCGACGTCGAGACCTTTATTACTGAAGCCATCAAGCGCACCAACAACCTCAACGACGACAACGTGAAACTGCTGCTCGCGGGCGATCCGTCGACGCCGCACAAAGCCAAGATCGTCGAATTGCTGCTGTCCATTGCCCACGTGCCGGTGGAAAAAGTCCACACCATCCGCCTGGTCGCCGACCAGCCGCAAAGCCCGGAACTGTGGCTGCGCAGCTTCAACGGCAATGACTGGTTGTACTTCAACCCGGAGACCGGCGAACAAGGCCTGCCCGCCGACCGCCTGCTGTGGTGGACAGGCGATGAAAACCTGATCACTGTCGATGGCGGCAAGAAGGCCATGGTGACCTTCAGCTTGAACAACAGCGAAATGAACGCGATTCGCCTGGCCAAGCTGACCGACGAGAACACCGACGCCAACTTCCTCGAGTACTCGCTCTACGGCCTGCCGCTGCAAACCCAGCAGACCTTCATGATCATGGTGATGATCCCGATTGGCGTGTTGGTGATTTTGATCCTGCGCAACCTGATCGGCCTGCAGACCTTGGGCACATTCACCCCGGTGCTGATCGCCCTGGCGTTCCGCGAGACGCAGCTGGGCTTCGGGATTGTGCTGTTTACGATCATCACGGCGCTGGGCTTGTCGCTCAGGTCGTACCTGGAACACTTGAAGCTGCAGATGCTGCCGAGGTTGTCGGTGGTGTTGACCTTTGTGGTGGTGCTGATCGCGGCCATCAGCCTGTTCAGCCACAAACTGGGGCTGGAGCGCGGGCTGTCGGTGGCGCTGTTCCCGATGGTGATTTTGACCATGACCATCGAACGCCTGTCCATCACTTGGGAAGAGCGCGGCGCCAACCATGCGCTGAAAGTGGCGATTGGTACGCTGTTCGCCGCATCCCTGGCACACCTGATCATGAGCGTGCCGGAACTGATCTACTTTGTGTTCACCTTCCCGGCGATCCTGCTGATTTTGGTGGGCTTCATGCTGGCCATGGGTCGGTATCGCGGCTACCGCTTGACCGAGCTGGTGCGATTCAAGGCCTTCTTGAAGGCTGATCAGTAATGTTCGGATTCTGGAAGACCTGGAAAGCGCTGGAAGCGCGGGGGATCATGGGCATCAACCGGCGGAATGCCGACTACGTGCTCAAGTACAACAAGCGCAGCCTGTACCCGATTGTGGATGACAAGATCATCACCAAGGAACGCGCGCTGGCGGCCGGCATCCATGTGCCGGAAATGTACGGGGTGATCTCCACCGAGAAGGAAATCGACAAGCTCGACGAGATCCTCAAAGGGCGCAGCGACTTCGTGATCAAGCCGGCCCAGGGCGCCGGCGGCGACGGCATCCTGGTGGTGGCGGACCGCTTTGAAGGGCGCTATCGCACGGTGTCCGGCAAGATCATCAGCCATGAAGAAATCGAACATCAGATTTCCAGCATCCTCACCGGCCTGTATTCGTTGGGCGGCCACCGTGATCGTGCGCTGATCGAATACCGCGTGGTGCCCGACCAGATCTTCAAGAGCATCAGCTATGAAGGTGTGCCGGACATTCGCATCATCGTATTGATGGGTTACCCGGTGATGGCCATGCTGCGCTTGCCGACCCGCCAATCGGGCGGCAAGGCCAACCTGCACCAGGGCGCCATCGGTGTGGGGGTGGACTTGGCCACGGGCCTGACCCTGCGCGGCACCTGGCTGAACAACATCATCACCAAACACCCAGACACCACCAATGCGGTGGATGGCGTGCAACTGCCCAACTGGGACGGTTTCATGAAGCTCGCAGCCGGCTGCTATGAGCTGTGCGGGCTGGGTTACATCGGCGTGGACATGGTGCTGGACCAGGAGAAAGGCCCGCTGATCCTGGAACTGAATGCGCGACCGGGGCTGAATATCCAGATCGCCAACGACTGTGGTTTGACCCTGCGCACCCATGCGGTGGAGGCGCGGCTGGAAGAACTGAAGGCAGCCGGCGTGACAGAAACTCCTGAGGAGCGGGTTAAGTTTGCGCAGGAGATGTTTGGGCATATTCCGCCTGTAGAAGGCTGAGCGCTCCCACATTTAGACTGCGCTCTAGGATCAAACCCTTCGTGGGGACTACAATCCCCTCCCCCACGCCAACAGCTGATCCACCCCGCATGTCGACCTGTTCCGTACACCCGCTGCCCTACCGGGCCAACCCCGCCGAGTATTTCGCGGTCATTCGCCACGCGCCTGGTGCCGTACTGCTGGACAGTGGCCGGCCAGCGGCTGAACGCGGGCGGTATGACCTTCTCAGCGCTTGGCCGCAAGCAACGTTGACGGTGTCGCCTGATGAAAGCGGTGGCGATTTCCTGCAACGGTTGCGGGAAAATCTCACGCAGCTGGGTGAGGCGGATTTGCCTGTCGAGTATGAGCTGCCATTTGCCGGAGGCCTGATCGGCTACCTGAGCTATGACTTTGGTCGGCACCTTGAGCAGATGCCGCACCTTGCAACAGACGACCTGCACCTGCCGGATGCGCGCTTTGGGCTGTATGCCTGGGCGCTGGTCAGCGATCACCACACGCAGACCAGCCAGTTGGTGTTTCATCCGGCACTGGCCGATAGCGAGCAGCAACGGTTGATTGCGCTATTCAGCACTGGCGCTATCGACGCGCCCGCGTCCTTCAAACTTCACGGCCCCATGGCCCCGGACCTCACCGCCGAGGCTTACCGTCAGGCCATCGTGCGCATCCAGGATTACATTCAGGCCGGCGACTGCTACCAGGTCAACTTCGCCCAGCGTTTCCGTGCACCGTGCATGGGCGATCCATGGGTCGCCTACTGCGCCCTGCGAGAAGCCTGCCCGACGCCGTTCTCCGGGTTCCAGAGCCTGCCGGACGACGGCGCGGTACTGAGCCTGTCGCCCGAGCGCTTCGTGCATATCAGCAAGCGTCGCGTCGAAACCCGCCCCATCAAAGGCACCCGCCCCCGTGGCCTGACGCCCGAAGAAGACGCCGCCAACGCCGCCGAACTGCTGGCCAGCCCCAAGGACCGCGCCGAAAACCTGATGATCGTCGACCTGCTGCGCAACGACCTCGGCCGTACCTGCCGCACCGGCTCGGTGAGCGTGCCGGAGCTGTTCAGCCTGGAAAGCTACCCCAACGTCCACCATCTGGTGAGCAGCGTTATCGGCGAGTTGGCCGACGACAAAGACGCTCTCGACCTGATCGCGGGCAGCTTTCCCGGCGGCTCGATCACCGGCGCACCGAAGATCCGTGCGATGCAGATCATCGACGAGCTGGAGCCTACTCGACGCGGACTGTACTGCGGTTCTTTGGTGTATCTGGATGTTAGGGGGGAGATGGACAGTTCCATCGCCATCCGTAGCTTACTGGTCAAGGAGGGTCAGGTCTGCTGCTGGGGCGGCGGCGGGATCGTGGCGGATTCGCAGTGGGAGGCGGAATATCAGGAGTCGCTGACGAAGGTGCGGGTGTTGTTACGCACTTTGGAAGGCCTGTAATAACCAAGCCCCTCCAGGTTTCGGGTGCAGCGCTGGTCGGCAGGAAAAAGCCTGAATCAGAACGTCTATGGACGGAGTTTGCGCTGGTAGATAGCGTCCAGCCCCGACCGTCCACTGGCCGTCTGTGAGGGATCACATGAAACGACTGCTTACTCGTCAGAAATTATTTCCGAGATTGCATCTCAAACCAACCGCACCTATCATCTCCCAAATTGGGAGGTTTCAGCGATGCGGATAATCGCTCTCTCCACCCTACGCATATTTTGGGAAAGCCACTGCGCCTATTCCGACGCAAAAACACCCCTGGTCGAGCTGTATCGCCATATGGAGAAAGCAACGTACCCAACGCCGCAAGCGCTCAAAGCAGAGCTTAGAACAGCAAGCATTCTTAAAAGTGGCAGGGTTGTCTTCAACGTCGGTGGCAACAAGTACCGAGTAATCATGGCGATCGATTATCAGCGACAGCTTGGGTTCATACGCTTCGTAGGAACTCACGCGCAGTACGATCAGATCAACGCGGAGACCGTGTGATGAACATCAAACCGATTCATTCCCAAGAGGATCTAACTGCAGCCCTCGCTCGTGTGGAGCAAATATGGGGAGCGGAAGTCGGCTCACCCGAAGGTGACGAGCTGGAAGTCCTCGCAATACTCATCGAAAAATATGAGGCCGAACATTATCCAATGCCCCCTTCGGACCCGGTGGAGGCGATCAAATTTCGCATGGAGCAACTGGGCATGACCGCCCGCGATCTGGAACCCTTTATCGGCACCAGTGGGCGGGTGTCAGAGGTGTTGAACCACAAGCGCAAGCTCAGCTTGTCGATGATCAAGCGCTTGCACGAGGGGTTGCGCATTCCTTATGAGAGCTTGCTGGCAGGGGTTTAGGCGGTGAACGTGCTGGCCTCATCGCGGCATAAGTATCCACACATCTTGAGGGAGCCCTCTGCTACGCAATTTCACATTGAAAATGTGTAGATACCTATGCCCATCGCGGGCAAGCCCGGCTCCCACATTTGATCGGGTTCACATCATTCAAATGTGGGAGCTGGCTTGCCTGCGAAGAGGCCATCAGCCGCGCTGAAGGACCTACAAGCTCAACTGCCGATTCGAGGCCTTGATGAACTCTTTCTTCAAGTCCTCAAACGTATGCACCGCCGGAAACTGCGGGAACTCGCGAATCACGTTCTCCGGCGCATGGAACAAGATCCCACGGTCGGCCTCGCCCAGCATGGTGGTGTCGTTGTAGGAATCGCCGGCGGCGATCACGCGGTAGTACAGGCTCTTGAAGGCCAATACCGACTGGCGCTTGGGGTCTTTCTGGCGCAGTTGATAACTCACCACGCGGTCGGTTTCGTCGGTGATGAGGCGGTGGCAGAGCAGGGTCGGGAAACCCAGTTGGCGCATCAGCGGCTGGGAGAACTCGTAGAAGGTGTCTGACAGGATCACCACCTGGAAGCGCTCGCGCAGCCAGTTGACGAACTCGATAGCGCCGTCCAGCGGCTTGAGGGTGGCGATCACTTCCTGGATGTCGGCGAGCTTGAGCCCGTGTTCGTCGAGGATGCGCAGGCGTTGCTTCATCAGCACGTCGTAGTCGGGAATGTCCCGGGTGGTGGCCCGCAGGGATTCAATACCGGTTTTTTCGGCGAAGGCGATCCAGATTTCCGGAACCAGTACCCCTTCCAGGTCAAGGCAGGCAATTTCCACAAGACACTCCCATTTAGATGTTGTTGATTGAGCGGGCAAAAGGACTGCCGAACTCTAGCGACTCACGCTCGCCGCCGCAACGCAGGGCGGATTTTGATACCATCGCTCCCCTATAGAGCGCTCAGCGCCACTGACCTGTAGGAAACCGTCCTGATGAACCAAGCCTTCGACGTCGTTGAACTCGCCACGACTTACGCCAACAAGTCTGCGCAGGACATTCTCAAGCTGGCGTTCAGCCAGTTCGGTGATGACCTGTGGATCTCCTTCAGCGGCGCCGAGGACGTGGTGCTGGTAGACATGGCCTGGAAGCTGAACAAGAACGTCAAGGTGTTCAGCCTCGACACCGGCCGCCTGCACCCGGAGACCTACCGGTTTATCGAGCAGGTGCGCGACTTCTACAAGATCGACATCGAGTTGATTTCACCGGACCAGAGCAAGCTGGAGCCCTTCGTTAAAGAGAAGGGCCTGTTCAGCTTTTACAAGGACGGCCATGGCGAATGCTGCGGCGTGCGCAAGATCGAGCCGCTGCGTCGCAAACTCTCCGGCGTAAATGCCTGGGCCACCGGCCAGCGCCGCGACCAGAGCCCGGGTACACGGAGCCAGGTGGCGGCACTGGAAATCGACACGGCGTTCTCTACGCCGGAGCGCACCTTGTACAAGTTCAACCCGCTGGCGCAAATGACCAGTGAGGAGGTTTGGGGTTACATCCGCATGCTGGAGCTGCCGTATAACAGCTTGCATGAGCGTGGTTTCATCAGCATTGGCTGCGAACCTTGCACGCGTCCGGTGTTGCCGAACCAGCATGAACGCGAGGGGCGTTGGTGGTGGGAAGAGGCTACGCAGAAGGAATGTGGGTTGCATGCGGGGAATATCATCAGTAAGGCTTGATGCCTGGCGCGATATGAAAATGTGGGAGCGGGCTTGCTCGCGAATGCAGTGTGTCATTCACCGAATAAGTGACTGATACACTGCATTCGCGAGCAAGCCCGCTCCCACATTTGTTTTGTTTTGACCCCTAAAATGTACACAAAGATGTAACCATCGGTGCCATATATGTGTGCGATCCTCCTTGATCCGCACCATAACGTAACACCTCTACTCGCCCTCTTTTTCCTATCGCGATCCGTCGCTTTCCCACAGAAAAATAAATAGCTGTTCAAACGGTCAATTTATATCGCTTTTAATTCAGCTAGTTATTTAAAAATTCTACAAAAAGGAAATTATCCGCCGTTTTCATAGATCGAAAACTGGCACGCATGTGGCTTAAGGTGAAATACGCTTTGTATACAATAAATACAAAACCTACATACACTTTGCCATCCGCGGCCCGACTGCTGATGTGCTGGAGCCTGCCGGAATGCGTACTAGCCTCTCGAATAACATCGCACTGGATCCGCCCTCCTCCCTGAACCCCGAGGCCACACGGCCGGGCCCGCTGGTACTCAGCCCGCGCCTGCATAACAAGGACCTGGCGCCCACCAAGGTCGAAGGCCGGCGTTGGGGGCGCTACAGCATCTTTGCGTTATGGACCAACGACGTACACAACATCGCCAACTATTCGTTCGCCATTGGCTTGTATGCATTGGGCCTGGGCGGCTGGCAGATCTTGTTGTCCCTCGGCATCGGTGCGGCGCTGGTGTACTTCTTCATGAACTTGTCGGGCTATATGGGGCAGAAGACCGGCGTACCG
The DNA here is from genome assembly GCF_014268275.3 of Pseudomonas tritici. Classification (NCBI taxonomy): domain Bacteria; kingdom Pseudomonadati; phylum Pseudomonadota; class Gammaproteobacteria; order Pseudomonadales; family Pseudomonadaceae; genus Pseudomonas; species Pseudomonas tritici. The sequence continues at coordinate 4,839,410 of NZ_CP077084.1, forward strand.
TTTCCGGTGATCAGCCGCATCAGTTTCGGCATTCATGGCGCACAGATTCCGGCGTTGATCCGCGCGGTGATTGCGATTGCCTGGTTTGGTATCCAGACCTACCTGGCCTCCGTGGTTTTCCGCGTATTGCTGACGGCGATTCATCCAGGCTTTGCCGACTATGACCACAACTCTATCCTCGGTCTGTCCTCCCTCGGCTGGGCGTGTTTTGTGGCGATCTGGCTGGTGCAGCTGGTGATCCTGGCCTACGGCATGGAAATGGTGCGCCGCTATGAAGGCTTCGCCGGGCCGGTGATTCTGCTGACGGTGGCTTCACTGGCCGGTTGGATGTATTTCCAAACTGGCGGCAACATCGCCTGGTCGATCCGTGAACCGCTGAGCGGTGGCGAGATGTGGCGCAATATCTTTGCCGGCGGCGCGCTGTGGCTGTCGATCTACGGCACGTTGATTCTCAACTTCTGCGACTTCGCCCGCTCCTCGCCATGCCGCAAGACCATCCAGGTCGGCAACTTCTGGGGCCTGCCGGTGAATATCCTGGTGTTCGCCGCAATCACGGTGCTGCTGTGCGGCGGGCAATTCCAGCTCAATGGCCGGGTGATCGAAAGCCCGACCGAGATCATCGCAGCCATCCCTGATACCGTGCTTCTGGTACTGGGTTGCCTGGCGTTCCTGATCGTCACCGTGGCGGTGAACATCATGGCCAACTTTGTCGCGCCCGCCTTTGTGCTGAGCAACCTGGCGCCCAAGTACCTGAACTTCCGTCGCGCCGGGTTGATCAGCGCCACCGTGGCCGTATTGATCCTGCCGTGGAACCTCTACAACAGCCCGCTGGTGATCGTGTATTTCCTGTCTGGCTTGGGCGCACTGCTGGGGCCGTTGTACGGGGTGATCATGGTCGATTACTGGTTGATCCGTAAAAGCCAGGTGGATGTGCCGCAGTTGTATAGCGAAGACCCCCGTGGTGTTTATTACTACAGCCACGGGGTCAATTTACGTGCGGTGGCGGCGTTTGTTCCTGCGGCAGTGATCGCCATTCTCCTGGCCCTGCTGCCCGGTTTCGCCAGCGTCTCACCGTTTTCCTGGATGTTTGGCGCCGGTATTGCAGCGCTGCTGTATGGGCTGATCGCCAAGCGCCAGCCGTTCTACGCCGATGTCAGCGGCGAAAGCATTGCAGTCGATAACGTCAGTCACTAATCAAGGACATTCCATGCGTATCCTCGTGGTCAACGTCAACACCACCGAATCCATCACTGAAACCATCGCCCAGCAGGCACGAGCCGTGGCCGCGCCGGGCACCGAGATCGTCGGGCTCACGCCCTACTTCGGCGCGGAGTCGGTAGAGGGCAATTTTGAAAGCTACCTGGCGGCCATCGCGGTGATGGACCGGGTGATGGCCTACGACCAGCCGTTCGACGCGGTGATCCAGGCCGGCTACGGCGAACACGGCCGCGAAGGTTTGCAGGAGTTGCTCAACGTGCCGGTGGTGGACATCACCGAAGCCGCCGCCAGCACCGCGATGTTCCTGGGCCACGCCTATTCGGTGGTCACCACGCTGGACCGCACTGTGCCGCTGATCGAAGACCGCCTGAAACTCGCCGGCCTGTACCAGCGTTGCGCCTCGGTGCGGGCCAGTGGAATGGCGGTGCTGGAGCTGGAAGAAGACCCGTTGGCGGCGATGGAGGCTATCGTGCGTCAGGCCGAACTGGCCATCCGCGAGGACAAGGCTGAGGTGATCTGCCTGGGGTGTGGCGGCATGGCCGGGCTGGATGAGCAGATTCGCCAGCGCACCGGGGTGCCGGTGGTGGATGGCGTGACTGCAGCGGTGACCATTGCTGAGTCCTTGGTACGGTTGGGGTTGTCGACGTCGAAGATCAGGACGTATGCGACGCCGCGGCCGAAGAAGGTCATTGGCTGGCCGGGCCAGTTCGGCCGGTAGACCGAGGTGTGGCCATCGCAGGCAAGCCAGCTCCCACAGGGGAATGCATTTCAAGGTGGGAGCTGGCTTGCCTGCGATGGCCGCGACGCGGTGTGTGAGTGCAATCAAATGGCACTGAATCGCTGGCTCAGTTGCTGCTCGGCGAACTGCTCAATGATGAAGTCCACAAACGCCCGGGTCTTGCCGGGCAGCAGTTTGTGTTCGGCGTAGTAAATGGAGATGTTGCCGTCGTCGACATACCAGTCGGGCAATACTCGCACCACAGCGCCACTGTCGAGGAACGGCACAGCCATCGGCATACTCACCAAGGCAATGCCCAGGCCCTGGGCGCTGGCGCAGCAGGCGGCTTCGGAGTCACTCATGGTCATCCTTGGCTTGAGCACCAACGGGCGTTGCTCTCTTTCACTGCTGGTCAACTGCCAGGAGCGGATGCGACCGGTTTGTGGTGAGCGGATCAGGATTCCCGTGCAACGTGCCAAGTCTTCAGGCGTGTCTACCGGCGGTCGTTGCGACAGGTAATCCGGTGAGGCCACCAACACTCGGTGCGCGGGCGTGAGCTTACGGGCCACGACGCCCTGGGGCAGCTCAAAGCCACCGCCGATGGCCGCGTCAAAGCCTTGTCCGATCAGGTCAACCTGGCGGTTATCGAAATGCCAGTCCGGGCTGATGTCCGGAAAGCGCCGCATGAACGCTCCCAGCAGCGGCACCACATAGCGATTACCGAACACCGGGCCCATGCTGACCTTGAGCGTGCCCACCGGCCGGCCTTCGGCGCTGGCCAGGTTGGCCACGGCGTTCTGGATGGTGGTGAGGCTACCGCTGACTTCTTCGAGAAACAGTTTGCCGGCCTCGGTCAGGGTCAAGCGTCGGGTGCTGCGCTGGAACAGACGCACACCGAGACGCGCTTCCAGCTTGGCAACGCTTTTACCTACCGCTGCAGGGGTCAGGCTCAGGTGCCGCGCCGCCTCTGCAAAGCTGCCCCCTTCGGCGCTGCGCACAAAGCATTCGATACTGCCAAAGCTTTCCATTCCATCCACTCTAAACTTTTGGTTTACACAGACTATAGCAATCACGGTCTACCGACAGTGACGGGTGAGGTCGATACTCGGTTCCAACAACAAGGCATCCCGCCTTGAACAGCTAGGAGATCGACATGACCACACAAGACCTCAGCGGTAAAGTCGCCTTGATTCAAGGCGGTTCCCGCGGCATCGGCGCCGCCATCGTCAAGCGCCTCGCCGCACAGGGTGCAGCGGTTGCCTTTACCTACGTCAGCTCGGCCGCCAAGGCCGAAGCATTGCAGAACAGCGTGATCAGCGAAGGCGGCAAAGCCCTGGCGATTCATGCCGACAGCGCCGATGCCGACGCGATCCGCAACGCCGTCAACGCCACTGTCGAAGCCTTCGGGAGCCTGGATATCCTGGTGAACAACGCCGGCGTGCTGGCCATCGCGCCGCTGGAAGACTTCAAGCTGAAAGATTTTGACCAGACCTTGGCCATCAACGTACGCAGTGTGTTTATCGCGACCCAGGAAGCCGCCAAGCACATGGGTGAAGGTGGCCGGGTGATCAACATTGGCAGCACCAATGCCGAGCGCATGCCATTTGGCGGGGGTGGCCCGTATGCAATGAGCAAGGCGGCGCTGGTCGGTTTGACCAAAGGGTTGGCGCGAGACCTGGGGCCTCGTGGGATTACCATCAATAACGTGCAGCCTGGGCCGGTGGATACTGATATGAACCCGGCGAACAGTGATTTTGCCGAGAGCTTGATTGGGTTGATGGCGGTGGGCAGGTATGGGCATGTCGAGGAGATTGCCAGCTTTGTGGCCTACCTCGCAGGGCCGGAGGCTGGGTACATCACCGGTGCAAGCTTGACTATCGATGGTGGCTTCAGCGCCTAGATTGTTGGAACACTGCAAACCAAATGTGGGAGCGGCGGTGCGACGATTCGACTTGCTCGCGAAAGCAGGGTGCCAGTCACTGGATACATCGACTGGTACACCGCTATCGCAGGCAAGCCAGCTCCCACATTTTTTTGACCGCGTTTTGGTCAGGGGAGCGGCGGCAGGCCGTAGGCGGCCAGGTCGAAATCCGCGAGCTTGCGAATGATCTGGTCGGCGTGGTGGTACTTGCTGTCGGCCATGGCTTCATCCGGCACGGCGATGGCAGTCATGTGGGCAGCCTTCGCGGCGGTCACGCCGAAGGGCGAATCTTCGAATACCAGGCAATCCTCGGGCGCGACGCCCAGGCGGCGGGCGGCGGTGAGGAAAATGTCCGGCGCAGGTTTGGCCGCGCCGACTTCCGGGTCGTCAGCGGTGACGATGGTGTCGAACAGGCCAAACCACTCGCGGTGCAACGTGGTTTTGTGGCCGAACGAATTGCGCGACGAACTGGTGCCCACAGCGATCGGGATATTGTGTGCCTTCAAATGCCGCACCAATGCTTCGGCGCCGGGCATGCCCAAGGCCTTGGGGAAGCGCTCGCTCATCAGCGGTTCACGGATCTCGAGAAACTCGGCCGGTGTGATCGGCAAATCCAGCGCCTTGACCACGTAGTCGGCCAAATCCTGAGCGCCACGCCCGATGATGTGCTGCTTGATGCTCCAGTCGTAGGTACGGCCGTAGCGTTCGGCGATGATCTGCGTGACTTCGGTGTAGATGCCTTCAGTGTCCAGCAACAACCCGTCCATATCGAAAATCACGGCCTTGATCGGACCGACTGCGCTACGCGGTGCATTCATCACTACAGAACCCTGGAGGAAGGACTAAAAGGATTCAGCACAATAACGGCCACGCTTGTCAGCTAGCAACCCTTTAGACTATCCACCTCCCCTTTCGAAGTGTCCGCGATGCTCTACCGCCTAGCCGCCGACAGCCTGGTGCTGTTTCACCTGTGCTTTATCCTCTTTGTTCTGTTCGGAGGCCTGCTCGCGCTTAAGTGGCGTAGTGTGATGTGGTTGCACTTGCCCGCTGCTGCATGGGGCGTGGCCGTCGAGGTGTTTCACCTGCCTTGCCCATTAACCCGTTGGGAAAACCTGTTTCGTCATCTCGCCGGGCAGGACGGTTATGGCGGTGGGTTCATCGAGCATTACATCCTCACACTCATCTACCCCGCCGGGCTGACCCCACAGATCCAGTTGGGGCTGGGCGCGCTGGTGCTGATGATCAATATCGCGGTGTATGCGCGGTTGATCCGGCGTTACGTACAGGCTTGAGACAGCTTCGCTGGTGAAGAATCAGACGCCCTCATTCCCTTCACAGACGCCGCCATGTCCGAAGCCTTCGAAGTCCCCAGCCCCCACGAAAAACACATCGAACACACCACCGAACATGCCCACGGCCGCGGGGACAATTTCGCCAGTCGCATCGCCGTGATGACCGCCCTCATGGCCACCCTTGGCGCCATGCTCAGCTACCAGGCCGGCTCCACCGAAAGCGAAGCGGCGATGGACAAAAACAACGCCGCCATCTTCAAGACCGAAGCCGCCAACCAGTGGAATTACTACCAGGCCAAATCCAGCCGACAAAACCTCGCTGAACTCGCCACGCACATTCCAGGTGTGGACGCCGTGCATTACAAGGAAGAGATCGAGCGCTACAAGGGCCAGAAGGAAGACGTGCGCAAGCAGGCCGAAAAGCTTGAAGCCACGTCAAAGGAATGGGATGAGAAGTCAGAGCAGGCGCTGCACCAGCATCATCGCTGGGCCCAGGCGATGACTGCGATTCAGATCGCGATTTCGTTGGCGGCGATTACCTTGTTGACGCGTAAGGAATGGCTTAAACGCCTGTCGTATACGGCCGGTGGCGTAGCCGTGGTGCTGGGCAGCCTGGCGTGGCTGCATATCTGACATAGCGCAGGCCAAAGGTAGGCGCTGGCTTGCCTGCGATGACCATAGGTATTGATGGTGCGTAGCAGCTGTCGAGCCCCAGCGAGGCTGCGTTTGCGGCCTGTCTGACACACCGCTGACGCAGCCTCGCCGGGGCTCGACAGCTGCTACGCCGGGGATGGCTAAAGATGTGTAGATACCTATGTTGCGATGACGGACCATCACTCAACATCATAGTTGACTGTCACACCGTAATCGCAGTCTGGCCAGCTACCAGATCTACTGCCTTGCGCAGGGCTGAATCAGGCCCGATTCGCCGCACTGCTGTGGTGGAAGTACAAGTAAGCCAGCCCAACCGGCGCAATGAAAATAGCCATGCTCCAGCAGATCGCCATGGTGAACACCTTGACGGTCAGCATCAGAATCGCATTCACGAAGAACACGTTGTTGCCAAAGATGTAATCCATGATGCTTTCGTAAACGAAGCGTGCGTAGGGGTAAAGCACGCTGTTGACCACGCAATAAAACAGAGCCCCCATTGTGAACACTCCGGTTTTCGAGTGGGTAAGCGCGGTATAGATCAGCACGGGAAAAATCAGCCCGAACAGAAAATTGCGAATGTAGTACTGGGCAGAAAGCCCGCCGAATGTCTTGCGAAGCACCGGATGCATTTAGATCCCTCTGAATGGCGTGTTGGAAAGGCGGCGACCTTAACAAGTCTTAGAATTCATGACCAGCATTTGTAAGCCCTTTGCCATCACACCGCGATAGAGTAAAACCTCAAACAAATCCGTCCCGTTTATCCATCTATCTACAAGGAAGTACTCATGCGGATGCTGTTTTTATCACTCTGCTGTTTGTTGATCACCGCCTGTGCAAGCAACCCGGCGACACTGTTTGAAGAGCAAGTCAAAAACAGCACCACGCCGTTAGCGCAAACGCCCGCCGAGGCCATGCATAACACCCATGCGGTGCCCATGCCGGTCGACCCAGGCTGGCGGCCGCCCCAGTGGAAAATCACCGCCGCCGAGCCGCGCATCCTGATCAACGGGATACCCTCGAACTATCGATTGTTCAGCGTAGCCTTAACCAAAGACACACCCTTCCATATCGACGTTAACTCCTGGTGCGTCAATGCGTGCCTGGGGTTCAGCAAATACGCCCTGAACCCTTATTTGATCCTGATGGACGACCAGGGCAATGTGCAGGCGGAAGGCTTTGGCAATGCGACCGGCATAGTGGGAGTCATCAGCCAGGTGTTGAAGGGCACGGTGAAAAACAGCGGCACTTACTACCTGATTGTCGCGGCGGATAACCGGGCGCCGGGAGAAACTATTGTTATCGACAACGTACTGCTGATGGGTGCGGCGGCGAGCCCGATAGCACCGTTGCGGATTGGGATGGGCAGCTATCCGTTTGGGTCGGTGGGGCCGTTATTGAACACGCAAGGGACACCCTGAACGAGCGGCGTACCATGGGCCTGACTTTCGGAGACGCCCCATGAACCTCAGCATTGTTTACGCACTTGCGGCAGCTGCCCTTTTCGGCGCCAGCACCCCACTCGCCAAAAGCCTCGGCCTGGGCCTCTCTCCCATCCTGCTCGCAGGGTTGCTATACCTCGGCAGCGGCCTAGGACTCGCCGCCTTACGCCTTATCCGTGATCGCGGCTGGAAACCTTCCGGGCTGACGTCCTCGGAGTGGCCCTGGTTGCTGGGTGCCATTGGGTTTGGCGGCATCCTCGGGCCGGTTGCGTTGATGTTTGGCCTGACACGCACTGCCGGAGCGACCGCCTCCTTGATGCTCAACCTTGAATCGGTGCTGACCGCCGTTATCGCCTGGCTCGTGTTCAGGGAAAACGCGGATCGACGTATCGTCCTGGGGATGATCGCCATTGTGTTGGGCGGCGTGGTGTTGTCATGGTCCGACGGCGGCGGCACGGACCACGATTGGACGGGGCCGTTTGCGGTTGCCGTTGCGTGCCTGTGCTGGGGGATTGATAACAACCTGACGCGCAAGGTGTCCGCGTCTGACGCGCTATTTATCGCGGGCGCCAAAGGGTTGGTTGCTGGACTGGTGAACTGCAGCCTCGCGCTTTATCTGGGGGCACAGATTCCAGGTGCGGCGCAGCTCGCGCCTATCTTGCTGGTTGGGCTCCTGGGCTACGGCATCAGCCTGGTTATGTTTGTGCTGGCGCTACGCGGTCTGGGCAGTGCGCGTACGGGGGCTTATTTCTCCACGGCGCCGTTCCTGGGTGCAGTGATTGCGTTGCTGGTGTTGGGTGAGTCGGTGTCGGCGGCATTCTGGATTGCGTCGGCGCTGATGGCCGTTGGCGTGTGGCTGCACCTGACGGAGCGGCACTCGCACGATCATCAGCATGAGGCCACGGAACATGGGCATCGGCATGTGCATGATGAGCACCATCAGCATGAACATGGGTTTGAGTGGGATCCCACGATGCCGCATAGCCATGTACATGTGCACACTCCGATGAAGCACAGCCATGCGCACTTTCCGGATGTGCATCATCGGCATAGGCATTAAGGTTTGGGTTTGTCACGGAGGCCGTAAGTCGAGCGGGTGAAACGATGACTTTCACATTGTTCTCCTGACTGTTTTCCCGATGACAGGCAGGTATCGGAACATGAAATCTTCAGGCGATTGATTTCAATATGTTGCCCGAGCAATTAGAGTAGCGCCCCCTCGAGAATTGGATCTCGATATTTCGTCCATGGAGTTACACCGTGAAGTACGTCAGTAAAGCAGTTGCCGCAGCCGTTCTTGGTCTCGCCCTCGCAGGTTGCACCGGCACCGCCATCAAATCCCCGCAATACGACAGCAGCCAATACACCGTGCTGGGTCACAGCGAAGCCAGCGCCACTGGCATCATGCTGTTCGGCATCATCCCGATCGGCCAGAACAGCCGTTTCGTTCGCGCCCAGGATGCTGCCATCAAGGCAAAAGGCGGCGATGCGCTGATCAACACTCAGATCCAGGAAAAATGGTTTTGGGCGTGGGTGCTGAGCGGTTACACCACCAAGATTTCGGGTGATGTGGTCAAGCTGAAAACCGCACAGTAAAGCGGCACGCATAAAAAAACACCGGGCATTGCCCGGTGTTTTGGTTTTTTGAATGTGGATTTAATGCATTAGGCCGCCCATCACTCGTTTCAGACTCGAGCGGGTGACACGATGATTTTCACGTTGTGCTCCTTGTTGTTGACCAGTTCCTCGAAGCCCTGACCCACGATCTGTTCCAACTGAATGCGCCCAGTCACCAGCGGCGTGATGTCGAGCCGGCCATCCGCGATAAAAGCGATCACGTCAGCGAACTCACCGTTGTAGGCCAGTGCCCCCAGTACCTGCTTTTCCGTGGCCACCAACTCGAAAAAGTTGAACTCGCTGGGCTCCTCGAAAATCCCCACCAGTACGCACTTGCCGGCCTTGCGGATCAAATCGATCGCGAGCTTGGCCGTGTGTTTGTTACCGATGCATTCGAAACTGACATCCGCCCCGAGCCCACCCGTCAAGCGTCGTACCTCAGCCAGAACGTCGCATTGGTTGGGATCGAGCACATGCGTCGCCCCCACTTCCAGGGCCTTGGCCTTGCGCGCTGCGGACATTTCCAGAGCGATCACCTGAGCCGCACCCGCCGCCTTGGCACACATGATGGTACACAGGCCAATGGTGCCGGCACCGACCACCACCACGTGTTGCCCGAGCAGGCTTCCGGCTTTTTTCACCGCGTGCATGCCCACCGCCAGCGGCTCGATCAGTGCCCCTGCTTCAGCCGGAAAGTTCGCCGGCAACTTGTACAGCAGGTTGGCTGGCACATTGACCAGTTCGGCGAAGGCACCATTGTTCATCAACCCAGTGAACGCCAGGTTCTCGCAAATGTTGTACAGCCCGTGAGTGCAGTAGTAGCACGTGCCGCAATGTTGGCACGCATCGGCCGCCACCGGCTCGCCGACACTGAAGCCCTGCACGCCGTCACCGAGTTCGACGATCTCGCCACAAAACTCATGACCGAGAATGCACTGGCCCTTAATCCCGGTCAGCGGGTGCGGAGCGTCAACCGGTATGAACACCGGCCCCGCCACGTACTCATGCAAATCGGACCCGCAAATCCCGCACCATTGCACCCGGATCTGCACCCAACCAGCAGGCGGAGAAATCGGCAGCGGAACGTCCTCGACGCGAATATCGTTGCGGCCGTGCCAGACAGCGGCACGCATGCTGCGTTGCGGTTTGATCGAAAGGGTCATCGCGACATCTCCTTGAGACGGTTGGTCCTGGCGCCCCGCAACCGTCCGCCGGCAGGGGCCTCAGTGCTATTGCACAGCGGCCAAAACCAGTCGATTGAGCAGGACATCGGGCACTTCTTTTTATTATTGGTTGACCAGTCGGGCTGGGTGCTGGAGCTAGAGCAAGGTGGGTGCCAGATCCGCAAAAACACCTGGATAACCCTTTGTTAGAGCGGTGGGATGGGTACTCAAGGATGGCGGGAGTCGGGTTCAGATGAGACGCTGCAGGTCAGGGCGCACGAGGTAGCCACGAGAACGTGAGACGTTGCGTCTCAGCGCCAGGCCCGAGGAATGAAGCAAGTTGGGATCAATGAAGACGGCCACTCCAGCAGCCCGTGTTCCCATGGATATTCCCAAATGGGCTTTTTTGGCCCCCTGAAAACACAAAACCCCTGAAAACTTTTACGTTTTCAGGGGTCTTGTCGTTTCGAATGTGGCGGTGAAGGAGAGATTCGAAAGTACCCGCACCCTCAATCTCGCGGCCGAAGCCCCGGAATACAAGGGCTCCAGCGGTGCTAGTTGCGCAAACGCATTCCCACGCCATTCCCACGAGCATCAGCAGGTACCTCAGTACGCGTGCGCATCACACGTATAGGGGGCTGGGATTCGAGATCTAGAGGGGGGCAAAAAAAAGAGTAACATAAGTAATCTTGACCATTTTTTACGCTCAAGCCATTGAAATTAAATGGTTTTTTGTTTCGACCAAAAAGTAATTTTTAAGTAACATTGAAGTAATCTGATTACTCTTTATAAATGTAATTCTCTTTTTTATAAAAACCCTTTAAAAACAACATTTTAGCAAAAAATTACCTTTTCAATTACTTCTCTGTTACTCCTTTTTGTAATACCGAACCCCGCGGGTTACGCGGCCTCCAGCCCATTGCCCAGACGTGGTAACTGAAATTACTCTTTTTGAAATACCCCCCTCTACCTGCACAGCCACGCATCCAGACCTTTCGGAAAAAGCCCCCCTCGGGGCATGGAAAAAGGGGACAGATTTATTTAACACTGAGTTTCGTGTTGTACGATCAAGACACAGCCCCCTCTGACCCCTTCCTACCGCCAACCCTTCGCATTATCCGTCCCAGATCCCAATGCCCTCAGACCTAGCTCCACCGCGATCCCTCTCGCGCCGCTTCTCCGTCGCCCCCATGATGGATTGGAACTACTGAACCAAAGAGCCTTTAAAACAAAGACCTACAGCTGATTCATCTTTATCTCGTACCATTTATGTACCACTGGACCCCATTCTGCCCATACTTCCGACCTGACTAGCCGCAATAGGCATCAGGCAGATAGCGGCCAGAGGTGGCCCCTCAATGGTGTCTATCAAAACAGCGGTATTCATTTCCTGACGGACCTCGGTTTAGGTTTTGTACGAAGTTTAGGGACGGTTAGAATTGCCGACATGATTGACTGAAGGCCCGCACGGTATAGAGTTACGACTCCGATGCATCCTGTGAATTGATCAAGAACCTGGTTTCTCCCGAGCAGAAGATGGGTCGACGTCGAGCACGCCTTAACGCGCTGCTTACAGTCGATCAGACTCTTCCTCCGAAACCAAGTACTCAACAAAATCCAAGTAGGAGCCCCATACTTCAGGTGCTGTCATCAGTGCTTCTTTACCAATACGATTAACATCAATCGCATCACACCAGAGCACTTGCCCCAATTGGGAATTGCAGTCCATCACGATCAAACCTTCAGCAGGCTCCCCCAACACAAGATAGTTTGATAAAAGTCGGCCACTGCTTCTCAAACGCTTCGTTTCATCAAGAACGTTAGTTGGGGATTCCCAACCGATCTGGTGCAGCGGTAAAACATAAATACCACTTCCATCGAAAAATTCCCCAACCAATTTGAAACTATCTGGAAGTGATATTTTCAACTCATGCTCGAGCTTTTCAATAAAATCCGGATCCACTGTGCGAATGCCATTCAACGACTCAAATCGACTCTTTACCATCTCTAAGCTTGACATACCAAACCCGCCGTTTTTTACGCGCCATTGCCAATATTCTCACATGCCCTGCACTTTAACTTATGCAGCGGATAGGAAATCGGGGGAGATTCGTCCTGTTTACGATGCAGCAATCATGTGACTGCTTTCCAACAGCGGAGATACCAGGGCTCGTTAGACTGTCGCTCTCGCAGCATTTTGAGATTCTCGGCAACCTGCATGGCTTGTTCAAGAAGCAAAGCGTTCTCCTCATAAGCACATGGATCATTGGTGCCCTGGTACAATTGCCCGCCCTGCGAAACGTCTCTCACAACACTATCTGCAAGCTGATAGAACCTGACAATGAGGGCTGCTTGTTCCGCATCCAAGCAACCGATGTTTTGAATGTTCCCGGCGTAAACCCTGCAGTAATGGTCTGCCACTGATATACGGTATTCCTCGGCTGGCTTGGACGGGTCGCTGCGATAAAATTCTGCGCGCACTCTCAAATCTTGCAAAAAGTGCCGATGTCTCGTTATCTCCGTTAGCGCCATGATCTCCGAGTAGATAGCTCGACCAACTGTGCTTTGCTCCCGAGATAGCTTTAGCCACCAGGCAAGGATCGCCAAGACCACAGGCAGTGAAAATTTGACTACTTCGTCCATGCGCCCTCTCAGTTGCGTGAATTTCAAAAGGAAGCCCCAAATGCTTTTTTTCAGCCCGTGTCAGCCTTAATTAAAGCTCATGCGCGAAAATTTGCTGGAGAAATAGCGGCCCTCATGAATTAAAAAAATATCGAGCGGCCGCGTTTGGCCGACTGCTGCCGGTCACGAGCGAAAAACATCAGCCTTTTCGGTGATGGATTGGAATTACTAATCCTGTAGGCCACGTATTCCTTGCTCTACAGAGCCGACCTGAAAGCCGCGTACCACTTTTGTACCAGTACTACTTCCAAGCAGTGACGCCATGTTACTCACGACAGGCGGCAATCGGCCAAAAGCAGTCACTGCGCGGATGCTGAATGGGAAGCGGTGGGCGTCTGGTGTTATGTGGGTTCAAATCTCTCTTTCACCGCCAAATTCAGAAAACGCAAATCCATGATTTTCCTAGAGAAAGTCGGGTTTTTTTGGGTTTTTACGTCCAAAAAAATAGCCCCATAGGACCACCATGGGACTGGTGCTTCTTTTTGGTGCGCTTTTGGGTCGCCAGATAGGGGGCAATTGCTTTCTCTGTGAACTTAGTGCTAAACCCACTACTCGTTACAGAAGGGGGCCACTTCGTATGCCCCGTCTTCAACTGTTTGAAAGCTTGGGTAGGAAGTCATGTTTGGCGCCAGTAACAAAAGTCATCCCGCAGAGAGCCGGTCTGCTCATTCACTCGCCGGGATTGCGCACGCAGCCACCGCATTTGAAGCACGGGATTGTGAGATTCTCACGCGTGAGTTGATATTGAATCTTCATGAAGAAGAGACAATTTCCGGACTCGACGCTGATAACCTACGAATCCTGAGCAAAGTGGCGCTTGAAAAGCGTCTCTTTGAAATTGCGAACTTGTAAGATTTTCGCATTGCCTGAATCGACATAACGCGCCCTATGTTCAATGGCCCCCCACACCAAGGCTCGCTCCGGCGGGCTTTTTTGCGTTTGGTGGATACCAGGGGTCTGGTCTACCATTCCCGCAGGCCATAACCGCTAAGGACGAGAGACGTGTCGCTACCCATCACCGCACGGCAGATGAATGCGCTAAGGGCGCTGCAGCGCAAGGACCCGGATCTGGGCGAGCTGGCCACCGCCATCGCGCTGGCCTTCGATGCCACGATGATTGAGAACCCGCATATGGCGCGCTTGATCCTGGAGAAGACCTGCCGGCGCATGGTCGCCAAGGAACCCGGCAGTCAAGAAGCCATGATCCAGCACTTGGTGACATTCGGTAAGTTGAATTGCCTGACGCCCACGCAGGTAAGCGACTTTACCGATCGAGTCAGGAGGCACGGTTAATCATTCACAACGGAATTCACGAAGAAGCACTGCGCGCCTGGTTGAGGGTCGCGCGGATTTCGTGTGGAGCGGTGAACGAATCTGAAACTGTGTACCACTTCCCCCCGTAAATCATCACTTCTATCGGGCGGTACCTATCACCACGCTGACGCTCTGGCTCAAGGCTCTTGTCGATCCCATCCCGACACCACTGACAAGCACATCTTAGCGGTGACAGCGATGTGCGAGAAAGCGTTCGCGCATGATCATTACGAGTGCATAAAGAAGCGCGCGCAGGCGCCGCGTGTATAGCGGTTGCGTTTTTTTGGGTTCGACATCGGAAAAAGGTAAGACAAGCAATTTCAGCTACTGAATCGGCTATAACCCTTGATTTCTAAGGCTTTGAGGGTGAAGCAGAAAGGTAATATCTAAGTAATAAATAGGTTATATAATTACTTCTATGAAAGGTAATATCAAAAGAAGATAAAACCCTTTAAAATCAGCATATTAATAAAATATTACTTCATGAATTACTAAAAATAACTTATTTAAGTAATTCACGAACCCCAATGAATTCGGGGCTTCCAGGCGTTTGCCTACCACCATATTTCCTAATTACTCTTTTCCGACGCCTTTCCTGAAAACACCTACAAGCATCACCAACCCCCTTCAGCAATCCCCCTACCTTCGCAGGGTTCCGCAGGTTCCCCCCCCTCCCAAAACGCCAACCAGACGCCCAGCCGAAGCCGCCGAGAGAGGTCCGCAGGGGCGCAGAAAAAACGACCCATTTAGCCCGCAGGCGAGGTGGGGGGACGACGGCGCGCGCCGGCCTGAGAAGCACGTCACTGCCCCGCTGTGGCACGCCTGTAGCCCGACTTGTGGCACGCCAAATCTCCACATTGTCGGCAACTCCCTGGGGGCGAACCACGCAGCCCAGAAACCCCGTGTTTATTGGGCCGAGGAGCCGCTTTGGCTTGCCGTGACACCCTTCAAATGCTATGTTGAACTGGGTTTTTTCATGCTGTTGAAGAGCAAATTTTCATCTATCCCTGCTTACTTTTTCTGATCCAACGCTCCCTCCCCCTACAGTTCGTCGCCACAAATCGCGTCATGGGCAAACCTCATCTACTGTATGCACATACAGTACTGGATTCGCCCCCATGAATAACGATGAAGACACCCTCGGCTGGCTTGGCCTCCCTACCCCATTGCAAATGTACCGGCAGCACTGCCGCCTCCTGGAGAACGAGATCCGGGACCTGAATGTGCAACTGCGCAAAGCGCGGGAGGATGTCTTCGGAATCAGTCAGATGCTGCTGGCTACCCAGGCGAAGAACGCCGAGTTCGCTGGATACCTCCGTCAGAGAGGCGGCGAAGCGGCTGAGATGCGCAAGCAGATCGACACCCTGACGACGTCACTGAGGGTCAGTCAGCGTGAAGCCGAAGGCCTGAAGCGAATCGTCAACGAGATGAGACCTCGACCAACCACGATTGTCTAAGATCAAATGGAAGGAGGGCTTGGCTATGTGCGGAAGGCTGTCGCAGTACAGGGGAATCCACGACTTCGTTGCGGCGCTGAGCATGCCCAACGCCCTGGGAAACTCGGTGGGTGACCAACCTATCGAGCGGTACAACGTTGCTCCGACGACCCAGGTGGCATTGCTGCACCTGCAAGGTGAACTGCTGCATGCTGATCCAGTTCGCTGGGGGTGGCGACCGCATTGGGCGAAAGACCGCGCCGCACCGATCAACGCACGCGTCGAGAAGGTCGCCCACGGTCCATTCTTCCGGGCGATCTGGCCGCACCGTGCGATCACGCCTATCGACAATTGGTTTGAATGGGTGGATGAAGGTGGACCGAAGAAACAGCCCTACCTGATCCGCAGGCGGGACGGCGCGCCGATCCTGTGCGCCGCCATCGGCCAATTACCAGACGCCGATGAAGGCCCAGGCGAGCATGACGGCTTTGTGATCATCACCGCCGACAGTGCCGGTGGCATGGTGGACATTCACGACCGAAGGCCCGTGGTACTGACGCCGGATCTTGCCCGCGAATGGCTGGACCCGGCAACGCTTAAAGAGCGTGCCGAGCAGATGGTGTTGCACCAGGGCGAGCCGGCCGAGGCCTTTGAATGGTTCAAGGTCAGCACCGCCGTGGGCAACGTGAGGAATAAGGACGCCTGTTTGATTGAGCCAGTGCCCTAGACGCCCCCCATTCCTCTGACTTCCGCAGCCGCTCCCGCTTGCCGTAATGCCATGCAAGCACGAAGTTTAAGTGGTATTTTTCACGCGCAAAGAGCTAAAAGTCCCGGTTTCAGACGTCAATTTTTTCGGCGTAACAATTCACTCCACGGACATAAAAAGCATATTGAGTATGCAATTTGACTCACATAGGGAGATTCACCAATGGAGCAAGACAACTTTCACGCAAACGTTCAGTACGATGACTTCACAGGCACTGCGGCAGCTGATCACCATGACACGAAGGATATTTCCAAGTATCTCTCCGCTAAGGGGTTGATAAACGAAGGGGAGTTCCTCGTTGGTATTGAAGCGTACGCAACAGAACTCATGAGCACCCCTAAAGTAACCGACGTCGATGTCACCGTGCTTTTGACTAAGTACGAGGGCCACGACAATGTCCAAGCTGCTGTGGATAGCGGCGAACCACTGAAGGTCCGCAGGGTTAAATTTGAAATGCCCTTGACGGACTTTTTCACACTCTTCAAGCGTTTCAAAATTTCCATTTCCAGTCACGGAATGATAAATAATCGCGATATCAGTTTCGACAGCTGACCAACGCGCCCCAGCCTAAACCGCCGGGGCCAACTCATACGGTTTGAACCGCATTACCTCTTCACCAAGCCAGTCATTCACCTGCGCCATACGCGCCTGAATCGGCTCCAGTTCATTGGCTGCATATATCTGCGCCGCCTCCCTAATCGACCCAAACCCTCCCGCGTTCTGCGGCACGATACCCATCAGCTGCGGCGGAATGCGTAAGCTGGCCAACACGTCGTCGCGGGTCTGGTTTTTGATCGAGTTGAATTCATCCTTGGCCGTCACTTCGCTTACCGGGATGATCTGCAACCCGTCCTTTTTGCCGTTCGGCGAGTACACGAACAGGTTGCGGAAGTTGCCAGGCCCCTTGGAGTCCTTCAGCGCTTTGCGCAGTGAGTCGACGTCCGATTCGTTCTGCGCGGCGTCGGTCATGTAGAGGATGAAGCCGGCATGGCTGCCGTTCTCGTAGTACTTGCGTCGAAACAGCGTGGCCGATTCATTCAGCAGCGCCGACTGCAAGGCGCTGATCCACTCGGGCAGGCCGTACACCTCCTGATGCAGATCAGCTTCCCGCAGATGGAACACGGTACCAGGCTCAAACTCGTGCTCTTCTTTCCAGCCTTGGACCATGAACTGCCGGCCATCCTTACCGGAGCGCATGTATTTCGCCAGCGTCGGTACTAGCTCACGCACCGGCCCGAGCAATGAGCGCCGCCCTTCCAGGTAGCCGTTTCCCAAACACAGGAAGTCCAGGGCGAACTGTTCGAACGCCGCGCGCGACAGCAACCGATGCGGGATAAAGGTCTTGCTCAGCAGGTTGCGCTTGAACATCAGACCCGAATGCAGATGCACACTGGAACCCACCGACCGCGCCAGGCCATCCAGCGACAGCGGCGGCTCGTACCAACGCCCGTTAAACCAGCATTCCAGATAATCAAACACCTCCCGACCACTCAGCACCGGTGAAGGATCGCCAAAGCTGAATGCCTCCATCTTGCTGTCACTGCGCGGAATAAATTCCTGCGTTGCAACCGAGGAAGCCTGAGCCACTTGCTTGGTATTTCTGCGGCGGTTCGACATCAAAAAATCTCCATCCGCCCGGTGTTGGCAGTGGTCTGCCCCTCCAGCGGTTCGTTGTGCAATGCGTGAAAGAGCGCCCATGCCAGGTCGGCGTGGCCGGTGTTATCGTTGCGGCCAGCGGTGTAGGTGAATTGGCGACCGCCCGCAGTGATGGTTTTGCGGATCGCCATCAGCGACTGCGCCATGTCTGTCCAACCGGCGTCGAACTCCAGCCGGCCCCGGTGGATGACGTCGTAGGCCTTGAGCACCAGACGGGTCTTGACCTCGGGCGAGTAGCTGAACGTGGTGACATTGGGGAAGAATTGGCGCACCAGCTGCGCCACGCCGCTGCCCAGACCGGTGACATCGATTCCGATGTACGTCACCCAGTAGCGGTCGCAGACGGCTTTGATCACGCTGGCCTGCGCCGCGAAGTCCATGCCTCGGAATTGGTGCCGCTCCAACACCCGAAACTTGCCACCTGGCACCAGCGGCGGCGCGACCACCACCAGGCCAGAGCAATCGCCGGTTTCCGCTGGGTCATAGCCCACCCACACCTGGCGGTCGCCGAACGGCCGCATGGCAAACGGCTTGTAGTCCTCGGCCCACTCAACCCAGCTGTCGACCATGCACGGCTGCAACACCGTCAGCGGGAAGATGCTCGCGCCGTCATCGACAAATTCGCACATGAGCAGGTTGGCAAACGCTTCCGGGCTGTACTCCCGCCGCAGTTCTTCAATGTCGAACAGGTCGCAACCGCCCTGCTCCGCGTCGAGAATGGTGACGATCTGTCGCCACAACCGGTCTTCGCAGAACCTACCCTGCTGGAGCGCTCCGTGGGATACGTCGACTTTGGTGTGTTGCGCCGCCGGCTTGCCCTTGTTGAAGCGCTCGCCCGTCCAGAAGGTGTAGGCCTCATGGGCCATGGTCGACGGCGTCGAGAAGTAGGTTTTGCGCCACTTCTTGTGCATCGCCATACCCGATGCAACCTTGTTCAGCTCCTCAAACTTGAACGTCCAGAAGAATTCGTCGAAGTAGAAATTGCCGTGGTAGCCCTGAGCCGTGCGCGCGTTGGTACCGAGAAAAAACAGTTCCGCGCCGTTCGGCAGCACGATGGGATCACCGGTCAGCTCGACGCCGATGACCTCGCGGGCAAACGCCTGGATGTACCCTCGGAACAGGTAGGCCTGATTCTTCGACGCCGACAAGAAAATCTGATTTCGCCCGGTTTCCAGCGCATCAATAAACGCCTCACGGGCGAAGTAGTAAGTGGCGCCGATCTGCCGGCTTTTGAGGATGACGCGGGTGCGCTGATTGCCCGCCCGGTGCCAGTCTTTCTGGTAGTCGAAACACCCATCGATAAACGCTTCGCGCAGCAGCTCGATCTGGTCTTCGCTGATGTCGTTTTTCGGGGTCTTTTTCTTCGGGCCTTCGTTGCGTTTTGCGAGGTTTGGGTTGAGTTCGGTTTCGGTACCGCCACCCTGGAAGCGCTGGATGCGAGCCTGTCGCTCCAACTGCCGGTGCAGCAGGTCGATCTCTTTGAAGTCCCCGCCGCTCTTGCCTTCCTTGAGGATCAACTGCACCAGACGCGCTTCCAGCGCCCCACCGATGCGCTCGACGTTATCCGCCCGGTCCCACTCGTCGCGGGCCTTCCAGCTGTGTAGCGTTTTTTCCTTTTCGCCCGTAGCCTCGGCAATCTCGCAGATACGCCAACCCATCCAATACAGGAACTTGGATTGGCGTCGGGGATCGATTGGGAGCAGTTCAGTCGTAGTCATGGCCGCGATGCTGCCGCCCGCGCCTGCGAGTCAGTAGCGCCGCCCCTTGTAGTCCCGCTCTCTACAATCCCGTCCCGTTGCCGCAACTCGCGCGCGTCACGACCATGCCCCTCATTGCAACGCACTTAGCGCCCAACGCATTGAGGATTCCCGGCATGAAGAAATTCCGCAGTAATTGGTTCCGCGTCGCCGTCGAGGGCGCTACCTCTGACAAGCGCACCATCAAACGCAGCTGGCTGGAACAGGCGGCGAAGAACTTCAATCCAGCCACCTATGGTGCTCGCATCTGGCTGGAGCACTTCCGCAGCCTGCTGCCCGACAGCCCTTTCAAGGCCTACGGTGACGTGCTCGCGGTCAAGACCGAAGAGGTGGAAATCAACGGCCAGAAGAAGCTGGCCCTGTTCGCCCAGGTCGAGCCGACGCCCGATTTGATCGCCATGAACAAGGCCAAGCAGAAGATTTACACCTCGATCGAAATCGACGACAGCTTCTCGGACACCGGCGAGGCCTACATCGTCGGCCTGGCGGTGACCGACTCCCCGGCCAGCCTGGGCACTGATGTACTGTCTTTCTCCGCGCAGAAGCCAGAATCCAGCCCATTCAAAGACCGTCATTATTCCGCGACGTCGATGTTCACCGAGGCGGTGGAAACCGAGTTGCAGTTTGAGGAAATCGAGGACAAACCCAGCCTCGGCGCCCAGCTCTTCAGCAAGGTGCAGGCACTGCTCGGCGGCAAACAGGCGAAGGACGACGCCGAGTTCGCGCAAATCGGCCAGGCCGTCGAAGCGATTGCCGATCACGTCAAGGATCTGCCCGATCGGCTGGCTGCCGAGAAGAAATTCTCCGGCGAACTGAATACCAAGGTTGAGCAGCTCAGCAAAGACCTGGTCGAGCTGAAAACCACCCTTGGCAAAACCCAAGACCACTCCCAACCCCAGCGCCCACCGGTAACCGGCGGCGGCAAACAAGCCCTGGCTGAGTTCTGACCTGCGGCCTACACCGCCCAGCCCACTATCGGAGACACCCATGCGTAACGACACTCGAAAACTCTTCACCGGCTACCTCAGCCAGGTCGCACTGCTCAACGGCGTTGAAACGGCCACAGCCACATTCAGCGTCGACCCAACCATCCAGCAGCGCCTGGAAACCAAGATTCAGGAGTCGAGCGAGTTCCTGACCAAGGTTAACGTCATCGGCGTTGATGAACAGGAAGGCGAAAAGGTCGGACTGGGCGTGGGCGGCACCGTTGCCAGCCGTACCAACACCAACGTCAAAAAACGTGAGCCGCGCAGCATCGGCACTCTGTCGAGCGATAAGTACAAGGCCGAGCAGACCGACTTCGATACCTTCGTCAGTTACAAACAGCTCGACGCCTGGGCCAAGTTCCCGGACTTCCAAACCCGCCTGTCCAGCGCCATCGCCCAACGTCAGGCGCTCGACCGTATCCAGATCGGCTTCTACGGCACTTCGGCTGCCGAGCAGACCGACCGCACTGCGCACCCACTGCTGGAAGACGTCAACATCGGGTGGCTCCAGCAGTACCGCACCCACGCACCCGACCGTGTGCTGAAGGAAGGTGCCGTCGCCGGCAAGATCACCATTGGCAAAGCCGGCGACTTCAAGAACATCGACGCCCTGGTCTACGACGCCATCCAGTTGCTCGACCCTTGGTACCGCCGCAACCCTGGTTTGGTGGTGCTGACCGGCCGCGAGCTGGTCCACGACAAGTTCCTGGCCCTGGTCAACAAAGACCAGGACGCGACCAACACCCTGGCGAGCGACCTGATCATCTCGCAACGCCGCGTCGGTGGTTTGCCGCTGTACGAGGTGCCGTACATCCCCGAAGGCACGATCCTCATCACCACCTTCGCCAACCTGTCGGTGTACTGGCAGATCGGCGGGCGGCGGCGCTACCTCAAGGAAGAGCCGGAGTGGAACCGCGTCAGCAACTTCGAATCGTCGAACGAGGCCTATGTGGTCGAGGAATACGGCCTGGGCTGCCTGCTGGAAAACATCACCCCAGTCGAAGACGCCGGCGGCGAGGGTTAATCCCATGGCACTCAGCATCGCTCAAGCTCACCAGCGCCGCGCTCGCGCGGCCATGGAGGCAGCCAAAACGGCACCGCAGCAATCAATGGCCGGTGCCACAGCGTACGAGCATCAGTTGAATCAGCTGCTTCAGGACCGGCTACGCCTGAAGGCGATTCAGTCCACCGCCGCCAAGGAAGCGCTCAAGCCGCAGCTGTTGCCTCAGTACGTCCCTTATGTCGAGGGCGTGCTCGCAGGCGGCAACGGCGCCCAGGATGACGTTCTGACCACCATCATGGTTTGGCGGATTGACGCCGGTGAATACGCCGGTGCGCTGGACATCGCCGACTACGTACTCAAGCACAAACTGATCATGCCCGATCGTTTCGAGCGCACCACCGGCTGCCTGGTCGCGGAAGAAATCGCCACCGCAGCACTGAAGGCGCAAAAAACCAACGGCACTTTCGACCTGAGCATCTTGCATCGCACCATTGAGCTGACCGACGGAGAGGACATGCCTGACCAGGCCCGCGCCAAGCTCTACCTGGCAACGGGCCGTGCCACGGTGCATGGCATCACGGCTGAGGAACCCGGCCAGCCGGGACAGATTCAAGCCGGTATCGACCTGCTCAAGCGCGCCATCGAGCTGCACGACAGCTGCGGTGGCAAGAAGGATTTGGACGGCGCCGAACGCCTCCTGAAAAAACACGCTGCTCCCAGCAGCTAACCGAGCGTCCCCACGCACCCCGCCGGCTCGGGGCGGATCGGCCAGGCCGCTCCTCCTGAACGTGAAGCCCCGACCACCGGCGATCTATTTTTGAGTGCCGTTTCATGAGCGCATTTGTAGCCAGCGGCCCAATCAGCGGCGGCCATATCAACACCGACCCGTTCTGGCCCTCAATTGATCTTGAGCAGTTGCGGGCAACACTGCGCATCGACAACAGCGTCACGCCAGCCCGCCTGGAAACTGCCGTAGTCGCCGCAGCCATCAATATCAACCGTGAGTTGAAGTCGTGGAAAACGGCGCAAATGGCTGCCGGCTACGCAACTCTGGATGACGTACCCGATGACAAGATCAACGACGTGTCGGTCCAGGCCCACCTGTACCGTCGTGCGATCGAGGCCGGTACCGGCGCCGAAGTCTGCGAGCGGTACCGCGACTACAGCGCGACCAACACCGGCAGCGACAAAGCCGAAGAAACCACCCCAACCATCGACGACTATCGCCGCGACCTGCGCTGGGCCGTCCGTGACTTCCTCGGGATCAGCCGCACCACCGTGGAGCTGATCTGATGCCCGTCGCCATCCGCACCAATCAAAACGACACCGTCGACGCCCTCTGCTGGCGATTCTACGGCCGCACCGCCGGCGTCACCGAGGCCGTGCTGGAAGCCAACCCCGGCCTGGCTGAACACGGCCCGATCCTGCCGCAAGGCCTTGTCGTCAACATGCCCGAAGCCCAAACCAGCGCGCCCCAGCGGCAGATGGTGCAGCTATGGAACTGACCCCCTGCATCCAAGGAAAACCACACCATGGCTGATCCGACTTCCAGCGTTGTGACTGGCCTGCTCATTGGTTTGGGCCTGTCCACCGTAACGCCCGTTATCGACGATGGGGCGCTATTTGGCGCCATCCTCGGCGCCTGGCTGGTTACTAGTACCAAGCGCGACCTCAAAGTCTGGCAGCGGCTGGGCTCACTATTCCTGTCGGCTGGCGTGGGTTACCTGTTTGCGCCCATGGCCTTACAGGCAATTCCGTTTATCACCAGCGGCGGCAGTGCATTTCTCTGTGCCCTGGTGGTCATCCCGATCAGCATCAAGCTGATGGTGTGGGTGGAAAAAGCGGACATCTGGGACATATGGCGTCGTATCAGAGGGGGCACCTGACATGCCAAACATCGAACTGGCCGTGCAGTTGATCGCGGCGATCGCCTACCTGCTGAGTGCCCTGCGCCTGGCCTGCTACACCCGAGGCGATGCGAGGTACCGGCGCAGCATCTCGCTGCTGGCAAGCCTGTTTGGCGCCACGTTGTGCATCTGCGGTCTGGAGATCCTGCTGGAGCGACAGCCGACCAGCCTCGGGCAGGCCGCTGCCATCGTGCTGCTCTGCATCCTTATATTCCGTTCACGCGGCAACGTCGCCGCCCTGTTGAGGCCCAGCGCATGACTACCACCCTTCGCCATGGCGACCGCTCGCAAGCGGTGCTGATGCTGCAAAAGAACCTCAATAAGCAGGGCGCCAACCTGGTGCCGGATGGACACTACGGCGACACCACCGAAGCTGCCGTCCGCGCCTACCAGGTCAAAGTCGGACTGGTCGCCGACGGCGTCGCCGGTACCAAGACCCAAACCAGCCTAGCGGGCGGCGACTGTGCCCAACTGCTGCGCAACAACGACCTGGTGACCGCTGCCGAACGCCTCGACGTGCCGTTGGCGAGCATCTACGCGGTCAATGAGGTGGAATCCAAGGGCAAAGGGTTCCTCGACAACGGCAAGCCGGTGATCCTGTTCGAACGGCACATCATGTACCGCCAGCTCGCCACGGCACGACATTCCGGCGATGACGCGGCCGAACTCAAGCGTCACGCGGACCAGCTCGCCACCGCCAACCCTGCCCTGGTCAACCCGAAGCCCGGCGGATACATCGGCGGTACCTCCGAACACCAGCGCCTGGCCATGGCCCGCCTGATCGACGACACAGCCGCACTGGAGTCGGCTTCCTGGGGAGCGTTCCAGATCATGGGCTTTCATTGGAAGCGCCTCGGCTACTCCAGCGTGCAGGCCTTCGTCGCGGCAATGACTGCCGGCGAATCGCAGCAGCTCGACGCCTTCACCCGCTTCATCGAAACCGACCCGGTGCTGCACAAGGCGCTGAAGGGCCGCAAATGGGCCGAGTTCGCCAGGCTCTACAACGGGCCAGATTATTTGCGGAACCTCTACGACACCAAGCTCCAGCGCGCCTACGAGCGGCACGCGGCCTGCGAGTGTGGCAAAGGAGTCGCGGCATGATCGACTTCAAAGCGCTGCAAAAGCTGCGGGTAAGTGACGGTGACCTGCTGGTGGTACCGGAGTCGACCGAACAAAGCGATATGGAGTTGTTGGCCGAAGCCATCCAGATCATGAACGGCGCACGGGCCGTAATCGTGCGCGGCCCGATCAAACAGCTCGATACCGCCGACATGAACAAGCTCGGCTGGTACCGCGCGTGAGCACGCTGCGCCAGGCCCTATATGGCCTCGCCCTGCTCGGCGCTCTGGTGCTGCTGATCTGGGTCCAAGAAACACGCATCGACGTCGCTGAAGGCAAAACCGAACAGGCACAAGATGCGGCCAAGTCCGCCCGCGACGACGCCGACCGCAACCTGAAAACCGCCAATGCCCTCGCCGATACCCTGAAACAGGAACGCGACGCACAGAGCACCCTGCGCGGCCAGCAGGACCAGCTGCGCCAGAGCCTGGCCAAACGCGAGCGAACAATAGAGGAGCTAAAACTTGAAAACGACGAACTACGCGACTGGGCTACTCAGCTTTTGCCTGATGCTGCTCGCCGGCTGCGCGAGCGCCCCGCCCTCACCGGCGCCGCCGCTTATCGTGACTGGCTGTCCGGCCGTGGTGCCGTGCCAGCTGCCGGCGACAAGCCCCATCAACAACGGTGACCTTTTGACCGACGAAGACCGCGCCGAAGCTGCCTGGGCTGACTGCGCGGCGCAGGTCGACATGGTCTACAAACACCAGCAGGCCAACCCATGAATAAGCCGGAAAGCCTACGCGCCCACCTCCTGGCCACCGTCGCCGAGATCAAACACAACCCTGACCGCCTGTTGATTTTCATCGACAACGGTAAGGTCCGCTGCACTGCTGCCCACACGCTGTCCTTTGAATACAGCTTTGACCTGCAGATCATCCTCACCGAGTTCGCCGGTCACCCCGACAGCGTGATTCTGCCGATCCTGGGTTGGCTGAGTGTCAATCAGTCCGAGCTGCTGGAAAACCTCGAAAAGGTCAAAGACGGCATCCAGTTCGAAGCCGACATCCTGGACAAGAACAAGGTGGACCTCAGCATTACCCTGCAACTGACAGAGCGGGTTGTCGTCGGAGAGGATGACCAGGGCAACACCACCGTGAAGCATCCGAACGAGCCGCAGTACGTAGCGGGTTACCTCGATCCGAACTGGAAGCCTGGAGCCCAAGGCAATACCAGTGAGTGGAAAGTGCCCAATGGCGAATAACCTGGAAGCCCTAGAGACCTGGGCGGCAGTGCTGCTGGATCGGCTGGAACCGACGGAGCGCAGCAAACTGGCTCGGAACATTGGCCAGGAGCTGCGCCGCAGTCAGCAGAAGCGCGTGATGGCGCAGGAAAACCCTGACGGGACCAAGTTTGCTCCACGCAAACAACGAAACCTTCGTGGGAAGCAAGGTCGCGTTCGGCGCAAGCTGGCGATGTTCAAAAAACTGCGGACAGCGTCATACCTGAAGGTTCGTGGTGACAGTAACGCCATTACCGTTGGTTTCACCGGGCGTATCGCCCGGATTGCCAGGGTTCACCAGTACGGTTTGAAGGATCGTGCTGAGCGTGGTGCTCCCGATGTGCGTTATGAACAGCGTGAGGTCTTGGGCCTCACCGAAGCAGATCTAGATTTGATCCGCGACGAGTTATTGAGGGGATTGGTGAAGTGACGTAAAGTGCCTCGAAAACAAGCAAGGCAGCCAAGGAAGAAAAATGTCCATTTTAAACAATGCTGTTTTATCGATACAGCTTGGAATAGACGACTACATTGAGGCTCAAACTTCAGAAGCAAAGGTCCTTTCCGCAATTAGAAACCTTACTGCCGGCCTGATTCTTTTATTCAAAGTAAAACTTCAAGAACTTAGCCCAGAAGGCACTGACGAGGTACTCCTGAGATCAAAAATACTTCCCAATATCGACGAAAAAGGCGAAGTATATTGGAAGGGTAAAGGTAACAAAACCGTCGACGTTGATGAAATTGTCGAACGCCTAACTTCTCTTGGCGTAGATGGTGTCGAATGGAATCGATTAAAAACACTTCGAAACATTCGAAATGAAATCGAGCATTACTATTCAAAGCACCCAACCAGCCGAATAATTGAAGCTATGGCCTCATCTTTTTACTTAATCCAGCAATTCGTACCGAGACACTTGGGGCTGAGTCCACAAGAGCTACTCGGCAAAGAATATTGGAACTACTTAGTTGACCAAGACGCCTTTTTTACCGAAGAGTTGAAAGATTGCCAAGCAAACCTAATGAAGGTTCAGTGGCCTGCCAAAGACCTTATCGATGCCATACCAGAAATGGCATGTATGGACTGCGGGTCACCACTGGTTAAAGCTGACAACCCGGAAGCTAATATATTTGAAATTTCTATATGCTGCACAAAATGCGAGTTCGTTACAGCTTACGAAGAGCACGTCGAATTTACATTATCTGAATATTTTGCAACAGAGCTGTATCAAGCTGCGCGTTTCAAAATATCTGACCCATTACTAGAGTGTCCAAGCTGTGAACGATTGACGTACATCCCCTCAGACGACAAGTGTGCGGCTTGCTTAGAAACTCCTAGAAAACACACATGCCAAACCTGCGGTGATGATTTAGATCCTTTTGGAGACGGTACTTGCTCATACTGCGATTGGGAGTCGAAGATCGTTTACTGAGGAAGCTCTCAAGAGAATCAACAATTTGAGATGATCAATCTGTCGGGTTGTATTCCTCGCTAATACAACCTGACAAAGCTGCACTCTCGCACGCGCAACGCCACCATCGGCGCCATGAACGACTTCGCCGCCCTCTCCCGCATGCTCGAAAACCTCATCCGCTTTGGCGTCATCGCCGCCGTGCAGATGGAGCCCCCGCGAGTGCAGGTAAAAACCGGAACACTGGACACCGCTTGGCTGCCATGGCTCGCCCTGCGCGCTGGAGCTGACCAAGAGTGGGACCCGCCCACCGTGGGTGAGCAAGTAATCCTGCTCAGCCCATCCGGCCAGCTCGCAAACGGCATCGTCGTAACCGGCCTATTCAGCGACCACATCCCTGCCAACGCTAATCGCCCCGGCCTGCATCGGCGCACCTACGCCGACGGCGCGGTGATTGAGTACGACAGCGTCGCCCATCACTTGAACGCCACCCTGCCCGGAAGCGGTACCACCAGCCTGGTGAGCAAGGGCGGGATCAACATCATCGGCCCCATCAATCACCAGGGCGATTACAACCAAACCGGCAACCAGAACGTGGTCGGCCTGGTGACCGTCTCCGAAGACGTGGTCGCGGCCACCATCAGCCTGGTCAAGCACCTGCACGGCGGCGTGCTGGTGGGCAACGCGAAGACGGGGAAAGCAGAATGAACCGAGAAACCGGCGCAACCATCAGCGATCTGGACCACATCGGCCAGAGCATCACGGACATTCTCACCACCCGCATCGGCACGCGCGTGATGCGCCGCGAATACGGCAGCCTGCTGCCCGAGCTGGTGGACCATCCCTTCAACGACGCCACCCGCCTACGCGTTTACGCGGGCTCAGTCATGGCGTTGATGCGTTGGGAGACCCGTATCAGCCTAAGTCGCGTGCAGTTCCTCGGCGCCAACCTGCAAGGGCAGTCCGTGCTCGATCTGGAGGGCTCCGTCGTCGACACCAATGAACCCTTTAGCCTGAGCCTGCCACTGCAACTGGGGGGAAGCGTATGAATTCCTTTGCCGCGATTGACCTCAGCCAGCTCCCGGCGCCGCAGATCGTCGAGCAGATCGACTTCGAATTGATCCTGGCCGAGCGCAAGGCTTACATGATCAGCCTGTGGCCGATCGAGGAACAGGAGCAGATTGCAGCGCGCCTCGACATGGAATCGGAACCCCTGGCAAAGCTGCTGCAGGAGAACGCCTACCGCGAAACCATCTGGCGTCAGAGAGTGAATGAGGCGTCCATGGCGAACCTGCTGGCCTTTGCCAAAGGCCCCGACCTGGATCAACTGGCTGGCAATTTCAACGTACGGCGCCTGGTGGTTCAGGAAGCCAAGCCCATGGCGACCCCGCCCCTCGCGCGGATTATGGAAAGCGACGACAGCTTGCGCGAACGGGCGCAAATGGCCTGGGAGGGTTTGAGCACCGCCGGCCCGCGCCAGAGCTACATATTCCACGCCCGAGGCGCTGACGGCCGTGTTGCCGATGCCACGGCCGAAAGCCCATCACCCGCCGTGGCGGTTGTTACCGTGCAGGCGCTGCTAGGCGACGGCAGCGCGTCTGCCGACCTGGTCAACGTCGTCAAAAAACACCTGAGCGACGATGACCGCCGGCCCGTTGCCGACCGCCTCACCGTCCAGGGCGCGGAGATCATCCGTTACGCGGTTAAAGCCAAGCTCTACCTGCTGACTAGCGGCCCCGAGTCAGAGCCAATCCTTGCGGCAGCCGAACAGCGCCTGCTGGCATACGTCCACCAACGTCGACGCCTCGCAATGGAGGTGTCGGAATCAGCGCTGCACGCCGCGTTGTTCGTCGAAGGGGTTCGCAAAGTTGAGCTGGAAGACTGGGTCGATATCGTCGCCACCAAAGAACAGGCGCCCTACTGCACCGGTGTGGCCATCATGCGGGGCGTTGAATAATGGGCGCCCAGCAGCTACTGCCGAACAACTCCACGTCGCTTGAGCGCCAGGCTGCTCAGGCCCTCGCGCACATTCAGCGCGTACCGATCCCGCTGAGAACGCTCTGCAACCCAAACACCTGCCCGGTCGTGGCACTGCCCTACCTGGCCTGGGCCTTCTCCGTCGACCGCTGGGACAGCAACTGGACCGAAGCTACCAAGCGAGCCGCCATCCGATCATCCCGCTACATCCACGCGCACAAAGGCACCATCGGTTCCCTGCGCCGAGTGGTCGAGCCCCTGGGCTACCTGATTGAGGTGGTGGAATGGTGGCAGACCGTACCGGAAGGCGTGCCCGGCACCTTTGCGTTGAAGGTCGGAGTGCTGGACACCGGCATCACCGAAGAAATGTACCAGGAGCTTACCTGGCTGATTGATGACGCCAAGCCGCTCACCCGCCCACTGACCGGCCTGGCCATCAGCCTGGAAAGCACCGGCACCGTGTTCATTGGGGCCTGCGTGTACGAAGGCGACGAACTCAGCGTTTACCCACCGACCCAGCGCGATATCGACGTCAGCGGCTTGTACCGCATCGGTGGCCGCGAACACCATATCGACACGATGGACATCTACTCATGACCGACCAAAACAGCCAGTTCTTCGCGATCCTCACCGCCGTCGGTGAAGCAAAGCAGGCGAACGCCGCAGCGCTCGGCACATCCTGGACGTTCGCCCAGATGGCCGTGGGTGATGCCAACGGCACCGACCCTATCCCCAGCCGCACCCAAACCAAACTGATCAACGAGCGCCGACGTGCACCGTTGAACCAAGTGAAGGTTGACCCGGCCAATGCCAGCGTGATCATTGCCGAGCAGATTATCCCCGAGAGCGTCGGCGGCTGGTGGGTGCGGGAGCTTGCGCTGTACGACGCGGACGGCGATATGGTCGCGGTCGCCAACTGCGCGCCCACGTTCAAGCCGCTGCTCAACCAGGGCTCTGGCCGGACGCAGGTGATTCGAATCAACCTGATCGTCAGCAGCACGGCGAACATTGAGCTGAAGATCGACCCCAGCGTTGTCTTGGCGACTCGCGAATACGTCGACACGGTCATTGTTGAGGCGCTATCAAAGCTGGACTACAAGCACTCAGTGCTGGCGGCAACTACGGCAAATATCACGCTGAGCGGTATCCAGACCATCGACGGCGAGCTGTTGCCGGCCGGTGCCCGTGTCCTGGTGAAGGATCAGGCTCAAGCCAAGGAAAACGGTATCTACGTTCTCCCCGCAGCGGGCGCCTGGAAACGTGCGCTGGATGCTGACACCAGCGTCGAAGTGACGCCTGGGCTGTTTGTCAGTGTCGAAAAGGGCACGGTCAACGGCGATAGCGTGTGGCAGCTGGTGACGGATGCGCCGATTGTCCTGGGCACCACTGCGCTGGCCTTCGAAATGGTCGCTGGACGCACGGGTGTCAGCGCGGGCGCATACACCAAGGTGACGGTCGACAAGTACGGCCGGGTGATTGCCGGTACCACCCCTACCACACTGGCGGGTCACGGAATCACCGACACATACACCAAGGATGAAATCGCGGCGATGATCGCCCAGGCCTCGGCGTTGCCTGTAGGTTCGATGATCGGTTTTCCCGTGGATAAGGTGGCGCCGGGCTTTCTAGAGCTGGACGGTAGCGTGAAAAGTGCGGCGGCTTATCCGGACCTGGCCACGTTTCTGGGCGGGGCATTCAACAAGGGTGACGAGGGTGCTGGAAATTTCCGCCTGCCAGAGTCACGCGCTGAGTTCCTGAGGGGCTGGGATCATGGACGCGGTGTGGATGCAGGGCGTTCGCTCGGCAGCTATCAGCTTGACGGGATTCAGGGGTTCCGTTTGGAGACCATGCGAGCGCTGAGTGGCGATACATGGGGTAACGACAATGGTGGTGCTGGAGCGCCCGCATCCGGTCCGCCATTGGGGACGGGAACCCCAGGAGTTCGTCCTCGAAATCTTACTGGGGCATTCGTCACGGATGGAGTAAACGGAGTGCCCCGTGTTGGCTCGGAGACCCGTCCGCGAAACTTGGCGGTGATGTGGTGTATCAAGGCCTGGAACGCGCCAATCAATCAGGGAAATATTGATGTTGCCGCGCTTGAGACTGAGGTGCGCGCCCTCAGAAAAATGACGCTGTCCGGCTACAAGGGGCTTTATGTCTCGGCAACTGGCACAAACGCACTGATTGCGATCAGGGCGCGCAGTTTGACCATAGGGGGCGGTGTATCGGCGCGGGTGGTTGAGTTTCTGGATCTGATCGTCAACCTCGGAACTTTAGGGCTTGGCGGGTTGGATGCTGGAGTTCTCGCGGCGTCGAGCTGGTACAGCACTTGGGTGGCGACAAATGGTGAAGTGACGGCGGGTATCGCGGCGCTTATTCCGATTGTTACAGGCAACACCACAGCGGGCTCTGCCGTCATTCCTGGTATTGCCAGTACGGCGTCTATGCGCCCAGGCATGCAGTTTTCCGGGGCTAGCTTCCCACCTGGGGCATTCATCAAGTCGGTCGACTCGCCAACCCAAATCACTGCCAGCGTTCCGGCGATCACTACCGGTGCCGGGGCACTGCTGCGATTTGTTTATGAGCCTCTGTTGCCTGCTGGTTACATCGCCAAGCGAGTTAACGCATTTGTTACCGATGCTACGGCGAACAAGTACCCCCTGTGTTTCGATCAGACCGGTGGCAGGGTGACAATGAGTCCAAGGGCTGGGACCAACGGAGCCAGTAACATTGCGATGGCTCAGGGCGTTCAGGGGACGATTAGCGGAACAGGGGTAAGCGTTTCAATTGATCCCTTCGTCCCGCCAACGGCGTCGGCCATTGAGATTTTCATCAGTACGCAATCATCGTCCGGCGGAACGGTGCAGGTGGGGCGTGCGGGGAGTCTTCTGGTGGGTATTGTCTTGAGCATCACTAACGAAGCAAACCAATTTTCTAGTGCTGTCATCACATTGGACAGCGTTGGACGGAGCTTGAATTTCGCCAGCAACTTGACCGCCGGTATACTGGGTTGCAGGGGCTGGGAGGACAACTTATGAGCTTTGCAATTTGTGTTGATAGGCCGGCGTTTCGTGCTGTGAGCGGCCCTGACGATGTTGGGCCTGGCGAATACTGGAGCCAATTCCCGCTCGACAATGTCCCGCTGTTGTCGGGGGCCGAGGAGGCCGCACTGCAAGAGCGAGTTTGGCGAGATAGTGCGCTTTCGTCGGCTTTGTGGTTGCGTGAGCGCCATAGGGATCAGCTCGAAATTGAACATCCGACCACGCTGACGCAAGAGCAATTTACGTCACTGTTGGTTTACATGCAGGCCCTGCGGGACTGGCCGCAATCGCCGGACTTTCCGAACAGCGACCACCGCCCTATTGCTCCAGACTGGATCGAAACACAGATCCGATAATTATCGTTGATGGGTGGCGCGCCTTGTAGCGTTGCCACCTACAACGCTTGCCTCTCGCCCTTCCGGCGCGCGCGCGGCAGCCTGTGCACTGTCATTCCATCACAGCGCAGGCAACCACCCATGGCCGGTTCAGACTATCTCCACGGCGTGCGGGTTCTCGAACTCAACGACGGCACCCGCCCCATTCGCACCATTGCAACCGCAGTCATCGGCCTGGTATGTACGGCTGAAGATGCAGACCCGCTCGCTTTCCCGCTGGACACCCCTGTCCTGCTGACCAATGTGCAAACCGCAATCGCTAAAGCCGGCGTCAAGGGCACCCTGGCGAAGAGCCTGCAGGCCATCGCGGACCAGACCAAGCCCTACACCATCGTGGTGCGGGTCAAGGAAGGCGCAGATTCATCAGCCACCACCACCGCCCTGATCGGCACCACCACCGCCGACGGCAAATACACCGGCATGAAAGCCCTGCTCGCCGCCAAGGCCCGAGTAGGCATGACGCCGCGCATTCTCGGTGTGCCAGGCCTCGACAGTCAGCCGGTGGCCACCGCATTGGTATCGATCGCCAAAGACCTGCGTGCCTTCGCCTACGTCAGTGCGTGGGACTGCAAAACCAAGGAAGAGGTGGTGGCCTACCGCGAAAACTTCGGCGCCCGTGAAGTCATGGTGATCTGGCCGGAGTTCCAGAACTGGGACACGGTCACCAACGCGACCGTCACCGCGCCGGCAGTAGCCCGTGCGCTGGGCTTGCGGGCGCTGATCGACAAAGACATCGGCTGGCACAAGACCATCTCCAACGTCGCGGTCAACGGCGTGACCGGCATCAGCGCCGATGTGTTCTGGGACCTGCAAAACCCGGCCACCGACGCCAACTACCTCAACAGCAACGAGGTCACCACCCTGATCAACGAGGGTGGCTTCCGCTTCTGGGGTAGCCGCACGTGCAGCGACGACCCGCTGTTCGCGTTCGAAAATTACACCCGCACCGCGCAGATCATCGCCGACACCATGGCCGAGGCGCACATGTGGGCCATGGACAAGCCCATGCACGCCTCCCTGGTCAAAGACATCATCAACGGGATCAACGCCAAATTCCGCGAACTGATCAACCAGGGCTACCTGATCGGCGGCAGCTGCTGGTACCCGGAAGACATCAACGACAAGGACACCCTCAAGGCAGGCAAGCTGACCCTGGATTACGACTACACCCCCGTGCCGCCCCTGGAAGACCTCACCTTGCGTCAGCGCATCACCGACCGCTACCTGATGC
Source organism: Pseudomonas tritici (assembly GCF_014268275.3). Classification (NCBI taxonomy): domain Bacteria; kingdom Pseudomonadati; phylum Pseudomonadota; class Gammaproteobacteria; order Pseudomonadales; family Pseudomonadaceae; genus Pseudomonas; species Pseudomonas tritici. The sequence goes on from NZ_CP077084.1 coordinate 4,873,327, forward strand.
AGTTCGCCGCCGCCGTCAACGCTTAAACCGGGCCTCCCCGCAAGGGGAGTTAACCCTGTGCCATAACCCCGGAGATTCCCGCCATGGCCATGCCTTACAAACTGAAAAACATGAACCTGTTCAACGACGGCGGCAGCTACCAAGGCAAAGTCAAAACCGTCACCCTGCCCTCTCTGGGCCGCAAGATGGAAGCCTGGCGCGCCGCCGGCATGAATGGCCCGGTCAAGGCTGACTTGGGCATGTCCGACGACGGTATCCAGCTGGAATGGAAGCTGGGTGGCCTGGATCTGATCGTGCTCAAGCAATTCGGCGCCGTCAACGCAGCGGGTGTTGCTCTGCGCTTCGCGGGTGCCTTCCAGCAGGACGACACCGGTGAAATCAGCGCCGTAGAGGTGACCGTTCGCGGCCGTCACGAAACCATTGAAATGGGTGACGCCACACCTGGTGAAGACACCGAGCACTCCATCACCACCACCTGCAGCTACTACAAGCTGACCGTCGACAACGAAGACATCATCGAAATCGACCTGCTGAATTTCATCGAGAAGGTCGGCGGCGTCGACATGCTTGAGAAACAGCGCAGCGCCATCGGCCTTTGATCGCCGGCATCGATCGCTAACCGTCCCCCTTATCAGGAGCTTTACCCATGAAAACCGCAGCTACCGAACAACCCGACGTGCAACCACTGGCCAACGACAACACGGTCATCCTCGACACGCCGATCCGCCGTGGCACCACCAGTATCGACAGCATCACCTTGCGCAAACCTAACTCGGGCGAGCTGCGCGGCGTCAGCCTGGCAGATCTGCTGCAGATGGACGTCAACAGTTTGATCAAGGTGGTGCCGCGCATCAGCACCCCTTCCCTGACTGCCATCGAAGTCACGTCGATGGACCCGGCGGACCTGGTCGCGCTCAGCACGAAAATCACCGGTTTTTTGCTACAGAAATCGGCGAAGACGGATGCATCCCTCGTTGCGTAGAAGAGGCCATGGCCGACCTAGCCGTGGTTTTTCACTGGGCACCGGCTGACATGGATCAATTGGGCCTGCAAGAGCTGATGGACTGGCGCGAACGTGCCAGGGTGCGGAGTTCCACCGATGGCAAATGATCTGCGGCTACGGGTGGTGCTGGACGCCATCGACAAAGCCACCCGCCCGTTGAAGCAAATCAACAATGGCAGCCTGGAGACCGCCCGTGCGCTCAAGGCTGCCCGCGACCGCCTGAAGGAACTCAACACCCAGCAGAAAGACGTCAGCGCCTGGCGAACTCAACGCGCCGCGTCTGAAATGACCAGTGCAGCCCTCACTGCCGCCCGCGAAAAAGTAAAAGCCCTCAGTCAGCAATTTGCCGCAACCGGCGCGCCGACCAGGGCCATGACACGAGAGTTTCAGGCGGCGGTACGCGAAGCCACCAAGCTCAAGCAGCAGCACCAGCAACAAAGCGTGCAGTTGCAGGGCCTGCGGTCGAAACTCTACGACGCCGGCATCAGCACCAAAAACCTGGGCACCCACGAACGCCAACTGCGCGGGCAGATGAGCGCTGCCAACGCCAGTATCAGCGAACAAACCAAACGCCTCACGGCCCTGAGCGCCCGCCAGAAGCGCATGGCAGAGACCCGTGGCGCCTACGACAAGGGTAAACAGTTTGCGGGCAACGCGGCGGTGGCCGGCGGCTCGAGCCTGGGCGTGGCGTACGCCGCCAGCCGCCCGATCATCGGAGTGGTGAAGGAATACGTCGATTTCGAAAGCGCCATGATGGGTGTCGCCAAGCAGGTCGACGGAGCACGGGACAACAACGGCAAGCTCACCGCGACCTACTACGAGTTTGCTGACGCGATCAAAGCGGCCAGTAACGAAATGCCCATCGCCACCACCGAGTTCGCCGCCCTGGTAGAAGCTCAGGCACGGGCCGGTATCCAGGGTAAGGAAAACCTACTGACCATGGCGAAGGTGTCGGCCACCGCTGCTGTGGCCTTCGACCTGCCGGCGGAACAGGTCGGTGAGGACATGGGCCGTATCGCCGGCCTGTACAAGGTGCCGATCAAGAACATCTCCGCACTGGGTGACGCGCTCAACTACCTGGACGACAACACCCGCTCCAAAGGCGGCGACATCATTGAAACCCTGACCCGCATGAGCGACGTGGCCGACAAGCTCGACTACCGCAAGGCGGCGGCGCTGGGCAGTACCTTTCTGTCCCTCGGCTCTGCACCAGAAGTGGCCGCGAGCGCTTCCAGGGCTATGGTTCGCGAACTGTCCATCGCCACCATGCAGAGCAAGAAGTTTCAGGAAGGCATGGCCATGGTTGGCCTTGACTCAAAAGCCGTCCAAAGCGGCATGAGCAAGGACGCTATGGGCACGTTGATGGGTGTCCTGAACCGCATCAAGAAACTGTCGCCTGAGCAGCAGACAGAGGTGTCGACGCGGATTTTCGGTAAAGAGTTCGGCAAGGACGCTGGCAAGCTGGTCAACAACCTGGACGAGCTTAAACGCCAGCTCGACCTGGTCAATGACGCAGCCGCCAACGGCTCTATGCAGCGCGAAATGGATATCCGCGCCGACGCGATCGAAGGTCGCTGGCAGGTGCTGCAAAACAAGTTGTTCAACACCAAAAGCGGCGCGGGTGAATCGGTTCGGGCCACGATGGTCGACGTCATGGACGCCATCGGCGGCGTGCTGGATAAGGTGAATGGATGGGTCAAAGCCAACCCCGCGTTGACCGCGACCCTATTGAAGATCGTAGCCAGTGTAGTGGTGTTGTCAGCTGCTTTCGGCGGGCTCGCCTTAACACTCGCCGGTATCCTGGGACCGTTCCTGTTCCTGCGGTTCGGCCTGGCTATGTTCGGCCTACGCCTGCCCGGCGTGATCGGTATTTTCAAGGTGTTCGGCACAGTGCTGCGAACGCTGGGCGGGATTCTGATCGGCCCGCTTGTGACTGCGCTTCGCACCGTCGGCATCGCGTTATGGGGCCTATCGGCCAACCCGCTTGTCCTGGTCATTGCCGCCGTTGTCGCCGCATTGGCGGGTGGTGCCTACCTGATCTACAAGAACTGGGACGCGGTGAAGAACTACTTCGCCAATGCCTGGACAGAAATCAAAGCGGGTTTCGACGGCGGAATTGGCGGAATCATCACCACTTTGGTCAACTTCAGCCCGCTCGGCCTGCTGTACCAGGCATTTGCCGGAGTGCTGAGCTACCTGGGCATTGAGCTGCCCAGCCGGTTTACTGAGTTCGGCGGAATGATCGTCAACGGCTTGGTCAACGGACTTACGGCTGGGCTCGGCGCGGTCAAAAATGCCATCAGCTCGATCGGCGACTCCAGCATTGGATGGTTCAAGGAAAAGCTCGGCATCCACAGCCCTTCGCGCGTGTTCGCGGAGCTGGGCGGGTTCACCATGGCCGGTCTGACGCAGGGCCTGGAAGGTGGGCAAAAAGGGCCGCTAGACGCCCTGACCACAATGGGCAAGCAGATGACGGCGGCGGGCACCCTGGCGCTGGGGGCAACCGCTATGCCCGCGTTTTCCGTGGACACCAAGGCGCCGATCAGCGCCGCTCCGCCGGAAGTGGTTTACGACAGCCACGACACCTACGAATTTAACTTCCCGGTAGGCCCCGGCACGGACATGCAAAGCCTTGAGAAGACACTGCGCGCCTTGATTGCCCGCATCGAAAACGAAAAGAAAGCGCGTCAGCGCAGCAAACTCTCCGATCTGGAATAACCACCATGATGATGGCCCTCGGCATGTTCGTGTTCAGCCTCCACACCGCCGCTTATCAGGAACTGCAACGCCAAACCGATTGGCGCCACGCCAGCAACAACCGCATCGGTGCAGCCCCCGCGCGGCAATTCGTTGGCCGTGGCGAAGACGCCATCACACTCCCCGGCATCCTTTTCCCCGAACTGGCCGGCACAGCCCTCAGCCTCGACTCGCTACGCCTGATGGCAAACACTGGCAAGGCGTGGCCCATGGTCGAGGGCACCGGGCGGATCTACGGCCTGTGGGTGATCGAAAGCCTCAGCGAAACCAGGACCATATTTTTCCCCGACGGCACGGCACGACGCATTGAGTTCACCCTGAGCCTTAAGCGTACCGACAATGACCGTATCGACCTGCTCGGCGCCGGTACCAGCATCGGCGTCAACATCCTGCGGGGCCTACTGTGATCGAGCCTATAATTGCCAAGGTCACAGGCTATCTGCGCAACACTGCAGAGCGCTACGTCCGTGACGCTGCCTATCCGGTGCCGGCCTTCCGGCTCGCCGTCGACGGCCTGGACATCGCACAAATCATCAGTCCAAGGCTGATGAGCCTGGAGCTGACCGACAACCGCGGCGTCGAGGCCGACCAACTCAGCATCACCCTCAGCGACCATGACGGCTTGCTGACGATTCCGCCGAAGGGTGCAGTGATCCGGTTGTGGTTGGGCTGGAGCGACACAGGCCTGGTGGACAAAGGCACCTATACCGTCGACGAAACCGAACATAGCGGTGCGCCCGACGTGCTCAGCATCCGCGCTCGATCGGCAGACCTGCGCAAGGGCCTCAAAACCAAACGCGAACGCAGCTGGAGCAACACCACCCTCGGCGACGTCCTGGGTGATATCGCCATCGGCAACGGCCTAACCTCCACCATCGCCGGCGCGCTGGACGGCCTGCCCATCCTACAACTGGACCAGGCCAACGAATCCGACGCCAACCTGATCAGCCGACTGGGTGAAGAATTCGACGCGGTGGCCAGCGTGAAAGCCGGTTGCCTGCTGTGCTTGCCGGCGGGTGGTGGCAAGACCGCCAGTGGCATGGATCTGCCGCACATCACGCTCACCCGCGCAGACGGTGACCAGCACCGTTACCTGCAGGCCGACCGAGACAGCTACGACGGCGTGCGCGCCTATTACTACGACGTCAACAGCGCCAAGAAACAGGAGGCCATTGCCGGCGGCGGTGACAACCTCAAGGATCTGCGCCACACGTACAGCGATCAGCAGTCAGCCTTGCGTGCTGCCCGCGCTGAGTTCCGGCGCCTGCAACGCGGCAGCGCCACGCTCAGTTACACCCTGGCCATGGGGCGGCCGGATCTGATCCCCGAGCTGACGTACACGCTCCAGGGCGTGAAGGCGGAAATTGACGAGATCATTTGGTACGGCGGGAATGTGCAACACAGCCTCACTGACAGCGGCGGATATACGGTGAGCCTGGAGCTGGAGAGCAAGTTGCCAGAGGACAATGTTGAAGACCTGGCGGAAGAGAACAGGGGCGATTACACGGGGATTATCGCGTACTACCGCGACCAGAAAACTGGGAAGGAAAAAACGATCACGGCGGGGAATCAGGCGAAGCCGAGGCGGTTGCGGTGGTTGTATGCCAGTGAGAAGACGGCTAAGCGGGCGGTGGATCGGGAGTGGAGTCGAATGCAAAGTTATAAGAGGTAGTATCGACAGTAAAGTACCAACCCGTATCATCCGGGTTGGTAACAAACTCTTTACTTCAAGCGATGGGCCAATTCCACGACATCACTATACTTACGCAACAAGTTAATCCCATCATCATTTATAAGTGAATAATAAACATTTGACCTCCAAGCCTGAAGATTAGATGACATACCCCTAATTTCATCTCGATCCGCGTTAAGAATTGTCAAGTAAAATAGAGCCATATCCTTAATCGACGTCAATTCCGTGACAAACGAAAACGTAACCAGTTTACCTTGTGAAGTATCAAAGGATTCAACCGACTCTCTCCACTTATCCGGAGATTTTAAACCATAATACTCTTCAGCCTTTGAAGCCTTGAAAAAAACCAAATATGCAAGCCAAAAAAACTGAATTTTTCCGCCAATTGTGTCCGCTGCACTTTTAATTTGCTTTACGTAATTTGTAAGCTCTCGTAATTCAACGCTAAAATAGCGACACAGCCCGACAAGTATTAGTTGATTATCTGTAAACCCTTCCATCATGGTTACTACAGTGTGTTTCTTCGTATCTACGGCATCGGCATTACTAAAGTTATAACGCCCCACTCGTCCCGAGATGTTGATATCTAAACCTACACTTGCAATTTCTGGAAGGCAACGATGAACCATCGAGAAAATATCGCTGTTATCCAAATTAAACTCAGCATCAAAGAAACGATTCAGATATCGTTCTGAAGAAAATCCCTGACCGTATACGGCTCGTATCGAATGGGCAAGCTGTTTTGAATCGGACGCAATTATAAATCTGCACCCTTCCAATTCGAAAAAGTGCTTGATTCGTTCCAAAAGCTCTATTGCATAAGTAGGGCGACAGCGATCAAGTTCATCGATAAAAATAAAAGCCGGTTTGTTCAAGTCATTATTTTCCGCAGCAGCACTAAGCCTTTCCACTACAGCAGCTTTAAAGTCCTCGACTTGCTTAGTAGTCTTTGCCTGATCCTCAATTAATGAAGCGACAAGACTTCCTGCTGCATCCGATGCATCATCAGAACTTCCCTCTCCGATCAAATCCTCAAGCTCAACCCCCACATACTTCCTAACCAGACCTTTCGCAATTAAAGGAGCTGCTTTCCTAAGTATCGAAGCGCCCAAATTTACAGCACGCCTGCCAGCTACAGACGCAGTAACATCAAGTTCATCTTTAGTTTGCTGCTCTATGCAAGTAATCAGTGCCAGCAGCGGTTCAGCAGAGTAATCCGTCTCCCACGCGTTAAAAAAAACGCAAACATGTTTTTTACTTAACTCTGCCCGCCAGCGCTCCAAGAAAAATGATTTACCAGCACCCCAGGGCGAATTAACATTAAGAACTTTTATATCATTAGCCAAAATATATGTTGTAAGAAATTCACTACTAGGCTTTCGATCCATGAAATCATCAGCCCATACATCTACTTCTACCTCTACGCTCATTCCCTATCCCCTTTTCCGATTCAGCCAATCATCTAAATTCATTTTATAGCCCCTGGACCACTCCTGGGGCTCCGATTACTATTCAGAATTTTTTGCGAAGACCTCAAATATCCGAAGCACATCCATCTGTCGCTGCGCAGTCATGGACCTGAACATTGCCAGCAACATCACTTCCTGATCGGTAAGGCAGTTCACATTTACGACTGACGCTTGGCATTCCGACACACCGCTGTTCTCCATCATGCGAATACTCCTTTCACACGCAACGGGGACTCGGCGCCTACATGGCGCCGTTAAAGACTCCCGGGGAACAGCTAATTTCCTTCACGTTTTGCTGTGTCATCGGACATCAATCAAAAAAATTATGTGTTTTGTTACGTCACTGCACAGGCTTGAACGGGGGCAGCGTCATGTACACCCCGCTCTCGCCCCAGCCTTGCAAGTTACCACTGGCATCGACAACGTAATGCTCGTTGAAGTCGCTTTCGGGATCGTCAAGCCGCAGCCCACCATCCGGCAGTTTCTTTCCTACATAGTGCTGCGTATTTTTCCCACCACTGGCAAAGACAGAGTCGATCGCATACTTATCTTTCTGCTTGTACAAGACCATCACGTGCCCCAGAGCACCATCCCGCAACCAGCTACCGATCCTGTTGGGATAAGCCTTCAAATCCATTGCTCGCAAGGTTTGGAAGTCTTGAGCGCTAACGCCGATAAGTGATGCCCGGTAATCGGGATCGAAACTAGCATTGGCCCAGTACGTTTTTTCGGTCTGCCCCTCCACTCGGAAGCCTATGAAGGTTTTATCGGCTTTGAATTTCGTCTCGACGCGGATGGCTTTTGCCACTTCAGCAAGCTCAGTGTCATTGAGTCGCCGGGGCAACATGACCTCAACCTTACGAGGCCGCCCCTCGCGAAATTCGTCTTTTGTGATGGTGTAAGTGGACGGCAAAACGGAGCTTTGAGCAGGCTTCTCCGCAAGCGGTGCCTTATCAGCAGCTTTGTCCTTATCACCACCTGAACACATCGTGACAGCGCCGGCGATAATGACCAGCAGGATTAGCAGCCCGAATATCTGCTGTCCGACAGTCACTCCAGGGTTCTTTACGCCACAGTTGGGACAGACCTTTGCCGTCGCATCCACCGTGTGTCTACACGATTTACAAGGCTTCAACGCCATTCGAACATCCCCTTTTCATCCGACGAAAAAAACCGACCCTCATGGTCGGCGTATCAAATCCGCGTCTATGGCTGTCGTTCGCTAATGGGGCTACTTGTTCCCTGGCTGACTTGCCGCGCTGGCAAATGCAGCTGCCGTCCGCAGAAGCACATTACGATCATCCTCTGACATTCGCCGCATGTTCCCCAAAACTGCCGACTCGACGTCGCTCAGGTTGTTGAGGTCCGTGTCGCCGCGCGAGCCGGTCAGCACGTAATGCACGTCAACTCCAAGCTCTTGGAGCCCAGAGAGATAGCGCACATCGGGAGAGCTGGACTCAAGTTCATAAGCCTTTTGAGTTCCACGGCTAACCCCAGCGGAGACGCCAAAGTCGGTCTGGTTTTTGCCCAGCCGCTCGCGTTCTTCCCGCAGGCGTTCACCTACCCCTAAAGAAATGAGCAATTTTTTGATCAAAATAATTTGACTTGAGCAGAAATCTGACCAAGAATCCTTTTCGTCGAACACGATTAAACACGGACGAACACTATGCATGCCCTACAGACCCTCGAGCAAGCCCGCGCGGTTCTTGATCGCGAGGGTAAAAGCATTGCCGAATTTAGCCGCCAACATGGCTTGAACAAAAATCTGGTCAGCGACCTGCTAAACGGCCGTAAGAAAGGCCGTCGTGGTGAAGCGCACCGAGCGGCTGTGTTGCTCGGAATCAAAGACGGCCAGATCACAAACTAGGGCCTCTGGCTCCAAGGGGAAACCAGAAGATGAAACGCCCAGTTCTAGACAGCAGAAAAAGCGTCGTAATGGCCGTCATAGGCGCCTATCCAGGCGGTCGGTCGTACGCCTCGGCTGACCTCGGCATGCCGCTCAAGAAGTTCGACAACCAGGCTTACGAGAACGCCGGCAGCCGCCCGCTGACCGACGAACACATCCACCGTCTGGAACAAGTCGCCGGCACAACGTTCTTGGCTGATTACATCGCTTCAATGTACGGCGGCATGTTCGTACCGCTGAGCCTCCCGGAGAATCTGGATAACGTGGAGTTGTACAGCCGCTCGCTCAAAGCCTCGGCCAAGCGGGGCAAGGTCGACCAGATCATGTCTGCCGCCCTGGACGATGGGGTCATCGAAAGACGTGAAGCCGACGCGATCATCGCCGCCCTGCTCACCTACATGTCAGCTCGCTATGCCGAAGTGTTCGCAACTATCCAGCTCTACAGCCAGGGAGCTGTCTAGTGAGTACCTACAAACTCGTGTGCCCTCACTGCCACGGCCGCATGCGCATCCGTACCAGCGAAGGCCAACATATTTTCCTGCGCATCACCTACATGCAATGCACCAACGAAGCGTGCGGCTGGGCTGTGCGTGCTGAATTTCAGATGACCCACGAACTGAGCCCCAGCGGCATGCCCAACCCAGCTGTAAAGCTGCCCGTTGCGGACGTGGTCATTCGTCGCCAGGCAATGCGAACCCCCAACGATCAACCCGATCTGCTGGACCAAATGGCAATGGAGCGAGCGTGATGAATACAGCTACCCACACCGATTACCAGGAATACCAGGCAACCATGCAAACCGCTGGCCTTTCCTTTTTGCAACGTCACCAGGGCGAATACCTTGGCAACGACCAGTTGTTGTTCTGCCGCGCCGTACAGCACCTAGTGGGCAGTTTGGAAGTGCCATTGCACATGGCTGAAAAACTGATCAGTCGTGCCTACGGTGAACTCAAATCCAACAACGACCGCCATCAGTTGGACGTAGATGCCAGCTCTGGTGCCGTGGCAGTTATTACCGACCCAGGCAGCGGAATGACCTGGGCTGTGCCGGTGAGCCTCATCTACCAGCGAATCATCAACGCACCGGAAAACCGCCGACTGCGTCTCGTAACACCTTAAACCCCGACTAAACACGCCCTGCCCCATTCCCAATGGGTTTGGGTGAGCTTTGCCCGCAATCCGAGGTGGACCATGGAAATCGACATCGCCATCACCGCAAAACTGCCCCGCGACCAGGCCGAGGCACTGCTCGTTGAGCTGCGTGCGCAGTACGCGCTGCTGTTCAACGAGCATTGGTATGACGACCGTTTTCGCATGATTCCCGAAGGGTTGCGGCACGGCTCGTTGCTGGTGGCCTTCCCTGGGTTGGCCGCACGAAAAAGCCTGATTGGCGCCCTTAAACACAGTCTCGACGAAGCGAAGTAAGCCACGATGGAAATGGAACAAAGGCTGCGAGCCGACGTCATCCAACGCATTGAGCGGGACTACCAGCTCAAGCACATGGCCAACACCAATTACATGCGCAAGGGTGTGTGCCCAGCGTGCCGCCAGAAAACCCTTTACACATTCTACGACTCGCCCTGGACGTTGATCTGCGGTCGGCCGGAAAAATGCGACCACCGCGTCTACGTGAAAGACGTCTACGACGATCTGTTCAACGACTGGAGCAAGACCGCGCCGTCGACAGCGGACAACCCACAGGCCACAGCACGCGCCTACCTTGAGTTTGCGCGGGGTTTCAAATTTGAGCTGATCGCCGGCTTGTTCACTCAGGATAACTACTGGGATGGACGGCTAAACATCGGTAGCGCCACGGTGCGTTTCGCCTTGGAGAAAGGTGGCTACTGGGAGCGCCTGATAGATCGGCCCGATCGATTCGGCAAGATGAAAGCCCGCTTCCGCCCCACCGGCGAAGGCTTGACTGGTTACAAGGGCGTCTGGTGGTGCCCACCGAGTGTGGACCTGCTGGAAGTCGACGAACTATTCATTGTCGAGGGAATCTTCGACTCCATTGCTCTGCTGCACAACGAAGTGCCGGCCGTGTCGATGATGTCCAGCGCTCCCTGCCCCATCGACTCACTCAAGGCCCTGGTCAAGTTACGTCAGGACGCTGGCAAACGTCTGCCGCGCCTAGTGTGGGCACTGGATAACGAGCCAATCGCCAAGGCCAACATGCGCCGCTGGGCGAAGGAAGCGAGCGAGCTGGGCTTCACCTCTAAAGCAGCCGTTATCCCGCAGCCCACCGGAAAAAAGGTCGACTGGAACGATCTGCACCTGCGGTGGAAGTCGATCGAGGGCGACGACAAACGCGCAGAGCGCATTGAGCAAGACCTTGGCGAAGCGCGCCACCAGGGCGATTTGCTGCTGGCTGATTCGGCTGAAGAAAAGGCGTTCTTAATCTACGTGCGCAACGAACGCAAAGAATTTCATTTCACGTTCCGCAAACGCTTGTACTGGTTTCGGCTGGACCTTGAGAAATACGACCGGGCGATGACCGATCTGGAAAGCTCGGAACGCCACGAAGACCAGTTGCTCACGGAAGAACAGCGACGCTACAAGGCACTGCGCCAATCTGGCTCGGTGACCAGCATCGCCAACTGCAATTTCCAAGCGCTGTATTACATGCGCAACGACCTGACCGACGAGGCCTGGTACTACTTCCGCATCGAGCGCCCGCAAGGGCCTGCCATCAAAAGCACGTTCACGGCCAAGCAGCTCACGTCAGCACCTGAGTTCGCCAACCGCCTGCTCAACGTCTCCAACGGCGCGATGTTTGAGGGCAGCGCTCAGCAACTGAAACGGATTTTGGCGCCTCAACTGGATTGCCTGAAAACAGTAAACACAATCGAATGGATAGGTTACAGCCGCGACCACGGCGCCTATGTCTTCAACGACCTGGCCTTTCACGGCGGCAAGGTTCAGGTGCGCAACAAGGAAGACTTTTTCGACCTGGGCAAGCTGAGCATCAAGTCACAGAGCCAGTCGCCGGTGCTGCACATCAACACCGACCTCAACGCCTATAACGAAGGTTGGTTCGACATCTACTGGCGCTGCTTTGGCGTACAGGGGCTGGTGGTGCTGGCCTGGTGGCTGGGCGCGTTGCACGCCGAGCAGATCCGCCAGATACACAAGTCGCTGATGTTCCTTGAGCTGGTGGGTGAAGCCGGATCGGGCAAGACCACGCTGGTGGAGCTGCTGTGGAAGTCGGTCGGGCGCACTGATTACGAAGGCTTCGACCCGTCCAAAGCAACCGCCGCGAGCCGTGCGCGTAACTTCTCGCAGGTCAGCAACTTGCCGGTAGTGCTGATCGAATCCGAGCGTGAACAAAAGGAAGGCCAGCCGGTTAAACACTTCGACTGGGACGAACTGAAAACCGCCTATAACGGCCGCAGCGTTCGCTCCACCGGCGTGAAAAACAATGGGAACGACACCCACGAACCGCCGTTCCGCGCGGCCCTGCTGATTGCGCAGAACAACCCAGTGAACGCATCAGAGCCAATCCTGCAGCGTATCTGCCACGTCCACCTGACACGTGAACACCACACGCCGGAGACCAAGCAGTACGCCGAGCAGCTGGAACGCATGCCGATGGACAGCATCAGCGGCTTCCTGGTCAAGGCGCTGCAACGCGAGGCCGAAACCATGCGGCTGCTGGAGGAAAACACCTCCGGCTACGAACAGGAGCTGCTAGCCCTGCCTGGCGTGCGCACCGTGCGTATCGCCAAGAACCACGCCCAGCTGCGCAGCCTGGTGGACGCATTGGCCGGCGTCGTACCGCTCGGCGATCGACGCAAGGCCCTCGCCCACGCCGAAATCAGCCGCATGGCCCTGGAGCGGCAGCAGGCAATCAATGCCGACCACCCGACCGTGCGCGAGTTTTGGGACCTGTACGAATTCCTCAACGGCATGGACGAGAAAGCAGCGCTGAACCATGCGCGCCGCGATGGACTGATCGCCGTGAACCTCAACGAGTTTGTGGAAATGGCCGCCAACAAACGGCAACAGGTACCGCCGCTGAGCGACCTGAAACGCCTGCTGAAGACCAGCAAGTCACCCAAATTTCTGGAATCGAACAAGCCGGTCAACTCGTCGCGCCAGGTTGACGCCTTCGACAAGCCTAAAACCATTCGCTGCTGGGTATTCCAGGGCGTGTAACCACCGCAACAACAGGAGCAGCACCATGAAAAACGAACTCAAATCGGCCATTCGCTTCAACGACTTTGTCGCCTACTTCGGCGCGCGCGGGGTACTGGCTATGGCCTGGTGGATGGGAGCAGTGCATGCCGGCCGAATTCGCGAAGACCAGGCCAGCTTCCCATTCCTGCAGATCGTCGGCGCCGCCGGCAGCGGCAAGAGTCTGATGCTGGGCTACCTCCAAAAGCTGAACGGGCAAACGCCTTATTCCAACTCTTTGGGGCATTCCACTCCAGCCGGGCGAGCGCGCACGTTTGCCAGCGCAGGGCAACGGATTGTGATTTGCGAGGAACAAGGCGAGTTAGGCCAATCCATTGACTGGGATGAATTGAAGCCGCTTTTCAGCTCCGGCAGCGTGAGCATTCGCTCGGGGGATGGCCTTAGTGAGGAAGTGACATTCCGCGGGGCTTTGGTGATAACCGCCAACCAACGGCTGGAGTGCAGTGATGCGGTCACCAGCAGAATGGTTACGGTCGATCTCTCAGCTCACGACGCCCACACGCCAAGGATCCGGCCGGAAGCCATTGGCAACGTCGACGCAGCTGAGGCAAGTGCGTTCGGTATCGAGATTGCGCAGTCTGGAGAATGGATTTGCAGCAGTCTCAAGGCTTTTTTACCCGCATATCAAGCCCAGCTCACTCGTAAATACGGGGCGGACCTCAACGGGCGGACAGCCCTCAACTGTGCACAGATGATCTGTCTGGTTGACCTGCTCTGCAATCTTCTAGCTGTTCCGCAGGACCTTCAGCTTGAGACCAGGAAGTTGATTCACGACATCGCTTTCCACGACACCATTCCTTACTGATCCGGTCTTCGAAAGGAAAATGCGCATGAACATGCCTGCCGAAAAGCCGCAGCCTAACTGGTTTCAGCAGTTGCAAGAGTTTGAAGCCAATCGCCCCGCCATCCGAAAAGCAGGTATCGAGGCACTCGCTCGCTTGGTTCCTGTCGCCCAGCGGGATACAGGCCAGAGCGCAGTCATCGGTCGCTTCCTGCTCGGGCTCTACAACGGCCGCGACTACCCCTTCGTCCTGACCAGTCTGCGCGGCCTCGACACCGCATTGTTCGACGACTGCCTGGCGGTACTGCAACTGGACTACTCGCCAGAGCAAGAGGTGCACACGTACCTGCCTGACGGCGATGCGATCTGGGAAGAACTGATAGGTACCTGGGCATGAAATGGGCGCCGAAACGCAATAGGGACGGGCAAGTCCAGCAGAACTGCTGGGTTACCGACAACGGCTACACCGTCGCGCTGTGCCGGTTGCCAGAGTCTCGCTACCCGATCACTCGCCCAGGGGGCGAATTGCCCTTCGCTTATGCGAAAGACCGGGACGAAGTCATAACGATCATTGAGCAAGACCAGGCCAAACCGGCCTGAAAGATGGTGTCGAGGAGCGCCAACTCCCCGACACCTACCACTACAAAGGAGCAGCACCATGCAAGCACAGAACCCAAGCAGCAGCGCCGTAGAGGCTAGCACCCCACCGAACATCAAGCGATACCTGGTCAAGGAAACCTGGAAGGAATACCAGGTCACTCTTGAGGTAAATCACGACGTACTGACCGAGGAAACTGCCTCACTAATCAACGGTTTTTGGTCGAACGCCGATGACCGGCTCTCTGCTGAAAATGGAGATGTCGTCCGGACCGTTATCCGCTTGTTTGGTCAAACGATGATCTACCGGATGCTGAGCGAAGGCGGCGCAAGTTTCAGCATCACCACCAAAAACCTTATGACAGGTGACAACCCTGGGCCTTTTTGGACCGAAGACCTTCACACCGAAGAAGGCTGGGGTGGCAATGAACCTGGGCCTTACGGCTTTTGCGGCATTCGCGTCATCGCAGCTGATGTCGATACACCTGGTTACGACGATGTCGAGTTGGTGGAGGCTGGCGCATGACCGTATTCCTTCTGCTTTACCTGTGCGCAGATGCGACCCGAACGAATTGCCAGGTGGTGAAGGCTGATACCTGGAATGGCCCTTACGCCTATGAAGAATGCATCGGCGTCGTGCCAGACCTGACCGAGGCGCTGACCGCCCCCAACAGGAAGCGGCATCGGTTTGTTTGCGAAATCCAATCCAACACCGCGCAGCCCGCTGATCATGTGGCCCAACCGACGCTTATTCATCAATCGCTTCGCATGTGAAGGGGGCTCAATGAACAACGACAAAGCCTTTCCCTGGAACCTCGATCTAACCGGCGTCTGCGACCAGTGCGGTAGATCCCGAGCCCACGGCAACCATCAGAATTGCAGCAAGGCGCGCCAGGCGGCCAACGCCAAGCGTCGGGCTGAGGAGGCCCAAGCCGGAGTCACACCGGCACCTAGAAAAAGTGCCAGCCTGTTCTGGTTACTTCGCCAGCAGTGATCGGCAACACTTCACCGCAACACACAAAAGGCCCGGAGACGGGCCTTTTTTCTTTCACCTGGAAGAATCTTTCAATACATCGCGTGGGGACGCATATGGCAGATGGCGTAGAGGCCCGTGGCAATTCGGTACGGGTTTATTTTCGTTTCAATGGCGAGCTGTGCCGGGAACTGGTGCCCGGCGGCAACACACCGGCCAACCGCGAGCATGCAAAGCGCCTGGTCACGGTGATCGAGTACGAGATCCAGGCCGGTACCTTCGATTACCGCCGGCATTTTCCCGAGTCGACCAAACTGGCCGAGAACAGCTTTGGGCACTACCTGGACCTGTGGCTGACCATCAAGAGCAACAGCGTGGCCGCGACCTCTTTCCGTGGGTACAAGAACAAGGCTGAGGTCCATGTGCGGCCGCGCTGGGGCGACGTTCAGATCGATCAGATTGACCACCTGGACCTGCAAGAGTGGATTCAGGGGCCGCTGTCGAAGCGGCTGAAGAATAAGACCATCCGCGACATCATCAGCAATGTGCGCCAGGTGTTTCGGCTGTACCGCACCCGGAAGAAGGTCGCACACGACCCCACCGAGGGTTTGTTTGTGCGTCTGCCAGATCCAGAGGCGCCCGACCCGTTCACCAGGGCGGAAATCAAGCAGATCCTCAACACGCACACCAGCCGCACCCAGGAGCTGCTGATGGTGCAGTTCATGATTTGGGCGGGCCCACGGGTGTCTGAGACGATTGCGCTCGCCTGGGAGGACGTCGATCTGAAACAGGGGACGGTGACTTTTCGCCGATCCAAGGTTCGCGGGGCCTATCGAGTGACCAAAACCCGGCGATCTACACGCAAGGTTCGTCTGCTGGAGCCAGCGTGGGATGCATTGCGCAAACTGGACGCCATCAACCAGGTCAAGACTGTGGACACAGTCAATGTCGTCGAGCGGGACAATAAAACCGTCCGCAAGCACAAGCTGCACTTTGTATTCCTGAACACCAAGAGCGGCTTGCCACACGTCAGCGACTTTGTGGTGAGGGACAGGTTCTTCAAAGCACACCTGAAAGCGGCAGGGGTTCGCTATCGCGGTCCTGGCCAGTGCCGACACACCTACGCCAGCCAGTTGCTCACCACTGGCGTGGCTTCGGTTGACTGGATCGCGGAGCAGATGGGCCACACCAGCGCGAACATGATCCGACAGCACTACGGCATGTGGATCAACGAGGACGGCCCGGACGTCATCGGCATGCTGCAGCACGCCCTGGGCATTCAGCCACCAGGTGGTGATGAAGCCTTGTAAACCGGGGTTCGAACGCGAGCAGTCCAGCAGCCCGTATTCCCATGGATGTTCCCATATGGGCCTTTTTTGACTCTCTTAAAACACAAAACCCCTGAAAACTTTAACGTTTTCAGGGGTTTAGTCGTTTCAAATTTGGCGGTGAAGGAGAGATTCGAACTCTCGATACAATTTCTTGTATACACACTTTCCAGGCGTGCTCCTTAAGCCACTCGGACACTTCACCGTATCTCGTCAAACCAGTTCAGTCTGTCGAGGCGCGCTAATGTAGTCGAAAGCCTTTCTGATGGCAAAGGTTTTTTTCAGAATTTTCATGCGGTTAGCCGGTTATGGCTGGACGCATCCGGCGAGGGGTGGTGATTGTGCCATTCTCAGGCATCGGCGGTGTGCGTCTGGGACAGCCATTGTGCCCTGCCCCAGGCATTCCAGCCGCGTGTATGCGGGAAAAGTCTGACTGGCCAGTCAGTCACAGTGCTTTACCGGGGCGGGTGTGGTGGGTAACGTCTGCGCATGCACGTCTATTAACATGCCTTCTATAACAAATCCTACAAGGAACCGCGTCATGAGTGAGTTGATTGCCTACCACCTCGAAGACGGTATCGCGACCCTGACCTTGAGCAACGGCAAGGTGAATGCCATTTCTCCTGCAGTGGTCAGTGCCTTTAATGAAGCGCTGGACCAGGCGGAGAAGGACCGGGCGGTGGTGGTGATCACCGGCACGCCGGGGATTTTGTCGGGTGGTTATGATTTGAAGGTGATGACTGCCGGCCCTAAAGAGGCAATCGGCCTGGTGACGTCGGGTTCGACGTTGGCGCGTCGTTTGTTGTCGCACCCGTTTCCGGTGATTGTGGCGTGCCCTGGGCATGCGGTGGCCAAGGGCGCGTTTTTGCTGTTGTCGGCGGATTATCGGATTGGGGTAGAAGGCCCGTTCAGCATCGGTCTGAATGAGGTGGCGATTGGCATGACCATGCACCACGCGGGTATCGAGCTGGCGCGGGATCGGCTACGCAAGTCGGCGTTTCACCGCTCGGTAATCAATGCCGAGATGTTCGACCCACAGGGTGCACTGCAAGCGGGCTTCCTCGATAAGGTGGTCGCGCCGGAGGAGTTGCAGGCAGCGGCGCTGGAAGCAGCGCGTCAGTTGAAGAAGCTTAATATGAACGCCCACAAGCACACCAAGTTGAAGGTGCGTAAGGAACTGCTGGAGGCCTTGGACGAGGCAATCATCCAGGACCAAGGGCATATCCTGAGCTAAACCCTTACATCTGATACGCCAGAGCCCGACCTTGAGTCGGGCTTTTTCTTACACTTCAAACCGAATGATCTTCAGCCGCTCTGGCCCGCCAGTGTCGGCAGATGTTGAAACATGCACTAAAACATCGGCCATCTCCTACCTCTACCGGGGTAATTGCCGAATCCAGTGCACATCCGTACACTGCGCCACCTTTTGTCTCGATAGGCCGTGTCGATGCTTTATCTGTTGCGTATGTTGTTGATGAGCCTGCACTTTATGCTCGCCGGTGTGCTGGGTGTGCTGGTAGGTATCTGCCGGCCATTCAATCCGGACAACAGCCGCCTGTGTGCCCGCCTTTACGCGCTGCCGGCCATGTGGATTCTGCGTTTGAACGTAAAAGCCGATGTGGACTCGTTGCGCAACAAGCCCGGCACCTGCGTGGTGATCGCAAACCACCAGTCCAACTATGACCTGTTTGTCGTGGGCAATGTGGTGCCGTACCGCACGGTGTGTATCGCCAAAAAAAGCCTGAAATGGGTGCCGCTGTTCGGCCAGTTGTTCTGGCTGGCGGGCAATGTGTTGATCGACCGGGGCAATGCGCACAAGGCGCGCCGTGCGATGCTCACCACGACCCAGACACTGCAACATAAAGACACGTCGATTTGGGTATTCCCGGAAGGTACGCGCAACCTGGGTAACGGTTTGCTGCCGTTCAAGAAGGGTGCGTTCCATATGGCGATCGCGGCGGGTGTGCCGATCGTGCAGGTGTGTGTCAGCAATTACGTCACTCACATGCGGCTTAATCGCTGGAACAGTGGTGATGTGCTCATACGTTCGTTGCCGCCAATTCCTACTACAGGCATGACGGTGGATGACATCCCGGCGTTGATGCAGGCCTGTTATGCGCAGATGGATGAATGCATTGCGCGGATGGATCGTGAGTTGCGGGCGGCCTGAATAACGATTGGGGGGCGCTTCGCACCCCGGCGCGAGCAAGCTCGCTCACTACAACGGCAGCTACAACGGAACGCCATTCAAGCTAAGCTGCCCAACATCTGTCCCCCCAATAAGAAGTGATCAGCACCATGGGTAGAGTTGTTGCGGCCGCCGTCTACAGCGCCGGTAAGAAAGTCTCTGATATCACCCTCGACGAAGGCGCGGCCTGGGCCGCCAAACCTGGTCACTTTGTATGGATCGGCCTGGAAGAACCCAACGCCCAGGAACTGACCAACTTGCAACGCCAGTTCAACCTGCATGAGCTGGCCATCGAAGACGCTCTGGAAAAACACAGCCGCCCCAAGCTTGAAACCTTCGGCGATGCACTGTTTATCGTCACCTATTCACCGGTGCGCGAGAACGGCAAGCTGGAGTTTATCGAAACCCATATCTTTGCCGGTAATGGCTACATCATCACCGCACGCAACGGTCACTCGGCGTCCTACGGCTTTGTGCGCCAACGCTGTGAGGCGCGACCGCTGTTGCTGGAGCATGGGGAAGATTTCGTACTCTATGCGCTGCTGGATTTTGTCACCGAGAACTACCAGCCGGTGAGTGAAGCGATCCATGCCGAGATCGATGAGCTGGAGCGTAACGTGCTGTGCAGTTCGCTGAGTGAACGCGACATCCAGAAGATCCATGGCCTACGTCGCGACGTGCTGCGGCTCAAGCGTTACGTGGCGCCGATGGTGGAGATCAGCCAGGAGCTGCAGAAGCTGAGTTTTCCGTTTATCGACAAGAACATGCGCCCGTATTTCCGTGACGTGCAGATCCACGTGACACGGCAGATGGAAGACCTCACCACCCTGCGCGATATCGCCAGCCAGACCATCGAGATCGGTGTATTACTGGAGGCCTCGCGCCAGAGCGTGGTGCAGCGCAAGTTCGCCGCATGGGCGGCAATCCTGGCGTTCCCCACTGCGGTGGCGGGGATTTATGGGATGAACTTCCAGAACATGCCCGAGCTGCAATGGCACTACGGCTATTTTGCGGTGCTCGGGTTTATTGCGACCGGTTGCACCGGCCTGTGGGCCAGCTTCAAACGTTCGGGATGGCTTTAAACCCGGGCCTCGGGCTTGTGTGCCACAAAGCGCATCATCCATTCCGCCACAGTGGCGCCGTGGTGGTCGCGTTCAAGGCTGGCGACGCCGTTTGTGTAGACCTTTTCACCCAGCGTTGTCTGAAGAATCTCCAGCAATTCGCGGGAATAGTCGTGGATAAATTCCGGGTGGCCTTGGAAGCACAGCACTTGATCGCCGATGTGGTACGCGGCGAACGGGCAAAACGCGCTGGACGCGATGACCGTGGCATTTTCCGGCAGCGTGGTCACTTGGTCCTGGTGGCTGATCAATAGCGTCAGCTCTTCCACTTCCGGGCTCATCCACGGCGCCTTGGCGTCGAGCTTGTAATCGTGAATGCCGATGCCCCAACCCTGGCCGGCGCGCTCAGCCTTGCCGCCGAGCAGCAGCGCCAGCAACTGGTGACCGAAGCAGATACCGAGCAGCTTGTCGCCGCGCTCGTAACGTTCGAGCAGGTAGGTCTTGAGGGTCTGGATCCAAGGGTCAGTGCCGAAGGAGTCGGCCTTGCTGCCGGTTACCAGGTACGCGTCGAACACTTCATCGTCCGATGGGTATTCGCCGTTCACCACGTTGTACACGACAAACTCAGCGGGGATGGGTTGCTTGGAGAACAGGCGCTTGAACATCTGCCCATACCCTTGGTATTGATCGATCAAGCCTGGACGCAGGATATCGGTTTCCAGGATACAGACGCGTAGCGACATAAAAAATACCTGACACGGTGATGGGAATAATGCACACCCCAGAGCCTGCCTTGAAATACCCCCTTAAGGCAAGCCCCCCCTTAACCCGTAGTACCTACACAATATTGTAGTGAGCGGGCTTGTGCCGCGCCGGGCTGCGAAGCGGCCCTAAAACCTGACACCACGTTTCACCTGAAAAAACGCGACGGCCTTACTGGGGCTGCTTCGCAGCCCAGCGCGGGACAAGCCCGCTCACTACAGGTTATTGGTGCCCCCCTTGATCACCGGAACACGTCACCCTCGGCAGCTTTTTCCAGCAATAAAGCCGGCGGTGTGAAGCGTTCGCCATACTGCTCGGCCAGATAGCGGGCGCGGGCGACAAAATCGTTCAGCCCATATTGGTTGATGAACTGCAAGGCGCCACCGCTCCAAGCCGCGAAACCAATGCCGAAAATCGAACCTACGTTAGCGTCCGCCGTGGACATCAACACCCCCTCCTCCACACACCGCACTGTTTCGATGGTCTGGATAAACAGCAGGCGGTCGCGCACATCTTGTGGCGAGATGCGTTGATCGGGCCGTTCAAAGCGGCTTTTCAGCTCCGGCCACAGGTACTTCTGCCCTCCGTTGGGGTACTCATAGAAACCGCCTCCCGCCGCCTTGCCGACGCGTTTGTATTCGTTGACCAAAAGGTCGATGACCGCTGCCGCCGGATGCGCGGGCACTGCCTTACCTTCCGCCTGCAGATCCTTGGCCGTCTGCTGCCTTATATGGCTCATCAGGCTCAGAGAGACTTCATCCGACACTGCCAGCGGGCCCACCGGCATGCCGGCCTTGCGCGCTTCGGTCTCGATCATCGGTGCGGCCACGCCTTCGCCAAGCATGGCGATGCCTTCGTTGGTAAAGGTGCCGAACACCCGCGAGGTGAAAAAGCCACGACTGTCGTTGACCACGATCGGGGTTTTCTTGATTTGCAGTACGAAATCGAAACCACGGGCCAAGGTTTCGTCTGAGGTATGCGCCCCTTTGATGATCTCCACTAGTGGCATTTTGTCCACCGGGCTGAAGAAATGCAGGCCGATGAATTTGCCTGGATCCGGCACTGCTGTGGCCAGCCCGCTGATGGGCAAGGTGGAGGTGTTGGAAGCAATCACCGCGTCGGCGCCCACGACGCGTTGCGCCGCGGCGCTGACTTTAGCCTTGAGTTCGCGGTCTTCGAACACGGCTTCGATGACCAGGTCGCAGCCCGCAAGGTCGGTATCGGAGGCCGTAGGATGAATCCGCGCCAAGATTGCTTCCCGCTGCTCAACGCTCAGTTGCCCACGGCTGACCTTCTTGTCCAGCAGCGCCGCCGAATGCGCCTTGCCCTTCTCGGCGGCCTCCAGATTGATGTCCTTGAGCACCACCTCAATACCTGCACTGGCGCTGACATAGGCAATGCCTGCGCCCATCATCCCAGCGCCGAGCACGCCGACTTTGCGCGTGACGTAAGGCGCGAAGCCTTGCGGACGTGAACTGCCGGCGTTGATCTCGTTGAGCTGGAACCAAAAGGTGCCGATCATGTTTTTCGCCACTTTCCCGGTCACCAGCTCGGTGAAGTAGCGAGTCTCGATGAGGTGCGCAGTGTCAAAATCTACCTGGGCACCTTCAACGGCGGCGCAGAGGATTTTCTCCGGGGCCGGGAAACAGCCGTGGGTTTTACTGCGCAAAATCGACGGCGCAATTGCAAGCATCTGCGCCACTTTTGGACTGGACGGTGTGCCGCCGGGCAGTTGGTACGCCTTGGTGTCCCAAGGCTGCTTTGCATCCGGGTGGGCCAGAATCCAGGCGCGGGATTTGGCCAGCAGCTCTTCGCGGTTTGCCGCCAACTCATTGATCAACCCGGCTTGCAGCGCCTGGTGTGGCCTGACTTTTTTACCTTCCAGCAAATACGGCAAAGCCTTTTCCAGCCCCAGCATGCGCACCATGCGCACCACCCCGCCGCCGCCCGGCAGCAGGCCCAAGGTGACTTCCGGCAAGCCAAGCTGCACTGACGTGTCATCCAGCGCGACGCGATAGTGGCACGCCAGGCAAATCTCCCAACCACCCCCCAGCGCCGCGCCATTGATGGCAGCCACCACGGGCTTGCCGAGGGTTTCCAGGCGGCGCAGTTGCGCTTTCAGCACCAACACACCGTTGTAGAAATCCTTGGCGTGGGCCTTGTCGACCTTGATCAGTTCATTGAGGTCGCCACCGGCAAAAAACGTCTTCTTCGCCGAGGTGATCACCACCCCGGCAATGCTGTCCCTCTCCGACTCCAGGCGCTCGACCGTTGCCGCCATGGCCTCGCGGTACACGCCGTTCATGGTATTGGCGCTCTGGCCGGACATGTCGAGGGTCAGCACCACGATCCTGTCCTGGCCTTGTTCGTAACGAATGGCTTGGGTCATGAAAAATTCCTTGGGCTCAGAGGCGTTCGATAATGGTGGCGATGCCCATGCCACCGCCGACACACAGCGTGGCCAGGCCGTAGCGCTGCTGGCGTACTTCAAGCTCGTCGAGCAAGGTGCCGAGGATCGCGCAGCCAGTGGCGCCGAGCGGGTGGCCCATGGCGATCGAGCCGCCATTCACGTTGACCCGCGCAGCGTCGATGCCCATGTCCTTGATGAATTTGAGAACGACAGAGGCAAACGCTTCATTGACTTCGAACAGGTCGATGTCTTCGACACGCAAGCCGGCCTTGGCCAGCGCTTTGCGCGTTGCCGGCGCGGGGCCGGTGAGCATGATGGTGGGGTCGGTGCTGGTGACCGCCGTGGCGACGATGCGCGCGCGCGGTTGCAGGCCCAGCTCGCGGCCCATGGCCTCGGAGCCGATCAGCATCAGCGCGGCGCCATCGACGATGCCGGAGCTGTTGCCGGGGGTGTGCACGTGATGGATGCGCTCGACGTGGCTGTAGACCCGTAACGCGGTGGCGTCGAAGCCCATCTGCCCCATCATTTCGAAGCTCGGCTTGAGCTTGCCAAGGCCTTCGAGGGTGGAGTCGCCGCGGATGAATTCGTCTTGGTCCAGCAGCACAATGCCGTTCTGGTCCTGCACCGCGATCAGCGATTTGTTGAAGGAACCGTCTGCACGCGCCCTGGCCGCTTTGTGCTGCGAATGCAGGGCAAAGGTGTCGACGTCCTCTCGGGTGAACCCTTCCAGGGTCGCGATCAGGTCAGCGCCAATGCCCTGCGGGGTGAAATGGCTGTGCATATTGGTTTGCGGGTCCAGAACCCAGGCGCCGCCATCACTGCCCATGGGCACGCGGGACATGGACTCGACGCCACCGACCACGACCAAGTCTTCGAAGCCGGAGCGGACTTTCATCGCCCCCAGGTTGACCGCTTCCAGGCCTGAGGCGCAGAAGCGGTTGACTTGTACACCGGCAACGCTGATGTCCCAATCCGCCACCAGCGCGGCGGTCTTGGCAATGTCGGCGCCCTGATCGCCCACCGGGGTCACGCAGCCGAGCACGATGTCGTCCACTTGATGGGTGTCGAGGTCGTTGCGCCGGGCCAGCGCCGTGAGCAAACCAGCCACCAGGTTCACTGGCTTGACGCTGTGCAAGGCGCCGTCCGCCTTGCCTTTGCCGCGGGGCGTGCGTATCGCATCAAAGATCAAAGCTTGGGTCATGACATCCTCGAACCGCTGTGCATGGATGCCTCTACCTTAGGCCCGATTGACACGGTTTCAATGACGGATGCGCTCATTGCTTTTGACCCCGACGCTCGGACGAACGGTAGCCACCTAAGTTAATTACGTGATTAATCGGTTTAGCTGTCTAGCCAAGGCATTGGCGCCAAGATGGCGTTATGCCTCATGCCTTTTTAAGCTGAATTGTTGATTAGCTGATACGAAATAGGTCTAAGCCACGAAGAACGAGGGCTCTAAGGTTGAATCAGTAAGAAGCTGCTGCCGGGTTTTGCTGGAGCAGCTGTAAGAAAAGTGACACGTCATCTCGCCATACTGAAATAAAACCGGCACGCATTTGACGCTCAGGAATAACAACAAAAGGCAGTCAGCCATGTTCAAACATTCGAAAGTACGTCAGGCGGGACTTATTCTGTTCGCCACCACACTGATCCTGATCTTGCCCAACTTGACCAAGGTTATTGGGTGACGCCTCAACACTCACATTGCGTGCCTACACAGCACCGGGTTTGCAGCTTTTGGCAGCACCTGCCGGGACATTGCGCATAGCGGTCCTGCAGGGGCTGCCTTTTTATGTATGGATTTCCGGTATCGTGAGCACCATCGCCACTGCGCACCGGGCCTCCCTCTTGAAAGTCATCTTCGCTCTCTTCGCCTTGCTGATCGGCCTGCCCGCTTCGGCGGCGCAATTGACCATCGAGCTCGACCACAGCAGCAAGACCTGGCAGACCGCCGACTTGCTCAAGCACCCACAAGCGCAAACGGTACAGATCGTTGATGACGTTTCCTACAAGCGCACCATGACTTATCGGGCCGTGCCGCTGGCCTTGCTCCTACCGGGACTGAAACCTGAGAGCCACCTGCAGGCTGTGGCCTTGGATGGTTTCGCCGCCGAGCTCACCGCTGCACCGCTGCTGGAAAAACAGGGCGCACGTGCCTGGCTGGCGGTGGAAGATCCCGCTCAACCGTGGCCTGCATTGACGGAAGGAAAACCGAGTGCCGGGCCGTTCTATCTGGTGTGGACCGATCCGCAAGCCGGGCATATCAGCCCTGAGCAGTGGCCGTTCCAGATCTCAGGGATCAAACAATTGAAGACCGTGGCGGAGCGCTTTCCGGCGTTGTTGCCCGACCCGAAACTGGCGGTAGATGACCCGATCAATCAGGGCTTTGCGCTGTTCCAGAAGAATTGCCTGGCCTGTCATCGCCTCAACGGTGCCGGTGACGCGCAGGTGGGGCCGGACTTGAATATTCCCTATAACCCCACCGAGTATTTTGGCGGCGATTTCCTCAAACGCTATATCCGCGACCCACAGAGTTTGCGGCATTGGCCGCAGGCGAAGATGCCAGCGTTTGCGGCCAGTGTGTTGCCGGACGGTGAGCTGGATTTGCTGGTTAGTTATTTGAAACATATGGCAGGGCGTAAATTGTAGTGAGCGGGCTTGCCCCGCGCGGGTGGCGAAGCCGCCCCAAAACCAGACAACTCGGTTCTGCCTGGAAAAGTACGATGGCAGGATTAGGGCGGCTTCGCCACCCAGCGCGGGGCAAGCCCGCTCACTACATCCGTTACTGCTGTTGGACTGAAATCACCGGCGTCGGCGCCACAAATACCTTGGCATGCATCTGCTCATGCCCGCCGCCACGGCGCATACCGCGTACCGGGCAGGCATCGAGGTAATCCAACCCCACCGCCAGTTTCAAATGCCGCTCCGGCCGGGCCAGTTGGTTGGTCACATCAAAGCTGTACCACGCCTCATCCAGCCAGGCTTCGGCCCAAGCGTGGCTGGCCAGGTGCGTACTGTCCTCAGTGTACAAATACCCCGACACATAGCGCGCAGGGATCCCAAGGCTGCGCGCGCACGCCAGGAACGCATGGGTGTGGTCCTGGCACACGCCTGCACGGCCAGCGAAGGCCTGGGCGGCGCAGGTGTCGACGTCGGTCGCACCGGGCGTGTAGACCATCGACTGGTTAAGCGCATGCATCAAATCAATCAGCGCCGTACGGTCGCGGCGTTGATGGCAGTGCTGGTGGGCAAAGCCGCGCAGGGCGTCATCAGGCTCGGTCAGACGGGTGCAACGCAGGAACGGGAACGCCGACTGGCTCTCGTGTTCGGCCTCGCGCAACTCGTCAATATCCACCTGGCCGCGGGCGCCGATGATGATGGCGTCGTGCGGTTCATCCAGGGTCAGCACGTGCAGGATGTTGCCGAACGGGTCCACCTGGGCGCGCACCGGACGCGGCAGGTCGAGCTGCCAACTGAGTACGCGCTGGCGCTCACTGTCGTGGGGTGTAAGACGCAGGTACTGGATGCTGGCGCGCACCTGGTTTTCGTAGTGGTAGGTGGTTTCGTGGCTGATGGAGAGTCTCATGCGGCCTCCAGGTAGGAACTGTAGATGGCGTCGCCCAACTGGCGAACCAAGGGAATGAAGTCGGTCAGCCAGGCGTGCAGGCCTTCCTCGAGGATTTCATCGATGGCGGTAAAGCGCAGGCGCGCGTCCATCTCGGCGGCCAGGCGCTGGGCCGGTCGGCCATTGAGGCCGGGCAGGCTGGCGAGGATCTGGTCGATCTCTTCGCTGCAGGCGCGTAATGAGCGCGGTACGTCGGCGCGCAGCAGCAGTAATTCCGCGACCTGCCGGGCGCCGGGGGCGTCACGGTAAATCTCGGTGTAGGCCTCGAACGACGACAAGGCGCGCAGCAAAGCGCTCCATTGATAGTAGGCGTGGGCCGTGCCATCGCTGACGGCTTCGGCCTGGTCGCCGGCCATTTCATAGCGAGCGTCCAGCAGGCGCAGGGTGTTATCGGCACGTTCGATAAAGGTGCCCAGGCGAATGAACCGGAACGCATCGTTGCGCATGATGGTGCCGTAGGTGGCACCGCGGAACAGGTGAGACCGCTCCTTGACCCACTCACAGAACCGGCTCATGCCATAGCGGCTCAAGCCCTGCTGGGCGATGTCACGAATATCCAGCCAAGTAGCGTTGATGTTTTCCCACATGTCGGCGGTAATTCGCCCACGCACGGCATGGGCGCTGGCCCGCGCTGCGCCGAGACAGCTGTAGATGCTGGCCGGGTTCGCCGCGTCCAGGGCAAAAAAGTGCAACAGGCGTTCGGCGTGCAACTCGCCGTGGCGCGCGTGGTAATCCTCCAGGGTGCCGGTGATCAACAGCGGCATCGCCAGTTCATGCAGGCCATCACCGCGCCCATCTTGAGGCATCAGCGACAGCGAATAGCTGACATCGAGCATGCGCGCGAGGTTTTCCGCGCGCTCCAGGTAGCGCGACATCCAGTACAAATCCGAGGCAGTTCTACTCAACATGGCATCAGTCCTCGACCACCCAGGTGTCTTTGGTGCCGCCGCCCTGGGAGGAGTTGACCACCAGCGAACCTTCACGCAATGCCACACGGGTCAGCCCGCCTGGGACTACACGGGTTTCCTTGCCGGACAATACGAATGGGCGCAGGTCGATATGGCGCGGCGCAATGCCGTTTTCGACAAAGGTCGGGCAGGTGGACAAGCACAGGGTCGGTTGGGCGATATACGCATGGGGCTTGGCCTTGATGCGCGCACGGAAGGCTTCGATTTCGGCCTTCGTGGACGCCGGGCCGACCAGCATGCCGTAGCCGCCGGAGCCTTGGGTTTCCTTCACCACCAGGTCCGGCAGGTTGGCCAATACGTGGGACAGTTCGTCAGGCTTACGGCATTGGAATGTCGGAACGTTCTTCAGGATGGGTTCTTCATCCAGGTAAAAACGGATCATCTCGGTGACGAAGGGGTACACCGACTTGTCATCCGCCACCCCGGTGCCGATGGCATTGGCCAGCACTACGTTGCCCGAGCGATAAGCCGCGAGCAGGCCAGGCACGCCGAGCATGGAATCCGGGTTGAAGGCCAATGGGTCGAGGAACGCATCGTCGAGGCGGCGGTAGATCACGTCCACGGCCTTGGGGCCATCGGTGGTGCGCATGAATACGCGGTCATCGCGCACAAACAGGTCGGCGCCTTCCACCAGCTCCACGCCCATTTCCCGGGCCAGGAACGCATGTTCAAAGAACGCGCTGTTAAAGCGGCCCGGGGTCAGCACGACCACGCTGGGGTTATCCAGGGGGCTGGAGCTTTTCAGGGTGTCGAGCAACAGGTTGGGGTAATGATCGATGGGCGCGATACGCTGGGCGGCGAACAGTTCGGGGAACAGGCGCATCATCATCTTGCGGTCTTCGAGCATGTAGCTGACGCCGCTCGGGGTACGCAGGTTGTCTTCAAGCACGTAGTACGTGCCGTCGCCGTCACGTACGAGGTCGACACCGGAGACGTGGGAATACAGGTCGCGGTGCAGATTCAAACCCTGCATCGCCAGTTGGTATTGCTCGTTGGCCAGCACCTGTTCGGCAGGAATGATCCCTGCCTTGATGATGCGTTGCTCGTGATACAGGTCGGCGAGAAACATATTCAGCGCCTTGACCCTTTGGATGCAGCCGCGCTCGACAATCCGCCATTCGCTGGCGGGAATGCTGCGCGGGATGGTGTCGAACGGAATCAGGCGCTCGGTGCCCTGCTCGTCCCCGTAGAGCGTGAAGGTGATACCGGCGCGGTGAAACAGCAAATCGGCCTCACGCCGGCGCTGGGCCAGCAGTTCAGCAGGGGTATCAGCCAACCAGCGGGCGAACTCGCGGTAATGCGGTCGGACCTGCCCTGCCCCGTCGTACATTTCATCGTAATAAGTGCGGATCATGCCGAACTCCTTGTCACCCGGGCGCTAGAACCATCGCAAGGCCCGTGCCAGCGGCATAAACACTTAAGAATCAGTGAGTTGAATAAGCACCGGAATCCATTCGCACCGTCCTGGTGCGCAGAATGCCCGGTGCACTGCCCCCTGCTTCATCGCAATGCGGGCTTTGACTATCAACAGCA
This sequence comes from Pseudomonas tritici, assembly GCF_014268275.3. Taxonomy (NCBI): domain Bacteria; kingdom Pseudomonadati; phylum Pseudomonadota; class Gammaproteobacteria; order Pseudomonadales; family Pseudomonadaceae; genus Pseudomonas; species Pseudomonas tritici. Next base: position 4,902,575 of record NZ_CP077084.1, read on the forward strand.
TAGCCAGAGTTGATTTCACTGCCCGGTCAAGCGTACGGATAATTACCAACATCTGCTGAACAGGACGTGTCCTACAGCTCAACCCTTTGCGCGATCGGTAACGTAGTGCTTCGTGTACCGACCGGCCTCCCGGTCTTCCCTTTTGGCCACCCTGCTCGGGTGGCCTTTTTTTTGGCCCTGAAAAGACCTGGATGGGCGCCAAAAACAAAATCGGCCGACCCAAAGGTCAGCCGATACGCTGTGTTTCTCATACTGCTCGCTGCTACATGGGTAACCCACGCACCTCCTGCTTCACGCCCCATCCCTCGATGATCCCGCCCAGCGGCTCGACCACCGCCTCAAAGTCTTGCTCGAAGTCTCCTATGCCGTCGTAGGTGGCAGACATGATTTTGCTCAGTTCCAAGTACCAGGCGCCATCGTCGCGCGCACTGACCTGGGCATTCAGCGATTCCCCACGAAACTCACCCGCAGCCCTGCGCGCCCGTTCTTCATCAGGAAAAATGGCGTAGAACTCAATGGGGTGGAAGCGTGAAAAGTCAAAGCCGCCCTCTTTCATGCGGCGCAGAACATTGGTGCTGATGTCTTCTTGATAGGCTGTGCTCATGAAAAGTGCTCCTCAGACTGATGGATAGACTTTCCGTGCTTCCCGAAGCCCACGCCGTACTGGCGTGGGAGCTACGGCAATAACATCACCGCTGGAAAACAAGCATGTAGCTGACAAGACCAGTACCTAGCGATTCATTCGCTGATCTCACTTGCAGAGTAGCGCGAAGCTATCGCCTCCACCAGAGGTGCTTGAAGGGTGTACAGCGAATGTTCAGACGGCAGGAGAGATGTCGAGGATCTGGATACTGTTCTGGTCTTTGAGGATCTTGACCGTAGGATCGGACTGGCGGCCCTCAAGGTCATTGAGGTCGAGCTCGGCGGCGACAGGCACCAGTTTGTTGCGAATCATGTGCGCAGCATCTTCGAGGCTAGGTCTTTGTTCGCAGGTGAACTGCTCCACGGACTGTACGCCGTGATCATCAACGAAAGTAATCTGCCACTTTTGCATCGGTGCCTCCTCGATAAAGCCCGCGTGTGGGCTCACATCTATCTGGACCTTGAGGGTTCGGCAAACGTTCCACTCTGGGCAGGAAGCACCGGATCAAATGCGCTTATTTTTCAGCGTGTTCTTTCAAGGCTTTCAAGGTGTTGAACGGCGCGTCCACCACGAACTTGTTGGCCAACCACGATGGCACGCTGCCGCCTGGCTCGGTGTGTACCTGGTAAGTGACTTCGGTCTGGTTGTCGCCTTTTGGCACCAGTTTCCAGAAGCCTTCGACTTGGGCAACCCGTACGAAGCCTTTTTCTTCTGGCTGATAGGTCGGGACCTCCAGCAAGGTTCGGGTCACGCTGCCGTCAGCGCCCTTGGAGGTGGTGATTTTGAGGATCGAATCACGATTACTGACGGGGAACGGAGCATTGAACTGGGTGTAGGTGTAGCTGACGTCACCCTCGTGTTTCAGCAGTTTTTGCAATTTGCACTCGTGAATCCATTTGCAGGCACCCGCTACGTCTTCCTGCAGCGCAACAATCTTGGCAACCGGCGCCTTGACCACGGTCACGCCGCGATACGCCTTGTACTTGGAGCCGGCAACTTCGCTCAGGGACACCTTGATACCGTCTTCGTCCTTGGCGACTTGCCAATCCTCAGCCTGGGCAGTAGCAGCAAACAACACCGTAAAACCGCACAACACAGCCATTCGTTTCAGCGAACCCATAGGTGTATTCCTTATTGTTGAAGTTACGAGAGTAGAGCCCATCAAGCCGCCGTCATCTGCTCCCACCAGCCGATCAAACGGATGGCATCGGCCTGGTCGGTGCCGCAGACCTCGATGTCCGCCTTGAAATCACTGCACACCGCCGGGCGTTCCGGTTGCCCGAACAGCTGGCATAGCTGTTCGACCGACAGGTGCAGGCAGCGTTCGCCGGCCGGTTTGCCTTGTGGCATTCCAGGTAATGGCGAGCTGATGGAGGGGGCGATGCAGCAAGCGCCACAGCCTTCACGGCAATTCATGACCAGCAGGTCCTCGACGACTCAATGTGGATGGCCGGGCTAGAGTACGCCCTTAAACAGCCGTTTTAAAATGGTCTAACAGGGGTTTTTCGCGGAAAACAAAAGTGACTGGCCAGTCTGCGACAGATGGTCGAAGGGCGGCGTCACGTGTGTGGGAAAAGTTTACTGCTTGAACTCGAATTCCAACGCTGCGCCTTCCACTTCACGCCGCTCTTCATTGCGCAACTGCAGCTTCATCTCATTGCTGAGCAGGCGGCCGTTGATCTGGAATGCACTGTTGTCGGTGGGCTTCTCGCCAAACATCGGCGGCAGCAAGGGCACGCTTTTAGGCTTGGCCATGGTGCCAATGGGCTGAAGGTGCCTGACCATGTCCGTTGGCAATGACAGATCCAACTGTGCCGGTGGCAATTGTGTCTGCGCCACTTCACGGGACGATTTGGATCGACTTGCCGCACGTTTTTTGGCCGCAGCACTTTGCTTCTTCACGGCGGGGGCTTTCTTGGCGGGGGTCTTCTGTTCCGAACTGGCAGCGGGCTTGGTTTCGCTCACAGGTGCTGCCGCCAGCGCGGTGCTGACGTTGCACAGGCTTAACAGGCCAATCACACAAACAGCGCGAAAAATCGAGGTCATATTGCCTACAGCATTAACGGCAGAGGGCCATATGCTCGCTTGTTGTGCGCGGCATGACAAGTGCGCTGATTAGCGCGCTATAGGATTTTTCCCGTTTGTGCGCGTCAAAGGCCGGCTGCCGTTTCCTGGCAAAGCTGGCTGGCAAGCATCCCCAGCGTCATCAGCGCCCGCTCTGCCTCACGGTTCCAGGGCGTACCGCAGTTGAGGCGAATACAGTGATTGAACTGCTCGGTATTACTGAAGATCAGGCCTGGTGCAATGCTGATGCCCTGTTGCAGTGCGCGTACATGCAGTTCCTGGGTATTGACCCGTCCGGGCAAACTGACCCACAAAATGAAGCCGCCGGTCGGGCGGGTCATCTGCGTGCCTTCCGGGAAATATTGCTGCACCGCGAGCTGGAACGCGCTGAGATTCTTGCGGTACTCCTGGCGTATATAGCGCAGGTGCCGATCGTAGCCGCCGTTTTCCAGGTAGGCCGCAACGCCCATCTGGGTGACGCTGCACGCCGAGTGAGTACTGAACATTTGCAGGCGCTGCAGCTCCTGCTGGTATTTGCCGGCGATCATCCAGCCGATGCGCACACCGGGGGACAGCGTCTTCGAAAAGCTCGAGCAATAGATAACTCGGTCGAGGCGGTCATAGGCTTTCAGGGCCTTGGTGCGGCCCAGTTCGAACATCAGCTCGCCGTAGATATCGTCCTCGACGATCTGGATATCGAAATCCGAAGCCAGGCGCAGCAACTGTTTCTGACGTTCCTCGGGCATGGTGCCGCCCAAGGGGTTGCTCAGGCGCGTGGTCAACACCAGCGCTTTGATCGACCATTGGTTGGCCGCCAGTTGCAGGGCTTCCAGGCTCATGCCGGTGGATGGGTCGCTGGGGATCTCGATGACCTTGAGCCCCAGCAAGTCAGCCAACTGCAGCAAGCCGTAATAGGTTGGCGATTCAGCGGCAATCAAATCGCCAGGCCGTGTCAGCACCCGCAGTGACATCTGCAACGCATCGACACACCCGTGGGTGATCACAACTTCGGAAGGGTCCACCACCACACCCGCATCGCGCATACGGATCGCCACCTGGCGGCGAAGCGGCTCGAAGCCGGGGCTGAACATGTAACTGAACGCCCGCGGGCTCTGGAAGCGCGTGACCTTGGCCAACTGCTGGTGCAATGCGCGTACCGGCAGGTAGTCCACGCTGGGCACAGCAGCGCCCAATGGGAACACGCCTTCGCGCCGCGACTCGCCCAATACCTGCTGGATGATACTGCTGCGGGTGACCAACCCTGGGCGTTCGACCCGTGCGATGTCGGGCGTCGGCGCGGTGAGCGCTGGTGTCTGGTGCACGTAATAACCGGATTGCGGCCGCGCCCGGATCAGCCCCTGGTCTTCCAGGTTGGCGTAGGCCTGCAACACCGTGGCGTGGCTCACGTTCAACTGCGAGCTCATCTTGCGCACCGAAGGCACGCGCTCGCCCGGTTGATAGACACCGCGCCGGATATCTTCAGCCAGTTGCTGGGCGATACGTTGGTAAAGCAACAGATTGGTCATGACGCAGCACTCGATTTCACGGGTATTTTATTTTTGTGTGAAACATACCGGCACAGTTTAGAAGTGTACGGGGACAGTTGCCACAATAGTCGAGCGCGGGCGGGAGTGACAGTAAAAACTGTAAGGGTGGTGACAGGAATTTCAGGCATAAAAAAACCGATCATGGATCGGTGCACTCCCTGTGGGAGCTGGCTTGCCTGCGATTGCATCGCCTCGGTATGCCTCAGAAACCGCGTTGCCCGCATCGCAGGCAAGCCAGCTCCCACATTTTGACTGGTGCCAGACGCCTAGCGAGCGGCGCCCAATTGGCCCTTCTCGTCCGAGAAGACGATCTCTACCCGACGGTTCTGCGCCCTGCCCCGCTCGGAAGCATTGGCCTCCACCGGGAACTGGTCACCATAACCTTCAACCTGGATGCGCTTTTCGTCGATACCCAGGTCCACCAGCACATCCGCCACCGACTGCGCACGGTCGCGGGACAGTTTCAGATTTTCCCGCTCACCGCCCGTGTTGTCGGCATAACCCTCGATGCGCACCACGCGCTTGGGGTTCAATTGCAGGAACTGTACGATTTTCAGCACAGTGCGGTTGGCCGAGTTTTTCAGTTCTGCCACACCGGTATCGAACAGCACGTCGCCCAACGTCATCACCAGGCCGCGATCGGTCTGGGTGGTGGCCAGGCTGGCGATCTGTTCTTCGAGCCACTTGCCCTGCTGCTGCACGCTGATCAGCTTGCTTTCACGCAGGGCCAGTTGCAGGCGCTGGCGTTCCAGCTCCAGCTTGGCGGCGCGCTCTTCGTTGAGCGCCTGCTCGGTGTGCTCGCGGGCAATGGCGCTGTAGCGCTGGCTCAGGTAGGCGTAATGCACGACGTCGGAGCCGCTGCCCCAGTAACTGGACAAGCGGTCGGCACGGGCCAGGGATTCACCGGCACGGATCACGTCCTTAGGGGCGATGCGCAACACATTGGCGTCTTCCTTAACCTTCTGGAAGTCAGTGCCCGCCTGTTGCAAGGCCTGTTCGCTATCGGGATGGCTGGCGCAACCGCCCAGCACGGCAGTGCCCAGCAGCACGGCACCACTCAAACTGCGGATCATCGGGCTCATTGGGCTTCCCCCAACTGCAATTGCTTGCGCAGGCGGGTGATACGGGTGTTGAGCACGTTCAGTTGTTCCTGGCTCTTGCGCGTCAGCACCTTGGCTTCGGCCAGGCGTGCGTCCAGCTCGGCTTGCTCGAAACGCATACGCGCGTTTTTGTAGGATTCGTCGGCCATGCTCGACTTGGCTCGGGCGAATTTAGCTTCGGCCAATTTCAATTCAGGCGATTCATCCGCGTTGGCACCCACGGCACTGGCTTGCTCCAAGGCTTGCTGGGTCAGGCGCATTTGTTCATTCGGCGCAGGATCGGCTGCACATCCCGCCAGAGCGACAACGGCGAGGGCCGCGAAAAGAGGTCGAAGAGTCACTGAAAATCCCTACTTTGTTGGGGTGCCGACGGGTTGCTGCAATTGTGCTTTCCAGCGCTCCAGATTGCGCTGCAGCACCGCTTCCGCCACACCGGACGTCGGCAATTCTGTCATCTTTTTAGCAAGCTGTCCGCGCAACCACGGATCATTGCAGGCCGAGTTGTGTGAAATCGCCAGGTACAGGCCCGGCTGATCGATCGGCACATCGCGGGCGACCAGGTCGTTGCTCATGCCCAAGGTCTGCGCCATGGCCATGCCGGGATAACGCCCGGCGAGCACATAGTCCACCTCGCCCAGCAGCAGTTTCTGAAACGCTGGCGTCAGGGATGGCAGGCGTTGCAAGGTCAATTGCTGGCCGGCGAAGGTCTCGAAGCCCGCGCTGAGGCGCGCCCGCTCGGACACGGCGCCCTTGTGCCCATGCAGATCGGCGGCTGTGGTGTAGGCCAGCGCCGAATCCTTGCGCGTCCAGACCAGATAGTCGAGCTGCACCAGCGCCGGGTGGATGTAGTCGAGGGTTTCCAGCTCACCCAAGTTCAGCGGCGCATCGGCGAGGATGTCCATGCGCCCACTGCGCACTTCATCCAGGGCCAGGGAACGCTTGCCGCCGTAGAGCAGGTCGATTTTTAACCCGAGGTCCTTGCCCACTTGTTGCAACACATCGGCGGTGGCGCCGATCAGGTGCGTGGGGTCCTGCGGGTCGCGCCAGAGCAAAGGGGGTGTGTCCGGGCTGCCGGTGATCACCAGGCGATCGCATTTGCCCGCCGCCAGCGACAGCGTCGGCAGCAGCGTGAGGCCCAGCAAAACGCTCCAGGGGCGCAGTTCCATGGCGAAGCTCTCCGGTGTTCAAAAAAGGGGCCGCAAAAAAAAGCCCGGTCATAAGACCGGGCTCTTTATAAGTGAAGCGACTGGATTAGACCAGCTTCTCCAACTCAGGTACGGCTTCGAACAAGTCCGCCACCAGGCCGTAATCAGCCACCTGGAAGATCGGTGCTTCTTCGTCCTTGTTGATCGCGACGATTACTTTGGAGTCTTTCATACCGGCCAAGTGCTGGATCGCGCCAGAAATACCGACGGCGATGTACAGCTGTGGCGCAACGATTTTGCCGGTCTGGCCGACCTGCATATCGTTGGGTACGAAACCTGCGTCGACGGCCGCGCGGGAAGCGCCGACCGCAGCGCCCAGCTTGTCAGCCAGGGCGTACAGGTGCTTGAAGTTGTCACCGTTCTGCATGCCACGCCCGCCCGAAACGACGATCTTGGCAGCGGTCAGCTCAGGACGATCCGACTTGGCCAGCTCTTCGCCAACAAAGCTGGAAGTACCAGCGTCGTGGGCAGCCGCAACAGCTTCAACGGCAGCCGAACCACCTTCGGCGGCAACCGGGTCGAAACCGGTGGCACGTACGGTGATGACTTTTACCGAAGCAGTCGATTGCACGGTGGCAATGGCGTTACCGGCGTAGATCGGGCGCTTGAAGGTGTCGGCGCTTTCGACCGAGATGATCTCGGAGATCTGGTCAACGTCCAGCTGCGCGGCAACGCGTGGCAGGATGTTTTTGCCGTTGGAGGTCGCGGCAGCCAGAATGTGGCTGTAGCCAGCGCCCAGCTCAGCTACCAGCGGCGCGACGTTTTCCGGCAGTTGATGAGCGTAGGCCGCGTTGTCGGCGACCAGTACTTTGCTCACACCGGCGATTTTCGCAGCGGCTTCAGCCACGGCGCCAGCGCCCTGGCCGGCAACCAGTACGTGAATGTCGCCACCGATTTTAGCGGCGGCAGCCACGGTGTTCAGGGTGGCCGGAGCCAGCACCTTGTTATCGTGTTCGGCGATTACGAGGATAGTCATGATCAGATCACCTTCGCTTCGTTTTTCAGTTTCTCGACCAATTCAGCCACCGACTTGACCTTGATGCCTGCGCTGCGAGCAGCCGGCGCTTCAACTTTTACGGTCTTGTTGGTGGAGGCGGTGGAAACGCCCAAAGCGTCAGGCGTCAGCACTTCGAGAGGCTTCTTCTTGGCTTTCATGATGTTTGGCAGGGACGCGTAGCGCGGCTCGTTCAATCGCAGGTCGGTGGTCACGATGGCCGGCAGTTTCAGCGAAACGGTCTGTGCGCCGCCGTCGATTTCACGGGTTACAGCAACGCTGTCGCCGCTCACTTCGACTTTCGACGCGAAGGTGCCCTGGCCGTAACCGGTCAGTGCAGCCAGCATCTGGCCGGTCTGGTTGTTGTCGCTGTCGATGGCTTGTTTACCAAGGATCACCAGCTGAGGTTGTTCCTTGTCGACAACGGCCTTGAGCAGCTTGGCCACGGCCAGGGAGGTCAGGTCTTCAGCGGACTCGACCAGGATAGCGCGGTCGGCGCCCAGTGCCAGAGCGGTACGCAGCTGCTCTTGAGCAGTGGTAGGACCGATGGAAACCACGACGATTTCAGTCGCCACGCCTTTCTCTTTCAGGCGGACGGCTTCTTCCACAGCGATTTCGCAGAAAGGGTTCATCGACATTTTGACGTTAGCAAGGTCGACGCCGGAATTGTCCGCCTTGACGCGAACTTTCACGTTGTAATCGACAACGCGTTTGACAGCTACAAGAACCTTCATGGATTCCTCGTTACTCTCCGGTGAAAAGAAAGTCGCCTAGGCGAACCTGGCGGTTGATGCTCATCGGCACACAAGGGCACCTCCAAAAACCTCGGCGAGTGACCTGGCTCACGGGAAATGATGACCGTTCGTCAGTGGTGACTGAGAGGTCATTCTTTATCGCAGCGTGTAAACTGCGCGCCAAAGTTTGGGCACGCGTCACCTGTCTTGCTTTTGGACGTGCTCTTGAAACCTGCAGTCTGCCTACGGTAAGCGCGAAACCGACCGTATATTGACCGGAACACCTATTCTGGTCAATACGGCAAAATAGCCAGTCATAAGCCGCGCCTCTTTGATTTTCCTAGCCTGCGGGCAATTCAAACAAACGTTTGTATTGGACGCTAGCAGTGGTCTATATATAATGCGCCACCTAGAGAGAAAGGTGGGTCCGGCCCTCGCGCCAGACGACACCGAACCTCCACCCATTAGAAAAAAAAGCCTGTTGAGCCTTGAGTAGGAGATAGCCTGTGGAACGCGAATACATGGAATTCGACGTGGTCATCGTCGGCGCTGGCCCGGCGGGCCTGTCTGCCGCCTGCCGACTGAAGCAGAAGGCCGCCGAAGCCGGTAAGGAAATCAGCGTCTGCGTGGTCGAAAAAGGCTCCGAAGTCGGCGCACACATCCTCTCCGGTGCCGTGTTCGAACCACGCGCCCTGAACGAACTGTTCCCGGACTGGAAAGCACTCGGTGCCCCGCTCAACACCCCCGTGGTGCGCGATGACATTTATGTACTGCGCAGCCCGGACGCTTCCACCAAGGTGCCTGACTTCTTTGTGCCCAAGACCATGCACAACGAAGGCAACTACATCATCTCCCTGGGCAACCTGTGCCGCTGGCTCGCCCAGCAGGCCGAGAACCTGGGCGTGGAAGTCTACCCAGGCTTCGCCGCCCAGGAAGCGCTGTTCGACGAGAACGGCGTGGTGCGCGGGATTATCACCGGTGACCTCGGCGTCGACCGCGAAGGCAATCCAAAAGAAGGCGTATACACCCCGGGTATGGAGCTGCGTGGCAAATACACGCTGTTCGCCGAAGGCTGCCGTGGCCACATCGGCAAGCAACTGATCGAACGTTTCAACCTGGCCAGCGATGCCGACGCCCAGCACTACGGCATCGGCCTGAAGGAAATCTGGGAGATCGACCCGGCCAAGCATCAGCCAGGCCTGGTGGTGCACACCGCCGGCTGGCCGCTGGACATCATGGGCAACGAGAACACCGGTGGCTCGTTCCTTTATCACCTGGAAAACAACCAGGTGGTTGTCGGCCTGATTGTCGACCTGTCTTACAGCAATACCTTTCTGTCGCCGTTCGATGAGTTCCAGCGCCTCAAGCATCACCCGGTGCTTGCCCAGTACCTGGAAGGTGGCAAGCGCATCAGCTACGGCGCCCGTGCCTTGGCCAAAGGCGGTATCAATTCGCTGCCGAAGATGATCTTCAAGGGCGGCGCACTGATCGGTTGCGACCTGGGCACCATGAACGTGGCCAAGATCAAAGGCAGCCACACCGCGATGAAGTCCGGCATGCTCGCCGCCGACGCCGTGGCCGATCGCCTGTTTGCCGACTCCGAGGGCGGTGATGAACTGACCGGGTACGTCGACAGCTTCAAAGCCAGCTGGCTTTACGAAGAACTGTTCGCCAGCCGTAACTTCGGCCCGGCGATGCACAAGTTCGGCCCGATCATCGGCGCGGGCTTCAACTGGTTCGACCAGAACATCCTCGGCGGCAAAATGCCGTTCACCCTGCACGACACCAAGCCGGACTACGCCTGCCTCAAGCTGGCCAAGGACAGCAAGAAGATCGACTACCCGAAACCCGACGGCAAGCTGAGCTTCGACAAGCTGAGCTCGGTGTTCATCTCTGGCACCAACCATGAAGAAGAGCAGCCGTGCCACTTGAAGTTGAAAGACCCGAGCATCCCGATCGGCACCAACCTGCCGCTCTACGATGAACCGGCGCAGCGCTATTGCCCGGCGGGTGTGTATGAGGTGATCACCCAGGAAGACGGCGAGAAGCGCTTCCAGATCAACGCCCAGAACTGTGTGCACTGCAAGACCTGTGACATCAAGGACCCTTCGCAGAACATTACCTGGGTGACGCCGGAAGGCGCGGGTGGGCCGACTTATCCGAATATGTAAGTCAGCGGCTTGAAAAACGAGGCCCTCATTGCGAGGGCCTTTTTTTGTGCTCGACTCGGTCAAAATGTGGGCGCTGGCTTGCCTGCTCCCACATTGACCGGGTTGAATCACTAAGATTTATGCAGCCCGCTCTTCACCAGGGTTGCGCTCGAAGTAGCGCTTATATTCCCGGCTGAACTGCGACGTACTCTGATACCCCACGCTATGCGCCGCCTGCGCCACCCCCATCCCTTCCACCAGCAGCAACTGCTGGGCCTTGAGCAAGCGTAAACGCTTCAGGTACTGCACCGGCGACAACAGCGTGCAGCGCTTGAAGTGCTCATGAAACGTCGACGCGCTCATGTGCGCATAGCCCGCCAGCGTCTCGATATTCAGCGGCTCGGCGTAATGCGCATGCAGGTGATTCAGTGACGTGGCAATTCGCGAGAACTGCCCTTGCTGTTCGACCAGCGCGCGCAGCACATCGGCCTGCGGCCCGCGCAACGCGGTGAACAATAACTCGCGCACCCGCGCCGGGCCCATGATCCGGCTTTCCAGCGGATCGTGCAGGCACTGCAACAGCCGTTCGACACACCCGCGCATGGCATCATCGAGCACCACCGAACTCATCGACTCCAGCGTCTGCGCCGTCGGCGGCGGCCCGGCCTGAATGCCCATGGCCATCACCAGTTCGCCCAGCACCACGCGATCAATCCCCACCGTCACCCCCAAAAGCGGTGCATCCGGCGCCATGGCAAACGTCTCGCACTCGAACGGCACCGGCATCGCCTGGATCAGGTAATGCCCGGCGCCATACTCCAGCGTACGCGGGCCCAGGTAGGCGACCTTGCTGCCCTGGGCCACAAACATCAGGCTCGGCTCATAGATCTGCGGGCCGCGCGCCACGTCGCAACTGGCGCGCAGCACCTGCACGCCGGGCAGGTGGGTGGGAGAAAAACCGTCACGCGGCGTGAGGCCTTCAATCAAGGAAACCAGCGTGGCGTTGGCGTCGAGATGGCGAGTCAACAACATGGCAAAAAACTTCGCGAAAAAGGGATGAGAACATCATCGCAGGTCTGGCGGCACAAAAATCCAATCAGGGGGCACTCCCGGACGAATAGGCATGAGACTCGGAGCAATCACCATGGCCGCATCAAGGCCCGGTGCGGAAAATGCGCGGCCTCTCCTGTCATTGCTTTTGCGAGGTTTCCCCATGTACACCGCCATCGGTTACGCCGCCCAGTCGGCCACCACTCCCCTCGCCCCCATGTCCTTTCAGCGCCGCAGCCCACGCGTGGATGACGTGGCTATCGAGATCCTGTACTGCGGCGTGTGCCACTCCGATATCCACCAGGCGCGCAACGAATGGGGCATCGCCGTGTACCCGCTGATGCCGGGCCACGAGATTGTCGGCAAGGTCACCGCTGTTGGCGCCAACGTCACCGCACACAAAGTCGGCGACCTGGTCGGCGTGGGCTGCATGGTCGATTCGTGCCGTCATTGCGATGCGTGCAAAGCCGACCTGGAGCAATATTGCCTCGAAGGTCCAACCATGACCTACGCCACCCCGGACCGCGTCGACGGCAGCAACACCATGGGCGGCTACTCGGACAGCATTGTGGTCAGCGAGCACTTCGTTGTGAAGATCCCGGCCAAGCTCGACCTGGCCAGCGCCGCGCCGATCCTGTGCGCCGGCGTCACCATGTATTCGCCGATCAAGCACTACGGCATCAAGGCCGGCGACAAAGTGGGTGTACTGGGCATGGGCGGCCTGGGCCATATGGGCATCAAGCTGGCCAAGGCGATTGGCGCGGAAGTGACCTTGTTCACCCGCTCCGCGAGCAAGGCCGAAGAAGGCCGTCGCCAGGGTGCCGATCACGTGATCGTGTCCACCGACGCCGAGCAGATGAAAGCCGCCGCCGGGCACTTCGACTTCCTGCTGGACACCATCCCGGTGCAGCACGACCTCAACCCCTACCTCGACGTATTGCGCTTTGACGGCGTGCACATCCTGGTCGGCCTGATCGAACCGGTCGACCCGCCGGTCAACGCCGCCAAGCTGATCATGGGCCGTAAAGTGCTGGCTGGTTCGTTGATCGGTGGCATTGCCGAAACCCAGGAGGTCCTGGATTTCTGCGCCGAGCACGGCATCAGCTGTGACATCGAGATGCTCGATATCCGCCATATCAACGAAGCCTACAGCCGCATGATCGCCGGCGATGTGAAGTACCGCTTTGTCATCGACATGGCGACCCTGAAGGTCTAACCAAGCGACGCTCGCCCGTAGCCGCTGTCGAGCCTTGGCGAGGCTGCGTCTGAGGTGTGTCAGGTACACCGCTGACGCAGCCTCGCCAAGGCTCGACAGCTGCTACGGGCGGGTCAGGTTTTTGCGCCCAGTTCTGCGGAGAGGCGCGCTGCAACTTGTTTGATCACAGGAATCAGCTCGGCCATTTTTTCCAGCGGCATGTAGGGCACGGTACTGGCGATGCTGATGCCGGCGACGATTCGCCGGCTGGCATCGCGCACCGGTGCGGCCACGCAACGGATCGACGGTTCGTTGTCTTCCAGGTCGAACGCATAACCGCCCACCACGTATTCACGCATGCGCTGCTCGAACTGCGCCCAGGATTGCTCCGGGTGCTGCGGCCATTGCAGGTTCTTGCCGCCCTCCGGCAAGCTGGCTTCGTAGAGACGCCGCCATTCCTCAGCCGAGTCATCCAGCAACATCGCCTTGCCAACCCCGGTCCGTGCCAGCGGCATGCGATGACCGACCCGCGAACGCATTTCCGGGCCGTAGCGGCCAGGGTTCTTGTGCAGGTAAAGCACGTCGTCGTATTCGCGAATAGCCAGGTGAATGGTGTCACCGGTCAGGGCCGACAGCTCGTCCAGATACGGGATGGCCAGGGTCACCAATGGCAACTCTTCCCGCGCCTGAAAACCCAATTCGATCAACTTCGGCCCCAGCAGGTAACCGACCTGGGGCACCACGCGCAGGTAACGCTCGTCCACCAGGCAACTGGCCAGGCGGTGGGTGGTGCTGCGGGTGGTGCCGATGCGCCGGGCGATCTCTTTCAGATCCCGCGCACCGGCCGCCACTGCCTGTACCACGCCCAGGCCACGCAGCAGGGTCTGGGTGCCGGTGGGGGCGGTATCTTTGGTGGGGGTGTGGGCGTTTTCCTGCATATCGGGCCTATTGGGAAGTACGAAAACGGCGCCATTATGGCAAATACCATCCTCCAGAGCAGAGGAGATCCCACATTTTGATCTTCACATGGCAGGACGTCAGCGTTGCTTCATGCGGTCGATGATGACGGCCAGCAACAGGATCGAGCCCCGGATCACATACTGGTAAAACGTGTCGATGTTCTTCAGGTTCATCGCATTCTCAATGATCGCCAGAATCAACACCCCGGCAATCACATGGCGGATCATGCCGATGCCGCCGCTCAACGACACCCCGCCCAGCACACAGGCAGAAATCACTGTCAGCTCAAAACCCTGGCCAATCATCGGCTGACCCGAGGTCATGCGCGACGCGAGAATCACCCCGGCCAAGGCGCCAATCAAACCATGCACGGCAAAGATGATGATCTTGGTCCGGTCAACGTTTACCCCCGCCAGCAACGCGGCTTCCTGGTTACCGCCGATAGCCATGGTGTTGCGCCCGTAGGTGGTGTAGTTGAGCAGCCAGCCGAAGAACATAAAGCACAGCACGGTGATGATGATCGGCACTGGCACACCCAGCAGTTGGCCGTTGCCGAAGACGAAGAAGTCTTCGTTCATCACGCCGACCGCCTTGCCGTTGGAGAAGATGTACGCCAGGCCGCGCACGATCTGCATGGTCGCCAACGTCGCGATCAACGCGTTGATGCGCAGCTTGGCGATGACGATGCCGTTGATCAGCCCTACCACCAGGCCCATGGCCAAGGCCGCCGATACGCCAAGGACCACGCTGTCGGTGTCACGAATCACAATGCCCGCGACCACGCCGGCACAGGCGATCACCGAGCCCACCGACAAGTCGAAGTGGCCCGACGCCAGGCAGAACAGCATGGTGCACGCCGCAATGCCCACCGTAGAAATCGCCAGGCCCAGCCCGCGCATGTTCAGCGGAGAAAGGAAGTTGTCGATAAACAGCGCGCTGAGCACAAAGATGCCGAGTGCTGCCAACAGCATCACCCAATCGTCCAGGAACTTACGCTGGTTGAAACCCGGCCAGAAGCCCTTTGCAGTTTTTATCTCAGACATCATTCACCTCGAAATCTTCAAGCCCGCGAACGCGGGAGAGCCAGTTGCAACAGCCGTGCTTCATCCGCCTGATCGCGGGCCACTTCGCCGGTCAGGGCGCCTTCACTCATCACCAGAATGCGGTCGGAAATCCCCATGACTTCCATCAGGTCGCTGGACACCACAATCACCGCGATGCCACTGGCTGCCAAGTTATGGATGATCTGGTAGATCTCCGATTTGGCGCCGATATCGATGCCCCGGGTCGGCTCATCCAGCAGCAGCACTTTCATCGGCATCGACAGCCAGCGGCCGAGAATGGCCTTCTGCTGATTGCCACCGGACAGGTACATGATTTTCTGTTCGGCGTTAGGCGTTTTGACCTTCATGGCCTTGATTTGCTGGTCGGCGTTGCGCGTTTCCCAGCCGTCGCGCAGCAGCCAGCCAAAGGCGGAATGGGCACCGCGTGCGCTGATATTGATGTTCTCGGCGACGCTGGACAGCGGAATGATGCCTTCCTTCTTGCGGTCTTCCGGGCACAGCAGCACGCCGGCGGCGATGGCATCGCGCGGTGAGCGCAGTTGCAGTTTTTCGCCGCACAATTCCAGGTGCCCTGCGGTCGTACGCGTTAATCCGCTTAAAAGCCGAAACAGCTCGGTACGCCCTGCCCCCACCAGCCCGAACAGGCCGAGAATCTCGCCCTTGTGGACTTGGAAACTGACCGGCTCACGCAGCCCTGGACCGAGCAGCCCCTGAACCTTGAGTGCCACTTCGCCGCGTTCACGCGCACGGTAGTCGTAGATATCCTGGATATCGCGACCGACCATGCAGGTCACCAACTGGTCGTGGGTCAGCGCGCTCATGTCATCAAAGGTGCGCACGTAGCGGCCGTCCTTGAACACCGTGACCGCGTTGCAGATGCGGAATACTTCTTCCATGCGGTGCGACACGTAGAGCACCACTTTGCCCTCATCGCGCAGCCGCGTGATGATCGCCATCAAGCGGTCGATCTCCCGCGCCGACAGGCTGCTGGTGGGTTCATCAAACGCGATCACATGCGCACCACGGGACAACGCCTTGGCGATTTCTACCAGTTGGCGCTGCCCCAGGGACAGGCGGCCGAGCTTTTCATCCGGGTCGATTTCATCCGCCAGCCCCTTGAGGCAAGCCAACGCCTGCTGGCGCAACTGGCGGCGGTTGACCACACCAAAGCGCGTCGGCAAATGCCCAAGGAACAGGTTCTCGGCCACGGTCATTTCCGGCACCAGATGCAGCTCCTGGTGGATCACCGCCACGCCGCTGGCGATGCTGTCGGCCGCGCACTTGAAGGCCATGGTCTGCTCGCCGATTTGCAGCGTGCCGCTGTTGGGGATGTAGGCACCACCGAGAATTTTCAGCAGCGTCGACTTGCCCGCGCCGTTCTCGCCCATCAGCGCGTGCACCTCGCGCGGCCGCGCTTCAAAGCTGATCTGCGCCAGGGCCTTGACCCCAGGAAACTCCTTGCCGATGCCGTTGAAGCGCAAGGCCGCGCCGGTCATTTCCACAGCCCGATTTTGGTCAGTTCTTCCTGGAAGTTGGCGCGGGTGATCAAGGTTACTTCGTCCATGGCGGTGTATTTCGCCGGTTCCTTGCCGGTGGTGACCCACTCGTACATCGCCAGCGCGGTGTTGTAGCCCTCAATGTGCGGGCTGGGCAGCATCGAGCCAAAGAAGCCGCTGTCGGCTTTCTTCAATTCGCCGATGGCGTCAGTGCCATTGATGCCGATGCCGATCACGTTGGCCGCCTTGAAGCCAGCGCTTTCGGTGGCGCGCACGCCGCCCAGTACGGTGTTGTCGTTCATGCCGCCGATGATCAGGTTTTTCGCGCCGCTGGGCAGCTTGACCAGGGCTGAGTTGGTGGCGTCCATGCTGCCGGGAACATCAAGGGTCTTGAGAGCAGCGGTCAGGATGTGGTCTTTGGGAATACCCGCCTCTTCAAGGGATTTGATCGAACCGTCGGTGCGTTTTTTGCCGGTGTCGAGTTCGTTATAGGTGTTGATCACAGCGTAGGTTTCTTTCCAGTCCCAGCCGCGTTTCTTCGCTTCGGCGGCCATGGCGGCGCCCTGCTTCTGGCCGACTTCAAAGGCGGCCATGCCCAGGTACGGCACGTCTTCCATGAAGTTGCCCTTGGCGTCGACAAAGCGATCATCCACCGCCATCACCTTCAAGCCGTTGACCTTGGCCTTGGCGACGATGGCCGGGCCCAGGGAGACGTCCGGCGGGCAGATCACAAAGCCCTTGGCGCCATTGGCGGCCAGGCTGTCGATGGCCGAGAGGGTTTTCTCGCCATCCGGTACGGCGATCTTGATCACGGTAAAACCGTGTTCCTTACCGGCTTTTTCGGCGAAGGCCCATTCGGTCTGGAACCAGGGTTCTTCAGCCTGCTTGACCAGAAAGCCGATCTTCACTTCCTCGGCAAGTGCCACGCCGCTGAACGCCATCGCAAGCGCTACTGCGCCTAGAGTCTTCTTGAACATGAGCTACCTCTTGTTGTTATTGAGCGCTGCAGGTTTTAGTCGTGGTACATCACAGACCGCCCGCCATCGATCATCAGGCAGGTGGCATTGATAAAGGGCGCCTCGTCGGTCGCCAGGAACAATGCAGTCATCGCCACCTCGATCGGCTGGCCGATGCGCTTGGGCGGGTGCAGGTCGAAGGCGCGCTGGCGCTCGGCGTGGGGGTCGACGAAGCCGTTCCAGTAGTCGACGTTGAGCTGGGTTTCGATATAGCCCGGCGCGATGGCATTCACACGAATGCCCTTGGGCGCGTACTCGATGCCGAGGGCCCGCGTAAGGCCGAGCAGGCCGTGTTTGGCCACGGGGTAGGGAAAACAGCCGGGAATGATGTGGCTGGAATGGGTGGAGGCAATGTTGATGATGTTGCCGATGCCCTGCTCGATCATGTGCGGCAACACCGAGCGGCAGCCGTACCAGGCGCCGTCGAGGTCGATGGCGAAGCAGCGGCGCCAGTCTTCGTCGGTCATTTCCAGCGGGTCGCGGAACACATTGACCCCGGCGCAGTTGACCAGCACATCCACGCGGCCGAAGCGCTCAAGGGTCAGATTGACCAGCGCCTGCCATTGATCTTTAGACGTAATGTCGACGGCTTGCGCATAGATGTCAGCCCCGCGTTCGCGCCAGTGGGCGGCGACTTGCTCGACTTTCTCACCCTGGATATCGGCGATGACCAGGCGCGCCTGCTGAGCCTGGAAACACGCGACGATGGCCTCGCCAATACCTTGGGCGGCGCCAGTGATGATCACCACTTTGCCTTTGAGCCGCTCGCCATAGGTGGGCTCGGGCACGGCGGGGAGTGACAACGGTTGTGCCTGCATCGCTTCACCTGTTTTATTTTTGGTAGTGAGTGCTGATGCAGCCGACTATAAACCTATCATTTGAAATATCTCAATATATAAATTTGCATCCCATATAGTGAGAGCGACACAAAAATAATGTGGGAGCGGGCTTGCTCGCGAATGCGATGTGTCAGTCACCAAAAATGTCGACTGATCCACTGCATTCGCGAGCAAGCCCGCTCCCACATTTTGATCTTCAGTGTTTACAGAAGGGTGCTAGCCGAGGGCGAAGTCGCGTAGTGCATCGCCTTCCATGCGATAGCGCACCCACTCTTCCTGCGGCTGCGCGCCGATGGATTTGTAGAAGGCAATCGCCGGCTCGTTCCAGTCCAGCACGCTCCACTCAAAGCGCCCGCAACCGTTATCAAAAGCAATCTTCGCCAAATGGCGCAGCAGCTTCTTGCCCGCCCCGCCGCCGCGTTGCTCCGGGTTGATGTAGAGGTCTTCCAGGTACAGGCAGTTGCTGCCCAACCACGTGGAATAGCTGAAGAAAAACACCGCGAACCCAATCGGCACGCCATCGCGTGAACAGATCAGGCCGTGGGCGGTGGCGCCCTCGCTGAACAGGCTGCGCTCAATGTCCACCACGCTGGCGATCACTTCATGCCGGGCTTTTTCGTACTCAGCCAATTCAGTGATGAACGTCAGGATCTGCGCAGCATCGCTGGGCACAGCGGGGCGAATCTCGATGGTCATGGGTGAGCCTTGGCAATTTCAAAGCACACATACTAAGGCGCTTTCATGACTGATTGCAGTGCATTTTCACTGGGGCCGGGGCGCTTTACTCCGCTGTGGAGCAATGCGAGCACCATCAACCACAGAACAATCCGCGCAGGCAGGCATGGTAAACAGACGGCACACCTCCAACAATTCGAGACGTGCCCATGCCTGCGATGCCCTCGGTGAGCGCGAAAACCTTCGCGCTGTTCTGCCTTGCCAGTTTCCTGCTGTCGCTGTCCTACGGCTCGACCTTTTTGCTGTCGCTGTTGATTCATTCACGCGGCGGCAATGAGCACGATGCCGGTAGCGTGATCTCCACGGCGATGCTCAGTACCTTCGTCGCGGTGGTGCTTTCCGGGCATTTGGCGGATGCGTTGGGTGCGGCGCGTGCGATTGCGGGGATGGGCGTATTGCTGGTGGTGGCCTGCCTGGGTTTTGCGCTGGTGCCAGGGTTTGGTCAAGGCTTGATGCTCTTCGGGCTGTCGCTGGGGCTGGGCTGGGGCGTGTTCTACACGCTGGGACCGATCATCGTGACGTTGCTGGTAGAGCCTCACCATCGGGCCAAGTATTTTGCGCTGCTGTCGGGCAGCATGTTGAGCGGCATCGGCGCAGGCCCTTTGCTCGGGCGAGCCGCCAGCGCGCTGGAGCTGCCACTGACAACCGCATTTTATATCGCCGGATTGGCCAGCCTGGCAGGTGCCGTGATGTTCTGGCGCATGGGCGCACAGCTCAAGCATCACACCCACGTCCCCACGGCAAAGATCTCCTGGGCTGCCAGCCGTCGAGTGCTGTCTTCCAAAGCGGTGTTCGCCATCCTGATGGTCGGCCTGGGGGGTTGCGTATTTGGCGGGCTTTCATCGTTCCAGACCAGCTACGCCGCCGCCCATGGGCTGGATTATTCGCTGTTCTTCGCGGGTTTCCTGAGTGCGGCAATCACCAGTCGCCTGTTGATCGCCGGCTTTGTGGTCAAGCGTGATGCCTACCGGGCGGCCTGCGTGTTATCCGGGATCATGCTCGGGTCGATCGCGCTGTTTGCCTTTGGCGTGAGCGGAAACCTCAGCTATTTGCTGGCAGCGGCGCTGTTGGGGGTCGGGTACGGACTGACATATTCCGTGATCAACGGGCTGGTGGCCCATGAGGCGCCATCCGGCATGACGTCCCAGGCGTTGCTGCTGTTCAGCCTGGCATATTTTGTCGGAGTCTTCGGGTTTCCGTGGTTGGCGGGCAAGCTCATCGTCGACTACGGCTTGTCGGCGCTGATGATGAGCGTGCTGGGGGTGGCCACCTGCAATTGGTTAATCAGCGTCGCGCGATTGGCCTGGCGTCGAGTCTCGTCACACAAAATCTTACAGGTCACTTGATACCGTTCGTCGCCATCAAGGCACGATCAGGAAACGTCCACTGACCAATAGAGGGTAAGGACATTAATCATATGGAGACACCCTCATGAAGAATTCCACGTTTGCTGCCCTCGCGCTCACCGGCCTGCTGTCGGCAGTGTCCCTGAGCAGTTTTGCCGCCACATCGTCGACCGGCACCACCACGCCTGACGCGACCAGCGAGTCGCAGAAATCCATGGGCACTGGCCTGGATACCAATGGCGGCGCGGTCATCGACAATACCAATGGCGCTGACCCGCACACCAAAGGCCACGACGCCGAACGCCAGGCGCCTGCCGCCGTCGGCAACGGCAAAATGGGCCCATCCGTGAATGAGCCGAAGATCAATAAAGGTGATGATTCGAACCTGCCAGGCGCGCCGAAACAACCTGCGCCATAAACAGCGAATCGCTCTACAGACACCCGATCATTTCCCAGTGAAGAGGTATGCATGAACGTCGATAAAGACCTTGAAAAAGAAGTCCTCACCCGCCTGCTGCACGCTCACCCTCAAGGGTTGGGCAAGGAAGTGCTGGATAACTACCGCGGAGAAAAAGTGGTCGCCAGTGCCTTGGCATTTCTGCAGGATCGCGGGCTTATCAAGGATGGGCATGTGACCACCGATGATGCCGGGGAGTATTCGTTGAATCTGCCGATCAAGCTGACGGCGTCAGGGGTGGATGAGGCGCGGAAGCTGGAAAGTCAGACCGCCCAGTAATGTAGGGCACACCGCAAAACACTGTGGGAGCCGGGCTTGCCCGACTCCCACAATTTTGATTGGGTTTATTCAGTGAGCAGGGCATTGACCTCAGCGGTGCCAGGTGAGGTTGCTGGTCCCCAGCGTGTCACCGCCAGCGCCGCTGCCGCATTCGCCCGCTGCGCCGCTTCAGCGGGTGTAAGACCATTCGCCAACCCCGCGATAAACACCCCCGCATGGGCATCCCCCGCGCCATTGCTGTCCAGCGCCTTCACCTTGAAGCCCGGCACATGGTCGGCCTGGCCTTGTCGGCTGACCCAGCAACCATTCGGTCCATCACGCACCACCAACAATGCGGTCTCGGGCAGATGGTGCCTCAAGTCGCCCAGTGCATCCGCCAACGTACCCGTCCCCGTAAACGCCAGCGCCTCCGGGCCATTGCTGGTCCAGATATCGATACGCGGCAGCAGGGCCACCATCAGAGCAGAATCGGGTGCCTTGACCAGCGGGCCCGGGTCGAACACGACGGTGATGTGACGGGGCAGCGCCAGCAGCCAGTCGACCAACACCTGAGCCTTGCCTTCCAGCAACAGGCTGTAACCGCTGACATAAACGTAATCGTCCGATTGGGGCACCACGCCCGCCAGATCCTCGGCGCTCAAATCACCTTCCGCGCCGATATGGGAAATGAACGTGCGCTCGGTGCTGGCCTCGGTCAGCGAAACGCATAGCCCCGTGTCTTTATCCGTGCTGGGCGCCTGGGCGATTTCCACACCTTCGGCCAGCATCGCTGCGCGGGCCAGGTCGCCAAAGCGCCCGTTGCCGTGGCGCCCCAGATAGATCACCGACAGCCCATTGCGCTTGGCCGCGGCCATTACATTGAAGCCCCCGCCGGTTTCGAAGCTGGCCGATTTTGCCAGCACGTCGCCGCCGGATGCGGGCAAGGTATCGAGGGCCATGACCAGGTCGACGATGACTTGGCCGGTGTGCAGCAATCTAGACATTGGGGCTCTCTACCAAAGCCGGGCGACGGTCAGCCGCGCCGCCCAGTAGCGCATAAATCCCGCCGGCCACCAGGAAGGTGACGATCCAGCCCAAGCCGTTATGGCCCAGCCACGAGTCGGACAACGGCCCGGCGAACCAGATGTTTTCGGCGGTGGTGCCAATGGTGGTGAAGCTGAAGCCCAACACAATCGCGAGGGCCCAGGCGCCGAATGCGCGCCACTCCACACCGCCGCGATACCAATAGGCGCTGCTTGGGCTCACGTCCAGCAAGTCCGTGGGGCTGTAGTAGTGACGGTGGATCAGGTCGACCACGAAAATACCGACCCAGGCCGTAATCGGCACCGCCAGCAACGAGATGAACGTGATAAATGGGCCATAGAAACTGTCGGCGATCAGCATGAAGTAAATCGAACCGGCGAAGATTGCCACGATGTCGACGATCACCGCGTGCACACGCTTGACCTTCAAACCGAGGGTCAAGGTGGTGAGGCCTGCCGAATACACCGACAGGTTGTTGGAGAGCAGCAGCCCGCCGAACGCCGTGATCAGGTACGGGACCGCCATCCAGGTCGGCAGCATGTCGCGGATCGCGATGATCGGGTCAGTGGCCGACGCCAAGTCGTTATTGCCCACCGACAGCAGGCCGCCGAGGGTGATCAGCAACACCAGCGGGATGCCCGCACCAAACGCGGCAGATGCCACCAGGCGCGCAGCTTTTACACTGCGGTGCTGGTAGCGCGACATGTCGGCGCCGGCATTGGCCCAGCCGATACCGGTGCCCGCGGCCATGGTGCCGACGCCAATGATCATCGCGCTGAGCGGTGCCGGCGTGGCATTGAACACTGCGCTCCAATCGATAGTGGCGCAAAGGAAGCCGCCGACCAGAATGTTCAAGGCGCCGAACACGTAGGTGGCCCACTTCTGGATCACCAGCAGGGTGGCGTGTCCGAGGCCGGATACGGCCAGGGTCAGCAGCACGAAGATCGCGATGAATATCAGGGTGAGTACCGGTGCGCTTTTCGCTTCCACCGCAGAACCGAACAGGATCGAACTCAACGACAGCAGCACAAAGGCCGCTGTGGTGGTGTTGACGGTTTCCCAGCCCAGGCGTGACATCAGCGACACCAGCGTTGGGCCGATATTGCCGCGCACGCCAAAGATGGCGCGGGACAGCGTCAAGCTGGGCGCGCGGCCACGCCGACCGGCGATGGAGATGATGCCTACCACGGCAAAGGAACCGGCAGCGCCGAGGATCGCCACGATGATTGCCTGCCAGATCGCCAGGCCGCGAAACGCCACCAGCGTCGCGCCAAGCGGTAAGCCAAGAATGCTGATGTTGGCCGCAAACCACACCCAGAACAGTTGCAGCGGGTGCCCGTTACACTCGCTTTCCGGGACCGGTTCGATACCACGTGTTTCCAATTGCCCAGCGCTCTGGCCGGAAGAGGTGCTGCTCATGAGGGACGCTCCTGGTGCCTGTATTGTTGTAATTGTGGCAAAGAATCCAATCTCTAAGCCGGTCATCCTGACTCAACGCAATCAGTGTGGGAGCTGGCTTGCCTGCGATAGCGGTCAACCCGTTAGTGCATCAATGGCTGGCACACCGTCATCGCAGGCAAGCCAGCGCCCACATTTTTTGCTCTGCGGTGTTCAGCGCAATGTGAGCAGCCCTTGAACCAACGGCTGCAAATCCAGGCCGTTGACCTGCTTGACCTGATCGATCATTGCCTCAGGCCAGCACTGCATGCCCAGGCATGCGCCCAACATGGCACCCAGAATCGCGGCGATGGTGTCGGTGTCGCCGCCAAGGCTGGCGGCCAGGCACAGGGCCTCGAAGGCATTCATCTCGCCCACCGCCACTTGCTGGGCCAAAGCAAAGGACACCACCACCGACTCCTGTGAGGCCACGGAGGTGCCAATCAACTCATACAGCAGGTCGGCGAACAGGACCTTGTCACCGCTGTCGACGCTCAACGTCCGCGCCCAACTGATGCGCGTGGAAATACGTCCGCCGGCAATCCAGTGGCCATGGTTTTCGGCTTGTTGGGCGATTTGCATACCGATATTGAGTGCCTCACCCAAATCCACGCCGTTAATGCCAGCCGACACCACCGCCGCTACCGCCGCTGCACTGGAGATACCCAGGGTGGTGTTATGGGTGACCTGGCAGGCCTGGATCACCGCCTGGATGAAGTGCGCCGGGTCGCTGACATCCGCGGCGATCCCCACCGGCGTGATGCGCATCGCGGCGCCGTTGGTGGTGCCATAGCGCCCGGATTCTTCCGGCGTGTGGCCGGCGAGGATCATGTCGATCGCGCGCTTGGTCGATGGGCCGAGTAAATCCTGCGAGCCCTTGGCACGCATGACTGCCTCCCAGTCGATCAGGCGCTGGGCGAGCACGGTGGGTTCAATCGTGCCCTGGCCTTCCACCAGCAATTCGCCCACCAGGATCGCCTGCTCGGTGTCATCGGTGATGGAGCCGGCGGGCATGTTTGGCGCGATGGGCTGGTCGGCATCGGCATCTTCCAGGCCGGTGATAGCACCGAAGCGCGCCCGGACTTGCTCGCGGCTCAAGGATTGGGTGGGCATACCCAGGGCATCGCCCAAGGCCAGGCCGTAGAAGGCGCCGAGGGCGCGAGTGTGCGGGGTCATTTCGAATGTCCAAACTGCAGGTGCAGACGAAAGTGCAGAGGATCGAGCCAGCTTTCGACGTACTCCATGAAGCGCTCGCGACGATCGTAGGTCGTGCGCGACGCCTTGAGAAACACCGTGCCTGCAGGGCGACCAAGCAACTCGGCGTCTGCATCGCTGAGGGGCTCGGCACCGATCCACTGGTCACCTTCGGCCCCGACATACCCGTAGGCTGCCAGGGTGATGGTCAGGGAATCATCGATCAGGCCCACGTCAGGCAGGCTCTCCAGGCCTCCGGAGGCTGGCATCAGCGAGCGCTCCAGGGACACGGCGGTGCCGTCGGTAGTGCGGCGGCGCCGGTCGAGGGCGATGAATTGGTCACTGCCGAAACGGTTGAACAGGTCCGGGCGAGTCACCGCTTCCAGGCGCAGGATATCGGTGCTCACCCGCGCGCCGGTGTCGGCCAGGGCTTGGGCCCAACCGCTATGTTGGTCGAGCACCATGCCGTCAAAGGTGACGATGGAACCGACGCCGCTCTGGGTCGCGATGTAATTGCGCCGTTTGAGTTCAGCCAGGGCTTCGCGCAGGGTGCCGCGACTGACCGCAAACTCCTCGGCCAATTGGTGCTCACCCGGCAACAGAAAACCGTCGACCATCACTCCGCCCTCGATACGGCGAATAAGCTCGTCGACGACGCGTTTTTTCTTATCAAATCGAACATGTCTAATCATGTACAAATTGATAACCGAAACCGGTTATTTACAGCAAGCGAATTATTTCAGGAACGTGAAAAAACGGGCCCTAAGGTTCCAGCCCAATACGGAAAAACTCCCCAGCGCTCCAGACACCAAGCCAGTTCTGACCGTTGATCGGACGGCTCACCGCCAGCTCCACCAATTGGTAGAACGCGTTTCGATGCACCAAGGCTTCAAGGTTGGTGCGCACCCGAATGTAGGGCGCGGGCTCCTGGGTGAGCGGATCGATCACCACGCGCAACGGATGTTCAAGACCGGCTTCGACCTGCTCATCCACGTTGGTGGTAAAACGCAATACCTGGCTTTCGCCCTGCCCTTCGACTTCCAGGGTCACGGCGACAAACGGCGCATCGTCGACGGTGATGCCGACTTTTTCCACGGGAGTGATCAGGAAGTAATCATCGCCATCGCGGCGGATGATGTTGGAGAACAGCTTGACCATCGGCTTACGCCCGATCGGCGTACCCTGATAGAACCAGGTGCCGTCGCGGGCGATGCGCATGTCGATGTTGCCGCAGAAATCCGGGTTCCACAGATGCACCGGCGCCGGTCCCTTGCCTTTGGGCAGTTGGGCCAACAGATCGTTGGCCTTGGCGGAATCGGTCATGGGCTTCTCCTGGTGCTTATTGATCACTCATCCCAAGCAGGCCGCGGGCGTACTGCGCCAGGGGGCGGGCAATCAAGTCTTCTGGCTTATTGTCGTGGAACGTCAGTAAACCGCCACGACTGCGAATACGCGCAGTATCAATCAAATACTGGGTGCTGGTCTCGATCAACATGATCTGGATGACACCGTTGTCCAGGCCAACACGATCAAGGGCCTGCTGATCAGCCCACTCGTCGGCATTGCCGATACGGTCATCCGCTGCGGCAAATCGGCAGTACAACAGGTAGTGAGCGCCGGCTGCACGGGCTTCGGACATTGCCTGCTCCAGACCTTCCGGTTGACGGGCGCGGCGGACCATGGGGAAGTATTCGACGAAGCCGTTGAAGGCTTCCTCTGCCACCACGTTAGGACGCGGGTAGGCACTGCCTGGCGGCACGAAGGCACCCTGGGCGATAAAGATAAAGGAGTCCGGCTGCACGCGAATCGAGGCCGTGCGACGGGTGTCACTGTGGTCGAGCAAGCCGGCATCGCTCATCTGATAGCGGGTGCCTTCGGCCATATCGCTGACGGTCATGCAACCACTCAGCGTCAACGACGCCAGCAACAAAACCAGACTACGCATCCTAATCCTCCAGAAGCCGGTGACGGAAAACCGGCGAATGGGCGTGAGATGCAGATTCTGCGCCAGCTTGACGACAACACATAGCAAATGTGGGAGCTGGCTTGCCTGCGATGGCGGTCTGTCAGTGGCCTGATTGGGTGACTGACATTCCCATATCGCAGGCAAGCCAGCTCCCACAGTGGCGGTATGCCGGATTGAAATTGATCAGCCGCCAATAATCTTCATGATGGTGGCACCGCCGGAGAACGCCACTTCCTGTTTATCCCCCAACGCCTTCATCAACAGGCCTTGCAGCGCAGGCAGCGCTTGATGGCGCGGCTTGTCCAGCAGGTCGCCGACATAGTGACGGTTGCTCGACGACAGGCAGCCATGCAACCAGCCGGTGGACGACAACCGCAGCCGTGAACAGGTACGGCAGAACGGCACACTCTCGTTGGCAATCACGCCAAAGAAACCCTTGCCCGGTACTTCGTAGCGTACGGCGGTGGCGTCCACGGGGGCATTGGCTTGCAGGTATTCATACCGTTCGCCGATCAGGCTCAGCAGTTGCTGCAAGCTGACAAATTGCTGCAGGAACGCGTTGGAGTCCTTGGCCAGGTGGCCCATGCGCATCAGTTCGATAAAGCGCAACTCGTAGCCGCGCTCCAGGCAGTAATCGAGCAGCGGCATCACTTGGTCGAGGTTCTGGCCGCGCAACGGCACCATGTTGACCTTGATCTTGATCCCGGCAGCGCGGGCCTGGTCCATGCCATCGAGCACGGTGGCCAAGTCACCGCCACGGGCGATGCTGCGGAAGGCGTTCGCATCCAGGGTGTCGAGGGAGACATTGATGCGCTTGATCCCGGCCTCCACCAGCAACGGCAGTTTGCGCGCCAGCAGTTGGCCGTTGGTCGTCAAACTGATGTCACTGAGGCCCATCTGCCCCACTGCGCCCATGAAGGCTTCCAGCTTGGGGCTGACCAGCGGCTCTCCGCCGGTAATGCGCAGACGGTCGATGCCGGCCGCCTCAATAAGATAAGCCACGCCGCGCGCCATCGCCTCGGCCGAGAGTTCGTCCTGGGCAGCCACCAGCCGCTTGCCGTTAGGCACGCAGTAGGTACACGCGTAATTGCAGGCTGAGGTCAGGCTGATCCGCAAATTGCGAAAACGCCTGCCTTGACGATCAACGATCATGGATCACTCCGGCAGAGGATGATTCGGGCGCGCTAAAAGCTGACTGATAAATCAGCTTTTAGCAAGAGTCCATGCCTGAGTATATTCCTGGGGTACTGCGCGTGGCAGCAAATCATTACGTGGCGGGCGTTTCAGCCGGTGGCTGCTCGGCGCTGTGCTTGCGCTTGTTGCCCATGCGCACGCCGATATCCATCAGGAACTGGAAAAAACCTTCCTGATCTTCCAGCACATTGCTCCAGAACGGCGAGTGATACAGCGCGACAGCACCGTGTACCAAGGCCCAGGCGGCGCAATAGTGGAAATACGGCGGCACGTCTTCCAGCTTGCCTTCGCTGATGCGACCCTTGATCAGCAGCGTCAGGCGCTCGAAGTTCGAGGCGCGGATCTTGTGCAACTCCTCGACCATTTCCGGCACTTGATGGCCCTTGACCACCTTCTCTTCCAGACGGTCGAACAGGCGGTAGCGCTGCGGATCGCGCATGCGGAACTCGAAGTAGGCGCGGGACAGCGCTTCCTTGTCCTTGTCCACATCGGCCGAGTGCAACAGCTCGTTCAAATCACGCTCGTAGTCGAGCATCAGGCGCAGGTAAATCTCGGCCTTGGACTTGAAGTGCTTGTAGATCGTGCCTTTGCCGATACCCACGGCATCCGCAATCATCTCGACGGTGACGCTGTCTTCACCCTGTTCGAGGAACAACTTCAATGCGGTGTCGAGAATTTCCTGCTCACGGCGGCGAAACTCACGGACCTTACGGGGTTCTTTGTGCATGAGAAAGAGGTCTGCAGAGGTCGAAATAGGGAGGGTTGCGCAGGGCCACGGATACGTGGCGATACGATTTACCCAGTGCGAGGGATTATCCCGACTGAACGGTCGTTGGGCAATGTCTATGTGAACCCGTAATGCACTTTACTTTCAGCGCACCAACGTTTGCATTGATTTCAGTCAGAAATAATACGCAACAACTGCCCCTGTACACCTGCTTGATGAGAACTCAAGCGAAGCGCGCGTATTCCAAATCTGTTTAAAAAACGACCAGTCGCGACTGGACTGAATCGGATACTGATCAATACTTGAACTGTCGGCGTGACATCTCCCCCAAGTGACGCGTCGACCTGGGTACCAACGGACCGCGTGCCCTTGTTTTACTCCTAATGGTCTTAGCCCGGATTCACCCCCCCAGAACCCGGGTTTTTTTTGCCTGCGATTTAGTTATCTACACAATGCTGTAGTGAGCCGGCCACGTGAGCCAGCGGGAACAGGCGCTTGAAGTTCTCGGTGGTCTGTTCGGCAAAGCGCTCGTAGGATTCGCCGCGCAGCATCGCCAGGTAATCCGCCACATCGCGCACATACTCCGGCAGGTTTGGCTTGCCGCGATGTGGGATGGGCGCCAGGTAAGGCGAGTCGGTTTCCACCAGCAGGCGATCGGCCGGGACTTGGCGCGCGACGTCGCGCAGGGCGTCAGCATTGCGGAAGGTAACGATGCCCGACAGGGAAATGTAGAACCCGAGGTCCAGGGCCGCCTTGGCCATGTCCCAGTCTTCGGTAAAACAGTGCAACACGCCAGCCTGGGGCAGCGCGGCTTCGCGCAGCAGGGCCAGGGTGTCGGCACGGGCGCCACGGGTGTGGACGATCACTGGTTTACCGGTCTGTTGGGCAGCCTGCAGGTGCAAACGGAAGGAGGCTTGCTGCAACTCGGCGGCTTCGGGCTCGTAGTGATAATCCAGGCCGGTTTCACCGATGGCCACAACGCGCGGGTGATTGAGTTCGCCCAGCAGCCAGTCGAGGGCCGGGGCTTCGCCGGGCTTGAGGTCCAGCGGATGGATCCCCACCGAACAATCCACATCGGCATACCGATCAGCCAGGGCTTTGACGTCGGCAGCATTTTCAGCGCTGACGCCGATGCACAGGAAGTGCCCTACTCCGCGCTGGCGTGCCGCTTCGAGCGCGGCGTCAAGGGAGCCGCCGTGCTGGGCAAGGTCAAGGCGATCAAGGTGGCAATGGGAATCTACGAGCATAAGAATTAAGTCACTGAAAGTGTTTGACCAACGATACCCGTCAGCCAGGGAAATTAACGCCGGCCAAGCAAACCGACCCACTGCACCAGCAGCGCTTCAAGCAACAGCACACGGTTGAGGTTGGCTTTGCCGAGCACCTTCTGACGCTGGGCGAGGATCCAGTCCTGGATCGTCAGCACTTTGTCCTGAGCACTTTTTTGCGCCAGGTACTGCACCACTTTGCGCATGTCCGGCAGGCCCAGGCCGTTTTCATCCTGGGTCAGCTGGTAGCGCAAGATCAGGCTCGACCAATCGCAGAACCAATCGAACAGCAATAGCAGGGGAACGTCCTTCCAGGCGGTTTCAGCCAACTGGGTGGCGGACACTTCCTGCTTGATCAGTTTCTTTACGCCCTCCACCACCAGTGCGCGTTGCTCACGCACACCTTGGGCTTGCAGCTTCACCGCGGCCAATGGCGAACCCGCGGCCAGTGTCAGCAACTCGACCCGTTCTTCCTGACTGCACTGCGGCAACGCCTGCGCCAGCCACTCAAGACTCAGCGCCTCGCTTGGCAGCGGGCACGCCTGCTGAACGCAACGGCTGCGGATGGTCGGCAGCAAACGGCTCGATTGGTGGCTGACCAGCAACAACACGGTATCGCCAGATGGCTCTTCCAGGCTCTTGAGCAAGGCGTTGGCGGCGTTGATGTTCATCGCCTCCACCGGCTCGATCAACACCACCTTGCGCCCGCCCATCTGCGCGGTTTGCACTACGAAGCTGACGAGGTCACGGACTTGGTCGACCTTGATCGCCTTGTCGGCTTCCTCGGGCTCCAGCACGTAGTTGTCGGGATGGCTGCCGGCCTTGAGCAACAGGCAGGATTTGCACTCGCCACAGGCTTCCAGGTCGACCGGGCGCTGGCACAGCAGCCTGGCCATGAGTCGCTCGGCCAAGTCCCGCTTACCGATACCCACCGGCCCATGCAACAGGTAGGCATGGGCGTGGTGAGCACGGCCGGCCAATTGTTGCCACAGGCTGGCCTGCCACGGATAGGCTTCAGGCACGGGCGCGCTCCAGCAGTGTTGGCAACAGCGCGTCGATGGCTTGCTGCACCTGGGCCAGCGGTTGGGCCGCGTCCAGCAGGTGATAACGCGCAGGCTCGGCCGCAGCACGTTTGAGGAACGCGGTACGGACCGCGTCGAAGAAGGCCTGGCCTTCCAGCTCAAAACGGTCCAGGCGACCACGGGCACTGGCGCGGGCCAGGCCCACTTCCACCGGCAGGTCGAACACCAGGGTCAGGTCAGGGCGCAGGTCGCCTTGGACGAAGGTTTCCAGAGTGGCGATGCGCTCCAGGCACAAACCCCGACCGCCACCCTGGTAGGCATAGGTGGAATCGGTAAACCGGTCGCAGATCACTACGGCACCGCGCGCCAGAGCCGGGCGAATCACCTCGGCCAAGTGCTGGGCGCGCGCGGCGAACACTAGCAGCAGCTCGGTGTCCGGGTTCATCTGCTCTTCACCCGGAGCGAGCAGCACCTCACGGATGCGCTCGGCCAACGGCGTGCCGCCGGGCTCACGGGTCAACACCACCTCGATGCCTTGGGTGCGCAAGCACTCGGCCAGGTAATCGCGGTTAGTGCTTTTGCCGGCGCCCTCGGGGCCTTCCAGGGTAATAAACAAGCCAGTCACAGGCAGTCCTTAGTCAGAATTATTGCGGGCTTGGCGGCGCAGTGGTGTCCGGCGCAGGCTCGGCCGGTTTATCAGCTGGCACATCCGCCGGTGGCGTTGCGTCTTCCGCAGGCTTCACCACCGGTGCCGGACTGGAGCGGTAATCGGCGCGGCGTTTGAGTTGAAACTCGCGCACGGCGGCATTATGCGCATCCAGGTCATCGGAGAAAATATGGCTGCCATCGCCCCGTGCGACGAAATACAGGCTGCTGCCCGGCACCGGATTCAGCGCGGCATGGATCGCCTCGCGGCCGACCATCGCGATAGGCGTCGGCGGCAGACCGGCAATCATGTAGGTGTTGTAAGGGTTGGCTTCCTTGAGATGAGCGCGGGTCAACTTGCCGTTGTAGCGCTCGCCCAGGCCGTAGATCACCGTCGGGTCGGTCTGCAACAGCATGCCGATCTTCAAGCGACGCACAAATACCCCGGCGATCTGCCCACGCTCCTCAGGTACGCCGGTCTCTTTCTCCACCAGGGAAGCCATGATCAGCGCTTGATAAGGGTCAGTGTATGGCGCATCGGCGGCGCGCTTGCTCCACTCCTGAGCGAGTACATCGTCCAGGCGGTTGTAGGCTTTTTTCAGGAATTCGACGTCGGTCATGCCACGCACGAAGCGGTAGGTATCGGGGAAGAACCGCCCCTCGGGGAACACGCCAGGGTGGCCGAGTTTATCCATGACTTCGCTGTCAGTGAGGCCCGAAAGGCTCTGCACGATCTTTTCATGCTTGGCTAAGGCCGAGCGCACCTGGCGGAAGTTCCAGCCTTCGACCAGGGTCAGGCTGTATTGAACCACTTCGCCACGCTGCCAGAGGCCGATCAAGCCCTGCGCCGTCATGCCAGGCGTCATGCGGTATTCGCCGCTGTGCAGTGGCTGGCCGTCGAGGTTGAAGCGCCAGTACAGGCGCAACCAGAACGCGCCGTCGAGCACGCCATCGGCTTCCAGGCGATTGAAGGTACCGGTCGGGGTCGCCCCTGCCGGTACATCGAGCAATTGCTCCTGGGTCAGGTTCAAAGGCTGCTTCAAGGCAGCATCGAACTTCCAGGCCGAATAGCCCAACAGCAAAGCCGCCGAGAACAGACCGACCAGCAGCAGTACAACCAGTTTTCGTATCAACTCAAATTTCCAATAGCGCGCGAACAATGCCCTGCAGTTTACGGGTGAGCGGGCCAACCGACCAGCTCATCGCAGCGTACCCGCGCACAGGCCAAATGCCATAAACGCTGTTGCACACAAAGACTTCGTCAGCCTGCTGCAACTGCACGAGGCTGATGTCGGCCACGGCCACCGGGGTGCCCAGCGCTTGAGCCTGGGCCAGAATCTCGGCGCGCATCACGCCGGCAACGCCGCAACGCGTCAGATCAGCGGTTAGTAACAAGCCGTTGCGCACAAGGAACAGGTTGCTGAATACGCCTTCGATGACACGCCCAGACATGTCCAGCATCAAACCTTCAGCGTGCTCGGCATCCTGCCATTCGGCACGGGCGATCACCTGCTCAAGGCGATTCAGGTGTTTGAGGCCGGCCAGCAGTGGCTG
Organism: Pseudomonas tritici; assembly: GCF_014268275.3. Lineage (NCBI taxonomy): Bacteria > Pseudomonadati > Pseudomonadota > Gammaproteobacteria > Pseudomonadales > Pseudomonadaceae > Pseudomonas > Pseudomonas tritici. The sequence goes on from NZ_CP077084.1 coordinate 4,935,479, forward strand.
CTCGGCCAACCGGGTGGCACACGGAAACAGGCGGATGCCGTCGGCTCCATGGGCGAGGGGATAAGTAGCGGGCGGGTTGCCCTGCAAGATACGGCGCACTGGCGCGCCAGGGTTGATGCCATAGCCACGCAGACTGTCGCCACGGGTAAGGATCAACTTGAGGACACCGTCGCCAAGGGCGGCGGCATAGGCCAGCACTTCGTTGCGGATCAAAGGCTGATCTGCAACCAAAGCGAGGCGCCTGCAACCCTCATCGAGGCGTTGCAGGTGACGGTCGAGCAGCACCGGCTGCCCGGCCCTGACGGCGATGGTTTCGAACAGCCCGTCGCCATACGCCAGGCCGCGATCTTTCAGGGGCACGTTATCCGCTGGCTGACCGTCGACCCAGCTGTGCATCACTCGGCGAACCGGCGGAACACCAGGGACCCGTTAGTGCCACCAAAACCGAACGAGTTGGAGATCACCACGTCGATCGGCATCGGCTGCGCTTCGTGAGGCACGAAGTTCAGGTCGCAGCCTTCGTCCGGCTCATCAAGGTTGATGGTCGGGGGAGCGACCTGATCCTTGATGGCCATCACGCTGAAGATCGCTTCAACCGCACCCGCCGCGCCCAACAAGTGGCCGGTCATGGACTTGGTGGAGCTGACCGCCAGCTTGTAGGCATGCTCGCCGAACACCGACTTGATGGCTTCAGCTTCCGCCAAATCGCCAGTCGGCGTCGACGTGCCATGGGCATTGATGTACTGCACCTGGTCCGGGTTGACCTTCGCATCGCGAAGGGCGTTTGTGATGCAACGCGCAGCGCCGGCACCGTCGGAGGGTGGCGAGGTCATGTGGTAAGCGTCGCCGCTCATGCCAAAGCCGATCAGCTCGGCATAGATGGTCGCGCCACGCGCCTTGGCGTGTTCCAACTCTTCCAGCACCAGGGCACCGGCGCCGTCGGACAGGACGAAACCATCACGGCCTTTGTCCCACGGGCGACTGGCGCGGGTGGGCTCGTCGTTGCGGGTCGACAGTGCACGGGACGCACCGAAGCCGCCCATGCCAAGGCCACAGGCCGCCATCTCGGCGCCGCCAGCGATCATCACGTCGGCTTCGTCATAGGCGATGTTGCGCGCCGCCATGCCGATGCAGTGCGTGCCGGTGGTGCACGCCGTAGCGATGGCGTAGTTAGGCCCCTGTGCGCCCAAGTGGATGGACAGGAAACCGGAAATCATGTTGATGATCGAGCCCGGCACGAAGAACGGTGAAATTCGACGGGGCCCGGAATCGTGCAACGTGCGGCTGGTTTCTTCGATATTGGTCAAACCACCAATACCCGAACCCATGGCCACGCCGATGCGGTCACGGTTGGCGTCGGTGACTTCCAGGCCGGCGTTCCGCACTGCCTGAAAACCGGCTGCCAGGCCGTATTGAATGAACAGGTCGAGTTTGCGAGATTCTTTGACCGAGAGATATTCCTCGACATTGAAGCCCTTGACCGAGCCGCCAAAACGGGTGGAATAGGCAGAAAGGTCCGTGTGTTCGATCAGACCAATACCACTGTGGCCAGCCAGAATGCCCTGCCAACTGCTCGGCACATCCGTGCCCAGTGGCGACAACATACCCATACCGGTGACTACGACGCGTCTACGCGACACAGCACTCTCCTTTTTCTAATGACGACACTTTTGCTTCAGCGCTCACATTTCGTCAGGGCTAAAGAAAAAACCGCACGCCGTTACAGCAGTGCGGTTTTTCCCTGAAAGCAAGCGACGACTACAAACTATTACGCCTGGTGGCTAGTAACGTAGTCGATAGCAGCTTGAACAGTAGTGATTTTTTCAGCTTCTTCGTCCGGGATTTCGGTCTCGAATTCCTCTTCCAGAGCCATCACCAGCTCAACGGTGTCAAGGGAATCGGCACCCAGGTCTTCTACGAAGGAAGCAGTGTTGACCACTTCTTCTTCCTTAACGCCCAGTTGCTCGGCGACGATTTTCTTGACGCGCTCTTCGATGGTGCTCATACCTTGTTTAACTCCTAATGGACAAATTCAGGCAGCTGGCCAGTGGGTAAGTGTATAGAAAGCCATTTCAGCTTTTCAACTGAAAGCTTCACCCAGTACCCGGTCGGCCACCCGCCTATAAATTAAGTTGCAGCTTTATAACGGATTTTAGACAGCTCGTATGACATTTTTTTGAAGCGATCCGTCACAATTTAACTCATGTACATCCCGCCGTTCACCGGGATTGTAGCCCCAGTCACGTATGCCGCACCGTCGGATGCCAGGAAAGTGACCACATTCGCGATCTCTTGAGCCTGGCCCAGACGGCCCAGCGGAATCTGCGTCAGCAAGGCTTCACGCTGTGCTTCCGGCAACTCGCGGGTCATATCGGTGTCGATGAACCCTGGAGCCACCGAGTTGACCGTAATCGACCGCGAGCCGACTTCACGTGCCAATGCACGGCTGAAACCTTCCAGACCGGCCTTGGCGGACGCGTAGTTTACTTGGCCTGCGTTGCCCATGGCACCCACTACGGAGCCAATATTGATAATTCGGCCCCAACGCGCCTTGGTCATGCCACGCAAAACGCCCTTGGACAGGCGAAACAGACTGTTCAAGTTGGTATCGACCACGTCGTACCACTCGTCGTCTTTCATGCGCATCATCAGGTTGTCGCGGGTGATGCCTGCGTTGTTCACCAGAATTGCCGGCGCGCCAAACTGTGCGGTGATCGCGGCCAGTACGGCAGCCACGGACTCATCGCTGGTCACGTTCAGCTCAAGGCCGGTGCCTTGCACGCCGTTTTCCTTCAGGGTCGCGGCGATACGCTCGGCGCCCGAGGCGGACGTGGCAGTGCCGATCACAATGGCGCCCTGACGGCCCAGCTCCAGGGCGATAGCCTGGCCAATGCCACGGCTTGCGCCGGTAACCAGTGCAACTTTACCTTGCAGACTCATGCAGGCTTCTCCTAAGTTCGGAAATTGAGGGTCAGACCAGGGCTGCGCGAGCGGCAGCAAAGGCGTCAGGTGTATTGAGGTTGGCCGTCGAGACGCCGTCGGCGCAGCGCTTGTTCAGGCCGGCGAGGACTTTGCCCGGGCCGCACTCGACCAGCTCGGTGGCGCCATTGGCCGCCAGGGTCTGGACCGATTCAACCCAGCGCACGGGCTTGTAGAGCTGCTCGAGCAGGTCGCGCTTGAGGGTGTCGAGGTCGGCCGCCACGGCGGCGCTGACGTTCTGTACCAGCGGGATCTGCGGTGCCTGCCAGTTGATGGCAGCGATGGACTCGGCAAAACGCTCGGCCGCCGGGCGCATCAATTCGCAATGGGACGGTACGCTGACCGGCAACGGCAAGGCACGCTTGGCGCCACGGGCCTTGCAGATTTCGATTGCGCGCTCAACGGCAGCCTTGGCACCCGCGATGACCACTTGGCCAGGGGAGTTGAAGTTAACGGCGCTGACCACGTCGCCCTGGGCCGCTTCGGCGCAGGCTTCGATCACCACGGCGTCGTCCAGGCCCAGGATAGCGGCCATGCCGCCCTGCCCTGCCGGAACGGCTTCTTGCATCAGCTGCCCACGACGCTCGACCAGCTTGACCGCTTCAGCCAGGGTCAAGCTGCCCGCCGCCACCAAGGCGCTGTATTCGCCAAGGCTGTGACCGGCGACGAATGCTGGACGCGCGCCGCCTTCCGCCAGCCACAAGCGCCACAGGGCGATCGAAGCGGTCAGGATGGCCGGCTGGGTTTTATCGGTTTGATTGAGTTGCTCTTCCGGCCCCTGCTGGGTCAGTGCCCACAGGTCGTAACCCAGGGCGTCGGAAGCTTCCTTAAAGGTGTCCAGGATCAACGGGTATTGCGCGCCCAGTTCGGCCAACATGCCGAGGGACTGCGAACCCTGCCCTGGAAAGACGAATGCGAGGGATGTAGACATGTAACAAGCCCCTAATGATCTGGTCGTCAAAAATGCGCACGCCTACGGTGGGAGCGCACGAAACTGACAGATTGGATGGTCAATTGAACTGGCCGGTCACATTTAAGCATTCCCGGGCCGATTCGCCTAAGGCAACAGATCCTCAAGACGGCCGTGCAAGCGTTGCGGCAGGTTCTCCTGAATCTCGATCACGGCCCGCGCAATAGCACTTTGAAAGCCCTCGACGCCAGCCGAGCCATGGCTTTTTACCACAATGCCCTGCAACCCCAGAAAACTTGCGCCGTTATGCCGCGCCGGGGCCAGGTCAGCCTGCAAGCGGCGCATCAACGGCAGCGCCAGGGCGCCGACCAGGCGCGACGCCAGGTTCTGCTTGAATAACGCCTCGATACGCGTGGCGATCATGGTCGCCAGGCCTTCGCTGGACTTGAGCAGGATATTGCCGACGAACCCGTCGCACACCACCACGTCCGCCTCGCCACGGTACAAACCATCACCCTCGACGAATCCGATGTAGTTCAAGCCGCGCGCGCTTTGCAGCAAGGTGGCGGCGAGCTTGACCTGCTGGTTGCCCTTGATGTCTTCGGTGCCGATATTCAGCAACGCCACCCGCGGCCGGGCCACGCCCAGCGCTTCGGCGGCCACCGAGCCCATCACGGCAAACTGCAACAGGTGCTCGGCACTGCAATCGACATTCGCACCCAGGTCCAGCAACTGGCAGTAACCTTTCTGCGTCGGAATCGCCGCCACCATCGCGGGGCGATCAATGCCTGGCAATGTCTTGAGCACATGCCGCGACAACGCCATCAAGGCCCCCGTGTTGCCGGCACTGACACAGGCTTGCACCTTGCCATCACGCAGCAGCTCCAGGGCCACCCGCATCGAAGAATCGGGCTTGCCACGCAGGGCTGCCGCCGGTTTTTCATCCATACCAATGGTTTCGCTGGCCGGCGTAATCGTCAGGCGCGCGCGATCCACCGCCGGATGGCTGACAATCAGTTCTTCAAGAAGGGAGGGTTGACCAACGAGGGTCAGGTGCAGCGAGGGTGTGGCAGACAGGCTGGCAATGCAGGCCTGAACAATGCTGCGGGGACCGAAGTCCCCGCCCATTGCGTCTATCGCGATGACTAGAGCAGACAAGTGATTACTCGTCAGCGCCCTTGTCGATCACTTTACGACCACGGTATACGCCTTCTGGCGATACGTGGTGACGCAGGTGAATTTCACCGGTGGTTTTTTCTACAGACAGAGTGCTCGCCGTCAGGGCATCGTGCGAACGACGCATGTCACGGGCAGAGCGGGATTTTTTGTTCTGCTGAACAGCCATAATTGATTAACTCCTAAACGTTTGGGTCACGCTTTAACTGCGCCAATACACTGAACGGGTTGGACCGCGTTACCTCGTCCTCGCTCGGTTCGGACTCGTCGCCGAGGTCCGCCGGCTGCTGGCATTCTTCCGGATGATGAGCAGGCACAATGGGCAAGGCGAGCAGAAGCTCCTCCTCGATCAGTGCATGCAGATCCAATGGATCTTCGCCCAGTTCCAGCACGTCATAACCTTTCGGCAACGACTGGGTATTCGCACCCTCTTTCACCACAGCATAACTGCATTCGCTGTGGATCGGCAGGGTGACCAGCTCAAGACAACGCTGGCAAACCATTTTGACTTCGGTGTCGATAACGCTGTGAATTACCACAGATTTACGTTCATCTCGTTCAAAAACGAATTTAGCCTGCACCGTACCGACAGTGTCGGAAAGCGGGTCGCAGAGTCTCTCCAAATTGGCCAACAGCAACTCACCTTGAAGGGAAGTGCCACGATCAGCCAGTTTGCGCGGGTCAACGTGAGGTGGAATCGGGTCATTCAACATAGGCGCAGCATTATAGGGATGCACCGGGCCATGTCAAAGGAAATTCAGCCCTGTGCGTCAGCCGGTCACGCGCTAGAATCTGCCACTGCCTTTGAGGAGTCACCCATGCTGCCTTTATTACTCGCATCCAGCTCGGTTTATCGCCGGGAATTGCTGAGCCGCCTGCACTTGCCGTTCATCTGCAGCTCGCCGGATATCGATGAAAGCCATCGCGCAAATGAGTCCGCCATTGAGCTGGTCAAGCGCCTGGCCGAAGAGAAGGCCCGCGCGCTAGCGGCCAGCCATCCAGGGCATTTGATTATCGGCTCTGATCAGGTTGCCGCGCTGGAAGGCCGGATCATCGGCAAGCCTCACACCTTTGAAAACGCGCGCGAGCAATTATTAGCCGCCAGCGGCAAGCGCGTCAGCTTTCTCACCGGCCTGGCGCTGCTGAACAGCGAGACAGGGCACTGCCAAGTCGACTGCGTACCTTTTACCGTGCACATGCGTGAGCTGGACGTTGAGCGTGTTGAGCGCTATCTGCGGATTGAGCAGCCGTATGACTGCGCAGGCAGCTTCAAGGCTGAGGGGCTGGGCGTGAGCCTGTTTCAGAGTACTGAAGGGCCGGACGCAACCAGCCTGGTTGGCCTACCGCTGATCCGCCTGGTGGACATGCTATTGGCTGAAGGCGTGCAAATCCCTTAATTCCACCACCAAACTACTGTGGGAGCTGGCTTGCCTGCGATAGCGGTGGTCCAGCCATTATAAATGTCGACTGGCCAACCGATATCGCGGGCAAGCCAGCTCCAACATTTGAATCTATGCATCTGTTAGATCAGCGCAGGGTCGGGCCCTGGAAGCCCATATACAGCGCCAGCTTCTCGGCGACGCTGGCACCCAGTTTCTTGGAGAACCGGTCAAACGGCGATTCTTCAACCGTAAAATCCACAAGCTCCTTCTCGCCAATCACATCCCGCGCAACCAAACTGGCACTCCCCAGGCCGTCGATCAAGCCCAACGGCAACGCCTGCTCGCCTGACCACACCAATCCGGAGAACAACTCGGGATGGTCCTTATCCTTCAGGCGGTCGCCACGCCCCTGCTTCACGCTGGCGATAAACTGGCGATGGGTGGTGTCGAGCACGCCCTGCCAGAATGCGGTTTCATCAGCCTTTTGTGGCTGGAACGGGTCGAGGAACGACTTGTGCTCGCCCGAGGTGTAGGTACGGCGCTCCACACCCAGCTTCTCCATGGTGCCAACAAAGCCGTAACCGGCCGCCGTCACACCGATGGAACCCACCAGGCTGGCCTTGTCGGCGTAGATCTGGTCTGCGGCGCTGGCAATGTAATAGGCACCGGAAGCGCCCAGGTCGGAAATCACCGCGTACAGCTTGATATCCGGGTGCAGGCCACGCAGACGGCGAATTTCGTCATACACATAACCCGACTGCACCGGACTGCCGCCCGGGCTGTTGATGCGCAGGATCACGCCCTTGACCTTGGGGTCCTCAAACGCGGCACGCAGGCTGCTGACGATATTGTCAGCGCTGGCGGGCTCCTTATCGGCAATCACCCCGCGCACTTCGATCAGTGCGGTGTAGTGGGCGCCACGGGTCGCATTTTTTTCCATATCCATCAGCGGGCTGAACAATGCCAGCATGGCAATAAGCCAGACAAAGGTCAGCAACTTGAAGAAAATCCCCCAGCGCCGCGCACGACGCTGCTCCTGAACGCTGGCCAGGAGGGTTTTCTCCAGCAGTTTCCAGCTCTTGTCATCACCGCTTTCAGCCTTTTCGGGCGCTTTCCATTCGTCACTCATGCCATTAACCCCAGCAAAGACTCATCGGGCCCGGTTTAGCCAAGCCTGCAATTCGGAAAAATGATCAATCGTCAGTCGCGGCTCGTACTGCTGCAAAGCCTCGGCAGCCTGGGCGCCGTAGCTGACCGCCACACTGTCCATGCCTGCATTGCGCGCCATCATCAGATCGAAAGAGGCATCCCCCACCATCAAGGCCTGGCGTGGCGACACGCCGCAATGCGCCAGGATCTGCTCCAGCATCAGAGGATGAGGTTTGCTGGCGGTTTCATCGGCAGCACGGGTGATATCGAAATAATCATCCCAACCGTGGGCCTTGAGCACTCGATCCAGCCCGCGACGAGACTTGCCGGTGGCGACCGCCAAGTGGTAGCCCTCGGCGCGAAAGGCCTGCAGGGACTGCGCCACGCCCTCAAACAGCGGCGAAGGCTCCGCCTCCAGCGCCGTGTAGTGATCGGCGTAGTGCTCGCGAAACGCGACCAATTCGGCTTGGCTAATGTGGGGGTACAAGGTGCGGATCGCCTCAGGCAAACCCAGGCCGATAATGCCCTTGACCGCGAAGTCGCTGCACAGCTCGAAGCCCGAGCGCGTTGACGCCATGTGCATCGATTCAACGATCCGGCCAATGGAATTGGCCAGGGTGCCGTCCCAATCAAATATCAGCAGTTTGTAATCACGGTGCGACACTCAAACGCTCCACGGTCTTGGCCCACATCTCATCGACCGGCGCTTGCAGCTTCAACTCGCCACCATCCGGCAGCGGCACTGTGAGCATGTAGGCGTGCAGGAACAGGCGCTTGCCGCCCAGGTCGCGGATTTCCTTGGAGAAGTCCTCGTCGCCGTATTTGGTGTCACCCGCAATGCAGTGGCCAGCATGCAGCGTGTGCACACGAATCTGGTGGGTGCGACCGGTCACCGGTTTGGCCTCGACCATAGTGGCAAAGTCGCCGAAACGGCGCAGTACCTTGAACAACGTCAGGGCTTCTTTGCCCTCCTCGTCGACTTCCACCATGCGCTCGCCGGAACGCAGGTTGCTCTTCTGCAACGGCGCACGAACGCTCTTGATGGAACTGGCCCAGTTGCCGCGCACCAGCGCCATGTAGCGTTTGTCCACGCCATCGCCACGCAGCGCGGTGTGCAGGTGGCGCAACATGCTGCGTTTCTTGGCGATCATCAGCAGGCCGGAGGTGTCTCGGTCCAGGCGATGGACCAGCTCCAACTCCTTGGCGTCCGGACGCAACTGACGAAAGGCTTCGATCACGCCAAACGTCAGGCCGCTGCCGCCGTGAACCGCAATGCCGCAGGGCTTGTTGATCACGATCAGCTTGTTGTCTTCAAAGACAATCGACGCCTCGAGGCGCTGCAACAGACCCTGCGCCAATGGCACGGGCTCATCACGCTCGGGCACGCGAACCGGCGGCACACGGACGATATCGCCCGCCTGCAACTTGTACTCGGGCTTGATCCGACCCTTGTTCACCCGCACTTCACCTTTACGCAAGATGCGGTAAATCAAGGTCTTGGGCACGCCTTTGAGCCTGGCCAGGAGAAAATTGTCGATGCGTTGGCCGGCATATTCCGGCGAGACCTCAAGCAGCTGGACGCTGGGGGTCTGGGGGGCGGTATTCGTCATGGCGGCGATGATAACAATTTTTATGGAATTGAAGCACTTAATCATTGCTGCTATAGTCGCGAACGCCGCCAAAAGCGGCCTGGGCAGAGGACTAGCGGCAAACTGCCGGCCCTGACCATCGCAATTCATCAGGACGCGAGGCCGTCCTACGGGGTGTTCGCCACCTTGGAAGGCTCAGGATTGTAACGAGCGCAGGTGACATGAGGCCTGAAGCGAGCGCGATGCGCAGAGTGAATACTCGCGTTTTTCGCCGATATTTACGGCCAGTTCACAAAGTGCAGTCAGTTCTGAGCCAGACCATGGCGAATGCTTCGGAAACAACGCCTGTTAAGAGCTGAGTGAGAGCGCAGTCGCCCACATTCAGTCTTGTTTAGCCATGAGCGTGGGCTCCCCATTGGAGAACACGGTAAATGCCAACCCGCTGCGGATTCTGCGCGCGGCAGCACCCGAATTATCAGGGATACGTGTAGGGTGGAGATGCACAACCGTCGGACCGTGTAGCACTAGGCTTATATTTAGACGCTTCATCTCGTCCACAGTCGTCGGTTGATTCCTCCTCCTGACCTTAGCTTTTGTTGAAGTGGTGCCTTTGTCACCACCGCTAACAAGCAGGACGCGTCCGTCGCGATACGGCCCAATTGGCCTGTTATTGCTGGACACTGGAGTGGCCAACCACTCTTGACGCACCTGACACCGACCGTGAGAAGTCGTGTGTGCCGAACGCCGTTTCCGGCAGCCCGGAAACCGACGGTACAACATGAAAAGAATGCTGATTAACGCAACTCAACCCGAAGAGTTGCGTGTTGCACTGGTAGATGGCCAACGCCTCTACGACCTGGACATCGAATCCGGTGCACGCGAGCAAAAGAAGGCCAACATCTATAAAGGCCGAATTACTCGCATCGAACCAAGCCTTGAGGCTGCCTTTGTCGATTTCGGCTCCGAGCGCCACGGCTTCCTGCCCCTCAAAGAAATCTCCCGCGAATACTTCAAGAAAGCCCCTGAAGGCCGCGTGAACATCAAGGACGTCCTGAGCGAAGGCCAGGAAGTCATCGTCCAGGTCGAAAAAGAAGAACGTGGCAACAAGGGCGCCGCCCTGACCACCTTCATCAGCCTGGCCGGTCGTTACCTGGTGCTGATGCCGAACAACCCACGTGCCGGCGGCATTTCCCGTCGCATCGAAGGCGAAGAGCGCAACGAACTGCGTGAAGCGCTGAACGGCCTGATCGCACCCGCCGACATGGGCCTGATCGTTCGCACTGCCGGCCTGGGCCGCAGCAGCGAAGAAATGCAGTGGGACCTCGACTACCTGCTGCAATTGTGGACCGCCATCAAAGAAGCGTCCCTGGATCGTTCCGCGCCGTTCCTGATCTATCAGGAAAGCAACGTGATCATCCGCGCCATCCGCGATTACCTGCGCCAGGACATCGGCGAAGTGCTGATCGACAGCGTTGAAGCTCAGGACGAAGCCCTGACCTTCATCCGCCAGGTGATGCCGCAGTACGCCAGCAAGATCAAGCTCTACGAAGACAGCGTTCCGCTGTTCAACCGTTTCCAGATCGAAAGCCAGATCGAGACCGCCTTCCAGCGCGTGGTCGAACTGCCTTCCGGCGGCTCCATTGTGATCGACCCGACCGAAGCCCTGGTGTCCATCGACATCAACTCGGCGCGTGCGACCAAAGGCAGCGACATCGAAGAAACCGCGCTGCAGACCAACCTGGAAGCGGCAGAAGAAATCGCCCGCCAACTGCGCCTGCGTGATATCGGCGGCCTGATCGTGATCGACTTCATCGACATGACCCCAGCCAAGAACCAGCGCGCCGTGGAAGAGAAAGTCCGCGAATGCCTGGAAGCTGACCGTGCCCGCGTGCAAGTCGGCCGCATCTCGCGCTTCGGCCTGCTGGAAATGTCTCGTCAGCGCCTGCGTCCATCCCTGGGCGAAAGCAGCGGCATCGTCTGCCCGCGTTGCAACGGCACCGGTATCATCCGTGACGTTGAATCGCTGTCCCTGGCGATCCTGCGCCTGATCGAAGAAGAAGCCCTGAAAGACCGCACCGCCGAAGTCCGCGCACAAGTGCCGATTCCGGTTGCAGCTTTCCTGCTCAACGAAAAACGCAACTCGATCACCAAGATCGAACTGCGCACCCGTGCCCGTATCGTCATCCTGCCGAACGATCACCTCGAAACGCCGCACTTCGAAGTGCAGCGCCTGCGTGATGACAGCCCGGAAGCCCACAGCGGCCAGTCCAGCTATGAAATCGCCGCTGCCGCTGCCGAAGTGGAAGAAGTCCAGCCAGCCGCTGCGACCCGTACCCTGGTTCGCCAGGAAGCTGCGGTCAAGACGGCCCCTGCCCGTGCCAACGCACCGGTACCCGTTGAAGCAGCAGCGCCTGTTGCCGCTCCGGCCGTTATGCCTGAGCCAAGCCTGTTCAAAGGCCTGGTGAAATCGCTGGTCAGCCTGTTCGCCACCAAAGAAGAGCCAGCCGCTCCGGTTGTGGTTGAAAAACCGGCTTCCGAGCGTCCTGCACGCAACGAAGAGCGTCGCAACGGTCGCCAACAAAGCCGTAACCGCAACGGTCGCCGTGACGAAGAGCGCAAGCCGCGCGAAGAACGTGCGCCGCGTGAAGAACGCGCCCCACGTGAAGAGCGCGCACCTCGCGAAGCCCGTGAAGAAACCCCAGTGGTAGAACGCGCACCGCGTGAAGAGCGCGCGCCACGTGCCCCACGTGCCCCGCGTGAAGATCGCAAGCCTCGTGGCGAGCGTGAAGAGCGTGTGCGTGAATTGCGCGAGCCACTGGACGCTGCGCCAGCCGTTGCCGGTGCCGCTGTCGTTGCAGAAGAACGCCCGGCTCGCCAACCGCGCGAAGAGCGTGCGCCACGTGAAGAACGCCAACCGCGCGCTCCGCGTGAAGAGCGTCAACCACGCGCCGAGCAAGCGGCTGCCGCCAGCGAAGAAGAGGAAGTGCTGACCAGCGAAGAGCAACTGCAGGAAGACGGTCAGGAAGGCGCCGAAGGCGATCGTCCACGCCGCCGCTCCCGCGGCCAGCGTCGTCGCAGCAACCGTCGTGAGCGTCAACGTGACGCCAACGGCAACGTGATCGAAGGCTCGGAAGAAGCCGGCGAAAACGCAGAAGCCGCTACCAGCGAGCCAACTGGCGAAGAACTGGCTGCCGGCCTGGCCGTTACGGCTGCCGTTGCCAGCTCGGTTATCAGCGCACCTGCTGAAGCCCAGGCCCACGAGCAGGCTGAACGCGCCACCGCCGCCATCGAAGAAACCGCCGCTGTGGAAGCACCTGTTGCCGAGACCCCAGTGGTTGAAGCGCCGGTTGTTGAAGCGCCTGCTGCTGAAGCGCCAGTCGTAGAGGCACCAGTTGTCGAAGCGACCACCCCAATCGAAGCGCCGGTTGTACCGGAAGTGGAAGTGGCGCAGGCGCCTGAAGCTCAGCCAGAAGTTGAAGTGGCCGCTGTTGAGCCCGCACCTGTGGTTGAACCTCAGCCAGTGGTCGAAGCGTTTGTTGAAGCACCGGTTGTCGAAGCAGCGCCGGAAGTACGCGAAGTTCGTGAGGAACAGACCGCCTTCCAATGGACTGCCGAGCCTGCCGCTCCGGTTGAAGCGCCAGCCCCTGCCCCCGTGGTAGAAGAAGCGCCAGCACCGGTTGCTGAAGTCGTGGTTGCCGAGCCTGCCCCAGTGGTTGAGCCCGCTCCGGTCGTTGAACCTGCGCCAGTCGTTGAAGCGCCGGTGGTTGCCGAAGTGGCCGCTCCAGTGGTTGAAGCCGCACCGGCCAGCGCGCTGACCGAAAACGGCCGTGCACCGAACGACCCACGTGAAGTGCGTCGTCGTCGCAAGGAAGCTGAAGCAGCCGCCGCTGCTGCACGGGAAGCAGAGCACGAGCCTAAACCCCTCGTCTGATTCCAGCAGCGACTAAAAAGCCCCGCCTGAGTGATCAGGCGGGGCTTTTTTATGGCGACGAAAACACTGATTCATCGATTTGAAATGCAAGCAAAGGTGGGAGCTGGCTTGTCGAATCGTCGAACCGCTGCGATAGCCATTAGCATCTACACATCTTCAAAGTGAAATTGCGTAGCAGCTGTCGAGCCCCGGCGAGGCTGCGTTTGCGGGCTGTCTGACACACCGCTGACGCAGCCTCGCCGGGGCTCGACAGCTGCTACGCAGAGGGCTCTCTCAAGATGTGTAAATACCTATGCTGCGATAGCGGTGTATCAGTCACAGGTGTTTTGGCTGACAGACCGCTATCGCAGGCAAGCCAGCTCCCACACTTAGACCGGGGTGAAATTCAGGGACTGCGGCAAATCGACATCCCATAACACGCCGGGGTCATTCAGCTGCACTTCCCTCACCACCGCCTGCGCAAACAACGGTTTGGCCCCACGGTCACCGGTCAACGCCATCAGCGCCGACCCAGATGACCGGTCAAACGCCACAGGATGCCCATACTGCCCATCCTGCAGCGGCACGCTGATGCCACCCTCCTCCAACCCATCGATTACTTGCTCAATGCTCGATGACTGAATAAACGGCATGTCCCCCAGCAGCACCAGCCAGCCGTCCGCCGGACCGCTGGCCACCACCGCCGCGGCAAGACTGTCGCCCATCCCCGCCGAGCGTAGCAGCAGGACGTCGCAGCCATACGCCTCAGCCAAACGGATCACCTGCGTTCGCTCCGGCGAGGTCACCAGCCAGCGCTTTACAACGCGCTTCGGTAAATTCACCAGCACCTGCTCGATCACTGGCCGAGTCACGCCATCCAGGCCGACGCAATCAGCCAACAGCTTATCCTGGTCAGCCCCCGCCTCGGCACGAAAGCGACTGCCCTGCCCCGCCGCGAGCACAATCGCCGTCAGCGTCACTCAGCTACCATCGGCAGCGGCTTTTTCTGCATGGGCGCCACACCGTTCTTGATCGCAACAATTTCCGCCATTAACGACAGCGCGATTTCCGCCGGCGTATGGCTGCCGATGTGCAACCCGATCGGCCCGTGCAGGCGCGCAATCGCTTGCGCCGACAACCCCAGCGCCGCGAGGTTTTCCCGGCGTTTCTGAGTGTTGACCCGCGAACCCAGGGCGCCGATGTAGAACGCCGAGGAATTCAGTGCCGTAAGCAGTGCCATATCATCCAGGCGCGGATCATGGGTGAGGCAGACGATGGCCGTGCGCTCATCGGTCTGGATATTCAGCACCGCTTCATCGGGCATGCCCCGTACCAAGCGGCCGTGCTGTTCTTCCCAGCCGTAGACGAACTCGTCGCGCGGGTCGCAGATCAGCACTTCGAAATCCAGCAACCGCGCCATTTCCGCTACATAACGCGACAACTGCCCGGCGCCGATCAACAGCAAACGCCAGCGCGGGCCATAGATAGCCCGCAGGCGTTCGCCGTCGAAGGTCACCCCATCGGTCTTGCTCGCGCTGCTCAAGGTGACGTTACCGGTGGTCAAGTCCAGCTCACGTGCGACGATCTGATGATCTTCACAACGCGCCAGCAGTTCCGACACCCATTCCCACGCGTCCACGCGCTCTTCAGTCAGGCGCAAGGTGCCACCACATGGCAGGCCAAAACGCGCCGCCTCGTCGCGGGTGACGCCGTAGGTCACCAACTGCACCGGCGGCCCGTCTTCAGGCAGTCGGCCATCCTTCAGGCGTGCAATCAAGTCATCCTCGATGCAGCCGCCAGACACCGAGCCGATCACCACGCCATCGCCGCGCAGCGCCAGCATGGCGCCCGGCGGGCGCGGCGCGCTGCCCCAGGTCTGGACCACGCTGTATAACACCACTCGCTGCCCGGCGCGACGCCATTCCAGCACGCTGCGCAGGACATTCAGATCCACACTGTCCACAAAACCTCCTGCAAGCGTAAAAAACCATTCACTTACTGTAAAACAAAAGCCGCCAAAGTGACGCGCCAGAAACGCAAACGCCCCGAACCAGTCGGGGCGTTTGTGCGTTGCGGTCGGCGTTAGTTCACGCCATCAGCAGTTTACTTGACGACAGGTGCAGGGCCTTCGGCCACGCCCAGGTCATCCAGCTCGCGCGTTTCCGAGATACCGGTACCGCCGGACGCCAGCTCGCTTTGCAGCTTGTCGGTGTCCAGTTCCTTGACCCACTTGGCCACAACGATGGTTGCAACAGCGTTACCCACCAGGTTGGTCAGCGCGCGAGCTTCGGACATGAAGCGGTCGATACCCAGGATCAGCGCCAGGCCTGCAACAGGCAGGTGGCCTACAGCCGACAGGGTCGCAGCCAGGACGATAAAGCCCGAACCAGTCACGCCAGCAGCGCCTTTGGAAGACAGCAGCAGCACCAGCAACAGGGTGATCTGGTGGGTGATGTCCATGTGGGTGTCAGTCGCCTGGGCGATGAACACGGCAGCCATGGTCAGGTAGATCGACGTACCGTCGAGGTTGAACGAGTAGCCCGTCGGGATCACCAGGCCGACTACGGATTTCTTCGCGCCCAGACGCTCCATCTTGATCAGCATGCGTGGCAGTGCGGATTCGGAAGACGAAGTACCCAGTACGATCAGCAACTCTTCACGGATGTAGCGGATCAGTTTGATCACGCTGAAGCCGTGAGCGCGGCAGATGCCACCCAGCACCACCAGCACGAACAGCAGGCAGGTGATGTAGAAGCAGATCATCAACTGACCCAGTTGCACCAGGGAACCTACGCCGTAGGCACCGATGGTGAACGCCATGGCGCCCAGGGCACCGATTGGCGCGAGCTTCATGATCATGTTGATGATGTTGAACATCACGTGGGCGAAGCGATCGATGAAGTCCAGCACTGGCTTGCCGTAGGCACCCAGGCGATGCAGGGCGAAACCGAAGATCACCGAGAACATCAGCACTTGCAGGATGTCGCCGTTGGCGAAGGCGCCGACGATGGTGTTCGGGATGACGTTGAGGATAAAGCCAACGATGCTCTGGTCTTTACCGGCAGTGACGTAGGCCGCGACTTTGGAAGCGTCCAGGGTCGCTACGTCGATGTGCATGCCGGCGCCCGGTTGCACAACGTTGACCACGATCAGGCCGATCAGCAGCGCGACGGTAGAAACGATTTCGAAGTACAGCAGCGCGTAGCCGCCGGTTTTGCCCACCGATTTCATGCTTTGCATGCCAGCGATGCCGCTGACAACGGTGCAGAAGATGATCGGGGCAATGACCATTTTGATCAGTTTGATGAACCCGTCACCCAGTGGCTTGAGGGCCACGCCGGTCTGCGGGTAGAAGTGACCGAGCAAAATACCGATAACGATTGCAACGATCACCTGGAAGTACAGGGATTTGTAGATTGGCTGACGAGTCGTCATTGCAAAGTTCCTCAATCGTCCCGTGTGGCAAATATCCGCCATTGCCCACGACACTTGAATTGCGAACCCTCCTGCACTGGAGGGATTTGTTGTTTGCGAGCCCTGTAGAAACAAGCCTGCGCTGTAGTCCTTATCGCAAACGCCGTGCCACTTCTCTTAAAATCCGCAAAGGCCTTTAGGCATAAGGGCTTGGGACTTCCTGGCATCCTCCCAAGCGCATAAGCAAGTGGCGGATTTCCGCCCCCTCACCCAATCCCGTCCTACAATTTGGCGGATATCCGCCTTGTGACCCTCTCCAGCGCTGGCTACCATCCGCGACTCCATGGACGAGGCCTTCGCATGCGTGAACGTACCATCGCCAGTCATTTCGCCCGGGCTGCTCTCGGCGGGGCGCGTCGGGCCGGTTACGACTATTCGGGGCTGCTGGACCAAGTGGGCATCACGCCGGAGCTGCTCACCGAACCCCGTGCCCGCATCGCGCCGGAGCAATTCGCCCGGTTGCTGCAAATGCTCTGGCTGGCGCTTGACGATGAATATCTTGGGTTCGCCGACGGCCCAAGCAAACGCGGCACCTTCGCGATGATGTGCCACGCGCTGATCCACTGCCGCACCTTGGAGAAAGCCCTGGAACGCGGCTTATTATTTTATAGCCTATTCCCACAAGGCCCGCGCTGGCAGCTGACACGTGAAGGCGAAATGGCCCGCTTGAGTCTGGACGACTCGCAGTTGTGGGACCCGGATCACTTCCTCAGCGAATGCCTGCTGGTGATCTGGCATCGCCTGGGCAGCTGGCTGATCGGCCAACGGATTCGGCTGCACCAGGCCACCTTCAGTTATCCGATGCCGGCTCACGCCGGCGAATATGACCTGCTGTTTCCCTGTGCCCAGGTATTCGGTGCGCCGAACAGTAGCCTCGTGTTTCCCGCGCGCTACCTGAACCTGCCGCTGCTGCAGGATGAACGCACACTCAAGCACTTTTTGGAGCGCTCACCCGCCGACTTGCTCTCTCGGCCAGATGAAGGCGATAGCTTGAGCAGTCAGCTACGCCGCTTGCTCAGCCGCGACCGCACGCCCTGGCCGGACTTGGAAGCCGTCGCCCAGCACCTGCACATCAGCCCGCAGACCCTGCGCAGGCATTTACGCGAAGAAGGCACCAGTTTTCAGGCTCTCAAGGATGAGCTGCGGCGGGACATCGCCATTTATCATTTGGGCCGAGCGGATTTGTCATTGCAGGAGATTGCCGAGCAGTTGGGGTTTTCCGAGCCGTCGGCGTTTCATCGGGCGTTCAAGAAGTGGACGGGGCTGACGCCAGGGGCGTATCGCGCGCAAGAGAGTTAGAGCTGTGTTGCTTGTGCGGGCCTCATCGCGGGCAAGCCCGGCTCCCACAGTGGATTGGGTTAACACAGTGATTTGTGAACCCAATCCACTGTGGGAACTGGCTTGCCTGCGATGAGGCCAGTGGAGTCAATAGAGATCACAAGGCCGGAAAATGAATCTTGAATGCCGCGCCACCCAACGGTGAATCCCCCAGGGTCAAGCGTGCGCCGTAGCTTTCAATAATATCCTTGACCACCGCCAACCCAATCCCCTGCCCGGGATGCTGGCGATCCAGCCGTTCACCCCGTTGCAAAATCCGCGCACGCTGGTCCGCCGGCACACCCGGCCCGTCATCCTCAATGCACAGCTCACTGCCCTCCAGGCTTTCCACCAGGCTGATGCGCACTTCGCTCAAACACAGGCGGTAAGCGTTTTCCAGCAGGTTGCCGAGCAATTCCAGTAAGGCGCCCTTTTCCATGGGCACGTCGCATTCATCCGGCAGTTCAAAGGAGACGGTGACGCGTTTGTCGCGGTAGACCTTGTCCAGTGTGTCGCACAGGCTTTGCAGCACCGGCGCCAGGCGTACCTGGTGGCGCACCAGGCCGCTTTTGCGCAGGCTGGCGCGTTGCAACTGGTAACTGATCTGCTGGCTCATGCGCTCAATCTGTGACTGCAAAACCCAGGCCTGGTCGCGATCTTCCGGGCGCTGGGCCATGTCTTCGCTCACGCCCTGCAACACCGCCAGCGGGGTTTTCAGGCTGTGGGCCAAATCGTCAAGGGAGTCGCGGTAGCGCGCACGTTGCTCACGTTCGCTGTGCAGCAAACGGTTGAGGGAGCCGGTGAGGCGCAGCAATTCGCGGGGGTGTTGTTCACTAAGGCTTTCTCGGGTGCCGCCTTCGATCTGGTCGAGTTCCTGGCTAAGCCGCCGCAAGGCTTGCAAGCCCCAGGTCAGGCCCAGCCAGAGCAAGGTCAGCAACACCAGCAACGCCGCACCAAAGCCCAGGTAGAGGTTTTCGCGCAGGCCTTCGAGGGTCAGTTGGTATTCACGCACCGGTTGCAGGGCGACGATACTAAACGCCGCGCTCTTGCCGCCCAGCAGCCTGACCTCGACGTCATACACAAAGAATTCCTGACCATTGGCCTCACGAATTCGCGCAAATTCATTACCGCGCCCGTCGTAGCGCGGTTTGTAGTTGATGTTCTCTTCCTTGGTCGCCCGCGAACGCCACACCAGGTGGCCCTCGCGGTCGTAGATATAGCCGAGCAGGCGGCTGTCGGTGAGGTTGAAACGTTCGTCCGGCAACTGCGCCGGCATCTGCAGGCGGTTATTGTCGACCCGCGCGGCGGAAATCAGGGTGGTGACGTCCGACGCCAAGCGCTGCTCGATGGAGTCCTGCAACGCCAGGCTGAACGCCCCCTGCATGGCCGGCAACAAACCCAGCATAAACAGCACGGCCAGAGTGGCGGCCGCCAGCATCAAGCGCACGCGTAACGAGCGAATCAACGGCAGCGCTCATTGAAGAGGTAGCCCAGGCCACGCACGGTGTCGATCGGCTTGAACCCGGCCGGGCCTTCCAGCTTACGGCGTAGGCGACCGACCAGCACTTCGATGACATTGGGATCACGCTCGTCGTCATCGGGGTAAAGCTGCTCCATCAAACGGTCCTTGGCGACCACTTGCTGGTGGTGGCGCATCAGGTATTCGAGAATCCGGTATTCGTAGGCGGTCAGTGCCAGGGGCTGTTCGTCGAGGGACGCTTGCTTGCGGTTAAGGTCCAGCAGCAACGGCCCGGCCACGATGGTCGACTGGGTGAAACCACTGGAGCGACGCAGCAACGCGTTCATCCGCGCTTCCAGCTCTTCAAACTGGAACGGCTTGACCAAGTAGTCGTCGGCGCCGGCAGCCAACCCTTCGACCTTGTCCTGCCAGTTGCCGCGAGCCGTGAGGATCAGGATCGGGAAGGTCTTGGCCTGGGTACGCAGTTGGCGGATCAGGTCCAGGCCGCCCAGGCCGGGCAGACCCAGGTCGATGATGGCCAGGTCATGGTTGAATTGGCCCGTCTGGTAGAGGGCCTCTTCGGCATTGGCCACGGCCTCGACCACGTGGCCGCTGTCGGTCAGGCGGGTAAACAGGTGATGGCGCAGCAGCGCCTCATCTTCCACCACCAGCAATTTCATAAGGCTCTCCAAAGCAAATCAACTGTCCGACAGAGGGATATCATAGCGGCCCTGCAGGTCTTGCGGGCGCAGTTTAATACCATTGAACTGACCGGTCAGGTGTTCATAGCCAGCGCGGTACGCCGGCTGCGGGGTGACAAGGCCAAGGGATTGGCCCCAGGGCGTAGGTTGGCTGCCAGCGTCTTCGAGGCTGACACGCTGAATCAAGGTGCTGGTTTTTCGGGTCTTTTCTTTGCCGAATGCGGCAAAAGCACCATCAGCGGCCTGGACCCCAGCGGTGGCACTGAGCATGGTTAACGCCAACATCAGCTTTTTGATCGCACTCATGGTGCTTACCTCCACGCATTTTGGCTGTTAGGCCAGACTACGCAGGCGCCCCTGAACTCCCCCTGAACAGGCTCTGAACCGCACCTGAACCGCAGCGGACTATCCTGTTGCCCATCAACTCGGCAAAATACCGCCCATGAATTCCCTACCCGCTTGCTGCACTCCACTCGACGCCCATTGGCCGCTGCCCGATCCCTTGCCGGGCACGGTGTTTCTCAGCACCCGGTTTGACCCTGCCTTATTAGCGCCAGGCGACTTCCAGCGCAGTGCCGTGCCGCCCCCCGCGAGCATCCAGCGTTCAGTGGCCAAGCGTCAGGCCGAGTTCCTGGCCGGCCGGCTGTGCGCCCGCGCTGCACTGCAACAGCTCGATCACCTCGATTGCGTGCCAGCCATCGGTGAAGACCGTGCACCGGTGTGGCCCGCGCACATCAGTGGCTCCATCACCCACAGCACCGGGCACGCCGCTGCGATTGTCGCGCACACGGCGCAATGGCGTGGGCTTGGGATGGACCTGGAGAATGTGCTGACGCTGGAGCGGGCTGAACGGCTGGCCGGGGAAATCCTGACTGCCGATGAAATGCGGCGTATGGCCGCCCTCCCGCGAGAGCAGATCGCTTTGCTGGTGACGCTGACGTTTTCGGCCAAGGAAAGCCTGTTCAAGGCGCTCTATCCGATTGTGCAGAAACGTTTTTATTTTGAGCATGCGGAGTTGCTGGAGTGGTCCGAGTCGGGCCAGCTGCGGCTACGGTTGCTGACGGATCTTTCCAGTGAGTGGTGCCATGGCAAGGAGCTGGTGGGGCAGTTTGCGGTGAGTGATGGACAACTGTTGAGTCTGGTAGCCATCCGCGCTTGATAGATCGCTATCGCAGGCAAGCCAGCTCCCACATTTGGAGTGCATTCCAAAGCTGGAACTCGATCGAATGTGGGAGCTGGCTTGTCGGGTCGCCGCACCGCTGCGATAGCGGTATCAGGGTTTGTCCTGATCCCTGGGCCAACTCAAGCTGAAGCACGCCCCACCCAAATTGTTGCTCTTGCTGATCAACGCCCGGCCGCCGTGCCAGTAGATAATCCGACGCACAATCGATAAGCCCAGGCCATGCCCACCCGAGGCGCGGGTGCGGCTGTCGTCCAGGCGCAGGAACGGCGTGAAGATGCGCTCCCAAGCGCTTTCCGGCACGCCGGGGCCGTCGTCTTCCACGTCGATACGGCAGCGCACCTGGCCCACCTGATAACTGATCAACACGTGGCCTTGGGCGTGGCGCATGGCATTGCTCACCAGGTTCTGCAGGGCACGGTGCAAATAACGCGGCTCGGCGTCGACCCAGGCGTCATCCCAATGCGTCGAAGACAGGCAGATACCCCGTGCCACGTTGATCTGCGGGCGCAGTGGCGATAATTCGCCGATCACCTGATCAAGCAGCGCATTCAGGTCGACTCGCTGGAAATTCAGCTCCGGCGAGCCCTGTTCCAGGCGCGCATAAGTGAGCATTTCATCGACCAGGCCATCAAGGTCCTGAATGTCGCTGTCCATGCCTTCGAGGTATTTGCGCCGTGCCTCGGGGGTGGTGGCATCGCCGACCATCTCCAGGCCGAAACGCAGACGCGCCACCGGCGTGCGCAGTTCGTGGGACACCGCGCGCACCAGTTCACGCTGGATCGCCAGCAACTGCTGCAAGTGCTCGGCCATGCCGTTGAACGCTGCAGCGAGGCGCCCCACCGAGTCAGCGCCACGGGCCGGCACGCGGACTTCCAGGTTGCCCTTGGCAATGCGTGTGGCGGCGGCTTCCAGGCCGCGCAAGCGGCGTTCAAGCTGACGCACCAATAGATAGACGATCAGACCGATCAGGGTCAGGCCGATCAAGGCGATCAGGATGAGCCACTGCGCCGGATAAGGGTTCATCTGATACAGGGGACCGAGTTCCAGCACCCACGGCGTGCCGACCATGCCGGCAAACACGCGGATCGAATCGCCGCCCTTGCCCAGGGCCATCACCGTATCGCCTTCCGATACGCGACGGCGCTGGTCCTCGTCCATATCAGCCTGGTCGAGGGTCATCAGGTGCATGTCGAAGCCAAAACCCTTGGCTTCTTTTATGTCTGCCAGGCGCTGCGGCTGTTCGGCCACCGGGAAGCGCACCAGTTCGTCGGCGAGCAGGTAGATCGTCGCGCGCGCCAGTTGCTCGCTGATCTGCTGCACCTCCCCCTCCAGCACGAGTGGTTCCTGGGCACTGACCAATCGCAGCACCCGCGCGGCGTGAGGACCCGTCTGTTGCACCAGCACTTGGCCACGTTGCAGGCTGTTGCGCTGGCTCAAGTCCAAGTGCACATCGGCCAGGGGGCGCAACTCCAGCGGGATACCCAGCAAACGCTCCCACACCGCCAGGGCGCGTTGGCGCTCGATGGGACTCATGGGCTGCAGGTTGTCGCCCATCAAGGCAAAGGTGCCATGGGCCAGGCGCTCGCGGTACTGGCCGCTGCGCACCTCGTTGAGCAGGTGCAGGGCCAGTACGCCGAGCAGCGCCACCAGAATCAGCGCTGCGCACATGCCGCCGTAGATACGCAGGAAGATCGAATTCACAGCGGCATGTCGGCGGCGGCTTCGGGGACGAACAAATAGCCTTTGCTGCGGACGGTCTTGATCAGGCGTGGGTGGATCGGGTCGTCGCCGATTTTCGGGCGGATGCGCGAGATGCGCACATCAATCGAACGGTCCTGGCCGTCGTAGCCGATGCCGCGCAAGGCGATGAAGATTTCTTCGCGGGACAGGATGCGACCGGCATTCGCCACCAGCAGCCAGAGCAGGTCGAATTCAGCACTGGTCAGCTCAATACCGTCATTATTCAACCAAGCCTCGCGCAGGGCATTGTCCACCACCAAAGGGCCAAATTGCAGGCGGCGCTGATTCTCTACCGCAGGCGGTTCCGCCGGTTCGCTGCGCCGCAGCAGGGCCTGGATGCGCGCCAGCAACAGACGCGGGCGCACGGGTTTGCACACGTAGTCATCGGCGCCCATGTCCAGGCCCATCACCTGGTCCATGTCGTCGGTGCGCGCGGTGAGCATCAGGATCACGCCGTCATAGCGCTCGCGCACCTTGCGGCAAATGCTCAGGCCGTCCTCGCCGGGCAGCATCAGGTCCAGGATCACCAGGTCCGGTTGCTCGGCGATGATACGCGCGGCCGCCTGGGCGCCATCGCCTTCCACTGACACCCGCAGGCCATTGCTCTCCAGATACTCACGGGTCAGTTCGGCCAGTCGCTGGTCGTCCTCGACGATCAGTATTTGCCAGGCTTCTTGCTCCACGGGTGGTCCTCGTTGTTATTAGAAACTGCGTTGGCCATACCCTGTTTGTCATGTTTTGAGGGCATAACAATGGCCGATTGTAGCCATGCCCCAACCCCCAAACACAAGCCGGGAAATCCATTCGGTGATCGCGTTTTTTTGTGATAGGGTTCGCGCCCTCAAAAATCCAACCCGTTGTTTTTATCTTGGAATATCCGGTGACAAACGGCCGAATCCAGCAGCAATGCGGCCTACACGGGTGTTCCACGTTTCATACACATTTTACCCACAACGTTATCCACAGGTAGTGCGTTGCTAAGCCCCCCAAAACGCATTATCTTGTAGCCCGGCGCAAAAAAAACCCTACATGTAGGGTTTTGAGCGAAAAAACCAAACACAGATCAGACAAGAAACTCAAGCCCTTTCTTGCACTCGTTTGGTTGAACCCACGCATTTTTTGAACGCCCAAACCGCGTACGCGGATGGCAGCCGTTTTCAAGCGCCTACAGCGCAAAACGGTACGGGTGTTGCAGTGTCTGAACCTGGCAACTGTCACCCACCAGGAATACGGCCAAGGGCTTTTCAGCCCCGAACCGAAGACTTCGGCATGGAAGCGGCGCGAACAGCTCCCTTCCTCCTGTCCCGAAGTTGTTATGCCAGGCCCAGGCCTGCTGTAAGTGCTTCAGGACGGAACGGTGGGCACCGAGATGGTGCCCAAATAAATATAGAATGTGGAGACAACCCCCCATGCAAACCGACACAACTCGCGAGAACCCGCAGGGCTCCGTGCCGCAGGCCGCTGATTCGAACCTGGATCTGTCCGCCACTGCACCTGGCCAATTGCGCGTGATCAAGCGTAACGGCACTGTCGTTCCTTACACCGATGACAAAATCACCGTCGCGATCACCAAAGCGTTTCTTGCAGTTGAAGGCGGCACAGCTGCCGCTTCGTCGCGCATCCACGACACCGTTGCCCGCCTGACCGAACAAGTCACCGCGACCTTCAAGCGTCGCATGCCCTCGGGCGGCACCATCCACATCGAAGAAATCCAGGACCAGGTCGAACTGGCCCTGATGCGTGCCGGCGAGCAAAAAGTTGCCCGTGACTACGTGATCTACCGCGATTCGCGTGCCAAGGAACGTGCCGTGCGCGCTCCGGCCGACGAAGCCGCCGTACAAGCGCACCCATCGATCCGCATCACCCTGGCCGACGGTACATTTGCACCGCTGGACCTGGGCCGCCTGAACACCATCATCACCGAGGCCTGCGAAGGCCTGGAAGAAGTCGACGGTGACCTGATCCAGCGCGAAACCCTGAAGAACCTGTACGACGGCGTGGCCCTGACCGACGTCAATACCGCCCTGGTAATGACCGCCCGTACCCTGGTTGAACGTGAGCCGAACTACTCGTTCGTGACCGCGCGCCTGCTGATGGACACCCTGCGTGCCGAAGGCCTGGGCTTCCTCGGTGTCGCCGACAGCGCTACCCACCACGAAATGGCCGACCTGTACGCCAAGGCCCTGCCGGCGTACATCGCCAAGGGTATCGAATTCGAATTGCTGAACCCGATCCTGGCCACTTTCGACCTGGAAAAACTCGGCAAGGCGATCAACCACGAGCGCGACCAGCAGTTCACGTACCTGGGCCTGCAAACCCTGTACGACCGTTACTTCATCCACAAGGACGGTATCCGTTTCGAACTGCCGCAAGTGTTCTTCATGCGCGTGGCCATGGGCCTGGCGATTGAAGAGAAGCACAAAGAAGACCGTGCCATCGAGTTCTACAACCTGCTGTCGTCCTTCGATTACATGTCGTCGACCCCAACCCTGTTCAACGCCGGCACCCTGCGTCCACAGCTGTCGAGCTGCTACCTGACCACCGTGCCGGATGACCTGTCGGGCATCTACCACGCGATCCACGACAACGCCATGTTGTCCAAATTCGCCGGTGGCCTGGGCAACGACTGGACGCCAGTACGTGCCTTGGGTTCGTACATCAAGGGCACCAACGGCAAGTCCCAGGGCGTTGTGCCGTTCCTGAAAGTGGTGAACGACACCGCCGTAGCGGTCAACCAGGGCGGCAAGCGCAAAGGCGCGGTGTGTGCCTACCTGGAAACCTGGCACATGGACATTGAAGAGTTCATCGAGCTGCGCAAGAACACCGGTGATGACCGTCGTCGTACCCACGACATGAACACCGCCAACTGGATTCCTGACCTGTTCATGAAGCGTGTCTTCGATGACGGCCAGTGGACCCTGTTCTCGCCCTCCGAAGTGCCGGACCTGCACGACCTGACCGGCAAGGCCTTCGAAGAGCGCTACGAGTACTACGAAGCCCTGTCCCAGTACCCTGGCAAGATCAAGCTGTTCAAGACCATCCAGGCCAAAGACCTGTGGCGCAAAATGCTCTCCATGCTGTTTGAAACCGGCCACCCATGGCTGACCTTCAAAGACCCGTGCAACCTGCGCAGCCCGCAGCAGCACGTGGGCGTGGTCCACAGCTCGAACCTGTGCACCGAGATCACCTTGAACACCAACAAGGACGAGATCGCCGTTTGCAACCTGGGCTCGATCAACCTGCCGAACCACATCGTCAACGGCAAGCTGGACACCGCCAAGCTGGAACGCACCGTCAACACCGCCGTACGCATGCTCGATAACGTGATCGACATCAACTACTACTCAGTGCCACAAGCGCAGAACTCCAACTTCAAGCACCGCCCGGTTGGCCTGGGCATCATGGGCTTCCAGGACGCGCTGTACCTGCAGCACATTCCTTACGGTTCGGATGCGGCGGTCGAGTTCGCCGACAAGTCCATGGAAGCGGTCAGCTACTACGCGATCCAGGCTTCCTGCGACCTGGCTGACGAGCGCGGCGCCTACGAGACGTTCCAGGGTTCGCTGTGGTCCAAAGGCATCCTGCCGCTGGATTCGCAACAGATCCTGATCGAACAACGTGGCCAGAAGTACATCGACGTTGACCTGGAAGAATCCCTGGACTGGGCGCCGGTACGTGCCCGCGTGCAGAAAGGCATTCGTAACTCCAACATCATGGCCATCGCACCGACCGCCACCATCGCCAACATCACTGGCGTATCGCAGTCGATCGAACCGACCTACCAGAACCTGTATGTGAAATCGAACCTGTCGGGCGAATTCACCGTGATCAACCCGTACCTGGTTCGCGACCTGAAAGCCCGCGGCCTGTGGGACTCGGTCATGATCAACGACCTGAAGTACTACGACGGTTCCGTGCAGCAGATCGAGCGCATCCCGCAAGAACTCAAAGAGCTCTACGCGACCGCCTTCGAAGTGGACACCAAGTGGATCGTTGACGCCGCCAGCCGTCGCCAGAAATGGATCGACCAGGCACAGTCCCTGAACCTGTACATCGCCGGCGCTTCGGGCAAGAAGCTCGACGTGACCTACCGTATGGCGTGGTACCGTGGCCTGAAAACCACTTACTACCTCCGTGCCCTGGCCGCGACCAGCACCGAGAAGTCGACCATCAACACCGGCAAGCTGAACGCAGTTTCCAGCGGCGGCAACCACGGTGATGACTCGGTACTCGCCGCGCCAGCCGGCCCGGCCCCGGTGCCAAAGGCTTGCGCGATTGACGAGCCGGATTGCGAAGCTTGCCAATAAGCTGAGGCGGTTACGGATCGTGATGATCCGGAACTGAAAAACGCCGGCAAACCTGAGCATGATTAGGTTTGCCGGCGTTTTTTTTGGTCGTTAGAAAAGCACTGTATAAATGCCCGGTCCTGGAGCTCCACCTCGCCTGCCCCATAGCTCCTTATGATTGCCAATCACCGCCATGGAATGCGCATCCGTTTCATAAGTCCCCACCATCCCCCGCTCGAAATCACTTTGAAAGCCCGGCCTGTAGTGATTTTTCAGCCCAAGCCTGTGCAAGCCTTCACGGGAATGCTCACCATCATTCAGGCTTATCAGCGCATCTGTGTAGCTGCTCGTGGCATCTCTGTCGTTTTCTCCCGGTGAGCCACTGTTCCCTTCCATCTGGGCACGCTTGGCGCTCGCGGCGTATAGAAAGTTGGCGTTGGTCATTAACGTAGGGTCATCACCCTTGAAGCGCGCTTCTCGCGCAGCCATGCTCAGCTCATCTTTGGTCAGTTTGAGTTTGAATCCATCACGCATCTCCACCTCATAGGTATTTCCCTTTAACTCAACATTTTTGAAAATGTCTTTAGGGTCCTGACCAAAGTGCTGCATCGCTGCTTTTATTGAAGACACCGTCGTGCAATTGCCTTCGAAGCCCTGAGAGAAACCACTCCAAATGTTATCCGGCTTTTTCCCACGCACACTTTTATCGGGCTGGTAATCATGGTAATTCGCCCCCTCTGTGAGGGGCTTGTTGCTCATGGCGTCGGAAGGACCAAAATTCTCCCTGTTCACCCGGCCGCCACCGCCACCGCCCCCACCGCCCCCACCAATGTTTATGGGCTCAGGTGGAGAGGGAGATCCGTCATCAGTAAACAGCTCCGGAAAAAGCGCCTTCAAGAACGCGAGCCAACTGTCAGACGCGTCTTTCTTTAACGCCTCAATAACCTCCTTGAATCTCTCCTCGCCGAGCTTCTTGCGTACCTCATTGAGCTTGTCACGCAAATCCTGGACGGTTTGGCTCTTGGACGTTTTCTGAGCCTCCTCCAACGCCTTCAGGATCTTAGAAACGACCGCCTTGTCGGCATCCAGACTCTCGGCACCCTCAGTGTTGTCCTTGGTGTTTTCAGTGCCGTATGTGTAGCTTCCGCCGCCAAAAGAAATCCGAGCCGCTTGGCCTGCTACCTGTTGAGCCCATTGCATAGACTTCTCCACCCGTAAGCCACTGTCGGTTTACTTGGTAGGGAAAACTGTGCCGGCCGTTCCGGTAAAAACGAGTGGTCTCTAGGGACACGGACTGTATGAAAAATCACGCCAAACAAAATGAATGCAAAAAAAAACCCTCGTAGAGGGTTTTTTTCGTCAGGGTCTGACCAGCAGCATCACGTCATCTGAATGATGGTCTGCATGATGGTGCTCTGGGTGGAGATGGTCTTGGCGTTCGCCTGGTAGTTGCTCTGGGCCTTGATCAGGTCCACCAGCTCGTTGGTCAGGTTGACGTTGGAGTTCTCCAGGGAGTTGGCCACGATCGAACCCAAGGTACCGGCTTGCGGGGTGTCGTAACCCGGCTGGCCCGAGGCGAAAGTCTCTCTCCACGTGGTGCCGCCCGATGGCTGCAGGCCTTGTTCGTTGTTGAAGCTGGCCAGGGAGATCTGGCCGATGGCCTTGCTCTGCTGGTTGCTGAACGTGGCGAACAATACGCCGCTGCCGTCGATTTTCAGGCCGGTGATCTGGCCGGTCGCGTAACCATCGGTGGTCGGCGGGTTGCGGTAGCTGGCCGAGTTGTACTGGGTGACGTTACCCAGGTTGACGGCAATATCCGGCGCTGTAGCGTCGTTTGGCGCCCAATTACCGTTGGTCACCGTACCCGGCACCCAACCCGTGAGCGTCAGGGTCGTGCCGACCACACCGGTACCGGTGACACCCGTAAGCTTACCGGCACCGTCAAAGGTGTAGGTCGCTGGCACGGGGGCGGTGGCGCCGGTGGTTGTAGGCTTAGTGCCATCCAGGTTACGGCCGTCGATCAACGTGTAGGCCTTCCACTCGTTGGCGTCCGATTTCACCATGTACTGCACCATTTCGTGGGAGTTACCCTGGGCGTCGTACAAAGTGGTGCTGTTCTGGGTGGTGAAGGTGCTCGTGTCAGTAGGATCGAACGGCTTAGTGGTCTGGTTGATCACCGGCGACGACGAGTTCAGGTTACTGGTGGAGTCCACCTTGGTTGAAGCCTTGGGCGGCAGGTACGACAGGTTCAGTTGCAGGTCGGTCAAGCCGCCCTTGACGATGTTGCCGTCCGCGTCCGCGGCGTAGCCTTGCAAACGCGAAGTGCCCGTATTGTTGGTGACATAGCCGTCTTTGTCGGCACGGAAAGCACCGCTGCGGGTGTATTCCAGCGAACCGTCGCTGCCCTTCTGAACGAAGAAGCCACCGCCCTGGATCGCCATGTCCAGCACGCCGCCGCTGTTGTTGACGTCACCCTGGGTGAACTGCTGGGACACAGCCGCCAGGTTCACACCGTTGCCGATGCTGTTCTGGCCGGTGCCCAGTTTGGAGGCGGCGTAGATGTCCGCAAACTCCGCACGGGACGACTTGAAGCCAGTGGTCGCGACGTTGGCGATGTTGTTGCCGGTCACGTCCAGTTGTTTGTTGGCCGCATAGAGGCCGCTAAGGCCGATATTAAAAGACATGTTTCTCTCCCTCTGCCGTATTTAGCCGGCTCTATGTACCGATAGTCTGGATTTGCGACAGCTTGACGCTGCCCATGCCGCCTGCAAGGTTCAGCAGCATTTCGCCGCCGGTCTTGCTCAACGTCACGCTGGTTACCGTTGCCGGCAGCGAAGTTGCCAAGGCAACCGCGTCGCCCTTGTCATTCTTGGTGGTGGCCGCGAAGGTGTAAGTGCCCGCTGGGGCGACCTCACCGTTGTCGTTCTTGCCATCCCAGATAAAGTCGGAGTTGCCTGCACTCTGGGCGCCCATATCAATGGTGCGCACCACGTTGCCGTCTTTGTCGGTGATCTTGATGGCGACGTTGCCTGTCGCCGCAGTCACGGCTACCGAACCGGTCATGCTCTTGCTGGTGTCCACCAGAGCCTTGTCGGTCTGGGTGATGATCGAACGCCCTACCAGCGACGACGCCTGCAACGCTTGCGACGAGCTGAAGTTGCTCGAGATGTTGTTCACCGAGTCGTTCAGGGTGTTGATGCCTTCCAGGCTGCTGAACTGCGCCAACTGGGCCACGAACGCACCGTTGTCTTGCGGCGACAGCGGGTTCTGGTTTTTCAGTTGGGTCACGAGCAGTTGCAGGAACGCGTCCTTGCCCAGCGACTGGCTGCCCGTCGCTGCCTTGGAGGCACTATTGACGCTGCTGGTGTCGGTCGCGGTCTTGACCTTGGAGTTGAAAAGGTCCTGGACTGCCGTGTTGTTACTCGTATCAACGATGGCCATTATTTGGCGCCCCTTATCACTGACCCAGGGTCAGGACCTTCTGCATCATGGTTTTGGCGGTGTTCATCATTTCCGCATTGGTCTGGAACGAACGGCTGGCGGAAATCATGTCGGCCATTTCCTCAACCACGTTGACGTTGGGGTAGTAGACATAACCCTTTTCGTTCGCGGCGGGATGGTTGGGTTCGTAGCGGGCTTCAAGGTTGCTCTGGTCTTCGACCACACCAAGCACCTGCACGCCAGAACCGGCATTACCCTGGTCCTGGAACAGCGAATCGCTGCCGCCAGCCTGGCCACCCTGGAACATGGTGGCGAACACCGGGTGACGGGCACGGTAGGTCTGGTCAATGCTCGAAGACACGGTCTCGGCGTTGGCGATGTTACTGGCGACGGTGTTCAAACGCGTGGTCTGCGCGCTCATGCCACTGCCGGCAATATTGAAAACACTGGACAGGGACATGGCTTACTCTCCGCGCAGGGCTGACATCAGCCCTTTGAATTTGCTGTTAAGCAGGGTGAAGCTGGCTTGAAAGTTCACCGAGTTCTCGGCATAGGCCGATTGCTCAAGCTGGGCGTCGACGGTGTTCTGGTCGATCGACGGCTGCATCGGTGTGCGATACAGCAACGACTCGTCACCATTGCTCAGGCCTTGCGCTTCAATATGACGGCTGTTGGTCATGTTCAAGGCGAAGGTGCCGTTTTTGGTCTTGTCCTGCTGTGCGGCGAGCACGGCGGAGAAGTCCAGATCCCGAGCCTTGTAGTTCGGGGTGTCGGCGTTGGCAATGTTGTTGGCCAGGACTTCAGCACGCTGGGCGCGGAAGCCCAGGGCTTGTTCGTGGATACCGAGCGCTTTATCGAAGCTGATGCTCATGGCGGAAACCTTTAGGCTGACCTGCTTTTCGTTAACAGGGTTATAGCAAGGTGCATGCCAATCTTGCGGAGGCCCGTATATCAAGGGTTTGCGGGGCGGTTGCCGGCGGCAATGCCAGAAAAGCGGCAAGAGGTTTCCGCGTGGCGCCAGTAAAGCGGCAATGGAGAGTTGCCGCTGTTGGGAAAATTGCCGCAAAAAAAATGGGAGCGGGTTTGCTCGCGAATGCGGTGGGTCAGTCAACTTATCTATGACTGATCCACCGCATTCGCGAGCAAACCCGCTCCCACATTTAGATTTGCGTACTATTTAGCCTGGTAAATGATCCCAGGGCTGCACTGCACCATCTGGTAATGATCCGGCAAACCGTTCAGCGCTTCGGATGCACCGAGGAACAAATAGCCGCCCCGCTTGAGCGTGCCGTGGATGCGTAGCAGGATGTCCTTCTTCACTTCAGCGGAGAAGTAGATCAACACGTTGCGGCAGAACACCATGTCGAACTTGCCCAGGCTGGCGTAGCTGTCGAGCAGGTTGAACGAGCGAAACTCCACACGGTTCTTGATCGGCGCTTTGATCGCCCAACGTCCCGCCCCTTTCGGGTCGAAGAAACGTTGCAGGCGCTCCGGGGACAGGCCACGGCCCAGCGCCAGGCTGTCGTACTCGCCGGTCTTGCAGTTGGTGAGCATGGTGCCGGACAGGTCGGTGGCCACGATTTGAGCACCGGCCTTCAATTGGCCCATATTGGTCCGCTCGAACTCATCGATGGACATCGAGATCGAGTACGGCTCCTGCCCCGAGGAGCACGCCGCCGACCAGATGCGCAGGCGCTGGCCCGGGCTGGCCTTGATGGCCTCCGGCAGCACTTTGCTCTTGAGCACTTCAAAGGGGTAGGTGTCGCGAAACCACAGGGTTTCGTTGGTGGTCATGGCATCGACCACCATTTCCTTGAGCCCGCTGCGCGGCTGGCCCTGGATGCGCTGGACCAGCTCACCCAACGACTTGATGCCCTGCTGCTCCATCAGTTTGTTGAGACGGCTGGATACCAGATACTGCTTGTTTTCACCGAGCAATATGCCACAGGCCTTTTCCAGGAAGACCCGGAACTGTTCAAAATCCAAATTACCCGTAGACACTGATACCGCCTCTTAAATCGTGTGACCGCCAGGGAAAAAGCCCCTAGCCGTGATCTGCTGCTTTGATCCGCTCGACGACCCGGGATGCCAGGTCATCGGGGCGGAATTTGGCCAGGAAGTCATCGGCACCGACCTTCTTGACCATCGCCTGGTTGAATACACCCGACAACGAAGTATGCAGGATGATATGTAATTTTTGCATGCGTGGATCGTTGCGTATCTCCGCCGTGAGGGTGTAGCCGTCCATTTCCGGCATCTCGATGTCGGAGATCATCATCAAGAATTCTTCTTCCGGCTTCTTGCCCTCGTCCACCAGCTTGCGCAGGTAATCCAACGCCTGGCGACCATCGTTGAGGGCCACCACTTCCACGCCGACGGTTTGCAGGCAACGGGTCACCTGTTTACGGGCCACAGAAGAGTCGTCCACCGTCAACACGCGCAGGGAGACTGCCTTGTGCGCAGTTTCAGCGTCCACCACACCCACGGAAATCGACTCCGAGGTGGGTGCCACTTCGGCGAGGATTTTTTCCACGTCGATGATTTCGACCAACTGGTTATCCACCCGCGTCACTGCCGTGAGGTAGTGATCGCGACCCGTGCCCTTGGGCGGCGGATGGATCTCTTCCCAGTTCATGTTGACGATACGTTCCACCGAGCGCACCAGGAAACCCTGGGTCTTGGTGTTGTACTCGGTGATGATCACAAATGGATTCTGGCGGTCCTGCAAACCTGCAGAACCGGTGGCCAGGGCCAGATCAAGAATCGGGATCGTCGCACCCCGGATATTGGCAACGCCACATACCACCGGGCTGGACTTGGGCATGATCGTCAGCTTGGGGCATTGCAGCACTTCCCGCACCTTGAACACGTTGATGCCATACAGCTGTTTGCCATCCAGGCGAAAAAGCAACAACTCCAGGCGATTCTGCCCTACCAGCTGTGTGCGCTGGTTTACTGAATCCATTACTCCTGCCATGCCCAGACTCCTACGCTAAAACCTTTGAGGGTGCGACGCGCACCCAACGCTAAACGGCACGAGCTTTGCTATTTATTGATTATGGATATTAAAACGACGGTTTCCCGACGCGCCAACCCTACACGGTTTTGCAGATTGTTCTGCACACCGCTGGCGATACTCGCCTTGGGTCTGAGCGCCACAGCCCGCGCAGATAACGTCACCCTGCCTGATCTACTTATCGGCGTCACTCAAGGCTTTCTTGAGTTCACTGTAGAAGATTATCTGGCGACCACACAGACGCCAGGGCGTTATGAAATCCAGGTCAACCAGTTGGACCCGCGTTTGCGCATGCCAATGTGCGACAAGGAATTGACAGCCACCCTGGAAAGCCCGGCACAGCCCATTGGCCGCGTGACGGTCAAGGTTCGCTGCGACGGCGCCTCGCCCTGGACCGTGTTCGTGCCGGCCCAGGTCAAGTTGTTTCGCGATGTGGTGGTGGTGGCCCGCCCACTCAAACGCACCGGCATCATCGGTTTCGAAGACGTTGTGTTGCGCGAGCGCGACATCAGCATGATCAGTCAGGGCTACCTGACGTCCCTCGATCAGGCCGTCGGGCAGAAATTGACCCGACCAGTGGTCACTGACCAGGTGATCACACTGGTGCATCTTGAGCAGGCAGAGGTGATTCGCAAGGGCGATCAGGTGGTCATTTCCGCCAGCAGTGGTGCACTGCAGGTAAAAATGCCGGGGGAAGCCTTGTCCAACGGCGGTATGAGCGAACAGATACGCGTCAAGAACCTCAATTCCAACCGGGTCATCAAGGCCAGGGTAACGGCGCCGGGGCAAGTCGAGGTCGCTTTATAGATTGCTGGTAGTGGACGCTGGGTTTTTCTACACTGTGCACGAGATGTTCCGTGCGGAGATTTATTGTCATTCGCGCCTAAAGTTAATCCGGGTATTGCCGAAAACATGGCAAGCGTCCAAATACCCAGAGGTTTTTTTATCATGGTCATCGATTTCAGTCGTTTGAATAACGCCCCATCAACGGCAGGCACTACGCGTTCCAAGGAAAGCGTGGAGGCCAAGGCCCAGCCACTGCCTGCCAAGGCAGAACAGGCCAGCGCCAGCCAGAGCGGGGAATCCGTACACCTGAGCAATGAGGCTCAACAGTTGCAGAAGGTCACTGACTCGCTGCGCGATCAACCGGTGGTCAATAAAGCCCGTGTGGCTGAATTGAAACAGGCAATCGCCGATGGCAGCTATAAAGTCGACAGCAACCGTGTAGCCAGCAAGCTGCTTAACTTCGAAGCCGAGCGCTAGGCAAAGGCCTGCGCCGGGCTTTTGGACGCTTAAAACCCAAGGCCAGCCATGCATCACGACGAAAATCTGCTACAGCTGATCATTGATGATCTAGCGCCGACGCAACAGCTGCTCGAGCTGCTCAGGGAGGAATCCCTGGCCCTCTACGGCCGCGATATGCCCCTGCTGGAAGAAATTCTGGCGCGCAAGCAGTCGTTGATTGTCCTGCTGGAACAGCACGGCAAAAAACGCAGCCAGATCCTCATCAGCCTGGGCCTGCCCGCCGACCAGGACGGCCTGGCGCAGTTGGCCAGCCACTCCTCGGTCGGCGACCAATTACTGGCCCAGAGCAAAGAACTCAATCAATTGCTCTCCCTGTGCCAGGAAGCCAACCTGCTCAACGGTCAGTCGATCCAGCTTCAGCAAGCTACGACCGCGAACCAGTTGCGTATACTTCACGGCGGTGAGCCTCCGGCGCTATATAACGCGCAAGGTTCTACCTCGCGCCTGGTCAAGCCAAGCACCCGCAGCCAAGCCTGACGCCCGTTTACAGCGCGGCCTATCCAAGGCGCGCCACATACTGGCAGAATGCCTGCTCTTGCGTGTAGTCGTATTTTGTCTGGAGATGGAAGAACCGTGTTCAACGCCCTTAATGCGGAAGATGCCCCGCAGCCACCCAAGGTCCTCACCACCCCTCTGGAAATCGCCGGCACCTTGCGGATGCTGCAAGAAAGCCATGACCCGCTGATCATTACCTTCCATGAACGCAGCCAACGCTTCCAGAGCTACTTGGTGGACGTCAATCGGGACGGCGGTACCCTCGCCCTGGATGAAATGATCCCCCGCGACGGCGAACGCCACCTCGAGAATGGCGAACCCTTCCGCATTGAAGGCTTCCATGACGGTGTGCGCGTCGCCTGGGAAAGCAACGGTACGCTGACCGTAACCGAAAAGGACGGCCACCGTATTTACACCGGCGGCCTACCGGACGAGGTGGTCTACCATCAACGGCGCAATGCCTTTCGCGCCGCGTTGAAGCTGGCGCAATTGGTCAACATTGAATTGGGCGGCGAGAAACTCCAAGCGCCGGTCAACGGCAAGTTGCTGGATATTTCCGCTACCGGCTGCAAACTGCGTTTTGAAGGCGACATTTCCGAGCGCCTGCAACTGGGCCAGGTCTACGACCGGTTTATCGCGGCCCTGCCCTTTGGCAGCATGACCACCTCGGTCGAACTGCGTCATCTGCATTTCGAAGAAAGGATCAACACCACCTTCGCCGGCGTGCGCTTCCACAACATGAGTGGTTTGGTGCAGCGTCAGGTCGAGCGTTTTGTCTACCAGCTCCAACGTGAAGCACGGCGCTTCGACAAAGACGACGATTTTTAAACCCTGACAACCGCAATAAAAAACGGGCAGATCCTTGAGGGATCTGCCCGTTTTTGCTTTCAGGGGCGCGCCCTGCTCAAGTCATGCGGATGCTCTTCGGGCCCCAGCGGCTCCGGCGGTCCCTCAAAGGGCGGCTCATCCGTCGGTGGTTGCGGCTCGATTTCCGGCTCCGGGTCGGGAACGGTGTTTTGCATCTGCTCTTGCACCACCTGCTCATCAACCCGCGGGTCCAGGGCAGCGACCAGCGGTGAACTGGACATACTGTCAGGCATTGCCACGTGATGCAGTGGCGCATCTTCCACTTGGTGCAGGTTGGTCACGGCTTTGGGCCGGATACGCCACACCAGAATCACCGCGCACAGGCTGAAGAACGCGTACAGCATCTGGCTGCCAAAGAGCTTCATCACCACGCCCGCCAACAACGGCCCGATGCTGGCGCCGACACCGTAGGTCACCAGCAGCATCGCTGTCAGGGAGACCCGACGATCGCCTTCGACATGGTCGTTGGAAAACGCCACGGCCAACGGGTACAGGCAAAACTGCACCAGCGAGCACAGGAACCCGGCGACAAACAGCACTTCCAGCGGGACTTTGGTCATGATCGCCAGCGGCAATGCCGCCACCGCGAGGCACAAGGCAAAACAGCGGATCAGCAGTGCTCGGTCATACCGATCCGACAACCAGCCCAGCGGCCATTGCACCAGCAAGCCGGCAAAAATGCAGCTACCCATGAACAAGCCGACCTGCTCGGTGCTGAGCCCTTGCTGCGACGCATAGAGCGGCGCCAGACCGTAGAAAGAACCGACAATCAAGCCCGCCCCCAGCACAGTACTCAGTGACTGCGGCACGCGCTTGATAAAGAAGCGCGGCTCCATCGGCGCCGGATGCAGCGCTGCCGGGTGAATACGCCGGGTCATGGCCACCGGCACCAGGCACAGGGCAAAACACAGCGCGACCAGCATCAGCAATTCAAGGCCAAGCTGGGGGTGCATGACCAGGATCAGTTGGCCGAGCACCAGGCCCAGATAGGACGCAATCATGTAGCCACTGAACACCACGCCACGCTGCTTGGCGTCGGCCTGCTCATTAAGCCAGCTTTCGATCACCATGTACTGGCACATCATCCCCAGGCCCACGATGATCCGCAGCACGATCCAGGCCGGCAGCCAGTCGACTAGGCCATGGCCCAGCACCGCCGCGCCGACAATGCCAGCACAGGTGGCATAGGCGCGGATATGCCCGACCCGGGCAATCAGGCGGTGCCCGATCTTGCCACCCAGCACCAGGCCAAAATAGTTGGCCGCCATCAGCGCACCCACCCACAGGCTGTCGACATGGTCGGCCGCCAGGCGCAAGGCCAGGTAGGTACTGAGCAAGCCGGAGCCGATCAGCATCATCAAAGAGGCGAAATAGAGGGCTCGAAAAGATTTCCAGATTTGGCGCATCGGCGTTCCGAGCGGCTCCTTGCGGTGAGAGGTAGGGCTATCGGCATGATAGTCCGGGGTGGCCGGGTCCGGACAGGCAACATGCGCTGTTTCCGGGGATTATTTTGCGTAATAGCTCAGACGCTGCCCGGCCACTTGCAAGGTACATAAGTTGCGATAAATACACCGCGCACGTGCTGAGAGCCCTGAACACCGACAAGGTTCGACAAAAGTATCGAAAATGCTCAGCTCTCAGGGCTTCTCGCTTTCACACAGCGTCACTCCACGTAACGCAACCACAGGTGCCTGCGACCGGAGATCGCCTCTGTGGCTACACGAACCTGTGCTGGCAGGCTTTCATCGCCAGTGTTGTAGAGCGCACAAAAATCCTTCGCGACGCGGTCAGCCAGGGATATATCGGGCGGCTCAGCACGAATGAAGCCGATGTAAGAGGCACCGACGCCCATCAGCTCATAGCCATGTAATTCTGAGAAGTGACGCGCAAGCCCCCCCTGCATTCTCCAGGTGATGGGCGCACGCTTTACACCGGAGTGACTGTGGACTGCTGAGCGGGGGCATTGCGCAAGTATGGCCTGCGCAGCTCGGGGCACGGAGATGCCGTACCGGGCAGAGGGAGGATAGCTGAAAGCCTTGAAGTAGATGGTGTCCCAGGGCCGGTTCGAACGGCCAACCTTCCCCTTAGGAGGGGGATGCTCTATCCAATTGAGCTACTGGGACAAATGACAGTCGTCTGGCCAAGGGCACGGCGACGGACGGCGTGCATGTTAACGGCCGAGGTGGGTTTTGTCATGTCGTCCGTCGGCTTTTTGAGTGTAGGCCGATCCCTGCCGGGCTGATCGCAGTTTCGCCCCGTAAACCCGGGCACTTGCCGCCATCGTGCAAAATGCACTCCCTCAAAATGCCATCATTGCAAATTGCAACCTTTCGACCCTTTAAAGTACACTCAAGCCATTGATTTTAATGGATTAATAGATTGGCACGAGACCTGCAATACTTCTCCTACAAACCCAATAAGCCACGGCGTTAAGCGGAGAACATGACCATGAACAGTGCCCTTCTGTTAGCCCTCAACACTGTAGCCTTGGCTGTATTGGTTACATTCCATTTTCAATCGACTGGCGCTAACGATCCCGCGCAGATCAGCCAGGCTGTCCCGCATCACCTGCAACAGCGGCCGCAGCTGGCGGTAATGACGCCCAACGCGCAATCGCCGGTACGCCTGACCGAAGGCACCCACGCTGCACCTGCATCTGAACACTGGGTTTTCTAAGGAAATCGTAAATGACCAAATCTGCCTGGCTGTTTTTGTGCCTGACCGCCTTCACCGGCGCCGCGGGCTTGGGCGCCGAATCGCAAGACGGCCAAACCACCGCATTCATTGCCACCGGTGTGTTTGCCAGCCTGTTGTTGATCACCCTCATTGTCGGTCGTCGTATCAAGTTCGACCCAGTCCTTCGCTAATCTCCTCCTACCTTATGTCGCCTGGCTCTGGCTAATCGGCAAATTGCCACTAGTCTTAAACCTAAGGGCAAAGTGCCACCTTGCTATAGGATGTGCGGCCTCAAACCCTGTGCTGGTCTGGAGTTCCGGGAAGTTCCCTCGCGGAATCACGCGTAGAAGATTTTTCCAACCAGTCCGCAAAAAAACAAATGAGTGCTGGCATAAAGCCTTTAGTCGGTTCAATATTTGTCACAGAATTGACGCCAAGGAACTGGCAAATCTGAGGCATGATGCGGCCTCTTTGCAATTCGGGTTGAACTTTGGTCGTGAGTCTTGTCTTAACACTCATCTTGCGGCCAATTCCAAAAACCGCTCCCCTGAACTAACCGGTTAAATATATGCGCCCATTGAAACAGGCAATTTATTCCAGCCGTACGGCTGACAAGTTCGTCGTACGTCTGCCAGACGGAATGCGGGAACGCATTGCCGAGGTGGCTCGCAATCATCACCGCAGCATGAACTCCGAAATCATCGCGCGCCTGGAACAAAGCCTCATTCAGGAAGGTGCGTTGGGCGAAGAGTTGAGCATGCGCCTGGACAGCCCCGAGCTGTCGCTGCACGAACGCGAACTGCTGCAGCGTTTTCGCCAGCTTTCCCACCGCCAGCAAAATGCTCTCGTCTCGCTTATCGCGCACGACGTTGAGGCGGCCGCAGAAGCCAATTGATTTGCAGCTGAAAGCCGAAGCCAGCCATGTGCTGGCTTTTTTTTGCGCGCAATTCGGGAAGAGGATGTGAGGTGGGGGCAGATTTGCCCCCACTGGATGGAATCAGAGCAGGAATATCGTCGCCAGGCCCAGGAAGATGAAGAAGCCACCACTGTCGGTCATGGCTGTGATCATCACGCTGGCACCCATCGCTGGGTCGCGTCCAAGACGGGCCAGGGTCATGGGGATCAATACCCCCATCAGGGCCGCCAACAGCAGGTTGAGGGTCATGGCAGCAGTCATCACCACGCCAAGCGACCAACTGCCATAGAGCAAGTAGGCCACCACACCGATCACCCCACCCCACACCAAACCGTTGATCAGGCCCACGGCCAGCTCTTTGCGCAACAGACGCGATGAGTTAGCCGTACTCACTTGGTCCAGCGCCATCGCGCGCACGATCATCGTGATCGTCTGGTTGCCGGAGTTGCCGCCAATACCGGCCACAATCGGCATCAACGCGGCCAGGGCTACCAGCTTCTCAATGGAGCCCTCGAACAAGCCGATCACACGCGAGGCGATAAAGGCGGTAACCAGATTGACCGCCAGCCAGGCCCAGCGGTTACGAAGCGAGCGCCAGACCGACGCAAAGATATCTTCCTCTTCACGCAAACCCGCCATGTTGAGGACTTCAGTTTCACTCTCTTCACGAATCAGGTCGACGATCTCATCGATGGTCAAACGGCCAATCAATTTGCCGTTCTTGTCGACCACCGGCGCCGAGATCAAGTCATAACGCTCGAACGCTTGCGCCGCGTCGTAGGCATCTTCATCCGGGTGAAAACTCACCGTATCGCTGGCCATCAAATCCGCAACCATCTTGTCCGGATCATTGACCAGCAGACGCTTGATCGGCAGTACACCCTTGAGAATGCCTTCGTAGTCGACCACGAACAGCTTGTCGGTGTGACCAGGCAGCTCTTTAAGCCGGCGCAGGTAGCGCAGGACCACTTCCAGGCTAACGTCTTCGCGGATGGTGACCATCTCGAAGTCCATCAGCGCGCCGACTTGATCCTCATCGTAAGACAACGCAGAGCGCACGCGCTCGCGCTGTTGCGTGTCCAGCGCTTCCATCAGCTCATGGACAACATCACGTGGCAGCTCGGGGGCAAGGTCAGCCAGCTCGTCGGCGTCCATCTCCTTGGCCGCAGCCAGGAGCTCGTGGTCGTCCATGTCGGCGATCAGGGTTTCACGGACTGAGTCAGATACTTCGAGCAGGATGTCGCCGTCACGATCAGCCTTGACCAATTGCCAAAGGGCCAGTCGGTCATCCAGCGGCAGGGCTTCGAGAATATAGGCGACGTCGGCGGAGTGCAGGTCATCGAGCTTGCGTTGCAGCTCGACGAGGTTTTGCCGATGGACCAGGTTTTCGACCAAGTCGTTATTCGGACCATCCTGGCGGTGCGTAAGGTCTTCGACCACGCGCTGGCGCTGCAGCAGCTCGATAACTTGAGCCAAGCGATCCTGCAGGCTGTCTTGTGTTTTTTTCTTTACTTCTACTTCGGTCATAGGCGAACTCCACTCCCAGCAGCGGGGCACGCCGGAAGGATCAATCAGTCAATTCATGATTGGTAAAACGGGGTACTGAGTAACTACTGGGTAAGTCCATGGAGGTATTCCACAAGCCCCGGCGGGGCTGACGGGCGCAATGATACACCGCCCGGCCACTTTAAACGTTAAAAAACTGGAAAGAACAAGCGCTTGCGAGCCAAAGCTAAGCATTGGCTGCATCTATGAACTGCGACGACGCCGTGTGGAAGGAAAACACATGAGAGAGGAGAAAAAGAACAAATCCTACACAAACCCCAGACGGCAAAAAGCCCGCACTAGGCGGGCTTTTTGTTTGTATGGTGCACTCGACAGGATTCGAACCTGTGACCGCTCGGTTCGTAGCCGAGTACTCTATCCAGCTGAGCTACGAGTGCAGATTGTGTTTTTAGACCAGATCACAACTGGTTGTAACCGAATCACCTGCATTGCTGCAACTGACTCTTAAATGGTGCACTCGACAGGATTCGAACCTGTGACCGCTCGGTTCGTAGCCGAGTACTCTATCCAGCTGAGCTACGAGTGCATTTGTTGCCGCGCATTATAGGCCGTTCAATCTCTATGTAAAGCTATTTTTTCGAGTAATTTCAACAACTTACCGAAAAAACCAGATTGCAACGTACTAAGCAAATAATGGCGGAGAACGGGGGATTCGAACCCCCGACACCCTTTTGAGGTGTACTCCCTTAGCAGGGGAGCGCCTTCGGCCACTCGGCCAGCTCTCCGCAACACGGGGCGTATATTAACCACGTTCATCCCCGTTTGCAAACATAAAAAACGATAAAAATTAAAGGCTTGGTTCTTCGTCCTTCTCTTTCTTGATCCGCAGGTAGATTTCCTCGCGGTGCACCGCTACCTCTTTCGGAGCGTTAACCCCGATACGTACTTGATTGCCTTTGACGCCGAGCACGGTCACGGTGATTTCGCCATCACCGATAATCAGGCTTTCTGCGCAACGACGAGTCAGAATCAACATACCTTTCTCCTCACGCATTTCAGTTCAGGAACAACAGTCTGCAAAAAAAAGGCATTCGACCTACAACCCAAAAGCCGTAGCCCTACCACCTAAGTATTGTCGAGCCCACGCAAAAGAACATGCGCCCTACAAAAAATGAAAGGCGCGGTAAACCGCGCCTTTCTGGCACTGCATCACTCGCCCTGTCGGGCCGGAGCGTCCAGCTCAAAAGCGGTATGCAGCGCACGTACAGCCAGTTCCAGGTACTTCTCTTCGATCACCACCGAAACCTTGATTTCGGAGGTGGAAATCATCTGGATATTGATGCTTTCCTTGGCCAGGGCCTCAAACATACGGCTGGCAACGCCGGCATGGGAACGCATGCCCACACCCACGATCGACACCTTGGCAATCTTGGTGTCGCCGATCACTTCGCGGGCACTGATTTCCTGCGCAGTGTTCTGCAGGATCCGTTCCGCCGCATCGTACTCGTTGCGGTGCACGGTGAAGGTGAAATCGGTGGTGTTATCGTGCGAAACGTTCTGCACGATCATGTCGACTTCGATGTTCGCGCCGCTGATAGGGCCCAGGATCTTGAACGCCACGCCCGGGGTGTCTGGCACGCCACGGATGGTCAGCTTGGCTTCATCACGGTTGAAAGCGATACCGGAAATGATTGGCTGTTCCATGGATTCCTCTTCATCAATAGTAATGAGGGTGCCCGGACCCTCTTTGAAGCTGTGCAATACGCGCAGCGGAACGTTGTACTTGCCGGCAAACTCCACCGCGCGGATCTGCAACACCTTGGAACCAAGGCTGGCCATTTCCAGCATCTCTTCAAAGGTGATCTTATCCAGGCGCTGAGCCACGGACACCACACGCGGATCGGTGGTATAGACACCATCCACATCGGTGTAAATCTGGCATTCATCGGCCTTGAGCGCCGCCGCCAGCGCCACGCCGGTGGTATCTGAACCGCCACGCCCGAGGGTGGTGATATTGCCCTGCTCATCCACACCCTGGAAGCCCGCCACAACTACCACGCGGCCGGCTTTCAGATCAGTACGAATTTTCTGATCATCAATTTGCAGGATGCGCGCCTTGGTATGCGCGCTGTCAGTGAGGATACGCACCTGGCTGCCAGTGTAGGACACCGCCGGCACACCGCGCTTATTCAGCGCCATGGCCAGCAAGGCGATGGTCACCTGCTCGCCGGTGGACACGATCACATCCAGCTCACGCGGGAGCGGCTGTTGATCACCACTGATTGCCTTGGCCAGATCGATCAGGCGATTGGTCTCGCCGCTCATGGCCGACAGCACCACCACTAGGTCGTCGCCAGCATCGCGGAACTTCTTAACCTTGTCGGCCACCTGCTCGATTCTTTCGACAGAGCCGACCGAGGTGCCTCCAAATTTCTGTACGATCAAAGCCATTTCTAAGCCGCCTCAGCCCGTAAAGGGGCGCCTGATAACCAATCAACCAGCACCGAACCAGCCCGCGACTAGACCACGGGCTGATTAACAGTGCCTTAAATACCTGCCTCGACAAACGGCACGGTCAGGGCCAGGGCTGCGTCCAGGGCGCCAGCGTCTACACCACCGCCTTGCGCCATGTCCGGACGACCGCCGCCCTTCCCGCCCACTGCCGCGGCGGCTTGCTTCATCAAATCACCGGCCTTGAGTTGGCC
Source organism: Pseudomonas tritici (assembly GCF_014268275.3). Lineage (NCBI taxonomy): Bacteria > Pseudomonadati > Pseudomonadota > Gammaproteobacteria > Pseudomonadales > Pseudomonadaceae > Pseudomonas > Pseudomonas tritici. The sequence continues at coordinate 4,979,661 of NZ_CP077084.1, forward strand.
AGTCAGGTCCTTGGTTACACCGGCAACCAGAACGACCTTATCCTCATGGACACCGCCGAGCAGGATCACTGCGCGGCCGAGCTTGTTCTTCAACTGATCGACCAAGGCCAACAGCGCCTTGCCGTCCTGACCGTCCAGGCGCGCAGCCAACACTTTCACATCCTTGACGTCCACCGCAGAAGCCGACAAATCGTCGCCCGCCGCACTGGCCGCCTTGGCCTGCAACTGCTCCAGCTGTTTCTCCAGCGCACGGTTGCGCTCCAGCACAGCCGACAGCTTGTCGATCAGGTTGTCACGGCTGCCCTTGACCAGGCTGGCCGCTTCCTTGAGTTGTTCTTCAGCCGCATTGAGGTAGGCCAGGGCCGCAGCGCCGGTGACGGCCTCGATACGACGCACACCGGACGCCACACCCCCTTCGCTGATGATTTTCAGCAGGGCGATGTCGCCGGTACGGTTGGCGTGGATACCGCCACACAGTTCCACAGAGAAACTGCCGCCCATGCTCAATACACGCACGTTGTCGCCGTACTTCTCGCCGAACAGCGCCATGGCGCCTTTGGCCTTGGCGGTCTCGATGTCGGTTTCTTCGGTTTCTACCGCGGTGTTCTTGCGAATCTCAGCGTTGACGATGTCTTCCAGGGCCTTGATCTGCTCGGGCTTGATCGCTTCAAAGTGGCTGAAGTCGAAGCGCAGGCGCTGGCTGTCGACCAACGAACCTTTCTGCTGGACGTGCTCGCCCAGTACCTGGCGCAGCGCGGCGTGCAGCAGGTGAGTGGCCGAGTGATTCAACGCCGTCGCATGGCGTACATCGGCATCGACCTGAGTGTCCACCGGCGCACCGACCGTCAAGTTGCCCAGCACCAACACACCGTGATGCAGGAACGCACCGCCGGTCTTGGTGGTGTCGCGCACCTCAAAACGGCCGGACGTCGAACTCAGGAAACCACAGTCACCAATCTGGCCACCCGACTCGGCGTAGAACGGCGTCTGGTCCAGGACCACAACCGCCTCTTCGCCTTCACTCAACACGTCGACCGACTTGCCGTCTTTGTAGATGGCAACGATCTTGGCAGCGCCAACGGTAGCCTTGTAACCGATGAATTCGGTAGGCACGTCAACCTTGACCAGGGTGTTGTAGTCCAGGCCGAAGGAACTGGCGGAGCGGGCACGCACGCGCTGGGCTTCCATCTCACGCTCAAAACCGGCCTCATCAATGGTCAGCTCACGCTCACGGGCGATGTCGGCGGTCAGGTCCATCGGGAAGCCATAGGTGTCATACAGCTTGAACACCACATCGCCAGGCACCACGGTGCCTTTGAGTTCAGCCAGGTCCTGCTCCAGGATTTTCAGGCCGTGTTCGAGGGTCTTGGAGAACTGCTCCTCCTCAGCCTTGAGCACGCGCTCGATATTGCTTTGCTGCTGCTTGAGTTCCGGGAAGGCTTCGCCCATCTCGGCAACCAGTGCGGCCACGATTTTGTAGAAGAAGCTGCCAGTGGCGCCCAGCTTGTTACCGTGACGGCAGGCGCGACGAATGATACGGCGCAGCACATAGCCACGGCCTTCGTTGGAAGGCAACACACCGTCGGCGATCAGGAAACCGCAGGAACGGATGTGGTCAGACACCACCTTGAGCGAAGACTGGCTTTCATTGGCACAACCAATGGCCGCGGCCGACGCGCTCAACAAGTTGGTGAACAGGTCGATTTCGTAGTTGGAGTGAACGTGCTGCATCACCGCACTGATCCGCTCCAGGCCCATGCCGGTATCCACCGACGGCGCAGGCAGCGGATGCAACACGCCATCGGCGGTGCGGTTGAACTGCATGAACACGTTGTTCCAGATCTCGATGTAACGGTCGCCGTCTTCTTCCGGCGAACCCGGTGGGCCACCCCAGATGTCGGCGCCGTGGTCGTAGAAGATCTCGGTGCAAGGGCCACACGGGCCGGTATCGCCCATGGTCCAGAAGTTGTCGGAAGCGTACGGGGCGCCCTTGTTGTCGCCGATGCGAATCATGCGCTCGACGGGCACGCCGATTTCCTTGGTCCAGATGTCGTACGCTTCGTCGTCCGTGGCGTACACGGTTACCCAGAGTTTTTCCTTTGGCAGCTTCAACACGCCGGTCAGGAAGGTCCAGGCGAACGTAATCGCATCTTTCTTGAAATAGTCACCAAAGCTGAAGTTACCCAGCATTTCGAAGAACGTGTGGTGGCGGGCGGTGTAGCCCACGTTTTCCAGGTCACTGTTCTTGCCGCCGGCACGCACGCACTTCTGGCTGCTGGTGGCGCGGGTGTAGGCGCGCTTTTCCTGGCCCAGGAAGCAGTCCTTGAACTGGTTCATCCCCGCGTTAGTGAACAGCAGGGTTGGGTCATTGCCTGGGATCAAGGAGCTGGAGGCGACACGGGTGTGACCTTGCTCTTCGAAGAAGCGAAGGAAGGCTTCACGGATTTCTGCGCTTTTCATTAGGTTCTTCCACGGAGGCTGCGGCCAAAGGCCAATGCGCAACATCATCAGACGGAGCGACGGCAAAGGGCCGCATTATATCGGCCCTTTGCCGGGGGTACAGCGTGTTTATACGATTGAAAGGTTCAATTAGACGGTCTGCACGCTCATTTGCGCGAAAACTCGACGAATGCCTGCACGACTTGCTCGATCTGCGCCCGGCTGACATCCATATGCGTGACCATGCGCAGGCGCGGTGCAGTGCTCAACTTGATCCCGCGCTCGGCGGCAAAAACCTTCAAGGCTTCGGCCCGATCACCGATCTGCACGTAGACCATGTTGGTCTGTACCGGCTCCACTTCATAACCCACTTTGCGCAGCTCATCGCCCAGCCATTGGGCGTTGGCGTGGTCGTCGGCCAGGCGCTGCACCTGGTGGTCCAGCGCATACAGCCCCGCCGCCGCCAGGGAACCGGCCTGGCGCATGCCGCCGCCGACCATCTTGCGCAGGCGCCTGGCCTTGGCGATCAACGCCGTGGAACCGCACAACACCGAGCCAATCGGCGCGCCAAGGCCCTTGGACAGGCACACCGACACCGAATCAAAGTGCTTGGCAATCTCGCGCGCCTCCACGCCCAGCTTGACCGCTGCGTTGTAGAGCCGTGCGCCGTCCAAATGCAGGGCCAGGCCCTGTTCACGGGTGAATGCCCGCGCCTTCGCCAGGTAGTCCAGCGGCAATACCTTGCCTTGCATGGTGTTTTCCAGCGCCAGCAGGCGCGTGCGGGCGAAATGGAAGTCGTCCGGCTTGATCGCCGCCAGCACCTGGTCCAGGTCCAGGGAACCATCTGCCTGCATGTCCAGCGGTTGCGGTTGGATCGAACCCAACACCGCTGCGCCGCCACCTTCGTATTTGTAGGTGTGGGCCTGCTGGCCGACGATGTATTCCTCGCCACGCTCACAGTGAGCCATCAACGCCAGCAGGTTGCTCATGGTGCCGGTGGGCACGAACAGCGCAGCGGCAAAGCCCAGGCGCTTGGCCAACTCGGCCTCCAGACGATTGACGCTGGGGTCTTCGCCATACACGTCATCGCCGCTGACAGCAGTAGCCATGGCGTCGAGCATGCCGGGAGTGGGTTGGGTCACAGTGTCGCTGCGCAGGTCAATCACGGACATGAAACAAGCCTCCAGGGGTTCAGTAAGTTCTTTTTGTGAATGATTACTGCGGGCAAAGCCACGGAATATCAAGCCCCCGCTGCATTCAATCGAATACCAACCAAACAAACCGATATAGCTTATCGATACAGCGATCGTGCAGTTTGCGAAAAACCGTGTTAAAAACTCTCCGCCGCCAGAGTTCTGGTGGCAACGTTCTCAGGGCGGGGTGCAATTCCCCACCGGCGGTAATTACACGCAATGTGTATAGCCCGCGAGCGCTTGGCGCCTCGAACTGCTCACGCAGGACGGCGACAAGGTCAGCAGACCCGGTGTGATCCCGGGGCCGACGGTCATAGTCCGGATGAAGAGAGAACGGGATTGGCACCTAAGGGCCGCGCACGAAGTGTGCTTGCGTACCCTTAAATCCCATTCGATTCATAACGCCCTGTTTTTTTCTTAAACAGGAGTCAGAACATGCAACCCACTGCGATCGACAGCAAAAGCAAAAACCATCACGGCGAGCGCGTCGCGTTTATCCAGGCCTGCTGGCACAAGGATATTGTCGACCAATCGCGCAAAGGCTTCCTCGCCGAAATGATCGCCCAGGGCTACCAGGAATCGGATATTGATTTCTTTGAAGTCGGCGGCGCCTTTGAAATGCCCCTGCACGCCAAGCTGCTGGCCAAGACCGGCCGCTACGCCGGTATCGTCGCTGCTGCGCTGGTGGTGGATGGCGGCATCTACCGTCACGAATTCGTGGCCCAATCGGTCGTCAGCGGGTTGATGCAGGTGCAGCTGGAAACTGAAGTGCCGGTGTTCTCGGTATCGCTGACACCGCATCACTTCCATGCGGGCACTGAGCACCACACCTTTTTCTACGAGCACTTCGTGCACAAAGGCCAGGAAGCGGCGCGGACCTGCGCCGATACGCTGCATAAAGTGCGTGCGATCCGTCGCAGCGAGCCGCGTGCTGTAGCGGTCTAAACAACACCGCCAGGCCCAGCCTCAGAGCTGGGCCTGTGTGGGAGCTGGCTTGCCTGCGATGGCATCGCCTCAGCGTCACTGACGGACCGAGTTGATCCTATCGCAGCATAAGTATCTACACATCTTGAGCGAGCCCTCTGCGTAGCAGCTGTCGAGCCCTGGCGAGGCTGCGTCAGCGGTGTGTCAGACAGACCGCAAACGCAGCTTCGCCAGGGCTCGACAGCTGCTACGCACTATCACATTGAAAATGTGTAGATGCCTGTGCCTATCGCAGGCAAGCCAGCTCCCACATTTGATCGCGGTGGACCTTTAGATTCAGACCAAACCAGCGTCCGTCGTCGGCACAATCAATATCCCCGCCCGCAAGCCATTCTTCACCTTCGGGTTGGGAAATATGATGCGCGCGCCCTCCTCTTCGATCACCCAACGGGTCTTGGCCACGTCTTCGGCCAGCAGATAGCCCTTTTCCAGCTCCGAAAAGTTTTCCACATCCGTCGGCAAGTGCATCAGGAAGGCATCGCTGTGCTTGATCACTTCCCGCGCAACGGCGAACAGCTTCAGGCCTTCAAGGCTATCGGTCTCAGGCTCGGTGCCTTCGATGATCTGCTTGAGGCGGGTTTCCAGGCGCGACACGTCCACACCCTGGTTCTGCCCGAACGGTCGCGCCTTGCCCAGTTCCAGCGTGAAGGCCTCGGCTTCCAACTGCTCGTAGGTAAACGCGGTGAAGGTGATCGAGGTTTTGTTCTGCAACAACACCGCTTCCATGCCAGCGGCACGCAGCCGTTCCAGCTCACTACGAGCGTGCTGGCGACCTTCCTTCCACGGATACAGGGCGAACTGCTCGATCTTCGAGCCGCGAATGGCCGTGTGCAGGTCGTAATGCAGGCGCGAACGGTCAGGCACGCTGAAGAAGCTGCGGGCCAATTGCTCAAGCTCGGCGGCACGCATGGCTTCAGGGCCGATGTTTTTTTCATGACGGCCGTTGAACAGCCGGTTGACGTCCAGTTCGAGGTAACGCTCGCCGCGGCGCATGGCCTCGGGGTTGCCGAACAGGAACAGAATACGATTGCGGGGTTTGATCTCCCCACGGGCGATGCCATGCAACAGGCGGTCGAGCAGTTCGATCGGCGCGGTTTCGTTGCCATGGATGCCGGACGACAGCAGTAAGTCCCCGCCTTTGTCCTGGGCTTGCGGCGGGCGCACTTCAAGTGCGCCCTCGCTGAGCCAGCGCATTTGCACGCCGTCGACGGTCAGTTGAATTTTTTGCGCCGGTTCACGTCCGGCGAGGGTCAGTTCAAGCAGTTTGCCGAGGGCGAGCATACGCAGCTTCCTTAGTGGTTGCAGCCTGGGCCGTGGACGTGATCGTCGTCATCACCTTCAACGTCGGCCGGTTCCATTTCCAGCTGCAGGCTCATCAGGTTGGTGGCCAATGGGCGCATCAGCAGGTTGGCGTATTCGGCGTCGCCTTCTTCCACGTCTACGCCGATCAGCAGTTGGCCACGGCCGTCGTGCTGAATCCAGATTTCCTTGCCCTGCCAGACCACAGCGACGCGGGTGCAGGAGGTTTCCAGCTGGGTGCCGTCGGTGTCTTCAAGGATCAGTTTCAGGGTGTCGGTGGTCATAAAATAACTCTCAGCCATGCGGCATTAATTGATCTGGAAAGGATAAACCGAGCCCAGTTTAAGGATTTGCGTCAGTTCATCCAATGCCGTCCGGCACTCCAGCAGCAATTGCGGGTCAGCCAGGTCGGTTTCACGCAGGCTGTCGCGGTAGTGCTTGTCGACCCATTGGGTCAGGGTTTCGTACAACGGTGCAGTCATGATAACGCCTGGATTCACCGCCGCCAGTTCGGTTTCGTTCAAAGCTACGCGCAAGCGCAGGCACGCCGGACCACCGCCGTTCTGCATGCTTTGCTTGAGGTCGAAGACGTTCACTTCGCGAATCAGCCCGCCGGAAGCCGTGAGGCCTTGCAGATAGTGCCAGACGCGTTCGTTGGCGCGGCACTCTTCCGGCACGATCAGCAGCATTGAGCCGTCGGCACGGGTCAGCAACTGGCTGTTGAACAGGTAGGAACGCACTGCGTCCTCGACGCTGACCTGGGCGCGGGGCACGCAAACAGACTGGAAGTTGCCGCCCAACTTGCCCAGTTTGCCTTGCAGCTCGCCAAGCATCTGCTCGGTATTGAGGAATGCGTCCTCGTGATAGAACAACACTTCACCGTTGCCCACCGCGATCACATCGTTGTGGAATACACCGGCATCAATCACCGCTGGGTTCTGCTGGGCGTAGACCACGCCCTCATCCTTCAAGCCGTGCAGGCGTGCGACAGCCTGGGACGCTTCAAGCGTCTGACGCGCCGGGTACTTCTGTGGCGCCGGGTAGCGGGGGTCGAACGCACTGCGACCGAACACGAAAAACTCAACGCCGGCCTCACCGTATTCACGGCAGAAGCGCGTATGGTTGGCCGCACCCTCGTCGCCGAACTGCGCCACCGCCGGCAACGCAGCGTGGTGAGCGAAGTGCTTTTCATCGGCAAACATCGCGCCCAGCACACGGCTGGTGGTCGGGTGTTCGATGCTGCGGTGGTATTTGCAATTGAGGTTGGCAGCAGTGAAATGCACGCGGCCGTCGGCCGTATCAGCGCTCGGGCTGACGGTGGCGGCGTTGGCTACCCACATGCTCGACGCCGAGCAGCTCGCGACCAGCAAAGGCATTGCCTGCTTGGCCGCCTGCTGAATCACCTGAGCATCGGTGCCGTTGAAACCAAGGTTGCGCAAAGCGGCCACGTCCGGGCGCTCCTGCGGCGCAAGCACGCCTTGCACAAAGCCCATGTCCATCAGGGCTTTCATTTTTTGCAGGCCCTGCAACGCCGCTTCCTTGGGATTGGAATGCTGCTGGCTGTTGCTCTGGGACGCGACGTTGCCGAAGGACAAACCGCCGTAGTTATGGGTCGGCCCCACTAGACCGTCAAAATTGACTTCATAGGATTTCATCGGCGAGGCTCCACGAACATCTGTTTTTATAGGCAATCTTCAGCACACCACAGGTCTTTATCTGTGAACCCGCTCCCACACTCGATAGGTGGCATCTTTAGCTCAGCGTAATGCCGGGGGTGAGTGTGGCTGGAACAACCAAGTCAGGCGTTTCCAGCGACGCCACCGGGTACGCACAATAATCCGCCGCGTAATACGCACTGGCGCGGTGGTTGCCCGACGCCCCTACACCGCCGAACGGCGCGGTACTGGCGGCGCCGGTCAGCTGTTTGTTCCAATTGACGATGCCCGCGCGGCTTTCCAGCCAGAACTGCTGGTAGCGTGCCTCAGAATCCGACAACAAACCCGCGGCCAGGCCGTACTGGGTGTTGTTGGCCTCGACAATCGCCGCTTCAAAATCAGCGTAGCGGATCACTTGCAACAGTGGGCCAAACAGTTCTTCGTCTTCACGCTCGGTCACGGCCGTCACATCGATGATGCCTGGGGTCAGCAAGGCGGCCTGATCCTGAGGCTGAGTCATTTCCAGCAACGCCACAGCGCCGTTGGCCAGCATCAGCTCCTGGGCGTCCATCAAGGCTTTGGCGGCGCCGAGGGAGATCACCGAGCCCATGAACGGCGCCGGTTGCTGGTCAAACGCACCCACTTCAATCGTCGCGCTGACCGCCACCAGGCGCGCCAGCAACGCATCGCCCCAGGCGCCTTCTGGCACCAGCAAACGGCGGGCACAGGTGCAACGCTGGCCGGCGGAGATAAACGCCGACTGAATGATGGTGTAGACCGCCGCGTCCACATCGGCCACTTCGTCGACCACCAGCGGGTTATTGCCGCCCATTTCCAGGGCCAGGATCTTGTCCGGGCGCCCAGAGAACTGCTGGTGCAGGTGATTGCCGGTGCGGCTGGAGCCGGTAAAGAACAACCCGTCGATGCCTGGGTTGGCCGCCAGCGCGATACCGGTCTCCCGCGCGCCTTGCAGCAGGTTCAGTACACCCGCCGGCAACCCGGCGTCGATCCAGCACTGCACGGTCAGCTCGGCGACTTTAGGGGTCAACTCGCTCGGTTTGAACAGCACAGTATTGCCCGCCAGCAAGGCCGGGACGATATGCCCGTTCGGCAAGTGGCCAGGGAAGTTGTACGGACCGAACACCGCGACCACGCCGTGAGGTTTGTGACGCAATACAGCGGTGGCGTCGCCCAACGGGCCGCTCTTCTCGCCGGTACGTTCGCGGTAGCTTTGCACCGAGATCGCGATCTTGTTGGCCATGCTGGTGACTTCGGTGGCCGATTCCCACAGCGGTTTGCCGGTTTCTTCGCCGATGCAACGGGCGATTTCATCGGCGCGGCTTTTCAGGGTGGCGGCGAAGGCTTCCAGCACGCTGATGCGTTCTTCCAGCGGGCGCTTGGCCCACGCCGGGAATGCCTGGCGCGCGGCCTGCACGGCGGATTCGACCTGCTCGATGGTGGCGCCATTGCCGGCCCACAGCACTTGCTGGGTCACCGGGTTGCGCGATTCGAACAGTTCACCCTGGCCGGCCAGCCAGCTCCCTGCGATATACAGCGAATTCATTATTTCGACTCCCGGGCAGCGGACAACGGTACGGCACGCACTTGATCACCGGCGATCAGCTGCAGGCGCTTGGCGGTGAGCGGATCGACCACCAGGGTGCCTGCCGCCAGCCGCGCGGGGGCGGCGGTGATGCGGCAATCGTCGCGTTTACGGTTATGGATCAGGAACGGGGTGGCATCGTCGCCGGGCGTGCCGATCGCCAGCACCAGCGCTTCGCTGTCGCGGACCGCGCGGATCTTACTGGTCTCGCATTCCACCGCAGGGCCGGCATCGAAGATGTCGACATAGCCCTGGTAGCTGAAACCTTCACTCTTGAGCATGCTCAGCGCAGGTTCGGTGTCCGGGTGGACCTTGCCGATTACGTTGCGTGCGTCTTCCGACAGGAAGCAGCTGTACAGCGGAAACTTCGGCATCAGCTCGGCGATAAACGCTTTGTTGCCCACGCCGGTGAGGTAATCGGCCTGGCTGAACTCCATTTTGAAGAAATGGCGGCCCAGGCTTTCCCAGAACGGCGAGCGTCCGGCGTCGTTGGACACACCGCGCATCTCGGCAATGATCTTGTTACCGAACAGTTGCGGGAATTCAGCGATAAACAGCAAGCGCGCCTTGGCCAGCATGCGGCCGTTGAGGCCGGTGCGGTAATCGGCGTGCAGGAACAACGAGCACAGCTCGGAATTACCGGTAAGGTCGTTGGCCAGGAACAGCGTCGGAATCTCGCGGTAGATATTCAGCTCCTGGGAAGCGCTGACCGTCAGGCCGACCCGGAAGTTGTACCAAGGCTCACGCAGGCCGACAGCGCCGGCAATGGCGGAAATGCCCACCACGCGGCCTTCGTCGTTTTCCAGCACGAACAGGTAGTCGGCATCGCCGCGCCCGGCGTCGCCGCGAAAGGTTTTTTCCGCCCAGCCAACCCGGTGGGTCAGGCGCTCTTCGTTGGCCGGCAAGGTGGTGAGACCGGTGCCGGTGCTGCGCGCCAGATCAATCAGGGCCGGTAAATCGCTGCTGCGTACGGGACGAACGATCATGCTATCTCCTCAGACGGGCCGCCTGCTTCAGGCCACCCGCGAAACTCTGCTTTTAAACCGCTACCAAGCGCACGCTTGCGCCTTCGCCGACGCCCAAGGCCTCGGCGGCTGCCAGGTCCAGGGTCACCGGTTTGCCGGGCGCATAGTCCAGTTCCAGCATCACCGCACGGTAATCCTGCAACTGCGCGTTGCTCACCAGGTACTGGCGGCCCACACCCTTGGCCATTTCGCCGATCTTTACCGGCACCACGCGGCTCTGGGCGATGGAGCGAATGCCCGAGACCCGCGCATGCAGCGTCGGGCCACCGTCGAAGATGTCGATGTAGTGGTCGGTCTCGAAGCCTTCACGCATCAGGATGTCGAAGGTGATCTGCGCACGCGGGTGCACCTGGCCCATCGCCTCTTGGGCTTCGTCCGGCAGCAGCGGCACGTAGATCGGGTAGTGCGGCATCAGCTCGGCGAGGAATGTACGGCTTTTCAGCCCGCACAGGCGCTCGGCGGCAGCGTAGTTGAGGTCGAAGAAGTTGCGGCCGATGGCGTCCCAGAACGGCGAATCACCGTTCTCGTCGCTGTAGCCGACGATTTCGGTCACCACCGAGTCGGCAAAGCGCTCGGGGTGGCTGGCGACAAACAGCAAGCGGCCACGGGAGTTGAGTTCCGACCACGGCGAACCGACCAGTTCCGGCACCACGTAGAAACTGGTGAGCAGGCTGTTGCCGGTGAGGTCATGGCACTGGGAAAGCACGTGGATCTTATTGTGGATCTTCAGCTCGCGGGAGGCGTGCACGAAGGTCTCGTTACGGAAGCTGTAGAACGGCTCCGAGTAACCGGCCGAGGCGACGATGGCCGAGCAGCCCGCCAGCTTGCCGGTCTCGGTGTCCTCCAATACGAAGAAATAGCTTTCTTCACCGTTGAAACTGACCTCGGCGGCGAAGGACGCTTCGCTGGCAGCGATCTTGTCGCTCAGGCGTTCCACATCATCCGGCAAGGAGGTGACACCAATCGGGCTGTCCGCAGCCAGACGCTGTACCTCGCCCAGATCAGCCATTTGCGCGGGGCGCATCACCAGCATGGTGTCACTCCTTAACTCGAAAACTTCATAGAGGGAAAAATGCCGGACACGAGATCTGAGTTCACATACATCTCGATATGCAAGCAGATCCATGTGGGAGCTGGCTTGCCTGCGATGCAGGCAACTCGGTCTGTCAGTTGCACCGAGGTGATGCTATCGCAGGCAAGCCAGCTCCCACATTTGACTCGGTCCGGCATATAGAATTTTTGCTCGACGCCCGATCGCCAGGCGCCGAGCGGTAGATCAAACTTGCGTCAGTGCTTTTACAGCACGTTCAAAACGGTCCAGACCTTCGTTGATGTCCGCCTCTTCCACCACCAGACTCGGCGCAAAACGCACCACATCCGGGCCGGCTTGCAGGATCATCAGGTTTTCTTTCTCGGCCGCGTTGAACACGTCCTTGGCCTTGCCTTTGAACGCATCGCTCAGCACGCAACCAATCAGCAGGCCCATGCCGCGCACTTCGGTGAAGATGCCGTATTGCTTGCCGATCTGCTCCAGGCGGGCCTTGAACAGGTCGTGCTTGGCGTTCACACCGGCCAGCACTTCAGGGGTGTTGATCACGTCAATCACCGCCTCGGCCACCGCGCACGCCAGCGGGTTGCCGCCGTAGGTGGTGCCGTGGGTGCCAACGACCAGGTGCTTGGCCAGCGCTTCGGTGGTGAGCATCGCCGCAATCGGGAAACCGCCGCCCAGGCTCTTGGCGCTGGTGAGGATGTCCGGCGTCACGCCGTAATGCTGATAGGCAAACAGGTGGCCGCTGCGGCCCATGCCGGTTTGCACTTCGTCGAACACCAGCAGCGCGTTGTTCGCGTCACACAGTTCACGGGCGCCTTGCAGGTAAGCCAGCTCGGCCGGCAACACGCCGCCTTCGCCCTGGATCGGTTCCAGCACCACGGCGCAGGTCTTGCCCGAAACAGCCGCTTTCAGCGCGTCCAGATCGTTGTAAGGCACGTGGGTGATGCCGGTGATTTTCGGGCCGAAACCATCGGAATACTTGGACTGGCCACCGACGTTAACGGTGAACAGGGTACGGCCGTGGAAGCTGTTCAGCGCGGCGATGATCTCGTACTTCTCGGTGCCGAAACGGTCGAACGCGACGCGACGGGCCAGCTTGAACGCGGCCTCGTTGGCTTCGGCGCCGGAGTTGCAGAAGAACACCCGCTCGGCAAAGGTGGCGTCGATCAGCTTATGCGCCAGGCGCAAGGCCGGCTCATTGGTGAAGACGTTGGAGACGTGCCACAGCTTGTTGGCCTGTTCGGTCAGAGCCCCGACCAGCGCCGGGTGGGCGTGGCCCAATACGTTGACCGCGATGCCGCCGGCAAAGTCGATCAGCTCGCGACCGGCCTGGTCCCACACGCGCGAACCTTCGCCACGTACGGGGATGAAGGCAGCAGGTGCGTAGTTGGGAACCATGACCTGGTCGAAATCGGCACGTTGCACCGGGGCTTGCTCAACGGACATCGGAGTCTCCTGAAGAGGAACGCCTGCCTGGAACTGGCGGGCGATGCAGGGATTGTAAGGACAGTTTTCAGTAGGGCCTTGCCGCCAAGCGACAACTTCTTATAGCGCCAACCCGCGATTTTGGCGGGTTTACGCCAATGCGACAAATAGCATCGCAATGGCGCAGTTTAAACGGTGTGTTGCTGGAGAGGCAGAGGCACGGCTCGCTGATTTCTCTGCTTGCTTCATCTATCTACAGCCCCGGCGGCCGTCAGGCTGATGTGATGACGGTAAATTCACTCACCGAAGGATTCGCCGCATGTCCACGCTGACTTTAACCCCTATCACCCAACGCCTTGTAGAAGCAGCGAGCCGAGTGCCCGCCGGGGTTCATGCGCGCCTGCCGAAATGGCTTGGAAATGCCTCGAGCGACAGGCGTCAAGCCTTGAAAAACATCCCACTGGAATTTGCCGCCTGGCAGGGTGAAGCCAATCGCTCACAACACGCCCCCCTGAAAAAAGCCGTGCAGACCAGTTGGGAGGCGCAAAACCGGCTCGATACGGCCTTCGCAACGCTCCAGTCCCCCCAAGCCTTCGCGGCACCGTTACTGCAAGAGGCACTCAAGCAGCAGTTTGACGTTGAGTCCAATGTCACTACCACCTATCTGCGCCTGTATAAGCCTTTGACTTTACCCTTGGCGCCCCTCGAGACGGGCGCCAAACCCTGGACCGTGTCGCTGGTGGAGGCCGCGCTGCACAACTTCGACGCGGACGAAGGCAAAACAACGGCTTACACCGCAGAGTCAACCTTCATTACCGAACCGTCCACCACCGGGCAGTTCGACACGCTGCCGGGGCTGCGCGAGCAGATCAGCATCGCGCAATTCATCGGGTTGTGCCGCCAGCTGGATATCGGCGCGCACTATCAGCGCTACCTCAAGCATTTTTTCGGGTTCCAGGACGCTGTTCTCAAAACCCGGCTACGCAACAAAGTCATCCAGAGCCTGAAAGCCGATGCGCAAACGAGCCTGCAAATGGCCCGTCTCAAAAAGGATGTGACGCCCCCGGTCTTTGATGCACTTGGCCGCTGTCTGAATAACCTTGGCGCCGAGCTTGCCGGCAAGGCACTGCTCAGCCACGACCTTAACCTGATGAACGCGCCGCTGACCGGCATCGTACTGTTCGCTCCCGACCTGGAGTTACACCGCAGTGCAGCCCCGGTCGTGGCCTACATCCCCGGCGACCCACAGTCCCCGCTCAAGTACTACGTCAACGGCGCAGCATTTATGCAGGATCTGGCCAACAAGCTACGCAACACCGACTACCAGGCGTTTTTCAGCCGTTTCGTCAACCAGGAGCACCGTGGCTACTTCTTTGCCGGCCTCAACAGCCGCTTATCGCAAGTGGTCTGGCACGAGCACAGCGTCGGTGATCCACGACCCACCTGGCGCGACGAGCCGATAGCCCAACCCCGACTGCAATTTTACGCAGAGAAAATCACCGGCGATCTTTACCAACACCTGTACGAAAGCAAACTCAACAAGCTGCTCAATGATGCGCGGGTGACAGCCATCTCGACCGCCGACGCCGATAGCAAGGCACGCTGGCAACGCTGGGACATTGTGCAAAAAATCGGTAAAGCCATTCTCGAAATCGCCGCGTTCATTGCCGCGCCCTTCATTCCACCGCTGGGGTTGCTGATGCTCGGCTATACCGCCTATCAACTGCTTGATGAAGTCTTCGAAGGCATCATCGATTGGGCAGAAGGGCTCAAGAAGCAGGCATTCGGGCACCTGATGTCCATCCTTGAACAAATGCTTCAACTGGGCATGTTCGCGGTCGGCGCACCGATTGCCGAGGGCCTGCTGAGACAGGCGCTACCGAAGGAGCTGTGGGACTTTTTCGACTCACTCACGCCGGTCACTGCCGGCGGCAAAACCCGCCTGTGGAACCGCGACCTGAAGCCCTATGCCCATGAGATTCAACTGGGTGCGGCGGCACGCGCTGACGCGCAGGGGCTGCATGCCCATGCAGGCAAACGAGTCCTGGCACTCAACGGGCAGCATTTTTCTGTCACGCAACACGCGGGCAACGCTTTCCTTGCACACCCCACCCATGCGCACGCCTACCGCCCGCGGATAATCGGCAATGGCAAGGGTGCCTGGATAACCCCAGGGGATCGCCCGCTGACCTGGGATCGCACCACCCTGCTGCGCCGCCTCGGGCCGCCGGCCGAGGGGATCAGTGAGGTAGGCCTTGAACTGGCCCACCGCATCAGCGGGACCGATGATGCGGCCCTGCGCAAAATGCACCTGGACCACCAGTCGCCGCCCCCACTGCTGATTGACACGCTCAAGCGCGTCAAGATCGATGAGCAGCTACAAGCCTTCATCGACCAGATGAACAGTGACGATCCTCAGGTTTATCAAAAAGCCGACCCACAGACCCAACTGTGGCTGCTCAGCCAGACCGGCTTATGGCCTGAATCCAAGACCCTGCGGTTTCTCAACGCAAAAGGTGAAACTGTCTGGGAGCACCAAGGCCGCAAAGACGCCGCCGTAGCACAAATACACGAAGCTCAGATGAACAATGGCGACCTGCTGCAAACCCTGCTGGAAACCTTGGACGAGTCAGAACGCAAAACCCTGCTTGAAGAGGCGTTCGGCAGCCCCACCACCCCGATGAACGTGCGTATTGCCACGCTGCGCAAACGCTTGGCACGCCAAGCCCAGGACAAACGCGCCAGCCTGTTTGACTCGCGCTATCGAAAAGAGGAAATCATCGATACCGCACGCCTGCAAAAAGTCATCGACACCACCTCCGGCCTGCCGACGAGCGCTGCCGAAGAAGTATTACGCAGTGCGACCGGGGAAGAGCTATCGGGCATCGACCAAGGCAAAGTGCCCGCATCGGTGATAGAGCGCGCACGCTGGGCTGCCCATGAAGTGCGCATCAGTCGGGCCCATGAAGGGCTGTACATGGACGCCCTGGAAAGCAATGACACACACCGTCTTGCCTTGCATTCGCTGGAAAACCTGCCGGGATGGTCGCCGCAGGTGCGCCTGGTAGTCACCGACTTCAGCCGTACCGGCAAGGTACGCGATGCTATCGGCAGCCCCCAGGCACCGATACACCGCACGCTCGTGTGCACTGTCGAGGGCGATTACATTCCCGAAGACGGCAAGGGCACCCTGTTTGGCGCAACCGACTTCTACACCGCCGTTCTCCAGGCACTGCCGGACGCGCAGCGCAACGCACTGGGCATTCATATCGGCCAGGGTCCGCTGCTGAGGCAAACCTTGCGTCAACACACGCTGGCGCGTGAAGCGCTGGGCACTCTGCTGGCCGAAGCCCCCGTGCGTAAACCCTCTTACGACCCGGCCCTGATGCGCCTGCCCGGCGGCATGGAAGGCTACGGCAGCAGCCCGGCAACCCCGAGCCCCCCTCTGGAGACTCAGTTATTACATGAGCTGTACCCGAGCCTGAGCCCAGCACAAGTGACCAACGCATTGAACTTCATGAGGTACCGGCCCGGCTCCCCCCTGCAAACGCTTCAATACTTGAAGAACGAATTTTTACAGTTAGAAAACAGCCTTTCGACCTGGAACTCCAACACGCCGCAAACCCTTCAGGGTACCGACATACCGCTCCCCCCCTCGACGATCGCCGATGAGCAACTCAATCGCTGGAGATGGACGCGCGAACTGATCCGCGCCTGGCGTCATGAAACCCCACCGGATCCAGCCTTCAGCGAGGGCCACCAGTTGCACCTGCCGCCGCTGTACGGCGAACTCCCCACACTCAATACACGCTTCAAGTTCATCTCCACCCTGAGTCTGAGGGGCTACCGCACCACCCGGGACGCACCCGCGTTCCTCACGCACTTCCCCAACCTGCGAACGCTGGCTATCCGCGATATTGCCCTCAACACAATCCCCCCAGAGGTCATTGGGCTGCCCCACCTCGACAGCCTGACGTTACGCAACTGCAACCTTCACCTGTCCCTTCAAAATCGTGCAGACCTTGCCACGCGGACCGGGCTTCGCCATCTGGACCTGTCTGACAACAACCAACTGTCGCTCACACCCGACCTCAGAGCCCTGGCCGACTTGCAGACACTGAATCTGAGCCAGACCAATATCTCCCAATTCCCCGAAGGCCTGCTCAACCGCCCTCGGTTGACGCGTGCCGACCTCAGTAACAACTATTTGAGGCGGCTACCCGAGGCCGCCTTCAGCGTGCCCCGCGCAACCGCCAGAGTCTTTGATCTGTCAGGCAACCCGCTGTCTCGCGCCACGCTGGAGCGCATCAAACGCTATTGCCAGAGAACCGGCGAACACTTTGGCGCAGACGCCCATCCTGCCGAGCGCCAGCGGGTCCTCGAGCTCTACCCCAGCTACACCGCCACTGAAGCCAATAACTTTATTTTCAAGCTGCCCGGTGGGTTGGATGACTCCATGGCAATCCTGGAACGCCTGAAAGTCGACTACGAGCGCCTGCAAGCGGACTTGGGAGAATGGGCGGCAAACGTACCCGACCCGCACGAGGGGGCGCCAATGGACGAAGACGCGCAGGCGCGACAACAAGTCCTGCGAGGCCAACTCAAGGCATTGATTGAGGAAGGCTGGCGCAGGGAGACCAGCCTGAATGCAGAGCATGAGCCACCCACCACCTCCCACAACATGACATTAGCCGTGCCGCTGCTCGGCGATCTGCCGGTGCTGAGGGTCGATTTCGAACATATTTCAAGGCTGGAACTGAGGGGGGAGGACACCACATCGATCCCCGCGGGATTTATCGAGCGTTTTCCCAACCTAGAGAGCCTGTTTATCCATCGGTATGCACTGCCAGACATTCCCGCCGGCGTATTCAAGCTGCCGAAGCTCAAGCGGCTCAACCTGACTCAAAGCACGGTCCGTTTGACGCAAAAAAGCGCCGCAGACTTGAGCGACCTGCACACCCTTGAATACCTGGACCTGAGTCACAACACAGACCTGGGCATTTCCCCCGACATCAGCAAAATGTCCGGACTGGAAACCCTGATGATTGAAAGCGCCGGCCTCACCGAGCCCCCTCACGGGATGTTCAACCTGCCCCGCCTCGATGTGGTGAGCCTGAGAAACAACCGAATGACCGAGCTTCCTGACGACCTGTTTGAACTGGACGCTGACAGGGCTGACGGCTTCAATCTCGGCGGCAACCGTTTCTCTACCGGGACGATAGACAAGCTGCGCCACTACTACCGGCGTACGGCCGTGGACTTTGACGTACCCGAAGCTCGACAGCCCGAGGCGACGCTGGCCGACACCGGCTCCGAAGAAGAGGGGGAGGAATAAAAAATGCTCAACCGCGCTCGGATGGCACCGACGACAGCTCGAACGGGCTGCTGCTGCGCCGCTGGTTGCGGTCTTCACGGGGTGTGGCGCCGAAGAAGTTGCGGTAGGCGCTGGAGAAATGCGGCCCCGAGGAGAAGCCGCACGACAGGCCGATCTGAATGATCGACTTGCTGGTTTGCATGAGCATCTGGCGCGCCTTGTTCAGGCGCAGTTCCAGGTAGTACTGGCTGGGGACGCGATTGAGGTATTGCTTGAAGATGCGTTCGAGTTGTCGTCGCGATACACAGACGTGCTGGGCGATTTCATCGGTGGTCAGCGGTTCCTCGATATTCGCCTCCATCAACAAAACCGCCTGGGTCAGCTTCGGATGGCTGGAACCCAGGCGGTTTTGCAGTGGAATGCGCTGGCGCTCGCCGCCTTCGCGAATGCGCTCCACCACCAGCTCTTCGGAGACTGCACCGGCCAGTTCGGCGCCGTGATCACGAGCGAGTACTGCCAGCAGCAGATCGAGCACAGACATGCCACCGCAGGCGGTGAGGCGGTCGCGGTCCCAGTCGAACAGATGGCTGGTGGCGATGACCTTGGGGAAACGCTCGGCGAAATCGTCCTGCCAGCGCCAGTGCACGGCGGCGCGGTAGCCGTCGAGCAGGCCGAGCTGGGCCAGCGGGTACACACCCGCCGACAAGCCGCCAATCACGCAACCGGCGCGAACCAGCTGCTTGAGCGCGGTGCTCAGTTGCGAGGCGATGACGGTCGGCGGTTCGTCCGCCAGCAGGAACAGCTTCTGGAAGCCCTCGAGCTTACCGGCCCACGGCTCGCCCGGCAGTTGCCATGCGCCTTCGGCCGCCGGTTCCGCGAGCAAAAACGACAGCTCGTAGACCACGTCCGGATGCACCCGCTGAGCAACGCGCAAGGCCTCCTCAGCCAGCGCAAGCGTCAGGGCTTTTGTGCTGGGCCAAATCAGGAAACCAATTTTATGGGCGGTCATGGAGGGCTATCCGAAACGAAGAACGGTAATGAAGACAAGGGCTAATGCTAGCCCGTAAACCAACACAAATCTCAAAACATAGGGAGATCAAATGTGGGAGCTGCCTTGCCTGCGATAGCACTGGGTCAGCTGGTATATCTGTTTCTGATACACCGCTATCGCAGGCAAGCCAGCTCCCACAGGGGATCGGCGTCAACCTCAAGACTGTTGAGCATGCATTATTTCAGTGCATAAAAGCAGTCCTGATTATTTCAAGCTACCCGACAAGAACTGCTGCAAACGCTCGGACTGCGGGTTCACCAGCACTTCCCTCGGGTTGCCACGCTCTTCAACGATACCTTTGTGCAAGAACACCAGTTGGTTCGACACTTCACGGGCAAAGCCCATTTCGTGGGTCACCACCACCATGGTGCGGCCTTCCTGGGCCAGGTCCTGCATCACCTTGAGCACTTCGCCGACCAGTTCCGGGTCGAGCGCCGAGGTGGGTTCATCGAACAGCATCACCTCCGGCTCCATCGCCAAGGCACGTGCGATTGCCACGCGCTGCTGCTCACCGCCCGACATATGGCCGGGGAACGCATCCTTACGATGGCCCACCCCAACTTTGGCCAGGTAGTGCTCGGCCTTTTCACGGGCTTCTTTTTTCGACATGCCGAGCACGTGCACCGGCGCTTCCATGACGTTTTCCAGCGCGGTCATGTGCGACCACAGGTTGAAATGCTGGAACACCATGGACAGGCGCGAACGCATGCGTTGCAACTGCTTGGGGTCGGCGGCCTTCATGGCGCCGTCTTTGTTGGCCACCAGTTTCAGCTCTTCATTGTTGAGCAGAATCTTGCCGGCGTGAGGCTGCTCGAGCAGGTTGATGCAGCGCAAAAAGGTACTTTTGCCCGAACCACTGGAACCAATGATGCTGATTACATCACCGGCCGCGGCGGCCAGGGACACGCCTTTGAGCACTTCATGACTGCCATAGCGTTTATGCAGGTCTTGGACTTCAAGTTTGTACATGCGGTCGGTTCTCACAAAAACAGGTGGTCAGTCGTTGAGCAAGCGCCCGTGACGCAGCGCTTCGCGCCCCGCCACCTTGGCCAGCCAGAAACCCGCTTGGGCATAACGTAGCCGTTCAACGGCAAACAACACCCCCGAGGTTCCCGCGCAAACGGTGCTCACGCGGTCGTCCAGGGGGTCAATCACTTCAAAAATCGGCTCGCCTTTTTCGATCCACTCACCGGCTTTACGCAGGTAGCTGATCACCCCGGCGTGGGGTGCGAACAGCAGCTCGGTGCCTTCAAAAGGCATGCCTTCGCAGGGTTCGAACTGTGGCGCGGGCCATTCCCCCTTGATCAAGCCCTGCTCGGCGAGAAACGCGAGAATGCCTTCGGCGTGGAAGATCGCCTCGTCACGACCCGTGTCGGCCTGGCCGCCCAGTTCCAGGGTCGTCGCCAGGCAGGCCAGCGGGACCTGTGCTTCGGGGAACGCCTGGGACAAGCGCAGCCACGGCAGCGAGCAGGCTTCATCAAACGAACTGCCGCCGGAATCTTCCGCCAGCAGGCCGACCTTCACCCCCAAATGCGCCGACAGCGAGCGCCACTGCGGCCAGTGCTGCGGCAGCGCATACATGTGCAGTGCGGCTTCGGCGTCGCAATGCAGGTCGAGCACCACATCGGCGGTGCAAGCGTGGCTCAGCAGGATGCGTTGCATGCCTTGCAGCTGGCTGCTCGGCTCTGGCAACGCGCTGAGCACATCACTCATGGCCTGGCGGATCAAGCGCACATTGGCGTGAGGATCATCGCCCAACTTGCCCTTGAGCAACTCAGTGACCGGCTCGCTCAACTCGACGAAATCGCGGTTAAAGTTCTTGCCGCTGCCCACTTCGAAACGGCCCTGGTGGCTGCCTTGCAGCAACTGACCCAGGCCCATCGGGTTGGCCACCGGCACCAGCTCGATCACGCCATTGAGCGCACCTTGCTGTTCCAACTCGGCCAGGCGCTTTTTCAGCTCCCACGCGGCGCGCATGCCGGGTAATTCATCGGCGTGCAGGCTGGCCTGGATATACGCCTTGCGCTCGCCCTTGCCAAAGCGGAACACGCTCAGCTGGCGCTCGCACCCCAGGTGGCCCCAGGGCAACAGGTGATCGATACGTTCCATATCAGTGCTTCCGTGGAGCCAGGTAGCTGAGCCAGCGGCGCTCGGCCAACTTGAACAGGCGCACCAGGATAAAGGTGAGGCACAGGTAGAACACACCAGCGGTGATATAGGCTTCGAACGGCAGGTAGAACTGCGCGTTCACCGTGCGCGCGGCACCGGTGATGTCGATCAGGGTGACGATGGAGGCCAGGCTGGTGGTCTGCAACATCATGATCACTTCGTTGCTGTACTGCGGCAGCGCGCGGCGCAGGGCCGACGGCAGCAGGATGCGGCGATACAGCTTGTAGCGCGACATGCCCATGGCCTTGGCCGCTTCGATCTCGCCGTTGGGCGTGGCCTTGAGGCTACCGGCAATGATCTCGGCGGTGTAGGCGCTGGTGTTGATCGCAAACGCCAGGCACGCACAGAACGTGGCGCTGGATAGCAGCGGCCACATGAAACTCTCGCGCACCGCCTCGAACTGGGCCAGGCCGTAGTAGATCAAGAACAGCTGCACCAGCATCGGCGTGCCACGGATCACATAGGTGTAGAGCCAGGCCGCACCGTTGATGATCGGCTGCTTGGACACACGCATCAGGCCCAGGGGCAAGGCGGCGAGCAGGCCGAAGAACAGCGAGATGGCGAGCAGTTTCAGGGTGGTCAGCAGGCCGCCAAGGTACAGCGGCATGGCCTCCCAGATGACGTTGTAGTCGAAGATCATAGATCAGCCGCCCTTACGCCTACCGAGTAGCGCTTCTCAAGATAACGCAGGGCCAGCAACGACACGCTGGTGATCACCAGGTACATCGCCGCCACTGCGAGGAAGAAGGTAAAAGGCTCACGGGTGGCATCTGCCGCCTGCTTGGCCTTGAACATCATGTCTTGCAGGCCCACCACCGAAATCAGCGCGGTGGCCTTGGTGAGTACCAGCCAGTTGTTGGTAAACCCAGGGATAGCCAGCCGAATCATCTGCGGCACCATCACCCGGAAAAACACCTGAAAACTGCTCATGCCATACGCAAGGCCGGCTTCGGCCTGGCCCTTGGGAATGGCCATGAAGGCGCCACGAAACGTTTCCGAGAGGTAGGCGCCAAAGATGAAACCCAGAGTGCCGATACCGGCGGCCAGGGGGTTCAAGTCGATATAGTCGTCATAGCCAAGCATCGGCGCGACGCGGTTAAGCAAGTCCTGACCGCCGTAGAAAATCAGCAGGATCAGCACCAGGTCGGGGATCCCGCGGATCACCGTGGAGTACAAGTCACCCAGCCAAGCCAACCAGCGCACCGGCGACAGGCGTAATGCGACCCCGATCAGACCCAGAACAATGGCCAAGGCCATGGACGACAAGGCGAGCTGAAGCGTCAACCATGCGCCATCGAGGATGACGGCCCCGTAGCCTTTCAACATGATTCAGGTCCTCGAAAAGGGGGATGAAAAAATGGCGCAAACCTCAGGAACTCTGTTGCTTGCGCCATTCAGGACAGACAGCTACGACGGTTTACTTGGCTTCAGGGCCGTAAATGTCGAAGTTGAAGTACTTTTTCTCGATTTCTTTGTACTTGCCATTGGCACGGATCGCCGCGATAGCAGCGTTGATGCGGTCCAGGTTTTCCTTGTCGCCTTTACGTACCGCGATGCCGATGCCGTCGCCGAAGTATTTGGCGTCGGTGAAGGCCGGGCCGGTGAACGCGTAGCCTTTGCCGGCTGGGGTATCGAGGAAACCTTCCTGCAGCAGGGTAGCGTCAGCCACGGTGCCGTCGAGGCGACCGGCTTCCACGTCCAGGTAAATTTCGTTCTGCGAGCTGTAAGGCACAACCGTGGCGCCTTTAGGGGCCAGGACTTCCTTGGCAAAACGGTCATGGATCGAACCGCGCTGCACGCCGATTTTCTTGCCTTTCAGTTCATCCAGACTGTCGCTGACCGCAGTGCCTTCCTTCAACACCAGGCGCGCTGGGGTCAGGTAGTAGCGGTTGGTGAAGTCCACGGACTTCTTGCGGTCTTCAGTGATGGACATGGACGACAGGATCGCGTCGATCTTGCGCACTTTCAGCGCAGGGATCAGGCCGTCGAATTCTTGCTCGACCCAGGTGCACTTGACCTTCATCTCTTCGCACAGGGCGTTGCCGATGTCGTAGTCAAAGCCGACGATGCTGCCATCGGGAGCTTTAGAGGCGAACGGAGGGTAAGCCGCTTCGATACCAATTTTCAGCGGCTTGCCTTCAGCGAAAGCCTGCATGGACAGCACGGACAGCGCCAGGGCGCCCAACAGCACGAGTTTCTTCATCTTGGGACTCCATCGGTATAGGGCAAAAACAGCAGTATGAGCCATGGCCCACGATGCGACTTAAAGGAAACCGAATTGCGGTGCTGCGTCCTACGCCAGTTAAACCTGCGACGACGAGCGAGTGATCGGCATTCTAACGACAGGCTGGAAGCCGATATTTCCTCAATGCGACAACAATTTACAGAAGCACCGAGAAAGCCGTTCCAACTTATTGACAGCCTCTGGATTTTATGCAGAGACAAAAGACATTAAACCTGTAGACGCTGCAAATTGCGGGCCTATTATTCGCAAACCCTTCTGGCACGGCAAGTGTGGCGTTTAATCTTATTTGCTGGGGTGTCTGGAATGCGGTTTTTGCGGGCGGGGGCGTAGCACTTTGCCTCATGTTTGGGCGCGGGGTTACACATTTGCGTTCGACGGTAACATTCAGAAACCTCCTACGTGAGAAACCGATATTTATTGGTTTGGAAGTAACCCGGCCCGTCAGAACACCACCGAGGCCCGCGATGGAATACAACCCAAATGTGGGCTTGCTCGCGAATGCGGTGAGTCAGCTACATATGAGCCAACTGATCCACCGCTTTCGCGAGCAAGCCCGCTCCCACTGGGGATTTGCATCGACTCAATTCCCACAAAAAAGCCCCACCCGACTTACACCGAATGGGGCTTTATCTGACTATCCCGCGCTTACGCGACGTTCATGGTCTTGTGCGTCTCAATCAAATGCGCCACCACGCCCGGATCCGCCAGGGTGGAGATATCCCCCAACCCGTCATACTCAGCCGTGGCAATCTTGCGCAGAATCCGCCGCATGATTTTCCCCGAGCGCGTCTTCGGCAAGCCCGGCGCCCACTGGATCACGTCCGGCGAAGCAATCGGCCCGATCTCTTTGCGCACCCAGTTTTTCAGCTCCAGGCGCAGCGCTTCGTTCGGCTCTTCGCCATTTTTGAGCGTGACATACACATAGATGCCCTGCCCTTTGATGTCGTGCGGCACACCGACAACGGCCGCTTCGGCAACTTTCGGGTGCGCAACCATCGCGCTTTCAATCTCGGCGGTGCCCATGCGGTGGCCGGACACGTTCAACACGTCGTCCACACGCCCGGTGATCCAGTAGTAACCGTCCTCGTCACGCCGCGCACCGTCACCGGTGAAGTACATGCCACGGAACGTCTTGAAGTAGGTGTCGACGAAGCGGTCATGGTCGCCAAACAGCGTACGCGCCTGGCCTGGCCACGAATCGAGGATCACCAGGTTACCTTCGGCGGCGCCTTCGATCAGGTTGCCCAGGTTATCCACCAACGCCGGCACCACACCAAAGAACGGCCGTGCCGCCGAACCCGGCTTGAGCGCGTGAGCGCCCGGCAGTGGGCTCATCATGTTGCCGCCGGTTTCGGTCTGCCACCAAGTGTCGACAATCGGGCAACGGGATTGGCCGACGTTCTTGTAGTACCAATCCCAGGCTTCCGGGTTGATCGGCTCGCCCACCGAACCCAACAAACGCAGGCTGCTGCCATCGGCGCCTTCACAGGCAGCGGTGCCCGAAGCCATCATTGCGCGGATCGCGGTCGGTGCGGTGTAGAGGATGTTGACCTTGTGCTTGTCGACGATCTTCGCCACCCGGGTGATGTCCGGGTAGTTCGGCACGCCTTCGAACAGCAAGGTGGTCGCGCCATTGGCCAGCGGGCCGTAGACAATGTAGGTGTGGCCAGTGACCCAGCCGACGTCGGCGGTGCACCAGTAGATTTCGCCTGGGCGGTAGTCGAACACACGTTCATGGGTCAGGGCCGCGTAAAGCAGGTAGCCGCCGGTGGTGTGCTGCACGCCTTTAGGCTTGCCGGTTGAACCGGAGGTATAAAGGATGAACAGGGCTTCTTCGGCGCCCATCTCTTTGGGTGCGCACACAGTGCCGGCCACTTTCATCAGGTCTTCGTACCAGATGTCGCGATGCTGGTTCCACTTGATCTGGCCATTGGTGCGCTTGCACACGATGACTTTCTGGATGCTGCTGGTTTCCGGGTTGGTCAGGGCGTCGTCGACGTTGGCCTTCAGCGGAATTTTCTTACCGGCGCGAATGCCTTCATCGGCGGTGATCACCACCTTCGACTTACAGTCAATGATGCGACCGGCCAGAGCCTCCGGCGAAAAACCGCCAAACACCACCGAGTGAATCGCACCGATACGGGTACACGCCAGCATGGCGACCACAGCTTCGGGGATCATCGGCATATAGATCGTCACTACATCGCCGCGGTGCACATCCTGGCCGCGCAGGGCGTTGGCGAACTTGCAGACTTGTTCATGCAGCTCGCGGTAGGTGATGGTGCGGCTCTCGGCAGGGTCATCGCCCTCCCAGATGATCGCCGCCTGGTCGCCACGCTCAGCGAGGTGACGGTCCAGGCAGTTGTAGGAAACGTTCAAGGTGCCATCGGCAAACCACTTGATGTCGACATGGTGATCGTCGAAAGAGGTCTGCTTCACCGTGGTGAAAGGCTTGATCCAGTCAAGACGCTTGGCTTGCTCGCGCCAGAAGCCATCGGGGTTGACCACCGACTGCTGGTACATGGCCTTGTAGGTTGCCTCGTCAGTCAGCGTGTTGGCTGCTACTTCGGGGCGAACGGGGTACAGGGAAGCCGCACTCATCTTTCTTACCTCGGTGACATAGTTGTTGTTGTATGGCCCTGTTGTAGCCGGGGCTGGCCTATAGAACCATTCGACGATGGTAGTAACAAGCCCCTACAAATTACCCTGACATCCCCGTTCACGCCCCTAGCCCGCGGGCTGCGGCGGTTCGCAGCATTGTGAAAAAAGCTTTACCACAGGATTGTTACAAAAACCGCCAAAAGTGTTTATCAAAAGTGCGGGTATATGAATATAACCCACACGCCTAGAATCACTTCCGCCAACACAGGCACTGCGATTGACAACGTAACAGCCCCCACGAAGGCAACGTTAATCCGAACTCACCAACCCTAAGTTACACACGTGGCCTCACAAGGGCCCCGTGACCCCTTTCGCCCTGAAGAAGGTAAGTAAAGAAATGAAAGCTTTATTAGTTATGGCCTTGAGCAGCTTGTGCGCCACCGCCGCCCTGGCCGACGAGGCCCCGACTGAACTGGCCGGCCAGAGCGCGCCGATTGTTGAGGACTACACTTACAGCACCCATCTGGACGTCGCCAAAGTATTATCGATGAGCAACATCCCGGAAGTTTGCGAAGTTGTACCGGTGAAGATGGAATATGAAGATTCGCAAGGTCAGCGTCATATTCTTAACTATCACGTGATGGGTAATGGTTGTTCTAACGGGTAATAACTTATTACGTCAGGTTTAACCCCGGATCTTGGTCGCCGCAAGAAATCGTTCTTGCGGCCAAGGACCCACCTCGAATCCCGCAAATCAAATGTGGCAGCTGGCTTGCCTGCGATAGCGGTTATAGCCACAACCACGCTGCAAAGCCTTACCCCACTCCCCCGCCCAAAAAACCTCCCGCCGTCCGTCAAAAATTTCGAGCCCCAGCAAAGCCTTATAAAACCGCACTCTGGCCGAAAAACACGCCATTCTGGCCGGTCTCCGTGACCATCCGTCCCAACACAAACCCATTTTTTTCCCCTACAATGCGCGAGTAAATCGGGCCTGCAATATCCCTTTACACAGGGACGAAGAGCCAGACTGAGGCCTCCGCAGGAGCAAGCACGCACCGCTCCGCACCTCAAGCCTCACGCAGAGTACCCGTAACCCTATTCCGTTTAATGCCTGCGCTAGCTGCTGCAACAAACGATTCCTTAAGATCCACCGCGGCCTCTGGGCCGTGTGAACACCCAACCATCCGGTTTCACACGGGCACCTTTGAGCCCTCACGCAGGAGACGACACGTCATGCTGAGCTGGGACGAATTCGACAAAGAAGAAGAAGGCGAGGTAGCCACCAAAGGCGCCAACGCCGGCCACGCCACCGAAGCCAACATGGACCGCCTCGACGGTGCCGGCGCTGCCGCCGCCCTTGAAGCCCGCGCCGTCACCGCCAGTGACTCCGCCGCCATCGTCCGCGCCAAGGCCGCCCTGGACAAACTCGACGTCGCCGAAGGCCTCGCCGAACTCGAAGGCGCCTCCGCCCGCGTCGCCGTTGACGAAAAGCGCATGATCAACTGCCGCGCCGACCTCAACCAACTCGTGCCCTTCAAGTACGACTGGGCCTGGCAGAAGTACCTCGACGGCTGCGCCAACCACTGGATGCCGCAAGAGGTCAACATGACCGCCGACATCGCCGTGTGGAAAGACCCCGAAGGCCTGACCGACGACGAACGCCGCATCGTCATGCGCAACCTCGGCTTCTTCTCCACCGCCGACTCCCTGGTTGCCAACAACCTGGTCCTGGCCGTGTACCGCCTGATCACCAACCCAGAGTGCCGCCAGTACATCCTGCGCCAGGCCTTCGAAGAAGCGATCCACACCCACGCCTACCAGTACTGCATCGAATCGCTGGCCATGGATGAAGGCGAGATCTTCAACATGTACCACGAGATTCCATCGGTCGCCAAAAAGGCTGCCTGGGGCCTGAAGTACACCCGTTCGATCTCCGATCCGAAGTTCGAAACCGGCACTGTCGAGACTGATAAAGAACTGCTGCGTAACCTGGTCGCCTACTACTGCGTGCTGGAAGGCATCTTCTTTTACTGCGGCTTCACCCAGATCCTGTCCATGGGCCGTCGCAACAAAATGACCGGCGTCGCCGAGCAGTTCCAGTACATCCTGCGCGACGAGTCGATGCACCTGAACTTCGGTATCGATGTGATCAACCAGATCAAAATCGAAAACCCGCATTTGTGGGATGCCGAGATGAAGGAAGAAGCGACCCAGATGATCCTGCAAGGGACTCAGCTGGAGATCGAATACGCGCGCGATACCATGCCGCGCGGCGTGCTGGGCATGAATGCGGCGATGATGGAGGATTACCTCAAGTTCATCGCTAACCGTCGCCTGTCGCAGATTGGTTTGAAAGAAGAGTATCCGGGCACCACCAACCCGTTCCCGTGGATGAGCGAGATCATGGACTTGAAGAAAGAGAAGAACTTCTTCGAAACCCGTGTGATCGAGTACCAAACAGGCGGCGCGCTGAGCTGGGATTAACTCCTAAGCCAAGCAACATCAAGGAGCCCTGACTTGTTCAGGGCTTTTTTATGCGCGTTGATTTGCCATTTCTTGAAGCACATCGCGCTGATCACCTCGCCGAGAAGGGTTCGGATCGTACAAGCAATGCTGTAGCCTTGCATCCCAATTGCCATCAGTGTTGCACCGATAAAGTATCGGTAGCCTTCATCGACGGGCTCTACAAAAGCCCAAAGATTGGCACGGGAGTAATCTCCCGCTGTCACACCTGACACGCACCTAAAAATACTAGATAGGACCGAGGCCAACCCGTGAACCCAGACATGCTCGAAGCCGGCCCCGCTGACGCCAAAGTACTCTCCGTCTTTGACTTCGACGGCACGCTCACCCACCACGACAGTTTCGTGCCGTTCCTCAAGTTCGCCTTTGGCACCGGTGAGTTTTATGGCCGGATGGTCAAGCTGGCGGTGCCAGGTCTGCGCTTTTTGTTGCAGCAGATCAGCCGGGATGAGTTGAAGGCGCAGTTGATCCGCACCTTTATGACCGGGGTGGAGAAGGCGTGGGTGCAGCAGAAGGCCGAGGAGTATTGCCAGCGCAATTGGGCGCGGTTGATGCGCCCGGCCGGCGTGCTGTCGGTGGAGCAGGAGTTAGGTTCGGGCGCGGTGGTGACGCTGTGCTCGGCGTCGCCGACGTTGGTGTTGCAGCCGTTTGCCGATCGTCTTGGGATCAAGTTGATCGGGACTGAGCTTGAGGTGGTGGATGGGGTGCTGACCGGTAAGCTCACCGGGAATAACTGCCGGTGTGAGAACAAGGTGTTGCGGCTTGAGGCGGTGTATGGGGACCTGGGGGAGTATCGGCTGCGGGCCTGGGGCGATACGCGTGGGGATCGGGAGTTGCTGGCGGCGGCGCAGGATGCGCATTTTCGGCATTTTCATGCGAAGAAGAAAAGGCGGGCTCGGTTGCAGCGGTGATGCGGGGGGTTGGGTTGGCGGGGGGATCGAGGTGATCCCATCGCACCATGGCTGGGGTTCGACAGCTCCCACCGTTTGATCGGTGTCAGACTGGGTAACGCACTAGCATGGGGTGCCCGGGGTTGAGTGGCCGCATAGGCCCATCCCGATCACTCGTTAACGCTACCCGATTCTTGTTCTTCAAATGCGGATCGCACCGCTTCCACTACCCGTTCGGCTAAGTGAGCAACTTCCAACTGCGGATAAGCTTTTTTCAATTTCCCCGATATCTGCCAGCCATTTTCCTTTAGCGAGCGAATGACGCGGTTTGCGTCCTGATCCGGCATTTCCAGCACTTCTTTGAGCTGCTCCTGAGCGCGCTGAAAAATGACCAATACACGCGCTTCATCAGCCATTTCTGTCCGGACGGTATGCGCCACAACCTGTGCCGTATACAGGACATGCTCAGTCAAATCGGGATAGCGCCACGCGAATTGCGCATCTTCATAGTCATCAAAGACCAGGTTGCTGCGGGTGCCGTCCTCGTAGACGACGAGTTCGCCAAACCGATAAGACGCGGCGTAGCGTTGCATGAATGGTCGCGAAAACACCTCCAGCGTGCGATCGTAACGTGCCCGAAAATCAATCGAACTTGTGATCGTGGCTGATACCGGCAGGATCACGCCATCAGGCACCGCATTATCACGGATCAACGTATCGTTGATAAGAAAGCGATGGATCCGACCATTGCCGTCCCGCATGGGGTGGATATACACGAAGGCGAAAGCGATTACAGCTGCCCGGGCCAGCGACTCAGAACCTCGTGTTGCCAGCTCGAATGCTTTCAAGCCATTGAGCAGTTGCGTCAGCACCTCAAATTGCGGCGCAATGTAGTGCACGATGTCCTCGCGCATGGTCGCCTGCCCCACAAAGATCGGCGAGCGCCGCAAGCCCAGCCCGAGAGCCTCGCCTCCCAAAATACCGGCTTGCAACGTGTGCAGGCTTTCGTTGCTCAACGGATCCTCGATATGGCCACAGTATTTGGCGATCACGTGGGCAAACCGCTGGATCCTGTCGGCTTTGTCTGCCTCTCTCTCGATCAAGAAGCTGGCACGCGACTCCTTGAACGTCAGCCAACTTGCCGTGCGCATCAGGATATCGGCGCCAAAGGTCTGGTTCAGTTCTCGCAGTGCTGCACCCAGATCAAACTGCAGCGCGTCTTGTACAGCTTCGGTACGGCGGATCAGAGGGGAGAACGCTGGCACGCCGGGAAGATTATCGTTGATGCGCCAGCGTCGTATCCTCAGAGGCTCAACGCGGGTCAGGTAATGCTGCGATGAAACAGCATCGACATAGCCGCCATTGGTCACGTCTGGCACATCAAGCTGCCGTCCGGTTACCCATTCGTACAGGAATCCGGTGCGGCGGGCATATTGACCAAAGGGCGTTTGCCGGCACCAGGCTTCAACGGGTTCGGGGCCGGCGGCAGCAAATAGGCGAGCGAAGAATTCGAGGTGAATTTCTTCGTACTTGAGCCCGAACTCGAAATGCCCTGCAAAGTCGTCCGAGGGTTGGTAGCTGAGGGGGTACTTACGCTCGACATGTCCATTGCTCTCGTGGCTCATACGGGTCGTACCGATTACCGATTCGACGCGTAGTGGCTGTGCAAGCGCGATACGGTAGCGGTCAGCGAGTGCCTTGAAGCCTACCTGCATGGTCGAATCCCCTAACGAACGCTAAAAAACGATAACTATTAGGGAATGGTAGGCGAAAACGATAATTTTGTGAGTACGAAAATGCTAATGCGCTATTAAATTTGCTAACAATTCAGCTATTTCATTTGAAAACGATAACGACCTAAAAGAAAGCGATCCGAGTTTAGGGTCCGTCAGGAGACCGAGGCGATCCCTTCGCAGCCTCGCTGGGGCTCGACAGCTCCCACAGTTGATCTCTGTCGCTCGGAGGGACGGTGTTTGGCTTGAGTGTCGTGGCTTTGAGGTCCACACCCAGCGCCGTTGCAAAGGCTTTTACCATCGGGCTGCGCGGGGCGTTGTGGCGCAGGATGAGGTTGAAGGCGGTGCTCAGGTGAACTTGCTCCGGACACAGTGCGCGCAGGCGCCCTTCCCTTACCAATGGCGAGGCGTAGTGTTCGGGCAGGAAGCCGAGGAAGCGGCCGGTGAGGATCAGGATGGCGACGGCTTCGACTTGTGAGGCCGAGGCGGACTGGCTGTCGTAATTGACGAAGGTGGCCTTGTCGCGGTGGATCGCATACCGGTGGTTCACCACTTCGTATTGGCGCAGCACGTCGGGCGTGATGTCGCTCGCGCTGAAGAGTGGATGTCCTACAGCGCAGTAGACGTGGGCTTTTTCTTCGTACAGCGGGAAGTAGTCAAATTCCTCTCGGCGTTGGTACACCGGCACGATGCCGACGATCAAGCGGCCTTCCACCACGCCACGTTCAACTTCGTCCAATTGCGAGGCATGTAGGCGCAATCTAATTTTTGGTGATTCGCTATGTAATTTCCCCAACGCGGTAATTAGCGGGGAATTAACGTCGGACACGGTGTTATCAATAACCCCCACACTAAGGTCGCCAATGAGTTCGTTTTGCGCCGAACTAAGCTTGTCGCGAAAACTGTCCACCGAGGTAAATAACTCGATGGACGCCTGATACACCAACTTGCCTTCTTCGGTCAGGCCGAACCCTTCCCTCCCCCGTGTACACAGGCGCATGCCGATGCGGATTTCCAGGTCGGAGATTTGTTTGCTGATAGCCGCGAGCCCCACGTTCAGCTCGTTTTGCGCGGCGCTAAAGCCGCCGGCTTCGACCACGGCCATAAATACCCGCAGCAATTTGAAGTCCAGCCCGCTCAGCTGCAGGGGCGGTCGTGTGCCGGGTTTTGGCGGTAGGTTTCCAGAAGTGGAAAGTGGAGTTTCCATAATACGCGTTGACCTCAAGTGCCATATTCAACAGGCTTCAACCCAGTCCTTGAACATAGCCAGGCGGCGATAATGAACATAAACAACCGCCCTTGGCAACCTTGAATACGGCGCGTCAGACGCTGATTCAGTCTAGTTGAAAACTTATTTTTACTGCCTCCGACTCTTCTAAAAACAAGCGTGAGGAATACCCATGTCCCAGCCCACCGACCGCCTTTGGGGCGCTCGTTTCAAGACCGGTCCGTCTGCTGCATTGGCCGCGTTGTCGCGTTGCCCTGAGCGCTATTTTCGCCTGACGCCCTACGACCTGGCCGGCTCCCGTGCCCATGCCCGTGAGTTGCAGCGCGCCGGTTTGCTGGATGAGTCGGAGACCTTGCGTACCCTCGAAGCCCTGGAGGGGATCGGCGCTGACTTCGCCGCCAGCCGCCTGCATCCGACCCTGGATGACGAGGACGTGCACACCTTCATCGAACGCGTATTGACCGAGCGCCTCGGCGTCTTGGGCGGCAAGCTGCGCGCCGGGCGTTCACGCAATGATCAGACCGCGAATGACCTGCGGCTTTTCCTACGCGACCACGCGCGCACCATCACCACTGAGGTGTTGGGTCTGCAAAAGGCGTTGGTGGAACAGGCCGAGCAGCATGTGGAGAGCATCTGCCCAGGCTTTACCCATTTGCAGCAGGCGCAGCCGATTGTGTTTGCCCACCACTTGCTGGCTCATGCGCAGTCGATGCTGCGGGATGTGCAACGTTTGGTGGATTGGGATGCGCGTGCAGCGCTGTCACCGTTGGGTGCGGCAGCCATGGCCGGTTCGGCGATTGCGCGCCAGCCGGAGCATTCGGCCAAGGAAATGGGCTACACCGGGCCGTGCGAAAACTCGATTGACGCGGTAGCCAGTCGCGACCATGTGGCGGAGTTTCTGTTTGTGGCGGGCATGCTCGGGGTGAATATTTCGCGGCTGTCGGAGGAGTTTTGCCTGTGGTCGTCGCGCCAGTTTCGCTGGGTGGTGTTGGACGATGCCTACGCCACCGGCAGCTCGATCATGCCGCAGAAGAAGAACCCGGATATTGCCGAATTGGCGCGGGGCAAGGCTGGGCGCTTGATCGGCAACTTGACCGGGTTGATGTCGACGCTCAAGTCGTTGCCGCTGTCGTACAACCGCGATTTGAGTGAAGACAAGCACAGTGTGTTGGACAGCGTGGACACCTTGCTGCTGGTACTGCCGGCGATGGCCGGGATGGTTGCGACCATGAAGGTGCAGGTGGAAGAGCTGCGGCGTCAGGCGCCGATGGGCTTCACCTTGGCGACGGAGGTGGCGGATTGGTTGGCCACCCGTGGTGTGCCGTTTAAAGAAGCCCATGAGATTACCGGCGCGCTGGTGCAGGCCTGTGAGAAGCATGAGATTGAGTTGTGGGAAGCCTCGCCGGCGATGTTGGCGGAGGTGGATGCTCGGTTGCTGCCTGAAGTGCGGGACTGCTTGACCCTGGAGGCGGCGATTGCGGCGCGCAGTGGGTGGGGTGGGACGGCGCCGGAGCGGGTCAGGGAGCAGATTGGGCGGTTGAAGGTGGCGTTGGCTGAGCAGCAGCGATGGGCTGAGAGTTATCAGGGGTTTCGGATGTAAGCCTGGGAGATTTGTAGTGTTTGGGCTGGCGCTTTTGCAGGCAAGCCAGCTCCCACATTGGATCGGGTTTTAACTGTTGGATCGAGTAGAGCGGTAATCGCTTTTTTGGAGAATCACCATGAACCAAACCCCGGCCGAGCGCTTGGAAATAGAGCGCAAGTTGTCCGAGAACCAGTTCGATATCACGCAGTACGAACACGTGCCGCGTCGCTATTACGGGCGGATGTTTTTTGCCACGTTGATCGTGATCGTATTGGCCGCGCTGTTGCGTGCATTCGCCAACGGCCAGATCGAATGGTCCTACATCGGTCAGTTCCTCACGTCTGAGGCCATCCTCTGGGGCCTGGTGAACACCATCGTCATGTCGATCCTGGCGATGGCGCTGGGCGTGGTGATCGGGGTGATCACGGCGATCATGCGCATGTCGGCCAACCCGATCCTGCGGTATGTGGCCATCACCTACACCTGGCTGTTCCGTGGCACGCCGTTGATTCTGCAGTTGCTGCTGTGGTTCAACCTGGCGCTGATTTTCCCG
This sequence comes from Pseudomonas tritici, assembly GCF_014268275.3. Lineage (NCBI taxonomy): Bacteria > Pseudomonadati > Pseudomonadota > Gammaproteobacteria > Pseudomonadales > Pseudomonadaceae > Pseudomonas > Pseudomonas tritici. The sequence continues at coordinate 5,014,224 of NZ_CP077084.1, forward strand.
GTGATCGCGATTCCCGGCCTGTTCAGCATCGACACCGTCGACCTGATGACACCGTTCGTGGCCGCCCTGCTCGGCTTGAGCATCAACCAGGGCGCCTACACCGCCGAGGTGGTGCGCGCCGGCTTGCTGTCGGTCGACACCGGCCAGTACGAAGCCGCCAAGTCCATCGGCATGCCGAGCCTGCAAGCGCTGCGTAGGATCATTCTGCCGCAGGCCATGCGGGTGATCATTCCGCCTGTAGGCAACGAGTTCATCAGCATGGTGAAAATGACCAGCCTGGCCAGCGTGATCCAGTACTCGGAGCTGCTGCACAACGCGCAAAACATCTACTACGCCAACGCGCGAGTCATGGAGCTGCTGATTGTGGCCGGCATCTGGTACCTGGCGGTGGTGACTGTTCTTTCATTTGGTCAAAGCCGCCTCGAGCGTCGTTTTGCCCGCGGCGCCGGCAAGCGTTCGTAAGTCTGGGTTGAGGAGATTTGCCCCATGAGAAGCATCGTAAAGGCCGTCAACCTGAACAAGTATTACGACGAATATCACGCGCTGCGCGACATCAATATCGAGGTCGAGCAAGGCGAAGTCATGTGCATCATCGGCCCGTCGGGTTCGGGTAAAAGCACGCTGCTGCGTTGCGTCAACCAGTTGGAAAAAATCGACAAGGGTGGCCTGTGGGTCGACGGCGAGCTGGTGGGTTACCGGGTGGTCGGCAACAAGCTGCACGAGATGAATGAATCGCAGATCGCCCGCCAGCGCTTGGCCACCGGGATGGTGTTCCAGCGCTTCAATTTGTTCCCGCACATGACCGTGCTGCAGAACATCATCGAAGGCCCGTGCCAGGTGCTCAAGCGCTCGCCCAAGGAAGCCATTGAGGATGCGTTGGAGTTGCTCGCTCGCGTGGGCCTGGCGGACAAACGAAATGCCTACCCGGTGGAATTATCCGGTGGGCAACAGCAGCGCGTGGCGATTGCCCGAGCGCTGGCGATGCGCCCCAAATTGATGTTGTTCGACGAACCCACGTCAGCCCTTGACCCGGAGCTGGTAGGAGAAGTGCTGTCGGTGATGCGCGATTTGGCCACCACCGGCATGACCATGATCGTGGTCACCCATGAGTTGGGCTTCGCCCGCGAAGTGTCCAACCGCATGGTGTTTATGGATGCCGGCCAGATTGTGGAAGCCGGCAGCCCCGAAGAAATTCTAATAAGCCCACAAAACCCGCGTACCCAAAGCTTCATTTCTGCCGTTCGCACTTAACTAGAAAACTAACGAGAACGCCCCCATGAAAAAATTGTTTATCCCAACGTTGCTCGCAGGCCTGATGGCTTCCACCTGTGTATTGGCGGCATTGCCGGCGGCAATCAAGGACAAGGGTGAGATCAGCGCGGCCATCGTGCCGAATTATCCACCGATGGATTTCAAGGACCCCGCCACCAATAAGCTCACTGGTTTCGACTTCGACTTGGGCAATGCCCTCGCCGAACGCCTGGGCGTGAAGATCAAATGGCAGGAAACCGGCTTCGAGCAAATGCTCAGCGGCCTGACCACCAAGCGCGTGGACATCGTGCTGTCGGGCATGACCGACACCGCCGAACGCCAGAAGTCGGTGACCTTTATCGACTACTTCACCAGTGGCCCGCAGCTGTACACCCTGGCCAAGCGTGAAGAGATCAAGGAATTGACTGACCTGTGCGGTAAAAAAGTCGGCACCAGCCGTCGTACCACCTGGCCGTCGGAAATTGCCGCGTGGAGCAAGGAAAACTGCGAAGCAGCGGGTAAGCCAGCGATCGTGGTGATTGGTACTGAGGGCTCGGCGGATGCGCGGGCGCAGTTGCAGCAGAACCGCCTGGATGCGGCGATGCAGGGCAGCGAGACGATTCCTTATTTGATGTCGTTGGACAAGGGCAAGTACAAGCCGGTGGGCCTGGCGATTTCCAAGCAGTTTACGGGGCTCGGGATTGAGAAGAGCAACACCGAGTTGGTCACGGCGATCAGTGAAGCGTTGCAGGGCATGATTGATGATGGGACCTACGGCAAGATCCTGAAGAAGTGGGATCTGGAGCAAGGTGCAGTGGAAAAAATCTCCATCAATGCCGGCCAGTAAAATGATCTGAATGTGGGCGCTGGCTTGCCTGCTCCCACATTGATCTGTGTCCACATTTGATGTGTGGTGCATTGGCACAATAAAAAGGACGCTCGCCCACCGTGGTCACCTACTCCCTGGTAATCCGCCGCCTGCTGATCTGCTCGGTGACCATCGTGGTCAGCCGTGCCATGACCAGCCCGCTGCTGGCCTTGCTGCTCAGCACGCGCCTGGGCCTTAACCAGCAGGACATCGGCTTGCTGATGGGCATCGCCGTATTCATCGCGACACTGTTGGGCCTGTACGGCGGCTACATCATCGACCGCCTGGAAAAGCGCAAGCTGCTGATCCTGGCCATGCTGTCCAGCTCCATCGGTTTTCTGTTGCTGACCTTTGCCAGCAACCTCTACCTCACCACCTTGACCCTGGTGATCACCGAAGCGGCGTCGGCGCTATTCCTGATTGGCTCCAAAGCCATCATCAGCGAAAACCTGCCGGTGGGTGATCGCGCCAAGGTGTTTTCCCTGCGCTACACGCTGACCAACGTCGGCTATGCCACTGGCCCGATGGTCGGCGTGGTGATTGCCGGCCATATGCAGTTGGCGCCGTTTCTGATCGCCAGCGCCATCGCGTTTGGTAGCGTATTCCTGATGATAGGCATTCCACCCACCCAACGGGATGACAGCCACAAACCCTTGAGTTTCCTCAGCACCTTGCGCACGTTGCGCAGCGACCGCACGCTGATCCTGTTCACCAGCGGCAGCCTGCTGAGCACCATTGTCCACGGGCGCTACACCCTGTATCTGTCGCAGTTTTTGCTGGTGGCCTACAAGCCCGCCGAGGCGCTGAAGATTCTGTCTGCGGTGCTGGCCTGCAACGCCGTCACCGTGATCTTGATGCAGTACCAGATCGGGCGGTTTCTCAAGCGTGAGCAACTGCGTTACTGGATCGTGCTCGGCACCTTGCTGTTCATTGTCGGGCTGATCGGGTTCAGCCTGGCCGACAGCCTGCTCACCTGGTGCCTGGCGATGTTCGTATTCACCTTGGGCGAGATGATCATCTACCCCTCGGAGTTCCTGTTTATCGACACCATCGCTCCCGATGCCCTGCGCGGCAGTTACTACGGTGCGCAGAACCTGGCGGCGTTTGGCGGAGCGATGAGCCCGGTGATTTGTGGTTATCTATTGATCAATGCGGCGCCCGCCAGCATGTTCTATGCCCTTGGTGCACTCACAGCAATCGGTGGCACCTTGTGCTTCATGAGTGGGCGACGCGTGGCTGAGAACCCGCCGCCCCCAACACTACACATCTAATGTGGGAGGCGCTCGCTCCCACATTTTTGATCTCCATAGGGCTGATATTTGCGTAGTATCGCGCTACTCATCTCACGGACCCGAGCCCCATGAAATTCGACACGGCCTACTGCCTGAGTCTCGACGACAAGCTATCGATCTACGACGTACGAGACCTGAATTTCGACGAAACCGCTGATTTCGACTCAGACAAGGACAGTTTCCTGTGCCCCAATGATGCCTGCCGCGCAGCGTTTGATAAGGGCGGCAATACGCTGAGCACTTTCAACGCGAAGAACGTTAACTACCAGCGCACGCCGCATTTCAAGAACAAAACCAGCACCCGGCATATCGACGGCTGCCGCTACGCCAGCACGCACAAAACCGCGACGGATGAAGGTGACGACGAGCGCGAGGAAAATTTCCCATCGGAATTTGTGCTTACACGGCGTCAGTACGAGCGCAAGGCGCCACTGACCGGCGCGGAAGGAAGCAGCCCTCAAAATGCAGCGAAAACACCTTCAATTCGTGTATCCACATCCCACAGCACCAACGACAGCACCCCAGACAAAACCAGCGTCTTCGCCCACCCAGTGGAATGCTATGTGTCCAACATCGACGACAAGGACAAGCTCAAGAGCATGCCGTTGAAGATCGGCGAGCACACGGCAAGCTACTGGACGTTTTTCAAGAAGATCGAATACCTGCAAGACAACAAGGGCTTGATCTACTGGGGCAAGATCAAGGCGATCAAGGACTACACCAGCAGCTTTCGCATCGACTTCGAAAAGAAGGTGTGGCTCGATAAAAAGCCCTACTCAGTCAACGTGTACCTGAACAAAAAGCTTATCGAGAACTACCGCATGCGCACGGCGTTCCTGGAGCAGATCAAGGCTGCGGTGGACAGCGAGCGGGCGTTGTATTGCTTCTTCTACGGGGTGACCCCGGAGCTGAAACAGGTGCCGAGCAAGAAAAACCCCGAGCAGACATTTGGGGTGTTCAGCGCGAATATCGAGAACCTGGATCACTTGATCATTCGTGAGGCGCCGGGGGTGGATTAGTGGGTGAGTACAAATCCAGTTGATGAGCGGTCAAAACAACTGTACAAAAACACAGTATAGTTTGTCCTCCCCCGTCGAACCCTGGAGAAACCCCATGTCCTCTCTGGCAATGAGCTCTTTCGTAGAACAGCAGATCGTCCTGCATCAATTCACCGCCAAACACAGCGTACAGGCACGCGCGATGCTGGGCTGGAGCCGGGAAGACCTGGCCCGCCTGGCAGGTGTGTCGGCGGAGGCGATTCAACAGTTTGAAAGCCAGCGAGATGTGGGTGATGAAACCCGTCTGGCATTGGCATTTCGGTTGGAGGCCGAGGGGTTGGTATTTTTCCCGGGGTTTGCGCCGGGGTGGGGAATGAGTGTGCGCCGGTTTGACACGACCTCAACCGAGCCCACGCCCCAAGGCATCATCTCCCGCTTGCTCGGCACACCGACGGCATCAATTGACTCACCAACCCCTCAACCGAATGGTGCGTAGAGTCCAGCCGCATCACCGGGCAGGTCAGCGCCTTTAGCCAGGTTTCATGCCGGCGCAAGCTACGCAGGCTGTGGTTACCGCCATCATAGCGGGCGGCCCAGGCCAGGAACGCGACGCTGTTTTCATGGCGGCTACCACCTGGCAGGATCGCATCGCCGTAGCGTTGCACTTCCCGCAGGCGCAGACGGTGCAGGCGTGATTGCGAGTCGAGACGCAGGAATACTACGTGGGTGAAGTGCGGGATCATGGGGTCGCCCCAGCCGCACAGTGAGCCGGACAGCACCCAGCCTTCAAGATCGGCGGCTTGTTCCTGCAGCAAGCGGATGCGTTCATCTTTGGGTCGCGCGACGGTGAAAGGGTCTGGCGTCTGCTGCCAGTAGAAGTTGTCCGAATCGAAATAGGCAACGTTCAAGCGTTCGGCCAAGGCCTTGCCCAGCGTCGTGGTACCGGCGCCCGCTGCACCGAGGATGTGAATTCTGTAGGCCATGGCGGCCCTCCATGGCACTGAGTGTAGACGCCGGGAACCTCAGGACTGCGGTTGCAGTACCCGACGCCCCATTTGCGATGTGAAATTATGAGCCCGGTCAAAGCCCAGGTTTGATTGCCGCCTGGGCTGCCTGCTCATACCCATGGGCCACTGCCAACAACGTGGGCTCGGACCAGCGGGTACCAAAAAAGTAGGCACTGGTCGGTAGCCCGTCCTCGTTCGCCCCGGAAGGTACGGCGATCCCTGGGTAGCCGGCCGCTGCGACACCGAAGTAACTGTTGGTCTCGAAATCCGAGACCATGGCGTCGAGTTTTTCCGACGTGATCGGGTCGTCCACTGTGCTGCGAAAATCCTGGATCAATTCGTCCCACAGTGGCTTGCGCTGCTCCGGTGTCAGGGTTGAAGCGCTGATTTCCTTGAGCACCGGTTGATGATCCACGTCGGTGCCATCGCGCTCGTTGTTGAACTTGATCAACTCGGTCAACGACTTGACTGGTAACCCCGAACGCTTGGCCAGGTAACCGTTCAGTTCCTCCTTTACATCCGAAAGCAGTAACTCGTCGTAGCGTGAGGCATCCGCCAAGCGCATGTTGACCGGCACCAATACCGCATCCTGCTCGCGAAGCACCTCAAGTGTCCGGCCAAATTGCACGCTATTCACCACTGGCAGGGTTTCGCCATTTGCGGAGAACGTCGCGGGATATCCAATACGCTTGCCTTTCAAGGCGCCCGGAACCAGTAGTTCGGTGTAATCAATACCTTGGGGCGCTCCTACACTCGCTGGGTCTTGAGGATCGCTGCCGGACATGGCATTGAGCATCAGCGCTACGTCGAACACCGAGCGAGCCATCGGGCCCGGTGTGTCCTGGCGCTGGCTCGCGGGGATAATCCCATTGCGATCCAGCAGGCCGACGCTGGGCTTGAGCCCGACAACACCATTGAACGCTGCCGGCACAATGATCGAACCATTGGTTTCAGCCCCCACCGCCAAGGGTGCCAGGCCAGCGGCGACTGCGGCGGCGGAACCGGAGCTGGAACCGCCGACGTCCGCACCGGGCTGGTGAGGGTTGCGGGTTTGCCCACCCCGGCTACTCCAGCCATCGGGGCCACCTCGAAACCCAGCCAGTTCGGTCATATTGGTTTTACCCAGGATTACCGCGCCCTGCTGAATCAGGTGATCAACCAACGGCGCGTTCTTGCCGGCCGTTGCGCCGACCAGTCCATACGCACCTGCACTGGTTTGCATGCCTGAGGTTTCAATGGTGTCCTTGAGCAAAACAGGAATGCCATGCAGCGGCCCGCGCACGTTGCCGCTGGCTCGCTCACGATCCAACTCGCGTGCGGCCTCAAGTGCTTCAGGGTTGAGTTCAATGACGGAGCTCAGTTGCGGGTCCACCTTGCGAATCCGTTCCTGCAGGTAAGTGACCAGATTGGCCGATGTGAGCCCGTCCGACCGGGCCATTTGCGTGCCTAGCTCTTTGACACTGAGGTATTCGGTACCTGGAGGAACTGCCTTTGACGCGACGGGAGCGTAGTCGCCAGCGAAGGACTGCACGAGTTGCCGAACGATGGAGCCCATACCATATGCGATACCTAACATAAGACCTCTTAGGGGGTAAGAAATGACGAAGGACCCAGATTGATCCGTGCCCCAGTCTAAAAACCCATCCCCCGTTCAGCAGCGCGACGCAGGTCATTTACAACGTAGGATTATTCAACGCTGTGGGTAGCCACGCCTGCATCCATCAGATCCCGGACGCTCCGATACCCCTGTACCAGGCTTTTCAGCGAATCCCTCGACCATTGCGCACCGTAGAACCATAGCGTCGCACCATCCCCCAGTGGTTCGCCAAGCACCGGATACCCACTCCTGCAAGCGCTATGGAAAGCGGCGCTGCGGCTGTCGGACACCAACGCGTCCAGTTGATATTCATGCACAAGCTCATCGATTTCATTGCGCGAGTACTGCGGGCCATTGCCTTGGTGTGCAAGCACCGGTACCGGCTGAGCCCCCGCCTGTGACAGGATGTCCAGCGCTCTCAGGAAGGATGAGTTGTGCTCAATGAGCTCGTGTTCATGGCCGCCGGCGAACCGCTCGGCAAACCCCACGCGCCTGCCACTCAACGCTTGGGCTGGCGTAAAGGGGCTGTTGTTTTGGACGAGGGGCACTTGCACCATCACCGGCCCAGAAGGATCGACACCACTCAAGGCAATCAGTGACAGCGACGGGTCGCGCAGGGGTTTAAGGGGAAGTCCTGGGGCGTCATACCCCGGGACCGGAACGCTGCTCACAGGCTGATCATGAGCGCGGGGATCGATGCCAAAATTGATGCCTCTGAGGCTCGCATGATCCTTGGACGTAATTGCCTGACCTGACCGTTCAGTGAACACAGGTGCGGGGTGGTCTGTCGGACACGGCATACCCGCTGGCCAATATTTCCCACACTTACTCTCCATAAGATCTGCCTCCCGAAAAATGACTTTCCGGGAATCATCGCACCCTTGACCGGCGTCTGTCGCAGCTCTGAAACAGCTTGAAAACTCCTTTTTCCGATACCTCTTTCGTCAGCTGGCGAGGTGTTCCTGTGCGCCTTGGGTTTCCACCTCCAACCACCATGCATACCCACGCTCGGGTTGATTCAAGCTGAATGCCTGCCCCATCGGCGGCGTGGTAATCGAAACGCTGCGCTCCCACGCCAGGGCCATGATGCGGTCAAACGGTTCGTGCCACGCATGAAACGCCAGGTCGAAGGTGCCGTTGTGAATCGGCAGCAGCCAGCGGCCTTTGAGGTCGATGTGCGCTTGCAGGGTTTGCTCCGGCTGCATGTGCACATGGGGCCAATCGACGTTGTAAGCACCTGTTTCCATCAACGTCAGGTCAAACGGGCCGTACTGTTCGCCGATGCGTTTAAAGCCATCGAAGTAACCGGTATCACCGCTGAAAAAGATACGCCGCGCGCCATCGATCATCACCCAGGAACACCACAGGGTCTGGTTGGCATCAAACAGGCCGCGCCCGGAAAAATGCTGCGCAGGCGTGGCGACAAATCGAATGCCATCCACCTCAGTGCCTTGCCACCAATCCAACTGATGCACTTTGCTCGCCTCCACGCCCCACTTCACCAGGGTGTCGCCCACGCCCAGGGGCGCAAGAAAATAGCGGGTTTTGTCAGCCAATTGGACGACAGCCTTGCGGTCAAGATGGTCGTAGTGGTTGTGGGAAAGAATTACCGCTTCCAACGGCGGTAATTCCTCAAGACTGATGGGCGGTTGATGGAAACGCTTGGGGCCGGCCCAACTGAACGGGGACGCGCGCTCGGCGAACACCGGGTCGGTCACCCAGAATTTACCGCGCATTTTCAGCAATACAGTGGAATGCCCGAGGCGGAACACGCTGTGATCCGGGGCCGCCAGTAACTGCTCGCGGGTCAGCGGTTGCACCGGGATCTGCCCCACCGGTCGCGTGCTGCGCGGCTTGTTGAACAGCATGTTCCAGAAAATGCGCAAGGTCTTGCCGAAGCCACCGTGCTGCACAGGGGCATCGTTGCTGAAGTGGCCCTGGTCCTGCCTGGGGGTTGCTGGCGAAGAATCGACACGGGACGAGATCGTGGCCATTACCGGGTGACTCCTACGGGTCGCTATAAATTACACTGCACAGTGTAGTTTCAAGATTGCAACAAAATCCGGAGCAAGTAAACTACCGAGTGTAATTTTCCCTGAAGAGCCGAGCGCTGCCCATGACTGCCCCTCAACGCCTCACCGACCGCAAACGCGAAGCCATCGTGGCAGCGGCCATCGCCGAGTTTCGCGAGAACGGTTTCGAGGTCACCAGCATGGACAAGATCGCCGCCACCGCCGGCGTTTCCAAGCGCACGGTGTATAACCACTTCCCCAGCAAGGAAGAGTTGTTCGCCGAAATACTCCATCAACTCTGGGCCAGCAGCGTCGCACAACTCGACGTCAGCTACGCCAGCGATCGCCCGCTGCGTGAACAACTGCGTGGGTTGCTGGAAGCGAAGATGAAGATGATGTCGGACGCCAATTTCCTCGACCTGGCCCGGGTCGCGATCGCCGCCACCATCCACTCCCCGGAGCGCGCACAAGACATGGTCAACCGCCTGAGCACGCGTGAAGAAGGCTTCACCCAGTGGGTACGCGCCGCTCAAGAGGACGGCCGACTCAACTGCAGCGACCCGGCATTTGCCGCGCACCAGATCCAGAGCCTGCTCAAAGCCTTCGCATTCTGGCCGCAGATCACGTTGGGCCTGCCGGTACTCGACGCGGCCAATCAGGCCAGCGTTATCGAGTCAGCCATTGACCTGTTTCTGGCTGGGTACGCGGTCCCCCCTTCAAGTCATCAGTAAGAAACCGTTGCTTGAGCGACATTCCTGGTCGTTTTTGACGTATTCGCACGCTGTCCTGCACAAATGGCTTGGAAGGACACTGATTATTCACACGCGAATCACTGACAATATTCACCATTATTATCCGATCAACGGTTCTACCCGCTGACGCACATCGCTGCACCCGCAGAAAAAAGAACTGCCCCAGGAATTTATGGAAAACAGACGAGGCAAAGGGCTTTCATTTGCCAGGCGTATCTACAAGCCAAGGATTATCGGCCTGGGTATCGGCTGCATCAGTGTCGCAGGCGCCCTTTATCCGCTGGCGATGCCGGGCTGGGTATGGGCATTCCTGCTGTTCAACGGTTTTGCCTGGGCGCATCTGGCATACCAACTCTCGACTCGTGCGCAATTCCCCTATCAGGCCGAGCAGCGCAATCTGCTGTACGACTCGTTGTGGGGTGGATTCTGGGCCACGGCCACGCAGTTCACGCCCCTCACAACCGTGACGATCCTTTCAATGATGACCATGAACAACGTCGCTGCGGGCGGCAAGCGTCTGTTCCTGCGCGGGTTGTTGGCGCAAGCCGCCGGTATCGGCGTCGCAGGTGCGCTGTTCGGCTTCACGTTCAACCCCAATGTCAGCCTCACTCAGGTTTACACCTGCCTGCCGATGCTGACGCTCTACCCCATGGCCATCGGGATGGTCTGCTACCAACTGGCGATCAAACTGTCCGAACATAAACGTGCGCTCAGCGCCCTCAGCCGCACCGACAGCCTCACCGGCCTGCTTAACCACGGTTCATGGAAAGACCTGCTGCACCTCAAGTTCCACAAGTGCCAGCAGCAACAAAGCCACGCCACGATTGCCTTGATCGATATCGATCACTTCAAACAGATCAACGACACCCACGGCCACATCGTCGGTGATGCCGTACTGCGCCAATTGAGCCTGGAACTGCGGCGCAACCTGCGTGAAAACGACTTGGCCGGGCGTTACGGTGGCGATGAGTTCTGTGTGATTCTTCCGCAAGTACCGTTGGAAGAAGCGGCGCAGGTGATGGAACGCATGCGCGAAACCTTCTGCAACTATCGCAACCCGCAGATCCCAGAGCTGCGTGTCAGCCTGAGCATCGGCCTGGCAGATTTCCACCCCTACTTCACCGATGCCGCGATGTGGCTGAATGCGGCGGATCGGGCGCTGTACGCCGCCAAGGACACCGGGCGCAACCGGGTCAATGTCAGCGAAGAAGTGATCGCCCACTCCGCCTGAAGTTGTCCTACGACTCTTCGTCTGAATCTTCCTCTCGGCACCCGAGAAGGAAGCACAATGCCACCATTGGTCGGCTACCCAAAAAAGGTCCTGCCCCTGGGGCGAACTTCTTGCCAGGCTGATCACTCTGAACCCGTTGTTCCCCCCCTCTGTCAGCACAAGGAAGCTGACAATGAGCAAGTCAACCGTATGGCGGATGCCTTACGGGGGCAGGCGCATACCCACGGAAACCCTAGAAGTTTGCTTGCCCGAGCACCCGAACATGCTATTCAACGCCCATAAAAAAACCATCAACACCTTGCAACACACCATTGCCCAACAGGCCAGCCTGCTGGACGCTATCGAGCGCTCCATGGCGGTGATCGAATTCGACCTGTCCGGCAACGTGTTACGGGCCAACCCCAACTTCCTCCAGACCATGGGCTACCGCGCCGAGCAGGTCGAGGGCCAGTCCCATCGAATGTTCTGTACCCCAGCGTTCGCCCGCAGCGCCGAGTACAACCAATTGTGGTCGAACTTGCGCAATGGTCAGTTCCAGTCCGGCACCTTTGAACGCGTGGCCGGCGATGGCCAGTCGGTGTGGCTGGAAGCCAGCTACAACCCGGTGCGTGATGACGCGGGTCAAGTGATCAAAGTGGTGAAGTACGCCATGGACGTCACCCCACGGCTACAGGCCGAAAGCGAAGCCAATGCCAAACTCGAGGCCATCGGCCGTGCCATGGCGGTGATCGAGTTCAACCTCGACGGCACCATCATCACTGCCAACGCAAACTTCCTGCAGCGCATGGGCTACAGCCTGGCGCAGATCCAGGGTCAGCATCACCGTATGTTCTGCACCGCAGAGATGGCCAAAAGCTCGGCCTACAGTGATTTCTGGCAGCGCCTGAACCAAGGCGAATTGTTCAGCGGCCAGTTCGAGCGGGTGGATAAAAATGGCCAAACCGTGTGGCTCGAAGCCAACTACAACCCGGTGTACGACGCCAGCGGGCGCCTGTGCAAAGTGGTCAAGTTCGCCTCCGATGTCACCGCTATGGTGCAACAACATGCCGCCGACGCTGCCAGCGCGGCCCAGGCGTACCATATTTCCCTGACCACTCGGGACATCGCCGAAAAAGGCGCCGAGGTGATCCAGCAAACGGCCAGTGGCATGCGCGACATTGCCGCGGACATCGACAGCTCCTCGCAGCTGATCGCCAAGTTGGGCGAGCGTTCGCAGCAGATCACCACCATCGTCAACACCATTCGTGGCATCGCCGACCAGACCAACCTGCTGGCACTCAACGCCGCCATCGAGGCGGCGCGTGCAGGCGAACAAGGTCGCGGGTTTGCGGTGGTGGCGGATGAAGTACGCCAACTGGCGGCGCGCACCAGCGGCTCCACGACGGAAATTTCCAGCATGATCGCGATGATCCAGGATGAAACCCGCCAGGCCATCCACAGCATGGACGGCACCCGCGACCGCGCTGCGCAAGGGGTCGACCTGGCCAATCGCGCTGGCACCGTGATCCTGCAGATTCGCGAAGGCACCAGCGAGGCGGTCCAGGCGGTGAGTACGTTTGCCAATGAGCGCGGCGGCAACTGACCGGTTCTTCATGTGCCTGCCGGGGGGCTCGGTCTATAGTGCTTGATTGTCTGCAAGCAAAAGACCCGAGCCCGCCATGACCCCAGAAAAGCCCGAAGCCACGCCCGTTGACCACCTGCGCTTCCACCGCTCTCACGCCCACCTGGCACCGACCTTCGGCAACGACACCTTTGCCCTCAAGGCCGAAGCCTTCGCCCGCTTCTTCGGCACTCCCACCTTCCTCGGCGCGCAAACCGCAATCGTGGTGCTGTGGGTGGTGCTGAACGCAACCGGCATCACGCACTTTGATGTGTACCCGTTCATCCTGCTCAACCTGGCCTTCAGCCTGCAATCGGCCTACGCCGCGCCGCTGATCCTGCTGGCCCAGACGCGCCAGGCTGCCCGCGACAAAGCGCAGACGGACGCCGATGCCCTGCACCGCGAAGCCTTGGCGACTGCCAATACCGAGCGCCAGGCCCAGGCCGAGCAGACCACCAGACAGTTACTGGAACTGCTGGAGCAAAATACCCGGCTTACGGAAATGACCAAACAACTGACAGAACACATCGAAAGCCTGACGTGTGAAATGCATGAGCACTTTGTCCGAAAACCTCAAGAACTCCAGTGATCCCCGGTGGGAGCGGCGGTGCCACACTTCATCCCAATATGCCGCCCCAGTTCATCGAACAGCGTCACCACCGAGCGCAACGCCCGGCAGTCCGCGCGCGTGAGCAACCACAACGCCGTATCGTGCCCGGCCAACGCGGGGCCCAGCGGTTGCAGGCCTGCATCCAATAGAAAGTCCGGCAACGCCGCCACCCCCAACCCCGCCCGCACCAAATCGGTGACCGATAACATGCTGTTGCAGCGATAACTGGGGCGCACACCGGGCAGGTGCTCGCAGCGCCAGGCGACCGTAGGGTGGTCGGGCAGGAAGTCATCCGGGGCGATCCAGGGCAGGTCGGCCAACTCACGGCCCGCGTGTTGGCGGGCGAAACCAGGGCTGGCGCATACCTGATAGGCCACGCCGCCAAGGCGACGGCCCACCAGATGCTCCGGCGGCGTGCGGGTCAGGCGCAGGGCGATGTCCGCGTCGCGGCGGCTGAGGTTGGCGAAATCATTCGACGTGCTCAGCTCCAGGATCAACGCAGGGTACTGCGGCATGAATTGCGCCAGGGCCGGCAGCAATAAACCCTGCAACACCGAATCGGTACAGGTCAGGCGCACCGTGCCGCTGATCACTTCCCCCCCCTGCTCCACGCCAACACGCGCCGCCTCCAGTGCTTGTTCAGCGCGCTCCGCCTGTTGGGCCAGGTTGCTTGCCAGGCTGGTGGGCAAGTAGCCAGTGCGGCTCTTTTCAAACAGTGTCTGGCCCAGCGCCGCCTCCAGGCGCCGCACTGCGCGGAACACCGTGGACACGTCCACCCGCAACAACGCCGCCGCCCGAGCGAGGGTGCCGCCGCGCACCAGGGCAAGGATCAGCGACAGGTCAGGGTAGTCAATTGAATAGTGCGTGGCTGCATTGAACATGTGGGAAAACGCCAATTTTAATTGCGTGCTCGCCAATCTATAGTGCACCCCAGGACACCACAAGCCATGGGACGTACACGATGAACGCCACACCCTTGCACCTCGCCCTGATCGGCGATTACAACCCCGATGTTATCGCCCACCAGGCCATACCCGTGGCGTTGCAACAGGCAGCCGACACCCTGGGCCTGACCGTTCATACCCAGTGGCTCGACACGGATGCCCTGCCCCAGTCACTGCATGGCTTCGACGGGTTCTGGTGCGTGCCCGGCAGCCCCTACCGCGATACCGATGGCGCACTGCGAGCGATCCGTTTTGCCCGCGAACAGCGGCGACCGTTTCTCGGCACCTGCGGCGGTTTTCAACACGCAGTGTTGGAATATGCCCGCAATGTGCTGGGCTGGAAGGACGCCGAGCATGGCGAACTCGCTCCGCATGCAAAGCGCGCGGTGATCACGCCACTGAACTGCACACTGGTGGAAGCCACCGACACCGTGCGTTTGGCGCCCTACACCCGCATCGCCGAAGCCTACGGGACTCTTGATGTACAGGAAGGTTATCGTTGCCGCTATGGCGTGAACCCTGAGTTTCTCAATGCCCTGCTGGAAGGCGATCTGATCCCCAGTGGCCATGACTCGGCAGGTGACCTGCGCGCGGTGGAACTGCTCGACCACCCGTTCTTCGTGGCCACCCTGTTCCAACCCGAACGCAGCGCATTAAAAGGCGTCACCCCACCCTTGGCGATTGCCCTGCTCAAAGCCTGTCAGGCGGTGTCGGCATGATCGCGCGCACGCCTGCCCCGCCCTACTACGCGGTGATTTTCAGCTCACTGCGCACCGAGGGCGATCAAGGTTACGGCCACGCGGCCAACCGCATGCTGGAACTGGCGCGCGAACAACCGGGGTTTCTCGGTGTGGAATCGGCACGGGAAGATGGCCTGGGGATTACCGTGTCGTACTGGGAGAGTGAGGCGGCGATTTCGGCGTGGAAGCAGCACGCCGAGCATCAAGCGGTGCGCGAACAGGGGCGCGCCACTTGGTACTCGGCCTTTCAGACCCGGGTGTGCAAAGTCGAACGGGCCTACGCATTCCAAAATTGAAATAGTACCTGAAGAGCAGCACAAAACCCTGTGAGGCTTGCTTGCGATAGCCAAAGGTATCTACGAAATATTGTAGTGAGCGGGCTTGCCCCGCGCTGGGCTGCGAAGCGGCCCTAAAACCTGACACTGCGTTTTGTCTGGATAACCGCGGTGGCTTTATTGGGGCCGCTTCGCAGCCCAGCGCGGGGCAAGCCCGCTCACTACAAACACCTATGGTTGTCGCCTTATTCAGCTCACCAGACTGCGCAACGCACTGATCTGCGCAATCTCCACCCGCCGCATGTACACCCGCAACGGTTCGGTGATGTTGATGCGGTCGTCGATGTTCTGGTCCAGCAGCAATTGGAGGCGTTCGCGGGACAGGGTCATGGTCTGCTCCGGGGCCGGCAGCCAGACAAACTCGGCGGTGGGGATGATGCCGTCATCGGCCACGTCCATACCGAAGGCGTCTTCGCTGAAACGTACGATGTACTGGCCGGTCTTGCGGTTGAGGCCAACAAACCCGTGGAGTTGGTCGGCGGCCTGGCAGATAAGCTCGGAGGTGATGCGCATGGTAAACCTCACTGAAAAGTCCTACATGGACTGGAAAGATGGTTTACACGCGTGGCGAAAAGTACCGTCCTCTAACGGGGCAGCTTCGGCCAAGAGTACTGCAATGCATCCCATAAAAACCCGAAAATTTTGCCCGTGCGCACGTTAATGTCGGTTTGGTGATAGCGCCTTTCGCCATCAATTGTTAAAAAGGAGGCCTTCTCAAAGCCTCCTCCACGAAAGGACTTCGCATATGCCTGTCACGTTTACCAAGAGCGCCCTGCTGCTGGCCCTGATGCTCGGCCTTGGCCAAGCACAGGCTGCCGACCCGATCAGCCCGGCTGAATTGGCGACTAACGAAGGCATCCCCTACCCTGCCGTGATCGCCCACCGGGGCGCTTCGTACGACGCCCCTGAGTCCACCGCCGCCGCCTACAAGGTTGCGCGTGACTTGGGCGCCGACTACCTGGAACTGGACCTGCAGCGCAGCAAGGACGGCGTGCTGTTCGCCCTGCACGACAACAACTTGCAGCGCACCACCGACGTGGCCACCAAGTTTCCCGACCGCAAGGACGCCCCGGCCAACGAGTTCACCTGGAAAGAATTGCAAACCCTCGACGCCGGCAGCTGGTTCAACGCCGCCTACCCGGACCGCGCCCGCCCGGGTTTCGTCGGCCTGAAAATCCAGAGCCTGGACGACATCATCAAGATCGCCGAAGGCAACCCGCAGCACAAACCCGGCCTCTACATCGAGACCAAGGAGCCCAAGCAATTCCCAGGCATCGAAGCCGACCTGAAGAACAAGCTGCTGGACAAAGGCTGGCTGAGTTCCGCTGGCTCCAAGCTGGGCAAGAGCAACACCGGCGTCGGCCAGGGCAAGGGCCGCGTGGTGCTGCAAACTTTCGAAGTGGCGAGCCTCAAAGAGCTGCAGAACGAAATGCCCAACACCCCGAAAATCCTCCTGCTGTGGGTGGGTGAAGGCAGCATCGAACCGAAAAACAAGCAGACCTTCGCCGAATCCGGTGAAACCACCAAGGCCGCCTACTACGCCAAGCAGGAGCCTAAGGACGCTGCTGAGTTCGAAAAATGGGTCGACGAAGCCAAGAGCCTCGGCGCCATCGGCACCGGCCCATCGGCTGAGCTGACAGACCACGGCGACCAGAGCTATACGGACTTAGTCAAACCCGAGATGAACAAGCTGACCCACGACAAAGGCCTGCTGGTACACGTCTACACCGTGGATGAGCCGGTCGACTTCGAGAAGGTAATGAAAGCGGGCGTCGATGGCATCTTCACCAACCGCGCCGCCGAACTGCTGAAGTTCTACAAACGCTGGCCGTCGTCCAGCGTGCAGGACCTGCTGAACGACTATAAGTACTGAGTGAAGGCCGAATGGTCAGGCCGCCTGTGGTTGGGGCGTGACTACGGCCTTATCCTCGGCGAGCTGGGGCGCACCGCGCCCCATGCACATTACGCCCACCAGTTGATGCTCTGCGCCCGGCCAATCACGGTCAGCCTCGATGGCCAGGTCACTACAACCCATCGCCTGTTTATCCCTTCGCGGCAGACCCACGCCATTCTCGACACTGAGGGTGAGGTAAAGGTGCTGTATGCCGAACCCGCCGTGTTTGATACCGCCCACTTGCAACACCTGTTGATCCACGAGCAGCTGTCCCTGGAGGGGTTGCGCCAACTCCCCCGGCGCACGCTGGATGATCCACGCGTGGAACGAGCCCTTGCTGCACTGGATCAACAGTTGAGCGGCAAGGTTTCTGCCCACGCCCTGGCCGAAGCGGCGCACCTGTCATTGAGCCAACTGGAGCGGCTGTTCTCGGATCAACTCGGCTTGCCCGTGCGCCGCCTGGTGCTGTGGCGACGCTTGCGCATCGCCCTGCAATTGGCACTTGCCGGCGGCACACTGACCGACGCTGCGCACGGTGCGGGTTTTGCCGATTCCGCGCACTTCTCACGAACCATGAAGCAGTTGTTTGGCGTCACGGCGGCAGCCTCATTGCGCCAGCTGGAGGTGCAGCTATTAGCGTAAATCGTCTGGCAGTGCCGGCTCCTTGCTCAAGGCAACCGGCCTGAACGGGTCACGCAACTGTTCCCCATATGCCACCGGGAAATCCGGTCGACTGCCAATCCCCAGGTCTCCCGGCCCCATGCGATACCCCTCGCGATAGAACGCCGTGCCCAGCAGCCAATCCCACAGATTGAAAAACAGCGCGAAATTCACATCCCCGGCGCGACCGTACTTCATATGGTGAAACCGATGCACCGGCGCCCAGGCGAACACCCAGCGCAACGGCCCCAGGCGCATGTCTACATTGGAATGCTGCAACAACAATTGAACGGCGATGGTCAATGCCAGCAACTGCGCAACCGGCGTGGGAATGCCCAGCAGGATCAATGGCAACAGCCCCGCCGTGGCTTCCAGCATCTGGTGCAACGGATGCTTCATCAAACCATTGAAGCCGTAAAGCCGCTGCACGCTGTGGTGCACCGCATGCAAACGCCACAGCGCCCCAATGCGGTGGCTGGCGTAATGCATCAAGGTAATACCGGCATCAGCGAGCACAATCGCCATCAGCAGTTGCTCCCACAGCGGCCAGCCACGCGGCCAGATACCTTCAAACGCCAACAGCGCCGTAAGCCCCGGCAGGATCAACAACCCAGCGGCATTCAGGCTTTCGTTGACCAAGGCGTGCAAGGTGTCGCGCCGACGATCGCCCAGGCTGCGATTCCACTGCGGTTCATAGGGCAACCACCGCTCTGCCAGGAATGACACTGCGACGGCTATCACGAACAGCAGAATCAAGCTGTTCGGCTGCCACAGTCCGCAACCGATAAACCCCAGCAAAAAGGTGGGCGCGTAGATCCAACTCACTAACCGTTTCATGCCGAGTCTCCTTTGAAGTGAGCCCCCAGCATGAAATCCCCCGCGCGCGTCGGATTGAACAAACTGCGCAACCGCTTGAAATAATTAAGGATGAATTAAGTTGCGCTGGATAACCTGATCCCACTTAAACAGCTCACCAGACAAGGACACACACCATGAAAAACCTGACCGCTTTGTTCGCCGCTACCGCCCTGACCCTGACCGCCGGCCTGGCCCAGGCCGATGTTCGCCCAGACCAGATTCCAGGCCTGTTGCAGTCCGGCGCCGTGAAGCCTTTCGAGCAGCTCAACAAAGACGCCGTAGCCAAACACCCCGGCGCCACCATCAATGACACCGAGCTGGACAACGAAGCCGGCCGCCTGGTCTACGAGGTGGACCTGACCGACACCACCGGCAAAAAGTGGGACGTGAAGCTTGACGCCAAAACCAGCGAAGTCCTGGAAAACAAGCTCGACACTTGAGTTGTCTTCTTAAAAAACCGCGCCACCTAAGGGTGGCGCGGTTTTTTTGTGCGCGCTCGTCGGCAAGCTGTAGGAAATTCATCCCGGCGACGAAGGAAGTTGCCTACATACACTGCAAGGCCGTTAGAATCCCGTGCATCAGCCAAGGCATGACGCCCACCGCACACCAACAGAGACAGCCAATGGGGCAAAAAGCTGCCGACATCGCCACTATCGGTCGCATCAGCGCCGTGCCGGCCATGCTCAAGGTCATCAGTGACATGACCGGCCTGCGGTTTGCCGCTGTTGCCCGCGTTACGGAAAACACCTGGACAGCCTGCGCGGTGCTCGACACCCTGGGTTTCGGCCTGGGTGTCGGTGGCGAGCTGGACCTGACCACCACCCTCTGCCACGAAATCCGCAGCTCCCACGTGTCTGTGGTGATCGATAAAGCCAGCGAAGACCCGCTCTACCACGACCACCACACCCCACAGATCTACCGATTTGAAAGCTATATTTCCGTGCCCGTGTTTCGAACCGATGGGCGCTTCTTCGGCACCATTTGCGCGCTCGACCCCAACCCCGCCTGCCTGCGCAACAGCACCATCCAATCGACCATGGAGTCATTTGCTCGCGTGCTGTCGCTGCAAATCGAGGCCGAAGAGAGCCAGCAACGAACCGAAACCGACTTGCAGGAAGAGCGTCGCACCGCCGAATTACGCGAGCAGTTCATCGCGGTGCTCGGGCATGATCTGCGCAACCCACTGTTCGCGATCAATTTCGGCGCCGAACGGCTGCTGCGCAAGCACCCCGACCCTGCCACTGACAGCACCGTGCGGCATATCCTCACCAGTGGTCGGCGTGCGGCGCAACTGGTGGAAGACGTGCTGGATTTCGCCCGTGGACGTATGGGCAGCGGCATTCCGGTAAGCATGGGCGATTGCCAGGGCTTACAGGCCGCGTTGCAACATGTGGTGTCAGAGGTCCAGAGCGTCCACCCACGACGCGAGATTGTGGCGAATATCGGCGAACTTCGAGGGTTCAAGGGTGACCGGGAACGGTTGGCGCAACTGCTCTCCAACCTGGTCGCCAACGCCATCCACCACGGCAGCCACGATGGCCCTGTTGAAGTCACGGCCAGGGTCGAGCAGTCGCACTTCACGCTGACGGTGAAAAACCCCGGGCAGATCAGTGCACAGGCCCTGCCTCGGTTGTTCCAGCCCTATGCGCGGCCGGTCAAGGAGGCGCCCCAGGCCGGGCTTGGCCTGGGGTTGTACATCGTCAAGCAAATTGCCGATGCCCACGGCGGTGAGCTGAGCGTGTCCACCACCGAACAGCACGGCACCGTGTTCACGTTCAGCTTGCCGACCGCTTGATCAGGCGCCCAAACGCGCCGTCACCTCATTCAACTCGCTCGACAACCCGCGCAGGTTGTGGCTTGCCGCTTCGGTGCGCTTGACGTTATCGAGGTTGGCCGTGGCCACGGTGGTGATCTGCGTGATGTTGCGCGAGATATCCTCCGCCACCGATGTCTGCTCCTCGGCAGCCGTGGCGATCTGGCGGTTCATGTCGCGGATCGCCTCCACCGCCTGGGTGATGTGAGCCAGCATGGCGCCGGCTTGCGTCACCTTCTCCACGCTGTCATCACTGCACGACTGGCCGCTCAGGATGGCTTCGGCCGCGTCCACCGCGCCGGTTTGCACGGCCTCGATAATGCCGTTGATCTCGATGATCGACGCCGCCGTGCGTTGCGCCAGGCTGCGCACTTCATCGGCCACCACCGCGAAACCACGACCGGCCTCGCCTGCGCGCGCGGCTTCGATCGCAGCGTTGAGCGCCAGCAGATTGGTCTGCTCGGCGATCCCGCGTATCACTTCCAGCACCTTGCCGATGCGCACGCTATCGGTTTCCAAGCGGCGGATGATGGTGCCGGTGTTGAGGATCTCGTTGCGCATCTGGCCGATGGTGGCGATGGTGACCTTCATCACCTCACCGCCTTCGCGGGCCGAATGATCCGCCTCATCAGCAGCACGGGAAGCACTGGCGGCGTGGCGCGCAACTTCCTGAGCGGTGGCCGACATTTCCGTCATGGCCGTGGCCACCTGGTCGGTGCGGTTGAATTGATCACTGGTACCGTTGGCCATCTGCCCGGCGATAGCATTCAACTCGCCGCTGGAACTGACCAGGTCGGTGGCGCTGCGCTGCAGGCGGCTGAACGTTTCGGCAAGAAAATCGCGCAAGGTATTCGCCGCTGCGGCCAGATGGCCCAGCTCATCCTGGCGACGGCTGGCCACGCGCTCGGCGAAGCGACCGTGGCTCAGTTGCGTCACGTAATCGATCAGGCTGCGGATCGGCAGGATCAGGTTACGGTTGATCAACCACAGGCTGAACAGACCGATCAACACACCGGACAGCAACATAACCGCCAGGCCCACCAACACGGTGCGCTCAGCGTAGGCGCTGATGGCTTTGGATTGTTGGCTGCCTTGCGCACGCAGGTCGTTGACCAGTGCACTCATCTGCTCGCTGGCAGCGCGGTCCACGCCCTTGACCGCCGTGTCGCCAGCGGTTGCATCGCCGCCCGCGGCTACGTAGGCATCGCGGCCCTTCTGGTAGGCCACGCCGAGTTGCACGTGTTCCTGGCGCAGGGTTTCGATACGCCGGCTCAGGGTCGGGTCGCCGATGGTCTGGGTGACCAGCCGCGTGAGGATGCCTTGCACATCGCGCTGGCGGTCCTGGAACTGGCCCCAATATTTCTCCATGTCCTGAGGCTGCTTGCCGCGTAGCAGGACGTTTTTCCATTCCTGCACCTGCACTTTGAATTGCAGGTTGGCCTCGTCAATCATCTG
This sequence comes from Pseudomonas tritici, assembly GCF_014268275.3. NCBI lineage: Bacteria > Pseudomonadati > Pseudomonadota > Gammaproteobacteria > Pseudomonadales > Pseudomonadaceae > Pseudomonas > Pseudomonas tritici. The sequence continues at coordinate 5,036,141 of NZ_CP077084.1, forward strand.
TGAAGTCAGTAACGGCCCATCAATCAAACTGCGATAACTCTGCACCCCGTTGGACAGGAAGTTGAAACACGCCAGGGCGATCAGCAAGATCGCCAACAGGCTGCCACCGAGCAGCGACAGGATTTGTGCTCTCAAGGAGGTTCGCAAAACATTCATCGGGGAAAAGCCTCGATACAAGGAATTGGTGCGTGCACGCCTAACGTCCTTGTTGTTAAAGCACCGCCCATCCACAGCGGTTCATAACGCCCTGAATCGGCCGAGCTAGAGGCTTCTTGAACGGTTGCTGACAAACGGTCAAATAAATGTCACCGCAACGAAATAATTCCAGAATCGTCACAAAACTGTCATTTCCCCTTGCAATGATCGCCCACGCGACCTGTGAAACGTCCTACAGGCCATTTCTCTGCGAGCCTCCATGAACCACAGCATTGATCACAGCCACCAGGATCCCGATCTGTTTGGCTTGCTCTACGGTTTCCGTTTTCGGCCCGGTGAGAAGGGCGAGCAGATAGATTCGGCCACGGCGCTTCAGGCCCTGCAGCAACCGGCCGACCCGGAAGAGTTTTTGTGGCTGCACCTGAACCTGGCCCACGCGGCGTGCGAACGCTGGATGCAGGCACACCTGGACCTGCCGGAAGAGTTCTTCGAAGCCCTGCATGAAGGTTCGCGCTCCACGCGTATCGAACATGTCGACTCGGCCTTGCTGGCCGTGGTCAACGACGTGGTGTTCAACTTCAGCAGCATGGTGTCGTCGGATATTTCCACGCTCTGGGTCTGCGCCCGCAGCCGTCTGTTGATCAGTGCGCGCCTGCAACCGCTGCACTCGGTGGACAAGTTGCGCTCATCGGTGAAAGCCGGTGAGCGCTTTCGCTCACCGCTGGCCCTGCTGGTGCACCTGCTGCGCGACCAGGGTGAAGTACTGACGCAGATCGTGCGCAAGACCAGCATCAGCGTCGACCATATCGAAGACCAGTTGCTGTCCTCGCGCTTGTCCACCAACCGCGCCGAACTGGGTGCCGCGCGCCGGGTGCTGGTGCGCCTGCAACGCCTGCTGGCGCTGGAGCCGGGCTCGCTGCTGCGCCTGCTGAATCGCCCGCCGCAGTGGCTGCAAAAGGAAGACGTGAAGGAATTGCGCAAGTCCACCGAGGAGTTTGCGCTGATCATCAACGACCTGATGGCCCTGGGCGAACGCATCAAGCTGTTGCAGGAAGAGATCGCGGCCAACCTCAACGAGCAAAGCAACCGCACGTTGTTCACTCTCACCGTGGTGACGGTGCTGGCATTGCCGATCAATATCATCGCCGGTTTTTTTGGGATGAACGTCGGGGGCGTGCCGCTTTCACAGGATCCGGAGGGGTTTTGGATATTAGTGGCGTTGGTGGCGACCTTCACGTTAATCGCCGGACGCTGGGCATTCCGCAAATTCTCAAGCTGAAATGAGATCAACCGTGGGAGCTGCGGTGCTTTATGGACCGGCGGCAAATCCAATTCCCTAAACACTGACCTGCGGCAGCATCTCTGTAACATTCTGCAATGACTATGAACGGCATCCTCACAACACTGGATGCTCCGGCATGGCCACCCCTTCCTTGACTGCCTCCACCCACACCTCAGTTGCAGACCCCAAACCCAGGCTGGACAAGAAACCCAGCCTGGTGACGGTGATCATCTTCTTCGCCGTACTCGCCATGGGCCTGTTGTTTACCGCCTACAGCCTGATGCATGACATGCACGAAATGGGCGCGCAACTCACCACCTGGACACCGTTCCTGCTATTGGGCGTAGCGCTGTTGATTGCCCTGGGGTTCGAGTTCGTCAACGGCTTCCACGACACCGCCAACGCGGTGGCGACGGTGATCTACACCAACTCGCTGCCGCCCCATTTTGCGGTGGTGTGGTCGGGCTTTTTCAACTTCCTCGGCGTGCTGCTTTCCAGCGGTGCGGTGGCGTTTGGCATCATTGCGCTGCTGCCGGTCGAGCTGATTTTGCAGGTGGGCTCATCAGCCGGTTTTGCGATGATCTTCGCGCTGTTGATCGCCGCCATCCTGTGGAACCTCGGCACGTGGTGGCTGGGGTTGCCGGCGTCGTCTTCCCACACGCTGATTGGCTCGATCATCGGCGTTGGCGTGGCGAATGCCTTGATGCACGGGCGTGACGGCACCAGCGGTGTGGACTGGAGCCAGGCGATCAAGATCGGTTACGCCTTGCTGCTCTCGCCGCTGATCGGCTTTGCGTTTGCGGCGATGCTGTTGCTGGCCCTGCGCGCCTTCGTCAAGAACCGCGCGCTGTACAAGGCGCCGAAAGGCGACACGCCACCGCCGTGGTGGATCCGCGGCATGCTGATCGCCACCTGCACCGGCGTCTCCTTCGCTCACGGTTCCAACGATGGGCAGAAAGGCATGGGCCTGATCATGTTGATTCTGGTCGGCACGCTGCCGATGGCCTACGCGCTGAACCGGGCGATGCCCGCCGAGCAGTCGTTGCAGTTCGCGGCCGTGGCCGAAGTCACCCAGGTCGCCCTGGTAAAAAGCGCGCCGCAAGCGCTGACAGGCGACCCGCGTCCGATCCTCTCGACCTACGTGCGCACCAAGGAAGCCACGCCGGAACTGGTGCCCGCCCTCGCCGCGCTCGCCGGGCAGATCGGGGATGAAGTCAAAGGCTACGGTTCCCTGGCCAAAGTGCCCGCCGAAGCCGTCGGCAACGTACGTAACGACATGTACCTGACCAGCGAAACCATTCGCCTGATGGACAAGGGCAAGGTCGGCAATTTCGACGCCGACACCCAGGGCAAGCTGCAACTGTTCAAGCAACAGATCGACAGTTCCACACGCTTCATTCCGCTGTGGGTGAAAATCGCCGTGGCCATCGCCCTGGGCCTGGGCACCATGGTGGGCTGGAAGCGCATCGTGGTGACAGTCGGCGAGAAGATCGGCAAGACGCACCTGACGTATGCTCAAGGCGCCTCGGCCGAGATGGTGGCGATGCTGACCATCGGCGCGGCGGACATGTACGGGTTGCCGGTGTCGACCACGCATGTGCTGTCGTCGGGTGTGGCAGGGACCATGGTGGCGAATGGCGGTGGGTTGCAGATGCGCACTATCCGTAATTTGCTGATGGCGTGGGTGCTCACATTGCCCGCGGCCATTCTTCTTTCGGGCAGCCTCTACTGGCTGTTCACCAAACTCTTCTGACACAACTCAGAGCAAAAATGTGGGAGCTGGCTTGCCTGCGATAGCGGATTAACATTCAACACATTTGTTGACTGAAAGATCGCCATCGCAGGCAAGCCAGCTCCCACAGTGGTTTTGCAGGTATTCAGTTGTTGAAGAGTCCAGTCATCGCTTTGACGCGTTTCTTGTACACCCGCCGCGCCTCCAGTGCTTCCTCCAGCGTCACCGCCACAAACCCCGCCCGCTGGTTCGGCTGCATCTGCCCGATCAAGTCCAGATCGGCACTGATCACCGTGCCAATCATCGCGTACCCACCGCCCGACACCGCGTCCCGATGCAACACGATCGGCTCCAACCCGGCCGGCACCTGGATCGAGCCGATCGGGTAGCAACTGTCGACGATATTAGAAGGATCGGAGCCCGCGCCAAACGGCTGCTCCCGTGGCTGAAAGCTCAGCGCACTGCCGCCTTTGAAGCGATAGCCGATGCGGTCGGCTTCGGAACCCACTGTCCAGGGCTCGGCAAAAAAGCTGTTTTTGGCCGCATCTGTCAGCCGCTCGTAATACAGCCCCGGCACCACGCGCAGGGTCACATCACCGCCCACCGAACGGCGCAACGCCATCGGTAAACTGTCGCCCGCACGGCCCGTACCACTGGCGTCACCGATGGGCAATTCGTCGCCTTCCTGCAAGCGCCGACCGTGAAACCCGCCGAGTGCGCCGAGGGTGTAAGTCGAACGACTGCCGAGCACCAACGGCACGTCAATACCACCGGCCACCGCGAGATACGTCCGCGCGCCGGCCTTGGGAAATTCAAAGCGTAAAACCTGCCCGGCGCGCACCTGGAACGCGGTGTCCTGGTGCACGACTTCACCGTCCAGGCGCGGCGACATCAAGGCACCGCTGAGTGCCACCAACGCGTCCTGTTGAAACGCCAGTTCGGGGCCTATCAGCGTGCATTCCAACCCCGCCGCGCCGACCGGATTGCCCACCAGGTGATTGGCTGCGCTCAATGCATATTGGTCCAACGCACCCGACGGCGGGATGCCCAAGTGGTAATAACCTTCGCGGCCAAGGTCCTGCACGGAGGTGGCGAGGCCGGGTTTGAGCACCTTGATCATGCCAGCGCCTCCTGCAGGGATTTCGGATAACCCATGGGGTCGGCGAGAAAGGCGTCGAGGGAAAATTCCACCGGGCGGATGCGCAGGTCGAAATGTCCTGCGTCCACTTCGGCCACCGCCAGGTCGTAGGCGTCACGGTCCATCGGTTTGAACTGCACGATATCGCCGGGACGGAAGAACACCATGTGTTCCTTGAGGTACGCCAATTGCTGCGCCGGGTCGTAGATCGGCGCCGGGGTCACGCCGAACATCTGGTAGCCACCTGCGCCGCGTACCGAGTAGATGCAGCCGAAACAGCCACCATGGCCGAGGGTCAATTTGGGTGTGTCGGTGCGCGGCCGCAGGTACTTGGGCACCTGCAATTGACGCTCGCGCTCGACCATCTGGAACATGAACGGCAAGCCCGCGACAAAGCCGACCATCGACACAAACCACGGCGCGCCACTGTGGGCGGCGATAAACGCATCCACATCGGCCAGGCCATTGATACGCGCCGCGTACTCAAGGTCGGTGCCGCTGGGGTCTTGGTGGCGGTCGCGAAAGCGCATCAGGGTTTCATGGGTCCAGGGGTCGTTGTAGAGCACCGGAATTTCAATGATGCGCGTGTGCAGGGTGCGTTCGGCCACGGCCTGGGCTTCGGCGGTCTGCACCGCATCGAGCAATACATGGGGCGCGATGCGGTCGGGGTCGAAGCGAATCTGGAACGATGCGTTGGCCAGGCACACGTCCAGCACGCCCTCCAGCGCCAGGCGCTCCACCGCACGCGTCACGGCCATGCCTTTGAAAAAGGCCTCCAGCGACATACTCTCGCTGACCTCGGCAAACAGGTGTTCATCACCGCCGAAGCTGTAGCGGATGGGGGACGTTTCAGCCATGTCTGTTCCTCTTGGAATCATTGTAGAAAGGCAGGCGAAAAAAAATGATGTTTCGATCTTATTGAGGTGTTTTGACGGTGATGCCCGCTTGGTCCAGGGCTTCGCGGGTCGCCTCCACCAGTTCAAGCGCGCCGGGCGTGTCGCTGTGCAGGCAGATGGAATCGAATTCGATAAACAAGTCTTCGCCTTCTACGGTGCGCACCAGACCGGTCTGACACGCACGCAGGACTCGCGCCGCCACGGTCGCCGGATCCAGCGCCCGCACATTGCGCGTAAACACGATGGAGCCCGTCAGATCGTACTCACGGTCGGCATAAAACTCGCGCACCACCGGCTGCCCGAGTTCCTGGGCGACGCGCCAGATCACTGAGTTGGGCATGCAGTACAGCAGCAACGTCGGCTCGATGATTTGCAGGTTTTGCACCAGCAGCCGCGCGGCTTCTTCGTCGCGGGCGAGGTGCATGTACAGCGCGCCATGGGGTTTGATGTGTTGCAGGGTCATGCCCTGGGCGCGCGCGATTTCACGCAGCGCGCCGAGCTGATAGAGCATGTCGTCCACCAGCTCCTGGGCCGGCGCGTTGATGTGGCGCCGGCCGAAGCCGACCAAATCACGGAAGCCAGGGTGCGCACCGATAGCGACGCCCAGTTGCTTGGCACGCTCGACGGTACGGCGCATGGTGCCTGGGTCACCGGCGTGAAAGCCGGTGGCGATATTGGCCGAGCTGATATAAGCCATCAGCTCCGCGTCGACGCCGTCGCCAATGGTCCAAGGGCCGAAGCCTTCGCCCATGTCTGAGTTGAAATCCACTGCCTGCATCAGGGTCGCTCCGCCAAAAGGTGATGTTGGAAAGTAGGCTGCCGCTTGACCCCTTGGGAAGATCTATTATCAGATGACCCATCTTCTGAAAATCAGATAGCCCTACGTTTTGGAGAGGCAGATGTCCCTGACCTTGCGCCAAGTCCGCTATTTCGTCGCCACGGCTGAGATTGGCCAGATTTCCCAGGCGGCGATTCACCTGAATATCTCCCAATCGGCAGTGACCACGGCGATCAAGGAATTGGAGGCCATGCTGGGTGTGCAACTGTTCGTGCGCTCGGCCCAGGGCATGAACCTGACCGACGCCGGCCGGCACTTTCTCAACCGCGCCTATGTGATTGTGCGCAGTGTCGATGATGCGTTGAACAGCCCGTTGCCCGACTACCGCGCCAGTGGCGTGTTGCGCCTGGCGGCCAGCTACACGGTGCTCGGCTACTTCCTGCCCCACCACCTGCAGCGCATGGAACACTGGCACCCGGACGTGACCATCGAGGTCTTTGAACAGGAGCGCCAAGCCATCGAACAAGGTTTGCTCGACGGCCAGTTCGACATGGCGGTGGTGCTCACCGCCAACCTCACCCACCCGGATATCGTCTCGGAAATCCTGTTCAATTCGGAACGTCGCCTGTGGCTGCCCAGCCATCACCCCCTGTGCGAACGCGGCGCCGTGAGCTTGGCGGATGTGGCCCAGGAACCCTACATCCTGCTCACCGTCGACGAGGCCGAACACAGCGCCATGCGCTACTGGGAACAGGCCGGGCAAACGCCAGGGGTGCGGCTGCGCACCAGTTCGGTGGAGGCGGTGCGCAGCATGGTTGCCAATGGCAGCGGTGTGGCGATCCTGTCAGATTTGGTGCACAGGCCTTGGTCACTGGAAGGCAAACGCATCGAAACCCTGACCGTCACCGACCCGGTAACGCCCATGAGCGTCGGCCTGGCCTGGCACCGTGAGCGTGCGTTTACCCCGGCGATGCAGGCGGTGCGCGATTACTTCCACGACGCGTTCCTGGCGCCGCAGCAGTTGTCGGCACGACGCTAAAGCCGGGCTTGCAAGGTGGCGGCAAGCCAGTCCATGAATACCCGTACACGCTGCGGCAAATGTCGCTGGCCGGCGTAAAGCAGCGAGACATCCAGCGGGGGTGCCGGGTAGTCCGGCAATAGCGCCACCAACTCACCGCTGTCCAGCAGGTCACGAATGCCCAGCGCCGGTACCTGGGTAATGCCGAAGCCGCCGAGGCACGCCGCCCTGTACGCATCGGTGCTGTTGACCGTCACCCGCCCGGCCATGGGAACGCGCTGCACCTTGTTGCCCTGCACGTATTCAAAGCCCGCCGAGCGTGAGCCCAACGGCCGCACGTAATGCACCAACTGATGCTGCGCGAGGTCGGCCAGGGTCTCGGGCACGCCGTAACGTTGCAAGTACGCCGCGCTCGCGCAGTTGATCATCGGCAGGTTGCACAGCAAGCGTGCCACTACGGTCTGGTCCGGTTGTGCGCCGACGCGCAGCACGCAATCAAAGCCTTCCGCGAGCAGGTCGACCTGACGGTCGGTGGTGCTGATTTCCAGCTCGATCAGCGGGTGCGCGTCCATGAATGCCGGCAGTTGCGGCAGGATCAATTCCCGCGCCATCACGTTGGGCATGTCCACACGAATACGCCCGCTCAGCTGCGCTTCGTCCTGGCGAAACAGCCCTTCCAGTTCCTCCATGTGCGACAACAAATCCTTGCTGCGCTCATACAACACGCGGCCGTCCTGGGTCGCCTGGACCTTGCGCGTGGTGCGTTGCAGCAGGCGAGCGCCGAGCAGTTCCTCCAGCGCCTGCACATGCTCGGAAACGGTTGAACGCGGCAGGCCCAGGCTCTCGCCTGCCTGGGTAAAACTCGACAGTTCGGTGACGCGCACGAAGGTGCGCAGCAGCTCAAGTTTGTTCATGGGATTGTTCGCTCTATCCGGCCAGTGATTCCGGTTTAACCCTGTTTATCACGTTATGACCGGACAAATACACTCAGTCTCACCACTACTTCAGAGGACTTCACCATGACCCGTAAAATCGCATTGATCACCGGCGCCAGCCGTGGCCTGGGCAAAAGCGCCGCACTGCACCTGGCGGCGCAAGGCGTCGATATCATCGGCACTTACCACAGCAAGGCCGACGAGGCGCAGGCCGTGGTCGCGCAGATCGAACAATTGGGTGGCCGCGCGGCGATGCTGCAACTGGATGTCAGCCAAAGTGCGAGCTTCAATGAGTTTGTTGGCAGCGTCGGCGATGTGCTCAAGGCGGTTTTCGCACAGGATCACTTCAACTTTCTGGTCAACAACGCCGGCATCGGCGCCCACGCCAGCTTTGCCGACACCACTGAAGCGCAGTTCGACCAATTGGTGGCTATCCACTTCAAGGGGCCGTTCTTTCTTACGCAAAAACTGCTGCCGCTGATCCGCGACGGTGGCCGCATCCTCAACATCTCCAGCGGCCTAGCGCGGTTCAGCCTGCCGGGCTATTCAGCGTACGCGTCGATGAAAGGTGCGATGGAAGTGCTCACGCGCTACCAAGCCAAAGAGTTGGGCGTTCGTGGTATCACCGTCAACATCATCGCGCCTGGTGCCATTGAAACCGACTTCGGTGGTGGCGCCGTGCGCGATAACGCTGCCCTCAATACCATGGTCGCCAACAACACCGCCCTGGGCCGAGCCGGCTTGCCGGACGACATCGGCGGGGCGATTTCGAGTTTGCTGGCCGACGGCAGCAACTGGATCACCGGTCAGCGCATTGAGGCTTCGGGGGGGATGTTTCTTTAAGCCCCAGGAGCTTCTCGCGCAGCACGTCATAGCCCCAGTGATACACATAGGTGTACGGCAGGAAAAACAGCAGTACACCTATGTCGAGGATGAACGCCTGGATCAGGCTGATGTTCAGCCACGCCGCGATCAGCGGCACACACACCAGAATCAGCCCGCCTTCAAACAGCAACGCATGCAACACCCGCGTCCACGGCGTGTTGGCCAGTTGCAGGCGCGCTTTGAGGCGGTCGAACAGGCCGTTGAAGATCACGTTCCAGGTCAGCGCGATCAGGCTGATCGCCAGGGTGACCATGCCCATTTCCAGGGCGGGCTTGTCCATGATCCACGCCAGCAATGGGGTGCAGATCAACAATGCCAATCCCTCAAAACCGATGGCTTGGCAAACACGTTCAGTAACCGACTTGGTAGGGCTCATAACCAGCGCTCTGTGAGTGACGAGGGTTGCCATGTTTACCCTTTGACTCGATACTTCATAACCAATAACCATCGATCAAGGCGATAGTCATGGCCTCCCATGAAGTGCTGCAGGCGTTCGTACAGGCAGCTACGCAAGGCTCGTTTTCCGCAGCGGCGCGCAAGCTGGGCAAGAGCCAGTCCACCGTCAGCGCGGCAGTGGCGAGCCTGGAGATTGATTTGGACGTGGTGCTGTTTGACCGCACTAGCCGCAAGCCGACACTGACCCCGGCCGGCCATGTGTTGCTGCAACGCGCCGAGCAGGTGCTGGAGGCCAGCAGTCGTTTGGAACTGGCGGCGAGCCAACTGGCCCAGGGGTTGGAGCCTAAGCTGACCATCGCCATGTCCGATACTTACCAGTCCGATCGCTTCGAGGTCGCGCTCAGCGCCTTTGAGCAGCGTTACCCGGACCTTGAACTGGAATGCCTGATCGCTGAGTGCGAGGACTTGATGGCCTTGGTGCAAAGTGGCCGTGCGCACCTCGCTTTTATTGAAAAACAGGATAACTACCCGCCTGACCTCACCGGCGCGCCGGTAGCAGAAAGCACGGAAATCTCACTGTTCGTCGCGGCCAGGCACCCACTGGCCAAACTGAAAAACATCCCCGCCGACACGCTGCAGCAGCATCGCGAACTGCGCCTGGCCAGCATCATCAACCCGACTGAAACCCGCCCCAGCGGCCGCGTGTGGTCGGCGCCGAGTTACTTGATGTTGATGGAGATGGCGCAACTGGGCTTCGGCTGGGCACCGCTGCCGCGCTGGCTGGTGGAGCGTTTTGATGGCGGCCAATTGGTGGAGCTCAAAGCACGCAGTTGGCCGCGCTCGGTGGCGGTGGACGCGTTGTGGTCGCGGCAGCACCCGCCGGGGCCGGCGGGGAGTTGGTTGTTGGGCAAGATGCTCGAGTGATCCCGACCAGACAATGAAGATCAAATGTGGGAGCGCCTACCGTTAGCTCAATCCCTCATGCCTTCGGTGACCAGCGTCACCAGCCGATCCAGGCTCTGGCCCCAGCCGTCATGAAACCCCATGGCCTCAGGGGCTTTTTTATCTTCAGCGCTCCAGTGCATGGCGCGGGCGGTGTAGAGGGTCTTGTTGCCGTCGACCTCTTGCAGGGTCACTTCAGCGGTCATGAACGGCTTACCCGACGGGATCCAGCCCGGCGTAAACGCGTCGGTAAACACCAGGCGCCGTATTGTTGTGTTCAGAGATTCAATGGGCGCACGGGGCTCACTATAGTTCGCGTCGCTCAAGGTTTCCGGTCGACCCGACAGACGCCAAACCCGCTAGAATCCCCGCCTCTTTGTAGGATTTCGGATGCACCCCCCCCCCATGGAAACCCGCCTCGTCCCCTATGAGACGCTGAGCCTTGTACAGAAACAGCAGCTCGACACCCTGCAAGTGCATCCCGAGCAACTGGCGTATTCCGGTGATATCTACTGTGCGCTGAACAGCCTGCTGGTCAATCCCAATCCCGGCGCGATCAAAGGCTTCGCCCTGCTCGCCGACGACCAGCCCGTGGCCTTCCTGTTGCTCAAACGCCCACCTTGCCTGCCCCATTGGGCGCATGAACACAGCGCGACGCTGCATGCATTGCAGGTGGACCGGCACCAGCAAGGGCGCGGATTCGGCAAGGCGTGTTTGCAGGCGTTGCCGGCGGCGGCATTGCAAGCGTGGCCACAGATCAAGGGCTTGGAGTTGTCGGTGGACGCGGACAATGTGGCGGCGATGCGGCTGTATCTGGCAGCAGGCTGGGTGGACAGTGGGGAGGCGTACAAGGGGCGGATTGGGTATGAGCGCCGGTTGGCGTTAGTATTTTGAACGGTAAGGATGTGGTAAGCATGCTGACAACCCTCGAACAACTCGACACCCTCTACGGCCTCCCCCACGAGCGCGCCGTGCGCAAGGAAATCCCGTTTCTCAACGAGGACTACCAGGCCATGGTGCGGGCGTCGCCGTTGGTGGTGGTGAGTTCGTCCGGGCCGGACGGCATCGACGGTTCGCCACGCGGCGATGTGCCTGGGTTTGTGCGGATTGTGGATGAGCGCACCCTGGCGATTCCGGATCGGCCGGGGAACAACCGCGTGGATACCTTGCGCAACCTGATCCAGGACCCGCGGATTGCCTTGCTGTTCATCATCCCGGGGATTGGCGAGACCTTGCGCGTGAATGGCCGGGCGCAGATTTCCATCGAACCTGCGCTGCTGGAGAGCTTTGCGGTGAATGGCAAACCGGCGCGGTCGGTGATACTGGTGCAGGTGGAGGCCGCGTATTTCCACTGTTCCAAGGCGTTTGTGCGCTCGGATTGCTGGAACCCAGAGAAACAGTTGGACCGCTCGGCGTTGCCGTCAGCGGGGGCGTTTCACAAACGGCTCAATGATGGGCAGTTCGACGCCGAGGCGTATGACCGGGAGATGCCGGAGCGGGTCAGAAATACGTTGTACTGATATCCCGCAGAAGCCGGCTAGCCGGCTTCTGCAAGGCGGTCGTCAGCCTCTTTCGCCAACCGGCAACCAGATCTCCACCGTCCCGGTGCCTTTGCGCCCATCAAAATCCGCGCTATACCGCTCGAAATCCGCGCCCATCACCTTATAGCCCGAATGGGGCAGCCATTCGAACATGATGCGCTCGTAGGTTTGCTCAAGCGCCTGCACCGGCCCGTAATGCGGGAACACGGCATAGTTGAGCGGCGGAATTTCGATAGACTCGAAGTTGCCCGGCACTTCGGCTTTGCTCGGGACTTCAACACCGGCCATGTAATCGAATTCGCCGTGATGGGGGTTATGGCAAACGCCATACGTCACCCCGCCAACGCGCTGCTTGATGTCCTTGATGCAGGTATCGAACAACTCCCAAAGCTTGGGGATATCACCCACGGTGGCCTTTGAATAACGCCCTTGTACGCCGGCAATCACCAGGGCCTTGCCCGCTTCCATGCGCGGTTCTAACGGTTGTTTTGTCTGCTGATCCATACGAACAGTCTCCTTCTTATGAGGGAACAAACCCGCATCGAGTATAGGGGCATATCCGTATTGGACTCCATGCAGAAAATTTTCCTACGCATCTGGACAACTGGCCATCACCGACCGTATTGTCTGCCCCGCAGGCCACCGCAGTGGCCGACGTCGCTCGGACGGTTCCGGGCGCTTACGTACCCTCGAGGCAACAATGGCTGACCAAGGTTTGCCGCGCCGCTTTGCGCGCATAGATCGACTCCCCCCTTACGTGTTCAATATCACTGCCGAGCTGAAGATGGCTGCGCGTCGGCGCGGCGAAGACATCATCGACTTGAGCATGGGTAACCCTGACGGCCCGACCCCACCGCATATCGTGGAGAAAATGGTCACCGTCGCCCAGCGTGAAGACACCCACGGCTACTCCACCTCCAAAGGCATTCCGCGCCTGCGCCGGGCGATTTCGCGCTGGTACAAAGACCGCTATGAAGTGGACATCGACCCAGAAACCGAGGCCATCGTGACCATCGGTTCCAAGGAAGGCCTGGCGCACTTGATGCTGGCCACCCTGGACCAGGGCGACACTGTTTTGGTGCCGAACCCGAGCTACCCGATCCACATCTACGGTGCCGTGATTGCCGGCGCCCAGGTCCGCTCGGTGCCGCTGATTCCTGGCGTGGACTTCTTCGCTGAACTGGAACGGGCGATTCGCGGTTCGATCCCCAAACCGAAGATGATGATCCTGGGCTTCCCGTCCAACCCCACTGCGCAGTGCGTGGAGTTGGATTTCTTCGAGCGCGTGATTGCGCTGGCCAAGCAGTACGACGTGCTGGTGGTGCACGACCTGGCCTACGCCGACATCGTCTACGACGGCTGGAAAGCCCCGTCGATCATGCAGGTACCGGGCGCCAAGGACATTGCGGTGGAGTTTTTCACCCTGTCCAAGAGCTACAACATGGCCGGCTGGCGCATCGGTTTCATGGTGGGTAACCCGGAACTGGTCAACGCCCTGGCGCGGATCAAGAGCTACCACGACTACGGCACGTTCACCCCGCTGCAAGTGGCGGCGATTGCGGCGCTGGAAGGCGATCAGCAATGCGTGAAGAACATTGCCGAGCAGTACCGCCAGCGCCGCAATGTGTTGGTCAAGGGCCTGCATGAGCTGGGTTGGATGGTGGAAAATCCGAAGGCGTCGATGTACGTCTGGGCGAAAATCCCCGAGCAGTATGCCGCCATGGGTTCGCTGGAATTTGCCAAGAAGTTGCTGCTGGAAGCCAAGGTGTGTGTGTCGCCGGGGATTGGGTTTGGCGAGTACGGGGATGATCATGTGCGCTTTGCACTGATCGAGAACCAGGACCGGATTCGCCAGGCCGTGCGCGGGATTCGCGGGATGTTCCGGGCGGATGGCCTGGTCACCAAGGCCTGACCCAATCTCCCTGAAGAAATGCGGTCAAACATGTGGGAGCTGGCTTGCCTGCGATAGCATCACCTCGGTGTATTTGCTACACCGAGGTGCCTGCATCGCAGGCAAGCCAGCTCCCACATTTGATCGGGTTACCACAGGGGTAACGGTGGTGCGGCTTACACCACCAACGACAACAGCATGATAAAGATCAACGCCACGATCGACAGAATCGTCTCCATCGCCGTCCACGTCTTGAACGTCTCAGCCACGGTCATGTTGAAGTACTGCTTAACCAGCCAGAACCCCGCATCGTTGACGTGAGACAGGATTAACGAACCCGCCCCTGTCGCCAACACCAGCAGCTCACGGTTAACCCCTGGAATCATGCCTACTACCGGCACCACAATGCCCGCGCCAGTAATGGTCGCCACGGTGGCCGAGCCCGTCGCGACGCGAATCACCGCCGCCACCAGCCACGCCAGCAGGATCGGGTTGATCTGCGCGTTCACCGCCATATGGCCAATCACGTCGCCCACACCGCTGGTCACCAGCATCTGCTTGAAGCCACCACCGGCACCGATGATCAGAATGATCGCGGCGGTCGGCGCAAGGCTGGCGTCGAGCAGCTTGAGGATTTGCTTGGAGTGAATGCCTTGGCGATGGCCGAAGGTATACAGCGACAGCAGCAACGCCAGCAGCAGCGCAGTGATCGGGTGACCGATCATGTCCATCCAGTTGCGCACCACGTTGCCTTCGGCAAACGCGATGTCGGCAAAGGTTTTGAGCAGCATCAGGAACACCGGCAGCAGCACAGTGACCAGGGTGATGCCAAAGCTCGGCAACGACTTGTTATCGGTCTCGCGGGCCAGTTGGTCGACCAGTTCCTGGGACGGGTTGCCCGGGATGTACTTGGCGATAAACGTACCGAAGATCGGGCCTGCGATGATGGCAGTCGGCAGTGCGACGATCAGGCCGTACAGGATGGTCTTGCCGATGTCCGCGCCAAACACGCCGATAGCCAGCAGCGGGCCCGGGTGTGGTGGCACCAGGCCGTGTACCGCCGACAGGCCGGCCAGCAGCGGGATGCCGATCTTGATCAGCGACACGCCGGTGCGGCGCGCGACGATGAATACCAGCGGGATCAGCAAGACAAAACCGATCTCGAAGAACAGCGGGATACCCACCAGGAACGCGGCAAACATCATGGCCCACTGGACCTTGTCCTTGCCAAAGGCGCGGATCAGGGTCTGGGCGATCTGATCGGCACCGCCGGATTCGGCCATCATCTTGCCGAGCATGGTGCCCAGCGCGAGGATGATGCCGACAAAGCCGAGCACCCCGCCGAAACCGTCCTGGAACGCCTTAATGATCTTGTCCACGGGCATGCCCGAGGTCAGGCCGAGGAAGCCGGCCGCGATGATCAGTGCAATGAACGGGTGCACCTTGAACTTGGTGATCAGAACGATCAACCCGATGATAGTGACCACTGCGTCTAGCAGCAGGTAGGACTCGTGGGACATGCCAAACATGGGGGGTCTCTCCTGTTTGTTGTTGTTATTAAAGCGGGTGTTGAATCTTTCGCCGGGGATAGCGCTATCTTTCCGGCAAAAAATTATCGGGTTCGTTCAAAGCCGTGTTGCAGCCACCAAGTGTTGGTCTGCTCGGCCAGTTCCTCGATGCTGTCTTCGCTGGCGTTGAGGGCCAGGGTCAGCGGTTCGCCTATCGGCGATTCAAGGGTGGCGAACTGGCTGTCTATGAGGCTGGCCGGCATGAAATGGCCGGGGCGATGGGACACGCGGTCGGCGGCCACTTCGCGGGTCAGCTCCAAAAAGACAAACCCCAGGCCCGGCGCGGCTTCGCGCAGGTGGTCGCGGTATTTTTTCTTGAGTGAGGAGCAGGTGAGCACCGGGTGTTCGCCGGCCTTGAGCGAACGGCGCAGTTCATCGCACAGGATGTCGAGCCAGCCGGCGCGGTCGTCGTCGTCGAGGGGGTGGCCAGCGCTCATCTTTTCGATATTCGCGGCGGGGTGAAAGCTGTCGCCTTCAATGGCGGTGGCGCCGTTCAGCCGGCACAGGGCCTCGCTGACGCTGGTCTTGCCACAGCCGGCAACACCCATGATAACCAGGGCGGTAACAGGTTGACTCATGAAACACCTCAGGACGCAGATAGCGCTACCTTTGCACGCTGTAAGGCTAGTGCAAAAACAGGCTTTTCCCGCGCCTCTTGTCTTTTTTTATGGAGTGACGCGTGCATCCGCTCCAATCATTCGAACGGGATCAGGCAACCCAACGTTCAAGCATTTGCAGCCGTTTGGAGACAGCGCTACCTTAGTGCCTCGATTTTTGTTTGGCAAGCCGCCTGATGACCTCTAAGAACGATAAAAAATTGCGCACCACGGGTCGCCCGACCCTTAACGAAGTCGCCCGCCTGGCCGGCGTCAGCCCGATTACCGCGTCGCGCGCCCTGCGTGGCATCAGCACCGTCGCCACCGAGCTGGTGGAAAAAGTGCAGCAAGCCGCCGCCGAACTCAACTACGTGGTCAACCCCGCCGCCCGCGCCCTGGCCTCGGCACAGAGCCATTCGGTGGTGGTGTTGGTGCCGTCGCTGTCCAACCTGCTGTTCATCGAAACCCTCGAAGCTATCCACCAAGTGCTGCGGCCCAAGGGTTTTGAAGTACTGATCGGTAACTTCCACTATTCCCGTGACGAAGAAGAAAACCTGCTGCGCAACTACATGGCCTACCAGCCACGTGGATTGCTGCTCACCGGGTTCGATCGCACCGAAAGCGCCCGACGGATGGTCGAGGCCAGCAACGTGCCCTGCGTGTACATGATGGACCTGGACCCGAATGCCGGCGTGAACTGCGTGGGTTTCTCGCAACTGGCGGCGGGTGAAACGGCGGCAGCGCATTTGCTGTCCCGTGGGTACAAACGCTTGGCGTACATCGGTGCGCAACTGGACCAACGCACTTTGCTGCGTGGCGAAGGTTTCCGCCGGGCGCTGCAACAGGCCGGCCTGTATGACCCGGCGCTGGAATTGCTGACACCGCGGCCCTCTTCGGTCGGCTTGGGTGGCGAGCTGTTTTTGCAGCTGTTGGCCGCCCATCCGGATGTGGATGCGATCTTCTTTGGCAACGACGACTTGGCCCAAGGCGCGCTGCTGGAAGCCATGCGCCATGACATCAAGGTGCCGGAGCGCGTCGCGGTGCTGGGTTTCAACGATCTGCCCTCCTCTTCTTATATGGTGCCGCGCCTGAGCAGCATCAGCACGCCGCGTGAAGCGATTGGCCGGCGCTCGGCGGAGCATTTGCTAACGATCATGGCGGGTAACAAGATCGCCAAGCCGGTGGTGGATATGGGGTTTGAGTTGCAGGTGCGCGAGAGCACGTAAGCGCTTTGCGGCGTGCATTCTGAGCCAAAACACAGCAGGTTGTACTCTTCTGACCTGTCAACTTTGACAGTAGGCAAGCACCGGTGGGCGCCTTATAAGTACATCCTCAAGGATATTTCCTGACACTTGGTTCTCACTGAAAAGGGTCTTGCCATGTACTCGCTCATCTCCAATAAAACGCTATTCGCCAAAGGTGTGATCGGCTGCAATGCATCGGTTACACCCCTCCCATTCACCTCAGACTCAGTGGATCTTCAAGACGCGAGCAATACCCAATTTGTAGTCGTTGGCAGCGACAAATCAAAGGATCGAGTTTTATTCATCTACCTAAACAAAAATATCTCCCCAGGAACCTACAACATTGGGCGAGACGAGGAAGTGTTTGCCTATTATTATCATCGTTACTCAGGCTTTGGATGGAGCTACTTTGCGGACAGTGGAACCTTCACGCTATTAAGTGTTGATTTTGCCAACTCGCTATTGGATGGGACTTTTAGCTTCAACGCGCCAGGCATGGAAGGTGAACCGGAAATGAAGATAACAAACGGTGTTGTTAAACTTACTGGCTCTTCACTTTGAAGAAGTATTTTTATTCATTTGACGCGCTAAGGGCCCTTCGCTTGCCAGAGAGCTCTTAACGCCAGCGCCTTACGACGGTCTCGCGCCACCCGCATGTCCCTGCTAAATTGGCTGCTCTCCATCGCAAGGGAAGCACCATGGGACACTCACTGAAAATCCTCGGCCGTACGTCCTCCATCAACGTGCGCAAAGTGCTGTGGACCTGCCAGGAACTCGGCATCGACTACACCCGCGAAGATTGGGGCATCGGTTTCAAGCCTACCCAGTCTGCTGAATTCCTCGCCCTGAACCCCAACGCCCAGATCCCCGTGCTGATCGACGACCACGGCGTGCTGTGGGAATCCAACACCATCTGCCGCTACCTCGTGAACCTCTACCAACGGCATGACCTGCTGCCCGCCGAACCTGCACCGCGGGCCCGGGTCGAGCAGTGGATAGACTGGCAAGCCATCGAACTCAACCGCGCCTGGGGCGATGCGTTCACGGCCTTGGTGCGTAATAACCCGGATGGTCTGGACGCCGCGCAGATCGACGCTGCTGTGCAGGTTTGGAACGACAAGATGGGCATTCTGGAGCAACAGCTCGTTCGCACAAACGCTTACGTGGCCGGTGATGAATTCACCCTCGCCGACATCCTGATCGGGCTGTCGGTGCACCGCTGGCAGATGACGCCTATGGCACGCCCGCCCTACCCGGCTATTGGCGCGTACTACCAGCGGCTGAGCCAGCACAAAGGCTTCCAGACTTTTGCCCTCGACGGCCATAACTAAAATAAGGACTCCACCGTGAAAGGACTCAACGTACTGCTCACCGGCGCCTGCGGCAGAATCGGCAAGACGTTTTTCGAGGCCTCGAAAGACCGCTACCGTTTCACCCTCACAGACCGTATCGCGCCGGATGTCGACCTGGGCGAGCACCGTTTTGTGCACGCCGACCTCAGCGACCCATCCAGCCTCGCCGCCCTGCTCGACGGCATCGACGTAATCGTGCACCTGTCAGGCATTCCGCACGCCAGCGCGTCATTCGACGAATTGCTGCCCAACAATATCCTCGCCACCACCTACCTGTTCGAAGCCGCCGTGGCCGCCGGGGTAAAACGCCTGGTGTTCGCCAGCAGCGCCCAGACCATCGAAGGCTATCCGGTAGACCGCCAGATCACCCCTGGCATGCAGGTGATGCCCGCCAACCTGTATGGCGTGAGCAAATGCTATGGCGAAGCACTGTGTGGTTACTACGCAGCCAAAACGCCACTTTCGACGATCGCCCTGCGCATCGGCGCCTTTGAATTTCCCGAAACCCACGACCTGAACAACGCCCGCGACCTCAGCGCCTGGCTCAGCCCGCGTGATGCGGTGCAGTTGCTGCAGCGCTCGGTGGAGGCTGAAGGCGTGAAGCACCTGATCGCCCATGGCATATCCAATAACCGCTTCAAGCGCCTGGACCTGAGCGAAACCACACGCGTGCTGGGTTACCAACCGGTGGACGACGCCTTCCAGACGTTTGAAATACCCGTAACCTACTGAGGCTCTGCGCCATAAAACCTTGAAAGATAGAGCTTTGGCGCAATAAATCGGTGAATGTGCGGCCAAACAAGCTCAACTTCACAAGCACCGATTTCCGTTAGCCCGCTAAGATTCCAGGTCACTGCCCCTGGAATCGCCTCCCATGTCCACACTCACCGCCTCTGCCGCCGACGGCATCGACCCCCTCCGTGCAGCTCATATCAGCGCGCGCATCGACCGCCTGCCCGCCGTTGCGACGGTCTGGCGCCTGGTGGCGCTGCTGTCGATTGGTGGCTTTTTCGAGCTGTATGACCTGTTCCAGACCGCCTATATCAGCCCCGGCTTGATCAGCGACGGGATTTTCCATACCGGCAGCGCGGGCGTATTCGGCTTCTCCGACCAGGCCGCGTTCGCCTCGGCAACCTTCCTTGGCCTGTTCCTCGGCGCCAGCCTGCTCAGCCCCATCGCCGACCGCTATGGTCGGCGGGCGATCTTCACCTTTGCGTTGATCTGGTACACCGTCGCCACCGTGCTGATGGGTATCCAGACCTCCGCCGTGGGCATCATCTGCATGCGTTTTCTGGTGGGGATTGGCCTGGGCATTGAGCTGGTGACCATCGACGCCTACCTCTCGGAACTGGTGCCCAAGCGCATGCGCAGCTCGGCGTTTGCCTTCGCGTTCTTTATCCAATTTCTGTCAGTGCCAGCCGTGGCATTGATGTCGTGGTGGCTGGTGCCGCAAGCGCCGTTCGGCGTGTCCGGCTGGCGCTGGGTGGTACTGTCGAGCGCGGTGTTTGCGTTGTTTATCTGGCAACTGCGCAAACGCCTGCCGGAGTCGCCGCGCTGGCTTGCGCAAAAGGGCCGCTTCGAAGAAGCCGGTGCGATCATGGATAACCTTGAGGCGCGCTGTCAGAAAGATCACGGCAAACCACTGGACGAGCCTGAGCCGGAAGCCGTCAGCGTGCAGGGCAGTGGCCGTTTTGCCGATATCTGGCAACCGCCGTACCGTCGCCGCGCGTTGATGCTGATTGTGTTTCATGTGTTTCAGGCCATCGGCTTTTTCGGCTTTGGCAATTGGTTGCCGGCGCTGCTTTCGGGCCAGGGCGTCAGCGTGACCCACAGCTTGCTCTACGCCTTTATCATCACCCTCGCCTACCCGCTGGGGCCGTTGCTGTTTGTGAAAGTGGCCAACCGCTTTGAAAACAAATGGCAGATCGTCGGCTCAGCCATGGGCGCGGTGATCTTCGGCAGCCTGTTCGCGCTGCAGACCACGGCGGTGGGGCTGGTGATCTGCGGGGTGATGATCACGTTCTGCAATGCCTGGCTCAGCTTCAGCTATCACTCGTACCAGAGCGAGCTGTTCCCCACCAACATCCGCGCGCGGGCGGTGGGGTTCTGTTATTCGTTCAGCCGCTTGTCCACGGTGTTCAGCAGCCTGTTGATCGGTTTTATCCTTGAACACCTGGGCACGCCAGGGGTGTTGGCGTTTATTGCCAGCAGCATGTTGATCGTGATGATCACCATCAGTTGGTTCGGGCCGCGTACGCGTAATTTGGCATTGGAAAATATCGCCCATTGACGGCAACAGTTGGCCGCCTGCGGGACAATGCTTGCCGCGGCGGCCACGTCATCCCCAACAAAACCGGGCGCTTCGCACCCGGCACGCTATTTGCTCCACCTGTGGCACCGAACATTCCACAGGTGACCGATCATGCTGGTTAACAACAACACCCAAGCCGTGTCGACCGTTCAACAGATCAAACGGCCTGATATGGACCCTGCCAACGCCGCTGCCAGCGCGCTGTACAGCGGTGCCCTGCAGGCGGCGCAGCAAAGCGTGACCGTGCCGGCCGCGCAAAAGGAACTGGACAAGGCCACCGACCGTATCGACGAAGCCTTCGCCAAGACCCGCGTGCAACTGCAGACCTCCGCTTCGGCCTCCGATGTGCCCGCGACCAGCGCTACCTCCGGCGCGCGGGCGGATTTTACCGACTACATGAGCAAGACGCCGGCCGAGCGTATCCGTGAGCAATTGCTCAAGGAACAGGGTTTGACCGAGGCGGATGTGCAGAACATGTCGCAGGAAAAGCAGGACGCTATTTCCAAGCAAGTGGCTGAGCGTTTGAAGCAGCAACAAGAGCAGCAGGTAGCGGCGAAGACAGCTGAGCCGCAGGCGCGGGCGGTGAAAGAAACCCTGGCCGCGATCTAAGCCACACCACTGATCAAATGTGAAAGCAGACGTGTGTGAGAGCTGGCTTGCCTGCGATAGCATCACCTCGGCCTACCTGATAGACCGAGGTGTCTGCATCGCAGGCAAGCCAGCTCCCACATTGATTCGGGTTACCAAATCCGCAGTGGCGTTATTGCAGTTGTAGGGTCGAGTTGAACTGACCGATCGCATCCACCACGTGCCGTGAGCCTTCCTGAATCTCCAGGATCACTTGCCCCGCTTCATTCGCCAGCTCCACCCCGAGCCCCGTGCGGCTCAAGCTCGATTGCATGCTCGACACGGCGCTCAGCGACAGGTCGTGGTTCTTGCGCACTACATCCACTATCTCCACCGTCGCCTGGCTGGTGCGCGCCGCGAGGCTGCGTACTTCGTCGGCCACCACTGCAAAGCCGCGCCCGTGGTCACCGGCCCGCGCCGCTTCAATCGCAGCGTTCAGCGCGAGCATATTGGTTTGCTCGGCAATGCCGCGGATGGTCTGCACGATGGCGCCGATGATGTCCGACTGCTTGTTGACCGCATCAATGCTCTCGGCGGCCTGGTTCAAGTCGTGGGAAATCTGTTCGATGATCTGCACGGTTTGCTGCACCACCTCCGAGCCCTTGCGCGCGCAGGCATCGTTTTGCACCGAGGTGGCGTGGGCCGAGTCGGCAGCGGTGCGCAGGGTGGTGACCTGGTCGGTGATGTCGCTGGCGAACTTCACCACTTTGTACAGGCGGCCATTGGGATCGAAGATCGGGTTGTAGGAGGCTTCCAGGAACAGGGTCTTGCCGTATTTGTCTTTGCGCTCGAAGCGGTGTGAATGGTATTCGCCGCGATTGAGGGACGCCCAGAATGCTGTGTAGGCCGGCGATTCCACTTCGTTGCGGTGGCAGAACATGCTGTGGTGCTGGCCGACGATTTCATCCAGGGAATACTGCACGGTCTTCAGGAAGTTTTCGTTGGCATTGAGAATCTGGCCCTGGGGCGTGAACTCGATCACTGCCATGGAACGGCCGATGGCGTCGATCAGGCTCTGGTTTTCATGTTCGTGGTGAACCCGCGCAGAAATATCCGACGCGACTTTGATCACGCTCTGCACCTGATTGTCCTTGTCCAGCACCGGCATGTAGCTGGCTTCAAGCCACACCTCCTGGCCGTGCTTGTTCAAGCGCATGAAGGTGCCACTCAGCGCCTCGCCCCGCGCCAAGTTGCGCCATAGCTTGGCGTAACCGTCGGTATGGGTATAGGCCTCGTCGCAAAAGAGGCGGTGATGCTTGCCGCGAATCTCCTCGGCGCTGTAGCCCATGGTTTTGCAGAAGTTGTCGTTGGCGTCGAGGATCACGCCAGTGGCGTCGAACTCGATCATGGCCATGGAGCGGCTGATGGCCGCGAGTTTGGCGTTGGTTTCGGTCAGTGCGCAGGAAAAGCGTTGGATTTCAAGCAGGTCGGATTTGTGATGGCGGTTGAACATGGTCAGATCACCCTGGATTCCCGGCGCCCGGAAGGCGCATTCCATTTCATATGTAACCATCCAAATCGCTTTATATCCCAAGCGTCATCAACGGTTCTGGGTGAGCATAGACAGGGCTAGGCGCTATGCAAGGCCACTAATCAGCCAGCATTTCTAATAAAGCGCGGGCAGCGGCTGACGGGTCACGGGTGGGCGAGCCGACCAAGGCAAACTCACGGTGCAGCGGCACCGTCAGCGGCATCACGCGCAAGCCTTTGCGCTGGGCCGGCAGAGCCATTTCCGGCACCAGCGTGACGCCAACGCCCTCGCGTACCAGGCTGAACGCGCTGTTCCATTCGCGCACTTCCACGCGGATATCGCGCAGCGTCAGCCCCGCTGCGGCGCCCAGGCTGCGCGCATTCGCGGTACACCCACCGGTGGCGAGCACGAACGGCTGCTCAAGTAATTCCTCAAGCGACACACTGGCATCGGCCGGACGTTGCGCCAACGCATGATCCACCGGTAGCACGGCCATCCAGAAGTCCCGGCCCAATACCGTGGCATTGCGTTCGGGCGTGGGGTTAAGCACTACACCCAGGTCGATCAGCTCCGCATCGAGCAAAGTGAGCACTTCGTTGTCGGTGACATCCAGGGTGGTCACCTCGATCCCCGGATAAAGCTGGGCAAAGCGCTGCAACAACGGTGTCAGGAACCTCGCCAGCACCATGGGAAAACTGGCGATGCGAATCGTCCCACGCAGCATTGGGCGGGCTTCATCCACGGTGCTGCGAATGGTCTGCAAGGCTTTGAGCATCACCCGCGCCTGTTCGATCACACTCAAACCCAGGGCGGTGGGCAAGGTCTTGCGCGGTGCACGGGTAAACAGCTGCGCGCCCAGCGTCGCCTCCATGCCGGCCATGGCCTGGCTGGCGGCGGATTGAGTCATACCGACGCGCTCGGCGGCGGCAGTGATGCTGCCGTGATCGGCCACAGCCACCAGCAGGCGCCAGTGCATCAGGTTCATCATGGCATTCGCTGTCCTTATGGCAGGGGTCTGAAGGTTTAATTTTACGCACGGTGCCATGCCCGCGAGACTGGCGCAAATTCAACGGAGCTGTTCAAGATGAAACTGTATTTCTTTCCCCACGCCTGCTCCCTCGCCCCGCATATCGTGCTGCGCGAACTGGCGTTGCCGTTCGACCTGGTGCGGGTCGATAACCAGGCCAAGACCACTGCCGACGGCGAAGACTTCCTGCAGATCAACCCCAAGGGCTACGTTGCAGCGCTGAAACTGGACAACGGCCAGGTGCTGACCGAAGCCAGCGCGATCCTGCAGTACCTGGCTGACCTGAAACCCACAGCAAATCTCGCGCCGGCCAATGGCAGCTGGGAGCGTGTGCGTTTGCAGGAATGGCTGAATTTTATCGCCACCGAAGTGCATGGTGGCTTGGCGGTGTTCTTCAACGATGCGATTCAGGGCGAGGTGCGAGCCATGTTCCAGGCCACGTTGTTCAAGCGTTTTGCGGTGCTGGTGCAGACGCTGGAACGCCAGGACTATTTGCTGGGCGCGCAATACTCGGTGGCGGATGCGTATCTGTTCGTGGTGCTGCGCTGGGCGGCCTTTCACGCGATTGATCTGAGCGAGTGGCCGGCGCTGGCGGCGTTTCAGCAGCGGGTGGGTGAGCGGCCAGCAGTGATTGCCTCGTTGGCCGCCGAATCCCCCGAAAGCTGAGTTCATTCAAAAACGGGTCTCAGTGACCGAACAGACCTGTCTCGGTTTTCTTGGCTTTCTTGTCAGCGCGTTTTTCATCGGCGGTCTTTGCCGGTTTTTTCTTCGCGGCTTTCTTTGAATCCATACCTTTGGCCATGATGCATGCTCCACTTAACAGGGGATGTAACACTGGGTATACCACCTATTGCGACGTAGAAGGCGCTTATAATCCCCAGCCCCTGATAACGCTGCCTGAACACCATGCCCGAATTACACATCGAACCGCTGGCAGAACCGTTGTGGCCGCTGCTGAACAAGTTTTACCGCAGCCATAATTCGCCGATGAAGGCGCTCAAGGGCGGCCGTTTGTGGGTGGCCCGGGAGGGTGAGATCGTCGCGGGGCTGTGCCTCACGCCGGTGGTGGGTGGGCAGTGGTTGACCGGTGTGTATGTGGCACCCGCGTATCGCGGCCAGGGGTTGGCGGCGCGGTTGATTCTTACGGCGGTGGCTGCTTGCGAGGGAACCGTTTGGTTGTTGTGTCATCCGGATCTGGAAGGGCTATACCAGCGCATGGGATTCACTCAGGACACGCTGCTGCCGCAATCGCTTAGCGAGCGGTTGGTGCGCTACAAACGCAACAAACCCATGATCGCGATGGGCTTAGATCGCTTGGTGAGGTCGATCTCGAATAATGTGTGATCAGCGCGCGCCAGTGTTCGGCAAACCGGCGTCGGCGGATGCCGTGCTCGGTGTGGAAGACCACCGGGCCAGGTATGTGGCGGTCAGGGAGTCGGATCGGATGACGTTGCGGTTCGTAAAGCCTGCTAGATAATCTGGCCAGAACGCGGTCTGAAAATGTGGGAGCGGGCTTGCTCGCGAATGCGGTGAATCAGTCGCCAAATATATTGACTGACACTCCGCATTCGCGAGCAAGCCCGCTCCCACATTTGGACTTCATTGGATCTGAAAGCTATTCGTCAGCAGTGGGTTCCAACTCCGGGAACATCACGTCAATAAACCCGAACTTACTGAAATCCGTAATCCGTGACGGGTACAACCGGCCGATCAAGTGATCGCACTCATGCTGCACCACCCGCGCATGAAAACCATCGGCAAAACGCACGATAGGCTCACCCTTCGGATCGAAGCCCTCATAACGAATCTGCTGGTAACGGTTCACCGCGCCACGCAGGCCCGGCACAGACAGGCAACCTTCGTAGCCCTCCTCCAGCACCGGGCTCAGTGGGGTGATCAGCGGGTTGATCAGGATGGTCTGCGGCACCGGCGGCGCGTCCGGGTAGCGTTCGCTGGACTCGAAACCAAAGATCACCAATTGCAGGTCGACACCAATCTGCGGTGCGGCCAGGCCGACGCCGCCCACGTGTTCCATGGTCTGGAACATGTCATCGATCAATTGCCACAGCTCGGGGCTGTCGAACATTTCCGGCGGAACCGGCGGCGCGATACGCAACAGGCGCTCGTCGCCCATTTTCAGGATTTCACGGATCATCGATCAGACTTCGTCAGGGGTGGGCTTGGAATGGTCCCGGCCGAGGCCTGAGACGTGCTGTTTTTCAGTGGTATGAGCCGGTGCATCAAACTCTTTTTCACCCGGTTCCTTACCTTCGGCGGACATGTGTTCGATCACTGCATTCATCTCCGCACCCAGCAGCAGCACCGCGGCGGAAATATAGAAGTAGAGGAGCAGTACGATAATTGCGCCGATACTGCCATACATGGCGTTGTAGTCGGCAAAGGTTTTAACGTAATAGCCAAAGCCCAGGGACGCGACGATCCACACCACCACCGCCAGCACCGAGCCGGGCGTGATAAAGCGGAATTTCTGTTCGACGTCGGGCATCACGTAGTACATGAGGGCCACGGCGAACATCAGCAGGATCACGATCAGCGGCCAGCGCAGGATGGTCCACAGGGTGACCACGAATTCCTGCATGCCGATCTGCGCGGCGATCCACTCCATCACCTGCGGGCCAAGCACCATCAGCGCGGCGGCGGCCAACAGCATGCCGGCAATACCGATGGTGTAGAAAATCGACAGCGGGAAGCGCTTCCAGATCGGCCGGCCTTCAACCACGTCGTAGGCGGCGTTCATCGCGCTCATCATCAGGCGCACGCCAGCTGAAGCCGTCCACAGCGCAATCACGATACCCACGGACAGCAGGCCACCCTTGGATTGCTGCAACTGGTCGATGACCGGGTTGACCTGCTCCAGCGCCTGGGGCGGCAACACCAGCTCCGACTGCAGGCGCAGCCAGGAGAAGAAATCCGGCAGGTGCAGGAAGCCGATCAGCGCGATCAGAAACAGCAGAAAAGGAAACAGCGAGAACAGCATCTGGTAGGCCAGCGCCGAGGCGTAGGTGGGCATCTCGTCATCGAGGAACTCGGTCACGGTGCGCACCAGCACTTTGTGCAGCTTGAGGCCTTGTAATACCGGAAAAAGCATAGCGTCTCCTTTCGCCGCAAAAGGTTGAGTTCGTGGGCGACTCAGGGGCCGTTTTCTACATCAAAGTAGCCCATTTGGCGACTTTGAAACAATTTCGAAAGTTTAGTTGCAGCGGAGGATACAAAAACGGCCATCCGTGGATGGCCGTCGGGCGGGTAAAACCAGCCAGCGATTCGAAATTACTTGGTCGCTTTTTTCACGGCGTCTTTGGTATCGCCGACCGCTTTCTGCACTTCGCCTTTCTTTTCCTGTACCACACCTTCAGCGCGCAGTTTGTCGTTGCCAGTCACTTTACCGACACCTTGCTTCACGTTGCCGGCCACTTCGTTGGCTGTACCTTTTACCTTGTCCGATGTGCTGCTCATGGTATTTCTCCTGGAACAATCGATGGTTTTTGGTCACTACGTAAAGATTGACCCGAGGCGGTTTGGCAGAGTTTCAATTATTTTTGCCTGTGCATTTCATCGCCAGCCGCAGGTTGGGCTTTATGTTTTGTGGCCAACCCACGAGAATGCCCGGCACATTCAGGCTACAACGCTGAATAACAGATCCCGTAGGAAGGTTATGAAACTCAATAAAGCACAGGCTATCGCCCGCAGAAACACTGAACTGGGCGGTGCCGTACTCGGCGTCAACAACTGCCACTTCACCGACCTGGACCAGAAACGCAACATCTGGTGGTTCGACCTGCCGCTGGGCCGTATCGCCGTGGGCCAGTACGAGTGGATTCATTTGTTGATGCACAATGCCGAGACTGACCAGTTGCTGCACCTGAAGGTGCCGACGGTGTTTTTGCGTGAAAAGCTCGAGGGTTTGGTGGTGCGTAATGCGGGCAAGCGCAAGCCGGAGATCACCCTGGAGTTGAGTGCGGATAAGGATTCGTTTCTAAAGGACGTACGCCCAGCAGGCGCTGGTGTCAGTTTCGCGCAGTTCTCCCTGTAAGAACGCGGTTAAACCTGTGGGAGCGGGCTTGCTCGCGAATGCGGCGTGTCAGTCGCCTGATAGGTCACTGATAGACCGCATTCGCGAGCAAGCCCGCTCCCACATTGGATTGCATTTCAACGCCCGCAAATCCGCAGGCAACAAAAAGCCCCGCATCTGCGGGGCTTTTTGTTTCAGGCCAGGTTACTTTTTCAGACCGAGCTTCTTCAGCTCTTCATCGCGCAACTCACGCCGCAGGATCTTGCCCACGTTGGTGGTCGGCAACGCATCACGGAACTCCACAGCCTTGGGCACTTTGTAGGCGGTGACGTTGGCGCGCATATGCTCCATCACCTGCTCCTTGGTCAGGGTTGCGCCCGGCTTGACCACGATAAACAGCTTGATGTGCTCCCCGGACTTCTCGTCCGGCACGCCGATGGCCGCGCACTGCAGCACGCCCGGCAGGCCCGCCAGTACGTCTTCCAGCTCGTTGGGGTACACGTTGAAGCCCGAGACCAGGATCATGTCCTTCTTGCGGTCGACAATGCGCATGTAGCCGTCGGGCTGGATGATCGCGATGTCACCGGTCTTCAGCCAACCTTCGCTGTCGAGCATCTCGTCGGTGGCGTCCTGGCGCTGCCAGTAGCCCTTCATGACCTGTGGGCCCTTGACGCACAGCTCGCCGGTTTCGCCCAGCGCCAGCTCGGTGCCGTCGTCGGAAATGACTTTACACACCGTGGACGGCACCGGAATCCCGATGGTACCCAACTGGATATGCTGGATCGGGTTCACAGTCGCCACCGGGCTGGTTTCGGTCATGCCATAACCTTCGCAGATGCCACAGCCGGTCACGGCCTTCCAACGCTCGGCCGCCGCCAGTTGCAGGGCCATACCGCCCGACAAGGTGACTTTCAGCGCAGAGAAGTC
The DNA here is from genome assembly GCF_014268275.3 of Pseudomonas tritici. NCBI lineage: Bacteria > Pseudomonadati > Pseudomonadota > Gammaproteobacteria > Pseudomonadales > Pseudomonadaceae > Pseudomonas > Pseudomonas tritici. The sequence continues at coordinate 5,064,884 of NZ_CP077084.1, forward strand.
GAGCTTGCGGAACGCCTCGTTGTTGCACAGCGCCACGAACAGGGTGTTCAGGCCGACAAAGCCGCTGAACTTCCACTTCGACAGTTCCTTGACCATCGCCGGCAGGTCACGCGGGTTGCTGATCAGGATGTTGTGGTTACCGATCAGCATCATCGCCATGCAATGAAAGGTGAACGCATAGATGTGGTACAGCGGCAGCGGCGTGATCAGGATCTCGCAGCCTTCGTTGAGGTTGGAGCCCATCAGCGCCTTGCATTGCAACATGTTGGCGACCAGGTTGCGGTGGGTGAGCATCGCGCCCTTGGCCACGCCGGTGGTGCCGCCGGTGTATTGCAGCACGGCCACATCACTGCAGGCCGGGCTGACTTCGTTGACCGCCTGGCCATGGCCCTTGGCGAGCACGTCGTTGAACTTGATCGCCTGTGGCAAGTGATAAGCCGGGACCATTTTCTTCACGTACTTGATGACGCTGTTGATCAGCAGACGCTTGAGCGGCGGCAACAGGTCGGCGACCTCGGTGACGATCACATGCTTGACGGCGGTCTTGGGCACGACCTTTTCCGCCAGGTGCGCCATGTTGGCCAGGCAGATCAGGGCCTTGGCACCGGAGTCATTGAATTGGTGTTCCATTTCCCGCGCGGTGTACAGCGGGTTGGTGTTGACCACGATCAGGCCAGCACGGATGGCGCCGAACACCGCGACCGGGTATTGCAGGACGTTAGGCAATTGCACGGCAATTCGATCGCCGGGCTTCAAGTCGGTATGCTGTTGCAGATAGGCGGCGAAGGCGCCGGACAGTTCGTACAATTCACCGTAGGTGATTGTCTTGCCCAGGTTGCTGAAAGCCGGTTTGTTGGCGAAGCGCTGGCAGGACTGCTTCAGTACCGCCTGAATATTCGGATACTCGTCTGGATTGATTTCTGCAGCAATCCCGGCGGGGTACTTATCCTTCCAAAAGTCTTCGTTCATGGAAGCCCACTCCTCAGCGACGCGAATTCATCATCGCATTTGATGCGATTATTATTGGTGTGTGTTTTTTTAGGTGAATCTGGCGCTTTAAAGCAGGCCGAGACGTCACAAAGCGCGCCGAGAGTAGCAGCTTTGCCAAGGGCCGCCTAGAGCCAAACGAGGGCCCTACGGTCATAAACATGACTCAAGAACAACCAGTGGTCATTTTTAGAGCAAAAATTCTAGATCATTGAAAACGGCTCTGGAATGGGCATTCCAGAACAATGAATAATAATGTGGGAGCTGGCTTGCCTGCGATAGCGGTGTTTCAGTCACCCAATGTATCGACTGATAAACCGCTATCGCAGGCAAGCCAGCTCCCACCTGTTTGATTGCATTTCAACTCAGAGTCAGGCGATGTCGCGCAGCTCACGCCGCAGAATTTTCCCCACCGGCGTCATCGGCAACGATTCGCGCAACACAATATGCTTAGGCACTTTGTACCCGGTGAAGTTGGTCTTGCAGTACGCCTTCAACTCCTCAAGGCTCACACCCTCCGCACGCGCCACCACAAACAGCTTCACCGCCTCCCCCGTGCGTTCATCCGGCACACCGATCACCGCGCAGTTGGCCACGGCCGGGTGGGCCATCACCACGTCTTCGATTTCGTTGGGGTACACGTTGAAGCCCGAGACGATGATCAGGTCTTTCTTGCGGTCGACAATGCGCACGAAGCCATCGTCATCGATCACCGCGATGTCACCGGTCTTCAGCCACCCCTCGGCGTCCAGGGCCTCGGCGGTGGCGGCTGGTTGCTGCCAGTAGCCCTTCATCACCTGCGGGCCTTTGATGCACAGCTCGCCACGCTCGCCCAACGGCAGCTCGACGCCCTGATCATCAATCACCTTCATCGCCGTGGCCGGCACCGGAATGCCCACGGTGCCCAGGCGGGATTTGTTGCCGTACGGGTTGGTACTGGCCACCGGAGAGGTTTCCGTCAGGCCATAGCCCTCGCCAATCGCACAGCCGGTGATTTGCTCCCAACGCTCGGCTGTAGCCTTGATCAACGCGGTGCCGCCGGAGTTGGTGAGCTTGAGGTGGGAGAAATCCAGGGTCTTGAAGTCCGGGTGGTCCATCAACGCGACAAACAGCGTGTTTAGCCCCAGCAATCCGGTGAACCGCCACTTCTTCAGCTCTTTGATAAAGCCGCCGATGTCCCGTGGATTGGTGATCAGCACGTTATGGTTGCCGGAGACCATCATGCACATGCAGTTCGCGGTGAATGCATAGATGTGGTACAGCGGCAGCGGCGCGATCATCACCTCCTGCCCTTCCTTGATCAGCGGGTGGCCGTCCTCGCCGGTCTGGGACATGCAAGCGCGCACTTGTTGCATGTTGGCCACCAGGTTGCCGTGGGTGAGCATCGCGCCCTTGGCCAAGCCGGTGGTGCCGCCGGTGTATTGCAGCACGGCGATGTCGTCCAGGCTCACCGGGTGACGGGTAAGACCCAGGCCCGCGCCCATGCGCAACGCGCGCTTGAAGGAGACGGCACGCGGCAGATTGTAGGCCGGGACCATCTTCTTGACCTTATCGACCAAGGTGTTGACCAGCCAGCCCTTGGCGGCGGGCATGAAGTCGCCCATCTTGGCTTCGATCAGGTAGTCGATCTCGGTGTCGCTGCACACTTCCTGCACCCGCGAACCGAACAGGTTGAGGTAGACCAGCGCCCGCACGCCAGCGTCCTTGAACTGGTGACGCATCTCGCGCGGGGTGTACAGCGGGTTGGTGTTGACCACGATCAGCCCGGCGCGCAGTGCGCCGAACACGGCAATCGGGTAATGCAGCACGTTGGGCATTTGCACCGCGATACGCTCGCCCGGCTTGAGGTCGGTGTGCTGTTGCAGGTAGCCGGCAAACGCCGCGCTCTGGCGTTCAAGCTCGGCGTAGGTCAGGGTGATGCCCATGTTGCTGAATGCCGGACGGTCGGCAAAAGTCTTGCACGAGCGCTCGAAGACTTCGATCACCGACTTGTAGGCACAGAGGTCGATGTCATTGGGAACGCCCGCCGCGCGTTTGTCATTCCAGAAATCAGGTTGCATTATTCTTGTCCTCTTACCTGAGTGTGTCCGGCCGCTGCTGCTGCAAAAGTGTACAGCTATAAAAAGCGGAGCTTTGGGGACGTTAGCAGCTATGGCCAAACAGGCAAATACAGGAAGGCGCTTCATTGATTGCGTGAATCTTCCTACACGTGCCCGCACTGATCAGACGCTTGCGTGGGATGAGCGATACACTGCAACGCAGACCTTGAGCAGACCGTGAGCAAAGGAACCGCCATGAACCACAGCACCTTCTGGCTGACCGCGAATGACCGCAGCCGCCTGTACGTCAATCAATGGATGCCCGACGGCACCGCCAAGGCCCTGGTGATGCTGTCCCATGGCATGGCCGAACACAGCGGTCGTTATGCACGCCTGGCTGAAGCCTTGTGCGGCGCCGGCTACGGTTTATATGCGCTGGACCAGCGGGGCCATGGCCGTACTGCCGATGAAGGCACCTTGGGCCTCTACGCCGAAAAGGACGGCTGGAACAAAGTGGTGGGCGACCTCGCCAGCCTCAACCAGCATATCGGCCAACAGCAGCCGGGGCTGCCGATCATTCTGCTGGGCCACAGCATGGGCAGTTATATTGCCCAAGCGTACTTGCTGCACCACAGCGCCAGCCTGCATGGGGTGATTCTCTGCGGTTCGAATTTCCAGCCGGTGGCGCTGTATCGCGCCGCACGGGTGATTGCCCGGGCCGAACGCTTGCGCCAGGGCTTGCGCGGGCGCAGTGCGCTGATCGAATTCCTGTCGTTTGGATCGTTCAACAAGGCGTTCAAACCCAATCGCACCGCTTTCGACTGGCTCAGCCGTGACCCGGCTGAAGTTGATAATTACATCAATGACCCGCTGTGCGGGTTCCGCTGCACCAACCAGCTGTGGATCGACCTGCTCGGCGGCTTGCAGCAAATCAGCAAAGCGTCCAATCTCGCGCAGATCGATCCGGGCCTGCCAATCCTGGTGATGGGCGGCGAATGTGATCCGGTGAGTGAAGGCAAGCGTCTCAAAAGCCTGGCCCATGCGTTGCGTGAAGCCGGCTGCCAGCACCTGCACCTGAATATCTACCCGCAGGCGCGCCATGAAGTGTTCAATGAAACCAACCGCGACGATGTCACAGCGGATGTGCTGGCATGGTTCGACCAGGCGCTGACATTACGCAGGCCGACCCGTTGCGAATGATTTTTTATTTAAAATCAAATGTTTAAATTACCGATTAGCCACAGGATGCACCTTTAGATGACCCAGGTAACCAACACCCCGTACGAAGCCCTCGAAGTCGGCCAGACCGCCAGCTACAGCAAGCTGGTGGAAGAGCGCGATATCCAGCTGTTCGCCGCCATGTCCGGTGACCACAACCCGGTGCACCTGGACGCCGAATACGCCAAGGCCACCATGTTCAAGGAGCGTATCGCCCACGGCATGTTCAGCGGCGCCCTGATCAGCGCGGCGGTTGCCTGCGAGTTGCCTGGGCCGGGCACGATCTACATTGGCCAGCAGATGAGCTTCCAGAAGCCGGTGAAGATCGGCGACACCCTCACGGTGCGCCTGGAAATTCTCGAGAAGTTGCCGAAGTTTCGTGTGCGCATTGCCACCCGTGTATTCAACCAGCGTGATGAGTTGGTGGTGGACGGTGAAGCGGAAATTCTTGCGCCGCGTAAGCAGCAAGTCGTGACGCTGACCGAGTTGCCGCCAATCAGCATTGGCTAACACTTATGCAATACGAATGTGGGAGGGGGCTTGCCCCGATAGCGGTAGATCAGTCACAAGATGCAGTGATTGACACTCCGCAATCGGGGGCAAGCCCCCTCCCACATTTCTTACAGCATTTAAAGCACAGAGCTTACGACTGAGCGCGAGCCTGGTTACGCAGGGCTTTTACCTGGTCGTGGTTGCGTTGTACGCCGTGGTACTGACGCTCAACCAGGTCACGAATGCCCAGCAGGTTGTGCTTGTTGATCTTCTCGATCGCTTCACGGTAAGCCTTCAGTGCGTGGTCTTCACCGCGCTCGGCTTCGTTTAGCACAGCTTCTTCATCTTTACCGGTAACCATCGATTTAACATCGACCCAACCGCGGTGCAGAGCACCAGCAACGCTACCGGAATCTTCCGGATCGCCACCCAGGGCACGTACGGCGGTTTTCAGTTCAGCTGCAGCTGTCGCGCAATCAGCGGAACGCTTGGCGAACAGTGCTTTGAGTTCTGGGTGCTTGATGTCTTCAGCGCACTCTTTGAAACCTTTCTGACCGTCAATGCTGGTCTCGATCAGGTCGTTGAGTACGGAGATGGATTCTTTATTGATGTCAGTCATTTTTCAATTCCTTTGGCAGGTTAGAAGGTTGCAATAAGAATTGCAGCGTCCGTGCCAGCTTTTTGAAAAACTATTTTCCGTTATAAATCAAAAGCTTAAAAATTCTTGAACCTTCTGTATGTGCGTTTTTTGCATGATCTGTCATTTGGCCTTCATGCAGAATGCCTGTATTTTCCACTGCTACGACTGACCTTCACGAAGCGCCCATGAACCCCGAAAAACTCGAACTGCTGATCACCCGCGAAATGCCCTTCGGCAAATACAAGGGACGGATCATCGCCGACCTGCCAGGTCCCTACTTGAACTGGTTTGCCCGTGAAGGCTTCCCTCACGGCGAACTAGGCGGGTTGCTGGCATTGATGCAGGAAATCGACAGCAACGGGTTGTCTGAATTGCTTGAACCACTGCGCGCCAAACACGGTAAACCCGCCCCTCGTCATTAAGAGCGCCCTATGCCACGGAATGCAGACAACGAACGTCACTGGCTGGCCATCGCCCAGCGCTACGACCTGGAACCCGGCCCGATCAATCTGGAAAACGGCTACTTCGGCCGCATGAGCCAAGCGGTGCAAACGCAGTACCTGGAACACGTTGCGTTTATCAACCGCAGCAACTCGCTCTATGTGCGTCAGACGTTCGAAACAGGCGAAAACGTCGAGATTCGTCGGCAATTGGCCGGGCTGATGGATGTCGACCCAGCGTCAGTGGCTTTTACCCGTAACGCCACTGAAGCCCTGCAATCGCTGATCCGCAACTACAACCGCCTGCAACCGGGCGATCAAGTGCTCATCAGTGACCTGGAGTACGACACCGTGAAAGGCGCCATGCGCTGGCTGGCAGGCTATCGCGGCGTGGAGGTGATCGAACTGTCCCACACGCACCCGGCCAGTTTCGACAGCCTGGTGCAGACTTATCGCGAAGCGTTCGTTAAGTACCCACGCCTCAAAATGATGGCGCTGACCCACGTTACCCACCGCACCGGGCTGGTCATGCCCGTTGCAGCGATTGCCCAGGCGGCGCGCGAGCATGAAATCGATGTGATCCTGGATGGCGCACATGCCCTGGGCCAGATCGAGTTCAACCTCGACGAATTGGGCATTCAGTTTGCCGGCTTCAACTTGCACAAATGGATCGGCGCGCCGTTGACCCTGGGCTTTCTGTACATCGCCCCGGAGCGCCTGGCCGATATCGACCCGGACATGGGCGAGTTTCACTACCCGGCTACCGACATACGCGCGCGGACGTCCTACAGCACGCCGAACTTTCCAGCGCTGATGACCTTGCCATTGGTGTTTGAAGAGCACCGGGAATTGGGTGGCTCGGCGGCCAAGGGTGCGCGGGTTAATTACCTGCGGGATTTGTGGGTGAACCAGGTGCGGGCGTTGCCGGGGATTGAAGTGCTGACGCCGGATGATCCGAGGCTGTATTGCGGGATTACGGCGTTCAAGTTTGTCGGACGGGATCAGCAAGTGATGGTGGATCGGTTGCTCAGGGACTTTGACTTGTTTACCACCACGCGCGTGAGTGCGTCGTTCGGGACGTGCATTCGGGTGACACCGGGGCTAGTGACTTCAGCTGCGGATATCAGCGTGTTGGTGAACGCGATTACCCAACTGAACGCAGACTAAAAATGTGGGAGCGGCGTTGAATTCAAGTTTTCTACAGGCAAAAAAAAGCGGCACACCGACCAAGTGCACCGCAAAAATGCCGTTAAGCACAGCAACAACGATTCGATAAATCAGATCAATCCAACAGCGCCAGCGCTTCGGCGGTGACTTCCTGGATACGGGCCCAGTCGCCGTTCTTGATCCATTCAGGATCGAGCATCCAGCTACCACCTACGCACATCACGTTTTTCAACGCCATGTAGCTTTTGATATTGGCCGGGCTAACGCCGCCAGTCGGGCAGAACTTCACTTCGCCAAACGGGCCACCGAGGGCCTTGATGGCAGCAACGCCACCGCTGACTTCGGCCGGGAACAGCTTGAAGCGGCGATAGCCCAGGCCATAGCCTTCCATGATGCCCGAAGCATTACTGATGCCCGGCAGCAGCGGAATCGGGCTGTGCACCGACGCTTCCAGCAGGTCGCGTGTAATGCCGGGGGTGACGATGAATTGCGAGCCCGCCACTTCGGCCGCTTCGAGCATGTGGCGATCCAGCACAGTGCCGGCACCGGTGCACAGTTCAGGGCGTTGCTCGCGCAATACCTGAATGGCCTTGAGGCCGAACTCGGAACGCAGGGTCACTTCCAATGCGGTCAAACCGCCGGCTGCCAAGGCATCGGCCAGCGGCAGGATGTCCTGTTCGCGGGCGATGGTGATCACCGGCAGGATCCGCGCCTTCGCGCAGAGGCTGTCGATCAGGGCAACTTTATCCGCCATGGACACGGTCGGTTGAGGGCTTTTCATAGCGGCTGATCCTTGGCTCATGGGCACCAGTAAATCTCTAATGTAGGTTGCAAAAACGCGCGAATCGGCATGGCAGCGACATCGTCACTGGCCAGCGCGGCGCTCAAGGTGGTCAACTTCGAACTGCCGGAAATCGACAGTACGGTGTAGTGGGCAGTGGCAAGCAACGCGCGACTCATGGTCAGGCGCTGATGGGGCACGGTCGGCGCCAGCATCGGCCAGCAACGGCGGGTACCGTCGACCTGCAAGGCTTCAGTCAGGTTCGGGCTGTTGGGGAACAGCGATGCGGTGTGGCCGTCATCGCCCATCCCGAGCACCAGCACATCGATGGCTGGCAACTCGCCCAGCAGGCGATCAGCCTGCTCGGCAGCGTCTTCAAGGTTGGCCGCGGCGCTGTACAGGCTGAGAAACTTGGCCTTGGCCGCCGGGCCCTGCAGCAGGTGTTGCTTCAACAGGCCGGCATTGCTGTCGGCGTGTTCCACCGGCACCCAGCGTTCGTCGGCCAGGGTGATGGTGACCTTGGACCAGTCCAGGCCTTGCTTGGCCAAGTGCTGGAAAAACGCCACGGGGCTGCGGCCACCGGACACCACCAGGGTCGCTTCGCCACGGGCACTGATGGCTCCGCGCAGTTGCTCGGCCACATCATTCGCCAGGCCTTCCGCCAACAGCACCGGCGTGCGGTACTCGTGGGGGGTTACGCCCTGCGGCAGTTTCAATTCAGATATCGCCATACCACGACCTCCCATCCCGCGTGATCAGTGCAATTGAGCTCATCGGCCCCCAGGAACCCGCCGCGTACGGCTTGGGCGCATCACCAGATTTTTTCCACCCGGCAATCAACTGGTCACACCACTTCCACGCGGCTTCGATTTCATCTTTGCGAACAAACAGGTTCTGATTGCCGCGCATGACTTCCAGCAACAACCGCTCATAGGCATCGGGAATCCGTGCGCTGCGGTAGGTGTCGGAAAAATTCAGTTGCAGTGGCCCGCTGCGCAGTTGCATGCCTTTGTCCAGGCCCTGCTCCTTGGTCATCACGCGCAAGGAAATACCTTCGTCCGGTTGCAGGCGGATGATCAGTTTGTTGCTGATCTGCAAGCGCTGCTCGGGGGCGAAGATGTAGTGGGACGGTTCCTTGAAGTGGATGACGATCTGCGACAGCTTTTGCGGCATCCGCTTGCCGGTGCGCAGGTAGAACGGCACCCCGGCCCAACGCCAGTTGCGGATATCGGCACGCAGGGCGACGAAGGTTTCTGTGTCGCTCTGGGTGTTGGAGTTGTCTTCTTCCAGATAACCCGGCACTGGCTTGCCAGCGCTGTAGCCGGCAATGTACTGGCCGCGCACCACTTGGGTGGTCAGGCCGTCCGGGCTGATGGGCGCCAGGGCCTTGAGCACCTTGACCTTCTCGTCGCGGATGCTGTCGGCGGACAGGTCGGCCGGCGGGTCCATGGCGATCAGGCAAAGCAGTTGCAACAGGTGGTTCTGGATCATGTCGCGCAACTGGCCGGCCTTGTCGAAGTAGCCCCAACGGCCCTCGATACCGACCTGCTCGGCCACGGTGATTTCCACGTGGGAAATGTAATTCTGGTTCCACTGGGTTTCGAACAGGCTGTTGGCGAAACGCAGCGCGATCAGGTTCTGGACGGTTTCCTTGCCCAGATAGTGGTCGATGCGGTAGGTGCGGTTTTCCGGAAAATACTGCGCCACGGCGTCATTGACCTTGCGCGAGGACTCCAGGTCCGAACCGATCGGTTTTTCCAACACAACGCGGGTGTTTTCCGCCAGGCCGACCTTGGACAGGTTCTCGCAGATCGCGCCGTAAACTGCTGCAGGCGTGGCGAAATAGGCAATCAGGCGCTGCTCGGTGCCGGCAATTTCAGCCAGCGCCACGTAGTCATCAGCCTTCATGAAGTCGACGTGAACGTAGGTCAGGCGCGCGAGGAAACGCTGGGCGATGGTTTCGTCCAGTTCCTTGCCGACGTATTTGCGCAGTGCTTGCTCGATATGGGCCAGGTGCTGTTGCTCGGAACCGGCTTCACGGGCCAGGGCCAGGATGCGCGTGTCGTCGTGCAGCAACCCGGCGCCATCGAGTTGATAGAGAGCAGGAAATAACTTGCGCAGCGCCAGATCACCCAAGGCGCCAAACAGGGCAAAGGTGCAGGGTTCTACGGTTATCGAAGGCATGATGTTTGTTCTTTTATCAAGTTAAGCTACAAATACCTTTTTTCAAGGCATCACTCAAGGAAAAATGTAGTAATAACCACAACATTTTCCCGAAATACGCATTGCGAGTGGTGGTGTTCAGCTACCCTCAGTAGGATAGGCCACCGCAAAAGACCACTCATCGATTGGTCGCCACCTTTTATTTGCATCGTCGCCCGAAGGAAAGACTGAATGGACCGCGTGCGAAATCTTCTGGAACAGATCCGGAACCGCCTCGAAGAATTAAACAAGGCCGAGAAAAAAGTCGCCGAGGTCATCCTGCTCAACCCGCAGCAGGCGACCCGCTTCTCCATTGCCGCCCTCGCCCAGGCTGCCTCGGTCAGTGAACCGACGGTCAACCGTTTCTGCCGTTCGTTCGGCGTGAGCGGTTACCCTGAACTGAAATTGCAGCTGGCGCAAAGCCTGGCCAGTGGCGCGGCGTATGTCAGCCGCGCGGTGGAGGCCGATGATAACCCTGAGGCCTACACCCAGAAAATCTTCGGCAGCGCCATCGCCTCGCTGGACAGTGCCTGCCAGGCGCTGGACCCTGCCCTGATCAGCAAAGCCGTGGATTTGTTGATCCAGGCACGGCAGATCCACTTCTTCGGCCTGGGCGCTTCGGCCCCGGTGGCCATGGATGCGCTGCACAAGTTCTTCCGTTTCAACTTGGCTGTTACCGCCCACGCCGACGTGCTGATGCAGCGCATGATCGCCTCGGTGGCGCACACAGGCGAGTTGTTCGTGATCATTTCCTACACCGGGCGTACCCGTGAGCTGGTGGAAGTGGCGCGGATCGCACGGGAAAACGGCGCTTCCGTGCTGGGCGTGACGGCTGAGAATTCGCCGCTGGCCAAGGCCAGTACGGTAAGCCTGAACATTCCGCTGCCGGAAGACACCGACATCTACATGCCGATGACCTCGCGGATCATCCAATTGACGGTGCTGGATGTGTTGGCGACCGGCATGACTTTGCGTCGTGGCGTGGATTTCCAGCCGCATTTGCGCAAGATCAAGGAAAGCTTGAATGACAGCCGGTATCCGGTGGGCGATGAGTTTAACTAAACACACATTTGAGGTGGCACTACTGGCCTAATCGCGGGCAAGCCCGCTCCCACATTTGGAATGCACTCCCCTGTGGGAGCGGGCTTGCCCGCGATGGTGCCATCAGCCACACCGTTAAACCCCGGCTCTAGCCTGCAAACTCAAATGCGCCCTCTCCCCCGGCGCCAAACTGGCCCCGGCCATCGCCGACTCCACGCACACAAACCCCGACGCCTCGTTAAAGCTCACCCCCAACAGCGGCCGGCTGCCGGGATGCCACACCACCGTGTCAGCGCTGTCACCCGTATCAATGCACAGTTCACGCTGCCAGGCGTGATCCTTGAGCTGCAACTCACCCTCGTGCTGGAACACCCGCTGGCACCCGCCCTCTACCCTTAGCTCACCTTCCTGCTGGCAAACCTGGCGATTGAGCTGGTCGTAACCTTGCGCGCCATCAAGCCCAGACAGCGCTACCTCATCAACGTGACCAATACGCCAATAAGCGTGCAAAGCATGGCTCAGCTGGCACGGGAGCTCGTCCTGGTGCTCGGTGCTCAGGCGCAGTTCCAGGGTCTCCCCGAGGTGCGCGTGCAGGTCGACCTGCCAGTCGCACAACTGCAATTGCCAATGCAGGCGCACGCCCTCATCGTCGGTGCTGCTGTCGAGCAGCTTCCAGTCGATCAGCCGCGCCCAGCCATGGGACGGCCACGCATTTTCGCTCGGGTGGCGGCCATACCACGGCCAGCACACCGGTACGCCACCACGAATGGCACCGACCTGTGGCCATTTGGCTGCACACCACAGCCAGGGTTTCTGGCCACGGGGTTGGAAGTGCAACAGCTGCGCGCCCTGGCGACTGAACACCGCCTGGCACAGCGGATGGTCGATCACCAACACGTCGCGCATCTGAAAGCGCTCCCAGGCGAACACCGGACGCTCGCGCAGGGATTTGAAAAAGCGTTGCAGCGGTTGCTCATGCATGTGCCACGGTCCTGAATATCTTCACAATGCGACCCAAAAAAAAGCGGATAGCCATGGCTACCCGCAAAATGCGCACAGAGAGAGGAGCTTATCGCAACAGCGTTAGAACGTAGACTGAATTTTCAGACCCGCCACGAGCGCGTTGTCGACTTTATCCACGCCGCCAGGCTGGACGACGTATTGCAGGTTAGGACGCACGGTCAGCCAGTTGGTAACGTGGAAGCCGTAGTTGATTTCGAAGTTGTACTCGGTCTCGCGAATGGGCGAGAACAGCGCATTGTCGTAATCATTCACGCCATTGGCGACGTTCAGCAGCTCAGCGTTTTTCTTCACGTCATCGTTGACGTGCAGGCGAGCAGCACCAATGCCGACATCATCTTTTGGACGCGCGTCGAATGGGCCTTTGTACACCAGCATCAACGACTGATAGTTGTCGACCAGGTTGGTTTCTTTGTCGTGGAAGGTGGCGTTGGCCGCGATATTCAAGCCGCGGGAAGCGTCGCCGTTATGCGTGGTGAGTTGCTGTTGGGCAACAAACCAGTAGCCTTTCTTGCTGCTGCGGGTACGGTACGCGGCGCCAGTGGTAGCCGCATCGTTGCCGTTCACGTCTTCACGTACGTCGGCAGCATCAGCCGCGCTCTTGTAGTAACCCACACGGTATTCGCCCGGCAGGTTGTTGACCTTCGGCGACCAGACCAATTCCACCGGAATCACGGTGCCCTTGGTGCCGCTGCCGCTGAGCTTGAAGCCGTTGCCGTGCTCAAGCTGCGATGGGTTCTGGTTGTAGGCACCGATTTGCGCATACAGCTCAGGCGTGATGTTGTACTTCACGCGGATCGCGGCCTGGCTGACGGGCCAGTTGTACCAGGTATTTACATAGTTGCCGACCTGGGAGCCGCAGAACGACAGGTTCTGGAAGTCGCACGGGAAGGTGTTGAAGTCTTCGCCTTCACCGAAGTAGCCGAGTTTGACGTCCAGCTTGTTGTCGAACATCTGGTGCTGAATCCAGAACTGGGTCAGACGCACCATGTGGCCACGGCCGTAGACTTCCATCGACGAACTGAGCGTGCCGGCACGTGGGTCGCCGATGCGGTCGTTGGAGATATTCTGACCATTACGGTTGGTGAACTGGATCTTGGCCTGGGTGTTATCCCAGCCCCACAGCTTTTGCAGGTCCAGCGCTACGCCCAGACCGAACTGGTCAGAGTAACGGCCGGTCCTGTCGTCGTTGTAGCCGCCGCGCAGGTTGGCGCCCATTTCCCCTACGTAGTCAGCCTTGATGTCGATACCTTGCTCGATCAGCTTGGTACGCTCACCACCCCAATCGCCGGTCATCCACTTGGAGTCGGCACTGAATGCATCGGCCGCCATCGCATTGGCGGACAAAACCAGGGCTGCTGCAGCTGACATTTGGCAGATCAGCCGAGTGTTGTTGTGTTGCTTTTTCATCCCTACATCCTCGTCTTTATTGTTATTAAACTGTTTTTATCTAACGCGGGTTACTTTTTTATTTAAAACAACAACTTAGCTGCTTCAGCGGCCTTTGAATTGGGCCACGTTGTCGGCATGCCCCTGTGCGGGCAATGAAGAAGCAGTGCCTAGGCGTTCGCCAGTGTTGGCGTCGAACAGCAATACCTTGGCCGGATCAAATTGCAGGGTCAGGGTCTCGCCGACCTGGGGCGCCACATCCGGCGCCAAACGGCAGCAGACCTTGGTGTCATTGAGCTGCACGAACACCAGGGTGTCCGGACCGGTCGGTTCGGTGACCTGGACTTCAGCGCGAATGCTCGACGAACCGTTGCCCTCACCCGCCGCCAACACGATCTGCTCCGGGCGCAGGCCCAGAATCACATCACGGTCCTCCAGGCCTGCGTCGTTCATGCCTAACGGCAATTCGCAACGGGCCTGGCCGCTGTCGAGCAGCGCGACCAAACGACCTTCCTTGCGTTTTAGGCGCATAGGAACGAAGTTCATTGGTGGTGAACCGATAAAGCTTGCCACAAACAGGTTGGCCGGGTCGTTGTAAATTTCTTTCGGCGTGCCGAATTGTTGGATGATGCCGTCCTTCATCACCGCCACTTTGTCGCCCAGGGTCATCGCTTCGATCTGGTCGTGGGTCACGTAGACCGTGGTGGTCTTGAGGCGCTGGTGCATCAGTTTCATTTCGGTGCGCATCTCAACGCGCAGCTTGGCGTCGAGGTTGGACAGCGGTTCGTCGAACAGGTAGATCTTCGGCCGGCGCGCCAACGCACGGCCCATCGCAACACGCTGTTGCTGCCCGCCAGAGAGCTGGCCCGGCTTGCGGTTGAGCAGGTGTTCGATCTGCAGCAGCTTGGACACGCGCGCCACTTCAGTGTCGATCTCGGCCTGGGGCATCTTGCGGATCTTGAGGCCGAACTCGATGTTCTCGCGCACGCTCATGGTCGGGTACAGCGCGTAGGACTGGAACACCATGGCGATGTCGCGATCCTTGGGGCTCATGCCGCTCACGTCTTGATCACCGATCATGATCGCGCCGCCGGTGATGGTTTCCAGGCCCGCGATGCAGTTCATCAGCGTGGATTTGCCGCACCCCGAAGGGCCGACCAGGATCAGGAATTCGCCTTCCTTGATCGACAGTTCGATGTTCTTCAAGGTGTCGGGCAGGCCGGCGCCATAGGTCTTGTTTACATTGCGAAGTTCAAGCGTAGCCATGATTACCCCTTGACCGCGCCGGCCGTGAGGCCGCGCACGAAATACTTGCCTGCGATCACATAGACCAGCAGGGTCGGCAGCCCGGCGATCATCGCCGCCGCCATATCCACGTTATATTCCTTGGCCCCGGTGCTGGTGTTGACCAGGTTGTTCAGCGCCACCGTGATGGGCTGGGAGTCGCCACTGGAGAACACCACGCCGAACAGAAAGTCGTTCCAGATCTGGGTGAACTGCCAGATCAGGCAGACCATGATGATCGGGGTCGACATCGGCAGGATGATCAGGCGGAAAATGGTGAAGAAACCGGCACCGTCCAGGCGTGCCGCCTTGATCAGCGCATCCGGAATGCTGACGTAGTAATTACGGAAAAACAGCGTGGTGAACGCCAGGCCGTAGACCACATGGATAAACACCAGGCCGGTGGTGGTGCTGGCGAGGCCCATCTTGCCGAGGGTGAAGGAAGCCGGCAGCAGCACGGTCTGGAACGGCAGGAAGCAACCGAACAACAACAGACCGAAGAACAACTGCGAACCCCGGAAGCGCCAGAACGACAGCACGTAGCCGTTCAACGCACCGATGGCGGTGGAGATCAGCACAGCGGGCACGGTGATCTTGATCGAGTTCCAGAAGTAGCCATCCACGGTGGCCCAGGCCTTGACCCAGCCGATGCCGGAGACCACGGTCGGCCAGCTCAGCAGGTTGCCGGTGCTGATGTCTTCCGGGGTCTTGAAGCTGGTGAGCAACATCACCACCAGCGGCACCAGGTACAGCAGCACGGCGAGAATCAACACCGCATAGATCGCGATGCGACTCAGGCTGATGGGCGATTTGGAGACGAGACTAGTCATTACGTTTGGTCCTCAGCTCGGAGTAGAGGTAAGGCACGATGATCGCGAGGATCGCACCGAGCATCAGGATTGCACTGGCCGAGCCCATGCCCATCTGGCCACGGCTGAAGGTGAACGAGTACATGAACATCGCAGGCAGGTCGGACGAGTAGCCGGGGCCGCCAGCCGTCATCGCCGCCACCAGGTCGAAACTCTTGATCGCAATGTGCGCCAGGATCATCACCGCACTGAAGAACACCGGACGCAGGCTTGGCAGCACCACGCTCCAGTAGATGCGCGGCAGGCTTGCGCCGTCGATCTGCGCAGCGCGGATGATCGATTGATCAACGCCACGCAGGCCCGCAAGGAACATCGCCATGATGAAGCCCGAGGCTTGCCATACCGCGGCGATCACCAGGCAATAGACCACGCGGTCCGGGTCGATCAGCCAGTCGAGACGGAAGCCTTCCCAGCCCCAGTCACGCAGGAGTTTGTCCAGGCCCATGCCCGGGTTGAGCAGCCATTTCCAGGCCGTACCGGTGACGATCATAGAGAGCGCCATCGGGTACAGGTAAATGGTGCGGATAAAGCCTTCGCGACGGATTTTCTGGTCGAGGAAGATCGCCAGTGTCACGCCGATCACCAGGGTGATGCCGATAAACATCCCGCCAAACAGGGCCAGGTTCTTGCTCGCGACCCACCAGCGGTCGTTGTCGAACAAACGCTCATACTGCGCGAGACCCGCCCATTTGTAGCTTGGCAGGAACGTAGACGTCGTGAACGACAGTACAAACGTCCACAGGATGTAGCCGTAGAAGCCCACCAACACGATGAACATGCTGGGCGCCAGCACCAGTTTGGGTAGCCAGCGCTGCAGTGCATCGAACGGCGAGGCTTTGCTGAAGACAGCAACAGAACTCATGGGGAAATCCAATACAGGGAAAAAGGACCAGCCAATAAACCTTGTGACGCTGGCTTTGTGGGAGCGGGCTTGCTCGCGAAGCAGGCGACGCGGTGTAACCGTTACACCGCGGTGATGCCTTCGCGAGCAAGCCCGCTCCCACACAAGCCCGGCTCCTACAAAAAGCCGCTACCTGGCCTTACTTAGCCGACTTGATCGCAGCGCCGAGTTTCTTGGCGGTGTCGGCCGGGTCAGCTTTCGGGTCGTTGATGTAGTTGGTCACGACGTCAAAGAACGCACCTTGCACAGCCAGGGTCGTGGCCATGTTGTGCGCCATGCTTGGCTGCAGGCCGCCGGTCTTGGCGTCTGCCAGGAAGTCCTTGGCAGCGGTCTGGGCGCACGAGTCGAAGCCGTACGAATCCATTTTGGTCAGCATGTCGTTACGCACAGGGATCGAACCCTTGTTGATGCTGAACACTTTCTGGAAGTTTTCACCCAGCACGACTTTGGCAATATCCTGCTGACCTGCCGCAGTGCCTTTGTCTTTCTGCTTGAACACCGCCAGGGAGTCGATGTTGTAGGTGAAGGCTTTGTCGGTGCCTGGGAAAGCTACGCACTCGTAGTCCTTGCCGGCGACTTTCTTGGCGGCGGTCCACTCGGACTTGGCCCAGTCACCCATGATCTGCATGCCAGCCTTGCCGTTGATGACTTTGCCCGCTTCGAGGTTCCAGTCCTGGCCTTTGCCGTCGACGTCCATGTAGGTCGCGACTTTCTTCAGCTCGGTCAGCGACTTGACCATTTCCGGACCGGTCAGTGCAGCGTTATCCAGGTCGACCAGGGCTTTCTTGTAGCCATCGGCCCCCATCACCGACAGGACGACGGCTTCGAAAACGGTGCTGTCCTGCCACGGCTGGCCACCATGGGCGAGCGGAATGAAGCCCGCGGCCTTGAGCTTGTCGCCCGCTGCGTAGAATTCTTCGAGGGTGGTTGGGTTCTTGGTGATGCCGGCTTTCTTGAAGACTTCCGGGTTGATCCACAGCCAGTTCACGCGGTGGATGTTGACCGGTACGGCAACGTAGTCACCGTCGTACTTCACGGTGTCGGAGACTTTCTTGTCGAGCAGGGAGTCCCATTTTTCGTCTTTGGCGACAGATTTCAGAACGTCGGTGTCGAGCAGGCCGGTGGACGCCCATTCCTGGATGTCGGGGCCTTTGATCTGGGCAACGCCGGGCGGGTTGCCGGCGACCGCGCGGCTTTTCAGCACGGTCATGGCCGTTGCGCCACCGCCACCTGCGACGGCACCGTCTTTCCAGATGAAACCGTCTTTCTCAACTTGGGCCTTCAGGACATCTACAGCCGCTTTTTCACCGCCCGAGGTCCACCAATGCACAACTTCAACCGTCCCTTTCGAGTCGGCGGCAAATGCACTGAGGGGAAACAACGAGGCAATGGAAATAGCTACGGCGAGGCGATTAATCGCGTTCATCTGAATACCTTTCTTGTTGTTATGCATGCAAGTCTTAAGCTTGCGCTGCACGGAGTTTAAACATGGATTTTTGAGGCGCAGGTAACAAAGGGATGCACAAATGTCACCAACTGGTGACATAACACCCAGCCCCGATGGCACTGGCCATACTCGGTGCCAAGGGCAGTGCAGGCAGCACGACCGCTTGCCAAGCATGGTACAGGTCTGGCTTGCCGCCCCAGATGTTGCTGCTGGGTTGGTTGTGCGGGCTGAGTTCGTGGTGCCAACTGCCGTGGAGACGATCGATAAAGTGGGCCTCGCAAAACTCCCAGAAGCGCCGGTACCACGTTTCGTAGTGCAACTCGCCGGTACGCTTGAGCAGCGCCTGGGCAGCGGCGCTGGCTTCGGCGTGGGTCCAGTGCAGGCGTTCGCGCACCACCGGGCGGTGGTTCCAGTCCAGCGTGTAGACGATGCCGGGGGCGCCATCCACGGACCAGGCATATTCGCAGGCGCTGGCGAACAGGCCCTTGGCGTCGGTCACCAACCATTCTGGTGTGACGAGCCCGGCTTGCAGGCGCGCTGCCTCCAGGTGCAGCACCAGCCGCGCCCACTCGAAGCCGTGGCCGGGCGTGATGCCGTAGGGGCGGAAGCCGTCGGCGGGGTTGTCTTCGTTGTAACCGAGCAGCGGTTGCCAATGCGCGTCGAAATGCTCGATCACCATGAACTGGTTACCGGCGGCGTGGGTGTGGATCACACGCTCGACGATCCGCAGCGCGCGGTCCAGCCAGCGTGTATCGCCGGTGACATCGGCCAAGGCGAGGAAGGCTTCGGTGGCGTGCATGTTGCTGTTGGCGCCGCGGTAGGCCTCGACGCCGCTCCAGTCTTGGGCGAACGACTCAAGCATCACGCCCTCCTCCTCGCTCCAGAAAAACTGGTCGATGATATGGATGGCGTCGTTCAACAGGTTTTGTGCGCCGGGAGCGCCGGCTACCACCGCCGAGCTGGCGGCCAGGGCGACAAAGGCGTGCAGGTAAGCAGCCTTGCCACGGTTGCCATCGATGGCCTGGGGTGCGGCGAACCAGCCTCCGTGCTCAGCGTCGCGCAGCGGGCCACTGAGGGCTGCGACACCGTGTGCGACCAACTCGGCATACCCTGGCAAACCCAGGGCGTGGGCCATGGCAAAGCTGTGGGTCATGCGGGCGGTGTTCATGGTTTCGGCGTGGGCATTGGCCGGCAGTTGGCCTTTGTCGTCGAGGTTGCCGAAACCATCGGGCAGCCGACATGCCTTGGCGAATGCCAGCAGGCGCTGGCCTTCAGCGGCGAGCCAAGCGTGATGGGCAGGCGCGTTCAGCCAACTGCTGGCAGGCAGTGGTTGCGTGGTCATGGGTGGCCCTTATTATTTTTTGTGGGATGACCGGAGTCTAAACAAGGGCGCGGCGGGGGCAAGTAACGAAGGGGATGGGAAATGTCACCGAACAGTGACAATTTAAAAACCTGGACACGATTCAGCGCTTCGCCCCAATCAACGGTGGGCGGGCTTGCTCGCGAATGCAGAGTGTCAGTCGCCTGATGGGTCACTGATACATCGCATTCGCGAGCAAGCCCGCTTGTGTCTTGAACCGGTTTCGATCATTGACTCTGTGGTGTGCCGCCGCCGGGCGCATTCAGCCGCTGGTTCAGGTTCTGCACCTGGCTCTGCAACGTGGTGATGTTGCGCGTGGTCTGGATACGGAACACGTCGAACTCTTTATTGGTTGGCGCGTCGCTGTTGGCCGGCTGGTTATCCTGCGCGCTTTTGAGCACTACCAGATCCTGCTCGATCCGGGCGATGGCCGCACTTGGGTTGCCCTGTTTCTTCAACGCGGCCACGTCAGCGGAAAGCTCCTTGATTTCGGCATCGCGCTTACCTGCGTCACCTTGCGCCGCCTTAAGCGTCGCCACGGCGTCGGTCAGGGCCTGGACCTGGCCTTGCAGCTTGCTGTTGGCGTTGGAGAGTTCAGTGGTGCTGGCCGTCATTTGCGCCAGCCGCTTATCCAACTCGGTGGCCTGGCCGGCCACGCCGACCTGCTGTTTGCCCTGCTCCAACAACTGGCTTTCGAGCTGCTTGATCTGCAGTTTCAACGCTTCGCTGCCGTTGTTGACGCTGGCTTCACTGGCCACCACCTTGCCGGAAATATCCTGCAGGCGCCCCGCCGCTTCTTCGCTGATGCGCGCAAAACTTTCCTGGGTGGCAACCAATTGCTGGCCCATCAGGGAAATCTGCTGGAAGCTCCACCAGGCCAGGCCCGCAAAAGCGATCAGCAGCGCGCCGATCAACGCCCATAACGGGCCGGTGCTGGCGCCCTTGACCTTGACTACCTTCGTGTTGCGCGAACGCACCGAGGTGGCCGGGGTCGGTTCGAAATCATCGTCATCCCCGACATCGGCCCGCAGGCTGGGAACGTTGTCGAAGTCGTCTTTAGCATCGTTGCGCATGAATCAACCCTGAATCGGTGAAATGGCGAGCGACGGGAGTATAAACCGCCTTCCCGGCGCACTGGTCGACCTGGAAGGCCAGATTCGGTTCCCCAAGTGTTGCCTGTTGTGTGCTCACTTGAACCCTGGGTCCTGGGCCTTCCACCAACTGCAGAACTCGTCGAGGGCGGTCCACAGGCTGACCTTGGGCTCGTAGTCCAGATAATGCCTGGCGCGGCTGATGTCTAACGTGAAATCTTTGTTCATGACTTGCATGCCCAGGCGCGACAATGCTGGCTCCGGACGCCCGGGCCACATCGCGCAGAAGGCCTCGTTGAGGGCCGCCACGCTGTAGGACAAACCGTAGGACCGATACCGCGTTACCTGCGGCAACTCCATTTGGCGCATCACGTAGTTCACCACATCCCACACCGGCACTGGCGTGCCGTTGCTGATGTTGTAGGCCTTACCCAGTGCTGAACCGGTGGCGAGCAGGCTGCTGAGCAGCGCTTCATTGAGGTTGTGCACGCTGGTGAAATCGACCTTGTTCAGGCCGTCGCCGACGATAGCCAGGCGGTTCTTGCGCTGCATTTTCAGCAGGCGTGGGAAGATGCTCATGTCGCCGGCGCCGGTAACGAAGCGCGGGCGCAGGGCCAGCACTTCGAGGCCGAACTCCTGGGCGCCGAACACCTTTTGTTCCGCCAAGTATTTGGTGGCGGCATAGGGATGCTTGAAGCGCTTGGGGACTTGCTCTTCGGTCAGGCCCAGGTGGCCGCGGCCGTCAAAATAGATTGATGGCGACGACAAGTGCACCAGTCGGCCGACCCGTTGCTTGAGGCAGGCCTCGACCACGTTCTCAGTGACCTGCACGTTGCCTTGATGAAAGTCCTGATAGCGCCCCCACAGCCCGACAGCACCCGCGCAATGCACCACGGCTTCGACATCGCGGCACAGCCCGCGCACCAGGTCGGCGTCATTCAGATCACCCTGGATAAACTCGGCGCCGCGCCTCACCAGGTGTTCCACACCTTCAGCGCGCCGCCCGTTGACCCGCACGTCCAGGCCCTGCTCCAAGGCGAAACGCGCGAAGCGCCCGCCAATGAAGCCGCTTGCGCCGGTGACCAGAATCTTCATGTGTTACCCCGTGTGCTTTCGTTTTTCATCGCTGTTGCCTTGACGCGCGCCATTACTCCAACGGCACCAACCATTGGCCACATGCCTGGGCCAGGTGATCCGTCAACAAGCCCAGCAGTTGCCCGCCACTGCGCCAATGATGCCAGTACAACGGCACGTCGATGGGCTTATCTGGCAATAACTCGACCAATACGCCCTTTTCCAGTTGGTCGCGCACCTGCAATTCCGGCACCAGCCCCCAGCCCAGGCCTGCTTCTGTCAAACGGATGAAGCCTTCGGACGAAGGGCACAAATGGTGCTCGAAACCACCGTCCACGCCGAGGGACGCCAGGTAACGGTGTTGCAGGAAATCATCCGGGCCGAACACCAGTGCTGGTGTGCGCGCCAGTTGATCTGCGCGTACGCCATCCGGAAAATGCCGGGTTATAAAAGCCGGGCTGGCCAGCGCCCGATAGCGCATAGCGCCCAGCAACAGGCTGCGTGCCCCGGCAACCGGGCGCTCGCTGGCGCAGATGCAGGCGGCCACTTCGCCAGCACGCATGCGTTTGAGGCCCACGGTCTGGTCTTCCACCACCAAATCCAGCAGCAAATGGTGTTCGGCGCAAAAATCGCTGACGGCCTCTGCCCACCAAGTGGCCAGGCTATCGGCGTTCAACGCGATGCGCAGGCGCTCGGGCATGCCTTCCTCGTCCAGTGCCGGCACCTGACTTTGCAGGTCGCGTTCCAACAGGCGCACCTGTTGCACATGGTTGAGCAGGCGACGGCCGATCTCGGTAGGCGTCGGCGGCGTGGCCCGCACTAGCACCGGCTGGCCGATGCGCGCCTCGAGCAACTTGATGCGCTGGGAGATCGCCGATTGCGAGAGCCCCAACACTTGCGCGGCGCGCTCGAAGCCAGCCTGTTCCACCACCGCCGCCAGGGCAGAAAGCAATTTATAGTCGAACATCAGTTTCTCTAATGAGCGATCAGCAATATTTGTTTTTCTTATACAGCCTGTGCCAAGAGAATAGCCAGCATCGCTTCTCTTGGCAGCGGACACGGAGTAATCCCTATGTGGCAAAGTTATCTGAATGGCCTGCTGGTCGCGCTCGGCCTGATCATGGCCATCGGCTCCCAGAATGCCTTTGTATTGGCGCAAAGCCTGCGTCGCGAGCATCACTTGCCGGTCGCGGCGTTGTGCATAGTGTGCGATGCCCTGCTAGTAGCCGCCGGGGTGTTCGGATTAGCGACAGTGCTGGCACAAAGCCCATTGCTGCTGGCGATTGCCCGTTGGGGCGGCGCAGCTTTCCTGATCTGGTACGGGGCTTGCGCACTGCGTCGGGCCTGTTCAAAACAGAGCCTGGAACAAGGCGACAACCTCAAGGTGCGCTCCTTGCGCGCCGTGTTGCTCAGTGCCTTGGCGGTGACGCTGCTCAACCCTCACGTGTACCTGGACACTGTTTTGCTGATCGGCTCTCTCGGCGCGCAGCAAACCGAGCCCGGCGCCTATGTGGCCGGTGCCGCCAGCGCCTCGTTCCTGTGGTTCGCCACGTTGGCACTCGGCGCGGCCTGGCTGGCCCCCTGGCTGGCGCGCCCCGCCACCTGGCGCCTGCTGGACCTATTGGTAGCGGTGATGATGTTCAGCGTGGCCTACCAATTGATCAGCGCCTGAGGAATATTCCAAAACGCTCTGGAACCTCTATCCCACACAGTTGTTGCGTGGTTTTGCCGCACCCCCGGTGCTATGATCCGGACCCTGCGCCGCAAAGAGTACAAACTCCCCGGCGCTTGTTTGGCCGCCCGTGATCGGCCTTGCGCTCACCGCAACTGACCTGATTAGGAGAATCATCATGGCTTTCGAATTGCCGCCGCTGCCCTACGCACACGATGCCCTGCAGCCGCACATCTCCAAGGAAACCTTGGAATTTCACCACGACAAGCACCACAACACCTATGTCGTGAACCTGAACAACCTGGTGCCAGGCACCGAGTTCGAAGGCAAGACCCTGGAAGAGATCGTTAAATCCTCTTCGGGCGGCATCTTCAACAACGCTGCTCAGGTCTGGAACCACACTTTCTACTGGAACTGCCTGGCGCCAAACGCCGGCGGCCAACCTACCGGCGCGCTGGCTGAAGCCATCAACGCTGCGTTTGGTTCGTTCGACAAGTTCAAGGAAGAGTTCACCAAAACGTCCGTCGGCACCTTCGGTTCCGGTTGGGGCTGGCTGGTGAAAAAGGCTGACGGTTCCCTGGCCCTGGCCAGCACTATCGGCGCCGGCAACCCGCTGACCAGCGGCGACACCCCGCTGCTGACCTGCGACGTATGGGAACACGCCTACTACATCGACTACCGTAACGTGCGTCCAAAGTATGTGGAAGCGTTCTGGAACCTGGTCAACTGGAAGTTCGTGGCTGAGCAGTTCGAAGGCAAAACCTTCACTGCCTAAGCACCGCTTGCAGCAGAAAGGGCCCGGCGATTGCCGGGCTTTTTTGTGGGTGTTCCACAACGTCGACCTGCCCAGAATCGTGGAACGCGCGGAAGGGAATGTGCCACCCATCCAGCGAGAGGAATACCCCTCCCACACGCTTCTGGAGAATCAATGATGGAAGAAATCGGAAAAGCAGGCGCACAGATGGCGATGCAATTAATCACCGGACTTATGAAAGGCCTCGCCGGCGGGGCGGGTGGCGGTGATGGCGCTGCTGCCAGCCCTCCCAGCAAACCAGGCGAGGACATGATGCCGCCGGCGCCACCAAAGATCGAGATTTCAGCCTATCAATAAAAGCGGCCACGGTAGGAAAGGCATTTGCCTGACCACACGTACGCCGAGCCCCCCACGCGGCGGAGCAAATCCGCCGTTTTTTCTGGTTTTTTCTCCCTCCCCACCGCCAAGACGTCTCCAGCCCTAATGTTCCTTTGACTGGCCTCACGGGATTGCCAATACTCATGGCATATTGAAGGCCACCCGCATGAGACAAGGAATGCCCCTTTGAAGCTGGAACTCAAGAACAGCTTGTCGGTGAAGTTACTACGGGTTGTGCTGCTGTCGGCATTGATCGTGGGCGTAGCGCTGAGCGTGGCGCAGATCGTTTTCGATGCCTACAAGACGCGCCAGGCCGTGGCCGGCGATGCCCAGCGCATCCTCGACATGTTTCGCGACCCCTCGACCCAGGCCGTCTACAGCCTGGACCGCGAAATGGGCATGCAAGTGATTGAGGGCCTGTTCCAGGATGACGCGGTGCGCATGGCGTCCATCGGCCACCCCAACGAAACCATGCTGGCCGAGAAGAGCCGCGCCTTGCAGCACGCCCCGAGCCGCTGGTTGACCGACCTGATTCTTGGCCAGGAACGCACGTTTACCACGCCTCTGGTCGGCAAAGGCCCCTACAGCGAGTATTACGGCGACCTGAGTATCACCCTCGACACGGCCACCTATGGCCAGGGATTTATCGTCAATTCGGTGATCATCTTTATTTCCGGTGTATTGCGCGCCCTGGCCATGGGCCTGGTGCTCTACCTGGTTTATCACTGGCTGCTGACCAAGCCGCTGTCGCGGATTATCGAACACCTGACGTCGATCAACCCGGACCGGCCCAGCGAACACAAGATCCCGCAGCTCAAGGGTCACGAACGCGACGAATTGGGGCTGTGGATCAACACCGCCAACCAGCTGCTCGAGTCCATCGAGCGCAATACCCACCTGCGCCATGAAGCCGAAACCAGCCTGCTGCGCATGGCCCAGTATGACTTCCTGACCGGTTTACCGAACCGCCAGAAACTGCAGGAGCAACTGGACAAGATCCTCATTGACGCAGGCCGCCGACAACGGCGCGTAGCGGTGTTGTGCGTGGGGCTGGATGATTTCAAAAGCGTCAACGAACAGTTCACCTACCAGGCCGGTGACAAACTGCTGCTGGCGCTGGCCGACCGTTTACGCGCGCACAGTGGGCGCCTCGGCACCCTGGCCCGTCTGGGCGGAGACCAGTTCGCGCTGGTCCAAGCCGATATCGAACAGCCTTACGAGGCCGCCGAGCTGGCACAAAGCATCCTTGATGACCTGGAAGCAGACTTCGTCCTCGACCACGAACGGATCCGCCTGCGCGCCACCATCGGCATCACCTTATTCCCAGAAGACGGCGACAGCACTGAAAAGCTGCTGCAAAAAGCCGAACAGACCATGACCCTGGCCAAGACCCGCTCGCGCAATCGCTATCAGTTCTATATCGCCAGCGTCGACAGTGAGATGCGCCGCCGCCGGGAGCTGGAAAAAGACCTGCGCGACGCCCTCAGCCGCAACCAATTCCACCTGGTGTACCAGCCGCAGATCAGTTACCGCGACCACCGTGTGGTGGGCGTGGAAGCCCTGTTGCGCTGGGAGCATCCGGAACACGGCCTGGTCCCGCCGGACCTGTTTATCCCGCTGGCGGAGCAGAACGGCACGATTATCCCGATAGGCGAGTGGGTACTCGACCAAGCCTGCCGCCAATTGCGCGAATGGCACGACCTGGGCTTTACCGATCTGCGCATGGCGGTCAACCTGTCCACCGTGCAGTTGCACCACACCGAATTGCCGCGGGTGGTTAATAACCTGATGCAAATCTACCGCTTGCCGCCGCGCAGCCTGGAACTGGAAGTCACGGAAACCGGCCTGATGGAAGACATCAGCACCGCCGCCCAGCACCTGCTGAGCCTGCGCCGGTCCGGTGCGTTGATCGCGATTGATGACTTCGGCACCGGCTACTCATCCCTCAGCTATTTGAAAAGCCTGCCCTTGGACAAGATCAAGATCGACAAGAGCTTCGTCCAGGACCTGCTGGACGATGACGACGACGCCACCATCGTGCGCGCGATCATCCAGCTGGGCAAAAGCCTGGGCATGCAGGTGATCGCCGAAGGCGTGGAAACCGCTGAGCAAGAGGCCTACATCATCTCCGAAGGCTGCCATGAAGGTCAGGGATACCACTACAGCAAACCCTTGCAGGCCCGAGAGCTGGCGGCTTTTTTGAAGCAGTCGGAGCGCAATAACGCCGCCATTCTCTGACTTGGCATAACGATACTGAATATTTCCCGCGTATAACCCTTTACACAAAATGCAAATCTTTCGCATTATGTCGCAGTTTTGCGCGCCCCCGCGCGCCCTCTCAACAACCGAAGCAGGATGTTCGCCATGATTCGTATGCCCCTGGCCACCGCCAGTCTGCTGGCCATTGCCATTTCTCTCGCCGGTTGCGGCGAAGGTAAAGACAAGGCCCCTGCAAACCAGGCGCCGACCCCGGCTGCCAGCACCACCGCTCCAGCCGCTGCCACCCCTGCCGGCCAGGTCGACGAAGCAGCCGCCAAGGCCGTGGTCGCGCATTACGCAGACATGGTGTTTGCGGTCTATAGCGACGCCGAGTCCACCGCTAAAACCCTGCAAACCGCGATCGACGCGTTTCTCGCCAAGCCGAACGACGAAACCCTGAAAGCCGCGCGTACCGCCTGGGTGGCCGCCCGCGTTCCGTACCTGCAGAGCGAAGTGTTCCGCTTCGGCAACACCATCATCGACGACTGGGAAGGCCAGGTGAACGCATGGCCGCTCGACGAAGGCCTGATCGACTACACCGACAAGTCCTACGAGCACGCCCTGGGTAACCCAGGCGCTACCGCCAACATCATCGCCAATACCGAGATCCAGGTCGGCGAAGACAAGGTCGACGTGAAGGACATCACCCCGGAAAAACTCGCCAGCCTCAATGAGCTGGGCGGTTCCGAGGCCAACGTCGCCACCGGTTACCACGCCATCGAATTCCTGCTCTGGGGCCAAGACCTGAACGGCACCGGCCCAGGCGCCGGCAACCGTCCTGCGTCGGACTACCTGACCGGCGACGGTGCCACCGGCGGCCACAACGAGCGTCGCCGTGCCTACCTGAGCGCTGTGACTCAACTGCTGGTCAGCGACCTGGAAGAAATGGTCGGCAACTGGAAACCCAACGTCGAAGACAACTATCGCGCCACCCTGGAGGCAGAACCTGCCACCGACGGCCTGCGCAAGATGCTGTTCGGCATGGGCAGCCTGTCCCTCGGCGAGCTGGCCGGTGAGCGCATGAAGGTTTCCCTGGAAGCCAACTCGCCGGAAGACGAGCAGGACTGCTTCAGCGACAACACCCACAACTCGCACTTCTACGACGCCAAGGGTATCCGCAACGTCTACCTGGGCGAGTACACCCGTGTTGACGGCACCAAAATGACCGGCGCCAGCCTGTCGTCCCTGGTGGCCAAGGCCGATCCAGCTGCCGATACCGCGCTGAAAGCGGACCTGGCAGCCACCGAAGCGAAGATCCAGGTCATGGTTGACCACGCCAACAAGGGTGAGCACTACGACCAGTTGATCGCTGCGGGTAACGATGCGGGCAACCAGATCGTGCGTGACGCCATCGCTGCGCTGGTCAAGCAGACCGGTTCGATCGAAGCGGCGGCAGGCAAGCTGGGCATCAGCGACTTGAACCCGGACAGCGCTGATCACGAGTTCTGATCAGTAGCGCGTTAAAAAAGGCGACCTTCGGGTCGCCTTTTTTGTGCGCGCTACCTGCTACCACACAACTCCTGTGGGAGCTGGCTTGCCTGCGATAGCGAGCTGTCAGTTGACGAATGTTTCGCAGACCCACCGCTATCGCAGGCAAGCCGGCTCCCACACTTGACCGGTTTCGCCTCGGACGCCCCGGTTTACAAGACCTGCACCGCAGGTAGAATGGCGCCTCTACCCAATAACCCCGAGCTCACTTCATGGCGTTGCCGACCCTACGCATCATCGGTTTCATCATCGGCATCTTCCTGATCACCCTCGCGATCGCCATGGTCGTGCCAATGGCGACCCTGGTGATCTTCGAACGCACCCGTGACCTACCCTCTTTCCTGTGGGCCAGCATGATCACCTTTCTCGCCGGCCTGGCCCTGGTGATCCCGGGTCGCCCCGAGCATGTGCACCTGCGCCCGCGGGACATGTACCTACTCACCGTTACAAGCTGGGTGGTGGTATGCATCTTTGCTGCGCTGCCGTTTCTGTTGACCCAGCACATCAGCTACACCGACTCGTTTTTTGAAAGCATGTCCGGCATCACCGCCACCGGCTCCACCGTATTAAGCGGCCTGGACGCCATGTCGCCAGGCATCCTGATGTGGCGCTCGCTGCTGCACTGGCTGGGTGGCATCGGCTTTATCGGCATGGCGGTGGCGATCCTGCCACTGCTGCGTATCGGTGGCATGCGCCTGTTCCAGACCGAATCCTCGGACCGCTCGGAAAAGGTCATGCCCCGCTCGCACATGGTGGCGCGGCTGATCGTGGCGGCCTACGTCGGTATCACCATCCTCGGCAGCCTGGCGTTCTGGTGGGCCGGGATGGGCCTGTTCGATGCGATCAACCACGCGATGTCGGCGATTTCCACCGGGGGGTTCTCCACCTCCGATGAATCCCTGGCCCACTGGAAACAACCGGCGGTGCACTGGGTGGCGGTGGTGGTGATGATCCTCGGCAGCTTGCCGTTCACCCTGTACGTGGCCACGCTGCGCGGCAACCGCCGGGCGTTGATCAAGGACCAGCAGGTACAAGGCTTGCTCGGATTGTTGCTGGTGACCTGGCTGGTACTGGGCACCTGGTACTGGTGGACCACCAACCTGCATTGGCTGGACGCCCTGCGTCATGTGGCGTTGAACGTGACCTCGGTGGTCACCACCACAGGTTTTGCATTGGGGGACTACAGCCTGTGGGG
Organism: Pseudomonas tritici; assembly: GCF_014268275.3. Lineage (NCBI taxonomy): Bacteria > Pseudomonadati > Pseudomonadota > Gammaproteobacteria > Pseudomonadales > Pseudomonadaceae > Pseudomonas > Pseudomonas tritici. The sequence goes on from NZ_CP077084.1 coordinate 5,094,072, forward strand.
CAACTTCTCACTGATGCTGTTCTTTTACCTGGGCTTTATCGGTGGTTGTTCAGGCTCTACGGCGGGTGGGATCAAGATCTTCCGCTTTCAGGTCGCCTATATCCTGCTCAAGGCCAACTTGAACCAGTTGATTCACCCGCGCGCGGTGATCAAGCAGAAGTACAACGGCCATCGCCTTGACGAAGAGATCGTGCGTTCGATCCTGACGTTCTCGTTTTTCTTCGCCATCACCATCTGCGCCATCGCCCTGGCCTTGTCGCTGCTGGGACTGGACTGGATGACCGCCTTGACCGGCGCAGCCAGTACCGTGTCCGGCGTCGGCCCGGGCCTGGGGGAAACCATTGGCCCGGCGGGCAACTTCGCCAGCCTGCCGGATGCGGCCAAGTGGATTCTGTCACTCGGCATGCTGTTGGGCCGGCTGGAGATCATTACAGTCTTTGTTCTGTGCATTCCGGCGTTTTGGCGTCACTGACGGTCGACGCTTCCAGCAACCGCGCCCGGTATTCGCCGGGCGTGGCGTCGAACCAACGACGAAACGCGCGAAAGAAGTTGCTCGGGTCGGCAAAACCCAACAGGTAGGCGATTTCCAATAACGTCATGCTGGGCTGCGCCAGGTACTGCTCGGCCAGTTCGCGACGGGTGTCATCGAGCAGGGTCTGGAAGCTGGTGCCCTCCTCCTGTAGACGCCGCTGCAAGGTGCGCTGGGAAAGGTGCAACGTCTGGGCCACCACTTCTCGCTTGGGCTCACCTTGGGGCAACAGGCGGCACAACACCTGCCGTGCCTTGTGGGTCACGCGGCTTTCCGAAAAACGCGCCAGGTATTCGCCGGCAAATCGATCATGCAGCAGCGCCATGGCCTCGTTGGCCGTGGGCAGCGGCGCGTCCATGTCGGCCCGCTCGAAAATCAGCGCGTCATAGGGCGCGTTGAATTCCAAAGGTGCATGGAAGGCTTGTTTGTAGGGCGACAGGTCCGCCGGTTGATCACCCTGCAACACTACCTTGCGCGGCTGCAGGGTACGGCCGGTCAGCCAACCGCACAGGGCCAGGGCACTGGCCAGCGACGCTTCGGCGCTTTGTCGGGTGGGCGGCAGGTGATCGCCATGCACCGTCAGAATCAGCGCATAACCTTCGGGGATCAGTCGGAAACTCAGGTCGGCACTTTCGGCGATGATGCGCTGGTAGCGCACCAGGCGCATAAAGCCCTCGGCAAGGGTATTGCTGGACATCAGTGCATAGCCAGCTACATGAAACGACGCCGGGCGCACCACTTTACCCATGTTCAAGCCGATCGCCGGGTTGCCTGAAAGCTCCACCGCCCGTTGCCACAGGCGCGTCATGGAGTCTTGCGGAAACCGCGCATCGGGTTCACTCAGGGCGGCGTAGTCCAGGCCGAGCTGCTTGAACAAGGCGCGGCAATCCAGGCCGTCCATTTCCAATGCCTTGACGATCCCCATCGCCCAGCTTGCAGAAGTTGTTCGTTCGCTCATGGCGTCTTCTTAAAAAAGCAGGTTCAAATGGCAGCCAGGAAGCCAAGGATACTAAAGTGGCGTCTATTGTCACTGGCTGTTACTACTGATCACTCTAGACTCAAATAAGCTCCCCGCCGAACACCTGTTGGGCGGCATAACAATCAAAGGGCCGGTCACTGTGGAAAACGTCAAGCAATTCAATAGCTTTGCTGAGTTCTATCCTTATTACCTGAGCGAGCACGGCAACAGCACGTGCCGGCGCCTGCATTTTATCGGCACCACGCTGGTGATCGGAATTTTGGCGTACGCCATCGGCAGAGGCTCGCTGGGCCTACTGATTGCGGTGCCAATTGCCGGCTACAGCTTTGCGTGGATCGGCCACTTCTTCTTCGAAAAAAATCGCCCGGCGACGTTTCAGCACCCGTTCTACAGCTTGCTCGGGGATTTTGTGATGTATCGCGACATGATCCTGGGCAAAGTGCCGTTCTAAAGGTAAGTGTGACCCCATGTCACTTGCGTTTGCAGGATGAAGGGTCGCCTATCCGTCGAGATAAAAGTCTATTTGTCATTTACAGTGCTGTATCCTGCCAAGGCTTTTTGAGAGCGCGGAATCACCTGCGATTGAAAAAACAGACCTTGCGAGGAGCGACGACGATGCACGAGATACCTAATCTCCCCTTCCCAAGCCTGCACCCTACAGAGCAGCCAACACCGCAGCAGGCCAGCGACAAGCAGCCTGAGGCCAGAGAAGCAAAACCAGTCGACAGCAAAAGCCAGGACTGACGCCGTACCAGACCGTGTGGAAAGCGCAGCTTTGAGCGCTTTCCACACTGCCTGAATTATCCGAGATACCTGCCATGACTGACTCCTCCCCCACTCCCCCGGACACCGCCGTACTCGATGCTGCCCTGCAGATGGTCGAGGTCTGGAACCGCCTCAGCGCCGACAAGCAAGCCGTGCTGCTCAAGCGCTTCGGCACCCAGGAAAACGCGCTGGCCGCCCTGGTCACCACGCAATTGCTGGCCCCTGCGCAAACCTGAGGTCTTTGTGACCTGAGGTTTTTGCGTTTTACCGCCCTGCGCGGGCCAAACCACCGGTATCATTAGCAGCCTATCTTTACCTGCTGCGACAGTGGACCTCTCCCCATGCCAGATACCCAGCGCCCCATGGCGGTCACGCTGCAAGTTGTTTCCATCGTGCTGTTCACCTTTATCGGCTACCTGAATATCGGCATTCCCCTGGCCGTATTGCCAGGCTATGTCCACAGTGAGCTGGGCTACGGCGCGGTGATTGCCGGCCTGGTGATCAGCGTGCAATACCTGGCCACCCTGCTGAGCCGCCCCTATGCGGGCAAAATCATCGACAACTTGGGCAGCAAGCGTGCGGTGCTGATCGGTTTGGCGGGCTGTGGCCTGAGCGGCGTGTTCATGCTGCTCGCGGCGTGGTTTTCAAGCGTGCCTGCCGTGAGCCTCTGCAGCCTGCTGATTGGCCGACTGGTGCTGGGCAGCGCTGAAAGCCTGGTGGGTTCGGGCGCCATCGGCTGGGGCATCGGCCGGGTCGGTGCGGCAAATACCGCCAAAGTCATCTCCTGGAACGGCATTGCCAGCTACGGCGCCTTGGCCGTCGGCGCGCCATTGGGCGTATTACTGGTGAGAAACTTCGGGCTGTGGAGCATGGGCGTCAGCATCATCCTGCTGGCGGTCGTCGGCTTGTTGCTGGCCTGGAACAAAGTCGCAGCGCCGATCGTCACTGGCGTGCGCCTGCCGTTCATGAATGTGCTGGGCCGGGTATTGCCCCACGGCTGCGCCCTCGCGCTGGGCTCCATCGGCTTTGGCACCATCGCCACGTTTATCACCTTGTATTACACCACCCAGCACTGGGACAACGCGGTGTGGGCCCTGAGCCTGTTCGGCGCCAGTTTCATCGGCGCGCGCTTGCTGTTCGGTAACCTGATCAACCGCATCGGCGGTTTTCGCGTGGCGATTGCCTGCCTGTCCGTGGAAATCCTAGGGCTTCTGTTGCTGTGGCTGGCGCCGGACGCCAACCTGGCCTTGGCCGGCGCGGCGTTGAGCGGCTTCGGCTTTTCCCTGGTGTTTCCGGCGCTGGGGGTGGAGGCAGTTAACCTGGTACCGGCGTCCAGCCGTGGCTCGGCGGTGGGGGCCTATTCGCTGTTTATCGATTTATCGCTGGGCATCACTGGCCCGCTCGCCGGCGCCGTGGCGGCTGGCTTCGGCTTTGCGTCGATCTTCCTGTTCGCCGCCCTCGCCGCCCTGGGTGGTTTGCTACTGAGCGTGTACTTGTACCGCCAGGCCCCCAAGGCCCGTGAAGCGCGCGGCGACTAAAAGTCGACCTTGCCGCGCCCGGCCTTGATGCTGCCACGCTTGGTCTTGGATTCGAGGCGACGCTTTTTCGAGCCCAGGGTCGGCTTGGTCGGGCGGCGCTTCTTCTCGACCTTGGTGGCGCTGAGAATCAACTCCACCAAACGCTCCAGCGCATCCGTGCGATTTTGTTCCTGGGTCCGGTATTGCTGGGCCTTGAGCACCAGCACGCCTTCGCTGGTGATACGGCTATCGCGCAGCGCCAGCAGCCGCTCCTTATAGAATTCCGGAAGCGACGACGCCGGAATGTCAAAACGCAGGTGCACCGCGCTCGACACCTTATTCACGTTCTGCCCACCTGCGCCCTGGGCGCGAATGGCGGTCAGCTCGATCTCGGCGTCGGGCAAGTGCACGTTGTTGGAAATCACCAGCATCAATCAAAACCCTTACGCAACGGACAAGCCCAACTCGGACAACAACATCGAGGCCTGGGCTTTGGAAATCACAGCGCCTTTGAACAGTTTGGCATCATTGAGACGGAAACCGCTTAAATCCGCACCGCGCAAATCGGCGCCGGCGAAATTGGCACCGTTGATACGGGCGTGGGCGAGGCTGCAGTCGATCAGTTCGGCCTTGCGAAAGTCGGCGTCCGACAAATCGCTGTCGGAGAAGTCCAGGTTATTCAGTACGGTGCGCGCAAACGACAGCCCGGACAGGAAAGCGCTGTTCAGTCGAGTCTCGCTGAAGCTCAGGCCCAGGGAAGCGCAATGGGTGAAGTTGGCCCCGGTCAACTTGCAGTGTTCAAAGCTCGCCTGGGACAGCTTGCTGCGCTGCCAGCGGGTGTTGTTCAGGTCGCAGCTGTGGAACTGCGCCTCCAGTAGGTTTGCCGCCTCAAATATGGCGTGGCCGGCCCGACAGCTTTTCCACTGGGTACCTTCCAGGCGCGAACCGAGGAAGGAGGTCTGGACGAGGATGCAGCGTTCAAACACCCAGTGATCCAGCACCATGCGCGACAGATCGGCGCCACTCAGGTCGACGCCGATCAGGCGTAAGGGCCCGCCGTGCTGGTCGATGAGGTCTTCCAGATCAAAGCGCTGTAAAGCGCCGCCGTCGATGTCGGTGTGTTGCATGGGACCTCCGGGCGAGCGCTGGAAAAAACGAGGGGCGATTCTAACCTGCTGCCGCAAACAAAAAACCCGGCAAGGTGCCGGGTTTTCTATTCGCGGAAAGGTCCTACTCCAAAACTGTCCGCGTTGTGCTCGCGACCACACGGGCACTGCGCTTATTCTTGATCCAGTAGCACACCGCCATAAACGCCACCCACACCGGGATCGCGAACACCGACACCTGAATCCCTGGAATCATCAGCATGATCACCAGGATAAACACCACGAACGCCAAGCACACATAGTTGCCGTACGGGTACCACAACGCCTTGAACAACGGCACCTGACCGGTGCGGTTCATTTGCTGGCGGAACTTGAAGTGGGAGAAGCTGATCATCGCCCAGTTGATCACCAGCGTCGCCACGACCAGAGACATCAGCAGTTCCAGTGCGTGTTGCGGGATCAGGTAGTTCATCAACACCGCCACCAGGGTGATCGCCGCCGAGGCGAGGATAGAGCGCACTGGTACGCCGCGCTTGTCGATCTTCGCCAGTGCTTTGGGCGCATCACCCTGTTCGGCCATACCCAGCAGCATGCGGCTGTTACAGTAAGTGCCGCTGTTGTACACCGACAGCGCCGCCGTCAGGACCACGAAGTTAAGAATATGCGCGGCGGTGTTGCTGCCTAGCATCGAGAACACCTGCACGAACGGGCTGCCGCTGTAGGCATCGCCCGAGGCGTTGAGGGTTGTCAGCAGGCTGTCCCACGGTGTCAGCGACAACAGCACGACCAGCGCACCGATGTAGAAAATCAGGATGCGGTAGATCACTTGGTTGATCGCTTTCGGGATCACAGTGCGTGGCTGGTCCGCTTCGGCGGCAGTGAAGCCAAGCATTTCCAGGCCACCGAAGGAGAACATGATGATCGCCATGGCCATCACCAAACCGCCGACGCCGTGAGGGAAGAACCCACCGTGCGCCCATAGGTTAGTCACCGAAGCCTGCGGCCCGCCGCTGCCGCTGACCAGCATGTAGCTGCCCAGGGCGATCATGCCGACGATAGCCACCACCTTGATGATGGCGAACCAGAACTCAGCCTCACCAAAGACTTTGACGTTGGCCAGATTGATCAGGTTGATCAGCACGAAGAACGCCGCCGCCGAGACCCAGGTCGGAATCTCCGGCCACCAGTAATGCACGTATTTGCCGACAGCCGTCAGCTCCGACATGCCCACCAAAATGTACAGGATCCAGCAGTTCCAGCCCGACAGGAAGCCAGCGAAACCGCCCCAGTACTTGTGGGCAAAGTGACTGAAGGAGCCGGCGACCGGCTCTTCAACGATCATTTCGCCGAGCTGGCGCATGATCATGAAGGCAATGAAGCCGCAGATGGCATAACCCAGGATCATCGAAGGGCCGGCGGATTTGAGCACCCCGGCAGAGCCCAGGAACAGGCCGGTGCCGATGGCGCCCCCGAGGGCGATCAACTGGATATGCCGATTTTTCAAGCCGCGTTTCAGCTCGCCTGAAGAGGAATGGGGTCCACTCATGAAAAGGGTCTCACGCAAGGTTTGATGATGTTGAATGCACGTTGCTGCCTTGAATCTCGACTCAAGCAGCGCTGCTCAAACCCCAGCGCAGGCACCAGGAATACAGCGTCTTTCTAACGGTCATGCGTCACCTGTTTATTTTTATCTGTGACGAAATCGAACCCGTCTGGCTCGTGGCCGGGCGGAGTGATCAGGGTCGATAACCCTGAGGTCTTGGCCTTTTGCGTGGGTACGCAAGGGGCGTCACAGTAAAACGCGGCGGATTGTACACCGCTCGACAGCTTGGGGCCGCCCCGCAACGGTGCATGCGACGATCTGTCAGGCATTTCTTACACAGTTTCACCGCTCAACAAGCGCGCGACTTTATCGTCAAATAATCGTTACAGCGCGGAAATCTACGTTACAGGCGTGAACTCACGGAAAATTGGCGGTGGGAAACTTCTTACAAATCCTCATGATCAGCCTGCTGTTTTTTATGAAAAAAAAGCTAATGGCCCTAAATAGAAAAAATTGTGTAATTGGAACCGTGTCAATAAATATTTTGCATTCTGAAACAGGCTCTCCTAGGTTCATTCCACTTGCCCAGCGCAGCCCGTTGGCAAGCCGTTCTCAAACAACGTCCTCTAGGAGATACACCATGCAAGCACTGGAAAACGACCTGGAAACCGAACTGCAACTCGACGATTGGTTTGAAGCGCCGACCCATGAGGCCGCCGTTAAAATGATGCAAGCCGATGCCGTCGTGCCGTTCGGCACCGCGATGTGGCCTTTCTAAAAATCGGCAGGTATCCGGCAGGTGCTGTGCACGGCACCTGCCACCCTTACCCAAGGCACAATAGGATGTACGTCATGGACAAGGCCCGCGCCGTCGAACACTTTCTCTACTACCTTGCGCACCACCCGGCCCTCAGCGGCCTGAATCGTCCCACCGTGTTACTGGGCCATACCGAGCGCTACGACGCCATTGCCCAGGCGATCACCCACAGCAGCGCCGCCCGCTTCAACTTTCAGGTGCAGCGCCTGGACCTGGCGGCCAGCGACACACTCGCCCAGGCCATCGAAACCTGCGACCTGTACCTGTTCCTCTACGATTCCTCCACCTTGCCCAATCCACGCGCCGAAGGCCCGGACTTTATCCGCACCCTGCAGGGCGTGATGGCCGAGCACTGGAAGAAATCCCTGCTGTTCAAGGATTACGGCGACTATTTCTACGACACCTTCAGCGTCGAGCCGCAGCGCATCGCCGACCTCAACGCCACACTGATCCGACGCATGTCCCAGGCCAATGTGTTGAGCTTCACCGACAAGCACGGCTCGCGGCTGGAGGCGCCGCTGAGCAGCATCAAGAAGTGGACCAATATCAACGGCATCGGCAACCACGACCTGGCACCCGGCGAGATCGCGACCCACAGCGAAGCCATCAATGGCCAGGTGCGGTTTGTCGGCACCTTTCTCAGCACCATCCCGTTTGCACGCAAATATGGCGTGCTGCAATCACCGCTGGAGCTGTGGATCGAGAACTCGACCGTCTGCAGCGTAGCCAGTGAGGTGCCGGGGTTGGCCGATGACTTCAACAAGTACCTGAATGCCAACCCGTCCAACCGGCGCGTGGAGGAATTAGGGATTGGGACCAATGAAGGGGTCAAGGATTTGTATGCGCGCAATGCCGGGTTTGAGGAGCGCCATTGTGGGTTGCATTTGGGCTTGGGGGGTGGGCAGAAAGGCAGCCATCACCTGGACCTGATCTTTGCCAGCGGGGTGTTGGCGCTGGATGACAAGCCGGTGTTTGATGGCAGGTTTGCGTTCTAACCACTGACCTCATGAACGCTGAGGCTCTAAATGTGGGAGCTGGCTTGCCTGCGATGCAGACACCTCGGTCTATCAGACAGACCGCAGTGATGCCATCGCAGGCAAGCCAGCTCCCACAGTTGAACGCATTTCAAATTCAGACCAAAAAAAACGCCAACCCGAAGGTTGGCGTTTTTTTATGCAGCGCTTAGCAAATCACTGCGGCTTCTTGCGACCAAAACCAGGACGCTGACCCGAACCGGCCGGGGCGCCACGGCGCTTGCCCGACGGCTCGTCCGCGACCAGTTTGGGGCCGGGGCGCTTATTTGCCGCCGGCTTGGCTGGACGCTTGGTGCTGGCGTTGTCGGCGGGGCGATCCGCTTCACCGCGATTGCTGCGACCACCGGCCGGAGCTGGGCGCGGCGTGCGTGGAGCACGCTCGCCTTCCTGGCGCGATGGCGCGGTCGGACGACGCTCGCCTTCGATCTGCGGCTCACGGGAAATACGACCGCCGGTAGCCGGTGCATTCAGCGCAGGGCGCAGGATGCGGGCAACGCGCTCGGTACGAGCAACCGGACGCGACGATTTACGCTGCATACGCTCAAGCTTGTCTTTGCTCTTGGCGTTCATCTGCGGCATCGCGACTGGCGTCAGGCCGACTTCGGCGCTGAGGATGTCGACTTCGTACTGGCTCATTTCGCGCCAGCGGCCCATCGGCAGGTCGGAGTTCAAGAACACCGGGCCGAAACGCACGCGCTTCAGGCGGCTGACCACCAGGCCCTGGGATTCCCACAGGCGACGCACTTCACGGTTACGGCCTTCCATCACCACGCAGTGGTACCAGTGGTTGAAACCTTCGCCGCCTGGGGCCTGCTTGATATCGGTGAACTTGGCCGGGCCGTCTTCCAGCACCACGCCGGCTTTCAAGCGCTCGATCATCTCGTCATCGACTTCGCCACGCACACGCACAGCGTATTCGCGGTCCATCTCGTAGGACGGGTGCATCAGGCGGTTGGCCAATTCACCGTCAGTGGTGAACATCAGCAAGCCGGTGGTGTTGATGTCGAGACGACCGATGTTGATCCAACGGCCTTCTTTCGGCTTAGGCATCTTGTCGAACACGGTCGGACGGCCTTCCGGGTCGTCACGGGTGCAGATCTCGCCATCGGGCTTGTTGTACATGATCACGCGGCGCACCGATTCGGCGGCCTCTTCACGCTTGATGACCTTGCCATCAATGGTGATTGCATCGTGCAGGTCGACGCGCTGGCCGAGGGTAGCCTCGACGCCGTTGACCTTGATGCGCTTCTGGGTGATCCAGGCTTCGACGTCGCGGCGCGAGCCCACGCCGATACGCGCCAGCACCTTTTGCAGTTTTTCACCTGCTGGGCCGATTTCCTGGCTGTCGTTCTGGTCTTTGTCGTTCATCTTAAGCACCTCCCGGTGGGTCGATTCAGGCGTGGCCTGAAGAGTGTTGAAAGCGGGGCTTTGGCCGAATAGCTCGGCAAAGGGTCGCGAATCATACGCGCATGACGCGCGTTGCGCATCAGAGACTAGTCGATATGGCCCAAGTCATTTGCTTTTCCGCCGACCGGTGGCGCCCAGGGCCAGCAATCGGAGCTCGGCCTCGGCCAACACTGTGCGCTTGTCGACCTTGTCGAGTTTCTTCCAGGCACGGATTTCGCGCTTGTTGCGGCCACAGCCAAGGCAGATGTCGTCGCTGAATTTGCAGACGCTGATGCAGGGGTCTTTGGTTGAACTCATATGATTTCTCCCTGGCAACAATAATCAAATGTGGGAGCGGGCCTGGCGGATCGCGTTAGTCTTCAAACTCGCGGCGCTCGTTCTCGATGGCTTCGGCCAGGGCCCTGGCTTCGTCTTCTTCGTCGCTCAGCGGCGGCTGTTCGAGGGCGGCGACGGCGGCCAGGAGTTTCTCGCGGGCTTCGGCCACGCCGAGGACATCTTCTTCGGGCTCAGGCTCGGATTCAGGTTCGACCTCGGGCTCAACGTCCACGTTCACTTGGGCTTCAGGCTCTGCCGCGCCATCACGCAACAGGTCGTCGAAGTCGGTCTTGATGCCCTGCTCCATGTCGTCCAGCTCAAGCAACAACGTGTGGAAACTGGTCTCGTCCTTCGGTTCTTCCGGCTCGGCGCTGGCATCCGCCAACTCTTGCAGGCTGGCGGGCACGGGGGCGTCGTCGAAGTCCAGCACCGGGTCGGGTTCCATTTCGCGCAGTTCGGCGAGCGGCGGCAGGTCGTCGAGGTTTTTCAGGTTAAAGTGGTCGAGGAACACCTTGGTGGTGGCAAACATCGCCGGTTTGCCGGGAACGTCACGGTAGCCAACGATGCGGATCCACTCGCGCTCCAGCAAGGTCTTGACGATATGGCTGTTGACCGCCACGCCACGTACGTCCTCGATCTCGCCCCGGGTGATGGGCTGGCGGTAGGCGATCAGCGCCATGGTTTCCAGCATTGCCCGCGAATAACGTTGCGGGCGCTCTTCCCACAAACGCCCAACCCACGGGGAAAACTTCTCACGGATCTGCAGGCGATAACCCGACGCCACCTCGCGCAGTTCAAAGGCACGGCCGTCGCAGGATTTGCGCAATATCTCCAGCGCCTTCTTGAACACCGGCGGCTCAGGGCGCTCGGCTTCTTCAAAGAGTTCGAACAAGCGCTCCAGGGATTGCGGTTTACCCGAGGCCAGGAGAAAGGCCTCCAGCAGCGGCGCCAGTTCGCGGGGTTCAGTCAGATTCATCGATTCAGCTCTTTATTCGGCTCGCGCCCGCACGTGGATAGCCGCAAAAGGCTCATTCTGGACCAGCTCGACCAAGGATTCCTTGACCAATTCAAGGATCGCCATAAAAGTCACCACCACCCCCAGGCGCCCTTCTTCTTTCGTAAACAGTTCGACAAAAGGCACAAACCCGCCACCTTTGAGGCGATCCAGCACATCGCTCATGCGCTCGCGGGTCGACAACGCTTCGCGGCTGACCTGGTGGCTTTCAAACATATCGCCACGGCGCAGTACCTCGGCCATGGACATCAATAATTCTTCCAGGCTCACGTCCGGCAGCAACTTGCGCGCGCGGGCCTCGGGCGCGTCGAGTTTGGGCACGACCACGTCGCGGCCCACCCGGCTCAAGCCATCGATACCTTCGGCGGCCGCCTTGAAGCGCTCGTACTCTTGCAGGCGACGGATCAGTTCGGCGCGCGGGTCGTCTTCTTCGGCCTCAACCGTCTCCGAGCGCGGCAGCAGCATGCGCGACTTAATCTCGGCAAGCATGGCGGCCATCACCAGGTACTCGGCGGCCAGTTCCAGGCGCACCGACTGCATCAACTCTACATAGCCCATGTACTGACGGGTGATTTCCGCCACCGGGATGTCGAGGATGTTGATGTTCTGCTTGCGGATCAGGTAGAGCAGCAAGTCCAGCGGGCCTTCGAAGGCTTCAAGGAAGACTTCCAGGGCGTCCGGCGGGATGTACAAGTCCAGCGGCATTTCCAGCACGGCCTGGCCGTACACCATTGCAAATGGCAGTTCCTGCTGGGCGCCGGCCTGGCTGTCGACGGTTTCCACAGACGACATTCAGGCCTCAACCATAAATGGAGCAGGGTCGCCGCAACCCACACGGATGACCTCGGGTTCGCCGTCGGCCAGGTTGATCACCGTAGAGGCTTTGCCACCGCCGAAGCCGCCGTCGATGATCAGGTCCACCTGTTTTTCCAGGAGCTGGCGCATTTCGTACGGGTCTTCCAGCGGTTCGCTGTCGCCGGGCATGATCAACGACACGCTCATCAGTGGCTCACCCAGCTCGGCCAGCAGCGCCAGGGCAATCGGATGCTCCGGCACGCGCAGACCGATGGTACGTTTCTTCGGGTGCAGCAGCAGGCGCGGCACTTCGCGGGTGGCGTTGAGAATGAAGGTGTAGGGTCCAGGCGTGTGAGCCTTGAGCAGGCGGAAGGTGCCGGTGTCGACCTTGGCGAACAGCCCCAGTTGGGACAAGTCGCTGCAGATCAGCGCAAAGTTGTGGTTCTTGTCCAGGTCACGCAGGCGTCTTACACGCTCTACCGCGCCCTTGTCGCCGATCTGGCAACCAATAGCGTAGGACGAATCCGTTGGGTAGATCACCACGCCGCCGGCGCGAATGATCTCGACGGCCTGTTTGATCAGGCGCGCCTGGGGGTTTTCCGGATGAATCTGGAAAAATTGACTCACGTGTTCTACCTGTTCAGACGGTGGCAATAATGGGGTCATGCTTGAATCGCCCCCACAAGAGCGGCAAATCCTCCGGGACCTGGCGATACTCGCCGATCTCGGACCAGCCGCCTGGGCCATGAAAGTCACTGCCGGCACTGACCAGCAGACCAAATTCGCGAGCAAGAATCGCCAGGCTGCCCACCTGTTCGGCGGGTTGATGCCCGTTGACCACTTCAATCGCGTGACCACCCGCACCAATATAGTCGCTGATCAGCTTGCGGCGCTTGCTGCGGGTGAAATCGTAATGCCAAGGGTGCGCCAGGCTGACCCAGGCCCCGGAGGCGCGCAGGGTCTCGACGGTGTCTTCCAGGGTCGGCCAGTGCAACTTCACATCCCCCAACTTGCCGGCGCCCAGCCATTTGCGAAAGGCTTCGGCACGGTCTTTAACAAAACCTTCACGTACCATCCAGTCGGCAAAATGCGGCCGGGCCGGTGCGTTGCCGCTGTCGCCCAGTTCCTGCTGGATGGCGCGGGCGCCGTCGAGGGCATTGGGCATGCCTTTAAGGCTGAGTTTTCGGCTTATTTCTTCGGACCGCAGCCAACGGCCATCGTGCAAATTAGCGATGGCCTGCACCAGTGCCGGGGCTTTCTGATCAAACCCGTAGCCAAGCACATGAATGGTGGCGCCGCCCCAGGTGCAGGACAATTCCACGCCGTTGACCAGCTGCATGCCCAGCGCGTGCGCGGTTTCGCGGGCTTCGTCCAGCCCTTCGAGGGTGTCGTGGTCGGTCAACGAAAGGACTCGCACGCCTTTTTCAAACGCACGCGCAACCAGTACCGCAGGCGCCAGGGCGCCGTCGGAGGCCGTGCTGTGGCAGTGCAAATCAACATTCACGGGGCTTTGTAACCTCAAGTCAGCTGGCGCTTTCGCTACCAAGGATGTTTGTTATTATGCCGCCACATCCAGCTTCTGGCTCTTACTGTGAAACAATTCATCGACTTCATCCCGCTGTTGCTGTTTTTCATCGTTTACAAACTCGACCCCAGGGTCATTGATCTGGCCGGCCATGAGCTGACGTTCGGGGGCATCTACAGCGCCACCGCCGTGCTTATCATCAGTTCCCTCGTGGTCTACGGCGCCCTCTTCATCTCCCAGCGCAAACTGGAAAAAAGCCAATGGCTGACTTTAGTCGCGTGCCTGGTCTTCGGCAGCCTGACCCTGGCCTTCCACAGTGAAACCTTCCTTAAATGGAAAGCCCCGGTGGTGAACTGGCTGTTCGCCCTGGCGTTCATCGGCAGCCACTTCATCGGTGACCGCCTGCTGATCAAGCGAATCATGGGCCATGCGCTGACCCTCCCGGAGCCGGTGTGGGTGCGTTTGAACGTGGCCTGGATCGTGTTTTTCCTGTTCTGCGGTGCTGCCAACCTGTTCGTGGCGTTCACCTTCCAGGACTACTGGGTCGACTTCAAAGTCTTCGGCAGCCTTGGCATGACCGTGCTGTTCCTGGTTGCCCAGGGTATTTACCTGTCGCGCCATCTGCATGACACCGACCCTACCACGCCAAAAACCGAGGACTGACATGCTCTACGCCATCATTGCTACCGACGTTGCCAACTCGCTGGAAAAGCGCCTTTCCGTGCGCCCGGCTCACGTCGAGCGCCTCAAACAGCTGCAAGCCGAAGGCCGTATCGTATTGGCCGGCCCGCATCCGGCAGTGGACAGCAATGACCCGGGCGATGCCGGTTTCACCGGTAGCCTGATCGTCGCCGAGTTCGCCTCCCTGGCCGATGCCCAGGCTTGGGCCAAGGCCGATCCTTATGTTGCAGCAGGCGTTTACGCTGACGTCGTGATCAAGCCGTTCAAGCAAGTCCTGCCTTGACTCAGGTCGCGCCGAACCATTTCAGTTCGGCGCGCTCCTAATTGCTCATTATTCTGGGTAACCTGCCGACAACGTTCTGAATATTCGTGTGGAATCAGGAGTTCCGATGCGCTTACGTCAGTTGTGTCTGTTGGTAGTGTTAATGATCGGGGCTACGGCCCACGCTGAAGAAACCTCGAACACCGGCAGTTCCACGCCCCTGTCCCTGAGTGCCGGCGCCCAGATCACCGAGTTGCAGCAACGTTTGAAAGAAAGCGAACGCCAGCGTGAAGAACTGGGCAAGCAGCTGCAAAGTGCGGATGCCTCCCGCGAAAGCGCCCAATTGAGTCGCCTTCGCCAAGAGAACCAACGCCTGGCCCAGCAACTCAAAGATTCACAGGGCGGCGCCTTGAACCGCTGGCTGACCGAGCAACAGCAATGGTTTGTCACCGGAGGGGCCGTCGCTCTGATCGCCCTGCTGTGCGGGATCTTCGCCAGCGGTGGGCACCGTCGCCGTCGACAATGGCTAAATTGAGTGAGTCATGAGCGAGCTGTTACTGATAGATGATGACCAGGAGCTCTGCGAGCTGCTGACCAGTTGGCTGAGCCAGGAAGGCTTCCAGGTGCGCGCCTGCCATGACGGCTTGAGCGCCCGCAAAGCCTTGGCCGACAGCGCCCCGGCAGCGGTGGTGCTCGACGTGATGCTGCCCGACGGCAGCGGGCTGGAGCTGCTCAAGCAATTGCGCAACGACCACCCGGAGCTGCCGGTGCTGATGCTCTCGGCCCGCGGCGAACCCCTGGACCGCATCCTCGGCCTGGAACTGGGCGCCGACGATTACCTGGCCAAACCCTGCGACCCACGCGAGCTTACCGCTCGCCTGCGCGCCGTTCTGCGCCGCAGCCACCCGGCCGCCGTGTCCTCACAGCTGGAACTGGGCGACTTGTGCTTCAGCCCGGTGCGCGGCGTGGTCAGCATCGATGAACAGGAATTCACCCTCACCGTCTCCGAAAGTCGTCTGCTGGAAGCCCTGCTACGCCAGCCCGGCGAGCCGCTGGACAAACAGGAACTGGCGCAGATCGCCCTGGGCCGCAAGTTGACCCTTTACGATCGCAGCCTGGACATGCACGTCAGCAACCTGCGCAAAAAGATCGGCCCGCACCCGGATGGCCGGCCGCGGATCGTGGCGTTGCGTAGCCGTGGTTACTATTACAGCCTCTAAGCGCTAACCCTGTGGGAGCTGTCGAGCTTTAGCGAGGCTGCGATGGGATCGACTCGGTGCATCTGTGATACCGAGCCGATCCCATCGCAGGCAAACCAGCTCCCACAGGCGATACACCCAGCGCTGATAGTTTTGTCAGTTACCGACAAAATCCTCTTTACCGAAGCTTTACCCACACCTGACCGCCGCTGACCTTGATCTCCGTAATCTACTCACATCCGGAATCACCGGAATAGAGACAGGAGAATCACCATGCGCAAGACCCTTATCGCTTTGATGTTCGCCGCTGCCCTGCCGACCGTTGCCATGGCAGCAATGCCAGAAGGCCCAGGCCCAGGCCCAGGGCCGATGGGTGGCCCGGAAGGTCACATGATGGGTGGCCCGGGCCACGGCGGTGAACACGGTCCGCGTGGCAAAGGCGGCCCCTTCAGCCAGCTGGACCTGAGCAAGGAACAGCGCCAGCAAATCGGCAAACTGATGGGCGACCAATGGCACGCTCGCAAAGACCTGACCAAGAAGTACTTGGACAAACTGCCAGCCGCTGACCAGAAAGCCATGCAGGACGAAATCGCCGCCGGCAAGCAGAAAACCCAGGCCGATATCCGCGCGGTACTCAAGCCTGACCAGCAGAAAAAGTTCGACGAGATCGTCAAGAAGCAAGAACAGCGTCGTGCCGAATGGAAGGAATTCCAAGCCTGGAAAGCGCAACAACCGCAAAAAGCGCAATAATGCCCTCGCGTTAACGTTCCCAGCCCAGTGGCCCCCGCCACTGGGCTTTTCCTGTTTGAGGGTTTCCTGTGCGTTCATTGTTCTGGCGCATCCTGGCCAGTTTCTGGCTGGCCATCGCCCTGGTTGCCGGGTTGTCGATCCTGATTGGGCACATGCTCAATCAAGATGCCTGGATTCTCAGCCGTCACCCCGGCCTCAATAACCTGGCGCAAGAGTGGACCCAACTCTACGAAGCCCAGGGTGAGGAGGCTGCGCAGGATCTGCTGCAACAGCGCAAACGCCAGTACCACATCGACGTGCAAGTGCTCAACGAAAGTGGCGACCCGGTGGTGCGCGGTACTTTCCCACGTCGCGCCGCCGCTTTCGAAGCCCGCCAGAATGACAGCCAGGACGGCCACCTGCCCTGGCGCCGCCTGACTGCCGAATACACCAGCGAAAAAACCGGCGACACCTACCTGTTGATCTACCGCATCCCGCACCCGGAACTGGACGAATGGCACCGCAGTAGCCTGACGTGGCCGTTGAGTGCACTGGTGATTGCGCTGATAGTGCTGACCCTGTTCAGCCTGCTGGTGACGTTGTCCATCACTCGCCCGCTCAGCCGTCTGCGCGGTGCAGTGCATGACCTCGGCCAGGCCACCTACCAGCAAAACAGCTTGGCGCAACTGGCTAACCGGCGCGATGAGTTCGGCGTGTTGGCCACCGACTTCAACCGCATGGGCGCACGCCTGCAAAGCCTGATCGGCAGTCAGCGCCAATTGCTGCGGGACGTGTCCCACGAACTGCGCTCGCCCCTGGCCCGCTTGCGCATCGCCCTGGCCCTGGCCGAACGCGCCACCCCCGAAGAGCGGGAAAAACTCTGGCCACGCCTGACCCGCGAATGCGATCGACTGGAAGCGCTGATCAGCGAAATCCTGGTATTGGCCCGCGTCGACGCCGACAATGCCAGCGCCGAAGACGTCGACCTCAACCCACTGCTCAAGACCCTGCAGAAAGACGCGCAACTCGGTGCGCCGGACCAAGCAGTGAACCTGATCGCCGACACCGACCTGCACCTCAAGGGCTGGCCGACCATGATCGAACGTGCTGTGGATAACTTGCTGCGCAATGCCCAGCGCTTTAACCCGCCGGGATTGCCGATCGAGTTGCAGGCCCAGCGCCTGGGCGAGCGCATCCTGATCAGCGTGCGCGACCACGGCCCCGGCGTTGAAGCCGAATACTTGAGCCAGTTGGGCGAACCGTTCTATCGCGCTCCCGGCCAAACAGCACAAGGCCACGGCCTGGGCCTGGCGATTGCCCGTCGCGCCGCCGAACGCCACGGTGGCAGCCTGATTCTGGCCAACCATGCAGAGGGTGGCTTTATCGCCAGCATCGACCTGCCGTTGGTGCCTGGGGTTGTCACACCGGGCTGATCATCTCTTATAGTGGCCCTTCTCTTACGGAGGGCCTTCGATGACTGACCTGCTGACTCCCATCCAAGCTGCACTCAACCTACCGCAAACGCCCCTGACCTTTACCGAAGCCGGCGCCCTGCCCTCGACCTTCGCCGTGACCGAGCTGGCCAGCGCCAGTATCGGCGCTGCCGGCCAGGCCGTGGCCCAGTTGATCCAGCAACAGACCGGGCGCTTGCCCGGCATCAGCGTGGACCGGCGCCTCGCCTCTTTCTGGTTTTCATCCTCGATTCGCCCGGTGGGCTGGCAAGTGCCGCCGCTGTGGGACCCGGTAGCCGGTGACTATGCCAGCGCCGATGGCTGGATTCGCTTGCACACCAACGCCCCCCATCACCGTGCCGCCGCCGAGCGAGTGTTGGGCAACGTCACTGACCGTGCCGAGATGGCTGCCCGCGTTGCCCCATGGAGCGCCGCTGAACTGGAACAGGCGATTGTCGATGAAGGTGGCTGTGCGGCGCAGATGCGTGCCTGGCAGGCCTGGCAAGGGCATCCGCAAGGGTTGGCGGTGAATGCTGAAGACCTGGTGCAGCGCCAGACCTTTGAAACCGGCGCCGACAAACCCTGGCTCGGCTCGGTGACGCGGCCACTGGCGGGCATCAAGGTGCTGGACCTGACTCGCGTGCTGGCCGGCCCCGTGGCCAGTCGTTTTCTCGCGGGCCTGGGCGCCGACGTGCTGCGTATCGACTCGCCGACCTGGAACGAACCCGGCGTAGTACCGGAAATGACCCTCGGCAAACGCTGTGCCCGTCTCGACTTGAAGACCCCCGAAGACCGCCGGATTTTCGAAAGCCTGCTCAAGGAGGCCGACATTCTGTTCCACGGCTACCGTGCCGACGCCTTGGAGCAATTGGGTTACACCGCCAACGAACTGCAAACCCTCACCCCCGGCCTGATCGACGTGAGTCTCAACGCCTACGGCTGGAGCGGCCCGTGGCGAAATCGCCGGGGTTTCGACAGCCTGGTGCAAATGAGCAGCGGGATTGCCGACGCGGGCATGGCCTGGAAACAATCGGATAAACCGGTGCCGCTGCCGTTGCAGGCGCTGGATCACGCGACCGGGTATTTGATGGCGGCCAGTGCGATTCAAGCATTGAGTGAGCGGCTGAAAACCGGGCGTGGCGGTTCGGCGCGGTTGTCGTTGGCGCGTACGGCGAAGCTGTTGGTGGAGGCGGGACAGGTACCGGAGCAACCGGCGTTGCGTGCCGAGGAATTGAGCGATCAGGGTTTGGTGGCGGAGCAAACAGCCTGGGGCCAGGCTCATCGGTTGTTGGCGCCGCTGACCCTCAGCGGCACGCCGTTGCAGTGGGATTTGGCGGCTGGGGAATTGGGGTCGCACCGGCCGCAGTGGTGACCTGACCTGCGATGAGGCCAGTACAGACACTATCAATCTGACCGTTGCAACGACGTCCACAAATGCTGCGCCGCATAAGCCCTGAGCGGCCGCCAAGCCTCAGCCCGCCCACCCAACTGCCGCGCCGAAACCGGCCCACCCTCCAAGGCTGCCAGCGCATTGATCAAGCCGATATCCCCCGTCGCAAACGCATCCGCCTCGCGCATCTGGCGCATCGCGATGTACTGCGCCGTCCAATCGCCAATCCCCGGCAAGGCCACCAGCCGTGCCACGCCTTCCTTGAGGCTGGCCTTGGGTTCGAACACTTCAGGATCATCCAGCAACGCTTGTGCGACACCCGACAACGTGCGCCCGCGCGCCTTGGGCATGCCCAGGGTCGCCAGGTCCGCCGCCGCCAATACCTCGGGCGTGGGAAAAACATGCGTGATACCGGCGTGCGGCGTATCCAGCGGCTGACCGTATTGCGCCACCAGCTTGCCCGCCAAACGAATCGCGGCCACCACCGTGATCTGCTGGCCCAGCACTGCCCGAATCGCCAGTTCCAGGCCATCCCAAGTGCCCGGCACGCGCAGGCCGGGACGCGCTGCAACCAGTTGCGCCATCAATGGGTCCGTCGCCAATTGCGCGTTGATCAACTGAGGCTGGGCATCCAGATCAAACATCCTGCGCAGGCGCCGTTCGATCTCAGGCAGCGCCGCAGCCTCTGGAAACTCCACCCCCACGTCCAACCAATCGCCAGCCCCCGGCGTCACGCTGATCCAGCCGTGCTGGCCGCTCACGCTGATACTGCGCCGGTACAGGCCGGCTTCGACCGTCTCCATCCCAGCGATAGCGCGCGCCGATAGAAAACCCACCATCGCCGCCCAGTCATAAGGCGGCTGATACGCCAGTCTCACAGCGACAACACCCCGCTATACAACCCATACGCCGCCAACCCGGCGCCTGCGATCACGCAGCTGAAAATGCCTTTTTCCAAGTGGGTAAACAGGGGCTGGCCCTGCTCACGCTTGGCGAGGGCAAACAGGATCACGCCCGGTGCATACAGCAGCGCCGACAGCAGCAGGTACTTCAAGCCGCCAGCGTAGAGCAGCCACACCGCATAGCCGAGGGCGATCAAGCCCACCAGCAAGTCTTTCATGCGCTGGCCGTGAGCGCCTTCGTAGGTTTCGCCGCGTCCGCTCAATAGCACGGCATAGGCCGCCGACCATAGGTAAGGCACCAGGATCATCGATGAGGCCAGGTAAATCAGCGTGGTGTAGGTGCTGTGGGAAAACAGCGTGATCACCAGGAAGGCCTGGATCATCACATTGGTCAGCCAGAGCGCGTTGACCGGCACCTGGTTGGCATTTTCCTTTTTCAGGAAGGCCGGCATGGTCTTGTCATGGGCGGTGGCGTAAAGGATTTCCGCGCAGAGCAGCGCCCAGGACAGTAAGGCGCCGAGCAGCGATACCGCCAGGCCAATGCTGATTGCCATCGCCCCCCAGGGCCCGACGATGTGCTCCAGCACACCGGCCAGGGACGGGTTTTGCAACTGCGCGAGCTCCGGCTGGCTCATGATTCCCAAGGACAGCACATTCACCAGCACCAGCAACGCCAGCACGCCAAGGAAACCAATCAGCGTGGCGCGGCCCACGTCCGAGCGTTTCTCGGCGCGCGCCGAATACACGCTGGCGCCTTCGATGCCGATAAACACAAACACGGTGACCAGCATCATGTTGCGCACCTGGTCCACCACATTGCCGATGTCCGGATTGCCCAGGCCCCAGATATCCCGGGTGAAAATATCTGCCTTGAACGCTACGGCAGCGATCACGATGAACATCAGCAACGGCACGATCTTGGCCACCGTGGTGATCTGGTTGATGAACGCCGCCTCCTTGATTCCGCGCATCACCAGGAAATGCACTGCCCACAGCAGCAGTGACGCACAGCCGATGGCCACCGGCGTGTTGCCCTGGCCAAACACCGGAAAAAAGTAACCCAGGGTGCTGAACAACAACACGAAGTAGCCGACGTTGCCCATCCACGCGCTGATCCAATAGCCCCAGGCAGACGAGAACCCCATGTAATCGCCAAAACCCGCCTTGGCGTAGGCGTACACCCCCGAGTCCAGATCGGGTTTGCGATTGGCCAGGGTCTGGAACACAAAGGCAAGGGTCAGCATGCCGACGGCGGTGATCGCCCAGCCGATCAATACGGCACCAACCTCGGCGCGCGCGGCCATGTTTTGCGGTAGGGAGAAGATCCCACCACCGATCATCGAGCCCACTACCAAGGCAATCAAAGCACTGAGTCGAAGTTTCTGGGCCGGCTGGGACATGTGGACTCCTGAACAAATAACAGCTTGAGCTGACAGCCGTAAACTCAACTAATTAACTCAGCGAGTATAACGTTTATTAGAGACCGCGATAAAAACAACACACTCATAACCCAACGGCATGGCGGCTTGTATGATTGAGCTTATTTATAATTTAAATACGGCAAATACGTTGTCGCTTCCAAGCTACTTGCTGTCGCATTTTCGAAAAGTTTGCATAATCGAGAAAACAGTCTAGTTTCAAACGTCCTTACGCAACACTAAATGATTAACCAAAACGCAGGGGCCGCTCTGGAGAGCGTCTTTGCGCGGAAAAATATCGCCTGAGGCTTTCCACCCCAAGTTATTAATTCACAATGGAATGTGCCAATGAAGTGATCTGAGTCAGCTGATTGATTAGCGCACGGAATTATTCTGTGGTCTCTCTTCTCCTGCATTGGAGTTATGCAATGTCTGAATCTCCCGGAAAACTTCGATTAGGCGCGCTGGTTGCACTTGTCGTCGGTTCAATGATTGGTGGCGGGATCTTCTCACTGCCGCAAAACATGGCCGCCAGCGCCGATGTCGGTGCGGTGTTGATTGGTTGGGTGATTACCGCCATCGGCATGCTGACCCTCGCGTTTGTCTTCCAAACTCTCGCCAACCGCAAGCCCGACCTCGACGGTGGGGTGTACGCCTATGCCAAGGCCGGTTTCGGCGACTACATGGGGTTCTCCTCCGCCTGGGGCTACTGGATCAGCGCCTGGCTGGGCAACGTCGGTTACTTCGTGTTGCTGTTCAGCACCCTCGGCTACTTCTTCCCGATCTTTGGCGAAGGCAATACGCCGGCCGCAGTGATCGGTGCGTCGGTACTGCTGTGGGCCGTACATTTCCTGGTACTGCGCGGAATCAAGGAAGCGGCGTTCATCAACCTGGTGACCACCGTCGCCAAGGTCGTGCCGCTGGTGCTGTTCGTGTTGATCGCAGTGTTCGCGTTCAAGCTGGACATCTTCACCGCGGACATCTGGGGCGTGAAAAACCCGGACCTGGGCAGTGTGATGAACCAGGTGCGCAACATGATGCTGGTCACCGTGTGGGTGTTCATCGGCATCGAAGGCGCGAGCATTTTCTCCTCCCGTGCGGAAAAACGTTCCGACGTGGGCAAGGCCACCGTGATTGGTTTCATCACGGTGCTCCTGTTCCTGATGCTGGTGAACGTACTGTCCCTGGGGATCATGACTCAGCCAGAACTGGCCAAGCTGCAGAACCCGTCGATGGCCGCCGTGCTGGAGCATGTGGTGGGTCACTGGGGCGCGGTGCTGATCAGCGTCGGCTTGATCATCTCGCTGCTCGGGGCGTTGCTGTCGTGGGTGCTGCTGTGTGCGGAGATCATGTTCGCCGCCGCCAAGGACCACACCATGCCGGAGTTCCTGCGCAAGGAAAACGCCAACCACGTGCCGGTCAATGCCCTGTGGCTGACTAACGCGATGGTGCAGGTTTTCCTGGTGATCACGCTGTTTTCCGCCAGCACTTACCTGTCGCTCATCTACCTCGCCACCTCGATGATCCTGGTGCCTTACCTGTGGTCGGCGGCCTACGCCCTGCTGTTGGCAGTGCGCGGCGAAACCTACGAAACCGCCCTGGCCGAACGCAAGAAAGACCTGTTCATTGGCGCTGTCGCCCTGATCTACGCGATCTGGCTGCTCTACGCCGGCGGCACCAAATACCTGCTGCTCTCCGCCCTGCTCTACGCCCCTGGCGCGATCCTGTTCGCCAAAGCCAAGCGTGAACTGGGCAAACCGATTTTCACCCACGTCGAGAAGCTGATTTTCGCCGCAGTGGTCATTGGCGCCCTGGTGGCGGCATATGGGCTCTACGACGGCTTCCTGACTCTGTAATTGTATTCTCTGGAGGATGTGTAATGACCACGGAAAAAGTGAAATACGGCGTACATTCCGAAGCCGGCAAACTGCGCAAAGTCATGGTGTGCTCCCCAGGCTTGGCCCACCAGCGGCTGACGCCCAACAACTGCGATGAACTGCTGTTCGATGACGTGTTGTGGGTGGCCCAGGCCAAGCGCGACCATTTCGACTTCGTGACCAAGATGCGCGAGCGGGACATTGATGTGCTGGAAATGCACAACCTGCTGACCGACATCGTTGCCATCCCTGAAGCGCTCGACTGGATCCTGGCGCGCAAGATCACCTCCAACACGGTTGGCCTGGGCCTGGTTGATGAAGTCAGCTCCTGGCTGCGCAGCCTGGAGCCGCGCAAGACCGCTGAGTTCCTGATCGGCGGCGTATCGGCGGATGACCTGCCGAGCAGCTTTGGTGGCAAAACCATCGAGATGTTCCGCGACTTCCTCGGCCACGCCAGCTTCATCCTGCCCCCGCTGCCCAACACCCAGTTCACCCGTGACACCACCTGCTGGATCTACGGCGGTGTGACGCTGAACCCGATGTACTGGCCGGCGCGACGTCAGGAAACTCTGTTGGCCAGCGCCATCTATAAGTTCCACCCTGAGTTCACCAACGCGGACTTCCAGATCTGGTACGGCGACCCCGACCAGGAACACGGTGCCGCCACGCTGGAAGGCGGCGACGTGATGCCGATCGGCAATGGCGTGGTCTTGATCGGTATGGGCGAACGCTCGTCCCACCAAGCCATCGGCCAATTGGCGCGCAACCTGTTCAAAAACAAAGCCGTGGAACGCGTGATCGTTGCCGGCCTGCCGAAATCCCGCGCGGCGATGCACTTGGATACCGTGTTCAGCTTCTGCGACCGCGACCTGGTCACCATCTTCCCCGAAGTGGTCAACCAGATTGTGCCGTTCACCCTGCGCCCTGACGAAAGCAAGCCGCACGGTATCGACATCCAACGCGAGAAAACCAACTTCCTTGAGACCGTAGCCGCAGCGCTCAACCTCAAGGCCCTGCGTGTGGTTGAAACCGGCGGCAACAGCTTCGCCGCCGAACGCGAGCAGTGGGACGACGGCAACAATGTGGTCGCCGTGGAGCCTGGCGTGGTGATCGGTTACGACCGCAACACCTACACCAACACCCTGCTGCGCAAGGCCGGTGTGGAAGTCATCACCATCAGCGCCGGTGAGCTCGGCCGCGGCCGTGGCGGCGGCCACTGCATGACCTGCCCGATCATCCGCGACCCAATCGACTATTAAGGAGATCCATCATGGCTTTCAACATGCGCAACCGCAGCCTGCTCTCGCTGATGCACCACACCACCCGCGAGCTCAACTACTTGCTGGACCTGTCCCGCGACCTCAAACGCGCCAAATACACCGGCACCGAGCGTCCGCACCTGAAAGGCAAGAACATCGCGCTGATCTTCGAAAAAACCTCGACCCGCACCCGTTGCGCTTTCGAAGTCGCGGCCCATGACCAGGGTGCCCACGTCACCTATATCGATCCGGTTTCATCGCAGATCGGCCACAAAGAAAGCATGAAAGACACCGCCCGTGTGCTCGGGCGCATGTTCGATGCCATTGAGTACCGTGGCTTCGAGCAGGAAATCGTCGAAGAGCTGGCCAAATTCGCCGGCGTGCCGGTGTTCAACGGACTCACCGCCGAATTCCACCCCACGCAAATGATCGCTGACACCCTGACCATGCGCGAACACAGCGACAAGCCACTGCATGACATCAGCTACGCCTACCTCGGCGATGCCCGTTACAACATGGGCAACTCGCTGCTGATGATCGGCGCCAAGCTGGGCATGGACGTACGCATCGGCGCGCCGAAAGCCCTGTGGCCGCACGAAGATTTCATCAAGCAATGCCAGGCGTTCGCCGAAGAAAGCGGCGCGCGCATCACCATCACCGAAGACCCGAAAGAAGCCGTGAAAGGCGTGGATTTCATCCACACCGATATCTGGGTGTCGATGGGTGAGCCGGTGGAAGCGTGGGACGAGCGCATCGAGCAACTGCTGCCGTACCAAGTCAACGCCAAGATGATGAAAGCCTCGGGCAACCCGCGGGTGAAGTTCATGCACTGCCTGCCGGCGTTCCATAACAGCGAAACCAAGGTCGGCAAGGACATCGCCGCGCGTTATCCGAACCTGGCCAATGGCGTGGAAGTGACTGAAGAGGTGTTTGAATCGCCGGCCAACATCGCGTTTGAGCAGGCGGAAAACCGCATGCATACCATCAAGGCGATCTTGGTGTCGGCGTTGGCAGATATCTAACCCTTAAGTTGGCAATGAGGACAAATGTGGGAGCCGGGCTTGCCCGCGATGCAGGCACCTCGGTCCATCAAGCAGACCGCGGTGATGCTATCGCAGGCAAGCCGGCTCCCACATTGACCGCGTTCCTTCATCAGAACTTTCAGAAGGACACTCTGTATGCGCATCGTCGTAGCCTTGGGCGGCAACGCCCTGCTCCGCCGTGGTGAACCCATGACGGCGGACAACCAACGCGCCAACATCCGCATCGCCACCGAGCAGATCGCCAAGATCCATGCCGGCAACGAGCTGGTGATCGCCCACGGCAATGGCCCGCAAGTCGGCCTGCTGTCATTGCAGGCGGCGGCCTACACCCAGGTTTCACCCTACCCACTGGACGTGCTCGGCGCCGAGACCGAAGGCATGATCGGCTACATCATCGAGCAGGAACTGGGCAATCTATTGGACTTCGAAGTGCCGTTCGCCACCTTGCTCACCCAGGTGGAAGTCGACGCCAAGGACCCAGCGTTCCAAAACCCAACCAAGCCCATCGGCCCGGTGTATTCCAAGGCCGAAGCGGAAAAGCTCGCCGCCGAAAAAGGCTGGGCGATTGCACCAGACGGTGATAAATACCGCCGCGTGGTCGCCAGCCCACGGCCGAAACGCATCTTTGAAATCCGCCCGATCAAATGGCTACTGGAAAAAAGCGCCATCGTGATCTGTGCGGGCGGTGGCGGCATCCCGACAATGTACGGCGAAGACGGCAAGCTCCAAGGCATCGAAGCGGTGATCGACAAAGACCTCTGCTCATCCTTGCTGGCTGCGCAACTGGACGCCGACTTGCTGGTGATCGCCACTGACGTCAACGCCGCTTTCATCGACTACGGCAAGCCCAGCCAAAAAGCCATCGGCCAGGCCCACCCTGACGAAATGGAAAAACTCGGCTTCGCCGCCGGCTCCATGGGCCCCAAGGTCCAAGCCGCCTGCGAGTTCGCCCGCCAGACTGGCAAAACCGCCGTCATCGGTTCACTCTCGGACATCGAAGCCATCGTCCAGGGCAGTGCCGGTACACGCATCAGTACGGCAAAACCTGGCATCACCTATCTGTGAAGTAGAGGAGATACGCCTATGGCCACTTTTGAACCGGGTCACTTGCACGTTGAACGTCACGCACTGAATGCCCAGGACTACAGCTACAACCTGTGCATCGACTATGAAGTCAGCCAGGACCCCAAGGAAGGCAAGGGGATGCTGTTCAAGCTGCATGGCTCGGTGCAGGGCAAGGACCTCAAGGAAGAGTTCTTCCTGCCCAAGGACCAGGCGTTCGACTTTGCGCGGCATGCGATGAACATTGCGCAGAAGTATGGAATGCCCAAGGTCGCGGTGCTGAACGGCTCGATGCACAAGCAGTACGACTTGATGTTCGAGGATGTGCGGCATCAACTGGATGTGAAGTCGGGTGATCCGGTCAAGCCGGAACATTTGGAGTAAGAACGACGCAAATCCCCTGTGGGAGCGGGCTTGCTCGCGAAGACGGAGTGTCAGTCACTTAATTTATCGACTGACCCAACGCATTCGCGAGCAAGCCCGCTCCCACATTTTGATCTCCATCATCTCCAAGGCATACTGGCCACCCTCCGCACTCTAGAATCAAGATCCGCCCCATGCGTATCCACGTCAGCTTCATCGACCGCGTCGGCATCACCCAGGAAGTCCTGGCCTTGCTCGGTGGGCGTAATCTCAACCTGGATGCGGTAGAAATGGTGCCGCCCAACGTCTACATCGATGCGCCAACCCTGAGCGCCGAGGTGCTGGAAGAGCTGCGCGACGCCCTCTTCAGCGTGCACGGCGTACAGGCGGTCACGGTGGTGGATATCCTCCCCGGTCAACGCCGCCACCTGCAACTCGATGCCCTGCTGGCCGCCATGACCGACCCGGTGCTGGCCCTGGACAGCGCGGGCAAGATTCTGTTGGCCAACCCGGCACTGATCGCCCTGTATGGCCGCGAACCGGCAGGGGAAAGCATCAGCGAGCTGTTCAACGACCCGACGCTGTTGGACACGTTGCTCGAACACGGCTTTCGCCTGCCGCTGCGTGAGATCAGCGTCAACGGCCAGACCTTGCTGCTGGACGCCACGCCGATCACCGACGCCGGCGCCCTGCTCACCCTCTACCCACCCAACCGTATCGGCGAACAACTGTCGGCGCTGCACCACGACCATGCCGAAGGGTTTGATGCGCTGCTCGGCGAATCCCCTGTCATCCGTACGCTCAAGGCGCGCGCGCAGCGGGTGGCGGCATTGGATGCACCGTTATTGATTCAAGGCGAAACCGGCACCGGCAAGGAGCTGGTGGCACGTGCCTGCCACGCCATCAGCGCGCGTCACAGCGCGCCCTTTTTGGCATTGAACTGCGCGGCGCTGCCGGAAAACCTCGCCGAAAGTGAGCTGTTCGGTTATGCACCGGGCGCCTTTACCGGCGCGCAGCGCGGCGGCAAGCCGGGGCTGATGGAGTTGGCCAACCAGGGCACGGTGTTCCTGGATGAGATCGGTGAGATGTCGCCGTACCTGCAGGCCAAGCTGCTGCGTTTTCTCAATGACGGCAGCTTCCGTCGCGTCGGTGGCGACCGTGAAGTGAAGGTCAATGTGCGCATCCTCAGCGCCACCCACCGCGACCTGGAAAAGATGGTCAGCGAGGGCACCTTTCGCGAAGACTTGTTCTACCGCCTCAATGTGCTCAACGTCGAAGTACCGCCGCTGCGCGAACGCGGCCAGGACATCCTGCTGCTGGCGCGCTATTTCATGCAGCAGGCTTGTGCGCAGATCCAGCGTCCGGTCTGCCGCCTGGCGCCCGGCACTTACCCGGCGCTGTTGGGCAACCGCTGGCCGGGCAATGTGCGCCAGTTGCAAAACGTGATCTTCCGCGCCGCCGCCATCTGTGAAAGCAGCCTGGTGGACATTGGCGACCTCGACATCGCCGGCACGTCAGTCGCGCGCCAGGGCGACGGTGAAGTCGACAGCCTGGAACAGGCCATGGAAGATTTCGAGCGCAGCCTGCTGGAAAAGCTCTACAGCAGCTACCCCTCGACGCGCCAACTGGCCAGCCGCTTGCAGACTTCCCACACGGCGATTGCCCATCGCCTGCGCAAGTACGGCATTCCCAACAAACCCTGACTGAACAAACCCAGCTCCCACAGGACCGTATTTCAAAATTTGGTCTGAGAACGACATCGGCTGTACTGAAAGCGCTACAGTGGAACGATATCGCTACAACCTTGTTTTTTTCTCGCCATGCAAGGCTTTGATCCGCATAGGCTTTTTTTCGCGCGTCGGAGTGTAGCGAAATCGCTACAGCCGAATTCCATATCGTCATGACCATTTTTATTAAGCCATTGATTTACAAGGCTTTAACAAGCTTGGCCGCGATATTGCTAAGTAACTCCCCATTATTCCAATCCCGTCCACCAGACGAATCTGGCCCCGAGGAGTTTCCATGAGCGAGTTGCGTTTCACTGAAGATCACGAATGGCTGCGCGCCGAAGCCGACGGCAGCGTCACCGTGGGTATCACCGCTTTCGCGCAGAACGCGCTGGGTGATGTGGTTTTCGTGCAACTGCCGGAGTTGCAGGCTTACGATAAGGGCGCCGAAGCGTCCACCGTCGAGTCCGTAAAAGCCGCCAGCGGCGTGTACATGCCGTTGGACGGTGAAGTGCTCGAAGTGAACGACAAACTCGATGGCAGCCCGGAACTGGTCAACGAAGACCCAATGGGCGAAGGTTGGTTTTTCCGCTTTAAACCGGCCGACGCCGAGGCGGTGGCTAAACTGTTGGATCAGGACGCGTACGACCGCCTGATCAAAGCCAACGCTGAAGCTTGAGGAGCGCGCAATGACCGTTCAACTGAACACCGCCAACGAATTCATCGCCCGCCACATCGGCCCGCGCCAGGAAGACGAGCAGCACATGCTCGCCAGCCTGGGTTTCGACTCCCTGGAAGCCCTGAGCGCCAGCGTGATCCCGGAAAGCATCAAGGGCACCAGCGTGCTCGGCCTGGAAGACGGCCTGAGCGAAGCCGAGGCCCTGGCCAGGATCAAGGCCATCGCCGGCAAGAACCAACTGTTCAAAACCTACATCGGCCAGGGCTACTACAACTGCCACACGCCGTCGCCGATCCTGCGCAACCTGCTGGAAAACCCGGCCTGGTACACCGCCTACACGCCGTACCAGCCAGAGATTTCCCAAGGCCGCCTGGAAGCGCTGCTGAATTTCCAGACCCTGATCAGCGACCTCACCGGCCTGCCGATCGCCAACGCCTCCCTGCTCGACGAAGCCACCGCTGCCGCCGAAGCCATGACCTTCTGCAAACGCCTGAGCAAGAACAAGGGCAGTAATGCCTTCTTCGCCTCGATCCACAGCCACCCGCAAACCCTCGACGTGCTGCGCACACGTGCCGAGCCGCTGGGTATCGAGGTGGTGGTAGGCGATGAGCGCGAACTGACCGACGTCACCCCGTTTTTCGGCGCCCTGCTGCAATATCCAGCCAGCAACGGTGACGTCTTCGACTACCGCGAGCTCACCGAGCGCTTCCACGCCGCCAACGCACTGGTCGCGGTAGCCGCTGATCTGCTGGCCCTGACCCTACTGACCCCACCGGGTGAATTCGGCGCCGACGTGGCCATCGGCAGCGCGCAACGCTTCGGCGTGCCGCTGGGCTTCGGCGGCCCGCACGCGGCGTACTTCTCCACCAAGGATGCGTTCAAGCGTGACATGCCGGGCCGCCTGGTCGGTGTCTCCGTCGACCGTTTCGGCAAGCCGGCCCTGCGCCTGGCGATGCAGACCCGCGAGCAGCATATCCGCCGCGAGAAGGCCACCAGCAACATCTGCACAGCCCAAGTGCTGCTGGCCAACATCGCCAGCATGTACGCCGTGTACCACGGCCCCAAAGGCCTGACCCAGATCGCCCGACGGGTGCACCAGTTGACCGCGATCCTGGCCAAGGGCTTGACCGCACTGGGCCTGAAAGTCGAGCAAGCCAACTTCTTCGACACCATCACCCTCAACACCGGCGCCAACACCGGCGCCAACACCGCCGCCCTGCACGACAAGGCCCGCGCCCAGCGCATCAACCTGCGTGTGGTGGACGCTGAGCGCCTTGGCGTGTCGGTGGACGAAACCACCACCCAGGCGGATATCGAAACGCTGTGGAGCCTCTTCGCCGACGGCAAGGCACTGCCAGTCTTCACTGCCAACGTTGACAGCGCCCTGCCGGCCGCACTGCTGCGCCAGTCGCCCGTCCTCAGCCACCCGGTGTTCAACCGTTATCACTCGGAAACCGAGCTGATGCGCTACCTGCGCAAGCTGGCCGACAAGGACCTGGCGCTGGACCGCACCATGATCCCGCTGGGCTCGTGCACCATGAAGCTCAATGCCGCCAGCGAAATGATCCCGGTGACCTGGGCCGAGTTCGGTGCCCTGCACCCCTTCGCCCCGGCCGAGCAAAGCACCGGTTACCTAGAGCTGACCTCCGACTTGGAAGCCATGCTCTGCGCAGCCACCGGTTACGACGCGATCTCCCTGCAGCCGAACGCCGGCTCCCAAGGCGAGTACGCGGGGCTGTTGGCCATCCGTGCTTACCACCAGAGCCGTGGCGATGAACGCCGCGACATCTGCCTGATCCCATCGTCGGCCCACGGCACCAACCCTGCCACCGCCAACATGGCTGGCATGCGCGTTGTCGTCACAGCCTGCGATGCGCGTGGCAACGTCGATATCGAAGACCTGCGTGCCAAGGCCATCGAGCACCGCGACCACCTCGCCGCGCTGATGATTACCTACCCGTCCACCCATGGTGTGTTCGAAGAAGGTATCCGCGAAATCTGCGGCATCATTCACGACAACGGCGGCCAGGTGTACATCGACGGCGCCAACATGAACGCCATGGTCGGCCTGTGCGCCCCGGGCAAGTTCGGCGGCGACGTGTCCCACCTGAACCTGCATAAGACCTTCTGCATTCCCCACGGCGGTGGCGGCCCGGGCGTCGGCCCGATTGGCGTCAAGTCGCACCTCACGCCGTTCCTGCCAGGCCACGCAGCCATGGAACGCAAGGAAGGCGCGGTCTGCGCGGCGCCGTTCGGCAGCGCAAGCATTCTGCCGATCACCTGGATGTACATCAGCATGATGGGCGGCGCGGGCCTCAAGCGCGCTTCGCAACTGGCGATCCTGAATGCCAACTACATTTCCCGTCGCCTGGAGGAGCACTACCCCGTGCTCTACACCGGCAGCAACGGCCTGGTGGCGCATGAATGCATCCTCGACCTGCGCCCACTCAAAGACAGCAGCGGTATCAGCGTAGATGACGTGGCCAAGCGCCTGATCGACTTTGGCTTCCATGCGCCGACCATGTCGTTCCCGGTGGCAGGCACCTTGATGATCGAGCCGACCGAGAGCGAATCCAAGGAAGAACTGGACCGCTTCTGCGACGCCATGATCGCCATCCGCGAAGAAATCCGCGCGGTGGAAAACGGCACCCTGGACAAGGATGACAACCCGCTGAAGAACGCGCCGCACACCGCAGCCGAGCTGGTGGGCGAGTGGACACACCCGTACAGCCGTGAACAGGCTGTGTACCCGGTGGCTTCGTTGATCGAAGGCAAATACTGGCCGCCGGTTGGCCGGGTCGATAACGTATTTGGCGATCGCAACCTCGTGTGTGCATGCCCGTCGATCGAGAGCTACGCGTAACTTGAGGATGTACTCGGTGTAAATGTGGGAGCGGGCTTGCTCGCGAATGCGGTGGATCAGTCACCAGGTGTATCAACTGAGAGACCGCTTTCGCGAGTAAGCCCGCTCCCACATTTGGCCGAGTACACCTGATAAATAATAAGAAACCGGAGAACAACTCATGTCTTTAAGCGTGTTCGACCTGTTCAAGATTGGCATCGGCCCCTCCAGTTCCCACACCGTCGGCCCGATGCGCGCGGCAGCTCGATTCGTCGAGGGCCTCAAGCGTGACAACCTGCTGAGCGCCACCACCACCGTCAAGGTGGAACTCTATGGATCGCTGGGCGCCACCGGCAAAGGCCACGGCAGCGACAAGGCCGTGCTGCTCGGACTGGAAGGCGAACACCCGGACACCGTCAACACCGAAACCGTGGCGACGCGCCTGGCGCAGATGCGCAAGGACGGCTGCCTGAATTTGCTCGGCGAACACAGCATTGCGTTCAATGAGAAAGAACACCTGGCGATGATTCGCAAACCCCTCGCCTACCACCCCAACGGCATGATCTTTCGTGCCTTCGACGCCGCCAACATCCAGATCCGCAGCCGCGAGTACTACTCGGTCGGTGGCGGGTTTGTGGTGGATGAAGACGCCGCAGGCGCTGACCGGATTGTCGAAGACGCCACGCCGCTGACCTTCCCCTTCAAACACGCCAAAGACCTGCTCGGTCATTGCACCACCTATGGGTTGTCCATCAGCCAGGTGATGCTGACCAATGAAAGTGCCTGGCGCCCCGAAGCGGAGACCCGCGCAGGCCTGCTGAAAATCTGGCAAGTGATGCAGGACTGCGTCGACGCAGGCTGCCGCAATGAGGGGATTTTGCCGGGCGGCTTGAAGGTCAAGCGGCGCGCTGCTGCGCTGCATCGCCAGCTGTGCAAGCACCCGGAATCGTCGCTGCGCGACCCGTTGTCGGTGCTGGATTGGGTCAACCTTTACGCCCTGGCAGTCAACGAAGAAAACGCCAACGGCGGGCGCGTAGTCACGGCGCCGACCAACGGCGCGGCGGGGATCGTGCCCGCCGTACTGCATTACTACATGCGCTTTATCCCCGGCGCGAACGAAGACGGCGTGGTGCGTTTTCTGCTCACCGCCGCTGCCATCGGCATTCTGTACAAGGAAAACGCCTCGATTTCCGGCGCCGAAGTCGGTTGCCAGGGTGAAGTTGGCGTGGCCTGTTCCATGGCGGCGGGCGCACTGTGCGAAGTGTTGGGCGGCAGCGTCTCGCAAGTGGAAAACGCGGCC
This sequence comes from Pseudomonas tritici, assembly GCF_014268275.3. Classification (NCBI taxonomy): domain Bacteria; kingdom Pseudomonadati; phylum Pseudomonadota; class Gammaproteobacteria; order Pseudomonadales; family Pseudomonadaceae; genus Pseudomonas; species Pseudomonas tritici. The sequence continues at coordinate 5,127,603 of NZ_CP077084.1, forward strand.
GAAATCGGCATGGAACACAACCTCGGCCTGACTTGCGACCCGATTGGCGGGCTGGTGCAGGTGCCCTGCATCGAGCGCAATGCCATGGGTTCGGTCAAGGCGATCAATGCGGTGCGCATGGCCTTGCGCGGCGACGGCCAACATTTCGTCTCGCTGGATAAAGTCATCCGCACCATGCGCCAGACCGGCGCCGACATGAAAAGCAAATACAAGGAAACCGCCCGTGGCGGTTTGGCGGTCAACATTATCGAGTGCTGACGCCTAACGGCGCGCCAGCACGTTTTTCAGGAGCTGAATATGTCCACCGAAACCCTGTTGAAAACCCCACTGCACGCCCTGCACATTGAGCTGGGCGCGCGCATGGTGCCCTTCGCCGGCTACGACATGCCGGTGCAATACCCTCTGGGTGTGATGAAGGAACACCTGCACACCCGTGATCAAGCCGGGCTGTTCGACGTGTCCCACATGGGCCAGATCCGCCTCACCGGCGCCAATGCGGCCAAAGCCTTGGAAACCTTGGTACCGGTCGACATCATCGACTTGCCGGTGGGCATGCAGCGCTACGCGATGTTTACCAATGACCAGGGCGGTATTCTCGACGACCTGATGGTGGCCAACCTGGGTAACGACGAGCTGTTCCTGGTGGTCAACGCCGCCTGCAAGGATCAGGATCTGGCGCACCTGCGCCAGCATATCGGCGACCAGTGCAGCATCGAACCGCTGTTCGAAGCGCGTGCATTGCTGGCCCTGCAGGGTCCGGCGGCGGTGAAAGTACTGGCGCGCCTGGCACCGGAAGTCACCAAGATGACCTTCATGCAGTTCACCACCCTGCGCCTGCTGGGTGTGGACTGCTACGTCAGTCGTTCGGGCTACACCGGTGAGGACGGCTTTGAAATCTCCGTGCCGGCCGCCAACGCCGAAAGCCTGGCCCGCAGCCTGCTCGCTGAGACCGAAGTACAGGCCATCGGCCTGGGCGCCCGCGACTCACTGCGCCTGGAAGCCGGCCTGTGCCTGTATGGCCACGATATGAACACCGACACCACACCCATCGAAGCCAGCCTGTTGTGGGCGATCTCCAAGGCCCGCCGCGCCGACGGCGCACGTGCCGGTGGCTTCCCGGGCGCCGACAAGGTCTTCACCCAGCAGCAAGCCGGCGTAAGCCGTAAACGTGTCGGCCTGTTGCCACAGGAGCGCACGCCAGTGCGTGAAGGCGCGGAGATCGTTGACGAACACGGCACAGTGATCGGCAGCGTGTGCAGCGGTGGTTTCGGTCCGACGCTGGGTGGCCCGCTGGCTATGGGTTACCTGGACAGTGCATTCATCGCGCTGGATACCGAAGTGTCTGCGCTGGTGCGTGGGAAAAAAGTGCCACTACGTGTAAGTAAAATGCCATTTGTGCCGCAACGTTACTACCGCGGTTGATTGACTGTTTCTATAAGTAACGCGGTTGCGCCAGCGTGCACTAATCTGTAACGCAACCGCCACAAAACAGTGCATCACCGATAGTCTTTATCAAGTGTTTTAACCGATAACAAGTGACCAACTCTATCGAATAAGTCGACGCCTCATTATTCGCCAAAGTGTCATAAAGCCCAGCAAACACGGGGCATTTGCCAGGGCTTGTTTTTTATCTATTAGTTGGCGTAGAGTTTGCGCACTGTGTTTGCATGGGTCGCTTGGAACCTGGACCTGGGCAGTAGCTGAAGTAGTTGTGCTACAACCCGTTCGACGTCTCTTACTTTCCTGCAACCCAGCCCAGTACTCTTTCATGTGAAAGAGGCTGTCATTAATTTTAGCGTCAAGGAAATAAGAAAATGGCTGAACGTCAGAGCGGTACCGTCAAGTGGTTTAACGACGAGAAAGGGTTTGGTTTTATCACGCCAGAAAGCGGTCCGGATCTGTTCGTGCATTTCCGCGCCATTCAGGGCAACGGCTTCAAGAGCCTGAAAGAAGGCCAGAAAGTGACGTTCGTTGCTGTGCAAGGCCAGAAAGGCATGCAGGCTGACGAAGTACAAGCAGAAGGCTGATCCCAACTGCGACAAAAAGCCCCTGATGCTGACATCAGGGGCTTTTTTATGTGCGATTGCTCGTAAAATGGCTTTTTCCATTAGAGAGCCCTGCCATGTCGAAACCCCTGCTGAGCCCCACAGGCGATTTCCCCGCCGTTGGCCTGGGCCGTCGCTTGGCAGCGATGTTCTACGACTTCCTGTTGTGCACCGCGCTGCTGATCGTTACTGCGTTCATCTACAAGCTGATCTGGATCGCGTTTGTAGGCGAAGCCAGGATGCGCACGCTCACTGAGTCCGGCGCACTGGATGGTGATCCTCTGCTGTCGACGATTCTGTTGTTTGTACTGTTTGGTTTCTTCGCCAAGTTCTGGACCCATTCCGGGCAGACCCTGGGCATGCAGGTGTGGGGCGTGCGCGTGCAGAACGCCGACGGCTCGCGGATCAGCCTGTGGCAGGCGCTGTTACGCTTTGTGGTGTCGATTGCGTCGTGGCTGTGCGTGGGGCTGGGGTTTATCTGGTCGCTGTTCGATAAGCAAAAGCGCAGCTGGCATGACATCTATTCGGATACCCAGCTGGTGCGGGTTCCGAAGCAGAAGAAGTAATTGCAGACGACACACATCAACTGTGGGAGCTGGCTTGCCTGCGATAGCGCTGGTTCAGTCACTGCAACATTGACTGATAGACCGATATCGCAGGCAAACCAGCTCCCACAGTTTGACAGTGTTCACAACGGGGTCAGGCGTTGCCGGCCAGCTTCAGGCGCGCTGCCTGGGTGAAGTCCAGCATGCGCTTGAGCGGGCGCACCGCATGCGGGATCACCGACGGCTCGACGAATATCTCGTTGCTGCCCTCACGCAGGCACTGCAGCGTGCGCTCCAGCGTATTCATCGCCATCCACGGGCAGTGTGCGCAACTGCGGCACGCGGCGCCGTTGCCGGCGGTAGGCGCTTCGACAAAAACCTTGTCCGGGCACAGCTGCTGCATCTTGTAGAAGATGCCGCGGTCGGTGGCGACGATAAAGGTCTTGTTCGGCAAGCGTTGGGCAGCCGCGATCAGTTGGCTTGTTGAGCCCACGGCGTCCGCCAGTTCGATCACCGCCGTCGGCGACTCCGGGTGTACCAGGATGGCTGCATCCGGGTACAGCGCCTTCATGTCTTCCAACTGCTTGGACTTGAATTCTTCGTGGACGATGCAGGCACCGTCCCACAACAGCATATCGGCACCGGTCTGGCGCTGGATGTAAGTACCCAGGTGCTTGTCCGGGCCCCAGATGATCGTCTCGCCGTTGTCCATCAGGCTTTCGACAATTTCCAGCGCACAGCTGGAGGTCACCACCCAATCCGCCCGGGCTTTGACCGCCGCCGACGTGTTGGCGTACACCACCACGGTGCGCTCGGGATGCTGATCACAGAACGCCGAAAACTCCTCCACCGGGCAACCCAGGTCCAGGGAACACGTGGCTTCCAGCGTCGGCATGAGAATGCGTTTTTCGGGCGTAAGGATTTTGGCGGTCTCGCCCATGAAGCGCACACCGGCGACCAGCACGGTCTTGGCCGGATGCGCGGCGCCGAAGCGGGCCATTTCCAGCGAGTCGGAGACACAGCCACCGGTTTCCTCGGCCAAGGCCTGGATCACCGGGTCACAATAGAAGTGGGCAACCAGCACCGCGTCTTGAGCTTTGAGCTCAGCGGCGATGGCAGTGCGTAGGCTCGCCTCTTCATCAGCGCTAAGGGCCTTGGGCTGCTTGGCGTCGAGATGGGCTTGAACCAGAAGGCGTTCAGAAATTTGCGTCATGTTCGCAAGACCTGCAGGCGCAGTAGCGCGAAAGTCGAGTGTACCACCGGCTCTGGAGCCCTTCGGGCGCCGCCGGACGAAGTGATTGTGTTCATCAAGCACGGGTAAAGGTGAAGCTCGGCAAGGCTACAGAATATCGAATGGATTCAAAAGCCTAATCTGGCATCTGCGGGCGCGTCTGTCGGGCAAAAAAACGGGAAACCCCAGGGCGGGGTTTCCCGTTCTCGCAAGCGGTGTCAGCGCACCAGTGCGGATGGATCTTCCTGCAACATCACCGAAGCATGCAGGTCGGCCAGGGCATCTTTCAATGTGGACGCCTGCAGTGCGTCTTTGGACTTCTTGCTTTCCTTGGCCGCGTACTCGAGAAGGACGAGGTAATCGCGTTTAACCGAGGCGTCTTTCGGCACAGTGGTGTCCTCCGTCAGCTTGCCCATCACGTACTTCTGCGTACGAGTGTTCTGGCTGGCACTCTGCTCGACGGATGCGTTGACCAGCAGGCCGTCCTTGTAGGAGAGACTGGCCGAACTGCTGGCCTTGTCCTGCACTTGCACATAAAGATAGTTCTGCGACTCCGGGCTGCCATCCAGGGCCGGTGCCTTTCCACCCTTGAGGCCTTTATGGAAACTCGCGGACAGGCTCGACTGCTGGTCCTGGCTCACGCTGCGGTCCAATACGCTGCTGCCGCCGACGCGGGTCTTTTGCGACACGTCATAAGCAAAGCCGTCCACCTCGGACGGGCGCATCGGGTTGGGTGAGTCAGTGGCCTGCTTGATCGACGCCTTGAAATCAGCAAGGCCGGTCAGCAACCCCTGGTCGGTCGGGTTGCGGGTCAGCGCTTCCGGCAGGGAAATGGCCTGTGGATAGTTGCTGTTCATGGCGCGGAACGCGTCCTTGAACATCGCCATCAACTCCGGCTTGGCGCTGCCGCGTTCCTGCGCGCGATCAAACTGGGTGAGGTAGCTTTTCAGCGCATTGGCCTGCTGCTTGGCGTCGCCCAGGATCGCGCTGTTTTTCAGGTCCACCGCCACGTTAAGTTCGCCCAGCGGGCTACTCATGCGTGTAGTGCGGCTTTGACTGTCGGCGTGGAAGGCCAGGCTCAGGTCCTGACCGTCCAGGCCCTTTAGCTTGGCGTTGAGGTCCACCGAGGTCAGCAGCTTGGAATCAAACTGTGTCAGTTGGCTCAGGTCGAGCTTCGGCGGCGTCGCCGTCACCCCATCCACGGCGGCCTGGAAGGCGCTGCCCAATCTTCCGACCGCTTCGAGTTCGTCATCGCTCAAGGTGCCGCCATCCACCGTGGCCTGCACACCCAGGCCATCGGCCTGGCTGGAAAGGCTGAAGGTCACGGTCTTGCCGCTGGCGGTCTGGATGCTGAGGCTCAGCAGATTGTCAGCCTTGGTGTGCAGCAGGCTTTGATCGATCTTGAGTTCACCGGCGTTTTGCGCCCGATCGGCACTCGCGTACAAAACAGACTGGGAAACCCCCACCCCGCCGCCCTTGACGAACTGCGCAATCAAGCCGGTGCCGAGGCCACTGAAGCGGGTAGCTGTCGACAGCGAGTTGAAGTTGGTATTCAGGGTTTTGCTGAGCGCATCCTGGCTTTCGCTTTCCCAGGCCCTCACGGTCTCTTGACCCGGTAATTGCCCACGGCGGGAATACGTGTCGGCAAGCGTATCGGAGACAACATTGCCCAGGCTGACGACCAGGGACGGTCGCTTTACACTGACGTCCGTGCCTTGCGCCAGGGCGACGGTCGGCGTCTCGGCCGGACGGGGAATAAGTGCAGTGGCGGAGGTGATGGGCGAAAGCGTGGTCATGACGGTCCTTGTCCTGAGCTGTATAGCACTCAATCTACCCGCGATTCGGATCGTTTGACAACTAATGGGGAGCAAAAGCCTTGCCCCTGCGCTGACGCTTGCCGTCGAACAGATACAAAAAAGCCCCAGGCTTCTGGTCCGCCTGGGGCTTTGGGTATTTTCAAACAGGCAAAAAAAAACCCGGAAATCCTCACTTGCGTGGGCCTTCCGGATTTTCTAAACCGCCAAAAATGGTGGGTCGTGTGGGATTCGAACCTACGACCAATTGGTTAAAAGCCAACTGCTCTACCAACTGAGCTAACGACCCGCTGTGTGGTGGCGCGTATAATACTGATTTCTAAGGATTATTCAACACCTTATTTGAAATAAATCAGAAATAACGCGTTGGGTCAGCAATTCCGACCGCTTGGAAGCCTTCTGCACGCAGTCGGCAGCTGTCGCATTTCCCACAAGCACGGCCGTCATTGTCTGCCTGGTAGCAGGAAACAGTCAGCGAATAATCAACGCCAAGTCCTACGCCAGCCTTGACGATATCGGCCTTGCTCAGGTTTTGCAGCGGCGCGAGGATGCGAAAGCCCAGCCCTTCTACACCGGCCTTTGTCGCCAGGTTGGCCATGCGTTCGAACGACTCGATGAACTCTGGGCGGCAGTCCGGGTAGCCGGAGTAATCCACCGCATTGACGCCGATAAAAATATCACGGGCGTTGAGCACTTCTGCCCAACCGAGGGCCAGGGACAGGAACACGGTGTTACGTGCAGGCACATAAGTCACCGGGATGCCTTCGCTGGGTGCTTCCGGCACATCGATGCTGCTGTCGGTCAGTGCAGAGCCGCCAATGCCGTTGAGATTGAGGCCGATCACCTTGTGCTCGACCACGCCCATCTCACGAGCAACGCGGGCGGCGGCGTTCAGCTCGGCACGGTGGCGCTGGCCGTAGTCGAAGCTCATGGTGTAGCAGCTGTAGCCTTGCGCTTGTGCCATGGCAACTACGGTGGCGGAATCAAGGCCACCGGAAAGCAGAATTACCGCGCGTTTTTGATCCATTGGTTGTTCTGTCATATCAGCGTCCTGGCTCGTCGTTCCAAAGGTATTTATGCAACTGCAATTGCAGGCGCACCGGTAGATTGTCCGCCACGACCCAATCGGCAAGGTCACGTGCGTTCAGGTCATGGTGGCTTGGCGAGAACAGCACCTCGCCCGCTCGACGGTCCAGGCCATATTGAATCAGCTTGGAGTTTGCCCAGTCGTAATCGTCGCGGGAACAGATAACGAACTTGACCTGGTCGTTCGCCGTCAGCAGGTCGATGTTCTCGTAGCGGTTGCGATGCGCTTCCTTGGAGCCTGGGGTCTTGAGGTCGACCACACGGCTTACACGGGGGTCAACCGCAGAGATGTCTAAAGCGCCACTGGTCTCCAGCGACACTTCATAACCGGCATCACACAGCTGCTTGAGCAAAGGGATGGCATTGGGCTGGGCCAGCGGTTCACCGCCGGTCACGCAGACGTAACGCGGCTTGTAGCCGGCAACCTGCTCCAGGATGTCATCAAGGGTGCGCACCGTGCCGCCACTGAAGGCGTAGGCGCTGTCACAGTATTGGCAACGCAAAGGGCAACCGGTCAGCCGCACGAATACTGTGGGCAGGCCGGCCGTTCGCGTTTCACCCTGCAACGAGTAAAAAACTTCGGTAATTCGTAATGTGTCTTGCATAGTCGCCACGGGCGTAACAGCTAAACAGGCTGTCCGCCTCCGTCAGGCACTTCAAGAGACCTCGCCAACGCGTAGACCCCAGGAAGCGTGTTTCATAAAAGGGCGTGGATTCTAACGAAAAAACCCGCGCCAGGCGCGGGTTTCTTCTAAACGGGCGGCATCGCTTACAAGCGTTGCAGGTCCCGCTGGGCCAACTGGGCAGCGGAAGTACCCGGATATTGGGCCACGACCTGCTGCAGAATACCTTTGACCTTGTCGGTATGACCCAGGCGGCGTTCTACGTCAGCGAGTTTGTACAGCGAATCCGGCACCTTGGCGTGCTTGGGGTACAGCTGGCTGACCTTGGCAAATGCCTGGCCCGCCCCCTGCAGATCACCTTTGGCCAGGTTAACTTCGCCCAACCAGTATTGGGCGTTGCCCGCGTACTGGCTGTTTGGGTATTTGCGCAGGAAAGCGGTAAAAGCCTGGCTGGCCTTATCGAAATCCTTGGCTTTGATCAGGTCGAAGGCTGCATCGTAATACAGCTTTTCCTTCGCCGGATCACCCGGTTCGCTGCTGGCAGGGGCTTGGCTTGCAGCCCCCGCTGCGGCACCACCGGCAGCAGCGCTAGGCGCGCCACCGGCAGAAGAATTATCAGGAGTGGCGGCAGGTGCAACACCGGCTCCAATACGTCGATCAAGATCCTGGTAACGCTCCAGGCCTTCTTGCTTCAGCTGGTTCACTTGATTCTGCAGTACTTCAATGGTGCCTTGTTGCTGCGCCAATTGATCCTGCATGCGTTGCAGCTGGTTGAACAGTTCGCCCTGTGCCGAGGGAGCGGACGTAGCCGCTCCCCCCGCATAGGCGCCGTTCGTACCATAACCCGCTGGTGGATAGCTGCTCCCGCTATTGTTATAGCCTGAGTTGCTATCTTCCACAGGAACCGCAGCCCACACCGCAAGCGGTGCTAGGCTGAGAGCCAATACAGTTAGAGCACGACGGCACGTTCGCATGACGAATTACTTACGCAGTTCGACGCGACGGTTTTGAGCCCAGGACTGCTCATCGTTACCGGTGGCAACTGGACGCTCTTTACCGTAGGAAACCAGTTCCAGTTGGCCTGGAGCAACACCTTGCAGTACCAGGTAGCGCTGAACGGCTTTCGCACGACGCTCGCCCAGTGCCATGTTGTACTCACGAGTACCACGGGCGTCAGTGTTACCTTCCAGAACAACGCGAGCGCCGTTAGCTTTCAGGTCCTTCGCGTGAACGTCCAGAGCGCGCATGGCTTCTGGTTTCAGGTCCGAACTGTCGTATTCGAAGTAGAAAGTGGTGATCGCGCGCAGAGCAGCTTCTTCGCTCAGGGAGCCGTCAACTGCACCAGTGTTAGCGCCGTAACCAGCGTTTGGATCAACAGCTGCGCCTTCACCGGCATTGTCGCCGCCTTTAGACGAGCAACCAACGGCTACGGACAGAGCCAGAGCCAGAGCAGCAAACTTACCAAACTTCAGCATTTCCATCGTGAAACTCCTAATGAACCCCAGTGTGTTAAGTACTTCTTTTTGTAGCGCCGCGTCAGTTCAGGTAAGGGGACCAGGATGGTTCTCTGACTTCGCCTTGTGCGGTAGGAAGCGGGAGCCTTACGCGTCCATTAATGGACACGAGCATCAAGACTCCCCGGCCCTGCTGGCGGGTGGCGTAGATTACCATGGTGCCGTTGGGCGCAACAGTGGCTGACTCATCAAGGTTGGTATCTGTGAGGATTTTTACGGTTCCGCGCTGCAAATCCTGGGCCGCAACCCGGAAATTAGTGAAACCATCCTGACGGTGAATCATCACCAACGTCTTTTCATCGGCCGAAAGCTTAGGGTTGGCGTTGTAGTTACCAATAAAGGTCACACGTTCCGCACCGCCGCCATTCACGTTTGCCTTGTAGACCTGTGGCTTGCCGCCACGGTCAGAAGTGAAGTAAATGGTCGAACCATCCTTACCCCAGAACGGCTCGGTATTGATGCCAGGGCCATTGGTCACGCGGCTGATCTGGCGCGAAGCCATGTTCATCACGTAGATATCCGGGTTGCCATCTTTGGACAGCACGAACGCCAGGCGCGAACCATCCGGCGACCACGCTGGTGCACCGTTGAGGCCTTCAAAGTTAGTGATCTGCTCACGACGGCCAGTATCAATGTGCTGCACGAAAATCCGTGGACGACGCTGTTCAAACGACACATAGGCAATACGCTTGCCGTCCGGCGCAAAGCGCGGCGACAGGATTGGCTCACGCGATTGCAGCAGGGTCACTGCGCGTGCACCGTCGTAGTCCGAGCGCTGCAGCGTGTAGCGAGTGTTATCCACGGAAAAACGTTCGGCCGTTACATAAAGCAGACGCGTCGAGAACGCACCCTTGATGCCGGTGAGTTTTTCAAACGACTGGTCCGAGATGTAGTGGGCCATGTCCCGCAGTTGTTCGGCGGTGCCCGAAACGCTGCCGGTCAAGACCTGCTGCTCGGTCGCCACGTTGAACAAGGTGTAGGTGATTTGCAGGCGACCGCCGGCCGGCGTGATGTTGCCGACCATCAGGTACTGGGCGCCAACAGCCTTCCAGTCACGGAACACAACTTCGCTGGCCTGGTTCGGCTGGCTGATCATGTTGCCCTTTGGAATCGGTGCGTAGTAGCCGGAGTTGCGCAGGTCGTCACTGACGATCTGGGCCATGTCGTCCGGCAGCACGCTGCCGCCCTGCCAGCCGAACGGTACTACCGCGATCGGGGTGGCCCGATCGCTACCGCTGGTGACTAGGATGTTCTTTTCATCCGCCGCCGCTATCCCTGCCATACAGCAAATAACGACAAGCATTCCTCGAAGAAGGTTTCTCACAAGGCTAGATCCTCAGGTGTGAATGTCATCTTGAATGATCGATAGGGAGCGAAGTCGCTTGGTTTCATTCCCTGCATCTCGGTCAACCGGCCAATATTCTTGACCGCGGCAACCGCCGAACTGTCGAACGAACCGTCACCACTGGACTTGGCCACGCTGACCGAAGTCACCGTACCGTCCGGCAACATGCCGATCTGCAGCACTACTGTCATGCCTTTACGCGCCGAAGGTGGACGTGTCCAGCCTTCTGCTGCCCGCGCCCGAATCAGGTCGTCGAAACTGCCCGCGACATCATCACCCTGCTCATCGGCCAAGGCTTGCTGACGCTGAGGCGTGTCGGAAAGCAAATCTGCCAAGGCCTGGGCCTTTTTCTCTTCGGCGGATTTACGCGCTGCTTCCTGGGCCTTTTTCTTGGTGGCGTCGGCGGCAGCTTTCTTCTTCGCGTCGTCGGCGATTTTCTTCTTCGCCTCGTCTGCTTCAGCTTTTTTCTTGGCGTCTTCGGCGGCTTTTTTCTTCGCGTCTTCGACTATTTTCTTCTTGGCGTCTTCAGCGGCCTTTTTCTTGGCCTCTTCTTCAGCAGCTTTCTTGGCTTCTTCTTCAGATTTCTTCTTGGCTATATCAGCCAATTGTTTCTCTTCAGCCTTTTTAGCTTCGGCAGCTTTCTCGGACTTCTTGGCTTCATCAGCCTTTTTCGCCTCGTCAGCTTTCTTGGCTTCGTCAGCCTTTTTCGATTCCTCGGCCTTTTGAGCCGCCTCTTCTTTCTTTTGTTCCGCAGCAGCCTTCACCGCTTCCTGCTCGACCTTCTTCTGTTCCATCTGTTCGACTTCAGTCTGGCGCGCAGCCGACTTCTGGGCCTCACCCGCAATCTTCTGATTGGTCTGGGTGGTGGCCTGACTTTTCGATTTCAGCTGATACAGGGTCGCCTGCACGATCGGCTTGGCTGGCGGCAGGTCCGGGGTCATGGCAAAGCTGACGAACAGCATGCCAAACACCAGGACGTGCAGGGCAATTGCCCAGACGCTAGGCCAGAAGAAGCTTTCCGAGGCGGACGGCTCTCGCTGTTGCTGCATCAGGGCGCCTCGGTAATCAAGCCAACGTTACCGACGCCGGCCTTCTGCAGCCCGCCCATGGCGCCCATGACGGAACCGTAGTCGACCGACTTGTCGCCGCGAATGAACACCTGGGTGTGCTTGCCGCCTTCGTTGCCGGAGCGAATGATCTTGGTCACGGCATCAGTCATCGCCGGCAAGGTCAGGGCCTTGTCCTGCTGCTTCTGGGTGTCGACTTCGCTGCCAAGGTTCCAGTAGTAGGTCTTGTCAGCCTTGATCGAAATGGTCAGGACCTGAGTGTTGTTGTCTTGCGGCAAGGCTTCACTGGAAACCTTGGGCAGATCAACCTTCACGCCCTGGTTGAGCATCGGCGCGGTCACCATGAAGATAACCAGCAGCACCAGCATCACGTCGATGTAAGGCACTACGTTCATCTCGGCGACCGGCTTGCGCTTTTTGCGAGCTCGAGCGATTAAAGCCATTGGGAATTACCTGCTTATTCTTCGCTGGTGTGCACTTTACGGTGCAGGATCGCCTGGAACTCATCGGCGAAGGTGTAGTAACGGCCAATCAACGTCTCGCTGGTAGCGGCGAAACGGTTGTAGGCGATTACTGCCGGGATCGCAGCGAACAGGCCGATAGCGGTAGCGATCAGGGCTTCAGCGATACCCGGGGCCACGGTGGCCAGGGTCGCTTGCTGGGCCTGGGCCAGGCCGCGGAAGGAGTTCATGATCCCCCACACGGTACCGAACAGACCGATGTACGGGCTCACGGAACCGACGGTGGCGAGGAACGGCAAGCTTTGCTCAAGCTTCTCTTCTTCACGGGAAATGGCGACGCGCATGGCACGGGCCACACCTTCCATGACCGCTTCCGGGTCAACGCCTGGCTGCTGGCGCAGACGGGAGAATTCCTTGAAGCCCGCGCGGAAGATCTGTTCGACGCCCGAATCCGGGTCCGGGTTGCTGCCGGCCTGGCGGTACAGCTTGGACAGGTCGATACCCGACCAGAAGCGCTCTTCAAAGCTCTCCAGGGCACGTCGACCGGCACGCAGCAGGTTGCTGCGCTGAAAAATCATGACCCAAGAGGTAACCGATGCGGCTACCAGGGTCAGCATCACCAGTTGAACCACAACACTGGCATTACTGACCAGGCTCCACATGGAGGAATGGTCGACGACGGTAGGTTCCACGCTAAATCTCCTGCGTTGATTGTTTACCCGCGCCGCTTACGCCGGCAAAGGCCGCACGTAGAGCTTCGGGAATGGCCCGGGGTTTCAAACTATTGGTGCGCACACAGGCCACCAGGAACTGCCCCTCACAGAGCAGCGTTGCATCCGTTGCCCGCCTGACCTGCTGCTTGAAACGCAGGCTGACACGGTTCAATTCGATTACTTCAGCGCTTACCAGCAATTCATCGTCCAGCCGCGCCGGCGCGTGATAACGCGCCTCGCTGGAATGCACGACGAATAACAGGTCCTCCCCTGCCAGCTCGGATTGGGCAAAGCCCAGCTCCCGTAGCCGCTCGGTTCGAGCCCGCTCCATGAACTTGAGGTAATTGACGTAATACACGATGCCGCCCGCATCGGTGTCCTCGTAATATACGCGACAGCGATGTGCGAACGACTGATCCCCGTTTTGCGCGCGCATACTCTAGTGCTTACTCCTCAGGTTGCCAATCCGGCCAGGCAACTGTTTTTTCATTCTCTGAACCATATCCAGTGACTGAAAGACGACGCCAGCCACTAGGACAGCACAAACATCGAATAAATCGACTTGCGTGAAGCTTTTAATCGTCCACTGCATCGAGGAATTCGTCTACCACGGGCATCTCACCCAATCGTGACGGAATGTTTAACCCAAAGTGCAGGTAGGCATGGCGTGTAACGACCCGGCCCCTTGGTGTACGCATGATATAGCCCTGTTGGATCAGGTACGGCTCCAGCACATCTTCAATGGTATGGCGCTCCTCACTGATCGCCGCCGCCAGGCTGTCGACGCCCACCGGCCCCCCGTCGAACTTCTCGATCATGGTCAAGAGCAGACGTCGATCCTGGTGATCAAAGCCGTGCTCATCCACATCCAGCAGATTCAAGGCCAGGTCGGCCACGGGCTTGGTGATATGGCCCTTGGCGCGCACTTCGGCAAAATCCCTCACGCGACGCAGCAACCGGTTGGCAATCCGTGGCGTGCCACGGGCCCGACGGGCAATTTCAAACGCGCCTTCCGGGTCCAGCGGCAAGCCAAGAATGCCTGCCGAACGGCTGACGATGGTCGCCAAATCCGCTGTGCTATAGAACTCTAGACGTTGAACAATGCCGAAACGGTCTCGCAACGGGTTGGTCAACATGCCGGCGCGGGTGGTGGCGCCGACCAGCGTGAAAGGTGGCAGGTCGAGCTTGATCGAGCGCGCCGCAGGGCCTTCGCCGATCATGATATCGAGCTGGAAGTCTTCCATCGCGGGATACAGCACTTCCTCGACAATCGGCGAGAGTCGGTGGATCTCGTCGATAAACAGCACATCGTGCGGTTCAAGGTTGGTCAGCAACGCTGCCAGGTCGCCCGGGCGCTCCAGCACAGGGCCGGAGGTCGACTTGATCGACACACCCATTTCCTGGGCAATGATGTTGGCCAGAGTGGTCTTGCCCAGACCCGGTGGGCCAAAGATCAACGTGTGATCCAGGGATTCACTGCGCCCGCGCGCGGCCTGGATAAACAGCTCCATCTGCTCGCGCACGGTAGGCTGGCCGATATAGTCCGCCAGGCTCAGTGGACGGATGGCGCGGTCCTGGATTTCTTCACGGTCGCGCGGGCCGGTGGCCGCGATCAGACGATCAGCTTCAATCACTTAAATCATTCCCTTCAGGGCACGGCGGATCATGTCTTCACTGCTCAGGTTCTTATCCTTGATGGCCGATACAGCCTTGCTGGCTTCCTGCGGCTTGTAGCCCAGGGAGATCAGCGCGCTGACCGCATCACTTTCGGCGCTGGCGACCTGACCTGCCGGCATATCCGGCTGGTTCGGCACCAGGGCAAACATGCTCGGCACGACTTCCCAGGCCTTGAAGCGGTCCTTGAGCTCCACCAGCAGGCGCTCGGCGGTCTTCTTGCCGACGCCAGGCACCTTGGTCAACGCAGAGGTATCCTGGGCCGAAACGGCTCGCACCAGTTCATCCACTTCCAGGCTCGACATCAAGGCCAGGGCCAGTTTCGGCCCCACACCATTAAGGCGGATCAGCTCGCGGAAGAAGTCACGGTCGCGCTTGCCAATGAAACCATAAAGCAGTTGTGCGTCTTCGCGCACCACCAAATGAGTGTGCAGCGTTATCGGCTCACCGACCGACGGCAGGCGATACAAGGTGGTCATGGGCACTTCCAGCTCATACCCCAACCCATTTACATCCAGAATCAGGTGCGGCGGCTGTTTCTCAGCCAGGGTGCCGCGCAAGCGTCCAATCACGGTTCGATCCTTAAAGCTTGGGGTCAGATCAAGGCCTGACCGGAAATAACGATTGCGCTGATGCTATCAGAGACGCAGGCGCCCGCCACGACTGCGTGCCGTACCGAGGCCGTGCGGTAGCAGACTGGATCGGGTGTGCGCATGGCAAATGGCGATGGCCAGGGCGTCGGAGGCATCAATCTGCGGCTTGGCGGTGAGTTTGAGCATGTGCATGACCATCATCTGCACCTGTTCTTTGTTGGCCGCACCAGTGCCGACCACGGCCTGCTTGACCTGGGTCGCGGTGTACTCCGCAATCTCCATGCCCTCCTCCGCGCCGGCCACGATGGCCGCGCCACGGGCCTGGCCAAGTTTAAGGGCTGAGTCGGCGTTCTTTGCCATGAACACCTTCTCGATGCCCATGGTCACCGGCCCGTACGTCTGGATCACTTCACGCACGCCGCGATAGACAATCTGCAAGCGCTCGGCCAACTCGCCCGCGCCGGTACGGATGCAACCCGAAGCGACATAGATGCAGCCACGCGGGGTGTGCTGCACCACGCCAAAACCGGTGATGCGCGAACCGGGGTCGATACCTAGGATTAAAGTCATAACGCCTGCAGGTTGGGTTTGCACACATTTGTGTAACAGCATAGAACCCTGTGGGAGCTGGCTTGCCTGCGATGCAGACACCTCGGTGTGTGAGTTACACCGTGGTGATGCCATCGCAGGCAAGCCAGCTCCCACATTGGATCCCTATCGTGCTTAAGCGAGTTGTTCGGCTACGGACTCTGGAATATCGGCATTCGAATACACGTTCTGAACATCATCCAGGTCTTCGAGCATGTCCAGCATCTTCAGCACTTTTTGCGCACCGTCCAGGTCCAGCTCGGCGCTGGTGGTCGGCAGCATCACGATTTCCGCGTCAGTGCCTTTGAAACCAGCGGCTTCCAGCGCATTGCGCACGGCATAGAACCCGGCAAACGAGGTGAACACGTCGATGGAGCCATCGTCGTTGGTCACTACGTCGTCGGCATCCGCCTCCATCGCGGCTTCGATCAGTGCATCTTCATCCACACCCGGAGCAAAGGAAATCTGCCCCTTGCGCTCGAACAGGTAGGCCACCGAACCGTCAGTGCCGAGGTTGCCGCCGCACTTGCTGAACGCATGGCGCACAGCTGCTGCGGTGCGGTTGCGGTTGTCGGTCATGCACTCGACCATCACCGCCACGCCGCCCGGGCCGTAGCCTTCGTAGCTCAGCTCGACCATGTCGTCGGTATCGGCGGCACCGGCGCCACGGGCCACGGCGCGGTCGATGATGTCACGGCTCATGTTCGCGCCGAGGGCCTTGTCCAGCGCCAGGCGCAGGCGCGGGTTGGAGCCTGGGTCACCGCCGCCTTGGCGGGCAGCGACGGTCAGCTCGCGGATCCACTTGGTGAATATCTTGCCTTTCTTGGCATCCTGACGCTCTTTGCGGTGCTTGATGTTCGCCCACTTGGAATGGCCAGCCATAACACAACTCCGAAATTCTGTAGAAACCTTAACAATCCCACCCCTGGCAGGACTTCCCTCTTTAAAGCACATCCCTTGTAACGCAAAGGCGCATCCGAAGATGCGCCTTTTTAGACTGCGTAAACCTCAGTGCGCGTTCACGCAGCGGCCTTACTCAGCCTTCGGCGTCTCGCGCAGACGAATGTGCAGTTCGCGCAATGCCTTGGCATCCACCACACCTGGAGCCTGGGTCATGACGTCCGCAGCACTCTGGGTTTTCGGGAAGGCGATCACTTCACGGATCGACTGGGCGCCAGTCATCAGCATCACCAGGCGGTCCAGGCCGAAAGCCAGGCCACCGTGCGGCGGTGCGCCGTATTTCAGGGCGTCGAGCAGGAAGCCAAACTTCTCTTCCTGTTCTGCTTCGTTGATACCCAGCAGGCGGAAGACCGCTTGCTGCATCTCTTTGCGGTGGATACGGATCGAACCGCCACCCAGCTCGGTGCCGTTGAGCACCATGTCGTAGGCGCGGGACAGAGCGCCAGCCGGGTTGGCTTCCAGCTCAGCCGGGGAGCACTTCGGCGCGGTGAACGGGTGGTGCAAGGCGCTGAAGCTGCCGTCGTCGTTCTCTTCGAACATCGGGAAGTCGACAACCCACATCGGTGCCCACTTGCAGGTCAGCAGGTCGAGGTCGTGGCCCAGCTTGATGCGCAGTGCGCCCAAGGCTTCGCTGACGATCTTGGATTTGTCGGCGCCGAAGAACACGATGTCGCCATCGACCGCACCGACGCGATCAAGGATCGCGTTCAGGTTGTCCAGCGGGATGTTCTTGACGATCGGCGATTGCAGACCCTCAACGCCATTGGCGCGCTCGTTGACCTTGATGTACGCCAGGCCCTTGGCACCGTAGATGCCGACGAACTTGGTGTAGTCGTCGATCTGCTTGCGCGGCATGCTCGCGCCGCCAGGCACGCGCAGGGCGGCGATGCGGCATTTAGGGTCGTTGGCCGGGCCGCTGAACACCTTGAAGTCGACTTCCTTGAGCTGGTCGGCCACGTCTACCAGTTCCAGCGGGTTACGCAGGTCTGGCTTGTCGGAACCGTAGCGGCGCATGGCCTCTTCGAAGGTCATGTGCGGGAATTCGCCGAACTCCAGATCCAGCACTTCCTTGAACAGGTTGCGGATCATTTGTTCGGTGATGCTCATGATCTCTTTTTCATCGAGGAAACTGGTCTCGATGTCGATCTGGGTGAATTCCGGCTGGCGGTCGGCGCGCAGGTCTTCGTCACGGAAGCACTTGGCGATCTGGTAGTAGCGGTCGAAGCCGGCCACCATCAGCAGTTGCTTGAACAGCTGTGGCGATTGCGGCAAGGCGAAGAAGCTGCCGGCGTGGGTACGGCTCGGCACCAGGTAGTCACGCGCACCTTCAGGGGTGGCCCGGGTCAGGATCGGCGTTTCGACGTCGAGGAAGCCGTTTTCGTCGAGGAAGCGGCGGATGCTGGTGGTCATGCGCGAACGCAGGCGCAGCTTCTCGGCCATTTCCGGACGGCGCAGGTCCAGGAAGCGGTAGCGCAGGCGGGTTTCTTCGCCCACGTCGGAGTATTCGTTGAGTGGGAACGGCGGGGTTTCCGACTCGTTCAGCACTTCCAGCTCGTAGCCCAGCACTTCGATGCCGCCGGACGCCATGTTCTTGTTCACAGCGCCAGCCGGACGCAGGCGAACCTTGCCGGTGATCTTCACAACGTATTCGCTGCGCACGCGGTCGGCGGCGGCGAAGCTCTCGGCGCGGTCCGGGTCGAACACCACTTGGGCCAGACCATCACGATCACGGATATCGAGGAAGATGACCCCGCCGTGGTCGCGGCGACGGTGAACCCATCCGCAAAGGGTGATTTCCTGACCTTCCAGGGTCTCGTTCAGTTGGCCGCAATAGTGGCTGCGCATCATGGTAGTGGTTTCACTTCTCGTAATTCGAAATTCGGTGGAGGCCCGCCTCGTCACCGTACATTAAAGCAGGGGACGGATAATGCAGGAGCCTGCGCGTAGAGTTCAACTCAGTCTGCTTTGTCGCCGCCGGCCAGGTTCTTCTTCGAGCCGGTCTTGAAGTCGGTCTCGTACCAGCCGCTGCCGCTCAAGCGGAAGCCCGGCATGGACAACATCTTCTTGAGCTCCGGAGCCTGACAGGCCGGGCAATCGACCAACGGCGCGGCGCTGATCTTCTGAATGGCTTCCAACTGATGACCACAGGAAGCGCATTGATAGTCGTACATGGGCATGGAGATGTCTCGGCGATCAGATCGTTACTGCGCCACGCCTGCCCTGCGGGTTCGCAGCATGCGTAGCAAAGCGCGGGATTATATCTGGTAAATCGAGGCAGCGCAGCCGGCTTTCTGCCCTGGGCCAAACTCACTTCAGCGGACAACCCGTAGTGAGCGGGCTTGCCCCGCGCTGGGTGGCGTAGCCGCCCCAAACCAGGCGGCCTAGGCGTATCCTGGAACTCGCGGTGTCCTTATTGGGGTGGCTTCGCCACCCAGCGCGGGGCAAGCCCGCTCACTACAAGGGCCGGCCCCGGTGCCCGATGACTACCCCGGTGAGTATGAAGGTTCAATACGCCCTTTCAAGACGTGAACCACGCACACCACCCTGACCAACCCACTGAAGTTCTTCACACCGCCATAACGCAAGTGCACTTCCCGATCGACGTAAGACAGCAACGCACTGACTGAACAGGCGTTGATCCTGGCTATTTCCGTGAGGATATTCCAATAGATCTGCTCCAGCCGCAGGCAAGTGGAAAACCCGTTGAGCCTCACCGACCGGGACAATGGCTTGGCCAGCCCCATATCGAACCCTTTTGCAAAAGGGTCGACCTGTATCTTATGAAAACCACCGGTTTCCATCACTCCATTACCGACTCCACGTGACATACACCTGACACTCCATTGCCAAACAGCAGCCCACGGGCTATCCCCTTGGGCAATGGCCCTATAAAACAGCAGCGAGCGACGGGCAGCCAGAAGACGCGGGAGTTGATCGGCGTAGGACAACGCCAGGAAATGCGCGGAAACAAGCAAGCGGCGCCAGGACGGCGCCACTCAGGGTCGGCGTTTACTGATTTTCGAGCAGCGAACGCAGCATCCACGCGGTTTTCTCGTGAACCTGCATACGCTGGGTCAACAGGTCGGCCGTGGGCTCATCGCTGACCTTGTCGAGCAATGGGAAGATGCCGCGCGCTGTGCGCGTGACGGCTTCCTGACCGGCCACCAGTTGCTTGATCATCTCTTCGGCACTGGGTACGCCCTCTTCTTCCTTGATAGAAGAAAGACGGGCATAGATCGAGTAGGCACCCGGCGCCGGGAAACCCAGGGCACGGATACGCTCGGCAATGGAGTCCACTGCCAGGGCCAACTCGTTGTACTGCTCTTCAAACATCAGGTGCAACGTACGGAACATGGGGCCCGTGACGTTCCAATGGAAGTTGTGGGTCTTCAGATACAGTACGTAGGTATCGGAAAGCAGTCGCGAAAGCCCATCGACGATGGATTTACGATCTTCT
Source organism: Pseudomonas tritici (assembly GCF_014268275.3). Taxonomy (NCBI): domain Bacteria; kingdom Pseudomonadati; phylum Pseudomonadota; class Gammaproteobacteria; order Pseudomonadales; family Pseudomonadaceae; genus Pseudomonas; species Pseudomonas tritici. The sequence continues at coordinate 5,147,319 of NZ_CP077084.1, forward strand.
TCACTGATACCGATATCGATTGCCATGTTTATCCCCTTCAGTTGACCAGCATTCATTGATCAGGTGCAGGACCACTCTAGCAAGAGTGCGGGTGATGCGCAGCCCGCCGCGGCAATTCGCCCCGGTGTAACGTGTCAGACAGCGCAGCCGCAGCCTTCGAGCCATGTGGAAAATATCTCTACCTGCCGTTTAAAAAGCCTGCACGTGTCTAGGACAAGCGTTTGACGCAGAAATGCCGCCCTCCTTGCAACACCCCGAAATGCTTGATTTGAGTAGGCACAGCCTTTGCTGTTAAATAGGCGGCGTGTCGTCGCCGTTACTTTCTGCGGCACCGACATAGGCTGATACCCGCGCACGTGCCCAACGCCTCCCATTGTTCAGAAGCGAACCGTGCCAGTCAGCTCTTCCTCGTGATCCGTCTTAACGTGAGTTAATCAAAATGTTGAAAATCGTCCACCTGCTAACGGGCGTTGCAGCTTTGCTGCTGTCCTTTATACCGAGCTTGCAACAGGGAAGTCCTCCCTACCTGGAACAACACGACGCTCTGTACCTGGCCTTGTTCGGCCTTCTTAACCTGACGCTGGCACCTGTGATCCCTTACTGGAACAAAGGCACACGTCATCAACTGCAAAACCTGGTCAGCGCGCTGCTGGTGCTGACCGTTGTCGTACAAACCCTCACCCTCCTGGCCCCCATGCCTGAAGTCGGCGGCCACCCGGCCATCCTGCTCAGCCTAGTGATTGCTGTGGTCGCCATCGTTCTTCACCTGGCCATCAGCTTCTACCGTTCGTCTCCTGCGGCCTCGTCGCAAACCTACGACATGACCAATCGGGATACCGGTACCGTCAAGTGGTTCAACACGTCCAAAGGCTTCGGCTTTATTTCCCGTGATTCGGGCGACGATATCTTCGTCCACTTCCGGGCCATTCGCGGCGAAGGCCATCGCGTCCTGGTGGAAGGCCAGCGCGTGGAGTTCTCCGTCATGAATCGCGACAAAGGCCTGCAAGCCGAAGACGTGATCGCTGCACTGCCGCGTCGCTGATACCCGCCTTCGCAGCAAAAAAAAACCGCGAGCCAGCATTGCTGGATCGCGGTTTTTTTATGCGCGGCTATCAATAGTGCGGCGGCGGCGCTTCTTCTTCGGAGGTCTCGAATTGGCCGCCCATCTCTTCCTGGCGCTTGAGCAGCGCGGTCATCTGCAACTGCAGGCGCTCTACCGCACGTTGCTGCGTGACGAGAATGTCGTTCAGGGTCTCGATGGTGTCATCCTGGAAGGCCAGCCGGCTTTCCAGGTCGGTAACACGGTCTTGCAAATCCATAATTCAGCCCTGGGTAAAGATGAAGTCGGCGGGTAGCAGCTCACGCAGGCGAGTGCGGATGGCTGCCACTTGCTCATCGGTATATGGCTGAGCCGGGTGCCTGCCCCACACAGGCGCCGGCCAAGCGGCATCGTCGCGCTTGCGCACGATCACGTGCACGTGCAACTGACTGACGACGTTGCCCAGTGCGCCGATATTCATCTTGTCAGCCGCAAGGCCTTCATTCAGCAATTGCGCCAAGGCGGTGGTTTCTTGCCATAACCGCTGCTGGTCGGTGACATCCAGCTGAAACACTTCGCTGATACCGTTGATACGCGGCACCAGGATGAACCAAGGGTAGTTCGAGTCATTAGACAGCAGCAGGCGACAGAGGGGGAAATCCCCCATCACCAGCGTGTCTTGTTGAAGGCGTTGATCTAAAGCGAACACCGCAGGCACTCCGTTCGGCAGGACAGGTTCAAGGCCGATAGCATACCTGCGAATCGGTACCGCTTCACGCGGCGCCCTATGCGCATTGGCAACGCATGGCAAAAAAAAGCGCACCATTTCGAGACAGTCGATTATTTCGACTACGCTCAATGACCAATACTTCAGCGATTGGCCAGATGCTGGTCGAACCATTGCGACGAGACCCTCGGTACAGAGGCCTCAACAAATACAGGCATTGAGCTATCACGGCAAACCGAGCCATGAGGGTTATTGCACCAAAATGACCCACTCATGCCTCAAAGCGAGCCTCCGTCTACCCACTGAATGGGGTGAACGGGTAACGTTTTTGCAAGGTTGAGGATTTATGCACCCGCGGACAGCTAAGGAGCATGGGCATCACGCTCAAACCAATCGGCTTAAAAACCCCGTGCTTATGCGGTTTTCACGAAGCTGCAACGTTTTTCACGAAAAAATGACATTCGGTTTACGGTTTGGGCGCGCTTGTTGCATTCATCCCTCTATCGTCGGCAACGGCACCTAAAGGGACCCAGGTGTTTCGCGATGAAAAACAACAGCGGTTCAATGTGCACCAGGGAAGATTTCAAACTTTAAAGTACGTTTTCTACGCTCTTTTAATGGTTTGGAAACAGCATTGAAGTTGTCAGTCTCGTTACAGTGAGGCTGTGAAATTGCGACATGGATCTAGCAATTTACGACCAGCTCGTAAAGAAGCTGAAAGGAAAGTGGGGCAAGTATCGCCAACAATGTCAGCGTGATATAACTTTGCGCCGACACAAAAAGAAAGAGCCGCCCAGACAAAAATACAGGTGGGACGGCAGTACTCTTCCTAAAACCAAAGGAGCAAATCACGATGCGCGTGATGAAGTGGAGCATGATCGCCCTGGCTGTTTCAGCAGGCACTACGCAGTTCGCAATGGCGTCCGCCCAAAGCGATTCCAAAGGCTTTGTTGAAGACAGCACTTTCAGCATTAATACCCGCGCTCTGTACTTCAGTCGCGACTTCCGTAACAACCCGTCGGGCCCGGGCTCTCAGAGCCGTGCCGAAGAGTCCGGTCTTGGCTTCAACGCCCTGTACCAGTCGGGCTTCACCCAAGGCACCATCGGTGTCGGTGTTGACGTGATTGGCCTGCTGGGTGTCAAGCTTGACAGCGGCAAGGGTCGCGCTGGTACCGGTCTGTTCCCAACCGGTTCCGACGGTCGCTCGCAAGACGATTACTCCAAAGGCGGTGGCGCCGTTAAGTTCCGTATCTCTGATACGGTCCTGAAAATCGGTGACCAGTACACCACAGCACCTGTGTTCGCCTCTGACGACAGCCGCTTGCTGCCAGAGCTGCCACAAGGTATCTCGATCACCAGCAGCGAGATCAAGGGCCTGAAGCTGGAAGGCGGTCACTTCACCTCCAGCGTTGCGCAGAACCAGACTTACCATGACAGCCTGGGCCTGACCAAAACCGACTTTGTCGGTGGTGTGTACTCCTTCACTCCAGAGTTCACCGGTAGCCTGTACTACGCGAAGACCGAAGATTACTTCCGTAAGTACTACAGCAACCTGAACTGGACCCACGCGCTGAGCGACGATCAGTCGTTTGCCTTGGACTTCAACATCTACGACACCAAGAGCGAAGGTGAAGGCCTGCAACGTGCTTCCAAAGACAGTGCCCTGCCTTTCGCAGAGCGCACTAAGCTCGACAACCGCGCGTTCAGCTTGCAGGGTGCCTACACCATTGGTGCACATACCTTCACTCTGGCAGCCCAGAAAGTTACCGGTGACGGCGACTACGGCTATGGCGTAGACGGCGGCGGCACAGTGTTCCTGGCCAACTCCATCGCCCGTTCCGACTTCAACGCCGAAGGCGAGAAGTCCTACCAGGCTCGTTATGACATCAACATGGCAACCTTTGGCATTCCTGGCCTGAGCTTCATGACTCGTTACGTGACCGGTAGCGGCGCAAACACCGCCACCACCTCGAACGGTAAAGAGTGGGAACGCGACATCGAAGCCAAGTACGTGATTCAGAATGGCCCGGCTAAAGACCTGAGCCTGCGTCTGCGTCAAGCGACCTACCGTTCCGGTGATGGCGTTTACTACGGTTCGCCTTCGATCGACGAACTGCGTCTGATCGCGCAATACCCGCTGAACATCTTGTAATTGACGGTTTGATTACAACGATGACTTAAGGCTTCGGCCTTAAACAAAAAAAGCCGCTCCCTTGTTAACAAAGGAGCGGCTTTTTTATGGCTGTAATGTTTCAGCGCCAGAATAACTAGCAAGCTAACTAACTAGATTAACACCAGCACCTTGAACCTGACCTAATGGCCAAGTCCACGGTTATTGCTCGACATTACTTAGCGGCGGTTTCCTGCATTACACGAATAACGCGCTGCGGAAACGGAATATCAATCCCCGCCGCTTTCAAACGGTCACGTGCCAGTTCATTGAACAGGAACATCACATCCCAGTAATCCGACGTCTTCGTCCAGCAGCGCAAGGACACAGTGATTGAGCTGTCACCCAGGGTTGAAACCACGGCCACAGCTTCCGGGTCCGCCAGCACGCGCGGATCTTTCGCCAGTTCCAGCAGCACTTCGCGGGCTTTCTGCAGGTCAGCGTCATAGTCCACACCTACGTCAAACACCACCTTGCGAGTCGGCTGGCGATTGGTATTGGTAATGATGCCGTTGGACAGGATGCCGTTAGGTACGATTACCGTCTTGTTGTCGCCGGTACGCAGCACAGTGTGGAAGATCTGGATGCTGTCGACGGTACCCGAGGTGCCCTGAGCTTCGATCCAGTCACCAATACGGAACGGACGGAACAACAGAATCAATACGCCGCCGGCAAAGTTGGCCAGGCTGCCTTGCAACGCCAGGCCGATGGCCAGGGTAGCGGCACCGATCGCAGCAACGAACGAGGTGGTCGCCACGCCGATCATTGAGGCCACGCTGACAATCAGCATGACTTTGAGCGCAATGTTCGCCAGGCTGGTGACGAAGTGCTGCAGTGCCAGGTCCGCGTTACGGATGGCCAGCAAACGCCCCACTCGGTGGGTAAATACGTTGATCAGCCACCAACCAATGGCCAGGGTGATGACAGCGAGCAATACCCGGCTGCCGTATTCCATGATCATCGGGATCCACGACTGTGAGGTCTTGATCAAGTGATCCATTTCAGCGTTCAAATCCATCTACATTCTCCTGGTTACCGGATGTTCGGCGTATTCGGTGGCCACCAATGCAATTGAGCCCCGTAGGGCTCAAGAGCAGGCGTAGGTTTATGGGGCGTGGGACGTCAAAAACGCCCGCGGGTTCCCCAATGTGCCATCAGTCGCGGAAGTTATTGAACTGCAGCGGCATATCGAACGTCTTGGCACGCAAGGCCGCAATGGCCTCTTGGAGGTCGTCACGCTTCTTGCCAGTGATACGCACCTGCTCACCCTGGATGGCGGCCTGGACTTTCAGCTTGGCGTCCTTGACGTGGGCCACGATCTTCTTCGCCAGCTCCTTATCGATGCCTTCCTTGAGCACGGCTTCCTGCTTCATCAACTTGCCGGAGGCGTAGGCGTCCTTGATTTCAAGGCATTGCGCATCGATCTTGCGCTTGACCAGCGACAGCTTGAGGATTTCGATCATCGCTTCCAGCTGGAAATCGGCTTCAGCGGTCAGGTTGACGGTCAGTTCCTTTTCCTTGAATTCGAAGCTGCCCTTGCCTTTCAAGTCATAGCGGCGATCCAGCTCCTTGACGGCGTTCTCGACGGCGTTGGTGACTTCGTGTTTGTCCAGTTCGGATACCACGTCGAACGAAGGCATGTCATTTCTCCAATATAAGGGGCGGGCTCAGTAGAGATGGGGCGCGCCCGAGCTAAAATGCCGGAGCATTATAGCGGTTCTTTCGCCCCGTTCACTGTGAGCGACCCTACGGAGCACAAACTGATGTCGACCACCTGGCATATTCTCGGCGCTGGCAGCCTGGGCACACTCTGGGCCACTCGCCTGGCGCGCGCGGGCGTGCCCGTAAGGTTGATCCTGCGCGACGAGGCACGCCTGGCCAGTTATCAGGCTGCCAAGGGGCTGACCCTGGTAGAACAGGGCGTCGAACACACCTACCCGGTGATCGGCGAAATACCCGACAGCCCCGAACCGATTCACCGCCTGCTAGTGGCATGCAAAGCCTACGACGCCCAAGACGCTGTCGCACAGTTGCAACATCGGCTGACACCCGATGCCGAGCTGATCCTGTTGCAGAACGGCCTTGGCAGCCAAGACGCAGTGGCCGCGCAACTGCCCCAGGCTCGCTGCATCTTTGCCTCCAGCACCGAAGGCGCATTTCGCGATGGCGACTGGCGCGTGGTGTTCGCCGGCCATGGCTACACTTGGCTGGGCGATGTAAGCCACCCTACCCCGCCACTTTGGCTCGATGATTTGAACGCTGCCGGCATCCCCCACGATTGGAGCACCGATATCCTCACGCGGCTGTGGCGCAAATTGGCACTCAATTGTGCGATCAACCCACTGACGGTGCTGTACCAGTGCCGCAATGGGGAACTGCAAGCCCATCACTGCGAAGTCGCCACCCTTTGCGCCGAACTGGGTGAACTGCTGGAATGCTGCGGCCAACCCGCTGCGGCGCAGGACCTGCAGCACGAAGTAGAAAGGGTAATCCACGCCACGGCCGCCAATTACTCCTCCATGTTCCAGGACGTGGCTGCCGGCCGACGCACCGAAATCAGCTATCTATTGGGCTATGCTTGCCAGGCGGCCACCCGTCATCAGTTGAGCCTGCCGCATTTGCAACAGCTGCAAGTACGCCTGGTCGAGCAGTTACTTGCACGCGGATTGCCCCGCGGCTGAGCCACGCGCTACCCTGCCCGTCTGTCTATTACCTGGGAAAACCCTGATGCCGCTGCGCCAGCGTCTTGAAAACCTACCGGTCGGGCAGAAACTGCTGGCCGCCCTGCTGGTGCTGCTGACCACCGTCTTGCTGGTGGCCAACCTGACCTTTATCAGCGCCGCCTACTGGATCTCCCAGGAAAGCATGGCGCCCCAGGCGTTGCAGGCCATTGGCCGCCTTGTGTCCAACCCCGCGCTCGCCGCCGAGGCCCTTGAGTCGCCCGCGAAAGCTGACGCCCTGCTCAATGAACTGACCAGCTATTCCCCCCTGCGTGCCGCCGCCCTGTACGACGGTGCTGGCAATCTCTTGGCGCAGATGCAACACGGCGACCGCCTGCACCTGCCGGACCACTACCGGCATATCGAAGCCTGGCGTGTCACCGAGTTTCGCAGTAATCAGATCATCACCCTGCCCCGTGCGGGCCAACCGTCCGGGCATCTGTTGCTGGTAGCCAGCAGTGAATTGCCGGTGGCGTTCTATACCGGCACGCTCACGGCCAGCCTGGGCATCCTGATTTTCAGCGTGCTGCTGTGGCTGGTCATTGCCCGCCAGATCAAACGCCTGATCACCCGGCCGATCCATGAACTGGAAGAACTCTCGCGCCAAGTCACCCGCGAAGAGAACTACGCCCTGCGTGCCGGCCGTGGCAATCACGATGAAATCGGCAGCCTGGCCGAAGCCTTCAACACCATGCTGTCGCGTATCGAAGCGCGCGAGCAGCAACTCAAGCGTGCGCGGGACGACTCCCAGGCCGCCTACGACCAAGCCCAGGGCCTGGCCGAAGAAACGCGCCACACCAATCGCAAGCTCGAACTGGAAGTTCAGGTTCGCAGCAAGATCGAGAAAAAGCTCACCGGGTTTCAGAACTATCTGAACAGCATCATCGACTCGATGCCCTCGGCGCTGATCGCCCTGGATGAACAGCTCTACGTCACCCAATGGAACCAGGAGGCCAGCGCCCTCTCCGGTACGCGCCTGGATGAAGCCCTGAACCAGCCGATCTACCTGGCCTTCCAGCCGCTCAAACCGTACCTGCCGCAGATCAGGGCAGCCGTCGAACAGCACACCGTGGAGCGCATCGAGCGCGTCACCTGGTTCAAGGACGATGAACCCAAGCATTACGCCTTGACCTTCTACCCGCTGATGGGCGGTGCCGGGCGTGGCGTGGTGATCCGTATCGATGACATCACCCAGCGCCTGTCCCTGGAAGAAATGATGGTGCAGTCGGAAAAAATGCTGTCTGTGGGTGGCCTGGCCGCTGGTATGGCCCATGAGATCAACAACCCGCTGGGGGCGATCCTGCATAACGTGCAGAACATCCGCCGCCGCTTGTCTCCCGACCTGCCCAAGAACCTGGAGCACGCTGAACAGGCTGGCATCGAACTGGATACGGTCAACCGCTATCTCGAAGGCCGCGAAGTGCCGCAGCTGCTCGATGGTATTCAGCAGGCCGGAGCGCGGGCGGCGAAGATCGTCACCCATATGCTCAGTTTCAGCCGCCGTAGCAACCGGCAAATGGCGCCTTGCGATTTGCCGGCGCTGATCGACCAAGCCGTGGAAATCGCCGGTAACGACTTCGACCTGGCCATCGGCTTTGACTTCAAGGGCCAGGCGATCACCCGCCAGTTCGACCCCCAACTGGGCCCGGTTCCGGGCACCGCCAACGAGTTGGAACAGGTGCTGCTCAACCTGCTGAAAAATGCCGCCCAGGCCATCCACCTGCGTGCAGACGGTAGCGAGCCGGGTCGCATTATCCTGCGTACCCGCCTCAACCCGCCGTGGGCAGAGATCCAGGTGGAAGACAACGGCATCGGCATGAGCGAGAACGTGCGTAAGCGCACCTTCGAACCGTTCTTTACCACCAAGGAAATCGGCCAGGGCACCGGGCTTGGGCTGTCGGTGTCGTATTTCATCATCACCAACAACCACAAGGGCCAGATGGAGGTGCACTCCACCCTCGGCCAAGGCACCTGCTTCACCCTGCGCCTACCCTTGGCCGGCAGCCAACTGCCCCCTACGAATTGAACCAACTGGAGCACTGACCATGGGCTTTCGCCTGTCGAAGATCTACACCCGTACCGGCGACAAAGGCGAAACCGGCCTCGGCGACGGCCGCCGCGTCCCCAAGGACCACCCGCGCATAGAGGCGATTGGCGAAGTCGACTCGCTCAACAGTCAGCTCGGGTTGCTGTTGGCCTATCTCGAAGGACTGGGCGGCCAGCATCCGGGCCTGCAAGACGTGATCGAGGTGCTGAGCCCTTGCCAGCATCGGTTGTTCGATCTGGGGGGCGAGTTGGCGATGCCGGAGTACAAGGCGTTGAATGCAGCGGAAGTGGACCGGCTGGAAGCTGCGATTGATCGCTGGAATGAGGACGTGGGGCCGCTGGAGAACTTCATCCTGCCCGGTGGCTCAGCGCTGATCGCCCAGGCCCATGTATGCCGCAGCCTGGCGCGCAGTGCGGAGCGGCGGTGTCAGCACTTGAATGCGGTAGAGCCGTTGGAAGGGGTTGGGTTGGCGTATATCAATCGGCTATCGGATTTGTTGTTTGTGGCGGCGCGGGTGATTGCCAAGCGTCAGGGTGTTGCTGAGGTGTTGTGGCAGGCCGCGGCCAAGCCTCATTAATTATGAGGCGTCTGACCTGACGCCTTCGCGAGCAAGCCCGCTCCCACATTTGACTGCATTCCAAAGGTGAAACCCGGTCAACTGTGGGAGCGGGCTTGCTCGCGAAGAGGCCCGTCAGAACCCCATCAAACTTCCGGCCAAAACGCCCTGATCCCAGCGACACCTTGAGCCCCAGCCTCCCAAGCTTTTTCCCGCTCAGCAGGCCCAACCCCACCCAACAGAAATACCGGTTTGCTGAACCCGCTGATCAACTCAGCCGCCTGCTCCCAACCCAACGGCTGTGCATCAGGATGAGTCTGCGTCGGCTGCACTGGCGACAGCGTGACAAAATCCACGTCCATCATTTGCGCCAACGCCAGCTCTTCAGCGTTGTGGCACGAAGCCGCCAGCCAGCGATCCTTCGGCAGTGGGCGGCCCTTGCTCGCGTATTTACGCAGTTGCGCCGCCGTCATGTGCCAGCCGGCTGCAGGAAAGTCCCCCAACCATTCAAACGGTCCCTTGAGCATCAGCTGGGCCTTGCCCGCACACAAACCCACCGCATCCACCGCAAGATCGCGGTATTTGGGGTCGTAGCCGTTGGGTGCGCGCAGCTGAACCAGCTTGATGCCGCCGGCGATGGCTTGCTGGATACCGCGCAACAGTGTCGGGGTTTCCAGCTCGCCAGGGGTGATCAGGTATTCAGCAGGCAAACGCGCAGCCGCCACAATCGGAGCATTGGCTGCCGGGAACTCATAGTTGAGAAGATCCCGAGGGGCAACCCATTCCAGCGGCTGCCCTTCGGCGCCGTGAGGTTCGCCGGTAAAGGCCGAGACTTCCCAGACATCCAGCAACACCTGCTTGTCCGGGTAATCATGCTGCACCTTGATCAGCGGCCGCGCCGTGATGACCTGGATGCCCAGCTCTTCCTGCAATTCGCGGGTCAGCGCACTGGCGACCGATTCATCAGCCTCCACCTTGCCACCGGGAAACTCCCAGAGGCCGCCCTGATGCTGGGTATCGGCGCGGCGCGCGAGCAGGATCCTGCCGTCGACACCTCGGATTACCGCTGCTGCTACATGCACTCGTTTCACCGCGCTTTTCCTCTCTGCGATCAGGTACGGTATTCCGCGTTGATCTTCACGTATTCGTGGGACAGGTCGGTGGTCCAGATGGTTTCGCTGCACTCGCCGCGACCCAGCTCGATGCGGATGGTGATTTCTTCCTGCTGCATCACCGCCGAGCCTTGGGCTTCGGTGTAGGTCTCGGCGCGGGCGCCACGGCTGGCAATGCACACATCACCGAGGAACACGTCGATCTTGCTCACGTCCAGGTCTGGCACGCCAGCACGGCCGACTGCCGCCAGGATACGGCCCCAGTTAGGGTCAGAGGCGAACAATGCGGTCTTGATCAGTGGCGAGTGAGCCACGGTGTAACCGACATCCAGGCATTCCTGGTGGTTGCCGCCGCCGTTGACTTCAACCGTCACAAACTTGGTCGCGCCCTCGCCGTCACGCACGATGGCCTGGGCCACGTCCATGCACACTTCGAACACGGCCTGCTTCAACGCCGCGAACAGCGGGCCGCTGGCCTCGGTGATTTCCGGCAGGTTGGCCTGGCCGGTGGCGATCAGCATGCAGCAGTCGTTGGTCGAGGTATCGCCATCGATGGTGATGCGGTTGAACGACTTGTTGGCGCCGTCCAGGATCAAGCTGTGCAGCACGTCGCGAGAGACTTTGGCGTCGGTGGCGATGTAACCGAGCATGGTGGCCATGTTCGGGCGGATCATGCCCGCGCCCTTGCTGATGCCAGTCACGGTGACGGTCACGCCATCGTGCACAAACTGGCGGCTCGCGCCTTTTGGCAGGGTGTCGGTGGTCATGATGCCGGTAGCCGCTGCCGCCCAGTTATCCACAGACAGGTCATCGAGTGCGGCTTGCAGTGCGCCTTCGATTTTTTCCACGGGCAGTGGCTCGCCGATTACGCCAGTGGAGTATGGCAGCACTTGGCTGGCGTCGACGCCGGTCAACTGGGCCAGCTTGGCGCAGGTGCGCGCGGCGGCCACCAGGCCAGGCTCGCCGGTGCCGGCGTTGGCATTGCCGGTGTTGGTCAGCAAGTAACGGATGGTGCCAGCCACGCGTTGCTTGGCCAGGATCACCGGCGCGGCACAGAACGCATTGAGGGTGAATACCCCGGCGACGGTCGAGCCTTCGGCGCAACGCATCACCACCACATCCTTGCGCCCCGGGCGCTTGATGCCGGCCGAAGCGATACCCAGTTCAAAACCGGCAACCGGGTGCAATGTGGGCAAAGGACCAAGACCAACAGCCATGAATGCGCTCCTTAAAAATCGGTGATGTCTGTACCGTCATGATCGACGGCGAAATTAATGGCAAAACGCCGCGACGGCAGAGGCCGGTCGCGGCGCAGGGTGTTGCAGCGTCAGGCGGAAATCTTATTCGATCTGGCCGTGGCAGTGTTTGAACTTCTTGCCCGAACCGCAATAGCACAGCTCGTTGCGACCCAGCTTCTGGTCGTTGCGAACCGGGGTTTGAGCCAGCGCCACATCAATCTCTTCGCCCAGTACTTCAGGGGCTTCCAGACCTGGCGCCTCGTCATGCTGGAACTGCATGCGTGCCGCCAGTGCCTCGGCCTCCTGGCGCAGGCGGGCTTCTTCCTCGATCGGGTCTTCGCGACGCACCTGAACGTGGGACAGCACGCGGATCGAATCGCGCTTGATCGAATCCAGCAGTTCGGAGAACAACGTGAACGACTCGCGCTTGTACTCCTGCTTCGGGTTCTTCTGGGCGTAGCCACGCAGGTGGATGCCGTGACGCAGGTGGTCCATGGTCGACAGGTGGTCTTTCCACAGGTCGTCCAGCACGCGCAGCACGATTTGCTTCTCGAACGTGCGCAGTGCTTCGGCACTCGCCTGCTCTTCTTTCTCGTTGTACGCAGCCAGCAGCTCGGTCATGAGCTTCTCGCGCAGGGTCTCTTCGTAGAGGTGATCGTCTTCGTCCAACCACTGCTGAACCGGCAACTCGACACCGAAGTCGTTCTTCAACGCGGCTTCCAGGCCGGCAACATCCCACTGCTCTGGCAGGGATTGTGGCGGGATGTGAGCGCTGACGGTGGCATTGAGCACGTCCTGACGGAAGTCAGCAATGGTCTCGCCAATGTTGTCGGCGGCCAGCAACGTGTTACGCATGTGATAGATCACTTTACGCTGCTCGTTGTTGACGTCATCGAACTCGAGCAGTTGCTTACGAATATCGAAGTTACGCCCTTCAACCTTGCGCTGTGCCTTCTCGATGGCATTGGTCACCATGCGGTGCTCAATCGCTTCACCGGACTGCATGCCCAGGGCCTTCATGAAGTTCTTCACGCGGTCCGAGGCGAAGATGCGCATCAGGCTGTCTTCCAGCGACAGGTAGAAGCGGCTGGAACCGGCGTCACCCTGACGACCAGCACGACCACGCAACTGGTTGTCGATACGGCGCGATTCGTGACGCTCGGAGGCGATTACCTGCAAGCCACCGGACTCCAGCACGGCCTGGTGGCGTTTCTGCCAATCCGCCTTGATCTGTGCGATCTGCTCTGGAGTCGGGTCTTCCAGCGAAGCCACTTCCACTTCCCAGTTACCGCCCAACAGGATGTCGGTACCACGACCGGCCATGTTGGTGGCGATGGTCAGCGCGCCTGGGCGACCGGCCTGGGCGATGATCTCGGCTTCTTTTTCGTGGAACTTGGCGTTGAGGACCTTGTGCTCGATACCTTCCTTGTTGAGCAGGTTGGACACGTGCTCGGAAGTTTCGATGGTGGCGGTACCCACCAGGATCGGACGACCCTGGGCCATGCCATCCTTGATGTCGTTGATGATTGCCGCGTATTTCTCTTCGGCAGTCAGGAACACCAGGTCGTTGAAGTCTTTACGCGCCAGCGGCTTGTTCGGCGGGATAACGACGACCGACAGGCCATAGATCTGGTGGAATTCGAACGCTTCAGTGTCAGCCGTACCGGTCATGCCGGACAGTTTGTTGTACAGACGGAAGTAGTTCTGGAACGTGGTTGAGGCCAACGTCTGGCTTTCAGCCTGGATGTTGAGCACTTCCTTGGCTTCGATGGCCTGGTGCAGGCCTTCGGACAGACGACGACCCGGCATGGTACGACCGGTGTGTTCGTCAACCAGAACGACCTGGCCGTCCTGCACGATGTATTCAACGTTGCGATGGAACAGTTTGTGCGCGCGCAGACCGGCATACACGTGGGTCAACAGGCCCAGGTTGTGCGCCGAGTACAGGCTTTCGCCTTCGGCCAGCAGGCCGATCTGGGTGAGCATGTCTTCGACGAACTGGTGACCGGCTTCGTTGAGTTCGACCTGGCGGGTCTTCTCATCGATGGTGAAGTGACCTTCTTTGGTCACTACGCCTTCCACTTCTTCGATGTGCTGCTCCAGACGCGGGATCAACTTGTTGATCTCGGTGTACAGGCGCGAGCTGTCTTCGGCCTGGCCGGAGATGATCAGTGGGGTACGGGCTTCGTCGATCAGGATGGAGTCGACTTCGTCGATCACGGCAAAGTTGAGTTCGCGCTGGAATTTTTCTTCCATGCTGAACGCCATGTTGTCGCGCAGGTAGTCGAAACCGAATTCGTTGTTGGTGCCGTAGGTGATGTCGGCAGCGTAGGCGGCGCGCTTCTCTTCCGGCGGCTGGAACGGCGTTACCACGCCGACGGTCAGGCCAAGGAATTCATAGAGCGGGCGCATCCAGTTGGCGTCCCGGCGAGCCAGGTAGTCGTTCACCGTCACAACGTGCACGCCCTTGCCGGACAGTGCGTTGAGGTAAACGCCCAGGGTTGCCACCAGGGTCTTGCCTTCACCGGTACGCATTTCGGCAATCATGCCTTCATGCAAGGTCATGCCCCCGATCAACTGGACGTCGAAGTGGCGCATGCCCATGACACGCTTGCCGGCTTCGCGGGCGACCGCAAAGGCTTCGGGAAGCAGCTTGTCGAGGGTTTCACCTTTGGCTATGCGGGCCTTGAACTCTTCGGTCTTGGCGCGCAATTGCTCGTCCGAAAGGGCAACCATCTGCTCTTCGAAGGCATTGACCAGCTGCACCGTCTTGAGCATGCGTTTGACTTCGCGCTCATTCTTGCTTCCAAAAAGTTTCTTTAACAAAGGCGCAAACATATCGGCAGGTTCTTCCACACATAGGGATGGAGGGCGCACCGTGAGTGGCCCGAGCAGCCCTCACGGCCGCATGCGAACGCGCATTCTACCCGGATTCGTGGGTGAGGAAAGTGGCGTTGTTCCCCGATGCTGGTGCGGCGCTGTGAGAGGGCTTGTTTAAAATAAGGGCTTTTGCTGGAACTTCAACCCATGGAGCGAAGAAGTTACTGATTGATTTCACGCACAAAACCCCATGGAGGCATGGCCTGAGGGCATACAGGCGCTTTCTGCTAAGATGGCCGCTCTGTTACTTAAGGTGTCCAATAATGGCATTTCGCCCACTAACAGCCCGCGCGCCTGCCGTGTTGCTGCGCGAAGCCAAGCCGTTGAAAGCTATCTTTGGCCATGCACAACGCTTGGGCCATCTGCAACGCCTTCTCGAAAGCCAGCTGCAACCCGCCGCGCGCGAACACTGCCGCGTGGCGTCGTGGCGTGAGGGGAACCTGCTGCTTATTGTCACAGATGGCCACTGGGCAACGCGTTTGCGTTATCAGCAAAAACGCCTGCAGCGTCAATTGATGACCTTTGATGAGTTTGCTGGTTTGACGCGCATCCAATTCAAAGTACAACCGCCCACCCCCCTACCCGGCGTGGCGGGTCATACCCTGGACCTCTCGACAAATGCGGCCGAAACCATTCAGGCAACGGCCGACGGCATCAGCGACCCCGGCTTGCGCGCGGCGCTTGAGCGGTTGGCTGCCCATGCCAAGCCCAAACCCTGATTCGCTATTTGCGCTTGCTCCCGCCCAATAACGACCCCAACAAACCACGCACCAGTTGCCGGCCCATCTGATTGGCGGCTTGCTGCATCGCTGACTTCAGCGCCTTGCCCGCCGTCGTGCCGAGAAACGCCCCGGCCCTGTCGGTAAAGCTTGGCTCATCGGTGGCTGGCTTGGCCTCTTCGGTCGGCCCAAGCTCCTTGCGTGACATAAGCACTTCATAAGCGGATTCCCGATCGATCGGTTTGTCATACCGGCCCTGCAATGGCGAACTGGCGACCAAGGCAGCGCGCTCGGCTTCGCTGAGCGGCCCGATCCGTGATTGTGGCGGTGCGACCAGTACGCGCTGGACCACCTCCGGCGTGCCCTTTTCCTGCAAGGTGCCCACCAAAGCCTCACCCGTGCCCAGTTCGGTCAATACCGACAACGCGTCGAAGGCCGGGTTTGGCCGGAAGCCGTCCGCTACGGCGCGCAAAGATTTCTGTTCTTTAGTGGTAAACGCCCGCAGGCCATGCTGGATGCGCAGGCCGAGTTGGGCCAGTACGCTGTCCGGCAGGTCGCCTGGCGACTGGGTGACAAAATACACGCCAACGCCTTTCGAACGAATCAGCCGCACCACCTGCTCCAAACGCTCTTGCAACGCCTTGGGCGTGTCGGCGAACAGCAAATGCGCTTCGTCAAAAAACAGTGCGAGCAGCGGTTTGTCGGCGTCACCGCGCTCGGGCAGTTGCTCGAACAATTCCGCCAACAGCCACAGCAGGAACGTCGCGTATACCTTCGGCGCTTCGTGCACCAGGCGGCTGGCGTCCAGCAGGTGGATGCGCCCGCGCCCGTCGCTGGTGGGCTGCAGGATATCTTCCAATTGCAAGGCCGGCTCGCCAAACAAGGCTTCGGCGCCCTGCTGTTCCAACACCGCCAGGCGTCGTAACAATGCCTGGCTGGAACCCGTGGTCATCAGCGCTGCGTCTTCGCCCAGCAATTGCGGGTGATAGCGCAGATGGTTAAGCAGTGCTTTGAGGTCTTTGAGGTCCAGAAGCAACAGGCCTTCGCGATCCGCCACCTTGAAGGCGGCATAGAGCGCCGACTGCTGGCTGTCGGTAAGTTCCAGCAGGCTACCGAGCAACAACGGCCCCATTTCGCTGATGGTGGTGCGCAACGGATGGCCAGACTGCCCGTGGATGTCCCACAGCGTGACCGGATAAGCCTTGGCCGTGTAGTTCAGGAAAGGCATGCCGGCGATGCGCTCGGCGACCTTGCCTTGGGGGTTCGCCGCGGCGCCGAGGCCGCACAGGTCACCCTTGATGTCGGCAGCAAACACTGCCACGCCTGCATCACTGAAGGCTTCAGCCAGACGTTGCAACGTGACGGTCTTGCCCGTGCCGGTGGCGCCGGCGATCAACCCGTGACGGTTGGCCAGGCGCATGGCCTGGGCGATAGGCTGGCCAGAAAGGTCAGCACCGATAAGGAGTTGCGTGGAATCAGGCATTTCGTCACCCATGGTTAATCTTTAGTGTCGCCAGGTCGATACAGGCCTATGTGAGACCCACAAAGTCTAAAACAGGTCGGATAGTTCCTACAGTGACCCACAGAGCTATCACCCGAATTATTACACCTTTTTTGACGCTACCATTTTGCGTATCCCACGAGGACGCGCCTCGGATATTAAGACCATAGCGGACCCTACAAGCCATGAATAAAAATCTGCGCTTCAGCCATAAAATCCTGCTTGCAGCCTCCCTTATCGTCATCGCCGCTTTCGCGCTGTTTACCCTCTACAACGATTACCTGCAACGCAACGCGATTCGTGACGACCTCAACAACTACCTGCATGAAATGGGCGATGTCACCGCTAGCAACATTCAAACCTGGCTGACCGGGCGCATTGCACTGGTTGAAAACGCCGCGCAAAACATCGCTATCAACCCCGAGCCTGCCGCCGTTGCCAGCCTGCTGGAACAAAAAGCACTGACCTCTTCGTTCATGGCAACCTACGTCGGCGACAGCAAGGGCGCCTTCACCATCCGCCCCGACGCCAAGATGCCGGACGGCTTCGATCCGCGTGTGCGCCCTTGGTACAAAGGCGCCCAGAGCAGCAACGGTTCAACCCTGACCGAACCCTACATCGATGCCGCCACCGGCAAATTGATCATTTCCGTTGCCACCCCCAGCACCCAGGGCACCCAGAGCATCGGCGTGGTCGGTGGCGACCTGAGCCTGCAAACGCTGGTGGATAACATTGGCGCGCTGAACTTTGGCGGCATGGGCTATGCCTTCCTGGTCAGTGCCGATGGCAAAGTATTGGTACACCCGGACAAAAACCTGGTGATGAAGACCCTCGCCGACGTGTACCCGAAAAACACCCCGAAGATCAGCGCAGACTTCAGCGAAGTCGAGGCCAACGGCAAAGACGCTATCGTGACCTTCACACCGATCAAGGGACTGCCCTCGGTGAACTGGTACCTCGGCATCTCGGTAGATAAAGACAAATCCTTCGCCATGCTCAGCGAATTCCGCACTTCCGCGGTCATCGCTACGATCATTGCCGTGGTGATCATCATCGCCCTGCTCGGCATGCTGATCCGCGTGCTGTTGCAACCCTTGCATGTGATGACGCGCGCCATGCAGGACATAGCCGACGGCGAAGGCGACCTGACCCGTCGCCTGAGCATCCAGAACAATGATGAATTCGGCACGCTGGGTATCGCATTCAATCGGTTTGTGGAACGTATTCATACCTCGATCCGTGAAGTGTCTTCGGCCACCGAACAGGTCAATGAGGTGGCGCTGCGGGTCGTCAGCGCGTCCAATTCGTCGATGGTCAACTCCGACGAACAGGCCAATCGCACCAATAGCGTGGCGGCCGCCATCAACGAACTGGGCGCTGCCGCCCAGGAAATCGCGCGCAATGCTGCTCAAGCGTCGAGCCAGGCCAGCGACGCGCGACACTTGGCTGAAGACGGCCAGCAAGTGGTGGAGCGCAATATCAAGGCGATGAACCAACTGTCGGCGATGATCAGCGCCTCCAGCAGCAACATCGAAGCGCTCAATAGCAAGACGGTGAATATCGGGCAGATTCTTGAGGTGATCACCAGTATTTCCCAGCAAACCAACCTGCTGGCACTGAACGCCGCCATCGAAGCGGCCCGCGCAGGGGAAGCCGGACGTGGGTTTGCGGTGGTCGCGGATGAAGTGCGCAACCTGGCTCATCGCACCCAGGAATCGGCGCAACAAGTGCAAACGATGATTGAGGAACTGCAAATCGGCGCCCGGGATTCGGTCAGCACCATGAGTGAAAGCCAGCGTCACAGCCTCGACAGTGTGGACATCGCCAACCTGGCCGGAGAACGCTTGAACAGCGTGACCCAGCGTATCGGTGAGATCGATGGCATGAACCAGTCGGTCGCCACTGCCACTGAAGAACAAACCTCGGTGGTGGAGTCGATCAACATGGACATTACCGAGATCAACACCCTCAATCAGGAGGGCGTGGAAAACCTGCAGTCCACGCTGCGCGCCTGTGGCGACCTTGAGCGGCAAGCGTCACGATTGAAGCAATTGGTGGGCAGTTTCCGCATCTGATCCAGGCGGGCGATTACGCGTCCTCGGGCTCGGGCTTACCCTGCTCCTGCTCCCACAACTCGGCGGCACCGGGAAATTCGGTGCCGTCCTCACTGTCGAGGTCATCCGGGTCATATCGACTCAAACACCCTTCCCCCAGGGTCGCCGGGGCTTTTGACGTGGCTTTGTCCAGCGGGTCACTCATGACTCAATCCTCAACAACGCACAACGAAAAAGGGCCTGGAGCGATTTAACGCCCAGGCCCTTCATTCTTCAATCACAGCACGTCGGTCAGAACACGACCGTCTTGTTGCCGTGCACCAGCACGCGGTCTTCCAAGTGGTAACGCAGGCCACGGGCCAGGACCATCTTCTCGACATCACGGCCGAAACGCACCATGTCTTCAATGCTGTCGCTGTGGCTGACACGCACCACGTCCTGCTCGATGATCGGGCCGGCGTCCAGCTCTTCGGTGACGTAGTGGCAGGTCGCGCCGATCAACTTCACGCCGCGCAGGGAAGCCTGGTGGTACGGCTTGGCCCCTACGAAGGACGGCAGGAAGCTGTGGTGGATGTTGATCACCTTGCCAGCGTATTCGCGGCAGAGCTCCGGCGGCAGGATCTGCATGTAGCGCGCCAGCACCACAACGTCGGCCTCATGTTGCTTGACCAGACGCGAGACTTCAGCGAACGCCGGCTCCTTGTCCTGCGGGTTGACAGGCACGTGGTAATACGGGATGCCATGCCATTCAACCATGCTGCGCAGGTCATCATGGTTGGAAATCACGCAAGCGATCTCGCAGTCCAGCTCATCGCTGTGCCAGCGGTGCAGCAAATCAGCCAGGCAGTGGGATTCGCGGCTGGCCATCAATACCACACGTTTTTTCTGCTCGGTGTCAGTGATGTGCCAGGTCATCGAAAACTCTTCGGCGATCGGCGCAAACGCTTCGCGGAAGGCATCAAGACCAAAAGGCAGCGAGTCGGCACGAATCTCGTGACGCATGAAGAACCAACCGCTGAGATCGTCCGAGTGATGACTCGCTTCGGTGATCCAACCATTGTGGGAGGCCAGAAAGTTACTGACTTTGGCAACGATGCCGACCCGGTCCGGGCAAGCAATCACCAGCCGAAAAGTGCGCATTAGGGGGAAACTCCAGAACTTCACAAAGGCCGCCATTCTAGCCATTGCGCGAGAAAACTGCAGTATTCGTTGAGGCTTATTCTGATCGCTGGCCCGTACCATGCCCCTTAATAGCCTATGGTTTTACCACCTTTATATGAATCTACTGCGTTACCCTATGGGTGTTCCTCGCATTTCAAGCAGATTGTCTTAGGTTCACGCCCTAGTAATTAACTCGAATGCATAGCAATGCTACAAACATTCAAAGTAATTCACATAAATACGACCTTAAATGTTTACTTGGGGAAACCGCCTGACTATTATTGGGCCACTATCCCTGTCAATCAGCGCTCTACATAAGGTAGTCCACATGTCTCTGATCAACGAATACCGTGCCACCGAAGAAGCTATCAAAGAGCTGCAAGCCCGTTTGAAGAATCTGTCCCAAGACGACAAACTGCAAACCGAGCTGGAATTCGAAGGCAAATTGCGCACCCTGATGGGTGAATACTCCAAATCCCTGCGTGACATCATCGCGCTGCTGGATCCAGATTCGAAAGTTAAAGCACCGCGCGGCGCTGTAAAAACTACTGGCACCAAGCGCGCTCGCAAAGTCAAGCAATACAAAAACCCGCACAACGGTGAAGTGATTGAAACCAAAGGCGGCAACCACAAAACCCTGAAAGAGTGGAAAGCCAAGTGGGGCGGTGACGTGGTTGAAGGCTGGGCTACCCTGCTGGGCTAAGCTTCGCCAGGCCTCCTGCGCCTGATACGCAACACCTTAAAAACGCCAGCCTGCTGGCGTTTTTTATTGCCTGCCTGTTTTGTCAAAGTCGACTACAGGTTTACCTTGGCGGCCAGAGAGTCCGCATACTCCTGCCACTGCTCCAGTACCTCGGCCTGAAACGGCGTTGCACTAACGGCAAACTCTTGCCGAGCCTGCTTAAATGCCCCAAGGGTATTCGGCGCGCCCCACTGCGGGTCAGACAAACGTTGCTGACAGAAAAGTGTCCAGCGTTGTTGCTCCTCATTGTTCAAGGTATCGGGGAAGTTACGCGCGCGGTAGCGAAACAATAATTCAGGCAAACGCTGATCATCAAAAGGCCATTGCTGGCGAGCTAATTGCGCAGGCTCGGCCGTCCGGACTTGTTCGCATAAGCGCCGATCACGATCTCCGATAAAACCATCATAAAGCTGTTGCTCCGGGTCTGAACTCGGGACGAAATCATCTTCGGCGTAAATGATCGCCAACTTATCGCGCCAAAGTTCCTGTGCGTCAGTTAGCCGCAGCGCTCGTTCCTGATAGATATTCATATCCAAGTGCAAGCGTTCACGATCTTCAGCCCGTAGCACATTCAACGGGGCAACCACCGGGCAGCGGTTGATATGTACCAACTTGAGCGGTACCGGCAGCTCACCCTCGGCAAGATCGTCACGGCGGGTATAAAGGCGTTGGCGCAAGGCATCCGCATCAAGGTCCAGCAACCCTTGTGGATCAAGCCCAAGATCGCAGACGATCAATGCATTACGATTGCGCGGGTGCCACGCCAGCGGCAGCACCACCCCCAGGTAATGGCGCTCGGCGGAAAACCGCCCGGAGATATGCACCATCGGTTGCAGCAAGCGTACCTGGTCCATCACCCGTTGCTTGCTGCGCAGTTGAAACAACCATTCATACAGCTTGGGCTGCTTCTCACGGACCCGTCGAGCCAACGCAATCGTGGCGCGTACATCGGACAACGCATCATGAGCCTGGCCATGGTCGATACCGTTGGCTTCGGTCAGGCGCTCCAGCTTGAGCGTGACACGCCCATCCTGTTGCGGCCATTCAATACCTTCCGGGCGCAGGGCGTAGGCCGTGCGGACCACGTCGATCAAATCCCAACGACTGTTACCGCCCTGCCACTCCCGCGCGTAAGGGTCGAAAAAATTGCGGTACAGGCTGTAGCGCGTCATTTCATCGTCAAATCGCAAGGTGTTGTAGCCGGCGCCACAAGTACCCGGCGCGGCCAGTTCAGCATGCACTCGCGTCATGAAGTCGGCCTCGGCCAGGCCTTTTTCCGCGAGTATCGCGGGCGTGATACCGGTAATCGCGCAGGCGACGGGATGCGGCAGGATATCGTCGCTGGGCCGGCAGTAAAGATTGACCGGGGCGCCAATCTCATTGAGTTCAAAGTCCGTCCGGATGCCGGCTACCTGGAGTGGGCGATCGCTACGCGGGTTGATGCCGGTGGTTTCATAGTCGTACCAGAAAATGGAGGTCACGGGCTATTCCTGTACTGAAGATCGACAAAGTCTAGGCGCTGAACCGCGTCCGCGACCAGCACCAAATGCACTGTACAAACATCCAGTAAAACCTTGAGTGGTTGCTTCCATCGCCGACACTGCTAGCATCCGTGTCTCCCAGCCTCTGCGCACTGCCAAGGATCGCGATGCCGTCAACCCCATTGGACACCCGCTACCAGATCGAAACCCCGGAGGGCATCGATCTGCCCCTGCGCCCGGCCGGCCTGGTGCCACGCGTGCTGGCCTTTGCCTTCGACCTTGGTTTGCGCGGGATCGTCATGGGCATTCTGCTGGTGCCATTGGCCTTGCTCGGCAACGTCGGCATCGGCCTGGGTTCGCTGCTGCTGTTCCTGATCAGTTGGTGGTACATGGTGCTGTTCGAAGTACTCAACCAGGGCTGCTCACCCGGCAAACAGGTCATGGGGCTGCGTGTCGTCCAAGATGATGGCACTCCGGTTGGCTGGTCCGCATCACTGATCCGTAACCTGCTGCGGTTTGTCGACATGCTGCCATTCGGCTACTTTCTCGGCGCGATCAGTTGCCTGCAACACCCTCACTTCAAGCGCCTAGGTGACTTGGCCGCCGGCACACTGGTGATCTACCGGGAACAGCCGTTGGTGCGCCCTCAAATCCCGCAAGCGGCGGCCTTGCGCCTGCCCTTCGCCCTGGATTTGAGTGAACAGCGGGCCATCCTTGGCTTCGCGGAACGTCAGGGTGAACTGTCCACCGAACGCGTTCATGAGTTGGCCTCGATTCTCGCCGCGCCCTTGCAGGTATCCCCGGCTCGCGCCGTGGAGCAACTCAATGGTGTGGCCCGTGGCCTATTGGGGCCGACATGAAACAGAGCCTTTTCGAAAGCCGCTACCAGCCTCAATGGCAAGCCTTTGCCGAACACCTGAAACAGTTGGAGCAAGGCAAGGCCAAAGCCAGTGACGTGGCCGACTTCCCCCATCAATACCGACGATTGTGCCAACACCTGGCCCTGGCCCAGGCGCGCGGCTACAGCAGCTATCTGGTAGATCCGTTGCAACAACTGGCCCTGCGCGGCCACCAACAGCTCTACCGGCATCGCAGCCAATTGGCGGCAAATGTGCTGGGGTTCGTACTCGCCGATTTTCCTCGGTTGGTGCGAGAACAATGGCGTTTCGTACTGATCGCCAGCCTGCTGTTTTTTGGCAGCCTGGTAGGTATCGCGCTCTTGGTCTACCTGTTCCCCGACTTGATTTATAGCGTCGTCAGCCCGCAGCAAGTGGCCGAGATGCAGGGCATGTATGACCCCGACGCCAGCCGCCTGGGCCGCGCCGCCGAGCGTGCGTCAAGCGAAGACTGGATGATGTTCGGCTACTACGTGATGCACAACACCGGTATTGCGTTCCAGACGTTCGCCGCCGGTTTATTGTTCGGGCTGGGCAGTGTGTTCTTTCTGATTTTCAACGGCCTGGTCATCGGTGCAGTCTCCGGGCACCTGACTGAAATCGGCTACGGGCAGACCTTCTGGTCATTCGTCATAGGCCATGGTGCATTCGAGCTGACAGCAATCGCACTCGCCGGTGCCGCAGGCTTGCAACTGGGCTGGGCGATGATCGCTCCCGGGCAATTGACCCGTGGCGAATCATTGCGGCGGGCAGCGCGCAAGAGCGTGCAGATGTTGTGCGGTGTCATGATATTCCTGCTGATCGCTGCCTTTATCGAAGCTTATTGGTCGTCCACCACCGCCATCGCCCCTTGGGTCAAATACTTGGTGGGCGCTGCTCTGTGGCTGCTGGTGGCGGCTTACCTGGGCTTTGCCGGAAGGACTCGCCATGCGCCTGAGTGATGCAAGCGTGGTAATCCGCCCACGTACTGCCTGGGAAGCCATGGACCTTGGCGTATTGATGGCCCGCGAATATCGCCTGCTACTGATGGGCAGTTGGGCGCTGGTGAGCCTGCCAGTGTTCGTCTTACTGACTGCACTGCTGTGGCAGTACCCGTCTACTGCACTATTCGTGTTCTGGTGGCTCAAACCGGCCTTTGACCGTTTGCCGCTTTACATCCTGTCCAAGACCTTGTTTGGCGAAACACCCAGCATCAAGCAGGCCGTGCACGAGTGGCCGAAACTGCTGAAAGGCCAGCTGCTGGCCAGCCTGACCTGGCGACGACTCAGCCTGAGCCGCAGCTTTGTGATGCCGGTGAGTCAACTCGAAGGCCTGAATGGCCCGGCACGCCAAAAACGCCTGGGCGTGCTGCAGCAACGTAACGCAGGAGCCGCACGTTGGTTGACAACCATCGGGGTGCACCTGGAAATCGGCCTGTGGTTTGGTTGCATGGCACTGCTCTATCTGTTCATTCCCCAGAACGTCGAGATGGATTGGGACTGGCAACGTCTGGCACTGGCGACAAGCTCGGAAAAATTGTGGCTGGAACACCTGAGTAACGCGTTCTATGCATTGATCCTGGTGTTTTGGGAGCCCATCTATGTCGCCTGCGGTTTCAGCCTTTACCTTAACCGCCGCACCGTACTCGAGGCCTGGGACCTGGAACTGGCGTTCCGACGCCTTCGTCAGCGCCTGAGCAGCGTAGCGCCGCTATTATTACTGATAATAGGGCTGACGCTTCTGCCATTCAGCCCACCCGCCATGGCCGATGCTTCCAACCCCGCCAAGCCACTGAACACCCAGGACGCGAGCCAATCCATCAAGTCGCTGCTGGATAAGCCTCCCTTCAAAAATCCGGAAACCGTAACCCGCTATCGCTTTGGCGAAGACAAGACCCCTGTTAAAAACAAGGCTCACAGCGACGGTAAACTCCCGGACTGGTTGAAGGCGCTGCTGAACAACCTCAACAGCAATACCTTCAAGCACATCGCCCAGGGCTTGGAGGTACTGTTATGGGGACTGCTGATCGGCGTCTTGATCATGCTGGCATGGCGTTATCGCGAATGGTTGAGCACGTTTGTAAGCCGGCGCGGGCCGCGCAAGCCCAACGTCATGAAACCCGTGCCGACACAATTATTCGGTCTCGAACTGGGCACCGAAACCTTGCCCGACGACGTTGCCAGCGCCGCCGAGCACCTATGGGCCACCCAACCAAGGGAAGCCCTCGGCCTGCTGTACCGAGGCCTGTTAAGCCGACTGCTGCATGATTTCAATCTGCCGCTTAAAAGCGCTGACACAGAAGGCCAGGTCCTGGCGCGCGTGCACCAGCTGCAACAACCGCAGCTGCTGGCCTTCAGTGACGAATTGACCCGACATTGGCAAAACCTTGCCTACGGCCATCACCTTCCCCCCCTTTCAGCCCAGCAAAAACTCTGCAGTGATTGGCGCACCCTGTTCAGCTCGGGGAACGCCTCATGAACCGGCCTTTGATATGGGTGGGATTATTGCTGGCGTGCCTGCTTGGCGCGGGTGGTTACTTCGTGTGGAGCAAGGCGATCCCCTACGACGAAGTGGTGGATCGCGGCCCTTCTCCAGAAGCCCTGGCGAACCCCTACCTGGCGGCAGAACACTTTCTGAGCCAACAAGGCCTGGCCGTGGACCATGCCAACAGCGTGGAACGGTTGACGACGCTGCCCGCCAAGGGCCACAGCCTGTTATTGCTTGGCGAGCGCAGCAACATGTCACCACGCCAGGTAGAGCAACTGCTGGCTTGGGCCAAATCCGGCGGCCATCTGTTACTGGTGGCCGAGGCGCTGTGGGATGAAGAGACTGGCAAAAGCGGCGACCTGCTGCTCGATCGCCTGGATATCCACCAGGCCTTGAGTGATGAACCTGAAGAGCTTGCGCCTACCGAGAAGAAGCCTCTCAAAAAGAAAGCCCCGGACCTGACCAAACTCTACGTCGACAATGAAACCGCACCGGCTTATTTCAGTTTCGACACGGACTTCAACCTTACCGACCCCAAGCACCTGGCTCAATTTTCTGCCAACAGCGCAAGGTCGAGCCACCTGATGCAACTCGACCTTGGGAGAGGCCGCGTCACGGTGATCACCGACAGTGACCTATGGAAAAACCCGAGTATTGGTAGGCACGACAATGCCTGGCTGCTGTGGTATCTGACCCAGGGCACAGCCGTGACCCTGCTGTTCAACAGTGACTTCGACGACTTGTTTACCCTGCTGGTGCGGTACTTCCCCCAGGCCCTGGTCGCACTCATTGCCCTGGTCGCCCTGGCACTGTGGCGGGCCGGGATGCGTCAAGGCCCGATCCAGTCTCCCCCACCCAACGCACGCCGCCAGTTGCAGGAACACCTGAAAGCCAGCGCCGACTTCCTGCTGCGCCGCAGTGGCCAAGGCACGCTGCTGCGTGCCCTGCAGCGCGATGTCTTGCGTGCCGCCCGGCGTCGTCACACCGGTTTTGAACACCTCGACAATGCAGAACAGTGGCGGGTACTTGAACACCTGACGCACCAACCCTCTCACGTCATCAGCCAGGCCCTTGGCCCACTTCCGGCAAAACGGCTTTCCAGCGCCGATTTCAGCCGGCAGGTGGCGTGCCTGCAAACCCTCAGGAATGCCCTATGAGCGAAATTCCAAGCGCCACTGCCCTGACCAGCGAAACCTTGCAGCGTGCCAGCGGGCAAGCCCAGGCTCTAGGCACTGAATTGCGCAAGGCAGTGATTGGCCAGGACCAGGTGATCGACGATGTCCTGACCGCACTGATCGCCGGCGGCCACGTGCTGCTCGAAGGGGTGCCAGGGCTGGGCAAAACCCTGCTGGTACGCGCCCTCGCACGTTGCTTTGATGGCGATTTCGCGCGTATCCAGTTCACCCCGGACCTGATGCCCAGCGATGTCACCGGCCACGCCGTGTATGACCTGCACACCGAGCAATTCAAATTGCGCAAAGGCCCGGTGTTCACCCACTTGTTGCTGGCCGACGAAATCAACCGCGCCCCGGCCAAGACCCAGGCGGCCTTGCTTGAGGCCATGCAGGAACGGCAAGTCACCCTTGAAGGCGAGGCGCTGCCTATCGGCCAACCGTTCATGGTACTCGCGACCCAGAACCCCATCGAACAGGAAGGCACCTACCCCCTACCGGAAGCGGAACTGGATCGTTTTATGCTCAAGGTGCGCATGGATTATCCCGACGCGCAGCAGGAGCTGGACATGGTGCGCGAAGTCACGCGCTCGTCCCGGGCCGACATGCTGGATGTACACCCATTGCGCACCGTGTTGCAGGCCGAGGACGTGCTGCAACTGCAGCGGATTGCCAGTGAACTGGCCCTGGATGAACAGGTGCTCGACTATGCCGTGCGCCTGGCGCGCGCCACCCGTAGTTGGCCGGGGCTGACCATCGGCGCCGGGCCGCGGGCCTCCATCGCCCTGGTGCGTGGCGCGCGTGCTCGCGCCCTGTTGCGCGGTGGTGAATTCGTCACCCCGGACGACATCAAGGGATGCGCCTTGGCGGTACTGCGTCATCGGGTGCGTATAGCGCCAGAGTTGGACATCGACGGGCTGGAGGTCGACCAGGTGCTCAAGCAAATGCTCGATCAGATACCGGCGCCCCGGCAATGACTCGCCCATGAAACCGACCCGTCTGCTGCTGAACTGGCTCGGCGTATTGCTGGGCTTGGGCATATTGCTGGGCACCGCAACGGCGTTGCAGTTCAAGGTGCCCGACACCTTGCACTCAATCGCATGGGGGTTGCTTCTTGCACTGTTGCTGCTGGCTACGCTGGATGCGATGCGTATGCGTCGACGCCCATCCCCCCGCGTGCAACGACAGATGCCCGGCAGCCTGGCGCTCGGAAGGTGGGGCGAAGTACGCCTGGCCTTGGAGCATGACTTCCCACAGCCACTGACGGTGCAGGTATTCGATCATGTCCCCGACGGATTGAGTGTCGAGAACATGCCCCAGTCCATAGCGCTGCGCCCCGGTGAAAGCAGTGAGCTGGGTTATCGCCTTCGCCCTTTGCGGCGCGGGCATTTCAGTTTCAGCCACTGTGAAATTCAGCTGCCCAGCCCGATGGGCCTGTGGTCGGCGCGGCGAATTATCGAAGTGAGCGATGCCACACGCGTCTACCCGGATTTCGCCCGACTGTACGGCGCGCAATTGCTGGGGGTGGACAACTGGCTGAGCCAACTGGGTGTACGTCAACGTCAACGACGTGGATTGGGGCAGGAGTTTCATCAACTGCGCGAGTTTCGCGACGGTGACAGCCTAAGGCAGATCGATTGGAAGGCCACCGCCCGACAGCGCACGCCCATCGCCCGCGAATATGAGGATGAGCGCGACCAACAGATCGTGTTCATGCTTGATTGTGGACGACGCATGCGTAGCCAGGATGACGAGCTGTCGCATTTTGACCACGCCCTCAATGCCTGCCTGTTGCTCAGCTACGTTGCCTTGCGCCAGGGTGATGCGGTGGGCCTGTGCACCTTTGCCGGTGAACAGCCACGCTACCTGGCACCGGTCAAGGGCAGCGGCCAGCTGAACCTATTACTCAACGCCGTGTACGACCTCGATACCACCCGACGGACTGCCGATTACCAGACCGCGGCAAGTGATTTGCTGGCTCGACAAAAGCGGCGCGCGTTGGTGATCGTGGTGACCAACCTGCGCGATGAGGACGATGAGGCACTGCTGACTGCAGTCAAGCGTATCAGCCGCCAGCACAGGGTGCTGGTCGCCAGTTTGCGCGAGGAGGTACTCGATCAACTGCGCCAAGCGCCCGTGCAAACCTTGCCTGAAGCCTTGGCCTACAGCGGCACCATCGACTACCTGAATACCCGCGACGAATTGCATGACCGCCTCGCCGCCCAAGGCCTATCCGTATTGGACACCTTGCCGTGTGAACTGGGACCGGCCCTGGTGACACGTTACCTGGGCTGGAAGAAAGCGGGTGTGCTCTGAAAGAAGCACGCGCACACGGCAGGGGCACTCCACCCAAACCGGGTAGACAATGCACTGTGTCTAGGCCGAAGCCTGCAAGGGATCAAAACTGAAGTAGTGCAGCAACACGTTGATCAGTTGCCCATATTCCTCGGGAGCGTGGAGCACACTGAAACCTGAATCGTACTGCTGCGGGTTGATATCCTCGTGGCTCCACAGGCAGGTTGCTGTCAGATCGATTGGATGGAAGGTGCCGTCAGCATTGGGAATCTTCAAGCGCAGCTCGAAGTCCACGTCGACCATCATGGGCAATTGGCTGATTAACATCAGCCCATCTTCCGAGACATTGCCCAAGAAGCCGATGGGCTTATCGGTGCGCCGGTTAAACACTTGCAGAAAGTAAGGCAACTGATGCCGCTCAATCCGTCGGTCGGTAAACATGGTGAGATCGCCATCCAATGGCCATGACTGCGGCCGTGCCAGTGATTCGGAACGAGAAAACCGCTCGCTCTCCCTGGATCTCGGTGCGACAACAGGCAATATTTGCCGCTGGACGGCCGCCGAGTCCGGACCTGCATTCGTTTGAATAGAAACTTGTACAAACGAACATCCAAAGGATAGCTCAAGACTGACAACGGGCCAGTTATGAAATGACGAATATCATCATAGAGAGGCTGGGCGCGGCTGGGCGACGCGTGCTCCGGGGTAATGCCCCAGTTGTTGCAGGGTATCGAGCCTCGCGCGAGCACGGTAGGCGTACTCACTCGACGGAAACTGATTAATGATGAATTGATAAGTCTGTGCCGCGTCGACAAACAGCTTTTGCCGTTCCAGGCATTGGCCCCGCAACATCGAGACCTCCGGCTGTACATAACGCCGGGAACGACTTTCTCGGTCGACCTGGGACAATTCCAGGGTAACGCGCTCGCAATCACCGACCTTGTAGGCGCGGTAGGCGTTGTTCAAATGGTGGTCCATCGACCAGCGGGTGCAGCCGACAACACTAACGGCCAGGGCAGCAATGAGCAAAATTCGCATGAGGGTTCTCCTGTCTTGTGCAGTGTATCGACCCATCGTCGAAAATCTTCAAGGATGTTCGTATTCAGCCGCAGCGAAAACAAGTCAATCGTCGATAAGTAGTGCAAACGAACAATGACTACAACGAAAGAGCATAGTAGCCTTCCCCAGCGCTTGAACTCAGGAGTCTGTGCATGTCCGTCCGTCGCACCAAAATCGTCGCCACCCTTGGCCCGGCCAGCAACTCGCCGGAAGTCCTCGAACAGCTGATTCTGGCTGGTTTGGACGTCGCCCGTCTGAACTTCTCCCACGGCACCCCGGACGAGCACAAGGCTCGCGCCAAGCTGGTGCGTGACCTGGCCGCCAAGCATGGCCGCTTCGTCGCATTGCTGGGTGACCTGCAAGGCCCGAAAATTCGTATCGCCAAATTCGCCAACAAGCGCATTGAGCTGAAGATCGGTGACAAATTCACCTTCTCCACCAGCCACCCGCTGACCGAAGGTACCCAGGACGTCGTCGGCATCGACTACCCGGACCTGGTCAAGGACTGCGGCGTCGGTGACGAACTGCTGCTGGACGACGGCCGCGTGGTCATGCGCGTCGACACCGCCACCCCAACTGAGCTGAACTGCACCGTGCTCATTGGCGGCCCGCTGTCCGACCACAAAGGCATCAACCGTCGCGGTGGTGGCCTGACCGCCCCGGCCCTGACGGAAAAAGACAAGGCCGACATCAAGCTCGCCGCCGAAATGGAAGTGGACTACCTCGCGGTATCGTTCCCGCGTGACGCCGCCGACATGGAATACGCACGTAAGCTGCGCGACGAGGCCGGCGGTACTGCCTGGCTGGTGGCGAAGATCGAACGCGCCGAAGCTGTGGCCGATGACGAAACCCTCGACGGCCTGATCAAGGCTTCCGACGCAGTGATGGTTGCCCGTGGCGACCTGGGCGTGGAAATCGGTGACGCCGAACTGATCGGTATCCAGAAGAAGATCATCCTGCACGCGCGCCGCCACAACAAAGCGGTGATCGTAGCGACCCAGATGATGGAGTCGATGATCCAGAACCCGATGCCGACCCGCGCCGAAGTGTCCGACGTAGCCAACGCTGTGCTCGACTACACCGATGCCGTGATGCTCTCGGCTGAAAGTGCCGCGGGCCCGTATCCGCTGGAAGCTGTGCAAGCCATGGCGCGTATCTGCCTCGGCGCCGAAAAGCACCCCACCAGCAAGACCTCCAGCCACCGCATTGGCAAAGAGTTCGAAAGCTGCGACCAGAGTATCGCCCTGGCCGCCATGTACACCGCCAACCACTTCCCGGGTGTGAAGGCAATCATCGCCTTGACCGAAAGTGGCTATACGCCGTTGATCATGTCGCGCATCCGTTCGTCGGTGCCGATCTACGCGTTCTCCCCGCACCGCGAAACCCAGGCCCGCGCGGCCATGTTCCGTGGCGTGTACACCGTTCCGTTCGACCCGGCTTCGTTGCCACCGCATGAAGTCAGCCAGGCGGCCATCGACGAGTTGATCAAGCGCGGCGTCGTGGAGAAAGGTGACTGGGTCATCCTGACCAAGGGCGACAGCTATCACACCATCGGCGGCACCAACGGCATGAAGATACTGCACGTTGGCGACCCAATGGTCTGAGTGACCGGTAAGTGAAAAAGCCCCGACTGGTTCGGGGCTTTTTTATGCCTGTGGGTTTTGTAGTGCCCTGAGGGCCTCATCGCGGGCAAGCCCGGCTCCCCCAGTGGATCGCATTCCAATGTGGGAGCTGGCTTGCCTGCGATAGCGCCAGCGCAGTCAACGCACATTCATTAGCGAGAAATGAAAGCCGACAACGCCGCAATCGCCTCCGGCGACCTCAATCGCTGGGTAAACAACGCGCCCTCCTCCTCAATCACCTGCCGCAATTGCTCGCGATCCACACTTTTCATGAGTTGCTTGGTCACCTGCACCGCCCCCGGCGCCAGGGTTTCAAACCGCTCGGCCATTTCCCGCGCCCTGGCCAACGCCGCCTCACCGCTGCACAACGCCTCGGTGGCAATCCCCAACGCCGCCGCCTGTTCGCCGCTGAAGCCCTCGCCCAGCAGCAATAACTCAGCCGCCTTGGCGTGCCCCAACAACCTCGGCAGGATCAGGCTCGAACCAAACTCCGGGCACAGCCCCAGATTGACGAACGGCATGCGCAATCGCGCATCACGGCTGACATACACAAGGTCGCAATGCAGCAGCAGGGTTGTACCGATACCCACGGCTGCACCTGCTACCGCGGCGATCACCGGCTTGCGGCAGTTGAGCAGGCTCTTCATGAAATGAAACGGTGGGCTATCGAGGTCGCTGGGCGGTTGTTCGAGAAAGTCGCCGATGTCGTTGCCCGCAGTGAAACAGCCACTGCTGCCCTGGATCAGCACGCAGCGGATATCCGCGTCCGCATCGGCCTGCTCGAACGCCTCGGCCAACTGGGTATACATGGCCCGAGTCAGCGCATTTTTCTTCTCGGGACGATTGAGCTGCAGGATCAGCAGCCCGCGTTCACGGTGCTGCAGGATAGCGTCAGTCATGGCAGATCTCGCGGCTGTAGAGTTCAGCGCTCAACCACGGGGCAGGAACACATCGGCCAGCAGTTGATTACGCGGCAGTCCCGCCAGAAACAAGCGCTTTGAGAAGGCTTCTACGCTGATGGGGTGTCCGCAGAGTAAAGCCAGCGTTTGCCGCGAAACAAGCCGCAGTTGCGCCAATGCCTGTGCCGACCCGGCCGCCGTCCATAGCTCCACCGTGAGGTTGGGATGCTGCGCAGCCAACGCCCCCAAGGGCTCGGCGAGATAATGGCCTTCAGTATCATGGGCCAGGTGAATCAGGCGAATGTCGCCCTGATGATCCTGGCGCAGCGCCTCACGCAATACACCCCACAACGGCCCTAACCCGGTACCGGAGGCCAGCAGCCACAGCGGTCGGGATTGCCAGTCCGGGTCGTATTGCAGCGCGCCGCCGCGCAATTCGCCCAAACGCAGGCGGTCGCCAACCTGCAACTGCCGGGCTAGATCACTGAATTCGCCAGGCTGGCGGCAGTCGAGATGAAACTCCAGGAATGCATCTTCCTGGGGCAAACTCGCCAGAGAATACGGCCTCGCCACCTGCCCCGCCCACAACACCAGGTGCTGCCCGGCGCGATAACGCAGGCCACGCTCCGGCTGCAAGCGCAGGCGCAGCACGGTTGGGTTCAACCAATCGACACCGACCACCTGAGCCGCCAAACCGTCACGCGCCGGGTCAAACGCCTCGACGCGAAGGTCCGCGCTGACCTGGCATTGGCAGGCCAACCGCCAGCCATCCTGGCGTTGCGCCGGGCTCAAGGCCTCGGGTTGCTTGTCCTCGACATCACCTTGGCAACGCACCAGGCAGGCATGGCAGCTCCCAGCGCGGCAACTGTAAGGCACAGCCACACCGGCCTGGTTCAGGGCATCCAGCAGGTTGCTGCCGGTAGATACCGACCAATGGCGTTCGCCGACGTACAGTTCAGGCATATAAGGACTCAATCACAATAGGCGCGCACAGGGAATCATGCCTGCGACAGTTTGACCATAGTCGGGTGTATCGGCCACCGTGTCGGGTTATACTGCCGCGCCTTTTTAGCGTCGCGCCTGCACCAGTGGCGTGCCTTGGAAAGGTGGTTTCAGCCGACCGATGCACCCCACTGAAGCCACCTTATTGAATGTTCCCTTATAGAGGAGCGCGACTCATGACCGTGATCAAGCAAGACGACCTGATTCAGAGCGTTGCTGACGCCCTGCAATTCATTTCCTACTACCATCCGGTTGATTTCATCCAGGCCATGCACGAAGCCTACCTGCGCGAAGAATCGCCAGCGGCCCGTGACTCCATCGCCCAGATCCTGATCAACTCGCGCATGTGCGCCACCGGCCATCGCCCGATCTGCCAGGACACCGGTATCGTTACCGTGTTCGTGCGCGTGGGCATGGACGTACGTTGGGATGGCGCCACCATGGGCCTGGACGACATGATCAACGAGGGCGTGCGTCGCGCCTACAACCTGCCGGAAAACGTCCTGCGCGCATCCATCCTCGCCGACCCGGCAGGTGCGCGTAAGAACACCAAGGACAACACCCCGGCGGTCATCCACTACTCCATCGTCCCGGGTAACACCGTGGAAGTGGACGTGGCGGCCAAGGGCGGCGGTTCCGAGAACAAGTCGAAAATGGCCATGCTCAACCCGTCCGACTCGATCGTCGACTGGGTACTGAAGACCGTTCCGACCATGGGTGCCGGCTGGTGCCCACCGGGCATGCTCGGCATTGGCATCGGCGGTACCGCCGAAAAAGCCGCCGTGATGGCCAAGGAAGTGTTGATGGAATCCATCGACATCCACGAGCTGAAAAAGCGGGGCCCGCAGAACCGTATCGAAGAGATGCGCCTGGAGCTGTTCGAGAAGGTCAACCAACTGGGCATCGGCGCCCAGGGCCTGGGTGGCCTGACCACCGTGCTCGACGTGAAGATCATGGATTACCCGACCCACGCCGCCTCGCTGCCGGTGTGCATGATCCCCAACTGCGCCGCCACCCGTCACGCACACTTTGTGCTCGACGGTTCGGGCCCGGCGTCGCTGGAAGCGCCACCGCTGGACGCCTACCCGGAAATCGTCTGGGAAGCTGGCCCATCGGCCCGTCGCGTCAACCTCGATACCCTGACCCCGGAAGAAGTGCAGAGCTGGAAGCCGGGCGAGACCGTGTTGCTCAACGGCAAGATGCTCACCGGTCGCGATGCGGCGCACAAGCGCATGGTCGAGATGCTGAACAAGGGCGAAACCTTGCCAGTGGACCTCAAGGGTCGCTTCATCTACTACGTTGGCCCGGTTGATCCGGTGCGCGAAGAAGTGGTTGGCCCGGCTGGCCCGACCACCGCAACGCGGATGGACAAGTTCACGCGTCAGATCCTCGAGCAAACCGGCCTGCTGGGCATGATCGGCAAATCCGAGCGCGGCCCTACCGCGATTGAAGCGATCAAGGACCACAAAGCCGTGTACCTGATGGCCGTGGGCGGTGCTGCTTACCTGGTGGCGCAAGCCATCAAGAAGTCGCGCGTTGTCGCCTTCGCCGAACTGGGCATGGAAGCGATCTACGAGTTCGACGTGAAAGACATGCCGGTCACCGTTGCGGTGGACAGCAAGGGCGAATCCGTGCACATCACCGGTCCTGCCATCTGGCAGAAAAAGATCAGTGAAAGCCTGGCGGTGGAAGTGCAGTAAGCGCTTCCTTCGCGGGGACAAAGGCGACTGCGGCTCATGGCCCAGTCGCCTTTTTTATGGCCGACTGTTTTGTCATGGTGAACTCGGTCATGTGGGAGCGGGCTTGCTCGCCACAACATTAACGTCGTGCATGCTATGGTGCACTCCCCTTTCTGCGCCTGCTCATCACCGTATGATCGTGATCCCTCGCCCCCTGCGCCTGACCTTCTACTCCTTGCTGATCATCGCCGGTGCGGTGCTGGCCGCGGCCTTGGCCACACGCCATGCTGAACGCCAGGCCTTGGTGGACGATGCGGCCCGTGCCAATCAGCAACTCGCGCTGTATGCCAACTCACTGCATACCCTGATCGAACGCTACCGCGCGCTGCCGGCTGTGCTGGCGCTGGACTCGGAGATGATCAATGCCTTGAAAAGGCCGGTGGATGCTCAAACCCAGGACGTACTGAACCGCAAGCTCGAACGCATAAACGGTGCCGCGCAATCGTCCACCCTGGAATTGATGGACCGCACCGGCCTCGCCGTTGCCGCCAGCAACTGGAACCTGCCGAGCAGCTATGTCGGCCATAACTACGCCTTCCGGCCGTATTTCAGCCAGACCCTGAGCCAGGGCACCGGGCGTTTTTACGCGGTCGGCGTGACCACTGGCATACCGGGTTACTTTCTCTCCAGCGCCGTGGTGGATGAGCACGAACAGTTCCTGGGCGCCATGGTGGTCAAGCTGGAGTTCCCCGAACTTGAGCGTGAGTGGGCCCAGGGCAATGACCTGCTGCTGGTCAGCGACGCGCGTGGCATCGTGTTTATCGCCAATCAACAGGGCTGGCGTTATCGCAACCTGCGGCCGCTGTCGGCCAGCGATCTCGCCGAACTCAAGGCCACCCGCCAATACGACAAAAAACACCTGCAGCCGCTGGACACCCAGACGCTGCAACGCTTTGACGAAAACAGCCACTTGATGCGCGTCAACGGCCCGGACGGTAACGCCAATTACATTTGGGAATCCCTGCCGCTGAAGGCCGAAGGCTGGACCCTGCACCTGCTGCGTAAACCGCAGTTCGCTTTTGAGGACCAGCGCAACGCCGGCCTCGCCGCCGCCGGCTCCTGGCTGGCGCTGGTGTTCCTGGTGCTGTTCCTGACCCAACGCTGGCGCCTGGCTCGCCTGCGCCAGCGCAGCCGCGAAGAGCTTGAGCAACTGGTGGAAGAACGCACCCAGGCGCTGCGCACCGCCCAGGATGGCCTGGTGCAGTCGGCCAAATTGGCGGCACTGGGGCAAATGTCCGCCGCCCTCGCCCATGAAATCAATCAGCCGCTGACGGCCCAGCGCATGCAGTTGGCCACCTTGCGCCTGCTGCTGGATCACGGCCGCGTCAACGACGCCTACAAGGCGCTCACGCCGCTGGACGACATGCTCACGCGCATGGCCGCGCTCACCGGCCACCTCAAGACCTTCGCGCGCAAAAGCCCGAGCGGCCTGCGTGAGCGCCTGGACTTGGCCACCGTGGTCGATCAGTCCTTGCACCTGCTCGACGCACGCTTGCGTGATGAAGCCATCGGCGTCGTGCTGGACCTGACCCGCCCCGCCTGGGTCCGTGGCGATGCAATCCGCCTGGAACAGGTGCTGATCAACCTGCTGCGCAACGCGCTCGACGCCATGGCCGACAAACCACGCAAACGTCTGGAAATCCGCCTGCACGCCGATGAACAACTGTGGCAACTCACCGTCAGCGACAGCGGCGGCGGGATTGCCGAAGAACACCTGAACAGCGTGTTCGACCCGTTCTTCACCACCAAGCCGGTGGGTGACGGGCTCGGCTTGGGGCTGGCAGTGTCCTACGCTATCGTGCACGAACTGGGCGGCCGCCTGGTCGCCGCCAACCGTGGCGACGGCGCGGTTTTCACCCTGACCCTGCCTATCGCGCTGGAGACGCCCGACCTATGTTGAACGCGGTGATTGTGGTCGACGACGAAGCCAGCATCCGAACGGCGGTCGAGCAGTGGTTGAGCCTGTCTGGGTTTGAGGTGCAGTTGTTCAGCCGCGCCGAAGAATGCCTGGCGAAACTGCCCAAGGACTTTCCCGGGGTGATCCTGAGCGACGTACGCATGCCGGGTCTCAGCGGCCTGGAACTGTTGGCCGAGGTGCAGCGCCGTGATGCGGATTTGCCGGTGATATTGCTGACCGGCCACGGCGATGTGCCGATGGCCGTCGACGCCATGCGCGACGGTGCCTACGACTTCCTGGAAAAACCCTTCAGCCCCGACGCCCTGCTCAACAGCCTGCGCCGCGCCCTGGACAAGCGTGGCTTGATCCTGGAAAACCGTCGTCTGCACCAACAGGCCGATCATCGCGCACAGTTGGAGTCGACCCTTTTAGGCGTGTCTCGAGGGTTGCAGACCCTGCGCCGCCAGGTGCTGGATTTGGCGAGCCTGCCGGTCAATGTACTGATCCGTGGCGAGACCGGCAGTGGCAAGGAGCTGGTTGCCCGTTGCCTGCATGACTTCGGCCCACGGGCGAAAAAACCCTTTGTGGCACTCAACTGCGCGGCAATCCCCGAGCAGTTGTTCGAGGCCGAGCTGTTCGGCCACGAAAGCGGCGCATTCACCGGTGCCCAGGGCAAGCGCATCGGCAAACTGGAATACGCCCACGGCGGCACGCTGTTCCTCGATGAAATCGAAAGCATGCCGCTGGCCCAGCAGGTGAAACTGCTGCGCGTGTTGCAGGAACAGAAGCTCGAACGACTGGGCTCCAACCAAAGTATCCACGTGGATCTGCGCATCATCGCCGCCACCAAACCGGACCTGCTGGAAGAGGCCCGCGCCGGGCGCTTTCGCGAAGACTTGGCCTACCGATTGAACGTCGCGCAATTGCGCCTGCCGCCCTTGCGTGAGCGCCGGGAAGATATCCCGTTGCTGTTCGACCACTTCTCACAGAGTGCCGCCGAACGCCTGGGCCGCCGTGTTGAACCGCTGAGCGCTGCGCAACTGGGGCGCCTGCTCAGCCATGACTGGCCGGGCAATGTGCGTGAATTGGCCAACGTCGCCGAGCGCCAGGTACTTGGCCTTGGCGAGCCGGAGCCGGAAGGCGTCGAGGCCGGGCAATCGTTGGCGGCGCAGCAGGAGGCGTTTGAAGCGCATTGCCTTAAAGCTGCGCTGGCGCGGCACAAGGGCGATATCAAGGCCGTGCTGGCCGAGCTGCAACTGCCTCGGCGAACCTTGAATGAAAAGATGCAGCGGCATGGGTTGGTGCGGGAGATGTTTCTCTAGCGACCTTCAGACCGCCATCGCAGGCAAGCCAGCTCCCACATTTTGAACTGTGAATACATTTCCAATGTGGGAGCTGGCTTCCCTGCGATGAGGCCCGTGCCCATAAGCGGTTTTCCGCTCATCACCTGAAAATCATCAGCGACTTTCCGCTCAAAAAAATCCTGTAACCCTTCTATTCCGGGCCTTCATCTACCTGGCACAGCTCCTGCTATAGCCCAAGCCAGGCAGTGCTCAAGCACGCTCCACAAAAACAATTAGATGAAGGATCCTTTAATGGATAACTCCAACTCCCTGCCTCTGGGGTCGGCGGCTGCGCCGGCAAAAGCACGCACCACGTCCAGCCGGATCAAATCGATCTTCAGCGGATCGGTCGGCAACATGGTCGAATGGTACGACTGGTACGTCTACGCCGCCTTCTCGCTGTACTTCGCCAAAGCCTTCTTCCCGAAAGGCGACACCACCGCCCAATTGCTCAACACCGCCGCGATCTTCGCTGTGGGTTTCCTGATGCGCCCGATCGGTGGCTGGCTGATGGGCCTGTACGCCGACAAAGTCGGGCGTAAAAAAGCCCTGATGGCCTCGGTCTACCTGATGTGCTTCGGCTCGCTGCTGATTGCCCTGAGCCCGGGTTATGAAATGATTGGCATCGGTGCGCCGATCCTGCTGGTGTTTGCCCGTTTACTGCAGGGGCTGTCGGTCGGCGGCGAATACGGCACCTCCGCCACTTACCTCAGCGAGATGGCAACCAAGGAACGTCGTGGTTTCTACTCCAGCTTCCAGTACGTGACCCTGATTTCGGGCCAGCTCATCGCCCTGGCCGTACTGATCGTGCTGCAACAGGTATTGACCACCGAGCAGCTGTACGCGTGGGGCTGGCGTATCCCGTTCGCCATCGGCGCCCTGTGCGCAGTCGTCGCGCTGTACCTGCGTCGCGGCATGGAAGAAACCGAGTCGTTCACCAAGAAGGAAAAAGCCAAGGAAAGCGCGATGCGCACCTTGATGCGCCACCCCAAGGAACTGATGACCGTGGTCGGCCTGACCATGGGCGGTACCCTGGCGTTCTACACCTACACCACCTACATGCAGAAATACCTGGTGAACACCGTCGGCATGAGCATTTCCGACTCCACCACCATCTCGGCGGCGACGCTGTTTCTGTTCATGTGCCTGCAACCGATCGTCGGCGGGCTGTCGGATAAAGTCGGTCGTCGGCCAATCCTGATCGCCTTCGGTATCCTCGGCACGCTGTTCACCGTGCCGATCCTCACCACGCTGCACACCATCCAGAGCTGGTGGGGCGCGTTCTTCCTGATCATGGCAGCCCTGATCATCGTCAGCGGCTACACCTCGATCAACGCCGTGGTGAAGGCCGAGCTGTTCCCGACCGAAATCCGCGCCCTGGGTGTGGGCCTGCCGTATGCCCTGACGGTGTCGATCTTCGGCGGTACCGCTGAATACATCGCGCTGTGGTTCAAGAGCATCGGCATGGAAACCGGTTACTACTGGTATGTGACGGCGTGTATTGCGGTGTCATTGGTGGTCTACGTGACGATGAAAGACACGCGCAAACACTCGCGTATCACCACGGACTAAAAATGTGGGAGCGGCGGTGCGACGATTCGACTTGCCCGCGATAGCGGTGGTTCAGTCGAAGTTGTATTCACTGACCGAAAGCTATCGCGGGCAAGCCCGCTCCCACATTGGGTATGATGTGCTCCCGAGAATTGAGAACAGAACCCGGCCATGTCCGACGATATCCATTTCTACGAACCCGCCAACGGCCACGGCCTGCCCCATGATCCGTTCAATGCCATCGTCGGTCCACGGCCGATCGGCTGGATCTCGTCCCACGACAGCGAAGGCCGCTTGAACCTGGCGCCCTATAGCTTCTTCAATGCGTTCAACTACATTCCGCCGATCATTGGGTTTTCCAGTGTCGGACGCAAAGACAGCCTGAACAACAT
This sequence comes from Pseudomonas tritici, assembly GCF_014268275.3. Classification (NCBI taxonomy): domain Bacteria; kingdom Pseudomonadati; phylum Pseudomonadota; class Gammaproteobacteria; order Pseudomonadales; family Pseudomonadaceae; genus Pseudomonas; species Pseudomonas tritici. The sequence goes on from NZ_CP077084.1 coordinate 5,187,799, forward strand.
CGAGCAGACCGGCGAGTTTGTGTGGAACCTGGCGACCCGCCCGTTGGCCGAGCAGATGAACCAGAGCTGCGCCGCCGTATCGCCAGAGGTAAACGAATTCGAGTTGTCCGGCTTGACGCCGGTGGCTTCGAAGATCGTTGGCGTGCCTCGGGTGGGCGAGAGCCCGGTGTCGTTCGAGTGCAAGGTGACGCAGATTATCCAACTGCAGCGTGCCGACAAGGCGCTGGTGCCGAGCTGGCTGGTGCTGGGCGAGGTGGTCGCGGTGCATATCGCCAAGTGGCTGCTCAAGGATGGCATCTACGACACCGCCGCCGCCGAGCCGATTTTACGTGGCGGCGGGCCGGCGGATTACTTCCAGCTGGGGCCTGAGGCGCTGTTCAAGATGTATCGCCCTGGTGCCACAAAACCCTGAATGGAATGAGCTCTAAATGTGGGATCGGCAGCGTTCCCTAGTTTTCGGCAGTTGCCCAGGTCAGCTGACCCTCTTGGTCCACATCGACCAATCGCTCCAATTGCACAGTAGCGGCATCATCCGCATCAGAAGCAGTCTTGAACGTCTGCCCATCAAGGATCTTGTGAAACCGCGGTGCGCCCATGCCATCGAGTGCCTTGACGGCAACGGCGGCGCTGTAGCCACCTTCTCCGGGTACGACGGCGGAAACGGCTTCGTGGTGAGCAAATTGTTTACGTGCCATGTTGCAGGTCCTGGCCAATGGAAAGTCGGCCATTCTAAACCCTAACCGGCGAGTTGCAGGTACTCGCCATAGGCATTGGCGGCTGAGGCATCGGTAAAGGTCTGGAAGTCCATGCTGCGAACCACCATGTCGTTCAACAGCTCGGTAAAGATCATCAGGGCCGGAGAATTGAAGTAGGCGCTCATCGCCTGCTCGCTGCTCCAGAAGCCCGAGACCAGCCAGACATCAGGGTCGACCTGGGAATGCTGCAACGAGAATTGCAGGCAACCCTGAGCCTGGCGGCCCGGTTCGATCAAACTGCTCAAGCGTGCACCGAGTTCGGTGCTGCACCCGGTGCGGGCGCGGATAAAGGCCATATGGCTCGCGGGAATGGGGGTGGACATGTTCGACTCTCCCGTTGAGAAGTGATGCTCGGCAAGCACTGTGGGGGCGTGTTGCCACAGGGTCAAAGATAACGGCGCGGGTGCGGGCGCGGTTAGTCGATTCCTGCTGGCTTATTGCACAATCCTGCGAGAAGCGCAGATAGGACGTTTGGCCCCGGCATTTATTCCAAGGGCAACCGCCTTGTTTCAGGGAGATGACAGCCCCCACGATTGCCTGATTCACGATGTGTCGCAGGATCAGGCAAGGATTGTGCAGAATCGACGTAACACTGTTTGCACGGCCGCCGCTAAGCTGACCCCATCGAAGTAGCCTGTAGAGGACGCCCCATGCCGTCGCCCGAACCCCGATCCCTCCCCCTCGATGCCGAGATGGAAAAGCAGCGCGCCGAACTGGCGAGCATTGTGCAGCGGCATACCTGGGAAGACGGCTCCTACGGTACGGCAATCACCTCGCTGTACCTGAACCGCCACAACGCACCGCGCGACTTCATGCCGGTACTGGTGGAGCCGGCCCTGTGCATTCTGGCCAGCGGCAGCAAGGAAGTGCGCCTCGCCGATGAAGTGTTCGCCTACGACCCGCTCAATTACCTGGTGTTCTCGGTAGCGATGCCGGTGGCTGGCCGGATCATGGAGGCCACGCCGCAAGACCCCAACCTGTCGATCAGGATCAACATCGACCCGGCCCAACTCACTGCGCTGATCGCGGAAGCCGGCCCGATGGGTGTGCCGTCGCGCCCGACCTCCCGTGGCATGTACGTCGACCGCATCGACAACCAGTTGCTCGACGCGGTGCTGCGCCTGGCGCGGTTGCTGGATACGCCCAAAGACATCGCCATGCTTGCGCCGCTGATCAATCGGGAAATTCTTTATCGCCTGTTGCGGGGTCCGCAGGGTTATCGGCTGTATGAAATTGCCGTTGCCAACAGCCAGAGCCACCGAGTGAGCCAGGCGATCAAGTGGTTGAACAGCAACTACGAGCAACCGCTGCGCATCGACGACTTGGCCAGGGAAGTGAACCTGAGCGTCTCGACCTTGCACCACCGCTTCAAGGCAATTACAGCCATGAGCCCGTTGCAGTACCAGAAGCAATTGCGCTTGCAGGAAGCGCGGCGGTTGATGATTGCCGAAGGGTTGGAAGCGTCGGCGGCGGGGTATCGCGTGGGGTATGAAAGCCCGTCACAGTTCAGCCGCGAATACAGCCGGTTGTTTGGTGCGCCGCCGTTGAGGGATTTGGCTAGATTGCGCCAAAGCATCTGACCGGATGAAGATCAACATGTGGGAGCTGGCTTGCCTGCTCCCACATTGGCCTCGCGTGTGTTCAATCGAGGCCGCGGGGGAGCTGCAGGGTCACGCGCAACCCGCCCTCACGCAGGTTCTGCAAACTCACTTCACCGCCATGGCTGTGGGCAATGTTGCGCGCAATCCCTAGTCCCAAGCCGTAACCCTGCTGGTGCCCTGCCAGACGGAAGTGCGGTTCAAACACTTGCTCCAGCCGCTGCTCCGGAACCCCAGGCCCCTCGTCATCCACATGCAGGATGAACTCCGCGCCGTTGTCCTCGATGTGCAAATGCGCGTTCTGCCCGTACTTCAACGCGTTGTCGATCAGGTTGCCGATGCAACGCTTGAGCGCCAGCGGCTTGCCCGGATAAGGGGTCAGTGCGCGGCCATGCTGGGTGACGCGGCCATTGCCGTTGGGCGCCAGGTACGGTTCCACCAGGCAGTCGAGCACGTGGTTCAGGTCCACCGGCTCGATATTTTCGTGAATATCGGTGTCTTTCACGCATTGCAGCGCGCCTTTCACCAGCAACTCTAGTTCATCAAGATCGCGGCCGAATTTGGTTTGCAGGTTTTCGTCTTCAAGCAGTTCCACGCGCAGGCGCAGACGGGTAATCGGTGTGCGCAAATCATGGGAAATGGCGCTGAACAACTGGCTGCGCTCGGTCAGGTAGCGGCTGATACGTTCGCGCATCGCGTTGAACGCACGGCCCACTTCCACCACTTCGCTGCCGCCGCCTTCGGCTACCGGCTCTACGTCAGCCCCCAGGGACATATCCCGCGCCGCCCGCGCCAGGCGTTTAAGGGGCCGACTCTGCCAGTGCACCAGCAAGCCGATAAACAGCAGCAGGAAACCGCTGGTCAGCACGATAAACCACACTTGCTGGGACGGCAGGCCTTGTTCCTCAAGACTGGTGTAGGGCTCGGGCAGCAGCGAAGCAATGTACAGCCATTCGCCCGGGGCGAGCTGGATCTGGGTCACCAGCACGGGCGGGTTCACCGGTTCCAGGGTCAACGCGTAATGCGCCCAGGAACGCGGCAACTCGTCGAGTTTCAGGCCAGCATTGAAGATGCGCAGGTCTTCGGCGCTGACAAACTCCACCGAGATGTGCACGTCGGCGCCGAGGGTCTGGCGCAGCACTTCATCCACGGCCACCAGCACGGCATGCTTGCGCGGGGTCTCCGGCAAGACCTCCATGTCCAGCGGTCGGTCGTTGAGGGTTACCACGAAGCGGGTGCCGCCCATGCTGCGCAATTGGTCCAGGACCAACGGGCGATACGCCACCGGCAACGAACGGAAGTAGCTCACGCTGGCGGTCATCGAATGCGCCAGGCTACGGGCGCTGGTGACCAGGCCCTCGAGCTGGGTGGCGCGCAACTGCGACACCCAGATCACGCTGGACAGCGCCTGGGCAAACAACACCGCCAGCAGCGTCAGCAGCAGCATGCGCCCCAGCAGCGAGCGCGGCACCGGGAAACGGCGGCGGCGCTCGGTCACATGTTCAGTGGGCATTGCCGGCAACCACGCTGGCTGCCAGTTGATAACCGCTGCCGCGCACGGTGCGGATCAGCCTCGGGGGTTTTTCGGTATCGCGCAGGCGTTGGCGCAGGCGGCTGACAGCCATGTCGACGATACGGTCCAGCGGCATCAAGTCGCGACCACGGGTGGCGTTGCCGATGGTGTCACGGTCGAGGATTTGTTGGGGGTGGTCGAGAAACAATTTGAGCAGGGCAAAGTCGGCACCGGAAAGGATCACTTCTTCGCCATCCACATGAAACAGCCGGTGGCTGATCATGTCCAGGCGCCACTCATCAAACACCAGCACATCCCCGCCTACGCTGCGTTCCTGGCCAAACTGGCAACGGCGCAACAGCGCTTTGATCCGCGCCTGCAGCTCACGGGGGCTGAAGGGTTTGCCGATGTAGTCATCGGCACCCAGCTCCAGGCCGATCACGCGGTCGGCTTCGTCAGAGCTGGCGGTGAGCATGATGATCGGCACCTGCGCCTGGCGCGGGTGCTGGCGGATCCAGCGGCAGAGACTGAAACCGTCTTCGTCCGGCAACATCACATCAAGGATGACCAGGTCGCATGGCGCCTCGTTCATCGCCTGGCGGAACCCCGCGCCATCCGGCACGCCACGCACCTGGAAACCGGCGCGACTGAGGTAGGTCTGCAGCAACTCGCGGATTTCCTGGTCGTCGTCGACGAGGAGAATGGATTTACTGATTACGCTCACGGGGTCCTCCTTGTTGTTATGGCCAAGCTTAAGTCATTTGTTGCTCTTGAGGCCCTGATCGCGGGCAAGCCAGCTCCCACAGGAGAATGCACTCCAAATGTGGGAGCTGGCTTGCCTGCGATGGGGCCATCACGGCCTACGCAAACGCCTGCTCCAACGCCACGCCAGCCCCGGTCAACCCGGAATACGGGGCTGTGACCAACCACACCGGAATGCCCTTGAAGTAGTCGCTCATGCAGCCTTTGTCCGCAAAGCTCTTGGCGAAACCGCTGCGGATAAAGAAGTCGGCAAACCTCGGTATCACGCCGCCCACGATGTACACGCCACCGCGCCCGCCGGTGGTCAGCACGTTGTTGCCGGCTACTCGGCCCAGCCAGATGCTGAACTGGTCTAACACTTCCATCGCCACCGGGTCGCCGGCCAGGCCTGCGGCCGTGATGGCTTCGGGCGTGTCCAGCACCGGGGTGTGACCGTCCACTGCACAAATCGCTCGATACAGGCGCGGCAAGCCGCCTCCGCTCAAGGCGGTTTCGGCGCTGACGTGGCCGATCTCGCTGTAGATGTGCTGCCACAACTGGGTTTCCCGCGGGCTGCTCAAAGGCAGGTCGACATGGCCGCCCTCGCCCGGCAATGCGGCGAAACGCCCGCCCCCCAAATCCAGCAATGTGCCAACACCCAGGCCGGTGCCAGGACCAATCACCACCGCCGGGCGCAACGGCTCCGGCGTGCCTTCGCAGACCACACGAAACTCGTCGGGCTGCAAGCGCGTCATGCCTAGGGCCATGGCCGAGAAGTCGTTGACCAGTAGCAGCTCATCCACCTGCAAGGCTTTACAGAAAGCAGTCTTGCTCAGGCGCCAGTGATTGTTGGTGAATTTAAATTCATCCCCACTCACCGGCCCGGCCACCGACAGGCACACCGCACCGATGTCACCGATTTCCAGGCCTTCTTCCTTGAGATAAACCTTGATCGCCTCTTCGGGGCTGGAATGATCCGCCGTGGCATGCACGCGGATCGAATGCAGCGCCTGGTCCCGCCACAACGCGAAACGCGCGTTGGTTCCACCGATATCACCGACCAGCGCTAGCTTCACTTAAGCGTCTCCAGGGCAGAGGTAAAGGCGCTGGCGCCCTGCTCTGCGGAGCTTGCGGCCAAGCGCATAAATGCAAACAGCTCACGACCGGCTCCCACGTTATTGCCCAACAGGCCCGTGGCAGGTGCGCGCGCTGCAAATTCTTCGGCGTCTACCTTAAGCTCCAAGATGCCTTTCACGCCATCCACGCGAATGATATCGCCATCGCGCACCCGCGCCAGTGGCCCGCCGCTGTGGGCTTCGGGGTTAACGTGAATCGCGGCGGGGATCTTACCCGACGCGCCGGACATACGCCCGTCTGTCACCAGCGCAACTTTGAAACCGCGGTCCTGCAACACGCCGAGGAATGGCGTCATCTTGTGCAGTTCCGGCATGCCGTTGGAGCGCGGGCCCTGGAAGCGCATCACCGCGACAAAGTCTTTTTCCAGCTGGCCGGCCTTGAAGGCGTCGGCCAGGTCCTGCTGATCCTGGAACACCACGGCGGGTGCTTCGACAATTTGATGCTCGAGGGCTACCGCCGAGACTTTCATTACGCCACGGCCGAGGTTGCCTTCCATCACACGCAAACCACCTTCCGGCGAGAACGCACGGGCCACGGGGCGCAGGATGGTTTCGTCGAGGCTTTCGATCGGACCGTCGCGCCAGACCAGCTCGCCATCCACCAGGAACGGTTCCTGGATATAACGGCTCAGGCCCTTGCCGGCCACGGTGTTGACGTCTTCATGGAGCAGGCCGGCTTCAAGCAGTTCACGGATCAGGAACGACATGCCGCCCGCCGCCTGGAAGTGGTTGATGTCCGCCTTGCCGTTCGGATACACGTGGGACAGGGTCGGCACCACCTCGGAGAGGTCGGCCATGTCCTGCCAGGTGAGAATAATGCCCGCCGACATGGCGATAGCCGGCATGTGCAGCGTGTGGTTGGTGGAACCGCCGGTGGCGTTGAGGGCGACGATGGAGTTGACGATGGACTTCTCGTCGACGATCTCGCCGATCGGCGTGAAGCTGCCGTTGGCCTTGGTCAGGCGCGTGACCTGGTGCGCGGCTTCGCGGGTCAGTGCGTCACGCAGCGGCGTGTACGGGTTGACGAACGAGGCGCCTGGCAAGTGCAGGCCCATCACTTCCATCAGCAACTGGTTGGTGTTGGCAGTGCCGTAGAAGGTGCAGGTGCCAGGGCTGTGGTAGGACTTCATCTCCGATTCCAGCAGCTCTTCGCGGGTCGCCTTGCCTTCGGCATAGCGCTGGCGCACATCGGCTTTCTGTTTGTTGGAGATGCCCGACGGCATCGGGCCGCCCGGGACGAAGATCATCGGCAGGTGGCCGTAGCGCAGTGCGCCCATCATCAGGCCGGGGACGATCTTGTCGCAGATGCCGAGCATCAGCGCGGCATCGAACATGTTGTGGGACAGCGCTACCGCCGTGGACATGGCAATCACTTCACGGCTGAGCAGGCTCAGCTCCATACCGGGCTCGCCTTGGGTCACGCCGTCGCACATGGCGGGGGTGCCACCGGCGAACTGGCCGACCGAACCGACTTCGCGCAGGGCTTTCTTGATCTGTTCCGGGAAGTGTTCGTACGGCTGATGCGCCGAGAGCATGTCGTTATATGACGAAACAATTGCCACGTTGGCGGCATTCATCATACGCAGGCTATTTTTATCTTCAGTGCCGCAACCGGCCACGCCGTGGGCGAAGTTGGCGCATTGCAGCTTACCGCGCATCGGACCGTCGATGGCTGCACCGCGAATGAGCGCAAGGTAAGCCTCGCGAGTGGCGCGGCTGCGGGCGATAAGCCGTTCGGTGACCTCAAGAACGCGGGGATGCATGTGTAGAACTCCAGGCTAACGGATGTGGCGACCCTCGTTCCTGGGTTGATCAAACGCCCGCAGCGCATGGGATGGCAGGGAGGCATTTGGATCATCGGACCAGTTGATTCAGGTCACTCGTTGTAGATTGAACAAAATATTGCCACTAAAAAGGCTTGTTTTCTATTTTTATGCGAATAATCTTGTAATTCTTACAACAAATCGACGACAGGCACTCTCCAATGACTCTTCGTATCGCAATCAATGGTTTTGGCCGTATCGGCCGTAATGTCCTGCGCGCACTGTATACCCAAGGCTACCGCCAGGATTTGCAGATCGTCGCCATCAATGATCTGGGCGACAGTTCGATCAACGCCCACCTGCTCAAATACGACACCGTGCATGGCACTTTCGAAGCAGAGGTCGCCCACGATCAGGAAAGCCTGACCGTCAATGGTGACCGGATTGCCGTCAGTGCCATTCGCAACCCGGCCGATCTGCCATGGGCTGCACACAAGATCGACGTGGTGTTCGAATGCACCGGTCTGTTCACTGACCGTGACAAGGCTGCCGCCCATATTACCGCTGGCGCGCGCAAGGTGATCATCTCTGCACCGGCCAAGGGCGCGGACGCCACCGTGGTCTACGGCGTGAACCATGACATTTTGCGTCAATCCCACCAGATCATCTCCAACGCCTCATGCACCACCAACTGCCTGGCGCCTGTGGCCCAAGTGCTGCACCGCGAGTTGGGTATCGAAAGCGGCCTGATGACCACGATTCACGCCTACACCAACGATCAGAACCTCACCGACGTCTACCACACCGACCCGTACCGCGCGCGTTCGGCCACCCAGAACATGATCCCAAGCAAGACCGGCGCGGCTGAAGCGGTCGGCCTGGTGCTGCCGGAACTGGCGGGCAAGCTGACCGGCATGGCCGTGCGGGTACCGGTGATCAACGTATCGCTGGTGGACCTCACCGTACAGCTGAAGAAAGAAGCCACTGCCGAACAGGTCAACGCGCTGCTCAAAGAAGCCAGCCAGCACTCGAAGATCCTCGGCTACAACACCCTGCCGCTGGTTTCCAGTGACTTCAACCACAACCCGCTGTCGTCGATCTTCGATGCCAATCACACCAAGGTCAGTGGCAAGTTGCTGAAAGTGCTGGCGTGGTACGACAACGAGTGGGGCTTTTCCAACCGTATGCTGGATAACTGCCTGGCGCTGTGCAACGCCGAGTAATCGGGCAACGCAGATCGCTTGTGGGAGCCGGTTTTTTGTGAGAGTCGGACTTGCCCGCGATGCAGGCAACTCGGTGTTTCAGTCAGACCGAGGTGATGCTATCGCGGGCAAGCCAGCTCCCACATAAGCCTGGTTCGCACAGGGATCCGTAAACCCGCTCAAAGTGCCCCTTGCCATTTGAGTTGATGATAAGCATTATCATTAACTGCATATCGGTCTGGTATCACTGTGAGCCAATCTCGCTTCAACCATGTCTTTCTCACCCAACGGGTGATTCTGCTTCGCACCTTGCAGCGGATGGTGAATAACCACAGCACCGCCGAGGACCTGTTGCAGGAAACCTACCTGCGCGTCACCCGGGCCCTGAGCGAGCGGCCGATCGATCACCTTGAACCCTTTGTCTATCAGACGGCGCGCAACCTGGCGCTGGATCACCTGCGCGCGCGTCGGATCCAGGCCCGCACGTTGCAGGAAGATGTCCCGCTGGACGTTCTGCAAAGCGTCGCCGCCCCTATCAGTACACCAGAGGACGCCACCCAGGCCGAGCAAATGCTTGAGGCCCTGAGCGTCAGCCTGGGCCAGTTGAGCGCCCGTCAGCAGCAGATTTTCATCCTCAGCCGCCTGCATGGTTGCAGCTACCAGGAGATTGCTGATCAGTTACACGTGTCCTTGAGCACCGTGCAAAAGGAACTGAAATTGATCATGGCCATCTGTGTAGGTGTGGCCGAACGGCTGGATCGGCCTTAAGCTTCACCCGACAGAAGCGTCGGCACAGGCTGTACGAAAGTTGAATAGAACGTGGCGAAGACCCGAGGAACACCGTGACGGACCCGAATAAACTGCGGCCCCATGAGCTGGCTCATGAGGTGTTGCAAGACACGGCTATGGACCAAGCCCTCGACTGGCTGATCGCCTTGCAGTGCCCGAAGCCCGGGCAGCAGGCCGAATTTGAAGCCTGGCTGATGCGTGACCCGGCTCACGTCCGCGCCTTCGACAAGGCCCAGGCCGCCTGGGGTGGAGCGCCGGTACACAGCGCCGCCGTTGCACTGGCCGTGCCACGCAAGCCCAGCGCCTGGCGCCGGGTCAAACCGCATTGGAAACCGTTGGCCACCGCCGCCGTGCTGTTGATCGGCCTGTTCAGCTTCAGCAACCTGCCGGTACGTCTGCAAGCTGACCACCTCACCGTGGTGGGCGAACGCCAGCGCCTGCAATTGGACGACGGTTCGAAGGTGTTGCTCAACACCGACTCGGCGTTTTCCAGCAGCATCAAGGACCACCAGCGCATCGCCCGCCTGTATCAGGGCGAGGCGTTTTTCGAAGTCGTGCCCAATCATGGCCTGCCTCTGGAAATCGACGCCGGCCCCGTGCGTGCCAGCGTGCGCGACACCGCTTTCGCCGTGCGTTACCTCAACGGTGAAGCCCAGGTGCAAGTGCAGCGCGGCGATGTCGACCTGAGCAATACCTTCGACGATGCCCGCGTGCGCCTGAGCGCCGGTGAAAGTATCCGCATCGGGCCCAAGGGCTTCGGCCAACCTGCCAAGCTGGACGCCAACAAAGACCTGGCCTGGGTGCAAGGCCGGCTGATCTTCGAAAACTGCCCGATGAGCGAAGTGCTCGCCGAACTGCGCCGCTATTACCCCGGCTGGATCGTCAACACCAACGACCGGCTCGCCAGCGTCGCCGTCACCGGCAATTACCGCCTCGACCAGCCCCTGGATGTAGTGCGTTCACTGGCTCACATCACCTCGGCCAAGCTGTCGGAATACCCGGCGCTGGTGATCTTGAACTAAATGAGAATTATTTTTACTCGATAGCTGACGGTGGTACGTCTCGTCTTAGCCAATGCAACTGATTCCTATTTGTTTCAGTTCGCAACTATAAGATTCGTATCCCGGAGCGCTCTCGATGTCCTCTTGTTTCAACCGCCGGTCCTCCTCGCCCGTCCTGTCCTTGCTGACGGCGGCCATCCTGCTGGCAGCTGCGCCAGTGATGACGGCCGCTGCTGCCGAACCTGCGCCGCGCAGCCATGGCAATTACACCTTCAGCATCGAGCAGCAGCCGCTGGTCTCGGCACTCAACGCCTTTACCGCCGTCACCGGCTGGCAAGTCGGCCTGCCGGCGGAACTCGGCCAGGGCGTATCGTCCCCTGGCGCACGCGGCCCGTTGTCGCCGGAAAAAGCCCTGGATCGGCTGTTGGTGGGGACCAACCTGAGCTACCGCAAACTGGGCAACAACAACATCGTCCTGGAAAAGCGCGCAGCGGGAAGCACCCTCAACCTGCAGCAGGTGACTATCAGCGCCACCCGTAACGAGCAGGATGTAAACAGCGTGCCGAGCAGCGTCAGCGTGCATGAACGTGAGGAGCTGGACCGCCAGAACGTGAAAACCATTCGCGAGCTGGTGCGTTACGAGCCCAACGTCTCAGTAGGCGGCGCCGGCGGCCGTGCGAGCAACTCGGGCTACAACATTCGTGGCATTGACGGCGACCGCATCCTCACCCAGGTGGATGGCGTGGAAGTGCCGGACAATTTCTTCAACGGCCCTTACGCCAAGACCCGCCGCAATTACGTGGACCCGGAAATCGTCAAGCGCGTGGAAATCCTGCGCGGCCCGGCCTCGGCCCTGTATGGCAGCAGCGCCATTGGTGGCGCCGTCAGCTATTTCACCCTCGACCCGGATGACATCATCAAGCCCGGCCAGGACTTCGGCGCCCGCCTGAAGACCGGCTACAGCTCCGCCGACGAGAGCTGGTTGACCTCTGGCACCGTCGCCGGGCGCGTGCAGGACTTCGACGGCTTGCTGCACTTGAGCCAGCGTAATGGTCACGAAATGGAATCCTACGACGGCAACAACGCCGCGGGCCTGGCGCGTACCGGCGCCAACCCCGAAGATGCGCGCACCACCAACGTGCTGGCCAAGCTGGGTTGGAATTATGGCGATGACAACCGACTGGGCCTGACTTACGAGAAGTTCAAGGACGATCGCGACGTCAACCTCAAGAATGCCGTGGGCGGCCCATTCACAGGCGGGCGCGGCTTCAACTTCTACCGGGCGCGGTCGGGCAACGACACCATCACCCGCGAACGTTTCGGTATCGAAAACCGCTTCGCCCTCGAATCGCCGATTGCCGATCACATCAAGACTAGCCTCAACTACCAGATCGCCAAGACCGACCAGACCACTGCCGAGATCTACCAGCCATCACGGCGTGTCTTGCGCACCCGCGAAACCCTTTATGAAGAAAAACAGTGGGTGTTCGACGCACAGTTGGACAAGGCCTTCAGCCTGGGTGAAACCGATCACCAACTGACCTATGGCACCACCCTCAAACAACAGAAGGTTACCGGCTCCCGCGAAGGCGCGGCGACCTGCCTGGCGGTCGGCAGCGGTTGCACGGCCATCGGCGCGCCCAGCCCGATTGCCAGCGACAGCGTGAAAAAAGCCAGCGACTTCCCGGACCCGACTATCAACACTTACTCGCTGTTCGCGCAGGACCAGATCACCTGGGACAAGTGGACCTTCCTGCCCGCGGTGCGCTATGACTACACCCAACTCAAGCCCAAGTTGACTGAAGAGTTCCTCAACACCGTCGACCCGACGCGGATCTACGCCCACAGTGACAAGGAAAAAACCTGGCACCGTGTGACGCCCAAATTCGGCCTGACCTACGCGCTGACCGATCACTACACCTGGTTTGGTCAATACGCTGAAGGTTTCCGCACACCGTCAGCCAAAGCCTTGTACGGCCGCTTCGAAAACCTGCAGCAGGGCTACACCGTCGAGCCCAACCCGGACCTCAAGCCGGAAAGCAGCAAAGGCGTGGAAACCGGGATTCGTGGCAACTTCGATTCCGGTTCGTTTGATATCGCCGTGTTCTACAACAAATACCGCAATTTCATCGACGAGGACGCCTCCGTCGCCGGCAGTACCTCACAGCAATTCGAAGCCAACAACATCAAGCACGCTACCATCAAGGGGATCGAAGCCAAAGGGCGCCTGAACCTTGACGCGTTTGGCGCACCGCAAGGCCTGTACACCCAGGGTTCGGTTGGCTACACCTATGGCCGCAACGACGATAATGGCGAGGCGCTCAACAGCGTCAACCCGCTCAAGGGCGTATTCGGCCTGGGCTACGACCAGGACAACTACGGTGGCGTGCTGAGCTGGACCCTGGTGAAAAAACAGAATCGCGTCGACAGCACCACCTTCCATGCGCCTGACGGCAGCACCACTGGCCCCTTCAAGACCCCAGGCTTCGGCATTGTCGACCTGACCGCCTTCTATAAGGTCACCCACGACGTGACCCTCAACGGTGGTCTCTACAACCTGACCGACAAGAAGTACTGGAACTGGGATGACGTGCGCAGCTACGACGGCGTCGGCGAGGCCGGTGTGACCTCGCCCGCCAACCTCGACCGCCTGACCCAGCCGGGTCGCAACTTTGCGATCAACGTGGTCTGGGACATCTAACGCGCACCACTCACCTCGTCGAAATTTCATCGCCGGGGTGAGGATTTTTTACTGTGCCGCGTCTTCTTGTTCGTCTAGTTGATAACCGCTCTCTTTAAGAGCAATAAGGCGCTCCCCTTCTCAAGGACTTATTCATGACCGCTTCTCCTACCGCAGAACGTCCAAGCCTGCGCTCCCAGCGCCTGAACCAGATCACGAACGAGCCGCACACCAAGCTCGACGCATTGGTCAAAGCCCACGCGCCGTTCGAGACACAGGCCAACTTCGCGCGTTTCGTGGTGGCGCAGTATCTGTTCCAGTCGGAACTGGTGGCCCTCTACAACGATGCCGAACTGATCAAGATCGTGCCGGACCTGGCGGAGCGCTGCCGTGCGGACGCCGCCAAGCTGGACCTGGCCGACCTGGACACCGAAGTGCCTGCGCCGGTGGCGGGCGCCGTGAAGAACCCGAGCAAGGCCGAAGCCCTCGGCTGGCTGTTCGTTTCCGAGGGCTCAAAGCTCGGCGCTGCGTTCCTGATCAAGCGCGCCGTGGGCCTGGGCCTGAGCGAAACCTTCGGTGCCCGTCACCTAAGTGAACCGGCCGGCGGTCGTGCCGAAGGCTGGAAGCGCTTCACCCGCACCCTCGACGCCTTGGCGTTCAGCGCCGAAGAGGAAGCCGCAGTGGAAAAAGGCGCGGTCGACGCGTTTGTACGCTTCACCGTCTTGTTGGAACAGGCGTACGCTAGCGCCCCTGAACTGGCGTAATGCTCCGGTAGAAACCGGATCAATGTGGGAGCTGGCTTGCCTAGCCAGCTCCCACCCTTGATTGCATTTCAACTCAAGCAATCTGTCTCTCTTTCCACCAGATAAGCTTCACCATGACCCGCAAACCCCAATCCACCTCGAAAATCGCGCAGATCCTCTTCGGCCTGCTGGCCTACGTCAGCCTGGGCATCGGATTAGTGGCGATTGTCATCCCGGGTTTGCCCACCACCGAATTCATCCTCTTAGCCGCCTGGGCCGCCACCAAAAGTTCGCCGCGCCTCAGCGCCTGGCTGGAAAACCACCGGCTGTTCGGGCCGATCCTGTCCAACTGGCGCAACGGCAAGATCATCGCGCGGCGGGCCAAGGTGAGCGCCACCGTGAGCATGCTGCTCTGCGCGATCCTGATGCTGGTGATGCTCGACCACGGCTGGCCGATCTACCTGGCGATTGCCGGCATGAGCCTGGGCAACCTGTGGATCTGGTCACGCCCGGAACGGCTTGCACACCCCACAGAACGCTGCCTGTAGGCATTCTCCTACCGCTCATCGCTTGCTTCTCATGAATTGATTTATGACGCCGATGTTTCAGACATAGCGCCGAATGGACTTGGCTCTGCTGCTTGCATACCAATACGTCCATTCGCGAGTGAACCTATGTTCGACACCCTCTCCATCCGCTTGAAAATCGTGCTGTTGTCAGGCCTTTGCCTGTTGGGGGTGATAGCGCTGATCATCAGTATCAACCTGTACGAGACTGATCAGAACGATCACCTGATCAGCGATTCAAGCTCGCGAATGCTCACCAGCAGTGTGCAGAACCTGCTGCAAGCCAAGGCTGCCGAACAGGCGGTGCAACTGCAGAAAACCTTTGGCGAGAACCTGTTGGTGGTGACTGCCCTCGCCGACCAAGTCAAGGACTTGCGCAACCTCGCCGCCAAGCGCTCACTGGACCCCGGCGCGCTGCGAGAGGAACTCAACCAGAGTCTTAAAACCACCTTCGAACGCAACAGCAAGGTGCTCGGTATCTGGTTGTCGTTCGAGCCCAATGGGCTGGATGGCAAGGACAGCGAATTCATCGGCGACAAGGCTCGCGTGTCCAACGAAAAAGGCCGCTTCTCCAGCTACTGGAGCCGTGCCGGTGGCGAAGGCCTGAACACCATAATGGTCGAGGATGACCTGACCAAGACCGCCCTCAACCTCAGCGGCACGCCCTACAACATTTGGTACACCTGCCCACGAGACACCCGCAGCACATGCCTGCTGGACCCGTACGAAGACACCGTGGGCGGCAAGCCGGTGCTGATGACCACCATCTCCCTGCCGCTGATCGTGGACGGTAAAGTGATCGGCGTAGTCGGTGTCGATATCGCCCTCAACAGCCTGCAAACCCTCGCCGATGCTGCACAAAAGGAATTGTTCGAAGGCGCCGCGCAGTTGGAAGTCATTTCCAGCACCGGCCTGATTGCCGCCCACAGCGGCGAGCCGGCCAGGGTCGGCAAAAACCTGGTCGACACGCTCGGCGCCGAAGGCAAGGAAATCGTGCAACTGCTGGCCAGTAACAGCCACGTCAACCGCGAACAGGGCGACACGATCCGTGCGGTCTACGCGGTCAAACCTATCGCCGATGCAAAAGCCTGGGGCGTGGTGGTCAAGCTGCCCAAACACGTCATGCTTGCCGACGCCACGAAACTCCAAGGTGTGCTCGACAAAGCCCAGGCCAGCGGCACCCTCAAAGCCTTGCTGGTGGGCGCCGCCGCCGGCTTGCTCGGCTTGCTGCTGATCTGGCTGACCGCCACCGGCGTGACCCGTCCGATCAACAGCGTGGCCGCCATGCTCAAGGACATCGCCAGCGGTGACGGCGACCTCACCCAGCGCCTGGCCTATGCCAAGAAAGACGAGCTGGGCGAACTGGTGAACTGGTTCAACCGCTTCCTCGACAAGCTGCAGCCGACTATCGCGCAGATCAAGCAAAGCATCACCGAAGCGCGGGGCACTGCCGATCAGTCCTCGGCCATCGCGCGCCAGACCAGCGAAGGCATGCAGGTGCAGTTCCGCGAAATCGACCAGGTGGCCACGGCGTCCAATGAAATGAGCGCCACCGCCCATGACGTCGCTAACAGCGCGTCCAATGCCGCCAGCGCGGCACGCGGCGCCGACCAGTCGGCACGTGAAGGCATGCAGATCATTGAAAAGAGCACACGGGACATCACCACCCTGGCCGAGGAAGTCAGCAAGGCGGTGACGGAAGTCGAAGCCCTGGCGGTCAATAGCGAGCAGATCGGCTCGGTACTCGAAGTGATCCGCAGCATCGCCGAGCAGACCAACCTGCTGGCACTCAACGCTGCCATCGAAGCCGCGCGCGCCGGGGAAAGCGGTCGTGGGTTTGCGGTGGTGGCCGACGAAGTACGCAACCTGGCCAAGCGCACCCAGGATTCCGTGGAGGAAATCCGCCTGGTGATCGAACGCATCCAGAGCGGCACCCGTGGCGTAGTGGCGACCATGCATTCGAGCCAAAGCCAGGCCCAGAGCAATGCCGGGCAGATCCATCAAGCGGTGCAGGCCCTGGGCAAGATCAGCGATGCCGTCACGGTGATCAGCGACATGAACCTGCAGATCGCCAGCGCCGCCGAGCAACAAAGCGCCGTGGCCGAAGAGGTCAACCGCAACGTCTCGGCAATTCGTACCGTGACCGAAACCCTCACCGGGCAAGCCACCGAGTCGGCGGCGATCAGCAGCCAACTGAATGCATTGGCCAGCCAGCAGATGAAGTTGATGGATCAGTTCCGGGTGTAACCCGATCTTCAAAACAATGAAGATCAAAAATGTGGGAGCGGGCTTGCTCGCGAAAGCGGAGTGTCAGTCGGCACATGCATGACTGACACACAGCTTTCGCGAGCAAGCCCGCTCCCACATTTAGATCGCTTGTGGCTTAACGACCCGGCCAGGCCTGAACAAACGCCGCCACATCTTCCTTCGGCGCCGTACGCGGCGGGTTCTGCGGCGTGCCTAGGTAGAGGAAACCAATCACTTCCTCACCCGCCGCCAGCCCCAAGCCTTGAGCAACGTGCGCCGAGTAAGACAATTCGCCAGTGCGCCACACCGCACCAATGCCCTGGGCGTAGGCCGCCAACAGGATCCCATGGGCAGCGCAGGCTGCAGCCAGCAGTTGCTCGGACTTCGGCACCTTGGAATGTTCCTGCAAGCGGGCAATCACCACCAACACCAACGGCGCACGCAGCGGGCCATTCTGGGCTTTGTCGATGGCGGCTTGCGGCGCTTCAGCGTCTTGCAGGCGCGCCGCCTCAGCCAGCAACGTGCCCATTTGCTCGCGGGCGGCGCCTTCCACCGTCAGGAAACGCCAAGGGCGCAACTGCCCGTGGTCGGGCGCCCGCATGGCCGCGGCGAACAGCACGTCGCGCTGCTCCTGGGTCGGTGCCGGTTCCAGCAAACGCGGCACGGAAACACGGTTGAGCAAAGCGTCGAGAGCCTGCATTGGCCACCTCCAGAGAAAAATGTGCGGTCATTCTAGCGGGAATGAATCGGGATGCCACCAAACGATAATTGCTCTTATTCATTGCGCCCTGCCCTGTTAGACTTTGCGCCCATAATTTGCGCATTCGCTTAGGGATTTCGATGTTCCGTCCGTTTTTTCGCCTGTCCGCAGCACTGCTGGCCTTGAGCCTGACGGCCTGCGATGACGCGCCCAGGTTCACCAAGGCCGAGCCCGGTGAATCACGGGCGGGCGGCGCAGCGACGGTGAACAAGCGCGACCAGAACGCGTTTTCCCTGCCTTCGGCCAACTTGTCGGCCACGCGGCGCCTGGATTTCAGTGTGGGCAACAGCTTCTTTCGCAGCCCTTGGGTGATCGCGCCGTCCACCACCACGGCGCGTGATGGCCTGGGCCCGTTGTTCAATACGAATGCCTGCCAGAACTGCCATATAAAAGACGGCCGTGGGCATCCACCGTTGCCCGACGCACCGAATGCGGTGTCGATGCTGGTGCGCCTGTCCATTGAGAATAGCCCTGCGTATGCCAAGCTGATCGAACAGATCGGCGTAGTCCCTGAACCGGTCTACGGCGGGCAACTGCAAGACATGGCCGTGCCCGGCGTTGTGCCCGAAGGCAAGGTGCGGGTCGACTACACGCCGGTCAACGTTACCTTCAAGGACGGCACGGTAGTTGAACTACGCAAGCCGGACCTGCAAATCACCCAGCTTGGCTACGGCCCGATGCATCCGGATACACGCTTCTCCGCGCGCATCGCCCCGCCGATGATCGGCCTGGGCCTGCTGGAAGCCATCAGCGACGCCGATATCCTGCGCAACACCGACCCGAAGACCGCCGACAAAGAAGCCATCGTCGGCCGCGCCAATTGGGTCTGGGACGACGCCCAGCAAAAAACCGTGCTTGGGCGTTTCGGCTGGAAAGCCGGGCAACCCAACCTCAATCAACAAAATGTTCACGCGTTTTCTGGTGATATGGGCCTCACCACGTCCCTGAGACCGTTCGATGACTGCACCGATGCTCAAGTCGCCTGCAAGCAGGCGCCCAATGGCAATGGCCCCGACGGCGAGCCTGAAGTCAGCGACAACATTCTGCGCCTGGTGCTGTTCTACACGCGCAACCTGGCGGTGCCAGTGCGCCGCGACGTCAACTCGCCGCAAGTGCTGGCCGGTAAAAACCTGTTCTATCAAGCGGGCTGCCAGGGTTGCCACACACCCGCGTTCACCACGGCCGCCTCTGCCTCCGAACCTGAACTGGCCAGCCAAGTGATTCGCCCCTACAGCGACCTGCTGTTGCACGATATGGGCGACGGATTGGCCGACAACCGTAGCGAATTCAAGGCCGGTGGCCGCGACTGGCGCACGCCGCCGTTGTGGGGCATTGGCCTGACGCAAACCGTGAGTGATCACACCCAGTTCTTACATGACGGCCGCGCGCGCAACCTGCTCGAAGCCGTGCTGTGGCACGGCGGCGAAGCACAAGCGGCGCAGCAGCATGTGTTGTCTTTCAATGCCGAGCAGCGCGCTGCGTTGCTGGCGTTCCTGAATTCTTTATAAGCTTTGTCCCAATTACAGAAGGGAGCTCGACATGTTCCGTCCCAAGTTGTTGTTCACCAGCCTGGCCGCTCTCGCCCTCGGCGCTTGCTCACCGCAAGACCCGCAAGCAGTGACCTCGGCGGCTATCGCCAAGCAAGTGATTTTGCCGACCTACAGCCGTTGGGTTGAAGCCGACCGCCAACTGGCCGTCAGCGCCCTGGCTTACTGCCAAGGCAAGGAAAGCCTGGACACCGCGCGCGCCGACTTCCTGCATGCGCAAAAGGCCTGGGCCGAGTTGCAACCGCTGCTGATCGGCCCGCTGGCCGAGGGCAACCGTGCGTGGCAGGTGCAGTTCTGGCCGGACAAGAAGAACCTGGTCGGCCGCCAAGTCGAACAACTGGTCGCCAGCCAGCCACAGATCGACGGCGCGGCCCTGGCCAAGTCCAGCGTGGTCGTGCAAGGCCTGTCGGCCTACGAATACATCCTCTACGACGCCAAGACCGACATCGCCGACGACGCCCAAAAAGCCCGTTACTGCCCGCTGCTGGTGGCTATCGGCGACCGTCAGAAGGCCCTGGCCGAAGAAATCCTGGCCAGCTGGAACAGCACCGACGGCATGCTTGCGCAGATGACCAAGTTTCCTAACCAGCGCTACGCCGATTCCCACGAAGCCATCGCTGATCTGCTGCGCGTCCAGGTGACTGCGCTGGACACCCTGAAGAAAAAACTCGGTACGCCGATGGGCCGCCAGACCAAGGGTATCCCGCAGCCATTCCAGGCCGATGCGTGGCGCAGCCAGTCGTCCCTGCAAAGCCTCGAGACCAGCCTCGCGGCGGCCCAGACTGTGTGGGTCGGCGTCGACAACAAAGGCCTGCGCGGCCTGTTGCCTGCCGAGCAGAAGCCGTTGGCCGACAAGATCGATGCCGCCTATGCCGCCTCGCTGAAGCTGTTCGACAGCAACCAGCGTACCCTCAACGAACTGCTGGCCGACGACGCCGGGCGCCAGCAGCTCAACGACATTTATGACAGCCTCAACGTTGTCCACCGCCTGCACGAAGGCGAACTGGCCAAGGCGCTGGGCATCCAACTGGGCTTCAATGCCAACGACGGTGACTGATAATGCTCAGGCGACAGGCTTTGGCGGTTGGCAGCATGCTGCTCAGCGCGCTCACCTTGGGTGGCTGGACGCTGTTCAAAAGCAAAGACAAAAGCCCGCTGCTGCTCTCGGCGCGCGATGATGCGGACGGCAAGCACTACGCTGTGGGCTATCGCCTGGACGGCAAGCAAGTGTTCGCCACCCAGGTCGGCCAGCGCTGTCACGACATCATCAACCACCCGACGCTGCCCATTGCGCTGTTTGTTGCCCGTCGCCCGGGCACTGAGAGTTATCTGATCGACCTGCGCAGTGGTGCGCTGCTGCAAACCATCACCTCCCATGCCAATCGCCACTTCTATGGCCATGCGGTCATTCACAAGAGCGGCGACTGGCTGTACGCCACCGAAAACGACACGTCCGACCCCGGCCGTGGCCTGCTCGGCGTGTACAGGTTCGAAGGCGAGCGGCTGGTGCACAGTGGCGAGATTTCCACCCATGGGATCGGCCCGCATCAGGTGTCGTGGATGCCCGACGGCGAAACCTTGGTGGTGGCCAACGGCGGCATTCGTACCGAAGCCGAAAGCCGCGTGGAGATGAACCTCAACGCCATGGAACCGAGCCTCGTGCTGATGCACCGCGACGGTACGCTGATCAGTAAGGAAACCCTCGGCCAGCAGATGAACAGCGTGCGCCATATGGGGATCGCCAGCGATGGCACCATCCTTACCGGGCAGCAGTTCATGGGGCCGTCCCAGGAGCGTTCCGAGTTGTTGGCGATCAAGCGACCGGGCCAGCCTTTCGTCGCGTTCCCAGTGGCCGACGAGCAGTTGCAGGCGATGGGGCACTACACCGCCAGCGTCGCGGTGCACAGCGAATTGCGCCTGGTGGCGTTGACCGCCCCACGGGGCAACCGCTTCTTTATCTGGGACATGGACAGTGGCGAGCTGCGCCTGGATGGACCATTGCCCGACTGTGCCGGTGTCGGCGCCGTCGAGGATGGCTTTGTCGTGACCTCGGGCCAAGGCCGTTGCCGGTTCTACGATTGCCGTCAGAAACAGTTGGCAGCAAAACCGTTGGAATTGCCGGCAGGGCTCTGGGATAACCATCTGCATCTGATCTGACGCACCCCTCTGAACAGGGCCAGTCCTGGCCCTGTTCCCGGTGATAAACACCGTCTGGAATACCCACTACACTTCTACAAAAAAATCGTCTGCCAAAGTTTTCCAGGGAACCGGAATATGCTGCGCCGTCGCATGCTGATCATGTTGGGTATCGTCCTGTTAATCGTCCTGCTGCTGGGGGGCTACAAAGCCTTTTCCATCTACCAGCAGATCCAGGTCTTTTCCACGCCAAAACCGGCGGTCAGCGTGGCGGTCGCGACGGTGGTCGAACAACCCTGGCAACAGCGCCTTCCATCCGTCGGCTCACTCAAAGCCCTGCAAGGTGTGAACCTGAGCCTGGAGGTGGCCGGCACGGTCAAGGAGGTGCAGTTCGAGTCCGGGCAGAAGGTCAAGGCCGGACAACCGCTGGTGCAACTCGACAGCGCAGTGGAAAGCGCCCTGCTGGAAACCGCCCAGGCTGACCTCGGGCTGGCCCAGCTGGATTATGGTCGCGGCAGCCAACTGGTGGGCAGCCAGGCGATTTCCAAAGGCGAGTTCGACCGCCTCTCCGCGCAACTGCAAAAGAACAAGGCCACGGTCAATCAGCTCAAGGCTTCGCTGGCAAAAAAACACATTGTCGCGCCCTTCAGCGGCACCATCGGCATTCGCCAGGTGGATGTGGGTGACTACCTGGCCAGTGGCACGGTGATCGCTACCTTGCAGGACATCAGCAGCCTCTACGTCGACTTCTACATCCCCGAACATGCCGTGCCCAAGCTCGCCCTCGGGCAAGCCGTGCAGGTGCAAGTGTCGGCTTACCCAGGCCAGCCATTCTCCGGCAAGGTCAGTGCAATCAACCCCAAGGTCGAGAACAGCACCCGCAACGTGCTGGTGCGCGCCACCTTGGCCAATCCTGACGGCAAGCTGCTGCCCGGCATGTTCACCAGCCTGGACGTGCTGCTGCCCAATCCCGCCCCGCAAATCGTGGTACCGGAAGGCGCGATCACCTACACCCTCTACGGCAACTCGGTGTACGCCGTGGCCGAGAAAAAAACCGAGCATGGTGAGGTCGAAAAAGACACCAGCGGCAAGCCGCTGCTGATCGCAGAACGGCGGTTCGTCGAGACCGGTGAGCGGCGCGGCGGCCTGGTGCTGGTGAGCAAAGGCCTGAGAGCCGGTGAGCAGGTGGTCAGCGCCGGCCAGTTGAAACTGGATAACGGCACACCCATCGCCATCAGCCCGGACAAAAACCAGCCGGCAGGGCACTAGGCCATGAAGTTCACAGACGCCTTTATCCGCCGTCCGGTGCTGGCCATGGTGGTCAGCCTGCTGATTGTGCTGCTGGGTTTCCAGGCCTACAGCAAGCTGCCGCTGCGCCAATACCCGAGTATGGAAAACGCCCTGATCACGGTGACCACCGCCTACCCCGGCGCGAATGCCGAGACCATCCAGGGCTATATCACCCAACCGCTGCAGCAAAGCCTGGCCAGCGCCGAAGGCATCGACTACATGACCTCGGTGAGTCGCCAGAACTTTTCGGTGATCTCGATCTACGCGCGCATCGGTTCCAACAGCGACCGCCTGTTCACCGAATTGCTGGCCAAGGCCAACGAGGTGAAGAATAAACTGCCGCAAGACGCCGAAGACCCAGTGTTAAGCAAAGAGGCCGCTGACGCCTCGGCGCTGATGTACATCAGTTTCTCCAGCCAGCAGTTGAGCAACCCGCAGATCACCGATTACCTGTCACGGGTGATCCAGCCCAAGCTCGCCACACTGCCGGGCATGGCCGAGGCGGAGATCCTTGGCAACCAGGTGTTCGCCATGCGCATCTGGCTCGACCCGGTGAAACTGGCAGGCTTCGGCCTCAGCGCCAGTGACATCACCGACGCCGTGCGCCGCTACAACTTCCTGTCCGCCGCCGGCGAGGTGAAGGGCGAGTTCGTGGTCACCAGCGTCAACGCCAACACCGACCTCAAGTCCGCCGACGCCTTTGGTGCGATCACCGTCAAAACCGACGGCGACAGCCGCGTCCTGTTGCGCGACGTGGCC
Organism: Pseudomonas tritici; assembly: GCF_014268275.3. Classification (NCBI taxonomy): domain Bacteria; kingdom Pseudomonadati; phylum Pseudomonadota; class Gammaproteobacteria; order Pseudomonadales; family Pseudomonadaceae; genus Pseudomonas; species Pseudomonas tritici. The sequence continues at coordinate 5,211,025 of NZ_CP077084.1, forward strand.
CGGGTGGAAATGGGCGCGGAGAACTACAACGCCATCAGCTCGTTTGGCGGAACGCCGTCGGTGTACATCGGCATCAAGGCCACGCCCAGCGCCAACCCGCTGGATGTGATCAAGGAAGTGCGCAAGATCATGCCGGAGTTGGAATCCCAGCTCCCACCCAACCTCAAGGCGGAAATTGCCTACGACGCCACGCTGTTTATCCAGGCGTCCATCAACGAGGTGGTCAAGACCCTGTTTGAAGCCGTATTGATCGTGATCGTGGTGGTATTCCTGTTTCTGGGCGCCCTGCGTTCAGTGGTGATCCCGGTGATCACCATCCCGTTGTCGATGATCGGTGTGCTGTTTTTCATGCAATTGATGGGCTACTCGATCAACCTGCTGACCCTGTTGGCGATGGTGTTGGCCATCGGCCTGGTGGTGGACGATGCCATCGTGGTGGTGGAAAACATTCACCGGCATATCGAAGACGGCAAGACACCGCTGGATGCGGCACTGGAAGGCGCGCGGGAGATTGCCCTGCCGGTGGTGTCGATGACCGTCACCCTGGCGGCGGTGTATGCACCCATTGGTTTTCTCGAAGGGCTCACCGGCGCACTGTTCAAGGAGTTCGCCCTGACCCTGGCGGGAGCGGTGATCATCTCCGGCATTGTTGCCCTGACCTTGTCGCCGATGATGTGCGCGCTGCTATTGCGCCACGATGAAAACCCTTCGGGCCTGGCCCATCGCCTCGACCGGATTTTCGACAGCCTCAAGCGCCGCTACCAGCGCATGCTGCATGGCACCCTGAACACGCGGCCGGTGGTGATCGTGTTTGCGTTGATCGTACTGTGCCTGATCCCGGTGTTCCTCAAGTTTACCCAGTCGCAACTGGCCCCCGACGAAGACCAGGGCATCATCTTCATGATGGCCAGCGCACCGCAGCCGACCAACCTGGAATACCTCAACACCTACACCGACGAGTTCATCAAGATTTTCAAGGAGTTCCCGGAGTACTACTCGTCGTTCCAGATCAACGGTTTCAACGGTGTGCAATCGGGCATCGGTGGCTTCCTGCTCAAACCGTGGAACGAGCGCGACCGCACCCAGATGCAGATACTCCCCGAGGTACAAAGCCGCCTGGAGCAGATTCCGGGCCTGCAAGTATTCGGCTTCAACCTGCCCTCCCTGCCGGGCACGGGCGAAGGGTTGCCGTTTGGCTTTGTGATCAACACGGCCAACGATTATGCCTCGTTGCTCGAAGTGGCCAACCGCGTGAAGAAACGCGCGATGGAGTCAGGCAAATTTGCCTTCGTCGATATCGACTTGGCATTCGACAAACCCGAAGTGGTGGTGGATATCGACCGCGCCAAGGCCGCGCAGATGGGCGTGTCGATGCAAGACCTCGGCGGCACCCTCGCAACGCTATTGGCCGAGGCGGAAATCAACCGATTCACCCTCGATGGACGCAGCTACAAAGTGATCGCCCAGGTAGAGCGCGCCTACCGCGACAACCCCGACTGGCTGAACAACTACTACGTAAAGAATAACCAGGGCGAACTGCTGCCGTTGTCGACCTTGATCACCCTCACCGACCGCGCTCGTCCTCGGCAATTGAACCAGTTCCAGCAACTCAATTCGGCACTGATCTCGGGGTTTCCCATCGTGAGCATGGGCGAGGCCATCGACACGGTGCGCCAGATCGCCCTTGAAGAAACCCCACCCGGCTATGCGTTCGACTACAGCGGTGCGTCGCGGCAATTCATCCAGGAAGGCACGGCGCTGTGGGTCACGTTTGGCCTGGCCTTGGCGATCATCTTCCTGGTGCTGGCGGCGCAATTCGAGAGCTTTCGTGACCCTCTGGTGATCCTGGTGACAGTGCCGTTGTCGATCTGCGGAGCGCTGATTCCGCTATTCCTGGGCTGGTCGAGCATGAACATCTACACCCAGGTCGGCCTGGTGACACTGATCGGTTTGATCAGCAAACACGGCATCCTGATCGTGGAATTCGCCAACCAACTGCGCAAAGACAAGGGCCTGACACCACGGCAGGCAGTGGAGGAAGCGGCGGCGATTCGCTTGCGGCCGGTGTTGATGACCACCGCGGCAATGGTATTCGGCATGGTGCCGTTGATTTTCGCGACAGGGGCAGGTGCGGTGAGCCGGTTTGATATCGGAATGGTGATTGCCACGGGGATGTCGATCGGCACACTGTTTACGCTGTTTGTATTGCCCTGCGTGTACACCCTGCTAGCCAAACCGGATACGCCTTGAACCTACAAAGCAAAAAAAGGGCCTCGCATCGCAAGGCCCTTTTCTGGGGGTTTGAATCGTTTCAACTCTGTGGCCTCATCCCTTGAGACATTCCAAACATAAACAGCAACAACTCGTGATCAGGCTTTACCGCCGTGCTCGCCTTGGCGACGCGCGGCAACGGGCATTGCGCGCCACCCTGCATTGCGCTGAGCACCTGTGTGCGAGGCTGCTCCCACGCCGCCAGCGCCAAGGCTGCAACGCCCAGCGCCCCGACCAAAAACAAACCTCGTGCTATTTCTAGCTTCATCTGGTTAAACCCTTGATAGCGCTGCCAAACGCCGTCTCGTAAAAGTAGCTGAGTTTTTTCCAGTCGGCATCGCTCCACGACGAATGGCGGCGCAATTGCAGCATGTCATGGGAGGCTGCCCGATAAGCGGTCAAGCGCTGGCGGCATTTCTCGAAATCCAGCAGCGCCACTTCAACATTGGCCGAATCACCTTCGCCTGTCACCCGCACAAAAATATGCTTGATGTACAGACAGCCATGCTGCCAACGCCCCTTGTGCATGCGCGCCAGGGTGCCAGCCAATTCCTTGAGCACGCGTTCATGCACCTGCTCGCCGTATTGCTCGCGGCCACCGGCGGCGTACCAGTTTTCAATTTCGTCAAAGCCATCAAGGGCTGCGGTCACCAGCAGTGCCTGCCAACGGTGCTCGGGGTCGCGGCGCGCCTCGCAAAAGACCATTTCCGGAACGCGTACGTCCAACAGGCGCAGGCCTTTGATGGCATCGCGTTCACGCAGCACGGTGGGACGGCCGAAGGGGTGCAGCCAACTGCGGTAGATATGCCCGGTCTGGCGCTTGCTATAGAGCAAACGTCCATTGGAGCTTGTCACGCGCTGCACGCCACTTTCACCGCCGCGCCGGCGGTTGGGCTCTTCGACCCATTCGCCCTGCTGGCGCCAGAAATAATCGAATCGCTCTTCGGGCGCTACGTGACTGCCTGCTACGCACTCAACTGCCATCCTGTTACCTCTTGCGTAATACGTACACCCGCCACATGGCGTAGAGCGGTATGAAGTCCAGGGATTCCTGAACGCGAAAGCCGGCTTCCTCGAACTCCGCTTCGACAGTAGCAGCCGGTAACACAAATCTGTTTTGGTAACCTTCCTGCTCACCGTTCTTGCGACGCTGCCCTTCGAGACGCTTGCGTTTCCAGGCTTTGAAATTGCCATCGACCCACAGCGAAATGATCACGCTGTCACGGGTAACACGCTGAAACTCCCGCAATATCGCCAGCCGATGCGCCGGATCACCAATGTGGTGCAACAGGCGCATACAAAAAATGCTATCGACGGCGTTATCCGGCAGATCGATATCAAACGCAGACGTTTGCAAAGGCCGTACCCGTTTCACCACTTCGGCGGGCTGGGCGACCGTTGCCACCTTCAACATCGAGGCGGAAGTGTCAGCACCGATGATCACACGGTTGGGTTTTTCGGCCAGCAGCGGCCAGAAGCGCCCGGCACCGCAGGGCAGGTCCAGCACCAAGCCAGGCTCACCGGCCATCGCCAGCGCGCCACGGGCCAATTGCTCGTCGCGCTTATGGGACAGCCGGCGTGCCAGATTGTCCTGATGCTTGAGCAAATATTCGTGGGCGTGCTCGTCGTCGTACTTTTTCGAAAATTCGAGCTTTATCGGGGTAGACATCTACGGATCTCCAGTTGCTGATGCCTACAACCTTAAGCAGCAATCTGTGATCAACAGGTCAACCCGTTGTGAAAAACTTGTCCTGTCCAATCCCATACATTTCAAGACTTTACAGACACAAGCAATAGCATCGGGCCATTTTCGCCGAATTACGGTGATGTCTGGCAGGATAACGGTAGGGGGTGGAGTCAGGCGTTGACCTGACTCAGTTGCACATGAAAGCGGCAGCCGTTGGGCTCCATGGTGCTGAGGCTCACGCTCCAGCCCTGGTTCTCGCAGATGCGCTGGACCAGAGACAAACCCAGGCCCAAGCCGTCACCGCGCTTCTCGTTGCCGCGCACGAACGGCTCGAACATCGCTTCGCGCTTGTCTTCGGGAATCCCCACACCGGAGTCTTCCACCACAAAACCACTGGGCTCCAGGGTCAGGCGGATAAAACCGTGTTCGGTGTAATGCAAGGCATTGCGCAGCAGGTTGCCCATTACCGCGTGCAGGAACGTCGCGTTGTACCGGGTATCCAAGGGGTTGCCCGGCTGGTAGATCAACTCCAGGCCCTTGCGCTCAATGGGCTCGCGCCAGATACCGAGCAGATCATCGGCGACCTGCTCCAGGCTGACCTGGGGCGACATGGTGCCGTCGTCATGCTCCGCGCGGGCCAGCATCAGGAAGGTCTGCACCAGTTCACGCATTTCCTCACAGGCACGGGCGATCCGCTCGACCTGGTTACGCCCACGCTGATCGATGGCCGGGTTTTCCAGCAGCAGTTCGCAGGAACTGGCCAGCACCATCAACGGGGTGCGCAACTCGTGGCTGACATCACTGGTGAACATCTGCTCTCGAGACAGGGCCTGACGCAGGCGGCCCAGCGTGGCATCGAAGGCCACGGCCAGCTCACCCACTTCGTCAGCCGCGTAATCTGGCGCCAGAGGGGGTGCCAAACCCAGCAATTGGTCACGGTGACGTACTTGGCGAGCCAGGCGCACCACCGGTGCCATCACTTTGCGCGCCAACACCCACCCCAGGAAAACCGCCAGCGCCAGACTGAGTACGAAACCCACCAGCACCACGGCAAACAGCACGCGTTCGCGCTCTTCGAAATCGCTTTGGTCCTGCAACAACACGTAGCGCCGGCCGTCGACCACTTCAACCATGGCGTGGTAAGACAGCGACTCGCGGAATACTTCGTGGAAACCGGGTTCGAGGTGACGCAGATCCTTGGGCAATTCAAAATCGCCGGGACCTCCGCTGAAGTAAAACAGCTGGTCCGGCTCGGGCCGGTGGCGCCAGTCCTCGACGGTATCCATCAGCAACAGGCGCTGCAGGTCACCGCCCAGGCCGGCCGAGATCAGTTTTTCTTCCACCAGGTGCACAGTCGCGACGATGCCCATGGCGAAGGCGCCCGCCACCAATGCACTCATCAAGGCAAAGGCAATGATGATCCGTTGGGCAAGGCTCTGCTTAAACTCCATCACGCCCCTCGGCCAAGCGATAACCGACACCGTGCACGGTTTGCAGCAATGGCTTGGCGAACGGTTTATCGATCACTTGGCGCAATTGGTGGACGTGGCTGCGCAGACTGTCGCTGTCCGGGCAGTCATCGCCCCACAGCGCTTCTTCAAGGATTTCGCGGCGCAGCACGTGCGGGCTCTTCTGCATCAGCACCGCCAGCAGTTTCAGGCCGACCGGGTTGAGCTTGAGCAGGCGCCCTTCGCGGGTGACTTCCAGGGTGTCGAGGTCGTAGCTCAGGTCAGCCACCTGCAGTGTGCGACGACCGCCGCCCTGTGCACGGCGCAGTACGGCTTCGATCCGCGCCGCCAATTCCGACAGGGCAAAGGGTTTGAGCAGGTAATCGTCGGCGCCAGACTTGAAGCCTTGCAGCCGATCATCCAGTTGATCGCGGGCGGTGAGCATGATCACCGGCGTGTCACGGCGCGCATCTTCGCGCAGGCGCTTGCACAGGGTGTAGCCATCGATGCCGGGCAGCATGATGTCGAGCACGATCAAATCGTAATGTTCAGTGGCAGCCAAGTGCAGGCCCGACAAACCGTCCTGCGCACAGTCAACGGTATAACCCTTCAACCCCAGGTAATCCGCCAAGTTGGCGAGGATATCGCGGTTGTCTTCAACCAATAAAATTCGCATGGGAGTGTCTCCGTACGCGGTAGCGGCCGTGTTGGCTCGCGCAGCTTAAGGCCAAGTGTGGCTCAGGGATAGGCCTGGAGGGCATGCTGATAAAGCTTTTCAACCAAGATTTATAGTGAACGAGATTTTCACTATGGCTTCACACAGTGGCGACAGTGCCAGGGCGAAAATTTGCGGTTAATTCAACGTTTCATCGGTTCGCAGTGCGCCATCGCAGGCAAGTCAGCTCCCACAGTTGACTGCAATTCAAACTCAAACAATAAAAAAGCCCCGCCTGCATCACTGCAGGCGGGGCTTTTTCAGTACGGGGGTAAGGCTGGCTTACATCATGCCGCCCATGCCACCCATGCCGCCCATGTCTGGCATACCGCCACCGCCAGCGCCTTCAGCCTTAGGCTTGTCAGCAATGGCAGCTTCGGTGGTCAGGATCAGGCCACCGATGGAGGCAGCAGCTTGCAATGCCGAACGAGTCACCTTGGTAGGGTCCAGGATGCCCATTTCGATCATGTCGCCGTAGACGCCAGTCGCAGCGTTGTAACCGTAGTTACCTTTGCCGTTCTTGACTTCGTTGACCACAACGCTTGGCTCGTCGCCGGAGTTGGCAGCGATCTGGCGCAGCGGTGCTTCAACAGCACGACGCAGCACAGCAATACCGACGTTCTGGTCAGCGTTGTCGCCGGTCAGGTTAGTCAGGGCTTCCAGTGCACGGATCAGCGCAACGCCACCGCCAGGTACCACGCCTTCTTCAACGGCTGCACGGGTTGCGTGCAGGGCGTCTTCAACGCGGGCTTTCTTCTCTTTCATTTCAACTTCGGAACCCGCGCCAACCTTGATCACTGCAACGCCGCCGGACAGCTTGGCCAGACGCTCTTGCAGTTTTTCACGGTCGTAGTCGGACGAAGTCTCGGCAACCTGGGCGCGGATCTGAGTGATGCGCGATTGGATGTCGCCTTCAACGCCAGCACCGTCAACGATGATGGTGTTTTCCTTGGAGATGGTCACGCGCTTGGCACTGCCCAGGTTTTCCAGGGTGGCGCTTTCCAGGCTCAGGCCGATCTCTTCGGAGATAACGGTACCGCCGGTCAGAACAGCGATGTCCTGCAGCATGGCCTTGCGACGGTCGCCGAAGCCTGGAGCCTTGACGGCTGCGACTTTAACGATGCCGCGCATGTTGTTCACAACCAGCGTCGCCAGGGCTTCGCCTTCAACGTCTTCGGAAACGATCAGCAGTGGGCGGCCGGCTTTGGCAACGGCTTCCAGTACTGGCAGCATTTCGCGGATGTTGGAGATCTTTTTGTCGACCAGCAGGATCAGCGGGCTGTCCAGCTCGGCAACCATGGTTTCAGGCTTGTTGACGAAGTACGGGGACAGGTAGCCACGGTCGAACTGCATGCCTTCTACAACCGACAGTTCGTTTTCCAGGCCAGTGCCTTCTTCAACGGTGATCACGCCTTCTTTGCCGACTTTTTCCATGGCTTCGGCAATGATGTCGCCGATGGAGCTGTCGGAGTTGGCAGAGATGGTACCTACCTGGGCAATAGCCTTGGTGTCAGCGCATGGCTTGGACAGGTTTTTCAGCTCAGCAACGATGGCGATGGTCGCCTTGTCGATGCCGCGCTTGAGGTCCATCGGGTTCATGCCGGCAGCGACGGCTTTGTAGCCTTCGTTGACGATTGCCTGAGCCAGAACGGTAGCGGTGGTGGTGCCGTCGCCTGCGTCATCGTTGGCACGGGAGGCAACGTCTTTGACCAGCTGCGCGCCCATGTTTTCGAAACGGTCTTCGAGTTCGATTTCTTTTGCTACCGAAACGCCGTCCTTGGTGATGGTCGGAGCGCCGAAGCTCTTCTCGATGATCACGTTACGGCCTTTAGGGCCCAAGGTCGCTTTTACTGCGTCAGCCAGGATGTTGACACCGGTGAGCATTTTTTTGCGGGCGGAATCGCCGAATTTAACTTCTTTAGCAGCCATGATCGATATTCCTTAAATACTTTGGAGTAACGGGAAAATGAGCGGGGAAATCAGTCTTCCAGAACAGCGAGAATCTCGTTCTCAGCCATAACCAGCAGGTCTTCGCCGTCGACTTTCACAGTGTTGCTGCCGGAGTAAGGACCAAATACAACCTTGTCACCGACTTTAACGGCCAGCGCACGCACGTCACCGTTTTCCAGGGTCTTGCCTGGGCCTGCAGCGACGATCACACCGTGGTTGGCTTTTTCAGCAGCCGAACCTGGCAGAACGATACCGCCAGCGGTTTTCTTTTCTTCTTCGCTGCGACGGATTACGACGCGGTCGTGCAGAGGACGAAGCTTGCTCATTGTCGATCTCTCCTAATTGTGTTTTTCATCGGCCGGTATCAGTACCGGCAGGTTGTATTCCGGCGGTGCCGGTCGCGCCTCGCCAAGCAAGACGCGGAAGTCTGTCTGATGTCACCACCAGAAACCTTGCGGTGACCGTTACATAAGGGCGCATAAGCTTATTACAAGGGCCTCGACGGAAATTTTTTGAGTGTGTCGACGGCTCAAAGCAACACGGCACCCAGAGGTGCCGTGCCAGTGAAGCGGTTATTTGCTGTCGCGGTGTTCGAATTCGCCTTCGATCACATCACCTTCACGCCCCAGTGGCTGGCGCGGAGCCGGACCGCCACGAGGTTGCAGGTCATCGGCGAACGCACGCTGGCGAATCGCCGCCTCTTCGGCACGCTGACGCATCTTGCCGGCAAGCAGCTTGCGAGTGACTGGCAGCAACATCACCAGGCCGACCACATCGCTGATAAATCCCGGCAGGATCAACAGGCCACCGGCCAGGGCCATCATCAGGCCTTCAAGCATGGTCTGTGCGGGCAGCTCGCCACGATTCAGGCTTTCACGGGCACGCAGCGCCGTGGCCAGGCCGGCGACGCGCAGCACCAATACGCCGAGCATCGAGCCGAGAATGATCAACAGCAGGGCCGGGAAAAACCCGATCGCACTGCTGACTTGAACGAATACGAACAGCTCCAACACCGGGAACAGCAGAAAGAGCAATAAAAAAGGGCGCATCAAATGGTTCCTCAACGCAAGAATGCCTTGCCAGTCCACCTTAGATGACGTCGCCATTTCGTGAATTCAAGCGTCAGCGGCTTCTTTTTTCGGCCAGACGTCAGCGTGCGCCAATGAAACCAGGGCTTCGCGCACTTGTGTCGGAGTGTTGCAAGGCTCTGCGAACGGTAACCAATATAAGGATTGGCCGATACGCAGGTGCATGCCTTCGCTGTCGATACCGGCCAACTGCGCAGGCTCGGAAGTCGGCAAACCGGCCAAGTCGACGTAGTGGGCAATGGCTTTGGTGTGATCGCTGTTCATGTGTTCGATCATGCTGCGCTCAGCCGCACCCGCGAACGGGTTGGCCAGGGTCAACTGGTCGACCCAGTGAATCGCCCCAAAGCCGCCGATGTAACGGTGGCGCACCGGCTTGAGCACCCAGAAGTCGAAGTCGTGGGCTTGGTGGTAGTTGGCCGAATCGGGGAAGTAGCGGTAATAACGCTCGGCCGCTGCCTCGATGGCAGCGCCCTCCTGGAGTTTTACGGCCTCAGCGAGGTAGGTGAGGCGCCCGACGGCCTGCACGTCATCCGCCTCACGCTCACCTACCAGCAACGAACACTTTGGGTCTTTTTGCAGGTTGTGGGTGTGCTGGGCAATACGGCTGATGAGGATCAGCGGACGGCCCTGCTCGTCCAGGCAATACGGCACGACCGAACCAAAAGGGAAACCCGGCATGGCTTTGGACTGTGTGGCGAGAGCCCCACGGTATTCCTTGAGCAACAGCTCTCGGGCGTTCTTGGCAACCTGTGCGCTCAACGTTGACTCCTCGGGTATTCAGCCGCCCATGACTTATGGGAATGGATCTCAACACAAGGTAATCAATCTACGCGCCGGTTGCCAGAGCCCCCCCTGCCGGGATTTGTCGAAGGGTGTTACCAGGCCACGCCGAACCCTGCGGTGTAGCGGGTTTTGCTCAGGCTGCTTTCCGAGTCGCCACTGATGACGTCGCGTTCAGCCTTGAGGTTGAGCGAAGCCCACTCGGTGACTTTGTAGCGCAGGCCCATTTCCGCATCCAGGGAGTATTCCGCTGGGCCATCGATAGGTTTGCCCAATTCGCCATTCGTGAAGAATTCAACGGTCTTGCCCACCAGGTAGCGGTTGTAGTTCCACTTCATGGCCAGGGAATAGAAGTTGTCCTTGCCGCCTTCGGCGTATTCGTAATCGGTGCGGTTGACGAGCGACCCCAGGGAGAATGCCCCCAGCTCATCATCCCAGAACTGGTAGCCAGGGCCGGTACCGACGGTACGCTGGCGAGCCAGGTCTTCAACCTTGTCACGCTTGTAAGTCAAGCGTCCCTGCCAGAACCAATGCTCGGTCAGGAAGCGGTCCAGGTCATATTCCAACGCCCAGTTGTCGGTGGTGGTCACGTCGTCCTGGAACTCGCGGTTGTACTCGCCCTGCCCGGTGTGGCGCCATTGGCCATGCCGCGCGGTGGTCTTGAAGTCGATGTCATAGTCGTTGGTATCTTTTTCGGCGCGCTTGTAGTCCAGAGCCATGTCGACATTGCCCTTCCACACCAAGTCTTCGATCACAGGCTTGGGCTTGAGGATCTGCTGAATGCTTGCCAGCTCGACGGTCTTTGGCGCCTCGCCATTGGCCAGCACCACTTTGCCTTCATCCGCCGGTTTCAGGGACTTGGCCTTTTCGCCGGTGTAGGCATCTTGCTTGACCAGCAGCTCCTGGTCGCTTTCCAGGGTTTTCACCTGTTTCCAGTCCACAGGAATGGCGCCCGCGTAATCGGTCTGGATCAGCAACTTGCCACCGTCGAAGACCTTGATCTTGCCAGTCAGACGGTCACCGTTCTTCAACCAGACGGTATCGGCCAGCAAGGGCGTGGAGGCGCTGAAAACAGCGAGGCACAACAGGGTTCTGGACAACATAAGCGGATTCGGGGCTCGAGGTTGGCGAAAAGAGGGCATTATCGTGTTAGATACGACTGACTCAAGGATTTATATTCAGTTCAATCCTCGATGCCATGGTTACAGACGTTTCTTACAATAAGTCAGCCGATCTCAACGGATATGCGCACAGTGAATCAACCCGCCGAGCCCCCGCAAAGCCCTGCCGAAATGCGCCGCACTGCGCTGTACCTGACCCTGGCGCAAGTGCCCGCAGGGTGCGTGGTCAGCTACGGCGAGCTGGCTCACCTGGCTGGGCTGGGGCGTGCGGCGCGCTGGGTAGGCCGCACCCTGAGTCAACTGCCTGCAGACACCAAACTTCCCTGGCATCGCGTGCTGGGTGCCGGTGGTCGGATAAGTCTGCCGGTGGGCAGTGCCTCGGGTGACGAGCAACGCGCGCGTTTGCGCGATGAAGGCATCACGGTCCGCAACAATCGCGTGGATATTCAGCGCCATGGCTGGCGCCCGGTAGAGCACAGCGGTTAGAGTGCGCGCTTTGTTTCCGCAAACCTGAGGCAGACTCCAGCCCATGCCCCGTAAAACCTGGCGCGCCGCGCTCGCTGCCTATGCCAGCCCCTCGACGTTAGTGCTGTTGTTGCTCGGCTTTGCCGCCGGCTTGCCTTACATGTTGGTGTTCTCGACGCTGTCGGTGTGGTTGCGTGAGGCCGGTGTGGCCCGCGAGACCATCGGCTATGCAAGCCTGATTGGTTTGGCCTATGCCTTTAAATGGGTCTGGTCGCCGCTGCTCGACCAATGGCGCCTGCCGTTGCTCGGTAAACTCGGGCGACGCCGGTCCTGGCTGGTCCTTGCCCAGTCGCTGGTGATCCTCGGATTGATCGGCATGGGCTTTTGCGACCCGCAGAAACATTTGTCCTGGCTGATCGCTATCGCCGTCGTCGTGGCCTTCGCGTCCGCCACCCAGGATATTGCGGTCGACGCCTACCGTCTGGAAATCGCCGATGACAGCCGCCAGGCCGCGTTGGCCGCCAGCTATATGTCCGGCTATCGCATCGCCGCCCTGCTCGCCACGGCAGGTGCACTGTTTTTTGCTGAAGGTTTCGGCTCCACCGGTTTCAACTATAAACACTCGGCCTGGACCGGCACCTATGTGCTGTTCGGCGTATTGATGGTTCCTGCGTTGCTGACCACGCTGTTCATGCGCGAACCCAATGTGCCACTGCGCACCCAGCTGCAGGCCGGGCGCTACAGTTTCGTGCATCAACTGGTCTCGGTATTTGTGCTGATCGTATTGCTGGTGTCGGTGCCGGCGATGTTCACCCAGCTGTTCAACACTGATTTCGCAAGCGTGCTGTTCCACGGCATGAGCCTGTGGGACCTGCTGATGGATGACCGTGCGTTCCTGCGCGCCATTCTCTATATCACGCTCACCGCACTGTGCCTCTCGGCCATGGGTCGCCGGGGCCTGGCGCCGGTGTTGACGCCGGTCAACGACTTCATCCTGCGCTATCGCTGGCAAGCATTACTGCTGCTGGGGCTGATCGCCACCTATCGCATGTCTGACACCGTGATGGGCGTGATGGCCAACGTGTTCTACATCGACCAAGGCTTTACCAAGGACCAGATCGCCGGGGTCAGCAAGATCTTCGGCCTGATCATGACCCTGGTCGGCGCCGGCATGGGCGGCCTGCTGATTGTGCGCTTCGGTATCCTGCCAATCCTGTTCATCGGCGGCGTGTTCTCTGCCGGCACCAACCTGCTGTTCGTGGCGCTCGCCGACATGGGCCCGGACCTGCAGATGCTGATTTTCACGATTTCCCTGGATAACTTCAGCTCGGGCATGGCCACATCGGCGTTTGTGGCCTATTTGTCGAGCCTGACCAACCTCAAGTTCTCCGCCACCCAATACGCGCTGCTCAGCTCGATCATGCTGTTGCTGCCGCGCCTGATCGGCGGGTATTCGGGGGTAATGGTGGAGAAGTTCGGCTACCATAATTTCTTCCTGATCACCTGCATGCTGGGTGTACCGACACTGCTGCTGATTGCACTGCATTGGTATCAGGAGAATCGGCGGATTCGGTTGAATCCCCCGGTAGACGACTGATACACCTCGATCTATGTGGGAGCTGGCTTGCCTGCGATGATGTCGCCTCGGTGCTACAGATACACCGCGTCGCCTGAATCGCAGGCAAGCCAGCTCCCACACAAGCACGGTTCCGACAGAAACACCCCGCAACCTGATGCCTGTACTCCGGCGGCAACCGCCCGTACAATCCAGCGTCATTTCAAGTCCAAGCAACCGACAACGGCCTACCATGCGCACCAGTCAATATTTGCTCGCCACACAGAAAGAAACGCCTTCCGATGCGGTCGTGATCAGCCATCAGCTGATGCTGCGCGCCGGCATGATCCGCAAACTGGCCTCGGGCCTGTACACCTGGCTGCCCATGGGCTTGAAGGTGATGCGCAAGGTCGAAGCCATCGTTCGTGAAGAAATGAACGCTGCCGGCTCTCTGGAAGTGTTGATGCCGAGCACCCAACCGGCTGAACTGTGGCAGGAATCCGGGCGCTGGGAAGAGTACGGCCCTGAGTTGCTGCGCTTCAAGGACCGTCATGGCCGCGATTTCTGCGCCGGCCCGACCCATGAAGAAGTGATCACCGACCTGATGCGCAACGAGCTGAGCAGCTATAAACAGCTGCCGCTGAACCTGTATCAGATCCAGACCAAATTCCGTGATGAAATCCGCCCACGCTTCGGCTTGATGCGCGGCCGTGAATTCATTATGAAGGACGCGTATTCGTTCCACGCCGACCAGGCTTCCCTGCAGGTCACTTACGACCGCATGCACCAGGCCTATTGCAACGTGTTCACGCGCCTGGGCCTGAAATTCCGTCCGGTAGAAGCGGACAACGGTTCCATCGGTGGTGCCGGCTCCCACGAATTCCACGTACTGGCCGAATCCGGCGAAGACGATATCGTGTTCAGCAACGGTTCCGACTACGCAGCAAACATCGAGAAAGCCGAAGCCGTGCCACGGGAAACGTCCCGCCCTGCACCGGCCGAAGAGCTGCGCTTGGTAGACACGCCAGAGACCAAGACCATCGCGGCCCTGGTGGAAAAATTCAATCTGCCGATTGAAAAGACCATCAAGACCCTGATCGTGCGCGCCGAAGAAGAAGGCAAGCTGATCGCCCTGGTGATCCGTGGCGACCACGAACTCAACGAAATCAAAGCCGCCCAGCAACCTGGCGTGGCCAACCCACTGGTCATGGCCAGTGATGCCGAACTGCGCGACGCCATTGGCGCTGGTGCTGGTTCCCTGGGCCCACTGAACCTGCCGTTGCCAATTATCATCGACCGTTCGGTCGAGCTGATGAGCGACTTCGGTATTGGCGCGAACATCGACGACAAGCATTACTTCGGTGTGAACTGGGAGCGTGACCTGCCGGTTCCGACCGTGGCCGACCTGCGTAATGTGGTCGCTGGTGACCCGAGCCCGGATGGCAAAGGTACCCTGGAGATCAAGCGCGGCATCGAAGTCGGGCACATCTTCCAGCTGGGCAATAAGTACAGCAAGGCCATGAAGTGCGAAGTGCTGGGCGAGAACGGCAAGCCGATCACCCTGGAAATGGGCTGCTACGGCATTGGCGTTTCGCGCGTGGTTGCAGCTGCCATCGAGCAGAACAACGACGAGAAAGGCATCATCTGGAGTGACGCCCTGGCGCCGTTCCAGGTCGCCCTGGTACCGCTGCGCTATGAAACCGAGCAAGTACGCGAAGCCACCGACAAACTGTATGCCGAACTGACGGCCGCCGGTTTTGAAGTGTTGCTGGATGACCGGGACAAGAAAACCAGCCCGGGCATCAAGTTCGCCGACATGGAACTGATTGGCATCCCACACCGGATCGTGGTCAGTGACCGCGGCCTGGCGGATGGCAATCTGGAATACAAGAGCCGGACCGAAGCCGAAGCCCAACCGTTGCCGGTGGCTGACGTGCTGTCTTTCCTTCAGGCGCGTATTCGTCGCTGAAAACCAGATCAAGAGAAGTCATGTTCAAGCGAAACACCAGAGCCCTGGGGGGCGCCGCCTTGTGCGGCGCCTTGCTGGTCAGCGGCTGCGCCAACCAGATGTCGCAACGCAGTGAGCACGAGGAGCGGGTCGAGCGTAAGTTGCTCGACCACAGCCTGCAGATCGATGTAGGCGACCCCAAAGTGCTGGAGCTGCCGCAACGCCGAGTGCGCATTCACGAGCAAAAGACCTTCGAGGTCACCGAGTTCGAAGTCACCCGTCGTTACGACCGCTACACCCCCTACCAACCCTGGCGCGAACTCTATGAAGTGCCTTTGGGCACGGTCGCCTTGGTGGCGGGTGCGGGGGCTAACGTGGCGAATATCTTCGCCCTCGGCAACCTGCCTACCAGCATGACCCACGACTGGCTGACCTACGGCGTAGACGGCCTCAACCCGTTCATGAACGTACAATCCCATGGCCGTGCGCAACAGAACCTGGCCGGTATCGATGAAGTCCAGCGCGACAAGCGCGTGGAGTATTCGAGCCTGCCCTGGAGCGAACGCCCGGTGCAGGTTACTGCGGGCAAGCAAGTGCATGAGTTGACCACCGACCGCAACGGCGTCTTGCGCCTGAACCTGTTGGACAGCCCGTTTGCCGAGCAGGACCTTAACCGCGTCACGACCTTGAAGATCAGCGTGGAAGATGGCCAGGACGACGTGCATTCGGACTCGACACTGGCGATCAGCAGCACGCTGCGCGGCAAGTTGCTGGAAGCCCACGGCCTGATCTACGACGACCTGGAAGACGATGAAGTCAGCCAGTGGGTGCACCGGGTCAAGCGTCTGTCAGAGCTGGGCCTGGAAGAAGAAGCCAGCGAACTGGAACAAAGCCTGATCGAACTGACCCGCAATGATCCCGAGTTGCAGCAGGAATTCCTGCAGGCGCTGACCAAGGATGCGGGGCGTCTCGTTGCCGATCCAGGCGCACGCTGAGACTCCACAAATGTCGCAGATCTAAATGTGGGAGCGGGCTTGCTCGCGAATACGGAGTGCCAGTCACCAGATGTATTGACTGATCTACCGCATTCGCGAGCAAGCCCGCTCCCACATTTGGTTTTGGGTTACTACCAGGAGAACTCGAGTTGTTCGTTGCCGTTGCTTAAATCCAGCAACCGCACCCCAATCCCCAACAACCGCACCGGCTTCCCACCCCGGTTAAACGCCTGCGTCAGCAGCTGTTGATAACTCTCCAAATCCCGCCCTGCCCCTGCCTGCTCCAGTGTCGTCTGGGTAAAGTCATGAAACTTCACTTTAACGAACGGCTTGCCCGCCCGATAACTGCTGTCGATTCGCGCCATACGCCCGGCCAGGGTTTCCATCAGTTCGGGAAGCTTTGCCAGGCAGCTTGAAAGATCCGGCAGGTCCACATCGTAGGTATTTTCCACACTGATGGATTGCCGACGGCTATCGTTGTGCACTGCGCGGTCATCAACCCCACGCGCCAGGCTCCACAGTCGCTCGCCAAAGCTGCCAAATTCCCGCACCAGCGCCAGCTTGTTCCACTCACGCAGTTGCAGGCAGTCTTCAATTCCCAGGCGCGCCAGTTTGTCTGCCGTGACTTTACCCACGCCGTGCAATTTGCTCACACGCAACTGCGAGACAAAGTCTTCGACCTGGTCCGGGGTAATCACAAACAACCCATTGGGTTTCTTCCAGTCGCTGGCGATCTTGGCCAGGAATTTATTCGGCGCGACACCGGCAGACACGGTGATATGCAACTGGTTGGAGACGCGGCGGCGAATGTCCTGGGCGATGCGCGTGGCACTGCCGCCGAAATGCGTACAGTCAGACACGTCCAGATAGGCTTCATCCAGCGACAGCGGTTCGATCAGGTCGGTGTAGTCGCGAAAGATCGTCTGGATTTCCTTCGACGCTTCCTTATAGGCGTCCATGCGCGGCTTGACGATGGTCAGGTCCGGGCACAGCTTCAACGCGTGGCGTGACGACATGGCCGAGCGCACGCCATAGGCCCGCGCCTCATAGTTGCAGGTAGCGATCACCCCGCGCCGGTCAGCCGAGCCACCCACCGCCAGCGGCTTTTGCGCAAGGCTCGGGTCATCGCGCATCTCGATGGCGGCGTAGAAGCAATCACAGTCAACGTGGATGATTTTGCGCTGCGTCATATAAACAGGGTGTGAAACCACGGGTGGCCAGTATCGCACTCACACCTGTATATAGCACCAGTAGTTTGATTCTTCCGTTTGAACGGTAGGAAAATTCGTAGATGAATTTATTTTCTCAATCGAATTTGGCATTCCGATAGAGCCGAAACCCTTGGCCAGACTGGCTTCCAGCGCATCCACGTACAGCGATGGAGAGCTAACCGATTGAACCACAAGCGCTTTTCTTCAGAACACGGGTTGACACACTCGCGATCCTCTGTAGAATGCCGACACACAGACGCGGGATGGAGCAGTCTGGTAGCTCGTCGGGCTCATAACCCGAAGGTCGTCGGTTCAAATCCGGCTCCCGCAACCAAACATCAAAAAAGGCTACTCGAAAGAGTGGCCTTTTTTGTGCCTGTCAGTTTTTTGATTGTCGGACAAAAATTCAAGCCTATCGCACACTTATCGTACTTGGCGGCGGCTCAGTGGATTAATTCACACTTATTTGACCGATACATCCATTAACGGTTGACACCCCGCCGCTGGGCTGTAGAATGCCGCCCACAGACGCGGGATGGAGCAGTCTGGTAGCTCGTCGGGCTCATAACCCGAAGGTCGTCGGTTCAAATCCGGCTCCCGCAACCAAACATCAAAAAAGGCTACTCGAAAGAGTGGCCTTTTTTGTATCCGGTGAAAAAGTTCTTCTGAAACAATGGCATGGCATCTTTCATGAAACCGTACACGGTTTGTAGAGTCCATCTCATTGCGAGCTATGCTCAATGCTCAGTGCTCCCCTCTACGACCAATGGCCGCTGTCGCCGCCCCCGGTGATACGCGTTAATATTTGTAATTATTTTGTCCATAGGGATTGGTAACTTGGCTGGATACCTCCATCCTGTCGCGCACAATCCACGAGGTGATTGATGCGCGCCAACTCGTCTGAACCACAAGACACTGTTACAGCAGAACAACCGATCCCTCCCGCTCGTTTGCGTTGGCTGGATCTGGTGAGCAAATACCGGCAACCCATCGGGCTGGCCGTCACACTATTGCTGTTCGCCATCGCGTTGATCGCCTGCCGACACCTGCTGCTGGAACTGGATCTTTACGCCCTCCACGATTCGATCCTGGAAGTGCCCAGGCCCGCCCTGCTCGGTGCGTTTGCCGCAGGTGTCGCCGGCTTCGTCATTCTATTAGGCTACGAATTTTCCGGCGCGCGCTACGCGGGGGTACAACTGCCCGCCAAGACCCTGGCCTTGGGCGGCTTTACCGCGTTTGCCATCGGCAATGCGATTGGCCTGTCCATGCTCTCGGGCGGTTCGGTGCGTTATCGTTTATATGCGCGCCATGGCATCGGGGCTTCAGAAGTGGCGCACATGACCGTGTTCGCCAGCCTGGCCCTGGGCTGCGCCCTGCCGCCGCTGGCGGCACTGGCCACCTTGAGTAACTTGCCGGCGGCCTCCACTTATTTGCATCTGTCGCAAGGGTTGCTGGGCGGCATTGCCGGCGCCGTGTTGCTGTTGTCGGCCGCGCTGTGCATCGGCATTTATCGCCGTCGCCTGCCGGAGCAACCCTACCCGGATAACCTGCTGGTAAAAGCTGGCCGCCGTACCCTGCGTCTGCCGGGCCGGCGTTTGACCTTCCTGCAACTGATCATCACCGCACTGGACGTCGCCGCCGCTGCCACCGTCCTTTATCTGTTGTTGCCGGAAGCGCCGCCCTTCGGCCCCTTCCTGTTGGTGTACCTGCTGGCCCTGGCAGCCGGCGTACTCAGTCATGTACCGGGCGGGGTTGGCGTATTCGAAGCGATTCTGCTCGCCGCCTTCGCCGACAAACTGGGCGCCGCGCCATTGGCCGCGGCCCTGCTGCTGTACCGCATGATCTACGTGGTGCTGCCGCTGTTGATTGCCTGTGTGTTCCTGCTGGTCAACGAAGCGCAGCGTCTGTTCCAGACCCAGCAAAGCCTGCGGGTCGCCTCGGGGCTGGCAGCGCCAGTACTGGCCGTACTGGTTTTTTTGTCCGGCGTGGTCCTGCTGTTTTCTGGCGCCACGCCCGAAATCGACTCACGCCTGGAAAACATCGGCTTCCTGATTCCCCACCGCCTGATTGACGCCTCGCACTTTGGCGCCAGCCTGATCGGCGTGCTGTGCCTGTTGCTGGCCCAGGGCCTGCGTCGACGCTTGTCAGCCGCCTGGATGCTGACCATGGTGCTGCTGCTGACCGGTGCGTTGCTCTCGCTGCTCAAGGGTTTCGACTGGGAAGAAGCCAGCTTGATGACCATGACCGCGATCCTGCTGGCGATTTTCCGACGCTCGTTCTACCGCGCCAGCCGCCTCACCGAGCTGCCCTTCTCGCCGCTGTACCTGGTGGCAAGCGTGTGCGTGCTGGGGGCTTCGATCTGGCTGCTGCTGTTCGCTTATCAAGACGTGCCGTACAGCCACCAGTTGTGGTGGCAGTTCACCCTGGACGCCAACGCGCCCCGTGGTTTGCGCTCGCTGTTGGGCGCCGCCGTCCTGCTGGTGATCGTGTCCCTGACCTGGCTGTTACGCACCGCGCGCCCGGTGATCCACCTGCCGACGCCCGACGAGCTCGAGCGCGCCAGCAAGATCCTGATGGCCTCGTCCCAACCCGACGGCGGCCTGGCGCTCACCGGCGACAAGGCGCTGCTGTTCCATCCCAATGATGAAGCTTTCCTCATGTACGCCCGTCGCGGGCGCAGCCTGGTAGCCTTGTACGACCCGATCGGCCCGACCCAGCCACGCGCCGAGATGATCTGGCAGTTCCGCGACCTGTGCGACATCCATCACGCGCGCCCAGTGTTCTATCAAGTGCGCGCAGAGAACCTGCCGTACTACATGGACATCGGCCTTACCGCGATCAAACTGGGTGAAGAAGCCCGCGTCGACCTGAAACGCTTTGACCTGGAAGCCAAGGGCAAAGAGATGAAGGACCTGCGCTATACCTGGAACCGTGG
The DNA here is from genome assembly GCF_014268275.3 of Pseudomonas tritici. Classification (NCBI taxonomy): domain Bacteria; kingdom Pseudomonadati; phylum Pseudomonadota; class Gammaproteobacteria; order Pseudomonadales; family Pseudomonadaceae; genus Pseudomonas; species Pseudomonas tritici. The sequence goes on from NZ_CP077084.1 coordinate 5,231,194, forward strand.
CACCCGCGACGGCCTGTCCCTGGAGATCTTTGAACCGGGCACGGCACCGATGGACGCGCTCAAAGTGATCTCGGATGCCTGGCTGACCGGCAAGAACGTACGGGAAAAAGGCTTTTCCCTGGGACGCTTCAGCGACGACTACCTCAAGCACTTTCGCATCGCGATCATTCGCTTCGAAGGGAACCCGGTGGCCTTCGCCAACTTGCTCGAGACCTACAACCACGATCTGGCCAGTCTCGACCTGATGCGCGCCCACCCTGACGCACCCAAGCTGACCATGGAATTCATGATGGTCGGCCTGATTCAACATTATAAGAGTCACGGCTACGCCCGCTTCAGCCTCGGCATGGTGCCGTTGTCGGGCCTGCAGCCACGCCGCGGCGCGCCGTTGACCCAACGCCTGGGTTCGATGGTGTTCCGCCGTGGCGAGCAACTGTATAACTTCCAAGGTTTGCGCCGCTTCAAAGACAAGTTCCAGCCTGACTGGGAACCCCGTTACATGGCCGTGCCCGCAGGACTTGATCCGCTGGTGGCACTGGCCGATACCGCCGCCCTGATCGCGGGCGGCTTGACTGGATTGGTGAAACGCTGATGATTCGACGTTCCTGGCGGTATGTATTGGCCTCTGTAGTGCTGCTCGCCTTGATCGCAGGCGGCGGCTTTTGGTACTGGAACCGCCCTGCCCCGCAGCCGACCCTGGAGCAACTGCCCCAGGCCGATGGCTCGGTGATGACCCGCGTGACGCCCAATGGCACGCCGAAAGCCCGTGTGGCCGTGGCCGTAATGGCCGACGAAATCCTGACCGACAGCCAACTGATCGCTCTGAGCCAGGGCGGCAAGGCGCAGATTGTTCAGGTGATCTTGCCCAAGGATGACTGCAAGCTGCAGGAACAAGCGCTGCAAAGCGCCCTGGGCCAGCTCAAGGGCCCGGCCACTCTGGTCAGTGGCATCGGCCCAGGCGCAGCCCTCGCCTGGCGCTGGCTGGCGACCCAGAATGACGACAAGGCCAATGCCATCTCCGTCGGCTTCGCTTTGGTGCAGGAAGGTTGCAAGGACCCACTGCCGAAAACCGCCGCGCACGGCAATTGGTTGGTGGCCTGGAACGACAACCCTGACGATGAAAGCGCCAGTTTCGTACGCGATACACCGCGCGCCACCACCAGCATCAGCGACTACGACATTCACTACCCGCAAGTGCTGAACAACGAGCTGCGCAAGCAACTGGTGGGCTCGGACAACGGCGGTCTGGCGATTCCGGTGGTTGAAGTGCCGGCCGGTCAGGCAAAGGACACCGTCACCCTGTTCCTCTCCGGTGATGGCGGCTGGCGTGACCTGGACCGCGACGTGGCCGGCGAAATGGCCAAGATCGGCTACCCCGTCGTCGGCATCGACACCCTGCGCTACTACTGGCAGCACAAGACCCCGGAACAAAGCGCCAAGGACCTCACCGAGCTGATGCAACACTACCGTCAGAAGTGGGGCACCAAGCGCTTCGTACTGACCGGTTATTCATTCGGTGCCGATGTATTGCCGGCCATCTACAACCGTATGCCGGAAAACGAACAGCAGCGGGTCGATGCGATTATCTTGCTGGCTTTCGCACGCACCGGCAGCTTTGAAATCGAAGTGGAAGGTTGGCTGGGTAACGCCGGTAAAGAGGCCGCTACGGGCCCGGAAATGGCCAAGCTGCCGCCGGAGAAAGTGGTGTGCATCTACGGTGCGGAAGAAGTCGATGAGAGCGGCTGCACAGACAAGACTGCCGTGGGTGAAGCGCTGAAGCTGCCAGGTGGGCATCACTTCGATGAGAACTACCCGGCGCTGGCCAAGCGCTTGGTGGATATCATTGTGAAGCACCAGGCCAAGGATAAAGCCGAGTAACTTCAGGCTGTACACGGATTAAAAATGTGGGAGCGGCGGTTCGCCGCTCCCACATTTGCTTTAGGGTGAGACCGATATTTAGCGCGGTTCGATGTGCGCAATCATCAACTGCACGGTTTCATTCCCACGAAACTCGTTCACATCCAGCTTGTAGGCCAACTCCACCCAACGCACGGTCGGGTTAGGCCAAACCTCACGGTCGACCCCAAACGCAATGCCATCGAGTTTCACCGAGCCGCATTCGCTCTTGAGCACCACTTTCAGGTGCCGCTCCCCCACGACACGCTGCTCCACTAACTGAAACACGCCATGGAACAACGGCTCGGGAAAGTGTTGCCCCCACGGGCCGGCATGCCGTAAGGCCCGCGCCAGCTCCAGGTGAAACTCTTCTACCGCCAGGGTACCGTCGGTCAACAACCTGCCGGTCAGGTCTTCCTCACACAGTTGCCGGCGCACTTCAGCATCAAATGCTTCGGCAAACAGTGGGAAATTCGACTCGGGCAATGTCAGCCCCGCCGCCATGGCGTGGCCGCCGTATTTGGCGATCAGGTTGGGATGCTGGCTTGCGACCACTGCCAGGGCATCACGGATGTGAAAACCCTGCACGGAGCGCCCTGAGCCCTTGAGCAGGCCGTCACCGGCGTCTGCAAAGGCGATGGTCGGGCGGAAGTAACGCTCTTTCATGCGCGACGCGAGAATCCCGATCACGCCTTGGTGCCACTCCGGGTCGAACAGGCACAACCCGTAAGGCATCGACTCCACCGGCAAATCTTTCAGTTGGGCCAGGGCCTCGCGCTGCATGCCTTGCTCGATGGATTTGCGGTCCTGGTTCATGCCGTCCAGTTGCGCCGCCATTTCCCGTGCGGCGGCGAAGTCGCTGGTGAGCAGGCATTCGATACCCAGGCTCATATCATCCAGGCGCCCAGCGGCGTTCAGGCGCGGCCCGAGGATAAAGCCCAGGTCGGTCGAGGTGATGCGTGCAGCGTCGCGCTTGGCCACCTCCAGGATCGCCTTGATCCCCGGCCGTGCGCGACCTGCACGGATACGCTCAAGGCCCTGATGCACCAGGATGCGGTTGTTGGCATCCAGGGGCACCACGTCGGCAACGCTGCCCAGCGCGACCAGGTCGAGCAGCTCGCCGATGTTCGGCTGCGGCGTGTTCTCGTACCACCCCAAACTGCGCAGGCGCGCACGCAAGGCCATCAGCACATAAAAGATCACGCCCACGCCGGCCAGGGCCTTGCTCGGGAACTCACAGCCCGGCTGGTTCGGGTTGACGATGGCATCCGCAGCCGGCAATTCGTCGCCGGGCAAATGGTGGTCGGTCACCAGCACCTTCAACCCCGCGGCTTTGGCGGCTGCCACGCCTTCGACACTGGAGATGCCGTTGTCCACGGTGATCAGCAACTGCGGTTCGCGCTGCAGGGCCACGGCGACGATTTCCGGGGTCAGGCCGTAGCCGTATTCGAAACGGTTGGGCACCAGATAGTCGACATGCGCCGCTCCGAGCAAACGCAGGCCCAAGGTACCCACGGTGCTGGCAGTGGCGCCATCCGCGTCGAAGTCACCGACGATCAGGATGCGCTGGCGTTGCTCCAGCGCCGTCACCAGCAAGTCCACGGCCGCGTCGATGCCCTTGAGGTGCTGGTAAGGGATCAACCGCGCCAGGCTTTTATCCAGTTCGGCTTCCGACTGCACCCCGCGTGCGGCGTAGAGACGGGTCAACAGCGGTGGCAAATCTCCGAGGAACGGCAGGATAGCGGGCAATGGGCGAGGATCGATACGCATGGGGTGACGGAGACTTCTCTGCAATACAACGGTTAAACAGGAATTTTGAAAACAACACACTTCAAATGTGGGAGCTGGCTTGCCTGCGATGGGATCACCACGGGGTGACTGTTACACCGAGGCGCCTGCATCGCAGGCAAGCCAGTTCCCACATTATCAGCCGCGTTCGCCGACCAGCCATTGCAGTTGCACTTCATGCTGGCCACGGTCGTCGGTGACGAAGATCGTGCCTTCGCTGATCATCACGTCCCACTTGATAACACGGGGCATGTCTTTGGCCAGTACTTCGAGGATTTCCTGGGGCACGGCGGCGATGTGTACGTTTTTCAGGTTATTCGCCACCGGCACCACCTTGCCTTCCCATACACGCAGGCTGCCGTAGGCCAGCAGGCTGGTACGTTCGGTGCGGCGCGAGCACCAGGTCAAGCGGTCGGCATCGGGCTGGCCGACTTCGATCCAGTGCAAAACCCGATCATCCAGGCTTTTTTCCCACAGGGCTGGCTCGTCTACATCTGACAGCCCACGACCGAACGCCAGTTGCTCGTTGTAAAACAGGGCGTAGGCCAACAGACGCACGGTCATGCGCTCTTCGGTTTCCGAAGGGTGGCGGGCGATGGTCTGTTTGACGCTCTCGTACACCGAACGATCGAGGTCAGTAAGGTTGAGTTCGAATTTGTAGGTCGTGGACGGCTGGGCCATGAACGGACTTCTAGAGACAGGGAAAGGCGGCCAGTCTAACCGATGGCGGGGTCATTCAACGAATCCTGCGCTGCATCATCCTTATCCCTGGGCCGCCCGCCTATGTTAAAAGGCATCACACCACCGCCCTGCGCAGACAAGGATCCTCATGTCGTTTAATGCCAAACCGCTTGCCGGCCTGAAAGTTATCGAACTCGGCACCCTGATCGCCGGCCCGTTCGCCTCACGTATCTGCGCCGAATTCGGCGCCGAGGTGATCAAGGTCGAATCGCCGGACGGCGGCGACCCGCTGCGCAAGTGGCGCAAGCTGTACGAGGGCACGTCGTTGTGGTGGTTTGTGCAGGCGCGCAATAAGCAGTCGCTGACGCTGAACCTCAAGCACCCGGACGGCCTGGCCATCCTCAAGCAGTTGCTGGCGGACGCCGATATCCTGATCGAGAACTTCCGCCCCGGCGTGCTGGAGAAGCTCGGCCTGAACTGGGAAACCCTGCACGCACTCAACCCCAAGCTGGTGATGGTGCGTCTCTCCGGCTTTGGCCAGACCGGCCCGATGAAAGACCAGCCTGGGTTTGGCGCGGTGGGCGAATCCATGGGCGGCCTGCGCTATATCACCGGCTTCGAAGACCGCCCACCGGTGCGTACCGGCATTTCCATCGGCGACTCGATTGCTGCGCTGTGGGCGGTGATCGGCGCGCTGATGGCGCTGCGTCATCGTGAAGTCAACGGCGGCGTGGGCCAGGTGGTCGATGTAGCGCTGTATGAAGCCATCTTCGCGATGATGGAAAGCATGATCCCGGAGTTCGATGTGTTCGGCTTTATTCGCGAACGCACCGGCAACATCATGCCCGGTATTACGCCGTCCTCGATCCACACCAGCGCGGACGGCAAGCATGTACAGATTGGCGCCAACGGCGATGCGATCTTCAAGCGCTTTATGTCGGCTATTGGCCGTGAAGATTTGGCCAACGATCCTGAGTTAACCAGCAATGACGGACGCGATGGCCGCCGTGATGAGCTGTATGGCGTCATTGATCGCTGGGTGAATTCGCTGCCACTGGATGAAGTGGTCGCAATATTGAATAAAGCCGAAGTGCCTGCCAGTCGAATCTACAGTGCCGAGGACATGCTCGGCGATCCGCAATTCCTCGCCCGGGAGATGTTCCTCAAGGCCCAGCTTCCCGACGGCAAGGACTTCAAGATGCCCGGCATCGTGCCCAAGTTGTCGGACACGCCAGGCAGCTGCGAATGGGTCGGGCCGCAGCTGGGTGAACATAACAACGTGCTACTCAATAAACTGGGATACGACAGCGCGGCCATTACTCGCTTGCGTGAGGATGGCGCGATTTGATGGTTTACCATGCTCGGCGCCGGCTACTGCAACTCTGTCTTGTCTGCGCGATAGCGAGCGAATGGCCGCTGTCCGCCCACGCAGAAGAAACACTGACCTGGCTGCTGCGCGACTTACCACCGGTCACCATCTTTGAGGGGCCGCAGAAGGGCCAAGGGGTGCTGGACAAGTTATTGCCCATACTCAGCGAGCGCCTGCCGGAGTATCGGCACCAGGTGATGCACGTCAATCGTGCCCGGGGTATTCAGATGCTGCGCGACCCCACTGTCCTGACGTGCGACCCGTCGCTGCTGTGGACGGAGGAACGAGCCAAGTACGTTGTATTTTCCGCCCAGGCATTCGTCTCGGTGAGTAATGGGGTGACCCTGCGACGCATCCAGCAGGAAGAACTGGCCCCCTTTATTGGTGAGGGCCAATTCGACCTGCACGCTTTTCTTGGCTCCCATAGAGCACGTATAGGCGCAACCGCCGAACGTAGCTACGGCCCGCTGATCGATGAACAGCTCAAGGGTGCCGACCCTCACACACTGGCACTCCATTACGGCAATGACGCCCTGGGCAGCCTGCTGCAAATGCAGCGCCTGGGCCGGCTGGAAGCCGTTCTGGGTTACGCGCCGGAGATCCGCTATCACGCCATGCAACAAGGCATTGCCCCTGAAGACCTGATGTTCTACCCCATCAAGGGTTCAGCGCCCTACCAGCATACGCATATCGGTTGCTCGGCCACGCCTGAAGGTCGCCTGGCCATACAGCGAATTGACCAGGCCTTGCGCGATATCCCACAGGAACAGCTACAGCAAGCCTACGCCGAGTGGCTGGACCCGGTCATGCGCGAACACTATCTACAGGACAACCCGAGCTTTTTCCTGGATTCACCTGAACCCTGACAAATCGCAGGCAAAAAGAAACCCCGAAGCATGGGGAGACACTTCGGGGTTAAACGTGGCCTACAAAGACCAGTACAGCAAGGCACAAACACCGGAGCACAATGCCTGCTCTTGCTGTTACGAACTCTGACCGGCCACCTTGTAGGAAGTTTCCACATTTAAACAATTCTTCATGCAACGGCAGCGCCACGGGTCTGGGCGGCGTTGCGCATGGCCGCAATGACTGAGGGTTCCACGCGCCCCTCGGCAATCTTTATGTCGCGCAACAGGCAATCCACTACATCCACCAGCACGCGCTTATCCATCAATTGCGCGCGATCGACTTCACGCTCGACCACGATAGCGCCAGCAGGATTCTTCACCGTCACCAGGCACTCGCCCTGCACACCAGAGGTGGTCAGCGTAACCTGATAAGGGCTCAGTGCTTCTTCGAGCAATAGGCTGATACTTTCCATCTCGATCACCACTCAATAGTTCGGGAACAATCGTTTCAACGGGAGCTGCATCTATCCTAAGTGACTGTTTGTGACGTAGGAAAGTTCGCTTTATCGTCTTTATGGGGCCGTCAGGGGGTGACGGATTCCAGCATGCGCTTGCAACATGACAACGAAAAAACGGCCGCACATAACTGCTTACGCAATGGGTGGCTGATTTGGGGGTTGCCGGGGGCTGAGGCTGGTGGTGAATCCTATACTCGTTGAGCGCGGTCACGCTGCTACCCAGGTAAAAGCGCATGTCAAAAGGCCCTTATTGCGAAGGATGAAGATGATGGCGGAACACAATGAACAGCAAACATCGACAGACAGAATGCACGCCGAGGTCTCACGTATTTTTGCTGAAATCGCACGTATGAACGCAGAGCAGAACAAACTCAACAAAGAATCCCTGAAGATAACCTGTGAGACTTTCTGGTACCCGGTGGGTATCGCGACAGGGTTCTATGCCGCCGTAGGCACCGTCATAGTCGTCGCGCAGAAACTATTCTCGTAACACTAGACCGGGCCTGCCAGAAACAAAAACGCCGCTGACCCAAGGAAGGGAAAGCGGCGTTTTTGCCTGCACGGTTTGCCTTACAACGGCTTACCACGATTGCCATGCTGGCTGACAAACGCCTGCACAGCCTTCAGGTCATTGGCCAATACGGTGCAACGCTCTTCGCGCTTGAACAGGTCAGCCAAGTGCACCGGCAATTCCAGCGCCTTGCCAACGCCGGCCTTCTCCACCGCTTCCGGGAATTTCACCGGGTGCGCGGTGCCCAGGATCACCATCGGGATATCCAGGCTGCGACGGCATTCGCGGGCGGCCTTCACACCAATGGCAGTGTGCGGGTCGAGCAGCTCGCCGGTCTGGGCATAGACTTCTGCGATGGTTTCGCAGGTCTGCGCATCGTCCACAGCCAGGGAGTCGAAGAGCTTGCGGGTTTCGGTCCAGCGCTCTTCGTCAACGCTGAAACCGCCGCCGCTCTTGAAGGTGTCCATCAAGCCCGCGATGGCCGCACCGTTGCGACCGTGCATGTCGAACAGCAGGCGCTCGAAGTTCGAAGAAACCATGATGTCCATCGACGGCGACAGCGTGGCGTGCAGGGTTTCCTTGACGTACTGGTTGCCGCTCATGAAGCGGTGCAGGATGTCGTTGCGATTGGTGGCGACGATCAACTGGTTGATCGGCAGGCCCATGTTGCGTGCCAGGTAACCGGCAAAAATGTCGCCGAAGTTGCCGGTCGGCACCGAGAACGACACCGAACGCGCCGGGCCGCCCAACTGCAGGGAGGCGTGGAAGTAGTAGACGATCTGGGCCATGATCCGCGCCCAGTTGATCGAGTTCACTGCCACCAGACGCGTGCCTTTCAGGAAGCTCTGGTCAGCAAAGCTGTTCTTGACCATTTCCTGGCAGTCATCGAAGTTGCCTTCAATGGCGATGTTGTGGATGTTCTCACCAAAAATGGTGGTCATCTGGCGACGCTGCACTTCCGACACGCGCTTGTGCGGGTGCAGGATGAAGATGTCGACGTTTTCGCAGTGCTTACAGCCTTCGATGGCGGCCGAGCCGGTGTCACCGGAGGTAGCGCCGATAATCACCACGCGTTCGCCGCGCTTCTCCAACACGTAATCGAGCAGACGACCCAGCAGTTGCAGGGCAAAGTCCTTGAACGCCAGCGTCGGGCCGTGGAACAGCTCCAGTACCCATTCGTTGCCGTTCAGCTGACGCAACGGGGCGATGGCGCTGTGGGAAAACACGCCGTACGTCTCTTCCAGAATCTTTTTAAAGTCCGCATCCGGAATGCTGCCGGTGACGAACGGGCGCATCACCCGGAACGCCAGCTCGTGGTACGGCAGGCCGGCCCAGGAAGCGATTTCTTCCTGGGTGAAGCGTGGCAGGTTTTCCGGCACGTACAGGCCGCCGTCAGTGGCAAGGCCTGCCAGCAAAACGTCTTCGAAATTCAGGGCCGGTGCTTGGCCGCGGGTGCTGATGTAGCGCATGACTGGCTCCTCTAAAACATTCTTGACCAGAGGCCGCCGACTGCACGGGGCCCCCGGAACATATCGGTTAGTTCAAGTGCTCAACGCGGATCCGGACTACCGGGCCAACCACGCCTTGCAAGGCTTCTAGGGCGGCGATCGCGTCGTTCATGTGCTGTTCGAGCACCCGGTGGGTCAGCAGGATCATCGGCACCTGGCCGTTTTGCTCCTCGACTTCCTTCTGCATGATCGACTCGATGTTGATCCCGCGCTCCGACAGGATGCTGGCGACCTGGGCCAACACGCCCGGATGGTCCTGGGCCTGGATACGCAGGTAGTAGGCACTTTCGCAGGCTTCGATCGGCAGGATCGGGTGGGCCGACAGCGAGTCCGGCTGGAAGGCCAGGTGAGGCACGCGGTTCTCCGGGTCGCTGGTCATGGCGCGGACCACGTCCACCAGGTCGGCGATCACCGACGAAGCCGTTGGCTCCATGCCGGCGCCGGCGCCGTAGAACAGGGTCGAACCGGCGGCGTCACCGTTGACCATCACAGCGTTCATCACGCCATTGACGTTGGCGATCAGGCGATCGGCCGGGATCAGCGTCGGGTGCACACGCAGCTCGATACCGGCCGACGTGCTGCGCGCTACGCCCAGGTGCTTGATGCGGTAGCCCAGGGCTTCGGCGTAGTTCACGTCAGCAGTGGTCAGCTTGGTGATGCCTTCGGTGTAGGCCTTGTCGAACTGCAGCGGGATACCAAAGGCGATGGACGCCAGGATGGTCAGCTTGTGTGCTGCGTCGATACCTTCCACATCAAAGGTCGGGTCGGCTTCGGCGTAACCCAGGGCCTGGGCTTCGGCCAGCACGTCTTCGAAGGTACGGCCCTTCTCGCGCATTTCGGTGAGGATGAAGTTACCGGTGCCGTTGATGATGCCGGCGACCCAATTGATGCGGTTGGCGGACAGGCCTTCACGGATTGCCTTGATCACCGGGATGCCACCGGCCACAGCGGCTTCGAACGCAACGATCACGCCCTTTTCACGCGCCTTGGCGAAGATCTCGTTGCCGTGCACGGCGATCAGCGCCTTGTTGGCGGTGACCACGTGCTTGCCGTTCTCGATGGCCTTGAGCACCAGCTCGCGGGCCACGGTGTAGCCGCCGACCAGCTCGATGACGATATCGATTTCAGGGTTGGTGGCAACGGCGAAGACATCGTTGGTAATCGCAATACCGGTCGTTTCGAACTGAGGCTTCGGCGAACGCGTGGCAATTTGCGCCACTTCAATCCCACGGCCTGCGCGGCGGGAAATTTCCTCAGCGTTACGCTGAAGTACGTTAAAGGTGCCGCCACCGACGGTCCCTAACCCACAGATGCCTACTTTGACCGGTTTCACTGAAGAACTCCCCATGAAACGGCCGACGCGAGGTCGGCCGTGGAAAACAGCCGCATAACTGCGGCTTTCAATTAATGGCCCGCCGACTTATCCACGGGCCATGATCGTCAAAGGTTCGACGATGCTGGTTTATTTGGCACTCAGCGCCAGTTTGGCAACTTGTGGCGCCGGCTGGTAGCCCGGAATCACTTGGCCGTCAGCCAAAACGATGGCCGGTGTACCGTTCACGCCGATGGACTGGCCCAGCGCGAACTGCTTGGAAACCGGGTTGGCGCACTTGGCGGCCTTGATTTCCTTGCCATCGACCATCTTGTCCATGGCCGCTTTTTTGTCGGCCGAGCACCATACGGCTTGCAACTGCTCGTCACCCGGCGAACCCAGGCCCTGGCGCGGGAACGCTACATAGCGCACTTCCACGCCCAGCTTGTTCAGCGCAGGCACTTCAGCGTGCAACTTATGGCAGTACGGGCACGTGGTGTCGGTGAACACCGTGATGTGGGTCTTGGTCTCGCCGATCGCCGGGTAGACCACGGTTTCAGCCACAGGGATGCCATTGATCAGCTTGGACACGCCCAGGCGCTCGGCTTTCTCGGTCAGGTTGACCGGTTTGCCGTCCTTCAATTGGAACAGGTAACCCTGGACGATGTACTGGCCGTCGGCACTGGCGTACAGCACGCGGCTGCCCTTGAGCTTGACTTCGTACAGGCCGGCCATCGGGCTGGCACTGATACTTTCGATCGGGGTGTCGAGCTGCAGGTTGGCCAGGCTCTTGCGGATGGTCTGCTCGGCGGCGTCGTCGGCGACAACAAAGGTGGAAACCAACGCAATGGCTGCGGCGGCAATAATCTGGGTCAAGCGCATGGGAACTCCTGAAGGCAGATGCAGGGACGGGGGCAAGACATGGGTCTGTTAATACAGGTCTGAGCCGTCCCCTTTGCTAACCGGCAAAGCCTACCACAGTTGGGCCGCAGGGCAGCCCGCGGCGGAATAAATTGGCGGTTTTCAGCCTCTCGGGTGGTGCTTGGCGTGCATTTCCTGCAAACGCGCGCGCGCCACGTGGGTGTAGATCTGGGTGGTGGATAAGTCGCTGTGGCCGAGCAGCATTTGCACCACGCGCAAATCCGCACCGTGGTTGAGCAAATGGGTGGCGAAGGCATGGCGCAACGTGTGGGGCGACAGGGACTTGCTGATCCCGGCGACCTTGGCCTGATGCTTGATGCGGTGCCAGAAGGTCTGGCGGGTCATCTGCTCACCGCGCAGGCTGGGGAACAACACATCACTGGGGCGTCCGCCAAGCAGTTCGCCGCGGGCATCACGCATATAGCGCTCGACCCACACTATTGCCTCCTCCCCCATCGGTACCAACCGCTCCTTACTGCCCTTGCCCATCACCCGCAATACACCCTGGCGCAGGTTCACTTGTTCCAGGGTCAGGCTGATCAACTCGGTGACCCGCAGGCCGCACGCGTACAGAACCTCGAGCATGGCGCGGTCGCGCTGGCCGATGGCTTCACTGAGATCGGGAGCAGCAAGCAAAGCCTCCACGTCGCTTTCCGACAAAGACTTAGGAAGAGGCCTACCTAATTGTGGCATGTCGACTTGTAGAGTCGGATCGACTGCGATCAGCTTTTCGCGCAGCAAATAGCGATAAAAGCCACGCACGCCGGAGAGAAATCTCGCAGTGGAACGTGGCTTGTAGTGTTGCTCCAGACGCCAGGCCAAGTGATCGAGGATCAGCTCACGTCCAGCATTGATCAGCTCGAGGTTTTTCTCCTGCAGCCAACCGTTGAACAGGGCCAGGTCACTGCGGTAAGCCTGGCGCGTGTTGTCCGACAGGCCTTTTTCCAGCCAAAGGGCGTCGAGAAAACGGTCGATAAGGGGGTGGTCAATGGCGGGCATGGGCACTCAAGCGACGCGGCACGGGGCTTTGCGGCAATTAATTAGTGAACTGTGATTAGGGTCACTAGTCTTTCATAGCCCGCTACTTCAAGGAACAGGGAGCTTTAATGAACGAACAACAGATTTTGTTGGCCTTTGGCGGCATTGGTGTGGCCGCACTCGGCTGCCAATGGCTGGCCTGGCGCCTGAAACTGCCAGCAATTCTGTTTCTTTTGCTGAGCGGGATTCTGGCCGGACCGGTACTGGGCTGGCTCGACCCGCAAGAAATGTTCGGCCCCTTGCTGATGCCACTTGTGTCGTTGGCGGTGGCGCTGATCCTGTTTGAGGGCAGCCTGACGCTGCACCTATCGGAATGGAAGGAGATTGGCAGCGTGGTCCACCGCCTGGTGACCCTCGGCGCGCTTTCGACCTGGGCGGTGATCACGCTGGCAACCCACTGGCTGCTGGGTTTCGACTGGATGCTGGCCCTGCTGTTCGGCACGCTGACGCTGGTGACGGGCCCCACGGTGATCGTCCCGATGCTACGCGTGGTGCGCCCCAAAGCCTCCATCGCCAACATCCTGCGCTGGGAAGGTATCGTCATAGACCCGATTGGCGCACTGCTGGCCGTGGTGGTCTACAGCTTCATCATCAGCCGCGCCTCCGGAGATGGCTTGAGCCATAGCCTGCTGACTTTCGGCGGCGTGATTGCCTGCGGTAGCCTGTTCGGGGTTGCCGGCGGCTGGCTGCTGGGGCAGATCATGCGGCGACAGTGGTTGCCGGAATACCTGCACAACCTGGCGACCCTGGCCGGGGTGCTGGGCGTGTTCATCGCCGCCAATGAAGTCATGCACGAGTCCGGCCTGTTGGCGGTGACGCTGATGGGCATGTGGATGGCCAACATGAAAGGCGTGGATGTGCGACACATCCTGCACTTCAAGGAAAACCTCAGCGTACTGCTGATTTCCGGTCTGTTTATCCTGCTGGCGGCGCGCCTGGACCTGAATGCCTTGATTGCCCTGGGGCCCTTCGTCCTGATCCTGTTGCTGATCATTCAGTTTATTGCCCGCCCCCTCAATGTCGCGCTGTCGACCGTTGGTTCGAAGCTGAACTGGCGAGAACGTGCGCTGCTGGCGTGGATCGCCCCACGCGGCATTGTGGCCGCAGCGGTGTCGGCGATATTTGCGATTCGCCTGGATGAAGCCGGTCACGAAGGTGCATTGCTGCTGGTGCCGCTGACCTTTGCGGTAATTATCGGCACCGTGGTGCTGCAAAGCGCCACCGCCCGCCCCCTGGCCCGCCTGCTGAAAGTCGCCGAGCCTGCGCCCAGTGGCTTTCTGATCGTCGGTGCAAATGGCCCGGCGCGCATCCTGGGCAAGGCCCTGCAGCAACTGGGCAGCCGCGTGCTGTTGACCGACTCCAGCTGGGAGAACATCCGCGCCAGCCGTATGGAGGGGCTACCAACCTACTTCGGCAACCCGGCCTCGCAGCATGCCGAATCGCACCTGGACCTGGTGGGGCTCGGACATTTGCTGGCACTGTCGCCCTCGGGCGAACTGAACACGCTGGCCGCCATGCGCTTTCGCCACGACTTCGGGCATCGCCTGTTTACCTTGACCAGCAGCCAGGAGAGCCGTCGCACGGACAAGCACCGGGCCAGCCATGAACACCGCGGGCACTTGCTGGGCAGCCAACCCTTGAGTTATTCCAAGCTCGCCAGCCTGCTGGGGCAAGGCGCCGAGCTGTACACCACCCACCTGACCGATGGGTTTGGCTGGAACGACTATCAGGCACTGCATGGTGAACGGGCGATCCTGTTGTTTGCCCGTGACAACAGTGGCTGGGTGCATGTGGTAACACCAGAGAGCGGCTTGAAACCAGTGGCGGGGTGGGCGTTATTGGCAGTCATCCAGCCAGGGCAGTCCTAGCCACAACTGCCACCCTGCGATCCGCACAAATCGCAGGCACAAAAAAGCAGCCCGTAGGCTGCTTTTTTCTGCATCGGGAAGCTGGGCTTAAGCCAGTTTTTCCTTGATGCGAGCTGCTTTACCGGACAGGTCACGCAGGTAGTACAGCTTGGCTTTACGTACGTCACCGCGACGCTTGACGGCCATGCTGTCGATTTGCGGGCTGTAGGTCTGGAAAGTACGCTCTACGCCAACACCGTTGGAGATTTTACGAACAGTGAAAGCACTGTTCACACCACGGTTACGCTTGGCAATTACCACGCCTTCGAACGCTTGCAGACGCGAACGGTCGCCTTCCTTCACTTTCACCTGAACGACAATAGTGTCGCCCGGGGCAAAGGTAGGGATCTCTTTGGTCATCTGCTCTGCTTCGAGTGCAAGGATGATTTTGTTAGTCATGCTGTGCTCCTAAGGTAAGTCAATGGACCTACCATCGATACGTTGTTAACTATCGTCCCGCGCGAGGATGTATTCCTCGAGCAGCTTCTTCTCTTCTCCAGAAAGCGAGCGGCTATCCAGAAGATCGGCGCGTCGTTCATAGGTCCGACCAAGGGACTGCTGTAAACGCCAACGCCGGATGTGTGCGTGATTGCCACTTAGCAATACGTCGGGAACACGCTGATCCGCATACACCTCCGGTCGGGTGTAGTGCGGGCAATCCAGCAAACCATCCGTGAAGGAATCTTCCTCCGCGGAGTCCGCATGCCCTAAAGCTCCAGGCAGCAGTCGTGTAACCGCATCTATCAGGACCATCGCCGGCAGCTCGCCGCCAGACAGGACATAGTCCCCAATCGACCACTCTTCATCGACATGAGCTTCAATAAAACGCTCGTCAATGCCTTCATAGCGACCGGCAATCAGGATCAGTGCTTCCTCATTCGCCAGTTCGCGGACCCCTGCCTGTTTCAGCTGACGGCCTTGAGGGGACAGGTAAATTACCTTCGCCTTCTCCCCGGCGGCGGCCTTGGCCTGAGCCAACGCGTCTTCCAGGGGCTTGATCTTCATCACCATGCCCGGGCCACCGCCAAATGGGCGGTCATCCACAGTGTGATGTCGATCCGTCGTGTAGTCTCGCGGGTTCCAACAGGTAAGCTGCAACAGCCCCTGTTTCACCGCCCGACTGGTGATGCCGTACTCGCTGATAGCGGAAAACATCTCGGGAAACAAACTGATCACTTCAATGCGCAGATTAGCCACGCTTAGAAGTCCGCATCCCATTCCACCTTCATCTCGCCCGCGGCCAGATCGATGGCCAACACGCATTGCTCTGTATAGGGCAACAAGCGTTCGCGATCATCCAGGCTGCCAGCGCAAGGCTTGACCACCATTACATCATTGGCGCCGGTTTCCAGAAGATGATCGATTTTCCCGAACAATTGCCCGAGTTGATCAATAACCTTCAGACCTTCCAGCTGGTACCAGTAGTACTCGCCGTCGGTCAATTCAGGGAACAGGTTGCGCGGCACGCAGATCTCATAACCGGCCAGAAGACGAGCTTCTTCACGGTCATCAAGACCCTTGAGCTTTGCGACCAGGAACTTATCGCTCCCGCGTCCACTGACCAGCTCGACCTGTTTCACACTACCTTCGCGCTTGAGCGTCCAGGTTTTGTACTGCAACAGGTTTTCAGTCGGATCAGTAAAGGAATACACCTTCACTTCGCCGCGAACGCCATGAACAGAGTAAATCTTGCCGATAACGATCAAATCATCAGCAACAGCTGGCGTCGCGTTCATATTGCTCAGGCTGCGGCCTTAGCCGAGTCCTTCAACAACTTTGCAACGCGCTCGGATGGCTGTGCACCCACGCTCAGCCAGTAGGCTACGCGCTCTTGGTTCACGGACAGACGAACTTCTTGACCACGAGCAACAGGGTTGAAGAAACCAACCTGTTCCTTGTGCGAACCGTCGCGCGGGTTGCGGCTGTCGGTTACGGTCAAGTGGTAAAACGGGCGCTTTTTGGAGCCGCCAAGGGCAAGACGGATTGTTAGCATGTGAACATCGTTCCTGTAGTCGGTGCTGCAAATCTAAATGCACAGCGGGCATAGGTGCCCGAAAGGCCGCATATTCTAAGGAATATCCGGACTTTTGCAAATGTCTTTTTTTGGCGCCTATCAGTGTGCCATTCAGATCTGCTATAGAGCCGTCGGTTAAAACGGCAGGTCAGCCCCCGCCAATAGCGGGTTTGCTGGAGATCCCACATCCCTGTGGGTCGGAGCAGGAGCTGGGCTCCCGCTCGAATACTTTACATTTTAGGCATGCCGCCGCCGGGCAACATGCCGCCCATGCCGCGCATCATCTTGGCCATACCGCCCTTGGCGGAGAATTTCTTCATCATCTTCTGCATCTGCTTGTGTTGCTTGATCAAGCGACCGATGTCCTGCACCTGGGTGCCGGACCCCATGGCGATCCGACGCTTGCGCGAACCGCTGATCAGCTCAGGGTCGCGGCGCTCGGCCGGGGTCATGGAGTTGATGATGGCTTCCATCTGCTTGAACTGCTTCTCTGCCGCGCCCTGGGCATTGCCCATTTGCGCCAGGTTCACACCGCCGATGTTTGGCAGCTTGTCCATCAGGCCGCCGAGGCCGCCCATGTTCTTCATCTGTTGCAGCTGGTCGCGGAAGTCTTCGAGGTCGAAGCCCTTGCCCTTCTTCAGCTTCTTGGCCAGTTTATCGGCCTTGTCCTTGTCGAGCGTGGCTTCGGCCTGCTCGATCAGGCTGAGCACGTCGCCCATGCCGAGGATTCGCGAGGCAATACGCTCGGGGTGGAACGGCTCGAGCGCTTCGCTCTTCTCGCCCATACCGATGAACTTGATCGGCTTGCCGGTGATGGCACGTACTGACAGCGCAGCACCGCCACGGGCATCGCCGTCGACCTTGGTCAGGATCACGCCGGTCAGCGGCAGTGCGTCACCAAATGCCTTGGCGGTGTTGGCCGCATCCTGGCCGGTCATGGCATCGACCACGAACAGCGTCTCGACCGGGTTGATCGCGGCGTGCAACGCCTTGATCTCGCCCATCATCTCTTCATCGATGTGCAGGCGACCGGCGGTATCGACGATGACCACGTCGATGAACTTCAGCTTGGCTTCTTTAATAGCTGCGTTGGCGATGTCGACCGGCTTCTGGCTCAGGTCGGACGGGAAGAAGGTCACACCGACTTCGCCGGCGAGCATTTCCAACTGCTTGATGGCCGCCGGACGGTACACGTCGGCCGACACCACCATGACGGACTTCTTCTTGCGCTCTTTAAGGAAGCGCGCCAGCTTGCCGGCGGTGGTGGTTTTACCCGCGCCCTGCAAACCGGCCATCAATACGACGGCCGGCGGCACGGCGCTCAGGTTCAAGTCTTCGTTGGCCGCGCCCATCAGGCTTTCGAGCTCGGCCTGGACGATCTTCACAAAGGCCTGGCCCGGCGTGAGGCTGCGGGACACTTCGGTGCCTACCGCGCGCTCTTTGACCGAGTTGACGAAGTCCTTCACCACCGGCAAAGCCACGTCGGCTTCCAGCAACGCCATGCGCACTTCACGCAGGGTGTCTTTAATATTGTCCTCGGTCAGCTTGGCCTTGCCGGTGACATGGCGCAGCGTCTGCGAGAGACGGTCAGTCAGGTTTTCAAACATGCGCGATCCTTTCAGGCCCTATTCAACAAAATGCATTGGTAGACCGAGGTAGTGGCGACCGAGGCTGTGGTAAATCGCTATTAAAAACAGCGCTCGGCGAGCCTGCGGCGTGGGCAGGTCGCGGATTATAGCGAAGACTGCGGCCATGCACACCCGCTGTCTGGCCTGAGAGTCTTTCGTGTTACGCGGGGGTATGCCAAACTCAGCGCCTTTCGGGCTTGCCTATCAGGATTTATGCTCCCTTTGTCACCCAGTTTGCTACCCAGCCTCGCCGCCGCCATTTTGTATGCCGCTGCGACTCTCTATCAGGGCACTCGTCTGGCCCAAGGCACCAAGGCGGACAAACGCCTGCTGGTCGGCCTTGGCGTCCTAGCCCTGCTGGCTCACGCTGCCAGCCTGTTTACCCACCTGATGACCCCAGTCGGCCTGGGCCTGGATTTTTTCAGCGCCGCCAGCCTGATTGCGGCGGCCGTCATCGCGCTGACCCTGCTGGCCTGTTATCGGATTCCCGTCGAGAACCTGCTGGTGCTGCTATTCCCATTGGGCGTGCTGACGGTGCTGCTGGCGCAATTCGCGCCCACGGGTACGGTGCAGGTGATTGATGAAGAGCCGGGCATCCTCGCGCATATCCTGCTTTCCATCCTGGCCTACGGCATGTTCACCATTGCCGTCTTCCAATCCCTGCTCCTGCTGCTGCAGGACCACCAGCTCAAGCACAAGCACCCCTCAGGGCTGATCAAGAACTTCCCGCCGCTGCAAACCATGGAAAGCCTGCTGTTCGGCTTCCTCTGGGCTGGCTGGACGCTGTTGTCATTGTCGCTGATTTCCGGCTGGCTATTCGTCGAAAACCTGTTCGCCCAGCACCTGGTGCACAAGACGTTGCTGGCGTGCCTGGCATGGGTAGTGTTCAGCGTATTGCTGTGGGGCCGCAACCGCCTCGGCTGGCGTGGGCACAAGGCGATCCGCTGGACCCTGGCCGGTTTCTGCCTGCTGATGCTGGCCTATTTCGGCAGCAAGCTGGTCCGCGAATACATCCTGCACATCTGACGGGCCGTGATCATGGACAACTTGCCGCTGGAGCCGATGCTCGCAGTAATCGCCTTGCTGGTGTTATGGGCCGCGCTGTTTACCGCCATCGAAGCCGCGCAACAGCACTTGCTGGCCTTGCGCCCTGGTACACGCCAGGGTGACAAGGCTGCTGCCCGCCTGAGCTTCCCGCGTAACAGCCTGATCCTGTGCAACAGCCTGTGTCGCGCCGCGGTAGTCATTCTCTGCACCTTGCTGGCGATCTACGCCTGGGCGCAGAACGGACCTTGGCTGGGCTGGATGATTGCCTGCGCGCTCCTGCTGATATTCGCCGACTACCTGCCTCGTGCCCTCGCCGTTCGTTATCCGCAAGCGGTGTTGGGCTTCGGCAATACGCTTTTGGGCGTGCCGCTGAAAATCCTCTACCCCCTTGCCTGGCTGCTCAATGGCATCAGCCTGTTGCTGTTGCGTCCATTCGCACGTCAATCCGGCGTGGTGAAAAAGAGCGATGAACCGCTGCCCGACCACGACGACGAACCGGAACCGGAAGCCGACGAAGACCGCACCCCCGGGATGCCCGGCATCCACGCCCTGGACAACATCACGGTCAACGACATCCTGGTACCGCGCAGTGAAGTGGACGGCATCAACCTGGATGACTCAGTCGAAGAGATCATCGAGCAACTGCGCACCTCCGAGCGCACGCGCCTGCCGGTGTTCCACAGTGATATCAACCAGGTCCAGGCGGTGCTGAACACGCGACAGATCCAGCACCTGCTGCCCGACGCCAGCCTGACCAAGGAAGCGTTACTCGCCGCCTGCCACGAACCCTACTTCGTCCCCGAAAGTACGCCGCTGCAACTGCAACTGCTGAACTTCCACAAGCAACAGCGACGCCTCGGCATGGTGGTGGACGAGTACGGCGAAGTGCTGGGCATTGTCACCCTGGAAGATATCCTCGAAGAAATCGTCGGTGAGTTTGAGAGCGAACAGAGTGCCGACAACCCGCATATCGACGCGCAACCGGATGGCCGCTATATCATCGACGGTGCCGCCTCGATCCGCGACCTGAATAAGAGCCTGAACTGGCACCTGCCCAGCGACGGTCCAAAGACCCTCAATGGCCTGGTCACCGAAGCACTGGAGACCATCCCGGACTGCGCGGTGTGCCTGAAAATCGGGCGCTACCGCCTGGAAATCCTCGAGACCGAGGACAACCGCGTGAGCAAGGTGCTGATCTGGCATACCAGCAGGATGCCGGTGGCTGCCTAACCTATCCCTGATACTACTCAAGCTCCCACATTTTGATTTGCGGCGTGTCAGCACACTTGTTGTATCTCCAAACCCCTTCCTATAATCCCTGCGGCTTACCAGAGCCCCGCCCGACCGTGTGCTACCCGCACCCAACGCGTCAAGGCACCGCTTCATCCTGTCTGACCGGTGTTCGCTCCCATCCCGAGCCGCCCCGCGCACTACCCTGATCCATGGGTGTTCGACCAATAATAATCCGCGTCCAAACGCGCAACGACCGTCAGGGATACCGCCATGAGCACCACCTATAACGAGGCCGCGCCCGCCGCCCCGACCAACTCGACTGCACGGGTTGCCACCGCGAGCATTGTCGGCACCGCCATCGAGTTCTACGACTTCTATATCTACGCCACGGCTGCTGCGCTGGTGATCGGCCCGGTGTTCTTCCCGCAGACCTCCGGCACCGCGCAGATGCTGGCGTCGTTCCTGACCTTTGGCATCGCCTTTATCGCCCGCCCGCTGGGCTCGGCACTGTTCGGCCACTTCGGCGACCGCATTGGGCGTAAATCCACGCTGGTGGCCTCGCTGTTGCTGATGGGCGTGTGTACCACGCTGATCGGCTTATTGCCCGGTTATGACAGCATCGGCGCCTGGGCGCCGATCCTGTTGTGCGTGCTGCGTTTCGGCCAGGGCCTTGGCTTGGGCGGGGAATGGGGCGGCGCGGCACTGCTGGCGACCGAGAATGCGCCCAAGGGCAAGCGCGCCTGGTTCGGCATGTTCCCGCAACTGGGCCCTTCGATTGGCTTTCTCGCGGCTAACGGCTTGTTCTTGATCCTGGCGATGAGCCTGAACGACGAGCAGTTTCGTAGCTGGGGCTGGCGCATTCCGTTCATTCTCAGCGCTGCGCTGGTGATGGTGGGCCTGTATGCGCGCCTGAAGCTGCATGAAACGCCAGTCTTCGCCAACGCCGTGGCCAAAGAAGCCCCAATAAAAGTGCCGTTGGTGGAACTGTTCAGCCAGCATTGGCTGCCAGTATTGCTGGGCGCCGCGTCGATGGTGGTGTGTTATGCGTTGTTCTACATCACCACCGCGTTTTCGCTGAGCTACGGCGTTTCGACCTTGGGCTACAGCCGCGAGACCTTCCTTGGCTTGTTGTGCTTCGCAGTGCTGTTCATGGGCCTGGCCACGCCACTGGCGGCCCTGGCGAGTGATCGCTACGGGCGCAGGCCGGTGCTAATCGTCGGAGCGATCCTGGCGATCCTGTCGGGCTTCACCATGGAGCCGCTGCTGACCCACGGCTCGACCTGGGCGGTGGCGCTGTTCCTGGCCCTGGAGCTGTTCCTGATGGGCGTGACCTTCGCGCCGATGGGCGCCATGCTGCCGGAGTTGTTCCCGACGCGCGTGCGTTATACCGGCGCGTCGGCGGCGTATAACCTGGGTGGGATCGTGGGGGCTTCAGCGGCACCGTTCTTCGCGACCAAGCTGGTGGCGATGGGTGGGCTGAGTTATGTCGGTGGGTATGTGTCGGCGGCGGCGTTGCTCAGCTTGATTGCTGTGCTGTGCCTGAAAGAGACGCGGGATAATGATCTGAATAAGGTCGCCTGATAGACCGCTATCGCAGGCAAGCCCGGCTCCCACAGGGAAATGCATTCCAATGTGGGAACTGGCTTGCCTGCGAAGGGCGCGCCTCGGTTACAGCTCTACCACAACAGCCTTGGAAGCACGGGTAGCCTTGGCTCGAGCCGCTTCAATCGACTCATCCCGCGCCAACGTCACGCCCATGCGGCGCTGGCCATTCACTTCTGGCTTACCAAACAGACGCAACGCCGTATCCGGTTCGCTCAACGCCGCACCGAGGTTGGCAAACGCCGTCTGGGTCGACTGCCCTTCCACTAGGATCACCGCCGAAGCCGAAGGCCCGAACTGACGGATCAACGGAATCGGCAAGCCCAGGATTGCGCGAGCGTGCAGCGCGAACTGCGACAAGTCCTGAGAAATCAGGGTCACCAAGCCCGTGTCATGCGGACGCGGCGATACTTCGCTGAACCACACCTGATCACCCTTGATGAACAACTCCACGCCAAACAGGCCACGGCCCCCAAGGGACTCGGTCACGGCCTTTGCAACGCGCTCGGATTCGGCCAGCGCAATCGGGCTCATGGCCTGCGGCTGCCAGGATTCCTGGTAGTCGCCCTTCTCCTGACGATGGCCAACCGGTGCACAGAACGTGGTGCCACCGACGTGACGCACCGTCAGCAAGGTGATTTCGTAGTCGAAGTCGATAAAGCCTTCGATGATCACCCGGCCCTTACCGGCACGTCCGCCTTCCTGGGCGTAATCCCAGGCTTTCTGCACGTCGTCAGCGCTGCGCAACAGGCTCTGGCCCTTGCCCGACGAACTCATCACCGGCTTGACCACACACGGGAAACCCAGGTCCTGCACGGCCTTGCTGTAGTCCTCGAAAGTATCGGCGAAGTGGTACGGCGAGGTCGGCAGGTCCAGCTCTTCGGCGGCCAGGCGACGGATGCCTTCGCGGTTCATGGTCAGCGAGGTGGCACGCGCGGTCGGGATCACGGTAAAGCCTTCGGCTTCCAGCTCCACCAGAGTGGCGGTGGCGATGGCCTCGATTTCCGGCACGATAAAGTCCGGCTTCTCGGCTTCGATCACAGCACGCAGGGCGGCACCGTCGAGCATGTTGATCACGTGGCTGCGATGCGCCACCTGCATGGCCGGCGCGTTGGCGTAGCGATCCACGGCAATCACTTCAACGCCCAGGCGTTGCAGTTCGATCACCACTTCCTTGCCCAGCTCACCGCAGCCACACAGCAAAACGCGGGTCGCGGTTGGCGACAATGGAGTTCCGATTCGGGTCATCTCAGGTCCTCAGGGGAGCGGATCATGGGGAGAAAGGCCGGCATTTTACATGAACTGTAAAAATTGGCCTCAGTTGGCGACGGCACGCTTGCGGATACGCCACGCCATGATCAGCCACACCACCGTGACGCCGGCAAATTTCGACACCAGTGCGGTACCCGCCACCGCTGGAGTGAGCGCGCCGATCAGGCCGAAAAAGATAAAGGTATCGAGGGGAATGCTCAGCGCCGAACTTATCCACAGGCGATCGTGGAGCGGGCGCTTGGTGATGCTGAACACCAGCCAGTCGATGCACTCGGAGACCGCAAACGCTGTGGCACTGGCCAGTGCGATAGAAGGGTCGGAGGTGATATACGACAGCACCAGCGCCGCCAGCATGGCGATGATCGCACCATGGCCAAAACGGGTTTGCACCATGTCGCGCAGGATAAATACCAGGCCGCCCCAGGCGGACCAGATGACATCCAGGTGCGGCGCGGTGGAGAAGGCGAAGTTGATCAGCACGACGCTGCTGATGTAGGCGATCAGGAAGAGCATGGGGGATGGGCCTGTGGATGATGGCGCACAGGGTACTTCACAATTAGAAAGATGTCGTCTGGGAGGGCCTCATCGCAGGCAAGCCAGCTCCCACATTTTGAACGCGTTTAACCTGTTGGAACGCGGTCAAAATGTGGGAGCTGGCTTGCCTGCGATAGCGGTCTATCAGCCGCCAGGTTTCCCAGAAACCATAAACACCAACCCACCCGCCACCGCCCGCTCATGGCACAACCCCAACACCACCCGGCGCTCGGCATTGTCCATGCGGCTCCACCGCGTAATCTCATCCACGGTGCGCTGACAGCCGGTGCAAATATCATCATCATCCAGCGCACAAATGCTCACGCACGGCGAAGCAACGGGGCGTTCACTCGGGTTCATTCTTCCTGCTCAACCAGATCCCGCGCATAACGCTGCGAGTTATGCACATAGTGCGCAGCGCTGGCTTCAAGCATGCGTTTCTGCGCGTCGGTCAGCTCACGCACCACCTTGCCCGGTGAACCCACCACCAGCGAACCATCCGGAATTTCCTTGCCCTCACCGATCAGCGAATTGGCGCCGATGATGCAGTGCTTGCCGATCTTCGCGCCATTTAGGATCACCGCGTTGATACCGATCAGGCTGTAATCATCCACCGTGCAGCCGTGCAGCATGGCGTTATGACCAATGGTCACGCCGGTGCCCAGCGTCAGCGGGTAGCCCATGTCGGTGTGCATTACGCTGCCATCCTGCACATTGCTGTTCTTGCCGATCAGGATCAGTTCGTTGTCGCCACGCAACACCGCGTTAAACCAGACGTTGGCGCCCTCCTCCAGCTTGACCTTGCCCACCAGCGTGGCATTCGGTGCCACCCAGCTCTGTGGATGAGTCTCGACGCGGGCGTCGCCCAGGCGGTATTTCATGGTTTTCCCTCACGGCGTTGCCATTCAAACGATGGCTTAGATATTGATGAAGCTCTTGGGTGGCTGATGCAGGCTGATGTTGGCGTCGTCATAGAGCAAATTGATCAATTCGACGATCATGATCGCCGTCAGCCCCCAGATCTTGTATTCACCAAACCGATAGCTGGGCACGTACCAACTGCGGCCCTGGTAATCGATTCGGTGGGTATGTTCGCGCGGGTCCTGTCGGAAAAAGTCCAAAGGCACGCTGAAAACAGCGGCAATCTCGGCATCATTGGCCAGGTATTCGACGTAATCGGGAATCACACCAACGTAAGGCGTGACCCGAATGCCGTGCAGGGAGATCAAAGGGCTCAGCGGGCCGATCACTTCGACCAGCCCGGGCGGCAGGCCGATTTCTTCTTCGGCCTCGCGCAGCGCGGTGAAGATCAGGTCCGGGTCTTCGGGGTCGCGGCGCCCGCCGGGAAAGGCCACTTCGCCACCATGGGTCGACAGGCCACTGGCGCGCAGGGTCAGGATCAGCTCAGGTTCGTCACTGCGGGTAATCGGTACCAGCACCGCGGCCTCGGGGAAACGCCCGTCGGTCTCCAGCGAATGGGGGGTGTGATTGCTTACCCGGCGAAGTAGCTCGTCCAGCATGAGTCATCTCGGTCTGTTGGCTACCTTGCATCATGCACCAAAGCTCGCGGGTGCCCAACCCCAAAACCCGCGTGGTGTCGCTAAACGACAACTTGCAGCGCCCTGCCCGTCACGCCAAGATAGACGCACTTTCCAGGAACCCCAGCATGAACTTCTGCAGCCAGTGCGGTAAACCGGTTACCCAGCGCATCCCCGAAGGCGACGGCCGCCTGCGCTTTGTGTGTGATCACTGCTCGACCATTCACTATCAGAACCCCAACATCGTTGCCGGCACGGTGCCAGTGTGGGGCGAAAAAGTGCTGCTGTGCCGCCGCGCCATCGAGCCGCGCCTGGGTTACTGGACCCTGCCCGCAGGGTTTATGGAGAACGGCGAGACGGTGGAACAGGCCGCCGCCCGCGAAACCCTGGAAGAAGCCTGCGCGCGCGTGCACAACATGAGCATCTACACCCTGATCGACGTGCCGCACATCAACCAGGTGCATATCTTCTATCGCGCCGACCTGCTCGACCTGGACTTTGCCGCAGGCCCCGAAAGCCTGGAAGTGCAGTTGTTCGACGAAGCCGACATCCCATGGTCAGAGCTGGCTTTCCGCACGGTCGGGCGGACCCTGGAATACTTTTTCGCTGACCGCCGGCAGCAATCCTTCCCGGTGCGCAGCGAGGCTGTACCGCCGCTGGGCAAGCCCGCCCCATGACACTAGGGATACCCGTTTCAATGCGTTGGTTGCTTGCGCTTATCTGCCTGTCGTTCGCGACCCTGTCGTCGGCCTCCACGGTGGAAACCCTGGGCGGCAAAACCGTCGAAAAAGTCCTGGTGCTCAAATCTGCCCACCAATTGCAGTTGATCAACGACGGCAAGCCCATCAAGACCTACCGCATTTCCCTGGGCAAGAACCCCAAGGGCCACAAGCTGATCGAAGGCGACCGCCGCACGCCAGAAGGCCTCTACTGGCTCGACTGGCGCAAGACCAGCGACCGCTTCAACCTGGCCATGCACATTTCCTACCCGAATATCAGCGACGCCGCCCGTGCCCGCCGCGAAGGCGTGAAGCCGGGCAGCATGATCATGATCCACGGCACCCCCGACACCGAGGACTACCCGGAACAGTGGTTCCATACCCTGGACTGGACCGACGGCTGCATCGGCATGCGCAACGTGGATATGCGCGAGGTCTGGAACCTGGTCAAAGACGGCACCCTGATCGAGATTCGTCCGTAATCTCGTACCGTTCGTAAAATAATTCAAAAAAAATTCCTGCCCCAGGCAGCGCCTGCCGGTGAATACCAGTTCACTGCGCCGGGCTGCGCGGTTCTGCGCGCGATACAGACCTCTCTAATACCACTTGATACCAGGCCCCATTACAGGGCCTATAAACCATTGCTTGCACCGTTTTGGTTGCATTGACATGGTATTTAAGTGGTATTAATTTCCGGCCATTACCGGGCGACAACACTCCAATAACGCATCGGAAACCTGACAGATGAATCCCATCCTGGCCCTGCGCCCTGACGACAAACAATCCACGCCGCTGTACCTGCAATTGGCGCGCAAGCTGGAAGCGGCAATCCATGCCGGCCAGTGGACGTCCGAACAGGCACTGCCGTCGGAACGCGTGCTCAGCGAGCAATTGGGCATCTCGCGAGTCACCGCTCGCAAAGCGCTGGAAGTGTTGTTTGCCCAAGGACTGATTCGCCGCAATCAAGGCTCCGGCACCTATATCTCGCCACGCTTGGAACAGCCGCTGTCACGCTTGTCGGGGTTCAGCGAGATGTTGCGGCTCAAGGGCTTTGTGCCCAGCTCCCAATGGTTGGAGCGTGAAATTACCCAGCCGACCCACGAAGAGCTGATTCGCCTGGGGTTGTCGCCCGCCGACAAAGTGGCGCGCCTCAAGCGTTTGCGTAAGGCCGATGACACGGTGATGGCAATTGAAATGACCACCCTGCCCGCCTCGGTGCTGCCGCATCCGCAAGCCATTGGCAACTCGCTGTACGAATACCTGGAAGGCATCGGCAAACCCGTGGTGCGTGCCCTGCAGCACATCCAGGCAATCAACGCCTCGGATGAGTTCGCCAAGCTGGTGGGCATCGCGCCCGGCACCGCCATGTTGCTGATGACCCGGGTCGGCTACACCGCCGACAACACCCCGATCGAAATCACCGACACCTACTGCCGCAACGACTACTACGACTTCGTCGCAGAACTGCGCCGCCATGACTATTCCGCTGAACTGCGAATTTAGAGAACTGCCCATGTCCGAAGACAACATCCTCACGCCCAGCGGCTGGATTCGCGGCCGCCTGGCGCACGAACACGGCAAGGTGACCGCCATTGAAGGCGTGCCCTGCGACCCGGCGGAAAACGACCTGCCTTACTTGCTGCCCGGCTTTATCGACCTGCACGTGCACGGCGGTGGCGGCAAAGACATCATGGAAGGCTTGGAGGCCTTCGAGACGATTACCCGCACACACGTGCGCTTTGGTACGACCTCGCTGCTGGCTACCACCATGACTGCGCCGGTCGACGAGATTTCCAGCGTACTCGGCCAGCTCGGCAGCTTCTGCGAACAGCGTCCGACAGGCAGTGCCCGCGTACTCGGCGTGCACCTGGAAGGGCCTTACATCAATCCGGGAAAACTCGGTGCCCAACCCAATTTCGCCCACACCGCGCTGATGGCGGAAGTGGAAGCCTACCTGCGTTTGGCGCCGATCCGCGTGATCACCATCGCGCCTGAAATTGCCGGCCATGACGCCCTGATCCGCGCCCTCAGCGAACGCGGCGTGCGCATGCAGATAGGCCACACCCTCGGCAGCTATGAAGAAGGCGTCGCCGCCCTCGCCGCCGGTGCCACCAGCTTCACCCATTTATACAACGCCATGAGCCCACTGCATCACCGCGAGCCCGGCATCGTCGGCGCGGCCCTGGCTCACGCGAAATATGCAGAACTGATCCCAGATCTGCTCCACGTGCACCCCGGCGCCATGCGCGTGGCGCTGCGTGCGATCCCATGCCTGTATTGCGTCACCGATTCCACCGCCGCCGCCGGCATGCCCGATGGCGAGTACAAGCTGGGCAGCCACACCGTGACCAAATGCCTGGGCGGCGTACGCCTGGCCGACGGCACCCTGGCCGGCAGCACGCTGACCATGGACCAGGCGCTGCGCAACCTGGTGAAAATCGGCCTGCCCATCAGCGAAGCCTCACAACGCCTGTCGCAATTTCCCGCGGACTACCTGGGCCTGGAAGAACGCGGCCGCCTGCAACCCGGCAGCTTTGCCGACTGCGTGCGCCTGGACCGCTCCCTGACACTCACCGACGTAATGGTCGAAGGAGAAACCATTGACTTCAAAAATGCTTGAAGAGGCCCTGGCCTCCTGCGACGCCGTCGCCGCCCAACTGCAACGCCTGGATCCGCCGCTGGAAGAAATCGCCGGCCGCCTGCGCCGCCAGCCGCCACAAGTGGCGATGACCATTGCACGGGGCAGCTCGGACCATGCTGCCAGCTATTTTGCGTATTTGGCCATGCAACACGTGGGCATCCCGGTGGCGTCGCTGCCGATGTCGGTGGTGACCCTGTTGCAAGCGCCGATGAAAGTCAGCGGCCAGGTGGTGTTTGGGTTTTCCCAGTCGGGACAAAGTCCAGACTTGGTGAACAGCCTGCGCCTGCTGCGCAAGCGCGGTGCCCTGAGCATTTCGCTGGTCAACGCCGAAGACTCGCCGCTGGAAGCCGCCTGCGAGTTTCATATACCGCTGTGCGCCGGGCCGGAACACAGCGTGGCCGCGACCAAGAGTTTTATCGCCACCCTCAGCGCCAGCGCGCAGTTGATCGGCCACTGGAATCAGGAAACCGAGCTGCTGCAAGCCTGTCGTGCGCTGCCCGATGACCTGCGTGCCGCCGCCAAACAAGATTGGACGGTTGCCATTGACGCCCTGCGCGACTGCCAGCAACTGATGGTCATCGGCCGCGGCGCCGGTTTTGCCATCGCCCAGGAAGCCGCGCTCAAGCTCAAGGAAACCTCGGCGATCCAGGCCGAAGCCTTCAGCAGCGCCGAGGTGCGTCACGGCCCGATGGCCCTGATTGGCGACAACTACCCCCTGCTGGTCTTCGCCCCGCGCGGTGCCGAACAAGCCGGCCTATTGAGCCTGGCCGCCGACATGCGCCAGCGCGGCGCCCGTGTGCTGCTGGCCGCGCCGGACGATATCGCTGAACGCGACCTGACCCTGAGCCGCGCCGAACACCCAAGCCTGGACCCGATCCTGGCGATCCAGAGTTTTTACGTCATGGCTGCAGGTTTGGCCGAAGCCCGGGGCATGAATCCCGACCAGCCACGCCACCTGAGCAAAGTCACTCGCACTCACTGAGTCGATTGCCGTGTTTTCCTGATGAGTACCGTGCCGATGTCCAACAACAATAATGATCTGACCCTCAGCGCTCCCCTCAGTGGGCCGGTGCTGGCCCTGGGCAACGTCCCCGACGAAGTGTTCGCCAGCGGCGCGATGGGCGACGGCATTGCCATCGACCCGTTGAACGATTGCCTGCACGCACCGTGTGACGGGGTGATCATCCATGTCGCCCGCACCGGGCATGCGCTGACCCTTCGCGCCGATAACGGCGCCGAAGTATTGATGCATGTGGGCATCGACACGGTCGAGCTGAATGGCGAAGGCTTTGCCTTGTTGGTGAAGGACGGCGCGCGGGTCAGCAAGGGCCAGGCGTTGGTGCAGTTTGACCTGGACCGCATTGCGCGCCAGTGCAAAAGCCTGGTCAGCCTGATCATCCTGACCAATGGCGAGCGCTTCGAATTGCGCGCGGTAGCGGGGAAAACGGTCAAGGTCGGCGAGCCGCTGGTACAGATCGTGGCGCGTTCGGCGGCGTCGGCTCAAGCGCCTGTGGATAACTCGGACGCTGAAACCAGCGCCAACGTGCGCATTACCCACCGGGGCGGTTTGCACGCGCGCCCGGCGGCATTAGTACGCAAGGCCGCCCAGGGTTTCAGCAGCCAGGCACAGCTGCAGTTCGGCGATAAGTCGGCGTCGTGCGACAGCCTGATTGGCTTGATGGGTTTGGGCATTGGCGAGGGTGACGAAGTCCGTGTGAGCTGTCGCGGCAAGGATGCTGAGGCAGCATTGCAGGCGCTGGTCGCGGCCTTGTCCGCGGCTATCAAAGAAGAACACCACGCCCCTGCCATCGTCGCGCCACGCCGGACAAATACCGAAGTCGGCGTATTGCAAGGCGTGTGTGCTGCGCCGGGATT
Source organism: Pseudomonas tritici (assembly GCF_014268275.3). Classification (NCBI taxonomy): domain Bacteria; kingdom Pseudomonadati; phylum Pseudomonadota; class Gammaproteobacteria; order Pseudomonadales; family Pseudomonadaceae; genus Pseudomonas; species Pseudomonas tritici. Next base: position 5,261,594 of record NZ_CP077084.1, read on the forward strand.
GGTCTGCGGGCCACTGTTCCGCCTGACCGGTATCGAACTGCCAGCCGACACCGGCAACCATTCTGCCGACGAACAACTGCAACGCCTGGACACTGCGCTGGAGCAAGTGCGCAGCGAAATCCGCACGACACTGGACCACGCCCGCCAGCGTAAGAACGTCGAGGAAGAGGACATCTTCGCGGCGCATCTCGCCTTGCTGGAAGACCCAACACTGCTGGAATCGGCTACCGGCGCCATCGAAAACGGCAGCGCCGCTACCCACGCCTGGCGCAATGCGATCCAGGCGCAATGCGCGGTGCTGCTGGCCTTGGGCAAACCCCTGTTCGCCGAGCGTTCAAATGATCTACGGGATTTGCAACAACGCGTATTACGAGCGTTGCTGGGTGAAGCCTGGCACTTCGAATTGCCTGCCGGTGCGATCGTCAGCGCCCACGAGTTGACGCCGTCTGACCTGCTGCAATTGAGTGCCCAGGAGGCTGCCGGCATCTGCATGGCCGAAGGCGGCGCGACGTCCCATGTAGCGATCCTGGCCCGCGGCAAAGGCTTGCCGTGTGTGGTGGCGCTGGGTGCCGAAGTACTCGACGTGCCCCAAGGCCAGCGCGTGGTACTCGACGCCGTCAACGGCCGTCTGGAATTGGAGCCCACCGAAGCGCGTCACGCCGAAGTGCACCAGATTCGTGACGCACAGAATCTGCGTCGCCAACAGCAACAGGCCCAAGCCCAGGAGCCGGCGCGCACCAGCGATGGCGTGACCATTGAAGTCGCGGCCAATGTCGCCTCCAGTGCCGAAGCCCAGGTGGCCTTTGAAAACGGCGCTGATGGCGTCGGCCTGCTGCGCACCGAATTTCTCTTCGTCGACCGCCGCACCGCGCCGGATGAGCAGGAACAGCGTCACGCCTACCAGGCAGTGCTGGATGCCATGGGCGACAAGTCAGTGATCATCCGCACCATCGATGTGGGCGGCGACAAACAGCTCGATTATCTACCGCTGCCCGTCGAGGCCAACCCGGTGCTGGGCCTGCGCGGTATTCGCCTGGCACAGGTGCGCCCTGAGGTGCTCGACCAGCAACTGCGTGCCCTGCTGCAAGTAAGCCCGCTGGCGCGTTGCCGCATCCTGCTGCCGATGGTCAGCGAAGTCGACGAACTGCTGCAGATCCGCCAGCGCCTGGATGAGCTGTGCGTAGAGCTGAAGCTGACCCAACGCCCCGAACTCGGTGTGATGATCGAAGTGCCTGCCGCCGCGCTGATGGCCGACCAGTTGGCCAAGGACGCAGACTTCCTGTCCATCGGCACCAATGACCTGTCCCAGTACACCCTGGCCATGGACCGCGACCACGCCGGGCTCGCCGCGCGGGTCGACGCGTTGCACCCGGCGCTGTTGCGGCTGATCGCCCAGACCTGTGCCGGTGCAGCCAAGCACGGCCGTTGGGTCGGCGTCTGTGGCGCCCTCGCCTCCGACCCGCTCGCCACGCCGGTGCTGGTCGGCCTGGGCGTCAGCGAACTGTCGGTGAGCCCGCCGCAGATCGGCGAAATCAAGGACCGCGTCCGCCACCTGGACGCGGCGCAATGCCGGCAATTGAGCCTAGGCCTGCTCGACCTGAGCAGCGCAAAGGCCGTTCGCCAAGCCTGTCAACACCACTGGCCGTTGAGCTGATAACAACAACAAAAGGAGACACGCCATGTACCAACATTTCATCGAAGGCCTGCAACGCCTGGGCCGTGCACTCATGCTGCCGATTGCGATCCTGCCGATCGCCGGCCTGCTGCTGCGCCTGGGCGACACCGACCTGCTGAACATCGCGGTGATGCACGACGCCGGGCAGGCGATCTTCGCCAACCTGGCACTGATCTTCGCCATCGGCATCGCCGTGGGTTTCGCCCGCGACAACAACGGCACAGCCGGGTTGGCTGGCGCCATTGGTTACCTGGTGATGGTCTCCACGCTCAAGGTGATGGACACCTCTATCAACATGGGCATGCTCGCCGGTATCGCCAGCGGCTTGATGGCGGGCGGGCTGTACAACCGCTTCAAGGACATCAAGCTGCCGGAGTACCTCGCGTTCTTTGGCGGGCGAAGGTTTGTGCCGATTGTCACGGGGTTCAGCGCGGTCGGATTGGGCGTGATCTTTGGTTTGATCTGGCCGCCGATCCAGCACGGCATCAACAGTTTCGGCGTGTTGCTGATGGAGAGCGGCAGCCTCGGCGCGTTTGTGTTCGGCGTGTTCAACCGCCTGCTGATCGTCACAGGCCTGCACCATATCCTCAACAATATGGCGTGGTTTGTGTTTGGCACCTTTACCGATCCGGTGACCGGCGCCGTGGTCACTGGCGACCTCACCCGCTACTTCGCTGGCGACCCGAAAGGCGGCCAGTTCATGACCGGCATGTTCCCGGTGATGCTGTTTGGCCTGCCGGCGGCGTGTTTGGCGATGTACCGCAACGCGTTGCCGGAACGCCGTAAAGTGATGGGCGGGATTTTCCTGTCGATGGCGCTGACCTCGTTTTTGACCGGGGTGACTGAGCCGATTGAATTTGCGTTCATGTTCCTCGCGCCGTTTCTGTACCTGATTCACGCCGTGCTGACAGGCCTGTCGATGGCTGTCACCAATATGCTGAATATCCACCTGGGCTTTACCTTCTCCGGTGGGTTTATCGACATGGTGCTGGGTTGGGGCAAGTCCACCAATGGTTGGTTGGTGTTCCCGGTGGGGTTGGCTTACGCGGTGATCTATTACAGCGTGTTCAATTACTGCATTCGTCGCTTCAACCTGAAGACGCCGGGGCGTGAAGATATTCAGGTGGTGCAGGCTGAGGTAATGACGGATAACCAGCGTGCCACGGCCTACATCCAGGCCTTGGGTGGTGCAGAGAATTTGCTGAGCGTCGGTGCCTGTACGACGCGCCTGCGGTTGGACATGGTGGATCGCAACAAGGCGGTGGATGCGGAGTTGAAAGCGCTGGGCGCCATGGCTGTTGTCCGGCCGGGGAATGGCGGGAGTTTGCAGGTGGTGGTGGGGCCGATGGCAGATAGCATTGCTGATGAGATTCGCTTGGCGATGCCGTCGTTTGTTGCCAATGCACCGGCGACGGTTGCGCCTGTGGATAAGCCGGTGGCGGTGAATATGCAGGAAGCTGAGAAATGGCTGAATGCCTTGGGCGGCCGGGGGAATGTGCGGCAGTTGGAAGCGGTGGCGATGACGCGGTTGCGGGTGGAGTTGGGGGATGATTCTGTATTGTCCGAAGCTCAACTTACTACACTCGGCTGCCAGGGTGTCAGCCAGCTGGAAAGCGGTGTTTGGCACTTGTTGATTGGTGACAAGGCGTCAGGATTGGGTGAGGCGTTAGAGCGGTTGGTTACCCGTCCAATCAACGCCTGACCACCCTGTGGCGAGGGAGCTTGCTCCCGTTGGGCTGCGCAGCAGCCCTTCGCTCAGAACACCCATTCTTTCAGAAGAACTCTGTGGCAGGTTTTGGGGGCGCTTCGCACCCCAACGGGAGCAAGCTCCCTCGCCACAGAGTGGGTGAGGTCAGTTGCTGATCGGTACTTCCTGTAGGTCCAACACCCGATCGACCATCAACTGGATACCTTCCACCATCCGATGAATCCCCAGCACTGCATCTCGCTGCGGGCCGTCGACGTCAAAAGCCAGATTGCCCGCCAGTGCCTGCACGGATGCCAGGTCTTGGGAAGCATTGGCGAGCAGGGTTTCGCTGTTCAGGTTGGTTAGGACGGTGAAAATTTGGTCGGTGGGTTGGGAATCTGACGGGGGGTTTGGGCTGTCTTTGATCATGGTAAACCTCTGGTGTGAAGTAAGGACTACCAGCATCACTTGCAGATGATGGGTGGCAGCTGTGTGCGGGCCTGCAAGACCGAGAGTCACCAGCAAGTCTCGGTAGACCCGAAGGTCTCCCGCACACAGCCGCCATAAATGGCGACCATGAAAAAGCGCCGCAATTATAAAGGCGCTTGTAACTAACTGGTGAGGTTTCGGCGGGCTTGCAGTCCCGGTCACTGAATTGGCAGCGACTGACGAAGGTTAGTTGTGCGAGTTCCGACGGACAACCTGAAAGGCTTATCGGAAATCTCCTAGAGCTGAAGACATCGCAGACAGCAAAAAACCGGCTAAGCCGGGTTCTTTGATAGCTGTCGATACCTAGGCAGACGCCACCCGCTGTTCGGCTGCGTAGTGGCGGGTCTGAAACGGCATTAAGGTCTGAACCTTCAAACCCAGTCCCTCACTCACCCCCCAGGACATTGCCAGTTCGTCACGACGACTACGCAACGCAACAGCACCTTGTGGTTTCACGTATTGCTTGGACGCTGAAAACAGTTCAAGCGCTTTCAACGCTTCCTTTACCCGACTATCTGTCGCACAAGAAAAGCGTGTGAAGCGCTCAAGCAAATAGCCTGCGCGACGCACTTCCAATTCACTGGAGCACCCTTTCAGAAATATTTTCACTTCACCCACAAGATCCTCGTCGGAGTACCACACCGCTTTCGCCGCACTGATCAGGGCAACGTCGTCAGCATGGTCCAGGGGCTTTTTGACCAAAATCCTCAAGGCGGAGTGAAGGCAGGGAGAGCTATTGAGAAACTTCGCCATTGCCTTTCTCGACTTTAAGATGAGGTAAAGAGACTATTGAACTGGTTTCCTAACCGCAATCCCGCCATTTTGTCGGAAGACTCTGGAACGATCGCAATCGGACGACCGTAGGTAGGCCAGATTTGATTGATGGACTAGAATGCCAACCAGAACCAGTAGCCCATCGTCCAGACAGGGAAGGCGCTCCAATGGCTACGGCCCAACAAATCATTGCTCTGCTAAGCAGCCATAATCAAGGTGACGAGGAGCAGTTCCTATCTATCGCTCTACAGGTTGCTGCTGCAGAGGCGCGCCGTGGACGAAAAGACGTCGCGGACGAGTTGAAAACACTTGTTGATACGGCTCGAAAGCGCAGCCCCGCTAAGGCTGCTCAGTCATTGCAAAACCAGAAGGTAGCGATTCCTATCTCCAAACCGAGAGGAGATCTGGAAAACTTACTGTCAGTAGCTTATCCCAAAACACAAATTCAGGATTTGATTCTGGATGATCCGAAACGAGCACGCCTCGACCGGCTTATACACCAGCAGCGTCAACGGGACAAACTTCGAAGTCACGGCTTAGTCCCCAGTTCAAAACTACTGCTAGTTGGGCCTCCGGGTTCAGGTAAAACGCTTACTGCATCCGTTTTAGCGGGAGAGTTACGGTTACCATTGTTCACTATCAGATTAGAGTCGGTAATCACCCGATTCATGGGTGAAACCGCGTCAAAGCTTCGGTTAATCTTCGATCATATTGCAACAGTGCGTGCCGTTTACTTATTTGACGAATTTGATGCCATCGGCGGTCGTCGAAATGCTGATAACGACGTCGGAGAGATGCGCAGAGTACTAAACTCTTTTCTACAGTTTCTAGAAGAGTCAAATAGCACTGATAGTTTAGTACTAGCAACAACCAATCACCCAGAGCTACTCGACAAAGCGCTATTTCGTAGATTTGATGACATTATCGAATATGCGCTACCCAACTCAGATGGTATTAAAGCAGTTCTCGAAATGCGTATGCACGCTTTTCTACCCAAAAGAATATCATGGGCAAAAATCGCATCCGCTGCAGCGGGGCTTAGTCAGGCTGAGTTAAGCCAAGCGGCAGCAGAAGTCATTAAAGACTTGGTTCTTCATGACGCTAAAAATGCGTCTATCGAACAAATATCGAACGCACTACAACAACGCCGCACACTTAAGAATACTTTGTCAGGCTTGAGCTCTAGCTAGCAGAAGTAAGCGAGCAGAGCCATGGATTTATGGAAAATTCCAAATGGCGTCGTACGAGCTTCCGCATTTCCGATTTGAAAAATTCCAAAGTGGTCGTCCTTATCAACGCCCACAGAAGGACATGAGTGGCCTATCTTCAGAGCGCGGAGAGGGTCATGGGAGCCGTCTCAGGGAAAAATTCGAATTAGCAATAACTGCGTTTTCTGGGCAGAACGGGTATTTCAGTTCCGATATTTGTGAGGGCTCGCCTGGGTTGTACCTTGAAGTTATCTTTGAGTCGGGTAGCGTACCTTCAGACCTTAACTGGAAAACTCAAAACATTAGACTTTCCGCGCTAAGAGTTTCCGAGGATGGCGGCGCCATAGGTGCCTTATACGTCCCAATAGATGCAGTTGATTTCCTAGGTGAAAAACTAAGAGAATATGCGGAGGAAAAGACACCTAAAGGAAACGCAAAAAACGATAGCAAATTCTCATCAGTAAACGAATTTACCCTTGGAAATCTTGAAACTTTATGGACAGACTCGCGCCCCTTTCCAGCCGGGCTTTCTAAACAATTGTGGTGGGAGTGCTGGTGCATTCCTACAAGAGTCGACCAGCTACGTCGCATCTGTCAAACTCTCAAATTACGAGTAAGTGAAAACCATCTCAGCTTTCCAGACACAGAAGTACTACTTATTTACGCAAATACATTGGAAATATCACTTCTTACAAATAACTCTGATGGAGTTGAGGAGCTTAGAGGAGCTACTGACAACCCATATTTTTTTACTCGGTTACCTCCCAAAGATAAATTTCATTGGACCTCCGATCTCTCAGGACGCATTAAACCTCCAGCAGCTGACAGCCCTTCGGTCTGCATTCTCGATAACGGAGTAAATCACGCACATCCTCTTTTACAACCAGCGATCTCACTTGAGGATTGTCAGTCTGTTAATCTTGACTGGGGCAGCGATGATCACCATGGTCATGGGACCAACATGGCAGGAGCGGTGCTATTTGGGGATCTGACTTACTCGCTTGCGGACCAGAGAAGCGTTAACCTAAACGCAAAGATCGAGTCTGTTAAGTTTCTACCTCCACGAGGATGGGAGCGAAACAGTCCCTCAAGCTACGGAGTGATTACCCAGTCCGCAGTAAGCCTTGCTGAAACAAGAGCACCGACACGAAATCGCGTTTACTGTATGGCAGTATCCAACGAGCATGTTTCAGGTATAAGACCTACGACGTGGAGCTCTTCAATCGACCAAATTTGCTCCGGTTCTATGGTTGGCGATTTTGATGATGATGGAGAATTGGGACCTAGGCGCCTGTTCATTCTCTCGGCAGGAAACATTCCTGACTCTTCAAATCCTGAGGATGTATCAGATCTATACGAATTTCCAATTGAAGATCCCGCGCAAGCCTGGAATGCTTTAGCTGTAGGCGGATTCACAGACAAAGTAGATTTGCAAAGCCAACCCGGATATGAAGATTGGCACCCAGTAGCTAACGTTGGCGATCACAGCCCATATAGCCGTGCCTCAATTGACTGGGAGCACTCCAAAACGCCAATCAAACCGGAAGTAGTTTTTGAAGCGGGGAACAAAGCTATAAGTCCTGATGGACGACAAATAATTTCAGGCATACCTTCCCTATCTATCCTTACTACAGGAAAGGATTTTACTAATAATCCTGTGGAAGAGTTTTGGGCGACTAGCTCAGCTACTGCCCAAGCAGCGGGTCTGGCTGCTGCTATAATGGCCCATCATCCAAAACTCTGGCCGGAGACTATACGAGCGCTAATTATTCATAGTGCTCAATGGACTCCTGTAATGCTTAGCCGACTGAAGGGAAAGAGCAAAAAGGATCGTGTGTTACTCGCCAGGCACTTTGGATACGGCGTTCCACAATTGCAACGCGCCCTTGCCTCTGCGCAAAATGATCTAGCACTAATTTCCGAAACATATATACAACCTTTTATCAGGGATTGTGATGATAACGGTCGAGAAAAGGGTGAGCCACATTTCAACGAAGTCCATTATTACGATCTTCCCTGGCCAAAGGCTGAACTGGAGCGTTTAGAGAATAGTGAAGTTCAGCTTAAAATCACGTTATCTTACTTTGTAGAGCCGAGCCCAGGAGAGATGGCGCAAGTTGTTCCCGCCAGATATCAATCATTCGGTCTACGATTCGACCTAAAAAGAAAATCTGAGACTGAGGCAGCCTTCAGGCACCGTATAAATAAGCTGGAGCGCCTAGAGAAAAATCCTCCGCCTGCCGAATCAGACAATAATTGGACCTTTGGTTCAAAACATGTCGCTGCTGGATCGATACATAGCGACGTTTGGACTGGCCCAGCTATTGATTTAGCCGCACGAGACAAAATTGCTATATATCCCGTAGCTGGCTGGTGGCGTTATAGACCTCATTTAGGGAGGTGTAACAGTCGTAGTCGCTATAGCCTTGTAGTTTCGATTTCATCAACTGAAGAAGACGTACAACTATATACAGAGATTGCCAATCTAATATCCCTCTCCGTCGAACCAGAAGTATCTATTAGTACGGACCATTAAAAATCCTTCCAAAATGAGGCATTTAGAAGCAAAAAAAAACCCGCTGACCAAACTGGCTCAGCGGGTTTCTTGTTTTTGCAGCGTGCGAGTTAAAAATCCGCCAACTGCCACACCTCATACGCCGGTGTCTCATACGGATGGCTAAGCTTGAGTGCAGCCACAACAGCCACAATCAACTCATCCGCCACCACCAACTCAACCTTCCATTCCTCAACCACTTCAACCTGGCCCACCTGCCCAATAAACGGCTGGCTGCCGTCCATCGCGCGGAATTGGCCCTGGCCCAGCACTTGCCAGGCGCAGCTGTCGTAGCTGCCGATGCGTCCGCCGCCGGCGGCGAAGACGGCGGTTTTCACCGTCTCCACATGGCTGTCGGGCACGAAGAAGGCGAGCTTGTACACCGTCTTAGTTCACCCACACGCGCGCGTTGCGGAACATGCGCATCCAGGCGCCGTCTTCGTTCCACTCTTCCGGGCGCCACGAGTTCTGCACGGCGCGGAATACACGCTCCGGGTGCGGCATCATGATGGTGACGCGACCGTCGCGGCTGGTGAGACCGGTGATCCCGCGCGGCGAGCCGTTCGGGTTGGCCGGGTAGGTCTCGGTGACCTTGCCGTGGTTGTCGACGAAGCGCAGCGCCACCGTGCCGGACAGGTCGGCTTCGAGCAGGGCTTCTTCGCTGGCGAACTCGGCATGGCCTTCACCGTGTGCGATGGCGATTGGCATGCGCGAACCGGCCATGCCTTGCAGGAAGATCGAGTTGGACTCCTGCACCTGCACCATGGCAACACGGGCTTCGAACTGCTCGGAACGGTTGCGCACAAAGTGCGGCCAGAACTCGCTGCCCGGGATCAGTTCGCTGAGGTTGGACATCATCTGGCAACCGTTGCACACACCCAGGGTGAAGCTGTCGGTGCGTTCGAAGAAGCCCTGGAACGCGTCGCGGGCACGGCTGTTGAACAGGGCCGATTTGGCCCAGCCTTCACCGGCACCCAGCACGTCGCCGTAGGAGAAACCGCCGCAGGCGACGAGGCCTTTGAACTCATTGAGGTCAACGCGACCGGCGAGGATGTCGCTCATGTGCACGTCGATCGCATTGAAGCCGGCGCGGTCGAACGCGGCCGCCATTTCCACCTGGCCGTTGACGCCCTGCTCACGCAGTACCGCAACTTGTGGGCGGATGCCTTTCTTGATGTAAGGCGCGGCGATGTCCTGGTTGACGTCGAAGCTGAGCTTGGTGCTCAGGCCAGGGTTGTCTTCTTCCAGGATCACGTCGAATTCCTGCTCGGCGCATTCAACGTTGTCGCGCAGACGCTGGATCTGGAAGCTGGTCTCGGCCCACTGGCGTTGCAGCAAGCGGCGCTGGCCGGCAAACACGGTGTCGCCATTGAAAGAGATGTTGATCTCGCCGTTGTTGATCGGCTGGCCGATCACCGCCACGCAGTCGTCCAGGCCGGCGGCGCTGAATTGGGCGAGTACGTCCGGGGTCGCGTCCTGGCGCACCTGGATCACGGCGCCCAGCTCTTCGTTGAACAGGATGCCGTTGATTTCAGACGCATCCTCGGCAACGCTGTCGAGCACGATGTTCAGGCCGCAGTGACCGGCGAAAGCCATTTCCACGACGCTGGTCAGCAAGCCGCCATCGGAACGGTCGTGGTAAGCCAGCAGGTGGCCGTCGGCATTCAGGCCCTGGATCACGGCGAAGAAGGCTTTGAGGTCTTCGGCGTCGTCGACGTCCGGCGCGTGCTTGCCGAGCTTGCCATGGGTCTGTGCCAGGATCGACGCGCCCATGCGGTTCTGGCCACGGCCCAGGTCGATCAGGATCAGGTCGGTGGTGCCCTTGTCCATGCGCAGTTGCGGGGTCAGGGTCTGGCGGATGTCGGTGACCGGTGCAAAACCGGTAACGATCAGCGACAGCGGCGAGGTGACGCTCTTGTCGGTGCCGTCTTCGTTCCAGCGGGTGGCCATGGACATGGAGTCCTTGCCTACCGGAATGGTAATGCCCAGCTCCGGGCACAGTTCCATGCCGACTGCTTTAACCGTGTCGTACAGGCGTGCATCTTCACCTGGGTGACCGGCAGCGGACATCCAGTTGGCCGACAATTTGATGTCGGACAATTTACCGATGCGCGAAGCAGCGATGTTGGTGAGGGTTTCACCAATCGCCATGCGGCCCGACGCCGGAGCGTCCAGCAGGGCCAGCGGCGTGCGCTCGCCCATGGCCATGGCTTCACCGGTGTAGACGTCGAAGCTGGTGGCGGTGACGGCAACGTCAGCCACTGGAACCTGCCACGGGCCGACCATTTGGTCACGAGCAACCAGGCCGGTGATGGTGCGGTCGCCGATGGTGATCAGGAAGCTTTTGCTCGCCACGGCCGGGTGGTGTAGCACGCGTTCGATGCTATCGGCCAGTTCCAGCGCGCTTGGGTCGAAATCATCGCCCAGCTCGGCTTCACGCACGGCCGAACGGTGCATGCGCGGGGCTTTGCCCAGCAGCACTTCGAGTGGCATGTCCACCGGGCTGTTGCCGAAGTGGCTGTCTGTAACAGTCAGTTGCGGCTCGGCCGTGGCTTCGCCGACCACGGCAAACGGGCAACGCTCACGTTCGCAGATGGCCTGGAAGCGCGCGAAGTCTTCAGGGCCAACGGCCAGAACGTAGCGTTCCTGGGATTCGTTGCTCCAGATTTCGTGCGGGGCCATGCCCGGCTCGTCGTTTGGAATGTTGCGCAGTTCGAAACGGCCACCGCGGTCGCCATCGTTGACCAGTTCCGGGAAGGCGTTGGACAAACCGCCGGCGCCGACGTCGTGGATGAAGCTGATCGGGTTCTTGTCACCCAACTGCCAGCAACGGTCGATGACTTCCTGGCAGCGGCGCTCCATCTCTGGGTTTTCGCGCTGTACCGAAGCGAAGTCGAGGTCCGCCGAGCTGGTGCCGGTGGCCATGGAGGAAGCGGCGCCGCCGCCCAGGCCGATCAACATCGCCGGGCCGCCGAGTACGATCAGCTTGGAGCCGACCAGGATCTCGCCTTTCTTGACGTGTTCTTCACGGATGTTGCCCATGCCGCCGGCCAACATGATTGGCTTGTGGTAGCCGCGCACTTCATCGCCACGCGGGGTGGTGATGGACTGTTCGAAGGTACGGAAATAACCGGTCAACGCCGGACGCCCGAATTCGTTGTTGAACGCGGCGCCGCCCAGCGGGCCTTCGATCATGATGTCCAGCGCGGTGACGATACGCTCAGGCTTGCCGTACGGCACTTCCCACGGCTGTTCGAAGCCGGGGATCTGCAGGTTGGACACGGTGAAACCGGTGAGGCCAGCCTTTGGCTTGGCGCCACGGCCGGTAGCACCTTCGTCGCGGATTTCGCCGCCGGAACCGGTGGCTGCGCCTGGGAACGGGGCAATCGCGGTCGGGTGGTTGTGGGTTTCAACCTTCATCAGGATGTGCACCGGCTCCTGCACCGCGCCGTACTGGCGGGTCTCAGGGTCCGGGAAGAAACGGCCGGCAACAGAGCCGACGATGACCGAGGCGTTGTCCTTATAAGCCGACAGAACGCCTTCGCTGTGCATCACGTAGGTGTTCTTGATCATGCCGAACAGGCTTTTTTCCTGGCTCTCGCCGTCGATGTCCCAACTGGCGTTGAAGATCTTGTGACGGCAGTGCTCGGAGTTGGCCTGGGCAAACATCATCAGTTCGATGTCGTGCGGGTTGCGCTTCAAGCCGTTGAAGGCGTTGATCAGGTAGTCGATCTCGTCTTCGGCCAGGGCCAGGCCCAACTCGGTGTTGGCCTTCTCGAGGGCGGCGCGGCCGCCGCCCAGCACGTCAATCGCGTTCAGCGGCTTGGGCTCGGCGTGGCTGAACAGGCCGGCAGCCTGTTCCAGCTGGCTGACGATGATCTGGGTCATGCGGTCGTGCAGGCTGCTGGCGATCAACTCGGCGTCGGCATCGCTGAACTGGCCCGCGACGTAGAAGGCGATACCGCGCTCCAGACGCTGGATTTTTTCAAGGCCACAGTTGCGGGCGATATCGCTGGCCTTGCTCGACCAGGGCGAAATGGTGCCAAACCGTGGCAGTACCAGGAACAAGCGGCCATTAGGCTCTTGAACGGGGACGCTTGGGCCGTACTTCAGAAGGCGTGCGAGCACTTGCTGTTCGTCGGCGGCCAACACGCCGGTAACGTCGGCGAAGTGAGCAAATTCAGCATACAGGCCTGTAACCGCTGGAACCTTCTGGCTCAGTTGCTCAAGGAGTTTGCTGTGGCGAAAGGCAGAAAGGGCAGGAGCGCCGCGCAGGATCAACATCTTCGGGACAGCCTCGGGAAGGGGTGTGCTTTGAGGCCGTGCATTCTAGCGTAAACCGCCGCCAACGGCACCCGAAACGCTACCGGTGGCTGCTGCCAGACGTCAGTTGGCCGGATTGCACCGCTTTTGAGGGGCCATCCGGGGTATTCCGCGCAGTTATTTTAACCGTCACAATCCCTCGCCAAGCCGCATTTCTGCGGGCTGCAGCACAGTTTTGCAAGCGCTAGCAGACAAGTCCCGCGCTGTCGAGATATGGCGCCGTGGGCCGTTTGCGTATACTGCGCAGATGTTCTCCCCAACTGCTTTGCGCCCGCGATGCGCCAAATGGCTCATCGCAACCGGACTCTTCCTGATGCTCAGCGCCTGTGTTGATAAACCCAGCACGCTCGAGCGAATCAAGGAGGATGGCGTATTGCGGGTGATCACCCGAAACAGTCCGGCCACGTATTTCCAGGACCGCAACGGTGAAACCGGTTTCGAGTACGAACTGGTCAAGCGCTTTGCCGACGACCTGGGCGTGAAGCTGGAGATCGAGACCGCTGACAACCTCGATGACCTGTTCGGCCAACTGGGCAAGCCCAACGGCCCGGTCCTCGCGGCGGCCGGCCTGGTCAGCAGCGAACAGCGCCAGACGCAGGTGCGTTTCTCCCACCCTTATTTAGAAGTCACCCCGCAGATCATCTACCGCAATGGCCAGTCCCGCCCGACGAACGCGGCAGACCTGGTGGGCAAGAAGATCATGGTGCTCAAGGGCAGCACCCACGCCGAACAACTGGCGGCGCTCAAGAAACAGAACCCTGCGATTGAATACGAAGAGTCCGACGCCGTTGAAGTCGTCGACCTGCTGCGCATGGTGGACGAGGGGCAGATCGACCTGACCCTGGTGGACTCCAACGAAGTCGCCATGAACCAGGTGTACTTCCCCAACGTGCGCGTGGCCTTCGACCTGGGCAATGCCAGCAATCAGAGCTGGGCCGTGGCGGCGGGTGAAGACAACAGCTTGCTCAACGAGATCAACAGTTACCTGGACAAGGTCGAGAAGAACGGCACCCTGCAGCGTCTCAAAGACCGCTATTACGGGCATGTCGATGTACTCGGCTATGTGGGCGCCTACACCTTTGCCCAGCATCTGCAGCAGCGTTTACCCAAGTATGAGAAACACTTCCGGGCCTATGCCAAGGAAGAAAAGGTCGATTGGCGCCTGTTGGCAGCCATTGGCTATCAGGAATCGCTGTGGCAACCGGCCGTCACCTCCAAGACTGGCGTGCGCGGCCTGATGATGCTGACCCAGAACACCGCCCAGGCGATGGGCGTGTCCAACCGCCTGGACCCCAAGCAAAGCATCATGGGTGGCGCCAAGTACCTGGCCAAGATCAAGGATGAACTGGACGACAGCATCGCCGAGCCGGATCGCACCTGGTTCGCCCTCGCCGCCTACAACGTCGGCACCGGCCATCTGGAAGACGCACGCACGCTGGCCAAGCGCGAAGGTTTGAACCCGAACAAGTGGCTGGATGTGAAGAAGATGCTGCCGCGCCTGTCGCAGAAGCAGTGGTACAGCAAGACGCGCTATGGTTATGCGCGCGGCGGTGAGCCGGTGCATTTCGTGGCGAACATCCGGCGGTATTACGACATTCTTACCTGGGTGACCCAGCCGCAGCTGGAAGGCAACCAGGTGGTCGAAGGCAATTTGCATGTGCCGGGTGTGGACAAGACCAAGCCGCCGGAAGATAACCAGCCGTTGTAAATACACTCTCCCAAACGCCACAAAATCCTGTGGGAGCCGGGCTTGCCCGCGATGGCGGCCCGTCAGTCGAAATATCCGCCGCCTGACACACCGCTATCGCGGGCAAGCCCGGCTCCCACATTGATCTCCTTTGATCTCTAGGCCGAGTTCAGGCCAGTGAGCAGGTGCACAACCCCACCGGCCAACACCATCACGCCCGGCACACCCGCCACCTTCAGCGCCTGCGCATCAAGCTTCGCCGCATCCTGCAACTGCACCCGCACCCGCGTCAGTGCCATCCGCTGCTGCGACTTGAGATTATCCGCGCCACCCAATGCCCTCAGCACATCAGCCGACAACAAACCCGGCGGCGCTACCGTCTCGGCAATCAAATCCGGCGTCAGGGCCTTCCAGAACGCCTGCTGCAATTTCTCGAACATGCTCAAAGCTCCACGACAGGTGAGGTTTCAACGGTAGCCGCGTGATACTGGCGCAGGGCCTCACGCACTTGGACGGCGTCCTCCAGCCCCAACACCTGGCGGGCGATGGCCTGACAGTCAGCCAGGTCCAGCTCACGCACGGTGGCCTTGATGGTGGGGATCAACGGCACGCTGACCGACAACTCATCCACACCCAGCCCGATCAGCACCGGCACCGCCAGCGCTTCGGACGCCAACGCACCGCACACGCCGACCCACTTGCCATGGGCATGCGCGGCCTTGACCGTGGTGACGATCAAGCGCAATACCGCCGGGTGGAGACTGTCGGCCTGACTGGCCAGGCGCGGGTGGTCGCGGTCCATGGCGAGGGTGTATTGAGTCAGGTCGTTGGTGCCAATGGAGAAAAAATCCACATGGGGCGCGAAGACATCCGCCATCAGCGCGGCGGACGGTACTTCAATCATGATCCCCAGCTTCGGCAGTTCAGTGAGCCCGAGCGCCAGCGCTTCCTCTTTAAGGATTGCGCGCGCCAGGTGCAGTTCCGACAGCAGGCTGACCATCGGCAACATGATATGCAGCCGCGCAAAACCGGCACTGGCGAGGATCGCGCGGAACTGTTCGCGCAGCAGCTCCGGGCGCTCCAGGCACAGGCGGATGCCGCGCAAACCAAGGAAAGGGTTGGTCTCGGCATCCATGGGCACATAGGCCAACGGTTTGTCGCCACCAACGTCGAGGGTGCGCACCACCAGGTTGCGCTCGGGGCCCAGGGCACGGGCGATCGCGGTGTAGGTCGCCGCTTGTTCGTCGGGGCTCGGTGCGCGGTTGCGGCCCAGGTAGAGAAATTCCGAGCGCAACAGGCCGACGCCTTCCCCGCCGAGGCTCAAGGACTGTTCCACCTCCGTCAACGAAGCCACGTTAGCGGTGACTTCGACGTGATGGCCATCGCGAGTGGTTGCCGGTAGAGACGCGTGCGCCACGTCGCGCTGATGGCGCAGAGCCTGTTGTTTGCGCGTTACTTCCAGGTGTTCGATCTCGGCCGGGTTGGGGTTCAGGTGCAGCTCGCCTTTGTCGGCGTCGAGCAGGACCTGTTTGCCATTGGCCAACGCCAGCACTTGGGCCGACACGCCGCAAATCGCCGGTATACCCAGGGCGCGGGCGAGGATGGCGACGTGGCTGGTCGCGCCGCCGCCGACCGTGACAAAACCCAACACCTTGCGTGTATCCAGGCTGGCGGTCTGCGACGGCGTCAGTTGTTCAGCGATCAGGATCGCGCGTTCCGGCAAGTCCCACGCGCTGTCTTGAATGCCGAGGATCAGTTTCAGCACGCGCTGGCCGACGTCGGCCAGGTCTGCCGCACGTTCGGCAAGCAGGGCATTGCCTGAGCCCTGGAACAGTTGGGCCGTCGCGACGGTGGCACTGTTCCAGGCAAATGCGGCGCTCTTGCCGTCAGCCAACAGGCTGTGGGCTTGTTCCAGCAAGGTCGGGTCTTCGAGCAGTTCCTGATGAGCGCGGAAGATCTCTGCCTGGGCACTGCCGGCGGCCTTGTCTTGCAGAGCTTGCAGCGCTTCGTTTGCAGCCTGGAGGCCGCGCGCCAAAGCGGCATGCTCAGCCGTTTCACCCGTGCCTTGTTCAATGATAGCCAGCTCAGGCTCGGTCACTTGAACGACCTGGCCAAACGCCGAACCCGGTGATGCACACACGCCCAGCAACAACGTTGCCGACAATTCCGCCGTAACCGGCTCAGCAACGGTCGCAACCGCCTCGCCACAGCCTTCAGCCAACAAGGCCACCAGCGCGTTGATCGCCGCCTCGGCCTCCTCCCCTGCCGCGCTCACTTGCAAGGTGTCGCCCTGCACGGTTTGCAACGCCATGATCGCCACCAGCGACTTCGCATTGGCGCTCTGGGTTTGCTTGTGCAGGTAGATGCTCGCATTGAAACCCTTCGCCGCCTGGGCGAACACCGCCGCAGGGCGGGCGTGCAAACCGTTGGCGTTGGGCAAGGTCAGCGGTTTGGAGAACAGCGCATCGCCCGCCTCCTCGTCCAGCGCTTCAACCGTTTCACTTGGGGATAACTGCAACAACGGCTGGCCGACCTCCACAAGACCGTTCGCCAACAGGGTAAACGGCTCGCCGCTGACCACCAGCATCAAGGTCAGCAAACTGCGCGCATTGAGCGCCACATAATCGGCATCGAATTCGATCAGCGCTTGCCCGGCCTCCACCCGCTGGCCTTCCTGCACCCGCCGGGTGAAGCCCTGGCCCGCCAGGTTCACGGTGTCCAGGCCGATATGCATCAGCACCTGGACGCCGTTGTCGTCGGTGACGCTGATGGCATGCCCACTGTCTTGGATATTGCTGATCACCCCGGCTAGTGGCGCGCAGAGGGTCTGCGACGTGGGGTCGATGCATAGGCCGTCGCCGATCAGGCGACTGGAGAATACCGGGTCGGGCACCTTGTCCAACGCCAGCAGCACACCCGACAAGGGCGCCAGCAGTTCCAGGGGTTGAGTTGTGGTCATGGCTTCACCTGCTGTTTTGTTCTGTAAAAATCATTGGATTAATGCAAACCCCAGGACGACGACGTTCCAATGTGGGAGCTGGCTTGCCTGCGCTAGCATCGCCTCAGTTTTCCTGAAAGACCGAGTCGCCTGCATCGCAGGCAAGCCAGCTCCCACACAAAGCGCATTCACATGAGTTCGCGCTATTTCCACCAGTATTCAACTTGCACACCAACGTTCGACCCATGCCGTGCCGTGCCGTAGGAGCCGGTATCGGACAACGCCGACCCCGCCGCCCATTCATTCGCCGCGCGCTTGGCCGCTTCGTTCCACGTTGCATAGGTGTAGTACAAGCGCACTTCCGGCCGCGCCCAGAAATCCGGGCCTTTGGGCGACCAGGTTGGGGCGAAGGTAAATTTGCTCAGCTTGCGCGTGCCGCCGCTGGCGTCGACCTGATCATGCCCAAGCTCGGTGACCAGCTTGAACTGCTCGCTGATGGCGTACGCCGGGCGCACACCGAGGGACATCCAAGTCTGATCCTGGCTGCCGGGACGAATGTCCTTCTGGTACACCGCCTCGATCTGCCCACCGAAACGCGGAGTCATCTGCCAGTCGAAAAACTCGACGGCGCGGTAACTTTTGCTGCTCTTATCCAGGAAGGTATTGCCGGTGTAACCCAAGCCAGTACCGGGGCCTTCGCCGTACTGCAAGGCAAACTTGTTCTTGCCGCCCAGGAAAGGCTTTTGCACGTGCTGCGCGGTGATCGCCCAGCCGCTGTTGGTGTCACGCCCGCCCGCTTTTTCGATGTAGCTCAAGCCCAGTTCCAGCTCGCCGCCGGGGTTGGTCTTGAAGCCCGCGACGTTGAAGTCGTGACGGGTGGCGTATTCCTTCTGGTACAGGTTGTCCTTGCGGGAAATCGCGTAGCTGTACTTGAGGTCGCCGATCAGCACGTCCTCGATGCCCCCGCCCGTGGCGCTCTGGTTCCAGTAGTAGAAGTCGGAGATATGGATGTCGTTACGCTTGTAGTAACGCCGACCGGCCCACAGCGAGCCGCCATTGAGGCTGGGCAGGTTGGACCATTGCGCATACATCTGCGGCATGCGCGCGGTGCCGTTGTTCTCGCCCTGGAACTTCAGTTCACGGTCGTACTTGTTGTAGAGCGACGCCATGGCATCGACGCTGAGCACCGAGCCGTCGTCGAGGGTGACCAGATCCTGGCGCAACTCCAGTTCGCCATACTGCTCGCATTCGTTACCCAGGCGGTATTTGGTTTGCGCCCCCGGCAGTTGGAAACACTGCTGTGGGCCGCTGCCCGTTGAAGTCCCCGCGCCACTGCGCACGTAACCGGCAAATTCCAAAGCTTGAGCGCCAATAGGCAGGCTTAAACAGGACGCAACGAGGCCCAGCTTTATTGTTGTTTTCATAAAGCACTCCGATATTTTTATTATGTTTTTTCAAAGCGCCCCGTGCTCCCACACGGGGTTACAACGGGTCTCAGTCCTTGAGGTGCAGCACAAACGATTCGTAAGGGCGCAGCGTCACCGTGGCGGTACGTTGCGGGCAGTCGGGGTAGTTGCTGATCAGCAGGCGTTGCTCACTTGCCGGATTGATCACGGTGTCCGGCAGTTGGATTTCGCAGGGCGTGCCGTAGAAGTTATTCAGCACCAGCAGGCGCTCGCCATGGCCTTCGCGCAGGTACGCCCAGACGTGCAAGTGGTCTTGCAGCAGTTGACGGTAAACACCTTCCTGGATCAGAGGCTCATGCCGCCGCAAGGCAATCAGCGCACGGTAGTGATGCAGCACTGAATCCGGGTCATCCTGCTGGCTTTCGACATTGATCGTTGAAGCATTTGCCGGAATACCGATCCAGGGCTCGCCGGCGCTGAAACCCGCATTTTCCTCGGCATTCCATTGCATCGGCGTGCGACCGTTGTCCCGCGACTTCTGCATAATCGCCGCCATGCTCGACGCCTCGGACTCGCCGGCATCGCGCTTGAGGCGGAAGATATTCAGCGTCTCCACATCGCGGTACTGCTCGATCCTGTCGAAGCCCGGATTGGTCATGCCCAGCTCTTCGCCCTGGTACACGAACGGCGTGCCCTGGAGGAAGTGCAGCGCGGTGGCGAGCATCTTGGCAGAGACCACGCGATGCTCGCCGTCATCGCCAAAACGCGAAACCACCCGTGGCTGGTCGTGGTTACACCAGAACAGCGCGTTCCAGCCGCCACCGGCTTGCATGCCCATTTGCCAGTCGGAGAGGATCTGCTTGAGTTGCAGGAAATCGAAGTCAGCTTTCACCCACTTCTGCAGGTTCGGGTAATCCACTTTCAGGTGATGAAAGTTGAAGGTCATCGACAGTTCTTTCGACTCCGGCCGCGAGTAGCGAATGCAGTGTTCGAGGCTGGTGGATGACATCTCGCCGACATTGATCAGGTCATGCCCTTCGAAGACTTCGCGGTGCATTTCCTGCAGGTATTCGTGCACATTCGGGCCGTCGGTGTAGAAACGGCGGCCGTCGCTGTTGTCTTCGGGAAAGTCGACGGGCTTTGAGATCAGGTTGATCACGTCCAGGCGGAAACCGCCCACGCCCTTGTCACGCCAGAAGCGCATCAGCTTGAACACCTCGGCGCGCACCTGCGGGTTGTCCCAATTGAGGTCGGCCTGGGTGTGGTCGAACAGGTGCAGGAAGTACTGGCCGGTTTGCGCCTCGTATTCCCAGGCCGAGCCGCCGAACTTGGATTCCCAGTTGTTCGGCTGGTCGCGCCAGATGTAGAAGTCCCGGTACGGGTTGTCGAGGCTGCTGCGCGCTTGCTGGAACCACTCGTGCTCGATGGAGGTGTGGTTGACCACGATATCCAGCATCAGCTTGATGCCACGTTTGGCCGCTTCGCTGATCAGCAGGTCGCAGTCGGCCATGGTCCCGTAGCTCGGGTCGATGGCGTAGTAGTCGCTGATGTCATAGCCGTTGTCGCGTTGCGGCGAGCGCAGGAACGGGGTGATCCACAGGCAGTCCACGCCCAGCCATTTCAGGTAATCGAGTTTGTCCACGATGCCCAGCAGGTCACCGGTGGCGTTACCCGCGTGGCTGTGGAAGCTTTTGGGGTAGATCTGGTAGATCACCGAGTGTTGCCAGTTTTGCATGGTGGGTTCCTTCAGTTGATTTTTGTGCTGGCCTTGAGGGCCTCTTCGCGAGCAAGCCCGCTCCCACAAGGGGGAACGCATTTCAAATGTGGGAGCGGGCTTGCTCGCGAAGGCGGTAGTTCAGGCGACCCTGTATCCGGGCCGAACAATCTTCATGCTCAACGCACAGGTCAAAACAAACGGCACCACCATCGCGATGACCATGCCGATCACAAACACCGCGATGGATTGCGGCACGATCGAGATAAATCCAGGCAAGCCCCCCACCCCAATGGCCGAGGCCTGCACCTTGTTCAGCGCGAGGAAAATGCTGCCCAGCGCCGAGCCAACAAGGGCCGCATAAAACGGAAACTTGAAGCGCAAATTCACCCCGAACATCGCCGGTTCAGTGATGCCGAAATACGCCGAAATTGCCGAAGTCGAAGCCATGCTTTTGTCCCGCGCATTGCGGCTCATGTAGAACACCGCGAGCGCGGCGCTGCCCTGGGCCAGGTTGGACATGACGATCATCGGCCAGATAAAGGTGCCGCCCTGGGTGGAGATCAGTTGCAGGTCCACGGCAAGGAACATGTGGTGCATGCCGGTGATCACCAGCGGCGCATACAGCAGGCCGAAAATCGCCCCGCCGACCATCGGCGCCAGGTCAAACAGGGTGACCACGCCTTCGGTGATCAGGATGCCGAGGTGACGGGTCACCGGGCCGATAATCGCCAGGGCCAGCACACCGGTAACGACGATGGTGGTGATCGGCACGACGAGCAGTTGAATCGCATTGGGCACCCGCGCCCGCAACCATTTCTCGATCACGCTCATCACATACGCCGCCATCAGGATCGGCAGGATTTGCCCTTGGTAGCCGACTTTTTCGATCTGGAACCAGCCGAAAATATCGAAGTACGGCAGGCTCTGGCCGTCGAGCCCGGCCACGGCTTTGCCGTAGTTCCAAGCGTTGAGCAGGTCCGGGTGCACCAGCATCAGGCCAAGCACAATGCCAAGGATTTCACTGCCGCCGAAGCGCTTGGCCGCCGACCAGCCGACCAGCGCCGGCAGGAACACGAACGAGGTGTTGGCCATCAGGTTGATCAAGCTCCACAGCCCATCCAGGTTCGGATAGGCCTCCAGCAGCGTCTTGCCCTCGATGAACATGCCCTTGGCGCCCATCAGGTTGTTCACGCCCATCAACAGGCCGGCGATGATCAGCGCGGGCAGGATCGGCATGAACACATCGGAAAACACCCGCACCAGGCGCTGCATAGCGTTGGTCTTGTCGGCGCCCTTCTTCTTCACATCGGCGATGGTGGCGGCGGCGAGACCGGTCTGTTCGCGCAGGGCGGCGTAGACCTTTTCCACTTCGCCGGGACCGATCACCACCTGGAACAGGCCGCCGGTGAAGAACGAACCCTTGACCAGATCGACCTGGTTCAGCGCGCCGCTATTGACCAGGCTCGGGTCCTTGAGCGCCAGGCGCAGGCGGGTCACGCAGTGGGCAGCTTGCTCAAGGTTGTCACGGCCCCCGAGGTTTTCGAGGATCTCGCGGGCAATGTTCGAATAGTCGTGGCTCATGCTTGTTTTCCACTTTGATTTTTTTATTTGAGGGGCAGTCATTGGCAGCACGCCGAGGGCAAAAGTACTCGTCTGTACGAGTTAAAGCAACAACTCGTCTGTACGAGTTTGATTTTGTTTATTTCCTGTAGGCCACCGCATCGCTGCAAGCCGCATAAATCCAAGGGTCTAATGGACAAACCCCCTCTCTGCCACTAAGGTTCCTGCCTTGACCGCAACCCCGGCAAAGAGCCATCCCCATGAGCAAATACAACCAGATCTACACGGATCTGCTTGCCAGCATCACCACCGAACGCCTGCAGCGCGGCACGCGCCTTCCCTCCGAAACCGAACTGATGGACAGCTACCAAGCCAGCCGAGGCACCGTGCGCCGCGCCATCGAGCAGTTGCAGGAGCGTGGGTTCGCGCAAAAAATCCATGGCAAGGGCACATTCGTGTTGTCGCCTAACCCGATTGAGTTCCAACTCGGCGGCATCGTCAGCTTCCACGAAACCCACGCCGACTTGGGCGACGACGTACGCACTGAAGTGGTCGAGTTCACCCAATTCCCACTGGAGGGTTCACTGCTGCAGCACATCGAAGCAGAGCCCGGTACGCTGATCACCCGCATCAAACGGGTACGGCGCATCGACGGTAAACGCGTGATCCTCGACATCAACCACTTCGTCGCTGATGTGATCCCCGGCCTGGACCGCTCGATTGCCGAACAGTCGATCTACGCGTTTATCGAACAGACTTTGCAGCTGCAAATTGCCTACGCCCAACGCACCATCGAAGCCCTGCCACGCGGCAAGGACGACCAGGCACACCTCGACCTCGAAGGGCAGAGCCATGTGATCGTGGTGAGCAACCAGACGTTTTTGCAGGATGGTCGGCAGTTCGAGTACACCGAGTCGCGGCATACGTTGGATAAGTTTTACTTTTCGGATATTGCGCGGCGGTAAGCATCAACCGGGAAGATCATTGCACTGCGATACTTTTTGCCAGCCCTGCCGTCCATGCAGCAGTCATCTTCTCTCCTACCGCCGCGAACTCTGGGTGAGTGCTTCGCCGATATACAACCGATCCCTTTGACTCATCATGGAAGCTTACTGATTTCAATTCATCGAGGGTTTTGCGCCGACGTTTTGGTATGGCGGTCAATTCGTACCCCAAGCCCTCGAGGATCGCTTCGACTTTGCGAATTCCCACTTCGGAGATCGTGTTGTTCTCGACCCCCGAAATAGTGGAGCGGCTCATGCCATGACGGTGCGCAAGCTGGCTTTGTGAAAGGCCCGCTGTTTTACGGAGGCTGCGGATCAATTTGCCTAACTCTTCCATATCAAAATGCCCCCCATATACTGCATGAATAGATAAATCTGAATTTATGCACCCTATATGATGCATTTCATTCTGAGTATTGTTTATCTGATACGGTTTTTGACCAAAGACTTACATGCCATAAACACAAAACCCCGGCACATGGCCGGGGTTTTGTTGTTCAGCATTTACCTGCTAACGCAGGATCACTCCCACTCAATCGTCGCCGGCGGCTTGCTCGACACGTCATACGTCACGCGCGAAATACCTTCGATCTCATTGATGATACGACCGCTGACGGTTTCCAGCAGTTCGTACGGCAGGTGTGCCCAACGGGCGGTCATGAAGTCGATGGTTTCTACGGCGCGCAGTGCAACTACCCACGCGTAACGACGACCATCGCCTACAACACCAACGGATTTCACCGGCTGGAACACCACGAACGCCTGGCTGACTTTGTGGTACCAGTCGGCCTTGCGCAGTTCTTCGATGAAGATGTGGTCGGCGCGACGCAGCAGGTCGGCGTATTCCTTTTTCACTTCACCCAGGATACGCACACCCAGGCCCGGGCCTGGGAATGGGTGGCGGTAGACCATGTCGTACGGCAGGCCGAGTTCCAGGCCCAGACGGCGGACTTCGTCCTTGAACAGTTCGCGCAGCGGTTCTACCAGCTTGAGGTTCATTTCCTCAGGCAGGCCACCCACGTTGTGGTGGGACTTGATAACGTGGGCCTTGCCGCTCTTGGCGCCGGCCGACTCGATCACGTCGGGGTAGATGGTGCCCTGGGCGAGGTACTTGATGTTGTCCAGGTGTTTGGCCTGGGCATCGAAGACGTCGATGAAGGTGCGACCGATGATCTTGCGCTTCTTCTCTGGGTCGGACTCGCCGGCCAGGTTGTTGAGGAACTGGTCCTCGGCGTTGGCGCGGATCACCTTGACGCCCATGTTCTCGGCGAACATGGCCATCACTTGCTCGCCTTCGTGCAGGCGCAGCAGGCCGTTGTCGACGAAGACGCAGGTCAGCTGGTCGCCGATGGCTTTGTGCAGCAGCGCAGCAACCACGGAGGAGTCAACACCGCCGGACAGGCCGAGCAGTACGTTGTCGGTACCGACTTGGGCGCGCACGTTGGCGATGGCGTCTTCAGCGATCTTCGACGGCGTCCACAGGGCTTCACACTCGCAGATGTCGAGGATGAAGCGCGACAGGATGCGGCCGCCTTGTTTGGTGTGGGTCACTTCCGGGTGGAACTGCACGCCGTAGTAACGGCGCTCGTCGCTGAACATGCCGGCGATCGGGCAGCTCGGCGTGCTGGCCAGGATATGGAAGTCTTCCGGCATCTTGGTGACTTTGTCACCGTGGCTCATCCACACGTCGAGGCCGAACAGGCCGTCGGCGTCGATGTGGTCTTCAATGCCGTCCAGCAGGCGGCTCTTGCCGACCACGTCGACACGGGCATAACCGAATTCACGCAGCTCGGACCCTTCGACCTTGCCGCCCAGTTGCTCGGCCATGGTCTGCATGCCGTAGCAAATACCGAAGACCGGCACGCCCAGATCGAATACAGCCTGCGGGCAACGCGGGCTGTTGGCTTCGTGCACGGACTCGGGGCCACCGGCGAGGATGACGCCTTTAGGTGCGAATTCGCGGATCGCTTCGTCGTCCATGTCGAACGGATGCAGTTCGCAGTACACGCCGATTTCACGCACGCGGCGGGCAATCAGCTGGGTGTACTGGGAACCGAAGTCGAGGATCAGGATGCGGTGGGCGTGAATGTCGAGGGCCATGAAGTCAGTCTCGTCTAATGAATCAGAAACAACTCGGGGCTGAAAGAACAGCCCCGGTTACTTAACGTTTTGCTGGAAGCCTCAACCTACTCGGTAGTTTGGCGCTTCCTTGGTGATCTGCACGTCGTGGACATGGGATTCAGCCATGCCGGCGCCGGTGATCCGCACGAACTCTGGCTTGGTGCGCATTTCTTCGATGTCGGCGCTGCCGGTGTAGCCCATCGAGGAACGCAGGCCGCCCATCAGTTGATGGATGATCGCGCTCAGTGTGCCTTTGTACGGCACACGGCCTTCGATGCCTTCCGGGACGAGTTTCTCGGCGCCTGCCGAGGAGTCCTGGAAGTAACGGTCGGAAGAACCTTGCGCCTGGGACATGGCGCCCAGCGAACCCATGCCGCGGTAAGCCTTGTAGGAACGGCCCTGGAACAGTTCGATCTCGCCTGGCGCTTCTTCAGTACCGGCGAACATCGAGCCCATCATCACGCAGGAAGCACCGGCAACGATGGCCTTGGACAGGTCACCGGAGAAACGGATGCCGCCGTCGGCGATCAACGGAACGCCGGTGCCTTCAAGGGCAGCGGCGACGTTGGCGATGGCGCTGATTTGCGGCACGCCCACACCGGCAACGATACGGGTGGTGCAGATCGAGCCAGGGCCGATACCGACCTTGACTGCATCGGCGCCCGCTTCAGCCAGGGCCTTGGCCGCTGCGCCGGTGGCGATGTTGCCGCCGATCACTTGTACATCAGGGAAGTTCTGTTTGACCCAACGCACGCGGTCGATCACGCCTTTGGAGTGACCGTGGGCGGTGTCGACCACCACCACGTCAACGCCGGCAGCGACCAGGGCCGAAACGCGGTCACCGGTGTCTTTACCGGTACCGACGGCGGCGCCAACGCGCAGACGACCTTGGTCATCCTTGCTGGCCAGCGGGTAAGCCTTGGCTTTTTCGATGTCGTTGACGGTCATCATGCCCTTGAGGGCGAATTTGTCGTCGACGATCAGCACGCGCTCGATGCGGTTTTTATGCAGCAATTCGCGCACATCATTCTTGTCGGCACCTTCGCGGACAGTGACCAGGCGCTCTTTAGGCGTCATCACATCGCGTACAGTGACTTCCATGCGGTTCTCGAAACGCACGTCACGGGAAGTGACGATGCCGACCAGGTCGCCATCGTGCAACACCGGAACGCCGGAGATGTTGTGCATGCGGGTCAGTTCGAACAGGTCACGCACGGTAGCGTCGGCTTCGATGGTGATGGGATCTTTCACCACACCAGCTTCGTAACGCTTGACCTTGCGCACTTCGGCAGCTTGCTGCTCGATGGTCATGTTCTTGTGGATGATGCCGATGCCGCCTTCCTGAGCCATGGCGATTGCCAAACGGGCTTCAGTGACGGTGTCCATGGCAGCGGAAACCAGGGGAATATTCAGCTCGATGCCACGGGTTAGGCGGGTCTTGAGACTGACTTCGTTAGGAAGCACCTCGGAATAACCGGGCACTAGGAGAATGTCGTCGAATGTCAGAGCTTCTTGGCTGATACGCAGCATCGCGGGGGCTCCCGAGCGGGAAAATGGAAGCGCGCCATTATATACATGCACCCTGTCGGGCTCAATGTAAAACTCTGACAAACTTGGTAATACTGATAGAAGGGTTAAAGCTCGACTTTGACCCAACTCATCTTCTGGTCCAGCCAATCGGCAAATTCGTCGATAAAGCTCTGCTTGAACCCTGCCTCCGCCCAGTTGTTGAAAATGAATCCCAGGTTGGAAAACCCGCATTCCTGTAGGAACAGGAACCCATTGATGTCGTCTTCATGCCCACACAGCGGGCAGGTGAAGTTATCGGTGTGGCCGGGCATCCAATCTTCCAGGCTGTCGAACAAGGCTTCGCCGACTTCCTTGCGGCATTCCGGGCAGCCGGCTTCTTCGAGAAAGCCCTTGGCCGGCGTGTAGATGCAGCGCTTGTAGATGATTTCCAGGCCGTTGATCGGCTCGTTGAACGGCAGCGCCTCGGGGTGCAGCACCACGGCGCGGGCACCACCGGCCAGGGCGTAGGCCATGCGGTTGCCGGTGCGGCCACAGGTGGTCAGCTCTTCCTTGATGATGTTCTTGCGCACCAGCCAGCGCACGATCGCCCGGGCGCGGGGTTCGTGGACGGGCAAGGTGGAGATTTTGGGGACAAGGATGCTTTGGGAATTCATGAGAGTCCTGCGGTGTGGCTACTGGCGCCATCGCGGGCAAGCCCGGCTCCCACATTTAATCGCAATCAACTGTGGGAGCCGGGCTTGTCCGCGATGAGGCCCTGAAGGCTGGCAGCTTAATCCCTGAAGAAATGAGGTCAAGTGCTCAGGTAGCGCCCGATCAAGGCAATACCGCTCGCCAGCACCAGCCAGGTCACCAATCTTACAAACGCTTCACGGGACATGCGCATCGTCAACCTGCGCCCACACCACAGCCCAAGCGCCATCGCCGGCAACAGGCACACCGCCAACATCAACAACGGCAAATCCGCATACACCCCGGCAATCAGGAACAAGCTCAGGCGCACCACCGTGCTGCAACTGATCAACGCACTCTGGGTGGCGCGCGCCGCGTCCTTTGGAAGGCGGCTATTCAGATAGATCGCGTAGAGAAAGCCGCCACTGCCGAACAACGCACCAAATAACCCGCCCACGGTGCCCATCGGAATCGACCATCCCGCCGCCAGCTGAGCCGGCCGCGCCTTTACCGCCAGGCTGTAGAGAGCGTAGGCACTGATGAACAGGCCCATCAGCAGCAATAACAGGTCCGAATGCAGGTTTAGCAAAAACACCATGCCCAGTGTGCAACCCATCGCCATGCACGGCAGTAACCGCAGCAGTTCCGGCTTGTTCACATCACGCCGCGCTTGCAGCAGGTTGCCAAAGGCCGCGACAAAATCCAGCAGCACCAGCAGCGGGATGATTTTCGACAGTGGCATAAACAGGATCAGCAGTGGCCCCGCCACCAACGCCGTACCAAAGCCGGCGATGCCAAATACGATATAGGCCACAACGATGCCCAGGCCGATGACCAACCAATCCATACCATCAAACGACCACTGGCTCATCAACTCGACCGGGCTCATGGGTAATTCCTTATTAGAGATGGCAATCACTTTAGCCAGCGGTGAGCGATGCGACTAATATCTTCAAAGCCATCCACCCATCTCGAAAAGGCATGACGCGTGATTTCCACCCGCCAACTGCGCTACTTCGTTGAAATCGCCGACAGCGGCAGCTTCACTGCCGCCGCCGAGCGTCTGTTTGTGGCGCAGTCAGCGCTGAGCCGGCAGATTAAGGAGCTGGAGACCCACCTGCAAACCCCGTTATTCGAACGCACGGCGCGCCAGCCGCGACTCACGGCTGCGGGTGAAGCCTTCTATCCTCGAGCCCGCAACCTGCTGAGCGAATTACTCAAGGCCAGCGAGATGGCAACCCAAGTGGGTAATGGCGAATTGGGCACGCTGCGCCTGAGCCATTCGAGCACCGTGCCGATGAGCGGCCCATTGCTGCAAGGTATCAGCACATGGCTGGAACGCTGCCCAGGGGTGTCGATGGACATCGTTAAACTGTCTTCCGAAGCGCAGTTGGAAGAGATCGCCGACGGACGCCTGGACGTCGGGCTCTTGCGCCTGCCCGTGTTGCGCCAGCGCGAAGGCGTGCGAGTCGTGCCTTTATATAGCGAGCAACTGTTGCTGGCGGTGCCGCCGAATCATGGGCTGGCGCGCAGCAATGCGCCTATCGAACTGGAGCAATTGAAGGACGAAGCGTTTATCTCGATCCCCCATCCCCAACGCGGCGGCCTGAGTTATCTGTCAGCCGAGTTGTGCATGCGCGCGGGATTTTTCCCCAAGGCCGCGCGGGTGATGTCCCGCAAGACCACCCAGTTGCAGCTGATCCAGGCGGGCTTCGGTATTGCCTTGTTACCAAAGTCCATGCGGGACATCGCCCCGGTCAACGTGCACTTTCTGCCCCTGGCCGACCCGGACTGCCTCAGCACCGTGGCCCTCGCCTGCGCGCAGGCGCCAAGTGCGCTGGTGGAGCAATTCTGTCAAACACTGCGCGAATGCCTATAAACTGCCGCCCATGATTAAAGATCCTTTTGCCCGACTGGGCCTGGACCGCGAAGTCCTGACTGTCAGCCAGCTCAACGGCCGCGCGCGGGTGTTGCTGGAAGACGTGTTCACCAATATCTGGGTCGAAGGCGAGATCTCCAACCTCGCCCGCCCGGCCTCCGGCCATGTGTATTTCACCCTCAAGGACAGCGGCGCCCAGGTGCGTTGCGCGCTGTTTCGCAACAACGCCGCGCGGGTTCGCCAGGCGCTGAAGGATGGCCTGGCGGTGAAAGTGCGTGGCAAGGTCTCGCTGTTCGAAGGCCGGGGTGATTACCAACTGATCCTCGATACCGTGGAACCGGCCGGTGATGGCGCGTTGCGCCTGGCGTTCGATGCGCTGAAAGAAAAGCTCAGTGCCGAAGGTCTGTTCAGCGCTGAACGTAAAGTGCCGCTGCCGGCGCATCCTCGGCGCATCGGCATTATCAGCTCGCCAACCGGCGCGGTGATCCGCGACATCATCAGCGTGTTCCGCCGCAGGGCACCGAACGTTGAGCTGACATTGATCCCGACAGCCGTGCAAGGCCGCGAAGCCATCCCGCAGATCGTACGTGCGCTGAAACTCGCCGACGCACGGGGCTTTGATGCGCTGATCCTGGCGCGTGGTGGCGGTTCGCTGGAAGACCTCTGGTGCTTTAACGAAGAGGCCGTGGCACGCGCGGTGGACGCCTGCGTTACGCCCATCGTCAGCGCCGTTGGCCATGAGACCGATGTGTCCATCAGCGATTTCGTCGCCGATGTCCGCGCCCCTACCCCATCCGCCGCAGCGGAATTGCTCGCGCCGGACGCCAGCCACTTGGTACGCCAAGTCGAAAACCTGCACCGTCGCCTGGTGATGCTGATGCGCAATCGCCTGAGCCATGACCGCCTGCGCCTGGAAGGCATGGCCCGACGTCTGCGTCACCCTGGCGAGCGTCTGCGCCAACAGGCCCAGCGCCTGGATGACCTGGACATGCGCCTGCGCCGTGCGTTCGAGCGCAGCCTCAATACCCGGCGCGAACGCTTGATCCGCCTGGAAACCCGTCTTGCCGGCCAACACCCCGGCCGCCAACTGGCCCTGCTGCGTCAGCGCCTGGACAGCCTCGCCGAACGCCTGCCCCGCGCCATGCGCGAAGGCCTCAAGGCGCGGCGCCTGCAACTGCAAAGCCAGGTGCAGACGCTGCAGGTGGTCAGCCCGCTGGCGACCCTGGGCCGTGGTTACAGCATCCTGCTGGACGAACGCGGCCAGGCCATTCGCAACGCCGCGCAGACCCACACCGGCCAGCGCCTCACCGCGCGTCTCGGTGAGGGCCAATTGCAAGTACGGGTGGAAGACAACCACCTGACACCCGTCACCCTTTCGTTATTGGATTGATTAATGCCACGTCTCTTTAGTCTGTTGATGCTGCTGTGCCTCGCCGTAAATGCCCAGGCCGACAGCTATATCACGCGCACCTTGAACAAACCCGTGCCGGGTGGCGTTGCAGTCGTAGAACTCGGCCCCTCGGCGGCAGCGCCGAAAGCCACCTATCAAGGCAAACCGGTACTGGTAGTGAAGGAGGCGGACAACTGGCTGGCGATTGTCGGCATCCCGTTGACCGTTAAACCGGGCAACGAGCGCCTCAGCAGCGGCGGGCGCAGCCTGCCGTTTATCGTCGGTTACAAGAAGTACCCGGAACAGCGCATCACCCTGAAAAACAAAAGCCAGGTAAACCCTGAACCGGCGCAACTCAAGCGCATCGAAGGCGAACTGGCGGTGCAGCTCAAGGCCTACCGCAGTTTCAGCCCGAACCTGCCGAGCAACCTGGTGCTGGATAAACCGGTGAACGGGCCGCTGTCGAGCAAGTTTGGCGTACGCCGTTTCTTCAACGGTGAAGAACGCAATCCGCATTCCGGCCTGGATTTCGCCGTACCCGCGGGCACTCCAATCAAGACCCCGGCGAACGGCAAGGTGATTCTCACCGGTAACTACTTCTTCAACGGCAATACGGTGTTCGTCGACCACGGCCAGGGCTTTATCAGCATGTTCTGCCACATGTCGAAGATCGACGTGAAAGTGGGCGATCAACTCACGCGCGGCGCAGTGGTCGGCAAGGTCGGTTCAACGGGCCGTGCGACCGGACCGCACATGCACTGGAATGTCAGCCTGAACGATGCACGGGTCGACCCGGCAATCTTTATCGGCGCGTTCCAACCCTGAACCGTCCGATTGCGCGCTCGATAATGGGCGCGCAATTAAAACCAGCCATCACCTTATAACCAAGCACAAAATCTCGTTTCCTACGCAGATAACAGAACTTCTCTCAATTTTTCTCGACTGCTTGCCATCTTTCACCCCGGCGGTTAGGGTTGAGCTTATGAAAACCTCTCACACCCTCATTCAGCTCCGCCAGCACCGCAGTTTGTGCCTCGTCAGCGCACGACTGCCAAGCTGAATCGATCTGCCTCGTCTATACGTTTTATCCCTAAAAACAGTTCTACGGCAGGCCGCCTTTTCTCGGCCCCTACTACAAAGGATTTCCCGATGAGCATGCTCAAAGACCCGTCTTCGAAGTACCGCGCGTTTCCGACCATCGATATCCCGGACCGCACCTGGCCATCGAAGACCATCACCGAAGCGCCGATCTGGTGCAGCTCCGACCTGCGTGATGGCAACCAGTCGCTGATCGAGCCAATGGACGCCGCAAAAAAGCTGCGCTTCTGGAAGACCCTGGTAGCGGTAGGCGTTAAAGAAATCGAAGCCTCGTTCCCGGCTGCGTCGCAAACCGACTTCGACTTCGTACGCACCCTGATCGAAGACAACCACATCCCCGAGGACACCACCATCCAGGTGCTGACCCAGGGCCGTGAAGACTTGATCGCGCGCACGTTCGAATCCCTGCGCGGCGCCAAGAAAGCCATCGTTCACTTGTACAACGCCACATCGCCGTCGTTCCGTCGCATCGTGTTCAACCAGGACAAGGACGGCATCAAGGCCATCGCGGTCAACGCCGCCAAGCTGTTCGTCAAATACGCCGCCCAGCAGCCGGAGACCCAATGGACCTTCGAATACTCCCCGGAGACCTTCAGCGCGACTGAGCTGGAGTTCGCCAAGGAAGTGTGTGACGCGGTGATCGAGGTGTGGAACCCGACGCCTGAGCACAAGATGATCCTCAACCTGCCGGCCACCGTGGAATGCGCCACGCCAAACATCTATGCCGACCAGATCGAGTGGTTCGGTCGCCATATCAACCGTCGTGACAGCGTGATCATCAGCCTGCACACCCACAACGACCGTGGCACCGGCGTGGCCGCCACCGAGCTGGGCCTGATGGCCGGCGCCGACCGTGTCGAAGGCTGCCTGTTCGGCAACGGCGAGCGTACCGGTAACGTCGACCTGGTCACCGTGGCCTTGAACATGTACACCCAGGGCCTCGACCCGCAGCTGGATTTCTCCGACATCGACGGCGTGCGCAAAGTCGTCGAAGAGTGCAACCAGATCCAGGTGCACCCACGTCACCCGTACGTTGGCGACCTGGTGCACACCGCGTTCTCCGGCTCCCACCAGGATGCGATCCGCAAAGGTTTCTCCCAGCAGAAAGACGATGCGCTGTGGGAAGTGCCGTACTTGCCGATCGACCCAGCGGACATTGGTCGCAGCTACGAAGCGGTGATCCGTGTAAACAGCCAGTCGGGCAAAGGCGGCATCGCCTACCTGCTGGAGCAGGAATACGACATCAGCTTGCCGCGCCGCATGCAGATCGAGTTCAGCCAAGTGGTACAGGCCGAGACCGACCGCGTCGGCCTGGAGATGACCGCGCCGCAGATCTACGCGTTGCTGCAGCGTGAATACCTGCAAGCCAACACCCCGTACGCGCTGGTCAGCCATCGTCTGCAGGAAGAGAACGGCAACAGCTTTGTCGAAGTGGAAGTTTCGGGCAAAGGCCAGGGAGAAACCAACCTGCACTGGAAAGGCAAGGGCAACGGCGCGCTGGAAGCGCTGGTGGCGGGCTTGCCGATTGGCGTGGAGATCATGGACTACAACGAACATGCGATTGGCGCGGGGACCAACGCCAAGGCGGCGGCCTACATTGAGCTGCGTGTGAACGGTGAGCGTCCCGTGCATGGTGTGGGGATTGATGAAAACATCACCACTGCCAGCTTTAAAGCGCTGTTCAGTGCGCTGAACCGGTCGTTGAGCCAGTTGGAAGCGAAAGCGGCGTAACTGACCGCTGAATGCGAAAGGCCCCTGGGTGAGAACTCAGGGGCCTTTTTGTTGGACTTGGATTTTGTGCTGTTTGTGAAGGCCTCATCGCGGGCAAGCCCGGCTCCCACACTTGACTGGGTTCACACATCAAACTGTGGGAGCGGGCTCGCCCGCGATGGCGGTCTTTCAGACAAACAGAAAGTTGTCGGCATCCAGGTTCGCCGGAAACCGCGTACGATACGCCGCCAGCTCGGCCGCCTCCAGACACACCTCAAACACACCATCCGCCTCCCCGGCACTCAGCAAGGTCTCACCCTGGAAGTCCAGCACCTGGCTATCCCCGGTGTAGGCAAACCCCTTCCCGTCCGTCCCCACCCGATTGACCGCCGCCACATAGCACAGGTTTTCAATCGCCCGCGCCGGCAACAGCCGATTCCAATGCTGGCGCCGCGCGCCCGGCCAGTTGGCCGTGTACAGCAGCAGGTCGGTGTCCTGGGCATCGCGGCTCCACACCGGAAAGCGCAGGTCATAGCAAATCAACGGGCGAATACGCCAACCCTTCAACTCAAATTGCACCTGCCGCTCGCCGGGGGTGTAGTGATCATGCTCGCCGGCCATGCGGAACAGGTGGCGCTTGTCGTAATGCAGCACTTCGCCATCCGGCCGCGCCCACAGCAGGCGGTTGCGATGGCTGCCGTCGGCGGCCTGGATGATCAAACTGCCGGTGATCACCGCGTTGTACTTCGCCGCCTGGGCCTGGAGCCAGCGATGGGTGGGGCCGTTTTCCGGTTCGGCCTGAGTGGCCGACTCCATGGAAAAACCGGTGGTGAACATCTCCGGCAGCACGATCAGGTCGGCGCCCTTGGCCTGCTCCAGCAGCCGTTCGAAGTGCTCGAGATTGGCCTGGCGGTCGTGCCACACCAGGGTAGTCTGGACCAGAGCGATGTTCAGGTTTGGTAACGCAGTCAAATCACGCATAGTTTCTCGGCTGCTTGTTGCAGCGTTTCCTCGCGTTTGGCAAAGCACAGGCGCACCAGGCGCTGGCCTTGGGGTGGGGTCTGGTAGAACACCGAGACAGGGATGGTTGCCACGCCGTGTTCGCGGGTCATCCAGAGGGACATGGCGACGTCGTCCAGGTCCGGGCGGATCTGTGAGTAATCGACCAACTGGAAGTAGGTGCCGGTGACGCGAGTAAAGCTGAAACGCGACGGTGCCAGCAGGTCACAGAACAGGTCGCGCTTGGCCTGGTAGAAGGCCGGCAGTTCATCGACGTGCTCTGGGTGGTCGGCCATAAAATCGGCCAATGCGAACTGCAACGGCGTCACGCCGCAGAAGTTAACGTATTGGTGCACTTTGCGCAGTTCGGCGGTAAGGGCCGGTGGCGCGACGACGTAGCCGGTTTTCCAGCCGGTGACGTGGTAGGTTTTGCCAAAGGAACTGACCACAAAGGCGCGCTGGTACAGCTCTTCGTGGGCCAGCACGCTGACATGGGGCACACCGTCGAATACCAGGTGTTCGTAGACCTCGTCGCTGACCAGGTAGATATCGCGGTCGCGGATCAACGCCGCCAGTTGGTCCAACTCGGCGCGGCTGATCAAGGCGCCAGTGGGGTTGTGCGGAGTGTTGAGGATGATCATGCGCGTGCGCGGCGACAGCGCAGCCTTGATCTTTTCGACGTCGAGAGCAAAGCCTTGCAGGCTCAGTTGCACATGCACGCAACGGCCACCGGCCAGTTCGACCGAGGGCTCATAGCTGTCATAGCATGGGTCGAACACGATGACTTCATCACCACTGCGAATCACCGCCTGGATTGCGCAGAAGATCGCAGCGGTAGCACCAGGGGTGATGGTCACTTCGCTGTCGGCATCCACCGTGGCGCCATAGCTGCGGGCGATCTTGGCCGCCACTTGTTGACGCAAGGCTGGCAGGCCGGTCATCGGTGAATATTGGTTGTGTCCGCTGGCAACGTGCTTGCCCACGGCATCGAGCAAACCTTGGGGACCGTTGAAGTCCGGGAAGCCCTGGGACAGGTTGAGCGCACCGGTTTCGGCAGCGAGTTGCGACATGGTGGTGAAAATGGTGGTGCCGACATTTGGCAGCTTGCTGGTGATCATCGGAGGCCCCTGCAGGTGAGCCCCAAGTTTTAAGCTGCCAATTGAAGCGGGTCAAGGCACAAACCGTCGCGCACAAAAAAGGGCTCGTAAAGAGCCCTTTTTTGATAAGTCGATGTCAGCGCTTGTCGCGGCGCTTTTTGTCGGCTTTCTTGTGGTGCGTCATCATCCGGCGCTTTTTGTTCACTTGGCGGTCGGTGAGGCTGTTCTTGTTACCTTCGTACGGGTTTTCGCCACCCTTGAACTCGATACGGATCGGCGTACCGACCAGCTTCAAGACACGGCGATAGGTGTTTTCCAGGTAACGCACATAGGACTTCGGCACCTTCTCGATCTGGTTACCGTGGATCACGATAATCGGCGGGTTGGCACCACCCAAGTGGGCGTAACGCAGTTTGATCCGGCGGTTGTTGACCATCGGCGGTGCATGCTCGCCCACCGCATCTTCCAGGATCTGGGTGAGGCGGTTGGTCGGCCAGCGGGTGACCGCGGACTTGAACGAGTTCTGTACGGACGCGTAGAGGTTACCCACGCCGGTGCCGTGCAGTGCCGAGATAAAGTGGATATCGGCGAACTCGACGAAGAACAGGCGACGCTGCAGCTCGATCTTGACGAAATCGCGCTCGCTCGGCGTCATGCCGTCCCACTTGTTGATCGCGATCACCAGTGCCCGACCAGCCTCAAGGGCAAAGCCCAGCAGGTTGAGGTCGTGGTCGACCACGCCTTCGCGGGCGTCCATCACGAAGATCACCACGTTGGCGTCTTTGATCGCCTGCAGGGTTTTCACCACCGAGAACTTTTCAACTTCCTCGTGGATTTTGCCGCGCTTGCGCACACCAGCGGTGTCGATCAGCGTGTATTTTTCTTCGTTACGTTCGAACGGGATGTAGATGCTGTCGCGGGTGGTGCCGGGCTCGTCATAGACGATTACCCGGTCTTCACCGAGCATGCGGTTGACCAGGGTCGACTTGCCGACGTTAGGGCGACCGATGATGGCGATCTTGATACCGTCTTTTTCACTCGGGCCAGGAATGCGCTTGGCTTCCTCACCTTCGGCGACGATCTCTTCTTCACCCTCTTCTTCCTCAGCGTCATCCTTTGGGAAAGTGCTAAGGGCAATTTCCAGCATCTGGGTGATGCCGCGACCGTGAGCACCGGCGACCGGGATCGCGTCGCCCAGGCCCATCGGGCTGAATTCGGCACGGGCCTGCTCAGGATCGATGTTGTCGATCTTGTTAGCGACCAGATAGGAACGCTTGTTGCGCTTGCGCAGGTGCTCGCCAATCATCTGGTCAGCAGCGGTGTAGCCCGCACGGGCGTCCACCAGGAACAACACGACATCAGCTTCTTCAATGGCCAGCAGCGACTGCTCGGCCATCTTTTCGTCCATGCCATGTTCGTCACCGGAGATACCACCGGTGTCGACAATAATGTAGGAGCGCCCTTGCCACTTTGCCTCACCGTATTGGCGATCACGGGTCAGACCGGACAAGTCGCCGACGATGGCGTCGCGAGTCCTGGTCAGGCGATTGAACAAGGTGGACTTGCCGACGTTAGGTCGGCCCACCAGGGCGATTACGGGAACCATGCGGCTCTCCACTTCGTTATTTCAGAAAATACAAAAGCCGCTGCAAGGCAGCGGCTGGTGCTCGGGGCAGCATCATCAGATGCCGCATGCCTCGCCGAAGCGAGGCCGCCTGGGTGTTACCCCAAGCATAGTTCTTACTTGATGGTCAGGGCTTCCAGCTTGCCGCTGTTGCCATACACATAAAGCATGTTACCCACCACCAGCGGACGCGCACGCAGGCCGTCGCTGTCGATACGCTCGCGACCTACGAAGCGACCGTCTACCTGGCTCAGCAGGTGCAGGTAGCCTTCGAAGTCACCGACCGCGACGTAGCTGGAGAACACTTCCGGTGCCGACAGTTGGCGGCGAGCCAGGGAGTCGTTGCTCCACAGTGCAGTGGTGGAACGCTCGTCGACACTTTCAACGGTGCCGGACGCAAGGCTTACGTAGACGCTGCCAAACCCTTGGGCGACACCTGCGTAGCTGGAAGCATCACGCTGCCAGTTAACGCGGCCGCTCTGCAGGTCCAGTGCGGCAACGCGGCCCTGGTAAGTGGCGACATAGAGGGTTTCACCGGACAACAGCAAGCCGCCGTCGATGTCCACTACGCGGTCCAGCTCGGAACGACCTTGCGGAATGGCCACACGGGTTTCCCAGGCCGGCACGCCGTTCTGAGTGTTCAGGGCGACCACTTTACCGGTCGACAGGCCCGCAACGGCCAGATTGTTGGTCACAATCGGACCACTGGTACCACGCAACGTCAGTACCGCAGGGGTGCTGTCGTACAACCAACGCTGTTCGCCAGTGCTGGCGTCGAGGCCGATGACGCGGTCGTCCTGCGTCTGTACCACGACGATATCGCCGTTGGTAGCAGGCGGTGCGAGTACTTCACTGGTCACGCGAGCGCGCCATTTCTCTTCACCGGTGCTGGAATCCAGCGCCACGACTTCGCCCTTGAGCGTGCCGAGCATCACCATGCCATAACCCACGCCTACGGCGCCGGAGACAGGCAATTCGAGATCCTTGGACCACTTCACGTCGCCGTTCATGCGGTCCATGGAGGTCACAACGCCAGTCACGTCAGCGGCCACAATGTTGTCACCGTCGATTGCCGGTACCAACATGTTGTAGGTGTCGCCCTGACCGTCACCAATGGAGCGGCTCCACTGCTTTTGCAGGACCACTTCTTCCTTGAAGCTGGTCAGCTCGGCAGGAGGCAGTTCTTTTTTACTGTTGCTGCTGCAACCCGCGGCCAGAACGGCCAGAGCCAGCAATGCTGCATGTTTCCAACGGATCACGTCACGCATCCCCTTTGGCCAAGTCGTCCAGCTTGATTTGTAAGCCACCGACCGCCGCTTCATCAGACAGCGCCGCCTTGGCTTTTTTGTACGCAGCATTGGCTTCGTCGGTACGACCCAATTGGACCAACAGGTCGCCCTTGAGCTCTTCGCGAGTGGCTACAAATGCCTTGTCAGCATCGCCGTCGAGCAGTTTGAGTGCTTCGTCAGCCTTATTCTGTGCCGCGAGTACCTGAGCCAGGCGCTGACGTGCGATTTCACCCAGGGTCGGGTTGGTCGGCTTGTCGGCGACAGCCTTCAGTTCTGCGGCGGCGTCGTCCAGCTTGCCGGTGTCGACCGCAACTTTCGCGACGAACAGGCTGCCGTATTGGGCGTAGGTGCTACCGCCGAATTCGTTCTTCAGCTTGCCGGCCAGGTCAGCGACCTGCGCGGGGTCCGGCTTGCCATCTGGCGTCAGCGTGGTTTCCAGCAATTGCTGATAGAGGATCGAGGCGCCTTGGGACTGGTTGGCCTGATATTTGGTCCAGGCTTGCCAGCCGAACACCACTACTAAAGCCAGCAGACCGCCAGTAACCAGGGGCTTGCCATTACGCTGCCACCAGTCCTTGAACTCGGCCAGTTGATCATCATCAGAACTCGACACCCCAATACTCCTTAATCGCTAAATTCGGCTGTTCGACAGCTTCAACCCTGCACGACGCAGGTGGCCAAGTGCGCAGCGAGCGCATCAAAGGCAATGTTCTGTTGCTCGCCCTGGCCACGCAGGGGTTTAAAACCTATCACTTGCTGGGCCAATTCGTCATCGCCGAGGATCAGTGCATACAGCGCACCGCTCTTGTCGGCCTTTTTGAACTGGCTCTTGAAGCTACCAGCGCCGGCATTGACCTGCAGGCGCAGGTTCGGCAGTTGGTCGCGCACTTTTTCGCTCAGGGCCAGGGCCGCCAGTTCGGCAGCCTCGCCAAAGGCGCAGAGGTACACGTCCACCTGACGGGAAATTTCTTCAGGGACTTGCTCCAGGGTTTCCAGCAGCAGGATCAGCCGCTCGATGCCCATGGCGAAGCCCACACCCGTGGTCGGCTTGCCGCCCATCTGCTCGACCAGGCCGTCGTAGCGGCCACCGGCACACACGGTGCCCTGGGCGCCGAGCTTGTCGGTGACCCACTCGAAGACAGTCTTGCTGTAGTAGTCGAGGCCGCGCACCAGCTTGGTGTTGATCACGAACGGAATACCGGCCGCATCCAGGCGAGCCTTGAGGCCCTCGAAGTGGATACGGGATTCGTCGTCCAGGTAATCGGCCATTTTCGGCGCATTGATCAATACGGCCTGGGTATCGGCGTTCTTGGTGTCCAGTACGCGCAGCGGGTTGGTCTTCAGACGGCGCTGGCTGTCTTCGTCCAACTTGTCCAGGTGGGCTGACAGGTACTCGACCAGGGCCACCTTGTAGCGGCCGCGGGATTCGCTGGTGCCCAGGCTGTTGAGCTCAAGCTTGACCGCGTCGCGGATGCCCAGCAGGCCCCACAGGCGCCAGGTCAATACGATCAGCTCGGCATCAATGTCTGGGCCATCGATGTTGAACACTTCCAGGCCGATCTGGTGGAACTGGCGATAACGGCCTTTTTGCGGACGCTCGTGGCGGAACATCGGGCCGATGTACCACAACTTCTGCGGCTGGCCAGCACCGGTGAGACCATGCTCAAGCACGGCGCGCACGCACGCGGCAGTACCTTCCGGACGCAAGGTCAGGGAGTCACCGTTGCGGTCTTCGAAGGTGTACATCTCTTTTTCGACGATGTCAGTCACTTCACCGATGGAGCGCTTGAACAGCTCGGTGAACTCGACGATCGGCATGCGGATCTGCTTGTAACCGTAGTTATCCAGCAGGCGCGCGACAGTGCTTTCGAAGTAGCGCCACAGCGGCGTCTGCTCCGGCAGGATGTCGTTCATGCCACGAATGGCTTGCAGAGACTTGCTCACATCAAATCCTTAAATTCGTTCAATCAGCCGCGCGCTATCAGCGCTGCGTCAGCTGCAACCTTTTCGGCCGCTTTCTGGCGGATCAGCCTTTCGAGCTCATCCACCAGATTGTCATTCGTTAACTTCTGCGCCGGCTTGCCGTCGATGTAGATCAGGTTCGGGGTACCGCCAGTCAGGCCCACATGGGCTTCCTTGGCTTCGCCTGGCCCGTTCACCACGCAACCGATCACTGCAACATCCAGCGGCACCAGCAGGTCTTCGAGGCGCAATTCCAGATCGTTCATGGTTTTCACCACGTCGAAGTTCTGCCGCGAGCAGCTCGGGCAGGCAATGAAATTGATGCCACGGGAACGCAAACGCAGGGATTTGAGAATGTCGTAACCGACTTTCACTTCCTCTACGGGGTCTGCCGCCAGGGAGATGCGGATAGTATCGCCAATCCCTTCGGCGAGCAGCATACCGAGACCCACCGCAGATTTCACTGTGCCTGAACGTAAACCGCCCGCTTCAGTGATACCCAAGTGCAGTGGCTGTACGATTTCCTTAGCCAGCAAGCGGTAGGCTTCGACCGCCATGAACACGTCGGAGGCCTTTACGCTGACCTTGAAGTCCTGGAAATTCAGGCGTTCAAGGTGTTCGACGTGGCGCAGTGCCGATTCAACCAGCGCTGCCGGGGTGGGCTCGCCGTATTTCTTTTGCAGGTCTTTTTCCAGGGAACCGGCGTTGACGCCGATGCGGATCGGAATGCCACGGTCACGAGCAGCATCAACCACAGCGCGAACACGGTCTTCACGACCGATGTTGCCCGGGTTGATACGCAGGCAATCCACACCCAACTCGGCTACGCGCAATGCGATCTTGTAGTCGAAGTGAATGTCGGCAACCAACGGCACCTTGACCAGTTGCTTGATGCGACCGAAAGCTTCGGCAGCGTCCATGTCCGGCACGGACACCCGCACAATGTCCACGCCAGCGGCTTCCAGGCGGTTAATCTGGGCAACGGTGGCGGCCACGTCATTGGTGTCGCTGTTGGTCATGCTTTGTACCGCGATGGGGGCATCGCCACCCACCGGCACCGAGCCGACCCAGATCTTGCGCGATACGCGACGTTTGATTGGAGATTCGCCGTGCATGACTATTGTCCCAACTTCAGGCGAGCTGTCTCGCCACTGGTGAACGGCGCCACGTCTACAGGCTGGCCGTTATAGGCCACTTGCGCGCCGCGGGCAAAGCCCAGACGCAGCGTCAAAGGAGACTTGCCGCCCTGATCAAGCGTATCTCCCTTACGCTTCAGACCGCTGAACAGCACTTTGCCATTACCATCGGTGAGTTGCGTCCAGCAGTCAGCGACAAAGGTGATCTGTACGCGGCCATCACCGGCGATCAACGCTGGGGTGGTGGGCGGCGAAATCGTAGCGGCTGGAGCTGGAGTCGCTGGCGCCTGCGCAGGAGCGGCCGGGGTATGGGCCTGGGCAACAGGGGCGGTCGGCGTGTGAGCCGGTGCAGCCGGTGTCGCGGGAGTCGGTAGGGCAGCGGTCGCGTCAGGCGCGGTTTCCGGTGCTGGCTGCTCAGTGGCAGTTGGCGCTTCAGGCGCGGCCTGGCCTTCGACAACGGCCTGGTCTTCCGGCTCGTCCAGCGGATGAATCTGAGTGGTGCCGTCGGCGCTTTCGACTTCGACGTGCTCCATGGCGTTGCTGGTCATGTCCTTGGTGCGCTGGGAGGCCTGGTCTTGCCACCAGACGAAACCGCCGCCAATGACAGCAACCAGCAACAACAGGCTGACAATTCGCAAAATAGTGTGGGAAACCCGCACTGGCTCTTCGATTCGACCCAAGCCATGCACATTGCTGCCTTGGGAGTCGGTACCGGTGAATTGATCGAATTGCTGGACCAATATGGCCTGGTCAATACCCAGCAATTTGGCATAGGCACGGATATAGCCACGGGCAAAGGTATGCCCAGGCAGCTTATCGAACGCGCCGGCTTCCAGGTTGCCAAGGGACGTGGTGGTCAAATTGAGCTTGAGGGCCACTTCCGCCAGCGACCAACCATTGCTTTCGCGGGCCTGACGCAAGGTGTCGCCTGGGTTTACGCGATTAGCTGCTACAACTTCCGGGTGCGCCGCTTTCATCATTGCTCCGACAGGTATTGCTGATATTCCGGCGTACCGGGATAGAGTCGTTCGAGTTGCTGGCCAAAACGTGCGGCTGTGTCGCGTTCTTCATGAACCGTCGCCAGGCGCACACCGAGCAATAGACTACGTGCATTTTGCCCGCTGAGCAGGCTAAAACGCTCGTAATAGTCACGTGCCGGCACATAATGCCTGTCTTCGTAGGACAACTCAGCCATTTCGAGCAATGCCCGAGGCTGGCGACCGTTCAAATGCAGGGCTTTTTCCAGTTGTTGGCGGGCGCTGTCGCGTTGACCGAGACGCATGGAGGTCACCCCGAGGTTCTCGAACACCCGCGAACGCTCAGGATAAAGGGTATCGGCGCTGGCTTGCTGAAAATAACGAGCGGCCTGGTCATAACGTTTCTGCGCAAACAGAAAGCTGCCGTAATTGTTCAGCAGCCGCGGGCCTGCAGGTTTTGAGGCGAGTGCCTTGAGGAAATACTGCTCAGCCAGTTCAGGCTCGGCCTGGGCCTGGAACACCAGTGCCAGCGCGCCATTGGCGTCAGCATCGTCGCTGTCCAGCTCAAGGGCCTTCTTCAACGGCACCTTGGCCTGCTCGCTCATGCCTTGCTGCAGGTAACCCAAGCCCAATTGCACATAGGCAACTCGCGCCTCATCACGGCCTTTACCCGTGTGCATAGGGCTGTCATAACCCGATGAAACACAACCGGCCGCGAGACCGGTAACCAGCAAAAGCAGCGCAAGGCGCAAGGGCATAGAGATCCTCTCTCAGATTCGATTCACAGCAATCAGCGGCAAATCGTCGGCGGCGTTCAGTTCGCGTCCGGCGATATAACGTTCGCTGCGGCGGGTGCGGTCCATCACCTGCCCTACCAATTGGCCACAGGCGGCGTCGATGTCTTCACCACGGGTGGTGCGCACGGTGACGTTGTAACCGGCCTGGTGCAGTTGATCCTGGAAACGGCGGATGGCGTTGTTGCTCGGCCGC
Organism: Pseudomonas tritici; assembly: GCF_014268275.3. Classification (NCBI taxonomy): domain Bacteria; kingdom Pseudomonadati; phylum Pseudomonadota; class Gammaproteobacteria; order Pseudomonadales; family Pseudomonadaceae; genus Pseudomonas; species Pseudomonas tritici. The sequence goes on from NZ_CP077084.1 coordinate 5,305,087, forward strand.
TCGTAGCCAGAATGGGGAAACGGGTTAAACGGAATCAGGTTGATCTTGCACGGGGTGTTCTTGAGCAGTTCGATCATCTCGACCGCGTGTTCAACCTTGTCGTTGATGTCCTTGAGCATGGTGTACTCAATAGTCAACACGCGCTTCTCGCCCAAAGTTGCCATGTAGCGCTGGCAAGATTCGAGCAGCATCTTAAGCGGATACTTCTTGTTGATTGGCACCAATTGGTTACGCAATGCGTCATTCGGTGCGTGCAGCGACAACGCCAGGGAGACGTCGATGTGCTTGGCCAACTCATCGATCATCGGCACCACGCCGGAGGTCGACAGGGTCACACGGCGCTTGGAGATGCCGTAGCCCAGGTCGTCCATCATCAGGTGCATGGCCGCGATCACGTTGTCGAAGTTCAGCAGCGGCTCACCCATGCCCATCATCACCACGTTGGTGATGGCACGGTCGACGGTCGCCGGGACGCTGCCAAAGGATTTGTTGGCAATCCACACCTGGCCGATGACTTCGGCGGCGGTGAGGTTGCTATTGAAGCCTTGCTTGCCGGTGGAGCAGAAACTGCAGTCCAGGGCACAGCCTGCCTGGGACGAAACGCACAAAGTGCCACGTTTGCCCTGGGGAATGTACACGGTCTCGACGCAACTGCCGGACGCCACACGCACCACCCATTTACGGGTGCCGTCGGTGGAGATGTCCTCGCTGACAACCTCGGGACCACGGACCTCAGCGATGGCTTTGAGCTTGTCGCGCAGGGCCTTGCTGACGTTCGTCATGGCGTCGAAATCGTCGACGCCAAAGTGGTGAATCCATTTCATTACCTGACCGGCACGGAAGCGCTTCTCCCCGATTGAGTCGAAGAATTTCTCCATTTCCGGCTGAGTCAGACCCAGCAGGTTGGTTTTAACAGTCGATGTCGTCATGGATTCACCCTCACTCTTTAAGCCAATGCTTAGCGAGCGGTTACTTCAGTAGCAGCGAAAAAGTACGAGATTTCGCGGGCAGCAGCGGCTTCGGAGTCCGAACCGTGTACAGCGTTGGCGTCGATGGATTCAGCGAAGTCAGCGCGGATGGTGCCGGCAGCAGCTTCTTTAGGGTTGGTAGCGCCCATCAGCTCGCGGTTCAGAGCGATAGCGTTTTCGCCTTCCAGAACCTGAACAACAACAGGACCGGAGATCATGAAGGCAACCAGGTCGCCGAAGAAGCCACGAGCGCTGTGCTCAGCGTAGAAGCCTTCAGCTTCAGCTTTGGACAGTTGCTTGAGTTTCGAAGCTACAACCTTCAGGCCGGCTTTTTCGAAACGAGTGGTGATCTCGCCGATGACGTTTTTTGCAACAGCGTCAGGCTTGATGATGGAGAAAGTACGTTGAACAGCCATGGTGTAACTCCAGAAACGGTAATTTACGAAAAATTAAACCCGCGAATTATACGCGGGTTATTGGGTATTGCCTAACTGCGTAAAAAGGCGGCTCAGTCTGCTTCTTCGATCCACAGGCCTTGAATCGCCTCCAGGACCTTTTCGCCACCCCGGTCAGGGATGTCGTCGAAGTCCGGCAGCGCCATTACCAGATTGCGCAGCTTGACGAAGTTGACCGTAAGAGGATTGACCTCAGGATGAGCTTCAGCAAGTTGTATAGCGATTTCTTGTACATCAACCCATTTCAGGCTCATGACATTTCCTTGAATCAATGCGGCGCTTCGGCTGCATGGTTGAGGGAATACTTCGGAATTTCGACGGTGATGTCTTCCGTCCCGACCTTTGCCTGACAGCTTAGACGCGAAGTCGCTTCCAGGCCCCACGCACGATCAAGAAAGTCCTCTTCCAGCTCATCAGCCTCTTCAAGGCTGTTGAAGCCCTCGCGAATGACGCAATGACAAGTGGTGCAGGCGCACACACCGCCGCAGGCGCTTTCGATTTCGATGTGGTTGTCATGGGCAACTTCGAGGATGGACTTGCCGGTCTCAGCCTCCACGACCATACCGTCCGGGCAATGCTCGGCGTGTGGCAGAAAAATGACCTGCGGCATTAATTATTCCTCGAGTTCATTCAGGTTGCGCCCCGCCAGGGCGGCTTTTACCGACTGGTCCATACGGCGGGCGGCAAAGGCATCGGTCACTTGCGACAGACGCTTGGTCTGTTGCTCGATGGCGTAGCCATCGGTGCCTTTCATCAGTTCGGCCAGCTCCTGCATCTGCAGGTCGATAACCATGCGCTCTTCGGCGTCCAGCAGGCGCTCGCCGTCCGCATCCAGGGCACCCTGCACGGCTTCGAGCAGGCGCTGGGCATCGACTTGCTGCTCACGCAGTACGCGGGCGACCTTGTCGTCACCGGCGTATTGGAACGAATCCTTGAGCATCTTGGCGATTTCGCCGTCGGTGAGGCCGTAGGACGGCTTGACCTGGATGCTGGCTTCAACGCCCGAAGCCAATTCGCGCGCAGCGACACTGAGCAGGCCATCGGCGTCGACCTGGTAGGTCACGCGGATCTTCGCGGCACCGGCCACCATCGCCGGAATGCCGCGCAACTCAAAGCGCGCCAGGGAGCGGCAATCGCTGATCAGCTCGCGTTCGCCTTGCAGCACATGAATCATCATGGCCGTCTGGCCATCTTTGTAAGTAGTGAAGTCTTGGGCGCGGGCGACGGGGATGGTGGTGTTGCGTGGGATCACCTTCTCCATCAGGCCGCCCATGGTTTCCAGCCCCAGGGACAGTGGAATCACGTCAAGCAGAAGCAGTTCGCCACCATCACGTTTGTTGCCGGCCAGGGTATCGGCCTGGATTGCAGCGCCAATGGCGACCACTTGATCCGGATCGATTTCGGTCAGCGGTTGGCGACCAAAGGCCTCGGCGACAGCGTCGCGAACACGTGGCACGCGGGTAGAACCGCCAACCATGACCACGGCACCGACATCTTCCAGCTCGACACCGGAATCACGCACAGCGCGGCGGCAGGCCTTGAGGCTACGAGCGACCATCGGCTCGATCAACGAATCGAAGGCTTCGCGCGTCAGCTGGGCCGACCAAGTGCCGTAGGACACTTCAACGGATACAGCCTCCGTCAGCGCTTCCTTGGCGGCACAGGCAGTTTGCAACAGGTTGCGCTGTTCGCCCGGGTCGAGGTCGGCAGACAAGCCGGCACTGCTGATGATCCAGCCCGCGATGGCGTGATCGAAGTCATCGCCACCCAAGGCGGTGTCACCACCGGTGGCCAGCACTTCAAAAACACCGCCGGTCAGGCGCAGGATCGAAATATCAAAGGTACCGCCGCCCAGATCGTAAATCGCGACCAGGCCTTCGGCATGCTGGTCCAAACCGTAAGCCACAGCGGCTGCGGTCGGCTCGTTGAGCAGGCGCAACACGTTCAGGCCGGCGAGTTTCGCCGCGTCCTTGGTCGCCTGGCGCTGGGCGTCATCGAAATACGCCGGCACGGTGATCACAGCCCCTACCAGTTCGCCGCCCAAGGTGGTTTCTGCGCGCTGGCGCAGCACCTTGAGAATATCGGCCGACACTTCCACCGGGCTTTTCGGGCCCTGGACGGTATCGATAAACGGCATATGGGATTCGCCGCCGATAAAGCGGTACGGCAGTTGGTCGCCCAGTTGCTTGACGTCGGACAGCCCACGACCCATCAAGCGCTTGACCGACAGCACAGTGTTCAAAGGATCGGTAGACGCTGCCAATCTGGCCGACTCACCGACTTCGGTGCGATCAGCGTGGTAACGCACGGCAGACGGCAGGATCACCTGGCCATCGGCGTCGGGCAGCGGTTCGGACAGGCCGCTGCGCAAGGCAGCAACCAGAGAATTGGTAGTGCCCAGGTCAATACCGACCGCCAGGCGACGCTGGTGCGGTTGGGGGCTTTGGCCGGGTTCGGCGATTTGCAGTAGGGCCATGGTAATCAGGTCTTATCTGTCTATCAGGCGTGCATCACGGGCAGCACTGGGTTAATCGTCGAGGCGCTCTTCTAGCTGGCGCACTTCGTAGGAGAGCTTGTCGAGGAACTGCATGCGCCGCATCAGGCGTTCGGCCTGTTCGCGTTGCGCTGCATCATTCCAACAAGCTGCGAAGCTTTCGTTGAGCTCATCCTGGGCCGCTTTCAGACGACGTTTGAAGACTGCGACACCCGCCACATCGGCTTCGTCCTGCAAGTCTTCGAGTTCTTCGCGCCACTGCATCTGCTGCATCAGGAAGTCGGGGTCGTGCACCGTGACTTCAAGCGGCAACTCGCCACCGTTCATCGCGAGCAGGTAACGCGCACGCTTGGGTGGGTTTTTCAGCGTCTGATAGGCTTCGTTGAGGCTGGCCGATTGCTCCAGCGCCAGGCGTTGCTCACGCTCGGAAGCGTCAGCGAAGCGGTCCGGATGCACTCCACGCGCCAGTTCTCGGTAGCGCGTGGCAAGCTGCTCGAGGTCCAGCCGAAAGCTCGGCTGCAGCTCGAATAAAGCGAAATGACAAGGAGTGCCCACGAATAGCCTCAGATGTTGAAGCTTTCGCCGCAGCCACATTCACCGCGTACGTTGGGGTTGTTGAACTTGAAGCCTTCGTTCAACCCTTCCTTGACGAAATCGAGTTCGGTGCCGTCCAGGTAGGTCAGGCTTTTAGGGTCGATGATCACTTTCTCGCCGTGACTTTCGAACACCTGGTCTTCCGCAACCACCTCGTCGACAAACTCCAGCACGTAGGCAAGGCCGGAACAGCCCGTGGTGCGAACACCCAGACGAATCCCCTCACCTTTACCGCGCCCATTCAGGGAGCGGCGAATGTGCTGCGCAGCCGCTTCTGTCATGCTGATAGCCATCGTTGACTCCTTACCTGTCGCCAAATGCTTAGATCAAGCCTTTCTTCTGCTTGTAGTCGCGAACGGCCGCCTTGATGGCGTCTTCAGCGAGTACCGAGCAGTGGATTTTCACTGGCGGCAGGGCCAGTTCTTCGGCCAGCTGGGTGTTGCTGATAGTGACAGCCTCATCCAGGGTCTTGCCTTTCATCCATTCTGTCGCCAGGGAGCTGGAGGCGATGGCCGAACCGCAGCCGTAGGTCTTGAACTTGGCGTCTTCGATAACGCCAGCGTCGTTGACCTTGATCTGCAGGCGCATCACATCGCCGCACGCCGGAGCGCCGACCATGCCGGTGCCGACATCAGGGTCTTCCGCGTTCATCTTGCCGACGTTGCGCGGGTTTTCGTAGTGGTCGATGACCTTTTCGCTGTAAGCCATGGTACTGAATCCTCACTCATCAGGGCCGCTCTGGAACCCTGTAGAAACGCCTGCGTTTTCCGCCACGTTGCTACAGAGCTGGGGTGGCGGCTTCTATAGTTAGTGTGCCGCCCACTCGATCTTGGAAATATCGACACCGTCTTTGTACATGTCCCACAGCGGCGACAGAACGCGCAGCTTGTTGACAGCTTCGCAAACTTTTTGCGCGGCGTAGTCGATTTGCTCTTCGGTGGTGAAGCGGCCGAACGTAAAGCGGATCGAGCTGTGTGCCAGTTCGTCGTTGCGGCCCAGGGCGCGCAAAACATACGAAGGCTCAAGCGAGGCCGAGGTGCAGGCCGAGCCGGACGAAACCGCCAGGTCCTTGAGCGCCATGATCAGCGACTCGCCTTCGACATAGTTGAAGCTCAAATTCAGGTTGTGCGGTACACGGGCGGTCATGCTGCCGTTGATGTACAGCTCTTCAAGGTTCTCGACCTGCTTATAGAAGCGATCGCTGAGTGCCTTGATGCGCACGTTTTCGGCAGCCATGTCTTCCTTGGCTACGCGGAAGGCTTCGCCCATGCCGACGATCTGGTGGGTCGCCAGGGTGCCCGAACGCATGCCGCGCTCGTGACCGCCGCCGTGCATGGTCGCTTCAATGCGCACGCGAGGCTTGCGGCTCACGTACAGCGCGCCGATGCCTTTAGGACCGTAGGTCTTGTGGGCAGAAAACGACATCAGGTCGACTTTCAGTTTCGACAGGTCGATATCGACCTTGCCGGTGGACTGAGCAGCGTCGACGTGCAGCAGGATGCCCTTGGAACGGGTCAGCTCGCCGATGGCCGCGATGTCGTTGATGGTGCCGATTTCGTTGTTCACGTGGATCACGGAAACCAGGATGGTGTCTTCACGCAGCGCGGCTTCGATCATGGCCGGGGTGACGATACCGTCGGTGGTTGGCTCGAGGTAGGTCACCTCGAAACCTTCACGCTCCAGTTGGCGCATGGTGTCGAGGACAGCCTTGTGCTCAATCTTGGTGGTGATCAGGTGCTTGCCTTTGGTCGCGTAGAAATGCGCCGCGCCCTTGATTGCCAAGTTGTCGGACTCGGTGGCACCGGAGGTCCAGACGATTTCACGCGGGTCTGCGCCAACCAGGTCGGCGACCTGGCGACGGGCGTTCTCGACCGCTTCCTCGGCTTTCCAGCCGAATACGTGGGAACGGGAGGCAGGGTTGCCGAAGTTTCCGTCAACCAGCAGGCATTCGCTCATCTTTTGCGCGACACGCGGATCAACCGGGGTGGTCGCTGAGTAATCAAGGTAAATCGGCAATTTCATGGACTTTCTCCTAATCAGGCTGGCTGGCGTGCCGTTAGCTCTTCGGCTGTCACTCGACGGCGGACGCTTCAATCTTGTCCAGACGCGGCGCCTTGGTGTTGCAACGGCGCTGGTCCTGACGCTGGGCTACTTCTTGCACCTCACGGCGAGTCACAAGATCAGCCAAGCTGATACCACTCAAAAACTCATGGATCTGCAGGCTCAGATCGCACCACAAGTGGTGCGTCAGGCAGGTGTCGCCGGCGTGGCAATCACCCTGGCCCTGGCATTTGGTCGCATCGACGGATTCGTTGACCGCGTCGATCACCTGAGCCACCTGGATGCCCTGCATGTCGCGGGACAGTTGATAGCCGCCACCTGGACCACGCACACTGGAAACCAGATTGCTACGGCGCAACTTGGCGAACAGCTGCTCGAGGTAGGACAGGGAAATGCCTTGGCGCTCGGAGATATCGGCCAGGGACACAGGCCCAGTTTGCGCGTGCAAAGCCAGGTCAAGCATGGCGGTCACCGCGTATCGGCCTTTTGTAGTCAGTCTCATGGACAAGTACCAAGGTGTTTCAGAATGGGAGCAAGTATGCGATTCCCGAGTATTTAAGTCAACTATAAGACCTAGTACTTTAGTCAGGATTACCCGTAAAAAGGGCGCGCGAATCATAGCAGGATGGGGTGGGGACGAACAGCGGCAACAAGGTCGAACGGAAATTGCGAGACCAGAGGACATCAAATGTGGGAGCGGGCTTGCTCGCGAAAGCGGTGAATCAGTCGATATCCCTGGTGACTGACACTCCGTATTCGCGAGCAAGCCCGCTCCCACATGGGTTTTGCAGCGGTCTTTAGACCTTAGCTGGCCTTGGTGGTGGCGGCTTCGTCCTTGATCTCGGCAAAATCCTCTTCGCGCAATTCGGGCAGATCTTTGGCGCAGTAAGGGCTGCCAAGGTCTTTCAACGCACCGCACATACCCTCCAGCTTGCCGTCCACCGCTTGCAGGTGGTCGAGCAACTGGCCAATGGCGCGCGCGACCGGGTCAGGCATGTCTTCGCTGACACCATAGGCATCGAAACCGATCTTCTCGGCCATGGCCTTGCGCTTGGCTTCTTGCTCATCACCGGCTTCCGGCTTGACGATGATTCGGCCAGGGATACCGACAACGGTAGCGCCAGGCGGCACGGCCTTGGTCACCACGGCATTGGAACCCACCTTGGCCCCGGCACCGACGGTGAACGGGCCGAGCACCTTCGCGCCCGCCCCTACCACTACGCCATCGCCCAGCGTCGGGTGGCGCTTGCCCTTGTTCCAACTGGTGCCACCGAGGGTCACGCCCTGGTACAGCGTCACGTCATCGCCAATCTCAGCGGTTTCGCCGATGACGATCCCCATGCCATGGTCGATGAAGAAGCGACGCCCGACTTTGGCGCCGGGATGAATCTCGATCCCGGTCAACCAGCGGCCAAAGTTCGACACCAACCGCGCCAGCCATTTCCAACCCATGCCCCACAAGGCGCCGGACAGGCGGTGAATCCAGATCGCGTGCATGCCGGGGTAGCAGGTCAGCACTTCAAAGGCGTTGCGCGCCGCCGGGTCACGGTGGAAAACACTCTGGATATCTTCTCGCAAACGCTCGAACATTTTTAATCCTTCCGCTTAAGAAGCTCGCCACGGGCCGCTTTCTGGGTTTCCGTGAGGATGCCACGCAATATATTCATTTCCGCTCGGCTCACCGAGCTACGCCCGTACAGGCGACGCAGGCGCGCCATCAAGTGCCGGGGCTTGTCCGGATCGAGGAATTCGATGGCCACGAGGGTTTGCTCCAAGTGCTCATAGAATCGCTCCAACTCGTCCATGGTGGCCAACTCGCCACTTTTGGTCGATGCAACTTCATCCTTTTCCACTTTACTCGGCTGACCTTCGGCGGCCAGCCAAGCCATGCGCACTTCGTAAGTCAACACCTGCACCGCTGCCCCGAGATTCAGCGAGCTGAACTCAGGGTCTGATGGAATGTGCACGTGGTAATGACATCGCTGCAGCTCTTCATTGGTCAGGCCGGAGTCTTCACGGCCGAATACCAAGGCGATTTCCGCGCCGCCGGCGGCCTCTTCCACCACTTTGGTGCCGCACTCGCGCGGATCCAGCAGAGGCCAAGGGATGCGACGGTCGCGGGCGCTGGTGCCAAGCACCAGGTTGCAGCCGACCAGCGCGTCTTCCAGAGTGGCGACGACCTGAGCTTTTTCCAGGAGGTCATTGGCGCCGGACGCGCGAGCATCGGCTTCGTGGTGCGGAAACAGGCGCGGCTCGACCAGCACCAGGCGCGTCAGACCCATGTTTTTCATGGCTCGCGCCACCCCACCGATGTTGCCGGGATGACTGGTATTGACCAAGACGACACGAATGTTTTGCAGCAAGGGAGGCGCTCTCGGACACGGGAAAGGGGAGCAAATCTTACAGAACAGCCTAAGGTTATGCCATGAAAGCTAACGTCGTCCTTCACCTGAAGAAAGTTTCTGCTAAACTGCTCGGCTTTCTTTAACAACCTTAGGTGACCTATCCATGCAGCCCATGCTGAATATCGCGCTGCGCGCCGCCCGCAGCGCCAGTGAATTGATCTTCCGCTCCATCGAGCGCCTGGATACCATCAAGGTCGACGAAAAAGACGCCAAGGATTATGTATCCGAGGTGGATCGCGCCGCCGAACAGAAAATCATCGACGCCCTGCGCAAGGCCTACCCTACCCACGGCATTCTCGGCGAAGAAACCGGCCTGCACAAAGGTAGCGGCGAAGGCGAAGACTACCTGTGGATCATCGACCCACTGGATGGCACCACGAACTTCCTGCGCGGCATCCCGCACTTTGCCGTGAGCATCGCGTGCAAATACCGTGGCCGCCTGGAACACGCTGTTGTGCTGGACCCGGTCCGCCAGGAAGAATTCACCGCCAGCCGTGGCCGTGGCGCCCAACTGAACGGTCGTCGCCTGCGCGTCAGCGGTCGCACCAGCCTCGACGGCGCCCTGCTGGGTACCGGCTTCCCGTTCCGTGACGACCAGATGGACAACCTGGAAAACTACCTGGGTATGTTCCGCGCCCTGGTTGGCCAGACCGCTGGTATCCGTCGCGCTGGCGCAGCGAGCCTGGACTTGGCTTATGTGGCTGCTGGTCGTTTTGATGCATTCTGGGAGTCGGGCCTGTCCGAGTGGGACATGGCGGCAGGCGCACTACTCATTCAAGAAGCTGGCGGCCTGGTGAGCGACTTCACCGGTGGTCATGACTTCCTGGAGAAAGGCCACGTGGTTGCCGGCAACACCAAATGCTTCAAGGCAGTGCTGACGGCGATCCAGCCGCACCTGCCGGCTTCGCTGAAGCGCTAAGCGAGCAGGCACAAAAAAGCACCCTTAGGGGTGCTTTTTTTATGCCTGGGATTTGAGGTTTGCCGCAACTCCAGCAACAACACAAATCAATTGTGGGAGAGGGCTTGCCCCCCGATTGCAGTGGGTCAGCACCTAATAAGCTGACTGACCCACCACTATCGGCGGCAAGCCCCCTCCCACATTTTTGAACTCACACAATTTTTTGCATCTGTACCAGGCTTGGGATTACTGCTGGTTCTGGCCCAGCACCAAGCGCCCTTCCTTGTCGACTGGAATCTGGCCGCCTGGATCACGATCCATACGCACCGAGCCTTCCTTGCCATCCAAGGTGTAACGCACGTCATAGCCGACAACCTTGTCGCTGATATCGTTGACGGTGTTACAGCGAGTCTGGGTAGTGGTGTAGGTATCGCGGTTCTGCATGCCTTCCTGAACTTTGTTACCGGCATAACCACCGCCGACCGCACCGGCTACGGTTGCCAGCTTCTTACCATTGCCGCCACCGACCTGGTTGCCCAGCAGGCCACCGGCCAGCGCACCGACCACGGTACCAACGATCTGATGCTGATCCTGCACCGGCTTCTGCCGGGTTACCGCGACGTCCTTGCAGACCTCTCGCGGGGTTTTGATCTGGGTTTTCACCGGCTGCACCGCCAGCACTTGCGCATACTCAGGGCCGCTTTTTACCAGGCTGTAGGTGGCGACAGCACCCCCGGCAGTCACACCGACAGCACCCAATACCGCACCAACCAGTAACGACTTGTTCACGTTGAACCTCCTGACCATCACAAACGGACCGAACGATCCGCGCTATACCCAGCCTTGGAGCAAAAAAAAAGGCACGAGTTCAATACTCGTGCCTTCTTTGTAACAGCAAGTCAACGACACCCCATCAAGGGCGGTCGTCAACCTCCTTGCCGGTAGCGGCAGGAGGGATCAAGTCTTCGCTGTTGAGGTTCAGCCAGATCAGCACCACGTTGGCAATGTAGATCGACGAGTAGGTACCCGCCAGCACGCCGATGAACAGCGCCAGGGAGAAGCCCCACAGGTTGTCGCCGCCAAAGATCATCAGTGCCGCAATCGCCAGTAAGGTGGAGATTGACGTCGCCATGGTCCGCAGCAGGGTCTGCGTGGTGGAGATATTGATGTTCTCAATCAGCGTCGCTTTGCGCAGTACGCGGAAGTTCTCACGAACCCGGTCGAATACCACGATGGTGTCGTTGAGCGAGTAACCAATGATCGCCAGCACGGCCGCCAAAACGGTCAGGTCGAAGGTGATCTGGAAGTAAGCCAGGATGCCAACGGTCACGATCACGTCGTGGATCAGCGAAACAATGGCGCCGACACCGAACTTCCACTGAAAGCGGAACGCCAGGTAAATCATGATACCCGCCAGCGCCATCAGCATGCCGAGGCCGCCCTGGTCGCGCAGTTCTTCACCGACTTGTGGGCCGACGAATTCGACGCGCTTAACCGATGCCGGGTTGTCGCCGCCGACCTTCTGCAAGGCTTCGGCGACCTGGTGACCCAGTTGCGGGTCTTCGCCCGGCATACGCACCAGCAGATCGGTGGTCGCCCCGAAGTTCTGCACGATGGCTTCGTGATAGCCGGCCTTGACCAGCTCGTTGCGCACCACGGTAACGTCGGCCGGCTTCTCGTAGGTCAGCTCAATGAGCGTACCGCCGGTGAAGTCCAGCCCGTAGTTCAGGCCCTTATGGAACCAGCTGAACAACGCCAGAACGGTAAGGAGCACAGTGGCGCCGAACGCAATGTTGCGAACGCCCATGAAGTTGATTGTACGTAACATGGCAGCCCCTTAAATCCACAACTTCTTGAAGTCACGCCCGCCATAGATCAGGTTGACCATTGCGCGGGTCACCATGATGGCCGTGAACATCGAGGTAAAGATACCGAGGGACATGGTCACCGCAAAACCTTTGACCGGGCCGGTGCCCATGGCAAAGAGAATCCCGCCGACCAGCAATGTGGTCAGGTTGGAGTCGAGAATCGCGGTAAATGCCCGGCCGAAGCCTTCGTTGATTGCACGCTGTACGGTCATGCCATTGGCGATCTCTTCACGAATCCGCGAGAAGATCAGCACGTTGGCGTCCACCGCCATACCCATGGTGAGTACGATACCGGCGATACCTGGCAGGGTCAGCGTAGCGCCCAGCAGCGACATCAAGGCCAGCAACATCACCATGTTGCCCGCCAGGGCCACAGTGGCGATGACGCCGAAGAAACGGTAGATGGCGATGATGAACAGCGACACAAACAGCATGCCCCACAAGGCTGCGTCGACACCCTTGGTGATGTTGTCGGCACCCAGGCTCGGGCCGATGGTACGTTCTTCAGCGAAGTACATCGGCGCAGCCAGGCCACCGGCACGCAGCAACAGGGCCAGTTCCGAGGACTCACCCTGACCGTTCAGGCCGGTGATGCGGAATTGAGCACCCAGCGGCGACTGGATGGTCGCCAGGCTGATGATCTTCTTCTCTTCCTTGAAGGTCTGTACCGGCACGTCTTTCTCGACGCCGTTGACCATTTGCTTGGTGTAGGTGGTCACCGGGCGTTGCTCGATGAAGATCACCGCCATGCTGCGACCGACGTTGCTGCGCGTAGCGCGGCTCATCAGTTCGCCGCCGTGGCCATCCAGGCGGATGTTCACTTCAGGGGTACCGTGCTCGCCAAAACCCGCCTTGGCGTCAGTCACCTGGTCACCGGTGATGATCAAGCCACGCTCGATCAGCGCTGGAGGACGGTTACCTTCGCGGAACTCGAACTCTTCGGAAGTGGCGCGGGTAGCACCCGGCTCAGCCGCGAGGCGGAATTCCAGGTTGGCGGTTTTACCCAGGATACGCTTGGCTTCAGCGGTGTCCTGTACGCCCGGCAGCTCAACCACGATGCGGTTGGCACCCTGGCGCTGAACGATCGGCTCGGCCACACCCAGCTCGTTGACGCGGTTACGTACCGTGGTCAAGTTCTGCTTGATGGAGTATTCACGGATTTCCGCGATCTTGGCCGGGCTCATCGCCAGACGCAGTACAGCCTGGCCATTGAGGTCAGCCGGTACGATATCGAAATCGTTGAAGTTCTTGCGGATCAGCGCACGGGCCTGTTCGCGGGAAGCTTCGTCAGAGAAGCCCAGCTGGATGGCACCGTTGAGCTGCGGCAGGCTGCGATAACGCAGGCGCTCTTTACGCAACAGGCTCTTCACGTCGCCTTCGTAGACTTTCAGACGGGCGTCGAGGGCTTTGTCCATATCGACTTCCAGCAGGAAGTGCACACCACCGGACAAGTCCAGACCCAGCTTCATCGGGTGCGCGCCAATGCTGCGCAGCCATTGTGGCGTGGTCTGTGCCAGGTTTAATGCAACGACGTAGTCGTCACCCATGGCCTTGCGCACGACATCTTTAGCCGGCAATTGGTCTTCTTGCTTGGTCAGGCGCAACAAGCCGCCTTTCGAACCAGCCGCCAAAGTTGCCGCTTTAACCTGAATGCCCGCGTCAGTGAGCGCTTTGCTCGCACGGTCCAGATCAGCCTGATTGACCTGCAGCGAAGTGCTGGCGCCAGAGATCTGGATCGCAGGGTCATCAGGATAGAGATTGGGAGCGGAATAAATAAAACCGATCGCCAGCACCGCCAGGATCAGTACGTATTTCCACAGAGGGTATTTGTTCAGCATCACGCCGCCCGCTTATAACGCGGGGCGCCTTGCGCGCCCCGTCGATTGGTAAAGGTTGTTACTTAGATCGCTTTGAGCGTGCCTTTTGGCAGCGTGGCAGCGATGGCGCCCTTCTGGAACTTCATTTCTACGGTGTCGGAGACTTCCAGCACCACGAAAGCATCGGAAACCTTGGTGATCTTGCCAGCGATGCCGCCGGTGGTCACAACTTCGTCGCCTTTCTGCAGGCTGCCCAGCAGGTTTTTCTGCTCTTTGGCGCGCTTGGCCTGTGGGCGCCAGATCATCAGGTAGAAGATGACCAGGAAGCCGACCAGGAAAATCCACTCGAAACCACCGCCCATAGGGCCGGCAGCAGCAGGCGCAGCGGCGTCAGCCATGGCGTTAGAGATAAAAAAGCTCATTTAGCACTCCAGTTGCAAATAGTGAATCTTAGGGTCGGAAAACTCAGTCCAAGGGCGGCACAGGGAGCCCGCGCTTGGCATAGAAGGCATCGACGAAGGCGGCCAATGTACCCTGTTGAATAGCCTCGCGCAAACCAGCCATCAGGACTTGGTAGTGACGCAAATTGTGGATGGTATTCAACATGCTACCCAGCATTTCCCCGCACTTGTCCAGATGGTGCAGATAAGCACGGGAGAAGTTCTGGCAGGTGTAGCAATCACAGGTGGGATCCAGCGGCGAATCATCATGGCGATGGAACGCGTTACGGATCTTCAGCACGCCTGTATCAATGAACAGATGCCCATTGCGGGCATTACGGGTTGGCATCACGCAATCGAACATGTCCACACCGCGGCGCACACCCTCTACGAGATCTTCCGGTTTGCCAACGCCCATAAGGTAACGAGGTTTTTCAGCGGGCATCAGGCCCGGCAGGTAATCCAGCACCTTGATCATCTCGTGCTTGGGCTCGCCCACCGACAAACCGCCGATGGCCAGGCCGTCAAAGCCGATCTTGTCGAGGCCCTCCAGCGAGCGTTTACGCAGGCTTTCATGCATGCCGCCCTGGACGATACCGAACAACGCCGCCGTGTTGTCGCCGTGGGCATTCTTCGAACGCTGGGCCCAACGCAGGGACAACTCCATGGAAATCCGCGCGACGTCTTCGTCAGCCGGGTACGGCGTGCACTCGTCAAAAATCATCACGATGTCGGAGCCCAGGTCGCGCTGCACCTGCATCGACTCTTCCGGGCCCATGAACACCTTGGAACCGTCGACCGGCGAGGCGAAGGTCACGCCCTCCTCCTTGATCTTGCGCATGGCGCCCAGGCTGAACACCTGGAAACCACCGGAGTCAGTGAGGATCGGGCCTTGCCACTTCATGAAGTCATGCAGGTCGCCATGCTTCTTGATCACTTCCGTGCCCGGGCGCAGCCACAGGTGGAAGGTGTTGCCGAGGATAATCTCGGCACCGGTGGCGACGATGTCGCGCGGCATCATGCCTTTAACGGTGCCGTAGGTACCCACTGGCATAAAGGCCGGGGTCTCGACGGTGCCGCGTGGAAAGGTCAAACGGCCGCGGCGAGCTTTACCATCCGTGGCCAGCAATTCAAACGACATACGACTCATGATTGTTCCTCTGGGCCGCGCGGCGCCGGATTGCGGGTGATAAACATCGCATCACCGTAGCTGAAAAAACGGTACTCGTTAGCGATGGCGGCTTGATAAGCGGCCATGGTTTCCGGGTAACCGGCAAATGCCGACACCAGCATCAACAGTGTGGATTCCGGCAAATGGAAGTTGGTCACCAGGCAATCGACCACATGGAACGGCCGGCCTGGGTAAATAAAGATATCGGTGTCGCCACTGAACGGCTTGAGCACGCCATCACGCGCCGCACTCTCCAGCGAGCGCACGCTGGTCGTCCCCACCGCCACCACTCGCCCGCCACGCGCCTTGCACGCGTTAACCGCATCCACGACGTCCTGGCCGACTTCCAGCCACTCACTGTGCATATGGTGGTCTTCAATGTTATCCACACGCACCGGCTGAAACGTACCGGCCCCCACGTGCAGGGTCACATAAGCGGTCTCGACGCCCTTGGCGGCAATCGCATCCAGCAGCGGCTGGTCAAAATGCAGCCCGGCCGTCGGCGCAGCGACGGCACCGGGGCGCTGGGAGTACACCGTCTGATAGCGCTCGCGGTCCGCGTCTTCGTCGGGGCGGTCTATATAAGGAGGCAACGGCATATGGCCGACGCGCTCCAGCAGCGGCAACACCTCTTCGGCGAACTTGAGCTCGAACAGCGCATCATGACGCGCCACCATCTCGGCTTCGCCGCCGCCATCGATCAAGATGACCGAGCCCGGTTTCGGCGACTTGCTGGAGCGTACATGGGCCAGCACACGATGGCTGTCCAGCACCCGCTCCACCAGAATTTCCAGCTTGCCGCCGGAAGCTTTCTGGCCAAACAGCCGCGCCGGAATCACCCGGGTATTGTTGAACACCATCAGATCGCCTGGGCGCAAATGCTCAAGCAAATCAGTGAATTGACGGTGTGCGAGGGCACCGCTCACCCCGTCCAGGGTCAGCAGTCGACTGGCGCGACGCTCGGCCAAAGGGTGGCGAGCGATCAGCGAATCAGGGAGCTCAAAAGTAAAGTCAGCAACGCGCATGATGGGGTTCGTCTAGCAGGGCCGGGAAGTCTAGCGGAAATAGTGAAAATTGACCATGAAACGTGATTGACCAACGGTAATCTCATCTCTATACTTCGCCGCCATTGAGCCCTGATGGCGGAATTGGTAGACGCGGCGGATTCAAAATCCGTTTTCGAAAGAAGTGGGAGTTCGATTCTCCCTCGGGGCACCATCTTAAAGAAAGACCTTGAAATTCAAGGTCTTTTTTTTCGCCTGTAGAAAAGTGGGCGGCCAGCTGATTCACTGCTCACCACCCACTATCTGTCTGCAACACGATCTACTGTGGGAGCTGGCTTGCCTGCGATGACGCCAGCCCCAACACCTCAAATCCCCTGCCTACACACCAACCCCTTCCCCCTCCTCCACCACCCCATTCGCCAAATCATCCACCACCGCCTTCGCCATCTCCCCCAAATAATGCGCCGCCCAGGCGTGGCGATCTGCGCTGTTGTCCATGGCGGCATCCAATGCCAGCATTTTTGAACAATGGAGAAGCTCGGAGGCATGCTCCAGGGCATCGCGAATGGGTACGCCGGAATTCACGCGGAATAGGTGGCGAAGGTTGGGTTGTTTGCCGCAGGTGAAGAAGGTGATGACGCCGAGGCGTTAGACGCTCAAATCGAACGATTCTTCTCCTCGGCTCTGGCCTAAATTGGGAGTCATTCGATTTCTCAACAAACCTGGAGCCGAGTCGTTTTTTAAAGAAGGGCCTCGTGTTTTCGGGCGCCACTAAGCGCCCTGATAACCAAGAAGACGCATCATGGGTTGGCATACAACATTGGTGTAAGTGCTTATGGGACATTCGTATCGCGGTGTCTGGTTGCGAATGAAATGTTGCGGTCGAAGACCATGAAATGCAGTGGGGTGCGATAGTCAACGCGTATGACCCGACACGATAAGAAAGGGGTGTTCCGTAAGCGCACGCCAACTCACCTTGCGTAATTCAGGCCGGCACCCACTGATGCGGTAGCAGTTGGCAGATCTCATTGGCCCGTTGTCAGCACATCTTTGAGATAGGCATACGGATCAGCCCGTCGACATTCCGATGCAGCCTCTTGAGGGCGCTCGTCTTGTTTCAAATAATTGGCAACATTTACGAGGCTGTGCCAGCATCCGGCTACAAACGTTGGCAAGGAAGTTGAACAATGCTCGATGCTCTGGAAGGCACGCCACTCTGGGTTTACGGCGCATTTCTCTTGGTCTGCTACTACGGTTTGAGTGCTAGGATAACCAGTCGTGAAAGTCAGCGGTCGCTGGTCATCACACCGGTTGTTTTGGTGATCTGGTCACTCCTTTCTCTTAGCTATGCGGACCGCGTTGAGTTGACCGTTGGCAGTTGGTTCACGGGAATGCTTTTAGGTGGCTTAGTCGCATTTGCACTATTTCCTCGACGCGGACTGGCTTTGGACGAGGAGGGCAAGCATCTGATCGTGCCTGGGACATGGAAAGTTCTTGGTATCTCGCTTCTCTTTTTTGCCGTGAAATACTTCATCGGTTATCAAGCTGCCGTACATCCAGAATTCTCGGCCACTGTGGAAATGCTCGTCCTTGCTGGTGCCGCATCAGGATTTACCGTCGGCTTGTTCTGCGGACGCACGGGTGTCTTCTACTTGGCGTGGCTTGCACTTCGAGATGTCCATGAAAGCAAACGCACTATTTGAACTCGCTCGTTGATACTCGATGCACGCTAATAGAGAGGATCGGACACGCTTTTGTACGCCGTATAGTGGCAATAATTTTTCGGTCAAAGGAATGGCTATGACCCCGTTAAGCGGCTTACCCATCGGTGCAATTGGCGATTTCGACATCGGAAATACCACTTCGCATTGCACGAAAAGGGAAGCGCCATGCGTGCAGGATGCAATGTTAGCGGCTACGCCTGAGCAGGTGGAAGCTATGCAGCATGCCTCCATCGCCCGTCTTGCCAAAACCGAAGCGGCCAGACCAGGCCTGGTGGCAGCGGGGATAAACTCGGACCGAAAGACTATGGCCGATGCCATGTATGAACTGATGGTTACCGATTTGCGGCCTGAGCTTGGACGCATCAAGGTGCCTGTCGAGGTCGTTTATGCCTACGACTCGCATTACGGCATAGAGGCGTCCCAAGTTGATGCAATGTTCCGTAACGCCTATGCCTCAACCCCAAACATCAGCTTCAGGCGCATTGACGGCAGTTTTCACTTCATCATGCTTGATCAGCCAGATCTGTTTGCCGGTGCTGTCATCAAGTATCTGAACCCCTGAGCGATAGCTTTTGGCCCAGAGCGGACAAGCACATCCTTACAAGTGATCGTCCCCGCCCCTCACCAACTTGCAGGATCGTACAAGCTCTCCTTCCCCCTCCTTCGCTAACCTGACCACCCTCACCCACCCGAGTCCCCGTCATGGTCCAGCCACAGCCTCCAACAAATCCCATAAACCTCACCCAAAAAGCCTCCCTCATCGACCAACACTGGAGCCCACGCGTCGTCGCCGAGATGAACGACTACCAATTCAAGGTAGTACGCATCGAAGGCGAATTCATCTGGCACTCCCACCCCGAAACCGACGAGGCCTTCCTGGTGCTGGAGGGCACGCTACGTATCGACCTCCCAAACGGCCCGGTCTATGTAGCGCCAGGTGAACTCTACGTAGTCCCTCGCGGCATAGAGCACCGAACCGCCGCCGAAGGCGAAGCCAAGTTGATGATGATCGAGCCACGGGGCATCTTGAACACCGGGCATGAAGGTGGGGACCGTACCGCCGTGAATGATCAGTGGGTCTGAGGGTTGGCATTTCCTTGAGGTCGCCAGTCCTTTCAAACCGTTATGATCTAGCGCCATCCTTCAAGGAAGAACCCGATCATGCCGCCGCGTCGCCAACGGCCTGCACATCACAGTCAAGGGCGCCGTCTCGGTCGGATTACCAGAGCAACCTCTACCTGGAAGACAGCGACACTTGCACCACCTACCGTGTAAGCCTCGAACAGGTCGAGACCCGACCGCCCTTGCCGAGCGGTCGGTAGGTTTATTTCAGTACGACAATCAGCGCGCAGACAACTGTGGTCGCCAACGTAGGCTCAAGCTGGTGCGCGTGCCTGCTCTTCTACCGCCAACACGACATCAAGCGTATTGAGGAAGAGGTCATGGCTCAGAATGCCGGTGGCGATGGTCGACAAGACGGGCTTGCCGTTCTCGTCCTTGATCACTACGTTTTCGGTCCAGGCGTTGAGGTCTACCGTGCGCAGCGACGACATCGGCACTGTGTTGCCCTGGTACTCGAGGAAATCCCGGTTCACCACAATGGGCGACGTGGTGATTTTCAGGAAGTTGCCGGTCACTCGCTTGCCCCAGACCTGCTTGGAGTTGATGCAATTGAAGGTGACCGAACGGCCCGCCTCCAAGGCTTCTGCCACGGCTGGCAGGCGCGCGCGGACGTGTAGGTCACGGACCAGTTCCTGAAACTTCTGAAAGCCTTTGAGGGTTTCGATCACCCGATGAAACGGCTCTGCGGCATTACGGCGATAGGCCAGGTTTGTGATCAGGCCGGTCAATACGGTTTGCCCGGAGCTGAACAGATACAGGTCTTCAATTTCAGTAAACGGTGTGTAGTCGCGCTGGTCTTTGGTGATGCGCACGAGGCCGTGTTCATACACTTCGTAGTGGGTGTTGCGCAGTTTTTTTTGCCAAACGTAGATACCTACTATGCACAGCCCCACAACGGCCAACAAACCGCTGGTGAAATAAAACACGCTGTGTTGGCTGGCGAAATTCAGGGTCATGCCTCGGGACGTGTGAAGGCTAACCGGGCCGTCATTGCCCATCGGCACAATCGTGCTCAGGTAGAAGACGAATACGGCGAGGCCCAAAAGCGCAGCGGCCAATATCAGGCTGAAAATCAGGAAAGCTTTGCCTTGGCGGAACGTCGCGATCAGTTCGCCCGTGGTGGCTGGGGCATGAGTGGGAGATGGTTGCATGGGTGTTTGCGTCCTTGTCAGTGGGTAAAGTGCGGGCTGTCAACGCAGCGCCAAATGAGCCTTGTACCCGGTCATCTGTGTGACCGGGAAGCCTGGCACTGCGCGTAGGAACATGGCTAATTAATATCGTTCCTTGGTCGCCGCAACTTAATCCTCAAAACGTGTATTTGAAGCTCGTCATGAAGTTACGCGGCGCACCGTAGACGCTCCAGCTATCGGCGTAGGCGTAATAACTGCGATCAAACACGTTGTTGACGTTCAACGTCGCACTGAGGTTTTTACTGATTTCATACCGCGCCATCAGGTTGGTCAGCGCATAACTGCCTTGCTCAAACGTATGCAGATCCTGCCCTGTCTTGCTTTGCCAGTTGACCCCGCCGCCCACGGTCACTTTGTCGAACACGCCCGGCAGGCGATATGTGGTGAACGTCTTGAGGCTATGCCGCGGGCTGGTGGTGACGATGCGTTCGTCATCCTGGTTGGTACTTACGCTGTAGGCGTAACCCGCCGACGCTTGCCAGCCTTCGCTCAGTTCGCCGTTGAGTTCCAGCTCGACGCCTTGGGTGGTCGTTCCTTGCTCCAGGCGGTAGATGTCCGGGCTGCGCACGTAGACCGCGAGGTTGTCCTGGTCGATCTTGAAGAGTGCCAGGCTGGCGTTGAGTTTGTCGTCGTTGAAGCTCCCCTTGAGCCCCACTTCATAACCGGTGCCTTCCTGCGGCTCCAGGGCTTTGTTGTTTTCGTCGTGGATGCCGTAGGCCTGCGGATTGAAAATCTTGGTGTAGCTGGCATATACCGACCACGTGTTGCTCAGGTCGTAGACGATGCCGGCATAGGGCAGGAACACACCGTTACGGGTTTCCTTGCTTTCGGTGTTCTGGGTCGGATCGGCGTATACCGTGACTTGGTTGTTGCGCTTCCAGTCGGTGACGCGACCGCCGAGGATGACGGCGGTGTTGTCGGTAACGTGGAAGCGTGAGGTCAGGTAGGCCGCGTACTGGTTTTCTTCGATGTGGGTTTTGCCCACGGGTGTGGTGTCCGGGCGGTTGGCGCCGCTGCCGTTCCAATTGAAGATGTTCGGCACGGTGCCGTTATAGCCGGTCCAGGGGCCAAACCAGCCGCCGTGGCTTGGGGTGTTTTCCTCGTAGCGCGACATCGTGACGCCGGCGATCAACTCATGCTCGCGCCCGAACAGGTTGAACGGCCCGGTGAGGTAGGCGTCGAGGTTGTTCTGCCGTGGCGTGCCGGACCAGCGGTTGGGATACAGGTAGGCGCCCTGCCCGGTGGCTTGGTCGATATCACCGTTCATGTAGTTGATCAGCTCATCGAACTCATTCTGGGTATGGCTGACTTCCACCTTGCCGCTCCAGCCGTTATCGAACTGATGCTCGATGGAGGTGAAGACATTGGTCTGCTTGCGGTCGTTGTAGGCCCAGTCCGGTGCGCTGTTGGCAGAGCGGCTGAAGTGGGTGCGGTTGCCGTTGCTGTAGAACATCTGGAAACCAGTACGCAGCGGGTCGTTGACCTGGTTGTTGATGTAGCTGAAACCCACCGTGAGCATGGTCGCTTCGCTGAGGTCGAACTCGGAAATGCCGTAGACCAGTTGGGAGTCGGTGTTGACGCGGTCGACCCAGGAGTTCTGTTTCTTGTAGTCCACCACCAGGCGCCCGCGGATATTGCCGCTGTCGTTCAGCGGCCCGGACACATCAAAACCGGTGCCGTAGCGATCCCAACTGCCGGCCTCGCCGGTGATGCTGGCTTGGGCCTCGGCGGTAGGACGCTTGCGGATCAGGTTGATGGTCGCCGAGGGCGTGCCCGAGCCGCTGATCAGGCCGGTGGCGCCGCGCACCACTTCAACGCGGTCGTACATTGCGGTGTTTTGCGTGGTGTTGTCCAGGCGCGCCGAGGTGGGTACGCCGTCGATTTCGAAGTTGTTGATCTGGAATCCACGGGACCAGTACGTATCGTTCTCTGCACCCACACCGACGCGCAGTACGGTGATGCCCGGCGTGGCTTCCAGCACTTCGGTGAGGTTGGTGAGCTTCTGGTCGTCGAGGCGCTGGCGGGTGATGACGGTGAGCGATTGCGGGGTTTCTTTCTGGGTCAGGTTCAGCCGCGTCGAACTGCTGGACGAGTAGGTGGTGTACAGCCCGGTACCTTCGGTGGTGGAGCCCGGCGCCATGCCGGAAATCGACACCGCGCCCAGTTGCAAGGCGCCGCCTGCGCCAGGCTGTAGTTGATAGCGCCCTTCGCCGGTCTGCACCACCGTCAGTTCACTGCCCGCCAATAACGTTTGGAGTGCCTGCTCAACCGTGTAGCTGCCACGCAGCGCCGGGCCAGACTTGCCGGCGGTCAGCGCAGCATTACCGGCCAGGTAGATACCGGCCTGCGCGGCGAGCTGGTTGAGTTGATCGGCCAGGGCGCCAGCGGGCAGATCGTAGGTCTGGACGCTCGACTGTTCAGCGGCTACCGCCTGTGGCGCCATGCTCAGGTAGGCGGGAATCGCCAAGGCGAAAGCGATAGCCAGCGTTAAAGGTTGTGGTGAGTTACGCAGGAATGAGGACATAAAACAGTTCCGGTCGAAGGAGGCATCAAGCCGTTGTCCTTCTCTAATTCGAATGAAAAATCAAAACCGGAAGCCTGAATGCAAAAAAACCGTCAGCGCGGAACCACCGTGGTCCACCAGGCAAATCGACGCTCGATGCGCACGGGCAGTACCTGCTCAAGCATGGCCAGGACCTGATCGGTGTCTTGCAGCGGGTAGGTGCCCATCACCCGGAGATTGGCGACCTGTGGATCGACTCCCAGATGGCCATGGCGATAACTGGCCAGTTCACCGATAAAGTCCTCCAGACGCATATCGTTCGCCATCAACACGCCCTTTGCCCAAGCCTCACGCCCCGGCTGCGCGCGTT
Organism: Pseudomonas tritici; assembly: GCF_014268275.3. NCBI lineage: Bacteria > Pseudomonadati > Pseudomonadota > Gammaproteobacteria > Pseudomonadales > Pseudomonadaceae > Pseudomonas > Pseudomonas tritici. The sequence goes on from NZ_CP077084.1 coordinate 5,328,171, forward strand.
GCGTTGCGGCCAGACGCTGTCGGTCGAAGGTAACGCCCTGCCCGGCCGGCACGATGCGGGTTTGATGGGTATCAACGCAGGTCGCCTCCACGCTGCCTTCAAAGACATTGAGCAAGGTGCGGCCGTCCTGTTCACGCACGCTGAATCGTGTACCCAGCGGACGCAAGCGGCCGTGGGGCGTATCGACAACAAAAGGCCGGCTGTCCTTGCCGGTGTTGATCAGGATTTCGCCGCTGTAGAGCTTCAACTCGCGCTGGCCGGCGTTGAAGTTCACATCCAACGCCGTGCCGCTGTTGAGCCAGATGCGCGTACCATCGGCTAAAAGCTGCTCGCCCAGCACTGTGGTGCTCGTATGGAAATCCGTATTCCAGGCCCCCGGTAACCAACGCTGCTGCCAACTGCCCCACCCCAGCAACGCGCCACCCATGACCACCGACAACCCACGCAACACCTGACGCCGCGAACGCTGGGAATGGCGCAAATTCTCCAGCGTCTTATTGGCCCCCGCGACATCTTCCTGCAACGGCGCAAATCGTTGCCCTACGCGTGCGACATAGCTCCAGGCCAGGCGATTGGTTTCACTGTGTCCATGCCATTGGCGCCAGGCCTCATGCAGTGGCAAGGCGTTGGGCTCGGCACTCAGGCGGGCGAACCAGTCAGCGGCTTGTTGCAGGGTGGCATGGTCGAGGCCGCCGGGCTGGGTGTTCATGACAAGGCACCGTCCAACTCGGCCTCCAGCACCATGCACTGGAACATGGCCTGGCCGATGTATTTGGTGACGGTGCGCTCACTCACGCCAATGCGCGCCGCGATTTCGCGATAGCTCAAGCCCTCGATCTGGGCCAGGCAGAACGCCTCGGACACCTTGGCCGGCAAGCGATCGAGCATCGCCTGCAAATGCACCAGAGCCTCCAACACCAACGCGCGGTGTTCTTCCGACGGCGCGCATTCCTCAGGTCGGCTCGCCAACACCTCAAGCCAGGCTTGCTCCACCTGCTTGCGTCGGAAAAAATCCACGCACACATTGCGTGACAAGGTGCTGAGGTACGCACGCGCGTGCCCCTCGCTGCCAAATTCGCGCGGATGGCTCAACAGCCTGACAAAGACATCGTGAGCCAGCTCGGCGGCATCACTGACATTGCCGAGTTTTCTGGCCAGCCAGCGTTGAATCCAGCCGTGATGGGCCGAATACAGGCTGCCAACGCTGAAAGGTGCGGCGACGGACTCGGGAAGCGGGGGCATACAAAGCCCTACGAATAAGAATTGTTCCCAATGGTAATGAGAAAAAGTGGCCACCACAACGAGCAAAAGCGACCGCACCGCAACAGACGGCATACAGCCCCGGGTCTTTTTTTTCAGCCACAGAACAGGGATCATCGCCGTCCCCCCAAAGCCCCAGGAACCGAGACCATGGAATTGACGCTGGAAGCGGTTGCGCTCTTTGCACTGAAACTGGTGCACGAGACGGACGGCGGCAGCCCGCTTTTGCGCGATGATCTGGTGATGGATGGGTATGAGCGGGAGGTGTTTGGGTTGTTGGTGCGGCAGGAGAGTTTGGCGGTTATTCAATCCAAACTTGCCGAGTGTATTGATCAAGCGCTTAACGCATTGGGCGGGGCTGACACGGTAATGGGTCGCGAATTGCAGAGGCTGGCGACTGATGTGCAAAACGCAGATCAGCTCGATGAACTGCGTGCACCGCTAACCAACCTCAGGGATTACCTTAAAGACATCCAGTAGGCGAACTTACCGCCGCCCTTCCACCGTCATACGCACCGCCAACCCCATCAACACCGACCCCATCAACCAGCGCTGCACTACCTGCCAGCCCGGCCGGGTGACGAAAAACACCGCAATAGAACCCGCCAGGGTGGCGATCACCGCGTTGACGCTCACGCTGATAAAAATCTGCGTAAAGCCCAGCACCAGCGATTGCGCCAGCACACTGCCGTGGCCATTCGGGTCGATGAACTGGGGCAGCAACGATAAATACATCACCGCCACCTTGGGGTTCAGCAGATTGGTCACCAGGCCCATCGTGAACAACTTGCGCGGGCTGTCCACGGGCAACTCCCGCACCTGGAACGGTGAGCGCCCACCCGGCCTGACCGCCTGCCAAGCCATGTAGGCCAGGTACAACGCCCCGCCGAAGCGCAGCGCGTCGTAGGCAAACGGCACCGCCATGACCAAAGCCGTGATCCCCAACGCCGCGCACAGCATGTAAACCAGGAAACCCAACGCCACGCCAGCCAGGGAAATATACCCGGCGGTGCGGCCCTGGCAGATCGAACGGGAAATGAGGTAAATCATGTTCGGGCCGGGCGTCAGCACCATGCCGAGGGAGATCAGCGCATAGGCTAGCCAGCTGGACACTTCAGGCATGGTTTGGCTCCTGGACGGTTGTGCTGTCGACGCGAAACATTTGGTCAACGTTGTAGGGTTGGACGCTATGGTAGGGCGTTCAAAATGCGTGCGTTAGATACAGATCCGCGAGCAAAACGGCATACACCCAAGAGGGCAGGCACATGATCGACTTCAACAACAAAGGCTTCTTCAAGCTCAAGCAAAACAACGAATACGCCGAACGCGTCACCGCCCTGCTGCTGGACGGCGAAGAAGTAGTCGACGCGTACAAGGCCATGCGCGATGGCGTGGTGTTTACCACCAAGCGGATTATCGCGGTGAATGTGCAGGGGATTACTGGCAGTAAGAAGGACTTCACGTCGCTGCCGTACAAGAACATCGTGGCGTATTCGGTGGAGACGTCCGGGACATTTGATCTGGATTCGGAGTTGGAGATTTACTTTTCGTCGCTGGGGAAGGTGAAGTTTGAGTTCACGGGGAAAACTTCCATAGTCGAGATCTCCAGGCTGATCTCCAAGCATCTGCTGAGCTGACCTTGGCGTCCCAAGGCCTTTTCGCTGCTTAAACAATTCAACAGATGTTTCCGGATTAAAATATCGGAGGGGGCGGTACGACGATTCGACTTGCCCCCGATAGCACTTACCCGCATGAAACCTACAGCATGATCTCATAAGGCCCAAGCACCTTACTGGTCTGCACCAACCCTTGCCGCATCAGCATCTCAAGATAACCTTCCCCATCCATCGAAGGACGCGCCAACGCCCGCCTCTGTTTCTGCGCCGCAGCTAATACCGCTGCCTGATCCAAATCCCAAAGGTCCGATATAAAGTCATCCGGATGCATCGGTTCTATGTCATAACCTGCCAACACATGTGCGGGGAAGTCCTTCAAATTAAAGGTCACGATGACTTCAGCCTTACTCCGAATGGCTGCAGCCAGCACATGACGATCATCCGGATCAGGTAAGTCCAAGCTTGAACACAGATCTTCATACCCAGTTACCAACGCGTCCGGTATGGCCTTGTCCATCAACGCAGAGATATTATTCACCCGATCCGGAGTGAGGTCTGGTCGGTTCTTAAGCACATTACGTTTCCACTCCTCATGTATCTGACGGGTCCACCGCGCTCGGTACAGGCCAGATAAACCAAGCCACATCAGCAAATCCCGCAGTGCTGCCGGGTAAAGAACACAAGCGTCGTATACGGCCGTGAAAGGCGAACACCTCATTCGTCATACCCCAATCCCAACTCCCGAGTCTGCCGCACCAGTTCCTCCATTGCGTCCTGACTTTCCTGATCTCGCCGCTGCTTGAACGCCATCAAATCCGAAAACCGAATTCGCCGATGCCGACCCGTTTTTGTAAAAGGAATAGCGCCCTCCTCCAGCATCTTGACCAGATGCGGGCGTGAAACGTTAAGCAGGTCGGCAGCCTCCTGCGAGGTCAATTCGGCATGCACCGGCACTACCTTGACGGCATTGCCGATAGCCAACTCGCCCAGGATATCGACCAGCAGGCGCAACGCTGAGGTTGGAAGTACGAGCGTGTGGGGTTTGTCTTCCTTGTCGAAGATGTCGATGCGCTGGGTTTCAAATTTGGTCGACAGCAGCGACGCCAATTCGCGTTGGCCTTGCACGGCGGCTTCGACTTCTTTTTCCAGTGGAAGAATCGTTTTGGGGAGGTGGTTGGTGATCATGATGCAACTCCGGCGTTACGCAATTCAGTTGAGATCAACGCTAAACGAAACAAACGAAAATCGCAATATTCGAAACAGATCTACTGACTCACGCACCAATCTACTTTTCCCACACCGACCACCGAATTAAGCCGACATCGGCTTCTGATTACCCCTCGTAGGCTCACTCCCTCGCACAAGGAAGTGAGCCGGTCATGTCAGAACGCTTTTATCCCCCCACTGAAGAAGAGTTACTCAAACGACGGATCCTGACTCCGCAGCCGTCGCGTGTGCCGTATTCGCCGTCTGTTGATTATTTCGAGCCATCCCCCGCCCCAGCACCTACGCTAGCCAAACCTCCCGGCTGCGTTTTTATCAAGCCCTGCCAACTGCCTGACGGCATCACCCATTACTTCAATCCCGCCGGGTACGTCCCGTTGGAGCTGAAGGAGTACGGCCATTTAAGCCTGTTGGGTGGCCGCGAAGTGGACGGTAAGGGCGTGGTTGCCTTGCGCAAGATCAGCGGCAGCGCACTGCCCGTTGGCTTAGGGCAGTTGGCGTTGCGTTCGGCGGTATTCGAGTCAGCAGCCACCGCCGTCGGCTCAGTAGCCGGTGGCTTGTTGACGGGTTTGGTGGCGCTGGCTTGGCCATCGGAGCTGGGTGATAGCGCGCTCTACAGCGAGGAGCAATTGCGTTCAATGCAACGGGCGCGTTCGCAGATGCGATTGCATATCGAGCAACGCGAGGACGGCACGCTCAAGGGGTATGGATTTTACACGGGCAACAATGCCGATTGGCAAATGATTGATGTGGTGCAGTTTCAACGCCGTGGCGATCAGTTTGTCGCGGATTTGGGTGAGGGGGTGGAGCTGATATGGACGCCGGCGATTGATCCGGGTGACACCCTTGGTATTCCAGCCTTGGAGGCTGCACCGCAAGCGCCGGTGATCTGGATTTACCCGCCGACGGAGAAGGCCACGCAGATTCTGGTGAACCCGATTTATCCGCCGGAGTATCGGGATTTTATTCTGGTGTTCCCGGTGGAGTCGGGGGTTCGGCCGCTGTATGTGGTGGTGAGTGTTAAGGCAGGTGATCACAAGTACCACAAGGCGCCTAATACTGAACAAATAACTGGCTTTGAAAACCTGATAAAAGCAAAACCCATGACTCCCAGACAGGGTGGTACCGGGTTGAGAGAGCGTTGGATTGAGGAAAAAGGCCGGAGAATCTATGAATGGGACTCTCAACATGGGGAGTTGGAAGTTTATCTAGCAAGTGATGGGAGTCATCTAGGTGCGTTCAGCCACGTAACCGGCGAGCAGCTAAAAGGACCGAAGAAAAAACGAAATATCAGAAAATACCTATGAGGGCTACATGGGACTAAAAGTGAGATTGGAATGGTTCGACAGAACCACAGAACGGCTGAGCGGAACGGAGAACTCAGCAGACTTAGGAGATGACTACTCCGTGATTTCTAAGCTTGGGCTGTCGGCAGATGAAGACGTCAATAATGGCATGCTTGAACTGCGGAGGGAGTGGCTACCCCTCATACAGGCACATTTCTCTCATGAAATTACTCTTTCAGAAAACGATTACTTCATCGCGTTTGATTACGAAAATGCAAACGAATAACACAAACTTAAAGAGTTCAGCTTCATGCGCAAACTGTCACTGACAAACAAAAAAATCCGCAACATTCCCAGGCATCTCAGAGCCCTGACCCGCTGGGCAGATAGCTTCGAAGGCTGCTTTTACGAAAAGTTACCGTCGCAACCCGACTACGTAAACGTAAGAATCCCCGTTATCGAAAATCTTGTTGAAGGTTATCAAACCACACCGGGAATTCTGGCGCATTGCGCTCAACAGTTGATCAAAGTAGCAGGCCATCTGGTTGAAGCGCGATCAGACGATGACCCCGAATGCTGGATTGTCGCCTGCATTATGGTCCCGGACATGTTCTCAAGCCGTGTTTGTATCTATACCGACAAAGCCCGCTATCTCGGACACACCCAACCCTTCGACTATGAGTACTTCCGCCAAACCCGCATTACCGGCCGAAGCCTTGCCAGCAAATGGGGACTGACAGTTCCGCCGGGGCTTCACGAGGTTGGCTTTCATTTTGTCCATGAGGACGAAAAAGGAAACGTCTTCGAGTCAGAGCATTGGTACTTCGGCGAAGTCAGCACGGCCGATGAGGCCACTGGCGGAGAGCACTGGAAGTATCAAACCTTCCGGTCCTTCCAAGCGCAGCATCCGCATTTGTTCGGTCTGTCCGCTTAACCTTCTTTCGCCTCGCGCCCCTACCCCCAATCAACACCCGATTCACCGGATCAGTAATATCAGACACCTGCCGCACATACGCCGAGGAATCGAGTTTGAACATGAACTCCACCAGACACCTTTGCCTTCTACGGAGCAAACCGTGCTCATCACCAGCACACAGCTGTAATAAGACACCGCAGAGCGCCACGCCTCCCCGTTACGTCTTCACCAAAACCGTCGCAATTACCGATTGAGAGAGGTTTCCATAATGCTGATGAAAATCAGATTGCGGTGGTACCAAAAGCACAGCAATGACTTGAAGGCGGATGAGTATTCAGCGGATATCGCAGATCCAGACAGTGTTTCTGAAGCATTGGGTTTAGGCGAGGAGACCGCGATATATGCCGATGTATTCAACATGCTGCCTAACTGGATAACGATTATTCAGCCGTATTTCCAGCACATGATTGAACCCGACTACCTCGACTACCAAATTTCCTTCCGCTACCAAGGCGCTTGGCCACTGCCTCCAAAGCAACCTAAGAAGGAGTCTTAATGCAATGAGACCTACGCTGCAAAAGCCCCTCCTCTACCGCTCAGTCAACACCCGAACCCACGGCGTGCGCCACGGCAGTTGTCGCGCCTATCAGTATGAGCGTCACACCAAGGGCGAAAAAGACAAACAATCAAACCGCGGTTCGATGCATAGCCATCAACGGCATGGCTTTGATTACACCCCGCTCTTCCGGTTTCTCCTATCCAAAGTCGGCCACCCGTGGGATCAGGTTTTCAGCGAAGCCAACGCTCGCCTGGATCGTCCAGAACCGGTGTTTTGGATGGTTGCGCTGCATGAATGCGACAAGCAGGATTACGTGAGAGCGGATGAAAATAGCTACTACAGCGGCTTATGGGTCGACGAAGCCGGCCTGCTGCAAAAGGTCAACGCACAGCTGACGCCCGAACAGATGAAACCCTTTTGCGACTGCTGCACCCACACCTTCAACGGAGTGGTTTTCGCCCAACCGCTACCACGCAAACGGTGGACAACGCCCACCGTTCAATCAACCCCTTTTAACTCGCCTTCACCTCACTCCCCTCCCCCCCAATCAACACCCGATTCGCCGGATCCGTAATATCAAACACCTGCTGCGCACACGCCGAACGACTAGGCGCGAACTGGAACTCCACCAGATACACCTTCGCCTTCTCCGGGATGAACGTGCTCTCCGGCGGCACGCAGCTGTAATAAGCCCCATTGCCCACGCTTCCTGCCCTGCCGAATACAGTTAGTTTCTTGCCGGGGTCCGCCTGGATCTCCAACTGCGGAAAGCGTTTAAACACCGCACTGGACGCGGTCTGGTTGACTTTGGCGATCCAGTTGAAAACCCGGCCTTCACCGTTGTCCACGACGGTACCGAGGGTTTCCAGGCGTTGATCGGGGTCACCTTCGCGGCGGATGGCGAACTGGACGGGGTTGGTGCCACCGTAAGCCTTCATGATGACTTTCGCGTGTTCCGCATCCACAGCTACGGTTTTCTGGCGCAGTTGAATGCCGTCTTTAAACAAGCTGGGCGATGAGTCACGTTGGTTGGATTGGCAGGCGCAAAGGGCCAGGGTGATGAGGGAGAGCAGTGCAATCCGTTTCACAGGGAGATGTCCTTATCGGTGAAATAGGTGTGAGGAACGGACCTGCATTTAAACAAAATGTTCCGCTCCGACAACGCCGTCACTTGGGCTGAAACGTCTCAAGATACGCGAGGATGTTTTCAATCTTCTCCTGATCACTGATCCCCCAGAAGATCATCCGCGTACCACTCACCACCTTCTTCGGCGCCTCGATGTAGGCGGCGAGTTTGTCCCGGGTCCAGACCACACCGGAGTTTTTCATCGCATCGGAATACTGATAGTCAGGGGTAATCCCCGCAGGTCGGCCGATGATGCCGTTGAGTTCAGGGCCGAAACCACCGCGTGCGCCCTCGCCGACACTGTGGCAGCCGCCGCAGGTCTTGGTGAAGAGTTTGCCGCCCGCTTCGGCGTCGCCCGCCGCATAGGTCAGGGGGCTGGACATACCAGCGGCGAGAATCAGCGCCAGTGAGGCGGTGTATTTCATGGGGGGCTCCACATCGAGTGCTGGCAGCAACGGTGGTGCAATTATGCCTGCTAGCCAGCCCAATACACCAAACCGTGCGGCAACATGACCATCCATCGGCAAAAAAACTTCGCATCGAAACTCTTACATTCCTGACCCACTCCACCTTATGAACCCTGATGGTGGAGTAACGAAAATGGCTCAGCCATCGATATTAGTATTGGAAGACGACGAAATCATTCGGGCGTTGATGGTGGATGTACTGGAAGATTGTGGGGCGGTAGTGACGTCATTTCCTTCGGCGGATGAGGGAATGATTTACCTGGAGCGCGAGGCTGATCCGGTGCACCTGATCGTCAGCGATGTGCAGATGCCAGGTTTGCTTAACGGTTATGACTTAAGCCGAGTGGTCGCGCATCGGTGGCCAACGGTGCCGGTGGTGCTGACGTCCGGAAACACCAGGATTGCAGCACAACTAGGTGGGTCGGTGCGTTTCTTGCCCAAACCCTGGAGCACTGAGCACCTGATCGACTGTGTGCAAGCGGCGCTGTCCCAGCAGGGGCTGTCCATGCATTGATAGCGTCGCGACATCATCTCAGCCGAACTTCACGGCGTGCGCTATGGTCTCTGAATGAGCAAGCAGCGACTTTTCGGATTTGTTTGTCAGCATTTTCGCCCATTACGTGCGGCTGATGACCTTGAGGTGTGTAGAATCGTCGTCCATTTGCGCACGTCACTCATCGCCGAAAGGCCTACAGTTCGAGCTTACTGAATGCAGTCACAGGCCCATGACGTTGGTGCGCCCTCTTTATTGGAAGCGCTGCGCACAGGCACAGCACTGCTGCATGTCGCGCTGGAAAAGCGCCTGCCGTTTTTTTCCGAGTACTTGGATGCCAAGGGGTACCGTCGCTTGCTCCAAGCGTATTACGGCTTTTATAAGCCAATGGAAGCGGCGCTGTATGACAGTGATCTGATCCCCGAAGGCTTTGACACAGCACTGCGTGTGAAAACGCCCACGCTTGTTAGCGATCTTCACGCTCTCGGCCTGGATAAGCGCGCCATCGATGCCCTGCCTCGCTGCTGCGAGCTCCCGATTCTTGCCCAGCCCGCTGCCTGTCTCGGCGCCCTGTATGTACTGGAAGGCGCGACGCTGGGAGGCCAGGTACTGCGTCGGGAAATGGCCAAGCGTCTGGACTTGGACGCGGACAATGGCGGCGCATTTCTCAATGTATACGGCATCGAAACCGGTCGACGCTGGAAAGATTTTCTTGAGTACCTGGGCCATCAGACATTGGACACACCGGCGAAGCAACACGCAGTAGACGCTGCCTGTTCGACATTCAGCTGCTTTGAGCAATGGCTCGACAGCCAGAAGGTACTGCTATGAAAACCGAAGATTTTGAAGAGCTGCTTGCCAACTGTGCCGACGAGCCCATCCGCTTTCCGGGGGCGATCCAACCCCACGGTGTGCTGCTGACGTTATCGGAGCCGGGGCTGAATATCATCCAGGTCAGCGCCAACGTCGGCACGTTGTTCGGGCGCGCACCCGAGGCGTTGTTGGGCCAGCCGCTGCACACGCTGATAGGCACCGAGCACGCCAATGCCGTCGGCGCCATGGCCGAAAACAATACGTTTTTCGACGCGGCACCGCTGCACGTCACGCTCAACGGCGCGGAGTTCGAAGGCCTGCTGCACCGCCATCAGAATGTGCTGGTGCTGGAGTTCGAACCACGGCTCAAGGACTTTCGCCCACGGGTGCTGAATGGTCGCACCAGTGACCTGGGCAAAATGCTGCAGCGTTTGCAGTCGGCGAAAACCCTGCAAGCGCTGTACGAAATCAGCGTGACCGAAATCCAGGCCATGACCGGTTACGACCGTGTATTGATCTACCGCTTCGAAGATGAAGGCCACGGCCAGGTGATCGCCGAAGCGTCGGCGCCGTCCATGGAGCTTTTCAACGGGTTGTTCTTCCCGGCGTCCGACATCCCGGAGCAGGCCCGTGAGCTGTATCGCACCAATTGGCTGCGTATCATCCCGAACGCCGCCTACGAGCCGGTGCCGCTGTTGCCCAAGCTGCGCCCTGACTCCGACCAGCCCTTGGACCTGAGTTTCGCCACCCTGCGCAGCGTGTCGCCAATTCACTGCCAGTACATGCAGAACATGGGCGTGCTGTCGTCCATGAGCATCTCGCTGATGAAAGGCGACAAGCTTTGGGGTCTGATCAGTTGCGGCAACCGCGAACCGCTGCTGGTGCCGAATGACCTGCGCACCGCTTGCCAGACTATCGGCCAGGTGTTGTCGTTGCAGATCAGCGCCATGGAGGCCTTGGACCTGACCCGTCAGCGTGAAGAGAAAGTCGAGACCCTGACGCGGCTGGATCAAGCGATGAAAGCGTCGCACGTAAGCGTGTTCGACGGCCTGGCCCAGCAACCTCAGTTGCTGATGGACCTGACCGTGTCCGGTGGCGTGGCGATCATCGAAGACAAGCAACTGCACTGCTACGGCAACTGCCCGGAGCCCACGCAGATCCGTGCGTTGCACGCGTGGTTGCAAGGGAGCGAAGAGACTGTCTTTTCCAGCCACAACCTGGCATCGGTGTACCCGCCGGCAACGGATTTCCAGCAGGTGGCCAGCGGTGTCCTGGCCATGAGCCTGCCGAAGCCAGTGGACAACGGTGTGCTGTGGTTTCGCCCGGAAGTCAAAGAGAACATCCACTGGAGCGGCGACCCGAAAAAGCCACTGAACCTGGAAAATTCCGACGCGGGCCTACGCCTTCGCCCACGCACCTCGTTTGAAATCTGGAAAGTCGAGATGGCAGGCATCTCCACCAAGTGGAGCCATGGCGACCTGTTCGCCGCCAACGACCTGCGTCGCTCGGCCCTGGAAAACGACCTGGCCCGCCAGGTACTGCGCGAACAACAAGCCGTGCGCGCCCGCGATGACCTGGTGGCAGTGGTGTCCCACGACCTGCGCAACCCGATGACGGTGATTTCCATGCTGTGCGGCATGATGCAGAAGACCTTCAGCTCCGAAGGCCCACACACCTCACGGCGGATTTCCTCGGCCATCGACACCATGCAACAAGCCGCCGGGCGCATGAACGTGCTGCTGGAAGATTTGCTCGACACCTCGAAAATCGAGGCCGGACGCTACGTGGTAAAGCCAGTGGTACTCGACGTGAGCCAGATGTTCGAAGAGGCCTACGCCTTGCTCGCACCGCTGGCGATGGAAAAAGGTATCGACCTGACGTTCAACGCCGAGCCCGGCCTGCAGATCAACGGCGACCCCGAGCGTCTGTTTCAGGTGCTGTCGAACCTGATCGGCAACGCCATCAAGTTTACTCCGCGCCAGGGCAATATCGGTGTCAGCGCCATGAGCACCGACGAAGACATCGTCTTCTCGGTGCGCGATTCCGGTGAAGGCATTGCACCCGAGCACTTGCCTCACGTGTTCGATCGCTACTGGACCCAGGCGGATAACAACCCGACCGGAAGCGGCCTGGGGCTCTACATCACGCAAGGTATCGTGCAGGCCCATGGCGGCAAGATCGTCGCTGAGAGCGAGCTGGGTCGGGGCAGTGAATTCCGGTTTACGTTGCCGAAGGTGATTGAAGACTTGCGTACCTGACACGGTTAAAAATGTGGGAGCACCGCCGCTCCCACATTTGTTTTGCACTGCCTGGTAAATCTCACACCGGCAGCACCACTACTGCCTCCAACCCACCACCCTGGCGCTCGGCCAGGGTCAGGGTGCCACCGTGCTCCAGCACAATTGCCCGTGCGGTAGAAAGCCCCAGCCCGACGCCTCCCGTGCTTTTGTTGCGTGACCCTTCAAGGCGATAGAACGGCAGAAACACCTGCTCCCGATGCTCCACGGGAATGCCCGGCCCGCGATCCGATACGCGAATCACCACCTCATCATTCTTCTGCTGCAACTCAATTTCCGGCGCCACGCCGTAGTGGATCGCGTTGTCCATCAGGTTGGTCATCACTCGCTTGAGGCCCAGCGGGCGTCCGAAATACACCAGGCGCGGCGGGCCGCGAAAGGTCAGGTCGATGGCCTGGTCGCGGTAGTCATCGATCAGGGTTTGCAGCAATTCCGCTAGGTCCAGTTGGGTGGCTTGTTCCAGGCGGGCGTCGTCGCGGAAGAATTCCAGGGCGGTGTTGATCATGGCCTGCATTTCATCCACGTCGCGAAACAACTTTTGTTGCTGGTCAGCGTCCTCAATGAACTCACCGCGCAGACGCAACCGGGTCAACGGCGCGCGCAGGTCGTGGGAGATGGCGGCGAGCATTTGGGTACGGTCCTGGATAAAGTGCCGCAACTGCGCCTGCATGCTGTTGAAAGCGAGGATTGCCTGGCGTATTTCGTGGGGCCCCACTGGCTCAATGGGCGGCGCGCGAAAGTCCGCACCAAAGCGTCGCGCGCCCTGGGCGAAGTGTTGTAGAGGACGGGCCAGGCGGCGGGTCGCGACCAGGGTGACCAGCGCAGTGGAGATCAACACGAGCAACACCACAATCAGACTGCGCGCGCCGTCGTCCAGTCCCCAACTGCGAGTACCCGCGCTGAACATCAGCCAGGACTTATCCGCCAGCTGCATCAACAGCACATAGTGCCCATCGCCGTCCGGCCAGTCGGACGGTTGATAAGCCTCCATCGGCCGGGTCGGCCCCTCAAGCAGATGCTTGAGTGCCTGTTCGCCCGATTGAAAATCCGGGTCGTCGAGCACCGGCAAATCAAACGCTGCGCGCTGCGCTGCCCACATCACGCTGAAAGAACCATCGCCCATCACCTGAGCAAGACGCGGTCGCTGCGCCGGATCGGACGCCTCGACTGCGCGCACCACCACCGCGATCTTCTCCAGCAACCCGGTTTCGGTCAGCGGTGGCCTGGCCCACACGCCCGCCAATTGCACGAACAACGCGTTGAACGCCAGCGCGGTAAACATTGCGATCAGGATGGTCAGGGCGATCCAGCGGGCCACGGTGTCGCGTGGGCGGCGGCTCATGAGCGGGTCACACTGGCGGTGAACTGGTAGCCGCCGTTACGCACCGTGCGGATCATCGCCGGGCGCTTGGTATCGAATTCCAGCTTGCGGCGCAGTCGACTCACTTGCACGTCGATGCTGCGGTCGAACGCATCATGGCTGTGCCCGCGCGCCAGGTTCAATAACTGCTCGCGGGTGAGCACCCGTTGCGGGTGTTCGGCAAACACCAACAGCAGGTCGAACTCTCCGGAAGACAGCGGGATCATCACGTGGTCAGGCGAGCGCAGTTCGCGACGCGTGACGTCCAGTTGCCAGCCGGCAAAACAGATCAGCGGGCGCGCGACCTGCCCCATCGCGGGTCGGCTTTCACCCGCCCGGCGCAAAACCGCGCGCACCCGTGCCAGCAACTCGCGGGCGTCGAAGGGTTTGCTCAGGTAGTCATCGGCACCCATTTCCAGGCCCACCACGCGGTCGCTGAGTTCGCCCATGGCGGTGAGCATGATCACCGGCGTGGCGTATTGCTGGCGTAGGCGCTGGCACAGCAGCAAGCCGTTGTCGCCGGGGAGCATCAGGTCGAGGATGATCAGGTCGGCGGGCCCGCGCTTCATCGCCGCCCACAATTCGGTGCCACTGGCCACGGTCTCGACCGCGTAGCCGTGTTGCAGGAAAAACTTCTTCAGCAGGGCGAGGACTTCAAGGTCATCGTCGACGATTAACAGGTTGCTCACCGGCAGGCTTCACTGGGCTGGGTCAAGGTGCCATCTAAAACCATTCGGCGCGGTCCGTCATATATTTCAATCGTGCAATAAAGCGTCAAAGGCGCAATAAACCCGACATCTTTGCGCAAGGCTCGAATGCCAGCATCGGCCTCCTTTTTGCGGAGACTGTGCCCATGCGTTCGCTGACCTATTCCCGGCAACTGGCCCGCCAGGCCGTGCTGTTGCTGACCGTGACTTACCTGACGGGCTGCGCCAGCCCGGCACCCGTAGCGCCTACCACTCGTTGCGCACAGGTGAACTACCCGGTGTATGACCCAGCCGAACCGGTCAACCGGGGCGTGTTCGCGTTCAACCGTGTTGTGGATAACTACGCCCTGGCACCTGTGGCTCGCGGTTACCGTTACCTGCCGAATTTTTTCCAACAGGGTGTGCATAACTTCGCGAGCAACTTCAGCGAGCCAAAGGTGTTTATCAACGACCTGCTGCAAGGTAACCCAGGGCGTTCAGTCAATACCCTGGGGCGTTTCGCAGTGAACACCACGGTGGGCGTGGTGGGGCTGTTCGATGTGTCGGACCGCCTGGGCATCCCGCGCCACACAGCCGATTTCGGCCAGACATTCGGCGTGTGGGGTGTGGGCAACGGGCCCATCGTCGAGCTGCCATTGCTGGGTACCAGTAACAGCCGGGATGCGGCAGGCAAAGTGTTGAGCTTCCTGGTTGCGCCGCTGGGGGACAGCGACACAGTGCAGACCCTGGGTACTATCAGCCTCGTCGGCGGCACGATCGATACCCGTGCGTCACTGTTGCCGCTCACCGATAGCCTGCAAAAACTGCCGGATTACTACAGCGCGTTGCGTAATGTGGTGGCGGAAAATCGCGCGACTTTTGTGCGGGAGGGCAAGGAAGGCGCGACGTCTCCCGGGCTAAACAGTTGCGCGAACAGCGCCTCTGATGACTTCTGAAGCGCGTTCCCCACGACAGTCATATCTTGCAGCAGCGCGTTTATAGCAGCCCCGCTTCGCCCTCTATAAGTTTGGCCTGACTTCGCTTTCACAAGCGGAGTAATCCTCTACCCACTAGAAGGAAACATCCATGCTTAACGCTATCAACCACTCACTGGGCCACTTTCACTACCCACCGCTGCAGAAGGATGATGCAGAGCCCCAGCGCAGGAAGCGCAGCATTGACGACACACAAACGCAACTGCATGCCGCTGCCCCTGGAAGTACGGCAGCCAATGACCGCGGAGGCAAAAACAGCGGTGGGCTAGACAGCCTGGGTCAAGGCCACCTGCTTTAATCGGCCTTATACGGAGGGCAGTGCACGGCCCTTCGTACCCTCGCCCTTAACAAAACAATGACATTCACTGGGTTAATCTTGCCGGTTCAACCCTGCCCGGAATCCTTGACTGCATGCCGCACCCCGACACACTGCCCGCCGTACTGGCCGGCCCACTGCTGCGGCGCCTCGAACCTCGGCGCCTGGTGTTGTGGCTGGTGGGAAGCCGCGCACTGGCATTGACGCTGAAGTTGCATCTGCCAACGCAGACACTGGAGATCACCCTGGACCCGTGCCAGGTTGTGGCCGTAGGGCGCCAGGCGTTTATTCATTTGATCGACGTGTCACTGGACGACGCACTGCCCCTGGACGTGGCGATCAGCTACGACCTGTTGTTTGACAACACCGGCATTGCCGACTGGGCACCGCACCTGCTGTACGCCAACGCCCAACTTCCGAGTTTCGTATTGCACAGCCGTATTCACCAGTTGGTGCATGGCTCATGCCGCAAACCCCATTACAGTGCCGACGAGGGTTTGCTGTGTGTCGACCGCCTGTTGGCAGACACCCACACCCCAACCGATCGCCCAGCCCTGCTGATGATGAGCGGCGATCAGGTCTACGCCGATGATGTGGCCGGGCCGATGCTGCGGGCGATACATTCATTGATCGCACGCCTGGGCCTGTTCGATGAATACCTGGAGGGCGCCGTGGTCGATGACAGCGCCAGCCTCTACGGGCACAGCGCCAGCTACTACCATCGCGCCGACTTGCTGCCCGCACTGGACAGCAACGAAACCCTGCGCGAACGCTTCTTTGGGGGTGTAAAAAAGCCCATCTTCACCAGCAGCACCGCCGACAATCATCTGGTGACATTCGCTGAAGTCATCGCCATGTACTTGCTGGTATGGTCGCCCACGCCCTGGACGTTGATTGCGCCTCAACCTCCGCAGCTGAACGTAGAAAGACACCAGCGCTACGCGCGCGAACAGGTACAGATCAATAAATTTCGCGACGGCCTACCGGGCGTCGCACGGGTATTCGCCCACCTGTCGACCTTGATGATCTTTGACGATCACGACATCACCGACGACTGGAACCTTAGCGCCCAATGGGAGGAGACTGCCTACGGCCACCCTTTCTCCAAGCGCATCATCGGCAACGCCCTGCTTGCCTATTTGCTGTGCCAGGGCTGGGGCAACCAACCGGATGCATTTGGCGAACTGGTCAGCCAAACCCAAGCCCTCACGGCTCAGCCCAAAGCCAATCATTTGGACGCGGGCGCGCAGGATGAACTGCTCGAAACGTTGCTGAAATTCCAGCGCTGGCATTACGTACTGCCCACCACCCCCGCCCTGGTGGTGCTCGACACTCGCACTCGCCGTTGGCGCAGCGAGTTCACCCTCAAACAACCTTCCGGCCTGCTGGACTGGGAGGCCTTGAGCGAACTGCAACAGGAACTGCTGGATCACCCCTCGGCCATCATCGTCTCGCCCGCGCCAATCTTCGGCGTCAAGCTGATCGAGACAGTGCAGAAGGTGTTCAGTTGGTGCGGCCACCCCCTGCTGGTGGATGCTGAAAACTGGATGGCCCATCGCGGAGCCGCCCAAGTGATCCTCAATATCTTCCGTCATTCCCGCACGCCGGGTAACTACGTGATCCTCTCCGGTGACGTGCACTACTCGTTCGTCTACGAAGTGCTGATCCGCCATCGCAACGCCGGCCCCAGGATCTGGCAAATCACCAGCAGCGGTATCAAGAACGAATTCCCACCCCGCCTGCTGGAGTGGTTCGACCGCCTTAATCGCTGGCTCTACTCGCCGCGCTCGCCGCTCAACTGGTTCACCCGCCGCCGCACCATGCAGGTGGTGCCCCATATTCCGGAGCACGCCGAAGCCGGCGAGCGGTTATGGAATTCGGCGGGGATTGGCCAGGTATTTTTTAACGAACAAGGGCAGCCTGAAGCGATTTATCAGCACAACGCGGATGGGAAGGTGCCGACTAGGATGGTGGCGCCGAAGCAATAGCTATTTGCCATCAATCTTTCGCCGTACATCTGCCCTATTCAAAGCATCCAGGCCCCGTTGTACAGTGGCTCCAGCCACGGAGTATCGGCGACAACAGTGGTAGGCGTTGAATGCCTGCCCACGCAAGGAATGCGCAGATGAACGATACCTCCGACACTAATCCGTTAGAGCAAGATTTCTCTCACTTCAACGCCGACATGCTGCACACCATTCTGGAGCTGGTCAGTGACGGGATCTGGGATTGGAATGCCAACACAGGTTTCGTCTACCGCAATCCAGGCTGGTACGAAATGCTTGGCTATCACCGCCATGCACTAGAGAACACTGTGTTCACCTGGGAGAACGTGATTCACCCGGACGACTACCCCCAGGTGATGAAGCTGTTCGACGACTACATCCACCGTCGCGCCCCCCATTACCAAGCCGAATATCGCTGCCGCAAAAAAGAGGGCAGTTACCTGTGGATCGAAGACCGCGGCTACGTGATTGCACGTAACGCCGACGGCTCGGTGGCGCGAATGGTGGGCGCCCATCGCGATATTCATCTGCGCAAATGCTCCGTCGAACAGCTGGAAAAGCGCAATCAATCGCTTGAGGCACTGGTGGCCGAACGCACGCGCGAGCTGTCGCGGGTCAATCAGCAGCTGCAGCTGCAACTGGATGAAAATCGCTCCCTGGCCGAAAGGGATGCGCTGACCCTGGTCGCCAATCGCTATCGCCTGGAGAAAGTGCTGCTCGAAGAATGCGACCGTGCCCAGCGCTTTCGCCTGCCGCTGGCATTGATTGCCATAGACATCGATAACTTCAAGCTGATCAATGACCGCTACGGTCATGGTGTGGGCGACCAGACCTTGGTGCGGGTGGTGGAATGCCTGGAAAGTTGTATCCGCCCTAATGACCTGCTGGCCCGATGGGGCGGCGATGAGTTTGTGCTGGTCCTGCCCAAAACCTCGCTGGACATCGCAAAGGCGCTGGCAGAACACATCCGCCAGACGTTCAGGAATCGCCCGCAAAGGGACGACTTCAAGGTAACCCTGAGCCTGGGTGTTGCTGTGCGTCTAACGGATGAATACCCCGCGGCCCTGATGGCGCGCGCTGATCAGGCGTTGTATCGCGCCAAGGCGGCGGGGAAGGACGGCGTGTCCGAATGAGCAATGTTCACTGCAGGCGCGGGCTTGCCAGCGCCTGCAGCGGCACCGCGTTTATCTGACTGGCGGCGCGTATTGGATGCCGCCGTTGTTCCACAGCGCATTGAGCCCGCGCTTGATTTTCAGCACGCTGCCCTGGCCGATGTTGCGCTCGAACACTTCGCCATAGTTGCCCACTTGCTTGACGATCTGTACCACCCAATCCTTGCGCAGTTTCAAGTCCTTGCCGTATTCGCCATCAACCCCCAGCAACCGCGCAATGTCCGGACTCTTGGTGGTCTTGGCCTGCTCTTCGACATTCTGCGAGGTGATGCCCATTTCCTCGGCGTTGAGCATCGCGAACAAGGTCCATTTGACGATACTGAACCACTCGTCATCGCCTTTACGCACCAGCGGTCCCAACGGTTCCTTGGAGATCACTTCCGGCAACACCACAAACTCGTCCGGGTGGGCCATCTTGATTCGCTGGGCATACAAGCCCGATTGGTCGGTGGTGAGTACGTCGCATCGCCCGGCTTCCAGGCCCTTGGCGCTTTCGTCGGCGGTGTCAAAGGTGATCGGTGTGTACTTCATCCCGTTGGTGCGGAAGTAATCGGAAACATTGAGTTCAGTCGTAGTACCGGCCTGGATGCACACGGTGGCGCCGTCCAATTGCTTGGCGCCAGTAACGCCCAGCTTGTTGTTCACCAGAAAGCCAATGCCGTCGTAGTAGGTCACGCCGGTGAACACTAAGCCCATGCCCGAATCACGGGAGCTGGTCCAGGTGGTGTTGCGTGAGATCAGGTCGATCTCACCGGACTGCAGCGCCGTGAAACGCTCCTTGGCGGTCAACTGCGTGAACTTCACTTTCGACGCGTCGCCGAATACGGCTGCCGCCACCGCGTGGCATACGTCCACATCGATACCGGTCATCTTGCCCTGGCTGTCGGGCACGCCGAAGCCCGGTAGCCCATCGCTGACACCACATTGGATAAAGCCTTTTTTCTGGATGGCGTCCAGGGTTGCGCCCGCGTGGGCGGTGCCTGCCAGGCCAAGCACGGCGCTGGCGCCAATCGCGGCCAACGTAATTTTGAATGAGTTCATGCAAGGCTCTCCCTGTCATTCCTTATTATTCGGCGCCGTATCGCCCGCGCCGGTTTATAGTGCTGCCGGGCAGTATCCACGGCTTTACGCCGCTGCCACAAACGACCTTTAGGCAAAGGCTCCTTCCGATTTGGAATGAACTGCATGATTTCAAAACGCTTGACCCCTTCGATGACGGCCTTGCAATGCTTCGAAGCCGCCGCCCGCCACCTGAGTTTCACCCGTGCCGCCGAAGAGCTGCACCTGACCCAGAGTGCCGTCAGCAAGCAGGTGGCGCAGCTGGAAGAAATGCTCTGCCACAACCTGTTCGAACGGGTTCGCCAGCGCTTGTACCTGTCGCCAGCGGGGTCGCTGTACCTGGCCGAAGTGCACAAAATCCTGACCCAGGTGGACATCTCCAGCCGCTACATCCTCACCTACGGCGGCGAGACCGAAGTGCTGCGCATCGCCACGCAGCCGACCTTCGGCGATCGCTGGCTGGTGCCCAAGCTCAAGGATTTCGCGGCGAAACACCCGAATATCCACTTGGATGTGCGCAACGAGCTGGAGCCTTTCGATGTGTTGCAGGCCAAGGCCGATATCGCGTTTTTCTATGGGCAGGGCTCATGGCCGGGCGCGACGTGCATTGAGCTGTTCCGTGAAGCCGTGGTGCCGGTGTGCGCACCGGGCTTTGTCGCCGAAGGCAGCGATGCTTCGTCGCGCCACACGTTGCTGCAATGCACCTCGCGCCCGGAAGCCTGGCACGAATGGTTCCTCGAACAGGGGCTGCACTCGCAGAACAGCTACCACGGGCCGCGTTTCGACACGTTCTACATGTGCATTCGCGCAGCACAATCGGGCTACGGCGTAGCGTTGGTGCCGCAGTACCTGGTGGCCGAAGAGTTGGCCCAGGGCAGCCTGATGATTGCGTGGGACTACGCAATGCCCAGCAGCGGCGCGCACTTTATCGCCCATGCCGAGCATGCCGGCGAGGTCCCCAAAGTGAAGGCCTTCCTGAACTGGATGGTGGACTACATTCACGCACATCCCGACTTTTAATAATGACCCGGCGACTTTATTTCGTTTGCGACAAGGGCGGGCGCCCAGCTTAGATAAAAGACGCCCGTCACTGCCGAGTCCCCGATTCATGAGCCACGAAACCATCAGCCAATCGATTTCCATCGTTCATCCCATCAGCCTCAGCCACGGGAAAAACGCCGAAGTCTGGGACACCTCGGGCAAACGCTATATCGACTTTGTTGGCGGCATCGGTGTGCTCAACCTCGGCCACTGCCACCCGGGCGTGGTCGAGGCAATTCGTGAACAAGCGACCAAACTGACCCACTACGCGTTCAACGCCGCCCCGCACGCGCCCTACATCGAACTGATGGAGCGCCTGAGCGCATTTATCCCGGTGGGCTACCCAGTCAGCGGCATGCTCACCAACAGCGGCGCGGAGGCGGCGGAAAACGCGCTGAAGATCGTGCGCGGCGCTACCGGCCGTACGGCGGTGATTGCATTTGACGGTGCCTTCCACGGCCGCACCCTGGCCACGCTCAACCTCAACGGCAAGGTCGCGCCCTACAAACAAAAGGTCGGTGTACTGCCCGGCCCGGTGTACCACCTGCCCTACCCCAGCGCTGATAACGACGTGACCTGCGCTGAGGCACTGAAGGCCATGGACCGCTTGTTCAGCGTAGAAATCGACGTCAACGATGTGGCCTGTTTCATTATCGAACCGGTGCAGGGCGAAGGGGGGTTCCTCGCACTGGATATCCAGTTCGCCCAGGCTCTTCGGCGCTTTTGCGATGAGAAGAACATCCTGCTGATTGCCGATGAAATCCAATCCGGCTTTGGCCGTACCGGCCAACGTTTTGCGTTCTCACGCCTGGGGATCGAACCGGACTTGATCCTGCTGGGTAAAAGCATCGCCGGGGGTGTACCGCTGGGCGCCGTAGTGGGGCGCAAGGTGTTGATGGACAACCTGCCGAAGGGCGGCCTGGGCGGCACATATTCCGGCAACCCTATTGCGTGTGCCGCAGCATTAGCCACCCTTGACGCAATGACAGATGAGCACCTGAACACTTGGGGAGCGCAACAGCAAGAAGCCATCGTTCGCCGCTATGAAGCCTGGTGCGCACAAGGCCTCACGCCCTACCTCGGCCGCCTGACCGGCGTCGGCGCCATGCGCGGCATCGAGCTGGCGAACGCCGATGGCACACCCGCACCGAAACAGCTTGCTCAACTGTTGGGCCTGGCACGGGATGCCGGGTTGTTGCTAATGCCCAGCGGCAAGTCGCGGCATATCATCCGTTTACTGGCACCGCTGACGATTGAACCGGCAGTGTTGGAGGAGGGCTTGGATATCCTCCAAGCGTGCCTGAGACACTTGTCCCAGTAAGGAAGGCCGGGGTTTACCGTAGGTCTGTTTTGCAGGCGGGCAGTCCGGCTGCAACGGGCGCTGCCGGGGTAACGTCGGGATAAGGGCATTGTGCTGCCTTGACCTGATCCCCCTCCCCCCTGAAAATGCCCGACGCTTTTTTGTCCTCGTTTACTGAAGTAGTGAAATTTCAATGCCCGATTCCTACACCATCGAAGAATCCGCCGAAGAAACCGTAGTCGCCTTGCACGCCAAAGCCGAGTACGAAAACGCCATCAATCTTTCACAGCATCTGCCAGCGGCCAAGATCATCAGCGAGATGGTGCTGGACGCTTTCCACACGTCCAAGGAAAGCGACCAGATCCGCGAACTGCGCGTGGCTATCCGCCAGGCCCACGATGCCTTCGACGACGACAAGGCCTACGACCTGATGGGCCAGCTCAAGCAATTGAAAGACGCCGAGGCGGCCGACAATGCAGCCCTGGAGAACCTGAGCAGCCAGTTCTCGATCAGCCGCATCCTGTCGAGCTTCAAGGACGACCCCGAGTTCCAGGAGCTGGTCTACGGCCTGGCGTTGAAGGTGCTGAACCAGAGCCACCAGGCCATCAGCAACCCAAGCGCCGGCAAGAGCAAGGCTTCACGGCCCAAGAAAGAAGCCGAAGTGTTTGTGATCAGCAAGGATGGCATCAGCGTCACCCTGCCACTGCGCACGCCACGCTCGAAGCTGAACGTTGACCGTGAGGCGTTTGAGTTCCTTGGCTTCAGCTTTGTGGGTGAAGGCGATGAAGCGGAGCTTACGGTTGAAAGCTTTGTGGACAACACCGGTGCTGAACAGCCGTTGAGCCGCAAAAGCGTGATTACTGCGCTGCAACAGCAGACGGCGTTTGATGGGTACAGCATCGCGCAGCAGTAACTCGTAGCAAGCTACACCGCAGAATCAAGTGTGGGAGCTGGCTTGCCTGCGATGCAGACGCCTCGGTACATCAGTGAAACCGAGGTGATGCAATCGCAGGCAAGCCAGCTCCCACATTTGATCTGTGCTGTGTCAACTGACCCGTTCGACGTGTGCTGCAAACACTTCCCGAAACCGCGCCATCTCACGCTTGTCCCCCACCGTCACCCGCACCCACTGCGGCCAGCCTTTAAACACCCGGCCGATCAGCACGCCCTGCGCCGCCAACTGCTCGATCACCTGCTGCGCCGGTTGCTTCACGTCGATCATGAAGCAGTTGGCCTGGGAGGCGGTGCAGGTGAAACCACGGCCTTTCAGCCAGGCCACGGTCTCGTCACGCAGCTGGTTATTGAGCGCCTTGCGTTGCGGCAGCAGTTTCACGTCTTCCAGGCTGGCAATGCCGCCGAGCAGGGTGGAACCTGCCGGTACGTTGTCGCCGCCAAACACGGCCAGCCGCTCCAGCAGCGCAGGGTGGCCGATTGCCAGACCCAGACGGGCGCCGGCCATGCCGTAGATTTTCGAGAACGTGCGCAGCACCAGCAGGTCGTCATGGTCCTTGACCCAACTGACAACGCTGGGGACGTCGGCGAAGTCGATATAGGCCTCGTCCACCACCAGCACACTGCCTTTGGGTTTGTTTGCCAGTGCCTGGCGGATGGCCTCGGTAGACGTGACAGTGCCAGTGGGGTTATTGGGGTTGCACAGGTAGAGCATGCCCGCCTGGGGATCGGCGGCGAGCATCGCCGGGATGTCGTGGGCGTGGTCGGCGCTCAGACTGACTTCCTTCACCGGCGCCTTGTTCGACTCGGCCGCCTGGCGCGGCACTTCGTAGGACGGCGTGGCCATCACCAGGCCACGGGTTTCGCTGGTGAATGCCAATACGGCATAGCGCAAAGCCGCCATCGAGCCTGCAAATACCGCCACCTGTTCCTCGGCAATTTCCTGCTGTTGGGCAAACAGCCCGGCTAACGCATACATATGGCCGTAAGGATAACGTCCGGAGGTGGCGATGCCCCGCTGCATCGCCTCCCGCGCAGCCCCTGAAGGGCCGTAGGGGCTTTCGTTGTAGTTGAGCCGCACCTTGTCAGACGTTGCCGGCGACGGCGCCGCAACCGCCCAATCCAGGCGCCCCAGCAATGGCAGGGCGGCGCCCACGGCGAGAAGGGACCGACGACTTACGCTGACCATATGACAACTCCTTGTTGTAGGGCGGGTGATGGATTCGCACAGCTCGTACAAAAGTGTATGACGAGAAAGGCGTCGGCCGATTTAACCGAGCGCCCAAGAAAAAGCCCCGCGCTTCTCTCGAAGGCGGGGCTTTTTCACTGCGGGACCACTCAGTGAGCGTAGGTCAGCAACAGCTCTTTCGGCACTTGGAAATCCAGGGACATCATCACGCTGAGCGCGGTGATGGTGAAAATCGAGAACACGAACAGCTTGCGCGCCCAGACGGTG
Source organism: Pseudomonas tritici (assembly GCF_014268275.3). Classification (NCBI taxonomy): domain Bacteria; kingdom Pseudomonadati; phylum Pseudomonadota; class Gammaproteobacteria; order Pseudomonadales; family Pseudomonadaceae; genus Pseudomonas; species Pseudomonas tritici. The sequence goes on from NZ_CP077084.1 coordinate 5,352,570, forward strand.
TCATCCACCGCCTTGTAGCCGGTCCAGGCCATGTACAACCAGTACATGCCCATGGCGGCGGCGACAGCGAGGTAGCTCATGCCGGCGTAGCCACTGAAGGTCAACATCAAGGTCGCCACAAGGAAGGCCAGGATGTACAGCAGGATGTGTTTCTTGGCGACCTGGATGCCACGTTTAACCGGCAAAACCGGAATCGACGCAGCCAGGTAGTCATTGAAGCGGAAAATCGCGATGGCGTAGGAATGCGGCATCTGCCACAGGCTGAACATCACCAGTAGCACCAGCGCGGCCATGTCGAAGCTATTGGTCACAGCCACATAACCAATGACCGGCGGCATCGCCCCCGACAGACTGCCCACCAGCGTGCCGTGAACCGACTTGCGCTTGAGGTACAGGCTGTAGAGGCCGACGTAGATGACAAAGCCGATCACGGCAAACAGCGCCGCCAGCGGGTTAGCCACCTTGTACAACAGCACCACACCGGCAACACCCAGGACGGTCGCGAACAGCAGCGCCAGCTTCAGGGAAACCAGCCCCTGTACCAGCGCGCGGTTCTTGGTGCGCTCCATCTTGATGTCGATGTCGCGGTCGATGCAGTTGTTGAACACACATCCGGAAGCTACCACCAGGGAGGTGCCGATCATTGCAGCCAGGAAGATGGCCAGATCGACATGTCCCTTGGAGGCCAGGAAGAAACCGCCCGCCACAGAAAGCACGTTACCGAAAATGATCCCCGGTTTGGTGATTTGGATAAAGTGCTTAAGCGACATCGGGTCTTACCTCACTTCGCCATCATGAACGTATGGATGCTGAACATGATCCATATCGACAGGCCAACCAGCAGCAGGATTACTAGGCCTGCGAACACGAACGCAATCACGTTATCGCGCTGCTCTTTCGAGCGATCCAAGTGCAGGAAGTACACCAGGTGAACCAGCACCTGAATCACCGCGAACGCCAGCACGATCATCAACGTGATCGACTTCGGCAGGGTTGGGTACATCACCAGGCCGAACGGGATCAGGGTCAGGATTACCGACAGGATGAAGCCGATGGCGTACGACTTAACGCTGCCGTGGCTCGCATCATGGCTGTCATGGTCATGGGAGTGTGCATTAGCCATTACAGAGTCCCCATCAGGTAAACAACGGTGAAGACGCAGATCCAGACCACGTCCAGGAAGTGCCAGAACAGGCTCAGGCAGCTCAGGCGAGTCTTGTTGGTGTTGGTCAGGCCGTGTTTATTGACCTGATACATCATCACCGCCATCCACAGCAGGCCTGCCGTTACGTGCAGACCGTGGGTGCCGACCAGCGTGAAGAACGCCGACAGGAAACCGGAACGGTGCGGGCCGTAGCCTTCGGAGATCAGCAGGTGGAACTCGTTGATCTCCATGCCGATGAAGCCCAGGCCGAACAGGAAGGTCAGGCCCAACCAGCTCAGTACGCCCTTCTTGTTGCCCTTGTAGAAGGCCAACATGGCGAAGCCGTAGGTGATCGAACTGAACAACAGCAAGGCGGTTTCGCCGAGCACGTAAGGCAGTTCGAAGATGTCGTGGCCCGACGGGCCACCCGCTACGTTGTTTACCAGTACCGCGTACACCGCGAAGATCGACGCAAACAAGATGCAGTCGGTCATCAGGTAGAGCCAGAAACCGAAAACGGTCATCGGCCCCGAGTCGTGGTGATGGTCATCGTGCCCATGGTCATCGACATGGGCGTGTCCAGCATTGGTCACTAAGTTCGACATGGTTTAAGCCTGTTCCAACGAGGTTTCTACACGGTTGGCCGGGATTTTCTTCTCGGCGACCAGGCGAGCGTGCTGCTCGGCTTCGATGCGCTCGATCGTTTCGACCGGCACCATGTAGCCTTGATCATCACGTGCAGCGTGGACAATGAAGTAGCCGATGGTGCCCACCAGGCTAACGATTGCCAGCCACCAGATGTGCCAGATCATCGCGAAACCGAACACGGTCAACAGCGCACCCATCACCACGCCAGTGGCGGTGTTGCTTGGCATGTGGATCGGTTCGTAGTGCTTGGGCTTCTGGTACGCAGTACCGTCTTCCTTGGCTTCGGTGAACGCATCGATGGTGTTCGCAGTAGGGATCACGGCGAAGTTGTAGAACGGAGGTGGCGACGAAGTCGACCATTCCAGGGTGTGGCCGTTCCATGGGTCGCCGGAGTCGCAAGCGTTCTGCTTACGGTCACGGATGCTCACATACAGCTGGATCAACTGGCAGGCAATACCCACAGCGATCATAATTGCACCGAACATGGCAACGTACAGGTACGGTACCCACTCAGGGTTGGTGGTAGCGTTCAGACGACGGGTCATGCCCATGAAGCCCAGTGCATAGAGCGGCATGAACGCGACGAAGAAGCCCGAGATCCAGAACCAGAATGCAGCCTTGCCCCAGCCTTCGTGCAGCTTGAAGCCGAACGCTTTCGGGAAGTAGAAGCTGAAACCCGCGATGTAGCCGAATACAGCACCACCGATGATCACGTTGTGGAAGTGAGCGATCACGAACAGGCTGTTGTGCAGGACGAAGTCAGCACCCGGGATGGCCAGCAGTACGCCGGTCATGCCGCCAATGGCGAAGGTCACCATGAAGCCCAGGGTCCACAGGACCTGGCTGGTCATGCGCAGACGACCGTGGTAGATGGTGAACAGCCAGTTGAATAGCTTCACCCCCGTCGGGATGGAAATCAGCATCGTTGCCAGGCCGAAGAAGGCGTTGACGCTGGCCCCCGAACCCATGGTGAAGAAGTGGTGCAGCCACACCATGAAGCCCAGTACAGAGATTGCGCCCGATGCGTAAACCATCGAGTGGTGACCGAACAGGCGCTTGCCGGTAAAGGTCGAGATCACTTCGGAGAAGATACCGAACGCTGGCAGGATCAGGATGTACACCTCAGGGTGACCCCATGCCCAGAACAGGTTCACGTACATCATTGGATTGCCACCAAGTTCATTGGTGAAAATGTGGAAATCCAGGTAACGGTCAAGCGACAGCAGCGCCATGGTAGCGGCCAGGATCGGGAACGAAGCCACGATCAGCACGTTTGCCCAGGTGCAGGTCCAGGTGAAGATCGGCATGTCCATCAGCTTCATGCCAGGGGCGCGCATTTTCAGCACGGTGGCCAGGAAGTTGACCCCCGTCAGCGTCGTCCCGAGTCCTGATAACTGTAGCGCCCAGATGTAGTAGTCCACACCCACGCCAGGGCTGTATTGCAGGCCCGACAATGGCGGATACGCAACCCAACCGGTCTTGGCGAATTCGCCGACGCCCAGGGAAACGTTGATCAGCACAACGCCGGAAACCAGCAGCCAGAAGCTCAGGGAGTTCAGGAACGGGTAAGCCACGTCACGCGCGCCGATCTGCAGGGGCACTGCAAGGTTCATCAGGCCGGTGAAGAAAGGCATCGCCATGAAGATGATCATGATCACACCGTGGGCGGTGAAGATCTGGTCATAGTGTTCAGGCGGCAGGTAGCCAGGCGAACCCTCGGTGGCCATGGCCAACTGGGTACGCATCATGATGGCGTCGGCAAAACCACGCAGCAACATGACCATGGCGACGATGATATACATCACGCCGATTTTCTTGTGGTCGACCGACGTCAGCCACTCGGTCCACAGGTAGGTCCACTTCTTGAAATAAGTGATTGCCGCAAACAGTGCCAGACCACCCAACGCGATCATGGCGATGGTAATCATCACAATCGGCTCGTGGAACGGGACCGCATCCCAACTTAATTTACCAAACATCGTTTACTCCTCTGCCCCAGCAGTTGAATGCGAGCCCGCGTCAGAACCTTCAACCGCGGCCACTTCTTTCTTCTCGTGCTTGACCGGCTTGCCTGGCTTCATACCTTCGTACTTGTCGACGATTTTCTGAAACAGGTTCGGCTCAAACGCGGAGTACAGCGCGACTGGGTTGTTCTGGCTTGGTTTGGTCAGGGCGTCGTATTCAGCTTGATCAAGCTGTTTAGGTGCGGCCTTGACTTTGGCGACCCAGGCGTTGAAATCTTCCTGGCTCGTCGAGATCGCTTTGAATTTCATGCCGGTGAAGCCAGCGCCGCTGTAGTTCGCGGAGATGCCTTCCATTTCAGCTTTTTCGTTGGCGATCAGGTGCAGTCGGGTCTGCATGCCTGCCATCGCGTAGATCTGACCGCCCAGGGCTGGGATGAAGAACGAGTTCATCACGGCGTCGGAGGTAATCCGGAAATTAAGCGGAGTGTTCTCCGGGAACTGGATCTCGTTGACAGTGGCGATACCCAGGTCCGGGTAGATGAACAGCCACTTCCAGTCCAGCGCAACCACTTCGATATTGATCGGCTTGACGTCGGATTCCAGCGGACGGTACGGGTCCAGCTCGTGGGTCGACTTATAGGTGATGTAACCCAGGGCGATGATGATGAGGATCGGAACCAGCCACACCGCGATTTCGATCTTGGTGGAGTGCGACCACTTCGGCGCGTAGGTCGCGCTGGTGTTCGACGCGCGGTATTTCCAGGCGAAGGCGAAGGTCATGATGATCACAGGGACCACGACCAGCAGCATCAGCAGGGTGGCGGTGATGATCAGGTTTCGTTGATCCAGACCGATCTGTCCTTTTGGGTCCATCAAGGTCCACTTACAGCCTCCCAGCATTAACATCATGCCAAGCAGCGGCAAAAAGCCTAGTAATCGGGGGTACCTGTTTTTACTCATCTCACGACCTCTAAAGCAGCTTGCGCAATGCAGTTGGGTTTTGATCGCCAACACTTCACCCTGCCAAGGGTTGGCATTTCTCTTCGATTGAATAAGAGCCTGCCCGTCACGCCATAAATCTACGTTTCACGGACCTGCGGTGAGTTCTTATTCGATTTCGTGGCTAAAGGCCTTGTTACAGACCAATTCCATTTGGTGCGGGTAGTTGAAAGGCTGCCGGAACCTTGGGGTCGCACAGAGCCATCCATCTGCCCCTCGACCGCTCCAGTGCTCAAAGATTGAACAGCACCGGACATTCAGTGCGGGCGATTGTAGTTAGCTAGCGATGTATAAACCATGTCTTATAAAGAAATAATTTTTATCGATTACAGCAATAATCCTTCACCTTTATTGCAAAGGTTCGCGATCTTATCGTGTTCGATTCTCAACAAAAACCACAAAAATTGCCGTGTTATAGGGCAACCTGCCGCAGTCCTTACGGTCTGTAAGGGCACGCCAAACCGATGCAACCCCCCATAAAACAAGGCATTCAGACATCACGAAATCGCGGGAGCAGCGTGAGGTGCACGCCACTGGCGGAGCCACGAAGTGACAGCACATCTTGGCCGCATGATGCAAATTTAAGCGACCGTTTGGCGGGTCAGAAACGTCCTGCGGCCGCTTCCGTGTGACAACATGTCGCATGCTGCGCGCACTCGCCGTTGTCCTGCGTCACGCTCTGTTCACAAATCCCCACAAACAAAAAACGCCCCGGCCTTCCTTTAAGGAGGACCGGGGCGTTTCAGTAAATGGCTCAGGCTTTGCGCTGGCGATTCCGGTAAATGCCCAGGGGCACCAGGATTACCGTCAGCACGAACGCGACCAGCGCCCATTGCGCCAGGGACAGGCCCAGCACCGGTGGGTACGGGGTGCTGCAGAAACCATCGACCTGAAAGCCCAAGGGAAACACCTTGGCCAGGGGCAGGTCATCGACGATCGGTTGCAGCACATCAATGCCGCAGCTGACCTGGGGATAGAACTGGGTGTACACATGGTGACCGGCTGCGGCCACACCACCGAGGGCGCTGAGGATCACCAGCCCCTCGAAAAAGGTGAGCGCCCCTTTGGTGCGCATGGCCGCGCCGATGAACGCGAAGATCGCGATCAGCAATAAGGCATAGCGTTGCAGGATGCACAGTGGGCATGGCGCCTCGCCCAGCACCACCTGCATGTAGAGCGCACCGCCGATCAGCGCCAGGCAGATGATGCCCAGCAACACCAGAAAGCGCCGCTCCCTGCCTAAACGCAATTCGTCACTCATTTCCGGTTCCCTTTGTTTGGTTGTGCCAATGGCCGCAAGTTTACACACAGGGAGTGGTTTAAACAGAGGGGGGTTAACGGGGGATTAATCTGGAGAAATAGAGAACCCAATGTGGGAGCAACTGTCTTGATGGTTTTCATCAAGCCATTTTTTCCAGAGGCGGCAACGCTCCCACGGCTGTACTCCGTGTAACTGCTTTAGGAAATAGCTACCGCAGGATTTTAGGCGGCTTGCTCTTTCCATTCAGATCCATCACGGATCATTGCGTTTAGGCGTACCAGCAAAACACGCATACACGCGATGAGTGCCACTTTGGCGCATTTTCCTTTCTCGCGCAGCGCCTTATATCGCGCGGCAAACTCAGGCTGAAACCGGATCACTGACCAACAGGCCATATACAGTGAGCGCCTCGCGGCGAACCTGCCGCCGCTGATATGACGCTTGCCTTTGTGCTTGCCGCTATCGTCGTTGTAGGGCGCAGTGCCGCTCAATGCTGCAATCTGATGTCTACCCACCTCGCCTAGCTCCGGAAGATAGGACATCAAGCTGGCCGCTGTAACAAGTCCTATGCCTTTGACTGAGCACAGAAGGGCTACTTTTTTACGATCCAGACGTTCTGTACTTTGGCGGATCAGGCTTTCCAGCTCCTTCAGCACTTTTTGCAAATAGTCGATATGACTCTGCAGCGCAGGCTTGACCACGTCAGAGGAGGCCGTTTTAAGCCGCCGTTTGTCGTCATCTCTTTGCTGAACAAAGTGCTCTCGCTGTTGGACTAGGGCGCGCAAATCATCCTGCTCGGCGCTGGTAACCCGGCTATCGGGCGATTTGATGACCGCTGCGAACTGCGCAAGAAGGCGTGCATCTATCGGATCGGTTTTGGCTTGTTGCCCCATAGCCCGGGCAAAGCTTTTGGCTCGGCAAGGGTTGATCCGTATGACTTCAAAGCCCGCAGCTTGAAGCGCTTTCATGACTTTGCGCTCGTAACCGCCAGTGGCCTCCAGCAACACTCGACCCACGCGATGCAGGGTTAGCCATCCAATTAACCCAGGAAAATCACTCTGCGAATTGGAACAACTCATCGCTACATCCAGTTGATCAACCCGAATCTCGAGGCTACCGCTGGAGACATCAATACCTGCTGGATAGGAAAACATAGCCAAATCCTCTTACACTCAAGGTGAGAGCGCTCTGGCTTGGCCCACGCTTGTAACTGTTCGAGGTGGGCTCGTTCAACTGTTCGGGCTCAATGACCAGAGTGGAGAGGTGAGTGACAGCATGGGCTCCCACACGTGCTTTAAGCACTTCGGGCATTCAGCTTGTCACTCACCGCTCTCACCTTCAGTTTAAGCCTGGTTCAAGACACAAGCGGGCTTGCTCGCGAATGCGGTGTGTCAGTCAACTTATGTATGACTGATCTACCTCATTCGCGAGCAAGCCCGCTCCCACATTTTTGGACAGTGTGGACCTTCAGGCCTTATTCCAGGGCCGCCGCTGGGCCGAAGAATTCGTAGCGGCTTTGTTTTTCGGGGACACCCAAGGCTTTGAGGTGGCGCTTGATCGCGGCCATGAAGCCTTTGGGGCCAAGGAAATAGGCGTCGATATCGCGCTGCTCGGGCAACCACGCCGCAAGCTGTTCCAGGCTGAGCAACCCCACCTTGTCCGCCACTGGGCTCACACCATCATCTTCGGCGTAGCAATAGAAGCGCTTGAGCTGCGGGTGCTTGGCGGCCAGGGCATCCACCCAGTCACGGAATGCATGCACGCCGCCATTGCGCGCGCAGTGAATGAAGTGCACCGGACGCTCGGTGGCCAGGGCGGCTTCGAGCATCGGCAAGGTGGGCGTGATGCCGACCCCGCCGCTGATCAGCACCAGCGGTTTATCGCTGGCCGCCAGGGTGAACTCACCCGACGGTGGGAACAGGTCGATGGTCGCGCCGACGTGCAATTGGTCATGCAGGTAGTTGGATACCCGCCCACCGGCTTCGCGCTTGACGCTGATACGGTACAGGCCCGTGTCAGTCAGGGCCGACAGGGAATAGTTGCGGCGCACTTCCTCGCCATCCAGCACCAGCTTCATGCCGATGTACTGGCCCGGCGCGGCATTGAGGATCGGGCCGTTGTCCACCGGGGCAAAGTAGAAGGAGATGATCTCGTCGCTCTCCTCCACCCGCTTGACCAGCAGGAACGGCCGCGCACCACGCCAGCCACCGGGTGCCTGGGCTTTCTCTTCATAGATCGCCGCCTCAGCGCCGATCAGGATATCCGCCAGTTGGCCGTACGCCGCGCCCCAGGCACTCATCACTTCGGGGGTCGCGATCTCGCTGCCCAGCACTTCGGAAATCGCCCGCAGCAGGCAGGCACCGACGATCGGGTAATGCTCCGGCAGGATCTGCAGGGCCACGTGCTTGTTGATGATCTTGGCCACCAAATCACCCAGTTGATCCAACTGGTCGATATGTCGCGCATACATCAACACACCGTTGGCCAGGGCGCGGGGCTGGTCGCCGCTGGCCTGGTGCGCCTGATTGAACAGCGGACGAACTTCTGGGTACTCGGAGAGCATCATGCGGTAGAAATGGGTGATCAATGCTTCGCCACCACTTTCCAGCAGGGGCACGGTGGACTTGACGATGGCACGGTCTTGGGCACTAAGCATGGGAGCCTCCTGGGCTTCTTCACTGATTACCCTGACTTACTCAGTATTCGTGCCAACTTATTAATCTTTACTTTTCAAGCACTTAAATTACATGTAGTCAGTATGACTTCCTACACCTTATAGTCATAAGGACTACAAGGAGTCTTTATGACTGCGCACTCATTGCTCACCACCCTGCTGCCTCTGGTCGCCGACCTGTCCCGCGAGCTGCCTGAAGGCGAGCGTTACCGCCGCCTGCTGCAAGCGATGCGCGCCCTGCTCCCTTGCGATGCCGCCGCGTTGTTGCGCCTGGACGGCGAATGGCTGGTGCCACTGGCCGTCGATGGCTTGAGCGCCGACACCTTGGGTCGACGCTTCAAGGTCAGCGAGCATCCGCGCTTTGCCGTGTTGCTGAGCAGCCCCGGCCCCACGCGCTTTGACAGTGACAGCGAATTGCCCGACCCCTATGACGGCTTGGTGGATGGCCTGCATGGCCACTTGGAAGTGCACGACTGCATGGGCTGCCCGCTGTTCGTCGACGACCAGCCCTGGGGCCTGCTGACCCTGGATGCCCTCGACACCGAGCGTTTCGAACGCGTGGAACTCGATGCCCTGCAAGCCTTCGCCAGCCTCGCCGCCGCCACCGTCAATGTAGCCGAGCGCATCGAGCGCCTGGCCTTGCGCGCCGAAGACGAACACCAGCGTGCCGAGATTTACCGCCAGGCCAGCGGCCAGCAGCACAAGGAAATGATCGGCCAAAGTAAAAGCCACAAGCGCCTGGTCGAGGAGATCAAATTGGTCGGTGGCAGCGACCTGACCGTACTGATCACTGGCGAAACCGGAGTGGGCAAGGAACTGGTGGCCCAGGCCATCCACGCCGCATCAACACGCGCGGACAAACCGCTGATCAGCCTCAATTGCGCCGCCCTGCCGGAAACCCTGGTGGAAAGCGAGCTGTTCGGCCATGTGCGCGGCGCCTTCACCGGCGCGTTGAATGAGCGCCGCGGCAAATTCGAACTGGCCAATGGCGGTACGTTGTTCCTGGATGAAGTGGGTGAGCTGTCACTGACAGTGCAAGCCAAGCTGCTGCGGGTACTGCAAAGCGGCCAGTTGCAGCGGCTGGGCTCGGACAAGGAACACCAAGTGGACGTTCGCCTGATCGCCGCCACCAACCGCGACCTGGCCTTTGAGGTGCGCAACGGCCGCTACCGCGCCGATTTTTACCACCGCCTCAGCGTGTACCCCCTGCAAGTACCGGCGCTGCGCGAACGCGGGCGCGATGTACTGCTGCTGGCCGGCTACTTCCTCGAACAGAACCGCTCGCGCATGGGCCTGGGCAGCTTGCGCCTGACCAGCGATGCCCAGGCGGCGCTGCTGGCCTATAACTGGCCGGGCAACGTGCGAGAGCTGGAACATTTGATCGGACGCAGCGCGCTGAAAGCCTTGGGAAACTGTCGCGAACGTCCGAGGATTTTAAGCTTGAGTGCCCAGGACCTCGACCTGCCCGATGTCAGCGCGCCGCAGATCGAAGAACAGACTGACATGGCGACCGCCGTCACCGGCGACCTGCGTCAGGCCACCGAGCACTACCAGCGCCAAATCATCAGCGCTTGCCTGGAGCGCCACCAGCACAACTGGGCCAGCGCCGCCCGCGAACTCGGCCTGGACCGCGCCAACCTCGGCCGAATGGCCAAACGCCTTGGAATGAAATAACCCAAACAACCCGCTCCCACATTTAGATTTGTTGTGCCTTAAAGACTGGGTTCACACGCTTCACCCTCCGAAACACCAACACATTCCCCACCATCACCAGCACCAACCCCACCAACGCCGGCGCCGTCCACTGATACCCCTCAACAAACGCCGACACATTCAGCGCCACCACCGGAAACAACACCGTGCAATACGCCGCACGCTCCGGCCCCATCCGCCCCACCAACGTCAGATAAGCCGTAAACCCAATCACCGACCCCGGAATCACCAGGTACCACAACGCCCCAACATACCGGGCGCTCCAGTCCATCTCGAACGGAATCCCGCGTACCAGGCAATACGTCGCCAACATCGCCGCGCCATACGCCATGCCCCAGGCATTGGTGGTCAACGGCCTGAGCCCGGCCTTCTGCTGCAAACTCGAGAGCATATTGCCCGCCGAGAAACACATTGTCCCCAGCAACGCCAACCCCAAGCCGAGCAAGGTCTGCGGACTGGCGGTATGCCCCACCAGTTCTGGCCAGAACAGCAAGCCCAGTCCCAGCAAGCCAAGGCCGCCGCCCATCAACACATTGCGCGCCACCCGCTGGCCGAAAAATACCCGGGCATTCAGCGCGTTCCACAGCGTAGCCGTGGAGAACACCACCGCCACCAACCCACTGGGAATCCACTGGCTGGCCGTAAGAAAGCACATGAAGTTGACGCAGAACAGGCACAGCCCTTGGGCCAGGCAGATCAAGTGCCCACGCCGGTTCATCACCTGCAACTTGCGGCTGAGCACCAACAGCGCAAACAACACCAGCGCCGCCAAGCCAAAGCGATAAACGATGGACACGGGGATGGCCACCACGCCCAGTTGCCACTTGAGGGCGATCCAGGTGGTGCCCCAGATCAGCACGGTGAGTAAATACAGGGAAAGGTTCATAGCGGGCTCCATCGGTTGAGCCACAGTGTGGCCCGCCCTCCGTGGCGCGCTCTTGCACAATCTTGCGCTTTTGTCGGACGACGGGATCACAGCGCCAACTGCGGGGAGTAGGATGCAAAGCGTCGGAGAGTACTCACCATGCCTGATCTGGAATCCCTGCAAGTCTTTCAAGCCCTTAATCGCTCGCCCAACGCACGCCTTGAGGCCTGCGCCGAGCTCGGTGACGGCTTGTCTGCGGCGTTGTGGAGCAACCACCATGACTCGCAGGATTACCAGGCGCCGAGCCATCACACGCTGTCGTGCTACATCGGCGGCGGCACCGGCACCTTTCGGCGTGACCAGCCGGGCACCAAGGGCGGGCCCGACAAGCTGTGCATCCTGCCCGCCGAGCATCAGTCGGCGTGGGTGATCAACGGCGAGATTCGCCTGGCCCACGTGTATTTCAGCCCGGAGCAGTTTGCGTTGGGCTGCATCACCCTGCTCGACCGCGAGCCCCGCACCTTGCACCTGCGCGAAAGCACCTTCCTGGAAGATGCCAGCCAGGCCCGGCGCTTTCATCAATTGATCGCGCTGAACTGGCACGAACCCGCCGAGCGCTTGCTGACCAGCAGCCTGGCCCATGAAATGCTCAGCCACACCCTGCTCAGCCAGGTGGGCGCGCGTGAAGGGCTGCGCCTGAAAGGCGGGTTGGCGGCGTACCAGCGACGACTGTTGGTGGACTACATCGATCACCACCTGGAAGACCCGATCAGCCTGGGCCAATTGGCCGGGATGTGCGCGCTGTCGGAGTACCATTTCGCGAGGATGTTCCGCCAGACGTTCGGCCTGCCGCCCCATCAATATTTGTTGGCGCGGCGATTGACCCGTGCCCAGGCGCTGCTGCGCAGCGGCGCCCTGCCCTTGGGCGAGATCGCCTTGATGTGCGGTTTCTCCAGCGCCAGCCACTTCACCCATCGCTTTCGCCAGGCCATGGGCGCCACACCCGGCGAGTATCGCCAGGCGTTCTGCGCTTAGATCATCAACCCCAGGGTCTTGGCCTTGGCCACCGCTTGCGTACGCCGCTCCACGCCGAGTTTGCTGTGGATGCGCCGCGCGTGGGTCTTGACGGTGTGCAGGGAGATAAACAGGCGGTCGGCGATTTCCAGGTTGGAGTTACCCAGGGCGATCAACTGCAGCACTTCCAGCTCGCGCTGGCTGAGTGGGTTCTCGACCGCTCCTGACGTTGAGGCTTGGGGCTCCATGCCCAGCTCGCTCAACAACCCCGGCGAGCGCAGCCGCAGCTCGCGAATCGCCTGCTGCACCTGGCAACGCTCCGCCAGCTCCAGCCCGGTTTGCAGCGAACGGCGCGCCAGTGAGGCGTCGCCGACTTGCCAAGCCACTTCGCCGAGCACCAAGTGCAGCTCGGTCTCCAGGCAGAGCATGCCGCGTTGGTGGGCGATGCCCAGCAAGGCCGTAAGCCGCGCTACGGGTTGCTCGGCACAGCCCAGTTTCACTTCCGCCAGTACCAGCAGGTATTCCAGACGCGGGATCAGTTCCAGGGTGGCCGGCGGCGCCTGCTTGGCCTCGGGCCCACGGAAATGGCGCAGTACGCGGCGCACTGCTTCTACGGTCAGGTCGGCGCGCCCCTGTTGCAACCAGAAATGCCCGCTGACCAACAGCAGCACCGCGCGATACACCCTGTCGGGCACCTGGCGTTGTTGCATCAGCCGTTCGGCTTCGCGCAGTTGGTCAAAGGCTTGGGCGTAGTCGCCACGATTGGCCGCCATCAGCGCCAAGCCGAGAAACCCGTAGAGCACGCGCTTGTCCTGGCTGTGCAGGCACACCTTCAAGCCTGTTTCGAAGCATTCGACCGCCAGGCTGTCTTGCCCCTGGCGCAACGCCAGATGCCCGCGCCGCAGGGCAATGCGCCCGACCAAGGGCCCGGCCTTGAGCCGCTGCTTGAGTAACATCGCCTGCACATTTTCCAGCAGGCTTTGCGCCCGATACGGCGCGCCGCGCTGCTCCAGCAATTGCGCGTGATCCAGTTCGAGCAAGGCCTCGAGCAGCAACGAACCATGGGCCCGGGCCAGGCACAACGCTTCACGGCTCAGGCTCTGGGCCACGTCCAACTCGCCACGCAGCAAGGCTTGCTGGGTCAGGCCCGACAAGCACATCAGCCGCGACGTCCAGGCACTGTCGGGCAAGGCTTGCAGCGCCTCCAGGAAATGTTCGCGAGAGCGCTCTGCATCGCCGCCCAAATGCAGCAGCCAGCCCCATTGCGCCTGCCAGCGCGCCAGCAGGTAGCGTTGTTGCGCCGCCGTCGGTTGCGGGGCGAACCGCGCAAGCTGGTCGATGCATTGCGCGGCCCTGTCGAAACGCCCGGCGAACAGCAATGCCGCCGTCACCAGCCCGACCAGTTGCGCCGAGCCGAGCATCAATTCATCGCCATGCTGCTCGTGCAAGCTCAACAGCAACACCGCGTTCTGCTGGCGGAACAGGTCCTCGAAACTGAAGTACTGCAACAGGCTCACCGCGACTTCATATTCTTCGGCCAGCAAGGCGTGCTCAAATGCCGCCTGCCAGTCCTGTTCGGCGGTGAACCATTGGCAGGCGCGCCGGTGCCAGGAGCGCTTGGCCGGCCAGGGCTCATCACGCATCAGCTGTGCCAGCGGCGGGAAAACCTGTAGCCAATCCGTGTCTTCCCAAGGCTGGATAAACGCGCCGAGGGCCTGCAAGTCCCGCAGGTATTGGACGCCGTCGCCAAAGCCGAACAGGTGCTCGCACAACCCCGTATTAAAGCGCGGCAGATGGGCCAACACGCGCCAGGCTTCGGCCAGCTCGGCCGGCAAGGTGCTGAACAGCTCGTGTTGCAAATAGTCGAGCAAGGTTTTGTCCGGGTGACCATCGCCGAGCAGCGCGATGCGCACACCGGCGCACCAGCCGGCGCTGAACTGCAACACACGGTCGACGGACTGCCCTGGCGCATGGCTGAGCAGTTGCTTGATTTCCTCAGGATCAAACGCCAACTCGGCGCCACACTCCAGCAACTCATCGTCGAGCAACAGCCGTGGCCAATTGCACGCCGGACGGCGCCGCGCCCCAAGCCACCAGCTCAACGCCGGGCTGCTGGCAGTGAGCAGGCGGTCGAGCAAGGCGTCGGTGTCGGGCGCGGGTAAGCGGCAGAAGTCATCGAGGAACACCCACGCCGAGGTGTGCCAGCGGCCAAGGTCCAGCAGCAACGTGGCTTCATCGGTGAATGGCAAGCCGAGGCTTTGTGCCAGGCGCAGGCACAGATCGAGAGGGCTGAGGGCAACACCATTGAGCGGCAACCAGTACACCTGGCAATCCTGGGGTGCCTGCAATGCGCACTCGGCGAGCAACGCACTTTTGCCACTGCCACCCGGCGCGCACAACAGCTTCACCCTGACCTGCGCCGCCAGCAAAGGCACCGCCAAGCGCGGGCGCAGCAGATGGTGGGCGGACAGCCGAGGCATGAATCCAGGACGGTCCAGGCAGCGTGTCATGGCGGTCATTGCTGCATCCTGCGTTTTTATTGTTATGCAACGTGGCGACTACCCTAGTCCTGTGGTCGGCGGTTGTTGAAGAAGTATTCAGCGGGGTGATTGAAGGGCATAAAATTCAAGGCATACACAAACCAATGTGGGAGCGGGCTTGCTCGCGAATGCGGTGGATCAGTCTAAGAATCCAGTGACTGACACTCCGCATTCGCGAGCAAGCCCGCTCCCACATTTGGATTATGTTTCAAATGGAGATCAGCGAACCCCCTCTGCCCTCAACGCCGCCGGCGTGTAATCCGCCGCCTTGGCATTGAACCCAAACACAAAACTGCTCTTCTCCTCGTTCTTCATCCCCAAGGCGATGTAGCGCCCGGCGATGATGTCGTACAGCGTCTCCACCGTGTAGGCGGGCACCTGGTGGTTGTAGTAGAACTGCGCATGCCCCTCGGCAACCCGCCACAGTTGGCCACGGCCGTCGTAGTGATCCACCAGTGCCACCTGCCAGCTGTCTTCGTCGATGTACATGTGGCGCTTGGCGTAGATGTGCCGCTCGCTCGGCTTGACCGTGCCAACCACTTCCCACACGCGGTGCAGCTCATAGCGGGTCAGGTCCTGGTTGATGTGGCCGGCCTTGATGATGTCGTCGTACTTGAGCGTCGGCTGGTCCAGCTTGTAGCTGTTGTAGGGGATGTACATCTCCTTCTTGCCCACCAGCTTCCAGTCATAACGGTCAGGCGCGCCGGAGAACATATCGAAGTTATCCGTGGTGCGCAGCCCATCGGATGCAGTACCCGGACCGTCATACGACACCTGCGGCGCACGGCGCACGCGGCGCTGGCCGGCGTTGTAGATCCAGGCCAGGCGCGGCTCCTTCACCTGGTCGAGGGTTTCGTGTACCAACAGCACGTTGCCCGCCAGCCGCGCCGGCGCCGTCACCGATTGCTTGAAAAAGCTCAGCACGTTGGCGGCCTTGGCCTGGTCCATGTCCGGGATCGCTTGCGGCACCGCCACTTCTTCTTCGAAGCGGATCGGCGTGTACCCGCCGTTGGTCTGCGGGGTGGCCTGGGTGATGATGCGGCGCAGGTTGCCACCGTGGTATCGGGTGATGTGGTTCCACAGCACTTCCACGCCATTCTTCGGAATCGGGAACGCGTAGTAGCGGTTGCCGGTGAAATTTTCCAGGCCATTACCGTCGTTGATGGCCTTGACGTTCAGCGCGCTGCGCTTGATCGACTCGTAGATCTCCGGCGGCAGATTGACCGTGCGGTGGCTTGGATACACCGGAATTTTATAGGTCTCGGGATAGCGCTTGAACATCGCTACCTGGCCGTCAGACAGCTTGTCTTTATATGTGTCGACGGTGGCGGCGGTGATCACGAACAATGGTTTTTCACTGGCGAACGGGTCGGCGAGGAAGCCCTTGCTGTCCACCGCACCGGCGTTTTTGGGAATGCCGCCAGTCCAGGCCGGGATCGAGCCATCGGCGTTGCCGGCTTTTTCGGCGCCCACCGGGGTCAGGGTGGTGCCCAGCTTGGCCGCCTCGTCCGGCGACACCGCCGCCATCACGTTGGCGGCCAACAGGCTGAGGGCCATTACCGCAATTATCTTACGCATAGAGTCTTGTCCTTCTTTAAGCCAAATCAGAAGTTCACGCCGAAGCTGAGGGCGAGGAAGTCGCGGTCGGTCAGGGTGTTGTAGTCGCCACCAAAGAAGTCGGTGTAGCTGAGGCTGGCGGTGTAGGTGTTGCGGTAGTCCGCATCGACCCCCGCACTGATCGCCTTGGCGCCTTTGTTGAACAGGCCGTTGGGGCCGTAGCCGGCGACGTCATGGGACCAGGACAGGTTGGGCTTGAGGTTGATCCCGGCGATCACGTTGTTGTAGTCAAGGATCGCTCGCGCGCGGTAACCCCAGGAGGTGGACGTGACAAAGCCATCGGTGTCGCCTTCGAAACCATAAGCGCCGTACACCGAGTCGCGGCCGTAACGCAGTTTGGATTTATCCTCTAGGCCCCCGACGTGCACGATGGCCGCTTCGCCCACCAGCGTCAGGCGTTCAGCGCCGAGTACCTGGTCGAAAAATTGGGTCATGCTGCTTTGGATCTGGGTGATTTCCTTGCGGCGGTAGCCTTTGTTGTCAGAACCGAAGTTGCTGCGGATAGGTGAGGCGAGCTGGCCTGCGACGGGGTTGATCAGGGCCAGGGTCAGGTCGGTGGTATTGAGTTGCACCGGAGCATTTGGGCGGTAGCTGATCTCTCCGGTCCACGCCGTGCCGGTGGGCAAGGTGGTGGAAAAACTGGCCCCGAACAGGCGAATATCTTCCGGGTAGTCGAGGTAGTACTGGCCGCGGCCGAGCATCAGGCTCTGCACCAGGCCCGCACCGGAGCCCGGCGCAATGGCGTTGGCGGTGCCGGAGATCGCGCCGAGTGTCGCCAAGTTGGTGTTGTTGGTGATGGTGCCCACGATCGGTGAACGGCTGTGGTAGTTCATGAAGTACAGGCCGTACTCGGTGTCATCCCCCAGCCAACGCAAGGCCGTACCGAACTGGCCGGAATCCCGCGCATCGCGGTCACCGGCGCGACGTACGATCACGCCTTCATTGGTCGCGCCAAACCCTTGGCCGAACGCCGCCGCCACAGGTTGCAACGGCCTGATCGCCGGGTTCCCGACGGTGTAGTTGTTGGTGCAACCATCCGCCGCCACATCGCTGCCAAAAAAAGTGCCGCAGTTATCCAGCACCGTCTGGTCCCATTCCAGCTGGTAGAACCCTTCTACGGTCAGTTGGCTGGTCAGGCTTTGTGAAGCGAACAGCATGTTGACCGGGATCAGCCCTTCCTTGATCTCGGCACCCGGGCGACGGAAGGCAGACACGTCAATAGGGTTGATGCTGTTGATGGAGTTGCCGATGAAAGTACTTTCACCCCAGCTCACCACTTGCTTACCCGCGCGCACGGTGCCCGGCAGATCGCCCAGTGAGTAGTTGTGATAAACGAAGGCATCGAGGATCTGCGCACCGCTGGACTTGGCGCCTTCCTTGCGGTTGTGGTCGCTGATCTGCTTGAACTCGCGATCTTCGTCCTTGAGTTCGAAGTCGTACCAGTATTTGCCACGGACAAACACGCCCGTGTCGCCGTACTTCAATTCAAGGTCGTGCAGGCCTTTGAAGATTTTCGAGAAGGTCTCGCCCTTCTTGAAGTTCAGGCGCCCGTCATCCCCGGTGGAAGCCTGGCCGGTGCCGCCATTGACGGTGCCCACCAGTTTTTTGTCCGCATCGCGCATGCCCCAACTCGCGCCCACCGACAGCGAGGAATCGAATTGCCCTTCGATCTCGCCAATGTTGAATGAAACAGCCTGTGCCTGCGCACAGCAACCCAACGCAACCGCAGCGGCCAGCGCCTGTGGCCTGAAGATGGCGCGCATTGTTGTTCTTGTCATGCGTCTTCCCCGGTGAGTGACAGAAGGCCCCACCCTACTGCCGCCCATCAGGAGGGATAAGCGCACCAAGGAGGGATTCGTGTTGTCGCTCGAAAGGATTACCGGGCGCTCTGGCGTGGGTCTGCGCGCGGGCATGCACCGTGTGGATGGCGGGTTATCAGGAAGATGGATGGAGCACGTTAGAACTGTTGCTGATTCAGCAACAGTCCTTGTCATGAATCGGCATTACTCATTTTGTTACTAACGGCTATTCTTGCCGGGCTTTCAGGGCAAACGGCCCGCTTCCCCGACCGGAAGAAAAGCGAGATTTAAATGGATTGATGACTGTTTTCAATCCGTTACCGGTGTTCACTGACGTTGATTTGTCGCTCCTTGATCCAACGTCTTACTTCGGCCGCTGCCTATGCAGCGGCCTTTTTTATGCCTTGAATAAAACGGGGCGCCATCAGCGCCCCGTAGGATTCACTCTTTTTCAAGCAACGATCACAGGCTGTATTTCTGCAGATTGGCCATCATCTCCTTCAACGCCTCGATATTGTCCTTGGGGTGGGCCGCACCGTCGAAGTCGCAGATCTGCTGCCAGTGTGCGGCCACATCGTCGGGCGAGAAGCCGGCTTCAGGGTCAAAGCCCACGCCCAAGCTGCGTTCCCAGCGGGTCTTGCCGATCCAGCCGCCGCCTACTTCAAACAGCCCCGAGGTTTCCTGACACGCCTCACTGCCCAGGTACACCACCAGCGGGCTGACCAGCTCCGGCTTGAGGCGCTCGAACACTTGCGGTGGGATCAAGCCTTCGGTCATGCGCGTGCCGCCGGTGGGGGCAATGGCGTTCACCAGAATGTTGTTCTTGCGCCCTTCCAGCGCCAGCGTGCGGGTCAGCCCATAGAGGCCAAGCTTGGCCATGCCGTAGTTGGACTGGCCGAAGTTGCCATAGATGCCCGAGGTGGACGCAGTGAAAATCACCCGGCCGTAAGCTTGCTCACGCAGATGGGGCCAGGCAGCGCGGGTGACTTTGTAGGCGCCTTCGACATGCACCCGGTAAACCAGGTCCCAATCGCTGTCGTCCATTTTGTGGAAAGTCTTGTCACGCAGAATACCAGCGTTATTGACCACCACATCGATACGGCCGAAGGCATCGAGGGCGTTCTGCACGATCTTGTCACCGTCGGTGACAGAGTCATGGTTGGCCTCGGCAATACCGCCCGCTTCACGAATCTCGGCCACGACCCGGTCGGCGGCCGAGGCATTCGCGCCTTCACCCTGGGTAGAACCACCGAGATCGTTGACCACCACTTTCGCGCCATGTTTAGCGAACAACAGCGCATGGGCCCGGCCCAATCCGCCGCCGGCACCGGTGACGATCACGACCTTATCCTGGAACTGCACTGACTCACTCATACCGAACTCCAATGGCGACAATGGGAATGGGTCGAGTGTCAGGCACGGGGGCTCTGGTCACAATAGATACGGCAGGGGCTGAATGGTGCTCGATAAGGCTGAGGGATGATTGTGATGGACTAACGAAAATCTAAATGTGTGTAGTGAGCGGGCTTGCCCCGCGCTGGGTGGCGAAGCCGCCCCAATAAAGACACCGCCGAGTTCCAGATAGAACCCATTTGCCTGGTTTAGGGCCGCTTCGCAGCCCAGCGCGGGGCAAGCCCGCTCACTACAAGTGTTCTTGAGGCTTTAATGGCTATCGCAGGCAAGCCAGCTCCCGCACTGGGCCAGCAATTCGCTCGCGAAACGCCAGGTAGTGCTTGAGCACCTGCACCGGCGCCTCGATCTGCGGATAGTGGCCGATATTGGCCAGCAAGACCGTGTCGGCGTGGGGCACCAACTCGTGGTAACGCTCCACCATGTGGGCGCCGGAGATCGGGTCTATCTCGCCATCAATCACCCGCAGTGGGACTTCAGCCTGCTGCATTGCCGCGACCCAACGATCACGCAGGCGCCGACGCTGAGGAATGTAGGCGATGAGCTTGTGCAGGATGCGCGTGCCATCGTGACACTCGATCAGGCTCCAAAAATCATCCAGGGCGCTTTCGCTGGGGCGGGTATTGGGGCCGAATATCTGGCTGAAGCTGTTCGCCAGGGCATTGCGCCCAAACGCACGGCCGATCATCCAGCCCAGGGGGCTGAGCAAGAGCTTTTGTACCAGCGCCGGGCGATGGGTCTCAGGAAACAACCCCCCGTTGAGAAACACACAACTGGCCATCTGAAAGCGACCTTCATAGTGCCGCGCCAGTAATTCCTGGGCGACGCTGTCGCCGTAGTCATGGGCCAGCACATGCACCGGCTGCTCGACTCGCAGGTGCTCGAGCAGTGCCTGCTGCAAATCCGCCTGTTCCAGTAGGCAATAACCGTGGTCCAGCGGCTTGGCCGAGTCGCCAAAACCGAGCATGTCGCAGGCGATCACCAAGTTGCGGTGGGCCAGGGGCTGCCACACGTAGTGCCAGTCCCAACTGGCAGTGGGAAAGCCATGGATCAGCAGCAACGGCTCGCCCTGCCCCGCCACCCAGTAACGGATGCTGCGGCCGTGGAATTCGAATGTCTGGCTGCGTTTGCGCCAGACACTGAGCGGAATCTCGGCGAGTGGCATCAGGTTTTATACCCAGGATCGACGCGGTCCAACTTGCGCAGCAACGCCGGCCAGGCCAGCGCGCCCCCCATACCTTGTGCGCTCTTTGTGACAGCCGCCACCATTGCCTTGGCACCGACGAGTATCTGCGGCCCGATGGCGATCAATTCAGCGCCGCCGCTTTGCGCCAGCACCTGGATATCGCAGGCGCGCTGGAAGGTAAACATCATCAAAAAAGTGTCGGCGATGGTGCTGCCGCACGTCAGCAGCCCGTGGTTGTGCAGCATCAGGAAATTGTTTTCGCCAAGATCGGCCTGCAAGCGGGCCTTCTCTTCGTGGTTCAACGCCACCCCTTCGTAGGCGTGATAGGCCAGGCTCGACAGCACGAATAGGGACTGCTGGCTGATCGGCAACACGCCTTGTTTCTGCGCCGCCACCGCAACACCCGAAGCGGTGTGGGTGTGCAGCACACAGGTCACGTCGTGGCGAACTTCATGGATGGCGCTGTGGATGGTGTAGCCCGCGGGGTTGATCTCGTAGGGGCTGTCCATCAGCTTGTGGCCGGCCTGATCGACCTTGACCAGGCTCGACGCGGTGATCTCGTCGAACATCAGCCCATAGGGGTTGATCAGGAAATCATCGGTCCCCGGCACCTTGGCCGAGATATGCGTAAAGATCAGGTCATCCCAACCATGCAGCGCCACCAAGCGATAACAGGCTGCCAGGTCGACGCGGGTTTGCCATTCGGCAGCGCTGACCTGATCGTGGACATTCTGTGGCGATAGAACGGGGGCTAGGCTCACGGTAACGACCTCCTTGGCGTACTTTCTTATTATTTTTTTGAGTGATGGGGCAGTCTAGCCAGACGTCGTGGGCGCCGTAGTTGCCTTGGCAGCCAGCTTGATGACCGTACGAGTCAGTGTTGAGAATAGTTTAAATACGTGAGTACAACGTCAGAGAAGTGCCGCCAATAAAGGGGCGGCACAGGCATTGGTGCGCGAATGAGCGCTCAACCGCGCAGCGCAATGACCAGCTCGGCCAGCCACGGTTCGGCGTCAGTTTCCGGGGTGACACTTTCGCTGGCGTCCAGGCGCAGCATCGGCAGCACCTCGCGCACGCCCAACTCAGCAAACAGCTCACGCATTTGCTCGCCGCCACCGCAGAAGGTATCGCCATAGCTGGCGTCGCCCAAGCCGATGACTGCACCAGGCAGGCCGCGCCAGGCGGCGGGCAGTTGGTCGCGAATGGTCGAATACAGGGGTTGCAGGTTGTCGGGCAACTCACCCATGCCGGTGGTGGACGTCACCGCCAGAAAAGCGTCCGGCGCAAATGCCTGCACATCCGCCAGACTAGCGCGAGGGTTGTGCCAGGCCTCGAAACCTGCGGCATTGAGGATACTGGCAGCATGACGAGCGACTTCTTCGGCTGTGCCGTAGACCGAGCCGGAAAGGATGGCGACTTTCATCAATCTAATCCTGTAGTTGAGCGAAAGCGTGGGATATTAGCAGCTCGACCCACCCCTTCAAAAAAACGTCGTGCTCGGATGGAAAGAATACCGGGGTGTCTTAGACTTGCGACACCTTACATAGATGAAGCCCCGTATGATTAACGCTCAATTGATGCAAATGATCATTGATGCCTCGAACGAAGGCATCGTTATCGCTGAACGGGAAGGCGAGGATTTGCCACTGATCTACGTCAATCCCGCCTTCGAGCGGATGACTGGCTACACCCAAGACGAAGTGCTCTATCAGGACTGCCGCTTCCTGCAATCGGGAGACCGGGACCAACCGGGCCTGATCGCCATTCGAGACGCGCTGGGCAATGATGGCAATTGTCGCGAAACCCTGCGCAACTACCGCAAGGACGGCACGCATTTCTGGAACGAGCTGTCGATATCCACCGTTTACAACGCCGCAGACAAACAGACGTACTTCATCGGCGTTCAAAAGGACGTCACCGTCCAGGTCAAAGCCCTGCAGCGCGTGGCCCAATTGGAAGCGCAGGTCGCCGAACTCAAAGCAGAACTGGCCGCACTCAAGACGACGAGTGGATCTAACAAAAATTAGATAAAACGGTGATTAAGAGGATAATGGCGTTTTAACACCTACCCGTTGAGCAGGCCTCATGCAACGCGACGCACTCCTGACGCAGGACGAACTGGATTTTATCCAGACCATGCAGCACAACCCACAGTTGAACCTGCGGGATGCATCGTCGAGCCTGACGGTCAACGGGGGGGCGCAGATTCGCGACCTGCTCACTCGCCTGGCCGCCCACGACCATGTCACCATCCAGGCGCAGTTCGACAACCAGCAACTCACGTTCCCACTGCACTTGGTCGAAGATGAGTTTCACGCGGTTCACCTGCGCTTGGGCGTGCCGAGTATTTTCGAAGACGGCCCGATGATTCGTCCGTGGCGCCTGGCGCTTGAAACGCCAGTGGCCCTGGAGAACATCAAGGGCAACCCGGGGGCGATGTGGGTGCATGAGGTGTCGTTCAAAGGCGTACTGGTGGAAATTCGGGGCCGGATCAAGCCGCCCAAAACCTTTTCACTGTGGTTCAGCCCATCGGGCTATGAGCGCATTGCGGTGCGCGGAACGTTCGAACGAGAAACGGCACGCGGGCTGTTCGCCTATCGGCTGAGCCAAGGCGACGCCGATGAAACCGAGCGTCTGCGTCAGTTCATCCTGCACCAGCACCGCCTGGCCCATCCTGAAGTGCATGCCTGAAATCAGGTATCCAGGCTACCGCTCAAGAATTGCTGCAAGCGGCGCTGCATCAGCCGCCCCTCATTACCGAGACAACCAATTGACGAGTCCGCAAGACGCTCCTGCGCCAACTCCGCAGCATCACCCGCCAGCAACAACGGGCAATCCAGGGTCATAGCCAGACGCTTGAGTCGCAGCGGCAGTTCACTGCCGGGCGCTCGATTGGAAAACAGCACCAAGGCTTGCGGCTGGGTCTTTTCGCAGATCAGCGTCAGTTCATCGAATGGCTGGCCTACGCCCATGACCTTCACTGCGAGCTTTTCCCCCGACATCAGCAGGCCCGCGACCAGCAACTCCAACTCGCGGCATTCCCCGGCAACGGCCGCGAGCAATACCCGAGGTACCGACGTGGCCGCTGCCACTTGCAGACGTTGCGCAGTGCGCGAGCGCAGGAAATTGTCGAAGAACAGCCACTCGCTGGCTTGGCCGAAGCGCCCTTGGTGACGCAGCAATGCCTGCCACAGCGGCATGAGAATGTCTTGAAACACTACGGTAATCGGGTAGGCGGAAAAGATCTGGCCGTACAGCCGGTCCAACTCACGGTCATCGAATGCGCTGATTGCAAGGCGCAGACGCCCATGCCACTGGACCCACTCCACCTGCGTTTCAGGCGCGGTGCCAGGGTCGCTGAGCAGTTCGTCTCGTGCGAGGATTTTGCCGACTTTGCTCACCGCGACGCCACGTTCGATCCAGTCCAGCACCCGGTGCACGGTGTCGATATCGTCGCGTGAGTACAACCGATGCCCGCTTTCGGTGCGGGTTGGCTGGATCAGGCCGTAGCGACGCTCCCAGGCGCGCAAGGTGACCGGGTTGACGCCGGTCAGCCGGGCGACTTCACGAATAGGGAAAAGGTCGTCGCAATCAGTGACATTGCTAGGCGTCTTTTCGCGCTGGGGAGCAGTAATTTCGGGCATCAGAGATGAAAAACATCCGCGTCAGTTTGAACACTATTTAACGCTTATTCGGCGGTGCGACACAAGTTACAGGGCGACCCGACCAAAGTACCTGGCGTATTTCGATAAAACAGGAATAATCCTTGCCTGTTTTTTCTACGTCGCTGCAACACCCCGCAGCCTCGTTTGTGTGCCGCCTACCCGGCCCAGCACACCCGCACACTTGGAGATACACAATGTCTACCTCTCCCGTCACCCTGATGGTTGCGCGTCGCGTGGCCAAGGGTCGCTATGAAGAACTGATGGCCTGGCTGCGCGAAGGCGAGCAATTAGCCACGGACTTCCCCGGCTACCTGGGCTCAGGCGTCCTTGCGCCGCCGCCCAATGATGATGAGTTCCAGATCATTTTCCGCTTCGCCGATGAGCACACCCTGCATGCCTGGGAGTTTTCTGCCTCCCGCAGTGCCTGGTTGAGCCGTGGCAGCGAATTGTTTGCCGACCCGTCCGAGCACCGCGTACGCGGCATCGACGGCTGGTTCGGTGCGGTGGGTGCTCGCCCGCCACGCTGGAAGCAGGCCGTGGCGATCTGGCTGGCGTTCTTCCCGGTATCGCTGTTGTTCAACTTTGTATTGGGCCCGCTGCTCAATGAACTGGAGCTGGTGCCACGTGTGCTGGTCAGCACCCTGGCGCTCACGCCCTTGATGGTTTATCTGTTTATCCCACTGTCGACCCACCTGCTGGCGAATTGGCTACATCCTTCCCCACCGCGCAAGGTCACTGAAGCTGCCGCTTGAGTACAGGGGCGTGCGGTCGCTGGTATAGTTTCAATCTGCCAGCGACGCGAGCCCCTCATGACTGCAACGAACGCCCCGATCCTGATCACCGGCGCCGGCCAGCGTGTCGGCCTGCATTGCGCCCAGCGCCTGCTGGACGAAGGCCACTCGGTGATTTTCAGCTACCGCAGCGAGCGGCCCGGCGTGCAGGCGTTGCGCGAGCGTGGGGCCACCGGTGTATATGCCGATTTCTCTGACGAAACCGGAATTCTCGCGTTTATCGCCGAGCTGCACACCCACACCCAGAGCCTGCGCGCGATCATCCATAACGCCTCGGCCTGGGTCGCGGAAACGCCTGGCGACGAAAGCCGCGCTTTTACCGACATGTTCAGCGTGCACATGCTTGCGCCGTACCTGATCAACCTGCATTGTTCACCCCTGCTGCAACGCTCGACACCGGCCGACATCGTGCATATCAGCGATGACGTGGTGCGCAAGGGCAGCCGCCAGCACATCGCCTACTGCGCCACCAAGGCCGGGCTCGACAGCCTTACGCTGTCATTTGCCGCGCAGTTCGCGCCGCTGATCAAGGTCAACGGCATCGCACCGGCGATGGTGATGTTCAACGAGGGCGACAATGCTGCCTACCGCGCCAAGGTACTGGCCAAGTCGGCACTGGGCATCGAGCCTGGGCCCGAGGTGATCTACCAGAGCGTGCGCTACCTGCTGGACAACCCTTATGTCACCGGAACCACCCTGACCGTCAACGGCGGGCGGCATATCAAGTAAGCCGTTTGTGAGGATGTTGTATGACCTTATCCCTGCCCCAACACTACCGCGAGATCCTTAAAGGTCTGGGCGAAGACCCCGAGCGCGAAGGCTTGCTCGATACCCCCAAGCGCGCCGCCAAGGCCATGCAATACCTGTGTCATGGCTACGCGCAGAACCTGGAGGAGATCGTCAACGGCGCGCTGTTCGCTTCTGACAATGACGAGATGGTGATCCTCAAGGACATCGAGTTGTACTCGCTGTGCGAACACCACCTGCTGCCCTTTATCGGCAAGGCCCATGTGGCCTATATTCCGACCGGCAAGGTGCTGGGCCTGTCGAAACTGGCGCGTATCGTCGACATGTTCGCCCGGCGCCTGCAGATCCAGGAAAACCTCACGCGGCAAATTGCCGACGCCATCCAGGACGTGACCCAGGCGGCCGGCGTGGCCGTGGTGATCGAAGCCAAGCACATGTGCATGATGATGCGTGGCGTAGAAAAACAGAATTCAACCATGAACACCTCGGTGATGCTCGGCGCGTTCCGCGAGTCGAACACCACGCGCATGGAGTTCCTGCAACTGATCGGACGGAGCAAGTAGCAATGCCACAACTTCAACCAGGCATGGCGCGTATCCGGGTCAAGGACCTGTGCCTGCGCACCTACATCGGTATCAACGAGGAGGAAATCCTCAACAAGCAGGATGTGCTGATCAACCTGACCATCCTGTATGCCGCCCAGGAAGCCGTGCGCGACAATGACATCGACCATGCGCTGAACTACCGCACCATCACCAAGGCGATCATCGCCCATGTGGAAGGCAACCGCTTTGCGCTGCTAGAGCGCTTGACCCAGGAATTGCTGGACCTGGTGATGAGTAATGAATCAGTGCTGTACGCCGAAGTCGAAGTCGACAAGCCCCACGCGCTGCGCTTTGCCGAATCGGTTTCGATTACCCTGGCGGCCAGCCGCTAACCCCTGAATTGCCAGTGAGCCTTATGAACGATCAACAACGCCTCGAACTCGAAGCCGCCGCCTTTCGCCGGCTGGTAGCCCACCTGGACAGCCGTAAGGATGTGCAGAACATCGACCTGATGAACCTCTCGGGCTTCTGCCGCAACTGCTTGTCCAAGTGGTACAAGGCTGAAGCTGACGAGCGCCAGATCGAGCTGAGCCTCGATGACGCCCGTGAAGTGGTGTACGGCATGCCATACGCCGAGTGGAAAGCTCAGTATCAGAAAGAAGCCAGCGCCGACCAACAGGCAGCGTTCGCTAAAAACGGCAACGGTAATAACTGATTAAACATGGAAGCAACCAAAGGAAGGTCAAGTGAAGCACTCAGTATATAAATTCGCCTTAATGCTAGGCCTATTGTCGTTAGGCGCTTGCTCCACCGCTGACAAATATGCCAGCGGACGCTATTACGAAATTTATTCTGTGAGCGGTCTGGGTGGCTGCGAGTTTAAACCGGCCTTTAACGACTGTGCCGAACAACGCGTTTTCGACGTAAAAATATCGGACAACAAAGAAAAAGTTGCGTTAGCAAAGTTCATCAACCCAAGTGACAGTGTCAGCTATTTTGGATTTATCCGAAACGACTATCAGGCACAAGTCAAACCCATACGTGACTTCCTAGCATGGGCACAGGCCGACACGCACACCGCCAAGCGTTTAACGATGAAACGGCCTGCGGGGAACACCTATGGTTATCTTTTTGAAAACAGAGAAGTCGAGTATCAGTTTGACTTTACTCAAACCCGCGCGGGCGTGCCGATGCTGGTGATTCACATCGACGGCAAGGATCGCTACTTCGGGCTGACGGTAGAACAGGCTAAAAAACTACTCAGCACGCTGGATGCCTGGTACGACAATCGTTCTGTAGGCTACAAGCTGACCTAATCCGGCGGGCAGGCAGCCGCAACGGCTGCCTGCCAATACGGAATCAGAACTTCTGCAGCCTGAACGTGCCATCCTCACAGTTTTCCAGAGCCAAGTCGGTGACAGGCTTTTTATCGTAGTAGCCCTTCTCGGTTTTGTAGACTTCATAAACAGTGAGCGTGCGCGGGGCATACTGATTAACGAAGAGCCCGGTCACATAATAGTAAGACCCTACGACCGGTTTGAACGTGACAGTACTGTATGAACCATTAGCTGAAATCATACGCACTGCGATATTTTTTTGTGCACTCACCCAAAACTCGCGGCGCAGCGGCGGGGTTTCTGGAATGTCGGGAAACCCTTCGATCTTATTGTTCATTGCTGTCTGAAAACCCACCGCATTATTGGTATAGCCATTTTGCGGGTCATCCAGATTTATACACGTACCGGTATTAGGGTAGACACGGATATAGTCAATATTACGGTTATCAAAACTGACACCGACCCGTTCGCCGCCCTGAACATCTTCCAATTTGTGGCTGTAGGTAGCCACCGAACAACCACTTAACAAGACTCCCGCAACCGTCGCACACAACATTATCCTTAACACAGCAACTCCTACAGTTATTCAAACCCTGTTACTCGTTCAATCGAGCGGGATGGTTGCGCGAATTCTAGGAAGCACCACCACGAAAACGCAAACCTTTTAAAATATCCCTGCACCGAATGATCTCGACACTCAAAAAAGCTACCATGCGCGCGCGTGCACATACGCGTGTATATATTGACCCCGACGTTAAAAGGCTCCATACCCATGACCGACCTGACCACCCTTCGCGCCAGCCTCAACAGCGGCGAACACGTTTTTTCCGACACCTTGGCTTTTGTCGCTGCCGGTTACGATTACCAGCCGCAAGCTTTCACCAATGGCGCTGTAGAAAATGCGGCCGGGCAGAACGAGGGTTCGTGCAAGACATTGGGTCTGGCCCTGCTGGAAGGTCTGAGCGATCAGGAAGCGCTGTTGGCTTTTGGCGAGCATTACCGTTCGGTAGTGGCGACGCCTGAGGGCAGCGACCACGCCAACATCCGCGCCTTGATCGCGCATGGCCTGGCCGGCGTAAAGTTCACCGCACAGCCCCTGACTCGCAAGTCCTGAGTCAAACACAGATCAAAATGTGGGAGCGGGCTTGCTCGCGAAAGCGGAGTGTCAGTCACTTAATGTGTATTTGATACACCGCGTTCGCGAGCAAGCTCGCTCCCACATTTGAACTGAGGCGTTAATCAAATCTCAGACATAAAAAACCGGCCTCACAGCCGGTTTTTTAGTTCAACGGGTTCAGAACGAAGCGTTCTGCAGGCCGTCGAGGTAACGCTCGGCATCCAGTGCCGCCATGCAGCCAGCACCGGCCGAGGTGATCGCCTGACGATACACGTGGTCAGCCACGTCACCGGCAGCGAAGATACCTTCGATGTTGGTGGCGGTGGCGTTGCCTTCACGGCCGCCCTGCACCACCAGGTAACCGTCTTTGGCTTCCAGCACGCCTTCGAACAGCGAGGTGTTCGGGGTGTGGCCGATGGCGATGAACACGCCGTCGACTTTCAGTTCGTCAAAGCTGCCGTCGTTGTTTTTCAGGCGAGCACCGGTCACGCCCATGTTGTCGCCCAGGACTTCGTCCAGGGTGGCGTTGAGCTTGAGGATGATCTTGCCTTCAGCGACACGGGCGTGCAGCTTGTCGATCAGGATCTTCTCGGCGCGGAAGGTCTCGCGGCGGTGAACCAGGGTCACGGTGCTGGCGATGTTCGCCAGGTACAGCGCCTCTTCCACGGCCGTGTTGCCGCCGCCGACCACGGCAACCGGTTTGTTGCGATAAAAGAAACCATCGCAGGTCGCGCAGGCGGATACGCCCTTGCCCATGAACGCTTCTTCCGATGGCAGGCCCAGGTAGCGGGCGCTGGCGCCCGTGGCGATGATAAGCGCGTCACAGGTGTACACACCGCTGTCGCCCCTCAGGCTGTAAGGTTTTTTGGAGAAGTCGACCTTGTTGATGTGATCGAACACGATCTCGGTTTCAAAGCGCTCGGCGTGTTCTTTCATGCGCTCCATCAGCACCGGGCCGGTCAGACCGTGGACGTCGCCCGGCCAGTTGTCGACTTCGGTGGTGGTGGTCAACTGACCGCCCGCCTGCATGCCGGTGATCAGCAGCGGCTTGAGGTTGGCCCGGGCAGCGTAGACCGCAGCGCTGTAACCGGCAGGGCCGGAACCGAGAATAATCACTCGCGAATGACGGGTATCAGACATGACTCACTCCTATCGACCGCCCGGACTACAAGGCGGCTGGAATAAAAAAGGGACTACGAAGCACTTGGGGAAGGCTTGAACTCGCAGGCCCTGAAAAATAATGGGTGCAGCGTATCGAGGGGGGCAAGATTAAGGAAATACGGAATAACAATCCAGCTCATAGGTGGTCTCTATGCAGTCGGGTTGGTTCATCGACACGTTTGTTACCGCTGATGTCGCCGCTTTCGCCTAAGGTGCAAAGTCGGTAAGGTCGGCGCGTTCGCCCCTTTGCTCGGAGTTCTCCATGCCCGCCCCTGCTCTTTCTGGCCCGCAATACCTGCGTGAAGGCCTCAAACTGGTGTTGAGCCCTGGCCTGCGACTGTTTGTTTTGCTGCCGCTGGCGATCAACCTGATGCTGTTCGTCGGCTTGATCTATTTCGCCGGTCACGAGTTCAGTGTGTGGGTCGACCATTTGATGCCGACGCTGCCGAGCTGGCTGAGTTTTCTGAATTACCTCATCTGGCCTCTGTTCGTGGTGCTAGTGGTGCTGATGGTGTTTTTCACCTTCACCATGCTGGCCAACATCATCGCCGCGCCCTTTAACGGCTTTCTCTCGGAGAAGGTTGAAGTGGTGGTACGTGGCACCGACGACTTTCCGGCCTTCAGCTGGGGCGAGTTGGTCGCCATGGTCCCGCGCACGCTGGCCCGGGAAATGCGCAAGCTGGGCTACTTCCTGCCACGGGCCATCGGCTTGTTTATCCTGTCGTTCATTCCGGTGGTCAACCTGATCGCCGCGCCACTATGGCTGTTGTTTGGCGTGTGGATGATGGCGATCCAGTACATCGACTACCCGGCGGACAACCACAAGCTGGGCTGGAACGAGATGCTTGCCTGGCTGCGCCAGAAACGTTGGCAGAGCATGAGTTTCGGCGGCATCGTCTACCTGGTGCTGCTGGTGCCGGTGGTCAACCTGCTGATGATGCCGGCGGCGGTGGCCGGGGCGACGTTGTTCTGGGTGCGCGAGCAAGGTGCCGAAGCGATGGCGCAGCCGAAAAAAGTGACCCCGTCATAAATCCATCATGCCGATGACACAATGACGACATGGCCCACGGCGACACTGTGGGTCATGACGACAGCCTCGCTTCACATCACCCTGATTACCGAAACCTTCCCGCCAGAGATCAACGGGGTGGCCAATACCCTTGGCCGCTTGTGCGAGGGTTTGCGCGCGCGCGGCCATCAAGTCGAGCTGGTGCGCCCACGCCAGGGCGTCGACCAGAGCCGCCCCAGCGACGATGAGTTGCTGCTGTGCCGTGGCTGGCCGCTACCCGGGTACCCGGGCCTGCAATGGGGACAGTCGTCGATGCACAAATTGCTGCGACGCTGGACCCGTCAGCGTCCGGACGTGCTGTACATCGCCACCGAGGGGCCATTGGGTCTCTCTGCCCTGCGCGCTGCGCGGCGCCTGGGGATCAGCGTGGTCAGTGGCTTTCATACCAATTTCCAGCAGTACTCGAACCAATACGGCTTGAGCATGCTGAGCCGAATGGTCACTCACTACCTGCGCTGGTTTCATAACCGTTCGACCTTGACCCTGGTGCCCAGCGCCAGCCAGCGCCTGGAGTTGGAGCGCAGGCATTTCGAGCGTCTGGGGATGTTGTCACGCGGGGTGGACAGCCAGTTGTTCCACCCAGCCAGACGCGACAACGCGCTGCGGGAAAGCTGGGCATTGAACAGTGAGCAAACTGCCGTGCTCTACGTAGGCAGACTTGCGCAGGAGAAGAACCTGGGAGTGCTCAAGCGTTGCTTTGAGACGTTGCAGGACACTTATCCACAGCGTCAGATGAGGCTGATCATCGTCGGCGATGGCCCACAACGGGCGATGATGGAAAAGGAACTGCCGGAAGCGATCTTCTGCGGCACCTTGCGAGGCGAGGAACTGGCGCGGCATTACGCGTCAGGCGATGTGTTCCTGTTCCCCAGCCTGACCGAAACCTTTGGCAACGTGGTGTTGGAGGCGATGGCATCGGGCTTGGGTGTGGTGGCCTACGATCAGGCGGCTGCGACCCAGCATATTCGCCATGGCTACAACGGTGTGCTGGCGATGCCGGGAGATGAGAATGCGTTTTGTGAGGCCGCGAACTGGTTGCTGGAGGACGCAGAAAGCTTGCGCCGCATGCGCCTGAATGCCCGTCAGCATGCGAGCCGCCAGGGTTGGCCGGCGATTATCGAGCAGTTTGAGCATCAGCTACGGGGTGCATGCGATGAAAACCCTGCGCTTCCTACACAGCCTTACGTGCGATAAACCCTTAAGTCTTTCCTTATATTTAAGCTGGGAACTCCTTAATGCTGAACGCCAATTATTGATACCTGCTATGCAAGCAGGGCTTTCAATTATTGGAGATACGAAAAATGTCTGCTTACGGAATGGGTGCACGCAATGGCGTCAACATGCCAAACGCCGAATGGACGCGTCAGCAACAATGGCTGGATAAATCCCGGGCAGCCCCCCCTGTCTACGGTCAGACCGGGCATAAAGACCCAAACAAAACCGACCACAGTAAAGAGCTGTACAAGGGGCCGCAGTACTAGTCACTAAAACCATAAAGCTCCCTGTGCGGCCACAGGGAGTCCAACCACTCAAACCAGGGTCGTCAACGCCTCACGACTGAATGGCAGGATGTCGCTCTCCCGGCCCTCGCGCACCTTCACGGCCCAATCCGGGTCCACCAGCAGGGCACGGCCCACGGCGACCAGGTCGAACTCATCGTTGTTCAAGCGTTCCAGCAGTTTCTCAAGGCTGGCCGGTTGCGCGACCTTGTCAGTGTTGACCATGAACTGCAGGAACTCGCCATCCAGGCCCACGCTGCCCACGGTAATGGTCGGCTTACCGGTGAGCTTGCGGGTCCAGCCGGCCAGGTTGAGGGTGGAGCCTTCGAATTCAGGCTCCCAGAAGCGACGGGTGGAGCAGTGGAAAATATCCACACCGGCGTCAGACAACGGCTTGAGGAACTCGCCCAACGCTTCCGGGGTTTGCACCAGGCGAGCGGTGTAGTCCTGCTGTTTCCACTGGGAGAAACGGAAGATGATCGGAAAGTCCGGGCCAACTACGGCGCGGGTGGCCTCGATCAGCTCGATCGCAAAGCGCGAACGGTTGGCCAGACTGCCGCCGTATTCGTCGGTGCGCTGGTTGCTGCCTTCCCAGAAGAACTGGTCCACCAGGTAGCCGTGGGCGCCGTGGATCTCTACACCGTCCATGCCGATGCTCTGGGCATCCCTGGCGGCCTGGGCGAAGGCGTTGATCACTTCTTTGATGTCCTGAGGGGTCATGCCGTGGACGACCACGTTGCCATCCTTGAGTTTTTCCATCGGGCCATAGGCTGGCACGCTGGCATCTGGCTCGGTGCCAATACGACGCACGCTGCCTACGTGCCACAATTGCGGAACGATCTTGCCGCCTTCAGCGTGCACCGCGTCGACTACCTTCTTCCAGCCAGCCAGGGCGGCTTCACCGTAGAAATGCGGAACATTGGGGTAGCCGTTTGAGGCTTGATGGCCGACCACCGTACCTTCGGTGATGATCAGGCCCACGCCCGCGGCGGCGCGGCGACGGTAGTACTCGATGACGTTGGAATTGGGGACGCCACCCGGGGAGAACGAGCGGGTCATCGGCGCCATGACCACGCGCGTCGACAGTTGCAATGCACCGAGCTGGAACGGTTTGAACAAGGCTTGGACAGGCATGGGGGCACTCCACGGGAGACTGGATTTATGATGTGGATAATATGGGGAGTGCGCAGCGCTGAGTAGCACTATTGATCTGAGTGATTAAGGGGTAAAAGTGGCAAGGCTTTCAGGGCTGCTGCGCAGCCCAACGGGAGCAAGCTCACTCGCCACAGGGGGGGAAGTTTAGCTCAGGGCTTTTTCGATGGCCTGGACGATCGTCGGATCATCCGGCGCTGTACGTGGCGAAAAGCGCGCGAGCACCCGGCCGTCTTTACCCAACAGGAATTTTTCGAAATTCCAGGTGATATCCCCGGGGAACTCGGCGCCCTCGCCTGCCAGCAGGCGGTACAGTTGATGCCGATCAGGGCCGTTGACCTCGAGCTTGCTGCCCAGCGGGAACGTTACCCCGTAGTTGAGGCTGCAGAACGCCTGGATCTCTTCCTCAGTACCCGGCTCCTGGCCGGCAAACTGATTGCACGGCAAGCCAAGTACGGTAAAACCCTGGTCCTTGTACTGCTGGTAGAGTTTTTCCAACGCGGCGTATTGCGGGGTCAAACCACATTTGGAGGCTACGTTGACCACCAGCACCACTTGCCCCTTGAAGGGCGCCAGCGGCAGCTCTTGTCCGTCCAACGCTTTGAGTTTCAGGTCGTGGAAAGCACTCATGACGAACTCCAGATATCCCATATTCTTCGCATTGCAGCGCTTCGAGATTACAGCTCGCAAGCCTGCAATCATAGACGCCGATTGCAAAACTCGCCTGCGGGTTACTGAGCGGTCGGCCAGGGCAAAATCGGAATCGCCGTCACGGCGTTCTGCGGGCTGCCTTCGATCAGTCGGTCGCTGTACACCAGATACACCAGGGTGTTGCGCTTCTTGTCGAGGAAACGCACCACCTGCATGGTCTTGAACACCAGTGAGGTGCGCTCCTTGAACACTTCGTCGCCATCCTTGAGCTCGCCCTTGAAGCGGATCGGCCCCACCTGACGGCAGGCGATCGAGGCTTCGGCGCGGTCTTCAGCCAGGCCCAGGCCGCCTTTGACGCCGCCGGTCTTGGCGCGCGACAGGTAGCACGTCACGCCGTCGACCTTGGGGTCATCAAACGCTTCGACCACGATCCGGTCGTTGGGGCCGACAAACTTGAACACCGTCGACACCTGGCCGACTTCCTCGGCGGACGCCAGCAGCGGCATGGCCAACAGCAGGCCGAGCATTCCCTTCATTAAACGCATCGTGTATTCCTTTGGTTAGACCAGGATCAGGTTGTCGCGGTGCACCAGTTCAGGTTCCGCCATGTAACCCAATAGTCCGACAATCGCATCAGACGATTGTCCAATGATTTTCTGCGCTTCAAGGGCGCTGTAGTTGGCTAGGCCACGAGCAATTTCACGACCGTCCGGCGCAACGCAGACCACCATCTCGCCACGGCGGAAGCTGCCCTGCACCAATTTGACGCCCACCGGCAGCAGGCTCTTGTTGCCCTGGGACAACGCTGACACGGCACCCTCGTCCAGCACCAGTGTGCCTCGGGTTTGCAGATGACCGGCCAGCCACTGTTTGCGCGCCGCCAGCATGCCGCGTTCCGGCGACAACAGGGTGCCGATGCGCTCACCGGCCTTGAGGCGGTCCAGCACGCGCTCCAGGCGCCCGCCGACGATGATGGTGTGCGCGCCGGAACGTGCGGCCAGGCGTGCGGCACGCAGTTTGGTCTGCATGCCGCCACGGCCCAGGGCGCCGCCGACACTGCCGGCCACGGCGTCCAGCGCCGGGTCATCGGCGCGCGCTTCGTAGATGAGCTGGGCATCAGGGTTGTTGCGCGGGTCGGCGTCGAACATGCCGTCGCGGTCGGTAAGAATCACCAGCAGGTCGGCTTCCACCAGGTTGGCCACCAGGGCGGCCAGGGTGTCGTTGTCGCCGAAGCGGATTTCGTCGGTGACCACCGTGTCGTTTTCGTTGATGACCGGGATGACCTTGAGCTCCACCAGCGCACGCAGGGTGCTGCGGGCGTTGAGGTAGCGCTTGCGGTCGGACAGGTCGTCGTGGGTCAGCAGGATCTGCGCCGTGTGGCGACCGTGCTCGGCAAAGCTGGATTCCCAGGCTTGCACCAGGCCCATCTGGCCGATGGCGGCGGCGGCTTGCAGCTCGTGCATCGCGCTGGGTCGCGCGGTCCAGCCGAGGCGGCTCATCCCGGCAGCAACTGCCCCGGACGACACCAGCACCAACTCGACGCCTGCTTCATGCAAGGCCACCATCTGCTCGACCCAGACGCTCATGGCTGCGCGATCCAGACCTTTGCCATCCGCCGTCAGCAGCGCACTTCCGATCTTTACGACCCAGCGCTGCGCACCTGTCACTTTGCTCCGCATCATCTTCAACCTTAAAGTGATGGCTGCGCGACCCAGCGCCGCCCATAACGTTATACCCAGATACCAAAACGCCGCTCTAAAAGGAGCGGCGTTCAAGTTTATCGCAACAGATCAGTCGCGCACGTAAATGATTTCCGGACCGTCTTCATCATCCACGTCTTCTTCGTCCCAATCATCGTCGCCGATGTCATGGACCGACTTCACGCCGCTGCGGCGCAGGGCACGCTGGTCGTCCAGGGCTTGCAACTGGGCACGGGCCTCGTCTTCGATCTGCTGATCGAGCTCAGCCAGTTCGGCCTTGAACACCGGGTCGGCCGCGAGGCGGTCGGCACGGTCTTCGAGGTAGCGCATGATGTCGCGGGTCAGGCGCTCGGTGCCTTCTTTGGCGATGGCCGAGATCACGTAGACCGGGCCAGTCCATTCCAGGCGGTCAACGATTTCCTTGACGCGCTCTTCGTGCTCTTCTTCGAGGATCTGGTCGCACTTGTTCAGCACCAACCAGCGATCACGCTCGGCCAGGGCCGGGCTGAACTTGGTCAGCTCGCTGACGATCACTTCGGCGGCGTCCGGTGCACTGGTGTCATCCAGCGGCGCCATATCGACGAGGTGCAGCAGCAAACGGGTACGCGACAAGTGCTTGAGGAAGCGAATCCCCAGGCCAGCACCGTCGGAAGCACCTTCGATTAGGCCAGGAATGTCAGCGACCACGAAGCTTTTCCAACGGTCGACGCTGACCACGCCCAGGTTGGGTACCAGGGTGGTGAACGGGTAGTCGGCGACTTTCGGCTTGGCGGCCGATACCGAACGGATGAAGGTACTTTTACCGGCGTTCGGCAGGCCCAACAGGCCTACGTCGGCGAGGACTTTCATTTCCAGCTTGAGGTCACGCTGCTCGCCCGGCTTGCCTGGCGTGGTCTGGCGTGGCGCGCGGTTGGTACTGGACTTGAATCGGGTGTTACCCAGACCGTGCCAGCCGCCCTGCACAACCATCAGCTTCTGGCCGGCCTTGGTCAGGTCGCCAATCACTTCCTGGGTGGCCGAGTCGATGATCGTGGTGCCAACCGGTACGCGCAGTACCAGGTCTTCGCCTTTTTTACCGGTGCAGTCGGTGCTGCCGCCGTTGGAGCCACGCTCGGCATCAAAGTGCCGGGTGTAACGGTAGTCGACCAGGGTGTTGAGGTTTTCGTCGGCCATCATGTAGATGGAACCGCCGTCACCGCCATCACCGCCGTTAGGACCACCGTTTTCGATGAATTTTTCGCGACGGAAACTCATGCAACCGTTACCGCCGTCGCCTGCTTTTACTCGGATGGAAACTTCATCAACGAACTTCATAACAAAACGCCTCTCGCCGCACGGACGAGCTTAAGAAACCAAGACATAAGACTCTTGCAAAAATGAGCGCAGCGACCTCAATCAACGACCGCACATCCCGCGCTTGAGCCCATTACAAACAGCTTTGCAAGAGACTCACCCCACAAACGAAAAAGCCCCGTCGCGAGACAGGGCTTTTCCAGCGATCTCGCAGTTAAGCTGCGACAACGCTCACGTAACGGCGGTTGAACGCGCCTTTTACTTCAAACTTGATCACGCCTTCGATTTTAGCGAAGAGGGTGTGATCTTTACCCATGCCAACACCGTAACCGGCGTGGAATTGGGTGCCGCGCTGACGCACGATGATGTTGCCCGGAATGATTTTCTGGCCGCCATACATCTTAACGCCAAGGCGTTTGGCTTCTGAGTCGCGACCGTTACGGGTACTACCACCAGCTTTTTTGTGTGCCATGAGTCAATTCTCCTAGTGAGGAATTAGGCTGAAATTAAGCCTGAATACCGGTGATTTTGATCTCGGTGTACCACTGGCGGTGGCCCATACGCTTCATGTGGTGCTTACGACGACGGAACTTGATGATGCGGACTTTATCGTGACGACCTTGGGAGATCACTTCAGCCACAACGGTAGCGCCAGCAACAACTGGAGCGCCGATGTTCACGTCATCGCCATTGGCGACCAACAGAACGCGATCAAAAGTAACGGATTCGCCGGTAGCGATTTCCAGTTTTTCGATCTTCAGGTATTCACCTGGGGCGACCTTGTATTGCTTGCCACCAGTAACAATTACTGCGTACGACATGGTATTTCTCCGATAATCCTGCTCACCCAGCGCTTTATAAGAAGAGGTATTGGCTGGCATGGCTGCATGGGATGGACGTCCCGAATGCAATTGCGTAAGGCAGGTGCTGCCCAGGAAGTTCAGGGTGCGCGATTGTACGCAAGGCTTTGACGCGTTGCAAGTGGCCGTCTATCGCGCCTTGACACCCGGGGGCCTGGGTCCTAGCATGCCGCGCAACCCTTCTGGAGCGACTGTCGCTGATGCAACCCCAAGCTTTCTACCGCGCGGTCGCGGACGATTTTAGCGCCGTCGACGGCATCATCAAGAAGCAGCTGACTTCTAAAGTGCCGCTGGTCTCCAAAATTGGCGACTATATTACGTCGGCGGGCGGTAAACGCCTGCGTCCTTTATTAGTGTTGCTGTGCGGCAAGGCCCTGGGTCGCGAAGGCGATGACCTGCGCCTGCTGGCGGCCACTATCGAGTTCCTGCACACCGCCACCCTGCTGCATGACGACGTGGTCGACATGTCCGGCATGCGCCGTGGCCGCGAAACCGCCAATGCCATGTGGGGCAATGCCCCTAGCGTACTGGTGGGCGACTTCCTGTACTCGCGATCGTTCGAAATGATGGTTGAACTTGGCTCGATGCCGGTGATGAAGATTCTTTCACAGGCCACACGCATCATCGCCGAAGGCGAAGTGCTGCAACTGTCGAAGGTCCGCGACGCCAGCACCACCGAAGAAACCTACATGGAAGTGATTCGCGGCAAAACCGCGATGCTCTTCGAAGCCTCCACCCATAGCGCGGCTGCACTGTGTGGCGCGACGGCCGAACAGTCCGAAGCCCTGCGCACCTTTGGCGACCACCTGGGCGTAGCCTTCCAATTGGTAGATGACTTGCTCGACTACCGTGGCGACGCAGAGACCCTGGGCAAGAACGTCGGCGACGACCTGGCCGAAGGCAAGCCGACCTTGCCGCTGATCTACACCATGCGCGAAGGCACGCCGGAACAAGCCGCCCTGGTGCGCAAGGCGATCCAGAAAGGCGGGATCGAAGACCTGAAGGCCATCCGTGCCGCCGTCGAGGCGTCAGGCTCGCTGGAGTACACCGCACAGTTGGCGCGTGATTATGTCGCCCGTGCGATCAAATGCCTGGACGCCCTGCCGGCCAGTGAATACCGGGACGCCCTGGTTGAGCTGAGTGAGTTTGCGGTCGCGCGTACGCACTAAAGACTATTGGCGGAATGGGCTTGTGTGGGAGCGGGCTTGCTCGCGAAGGCGGTATATCAGTGAGAAGCTTCTAGCTGACCCACCGCCTTCGCGAGCAAGCCCGCTCCCACATTTGGACCTCATTACCACCCACTGCCCCGCTCTCGCTGCAAATCCCTATATAATGTGCGACTTTTAGCCATCCTGACTTTTAAGGAGCTTTAGTGAGCACGTTGCCACCCTGCCCGAAATGCAACTCCGAATACACCTACGAAGACGGCGCCCAGCTGATCTGCCCGGAATGCGCCCATGAGTGGTCCGCCAATGGCGAAGTCGAAGCGGCCAGCGACGACGCCGTGAAGAAAGACTCTGTAGGCAACGTCCTGCAGGACGGCGACACCATCACCGTGATCAAGGACCTCAAGGTCAAGGGTACCTCCCTGGTGGTCAAGGTCGGCACCAAGGTCAAGAACATCCGCCTGTGCGACGGCGACCACGATATCGATTGCAAGATCGACGGTATCGGCCCAATGAAGCTCAAGTCCGAGTTCGTGCGCAAAGTCTGAATGTGCTACCTCCATCCCGCGCCCGCCGCGGGATGGCGTTTCGCCCTCTGCGTTGACCCCACGCAATATCCACACAGAAAAAACCAGAAACCGCCAATAGACACTTGCTATTCTACGAATAAGAATTATTCTCATTGAAACCCATCAAGGAGATGCAACCCATGACTTATTTGATAGATGCCTGGCTGGACCGCCCACACCCTTACCTGCGGATCCTGCATCGGGAAACCGGCGAAGTCTGTGCGGTACTGGAAGAAGAAGCCCTGAATGAACTGCAGGATCAGGGTGATCTGGACGTCAACGGGCTGAGTTCAAGTGAACCTGGCGTGTTGAAGGAAGTGGTGCGCAATCTGTTTCTGTTCTGCTATGCCCGAGCGTTGCGCCCGGCCACGGAGCTCAATGGCAAGTTTCATCCATGAGCGACACTACAAGCCATGAATGCACCGGCCTGGTGTGGGAGTCGACGCTTCGACTTGCCCGCGATGCAGACGACTCGGTCAACCTTGCTACCGAGGTGATGCTATCGCAGGCAAGCCAGCTCCCATATCAAGCTGGCGTCAATGCTGCCCAGTCTTACAGAACGTCGAGCAGTTCGACGTCGAACACCAGAACGCTGTGCGGCGGGATGCTGCCAACGCCTTGAGCGCCGTAAGCCAGTTCGCTTGGCACGTACAGGCGCCATTTGCTGCCGGCATTCATCAGTTGCAGGGCTTCAGTCCAGCCAGCGATCACGCCGCCAACCGGGAATTCTGCAGGCTGGCCGCGCTCGTAGGAGCTGTCGAACACAGTGCCGTCGATCAGGGTGCCGTGGTAGTGAGTACGCACTTGGTCTTCACGGGTTGGCTTGGCGCCATCACCTGCGGTCAGCACTTCGAATTGCAGGCCGGAAGCCAGGGTGGTGATGCCATCACGCTTGGCGTTTTCAGCCAGGAACGCCAGGCCGGCGCCCGCTGCAGCTTCAGCCTTGGCAGCCGCTTCGGCTTGCATGATTTCGCGGATCACTTTGAAGCTGGCGGCCATCTGCTCTTGGTCCACACGGCTTGGCTTGCCGGCGAAGGCGTCGGTCAGGCCGGCCAGGATCGCGTCCAGGCTCACGCCCGGCGGCGGGTTGTCGCGCAGTTGGTCACCCAACTGACGGCCAATACCGTAGCTGACGCGGGTTTCGTCGGTGGACAGATTAACTTCGGACATGAAGAGGCTCCGCTGTAGGAAGACACCGAAAAAGCTGCATGAGCGCTGCGCTTCCCGTGTCCTCCAGAACTAAAAGGGCCAGCAGACTAGCACAGAAAACCTGCCCCTGATGAGCCCACCCCTGCCCCCTAGCTATCTACCGCTGCGCCGCCCGGGCGTCACCTCATGCTGAGGATTCACTTCATCATCATGAGGACTGTGCCGATGAGCACCCTGACCGAACCCACCCTTGAGCAGCTCGAGACCCAACTGCTCGAGATCGACCCGAC
Organism: Pseudomonas tritici; assembly: GCF_014268275.3. NCBI lineage: Bacteria > Pseudomonadati > Pseudomonadota > Gammaproteobacteria > Pseudomonadales > Pseudomonadaceae > Pseudomonas > Pseudomonas tritici. The sequence goes on from NZ_CP077084.1 coordinate 5,394,165, forward strand.
ACTGCGCGGCCAGACGCTGCGCCCCGTCCAATTACCACACACGCTCCAGGCGTTGGAAAAAGTGAACGCCACGCTCAAGCAAGCCAACGCGGCTTTCTTCACCCAGGCCCGCGCGCTCTACAACGGCCTTGCCGAAGACGACACCTCGCTCGCGCGCCTGAAAACCAATCTAGACCAGCAACTGCAAACCCTGGATGAAACCAGCCGCGTGGATGGCCAGGGCCGCAAGGCCTACATGACCTATACCGCCGGCAGCACCGCGCTGGAACAGGAAGCGCGCCTCAACGCCAAGGACTACCTGCTCACACCGTCCGACCAGCGCATGGTGGAAGACTGCTCCCGCGGCCCGGCGTTCCGTCCAGGCATGTATGCCCTGACGTTCACCTATCAGGAACAGACCGTGGCCTTTGCCGGCGCCTTCGTGCTCACGCGCCAGGCCAGCCCCGTGGTGAACGACTTGACCTCCGGCGAGCCGGTCGGTCCGGTGCTGCTTTTCATGCCATCCCGTGGCCTGGAACCCTTCGACTCGTTGCACGACCTCGACCAGGGCCTGCTGACAATCATGGCAACCGCCACCGACCGGGACGTGCTCACTCGCCACTTGCCTGTGGCTTATCAACATTTGGACAGCGCCGGTATCTGGCCCCTGGAACTGCAACCGATCACCGACCAGCCGCTGTTCGAATTCAGCTACCAGGCGCTGCTGGACAAACGCAGCCTCGACATCGAGGCCGCCCTGGCGAACCACACGCCTGCCACGCGGGTTCCATTGCTGGACGCCGCCATTCAGGCGGCGCTGCCCGACCTCTCCGAACGCCTGGAATTTCGCGCCCAACGCCTGCTGGAACAAGCCCTCTACAACCGTTTGCCCGTCTGGTTCCGCAATGCCGCAGCGACTGACCAACACGCGTTGATCGCGAAACTGGCGGACTACAATCAGGCCCGCCAGTTATTCCTCGACCTGTTCGGCCCCGCCGCCACACCACAGGCCCTGGCGCACTACCAACTGGTAGAGCGGCTGGCAGACGACCTGGATATCCACGACCTCGATCCGCATCAACTGCACATCACCACCCAGCGCAAGGTCGCCCTCGCCGGCGACTATGCACAACGCCATAACCTGGTGGCGTTGTCATTGGCAGGCCTGCACACCGACGACGGGTTGCCTGGCTCCGACTTCCTGCATCGCAGCCAACTCACCTACGCCGACACGCCGTTGCAGGGGGATCATGCCCAACTGACTCCGCACGTGCTGGCCCTCCTGTTACAAGACCTGCATCCGCGCCTGGACTTTGCCGCCGAGCAAAAAAGCATGCTCGGTACGCCTGAAATCAAACAGGCGACAAGGACGCTGCTCGATCAACGCCTGCTCACGCTGGCGAGCCTCGCCAGGCTCCAGGGCCATCTGGACCCGGCCGATTACCGGCGCTTCGAACAACTGCGCGCCAATCTTCATCCGCACCTGCGGGCGCAACCGGTGCTGGTCCATGGCGCGCAACTCAAAGACCTGTGGGTACTGCGCGACGAAGATGCCAGCGGCCAGGTCAAGCGCCTGCTGCTATGCACACCCGAAGCCCCGCGCGCTCGGCAGTTCATGGCCTTCGACAGCCTGCGGGAATGCCAGGCCCACATCATCGGCTGGGCGGATGAAGCGTCCGGGGCGATGCGTGACTATGTGATCCAGCAAGTCCCCGTGCGCTTTCGTCCCAAGATGGCGACCTTCCTGAACAACCTGAGCTTTAAGCCAGGGGACAACGAGTATCAGGAAGTCACCTTCGGCCCGGCGTGTAACCATACGGACTGCCTGGACGCGATGGTCGCCCATTGGCTCGAATCCCAGGCGCTGGACGACTACCAGCACAGCAGCCCACCCTGGTATCGAGCGGCGTCGGCAGCCGACCGAATCAAACTCACCAGCCTGGCCGAAGATGCCCAGGGCGCACAACGCGCCTACGATGCCCGGCCCGATTCGGAGGCGCGCCTGCCGACCTTTGAGGCGTATGTGCATGAACACGCCAAAGCCAGCCTCAATCGGCTGTTGGGGCGTAAGCAGAATGATGTCGATCCAGACACGGTTTTCGTCTACTCGCCCAAGCCGCTGCTGGGGCCGAAAACCGAAATGCCCTACACGCAGTTGTACCGCGACGGTTACGAAGACGGCGTGGGGTTCCTCGACGAAAAATTCTCCGCCAGCGCCACTTTCCGCGGCCTGGCTGGCGTGGACCTGAGCCCGCTGACCGCGCAGAACGTGGCCCGCTCAGTGACTGGGGTGTGGATCGGCCAGCGCTACACCGATCAGGTCCGTCTGCAACTGCAAGTCGATAGCCAGGGCTATGCCGAACGGCGCAACGCCATCCTGAAGATCAACCAACTGCAGATGAAAGGCGCGGCCCTTGAGTCGCGCCTGCAAGGCCATATCGCCAGTGTCGACCTCGCCTGGCTGGAGCGCGCCATCGATGGCCTGGGCGACACGGCCGTCAGCCAACGCAACAGCTACCGCGTGCACCGCGTATTCATCGACGGTGAATGGGTGATCGGCAACTACCTGTTCAGTCACGCCGACAACCCTACGCTGCTCTATACCCCGAACGCTCCAGATGGCATCAGTTTTCGCGAGGCCAGGCTGTTCAACTATCTGCTCAAGCAGGTCGACGGCATGCCGGCCTACTTCTGTGGGCGCGTGCCGACGCAGTCCCGATCGCGGGTCAGCGGATTTCTGGAGAGCGTGCGCAACGGCCTGCCCAGTGATATCAACCGCACGACGCCAAGCCCGGCCCGCTATGACGCGATCGCCCACGCGCCCCCCCTGGCCGATCTGCGCCATGAGTTCTACAACATGGCGCTGCAACGCAAGATCGACGACGTCAACGCCACGACGGGCAACCGCACGCAGATGATCACCGGCATTCTCTGGACCTGCGTGGAATGGCTGACCGCCGTCGCCACGATCCCATTCCCGCCCCTGAGCCTGAGCCTGGGCGGCCTGCTGGCATTCAAGGACGCCATGCTGGCGCTCAACGCCTATCAGCAGCGCGACAAAGGCATGGCGCTGCAGCACTTTCTCGGTTACTTGCTTAACAGCGGCGGTGCCTTGCTGTTTGATTACCGCCAGGTTCTAAAGGGGACGTTCAATTTGCTGTCGCCCCTGCGTCCGTTGATTCCCGCCAGCAAGCAGGCCCTGAAAACCGCGGCACTCAAACCACTCAAAAGCACCGTGCCACCCGGCCTGCAACCCGCGCTGTTTGACGGCCAGACGCTATGGGCCGCGCAAAAGCCGGATGCGCTGGGACGGCATTTGCTTTACCGCCTGGACGCTTCGACGGGCGAGTATCGCTCGACAGCGCGTTTGGTCAGTCAGGACGCCAAGGGCCGTTGGACGCGCTCAGGCATGGCCGGCGGCGGACGCACGAGATATGAAAAGCTGCCGGAAGACGCCGAAAACCCGCTTGCCCCGTATGAGATCGCCCGCGACCAAAGCAAGAATTTGCGCACCGTGCTGGCGCCGGACTTCCTCAAGGAACAGACCGATTGGGGTTCCGGCCTGGACTTCGCCGCCCGTGCCAGTGCCAGCACAGCACTGGCGCCACTCAAAGAGGCCTACCCCGCGCAGGTACAGCGGTTGAGCGCGGATGCCGAAGCCTTCTTCCAGGCGCTTGGCCCGCGTCCTGCACGGCCCGCCAAGCCGACATTCGCACCCGACGCCGCCCACGCTGACATTTTGCAAAACCTGTTCACGCCGCAAAAACGCCTGATTATCGGCGCCCACAACAACTCCATCGCCAGCAAGCAATTGCTTATCGAGAACATGCCAGCCCTGGCGGAGAAAGGCTTGAAGCGCCTGTACATCGAAAACCTGCCAGCGGATATTTTCCGCAGCAAATTGCAGGTCCTGAATAAGCAGGTCAAAGGCGATATCGCCCGCGCACTCAAACAGGTGGAGGCGCACCTGGCCAACGTCGACGTGGCGCTCGGGCTGCACCGCCAAGCGCCCTTCAGTTACCGCCAACTGATGCTCAGCGCCCACCGCCACAACGTCGCAGTGGAGGGGTTAGATGGTTCGGCGTCATATCATCTGGAACAGGTATTGGCCCTGGGGGAAGGCGAGCGCCTTATCCCCCGCGCCAGCAAGCTCAGGAACTTCTATTCCCACAAAGTCATGGAGCGCGACGCGGCGGATGGGTGGATCGCGTTGGTCGAGCAAAATCGCCTTGGCACCTATGAGCAAGTGGCAGGCCTGGCCGACCTGCAGAACACCCTGGCCCTGCGCATCGCGGACGCAGCTCCGGGCCAACCGACGGGCATCTGGCCCGATGCAAATGTCGCCACCCAGGCGCGCGGTGACTACCGGCTGGCGCTGCCCACCGCTCATCACGTCCTCGCACAACAAGGTACATCGCGATTGTCGCAGGTCGGGATGGTGGCGACGCATTTCAATGAGTTCGATATCCCGCAGCATTTCCACGCGGACATCATGCAAATAGCCGGCGAGCCTCGCGGGTTGGACCCTCGCTACACGTCGCTGAACCTGGCCGCACCGCAAAAAGAGGCACTGCGAAGCTTTACTCAGATACGCAAAAAACTGCATGACCGTGCCAGCAGTTTTCTCGACACGTATACCCCCGCGGCGCGGCCATCCTTGGCTCATCTGACCACCGCAAACACCGAGACGGATTTCATCGAGCAGGTGTACAAATTCAAGCTGGGCCTGGTGATCGGCGAAGTGCATTCGGCGGTATCGCCCAAGCAATTTCTGATCAAACACATGAAGTGGCTGAAGAAGCAGGGCGTCAAGACCCTCTATGTGGAACACCTGCTGACAGACATGCACCAGGCGCAATTGGAGAGTTTCCATAGCACCTTGAAGATGCCTGATCGTTTGCAACGCTACCTGAAGGCACAGGACCAGGGCCATATGTGGCGCTACACCGGCCCCAACACCTACACCAATGTACTGGCCGCCGCCAATAAGTACGGGCTCCGCATTCGGGCGCTGGACTGCACTGCCAGCTACCACACCAAGGGCATTGGCGACGCCAGCGAGCGCAATACCTTGTTCAGTTATTTCGCCAACGAAGTGATCAAGGCCGACCAGGCAGCACAAGGCGCGCACAAGTGGGTGGCGCTGATGGGCACGGCGCATACCGACACCTATTTTCTTGTGCCGGGCATCGCGCAATTGCAGGACGCCATCAGCCTGCATATCCACGATGTAGCGCCAAGCCTTGCGAAAGCGCTGCATCTCGGCGCTTGGGAAACGGCTGACGAAGCGGGTGGAATGGCCCTGCGCAGTGACTTCAAGCTGAGCGTAGGACTACCCGGAAAACCGCTGCCACCGCCAGTACCACGGGCTGATCGCAGCACACTCAAACTGGCCGGCGAGTTCCTGATCGAGCGGCCCTCGGCGACTGAAATCTACCTGGTGCATCGTTCCAGGAATGAAGGTGTCGTAACCACCGCCATTCAAATCGACGACCGTGGGCGCTACTTCATTGACCGTTGGGATCGGCTCAAGGAACAACGTTTTCTGTACTTGGCGCAATTGATCGAGGCACTCAAGAGCCATCCGCCGCTGGGCATCGGGCCGGGTTTGCGCGCGGTCACCTGAGCCACGCCACACGGCCCCGCCCAATGCCAGGGGCGGGGCCGTTTTCGACCGCCGAGTCATTCGGGCGACGAAAGTATTTCAGGTTCACACATTGCCGCCGATACAGGCCTACATAACTCGGCTGGCCCCAACAACAACACCGTCCAGCACACCGAAATCATTCTTGCGGAGTATTCGATGAACAGCTGGTTCGGCAACATCAGCGTCAACCTCAAACTCGGCCTGGGCTTTGGCCTGGTGCTGGTTCTCACCTCGATCCTGGCCCTCACCGGCTGGACCAGCCTGGGCGGCCTGATCGACCGCAGCAACTGGATGAGCGACATCACCCAGCTCAACGCCTCCCTGACCAAACTGCGAATCGTGCGCCTGCAGTACATGCTCGCCAACGGCGACGAAGCCGTGGCGCAGAACGTACAGACCAACCTGGACACCTTCGTTGCCCAGCAACAGAAACTGCTGGACAGCTTCAAGAGCCCGGAAAACCTCAAGCTGCTCAACGAGCAGAAATCCATCATCACCGCTTATCAGCAATCGCTGAACAAAATGCGTGAGGCTTACCGTAACGGCAACGCCTCGCGCCAGTTGATGGGCGACAAGGCCGACATTGCCAATGCACAAATCAATGCGCTGGAGTCCAGCGTGAAGCAGATGCCTGACAGTTCGGAGCGCTTCGCACAGTTCCAGGCCGTCGCCGATGCCAAGATGCAATTCCAGTTGGCCCGCTACGAAGTGCGCGGCTACACCGGCAACGTCAACCCGGACACCGAAGCCCGCGCCGCCGAGCAAATCGAAAAAGCCATTGCAGGCTTGAAAGGCCTGAATACTGCCTTTGGCACCAGCCAGCAAAGCGCATTGACCGCATTGGAAACAGCCTTGGGTGCCTATCGCAGCGCCGTGCAAAACTACAAGGCCGCCAACGCCAACATCGTGTCCGCCCGTGCCGAGATGACCACCCAGGGCGCCGATATCGTTACGATCAGCGACAAATTGTATGAGATCCAACTGACCCGTCGCGACGCCGAAAGCGCCCAGGCCCGCAGCCTGCAGTTGATCAGCACACTGCTGGCGCTGCTGGTCGGCGTTATCGCCGCGTGGGTCATCACTCGCCAGATCACTCGCCCGATCCAGGACACCCTGGCCGTGGTGGAACGCATTGCCTCCGGCGACCTGAGCCACAACATCCAAGTGACCCGTCGCGATGAACTGGGTGTGCTGCAACAAGGCATCCAGCGCATGGGCACCACCTTGCGTGAGTTGATCAGCGGCATTCGCGACGGCGTGACGCAGATCGCCAGCGCCGCCGAGGAACTGTCGGCCGTGACCGAGCAGACCAGCGCTGGTGTGAACAGCCAGAAAATCGAGACCGACCAGGTCGCCACCGCGATGCACGAAATGACCGCCACCGTGCAGGAAGTGGCACGCAACGCCGAGCAAGCCTCCCTGGCCGCGGCCGATGCCGACGGCCAAGCCCGCGCCGGCGACAAAGTGGTCGCCGAGGCCATTGCCCAGATCGAGCGCCTGGCCGCTGAAGTGGCGCGCTCCACCGACGCCATGACCCATCTGCAACAAGAGAGCAACAAGATCGGCAGCGTGATGGACGTGATCAAGGCCGTGGCCGAACAGACCAACCTGCTGGCCCTCAACGCGGCGATTGAAGCAGCGCGTGCCGGTGAAGCCGGTCGTGGGTTTGCCGTGGTGGCCGATGAAGTGCGCGGCCTGGCCCAGCGCACCCAGAAATCCACTGAAGAAATCGAAGGCCTGGTCGCCGGCTTGCAGAACGGTACTCAGCAAGTCGCCGCGGTGATGAACAACAGCCGCAACCTCACCGACAGCAGCGTCGAGCTGACACGCAAGGCTGGCGTGTCCCTGGAAAACATCACCCGAACGGTGTCGAACATCCAGTCGATGAACCAGCAGATTGCCGCAGCGGCCGAGCAGCAAAGCGCGGTGGCTGAAGAAATCAGCCGCAGCATTGTGAATGTGCGCGATGTGTCGGAGCAGACGGCGACGGCGAGTGATGAGACGGCCAAGTCGAGTGTGGAACTGGCGCGGTTGGGTAGCCAGTTGCAGCAGATGGTCAGCCACTTCCGGGTTTAAGAAACCAAAAAGCCGCCTCGGCCTAGACCGAAGCGGCTCCACTTCTCAGACCTTAACGGTCATCAAAGCTGTCCCGCAGGAACTTCCATACGTGATAAGCACGCAGGCAGTTCACTACGAGGTTCCATGTACGTCGTGCAAACTTAAACATACTCGGCCCTCCGTAAGTTGGGCCTTACCTCCAGCGCACTTACCGGAACACGTGAGCCTTCAGATGCACGTCAATGCTTCCTTTGAGGCGGCCGGGTTTATGATCCTTCCACATGTATCCGGCACGGAGTGCAAGTCCGTGGCGGTCGGTCGAAATCTTCGCGTTAACCCAGCCAACCTGTAAAACGACGAACGTGAAACCGAGCCGATACTAACCCGACCTTCCAGCTGAAGGTGTGACGGTCGGCGCCCGAATACCCGCTTACCCCCTTCAAATCTGTTGCTACTTTTTACAGATAATACTGATACATCAAAAAATGTAACCGCTCAGTATCAAACCTTGCATGACAGACTTCAGGGGCCTTAATATCGCGATGCACGTCATTGCTCCTTTGAAGCCGCAACCCCAGCCGCAAACTGGGATTGCAATAAAAAACCGCCCTACTAAGGCGGTTTTTTACTGCCTGCGATTTACCCCTCAGCCCTCACCTTCCTCGGCAAACACCACCCGATTCCCAAACGGGTCCTTGATGCTCATCTCGCGCGAGCCCCAAGGCGTGTCCTCAACCTCAGGCTTGGCATAACGGTAATCCTTGCCCGCCAATTGCTGCTGATAGGCGTCCACGCCCTGCGCCTGAATGCGTACCGCCGAACCTGGCGAGGCGTCGCCATGATGCTCAGTCAAATGCAGCACGCACTCACCCAGCGACACCTGCAGGTACAACGGATAATTCGCCTCGAAACGATGCTGCCAATCCACCTTGAATCCCAGGAAGTCGACGTAGAACTCCAATGCCTTGGCCTCGTCGAAAATCCTCAAAATGGGGGTGACTTTTCCTAAGTGCATGTATCCGCCTCCGTGTCTGAAAACCACAACTATAGAGGGTTTCCCGTGTTGAATGACAGATCGCAATCGCAGTCAAGCCAGCTCTCACTGTTGATCGCATTTATCCAGCCACATTCGGTCAACTGTGGGCGCTGGCTTGCCTGCGATGAACGATAACCCGGTCTATCCACCCACCACGAATCCACGGCGCAAATCCCCACTGCGCGCCAGGAAGCGACCTGCGCGCAGGCCTTTCGCATGCCCGTCGCTGTAGCTCAACACGCCATTGACCCACACACCATCGATGCCTTCCGCCGCCCGCTGTGGCTCTTTGAAATCCGCCACATCGCGCACGCGCAGCGGATCGAACAACACCAGGTCGGCCCAGTGCCCTTCACGGATTTCACCGCGCCCGGCCAAACCAAACCGCGCCGCCGACAAGCCGGTCATTTTGTGCACCGCCGTGTGCAGCGGAAACAACCCGACATCCCGGCTGAAATGCCCCAATACCCGTGGAAACGCCCCCCATAAACGCGGATGTGGAAACGGGTCTTCCGGCAGCCCATCCGACCCGACCATCGACAATGGATGCGCCAGGATCTTGCGCACATCTTCTTCATCCATCCCGTAATACACAGCCCCTGCCGGTTGCAGGCGGCGCGCTGCATCCATCAACGAAACGCCCCACTCGGCGGCGATGTCCTGCAAGTCGCGCCCGCCCAATTCGGGGTGCGGTGTCGACCAGGTGATGGTGATCCGAAACGCGTCAGTTACCTGCTTGAGGTCCAGGGTCGAAGAACTCGCCGCATAGGGATAACAATCACACCCCACTGGATGGGTTTTCGCAGCCGCTTCCAGCGATGCCAGCAGCTGCGGGCTACGCCCCCAATTCCCCGCGCCGGCGCATTTGAGGTGGGAAATAATCACCGGCGCCTTGGCATGCCGGCCAATCAAAAACGCCTCGTCCATCGCCTCCAGCACCGGCTCGAATTCACTGCGCAAATGGGTGGTGTACACCGCGCCAAACGCGGTGAGTTCTTCACTCAGTTGCAGCACTTCATCAGTCTCGGCATTGAACGCACTGGCATAGGCCAGGCCTGTGGATAAACCAAGGGCGCCGGCCTCGAGGCTTTCCTGCAACTGCACGCGCATGGCGGCGATCTCATCCAGCGAGGCGCTGCGGTGCAGGTCGTCCATATGGTTGCTGCGCAATGCTGTGTGGCCGATCAGTGCGGCGACGTTCACCGCCGGATGCGCCCCGTCCACCGCCGCGCGGTAGTCGGCAAACCGTGGGTAAGTGAACGCCTCGCGCGTGCCCAACAAATTCATCGGGTCCGGTGGATCGCTGCGCAAACTCACCGGCGAGGCGCTGATGCCACAATTGCCGACGATCACCGTGGTCACACCCTGGCTGAGCTTGGGCAGCATTTGCGGATGGCGAATCACCACGGTGTCATCGTGGGTGTGCACGTCGATAAAACCCGGCGCCAGCACGCGTCCCATGGCGTCGATTTCATGCTCGGCCACGGCCGCCGACAAGTCACCGATCGTCTCGATGCGCCCGTCGCGCAACCCCACATCAGCAACGTAGCCGGGCGTATTGCGACCATCGATGATCAGCGCCTGGCGTATCAACGTGTCGTACTTCATATCAGTCTCCAAGCGGCAGGCTGTCGGGGCCGCCGCGGTAATCGTCCAGGGCCAGCTTGATCCGGCGCAGGCGTTCCTGGTTGTCGTCGGGCATGGCCAGCGCCAGCTCGGTGGCGAGCAGGTCGATGGCCAGCAGCATGCCGTAGCGCGCGGCGGTGGGCTTGTAGATAAAACTGGTTTCGGCCGGTTGTAACGGCAGCAGCACATCCGCCAACTGGGCCAAGGGCGAATCGGCCAGGGTGATGGCGACGATACGCGCGTCGTAGTTGCGCGCCAGTTCCACCACGTCCAGTAACTCAGGGGTGAGGCCGGTCAGGGAACACACAATCAATGCATGCTCCGGGCCCAAGGTCGCTGCCGTGACGCGCATCATCACTGGGTCATGACAAGCCGCAATCGGATAGCCCAGGCGCACCAAGCGCACCTGTAATTCATCGCTGCACAAGCTCGACGGGCCGCCCATGCCGAACGCGTGGATCATCCGTGCCTTGCCCAGCAGGCTGACCGCGTCAACGAAACTCGCCTGGTTGAAGCCCGACAAGTGCTGACGCAACGTCGCCTCGATATCACCCAGAATCTGCCGATGAAACGCCGACTGTTCCGGCAACCCGGCAGGGTCCAGGAAGCGGCTGCCGACGCCACTGGCTTGGGCCAATTGCAGGCGCAAGTCGCGTAAATCCCGGCAGCCCACACTGCGCGCAAACCGCGACAAGGTCGCCGTGCTGACCTCGGCCCGCTGGGACAACGCTTCCAGGCTGGCCGAAGCGGCAAAGCCTACGTCCTCCAGCATCAGCCTGGCGATACGCCCTTCACCGGCGCTGAAGGAATCCTGGCGGGCGCGGATCTGGTAGAGGATGTCCATGGGGTCTCCGGGTTACAAAATGCAGGACAGACCGTACGTCAGACCAAAGGCGACAAGAGAGATCAATGTCTCCAGCACAGTCCAGGTCTTGAAGGTCTGGATCACCGTCATATTGAAGTATTCCTTGATCAGCCAGAAGCCGCCGTCGTTCACGTGGGAAAAGATCACCGAACCCGCGCCGGTGGCCAGCACCAGCAATTCGGGGTGTGGATAACCCAGGCCCATGGCGACCGGCGCCACCACGCCGGAGGCGGTGGTCATAGCGACAGTGGCAGAGCCTGTAGCAATACGCATCAGTGCAGCGAACAGCCAACCCATCACCAGCGGCGACAGATGGAAGGCATGGGCCAGACCGAGAATCTCGTTGGTGACGCCCGCATCTACCAGGATCCGATTCAAACCGCCGCCCGCCCCCACCAGCAAGGTGATACTGGCGGTCGGCGCCAGGCACTCATTGGTAAACCTGAGGATCGACTCGCGGTTGAAGCCCTGGGCCAGGCCCAAGGTCCAGAAACTGACCAAAGTCGCCACCAACAACGCGATCACCGAGTTACCGATAAACAGCAGGAATTGATTAAAGCCCGTGCCCGGCGTGGAAATCACGTTGGCCCAGCCGCCAATCATCATCAACACCACCGGCAACAGGATAGTGCCCATGGTCAGCGCGAAGCTCGGCAGGCGCGTACGCGGTTCGCGGTCGATGAACTGGCGTTCCAGCGGGTTTTCCGCCGGCAGGTGAATACGCGGCACGATGAATTTGGCATAGACCGGGCCGGCAATGATTGCCGTGGGAATGCCGATCAAAATCGCATACAGCACGGTCTGCCCTACCGAGGCGTTGTACGCCAGTACCGCCATCATCGCCGCCGGGTGCGGCGGCACCAGCGCATGCACCACCGATAAACCGGCGACCATCGGCAAGCCGACCATCAGGATCGACACGCCCACGCGCCGCGCCACGGTAAAGGCGATCGGCACCAGCAACACAAAACCGACTTCGAAAAACAGCGGCAGCCCCACCAGGAACGCGATGCACACCATCGCCCAGTGCGCGTTGCGTTCGCCAAACCGGTTGATCAGCGTGCGCGCCACCTGCTCGGCACCGCCAGACTCGGCCATCATCTTGCCCAGCATGGTGCCCAGCGCCACCACCAAAGCAATATGCCCCAGGGTCTTGCCGACGCCTGCCTCGTAGGAACCCATGATGGTATCCGCCGGCATCCCGGCCATCAGCGCCAGGCCGATGGACACCAGGGTGATGACGATAAACGGGTTGAGCCGGTAACGTGCAATCAGCACGATCAAAGCAATGATGGCGATGGCAGCGTATGCCAATAGCCCGAAGCCCGGTGATGCGGCCATGCGGTACTCCTCGGAAAGGGTCACGTCGAGTTGGTTGTGAAACTCATAAATCATTACCGAAGGGCATTTTCAAATTCTATGAAAGTAATTTTCGCCCACAGGTAAGCGCTGTCGCGTTGGGGTATGCGCGACAGCCGTGCATGAAAATTCGGGGGGTGTTCTTACATGAGGTTCAGAAAAGACTGGAAACTCAACGCGAGCGCTTGAGTCATAGAATGCACATCCCTCGAAGCCCAGGAAAATCGACCATGATTCGCACATCCCTTGCTGCCGGTACCGTGCTTCTCGCCCTGTGTGGCACTGCTTCAGCCGCCGACAACGCGGCCTTGAAAAAATGCATGGACGGCGCCAACACGACCGTAGAAATGGTCAGTTGCAACGTCAAGGAAGCCAAGGTCCAGGACACGCGCCTGAACAAGGCCTACAAAACCGCCCTCGCCGCCCAGAAAGGCTCGCGCAAGCAACAACTGCAAGACGTGCAGCGCCTGTGGATAAAGTACCGTGACGCCAATTGCGCCTTCGCAGGGTCCGCCACCGGCGGCACCATCGACCAGGTCAACGGTACCGGCTGCATGCTAGACATGACCCAGACCCGCGCCCAGGAACTGGAAAACCTGGTCGGGCCGTGATCACTTACTCATGATGTACCCGGGCGCGCTTGAGCAACTTCTTGCAGCGCTCGGACAAATGCAGCACCCGCAGATGCTTGCCAGCCTTGGTGTAGCGCTCGCGCAGGGTCATCAGTGCAGCAATCGCCGAGTAATCGACAAAGCTCAGGTGGCGGCAATCCAGCGTCACCTGGTCCGGATCATTGGCCGGATCGAATTGATTCAGGAACGGCGTGGTCGAGGCAAAGAACAGCGTGCCGTGCAGGCGATAGAGCTTGCTGCCATCGGCCTCCAGATGTTCATCGGCATACAACTCGCGCGCTTGTTGCCAGGCGAAATTCAACGCCGCGATCACAATGCCGCACAGCACCGCCGTGGCCAGGTCGGTGAACACGGTGATCACCGTCACCGCGATAATCACCAGCACGTCATTGAGCGGCACTTTGTTGATCACGCGCAACGACGCCCAGGCGAAAGTCTGTTGCGACACCACAAACATCACCCCCACCAGCGCCGCCAGCGGAATCCGCTCGATAAACGGCGACAGAAACAGAATGAACAGCAAGATCATCACCCCGGCAAACACCCCGGAGAAACGCCCGCGCCCGCCGGAGCTGAGGTTAATCACGGTTTGCCCGATCATCGCGCAACCGCCCATGCCGCCGAACAGGCCCGAGACCATATTCGCTGCACCCAGGGCCACGCTTTCGCGGTCGGGGTAGCCACGGGTCTCAGTGATTTCGTCGGTGAGGTTGAGGGTGAGCAGGGTTTCCAACAGACCAACCATCGCCATCAGGAACGCGTAGGGCGCGATGATGCCGAGGGTTTCCAGGGTCCAGGGGATTTGCGGCAGCGCAAACGTTGGCAGGCCGCCGGCGATGTGGGCCATGTCGCCAAGGGTGCGGGTCGGCAGGCCAAGGAGGTAGACCGCCAGGCCGACGCCGAGGATCGCCACCAACGCGGGCGGCACGGCACGGGTGATGCGCGGCAGCAGGTAGACGATGGCCATGGTCACCAGCACCAGGCCGGCCATCACGTACAGCGGCGTACCGCTGAGCCAGGTCTCACCGCTTTTGAAATGCTCCAACTGTGCCAGGGCGATGATAATCGCCAGGCCGTTGACGAAGCCGAGCATCACCGGGTGCGGCACCATGCGCACCAGCTTGCCCAGGCGCAGCAGGCCGAAAGCAACCATGATTAACCCGCCCAGCAATACCGTGGCCAGCAGATACTCCACGCCGTGTTGCACCACCAACGCAACAATCACGACGGCCATCGAGCCTGCCGCACCGGACACCATGCCGGGGCGACCACCAAACAACGCCGTGAGGGTGCAGATGATAAAAGCGCCGTAGAGCCCCATCAACGGGTTGAGATGGGCCACCAGGGCAAAGGCGATGCATTCGGGCAGCAACGCAAAAGACGTGGTGAGGCCGGCCAGGGCATCGGCGCGCAGACGGATGAGGTTCATGAGGTACCAGGGTAATGCGGGGGATAAGGCGGGGAATGGTACGGAATTGAGCGCGGTGGGGCCAGTGTCGGGTGAACCCGTCAGACCGAGTGGCCCCTATCGCAGGCAAGCCAGCTCCCACATTTGAATGTATTCACAAATCAAAATGTGGAGCTGGCTTGCCTGCGAAGGCAGCACCTCGGTCTCAAGTGACCATCACACCATCTCGTGGCGAATCCACTCCACAACGCAAGTCCGCTTCGGCGCCCAGCCCAACAGTTCACGGGCATGCTTGCCTCGCACGCGGCTGTTGGAGCCCAAACCATAATTCGCCATTTCATAGCCCCACTCGGCCTCGGCGTCGGCCAGTGGCCAATCCTGCGGTTTACCCAGTTTCAAGGCTTCGGCAATGGCCGTGGTCATGTCGATAAACGACGCCTCGCCGCTTTCCACGAAGTAAAAAGTGCCTGGCACATTCTTGGCCAGCGCCAGCACGTACAGCGCAACCACGTCTTCAATATGCACATTGGACCAAATGTTCTGCCCGCTGCCCACATGACGCACCACCCCGCTCTTGCGGGCTTGCTTGAGCAGACGCGGCAATTGCACGCTGTCGCGCTTCACGCCCAGGCTGTGGCCGTAGATCAACGTGTTGCAGATCACTGCCGAATTCACACCGTCCTGAGCGGCGGCCAGGATCAGGTTATCGATGGCGACACGGGCAGCTTTATCGACAGTCGGTTCAGGAAGGTTGTCTTCGAAGTAAATGACATCACTTTCTTTGCCGCCCGACGCATCACCGACGATGCTCGAACCGCTGGTGTGCAGGAACGGCTTGTTCGAGCCCTTCAATGCCGCCAGCAGGGTTTCAACGGCCACACGATGGTCGCTGCTCGCGGCATTGATCACCGCATCGGCCTTTTGCGCCTGCTCGGTCAACACCGCGCTGTCATCCAGGGTGCCGATTACCGGGGTGATGCCCAGGGCGGTCAGCTCGGCGGCTTGTTCGGCGCTGCGTACCAGGCCGGTAACGGTGTGGCCGGCCTTGACCAGGCCAGTGGCGATGGAACCACCGATAAAACCTGCTGCGCCGGTAACGAATACGTTCATGGAGAGTGCTCCTGACTGGGTAAGTAATGGCCGCATTGTTACGGCACCCGACCTGTCGAATAAGCCCCATTCACCCAATTCATTCTTGCGTGGAGGTCAAGAATCCCGTAGCAGCTGCCAAGCGCCAGCGAGGCTGCGTTTGCAGCACCGCCGTTATGAGCCAGGCACATAATCGAGTCGCGCCTGACGCAGCCTCGCTGGCGCTCGACAGCTGCTACGGTTGCCTTTGTGCACTACTTAGCAGGCATACCGCGCCAGCTTGGCCTGGATAAAGTCGAGGAAACACTGGATGCGCAACGCCAGTTGCGAGTTGCGGTAGAACACCGCGTGGATCGGTTGGCGATAGCCACTGTTGAACGCTTCCAGCACCGGCACCAGGCGCCCGGCGTCGATGTCGGCGACGGTCATGAAGTTCGACAGGCAGCAAATACCCTGGCCCTCCAGCGCCAACTGGCGCACGGTCTCGCCGCTGGAGGCGGCCACGCTGGGTTGGATCAGCCAGCGGTCACCGTCTGCATGGCGCAGCGGCCAGTGATTGAGGGTTTCAGTCTGGGTGAACCCCAGCAAGGTGTGGTCCGCCAACTCAGCGACCGTGCTCGGCACGCCGTATTGCTTGAGGTAGTCGGGGCTGGCGAGGATATGCAGCGGCGTACTGCCAAGGGCCCGTGCATGCAGGGTGGAATCGGCCAGGGCGCCGATGCGAATAGCGATGTCGGTGCTTTGCTCAAGCAAATCGATAATCAGATCATCGCTGTTCAGCTCCAGCTGGATCTGCGGGTAGAGGCTGCGAAACTCAGCGATGTACGGCACGATGCCATGCAGCATGAACGGCACGGCGGCATTGATGCGCAGACGCCCGGCGGGCTTTTTCTGGCGCGACGACAGGCGTTCCTCCAGCTCATCCATCTGCGCCAGGATCACCTTGGCCTGCTCGAAGAAGTACTTGCCCTCCTCGGTCAGGTCCATGCGCCGCGTGGTGCGGTTGATCAGCGTGGTGTCGAGCTTGGCTTCCAGGCGCGACAAGGTGCGGCTGACCGCCGAGGGCGTCTGCCCGACCTGTTCGGCGGCGGCGGAAATCGAACCGCACTCAATCACGCTGACGAAGATCTGTAGCTCATCGGATCGGGCTTTCACACGCTGTCCTCTCTCATCGGTTCGCAGCAGCTTACACCGAGAGATTGAACTGCCGCGCCCTCAACCACTGATCAGCAGGTGAGCGCCCAATAGCGCCATGCTGATGAAAAATACGCGTTTGAACAGCACCGCACTGATGCGCTGGCGCAGCGCCTGGCCGAGCCACATGCCCAGCAGCGACGGCACCAGCGCCAGCAGCGACGCGTTGATTTCGCCACCGCCCAGGGTGCCGCGCCAGGCTAAACCGGTGGCCAGTGCCAGGGTCGATACGGTGAACGACAGCCCCAGCGCCTGCACCAACGGGTCGCGGTTCAAGCCCAGGGCTTGCAGATACGGCACCGCAGGAATCACGAATACGCCAGTCGCCGAGGTAATGATGCCTGTGATCACTCCGCACAGAGGGCCGAGCCAGCGTTCGGTCTGGGGCTTGACCTTGAACGTGGGCAGGAACAATCCGCTGAGTGCGTAAAGTAGCAACGCCCCGCCCAATGCATGGACCACCCAGCCACCACCGTCCATGCCCAACCACAAAGTACCAAACCCAGTGCCGAGAAATATCAGCAGAAGCATCGGCCATAAACGTTTGGTCAACCCGCTCAAGTGGCCGCCGACCGCCAATTGCCAGAGGTTGGTGACCGTCGATGGAATGATCAGCAATGCCGCAGCCTGCGCCGGCAACATAGCCAGGCCGAGCAGGCCCATGGCGACGGTGGGAAGTCCGAGGCCGATCACGCCTTTGACGGTGCCGGCCAGCAGGAAGGTGCCGATCACCAGCAGGGTCAGCGCCGGGCCGATATTTTGGTAGAAGGCGAGGAAGGTATTCATGGAGGGATTGTTCGGCTTTTCGATGAGGGGTGAAATTCGCCATATACTGAGGCAGCCTCTTGTTTTGTGTGAGGCTGATGCCGTCATCGCAGGCAAGCCAGCTCCCACCGTTGAATGTGCTCACAAATCAAATGTGGGAGCTGGCTTGCCTGCGATGAGGCCAGTCCAATCACAGGGAAACCCCGCCATGCACTTTGACCTGATCGACCTGCGCCTCTACCTGCACATCCTCGACACCGGCAACATTACCGCCGGCGCCGCCCGCAGCCATCTATCATTGGCCGCCGCCAGCGCTCGCATTCGCGCAATGGAGGCCTCACTGGGCATCGAATTCCTTGAACGTGGCCGCCGAGGCGTAACGCCAACACCTGCCGGCAAAGCATTGGCCCGCCACGCCCGCCTGCTCTTGCAACAGGCCGAGCACCTGCAACAGGACCTGGCGGAATACGCCAACGGCATCAAAGGCCAGCTGCGCCTGCTGTGCAACACCACCGCCCTCAGCGAATACCTGCCCGAGCTGCTGGCGGACTTTTTGCGCGAGCACCCCAACCTCGATATTGACCTGCAAGAGCTTCCGAGCCTGCGCATCACCCAGGCCTTGCGTCAGGGCACGGCGGACCTTGGGATCATTTCCGACGCCGTAGACACCCACGGCCTGCAGACCCTGGCGTTTCGTGACGATCCGCTGGTGCTGATCATGCCGCTGGATCATCCGCTGACGACGCAACACGTGAGCTTCATCGCCAGCCTGCAACACGACTTCGTAGGCCTCGCCGCCAACAGCGCGCTGTCGGTGTACCTGGAAGAACAGGCGCTGCACGCAGGCTTTCGCTTGCAGACCCGCATCCGTGCCGAGGGTTTTGATGGCGTCATTCGCATGGTCGCCCGTGGCGCCGGCCTGGGTATCGTGCCCCAGGCCGCACTGGAGCGTGGGCAGCAAGAACGTCGCTTCAAGGCCCAACCGTTGCAAGAGGATTGGGCCTGCCGAAAGCTGCTGCTATGTGCGCGCTCGTTCGAACACCTGCCGGGCTACGCCAAAGCCTTGTTCGAGGCCTTGGCCCTGCCTTTGCGGAAAAACACGTAATATACCGCCGACAGAATCAATAGAAACGGCACACCAAACACCAGCGTCATCTTGAACGCCTCGGTGAAATAGGTGGTGATCATCACCGCGCCCATCAGCACCAGTCCCAGCAGGGTGCTGTACGGAAACAGCCGCAGCTGGAAGGATAACTTCGGCCCGCCGTGACGCTTGCGATAGCGCCGGAAAAACAGGTGCGTGAGGAAGATCATGAACCAGGTGAAGATCGCGCCAAACATCGAAATCGCCATCATCAAGGTGAACGAACTTTCCGGGTACACCACATTGAGCAGCGTCGCCAGGGCGATGCCCGAGCTGGACAGCAACAACGCGTTCAACGGAATGCCGCTCTTACTCAAGGCGCCCATGGACGTGGGCGCAAAGCCGGCGCGGGACAAGCTGAACATCATGCGCGTGGTGATGTAGAGCTGGCTGTTCATGGCCGACAGCGCCGCAATCAGAATTACAAAATTCATCACCCCGGTGGCGCCGGGAATGCCGATGGTCTGCATCACTGTGACGAATGGGCTTTGGGTTTGCCCGGCCTGGTTCCACGGCACGATGGCCAACATCAGCGCCAGGGTCAGCAGATAAAACACCACCAGGCGCACGATGGTGGCGCGGAAGGCTTTCTTCACTGCTTGTTCCGGGTCCGCCGCTTCACCGGCGGCCACCGCGATCATCTCCACGCTCAAGTAGCTGAAGATCGACACGATCACCGCGATCCACATGCCGCTCAAGCCATGGGGGAAAAAGCCGTCATGGGCCGTGTAGTGCTGCACGCCGTAGTCCGGGTTGCCGGAGCCGAACACCACGTACACCGCGAGAATAATGA
Source organism: Pseudomonas tritici (assembly GCF_014268275.3). NCBI lineage: Bacteria > Pseudomonadati > Pseudomonadota > Gammaproteobacteria > Pseudomonadales > Pseudomonadaceae > Pseudomonas > Pseudomonas tritici. Next base: position 5,413,760 of record NZ_CP077084.1, read on the forward strand.
AGCCGACGATGGCGCTGATCTTGATCGTCGAGAACCAGTATTCGAAGTTGCCGAAGGTCTTCACGCTGATCGCGTTGAGCACAATCAGCACGCTGGAAAACGACACGATCCACACCCATTCCGGTACGTTGGCGAACCAGTACTTCATGTACATCGCCACCGCCGTGACCTCGGCCCCCACCGCCAGCACAATCGCTGCCCAGTAGGCATACCGCACCAGAAAGCCCGCCAGCGGGCTGATATAGAACTCGGCGTAGGCGCCAAAGGAGCCCGAGGTGGAATGCGCCACGGTCATTTCCGCCAGACAGCCCATCAACAGCAAGGTGATCAGCGCGCCGATGGCGTAGCTCACCAGCACGCTGGGCCCGGCATAACCGATGGCGTAGGCGCTGCCCATGAACAGCCCGGTGCCGATGGCGCCACCGATGGCGATCATGCTCATCTGGCCGGAAGTGAGCTGGCGCCGCAGGCCCAGTTCGCGGTGGGTGATCTCTGCAAAGCCGTTGTCTGGCGTAGTCACGTGGTGTGCCCCTTTATTATTGTGAGGGTTGTTGCTGGCGCTGAACCCTGTGGGAGCTGGCTTGCCTGCGATCGCGATGGTGAATTCACTGCCGTCATCGCAGGCAAGCCAGCTCCCACATTGGATTTGGGTTGTGCTTAAGTGACGCTGTTTCGGACTTTGTATTGCGGCTGGTCCCAGGTGTGGTTGTCGAGGATGTCGCCGAGGATTTCCACCGCATCGAATACCTCGGTAAAGCGGGTGTACAGCGGGGTAAAACCAAAGCGCATGATGCGCGGCTCACGGTAATCGCCGATCACTCCACGGGCGATCAAGGCCTGGATCACTGCGTAGCCTTCGGGGTGTTCAAAGCTCACATGGCTGCCGCGCCTGGCGTGCTCACGCGGGGTGATCAGTGCCAGACCGTGGGCGCCGCAGCGGGCCTCGACCAGGGCGATAAACAGGTCAGTCAGGGCCAGGGATTTGCTGCGCAGACACGCCATGTCGGTTTGGGCAAAAATTTCCAGGCCGCATTCCACCATGGCCAGCGAGGTAATCGGCTGGGTGCCGCACAAGTAACGCGCGATGCCTGCGCTCGGTGCGTAAGTCGTCTCCATGGCGAACTGGCGGTTGTGCCCGAACCAGCCGGACAACGGCTGGCGCACCTCATCCACCAACGCCGGGTTGACCCATACAAACGCCTGGGAGCCCGGGCCACCGTTAAGGTATTTGTAGGTGCAGCCAATCGCATAGTCGGCACCGGCCTGATGCAGGTCGATGGGCACGGCACCTGCCGAATGCGCCAGGTCCCAGATACTCAACGCGCCACATTCATGGCTCAGGGCGGTCAGCGACTGCATGTCGTACATGTAGCCGGTCTTGTAGTTGACGTGGGTGAGCATCACCACCGCCACGTCCTCGTCGATGGCCTGGGGCAATTCGTCCGGGCTGTTTACCAGGCGCAGGGAATAACCTTGCTGCAGCAGCTCGGCCAGGCCCTCGGCGATGTACAAATCGGTAGGAAAGTTGCTCGCTTCGCTGACGATCACTTTGCGATGAGGCTGGCGTTGACGTTGCACAGTCAACGCCGCGCTGAGCACCTTGAACAGGTTGATCGAGGTGGTATCGGTGATCACCACTTCGCCGTCATGCGCACCAATCAGCGGCGCCAGGCGGTTGCCCAGGCGCTGGGACAACTCCGCCCAACCGGCGCTGTTCCAGCTGCGAATCAGGCCATTGCCCCATTCTTCGGCAATCACCGCCTGCGCCCGCGCCAGCGCCGCCACCGGACGCGCGCCGAGGGAGTTGCCGTCGAGGTAGATCACGCCCTCAGGCAAGGCGAACTGACGGCGCAACGGCGCCAACGGGTCCTGCGCATCGAGGGCTTGGCAATGGCTTCGGGTGGTCATGGGTTGTCCTGGTTTTTATAAGTGAGAATGGACCAAATAATGAACGAAGTTTTAGAGAATTTTCGTGCAAAGTGGTAGGTAACAGGCTAATTAAGCTGTAGGAAATTCGAATTTAACCTCCAAACACGCGGATTTATTCTAACCATGATTCTCGACGCCACCGACCTGCGCCTCCTGCATTTCCTGCAACAGGACGGCCGTATCAGCAACCAGGAGCTGGCGGAAAAAGTTGCCTTGTCGCCTTCCGCCTGCCTGCGCCGTTTGCGCCTGTTGGAGAGTGAGGGAATCATCAGCGGCTACCGCGCAGTGCTGAATGCCGAGCAATTGGGAATCGAGCTGGAAGCCATCGTCCACCTGTCGTTACGCCAGGACGTGGAGGATTGGCATGAGACGTTTATCAAGAAGGTGCAGGGCTGGCCGGAAGTCGCCAGTGCCTATGTGATCACGGGCGCCAGCAACTATGTGCTGCGCGTGCAGGCGAGGAATCTGAAGCACTTTTCCGACTTTATCGTGAACCACTTGAACCGCACGGCGGGGGTGATGGATATCCGTTCGGAGATTGTGTTGCAGAAGATCAAGGATCGGGATGAGGTGCTGGATCTGGTCATCCGCAAATAGCGCCAACCACAAAACCCTGTGGAAGCTGGCTTGCCTGCGATAGCGATGGTGCATTCACCACCGCTATCGCAGGCAAGCCAGCGCCCACATTTTTAACCGCGCTTAGTCTTCGAGGGCGCGTACGCGTTGCATGCGCTTTTGCTCTAACGGCGCGTCAGCCACCTGCAATTCAAAGTCAAAATCAATCTGCGCAAACCGCCCCTCCACGCCGAACTCCTGCGCCAGTTGCGGGTCGTCACTGAAGCGAATCTGCGCAATCAATTCATCCCGCGTGGCGTAGGCAAAATCATCATGCAGGTACGGGTCATCCGACAGGTTGATCTGCGTGGTCAGGTGCCGATGCCCCGGCGCCGAGATAAAGAAGTGGATATGCGCCGGCCGCTGTCCGTGACGCCCGAGTTGATCGAGCAGTTGCTGGGTCGGCCCGCTCGGCGGGCAACCGTACCCCGACGGCACGATGCTGCGAAAACGGTAGTTGCCCTGGGCATCGGTCTCGATGCGACGGCGCAGGTTGAATTCGGATTGCGTCGGGTCGAACCACGAATACGTACCCCCGGTGTTGGCCTGCCACACATCCACAATCGCCCCCGCCAACGGCTTGCCATCGATGTCACGCACCTGCCCGCGCATGAACAGCGGCACCGCATCATCCTTGCCATCATCCAGCCGTGCCTCGTACTTCGACAACGGTGCCCCGGCCACGTACAACGGGCCTTCGATGGTGCGCGGGGTGCCGCCGGACTTGCCGGCCTCTTCATCGGCGGCGTCCATCAACAGGTCCAGGTAATGCTCCAGGCCCAACCCGGCGGCGAGTAAACCGGCTTCCTGGTTTTTGCCCAGCTCGTTGAGGTAGTTGACCGCTTTCCAGAACTCTTCCGGGGTCACCTCCAGGTCTTCGATGATGTTCACGGTGTCACGCAGGAGCCGGTAGATCAGCGCTTTAGTGCGTGGATTGCCGCCGTCGTTAAGGTTGCCGCTGGCTTCTTCGAGAAACTGTTGGGCATGGGCAGTCTGGGACAGTCGGGTGGACATGGTGCATTCCTCATCTTGTAGTTATTGGTTTGAACATCGGCCTAGCGGTCATCCTCATGGATCGACGAAGGGTGACGGCACAAGGCATTCACTTCGATAGCCATGTAGGGGTAAAGCGGCAGCTGCATCAGCAGGTCGTGCAGTTCCTGCACACTGTCGACGTCAAACACGCTGTAGTTGGCGTAGTGCCCGGCAATGCGCCACAGGTGGCGCCATTTGCCGTCTTGTTGCAGGCGTTGCGCCAAGGCTTTCTCATCGGCCTTGAGGCTGGCTGCACGTTCGGGGTTCATGTCGACGGGCAGGTTCACGGTCATTTTTACGTGGAACAACATGGAAGACGCCTCTTAGTGTTTGTCACGACGGAAGAACGCCAGGCGCTCCTCATCGATGGCCAGGCCCAGGCCCGGTGCGTTGGAGACATGCAGCTGAAAATCGCGATAAACCAGTGGCTCGGTGAGGATGTCTTCGGTCAGCAGCAACGGACCGAACAGTTCGGTGTCCCACGCCAGTTTGTTCAGCGTGAGAAAGGCATGCGCAGAAGCCAGCGTGCCGATACCGCCCTCGAGCATGGTGCCGCCGTACAGGCCAATACCCGCCGCCTCGGCAATCGCAGCCGTGCGCAACACTGCGCGGGGGCCGCCGTTCTTGGCGATTTTAAGGGCGAACACCGACGCCGCGCCTTCGCGGGCCAGGTTGAAGGCATCCTCGACACACTCAATGGACTCATCGGCCATGATCGGCGCCGGGCTCGACAGGTTGAGCCGGGCCATGCCGCCACGGTTATTGCGTGAGATCGGTTGTTCGATCAGGTCGACCCCGTTGTCGCCGAGCACCTTGCACGCCCGTAGTGCCACGGCTTCATCCCACGCCTGGTTGACGTCGACACGCACACTGGCACGGTCGCCCAGGGCCTTTTTGATCGCGATCACATGGGCCAGGTCATGGCTGACTTCGCCCGCACCAATCTTCAATTTGAAGATGCGGTGGCGGCGCAGGTCGAGCATCTTTTCTGCCTCGGCAATGTCCTTTTCGGTGTTGCCGCTGGCCAGGGTCCAGGCCACCGGCAACGCGTCACGCACACGGCCGCCGAGCAACTCGCTGACCGGCAGGTTCAGGCGTTTGCCCAGCGCGTCGAGCAAGGCGCTTTCGATACCGGACTTGGCAAAGGTGTTGCCGCGAATGCTGCGTTCCAGGCGCAACATGGCCGCGTTGATATTGCTCGCGTCTTGGCCAATCAACAGCGGTGCGAAGTGGCGGTCGATGTTGACCTTGATGCTGTCGGGGCTTTCATTGCCGTAGCTCAGGCCGCCAATGGTAGTGGCTTCGCCGATGCCTTCGATACCGTCGGCGCAGCGCAGGCGGATGATCACCAGCGTCTGGTTTTGCATCGTGTGCATCGCCAACTTGTGCGGGCGAATGGTGGGGAGGTCGACGATGACGGTGTCGATCGACTCAATGGCGCAAATCGGCATGGCTATACCCGTTGGGTTCTTTTTAGAGTTGCGCCGATTCTGTTCCGCATCTTTCGAGGCTTCCAATATAGAATTAGTCTCGACCAATACCCTAAAGGTATGAAAGGAGCCGTCATGGAACTGCGTCACTTGCGCTATTTCCAGGTGCTGGGAGAAACCTTGAACTTCACCCGCGCCGCCGAACGCCTGCACATCGCCCAGCCGCCGCTGAGTCGGCAGATCCAGCAATTGGAGGATGAGTTGGGCGTGATTTTGCTGGAGCGTGGCCGGCCGCTGCGGCTGACCGAGGCCGGGCGGTTCTTCTATGAGCACGCCAATGTGCTGCTGGAGCAACTGAACAAAGTCTGCGACAACACGCGTCGCATCGGCCAGGGTGAAAAGACCTGGCTGGGTATCGGTTTTGCACCCTCGACCTTGTACGGCGTGCTGCCTGAATTGATTCGGCGATTGCGCAGTCATGAGGCGCTGGAGCTGGAATTGGGGCTGTCGGAGATGACCACCTTGCAGCAGGTCGAGGCGCTCAAGGCCGGGCGGATTGATGTGGGGTTCGGACGGATTCGTATCGACGATCCGGCCATCGTCCAGCGTGTGCTGGTGGAGGAACGGCTGGTCGCCGTGTTGCCCGCCGGTCACCCCTTGCTGGGCGCGCCCGCCACCCTCACTCAGCTGGCCGCCGAGCCGTTTGTGCTTTACCCCGGCAACCCGCGCCCCAGCTATGCCGACCACGTGATTGCGCTGTTCGACGCCCATGGCTTGAGCCTCAAGGTGGCGCAGTGGACCAACGAATTGCAGACCGCTATCGGGCTGGTCGGCGCCGGGATGGGGGTGACGTTGGTGCCGGCTTCGGTGCAGGTGCTGCACCGGGCGGATATCGGCTATACGCCGATTGTGGAAGCCACGGCGACGTCGCCGATCATCCTCAGCCGACGGGTGAATGATCAGTCGCCGGGACTGAATCATTGCCTGCAACTGGTGGAAGAATTGATCTGAGCCCTCCCAAACACTGAGGATCCAATGTGGGAGCTGGCTTGCCTGCGATAGCGCTTGGTCAGTTGGCACATCTATCGGCTGGCCCACCGCTATCGCAGGCAAGCCAGCTCCCACAGTTTGATCTTCATTGTCTTCAGATACTGCGCATGCGCTTGCGCTGCTGGGTCTGGCTGGGGGATTCGTCGAACAGCTTTCGGTATTCGGCCGAAAATCGCCCCAGGTGGGTAAAGCCCCAGCCCAAGGCGATCTCGGAGATCGTACGGGTGGGGCCATGCTCGAGGATTTCTTGGCGCACGGCAGAAAGCCGGTATTTCTTCAAATAAGCCATCGGCGACAGCGCGAAGTACTTACGAAACGCATCGAACAGCTTGAACCGCGACACCCCCGCAGCTGCTTCGAGGTCTTCAAGGTGCACGACTTCGCGAGCGTTGTCGTGGATGTACTGGCGCGCACGGATCAGGTAGTGCGGCAGTTTCACGCCCAATACGTCGCGCAGTTCTTCGGAGTAATTGTTCGGCTGGGCCAGAATCAGGCCCTTAATCAACGAACTTTCCAGGTCGCGGGTGAACGCAGCCTGCTCATACAACTCGCTGCCGTGTTCCAGCTCCGCAATGAAGTAACGCGCCATGCGCCACCACGACGCTGAAGCGCCGTCCACCGCGTCCATCACCGACTCAAAGCGCAACGGCGCCTCAATCGGCCGATGCAGCAACCCTTCCAGGGACTCGCTCATCGCTGCGCGCGTGATCACCACCTGCAACTTGCGACAGTCACCGGAAATCGCCAGCACCTGGTGCTCGTTAGGCGAGATGATCACCCCTTGGTCACGGTTGGAACTCAGGCGCTCGCCGTTCTTGCTCAATTCCTGCTCGCCCACCAGCGGCAGGCTCAGGCTATAGCTGCTGAAATGCTCGGCGTCTTCGATGTCGATGGTCACGTCGGTGCCGTATTCGATCACGCCCAAGGTAGTGGCGCGCGACTTGAACACGTTGGCGCTGTGATGAAAACGCAGGCGTTCGGGCGTGGCGGTGGCCAGGCGATGGGGCCCGCAGATGCCGGACATCCAGCTGCGGGCGCCTTCCAGGTCGAAGCGTTGAATCGTTTGGCTGCTCATCAGGGTGCACCCACGGCGGTTAGGCTGTTGCGCGCTCTGGCGGCGCGTCGTTGTTGTTCGACAGCAAATAATGCGCCACGCCAGCGCAATGGCCAGCGAGTGGATAGCAATGGTCGATTAAGTGGATAAGACACCGACTTTTCCGACCATTGTCCAGCAAGACAGTAGCGCATTCCGTCACCGGCCTGCACCGGGTTGGGTATTTGCTGCCCAATTATCCGGCGCAGGTTCCCCCATTAAGCGGATAGCCCGCGCCCTGCCCCGCTGCCTCTAATGAACCACCGTTTAGCCCCAATCAAAAAGGTGCCTCCCATGAGTGGTGCAAGAAGCGTCGAGCAATGGAAAAGCTTTATCGAAAGCTGCCTGGATTTTCGCCCCGCAGATGAAGTGTTCCGCATCGCCCGCGACATGTTCACCGAACCGGAACTGTTCGACCTGGAGATGGAACTGATCTTCGAAAAGAACTGGATCTACGCCTGCCACGAAAGCGAGCTGGCGAACAACCACGACTTCGTGACGATGCGTGCCGGGCGCCAGCCAATGATCATCACCCGCGATGGCGACGGCCAGCTCAACGCGCTGATCAACGCCTGTCAGCATCGCGGCACCACATTGACGCGAGTCGGCAAAGGTAATCAGTCGACCTTCACGTGCCCATTCCACGCCTGGTGCTACAAGAGCGATGGCCGGCTGGTGAAGGTCAAGGCGCCGGGGGAATACCCGGAAGGTTTCGACAAAGCCACACGCGGCCTGAAAAAAGCCCGCATCGAAAGCTACAAAGGGTTCGTGTTTATCAGCCTGGACGTGAAGGGCACGGACAGCCTGGAAGACTTCCTCGGCGATGCGAAAGTGTTTTTCGACATGATGGTCGCCCAGTCCGCCACCGGCGAGCTGGAAGTGCTGCCGGGCAAGTCCGCCTACACCTACGATGGCAACTGGAAATTGCAGAACGAAAACGGCCTGGACGGTTATCACGTCAGCACCGTGCACTACAACTACGTGGCCACGGTGCAGCACCGCCAACAGGTGAATACCGAGAACGGCAGCGCGTCCGGCACCACTCTGGACTACAGCAAACTCGGCGCCGGCGACGCGAACACCGATGACGGTTGGTTTGCCTTCAACAACGGCCACAGCCTGTTGTTCAGCGACATGCCCAACCCCAGCGTGCGTTCCGGCTACGCCACCATCATGCCGCGCCTGGTCGAAGAGCACGGCCAGCAAAAGGCCGAGTGGATGATGCACCGCCTGCGCAACCTGAACATCTACCCGAGCCTGTTCTTCCTCGACCAGATCAGCTCGCAACTGCGCATTATCCGGCCGATGGCGTGGAACAAGACCGAAATCATCAGCCAGTGCCTGGGGGTGAAAAACGAGTCGGACGCCGACCGCGAAAACCGTATTCGCCAGTTTGAAGATTTTTTCAACGTTTCGGGCATGGGCACGCCGGACGACCTGGTGGAGTTTCGCGAAGCCCAGCGTGGTTTCCAGGGCCGGCTGGAGCGCTGGAGCGATATCTCGCGCGGCAGCCATCGCTGGGCAACCGGGCCCACGCCCAACAGCGAAGCCATCGGCATCCAGCCGGCCATGACCGGCACCGAGTTTACCCACGAAGGCCTCTACGTGAACCAGCACCGCAACTGGCAGCGGTTTCTGTTGGATGGCCTGGACCGACAAGCGCTGAAACTGCGGGAGGTGGAATGATGAACGCGCACCTGCAATACCAGATAGAGCAGTTTTTCTACCGCAAATCCGAGCTGTGCGACGCCCAGGACTGGGATGCCTATGTGCAACTGTTCGATCCGCAGAGTGAATTCCACCTGCCGCAATGGGACTCGGAACACGTCTACACCCGTGACCCCAAGCGCGAGATGTCGTTGATCTATTACGCCAACCGTTCGGGCCTGGAAGACCGCGTGTTTCGGTTGCGCACGGGTAAGGCGGCGTCGGCGACACCCATGCCGCGCACACTGCACCTGATCAATAACGTGCGGATTGCCGAGCAGGCGGGTGGGGCGCTGGAAGTGCGATTGAACTGGCACACGTTGTTTTATCGGATGGCCACTTCGGAGCAGTTTTACGGGCAGGCCACTTACAGCCTCAAGCCCCATGGCGACAGTTGGTTGATTACGCGCAAGCACGCGTTGCTGCTCAACGACAGCATCAACTCGGTGCTGGACTTCTATCACTTGTGAACACCTCCCACGTAGCAGCTGTCGAGCCTTGGCGAGGCTCGACAGCTGCTACGGGGTGTTTGGAGCACAATCAGATGAATCACAAAGTGGCCTTCAGTTTTGCCGATGGCAAGACCTTGTTTTTCCCAGTGGGCGCCCATGAAATCCTGCTGGACGCGGCGCTGCGCAACGGCATCAAAATCCCTCTGGACTGTCGCGAAGGCGTATGCGGCACCTGCCAGGGTCGTTGCGAGTCAGGCGATTACAGCCAGGATTATGTGGACGAAGAAGCGCTGTCGAGCCTCGATCTGCAACAGCGCAAGATGCTCAGTTGCCAGACGCGGGTGAAGTCCGACGCAACGTTCTATTTCGACTTTGATTCAAGCCTGTGCAATGCGCCCGGTCCGGTGCAGGTGCGAGGCACGGTGAGCGCGGTGCAGCAGGTGTCGGCGAGTACGGCGATCCTGCAGGTGCAGTTGGATCAAGCGCTGGATTTTCTGCCGGGCCAATACGCACGCCTGTCGGTGCCAGGCACGGACAGTTGGCGGTCGTATTCCTTCGCCAACCTTCCGGGCAATCAACTGCAATTCCTGATCCGCCTGCTGCCCGATGGGGTGATGAGCAACTACATCCGCGAGCGCTGCCAGGTCGGCGATGAGCTGTTGATGGAGGCGCCACTCGGTGCCTTCTACCTGCGCCACGTCACCCAACCGCTGGTGCTGGTGGCAGGCGGAACCGGGTTATCGGCTTTGCTGGGCATGCTCGACGAACTGGCCGCCAATGGCTGCGACCAACCCGTGCACCTCTACTATGGCGTGCGCGGTGCCGAGGACTTGTGCGAAGCGGCGCGCATCCAGGCCTACGCCTCAAGCATCGCGGACTTCCGCTACACCGAAGTCCTCAGCGCCCCCTCAGAGGATTGGCCCGGCAAGCGCGGCTACCTGACCGAGCATTTCGACTTGGCCGAATGGCGGGACAGATCGGCGGATATGTACCTGTGCGGCCCTCCTCCAATGGTCGAATCCATCCAACAATGGCTGGCGGATCAGGCACTTGATGGCGTTCAGCTGTATTACGAAAAGTTTACGCAGAGTAATATCTGACCCCTCAGCACTTCTGAGGGGTTGGTGCTGCGTGCAATCGACCCTGAGAAAAACAAGTAGAAGGGAATGTTAATGGCGGATGACATGGTTAACCCGGTAGGCCTCAAGCGTGGCCTGAAGAACCGACACATTCAGCTGATCGCCTTGGGAGGGGCGATCGGCACGGGGTTGTTCCTCGGCTCGGCCGGGGTGCTCAAGTCGGCGGGGCCGTCGATGATCCTCGGTTACGCGATTGCCGGTTTTATCGCGTTTCTGATTATGCGCCAGCTCGGCGAGATGATCGTCGAAGAGCCCGTGGCGGGGTCCTTCAGCCACTTCGCCCACAAATACTGGGGCGGCTACGCAGGCTTCCTGGCGGGCTGGAACTACTGGGTGCTCTACGTGCTGGTGGGCATGGCCGAACTGACGGCCGTGGGCAAGTACATCCAGTTCTGGTGGCCAGAGATCCCGACCTGGGTCAGCGCCTTGGTGTTCTTCGTCGCGGTGAACCTGATAAACACCCTGAACGTGAAGTTCTTTGGTGAGACCGAGTTCTGGTTTGCGATCATCAAGGTGGTGGCGATTGTCGGCATGATCGTGCTTGGCTGCTACCTGCTGTTCAGCGGCACCGGCGGCCCGCAAGCCTCGGTCAGCAACCTGTGGAGCCACGGCGGGTTCTTCCCGAATGGTGGCATGGGGCTGTTGATGTCCATGGCCTTCATCATGTTCTCGTTTGGCGGCCTGGAACTGGTGGGCATTACCGCCGCCGAGGCCAGCGAGCCGCGCAAAGTGATCCCGAAAGCGATCAACCAAGTCGTCTACCGGATCCTGATCTTCTACGTCGGCGCACTCACCGTGCTGCTGTCGCTGTACCCATGGGATCAACTGCTGCAAACCCTCGGTGCGTCGGGCGATGCCTACAGCGGCAGCCCGTTTGTGCAGATCTTCTCGCTGATCGGCAACGACACCGCTGCGCACATCCTCAACTTCGTGGTGCTGACCGCGGCGCTGTCGGTGTACAACAGCGGCGTGTACTGCAACAGCCGCATGCTGTTCGGCCTGGCCGAGCAAGGTGATGCGCCAAAAGCGTTGATGAAACTCAACAAGCAAGGCGTGCCGCTGCGGGCGCTGGCGATTTCTGCACTGGTGACGATGCTGTGCGTGGTGGTCAACTACGTCGCGCCGCAGAGTGCGCTGGAGTTACTGTTTGCGCTGGTGGTTGCCTCGCTGATGATCAACTGGGCGTTGATCAGCATCACCCATATCAAGTTCCGTAAGGCCATGGGCGAGCAAGGCGTGACACCGTCGTTCAAGACCTTCTGGTTCCCGTTCAGCAACTACCTGTGCCTGGCGTTCATGGTGATGATCATCAGCGTGATGCTGGCGATTCCAGGGATTAACAAGTCGGTGTATGCGATGCCGGTGTGGGTGGGGATTATCTATGTGGCCTATCGGTTGCGGGTTCGCAGGAGTAACGCGGTAGTCAACGCACAGTGATCCCTGTGGAAGCCGGGCTTGCCCGCGATAGCGGTGTATCAGTCGCTGAATGTGCGAGCTGATATACCGCTATCGCAGGCGAGCCAGCTCCCACAGGTTTGATTGCATTCCAAATGAAAAGCCCCGGTAATCCGGGGCTTTTTGTTTAGAGCGTTGAGCGTACTCGCCACAACTCGGGGAACAACACCGTGTCGAGCATCTTGCGCAAATAGCCCACGCCTTCGGTGCCGCCAGTACCCGGCTGGAAGCCGATAATCCGCTCCACCGTGGTCACATGGCGGAAGCGCCACTGACGGAACGAATCCTCCAGGTCGATGAATTTCTCGGCCAACTGATACAAATCCCAGTACCGGCTTGGATCGCGATACACCTCGCGCCACGCCGTCTCCACGGATTCATCGTGAACCGTCGCCGCCGTCGGGTCGCGCTCGGCACGTTTCGGGTCAATCGCCAAACCCGCCTTTACCATCAGGTTGATCGCCTCGTCATACAGCGATGGCGTAGCAATCGCCACTTTCAACTCATTCAACAGCTCCGGCCGATGGGCGTGGGGCCGCAACAGCGCCGCGCTTTTATTGCCGAGGATAAATTCGATCTCACGGTACTGGAACGACTGGAACCCAGACGACTGCCCGAGGAACGGCCGAATGGCCTTGTACTCCGACGGCGTCATCGTCGCCAGCACCGCCCAGGCGTGCACCAATTGATCAAAGATCCGCGAGACCCGCGCCAGCATCTTGAACGCCGGCGGCAACTCGCCCAGGCGCACGTGTTCGCGGGCGGCCTTGAGCTCGTGGAGCATCAGTTTCATCCACAACTCAGAAGTCTGGTGCTGGATGATGAAGAGCATTTCGTTATGGTCCGGCGACAGCGGGTGCTGGGCGCTGAGGACTTTGCCCAGGTCCAGGTAATCGCCGTAGCTCATGGACTCGGAAAAATTCAGTTCGGCGTTATGCCATTCTTCCGGGGGTTGGTAATCAGGCGAGAAAGGACATTGGCTCATCGCGTGGGCTCCTTGAGCGGGCGGAGAATGGCGCGAACCGGGCTGGCGTCGAGGTTGGCAAAACGCAGCGGCAGCGCGATCAGTTCATAGTCGCCCTCCGGCACGTCATCGAGCACGATGCCTTCCAGAATCGCCATGCCATGGCGGAACACGGCGTTGTGGGAATCCATGGTCTTGGACTGCTGCGGGTCCAGGGACGGGGTGTCGATACCGATCAAACGCACACCCAGGCTGGCCAGCAGCTCGATGGTTTGCGGGGCGATGGCGGTGAAATTCGAATCCCATTGGGTCAGTGGCGCTTGTGGATAAGTGCGCAGCAACACACGCTCGGGCAACTTATCCACACGGCCTTCCAACTGATGCGGCTGCACCAGTGCGCCGCTGTCCAGGCAATGCAGCACCCGGCACGGCCCCATGTACACGTCCAGCGACACTTCACCGATCGGTGCACCGTCGGCGCTGTAATGCAGCGGTGCATCCACATGGGCGCCGGTGTGCGGCGACAAGGTAATGCGCCCGACATTCACCGGGCACTCCGGGCCGAACTGCCACACGCGCTCTTCCTGGAACGGCGTATCGCCCGGCCAGGTCGGGGTCGCCGTACTCAAGGGTGGGCTGATGTCCCACCACGTTTTTATTGGGTTCATTTGAAGGCTCTCGACGGGTACTGGGGTGAATGATACGAGGGCCTGCTGCGAATTTTCTTGCGAATTCTGGCGCGAAGCGGGAAATCTTTCGCACTTACTGCGAGGAATGGGTGGATTGGCGCATAAAGCTATCGCTCAGCCTTACAGCATCCCCCCTGTGGGAGCCGGTGATTCAACGATCATCAGGTAGCTGCGCTTCTGGGCATCCCAATGTCGAGTCCAGACCACTGGCGCAACGCCCAAGGCCTTAGGGTGGATCTTTCCATTCACTGCCCTGGAGTCATCATGTCCACGCCCATCACCGTACTGCGCGACACCCACCCCCTGCCGGTCCTGGACGCGTGCAAATGGGAAAAGCTCGAAGGCGACCCACACACCGTCAACCTCAACGCCTACACCAGCGAAGACGGCAGCAAGATCATGGGCACCTGGATCTGCACACCGGGCAAGTGGTATGTGGACTACGTGAAGTGGGAATACTGCCACTTCCAGGAAGGCTACTGCATCATCACGCCAGAAGGCCTGGAGCCGATTCACTTGCGGGCTGGGGATATCTTTGTGGTGGAACCAGGGATGAAGGGGACGTGGGAAGTGGTCGAGACGGTGCGTAAGTATTTTGTGTTTGCTTGAGCCGCAAAAAACCGGGAGCCCGCCACAGGCAGGCCCCCGGAAAACGCCCTATTTGGGCTTGCGATAGCTGTTGATAATCGCCGAGAAGTCCTTGCCCCCTTCCCCACGCTGGCTCATTGATTGATACAACTGCTGGGCCACGGCGCCGAGGATCACCGGCTGCTTGGCCTGGCGCGCCGCTTCAGTGGCCAGGCCCAAATCCTTGAGCATCAAGTCGGCACCAAACCCACCGGTGTAGCCACGGGACGACGGCGCGGTTTCAATCACGCCCGGCCATGGGTTGTAGGTGTCGGAACTCCAGCAACGCCCGGTGGAGCTGTTGATAATGCCCGCCAGCACTTGCGTGTCGATACCCAACGCATCGCCCAGGGCCATGGCTTCGCTGACGCCGACCATGCTGATGCCCAGCAACAGGTTGTTGCAGATTTTGGCGATTTGCCCGGTGCCCACGTCGCCGCAATGCACGATATTGCGGCCCATCTGCGCCAGCACCGGTTGCAGGGTGGCGAACAGTTCCGGGTTGGCGCCGACCATGAAGGTCAGCGTACCCGCCTGGGCGCCACCCGTGCCGCCAGAGACTGGCGCGTCAGCCACGGCCACGCCTTGCTTGGCCGCTGCAGCCGCCACATCGCGGATGGTTTGCGGGTCGATGGTGCTGCAATCCACTGCGGGTACGCCCTTGCCGATGCCAGCGAGTACGCCGTCTTCATTCAGCCAGACGCTGCGCACGTGGGCTGCAGCCGGCAGCATGGTGATCACCAGCTCCGCGCCGTTGGACGCATCACGCGGTGAGTCGCTGATAGTGCCGCCCAACTCGGCCAGTTCCTTGAGCACCGTCTGGTTCAAGTCGAACAGGTTCAGCGCGTGGCCGGCCTTGATCAGGTTGCGAGCCATGGGCGCGCCCATGTTGCCCAAGCCGATAAATGCAATCTTCATGGTCGTCTCCCGAATCAGCGCAGGTTGATGGTGGTGTTGACGCCATCGTTGACTGTGTCGTCATCGAACCAGCGGCTGGTGACGGTTTTGGTCTGGGTGTAGAACTGCACCACTTGCTTGCCGTACGGGCCGAGGTCGCCGAGCTTGGAACCGCGGGAACCGGTGAAACTGAAGAACGGCACCGGCACCGGAATCGGGATGTTGATGCCGACCTGGCCTACATCGATTTCGCTCTGGAACTTACGCGCCGCCGCGCCGCTCTGGGTGAACAGGCCGGTGCCGTTGCCGAACGGGTTGGCGTTGACCAGTGCGATGGCCTCATCCAGGGTGTCGACTTCCAGCACCACAAGCACCGGCCCGAAAATTTCCTGGGTGTAGATTTGCATGGAGGGGGTCACGCCCGAGAACAGGGTCGGGCCGACAAAGTTGCCTTGCTCGTAGCCCGGCACCTTGATGTCGCGGCCGTCCAGCTCCAGCTTGGCGCCTTCTTTCACGCCGCTTTCGATCAATTCCAGGATACGTGCCTTGGCGCGCTTGGAGATCACCGGGCCCACATCCGTGCCCGCTTCGCTGCCCGCGTTGACCTTGAGCTTTTGCGCCAGCGCCTTGAGATCCGGCAGCCACTGCTTCGACGCGCCCACCAGCACCACCACCGAGGTGGCCATGCAACGCTGGCCTGCCGCGCCGAAACCGGCGCCGACCAGGGCATTGAGGGTGTGTTCGCGGTTGGCATCCGGCAGCACCACCGCGTGGTTCTTGGCACCCATCATCGATTGCACGCGCTTGCCGTGTTTGCCGGCCAGGTCGTAGACGTGAGTACCCACGGCAGTCGAGCCAACAAAGGACACGGCCTTGATGTCTTTGTGGGTGCACAGCGCATCCACCACATCCTTGCCGCCGTGCACCACGTTGAGTACGCCGGCCGGCACACCAGCTTCCAGCGCCAGCTCCACCAGCAGCATGGTCGACAGCGGATCCTGCTCGGACGGTTTAAGGACGAACGTGTTACCGCAGGCAATCGCCATCGGGAACATCCACAGCGGAATCATCGCCGGGAAGTTGAACGGGGTGATACCGGCGCACACGCCGATGGGTTGGCGCAGCGTGTAGGTATCGACGCCACCGGCGACGTTTTCAGCGAATTCGCCCATTTGCAGGGTGCCGATGGAACACGCGTGCTCCACCACTTCCAGGCCACGGAAAATATCGCCCTCGGCATCGGCAATGGTCTTGCCCTGCTCGTTGCTGAGCACCACGGCGATGCGCTTGGAATGTTCGCGGATCAAGGCTTGCAGCTTGAGCATGATGCGCATGCGCGCGCCGATCGGCGTCAGCTTCCAGGTCTGGAAGGCGCGATGGGCGGCGTCGATGGCGGCGTTCACTTCATCGGCCGTGGCGAACGGGACTTTGGCCAGCACCTGCTGGGTGGCCGGGTTGACGATGTCTTGCCACTCGGTGGTCTTGGACTCGACCCACTCGCCGTTGATCAGCAACTTGACCTGTTGCACGGAAATATCGGCAGATGCGTTCATGTGGTCTCCAAATCTTATAGTTATGCAGAGAACCAAGGCGTTGAATCGCCTTGAAGAATGAGGCGTTCGGACTGTTTTTGGAGTATAGATGTGCAAATCTCTAATAAGAACGCACATAAAAGCCGGACCAATATGCAAAAAAACATCACGTCGCTGGGCTCCCTGAACTGGGATGACCTGAAGTTTTTCCTCGAAGTGGCCCGCACCCGCAAGGCCAGCGTGGCCGCCAAGCGCCTGGCGGTGGACTACACCACCGTGTCGCGGCGCATCAGTTCACTGGAAGCGTCCCTCGGCACCCTGCTCTTCGAAAAATCCCGGACCAACGGCTTCGTCCTCACCCCCGAAGGCCAGCGTTTGCTGGGCTACGCGGAGTCCATCGAAAGCACCCTGCACATGGCTTGCGAACAGGTGTCCGGCTCCGGCGTGGCACTGTCCGGCCATGTGCGCATGGGCTGCACCGAAGGCTTCGGCAGCTTTTTCGTCACCCCGCAATTGAGCCACTTCGTCGACACCTACCCGGCGATCTCAGTGGACATCCTGCCCCTGCCCCACTTCATCAGCCTGTCCAAGCGCGAAGCCGACATCGTTATCGCCCTGGAGCGCCCGGAACACGGGCCCTACGTGTGCTGCAAATTGTGTGATTACAAACTGCAGCTGTACGCGACCCAAGAATACCTGGACCAACACCCGCCGATACAACGCCCGGCGGATTTGGCTGAGCATCCGTTCATCAGTTATGTGGATGACCTGGCGTTCAGCTCGGAGCTGCTGTACCTGGCGAACGTGGTGCCCGGCGCCAGCGCCAGCCTGCGCAGTACCAGCGTGATCGCGCAGTACGTGGCGGCGCAACAGGGGCGGTCGATGGCGATATTGCCGTGCTTTTTGGCGGCGCAGGATCCGCGGTTGCTGCCGGTGCTGGGGGCGCAGATTGCGATCACACGGCAGTTCTGGATGTATTGCCGGGAGGATTTGAGGAAGTTGAAGCGGATCACGTTGTTGTGGGATTACATCAGGGAAGTGACGGAGCAGAATCAGGGGTTGTTGATGGGGGAGACGCGGGAGATCAGGTTCGCGGATTAAAGGGCCATCAACGATGATTCGCTTTAAATAGCAGGACGTTTCCTAGAGGCTCTCTACCCCATTGCGCCTTACCGTTTGGGTCACTAGCCTCCTGACTTCGCTGCTCATCAGCGATCGGGTTTAGCGACTCTGATTAGTTGGGATGTGATGCCCAAGTATTGCCAGGCTTTTTATCTGTCTTTACCGTTTTATGGCGGCTGTACGCGGGAGACCTTCGGGTCTGCCGATAAGCGAACACCGTTCGAATGCGGGAGGAGCCTTGCTCCTTCCTACATTTAAACCGCACCAGCCCCGGCAATTTGCGGATACCGAGCCCGAACTTCGCGCAGAAACTTACTCGCACTGGTCTTGAGCCATTCAATCAGCCGAGCGATATCCGGCTCTAATTGCCGCCCGTTTCGACAAATGATGTAGTACGCCGCTGGCGACATCATCGCGGGGCTTTTCAACGCAACCAACGCGCCGTCTTCCAATTGGTCGTATACCAACGCAGTCCTGCCCAGTGCGATGCCTGTGCCCTTCACCGCCAGGCTGATCGCCAGGCTCGAATCCGGAAATCGCGGCCCATGGTGATAAGGCGGCGCCGCCAGCCCCTGAAACGCAAACCAGCTTTCCCACCCCGGACACACCTGATCGTCCACCCGATGAATCAGCGGGTACCGGGAGACATCCTCCAGTGAAATATCCCCCTTCAACCGTAGAAATTCCGGCGAGCAAACGGGAAATACTGCGTCGCACATCAGCAGTTCAACATGATGATCCGGATAATCGCCGTACCCCATCACCACCGCGACATCGTATTGATGAGCTTCCAGGCTGGTGCTGTTCATATCGGCGCTAGTCAACACCAGATCAAGGTTGAACGAGGCCTCTGTGTGCGACCCATGCATCCTGGGGATTAGCCACGTCGAACAGAGAGAAGACGTGCATGAGAGGTACAACGGTCGGGATTTACCGGGGTTGAGAGATTGCAGTACCCCATCCAGCGCCTTGAAAAAACCATCGGTAACCGGCAACAAGGCTTGCCCCGCCGGCGTCAGCTTGACGCCGCGTGAATGCCGCTCAAACAACTGCACGCCCCACCATTCCTCCAGGCCCGCAATTTGATGACTAATGGCGCTGGCAGTGAGGTTAAGCTCAGACGCCGCACGCGCAAAACTACCGGTTTGCGCAGCGCTGACGAACGCTTGAAGCATCGGTGTGGGAGGCGGACGCTGAGCCATCAGGTGCTCACTTTGATCAAGATGATCCCGCTAACAATGACGAATGCCGACAGCATACGTCGCCAGCCGAACCGTTCATGAAAAAACAGCGCGGCAATAATGGCGCCGATAATAACACTGGTTTCCCGCAGCGCTGAGACCTTGGCCACCGCGTCCAGCGACAACGCAAACAACACCAGTGCGTAGGACGCCAAGTAAAAAACGCCGCCTAATAGGCCGACTCGCCAATGCCCACGTATGGCTTGAGCCAAAGCCGAGCGCTCTTTGGAAAATGCCAGCAGTGGGATCGGAATACTCTGGAACACCGTCAGGTAGATGATGTACTGCAGCACCGTCTCGCTGGCTCTTACACCTTTGGCGTCCACTACCGTGTAAGACGCGATAAACGCTCCAGCGCACACCGCCATCAGGATCGGCTTGAACATCTGCGCCGTCATCCTGTGCACGAAGGTCAGGCTGATAATTCCCACACATATCAGCGACACCCCCACCAGCGCCTGAAGTGACAACTGTTCATGCAGCAGAAAGTAGGAAAACAGCGCGACCAATACCGGCGGTACCCCACGCATCACCGGGTAAACCTGACCGAAGTCACCCGTTTCGTACGCTTTGACCAGAAATAACCGATAGACCGTATTGAGTATCACCGAGACGAGGATATAACCCCCTACCTCCAGGCTCGGCACACTGACAAGAGGCAACGCCAGCAGGCATATCACCAGCGCGGAGCCATCCACCATGGCCAAGGTCATGAAGCGACTGCTACCGGCGCGGACTACGGCGTTCCAAGTGGCGTGCATAAAGGCAGAGATCAGGACCAGCGTGATCGCGATATCGGAGTTGTCCATGGGGTTCGGCTTATGGCGGATAGTGGGGGGATGTAAGTTATGAGCATCGGTGCATCATTGTTTGCGTAACCACATCCGTAGCATGTAGCGATTTAGATCGTTCAAGGATTCCGCATCATCAATCACGCAACGTGGAGTATTCATATCTATAAAGTGCGTGCGGGTGTGGAGAAACTTGTTATCGGCTGAAATGAGTACCTGCCCTGGTTCCAGCAACACTCGATGCTGAACCGATGACTGATCGAGAACGGTGTCCAGAAAGTCTAGCGCTTGGGATTGGGCCACTGTTAACGGCACTCCCGCCTTAAGGTGAGCGGACTCAATGTAGACGCGAAAATATCTGATCAGCGGGATACCCTCATTGGAAAAGCTCAAAATAGGTGTTTTGAACAACTGTTCCTCATCTGACATACCGCGGTTTTCAAAAAAGAAGTCGCACTTAAGCTCTTCCAATATTTCTGGAAACGCCATCAGCTCTGCGTATACCGCGCTTGCATCAATCAGAATGCTCTCACCTCCCAAAAGCGCTTTTTGTCCGCAAGCCAAGATCAAGTAATCGATAGGCAACGGGTCGCTCACTCCATCGTTGTGCACATAGGCACCTTGGCGGGTTTGATGGTATCTCGCACCTTCCTCAATGCTCTTACCGCCTCTGTCATAAACCTCAATCACCTTGTGACCGAGATGGTTTTGCACCATTGGCACACCGAGTAGAGATCCAAATGTCCATATCAGCGATTTGAAACTTGCAAGTTTGTCGACCTTAAAACCATCAAGAATCAAGACATGGCTTTCATGATCGACCATGGTTCGGATTCTATCTAGCTCCTTATTCAGGACGGGTAATTGTAGAGGATTGATGTGCGCGGCTTTGGTATCGAATCGAACTCCCTTACGCTCAGACTCGAACAACTCTCTTGCGCTCAACAGCTCGTCAAAAGCAATGTTTGAAAGTCTAGCTTTAGAAACTTCCTGGCGGAAATTACTGACGTTTATGCTCATCGCAGTCCTTTACGGTGGTTAGTTGGCGCGGCCATTTAACTAAGCCCACCCTTTGCGAAAAAGCGAAACCTCGTCAGCCTAGCCATCAAGATTCGTCATGGCAGACGTCTCCTACAGGAAACATACTTGACGGTCTTTGCTGAGATACGGTGATGGTGCATCAACGCAGGCGATGACACCGGGCAGCTAAGCGAACACTGTAGCAAGGCACCGCAAAACCCACTGTGGGAGCTGGCTTGCCTGCGATGGCAGTGTGTCAGTCAGTACATCGCGTACTGATACACCGCGTTCGCAGGCAAGCCAGCTCCCACATTTTGACTGCATTTCAAATTGAATTCGCTCAGCCCGCACTCACCACGATCGACACTCGCCGATTCTCGGTGCGCCCTTCAGCGGTGTCATTGGAGACCACCGGTTTGCTACTGCCCAAGCCGCGCAGCTGGATGTTTTCTTCTTTCATACCCACGCCGGTCAGCACCGTGGCCACGCTTTTGGCACGGCGCAGGGACAGCTGCTGATTGTAGGTTTCCTTGCCAGACGCATCGGTGTGGCCATCGACGCGAACGCGTTCGATACCTACGCCAAGCAGGGCCTTGCCGATACGCTGGACGATGTCGGTGCTGGGTTGGTTGAGGGTCTCGACATCGCTGCCAAACAGCACTTTGCCGGACAGGCCGAATGACCAGCCTTCGTCGGTCATTTCAAAGCCTTGCTGCTTGAGGACCGCGACCTGCGCTGGGGTCAGGCCTTTGGGTGGGGGCGTCTGACAGCCGCCGAGGGCGAGCAGTGCCATCAGCAGGGTGATCAACATGAAACGTGCGGTGGTGAACAAGGGGTCAACTCCTGTGTTGAAGATTGACGGCGGCGTGCTCCGACTCCGCCGTGTGCTGGCCGCCCGAGGACAGGCGCTTGGCCTGGTACATCGCCGCGTCGGCCGCATTGAGCAGGGTGCCGGGGGTGGCACCATGATCGGGGTAGATGGCGATGCCGATACTCAGGGAGGTCAATACCTCGGTATTGCCGGGCACGGGGATCGGCAGGTCCATGCTGGCAATGATTTTGTCGGCGATACGCTCGGCGTCTGCCACCTTGTGCAACGGCGCCAGCAGGATGGCGAACTCGTCTCCCCCCAGGCGCGCCACCAGGTCATCTTCACGCAATTGCGCACGCACACGCTGGGCGACGGCCACAAGGACGGCATCGCCGGCGGCATGGCCAAAACTGTCATTGATCTCTTTGAAGCGGTCGCTGTCGAGATAGAGCACCGCCACCTGTTCTTTGACTTTGGCGGCGCTGCGCAGGGCGCGAATCAGGCGGCCTTCGAAGAACGCCCGGTTGGGCAAACCGGTGAGGCTGTCGTGGTTGGCCTGGTGGGCGAGGAATTCGTTTTCGCTCTGCAGGTGGCTTTGCCAGGCTTCCATCTCGCCGAGCAAGGCATTGAAGTCACTGCCCAGACTGTCGAGCTCGGCGATTTGCGCCGGCGGTACGCGGCGATCGAAGTCACGCTCGCTACGAGCGGCGTGGGCCACGGCGGCAAGGCTTTGCAGCGGGCCGGTGATGCCCCGCAACAGGCGTCGCGCCAAATGCAGGGCAACCCACGCGCTGAGGGCGGTGCAGATCAGGATGCCAGCCAGACCACTGAGCAGGAAGCGCAGCAAGCTACCGCCGTGGCCAGTGAGAAGAATGCTGCCGACGGCTCGCCCTTGGTGGAGGATCGGCTGGCTGATGGGTTGCTCGAGCAGGGTATGCGCCAACTCCAGCTCAACCCGCGACAGCATGCTGGTTTCCGGGCGCACCCACTGAGCCAGCAACTTGCCATTGGCATCAAGGACTTCAGCCTGGGCCACCTCTTCGGTGGAGGCAATCACGCTGAGGGCCTCGGTGGCCGCCGCACTGTCGTTGAACACCACCGCTGCCTCAACGGTATAGCTGATAGAGCGCGCGATCAGGTGCAAGTTGTGTTCGGCATAGACCCTCAGCGCCAGCACGCCGAGCAGCGTCAGGGAAACACTGGCCAGAATCACCGCCACCAGCGCCAGGATCAGGTGCCCCCGGCCGATGACCGAGCGTAGCGTCGGTCGCACTTTATCGGCCTTCATGGTGCGGGCGCTCGGCGACGTGACAACTGCAACACGCTGGGGTGAATACGTACGCCACTGCGGGCGACGGAGTCGAGATTGACTTCGAATGACACTTGCTCATCACTCACCCGCAGGCAGAACAGGCTGCCCACGGTGCACTGGTCGCCGCCTTCGCTGATGCTGAGCACCGGGTGGCCGATCAATGAGGTAAACAGCTGGCTGCGCTCATCGGCACTGAGTTTGCCGATGTACACCGCATCGCAGGCGTCGACGATATCGGGATGGCTGGCCAGCAGGCGTTGCACAACGACCGGACGGCCGGTGGCCTGGGTCGTGCCTTTGACCAGGTCGTCGGTGTATTGGGTCGGGCCGACGATACACAGGCGCAATTGCGCAGGCTCTACCGGCCAGCGCGCATAACTGAGGATACCGAGCACCACTTGGGTGACCGCTTGGGCACGGTGGGCGGCAAGGTCAATGGGCTCGGGCGCCTGGGCGAAGACGCGTGGTGCGAGCACGCACAGGGCCGCCACCAGCAACATGCGTCTCCAGCTCAAACTGCGCTCTGTGGGCGAGACAGCCACGTTCATGCAGCGATACTCTCAGTTTTTTTTCAGATGATGCCGCAACGATAGCACAGTGGTGGAACCCCTCAGCGGAATGGGTCTTCACGTGGCCCGCTATTTTTTCAGAAAAATCAGACGCCTGAATAAGAAATATTACATGACCTGTCACTCAGTTTTTTCTGATTCGTGCCCCAGCTCAAGCATCAGCCCACTCAAGCGCTTGACCTTGCGCCTTACCGCTTCTTCAAACACGCCGCCACGCGGTTCGATCAGGCTGAACCAGCGCTTGGCCCGGGTGATGCCGGTGTAGATCAGTTCTTTGGTGAGCACCGGGTTGAGCGCATCCGGCAGGATCAATGCCGTGTGGATGAACTCCGATCCCTGGGATTTATGCACGGTCATCGCGTACACGGTTTCCACATCATTCAGGCGGCTGGGCAGCACAAAACGCACGCCGCCCTGGCCATCGTTACGTGGGAAGGCGACACGCAGTACCTGCGGGCCGCCATCGCTTTCGGGCAATTTGAGGGCGATGCCGATGTCGCCGTTCATCAAGCCCAGGCCGTAATCGTTGCGGGTCATGAGCACCGGGCGGCCTTCGTACCATTGCTCGTCGCCCTCGACCAGCCGCACCTTGCGCAAGGCTGCGGTGATGCGCAGATTCAGGCCTTCCACACCCCAAGGGCCTTTGCGTACCGCGCAGAGCAGTTGGAAGGCATCGAAGGCTTGCAGCAGTTGTTGCGCCCAACGGGTCCAGGCGGGGGCTTCGCGTGGGGTGTCGGGAGATGGACGCGCGCTTTGCAGCAGGTTGAGGTAGTAGCGATAACCTTGGGCGCCGTCGCTGCACTGCCCGTCCAGGACCAGGCGCTCGAGGGCGTGGTCGCGCTCGCCCTTCAGGCTGACGCAGAACAGGTCACTGTGGCTGCGTGCCGTCAGCAGCTTACGGGCTTCTTCAGCATTTTGCTGGTTGACCCAACGCGCCAGTTGGCCGATGCCACTGCCTTCGCCGAAACGGCGTGAGTAACGCAGCATCACCACTTGCTGGGCCAGGGGATGGCTGCCGTCGAGGTCTGCCTGCAGGCCACTGGTGCTGAGGTCTTCGCCACTGACGGCTTGCAGCCATTGGCGGGTCTCGGCGCTGTAGAAGCCGGCTTCCGCGTCGCGGCACAAATCACCGAGCACGGCACCCGCTTCTACCGAAGCGAGTTGGTCCTTGTCGCCCAGTAGCACAAGCCGTGCATGGGGCGGCAAGGCGTCGAGCAGGTTGGCCATCATTTCCAGGTCAATCATCGAGGCTTCGTCCACCACCAGCACATCCAAGGGCAATGGGTTGCCGATGTGATGACGGAAATGCCGCGTGCCCGGGCGACTGCCGAGCAAGCGGTGGACAGTGGTGACCTGAGTCGGGATCTTTTCCTTCACGTTGTCCGGCACTTTCAGCGACAGCACTTGCTGGCTGATGGACTCGGTGAGGCGTGCAGCGGCCTTGCCGGTGGGCGCAGCCAGGCGAATGCGCAGTGGGCTGCCGGTTTCCACCGCCGGCGCCTGCAACAGCGCGAGCAGGCGCACCACGGTGGTGGTCTTACCGGTGCCGGGGCCGCCGGTGACGATGCTGAATGCTCCGCGAGTGGCCAGGGCGCAGGCGAGCTTTTGCCAATCGATCACGCCGTCAGGCGGCGGCTGGTCGAACAGGCTGTCAAGGCGCTGCGGCAAATCGGCGGCGACGCTTTCCTGGGTGGCGAGCCGCAGGCGCAAGGCGGTGTCGATACGTCGCTCGTAGGTCCAGTAGCGGCGCAGGTACAGGCGTTTGCCGGACAGGACCAATGGGCGACTCTGGGCGGCTTCGCTGCCATCAACTGCCAACGCGACCAGATGGCTGGCGGCCAGCGTGTGGCACCAGTGGGCGCCGTCGAGGCCGTCGAGCAACTGCGACGGCAGCAGCATGGCGCCGGTTTGCAGGTCGCCTTCAGGCGGCAACGACAGGGCGAAGTCCGGGGCTTTGAGCGTTTCGAACAGGTCGAGGCAGACGTGGCCATGGCCCAGTTGATGGCTGGTCAGCGCAGCGGCCAGCAGCACCAGCGGGTCAGCGTGCGGATCAAGTTCGTGCAGGAAGCCGACGAAGGCTTTGTCCAGGGCGCGCAACCAACCGCGATCCACCCAACGCTCCAGCAGCTGCACCAGGTCAGTGGCACGGCTGAGAGGCATCAGGTCCTCGAGCGGTAACGGCGACAGGCTCATAGCAGCACTCCTTGTTCCCAGGCGGGCTCAACCTTGGGCGGGAGGGGCTTGCCCTGGAACAGCAGGTCCAGGCCTTCGATCAGTTCCCGTGGTGGCCGGGTGAAATACGCGCCCTGGCTCACGGACTGGGTGCCGCGCAGGAATAGGTAAAGCGCACCGCCGACATGGCGGTCGTAGTCGTAGTCCGGCAGGCGCGCCTTGAGTTGGCGGTGCAGGGCCAGCAGGTAAAGTACGTATTGCAGGTCGTACCGATGCTCGAGGATCGACTGTTCCATGGCGTCCTGTGTGTAGGCCGAATCGTCGGGGCCGAGCCAGTTGGATTTGTAGTCGGCCACGTAATAGCGGCCGTCATGTTCGAACGTCAAATCGATAAAGCCCTTGAACATACCGTTGAGCAACACGGGTTCGGCGGCGACGCGGGAAACGCCGTTGTGGGTGTACTGGCACACCAGTTTGTCGAGGGCGAGTACGTCGACTTTATGGCTGGCGAACCAGAACTCCATTTCGATCTGGTAATGCTGCAGGCTTTTCAGGCTGACGTAATCGTTGTCCACAGGCAGCGCCGCTTGCAGCAAGTGGCCCAGCCAACTGCTGAGGGTGACGATCCAACCTTCCCAGTTGCGGCGATTGCAACGAGCCCCTACGGCTTTTTCGATAGCCTCGGGGGTGACGTTGAAGCCCTCCTCCCCCGCCCACTCCAGCAGACCGTGGAGAAAGGTCCCAGGGTTCGGACCGCGTGGGAACCGGTGAATGTCGCCGCCGGACGCCGCTAACTCGCGGGGAGCGTCGGGGTCGAGGCGTTCGTCATCGAACAGCTTTTGGGCTTGTGGGCTTTCCGGCGCTTCGAGACTGGCGGCACTCATGCTGTCGCCAATGCGCAAGGCGCTGTAGGAGGCGATCCACCAGTTTTCGGCCGCCTTGCGTTTGGGCAGCAAGGGCGCTCTAAGCAGGGCTTCGTTGCGCGGCGGGTGGAAGATGATGTCTTGCGCGTCGGGCACGTGGGCATAGTGGATTGCGGTGCAACCTTCTTGCAGATCCAACAACCAGCGCGCCAGACCCGTGGACTCTCCCAGCGATGCACCCGCGCCAAGCAAATAGCCCAACGCCGACAAGTGCAACACGGAGCTATTGCTGTTGCCACGCTTGAGGTCGGCGATGCCGAGCCAGCACGCATGTTTGGCACGGGTCAGGGCTACATAGAGCAGGCGCAGATCTTCGGCCAAGCGCTCGTTGTCGGCCTGGTCGATCAACTCGGCGGTCGGACGCAGACTGACCTGCGACTTGCCGTGTTCATCATGGTAGTGAAGGGGCAAACGGCTGCCATCGACTGGTTTGGCTGAGCAGATGAAAGGCAGGAAGACCAAGTCGTATTCCAGGCCCTTGGATTTGTGGATAGTCACCACCTTGACCAATTGTTCATCACTTTCCAGGCGCAGGATTTGTTCCTCACCCGCCTGGCCCGACAGCGCCAGGTGTTCGGCCAAGTGGCGGATCAGCGCCTGTTCGCCGTCCAGTTCCGATGCGGCCTGTTGCAGCAGTTCGCTGAGGTGCAGCAGGTTGGTCAGCACACGTTCGCCGTCACTGCGCGCGATCAGGGTTTGCGGCAGTTTAAAATCGTGGAGCAGGCGACGCAGCATTGGCAGCACACCTTGGGTGCGCCAGATCACGCGATAGCCACGGAACTGCATGACGCGGCTTTCCCATGCGAGTTCGTCCTGGTTCAGGCGCTCCAGTTCCGGAAGTGACAGGTTCAGGGTGACGCAAGCCAGGGCAGCGCGCAGCGGGCGCTCAACATCCGGCTCGGCGCAGGCCTTGAGCCAGGCCAGCAGGTCGTGGGCTTCCTGGGCGGCGAAGACCGAGTCTTTGTCGGACAGGTACACACTGCGCACGCCACGCGCAGCCAGTTCAGCCCGCACGACTTGAGCTTCCTTGCCGTCGCGAACGAGGATGGCGATATCTGACGGAAGCACGCCGTTGAAGCTCGCGTCCGGTTGTAGGAAACCGGCTGTGCCTTGCTGTCCGCCGTTGAGCAATTCAACAATCTGCGTGGCACAGGCGGCAGCCAATTGCTGACGGTAAACCACGTTGGAAACCGGCTGTTCTGTGGGCAAATGCCAGAGGTTCATCGCCGGCAGCGTTTGGCCATTAACGTGCAATCGTTCCTTGCGGCCTTGGGACAGCACCGAGTGGAACGGCACCGGATTCTGACCATCCGGTTCGCGGAACAGGAACGCGCCACGGCCTTTTTCTGCGCGCTGGAACACGTGGTTCACTGCCTCGACCATCGCATGGCTGGAGCGGAAGTTGGTGCCCAGCGTGTGGTGGCGGCCGGTGGTGGACTGGCGGGCGCGCAAGTAAGTGTAAATGTCAGCGCCACGGAAGGCGTAGATCGCTTGCTTGGGGTCGCCGATCAGAAACAGGCCACTGTCGAGGTGGTTTTCTTCGATGCGGTAGATGCTGTCGAAGATGCTGTACTGCACTGGGTCGGTGTCCTGGAACTCGTCGATCAGGGCCACCGGGAATTGCTCGCGGATGACACTGGCAAGGCGCTCGCCGCCGTCAGCTTTCAGCGCGGCGTTGAGGCGGATGAGCATGTCGTCGAAGCCCATTTCGGCGCGGCGGCGTTTTTCTTCTTCGAAGCGTTGCCCCACCCAGCCGGCGGCGTGCTGCAACACAGCGGCCTCGGGGGTTGGCAACGCATCGAGGGCCGACTTGAGACCGGCCATGGCGTCGATGCCAGGATGCTGGGGCGGCTCGCCCTTCCAGGCTTCGGCCATACCGTCGGGCGTGAGGCGGGTGAAGCCAGTACCGATATCGAGTTGTTCGAGAGTGTCGTCAGCAGCCCAGGCGCCGATCTTTTCGAACCACGGCTCGAAATAACGCGCTTGCATCTTGCGGCCGTCGACGGCTTTGGCGGCCACGGCTTGCAGGCAGATATCGCGTAGCTCGGCGGCCCATTGTTGCCAGGGCGCCTTGATGGTTGTCAGCGCTTCGCGACGCTCTTGAAGGCAAGCCGTGATCAGTTCGGCAGGTTCGCGGGCGTCATCGGTGGGCCGTTCGCTGCCGAACAGCGCGCGCACCCGTGGCATCAACGCGGCGGGGCCACCCCAGTTGTTGCGCACCCAGTTGAGGGCGTCGTCGTGCATCGGGTAGCAAAACAAACGCCAGTAGTCGCGCAGCACCTCACCGAGCAGGTCGCTGTGGTCGGTTTCCAGGGTCTGGGTGAACAGGCTGCCGCTGTCGAAGGCGTGTTCGCGCAGCATGCGCTGGCACCAACTGTGGATGGTCGAGACGGCGGCTTCGTCCATCCATTGCGCGGCGATGTCCAGGCGGTTGGCACAGGCGGGCCACTGTTCGGGTGGGTACTCGTCGCGCAGATCAGCGATCAGGGCGTCAGGCTGTTCAATTTCTTCGCGGAAGAACCGCGCGGCCTCGGCAAGACGAATGCGGATGCGTTCGCGCAGCTCTTTGGTGGCGGCGTCAGTGAACGTCACTACCAGGATTTGCGGCGGCAACAGCTCGCGACCAAAACCGGAGTCGTCGCCACCGTGGCCGAGGACCAGACGCAGGTAAAGGGCGGAGATAGTGAACGTCTTGCCGGTACCGGCGCTGGCTTCAATCAGCTGGCTGCCCTTGAGCGGGAAGGCAAGGGCCAAAGGTTTGCGGGTCATGCGCCGGCCTCCTCACCTGTGAGTGAGCGCCATGGAGCGTTGATCAGGGGGCGATACAGGGTTTCGCACCAACCTTCGAATTCTTCGCTGGCGATGAGCGCGGCGTAGTCGGGGAATTGCCGGGTGAGCGCTGGGGTTTCGCGACGTTCGCCGTCGGAGGTCAGGGCGTCGCCTTCGTAGGCTTTACTGGCGGCCGCCTGGGCCTTGACGGGGTCGGTTTGACCGAGCCAGGCGAAGGCGGTTTTGACGGCCACGGGCAGCGGTTTGCTCATGCCTGTGTGCCAGGCGAGCAGCAGGTTGCCGAGGATTTCCTGTGCGATGGACTTATCCAGAGGCGGCAGGAGCAAGGTGTCGTCACTGGCCACCAAGCCGGTGCTTAAAGGCAGGCCGCAAGCGCAGGCAACCACGTGATTGACCCAAGGGCGAATGAGGCGATGCCACTTGCGTGTCTTGATCGAGCCAATGCTGTTGGGGATGGTGGTGACGCTTAGCAGGCCGCCATCACTGCGTCGATGCAGACCGCTGATCCAGCCTTCCAATTGAACACCTCGATACTCAAAACTGACAGGTTCTGCGCCAGTATGCCGGGTGGGCCAAAGGGCCAACAATTGTTGATAGCGTTGCAGCAGGTCGGGCAACGGCTCGATCAATTCGTTGCGCAGGCATTCGCCGAAACCGACCATAGGCAACAGGCCACTGCCTTGCAGTCGCAAGGCCTGGGCGTGTAGGGCCTGCTCGAGATGATCGGGTTCAGTGAGTGCGGCGTTCAGCAGGCTGTCGCTTAGACTGTAGCGTTGCAGTGCGTCGAGGACGAAGGGTTCTTCGTCGGCCAACGGCACTTCGGCGGCTTCGAAGAATACTTTCAGACGTTGGCTGAAGAAGTGTTTGACTGGGTTGCGTAGGAAGTCTTGTAACTGGCCGAGGCTCAGGGGCTCGTCCTGTTTGTGCGGTGCCAGGTCGTGTTCTGTTGGGGTGGCGTCACAGGCTTCGTGGAGCAATTGCCATTCGCGGGCGTAGCTGAATAGCGCGTCGCCCTCATGGAAGTAGCGGGCGCTGAACGGTTGCAGTGGATGCTCTTGGGTCATGGCTTCGATAAGCGCTTCATCGCTGTTTGCGTGACGCCAGCCGCTGGCGAGATGGTCGCGTAGTTGGCCGATCAGTACCGAGGCAGGGCGGTCGCTGTTGTCGCGGATGCTGCGGCCCACCCAACTGATGTAAAGCTGGTCACGCGCTGAAAGCAGGGCTTCGAGCAGCAGGTACCGATCGTCTTCACGGCGTGAACGGTCGCCGGGGCGGTAATCACTGCCCATCAGGTCGAAGTCCAGCGGTGGTTGGGCGCGGGGGTAATCGCCGTCGTTCATGCCGAGCAGGCAAACGAGCTTGAACGGGATCGCACGCATGGGCATCAGGGTGCAGAAATTAACAGCCCCGGCGAGAAAGCGCTGGGACAGGCGCCCTTGGTCCAGGCCAGCCAGCCAGGCTTCACGGACTACGGTGAGAGGTAACTCGTCTTGTAGGCCCACGGACTCGCAGGTTTCCAGCCAGGTCTCTCGGAGTTGTTCGAGTTGGCCCAACAGGTAGTCGTCGTGTTCGCTGCTCGGTAGGAAGAACAGCTGCATCAGGCGTTGCAGGCGTTCGCCCCACGTCTGCGGAGGCGCGGGGTGCGACAGGGCTTGATGGGCGTCACTGAGTGCGTCGAGCAAGGCGACCAGCGGGCCGATCAGGGCGGCGTCGAGACCACCGATTTCGTCGTAGGGCTCGATGCCGTCCCACGCGGCGCCGGTGCCTACGGCGTAACCGAGCAACATGCGGCGCAGGCCGAAACGCCAACTGTTTTGTTCCAGTTCCGTGGGCAGGCCCAGGCCTGCGCGCTGTTCGGCGTTGAGGCCCCAGCGGATGCCGGCGCCTTCAATCCAGCGGTGCAGTGTGGGCAGGTCGCGTTCCTTGATGGCGAAGCGTTCGCGCAGGGCAGGAACGTCAAGCAGATCGAGGATTTCGCTGACAGGGAAGCGGCTGTCGGGGATTTTCAGCAGATGTTCGACGGCGATCAGCAGAGGGTCGCGGCCGCGCTGGCCTTGGTCAGTCAGGGTGAACGGGATGAAGCGCGGGTCGTTGCGCTCAAGCTGGCCGAACACGGCGCGGATATGCGGCGCGTAACTGTCGACGTCGGGGACCATGACGATGATGTCCCTGGGACGCAGCGTGGGGTCGGCGCTAAAACGTTGGAGCAGTTGGTCGTGGAGGATTTCTACTTCGCGTTGAGCGCTGTGGGCGATGTGGAAGCGGATTGAGGTATCTCGCTCCAGATCGACGGCAGGCCATAGTTCGCGGGTTTCATTGAGTGGGCGCAGTTCGAGGATATCGTCCTGGAGCTGATTGAGCAGCGTGGTGGGATCGCTGTCACTGAATAGGTCGATACGACCATCGCGGAACGCTGCACGGTAGCTGTTGGGGTCATCGTAGCTGTCCAGCAAGCTGATGTAGTCACGGCCTTGTTTGCCCCAGGCAGCCAGTAGCGGGTGGGCGTGCTGGTGCAGGGTTTGTGGATCGATAGTGACCGGCATGCCGGATTTACGCGCTTGGCGTTTGTATTCGTTACGCAGCAGGTCTTTGTCGGCGACGATGTCGGACCAGTGATGGCGACACGGGTTGTGTACGCAAAGCAGGACTTGGCTGAATCGTGCGAGCCCGGCAAGGGCTTCCAGCGCCTGTGCTGGCAACGAGGAGATTCCGAAAACAATGACTCGGGATGGCAGCCCTGGTGGGGCGCTCTCGAGCGTATTGATGCGTTCGATGAAGCGTTGGTGGACGCCTGCACGGCTTTCGGCCATGCCTTCTTCACCGACATCCAACAGCAGTGCGCGCCACAGTTCGGCTTGCCAGCAGTTAGCAGGATTGAGCGGTTTGGCGTCGCCCCGGCCGTTACGCAGTTGGTGGCGGCCGGCAGCCCAGTCTTCCAGCCAGTCGGCGCGGTAGACCTGGTATTGGTCGAACAAGTCAGCCAGGCGCTCGGCGAGTTGGTAGCGTTTACGCAGGTCGGTGTCGTGGGTGAGGAAGCGCTGCAACGGTTCGAAGTGCGGCTGATCGATAAGCTCTGGGAGCAGGCGCATCAGGCGCCAGGTCAGGGGGGCCTTGTCCAGCAGGGACTTGGGCGGGATTTCGTCACGGCCAAGCACCATTCGGTAGAGCTGCCACATGAAGCTGCCGGGCAGTTGCACGTCAATTGCGGCAGCAATACCGCAGCCGCCCATGTCATCCTCTTCCGGATCTTCAGCCAGGGCCAACTTGAGCCATTGAGCGATGCCGTTGCTTTGCACCAGGGCGATTTCGTTTTCCAGGGGCGCCAGGGGGTAGCGTCGCATCCAGCTGACCACCAGGCTGCGCAGTTCATCCAGGCGATTGCCGTGAACCACCATGAATCCAGCGCTGAGGGACGTCGCATCCGGCATAACGGCTTCCTTGGGAAAAGCAAAATCGAGGGTGCGACTTTAGCACTGTGGACAGTTATTGGCGGAATTGGGATGTTAGATGTCTTTTCGACCGCCCAAAACAAAACCCCTGTTCGCGTTAGCAAACAGGGGTTTCGGAATTTAATCTTGACGATGACCTACTCTCACATGGGGAAACCCCACACTACCATCGGCGATGCATCGTTTCACTACTGAGTTCGGGATGGGATCAGGTGGTTCCAATGCTCTATGGTCGTCAAGAAATTCGGGTACTGAGTCGTGACCAGATGGCCTCGCTTCAGCAAATTGGGTATGTGACAGCTTTCGGTGTTTTCGTGAGATCGAACTTTCGGTTCTATCGTCTTCACACACCGCAATCTGATGCTCTTTCGAGTAGTCAAATTGCTTGGGTGTTATATGGTCAAGCCTCACGGGCAATTAGTATTGGTTAGCTCAACGCCTCACAGCGCTTACACACCCAACCTATCAACGTCGTAGTCTTCGACGGCCCTTCAGGGGACTCAAGGTCCCAGTGAGATCTCATCTTGAGGCTAGTTTCCCGCTTAGATGCTTTCAGCGGTTATCTATTCCGAACATAGCTACCCGGCAATGCCACTGGCGTGACAACCGGAACACCAGAGGTTCGTCCACTCCGGTCCTCTCGTACTAGGAGCAGCCCCTCTCAAATCTCAAACGTCCACGGCAGATAGGGACCGAACTGTCTCACGACGTTCTAAACCCAGCTCGCGTACCACTTTAAATGGCGAACAGCCATACCCTTGGGACCGGCTTCAGCCCCAGGATGTGATGAGCCGACATCGAGGTGCCAAACACCGCCGTCGATATGAACTCTTGGGCGGTATCAGCCTGTTATCCCCGGAGTACCTTTTATCCGTTGAGCGATGGCCCTTCCATACAGAACCACCGGATCACTAAGACCTACTTTCG